>CAWCPC010000015.1:0-73717 GCA_963797365.1 uncultured Alphaproteobacteria bacterium | reverse complement strand
CACCCTTCGGCACCGAGACCCAGGCATCCTTCTGGCCGTCCGACTTGGAGGTGCCGGCGCAGGACGAATGGTCCGTCTGGCAGTCGTTCTTGCCCGCCTTGGCGACGCCGAAGCATTTCTCCATGTTGCCCTGGGCATGGACCGTGAAGACGGGCGAGGCGATCGCGGCGGCAAGGGCGGCGGCGATAGCGACACGAGTGGCTGTCATGCGATGCTCCACGAGATGATGCAATTCTTATACTAGAGAATAGCCCAGCTTGCGTTCACGCGGGGGCTATCGTTCCCATAGCCGCCTCTCACGGAAACTTGACGCCACCATGCCCGAAAAAGCCGGAAATGCTGGGCTCTCCCCCGGTGACTTCGTCCGCCATCCCGCCCGGCCGGACTGGGGGCTGGGACAGATCCAGTCGATGGTGGGGTCCCGCATCACCGTGACCTTCGAGAATGCCGGCAAGCAGCTCATCGACGGGAACGTGATCGCGCTCGCGCCAGCCGAGCTTCCGCCGCGCTGAGTTCCTCCGGCGTGTTGATGTTGACGAACGCGGCTTTGTCGCCGGGCCAGGCGAGCTCCGCATAGGTGTGGCGCCGGGCGAAACCTTCGACCCGGCGCATGCCCTCTTCCAGGATGGCGCGCCTGAGGTCATCGGCAAGCTTCACGGACCAGATGGCGAGCGCGTGCTCACCGCTGACCGCCAGTACGTCGGGTTCCGGCACGTGCATGTGGCCGCACAGCCGTACCGTGAGGTCCAGCGGCAGAAACGGCACGTCGGCCGGCGCGGTCAGGATCCAGCCAGCATGCGGATGGTTGGCCAGCGCCCACTCCATGCCGGCCAGGATGCCCGCGAGTGGCCCCAGTCGCCGCCCCTCCCGCTCCGCAGCCCGCTGGATGTCGGGCGGATCAGGAATCACCGATGCGCCCAGCCGGCGATAGGCGGGATCGGGATCATTGGCCACGATCACCAGGTCCATGACCTGCGGCCGCAGGCGTTCGACCACGTGAGCCACCATCGGCCTGCCGCCAAGCTTGCGCAGCGGCTTGGCGACGCCCACGCCCATGCGCCTGCCCTCGCCGCCCGCCAGGACGACGCCGACCAGCGCCCCGCTGCGGACGGGACCGGAATATTGAAGCGCGTTGACCGCCATGGCTGCACTATGCGAAGCGCTGAGGCCAACGCCAAGAGCAGAGGCAGCGGGAGGAATAAATGGCATTGAACATCGCCAAGGTCGCGAATTGGCTGCATCAGGTCGACAAGGCCCGCGCCGTGGTCGGCTGGTGGCCGACGCAGTTCGCGACCGACGATGAGCGACTGGCCTACAAGGTGCAGGACGCGTTCCTGAAGAAGCAGGTCCTGAAGCAGGGGCCGCTGGCTGGCTACAAGATCGCGCTCACCTCGCCCCAGATCCTGGCGCAGACCGGGCTCAAGGGGCCCTGCTATGGGCCGATCCGAAAGAAGCGCGTGTTCGAACACAAGGCCACCGTCCGTGCCGATCGCTGGACACGGCTCGGCGTCGAGCTCGAGGTCATCTTCATCATGGGCACCAACGTGCCCGCGCCGAAGGGCAAGCCATACGATAGGGACTCGATCGCCGAGTACGTGGGCGAAGCGCGCGCCGGCTTCGAGCTGATCGAGGATCGCGGCGCCGACTACAGCCGCCTGGCGGTTAATCCGCTGATCATGGATGCAGGCTGGAACGGCGGCTCCTTGCTCGCCAAGCCGAACAAGGACTGGCACAAGCTTCCGATCGACAAGCTCGACGGGTCGATCTCCTTCGACGGCGCCGTCATGCGCACCGGCCATTCGGGTGACGTGCTGGGCCACCCTCACAATGCGCTGGCGTGGCTCGCCAACAAGCTCGGCGAGCACGGCAAGACCCTCAAGAAGGGCATGATCGTGTCGAGCGGCAGCATGGTCGCCTGCCAGTTCGTGCCGCCCGGCAGCACGGCGTTCGGCAAGATCGAGGGGCTGGGCGAAGTCACCTTGAAATACGAGCTGCCGCGCTAACCTATGACCGCGTCGCTGGAAGCCTCTCGGTGGCGCATCGCCGAGCCCGAGCCAGCAGCATTTCTGACTCGTCGGCCCTACTATGAATGGCTGATCGTGGGCGTCACCTGCATCGGTGCCTTCATCGGCCAAATCGATGGCAGCATCGTCCAGCTCGCCCTGCCGGCGCTGACGCAGGCGTTCGACCGGTCGGTCGACGAGGTTCGCTGGGTCGCCATCACCTATCCGCTGGCCTATGCAGCGTTGCTGCCGGTGTTCAGCAGGACGTGCGAGATACATGGCCGCAAGCTTCTCTATTTGGCCGGCTTCGCGATCTTTGCGCTTGGCTCGCTGCTCAGCGGTTTCGCTCCCAGCCTGGTCTGGCTGGTGGTGTTTCGCATCGTGCAGGGGGTCGGCGGAGCGATGCTGGGCGCCAACAGCGTGGCGATCCTGGTGACATCGATCGACAGTTCGCGGCGTGCCCACGCCATCGGACTGTACACCACGGCGCAGGCGATCGGTGTCAGCGCCGGACCCGCCGTTGGCGGATTGCTGCTCGAGATGCTCGACTGGCAATGGGTGTTCTGGGTGGCGGTGCCGTTCAGCCTGACCGCCGCGTTTGCCGGCTGGTTCATCCTGCCTCGCACGCACCGCCTGACGGGCGAGAAGCGCTTCGACTGGATGGGCGCAACCCTCCTGGTGCCATCCTTGGTGCTGGCCATCCTGGCCCTCAATCAGGTTTCCGTCTGGCCGCTGGCTTCCACACCGATGATCCTGATCATCATCGGTGCCGTGACTCTGTTCGCGCTCTTCATATGGCGAGAACGCACCGCGCCCGCGCCGCTGGTCGACCTTGCCCTGTTTGGCCACCGCGCCTTTACCGCCGGCGTGATCGGCGTGTCGCTGAGCTATGCCTTGGTGTTCGGCATGTTCTTCTTGATATCGTTCGCGTTGATCCACGGCTTCTACAACAGCGCGCTAGTGGCCGGGTTCAAGCTCGCCATCATTCCGGTGGCGATGGGCATCACCGCCCCGCTGGGAATAGCCGCAGCCAAGAAATTCGGTTCGAGTCTCGTCTGCGTCTCGGGCATGGCGCTCGTCATCGCCGCGCTCGTCGCGCTGTTGATCATTGGCGATCACCCGGTCAACACTCTGGTCACGGGCCTGTCGTCGTTGGCCGTATTCGGCGTCGGCCTCGGCCTCTTCATGGCCCCCAACAATCACGCGACGCTCAACTCCGCTCCCGCCAGTCACGCCAGCCAGGCGGCTGCGATGCTCAACCTGCTCCGAGTGTTCGGAAGCTGCGCCGGCGTGTCGGCCGCATCCTCGATGATGTCGTGGCGAATCCACCAGCACGACGCCATTTTTGGCGGCCGTCCGCTGATCAACGCGGTCGAAAGCAGTTTCGCCTTACTGGTGATATTCGCGTTGATCGCCGCCGGCGTCTCGTTGGTGCGCCCGCCCAAACCGACCTGAAGCTATCGCCGCTCACGCACCCAGGCGAGATCGGCCAGCGTCGCGTCAGGCCGCAACTGCCGCCACGATAGCCGCCGCACGGCGTCGCGACCGACCAGTAGCGCGTCATAATCGTCGGCGAAAAGCTGGGCAATCGCAGGATCGAGGGCGTTGAGGCCACCGGCATAGGTGCCGAAGGCTGGCAGGATCACGCGCCTGCCATCGGTAAGGAAACAACGCCGCCGGATGCCGCGGCCGCGCACGGTGAGCGCGGCGACCGGATGGAAATGGCCGGAGATCTCTCCGTCAGGCAAGCCGAAGCGCGCTTCGTGCCGGAAGATCAGCGGACCATCGGCAATTTCCTCGGCGACAACGCCCCAACCTTGCGGCGGCGGCCCCGAATCGTGATTGCCGGCGATCCACACGAAGCGGGAACGCCTGGTCAGGCTCTCGATCTCAGCGCGTTCCTGCTTGGGCAATCGTTCGACAGCCTCACGATCGTGAAACGAATCGCCCAGACATACGACCGTCTCGGGCTCGAGCCTGCCGATCAGGGCCGAAAGCATCGACAGTGTCTGGCGCGTGTCGTGCCGCGGCAGCAGCTTCAGCGCATTGACGGCGTAGGACGAGCCCTTTTCCAGGTGCAGGTCGGCCACGGCCAGCAGCCGCCGCGCAGGCCAATGGAGCGCTCCCGAAGGCAGCGCCTCCAGTCGCTCGCCAGCGCAAATGAACTCGAACGGGCTCACGGCTGCAGCGCCATCGTCAGTGCGCCGTCCCTGCGCCATCCTCCCGCCATGAAGTCCAGCCATGTCATCCGCCTGCACGATTGACCGGCCCCGGCCGCCTGCGCAAGGTGCCTTGATGCGACTGCTTGTGCGTTTTCTCGCCGCCTGCCTGCTGTGGCCAGCCCTGGCAGAGGCACAGGTGCAGCCGCACCGCGCCGAATATGCTCTGCGCTTGGGCGCCGCCATCAATGCGCCGAGGATCGGCACGGCCGTGCAGGATCTGTCGCTCGACTGCGCCGGCTGGCATCTCAAGCGCGACATCACCACCGAGATCGCCCTTACGACCTCGTGGAAACTCAACATCGCGTCCAAGCTGGATGCCGACGAGCAGCGCGGCGGCAATGCGTTGCGCTACCGTATGCTGCAGAACCAAAACGGCAATGAGCGCGAGACCCGCGGCCGCGTGCAGCGCGCCGGCAGCGAGCTTCGGGCGGAGATCGTCTCGCCCAACAGCGCGCCTGCGCAGTTCCTGCTGCCGCCGCCGACCCTGATGCCCGTCGCGGCGATCGACCACATGATCGAGCGCCTGCGGGCCGGCGCCGCCGACTTTCCCGCATTGGCCTTCGACGCCGAGGTAATCGGCGATGCCTTCCTGGTCGACGTCAGCCAGCTCGATCCCGGCGCCGTGCGCGGCACGCGGCCGGCCGACCGACCGGTGGCCGTTCCTGGAACGTCGTGGCCGGTATTCATGACCTTTACGCGCGGCCGCGACCAGCAGCAGAGACCGCTCTTCACGGTCAGCACACAGGTTTTTGACTCGGGCGTGTTGGACCATCTGACGGTCGAAACCGGCCTGGTGACCATCACCGCGGACCTGCAATCGCTGGAAATGCGCAAGGCGCCCGTCTGTCCCAGATCGTGAGCCTGCTCAAACTCATCCGCCCACCCTTCCCGAACGTATCTCCACGGAGACTTCGGGTGGGGACGTGCCTGCTTCTCTCGTCTGGTTCCGCAACGACCTTCGACTCGCCGATAATCCGGCACTGATCGCCGGCCTCGGCTCCGGCCGGCCGGTGGTGCCGGTCTATGTGCTCGATGAGGAGACCGACGGCGTTCGCCCGGCCGGTGCGGCCTCGCGTTGGTGGCTGCATCACAGCCTTCATGCGATCGATGCCTCGCTGCGAGCGCTCGGATCGCGGCTCATCCTGCGCCGCGGTGCGGCCGAGCGGGTGATCGAGGATCTCGCCGCGGAGTGCGACGCCTCGGCGATCTACTGGAACCGCGCCTACGATCAGGGCACGCGCGAGCGTGATGCGCGCATGAAGCAGGCCTTCAATCGGCGCGGCGTGGTGGCCGAGGGGGTGAAGGCCAATCTGCTGTTCGAGCCGTGGGAAGTCCTGACAACCAGTGCCGGCGCTTTCAAGTCATTCTCGGCCTTCTGGCGGGCCTGCCGCAACCTGCCGTCGCCCGGCGCTCCACTGCCTGCACCGCGGAACTTGCCGGCACCGCCGCACTGGCCGTCGAGCAATCGCGTCGCGGAGTGGCGCCTGCTTCCCTCGGCGCACGATTGGTCGGGTGGCCTGGGCGCGAGCTGGACCCCGGGCGAGGCATCCGCCGCCCTTCGTCTCATGGCGTTCCTCGACAACGCACTGGCTCGGTACAGGCTCGAGCGCGATCTGCCGATGGTCAATGCCACCTCGCGCCTCTCCCCGCACCTCGCCTTCGGCGAGATCAGCGCGCGGCAAGTCTGGCGGGCCGCCACGACGCTCGGCCACTCGGCGGCGACCGAGAAATTCCTGACCGAGCTCGGTTGGCGCGAGTTCGCCTATCACCTGCTTTTCCATCACGGCAATCTCGCCGAACGCAACTTCCGGCCGGAATTCGACGCCTTTCCCTGGCTCGACGAAGCCGACGCCCTCGAGGCGTGGCGCCGCGGCCGCACCGGCTATCCCATCGTGGATGCAGGCTTGCGTGAGCTGTGGGCCACCGGCTGGATGCACAATCGCCTGCGCATGATCGTGGCGTCGTTCCTGACCAAGGATCTGATGATCGACTGGCGGGCCGGCGAGCGCTGGTTCTGGGACACCCTGGTCGATGCCGACCCCGCCAACAACGCCTTTGGCTGGCAGTGGGTCGCCGGCAGCGGCGCCGACGCGGCGCCCTATTTCCGCATCTTCAATCCTGTCCGGCAGGGCGAGAAGTTCGATCCCAGCGGCGACTATGTGCGCCGCTGGGTGCCCGAGCTGGCCTCACTGCCAGCTGAGACCATCCATCGGCCATGGATGGCCGACACGCCATTGCCGCCGGAAATCTATCCGACACGCATCGTCGATCATGACGCCGCTCGCGAACGGGCGATGCAAGCTTTCCGGGCGCTCAGGCGATCAGCCTAGATTCATGTTGGGGGACAGTCAGTCATGAGAATTGCCGTCGTCGGCGCCGGTGTCGCCGGTCTCGGTGCCGCCTGGTCGCTCAGCCGCCGCCACGAGGTGGTGGTCTATGAGCGCGAGAGCCGCTTCGGCGGGCATTCCTGCACCGTCGACGTTCCCTCGCCGAACGGCCGACAGCCGGTCGATGTCGGCTTCATCGTTTACAACGAGCGCAACTACCCCAATCTCGTGGCGCTGTTCGCGTATCTCGGCGTGCCGACCCAGGAATTGGACATGTCGTTCGCTGTCAGCCTCGATCGCGGCCGCTTCGAATATGGCAGCTCCTATGCCGGGTACTTCGCGCAACGGCGCAACGTGGTGCGACCCTCGTTCCTGCGCATGACACGCGACATCCTGCGATTTAATCGAATGGCGCCGTGCCTGCTGGCGAAGGCTGAGGACCTCGACTTCACGATCGGCGACTTCATCTCAGACGCCGGTCTCAGCGACGTCTTTCGTGACCGGTACCTCTTGCCTATGGCGTCCTGCATTTGGTCGACCCCTCTGGGCCGCGTGCTCGATTACCCGGCGCAGACCCTCGCCCGCTTCTTCCACAATCACGGCCTGCTGACGGTCGGCCCGCAACTGCGCTGGCGGACCGTCAGCGGCGGCAGCCGGTCATATGTCGAACGCATCGTGGCGCCGCTACGCCGCCAGGCGCGGCTGGCCATACCGGCTCGTGCTCTCTGTCGCACTGCCGAGGGCGTGCAAGTGCGCGACGCCTCCGGTCACTGGGACCGTTTCGACAAGGTCGTGCTGGCTTGCCATGCCGACCAGGCGCTGGCGTTGCTCGCCGACGCGACGAAGCGCGAGCGCGAGTTGCTCGGCCGCTTCACCTACTCCTCCAACACAGTGTGGCTGCACAGCGATGCCAGCCTGATGCCACGGCGGCGCGAGGTGTGGTCGAGCTGGAACTATGTCGCGGAGGCCAGCCAACGCGACGGCCAGGGCGGGAGCAAGGCGAGCGTGACTTACTGGATGAACCGGCTGCAGAATTTGCCCGAGACGCAGGCGCTGTTCGTTTCGGTCAATCCCGGCCGGCTGCCCGACATCGGCCAGGCCCATGCCTACTTCACTTTCGAGCATCCGATGTACGATTCCGCCGCCATCCGCGCCCAGCGCGACCTGCATGAGATTCAGGGGGTGCGGGACACCTATTTCTGCGGCAGCTACTGTGGCTATGGCTTCCACGAGGACGCGCTGTCGGCCGGCCTCGAGGTCGCCGAGCAACTGGGAGCGCGCCGGCCATGGCCCAAACCCGCCGAACACCGCCGCATTGGCGCTCCGCCCAGAGTGGTTGCCGATAGCTCGCAGTTGCCGCCACTGCCGCTGCCGATGGCGGCAAGCGTGATGCCGGAGACGCCATGAGCATCGCATCTCACTCCGTCATCGACGCTGTAGTCGTGCATCGGCGCCTGCGGCCGCGGGAAAATGCCTTCCGTTATCGCGTCGCCTATCTCGGCCTTGGGCTCGAGGCTCTGGATCATGCCGCTGGCCGTTGGCTGAAGGTCGATCGTCCCGGCCTGATATCCTTCCGCCGCGCCGATCATGGCGCGCGCGACGGCGGCGATCTCGGGCCCTGGCTGAGGCGGTTGCTCGCCGAGCATGGCCTGGCCGATACGTGCGATGGCGCATCGACGCTCATGACCATGCCGCGCATGCTGGGCTATGTCTTCAATCCGGTGAGCTTCTGGTTCTGCCGCGACCGCTCGGGGGCGCTCAGGGCGGTGTTGTGCGAGGTCAACAACACCTTCGGCGAAAGCCACTGTTACCTCGTGCACCACCCAGACGCCCGTCCGCTAAAGCCCGACGAATGGCTGGACGGCCGCAAGGTCTTCCATGTCTCCCCCTTCCTGCCGGTCGAAGGCGGCTATCGCTTTCGCTTCCGGCTCGACGAGAAAACGGCCCATGTCGATGTGAATTACCACGATGCCGATGGGCTGATGCTGGCCACCTCCGTAAGCGGCCGGCGCGAGCTTTTGACCGATCGCGCCATGCTCAGCCGCTTCCTGGGAAATCCGACGATGACCCTGGGTGTGATCGCCCGCATCCATTGGCAGGCCTTGCAACTGTGGCGAAAGCGGGTGAAATTTTACCGCAAGCCCGCACCGCCACCGGAGTTCGTGACCCGCTGACTACTCTCTCCGCCCACTTCGTCTTCAAGGCGCTCGAACGCCTTGCCATCGGCCGCCTGACCCTGCGTTTGCCCGACGGCACGGTTCGCACTTTCGGCGCCGCCGACGCCGAGCGGCAGACGGCACTGCACGTCAAGGATTGGCGTTTCTTCCGCCGCATCCTGCTGGACGGCGACATCGGCTTCGCCGAAGCCTACATGGACGGCGACTGCGATTCGCCCGACCTGCCGAAGCTGATCGCGCTACTCGCCGAGAACCAGCAGGCGCTGGGCGGCATGGTGCACCCAAATCCGCTGCAAAACCTGGCGCTCAGGTTCCTGCATCGCCGCCGGGACAATTCACGCGAAGGCTCCAAGCGCAACATCCGCGCCCACTACGATCTGGGCAACAGCTTCTACCGCCTGTGGCTCGATCCGACGATGAGCTACTCCTCGGCGCTCTACGAGGGTCAGTCGGGCAAGTCTCTGGAAGCGGCGCAGACCGCCAAGTACGACCGCATCCTCGCCCAGATCGGCGCCAAGCAGGGCGACAGCATCCTGGAGATCGGCTGCGGCTGGGGCGGCTTCGCCGAGACGGCGGCGCGGCGCGGCATGCGAGTGACGGCGGTCACCATATCGAAGGAGCAACTTGAATTTGCGCGCGAACGGCTGGAGCGCGCAGGGCTCGCCGACCGGGTCGAATTGCAGTTCCGTGACTATCGCGACATCGAGGGCAGCTACGACCACATCGTGTCGATCGAGATGATCGAGGCGGTCGGCGAGCGCTACTGGCCCGACTATTTCGCCATGCTGAAGCGCCACGTGGCACCGGGCGGCTCGGCGCTGGTGCAGGCCATCGTCATCGCCGACGACTTCTTCGAGACCTACCGCAGTCGGCCGGATTTCATCCAGACCTACATCTTCCCTGGCGGCATGCTCCTGTCGCCGCAGCGGCTGGGCGATCAATGCCGCAGGGCCGGACTCAAGATCGCCGAGCTCTACAGTTTCGGCCTGGACTATGCGCATACGCTCGAAGCCTGGCTCGGCCGCTTCGACGACGTCGCCGATCAGGTCGCCAGGCTCGGCTTCGATGAGCGTTTCCGCCGCATGTGGCGTTATTACCTGGCCTATTGTGCGGCGGGCTTCTCGACGCGACGCACGGACGTTTTGCAAGCCCACTTCAAGCATCTATAACAGTCGCCAACGACAAGCCGCTCAGACAGGGCGCGGGTGAACAGGTAGGAACTGGGTGAACGCAGGAACGTCCGAACACGGCAGCGCCACCGCGCGCGGCAAAATCAAGTTCGGCCGCTTGATCGCCTACTCGACCCTGCAATTGCCGCTCGCCATGGCGGCGCTGCCGGTCGTGCTCAATGTCAGCCATTTCTATGGCGAGGTGCTGAAGCTCTCGCTGGCCGTCATGGGCCCCATTTTCATCATCGCCCGCATCGTCGACGCCATCCAGGATCCCGTAATCGGCCTGATCAGCGACCGCTTTACGCGACGCGGGCCGCGCGGCCGGCTGACATTTGTCGGTTTGATGATTCCCGTATTGGCCGGCGGCTTTTACATGCTGTTCGACCCGCCCGACGCCTGGTTCGGCAACCAGACGCTGATGGCGAGCTGGCTGGTAGCGGCGCTGTTGCTGGTCCACTTCGGCTACTCGGGCGTGTCGATCAGCTACCATTCGCACGGCGCCGAACTCACCGACGACTACAACGAGCGCACCAAGGTGACGGTTGGCCGCGAGGTATTTGGCCTGCTAGGCTTCGCCGTCGCGGTCGTGCTGCCGACCATCCTGACGGATCGCAAGATGTTCGGCGACACCGACGGCTACATGATGCTCGGGCTGCTCTTCCTGCCGATCGCCGTGCTGTTCAGCATACCGACGCTTTTCGGAGCCGGCCCGTCCGTGCATCCTCCGGTCATCCACGGCGAGCGCAACGCCTTCATCGCCTTCTTCGCGCCACTCAAGAACCGGCTGTTCCAGCGCCTCCTGCTGGTCTTCGTCGTCAACGGTGCCGCCCTCGGTGTCGCCGTCACGGTCATGCTGTTCTATGTCGATCATGTGCTGAAGGGCACGAACAAGCATGCCGGCATGATCCTGCTGACGTATTTCTTCTCCGGAGCGGTGAGCGTGCCGATGTGGCTGCTGCTGTCACGGCGACTTGGCAAAGCCGGAGCCTGGTTTGTCGGCATGATCCTGACGGCGGTCGCCATGGGCACGGCATTCTTGTGTGGACCCGGCGATTTCTACTGGTTCCTGGCGATTTCGGTCGTCACCGGCATCGGCCTCGGCGCCGACTACGGCCTGCCCCCTTCGATCCTCGCCGACGTCATCAACTCGACCGAGGGCGGCGACACCAAGGGCAAGACCGGCACCTACTTCGGCCTGTGGGCGCTCGCCACCAAGCTCGCCACTGCATTGGGGGCTGCGGGCTCTTTGCCGGTCGCGGCGGCGCTCGGATTTAATCCGGCACGCGGGCATTACAGCAGCTTGGCGCTGATCATCGTCTACATCGCCATGCCGCTCGCGATCAAAGTGATCGCGGCCATCCTGATCTGGTTCATCCGCATCGAGGCCGAACGCGGCTCGGTGCGCGATGAGATGATGAGAAGGGCCAGCTAGGCTAGCTTATTCAGGCGACCGTGCCGGTGCGTTACCCGTCCACAACAGTCCACTCCAGGTGGACGGGTCGGATGCCGATGAAATGGGCTTTTCTGCCCTCCCAGTCCACAAAACGGGGGGACTCCCCTCCTCGGTGTGCGCAAGCAGCCCTTCGCCAGGCTCGAGGCTCTCCTGCGCAAGGCCGCCACGCGACAACACCGCCACCACGATCAGGAGTGGCGGTGTTGATGGGAAGCACCGCCGTTCGGCCGCCGCCTCCACCACCGAGCAACAACACCGCCACTTCGGAGGGTGGTGGCGGTGTTGTTGTTTGTCCGCTGCCCGCGCGAGGCGGTCGCATCGGCGTGGTGAAAAACCCTACAAAGCCGTTTTCGTCCGTTTCCGGAGCTGGCGGGGAACGGCCGCGCTTCGCTCGCCTGCCGTCCGGAAGACCCGGTGATCGCACCGGACATTCTCTCGCTCTAGGCGAGGAAACCGAGTTGCTGGCGGTCGCGCTGGCCGAATTCCCTCTGCAAGCCCCAGCAGCCGCGCGCTACCGTGCTGTAGACATTTCGGAAATCCATCGTGTGCTTGAGATCGCCGTCCTGCAGGTCGGTGAGCGACGGATAGATCCCATGCAAGCCGCCCTTGACCTTGCCGCCCATGACGAAGTGCGGCGCGGCGGTGCCATGGTCGGTGCCACCGCTGGCATTCTGTTTGGCGCGGCGGCCGAATTCGGAATAGGTCATGACCACGACATCGTCCCACTGGCCGGACGCGATCAGGTTCTTGCGCAGGGTGGCGAGCCCACTGGCCAGTATCGCAAGCAAGCGCTCCTGGGTCGGAACCTGGTTGGCATGCGTATCAAAGCCCCCCAGCGCCACCTTGATGGCGATCACCGGCACGCGTGCCAGGATAATACGCGTCGCAAGATCGAGCTGGCGGCCGAGGAGGTTGTCCTGGGCGAAGGCGATGGCGGGCACCGGCCCGTCATGAAGCTTGTCCTTCAACCCGCTCGCCGCGCCGTTCACTTCATGGCGAACAGCCAGCAGGTGACGTAGCGCGGGATTTCCGTCGTCGCCCATGCCGGGCGCATCCTTCATTGCCTGCGCTTGGCGCAGGAAATTCTCGGCGTCCTGCATGACGATGGTGCGCAAGCTTGGCCCCGCCATCGGCAGCGCATTGTTGTCGACAATGATCGTGTCGACGCCGGCGCCTTTCGGTAGCGGGGTACCATCGAAGGCGCGCGCCACCCAGCCTTCACTCAAGGTCTGGCTCGAGGCGGAGGCGGTGTCCCAGATCTCGATCGAGCGGAAATGCGAGCGGTTGGGATAGGGGTAGCCGACGCCTTGCAGGATCGCGAGATCCTTGGCCTGCCATGACTTCATCAGCGGCGTGAGTTTCTCGTGCAGCCCGACCTTCTCGTCGAGTTGCAGCGTGCGCTCGCGTGCCACGCCGATGCCGCCGCGCAGCTGATGGTAGTGCGGGTCGGCGTAGGGAATGACAGTGTTCAGGCCGTCATTACCGCCTTTGAGCTCGACCAGCAGCAGGATGCGATGCGCGGCCTGATCGGCGAGAACCGAACGGCCGGCCAGCACCACACTGAGGGCGCCGGCACCGAGAAGGAAATCGCGTCGATCCATGGCGGACCTCATTTCAACTGATAGGCGGAATTGAGCATGGCTGCAGCCACGACTGCGCCCGGTTCGTCGCCTTTGCCGGCGCCGTCGATCGGCGTGCGGGGCAGCAACGTCCGGGTGAGTGTCGCGGCGTCGAAGCCGGCCAGCGTTGGGCCAATCCGCACCTCGGAGCCGGCGTTGCGCAGGCTGCGACCCTCGACCGGCCGTTGCTCCATCATCTGCGCCGGATCGTTGCCTGGCGGCATCTGCTCGCGCCGGTCGGTGCGGCGGTTGGCGCGCGGCGACATCATGTTGCCCGCATCCATCGGCGAGACGGTCGTGGCTTCGACCATGCGGCGCAGGAACTGCTGGCGCAGCAGCAGCGTGTTGGTCGTGATCCAGGCTTCGCCGCCTGGCCAGCCCTTGACGTTGGGCGGATCGAACGGCGACTGCCCGAGGCCCGCCATCATGCGGACCAACCCGATCTTTTCCGGCACCGGCAGGCCGAGAACATGCACCGTGCCCACGATCAACTCGACTGGTGACTTGATCAGCGCGCCGCGGTTGGCGGGGTCGCGGAAGGCCGGCGACAGTAGCAGCGCCCGCAGCACCGGCTTCATCTCGTAGCCGCCATTGCGGAAGATGGCGGCCAGCCGCTTCACCTCGGCTGGGTCAGGTTTCAGCGATACGAATTCGCGCCACAGTTTTTCGACGATGGTCTCGGCGGTGCGTGGCTGACGAAGCAGGATGGTGATGATGTCGTCGCCGTTGAAGCGACCGGTCTGGCCGAGGAAGGTCTTCTCGCCATCGTCGTGCTGTTGCAGATGGTCAACGAAGTGGCCGGTCTCGCGGTCGATCGACCAGCCGGTGAAAGCTCGGGCGGCGTTCTTGATGTCGGCCTCGCTGTAGTGGCCCTCGCCCAAGGTGAAGAGCTCGAGGAGCTCGCGTGCGAAGTTCTCGTTGGGCTGGCGCGCCACCGAGCGCACGCCGTCGAGATAGATCAACATCGCCGGATCTCGTGCCACGGCCTTCAGGAGCGTGGCGAAGTTGCCCAGCGCTTCGCGGCGGAACAGCGTGTTCTGCCAATAAAGCGACGGCACGTACCGCACCTTCTGCACCGCGGAGGTGAAGTGGTTGTGCCAGAACAGCGTCATCTTCTCGACCAGCGGCTGGTCGGTGGCGAGCATCTCCTCGACCCACCAGGCGCGCAGTTCGCGGGCCTGTTCCTGGACTGGTCGTCCTTGCTGTGGCTGCACGCCACCATCGACCTTGCGCGCCTTATCAACCGCCGCCTGCTGACGCCGGCGTAGCTCGGCCGGACCCTCGTTCGCCCACTCGGGTCCGGCAGTCAGCGCCTGCAGATGGGTCTTGGTGAGCAGGCGATCGACCGCCGTCGCATAGTCGAGCGAGGCCAAGGACTGGATCTCGGCCGGCGTTGCACCGAACGAGGTGCGCGAGAGCAGATGCCGCGCATCATCGAAGCCCATCGCCTGGGCGGCCCGCGCAAGGCACGGCAGCCACAGCGCGGCGGAGAACGCTGCCGCCCCGCCCACGAAACCACGTCGACCGAGACGAGCGATCATGACGATGCTCCTACTGTGACGGACGCCCGGGCGGCCGGCCGTCGCGCCCTGCCCACGGCGGATTGCCGTAGCGGTCGGCCAGTATCTTATGCAGCTTCTCGCGCTGCTCGGGCTTCAACTTCGATGCCATATCGGCGATGGAGCGCATGTTCTGCTTCTGCGCCTCGCTACGGAGGTGGGTGATCTGATCGATCAGCGGATCGATCTTGCTCATGTCGAAGTCGGGCTTCTGCAGCTCGGTCACCATGGCATCCCGCAACTTCTGGATCTCGCGGAAGCGGTCGCGGCGGGCGTCGGCATAGTGCTCGAAGACCGAGCGCAGTTCCTGACGCTGGCTGTCATCGAGCTTGAGATCCTGCGCCAGAGCCTCGATCGGGCTCATGCCGCGCGGCGGCGGGCCACCGCGCTGCGCGTGTGGCGGCTCGATCCAGCTACGCCACACGAAGCCTGCGAGGACGAAGCAGTTCAGCAGCAGCGACAGCGCCAGCAGAACCTGGGTCAGCCGAGCCGACATTTAAGTCGCGTCCACGAACAGGTCGTTCAGCTCGTTGGTTGTGTCACGGCCCAGCGGCTTGCTCAGCGTCACGCCGCCCACTGGCTGCCTGAACGCGAGTTTCTCCGTCGCGTAGCTTTCGCCGAGGCCGCCGCCCAGCATGAAGCCGACAGCGGCCACCACCACGGCCATGCCGGCCAACGCGCCGCGCTGCATGCCAAAGCCCTGACTGAACGCCGGCAATAGGCCGGCCAACCATGAACCGCGCTCCGCACGCTTCTCGGCCTCGAAGCCAACCAGTGCCTGGCCGCGTACGGCCATGCGCGGCGGCGGCGCGGGTAGCGGCTTGCCCAGAATGTCCGACAGTTCCAGCGCGGCACGGCGCAGCTCGGGATTGGCGGAAACGGCGGCATCGATGCCAACCGCGTCGGCCTCGCTCAGCCGGCCTTCCAGCCAGGCGGCGAAATCCATCTCGGAGACGGCCGTTGGCGCAACGCGATCCGTGGCCAAGCTCCGCCACAAGTCCTTGTCGCTCAGAGGGGTACGTTCCGTGCTCATTCGGCTCTCCTGCTCCAGCTTACGCCACAATGACGGGATTCATCCCCGCCTTATGGCATCTCCCCGCGAAAGTGCTCTCGCAACCGCAACAAAGCCTTGTGATGCGTGCTGCGGACGGTTTGGGCATCGATTTTCAGCAGCTGTGCAATCTCCGCCACGTCACGTTCCTCGTCATATAGGCATCTCAGGATGAGGGTTTGGCGCTCGGTCAAAAGGCCCTCAGGGATCTTGAGTTTTTCGACATGGCGGTCCTCGACGGCCAAGGCCGCCTCGGGAACGTCGTCGATCGGGGTCGTGGCCTGGCGCCGGCGGCGGGCATAATCCACAGCCGCCGACCGAGACACTACGGCGAGCCAGGTCGACAGCCCGGCGCGGGCCGGATCATAGGTTTTGAGCAGCCGAAAGTCGTTGGCGCAGAGGCGCACGAAGACGTCTTGGGCGGCGTCCATGACATCATCCTCGCTCAGCCGATAGGTCGCGAGCGCCCGGCGGATAACGGCATTGATCAACGGCGTGGCCGCGACGACAAACGCGTCCCACGTCCTTTTGCTGCCCGCAGCGAGAGCCCGCAGGTCGATCTGGTTCAGTTCCGTCACGCCTGCGTTTCCGTTCTGGGCCCGTCCGCACAGCAGTTTATCAGGGTTTGTGGCGAAATGAGGCCCCGCTACAGTCGCTGCGCACGACAGGCAGAAGGGACATTGATGAGTGAGTTGCTGACCCGGCAACAGAAGATCACCAAACAAGCCGTTCATGGCAAGGGCGTGGTCGTCGCCCAGAATTGTCGGGCGGCCGAAGTGGGCGCGGAAATACTGCGCAAGGGCGGCAATGCCATCGACGCAGCCGTAGCGACCGGCATGGCGATCGGCGCGGTCGAGCCGTGGATGAGCGGCATCGGCGGCGTCGGCTTCATGACGGTCTGGAGCGCCAAGGAAGGCCGCGCCTGGACGGTCGACTACGGACCGATCTCGGCGAAGAAGCTCGATCCGTCCAACTACAAGATCGTCGGCCCGGGCCCTGCCAACGCCTTCGCCTGGCCCGACATCTTCGAGCAGAGGAACGAGGTCGGCTATCACTCGATCGCTGTGCCCGGCATGGTCGCCGGCCTAGGCAAGGCGCTTGAGCGTTTCGGCACGATGCCCTGGAAGGACGTGCTCGCTCCGGGCGTGGCTCTCGCCGAACGCGGTATGGAGTTGGACTGGTATATGCAGGTGATGATCGCCAATGGCGCGGAGCACCTGTCGAAGTTCGCCGCTTCAAAAGCCCACTATCTCCCCGACAATGGCCGTGTACCCACCCTCGATTGGCAGGCCAACACGCGTTACCTCAAGCTCGGCACCCTCGGGACAACGATGAGGCGCCTGGCCGATGGCGGGCCACGGGAATTCTATGAAGGCAGCCTGGCGCGAGACATCGCCGCCGACCTTCAGGCCGGCGGCTCGGCGATTTCCTACGATGACCTGAAATCCTACGACGCACGCATCGTCGAGCCGCTGTCGTTCGAGCATCACGGCGTGACGATCAACGTTGCAGGCGGCCTAACCGCCGGTCCCACCTTGCGGCGAACCATGGAACTCGCCGGCGACAAGACCAAGGGCAAGGGTGCGCCGGACGCCGACTTCTTCGTGGCGATCGCGCACGGCATGCATCAGGCCTACGAGGAGCGGCTCAAGACCATGGGCGAGAAGCCCACCAACACCTGCACCACGCATTTCTGCGCCGCCGACTCCCAAGGCAACATGGTGGCGCTGACGCAGACGCTGATGAGCCTGTTCGGCTCCTGCGTGATGCTGCCCAAGACCGGCATCACCATGAACAACGGCATGCTGTGGTTCGATCCCGAGCCCAACCGGCCGAACTCGATCGCGCCCGGCAAGCGGCCGCTTTGCAACATCTGCCCGGTGGTCGTGGCCAAGGACGGCAAGCCCTGGTTCTGCATCGGCGCATCGGGCGGGCGGCGAATCGTGCCCGCCGTCACACAGCTCTCGCTGATGCTGATCGATCGCGGCCTCGACGTGGAGACGGCTTTCCACCAGCCGCGCATCGACGTCTCCGGTGTCGGCCCGATCCGTGTCAATCGCGCCCTGCCGGATGCAGTCAAGAAAGCGATCGCCGCCAAGCTTCCGATCACCGAGGTCGGCAACCAGATATCGCCGCTCGGCTTTGCCAATCCGTCCTGCATCGTGCGCGATCCCGCAACTGGTGCGCTGACCGGCATGAACGAAGTGATGTCGCCATGGGCTGGCGGCGCAGCGCAGTAGCAGCCCTGGCGTTGCTGCTAGGGGCGCCTGCGCTGGCGCAGACGCCGGAAGTTCGCCTGCCCGTGCTGGTGCCGCTCACCGGTTTCGTGGCCCTCGAAGGCACCAGCCAACGAAACGGCGCCTTGCTCGCGGCGAGCCAGATCCGCGACGTCGCTCTGAAGCCTGAGGTGCTGGACACGGCCGCGACGCCTGAGGCCGCCGTCAACGCCTGGACGCGCGCCGTCGGCACACCCCCACCACCGGCTGTGATCGGCCCCATCCTCGGCACGCAAATGCTCGCCCTGCTGCCGCTCGCCAAGGAGAGCGGCGTGCCCTTGCTCACCATCTCCGGCACTGCACGTCTCAGCGAGCTGGGCGTGCCGCAATTCTTCCGCTTCTTCCCGAGCGACGCCACGGTGAAGGTGGCGCATGCGCGCTACGTCGTGGAGAAGCTCGGCGCCAAGCGGCCTGCCGTGATCTACCAGAGCACGGCTTATGGCCAGTCCGGCCGCGAGCAGCTCGCCAAGACCTTCGCCGAACTCGGCGTGCCGCCGGTGCTGGAGGAAAGCATCGCCCCCACGGTGAATGATCTGTCGCCGGCCCTACTGCGCGCCAAGGCGGCCAACCCTGACGTGCTGGTGTTGCATCTTCATGCGGCATCGACGGTCCTGGCGGTACGCCAGGCGCGGCAGCTGCTGCCTGGGCTGCCGATCGTCGCTGGCTCGGCCATGCATCAGCCGGCAACGGCGGCGCTGCTCGAGCCCGCCGAGTTGAAGGGCGTGTGCGCGGAGACGGCCACTTCGCCGGTCTCGGCGACCAGCGCGCCGATGCGTGACTTCCTCGCCGCCTATCGCGCGGCCTACAGCAGCGACCCGGACGCCTTCGCCGCCGCTCAATTCGACGCCGTCCACATGCTGGGCCACATCCTGGGCGAACTCGCGCGAGCCAGGCAGCCCATCACGTCCGCGGCGGTGCAGGCGCGCCTGGCCAGCGAGGAATGGAAGGGTGTGGTCACGACCTACAAATCGGACGGCAAGGGCAACATGGCTCACGAGGCCGAGATCATCTGCTACGACGGCACCAGCCGCGTCCCGGCCTTGGCAGCACGCTACAGCCTGAGGTGACTGCAATTTCTCGGCCAACTATCACGGTTGTGCGATACCTGACATTTTGACGGCGGGGAGCGCAACGCAAATCCCCTTCGGGCGTTCCCTGTTAATGATGGGGGCAAATTGGGCGACCATGGCCGCGTTGGCGGCTTTGGGCTTTTCGGCGGCGACGGCGCAGGCACGCGACCTGCGCTTAGCCGATGTCCAGCCTCCCGACTCGCCGACAGCGCAGGCCATCGAGTACATGAACCGGGTTGTTCGCGAGCGCACGGACGGCCGTCAATCCATCGAAATCCGACAGGCCGACCGGGATAGCGAGAACTTCACCATCGGCTCGGTTCGCAACGGCATGCTCGACATGGCGCGGGTCAATGTCGAGGTATTGAACTCGCTGGTGCCGGCGACGGTGGTGCCGGCGCTGCCCTATCTCTTCAGATCGACCTCGCATATGCGCCGCATACTCGACGGGCCGATCGGCGAGGAGATCCTGGCCAGCCTGTCGAGTGCAGATGTTGTCGGCCTCTGCTTCTACGACATGGGCGCGTCTTCTTTCTACAGCAGGACGAGGCCCATCCGACGAGCAGCGGACCTGCGCGGTCTGATGGTCCGTGTGCAGCCCGCCAGCTCATCGGTAGCGATCGTGCGCGCGCTGGGCGCCACGCCGGTGCCAATGCCCGCCAGCCGGGCCCTTGCCGCCTTCAAGGCCGGCGTCATCGATGCCGACGACGACAATTGGACGACCTACGTCTCGAGCGGCCATTTCAAGATCGCTACTCACTACGGGCTCACCAAGCATTCGATGGTGCCGGGCGTGGTTGTGTTTTCCAAGATCGTCTGGGATCAGCTGCCGCAGACCGACCGCGCCATCATTCGCGCCGCCGCCAAGGAATTGGTCGCCCACATGCGCGTGAGCTTCGACGCGTCCGAACTTGCGGCACGCCGCCAAGCCGAGCAGGCCGGCGTCGAAGTGATCGACGATGTCGATCGCAATTCGTTCGCTGCAGCACTGTCACCGCTCCATTCCGCACTCATCAAGGACCCCAAGCTGCAGGACATGGTGAGGCGCATCCAGGCCGACGACGAGGTCGCCCGCCAGCATTGACGGCGATTTGCCCGACCGGCGGCCCGACGCCACAATGACGCCGTCCACCTGACATGACGACGACGGCAACCGCTCCTCCTCCCGCGCCCACCGAGACCACCAAACGGCTGTTGCCGTGGCTGGTGGCGGTGGCCTTCTTCATGCAGTCGCTCGACACCACCATCCTCAACACCGCGGTGCCGACGATCGCGCAGGCGATGAATGTCACGCCGCTCAACATGAAATCGGTGCTGGCGAGCTACACGCTGAGCCTCGCCGTCTTCATCCCGATCAGCGGCTGGATGGCCGACCGCTTCGGCACGCGGCGCGTATTCGCCTCGGCGATCGGCCTGTTCACGCTGGGTTCGCTCTTCTGCGGCGTGTCGACGAACATCAACATGCTGGTCGCCTGCCGCGTCCTACAGGGCATGGGCGGCGCCATGATGGTTCCGGTCGGGCGCATGACCATGGTCCGCACCTTCCCCAAGTCCGAGCTGATCCGCGCCATGAGCTTCGTGTCGATCCCGAGCCTGGTGGGGCCCATGCTCGGTCCAGTGATCGGCGGCTTGATCGTGCATTACCTCCACTGGAGCGTCGTGTTCTTCGTCAATATCCCGGTCGGGCTGGTCGGGCTCTATCTCGTCTGGCGCTTCCTGCCGGACTACCGGGAGGACAAGACGCATCCCCTCGACGTCCTCGGCTTGATCCTGTTCGGTTCGGGCGTGGCGCTCCTCTCTTACGTGCTGGAAGTGTTCGGCGAGAACAGCCTGGGCGATCTCGAGATCTTGGGACTGCTCGCGCTGTCCGCGTTGCTGCTGACGGGGTACGGCATCAACGCCATGCACAATCGCCATCCCCTCCTGCTGCTCGGCCTCTTCCACCTGCGCACCTTCCGTGCCTCGGTGGTCGGCAGCTTCTTTAGCCGGCTGGGGCTGGGCGGCATCCCGTTCCTGTTCCCGCTGCTCTATCAGATCGGGCTCGGCTATTCGGCGGTGCAGTCGGGCTTGCTGGTGATGCCGCAGGCGATGGCGGCGATGGGACTGAAGGTCATTGTCCCGAGGATCCTGGCGCGCTTCGGCTACCGCAACGTGCTGGTTGCCAACACCCTGATCCTCGGCGTGCTGATCGTGTTGTTTGCCACCATCGATGTCGGCACGCCGGCCTGGCGCATCGCCCTGCAGGCCTTCATCCTGGGCTTCTTCACGTCGACGCAATACACCAGCATGAACACCCTGGTGTACGCCGACGTCACCGCCCAGCAGACCAGCGCCGCCAGCACCATCGCCAGCACCGGCCAGCAGATGTCGATCAGCTTCGGCGTGGCCGCGGCGTCATTGATCGCCGCAATGTTCGTGCCCGAGAGCCTGCGCTCGAATCCGACGGCGCTGATCCATGGCGTGCATCAGGCCTTCATCATGTTGGGTATCCTGACCATGGCCTCTTCGGTCATCTTCATTAGCCTGCGCAAAGACGATGGCGGTGCCGTCAGCCGGCACAAGCCTACAGCAGGCTAGCTCCAATGTTGATCGCCAGCGCGAGAATCGCAGTGTTGAAGGCGAAGGCGATCACGCCATGGATCAGTGTGGTGCGGCGCATGGCGGGCGACACCGTGTTGACGTCGGCTGTCTGCGTCGCGCAGCCGATCACGAACGCATAGTAGAGGAAATCGCGATAGTCGGGCGGCCGCTTGCCGGGAAATTCCAGCCCGCCCGGCGCACCGTGTTCGCTCGGCCGATAGTAAAGGTTGGCGTAGTGCAGGGTGAAAATCACATGGGTGAAAGCCCAGGACAGCATGACAGTGGCGCCGGTCACCACCAGGCTGATGACCGGCCGCGCATGCTCCGACTTGATCGCAGCCAGCTCGGCGAAAATCGCCACGAAGCTTGCCGCCGAACTCGCCACGACCAGAGTTACGATCACCCAATCGCTCTCGTCGTAGAGGGCCGCACGTGCACGACAGGTCTCGACTGTGGAGCGCGTGACCATCCAGAAGGCAGCCCCGACATAGATCGCCGACGTCAAGTCCCATGCCAGCAGGAAGCGGGTCGCCATCCGGTACGAGGCCGGTAGCACCAGCAACAGGACCAGGCCGGCCACGATCGAGATCATCAGCCGCCGGCGGGCGACTAAAAATCGGGCAATACGTGACTGGGGCCTCGGCGCCATGAATTCTCCAATAGTATCTTAAAGAAACTAACCTCTGCCCGGGTCCGATTAACGCCGATTCACATTGCCGGTCCTGTGGATGAACGCTAAACACACGGCCGTCATTTTGTCGCAAGCGGCGCGGGGGAAACAGCAGCATGGCGACGAAGAAGAAGGCGGCAGTGCCGGGTTTGCAGCCCAGCGCAAAGCCAGCCGCCAGTAGGTTGAACGGCAAGGCTATTTCGGCTCGGGCGACCGGCACGCCGGAAGCCCGCGATACGGCGCGGCTGCTGCTCGAGATCGAGGCCATCCACTGCCGGCCGGACAATCCGTATATCTTCACCTCGGGCCGGGCGAGCCCGGTTTATATCGACTGCCGAAAGCTGATCTCGTTCCCCGAGGCGCGGGCACGGATCATGAACCATGCGCTCAAGTCGGTCGAAAAGCAGATCGGCTGGAGCAAGATCGACGTGGTGGCGGGCGGCGAGACCGCCGGCATTCCGTTTGCCGCCTTCCTGGCCGCCTTGGCCAAGAAGCCCATGGTCTACGTCCGCAAGCAGCCCAAGGGCTTTGGCCGCATGGCCCAGATCGAGGGCGACCTCAAGCCCGGCAAACGTGTGCTGCTGGTCGAAGACCTCGCCACCGACGGCGGCAGCAAGCTGGTGTTCATCGATGCACTGAAGAAGGCCGAGGCCAAGGTCAGCGACTGCTTCGTGATCTTCCACTACGGCATCTTTCCGCAGAGCGTCGAAACCTTGGCGATCGCTGGCGTAAAGTTGCATTCCCTCGCCACCTGGTGGGATGCGCTGGAGGCGGCACAGAAGCACAAGTACTTCGACGAGAAGGGCCTGACCGAAACCCGTGCCTTCCTCGAGGCGCCGGAGCAATGGTCGGCCAATCATGGCGGCCGCCCACCGGCACCGCGCTCGATGCTGGGGCGCTAGCGTAGTTTCGCGGCGGTAACCGCTAAAATAGCGGAAAAACAGGGGCCTCTCTTCTCGCGGCCCCGACACCGGGCATCGAGCGCACCCTCCATGCCCTGATTATGCGCGCGCCCGCCGCCGCGACCTACTTTGGTCACTAGAGAACTCCGATGACGCGTCGCGCTAAGGCCTCTTCATCGCTGCAAAGCGACGTCGGCGCTCGTCGCCGAGCTGCAGCAACCTCTCCCGCTCCGCCGCATCGACGCGGCCATATCGCTCGCGCCAGCCGGAGTCGTCCTTCCACTTGACCGGCGCCTGCACCGTCGTGCGCGGACCGCTGGCCGTCTCGAGCGTGCTGAGCGCCAGTCGTACGACCTCGCGCTGCATGTCGCGGTTCCACGGAGTGCCGACAGGATTGCCGAGCGGCAGGTCGGTGAACACGAGGCGCGGCACGCCGCAATGCTCGACGATGTCGAGGGCGGACCCGATGATGACAGTCGGCAGTCCGTTGGCTTCGAGATATCGAGCGACCAGACTCACGGTCTGGTGGCAGACGGGTCAAAGCGGAACGAGGATCGCAGCCTGGGCGCCGTCGTCACGCAGCCGCGCCAGCACCTCGGGAGCATCCCGGGTCAGCGTCTTGCGATGACTGTATTCGGTCGGCACGCCATGAAAGCGCGGCGTGAGCTTCGCCAGCTCGGCCGCCGCCTCGATAGGCAGAAAGGAAGCCCGGTCGTCGGTATGCGTCGTCTCCCGGTCCCAGGCCACGTCGGTGGCGAGGCGTTGTGGTGGCGAATCGATCGCACCCGACCAGACATGCCGCAGGCCCTTCTCATCGCGTGGATAGCCGCCCGGTGGGCCAGCCGTGGTGACGAGCCCGATGCGGGTCTCGCTTAGCGGACGTGCGAGCGGCGCGAAAGGTACGTCTGGGAAGTGCGCCCAGACATAGTCGTTGTGGTAACCAAGCGCCCGGTAGTAGAGCCGCGTGCGCTCCATATAGCGGATCGGTGCGTCGCTCTGGTCCATGCCGAGAGGATACGCCGGTGGCAGTTGCCTTGCCACGGCGCTGATGCGACCGTGCAGCGAAATGATTCGCCGATTGCTGTCGCTCACTGCCGCCGTCTCCGCGTACGCCTGCCCCGCCTTCGCCCTGGACGAACTGGTGCTCGGTATGAGCACCGCGCCCGGCACGATGAACCCGCTGATCAGTTCGATGCTGGCGACGACCTTCATCAACAGCATGACCGTCCGGCCGATCACCGCCTACGACGCCGACTGGAAGCTGGTTTGCATTCTGTGCACGGAAGTGCCGACCGTGGAGAACGGCCGGGCGCGCATCATCGACCTTCCATCCGACGACAAGGGCAATACGCGCAAGGGTATGGAAGTGGACATCGAGCTGAAGCCCTTCACCTGGGCGGACGGCACCCCGCTCACGGCGCGCGACGTCGCCTTCGCCATCGAGGCCGGCAAGAACCCCAAGACTGGCGTACCGGCGGCCGAGGACTATCGGCGCATCCTGAAGGTCGACATCAAGGACGACCTGCACTTCACCCTGACCAAAGACCGCGTCACCTTCGACTACAACAGCCTCGATTTCTCGCCGCTGCCCACGCACATCGAAAAGCCGATCTTCGACGCCAATCCGGTTGAGTACCGCATCAGGACCGCCTACGACGCCGATCCGACCAATCCCGGCCTCGCCTTCGGTCCCTACCGCATGGTCGAACTGGTGCCCGGCACTCGTATCGCGCTCGAGCGCAACCGCTACTGGACCGGCGCGAAGCCAGCCTTCGATCGCATCCTGATCAAGATCTTCGAGAACTCCGCCTCGCTCGAAGCCAACCTGCTCTCCGGCAATGTCGACTATGTTCCGGGCGAGAGCGGCTTCTCCCTGAACCAAGCCGTCGCCCTCGAGCTGCGGCACAAGGACAGGTTCAACGTCGCCTACAAGCCGTCGCTCACCTACAGCCACATTGACGTCAAGCTCGACAACCCGCTGCTCGCCGACCGCCGCGTTCGGCGGGCCATCCTGATGGCGATCGACCGCAAGGCCATGTCGGAGAAGCTGTTCTACGGCAAGCAACTCGTGGCCGACGACGACATCAATCCGCTCGACCCGATGTACAGTCCCAGTGCGCGCCGCTACGCGTTCGACCCCGTCGGGGCACGGAAGCTGCTCGACGAAGCGGGCTTCGCCGACATCAGGAACGGCATCCGCCAGAATGCCAAGGGGCAGCGCCTGTCGCTCGTCCTCGCCTTCGCCAGCGGCAACCGCATCAGCGACGAGGTCGCGCAGGTCATTCAGAGCCAGCTCCGCCAAGTCGGCATCGAGCTGCGGCTGAAGGCGGCACCCGCCCGCATCTACTTCGCCGCGCTCACCCGCCGCGACTTCGACAGTCTCGCGATGTATGCCTGGATCACCAGTCCCCAAAGCGTGCCGCGCACGACCCTCGCCTCGACGGAGATTCCGTCGGCGGCGAACGAATGGAGCGGCCAGAATTTCCCCGGCTACGCCAATCCCGAAATGGACAAGGCGCTCGACGGCGCCGAGCGCGAACTCGATCCTGCCAAGCGCCGCGCCTTCTTCGCCGACATCCTGCGGCTCTACGCCGACGACCTGCCGGTGCTGCCGCTGTACTTCCGCGTCGATGCCTTCGTCATTCCCAAGCCGCTCAGAGGCGTGACGCCGACCGGCAACCAGAGCTGCTCGACCCTTTGGATCGAGAACTGGCGCTGGGCGGACTGAAGGTGACCATGGGCCGCTATCTCGCCTCGCGCGCCGTCCAGATCGCGATCACGCTCGTGATCATGAGCCTGGTCGTCTACCTGCTGATCGGCTTGATGCCGGGCGACCCGATCGACCTGATGATCTCGGGCAATCCAAAAATGACGGCGGAAGACGCCAAGCGTCTGCGGGCGCTTTACGGCGTCGACAAGCCGCTGTTCGAGCGATACCTCGCCTGGGCGCATCAGGCGCTGCTCGGCAATTTCGGCTATTCGCGGTCCTTCAACCGGCCGGTGCTCGAGGTGCTGTGGCCGCGGCTGCTGAATACCTTCCAGCTCGCGGGGCTTGCCTTCCTGATCTCGACGGCGATCGCCTTGCCTCTCGGCGTGTGGGCAGCCGCTCGGCCTCGCAGCCGTGCCGACTACCTGGTCAACCTACTCTGCTTCGCCGGCATCTCGACGCCCACCTTCTGGCTGGCGCTGCTACTGATCTCGCTGTTCGCGGTGAAGCTGGGCTGGCTCCCAGCCGGCGGCATGGCGGATCCGCGCACAGGCACCCCGTTCCTGAGCGCGCTCGGCCAGCACTTGCGCTTCGCCACCCTGCCCGTGGCAACGCTGGCGATCGTGCAGCTCGGCGTCTACACACGCTTCATGCGCGGCGCCATGATCGAGGTGCTGCGCCAGGACTATGTGCGCACCGCCCGCGCCAAGGGGGTCGCTGAACGGCACGTCCTCATGGGCCACGCTTTCGCCAACGCCCTCACCCCCGTCCTAACAGTGCTGGCGCTCTCCTTCGGCGCGCTGTTCTCGGGCGCCATGATCACCGAGACCATGTTCGCCTGGCCCGGCATGGGCGCCATGATCTACCAGGCGATCCAGACCAACGACTTCAACCTGGCGCTTGTCGGGCTGCTGCTGGCGACCTTCGCTACCGTCGCCGGCAATCTCCTGGCCGACGTCGCGCTGGCCGCTATCGATCCGCGCGTGTCGCTCGCGGACGCCACATGAGCGCCGCGGTGAGCCCCTCCCGCATGGTCTGGCGACGGTTCCTGCGGCACCGTTTGGCCGAGGTCTCGCTCGTCTTCCTCATTGCGCTGCTGGTGCTGTCCCTCGCAGCGCCGCTGATCGCCGAGCTGCGCGGCGTCGATCCCTCCCTGACCGATCTCTACCACCGCCTCGAAGGCCCCTCGGCCGCCCATTGGCTGGGCACCGACAGCCTCGGTCGCGACCTCTTCCAGCGCCTGCTCGACGGCGGCCGGGTTTCGCTCACGGTCGGTTTGGCGGGCGCAATCCTGTCGGCAATTTTGGGCGCGATCATCGGCGTGGTCGCGGGCTATCGCGGTGGACGCCTCGACAGCGTGCTGATGCGAATCACCGACGGCGTGATCGCCCTGCCGCTGCTCGCCTTGCTGATCGTCCTGAGCGCCATCGACCCGGTCAAGCTCGGCATCTCCCCGAACGTCGCGCAGTCGGAGACCTTCTCGCTTTACCGCATCATCGTCATCGTGTCGTTGACCGGCTGGACCACAGTGGCCCGGCTGGTGCGCGCCGAGACCCTGTCGCTCAAGGCGCGCGACTTCACCCGCGCGGCCCAGGCGCTCGGTGCCCGCCCTGCCCGCATCATGTTTCGTCACATCCTGCCCAACGCTGCCGGATCGGTCGTCGTATCGACCACGCTCTCGATCGGCGGCCTGATCCTGCTCGAATCGACGCTGTCGTTTCTGAGCCTCGGCGTCCAGCCGCCGGCGGCGAGCTGGGGCAACATGCTGACGGGCGCCCAGGAGCTTCTGCAGGAAGCGCCGATGCTGGCGGTGTGGCCGGGCCTGTCGATCTTCCTCACGGTGATCGCCTTCAATTTCCTGGGCGACGGGCTGCAGGATGCGCTCGACCCCCGCAGCGAGCGGCGCCTGTAGGGGATGTCGTGAGCTACACGTTCCAGTTCCGCGACGTCTTCGCCGCCTGGGAGTTCCTGGCCGACGGGCTGGTGCTGACGCTGGAGCTGTCGGTGGTGACGATGGTCGTCGGGTTCATCATCGGCGTGGCGGGCGCGGCGGCACGCGTCTACGGGCCGGCCTGGCTTCGCACCATCGTCGCGGTCTATGTCGAGGCGATTCGCAACACGCCGCTGATCGTGCAGCTCTTCCTGATCTTCTTCGGCCTGCCCAGCGCCGGGTTGAAGTTCGACGCCGAGACCGCGGCCTTCGTGGCGCTGTCGATCAATCTCGGCGCCTACTCCATCGAGATCGTGCGCGCGGGGCTGGAAGCCATCCCGAAGAGCCAGACCGAAGCCGGCCAGTCGCTCGGCCTCTCGCCTCTCCAGATCTTCCGCTATGTCGTGATCGTCCCGGCGCTCCGGCTGATGTACCCCGCGCTCGCCAGCCAGTTCGTGCTGCTAATGCTCGCCACCTCGGTCGTCTCGCAGATCTCGGCGACGGATCTCTTCCACATGGCATCGATCATCCAATCGCGCACCTTCCGCGACTTCGAGGTCTACATCGTCGTGGCCGCGGTCTACCTCGCCCTGGCGCTGCTCTTTCGCCTGTTGTTCGCCGGTCTCTATCAACTGGTGTTCGCGCGCCCCAAGAGCAGCCGATGATCCGCGAGTTCACCTTCACCGACGTGCTCTACCTGATCGCCGCCATGCGCTGGACCCTGGCGCTGACCGCGATCGCCTTCTTGGGCGGCGGCATTGTCGGTCTGACCGTCGCCCTGTTCCGCGTCTCGGCCTTCGCCGCCCTGCGCTGGATCGGCGCCATCTACGTCCATGCCGTGCAGGGCACGCCGCTGCTGGCCTGGCTGTTCGTGTTCTTCTTCGGCCTCTCCATCGTAGGTGTGGAAGTCTCGCCCTGGATCGCCGCCGCCGCTGCCTATTCGATCTATGCCGGCGCATTCCTGGGCGAGATCTGGCGCGGCTGCCTGCAGGCCATCCCCAAGACCCAATGGGAAGCCGGCGCCTCGCTCGGCCTGAGTTTCACCAGCCAGCTGCGCTACATCATCGTGCCGCAGGCCACGCGGCTCGCCATCCCGCCGACCGTCGGCTTCCTGGTGCAGCTGATCAAGAACACCTCGCTCGCCGCGGTGATCGGCTTCATCGAGTTGACCCGCGAGGGCCAGCTCACCACCGCCACTACCTTCCGCCCCTTCACCGTCTATCTGACCGTGGCCGCGCTCTACTTCGCGCTCTGCTTTCCGCTGACGCAAGTGAGCCGCCGCCTCGAACGGAGGCTGCATGTCGCTCGTTGAACTCACCAATGTGGTCAAGCGCTACGGCACCAACACCGTGCTGGACGGCGTGTCGCTCGCCGTCGAGCCGGGCGAGATCATCGCCATCATCGGCCGCTCGGGCTCCGGCAAAAGCACCCTGCTGCGCTGCGTCAACGGGTTGGAGCCGATCCAGGGCGGTCAGGTGCGCTTCGAGGGTACTCTTGTGAACGATCCAAGTACTGATCTGCGCAAATTGCGCCAGCACGTCGGCATCGTGTTCCAGAGCTTCAACCTCTTTCCCCATCTCAGCGTCGAGAAGAACATCACGCTCGCGCCCAAGGTCGTGAAGGGCGTGCCGCCCCGGGAGGCACGGCGGCTCGCCGAGGAAGTGCTGCGCAAGGTCGGCCTCGCCGAGAAGATCGACGCCTATCCCGACCAGCTGTCGGGCGGCCAGCAGCAGCGCGTCGCCATCGCCCGGTCGCTCGCCATGTCGCCCACCCTGATGCTGTTCGACGAGATCACCTCGGCGCTCGATCCCGAGCTGGTGGGCGAAGTGCTGAAAGTACTGGAGGAGATGGCGCGCGACGGCATGACCATGATGCTGGTGACGCACGAGATCGGCTTCGCCCGCCGCGTCGCCCACCGTGTGGTGTTCATGCATCATGGCAAGATCTGGGAGCAGGGTGCGGCGTCACAAACTCTCGCCAAGCCGAGCACGCCCGAGCTAGAGACCTTCCTTAGCGCCGTGCTGCACTGAATCGAGTGGCGCGCCCTCTCCAAGGAAACGAATGACCGTAACCTATCGAACCGTGCTGCTCGCCGCCTGCGCACTTGCTATCTCCGCGTGCACGCCGGAAAAGCCGCAGACTGCCGCCGGCCCCAACTACCAGGCACCCGTCGCCAAATCCAATCCGCCCGCCAACCTCCATTCCGTCTGCTTCGTCGATCCCGACCTCGCTGCCTTCCGCGCCCGCATGGTGCAGCAGGAACTGGTGGTCGGCGTGCTGAGCTGCCCGGGCGCCGACGGCAGCCGCAAGCTCGACAAGCAATACGCGGCCTTCATCGCCAAGTTCACGCCCGAGCTCGCGAGCAATGCCCAGGACCTCAAGAGCATCGTGGCGCGCAAGGGCCGCAACTTCGACGTGGTGATCACCGAGATCGCCAACCGCACCGCCCAACAGCCGACCGGAGACGCCGCCTTCTGCTCGCGCCACCAGAGCGCGCTCGAATGGTCGCTCAGCCCCTCGGTCACCTCCCTGACGCAAGTGCCCTCGCCCTACGATTTCGGGCCGGACATGAACGTCTTTCCCTGCCCGGCGAAGTAGGCCCGGCGAACCAGCTTCCGCCTTTTGGGGGGGTGGGTGATGCCGTCGGGTGGACGGCGCCGGAGGATCTAAGCCGTCCTCCGCCCTTGGTTGCCAAGGGCACCTCCCCGAAGATGGCGGCCTCGACCTCCGTGTCACCTCGAGCGAACGACCCGACCTCACCCTGAGGAGGCCCGTAGGGCCGTCTCGAAGGGTGGGCCGCAGACGAGAAGTGCCAATTGCCCATCCTTCGAGACGCGGCCCCCCATGAATGATGAGGGGGCCGCTCCTCAGGATGAGGTGATTCGCGTGAGACAGATGTCTCACCCTGGTGAGACACCTCCGATGCCGATGGCATCGGCATTTCCCGCGAAGTGTCTCACTGTCCGCCACCCCTCCCCGACGTTTTTTTCTCCCGCGCTTGCGGCTCTGGCTTTTTATACGGCTTTCGGCTATATTCGGAACAAATAAGGAACTACTTCCGATGTCACGCCGTCAGCTCTTCCCCGACCGTGGGGAGGCGCCTCCGCGCCTCACCGGCAGCGAACTCATGTCCGCCGACCTGCCGGAGCGCCAACCGATCCTCGATCCGATCCTGGCGACCAAGAGCCTCGCCCTGCTCTACGGGCCGCGCGGCCTCGGCAAGACCTTCCTGGCACTGGGCATCGCCTGGGCCGCCGCCTCAGGCGCGAGCTTCCTCAACTGGCGCGCCAGTCGGCCGCACCGCGTGCTCTATGTCGACGGCGAGATGGCGGCGGTCGACATGCGCCGGCGCCTGAAGCTGTTCGGCCCGGTGCCGCCGACGCTCGAATTCATGCTGGCCGACCTGGGGCACGGATCGCCTCCCGACCTCGGCTATGCGGCGGGCCAGCTCAAGCTGATGAAGAACTGGGGCCAGCCCGAGCTGGTGGTGTTCGACAATCTCTCGAGCCTGGCCGGCTTCAAGTCGGGCGATCCCGACTGCTGGGCCGACCTGCCGCGCTTCCTGATGCACCAGCGCCGCGTCGGCCGCGCCATGCTGCTGGTCCATCACGCCAACAAGAAGGGCTGGCAGCGCGGCAGCAACCGCCGCGAGGACATGCTCGACGTCGTGATGTCGCTGCGCCAGCCGTTCGACTACCAGCCGCAGGATGGCGCGCGCTTCGAGATCCATTTCGACAAGGCGCGCGCCCTGCACGGCGAGGCGGTCGCGCCGATCGAAGCGCAGCTCGACACCGACGCCGAGGGCCGGGTGCGCTGGAGCTGGCGGCCGCCGGCGCGGCCAGGCGATCTCGAGCGCATCGTCGCCCTCCTCAATGACGGCCTGACGGCGGGCCGTGCGGCGAAGCGGCTCGGCCTGTCCCGCGCCACCGCCTACCGCCTGCGCGATAGAGCGCTGGAGCGTGGCCTGATTGCACTCCACTCGCAGAAGGAAGCGAATGCATGAGCGAAGACAGCAAGGCACTGCCAGCCGGACCCGCAGAGGCACCGCTGGAGACTCCCCTGGAGACCTTGGCCGCCGAGGACTTCGCCGAGGTGCAGCGCGTGACGCTTGGCAAAGCCAAGGGCGGCGACATGCCGGCCGCGGCCATCGTCGAGCGCATGTGGCGGCGGCGCGACCGGCCGGTGGTCCTCGACCTGCCGGCCGTCACCGACGCGGCAAGTCTGGCCGAGGCGCACGCCCGCGTGATCGCGGCGGCGGCCGGCGGCAAGATCACGCCGCGTCAGGCGCTCGCCTTCGCCACCCTGCTCGAATGGCGCCGCCGCGCGATGGAGGCGGTCGAGTTCGAGCGCGAGCTCGAGGAGATCGAGGCCGCCAGCGCCGCGCGCGCCGCCCAGGAGGCGGAGCAGAAAGCCCGGCGATGAACAAGTCCCAGCGCCGGCGGCTGGCCGCGCAGAGGCGCGCGCTCGTGCCCAAGCCGCTGCCCGATTTTTCCACCATGACGCAGATGGAGCGGCTCATGTGGGAGGTCGAAGAGTACGGGTTGGAGACGCTGATACGCCAGGCTCGGGAACTTGCCCCGAGCGGCGACGCCGGGGACAGCGCGGCGGAGCCGCCCGAGAGTCGCCTGGAGGCGGAGCCCGAGGCGAAACCGCCATCGGTCGCGGAGGCTGAGCCGCCGCAGGTCGAGATCGAACAACCGCCCCCGCCGCCACCGAAGGCGTGGTGGGAGACGATGGTTCGCTGGCGGCAGCGCGGCCCGGAGGACTACGACGACTTCGATGATGTGCGGGAGGACGACGATGACTTCTGGTCCTGATCTACTGGCTCAGATTTCTTGGCTGTTTGAAGGAAGAAGTGGCGCCAGCACCAGCGGCGGCAAGCGATTCGGACCATAGAGGTTCGAGAAGATTTCGACCGCTTCGCTTCTCAGTTTTTCCGCGTCCTTCTGCCGGCCCTGGGCGTCGTAGACGAAGCTCAAATCGACAAGCACTGTCGCAAGAGCCACGGTCGGTTTTCCAGATCCTTTGCGCAGCAGAGCTGCCGCCTGGCTGAGCAATGACCCGGCTTTATCGAGTTGCTTCTCTTGCAGAAGCAGCAAGGCCTGCCGTGTGAACAAGCCAGCGAGAGCTGGGCTGTCCGACCCAAATTTCTCCACCAAAATCGAGAGCGCTTCATCGTATACCCTTGCGTTGAGCCGCCACCGCGTCGTCGAGACGAGATTGTGCCTTCAATGCTTGAGCCAGATTGAGCGCGGCGGCGGCGGCATGATCTTCGCGAGCTTTACTCGGATCGCGATCGTAGTTGGCAAGCGCCTCCCGCAAATAGGGCTCACCCTTCGCATATTCGCCGGAGGCGTTGCCAATTGCCCCCAAAACGACCCTCATATGGTCGGCGCGCGGACTAGTTGGTCCCAATCGGTCTTTGAAGAGTTTGAGTGCGCGCTCTGCGCTTTGCCAAGCCTCCGGATACCTCTTCGTCTGCCTGAAGAAGTCAGCTTGCCAGTCCAGGGCGCGGGGCAGCTCGGCTTGCTGTTGTGGGTCGTTGATCTTTTCAGCTGCCGCCACGGCCGCGCGATAGTATTCCTCGGCTCGGTCGACCTGATTCGCAGCCAGAGACTTGTGGCCGCTTTGCAAGAGCTCTTCTACTTGCGGATTGGTGCCCGGTGGCAGCGTTGCGGCAGGCGGTTGTGGTGCAGGCCCGCCTTGCGCGAAAGCTGGCAGAGCCAAGAACGCTATTGATGAAAGGATCGAGGCAAATTTGATTGCGGCGTGCACACTTCATCTCTACCCACACGGGTACCGCAACGTATCATCTACACGGTAATCCGCAAAAGAATGTTCCAGTGAATACGCGTACAATCGACGCCGCGACGAGGGGAGTGGGGTTGAGCTTACTGAAGACCATCGAGAAATTTGCCGATGCCAAAGTGCTTCTGGTGGGCGACAGCATCGTCGACCTCTACACCTACGGCACCGCCATCGGTCTTGCGGCGGAGACGCCGACCATCACCGCCCGCCAGGAGAAGGTGCAGGCCTCGCTGGGCGGGGCGGCGCTGGTCTGCCGCAACCTGCTCGAGCTCGGCGCCGCGGTCCGCTTCATCACCCTGGTGGGCGACGACGAGGCGGCACGGCACATCCGGTCGTTCAAGCATCCCCGGCTGGAATTGACGGCGCTGATCTCGCCGGAGAAGCCGACCACGGTAAAGCACCGCTTCTGGGTGGACGGTTACAAGCTCCTGCAGCTCGACCAGCGCGACGATCGCCCGATCTCCAAGCCGCTGGCAACGGCGCTGATCGGCGAAGTGGAGGCGGCCCTCGCCCACGCCGATCTCACGGTGATCTCGGACTACCGCCACGGCCTTTTGAGCGACGAGCTGCTGCCCCAGCTTCTGGCCGCCGTCCGGCGGTCGGGCCAGCCGGTCTTCGTCGATTCGCAGGTGGCACAGAACGAAAGCAATCATCGCCTGTACCGCGGCGACGGCATCATGTGCCTCAACCTCAGGGAAGCGCGCTGCATCGACCCGGCGTTCGAGCCGGCGCCGCATGCCGCGAGCTTCGCGACCCTGGTGCGCGAGCTCGCCACCCGCCAGATCGTCGTCAAGCTGGGCGACGCGGGCGCCCTGGCGCTCGATGGCGACAAGGTCTCGTCGGCGCCGGCGGCAAAGGTCAGCGTCACCGACACGACCGGGGCCGGCGATGCTTTCATGGCGGCCTATTGCCTGGCCCGCACGGTGCATTCCGGGGGCGATCCCGCCTCGGCCCTTGCCTTGGCAAATGCCTGGGCGGGGCTCGCGGTGCAGGTCCACGGCACGGCGCCGCCCAGCCGAGCCGATTTGCTAGCGATGCTCCACTCCCCCACCGCCGCCGGTTCCCGCTAGGAGACGGCTGTTGCGAACGACTGGCCGCTGACCGGCGGATCGGTGACCAGCGTGCCGCCGGCGCCGTCGGCGGCCATATGGAATTGACCTGTCACGTACTGACCGAGCAGGGTGAGGTGCGCGACGTGGTTGGCGTCATTGACAGTGAGCGTGCCACTCAAGTTGCCGGCCGCCTCCTGGAAGGTGAGCACGGTGGTCGCCGAGTTGTAGCTGATATCGACCAGGTCGATATCGCCCGGCACGCCGAAGCCCGAGATCAAGGCACCGGCGGGCCAGGCTTGGGCGTTGTCGAGCTTCAGGTGGCCGTTGCCGGCAAAAGTGATCGTGCTCGAGCCGACCGAGCCGCCGGTCTTCACCTCGAGCGTGCCGCCGCTCAGGGTTGCCCCGGCGGCGCTGCCGGCCGACGACACCACCGCGCTGCCGCCCGACAGGACCACCGTGCTGGAGGCGGTGCCGCCCGAGAACACAAACTCCGTGCCGCCCGAGGAGATCACCGCATTGGAGGTGATGCCGCGCGAAACGAAGACCAGACCGCCCGATCCCACGCTGGTGTTGCGGGCGATGCCACCGGAGAACACCACCTGCTCGGCGCCACCGCCCTGCACGAAGGTGCCGCTGGTGATGGCGGTATTGCTGACGACCTCCAGGCCGCCGGCCGACACGGTCGTGCTGACCGCCCGACCCCCGGCGCCGACGGCGTCGAAGCCGCCGCTGTTCAGCGTGCCGCTGGCCGTGCCGAAGATCAGCTGGACGCCGCCCGTTCCGATCAACCCATTCAGCGCCGAGGTGCCGGCATGGATGTTCTGGATGCCGCCGCCCAGGATCTGCGCCGCGCTGTCGATGCCCACATTCACTACCTCGAGACCACCGTTCTGGACCGTGATCGAGGTGGTGCCGCCGTACTTCTGCAACAGGCCGCCATTGACCACGATGCCTGTAGCCATTCCGATGGCGTACCTATGGCGGTACCGCCGGACAGTAACGTCCTCACCGCCTTGTGAGGTCTTTGCGCTGGCAACGCCGCCGGACAATCGCCGATGATGCCGCCGCTGAGCACGACGGTCGAAACCGCCCGGCCACCGAACGACACGACTTGGACGGTGCCCGAATAGACGTTGGTGCCGCTGGCGACACCGCCGGACGACACGGCCTCGGTGCCGCCCGAGACGATCACGGTACTGCTCGCCGTGCCATAGACCGTCTGGCTGGCGCCGTTGACGAGATCACCGCGCGCGATGCCGCCGACGATACCGTGCCGCTTTCGCCGGCGCCGATCACCATGCCGCTGGCGAGGCCGCCCGACAGGACCGTCAGCGTGTCACCGATGTATAGCGTGAGGAAAGCGGAGGTCTGTCCGCTGGATACGACATACCCGGTGGTCGGCAAATTGGCGGAAGTGACCGTGGCGATGCTGGAGCCGAAGGCCGTCCCGACGGTCTGGCTATTGACGGCGCCGACGACCGTCCGGCCGATCAAATTCGGCAGCGCGAAGTTGGTCCGGCCGTCGCCGCCATACTGCGTGCCGAGCAGCGCGAACAACGCCTGGTTCTGGTTGATCGGCAGGAGCTGTCCGGCAGCTATCGCCCAGCCCTTCGGCGCGAACTCCCCGCCAAAGGCCGCGATTTCGCCGAGATACGGCGTGTTCGGATCGATGCTGCCGCCACCGCCGTCCTGGCTCGGGAAGAATCCGGTCAGCGCTATCATATAGGTCATCACCAGCGACGGCTGGGTGTTGTCGAACGGCTGCACGGGATCGCCGTGGCCGTCGGGCGCCTGATTGTTGGCGAGGCTCACCGTCGGATGGCCGAACTGCTCCCCGACGATGTAGGAGGCACCGGCGCCGACGATGTCGCGCCCGCGCAGGTCGGGCAGCGCGAAGGTCGTCACGCCGTCGCCGCCATAGATCGTGCCGATGATGTTGAACAGCACCTCGTTGTCGGCGATCGGCACCAGCGAGCCATCGCAGAACGCCCAGCCGTCGGGCGCGAAATCGCCGGCAAACGGCATGACCATACCGATCATGTCGTTGCCGCCGCTATCCTGCGAGGGGAAGGTGCCGAACTCGTGGATGATGTAGTTGATCGGCAACGACGGCTGGTAGTTGCCGATGGGTTGGCTCGAGCCGCCGATATCGGCAGGTTTCTGGGCGCTCGTGAGATTGATGCCCGACGAACCGGTCGGCGCGCCGAGATTTTCCTGGACGAGGCCCGGCCCTTGGCCAAAACCGATCATGGTCGAGCCGGCGAGGTTGGGCAGGGCAAAATTGCTCCGCCCGTCGCCTCCGTAGGTCGTCTCGAGGATGCTGAAGACGGCCTGGTTCTGGTTGATCGGCAGGAGCTGCCCTGCAGCCAAGGGCGAACCGTTGGGGCCGAAGTTGCCGGCGAATATCCCGATCTCGCCGATGAAGGAGCCGCCCGCGTCGCCACCGCCATCGCGCGGCGGAAAGATGCCGGTCAGCGGAAAGAAGAGCGTCATCGCCAGCGACGGCTGGTTGTTGTCGATGGCTACTCCCGGACCGCTCGCCTGCGGCGGTGGCGTCGCCGGCGCGGCGTTGCCCGGCGGCGGCGCACCCTGAACTTCACCGAAACTGCCAAAGGCTGATCCGCCGGAGAGTGCCCACTCGGTATCGTCGTAGAAAACGACGTCGCCATTGCTTGTGGTGCCCGACGAAACGACTCGCGTCATGACAGCCTCCGGTCGCGCTCACTCTAGGCGTCCCTTCGCCATCGACAAGAGTGGCACGCCAGGAAGTTTTGGTGCATTTAGACACCTTGTTTGAATGTTCTTGAGCCGCGCCAGCCCCGCTCCTAGTGTCGATGTCCATGAATCATTCCGTTGTCCTCGATCGTGTGATCATCGGCCGTTCCGCGTGGACGCGCGCCGATGTGTGCGAGAATGACTATCGCGTCACCTTGTCGGACGCAGCGCAGAGCGAATTGCTCGATGCCGCGAAAACGCTGCGCCGCCAGCCCGTTCCGCTGCTGGCGCTCCGGCCCGAAAGCTTCGAGATGCCGGCGTGCCGCGCGGCCATGGCGGAGGTGCGTCGCATCCTGACCGACGGCATCCGCTTCGCGCTGCTGGCCCGCCTGCCCATGGACGAACTGTCGGCGGAAGAGGCCAAGGCGCTCTACTGGATGCTGTCATCGATGCTGGCCCGGCCGGTGGCGCAAAAGCTCGACGGCACGATCGTCTACGACGTGCACGATACCGGCCAGCAGGCGCTGCCGGGCAGCGGCATAAGGCCCGACAAGACCAACATCGACCTGCAATTCCACAACGACAATGCCTACAACGCCACCATGCCGGTGTTCGTCGGCCTGCTCTGCGTGCGCCCGTCGAAGTCGGGCGGCATGAGTCGTGTGATGAGCTTCTACACGGCGCACAATGTGCTGCGCGAGCGCCATGCCGACGTGCTGCCGCGGCTCTATCAGCCGTTCTGGTTCGACCGCCAGCGCGAGTTCCATCCCGGCGAGGCGTCGACCTTCTCGGCGCCGCTCTTCATCCGCGACGGCGACCGGCTGTCTGCGCGACTCTCGCTGCATCAGATCCGCGGCGGCTATGCGCTGCGCGGCGAGACCATGGACAATGAGACTGCGGCGGCGGTCGAGGCGATCAAGGATGTCTTTGCCGACCCGTCGTTGCAGTTCGACTTCCACCTTCAGGCAGGCGAAATGCAGTTCGTGGCCAACCGCGAGATCGGCCACAGCCGCACCGAGTTCCACGACCACAGCGACGCCGAGCGGCGGCGGCTGTTGATCCGGCTGTGGCTGCGCAACGAAGGCGCGCAAGGCTACATGGGTTGAGTAGTTTCCGCCCCGCTGTCGATTCAGCCGGTCGGCAACCAATACAGTCCATACAAATCGGCCCGTGACGCTCTAGCAGCCTCCCCTAGGCTTTGCGCAAGGGCCTCTTCTCTCCCAGACGACAGGCCCGATCCCGCAGGACCCCAGGAGAAAATCATGCTGTCCATCTTCCGCAAGCTGATGAAGAACGAGCAGGGCGCCACGGCAATCGAGTACGTGCTGATCGCCTCGCTGATCTCGGTCGCGGCCATCGCCGCCATGACCAGCGTCGGCGGCAAAGTCAGCAACGTGTTGAGCAACGTCGCCAACGCGATGAACTAAGCACCCTCGTTAGGGGCTCGAAGGAACGGGCGGCCGGGCAACCAGCCGCCCGTTTTGCGTCAGCCTGCCGCGACGGGCTCCTTGTCCGTGATCCAGCTCCGCGTCTCGCCGGCATAGATCGCGCCGGGATTGCCGCGCACCGTGGTGCGCCACATCATGCGCCGCTCCGTCGCCGCGTCGTACCAGGTCGCGGTGTGGACGAGGCAGCGATTGTCCCAAACCAGCACGTCGCCTTGGGTCCACTCATGGACGTAGATGAACTCCGGCCGCGTGTAATGGGTCATAAGTCGATCGAGCAGCTTCGCGCCCTCGCCCCACGGTCCGGGCTCCATCCCGACAAACGGCCCGTCGAACCAGTCCATTTGGCCGCTCTCGCAGAGATACAGCGCCTTCCTGCCCGTCACCGGGTGGATGCGCACCACGGGCTGACGCTGCGAGCGCTGATGCGGCAGCACCGGCGGCGGTGCCTTGCCGGCTTCGGCGTCGCCTCGGCTGCGGCCTGTGCCGGGCTGCCCGTGCAAACCCTCGAGGGTCTCGACTTTCGCCTTGAGATCCGACGGCAGCGCCTCGTAGGCGAGATAGCCTGAGGCAAAGATCGTCTGGCCGCGCTCCCTGGCGACCGGAGTGACGGCATAGAACAGCGAGATATCGGGCGGCGGCCGGCGATAGCTCTGGTCGGTATGCCAACCCTTGCGATGCGGATACTGCACCGGCAGCCTGCCATCGGCCGTCAACGGCGGATCGGGCCGTTTCGGCGGCGGCCGCGCGCCGGGGACCATGTTGGTCACCATGAAGATCTCGGGCACCGTCTCGTGCGCCATGGTCACGCGCGTGAGCAGCGTGCGGTAATCCTCGACCTCCGGGCCGAACAGGTAGCTGAGCATCACCAGGAGCCGCGGGTCCTGGGTGATGTCGTGCAGGCCGGGGATCAGCAGCAGCCCGCCCGCATCGGCCAGCGCCTGCGGCAGACCCTCGGGCATCTCTTCGCTGAGCGGCTTGCCAAGCCGCACGGTAGCGCCGAACGCGGCGCCGGGCAGAGGTCTCGAAACGTCAATCACTGCAGTCATCGCTTCCTCTCTGCCCCATCGTAATTCAAAATCAGTGCCGGTTTGGGGAAATGGAAGGGAAATTCGACATGAGACCTATGATTTTTGGCCTGCTCGCCGTCGCTGTGGCTGCCGTCACCGGAAATATCGCGAAAGCCGACGCTTTCGAGGACATCCTGAAGAAAGGCACGGTGCGCATCGCCACCCCGCTCGATGTGCCACCCTTTGGATCCCAGAACGAGAAGCGCGAACCCGAGGGCTTCGATGTCGAGCTCGCCGGCATGGTCGCCAAGGCGCTGGGCGCGAAGCTGGAAATGCAGCAGGTCACCGGCGCCAACCGCATCCCCTTCCTGCTGACCAACAAGGTCGACATCGTGATCTCGGTGATGGGCCTCACGCCCGAGCGGGCCAAGCAGATCATGTTCACCGCGCCCTATGCCGATACCCAGCTCGCGGTGTTCGGTCCCAAGAGCGCCAACGTGAAGTCGGCAGCCGACATCGGCAGCCTCAAGGTCGCCGCCGCCAAGGGAACGACGCAGGAGCTGGCGCTGTCGGCCATGGCGCCCAAGGCCACCATCATGCGCACCGAGGACGATGCCACCGCGGCCGCGGCCTATGTCTCCGGCCAGGCCGAGCTGTTCGCCACCAACAGCCTGATCGTCCCCGACCTGCAGAAGCGCAACCCGGGCAAGGAGTTCGAACTCAAGTTCACCATCCGCCGCAGCCCCGCCCACATGGGCGTCCGCATGGGCGAGCACAATCTGGTGCGCTGGCTCGACAGCTTCATCTTCTTCAACATGATGAATGGGGAGATCGACCGGCTGCATAGGAAGTATCTCGGCATTCCGCTCGCCCCGCTGCCGACGCTCTGACCATGGCCGAGATCGAATGGTCGAGGCTCAAGGCCTCGGAGATCAAGGGCCTGGCGGCGCGCAACGCCATCGTCATCGTGCCGATCGGCGCCACCGAGCAGCACGGCCCGCACCTGCCCAGTATGGTCGACTGGCGCTGCGTGCATGAGGTGTCTCATCGCGCCGCGCGGATCATGGTCGAGAAGGTACCGACGGTGGTCGCACCGACCATCCCCTATGGCATGTCCGAGCATCACATGTCGCTGAACGGCACGATCACGCTCGACTACGCCACCATGTTCGCGGTGATCCGCTGCGTCGTGACGTCGGCGATCCGCCATTGCTTCAAGCGCATCTTCGTGCTGAACGGCCATGGCGGCAACACCACGGCGCTGCAAAATATGATCGGCGAGCTGACGGTCGAGTACAAACTGCCGCTCGCCACCGGTACCTACTGGGACATCGCCGCCAAGTCGATCGCCAAGCTGCTCGAGAAGCAGAAGGCGCTCTTGCATGCCTGCGAGGCCGAAACCTCGATGGTCATGGCGATGGCGCCCGAGCTGGTGAACCCGCAGGAGCTGTCGCAGATGCACGGTCCCTACATTCCGGGTCTGTCCGCCATTCCGACGGTCAACGAAGGCGTCTATCGTTGGCGCCAGCTCTCTAGTCGCTCACCGATCGGGGTCATCGGCGATGCCGGTGCGGCGAGCGCGGAGAAAGGCGAGAAGCTGCTGGCGGCCATCTCAGCCGATGTCGCCGAAGCGCTGACCAACGATCGCCTCTGGAGTGAGCCGATATGAAAAACGATTCGAGGGTCGCCGACTTCTCGGCAATGAGTTGGCTTTCGGCCGACATCGATCTCGATGCCGACGGCAAGGCCACCGGCTTCGTGCGCGTGCCGCATTCGGTGCATCGCTCGGCCTATGGCTGGATCCCGATCCCGATCGTGCGCATCAAGAACGCTACAGGCCCCAGCGTCGTCATGCAGGCCGGCACGCATGGCGACGAATGGGAGGGCCAAGTGGGCCTCGGCAACCTGATTCGCGCGCTCGAGCCCAGGCACGTCCAGGGCAAGCTGGTGATCCTGCCGTCAGCCAACTTCCCCGCGGCGATGGCCGGCCTGCGCACCTCGCCGATCGACGAGGGCAACCTCAACCGGCTGTTCCCCGGCGATCCCGACGGCACCATAACCCAACAGATCGCCTACTGGATTGAGCATAAGCTCCTGCCGGGCGCCGACTACAGCTTCGACTTCCATTCCGGCGGCAGCTCACTCACCTACATCCCGAGCGCGCTCGCGCCGCGCCACGACGATCCGGTGCGGATGGACAAGATCATCGGCATGCTGAAGGCCTTCGGGGCGCCAGTGAGCTACATCGCGGCTGCGCCGCAAGGCGGCGGCAAGACCTTCACTTCGGCGTCGTACCGCCAGGGCGTGATCTCGATGGGCACCGAGCTCGGTGGCGGTGGGCTCGTCACGCCACACTCATTGAAAGTGGCAGAGGACGGCATGCGCCGCGTGCTGGCTCACATCGGCTTGTTGAAGGACTTCCCCGTGCCACCGCCCTCGCCCACGCGCCTGACCGAGATCGGCGGCGACGACTACTACGTCTATGCCTCCGACGGCGGCCTGTTCGAGCCGCTGGTCGATCTCGGCGCCGAGGTGACGGCCGGCCAGCCGGCCGCACGCATCCACTTCCACCACACGCCGTGGCGCGAACCCGAAACGCTGGCCTTCAGGCGCGCCGGCCTCGTCCTCTGCAAGCGTGTGCCCGCGCGCTGCGAGCGCGGCGACTGCCTGTTCCATCTGGCAACGGATACGACGGGCTAACGGCAGGCCTTGCAGGAGAGTCGGGACGCCGTCCGCCGGCCATCCTTGCGTGGACGGCTCGCCGCATGGCCGCAGGCCACGCAGCCATCGATTTCGAAATCGATCCAGTGGGTGGGCTGACCGCAGCCCTCGCAGGGCAGCCCCCGCCGGGAATCGATATGGCCGAAACCTGGGGCTTCGCAGGCCGGGCAAAGCGTAGCAAGGCGCCTAGCGAGTTTCCACGACAGCGCCCGCAACACCTTCATGCGCATCGGATTGCGATGCGCGCGCATGTCCGAATAGAGCACCGCCAAGCCGTCGGTAGAGCGCCGCGCCTCGTGATCCATGGCGGCGATGACCTCGTCGACGGTGTTGAGGCCCTTCACCGGATGGCTCATGTCGCTGTTACAGCCGACGAAGACGCCGAACTCGGGGAACCCCATGCCCTTGAGCGCCAACAGCCGATCAGGATCGCCCGCCTCGAACCGCTGCAGGCGCCAATTGGTGCGATGCGTGGTCAGGGTCTCGATCAGGCGGACACCGCGCTTGCGGTCGATGAAGGCCAGGATCTCGACGCCGCCGGGATTGAGGGGCACGCGGCCGATCGGTCCGTAGCTGCCTTCGCTCGCCAGCGCGCAGTCGACATCGGCGCCGCGGAAGACCATCTCGGCCTTCAGGAGCGCCGTCTCGACGAGCGCATCGGGACGCGGCACCTCGCCGGAGAAGGTGCCCAATTCGTCGGTGTCGAGGTTGGGCGCCACCACGACCTCGGCGCCGATCACGCGCCGAAACGGCGGCGCGATCGCGCGCTCCTTGCCGTGCATGGTGGCAAGGCCGAGGCGCAGGCTCGTGTAAGGATGCGCCGGCACCGACACAACAGGCGAAGCCAATGAGTTGATGACGCCTTACTCCGCCGCCTGCGGCACAGCCTGGCGGGCGAGTTGCTGCTCGACCAGGGTCGCCCAATACGATGCGCCGATCGGCAGGATCTCGTCGTTGAAGTCGTAGCCGGGGTTATGAACCATGCAGCTGCCTTCGCCGTCGCCATTGCCGATCCAGATGTAGCAGCCGGGCCTCTTGAGCAGCATCCAGGCGAAATCCTCGCTGCCCATGGCGGGCGTCGGATTGCGATTGACGTTGTCGATGCCGACCAGGGCCGAGGCCGCGTGGGCGGCGAACTCCGTCTCCTGCACGCTGTTCACGGTCGCGGGATAGCGCCGCTCATAGCGCCACTTGATGACCTCCGCGCCGAAGCCTGCCGCGACATTGCGGGCGATCTTCTCGATCTGCCGCTCGATCATGTCCTGCACCGGCTTCTTGAAGGTGCGGACGGTGCCGCGCAGCGTGCATTCCTGCGGGATGACGTTCCAGGTGTCGCCGGCATGGATCTGTGTCGTCGAAACGACGGCGGTATCCATGGGATCGACGTTGCGCGCCACGATCGATTGCAGCGCCGTTACGATGTGCGAGCCGACGACGACCGGGTCGATCCCATGATGCGGCATGGCGCCGTGCGCGCCCACACCCTTCACCACTACCTCGAAGATGTCGTAGGCCGCCATCATCGGGCCGGGGCGAACGGCGAACCTGCCGACCGGGATGCCCGGAATGTTGTGCATGCCGTAGACGCCCTCGACCGGGAACTTGTCGAACAGCCCCTCTTCCACCATGACGCGGCCACCGCCCTCGTTCTCCTCGGCCGGCTGGAAGATGAAGTAGACAGTGCCGTCGAAGTTCTTGGTTTCGGCGAGATACTTGGCGGCGCCCAGCAACATGACGGTATGGCCGTCATGACCGCAGGCATGCATCTTTCCCGCGATCGTCGACTTGTGGCTGAAGTTGTTGGTCTCGTGCACATCGAGTGCATCCATGTCGGCGCGCAGTCCGATCGCGCGCTTGGAGGTGCCGGCGCGCAGCACGCCGATCACGCCCGTCTTGGCCATGCCGCAATGGGTCTCGATTCCGAACTGCTTCAGTTTGTCGGCGACGATGTCGGCGGTCCGCACTTCCTCGAAGGCCGTTTCCGGGTGGCTGTGAATGTCATGCCGCCAGGCCGTCATGTCCTTATGGAACGAGGCAATACGATTGATCACCGGCATACGAATGTCTCCAATATGGTTGGGGATGGTACGGATGCTCCGTCATGCGTCAAGCTTGTCGAGTATGCGCTACCGCACATCACCTGCCGTACAAGTTGTTCAACGCGACTTAGGTTCGTGCGGCGTAGCTGCGTTCCTCGATCGGCAGGCGGTTCTCTTCGATGGCATGACAGGCCACTTCGCCGTCCTCGATCGGCAGCGACTTCGGCCGCTCGACCTTGCAGCGCTCGTTGGCGAACGGACAGCGCGGATGAAAAGTGCAGCCTGTGGGCGGATTGATCGGGCTCGGCACCTCGCCCGCCACCGGAGAGCGCTGGCGGCCGGTCATCTCGAGGTCGGGAATAGTGTCCAGAAGCATGCGCGTGTAGGGGTGCTTGGGCCGCGCGAACAGCGTCTCCGTCGGTGCCTGCTCGACCAGCCGACCGAGGTACATCACGCCGACGCGCGTGGAGATGTGATAGACGACCGCGAGATTGTGCGAAATGAACAGGTAGGTGAGCTGCAGGCGACGTTGCAGGTCCATCATCAGGTTCAGGATCTGGGCCTGCACCGATACGTCGAGCGCCGAGGTCGGCTCGTCGCACACCAGGAATTCCGGCTCGCTCGCCAAGGCGCGGGCAATCGAGATGCGCTGCCGCTGGCCACCGGAGAATTCATGGGGATATTTGCGCCCGTCGGCCGGCGTCAGTCGAACCTGTCGCAGCAGCTCGCCGACGCGCTTCTCGAGATCGGCGGCGCTCGCTCGACAGGCCGAAGGCGCGGATCGGCTCGGCGATGATGTCGAACACGCGCCAGCGCGGATTGAGGCTGGCGAACGGGTCCTGGAAGATCATCTGCATGCGCCGGCGCAGCGCCGCCTGATTGCCGCGGCTGCGCCTGGCCGCCATGTCGTTGCCGTCGAACTCGATCGAGCCCTCGGTCGGCGGATAGAGGCCCACCACCAGGCGCGCCACCGTCGACTTGCCGCAGCCCGACTCGCCGACCAGCGAGAAGGTCTCGCCCTTGGCGATCCTGATATCGATCCCATCGACTGCCTGGACGACCTGGCGCGGCCGGCCTTCGATCGCGCGCACCAGCCAGGGTGCAGAGACATCGAAGTAGCGCTTCAACCCATCGATACGAACGAACTGCGAGCCGTCAGGCATCGAGCAGCTCCCTGGCCACTGGGGTGCCGACGCCACCACGATCGTGCAGCCAACAGGCGGCACGGCTGGTCCCCGCCGCCATCAGCTCTGGCCGCTCAACCAGACAGCGCTGGCCGCGAGCGGCACAGCGCGGATTGAAGGCGCAGCCTTTCGGGATCTCGGTCAGCCGCGGCATGGAACCATCGATCTGGGTCAGCCGCCCGCCGCGACCCTCGCCGAGGCTCGGGATCGAGCCCATCAGGCCCTTGGTATAGGGGTGCTTGGCATGCTTGATGACGTCGCGCACCGGGCCGATCTCGGCGATGCGGCCGGCATACATCACCGCCACGCGATCGGCGGTCTCGGCGATCACGCCCATATCGTGCGTGACCAGCATGACCGCGGTCTGATGCTCGCGGCAGAGCTTCTTCAAAAGCGCGATGATCTGCGCCTGGATGGAGACGTCGAGCGCCGTCGTGGGCTCGTCGGCCACGATCAGGCGCGGGCCGGCGCAGAGCGCCAAAGCAATCACCACGCGCTGGCGCATGCCTCCGGAGAACTGGTGCGGGTAGTGGTCGATGCGTTGCTCGGCGGCGGGTATGCCGACTTCTTTCAGAAGATCGAGGGCGCGCTTGCGGGCAGCGGCGGCGCCGAGCGGCAGATGGGTCTGGATGGTCTCGACCAGCTGGCGGCCGACCGAATAAAGCGGGTTCAGGCTGGTCAGCGGATCCTGAAAGATCGCGCCAATGCGCGCCCCGCGCACCTTGCGCATCTCCTCGTAGGGCAGCTGATCGATGCGCCGCCCTTCCAGCCTGATTTCGCCGGCCGCGATCCGTCCCGGCGGCTCGAGCAGGCCGATGATGGCATTGCCGGTCAGCGACTTGCCCGCCCCCGACTCGCCCACCACGCCCAGGACTTCGCCCGGCGCTATGTCGAACGAGACGTCGTCGACGGCGAGCAGCGTGCCCCGGCGCGTCGGGAATTCAACGCGGAGGTTCTTCACCTCCAGCAGCGGTGGATTGTTGCTATCGGCCATCAGCGCCCCGCTGTCATCCTGAGCGCAGCGAGGGATCTCACGCCAGAACCAGAATTGCTGATCGGTCCGCTAGGTCCTTCGCTTCGCTCAGGACGACAAGAGAGTTGATCCAGAATCATCGCAATTTCGGGTTCAGCGCGTCGCGTAGCCAATCGCCCAACAAATTCACGGCCAGCACCAGCGCCGCCAGGGTGACACCGGGGAAAACAGTGATCCACCAGTCGCCCGACTGCAGCACCTCGTTGCCAAGGCGGATCAGCGTGCCGAGCGACGGCTCGGTCGACGGCAAGCCAACACCGAGGAAGCTCAACGTCGCCTCGGAGATGATGGCGAGGCCGAGATTGATGGTGGCGATCACCAGCACCGGACCAGTGACGTTGGGCAGCACGTGGCGGACCATGATCAGGACCGGCGACAGGCCGATCACGCGCGCGGCCTGGACGTATTCCTTGTTCTTCTCGACCAGCACCGAGCCGCGCACCGTGCGGGCATACTGCACCCAGAACGAAAGGCCGATCGCGCCGACAATGACGTAAATTGCGATCTCATCGTGGCGCTGCACGGAGATCAACCCGCGGACGATACCGTCGATCAGCAGCGCGACCAGGATCGCCGGAAAGGTGAGCTGTACGTCGGCGATGCGCATGATCACCGCATCGACCGCGCCGCCAAAATAGCCGCTGACCAGGCCAAGCGAGATGCCCAGCACCATGGCGACGACCACCGAGGCAAAACCCACGACCAGCGACAGCCGCGTGCCGTACATGATCGACGAAAGCACGTCGCGACCCTGATCGTCGGTGCCGAGCGGGAAGGTCCATTCGCCGTCGGGCGACAGCAGCACTGGCGGCTTCAGCCCGTCGCTGAGGCTGAGCGTCGCCGGGTCGAACGGCGTGTGTGGCGCCAGCAGCGGCGACAGGAACGCCACGAGGATGATGAAGACGGTGGCGGCGGCCGCCACGATGGTGAGCGAGGAGGACTTGAAGCTCCACCAGATGTCGCTATCGGCGGCGCGGCTGAGCCAGGCGGTCATCTCAGTGTCCACCGACGCGCGCAGCGCCGCCCTGCCCGCGCAGGCGCGGATCGACGACAAAGTAGAGAAGATCGACGGTCAAGTTGATCAGCACGAACAACAGGCCGATCAGCATCAGGTAGGCCGCCATCACCGGAATGTCGGAGAATTGCACCGACTGGATGAAGAGCTGGCCCACCCCCGGCCAGGCGAACACCGTCTCGGTGACAAGGGCGAAGGCGATCAAGGCGCCGAGCTGCAGGCCGGTGACGGTGATGACGGGCACCAGGGTGTTCTTGAGCGCATGGCCGAAATTGATGGCGCGGTTGGAGAGGCCGCGTGCGCGCGCGAACTTGATGTAGTCGGTGCGCATCACCTCGAGCATCTCCGAGCGCACCAGGCGCATGATCAGGGTGAGCTGGAAGAGGCCGAGCGTGATCGAGGGCAGGATCAGCGCTTCCAGCCCCTTCACGGTCAGGAAATTCGTTGTCCACCAGCCGATCTGGACGGTCTCGCCGCGGCCGAACGATGGCAGCCAGTGCAGGATCACCGAGAAGAACAGGATCAGCAGGATGCCGATCAGGAAGGTCGGCAACGATATGCCGATCAGCGACACCGCCTGGAACCACCGGCTGGTCCAGTGCCGCGGGTAGAGGCCGGTATAGACGCCCATCGGTATGCCGACCAGCATGGCGAACATGGCAGCGCAGAAGGAGAGTTCCAGCGTCGCCGGCATGCGCTCCAGGATCATGCGGCCAACCGGCTCGGAGGTGCGGTAGCTAAGGCCAAATTTGCCCTGCACTGCATTGCCGATGAATTGCAGGAACTGGATTGGCGCGGGATCGTTCAGCCCGAGCTTTTCGCGCAACGCTTCACGCTCTTCCACCGACGTGTCCTGGCCGACCATGGCGTTGATCGGATCGCCGACATAGCGGAAGAGGAAGAAGGCGACGACGCCCACCGTCAGGAGCACGGCGACGGATTGCAGCAGGCGTCGGAGGATGAAAGCGAGCATCGATGCAGGTATTGGCCCGGCGGGAGGCCTAGCAGGATTGCGGCCAAAACGGAACCGGCCCCAGCCGCTTTTGCGGCCAGGGCCGGTCGTTCAAGTGCCGCAGGGCGCTACTTGATCGTGACGAAGCGCAGCGGGAAGGCATTGTCCGCCGGCTGCACGAGATCGATGTTCTTGCGCGCCGCCCACACCACGGCCTGCTGGTGCAACGGGATGTAGGCATAGTCGTCGACATAGAGCTTGGTCGCCTGGCGAATCATCTCGTCTCGCTTGGCCTTGTCGGTCTCCTGCTCGAGCGTGTCGGCGAGCTTGTCGAGCGCCAGGTTCGAGTATCCGCCAGCGTTGAACATACCCTTCTTGCTGGCGGCGTTCGGCGTCTGGATCAGCGCCTCGAAGACGTTGTGCACGTCGTAGGTCTGGGCCGGCGACCAGCCGAGCATATAGAAGCTCGTCTCGCCCGGGCTGCCGTCGGCGCGGCGCAGGATCTTGGCGAAGTAGAGATTGCGGGTCTGCGCCCGCAAATTCACCTTCACGCCGATCTTGGCCAGCATCGCCACCACGGCCTGGCAGATCTTCTCGTCGTTGACGTAGCGGTCGTTGGGGCAATCCATGCCGACTTCGAAGCCGTTGGGGTAGCCGGCATCGGCCAGCAGTTTCTTGGCCTCCTCGGGCTTGAGCAGCGCCGGCCGCTTGTCGAGATCCTTCATGTAGCCGTTGATGCCCGGCGCCACCATCAGGTCGGTCGGAAACGACTGGCCGCGCATCACGGTGCGCTTGATCGCGTCGACGTCGATGGAGCGATGGAACGCCTCGCGCACGCGCTTGTCCTTGAACGGGTTCTTGCCCTTGACGTTGGACTCGACCAGCTCGTTGCGCTCCTGGTCCATGCCAAGATAGACGACGCGCGTCTCAGGACCTTCCAGCACCTTGATGTTGGGGTCCTTCTTCAGCGTCTCGGTGTCGGCCGGCGGCACCTCGTACATCATGTCGATGTCGCCTGCCTTGAGCGCGGCAACGCGGGTCGCCGGGTTGGTAACCGGCGTGAAGATCACCTCGGTGAGATTATGCGTGGGCTTGTCCCACCAGCCCGGATTGGGAACCAGTACCGTGCGCTCGCCCGCCTTGCGCTCCTTCAGCATGAAGGGGCCGGTGCCCATGGCGTTGCGGGTGGCGTAGTTCTCCTCGTTCTTGGTCATGTCCGCTGAGTTCACAGCGTTGTTCTTCTCGGCCCACGCCTTGGACATCATGCCGATCGGCTGCCATTTGTCGGCGAGGAGCGGGTCGGGATACTTGGTCGTGACTTCGATGCGGTAGTCGTTGACCTTCTTGATCTCCTTCACCGAGGGAAACAGGCTGCCCAGATTGGAGCCCGGTCCGTTGGCGCGATTGAGCGAGAAGATCACGTCATCGGCGGTGAAAGGCGTGCCGTCGGAGAACTTCACACCCTGGCGCAAATCGAAGAACCAGGTGGTCTTGTCGAGCTGGCCCCATTTCGTAGCCAGCGCCGGCTCGAGCTTCAGGTCCTTGTCGCGGCGAACCAGCGGGTCGTAAATATTCTGCGTGAAGGTGAGCAGGAAGGTTTCCTGCCGGGCGTAGGGATCCATCGAACTGACGTCGCCGGAATTAGCCCAGCGGAATGTCTTGGCGTCGGCCGGCAGCGCGGCAAGGCCGGCGCAGACAACAGCGGTCAAGGCGAGCGACCGCCGGAAACTGAACTTCATCTATGATCCTCCAAAAGCGCCGGACGTCCCCCAGGCCATGCACCGACGCATACCTCGACGCACGTTGCACTGCCTCTGTCAGGTCGTCAATTCCACAAAATTTTTCACGGTGAAGGACAAAGGACATCCGTTGGACAGGCCTCCAATGGCCTTCTATCGTGGGCTTTCAGCGATTTCCGAGGTGTGGCCATGAATGACGTTTCACGCAGCTTCCGCGGTAACTCCAACGCGGCCCGGGATATTGCGCACCACCTGCATCCCTACACGAACTTCAAGAAACACGAGGTCACCGGGCCTCTGACGATCGTGCGCGGCCGCGGCATCTACGTGATGGACGACGACGGCAAGGAATACATCGAGGGCATGGCCGGCCTGTGGTCGGCGGCGCTCGGCTTCAGCAACGAGCGGCTGGCGACGGTCGCCTACGAGCAGATGAAGCAGCTGCCCTTCTATCATGCGTTCAATCAGCGCAGCCACGAGCCCGCGATCAACCTCGCCGAGAAGCTGAAGCAGATGGCGCCGGTGGATATGTCGAAGGTGTTCTTCGCCAACTCCGGCTCCGAGGCCAACGACACCGTCGTCAAGATGGTCTGGTACATGAACAATGCGCTCGGGCGCCCGCAGAAGAAGAAGATCGTCTCGCGCATCAAGGGCTATCACGGGATCACCGTGGCGTCCGGGAGCCTCACGGGCCTGCCGCATAACCACCGTTCGTTCGACCTGCCGATCCAGGGCATCCTGCACACGAGCTGCCCGCACTATTACCGCTTCGGCAAGGACGGCGAGACCGAGGAGCAGTTCGCGACGCGCTGCGCCGAGGAGCTCGAGCAGCTGATCATCAAGGAAGGCGGTGCCGACCAGGTCGCCGCGATGATCGCCGAGCCGGTGATGGGCGCCGGCGGCGTCGTCGTGCCGCCCAAGGGCTACTACGAGAAGATCCAGGCGGTCTGCCGCAAGTACGACATGCTGTTCATCGCCGACGAGGTGATCTGCGGCTTCGGGCGTACCGGCAATGTCTGGGGTTGCCAGACGCTCAACATCAAGCCGGACATCCTGACCTGCGCCAAGGCGCTGTCGGCTTCGTTCCTGCCGATCTCGGCGGTGATGATCAACGACAAGGTCTACGAGGCGCTGAAGATGGAGAGCGACAAGATCGGCACCTTTGGCCACGGCTTCACCTACTCCGGCCATCCGGTGGCGGCAGCGGTCGCGCTCGAGGCGCAGAAGATCTATGACGACATCGACCTGTTCGGCCACGCCAAGCGGTTGAGCCCGACCTTCCAGAAGCACATCCAGTCGTTCGCCGACCATCCGCTGGTCGGCGAGGCGATGGGCATCGGCATGTTCGGTGCGCTCGAGGTCGTGAAGGACAAGAAGACCAAGGAGGCGTTCGACCTCGCCACGGTTGGCGCCGGCCTCAAGGTCTACAACCACGCCGTGGAGCGTGGCCTGTTCATCCGCAACATGGGTGACAGGATTGCGATCTGCCCGCCGCTGATCATCAACGAGACCGAGCTCGCCGACCTGTTCGGCCGCCTGCGCCAGGCGCTCGACGCGACGATGGCTGATCTGCGCTCGGAAGGCCACTTCAAGGGCTGACGTGAGCGAGGCGCCGAGTGGATCGGGCTGGGAGCCGCCGTTCGGCACCCAGCAGCGCATCAGGGTCCGGGCGATCTGGGCGGTCGCCCTCTTCGCGTCGGCGGTGCCACCGGCCATCGTCGGGCTGGGGATCGTTGCGACTGGCAGCGACGAGGCCAATGTCGCGATGCCAATGGCTTTCGGCTTCTGGGCGATCGGCCTCCTGATGGCGCTGTGGGCTGCTTTCCCCACCTTGCGCTATTGGGACGGCCTGCCGGCGCAGACCCGCTGGTTGGGCGCCCTGCCGCTGCTCACCGTGTCGCTATTCTTCACGGCGGCATTGATCGTCGTGATCCTCTGACGCTCAGTTGCGAATCACTCGCAACCAATCTCACAGCATCGTGTTGATATCCCCCCAACGCGCGACAGCGATCCGCGACCAAAATACGTCTAGAGACACGAGGCGAGCCGACTAAGATCGGCCGGCGGGAGACCAGGGACAGAATGGATTACGAGGCTTTTTTCGCGGGCCACCTCGATCGCCTGCGCGACGAGGGGCGCTACCGTGTGTTCGCCGAACTGGAGCGAATTGTCGGCGCCTTCCCGCGCGCGCGCTTCCACCAGGACGGCAAGACGCGCGACGTCACGGTGTGGTGCAGCAACGACTATCTCGCGATGGGCCAGCATCCGGTCGTGCTCGAAGCCATGCAGGCGGCGATCGCCAGCCAGGGCTCGGGCGCCGGCGGCACGCGCAATATTTCCGGCACCAACACGCTGCACGTGGCGCTCGAGCGCGAGCTCGCCCAGTTGCATGCAAAGGAAGCCGCGCTCGTCTTCACCTCGGGCTACGTCGCCAACGAGACGACCCTGCAGACGCTGGGCGCCTTGTTGCCAGGCTGCGAGATCTACTCCGACGCGTTCAATCATGCCTCGATGATCGCCGGCATCCGGCACTCCGGCGCGGTCCGCAAGATCTTTCGCCATAACGACCTCGGCCATCTCGAGCAACTGCTGGCGGCCGCCGATCCCAGGACGCCCAAGATCGTCGCCTTCGAATCGGTCTACTCGATGGATGGCGACGTCTCGCCGATCGGCGAGATCTGCGACCTCGCACATCGCTATGGCGCCCTCACCTACCTCGACGAGGTACACGCCGTCGGCATGTACGGGGCGCGGGGCGCGGGCGTGGCCGAGCGCGACGGTGCGCTCGACAAAGTCGATATCGTGCAGGGCACGCTCGCCAAGGCGTTCGGCGTGGTTGGCGGCTACATCGCTTCGACCGAGGCCACGGTCGATTTCGTCCGCTCCTGCGGCTCGGGCTTCATCTTCTCGACGTCCATGCCGCCGGCTATCGCCGGCGCGGCGCTGGCCAGCATTCGCCACGTGACGGCCCATTCGGAACTGCGCATACGCCACCAGGAGCGCGCGGCGACCCTGAAGCGCCGCTTGATCGCAGCCGGCCTGCCGGTCATGCCGTCGGTCACGCACATCGTGCCCGTGTCCGTGGGCGACGCAGCGCTCTGCAAGCGCGCGAGCGATCTTCTGATGGATCGCCATTCGATCTACGTGCAGCCGATCAACTACCCAACGGTGCCGCGCGGCACCGAGCGCCTGCGGCTGACGCCGACGCCACTGCATTCTGACGACGACATGACCCGGCTCGTCGCTGCTCTTCAGGACGTCTGGCAGACGCTTGGCCTCGGCCGCCGCGCCGCGGCTGAATAACGGGTCACCGTTTTCGCCGTTTTCTAACGGCGCGGACCGACGCCGAAAACGGCGCGACCCTTGTTTCATCGAGCGAATCTCGATTCGGGTCGGCCAGGAAAACGGTCAAAAACGGTTAAAAACGGTGGGAAAACGGTTCGACAAGGACGGGCCAACGCTACACTCCCAAAGCTCTGTCTTCGATTGAGCGCACTCTACCGCCACCGGCGGCAACCACCAATTTTGGTCATTAGAAGTTCGCGCTAGGCACTGGCCGGACGCTCCACCGTGCGCATCGTCCAGATGCGCGAGCCCAGCAGTACGAAGCCGATCAGCACAGCCATCGCCAGCGCCGGCAGGACCATGGCGAGCTTGAGACCCCAGACGGCGGCAAGCGAGCCCGAGATGAAGGCGCCGATCGGCCCGCCGCCGCCAAACCCCAGTTGAAACAGCGACATCACGCGCGCCCGATGGGTCGGCGGCGCCACGATCTGCAGCACGGTGCGGCTCTGGGTCATCGTGATGCCGGCGCCCAGGCCCCAGGTAAAACAGAGGGCATTCAGCAGCCAGAAGGGCGGCTGCAACGCCATGCACAGCAGGATCACCGAACCGACCGAGACCGCCGACACAACTAACCGCCCGCGCCGCGTCAGATGGCGTGCGAGGCCCGCGAAGGCAAAGGCCGCCACGATGGTGCCGGCCCAGAAGGCGAGGTTCACGTAGGCGAGTTCGGCGGCGCCGCCGCCATAGATGTCGCGCACGACCAGCGGCAGGACGGCCATGAAAGGCCCGACATAGAACACGCCAATGCCGAAATTGATCAGCAGCACCGGCCACATCTGCTCGGAGCGCGCCGCCTCGGCGATCCCATCGGCGATGCTGCGCCAGAAGCTCGGATGCTGGACGGGCGGATGGGGCGGCGGATCGGGCAGTCGCCAGACGGCGATCGCGCCCAGCAACACGAGGGCAGCCTGCGCGACAAGCAGCGGCGCGGCGCCCAATCGGTCGGCTTGCGAGGCGCCGGCGATGCCGATGAGCTGGCCGGCGAACTGCAGCGCCGTCGCCAGAGCCACGGCACGCGGCAGGTTGCCCTGTGCCACGGTCGGCAGCAGCGCATCGCGCGTCGGCACGGCAAAGGCACCGATCGAGCCGGCGGCGAGGCCATAGACGATGAGCAGCGGGTAGCTCAGCTGCCCCGCCATCAACATCAATGCCAGCGCCACGGGCGGCCCGGCATATAGGAAATGGTAGCGCAGCAGCAGGCGACGCGCGTTGCCGCGATCGGCGACCAGGCCGCCGAGCGGCAAGAACAGGATGGCGGGCGCCATCAGCGCCACCTGGGCGATGCCGACGGCGAAGGCATCCATGCGCAGCACGATCGCGGCCAGCCACGAGAACAGCACCATCTGAATACCCAGCGGCACGAACCAGCTGCCCAATCCGATCAGGTAGACCGTGAAGGCGGAAAATCGGGGGATCACTGGGGTGCTTGCCTCGGTCGGAGATCAACTATATCTTGTAAGGAGTTAGTGCCGCTTGCTCATCCAATAGTCAAAGAAGCTCAGAGCTCTGGTCTCCACCCCCTCATGAAACAGACGGGAGACAGGGCGATGACGGAGCGGAAGCCGAATGACGACGTTCAACCGCGCCACACTGGCGAAGGTCCTGGAAATCCTCGACAGCAGCCACGCCGGCGAAGCACTGGCGGCGGCCAAGCTCGCCTCGACCATGGTGCGCGAGGCGGGGCTGACGTGGGACGACGTTCTCGCCGCCAACATCGTGCCGCGCAGCGTGGCCGCTTCGGCCCGTCCAGCCGGCACCGGCCCGTTCGGCTACCGCAAGGATCGTGAGCTCTCGCCGCACGAGCAGTTCTTCATGGTGCTGCTGAGCCCGCGCACACCTGCCGAGATCAAGCGCCACCTGCGCAGCCTGGAGGCGCGCGTTCTCGACGGCGAGATCACGCCGCAGGAATTGCTCGACCTCAAATCGATGTATCAGAGCTACGTCGCCTGATCAGGCGGCGAGCAGGACGTTCTGCTCGCGCTCCAGAACGCGCCTCACCGCCGGCCGCGCCAGCATGCGGTCCTTCCAGGCGGTGTAGTTCTTGAGCTCAGCCACTGGCAGGCCGATCCGCTTGCCCCAGCCGTAGAAGACCAGCGCGTAGCCGTCGACCATGCTGAACTGGTCGCCCAGGATCCATTGCTTGTTGCCGATGATGCCGTCGATTTCCTTCAGCGCGGTATGGAAGTTCTCGCGGCCGGTCGCCTTGAGATGGTCGAACACGCCAGGATCGGTGGCGAAACGCTCTGGTCGGCTGATGTGGGTGAAGGACGGGTGCACGTTGTTGGAGAACCAGGCCATCAGGGAAATGGCGCGGGCGCGCAGCACCGGATCCTTGGGCATGAGCTGCGGCGCGTACTTGGACGCGACATAGTCGAGGATCGCGGTGTTCTCCACGATCGTGCCCTCGTCGATCACCAGCGCCGGTACACGGCCGCGCGGATTGATCTTGAGGTACTCCGGCGTCTTCTGCTCGTTCTTGGCAAACGCGAGCACCTGGGAGTCGAACTTGGCGCCGCTCTCCTCGAGGCCGATGTGAGACGCCGTCGAGCAGGCGCCGGGCGCGTAGTAGAGCTTGAGCATGATCTTCTCCCTATAGCGGCTTGGCGGCGCCGTTCGGACGGCCACGATGGAGGAATTCGCGGCCAATCTTAACCCGCTTCTCGCCGTCATATTCGACGATGTCGGCAGTGGCGTATGTCTCCGTCCAGTTGGCGGGCAGATACGAACCCGTGCCGACGACGTCGATCGGAGCCTTGGCCTCGGCCATGACGCGGCACTTGGCCGGGCCGAAGCCAGACGAAGCCACGATCTTCACGGCCTTGAAGCCCGCCCGGTCGAGCTCGGCGCGCAAATGGAAGATCGCCGCCGCGGAAACGCCGGTGCCCACGAGGTAGCGCAGCTCCTCCTCGCTGCGGTAGCCGCGGATCGATTCCGGGGAGTAACGCTCCAGAACGGCATAGGACGATGCCGGGTCGAGACCCTCGATGTATCGGCCGCCGGTCGTGTCGAGTTGGAAGGAAAGCAGGCCTTTGGCGGCAAGATCGGGAAAACGCCGGCAGACTTCGAGCGAGTCGGAGACTTCCTTGGCGAAGTAATCCACCAGCACGGTCATCGGCTCGCCGGGAAAGGTCTCGTAGAACATCTCAGCGGCGCGCACGGTCGAGCCGGCGTAGCCGATCAGGGCGTGCGGCATGGTGCCGAGTTCCTGGTCGCGGCCGAAGAAATGCGCCGTGGCATGGGTGGCATTGCCGATGAAGCCCACAGCGCCGACTTTGCGCTTGGCACGTGCCGAGCCAACGGAGGCGGCGTAAGCCATCATCTCGGCCATCTCCTGGCCGGCGCAATGCCGCGCATCCATCGCCAGGAAAGCGGTTTTGGGCATGTCGGCGCACATCGTCCAGGCGTTGTAGGCCGCCACGCAGGCCGGACCGAGCTTCTGCAGGAAGATCGTCTCGAGGTCGACGAGATGGAAGAAAGAACCAGTGATGTACATCATCGGCTCGCCGGCACCGACCCACTTGCCCTCGCCGTAGCGCAGGTCGAGCTCTAGTTCGGTATTGCGCTCACGGCCGGTGTCCTTCAGCCAGTCGAGCGCCAGCCGCGGTGCGAACACCACGGGCCGGCGCATGAAGATCGCGTAGGTCACACGACTGTCGCCGAATTTGCCGATCACCCGCTTGGTGCGGTTGAAGTAGTGATCAGTGTAGCGCTCGATCTCGCCGTTTGCAGGATGCATCATCGGCCCTCCGTGGCCTCGCGCCGACCTCGTCTCAGACGGCCGGGCGTGCCCTTTGCACGCTGAGGCGCTCGGCCTTGAGCTGCTCGGCGAGCAGGAAGGCAAGCTCCAGCGCCTGGCTCGCATTGAGGCGCGGGTCGCACTGCGTCTCGTAGCGCTCGTTCAGGTTCTCGACCGTGATGTCGGTCGCGCCGCCGACGCACTCGGTGACTTCCTGGCCGGTCATCTCGAAATGCACGCCGCCCGGGTGCGTGCCCTCGGCACGGTGCACGGCGAAGAACTCCTTCACTTCCTTGAGGATCGCGTCGAAGTGGCGGGTTTTCCTGCCGTTGCCGGCGGTCACCGTGTTGCCGTGCATGGGATCGCACGACCAGACCACCGACTTGCCGGCGCGCTTCACCGCGCGGATCAGGGGCGGCAGCTTCTCCGCCACGTTGTCCGCGCCCATGCGCACGATCATGACGATACGGCCCGGCTCGTTGGTCGGATTGAGCGTGTCGATCAGCTTCATCGTGTCGTCGACCGACAGCGACGGCCCGCACTTGAAGCCCAGTGGATTGCGCACGCCGCGCAGGAACTCGACATGCGCGCCGTCCGGCTGGCGCGTGCGATCGCCGATCCACACCAGGTGGGCCGAGCAGTCGTACCAGTCGCCCGAGGTTGAATCGACGCGGGTCAGCGCCTCTTCGTACTGCAGCAGCAGCGCCTCGTGGCTGGTGAAGAAGTCGGTCTCGGCGATCTGCGGCGTGGTCGAGGAATTGAGGCCGCAGGCGGCCATGAAGTTCAGCGTCTCGTCGAGCCGCGCCGCGAGGTCTTGGTAGCGTGCCGACGCCGGCGAGTTGGCCACAAAATCGAGGTTCCAGCGATTGACCTCGTGCAGGTCGGCGTAGCCGCCCTGGGCGAAGGCGCGCAACAGGTTGAGCGTGGCGGCCGACTGGTTATAGGCCTGCACCATGCGCTCGGGATCGGGCTTGCGAGACTCGGCGGTGAACTCGAAGCCGTTGACGTTGTCGCCGCGATAGGACGGCAATTCGAGGCCGCCCACCTTCTCGACGTTGGACGAGCGCGGCTTGGCGAACTGACCGGCCATGCGGCCGAGCTTCACGATCGGCACGCCCGCGCCATAAGTCAGCACGACCGCCATCTGCAAGAGCACGCGGAAGGTGTCGCGGATGTTGTTGGCCGTGAAGTCGGCGAAGCTTTCGGCGCAGTCGCCGCCCTGCAGCAGGAAGGCCTCGCCGTTGGCTACCTTGGCCAGCGCCGCCTTGAGCTTGCGCGCCTCGCCTGCGAAGACCAGCGGCGGAAAGCGGCGCAGTCGCGCTTCCGCGCTCGCCAGACCCGCGGCATCGTCATAGGCCGGCATCTGCTGCGCCGGCCGGCTGCGCCAGCTCGTCGGCGTCCAGTCGGCGGCACTTGAACTACGGGACTGCGCCTTCGCGGCCGTCCGGGACGGGCCCTGAATCGCCGTCATTTTTCTCCTCCTGCATCCCCAGGGGCCCTCCGGCCTTCGGGGAGCGTGAACCTATACGCGCTGTGGATAAAAGGCCAGATGGCCCAATCGCTACTCGGCAGCTGCCTTCTTGGCAGGCTCGTCCATCCGGGCGGTCCGCATGGTGACGAATTCCTCACCCGCCGTGGGGTGGATGCCGACGGTGGCGTCGAACTGCGCCTTGGTGGCGCCGGCCTTGATCGCGATGGCCAGCCCCTGGATCAGTTCAGCAGCGTCGTCACCCACCATGTGTGCGCCCACGACCTTGTCGGTGGCGGCCTCGACGATCAGCTTCATGAAAGACCGCTGCTTGCGGTTCGTCAGGCTGTATTTCATCGGCGTGAACGCCGAGATGAAGACGCGTAGCTCGCCGAGCCTGAGCCGCGCCTCTTCCTCGGTCAGGCCGACATTGGCCATCTCGGGCTGGCAGAATACCGCCGACGGCACGTCGCGATGGTCGGGCTTGCGCGGTTTGTTGCCGAACACGGTGTCGGCGAAGCAGTGGCCTTCCATCAGCGCGACCGGCGTCAGAGCGATCCGGTCGGTGACGTCGCCTACTGCCCAGATGTTGTCGGCAGTGGTCTTGGACCATTCGTCGACGGCAATCGCGCCCGCCTTGTCGAGCTGCACGCCCACCTTCTCGAGGCCGATGCCGGCGGTGTTGGGAACGCGGCCCGTCGCATACATTACCAGGTCGGTCTCGAACATGCCGCCGAGCGGCGTATGGAGCGAGAACGGCGCCTTGCCGCCGGTCGCTTCGATACGGGTGATCTGCGTCTCGGTACGCATCTTGATGCCACTCTTGGCCAACGCCTCGTGCACGAAAGTGCGGCACTCCTCGTCGAAGCCGCGCAGCACGCGGTCGCGGCGAATCACCAGGTCGACGTGGCAACCGAGCCCGTTGAAGATGCCGGCAAACTCGACGGCGATATAGCCGCCGCCCACGATGGTGATGCGCTTGGGCAGTGGATCGGGAAGGTGGAACGCTTCATTCGAGGTAATGGCGAACTCCCGGCCGGGGATCGCTGGCACTTCGGGCCGCCCGCCGGTGCAGATCAGGATCTTGTCAGCGGTGACCGTCTCGCTGCCGACCTGGACGGTGTGGCGATCCATCAACCGGCCTCGACCCATATGGATCTTCACGCCCGGCCCTTCGAGCAGGCGGATGTAGACCGCATTCAGGCGATCGACCTCCTTCTGCACGTTGTCGCGCAACGTCGCCCAGGAATGCGTGGCCTCGCCGCGCACCCAGCCGTAGGCGGCCGAATCCTCGAACTCGTGCGCGAACTTGGAGCCGTAGACGAGAAGCTTCTTCGGCACGCAGCCCCGGATCACGCAGGTGCCGCCGACGCGATAGTCCTCGCAGATGCCGACTCGCGCGCCGTAGCCGGCGGCAATGCGCGAAGCGCGCACGCCGCCCGAGCCGGCGCCGATGATGAACAGGTCGTAGTCGTATGCCATGAACCCGGACCCCAAGAACAAAACCTCAACACGGCCATATTTCGGTCGCGGGTCGGACTATATCGGCGCTTAAACGCGCCGGTAAGGGAACTTGGGCGTGTGTTTCATGTTCCTGATACAACTTATAGGGGGAACGTTACACTTGACATACCCACCTCCGAGCCCTAGTGTCAGGGCATTGGAGAACGTCATGGCTAATTCGGTCCTTTCTGCCCCCCAGTTTCAGAATGAAGACGCCGCTTTCGAATACGTCGAAAGCCATCTGTGGCCGCGCGGCCCTGTGTGCCCCCATTGCGGCGAGCGAAAGAAGATCGGCCGCCTGCAGGGCAAGACGACCCGCCCCGGCCTGCGCAAGTGCTACGCCTGCCGCAAGCCCTTCACGGTGCGTATTGGCTCCATCTTCGAGGACAGCCATCTGCCGCTGTACCTGTGGCTGCAGGCCATCCACCTCATGTGCGCCAGCAAGAAGGGCATCAGCACCCGCCAGATACAGCGGATGCTCCAATGCTCCATGAAGACCGCTTGGCACCTGACCCACCGCATCCGTCTCGCCATGAGCGGTACCTACGGCGAAGGCCCGCTGGGTGGCGCTGGCAAGGTTGTCGAGGTGGACGAGACCTATTTCGGCAATCTCCCGCCCGAGAAGGCCCCGCTCAAGAAGCGCAGCAGCAACCCTTCTTACGGGCCCAGCTACAAGCGCGGCATCCTCTCTCTGGTCGAGCGTGGCGGCGAGGCTCGGTCCTTCTACGTCGAAGGCACCAAGGCCGAAGACGTGGCCCGCATCGTCCGCGCGAACGTGGACAAGGCGAGCCGTCTGCACACCGACGAACACCGCATGTACAAACAGGTCGGTCGCGAGTTTGCCGCTCACGAGGCGGTCAATCACGGCAAGAAGGAATATGCCCGTGGCGATGTGACTACCAACACCATCGAAGGCTTCTTTTCGGTGTTCAAGCGCGGCATGCGCGGCGTCTATCAGCAGTGCAGCGAGCAACACCTGCACCGCTACCTCTCTGAGTTTGATTTCCGCTACAACGCGCGGCAGTCGCTTGGCGTCAACGACCAGCAGCGCACCTCGCGCGCCGTCAGGGTGTTCCGATATCGGTTTGAAACACACTATGTGCCCATGATCAAGGTCGTCTCGATTGCCGCGTTTCTCCTTCTTGCCGGACCCGCCCTCGCCGCCGATCCCGACGCCAAGCCCACGACGCCGACGCGCGGCGTGATGCGCTACGACACCAACAAGGACGGCTGGGTCGACAAGGCCGAATGGAACGCCGGCCAAGACGCTCGCTTCAAGGAACTCGATACCAACAAGGATGGCAAGCTCAGCCAGGACGAGTTGTTTGCCCGTACGCCGGCGGCGCCGGGCAACGTGCTGCCCACCGACCGCCAATTCGAGCGCCAGACGGCGTTCTTTCAACGAATGGATACCGACAAGGATGGTTTCGTCAGCAAGGCCGAGTTCATGGCCCAGGCCAACCGCAACTTCTCGCGCTGCGACCTCGACAAGGACGGCCGTATCAACACCGCCGAGTGCCGTCAGGCCCTGCGCCGCCCCTCGGCCACGCCGGTGCGGCAAGACAAGTAAGTGAAAGGTCCCTCGCCTCGTTCAGGACGACCGCTCGATGTCATCCCGAGCGTCAGCGAGGGACCTTTGAACTTCAGGCGCCTTCGGCCGACATGACATCGCCGAACAGATCCCAGCTCTCGCCCTTGAAGCGCTGCAACTGGACCGACTGGATGGGGTAGAAGTCGGTCGCGCTGGTGCTGACGGTGATGCCGGGCAGCAACAGCGGCACCCTGAGCTTCTGGAAGCTGGCGGCCCGCTTCATCACGTTCTCGTGGGTCAGCGTGTCGCCGCAGTTCTTCAGCGTCTGATGCATCAGGAACGACACCGAGTAGGCGTAGATGTAGTTGGCATCGCCCTGGTTGGCTCCCGGCATCCATTTCTCCATCCAGGCACGCCACATCTTCATCTCGTCGTCGTTGTCCCACCGCTTGTCAGTCGGATCCTTGAGATACGCCGCGGTGATGATGCCCTGCGCATTCTCGAAGCCGGCCGGCTTCAGCACTGAGGTCACCGAAGCCGAGACGTTCGTCATGTATTGCGCGGGCTTCCAGGCGATCTCGGCGGTCTTGCGGATCGCCTGGGCGGCGAACTTGGGCGTCGAGATGTTAAAGAAGACATTGGCGCCGGAATCCTTGAGTTGGATGATCTGCGACTCCACGGTGGGGTCGGTCACCTCATAGGTCGCGAGCTTGGCGATCGCGCCGGCATTGTCCTTGCCGAGACCTTCCTTGAAGCCGTCGAGGTAATCCTTACCGAAGTCGTCGTTCTGCATCAGGATGCCGACCTTCGGATCCTTCACGTTCGCCAGCATGTGCTTGGCGTAGATGACGGCCTCGGTGTGGTAATCGGGCTGATAGCCCATCGTCCACGGGAACTCCTTGGGCTTGCCCCACTTCGAGGCACCGGTCGCGACGTAGAGTTGCGGCACCTTCTTGGTGTTCATGTACTTCTGGATCGCCGTATTCGAAGGCGTGCCCAGTGTATTGAAGCAGCACAGCACCTTGTCCTGCTCGACCAGCTGGCGAACCACCTCGACGCATTTGGCCGGATTGTAGCCGTCGTCCAGCGTGATGAAATTGACCTTGCGGTTGTTGATTCCGCCGGCGTCGTTGACGCTCTTCCAATAGGCCTCGATGCCCTTGCCGATCACGCCGTAGGCGGAGGCAGGGCCGCTATAGGGGCCGGCGTGACCGAGCTTGATCTCGCTGTCGCTGGCACCGTTGTCGTACTTCTTCTGCGCGAACGCCTTGCTCGAACCGGACAACAAAGCGGCGGCCGACACGCCGCCGATGAACTTACGCCTGTTGGTAGTCACTACTGTCACCTCCCATTGAAAAAGCTGCGGGAACTTCGCGCGAAACCCGGGCGACGAGTAGGCGCAAAAAAGAAAGGCCGCCATTCGGCGGCCTTCCCTTCGTTCCGATGCGCGGATCAGGTGCTTTCGGCGTGCATGACGTCGCCGAACAGGTCCCAGGTCTCGCCCTTGAAGCGCGAAAGTTGCACGGCCTGGATCGGATAGTAGTCCGTCGGACTGGTACTGACGGTGATACCGGGCAACAACAGCGGAAGCTTCAGCTTCTGGTGGTTGGCCGCCTGACGCATGAGATTCTCACGGGTCAGGTTGTCGCCGCACTTCTTCAACGTTTCGTGCATCAGGGACGAAACGGAATAGGCGAAGACGTTCGACGCGTCCTCCAGGCTGGCGCCGGGATTGGACTTTTTCATCCAGTCAACCCACATCTTCATGTCCGGGTTGCTGTCCCACTGCTTGTCCGTGGGATCCATCAGGTACTGGGCGGTGATTACGCCTTGGACATTCTCGAAGCCGGCGGGCTTCATCGCCGAGGCGACGCTCGACGACACGTTGTTGAGGTAGATCGCCGGCTTCCATCCGATCTCGCCCGCCTTGCGCATGGACTGGGCGGCGAACTTCGGAATGGCGATATCGAAGAACACGTTGGCACCAGAGTCCTTGAGCTGGATCACCTGCGAATTGACCGTCGGATCCGTCGTCTCGTAGGTGACGTGCTTCACGATCTTGTTGGCGTCCTTGCCCAAACCTTCCTTGAAGCCATTGAAGTAATCCTTGCCGTAGTCGTCGTTCTGCATCAGCACGCCGATCTTCGGGTCCTTGACGTTGGCCAAGAGATGCTTGGCATAGATCACGCCTTCCGTGTGGTAGTCGGGCTGGTAGCCCATCGTCCACGGGAAGTTCTTCGGATCGCCCCACTTCGACGCACCGGTGGCGACGAACAGCATCGGCACCTTTTTCTGGTTCATGTACTTGTGGATCGCCGTGTTGCACGGCGTGCCAAGCGTGTTGAAGGTGCACAGCACCTTGTCCTGCTCGACGAGCTGGCGGATGCACTCCACCGTCTTGGGCGGTGAATAGCCATCGTCGAGGCTGATGAAGTTCACCTTGCGGCCGTTGACGCCGCCCGCCTCGTTGACGGACTTCCAATAGGCCTGGATCGTCTTGCCGATCACGCCGTAGGACGAGGCTGGACCGCTATAGGGGTTGGTGTGACCGATCTTGATCTCGGTGTCACTCGCCCCGTCATCGTACTTCTTTTGCGCGAACGCTACCCGGCTACCCGAAAGCACTGCTGCGGCCGATACGCCGGCCACGAATGTACGCCTGTTGGTCTTTTTCATGTCTAGCCTCCCTAAGGCTGGCTCAACTCCCCATGCACTACCCTTACGCGTAAAAATGGTGGAACGAAGGCCCCAACTCCGGGCCGCAATCAGTGACCCGAGGGACTCTCCGCCGGCTTTGATGACGTCGCGGCGGCGCGGCCGGCATCGGCCGTCACCGCCGGCCGCCGCAGGCTGCGGATGATCGCATAAACCCCGCCGACGATGCCAGTCGGCATCAGGAACATCAGCACGATCAACAGGATCCCGAATACGGTGTAGGCCGACAGATCGAACTGCAGGCCAAGGTCGTTCTTCACGAAGGTCGAGAGGGCCTGCGCCGAGTTGTCGACCAGCACGTAGAAGATGCCACCCACGATCGAGCCGGCCAGCGAGCCGACGCCGCCCACCACCAGGCCGATCAGGAACTTGATCGACAGGAAGATGTTGAAGCTGTCTGGGGCCACGAAGGCGATGGCGGAGGCCGACAGCGCGCCGGCAATGCCGGTATAGGCCGCGCTAATGCCGAAGGTGACTGTCTTGTAGAGGGCAGTATCGATGCCCATCGTGTCGGCCGCGATGTGATAGTCGCGGATCGCCATCATCGCCCGGCCGCTGCGGCTGTGCAGCATGTTGTTGGCGGCCCAATAGAGAAACACCAGGACGATGAAGCAATAGTAGTAGAGCCACTGGTCCTCGCTCAGCGGCAGGCCGAACGGCGCTTCCGGCTTGGAGAGCACAATGCCTTGCACGCCGCCGGTCAGGCCTTCCAGCCATTTGTACTTGAGGATCTGCGGCACCGAGAGCGCCAGCGCGAAGGTGGCAAGGGCCAGGTAGTGGCCCTCAAGCTTGAGCGCCGGCAGACCGAAGAGGTAGCCGACGATGAAGCAGACCACCGCGGCCGCCGGCAGCGTCGCCCAGTAGGGGACATCGAGCTGATCCATCAGGATCGCCGCCGTGTAGGCGCCGACGGCGTAGAAGGCGCCGTGGCCGAGCGAAATCTGGCCGTTGAAGCCGGTGAGCAGATTCAGCCCGAGTACCGCGATGGCGGCGATCATCATGGTGCTGACCAGGAACAGCCGATAGCCGGATACCGTATCTGGCAGCACTGGCTGCAACAACGGAATGACGGCCGCAAGAACGATCAGGATGATCAGCCACTTCCTCGGAAAGCTCGGCATCTCACACCCTCTTCACGACGACGCGGCCGAACAGGCCGGCGGGTTTCACGGTGAGCACGAAGATGACGATGATCAGCGCCACGGTGAGCTTCTCGCCGTTGCCGATGATGTACACGCCGGTCGCCTTCTCGATCATGTTGCCGGCATAGGCCACCATGTTCTCGAGCACGCCGACGATGAAACCGCCGATCACCGCTCCGCCGGGATTGCCGATGCCGCCCACCAGGGCGCTGGCGAAGGCGTAGAGCAGGATGCCACTCATCATGTTGGGATCGAGGTAGACGATGTGGGCCACCATGATGCCCGCCACCGCACCGACGGCGGCCGCCAGGCCCCAGCCCAGCGCCAGCATCCAGTCGACGCGCACACCGACCAGGCGCGCCATCTGCGGGTTCTGCGCCGCCGCGCGCATGGCAAGTCCCAGTGGCGTGTAGCGGAAGAAGCTGAAGAGTAATCCGAGGACGATCAGCGTCACCAGCACGACGCCGAGCTGATGCGGGCCGATAACTCCCGCGATCCCGAAGCTCGATTTGGGAAACGGCGAGGGATATTCCTTGATCAGGTAGCTCCAGATCGCGCCCGCCATCGAGTTGCAGATCGCCAGCAGCCCGATGAACACCACGACGACCGACAGTACCGGAGCATTGTGCAATGGTCGGAGGATCGCCCGTTCGATGATCACGCCGAGCACGAACGAGGCGATAACTGCGCAGACGAAGGCGACCCAGAAGCTCAAGCCCCAGCTCATGAGCTGCCAGCTGATATAGGTGGAGAACATCGCCATCTCGCCCTGGGCGAAATTCAGGTGATCGGTCGAGACGTAGATCATGACCAGTGCCAGCGCCACGCAGGCGTAAATGGCGCCGTTGGCGAGGCCGGAAGCGAGCTGCTGGAGGAATTGTTCCATCTGGCTTCCTCAGTAACCGAGGTAGGATTTGCGCACGTTCTCGTCGTTCTTCACGACCGCCGAGGGCCCCGACATGACGACCTTGCCGGTCTCGAGCACATAGGCGTGGCTGGCGAGGTCGAGCGCCAAGGCGGCGTTCTGCTCGACCAGCAGCATGCTCACCTTCTCTTCCTCGTTGATCCGCTTCATGATGCGGAAGATCTCAACCACGATCAATGGCGCGAGCCCGAAGGACGGCTCATCGAGCAGCATCAGGCGCGGCTTCAGCATCAGTGCGCGGGCGATCGCCAGCATCTGCTGCTCGCCACCCGACAGCGTGCCGGCCTGCTGCTGCAGGCGCTCCTTGAGCCGCGGGAAGTAGCCGAAGACGCGCTCCAGTTCTTCTTTCACTTCCGCCTTGTCCTTGCGGGTATAGGCAGCGATGCGCAGATTTTCGTCGACCGTGAGCGACGTGAAGGTGCCTCGGCCTTCGGGCACATGAGCGATCCTGAGCCGTACGATCTCCTCGGTCGGCATGCCGGCCAGGTCCTTGCCGGCAAAGCGGATCCTGCCTTCGGTGCGTACCATGTTGCAGATCGCCCGCAAGGTCGTGGTCTTGCCCGCACCGTTGGCGCCCAGCAGGGTGGTGATGCCGCCGTCGGGGATGTCGAAGCCGACGTCGTAGATCGCCTGTGTCTGCCCGTAGAAGGCCTTCAGCTCCTTCACTTCCAGCAGAGCGGCCATCACGAGGTCCCCAGATAGGCGCGGATCACCTCGGGATCGCGCTGCACTTCCGCCGGCGTGCCATCGGCGATCTTCTTGCCGAAGTCGATGGCCACCACCTTGTCGGACACCGACATCACCAGGCTCATGTGATGTTCGACGAGCAGCACCGTGACATGCTGCAGGTCGCGCACGCGGCGGATCTGGCCCTTCAGCGTCTCGATCTCCTCGTGATTGAGCCCAGCCGCCGGCTCGTCGAGCAGCAGCAGCTTGGGGCTGGAGGCGAGTGCGCGGGCAAGCTCGACGCGCTTGCGGATCGGGAAGGGCAGCGGACCTGCCGGCGCGTAGGTAACGGGCGTCAGGTCCATGAACGCAATCAGTTCGCGCGCCCGCTGTTCGATGCGCTGCTCTTCAGGCAGAACCTTGGACAGCTTGAGCGCGTTCTCGAAGAAGCTCGTCGAGCTCACGCTGTGACAACCGACTTTGACGTTGTCGAGCACCGACATGCGGTCGAACAGCGCCACGTTCTGGAAGGTGCGGCCGATGCCGATATGCGGGATGTCGTGACGCGGGCGGCCCAGAATCGACTTGCCCTCGAACAGCACGTCGCCGCCATTGGGCGTGTAGAGGCGGCTCAGGCAGTTGAACAGCGTGGTCTTGCCCGCTCCGTTGGGGCCGATCAGGCCGGCGATCTGGCCCGGGAAGACATCGAAGGTCACGCCATCGAGGGCCACGATCCCGCCGAAGCGGACCGAGACATTGCGCACGCTAAGCAGCGGCGATCCGCTTGTTGAAGACGGTTCTGCCATGTTCAAGTCGGTCTCGCAGGCGACGCAATCAACATGGCGCAACCGCGAAATTACCCTTGCCTCCCAAGTACTTGCGACCCTTCTCCGAGGCCGACACGCGGGGGCACGATGGCTTATCCCGGAGGATGGCGCAACCGAAATGGCGTCGCGCCATGCTTTGGGCGTGATTGCCACGCAGGATGTACCCGCAGGGCGGACATTGACAGACAACGCATTGCCGCCGATAGGAATTTCCCCTCAGAACTCGCGTGCTGGCTACCGATGAACCGTCTTCTTCGTCCGATCCTTTTGATTGCAGCCGCCGTCACCTTTCCGGCCGCCGCTCAGACTCCACCGGCCACTTCGCCGGCACAGAACTGGCCCGCCAACCGGCCCCCGCCCGCACCGGGACAACCTGCTGCGGCCGCGCAGCCATCGACCCAGCCTCAGGCGCAGCAACACCCTGCGCCGGCGGCGAACTCCAATGCGCCGGTGCCGCTGCCGACGTGGTTCACCGAGATCGACACCGCCAAGAAGGGCGAAGTCACGCGCGAGCAGTTCCTCAAGTACCGCATGAAGACCTTCGAGCAGCTCGACACCAACAAGGACGGCAAGCTGTCGCTGGAGGAATTCATCAAGGTCGCAGAGCCGCCGTTCACGACGGATGGCCCGGGCGTGCCGCCGCTCGAAGAGCGCCGCAACCGTGCCCGCGGTGAGTTCCAGAATCTCGACACCAACCGTGACGGCTTCGTCGAGCGCGCCGAGGCCGAAGCCATCGTTCACGCCGAGTTCAACCAGTACGACGTGGATCGCGACAATAAGGTCACGGAGCCCGAGATGCGCCGCATCGTGCAGGCCGCGTTGCAGCGCGACGAGCAGGCGCGCGAGGGGCAGCGCCGCGAGCAGGAAGCGCAGAAGCGCAAGGGCCTGGTGGCGGTCAACGAATTCATCGACATGCAGCTGCGCAGCGCCGACCAGCTCGACAAGAACGGCGACGGCAGGATCAGCCAGCAAGAATATATTGCCCTGGCTGGTCCCGCGGACGGCCCGCAGGCCCAGGGTCTGCCGCCCTTCGATCTGCGGCGCAAGATCGTGATGGTCAAGTTCAACGAAATCGACACCAACAAGGATAACGTGCTCGATCGCGTCGAGCTGACGGCCTTCGCGGTCAACCAGTTCCTGCAGATGGATCTCAACAAGGACCGCTTCCTGAACGAGGAAGAGTTCAAGAAGGCCCAGGAAGCCGAGCAGGCCAAGCTCAAGGCTCTCGTCCAGACCATGCTGCCCCCGCAGCAGCAGCAACAGCCGCGGCCCGCGCCGGCGCCGCCGCGCGGTGGCCAGCCTGCCGCGCCCGCCGCGCCGCCGCAGCCGCAAGGCCTGGCGCCCGGCCTGCCGCAGGGCACGCGCTAGCCGGTATCGCTACTCGACGGTAACGCTCTTGGCGAGATTGCGGGGCTGGTCGACGTCGGTACCCTTGGCGACCGCCGTGTAATAGGCGAGCAGCTGCACCGGCACCGTATAAAGGATCGGTGCCACGATCGGGTCGACGGTCGGCAAGGTGATCGTCGCCACCGCCTGCGAGCCCAGCCGCTTGGTACCCGCCTCGTCGCTCATCAGCACCAGCTTGCCGCCCCGCGCCTTCACCTGCTCGAAGTTGGAGGCGATCTTGTCGAAGATCGGATCGCTCGGCGCCACGACCACCACTGGCACCAATTCGTCGATCAACGCGATCGGCCCGTGCTTCATCTCACCGCCAGCGTAGCCCTCGGCGTGGATGTAGGAGATCTCCTTGAGCTTCAGCGCGCCCTCGAGCGCGATCGGAAAGGACGAGCCGCGGCCCATGTAGAGTACGTCCCGAGCCTCGGCCAGGATGGTCTCGGCGATGTGGCGGTAGTGCTCTTCCTGGTTCAGCGCCTCGTTGACGTGCGCCGGCAACTCGATCAGGGCATGGGCCAGCTGCGCCTCGTCAGCCGCGCTCAGCGCGCCACGCGCCCGGCCGGCCGCGATCGCCGCCGTGAGCAGCACCGTGAGCTGGGTCGTGAACGCCTTCGTCGAGGCGACGCCGATCTCCGGCCCCGCCAGCGTCGGCAGCACGACGTCGGATTCACGCGCAATGGCGCTTTCCGGCACGTTCACCACCGAGAGGATGGTCTGCTTCTGCGCCTTGGCGTAGCGCAGGGCCGCCAGCGTATCGATAGTCTCGCCCGACTGTGAGATGGCAATGCACACGCCGCCTTCCGGCAGCGGCGGCTCGCGGTAGCGAAACTCCGAGGCCACTTCGACCTCGACCGGCAAGCGCGCCAGCTTCTCAAACCAGTACTTCGCCACCATGCCGGCATAGCAGGCCGTGCCGCAGGCGGTCATGGTGACCCGGCTCACCTTGTTCCAGTCGAACGGCAGGGCCGGCAGGCTGACCGAGCGCGTCGTGGAGTCGAGATAGGTGTGAAGCGTGTCGCCGATCACCGCCGGCTGCTCGTAAATCTCCTTCAGCATGAAATGGCGGTGATTGCCCTTGCCGATCATGGCGCCGGAGATGCCGCTCTGGCGGACCTCGCGCGCCACTTCCTGGCGGCCCTGATAGACCTTGCAGCCATCGGATCTGAGGACCACCCAATCGTCATCCTCGAGATAGCTCACGCGCCTGGTGAAGGGAGCAAGCGCCAGCGCATCGGTGCCGACATACATCTCGCCATCGCCATAGCCCACGGCCAGCGAGCTGCCGCGACGGGCCCCCAGCAGGATGTCGTGCCGGCCGCTGAACAGCGCGACCAGGGCGAAGGCGCCGCGCAGGCGTTCCATCGCCTTGCCCATCGCGTCCTCCGGCGTCATCTGGCGCTCCAGCATCGAGGTCAGGAGCTGCGCCACCACCTCGGTATCGGTATCGCTCTCGAAGCGCCGGCCTTCCGCCACCAGTTCGTCCTTGAGCTGCTGGAAGTTCTCGATGATGCCGTTGTGCACGATCGCCACGCGGTCGGTCGCGATGGGATGAGCGTTGCGTTCCGACGGCTTGCCGTGCGTTGCCCAACGCGTATGGCCGATGCCGATCGTCCCGGCCAACGGCTCCTTGACCAGTCGCTCCTCGAGCTTCACCAGCTTGCCTTCGGCACGCCGGCGGTCGATGTGACCATTGACCAGGGTAGCAACGCCGGCCGAGTCATAGCCGCGATATTCCAGGCGCTTCAGCGCGTCGACCAGCAACGGGGTGACGGGCGCCTTGCCGATGATTCCGATGATGCCGCACATGAAAGGAGATCCGCTGGCGGTGGCTACTTTTTCTTTTGGGCCCGCTTGGCCGTCGCCGCACGGGCCTTCAGTTTCGCACGAAGCGGGGCCGCCCGCCCCTTCTTAGTGACTTGCCGGGCCCTCCCGAAGGCCACGGCGCCGGCCGGTACATCCTCTGTAATTGCACTGCCGGCCGTCACGTTGGCCCCCCGGCCGATGCGTACGGGTGCCACCAGCGAGCTGTTGGAGCCGATGAAGGCATCGTCGTCGATCACCGTGCGCCATTTGCCGAAGCCGTCGTAGTTCACGGCGATCGTGCCGGCGCCGATATTGGCGCGGGCGCCGATGTCGGAGTTGCCGAGATAGGCGAGATGGTTGGCCTTGGCGCCGCGCCCCATCCTGGTGGCCTTGAGCTCGACGAAGTTGCCGATGTGAACATCGTCGGCGACTTCGGAGCCCGGCCGGATGCGCGCGAACGGGCCGATGATCGCACCCTTGCCGATGCGCGCGCCCTCGATATCGCAGAATGCCTTGATCTCGACGTTCGCGCCCACGCTCACGCCGGGACCGAAGCGCACGTTGGGGCCGATCGTGACGTCGTTGCCGAACTTCGTGTCAGCCGACAGCCACACCGTCGCGGGGGCCGTCATGGTGACGCCGCCGGCCAAGGCCGCGGCTCGCAGGCGCTGCTGCAGCGCCTGTTCGGCGATCGCAAGCTCGGCGTGCGAATTGACGCCCTGGAACTCCGCCTCCTCGCCTTCGATGGCGATCGCGCGGTGGCCGGCGGCCCGGGCCACGGCCACAGCGTCGACGAGATAGTATTCGCGCTTCACGTTGTCGTTGCCGATGCCGGCCAGCAGGCCGGTCAGCAGCGCACCGTCGAGGCACATCACGCCGGAATTGCAGAAGTCGATCGCCCTTTCCGCCTCGTCGGCGTCTCGGCTCTCGACGATCTTCTCCAGCACGCCGCGGCGCACGATCAGCCGGCCGTACGGCGTGGGATCGCTGGCGGTGAAGCCCAACACACCGACTGCGGCCTGTTCCCTGCGGCAGGCATCGATCAGCTTGTGCAAGGTCGCCGTCGTCACCAGAGGCGCGTCGGCATAAACCACGAGGACCGGCCCGCGATGCCCCTTGAGCGCACCGAGTGCCGCTTTGGTGGCGTGACCGGTGCCGAGCGGCCGGCGCTGCACGACCGTGGTGTGCGGCGCGAAGGCGGCCACCACCTCCTTGGCGCCGGGCGATACCACGCCGACGATCCGCGACGGCTTCAGCCGCGCCACGTTTTCCAGCACATGGCGCACCATCGGCCAGCCGGCCAGCGGATGCAGGACCTTGGGCACCGCCGATTTCATGCGCGTGCCGGCCCCCGCTGCCAGCACCACCACGGCGATTGGCGACTTCATAGCGTCCGGATGCCACGGGGCTGGCGGTCCCGCAAGTTGGATGTGCTAAGGAATGTTGCATGCACCCCAATGCCGACAATCTGATCGCCAGCCGTTTCGATACCGTGATCTACGACCTCGACGGGACCCTGATCGACAGTGCCAAAGACATGCAGGTAGCGGTGAGCCGCGTGCTGACCGACCACGGCCTGCCGGAGGTCACCGAGGACGACGTGCGCAACTACATGGGCCAGGGCAGCAAAGTCACCATGGGCAAGGCGTTTGCCAAATACGGCAAGACGCTGGACGACGCGGCGCTAAGCGCCGTCACCCGCGAATTCGTGCGCTATTACGAGGCCGACCCGGTGAGCCACACCAGCGCCTTCGCCGGCGTCCCCGAAGTGGTCGCCCGCTTCGCCCGGCTCGGCCTGAAGCAGGGCGTCTGCACCAACAAGTTCGAGCGGCCCTCGCGCATGATCCTCGAGCACCTGAAGCTGATGCCGCCGATCACCGATGTGGCCGGCGCCGACACCTTTCCGGTCCGCAAACCCGATCCCAAGCACATCTTGATGCTGGTGGAGCGCATGGGCGGCTCGCCCGATCGGACCGTCATGGTCGGCGATTCGATCCACGACGTGGAGGCCGCACACGGTGCAAGCCTGCCCGCGGTCCTGGTGAGTTGGGGCTACACAGACAGGCCTGCCAGCGAACTGGGCGCAGAGGCCGTGATCCAGCGGTTCGATGGCCTGCCAGAGGCCTTGCAGCGAATCGCGGCCCGTTGACGGCCCCATGTTGACGGGTTGGCCGGCAGGCCCTATACGCGCCCCTTCCGGGCGCTTAGCTCAGCGGGAGAGCACACCCTT
>CAWCPC010000014.1:0-127812 GCA_963797365.1 uncultured Alphaproteobacteria bacterium | reverse complement strand
CCTGCGACAAGATCGTCGGCGGCTCGCTCACCTCGAGCAAGGGATGAGCAACGTCGCCGGCATCGGCTTGCGCGCGCCGCACCTTGCGGAGATCGCGCATAGCAAGCCGGCGACCGCTTTCCTGGAAATCCACGCCGAGAACTACCTCTCGGCCTCGCCGGCGTCGTCGACCATCGAAAAATTGCGGGCCGACTACGCCTTCTCCGTTCATGCCGTCGGCCTGTCGCTGGGCTCGGTGGAGGGGCTCGATGGTTCCCATCTTGCCCGCGTCGCCTCGCTGGTGAAGCGCCTGCAGCCGGCCTACGTCTCCGACCATCTGTCGTGGAGCGTGACCGGCGGCCGTTACCTCAACGATCTTTTGCCGCTGCCCTACACCGAAGAAGCGCTCGGCGTCGTCGTGCACAACGTCGATCGCCTTCAGGACGCCCTGGGCCGGCAGGTCTCGATCGAAAATCCATCCTGCTATCTCGGCTTTGCGCACTCGACGATGTCGGAGCCTGAATTCCTCTCGGAGTTGGCACGTCGCAGCGGCTGCGGCCTGCTGCTCGATGCCAACAACATCCATGTCACGGCACACAATCTGCGGCTCGATCCACGCGACTGGCTGGCCCTGCCGGCGAAGGCCATCACGCAGTACCATCTGGCCGGGCACGCGGTGAACGATGCTGATGGCGAGCCGATCCTGATCGACGATCACGGCAGCCGGGTCGATGATGCCGTGTGGACGTTGTTTGACGAGGTGGTGAGGCGCTTCGGCCCCCGGCCAACCCTGATCGAATGGGACACCGACATTCCGGCGCTTTCCGTGCTGCTCGACGAAGCTGGGCGCGCCGAACGAGCGATCCTTTCGGCAGTCGATCATGCCGCTCGCGTTGCCTGACCTGCAGGCGGCATTCGCCGCCCACATCATCGGCAATGATCGCTCCGACCTGATCGCGTCGGTGGCCGGCGATTCGATCTCCGCGGCGGCGCGGCTGCGGGTCTACCGACACCACGTGTTTCACAGCCTCGCGACGGCATTGTCGGCGACCTTCCCGACAGTGCAGGCGCTGGTAGGCGAGGAGTTCTTCAATGGGTTGGCGCGGGCGTTCGTCGCCAGCACATTGCCCACACAGCCCGTGCTGGCTGAATATGGTGAAAGCTTCGCCGGCTTCGTGGCGGGCTATGCGCCGGCAAGCGGCTTGCCGTATCTGGTCGATATCGCACGGCTCGACTGGGCGCTGAATGCGGCGTTCCACAGCCCGCCTGAGCCGCGCCTCGGTGTCGCTGATCTGGCGGCGGTCCCGGTCGAGCAGCTGCCGGCCAAATCGATCTGGTTGGCGCCCGGCGCGGTCGTCGTCCGCTCCGCCTTGCCGATCGATCGCATCTGGGCGGCCGCCCAACCCGGCGCATCGAACGAAACCGTCGACCTCGCGTCCGGCGGTGCGCGTCTGCTGGTGCTGCGCCGGCCGGACGATGCCGGGTTCGTCCCCGTTAGTGCGGGTGAGGCGGCCTTCTTGGAGGCACTGGCAGTCAGCCACACGGTTGAGGAAGCCGCCGTAATGGCCCTGTCCGTGGAGGCCGTCTTCGATCTGTCACCGACCTTCGCCCGGCTTCTGGCGTTGCAGGCGTTTGCTGCACTGCAATAAGACTGTCGTCAACCTTCCACAAACCGGCATGTTTTAGGGGAATTACACGGCCGGACTTTTGCTGCACCGCACGACAATAATCGGCGGGGCGACATCAACGAACTTGCGGGACGGCCGACCGTCCCTATACTCCGCGCGCCTTTTTGAAGGTCCGCCTTCCCTCGAGGCGGACGTGTGGTCGCTGGGAGTGGAGTTGCCAACGATGTCGATTACGTTGCCGCAGAATTATCGGCCGACGGACCGCGAGCCTTTCATGAACGCAATGCAGCAGGAGTACTTCCGTCAGAAGCTGCTGAAGTGGAAGGGCGAGCTGATCGAAGAATCAAACCAGACATTGCAGAACATGCAGGAAGAGAGTTTGGCGCAGCCCGATCTGGCCGATCGCGCCACCGCCGAAACCGACCGCTCGCTGGAGCTGCGCACGCGTGATCGCTTTCGCAAGCTGATCTCCAAGATCGACTCGGCGCTGAAGTCGATCGAGGAAGGTACCTACGGCTACTGCGAGGAGACCGGCGAGCCGATCGCGCTGAAGCGCTTGGAGGCCCGTCCGATCGCCACGCTGAGCGTCGAGGCACAGGAGCGTCACGAGCGCCTGGAGCGCACGCGGCGCGACGAGGCGTGACGCCGTAGCGTCACGTTCCGAGCACTGCGAGGGACCTGCAACAGGCCCTTCGCTTCGCTCAGGGCTTCGGCTACGCCTCGCCTCGCCTCAACACGCGACCTGAGCGGCCGCCACCGGGCTTGCCGTCGCGCCACACGATGGCGCCGTTGCACCAGACGGCGTCGATGCCTTTCGCCGGCAGCATCGGGGCGTCGAAGGTCGCGGCATCGATGACCGTCGCCGGATCGAACAGGCAGATATCGGCAAAGAAGCCAGCCTTGACCTCGCCGCGCCGGGCGAGCCGGAAGCGCTGGGCCGAGTAGGAAGTCATGCGCCGGATGGCATCCTCGATCGGAAAGAGTTTGAGATCGCGCGAGTAGTGGCCGAGCACGCGCGGGAAGGTGCCCCACAGGCGCGGATGCGGATGGGTGTCGAACGGGATGCCGTCCGATCCGATCATGGCGCCGGGATGAGCCATCGCGCTCTGCACATCCTTCTCGTCCATCATGAAGTAGATAGCGCCGGCGGGCTGCAGGCGGTCGCAGGCCTCGTCGAGCGAGCAGCCCATCTCCCTGGCGATGTCCTTGAGATCTCGGCCGCTGACGCCCTTCACCGAGTCCGACCAGCTGATCAGCACCTTGTCGGCGCGCCACAGCATGTCCTTGCGCAGGATCGTCGACCCCGCGATGTAGGGATAAACGTCGAAGGCGATTTCCTGCTGCTTCATGGCCTCGCTGAACTTGGGCAACGTCTCCCGCATGCGGCCGAAGTTCGGCCGCCCGGCGCACTTGTGGTGCGAGACGACGATCCGTGCTCCAGCGCGCCGGCCGATCTCGAAGGTTTCGTCCATCGACTTCAAGATGTCTTCGCTCTCATCGCGCATGTGGGCGGTATAGACGGCGTCCCACTTGCCGAGCGGCTTGGCGACCTCGGCGACCTCGTCCGTCGTGGCCGCCATCGCCGGCGGATAGAACAGGCCGCTCGACATGCCAACCGCGCCCTCCTGCAGGGCCTGGTCGAGTCGTTCACGCATCACGGAGACCTCGGCTGAAGTCGCCTGCCGGCCGACGTCGAGGTTCATGGCGTCGAAGCGGAGCGTCGAATGACCGATCAGGAAGGCGCCGTTGATCGCGGGCCTGGCGGCTTCGACCTTGCCGGCGAACTCCGCGAAGGTCTTGCCGAGGTTTTCCTTCTTCTTCACCGAGAGCGAGATCAGGTGCGGGATATCGCTTCGCCCATAGGGTGCGGCGGAGATGCCGCAATTGCCGCAAACCACCGTTGTGACACCCTGGCTCGCCTTCATCGCCATTTCGGGATGGTCGATGATGTAGGTGTCGTCATGCGTGGTGCACGTCGATGAAGCCCGGTGCCACGACCTTGCCCGCGGCATCGATCTCGTTGTCGCCGCGCAATGTGCCTGGTGGCTCGACGGCGGCGATGCGGTCGCCTTTCAGCGCCACGTCGGCCGCGAACAGCTTCTTGCCCGTGCCGTCGGCGACCTGACCGTTGCGGATGATCGTTTCGTACGCAGCCATGGCTGACCCTTACGCTTCGTTGCGGCCGAGCCGCATGTCCGGGTCAAACGGATAAAGCGGGCGTTTGATCTTGGTGTACTTGAAGAGCTTGAGATCGGAGGCGGTGCAGCCGTCACCGTCGCACATCACGATGTGCTTGGCGATCGGCTCGAAGCCGGCGCGGAAGTGCTGGCGCGACTTGATCAGCACGTACTTCTTGCGGCGGGGATCGATGCCGCAATGGGTGAAGACGCCGAGGTCGAACGGCTCGGAGCGCTTCTCGGAGACCACGATCTGCATTTTGCCGGTGTCGAGCACGGCTGTGCGGCCCATGCGGATCGTGACCCCGGTGGCCATCGGTCCCGTCACCACGAACTGGCCGTCGGTGATCGCCTTCACCTTGCCGGTGACCTTGAGTGGCTTGCCCTTGAGCCCCATTGCCGGCATGTCGATTTTGCCGCCGAGCTGGAGGGTCACATCGGCGCCGACGCCCGCCTTGATCATCTCGGCGACGCAGGTGGGATCGCAAATCGGGCCGGCGACGGCGTCCTCGAGGCCTTGCTTCATCGCCTCCTCGATGACGCTCATGACGTCCTGCGTGCCGCCCGAAGCGGTGTTGTCGCCATGGTCGGCCATGACCACCGGGCCGCCGTCGAGCGACTTGGCGCGCGCTACCTGGACCGACAGCGGCTCGGGATGGAACAGGAAGCCTTCGCGCTTCTCCCATGCCGTATCGAGGATCATGTTCAGCAACACTTCACCCTCGGCAGTGCGCTTGTCACAGACAATGACGGATGAGAGAGCAAGGTGCGGGATGTCGGCCTGCGGGAAGCCGCCGAACACCGAGGCATTCAGCACCTGACCAGTGTCTTCCGCCTGGCTTGCCATCGCCATCAGTGTCTTCATCGGTTCGCGCGAGGGCGTGTGGACCAGCGAGCTGCTCATGATCGGGCGGTTGCCCCACACCATCTTCGGCTCGACTTCTCCGTTCAGCATGCGCACCAGCGTGCGGCCGGCGCGCCGCGCCGTGTCGCCCATGTCGATGTGTGGATAAGTTCGATAGCCGGTGATGATGTTGGCGCCCCGGATCATGGCGTCGGTCATCTGCGTGTGGAAATCGAGGGCGACGGCGATCGGCACGTCGGGCGCGATCTTGCGGATGCGATTGAGAAGCTCGCCTTCGCCGTCGTCGAATTCTTCCGCGACCATGGCGCCGTGCAACGCCAGCAGGACTGCGTCACAGCCCTTCTTGATCTCGTCGACGATGGCCGAGGTCATCTGCGCGTAGGCAGCCTTGGTGACCAGGCCGGATGGATTGGCGGAGGCCGCCATCGGCACCGTGAACTCGGCGCCGGCCTTGCGCGCCACTTCGATGAAGCCGCCGAGGGAGGTGTTGGTGCCTTCAGCCTCCTTGATCGCCGCGGGGCCATTCAGTGCTCCGGAACGGGCGAAGGATTCGATCGGTGTTGGCAGTGGCGAGAACGTATTCGTCTCATGCATCATCATTGCGACGACGAACTTTTGAGCCACGCAGACCTCCCCTAAACCCTTGAGCAATCTATCGAAATGACCCCAGCGTCAGCTTTGCGCGCTCTGCAGATCAGCTTCCCGTATTTCTTGTGCGTTGCAGAAAGGTCACACTATTTGCACGACACATCTGGAAGCTAACTCTGTGTATTTCCGCACATTTTTCCGCCTTGCATTCCCTTCGCACGTGCACCATTCTTTGGGGGCAGCAAACGCCACCTCGGTGGCCTCTTTGTTTGCTGTATGCCCGTCTTGGGCGTTTCCTCCCTAAACTCGGGCCGTGCTTGTCACGGCCCCTTTTTTTGGCCTCGCCCCTTTTTCGACGGCGGCGCCTATTCGGCCGCCAGAGGCCGCGGCAGCAGGGTTTCGAGGGCCGCCTGGGCAAGTTCCTCGAGCAGGCCTGCCATCAGCGCCTGGGTCGCGGCAAAGCCCGGCAGCTTCTCGTGCCTTGCCTCGTCCATGTAGAGCGCGCGGTTTAGCTCGATCTGGAGAGTATGCCGGCCGAGGCTGGGCCGACCGTAGCGCTGGGTGGTGAAGCCGCCGGCATAGGGCTGGTTGCGCCGAACCCGCAGGCCGCGTGCGACAAGCCAGCGCTCGGCGCAATCGATCAGGCTGGCAGCGCAAGCCTCGCCGTGATTGTCGCCCAGCACGACATCGATGCGCTGGTCGCGTTCGCGTGGCCCGATGCCCGAAGCGGAAGAGGGCATGGAATGCGCATCCAGCAGCAAGGCGCCGCCAAACAGGCTGTAGGTCTGCTCGACCAGCATCGACAGCGCCACGTGATAGGGCCGCCAGCAGGTCTCGAGGCGACGTTCGATTTCATCAGCCGGCACGCGGCCGCGATAGATCGCCTCGCCGCTCGCCGCCACGCGCGGGATCATGCCGAGGCCGGCCGCGACGCGCGTCGTGCGATGGTTCAGCGGCCGCGGCAAGGGCCCCTCGAACATGCCCGGATCGAGCTCGTAGGGCTCGCGATTGGCGTCGACATAGGAGCGCGGGAAACGGGCGGCGATCAGCGGCATGCCAAGCCGGGGGGCCGCTCCGAACAGCTCGTCGACAAAGGCGTCTTCGGCGCGACGCAGCGCCGCCAGCGGCACTGCCGTCTGGGCCAGGAATTCCGACCGGTAAAGCGCACCGCTATGGGGCGAGGCGACGACCATCGGCGCGGTCTGGCGCTCTGGCAGCAGGCATTCCAGGGCCTCGTGGTCGGTCGGAAGCAGCGGCAAAGTCATCCCAGCCTCATAGCGCGCGACCCGATACACGCCACGCGCCTGACTTGCCAAGTTTCGGACGCCGATGTAGACGACCGCACTTCTGGCGATGGGCGCGTAGCTCAGCGGGAGAGCACTACCTTGACATGGTAGGGGTCACAGGTTCAATCCCTGTCGCGCCCACCATCGCCCGAACCGCAATCCCTTGAGCTCCGATTTCTTTTCTCTCTACTCACACGAGTTCGTGCGCGTGGCCTGCTGCGTGCCGCGCACCCGCGTCGCCGACGCGGCCTACAACCTCGCCGAGACACTCAAGCTCGCTTCCCAGGGCGACAAGGCCAAGGCTGCGGTCATGGTCTTTCCCGAGCTGGGGCTGTCGTCCTACGCCATCGAGGATCTGCTGTTGCAGGACGCGCTGCTCGACCAGGTCGAGCGCTCGATCGCCAAGGTGGTCGAGGCGTCGAAGAAGCTCTTTCCCGTCCTGATCGTCGGCGCGCCGCTCAGGGTCGCCGGCCGCCTCTACAACAGCGCCATCGTGGTCCATCGCGGCGCGATCCTGGGTGTGGTGCCCAAGACGTACCTGCCCAACTACCGGGAATTCTACGAGAAGCGCCATTTCGTATCGGGCGCCAACGTGATCGAACATGAGGTCGTGCTGGCGGGCCAGACGGTCCCGTTCGGCACCGACCTGCTGTTCCGCTCGCACGGCTCGGTCGCGCTCACCTTCCATGTCGAGATCTGCGAAGACATCTGGGTGCCCGTGCCGCCGTCGAGCCACGCCGCCCTTGCCGGCGCCGAACTGCTGATCAACCTGTCGGCGAGCAACATCACCATCGGCAAGGCCGAGGCGCGCCGCCTGCTGTGCGGCAGCCAGTCGATGCGATCGATCGCCGCCTACGCCTATTCCGCGTCGGGCCCCGGCGAGTCGACGACTGACCTCGCCTGGGACGGCCATGCCGCAATCTACGAGCTGGGCGATTCGCTCGTCGAATCGCCGCGCTTCGAGAAGGAGTCGACCCTGGTGCGGGCCGACGTCGACCTCGGCCGCATCCGTCAGGAGCGGCTGCGCAACAACGGTTTCGCCGAGGGGGCGCTCTTCGAGAAGGATCGCGTCGCCCGCTTTCGCAAGATCGCCTTCACGCTCGATGCGCCCAGGGCAACCGTCAAGCTCGAGCGCGCCATCGAGCGCTTTCCCTACGTGCCGTCCGATCCTGCCAAGCTGCGCGACAACTGCTACGAGGCCTACAACATCCAGGTTCAGGGCCTGGCGCAGCGCCTGCAGTCGAGCCGCGTCGAGAAGGCGGTCATCGGCGTGTCGGGCGGTCTCGATTCGACGCAGGCACTGCTCGTCTGTTGCCGCGCCATGGACCAGCTCGGCAAGGACCGCAAGAACATCCTCGCCTACACGATGCCGGGCTTCGGCACCTCGGACAAAACCCACAAGAACGCCTGGCGATTGATGCGCGAGCTCGGCGTCACGGCGGGCGAGATCGACATCAAGCCGGCGGCCAAGCAGATGCTGACCGACATCGGCCACCCCTTCGGCAAGGGCAAGAAAGTCTACGACGTCACCTTCGAGAACGTGCAGGCAGGGCTGCGCACTGACTTCCTGTTCCGCCTCGCCAACCAGCATGGCGGCATGGTGGTGGGGACGGGCGATCTCTCCGAGCTGGGCCTTGGCTGGTGCACCTACGGCGTTGGCGATCACATGTCGCACTACAATCCCAACGGCTCGGTTTCCAAGACGCTGATCCAGCACCTGATCCGCTTCGTCGCCGCGTCCGGCGACGTCGACAAGAAAACTACCGCGACGTTGCACGACATCCTCGACACCGAGATCTCACCCGAGCTCATTCCCGCCGGCGCGGGTGGCGCGGTGCAATCGACCGAGCAGTCGGTCGGGCCCTACGCGTTGCAGGATTTCAACCTGTTCTATCTCACGCGGCTCGGCTACCGGCCGTCCAAGATCGCCTTTTTGGCGTGGAATGCCTGGCACGACGTGAAAAAGGGCGCGTGGCCCGCCAACATGCCCGTCGGCAGCGAGCGCGCCTATGCGCTGAAGGAGATCCGCCATTGGCTGGCCCTCTTCCTGCGCCGCTTCTTCACCAATCAGTTCAAGCGCTCGGCGCTGCCCAACGGACCGAAGATTTCGTCTGGTGGTTCGCTGTCGCCGCGCGGCGACTGGCGCGCGCCGTCCGACGGCAGCCCCGACCTGTGGCTGGCCGAACTCGCCCAGAACGTTCCGGACCGGTAGCGCGGGTTCCGATCAAGTGGAACCGCTGGGCGGTTCCACTTGATCGGAAACGCGTTGTACTAGGCGCCTCGACCAAGGGCATAGTCCGTTCGGCTGATTCCAGCCGAGCGGACTATGCTCTAAAGTCGGGCCTCGCGTAGGGAGGACGTGCATGCCGCTCAAGATGAAGACGACGGTGCAGCAGATGGTCGACGAGGCCAACGGCCAGATCGAGACCGTGAGCGTCGCCGATGCGATCAAGCTGGTGGGCAAGCCAGGGGTGACGTTCATCGACATCCGCGATCCGCGCGAGCTGTGGCGCGACGGCACTATCCCCGGCGCCATCAATGTCACCCGCGGCATGCTGGAGATGTGGATCGACCCCGAGAGCCCTTACGCCAAGGAATATTTCCAGACCGGCAACAAGTTCCTGTTCTTCTGCGCCGGCGCCTGGCGGTCGGCCCTGGCGACCAAGACGGCGCAGGACATGGGTCTCACCCCGGTCGCCCATCTCGAAGGCGGGCTGGGCGCCTGGAAGAAGGCCGGTGGGCCGGTCGAGAAGGTCGAGCCGAAGAAATAGCGATGAGTCCGCCCGATACAGCCGTTGCCTTGGTGCCGCAGCCCACGGCCGGGGATTTTCCGGAGTTCGTCTCGATCCCGATCCGGCTCGCACATCACGCCAAGGCGTTTCCCAGCAAGCGTGCTGTGGTGTGTGAGGGTAAGACACGTAATTGGGCGGAGTTCGACCGGCGCATCAACAAAGTTGCCCGCACACTCGCCGGCATGGGCGTGGGCAAGGGCGACAAGATTGCCATCCTCGGCGCCAACTCGGTCGAGTATCTAGAGACCTTCATGGGCGGTCTGCGCGCCGGCGCTTGCGTCGTGCCGCTTTCCACCATGGCGGCCGCCGACGCGCTCGAGAAGATGCTCGACGATTGCGATGCCAAGGTGCTGTTCCTGTCGGACCAGTATCGCGGTCTGGTTGAGCCGTACGAAGGCAGGCTCGGCAAGCTGATCAAGGGCGGCCGAATTGCCTACGATTTCAAGCGCGACGGCTGGCAGGGCTTCGACGCTTGGCTGGCACCGGCGAGCGACGCGCCGTTCGACATGCCGATCGCCGAGCTCGATGACTTCAACATCATCTACAGCTCGGGCACGACCGGCCTGCCCAAGGGTATCCTGCACAGCCACGTGATGCGTGATCTCCTGGCCGTGCGCCTCACGGTCTTCGACTACGGTCCCGACACGATTTCGCTCGCCTCGACGCCGCTCTATTCCAACACCACCCTAGTCGCCGTGCTGGCGACGCTCGGCGTCGGCGGCACGACCATTCTCATGCCGAAGTCCGACGTGGTGAAGTTCCTGGAGATCGCCCAGCGCGAGCGCGTCACTCACGCCATGCTGGTGCCGGTGCAATACCAGCGCATCCTGGCGCATCCGGATTTCGACAAATACGACCTCTCATCCTTCAAGGCCAAGCTCTCGACCAGCGCGCCGTTGCGCGCGCACGTCAAGGCGGATTGTCTCGATCGCTGGCCCGGCCGCCTGATCGAGATCTACGGCCTGACCGAGGGTGGCGGGTCCTGCACGCTCGAGGCCAATCTCTTTCCCGACAAGCTGCACACCGTGGGCAAGCCTGGCCTCGGCAGCGAGATCGTAGTTTTGGACGAGCAGGGCAAGGTGCTGCCGCAGGGCGAGGTGGGCGAGCTTGCCGGCCGCGCGCAGATCATGATGAAGGGCTACTACAAGCAGGAAGACAAGACGCGCGACCTCTTCTGGCATGACAAGGACGGCCGGCTGTTCTTCAAGTCGGGCGACATGGGCCGGATCGACGAGGACGGCTTTATCGTCCTGCTCGACCGCAAGAAGGACATGATCATTTCCGGCGGCTTCAACGTCTATGCCGCCGACATCGAGGTGCTGCTGTTGAAGCATCCCGACATCGTCGACGTGGCGGTGATCGGCATCCCAAGCGAGCAGTGGGGCGAATCGCCGATGGCGCTGTGCGTTCGGCGCGACGGGGCCAAGATAACTGAGGCCGCGATCAAGGAATGGGCCAACCGCCACCTCAGCAAGACGCAGCGCCTGGTCGCGGTGGCGTTCCGCCAGTCCTTGCCACGCAACACCATCGGCAAGATCATGAAGCGCGAGTTGCGCGAGCCCTATTGGGCGGGGCGCAGCGCCAAGATTTGAGGCAACGATGACCGAACCGACACTTCGCTCCAACCATCTCTTCACGCTCTCGCTCACGGTCGATCCGAACATGACCGACGTCGGCGAGACGCCATACGGCCGTCGCCGCATTGCCAGCGTGACCGGCGGAACCTTCGAAGGCGAGGAAATCCGCGGTACCGTGTTGCCATCGCCTGCCGGCGATTGGCTGCTGCTGCGCCGCGATGGCATCCTGATGCTGAACGTGCGGCTGACGCTCAAGACTGATGACGGCCATCTGATCTACATGCGCTACGAGGGCATGCGGCACGGCCCAGCCTGGGTGATCGAGGCGCTCAACAAGGGCGAGAAGGTCGATCCGAACCAATATTATTTCCGCACCACGCCGTCGTTCGAGACGGCGTCGGAGAAGTACCGGTTCCTCAATCGCATCGTCTGCGTCGCCACCGGCCGGCGCGATCCGACCGGACCGGCCTACGAGGTCTTCCACATCCTGTGAACACGATCGTCCCTGCCGGCGCGCCCTGGTCGGGCATCGTCCGCCGGGGCCAGGTCCTGCGCATCACCGACCTCGAAGGCCAGCAGGCGGTGGACTTCCTCTGCTACAACGCCGCCGATCCTCAGGAGCGCTACCACGCGCCCAACACCATGAAGGCAGCGGGCACCATTTTCCTCACGACCGGCCACAAACTCTATTCCGACATCGCCCGGCCGATCTTCACCATCATCGAGGACCAGTTCGGCGGTCACGACACGATCGGCGGCTGTTGCAGTGCTCCATCGAACCGGATGCTCTATGGCGTCGAGAACTGTCCTGGCTGTCGCGAGAATTTCCTGACGGCCCTTGCCGCACACGGTCTCGGCCGACGCGATATCGTGCCCAACATCAACTGGTTCATGCGTGTGCCGGTGGACGGAGACGGCGGTGCGTCGATCGCCTTGGGCGTGTCGCCGGCCGGCTGCCAGGTGGCGCTGCGCGCCGAGATGGATGCACTTGCAGTCATCTCGAACTGTCCGCAGGTCAATAATCCCTGCAACAACTTCAAGCCCACACCGATCCGCGTCGAGATCAGCGATTGAGCGACACCCAGTAAATGCCTTTTCAGATCAATGTCTTGCGGAGCGGTACCCTAATACCGGTATCGAAATCTTTTGATTTCAATGACTTGTACCGGAGGGGTGGTGGGAAAGTGGGAAGAATCGCCTAAAAGGCTTATGCCACCGGCATCGGAGGCTTCCCAAGACGGTGGGAAGTTTTGGGAAGTTTGGGAAGTTTTGCCGTCGCGCTGCCGGCTCCTATGCCGCGATCTTCGCCAGGACCGGCAGGATGTACTCGCGGAACTTTGCCGGGTTTTCGCTCATCGGGAAGTGGCCGACTTCCTTCATGACCTGGATCTCGACGCCGGGGATCTGGCTGGCCGTGCGCAGCGTGTCCTCGGGCGTGCAGGAGAAATCGTACTCGCCGGTCAGCAGGTAGAGCGGGCAGGTCTTGGTGTCGATCTTCTTCACCTTCTCGCGCAGGTCGCCATCGACGCGATAGAAGTAGAGATCGCCTTTGAACACGCCGGGTCCGCCCTGCATGTACATCCATAGCGTCTCGTGCCGATTGACCGGCGGGCTGTGTGGCGCGATCAAGCCCGAGACCAGGGCGGCACACACTTCGCCGCCATGCACGTCGGGTCGATGCAGCCATGACGTGTCGTACCAGGGCTGCTGGAAGTCGGCGGCCTCCAGAGCGATCAGGGCGCGAAACTCCCTGGCGTGCTCGATGGCAAGGTTGAGCACGATGCGGCCGCCGATCGAGCAACCCATGACGACAGGCCGGTCGAGTTCCATGGCCCGGCAGAAGGCGCGGACGGCCGCAGTGTAGGACTGGGTGGTCAGGCGGTATTCGCCGCGCTCCCAGCCGTCGGGCGGCGTCGACTTGCCATGCCACGGCATGTCGAAGGCCAGTACGCGGAAGCGCTTCGTCACTTCGGGATCGGCCAGCAGGTGACGGTACTGGCGGTTGTCGGCGCCGGCCGTGTGAAGGCACACCAGCGGAATGCCTACGCCTGCCTCTTCGAAATAGAGGCGATGGGCGACGCCGTCGATATCCGTGCGCAGGTAGCGGCCGACCATGGGTTCGAGCTTGGGTGCCATATCAGGCCTCTTTCCGCGGCAGGGCGAGCAGGTCCTTGAAGTACTGCAGGTTCTGCAGCAAGGGCCGCAGGTCGCCGTCGATCGATGCGACGCCACGCTTGGTGAGCGCGAAGAGGTCGTGCCAGCCCGGCTCGGGGATCGGCTTCCAGTGGCCGGTCCAGGCCTCGTCAGAGGCGCGCACGGCAAATGCCGTCGACCGCATCAAGCTTGCGCCGCGCTGGAATGCCGACAGAGCGCCGTCGCGAATGGAAAGAAAGAACGGCTCATTGCCGATATCGACCCGGCATTCGACGCTGAGCCAGCGCCCGCGACGCTGCAGGTCAGCGTCGGCGGCAAGCAGATGGGGTAGGCGGGCAAAGCGATCGGCTGCAGTCATTCCTGCAGAACGTACTCAACCATTGAGCCGTCGAAAGCGAAGAAAACCCCCTTCACCCATCGGCTGCGGGCGTCGTACCACAGGTCCATGTGCAAATCGCCGCTGTAGGTGTAGCGGGTGGCCTCGACGCTGCCTTTGGAGGTGCGCACCAACTCCCGAGGGCCCTGCACCATCGTCACGTGCGAGGGGATGCCGTACTGGGTGTTAAGCAAGGTCGACTGCCTGGCGTGCCGAAAGCTCCATAAGCTCGTCGGCATGGTGCTGGCAGGCAGGGTCTCGCGGCTGACATCGGGCGCCTGGAAGCCGTCATAGGCGGCCGAGGCGACCGGCCCCGTGCTGGTATGCTCGACCTTGAGGTTGGCGCCGACGCGTTGGGCGGAGACGGAGAACTTGCGGCCATTGTCTTCCGTCGTGGCCTGCAGCGACTGCAACTGGTCGCCGACCCAGACTTCGTTGGAGTGATGGACGTAGCGATACGCCGCGACGCCCAGCGCCTTCACCGTAATGTCGACGTCGACCGTCACGATCCGGGCGTCGCCCTTCTGCTGGAAGTTGATGATGTGCTTTCCGATATTCTCGCCGTTGCGGAAGACCGCGAAGGTGACGACTGGCGGGTAGGGGGCGTCCTGGGCGACCGCTGGGGAGCCCATTCCGAGCAACGCGACCGACAGGGCGAGCCATCTCGACATTCGCCGGTTCCCTCCGACCCTATTGCGGGAAAGCGGCCGCATCAGACGACTCGCTCGGCCCGCAGCTTCTGGATAACGGCCGGTTCGTAGCCGAGTTCCTGAAGGATCTGGTCGGTATGCTCGCCGAGCTTGGGGGCCCGGCGGCGGATGGTGAGCGGCGTGCGCGACAGCATCACCGGCTCCTTGAGCACCGGCACGGGCTTGGCCGCGCCGGGAAAATCCATGGCCTGGAAGAATCCCGCCTCCCGGACATGACGATCCTCGAGAGTCTGCTGCGGCGTGTAGATCGCGCCGGCGGGAATACGATTGGCCTCCAGCGCTTCCAGGGCCTCGGCCACGGTGCGGCTGTCGCACCATTTCTGCATGATCGCCGACAGGGCTTCGCCGTTGTCGCCGCGCGCCAGATCGTCCTTGAAGCGCGGATCGGCGGTGAGATCCTCATTGCCCATCAGCCGGCACCAGCGCACGAACAGCGGCTGGCCGATGGTCATGGCGTAGATCCAGCCATCCTTGCACTTGAAGGTATCGGATGGACCTGCGGTGAAGCCGCGATTGAGCGTGGCGATGCGGTCGAGGCTGAGCATCGACTGCTCGATCAGGTGGCTGTTGGTGATGTTGATCGCCGTGCGCAGCAACGCCGTTTCGACCTTCTGGCCCTTGCCGCTCTTGGCGCGATCCATCAGGGCGGCCAGCACGCCCACGGTGCTGAGCAGTGCCGAGCCGAAATCGACATAGGGCGCGTTGGCCCGGGTCGGCACCTTGCCGTCGCCGGACAGGTACATCGCGCCCGACATGGCCTGGCCGATCGTGTCGAAGCCGACGCGGGTGGCGTAGGGGCCCTCCGAGCCGAAGGTCGAATTGGTGGCGAGGATGATGCGCGGGTTGATCGCCGAGATGGTGTCGTAGTCGATGCCCATCTTCTTGAGGTCTTCATAGGGCAGGTTGGCGATCACCACGTCGGAAACGGCCACCAGCTTCTTCACGATCTCGCGTCCCGCGGGCTTCACCGGATTGAGCGTGAGGCCCAACTTGTTGCGGCCGATCTGGAGGAACATGGCGCCTTCGCCGCCCTCGGTGACCGGCGTCACCCAGCGGTCCTCGCTGCCGTCCAGCTTCTCGATGCGGATCACCTCGGCGCCGAGGTCGCCCAGCATGGTGCCGCAGAAGGGGCCGGCGATGTACCGGCCAAAATCGAGGACGCGTATTCCTTCCAGAACGCCAGCCATGTGCGCGCCTACTGCTGGTCGAAGAAGGTGTTTGGCTTCAGGAAGAAGGCGAGCACCAGGCAACCCTCGTCCGTCCAGGCGTCGTGCCGGCTGCCGGCACTGCGCCAGACATACTGGCCGGCCCGGCAGACGCCGGCGTGGTCGGCGAGCGAGCCCTGGATGACGTAGGTCTGCTCGATCTCGACATGCTCGTGCCGCGGCAGGCGCGCGCCCGGCGCCCAGCGCATCAGTTGAGTCGACATGCCGGTGGCCTTGTTCTCCATCAGCATCTTGGTCTCGATGCCCGGGAAGCGCGTCTTGGTCCACGGCACCTTCTCGACGTCGACGTAGGTCGAGTTGGGGATCATGGTTTCGACGTTCACGCGGCAGCCCTCTGCGAAGCGCGCTGCTTGGCGGCCTTCAGCGTGCCGCCGCGCATCACATGGCCGGGCAGGGGCCGGCCGACGACCTCTTCGGCGATCCTGGCCACCTCGATCAGCTTGTCGACATCGAGGTCGGTCGCCACGCCCATTTCCTCGCACATGAAGGCGAAGTCCTCGGTGCAGATGTTGCCGACCGCACCGTCGGTGGCGGCGAACGGGCAGCCGCCCAGGCCGGCGATCGAGGAGTCGAACTTGGTGACGCCGAGCTGCAGGCCGGCATAGGCCGCGGCCATGCCGGTGCCGCGCGTGTCGTGCAGATGGAGCGAGATCTCGAGCTCGGGCCACTTGTTGCGGATGGCGCCGATCAGCCGGTAAACCGACTGCGGCGTCGCCCACCCCATGGCGTCGGTGAGCTTGATGCCCTTGAGCTTGAAGCCCGCCAGCTCGCCCTCGTCGAGAGCAAGTTGCACGCGCTGCAGGATCAGCTCGGTTGAGAGCTCGCCTTCGTAGTTGCAGCCGAAGGCGCCGAGAATGGTGCCCCATTCGACGGGCATGCCGCGGTCCTTGAAGGTCTTGAGCGACATGCGCTGCTCGATCATGGCGTCAGGCACGCTCTTGCCGATGTTCTTGCGCGAAAAGGTGTCCGACGCCGTAACACGCACGCCACCGTCGACGTGCAGCGGGCCGCGCAGGGCGCGCTCCAGCCCCTGCTGGTTGAGCCATAGCGCGGCATACTCGATGCCGGGCTTTTGGCGGATCTTCGACGCCACTTCCTCGGCATCGGCCATGGTCGGGACGCGCTTTGGATTGACGTAGGAGACGCAGGCGATGTGCTTGAGCCCGGTCTCCGCCAGCGCCTCGATCAGGCGCACCTTTTCGGCGACCGGGATCATCTTCTTTTCCGACTGGAAGCCCTCGCGGGGGCCCTCCTCGGAAATGCTCACACGCTTGGGCAGGTCGGACATCAGCGGACTCCTCCGGCGATCAGGTCTCTTCCTCCTGGAACGCCTCTTCGCGGGCTTTCTTGATGCTCGGAAGCGCCATGAGGACCAGCAGGATGGCCGTGGTGATCAGGAGGCCGAGGCTGATCGGCCTCTGTATGAACACCGACGGATCGCCACGCGAAAGCAGCATGGCGCGCCGGAAATATTCCTCCATCTGTGGTCCCAGCACCAGCCCCAGCAGGAACGGGGCCCCCTCGCAGCCGAGTCGCACGAAGATGTAGCCCAGCACGCCAAACATGGCGACTTGCTCGACGTGGAACGTGCTGTTTTGCAGGCTGTAGGCGCCGATGGCGCAGAACAGCAGGATGGCCGGGGCCAGGAAGCGGTACGGCACGGTGAGCAGCTTCACCCACATGCCGATCATCGGCAGGTTGATGATGACCAGCATGAGGTTGCCGATCCACATCGAGGCGATCATGCCCCAGAACAGGTCCGGCTTCTTGGTCATGACCTCGGGGCCGGGCTGGATGCCCTGGATGATCATGGCGCCCACCATGAGCGCCATGACGGCGTTCGATGGGATGCCGAGTGTCAACATCGGGATGAACGACGTCTGCGCCGCGGCGTTGTTTGCCGATTCAGGCGCGGCGACGCCCTCGACCGCGCCCTTGCCGAATTGCTCGGGCGTCTTGGAGATTTTCTTCTCCAAAGTGTAAGCCGAGAAAGCACCGAGCGTCGGGCCGCCGCCCGGCAGCACGCCGAGGATTGAGCCGAGCGCCGTGCCACGGATGACAGCCGGCCAGGCCTGTCGGATTTCCTCGCGGGTAGGCCAGAGCGATGTCACCTTGATCGCGCCGGAGCGCGACATTTTTCGTTCGAGGTTGATCACGATCTCGGCGATGCCGAACAGGCCCATGGCGATGGGCGCGAAATCGATGCCGTCGCTGAGCTCGGGCACGTCGAAGGTGAAACGCTGCGCGCCGGTGTTGACGTCCGTGCCGACCAGGCCGAACAGCAGGCCGAGGAACACCATGGCGATGGCCTTTAGCACCGAGCCGCTGGCCAGCACGACCGCTGCCACCAAGCCCAACGCCATCAGCGAGCAATAGTCGGCCGGGCCGAATTTCTGCGCCATGCGCGTCAGCGGCTCGGCGAACAGGACGATGATCAGCGTGCCCACCGTGCCGGCGAAGAACGAGCCGAGCGCCGAGATCGACAATGCGGCGCCGGCGCGGCCCTTGCGGGCCATCTGGTAGCCATCGATGCAGGTCACCACCGACGAGGCTTCGCCCGGCAGGTTGACCAGGATCGACGTTGTCGAGCCGCCGTACTGCGCGCCGTAATAGATGCCGGCCAGCATGATCAACGCGGCCGTCGGCGGCAGGTGGAAGGTGATGGGCAACAGCATGGCGATGGTCGCCACCGGTCCAATGCCGGGAAGGACACCGATTAGGGTGCCGACCATGCAGCCGAGCAGCGCGTAGAGCAGGTTCTGGATACTGAGCGCGACGCTCATTCCCAGGACGAGATTGCCGAGCAGGTCCATCTCACCAGAACTCCGTTGATGACTGCGATATTCATGCTCAGCCCGATCTTGAATACGACGACGCACAGGATCGTCAGCACGACGATATTGCCGAGCACTTCCCACAGCTTGAATTCGTCACCACCCCAGGAGGCGATCAGGACCAGAGCGACCAGCGAGGGGAACATGCCGGTGGTCTCGAACAGCAGTGCGAAGACGACGATGCCGATGGTCACCATGGTGATGGGCCGCCATTTCGGCGGCTCGACGAGGTCGATCTTCTCGCCGGATGCGGCGTGCGATCCGCGGGAGATGTTGACCAAGACGCAGATCAGCAGAAGAGTGAACACGCCGACGACCGCGACCAGGAGCAGCCAGTCGCTCCCGAACTGGGCAAGTGATGCCGGAAGCGGCAGCACATAGCGGATTGCCAGGATCAACACGACAATCGCGCCCCCGACAGGGGCCCAGATCGTCTCCTTCTCGCGCTTCGAGGCATTCGCGTAGAGCGGCACCAGGCTGATGATGGTGCCGAGGACCATCATGATGTCGGCCAGCATGTGGGGCACGTAGCCCGGCCCCATGCGCACTGATGTTCCAAGCGCCAGGTGGCGCCCGAACCACAATGCCACCAGCCCGAAGGCGATGAACATCACCCCGGACAGGAAGTCCTTGCTTAGGTATCGACTCAACGATGCCTCCCCGGCGCCTACGCTTTGTGTCTAACAGATTTTGGGTTCGAAACCCCGAACCGACCCCTAGCCCTAGATAAACACGATTCGGACGCTGCGCAAAAGCGCCAAGTTCACGCCCGCAGGACAATACGGACGGCGATGGCGCACAGACAGAGTGCGAACGACCGTCGCAATAGCACGACCGGCGCCCGGCGCGACCAGCGCGCAGCCACAGGCGCGACAAAGAGCGCAGGCAGGCTGAGCGCCGCTACGCAGAACATCGCCACGTCGCCGACGGAGTTCGGCGGCCGCCCGGGCGTCTGCCAATCCATCGCCAGGAACGCCATGGTAGCGGGCACGGAAATAATCAGATTGAACAAGGCTCCCGCCCCAATGGCGCGTCGGATGGGGAAGGAAAACATCGACAGGACCGGCGTGCTCAACGTCCCGCCGCCGACGCCCAGCGCGGCGGCGAAGGCACCGACCAGAACAGGCGGCAGCTGCGCGACCGGTCCTTTGAGCGGATGGCGGCTCAGCACGACGCGGTCGCCCAATGCCATCTTGACGCCGAGCCCGGCCGCGATGGCCGCGAAGAGACCAGTCAGCAGCTTCGCAGGGGCGAATGGCTCCACGCCAAGGCCAAGCGCCGTTCCGACGATCAGCGCCGGCAGCCACTCCCTGACCAGGGTGCGATCGATTGTTCCCGCGCGCCAATGGGCGAAGGCCGCCGTCAGGGAGGCAATCAGTATGCTGGTCTGCGCCGTACCTACAGCCACCGGCACCACAACGGGGCCGGAAACACCTGTTGCCGCGAAGATCTCGAGCAGGACGGGAACGGCGATGATGCCGCCGCCGACACCGAGCAGCCCGGCCAGCAGGCCGATCACGATGCCGGTCGTGAGAAGGACGACCCAGACTGTTACGGGATAAATCGACAGCAGATCGGCCACGCGAACTCCCGCCGACGCTTATTGCATGGCCTCGAACGGGCGAGCAAACTCGACGCAATGTGAACGCTCGTTCAGGGGCTTCGGGTGGCCAGAAAAGGCGCGGACTACATCGGCACGATGGAGGTGCAGGAGAGGCACCGTTTCGATGAGCAGCGGCTTGCGCGCTTCATGTCGGACAAGGTCGCAGACTTCACGCCGCCGATCCGTGTCGAGCAATTCAAGGGCGGGCAATCCAATCCGACCTATCGCCTGACCGATGCCGCCGGTCGCCGCTACGTGCTGCGTCGCAAGCCACCGGGCAAGCTGCTGCCGTCGGCCCACGCCGTTGAGCGGGAATTTCGCGTTATTTCCGCGTTGAATAAGACAGACGTGCCGACGCCGCGCGCCTATGCGCTGTGTGAGGACGGCGACGTGGTCGGCACCGCATTCTACATCATGGAATATTGCGACGGCCGCGTACTGTGGGACCCGCTGCTGCCGGAGGTACCCAAGGAGGGGCGGCTGGCGATCTACCGGGCGAAGTTCGAGACGCTCGCCAAGCTGCACGCGGTCGACTACGTGGCGCTAGGTCTCGCTGATTTCGGCCGCCCCGGCAGCTATGTCGCGCGCCAGATCTCGCGCTGGGGCAAGCAGTACAAGGCGTCGGAGACCGAGACCATCGAGGCCATGGACAAGCTGCTCGACTGGCTGCCGGCGCATCTCCCCGTCAATGACGAGACGGTGCTGGTCCATGGCGACTACCGGCTCGACAACATGGTCTATCACTCGAGCGAGCCGCGCGTGCTCGGCATCATCGACTGGGAGATCTCCACGCTCGGCGATCCGCTGGCTGAGCTTTCCTATCTCTGCATGCTGTGGCGCACGCCGATGGACTGGGGCGGGCTGTTGGGGCATGACCTCGCAGCGCTTGGCCTGCCCACCGAGCAGGACATGGTCGCCTACTACTGCAGTCTCGCCAAACGTGCCGTGCCCGCCTCGGCACTGTGGGAATTCTATATGGCTTACAATCTCTTTCGCGTGTCGTGCATCCGCCAGGGCGTCTATGCCCGCGCGCTCGACGGCACCGCTTCCAACATGCGCGCGGCCGAGTCCGGCAAGCTGGTCCGTCCAGCCGCCGAACTGGGCTGGCGCCTGGTCGAGGGCATCGCGGGAGCGACGCGATGAGCAAGCGCAAGACGACGGTTCGCGCTGCCGCTCCGCCGCCGGTCGAGCGTGAGGGACGTCCGCCCGCCGAGCGCGAAGCGCGCCAGCCTGTCGAAGCGATTCGCGCCGCCGCCTTCGCTCAGTTCGCCGAACGCGGCTATCCGGTGGTGACGGTGCGCGACATCATGAAGGCCTGCGGCCTGACGCAAGGCGCGCTCTACAACCACTTCAAGTCGAAGGACGAGCTGCTGCACGATATCATCGCCTCGACGCAGGCCGAGCTGGAGCGGATCTGCCAGCAGGCGGTGGCGGCGGCAGGCGACGACCCGCGCGCCAAGCTTGCGGCCTTCGTGCGGGTCTATGTCGTGCGCCATTGCCGCCTGCGCGTCGAGGCGCTGGTCGCCAACCGCGAGATCGGCTGGCTCGACAGCGAGCGCGTCGCCGACATCCGTCGCAGCCGTCGCGCCATTCGCGACATTCTGGTCGGCGTGCTGGCGCAAGGCGTCGAGCGCGGCGTGTTCGATCCACCACAGATCGACGGCCGGCGCGACCTCAAGGCGCTGGCGATGGCGCTGCTCGATCAGTGCACTCATATCTCGATGTGGTACGGTCCCGGCGGACGGCTGGGCGAGGAGCAGATGGCACGGCTCTATGCCGAGATGGCCCTGCGCTCGGCCGGCGCCAAGCCGAACTGAGCCACAGGAGAACAGTCGGGTATGTTGGTCCGCGTCGCGGCCGCCCTCATCCTTGCCTTGCTCGTCGGCGGCTGCACGCCCGACGATGCGCCACCGCCGTCGACGCAGGCCCAGCTCGCGGCCGTGCCTCTTCCAGCAAATGGGGTCGTTCCGGCAAGTCGCTGGCACGCCTTGCTGGTGGCGGGCGACAACAGCAGCCCCGCCTTCGCCAATGGCGTCGATACGCTGCACGATCGCTTGGCCGCGCTCGGCATCAAGGACATCAGATTGCTGTTCGCCAGCGATGCGGCGCGCCTGTCGTCGTCGACCAACGTCCGCAATGCGCTCAGCACGCTAGGCGGCGAGGCCTGCCTGGTTTTCGTCACCAGTCACGGTGACGAGCGCGGCTTCTTTCTGCGGCCCGACGATCGCCTGTTCGGCCCGGCCGCGTTCGAGCGGGCGCTGACCGCGGGCTGCGGCGCGGTGCCGACGGTGGCGGTCGTGTCGGCCTGCCACAGCGGCACCTTCATCAACGACCAGGCGAAGAAGCCCAACCGCATCATCATGACGGCAGCCGCGGCCGATCGCACGAGCTTCGGCTGCGGCGCCGACGATGACTACACCTACTACGACCAGTGCTTCCTGCAGACGCTCGACGGAGCCGTCACCACCTGGCGCGAGCTTGCCCTTGGCACGCGTTCCTGCGTCGACACGCTCGAGCGGCGGCTCGGCGTGCGCGAACAGTCGCGGCCGCAGCTCTTTGTCGGCGCGGCGGTCGCCAACCTCCGGATACCGGGACGGTAGCTTATGCCCCCGCCGGACCTGTCACCCGGCTGACAGGTCGCCGATGCCGATGGCATCGCCACTTTCCTCGATTCCCTGTCACTCTTCGCCCCTGCCCCATGCGGTATTAGGATACCGCTCCTCCGGTTCCGGCGAAGACGATCCTAGCCGCCGATCACCGCGACGAAGTCGCAGGTGACATGGTTGGGCGCGTTGGCAGGCAGGGCCAGCGTGTGGCGCGCCGGCCGCGAGGCCTCATTGGGAAACATTTTGGTCCACTCGCCGTTCAGCATCTTGCGGCCGACCGCCGGATCGCGGACCCAGAAATTGACCTTGATGATGTCGTCGACCGTGCCGCCGGCCGCTTCGACGCCTGCCTTGATCTGCTTGAAGATGTTCGCGATCTGCGCCTCGGCCTCGGGCGGCGCCTTGCCGGTCTCCGGATCGCGGCCGCTGATGATGCTCGACATCAGGATGTTGCCGATCATGCTGGCATTGGGGATCGGGTTCTCGTGCTTGAAGCCCGGCCAGGTGATGCTCTTGCGCTTTGCCATCTGTCGTTTCTCCTTTGCTTATTTCACACGGGCGCTCAGCAGGTCGCCGAACACCTCGAACCGCTCGCCGTTGAAGCGCTGCAGCAGCATCTCCTCCATCGGCTGGTAGTCGGTCGGGCTGGTGGTCATGTTGATGCCCTTGAGCAGCATGGCCGGGTGGAATTCCTTGAGGTTGGCCGCCTGCTTCATGACGTTCTCGCGGGTCAGGGTGTCGCCGCATTGTTTGAGGACCTGCACCATGGCCTGGGCCTGCACGTAGCCCACGACGTTCTGCGGATCCTCTAGGCTGCCGGCAGGATAGTATTTCTTCATCCACGCCACCCAGGCCTGGAATTCGGGATCGTCCTTGTACTGCGGATCGGTCGGGTCCTTCACGAACGCCGCCGAGATGATGCCCTTCGACGCTTCGATGCCGGCCGGCCGCATGACGATGCCGATCGAGGCGGCCGGATTGTCGACGAACTGTGTTGGCTTCCAGCCGAGCTCATGCGCCTTTCTGATCGCCTGCACGGCGAATTTGGGCGTCGTTATGTTGAGGAAAACGTTGGCCTTGGTCGAGGCGAGGTCGATCATCTGCGAGTCGACGGTGGCGTCGGTCACCTCGTAGCTCACCTCGCGCGCCATGATCGCGGACGCCTTGTCGCCCAGGCGCTCGCGGAAGCCTTTGATGAAATCCTTGCCGAAGTCGTCGTTCTGGTAGAGCACGGCGACCTTGGGATCCTTGACCTCCTTCAGCACATAAGCGGCATAGATGCTGGCCTCGGCCGTGTAGATCGGCGTGAGGGTCATGGTGTAGGGGAAATTCTTCGGATCGTTCCAGCGGGCGGCACCCGACGCCAGGAAGAGCTGCGGCACCTTCTTCTGGTTGAGATATTTCTGGATCGCCGCATTGGTCGCGGTGCCGAGCGAGCCGGAGATCGCCAGCACCTGGTCGTCCTCGATCAGCTTGCGCGTCTGCTCGACCGTCTTGGGCGGGCTGAAGCCGTCGTCGAGCGAGATCATGGTGATCTTGCGCCCGTTCACGCCGCCCTGGTCGTTGATCATGGCGAAATAGGCGATCTCGGCCTTGGCGAGCGTGATGAACCCTGACAACGGCCCGCTGTAGGGCATGGTCTGGCCGAGCTTGATCTCGGTATCGGATGCGCCCGGATCGTATTTCTTCTGGGCCGCCGCCGGACCGGCGCAGAACGCGAACGCAAGAACTGCCGTTACCGCCCTGCGGATGATTGGCATGGTTCCCTCCCGATTTTGTCGGCTAGCATGGCACGTACTGAATGAGGAGGAAACGATGGCGCTCGTGAACTATGAGCAGCAGGGCGAAATCGTCACGCTCACGCTCAATCGCCCCGAGAAACTGAACGCCTTTTCGGATGAGTTGGTCGGCGCGTTGGGTGAGGCGCTGCATAGCTTCGACGCCGACGAGACGGCGCATATCGCCATCCTGTGCGGCAACGGCCGCGCCTTCTCGAGCGGCGCCGACGTGCAGCAGCGCCAGCTGCGCAGCCGCGAGGAGTTCCTCAAGCTCGGCGGACCGCAGGGCCGCGGCACGCACTCTGCCGATCTCCTGACCAAGTCGGTGAACTGGAAGCCGGTGATCGCCGCCGCCCACGGCTACGTCATGGGGCTGTCGGTCGGCATCGTGCTGGAATGCGATCTGATCGTCGCCGAAGAGGGCACGCGCTTCCAGATCACCGAAACCTCGCGCGGCCTGGGCGCCGGCAAGTATTGGGCGCTGATGCATTATCGCGGCGGTGGCGCCTTCACCATGGAAGCAGCGCTGACCGGCCGCTTCTTCACCGCCGAGGAGGCGTTCAAGGCCAACCTGATCAATCGCGTGGCGCCCAAGGGCAAGTATCTCGAGGTGGCGCGCGAGCTTGCCGCCGAAGTGCTGAAGAACCCGCCGCTCAGCGTGCGCTCGACGGTGCGCATGCGGCGCTACTACATGGATCGGCTGAGCCGCGAGGTCATGTACATGGGCGCGCCCGAGAAGCTTTATCTCAGCGAGGACTTCCACGAAGCCGCGCGCTCCTTCGCCGAGAAGCGCAAGCCCAACAAGTTCAAGGGACGGTGAGCCATGCTGAAGAGCAGCGATCGCATCCTGACCAGCCACGCCGGCAGCCTGCCGCGGCCCGACGACCTGATCACGGTCAACGCCCAGCGCGAGGCGGGCCAGATCGAAGAGGGCGCCTTCCAGAAGAAGCTCGCGGCTTCCGTGGCCGACGTGGTGAAGCGTCAGGTCGCGGCGGGCATCACGGTTCCGGGCGACGGCGAGTACGGCAAGTCGATGGGCTCCAAGGTCAACTACCGCGCCTGGTGGAGCTATTCCTTCACGCGCCTGGGCGGGCTCAGGATCGAGGACGTCAATCGCGACACGCTGCCGGTCCATCGCTCGTCGCCGGGCAACATCGTGCTGTCGACCTTCGCCGATCGCCGCGACCGCATCCGCTTCCGCACGGCCTACGCCGATCCGGAGTCGGGGATCACGACCGGCCCGGGGTTGTCGACCTGGCCGTTCGCCGTAGCGCCCGTGAAGTACACCGGTCACGCCGCCATCGCCGCCGACATCGCCAACTTCAAGGCGGCCCTGGCGGCCAACGGTGCCAAAGAGGGCTTCATGACCTCGATCGGGCCCGCGAGCTGCGCGCGGGTCGGCAATCATCACTACAAGAGCGATGACGAGTTCGTGTTCGCCTGCGCCGACGCCATGCGCGAGGAATACAAGGCGATCGTCGATGCCGGGCTGGTGCTGCAGATCGACGATCCGGCGATCGCCGAGAATTTCGACCAGATCAATCCCGAGCCGACGTTCGAGGAATACCGGAAGTTCACCGAGCCCAAGATCGAGGCGCTGAACCATGCGCTGAAGGGCCTGCCGCAGGACCGCATCCGCTTCCATCTCTGCTGGGGCAGCTGGCACGGTCCGCACATGACGGATATTCCGATGAAGGAGATCGTCGGGCTGATGCTCAAGATCAATGCCGGCGCTTATTCCTTCGAGGCCGGCAACGTGCGCCATGAGCACGAATGGTCGGTGTGGAAGGAGGCCAAGCTGCCCGACGACAAGCTGATCCTGCCCGGCGTGGTGAGCCATGCCACCAACGTCGTCGAGCATCCCGAGCTGGTGGCCGAACGCATCGGCCGCTTCACCAGCCTGGTCGGCCGCGAGCGCGTGATCGCCTCCAGCGACTGCGGCCTCGGCGGCCGGGTCTACTCCGATATCGCCTGGGCGAAGCTCGAGACGCTGGCCCAGGGCGCCGCACTCGCCAGCAAGCAGCTCTGGCGCTAGAGCGCCCGCCATCCCGACCGGACGCCGAGGAGCTAGGGGACGTCTCCGTCTGGCCGCGACAGACCGTTTCGGGCGAATCAAACGGGAATCTAACGGGAATCCCGGATCGGTTGAATTTTGCAGGATACACCCGGCGCATCGGGCGACCTATTTTGGTCATTAGAAGTTCGCGCTGCTTCTAGGCGAGCAGTTGCTCGGCCCGTTCCCGCAGCTTGTTGCGCTGGATCTTCGGCCCATTGGGCGAGGGCGTGACGGGGAACGCGTCGATCGCGAATACGCGCAACGGCACCTTGTAGTTGGCGAGACCGCGCTTGCAGTGGGCGATGACGGCGGGCTCATCGAGCGTGGTGCCGGGCGTCAGCACCACGAAGGCGAGGGCGCGCACGCCGTCGGACCGCGCCAACGCGATGGTCTGGCACGCTGCGATTCCGGGCAGCTTCTGGATGTGGCTCTCGATCTCTAGCGGATTGACCAGGAAGCCCGAGAGCCGCAGCACGTCGCCCATGCGGCTGAGGAACGTGAAGCCGCCATGGCCGTCCATCTCGGCGAGATCGCCGGTGCGCACGTAACCGTCCGGCGTCATGACCTCAGCCGTGGCTTTCTCGTTGCCATAGTAGCCCACCATCAGTGACGGGCCGGCGCACTCGAGCTCACCGTCGACCACGCGCACATGGGCGAGCGGCGATACCGGCACGCCGCCGCCCAGCACGCGGCGGTCGAGCGGCGTGTCGAGCGGTTGGCGGGCATAGAGCGCTTGCACCTCGCTCATGCCGTAGAGGCCGCAGAGGTGGAGGCCGCGCGCTTCGGCGCGCTTGGGGAGATCCACGAGTGACGCGTTGAAATTGGCCCAGCCCGCCCACTTGATCGAGGGAAACGGCCGCTCGCTCGGCACCAGGTCGAGCAGGCGGGCATACATGTCGTCGCTGCCGAACATGGTGGTCGGCCGGTGGCGCTCGATCAGGCGCGCAATCGCCTCGATCTCGTAGGACTCGACCAGCACCGTGGGCTTGCCGGCGGCGAGCGTCGACATCGCCTGGTTGAAGCCGAACACGCCGCAGAGCGGCAGCACGGCCAGCGACAGCGTCTCGGGTGCGCTGAAGCCGAACCCGCGCGCCACTTGCTGGGCGTGGCTCGCGATCGCGCCCTGCCGGTGCAGTACGAATTTCGGCGCGCTGGTGGTGCCAGAGGTCGTGAAGATGTTGCAGGGCGCTTTGGCACTGGCGTGATTGGCGCCGTGGCGCGGACGCGACTGCAGGCGATCAAACGGCACGCGCCGCAGTTGTTCGACGGCGGGCGGCACCCGCTCGGGTGCGTCGCCGACGAAGACCAACGCCACCAGCGCGTCGAGCGCCGCCGGATCGATCTCCGCCAGGATCGAGAGGAAGTCGATGCCGCGAAAGCCCGGCGCGCAGGCCAGCACTTTGGCGCCGGAGCGGCCGACGATGTCGGCGACTTCTACGGCGCGGTAGCGGGTGTTGACGGCGACGGCGATGGCGCCCAGCCGCGTGCAGGCGAAGTAGAGGATCGGATAGGCCGGGAGGTTGGGAAGCCACAGCGCCACGCGATCGCCCGGTCCGACGCCGAGATCGCTCAGCCCTTGGGCCGCGCGCAGCGACTGCTCGTGCAGCTCGGCAAAGGAGAGCGCGCGATCGCCGTGCAGGAATGCCGGCGCCTCGGGCGTCGCATCCGCCCAGTGAGCGAGCAGTGACCAGACATCGGCAGCGTGGAAATCGTTCGGCATGTGGGGTGGAGACTACGCGATGCCAATGCGCGGTTCTGTTCCGTTCATCAATCTCTTCAAATTGGCGCGATGTCTAATAATGACATAGAGGGCGCCGACGACAGAAAAGCCGATGATCGTTGGCGGTGATCCGCAGAAATAGAAGACGAACGGTGCCACAGCAGCTGCGCTGATCGATGCCAGAGAAACAATCTTCCAGATGGCTAGAACGACAATCCAGGTCGCGAAAATTATGGCCGCTGCCAGAGGATTGAGGGCCAGGCACGTTCCCAACCCTGTTGCCGCGCTTTTGCCGCCAGCAAATTTTAGAAAGATCGAGCGACTGTGACCGGCGACAGCCATGAGTGCCGCCGCGACCGGGATCGTGTCAGGAGGCAGTCCGAGGCTGGACCATAGTGACGGTTCCAGCGTCATCGCCCACCAGACCGGAAGATATCCCTTGGCGATATCGACTATGAATACAACGAGCGCTTCTTTCTTTCCGACGCTGCGAAGGACATTGGTCGCTCCGGTCGAGCCACTGCCGACGGTGCGAATATCCATGCCTTTGGTCAGCCCGATCCAGTAGCCGGTCGGAATCGAACCAGCCACATATGCCAGAAGAATCAGCCCGGCAGCCCAAAGAATTGTCAGCGGATCAACTCCTTACTCCAAGGCTCTTGCTTTGTAGTTGTCCTGCATCAACTTGTCTTCATTCCTCACTACGGATCGAGGCTTCTTGACCGGGCACGGACCTTGCTCGACGTTCATCGTCGGGGAGTGGGGAGTTTCGCATGTTGCGTCGAAGTCTATTGGCAAGCCCGCTGCTGCTCGCCGCCACGGCAGCGCGTGCCGACTGGGTGCCCAAGCAGCCGATCCACGTCATCGTCGGTTTCGCGCCCGGCGGCACCGCCGACATCGCCGCACGCCTGGCAGGCGAGGCGATCCAGCGCCGCACCGGACAGATCGTGGTGGTTGACAACAAGAGCGGGGCGCTGGGCTTCATCGCGCTCAAGGCCGTCGCCAACGCCGCACCCGATGGCTACACGGTCGGCATCGGCATCATGGGCTCGCTCGCCGTAGCGCCGGTGGTGCCCGGCTCGCAGATCCCGCTCGATCTCGACAAGGAGCTCCTGCCGCTCTGCAATCTGGTCGGCGTGCCGATGGTGCTGATCGTGCGGCCGACCGCGCCCTACAAGACCGTCGCCGAGCTTGTAGCCTACGCCAAAGCCAATCCCGGCAAGGTGAGCTACGGCTCGACCGGCAACGGCTCGACCAACCAGCTCGGCGCCGAGCTGTTTGCCGCGGAAGCAGGCGGGCTCAAGCTGCTGCATGTGCCCTATCGCGGCGGCGCGCCGGCGATCGCCGACGTGGCGGCCGGGCAGATCGATATGTTCTTCGCCAACATCTCGGAGATTGTCGGCCAGATCTCGAGCGGGCAGGTGAGGGCACTCGGCATCGCCTCCGACCATCCCAACCCGATGGCACCCGATCTGCCGTTGCTCACCAAGACCATGCCGACGGTGAACATCAGCAACTGGTTCGGGCTTGTGGGGCCAGCGGGTTTGCCGCCGGAGATCGCCTCCTCCCTGAGCAAGCTCTTCATGGAGGCCATGGCGGATCCCGCCACGAAGCCGCTCCTCGACTCGCGCGGATTGGAAAACATTCCGCAGGACGGCCCCGCCTTCAAGGCCGCCATCCTGAAGGACCGCGAACGCTGGGCGAAGGTGGTCAAGCAGGGCAATATCCGCGCGGAATGATTTTCTGTCGTCCCTCCACTTCGCGCTGCGCGCTTCGGTCGGGACGACGAGCTTTGCATGTCAGGTTCAATAGATGACCGCACCGCTCTCCCTCGGCATCGATATCGGAGGGACCTTCACCGACCTTGTCATCCACGATCCGCGCGACGGCCGCGCCATCATCTGGAAGGAGAGCACGACGCCCGACGATCCGGCACGCGGCGCCATTGAGGGCACGCGGCGGGTGCTCGAGAAGGCCGGAGCGAAGCCCGAGCAGATCGGGCGCGTCGTTCATGCCACGACGTTATTCACCAACTCGCTGATCGAGCGCAAGGGCGCCAGGACCGGGCTGCTGACCACGGCAGGCTTCCGCGACGTGCTGGAGATCGGCCGCGAGCGCAAATACGAGCTCTACGATCTCTTCATCGAGATGCCGAAGCCGTTGGTGCCGCGGCCATGGCGGCGCGAGGCCAGGGAGCGGCTGGCGCCCGACGGCTCGGTCGAGATCGCGCTTGATGTCGATGCGGCGCTCGCAGAGGTCGCTGACATGGTGAAGGACGGCGTCGAGAGCCTCGCCATCTGCTTCCTGCATGCCTATGCCAATGCCGCCCACGAGCGCGCGATCGGCGCCGCCGTCGCCGAGCGCTTCCAGAATCTCTCGATCTCGCTCTCGTCCGACGTGGCGCCGGAGATCCGCGAGTACCTGCGCGCCAGCACGACGGTGGCCAACGCCTACATCCGGCCGTTGGCCGAGATCTATCTCGAGCGGCTCGAGCAGGCGCTGCGTGCAGAAGGCATTCCCGGCGGGCTCTTTCTCATGCTGTCCAACGGCGGGCTGACGCATGTCAGCGAGGCCAAGCGCGCGCCGGTGCAATTGCTGGAAAGCGGCCCCGCGGCGGGCGCCCTGGCCGGCGCCTGGTTCGGCCGCAACGCCGGCCTCGATCGCGTGCTCGCCTTCGACATGGGCGGCACCACGGCCAAGCTGGCGCTGGTCGATGACGGCGAGCCGCTGGTCGCCTACGGCTTCGAGGCGGCGCGTGAGAAGCGATTTTTGCGCGGCTCTGGATTGCCCATCCAGATCGCCACCGTGGAACTGATCGAGATCGGTGCCGGCGGCGGCTCGATTGCGCGCAAATCGGACCTCGGCACGCTGAATGTCGGTCCCGAAAGCAGCGGCGCCCAGCCCGGTCCTGCCTGCTACGGCCGCGGCGGCACCGATGCCACCGTCACCGATGCCGACCTGACGCTGGGCTATCTCAACGCCGACTTCTTCCTGGGCGGCGCCATGAAGATCGACGGGGCGGCAACCAAAGCTGCCTTCGCCAAGCTCGCGGGGGTGCTGGGCGTCGAGCCCAACCGTGCGGCCTTCGGTGTGCACGACGTGGTCAACGAGAACATGGCCGGCGCCGCGCGCGTCGCCATCGCCGAACGCGGCCGCGTTCCCTCCGAATACGCGCTGCTGGCAACCGGTGGGGCCGGGCCAGTCCATGCCTGGCACGTCGCGCGCAAGTTGGGCGTCAAGCGCGTGGTCTGCCCGCCGGGCGCCGGCGCGGGCAGCACCATCGGCATGCTGATGGCCCCGGCGCGCGTCGATCGTGTCGCGAGCTTCACCCAGCCGCTCGCCGGCGCGGACTTCACGGTGGCCGGGCGCATCTTTGCGGAGCTGGAGAAGGAGGCGCTCGACGTGCTGCGCCTCACCGGCGCCGACATTGGTGCGCGCTCGATCGGCCGGCTGGCCGACATGCGCTATATCGGCCAGGGCAGCGAGATTATCGTCCGCTTGCCGGAGCCACTCGATGAGGCGGGTGTACGCGGCGAGTTCGAGGCGGCCTACAAGGCGCTGTTCGCGCGCACGCCGCCCGGCGCCGCCGTGCAGTTCGTGGCGCTCCGACTCTCGGTCAGCGCGCCGATGCCAGGCAGCGGCGGCAAGCTCGAGCTGCCGCGCCATGCCTCGGCCAGCGCGCAAAAGGGCATGCGCCCCGTCTTCTTCCCCGATGAAAACAAGACCGTAGAGACCAAAGTGTGGGACCGCTACGCCTTGGTGCCCGGCATGCTCATCGAAGGGCCCGCCGTGTTCGAGGAAGACGAGAGCACTTTCATCGTGGGGCCCGGCGCCACGGCGCGACTGCTGGCCGACGGCTCCATCCTGGCGGAGGTTGTGTGATGGCCCGCACATTCGATCCCATCGAGCTCGAGCTCCTGTGGCGGCGCCTGATCTCGACGGTCGACGAGGCCGCGGTCGCGATGGTGCGCACCAGCTTCTCGACCCTGGTGCGCGAGAGCTACGATTTTTCCTGCGTGATCACCGACGCGACCGGCCAATCGCTGGTGCAGGCCTCCGAGAGCATCCCGAGCTTTATCGGCACCTTGCCCGAGACGGTGAAGCATTTCCTGCGCTTCTTCCCGCCGGACCAGCTCGCGCCGGGTGACGTTTTGATCACCAACGACATCTGGCTGGGCACCGGGCATCTGCCCGACATCACGCTCGCCAAGCCGATCTTCAAGGACGGCAAGCTCGTGGCCTTCAGCGCAACAACGGCCCATGCGCCCGATATAGGCGGCAAGATCAGGAGTCCCGAGCCGCGCGAGGTGTTTGAGGAGGGCCTGCAGATCCCGCCGATGAAGATGATCGTCGCCGGCAAGACCGACGAGACGCTGGTCGCCATCATCCGCAAGAACGTGCGCACACCCGACCAGACGATGGGCGATCTGTGGGCGCAGGTGGTGGCGCTCGACCTGATGGAAGATCGCCTGCGCGTGCTGATGGACAGTTACGATCTCCCCGACCTCACCGATCTCGCCCGCGAGATCCAGGGGCGCTGCGAGACCGCCATGCGCGCGGCGATCCGCGAGCTGCCCGACGGCACCTACCGCAGCGAGCTCAAGACCGACGGCATCATGGAAACGCCGATCACCATGAAGCTCGAGCTCACCATCAAGGGCGACGAGATCAGCATGGATTTCGCCGGCACCGACGCCCAGGTCGACCGCGCCATCAACTGCGCGCTTTGCTACACCAACGCCATGGCGATGTACGGGGTGAAGGTCTGCACCAGCCCCAACCTGCCCAACAACGAGGGCGCCTGGCGGCCGATCAGGCTCAGCGCGCCGGAGGGCTGCATCGTCAATCCGCAATTCCCCGCACCGGGCGGCTCGCGCATGCTGATCGGCCACTACGTGCCGATGCTGGTGTTCGGCTGCCTCGGCCAGATAGTCCCTGAGCGCGTGATGGCCGCCTGCGGCAGCCCGATGTGGGGCATGAACCAGTCGGGCGTGCGCGATGATGGCAAGGGCGGCGGCAAGCCCTACGCCAACATGTTCTTCTACAACGGCGGCATGGGCGGCAATACGCAGCGCGACGGCATCACTTGCCTTAGCTGGCCGTCCAACGTGTCATCGACCTCGATCGAGATCAGCGAGCACATCGCGCCGCTGCGCTTCCATCATAAGAAGCTGCGCCCCGACTCGGGCGGCGCCGGCCGTCATCGCGGCGGGTTGGGCCAGGAGATCCTGATCGAGAGCCGCAGCGAGACGCCGATCGCCGTGTCTTTCCTCGCCGAGCGGACGATCTTTCCCGCCTTCGGCATCGAAGGCGGCAAAGACGGCGCACCGGGTGAGCTCAGGGTCAACGGAAAGAAGACGGATCCGAAGAAGCAGTACGTGATCAACAAGGGCGACACGGTTTCGCTCGGCACGCCCGGCGGCGGCGGGCATGGCGATCCGAATAAGCGCGATGCCGCGGCGCTCGCTGCGGACCTGGCGGCGGGATATGTGACTGCGCGCGCTGCCTATCGCTGACTGCCTACCACAAGAGCCATGCTAGGCTGGCGCCGCCCAGCACGATGACCGCGAGAGACGCCAGCACGATCTTGACCCGCGACGGCCGGTAGGTGCCTTCGTCGATCGCCTTGGCGATGTCGAGATAGTGCCAGATCGCGCCCAGCATCATGACGATGCCCAGGATCACCAGGCCGATACCCAGCTCTTCAGCATGGATGTTGGCCGTGCGGCCGCCGGGCACGATGTGGCTGAACTCGACCAGGAAGAGGCTGAAGCGATTGATGCCGACGCCCAAGGTCATGACGGCGATAGCCGTGCGGATCCAGGCCAGGATGGTACGCTCGTTGGCGAGGTGCTCGGAGACGTGATGCAGTTGCGCCTGCTGTTCCTTCAGGCGGTCGATGTCGGTTCCAGCCATGCTAGCCTCCGGGCGCTCTTGACCAGTAACATAGCCGATCGAGCCTTGGAGGAATGTACCGATGAAACTCGCCTTCTCACCCGCCAGCCCTTACGTGCGCAAGGTCACGGCCTGCGCCATCAAGCGCGGCATCGACAAGCAGATCGAGCGGCTGAAGATCGGCACGACCGATCCGGCGCTGCTGCAGTACAATGCGCTTTCCAAGGTGCCGACGCTTATTACCGACGACGGCGCCTGCCTCTTCGATAGCCCGGTGATCTGCGAGTATCTCGACAGCATCGGCTCGGCGCCAAAACTCTTCCCGCCGGCGGGGCCGGCGCGCTGGAAGGCGCTGACGCAGGAGGCGCTGGCCGACGGCATTTTAGACGCGACCCAGCCGCGCCGGCGCGAGCTCACCCTGCCGCAGGATGAGGGCCGAAAGGGATACATCGCGCTCCAGCAGGGCAAGGTCACGCGTGCCGTCGCCGAGTTCGAGAAGCAGGCCGGCTCGCTCGGCAATCTCGACACGATCGGCGAGATCACCATCGGCTGCGCGCTGGGCTATCTCGACTTCCGCTACGCCAACGAGCCGTGGCGGCCGGGCCATCCCAAGCTCACGGCCTGGTACGAGAAGGTCGTGAAGCTCGCACCGCTTGCTGAAACGATTCCCGTCGCATGACGTTTGACCTGCTCCTGACCAACGGCTGCATCGCCACCATGGACGGCTCCGCGCCGTTCGGCCTTTTAGGCAACGGCGCGGTCGGCATCACCCAAGGCAAAGTCGCCTGGATCGGCCGCGCGGCTGACATACCGGCGGGCGGCGCGGGCAAGACCTGGGACCTCGACGGGAAGGTTGTCACGCCCGGCCTGGTCGATCCGCACACCCACATCGTCTATGGCGAGGAGGGGCTCATCGACTTCGAGGTGCTCTCGCACGGTGGCGGGCGCTGGGACCTCGAGTCACGCGGCGGCGGTGTCGGCGGCCTGGCGCGGCGCACGCGGCTGTGGTCCGAGGAGGCGCTCTACGAAGTCACCCGCGCGCGCGCCAGTCGGCTGATCGCCAATGGCGTCACCACGGTCGAATGCAAGTCGGGCTCCGGCCTCGATAAGGAGACCGAGCTCAGGCTCATGCGGATCGCGCGGGCCTTGGGACGCGACCTGCCGGTCACGACGGTGTCGACCTTTCTCGGCGCCCATGGTCTGGCCCCCGAATATGCCGGACGGCGCGACGCTTATGTCGACTTCATGTGCGACGAGGTGCTGCCCGAGGCCGTTCGCCAGGGCGTGGTCGATCAGGTCGACGGCTTCTGCGACAAGGTCGGCTTCAACCACGAGCAGATGGGCCGGTTGTTCGCCAAGGCGCAGTCGTTTGGCCTGCCCGTGAAGGCGCATGCCGACCAGTACACCGACTTCGCCGCCGGCGCGATGGTGGCCCAGCATCGCGGCGTGTCGGCCGATCACCTCGAATATGCCTCGCTCACCACGATCCGCGCGATGGCGGAGGCGGGCACGGTGGCGACGCTCCTGCCCGGCGCGCATCTGACGCTGCACGAGACGCGCAAGCCGCCGGTCGAGACTTTCCGCGAGTTGGGCGTGCCGATGGCACTCGCCACCAATTCCAATCCGGTGAGCTCGCCCACGGTCTCGCCCGCGTCACAAATGCATCTCGCCTGCTACCTGTTCCGGCTGACGCCCGAGGAGGCGCTGAAGGGCTTCACCGTCAACAGCGCGCGGGCGCTCGGTCTTTCCAATTCGGCCGGCCGCATTGCCGTCGGGCGTGCGGCCGATCTTGCCGTCTGGGACACTGACGATCCACGCGGCATCGCCTATGCGATCGGCGGCGCGCCGTGTCTGGGCGTCGTCAAGGATGGCGTGGTCGTGCACGAGGCGCCGGCGCCACAGTTCAAGCGCCCATGAGCGTTCGCGAGCGGCTGGTCCGCTGGCTCGACGACGAGCGCGAGCGCCAGCTCGAGTTCCTGCGCGCCTTCACCCGCATCGACACCTGCAATCCGCCGGGCGACACGACCGAAGCGGCCGATTTCTTCCGGCGCTTCCTCGATGGCGAGGGCATCGCGCATCGTACCGAGGCGCCGCAGGCCGCCATGCCGAACCTGATCGCGAGCTTCACTGGCGCGAGGCCCGGCCGCCATCTGGTGCTGAACGGCCATCTCGACGTGTTTCCGATCGGCGACCGCTCGGTGTGGAAGCGCGATCCCTTGTCCGGCGAGATCGTCGGAGATGGAGTTGATCGGCGCGTGCACGGACGCGGCACGGTCGACATGAAATGCGGCACCACCGCGCTGCTGTTCGTCTTCGCCTACCTGCACCGCCTGCGCGCCGAGTTGCCCGGCCGCGTCACGCTCACCGTGGTGTCGGACGAGGAGACCGGCGGCAAATGGGGCGCCGACTGGCTGGTGCGAAATTGCGCCGAGGACGTGCTGGGTGACTGCGTGCTGAACACCGAGCCGAGCGGCGTGCACACGGTGCGGTTCGGCGAGAAGTCGATGCTGTGGCTGCGCTTTCGCATCGCCGTTCCGGGCGGCCACAGCGCCTATCCCCATACCAGCCCGAGCGCCAACAAGATCGCGGCCTCGCTGATCAAGGACCTCGAGACGATCGAGGCCATGGCGCCGGACGAGCCCGAGACGGTGCGCCAGACCCTCGACCGCGCCGAGGTGAAGAGCGCGGCCGATCGGTCCCTGGGTGCGGGCGGCGCGGCCGTGATGCGGCGCGTCTCGGTGAATATCGGCACGCTGAAGGGCGGGGTGAAGATTAACATGCTGCCGGCCGAGTGCGTGCTCGAAGCGGACTTCCGCCCGCCGGTCGGCATCTCGCGCGCTGCCGTGCTCGACAAGGTGAAGGCCATCGCCGCGCGCTATCCGATGGTGACCTTCGAGGAGCTTTTGGCCGGCAATCCGGAATCGACCTGGTCCGACCCGACGCATGAGATGGTCGACCACCTGACACGCAATGCCGCCGAAGCGCTCGGCTATCCGCCGCAGCCGATCGTCAGCTTGGGCGGTACCGACACGCGCTTCTGGCGTCGCGCCGGCGTCCCGGCCTTCGTCTATGGCTGCTCGCCGGCCGGCATGGGCGGCATCGATGAGAGCGTCAGCATCGCGGAGTTCCACCACGTGCTGCGCGTGCATGCGCTGGCGGCCGCCGACTATCTGGCTGCTACAAAATAGGTCTCTGGATGGCGGGGGACTTTCCAAGGGATGGAAAAGGGACGGATGCGGTGCTACGGGCCGACGGCGAAGAGGTAGCAGCCAAGGGAGGACAGTGAATGCCGGCGCGGACAGGTGAGCAGTTCCTGAACGGATTGCGCGGGCCGCGGGCGATCTGGGTCGATGGCGAGCGCATCACCGATGTGGTGAGCCATCCCAAGCTGCGCGGCGCCGCCCATGCCCTGGCCGAGATTTACGACCTGCAGCATGTCGAGGCTGCGACCTGCCTGATGCCCGATCCCGATAGCGGCGAGCCGATCCCGGTCAGCCACATGATCCCGCGCTCGCGCGAGGACCTGAAGCGCCGCGGCACGGCGCTGCGCACCGTGGCCGAATATTCCGTCGGCCTGATGGGCCGCACGCCCGACTACATGAACGTGACCTATGCGGGCTTCGCCGGCCGGCCCGACGAATGGGGCGCCCACGGCAACGAGGCCGGCGCCGAGCGGCTGGTCGCCTACCAGAAGTTCCTGCGCCGCGGCGACATCTCGCTGACCCATACGATCGTGCAGCCGACCGTCGACAAGGCGACGGGTGACGCCCCGGTGGCGGGCAACGAGCACGCGCTGCGCAAGGTCGGCGAGACCGAGCACGGCATCGTGGTGAGGGGCGCACGCGTGCTGGCGACTTTGGCTCCCTTCGCCGACGAAATAGCGGTCTATCCGGCGGCGCCGCTGCCGCAGGGTGCCGACGCCTATGCGCTCTCCTTTTGCATCCCAATGAGTACGCCGGGGCTGAAGTTCCTGTGCCGCGACAGCGTGTCGAGCGGTGCCAACCGCTTCGACCATCCGCTCAGCAGCCGGTTCGACGAGCAGGATGCCTTCGTGATCTTCGATGACGTCGAGGTACCGCGCGACCGGCTGTTCATCGACTGCAACCTGAAATCCTACAACACGGTGATGACCACCAGCTGGCCGCCCAACATCCAGCAGCAGACCATGATCCGCGCCTCGGTGAAGCTCGACTTCGCCTGGGGTCTCGCGCTGCGCATGGCGGCGGCGATCAATGCCGTCGATCCCGAGACCATGCGCATGATCGGCGAGATCTGGACTTACTCGGAGTTCACGCGCGCCGCCGTGCTGGCTGCCGAGACCGAGGCGCGCGAATGGCCGAGCGGGATGTGGACGCCGGCCGGGCCGCCGCTGCATGCGCTGCGCGCCACGCTGCCGCTGTGGATGCCACGAGTGAACGAGATCCTGCGCCTGATCGGCTCGCACAATCTCTTCGCCACCCCGACCGCGGCGCAGATGGCCGATGCCGACCTCCGGCCGCTGATCGACCGCTACCTGCCCGGCGCCAAGGGTATGCCGGCCGAGGAACGCATCCGGATATTCCGGCTGGCCTGGGATTTCGCCGGCTCTGCGCTCGCCAGCCGCAACGAGCAGTACGAGCGCTTCTATCTCGCCTCGTCGGCGCGCAACTTGGCGCGTCACCTGAGTTTTACCGACCGCAGCCGCGCCGAACGGCTTGTCGAGCGGTTCCTGAAGGAGCCTTATTAGGGTACTAGGCTCGAAACTTGATCCTGCGGGCTGTTGAAGCATGCGGCGCCGTATCCTCTGGGTGGTCATCGGAGTAGCGCTGACGTCGGTCGTCGGCGGGGGAGCGGCGCTCTCGATGCCCGCGGTACGCCATCTCGTCTCGGGCTTGTGGAATTTGCCCGATCGATTGCCGGCGCTCGCTGGCAATGCCCAGGTGCACTATGAGCCGGGTGCCGAGGACTATGCTCGTGACGTGGCAGCGCTGCTGCCGGATGCCGTGACGCGGATCGAAGCCGTGCACGGCCGCGCTTTCGCGCACCCGGCAACCGTGGGCGCGTACGCCACCATGGAGGCATACGCATCGGCAAACGGCCTAGGGTCTGCCGTTCCGGTGGGCGTCACGTTGTTCGGTCGGGTGAACCTGTCGCCCAAGCTCTTTGGGCCGCAACATCAGCGCCTTCGTGCAATCCTAACTCACGAGCTGTCGCATGCCCACATTGTTGGGTGGATCGGCGGGGTCCGGTACATCTACCTGCCGAACTGGTTCAAGGAAGGCCTGGCGGTCATGGCGTCGGCGGGCGGAGGCGCCGAACTGGTCAGCGAAGAGGAAGCGCGAGCCGCGATTCTGCGCGGAGAGAAAATCGCCATCGACGACACCGGAAGCGTAAAGAGCCTGGGCGGTGTCCGGCTCGAACGAGCGCCTGCCAACAAGCCTGCCTGGTATCCGGTCGTGTTGGCCTACCGAGAAGCCGGAATGTTCGTGACGTACCTGCGAGAGTCGGACGGGCCGGCGTTTGACCGCATGATGAACGCGATTTTGGACGGCAGCCCCTTCGCGGAAGCGATGACCATCGGTTACCACGATGACGTGCGGTCACTGTGGCGGAAGTTCTTGACCTCGAGCCTCGATCGAAAATGATCGGTACGGCGCGCTTTGTGTTAGTCAATATCGGTAGCGTCTTCGGAGGGTGCGATGAGCGACGACATCGACGTCCTGAAACCGGACACGATCCTGAAACCCAAGATCGAGCGGCCGCGGCTCTACAAGGTCATCCTGTTGAACGACGACTACACGCCGCGCGAATTCGTGGTCCAGGTGCTGAAGGCGGTGTTCCGCACCACCGAGGACCAGGCCTACCGCATCATGATGACCGCGCATCAACGCGGCGCCTGCGTCGTCGCGACCTTCACGCGCGACGTCGCCGAGAGCAAGGCCAAGGAAGGCACCGACATGGGCCGCCAGAAGGGCTATCCGCTGATGTTCTCGACCGAGCCGGAGGAATAGGCGCGCGGAAAGCAGTCAAGTCATAAATCGGGGGGGTGGTAATTGGTAAAAAGCCCTCAAAATCCTTCTGCCATCGGCATCGGCCGTTTACCACGCAGGGGTAAAGGTGGTGGTAAGGCGGTAAGGTTCAGGCGCGGCCGCCATTCACCGAGAAGGTCTGCTTGGTGATCATGCGGCTGTCGTCGGCGGCGAGAAAGAGCGCGAGGCTCGCGATGTCGGCCGGCTGGATGATTTCGGGCAGGAACTGCATCCGCACCATCTCCGCCACCTTCTCCTCGGTCGGATACCACAGCCGCTGCTGCTTCTCGGTCAGCACCAGGCCGGGCGCGATGGCGTTGACCCGGATGCGGTGCGGGCCCATCTCACGCGCCAGCGAATGGGTCAGGCCCACGATCGCGGCCTTGGCCGAGGCATAACCCGCGAGGCTGGGGGCGCCGGCAATCCAGGCCATCGACGACATGTTGACGATCGAGCCGCCGCCGCGCGCGATCATCTGCGGCACCACCGCCTGGCAGGCGAAGTAGATGTGGCGGAAATTGACCGCCATGGTCCTGTCGAGCTCGTCCGGCGTCACATCGGCGAAGCGCTGGCGCTGGTCGTTGGCGGCGTTGTTGACCAGCGTCGACACCGGCCCCAGTTTCGCATTGGCCTCGGCGATGGCCGCCTTTAGCGCGTCGGTATCGGTAACGTCGCAGCGCAGGAAGAGCGGGGCGTGCCTGGATCCAGCGAGCGCGCTGGCAAGCGCCGTCCCGGCTTCCTGCTGAAGGTCGATGAAGGCCACGCGCGCGCCGTTGTCGGCGAAGGCGCGCACGAAGGCGTCGCCGATGCCGCTGGCGCCGCCGCTAATCAGCACGACCTTGTCCTCGAGGCTCTTGTATCGGGTGAAAGTCATGCGATGAGACGTTCGGTCTGCGGATCGAACAGGCAGGCCGTCCGCGTGTCGACTGAGAAGGTGGCGGCCTGGCCCAGCGCTAGCTTTGTATCGGGCGCCACGCGCGCGCGCAGCCGCTCGCTGCCGACGCGCAGCAGCACCAGGGTTTCCGCGCCGGTGGGCTCGCTCACCTCGACTTCCGCCTCGAGCGGGATGCCGCCGGCGCGATCGCTGATACACTCGGGCCGGATGCCGAGGAAGACGTCGCGGTCGACATAGGCGCGTGCCGCGGCGGGTTGCGTTGGCAGCGCCAGGCGCGCCTTGCCGCCGATGACGGCGACCAGCGTGTCGCCTTCGGCAGCCAGCTTGGCCGGCACGGTGTTCATCGGCGGCGTGCCGAGGAAGCGCGCGACGAACAGGTTGGCCGGCCGGTTGTAGACGATGTCGGGCGCCGCGAACTGCTGCAGCTCGCCATGGTTCATGACGGCGATGCGGCTTGCCATGGTCATCGCCTCGATCTGGTCGTGCGTGACATACACGATGGTCGAGGCGATGCGGCGGTGGAGCTGCTTGATCTCGGTGCGCATGTCGACGCGGAGCTGGGCGTCGAGGTTGCTGAGCGGCTCGTCAAACAGGAACAGCAGGGGATCGCGCACCAGGGCGCGGCCCATGGCGACGCGCTGGCGTTGCCCACCCGAGAGCTGGGCCGGCTTGCGGTCGAGCAGCCTCTCGATCTGCAGCAAGGCGGCGACCCGCTTCACGGCCTCGTCCCGCCGCGCTCTCGGCACGCCGCGGCATTCCATGCCGAAGGTGATGTTGGCGCGTACCGTCATCGAGGGATAGAGCGCGTAGGACTGGAACACCATGGCGATGTCGCGGTCCTTGGGCGGCACGGCGTTGACCACGCGATCGCCGATCTCGACGGTGCCGGCGTTCGCCTGTTCGAGGCCGGCGATGACGTTGAGCAAGGTCGACTTGCCGCAGCCCGATGGGCCGAGCAGCACGGCGAACTCGCCGTTCTCCACCGTGAGATCGATGCCCTTCAGGACCTCGACCGAACCGAACTGTTTGTGAACGCCACGCACGTTGAGCGCCGCCATCGTTCCCCCTATTTGATCGCGCCGGCGGTCAGGCCGCGCATGAAATATCGCCCGCCGAAGAAGTAGACCAGCAGGGTCGGCAGCGCCGCCAGCAGCACGGCCGCGCTCTGGATGCCGTATTCCACCAGGTCGGTCGCCGGAGTGGTCGCGATGGCGATCAGGGCCGCCGTCACCGGCTGCTGCCCGCCGGTCGTGAACGTCACGCCGTACAGGAATTCGTTCCAGATGCCGGTGAACTGCCAGATCACCGTCACGATCAGGATCGGCGGCGACAGCGGCAGCACGATGCGCCAGAAGGTGCGGAAGTAGCCCGCGCCGTCGACCCGGGCGGCCTTCATCAGGTCCTGCGGGATGCCGATGTAGTAGTTGCGGCAGAACAGCGTGGTGAAGCTCATGCCCTGCACGGTGTGGATGAGGACGAGCGCGGTGATCGTGTTGGAGAGGCCGAGGTCGCGTAGCACCAGCGCCCACGGGATCAGCTTCATCTGCTCCGGCAGGAACACGCCCATGACGACGATCGCGAATACGATGGTGTCGCCGCGGAAGCGCCACAGCGAGATCGAGTAGCCGGCGATCGCCCCCAGCGCCGTCGACAGGATCGTCGCCGGGATCACCAGGAGGAAGGAGTTCACCATGTAGGGCTGGATGCCCTCGCAGCGTTGGGCGATGCAGTAGCCGCTCCAGGCCTCCACGTAGTTCTGCCACGCCAGGCCGAGAGGCCAGCCGATCACCGAGGTGCGCGCGATCTCCTGGGCGGTGCGGAACGAATTCAGGATCACCACGACCAGCGGCAGCAGGAAGAACACGGCGAAGGCCGCCAGCACGGCATAGAGCAGCCAGCGTCCAGGTCTTAGCGCGTCAACCATTGGCGCGATCCCGCCGCGCCCGCCAGTGGGCGTAGGCGTAGTAGGGCAGCAGCACCACGAGCAGCGACAACAGCAGCAGCACGGCGGCGGCCGAGCCGCGGCCGAGCTGGCCGCGCTGGAACATGAAGTCGTAGACGACCACCGCCGGCAGCATGGTGGCGATGCCCGGTCCGCCGCCGGTCATGGCCCGCACCAGGTCGAAGGTCTTGATGGCGAACTGCAGCAGGATGACGAGAACGGAGATCGCGATCGGTGCGAGGCCGGGTGCCGCGATGCGCAGGTAGTAGCGCACCGGCCCGGCGCCGTCGATTTGCGCCGCCTTCGCGAGGTCAGGATCGATCGAGCGCAGGCCGGCCAGGAACAGCGCCATGGCAAAGCCCGCCGCATGCCAGACGGCGGCGAAGACGATCGTGTAGAGCGCGAAATCGCGGTCGGTGATCCAGTCGAAGCGGAAATCCGACCAGCCGAGACCGCGCACGAATTTCTGGATACCGAGGCCGGGATTGAACAGCCAGCTCCACGCCGTGCCGGTGACGATGAAGGAAACGGCGAGCGGATAGAGGTAGATCGTGCGCAACAGGTTCTCGGCGCGGATGCGCTGGTCGATCAGCACCGCCAGCACGAAGCCCACGATCGTCGTCAGCCCGACGAAGCCCACGCTGTAGATCAGCAGGTTGATGTAGGCGACCTCGGTGTTCTCGGTGCGCAGCACGCCGCGGTAGCTGCGCAGGCCGGCCCAGTCGTACTCCGGCAGCAGGTCGGACGGCGTGAAGGAGAGCCACGTCGTCCACGCCGTGAAGCCCACGACGTGGCCGGCATTGATCAGGAGCGGCAGCCAGATGACGAGGAGCGGCAGGTATCTGCCGAACCGACCCTTCATCCGCGCGCGTTATCCACGGCCTGGGCCAGCCGGGCCGCTCCCTGCTCGGGCGTCACCTTGTCGTTGTGCACATACTCGGTGAGGACATCGATCATCGCGGCAGTGATCGGATTGGTCTGCGCCATGTTGTGGGCGAGGCTGAGCAGCACGCGCTGGCTCTTGAAGGACTCGATCAGAACGGCGGAGGCCTCGCGCTGGCCGTCGGTCCACGCCGGACCGGAGAAGTCGACGTCGGTACGCACCGGGATCGAGCCCGTGGTCTGCGAGTATTTCTCCTGCACGTCCTTCTGCATCATGAGCTTGGCGAGCAATTGCTGGCCGGCCGTGAGGTCGGGCTCCTTGCGCTGCCAGAAGATCATCGAATTGGCGTTGAGCACGAATACCGGCTTGCCTTCGTTCTGCGGCACCGAGGTGATCAGCACGTCGTCGAGGTTGCCGCCGAGGTTCTTGATCACGCCCTGGGCCCAGCCGCCCATCATAAGCATACCCATGTCGCCCTTGAGGAACTTGGGCAGGTTGACCGAGTAGTGCTGCGCGGCGATGGCCGGGTCCATCCAGTTGGCGAACTTGCGCAGCTGGGCGAAGGCCTCGAGCATCTCGGCGCCCTTGAGTGCCTTGGGATCGAGCTTCATCAGCGCCGCGCGATAGGCGTCGCAGCTGATGCCACTGAGCGCGATCTCGAGCTTCATGCCGTCATCCCAGCGGATGCCGCCATTGGCGACCGGCGTGATGCCGGCGGCCTTCATGGCGGTGGCGAGGTCGTTGAATTCGGCCCAGGTCTTGGGCGCCTTGGTCGCGCCGACCTTCTTCATCGCCGGCTTCGACATGAAGAGCGTGGTCGTGCGGTAGACCTGCATGGGGAGCGCGACCCAGTGGCCCTGCGGCTTGTGCAGGCCGACCAGTTCCGAGGGGATCAGCTTCTCGTAGCCGGCTGCCGTGACCAGCGGGTCGAGGTTCACCGTCGGCGCGATCTTGGACCACACCGCAATCTCGGGCCCCTTGAGCTGCGAGGCGGCCGGCGGGTTGCCCGCGATGATGTCGGCACGCAGCTTGTTCATCATCTCGGTGGTGAAACCCGGCACCGGGCTGTGCTGCCAGATGCCGCCTTCCTCTTCGAGCCGCTTGCCGAGCCCGCTGATGGCGGCGCCATCGCTGCCCGACGACCATTGCGAGATGAAAGTGACGCGCGGCTTGACCTGCGCGCGGGCTACTTGCGGTGCGGCGGCAATAGCGGCCGCGCCGGCCAGGAGATCACGGCGACGAACGAGCATCTGTTCCTCCCATGGAACTTTTGTGTTGCCGGCCATTGTGGGGCAATCCCGGCGTGGCACAAGGCGGTTCAACGCAGATCGGCGCAGAACTCCTGGATGCGCTTGCAGCCCTCGCGCAGACTCTCGAGGTCCGTCGCGTACGAGATGCGGAAGTACGGGCTCATGCCGTACGCCGTGCCCTGCACCGTGGCGACGTGGCGCTCTTCGAGAAGTGCCGTCACGAAGTCGGTGTCGGTCGCGAGCTTCTTGCCCTTGGGCGTTGTCTTGCCGATGCAGCCCGCGATGTTGGGGAACACGTAGAACGCCCCCTCGGGCTTGTGGCACTTGATGCCACGCGCCTCGTTCAGCCAGCCGACCACGAGGTTGCGCCGGTTCTGGTAGTCGTCGCGATGGCTCTGGATCAGGTCCTGCGGTCCGTCGAGCGCCGCCGTCACAGCGGCCTGGCCGACCGTCGAAACACCCGCCGTGCCCTGGCCCTGCATGTTCATCATCGCTGTGATCATGGCCTTTGGCCCGCCGGCATAACCGACGCGCCAGCCGGTCATGGCGTAGGACTTCGAGGCGCCGTTCACTGTGAGCGTCCGCTCCTTCAGTTTCGGCTCGACCTCGGCGATCGAGCAGAACTCCATGCCGTCATAGCGCAGGTGCTCGTAGATCTCGTCCGACATGATGAGCACGTGCGGGTGTTTGAGGAGCACGTCGGCGATCTCGCGCATCTCGGCGCGCGTGCACACCGCGCCGGTCGGATTGTTGGGAAAGTTCAGCACCACCCATTTGGTCTTGGACGTGATCGCGGCGTCGAGGTCGGCGGCGCGCAGGTGGAAGTGGTTGTTCTCCGGGCACGACACGGCGACCGGCACGCCACCCGCGAGCTTCACCTGGTCGGCATAGCTGATCCAGCCGGGCGAGGGGATGATCACCTCGTCGCCGGGATTCACCGACGCCATGGTGGCGTTGTACATGATCTGCTTGCTGCCGTTGGAGACCATGATCTCGTCGAGCGCGTAGTCGAGGTTGTTGTCACGCTTGAATTTCTTCTGAACCGCCTTCTTGAGCGGCAGCACGCCGTCCTGCGGCGGATACTTGGTTTCGCCGGCAAGGGCGGCCTGGTGGGCCGCCTCGATGGCGTGCGCCGGCGAGCGGAAGTCGGGCTCGCCCGACGACAGACCCACGATCTTCACGCCTTGCGCCCGGAGTTCGCGGACCTTGCGGGTCATCGCGGCGGAGGCGGACACCTTGACGCTCTTCAGACGCTCTGCTGGTTCGAACATTGCCCCTTCCCGCTTTGCGGCCCCACTTTTGCGGCCCGACTTTTGAGGGGCGGACAATAGAGAAGGCTTCAGCCGAAAGCCAATCCCGCGGCGGTGATACCCGCCATGCAGACCGCCTCGTCCTCCTCGCCGGTGCCGCCCGAGGCCCCGGCAGCGCCGATGACAGTTCCGTCCTTGTCCTTGATCACCACCGCCCCGGTCTGCGGAATGAACTTGCCCTGGGCAGTGGCGGAGAGCGCCCCGAAGAACTGCGGATTGCCTTTGGCGCGCTCAAGCAGGGTGCGGCTTGCCACGCCCATGCCGACCGCGGCCCACGCCTTGCCGATCGCCACGTCATTGCGCAGCATGCTGGCACTGTCCTCGCGCTGCAGCGATTTCACGTGTCCCGCCTCGTCGAGCACGGCGACGGCGAGCGGCTTGATCTTCATTTCCCGCGCCTTGGCGAGCGCCACTTCGACGATCTTGTTGGCTTGCGTGAGCGTGAGCCTGGACATGCGTTCTCTCCTCTTCGGGACCGCGGGCCTCCAGGCCCGCATCATGAATCATGAGCGGGCCTGGAGGCCCGCGGTCCAACAGAGTATGAGCAGGTCAGCCGTCGGCCGCCAGTATTTCGCCGGCGCGCTGGCGGGTGAGCTCGAACAGCGTGGTCTGTTCGAGGTCGTCGCCGTACCAGGTCGAGACGGCGGCTTCGCGCTTGCCGATGTAGGAGGTGCGGCCGTCCTTCTGGGTCATCGGCAGGTCGTGGCCGGGCACCAGGATGTTGCCGGGGCGGCGGCGCCAGAATTCCCAGATCATGGCCATCGATTGTGCCGTCTGGTCGGCGCTCGCCGTCATGTCGGCGCTGCGCGACATGAGCTCGGCGCGGTTCTTGGCGGCGTCGCCGGTGAAGATGAAGTCGCGCGTCTTGTCGTGCGCCACGAAGACCAGGCAGCCCGGCGTATGGCCCGGCGCCACGTGGGCGAAGACCGAGGGCAGCACCTGCTCGCCGTCGAGCGCGCGCACCAGGCTCGGCCAGCGGTTGAGCTCGCGCATGTAGAGCTCCGGCACCGGCGTCTCGCCCCACGGCTCGCCCAGCGACCAGTTGAGCTCGGTGTTGCCGATCACGATGCGGGCGTGGCGGAACAGCGTCCAGTTCACCGAATGGTCGTGGTGCGAGTGGGTGAGCAGCACGTCGGTGACGTCCTTGGGCTTCAGCCCACGACTTTCCAGCCGCTCGATCAGGAGGCGGCGCATGCCGAACGAGCCGGTATCGATCAACGCCACGCGACCATGGCCGCGTAGCAGTACGACACTGCTCCAGCCCAGCCCGCCATGGCACACCGACTTGCCGGGGAAGCCCTGGATCACGATGTCGATGTCGTAGGCGTTCTCACTCATGGGATTACTCCGGTGACTTTATGCCCGCCTGGCGGATGACCTCGGCCCAACGCGCGATCTCCGACTTGATGACAGCGTCCAGCTCCTCGGGCGAGCTGGGATTGATAGAGAGACTGAGCTCGGCGAAGCGCTTCTGCAGTTCGGATGCTTCGAGCGCGCGGCGTACTTCGGCGTTGAGGCGCTGGACGATATCGCGCGGCGTTGCCTTCGGCGCAACAAGGCTGAACCAGCTTTCGTTATCGGCTCCGCTGACGCCCTGTTCGGCAAGCGTCGGCACGTCGGGCAGGCTGGGCGCTCGTCGGGGCGAGGTGACAGCCAGCGCCCGCAGCGCGCCGGACTTCACTTGAGCGGTTGCCACCGAGACATTGGCGAACACCAGCGGCAGCTGGCCGCCGATCACGTCGGCGATGGCCGGCGCTTCGCCGCGGTAAGAGATATGGGTCATGCGAATGCCCGAACTCAGCAGAAACAGCTCTGCCGCCATATGCGGCGTCGTGCCCACGCCGCCCGACCCGTAGTTGATCGCGCCGGGCCTCGCTTTCGCCATGTCGATGAGCTCGCGAACCGACTTGGCCTCGAACGATGGCGTGACGACCAGCACCATCGGCGAGGCGCCGAGCATGGCAACGCCGGTGACGTCGCGCAGGGCGTCGAAGTTGGCTGATTTGTAGAGAATTGGCGCCACGGCCATGGTCGTCTGCGAGGCCAGCATCAAGGTGGTGCCGTCGGGCGGTGACTTGGCGAGCATGTCGGCGGCGATCAGACCGCTGGCTCCGGTGCGGTTGTCGACCAGCACCGTGCCGAGAGGGCCTCCGGAGAGTTGCTGGGCGACGAGGCGGGCTGCGACGTCATTGCCGCCGCCTGCCGCGAATCCGACCAGAATGCGGATCGGCTTGGCGGGGAACGGTGCCGATTGGGCGCCGGCACGCCGCGCGTGGACCATGAAGGCAGCCGTGGCGACGGTCGCCTGGCCGATCAGTCGTCGGCGGGCTAGTTTGCCCATAGCGTCCCTCCCAGAGGCCCTGTTAGCGCCAAATCTAGCCGGAAATCGGGTTGACGGGACCGGGTCCGGTCCCTATTTTCCGCCCGCTTTCGTCATTCACCCCGGCCCGGCCGGGGCTTTTTGTTGAGTAAGGACCATGAAGATCCGCCATTCGCTGAAGTCGGTGAAGTTGCGCCATAAGGACTGCCGCATCGTGCGCCGCAAGGGCCGCGTCTACGTGATTAACAAGACCAACCCGCGCTATAAGGCCCGCCAGGGCTGAGCTTTAGCGTCTGGACCGACCACGAGCGGCGGGGCCTCGGCTTCCGCCGCTTTTTCATTTGGCGTAATGATCGGGGCATGCAAATGCCCGCCCTCGATCCCGGCATCCTGGCGCGTCGCGCCGAGATCGTGGCCGCGCTCAAGGCGATCGTGCCGGGGGAGGGCGTGATCGACGATCTCGATGGCATGCGGCCCTACGAGTGCGACGCGCTCTCGGCCTACCGCCAGATGCCGTTGGTCGTCGTGCTGCCCGAGACCGTGCCGCAGGTCGCGGCCATCCTGCGCTACTGCCAGGACCACAAGGTGAAGGTCGTGCCTCGTGGCGCCGGCACATCGCTGTCGGGCGGTTCCATGCCGGTCGGCGACGCGATCCTGCTGGGCATGGGCAAGTTCAACAAGGTGCTCGAGATCGACTACCCCAACCGCTGCGCCGTGGTGCAGCCGGGCGTCACCAATCTCGGCGTGACCAAGGCGGTCGAGCACGAGGGCTTCTACTACGCGCCCGATCCCAGCTCGCAGATCGCCTGCTCGATCGGTGGCAACGTGGCGGAGAACTCCGGCGGCATCCACTGCCTGAAATACGGCCTGACGACGAACAACCTGCTTGGCATCGAGATGGTGCTGATGAACGGCGACGTCGTGCGGCTGGGCGGCAAGCATCTCGATCCTGGCGGCTACGACCTGATGGGCCTGATGACCGGTTCGGAGGGGTTGCTGGGCGTCGTCACCGAAGTGACCGTGCGCCTCCTGCGCAAGCCCTCGACCGCGCGCGCCGTGCTGCTGGGCTTTCCGACCGAAGCCGGCGCCGCCGACTGCGTGGCGGCCATCATCGCCTCGGGCATCATCCCGGGCGGCATGGAGATGATGGACAAGGACGCCGTCAGATGCGCCGAGAACTATGTCGGAGCCGGCTATCCGCTGGATGTCGAAGGCTTGCTGATCGTCGAGCTCGATGGGCCGGCGGTCGAGGTCGACCACCTGGTGGCGCGCGTCCAGGAAATCGCGACAGGCCGCGGCGCCAGCACGATCCGCATCAGCCAAGACGAGCAGGAACGCGTGCTGTTCTGGGCCGGACGCAAGGCGGCGTTCCCGGCGGTCGGCCAGATCACGCCCGACTACATGTGCCTCGACGGCTCGGTGCCGCGCGGCCGGCTGGTCGAGGTGCTGGCCGAAATGCGGCGCATGTCCAAGACCTATCGCCTGCGCGTGGTGAACGTCTTCCATGCCGGCGACGGCAACCTGCATCCGTTGATCCTGTTCGACGCCAACGATCCCGACGAACTTCGTCGCGCGGAAGAATTCGGCGCCGATATCCTGCGGCTCTGCGTGCGGGTTGGCGGCGTGCTGACCGGCGAGCATGGCGTCGGCATCGAGAAGCGCGACCTGATGGGCGAGCAGTTCACCGAGATCGACCTCGACCAGCAGATGCGGGTGAAATGCGCCTTCGATCCCGACCACCTGCTCAATCCCGGCAAGGTGTTCCCCAAGCTGCGGCGCTGCGCCGAGCTGGGGCGCGTCGTGGTGCACCAGGGCAAGTTGCCGTTCCCGGATATCCCGCGCTTCTGAGGCGCTCCGCTAGTTCTTGGTGGGTGGCGTGTCCGTCACGCAGCGCATGCCGGCGGTGTTCAGCCGGTCCATCGTGGCGGCTTGCGCGGCCGACGCTTTCCCGCTGGAGATCGCCTGCGCGGCCGACGCCATTTCCTCGACAGTCATGGTCTTCTCGGCTTCATCGGCAGCGCATTTGCAGGCACGGTCGCACATGGGATAGCGCTCCGGCGTGACCCCAGGCGCCGCGCGGCACTTGTCGACGCAAGAGTTGATGAACGCCGCGCGCTCCGATGCCGGCCATCCACCTGGCGTCACCAGAGGTCCCGGCGGCCCCGTTTCCTGCCCGCGCTGCAGATAAATCGCGACTCCCGCGATTGCGGCAATGACCACCACTGCGCCAACGATGATGGCCAGTAGACGAGTTCCCCCCGACATGCGCTCACAATACGACGGTCCGTGAACTTCTAATGACCAAAATCGTCGATTTGGGTCGCCTGGGAGTATGATCGGCGGCAAGGTGAGGAGTTGAACGTGTTTGCCGAAGTGCCCCCCTTGTTTTTCCATTATTTTAAACGTTACTCCGCGGTAACTACCGGCGGTGCACGTCGCGCGGGGCAGGGCACTCCCGTTATTTTTCCGTTATTTTAACGGTCACTTCCGGTAACCACGGGCGGCAAGAGAGATGACGGGAACACTCGCGCCGCGCGATTTAAAGGAGCTGCGGCAGGCCGTCGAATGGGCGCTGAACGAGGGCGTCACGCTCGACGTGCGTGGCGGCGGCAGCAAGCTCGCGCTCGGCAAGCCGATGACCTGCGATCAGGTGCTCGACCTCTCGGGCCTGACCGGCGTCGTCGACTACGCGCCGGAGGAACTGGTCGTCACGCTGCGCGCCGGCACGCCCATGCGCGAGGTCGAGGCGCTGCTGGCCCAGCGCAACCAGATGTTGGCCTTCGAACCGCCTGACCTCGGGCCTTTGCTCGGCCGCGCGGCGGGTGAAGGCACGCTGGTCGGCGCGCTGATGGGCAACCTGGCGGGCCCGCGGCGCCTCTCGGCCGGTGCCGCGCGCGATCACCTGCTGGGCTTCAGCGGCGTCAACGGCCGTGGCGAGACGTTCAAGTCCGGCGGCCGGGTGATGAAGAACGTCACCGGCTACGACCTCTCCAAGCTGCTCGCCGGTTCCTGGGGCACGCTCGCCGTGCTCGACGAGGTGTCGGTCAAGGTTCTGCCCGCGCCCGACCAGACCGCCACGCTCCTTCTGAAAGGCCTCGGCGACGGGGCGGCGGTGAAGGCCATGTGCGCCGCGATGGGCAGCCCGCACGAAGTGTCTGGCGCCGCCCACGCCCGCGGCACCACGGCGTTGCGCGTCGAGGGTGTCGCGCCCTCGGTGCAGGCGCGCCTCGAGGGCCTGCGCGAGCTGATGGTGGACAGTGCCGCGGCGATGGAAGAGCTCGGCACCCTCGAAAGCCGTACCTTCTGGCGCGAAGTGCGCGATGCCGCGCCGCTCGACGCGGGGCCGGACTCGATCGTGTGGCGCCTCTCCTGCCCGCCGAGCGAGGGGCCTGCGATCGTGTCGCGCATCCGCTCACGGCAGCCCGCGCTCAAGGTGTTCTACGATTGGTCCGGCGGCCTCGTCTGGATCGCCCTGCCGCCGAGCGGCGACGCCGACCATCTCGTGGTGCGGGCTGCCCTCGGTGCGACCGGCGGCCACGCGACGCTCGTCCGCGCGCCTCAGGCGGTGCGTGAGGCCGTGCCGGTGTTCCAACCGCAATCGCCCGCGCTGGCCGCGCTGGCGCAACGCGTGAAGGAGAGCTTTGATCCCAAGGGCCTCTTCAATCCGGGACGGATGGGTTAGCCATGCACCGCCGCTTGTCTGCAAACACACGACCTCACCCTGAGGAGCATCGCTTACCCGCGTCTGACGCGGGCTTAGCGATGCGTCTCGAAGGGTGGGCCACACCGCGACTGGTTCCCATCCTTCGAGACGCCACGCTGCGCGCGGCTCCTCAGGATGAGGCGATCTGCTGAGGCGAGCGATGCAGACCAACTTCACCCTGGCTCAGCTTGCCGATCCCGAGACGGCGCGCAGTGAACAGATCCTGCGCAAGTGCGTGCATTGCGGCTTCTGCACCGCGACCTGCCCGACCTTCGTGCTGCTGGGCGACGAGCGCGATTCGCCGCGCGGAAGAATCTATTTCATCAAGGCGATGATCGAGGCCGACCGCGCGCCGACGATGCAGGAGGTGCGGCACGTCGATCGCTGCCTGTCGTGCCTGTCCTGCATGACGACCTGCCCGTCGGGCGTGAACTACATGCATCTGGTCGATCACGGCCGCCATCACATCGAGGAGAGATATACGCGTGCGCTGCCTGACCGCCTGATGCGCGGGGCTCTGGCTGTGCTGATGCCGCGGCCGGCCTTGTTCCGCTGGGTCGCGCTGCTCGGCCGGTTCGCCAAGCCTCTGGCATCGCTGTTGCCGGCGAGGAGCAGCGATCCAGGGGGCGCCACGTTCTTTCGCCGGCTGCGGGCGATGATCGAGGCCATTCCCGACCGGATCGCCTCACCTTCGCCGGTCGACCGGCCGCAGACCTTTGCCGCGATCGGCCCGCGCCGCAGACGCGTGGCACTGATGCCGGGCTGCGGCCAGCAGGTGCTGGCGCCGGAAGTGAACGAGGCGACGGTGCGGCTGTTGACGCGGCACGGCGTCGAAGTGGTGAACGTCGCTGGCTCGGGTTGTTGCGGCTCCTCGGTGCAGCATCTCGGCCACAACGACCGCGCGCTGGAGCTCGCCAAGCGCAACATCGACGCCTGGCTGGGCGAAGAGTTCGACGCCATCGTCATCAACGCCTCGGGCTGCGGCACGACGGTGAAGGACTACGATGCGATGTTCGCGGACGATCCGGCGTGGAAAGACAAGGCCGCGCGCGTCTCGAATCTCGCGAGGGACGTTAGCGAATTCATGGTGGAAGTCGGTCTCGCAAACGTGACCAGGCGCGGACTGACCGTCGCCTATCATTCGGCCTGTTCCATGCAGCACGGCCAGAAAGTCGACGCCCAACCCAAGCGGCTCCTGCGCGAGGCGGGCTACGTCGTGAAGGACGTGCCCGACGGCCATCTCTGCTGCGGCTGGGCCGGCACCTATCAGGTGCTGCAGCCCGAGCTGTCGCGCCGCCTGCGCGACGCCAAGGTGGCGAACATAGAGAGCCTCGATCCCGACGTGATCGCTGCTGGAAACTTCGGCTGCGTCGGCAATATCGCGTCGGGGACCGAGATTCCCGTCGTGCATACCGTCGAGCTGCTCGATTGGGCGACGGGCGGGCCGAGGCCCGTGGCATTCACGTGAACGTCTTTCGCGCTTGCCTTACAGGGTGCGCCGGCCTGATCCTGTGCGCGAGCGCCGTCGCGCAGAACTCCGGGAGGAGCGAGATGCTCGACACCCTGTTCGCCAAGCTGCAGACCGCCACCGATCCCATGGCCATCCAGTCGCTGGAAGCGGCGATCTGGGAGCAATGGACCATGGCGCCCGATCCGCAGCAGCGCGCCCTGATGATGCGCGGCATCGCCGAGATGCAGCAGCAGGAGCTGCAGAGCGCGGTTACCACCTTCAGCAAGCTGATCGAGGTGGCGCCCGATCTCCCGGAGGCGTGGAACAAGCGCGCCACGGTGCAGTGGCTGCTCGGCAACTTCCCGGCCTCGCTGTCGGACATCTGCGAGACCATAAAGCGCGAGCCGCGTCACTTCGGCGCCTATTCAGGGCTGGGCATGATCCGGGCCGAAATGGGCGAGCCCGGCCGCGCGGTGGCGGCCTTCGAGCTCGCCAAGAAGTACAATCCGCACATCGTGGGAATCGACGCGGAGATCGAACGCCTGAAGGCGCAGGGCGGCGACACCCCCGAAGATCCTCTGGGTTGCGGGCAGCGCACCGCCGGCCGATAGTGCCGCACCGTTTTCTCTAGGGAGTTTTGGCAATGGCCACGTTGTATGTCGGCGGTCGCGTGTTCGATGGCGAGAAGGTGCAGGACGGTCACGCGGTCCTGGAAGAGGGCGGCAAGGTCAGGCGCATCGCGCCGGCTGGCGAGTTCTCGGGTTTCGCCGGCGAGAAGGTCGACACTTCGGGCGGCACGCTCATTCCCGGCATCATCGACTGCCACGTCCATTCGCTCTCCGGCGCTGAGGGCAATCCAGGTGCGGCGCAGGACCGGCTGAGCGCGGCCCAGATCGCCGTGCGCGGCATGGAGTTCATGCGCAACACGCTGGAAGGTGGTGTCACCGCCGTGCGCGACTGCGGCGGCAAGGACTATATCGAATTCGCGATCCGCGACGCCTACAACAGCGGCAAGTTCCTGGGACCGACCATGCGTTGCGCCGGCCGCATGATCTGCATGACCGGTGGCCACGGCAATCGCACCGGCCGCGTCGCCGACGGGCCGGATGAGGTGGTGAAGGCGGTGCGCGAGCAGATCCATGCCGGCTCCGACCTGATCAAGATCATGGCGACCGGCGGCGTGATGACACCCGGCGTCAATCCCGAGGATGCGCACTATTCGGCCGAGGAGATGGCGGCCGGCATCGCCGAAGGCCATCGCTTCGGCAAATGCTGCGCCAGCCACGCCCAGGGCGCGCTCGGCATCCTGAACGCCGTGCGCGGCGGCATCGATTCGATCGAGCACGGCATCTTCATGACCGACGAATGCATCAAGGAGATGAAGGAGCGCGGCGTGTGGCTGGTGCCGACGCTGGCCGCGGTGAAGAACATCCTCAAGGGCTACGACGACGGCGACCGCTCGATCCCCGACTACGTGATCGAGAAGGCGCGCCGCGTATTCGACCGCCACATCGCCTCGATCAAGATGTACTACAAAGCCGGCGGCAGGATCGCCATGGGCACCGACGCCGGCACACCGCACAACCGGCACGGCGAGAATGCGCGCGAGCTCGAGTTCATGTGCGAGATAGGCATCTCGACGAGAGACTCGCTCTTCATCTCGACGGCGAGTGCCGCCGACCTGATGCGGCTCTCCGACCAGGGCCGCATCAAGGAAGGCAACGCGGCTGACTTCGTGTTGTGCGACGGCGATCCGCTGGCCGACATCAAGCGCGCCGCCCGCAAGGAGAACCATCGTCTGGTGGTGAAGCGAGGCCTTCTCGCCAAGGACAGGCGCGGCGACTTCGCGCAGCAGGCCCAGCGGGTCGCGGCGGAGTAGAGCGGGAGACGAGCCCGCGCCGAGGCACTCTTGGAGTGGGTTTTCCTTATTCTCATCGGGATCGTCTGGGCGATCGGCACGCCGATTGTCGCGCTGATCGCGCTCGCCCGCACTTCGAGCCTGCGCGATGAAAATGCACGGTTGGCGGCCGAGTTCGCCAACCTGCGCCGGCAAATCGGAGAGGGCGCGGCGCCCGTTGCTGCGCCTCCAGTGCCGGCGCCAGTGCCAGCGGTCGAAGAGGCGGCCTTGCCGCCGCCCTTCGAGCCCGAGCCGGCAGTAGAAGCGCCACCTGCGCCGCCCGCACCGGCTTGGCAGCCACCGGCTCCGCAGCCGGCGGATATCGGTTGGGAGCGAAGGCTCGGCGCCCGCGCCTTCATCTGGGTCGGCGCGGTCACGCTTGCCTTGGCTGCGATCTTCCTCGTGCGATACTCGATCGAGGAAGGTTATCTCTCGCCCGAAGTGCGGGTGATCCTGGCCGCGGTGTTTGGTTTCGGATTGATCGCTGGTGCGGAGAAAGTCCGTGTCAGCGACGAGCGCGTGGCGCAGGCAATGGCCGCCGCGGGCGTGGCGGCGATCTACGGCGCGTTGTTCGCGGCCGTCGCGCTCTACGGCATGATCACGCGGCCCATGGCGGGCGTCGCCGCGCTGGCGCTGACCGGCTTCGCCATCGGCGTCTCGCTGCGGCATGGCATTCTGGTCGCAGCACTCGCTTTCGTCGGCGGCTTCGCAAGTCCCGCGATCATCGGCGGCGAGCCCAACACGCCCGTGCTGTTCGGCTATCTGCTGGCGATCACCGCCGCCACGCTCGCCGTCATCCGCCATCGCGGTTGGTGGCTGCTGGGCTGGGGCGTGCTGGCAGGCGCCGCGCTTTGGACCGTGGTGTGGATGCTGAGCTTGCCCTCGAGCCATCTCGCCAGCGGTCCATTCGAACTGCATTGGGTCGACGCGTTCCTCGTCGCTGTGGCCGGCCTCTTCGTGTGGGCGACCTGGCGGCGCCTGGGTGAAAGCGAGAATCCGCCGACCGACATCGCGGCACTGGTCTGGAGCGCGCTCAGCGTGACCGGCGTGCTGCTGCTGTCGACCATCGTGCAGGACGAAGGCCAGCAGGATCCGGCCTGGCTTGCGCTCGCGCTGCACGGCGCCGGCGTCTATGCGCTTGGTCGGTCGACATCGCGCTTCCAGTATGTCGCGATCCTGGCGCCGACCCTGTCGCTCGCCACGCTTGGTCTGTGGTGGGCGTCGGTTCATGTCGGCGTGACGGTCGAGGGCTGGGACGACGCGCGCTTCGCCTGGCTGACGGCACTGATGGGCGGTTTCTATGCCGCGGCGGCCTTCGCGCTGATGTGGAACGCCAGTCGCCCGGGCTTCTGGGCCGCCCTCTCGGTAGGCGCCGCGCTCAGCCACTTCCTGCTCATCTGGTACACGCAGCGCAGCGTCGCGCCGGGCACGCCGTGGGGGCTGATCAGCATCGGAATTGCGGCGCCCTTCCTGGTCGGCGCCGAGCGGTTGGTCCGTTGGCGCACGAGCATGGCCGGCGTCACCGAGGCACTGGGAATCCTGGCGGCCGGCGTCTGCTTCTTCATCGCCGCGGCCATCGCGCTGGAATTGCGGCGCGAGTGGATCACCGTCGCCTATGCCGTCGAGCTCGCCGCCGTGGCGGCGATCTCCGCCCGCCTCGACCTGCATGCCATGCGCCGCCTGTGCTGGCCGTTGCTGGCCGTCGTGGTGGTGCGCTTCGTGCTCAATCCCGAAGTGCTGCGCTATCCGCTCGGCCTCACACCGATCGTCAACTGGATGCTGTGGGGCTATGGGCTGTCGATCGCGGCTTTCGTGGTGGGGCGCCACTTCCTGCTCGCCACCAACGACAAGGTGCTGATCCAGGCGGTCGAGGCAGCGATCGCGCTGCTTGCCTTCGTGTTGGCCACGCTCGAGGTGCGCAGCCTTTTCCAGCGCGAGTTGATGGTGGTGTTCGACGCCGGATTCATGGAGCGGTCGGTCTATGTCCTGGTGTGGGGTGCCTATGCGCTGGCCGCGCTCTGGCTCGCGCGACGGCGCGGCGATGCGATGGCGCTGTCCTGGCAGCTGAGCGGCGCGCTGGCACTCGCGGCCGCGGTGATCGTGCAGGCGATGATCGCCAACCCGGTCTCGGTAAGCGCCGATGTCGGCCAGCTGCCGATCTTCAACGGCCTGCTGCTGGCCTACGCCGTGCCCGCGGCAATGGCCTTCGTGGGCCGCCGCTGGCTGGACAGGCCCGACGACTTGAACGCCCGCATAATGACCGAGGTCGCGGGTACCATCCTCGCCTTCGTCTATGTCTCGCTCGAGGTGCGGCACTTTTTCGATCCCGGCTTCGCCCGCGGCTGGCAATGGGCCGAGGGGATCGAACTCTACGCCTATTCCATCACCTGGCTGCTGTTCGGCGTCGGGCTGCTGGCGGTCGGCTTCTGGCGTGTGGTGCCGGCGCTGCGCCATGCCGGCATGGCCCTGGTCTGCGTCGTGGTCGCCAAGGTGTTCCTGATCGATATGGCGGGCCTCGAGGGCCTGCTGCGTGTGCTGTCGTTCCTCGGCCTGGGCGCCGCGCTGTTGGGGCTGGGCTACGCTTATCGCCGCCTCGGCTTCGATCCGAAGCCCCGGACGTAGCTCATGCTCTTTCCCGAGTTCAGCCTGTCGCTTGATGCCTTGCGCGCCCTGCAGCTTACGCGTCTGCGCGAGGCCTTGCAGCACGCCTACGCCCATCAGGCGCCGTATCGCGCCAAATGCCAGGCAGCGGGGGTGCATCCGGACGATCTGCGCGCGCTCGTCGACCTCCGCCGCTTTCCGTTCACGGCCAAGAGCGACCTGCGCGATGCCTATCCCTTCGGCATGTTCGCCATTCCGCGCGAGCAATGCGTACGCGTGCATGCCTCGAGCGGCACGACCGGCCGGCCGACGGTGGTGGGCTATTCGGCGCGGGATATCGAGACATGGTCGGAGCTGATGGCGCGCTCGCTTTACGCCGGCGGCGCGCGGCCGGGCGACATCATCCATAACGCCTATGGCTACGGCCTGTTCACCGGTGGCCTTGGCGCCCACTATGGCGCCGAGAAGCTCGGCTGCACCGTGGTGCCGATGTCGGGTGGCTTCGGCGAGCGGCAGGTCCAGCTCATCCGTGAATTCGGCGCGCGCGTGGTGCTGATGACGCCGTCCTACATGCTGGCCATCGCCGACGAATTCGAGCGCCAGGGCGTCGATCCGCGCTCGACGGCGATGCGCATCGGCATCTTCGGCGCCGAGCCGTGGACCGAGGGCATGCGCGCCGAGATCGAACGGCGGCTCGGCATCGACGCGGTCGACATCTATGGCCTGAGCGAGGTGATGGGGCCGGGCGTTGCCTGCGAGTTCGTCGAGACCAAGGACGGTCCCACGATCTGGGAGGATCACTTCTATCCCGAGATCGTCGATCCGGACTCGGGCGCGTCGCTGCCCGACGGGGAACCCGGCGAGCTCGTCTTCACGTCGCTTACCAAGGAGGCATTGCCGGTCGTGCGTTACCGCACGCGCGACCTCACGAAGCTGATGGTGGGCTCAAGGACCGTGATGCGCCGCATGGCCAAGATCACCGGCCGCAGCGACGACATGCTGATCGTGCGCGGCGTGAACCTGTTCCCGAGCCAGGTCGAGGAACAGATCCTGCGCGATCCCGCCTTGACGGGTCACTACGTGATCGAGCTCAGCCGCACCGGTGCGCTGGACGACCTGCTGATACGCGTCGAGGCGCGAGCGGAAGCCGCTCACGAGGCGCAGACACACTCGGCGAGGGAACTGGCGGATCGGCTGAAAGGGATGTGTGGTCTATCGGCGGAGGTGCAGATTGCCGCACCCGGGGGCATCCAACGTTCGATGGGCAAGGCGCGTCGCGTGATCGACAAGCGCCCGAAGTCTTAGATCACGACCAGGGGCGGCCCATCGCCAGCCCAATTCTCGCCTTAATCAGCCCGGTATCGCTGCCGAGCTGACTGGTCTGCTGGGGAAGTTCGGAAGCGGGGATGACATCGGCGGCGCGGCTCTGGGCGCGTGCGGCGTGCGGGTTGTTGGCGGCGAGAACGACGAGAAAAGTCAGTACGGTCGCCGCAATCACCAGATAATCAACCCAATTCAGGGCCGCTCTCTTGGGGCGGTAGGGGATGGCTTTGGACTTGGGGCTGTTCACGGCTCGCCTCACACAGTTCGTCGTCTTCTAAAAAAGTTACGAGGGCACCATCGGTGCCATCCCCGAACTTTTTCAGGTTCAGACGTAGGCGATTTTAAGAATATTGGTCGCGCCGGGTGTGCCAAAAGGCACACCCGCGGTGATCACCAACCGCTGGCCGGCTTCGGCGAGCTTCTGCTGGCGGGCAATCCTTACAGCTCGCTGAACCATGTCGGCAAAGCTGTGCGCGTCCTCGGCATGGACCGGGTGCACGCCCCAGGCGAGCGTCATGCGCCGCGCCGTATTGAGGTTGGGCGTGAGGCAGAGGATGCCGACATCGGGCCGTTCGCGTGCCGCGCGCAGGGTGGTCGAGCCGGTGTTGGTGTAGGTGACGATCGCTGCGGCCGACAACGTATGGGCGCACTGCCGCGCAGCCGCGCTGATGGCGTCGGCGGTGGTCGCCTCGGGCTCGCGGCGGCTGGCATCCATCAGGCGGCGGTAGAGCGGGTCGCCTTCGGCGCCCCGGATGATGCGGTCCATGATGGTGACCGCCTCGATCGGATAGTCGCCCGACGCGGATTCCGCCGACAGCATCACGGCGTCGGTGCCGTCATAGACCGCGGTCGCGACGTCCGAGGCCTCGGCGCGGGTCGGCGTCGGCGAATGGACCATCGACTCCAGCATCTGCGTCGCCACGATCGCCGGCCGGCCCAGCACGCGGCAGGCGGCGAGGATGCGCTTCTGCAAAGGCGGCACGGCCTCCGGCGGCATCTCGACGCCCAGGTCGCCGCGCGCCACCATGATGCCGTCGCTCTGCTCGATGATCTCGTCGAGATGCTCGATGGCGGCCGGCTTCTCGAGCTTGGCCATCACGGCGGCCCGGCCGGCCACCAGCTTCTTCAGCTCGGCGATGTCGTGCGCATGCTGCACGAAGGAGAGCGCCACCCAGTCGACGCCGAGCGACAGGCCGTAGTCGAGGTCCTTGCGGTCCTTGGGAGTCATCGGCGACAGCGGCACCACGAGGTTGGGCAGATTGACGCCCTTGCGGTCGCTGATCGTGCCCGCGACCTCGACCTCGGTGTCGATCGTGTCTTCGGTGTGCGCCGTGATGTGCAGGCGCACCTTGCCGTCGTCGATCAGCAGGATGCCGTCGGGCTTGGCGGCCTTGAAGATCTCGGGATGCGGCAGCGGCACGCGTTTGTCGGTGCCCGGCGCCGGGTCCAGGTCAAGCCTGAGCTTCTGGCCCTTCTTCAGCTCCATCGGTCCCTTGGCCAGCGTGCCCAGCCGGAGCTTGGGGCCCTGCAGGTCCATCAGGATGGCGATCGGATGCTTGTACTGCTTCTCGAGTGCACGCAGCAGGTCGACGCGTTGCCGGTGATCGTCGTGCGTGCCGTGGCTGAAATTGAGCCGGAAGACATCGGCGCCAGCCTCGAACAGGGCGCGCAGGCGTTCGGGACTGGAAGAGGCCGGGCCCAGGGTGGCCACGATCTTGGTGAAACGCGCGCGACGCATGCTGCAGTCTAGCGCTTCGGCGATGATACTTTGAAGTCTCCGGCCTGCTCATAGACCTTGACCACGGCGGCATCGTCGAGGCGACCCCAGCCGGCACCCGCCGCGGCGAGGAACAGTTGGTGTGCCGCTGCGGCCATCGGTAGCGGCAACCGCAGCTCGTGTCCGGTGTTCAGCACCAGCCCGAGATCCTTGACGAAGATCTCGATGGCCGAGAGCGGCGCGTAGTCGTCATCGAGCATGTGCGGCACGCGATTGCCGAACATCCAGCTGTTGCCGGCGCTGGCCGAGATCACCTCGTAGACGGCGCGCGTGTCGGCGCCGGCCTTGGCGGCCAGCGCGATGGCTTCGGCCGCCGTGGCGATGTGCACACCTGCCAGCAGCTGGTTCACCGTCTTCACCAGCGAACCGATGCCGGCGGCCTCGCCGAGGCGGAACACCTTGGCCGAGGTCGCGGCGAGAATGCTCTCGGCCGTGGCAAAGGCCTTGGGCGAACCCGAGGCCATGAACGTGAGCTCACCCGATTCGGCTCGGGCACGGCCGCCGGACATTGGCGCGTCGAGCAGCTCGATGCCGCCCTTGGCCAGCCGCTCGCCGAGCGCGTGGGCGAAGGCCGCCGGCACGGTGGCGCACTGCATGACCAGGCCGCCCTTCTTCAGGGCTCCCGCAGCGCCGTTGTCGCCGAACAGCACTGTTTCGACCTGCTTGTCGTTGACGACGGCGATCACCACGACGTCGGCAGTTTTCGCACCAGCTGCCGGCGTGTCGGCGAGCGTGCCGCCCGCCGCCTTGAAGGCATCGCGCGCAGCGGCACTGGGATCGACACCGACCACCTTGTGGCCGTGCTTCAAAAGGTTCTTCGCCATGCCCATGCCCATCGAGCCCAGGCCGATGAAGGCGATGGCAGGCGTGTTCTTGTCGGTCATGGGATCAGGCCTTGATGCCATATTTCTTCGCCCAGCCGAGGCCGGCCGCCGTCGTGGTCTTGGGCTTGTACTCGAGGCCCACGTAACCCTGGTAGCCCAGGCGGTCGAGGACATCGAGCAGGTAGAGATGGTTGGCCTCGCCGATATCGGGCTCGTTGCGGTCGGGGTTGCCGGCGATCTGAACATGGGCAGTGAGCGGGAACAGCCGCTCGGTGCGCTTCTGCAAATCGCCCTCCGTCACCTGCAGGTGGTAAAGGTCGAGCTGCAGCTTGAGATGCGGCGCGCCCACTTCCTTGATGATCGCTTCGACCTGCGCAGTGGTGTTGGTGAAGTAGCCGGGAATGTCGCGATGGTTGATCGGCTCCATCACCAGCGTGAGCCCGCGCTTGGCCGTGCGGTCGCAGGCCTTCTTGAGGTTCGAGACGAAGGTCTTGTGCATCGCCTTGGTGTCGGCGCCCGGGGCGATCATGCCGGACATGACGTGCAACGTGCGGCACTCGAGGTGCTCGGCGTAGTCGAGCGCCGTGTCGAGCGCTGCGGAGAATTCGGCCTCGCAGCCGGGGATCGCCGCGACGCCGCGCCCGCCCTTGCTGGGGTCGCCGGCCGGCAGGTTGAACAGCGCCTGCGCGAGCTTGTGCTTCTTCAGCTCGGCCGCGATGTCCTTCGCCGGCGCCTCATAGGGAAACAGGATTTCGACGGCCTTGAAGCCGTGCGCTGCGGCGGCGCCGAAACGCTGCAGGAAGGGCACCTCCTGATAGATCCACGAAAGGTTGGCAGCGAGCTTGGGCATGTTGTGGTTTCCAGTCCTGGGCCGGTTCCGGGGTAGCGCACTAGCGCTCGTGCCCCCTGTCAACAACCGTCTACTTCGAGGAGACAGTCCGATGCCGGGCTCGGTTTCCAAAATGACCTCCGTTAAAATACCGGGAAAATAACGGTTCAAAAAAATCATCTCGCCCCCGCGGCGGGGACGGCGAGGTAACGGCTTAAAATAATGGAAAAATCGCGGGGGCCTCCCGTGCAATCCTATATTCCTCGTCGAGAGCGCGTACCCAGTTGCGCATCGGCGTTGAGGCTGAACCATCCGCCTTTCATCGTGCTTTCGCCCTATTTTACACGCGCTCGTCCGCCGCACCTATTTTGGTCATTAGAACTCGACTGCGGCGGCTTTCACAAGCAGCGCCGCCACACCCTCGCCTCCGCCGCTCAGTACAGCCGCCCGGCCCGCGATGCTCACCGAGATCGCCGCTCCAGACCGGCCATGATCGTGCCCGACGGCTCACCGTCTACAACAGTCTACTCCCAGGTAAGGTCGATGCCGGACATACAGTTCCGCCCGCATGACCATCACATATCCGAGTAGCGGGATTCCAACCCTCACGGCGACGCGCTCACTCGTGGTCACGAGGCCGGTTGCAAGCCCTGCATCGGCATCCGCAACGTCTGAAGTGGCGATAACGGTCGCAACAACAACGTCTGTAATATAATCCAGGAAGCCGACGAACATCGCGGGGACCAGCAACCACATCCTGGATGACTCCTCGTCGAGCAGGATCAGCGCACGCCGTGAGGCCGCCCTGAACCATCAATCCCGCCTGCATCACGGGACGCGCTCCCCGCCGGGCGATAATTCGGCCCGCGACGACGCCGGCGGCCACGGAGGCCAGGCCGGGACACCAAAAACCAAGCCGGTCTTCAGAGGGCCGAAATTGACCACATCCTGAAGGTATATCGTCATCAGGAAGACGAGCCCGGCCTCCATCGAAAAGATCGTCAACGCGGCGATGTTGCCCCATCGCACCGGCGGCCGTGCCAGCATCTCGATCGCAACCAGTGGCGCTGCTGCGCGGCGCTCGATCCAGAAGAACAGCGCCAGCAGAATCGCGCCTGCGATCAGCGACGGCACGAACCACTCGATGATCCCATACTCGATGGCCAAAAGACCGAGTGTCACGGTTCCAGCGCCTGGAATATCGAGCCGTACGCCCTCGGGGGATCGACCGGCGGGGACAACGAAGGGGGTCAGCGCGAGGATCACGAGCGCGAATAGCACGTTGATCAAAAAGGCCCAGCGCCAGCTCAGCACGCCGACCAGCATCCCACCGTCAAGCGCGCCAACCGTAAATCCACCGGATAGAAGGGTTCCGTTCAGCCCAAGCACCCGCGCGCGCTGCCTGTCGTCGGCGAAGGCGGTAATCAGCAACGCCAGCGCCGCCGGCGCGGTCATCGCAGTGGCAATTCCCTGGAGCGTCCGAGCGCCCAGAAGCAAAGTCGGTCCGGTCGCAACTCCACCCAGAAGCGACGCCAACGCCAGGAGAGCAAGGCCAGCCACAAACATCCGGCGACGACCGTAGATATCGCCTAGCCGACCGAACAGGAGCGACAGCCCAGCGGCTGGAAGCGCGAACGCCGAGGCCACCCAAGGAAAATCGGCGAGGTCGAAACCAACGGCCCGCCCGACCTCGGGCAGCGCGATATTGAGAATGGAGAAATCGAACGACAGCATGAAATTGGTGCCGAGAAGCAGCACGACGATCAGCCGTTGCCGAGCCGTCATCGCGATCTCACTTGTGCGCGCTTCAATGGTTTCCGACGCTGCCATTCGGTCACCCCGATTTGCTCGAGGGCCGAAGCCGGTCGTAGTTGCGTCGGAACAGCGCCACGGAGCCGTCCACATCCAAGCGGTGTATGTTCGCCGTAGTCCAGCCGCGCGCCCAACCAAACGGTTGCGCCCGACCCTCAGCTACCAGTTCTGTCCCGAGCCGGGGCGAGGTGGCCAGATGGATTGAGCCGTCGAGGTGGATGTGGCCGAGTTCGTCCGAGCCGACGTAGAAGTCTATGCCATCGACTTGGTTTGGCTGGTCGAAACGCCAGTGGACCGTGGCCTCAACGTCCGGCCATGCAGCGACCGCGTCGGCCACCGCCTTCAGCTTGCCGTAAGCGCAGGGGGCGGAGCAACTCGGCCCTTAGCCTCGCGCGGCAGAGTCGAAAGTGTTTTGTCAGTCATGATCTGCTCCTTCATCGGGGGCAGCAGCGCCTCGCGAGCGGTCTCGAATGCCGCCCCATCCCGTGCTAAACGAAGAGTAACTACGTTTAATATATACGTAGAGTACCTACGTTTAACAAGAGCAATTGTCCGCGTGCAGAAACGATCCAATCCCAAGCCAGCTCGGCGACCGCGCGCCGACGGCGAGCGCAATCGGCTCCGATTGATCGACGGCGAAACACGCCTTTGCCCAAGCTGGCGCAGCCGTCAGCCAGGAGCAGATCGCACTCGATGCGAAGGTCAGCATCGCCACGCTCTACCGTCACTTTCCGACACGCGACGAGCTGATCTCAGCGTGTACCAGCTAGAGATCATATCACTGAACAACGCTGCCGATCAGCTATGACCAAGCGAGAGCCGGTGACTTCACTCCGTGAATGCTGATGTTGTTTGTGGTCTTTCTCGACGCCAAGTTCGGCATGGCAGCGCGTTTGATACTCTCATCGGCGGCCCATGAACCCCTCTACAGCAAGACGCCGCATCGCCTTGACGTTCCTGTCAAAGCGCTGGTCGCCGCCGAGGTCTCAGCCGGTGCCTTTCGAGACACATCGAGCCGCACGATTTGCTTCGCGCTCGCTGCTGGCGCACGTCAGCCGAGCAAGAGTTGGAAGCGGTCGGCGCCCACATGTCGATCTTCTGCTCAACGGCTTGCAGACCAAACGCGCTCGGCGCTAGCTCACCGAGCTACGACCCGGAAAACCGCCTGACTTGAGCGATCGGCGCCTCGCCCACCGTTGACGAGACAGGTCAGGACGGGAACGCCTCTTCGACCTCGCGTACCTGGGAATCGCTCAGGAGACGCACCTTGAAGCCCTGCAGCAGCAGATGGAGCTTGGCGGTCTCCTCGAGCTCCTCGATCGAGGCGGAGGCAGCGGACAGAGAGGTGCCGGCGACCACTGGCCCGTGATTGGCCAGCAGCACCGCGCGATAGCCCTTGGCGTAGTCGCGGATGGCGTCGGCGAGCTTGGGATCGCCGGGCTTGAAGTAGGGCACCAGCGGCAGCTTGCCGACCCGCATCACGAAGTAGGGCGTGATCGGCGGCAGCGTGGTCTCCTTGTTGTGGTGGCACGACGGATCGAGGCAGGAGATCGCCACGGCATGCGTGCAATGCAGATGCACGATGGCGCCGTCCTTGGGCCGCACGTCGTAGACCGAGCGATGCAGCAGCGCCTCCTTTGTCGGCGGGTCGCCACCGACGAGCTTGCCGTTGGTGTCGAGCTTCGACAGGCGCGCCGGATCGAGCTCGCCCAGGGAGGAATTGGTCGGCGTCATCAGCCAGCCGTCGTCGATCCGTACGCTGATGTTGCCGGAGGTGCCGGGGCACAGCCCGCGCGCGGCCAGCTTGGCGCCCAGCGCGCAGACGGAATCGCGCGCCTTTTCCTCTTTACTCATAGCTTGGCGAAGGCCTTGGTGAAGAAGTCGGGCGCGCCGAAATTGCCGGACTTCAGCGCCAGCAAGAGCGGCTTGCCACCGACCGATGCCGTCCACGGCACGCCAGGATCGATCTCGGGACCGATGCGCAGCGCCGTGACGTCGAGCGCGCCGACTACGGCGCCGGAGGTCTCGCCGCCCGCGACGACGAGGCGGCCGACGCCGGCCGCGACCAGCCCCGTGGCCAGCGCCGCCATGGTCCTTTCGATCGCCTGGCTCGACTTCTCGACGCCGTATTTGGATTGCAGCGCCTTCACTGCCTCGGGCTTGTCGCTGGCCGACAGCAGGATCGGACCGTTCCCGAGCTTGTCCTTGGCCCAGATCAACGCCTTGTCGCTGACCGGCTCGCCGCGGCAGATCGCGTCGGTATCGAGCGCCAGATGGGCGCCCTTGAAGTTGGCGATCTGGCCCAGCGTCGCCGCCGAGCAGGATCCCGCCAGGACCGCGGAAGCCCCGCCGACCCTGGGCAGGGCGTCGGCGCCGGACTTGTGCGCCAGCAGGCTGCGCCGGCGATAGGCAGCAGGCAGGCCGAGCGCCACGCCCGAGCCGCCACTCACCAGCACGTCGTCGCCGACCGCCTCGCCGATGATGCCGAGATCGGTATCGGCCACCGCGTCGACGATCACGTGGCGCACGCCCTCGGCGGCGAGCTTGTCGAGCGCGGAACGCAAGGTCGCGGAGCCTGCCTGCACCTGCTTGAGTGGCACCAGCCCGACCTTGTGCTTGGTCTGGCGCGCCAGCACGCGGACCAGGCTCGAGTCGGTCATGGGATTGAGCGGGTGATGGCGCATGTGCGTGTCGGAGAGGAGCAGGTCGCCTATGAACAGGTGGCCAAAGAAGATGGTGCGGCCGTTCTCCGGAAAGGCGGGACAGTAGATCGCCTGCCGGCTGGCAAGGGAATCGAGCAGCGCGTCGCCGACCGGGCCGATGTTGCCCTGGTCGGTCGAGTTGAAGGTCGAACAGTACTTGAAGAAGAAACGTTCGCAGCCCGCGGCCTGCAGTGCCTTGAGCGCGCCGAGCGATTGCGTGATCGCGTCCTGCGCCGGGATCGAGCGCGTCTTCAGCGCGACCACCACGGCGTCGACGTCATCTGGGATGGTGCCTTGCGCGGGCAGGCCGATGGTCTGGATGGTGCGCATGCCGCCCTTGACCAGCATGCCCGCGATGTCGGTCGCGCCGGTGAAGTCGTCCGCGATGATGCCGAGAATGGCCATGGCGCGACGTTACGCGCTCACCGTCGCCTTTATCCAGAACTTTCGACGCCGCGCGCGGCGGCGCGCCTCGTCCTCGCCGTCATAGACATGCAGCGGCGGCGCCGGATCGAACGTCTCGCGAATATCGAGCGAGTTGACGTTGAGGGTCGCGATCAGCCGGCCTTCGTCCTCCATGACCGCGCCGACGTAGGCGCCGCATTTGCGGCAGACCAGGTAGTCCGTGATGCCGAGGCCGAAGCGATAGCGCGACAGGGCGCCCGGCGCGGCGCGGAACTCGACAGACGAGGTCGGACCATCGCCCATGGTCCGCGCGCCATGACGGCGGCAGAAGGTGCAGGAGCAGCGGCCGGGCCGCATCTCCTCGGGCTTTTTGTCGCTCGTGAAAGCGATCTGGATGGCGCCGCAGTGGCAGGAACCGGGATAGGTGGTCATGTGCTCACCATTTCGATCGTCTCTGTAATTTTCACAATCCTCCCCATTCATACGCTACGGGGTGGACACATTTCATGTTCCTCTCCCCCTTGGGGGAGAGGTTAGGTGAGGGGGTGGGTCGATAGTTGCCTGCTCGATCTCTGCCCAAATACCATCCGGATCTTGAACCACTTCCCGGGCCGCAAACCGAATCACCCGCCAACCATCGCGCTCCATCGCTGCCGTTCGCCGAGCATCGGCTTCGAGTTGAACGTCATGATGTTCGCCATCGATCTCAATCACGAGCCTTCGGGATACGCAGGCAAAGTCCGCGAAGTAGGGACCAATTGGATGCTGTCGTCGGAATTTGATGCCAGCGAGGCGGCGATCACGCAGGAGCTCCCACACCTTACGTTCGGCTCGGCTTGCGTCGCTGCGCAGGCTGCGTGCTCGCGTGGTGGTATTCTCGTCCTGGGCCACGACCCCCTCACCTAACCTCTCCCCCAAGGGGGAGAGGAACATGAAATATGTCCGCCCCATAGCATTCATATGGGGAGGGTTTTGCTAGGGTGCGATCAACGTTGCCCTGAAGTCATTGACGTTGGTGCGGGTCGGGCCGGTGACAAGGCTGTCGCCCAGCGCTTCGAAGAAGCCGTGGCCGTTGTTGTCATCCAGCATCGCTTGTGGATCTTGGCCCTTGGCGCGGGCGCGGGCCAGCGTATCGGGCGTGAAGATGCCGCCCGCGATGTCCTCCGCGCCGTCGACGCCGTCGGTGTCGGCCGACAGACCCCAGATGCCCATCGCGCCGTCGGCGGCAATCGCCTCCGCCAACAAATATTCGACGTTGCGGCCGCCGCGCCCCTGGCCGCGCACCGTCACCGTGGTTTCGCCACCAGAGAGGACGACCGTCGGCTTGCCTCCCTTGGCCGCGATGTCGAGCGCCTGACGCGCATGCGCCGCGCCCAGCTCCCGCGCCTCGCCTTCGAGGTTGTCGCCCAGCACCACGACGCCAAGATCACGACTGCGCGCCAGCGCCGCCGCGGCGTCGAGGGAGCGCCTGGGTGTGGCGACCAGGACCGTCTCGACGCGCGCCAGGCGCGGATCGCCCGGCTTCGGCGTCTCCTCGATCTTGCCCGCCGCACCTGCTTCGAGATGCGCACGCACGTCAGCGGGCGGATCGATGCGGTACTTCGCGAGCACCACCAGCGCATCGGCAAAAGTCGTGGGGTCCGGCACGGTCGGCCCCGAGCCGATCACGCCGGGATCGTCGTTGGGCACGTCGGAGATCAGCCATGACAGCACGCGCGCCGGCTGCGCGGCGACGGCCAGGCGTCCGCCCTTGATGGCCGAGAGATGTTTTCGAACCGTGTTCATCTCGACGATGTTGGCACCCGACTTCAGGAGCGCGCGATTGACCGCCTGCTTGTCGGCGAGCGTCAGACCGGGCGCCGGCAGGGCGAGCAGGGCGGATGCGCCGCCGGAGATGAGGCAGAGCACGAGGTCGTCGGCCGACAGTCCTTTCACCTTCTCGAAGATGCGGCCCGCCGCCGCCCGGCCCTTTTCATCCGGCACGGGGTGGGCGGCCTCGATGATCTCGATGCGCTTGCAGGTCTCGCCATAGCCGTAGCGCGTGACGACAAGGCCTTCGATCGGATGATGCCAGCGTTCTTCGACAGCGCGCGCCATGGCAGCACTCGCCTTGCCGGCGCCGATCACCACGGTGCGTCCCTTCGGCGGCGCCAGCTTGTCGATATAGGGCGCCAGGCAGGTGGCGGGACGGGCGGCGGCGAGGGCGGCATCGAACAGATCGCGCAACAAAGCGCGGGCGTCGGCATCTTTCATTTGCGCCATCTTCCCACTATAGGGGCGCGATGCAACATGCTTGAGGCCCGGGCGACCCGCCGCCGTTTTCCGTTCACAATGAAAAGGGCAAGGCGCCGCTGCTGCTGCTGTGCGATCACGCCAGCAAGGCGGTGCCGAAGGCGCTGGGCACTCTCGGCATCACTGACGCCGAGCTCTCGCAGCATGTCGGCTGGGACATCGGCGGCCTGGATGCGGCGATCGAATTGTCGAAGCAGCTCGACGCACCGCTCGTCGCCTCCGGCTATTCGCGGCTGGTGATCGACTGCAATCGCTGGCCGGGCGGCGAGGGCTCGACGCCTGAAATCAGCGACACCACGCAGGTGCCGGCGAACAAGGGCCTGACCAAGGAGCAGATCGATGCGCGCGCTGCCGCCTGCTTCTGGCCGTATCACCACGAGGTCGATCGCCAGCTCGATCGCATGACGGCGGGCGGCCGCAGGATCTGCCTGCTGGTCATGCACAGCTTCACCCCCGAGATGAAGGGCTTCAAGCGGCCGTGGCATGTCGGCGTGCTGTGGAACGACGACCCGCGCCTGCCCGAGCCGATGTTGGCCGAACTGCGCCGCGACAGCTCGCTGGTGGTCGGCGACAATGAGCCCTACTCGGCGCGCGAGCCCTACGAATATACGCTGACGGCGCACGCCAAGCCGCGCGCCCTGCCGCATTGCTCGCTGGAGGTCCGCCAGGACCTGATGGGCACGCCCGACGAGGCGCGGTATGGGGCCGGCGGCTGGCGCCGGCCATCGGGGCCGCCGTTGCGGCAGCCATTGCGGCTCCCCGGGGCTGAGCCTATATCCGCTCCGAGGAGAGTCTCCCATGGACGACAAAACCCGCACCGAACTCGAAGCCGCCGCCTTCCGCCGCCTGGTCGCGCATCTGCAGGAGCGCACGGACGTGCAGAACATCGACCTGATGAATCTGGCCGGCTTCTGCCGCAACTGCCTGTCGCGCTGGTATCGCGAGGAGGCCGGAAAGAAGGGCATCGAGATCGCCGATCCCAAGGCGCGCGAGATCGTCTACGGCATGCCGTACGACGAGTGGAAGGCCAAGCACCAGAAAGAGGCCTCGGGCGACCAGAAGAAGGCCTTCGACAAGGCTGGCCACAAGCACGGCTAGCGCGCGCCCGAGCCGTCCCCGTTATCCCCGTCATTCATTGCGTCGTGGTCATTGAGGCGAGGCGGTCAGCGCTCTTATGGTCCGCCCCAGAATTGCATTTTCTGGAGTGTGGGACATGCCGGACGGAAGCGCCGTTTCCAAGAAGACCAAGGCCGGGCCGATCTCTGCCGAGCGGCTGAAGAGCTTCCTCGATCGCATCGAGAAGCTCGAGGAGGAGCGCAAGGCCATCTCCGACGATGTACGCGACGTCTATAGCGAGGCCAAGGGCGTGGGCTACGACGTCAAGACCATGCGCAGGGTCGTGTCGCTCCGGAAGATGGATGCCGCCGACCGGGCCGAGCAGGAGACGCTGCTCGACACCTACAAGCATGCGCTGGGCATGACCTGACCCAGCTTCTTCAGGGCAGCGCGTTCAGTACCAGATATTCATGGGCAGTCCGCAACTGTCCCGCGCTTTCGCGGGGCCGAGGCGGGCTGCCTTTCCTGCAGCGATCAGCGTCGCAGTCCGGCACACGGCGATCGCGTCGAGGATATCGTCGCGCGCCGCGCCGGGCAGTCGTTCGGCGGTTGTCTTGAAACCGTGCTTGGCAAGCAGCCTTAGGCGCTCGGCATAACCCTCCGGCTTGCGCTTCTTGCTGAGCACCGGCTTGCCGCCGTTCATGCGGGCAAAGGCGAGTTCGGGATGCGCTTCGTAGATGACGCGCTTCAGCTTGGCGCTGCCGCGCAACAGCTCGTCGATCTCTCGCATCTTGGGAAAGAGATGGAAGGTCTGCTGATTGATGCCGATGCCGAGTTTGCGGCTCGTCGCATTGGCCTCGGCGTGAGTTTGGCAGGCGAGGGCGGGTCGGCAGGGTGTCGGGAACACCGAGCTTGCCTTGCCGGGCAGCAGCTTGCGCGCCTCGGCTTCGCAGGCGCGTGGCGGGCGAGGCACGTCGACGAAGCCGATCGGCATGTCGACCGCCAGAATGGAAAGACCCTCGCAGGCTTCTGCGAGGGTCTTCACGACTCTGATGTCCAGTGAGCCATCGACCTCGCGCCGGCAGACCACCCAGCCGGTGCGGCAGCCGTCGGCGCCGGCAACGATCAAGCGGGACTGACGCCGCGTCAAAGAGCGGCGAGCGCAGCGTTCAACGTCGCACTCGGCCGCATCGCTGCCGATGTCTTGGCCTGATCGGGCAGATAATAACCGCCGGTATTCACCGGCTTGCCCTGCGCGGCGATCAGCTCGGCATCAATCTTGGCCTCGTTGGCCGCCAGCTTCTCCGCCAGCGGTTTGAAGCGTGCTGACAGCGCCGTACTGTTGTCCCGCCGGGCCAGCGCCTGTGCCCAATACAGGGCGAGGTAGAAATGGCTGCCACGATTATCCAGTTCGCCGACCTTTCGTGCCGGCGAACGGTTGTTCTCGAGGATCTTGCCGTTGGCCTCGTCGAGCGTCTCGGCCAGAACCTTCACGTCCTCGTTGCCGGTTGTCTGCGCCAGATGTTCCAGCGAAGCGCCGAGCGCCAGGAATTCGCCCAGCGAATCCCAGCGCAGATACCCTTCGTGCTGGAACTGCTCCACATGCTTGGGCGCCGAGCCGCCGGCGCCGGTCTCGAACAACCCGCCGCCCGCCAGCAACGGAACGATCGACAGCATCTTGGCCGACGTGCCCAGCTCCATGATCGGGAAAAGATCGGTCAGGTAGTCGCGCAGCACGTTGCCGGTGACGGAGATCGTGTCGAGCCCCTTGCGGATGCGATCGAGCGAGAACTTGATCGCCTCGACCGGCGCCAGGATGCGGATGTCCAGACCCTTGGTGTCCTCGTTCTTGAGGTACTTCTCGACCTTGGCGATCAGCTGCGCGTCGTGCGCGCGCTTGGCGTCGAGCCAGAACACCGCCGGGGTGCCGGTCAGGCGCGCGCGGCGCACCCCGAGCTTGACCCAGTCCTGGATCGGCTCGTCCTTGACCTGGCACATCCGGAAGACGTCGCCGGTCTCGACCTTCTGTGACATCAGGACCGTGCCGTCATCGGCGACCACGCTGACCGTTCCGTCGGCGGCGAGCCTGAACGTCTTGTCGTGCGAGCCGTACTCCTCGGCCTGCTGCGCCATCAGCCCGACGTTCGGCACGGAGCCCATCGTCTTCGGGTCGAAGGCGCCATGCGCCTTGCAGTCGTCGATGGTCGCCTGGAACAGCGTCGCGTAGCAGCGATCGGGGATCGCGGCGATCACGTCGTGCAGCTTGCCGTCGGGGCCCCACATCTTGCCCGACTCGCGGATCATCGCCGGCATCGAGGCATCGATGATCACGTCGCTCGGCACGTGGAGGTTGGTGATGCCCTTGTCGGAATTGACCATGGCGAGGCCCGGCCGCTTGGCGTACTCGGCCTGGATGTCGGCCTTGATCGCGGCCTTCTCGGCCTCCGGCAGCGTCTCGATGCGGGTCAGCAGGTCGCCCACGCCGTTGTCGGGATCGACGCCGAGCTTCTTCAGCGTGGCGCCATGCTTCGCGAACACGTCGGCGAAGAACACCGATACGCAATGGCCGAACAGGATGGGATCGGAGATCTTCATCATGGTCGTCTTGACGTGCAGCGAGAACAGGATGCCGTCCTTCTTCGCGGCCTCGATCTGCGCGGCGAAGAAGGCGTCCAATTTCTTGGCGCTCATCACCGAGCAATCGATGATCTCGCCCGCCTTGAGCGGAATCTTCGGCTTCAGCACCGTGACCGCGCCATCCTTGGCGACCAGCTCGATCCGGGCATTGGTCGGCGCCGCAACGGTCGTCGCGACCTCCGAACCGTAGAAATCGCCGCCCGACATGTACGCCACGCGCGTCTTCGAGTCCTTGCTCCAGGCGCCCATCTTGTGCGGATGCTTGCGCGCGTACTGCTTCACGGCGCCGGCGGCGCGGCGGTCGGAATTGCCCTCGCGCAGCACCGGATTGACGGCGCTGCCCAGCACCTTGCCGTAGCGGGCGCGGATTTCCTTGTCCGCCGGCGTCGCGTCGCTGTCCGGATAGTTCGGCACGTCGTAGCCCTTGCCCTGCAACTCCTTGATCGCGGCCTTCAGCTGCGGGATCGACGCGGAGATGTTGGGCAGCTTGATGATGTTGGCCTCGGGGCGCATCGCAAGCTTGCCGAGTTCGGCGAGCTCGTCGTTGATCTTTTGCGCAGGCTTCAGTTTGTCGGGGAAGTTGGCGATGATGCGGCCGGTCAGCGAAATGTCCTTCAGCTTCATCTTCACGCCGGCCGTCCTGACGAAGGCCTCGACGATCGGCAGCAGGGAAAACGTTGCGAGCCCGGGCGCTTCATCAACCTTCGTCCAGACGATTTCGAGATCTGACATACTTGCACCTCCGTGCGCCGCTTTGGTTTCGGCTGAGTTGATCTATTGCTGATTATGGCCGTCTTGTTGCACCGCCGTGAGGGAAAGGCAATCTCCGGCCTCTCGGGATGCGTGGACTTCGGCGGCGTCGCCGTGCCGCTGCACGAGGCGATCGGCGATCAGCGATCAGCTGCAATGCGTGTTTGTCGACCACGGCCTCTTGCGCAAGGACCAGGTCCAGCAGTGGTCCGCCTGTTCCGTGACCACTACAACATCCCGCTGGTCCACGCCGACACGAGGACGCAGTTCAGATGCGGTCGAGCTGCTTTTCCAGCCGGTGTCGCGCGGCATGGCCGCCAAGGTCGGCAGCAGCTCCTTGAGGTCGCCGATGAAGGCCACGACGTCGAGATGCGTCCGTTCGGCGAAACCGCCCTCCACGAACGAGCGCAGCAGGGCCGCCAGCGGCTGCCAATAGCCGCCGCTGTCGACGATCACGATCGGCTTGGTGTGCAGGCCGAGCGTGCGCCAGGACAGGACCTCGAAGAACTCCTCGAGAGTGCCGATGCCACCCGGCAGGACCACGATGGCGTCGGAGCGCTCGAACATCTCGAGCTTGCGCTGGTGCATGGTCTCGACCACCACGGTCTGGGTCAGCGCGGGATGGCCCGCCTCGCGCCGCAGCAGGAAGCGGGGGATGATGCCCACCGCCTTGCCGCCCGCCTGCAGCGTGGCGTTGGCCAGCACGCCCATCAGGCCGACGCCGCCCCCGCCATAGACCAGCGTTATTTTCTCGCGGGCCAGCAATTCGCCCAGCCGCGCGGCCGTGTCGCGGGTAGCGGGGTCGGCACCAAAGCGGGAGCCGCAGAAAACACAGAGGGAGGAGGGAGCGGACTCGGACAAGACGGCTTCTTTATTTTTAGGGGATCCGAGTTTCCGGACCGGAACGCCATGGTATCATTTGGTGAGGGAAGGCGCGACGCCAATAGCCTATTCGTCGCCCCGCTGGGAGTTGCATGTCACGCACGGTTTTGGCGCTGGTTGCTATCGGCGGGGTGGTCATCGCCGCGGCGTTGGGCGTGGCCTGGCGCGGCAAGACGAGCGACCAGGCCGCGATCGATCGAGCGCCAAGCCGGCGGCCGCGCGACGCCCGCGCCGGCCCCGGCCGGAGCAAAGCCCGCACCAAGCCCGCCGCCCGCCGCCGCCATCACGGCGCCGACCTTCGACGTCGCGCGGATCGGCGCCGATGGCCGGGCCGTGATCGCCGGCCGTGCGACGCCGGGCGCAAAGATCGTGCTGCTGGATGGCGGAAAGGAAATCGCCCATGGCGAGGCCGATGGGCGCGGCGAATGGGTGGTGCTCGCCCAGGATCCGCCGCTCAGCCCCGGCCAGCATGAGTTGCGTGTCATCCAGCATATCGAGGGCCGTGCCCCGGTGACGTCCGAGCAGGTCGTGGTCGCGGTCGTGCCGACGCCGCAGGAGCCGGCATCCGGCGAGCCAAGAAAGAGACGCTGGTCATGATCGCACCGCCCGGTGGCGCGGCAACGCTGGTGCAGCCGCCGACATCGGCCGGCGTGCCCAAAGCCGCCGACCTGCAGCTCTCGACCCTCGACTATGACGAGCGCGGCCAGACGACGATCACCGGCCAGGCGGCGCCCGGCACGGTGGTGCGCGCCTATCTCGATGACAAGATGGTGGCGGAAGGCATGGCTGGCGCCGACGGCAGGTGGCGGCTGGCCCCGACGGCGCCCATCGACAACGGCAAGCACAAGCTCCGGCTGGACCGCCTGGCCAAGGACGGCAAGCCCTCGTCGCGCCTGGAGATGCCGTTCGAGCGCGTCGCGATCGCCCCGGTCGACGGCGACAAGCGGCGACTGAACATCGTTCGCGGCGACAATCTCTGGAACATCGCGCGGGCGCACTATGGCGAGGGCTTGCGCTACACCGTCATCTTCGAAGCCAACAAGGGCCAGATCCGCGACCCGAATCTGATCTATCCTGGCCAGATATTCAGCCTGCCCAAGGTCAACTGAGCCCATGCTGGCAAATTTCTTCGTCCCCATCCTCGAGGATGGCTGGCGCTTCATCGCGATCTTCGCCGGCCTGACCTTCGTGGCCGCGCTGACCGGGCTCGCCTGGCTGTTCTGGCCGCTGTTGGTTCTGACCCTGTGGTCGATCTACTTCTTCCGCGATCCGCCGCGCGGGGTGCCGCAGCAGGACGGGCTCCTGATCGCGCCGGCCGACGGGCTGGTGCAGATGGTGGTCCAGGCTGTGCCGCCGGCCGAGTTGGGCATGGGCGAGCAGCCACTCACTCGCGTGTCGATCTTTCTCAGCGTGTTCGACGTCCACATCAACCGCTCGCCGTGTGCCGGCACCGTCGATGTCATGGCCTACCGGCCCGGCAAGTTCCTCAACGCTGCGGCCGACAAGGCGAGCGAGGAGAACGAGCGCATGGCGATCGCGCTGCGTCACGCCGACGGCGTTTGATCGGCTTCGTGCAGATCGCCGGCTGGGTGGCCCGACGCATCGTCTGCTACATCAAGCCCGGCCAGGTCTTGGCGGCGGGCGAGCGATTCGGCCATATCCGTTTCGGCAGCCGCACCGACCTCTATCTTCCGGTCGGCGCGCGGCTGCTGGTGTCGGCCGGCCAGCGCATGATCGGCGGCGAGACCGTTATTGCCGAGCTCGATGCCGCCGACGCAACCCCGCGGCTGGGTCGAGTTCTAGGACTTGAGGAGCCCCGATGGAAAACGATTTTCGGCCGCGCAGGGGACTGCGCGGCTTTTCGGTCAACCGCTTGCTTCCTAACGTGATCACCCTGGCGGCGCTGTGCTCGGGCCTGACGGCGATCCGCTTTGGGCTGCAGGGGAGTTTCGCCTCGCCGTGATCGCCATCATCGTGGCGGCGATCTTCGACGCGCTCGACGGCCGGGTCGCCCGCCGCCTCGGTGTCACCAGCCGGTTCGGCGCCGAGCTCAAACTCGCTGTCGGACTTCCTGTGCTTCGGCGTGACGCCAGCGCTGGTGCTCTATCTCGCCGCCCTCAAGGATGCGGGCGCGCTGGGCTGGGTCGTGACGGTGATGTTCCCGATCTGCTCGGCGCTCAGGCTGGCGCGCTTCAACACCGGCCTGCTGTCCGACGTGCCGCCGCCGGCCTGGACCGGCCCTTATTTCACCGGCGTGCCGGCCCCGGCCGGCGCGCTGCTCGCCCTGATCCCGCTGGTCGTGAGCTTCGAGGCCGAGGCCGCCTGGCCGCGCCATCCGATCGTCGTCGGGGTGCTGGTGCTGGTTGGCGGCCTGATGGTCAGCCGCTTGCCGACCTTTTCCTTCAAGAAGGGCCGGGTTCCCCGGCAATGGGTGCTGCCGTCCCTGCTGATCGCCGCCCTGACCATGGGCGTGATCGCCAGCTCGCCCTGGATCGGCCTGTCGCTGCTCGGCCTGATCTATCTTCGCCTGATCCCGTTCAGCTGGCTGGCCTACCAGCGCCAGGCGTCGCGCGAGCGCGCGGTGGCCAGCGGGGACGTGGTCGCGTTGCGCACGCCCAACAAGGGCCGCCATCACGCGAGTGAGTATCGCGCGCGATGCTCGATCCCTTGTTGCGGCGGCTGATCGATCCGCCCCTCGATGCGGCCGGTGCGTGGCTTGCCAGTCGTCGGGCTGCCGGCCAACCAGGCCACGCGGGGTGACGTTGCGATCGGCTCTGCTGGTGGTGCCACAGCTTGCCGGCGGCCATTACAGCGCCGCCTTGATCATCGTGCTGCTCAATCGGCTGCTCGACGGCCTCGATGGCGCGATCGCGCGACACGGAACGCCCACGCCGTTCGGAGGATATCTCGATATCGTCTGCGGACTTCGTCTTTTACGCCGCTGTGCCGCTGGGCTTCGCTCTTGCCTCCCCGGCCAATGCCGCCTGGGCGGCATTGCTGCTACAGTCGTTCATGTGCACGGGAGCGTCGTTCCTTGGGCGGGCGATCATGGCGGAGCGGCAGCAGGAGCCCACTGACGGCGCGCGCGGTCGCAAGTCGTTCTTCCATTCGGCAGGCCTGATCGAAGGCACGGAAACTGTGGCGGCGTTCGTGCTGTACATTCTGTACCCGGCAAGCTTTCCGTGGCTTGCGGCAGTATTCGCGCTGCTGTGTTTCTGGACGGCGGCTCACCCGCGTTTTATAAATGCTTGTCGGAATCGTAGCCCGGGTCTAAAAAGTAAATCTTTCTTTTAGGTCACCACCTGTGCGTGGTTGCGCAATAGGATACTTGGTTTGGCATTCATGTTTGGCGACTGAAAAATATAGCTAATTACAATAAGTTTGAAGAATATTTCTTCACACTTATCTCCCAATTTCATATTGACCTGGAATCACATTAAGTACGCTCGATAACTCGGAGCAATACTGTGGAGTTGTAGGGCCGCTTCCAAGGGATGCCCTCATCATTCTTTCCCGAAGACTCCGCCGTTTGGCGGGCCGACCGCGATTGAGCTCCCAGGCCCAATTCGCGCCCGTACCGCCAATTTTGAGATTTTGGAGATACCGATGCTGTCGATCTTCCGTCGCCTGATGAAGAACACCGAAGGCGCCGCGGCGATTGATTACACGCTGATCGCCTCGCTGATCGCCGTCGCCGCCATCGCCTCGATGCGCACCGTCGGAGGCAAGGTCAGCAACGTCCTGAGCAACGTACCGAGTTCGATGACCTGAAATCTTCCGACCGGCTGAACGGTTCTAAAAACGGGCGATCCAGCAATGGGTCGCCCGTTCCATTCGACCCCCTATTAGATGTATCAGAGGCAGAATTCTCTTTATATTGAATGCATTACAGCCTTGATTTGATGTATCGCTGAAGATATCCTTTGTATCGTTCTTATTCGTTATCCTTTGTCTTATTTGTCGTTCGTGCATTTGTTTTGACCATAGTTTCAAGATAGCTGCGTAAGCTATTCGCACACCGACAATCTGGCGAGACTCGGATGACGGCGCCTGCCGGTCAGGCGGCAGGTCTTTTGGGGCGTCCTGCTCGGGCGCACCCCGATCGGATGGGTGTCGGATGTCGCTGCTTGCGCTTCTTCAAACCGGCTGTCTGGCGGCTTTCGCGATCCTGCTGATCGCGGCGGGCTGGCAGGACCTGCGCACGCTCAGGATCGCCAACCGCCTGTCGCTGGCAACGGTCGCGGCGTTCGCCGTCTGGGCGGCATGCCGGTGTCGCGCTCGGCCAGCTGTCGCCTGCCACGCTCGGCATGACGATCTCTCTGCAGCCTCGCCGTGTTCGCCATCGGCGCCGCCGGCTTTGCCGCTGGCGTCCTGGGCGGCGGCGACGTGAAGCTGCTGGCCGCCGCCAGCTTGTTCGCCGGATCCGCACACTTGGTCGACTTTCTCGTCGTCACGCCCTGGCGGGCGGCGCGCTCGGTCTTGCAGTCCTTGCCGGTGCGCCGATCGGCCCCGCGGCGCCCGCGGCTGACGGCACCGTTCGCGCGCGGTTGCGCAGCGGCCTGCCCTATGGCCCGGCAATCGCTGCCGGCGGCCTGTGGGTCGTCGCGGCGCTTTATGCATCGTGAGCAACTGGGGGCGGTGTCATGAATAGCAAGCGCGTCGTCTTCCTGCTCCTCGCGGTCATCGTCGCTGCTGCGACGGCCTTTATGGCGCGCGCCTGGCTGCAGAACGAGCGCGCCGCCCTGATGGCACAACTCGGCCAGCATCGCGAAGCGCCTGCCGGAGCGCCGACGTTGCAGGTGCTGGTCGCCGCAATGCGATCCATACCGGCCAGATCGTCAAGCCCGACGACCTGCGCTGGCAGTCCTGGCCGCAGGGCAGCCTGGCGCCGACATACATCGTCGAAGGCAAGCGCCCGCTGTCGGATTTCGTCGGCGCCGTGGTGCGCGGCGCGATCGCCGCCGGCGAGCCGATCACGGAAGGCAAGCTCGTGCTGGCCGGCACACGCGGCTTCATGGCGGCCGTACTCCAGCCCGGCACGCGTGCGGTGAGCGTGCCGATCACGGCGACGACGGCCGTGTCGGGCTTCATCTATGCCGGTGATCGCGTCGACGTGCTGCTGACCCATGTGCTGGTCCCGATTGGGCAAAACGGCCAGACGAACAGCAGCAACAGCACAGCGCGACCGAAACGATTCTGCGCAACGCGCGGGTCATCGCCATGGACCAGAAACTCGACTTCTCGCCGGGCGACAAACCTGATGTCGGCAAGACCGCCACCCTCGAGCTCACCCCCAAGCAGACCGAGCTCGTCACCCTCGCGGTCAAGATGGGCGACCTTTCACTGGTGCTTCGCAGCCTTCAGGACGTCAACGACGACGGGCGCGACGCGGCTGCGGAGAACGCGCCGGCCGAGCCCGGCGACAGCTTCACGGAGGACTCGCAGGTCAGCAGGCTGATCCGCCCGGCGAGCGCCGCCGCGCCGGCGGTTCTCGCCCCGCTGTTGTCGTGCTGCGCGGCAGCGCGCGCAACAAACTGGACATCGACGGTACAGGCGAAGCGTCGCCTTCCGACGGCAGCACCAAGCCTGCCGAGAACAAGACAAACAAGACCGTTTTCACCCCGATGAGCGAGCAGCAATGACCCCCTCTCTCGCCCACCCATCGACATTGTCGATCTGGCGGCGCGCCGGCACCTCGCTGGCGCTCGCCGCCTCGCTTGCCTTTGCGCTCCAGCCCAGCCTCCTGCTCGCTCAGGCCATGGAAGGCGACAACCAGCCGCCGCCCAAGGTGCAGCCCAAGCCGCAGAAGGCCAAGTCGTTGGCCAAGAAGGCGTCACGCACCTCGCCGACGGACAATGTCTCCGACGATCTGAACCGGCGTGAGGCCGAGCGTGCCGCCGGGATGGTCCGCGAGATGACGGCCACGCCTGCGCCGACGGCAACGCCGGCGATCAACACCACAGCCGCAGCCCCGCCGCAGACGCCTGGGCCGCGAACGCCGGTGCAGCAACCGATTGTGCCTTTGGCTGCGACCGGAGCCGCACTCGCTACGGCGCCTGGTTCGGCGCCGCCGACCATAGCGGCCATCCCGCCGCGCTCGCCGATTGTGTCCGCCTCATTGACACCCACCATCGACGCGCAGTCCGGCTCGGCGCCGCCACCTGCAGCTGTTGCCGCACCGGCACCTCAGGGACCCGCGCCGAAGATCCAGGAGGTTCAAGCGCGGCCGCCGGCGCCCGTGCCGATCCAGCCCCCGACGGCCGGCACTCCGCCGCCGGCTCCGAGTGTCACTGGCGCACCGAGCCGCAGCTTTGCCCAGAGCCAGCTTGTGCCGACCCAGCAGCCGACCCTGAAGCTCGAGGTCAACAAGGGCACCGCGATCAAGCTGCCGGGCCCCGCGACCACGGTGTTTGTGGCGGCGCCCGATATCGCCGACGTGCAGGTGAAATCGCCAGGCATGATTTACGTCTTCGCCAAGAAACCCGGCGACACGGTGCTCTATGCCGTGGACGATCAGGATCGCGTGCTGCTGAACACCATCGTGAGTGTCAGCTCGCCGTTCAGCCGCATGAAGGTGACACTTGACCAGCAGCATCCCGGCAACGGCGTGTCGTTCGACAATCAGAACGACTCGATCGTGCTCAGCGGAACCGCGCGCTCGGCCGAGATCGCCGAGGACGCACGCAAGATCGCAGTGCAATACACTGGCGCTAACTCCAAGATCATCAACAACATTCGCATTGATGCGCCAACGCAGGTGCAGGTGAGGGTCAAGATTGCCGAAGTGCGGCGCGACGCCCTCCAGCGGATTGGCGTTAACTGGCAGAAGGCCAGTCTATTTGGAATATCGGGCCTCACTTACGCCGTTTCGGCGATTTCGGGGACCGGCGGCGCGGCGGCTTCCACGCTCACGTACAACAGCGCCGATCTCAACGCTCTCGTCGATCTTCTTGCAACGAACAACCAGGCAACGGTTCTCGCCGAGCCGAACCTGGTTGCGATGTCAGGTGAAACGGCGAGCTTCCTTGCCGGCGGCGAAATCCCGATCATCGTGCCACAGGGTGGCCTGACCAGCACGATTACGGTCCAATACAAGCAATTCGGCATCAGTCTCGCCATGACGCCGACGATCATCGGCGAGCGCATCAACTTGAAGGTCGCTCCTGAAGTGAGCGAGCTCTCTCCCGTCGGCTCAGTCAGTGTGCCTATCACCCCGACGGCCACGATATCGATACCAGGCATTCAGACTCGCAGGGCATCCACCACGATTGAACTAGGGAGTGGACAGAGCTTCGCGATCGCCGGCCTGATGCATCAGACGTCCCAGCAGGACATCACCAAGATGCCGTGGCTCGGCGACATCCCGGTCTTGGGCACGCTCTTTAAGTCGGACGCTTACCAACGTTCCGAGACCGAGCTGGTCATCATCATTACGCCGTACTTCGTCGAGCCGACCAGCGGACGGCTACGCACACCGCTGACTGATCGCGTGCCGCCGACTGATGCCGATCGGTTGGTTTTGCAGCGCTTCAATCATCCAACGCCGCCCGCCCGGATCACGGGCGGCCGGCAACAATACGCTGGGCCCTCAGCGGGCTTCAAACTCGACTAGGAACCCCATGAAAGCACTAATCCTGCCACTGCTCGGGGCCGCCATTCTTGCAGCCTGCTCTAATCCAGTCGCCGAACAAGCTGAGCGTGATACGCGGCATGACCCCGTACGCGGCGACTACATGCTGGCTGTGAGCTTTGCTCCAGGCACCGGCCGTCTGGACCAAGGGCAGGTCAACGAGTTGCACGCCATGGTGGCCGCCGGTCGTAGCGCGCAGCGAGACGAATTCATCGTCGTGACCGACGGTTCGGGCGGCACCCTGCAGCAACTGCGTGCGCAGCAGGTGAGGCAGAGTTTGTCGAGCGCCGGCGCGCGGTGGGTTGGCGCGTCGGTTGAGCCTTCGATGGCCATGGGCCCGAGCCAGGTGGTGGTCGTGCGCTCCGAGTATCGCCTCGGCACGACGAATTGCCCGAACTACAACCCGTCTTCGATAGGGAATCCAAACGGATCGTCCATGCCAGGGTTTGGCTGCGCCGACGCCTACAACATGGGCCAAATGCTGGCGCGCCCGCGCGACGCCGCGATTGGCCGTGACCCTGGCCCGGCCGAGGCCTGGGTCAATGCCAGTGCTGTGCAGCGCTATCGGGAGGGCCGTGTGCGCACGGTGACGCCGGCCAGCACGAGTGGTGGGGCTGTCGGCGGGGAAGCCGGCGGTGGAGCGGGCGGCGGAGCGGGTGGCGGCGGTACCGCAGGTGGCGCACCCGGATCTTACTGAGGAGGAGAGGAGGGGATCATGGCGGCATCCGCCAGCAGCCAACGCGTCGCCGTCAGCGGGGGCGAGGAAAAAGCGGCGATCGCGGCGACGGCGTTCATCAGCGATGCGGTGGCCCAATCGCGTGTGTCGGCCGATCTGTTCGGCATGACGCTCGGCAAGGCCAATGTACGTGACGGGTCGATCGACACGGCGCTGGCGATCAGCGACTGGCCGCGCGACCTCGACCTGCTGATCGTCGACCTGGCCGACTCGGCCGATCCCGTCGCCGATGCCGCCGCGCTCAAGACCACGGTGCCCGGCGGCTGCGTCGTGATCGGGATTGGTGGCATCAACGACGTCGCGCTCTATCGCGACCTGATGGCGGTCGGCTTCAACGACTACCTCGCTCTACCTCTGATCGAAGGCGCGATGGCCCGCGCCGTTGAGCGAGCGCTCGAGCTGCGCGAGCGCGGCGTGGGGCCGATGGGGGCGAGCGCCGGCCTCAAGGATGCCAAGCCCCGCACGCTGTCCGTTATCGGAGCGCGCGGCGGCGTCGGCGCAACGACAGTTGCCATCACCGTGGCGGGAATGCTGGGCACCCGCATGAAAGAAGAGGTGCTGCTGATTGACTTCGACCTGCACTACGGCTCACTGATGCTCGCCCTCGACCTCGAAGCGATTGACGCCCTGCGAGAAGCGCTGGATCAGCCCGATCGCATCGACGCGCTGTTCATCCAGCAGGTCGCACAGAAGAAGAACGACCATCTCTACGCCATCGGGGCCGAGGAGGCGCCGACTGGCGGCTTCCAGGCTCGTCCGCACGCGGCCGGCGACTTCCTGCGCTCGGTGCACCGACGTTTCCGCTGGGTCGTGGCCGACGTTCCCCGCGGCGACCCCGTGATTCAGCGTCAGGTCATCGAGGCCTCGACCGACATCCTGCTGATCACCGACCTTTCGTTGCCCGGCGTGCGCGATGCCCTGCGGCTGCAACAGCTTGTCCATGACGTGGCTCCGTCGGCGCGACTGCATCTCGCAACCAGCGGCGTCATCGATGCCCGACGCTCCGCCGTGAAGATCGCGGACGTCGAGCGCACGCTCAAACGCAAGATCGATTGCCAGATCCCGGCCGACATGCTGGCCGCGCTGGCGGCGGTCAATTTCGGCAAGCCATTGGCGGAGGCGGCACCCAACAGCGGCATAGTGAAGGCCTTGCGACCTCTGGTGGCCGGCCTCGACGATTCGAACGAAGTTGGCGGTGAGAGCGGGCAGAAGAACGCCACAAGCGTGATCGCTCGATTCACGCGGGGCATCAAGCGCAGGAAGAAGTAGGCACTGATGTTCGGCCTGCGCAACAAGACTCCTCAGCCGGCCTCGGATGTGCCGGCAGGCCCACTGGATCGCATCGGCCGGCGCAGCGCCGCCGACGCGCGGCCCGACGGCGCGCCGCAGTCTGCTCCGCTCGATCGCCAGGCCCGCCTCGCCGAGGCCGCCGCCAGGCTTGCTGAAATAGTCAGCCCGCAGTTGCGCTCGTTGGTCCGGGCCGGCATGCCGGCCGGCGAGGTGACGCGCCAGGCAGGCCTGCAGGCCCAAGTCCATTTCCGCAGTCACGGCATCACGCTGTCGCCGCTCGAGTTGCGCGGCTATGTCGCCGAAGTTCTGCGCCCCGTCCTGCCGGCGACCACTTTCGTCGCGCCCGAGCCGGCAGCGGCGCCTGCAGTCATGGAATCCCCCGCGGCCGTCGCGGAAGTATTTGCGGTGCCGACTCCTGACCTGACCGAGCGCAAGCAATCGCCCGCCGCGTGGCAGGTCGATCCACCCCCGCGCACCGAAGCTGCCGACAAATCAAACAGCCGGCTGTCGCGCAGCAAGATCGATCAGGCGCGGCGGACGATCCAGCCGCTGCTCATGACCCGCATCGACCTAGCGGCCGCCGTCAGCCTGCCTCGCAACGAGCTGGTTCGTCAGTTGGAAGGAATGGTCGGCGAACTGCTGGCCGAGCACAGGCTGCAGCTCAACCGGCCGGAGCAGGACGATCTGGTCTACCAGGTCGTCAATGACATGCTGGGCCTTGGGCCGCTCGAGCCGCTGCTCGAGGACGACGCCGTTACCGACATCATGATCAACGGGCCCAAGCAGATCTACATCGAAAAGCGCGGCAAGATCGAGCTCACCTCGGTGGTGTTCGAAGACAACGCCCACTTGCTCAACATCTGCAACCGCATCGTCAGCCGCGTGGGTCGGCGCGTCGACGAGGCGAGCCCGATCTGCGACGCGCGCCTGCAGGATGGCAGCCGCGTCAACATCATCATTCCACCGCTCGCGATCGACGGCGCCTCGGTGTCGATCCGAAAGTTCGGCAAGCGCCAGATCGGCTTCGACCAGATGGCGCAGCAAGGCAACATGTCACCTGCCATGGCAACCGTGCTGCGCATCGCGTCACGCTGCCGTCTGAACCTCGTCGTGTCGGGCGGCACCGGCTCGGGCAAGACTACCTTGCTGAACGCGCTGTCCGGCATGATCGACAACGGTGAGCGCGTGGTCACGATCGAGGACGCCGCGGAGCTCCGCATGCAGCAGCCTCATGTCGTCCGCCTGGAGACACGCCCGCCCAACCTGGAGGGCAACGGCGAGGTGAACATGCGAGACCTCGTGAAGAATGCGCTGCGTATGCGGCCCGATCGCATCATCCTGGGTGAGGTGCGTGGCCCGGAGGCGATCGACCTACTCCAGGCCATGAACACGGGCCATGACGGGTCCATGGGCACCCTGCACGCCAATCGGCCGCGCGAGGCACTGACACGTCTCGAAAACATGGTGACGATGGGGGCTTCCAACCTGCCGCCCAAGGCGATCCGCGCGCAAATCGCCGGCTCGCTCAACTTGATCGTCCAGATTGCCCGCATGCGCGATGGCGTCCGTCGTCTCACGCACATTACGGAAGTGATGGGCATGGAAGGCGAGGTCATCATCACACAGGACCTCTTCACCTACGAATTCGCGGGCGAAGCCCAGGACGGCAGGCTGACCGGCGCCTTCAAGAGCTCAGGATTGCGTCCGCATTTCCTGCCGCGCGCCGCCTACTACGGTCTCGACAAGGTGCTGATGGAGACGATCGGATGATTGGCAGCGCCAGCCATGGTTTGGGCCTCGGGCAGGTGACAATCCTCATTGCGATCGGCATGGCAATGACGCTTCTGGCGCTTGGCGTGGTTTTCGCCGGCTTCTTCTCGGAGCGTCGCCTGCACGACCGGCTCGAGGACCTTGAATTGCGGACTCGGGCTGGCCCGCGCACCATCCAGATGGCGACGCTGAAGCGCGCCGAGAAGGCCGGCCGTCTGCCGACTCTCGACAAGTTGCTGTGGCGCTGGTTCCCCAACGCCAGCTCGATCCGCCTGAAGCTGCAAACCACGGGTATGAACGTCACGCTCGGCGACTTCGCCTTCGCTGCGCTGGCGCTGGCGATGGCCGTGGCGTTCCTGCTCTATCTTGTGCTCGATTTACCATCCGGTGTGGCGCTGATCGGATCGCTGATGGTGGGCATCGGCCTGCCCAACGTGGTGATTGGCTGGAAGGCAAAGAAGCGCGGCCGGCAGTTCAATCTGCTGTTTCCCGAGGCGATCGACCTGATCGTACGTGCCCTGCGCGCGGGCCTACCGGTCCAGGAGGCGATCGGCACCGTATCCCGAGACATCAAGGACCCGGTGGGCGGGATCTTCCGTCGTGCGCAGCAGGAGATGCAGCTCGGGGTGCCGATCGACACGGCGCTATGGCGGGTGGCCAAGACCGTGCGGACCGACGAGTTCAACTTCCTCATCGTGGCGCTCTCCATCCAGCGCGACACTGGCGGCAATCTCGCCGAGACTTTGGCCAACCTGAGCGCGCTGCTGCGCGCCCGCCAGCAGCTGCGGCTGAAGATCCGCGCCTTCACCTCCGAGGCGCGCACCACCATGCTGATCATGAGTGGCCTGCCGTTCCTAGTCGGCGGCGGCCTGTTCCTGATCACGCCGAACTACATCACTCCGCTCGTCACCACCTCGACCGGCCAGATGATCGCAGCGGCGGCGGCCTGCAGCATGGGGATGGGCATCTTCATCATGAACAAGATCGCCACCATCAAGGTCTAGATCGATGGATCTCGTCGCGTCGGAAAAGAGCTTCACGATCATCATCGCGGTGGCGGCTTTTATCGTGTTCTACGCCGTCTGGGTGGCCATGACCTGGCGGCCTCCGATCGAAGGGCAACTCAAGGCGCTGCGCACCCGCCGCATGAAGACGCGCAGCGAGCACAGCGCGTCGCAGAAACTCTCGACCAAAGCGACGTCGATCGGACTGATGCGCAAGCTCGCCGACAGGTTGAACCTGCTGCGCGGCGCGGCGGCCGACCAGACGACGCGCAAGCTGCGCCAGGCGGGCTTCCTGTCGCGCGACGCAGCCGTGGTCTATGTCTTCGTCAAGCTTGCGCTGCCGCTGTCGCTCGGCTTTCTGATGATCTTTCTCACCGCGGTAACCAACCTCATCGAGGTACCCGAAGATCTGGTCCTGCCGATTTGCGTCGGCGGCGTGCTCTCAGGCTTCATGATGCCCGATATCTACATCAAGAATGTCGCGACCAGGCGCCGGGAAATCCTGAACCATGTCCTGCCTGAAGGCCTCGACTTGCTCACCATCTGCGTCGAGGCGGGGCTGAGCATCGACGCCGCGTTCCGCCGGGTGTCACGCGAGATGCGGGGCTCGATGCCTGAGCTGTCCGCGGAGTTCGAGATCACGGCGATCGAACTCACCTACCTGCCGGACCGCCAGCAGGCTCTTGAGAACATGTCGGAACGCTCCAATTCGCCCGCAATGGGCGCCCTGGTGAATGCGCTCCGTCAGACTGAAAAATACGGCACTCCGCTTGCCGCCTCGCTGCGCATCCTCAGCCAGGAGTTCCGCCAGACCCGCGCTTCCAAGGCCGAGGAGAAGGGCGCGCGCATGCCCGCACTTATGACAGTGCCTCTGATGGTTTTCATCCTGCCGACCCTGATCACCGTTCTGATAGCCCCAGCGATCATGTCGGCGTTCAAGATGATGTGATGGGCGAGACCGCCGGATCAAACGAGGTGTCCCGTCGACCTTCCAGCGGGTCTGTCGCTTGACACAAGTTCCATATCTTTCTATGTCTTACGGCATATTGTTCAGTTTCTTCTTAAAGTAATTTTGTGCCCGGTGGGCACGCATGGATGGGAACGGAAATGCTGCGATGGATATCGCGCAGCGTTGGCGCTGCAAGAGCGAATTCTCGGTCGTTGCTCGGCAATGTTCGCGGCGCATCTGCGATTGAGTTCGCGCTGATTGCGCCTGCCTTCCTGGCGATGGGAATGGGAGCGCTCAAGTTCGGCGTTGCCGTGAGCCAATACATGCTGGTCACCAACGCCGCCGCCGCAGGCGCAACGACCTTTGCGCTGAGCCGAGGCATTACCGCGCCCTACGCCACAACGGGGACAGCGATTACCAACGCGGCACCGAACCTGACATCGGGGAGCGTCACCAAGACCCTGAGGGTCAACGGCACTGCGTGCACCACCGACTCCACTTGCGCGACGGCATTGGTTGCAGGGGCCACGGCGAGCGTGACGGTGAGCTATCCGTGCGATCTCACGGTGATGGGCGTCAATTTCAAGGCGAGCTGCACGTTGTCGTCAACGTCGGCGCAAATGGTTCAATAAAGGGGGCATCCGATGGAGCGCTCAATTCTCTCTATGTTTCGGTCGTTTCGCAGTTTCTTGCGTCACCAGCAAAAGGGTTCGGTCCTCGTGATGACTGCCGCGATGGTTCCGGGCGTAGTCGCCGTTGCCGGCCTGTCAGTCGACATGGGGCGAGCATTCGTTGCGAAGCGCGCCTTGACCGCGCAAACCCAGGCGGCGGCGATGGCCGGCGCCTACGCGCTGTCGGCCGCCAATGCGACTAGCACCACAGTGACAGCCGCGGTCAACGCCTGGACGGCCGCCAACCCGGTGTCGGGCGTGACGCTCTCGGGTACCCCGACGCCGACGCTGAGTTGCGTAACCTCGACATCGAGTTTGCCGAGCTGCAACGGGACGAACCCGAACGCTGTCTCCTTCAGCCAGACCGGCACCGTGCCGACATATTTTCTCAAGGCTTTCGGCCAGTCGACGTTCACGGTTTCAGCCTCGGCGTCTGCCGCCAAGGCCGGCGGTACCGCCAAGCCGTTTAACGTGATGTTCGTGCTCGATGCCACGGGCTCGATGAGCGACGCCGATGCCGGCTGCACGGTTCCGAGCGTCAGCCAGCCCACCAAGTGGCAGTGCGCCAACTACTCCATTCAGAGCATCCTGAAGACGATGCCCAAATCGCTGGACAAGGTGGGCCTGATGATCTTTCCGGGACTGCAGACGCAATACAGCCCGACGACGCATCCTTGCTCTAACCAGCCGCAGACGGTGCCGTACTACACGTCCAACATCAAATATCAAATCGGCACCATCCTGGATAACACGTACAACGACGGTGCTGGTTCGCTGGTCACGACGTCGCCCATGATCCAGGCGGTTGGCTGGGGCGCGACCAGCACCACGAAGGGTTGCGTTACCAACGGTGGTGGTCAGGGCAGTTACGCTGCGGAGGTGCTCACCAAGGCCCAGGCAGCGCTTGCGGCAATGTCCAACAACGCTCTGAACGTCATCATCTTTCTCAGCGACGGCGACTACGGCGCCAGCCTGTCGCAACTGAACAACCAGAGTTCCAAGGTGGCAAACCAGTGCAACCAGGCGATCACGGCGGCCCAGGCGGCCACAACGGCGGGCACCACGATCTATGCGGTTGCTTATGGTGCTTCCACTACTCCCGTTAGCTCGGACTGGTCGATCGGGCAGCTGCGTAAAGGATGACTTCAGTGCCAAGCGCAGTGCCTGCACGACGATGCAGGGGATCGCGTCCAACTCGACCAAGTTCTACTCGACCAATTCGACTTGTCAGATCACTGGCTCGACGAACCAAGTGTCGCAACTGCCGACGGTCTTCCAGGCCATCTCGACATCCCTGGCGAGCCAGACGAAGCCGCGCCTGCTGTCACAATAGTCCGCAGACGGCCTGCGCATACCTACGCGAACTCTTGGGGCCCTGAGCCCCAAGGTCTTGCGGTATCGGTTGCGACCACCCGCAATACTTTGATACTCTAAGCGGCTGAGAAGCAGCACCGGGGGAGCTATCAGGTCGCAATGAGGCTAGCGGGGATTATCAGCGCGGGACTGACGCTTCTAGTAGCAGCTTGCACTGGTTTGGACCCCAATCCGAAGGGCGACAATTATGAAGCGAGCGTAAGGGCGGCGGACGAGGCGCGGCGAGCTGGCAATCTCGACACGGCTATCCCGCTTTACGGTCGCGCCCTGCAAGCCGATCCGCAAGGGGTCGACGCCAAGCTGGGGCTGGGCCAATCATACCTCGCCATAGGTGCCAGCAGTGAGGCGGCGGCGCAATTTCGGGATGTCCTCGCCAAGCGCGAGAGCAACTTAGCGGCTCGTCTGGGACTGGCCACGGCGTTGATCGGGATGGCCCAGCCAACGCTGGCCGAGGAACAACTTGCGCTTGTATTGCAATCTGATTCAACCAACTACCGCGCGCTAAACGCCATGGGCGTGGCGCTCGATATGCAGGGCCGGCACTCGGAGGCTCAGGCGAACTACCGCAAGGCCATCCAGCTTGCGCCAGATTATCTGCCGACGCGCAGCAATTTCGGGCTGTCGCTCGCCATCACGGGGCCGCCGCAGGAAGCCATTGCCCAACTCGCGCCGATCGCGACGTCGCGCGGCTCGGATGCCCGCATCCGCCAGAATCTAGCCTTCGCGTATGCGATGGCGGGCGATTTCGAGAACGCGCTGCAGATCAGCCGACGCGATCTCGACGAGCGCAGCGCACAACGCCAGCTCTATTACTACATGCAGCTCAAAGCCATGCCGGTCGAGCAGCGCAGTCTCGAGATCCGGCGCAACCCCAATTTCATGCCGCAATCGGGCACGGGCACCTAAGCCCGGCTCAACCCTGGACGGAGTAGCCGCCGTCAACCGTGATCGCCGCTCCGGTGACGAAGTCCGACGCTGGTGCCGCCAGAAAGACCGCGATACCGGCGAAATCGTCGGGAATGCCCCAGCGTGCCGCCGGCGTGCGCTTCAACACGGAGTCGTGCAGCCCCGTCACCTGCTCGCGGGCGCGGCGGGTGAGGGCCGTGTCGATCCAGCCCGGCAGGATGGCGTTGACCTGGATGTTGTCCTTGGCCCAGGCGGTGGCCATCGACTTGGTCATCTGAACCATGCCGCCTTTGCTCGCGGCGTAGGCGGTAGCGAAGGCGGCCCCGAAGATCGACATCATCGAGCCAGTATTGATGATCTTGCCTGCGCCGCCCTTCTTCATGGCGGCAAACGCCGCATGGCTGCACAGGAAGGCGCTGGTCAGGTTGCTGTCCATCACCGTGTGCCATTCGGCCAGGGTGTATTGCTCGGGCTGCTTGCGGATGCTCATGCCGGCGTTGTTGACCAGGATGTCGAGCCGGCCATGCACCTTCATTGTCGCTTCAATCAGGTTGCGGCACGAGGCTTCCTGCAGGACGTCGACAGGAATGGCGCTGGCTTTGCCGCCGGCCGCCTGCAGTTCTTTCACCGCGGCGGCGTTCTTGTCGGCGTCACGGCCGGCGACCACGATGGTGGCGCCGGCGCCTGCCATGCCCTTGGCCATGCCAAGGCCGATGCCGCCGTTGCCGCCGGTGATTACGGCCACCCGGCCGGACAGATCGAAAAGCTTCATTCGCGCGCTCCCCTGAACGTGCGCCTGTATAGCGGGTGCCAGCGGAACCTCAAGCGCCCGCCGCCATTGTGTCCGGCAAGCGGCTTTGCGGTCGACGGAGGTCGCAATGGCCAAGCAGGCTTTGGTCCTCGGCATGCTGCTGCTGATGAGCGGCTGCACCAGCGAACATTGCACCGTCGCCATGAGCGCCGCCGATCCCTGCACCAACGACAGCTTCACCGCATCTTCCGCCGACTATGTGCGCTGCCAGCAAATGATCGCCGACCGACGGCACGCAGGCCGCATGGCGGCGGGCTACAGCGACGCCATGATCGCCGCCGATTCCCGGGCGGCCTGCGCTTCCTACGGCATTGCCCCCGGTTCCGCGCAATTCGACGGTGTGTTCAAGACGAGTTCGCGGCTCGTCGGCCGGGCTGACCGGCGGTGCCAATGAGGGAATGGCGGCCTGCCGCGAGGCAGCCGCCATTTTCTGTTTTAGCGACGGAGCGCTTGGTCGGAGCTTCCCTGAGCGCGCGTCTTGGCGACTTGCCTATTTTTTTCCGGTAGGCCCGGGCGGCTTGCCCTTTTTTGCGGCGTCGCTTTCGATCAGGCCAAGCAAATCCTTCGGGAGAGGTTCGCTGGCAATTTCATCGTACATGGCGTGCAACTGCTTCTGCAGCCATGTGTCGAACGGCCGCTCGGTCGGAGTTTTCATTTTTGCCCGCGTCGTTTCACCGGCGCGTTCCTTTTTGTACTTGTCGTCACTGGCCATGGCACGTCCGCCGCGGAATGAACACCATTCCGCGGACTCCTGTCCGAGGCATAGTACTCTCCTCGCAAGAATGCCCATGTTTGCGTCACGCGTCCACGGCGGGATTTCTAGGATCAGCGCCTGTCCTGGGTATCGCTGGGCGACGCCGCAACAGGAGCCCGCGGCGTGCTCTCCGAGACAGCATCCGGCCGCGACTTGGACTCGCCTTCGAGCAAGAGCCGCTCGAGGGTGTCGCGCGCACGTGAAATGCGGCTCTTCACGGTGCCTACCGACACGCCGGTATGGGCCGCGATGACCTCGTAGGATTGTCCTTCGAGCACGGCCAGCAGCAGCGCTTCGCGCTGCGTCGACGCGAGCTTGCCGAAGGCCGACATGAACTCGCGCATCACCAGGCGACTCTCCTGGTGCGGCGGGTGCGACAAGCTCTCGGCGACAGCCGAATTGACGGGCACCGATGGACGCAACCGCCGCAGTCCCGAGATGAATTCGTTGCGCTGGATGCGGAACACCCAGGCCGACAAGTTGGTTCCCGGTTCAAAGCTTGCGCGCCCAGTCAGCGCCTTGACCACGGTGTCGTGCACGAGGTCGTCGGCGGCGTCGCGATCGCGCGTCAATGACAGCGCATAGACACGCAGGCGCGGCAGGATCGCCTTCAGCTGCTCGTGGAAATCTCGGGTATCAGCGTCGGTAGTCATTTGGGGTGCCTCCGGCACAGGTACGGTGCTTAACTAATGCAGCCAGACCCTAAAGGTTACAGAGTGGGCACAATCTTTCGGCTAAGTCCTTGAAATCCGGACTTCTTGCGCCGGCTAGCGCATTTGCTCCGCAAGGTGTTTGCGCGCTCGCGAGACGCGTGCCTTGAGAGTGCCGACAGAACAGCCACAGAGCACCGCCGCCTCTTCGTAGGAAAATCCGCCGGCACCCACCAATACCAACGCTTCGCGGGCCTGGGGGCTCAATCGAAACAGGGCGGTCGACAGTTCCTTGAGTTCGAGCGTCGCCTCGGGATTGTCGACGGCGGCAAGCGGCGCGACGGCGGCGTGATCGATCGCTGCAGGCCGGCGGCGCAGTGTGCGCAGATCCGAGTAGAACCGGTTGCGCATGATGGTGAACAGCCAGCCCTTGAGGTTCGTGCCAGGTGCGAACTGGTTCTGCTTGTCGAGAGCTGCGAGGATGGTGTTCTGCACGAGATCGTCTGCCGCCTCTCGCTCGCGGCACATGAAGCGAGCGAAGGCGCGCAGATCCGGCAGCAACGCCACGATTTCGTCCGTCATCATCGAGGGGAACGCTCCGGCTGCCGCGATGCCTTTCGCCGGCACCGGTTCATCTATGTCTTATGTGGTGAATTGTTCCGCTGAAGCAAAGGGGAAATCGACTGGGCAACCGGCCCGCTACGGACGCGTTGACCGACTGATTGCAGATTTAATGATTAGGAAGAAGGAGCATGCCAATGAATTGGGACAGGGTCGAAGGCAACTGGAAGCAGTTTACCGGCAAGGTCAAAGAAAAGTGGGGCAAACTCACCGATGATGACCTGCAGGTGATCAACGGGCAGCAGGACCAGCTCGTCGGCCGCATCCAGGAACGCTACGGCGTGGCCAAGGATGAAGCGCAGAAGCAGGTCAAGAATTGGGTTGGCGGTCTTTAGTTCTCCCCCTCCGCCATCCCCCGCGGTGGGCCGGACCGGCCTCGCGCCGTTAGTGCCCGCCGCGGTCCGGAGGAAAATCTTGAAGCAGGGGAACAAAAGCGGGATTTCCGCGTTGCCTGCAAACCCCCAAGGAGGCTGGTCATGTCATACAAAGATTGTGCGCCGCTAACGGCGTTGATTGCACTGGGCCTGTTGACCGCTGCGTGCGGCAACAATCCCACAGATCGCGCGCTCACAGGCGGTGCGATCGGCGCCGGTACCGGCGCGGTCGTGGGTTCCACGGTCGGCGCACCGATTGCGGGCGCGGTGGTTGGCGGCTTGGGCGGCGCGGCAATCGGCGCTGCCACGACCCCACGCCGCGACTACTAGTGGCTACGCGATTACTAGTGGCTGAGATTACTAGTGGCTGATAGGTACGCTGCGAATTTGCCTGACGAGACATCGCTCCCGGCTGCGTCGCCTGCGGCCGGGAGCTTCGTTCGTGGGGTTGTCAGTGGGTTCCGAGGGCGTACTGTACGCGTTGGCGATGAGTGAGCAGTTGAGGAGGGGGATTTCGGTGTCCGACGGATCGACGACACGGACTTTGTCCGAAGCAATTACCAGAACCCTGCCGTTTCTGCGCCGTTACGCCCGCGCCGTCACCGGCTCCCAGGAGCGCGGCGACGAGTGGGTGCGCCTGTGCGCGGAGGTTGCCATGCGGCAGCCTGAGCTGATCGCCGATGCCGAGGACACCAAACTTGGTGTCTTTGCCTTGTTTCATCGTCTGCGCCAGCCATTCGGCGGCCTCGAGGAGCGCGGCGAGGCGGGCAGCGTCAGCGGGCGACTCAAGGAATTGCTTACGGAGATGGCACCGCTGCAACGCCAGGTCCTGCTGCTCACCGTTCTCGAGGGCTTCACGGTGGGCGATGCTGCGCATATCCTCGGCATCGACATCAATGCGGCCGAGCGCAACCTCCAGGAGGCACGGCGCGAATTGCAGCGCGTCGCGTCGGTCCGCGTCCTGGTCATCGAGGACGAGGCCGTGATCGCGCTCGATGTAGCGGATATCGTCCGCAATGCCGGCCACGAGGTGGTGGGCATCGCCGCAACGGAGAAAGCGGCGGTAGAGTTGGCCCGGAAGCATTCGCCGCATCTCGTGTTAGCCGACGTGCAGCTGAAGGGCTCCGATAGCGGCATAACCGCGGTCAAGCAGATCATGCAGGCGATGGCAGTGCCGGTGATCTTCGTCACGGGCTATCCCGAGCGGCTGCTGACCGGCACCCAGCTGGAACCAGCCTTCGTGATCTCCAAGCCGTTCGATCCCGACCTCCTTCGGGCTGCGATTGCCCAGGCGCTGGATACCGTTTCGATCTGAGAGCGGAGCGGCCTGATCATGGCCCGCTGGTCGCTGCGCACGAAGTTGCTCGCGGCGACGGCGATCGCCCTCCTGCCCGTCCTGGTGCTCGCCTGCTGGCGCACCTACGCCGACGTCCGGGCGGCGAAGGGCAGGCAGGCCGATGCGGTAGCGGCTGCAGCCGAACTCGCCGTCTCCCGTCACCGCGAGCTGATCGAGGGCTCGCACCGTCTGCTGTTGGCGGCATGCGCCAACGACGCGGTGCGCAAGAGTGCCGAGTCGACCGCTACGGCAGCCGACATTGATGAGTGCGAGACCTATCTCACCAGCTTGGTCAAGCAATTCCCGGCAGAGTACTCGGCCGCGATCGTCACCGACGCGGGCGGCGTGGCGCGGTGCGCCAGCGTTCGGGCCGTGGTCGGCACCAGCTTCGCCGACCGCGACGTCTTCAACCTGGTGCGCGACACCTTGGGTTTCTCGATCGGCGCCTATACCGCGAGCCGTGCCACCATGCAGACCGTCATCCCGATGGCCATCCCGATTGCCACGGATGGGCGCTTCCGCGGAATGTGTGCGCTCGGTATTTCGCTTAGGGCTTTTTCCGAACTCGTCAGATCGGCGGGCACCAACCAGGCGACCGCGGTCATTCTGGTCGATCGGCGCGGAGCGATGATCGGCGGCAACGCCGAGATGGCGTCGTCGCTGCCGCTCCCCAAGCGTTTTGCAGCGGCCATTTCCGCCGGCGAACTCGTGTTCACCGACTATGGACAGGATGGATCGCCGCGAGAATTCCATGTCCAGCCGCTGGCCAGCGGCGCAACTTTTGCGGTGACCGCGCTCCCCTTGACCGAGACCTTTGCCACTGTGGTGGCCGATTGGGGCCTGCTGGCCCTGGTCGTCGTCGCACTATTGGGCGCGCTGCTAGCCGTCTGGATTGGTACGGCGCGCTGGTGCCTGCGCCCGCTCGGTTACATCCAGGAATTCGCTGCCAGGGTCGCTCGTGGTGAGGACGTTAAGTTTTTGCCGCCACGACCCTTGACGCCCGAGGTGATGGCGGTCGCCGATGCGGTCAGGCAAATGGCCACGGCAATCGCCAGCCGCGAAAGCGAGCTCAACGCCGGGCTGGAGCAGCGCGATCATATGCTTCGCGAGATCCACCATCGCGTCAAAAACAACCTGCAGATGATCTCGAGCCTGCTCAACCTGCAGGCCGGCGAGATTCGCTCGCCACGCATCCGCCGCTTTTTTGGCGACGCCCAGAACAGGGTCTTGACCTTGTCGATCCTGCATCGCCATCTCTATGAAAGATCAAGCTGGTCGTTGGTCGACTTCCAACAGTTCATCAGCGACCTCGTGCGCCAGGTTTCCATGGCGCGCCACGGGCCCGACCGCACAGCGCCGCGCTTTCAGATCCGGGCGCCGATCATGGCGGTCGGCCCGGACACAGCGATCCCGATCGGCTTGATCGTGACCGAGGCCGTTGGCAGCGCCATGAGTTACGATTTTACCGGCGTCGCCGCGCCCGAAGTCCGAATCGAGACGACAGAGAGGGAGGGAGAGGAAGTCGAGCTCGTGATCGAGGACAACGGCATCGACACCAACCGGGGATCTCTTGGTTCGCGGACGCAAGGCGGGTTTGGTCTGACGCTTGTCCATGGCCTTGCCATGCAGCTCGGGGGCAAGGCGGTGGTGGTGCCGCGCGAAGGTGGCGGCGCCCGCGTCGTGGTGACCTTCCCGATGCCGCAGGATGAGGGCGGCGATGACTAGCGCCTGGCGCACTGCACGCACGACGGGCTTCGTCGTCGGCCTGACGATCGCCGTGCTCGTCGCGGCAGGGGCCATGCTGACCATCGTGCATTCCAACTCGGCAGCCAAGCAGCAGCAGCTCGTCGTCAGTAACTACGACACCATTTCGGCAATGCGCCGCGCGCTCATAGCCCTGCAGGATTCGGAACTCGGCCAACGGGCCTACCTCCTGACCGGCAACATCGCCAATCTGGAACCCTACGAGCGCGCGAGGCTGCGCATCGACACCCTCGTGCGGCAGCTCGACGCCGCTGCCGCCAGCGATCCCGACGCCGGCCGTCAGATTGCCGAATTCCGGATCGCCGCAGGTGAGAAGCTCGATGAGCTGAACGCGACGATTGTGGCTTTCCAGCTGTACGGCCGCGACGCGGCGCTCGATAAGAGCGCAGGGCGCGCCACCACCGATCACATCCGGCAGGTCGCCGAGTTGTTCATCGAAGGTCAGCAGCTGCAGCTCACGCGTCGCCTGGCCACACTGCGCTCCGAGCAACAACAAGCCGACGTCGCCGGTCTGCTGGTTCTCGGCGGCGCGTTTGTCTGCCTCATCGCCGGCATGTACATCATCGTGCGGGGTGCCGGTCGGTTGGAAGACGCCCAGCGCCAGCTGTCGGCACGCTCGCATCTTCTTCAGGCGACGCTGGAGACGCTGCAGGATCCGATTTTCGTGGTCGATGCCGAAGGTGTCGTCGTGGCCTGGAACGAATTGTTCGTCCGGCTTTCCGGCTGGGACCCGACGAAGCACCCATTGCCTACGCGTGATCGCCTGTTGTCAGGCCAATGGCCGACCATGCGAGCCTTGCTGGCGCCCCTGAAGCTTGGCCAATCCTCGATCGGCGGCCTGTTGACGGTGCGGGTTGCAAACGACGGGCAAGAGTACGAGGTCTCGCGGGGCGACATGCCCGACGGTGGTGCGGTCGTACGGTGCGTCGACGTCACGGAAAAGTTGCGCGACGAGGCGGCACTCCGGCAGGGCCAGAAGATGGAAGCCGTCGGGCAGCTCACCGGCGGTATGGCGCACGATTTCAACAACATCCTGCAAGTCATCCAAGCTAATCTCGACCTCGTGAGGGCAGATGTCGGCACCAACGCCGAGGCGATCGGCCGCCTTCACAACGCCGCGGCGGCGGCCGAACGCGGAGCGCGACTGACCCAGCAACTTTTGGCGTTCGCCCGCCGCCAGCCCCTGGCGCCGCAGCCGACCAATGTCGCGCGCCTGGTATCGGAGCTGGCGGAGCTGCTGCGTCATGCCCTGGACGAGCGGATCGCACTCGAGTTCGCCATCGCCGACGATGCCTGGAACGTCAAGATCGACCCGGGACAACTCGAAAATGCCATCCTTAACCTGGCGATCAATGCGCGCGATGCCCTGCTGGACGGCGGCTCGGTGCGCATCGAGGTCTCCAATGCAACGCTCGACCGTCGCTACGCGGCGCTCCATCCCGAGGTCACACCCGGCCCCTATGTCCTGGTCGCCGTCAGCGACACCGGCACCGGCATGCCAGCCGAGGTCGTCGCCCATGCCTTCGATCCTTTCTTCACGACGAAGGAAGAAGGCAAGGGCACAGGTCTGGGATTGAGCATGGTCTACGGTTTCGTCCATCAATCCAGTGGGCACATCCGTATCGACAGCGCGATCGGGCAAGGCACCAGCGTCAAGCTCTACTTGCCGCGCACGTTTGATCCGGTGCCGGAAAGTGCCGCCGAGCCCCTCTCGTCGCTGACCGGCAGCGAACGCGTGCTGGTGGTCGAGGACAACGACGATGTGCGGCGGGCGGTCGTCGATATGCTCTCGGGCTGGGGCTACCGGGTGGCGGCCGCGGAAAATCCCGACGTGGCGGCGAGCCTGCTGGAAAAGGATCGCTCCTTCGACCTTTTGTTCACCGATGTGGTGATGCCGGGAGCGACCTCGGCGGTCGAGTTGGCGGAGCGGGCACAGCGCCTGCGTCCGGGGATCGCCGTACTGCTCACCTCAGGATACGCGCGCGATCTGATCTCGCGCCAGGACCGGCGCGACTATCCCATGATCACCAAGCCCTATCGGGGCGAGGAGCTCGCGGCCAAGATACGCACAGTCCTGGCGGCACGACGGCCGCACACGCCTCCGGTGCCAGCGGAGGCTCAGCCAATGGCAGCCCCGCCCGTGCCCGACCGCCCGCGCCGCGTTCTGGTAGTCGAGGACGAGGTAGTGCTGCGCATGTCGACGGTCGACATGCTCGAGCGGCTGGATTGCTCGGTAGCGGCCGTGGGCAGCGGCGAGCAGGCGCTTGAGCTCCTGTCCAAGGGCCAGTCTTTCGACCTGTTGCTGACCGACCTTGGGCTACCGGGCATGAACGGCGAAGCGCTGGCAGCCGAAGTGCACCGGCGATTTCCCACCCTGCCAGTGGTCATTGCCAGCGGTTACGGTCGTGTCGGTGGGCAGGGTGACGGCATCCAGTTCATCGCCAAGCCTTATTCATCGGTCGACCTCGAACAGGCTCTCGATCACGCCGCGCGCACAGCCGCCGCCTCCTAATCGTCACCGCAACCCTTCGCATCATCCGTGCGTTGTTCCACACAGGAAGGTTGAGAGGGGCCCGATATGAGCATGTTGCGGATGCCGGCGAGCCCGCGCGCTGATCGCGCTTGCGTCGAAACGAAACCTCAAGTCGTCATCCATCATGACGAGCCCAATGCCGGCCTATTGGAAGGTGAACTGCTGGACCTCTACGTAGCGATCGTGATCGTCGTCCCGCTCGCCCTGTTCCTGAAATCGCTCCTGTTCTAGGCGGCAACCTTGCCGATGGAGGCTCGTTACAGGACGACAAAACACGCCCCGATGGGCGAAATCAGGAGATTTGCAATGCGTCCAGTCGCCATTTTCGCCGCATGTGCGGTTGCCGTGCTCGGTACTCTGCCCGTCGTAACGTATGCCCAGTCGACCACCACCACCACGACCACCACGCGCAATGATGCCGCCACCATCTGGGAAAAGATCAAGGGAACCTGGACCCAGACAAAGGGTGCGGTGAAGGAGCAATGGGGGAAGCTCTCCGACGATGATCTGACGGAGATTCAGGGTCGCCGCGAGCAGCTCGTCGGCAAGATCCAGACCCGCTACGGCATCAGCCACGAGGAAGCCGAAGCCCAGGTCAGCGGCTGGGAACGCCACTACAAGAGCATGTGAGCGGAGGACGGGTCATGAGACCGACATTTCGTCTCGCCACAGCCGCGCTAAGTGGCCTCGCCGCTCTTAGCGTTGCCACCGCGGCGATCGCCGAGAATGGCCCGCCGGTCACCGATACTCGGACAGGGAAGGTCTGGTCACCCGAAGTCATCCCTCTGAATGACCCGAGGTCGGGGCCGATGGATCCCGCTGTCGACAAGGCGTTCGATCCGCATAGCCAGATCGCGATGGTTCCGGGCACGGTACTGCAGCGCCCCCATGCCAATCTGATGGGCGTAGTCCCCATCACGGCTGGGCCTACGGTGCCACTGGTGACTCTGGACGCGCCGTCTCTGCAGGCCATTCCGGGACAGCATTGGCTGGCGATCCTCTACCTCACCAACAACAGCGCCAATACGGTCGACGCCGTCGTCGACTGCCACTTCACCAACCATGGCGCGAAGGTTGAGGATGCGCGTCTCCTGGTGCCGCCGGCAGGCCCCGGCGAACGATTGGGCCTGCCCGTGCGCGGCCCGCGTACCGTTCTGTTTGTCGACCAGGTGACGTGCCAGTTGATGTCGCCGATCTAACCATTCCGATTTGCGAACCTCATGAAGGGCCGGCTCCAGAAGCCGGCCCTTTTCGTTGGCCGGTCAACGACGCTAGGGTGTCGGCTGCACCGGAGGGGGAGGGCGTATGCATAGTGTGGGGCGCCGAGGGACTTTGGCTGGTGGCGCGGCCTTGGCCGGCGCGACCCTGATCAGGCCGCGCGAAGCCCGCGCGGCGAAGGCAATGACGGTTGTGCTGGAATCCGAGGTGACGATCCTCGATCCACATTTCATCACCGCCACCATCACCCGCACTTTCGGCCTGCATGTCTTCGACATGCTGTTCGCCATGAACGAGAAGGGCGAAATCAAGCCGCAGATGGTCGACAGCTGGGAGGTGTCCGCCGACAAGCTCGGCTGGAGCTTCACGTTGCGCGACGGGCTCAAGTGGCATGATGGGATTGCCGTGACGGCCCCCGATTGCGTGGCCTCGCTCAAGCGTTGGTCGGTGCGCGATCCGCTGGGCAAGATGCTGATGGCCGACACCGCCTCGCTCGAGGCGGCCGACGCGCGGACCTTCAAGTTAGTGCTCAAGGAGCCGTTCCCGCTGATGCTCGAGGTGCTGGGCAAGCCCAACGCGCCTCTGCCGGTGATGATGCCGGCGCGCATCGCGGCCACATCCGCCGACCAGCGCATTCCCGAACCGATCGGCTCGGGTCCGTTCCGCTTTCTCAAGGACCAGTGGCGGCCTGGCAATGCCATGGTGCTGGAACGCAACCCCGACTACCTGCCGCGCAACGAACCGCCGGATTTCCTGGCGGGCGGCAAGCGAGTCAAGATCGACCAGCTCACGCTCCGCGTCATGCCGGACCAGTCGACCGGCGCCAATGCGCTGATGGCCGGCGAGATCGACTACATGCAATACTTGCCGTTTGACATGCTGCCGCTCCTGGAGAAGGAGCGCAGCGTGAAGATGGTCGGGCTGGGCGGCATCCACCAGTTCCAGGGTAACTTCCGCCTGAACCACGCCTCGCCGCCGTTCGACAATCCGGCGGTGCGCAAGGTCCTGTGGAAACTGGTTGACCAGGACGCGACGCTGACGGCGATCGGCGTGCCCGAGCGCTATCGCGCAAAACCGTGCCCATCCTTCTGGATGTGCGGCACGCCGCTCTCGACCGACGCCGGCGCCGCGGCTGCGAAGTTCGATCTGGCGGCGGCCAAGGCCGAACTCAAGGCCTCAGGCTACAAGGGCGAGCCGGTGATCATCCTCGAGGTGGCGGGCTCGATCAGCCAGACCGCTTCCCGGCTCCTGGTGCAGAACATGAAGGACGTGGGCTTTACCGTCGACGAGCAGCCGCGCGACTGGCCGACCGTGCTGGCCCGGCGCGCAAAAAAGGACGGCTGGTCGATGTTCCCAGTCTACTCCAATGGCACCGACATGTACTCGCCGCTCACGCACTTCTACGTCGCGGCGACGTGCAACGACTTCCCAGGCTGGTCATGCGATGAGCACATCCCCTTGTTGCTCAAGGCCTTTACGCGGGCGGGGACGGCCGAGGAGCGCAAGCGCATTGCGACCGAGATCCAGGTCGCGGCCTACGAGCTCACGCCATCGATCATGTGGGGGCAGTTCACCATTCCGGCCGGTTACCGCAGCGATCTCAAGGGCTTGATCCAGTCGTCCTATCCGATGTTCTGGGAGGTTGACCGGTGAGGAGCCGGCGGGAACTCACGATGCCTCCCCGCGTTGTAGGGCCGGAACGGACAAGCCGTTCCATGGAGGCGTTGGATGCGTTACCGCATTGCTCTCGCCGGCCTTCTTGCGCTGGGTCTGGCCGGTTGTGTGACCGAAACCCGCACCGTCGTCGCCGCGGACGACATCTGCTCGACCTATGGATTCAAGGTCAGCTCGCCGGAATACCGGCTATGCCGCGATCGCGAAGCCGAGGCGCGGCGCCGGGGCCGTGTGTCGCCGAGCTATGCCGAGGCGCGCATCGTCGCGGACTCGCAGGCGGCTTGCCAGTCCTATGGGCTGCATCCCTACTCCGACCGCTACGAAGAGTGCGTGCGCAACGAGCACGCGGCGCGTCAGCCGCTTTGATCGGGCGCACTCCATGACCGCCGTGCGGCACAACGCTGCCCGCGGCCGCTACGAGCTCGACACGCCACATGGCCTTGCCATTGCCGTCTACCACCAGCAAGGCGACCGGCTGGTCTTCACCCATACCGAGGTGCCGAGCGAGGACGAAGGGCACGGCATTGGCTCGGAGCTGGTGCGGGGTGCGCTCGACGACGCTCGCCGGCGCGGTTTCAAGATCATGCCGGCTTGCAGCTTCGTGGTCGATTTCGTGCGCCGTCATCCGGAATACAACGACGCCCCTTAGGGGTGGTTGTCTGGCCGCGCGCCCTGGGACCTGCTGGCGACCCGCTTGGCGCCGGACAACGACACCTGCCCGCGCCGCAGCAGCGACATCAAGGCCCGCCGCGTCTGGGCGTCACTGAAACCGCGCTCTTCCAGGCGCAGTTCCAGATCCTTGATGGGAACTTCGGGACCTTCGCGACGGGCCAGAATGGCGATCTCGTCGAGGAGAGCGCCTTCGGCATCGGTTAGTCTGTGGGCGGGTGAGCGCATGCCGACACTACTCGAAACAAGGGATGCGTTCAGTGAGGAAACAGGAAGGCCCAGCTCAGGCCCAGCGCGACAAGCGCTCCGATGAAGGACAAGACCAGCACGAGAAGAACGCGCCCGCTAACAACTCCGCCGCGCGATTCGACCGGATTTAGTTCGCGTTGCATGGGAGCCTCCGTTGGTGGGCAAGGGGGACTCGAGTGAAGTGAACGCCAAAGCGGAAGCACGGTTGCGTTGGAGTGGACCGCATTTTCGCGAGGTCACCGGTGGCCAGTCGCAACTGTGAGGAACCGTACGGACAGGCCGGCGTTATCGCAGCGCCAATCGCCTACTCCGCGAGGGAGCAAGCCATGTTGTACTGGTCGTTGATGTTCCTAGTCGTCGCGCTGGTTGCTGCGGTGTTCGGATTCGGTGGTATCGCGTCCGCCGCTGCCGGGATCGCCCAGATCCTGTTCATCGTCGCCTTGGTCCTGTTCGTCGTGAGCCTGTTCGCTGGCGTCACGCGGCGGCGGAACCTCTAAGGCCAACCAAATCAATAACTGGAGGCTGTCATGTCCTTTCGTCTCTGCGCCGTCCTGGCGGCGGGCGTACTCGCTGCCGCATGCTCTCACACCGAAACCAGAACGGTCGTCGTGCCGACGCCGGTTGACGATTCGTGCAGCTACTACGGTTATGTGCCGGGCACCGAGGCATATCGCATCTGTGCGGAGCGCGAGGCGGCTGCCCGTCGTCGCGGTCGCATGCAGGCGAGCTATGCCGAGGCGGCGATCTCTGCCGACTCGCAGGAGGCTTGCTCGTCATATGGTCTGGTGCGCGGCACCGAGCGCTACGAGCGCTGCGTGCAGCGTGAGATCTCCTATCGCCGTCCGGCGTAGCTAGGCGGCGCCAGCGAAGTGGGAACGCAGCCGCTCGCGGGCTGCGTTTCCCGCCGCGCGGTCCCAGCAGTTGACGATCGCCACCCGGAAGCCGCCCGGCGGCATGGCATGACGGTCGGCCGCCAAATCCTCGTGAAAAGTAATCTGCAGGCTCGAGATGCCGGCCATGCCGGCAATCTCGCGTTGCAGCTCGGCTGGCGGATGGCGGTAATGTTGTCCGTGTGGCACGAACAGCACGATGCTGTAGCCGGTGCGGCGGCGGGAATCGTCGAAGCGCCATTCGCGGCCTTGGTAGAGGTGGACCAGCGCCTCTACCCAGGGGTCACCGCCATAGAGGTCAGGCCACTGGTCGGCGAAGCGCAGGTGGACCTCGATGATGCGTGCGCCGATCGTCTCGAGATTGACCATGCCGGTGTATCCAGCGAGATGCTGGCGGCACCATGCATCGCACCACTGTTCAACGGCTGGATTGGCGTGGGCTCCGACCTCCCAGTAGTCGAATGTCCCTTCGCCGCTGGCGACGCCGCGCGCATGTCGCCACCAGCGCGGCATGCCGTCGACCACGGCAAGGTCGCTGCTGACGTGATCGCCTTCCAGCAACGTCGACCAGAAATGGCCGGCCCGGTAGGCCTCGGCATAATCCTGCTCGCCGTCGAGCCGGCGACTGCCGACGCCCATGCCTTTGAGATTGTAGATCGGCTTGGAAAACACCGGATAGGAAGGTGGCGCCACGCCATGTGGGGCTGCTGCCAATTTCTGACTTAGTGCAATGGCAAGCTTGTCGTAGACCCAACGGTGCCGGGGATTCCACAGCCATGCGTCGCTATCCTCTGTGGGGATCATCACATCGGTGGGGCAGGCGACGCGCTCAAAATATTGAATGCGCCACGGGTCGATTTCGCAAATCGGCACTGGGTCCTCTTCGCTGGGGACAGTTCAGGCTAACACAAACGTGTTCGCGACGGGGGCGGTGCAACCGGTTATCCTTGGCAAGCGTTTGGACCGGTGCGGAGGTGTCGTGTCGAAGCTAGTAACGCCATCGGTGCAACCGCACGGCGCTCGACACGTCGACCGGTTCCTGTCGGTTCGCGCGCTCAGCGAGCAACTGGCTGCGCTGCTGTCGGCGGAAGACCAGACGGCGCAGTCGATGCCCGACGCCAGCCCGACCAAGTGGCATCTCGCGCATACGACGTGGTTCTTCGAGACCTTCCTGCTGCGCCCGCACGCACGCGGCTATCGAGTCTTTGATCCGGCCTACGAATACCTCTTCAACTCCTACTACGAGGCCGTCGGGCCGCGCCATCCGCGTCCACAGCGCGGCATGATCACGCGCCCCGGCGTCGAGGAGATCCTGACCTATCGTCGTCACGTCACCAGGGCCATGGTCGAATTGATCGAGCAGGATCGCGGTGATTGGCACGCATTGCTTGAGCTCGGGCTCAATCACGAGCAGCAGCATCAGGAGCTGATCCTGATGGATGCCAAGCACATGCTGTCACTCAATCCGCTGAAGCCGGCCTACGCACCGGCGAGCGCTTCGCCGATCTCGCGCGACACACGTGTCAGCTGGATCGACTTCGAGGGCGGCCTGGTCGAGATCGGCCACGCCGGCGATGGCTTTGCCTTTGACAACGAAGGTCCGCGTCATCGCGTGTGGCTCGATCCGTTTGCGCTGGCCACGCGGCCGGTGAACTGCGGTGAGTATCTCGCCTTCATGGAGGACGGTGGCTATCGCAGGCCCGAGTTCTGGCTGTCGGCCGGATGGGATTGCGTGAACCAGCGCAGCTGGCAGGCGCCACTCTATTGGGAAGAGGGCGGCGACGGCTGGCAGGTCTTCACGCTCGCGGGCCTGCAGCCGCTGCAGGCGTTAGACCCGGTGTGCCATGTCAGCGCCTACGAGGCTGCGGCCTACGCCAAGTGGGCCGGCAAGCGCCTGCCGCGTGAGCAGGAATGGGAAATCGGAGCCGATCAGTTGAAGCAGGTCGGCGAAGTCTGGGAATGGACCGCGAGTCCCTACATCGCCTATCCCGGCTACCGCGAGCCCGCCGGCGCGATTGGTGAGTACAACGGCAAATTCATGGCCAACCAGATGGTGCTGCGGGGTGGTTGCGCCGCGACGCCGAGTGACCATATCCGCACGACTTATCGCAACTTCTTTCCGCCGGATGCGCGTTGGATGTTCGGGGGAATTCGCCTGGCGGAGGATCTCAGATGAACGGCTCCATGCTCGCCCTCGATTTCGCCGAGTCCGCCGACCGGGAGGAATTCCGGCGCGCGGTGCTGGAGGGTTTGTCCCGCACACCGCGCGCAATTCCTGCGAAATTCCTATACGACGCGCGAGGCTCGGCGCTGTTCGACGCGATCTGCGACCTGCCGGAATATTACCTGACCCGTATCGAGACCGAGATCCTCGAATGGCATGCGGCCGACATCGCGAGCCGAGCCGGACCGGGATCGGCGTTGATCGAGTTCGGAAGCGGATCGAGTGTGAAGTCGCGCCTGCTGCTCGATGCCCTGCAAGACCTGGCGCTCTATTCTCCCATCGACATTTCCCGTCAACATCTCGACCAGACCGCGGCCGGTCTGCGACGCGATTACCCGTCGCTCAAGGTCGAACCGGTGTGCGCCGACTACATGGCGCTCGACGCCCTGCCGCAGATCAACGGCCATGCGCGGCGACTCGGCTTCTTTCCCGGCTCGACCATCGGCAACCTCGAACCCGCTGACGCTACGGCCTTCCTGCGCCGCGCGCGGCAGCTTTTGGGAAACGACGGCGCTCTTATTCTCGGCGCCGACCTCAAGAAGGACCCGCGGCGCCTGCACGATGCCTACAACGACTCGGCGGGCGTCACCGCAGCCTTCACGCTCAACCTGCTCCGGCGCATGAACCGCGAGCTGCAGGCGACGTTCGATCTCGACGCATTCGTGCACGAGGCCTTCTACAACCCGCTCGAGGGGCGCATCGAGATCTACTTCCGCAGTCTTCGCCCGCAGTCGGTCACCGTCGCCGGCCGCACCTTCAGCTTTGCCGAAGGCGAGCGGGTGCATACGGAATATTCCTACAAGTTCGATATCGCCGGGATCGAAGCCCTGGCCCGCACCGCCGGCATGCATATCGCCGAGACCTGGACCGATCCGGCCCGTTTCTTCGCCGTGACCTACTTGGTGGCAGGCCCCTGAAAGAAGTGTGCCCGCCCTCGAGTTTCCTCGAGAGCGGGCATAAGGCCGAGTGGGGAGGGTGGCATCGCTGAGCGGGGGGCAGGGGCGACGCCAAGTAACCCGGCCACAGGCAATCAACGGCGGCAGAGCGCGAAAGGTTGCGCAGACCTCGCCGCAAAATTGCGGATAATCCGGAAATCCCTAATAAAAATCCGGGAATAGATCTCAACCCCCAGAATTTGTCCGCAGCGCCTCGCTCGCCCGCTCGATATTGATCTCATGCGAACGCAGCATGTCTGCGAGGTCGCGGTGCAGAGCGTCGTCGCGCACCTTGGGTAACATTTCTTTCAACTTGCGCACGACCCAGCCCTGGCCGCGATTGAGGAACGCGATGCGCTCGGGCAACGCGTCGATGGCCATGGCCTTGTCCTGGAAGGCGCCGATCTTGGTCGAAGCAGGTGCACCCAGGACCTTGAGCTGCTTGAGCAGCATGGCGCACCAGCGGGCCTCGTCGCGGTGGACGTCCTGCAGCAGACCGACAAAGGGCGTGCCCTGCGCGGCCTCGGCGCTCCGGAGCGCCACACCAGTGCCGGCGCGCTCAGCCTCGAGCAGCTCGTTCAGAAAAGCCGCGAGCTCGTCACGGGTCGCAAAGCCCATATAGGCGTCGTCCGCATCGTGGGCGAGGCAGGCGGGCGAGCTCGGCTCTTTTCGGTCATCGGTCATGTCGGATGCCACCATTTGCCGGCCAGCACGACGCCGGCAGAGAGCAAACGCTTGTCGCCCACCAGGCGCTCCCCGAGGGAATCGCTGTAGTCGAACTTGCCGCCGACGAGGTCGATCACCGTAGCGTCGCCGACGCTGCCCATCTTGAGCGTGCCGAGGTCGCGCCGCTTGATGGCGGCGGCCGGACCCGTGGTGCCGAGCTTGACCACGGTGCCGAGGTCGACGCCCAGGCACAGGAACTTCGACATGGTGGTCAGGAGATCGAAGGCCGGTCCGTCGATCGAGGTGATGTGCACGTCAGAGGAAATCGCGTCGGGCAGGAAGCCCGCCTTCAGCATGCCGCGCGCCGTGCCGAAGCCGAACGAGCCCGCGCCATGGCCGATATCGAAGATCACGCCGCGCTCGCGGGCCGCCAGGATCTCCTCGCGCACGCGGCCGTCGGCTTTGATCGGGGCATTGGGGAAAGGCCGGAAGCAGTGGGTGAGCACGTCGCCCGGCCGGAGCCGCCGCATCACCTCGTGCCGCGCCGGTGGCGGCGCGTCGAGATGCGCCATCACCGGCAAGCCGACTTCCTCGGCGACATCGAGGGCGATATCGAGCGGCATGATCCCGCTGGTGCCGCTCGCCGACTTGCCGACGCGCACCTTGATGCCCAGCACCAGGTCCTTGTGCTCGCGCGCCACGCGCACCGCTTCGCGCGGATCGATCAGGCGCATGTCCGAGCATTCGCCGACCATTACCGTCTTGGAGAAGGCGAAGATGCCGGGGAACGCGATGTTGAGATAGGGCAGGATGCGGACTGGCGAGGGCTCGATCACGTGCTTGCGAAAGCCGTGGAAGTTGCCGGGCCCCGCGCTGCCGGCGTCTATGACGGTAGTGACGCCGCCGGTGCGGGCCAGCAGCTCGGCTGCCACGCCGAGCGATGTGCCGCCCCAATAGACGTGTGTGTGCAGGTCGATCAGGCCGGGCGTGACGAGCTTGCCTTTGACGTCGCGCGTTTCCTTGCCGGAGAGATTGTCGCCGATCGCCGCGACCTTGCCGCCGGCGAAGGCGATGTCGGTGACCTTGTCGATCCCCTGCGATGGATCGATCAGCTTGCCGCCCTTCAACACCAGATCGTTCATCGACTACCATTCCTTGGGGCAGTTACTCGGCGGTAACGCTTAGAATAATGAAGAATCACGGGGGCCCTACTAGACAAATGCCGCGCCTATGATTGGGCAACTCGAACTCCTGATACATTGGCCACAGCATAAACCGAATCGGCCCGAATCGGCGATTCTGGTCATTAGAAGTTCTTCATCGCCCGGACAAGGACGCCGGCACGGGGCAGCGACACATTCTCCAGGCCGAGCCAGTCGGCCATCAGGCGCAACTCCTCGGCGAGTGGGCCGGCGAGGTGTCGCGCCTCGGCGCCGTGTTCGAGATGGGCAGCATGGACCAGCAGCCGGCTCGCCGCTCGGTCGGCCTTGAGGTCGACGCGCGCCACGAGCCGGTCGTCCAGCAGGAATGGCAGCACGTAGTATCCGTACTTGCGCTTGGCGATCGGCGTGTAGATCTCGATGCGATAGTGGAAGTCGAACAGGCGCTCGGTGCGCTCGCGCTCCCAGATCAGCGGATCGAACGGCGCCAGCAGGGCGCGCGCCTCGATCTTGCGCGGCTGGCGTGCCGCGGGGTCGAGATAGGCTGGGTTCTTCCAGCCCTCGACCGAGACCGGTAGCAGGTCTCCCGCCTCGACCAGTTCGGTGAGCCGCGCCTTGGTGTCGGCGACGCCGAGGCGGAAGTAGTCGCGCAGGTCGCGCTCGGTGGCGACGCCCAACGCTCGCGACGACGCGCGCAGCAGCTCACGCTGCGCCTCCTCGGCACTCGGCGTCGGCAGAGCCAATACGGCAGCGGGCAGTACGCGCTCGGTGAGATCGTAGACGCGCTCGAAAGCGCCGCGCCGCGTCGCCGTCGTCACTTCGCCTGCGAAGAACAGCCATTCCATGGCGAACTTGGCGTCGCTCCAACCCCACCACGGGCCGGTCTTGCGGGTGCCGCTCTCGAGGTCGGAGGCGGCGAGCGGCCCGCGATCGCGAAGCTGGCGGCGGACCTCGTCGATGTACTTGGCCTTCTCGCGGCGAAAGAGGTGCAACTTTCCCTTGCCGTCGCCGGCATTCGTGGCGGCGCGCTCCATGCTCCAACGCCACAGCGGATGGCTCGACAGGGGAAGTAGCGAGGCCTCGTGCGCCCAGAATTCGAATAGCCCACGCCTGCTCTTGCGGCCCCAAGCGAGGCTGTCGAGATGCGCGCTGTCGTAGTTACCCAGCCGCGAGAACAGTGGCAGGTAGTGCGCACGCGTCAGCACGTTGACCGAGTCCATTTGCAGAAGGCCCAGTCGATCGATCGCGCGCCTGACATGGCCGGCATTGGTCGCGCCGTCAGGCCGCTCAGTTGCAAAACCTTGCGCTGCGAGGGCGATCCGTCGGGCGGCCGAGGCCGAGAGTGTTGCGCCGTTGCTCCGCACTCAGGCCGCGTACAAGGAGATAGGGGCGTCGAAGCCCTTGAGCTGGTAATCGTTCGCGGCGGCCGGCCATACCAGCGACGGCGACCGGTCGTGCACCTCCTGCGTGACCAGGATTTCTCCCGGGGCAGCCGCCGCCTGGGCGCGCGCAGCTCTGTTGACGACGGTGCCGATCGCCGTCAGATCGCGGTGCGTGTGGCCGAATTCGCCGAAGGCGACGCTGCCGGAATCGATGCCGACGCCCACGCCAAGTTCGCGGGCGTCGAGGCCGTGCGTCGCGGCAACCGCGGCAAATTTCTCTCGGCAATTCTCCTGAAGGTCGCGTGCGGCTAGAACGGCCTGCAGCGCGTGATCCGCGTGCTGGATCGGAAAATTGAAGACCGCCATGACGGCATCGCCGATGGTCTTGTTCAACAGGCCATCGTGATCCCAAATTGCATTGCCGCACGCATCGTAAAAGGCATCGAGCAGCGCCGCCATGACGTCGGGCCGCAGCGTCTGGGTGAGCGTCGTGTAGCCCCGCAGGTCAGCGAAGAAGACCGTCGCATCGATGGTAACGTTGCGCGCCCGCATGATTTTCGTGAAGGCCAGTTCGCAGAACGTGCAAGTGTTGGGGTTCATCCGGCTCGGCTTCAGACCGACCAGACGGAATGGGATGGAAGCGATGCCGCGAAGAGCCACGGGCACGTGCAGATTCTGCCAGCAGCCCACACAAAGCAGGGATTGAGGGCGGGCCATGCCGCATTGTCGCGCGGACGCCGCCAAATGCACGCGAAAATGATGGGCCGTCATCGGTCGACATTTCCCCCGTCTGGCGCGCTTCATAGCATGGTACCCTGCCCAAACATGTCACTAGAGAGCGACCTGTACGCGCCGGTGAAGGCGCTGCTTGAAGGGCAGGGGTACAGCGTGAAGGGCGAGGTGCGCGGCTGCGACGTGGTCGCGGTGCGGGGCAAGGAGCCGCCGGTGATCGTCGAGCTCAAGCGCGCCTTCGGGTTGGGGCTGGTCCTGCAGGGCGTCGATCGGTTGGCGCTCTCCGACGCGGTCTATCTCGCGGTCGGAGCCTGGCCCAAGAACATGCGCAACGTGAAGAAGCTTTGCCGCCGGCTGGGTTTGGGCTTCATCGTCGTCGCCAAGGAACGCGCGGACGTAGTGTTCGATCCCGCGCCCTACACCCCGCGCAAGAACAGGCGCAAGGCCGGCCGGCTGCTGGGCGAACACGCCCGCCGCGTCGGCGATCCTAACCGCGGCGGCTCGAGCACCAAGGTGCCAATGATGACAGCCTACCGTCAGGCGGCGCTGCGCTGTGCTGCGTCACTCGCCGCCAACGGGCCGATGAAAGTGGCCACCCTGCGGATGACCTGCGATGCGCCGAATGCCGCCTCGATCCTGCGCGACGATTTCTATGGTTGGTTCGAGCGGGTGGAGCGCGGCGTCTATACGCTCACGCCCAAGGGACGGCGCGGACTCCAGTTGTACAACGAGAAAGTCGCGTGAGATGGGAACCGTGCAACCTTCCGGTGCATGGGGCATTATCGACCGACATGCGCAAGCTCGAGATCGTCCATCGCACCCGCTACGAATATGCTGAGCCCGTCACGTTGGGCGAGTACCGGCTGATGTTCCGGCCACGAGACAGCCACGATCTGAGGCTGCTTCAGACCAACCTGGCCATCGAGCCGGCCGCCCACGTCCGCTACATCCATGACCCATTCGGCAACTCGATTGCACTTGCCTCCTTCGGCGAAGAACCGGTGCAGGTGCTGGAACTCGTCAGCACCATAGAGCTCGAGCATTACGGAGTGCCGCCCGATGTGCCGACCATCGAGGACTATGCACGCAAGTTGCCGTTCAGCTACCTGGCCGAGGAGGCGCCGGATCTCGCGCGCTATGTCGAGCGGCACTATCCCGATCCCAACGCGGCGGTCAGCACGTGGGCGCGCCAGTTCCTGGAAGGCGAGGGTGGTGATGAAACCTTCACTGCGCTGTCGCGCATGTGCAAGGGCATCCAGGAGACGTTGAACTACGCCATGCGCTTCGAAGACGGCACGCAACCGCCGGCGACGACTCTCGAGACCGGCGGCGGCACCTGTCGCGACTACGCGCTGCTGATGATGGAAGGCGCCCGCACGCTCGGCATCGCGGCTCGCTTCATCACGGGCTACCTCTACGATCCCGTGCTCGACAAGGGTGATCCGACAAAACCCAACCAGCCGGCGCAGCCGCATGCCTGGATGGAAGTCTACCTGCCCGGCGCGGGGTGGGTAGAGTTCGATCCGACCAACGGCATCATCGGCTCGGAACGCCTGATCCGTGTCGCCGTCGGCCGCGACCCCGAGCAGGCGATGCCAATCAAGGGATCTTTCACTGGCGCGGCCGGTGTCGGCATCACCGCCGATGTCGATGTGCAGGTGCGCTCGCTGGAGAATGCCGCGCCGGCGCCTGTTGCGTGAACCGCGACAAATTGCAGTGTACGGTGCCGGGAACGTCTTTGACATCGAGCAACGGCAGCGGCGGAGTGGGCCGGCGCTCATCGCGTCGCTGTGGGGGAAACGTCTCTGTCGCTTGTGCTGAACGGGCTGTTGCGCGCGCTCATGCTGATGGGCGGTGCTGCTGTCGCCGTGGTGGCGTGGCCGGTCGCGCAGGGCGCCTGGGAGGCACAGAAGGCCGACGCGGTCGTCAGTGACCTGCAGTTCGGACGGCCGCTCGACGCTGCTTCGGTCGCGGCCGGCATCGACGCGCTCAACCGGTCCATCGCCGTCGATCCCGTGGCGCGCCATTACCTCGATCGTTCCGAGCTGCTGGGCGGCGCCGTTCTCACGGCCAACTTGAAGTTGCCCGATGCCGATCGCGACGCGCTGTTGCGCCGCGCCCGGTCCGACCTGCAGGTCGGTCTCGCCAATGCGCCGGTGCGCGGCATCGACTGGCTGCGGCAGGCGGTCGTGCGCCAGGTCCTCGACGGCCCCTCGCGCGACGTGTTGCCGCCGCTTTTCATGTCGATCGAGACCGCGCCGCTCATCACGCAGCTCTGGCGGCCTCGCTTGCGGGCGATCCTCGACGCATGGCCTTATCTCGACGATCAGCAACGCGGCGGCCTCGCTGACTACTTCGTCATGACCTGGCGGCTGGCCATGGACCGGCCGGCTCTCGTGAGCGAATCCTACCGGTCGGATCTCGTGGCGGAGATCTACTCGCCGTCCGACGAACTGATCATCCGCTATTTCCTGCGCAATGAGCCGAAAGCGCGCCGGCTTCGCCGCGACCATCGTCGGCGTCATGGCGCTGTTCTTCCTGATGATGCGCGAACGCCTCAAGACGCGCGAGCAGCTCAGGCGTGCCCTTCTTGTCGGCGTCGCGGTCGCGATCGGCTTGCTCGCCGGCGGCCAGATGATCCGCAAGATCTCATCCTTCGAGCAGGCCGACACTGCCAACCGGCTCATCATCTGGCGGACGGCTGCCAAGGCCATCGGCGACTCGCCGTGGTGGGGCTGGGGCCTTGGCAGCTTCTCCGACATCTACGCGGTGTATCAGCCGAAGGAGATCGTCCAGCCCAACAAGGCCCATTCGACACCGATCGAGACGGTGGTTGAGCTGGGCATTCCGGGTGCCATTGCAGCCTGGTTGGTGGTGCTGATTCCGTGGGCCACCTGCTCGCGGGGTGGTGGGCGCCGTCGCCGTCACCACCGTTATCGCCGGCCGCGGCCTTTGCGATCTCAACCATCGCAATTTTGCATTCCGTCGTCGATTGCAGCCTGCAGATCCCGGCGATGGGCTTCGTCGTCAGCGCTTTTCTCGGTATGGGTTGGGCCCAAGCGTTTTCGAGGGCGGCGCCGCCACGTTGGGCCTTTACCTCTGAGGCAGAGAATAAACTATATTCATCGACAGTGTAGGTAGTGTGCCGATGGCACGCGGCTTAGGGTGCACTGCGATTACTATCGAGACGCCCGCGCGGAGATGGTGATCTCCGCTGCCTTTGGGGTGGCGTAAGATGGCCAAGCCATCGGAAGGAGCGTTGAGCTTGCAAGGAGCGATGCCCGTGGGGGCAGGGCCTTCTTCCTCGGCCGGACCACCGTCGCCGGTCATCCGCTCGGCTCCCGAGCGGTTCCTCGAGACGTGGCTCGACGCCATGGGCGGCTTCCTGTTCTGCGTCGTGCTGCCGATCCCGATCTATGCGACCGGCGAGCCATTTGCCGGCGGCATCGGCGCTATGGAACAGACGATCCTGGCGACCGCCGCCGCCTATGTGATCGTGTGGTATTGCGGGCGCCGCCTCGAGGCGTTTCCGCGCGTCACCCTGCAAGGCAATATCGGTTACATCGCGCCGGTGGCGGCCATCGCCTACGCGACGATCGCGGTGCTGCTGTTGCTGATGCGTTCGGACTATTCGCGCGTGCAGCTGTTCGGCAGCGGCTTCCTGGCGATCCTGTGGATGGCCTTCGTCGGTCAGCTGAAGGCGCGCTACCTCGCTCGCAACTACGCCGTCCTGCCATCAAGCCTAGTCGAGGCGATGCCTGGCCTGCCGACCTGTCATTGGCTGCCGTTCGAGAACGTCGAGCGCGACGGCATTCGCGTCGATGCCATCGTGGCCGATCTCGGCGCCGGCCTCACCGAACGACAGATCTCGGCGCTGGCGGGCGCGGCCATCGCCGGTGTCCCAGTGCTCGACCGTCGCTACATCGTAGAAACCCTGACCGGCCGCACGCCGTTGGGCGGTCTCACGCCCAACGAGTTCGGCGCGCTCCTGCCGTCGCGGCAGTATCTCGTGGTGCGCCGCTCGATCGAGTTTCTGCTGACCGTGCTGTTCGTTCCGGTCTTCCTGCCGATGCTGGCGGTCGTGGCGCTGGCGATCAGGCTCGATAGCCCGGGACCGATCTTCTTCATCCAGACGCGAGTCGGCCGGCGTGGCCGCAGTTTCCGGATGATCAAGTTCCGCACGATGTTCCACGGCGCGTCAGGGCCGAGCTTCACGGCGCAGGGCGATACCCGCATCACGCGTGTCGGATGGTTCCTCCGGCGCTCGCGGCTCGACGAGCTGCCGCAGTTCATCAACGTCCTGAAGGGCGATATGAGCTGGGTCGGGCCGCGGCCAGAAGCGCTCGATCTCGAGCAGTCCTATGTACGCGACATTCCGCACTTCGCGCTGCGCAGTATCATCCGCCCGGGCATCACCGGCTGGGCGCAGATCAACCAGGGCTACGCCCACGCTCACGACGAAATGCGCTCGAAATTGGAGTATGATCTCTTCTACCTGAAGCACTGCTCCTTGTGGCTGGACCTCGTCATTGTGCTGCGGACCTTTACCGTGCTCTTTGGCGGCGCTGGCGCGCGCTAAGTCCAGTATCCCTGGTCGTCCTTCTACCATGTGTGGAATAGCTGGCATCTACGCCTACCTTGACGTCGCCCCGCCGGTCGACCGCGCCGAACTCGGGCGCATGAATGCCCGCATGGCGCAGCGCGGCCCCGACGGCAGCGGCGACTGGCTGCCGGCCGACGGCCGTGTCGGCTTCACCCACCGGCGGCTCGCCATCATCGATCTCTCCGAGCGCGGTGCGCAGCCCATGCACAGCGCCGACGGCGCGCTCACCATCACCTTCAACGGCGAGATCTACAATTACCGCGAGCTCAAGGCCGAGCTCGAAGCCAAGGGCCGCATCTTCCGTTCCGACTCCGACACCGAGGTGATGCTGCAGCTCTACGAGGAGCGCGGCCCGGCCATGGTCGAGGCGCTGCGCGGCATGTTCGCCTTCGGCCTGTGGGATTCGCGGCAACGCCGGCTCGTGCTGGCGCGCGATCCTCTGGGCATCAAGCCGCTCTACTATGCCGACGATGGCTGGACCCTGCGCTTTGCCTCGCAGGCCAAGGCGCTGCTGGCGGGTGGCGCCGTATCGCGCGATCCCGATCCCGCGGGCATCGTCGGCTTCCATTTGCTGGGCAGCGTGCCCGAGCCCTTCACCGTCTGGCAGGACATCCGCGCCGTGCCGGCTGGCGCCACCATGATCGTCGATGCGATGGGCCCGAATGCGCCACGCCAGTACTACAGCGTTGCCCGTTCGCTCGGCCAGCGGGCGGGAGGAGTAAAGGACATCACCCAGGCGCGCGCGACGCTGAGCGCCGCCGTGCACGACTCGGTGCGCCATCATCTCGTGGCCGACGTTCCAGTCGCCGTGTTCCTGTCAGCGGGACTCGATTCAGGCGCGTTGCTCGGCACCATGGCCGAGCTTGGCGCGCGCGACACGCTTGCGGTGACGCTGGCCTTCGAGGAGTTCCGCGGCGCGCCGCTCGACGAGGCGCCGCTGGCCGCGGAGGTCGCCGCGCGGTACGGCGCCCGCCACGTCGTGCGTATCGTCGATCGCAGCGAGTTCGAACGTGACCTGCCGGCGATCTTGGACGCCATGGATCTCCCGACCATCGATGGCATCAACACCTGGTTCGTCGCCAAGGCGGCACATGAGGCCGGCATCAAGGTGGCGCTGAGTGGACTGGGCGCCGATGAATGCTTCGGCGGCTATCCCTCCTTCAGCGACGTGCCGCGCAGCGTGCATCTGCTGCGGCCGTTCGGATTCCTCCCTGGCTTCGGTGCCTTGGTGCGCCGGCTGATGTCGGCCGCCATTGCTTCGGGTATCGGCGTCCATCCCAAGGCGGCCGGCGTTCTGCAATATGGCTCCAACTGGGCGGGCGCCTATCTGCTGCGGCGCAGCGTCTATATGCCGTGGGAGCTCGACGACCTCCTCGAGCCCGCGCTGCTCGAGGAAGGATTGCGCCGCCTCGCGCCGTTGAGCCGCATCGCCGCCGAACTGCAAGCGGGCCGTCCGCTCGGCGACTTCGACCGGGTTGCGGCGCTCGAGACCTCGCTCTACATGCGCAATCAGCTGCTGCGCGATGCCGACTGGGCCGGGATGGCGCATTCGATCGAGATCCGAGTGCCTTATGTCGATCCCTTCTTCCTCGCGGCCCTGCCGCCGGGCGATATGCTCGCCACCGTCAACGCCAAGGAGGCGGTGGCCGATATCCCCGTGCCTCCCTTGCCGGCGGCCAGCCGGGGCCGCGCCAAGACCGGTTTCGTGACGCCGGTCGGTCGCTGGATCCGCGAAACGACGGGTACGGCCGAGGACGTGACCTTCTCGGCGGCGTCGCGCGCCTGGGCCTTGCGCATCGGGCAGGCCTTCGCATGAGCACGCGAGTCCTCGCCCTGGTCGGGGATTGCTACGGAGCCCAGGGCGGGATCGCCCGCTATAATCAGGACTTGTTCGAGGCTCTGGCAGAAAGCGGCGCCGAGATCCTGATCGTGCCGCGCCTGGGAGATGCCGCTGGGCTCTCTTTGCCGGCCCGCATTCAACAGCATGCGCCGGTCTTCGGCCGGCTGATGTTTTCCCTGGCCGCCCTGTCGGCAGCCTGGCGTCATCGGCCGGTCAACGTGGTCTTCTGCGGTCATGTGTTCATGGCGCCGCTCGCCTGGCTGCTGTCGCGTCTGTTCGGCGCCCGCTATTGGCTGCAAGCTCACGGCATCGACATCCTGTCGCTCCGCCGCAGCTTGGTACGCCGCGCCATCGAGGCTGCCGATCAGGTGACGACTGTGAGCCGGGCGACGCGGAAAACTCTCCTTGAACAATCGGACATCGCGCCGGAGCGTGTCCGGGTTCTGCCCAACACGTTACGAAGCGTATTTGCGCCAGGTCCGCCGTCCGAAGCTTTGCGTGCGCGCCTGCAACTCGGTCCCGGCCCGGTTCTCCTGACGGTGGGCCGCCTGGCGGCCAGCGAGCGCTACAAGGGCCACGAGCAGACCTTCTCCGTCCTTCCAGTGCTGCGGGCCGAATTCCCGGACCTCGTCCATCTGGTGGCGGGCGATGGAGACGATCGAGGCCGCCTCGAGAAGCGTGCTCTCGAACTCACGCGCGATCCGGCCGCCGTTCGCTTTCTGGGATATGTGCCGGAGGCGGATTTGCCCGATCTGTACCGCCTTGCCGACCTGTTCGTGATGCCGAGCTCGCACGAGGGTTTCGGCATCGTCTATCTCGAGGCGGCGGCCTGCGGCGTGCGTGTCGTGGGCGGCGTCGGAGGCGGCAGTGCGGACGCCATCCCGGATGCCCGCATCGGCGTTACCGTCGATCCGGGCGATGGCGAGGCCCTAACGGCCGCCATCAGGCGCTCGCTGCGCGAGGGCGGGGCGGATCAGGCCGCCATCGAGCCCTACCGCCGGCCGCATTTTGCCGCCGCGGCGATCAAACTCCTCGCTCGCCTCCAGACAGGGCCGCATCGTATGAGAGGCGTCGCATGAGTTCGACCAGCCATCGTTCCGGCACGCATCTCGTCCTCGAGGCCGGCCGCGCCGACCGCCAATATTGGCAGGACATCTGGCGCTATCGCGGCCTGCTGTACATCCTCGCCTGGCGCGACGTCGCCGTTCGCTACAAACAGACGGTGATCGGCGCCGCCTGGGCTTTCATCCGGCCTTTCCTGACGATGGTCGTCTTCACCATCGTGTTCGGCCACGTCGCCAAGCTTCCGACCACCAACGACGTTCCCTATGCGCTCGTGGTCATCGGTGGCTTGCTGCCGTGGACGCTGTTCTCGTCGGTGCTTGGCGAGGCCGCGAGCAGCGTGCTGTCCAATGCCAACCTGATCAGCAAGGTCTACTTTCCCCGGATGATCGTCCCGCTGGCGACGGTGCTCGTCGTGCTGATCGACTTCGCCGTGAGCCTCTCGATCCTCGCCGGTGTCATGATCTGGTACGGCATTGCGCCGGGTTGCCAGATCCTGCTGCTGCCGGTGTTCGTGGCACTTGCCCTGCTGGCGAGTCTCGGACCCGCGCTCTGGGCCTCGGCCATCGTCGTCAAGTATCGCGACTTCCGCTTCGTCATCCCATTCGTGTTGCAATTCGGCTTGTACCTGTCGCCCGTCGGCTTCCAGACCACCATCGTCCCGGAGCGCTGGCGGCTGTTGTACAGTCTCAATCCGATGGTCGGCATCATCGACGGCTTCCGCTGGAGCATCATCGGCGGCGAAAGCCCGATCTATCTTCCGGGCTTCGTACTCAGCCTCGCGATCGTCGCCTTCTTCCTGTGGCTTGGCATCCGCACCTTTCGCCGCATCGAGCGCGGTTTTGCCGATTTAATCTGAACATGGCCGACGTCGTCATCCGCGTCGAGAATCTCGGCAAGAAGTTCATCATCGGCCACAAGGTCGAGCGGGACGTTCTGTTGCGCGACGCCATAACCACAGGCGCCCGCAGCATGTTGCGCAGGGGCGTAGACCTGCTGAAAGGCAAGCAGACAATTGCCGGCGACGACTTCGAGGAATTCTGGGCGCTGCGCGACGTGAACTTCGAAATCAAGAGCGGCGAACTTGTCAGCATCATCGGGCGCAATGGCGCAGGCAAGACGACGCTCCTGAAGGTTTTGTCGCGCATCACGGAGCCAACGACCGGCCGCGTCGAAATCAACGGGCGGGTAAACAGCCTGCTCGAGGTCGGCACTGGCTTTCACCCCGAGCTTAGCGGCCGCGAGAACATCTTCCTGAACGGCGCGATCCTTGGCATGAGCCAGGTCGAGATGCGCCGGCGGTTCGACGAGATCGTTGAATTCTCGGGCGTCGGCAAATTCATCGATACGCCGGTCAAGCGCTATTCGGTCGGCATGTATGTCCGCCTGGCGTTTGCCGTGGCCGCCCATCTGGAAGCGGAGATCCTGGTCGTCGACGAAGTCCTCGCCGTGGGGGACGCAGAGTTCCAGGCGCGCTGCTTGAACCGTATGTCGGAAGTGGCAGGCAGCGGCCGGACGGTTCTGTTCGTCAGTCACAATTTCGCGGCGGTGACCGCGCTGACCAAGCGCAGCCTCGTTCTTCAGGGCGGCCGGCTGACATTTGACGGGCCGGTCGATGCCGGGCTCGCCCATTACACGTCGACGCTGGGCAAGATCGGGCCTGACCGTCAGTGGGGACGCGGCAAGCATGCAACGCTGATTTCGGCGGAACTGCTTGACCCGCAGGGGAGGCCGACCGAGCACTACACTCCTGGAACCCTGTTGCGCCTGCGCGTGGTGGTCGAAACCACCGGCATGCGCGGGATGTCGCTCGAGGTCATCCTGCGCGACCAGCACAACCTGCCGATCGCCTTCTATTCGTCGGCGGCCTTCAACCAGGTGCCATTGCCGGCACAGGCGGGACGCTACGAGTGCACGCTGTCGCTCGATGCCTACTATCTCGCGGTCGGCGACTATGGCATCGATCTGCAAACCACTTACACCAACATAACCATCGACCAGCGAATCGACAGCGCGGTCCGGTTCTCCGTCGATGCCTGCAGCCCCGACGGGATCGCCTACAATTTCCGGCAGGATCTCGGCGCCGGGCATCTGGCAATGAGACTGACCGGCCCGCTCGAATTCGTGCCAGTCGCGGAAGCCGAGGTGTCGGACGAGCCGCAATCCGTTCGGGAATCAGGCTAAGGCCACGATGCCGGGCAGAGTGTGCATTGTCAGCCCTGGCAACCTTGCGTCCAACCCGCGCGTGCTGAAGGAGGCGCACGCCCTGCACGAGGCGGGCTATGGCGTGACGGCCGTCGTCTGCAATTACACGAATGCCCTCAAGTCCTTCGACGACGACATCGCGGCGAAAGTTCCATGGTCCGTTGTGCGTGTCTCCCGCCTCGCACGGGAGCCGTATCTCCAACGGGCATCGAGCCTGATCGCCCATGCGTTGTTGAAGGCCGCTCTTGGTGTGCCCCTGTCGGTCGCCGTCGGCGCCTATGGCGGGCCCGCGCAGGCGCTGTGGCAGGCGGCGCGCGACGTGCCGGCTGATCTATACATCGCCCATTACATCGCGGCCCTTCCGGGCGCTGCGGCCGCGGCGCGGCACAACGGCGGGATGCTGGGCTTCGACGCCGAGGACTTTCATTCTGGCGAGGGCACCGGCGGTTCGAAAGAAGACTTCCGGATGGCAATGGCGCGAACCGTCGAGGGCGCCTGCTTGCCGTCCTGTTCGCACATGACGACCGCGGCGCCGCTGATTGGTGAGGGCTACCGGTCGCTCTACGGCGTCTCCTCGACGACGCTGCTCAATGTTTTCCCGCTCGACATGCGGACGGCTGCGTCGGGGCACGAGGCGAGCCACCAGCGAAGCGGCACATTGCGAGCCTACTGGTTTTCGCAGACCGTCGGCCCCGATCGCGGCCTGCAGGAATTCATGCGCGCGATGGCCAGGGCAAAGACGCAGGTCTCCCTGGATATCCGTGGGGGTGACCGCTCGGGACATGGCGAAGCACTCCTGGCGCTGGCGCGCAACTTGGGTGTTGCCGAGCGTGTGAGGCTGCTGCCGATGGCGCCACCGAACGAAATGGTGGACCTTGCGGCGCCCTACGATATTGGCCTGTCCCTCGAGAGGGGTGCCAGCGAAAGCCGTCGTCGCTGCCTCACCAACAAGATCTTCACCTACTTGCTGGCGGGCGTGCCCGTGATGATGAGCGACACGCCGGCGCAAAGCGCGCTGGCACCCGACTTGGGAGATGCTGCGGCCCTCGTCTCGCTTGCCGATCCCGACGCGATGGCGCAAACGCTCGATCGCCTGGCAGGCGCGCCTGAAGCACTCGACAGGGCCAAGGCCACTGCATCGCGGCTCGGCCGGCAGCGCTACAACTGGGACTTCGAAAAGCAGGTGCTGCTCGATTCGATCGAAAGAGTCTTCGCCCAGGGGGGCCGCGCGTGACCACGCTGAAGCAGAGGCTCGGCACCTGGCTAATCCCGAGGATGCCGGTCAATCCTGGGGTCTTCCGCATTTTCCGGGGCGAATTGAATGCGGTCCTCGTTCGGCTACTCGGGAGCTGCCATCCCGCCTGGATCGCCAGGCAACGGGCGCTTCGGGCGCGCAAAGGAGTGCCGGTCAACATCGGCTGCGGCCCGTTTGGCCAGGACGGCTGGGTCAACCTCGATCTGTTTCCGGCGCTCGGCGTCACGGCACGCGTCGACTGTCGGCGCCATCTGCCGCTGGGTGACGGCGCGGCGCGCGGAATCCATGTCGAACACTATCTAGAGCATCTGAAGCCCACTACGGAACGGGCGCGATTTCTCGCCGAGTGCCAGCGTTGCCTGGAGTCGGGCGGGGTGCTGCGCATCGTCGTTCCCGGCATGCGCAAGTACAGCGAGGCCTATCTCGCGCCGGGCTGGGGAGTGCTGAACGAGGTCGGCTGCGGTGGTGAACTTCCCCAGGCGATTTTCGCCACCAAGATCGAGGCGCTGAACCACGTGTTCGTTCAGGATGGCGAGCACTATGGCGGTTTCGATGCGGAACACCTGCGTCGAACACTGGAGCAGGCGGGTTTCGCCGACATTGGGCAGGTCGGCTGGCGGGAAGGGCGCGTTCCGGGCGGTATCATCGATTGCGAGCAGCACCGGCTTTATTCACTCTACATGGAGGCGCGCCGCTGATGCGCCTGCTGCTCACTGCCGATCCCGAGATCGAGGTACCGCCCAAGACCTATGGCGGCATCGAGCGCCTTGTCGATGTGCTGGTGCGCCGCCTGCGGGCGACCGGGCACGAGGTTGGGCTGGTCGCCAAGCCAGGTTCGGACTGTCCAGCGGATGCCTGTTATCCCTGGCCCGGCCAGAGTTCGTTGTCGCGCGCCGATACCATGAGGAATGCTTGGGCGCTGCGCCGCGCGGCGCGGGCGTTCCGGCCCGACTTGATCCATAGCTTCTCGCGCGTCGCGTATCTGTTGCCGCATTTGCGCGGGCCGAGGCCGCTCGTGATGTCGTATCAGCGCGATCCGACCTTGCGTACCGTTGGCCTCGCCGTACGGCTGGCGGCGCCGGGGATCCTCACCTTCACCGGCTGCAGCGAATACATCGCTCGCTGCGGCCGCCGTGCCGGCGGCGAGTGGCTCGGCATCCCGAACTTCGCCGACACCGATCAGCTGTCCTTTGTCCCATCGGTCGGCGCCGACGCGCCCTTGGTGTTTCTCAGTCGGGTGGAAAGCATCAAGGGTGCTCACTGGGCCATCGAGATCGCGAGGCGTACGCGTCGTCGTCTTTTGATTGCCGGCAACCACGCGGACTCGGGACACGAGGGTGTGTACTGGAAAGAGCAGATCGCGCCGTGGATCGGCCGAGATGGCATTGAATATCTCGGGCCTGTCGACGACGTGCAGAAGAACGAGTTGCTCGGCAAGGCCTCGGCGATGGTCGTGCCGATCCAGTGGGACGAGCCGTTTGGCATCGTCTTCGCCGAGTCGCTCGCGTGCGGAACGCCAGTCATCGCCTGCCCGCGCGGCGCTCTGCCCGAGATCGTGCGGCCGGGCGTCGACGGCTTTCTGATCGACTCGATCGAAGAAGGCTGTGCTGCCGTCGCCAAGGTCGGCGCGCTCAGCCGAGCGGCCTGCCGCCAGCGTGCCGAGTTGCATTTTTCCGCTCGTGCCGTGGTCGCGCGTTACATCGATCTCTATGAGCGCCTGAACGCGGCGCAGGCGGCGGCGTGAGCAGGCGCGTCGCGTTGGTGAGCGGCCATTTCGCGCCCAGCAACCTCGTCGGCGCCCATCGGGCGCGCCTGTGGTCGCGATATCTGCCGGAGTTCGGATGGGAACCGATCGTCGTCACCGGCGATCCGAAGCTATATGACGAAAAGCCGGACCCCGACCTCGAGCGGCTCGTCGCGCCGGACTTGCGCGTGGTCCATGCGTCGACGCTGTCGAGCCGGCCCGTCAGGATCGTGGGCGACATCGGCGTGCGCGCATTCTGGGGTTGCTACCGAGCACTCGCGAGTCTCGCGGCAAATCGCCAGGTCGATTTCGTGCTGGTGACGATTCCCTCCAATTTCCTCGCGCCGGTCGGGCGCCTTGTTCATCTTCGTTATCGCGTGCCGTTCGGCATCGACTATCAGGATCCCTGGGTGAATCGCTGGTCGGGTGTCGACAAGCCCTTTAGCCGCGCCTGGGGTTCGTACCAGCTGGCCAAGCTATTAGAGCCTTGGGCCGTGCGTGATGCAGCGCTGATTACCGGCATGGCGCCGGGCTATGTCTCCGGCATGTTGGAACGCAATCCCGCCGTGGCCGAGCGCGCGGTGGTCTCGTACATGCCGATGGGCAGTGCGCCGGAGGACTTCGAACTGGTGCGTGAGCTGCACCGGCGGCCGTTCCTGTTCGAGCCGGGCGATGGCCTGTTCCACATGATCTACGCTGGCGCATTGCTGCCCGCTGGCGTGGTCGTGCTCGATGCTTTCCTGGCGGGCCTGCGCGCCTTGCGGGATAGCGCACCCGACACGGCGTCTCGGCTGCGCGTTCATTTCGTCGGTACCGGCCGTTCGCCCGACGCTCCGCAGGGGCATCGCGTGCTGCCAAGGGCGCGCGAGTTTGGCGTACAGGACATGGTGAGCGAGCATCCTCATCGAATTGGTTATGTCGACACGCTCAATCACCTGGAGTGCAGCGACGCAGTTCTCGTGCTCGGCTCGACGGAACGCCACTACACGCCTTCGAAAGTGTTTCATGCGATCCTGTCGAAGCGGCCGGTCTTCGCGTTGCTGCATTTCGAAAGCACGGCGGTCGGCATGATACGGGCTGCGCGTGCAGGACGGGTGCTCGGCCTCACCGAGCAGATGATGCCCGCGCCGGAGGCCATTGCCAGCGAACTCAAGGCGCTCGTGGACGATCCCGCGTTTGACGCCCAAAACGTCGACGCTGCGGCCTTCGAACCGTATTCGGCAAAAGAGTTGGCGCGAGCCCTGGCCGAGGCACTCGATCGCGCCTGCGACCGCCAGTGCCGCCGCACCTAGGCGCTGTGCCATGACACTGCGCATCGGCTTTCTGGTCAGCCATCCGATCCAGTACTATGCACCGATTTTTCGGGCGCTCGCCGAGCGATGCGACCTGACGGTGTATTTCGCCCATCGTCAATCGGTTGAGCAGCAGGCGAGCGCAGGCTTTGGCGTTGCGTTCGACTGGGATGTCGATCTGGTCTCAGGCTATCGCAGCCGATTTCTGACCAACGTTTCGCGATCGCCGTCCACGGATCGGTTTTGGGGATGCGACACCCCCGGCATCCGGCAGGAAATCGCTGGCGGCCGCTTCGACGCCTTCATCGTTCCGGGCTGGGCGCTGTGGTCCTATTGGCAGGCTGTCCGGGCATGTCGGCGGTTCGGCGTGCCCGTGCTCGTTCGCGGGGATTCCCAACTGCGTGGCCGGCGCAACGCCTTGTTGCGCGGCGCCAAAGAGTTGGCCTTTTCGCGTCTGCTGCGCTGCTTCAATGGCTATCTGTACGTGGGGCAACGCAATCGCGAATACCTATTGCACTATGGCGCACCTGCGTCTCGGCTCACCTTCTCCCCACACTGCGTTGACAATGATGCGTTTCAGGCTGGCGCCGATGCCGCGCGGCAGCGAGTTGGCGTTGCGCGCGCAGGCAGAAAGCAGATTGTTTTTGTGGGCAAGCTGATCTCGCGCAAGCACCCGCTCGATCTGCTGCAGGCTGCGGTGCTGCTGAAGAGCCAGGGCCTGTCCGTCGAAGTCGCTTTTGTCGGTTCAGGCGAACTGGCTGGAAGTCTGGAGCAGTTTGCCAGGACCGCAGGTTTGGCGGCGCGATTTCATGGCTTCGTAAATCAAAGCGAGCTGCCCGCGATGTATGCGTCGGCCGATGTAATAGCGCTGCCGTCCGATGCAACCGAGACCTGGGGGTTGGTGATCAATGAGGCCATGGCTTGCGGCGTGCCGGTGGTTGTTTCCGATGCCGTCGGCTGCGGCCCGGATCTCGTCGAGGCGAGTCAAACAGGTGCTGTCTTTCCGGTGGGTGACATTGCAGGGCTGGCGAAGGCCCTTGCGTCGGTATTTGCATTTGAGCCTTCGACAACCCGCCAACGACTGGCCGATCGCATGCGGACCTATTCGCCCGCCGGCGCGGCGGACGGCATTGTCGAGGGGGCGAATAGTCTTTAGGCGCACCCTTTGCTAAGGTGATTCCAGCAGCGCGACGACACCATTTTGCCCCCATGACCTCTGTAGCCATATCGCGGTCCCGACCGATGCCGATGCTGGATATCAGCCTCGTTCGTCGGGGGTTCGGCTATTTCGCGGGCCTTTGCGCGGTGCTCGCTCCATTTACGTCAGACCCTGTCGCCTTTTTTGTCGGGGCGTTGTTGCCATGGGTGTGTTTGCGCATTGTGGCTACGCCGACCATGCCGGCGGCGGTTCTGTACCTATTGCTTTGGCAGTGGCTTCAGA
>CAWCPC010000013.1:420000-707494 GCA_963797365.1 uncultured Alphaproteobacteria bacterium | reverse complement strand
CGTAGATCCCCATCACAGTTGTTGCCTGGGCGGGCAGTGCGAAAGCTTATGTGGACCTAGGCACTTCGGTGCACGACTGGCTGCACCAGCAGGGAGGCGCGCGAACTCGTGGTGGCTCTTTTTGCGAGGGCACAGAGCTGCGACGAACCAAGAAGCGTGAATCGGGCAACTCATGGTAAATCATCACTAATCACATGAGTTCGTAGCGCGCCTCAGGCGGTTCTGGGTCCTATCGCAGCCAGTGGCCGACGGTCGGGCCGAAGCGATCGAAGGAGGCGAGGCCGATGCCTATTTCTTCTTTCGCCCTGCCAGACCCTCACCGTGACTGGCCGCACCCACAGCCTTCACCATCTCGAAGATGCGCTTGCGCACCCTGCCCTCTTGGATCTTGTAGTAGCCACGTACGCGCATGCGCGCGGCAAGCATCTTCTGGACGTGAAGGTGCTCATGCTCTTTCTGCGAGGCACGCGCAATGCGTTGGCCGACATCTGCGGAATACGCGGTGGCTTGGTCGGCAAGAGCGCTACTTGCTCTTATTCGACGACGCTAATGATTGGTTCCGCCTCCCGCCGCGCTCTTGTGGACTGAGTTCTCGGTAGGGACAGCCCCGTCCATGAGTCTCTTGGCCGTTCTTGACTATTTGGTCAGATTTCCCCTAGCGTTCTCCCACCTTGTCCTCTGCAAGAGAGGTTCCATGGCGGAGCAGCAGTTCACATCGCGGCAGATTACCAGAGAGATCGGATGTGAGATCAGGGGCCTCGACGTCCGCAGGCTCACCGACGCCGCCGTCCTGGCCGAGGTCAAAAGGCTGATCGGCAAACACCACATGCTGGTGTTCAAGGACCAGAAGCTCGGCGCACAGGACTTAATCGACTTCACCCACTATTTCGGCGAGCCCGATTCTCACATCCTGAAGCAGTATACCCATCGCGACCATCACGACGTCTACGTCATCTCCAATGTCGAGGACCGGCAAGCCAACGTGAACGACGTGTCGCTCAACTGGCACACCGACCTTGCCTACAAGGCGCATCCCTCAGCCTTCGTCATACTTCATGCCGAAAAGGTGCCTGAGGTCGGCGCTGACACCTGCTTCGCCAGCATGCAGCGCGTCTACAAAGAGATGACGGACGCTGAGAAGGCAAAGCTGCGCGGCCGCCTCGCCACTTACAGCTTCACCAAGCTGCACGCCAAACGCCGTAAGATGCACCCGGACGCTGCACCTCTCACGCCACAGCAAATCGCGGAGTCGCCCGACGTCTATCACCCGGTGCTACGCCGCCATCCCGATACCGGCGAGGAGATTCTTTACATCAACCTGCCCGACTGCGCTGGCGTCGAGGGCATCCCGGACGGGGAAGCACTGGGCATCGTCCAGAGTCTGTTCGACCGCATCACCGACCCAGCGCACGTGCATCGGCACAAATGGGCAGTCGGCGACTTGGTAATCTGGGACAACCGCACGCTGCTACATTCGGCAAGCTGGTTTGACGCCGAGCGTTACGAGCGGCGCATGCTGAGGACTTGTGTGCGCGGTGAGAAGCCGATTTCCTCGGTCTCCGTAGCGTCGGCAGCTGAGTAGGACGTCAGCGCTTGGACGACGTGGATGCCATTTCGAGCTTGAGGGTCGCGGCGGGATGACCGAAACAGCCGCGCAGCGCCAACTGCAATCGACAACGAACGGTGCGGCAGCTGGCGGCGAGACGAGAGGTGGCGAGCGTCTGCGGTTAGCCGGAGTAAGTAAGACATTCGGTCAAATAAGCGGCGGCATGGACAGCGGGGCTACTCGTGCGTTGGCCGACGTCAACGTCTCGATCCGGCAAGGCGAGTTCGTCACGCTGATCGGCCCCTCAGGTTGCGGCAAGAGCACGCTCTTCAACATCGTCGCCGGCCTTCTGGTGCCCGATCCTGGCGGCCGCATGTTCCTGAACGGCGCCGAGCAGGCGTTCGACCACCTGCTGGGCAAGGTCGCCTTTATGCCGCAGCGCGACCTACTGCTGCCGTGGCGCACCGTGCTCGACAACGCAATCCTCGCTATCGAGATCGAGGGCAAGCCCAAGCGCGAGGCGCGCGAACTCGCTCGTCCAATGGTGCGCGAGTTCGGCCTTGGCGGCTTCGAGGACCACTACCCGCAGCAGCTCTCGGGTGGCATGCGCCAACGCGTGGCGCTGATGCGCACCTTCCTGTTCGACCGCGACCTGATGCTGCTTGACGAGCCGTTCGGCGCGCTCGATGCGTTGACCCGCACCATGATGCAGCGCTGGCTGCTCGATATCTGGTCGCGCCACCGTCGCACCATTATCTTCGTGACGCACGACATCGACGAGGCGATTTTCCTGGGCGACCGCGTGTTGGTGATGGCCGCTCGTCCAGGCCGCATCACCCTCGATCAGATCGTGCCGCTCGCCCGCCCACGCGACGCCGGCGTGTTGACCTCGCCCGCGTTCATCGAGACCAAGCGGCGGCTGCTCGGCGTGATCGAGGACGAAAGCTTAAAGACGTTTGCAACGAACGCCGCCCGTGGCTGACGCGGATGCCGTCGGCGTCGTAACGCCAACCGAGCCCACGGGCGAGGGCGGTCTGCGACGCGCCGGCGCAGTGCTGCTCTCGGCCTCTCTCCTGGCGCTCGCCTGGGAAGGCGGCGTGCGGCTGTTCCATGTCAGCCCTTTTTATCTGCCGCCGCTCTCGGCCGTGTTAGCCGCACTTATCGACAATCCCGCTTCCTTCCTGGCCGCTGCGCTACGCACGCTCAGCGAAACGGTAATTGGCTATTTCTGCGGCGTCCTCGTCGGCATCCTGAGTGGCGCCCTGTTTTTCCAGCTCCGCCTGCTGCGCGAGCTGTTCTTCCCGCTGTTCGTCATCTCGCAGACTATCCCAGTGATCGCCTTCGGCGCCATCATCGTCATGATGTTCGGCAGCACGCTGGCAGCGAAGGCGATCATCGCCTTCTACCTCACCTTCTTCCCGGTGACAGTGAACACGCTGGCGGGGCTTTCCTCCGTCAAAGACGACCAGGTCGCCGTGCTGAAGAGCTTCGGCGCCAGCGGCGCGCAGCTCTTCTGGAAGCTGCGCCTGCCGGCGGCGCTGCCGCAGATCTTCGTTTCGCTGCGCCTCGCTGCCACTCTAGCGCTGATCGGCGCCATCGTTGGCGAATGGTTCGGCGACACGCTAGGGCTGGGCGTGACGCTGTTAAACGCCATGTTCAACGAAAACGTCACCATCCTGTGGGCTGCTATCCTGTGCAGTGCCATCCTGGGCTCCGGTCTCTACGGCATAGTGGCGGCTATCGAGCACGCCGTTGTGTTCTGGAAGGAAGAGCTGTGAGCGGCCTGTTCGGGGACCGCGTGCGATCACTCTTGCTGGGCATTGCAGGCATCGCGCTTCTCATGGTGGTTTGGGAAGCAGCGGTCCGGCTGTTCTCCATCCCGAATTACATCCTGCCGTCGATGTCGGCCATTCTACTAGCAACGGCTACCGAATGGCGCGCGCTGGTCGCGGCGGCGGCAATGACGGTGTTTGAGGTGATCGTGGGGCTCGGGATCGGGACCCTAGTCGGCGTCGCCATCGCCATATTCCTTGTGATCGTGCCGCGCACCAAGATGCTAGTGCTGCCGCCGCTAGTTGCCATCAATTCTGTGCCGTCGGTCGCTTACGCGCCACTCGCGCAGCTGTGGTTTGGCGTCGGAGCCGAGGGCAAGATCTTCATGGTCGCTTTTGTCGTCAGCTACACCATCCTGCTCAACACGCTCGGTGGGTTGGAGCGCGTCGACAGCGCGGCGATTAACCTGCTGCGCAGTTTCGGAGCCGGCAAGGCCGCGATCCTTTGGCGACTTCGCCTGCCATCCGCGGCGGCGGCCACGGCGACCGGCATCCGCATCTCGATCGTACGCGGTATGATCATCGCGGTGGTCACTGAGATGCTCGGCGCCTATCGCGGCCTGGGCTGGATCATCTTCCAATCCGCCCAGCAGATCGACTTCCTGCGCGTGTGGTCCGCCGTTCTCGCCACATCGCTCACCAGCCTGCTGCTCTTTGCGATCGTGAGCGCGGGCGAACGCAAGCTGGTTTTCTGGCGCTAACATGATTCAATCTCATCGGGGGCTACACATGCTGAAACTCACAAGACGTACCTTGGGCCTGGCTACAGGAGCACTCGTTGTGGGGTCTCGACTGGCATCGGCGGCGGAGAATGTGTCGGTGCGGCTTAAATGGCTGCCACAGGCGCAATTCGCCGGTTTCTACGTCGCCAAAGCCAAAGGCTTTTACGACGCTGCCGGTCTCGACCTGACGATCAATCCCGGCGGCCCCAACCTCAACTCCGAGGCGCTGGTCTCGGCCGGCAGCGACACATTCGGCGTTGGCGGCGGCGCCGACTCGATCATGGCGGCGCGTACTAAGAACCTGCCGATCGTCGCGCTGGCGCTGCCGTTCCAGCTCTCGCCCAACACGCTGGTGGCGCGCAAGACGTCGGGCATCAAGGGTCCGAAGGACTTCCGCGGCAAGAAGGTCGCGACTTTCTTCACCGGTGCGCAATACACGCTCTACGCCATGCTGGCCAAGGTGGGCGTCCCGCAATCCGAGGTGACGATCGTGCCACTTGGCACTACGGTGTCGCCGTTTGTCGACGGCGAGGTCGATGTCATCATGACCGTGTCCTACAACACGCTGGTGACGCTGAAGAGCCGGGTGAAGGAGGAGGATCTGGTGCTGATGCGGCCCGACGATTTCGGCGTCGCGAGCCCCGCCGATCCGGTTATCACTTCGGAGAAGGTGATCGCCGAGAAGCCACAGGTCGTTCAGTCCTTCCTCGGCGCCACCCTCAGGGGCTGGAAATACGCCTTCGCCAACAAGAAGGAGGCGATCGACATAGTCATGGCGGCGGGTGCCTCGGCCAATCTCGTACGCTCGCACCAGGAGGCCATGCTGGCCGAGATTGAGCGGCTGATGCTGGGCGGGGGCGGCAAGGACCAGGGGCTCGGCGTCATGGACAAGGCGCGCATCGCCACCCAGCAGGCTGCCCTCGTCGAGTTCAAGGCCCTGCCGGCGCCAATCGACATCGACAAAGCGTTCGTCACTCGCTTCTGGGACGCCGTGCCAGCCGCGGATAAGAAGGTCTAAGGAGATCAGTCGAGCTGCCGATGCATCCGTCAATCCACGCCCGGCGAACACCCGACAAGCCCGCCTACATCATGGCGGGCTCGGGCGAGGCCGTGACATATCGGCAGCTCGACGACCACTCTAACCAGGTCGCGCAATACTTGCGCGCGCTCGGCCTGCGGGCCGGCGAGACGATTGGACTGTTCCTCGACAACGGCCCTCGCTTCCTCGAGATCTGCTGGGGAGCCCATCGCGCCGGCCTCACCTACACCGCGATCAGCTTCCGAGCGACGGCCGAGGAGGCGGCCTACATTCTGAATGACAGCGGCTCGCGGATTTGCCTCGTATCGGCGTCGAAGGCAGCGCTCGTCCCCGAATTGCGCCGACTTTCACCCGAGGTCGATCTCTGGGCCGCGGTCGACGGTGCGATCGACGGCATGGTGTCATGGGAAGCGGGCACGGCCGCGATGCCGGCGAGCCGCATCGCCGATGAGAAAGCGGGCGGCGACATGCTCTATTCATCGGGCACCACTGGCCGACCCAAGGGCATCAAGAACGCGACTGTGGGAGACAGTATCGAAACGCCGCCGGTGCTACTGCACTCGACGCGCGCTATCTACGGCTTCGATGAGGACGCGATGTATCTCTCGACCGCGCCGCTCTATCACGCCGGGCCGCTGCGTGTGGCGATGGTGATCCATCGGCTGGGCGGCACCGTGCTCTTTATGGAGCATTTCGACGCCGAGCTCGCACTCAAGCTGGTCGACAAATACAAGGTAACGCACAGCCAGTGGGTGCCGACCATGTTCGTGCGCATGCTGAAATTGCCGCCGGAAGTGCGCGCGAAATACGACGTCTCTTCGCTCAAAGTGGCGATCCATGGCGCGGCTCCCTGCGCCATTCCGGTCAAGGAACAGATGATCGCGTGGTGGGGGCCCGTCTTGTTCGAGTACTATACCGGCACAGAGTGCAACGGCTACACGTCATGCGACAGCGCCGAATGGCTGCAGCGTAAGGGCACCGTCGGGCGTGCGACGCTGGGCGAGCTGCGCATCCTCGCCGAGGACGGCAAGGTTCTGCCGCCGGGCGAGATCGGCACCATCTATTTCGCCAATGGACCCACATTCGAATACCACAACGATCCGAAGAAGACGGCAGAGTCGCGCAGTGCCGAAGGTTGGACGACGATTGGCGACATCGGCTACGTTGACCACGACGGCTGGCTATATCTGACAGACCGCAAGGCCCACACCATCATCTCGGGCGGCGTCAATCTCTATCCGCAGGAAACCGAGAACGTGCTGATTACGCATCCCAAGGTCGCCGACGTGGCGGTAATCGGCGTACCCAACGAGGATTTCGGCGAGGAGATGAAAGCCGTGGTGCAGCCGGTGGAGGCTGCCCAAGCGGGGCCGGAACTGGCTGAGGAGCTGATCGCGTATTGTCGGACTCGGCTATCGCCGCTCAAATGCCCAAGGAGCATCGATTTCGACGCCAATCTGCCGCGCCAGCCCACAGGCAAGCTCTACAAGCGCCTCATCAAGGAGCGCTATTGGCAAGGACGCGCAAGTAGAATTATCTAAAGTTGGGCAGCTTCGGCCATTTTAATGCGGAAGGCTGTCATCGGGTAGCTTATGTACAACTACGGCGAGACCGGCTACCGACGCCGGCCTAGGGACTGAGCAGCTTCCGATCATCGCGGCAGAATTGCACGAACCAATCCTCTGCCTTGGGCAAGATCGGGGCTAGCAACTCGGTCCACGTAACCTTCTGGAAGCGTCGCTGCTCGCTCGTGTCGAGGGCGGCGACAAAGCGGTCTAGACGATCCCCTTGCACACCCGTGAACAGAGCGGGTAGCCCCAAGTTCACGAGAGTGGCCGTTCGGCCGTCGGCCAACTTCTCGATAAGGCACCAGTAGCGCGCCAACTCATAGCAACCCGTTGCCTTCACGTCGTTGAAGCGCCATCCCAAGCGTCCCACCGATTTGTATTTTGACCAGTTGGCATAAGCGCTTCCGAGAACCCGTCGCGAACGGCTCTCTGCTTTGTCTTGAGCGAATTAAACGTCAACGCGGTGGCAACAGCGTTGGCCATCCAACTTCCCACCTTTCAGGCGAGCCGCTAATTGATGGACCGGCGCCTGCAAAGCATATCACTTAACGTAGGCGACCGTGTGCCCAGGCCCCTACGCGACTAACGTCGGTCGCTGGCCAGGTCCGGAAATCCGGCGCGCTAGCCTCCCGTTCATACCCAGGACAAAATAGATGAAAAGCACTGAGTTCGCATTGATCTGAAGAGCGCTTCCTCATTTGTGGGCTGGGAAGCACACGGGGCCTTTAGGCGGGGGTCAATTGATACTAACGCTTGCTCCTTGAGTGTCCTCCTCACCTGCATTCCGGACCAACATCAGTAGCCGCTTGAATTCTTCGTTATCCGTCGACCCTTTCCACATATTAATGAAGCGGCACACAACTTGAAGATTCCCGCTCATGTAGTGCCCTTCGCTGTCAATCCTATCGGGTGACGGTGACAGTGCCTTGTCCGCATTTGAAGTTGTAAAGTCGAAGGGAATTCCTGTTAGCGCGCAGCGATTGCCCTGGAGTTCCATCAGTGAACTAAGCAGCTCATCTAGTTGCACGGGGTTGAGGTCCGTGTCCTTATTTTTAACCGTGCGCTCGACCTGCTGCCCGTTCGCATATTTGACTGTGTGGAGGATGGAGAGGCGCATCGCCACGATCGCCTTCTGCCTCTCACTTAGAATTCGGCCCCCGTCCTTGTTGCCGGCGGCGCGAGTCGCGCTGCCTTCTTGCTCCAAACGTCCCAGCAGCCAACAGAATGAATGGGCATCAATTAGTCGAACATCGGCAAGGCCCGGCATCGTCGCCAGCTCTGCCCTGATGTTTGACAACGCTGCATTGTATTGTTGGTAATTGTCCCAGGAGCAGTTCCGCAAGGTCACAAGATCGATCTGCAACTCTCGAAATACACGGTCGAATGTTGTGGGCTGTATAGGCGCAAAGCGCTCGATATCCTTTAGGAAGAAAAGATATGCCAGCAGTGGGTACTTGCCATCGGTCAGTTGGCGAAGGCGCTCGAACGTCGCTCCCTCTTCGCCGACGGCTCCTCGATATAGCGCAAAGAGCTCAGCCTCAAGTTCGCGGCGCAACCGAACGTCCAAGACACCTTCGAGAAGCACGCGATGATCCCGATTTCGCGTGTCCGAATCGGTTTGGCCAAAACACAAAATTATTAGTGATTACGCGGCTCTCTTGGATTTCAATGGCAGCAATCACGTGCCTGAGGATCTGCCCAGAACCAACTGATTCGCGCTCCCATGTCTGCGAGCTGAGAAGTTGGAGAGCCCGGTTCCGAAGCGGAGGTTTATATGCTTCCCAAACTCCAGCGATTCCTTCCCGAAAATTGGTGAAGGAATTTCCTTTGTCGTTTGCGGCGATCAGTCGTTGAAATCGACTGAACTGATTATTGAAATCCTTAGACACCAGATCCATACGGCCCCCAAAAAAGTAGAGTGCTTGCGCCGGCCGTTCGGATCACGGCGGACAACTTGAACGAAACCTCAGACGCCAACCCACACATTGGCTGCTAGCGAAGGCCTGCTTAGTGCCAAAAGAAGCCTCGCTTTGGGCAGTCGCAGGGGTAGTATTGCGAGGTGGTTTTAAACTTAGGATGCCCCTCACTATGCCTGATCATTTTACTTGGATCCCGTTTTATGAAGAGGCTGCTCGAAAGCTACTTTCCTGGGAAAATCGCCAATCAGAGCTCATTGCCTTTCTTGACGGGCTTAATGAAAAGAACTTGCCGGCAACGAAACTTCAGGACAGGGACGAGCAAGGTCGCTCTTTCCTTATTCAAGAAATCGATCCGTTCACTTTCTTTGGGGCCTTTAATCGGACGACCACAAACGCGAACCGTATCGCTATTGCTGATGCAGTAAAGACGTTCTTAGGCATTGAAGCCGACACGCCAAAAGATTTTGACGGCATTCCAACCCTCAATCCTCAGAGTTCCTGGTTCATATCGTACAAAACGCACCGCCAGGCACAGGATGTTCCAATTCTCTGGCGCGTATTTAAGGGGGCTCTAGGCCCGGACCCGCTTTCCGATTTGTCTTTCAATCAGGCCTTCAATGCGGCTCAACAGATTCGTGGCGTCTATATCAATCTGACGATGGGACTGTATTGGATTCAGCCAGGGCGATTCCTGGCGCTCGATCGAAATAACTGTGAGTTGTTGAATATTGAACTGCCGTCCGGCGATCTCACCGCTGATGCCTACGCCAAGATCCTCAATCGGTTCAAAGGTCAGTCTTTTATCGATCTTTCATCTGCTGCCTGGGAGGCATCTAATGCCGCCGCCAAAGATGCGCCCGCCGGGCGCGCGGACGTTGGCGGGTCGTCGAGGAATGAAGAGATTCAGCCAATAGCGGCTCCACCCATCCATCCACTAAACCAGATTTTGTTTGGGCCTCCCGGCACTGGCAAGACTTGGGCAACAGCACGTTTAGCTGTGGAGATTTGCAACGGTAAAGCACCCACCGACCGCGTTGCGTTGATGGCCATCTACAAGGACCTCGTGAAAGCTGGACGAATTGCCTTCACCACCTTTCATCAGTCGATCGGTTATGAGGAGTTCGTCGAGGGCCTAAGACCAGTCACCGAGTTGGAGGATGGAGACGACCGCCCCACCGCGGGCTTCCACCTTGAGGCGCGCAACGGGATCTTCCGAGACATATGTACGTTGGCGGAGCGGGCGCGAAAGCGCCCTGGCCGCCCCAGTCAGTTTGACTTCAGCGGCCGTCAATTTTTCAAGATGTCCCTTGGTCGTGCTAGCACTGAGAGTCATATCTATGATGCAGCCATCGAAGGCAATTACATCGCACTTGGCTGGGGCGGTGACGTTGATTGGTCGGATAAAAATTATGACGACTACGATGCCGTATTCGCCCGCTGGCAGGAGAAGAAGCCCGGTACAAGTGGCAATAGCGGAAATATCTCCCAAGTGTGGCGCTTCCGGACAAGCATGAAAAAGGGCGACATCGTCATTGTATCGGATGGCAATTTCCGGTTCCGAGCGATCGGCGAGGTAACCGGCGATTACCAGTTCCAGTTGCGCGATGAGGGTTACAATCACCGTCGCCCTGTTAAGTGGCTGGCGGTTCTTGAGAAATCGCTACCGATTGAGACCATTTATGATGGCCAGTTGTCTCAAGCATCTTGCTATCTGTTGAATTCCAAGCGCGTTAAGCGTGAAGCCTTGGCTGAACAAATCAGAACGGAACCAGCGGACGCCGGGAGCCCCACTGAGGCCTTTGTTCTCATCATTGATGAAATCAACCGGGCCAATGTCTCAAAGGTGCTTGGTGAACTAATCACCCTTCTCGAACCTGACAAACGCCTTGGCGAAACAAACGAGCTAACTGTCAAACTCCCGTACTCGTTGGAAGAGTTTGGTGTTCCGAACAATCTTTACGTCATAGGGACAATGAACACGGCAGATCGGTCGATTGCGTTGCTTGATACCGCGCTGCGGCGGCGTTTCCACTTTGTCGAAATGATGCCGGATTATGAGTGTTTGGATCGAGAAGTCTCCGGCATCCATTTGGGACGACTGCTGTTGGGCATCAATCGTCGAGTAGAATGGCTATTTGATCGTGATCATCAGATTGGCCATAGCTTTTTCACTTCAGTCGAGAACAAGTCGGCTCTCGACGAGGTGATGCGATCCAAAATTATTCCGCTGCTTGGAGAGTATTTTTACGAAGACTGGGGGAAGGTCCGGATCGCTCTGAACGACGCCGGTTCTTGGTTCATGGGCGTTGAAAAACTCCCGGTTCCCAAGCTGCTCGAAGAAGAAGGCCAGGAACAGTCACGATACTCAATCAAACGCGGTTCGTTTCCTGCTGAAGCATATGTTGCGGCTACATCGGATGCTTCGTGAGGACCGTTAGCCTTTTTGAACATGAGTTTGCGATTGTTGCAGATGTGCCCGGTGACAAGCAGTTTACTAGCCAGGAACTGGCGACTCTCGACCGAGCCCAGAATATCCAAGATGTGGAGGCGTTTCGCTGGTCCAATCGAGATAGAATCAAAGCAAACCAATTCGTTGGCATGCTCACGGGCCCTGGTATTCGCCTCGAAATTCTCCCTAAGATCGACGGCCTTGGCAAAGGCCGAACACGTCACACACTTATGCAAATGATTGCAACGGCATGGGACGTACCCGTTTGGGAAGGTGCGATAACCGACCACGACTATCAGAACACCGACCTACTTGAGTTGCTGATACGACTCTTTGCTCGCAGGCTTCTACAGCAAAGTCGATCTGGATTACATCGTGCGTACCAAGGCAAAGAGGACGACCTTAGTCGCTTACGTGGCAAAATGAACGTAACGCGGCAATTCACGCATTTGGCTGCGCAACCTCAACTATTGGCATGCCGATACGAAGACTTTACCAGCGATAATGCCTTAAATCGGCTTCTCCTTGCCTTGTGGATAGTGCTGATCGTACGTGCCGGAAGCGGCCGCTGAATGTGCGCGCGGCGCCGTGCCAGCTCGCTATGCCCGTCGCCCGGCGTCGAGAACGCCTCGAGCCGGATCGCTTCGGCGAATTCCGCCCGATAATCGATCCGAACCTTGTCAAAGCCAGCGTGCTTCTGCTCGACGTATTCGCCGAGCAACTTTAGGGCGCGTGCCGCGCCGATGTGGTTGGGCTCAGCCACAATGCACTTGGCGATTGGGGGAAGACGGCGCGACGCCAGCGGCCGCAAAGACCGTCCTGAAGACAATGGAAGGCGTGAACTGGCAGGCGGCGCCGGAGCCGAAAAAGCCGAGACCGCGAAAGCCTTGACGGGCGTCGACGGAGCGCGCTTGCGCGCGCGTACTGCGGGAAATGACCGTTTAGCAGTCAGGTGTCGGTCTGAAGCCAAGCCAGCGCCTCGGCCTCCTGGTTGCTGGGAAAGACGCGGATCTCGGGTCGCAGGAAATGCCGGGCGATGGCGGGCGCGATGCGCAGGAAATCGCTGTCGGTGACGGCGGCGACGCGTTCGATGTCGCGGTGATGGTTGTGCACGATGGCGGCGACGCCACGGAAGTCCTCGGCCGTCAGCGGGCCTTCCGGTGCAACGATCAGCAGGCCTTTGCGCGGATCGAGCTCGGCGTGGATCATCTGAAGGTGGCCATTGGCTGCATGCGCTATAGCAACACCCGATGGCCCCGCGCAAGAAGAAGGCCCCAAACGCGGGGCCTTCTCCGTATCGAACTGTGAACTCCTCGCTTCGCCCGAGGCGACAGATCCATGAAGGTCAGGCCTTGAGATTTACGGCAGCGTCTTTGCCCCGATCCTGCTGAACTTCGTAGGTGATTTTCTGGCCTTCGTTGAGGCCATTTAGGCCCGCGCGCTCCACAGCGCTGATATGGACGAAAACGTCCTTGCCGCCACCATCCGGCTGAATAAAGCCGAAGCCCTTGGTCGCGTTGAACCACTTAACTGTGCCTGTAGCCATTTTCTGTATCCCGTAAGTAGGCGCGAAGGTGCGCAGTGAAACTGTGCGCGCGTAGCCTTGAGGAGTTTATCCGGCAACCCGACTGCGCTTTTGCTTCTCCGGGGGCGCCTTCGCGCCCATCGGGCGTACCACTCTGCGGCGCAATTTGAGCTCACGAAGAAGGCGTAGTTCGCGATCGACGGTTTCGCGGAGGCGAAGTTCCGTCTCGCTGGGAAAAGGCCTGATCGCCAGTGGCATGTGCAACACATAGCGCAGCGACTGCCAATCGCAAGATTGGAGACCGCAAAAGAGCAAAGGCAACTTCACACAGACGAAACCGGAGAAATTTCTTTCCTCTAGCTCTGGTTAGGGAAGCTCAACCGATTGCGGCATGGATGGCAGTGCAATGCCGAACAAGACCGGGGGTCGCTACAACGAACTTCTTGAGAGGTGTATCGATCTCAAGAAAGTAGATATTGGCGATGAACCCATAGATGGCAGCATCGATGCTCGTTGGCCTGGCCCCGTGGACACACTCATTCGCAGGGATGAGGTTTGCCAAAACTTGCAGATCTGCGAGGCCCCGTGCGTAGGCCGCGGCTGGCGAGTAGCGGCCGATGCCTTGATAAAAGTATCGCTGAGAATTGAATTCTCGTGCCTTGTGCAGCCCAGCTTCGGAGAGGCTTGGATGCTCCCGCCGCAGTATCTCAAAAAAGAGAGGCCAGTACTCCTCGTCCTTCCAACGTGAGTAGGACATCACCCAGTAGAGGTCATCTAGCATGCGCAGGATCAGATGATTGGTGTCGCGCTGCCTGGAAGCTAGTCCCTCGTCTATTCTCAGGCGATATTTGGCGATGAGATGAGCAGTAATCGTATCGCTGTCACCGATCTCCTCCCCGTCATCGACAATATAGGGCAGTTGGCCGCGCGGTGCTGCAGAAGCGTCGAAGACGTGCTCCTGTGTGAAGGCCACGCCGGCCACTCTAAGGAACGCGAATACCTTTAGGCCGTAACCGTTGTTATCGGCGACGCCGGAGAGTCCAGGGTAGGAATATAGCGTGATCACGATGTATTCCTTCAGTACGGTCGCGCAGCGATGCTCGATCTCTTGCGCACGTTGCTCAACAACTCTGGTTAGCGTCGATGTCCCAATCCAATGCCAAGCTTGAGCGCTTGCTGGCGCAACGCACCTGGCGTTCTTTTCATTGTCTTGGAAATTCTCGCCACCGGCGTCCTAGCTTTCGAATGCCGACGTAATTCAGCATGCAGTTCTTTAGTCCACGAGACTTGCTTTTTCTTCTTCGCCATATAGATCTCCAAAACTTAGGTAGCTTTCTTAGCTGCCTGTTTGGCTCGATTACTATCTAAATTAGCAAAGTACGGCATTTTGTTTCGAAAGCTTCAAATTGAGGCGCCACGCGCGCACCTTGCAGCCGTTCGCGCAACCGCGTGTGGTACATTGCCTGCCGAGGATGCACTTCAAGGATCAATGCATGAGATCTGCCATCGCCTGCATAGCGTTCGCTTTGGCGACCCAGGCCTCGATTGCCGTTGCGGCAGATTTACTTACAGCCCAGCAAGCAGCCGAGCATGTTGGTGAGACTGCAACGGTCTGCGGAATAGTGGCATCGGCCAACTACGCGACCAAATCGAAGGGCCAGCCGACGTTTCTCAATTTCGACCAGCCATATCCGAATCAGAGCTTCACCGTCATGATTTTGGGAAGTGATCGGCCAAGGTTTGGCACGCCCGAACGGTCATTCTTGGGCAAGCGCTTGTGTGTCACTGGAGAAATCATGCAGTACAGAGGCAAGCCAGAGATCATCGCGACCGATCCCCGACAGCTTGCCGTCAAATGATGCCAAGAGCGGCGCCTGTAGAAGGGCCCTCGCCCCGGCACTCATGGCATTATTCTGATTTCATCATCAGTCGCGCCTTTCTGGCACTTCCAAGCTCGAAGCTGACTTAGTGTTGGATTGCCTTCTTGTACTGAGTCGGCATCGTTTGCACTACACTCAATCGGGCTTGTCACAGCTCGAGATGAGCATTGAGGTAGATATCGACGCGAGCCCGGGTCCCAACGCGCTTAAAATTCACCATTACATACCTGCCGGACGCAGCGGCCTTTTGGCTTGCGCAAGAAAATACGCGATCTCAACCATCGCCCAAGTGTCCTGACGGCAATAGGTTCGAAGCTGTAGGTCGATTTCAGCTTTGCGCTGCGGCGGTAGTTTTGTGTTTAGCGCGGCGTCGATATAGGCCACCTGCGCTCCGGTTCCTTCCTGCACACCCTGAAGCTCGGCATAGTTCAGGTCGGGCGCGACAACCGGCAGCACTTTCTTGATCGAGAACGAACCGCTCATCGCCGGATGGTAGAAATGGTCCTTCACGATCAGCAACAGATCCATCAGCCGAGCCACGTATTTTTGCAGCAATTCCGCGTGCGCCGGATGTCGCTCAGCGAGGTCATTGAGCCGCCCGCGCTCGTAAGTCGCAAAATAAACGAAGATCGGACCGCCATCGTCCGGGTCAATCTTCGCTCGCATGCCCTCGATACAAGGTAGCGAGGGATCGGCTCCGGTGAGGTCGAGAAACTCCGCGTGCTCGAATATGCCGGGGCTACGCTCGATATGGCACGACCATTGGAACGGAATTTGTTCGTAAGGCCGAACGCCGATCCAGCGTGGCACAGGCAGATCAATGCCTTCAAAATCGAAGAAGTATCTCGGGTAAGGATACCCCTTCATGATCTCCACGCTACCGGGCGCTAGGACGGCTTTCCCGGTGCGGTGAGCGTCTTGAATGCGCCGATAGATCAGCTTGTTTGCCGGTCAGCTCTACGGGCGTCGGCTCCAGGATCGAGATATACCCTTTCGCTTCTCGCAATTTCTTCGCCGGCGATTTTCCGGCGGCGTCCGGCAGTAATTCAATGGGATGCTCGACCCCGGGCGGGTCGAGCTTCTGGCAATGCTCTTGGAATTGGCATTCATTGGGATTGTGGCAATGCTTCCCGGTCCGGATTTCCGGCATGTCGCCAGCGAGAACCTTCTCCGCTGCCTCAATCCATGACGGTACGTTGGCGCGCTTGGCTGCAATCTCGTTCGTTACATCCATTTGCCGGAACAGGCCAGCATAGTCGCCGTTTCCGGGATACCGCCACCGGCTGTTCAAGAGGTTGAGTTCGCCGCGCGTCATTGGGAGACCGCTTTCCGACATAACCCATGCCTGAATAGTAATGTCGTCCAGATGATCGGCATCTGGCTTGTCCGGCGTCGCCTTGTCGGCCTTCAACGGAAAGCTCGAGGCCTTAGTCTCGCGCAGGATGTACCCGCTCTTGTCGCTAACGAGCGCGTCAGCACGGGCGTAGAGCGCGCCATAAATCATCGGCACCTCGGCAGCAGACAATTGTGGCGATTGTCTCAACAGAAACTTCGCTTCTTCCGCCGCCGCAACCTGGTCGTCTCGCGCCGATGCAAATATAAACTCTTTCCCCAATTGTTCGCGCGCCATGGCACCAACAAGATTACCGTCGATCTCTCTGCGTCGGGTCGCACTATCGTCGGCGTTAGCGAATCCGGGGGTATGCCGTTCAAGCCAAAGCTTCCGCGCGCATTGTAAGAACGATTGAAGGTTCGACTTGCTCAGCATCAATCAAACCATACAACGATTCTGGTCATACGCTCAGATGGCATTTCGGCTGTTCCAATAGTCCCACAGTACCGCAATAATCCTCGAACCATAAGCTCGCGTGGTTGGAAGCGCCCCCGACGAAATAGGCCTCATTGTATCCTAGCGGCCCGCATTGGAATTGAATGGCGTAGTCTCCCGGCAGCATGGCGAGCGACCACAACCTTTGGTATGTTTGCCACGGCTCAATACGCCTCATCGCTAGGGCTCTTGGCCTGATGCGGAAGGAACGACGTAATGGAAAACGACCAAACAGATCCAGCGAACTCTAACGCGGCTTCCGTTGCGGCCCCCCCACAGCCAACGACAGCTCCGACAACATCGGCGCCGACCCGCCCGGCGGCACCCAGCGCGGTGCATTGTCCCTATCGCCGGACTGTTGATCTATTGCAGCGTCTTGCTCCCAACAAGATGCGCGTTGCCTTCTTCATCGGCGCTGGTTGTTCGTTGTCGGTCCAGGGTGCTGACGGAAAGCCGTTCATCCCTGAAATTGTAGGCCTCACCAAGCAGGTCAAAGACGATCTCGACAACGACGCAAAAATAAAAACGGTTGCACAGACTGCATGGGATCGCGTGGTTTCGCGCGGCATGACAACGCCGACAGTTGAAGATGTGCTCAGTCATATTCGAACGCTAAAGTCTCTCTGCGGCGAAGATAACAAAGGCCAGATTGACGGCTTCAGCTCGCAGTTACTCAGCGATCTCGATCTCGCTATCTGTGAGCAAGTACGCAAGATCGTCGATAAGCCTCTTCCGACGATCGATACGCCGTACCATGTACTTGCAAGCTGGATTCAGGCTATTCCGCGAGAACGACCGGTCGAGATTTTTACCACCAACTACGATTTGTCGTTAGAACAAGCTCTGGAAGAACAGCTTGTGCCATACTTCGACGGGTTTGTTGGTTCCGACAGTGCGTTCCTCGATCTTAACTCATTGGCAGAGGACGACCTGCCCGCACGTTGGGCACGACTTTGGAAACTGCACGGCTCCATCAACTGGTGGATGACGGCCAAAAAGAAAATTCGGCGGAGCCGCGACAAGGTCGAAGGAGAGCAACTTCTAATTTATCCATCTCATCTAAAATACGAGCAAAGCCGCCAAATGCCGTATTACGCCATGCTTGATCGGCTACGGGTGTTTCTGCGCTCAGGCCAATGCGTCCTTATCACGTGTGGCTACTCCTTCGGCGATGAGCACATTAACGCTCTTATAGCGCAAGGGCTTTCAGGGAACTCCAACGCCGCATGCCTCGCCATGATTTTCAACGATCGCCAAAATGCTCCGAAAGGAGTTGAGCTTGCAAAGAAGCATGCCAATTTGACGTTGCTCGCGGCGGATGGAGGGGTCGTCGGAACCACTGATAGCGCCTGGGATACAACTGTTAAAGTCGACAACCCTGCCTATCCGATCGCCGTCGCGACAAACCTGCCGAAGTGGCGCACCATGGCTCCAGCGGACCGTTGCAAGTGGCTTCTCGGAGATTTTGCAGCGCTAGCGCGGTTGCTGGCACATCAGCTTTCCAGTCGCGATGTCGAACGGGATGTGAGTCGTGCGTCCTGACCCAACGCTCATTGGAACAGTTCAGGATGTGGCAGGCACTTCCGTCAGTGTCTCGCTTGTAAGCGAGACCGCCACTGGGCTGAGTTTCTACAAGGGCGAATCATACCGAATCGGCCAAGTCGGGAGCTTTGTCCGCATTCCGCTGGGCTATACGTCGTTATTCGGGATCGTTTCGCAAGTCGGCGCGGGTGCAGCGCCAAAGGCAGAAGGCGACCTCCAACCCTGGGGTAGCCAGTGGCTCAAAATCCAACTGGTTGGCGAAAGAGGTCGCGCAGGTAGGTTCGAGCGTGGTGTTTCACAGCATCCAACCATCAATGACGCCGTACACATCGTCACCGAGGAAGACCTTCGGGAAATATATGGACCCGGCGATCCAGTCGATTTCGTGGCGGTCGGGCGCTTAGCCAGCGCAGAGTTGATTCCGGCGCTCGTCAATATCAACAAGCTTGTCACTCGCCATTCGGCGGTCGTCGGAACTACGGGTGCCGGAAAATCGACGACTGTTGCCGGTCTTCTAACCTCGCTTTCCAACCCGAACCGCTATCCCTCGGCCCGTATCGTCATCCTGGACATTCATGGTGAATATTCGAAAGCGCTGGCTGATAGGTCTTCCGTCTTCCGAATTTCAACAGATGCCGACCAGGAGAAAGGCGAAAAGCCCCTCCAAATACCTTTCTGGGCACTTAGTTTCGACGAACTCGTGAAACTATCGTTCGGAGATCTGAGCGATGAGGCAAGCGCGGCTGTTTCTGACGCCATCGTTGCGCTCAAGCGCGAGTCATTGAGCAATCAGGCGCGCGATGGGGTCACGGCAGCTCGTCTGACAGTAGACTCACCAGTGCCCTTCTGCATTCACAAGCTTTGGTTCGACCTTCATCAGCGGGAACATCGCACTATCATTCCAAAGCCCGGTGGTGCTCCGGACGAGGTGGAATCCGCCTACGTCCTTGACGCCAAAGGCAGCCCGTTGCAACCCGGCGACGCAATGATCGGTAACGCCTCCGCTGTATCGTACCGTCAAGACCACCGGACCGGCGAATGAACGAGTAAATTGGGGCCGAGATCCAATCAACATTCGACAACAACTGGCGGTGGTCGCCTCGAAGCTCCGCGATCCACAGTTCGCATTCCTTTTTAATCCTGGTGAATGGCGTCCGGGATTAGATGGGACAGTTACCAAGGATTTAGACGCGCTGCTCGATGACTGGCTGGGCAATTCTGCACCTATCTCAATTCTGGATCTATCTGGCGTCCCTCCGTTGGTTCTAAACGATCTCATTGGCGCTCTATTGCGTATTCTTTATGACGCACTCTTCTGGGCAAGGAATTTGCCTGAAGGCGGCCGGCTACGGCCACTGCTGCTCGTGCTTGAGGAAGCGCATGCCTATCTCGGCAAGGAGCATGTCGGTACAGCGTCAAGCGCCGTACGCCGTATTGCGAAGGAAGGTCGCAAGTATGGTGTGGGCGTGATGATCGTGAGCCAACGCCCGTCAGAGATCGACCCAACCATTCTCTCCCAATGCGGCACGATTTTCGCCATGCGCCTGGCCAATGACACCGATCGCGGGCAAGTGACCGGAGCAGCTTCAGACAATCTCAAGGGATTGTTCGACATGCTCCCCATTCTTCGAACAGGCGAGGCCATCATCGTAGGTGAAGCCGTAAGTCTACCAATGCGTACCTTGATTGATCCGCCGGAAAAGAATCGATGGCCGGACAGTAGAGATCCAAGTGTTGCCGTTCGCGGCGACCCCACGAATGGCTTTGAAGATGAGGGCGGGTGGGCTGCCCAAAAACAGACTGAAGATTATAGAATCGTCATGCGCCAGTGGCGTGCCCAAAACCCTCGCTATGAACATAAGAAAGTTGAGCCAGGCCTTGCGGGTGCCAAATCCAAATCAGGCAAAACCAAACCCGGAGGTACATCATGAACTGGATTGAGACACCCGACTCTTCAAACATCGGGCGCTTTCGATACGACGAGAAGGCGCGAGTTTTGACCGTCGAGTTCAAGCACGGCGGAACCTATAATTATTATGACGTGCCGCAAGCAGTATTTGACCAAATGAAGGCTGCGCCTTCAAAGGGGGAGTTCCTCGCCCACAGCATCAAGGGTGCCTTTCGGTACGCGCGAGTATGAGGACCTACCCTGAGCTGCAAATAAGCCAACTAATGTAAATTTTCTGTTCGTACAATCAGTCGCGCGTTTGGCGCTCATTACCGTTTTCTCTTTGTGCGTCGGTGCTTGCGCTGCTCTCGCATCTTACCCAATGCCTTCTGATGCGCCGTCTCGTCGCGGAAAAGCCTACGCCCCGCTTTCTCGAACGCGCGTATTGTCTGATCGCGCAACTTTACGAGAGTCTGCATACGAAGCGTGTCTTCGAGGGTGAATGGTTCGCGAAAGAGCATAAATTGGATCTGAGTGAATACGAGGGCGGTCAGCCGCCCTGGTTCGTCGAGGCCGGCATTTGATACTCCCGCTACTATTCCTGACGGGTTTCCAACGCTGCTGATCGAATAGAACAAACCGCGTGGTCCAGCGTGCACATTGTAGCTAGCCAATTTGTAGTAAGAACGAAGGGCTGCCCTGCCAGCAGCCGTCTCTAGATCGCGAAAAGTTGGCTTCTTCCCAGCTCTGAGAAACGGCACCGCCCAACCATAGGGAGTGCCAAATGGGCTGCCATACTTTTTGATGACGGCTTGAAACTGCGCCTCGATACGCCGCTGGTCTCTTGAAGGCAGGGGTGGAAATCCTAGGAGCGCGCTACAGGCGATGTACTCGTCGTTACCTCGTTTCACCTCGACCTTTTGATGCTCGACATACTGCTCGGCAATGTCCTCTCCGAAGTCGGTTAAGACCGTTCCAACGACCGCAATTTCGTGAAGTGTTCGCCATCGCGCGAGCGCACCGTCAGCATGTCCTGTTTCAAGAAGCGTGATGATTTCATCTGTGGCTTGACAAGCGCGTATGTGCAGCCTGGAGATAGTTCCGCTCAAGATGCTCGGCTTTCCTTTGCGCAACTTCTTATGGAATTCGGCTCCGATTTGACGACCGATCGTCAACATAAGGCGAAGAGAATCGAGCGCTTTGCCCCAACGAGCCTCTAGGTTCTCTCTGAAATCCTGAAACTCAAGAATCTGATGGACGTGCTCGTCGGGCCACTGCCGATTAAATCGCTTCAGAATGTCGCCGGCGGTCTTATCAGTGGCGCCGGCAACAACGTCTGGCAGCAACGACGGTATTCGCTCTAATTTCGCCCTCACCTCTTCAAGCTCAGCATCAGTAACGGTGAGGTCTAGCGAGCCGTCCGGGCCGCCGTCCCAATAGAAGCGTTCTTTACTACCGCTGAAGATGTGATCCATCAGGCGCGCTTCAATGGCGGCCGGCATATCAACGCCACCCGCCTTGATCTTCCTTCGTATTACATCTTCGAGCAGACGGCGCGGCACTGCCGCAAGCTGCTCTTCTACGAGTGAATGCAGGAACTTGTTGGCTTTTGGCATCATGCGACCGTCAGAGCTTTGCAACAATGCAAACGCGCAGCTGCCGGACCATAGCGGAGGCACCCTCGCCTCGCGACATGTCAGACTATTGAATTTGCGGTTTACGCAGCCACACTATTGCCGAGTAGGCTCTTCTAAGCCGAAATACCGACTGATGGCATTTTGCTGGTTTCATCCTGAGTTGATCGTTTCATCAACTCGTGTGGTTTTGCTCAAAGCAACACCGGTCCTTCATTTTATGGACCTAGTCACCGCCAAAGTCCCTACGTGTAAGCAGCCTCCGGCCTGCCTCGACTTCGCGAACATTGACCATCGGGTAGCCACCTCCAACTGGCGAATCAGGCCGCGGCACGGCGCCGAGACGCGCGGTCTCATAGTCGTTGGAGCGCAGATTATCCAATTAGATCGTCAATCTCTTTTTGCTGAGCGGCACCCTTTGCTGCAGCTTGGTCGAGGTAGTCATTCCACCATACAAGCATGCCACGTCGTTGCTTCAACCACTGGGCGGCATTGTACGCGGCGCGCACCCTGTCGTGTTCAACGTGGGCAAGTTGGCGTTCGATCCAATCCGGCTCGAATTCATGTTCATTGAGGATAGTCGACGCCGTGCTTCGTAACCCGTGCACTGTTGCCTTGCCATGGTAGCCAAGGTTGTACAGAGCGTAGAGGAACGTGTTTTCGCTCAGCACCCCAGCTTTCGTGGGAGCAACAAAGAGGAATTCGCTTTTGCCTGATAGAGGGCGCAACTGCTTTAGCAATCTCACAACTTGAGGCGCCAGCGGTATAAGATGTTCGCGCTCGATCTTCATTCGCATAGGTGGAATGCGCCACAGCGGCGTGCGGCCGTCTAAATCTTCAAATTCCGGCCACTTGGCAAATCGCGCCTCAGTGGTGCGGACCATCGTACGCAAAATGAAGTCGATACCCAGTCTGGTACGCTTTTCGCCCTCGTAGCGCGCAAGGCGAGTCATGAACGTCGGCAAGCCGTCCGCGTTGATAGAAGCTCGGTGCTTCACACGAGGAGGGGCCTTCAGCGCTCCCCGAAGATCGAAGGTAGGGTCACGTTTCGCGCGTCCCGTCGCAACGGCGTAACGGAAAATTTGACCGCATATTTGGCGCACGCGGGCAGGAAGGTCGGATACCCCACGCGCTTCAATCTTGCGCAGCATGTCAAGAAGTTCTGGCGGCTCAATGGAGCCAATCGATGAATTTCCAATGTGAGGGAAAACGTTCTGCTCAAGGCGCGTGGAGAGCCGTTCGTAGTGGTTCGCCTTCCACTTGGCGCGCTCGTTTTCGAGCCATTCTCGGGCGACCGCTTCAAACGAGTTCCCGACCGTGCGCGTCGCGCGCCTGGCTTGCCTTTTTTCCGCAGATGGATCGCGATTGTCGGCCAACAGTATTTTTGCGGCCTCACGGGCCTTACGTGCCTCCGCCAAGGCGACACGCGGATAGATACCAATTGCTAGCGTGCGTTGCTTTCTGGCGAAGCGATATGCCATGCGCCACAGGCGTGAGCCATTGGGGTTAATCAGCAGATAGAGACCACCACCATCGGCAATCTTATATGCAGCGCGGCGTGGCTTGAGCGACCGCAGCGCAAGCGCCGTTAGCGGCTTCGTCGGCATTCGCGTCCCATGTTGGTATCGGTAGGCTAATTTGTTGGTATCGTCCAACGGGGATACCAACAATTATTTGGGATTGGTAGGGACGGCTAGGGACCCATTTGGACGATAAATCCCAGAAAATCGCCATTCCATCCGTTATCTGGAACTGTATGGGACGGCTTGGAACGAAGAGTGGTGCCCCCGGTCGGACTCGAACCAACACTTCCGTGAGGAAACCTGATTTTGAGTCAGGCGCGTCTACCAATTCCGCCACGGGGGCACGCTCAGGTGCGCCCGGAATAAAGCCGAAGGCCCCGGCGAGGTCAACGATCCTCACTTACGGCGGTGAAACGAATGCAGCTGCATCGGGGACCTCATCCGCTATAGTTCTCCTACCATAGCGGGAGATCACGACCTTGAGCTTCTCGAACCTTTTCGCACGCGTCGTTGCCGTCGTCGGCGGCACCGCTCTGCAAATCCGGCGCATGACCGACGGCTCGCCGACGCCGGCCTGGGGCGCCGCCCCCGCCATTCCCGAGGCCAAGCCGCAGGGCGCGATCCCGACGCTCAAGATGCCGACCGCGCGCGGCTGGGATCCTGGCCAGCTGCCGACCGCGGCGCCGGGCCTGAAGGTCAACGTCTTCGCCGACAAGCTCGACCACCCGCGCTGGATCGAGGTGCTGCCCAACGGCGACGTGCTGGTCGCCGAGGCGATGAACCACGACCGGCCGCCGCGCTCGGTCTACGACTACGCCATGGTCGTCACGATGCGGCGCGCCGACGCGATGGGAAAGAGCGCCAACCGCATCACCCTGCTGCGCGATGCCGACGGCGACGGCGTCGCCGAGACGCGCGAGATCCTGCTGGCCGAGCAGAATCAGCCGTTCGGCATGGCCCTGGTCGGCGAGACCCTTTATGTCGGCAACACCGACGGCGTGGTCGCCTTCCCGTTCAAGGTTGGCGACACCCGCATCACCAGCCCGGGCCGCAAGCTCGTCACCTTCAAGCCGGCCGGCCACTGGACGCGCAGCCTGCTGCTCAGCCCCGACAAGAAGAAGCTCTATGCCGGCGTCGGCTCGCTCACCAACATCGCCGAGCAGGGCATGGAGGTGGAGGAAGGGCGCGCGGCGATCTACGAGCTCGATCTCGAGCGCAGCACGCACCGCATCTTCGCCTCGGGCCTGCGCAACGCCGTCGGCACGGCGTGGGAGCCGAGCACCGGCGAACTGTGGACGGTCGTCAACGAGCGCGACGGGCTGGGCGACGAGACGCCGCCCGACTACCTCACCTCGGTGAAGGACGGCGGCTTCTACGGCTGGCCCTATTGCTACTGGGGCCAGACGGTCGACGATCGCGTGCCGCAGGACGCGGCAATGGTCGCCAAGGCGATCACACCGGACTATGCGCTGGGCGGCCACACTGCCTCGCTCGGCCTGTGCTGGGTGCCGGCTGGCACCCTGCCCGGCTTCCCCGAAGGCATGGCGATCGGCCAACACGGCTCGTGGAACCGCAGCAAGCTCAGCGGCTACAAGCTGGTGTTCATTCCCTTCGCCAACGGCAAGCCCTCGGGGCTGCCGCGCGACATCCTCTCGGACTTCCTCGCACCCGACGAGAAAGTGTCCTACGGCCGGCCTGTCGGCGTGACGCTCGGCCATGACCGCAAGTCGCTGCTAATGGCCGACGATGTGGGCAACGTCATCTTCCGCGTGACGGCTGCCTGAACGGCCATAGGGGCGCTTGCGGGCGCTGGCCCGCTTCGCTCATATGGCCGTCGCATGCATCCCTACATCCACGCCAAGAAGCATCCGGACAAGCCCGCCTACATCATGGCCGCGACCGGCGAAGCCGTGACCTATCGGCAGCTCGACGATCAATCCAACCGCATCGCGCAGCTTTTCCGCGCCGCCGGCCTGAGGGCCGGCGATCACATCGCGCTGTTCCTCGAGAACAACCCGCGCTTCTTCGAGATCTGCTGGGGCGCCCAGCGCTCGGGCCTGATCTATACCGCCATCAGCTCGCGGCTGACCGCCGCCGAAGTCGACTACATCGTGACCGACTGCGGGGCGAAGCTGTTCGTCACCTCGAAATACCTCGCCGACCGCGCAGCCGAGCTCGTCCCCGCGATGAAGGGCATCGCCAACCGCTACATGCTGGACGGCACCATTGCCGGCTATCAATCATGGGAAGAGGCCGTCGCCCGCCAACCGGCTCGGCGTATTGCCGACGAGACGATGGGCCACGACATGCTCTATTCCTCCGGCACGACCGGCCGGCCCAAGGGTGTGCTGCCGGTGGTCGAGCCGCAGCCGATCGACGCCGACAATCCCCTGTTCCAGATCACCCGCAAGCTCTACGGCATGGGCGAGGACACGATCTATCTCTCGCCAGCGCCGCTCTATCATGCAGCGCCGCTGCGCTTCAACATGACGGTCATGAAACTCGGCGGCACCTCGGTGATCATGGAGCATTTCGACGCCGAGGAGTTCCTGCGGCTGGTCCCGAAGTACAAGATCACACACACGCAGCTCGTACCCACCATGTTCGTGCGCTTCCTGAAGCTGCCCGACGAGGTGCGTCTCAGGCACGACGTGTCGTCGCTGCGCTGTGCGATCCATGCCGCGGCGCCCTGCCCGATTCCGACCAAGGAAAAAATGATCGACTGGTGGGGGCCGATCGTGTGGGAGTACTACGGCGGCACCGAGGGCAACGGGCTCACCATGTGCAACGCCACCGAATGGCTGGCGCACAAGGGCACGGTGGGACGCGCCGTGCTGGGCACGGTCAAGATCTGCGACGAGGACGGCAACGAGCTGCCGCAAGGCGAGGCCGGCACGATCTACTTCGCCGACGGCCGGCCGTTCGAATACCACAACGACCCCAAGAAGACCGCCGAGACCAAGAACGCCAAAGGTTGGACCACGCTGGGCGACGTGGGCTACGTCGACGCCGACAGCTTCCTGCACCTCACCGACCGCAAGGCCTTCATGATCATCTCCGGCGGGGTGAACATCTACCCGCAGGAAGCCGAGAATCTCCTGATCACCCATCCCAAGGTCATGGATTGCGCGGTGTTCGGCGTGCCCAATGCCGATTTCGGCGAGGAGGTGAAGGCGGTGGTGCAGCCGCGCGACATGGCCGATGCCGGCCCCGCGCTGGCCGAGGAGCTGATCGCCTGGTGCAAGCAGAACCTCTCGGCCATCAAGTGCCCGCGCAGCATCGACTTCGCGCCCGAGCTGCCGCGCCATCCCACCGGCAAGCTCTACAAGCGCCTGCTGCGCGACCGTTACTGGCAGGGACGGGAGAGCAAGATCGTCTAGTGAATCCGTATCACCCAAACCCGGTGTCATCCCGAGCGCAGCGAGGGATCTATGGCGGCGCATGATCCTAGATCCCTCGCTGCGCTCGGGATGACACGGGTCGGGTCATAGGAGGCGGCGCTGACGGACGAAAGCTCGCGAACCGACGTCAGCCGCCTGATGCTTTTCTTCGCCATCGTGTTTGCCGTCGAGGGGATCGGCCAGGCGCGGGTCGGCATCATCCTGCAGCCTCTGACCAACTACCTGAAGACCAGCGGCTGGACTCCGCTGGAGGTCACCGCCTACTTCGGCGTGCTGAACTTGCCCTGGGTCATCAAGCCGGTTTTCGGCCTGATCTCCGATTTCGTCCCGCTGTTCGGCTACCGGCGCACCAGCTATCTGATTCTCGCCAGCGCCGCCGCGGCGGCGGGGTATGCCGGCATCGCCCTGTTGAACGAGCCGTCGGAGTTCGCGCTGTTCCTGCTGCTGACCTCCTTTGCGATGGCAACCGCCAGCACGCTGTGCGGCGCGCTGCTGGCCGAGAACGGCCGGACCTTCCAGCAAAGCAGCTTGTTCGTCAGCCAGCAGTGGCTGTGGTTCTACGTGGCGATCATGCTGAGCGCGTTCGTGGGCGGAGCCCTCGTTGAACATCTCTCGCCATCGGCCGCGCTGAAAGCCGCCGCGACCCTGGCGGCCGTCGCGCCGATCGCGGTCGTCCTGGCCACGCCACTTTTGCTCAAGGAGCCAAAGAGCCCCGTCAGCCGGCAGCAGTTTCGCAACACGCTTCACGGGGTCGTGGCGGCGCTCCGCTCGCGGAAGCTCTGGCTGGTGGCGCTGTTCCTGTTCCTCTATTCCTTCGCGCCCGGCTTTGGCACGCCGCTCTACTATCACATGACCGACACGCTTCACTTCTCGCAAGCCTATATCGGCGTGCTGGGATCGATCGCCTCGGTCGGCTGGATCGCCGGCGCCGTGCTGCATCGCCTGCTGCTGCGCCGGATGAGCTCGAAGGCGCTGCTCACGCTCAGCGTCCTGCTCGGGACGGCGTCGGCGGCCTCCTTCCTGCTGCTCACCGACGAGACCAGCGCGGCGCTCGTCAACTTCGCCAACGGCGTCGCCATGATGATCGCCACCATCGCCTCGCTGACCCTCGCGGCGCAGGCCTGCCCTAGCCGGGCAGAGGGCTTCGCCTTCGCCGGCCTGATGTCGATCTCCAATCTCGCCGACATCTGCTCCATCAATGCCGGCGCCTTCCTTTACGAGCACGTCTTCGACAGCCGCCTCGGCCCGCTGATCGTCGTCTCCGCGGCCACGACCGCAATCGCGCTCGTTCTCGTGCCCTGGCTTGGCTCGGAAAAGGACGGGGCCGTCTGGACTCCAGCCGGATAACCTATTATCAGGTTAGTCACGAATAGGAGGCCAGCCATGACCGCCGAATTGCGTGCCCTGAACGCGAGGTTCATCCACAACTTCATCACCAACGACGTGCCGTCGCACGACGCCATCCTTCACAAGGATTTCATCTGCATCGACCCGAACGGCCGGCGGGTTAGCCGTGTGGAGTACCTGAAGCGCTGGGCGAGCCAGTTCGATGCCGAGCGCATCCCCTACTACGACTATCGCGACGAACGAATCGACGTGTTCGGCACCACCGCGCTGCTTCGCTCGACCAACAAGAGCGTGCGGATGATCGACGGTGTCGAGACCGTGGCCATGACCATGTACACCGACATCTACGTGCAGCAGGACGGCGCGTGGAAATGCGTGCAGGCGCAGCTCACACCGGTGGCGCCCGCCAACTATCCGCCGGACGAAACCATCGTGCGGAAGTACATCAAGGGCCAGGCCCAGCCCTAGGGCTCGCAGCGCGGCATCGACCGCGAACTTCTAATAACCAAAATAGGCCGGTCGCAGGGATGCGCTTATAGTACCGGGATGAAATGCGTCCCGATCATCCGTCGGCCCCACCCCCCATTGTTTTTCCATTATTTTAAACGTTACCGCGGAGTAACCGTTATTTTCCCGTTATTTTAACGGTCACCTTTGGTAACTCGCCCCGCGAGAGGAAGATCATGAAAGCTGCCGTCGTCACCGAGCAGGGCCTTCAATACACCGACGCGCCCAAGCCCTCGCCCAAGCCGCACGAGATCCTGATCAAGGTGAGAGCAGCCTCGCTCAATCGTGCCGATCTCGCGGTCGCCTCGGGGCATCGCCACGGCACGGTGGGCGGCGCCGGAACGATCGTCGGCCTGGAATGCGCCGGAGAGGTCGAGGCAGTCGGCAGCGACGTGAAAGATTTTAGGCCGGGCGACCGCGTCATGAGCTCGGCGGCCGGCGGCTTTGCCGAATACACCGTCACCGACGCAGGCCGCGCGCACAAGATCCCGGCCAACAACATGACCTATGAGCAGGCGGCCTGCATGCCGGTGGCGATCCAGACCATGCACAACGCCGTGGTCGGCGCCGGCCGGCTCAAGAAGGGCGAGTTGGTGCTGATCCAGGGCGCGAGCTCGGGTGTCGGCCTTTTGGGCATGCAGATCGCCAAGCACATGGGTGCGTCCATCGTCATGGGCACCTCCACGAATGACGCTCGCCGTGCGCGCTTGAAAGAATTCGGCTGTGACCTCGCGCTCGACACGCGCGATCCCAAATGGCCCGACAAGGTCAAGGAGGCGACCGGCGGCAAGGGCGTCGACCTGATCGTCGACCAGGTCTCAGGCGGCGTCATGAACCAGAACATGCAGGCCGCCGCCATCCTCGGCCGCATCGTCAATGTCGGCCGTCTGGGTGGCATGAAGGGCGAGTTCGACTTCGACCTGCATGCGCTGAAGCGCATCGACTATATCGGCGTCACCTTCCGCACCCGCGGTCCCGAGGAGGTGCGCGCCATCGTCAAGGCCGCCCGCGCCGACCTGTGGCCAGCGATCGAATCGGGCAAGCTCAGCCTGCCGATCGACAAGACCTTCCCCCTCGCCCAGGCCGCCGAAGCGCTTGCGCACATGAAGGCCAATGCCCATTTTGGCAAGATCGTCCTGGTCGTTTGAGTCTTCCGGACCGCGGGCCTCCAGGCCCGCATCGTGAGCGGACCTGGAGGTCCGCGGTCCGCATGAACATGAAGAGGCATTCCCATGGCAAAAGGCATCAACCATCTCGCCACTGCTGACTCCCTCTTCTTCGGCAAGGGCGCGCTCGACCAGAAGAAGACCGGCAAGATGGTCGATCAGGCCCTGGCCGGCTGCGACGACGGCGAGCTGTTCCTGGAATATGTGCAGAGCGAAGGCCTGTCGTTCGACGACGGCAAACTGAAGAGCGCCTCCTATGACACCACCCAGGGCTTCGGCTTGCGCGCCGTGTCGGGCGAGGCGACAGGCTTTGCCCACGCCTCGGCGATCGACGAGCAGGCGTTGAAGCGGGCGGCCTCGACCGTGCAGGCGGTGCGCTCGGGCAAGTCGGGCAAGTCCGACGAATCGCCGCGCGGCACCAACCGGCTGCTCTATGCCGACGACAATCCGATCGACGGCGAAGGCTTCGAGAAGAAGGTCAAGCTCCTGCAGGACATCGACGCCTACGTGCGCGGCAAGGAGCCCAAGGCCAGGCAGGTCTCGATCTCGCTCGCCGCCTCCTGGCAGGTCGTCGAGATCATCAGGGCTGGCGGCTGGCGCGCCGCCGACGTACGGCCGCTTGTCCGGCTGAATGTCAGCGTCGTTTGCGGCGACGGCAGCCGCATGGAAGCCGGCTCGACCGGCAGCGGCCGCCGCGCGGCCTATGGCGACATCTTCCATGCCGACTACTGGAAGAAGGAAGCCGACGAGGCGATCCGCCAGGCACTCGTCAATCTCGAGTCGGTCGATGCCCCCGCCGGCGAGATGCCGGTCGTGCTGGGCGCCGGCTGGTCGGGCATCTTGTGGCACGAGGCGGTGGGCCATGGCCTGGAAGGCGACTTCCATCGCAAGAAGACCTCGATGTTCACCCACCTGATGGGCCAGATGATCGCCTCGCCCGCCGTCTCGGTGATCGATGACGGCACGATGGCCGACCGGCGCGGCTCGCTCACCATCGACGACGAAGGCACGCCGACCCAGCGCAACGTGCTGATCGAGAACGGCAAGCTGGTCGGGCTGATGCAGGACCGCATGAACGCCCGGCTGATGGGCGTCAAGCCGACCGGCAACGGCCGCCGCCAGAGCCATTCCTATGCGCCGATGCCGCGCATGACCAACACCATCATGCTGGGCGGCGACAAGGATCCCCGGGAGATCCTCTCCTCCGTCAAAAAGGGCCTGTACGCGAAAAACTTCGGCGGCGGGCAGGTCGACATCGTGTCGGGCAAGTTCGTGTTCAGCATCACCGAGGGCTACCTGATCGAGGACGGCAAGATCACCAAGCCGGTGAAGGGCGCCACCCTGATCGGCTCCGGCTCCGAGGCGCTGACCCGCGTCGGCATGGTCGGCAACGACCTCGAGCTCGATCCGGGCATCGGCACCTGCGGCAAGGATGGCCAGGGCGTGCCGGTGGGCGTCGGCCAGCCGACCTTGCGCATCGATGCGCTCACGGTGGGCGGCACGGCCACAAGCTAGAGCGTTGCAGCGACGATCTCCCCCTCCCCCGTCTTCGGGGGAGGTGTCAGCGTCTTACGCTGACGGAGGGGGTCATGAACTGCAGCTTCCGACCCCCCTCCGTCGTCGTATGACGACGACACCTCCCCCGAAGACGGGGGAGGTGAAAAGTTAAAGGAAACGTCGCAATGTCCGAACCGCTTCCCGCGCTCTGCCTGATCGCCATGCCCGGCCGGCGCCGGGCCACCATAGAGCTCTGCCGGGACGCCGAGCGGCGCGGCTTCGACGGCATCTACGTGCCGAGCCCAACGGGCAACATGTCGATGTGCGAGGCGCTGGCCTGGCAGACCGAGAAGATCCGCTTCGCCACCTCGATCGTGCCAATCTACCAGCGCACCATGGTCGACTTCACCCAAAGCGCCGCAATGATGCACGAGGTGTCGGGCGGCCGCTTCAGCCTGGGCATCGGCATCGCCCACGGGCCGTCCTACGTGCGCATGGGCGTGACGCCGGGCAAGCCGCTCGCCGACACGCGCGCCTTCATCGAGAAGTTTCGCGCCGAGCAGAGCTTCGGCCCTTTGCCGCCGATCATCGTCGCGGCGCTGCGCAAGAAGATGGTGGCGCTGGCCGGCGAGCTGGCCCAGGGCGTGGTGTTCGCCAATGTCTGCCGCAGCCACATGGCCAATTCGCTCGCGGCCCTGCCGGCGTCCAAGCGCAAGGCGGGCTTCTTCATCGGCAACATGATCCCGACCTGCATCAGCGACGATGTCGAGGCGGCCAAGGCGGTGAACCGGCGCACGCTCACGCGCTACGCCTCGCTGCCCAACTACCGCAACTACTGGAAAGAGGCGGGCTACGTCGAGGAAATGACGGCGATCGAAAAGGCGCTGGCCGACGGCCGCGGCGACGACGTGCCGAAATATCTCACCGACAAATGGCTGGCCGACAACACGCTGTTCGGGCCAGCGGCCAAGGTGCGCGAGGGGATCGCGGCGTGGCGCGCAGCAGGCGTGCATACGCCGATCCTGGTGCCCTCCTCCGCCGCCGGCAACCAGCTGAAGGCGATCGAGGAAGTCTTCGGCGCGTTCGCCTAACGGAGCGTTACGTCGCGACTTGCTGCGAGGGACGCCAGCGCAACAGGTAGTTCTGCAGGCGGCGCACCAGGGCGGCCAAGATCACGCCGACGATCATCAGCACGAAGATGGCGACCATCATGCCGGCCGCCTCACCGCGCGCCTCGGATTCGATGATCAGCCGGCCGATGCCGTGCTCGGCGCCGATGAACTCGCCGACGATCACGCCGATCAGCGCGAAGGAGACGGCGGGCGAGAGCGACGCGAACACCCAGGCCATGGTCGAGGGGATGGTCACCGTGCGTGTGATCTGCCACTCGGTGGCGCCCAGCAGACGCGCGGCGTTGATATGGTCGCGATCGACCGAGCGGGCGCCCTCGAAGGTGTTGAAGAACACCAGGAAGACCACGATCAGCCACGCCGTCACGATCTTCGACATCGCGCCCAGCCCAAAGGCGAGGATGATCACCGGCGCCAGAGCGATACGCGGGATCGAGTTGGCCGCCACGATGTACGGCAGGAAGATCTCGCTCAGCCGGTCTGATCGGCCGAGCAGCAGGCCGAACACGACCCCGCTCGTCACGCCCGTCAGGAAGCCGAAGAAAGTGTTCTGCAGCGTGACCGCGAGCGCGATCCAAAGATTGTTCTGCATCTTGGCCAGGCATTTGGGGAACGTGCCGTCACTCCACCCGATCCAATCGGCGCCGTTGGGCTTGAGGCAGGAGAGCCGCAGGAACTCCTGCCAGATCAGCGACGGCTTGGAGACGAAATATGGATCGAGGATCGACGGCACCAGCCAAGGCACGCGCGCATTGAGGTCGTATCCCCATTGCCAGATGGCCAGCAGCGCGACCCCGATCGCGACCTGCAGGGAGACGATGGAAAGACGGTGGCTCATGGCGAGGTGCCCTTGGCGAATTCCTCGCCCAGCGAATGCCAGATCTTGGAGAACAAGGCGCCGTATTCCGCGGTCTCGCGCAGCGTGACTGCGTTGCGTGGCCGCGCGAAAGGCACGGCGAAATCGTCCTTGAGCCGCCCCGGCCGCGCGGAGAGCAGGATGATCCGGTCGGCCAGGGTGAGCGCCTCGCCGAGGTCATGCGTCACGAACAGCACGGTCTGCTTCTCGCGTTCCCAGATCCTGAGCAGCACCTCGTGCATCTCGAGCTTGGTATGGGTGTCGAGCGCGCCGAACGGCTCGTCCATCAGCAGGATCTCGGGCTGCACGATCAGCGTGCGCATCAGCGCCACGCGCTGGCGCATGCCGCCCGAAAGCGACGCCGGATAGAAATCGCCGAAGCCCGACAGCCCCGCCGCGGCGATGGCGGTATCGACACGCTGCCTGCGCTCGGACGCCGGCACGCCGGCCAGCTCCAGCGCGTAGCCGATGTTGCCGGCGACGGTGCGCCACGGGAACAGGGTGTCCTTCTGGAATACATAGCCGACGTTGCGGCGCGGCCGGTTGAGCAAGACCGGCTCGCCGTCGATCACGATATCGCCGCCGCTCTTGCCGAGCAGGGTAGCGATCATGTTGAGGATCGTGCTCTTGCCCGAACCCGAGGGCCCGAGCAGCGCCACGAACTCGCCCTCGCGGATACGGAACGAGACATCGTCGACCACCTTCAGCGCCTGGGCGCCGAGATCGAACGACTTGTCGAGTTTGCTGACCTCGATACGGACGCGGCCGGATAGCACCTTGGTCAGCCGGGATACTTGGCGTGCGCCTTGGTGAGGAAGCTGCCGTCGAAGGCGTCCGCGAGCTTGACCGGCTTGATGCCGCTCACCTCGCGGAACCACATCTTTCCGCCGCGCTCGAAGGCGGCCGGATCGATCATGCCGTCGTAGTCGGTGACGTCCTTCACCGCCTGGATCTCGAGCAGGTTGGACTCGCGCGACGTGCTGCCGACATAGGGCTCGATCGTCGCCAGGATCTCCTCGGCCGAGCTCTTCTTGATCCACTGCACTGCGCGATAGCAGGCCGTGGTGTAGGCCTGCACCTTGGCCGGATCCTTGTCGATCGTGCTCTGCTGGCACATGTTGGCGTTCACCGGCACCGGCCCACCGACATACTTGTTCCAGTTGGTCTCGTTGCCGGCATCGAAGAACAGCTTGCCCCAACCGTTCTTCTCGGAGTCCGACACCAACGACACGGTCGTACCCAGCATGTCGATCTGCTTGCTCTTCAGAGAGCCCAGCATGGTGTCGACGTTGCCGACCTGGACCCAGGTGACGTCGTCGGCCAGCCCGAACTTCTCCATGAAGTAGTTGGCCCACAGATGCGCCGTGCCGCCGAGCGAGGAGATGCCGAAGATCGGCTTGGCGCCGTTCGGCCGCTTCCAGGCGCAGAACTTCTGGATGGTGTCGATGCCCTGGTCGGCAAGGTCCTTGCGGATCACCCAGCGCGACGAGGGCGAGCGCACATCGACCGAGTTGATCGCCTTGGTCGGCCGGCTGCGGTTGTTGAGCTGCAGGCAGTGCAGGATGTCGGCGATCAGGAAATCGGCCTCGCCTGCGGCCATGATGGCGCGCGCCTTGGTGCCCGAGCCGCCCTGGATGAGCTTGAAGTCGTAGCCCTCGTCCTTGAGGTAGCCCTTGGCTTCCGCGACGAACATGACCTGATAGCCTGGAACGGCAACCGGATAGACGCCGATGCCGGCCTTGCCTTCGGCTCGCGCGGGAATGCTTGCCGCGAACGGCGCGGCGCCCAGCGCACACACGACCGTGCGCCGGCTGATGATGGAAACCATGTCGAAACTTCTCCTAAGCTTGCTGATAGAGCCACGGAAAGCGCTGACGATCGCCGGCCTCGAAGGTGGCGATCTCGGCCTCGCGGGTCTTGGTCTGCTCGATCTGGTCCTGGCCCTTGAGCATGGTCTCGCGGCGCAGCGGATCGAGTGTGAAGGGCGTCACCTTGCCGGAGGGTGACGTGACGGTGCAGGCTTCGAGGTCTACCGAGATCTTGCCCGTGCCCTGGCTCGCCTCGACCTCGGCCACCAGCTCCTCGATGACCTCGAGCGGCAGCGCCACGGGCAACAGCCCGTTCTGGAAGCAGTTGTTGAAGAAGATCGGCCCGAAAGACGGCGCGATCACGCAGCGGATGCCGAAGCCGAACAGCGACCACACCGCCGCCTCGCGCGAGCTGCCGCAGCCGAAATTGTCGGCGGCGAGGATGATCTTGGCATCGCGATACGGCGGCCGGTTCAGCACGAACTCCGGCGCCTCCTTGCCGTCGGGCTTGTAGCGCCAGGATTCGAAGGCATAGGGCCCGAGCTTGTCTGGCGGCAGGTCGCGCAGTCGCTCGACGCGGATCACCATGTCGGTGTCGATGTTCTGGCGCATGATAGGCGCGGCGATCGCCGAGAGCTTGGTGAACTTTTCCATCTAGAGCGCCCTCACGTCGGAGATGGTGCCGGTGATCGCCGCCGCCGTCGCCATCGCCGGGCTGGCAAGGTGCGTGCGCGCGCCCGGTCCCTGGCGGCCGACGAAGTTTCGGTTGGAGGTCGACACGCTGCGCTTGCCCGGCGGCACACGATCGCCGTTGAAGGCCAGGCACATCGAGCAGCCCGGCTCGCGCCACTGGAAACCCGCCTCGGTCAGGATACGGTCCAGTCCTTCCTCCTCGGCCTGGCGCTTGATGGTCTCTGAGCCCGGCACCACCCAGGCGGTGACTCCCGGCGCCACCTTGCGCCCCTTCGCGAGCGCCGCCGCCTCCTGGATATCGCTCAGTCGGCTGTTGGTGCAGGAGCCGATGAACACCCAATCGACCGGCGTGCCGGCGATCGGCGCGCCGGCCTTCAGCCCCATGTACTCGAGCGCTGCCTGCATCGCCCGCTTCTTGTCGGGATCGGCGACGTCGTTGGGATCGGGGATGCGCTCGGTGACGGCCACCACATGCTCGGGGCTGGTGCCCCAGGTGATCTGCGGCGCGATCCTGGCGACGTCGATCTTCACCTCTCGGTCGAACGTCGCGTCGGCATCGGACGGCAGGGTGCGCCAGTCGGCCACCGCCGCGTCCCACAGCTCGCCCTTGGGTGCATGGCTGCGGCCCTTGAGAAAGGCGAAGGTCGTCTCGTCGGGTGCGACGAAGCCGATCTTGGCGCCGGCCTCGATCGAGAGATTGCACAGCGTCAGCCGGCCCTCGACGGGCAACGAACGGATCGCGCTGCCGGCGTACTCCAGCGCATAGCCGGTACCGCCGGCGGTGCCGATCTGGCCGATCAGGTAGAGGATCAGGTCTTTGGCGCGCACGCCCGGCGCCAGCGCGCCCTCGAAGGTGGCGCGCATGGTCTGCGGCCGGCGCTGGACCAGCGATTGCGTCGCGAGCACATGGCTCACTTCGCTCGAGCCGATGCCGAAGGCGATCGCGCCCATGCCGCCATGGGTGCAGGTGTGGCTGTCGCCGCACACCAGGAACGTGCCGGGCAGGCTCAAGCCCAGCTCCGGCCCGATGACATGGATGATGCCCTGCCCCGGCTGGTTGAGGTCGAACAGCGGCACGCCGGCGATCTTGCATTCCTCGCGCATCAGGTCGAGGCGGCCGACGAACTGCGAGCGGGTCGCCGCGGTGCGGCCGGGCTCGGTGCTGACCGCGTGATCCATGGTGGCGAAGGTGAGCTCAGGATTGCGCACCTTGTAGCCCTTGAGTTGGTTGCGCTCGAGCGCCGCCGCGCCGCCGTCATGCATGAGATGGCGGCTGACATGCATCAGCGCGTAGCCGCCGCCCAGCTCGGCTATGACGTGGCGATCCCAGATCTTGTCGAACAGCGTCTTGCCAGCCATGCAGGCCCCCTACTCGGCCTTGGCCGGTACCTTTGAATAATCGCCGTCGCTGACCGGCTCGAACCAGCTGGTCGCCTCGCCCTTGTCGTTGGTCTCGGACATGGCGAGATGGACCATCATGGTGTCGGGCGCCGCCCCGTGCCAATGGCGCGAGTTGGGCGGGATCACCACCGTGTCGCCGGGATAGATCGCCTGCACCGGCTGGCCCTCGAGCTGATAGCGGCCGACGCCCGACAGCACGTAGAGGATCTGGCCGACGGCATGCTTGTGCCAGTTGGTGCGCGCGCCGGGCGTGAAAGAGACGCGCGAGGCGCGCAGCCGCGACGGCTGCTCCGGTGCATAGACCGGGTCGTTCAGCACGTTGCCCACGAAATTCTCCGCCGCGCCCTTGCCAGTCGGACGAGCCGCAGCCCGCATGATCCTCGGTTGCATGGCGTTTCCCTCTTGTGTGTTGAGGGAAGTCTATCAACCGAAGGCCGCGCCGCAAAGGATCGCGCCGATATCGCGACGCGGACTTAGGGTTCGCTAGTGGGCGTAGAGACCTTTCGACGCGGCGAGCGTGACGGCGACCGATTCGATCGCGTCGAGCGTCGGCGTGTCGATGCCGGCGCTGCGCGCGAACGCGATTGGCGCGCGCACGATCGATTCGATCTCCATCGGCCGGCCGAGGTCGTAGTCCTGCAGGATCGACGGGCGATGGTCGAAATAGACGCGCTTGGGCCCGTAGCGCACGTCCGGGCTGTCATCGAGGACGACCCCGTGCGCGGCCGCGACGGCCAACGCCTCGGCATGGGCGCGCCGGCACATCCGGTTGACCAGCGGCGTCTTCTGGACCGACGAGGCCTGTCCCAAGATCAGGGCGACGGTCGAGCCGGTGAGGTTGGCCATCAGCTTATGCCAGATGTCGTAGCGGATGTCGGTGGTGTCGGGCGAACTGATGCCGGCGCCCTTCAACGCCGCCCGCAGCATTCCGACCCGCTGGCTCGGCCGGTCGTCGATCTCGCCAACGCAGAGCGTGTTGCGGTCTGGAATTTCGTTCACCACGATGCCGGGCTCGATCACGTGATTGGGCGAACTGATGGTGCCACCCAGCGTGCGGTGCAGCCCGACCGACTTCGCCAGCGCACCGCCGGGATCGAGCATCGACAGATCGGGCGCCGCCGGCCGGGACTTGGAAAGTCCATAGCCGTACCACCAAGGAATGCCGTTCTGCGCGAACACGACGGGCGTGTCCGGCCCAAGCAGCGGACGCCACGGTTTCCGCCAGCGTCGCCCGAGGCCCGTCGCCTTGAGCGTCGAGATCACCGCGTCCTGCGGGCCGAGGTCAGCCGGCCGGTCGGAGGCGTGTACCTTGGCCACGATCCGCTTGTCGCCCGCGATCAGAGTGAGGCCCTTGGCGCGAATCGCCTCGAGATGGGCACCGCGCGCCACCACCGAGACCTCGTTGCCGGTCTCGGCAAGGCGCGCTGCGAAATTGCCGCCGATGGCGCCTGCTCCAAACACGCAAATACGCATGAACCGTCTCTCCCTTGCCGGCTATCGTAGAGCAAAGCTCGGGAGGAAGAACATGGCCTTAGGCGAATATCGCGGTCTCGCATATCGCAACAATGCCGATCTCGCGGCCTGGCTCGCCAAGCGGCCGCCGGAAAAGGCGCTCGAGCCCGAGCTGCCGATCATCGATCCGCACCATCATCTGTGGGACACGCCGGCGCGCGGCCGCTACTTCCTGCCCGAACTGCTGGGCGATCTAGGCGGCGGCCACAATATCGTGTCCACGGTGTTCCTCGAATGCCAGGCGATGTTCCGCGCCTCGGGGCCTGATGAGATGAAGCCGGTGGGCGAGGTCGAGTTCGTGAACGGCACGGCGGCACTCAGCGCCTCGGGCCAGTACGGCAAGACGCGGGTTTGCGAGGCGATCATCGGCTGGGCCGATCTGATGCTGGGGTCGCGTGTGCGACCGGTACTGGAGGCCCTGATTGCCGCCGGGAACGGGCGCTTTCGCGGCACACGCTACGGCACCTCGTGGGACGAGGGCATCGCCGGCCAGTTCACCTCGCGGGTGATGACGCGCCACCGCCTGCTCGACCCCAAGTTCCGCGAAGGCTTCGCCGAGCTCGGCAAGCTCGGCCTCACCTTCGACAGCTGGCATTTCCATCCGCAGCTGCCCGACCTCGTCGACCTGGCACGCAAATTCCCCGACCAGACGATCATCGTCGATCACGTCGGCGGCGTGCTGGGTGTCGGCCAGTACGAAGGCAAGAATGCCGAGATCATGCCTCAGTGGAAGAAAAGCATCGGCGAGCTCGCGGCGTGCCCCAACGTGAACATCAAGCTCGGCGGCCTCGGCATGACCTCGTTCGGCTTCGATTTCCACTTCCGCGACGCGCCGTCCTCGTCCGAAGAACTGGCGAAGGTCTGGCGGCCCTATATCGAACCCTGCATCGAGGCATTTGGCACGAACCGCTGCATGTTCGAGAGCAACTTCCCGCCCGACAAGCAGTCGTGCGGCTACACCGAGCTGTGGAACGCCTTCAAGATCATCACCAAGGGCGCCTCGGCCGCCGAGAAGGCCGCGCTCTACAGCGGCACCGCTGCCCGCGTCTATCGGATGACCAAGCCCTAGCGATCAGCGGTCGAGCCAGACGTCCTCGAAGCGCCAGCCGTTGTAGATGCTGTTGGTCATGATGGTGAGGTTCTTGACGACGGGCTGCGCGCAGCTCGCGGCAAAGCCGTTGCGGATGATCGGCCGCGCGATGTCCTCCTGCAGCAGCCGGTCGATCTCCCACACCATCTCGTGGCGTTTCTTCTGATCGAGCTCCTGCGATTGCGCCTCGAAGAGCGCGGTCATCTTCGGATTGCAGTAGCCGTTGTAGTTGCGCAGCGAGCCGCAGGCATAGCCTTCGAAGAGAGTGACGTCGGGATCGTCGACGGCGCTGCCGGTGAGGTTGAGCGCCACCGCGTAGTCCTTCTTGAACACCCGATTGTAGTAGACCGCCGTGTCGATGATCTCGAGCTCGGCGTCGATCCAGATGTGCTTCAGCTGGTCGATCAGGATCACCGCCGGATCGCGGAACGTCGCGATATTGCGTGTGCTGACCTTGATCTTCATGTGCTTGTCGGGGCCGTAGCCCAGTTCCTTCATCAGCGCGCGGCCCTCCTCGCGCGCTTTGGTGACGTCGCCGTAGCCGATGATCGACTTCAGCATTTCGGGCGTCAGGCCCCACACGCCGTCCGGCGGCGGCAGCAGGGCGCCGCTCATCACTCCCTGGCCCTCTTCGAGAATGTCGATGAAGGCCTGGCGGTCGAGGGTCAGCGCCATGGCGCGGCGCAGCTTGGGATCATCGAACGGCGGCTTGTCGCGGTTGACGATCAGGTTCGTGGTGACCCCGGTGGAGCGCAGGATGCACTGCGCATTGGGCGCATCCTTCTTGACGGTCTTCAGCAATGGAACCGACACGTCAGCCACGAAGGTCATGTCGAATTTGCCGGCGATGAAGGACAGCATGCGCGTCGAGCGATCGGGAATGATCGTGAAGTCGATGCCGTCCAGATAGGGCAGCCCCGGCTTCCAATAGTCGGGATTGCGGACCACCTTTATACCCTCGTTCATCTTGAACTCGACAAACTTGAACGGCCCGGTGCCGACCGGCTTGCGCCGCATGTCGGCCGTCGGGATGTGGCAGGGATAGATCGGCGTGTAGCCGGAGGCGAGCAGCGCCAGGAACGCCGGCTGGCGATGCTTGAGATGAATGGTGAGGTCGAAGTCGCTCTCGACCGTCACTTTATCGACGTTCCACCACCAGGCCGCGCGCGGGCTGCGTCGCAGCTTCTCGGGGTCGGTCACGAATTCGAGGGTGCAGGCGACATCTTTGGCGGTGAACGGCTTGCCGTCATGCCACTTCACGCCCTGGCGCAGCTTGAAGGCGAGACGCTTGCCGTCGTCGCTCCACGTCCAGCCGGTAGCGAGATCGGGCACGATCGATTCCATGCTGTTGCGAGCGACGTGCTGATCGAACATCACCAGATTGTTGAAGAGCCCCATGAAGGGCACCACCGCGGAGACCGTGCCTTCCTCGTGGATCGAGGCGCTTGGCGGCGTATCCATGAGCTGCATCTTCAGGATGCCGCCCGATTTTTGCGCGAAGCTTGAGCCGCTTGCCAAGACGATCGCTGCCGCAGCGACAAGGCCAAGGCATCGTGTCGGGATCTTCATCTTGTTTCCTCCCAGACGCGTTTACGCTTTACACCTCCTCACACCACACAACTGAGCGAACTCTCCGTCTATTGACGGGTGTCGGCAAGCTTGAACGACTGCAGAAAGCGCTGGGCCGCGTCGCGGCTCTTCGCGTCGGCGGTAGCGGTGACCAGCAGGCGATAGAGCCGGTCTTTCACGATGTAGGTCCGCATCATGACCAGCATGCCCGCGGCATCCTCGATGTCGAGCGCGTAGCCGTCCCAGCCCTGCAGATCGACCAGCTCGTCGCGCGCGTACTTGTATTTGTCCTTGGGGAACGCCTTTTCGGCGTCGCCGCGGCCCAGCTCCTTGACCATCACCTTGGAGTTGCGCTTGGAGAACCAGCCATCCTCGTAATCGACGAAGTCGAAATCGAAGATCTGCCCGTCGCGCTTGGCTTCCCAGGCGACGCGCGGCGTCGCGTGCCCCTTTTCCTTCTCGTCGGCCGTGGCTTTCTCGACCGGCCCCGGCATCTCGAAGCGAAAGCGTTGGTCGGGTCCCTCGACCGTCTGCCAGTCGGCGGGCTGCGCGTGCGCGGCAAACGGTGCTGCCAACAGACAGAGGACGACCAGACGGCGTTTCATACCGGACGATAGCGCGGGTTCCGATCCAGGGGAACCGCTCGCGGTTCCCCTGGATTGGAAACGCGTTGCGAGAAGCTGCCTCGATCATGGGCAAATTCCGGCCGACCGGAATTTGCTCTGCTCAGTAAGCGTAGTCGCGGAACAGCGGCGCGAAGGACTGGGCCCACTCGCCCTTCCACTTGGCCAACAGCTCGTCGGCCGGCGCGAGGCCGCTTGCCACCGCCCGATCGAGCGGCGCGAGGTAGATCGTCTCGTCATTGCCATGCACGTCCAGGCGCTTGCGCGCGCGCAGGCCGGCGTGGGCGATCTCCACTACCTCGCGCGCCAGGTCCGACAGCGGCAGGCCCTGGAACTTGGTGCCAAGGCCAGTGCGTGGCGTGTGGCTGCGCAGATAGTCGTGGTCCTCGACCGTCCAGTCCTTGACGATGTCCCAGGCGGCATCGAGCGCCGATTGGTCATAGAGCAAGCCGACCCACAGTGCGGGGAGTGCATTGAGCGCCGGCAGTGGCCCGGAATTGGCGCCGCGCATCTCGAGATAGCGCTTCAGCCGCACCTCGGGGAACGCCGTGGTGACATGGTCGGCCCAGTCGTTGAGGGTCGGCAACTCGCCTGGCCGCGCCGGCAGCTTGCCCTTGAGGAAGGCCTTGAAATCCTGGCCCGAGGCATCGATGTACTTGCCGTCGCGATAGACGAAGTACATCGGCACATCGAGCATGTAGTCGGCGTAGCGCTCGAAGCCGAAGCCCGGCTCGAACACGAAGGGCAGCATGCCGCAACGGTCGGGGTCGGTGTCGGTCCAGATGTGGCTGCGATAGCTCTTGAAGCCGACCGGCTTGCCCTCGACGAACGGCGAATTGGCGAACAGTGCGGTGGCCAGCGGCTGCAGCGCCAGAGACACCCGGAACTTCTTCACCATGTCGGCTTCGGACTCGAAGTCGAGATTGGTTTGCACGGTACAGGTGCGCAGCATCATGTCGAGGCCGAGCTTGCCTTTCTTGGGCATGTACTCGCGCATGATCTTGTAGCGCCCCTTGGGCATCCAATCGAAATCCTCGCGCTTCCATTGCGGCGCGAAGCCGAGCCCTATGAATCCGGCACCGATCTCGCCAGCAACCGCCTTTACCTCATCGATATGCTGGGCGTTCTCCGCCGCTGTCTCGTGCATCGTCTCGAGCGGCGCACCCGAGAGCTCGAACTGACCGCCGGGCTCGAGCGTGATGTTGGCCTTGCCGCGCTCAAGCGCGATCGGGTTGTTGCCCTCGACAACAGGCTGCCAGCCGAAGCGCGTCATGCCTTCCAGCATGGCGCGGATGCCGGCCGGGCCGTCGTAGGGCAACGGCTTCATCGTCTTCTTGCTGAAGCCGAACTTCTCGTGCTCGGTGCCCATGCGCCAGGCCGACTTGGGTTTGTTGCCAGCCGCGAAGTACTCGATCAGCTGCCGCCGATTCTCGATCGGCGCGCCGCCGCCCGACGGTGGTGCGGACATGCGATGGTTTCTCCCTGAACATCCCGCGGCGCGTGACTGCCGGAGACGGCGCGACTCGCATGAGCTTTCCTCACGCGAGCCTGCGGCTGGTTCATGTTGTTCGACTCCCCCTCTCCCACATCGCCGGGGGAGAGCGCAAGCACTCAGGCGGTGGCTCTGGATGTGCGGAAATCGTTGGCCAGGCGCGGTGTCGGCTTCTGCCAGTCGCCGACCATCGCCTGCCAACAGGCGAGTGCGGCGAGCGCGGCGGTATCGGCCCGCAGGATGCGCGGACCGAGGCCAACTGCCGTGACATCCTTAATGCGACGCAAGGCGGCGAGCTCGCCCGCTGCGAAGCCGCCTTCCGGGCCGATGACGATGGCCCACGGTGCGGCGCGCGCGCTCTCGTCGAGCGCACCGAGCACGCCGCCGATCGGCGGGCCGCCGCCGGTCTCGTCGCACATCAGCAGCCGCCGGCCCGCCGGCCAGTCGCCGAGCAGCTTCATGAGATCCACCGGCGCGCGCACGTCGGGCACCGTCAAACGCTCGGTCTGCTCGGCCGCCTCGATCGCGTTGGCGCGCAGGCGCTCGACATTGACCCGGTCGACGGCGGTGTGCTGCGTCAGCACCGGCTGCAACACGGCGACGCCGAGCTCGGTCGCCTTCTCGGCGATATAATCGATTCGCGCCCGCTTGATCGGCGCAAAGCACAGCCAGAGGTCGGGCTCGGCCATCTGCTCGCGCGTGCGCTCGCCGATCGTCGCCACCGCGGCCTTCTTGCCGCGCAAGCCGAGCGTGGCCTGCCATTCGCCGTCGCGGCCGTTGAACAGCAGCAGCGGCGCGCCGTTCTCGCGGCGCATGACGTGGCGCAGATAATGCGCCTGCGCCTCGCTCAAGGGCGCTTCGACCCCGCTCGAGAGGTCGGCCTCGATGAATAGACGCGTCAGGCTCATGCCGCCATGATGCCGGCATGACGGCAGAGCGCACAACCGGCTTCACCGACATCGACCAACAGCACTGGTCGCTGCGCTACCTGCAGCCGTGGATGCGGCCCTATGGCCGCCTGGCGCGCTGGGACCGGCCGATCGGCATCTGGCTGCTGGTCTTTCCCTGCTGGTGGTCGGTGGCACTGGCCGCCGCGCCGCACTGGGACAACATGGTGGGCTGGATGGCGCTGTTTGCCGTGGGCGCGCTGGCCATGCGCGGGGCGGGCTGTACCTGGAACGACATCGTCGACCGCAAGGTCGATGCCGGGGTCGAGCGCACGCGCGGCCGGCCCCTGCCCTCGGGCGAACTGAAGCTGCACCATGCGCTCATCTGGATGGCGCTGCAGCTGGCGGTGGGGGCGGCCATCCTGTTCAAGCTGAACAAGTTCGCCGGCGGCGTGGCGCTCGCCTCGCTGCTGTTGGTGGCCATCTACCCCACCATGAAGCGGCTCACCTCGTGGCCGCAGGTCGTGCTGGGGCTCGCCTTCAGTTGGGGCGCGCTGGTGGGCTATGCCGCGATCACCGGAGACGCTGTCGTGGGCCACGGTCGCGCTCTATGCCGGGGGCGTCGCCTGGACCATGGTCTATGACACGATCTACGCCATGCAGGACCAGCGCGACGATGCCATCGTGGGCGTGCGCTCGACGGCACGCCGCTTCGCCAACGCCCCGCGCCGGTGGCTGAGCTTCTTCGCGGTGCTGGCGATTGCCTTCTGGACGTCGGCCGGCCTGCTGGCATCGCTCGGCCCCTTCTACTTCGGGCTGCTGGGCGTCATCGCCGGCCACTTCACCTGGCAGATCGCGTTCCTCAAGCCCGCCGACCAAGCCGACTGCCTCGCCAAGTTCAAGGCGAACGCCCTGATCGGCTGGCTACTGCTGGCCGGCATCATCGTCGGGCATCTGTACTAGCCATGCCGCGCCTGCCGGCCGATCCCGAAGGCTTCATCCGCGCCAATACCGCGCTCGAGGCGCCGGCCATGGTGCCGGAGTTCAAGCTATGGCTGGCCAGCGAATATGTGCCGATCTGGCAGGCCACCGAGGCATGGCTGGAGGAACGGAACGTCGACCCGCCCTACTGGGCCTTCTGCTGGCCGGGCGGCCAGGCGATCGCGCGCTACCTGCTCGACCATCCCGAGACGGTGCACGGCAAGCAGGTGATCGACTTCGCCTCGGGCTCGGGCGTGTCGTCGATGGCCGCGGCGCGGGCCGGTGCGGCGTCGGTGACCGCCAACGACATCGACACGCTGTCGCTGGTGGCGGCCCAGTTGAATGCTGTCGCCAACGGCCTTGGCTTCAACGTCAGTGCAGAAGACTGGCTGGCCGGACCCGAGGGCTCGCCACCTGCAGACGTCGTGATCGCGGGCGATGTCTGCTACGAGCGCGACATGTCGGCACGCGCCTTGGCCTGGCTGCGCGGTCATGCGCGGCGGGGTCGATTGGTGCTGCTGGGCGACCCCGGACGCAACTATTTCAGCGCCCTGGGCCTTGAAGAGTTGGCACGCTATGAGATTCCGACCTCATTGCAGCTCGAGAACCGCGGCATGCGCGAGACCGTGGTCTGGCGCGTGCTGCCTCATCCTTAGGCAAGTCGTTACAATTCCTTCACTGTTCTTTCATATGGCTTTCAGCTAAACGGTCCGCCGCATGCCGAAGGCATCCATCAAGTCAGCTGATTTCGCGAGCCTCTACGAGACTTTCACCGCCCCGGTGTCGCGTTTCGACTGTGGGCGCAAATGCGCGCCGCTGAATGGCGGCGAACCGGTCTGCTGCTCGACCCAGAATGCCGTGCCCGTGGTGCACAAGGTCGAGTTCAACCTGCTCAGGTCGCGCACGGACCTGTGGTCCAAATTCGAGCCCTACGACTATGCCACACGCGAGATCGTGGCCGACCTGACGCCCGATTGCACGGCGATCCATTGCAAGGGCGCGCGCCATTGCGAGCGGGAGAACCGCACCATCGCGTGCCGCGGCTTCCCCTTCTATCCCTACCTGACCCGCCAGCGCGAGTTCGTCGGCATCGGCACCTACTGGGTGTTCGAGGATCGCTGCTGGATGATGTCCAACCTCGAGCTGGTCGACCGGCCGTTCGTCGAGCAGTTCATCGCCACCTACGAGGCGCTGTTCATTAAGGACCCCAGCGAATTCAAGACCTACGTCGAGTTCTCGGCCTCGGCGCGGCGCGTCTATTCGCGCTGGAAGCGCGAGATCCCGCTGCTCGGCCGGCAGGGCGAGCTGCTGATCGTCGAGCCGTCGAGCGGCGTGATCCGGCCGGGCCGCAAGCGGGACTTCCCCAAGGCTGCCCCATTCGACTCGGAAAAGGCCTATCGTGAAGCCGTGACGGAAGCCGGCGGCGAGGTCCCCAAGGAAGGTCTGCGCGCCGCCTGAGCTCCGCCTGGAAGGAGTCTCGCCATGCGTCGCGCCCTGATCGCTCTTCTGCTTGTTCTGATCGCGCTACCCGCCGTCGCCGAGGAGATCGGCTCGGTCGGTTACCGCTTCAAATGGCTCGGCCCCAACGACAAGATCGTGGTCGAGGCGTTCGACGATCCCGAGGTGCCGGGTGTCACCTGCTACATGAGCCACGCCCGCACCGGCGGCATCAAGGGCGCGATCGGCCTGGCCGAGGACCCCGGCGAAGCCTCGATCGCCTGCCGCCAGGTCGGCCCGATCGATGTCGCCAAGCTCGACAAGCTCAGGAGCCCGCACGAGGTGTTCAGCGAGCGCGCCTCGCTGGTCTTCAAGTCCACGCAGGTCACCCGCTTCTGGGATGCCAAGCGAAAGGCGCTGGTCTACCTCGTCTATACCGACCGCATCTTCGAGGGCAGCCCACGCAACTCGATCAGCGTCGTGCCGGTCGGTCAGCGATAGGTTCCCACGTTTCCCACTGTTTCCCACCCGCGTGGGAAACAGATAATGCACGCCCGCTCGGCTTTCAGGTGATTCTTCCCACGTGGGAAGCACCCCTGCCGGCACAAGTCTTTGATAACAAAGGATTCACGGCACCAAGTCATTGATTCTCAAAGAGAAAAGTTCCGAGCAAAACCCATCGCGCGGCGTTTCCGCTTCCCACAAGGGGCGTCGTGTAGTGCCAGAACGGCAGGCGATAGGCCGTGACCGTGCCCGGCCCATCGACCGGGACGATCTCACTGAAATGTCCGGCACGGCTATAGACCAGCCACTGGTGCTTTACCGACGGCGTACTGAAGCTCACGTGCAAATCGATGTAACCCTGCTTCGCACGCTTGTTCTCGGGATGATGGTCGTTGTGCGGCCCGGCATAGTCGCCGAGGCCGTAGCGCAGCACCTGCAGCCCCCAGCCTGAAGCGAGCTTGCGGCCGGCCAGCGCCTCGGCGAAGGCGTGGAACGACGCCGAGCGCATCAGGCGCACCAGCCCGATCCGCTCGGCCGCCTTCACGCCGGGCTCGCGGCGGCTATCGAAGTAGATGGTGCGCGCCCGGCTGGTCTTGGGCAGGAGCTCGCCGTAGTCACGGCGCATGTCCCAAATGCTTTCGGGCGGAATCGGCTGCTCGATCGGCTCCAGCGTGGCAGTGAGCTTTTCTTCCAGTACGCGCCTGAGCCGCGCCGCCTTGCTGCGGTCGATCAAATCCTCGGCGGCGAGGAAACGTCGGCAGGGATCGGCGAGCGCGCCGCAGAGAGGGTGCGTGCCGGCCAGGACGCGGCGGCCGGCCCGGCTCAGCAGATCCTCGAACTCGGCCGGGATCACGCGAGGTTGCGTTCGGCTTCGGCGACCCACGCGCGATCGGCCGGATCGAGCTTGCCTGGACGGCGACCGTAGGTGCGCACGGCCTCGGCGAAGGCCTCTCGGGCACGCTCGGTCTCGCCTTGCTTCTTCATCAGCAGCCCGTAGCGCACCTGCGCCTCGGGCCCGAGCGTGTAGCCGATCAGCGCGCGCCAGGCATCGGCCGCCTCCTGCGTGCGGCCCGCACCCTCGAGCGCGCGGGCCTGGATCAAGCGGGCCTCGCGCGATTCGTGCTCCGGGTCCTCACGATAGAGCCGGTCGAGCGCCTCCAGGGCGCCCCGGTGATCGCCGCGGCCGGACAGAGCCTTGGCGAGGCCGATCAGCAGCGCCGGATCGCCTGCGAGCGGGCCGACCAGGGCAGAGCGGTAGAGCGCCTCCGCCTCGGCCCACTGGCCGCGCTTCATGCGCCCCTCGGCGAGGTGGCGCTTATTGTCGGCGGTATCGGCGACTTCTAGGCTGGCCTCGCTCTCGCGCAGGTCGCGGTTGGGATCGAACGCCCCACCGATCCCGGCCAGGGCACGGCGAGCGGTGCGGTTGTTGCGCAACTCCGGCAGCACCTCGATCAGCAGATAGGCGATCGAGCCGAGGCCGGGCAGGAAGATCAGGATGAGCAGCCAGTAGTTGATCCGGCCGGTCTTGATCGCATGGAAAATGCAGCCGGCATAGAGGATCAGGCCCAGGATGCCGAACAGCGAGAAGTTGAGCGCCATGTCGGGCGTTGCCTCTCACATACCGGGCGTCTAAGCAACACCATGCCCTACGCCTCGCTGCGCGATTTCATGGCGCGCCTCGAACAAGCCGGCCGCCTGGTGCGCGTGAAGGCGCCGGTCTCGCCTGTGCTCGAAATGACCGAGATCCAGACGCGGCTGCTGGCCGAGCAAGGGCCCGCGGTGCTGTTCGAGAACGTCGTGGGCTCCGAGATGCCGGTGCTGGTCAATCTGTTCGGCACGGTCGAGCGCGTCGCCTGGGGGATGGACCGCGAGCCGCACGAGTTGCGCGCCGTCGGCGAGACGCTGGCCTTCCTGCGCCAGCCCGAGCCGCCGGGCGGCTGGCGCGAGGCGCTCGACATGCTGCCCATGCTGCGCACGGTGATGGCGATGAAGCCGCGCACGGTGGGCTCCGCGCCCTGCCAGGAGATCGTGCTGACCGGCGGGGATATCGATCTCGGCAAGCTGCCCATCCAGACCTGCTGGCCCGGCGAGCCGGCACCGCTCATCACCTGGCCGCTGATCGTGACTCAGGGACCCGATCCCAAGGGCGACAAGCAAGACAGCTTCAATCTTGGCATCTACCGCCTGCAGGTGACGGGCCGGAACACCACGCTGATGCGTTGGCTAAAGCATCGCGGCGGCGCCCAGCACCATCAGCGCTGGAAAGGTGCGGGCAAGCGCGAGCCCTTGCCCGTGGCCGCCGTGATCGGCGCCGATCCCGGCACGATCCTGGCCGCCGTGACGCCGGTGCCCGACACTTTGTCGGAGTACCAGTTCGCCGGCCTGCTGCGCGGCAAGAAGGTCGAGCTGGTCGACTGCAAGACCGTGCCGCTGAAAGTGCCGGCGGAGGCCGAGATCGTGCTCGAGGGCCATGTCAGCCTCGACGACTACGGCGATGAAGGCCCCTACGGCGATCACACCGGCTACTACAACAGCGTCGAGAAGTTCCCGGTGTTCACGCTGAGCGCCATCACCATGCGCAAAGACCCGATCTATCTCTCGACCTTCACCGGCCGGCCGCCCGACGAGCCGTCGGTGCTGGGTGAAGCGCTGAACGAAGTGTTCATCCCGCTGTTCCAACAGCAGTTCCCCGAGATCGTCGATTTCTGGCTGCCACCCGAAGGCTGCAGCTACCGGATCGCCGTCGTCTCGATGAAGAAGGCCTATGCCGGCCACGCCAAGCGCGTGATGATGGGCGTGTGGAGCTACCTCAGGCAATTCATGTACACGAAATGGGTGATCGTGGTGGATGCCGACATCGACGCGCGCAACTGGAAGGACGTGATGTGGGCGGTCTCGACGCGCATGGACCCGGCGCGCGACATCACGGTCGTGGAGAATACGCCGATCGACTATCTCGACTTCGCGAGCCCGGTCAGCGGCCTCGGCTCGAAGATCGGCCTCGACGCGACCGACAAATGGCCGGGCGAGACCAATCGCGAATGGGGCCGCCAGATCCGCATGGACCAGGCGGTGATCGACAAGGTCGACGCGATGTGGAGCTCGCTAGGATTGCCGGGCGACGGGAAGAAGATCTGGAAATAGCGGTAAGCGACCGCAGCGTTCGAACGAGGAGAGCGGCATGGCGGCCCAAGCGCATCGCTCCATATCCCAAGATGAATGGCTCGCGTTGGCGAAACAAGGCGGCGTCTTCGAGGGAATTGTCCTTGCGCCTCCGCTGGAGCTTGACGACATCGATCTGTCGCATGGCAAGTTCATCCGGTGCCTTTTTCAATATCCGGTCGTTCGAGCTGCGGATTTTTCGGAAACGACTTTCAAGGACTGCATGTTCGCTCCGTCCCGCTTCACCAGCTGCAAGTTTACCAACGCAAGGTTCGAGAACTGCACATTCTTCGACGCCGAGCGCAAGCTCGGGTGTAGCTTTGCCTTCTGCGAGTTGCGGGCCGTGGAAGTGGCGAGGTGCAACTTCTCGATTAGTTCCTTCGAACGCTGCGCCCTCTACAATCTGAGCGCCACGGACTGTGGCTTCCGCGGGGCCAAATTCCACGGATCCACGTTCGATCGCGCCATCTCGAAGAAGGTCGTGCTCACCAAAGCGACGTTCGACCGCTGCAATTTCAGTTTTGCCGACATGTCGGGACTTTCTCTGCAGAAGGGAGAACTGCGAAACTGCAAATTCTCAGACACCGCCTTGTTCGATGTGGACCTGACCAACGCTGTCCTGACCGGATCGAGCATCCACGGCGCCGACTGGAACCGCGCGAAGCTGTCTGGCGCGGACCTTCGCGGCGCCACTATCTCAGGCCTGAACCTGGCCGTTCTCTCCGGCTATGCCGGGCTGCGGATCAGCGAAAGCCAGCAGAACGCCCTTCTCTCTCAGCTCGGTGTCGACGTAACGCCTGACTGAGGAAGCGTCAGCGGGCCGGTGCCGCCTCGACTTCGCCAGCCGCGTCTCAGGCCTCGACTCCAAGATCGGCCTCGACGCGACCGACAATTGGCCGGGCGAGACCAACCGCAAGGGAGGCCGGCAGATCACGATGGACCAGGCGGTGGTCGACAAGGTCGATGCGATGTGGAGCGAGCCGGGCTTGCCGGCAGCGGCAAGAAGATCTGGCGCTAGCGGAGAGCCGGAAGCACAGCGGGCGTCCCGACCGTGATAAACGCTTCAGAAATCAAATAGTTCCCCCGACAGGCCCGTTATCGGGTTTTGCCAACTTTATCCGCTTTCGACGAGACCAACGCTCAGTAGATGCGTTGCCATGAGAGTACAGACATGCCCTTGTAATCAGTAGATGCGTTGCCATGAGAGTACAGACATGCCCTTGTAAGGAGCGGCATCTCGACGGAAGCAGACGGACCGTCGCACGCGAGCCGAAGCTACCACGCACAAAACCATCCCGCGCCATCACAGGCGTAGTTGGCGAGATTCGGCGGGGCCGCCAGGGCGAGTCATGTCCTGCCCCAGAGAGCGGCAGAAAAGAGCTTTCGATGGCCGTAATCCTGATCGTCGAAGACGACGTGTTCATCCGCGAGATTGCGGTGTTGATGATCCAGGATTGGGGTCACCAAACGCTTTCCGCCGGCAGCATGGACGAAGCGCTTTCGCTTTTGCGGTCCCCCGAGCGCATCGACGCGCTCTTTACCGATATTTACCTCCAGGCGGCGATGTTCGGCGGATGTGAACTTGCACACCAGGCCATCGAGCTTCGGCCGAATCTGCGGGTCCTTTACACGACAGGCAACATCGTCACCGAAAAAATGAAATCCCTGTTCGCTCAGGGCACGCACTTCCTCCCCAAGCCGTACGCGGCCCAGCAACTCCAGGACTCCGTTGCCGACATGCTCGCGGCATAGGTCTGACGTCGCGCAATTTGCAAGGAACGGCGGCCAATGCCCAATACTACTTCAGTGGAAAAGTTCGTGTCGGATATCGCCGGCAGCGACATTGTCGAAACCATTCCCAGCGCGCTTATCCTTCTCGACAGAAACCTCAACATCACCTCGGCCAATCGCGCCTTCTACCAGACGTTCCGCACCAGCCGGGGCGAGACCGAGGGATGTCATATCTACGAACTGGGAAACCGGCAGTGGGATATCCCTGCGTTGCATACGTTGCTCGAGAGCGTGATCCCTCATCGTGCATCGGTCGAGGGGTTCGAGGTCGAACACGATTTTCCGACCATTGGCTGGCGCACCATGCTGGTCAACGCGCGGAAGATTTTTCGGCCGGGCGCCCACGACGGATCCATCCTGCTGGCCATCGAGGATGTCAGCGAGCAGCGTGCCGCCCAGGCCGAGAGCAAGCGCACCTGGCGGCTGACCCAGAGCATCGTCGACACGATCCGCGACCCCCTGGTCGTGCTCGAAGACAACATGACGATCGTGACGGCGAGCCGGTCATTCCTGCTCATGTTCGGGATCACCGCAGCGGAGGCACGGGGGCGGCGCCTTGCCGAGCTTGGGCAGCACCAATGGGATGTGCCGGCGCTGCGCCATTTGATGGAGAAGGTGCTGCCGGACAACAAGCCGATCGAAAGTTTCGAGATCGAGGACGATTTTCCCGGGCTCGGCCGGCGCGTCTTCAACCTCAACGCGCGGAAAATCTCGCAGCCGGGCAATCATGCCCACCGCATGCTGCTGGTCTTCGAGGACATCACCGACCGCAAGCAGCGGGAGCGCGACGCCCTGACCTTGACGAACGAGATCTCCCATCGGATCAAGAACAACCTGCAGGTCATCGTCGGCTTGATCGCCTTCGAGACCAAATGGACGGCAGCGCCGTGCGTTCAAGGTTACAAATCGATGCAGACTCGCATCGGAGCCATTGCCCAGCTTTACGACCTGATATCCCAATCCAGCCGCGGCCCGACCATCGCCGTGGACGCCTATCTCAAGGAAATCGCCCGATCGATGTCGGCGAGCCTGCTGGGAAACACGTCGGGCATCAAAATAGAGGTCAAGGCCGAAGCCTTGGATCTCGACCCCGATCGTGCCGTGCCATTCGGCCTTCTCGTCAATGAGTTGGCGACGAACGCCATCAAGCATGCCTTTCCCGGCGGGACCGGACGGATCGTGCTGAGCGTCGAGCGGGTCGGCGATCAAATCGAGCTCGCTGTCGCCGATGACGGGGTCGGCATGAAAGCAAAGGACCCGGCGAAGATTCCGGAGAAAAGCGGCGCCGACTACGTGGCCATCTTCGTGCGCCAACTTGGCGGCACGGTCGTTCCGTCGGGACAGCGCGATACCGGGACAATCGTCAGAATACGGCTTCCCTTCCTTCTGGCCCCATCAGGGGGCACCGAGCGCGTAGCGGCCTAGCAGTCTTAGATCTTTGCTCGGGGCGCGCCACTGCCGCGACGCGATCATGGTCCTCGGCGACGTCAGCGCGCCGGTGCCGGGTCGGGCTTCCCCTCCCGCCAGGCGAGCAGCATGGCTACAAACGCCACGCCGGTCAGAGCGGTGCTGAGCGCGAGCCCAAGCATCGAGCGGCCGGCGAGGAAATCGCCGACGCAGGTACCGGCCGCCCGCACCATCACGACCGTCGCCCAATAGAACGGCAACGACCAGATTAGGCTTCGGGCGCCCACAAGGAAGAACCCGGCGAGGATAACCGAGAGCACGACCGCGCCGATACCGTCACCCAAGTGGAGGTTATGGGAGAAGTAGTCGCCCATCACAGTCCCCAAGGTGCCGGCGATCAGCATGCTGGCCCAGTAAGCAGTGTCGGCGCGCAAGACGAGCGATCTCGACTCACCGGCGACATTCCCTGATCGCCGCCACGCCATCCAGTCGGCGGTGACGAAAACAGCGAGAAGTGCCGCCAGGCCCGCCATCACCAAAAGACGCGGCAGCCTCATGTCGCCGGCCATGAAGTCGGCCAGATTGGTGGCCGCCGTCCTGACGATGATGATCGCCAGCCAATAATAGCTTTCGTGCGCGAGACGATCGAAGCGCTCGGCGACAAGGACGACCGCGAAGGCAACGGCCAGGAAGGGCAGACCGCGGACATGGCCCAGGCCGAGATCGTGGGCGAAGAAGTCGCCCATGTTGGCGCCGAATATGCTGGCCAGACAGAGCGCAGCCCAAAAACGCCGCCCCAAGGCCGGCAGGTGTCGTCCGTGCATGTAAGTCTCCCCTGCTAGCGCCGCATGCCGGGCAATACATGTGCGGCTGTCAGTTCGCGCGCTATCGCAACGTCCTCCGGCGCCGCCCCGCGCGTGCCGCCGCTGATCGCGACCTTGTCGAGGCCGAGTGCCTTGAGCGAGCGCAAGCGCTCGATGCAGCGGTCGGGCGGGCCGACGATGGCGAAGCGGTCGATGAAATCGTCGGTCAGCGTGCCGGCCTGGCGGGAATCGCCCTGCGTATGCGCCTTCATGTCGTAGTTGCTGCGCAATGCCTCCAGCACGCTGCGGTCTTCGGCCGAAACCGGACCGTTCGCCTTGCCGTGCATCACCGAGAAGCGCGCGAAGGTCGTCAGCCCGCCGCGCACTAGGCCGCGCGCCACCTCGATGTCGGGATGGCAGGCCATATTGACGTAGGCGCCGAAGGCGATGGCGTCGGGCTCGAGGCCAGCGTCCTTGCGTGTCTTCCTCGCCATCTCGATACCCCACTGCAGGCGCTCGACATCGGCTCCCAGCGTGAACATCACCCGTTCGGCATGCAGTGCCGACAGCGCGATCACCTTGGGTCCGCTGGCCGCGACCTCGACCGGAACCTTGGCGCTGCCGGCGATCCAGCCTATGCGGCTCGCGGTTGGTGCATCGTGCAGATGCAGCTCCGACATTGGCGGCGCCACCTCGTGCGGAATGTCGATCTCCTCGAAGCTCACCGCCGCGCCACTGAGATAGGTCTGGAGCTGGCGCAGGTAGCGCTCGAACTGCCCCAGCTTGGCCGGCGCTCGGCCGAGATGGGCCAAGGCGCTGTCGCCGCGGCCGATGCCGAGCACGGCGCGGCCGTTCGAGATACGATTGACGCTGGTGATGGCGGTCGCGGTTGCCGCCGCGTGACGGGTCACCGAGTTGGTGACGCCGGTGCCGAGCCCGATCCGCGTGGTGACGGTGGCTGCGAGCGCCAGCGAGACATAGGGATCGCCGGAGAGGTTCTGCGAATCGACCACCAGCATGCCGTCCCAGCCGGCGGCCTCGATTTCCTGCGCCTGCCGCCGGGCAGCACGCGCCGACGCCACCTGTGTCGTCCAAAGTTGCATGCCGTTTCCTTCCGCCCCATATCGATAGCGTGGCACCCCCCAAAAACAAGCTTCTCGAAGGGCCGATCCTGCGCTCGCTGCTGGCGCTCGCCGTCCCTATCGTCGCGGCGAATGCGCTGCAATCGGCGTATCAGCTGATCGACGCTTTCTGGGTCGGGCGTCTCGGCGGTGCGGCGGTCGCCGCAGTGTCGGTGAGCTTCCCGGCGATGTTCCTGATGTTCGCCATCGGCGGCGGCCTGTCGATCGCCGGGTCGACCCTGATCGCTCAGTATGTCGGCGCCCGCAACGAACGCATGGTTGGCCACGTCGCGGGCCAGACGCTGCTGATGGTGGCGCTCGCCTCGCTGGTGCTGGGCGCCGGCGGTTATCTGATAGCGCCTGTGCTGCTCCGGACGATGGGCGTGGCGCCCGACGTCTATCCCGGCGCGCTCGCCTTCATGCGCGTGTCGTTCGCCGGGCTGATCTTCAGCTTCACCTATTTTGTCTTCCAGTCGATCATGCGCGGCATCGGCCGGCCGAACCTGCCGGTCTACATCGCGCTCGGCACGGTGTTCCTGAACTTCGTGCTCGATCCGCTGTTGATCTTTGGCTGGGGGCCGGTGCCGGGCTTCGGCGTGATGGGCGCCGCGATGACGACTTTCGTGTCGCAGGCGATCGCCGCCATCATCGGCATCGCCGTGCTGCGGACCGGCCTGCACGGCATCCATCTCCGGCGTGGCGATTTCATTCCCGATCTCACCTACATCAGGCGGGCCTTCTTGCTCGGCCTCCCTGCCTCGATCGAGATGTCGGCGCGCGCCGCGGGGCTCATGGTGATGAGCTTCCTGATCACTAGCTTCGGCACGCTGGCGCTCGCTGCCTATGGCGTCAGCTCGAACGTGCTGCAGGTCGTCATGATCCCGGCGATGGGGTTGTCGATGGCGATCTCGACCCTGGTCGGGCAGAACATCGGCGCGCGCAATATCGAGCGTGCGGCGGCGATCGGCCGGCTGGGCGCCTTGATCGGCTTCTTCGGCCTGGAAGCGTTCGGCCTGCTGGTCTTCCTGTTCCCGCGCACCATCGTGTCGTTCTTCGTGCCGGAGGATGCCGCGGTGATCGAGGCCGGGGCGCAGTTCCTGCGCATCGGCGCGCCCGCCTGGGGCTTCCTCGGCCTGCAGTTCGCGCTTACCGGCGTATTGCGTGCCTCGGGTAACATGGTGGTGACCATGGTGCTGACCTTGGTCTCGCAGTGGGTGCTGCTGTTCCCGATCGCTTACGTGCTATCCAAGCACACGGCGCTGGCTGTGCAGGGCATCTGGTGGGCTTTCCCCGCCGCCAACGTCGCGATCGGCCTGATCACGCTCTGTGTGTACGCCAAGGGCGACTGGAAGAAGAAGCGCCTGCTCGACGAGGAGGAGGTGCTGACCGGGAAGGTTTCCGAGGAGATCCTGGTCGGCGAAGGCGTGCGATAAGGACGCGTGCAGCCGGCCGCCGGATGGTCCATAAGAGCCGCCATGGCAAAAGAAGACGTCGTCGGCAAGCACATGGTTTGGGTCGAAAAGCCCGCGGGCAAGCGAATCGGCATCGCTTATTCGACCCTGAAGGAAGCAATGGGTCAGGTCGCAGCGCTGGAGCGCAGCGGCTACACGATCATCGAGATCGTGCCCACGTCGCTGCCCAAGCCAAACGTCGTCTGATCCGGCGCCCTCCGTGGCGCCCTGATCTGCGAGATTTCGTCCTCAGCGTCGTGGTGCGCCTTGGCCGCGCCTAATGTAAACTCCCTTAACATGAGCTGGAAACGCCGCGCGCGCGAGGGGGCCTACCATCACGGCAATCTGCGCGAAGCGCTGATCAAGGCGGCGCGCGAGCTGATCAAGGAGAAGGGGCCGGGGGGCTTCACCTTCGCCGACGCCGCGCGCTCGGCGGGCGTCAGTCCGGCCGCGCCCTATCGCCATTTCCGCGACCGCGAGGCGTTGTTGGCCGACGTGGCACGCGAGGGCTTCGCCCGCTTCGAGGCAATGCTCACCACCGGCTGGGCGGGCGGGAGGCCTGACGCGCTCACCGCCTTCCACAATGTCGGCCGCGCCTATCTCGCCTTCGCGCGCGCCGAGCCCGCCTATTACGCCGCGATGTTCGAATCAGGCCTGCCGCCCGACCTCAACCCCGAGCTGCGGGCTGCGGCCGACCGGGCCTTCGGCGTGCTGCGCGGTGCGGCCGAGCAGCTCGCGACCCTGCTGCCCGCCGCCAAACGGCCGCCGTCGCTGATGATGAGCCTGCACCTCTGGTCGATGGCGCACGGCATCGCCTCGCTGTTCGGCCGCGGTGATTCCGGGCGCCGCAGCCTGCCCATGACGGCCGAGGAGCTGCTGGAGTCGGAAATGCTCATTTACCTGCAGGGATTGGGTTTTCCCCAAAAAGCCTGAGGCCCCCTTGACTCCTCAGGGCTGAATGCCCAATGTAAATGTCGTTAACATTAACATCGTTAACGCCCGCCACAGGAGGCCCCATGCACGCGGTGATGGACAGACTGGACGACCTGCCGAAGCCCGCCCTGATCGCGCTGGTGGTGATCGGCTTCATCGTGTTCTGGCCGGTGGGGCTCGCTCTGCTGGTCTATTCAATATGGAGTGGACGCATGTTCTGCGGAAGACATGGCCGTTACGGCCGCTGGTACGCACCCGAAGATCGTGATGCCGCGCGCGCCGACTGGCGCGCCAAGCGCGAAGAGTGGCGCGCCTGGAAGCGCCAACGCTGGGGTCACCGCAGTTCGTCGGGCAACGTCGCCTTCGACGAATACCGCGAGGAGACGCTGCGCAAGCTCGACGAGGAGCAGCGCGAGTTCCGCGACTATCTCGACAGGCTACGCTCGGCGAAGGACCGCGCAGAATTCGACCAGTTCATGACCGAGCGCCGCAACCGCCCGCCCGCCACCGAGCCGCCGCCGCCCGCCCCCACGGCCGGCTACTAAGCGCTCCGCTACTCCCTGCGCAGGCCTCGAACGCAGCCGCCCGCGACTTCGGTCGCGGGCGGTGTCGTTTCTAGAGCGATAGGAACCCGCGCTAGTAGTCGAGCTTGATCGGCAGGCGGTATCCAACGGCCTGCTGCAACAGCTCGTTCAGGACCGCAAAGGCGTGGCGCGCCTTGAGTTCGAGCCTGGCATCATCGGCCGGTGCCGCCTGCGCCCACCGCGCCATGTCGCCCTCGCCCGCCTTCCAGGTAACGCCGTTCAGCTCGGCAAGCTGGCGCGCCAGCGTGAGCGCCGAGCCAACTACGATGCGGCGGCCGTCGACATCCTGGCCCTCGAAGGTGAAGTCGAAGGCACAGGGCAGCCACAGCTCGACGTTGCCCACGAGATGGGAGTAACGCGAGCCTTGGGCGTTGCAGCGCAATAGCGCCGGATCGTCGTCCCATTCTTCCGGCAGGCTGTCCGGACGGCGCAAAGCCGGATGCTCGGCGTAGGCCGCCCACAGCACCAGCGAGCCGAAACCGTCCCATCCCGGCCGCCCGGTGAAGTGCGGCGCCTCGGCCGATTCATCCCAATCCAGGCCTGTGACGACGTTGCTGCCGAAGGAAGCAGCGAGAGCAGCGCGCCAGGCCAGCACGGCAGGCCGCACGCTCTCGGCATCGCGCTGGCGGCCGGCCTGCAGAGCGGCCCCGCGCCCGCGCGCCGACCGTTCGGCGACATTTTCCCATTCGCCCGTGTAATAGCGCGTCAGCGAACCGACATAGACGTCCAAGGCCATCGACGAAGGCTTCCCCAAACCCCTGCCACTGTAAGTTGATCTACACCGCAAATCATCTCGCCAAAAGACGCATCTGCAAATATCTCAGGGTCAAAACGCGCGGGGAGCCGCGCTGACTGCACAGCCTATAATCCCGGCATGCTCGACAAATGCCCGATCCTGCCGCGCCGTGACTTCGCACGCCTGCTGGCGGGCCTGCCGCTCGCCCTGGCCGTGCGCCCGGCCGCCGCGCAAGCGCCGGCCTGGACGATGGCCACCGAATACCCGGCGACCACGGTATCGGGCGAAGGGATCGCCCTCTTCGCCAGCCGCCTGTCGGAGGAAAGCGGTCGGCGGCTCGCCACTACGCCGTCGTACGAAGCGATGAAGTCGACCGACATCGTCCCCGCCATCCGCGATGGAAAGCTGGCGGCCGGCTGCACCTTCGCCGGTGCGCTCGGCCGCATAGATCCCTTGTTCCTGTTGTCCTCGTTGCCTTTCGTGGCGGCCCATGAAAGCGACGCGCGCCGCCTGCTCGACAAGGCGCGCAGCCTCTATGCCGGACATTTCGAGCGCGAGGGCCAGCGCCTGCTCTATGCCACGCCCTGGCCGGCCACCGGCCTGTGGGCCAAGAAGCCGATCACGACGCCTGCTGACCTCACCGGCCTGAAGCTGCGCGTCTACGACGCCACGGGGGTGGCGGTGTTCACCGCTGCCGGCGCGCTGCCGGCCAACCTTTCATTCACCGACACCATGCCGCGCCTTGGCGACGGCTCGATCGACGCCGTGCTGTCGTCGGGCGACGGTGGCGCCGGCCGCAAGCTCTGGGAATATCTGCCGCACTTCACCGAAATCGGCTACGCCTTCCCGCTCTCCTTCGCGACGCTTGGGCTGACGCTCTATGCCGCGCTCACGGCCGACCTCAAGGCCGCCGTGGACCGCGCGGCGTCGACCACGCAGGCCCAGCAATGGACGCGGCTCGCCACCCGCGTCGAGGAGAACTACACGCGGCTCAGGGCCAACAAGGTCACGATCACGACGGCCGACAAGATCAGCCCGCCGCTGCGCTCGGCCCTGGTCGGCGCGGCGGCAACGGCGGTCGCCGCCTGGAAGCGCGACGTCGGCGGGGAGGCCGCGGCGCTGGTGCGCTAGGCTCTACTGCGGCTCGATGTTGAGGCTCTTGATCAGGTCGATCCAGACCGGACCTTCCTTGGCGAGGACTTCCTTGAAGTAGGTGCGGTCGCGCGCGCCTTCGTCGATGCCGAAGGTATCGAGGATCTTCTGGATGCGTTCGCTCTTGCCGCCTTCGACCATGAGGTCCGAGAGCTTCTGGACGATACTGTCCGACATGGCGACGGGCCCCACCAGGCAGATGAAGCCGCGCACCAGGAAGGCCTGCTCGGTGAGCCCCTGCTCGTAGAAGGTCTGCACATCCGGCAGCTTCTTCGCTCGCACCATCGAGGGCACCGCGATCGGCCGGCCGGTGCCCGTCTGCAGCACGCTCGAGGCGCCGGCGATGCTGCCGCTGCCGCCCTGGATCGCGTTGGAGGCAACGTCCTGCCACATCAGCGCCTCGCCGCGATAATGCACGGCCTCCATCTTGAGCCCAAAGTGCCGGTTCAGCGTCTCGGCCACGACGTGCGGATAGGAGCCGGCGCCGTAGGTGCCGAGCGACGCCTTGTTGTTGCGCGCATATTCGGCGAATTCCGCGACGTTCCTGGCCGGCACGTTCTTGTTGATGACCATCGGCAGATGGCCCGCATTCAGCCAGGAGATCAGGGCGAAGTCCTTGTCGGGGTCGTAGGGCAGCTTCTTGAACAGCACCTTGTTCATGATCATCGTCGTCGAGATCGTGAACATGAGCGTATAGCCGTCGGGTGCCGCGCCCTTGACCTGCTCGGCGGCGATGGCGCCCGAGGCGCCGGCCTTGTTCTCGACGACCACGGGCTGGCCGGTCTTTTGCGAGATGAACTCGCCATAACCGCGGGCGAAGATGTCGGTCAGGCCGCCCGCCGGATAGCCGCAGACGATGCGGATCGGCTTGCTTGGCCAGGCTTCGGCAATGGCGGGCGCCGGCAACAAAGAAGCGGCAGCGGCGCTGCCATAACGCAACACGTCGCGCCGTGATGGGCGAACGATCATCCTTCCTCCCTGCGGCGCGCTTGTTCTCGATTGACGGTCTCAGGCCGTCTTGTCGGCGATTACGCCGACTTGGTGGCGCCCGATTTCAGCATGGCGTCGATTTCGGCGCCGGTAAAGCCTGCCTCCGTCAGCACTTCGACGCTGTGCTCGCCGAGCCGCGGCTGCAGGCGGGTGATCTCGGGCTTGGTCTTGGAGAAGCGCGGCGGGATGTCGGGCATGCGCAGCTTGCCTTCGCTGGGATGCTCGACCTCCTTCCAGTAGCCGGTGGCGACGAGCTGCGGGTCGACGAACAGGTCGTCCAGCGTATTGACCGGCCCGTGCGGCACGTTGGAGTTCTTCAGGAGCTCGACCCATTCGGCGTTGGTGCGCTCGGCGCAGAGCGTGGCCAGCGTGGAGTAATAGGCCTCGACGTTCTTGAGCCGGATGGCGAGCGAGGTGAAGCGTTCGTCCTTGGCGAGATCCGGCCGGCCGACCAGGGTGCAGAACTCCTTCCAGTGGCCGTCGGTGTAGGGCAGCAGGGCGAAGTAACCGTCTTTAGACGGGTAAGGCCGGCGCTCCTTGTTCAGCACGCGCTTGTAACCGGCGCTTTCGAGCGCAGGTTTGAAAGTCTCGCCGTAGAGATGCTCGACCATGACGAAGGAGACCAGCGTCTCGAACATCGGCACCTCGACCGCCTGGCCCTGGCCGGTCTTCTCCCGCGCGTAGAGAGCCGCGAGCAACGCCGAGACGACGCCGTTGGAGCTGGTCTTGTCGGCCACGATGGTCGGCAGGAAGCGTGGCTGCCCCGCCACCACGGTTTGCAAGGAGGCCAGTCCGGAGCCCGCCTGGATGATGTCGTCATAGGCGGCCTTCGGTCCCAGCGGGCCGGCCGAGCGGTAGCCGTAGGTCGCGAGATAGACCAGACGCGGATTGATCTTCTCGAACTTCTCGTACTCCACGCCCAGCCGTCGCGCCGGCTCGGGCCGGTAGTTGTGCATCAGCACGTCGGCCGTCTCAGCGAGCTTGAACAGCGCCCTGAGGCCGGCCTCCTGCTTGAGGTCGAGCACGATCGATCGCTTCGACCGATTGCAGCCGAGATAGAAGGCGGCCATGCCGGGATGGCGTGCCGGTCCCAACTGGCGCGTGGTGTCGCCCTCGGGCGGCTCGATCTTGATGACATCGGCGCCGAGATCGCCGAGCTGCTGTGCGGCCCACGGGCCCAGCACGACCGTCGTGCAGTCGAGAATTCGAACTCCGGCCAGCGGACCCGCCATTTTGGTCTTCCTCCGTACATTTCAGCTTTTTGTCAGCTTAGCGGCGGGTCGGCCTGAGCGAAACATGGCCGCAAGCGGGTGCGAAATTCCCCGCAACGGCCCCATTCGCTGCCCACCTGACGACGGTCGGGAGGCGTTATCCGACAGTCAGCAAAAGGAGGTTGCCATGCGCAACATCTGGATGAGCCGATTGGGTCGAGCCTCGACAATCCTCGCCATCGCGGGCCTTGCGATCGTTGCGGGCGGCGTTGGTAGCGCCGAGGCGCGCTGGGACGGTTACTATGATGGCTATGGTTATTACCGCTACTACAGCCATCCGGCGTGGACCCATCGGTACTACTACGGCTACGCGCCGCGCTACTACAGTTACGGTCCGCCGGCCGTGGCCTATGCCGACCCCTATTACTACGGGCCGCCATCCGTGAACTTCACCATTCCGCTGCGTTGAGTGGCGTAGCGTAGCGTAATGCGGCATCCGGCCGGCCGGCGTTGATGGCCGGCCGGATGAAACGTGGCGAAAACCGGACAACGGATATGGCGACAATGCCTCAATTTCTTTTGGGATGAACGGGGAGACACGCTGCGTACCTCTTGATGTCAACGGAGGTATGCCCAATGCGCTTCAACAAGCTTTCGATCGGTGCCGCGATCCTTGCCGGTACCGTGCTCGCCCTCTCGGCCGGCGCGGCCCAGGCCGACGAGCACTGGGACCATCGTGATCGTGACCGCTGGGAACACCACGACCGGTATCGTGAGCACTACGTCCGCGAGCGTCCGGTAATCGTCCATGAGCGCGCGCCTGTCATCGTCGAGCGCGAGCGCCCCGTCTATATGGCGCCTCCGGTCGTCTATCCGATGGTTCCGCAGGGCCCCTCGGGCCTCAACCTAAACTTCAACATTCCGCTGCAGTGAGGCAGCGCTCTGCAGGGCGGCGATGGCGGCAAGCTCCGCCTCGCACGCCTCGCAGACCGGCTGCATCGAGAGCCTGCGAGCCTGGGCAAGACTTCGTTTGAACTGACTCTCCGCCCTGGCGAGATCGCCGCACGCTACCGCTAGCCTACCCTTGAGCGCCCAGCACTGCGCCAAATGGCCGGCCTCGCCGCGCTCGGTTATGTCATGCTCGACGTTCTTCAATAGCGCCTCGGCCTCGTCGACCAGGCCCGAGACAAACATCGCCTCCGCCAGCCAGACACCGCCGATGCCGTCTTGGTAGGAGCGCTCCTGGTCGTCGATCGACTTCTTGCCCGACAACAGCTCGAGCGCTCCCACAGCGTCGTCGGCGAGGAACTTCGCCCGGCCTAGGAAGATCTCCATAAGTCTCACGACACCGAGCGCGCCACCGGCGTTGGCGGCGCGCAGCAGTCCCTCGAGGAGCGGGATGGCCGTCGCGACGTCGGCCCGCGCGATGGCGAGGACGCAGCGCGTCAGCTGCGCCGAAGCAATAGAGTAGATATCCCGCGATTCCGCCGCCGAGGTCATCGTCTCGGCGAGCCGCTGGTTGGCCTCCTCGAGCTCGCCCATCTCGCACAGCCCGCTGACCAAGAAGCCGCCGGCGATCACCGTGGTGATGGCTGCCATGCCGATGCGCTCGAAGCGAAGGCCGCCCGACAGCAAAGTGCAGGTCTGACGCAACGCCGCCGTCGCGCCGGGGTAGTCGCCGATCAAGTGCAAGCCCAATCCCATGCGACACAAGGCAAGGGCGCGCAGACGCACGTCGCTTGCCTGTTCGGCGATCTCAAGGCTGCGCCCGGCCGTCGCGATGGCGTCGCGGTATTTACCTTCCGCCCAGTACAGTCCCGATTGGTCGGCCCACACCCAAGCCAGCCGCAGCTTGTCGTCGAGCCCGCGCGCCAGCTCTTCGGCGCGCTCCAATATGGCCCAGTTCTCCCTGCGGTCGCCGCCGGCGGCATAAAGCAGGCCGCGCAGCGCGCGCAGCTGGTCGATCGCCCGCCCGGTCGCCTCGCGCGAGGTGGCCGACTGATCGTACGATTTCAGCGCGGCGCGCATGCCGGCGATCGCCTCGGCGTAGGAGCCGCGCGCCAGTGCCCGCTCCGCCGCCTCGCCCTGGTAGAACGCGGCCTTGTCCCACAGCTCGCCTTCGGCGGTGTGGTGGGCCAGCCATTCGGCCTGGTCGTGCGGCCGCTCGGCGTGGTGGCCCTCGATCGCGCTCACGACGCGGCGGTGTGCCTCGACGCGGCGCGCTCGCGTGAGTGAATCGTGCGCCACCTCGCGCAACAGCGCGTGAGCGAACACGTACTCGACGTCGGGATAGAGGCTGGCCTGCACGAGGATCTCTGCCGACACAGCCTCGCGCAACGCCCCTTCGGTGGCGGCGGAAGCCTGACCGGAGACTGCGGTGGCCAGCCACAGCGGTATGCGAGTGTCGACCATCGACAGGGTATGCAGCAGGGCAACGCATTCAGGCGATCGCCGATCGATGCGTGAAGCGATCACGTCGTGCACCGAGGGCGGCACCCGGATCGAATCCGGCGCTTCCCAGCAGGCATACCGGCGGCGCGCCGTCGTGCCGTCGGCCCCCACCACCAGCGTGGTCAACGAACCGGCCTGGGCCAAGGCACGCACGCACTCCTCGACGAACAGCGGATTGCCGCCGACCCGCTCGGTCAGGCGGTCGATCAGCCGCTCGGTTTCGGGGCTCTCGACGAACCAGTCGGCGAGCGCCCGGCGGACGTCCTCATCGGTCAGCGGCGCCATGCGCAGGCGCGCGCCACCGACTGCCGGCAGCCAGGCATCGTCGTATTCCGGGCGATAGGTCAGTACGACAAGGATCGGCGATTCGCGCGCCAAGCCGGCCATGGCGCGCAGCACCTCCTCGCTGTCGCGGTCGATCCAATGCACGTCCTCGAACACCACGACCAACGGCGTCTTGACGGCGACGACGCGGGCCAGCTTCACGCAGGCCTCACGGGCGACGACACGCTTCTGCCGCGGGTCCATCGCCAGCCAGTCCGCCGTCGCCGCCGACAGCGAGATCAGCGATGCAAGCACGGGCGCACTGGACACCAGCGACGGATCGAGCTCCGCCAGCAGGCCGGTGACGAGCTCGCTCACGCGCTTGGTATCGTCGCTTTCAGCGATCCGGAAGAGATCGCGCAGGGCCGAAGCGAGCGCATGGTAGGGAATGGAGCGGCCATGCGCGGTTGCGGCGGCGAAGATGCTCTTGTGCGCGCCCGCGAGGCTGCCCTCGTCAATGGTGCTGTGGACCAGCCGCGACTTGCCGAGCCCCGCCTCGCCGGAGATGCCGACCACGCCGCCGCGCCTGCGCTCGAGCGCGGCCAATGCCGTCTCCAGCGTGGCGAGCTCGGCCTCGCGACCGACGAAGGGCGCACGCTCGCGCGTCGAGGAGGCCTGCCAGCGCGACACATACATCGAGGCCCCGACCGCCTCATAGGTCTCGATCGGTGCCGAGGTCCCCCTGACTTCGCGCGGCCCGATGCTGCGCATCTCGATCAGACCCTGGGTCAGCGCCTGGGTCTCGCCGGTAAGGAAGACCGAGCCCGGTGGCGCCATCTGCTCCATGCGCGCCGCCACGTGAACCACCGGCCCCACGACATCGATCTCCAGGCCGAGGTCCGAGGCGATCGTGCGATAGAGCACGTCGCCCGAATTCAGGCCGACGCGCACCATCTCGGCCATGCCGGCCTCGCGCAGCTCGCGCTGCATGCCGAGCGCAGCAAAGCAGGCTCGCACTGCGTGGTCCTCGTGCGCCACCGGTGCCCCGAACAGGGCCAGGATGCCGTCGCCTAGCCGGCGGCAGACCACGCCTTCATAGCGATTGACCAGCCTCACCATGATCTGGAGAGCGGGCTCCAGGTGGTGCATCGCGGCCTCGGGATCGAGCCCTTCGATGGCCGCAGTGGAGCCCTTGAGGTCGGCGAACAGCACGGTGACCCGCTTGCGCTCGCCCTCACCGGCACGCCGATGAACCGGATGCCGGGCCGCGGCCTGTGCATCGGGAGGCGCAGCCTGGAGGGCGATGGCCCCAAGTGCGCCGCCACAACCGCCACAGAAGCGGTCGCCGGGAGCGTTGCTGAAGCCGCAGGTGACGCAAGCGAGCGCCAATTGCGAGCCGCACGCAGTACAAAACCGGCCCCCGGCCTTATTCTCGGTCTTGCAGGTCGGGCAAAGCATCAATCGTCCCCGTCGATCCGGATCATCCTACCGCCGCGCTTGCTGCTGCGTCGACGATCGTTTGCGCCGTCGAAAGATCGAAAGACACGTCGTCAAAGTTGCAGTGACTCCACCGTCATCCCGCAAAGCGCGCTATTGCGAAGTTGCACAACGGCCGCGCTTACATTACTTGTCCGAGCAGGACGCGCACTGGTTGAAGGAATGCATCGGTGGCGGTGATGGCGAGATCCGTTTTCGATGTGATCATGATCAAGCCGTCTCGCTATTGCGAGGACGGTTATCCGATCACTTGGGTCCGCTCGCTCATTCCGGCCAACACGCTCGCCGTGCTCTTCGGACTCGGCGCCGACGCAAAGCGGCGGGCGGTGCTCGGCGACGACGTCGACATCGTCCTCAAGCCCTACGACGAAATGAGCCGGCGCATCCGGCCAGCACACATCATCGCCGATATTCGTCGCCGCGGCGGCAAGGCGCTGATCTGCTTCGTCGGCGTCCAATCGGCGCAGTTTCCGCGTGCCGTCGACCTCGCGCGGCCGTTCCGCGACGCCGGCCTGCCGGTGATCATCGGCGGTTTCCATGTTTCGGGCTGCATTTCCATGCTGCCCGAGCTGCCGCCGGAGATCCGGGCGGCGATGGACATGGGCATCTCGATCTTTGCCGGCGAGGCCGAGGAGCAGCGCTTCGACCAGGTGCTGAAGGATGCCTGGGCGGGCACGCTGAAGCCGCTCTACAACTATCTCGACGACCTGCCCAACCTCGAAGGCGAGCCGACGCCCTTCCTGCCCGCGGTCGAGCTCACGCGCAGCGTCGACGTCCATTCGAGCTTCGATCTCGGCCGTGGCTGTCCATTCCAATGCTCGTTCTGCACCATCATCAACGTGCAGGGCCGCAAGAGCCGCTTCCGCAACGCCGACGACCTCGAGCGGATCGTGCGCGAGAATCACGCCCAGGGCATCACGGCGTTTTTCGTGACCGACGACAATCTCGCCCGCAACCGCCTTTGGGAGACCTATTTCGACCGCTTGATCGAGCTGCGCGAAAACGAGGGCATCGTGCTCAACATGACGATCCAGGTCGACGCCCAGGTCCATCGCGTTCCCCGCTTCATCGAGAAGGCGCGGCGCGCCGGCGTGAGCCAGGTCTTCATCGGGATCGAGAACATCAATCCCGACAACCTGCTGGCCGTGAAGAAGCGGCAGAACAAGATCACCGAATATCGCGTGATGCTGCAGCGCTGGCGCGAGTCGGGCGCAATGACCGTGGCGGGCTACATCACCGGATTCCCGGCCGATACCAGGGCCTCGCTGCTGCGCGACATCGAGATCGTGAAGCGCGAATTGCCCGTCGACCTGATCGAGCTGTTCATGCTCACGCCGCTGCCCGGATCGGAAGACCATCGCAACATGGTCCTGCGCGGCGAATGGATGGATGGCGACCTCAACCGGTTCAACACGCACCAGCGCGTCACCCATCATACGGAGATGAGCGACCAGGAATGGGAACAGGCCTACCAGGAAGCCTGGGACAGCTACTTCTCGAGCGGCCATATCGAAACCGTCGCGCGACGCCAGGCCGCCCTGCCCGACGGTCGCGTGCCCAGGCTCGTGGCGTTCATGACCATATTTCGGCTGCTTCAGTGCGTTGAGCACGTGCATCCGCTCGAGGGTGGCTTGGTGCGACTGAAATATCGTCGCGACCGGCGCCCCGGGCGGCCGATCGAGCCGCCAATCCTGTTTCATCTCAAGCTCGCCGCCGAGTTCGCCGGCAAGCTCGTGACTTACGGCCGATTGTGCTTCGGGGGATGGCGCATCGCGCGGCGTGCGATGAGGGATCCGGCGCGATCGACCTACATGGACACCGCCATCGCTCCCGTCGCCGATGCGGATCTGGATGAACTGGAGTTGTTTTCGGCCACCAGGGGAGGCGAGGCGGTTGTCGCCAGGAAACGCGGCGAGGATAGACTGCGAGCCAAAGTCGCGATGCGTATTCCGGCGGCGGAGTGAGCAAGCCAGCGCAGGCTTGCACGGCCAGGAGGAAACGAATTGGGGGACTTGCAGGAATGATAGCCGACGCGTTTTTGTGGGTCCTCAACCGGACTCCCAGCCTGCGCCGCGCCTTGTGGCGGATATTCTTCGACCTGCTGGCCTCGCGATTCGGCAACATCGGCTGGTGGACGCTGATGAACTATGGCTATGCCGAGGCCGGCAGCGCGAGCCGTCCATTCGATCTGCAAACCAAGGACGAGGCCGAGCGCTATCCGATCGCGCTCTATCGCCATGTCGCAACCCTGGCGCCCCTGGCTGGGCGCGACGTGCTGGAGGTCGGCAGCGGCCGCGGCGGCGGCGCCTCCTACGTCGCGCGTTACCTCAAGCCCAGGAGCGTGGTCGGGCTCGACCTCAGCGGCAAGGCGGTGGCATTCAGCAGCAAGCAGCATGCGATCGCCAACCTTCGTTTTCAGAGGGGCGACGCCGAACGACTTCCCTTCGCCGATCGCAGCTTTGATTCGGTGATCAACGTCGAATCTTCCTTCTGCTACCCCTCCATGGATCGCTTTTTCGGCGAAGTGAAGCGCGTGCTGCGACCGGGGGGCTATCTGCACTACACCGACCTACGCCTTGCCCGCGAGGTCGCCGAATGGAGGGAGGCCATCGAGCGCAGCGGCCTCGAATTGCTGGTCGAGCGCGACATCACGGGCAACGTAATCGAGGCGCTGCGGCGCGACTCCGCTCGTCGGCGCGCCGGCGGGCGCCGCATCGCCGGCCGCCTGTTCGGCACCATCGCCGACGTCTTCACCGGGGTCACCGGCACCCGCATCCCCTCGATGCTGGCGACGGGCGACATGGTCTATTTCAGCTTCCTGCTGCAAAAGCCGCAGGAATCGGAGCCGGTGAGGGCCTACGCGGCGGGGTGACGGCCCCTGTTGACGGATAGCGCCAAATCGGAGAAGTTGCGCCCCAACATGCTGCGACTGACGACGCTTCGACTTATTGGCTGATCCGCCGCCCCGGTTTCCGGTGCCCCTGCGGATCGCAAGTCGTTCGTCTCATTTCCATCCAACAGTCGCCGCCACCATCTTCTTCCATCGCAGTGTTCGTTTCGAGCCATATGGCCGTGCGCGGCGCGAGGAGTCTTCCGATGTCTGCCCAGAAACCCATGATGCCGACCGCGGGCGAGAAGTACGTTCCCTTCAAGCCCATCGAGCTGAAGGACCGACGATGGCCCAACGCGGTCATCACCAAGCCGCCGATCTGGTGTGCGGTCGACCTGCGCGACGGCAACCAGGCGCTGATCGAACCGATGGATTCGGACCGCAAGACGCGGATGTTCAAGCTCCTCGTGCAGATGGGCTTCAAGGAGATCGAGGTCGGCTTCCCGGCCGCATCGGAGACGGATTTCGACTTCGTGCGCGAGCTGATCGAGCAGAAGATGATCCCGGACGACGTCACCATCCAGGTGCTGACGCAGAGCCGGCCCGAGCTGATCGAGCGCACCTTCGAGTCCTGCCGCGGTGCCAAGCGCGTCATCGTCCATCTCTATAACTCGACCTCGACCTTGCAGCGCCGCGTCGTGTTCGGCACCGACTATGCCGGCATCATCGACATCGCCGTGTCGGGCGCCAAGCTGGTGAAGAAGCTGGCAGATGAGGACCCGAAGACGGAGTGGGTGTTCGAGTACTCGCCGGAGAGCTTCACGGGCACCGAGCTCGAGTTCGCGCGCGACATCTGCGCCGCCGTCGGCGACATCTACAAACCGACGCCACAGAAGAAGATGATCATCAACCTGCCGGCGACCGTCGAGATGGCCTCGGCCAACATCTACGCCGACCAGATCGAATGGTGCCATCGCAACTTCAAGTACCGCGATTCGATGATCCTGAGCCTCCACCCACACAACGACCGCGGCACCGGCGTAGCGGCGGCGGAGCTGGGCTACATGGCCGGTGCCGATCGCATCGAGGGTTGCCTGTTCGGCAATGGCGAGCGCACCGGCAATGTCGATCTCGTGACCCTGGGCCTCAACATGTTCACCCAGGGCGTCGATCCGGAGATCGACTACTCCAACATCAACGAGATCCGCCAGACGGTGGAGTACTGCAACCAGTTGCCGGTGCATCCGCGCCATCCCTATGGCGGCGACCTTGTATTCACCGCCTTCTCCGGTTCGCACCAGGACGCGATCAACAAGGGATTCAAGGCGCTGCAGACCCAGAACAGCAAGGTCTGGGAGGTACCCTACCTGCCGATCGACCCGGCCGATCTCGGGCGCAGCTACGAGGCGATCATCCGCATCAACAGCCAGTCGGGCAAAGGCGGCATCGCTTACATCCTGAAGACCGACTATGGCATCGACATGCCGCGTCTTCTCCAGGTCGAGTTCTCCAAAGTGATCCAGCAGATCGCCGATGAGACCGGCAAGGAGATCCAGCCGACGCTGATCTGGGACACGTTCCGCAAGGAGTATCTCGAGAACATCAAGCCGGTCGACTTCGTGAGCCACACCACTGTGCCCGAGCCCGGCCATCCCGACGTGCGTCTTCTCGACGCCAAAGTCGTGTTCAACGGCAGGGAACAGACGGTGAGCGGTCGCGGCAACGGGCCGATCGCGGGCTATGTCGATGCGCTCGCCAAGAACTGCGGCATCGGCATCAAGGTGCGCGACTACCACCAGCACGCCACCGGGGCGGGCTCGGATGCCCAGGCGGTAAGTTACATAGAAGCTGAAACGGCCGACGGCCGCGTGCTGTGGGGCGTCGGCATGGATTCCAACATCGTCACGGCCTCGCTCAAGGCTGTGACCTGCGCGGCCAACCGAGCGGTAGGTAAATAGGACATACCTGGCGTCAGCGACACGGTGGTAGAGTCGCCGGCGCCGGGAATAGCCCGTGCATTTTTCTGTTCTGAGGGGGAAATGCGATGTCTCGTTTCGGTTTGATGTCTTCCGTCGCCTGCCTGGTCGTCGGCGTCGTTGCCGGCGCAACCATCGCCTTCGCCGCACAACCGCACATGGCGAATGCCCTTGGTTCATTGCAGGCGGCGCGTGCGGAACTGGCCCGTGCCGAAGCGAACAAGGGCGGCCATCGCGAGCGGGCTCTTGCAGCCGTCGACCAGGCGATCGCCGAGACCCGGGCGGGCATGGCCTACGCCGGTAACTGACACCCCTCCGCCGACCTTCGTCTGCCGTCTCGACGGCGACGGGTTCTAGAGCATATGCCTTTTGGTCGCGGTGCCTCGCGCAATGCGGTTCCGTTTGATCGGAAGCCGCACTAGCGCGTAGAAACGGGGCATGGCCAAAGCAAAACGGACTGCCCCCAAGAAAGCCGCTCGTAAAGTCGCACGCAAGGTCGTGCGCAAGACCGCGCGCAAACCACGTGCCCCCGCCGGCGTCGACGCCAACCTCCTCGCCGACCTGATGAAATGGGCGAAGGCAGCCGGCGCCGACGCCGCCGATGCGCTTTACGTCAATGGCGAATCGGTGTCGGTCGCCCAGCGGCTGGGCAAGCGCGAGAAGCTCGAAAGCAGCGAAGGCCGCGACCTCGGCCTGCGGGTGTTCGTGGGCCAGCGCCAGGCCTTCGTCTCCTCGACCGACTTCGGCCCCAAGGCGCTGCGCACGCTGGCCGTGCGCGCCGTCGACATGGCGCGCGCCGTCCCGGAGGACCCGGTCTGCGGCATCGCGCCGGAAGAGCTGCTGGCGCGCAGCTGGCCGGATCTCGATCTCGACGACAAGCGCAAGCCGCCCTCGGCCAAGGCCCTCCTCGCGCTTTGCGCCGAGGCCGAGGACGCCGCTCGCGCTGTGAAGGGAGTCACAAATTCGGAAGGCGCCGAGGCCGCCTGGGGCCGCACGACGGTGGCGCTCGCCGCCAGCAACGGCTTTTCCGGCGGCTATCGGCGCGGCGGCTATTCGCTGTCCTGCGCGGTGTTGGCGGGCGAAGGCACCGGCATGGAGCGCGACTATGAATGGTCGAGCAGCATTCATTTCGACGACCTGATGGCCGCCGCCAAAGTCGGCCGCAACGCTGGCCAGTTCGCCGTCCGGCGGCTCAACCCGAAGAAGGCGCCGAACGAGCGCTTGCCGGTGGTCTATGACCGGCGTGTCTCGGGCGGATTGGTCGGCCATCTGGCGGGCGCCATCAACGGCCGCGCCGTGGCGCGCGGCACGTCGTTCCTCAAGGACAAGATGGGCGCGCAGGTCTTCGCCAAGGGCATCCGCATCCTCGACAACCCCTTGCGCAAGCGCGGGCTGGGCAGCCGGCCGTTCGATGCCGAGGGGCTGCCGACCAGGCGCTATGCCGTGATCGATGACGGCGTGCTGACGACGTGGCTGCTCGATCTCGCCGCCGCACGCCAGCTCAAGCTGAAGCCGACCGGTCACGCCGCGCGCGGCACCTCAGGCCCGCCCGGCCCGACCACGTCCAACTTCTACCTCGAGAAGGGCGAGCTTTCGCCCGACGAGCTGATCGCCGACATCAAGAGCGGGCTCTACATCACCGACATGATCGGCTTCGGCGTCAATGGCGTCACCGGCGACTACAGCCGCGGCGCCTCGGGCTTCTGGATCGAGAACGGCAAGAAGGCCTGGCCAGTGAGCGGCATCACGGTGGCAGGCAACCTCAAGGACATGTTCCTGAACCTGACGCCGGCCAACGACCTGCAGTTCAAGAGCTCGACCAACGCGCCGACGGTGCGAATCGAAGGGATGACCATCGCCGGCTCGTGATAGAATTGGTGCATGACCCCTCTTGCAAGAACGATCATCCTTGCCGCAACGACGGCACTCACTGCAGGCCCGGCTCTAGGGCCCTCATACGCTCAAGGGGGCGACTTCCAGGCCTGCCTGCAAAACATCAGGGCCGACGCCCTCCAGCAGGGCGTGCCGGCGTCGGTCATCGACACGGCGTTCCGAGGGCTGACACCGGACCAGAAGGTGGTCGACCTCGATTCGCGCCAGCCCGAATTCACGCTGACCTATGGCAAGTATGTCGGCCAGTCGGTGACGCCCGACCGCATCGCCAAGGGCCAGCAGAAGATGGCGCAGTACAGGGGCCTGCTCGATGCGCTGGAGCGCGAGTACGGCGTGCCGGCGCAGTACCTGGTCTCGTTCTGGGGCATGGAAACCAACTACGGCACCTTCATGGGCGACTTCCAGGCGCTGCGCTCGGTGGCGACGCTCGCCTGCATGACCAAGCGCGTCGCCTTCTTCAGCAACGAGACCATCGCAGCGCTGAAGATCCTGGCCAACAACCACATGACCAGCCAGCAGATGAAGGGCTCGTGGGCCGGCGCCATGGGCAACATGCAGTTCATGCCCTCGACCTTCGTGAAATGGGCGGTCGACCGCGACGGCAACGGCAAGACCGACATCTGGACCTCGATGCCCGACGCCTTCGCCTCGGCCGCCAACTTTTTGCGCGGCATCGGCTTCAAGCCCGGCCTGCCGGCGAGCGACGAAGTCATCCTGCCGGCGAACTTCCCGCTCGAGCAGGCCGACACCTCGGTCGAAAAGCCGGTGCGCACCTGGGCGGCGATGGGCGTCAAGCGCGCCGGCGGCGCGGCCCTGCCGGCAAGCGACGAGCCCGCCTCGATCATCCTGCCGGCCGGCTGGCGCGGCCCCGCCTTCATCCTCTATCCCAACTTCAAGGCGGTGATGAACTGGAACCGCTCGACGCTCTATGCGCTCGCGGTCAACATCCTGGCCCAGCAGATCGCCGGCGGCCCGGCGGTGATGCAGCCCCCGCCGACCGACGACGAGCCGCTGTCGCGCGACACCGTGATCGACCTGCAGATGCGGCTGGCCCAACTCGGCTTCTACACCGATGAGGCCGACGGCCTGCTGGGGCCCAAGACGCGTTCGGCAGTGCGCATGTTCCAGAAGCAAGTCGGCCTGCCGGCCGACGGGCATCCGACGCCTGAACTGGTCGCGCGGCTGCAGCGGGCCGTTCGATAGGCGACTGCAGCAGGCGCACGGTGCTCGGGGGCAAGGCCAAGTTTTGTGGTGTCCGCATGGAGTGGCGGCCGTGAGTAGGAGAATGCCAACCGGCGGCCTCAAGGCCGAGAAATTGACCCTCCGAGAGATCAATCGGCTGATCGCGCTCGTGGAATGGCGCTTCAAGAACGTCGGGAAATCCTCATTGCGACTAAGCGCCTTCAAGCGTCTGATCCATCTGGAACAGGAACGCGAGAGGCTCCATGGGGTCCCAGCACCGACGCGACGCCAGCCTCGCTAAACACCTCGTCTCTTTCTGCGCCATGCGGCGCCCGCGCTTCGGGCTTCGCCCTGCAGCGCTACACGCCGCCGGCGCTACGCTCCGCGCAGCGCTAACCCGGCTGCAGCAGCCGCACCGACCCTGAGGCGAGATTGATCGATATTGGCAGCGTGAGCGCGTCATCGCCGTCGATCTGCACCGGCTGCGTGCCCGCTTCGCCGGCATCGTGCAACACCGACACCTTGACCTCGCGACCGGAGATCACACGATAGCCGCCGGCGCGCGGCAGGCGGCCCATCAGCAGCGCCAGCCCGAAGCGCAGGGTGTGCGAACGGCCCCAGCGCTCGAACAGGCAGACATGCAGCAGCGGGTCGCTGAGGGTCGCCAGCGGCGCCACGACGTAAGGCCCGGCATAGTGCCGGCCGCGCGTCACGATCACCGACGCCGCCTCATACCGCACGCCGTCGATTTCGACGGCGTAGCGCACCGGCCGGTAGCGCCGTGTCTCGATCATCGAGCGCCAGACATACGCGCCGCGGCCGAAGCGGCGCTTCAGCAGCGCGCTCACGCCCGCCACCACCTTGGCGTCGAAACCGGCACCGGCCATCAGCGAGAAGCAGCGCGGAGCGCCGCCGTTGCAGGCCTCGCCCGGCCGCACCAGCAGGGCGCGGCCTGAGACCATGGTCCGGGCGATGGTGGCGGCCTCGAAGCTGAGGCCAAGCTCGTGCGCCAGCACATTGGCGGTGCCCAGCGGCACGATAGCCAAAGCGGGGGCCAGCGCCGGGACGCCCTCGCCCCGCTGCGCCAGGCCGTTCACCACCTCGTTGATGGTCCCGTCGCCGCCGGCCACGGCGATCACCGAGTAGCGGGTCGCATCGCAGGTCTCCGCCAGACGCCGGGCATCGCCCACCGCCTCGGTGTCCACCAGATCGACCGTCCAGCCCTCGGCCCGCACCTGGCGCACGACCGCATCGACCAGGCCGCGCCGGCGCCGCCCGGCGATCGGGTTACGGACCAATAAAACAGCCTTGGGCGGGGCGAATGTCATCCAACCGTCACAGTCGATTCACAGGCACGCAATGGCTCCCATACACAATCCGCTGAGGTTCGTGCAATCGCGCACGACAGATTTTGTGTCGGTCGAGTTGTTATCCACATGACCGTGCCCCGATGACCGTGATCGAGCGCCACCAGCCCGCCCGTCACCGCGCAATTTTTCTGTCGGATATTCATCTCGGCACCCGCGGCTGCCAAGCCGAACTTCTGCTCGACTTCCTGAAGAAGAACGAGAGCGACTATCTCTACCTGGTGGGCGACATCGTCGACGGCTGGCGCCTGAAGCGCTGGTGGTATTGGCCGCAGGCGCACAATGACGTGGTGCAGAAAGTCCTGCGCAAGGCGCGCAAGGGCACCAACGTAATCTACATCCCCGGCAACCACGACGAGGCGGCGCGGCAATATTGCCAGCTCACCTTCGGCGACGTGCGCGTCGAGGCGGAGGCGATCCACGTCCAGCCTGACGGCAAGAAGCTGCTGGTGATCCACGGCGATCAGTTCGACGGCATCGTGCGCTATGCCAAGTGGCTCGCGATCCTGGGCGACTGGGCCTACAACGCGGCACTGCGCATCAACACCACCTTCAACTGGGCGCGCCGCAAGCTCGGGCTCAGCTACTGGTCGCTCTCGGCTTTTCTCAAGCACAAGGTCAAGAACGCCGTCCAGTTCATCGCCAACTATGAGCGCGCGGTGGCGAGCGAAGCGCGCCGCCGCGGCGTCGACGGCGTGGTGTGCGGCCACATCCACCACGCCGAGATCCGCGACATCGACGGCATCCGCTATTGCAACGACGGCGACTGGGTGGAGAGCTGCACGGCGCTGGTCGAGGATTTCGACGGCGGACTGCGCATCATCCACTGGGCCGAGGAGCATGCGCGTCAGCAGGCGGTGCTGCCGCGATACGCACCCACGCAATTGGCGGCGGAGTAGCCTCAGTTGCGCATCGCCATCGTCTCCGACGCCTGGCGACCCCAGATCAACGGCGTGGTGCGCACCATCGAGACTGTCGTCCGCCTGCTGCAGGCCGAGGGCCACGAAGTCGAGGTGTTCGGACCCGACCGCTTCCGCACGCTGCCCTGCCCGACCTATCCCGAGATTCGCCTGTCGCTCTTCCCCTCGGCGCGGTTGCATCACATGCTGAAGCTGTTCGCTCCCGACGCCATCCACCTGGTGACCGAGGGCCCGCTCGGCTGGGCAGCACGTGCCTTTTGCCTCAAGCGCGACATCCCCTTCACCTCGGCCTATCACACGCGCTTCCCCGAATATGTGCGCGCCCGCTGCTGGGTACCGGTCTCGTGGAGCTACGCCTTCGTGCGCCTTTTCCATGCGCCGTCATCGGCGGTCCTGGTCGTCGCGCAATCGATCCGCGACGAACTCGCCGAGCGCGGCTTCAAGAACCTGGTGCCATGGTCGCGCGGCGTCGATATCGCCGCCTTCCGTCCGCAACCGCGCCAGGAGCTGAAGGATGCACGGCCGATCTGGCTCTATGCCGGGCGGCTCGCCGTGGAGAAGAACATCAAGGCCTTCCTCGAGCTCGACCTGCCCGGCACCAAGTGGGTGGTGGGCGGCGGCCCGCAGCATCGCGAGCTGCAAAGGCGATACAAGGACGTGCGCTTCTTCGGCTCGGTTGGCACCGAGGAACTGTCGTGCCGCTATGCCCAGGCCGATTGCTTCGTCTTTCCGAGCCGCACCGATACCTTCGGCCTGGTGATGGTCGAAGCCCTGGCCTCCGGCGTGCCGGTCGCCGGCTATCCCGTGCCCGGCCCGCTCGACGTCGTGACCACACCCAAGGTGGGCGCGCTCGACGAGGACCTGCGCGCCGCATGCCTCGCCGCCATCGCCTGCGATCCCGCCGACTGCCGCACCCACGCCGAAACCTTCACCTGGGCCCAGTGCGCGCGGCAGTTCCGGGACACGCTGCGCCAGATCCCACGCAGCGTCTGGCAGCCGCTCAAGCGCCGCGTGGTGCCGAACGCGGCGTCCTAGCTTTTACCAGCCTTTACCACCGCGTGGTAAACGTCCGATGCCGATGGCATAAGGGTTTTTGGGCACTTTTTACCATTTACCACGCCACCCCCTGGGGTCATGGCCTTGATTTCAAACGATTCTGCTCTCGCGCAGCTCGAAAAATCACGTGAACCACGTAGTCCCAAATGGACCTACTGACGATGGGTTAGTCTTTCGGCCAGGTCGCGGGCTCACCCGCCTTGATCCAGGCTTGGTAGTCCGCCTTGGTCTTGTCGTTGGGCGGATAGACACCCGGGATCTCGCGGCCCTGGCCGATCCGGATGGCGACGAACTTCTCCAGCCGCTCCTGCTCGAAGGAATCTCGGGCGACTTCGTCGGCGAGCGCGCGCGGCACGACGATGGCGCCATCCTCATCGGCCACGATCACGTCGCCGGGATAGACCGGCACGCCGCAGATGCCGACCGGCGTCTGCACCTCGACCGGATGCAGGTTGGCCATGCTGGGTGGTGCCGCAGCAGCGGCGCAATACACCGGAAAGTCGAACTTCGAGATCACCGGCGTGTCGCGCATGGCGCCGTCCGACAGAACGCCGGCCACGCCGCGCACTTTTAGGCGGAGCGCCAGGATATCGCCCAGGGTGCCCGACCGCGTGTTGCCCTCGGTGCCGATCACCAGCACCGCGCCGGCCGGAGTCTCCTCGATGGCCGCACGCTGCGCCGATGGCGGATCGGCGGGCGTCGGCGGCTTGTCGAGATCCTCGCGGCCCGGAATATAGCGCAGCGTATAGGCCGGCCCGACCAGGCGCGTCGCCTTGGGATTGAGGGGCCGCACGCCGTTGATCGCGCAATTGCGGAAACCTCGCTTCAGCATCTGCATGGAGACGGTGGCCGTACTGGCATACAGGAAGTTCTTGATCGTCTCGGCCGATAGCGGTGCGGTGTTGGTCACTTCGCTTCCTCCATTCCCCCCGTGTCATCCCGAGCGTAGCGAGGGACCTTTGCTCATGGCCTCAAAGGTCCCTCGCTACGCTCGGGATGACAACTTTTTCTTCATCGACTTAGGTGCGTTACAGCAAAGATCCCTGATTGCCTGTGCCGCCGTCGCGCTTGCGCGGCGCGGCGGTGGGCTTGGGCGCCGTGCGCACCCCGTCAGTGACACGCGCGCCGACCTTTCCGTCGGAGAATTCAATGCTGATCGTGTCGCCCGCCGCGGTGCCGGCGCCTGACAGCACGGGCTGCTCGTCCTGGTCGCGCACCAGGGCGAAGCCGCGATTGAGCACGGAATGGAACGAGTAGCTTTCCAGCAGCTTGCCGAGCTGGTCGACGCGGTCTTCCCCTCGCGCCAGCAGCTCACGGCCGCAGCGCTGCAGGCGCTCGGCGAATTGCTCCATGCGCTCGTGTGCCCGCTCGATCCGCTGCTTCACTTCGCTCTTGTAACGCTCGCCGGCGCCGCGCAAGGCCCGCGCCTCGGCCGTGATCAGCTGCTGCTTGACCTCGATCACCCGCCGCGGCCCGGCGCGCAGGCGCTCGTCGGCGACGTCGAGGCGCTGCTGGTAGTCCTCGATGAGACGCCGAGGATCGCCCAGCCCGCGCACCAGGCCCGCCAGCTCGGTGCCGGCCTCGCGCAGCGCGCGGTTGAGGCAGGCGATGGTGCGCGTGCCGAAATCCATTACCTCGGCAACCAGGTCGGCGCGCACCGGCACCGCCATCTCGGCCGCCGCACTTGGCGTCGGCGCACGGCGGTCCGAGGCGAAGTCGATCAGCGTCGTGTCGGTCTCGTGGCCCACCGCAGAGATCAGCGGAATGATCGAGGCCGCAGCGGCGCGCACCACGACCTCCTCATTGAAGGCCCACAGATCCTCCAGGCTGCCACCGCCGCGCGCCACGATCAGCACGTTGGGTCGCGGCACGGGACCTTCCTCGGCGAGCTTGTTGAAGCCAGCTATGGCGGCGGCCACCTCGCCCGCAGCTTTCTCGCCCTGCACAGCCACCGGCCACACCAGTACATGGCATGGGAAGCGGTCGGCGAGGCGATGCAGGATGTCGCGAATCACCGCACCCGACGGCGAGGTCACGACGCCGATCACCTCCGGCAGAAAGGGCAGCTCGCGCTTGCGATCGAGATCGAACAGGCCCTCGGCGGCGAGCTTCTTGCGCCGGTCCTCCAGGAGCTTCAGCAGCGCACCCTCGCCCGCCAGTTCCAGCCTGTCGATGATGATCTGGTAGCGCGAAGAGCCGGCATAGGTGGTGATCTTGCCGGTGGCGATCACCTCCATGCCCTCCTCGACCTTGAGGCCAAGCCTGGGCAGCGTGGTCTTCCAGCACACCGCGTCGAGCACGGCGTCCGCGTCCTTCAGCCGGAAATAGCAGTGCCCAGAGCGCGGAAACGACGGTTGGCTGATCTCGCCGCGCACGCGCACGCGCGGAAAGGCGCCTTCGAGCTGGCGCTTGAGCGCAAAGGAAAGCTCGGAGACGGAAAATTCCGGGACGTTACCGGCAGCGGGAGGGGCTTCGAGGTTATCCATTGTTACCCAAGCCTATCCGCTTGTGCCGATCACGCAAACCATGGTCAAAGCCCTGCCATGCGGATCCTGGTGGTGGGCGGCGGCGGCCGTGAACACGCACTGTGCTGGGCGATTTCGGCCTCTCCCCTGTGCACAAAGCTGTTCTGCGCGCCCGGCAATGCCGGCATCGCCGACGTCGCGGAATGCCACGACATCGGCACCGAGGACATCCCGGGCCAGGTGGCGCTGGCGCAAAAGCTCAAGATCGATTTCGTCGTGATCGGGCCCGATGCGCCTCTGGTGGCAGGCATGGCTGACGGCTTCACGGACGCCGGTTTCAAGGTGTTTGGCCCCTCGAAGAAGGCCGCCCAGCTCGAAGGCTCCAAGAGCTTCACCAAGGAGCTCTGCAAGCACCACGACATCCCGACTGCCGCCTACGAGCGCTTCACCGACGTCGCCAAGGCCGAGGCATATATCAAGGCGCGGGGCGCGCCGATCGTCGTGAAGGCCGACGGGCTCGCTGCGGGCAAGGGCGTGATCGTGGCTGAGACCGTCGAGCAGGCGATCGACGCGGCGCGCGACATGCTGGCCGGCAACAAGTTCGGTGCCGCCGGCGCCTCGGTGGTGATCGAGGAGTTCATGGAAGGCGAGGAAGCGAGCCTGTTCGCGCTATGCGACGGCGAGCACGTGCTGCCGCTGGTCGGCGTGCAGGACCACAAGCGGGCTTTCGACGGCGACAAGGGTCCGAACACCGGCGGCATGGGCGCTTATTCGCCGGTGCCGATTCTTGATCAAGCGACGTTCGACAGAGCCATGCGCGAGATCGTGCTGCCGACGGCCAAGGCGATGAAGGACTCCGGTATGCCGTTCCAGGGCGTGTTCTATGCTGGCCTGATGATCGGCAAGGACCGCCGACCGCGACTGGTCGAGTACAATTGCCGCTTCGGCGATCCCGAATGCCAGGTGCTGATGATGCGGCTCAAGTCCGACATCGTTCCGGCGCTGATGGCCTGCGCCGACGGTGGACTGAAGCACTTCGACCTGCGCTGGTCGGACGAGGCCGCGCTCACCGTCATCATGGCCACCAAGGGCTACCCCGACTCCTATCCGCGCGGCAGCGAGATCCGCGGCCTCGAGGCGGCGTCGAAGGTCGAAGGCGTGCAGATCTTCCACGCCGGCACCAAATCCGACGGCCAGCGCATCCTGGCCAACGGCGGAAGGGTGCTGAATGTCACCGCCATGGCGCCGACGGTCGAGCAGGCTCGCGAGCGCGCCTACAAGGCGATCGGGCTGATCGACTGGCCCGAAGGCTTCTACCGGAGCGATATCGCATGGCGGGCAGTCGCCCGGCCGTCGTGACAGCGGCCCGCGCCGGGGGCTAATTTCAGCCATGCCCGATTCATCCGATCTATCGCAGCGCCTGCTGGCGCAACTACGCTTTCCCTGCGGCGAAGTGCCGGAGCCCGGCACCATCAAGAACGTCGCGCCCGGCATCTTCTGGCTGCGCATGCCGCTGCCCTTCCAGCTCAACCACATCAACTTGTGGCTAGTGGAGGACAAGGACGGCTGGACCATCGTCGACACGGGCATCAATACGCAGGCCACGCGCGACTTGTGGGACAAAATCTTCGCCGAATGCCTGGGCGGCAAGCCTGTAACCCGTGTAGTCGCCACGCATCTGCATCCCGACCATGTCGGCCTCGCCGGCTGGCTGTGCGAGCGCTGGAACGCGCCGCTCTACATGACGCTTGGCGAGTACATGAGCGCCGTCGCCGCGCGCAACGACTTCATCGACCACGAGGACGTACGCGCCGCGCACTTGGCGCGCAACGGCGTGCCGGCCGAGAAGATTGCCTTGTTCCATCGGCACAAGGGTGGCTACGCCAAGGGCGTCGCGCCGCTGCCGCCGGCCTTCCAGCGCATGATCCACGCCCATCCGATCACGCTCGGCGGTCACCGCTGGGACGTGATCGTGGGCCGCGGGCACGCGCCCGAGCACGCCTCGCTGTGGTGTCCCGAACTCAACGTGCTGATCGCGGGTGATCAGGTGTTACCCAAGATCAGCACCAATGTCGGCGTGTGGCCCAATGAGCCCACCGCCGATGCGCTGACCTGGTTCCTCGACGGCTTCTCGCGCTTCCGCCGCCTGCCGGCTGATGCACTGGTGCTACCCTCACACGGCTTCCCATTCGTCGGCCTGCACACGCGGCTCGACCAGCTGGTGGCCCATCACGATGCGCGGCTGAACGACATGGCGACGTCGATCGCCCGCAACGGGACAAAGGGCGCCACCGGCTGGGACATGGTCCCGGTCCTCTTTCCGCGCCATCTCGACAACAACCAGGTGGTGTTCGCCTTCGGCGAGACGCTGGCGCATCTGCACTGTCTGGAGACCCGCGCCCGCGTGAAGCGCGACGTGGTCGACGGCGTGCACCGCTTCGTCTCCCTGGTCGACCCGCTCGCCCAGCCGCCGGCCGACGATTCCGACGCTGACGTGATGGATACCGGCGCCGCTTAGCGCTGCCAGCGGTAGCGCACGTCCGGCATCTTCTCCTCGTTGTCGGCACCGTCAGTAAAGCGAATGGCGCGAAAGGCATGTGCCTCATAAAAGCGACGCGCGCGCCCGTTGGCCTGGAAGCACCACAGCTCCAGAGCCGGCGTGCCGGCCTCCTTGGCGGCCTCCATCAACAGGCTTCCCGCGCCTAAACCAATATGGTCGGGATGGGTGTAGAGCATGCGAATGTCCTCCCCCTGTCGGGCGAGGAACGAGACAATGCGGCCGGCGCTCTCCGCCACCGTAACCTCGCACTCCTTCAAGACGACGCCTTCAATGAACTGCCGATCCTCCTCGACCGTGTGCAGCATCGGCAGGAACTCGAGCAACCGGAACGACGATGAGAACACCGCCGCGATCGCGTCGGCGTCATTCTGGATTGCACGACGGCACCTCAACATCGCACCAGTGTGACCGGACAAGAAATGCGCGTCGATCTCTTTGACTTCGATCTGCCGGACGAGCTGATCCGACCTCGGCAACATGAAGAACAACCGACGGGACTGATGGAGCGGGCGGCGCTAGTATGATCGGCGTCGCCAAGGCCGGCCTTAAGACAGTGCCTGACCGTCCGACGCGCCATACGGGGGAGAGCCATGAGATTGTTCACGCCACTGCTTGCGATTCCGGTGCTGGTGCTCGGCCTGCTGGCCTGCGCTCCCAACCCCGATCAGGGGTCGCTCAACAAGGAAAACAGGCTGGTGGCGGCCGGCTTCAAGAAGCGGTCGATCAAGACGGAGGCTCAGCTCGCCGACTTCCGCAACATCCCCACTCACATGATCCGCCGGACCTCCTACAAGGGGAAGACCGTCTACGTGTATGCCGATCCCACCATCTGCGGGTGCCTCTACATGGGCGGCACGACCGCCTACAACACCTACATCAGTGGCGCCATAGCCCGGAACATGCAGCAGGAATACAAGTCCGACACGACGGACGACGGCTACAATCCTACGGCGGCGATGCTGGACGGCGGACCCTGGGACGACGCTGAGATGTACGGCCTGTACATCGACTGAGCCCTCGAGAGCGGATCCCGCTCACCCGGCCGCGACTGATGGAGCGTGCGGCGCTGGGTGTAATGGCGTGACGAGCCGCCTGGGCCGCCCTGGCGCCGGCCCGCGCACCGTCATCGGCCGACCGAGTTGTGAAATCCGTCGCCGCGCCATATTGAACCCCGGCCATGCGCGTCGATCTCTTCGACTTCGAGCTTCCCCAAGAGCTCATAGCCCAGCGTCCTGCAGTACCGCGTGACAGCGCACGCCTGCTCGACGTGGCAGCCGACAGCCCGCACGACCGAACAGTGCGCGACCTGCCTCAGCTGCTGCAGCCGGGCGATCTACTGATCTTCAACGATACGAAGGTCATTCCGGCGCGCCTGCTCGGCACGCGCCCGACCGGCGGCAAGGTCGAAGTCCTCCTCATTCGCGAGCGGGGCGAAGGCGAGTGGCTTTGCTTCGCGCGGCCGACCAAGCGGCTGAAGGAAGGCGATGCCCTGACTTTCACTGGCCTTGGCGCACGGGTACAGGCGATCAACGACGAAGGCTCCATCGTTCTGACCTTCGATAGAAGCGGCGTGGATTTCCTCGCAGCCCTCGAAAGCAGCGGTGCAGTACCGTTGCCGCCCTATATCCGCGGCGGCGTGGCCGATCCGCGCGACCGCGCGGACTACCAGACCATGTTTGCCGAGATCGATGGCTCGGTCGCAGCACCTACCGCCGGCCTGCACTTCACGCCTGAGCTGATGCAGGCGCTTGCCGGCGCGGGCGTGCAGAGCGCCCGCGTGACCCTGCATGTCGGCGCCGGCACCTTCCAGCCGGTGCGTGTCGAGGACACCGACCGACACACCATGCACGCCGAATGGGGCGAGGTGCCGCAAGCGACGGCGGATGCCATCGTCGCCGCGAAGCGCGTGGTCTGCATCGGCACGACGGCTTTGCGCCTGCTCGAATGCGTCGCGCGCTCGGGCCCCATGCGCGCCTGGAGCGGCGAGACCGACATCTTCATCACACCGGGATTTCAGTTCCGAGTTGTCGATCTGCTGCTGACCAACTTCCACCTGCCGCGCTCGACGCTTTTCATGCTGGTGGCGGCCTTCGCCGGCCTGGAGCGCATGAAGGCGGCCTATGCCCACGCGATCGCCCAGCGATACCGCTTCTATTCCTACGGCGATTGTTGTTTGTTGCGGCGATGAGCCTCGCCTTCAAGCTTCTCGGCACCGACGGCCTCGCCCGCCGCGGCCGCATCACCACGGCGCATGGCACCGTCGAGACCCCGGCCTTCATGCCGGTTGGCACGGCGGGCACGGTGAAGGCCATGACACCGCAATCGGTGGCCGAGGCCGGCGCGGAGATCGTGCTCGGCAATACCTTCCACCTGATGCTGAAACCCGGCGCCGAACGCGTAGCCAGGCTGGGAGGGTTGCACAAGTTCATGGCCTGGCCGGGACCGATCCTGACCGACTCGGGCGGCTTTCAGGTGATGTCGCTCGCCGAGCTGCGCAAGCTTGATCCCGACGGCGTCACCTTCCGCTCGCCGTCCGACGGCAGCACACACCGCCTGACGCCCGAACGGTCGATCGAGATCCAGCACCTGCTCGACGCCGACATCACCATGTCGTTCGACGAATGCACCACCTGGCCGGTGGAGGAGCCGGCCGCCGCCTATTCGATGCGGCTGTCGATGAAATGGGCCGAGCGCGGCCGACGGGCCTTCCTCGACCGCCCGGGCTATGGGCTGTTCGGCATCGTGCAGGGCAGCGTTTTCCCGGCACTGCGCGCGGAAAGTGCCAAGGCGCTCACCGCTATCGGCTTCGACGGCTACGCGGTCGGCGGTCTCGCCGTCGGCGAGGGCAAGGAGCTGATGTTCGCCACCCTCGACACAACCTTGCCACAGCTTCCGGCCGACAAGCCGCGCTATCTGATGGGAGTTGGTCGGCCGGCCGATATCGTGGGCGCGGTGAAGCGTGGCATCGACATGTTCGACTGCGTGATGCCGACGCGCGCCGGGCGCACGGCGCAGGCTTTCACCCGACGCGGTGAATTGAACCTGCGCAACGCGCGGCACCGCGATGATCCACGGCCGATCGACGAACACTGTGCCTGCCCTGCCTGCCGCAACCATAGCCGCGCCTATCTGCACCACCTGATCCGCAGCGAGGAGATTCTTGGTGCCATGCTGCTGACATGGCACAACGTGCATTACTACCAGGACATCATGCGCGGCCTGCGCGGCGCGATCGAAGCCGGCTCGCTGGGCCACTGGATCGCCGCATTCGAGGCTGAACAAGGGCGAGGGGATATTCCATCGCTGTGAGGGAGAATTTCGGAATGCCGAACGAGGCGTTGATCGTGATCGACATGCAGAACGACTTCTGTGACGGCGGCACGCTTGCCGTCCCGGGCGCCAACGCCATCGTTCCCCTGGTCAATCGCCTGATCGGCCGCCTCGATCATGTCGTGCTGACCCAGGACTGGCATCCGGCGGGCCACGCCTCGTTCGCGAGCGCGTGGAAGGATGCCCAGCCCTTCACCAGCGTGCAGTTCCCCTACGGGCCGCAGACCTTGTGGCCGGATCACTGCGTGCAGGGCACCAAGGGGGCCGCCTTCCATCCCGAGCTCAATGCCACCAAGGCGCAGATGATCGTGCGCAAGGGTTACCACTCCGGCATCGATTCCTATTCGGCGTTCCGCGAGAACGACCGCATGACCCGCACCGGGCTGGACGGTTACCTGAAGGCGCGCGGCTTCACCAAGCTGACCTTCTGCGGCCTGGCGTTGGACTATTGCGTGGCCTGGTCGGCGATCGATGCCCTGCAGGCGGGCTTCGACGTCGCGGTCGTGGTCGAAGCCACCGCCGCCATCGACCTCGACGGCAGCCGCAAGCGCATGCTGACGGAGATGCGCCAGGGCGGCATTAAACTGAATGCCACAGCTTAGGCGCTGCACCTATGCGCCAGAAAGAGTTCAGGTGCCTTACACGCGCTCCAGCGCCAGAGCGATGCCCTGGCCGACGCCGATGCACATGGTGCAGAGAGCGCGCTTGCCGCCGGTAGCCTCGAGCTGATTGAGCGCGGTGATCATCAGCCGGCCGCCCGAGGCGCCCAGCGGATGGCCGAGCGCGATGGCGCCGCCATTGGGGTTCACCTTCTCCGCGTCGTCGGCCAGGCCGAGCTGGCGCAGCACCGCCAGCGCTTGCGCAGCGAAGGCTTCGTTGAGCTCGATCGTGTCGAAGTCCTTCACTGTCATGCCGAGCTTAGCCAGGAGCTTCTTGGTCGCCGGCAGCGGCCCGATGCCCATGACTCGCGGCGGCACGCCGGCGGAGACGGTGGCGAGGATGCGCGCGCGCGGCGTCAGGCCGTTCGCCTTGGCGGCGGCCTCGGAGGCAATGATCATGGCGCAGGCGCCGTCGTTGATGCCTGACGAGTTGCCGGCCGTCACCGAGCCGCCCTCGCGGAACGCTGCCGACAGCTTGGACAGGATCTCCATGGTGGTGTCGCCGCGCGGATGCTCGTCCTTGTCAACAATGGTCTCGCCCTTGCGATTCTTGACGCAGACCTTGACGATTTCCTTGTCGAAGAAGCCGCGATCCTGCGCCGCCTTGCAGCGGCGCTGACTGCGATAGGCGAAGGCGTCCTGATCGGTGCGGCTGATCTGGTGCTCGGTGGCGACGTTCTCGGCGGTCTGGCCCATCGGGTCGATGCCGTAGGCCGCCTTCATCTTGGGGTTCACGAAACGCCAGCCCAGCACCGTGTCCTCGAGCTTCATCGCGCGGTCGAACGGACCCTCGGGCTTGCCCATCACGTAGGGCGAGCGAGTCATGCCCTCGACGCCGCCCGCGATCATCATGTCGGCCTCGCCGAGCTTCACGGCCCGCGCGGCGTGCCCGGCAGCCTCCAGGCCCGAGCCGCACAGGCGGTTGACCGTGGCGCCCGCCACCTCGACCGGCAGGCCGGCCAGCAGGCCCGCCATGCGCGCCACGTTGCGATTGTCCTCGCCCGCCTGATTGACGCAGCCATAGATCACGTCGTCGACGGCGCCCCAGTCGACATTGGCGTTGCGCTGCATCAGCGCCTTGATGGGATGAGCGGCAAGATCGTCCACACGCATAGGCGCGAGGCCACCGTTGTAGCGCCCGACGGGCGTGCGGATGGCGTCGCAAATGAACGCTTCGGTCATCGGAGGAACTCCCAGCGAGATCGGTCCCGCCCGGTTAGCATCGCCCGGGGCCGCCTGCCAATGCCCCAGCCGAGCCGGGGCGGCAGGAGGGCCATGCAGCGGAACGGGAGCTGGACCCGCTAGCGCGGCCGAACCGCGCCCATTTTCCCGCGGATCTCCGCCGGCACGGCGAAGTCTTCGAGGACCTGCTCCGTCCCGCGAAAGCCGCTGCATTCCCGTTGCACGACGAAGTTCCAAAGGGCGAACGCGGCGACATCGACGAGACGCATGCGTTGCGGATCGCGGCGATCGGTTGCCGTCTTGCCGCTGCTCGCTCGCTTGTCAAAGGCGTCCAGCGCGTCGAGGGCAGCGCGCAATTCCCGGGCCAGGCGGCCGATCGTCACCGCCTGCTCCTCGAGGATCTCGTATTCGAGGACTTCCTGTCCTGTTCTTACGCGCATGATGACGCCCCTGTGCGAGACGCTGCCGACGGACAAGTGATCGTGCCCCGAAAAGTCGTCGCGGGCGATGCGTCCGTTGCGCGCGGTTCTGCCTAGGCCGGCAACCGCCGGCAGACCGCATAGTGGGCGTAGCCGCGGTACGGCCGCTCTAAGGTGGTGAGTGCGCCCGAGCGCAGGCCGAGCAGGCTGAGCTCGGCTTCGAGCGTGTCGCGCGGCTCGACATGGAACAGGCCGAGCCAGCCGCGCAAGGCCGCGCGGAACCAGTCAGGCAGCCGGTCCTGTCCGCCGAAATCGACGATGTGCAGCTCACCGCCGGGCGGGAGCCACGTCAACGCGCGGGCGAGCACTGTCTGCCAACCCGGGATCATGCTGAGGGTGTAGGACACGAAGATGCGCGAGAAGCCCGGCACGCCGAACTGCAGGGCGGGGTCGAAGGTCGTGGCGTCGGCGCGGGCCAGCCGCACATAGGGGGCAATGCCCTCGCGCTCGACGACGGTGCGCGCCGTCTCCAGCATCTCGGTGGAGATGTCGATGCCGAAGAAGTGCACGTCGGGATAGGTTTGCGCCGCCATGACGAGATTGCGCGCGGTGCCGCAGCCGATCTCGAGCACGCGGCTGCCGGCCGGCGGCGACAGCCGATGGATCAGCCGGTCGCGGCCCAGCAGGTAGTATTTGCGCGTGAAGTCGTAGAGGTGGCGCTGGCGGCGGTAGATCCGGTCCATCAGCTCGGCGGAAGCGAGGATATCGGTCATCGTCAGGCTTTCAGCACGTATCGTCAGGCTTTCAGCACGTAAAGATGGAAGCCGCCATAGATCGCCGAGCGGTCGCGCTGCGTCAGCGCCTGCGACAGCTTGGCCTCGTAGCACCAGCGATCCAGCAGCCCGGACGCCAGCCGGCCGGGTAGCAACGAGGGCTCGGCGGCGGTGCGGAAGATCACGCGGGCGCCGGGACGGGCGGTGCGGGTGATCTCGGTCCACAGAGCATCGAGCTGCGCGTCGGTCATCCAGTCCTGGGCGTCGAGCAGCACGTAGCGATCGCGCGAGGCATCCGAACAGCCCGCGAGATACTCGGTGATCGAGCGGTTCATCACCTCGACCCGATGGGCGCGGGCGCGCACGACGTCGAACTGCTCACGCCTGAGGTAGGCGGCAGCGGGCCGCTGGCATTGTCGGCATACGAGCGGCCGAAGGCCTGCCAGGCGAAGTAGTTGTCGTCGAGGCTGAAGCCGCAGGCCAGCCGCTCCAGCCGCGCGCGCAGCACGTGGCGCATGTCGCTGCCGCCCGCCAGCGCCTCGTACTGGGCCGGCGGTATGCCGAGGCCATAGAGCGACAGCCGATTCGCGGTGGCCCAGCGCACGGCGCGCTTGTCGAACAACGGCGCCATTGCGGTGTCGAAGAACTGCCGCTGCTCCTCGAGCGTCCGCGCACTCAAAAGCTCGCGCAGATCGACACCGTAGGCCCGGGCGATGGCGTGGCTGAGGCCGATGAAGCGGCCGAGCACACCGTGGCGGTAGGCGTTGCGCGCAAAGATCGAAATCCGCCGCCGACCCAGCTGCTGCAGGCTGCGGCCTTCCCAGTAGTGCCGGCTCGGTGCGTCGAGATAGGGCGCGATCAGCCGCTCATAGGCCGCGATATTGGCCTCGGCATCGGCCGCCCCGAAGAAGCGGTAGAACGCCTCCCACGACGGCAGCCGGCTCGCCGCCATCAGCTTCAGCCGATTGAGAGCCACATGAGCGAGGCTGAGATCGAGTGCCGTGATGCGCTCGGGATTTCCGGTGAGATAGGACAGGACATTGCAGCCGCCCGAGGCGATCGCCACGACGTGGCTGTCGGGCTGCAGGTCCAAGGCTTCGAGGTCGATCTCCGGGTCTTCCCAGATCTGGGTATAGACCAGGCCATGGAAAAGCTTCTCGAACAGCCTTTCCAGAAGGCCCTCGCGACTCAGGATCGGATGGCGCCGCACGGCCTCCTTGAGGCGTAAATCGCTGTCGGCCCGCGGATAGACCAATCCAGGGACTCCAAACTAAAACAACACTCCCAACATACAGGGCGTCGGTGCCAGTTTGATGACAAGGCCTTGATCTATCCACCGAACCGTCGGAGCGTATCGCCATGACCACGGGCTTCACCCTATTCGACACGCCGATCGGCACCTGCAGCCTCGTCTGGAGGGGCGAGACGATCGTCGGCCTGCGCCTGCCGGAGGCAAGCGCGTCGGCGACGCAGGCGCGCATCAAGCGCCGCTGGCCGGACGCCGAAGAGCAGGCGCCGCCTGCCGAGATGCAGGCAGTGATCGGGCGCGTGCTCGCCCTGCTCGCCGGCGAGCCGGTCGATCTCGGCGACGTGCCGCTCGACTTCGGCGAGGCGCCGGACTTCCACAAGCGCGCTTACGAAGTCGCGCGCACCATTCCGCCGGGCGACACCATGACATACGGCGAGATCGCCAAGCGCCTCGGCGTACCGAACGAGTCGCGCGAGGTCGGCCAGGCGATGGGCAAGAACCCGATCGCCATCATCATGCCCTGCCATCGCGTGCTGGGTGCCGACGGCAAGATGGGCGGCTTCTCGGCCAACGGCGGCGTCGCCACCAAGCGGCGCATCCTCGAGATCGAGGGCGCGTCGGCGCTCGGTGCCGGCCCGCTGTTCGCAGGCCTTGAAAGGCGCAATGGCTGAGCTCGGCTTTGATCCCAGGCAGGCGATCCGCCATCTGCGCAAAGCCGACCCCGACCTTGCCCGCGTGATCGACGCCGCCGGACCGTTCGCCATGCAGCTCAACCCGGCGCGCAGCGTGTTTGCCGCGCTCGCCCGGGCGATCGTCTACCAGCAGCTCTCCAACAAGGCCGCCGCCACCATCTTCGGCCGGGTATGCACCCACTTCCCGCGTGGCCATGTCGGCCTGACGCCCGAGCGGCTGCTGGCGCTGAGCGACGCCAAGATCCGCGCCGCCGGTATCTCGCGGCCCAAGCTCAAGTCATTGCGCGACCTCGCGCGCCGCTCGGTAAGCGGCGAGGTTCCGACGCTCGCCCAGGCGCGACGCCTCGGCGACGCGGAGATCGTCGAGCGCCTGGTCGCCGTGCACGGCATCGGCCGCTGGAGCGCGGAGATGTTCCTGATGTTCTTCCTCGGCCGGCCCGATGTGCTGCCGGTCGACGACTACAGCCTGCGCAAGGCCTATGCGAAGGCCTTCGGCAAGCGCAAGTTGCCCTCGCCCGAGGCGCTGGAGAAACACGGCGAGAAATGGCGGCCGTATCGCACCGCGGCGAGTTGGTATCTCTGGTCCACGCTGAACTAATTCAGCCCTTCACCACCCGAAGCTTCGGAACACGGCTCTCGGCCAAGTCGCGATAGACCCGCAGGTAGTCCTCGGCCATGCGGCGGGCGGTGAAGCGCTCCTCGAAGCGGGCGCGGATGCGGCTGCGCGACAGCTTGGCCAGGCGCGGGACTGCTCCAGCGGCCTCCTGCTCGTTGGCAACGATGAAGCCGGTCAAGCCATGCTCGACGATCTCGGGCACCGCGCCGCCGCTATAGGCGAGCACGGGCGTGCCGCAGGCCATGGCCTCGATCATCACCAGGCCGAACGGCTCGGGCCAGGTGATGGGCATCAGGAGCCCGATGGCGCCGCTCAGGAAGTCCGATTTCTCGGAGTCGCTGATCTCGCCGATGTATTCCACACCGGGAAGGCCGAGCAGCGGCCGGATATCGCGCTCGAAATACTCGCGGTCCATCGGATCGACCTTGGCCGCGATCTTGAGCGGCAGGCCGCAGCGCTGGGCGATGCCGATCGCCTGGTCGACCGCTTTTTCGGGGGCGATGCGGCCGAGAACCGCCAGATATTTTGGCTCGACCGGTCGCGGGGACAGCAGGTCAGCCGGCAGGCCGTGATGGATGGTGCGCACCCAATGCGCCTGCGGCACCGGTCCCCGCTGGCTGTCGGAAATCGAAATCACAGGCACTGAATCGAAGACATCAAACACTACCTGATGCTCGGGCAGATCGAGCCGACCGTGCAGGGTGGTGATGAAAGGCGTCGTCTGGCGGGAAAATATCGAGAACGGATAGTAATCGAGGTGGAAATGCAGCACGTCGAACTGGTCGGCGCGCTGGCGGACCAGTTCCAGCATCGACATGTGCAGTGCCATGGGATCGCGCACCCGCCCGTCGAGCCGGAGAGCCTGCGGCCAGATCGGCTCGAGCTTGGCCTGCGTCACCGAATCGCCGCTGGCGAACAGCGTCACCTCGTGCCCCAGCGATACCAGCTCCTCGGTCAGCCACGACACGACGCGCTCGGTGCCGCCATAGAGCTTCGGCGGGATCGCTTCGGTCAACGGGGCGATTTGGGCGATGCGCATGTCAATGTACCTCCTTCGATGCCGTCGTTAAGTGGTTGAAGACCGTGCAGGTTCCCCGCTGCGACGAAAGTGATCGTCGATTAATGACGGGTCATCGTCGGTCGATGACCGATCAAACTTTCAAACGAGAATTGTGGTGGACGCGCGGCAGGCACTTTTTGGTCACAAGGCGGTGCTGCGACGGCGTGGCAAGCAACTAATCGGAGAGGATCATCATTTGGTAGCCATGGACGACCTCAGCCGACTGGCCGAGCGGCCGCTTGCGTTCATCTTCCGCTACGTCGCACGCCGGCCGCTGGCCCATGGCGCGATCCTGCTCGCCGTGGTCTGTGCCGCCGGCTGCGCGGTGAGCACCCAGTACGGTGTGAAATTCATGGTCGACACCTTGGCCCAAGGCCAAGGCAGCAACGACATCTGGCTCGCCTTCACATTGCTGGTGGCCCTGATGGCCGCCGACAACTTCCTGTGGCGGGTGGCGGGCTGGGTGGCGAGCTACGCCTTCGTCGGCGTGAGCGGCGACCTCCGTGGCGAACTGTTCCGCCACCTGACCGGCCATGCGCCGAGCTTCTTCTCCGAACGGCGGGTCGGCGCGCTCACCGGCCGGGTCACGGCGACCTCCAACGCCGTGTTCACGGTGCAGAACATGTTCATCTGGAACGTGCTGCCGCCTTGCATCGCCACGATCGGTGCCGTGTTCTACCTGGCGCTGGTCGATCCCCTGATGACGGCCTCCCTGCTCGCCGTCGCGGCCGTGCTGCTTTATGGGCTGTACCGTCTAGCCGCGGCGGGAAACACCCTGCATATGGGCTTTGCCGACAAGGCGGCCGGCGTCGAAGGCGAGCTGACCGACGTCGTGACCAACATGCCGCTGGTGCATACCTTCGGTGCGATCGAGCGCGAGCTGCGCCGCTTCAATCAGACCGTCGACGAGGAGATGGTCGCCCGCCGTGCCAGCCTGCTCTATCTCGAGCGCCTGCGCGCGCTCCATGCGGCGATCACCATCGTGCTCACCGTCAGCCTGCTCGCCTGGGCGCTAGTGCTCTGGCAACACGGCTCGGCGACCACGGGCGACGTGGTGCTGGTCTGCACGCTCGGCCTCACGGTGCTCTACGCCACGCGCGATCTCGCCGTGGCGCTGGTCGAGGTGACGCAGCACATGGCGCGACTGGCCGAAGCAGTCGCCACCTTGCTGCAGCCGCACGAGCTCAGTGATCGCGCCGATGCCCGTCCGCTGGCGGGACGGCTACAGACCGTGACCTTCGAGAAGGTCGGCTTCAGCTATCGCGGCGGCCGCAAGGTATTCGACGATTTCTGCCTGAAGATCGAGGCGGGGCAGCGCACCGGCCTGGTCGGCCGGTCGGGCGGCGGCAAGTCGACCCTGCTGGCGCTCTTGCAGCGCTTCCATGACGTCGACTGCGGCCGCATCCTGGTCGACGGCCAGGACATCGCCCACACCACGCGGCACAGCCTGCGCCAGGCCATCTCGCTGGTTCCGCAGGACATCTCGCTGCTGCATCGTTCGGTGATGGACAATATCCGCTACGGCCGGCCGGGCGCCAGCGACCTCGAGGTGCGGCACGCCGCCGAGGCCGCGCGCTGCCTGGGTTTCATCGAGGCGCTGCCCGAAGGCTTTTCGACGGTGGTCGGCGAGCGCGGCACGCGCCTGTCGGCCGGCCAGCGACAGCGCATCGCCATCGCCCGCGCGCTCCTGAAGGACACCCCGATCCTGCTGCTCGACGAGGCGACGTCGTCGCTCGACGGCGAATCGGAGGAGATGATCCGCCAGGCGCTCGACCGGCTGATGCAGCACCGCACCGTCATCGCGATTGCCCACCGGCTCTCTACCCTGCGCAGCTTCGACCGCATCGTGGTGATGGAAAGCGGCCGCATCCTGCAGGACGGCCCCCCCAACGACCTGCTGCGCCGGGACGGACCCTACCGCGTCCTGATCCAGCACGAGATGGCGCGGCTCTCGCGGGTGGCGGCCTGACACTGGAGTGACACGCCGGCCATGACATAATTGGTTCATGGCCCTTCCCTTTTCCAATACCGCCGGCCGCACCCTCGAACGCCTGCGCCATGCCTTCATCGAGACCGCGCGCAGCGCGCGCTTTGCCGCGGGAGCGCCCCTGCGCCCCGACCTGCCCGACGACGACATCCCGCGGCTGAAGAACCGCATCGAAGCCTGCCTCGCCGGCAAAGGTGGCGACGTCGCGCGGCGCGCCCGCGCGGCCGAGCTGGGACAGGCCTATCTCTCGCTGTCTGCGGACGGCCGACGCAAGTTCCTGCTGACGCTGGCGCACGACTACGGGTTGCCACGCGACGCAGCGGTCGCCGAAGTCGAGCGCTGGCGCGCCTCGAAGGAGCCGCCACGAGCGCTCGTGAAGGCGCTGGAGCCGCCGGCGGTGCGGTTGTTGCGCGAGTTCGTCGGCGTGCCGCAGGGTGTGAAGTTCGTGGTCGATCTGCGCGCGGAGCTGCTGGCGCTGGGCAAGAGCGATGTCGCGGCGCGGACGCTGAGCGAGGACCTGCGGCCCCTGCTCGGCGCCTGGTTCGATATAGCCTTCCTCGATCTGGTGCGCATCGACTGGCGTGCCTCGGCGGCGCTCTTGGAAAAGCTCGTAGCCTACGAGGCGGTGCATGCCATCCGCTCCTGGCGCGACCTCAAGAACCGCCTCGATTCGGACCGGCGTTGCTTTGCCTTCTTCCACCCGCGCATGCCGGACGAGCCGCTGATCTTCGTCGAGGTGGCTCTGGTCAACGGGCTGGCGGGCAACGTGCGGCAGCTGCTCGACGCCAAGGCCGAGACGCGCGATCCCGGGGGCGCCAACACGGCGATCTTCTATTCGATCTCCAACTGCCAGCAGGGTCTGGCCGGCATCAGCTTCGGCAACTACCTGATCAAGCGGGTGGCCGAGCAGCTCGCGCGCGACCTGCCCAACATCAAGGATTTCGCCACGCTGTCGCCGATTCCCGGCTTGCGCCGCCATGTCGACGACCGGCTTAAGAGCGAGGGCGACGCGGCGCTGACCCCGGGTGAGATCGCCTCGCTGCGGCCGGTCACCAACGCCGCCGAAGGAGCGGCCGCCGTGCGCCATCTGCTCGACCGGCCGGTGTGGTGGGAGGTGCCGGCGATCGACAAGGCCTTGCGGCCGATCCTGACCCGGCTCGCCGCACGCTATCTCACGAGTACCGACGACAAGGGCCGCGCGATCGATCGCGTGGCCCATTTCCATCTCGGCAACGGCGCCATCGTCGAGCAGCTGAACTGGCTCGCCGACACCAGCGCCAACGGGCTGCGCCAGTCCTACGCCATGATGGTGAATTACCGCTACAAGCTGGCCGATGTCGACGCCAATCACGAGGCCTATGCCAGCGGCCGCGTGGTGGCGAGCCGCGACGTGAGGGCGGCGGCGAAGGGCTAGGGGCTGACGCCCCAGCTCGCGTAGAGCTCGGCCACGTCCTCGCGTTGCGCCTTGGCGGCGGCGATGTCGGCATCGGCGCCCGCCGCGTCGCCCTTCCTGCGTCTCGCCACGCCGCGGCCGTACAGCGCCTCGGCGAGGGTGGGCGAGAGCTTCAGCGCGGCGTCGTAGTCGCGGAGCGCCGCGTCGAGCTGGCCGAGCTTGAGATTGGCGAGACCACGGCTGGCCAGAGCATCGGCCGAGTTGGGCCGGAACTTCAGCGCCTCGTCGCAATCGGCCACCGCTTCCTTGAGCTGGCCCACGATGGCGCGCGCCGTGCAGCGGTTGTTGTAGGCGCCGGCATGGCGCGGTTCGAGGCTCAGCGCCTGGTCGAAATCCTTGATCGCCGCCTCGTACTCTTTCTTGAGACGGCGCATCACACCGCGGTTGTTGAAGGCCTGCGGGAAAGCGGGCTTGAGCTTGATGGCGGCATCGTAGTCGGCGATCGCCGCATCGATCTGGCCTAGGCCCTGCTCGACCACGCCGCGATTGTAGAAGGCGTCGGGATCAGTCGAATTGAGCTTGATCGATTCGTTGTAGTCCTGCAGCGCCTGGTCGAGCTGGCCCTTGTTGCGACGGGCGACGGCGCGATTGAAGTAGGCGCCGGCCTGGTTCTCCGCCGTGCCGCGCTTCGTGCTGATCACGGCGTCGCAGCCCGTGATGGTTTGATCGTCGGTCGCGTTACCGAAGCACCAGTTCCACAACGCGTCGGCATCCTGCGCTCGGGCGGGCGCGGCGATGGCCAGCGTCGCCAGCACCAGCGCGCTGCCGATCCGCAGCATGGCTATTTGTTCAGGTAGTTGAGCTTCAGGCCGGGCCGCGGCCATTCGAAGCTCACCAGCTTGCCGGTCATGGAGAGCGTGACGAAGGCCGTGCGCAGGTCCTTGCCGCCGAAGCAGACGTTGGTGACCATCGGATCGGGCAGCTTGTACTGCGTTACTGACTTGCCGTCGGGCGAGATGTCGGAGACTGCGCCGGTGATCAGCGTGGCGACGCAGACGTGACCCGCCGAATCGACGGCGAGCGAATCGAACATCTGGTAGCCGCCCAGGCCCGCGATCACCCGGCCCTTCTCGCCGCGATAGGGCCCGTTGGCATCCTTGATCACGCCGGGCGCGGAGAGCTCGAAGGCCCAGCAGCGCGCTGTCGGCGTCTCCACGACATAGAGCGTCTTCTCGTCGGGCGAGAGACCGCAGCCGTTGGGCCGCTCGAGCGGGAAGACCTTCTCCTCGATCCTGGAACCGTCGGCCTTGGCGTAGTAGACGACGCCACGATCGTTGTCGCGCTCGCGCGTCTTGCCGAGGTCGGTGAACCAGAAGCCGCCGGCGTTGTCGAACACCAGGTCATTCGGCCCGTTCAGCTTCCGGCCGTTGCAGCTGTCGTACATCGTCTCGAACTTGCCGGTCTCCGGATCGACCACCTGGATCGAGCCGCTCTTGTAACCAGCAGGCTGCGTGCCGGGGAACAGCCGGCCATCGGGCCGCTCGATCCAGTTGAAGCCGCCGTTGTTGCAGACATAGATCTTGCCGCCGGGCCCCATCGCCGCGCCGTTCGGCCCGCCGCCGAGCTTCGCCACGATGTGCTGCTTGCCGTCGGGCATGACGCGGGTCAGCGTCTCGCGCGCGATCTCGACCAGGATCACCGAGCCATCCGGCATGGCAATCGGGCCTTCGGGAAATTTGAGGCCCGAGGTGATTTCCTTGTGCGGCGTGGTCATGGTCGTTTCCCCTCTTCTTACTTGCCCTTGAACTCGGCCTTGCGCTTGGCGAGGAAGGCGGCGACGCCCTCCCGGAAATCCTCGGTGCGGCCGAGCTCGCGCTGGAAGTCACGCTCGATGTCGAGCTGCTGGGCGAGGTCGTTCTTGGCCGCCTGGTTCATCGCGTCCTTGATACGGGCCAGCGACTGCGTCGGGCCGTTGGCCAGCCGGCGCGCCAGCTCGGTCGCGGTCGGTATCAGCGCGGCATCGTCGACCACGTCCCAGATCAGGCCCCACTGCTTGGCCTGCTCAGCCGAGATCTGCGGCGCCAGCATGGCGAGCGCGCGCGCCCGTTGCTCGCCGACCAGGCGCGGCAGGAACCAGGTGCTGCCGCCGTCGGGCAGCAGACCGATGCGGGAGAAGGCCTGCAGGAACGACGCCGACTTCGCGGCGATGGTGATGTCGGCAGCCATAGCGAAGCTCATGCCCACACCGGCGGCGACGCCGTTCACCGCCGCCACGATCGGCTTGGGCAGGGCGCGCATGGTGCGGATCACCGGGTTGAAGAACTTGTCGAGCGCCGAGCCCGAATCGGCGTCGTTCTTGCGGTCGGGGTCGGAGAGGTCGGCGCCGGCGCAGAAGCCGCGGCCGCTGCCGGTCAGCAGGACCGCTCGCACCGAGCCGTCGGAGCCGATCTCCTCCCATGCCTGCTTGATCTCGGCGATCATCTTGCGCGACACGGCATTGAGTTTGTCCGGCGCGTTCAGGGTGAGCGTGGCCAGGCTCTGGTCCCTGGCGAGCGTTATCGTGTCGTAGGTCATCGTCTTATCTTCCGGTGAACTGTGCTGGCCGCTTGGCGAGGAACGCCGCGACCCCTTCCCTGCAATCGGCGCTCTGGCCGAGCGCCTTCTGGCTGTCGCGCTCGAGATCGAGCTGCTGGTCGAGTGTGTTGGTGGCCGCGAGATTGATCGCCCGCTTGATCGCGGCATAGGACAGCGTCGGCCCGGCCGCCAGCCGGCGGGCAAGCTTGGTCGCATCGTCCATCAGCGCGGCATCGTCGATCACCTGCCACACCATGCCCATGCGCTCGGCCTCCTCGGCGCTGAGCGACGTGCCCAGCATGGCCAGTGCACGGGCGCGGGCATCGCCTACCGCGTGCGGCAGGAACCAGGTGCCGCCAAGATCCGGCATCAGGGAGATGCGCACGAAGGCCTGGTCGAAACGCGCCGAGCGCGCCGCCAGGACAATGTCGCAGGCGAGAGCAAAGTTGGCGCCGCCGCCCGCCGCCACGCCGTTGATTGCGCCCACTATTGGCTTGGGCAGCTCGCGCATGGCGCGGATCATCGGGTTGAAGATGCGGTCCATGTCGGCGCCGAGGTCGGGCGGCGTGCTGGCCTTGGAATCGATCGGCCCTCCGCCCACCAGGTCAGCGCCGGCGCAGAAGGCGCGACCGGTGCCGGTCAGCAGAACGGCGCGGATCTTGTCGTCGTCGCGGGCGCGCGCGAGTTCGCGGTTCATCGCCTCGATCAGCGGATTATTCATGGCATTCAGCCGCTCGGGGCGCTTGAGCGTCAGGGTGAGCACGCCGCCGTCGAGCGCGGCCAGGACGGGATTTCCTTCCATGTGAAGCCAAGACTGGCATGCAGAACGGCTCCGCGCCAACAGGTCGCTGTCTGACAGCGACTAGTCGAGCGCCAGCGCCGACTTGTCGCGTCGCAAGGCGGTTCGTGCCCGCCTATGTCCGAAGGGTGACCCGTATCCTGATCCTGGTCGGCACCGAATCGGGCAATGCCCAGATGGTGGCCGATGCCCTGAAGCCGGTGCTGCTGGCGGCCGGCCATTCGGTCGACGTGACCGACAAGGCGGCAACCCCGGCCGATCTGAAGTCGCACGACGTGCTGCTGGTGGTCTGCGCCACCCACGGCTCGGGCGACATCCCGACCAACATCACGCCGCTGGCCCAGACGCTGGAGCGCGAACGCCCCGACCTGTCGGGCCATCGTTACGGTGTGGTTGCATTGGGCGACATGACCTACCAAGACACGTTCTGCGGCGGCGGCAAGAAGGTCGACCGGGTGTTCGAGTTATGCGGGGCGCGTCGCATCGGCGACCGGCTCGAGGTCGATGCCTCCTCCCAGCCGCTGCCTGACGAGGAGGCCCTGAGCTGGGTCGAGGACTGGAAGGTCCTGGTCTAGGTCGGCGCAGCGTCCGGCAGCGTGAAGACCTCGACCGGCTCGGGCACGCCGCGCAAGGTGTGCATTCCCAGGGACTTCAGCGGCACGGTGCTCACGGCGTTGAACTCGGCCGAGGCCAGCACCGGCACCTGCAGCACCTTGGTGAGACCCTCCAGCCGCGACGCGCGGTTGACGGCGGGGCCGATGACGGTGAAGTCGAGCCGGTCCTCGGTGCCGACATTGCCGAACGTCACCGGTCCGACATGCAGGCCGATGCCGAAGCGCACCGGATCGAGGCCGCCGGCGGCACGTGCCTCGTTGGCCAATTCAATGTCGCTCATCAGGCGGCGCGCCGCGGAGATGGCGCTGTTGGTGACGTAGGGCAAAAAAAGCGCGTCGTCGGCCGGAAAATAGGCCATCACGCCATCACCGATGAATTTCAGGATCTCGCCGCCATGGGCGGTCAGTGCATCGCCCACGAGCTGCAGGTAGTTGTTCAAGAGCTCCAGCAGATCCGACGGCGCCAGGCGCTCATTCAGTCCGGTGAAGTCGCGTAGATCGGAGAACCACAGCACGGCGTTGATCTCGCGGCCGTCGCCGCGCTTGATCAGTCCGTCCAGGATCTGCTCGCCGACGATGCGGCCGAGATAGGTTTCGAGCAGCGTCGTCGACAGCCGGTTGCCGATGCGGCTTTCGATGATCGGCGCCATGTAGTCGAGCAGGCGATGAAACTTCTTGATGTCCGCATCACTGAAGCCGCCCGGGCGGTCGGTCATGAAGGTGATCGCCGGCGGGCGGCCAAAGGCGACCTTCATCGGCGTGGCGTAATAGTCCGTGCCGCCCATGGCCGCGAGTTCGTGCAGCACTTCGTGGTTCTTGGGCGTCAGCCTATCGAGGTGATAGCGCACCGGCTTGCGCGTCTCGGCCAGCTCCTGGATCGGGCTGCCGATATAGGCCGGCGTGTCCTCGATGCCGTGCGGACGGCCGGCCTGCTTCGCCCCCTCGCCGCGCTTCCATTGGATGCCCATGGTGCGCCACTGCGGATGGATGGTCTGCAGGCCGATCGTGAAGCGCGACAAGGGTGCACCTGCCGCCACCAGCCGCTCGGCCAACGCGTCGACGAGTTTGGGCGGGTCGGCGATCAGACGGCCCTCGCGAACCAGCCAATCGATCACCGGTTGGAGGTCCCAGTCGTGCGCGGTGTCAGGGGCCTGCTCCGGCGGCGCGACGACGGCCAAGTTGCTGTGAAGGCGATCAGTCATGGCCACACCACCATATTGGTTGCAGCCGCGACGTTTCAAGCAGCTGAAGCGGCAACTGCCATCAGCTGCGCTGCAGGATCACGACGGAAGCGACCGCCTCTTGGTTGGCTTTGGCGCCGTTTGAGCGTATCCAACCGGCCAGTGTTAGGAGAACCGAAATGGCCGCCCCGGCCCCCCAGGCAAGAGCCCCGAATGTCGACATCACCATCGCCGAGCTGAAGAAGCTCTACGGCGATCGCGTCAGCACGGCCCACGCCGTGCGCGAGCAGCACGGCAAGGACATCTCGTTCCACGAGGCGCACCTGCCCGACGCCGTGGTGTTCGCCGAATCGGCCGAGGAAGTGCAGCAGATCGTAAAACTTTGCGCGCGCCTCAAGACGCCGATCATCGCCTTCGGCACCGGCACCTCGCTGGAGGGCCATATCAGCGCGCCCAATGGCGGCATCTCGCTCGATGTCAGCCGCATGAACAAGGTGCTGGCCGTCAACGAAGCCGATCTCGACGTGGTCGTGCAGCCCGGCGTCACGCGCAAGCAGCTCAACGAATATATCCGCGCCACCGGCATGTTCTTCCCGATCGATCCCGGCGCCGATGCTTCGCTCGGCGGCATGGCCAGCACGCGCGCCTCGGGCACCAACGCCGTGCGCTACGGCACCATGCGCGAGAACGTGCTCGCGCTGCAGGTCGTGACGGCCGACGGCCGCCTGATGCGGCTCGGCCGGCGCGCGCGCAAGTCGAGCGCCGGCTACGACCTGGTGAAGCTCTTCGTCGGCTCCGAAGGAACGCTCGGCGTCATCACCGAGATCACGCTTCGCCTCTACGGCATTCCCGAATCGATGGCCTCGGCGACCTGCGCCTTCGATTCGCTGGAAGGCGCGGTCAACACCGTGATCCAGACCATCCAGTCCGGCATTCCGGTGGCGCGCATCGAGCTGATGGACACCCACACGGTCGACACCGTGAACAGCTATTCCAAGCTCAGCCTGCCGTCCAAGAACCTGCTGTTGCTGGAGTTCCACGGCACCGAGGCGAGCACCAAGGAACAGGCCGAGATGGTGCAGGCGATCGCGGCCGACCATGGCGGCGGCGACTTCGCCTTTACCGGCCAGGCCGAGGAGCGCACCAAGATGTGGCAGGGCCGCCACGACGCCGCCTGGGCGGCCAAGGCCGCCAAGCCGGGCTGGGGCATGTGGGCGACCGATGTGTGCGTGCCGATCTCCAAGCTCGCCGAGTGCATCCTTGAGACGCAGAAGGATATCGAGAAGAACGACCTCTATGCGCCGATCGTGGGCCATGTCGGCGACGGCAACTTCCACCTCACCATGATGGTCAATCCCGACGACCCGACCTACCTGAAGCGCGCCGAGGGCCTGAACGACCGCATGGTGGCGCGCGCCCTGGCGCTGGGCGGCACCTGCACCGGGGAACACGGCGTCGGCATCGGCAAGATCAAGTTCCTCTACGAGGAGCACGGCGAGGCGATGTCGCTGATGCGCTCGATCAAGAAGGCGCTCGACCCCGACAACATCATGAACCCGGGCAAGATCATCGGGCCGATCAACTGACACAGCGGAGGATGGCGGCAACGCCAAGATGTTGGGCCGGTTACCGGGAGGTAACGCTTAAAATAATGGAAAAACACGGGGGCCCTTCTAGGCGTTGAATCAGCGCAGAGGGCTCACCGTTTTTCCGGTTTTCGCCGTTTTCTAACGACGCCGAAGAGATCGAAAACCGTCCGACCCCTGATTTGCCGAACGAATCTCGAAATCAGCTCCGCCGCGAAAACGGTCGAAAACGGTGAAAAACGGTCGAAAAACGGTGAGACAACGGTTTTGGCGACGATGGGCATACGCAACGCTCCCAAAGCTCTCGGGTTGACGTTGTCACCATACTCCCACGCCGGTTCCGCCACCTATTTTGGTCATTAGAAATTCTACTCGCCCGCCATCCCCTTCGCGGCGAGCTCCTTCTTCGCGCTGGCGTTCTTGGCAAGACGAGTCAGCCCCATGCCGCGCAGCACGTTGGGCGCCTTGGTGAACTGGATGTTGTCGTAGCCGACGATCTCGATGCGATTGCCCCAGGGATCGCGGAAATCGAGGAACCGCCCGGGCAGCACCTTGACGCCCGCCGCCTTCAGGGCGCGCCGCGCCGCCTCCTTGTCGTCGACCACCAGGCCGAAATGGCGACCGTCGTCGGGCGACTGCTTGCGGCCCTTCTGAAGGGCGATGAACTGGTCGCCGAGATCGATGAAGGCCATGGTCTTGCTCTTGCCGCGCAACTCGAACTCGAAGAGACGGCCATAGAACGCCAGCGCCTCCTCGATATCGCCCACCTCGAGCGCCACATGGTTGAAGCCGACGACGCGGGGTTTTTCCGATTGTGCCATCGCACGCTCCTCAGCTGACCTCTCGATCAAGTGGGAAGGCCAACCGCATCACGCAAGTCGTGTCATCCCGAGCGCAGCGAGGGATCTAGAGGGCCATGAGCATAGGTCCCTCGCTGCGCTCGGGATGACACCGCTACTGTCGCCACAACCGTCACAAATAAAAAGGGCCGGCAATCGCCGGCCCTTTCCCGTCACGGCAAGCGACTACGAGAGCGCCGCCTGCACCATGATCTCGACCTTGAGCGCGGGATTGGCGAGCTTGGCTTCGACGGTGGCGCGCGCCGGCGCGTTGCCGGGCGATATCCAGGCGTCCCAAATCTCGTTCATCTGGCCCCAGGTGCCGATGTCGGTCAGCCAGATGTTGGCCGACAGGATCTTCGACTTGTCGGTGCCGGCTTCCTTCAGGAACTTGTCGACCTTGTCGAGGATCTGCTTGGTCTGGCCCTTCACGTCGGCCTTGGCGTCGTCGGCGGTCAGTCCCGCCAGATAGACCGTGTTGCCGTGCACCACGGCACTCGACATGCGGGGACCCGCATTGACTCGCTTGATTGCCATCGTCTCTTCTCCCTCGGTTAGGCGCTGGACCTTAGCAGAGGGAACAAGACGATGGCACTCTATGAACTGCGGACCTACACGCTCTACGTCGGCAAGATGGCCGAGGCGACGAAGCTCTACCAGGAGCTCGGATTTCCGGCACTCGAAAAGGGCGGGCATTCGAAGCACCTGATCGGCTACTTCCAGGGCGACACCGGAACGATCAACCAGATCGTCCATCTCTGGAAGCACGACGACGACGCAGGGCGGCGCGCGCACTGGGCCGCGGTATTCGAAAACAAGGCCTTCACCGAAGGCTTCGTCCCCAAATTCCGCCCGCTGGTGATGACGCAGGAGGTCAAGCTGCTGAATGCCGCCCCTTGGGGGCCGCATCCCTAGAGCGGGCTGGGACCGAGCACTTCCCAGCCGGCTTCCTCCAGTCGCTTCTTGAGGTCGCTGCCGGCCGGGTGCTCGAGCATCTCCTCGACGAACTTGCCGGCGCTGGCCGGGGTGTAGAGGAACACGACTCGGCCTGGCGTGCTGCCGCTGTTCTTCCAGGCGTGCGGCACGTTGCGCGGCATGAAGGCACATGTCCCCGGCCCGCCGGTCGTCACCTCTTCGCCGATCTTGAAGGTGAACTCGCCTTCGAGCACCCAGGCGATCTCGTCGCTGTCGCGGTGCAGGTGGAGCCAGCTGTTCTTGGAGCCGGCCGGCACCGCCTGTTCGAACAGGGTGACGGCCTGTCCGGTCTCGCGACCGAACAGCTTCATCGACATGACTTGTCCCGACGATTCCTTGAGATGCTGCCCGCCGCCTGCGGGCACGACGACCCCTTTGCTCATGGTCACCTCCTCGTTGCGGACCAAACGAGGGTAGGTCCGCTACCGGGCGGCCACAACCATGATCTCGATCTTCATCTTGGGGTCGTTGAGCTTGGCCTCAAGCTGCCTTCTTCGGCCGGTGTTTCGATTCCGGCCTGGTAGGTAGCCTGGCGACAATGCGGCCCACCTCGTCGGCGGCGGCGCGCAAATCATAGGCCGTCTGCAGGTTGAGCCAGAATTCGGCGCTGGTCTTGAACCAGTGGCCCAGCCGCAGCGCCGTGTCGCCCGTGATGGCGCGCTTGCCATGAATGATTTGCGAGATGCGATTGGCCGGTACGCCGATCTGTCGCGCCAATTCGGTAGGCGTTACACCAAGCTCGCTTAGTTCGTCCGTCAGAATCTCGCCGGGATGGATTGCTGGTCTAGGCATCAGTCATTCTCGCTAATGATAATCGACGATCTCGACCTTGGATGGGCCTCGCGCATTTGCCGGCCATTCGAAGCAAATACGCCATTGCTGATTGATGCGAATGGAGTACTGGCCGGCCCTGTCACCCCTGAGCGCCTCCAAGCGATTGCTGGGCAGTGCCCGCAGGTCGGCAAGTGAAATCGCGGCATTCAGGATGTCGAGCCGCTTCCAGCCTTGCCGATCGAAGCCCTGGAACGCCCGCACGAACTCGCCTTCCGCGAACTGTTTCGTGCGCTTGTCCCGGTAACTCAGGATCACTCGATTAATATGGTTATATTGACGCTGTACGTCAACCGTCTATCCTAGAGTGCTGCCACCACCATGACCTCGATCTTCATCTTCGGGTCGTTCAACCTAGCCTGAACCGTCGCGCGGGCGGGCGTCTGGCCGGGCACGACCCAGGCGTCCCACACCGCGTTCATGGCGGCGAAATCGCCGATGTCGGCGAGCCAGATCACCGCACTCAGGATTTTCGTCTTGTCGCTGCCGCCCTTGGCCAGCAACGCATCGATCTCGCCCAGCGCCTGCTTCACCTGGCCGGTGATGTCCCGTGAAGTGTCCTCGGGGATCATGCCCGAGAGGTACATGCGATCGCCGTAGACGCTGGCTTCGCTCAACCGGGGGCCGGGATCGATTCGTCTGATATCACTCATGCGCCAACCGTAGAGCACATTCCGCCAGTTCGCGATAAGGTCGTGCCAACGAGAGGTGGCGGGAGGGAAGCCATGACCGATGAAGAGGCCGGCCGCGTCCGCGACTTCGTGGGCAACGGGCGCCATCCGCCCGATCCGAAGTGGCCGGGCGGCGCGCATGTCGCGCTCAATTTCGAGAGATGAGTAGCCTCCGCCCCTTGATCGTCGCCGTGATCGCCGCCTGCTGTTTCGCTGCCACGGCGCACGGACAAAGCCCCGGTCCAGCGCAGAATGAAACCCGCGACGTGGTTCTCGAAGGCGTGCTGTTCCGGATTCCGGTCGCCTACCAGAACCCTAAGACTTGGCCCCAGCTATTCAGCTTCTGGGTTTCCGACGGCAAGCCAATCTGGAGCGGCGCGAGTGATGTGCTGCTGCCGGCGTTCGTCGGCAAAAAGGTCTTTTGGCCTCCCGAGCCCGGGCGTCCTTTTGATAACGATAGCGACTTCCTGGTTAAGGTTCTGGAGGTGCAACCCGAAGGGCCTGACGATGTAATGGCGAGACAGCAGCGCATGCGCACTCTCATCACGGGTATCGGGTCCGAGAAAAATCAATACGGTCTGGAGTGTCGGACAGCATTGTGGGGAAAGGCTGTATGACCGCGATGGAAGGCGACGTGGTCATGAACATGATCGACGACAACGTCTATGGCTGGCGAATGCACTTCTATTCACGCCCCGATGCCATGACGGTGGTGCTGGACATACCGCTGATTGGCCTACCGCGCTGGTCACAAGTCATCTGCCAGACGCTGGTCCTCTTGCGTACCTGGCGCGCGGCAGCAGGCCCAGCGCCTCAGGATTGCTCCAAGCTGCCCAGGCTATCGATGAACTAAGGGCCAGGGTCATTCCGCCCTCCGGCACGTGCTTCCGTTCTCCACGGCCCTCCGGTTCGCGATAAGGTCGTGACCGGAGGGAACAACCAATGACCGATGAAGAGGCCGGCCGCGTCCGCGACTTCGTGGGCTACGGGCGCAATCCGCCCGATCCCAAATGGCCCGGCGGCGCCCACGTCGCGGTCAATTTCGTCATCAACTACGAGGAAGGCGGCGAGCTCGCCGTGCCGGACGGCGATGCCGCCTCCGAGACCGGCCTGACCGAAGGCTCGACCGCCGGCGTCAAGGGCCGCGACTTCGGCGCCGAGAGCATGTTCGAGTACGGCAGCCGCGTCGGCTTCTGGCGGCTCCAGCGCATCTTCGCCAAGCGCCAGCTGCCCTGCACGATCTTCGCCATCGCCCGCGCACTCGAGCGCAACCCCGAGGCCTGCGCCGCCATGCGCGAGGCCGACTGGGACGTGGCCGGGCACGGCTACAAGTGGGAGATCCACGGCAACATGGCGCCCGACCACGAGCGCAAGCAGATCGAGCTTGCGACGGCGAGCATCGCCAGGACCATCGGCACGCGCCCCGCGGGCTGGTACAGCCGCTACGCGCCGTCGCTGCACACCCGCAAGCTCCTGCTCGAGGCGGGCTACGAATACGACAGCGAGACCTACAATGACGAGCTGCCCTACTGGGTGAAGGTGGGCGCCCGCCAACAGCTGGTCGTGCCTTATTCGCTGACCCACAACGACGTGCGCTTCGCCCGCATGGGGATGACTTCGGGCGACGACTACCTCGCCTACATCAAGAACGCCGTGCAGTGCGTGCTCGAGGAGGATCCACCGCGCATGCTGAGCTTCGGCCTGCACGACCGCATCATCGGCCATCCTGGCCGCGCGCTGGGCCTGGCCCGCGTCCTCGACTGGCTGGCCGACCAGCCGAAGGTCTGGATCACGCGTCGCATCGACATCGCGCGCCACTGGAAGAAAGTGCACCCTGCGCCATGACAAATTTACGCCTCCGTCGTCCCGACTCGCCGTTTCGCCGCCTCGGCGGCGAAAGCGGCTTAAGCGAAGCGGAGTGGAGGGACCTTCTCTCCACGACTTGCCGCAAATCGTTTCGAGAAGGTCCCTCCGCTACGCCTCGCTGCGCTCGGCTCCGGTCGGGACGACGGGGTAGCGACGTTCGTCAGAGGAAACCATCATGACCATCCGCCGCCCGCTCGACGGCATGCTCGTGCTCGACCTCGGGCAGATCTACAACGGCCCCTATTGCGGCCTGCAACTCAGCTTCATGGGCGCCCGCGTACTCAAGATCGAGCCGCCGGAGGGCGACGTCGTGCGCCGCCGCAAGCGCGAGGTCGAGCCCTACCCGCTGGTCATGCTGAACTCCAACAAGGAGTTGGTGGTGCTCGACCTCAAGCAGCCCCGCGGCAAGGAGATCTTCCTCGAGCTGGTCGCCAAGGCCGACGTGCTGATCGAGAACTTCGCCGCCGGCGTCATGGATCGCCTCGGCCTCGGCTTCGACGTGCTGCGCAAGATCAACCCCCGCCTGGTCTATGGCGGCAGCTCGGGCTTCGGGCTCGACGGGCCCTATCGCGATCTTGCCGCCATGGACGTCACCATCCAGGCGATGAGCGGCATCACCAACGCCACCGGCCAGACCGACGGACCGCCGACCAAGGCGGGATCCGCCGTCTGCGATTTCCTGGCCGGCATCCATCTCTGCGCCGGCATCCTGGGCGCATTGGTGCAACGGGAGCGCACCGGCCAAGGTCAAAGGGTCGAGGTGGCCATGCACGAGGCCGCCGTGATCGCGCTCGCCTCGGTACTGGGTGCGGTGATGGACGGCGACACCAACGTGCCCGACCGCACCGGCAACCGGCATCCCGCGCTCGCCATGGCGCCCTACAACACCTACCAGTGCAACGACGGCTATGTGGCGATCTTCACCTCGGCCGAGCGGCACTGGCATTCGATGTGCCACCTGCTGGGGCGCCCCGACTTGCTCGACAACCCCGAATATTCGACGACGCCGGGCCGCGCCAAGCACATGGCGGAGATCGACGACCTCGTCGGCGCCTGGACGATCACCCGCGCGAAGGACGAGATCCTGAAGCTTCTCAACGAGGCGCATGTGCCGTGCGCGCCGGTGAAGACGGCACGCGAGGTGGCGCGCGATCCCCATCTCGAGGCGCGCGGCTTCTGGGTCGACATCGATCACCCAAGGCGCGGGCGCACGCGCGTGCCGATCTCGCCGATCCGCCTGCACACCGGCGGCAAGTCGGAGATCCGCCGGCCGGCGCCGACGCTCGGACAGCACACCGAGGCGGTGCTGGGCGAGTTGCTGGGGTTGAAGGCCGACGAGCTCGCCCGACTGCGCGCCGAGAAAGTCACGAAACCGGTGGCTTAGGTCCCGAAAGACGAAGGAGGAGATACCCGATGCCTATCATCGATAGCCAAGTCCACGCCTATGAGGCGAACACGCCCAAGCGGCCCTGGCACAACGTGCCGAACTGGCCGCCTCACGTCACGGGCGACGAGATGGTCGCGGCGATGGACAAGGTCGGTGTCGACGGCGCGATCTTCATCTCCGCCTTCTCGCTCTATCAGTACGACGCCAGCTACGCGGTGGAGGTCCAGCGCAAGCACCCCGGCCGCATGGCCATCGTGAAGCCGATCGATCCCGACGACGCGGCGGTGGCCGACGTCATCGCCGACTGGAAGAAAACGCCCGGCGCGGTCGGCATCCGTATCTTCCTGAGGGACGAGAACCCGCGGCCGCCGACCGATCCCGGCTTCGACCGGATTCTCAAGGCCGCCGTCCAACACGATCTGCCGGTCAACTTCCTGTGCTGGGGCAAGCTGGACCAGGGCACCCAGCTCATCGACCGCCACCCCAACGCGCGCTTCATCATCGACCACCTGGCCCTCCAGCAGCCGCGCGTCCCCCCCGCCCCGGCGCAGCCGTGGGCCGACCTGCCGAAGGTGCTGGAGCTCGCCAAGCGCCCGAACGTCGTGATCAAGGTGAGCGGCGCCTGCACGCTCTCCAAGGAGCCGTATCCGTTCAACGATATCTGGGACCCGCTCGCCCGCGTGTTCGACGCCTGGGGCTTCGAGCGCTGCCTGTGGGGCACCGATTGGACGCGCGCGTTCGCCGTCGTCAACTACGAGCAGGCGGTCAAGCCGTTCGTCGAGACCAAGCGCCTGAGCGATTCCGAGCGGGCCATGCTGATGGGCGGCGCCTGCGCCAAGGCCTATGGCTGGTCGCCGAAGAAATGAATCACCTCCCCCGTCTTCGGGGGAGGTGTCAGCGTCTTACGCTGACGGAGGGGGTCAGAAAGTCATGACCCCCTCCGTCGCCGTATGACGGCGCCACCTCCCCCGAAGACGGGGGAGGGTGAAGACGTCACGACCGTTCGCGGATGTCGGCGAATTTGATCTTCGGGCTCTTCTCGGTGATGTAGCCCAGCTCCCAGGCATTGCGCGCCAAAAAGACCGGCGAGCCGTCGCGGTCCTCCGACATGCCGCCGCGATTGGCGGTCATGAAGGCTTCCAGGTCGGCCTTGCTCTCGGCCGAGATCCAGCGCGCCGTCTCGAACGGCGCGGGCTCGAGATCGATGTTCACCGAATACTCGGCCTCGACACGGGTCTTCAGCACATCGAGCTGCAGCTCGCCCACCACGCCCACGATATTGTCGCCGCCGATCACGCGGCGGAACACCTGCGTCACGCCCTCCTCGGCGAGATCGTCGAGCGCGCGCTTGAGCTGCTTGGACTTCATCGGGTCCTCGAGCCGCACGCGGCGCAGGATTTCCGGCGCGAAGTTGGGGATGCCGACGATCTTGATCATCTCGCCCTCGGTCAGCGTGTCGCCGACCCGGAGCACGCCGTGATTGGGAATGCCGATGATGTCGCCCGGCCACGCCTCGTCGACGATCTCGCGCTCGCGGGCGAAGAACAGGATCGGCGAGTTGACCGACAAGGTCTTGCCCGTGCCCATCTGTGTCAGCTTCATGCCGCGGCGGAACCTGCCGCTGCACAGCCGCAGGAAGGCGACGCGGTCGCGGTGGTTGGGATCCATGTTGGCCTGGACCTTGAACACGAAGCCCGCAACCTTGGGCTCGGTCGGCTCGATCGGCCGCGGCTCGGCGGGCTGAGGACGCGGCGGCGGCGCCCAGGCGGCCAGCGCGTCCAGGAGCTCCTTCACGCCGAAATTGTTGTAGGCCGAGCCGAAGAACACCGGCGTGAGATGACCGGCGCGATAGGACTCCATGTCGAAAGCGGGGTAGCCCATGCGCACCAGCTCGATCTCCTCGGCCAGCCGCGAGTCCGTGATCTCGTAGTTCTCGATCACCTCGCCGATGCGGCTGCGGTCGGTGTTGTCGAACACCAGCATGCGGCTGTGGGCGAGATCGTAGGTGCCCTTGAAGGCCTGGCCCGAGCCGGTCGGCCAGGTCATTGGCGCGACATCGAGCGCCAGGGTCGAGGCGATCTCGTCCAGAAGCTCGATCGGGTCCTTGGCCTCGCGGTCCATCTTGTTGATGAAGGTCACGATCGGCACGTCGCGCAGGCGGCAGATCTCGAACAGCTTGCGGGTGCGCGCCTCGATGCCCCTGGCGGCATCGATCACCATCACCGCCGAATTGACGGCGGTCAGCGTGCGGTAGGTGTCCTCGCTGAAATCCTCGTGGCCCGGCGTGTCGAGCAGATTGAACACCGCGCCGCCATACTCGAAATGCATCACCGAGGTGGTGACCGAGATGCCGCGCTGTTGCTCGATCTTCATCCAGTCCGAACGCGCACGCCTGGCCTCGCCGCGCGCCTTCACCGCGCCCGCGACATGGATGGCGCCGCCGAACAGCAGCAGCTTTTCGGTCAGCGTCGTCTTGCCGGCGTCGGGATGGGAGATGATGGCAAAGGTGCGCCGCAGACCGGCGGGATGGCCAGCCAAGGCCGAATCGGACGCGACGGCGGGAACAGCGGAATCAGGCACTTTTCGACCTAGTTGAGGGGGCGGCGTGGGCGTACCGGAGCCGGCCTACTCCGTCAACTCAGCGATGTTATGGGCGAGTCGGACCAGCCTGTGCGGTTTGCCGGGGCGGCGCCGCCCATTCGTCGGGCGGCGTGCTCAGGGCGGCATTGGCCGGGCGCTCGCCTGGCAGCGCGACCGGGCCGGCACTGGTCGGCGTAGGTGACGGGCCCGGATCGCAGGCGGCAACGCTGGCCAGCAAGGCGAGAGCGGCAAGAAGGCTGATGGGCTGCATGACTAGACAACACGTAGGGGCCCTTGACGGTTCCACCTACCCGCCCAGCTCTTCCTTCAGCATCTCAAGCTCCAGCCACTCCGTCTCGGCGTCATCGAGCTCCGACAGGGCCGCGCTGAGACGTTTCGTCTTGGTCTGAAAGTCGGCAGCATTGCGGCGATATAGATCCGGATCAGCCAGCGCGGTTTGCAGCCGGGCAATCTCCGTCTGCAGCGCCTTGATCTTCTTGGGCAACTCGGCGAGCGCGCGTTCGCGTTTGTAGCCGAGGCGTTGCGGCGCCGCTCGCTCGCGCGTCGGCGCCCTTTCTTTGCGCGGCGCCGGTGACGCAGTTGACGTCGTGCGCACAGGACGCTGAGCAAGGTAGTCGCTGTAGCCGCCGGCATATTCGATCGCCGTGCCGTCGCCTTCGAGGGCGATGGTCGAGGTCACCAGCCGGTCTAAAAAGTCGCGGTCGTGGCTCACCAGCAGGACGGTGCCGTCGTAGTCAGAGAGCGCCTCCTGCAAGAGATCGAGCGTGTCGGCGTCGAGGTCGTTGGTCGGCTCATCGAGCACCAGCATGTTGGAGGGCGCCGCCAGCGCCTTGGCCAGCAGCAAGCGATTGCGCTCGCCGCCCGACAGCGTGCGCACCGGCTGGCGCGCCTGCTCGTCGCGGAACAGGTATTCGCGCAAGTAGGTCATCACATGGCGCTGCTGGCCGCGCACCAGCACGTGGTCGTTCCGGTCGGCTAAAATCTCCCACGGCGTCTTGTCGGGATCGAGCCCAGCGCGTCGCTGGTCGATCACCACCGGCATCAGGTTGGCGCCGAGCTTCACCGAGCCGGTGTCGGGTATAAGCTCGCCGATCAGCATCTTGAGCAGCGTCGTCTTGCCGGCGCCATTGGGTCCGATCAGGCCGATCCGGTCGCGGCGGAAGATGCGGGTTGAGAAATTCCCGACGATCACCTTGTCGCCCCAGCGCTTGGAGATGTTGCGCGCGGTGATGGCGAGCGACCCCGACTGCTCGGCCTGGCCGGCCTCGATGGTGGCGCGACCGGTGGGGCCGATCTGCTGGCGGCGCTGCTTGCGCAGGTCGCCGAGCGCGCGCAGGCGGCCCTCGTTGCGGGTGCGGCGAGCGCGGATGCTCTTGCCGGCCCATTCGGTCTCGCGTTCAATCAGCCGGTCGAGCTTGTGCCGCTCGGTCGCCTCGCGCTCGAGGATCTCGCTCGACCACTCCTCGAAGGCGTCGTAGCCCTTGTCGAGCCGCCGCACGATGCCGCGATCGAGCCACAGCACGGCCCGCGCGAGGTTCGACAGGAACCGGCGATCGTGGCTCACCAGGACGTAGGCGCCCTTCCATTCCAGAAGCCTCGCCTCCAGCCATTCGATGGTCGGCAGGTCGAGATGGTTGGTCGGCTCGTCGAGCAGCATGACGTCGGGCTCGCCGACCAGGACGCGCGCCAGCGCCGCCCGGCGCGCCTCGCCGCCGGAGAGCGCCCCAGGATCGCGCTCGCCTTCGAGCCCGATCTCCGACAGGAGCGCAGCAACCCGGTAGTCGGACGGCCCGTGCGAATCGGCCAAGGCGGAGGCGACGTAGTGCGCCACGCTGGGGTATCCCGTGAAATCCGGTTCCTGCGGCAGGGTGGCCACGGTGGTGCCGGGCTGGGCGAAACGGGTGCCGCCATCGGAGATGGGTTCGCCCGCCAGGATGCGCAGCAGGCTCGACTTGCCGGCACCGTTGCGGCCGACCAGCGACAGCCGCTCGCCCGGCGCCACGGCGAGGTCGACGCCGTCGAGGACGGTCTGGTCGCCGAGATGGAACCGGATACCGGCGAGGGTCAGGAGGGGCGGCAGAGCCATGGGGCCGGTGTCATGGCTGAAGCTGTCCACAGCGGCAAGAACAACTCTCGGAGGTATTGTCTCGCATGCTGCAGGTCGTGGGGGACCCGAGGCGGATCGACAAGGCCATCAGGCGCCTGCAGGGCGCCCTGAAGGGCGTCCCCGCGCGCAGCGTGCGGCTGACCTGGCGCGGCGGCGAGTTGCGCACCACCATCCACTGGGCGCGCGACGATTCCTTCTGGTGGGCCTTCGAGCCCCGCACCGCGCGCAACGCCCTGCTGCTGGGCCACGCGCCCAATGCGCCGACCAAGCGCGAGAGTATCACCTGCGAGATCAACCTGCCGCGCGAAGGCGGTGACCGGAAGGTCGCCGGCATCATCGCCGCCGACGAGACGGGCGCGCTGTTCCTCGCCCATTCCGGCCGCATGGGCGGCGCCCGGCCCGGCCAGCGCAAGTCGGCGTTCCGCGAGTTCCTCGCCGATGGCGTGTGGCGGCCGGTGATCTGGCCCGATGGCGAGGAGACCGACGCGTTGATCGTGGCGCCGCTCGACAGCCCGCGGCTGACCCGGCTGCTCGGCGGCTTCGTCGATGCCGTGCGTAGCTTCAAGGCGGGCGACGCGCCGATGCATCGCACGGGGCTTTGTGTCGAGCCTTCGGCGCGCGACAGCGCGGCGGCCGCCTGCGACCGGCGCCTGGTCGACGTTGCGCTGCACGAGGAGCTCAGCAAGCGCGGCCTGTTCGGCGGCGCCGACGATCTCTTCTCGCTGCGCGGGGAGCGACCGCAACCACTGTTCGCGCTGGTCGCCGACGGCCGGCCGGAGGAGCTGGCGATGGCCGTGGGCTCGCTGTCGCTCGCCTCGGCACGCGGCGGGCCGGACGTGCGGCCGATCCTGATCGCACCGGCCACACTTGCCGAGCGCGACGGCGCTGCTCTCGATTCGCTCCCCTTCACCTGCGTGCGCTTCCATTGGCGCGGCGCCCGCGCGGTCTTCGACGGCCTCGACGACGCACTCGAATGATCAGCCCATGGTGATGGGGCTGAACACGGGATTGTGGGTGATGGCGCAGGTGCGGATCTGCGACCGCAACTTCATCCCTGCCACCATCGTGCGTCGCGGTGATTCCGATGCCGGCACGGTGCTGCTGAAGCTCAACCGCTTCGAGGAAGGCGTCACCGTCTACACGCAAGCGGCCACGATGAACGACGAGCCAGCGTGGAGCCGCGGCACCGGACCCAAGCCGGTCACCGAGGCCGAGGCCGACGCCTATATCGAGCGCCAGGTGAAGTACGACCCCGACGTCTGGGTCCTCGAGATCGAGGACCGTAGAGGGCAGTACAAGCTGGATGGGAAAGTCGTGTAAGCGACGCATGACGTTGCACAAGCACTGGTGTCATCCCGAGCGCAGCGAGGGACCTTTCACAACATCGCCAAAGGTCCCTCGCTACGCTCGGGATGACACTGTGCGGCCTACTGCGACGGCAACATGCTCACCGGATCGATGGTCTGGCTACCGCCGCGGCGGATCTCGAAGTGCAGCCGAGGACTTGCCGCGCCGCCCGAGCTGCCGGCGCGGGCGATTGTCTGGCCCTTCTTCACCACGTCGTCCTTCTTGACCAGCAGCGACTCGTTGTTGCCGTAGGCGGTGATGTAGCCCGCGCTGTGCTCGACCAGCAGCAGGTTGCCGAGATGGGGCACACCGTCGCCGGCATAGACCACCTTGCCGCCGTCGGCTGCCTTCACCGGTGCGCCGTTGGTGGCGGCAATGTCGATGCCGTCGCTCTTCTGGCCACCCGAGGTGCCGTAAGGCGTGATGATCTTGCCGCTGAGCGGCCACTGGAAGCGCGGCGTGAGTCCGGGCGGTGGCGCCGTGGCGGCGGCCGGGCTGAGCGGCGTCGGCTCGCCGGCGGCGGGCGGCGGGCGCTGCGGCGGCGGTTCGGCCGATTGGCCGGGTGGCGCGAGCGCCTCCTTCTTGACCGGACCGCCCGGCGGCCCGACGGGCTGGGTCGCGACATCGGTTTCGCCGGGGGGCACGTACTTGGCGCCGGGCACCTCGATGGTCTGGCCGGGGCGCAGCGGATAGGGCGGCTGCAGCCTGTTGCGCTCGACGATGGATTGCGCCGAGACGCCGTAGCGCTGGGCGATACCGTCGACCGTATCCTTGCTCTTCACGACATAGGTCGGGACGGCATTGGGGCCGGCGGCCGAGCCGGGATATTCCATGGTGCCTTCGCGGCCACCATAGAGGAGGTTGTCCATGGACGTGCAGGCGCCGAGCCCGATCAACGCCGCCGTTATGATCAGCGTGCGCGACCGGCCGGCCCATCGCGAGGGGTAGCGAAGGGCTCTTTTCATGCCGGTAGTTTACTGCATCGCGATTCCGGCGGGAATCCGGCTTATGCGGATATTTGCTCCGGACTCAACCTTGTCCCAGCACCGGCAGGGCGCCCGTCACCAGGGGCACGAAACGCACCGGCATCAGGGTATCGCGCTGCAACCCGCTCTCGCTCTTGACGATGCGCTCGACCACCTGCGCCGTGGGGTCGCGGCCCACCGGCACGATCAGGATGCCGCCCAGGCTCAACTGGTCGATCAGGGCCTGCGGGCGCTCCTCGGCGGCGGCAGTGACGATGATGCGATCGAACGGCGCCTGTCCCGGCCAGCCCTTGCTGCCGTCGCCGATGTCGAACACGACGTTGAAGATGCCGAGGTCGATCAGCAGCCGCTCGGCCTCCTTCGACAGGGGCTTGAAGCGCTCTATCGAGTAGACGCGGCGGGCGAGCTTGGCCAGCACGGCGGCCTGGTAGCCCGAGCCGGTGCCGATCTCGAGCACCTTCATGCGCGGGCCGACCCGCAACGCCTCGGTCATGGCCGCCACCACCAGCGGCTGGCTGATGGTCTGGCCGAAGGCGATGGGCAGCGCGGTGTTGTCCCAGGCACGCTCGGCAAAGGGCGCCGACACGAAGCGCTCGCGATCGACTGCGCCGATCGCCGCCAGCACGTTCTCGTCGGAGATGCCCGACTGCCGCAATTCGGCGACCAGGCGCTGCATGGCGGGGACGTTCATCGCCCGCTCCCCGGCTCAGGCCGTCTCGAACTGGGCGGCGAGCTTTCGCCGCATCGCCTCATGGGTGAGATCAAGATGCAGTGGTGTCACCGAGATGAAGCCGCCGCGCACGGCCGCAAGGTCGCTCTCGTCGTCGAATTCGTGCTCACCCGGAGTGTAGCCGATCCAGTAGTAGGCGCCGCCGCGCGGATCGGTGCGCTCGACGATGTGGCCGCCGAAGCCGCGCACGCCCTGGCGTGTCACCTTGGTGCCTTTGACCGACGCCGAGACGACGTCGGGGAAGTTGACGTTGATGAACACGTTCCTCGGCCAATCCATGCCGAGCACACGCCGCGACACGTCGGCGCCGTGATGGGTGGCGGTGCCCCACTTCACCGGATGGGGATGGGTATAGGCCTGGCTGAAGGCGATCGAGGGGATACCGAGCAGGCAGCCTTCCATCGCGCCGGCGATGGTGCCGGAGTAGGTCACGTCGTCGGCCATGTTGGTGCCGCGGTTGACGCCCGACAGAACGATGTCCGGCTTGCGGTCCTTCAACAGATGCTTGACCGCGAACAGCACGCAGTCGCTCGGCGTGCCCTCCAGCGCATACTTGGCTTCGCTCACCTCGCGGCTACGCAACGGCCGCGACAGCGAGAGCGAATGGGCGGCGCCGCTCTGGTTGACCTCGGGTGCCACCACCCAGACGTCGGACGAGAGCTGGCCCGCGATCTCGATCAGGGCATCGAGGCCGGGCGCATGGATGCCGTCGTCGTTGGTGACGAGGATGCGGGCCTTGGCGATATCGCTCGGCTTCACTTGTTGGCTTTCGTCGGCCCGGGCAGCACGTCGAGGCCGCCCATGTAGGAGCGCAGCGCCTCGGGAATGGTCACCGAACCGTCCTCGTTCTGGTAGTTCTCCAGCACCGCGATCAGGGTGCGGCCGACGGCGAGGCCAGAGCCGTTCAGGGTGTGCACAAAGCGCGTTCCCTTGCCCTCCTTGGGGCGGAAGCGCGCGCCCATGCGGCGGGCCTGGTACTCGCCGCAGTTCGAGCAGCTCGAGATCTCGCGATAGGCGTTCTGGCCGGGCAGCCAGACCTCGATGTCGAAGGTCTTGCGCGAAGCTGGGCCCATGTCGCCGCCGCACAGCACGATGGTGCGGAACGGCAGGCCGAGGCGCTTCAGCACCTCTTCGGCGCGCGACGTCATGCGCTTGTGCTCGTCGTCGGACTGCTCGGGCGTGGTGATACTAACCAGCTCGACCTTGGGAAACTGGTGCTGGCGGATCATGCCGCGGGTGTCCTTGCCGGCCGCACCTGCCTCGGAGCGGAAGCACGGCGTCCAGGCGGTGAAGCGCAACGGAAGCTGCTTCTCCTCCAGCATCGTGTCGTTCACCAGGTTGGTGAGCGGCACCTCGGCGGTCGGGATCAGCCAGAAGCCGTTGTCGGTGTGGAACATGTCCTCGGCGAACCGCGGCAGCTGGCCGACGCCGTAAGCTGCATTGTCGCGCACCAGGAACGGCGGATTGACCTCGGTATAGCCGCCCTCCTCGCTGGTATGCAGGTCCAGCATGAACTGCGCGATCGCGCGCTCGAGCTTGGCGAGCCTGCCCTTGAGGAAGACGAAGCGCGCGCCCGAGATCTTGGTCGCCGAGGCAAAATCCATCTCGCCGGTCGCCTCGCCCAGCGCCACGTGGTCCTTGGGCGCGAAGCTGAAGTTGCGCTGGCTACCGACCCGGCGGATCTCGACGTTGCCGGTCTCGTCGGTCCCATCAGGGACATCGTCGAACGGCAGATTGGGCAGCACCTCCAGGCGCCGCGTCAGCTCGGTGTCGAGCTCGGCGGCCAGCGCCTCGCCCTTCTTGAGCGACTCTTCGAGGCCGGCGACCTCGGCCATCAGCGCGTCGGCATTCTCACCCTTGCGCTTGGCCATGCCGATCTGCTGGCTGAGCGCCTTGCGCTTGGCCTGGATGGTCTCGCTCTCGGAGATGGCGGCGCGGCGGCGCTTGTCGATCTCCAGCAGCTCGGCCGACAACGGCGCCAGGTTGCGCTTCTTGAGACCGGCGTCGAAGGCGGCCGGATGTTCGCGGATGAAACGTATGTCGTGCATGGCTAGGTGTCTGCCGCCGCCTCGGCCTTCTTCTCCTCTTCCTCGGTCTTCTTGTCCTCTTCCTCGCGCTTCTTCTCGATCCAGCTCCCGATGATGATGCTGATCTCGTAGAAGGCGAGCAGCGGCAGCGCGAGCGCGAGCTGGCTGATCACGTCGGGCGGCGTCAGCACGGCCGCAACGATGAAAGCGACGACGATGGCGTAGCGGCGCTTGGAGCGCAGGCCCGCCGTGCTGACGATGCCAACCCTGACCAGCAGGGTCAGCAACACCGGCACCTCGAAGGCGAAGCCGAAGGCAAACACCAGCTGCAGGATGCGCGAGAGGTAATCGGAGGAGCGCAGAGTCTTTTCGATGTCGGCCGGGACGTAGTGGGCCAGCATCAGATTGATCACGTAAGGCAGCACCACGTAGTACATGACTGCGCAGCCGGCATAGAACATGAACGGCGTAGCGATCAGGAACGGCAGGAACGCCTTCTTCTCCTGGCGGTAGAGACCGGGCGCCACGAACAGCCAGATTTGCACCGCGATCAGCGGGAAGCCGACGATCAACGCCACGAAGGCCGACAGCTTCACCGTGACGAAGAAGAATTCGAAGATGTCGAAGACGCTGACCTTGTAGCCGTCGGAGACGGCCGGCTGGATCAGGAACGAGAAGATCGGCTTGGCGAAATAGAAGGTGACGAAGAACACCAGGAAGAAGGCGACCAGCGCATAGATCAAACGCTTGCGCAGCTCGATCAGGTGATCGAGCAGCGGCATCGCCTTGTCGTCTTCGGGTCCGTCGTGCGCTTGGGTCATAACTTTGCGGCAGTAGGTGGCGCGTTATGCCGCCCTTTGGGCCGCAATTCAAAGCGCTATTTGACCCCTACTCGGCCGCAGCCTTGGCGGGTTTTTGCTCGGTCGGCTCGCCCTCGGTGGCAGGCGGCGCCTCGGCGACCACCGGCGTGTGCTCGGCGGCGGGCTCGGCCGCAATCGGTAGCGGCGTCTCGACAGCAACTTGTGGCGCGGATTCGGGCTCGGCCAGCGGGTTATCCAGATTGGCCTTGGCCTCGGCGATCGCCTTCTCGCCCTCGGCCATGCCTTCCTCGATATGCGAGCGGATCTGCTTGGTCGGATCGAGGTCCTTGAGGTCGAATCCCGACGAGCCTTCGAGCTGCTTCTTCACATCGTCCAGCTCGGACTGGCGCACCATCTCGTCGACATGGCCGCGGAACTCCGACGCCATGGCGCGCATCTGCGCCATCCACTTGCCCCAGGTGCGCAACAGGCCCGGCAATTCCTTGGGGCCAATGACGACCAGCGCCACGATGGCGATGAGCAGGAGCTCGGAACTGTCGATGCCGAACATGACAGGACGCCGCCGACCTCGTTAAAGCTGTCAGACCTTGGCGGCGGTGTCTTGGTGGACCTGGCTGCCCGGCTGCGAGGTCGTCGCCTGGGCAGAGATCGGCTTGGCGGTGTCGCCCGGCTGGCCCGGCTGAGCCTGCTGCGACTCGTCCTGCGCGCCGACGCCCTTCTTGAAGGCCTGCAGGCCCTTGCCGAAGTCGCCCATCAGCTGCGAGATCTTGCCGCGACCGCCGAACAGCAGCAGCACTACGGCCAGCACGATGATCCAGTGCCAGAGGCTGAGGCTACCCATCTACAATGCTCCCAAAAACGTTTGCGATCGCTCGCGGGGATTATCGCACCCGCGTGGAAGGCCCGGCAACCTGTCTAATAAGGCGGTATTTGGGCCTATCGGCCCTGCTCTTCGGTGGCCAACGGCTCGTCCGCCTCGTCCTCTTCCGCTTCCAGCGGCAGATCGGGCTCCTCCGGCCTGAATATGGGGGGCTGCGCGCGCGGGTCCAAGAGGCCGGCGGCTTTCATTTCCTCCTGGCCCGGCAGGTCATCCAGCGCCGGCAAGCCGAAATGCTCGAGGAAGAAGTCCGTGGTGCCCCAGGTGACGGGACGGCCCGGCACGCGCCGGCGGCCCATCGGCCTGATCCAGTTCTGCTCGAACAACAGGTCAAGCGTGCCCTTGCTGAGGCCCACGCCGCGCACCTGCTCGATCTCGGTGCGGGTCACCGGCTGGTGGTAGGCGATGATGGCCAGGGTCTCGATCGCCGCCCGCGACAGTTTGCGCGTCACCGGCCGCTCGATCTTGAGCTTCTCCGAGAGGTCCGAGGCCGTACGGAAGGCATAGCCGCCCGCCACCTTCACCAGGTTCACGCCGCGGTTGGCGTAGAGCTCACCGAGGTCGGCCAGCAGCCGCTGCACATCGGCGTCGTTGGGCAGGCGCTCGGCCAGTTCCTTTTCGTCGAGCGCTTGCGTTCCGGCAAAGACCAGCGCTTCGAGCAACCGCAGATGCTGCGCGTGGTCGGGAGAGAGGACGTCGGTCACTTTTTCTGAGTCTTCATTGGCCATGGGAGCACCGTCACCGTTGCTCGGTACGTTTGCGCAGATAAATTGGACCGAAACGTTCGGCTTGCCGCAGTTCGATCGAGCCATCCTTGGCAAGCTGCAGGCCCGCGACGAAGGTCGAGGCGAGTGCCGAGCGCCGCCGAGTCGGGTCGGTGAGACCGGCGGGCATGAAGGCCTCGAGAGATTGCCAGTCAATGGCGATGCCCAGCATCTTACCCAGCCGCTCGGCCGCTTCCTCGACCGAGAAGAACTGCATCGGCTGGATTTGATACGTGTCGGCGTCCTTCGGCCGCAGCTGATGGCCATACGCCGACAAGAGATCGAACAGCTTCACGTCCCAGATGGCGCGACGGACGACGATCACTCCCTCGGGAGCGCCGCGCGAAAAGACGTCCTTGCCGAGCTGTGGGCGGGCCATCAGGCGCACGCCCGCCTCCTGCATCGCCTCGAGCCGGCGCAACTGCCATTGCAGGGCATCGGCCATCTCCTGGCCCGACGGTTCCTCGCCGGCCGGCGGCTCCGGCAGCAGCAGACGGGACTTCAGGTAGGCGAGCCAGGCCGCCATCACGAGATAGTCGGCGGCGAGCTCGAGCCTTATTCGGCGGGCCTGGGCGACATGCGCCAAGTACTGGTCGACAAGGGCGACCATGGAGATACGCCTGAGGTCGACTTTCTGGTCGCGGGCAAGCGTCAGCAGCAGGTCGAGCGGGCCTTCGAAGCCCTCGAGGTTGACGATCAACTCGCCCTCGCCCGGCGCGATGACGTCCGGGCCCTCCGACGCAAACCTGTCGGTCGAAAATCCGTCGGCTGGAGGGGGGCTGACAGGCTCGTTCATGTTGCTCCGGTGTAATCCAGCCGGTGCGCCCACGGCTACTGTAATTGGCCCCGCCTTATCCCCATTCCCGCAACAGCGAGGTGACGCGCCGGGCGGCATCGGCAAGCCCCGCCCGTCCCAGCGGATCGCGGTGCCGGGCCAGGAACCGCCGTCCGGCCTCGTAGCGGCGCTCCGCAGCCTCCGTCAGGCAATCGGTGTCGACGGCCACCTCGACCATCTCGGCCATCCGCCCGTTGCAGTGAAGCGCGATGTCGCAGCCCGCTGCCAGCGCCCGCGCGGCGCGTTCGCCCAGGCTGCCGCCCAGGGCCTGCATGGAGAGGTCGTCGGACAGCAGCAAGCCGTCGAAGCCGATATGGCCGCGGATCACGTCCTTCACGCCCCCTGCCGAAACGGTGATGGCAGCCTTGGGGTCGATCGCCTCGAACAACAGGTGGCCGGTCATGGCCCACGGCAGATCGGAGAGCAGCTTGAAGGGCAGGAAATCCGTCCGCTCCAGCACCTCGCGCGAGGCCGAGACGGTGGGCAGGTGATCGTGCGAATCGACGGTGGCGCGGCCATGCCCTGGAATGTGCTTGATCACCGGCATGACGCCTTCGGCCATCAGGCCCTCGGCGGCGGCGCGGCCGAGCGCCGCCACGGGCTCGGGTTGGCCGGCATAGGCTCGGTCGCCGATCACGGCATGGGTCTCGGGAAAGGCGATGTCGAGCACCGGCAGGCAATCGACATTAGCGCCGATCGAGGCGAGGTCGGCTGCCAGCAGGCGCGAGTTCAGCTTGGTCGCCTCCAGCCCCTGTTCCGGACTCCGGGCATAAAGCTCCCCCAATTGCCGTGCCGGCGGCGCCTTGCGCCAGAGCGGCGGCCTGAGGCGCGCGACGCGGCCGCCTTCCTGGTCGATCAGCACCGGCGCCTCGGCGCGAGCGACGCACGACCGGAGCTCCTCGACCAGCCGGCTCGTGCGCTCGGGCGTGTCGATGTTGCGTGCGAACAGGATGAAGCCCAGCGGATCGGCGTCGCGGAAGAAAGCGCGCTCGTCCGACGTGAGGTCGGGTCCGGCGCAGCCGAAGATCGCCGCGCGCGGGCTTGTCATGGATTGTCGGTCACTGCCTGGCGGGCGGCACGATGACACAGTCAGTCTTGCGGGTCTTCAACGTACCGCAAACACTCTGGGCCTGCTTCTCGTCGAGCGGGCCCGCCTGCACGCGGTACCACACGCCCTTGTCGCCGAGATCGACCTTGGTCGGCTGCATGCGGAGACTGCCCAGCACGTCGCCGTGTGCGGCCTGCAGGCGCGCCCAGGTCGACTTGGCGATGTCCTCGCTCTTGACCGACGCGATCTGCACGCGCCAGCCGCCGGTCGGGCCCGACATGCCCTCGATCAGGCTGGCAATGCTGGGGGCGGGCTCACTGGCGGGCGCCGGAGTTGGCGCCTGGGTCACGGTCGGCTGCTTGTCGGGTGGGGTCGCAGGGGTTGCCGCCGGCGGCGGCGTTGGACCGCTGCCGCTGGGTGTCGCCGCGGGCTGGATCGGGGTCGGCGTCTTGGCGGCCTCGGGCTCGGGCTTGGGCGCGGCCGGCAGGGGCAGGCCGTTGGCCGGCAGTTTGGGCGTGACCGGCCCGGGCAGCAGCTTCTCGGGCTGCACCGGCACCGCCCCCGGGGTGATGCGGTTGTAGACTTCCTTGTCCTGGTTGGGTGGCACCAGGCCGCCGGCATTCTCGGGCTTGGTCCGGGCGGGCGTGGCCGGGGCCTGCACGACCAGTGGCTCCAGGCCTTTGCCCCCTGCCCTCACATCCTGGTTATGCGCCCACCACACCACCGAGCCGAAGCTCGCGATGGCAGCGATCGAAACCATGATTGTAAGGATCTGGCCGCGCCGGCGGTTGACGCGGGCGAGGAGGGAATCCCGCGGTGGCGGGGGGATCGAATTGGGCTCATGAGCGACGGGCCGTGGCGACGGTTCGAGCCGCACGGCAACCGACTCGTTAGGTCGGTAGATCTTTGGACCGTCACCGGAGGGGGACCGGCGGATGTGCATCTCTTCCTTATCTCATTTCTTCGACGGGAGTGACGCCGAAGACCTTTAACCCCGATCCTATCACAAATCCGACGGCCTGTACCAAGGCCAGCCGGGCGCGCGTGAGCTCGATATCTTCCTCGACGATGAATCGAAGGCCGGATTCATCGCGCCCGCGATTCCAGTGGGCGTGGAAGGCCGCCGCGAGGTCATAGAGATAGAAGGCGATGCGGTGCGGCTCGTGCGCCGAGGCGGCGGCTTCGACCTGCCGAGGCCATTGGGCGATCAACCTGATGAGGGCAAGTTCGCCGGCATCGCCCAGTCGGTCGATAAGAGCGCTGTCCAACCCTTCGACCGCGATGCCGGCGGCGCTCGCTTGCCGCATGACGGAGCGTGTCCGCGCGTGCCCGTACTGAACGTACCAAACCGGGTTGTCGCGTGACTGTTCTGTGGCCTTGACGAGGTCGAAGTCGAACGGCGCGTCGTTCTTGCGCGTAAGCATCGTGAATCTCACGACATCTGGCCCGACTTCGTCGAGCAGATCGCGAAGTGTAACGAATGTACCAGCGCGCTTGGACATGCGGACCAGCTCGCCGTTGCGCAACACGCGCACCAGCTGGCAGAGCTTCACGTCGAGCTCGCCCTTGCCGCCGGTGATGGCCTTCACCGCCGCCTTCTGGCGCTTTACGTAGCCGCCGTGGTCGGCGCCCCACACATCGATCATGTCGGCGAAGCCACGGAGGAACTTGTCGTAGTGATAGGCGATGTCGTTGGCAAAGTAGGTCCAGCTGCCGTCGGACTTCTTCAACGGCCGGTCGACCTCGTCGCCGAACTTGGTGGCGCGAAACAGCGTCTGCTCGCGATCTTCCCAATCGCCCGCCTTCTCGCTCTTGGCCGGGTCGAGCCGGCCCTGATAGATCAGCCCTTGCCGCGACAATTCCTGGAAGACGCGATCGACCATGCCCGATTCAATGAGTGCACGTTCCGAGGAATAGACATCGATGTTGACGCCGAGCGTCTCGAGGTCGGTCTTGATGTCGGCCATCAGCATGGCGATCGCGAACGCCCGCATCTCGGGCAGCCAGTCGGCCTCGGGCTTGTCGATCCAGCGCGCGCCGTCGCGCTTGGCGATCGCCGCGCCGACCTCCTTCAGGTACTCGCCGGGATAGAGGCCCTCGGGAATCGTGCCGATGTGATCGCCCAGCGCTTCCTTGTAGCGCAGGAAGGTCGAACGGCCGAGCGTGTCGACCTGCGCGCCGGCATCGTTGATATAGTACTCCTTGGTGACGGCGTAGCCCGCCTTGGCCAGCAGGTTGGCAAGCGCATCGCCCACCACCGCGCCGCGCGCATGCGCGACATGCAGCGGGCCTGTCGGGTTGGCCGAGACGTATTCGACATTCACCTTCTTGCCGCCGCCCATCCGCGAATTGCCGTAGGCGATCCCGTCCTTCAGGCACTCGCGCAGCCGCTCGCGCCAGAAGGCGTCTCTGATCTTGAGGTTGATGAAGCCCGGCCCCGCCACCGAGCCATCGACGACGTTCGGATTGGTCTTGAGGCGCGCGAGCAACGGCTCGGCGATATCGCGCGGCTTCTTGGCCGCGGCCTTGGCCAGCACCATGGCGGCGTTGGTCGCGATGTCGCCATGCGCCGGATCGCGCGGTGGCTCGGCCGTGATCGCGGAGAAATCCAGCGCCGCCGGCAGCTCGCCCGCCGCCTGCATGGCCCTGAGCGCGCCTTCGATCTCGCCGATGAAATGGCGGTAGGGGTTCATGGGGCGCGGGTATTGCCTATTCGGCGTCCTTTGTCATTCCCCTCCCCCGTCTTCGGGGGAGGTTCCCCTGTAACCAGGGGCGGAGGGGGTCATGCCTCTCGCCCAAGAGTCATGACCCCCCTCCGCCCTCATATGATGAGGGCACCTCCCCCGAAGACGGGGGAGGTGAAGAGGTCATTGATAGAGGTCGAACAGCCGCCGGTGCTCGTCTAGGGCATATCGGTCGGTCATGCCGGCGATGTAGTCGGCGACGATGCGCGCGCGGGCCGACCGCTCGGCCGCCTCGGCGCGCTCGCGCCAGGGCGGCGGCAGGCAGTTGGGCTCGGCGAACAGCAGGCCGAACAGGTCCATCACCACGCGCCGCGCCTTGGAGTGCGAGCGGTTGAGATGCCAGTGCTCGTACATGCGCTTGTAGAGGAAGGCCTTGATGGTGCGGTCGGTCGCCGTCATCGCCGGTGAGAAACCGACCACCGGCCGGCCGAGCGCGCGGATATCGGCCACCGACCTGGGGGCCGCGTCGGCCAGGCGCCTCCTGGTCTCGGCAAGCACGTCCTCGACCATCGCGTTGATCATGCGGCGGATCGCTTCGTGGATCAGGCGCGACGGACCGATGCCGGGGTATTTCTTCTCCACCAGCACGAACATCTCGCCGACCAGCGGCAGGCCCTTGAGGTCGCCGACCTCGAACAGGCCGGCGCGCAGACCGTCGTCGATGTCGTGGTTGTTGTAGGCGATGTCGTCGCTCAAGGCGGCGATCTGCGCCTCCGGCCCGGCATGGCCGCCGAGCTCGAGATCGTGGTCGCGGCAATATTCCACGATCGCCGCCGGCAGGTCGGTGAGCACGCGGCCGTCCTTCAACAGCGGGCCGTTGTGCTTGACCGCGCCTTCCAGCGTTTCCCAGGTGAGGTTGAGCCCGTTGAACTCGGCGTAGCGCTCCTCGAGCTTGGTCAGGATGCGCAGCGTCTGGGCATTGTGGTCGAAGCCGCCGAACGGCTTCATGGCCGCGTGCAGCGCCTCCTCGCCGGCATGGCCGAACGGCGTGTGGCCGAGATCGTGGGCGAGTGCCACGGCCTCGCCGAGATCCTCGTCGAGCCGCAGCGTGCGGCAGAGCGTGCGGGCAATCTGCGCCACCTCCAGCGAGTGCGTCAGTCGCGTCCGGTAGTGATCGCCCTCGTGATAGACGAAGACCTGCGTCTTGTGCTTCAGCCGCCGGAACGCCGTCGAATGGATGATGCGGTCGCGGTCGCGCTGGAAGGGGCTGCGCGTCTCGGCCTCCGCTTCCTTGTGCAGGCGGCCGCGGCTTGCCCATGGCAAGGTGGCATAGGGCGCGAGCGCCTGGTGGCGCCACATCTCATCGGCCATTCGCCGATTCTCTACGCTTTCCCCGTCGCCGCAACAACCTCGTGGGTGCCGTCCCAGATCATGTCGCCGGCGACATAGAGGATGATGGCAAAGCCGATCCAGGCAATCCAATGGTAGCGGTCGAGGATCTTGGCGATGGCGTTGGATGCCAGCGCCATCAACACGATCGACAGCACCAGGCCGATCCACAGCACGACCTTGTGGTCGCGCGCCGCGCCCGCAACAGCCAGCACGTTGTCGAGCGACATCGAGACGTCGGCGGCAATGATCTGGATCATCGCCTGGCGCGCCGTCTTGGGCTTGGCTGCGGCCTCGCCTTCGCCCGCCTCCGGCCGGCCCTTCGAGCGCAGCTCGCGGTACATCCGGTAGGCGACCCAGAGCAGCAACAGGCCGCCCGCCAGGGTGAGGCCGATGATCTGCAGGAGTTCGGTGGTCAGTGCCGCGAACAGGATGCGCAGGATGGTGGCGCCAGCGACGCCCCAGAAGATGATCTTGGTACGGTTCTCCTTGGGCAGGCCCGCCACCGCCATGCCGATGATGATGGCGTTGTCGCCCGACATCACCAGATCGATCAGAACGACCTGTGTGAGCGCCAGCAGCGCCGCTTCACCAAAGTGCAGGTCGAGGCCGCCCATTGGCGCGATCAGGCGCGGCGGTGAGAGCGCTTGCTGCGAGCCGCGAGATAGAGCCCGATGATGAGGACGAAGCCCGCCCCGAAGGCGGCGCACGAGCGCTCGGCATGGGGAAGGGTCGAGTTCGAGCCAGGCCGCGATCGAGTTGGGCTGCACGAAATGCACGAGCTTGCCGGTGGCGTCGGCCTTGTCGAAGCGGCCGTCGCCAGCGATCACCTCGCCGCCGATCCAGCCAATCAAGGCAGCACCGGCCAATCCGATCCAGGAGTAGCGGTCGAGCAGATTCGAGATCAGGCTGGCGCCGACGATGATGATCGGAATGGAAAGCAATAGGCCGATCGTGATCAGGGCGAAGTTGCCGTGAGCGGCCACGGCGATGGCGATGGCGTTGTCGAGACTCATCACCGCGTCGGCGACGACGATCGTCGTGATGGCCGCCCACAGGGTCACGTGCGCCTTGACCTCGGCCGACCCCTCCTCTTCGGTCACCAGCTTGATGCCGATCCAGAGCAGCAGGGCGCCGCCGACCAGCTTGAGATAGGGCGCGCCGAGCAGCAGTCCGATGATCGCGCAAAAGATCACGCGCAGCAGGATGGCGCCCAGACTGCCGAAGAAGATCGCACGGTTGCGCAGCTTGTCCGGAAGGTTGTGGCTCGCCATTGCGATGACTACCGCGTTGTCGCCCGACAGCACGATATTGGAGGCCATGATCTTGCCGACGGACAGCCAGAACGCGCCGGACCAGATCTCGATGACGGCGAAGTCGCCGAGCAACATCTCGATCATCGGCATGAAGCCGAAGAGGCCGCCCTCGATTTCAGCTGCTAGCATCGGTGCCCTCTTTCCAAGCCAATGTGGTCATCTCGATTCAATACGTGTGCCAGCAGGATTCAAGTCTTCTCGGCGCGGGCCTTGTTGCGCTTCACGAGGTACAGGCCGAGCACCAGCACCAACGCGGCACCGATCGCGGAGCAGGCCATCTCAGCCTCCGGAAGAATAGTATCAAGCCACGCTGCAGTGGTGCCCTGTTGCACGATTGACACAAAATGGCCCTGTCCGTCCAACTGGTCGACCCGTCCGTCGTCGGCGATGACGCCGCCCGCGATCCAGCCGATCAGGCCCGCGCCGATCATGCCGACCCACGGGAAGCGATCGAGCACACTGGCGATGATCGTGGCACCCAACATGATGACCGGCACGCTGATGACCAGGCCGATGGCGATCAACGTCATGTCGCCTTTGGCAGCGGCGGCCATGGCGATGGCGTTGTCGAGGCTCATCACCGTGTTGGCCAGCGTGATGGTGCCGATTGCGGCCCAGAGCGAGCTATGCACCTTGATCTTGCCTTCCGACTCCTCTTCTTCCTGGGTCATCAGCTTGGTGCCGATCCACAGCAACAGCGCGCCACCGACCAGCTTCAGATAGGGGACGGTCAGCAGGTAGTTCACGATGCCGCAAAAGATGATCAGCATCACGATGGCGCCCAGGCTGCCGAAGAGGATGGCCGGCCGCCGCTGCTTCTCTTCCAGGCCATGCGCGGCCAGCGCGATCACGACGGCGTTGTCGCCCGACAGGATCACGTTCGCGACGATGATCTTCCACAGTGCCGCCCAGAAAACCGCCGAGCTGAACACTGGAATCGAAAAATGCATTCCCCCTCCGCACTTCCCTAGCTTTTCATTGCCGGGCACCATATCGGATTGACTTGGGCTGTAAAGAAGCAAGGGACGGAACGGCATGGCGAGCGCGAGCGGCTACAACAAGATGTTCCCCGTGTCGTGGACGGAACTGCATCGCGATGCGCGCGCGCTCGCCTGGCGGCTGGCCGATCTCGGGCCGTTCAAGGGCTTGGTGGCCATCACCCGCGGCGGGCTGGTGCCCGCTGCGATCATCGCGCGCGAATTGAACTTGCGCCTGATCGACACGGTGTGCAGTTCGACCTACGACCGCATGGAGCGCGGCGCCAAGGTCGAGATCCTGAAGGGCACCGCCGCCGAGCACGACAAGGGCAAGGGCTGGCTGATCGTCGACGACCTGGTCGATACCGGAGTCACCGCACGCGCCGTGCGTGCGCTTTTGCCCGAGGCGCATTTCGCCACCGTCTATGCCAAGCCCGCCGGCCGGCCGACGGTCGACAGCTACATCACCGAAGTGAGCCAGGACACGTGGATCCTGTTCCCCTGGGACCAGGAGGCGGTCATGGCGAAGACGATCATCGAGATGAAGAGCGGGAAGTGATAACGCACGGCATTGGCCCAACCACCAGTGTCATCCCGAGCGAAGCGAGGGACCTAGCATCATGCGTCGCCATAGATCCCTCGCTGCGCTCGGGATGACACAGTGCGCGTGGCGGCAATGCAGGTAAACAGGAGCAGATCGATAATGCTGAATTGTCGCCTATTCACCGCAAGTCTGCTCGCCGCGCCCTTCGTCAAGCCGGCCTTCGCGCAAGCCTGGGCGCCATCGGCGCCGATCCGCATGATCGTCGCCTATCCGGCCGGCGGGCCGACCGACGTCATCGCCCGCATCGTGGCGGCCGACGTCAGCGGATCGCTCGGCCAGCAGGTGATCGTGGAGAACGTCTCCGGCGCCGCCGGCGCCATTGGCACGCGCGCCGTCGCCAAGGCCAAGCCCGACGGGCTCACCATCACGTTCGGCAACAACCAGACGCATGGCAACAACATGTTCATGCTGAAGGACCCAGGCTACGACGCGGTGAAAGACTTCGCGCCGCTCGCCGGCGCCGGCGCCTTCGAGCATGTGTTCGTGGTGCGCAACGAATTGCCCGCGAAGACCATCCAGGACGTCATCAAGATCGCCAAGGAGATGCCCGACAAGATGAACTACGGCTCGACCGGCATCGGCTCGGGCTCGCATCTGTCGACCGAACTGTTCATGGCGCGGACCGGCATCAAGATGACCCACGTGCCTTATCGCGGCGCGCCGCCCTTGGTCCAGGACCTCGTCGGCGGCCGCATCGACATCTCCAATTCGACGCTGCCCAGCGTGCTGGCGCAGATCAAGGCGGGCCAGATCCGCGCCGTGGCGATTGGCAGCCCCAAGCGCAATCCCAAGCTGCCCGACTTGGCGACGCTCGAGGAGCAAGGGGTCATGGGCGCCAACGCCTCATCATGGGCGGGCTTCTTTGCGCCGGCCGGCACGCCGCAGCCGATCCTCGACCGCCTGTCGGCCGAGATCATGACCAGCCTCAAGAAGCCAGAGGTCGTGGAGAAAATCGACAAGCTCGGCTTCACCGTCGAGCCGCGCGATCCGGCGGCGTTCCGGCCCTATCAGGTGCAGGAGATCGCGACCTGGATGAAGATCGCCAAGGATGCCGGCATCCAGCCGGAGGAGTAAAAGGCGGCATGGATAACCTCTGGAAGGACAGCGACGCCAAGGCCGCGATCGCGAGCCACGCCGCCAAGGGCATCAACGAGGACCTGGCGCTGCGCGTCTACACCACGCGCCTGCTGGGCGGCGAGCCCAAGCTGGTGCTGCACGGCGGCGGCAACACCTCGGTGAAGACCCGCATGGCCGACATCACCGGCCAGACGATCGACGTGCTCTGCGTCAAAGGCAGTGGTTGGGACATGGGCACGATCGAGGCGCCCGGCCTGCCGGCGGTGCGGCTGGCACCGCTCAAGGAGCTGCACGGGCTGCAGGCGCTCAGTGACGAGGACATGGTGAACGTCCAGCGTGCCAACCTGCTCGATTCCAAGTCGCCCAACCCGTCGGTCGAGACGCTGCTGCACGCTTTCCTGCCGCACAAGTTCATCGACCATACGCACTCCAACGCGGTGCTGGCGCTGACCGACCAGCCCGACGGCGAGGCGCTGGCGGCCGATCTCTACGGCAAGCGCGCGGCGCTGGTGCCCTACGTCATGCCGGGTTTCGCGCTCGCCAAGAAGTGCAGCGAAGTCGGCCAGGCAAACCCGAATGTCGAAGGCCTGATCCTGCTGAAGCACGGCATCTTCTCGATGGGTGCCACCGCGGAAGAAGCCTATGTCCGCATGATCGATCTCGTGACCATGGCCGAGAAGCGTCTGGCCAAGGCGACGCGCAAGATCTTTCCGGGCGCCGCTCTGCCGTCGCGTGCTGCCAAGGCGGAAGAGATCGCGCCAATCCTGCGCGGGCTGATGTCGATCGCGGCAAAGAGCGGCGGCCGCGAGGCGGCGCAGCGCTTCGTGTTCGAGTTCCGCAGCAACCCCGACATTCTCGCGTTCGTCGGCGGCAAGGAGATCGCGCGCTACAGCCAGCAGGGACCGGTGACGCCTGACCACGCGATCCGCACCAAGAACGTGCCCCTCATCGCGCCCGCGCCCGAAGCCGGCAAGCTCGACGCCTTCAGGACCGAGGCAAAGGCGGCGCTCGGCAAGTTCGCCGCCGACTATCACGCCTACTTCGCGCGCCATAACGGCAAGCAGATCTCGGCCAAGAAGGAGCTCGATCCGGTGCCGCGCGTCGTGCTGGTGCCGGGGGTCGGCCTGTTCGGCGTCGGCAACAGCTCGAAGGACGCCAAGATCGCGGCCGACCTCGCCGAGACCACGGTCGCCGTGATCGCCGATGCCGAGCGGCTCGGCACCTATCAGTGCATTCCCGAGCCGGACATCTTCGACATCGAGTACTGGTCGCTCGAGCAGGCCAAGCTGAACTCCGCGGCCGAGAAGCCTCTCGCGCGGCGCATCGCCGTCGTCACTGGTGGTTCCTCAGGCATCGGCGCGGCGACCGCTGCAGCCTTCGCCAAGGAAGGCGCCGAAGTCGTAGTGCTCGATCGCGACGTCTCCAAGATCAAGGGCGCTGCGATCGCCTGTGATGTCACGAACGCCGCCGAGGTCCGCGCTGCCTTCGACAAGGTCGCGGCGACCTACGGCGGGGTCGACATCGTCGTCTCCAACGCCGGTGCAGCCTGGCAGGGCAAGATCGGCGACGTCGACGAGGCGACCTTGCGCAAGAGCTTCGAGCTCAATTTCTGGGCGCACCAGAGCGTGGCGCAGAACGCCGTTCGGATCATGCGCGCACAGGGCCTGGGTGGCTGCCTGTTGTTCAACGCCTCCAAGCAGGCCGTGAATCCCGGCGTCGATTTCGGGCCGTACGGGCTGCCGAAGGCAGCGACCATGTTCCTGTCACGCCAGTACGCGGTCGATCACGGCGCCGAGGGCATCCGCTCCAACGCCGTCAACGCCGACCGCATCCGCTCCGGCCTCCTGACCGACGAGATGATCGCCCAGCGCTCCAAGGCGCGCGGGCTTTCCGAAGCCGACTACATGGGTGGCAACCTGCTCGGCCTCGAAGTGACGGCCGACGACGTGGCGCAGGCGTTCGTGTCGCTCGCCAAGGCGCCCAAGACCACGGGCGCCGTAATCACCGTCGATGGCGGCAACATAGCGGCCGCTCTGCGATAGGGCCTTCCACCGGCACCAGTAGTGCGCCTCGGCGCTGACGCTCTATGATCGCGGCATGTTCACGCCCGGGCGCATCACCGACATAGACGCACGCAGGAAGCTGACACCGGCCGAGGTGGCACGCATCGAAGCCTCGATGGACGCGCATGCCGTGACCGTGCTGTCCGGCCAGGACATCACCGACGAACAACAGCTCGCCTTCTCGCGCAATTTTGGCCCGCTCGAGGAAGGTGCCAACTCGGGCGCCCGCGATTCCGAGCTGCGCCTCCCCGTGGTGTTCGCCGACGTCTCCAACCTCGACAAGGACGGCCGCATCGCCGAGCGCAACAACAAGAAGCGCATGGCGGCACTCGGCAACCGGCTCTGGCATACCGACGCCTCGTTCCGCGTCATCCCGGCCAGGTACTCGATCCTGAGCGGCCGCATCGTGCCGAGCGAAGGCCCCGACACCGAGTTCGCCGACATGCGCGCCGCCTACGACGCCCTCGATGCCCGCACCAGGACCGAGATCGAGGACCTGGTGTGCGAGCACTCGCTGATCTATTCGCGCGGGCAGCTCGGCTTCACCGAGTTCCTGCCCAACGAGCGCGTGGCCATGAGGCCGGTGCGCCAGCGCCTGGTGCGCACCCATCCGGTGACCGGACGTAAGTCGCTGTTCCTCGCCTCGCACATCGGCACGATCGTCGGCTGGCCGCGCCCCGAGGCGATGGCCTTCATCCGCGACCTGATCGAGCACGCCACCCAGCCGCAATTCGTCTACGTGCACAAATGGACGCCGTTCGACCTGGTGATCTGGGACAATCGCACGACCATGCACCGTGTGCGCCGCTTCGATGATCTCAATATCGTGCGCGACGTGCGACGCACCACCACCAAGAGCGACGGCCCGACGGTCGCGCAGGAGGCTGCATGACTTTGCCAAAGCGACGCGTCGGCAAGACCAAGCTCGAAGTCACCACGCTCGGTCTCGGCGGCGCGCCGATGGGCGGGTTCCGCGCCACCATCCCCGAAGCGGAGGCAGTGGCGCTGACCGACGAGGGCTACGAGGCCGGCATCCGCTACTTCGACACCTCGCCCTACTACGGCTACGGCCGCAGCGAGCTGCGCATGGGAGCGGCGTTGCGCGAGAGGCCGCGCGACAGCTTCGTGCTGTCGACCAAGATCGGCCGCATCCTGCACGCCATGAAGCCCGGCGAGAAGAAGCCGGCCGACTTCCGCGACAACGCCCTGCCGGGTTTCGCGCCGGTGTTCGACTACACCTATGACGGTGTCATGCGCTCGCTCGAGCATTCGCATCTCCGACTCGGGCTCGCCAAGATCGACATCGCGCTGGTGCACGACGTCGACTTCTGGACGACCAAGGACCGTGAGGTTCTGAACCAGCGTTTCAAGACGGTGATGGATTCGGGCTTCAGGGCGCTCGACGAGTTGCGCAAGGCGGGCATTATCGGCGCGATCGGCGTCGGCATCAATGAAAGCGACACCAGCCTGCGCTTCATCCAGGCCGGCGACTTCGACTGCATGCTGCTGGCCGGCCGCTACACGCTGCTGGAACAGGGCGGGCTGAAGGAATTCCTGCCCGAATGCGTCAAGCGCAACGTCTCGGTGATCCTGGGCGGACCGTACAACTCGGGCATTCTCACCGGCGGCGTGAAGCCCGGCGCTACGCACGACTATGCCGCCGCGCCCGCCAACCTGATCGAGAAGGCGCAGAAGATCGAGGCAATCTGCCAGCGCCACGGCGTCGAGCTGGGAGCGGCGGCGATGCAGTTCCCGCTGTTCCATCCCGCGCTCTGCGCCGTGATCCCGGGCGCGCTGAGCATCGCCGAGGTGAAACAGAACGTCGAGCGCATGGGCGTGAAGATCCCGAGCGATCTCTGGAGCGAGCTCAAGCGCGAGAAGCTGCTCGATCCCGTCGCACCGACGCCGAATTAGTCTTTCGGACCGCGGGCCTCCAGGCCCGCATCATGATCATGAGCGGGCCTGGAGACCCGCGGTCCAAATGAGCATGAGAGGAAACGCCATGAAGATCATCGACGCGCAGGTCCATATCTGGTCACAGACCGTGGTGCCGACCACCGGCAAGCATCTCAAGGTCAGCCAAGTGACCGCCGAGGAGATGCTGAAGTGGATGGACGAGGCGGGCGTCGACGCCGCTCTCATCCATCCGCCGATGAGCTGGGATCCCAAGTCTCAGGACATGGCGCTGGCGGCGGCGAAGAAATATCCCGACCGCTACGCCGTGATGGGCCAGTTCGATCCGAAGAACCCGGCCAACCGCAGCCTGATCGCGGGCTGGCGCCAGCAGCCCGGCATGATGGGGCTGCGCTGGGCGCTGCTGCAGCCGGCCGAGCAGAAGCTGCTGCACGAGGGCGCACTGGACTGGATCTGGCCCGAGGCCGAGAAGGCGGGCCTTGCCGTCGCCATGATGGGCGGCATCTTCCTGAAGCAGTTCCGCTCGATCGCCGAGCGCTACCCCGGCCTCAAGCTGATCCTCGATCACTGTGGCCTCAACCGGCTCGGCCAGGATGCCGAAGCCTTCATCCATCTCGACGAGATGACCGCGCTCGCGAAGCTCCCCAACGTCGCGGTCAAGCTGACGGGCGCGCCGCACTATTCGACACAGCCCTACCCGTTCAAGAACATCCAGGACGGACTGCATCGCATCTTCGACGCCTACGGCCCTGATCGCTTGTTCTGGGGCACCGACATCACCCGCATGCCCTGCAGCTATCGCCAGTGCGTGACCTTCTTCACCGAAGAGTTGCCGTGGTTGAAGGGCCAGGACCTCGAGAAGGTCATGGGCCGCAGCCTCTGCAAGTGGATCGGCTGGAACTACAAGTTCGCATGAAGATCATCGACGCCCAGGTCCACATCTGGTCTCAGACCGTGATCCCGCCCGGCGGCGGGCATCGCCAGGTCAAGAGCTTCACTGCCGAGGAACTGCTGGCGGAGATGAAGGAAGCCGGCGTCGATGCCGGATTGAATCACCCGCCGGCGAGCTGGGATCCGACGTCGAACGCGCTGGCGATCGAGGTCGCGAAGAAATACCCGGACCGCTTCGCGATCATGGGCCAGTTCCCGCCCGACGATCGCAGCAACGAGCGGCTGATCCCGGGTTGGCGCAACACGCCGGGCATGATGGGGCTGCGCTGGGCGATGCTTTATCGAGAGCAACCGCAGCAGGTGAAGGACGGCACGTTCGACTGGATCTGGCCCGCGGCCGAGAAGGCCGGGGTGCCGGTTTCGCTGCAGGCCGGCGTGTTCCTGAAGAAGTTCCGCTGGATCGCCGAGACCCATCCGCAGCTCACGCTGATGATCGACCATTGCGGGCTGAAGGTACTGACAAGGGATGCCGACGCGACCGAGCATATCGACGAGCTGCTGACTTTGGCCAAGCTCCCCAACGTCGCGATAAAGGCCACCGCGGCGCCGGCCTATTCCTCGCAGCCTTATCCGTTCCGGAACCTGCACGACCCGCTGCATCGCATCTTCGATGCCTTCGGACCCGACCGCTTCTTCTGGGGCACCGACTTGACCCGCATGACCTGCAGCTATCGGCAGTGCGTGACCTTCTTCACCGAGGAGCTGCCTTGGCTGAAAGGCCAAGATCTCGAGAAGGTCATGGGAAGCGCGCTCTGCAAATGGATCGACTGGAACTACAGGTTCGACACCTGATAATCCTTCCATATCAATGGTTTGCGCGGCGGTATCCTAATACCGGTACCAGAATTGTTTGTTATCAATGACTTGAGTGGAGGGGTGGCGCAGATTCTGGGAAGAATCGCCTAAAAGGCTTATGCCATCGATATCGGAGGCTTCCCAGGACGGTGGGAAGTTCTGGGAAGTCTTCCCACTAGCGCCCAAGGCCAGTGGTCGTCGGCACCAGCGGCCCGCGGATCTCGCCGGCCGGGAACTTCTCGGTCTTGATATTGACGTACCAGCGGCCGGCGATCAGGTCGGCCGCCTGCTGGTCGGTCAGCGTCACCGCGCCCGGATGGGTGCCGCCTTCGAGCTCGAGATTGATCGGCACCAGCTCGGCATTGTCGTTGCCCACGCCGTCGGGGCCGCACAGGAAGGCCCAGGTCACCGGCCCACTGAGATCGCGCAAGGTGAGCGTCCAATGCATCACCTTCGTCGCCGGCAGGTAGTCGGCGACCAGCGTCGCGCGCCCCGGGCTCGTCGTCGCCGGTACCTCGTTGGCGCCGTTCAACGCTGCCGAGAAACGCGGCCGCGGGCCCATCGGCTCGCCGGGATAGAAGGTGCCGCAGCCGGACAGCAGCAGGATGGCAAGCAGCAGAGTTTTGATGCGGTTCATGTCTCGCACCCTATAGTGCCGCGCCAGCCGCTCCCTCCACAAGGTCCCGATGACCAGCCTGCGAGTCGCCGCGCTCACCCTGTTCGCCATGTTGGCGTTTGCCGGCAATTCGCTGCTCTGCCGGATCGCGCTCCGGGACACCGCGATCGACGCGGCGAGCTTCACCTCGATTCGCCTCGCCTCGGGAGCCCTGGTGCTGGTTGCGATCATGCTGGCGCGGAAATCCCATCCCCTGTCGGCGGGCAGCTGGGCGATGGCCGCCATGCTGTTCGGCTATGCCGCCTTCTTCTCCTTCGCCTACCGCCAGCTCACCGCCGCGACTGGCGCGCTGCTGCTGTTCGGCGCGGTGCAGACCTCGATGCTGGGCCATGCGCTCGCCAAGGGCGAGCGGTTGCGGCTGCCGCACATCATCGGCCTCCTGATCGCGGTCGGCGGCCTGGTCTACATGCTGCTGCCGGGCCTCGCTGCACCGCCCCTCGTCAGCGCCGCCTTCATGCTGCTGGCCGGCGCGTCGTGGGCCGTCTATTCGGTGCTCGGCCGCGGCGTGACGGACCCTGTCGCCGCCACCGCCGGCAATTTCCTGCGCAGCCTGCCCTTCACCCTGGCACTGAGCCTCGCCACCGCCGCCGATGCCCGGATCGATCCCGCGGGCGTGGGCTATGCCGTCCTGTCGGGTGCCATCACCTCGGGGCTGGGCTACGTCCTTTGGTACGCCGCCCTGCCCGCCCTCAAGGCGACCTCGGCCGCCACGGTGCAGCTCAGCGTGCCCGCCATCGCGGCATTGGGCGGCGTCGTGCTGCTCGCCGAGGCGATGAGCCCGCGTCTGCTGGTCGCATCTGTGGCGATCCTGGGGGGCATCGCCCTCACGATCTCGCGTCGAAAGTAGCTTCGCCTGCCACTAATGGCTCCGGTCAAAAACGGGGACCAACTGTCACACTCTGGTCGGCCCTGCTCTTGCTCTATGGCCTTCGAACACGGGAACGAACGACGCAGGTCGCTCGTTTGCCATCTTTCGGAGGCTTGCTCGTCCCATGGAAAAACCGCGCATCACGGCGAAGATCGCCGGCCGTGCCCTGCATCCCCTGCTCCGTCCCTTCGTCATCGGCTATTTCTTCGCCGCCTGCGCGTGCGACCTGGTCTATTCGCAGGCCAGCGTCTTCGCCCAGAACGATGCCGGCGACTTCGCCTCGATCACCGAGTGGCTGTTGGGCGCGGGCCTGGTCGCGGCAGCGCTGACCGCGCTCGTTGCCCTGATCGACCTTTTCGGCGAGCAGCGCTTCCGCCGCCTGCCCGATGCCTGGATGTATGGCGCAGGCGGCGTGCTGGTCGCCATCCTCGCCCTCTACAATCTCGATATCCGCTTCGCCGCGGGTACCGACGCCATCCTGCCCATGGGCCTGATCCTGTCGCTTTCGACAGTGGCCGTGCTGCTGGCGACGCCCAGCCGAAGCTGGGCGCGCATGTATCGCTGAGCGGCTCCTGAGGGGTTGGCTCGCGCGGCCTTCGGGGCGATGATCGCTCTCGGAGGACCGTGCCCATGAAATACGACGTCATCTCCGCCGATGGCCATGTCGACCTGATCTGGCTGCCGCCCGATCTGTTCACCAAGAACGCTTCGGCGGCGCTGAAGGAGCGCATGCCGCATGTCGTCGACGGCCCCAAGGGCCCGGAGTGGGTGTCGGCGAAAGGCGCCAAGTTCGGCTTGGTGAACGGCATGGGCTCGGCCGGCCGCGAATACGTGCCGGGCATCATCCATCGCTCCGACCGCATGGCCTCGACCGGTCTCTACGACGACGGCAAGAAGGGCATCCGCCGCCTGACCGACGTCGATCTCCGCCTGAAGGATCAGGAGCGCGACGGCGTGCAGGCCGAAGTGCTGTACGGCGTTCTGGGCTCCAGTGGCCGGCTGAACGATCCGGAGGCGGCGCTCGAGATGCTGCGCATCTACAACGACTGGCTCCACGATTTCTGCAAGGCCGCACCCGACCGGCTGGTCGGCCTGGCCAACATCCCGAACTACAACATGGAGGAGTCGGTGGCCGAGGCGATGCGCTGCGCCAAGCGCGGCGTGCGCGGCCTCGATATCGCCAACCGGCCCGACATGACGCCGTTGTGGGACGAGCATTGGGAGCCGCTGTGGAAGTTCGGCCACGAGACCGGCATCCCGCTGCACTTCCACACCATCGGCGGCCGCTCGCCCGATTACTCGAAGATGAGGCCCGACATCGTGCGGCGCGTCCAGGCCGTGCACATCACCGGCTTCCAGATGCACATGAGTACCATGCTGATGGGGCTGATCTTCTCCGGCGCGCCCGAGCGCTATCCCAACCTCAAGATCGTCATTGGCGAGGCCGGGCTCGGCTGGATCCCTTACGTGCTGCAGCACATGGACCTCGAATGGGAGGACCAGTTCCAGGACCTCGAGCTCAAGATGAAGCCGAGCGAATACTGGTACCGCCAGTTCTACGCCACCTACCAGACCGACCCGGTCGGCATCGAGTTGCTCCAGCACCTGGGCGAGAACAACGTCATGTGGGGCTCGGACTTTCCGCATCCCGACGGCATCTGGCCTGACAGCCAGGAGTTCCTGAACCGGGAACTCACGACGGTCTCGGCCGAGGCCAGGCGCAAGATCGTGCGCGACAATGCGATGAAGCTCTATCGGCTGGGCAACTGATCAGATTCAGGTCCGGGCCGCCAGCATGAGCAGGCGGACCAGCTCGGCCTGACGATGCGTGTCGGTCTTGTCCATCAGCGCTTTCAGCTGGACGCGGATCGTATGCTTGCTCAGTCCGAGGGCCTCGGCCACGGCGGCTGGGCTGTCGCCTGCGGCAAGCCGGGCAGCCAGCCGCGCTTCAGCCGGCGTCAGCCCGAATAACTGGGCAAATCGTTCGCTGAGGTCGCGCGGGCGGGCCTCCGGGTCGGCGATGAAGATTGCGACGGCGGGCTCGGCTCGCCAGAAATGTGCAGCGGATAGAGCCGGCAGCGGCACGACCGTCAACAGCAAGGGCCGCCTGCCAAGGCGTCGCGGCACAAGCAAGCTGCCACCGCCACGATGCGGATCGCCCCCTGCGGCGCACTGCGCGGCCTCTCTGACCAGCCGTTCCAGGCGCCGTGTCGCTCCCGGATCTGAAACCGCAAGTCGCTGCTTGCGCAGTGACAGGCCATCGCCGCCTCGCAACAGGGGTTCGGCGGCCCAATTGACGTACCGCACGCAGAGGCTCGCATCGACAACGACAATGGCGGAGTCCACATGGTCCAGCGCGGCCGAAAGCTGCGACGAATGCGTTTGTACATCGATCAACCGTTGCTGCAACTGCGCGACGCGCCTCAGATGCGGCATCAGAGAGCGCAGCGTGCGTACTTCCCTGTCGTCGAAGGGATCGGAACCGACTTTTTTGAGGAAGCCGACTTGCGCATCGCAGCCGCGGTCATGGTACACGTGACCGCACGCCAGGTAGCGGAAGCCCGTGGGAATGCAGAAGTCGTTGTAGAATTCGCTGTGCCGCACGAAGTCATCGTTGAATTCCTTGTGGCATAGCAGGAACTCGCCCACGCCCAGGGTTTGAGTGAGCCGGCGCCGGGGATCGATCGCGCCGTAGTAGTCGCGATAGAGCGCATTCACCTCGTCGGAAATCTGTGCGCTCATCTGGCTCAGCACGGGCTGCCCGTCCCCACCGCAGAATAGGAAATGCGCGCCGTCGATGCCCGCGGCGTCGGTCATACGCAACAGCACATCCGGCCACAGTTGCGGCTCGAGGACGGCATCATAGAGATCGGGGATGAGTGCATCGAAAGGGCCAGAGCTGTCGCGTCGCCCGCGTGTCACCACCATGTCTCACCTGCCCGCTCGATCAGGGACATAACCCATTTGCAGTATGACAGGCGCGAACCACAGCCGCAAAATTCAACCTGGATCGGGGAGAGAAAATGCGCGCCTGGACGCCTGTCGCTGCCGCTGTATTTCTGTGGCTTCAATCGACCTCGGCCTTCGCTCAGGCCAAGCCCGCGTCCGGCGATGTCGGCTTTATCGGGATTCCCCAATACACATCGACTGAAACGGGAATACCGTTTTTCTTCAAGCCGAACGCCGACGCGGTCGATCACTTCTATAGGGAGATACGCGATGCCATCGCGCGGTGCGACCGCGCGGCCTACGACAAATCGATGAACGCAGGCTATGCGGTGTCTGCTGGTGACAGCTCCCGCCCCCAGTTCGACAAAGATCGGGCGAACACCAATCAGGCGCACAGTCAGGTGCCGCCGTTCCCCGAGCCCTGTAATCCACCCGGTCGCCAGGGCGGCGACCGTTTCCATCCCTATAGTCTCGCCTTGCTGGGCGGCGGCTTGGTGCCTTCCAACAACACAGGCAATGTCACCGGCGTCGACACCTTCTTCGGGCCGGGCGCCTTCCTGATCGACAACAAGCAGGGCGGTTCATCGAATACAGTGCCGCTGCTGGGCGTGAGGGCGCGCGCGTCGACAGACCAGTTTCTCCAGCGGCTGCAGGAACACGAGTATCGGGGTCTACAGGTCTTCATCGAATCCGGCTTCCAGACCAGCTTCGGCGCTCAGTCGTTCATGCAGACCTTCTCGGGCGTCAGCGCGACGCCGCAGGGCTTCGGCTCCAACACGGTGAAGGAGAACTTCCAGATCCCGATCCTGATCGGCGTGGGTGTGCCGCTTGTCGGCGGGCCGACACCGGTCTTCCTCGATGGTTATGGCGGCGTCACCATCAGCAACTCGACACAGACCCTGCAAGGTCGCGAGGCCGGTGCACCGGGCGGCGGCGGTTTTTTCGCGTCGCAAACCCGTACGACCGTGGATCCGACCGTCGGTGTCGGCCTGCGTGTCATATTCAACAACCAAAGTCTCGGCGGCGCCGCCTTGCCCCCAATCATCCTCGGTGCCAACGCCGAAGTGAGCTTCCGGCCAGGCGGCTTCGTGCAGGCGCAGTCGCCCAACTTCCCGAGCGAGAGCTACTACGGCACGGTCGATTCTAGGGCCATGGCAGCTTTCATGATCCGCGCGGGCATCCTGTTCGGCGGGAGGTAGCTTCAGGATGCGGGCTGCTTTCTAGAGCGACTTGATCTCGGCGACCTGCTTGGCGAGCCCGAGCTTCTTGGAGCAGGCCGGCCAGTTGTAGAGGCCGTCCTGCTCGAAGATGATCCACTTCGCGAGCACCGCAGCCTGGGTGTAGTCGTGTGCCAACGCTACCGCTTGCCCGTAGTTGAGCTCCCGGCCGTCCATGCGCTGCACATAGGTGATCACCGTGCGCGGCGAGAACTGGAAGCGCCCGATATAGGCGCCACGGCCGCCGACGATCGGCAGCGCCGCATCGCCATGCGCGCCGCTTTCGCAGACTGCGAGCTGGCGCAGCATCTCGTCTTTGCGTTCCTCGATCTCGCGCGCGCGCACGTCCACGGCGGCGGTTGCCGGTGGAGGGACAGGTGGCGGATGGCGGGCGCAGCCGGCGAGCAGCAGCAGCGCGGCGAGCGCAATGGGTCCGATGGATCGCACGTGCGCCATTGTTCCCACGATTCCCGGCCGGCCGTAAACCCCAAGTTGAATGAAGATTCGGCGCGGCTGGCATAGGATGACGCAGTGAAAACAGCCGAAGCTCGCACGCGCTGGGCGATCCTTGCGCTCCTGTTCGTCGCCCGCGTGTCGCTCGGCTTCCACTTCCAGACAATCGGCTCCATCGCCGATCCGCTGGTTCGCGATCTCCATCTCAATTTCCGTGAAGTCGGCACGCTGATCGGCCTGTTCAACGCAACCGGCCTGGTGCTGTCGATTCCAGCAGGCCTCGCCGGCCGCTACGCGTCGGACCGCATGCTCGTGACGCTCGGGCTTCTTTGCATGGTCGCCGCCGGAATGCTGGCCTTTGTCGCCGAAGGCTTCGGCATGCTCGCCGCGGCGAGACTGCTTGCCGGCGCCGGCTTCGTGGTGAGTACCCTCTACTTCACCAAGATGATCGCCGACTGGTTCGCCGGACGCGAGCTCGCGACGGCCATGGCGATCTTGGTGATGAGTTGGCCGTTCGGCATCGCACTGGGCCAGGTCGGCCACGGCTGGCTGGCCGAAATTCAAGGCTGGCGGACGCCCTTTGCGGCGGCCTCACTTTATTGCCTCGTTGCGGCGGTCCTGGTGCTCGCCTTCTATCGCCCGCCACCGCGAGCCGCAGCCGCCGTTCCGGCGCCGTCGCACCGGCTCACGCAGCGCGAATGGACCCTGACTCTGATCGCCTCGCTCGTCTGGGCCGCGTTCAATGCGGGCTACATCGTCTACTTGAGCTTCGCGCCCCGCGTGCTGACGTCGGGCGGGCTGGGGCCACTCGAAGCCGCCTCGATCATCAGCCTCGCCAGCTGGGTGATGATCTTCTCCGGCGCGGCCTGCGGCCAGCTCGCCGACCGGACTGGTCGCTCCAACCTGATCCTGACCGTCTGCCTCTGCACCGGCATGACCAGTCTCGCCTTACTGCCGCACGTCGGCTGGGCAGTGCCGCTCAGCCTGGCCTACGGCCTGATCGGCATGGCGCCTGCCGGCCTGATCATGGCCCTGACGGGCGCTGCCATGGCGCCGGAGAAGCGCGCCTTCGGCATGGGTGTGTTCCTGAGCGCCTACTACGTGATCACCGCGCCCGCACCGGCGATCGCCGGCTGGCTCTATGACCGGCTGGGCGATCCGTACGTGCCGATCCTGTTCGCAATCGCCCTGTTTGGACTGACGCTCGCAGCGAACTTCACCTTTCGCTACGCCCAGCGCCGCCTGCTTCAGCCCGCCGCGGGATGAACTTTCATCCAGTGCCGGGCAATCTCCTCGCGCGTGGCCACCCAGACCATGGGCTTGGACGCGACATAATCGAGGAAGCGCGCGAGCGTCGCCGCGCGGCTCGGCCGGCCGGCCAGGCGGCAATGGATGCCGATCGACATCATCTTCGGGCTGCGCGCGCCCTCGGCGTAGAGATAGTCGAACGAGTCCTTCATCGATTGCAGCCAGCCGTCACCCGCGGTGAAGCCGGGCGGGACGGCGAACTTCATGTCGTTGACCTCGAGCGTGTAGGGAATGATCAGGTGCGGCGTGCCCTCGACCCGCACCCAGTAGGGCAGGTCGTCGTTGTAGGCGTCGCTCGAATAGAGGAAGCCGCCGTGCTGGACGACCGCCTTCAGCGTGTTCATGCCAAATAGGCCGGTGTACCAGCCGAGCGGCGGCTTGCCGGCGGTCTCCTTGATCGCCTTCACCGTCTTGCGGATGTGGTCGAGCTCCTGCTCCAGCGTGAAGTCGCGGTACTGGATCCAGCGCCAGCCGTGACTCGCCACCTCGTGCCCTGCGTCGGCCATCGCCTTGCCGGCAGCGGGGTTGAGCTCGAGCGCCCGGCCGACCGCCCATGAGGTGAAGCGCATGTTGCGCTCGCCGAACATGCGCAGGATGCGCCAGAAGCCGGCGCGGCTGCCGTATTCGAAGACCGTCTCGGTCGAGAGGTCGCGGCCGCCCATCACCGGCGTCAGGCCCGACACTTCGGTCAGCCGCACTTCGGAGCCGGCATCACCATTCAGGATGGTGTTCTCGCCGCCCTCTTCGTAGTTCAGCACGAAGCTCACGGCGATCCGGGCGTCGTTGGGCCATTGCGGATCGGGCGGATTGGGCCCGTAGCCGATCAGGTTACGTTCGAGGTGATTGTGCATTGGAGGCCTCCCGACTATAGCTCCGGCATCAAAGGGAGGATGCATGAGCAGTGCCAATGCGGTCAAAGAAGACCGTCTGTGGCAGCGGCACGCCGACATGGCCAAGCTCGGTGGCACGCCCAAGGGCGGCGTCAATCGCCAGGCGCTGTCGCCTGAGGATGCGGCGGCGCGCAACCTGCTCGCGTCGTGGGCCAAGGCACGCGGCTTTGCCGTCTTCACCGACGCCATCGGCAATCTCTTCGTGCGTCGCGAGGGCACCGACGCCCAGGCGCGGCCGGTGATGAGCGGCTCGCACATGGACAGTCAGCCGACCGGCGGGCGCTTCGACGGCATGTTTGGCGTGCTGGCGGCCTTCGAGGCGCTCGAGGCGCTGGACGATGCCGGCGTGAAGACAAAGCGGCCGCTGCTCGCCGTCGCCTGGACAAACGAGGAAGGCTCGCGCTTTCAGCCGGGCGCCATGGGTTCCGCCGTGTTCGCCGGCCACAGCAGGCTCGACGACATGCTCAAGGTGAAGGACTGGAAGGGCGTCGTGCTGAAGGACGCGCTGGCCGAGACCCTTAAGGCGGCGCCGGCGCCGATGCGCGAGGGCAAGCCCGGCTTCGCTGTCGACGGCTATGTCGAGGCCCATATCGAGCAGGGCCCGCGATTGGAGAACGAGAACAAGACCATCGGCGTGGTGACCGCGATCCAAGGCAGCCGGCGCTACATCGTGGAGATCGAGGGCGAGGAAGCGCATGCCGGCACGACGCCGCGCGCGGCCCGCAAGGACGCCTTCGCCGCCGCCACGCGCATCGCCGCGGCGATGTACGAGGCGACCACCGACGCCGACGACACGCTCCGCTTCACCATCGGGCGCGTGGAAGTCGCCCCGGGTTCGCCCAACACCGTTCCCGGCAAGGCGAGCTTCACCATCGACATGCGCCATCCGCAGGACGCCGAGCTCGAGGCGCACGAGAAGAAGCTGCGCGACATCGTGACGGCCTGCGCGGCGCCCTGCCCGGCGACCATCACGCGCGTCACCGCCGTGGCGCCGACCGACTTCGATCTCGCGGTGATCGACCTGGTGCGCGCCAAGGCCAACGAATTGAAGCTTTCCAACATGGACATGCCGTCGGGCGCCGGCCACGACGCCATGCACATCGCCAAGCTCTGCCCCGCCGGCATGATCTTCGTGCCCTGCGAGCGCGGCATCAGCCACAACGAGATCGAGAATGCCACGCCCTCCGACCTCGCCGCCGGCACGCGCGTGCTGGTCGAGGTCCTGGAGGCGCTCGCGAATAGGTAACCCCGTGTCATCCCGAGCGAAGCGAGGGATCTGTGGGCCGCATCATAGATCCCTCGCTTCGCTCGGGATGACACCTAGTCCATAAAGGAAGAATTGTGCGCAAAGAACTTGTTTCGATCCTGTCCGACCTGATCGCGCGGCCCAGCCCCTACCCGCCCGGCACATCGGTCGAGATCTGCGCCTATGCCGCGAAGCGCCTGAAGACGGCAGGCTACAAGGTCGAGATCGCGACCAGGACCAAGGGCGTCGACAACGTGGTGGCGCGGCTCAAGGGCAGAGCCAAAGGCCCGGTGATCGCCTTCAACGCCCATGTCGACACGGTCGGCATTGGCGAACGCGCAAACTGGAAGAGCGATCCCTACAAGGCGCTGGTGAAAGGTGGCCTTGTCTATGGCCTGGGCGCCGGCAACTGCAAGGGCAGCATGGCGGTCCAGCTCTGGCTCGCCGAGGAGATCGCGCGTCGTGGCGGTCCCGCCAAGGGCGAGCTGATCTTCACCTTCGTGGCCGACGAGGAGAATCTCGGACCGGACGGCATGGAGTTCCTGCGCAAGAGGGGCAAAGTGCGGCCCGACGCGCTGATCCTGGGCGCGCAGACCGAGAACAACCTGATCGTGGCCGAGCGCGGCGTGATGTGGGCCAGGATCACCACCAAGGGCCGCGCCGCCCATGCCGGCAATCCATCGGCCGGCGACAACGCCATCCTGCGCATGATGCGCCTGGTGGGGACGCTGCAGTCCTACTACGACAAGGCGCTGGCCAGGCGCATCTCGGGCGCCATGAAGTCGACGGTGAACATCGGCATGTTCCATGGCGGCCATAACACCAACGTCGTGCCGTCGGCCTGCACCGTCGAGATCGATCGTCGTTTGCTGCCCGACGAGAAGGTCAAGGACGCCTTCACCGAGCTGAAGCGCGTGATCGATGGCGCGGGCGAACCCAAGGGCCAATACAGCGTGGAGTTCCTGACCGGCACCAACGGTTTCTTTGCGCCGGAGAACGGCCAGGCGGTCGCCGCCTTCGAAGCGGTCGTCAGGAAACAGACCGGCCGCAAGGTGAAGTTCCTCAACGCGACCGGCGTGTCGGATGGCCGCTACTACGCCGACGACGGCATAGAAATCATCAACTTCGGCCCGGGCTCGGGCGCGCAGGGCCACGCCGCCAACGAAAGCGTGCCGATTGCGGAGATGGTCGAGGCTGCACGGATTCAGCTCGATGTGGTGCGACGGTTGCTGCTGTAAGAGCGCCGACTATCGACGAAGCCCGGCCTGCTTCAGCAGCGGCATCACCGCGCTGTCGAAGTATTTGAGCTCCTCGTTGTAGTCGAGGAAGCCGAACACCACGCCATCGACGCCGGCCGCCGACATCTGGGCGAGCTGTGCGGTCACCTGCTCGGGCGTGCCGAGGATCGGATTGGTGCCCCAGCCTGCAATGAAGCGTTCGCGATACTTCTCGATCCGCTCGTTGAACGACTGGCTCTCGATGCCCAGCACCTTCATGAGATTGTCGGCCGCCACCCGGTCGCCGCGGTCGATGATGTTGCGATAGGCGGCTCGCGCTTCGGCCTCGGTCTCGCGGCACACGACCAGAGCCGAGGTGCAGATGCCGATGTCGCGCCGGTAGTCGGTGCGCGCCTTGTCGCGCATCCGCTTGGCGACCGCCCGGACGGAGTCGAGGCTGTCGTTGCCGACAAAGCTGAAGTCGACCTCGCGGGCGGAGAATTCCGTCGCCGCCGGCGAATGGCCGGCGTTGATCAGCACCGGGTAAGGCTTCTGGATCGGCTTGGGATGCGCCTGGGCCTGCCGGACGTGGAAGTCGGCCGAGTCGAAATCGAACGGCTCCTCCTCGGTCCACAGGCGCTTGACGATGCCGAGCCACTCGGCGCCGTAGCGGTAGCGATCGTCATGCGCCCGCTGCGTGCCGTCGAACATCGCCATTTCCGGCGTGAACCAACCCATCACCAGGTTGAGGGCGAAGCGGCCGTTGGAAATATGGTCGATGGTCGTCGCCTGCTTGGCAGCGACGATGGGATGCACCGTGGGCACGTGGCTGGTCGCGGCCACCATGATGTTCTTCGTCGCTTGCGCCAAGCCTGCCGCCCAGGTGTAGGTCTCGAACGATTCGCCGTTGAAGTCGGTGGTGCCGCCGAAACCGCGCCAGCGCGCCACCGGCAGCGCAAGCTCGAAGCCCATCGCATCGGCGCGCCTGACGATCTCGAGGGTGTGCTCCCAGGTCACCTTGTAGGTGGTCGGCGCGTGGCTGATGTTGACGCCGTAGCTGCAGTTGGCGCCGAAGACGCCGAGCTTGAGCTTCTGGTCGTTGTACAGCGGCACGTGCGCGCGGCGCCATTCGTCCCGTGCGGCCGCTTCTGCCTTGGTCATCCCAGTGATACTGACGGCGCGGCGCCTCGTCCTGCAAGTGTCGCACCTCCGCAAGGTGGAATTCCTCAACATCCAGTTGGAAGTGGTGGGCCGGCTGCTATCCTCGGCGCATGGATTACGACGCGATCATCATCGGCGCGGGGATTTCGGGGCTCTATCAGCTCCTGAAGCTGCGCGAGCTTGGGCTGAACGTGCGCGTGCTCGAGGCTGGCACCGGCGTCGGCGGCACCTGGTACTGGAACCGCTATCCCGGCGCGCGCTTCGATTCGGAGAGCTATTCCTACGGCTACTCGTTCTCACAGGAGCTCTTGGACGAGTGGCACTGGACCGAGCACTTCTCGCCGCAGCCCGAGACCCTGAAATACCTCAACCATGTCGCCGACAAGTTCGACCTGCGTCGCGACATCCAGTTCAGGAGCCGCGTGGCCTCGGCGCACTACAAGGATGCTACGCGCAGCTGGGAGCTCACGCTCGAGAGCGGTGACAAGCTCTCGGCGCGCTGGCTGATCACCGCCATCGGTCTGCTCTCGGCGCCGACCATGCCGCAAATCCCGGGCGTCGAGACCTTCAAGGGCCAGTCCTGCCACACGGCACGATGGCCGCATGACCCGGTGAGCTTCGAGGGCAAGCGCGTCGCGGTGATCGGCACCGGCGCGACTGGCGTGCAGACCATCCAGGAAGTGGCCAAGACCGCCAAGACGCTGACGGTGTTCCAGCGCACGCCCAACTGGTGCGCGCCTCTGCACAACGCCAAGATCGACGAAAAGGAGATGGCTGAGATCAGGCCGCGCTATCCCGAGATCTTCCAGCGCTGCCGCGAGACCTTCGCCTGCTTCCTGCACACGCCCGATCCGCGCTCGACCAGCGAGGTGACGCCCGAGGAGCGCGAGGCGCTCTGGGAAGAGCGCTACGCCAATCGCGGCTTCGGCATGTGGCAAGGTAACTTTCGCGACATATTGGTCGACCGCAAGGCCAACGCCCTGGTGAGCGACTTCATGGCCCGCAAGATCCGCCAGCGCGTGAAGGACCCCAAGGTCGCCGAGAAGCTGATCCCGAAGAACCACGGCTTCGGCACCCGCCGCGTGCCACTCGAGACCAAATATTACGAGGTCTACAACCAGCCCAATGTGACCCTGGTCGACATCACGGAAACGCCGATCGAGCGCATCACGCCCGGCGGCATCAAGACCAGCGATGCCGAGTACGAATTCGACATGATCATCTACGCCACAGGCTTCGACGCCATCACCGGCGCCTTCGACCGCATCGACATCCGCGGCGCCGGCGGCCTCAAGCTGAAGGACAAGTGGAAGGGCGGGCCGAAAACCTATCTCGGGGTGCTGGTCGAAGACTTCCCCAACATGATGATGTTGATGGGCCCGCACACGGCGCTTGGCAACATCCCGCGCAGCATCGAATACAACGTCGAATGGGTGACCGGCCTGATCCGCCACGCCCGCGATCACCAGCTCACCCGCATCGAGGCGACGACCACGGGCGTCGCCGACTGGACGGACCATGTCCGGTCGCTGGGCGAGGGCCTGCTCAGCAACGAGATCGATTCCTGGATGACCGGGATCAACCGAAACATCGAGGGCAAGGACACCCGCATCGTCGCGCGCTACAGCGGCAGCGCGCCGGCCTATCGCGAACGCTGCGACGCTGTGGCGGCCAACGGCTATCGCGAGCTGGGGCTGTCCTAGAGCAGATTGCTCAGCGGAAAGCGGACTGAAGCCACTGGGTGATCTGGGCGCCCGCGACCTTTACCGGCTCGAACGGATCGATCGGACGGCGGGGAGGCGGCGCCGAAGCCTGTGCGGCAGGCCGGGCGGCGCGCGGGACGACCTGGGGTTGGACCACCTGCGGCGTCGGATCCTGGCGCAGCTGCTCGAGCAGCTGGCGGTCGGTCGGCGGCATCTGCGGCTGGCCGCGTGCCTCCAGATAATGCTGCGTCGCGACTTCGGTCCGCACTCCCGCGGCGCCATCGATCGGCCCCGGATTGAAGCCGAAGCCCAGCAGCCGCTTCTGCACTTCGCGGATTTCGCCGCGGCTGAGTGTGGTCGGCGCGGGCGGGGCGGGCGGGGCGGGCGGCGGCGACACGGCTTGAGGCGGTGGTTCGCTCGGCGGCGCAGCAGCGAGCTGCGGAGCTGGCGGCGGTGATGCAGCCGGCGCCTGAGTCGGAGCAGCGGGCGGTTGGGTCTCGACAACGGGCGTCGCTGGTGGCGGGGCTTCGACCGGCGGCGTAGGCGTCGCGACCGATGCCATCGCGACTGGCGCGGCTGGTTCGACGGTTGCGACCGGCCGGGAAACCGCTGGCGCCGCCTCGGGTTGGCCGAGGATCACAATGAACCCGGCGATGCAGGCTGTGGCGACGACCGTTCCTGCGCCGCCCAGCATCAATCGCAAGCGGCGCGCGCGCCCGAGCTCGTAGGCCTGCATGGCGCGCCGCCGCGCTTCGGCGCTGGCCTGAGCGTCGCCCTCCGATGGCCGGCCCGCCCGTTCGCCCAGCCGGCGCGATAGGTCGGCAATCGACCGCCGGAAGAATTCCTCGCCCGGCTGCGGCTTGACCGGCGCTGGACCTGAGTTCGCATTTGGATCGGCAGCCATGATCCCACCTGCATCATTAAGCGGGAATGCTCGCGCTGAATAACGACACAACTTGGGGCACGGCGGTGACCAATCTGGGACAAATCCGCTACAGCGCTCAGCGCTTCGCGTAGCTGGGAGTCGACCTGATCGCGATGTCGCGTCTCCGGTCTCCGCGGAACAGCACACGTTGCCGCTGTGGATCGGACCACGGCGTACTGCCCGCCTGTTCGGTTTGGACGGGCTCGGCCGGCGATGGCGCGCCGCCGCGTGCCAGCCAGTTGCGCGCCTCGTGCAGGTTCGTGAACAGGCTGACCGGCCGGTCGTTCTGGGTGGCCTTGAAAGCCCGGGCGAATTCGCCCCGGGCGGGGTCGATGAGGAAGGCCACAGGGCCGCGTTTTTGGTCCGGACCGCCTCGCAGCAACGCCGCGATGTTCGCGACCTGCTGCGGATTCACTTCGGTGGTCGCCGCCGAGACGTCGACCATCTTCGCGAATTCGGGAACGCGGGCGTCGAAGATCTGCTGCGCGGCGCCCCGAATTTCATCCGGGCTGATCTTGCCGCGGGCAACGATGGTCACGCTGCCGTGCAGTCGCGAAATCTCTATGTAAATGGGCATTCGCCAGAGCCTAGCACGTCCGGGCGCCCGTCACGCCGTCTTCTGTTCCTTCAGCCCGAGCTTGCCGATGGTCTGCTCGCGCATCACGAACTTCTGGATCTTGCCGGTGATGGTCATGGGGAAGGCGTCGACGAACTCGATGTAGCGCGGGATCTTGTAGTGGGCGATCTGGCCCTTGCAGAACTCGCGGATCTCGTCGGCCGTCGCCTTCTGGCCGTCATGCAGCTTGATCCAGGCGCAGATCTCCTCGCCGTACTTCTGGTCGGGCACGCCGATCACCTGCACGTCCTGGATCTTGGGATGCCGATAGAGGAACTCCTCGACCTCACGCGGATAGACGTTCTCGCCGCCCCTGATCACCATGTCCTTCAGCCGGCCGACGATGTTGACGTAGCCCGCCTCGTCCATGGTCGCGAGGTCGCCGGTATGCATCCAGCCGCCGTCGTCGATCGCCTCAGCCGTCTTCTCCTCGTCGTTCCAGTAGCCCTTCATCACCGAATAGCCGCGGGTGCAGAACTCGCCGGTTTCTCCGCGCGCGACGGCCTTGCCTTCCGGGTCGATGATCTTGATCTCGATATGCGGCAGCACCTGGCCCACGGTCGAAACGCGCCGCTCGACCGGATCGTCGGTGGCGCACTGCGTCGACACGGGCGAGGTCTCGGTCATGCCGTAGGCGATCGTGACCTCGTGCATGTTCATCTTGCTTTGCACCCGCTTCATCACCTCGATCGGGCATGGCGAGCCCGCCATGATCCCCGTACGCAGGCTCTTGAGATCGAACTCGGCGAACCGCGGATGGTCGAGCTGGGCGATGAACATGGTCGGCACGCCATAGAGCGCCGTGCAGCGCTCCTCGGCGACCGCCTGCAGTGTCGCCAGAGGATCGAACGCCTCGGCCGGATAGACCATGGTCGAGCCGTGCGTCAGGCAGCCGAGATTGCCCATCACCATGCCGAAGCAGTGATAGAGCGGCACCGGAATGCAGAGGCGATCCGCGGGCGTGAGCTTCAGCCCCAGCCCGACGAAGTAGCCGTTGTTCAGGATGTTGTGATGGCTGAGCGTGGCACCCTTCGGATGCCCGGTCGTGCCCGAGGTGAACTGGATGTTGATGGCATCGTCGAACTGCAGTTTTGGCCCGAGCTCGCCGAGCTTCACCCGCTCGGCATTACCGCCGGCTGTGGCGACGTCGTCGAAGTTCAGCATGCCCGGCGTCTTCTCGGCGCCCAGCCGCACGATGTGCTTGAGGTGCGGCAGCTTCCTGGCCTTCACGAGATCGCCCACGATCTCGAGATAGTTCGAGGTTTTCAGCGCCGGCGCCAGGATCAGCGCCTTGCACTCCACCTTGTTCATCGCGTACTCGAGCTCGCTCCGCCGATAGGCCGGGTTGACGTTGACCAGCACCAGGCCCGCCTTGGCCGTGGCGAACTGGGTCAGCGTCCACTCGTAGGTGTTGGGTGACCAGATGCCGATACGGTCGCCGCGCTCCAGCCCCAGCGACATCAGGCCGGCCGCGAGATCGTCGACACGCCGCGCCAGCTCACCCCACGTCCAGCGCACGTTCTGGTGCTTCACCACCAGCGCCTCGCGGTCGCGGAACTTCTCGACCTGACCGTCGAAGAAGGCGCCGATCGTGGCGCCGATCAGCTTCTTGTCCGAAACGCCGTGGTCATAAGAGATTTGAGGGTGAGCTTGAGCATTGGTCATGCGGGCAAGCTTAGCTCGCCGTGGCAGATTTGGAACATGAAACGACAATTCGTCACGGTCGACGTTTTCACCGACCGGAAGTTCGGCGGCAATCCGCTGGCGGTATTTCCCGACGCTGAGGGTCTCTCAAGCGAGCAGATGCAAGCCATCGCGGCCGAGTTCAACTATGCCGAGACGACCTTCGTGCTGCCGCCCCGCGATCCGCAGCACACCGCCGAGGTGCGCATCTTCACGCCCAAGGCCGAGATGCCGTTCGCCGGTCATCCCAACGTCGGCACCGCCTTCGTGCTGGCGCGGCTCGGCAAAGCCAAGGGCGAGCGCATGGTGTTCGAGGAGAAGGCAGGCCTGGTCGCGATGGATCTCACCTACGAAGGCGGCACCGTAGTCGCTACCCGCCTCGCCGCGCCGCAACCGTTCACGCTCGGCGAGACGATCACCCCGGAAGTCATCGCCCAAGCCTGCGGGCTCTCGGCTGACCAGATCGAAACCAGCGCCCATCGCCCGCTCGTGGCCTCGACGGGAAACAACTTCGTGTTCGCCGAAGTGAAGTCGCGCGCCATGCTGAAGGCGGCGGCGTACAACCCCGAGATCTTCGCCAAACACCTGCCGATGGAGCGTGCGGTCGGCGTCCACCTCTACGTCGCGGCGCAGGAGCATGGCGTCGAGATCCAGAGCCGCATGTTCGCGCCATTGTACGGCGTGCCGGAGGATCCGGCCACCGGCAGCGCCAACGTCACGCTGATCGGCCTGCTGGCGCATCTCGACAAGCGCCCCGATCTCACCCTGTCCAGGACCATCGGCCAGGGCTTCGACATGGGCCGGCCGAGCATCCTGGAGGCCATGGCTGAAAAGAAGTCCAGCAAGGTGACGGCGACCTATATCGGCGGCCGCTGCGTGCCGATGCTGAGCGGCGAGATCGACCTAAGTTAGCGAATGCCTCATCCTGAGGAGCATCGCGCAGCGATGCGTCTCGAAGGATGGGCGCCAGCACCTCGCCTCGCCTGCAGCCGACAAGCCGCGGAGGTTACTCCGCGGTAATCGAGACGCGGTCCTACGGACCGCTCCTCAGGGTGAGGATTTGCGCAATCCCGCCAGCGTGTCGGCGATCTTGGTGATACGGGAGGAATTGGCGACGATGCGCAGGTTCTTCTCCAGCGGGTCGAAGAGGGCGTCGAAGTTGCAGCGCCCGGCGACCAGCCACTTGATGTTGTCCAGCTGGCGTTCCAGATCGAGGGCGACGCCGAGCGAGTTGGACTGGCCGGGGCCGATCTTGCTCGCCATGCCCGCCAGCGCGCCGCCATAGGCCGCGCACATCGCAGCGGGATCGATGTCGAGCTGCCACAGGTCCGCCAGCCGGTCGATCTGGCCCTCCTGCAGCAGCGCCGCCGCATCGGCCTGGCGGCTCTTGACCAGCCGGGCGCCCGCCAGCGCCTGGCGGTAGCGCGAGTTGCCGGCCAGCAGGAAGTCCATGTAGTCGCGCAGGGAGGAGTTGGGATTGAGCGCGGCAAATTTCGCCGCGATGCGCGCGTTTTCTTCCTGTTGCCTGCGTTCCTCCGCCGCCTGCCGCTCCTTCTCGGCGGCCATCGCTCTCGCCTCGGCCACGGGATCGGGCGGCACCGGAATCGCTGCCCTGACCAACGGCGCCACCGTCAGCAGCAGAATCGCGCCACCTAGCACGACGTTCGCCACGCCTTCGCCGACCTTCCGGCGCAGCGGTGCGAAGCGGGCGCGCAAGGCGTAGAGGAGGAACAGCGGCGGCAACAGCGCCGGCACCCAGATCGCCGAATAGTCGCGGCGGCCGTAGGCATCGCCGGCATTCCACATTGCGATCATCGCCAGGGGCATCAGGATGACTGCGCCGATCGTACCCCAAAGCGACATCTTGCCGTTGACCGCCGCGATCAGCAGCATGACGGCAAGGACGGCCAAGAGCGCCGTGCCGAGAATCGCGCCGAAGGCCAGCGCCATGCCGCGGCCCATGGCGTCGCTGTGTGGCGCATCGCTCAGGCTGGCCATCATGCCGGCATAAAGCACAACAGCCAGCACCAGCAGGATCGCGGTGCCGATCGGCGGCGAGCCGGGCTGACTCTGCTCGGCCATGCCTATTCCGCAGCTTCCTCGTGCATGACGTGGTCAGCCCGCGTCGGATAGATGATGCGCTCGGCGAAGCGGTACATCTCCTCGATCTCGGCCTGCGAGCGGTAGGCGGGCCGCGTGCCCGTGACGGCGGCGTGCTGCTCGGCCGCCAGTACCCGCCGCACCTCGGCGGTCAGCGTGTTCAGCCGGTGGTACGCCTCGGAGATGTTGCGCCCGAATGCCGTCAGCCCGTGGCCGACCAGTACGACCGAATTCGTGTTCTGCACGAACTCCGCCACCGAGCTCACATCGGCTTCGACATCGACGTGCGCAGGTACGAAATGCACTGGCTTGCCGAGCACGAAGGGCGGATCGAGCGACAGCACCTTGAACTCGGGCGCAGCGCCGGAGCTGTAGAGAGACAGCACGGCATCGTCATGCACGTGGATGGTCGCGTTGATGTCGGGCCGCAGCCGCAGGATCTCGCGGCTGAGATTGTGGCCGACGCTGGTCATGCGCTCGCCCCATACGATCCGGCTGGTCGGAATGTCGGTGATGACGAGGTTGCTTTCGTCCATCTCCTCGAGCGAGATCTCGGCATGCTTGGTGTAGGCGAGTCCGTGAACGTAGTCGGGATGCGGCGCGCGCAGCACGATGTTGCCCAGCGTGTTGTGGATGTAACCGCGATTTGCGACCAGGTGCGCATACCTGACGAATTGGCGGCCGACGGCGGGATCGAAGACGACCGGAGTGGACATGGCTTTTCCTCTCGCGCGATTATCGCCTCATTCTCCTCTCCCCCGATAGGGGAGAGGTTGGGAGAGGGGGGTGACGCACGATCACCTGTACCCCCTCGCCTCTCCCCCTAGCGGGGGAGAGGAATATGAGTGGTCAGCGGTAGCGCCGTCCCCTGCTTGACCGGGCGTAGCGCGAAGGAACTCCTGATCTGGGCGATGCCGGCGATCTTGGTGAAATCCATCACGAAGCGTTCGTAGGCTTCGAGATCGGGCACGACCACGCGCAGGAGATAGTCGCTGTCGCCGGTCATCAGGTAGCACTCCATCACCTCGGGCCGTGCCGCGGCGGCACGTTCAAAATCCTTCAGCGACTTCTCGTTCTGGGTCGAGAGCGACACGCTCATGAAGACGTTGACCGAGAGCCCCACCGTCTTGGCATCGAGCAGGGCGGCATAGCCCTTGATGACGCCCGCCTCCTCCAGCGCCTTGACCCGCCGCCAGCACGGCGACGAGGAGAGGCCAACCTTCTCGGCCAGGTCCGCGTTACTGAGACGCCCGTCGTGCTGCAGGCGCTCGAGGATGCGTTTGTCGATGGGGTCCAGGGAGATCATTGCTCAAAATTCCTAATTTCGGTGCAATTCTACCCTATACATCGCAATTGTAGGGCCAAACGCAAGGATTTTCCCCGATTTGAGGCGTATGCCCGTGCGGATGACGACCCTGGCACCTATCCAAAGGCTGAGGCTGCTACGCGAGCTCGAGCGCAAGGTGCTGTGGCTGAGCGCCTGGACGATCCATCACGCCAATCACCTCCGGCCCAACCGCGACGGGCTGAAAGTTGGCGGCCACCAGGCGTCGTGCGCCTCGCTCGCCACGGTCATGACCGCGCTTTATTTCTCGGTGCTGCGGCCCGAGGACCGCGTGGCGGTGAAGCCGCACGCCTCGCCGGTGTTCCACGCCATCCAGTACCTGTTCGGCCACCAGACGCAGGACAAGCTCGAGCGCTTCCGCGGCCTGGGGGGCGCACAGTCCTATCCGTCGCGCACCAAGGACGTTGACGACGTCGACTTCTCGACCGGCTCGGTCGGACTCGGCGTCGCCATGACGCTGTTCTCGTCGATCGTGCAGGACTATGTGCGGCTGAAGCAGCTCGCACCTTCCGACCGTCCCACCGGGCGCATGGTGGCGCTGGTCGGTGACGCCGAGCTCGACGAGGGCAATATCTTCGAGGCGTTGCTCGAAGGCTGGAAGCACGACGTCCGGAATCTCTGGTGGGTGATCGACTACAACCGCCAGAGCCTCGACGGCGTGGTCAACGACCGCCTGTTCGGCCGCATCGGCGAGATGTTCGAACTGGTCGGCTGGCGCGTCGTCACGTTGAAATACGGCAAGCTCCTGGAAGCAGCGTTCGCGCAGCCCGACGGCGAGCAGCTCCGGCAATGGATCGACGCCTGCCCCAACTCGCTCTATTCGGCGCTGGTCTACATGGGCGGACCGGGTTGGCGCGAGGCACTGACGCGCGATCTCAACAACTATCCGGGTGTCCGCCGCATCCTCGAGCAGCATGACGATGCCGCCCTGCACCGGCTGATGACCAATCTCGCCGGCAACGACATGCAGGCCGTGCTCGACGCCTTCGAAGGCATCGACGACGACAAGCCGACCTGCTTCATCGCCTACACCATCAAGGGCCAGGGCCTGCCTTTCGCCGGCCACAAGGACAACCATTCCGGCCTGATGACGCTCGACCAGATGGCGGGCTTCAAGAAGGGCATGGGCATCGAGGACGGAAGCGAATGGGACAAGTTCGCGGGCCTCGCCGTGCCGCCCAGCGAGTTGCAGGCCTTCCTCGCCGAGGCACCGTTCAACGCCGCGGGCCGCCGCCGCACCGAGGCACCGGTCGTCGCGATCCCGGCAGCATTGCCGAAGCCGAGCGACAAAAAGGCGAGCACCCAGGAAGGCTTCGGCAAGATCCTGAACGCCATCGCCGCCGAGGACAGCGAGCTCAGCCGCCGCATCGTCACGACCTCGCCTGACGTCTCGGTCTCGACCAATCTCGGCGCCTGGATCAACCGGCGCGGTCTGTTCGGCCACACCGAGGCGGAAGACGTCTTCCGCGAGCTGAAGGTTGTGTCGGCCCAGCTGTGGCGCAAGACGCCGCGCGGCCAGCATATCGAGCTCGGCATCGCCGAGAACAACCTGTTCATCCAGCTTGCCGCGCTCGGCCTCAGCCACGAAATCTTCGGCACGCGCCTGCTGCCGATCGGCACGCTCTACGATCCGTTCATCGCCCGCGGCCTCGATGCGCTGAACTACGCCTGCTACCAGGATGCGCGGTTCATGATCGTCGCCACGCCGTCGGGCGTGACCTTGGCGCCCGAAGGCGGCGCGCATCAGAGCATCCACACACCGCTGATCGGCATCGGCCAGCCAGGACTGCTGTCCTACGAGCCAGCCTTCGTCGACGAGCTTGCCGTGCTGATGCGCTTCGGCCTCGACCACATGCAGCAGCCCAAAGGCTCGTCGCTCTATCTGCGCCTGTCGACGCGCAGCCTGCCGCAGCCCGAGCGTGCGCTGACGCCGGCACAGGAGAGCGACATCATCGATGGCGGCTACTGGTACGCGCCACCTGACGCTGGTGCGGACATCGCCATCGTCTGCATGGGCGCCGTCACGCCCGAGGCGATCGCTGCGCACCAGAGCGTGGCGAAGGACTTCGCCGGCGCCGGCCTGCTGGTCCTGACCTCGCCCGATCGCCTGCATGCCGACTGGCTGGCCGCCCAGCGCAACCGCGGCCGCACGGCCGGCGAGGTGAATCGCGCCGCCAGCCCGGCCGAGCGGCTGCTGGCGCCGCTCTCGCGCGATGCGCGCATCATCACCGTGCTCGACGGCCATCCGCTGGCGCTCTCCTGGCTGGGCGGCGTGCGCGGCCAGCGCGTCGTGCCGCTCGGCATCGAGAACTTCGGCCAGTCGGGCGATATCCCCGACCTCTTCCGCACCTACAAGCTCGACGCGGCTGCGATCATCGACGCTGTGGCGCGTTCGATTTGACCACAGGAACCTCATCCTGAGGAGGCGCGAAGCGCCGTCTCGAAGGATGAGCAACAGACTAGGTGCCCGTTCCCACCCTTCGAGACGCGCTCCTCCGGAGCGCTCCTCAGGGTGAGGCGTTGTTGGCCTAGGCATTGCTTGACGTTCCCGGTCCGAGGCCCGACTTTCCCGGCGTGAAAGTCGACGGCAAACCCTATCGTACCATCTGGCTCGCCTCCGACGGCACGGCCGTGCAGGCGATCGACCAGACCTTGCTGCCCCACCAGTTCGTCGTGCGCGACCTTCTGACCATGGAGGACGCCGAGCGCGCCATCCGCACCATGATCGTGCGCGGCGCGCCGCTGATCGGCGCCGCCGCCGCCTATGGCGTGGCACTGGCCATGGCAACCGACCCGTCGGATGCCAGTCTCAAGCACGCCTATGACTCGCTGCTGGCGGCGCGGCCGACCGCGGTCAACCTGCGTTGGGCGCTCGACGATCTGCGCGCGCTGCTCTCGCCGTTGCCGCAGGCGCGGCGCCGCGATGCCGCCTACAAGCGCGCCGCAGAGATCTGCGACGAGGATGTCGAGATCTGCCGGCGCATCGGCGAGCATGGCCTGGGCGAGATCCGCCGGCTGAAGCCACGCGGCGATCGCATCAATGCGCTCACCCATTGCAACGCGGGCTGGCTTGCCACCGTCGATTGGGGCACCGCGCTCGCGCCGATCTACCAGGCACACAATGCCGGGATGCCGATCCATGTCTGGGTCGACGAAACGCGGCCCAGAAATCAAGGTGCCAGCCTGACCGCCTGGGAACTCGGCAAGCATGGCGTGCCGCACACCGTGATCGCCGACAATGCCGGCGGGCACCTGATGCAGCACGGCCAGGTCGACTTCTGCATCGTCGGCACCGACCGCACGACGCGGCGCGGCGACGTTTGCAACAAGATCGGCACCTACCTGAAGGCGCTGGCCGCGCACGACAATGGCGTGCCGTTCTATGTCGGCTTGCCCTACCCGTCGATCGACTGGACGATCGAGGACGGCCGCGACATCCCGATCGAGGAGCGCCACGCCCACGAGGTCTCGCGCATCGCCGGCCGCACCGCCTCGGGCGAGGTCGTCACCGTCGATGTGCTGCCCGAGGGCAGCCCGGCCGGCAATCCCGCCTTCGACGTCACGCCGGGCCGGCTGGTGACGGCGCTGATCACCGAGCGAGGCGTGTGCACGGCGAGCGAGGCCGGGCTGCTGTCGCTCTATCCGGAGCAGGCGAAGGCGGCGTGATCCTGACGGCTACGGCCCGCGCGATCTCCCGCACGATCGCCAGCCTCGGCTTCACCCAGATCGTCGGTTGGGGCACCACCTACCTGATGCCCTCGGTGCTGGGGCGCGAGCTGCAGGAGGCGCTCGGCATCTCGCCCGAGCTGGTGTTTGCCGGCATCACGGTGATGTTCGGCGTCGGCGCACTCCTCTCGCCACGCATCGGCAAGATCGTCGACCGCACCGGCGCACGCCGCCTGATGACGGCAGGCTCTCTGATCTATGCGCTGTCGCTGGCCGGCCTCGCCGCCGCCCAGGGGCCTATAAGCTACTTCGCCTGCTGGGCACTGATGGGCGTCGCCTCGGCCCTAGCGCTCAGCACGCCCTCCAGCATCGCCATCGTGCAGGTGGCGGGACCGCGTGCCCGGCAGGCGATCGCGCTGCTCACCATCGTCGGCGGGCTCGCCTCGACGGTGTTCTGGCCGCTGAGCGGCGTGCTGGATGCCGCGCTGGGATGGCGCCAGACGCTGCTGCTCTACGCCGCCGTCCATCTGCTGGCCTGCGCGCCGATCCACTGGCTAATCCTGCCGCGCGAGCCGCCGACCCACCCGGTCGTCAGCGGCGCCGCGCCAGCCACGGGCGGCGTGGCGCCGGAGGATCGCAGCCATGTCTTCCTGTTGTTGTCGATCAGCCTCGCCTTCGGCGCCTTCGTCTTCACCGGCGTCCAGCTGCAGATGATCGAGATCATGCGCGGGCTCGGGCACTCGCCGGCCTCCGCCCTGCTGCTCGCCTCGCTGATCGGCCCCAGCCAGGTCAGCATCCGCATCTTCGAGCTGCTGTTCGGCCATCGCTATTCGATCATGAGGTCGGCCGTGTTCGGCTCGCTGATGCTGCCGGTCGGACTGGGCCTGGCGCTGCTGGCGGGGAACGTCTTCGTCGTGGCCCTGGTCGTGGTGGCGGCCTACGGCGTGTCGAACGGGCTGAAGGCGGTGCAGCGCGCGACCCTGCCGCTGGCCCTGTTCGGCCGCGCCCAGTTCGGCGCTTACATGGGCCGCCTCGCGCTGCCGCAAGGCATCGTCGCCGCCGTCGCGCCGCCGATCATGGCGGCGGTGCTGAGCCGGTTCGGCATCGCCGGCGCGCTGTGGCTGAGCTTTGCCTTCGCCACGGTGGCGCTCGGCGCCATGGCACTGCTGGCGCGCCGTGGGCGTGCAGTGCGCTGAACTTCTAATGACACGGCCACCGTGGAGAAGGAGGCTTTGAGCTTCCCCCTCCTGCGTAAGGCGGCAGTAGGCTCATCCACGGCTGTCGGCGGCGACAGTTGCCCTTTTGCTTGTCCGCCCGAGGGGCGCTCACCGCACCTCGCCTTAGCGCTCCTTGGGCGGCGGCGGTTTCTTCGCTTCTTCTTCCTTCAACAGCTTCAGCAACACACGACGCTCTTCGGCATCGACCGGCCCGGGGCGCGGATGTGCCTAGCTCCGTCACTTACCCGCGCCTCGCCCTACGCTTGCTCTTCCTTCAACAGTCTCAACAAGACACTGTTCGGCTCTGAGATCGATCCTCTTCTGCTCCACCGCATGAGGGTTGCCGCTTGGAAAAAGGTCGACTACCGTGTGCCCTGCAGTCTGAGTAGCGCGGCGCGGAAGCTCGTTTGCCTGCAGCTTACCGCTGCAGAACTCCTCGCCGGCAAGTTATGGCATCTGCTTCCTACCCCAACGCGGACCTTATGGCGTTCGACTAGAGGGGGATCATCAAATGAAGCGGAATCTCATATATGACGTCGGTCTTCACCTTGGCGAAGACAGCGAGTTCTATCTCAAGAAGGGCTTTGACGTTGTCGCTGTCGAAGCAAGCCCAGCTAATGCTGTTAAAGCCGCCAACCGATTGAAGGCGTACGTCGACTCGGGACGATTGACTATCGTCAATAAAGCGATCACCCGCGATGAAGGGTCGGTCACTTTCTTTGTCAGTGACCGTTCGATATGGGGCACTACGGATCCCCAGACGGCCGAACGAAATCGACACTTGGGCTCTTCAATTAGTGAAGTCACTGTACCCGGGGTGCCGTTCCATCACCTGCTGCAGCAATACGGCGTGCCCTATTATATGAAGGTCGATATTGAAGGAGCTGACACGCTTTGCCTCGAAGGGCTCATGGCCAGTGCCGATCGGCCCAAATATGTATCAATCGAATCGACCAAGACTTCGTTCGATGATCTCGTAAGCGAATTCAGCCTCCTACAAAGATTAGGTTATCGAAAATACAAGGTCGTGGCTCAACATCGAATTGATGAAGAGCGTCTGCCAAAGACGGCTCGTGAAGGACAATTTGTCGATCATGTATTCGAAGAAGGCAGCAGCGGTGCCTTTGGCCAGGAATTGCCGGGAGAATGGATGTCTCTGGAGCAAGCGCTCAAAGTATATATGCGGATATTCAGAAAGTATCGGCTCGTGGGAGACTACGGATGGCTAAGTAGCTACAGCTTCATCCGAGAAGCGCTAAATAGGCGAAGAGATCGGCGAGATCGGCGAGTTGCGCGCGCGGCCCCACGCAAGACGCTCCCTCGTAAGCTGCTTCGAAGCATCGAAGTGAGACTAAGGCCCGGCTGGTATGATACTCATGCGATGCGCGAAGAATGAGTCCTTGCTGAACGTTTTCCCAGTGATTGATTATCACCTCCGCTACGAAATCTGGATGCTGCACGAGGCGTTTACCGCCTTGCGCAGGAAACACCGAAAGGGCGCGCTCCGAATGAACGCGAGCGAATAATCATCAACGCGCTTTTCGAGAGCTACTGCATCCACGCCCGCGTGCTGTTCGAGTTCTTCGAAGACCCGCGCGCCGAGAAAGGCAACGGCGACAAGTCCAGTCTCTATGTCGATGAAGACGACGAACCGTTTGTCGGTGTGGCAGATCGGAAAAAGACGCTGGACGACAAGCTAAACAAGCAGATCGCGCACCTCGACAAAGACGGGCGCCTTGTCCACGACGACCCGGAGAGAATTCGCGAAAACGACCTGAGGGCGATGTATGACCTCATCCGAGACGAGCTGGCCAACTTCAAGCGTCATCTGCTCCCCGCATTACGCCTCACGTTGCCTGATCTCGCTCCTCGTCATGCAGAGCTTTCTTCACCCACGACATCATTGGGTCCAATCACAGACATCTCGATAGATATGCCGCGCCCGCGCTGATGTTTCCCCATGATTAACCCCTGGGGCGGCGGATCTCAGAAAAAGCCCTTGCCCCTTGGGTTTTACGGCGCTCTCCCCGGACTTCTAATGACCAAAATAGGGGCCAAGGCCCCGACGTCGTAATATCGGACGCTTCGAGATCGAGTGTTTTGGGAGCGTAGCGTATGCCCGTCGCCTCCGGCCGTTTTCCGGCCCTTTCTCGCTGTTCTCGACCGCTTTCAGAGCGGGCTCACTCGATCCGAGTGGACGCGCGGAATTTTTTCGAGAGGCGAGTCCCCGAACAGTTGACTCACGGGCCTCCGATGCCGATGCCATCGGCACTTACCCTGTCTACACCCAGTAGACGGTTGTTGACAGAGTGGCCTCGACCCTGCGGCTCAGTTCGTTGCGACGTAGGGGTGGACCATCTTGCGCGGATCGACGACGCGGTCGAACTCGGCCTCGTCGACGAAGCCCAGCTTCAGCGCCGCCTCCTTGAGCGTGAGGTCGTGGTCCATGGCGTAGTGGGCGATCTGCGAGGCCTTGTCGTAGCCGATCACCGGAGCGAGCGCCGTCACCAGCATGAGCGAGCGGTCGACGTATTCGGCGATCTTCTTGCGGTTGGGCTGGGTGCCCTCGACCAGGAACTTGCGGAAGTTGGTGCAGCCGTCGGTCATCAGCGTGATCGAGTGGGTGATGTTGTAGATCATCAGCGGCTTGTAGACGTTCATCTCGAGGTAGCCGCCCGCCCCGCCGAAGCCGACGGCGACATCGTTGGCCATCACTTGCACGGCGAGCATGGTGAGCGCCTCGCACTGCGTCGGGTTGACCTTGCCCGGCATGATCGACGAGCCGGGCTCATTCTCGGGGATATTGAGCTCGGCGAAGCCGGCGCGTGGGCCGCACGACATCAGGCGGATGTCGTTGGCGATCTTGTAGAGCGAGGTGGCAAGCGTGCGGAAGGTGCCGGAAAGCTGCACCAGCGCATCGTGCGAACCCTGCACCGTGAACTTGTTGGGCGCCGACACAAAGGGAAGCCCGGTGAGCTTGGCCAGCTCCGCCGCCCCCGCCTCGGCGAAGCCCGGCGCCGCATTGATGCCGGTGCCGACCGCCGTGCCGCCCAGCGCCAGGCGGTAGACGCCCTTCAATGCGTCCTGCAGGCGCTCGAGATCGTCGGCCAGCAGGCCGGCATAGCCCGACCATTCCTGGCCGAGCGTGATCGGCGTCGCATCCTGCATGTGGGTGCGACCTATTTTGACGATGTCGTCCCACTGTTTGGCCTTGGCATCGATCGAGTCGTGCAGCGCCTTGACCGCGGGGATCAGCCGCCCCGTCGTCTCGACCGCCGCCGCGACATACATCGCCGACGGAAAGGTGTCGTTGGACGACTGGGACATGTTGACGTGGTCGTTGGGATGGACCGGCTTCTTGGAGCCGAGCGGCGTGCCGGCGATCTGGCAGCAGCGGTTCGACATCACCTCGTTGACGTTCATGTTGAACTGGGTGCCCGAGCCGGTCATCCAGACATGCAGCGGGAACATGTCGTGGTGCTGGCCGGCCAGGATCTCGTCGCAGACCTGCACGATCAGCTTGTGGACCTGGGCGTCAAGCCGGCCGCCGGCGCGGTTCGCGTTGGCCGCCGCCTTCTTGAGCTGGGCATAGGCAGTGATCATCTCGCGCGGGATCAGGTCCTTGCCGATGCTGAAGTGTTCGAGCGAGCGCTGCGTCTGGGCGCCCCACAATTTGTCGGCGGGAACGGCGACTTCACCCAGGCTGTCGGTTTCCTTGCGAACGTCGGTCATCGGGCTTTGCCTCTATTGAAGGGCGTTGGCACTGACGCTAACAGTCGCGACCCGAGCGCGGAAGACGGCTATGCTGACATCATGATCCAATGTATCCGCCTGTGGACCGGCGACGACGGGGAGTTGCACTTCGAAGAAGGCCTGATCGAGTTGGAGGCCGGCACCCACGGCGACCTGTTGAGCGGCAAGATGCCGGCCACGACAGTGTCATTCCAGGCAACGGCATCCGGCGGCACGCTCGACTGGCACACCGCACCGGTGCGCCAACTCGTGATCACGCTGAGCGGCACCTTGGACTTCCAGACCCGCACCAAGCAGCATTTCACCCTGAAGCCGGGAATCGTGCTGCTGGCCGAGGATACGGTCGGCGGCGGCCATTCCTGGCGGCTGATCGACGCCGAGCCCTGGCGGCGCATCTATGTGGTCCTGGCGCCCGGCGTCGAGGTTCCGTTCAAGGCGGGAGGCCCGAGTCCATGAGCAACGAACAGGTCGACGTCGTATTGGTCGGCGCCGGCATCATGAGCACCACGCTCGGCGTGTTCCTCAAGGAACTGCAGCCCAGGCTCCGGATCGAGATGATCGAGCGCATGCCGGGCGAGGCGCAGGAAAGCTCGGCCGCCTGGAACAATGCCGGCACCGGCCATGCCGCCAACTGCGAGCTCAACTACACGCCGCAGCGCGCCGACGGCAGCGTCGACATCGCCAAGGCGCTGGAGGTCAACACCGAGTTCGATCTGTCGCGCCAGTTCTGGTCATACCTGATCAAGAAGGGTGCCATCGCCTCGCCCGACAGTTTCATCCACTCTGTGCCCCACATGAGCTTCGTGATCGGCGCCGATCGCCAGGCCTTTTTGAAGAAGCGGCACGCTGCGATGAGCAGCCATCATTGCTATCGCGGCATGGAATATTCCGAGGACCACGCCAAGATCGCCGAATGGGCGCCGCTGATCATGGAAGGCCGCGACCCGGCGCAGCCGATCGCCGCGACGCGCATCGTGAGCGGCGCCGACGTGAACTACGGAGCACTCACCACCAACCTGATGAACCACCTGAAGAAGCAAGACCGCTTCAGCGTGCATTTCTCGCAGATGGTGACCGGCCTGCAGCGCCGGCCGGGCGGCGGCTGGCGGCTGGACGTCAAGAACGAGACCACCGGCGAGAAGCGGATTGTCGACACGCGCTATGTCTTCCTGGGCGCCGGAGGTGCCGCCATCACGCTGCTCCAGAAGTCGGGCATTCCCGAGGGCAAGGGCTTTGCCGGCTTCCCGGTGAGCGGCATCTGGCTGCGCTGCGGCAAGCCCGAGATCGCCGATCGTCATGCCGCCAAGGTCTACGGCATGGCGGCTGCAGGCTCGCCGCCCATGTCGGTGCCCCATCTCGACACCCGCATCATCGGCGGCAAGCGCTGGGTGCTGTTCGGGCCCTATGCCGGCTTCTCGACCAAGTTCCTGAAGCACGGCTCGTTGTTCGACCTGCCGCTGTCGCTCCGGCCCGACAATCTCCTGCCGCTGCTGGCCGTGGCGCGGGACAACTTCCCGCTCGAGGAATATCTGGTCGGCCAGGTGCTGCAGACCTCGAGCCATCGCTACAAGGCGCTGCGCGAGTTCTATCCAAACATGAAGGAGTCCGACTGGGAGCTCGATGTCGCGGGCCAGCGCGTGCAGATCATCCGCAAGGACCGCCTGCATACCGGGACGCTGGAATTCGGCACCGAGATCGTCTCCGCCGCCGATAGCTCGCTGGTCGCCCTGCTCGGCGCCTCGCCCGGCGCCTCGACCGCGGTCTGGATCATGGTGCACATGCTGGAGCACTGCTTCCACAAGGAGCTGGTCGGCCATTGGGTGCCCAAGATCCAGGAGATGATCCCGTCCTACGGCCATGACCTCAAAACCGATGTCGCGGTCTGCGACCGCGTGCGCGCCGAGACGGCCGAGGTTTTAGGCCTGAAGTACGTTTGACCGGGCAATCTTCCCTCGCGGACGTGCTCGACGTCCTGCTGCGCTACGGCGCCCTGATGTTGCGCGCCGGCGATGCTGCGTTCCGCGTCCATGATGCGGTGGAGCGTCTGGCGGCAAAGCTCGGCATCGGCGATCTTGCCCTGCTCGTCACTGTCACCGGCATGACAGCGACGGCGCGGCGCAACGGCGAGCAGGTCACGCTGGTCAAACATGTCGGGCCACTCGGCATCAACGCCTGGCGTCTGGGCAGCCTCGAGCGGCTAGCGGATGATGCGCCAGCAGGCCTCACGCCCACGGCGCTCGCCGCGAAGCTCGACGCCATCGAGGCCGCATCGCCTCAGCACCTGGTCGCGGTGGTCGCCGTCGCCGTCGGCCTGGCATCTGGCGCCTTTTCATTCCTGAACGGCGCCAATCTGGCAGGCGTCCTGGCGACCTTTGTGGCAGGCGGCATCGGCCAGCTGCTGCGCTCGCTGTTGCTGGGGCGGCACTTCAACCAGTATGCCGTGACCGCTGTGTGCGCGATGGCGGCAGCCGGCGTCTATTGTGTCGTTGCCGCGCTGTTCGCGCGTGCCGGCTTGGACGTGGGACACGGCATCGGCGTGGTTGCTGCGGTTCTTTTTCTCATACCCGGCTTTCCCCTGGTCGCGGCGCTCCTCGATCTGCTGCAGCATCAGACCGCAGCCGGCGTCGTCCGTCTCGCCTATGGCATGACGTTGCTGCTGGCGGCGGCCTTCGGCCTGGCGATGGTGATCCTCATGGCAAGCGTTGCGCTCCCTGTCCCGCAACCCCAGCCGGCGGATCTGGCGCTGACGCTTGTGCTGCGTGGCGTGGCGAGCTTCGCCGGCGGCTGCGGCTTTGCCGTGCTTTACAACAGCAGCACTCGCACCGTGCTTGCCGTGGGAATCCTGGCGCTGCTCGGCAACGAGCTGCGCCTCGGCCTGCAGGACGCCGGCACGACCCAGGCGGTGGCGACCTTCGTCGGCGCCCTGGTCGTCGGCCTTCTTGCCTCTCTGGTGCACGGGCGCCTGCACGAGCCGCGCATGGCGCTCACCGTGCCCGGCATCATCATCATGGTACCGGGCAGCTATGCCTTCCAGTCGGTCGTGCTGTTCAGCCAGGGCAACGCCCAGGGCGGGCTGCAGGCCGCTGTCCAGGCAGGTTTCGTCGTGGGCGGCATGGCACTGGGCCTGGCAACGGCGCGCTTCATCACCGAGCGCAAATGGCGATACGAGTGAGCGAGCGCCATCTCGTCCTGCTGCCCGGGTTCATGTGCGACGCCGATCTGTGGGCCGACATGACCGCCGATCTCGCCAAGCTCGGCACTGTTCACTACGGCAACGTCTATCAGGACGACACACTGGAAGGCATGGCGCGCCGCGTGTTGGCGGAGTCACCCGGCAAGTTCGTGCTCATCGGCTTCTCGATGGGCGGCTTCGTGTCCCGCGTGCTGACCTTGACGGCGCCCGAGCGCGTGACAGGCGTCGCCTTCATCGCCTCCTCGGCGCGCGGCTATTCGGTCGAGGAGACCGAGCGCCGCAAGCAGGGCTGGCAACCCGGCAACCGGCCACCGCGCACCAACGGCGTCGCCACCGGCCTTCACCCAGACCGCGAGCGCGATCCAGTCCTGCTCGAGCGACTGCGTGGCATGCAGAGAAGGCTGGGCCCGGAGGTGCGCGCGCGACAGGCCGCATTGGTGCGGCGCGACGGCTATGCCGACCTCGAGCGCATCACCTGCCCATCGCTGGTCATCGCCTGCCGCCAGGACCGGCTGCGCAGCCTTGCCGAGACCGAGCGCATGGCCGAACACTTACCGCACAGCTGCTTCAACATCATCGAGGACTGCGGCCACATGGCACCACTCGAAAAACCTCATGAACTGGGAGGGCTGCTGGCCGACTGGATCGGTCGGGAGTACCTGTGACGCATTAGATCATTTGATCCGGCGCGGCTCTTGCGGGCCGCCGGTTTGGACCTAATTCTCAAGCATGAGCGAAGCCAACGCCCTATTCTCGGTCCTGCGCCAGTCCGCCGACCCGCAAAGCGTTGCCGCGCTCGAGCGGCTGGTGCGCGATGCGCCCGACTACCGGTTGGCGCGCATCAATGCGCTCGACTTCGCCAAGCGCGAGGGTCTCGACGAGGAGCCGGCGATCGCGGCCTTGCTGCACGCCTCGCGGATCGGGCTGTTCGAGATGTCGTGGAACGTCCTCTGCCCGGGCTGCGGCGGCGTGCTGGGCGCCAACGCCTCGTTGAAAAGCGTGCGGTCCGACGAATATCACTGCGCGCTCTGCGCCGCGGGATATGAACCGACGCTCGACGAGATGGTCGAGGTCACGTTCACCGTCAGCCCGCGCGTGCGCCGGGTGGCGGCGCACAATCCACACGAGCTGGCGATCCCGGAATATATGCGCCAGGTCTTCTGGGGGTCGGGCGTCGACCTCTCCGAGGACAAGCTGGAGACCGTGATCGAGGAACTGACGCTCGACGCCATCGAGCTGCCGGCCGGCGACAAGGCGATCCTGTCCCTGCAGCTGCCGGCCGAGTTCATCATCGTGTTCGAGCCGGTGACGCATTCGGCGCAGTTCATCGACGTCAAGGGCGAGCCGACGCGCGAGCGCCAGGCGCTGACGCTGGTCTACAACAACGTGTACGCGCCCACCGGCACAATGGAGATGCGGCCGGGGCCGCTCAGGTTGTCGCTGGAAAACCGCACCAACGGCCGTGTGCTGCCATCGGTCTGGGTGGCCAACGACGCCATGCATCACTTCATGGGCCAGCGCCGTCCGTTCCTGACCGCCAAGCGCATGCTGTCGAACCAGACATTCCGCGACATCTATCGCACCGACACGCTCGATATCGACCAGCGGCTCAAGATCACCAGCCTCACCTTCCTGTTCACCGACCTGAAAGGCTCGACCGAGCTCTATGAACGGGTCGGCGACCTCGCCGCCTTCGACCTGGTGCGCGAGCATTTCCGCACCCTGCACGAGATCGTCGGGGCCGAGGGCGGCGCCGTGGTCAAAACCATCGGCGATGCCGTGATGGCGACCTTTCCGACCCCGGATCGTGGATTATCCGCGGCGTTCCGCATGCGTGACGCGATGCGCAAGCTGAACGAAAGCCATGGCGGGCGCGAGGACCTGCTGCTCAAGATCGGCATCCATGAAGGGCCATGCCTCGCGGTCACTCTGAACGAGCGCCAGGACTATTTCGGCTCCACGGTGAACATCGCCTCGCGCGTGCAGGGGCTTGCCATGACGCCGTCGATCCTGGCGACCGACAGCGTGATCGACCATCCGCAGAGCGCCAGCCTGCTCGGCAATGGCCAGCAGAAGCCGGTCGCCCGGCAACACGCGCTGCGCGGCATCGCCGCGGAGCGGACCGTCTACGAGATCCCCTGAGAACTCCGCTTGGCCAGCAGGTCGATCTCGACCATGGCGCCACGCGCCAGGCCGGTGACGCCGATGCAGGTCCGCGCCGGTCGGCGGTCGGCCGGGAAGTAGCTGGCATAGACCTTGTTCATGCGCGGGTAGTTGACCTCGAAGTCGGTGAGGTAGGCACGGGCGAAAATTACGTGCTCGAGGCCAAGCTTCAGCCCGGCCAGCACGATCTTGAGATTCTCCATCACCCGCACCGTCTGGCCCTCGATGTCGGCTGGCAGCGGCTTGGAATCGTCATGCGGATGAGTCGGCATCTGTCCGGTCACAAAGCACCAGCCATCGACCTCGACGGCGTGGCTGAATGGCGCGACCGGCGTCGGTGCGCCCGGCGCCATGAAGAAAATCGGTGCGCTCACTGGTTCCCCCTCACATCCGTCCGCCGTCGACCACGAAGTTCTGCGCCGTGATCAGGCGGCTGTCGTCTGAGGCCAGGAACAGCGCCATGCGGGCGATGTCGGGCGGATAGACCTTTTCCTTGAGGCACTGGGCCTTCATCAGCTCGGTCTCGGCCTCGGGCGTCAGCCACAGGTCGATCTGGCGCTGGGTCATGATCCAGCCGGGCGTGATCGCGTTCAGCCGGATCTTGTCGCCGCCGAGGTCGCGCGCCAATCCGCGCGTCATGCCGATCACCGCCGCCTTGGCGGCCTGATAGACGGACAGGTTGGGCGTCATGGTGTGATAGCTCACCGAGCTGAAGTTCACGATCGCGCCGCCGCCCGCCCGCTTCATGCCGGGCGCCACCGCCTGGATGGCGAAGAAGGCATGCCGCAGATTGACCGCGATGCGCTCGTCCCAGAACTCGGGCGTGACATCCTCGAGCTCATGCCGGTCGTCGCGAGCGGCATTGTTGACCAGCGCGGTGATCGGCCCGTGCCTGGCCGCGACCTCGCCGATCGCCGCCTGATAGGCCTTCACGTCGCGGATATCGCATTTGATGAAGAGCGCGCCGGTCTTCTCGGCCAGCGCCTTGGAGGCCGGCTCGTCGACGTCGACGAAGCCCACCTTCGAGCCCTGCGCCGCGAAATGCTCGACGATCGAGGCGCCGATGCCCGACCCGCCGCCGGAGATGAAAACGCTGCGATCTTTCAGGCTTGGATAGGAAGCAAACGAAGGCATGGCCCCTCACAAATGCGAAACATGGAAGACGATCTCGCCGGCGAGCGTCGCACCGGGGCCCAGCGGACTCAAGCCGACCAGGCCGTTGGCATGGCTGACTGGCTCGACACAGAAGAAGTCACGGCCGGGCGGAACATAGATCACAAGGTGGCGAAAGGGCTGTGACGCTTCGAGGGCGAGCCGCAGACGGCGCTTCGGCCAGGTGATCGTGGCACGCCCGTCCCAGCCGTCGAAACAATTGTCGAGCGTGACGCCATCGACCTTGCGCGAAGTGCTGAAATCCCATTGCGACGGCACGGCGACTTGTTCGATCGGCAGCACTTCAGGATCCGTTGTCCACACGGCCCTTGTTCGACAAGCCAGCTCGGTCTCCGCGTCGCGTAGGAAGAAAGGATGCAGGCCGATGCCCGCCGGTACCGGCCGAGTCTCCAGGTTCTCGAGCGCCATTCGTACCGTCAGCCGATCCTCATGCAGGCGATACGACTGCCGAGCGCGATAGCGGAATGGCCAGCCGCCTTCCGTAACGGCGCGCTCATGGAAGTAGACGATCTCGGCGGACCGCGCGTCGGCCTTCTCGACCTGCCAGGGATGCGCCCAGCCATCGCCATGCATGGGATAGTTCACGCCCGGCCAATTGCGCTCAAGGTGAAAGCTCTCGCCCTCGAAGACCAGGTTGCCACCCCTGATGCGATTAGAGAAGGGTACGAGCGGATAAGCTGAAGCGTTGTTGCCTTTACCCGAAGCGATATCCGCGGCCGCCATCGGGCGCAGCAAATCAATGCCGTCGGCCGCGAAGCGTGCCACGGAGCCGCCGGCCGATGGGGCCAGATCGAGGGCGAGACGGCCTGTCCTCAGCGACAAAAGCGTCATAGGCTCGGCTCTAGCACAGCGGCGCGGTTCTTGCAGAGCTGCGCCCAGAGGGGAACGACATGCACGACGATCTCAGGCGCAAATGGGAATTGAGCCGGCGACGCGTCCTGGCGGGCGCCGCGGGCCTGGGGCTGGCCGGTGCGTCCGGCGCCGCGTTCGGCCAAGGCGCTGGGCCTTGGGCCACGCCACCCAAGAGCAAGGTCGATCGGCTGAACTTCGTGGTCTGGACCTACGGCGACATCTACGCCCGCATATCCAAGCAGTTCGAAGCGGACTGGGGCGTGCCGGTCAACTCGACGATCTCGTCGTTCAACGACCATCCGACCAAGCTCGCGACCATGTACGCCGCCGGCGAGAAGATCGACGTGTCGCAATCCTCGCCCTTCTCCTTCCCGAACTTCGTCAGCCAGGGCCTGGTCGAGCCACTCGACGACATGCCTGGCGCCAAGGAATACGCCGCCGACTTTACGCCCTTCACCAAGCAGGTCGCGATGGTGAACGGCAAGCTGATGGGCCTGCCCTACTTCGCGACGGCCTGGGTCTGGAACTACTACAGCGACATGCTGGAGAAGCTGAAGATCGACAAACCGTTCACGACCTACGACGAATTCATCGAGCATTGCGTCAAGGCGAAGAAGGACGGTGTGTCGCGCTATCCCGTGCTGTGGGTCGCGGGCGTCGGCCTCGAGCAGCTGCCCGGCACCTGGTACCAGATGACCTGGAACCGCGGCGGCGCATTCTTCGACAAGCAGGGCAACCACATGCTGGGTGCCGGCTCGGTCGCGCGCGAGACGTTGAAATGGTGGGCCAATACCTTCGAAAAGGGCCTCGACATCGCCGATCCCGAATCGCTCAAGGTTCAGTTCACCACCTCGGCCAAGGCTTTCGGCGCCGGCAAGAACCTCTATCGCGGGCCCAATCATCACTATGGCCTGAACGTCGCCAACGATCCCGCCCAGTCGCCGATCGCCGGCAAGGTCAAGGTGCTGGGCTCGCCCGGCGACGGCAAGACCATTGCCGATGCACACGTCTATTTCCTGTGTACGGCCAACCGCAACAAGGAATGGGCGTGGAAGCTGCTGCAGTATCTCGGCGGCAAGACCAAGGATGGCAACTACACGCAGGCCATCGGCCTCGCCAAGGACGCCATGTTGGGCTCGGGTTACACCTCGGTGATGAACAGCGACGTCATCAAGACGGGCTGGGCGCCGTGGGGCGATGTGCCGGAGATCCTGAAGATCTGGGACAAGTCGGCCTACATCGCCGAGGTCTGCTCCTCGATCTATCAGCCCTGGCACTTCCCCTGGACCGACCAGCTCAACATCGAGGTCCAGAAGTGCCTGACCGGCCAGATCACGGCCGATGTCTGCTGCGACAACCTGATCAAGGGCATCGCCGACGCCAAGCGCAAGGTCTGACACCCTGACGAGCACGGCCCAGCAACCGCTCGCGTCGCCACGGCGTAGACCCTGGCTGCGGCGGGAATTGTCGGCGCGGCAGTTCGCGCTGGTCATGAACCTGCCGACGCTGCTGTTCCTCGGGTTGGTGCTGGCCTTTCCGGTGGGCTTCGCAGGCTACCTGTCGTTGCACAAGGTCGGCCTCGCCCAGCTCAGGCGCGGCGACTTCCCGTTCAGCGGCTGGGAGAACTACGAGCGCGTGCTCGAGGATCCATTGTTCTGGATTGCCATCAAGAACACGGCGATCTTCACCGCCATTACCGTGACGAGCGAGATCGTGCTCGCCGTGGCGATCGCACTCTTGATCAACCAGACCGGCGTGTGGACCTCGCGCATCACGCGCTTTCTGATCCTGCTGCCCTATGCCATACCGCCGATTTGCAACGGCCTGATCTGGTCTTTCCTCTACAGTTTCCAGTTCGGCTTCCTGAACCGCATTCTGTTCAGCGCCGGGCTGATCCACGATCCGGTGAACTGGGCCGGCAATCCCAACACCGCGCTTTATGCCGTCACAGTTCCCTATGTCTGGCGCACACTGCCCTTCGCCATCATCCTGGTGCATGCGGCACTGCAGGGCATCCCGCGCGAGCTCTACGAGCAGGCCGCGATCGACGGCGCCAACGCCTGGCATCGTTTCCGCCAGATCACGCTGCCGATGTTGCAGCAGATCATCGCCATCATCCTGATCCTGCGCACCGCCTTTGCCTTTGCCGTGTTCGAGGAGATCCTGGCGATCACCCAAGGCGGCCCCGGCGACGCCACCTGGGTGGCGGCCTGGTACAGCTACAAGGTCACCTTCTCACCACCCAACAATTTCGGCATGGGCTCCGCGTCGGCCTTCATCCTGGCTCTGATGATCGCAGCCATTGCGCTGGTCTACATGCGCCTGGTCTATCGGCGGGTGACGCTCTGATGTTCAGGCACTCTCGCCCCGTCAGACTGGCCCTGCACGCCGCCAACCTCGCGGTGATCCTGTTCATCCTGCTGCCGGTGGTGGCCGTGATCATTGCTAGCGTGCAGTCGGAGAAGTCACTGCAGGCCGACACGCATCGCATACTGCCGGCAGAGTACACGCTCGACAACTTTTTGGTGATCCTGAGCAAGGGCGAGCAGAAAGGCCGGATCTTCGAGCAGATCACCTACCTGCCCGACAACATCAAGAAGTTCTACACCGCCTTCACCAACTCCTTCATCGTGGCGACTTCCGTTACCATTCTGACCTTGCTGTTCGGCTCGCTGTCGGCCTACACCATCGCCCGATTGCGCTACCGTTGGACGCTGTTCTTGCTGCAGGCCAACGTCGTCTCACGCTTCGTGCCGGCGATCGTGCTGATGATCCCGCTCTACATCGTCATCCGCTCGTTCGGGCAGCTCAATACCCTGCAGGGCGTGGTCGTCGCCGAGACGGGCTTCCTGCTGCCCTACGCCATCCTGATCCTGGCGCCGTACTTCGACGCCATCCCGTCGGAGCTCGAGGAGGCCGCGCGCATCGACGGCTGCACGCGGCTCCGCGCCTTCGTCCACATCGTCCTGCCGCTCGCAACGCCCGCCTTGGCAGCCTGCGGCGTCATCATCTTCATCGTCTCGTGGCACGAACTTCTCATCCCGCTGATCCTGAACGCGCGGCCGGATTTCATGACCCTGCCGGTCGTCATCGCCAGTCTGGTGGGCGATCTGTTCGTGTTCTTCAACATGGTGATGGCGATCTGCCTGCTGGCTCTGCTGCCCACCGTGATCCTGGTGGCGCTGCTGCAGAAATACATCGTCGAGGGGCTGGCCGCCGGCGCGGTGAAGGGCTGAAGCCGTCCGCACAGCGGCAAGCCGTCGTGGCGGGCGCTGCGCCGCCTGCCTATGATCGCCGCGTCTCAATCAAATCAGAGGAAACGCGACCATGTCGGTGAACAATCTCAAGCGCCGCCTGCAGGCGGGCAAGGCCTGCGTCAATGCTTGGCTCGCCATCCCCAGCGGCTTTTCCGCCGAGGTCATGGCGCAATGCGGCTGGGACAGCGTCACCGTCGACATTCAGCACGGCGTGCAGGACTACCAGTCGATGGTCGCGTGCTTCCAGGCGATGGACAAGCATCCGATCACGCCGCTGGTACGCGTGCCGTGGAACGAGCCCGGCATCATCGGCAAGGTGCTGGATGGCGGCGCCTGGGGTGTGATCTGCCCGATGGTCAACAACGTCGCAGAAGCCAAAGCTCTCGTCTCCTATTCGCTCTATCCGCCCAAGGGCAAGCGCTCGAACGGTCCGATCCGAGCCGGTGCCTATGGCGCGGCGACGCCCTACCAGAAGACGGCCAACGACGAGGTGCTGATCATCCCGATGATCGAGACCCAGGAAGCGATCGACAACATCGATGCCATCCTCGACGTGCCCGGCATCAGCGGCATCTATGTCGGCCCCTCCGATCTCGGCCTGTCGCTTGGCCTGGAGCCGAGGCTCGACCGAGAGGAGCCTCAGGTGCTCAAGATCTACGAGAAGCTCACGACCGCCTGCAAGAAGCGCAACCTGTTCGCCGGCATCCACAACGGCACGGCCACCTACGCCGCTCGCGCCGTAACCATGGGCTTCCAATTCAACACCATCGCCAACGATTCCGGCCTGATGGCGATGGCCTCCAGGGCCGCAGTGAACGGCTTCCGCAAGGAAGCCGGCGCCGTCGCCGACAAGTAGCGCTGGCACGCCCTTTGCTCCTCCGCCGGCAAATCAACCGGCGGAGGAAGCGATGAGCGGCTTAGGTGGTCTCAACAAGGCGCCCGACGGCGTGGTCATCGGGCTGGTGCAGATCCAGAACCCGGTGATCGTGACGCCCGAGGATTTGTCGCGGCAGACCGACCGCATCTGCGCCCTCGTCGGCAAGGCCCGGCGCAACCTGGCGACCATGGATCTGGTCGTGTTCCCCGAATACGCGCTCCACGGCCTCTCCATGGACACCAACCCGGCGATCATGTGCCGGTTGGACGGGCCCGAGGTCGAGCGCTTCCGCCGCGCCTGCATGGCCAACGACATCTGGGGCTGCTTCTCGATCATGGAGCTGAACCCGCACGGCAACCCGTTCAATAGCGGGCTGATCATCGACAACAAGGGCGAGATAAAACTCTACTATCGCAAGATGCATCCTTGGGTGCCGGTCGAGCCGTGGGAGCCCGGCGATCTCGGGATTCCGGTTTGCGACGGACCCAATGGCTCGAAGATCGCGCTGATCATCTGCCATGACGGCATGTTCCCCGAGATGGCGCGTGAGTCGGCGTACAAGGGCGCCAACATCATGCTGCGCACCGCGGGCTACACCGCGCCGATCCGCCAGAGCTGGCACTTCACCAATCAGTCGAACGCCTTTTGCAACCTCATGTACACCGCCTCGGTGTGTCTGGCAGGCAGCGACGGCTCGTTCAACTCGATGGGCGAAGGCATGATTGTGAACTATGACGGCACGCCGCTCGTCACCGGCAACGGCATTCCCGATGAGATCATCACCGGCGAGGTGCGGCCGAGCCTCTGCGACGAGGCGCGCACCCACTGGAGCGTCGAGAACAACATCTATCAGTTCGGTCATCGCGGCTATGTCGCGGTGAAGGGCGGCGCACGCGATTGTCCCTACACCTACATGCACGACCTCGCGGCCGGCGAATACGAGCTGCCGTGGGAGAAAGAGGTCAAGGTGACCGATGGCACTAGCTGCGGCTTCAAGGCGCCGACGCGGACCTTCAACCCTGTGCCAACGAGTCTGAAGCCGAGTAAGCTCGCGGCGGAATGATCCTCCGCAACGCCCTCCTGCCCGACGGCTCCCGCCACGATATCCAACTGAAGGATGGCCGCATCGCGGCCCTTCTGCCGCCGTCGCCTGGAGAGTCGCTCGGCCTCGTCCTGCCGCCGCTGGTCGACGGGCACCTCCATCTCGACAAGACCTTGCTCGGCCTGCCCTGGATGCCCAACCAGGCAGAGGGTAACGGCGTTGCCGACCGCATCGAGGCCGAGCGCAAGGTGCGCGCCCGGCGCAGCGTCGCCGAGACCGAGACCGGCGGCAATCTCGTGAAGCAGGTAGTGGCCAGCGGCACCCTGCACATGCGCAGCCACGTCGACATCGACAACCAGCTCGGACTCAAGAACCTGCACGCTGTGCTCGCGGTGCGCGAGAAGTTCCGCGACCTCGTCACCATCGAGATCGTGGCCTTTCCCCAGAGCGGCATCTCCCGCTCACCCGGCACGGCCAAGCTGCTGGACGAGGCGATCGCGGCCGGAGCAAACCTGGTCGGCGGCCTCGATCCGGTCGGCATCGACCGCGACCTCGACGGCCATCTCGACGTGGTGTTTGCCATCGCAAACCGTCGCGGCGTCGGCATCGATATTCATCTGCATGACGGGGGCGAAGGCGGTCTCGCGGAGGTCGTCGCCATTGCCGAGCGCACGAAAGCGAATGGCCTGAGCGGCAAGGTCGCGATCAGCCATGCCTTTGCCCTGGGCTCCGTGCCGAACGAACTTGCCAAGCGTACTGCCGACCTCCTCGCCGCGACGGGCGTGGCGATCATGAGCCACGGCCCGGGGGCGGCCGCGATGCCGCCGGTGAAGCTCCTGAAAGAACATGGCGTCGAGGTGTTCAGTGGATCGGACAACATCCGCGATGCCTGGTCGCCGTTCGGCAACGGCGACATGCTGGAGCGCGCCATGATGGTGGGTTACCGAGCCAATTTCCGGCACGACGATGAGCTTTTGCTGGCCTTCGAGATGGTGACCGCAGCTCCTGCCCGCGCGCTTGGCCTCAAAGACTACGGTCTCAACGTCGGCGGTCCGGCGGATTTGGTCGTTGTCGACGCCGCTACGATCCCCGAGGCCGTAGCCACCCGCCCCAGGCGCAAGATGGTGATCAAAGCGGGTCGCATTGTCGCCCAAGATGGTGTACTGGCGCTTCCCTGGGGAACCATCGGCAATGGCGGCGCGTCAGGCCGTGCTCGGCGTGGAGCACGCCTCCTTCTATTACGGCGCGAGCCGGGTCTTCGAGGACGTCTCGTTCCTCCTCGACGACGCGCGCACGGCGCTGGTGGGCGAGAACGGCGCCGGCAAGTCGACGCTGCTGAAGTGCCTGACGGGTGCACTCGAGCTCAATGCCGGCCAAGTGATCCGCTCGCGCGGCTTGCGGATCGGCAGCGTGCCGCAGGACGTGCCGGCGGAGCTGGCCGAGCGCCCGCTGCGCGATGTTCTGCATGATGCCCTCGTGCGCGCGGGCCTTGGTGACGACTATTGGCGCATCGACGTACTGGCCGACGAGATCGGCGTCGATCCGGCGACGCTCGAGAAGCCTTTCGGCGCCCTGTCGGGCGGCTGGCAGCGGCTGATGTTGATCGCCGCGGCGGCGCGGCTGGAGGAGCCTGACATCCTGGTGCTCGACGAGCCGACCAATCATCTCGATCTCGCCAATATCAACACGCTCGAGCGCTGGCTGACGTCCGAGTTCAAGCTGCCGATGCTGATCGTCAGCCACGACCGCGAGATCCTCGACCGGGTCACCGAACGCACGCTCTTCCTGCGCAGCGATGGCGTACATGCCTTCAAGGCGCGCTTCTCGCTCGCGCGCGAGGAGCTGTTGCGCCGGGACGCTCGTGCCGCGGCGCGCGCAAAGCTGGAGGAAAAGGAAATCAAGCGGCTCGAGCAGGCGGCAGCGCGCTACAAGGTGTGGGCCGTCAAGAATCCCGACCTAAACAAGCGCAAGAACGCCGTCGAGAGCCGAATCGCCCGCATCGAGGCCGACCGCACGCAGACCTACAGCGCCCGAGAGCGGCGGTTGGAGCTCAGCGACGGCGATATCGATGCGCGCGTGGCGCTGCGGCTTGCCAGGCTCGACGTCAAGACGCCGGACGGCCGCAAGCTCATCGGCATCGAGCGGCTGACGATCGCGGCGGGCGACCGCATTGCCATCCTGGGCGCCAACGGCGCCGGCAAGTCGACCCTGCTCACCGCGCTCGCCGCCGCCTACGATCCCGAGCGCGAGCATTACGACGGCCAGGCGCCGGTGCGGTTCAATCCGTCCTGCCGGCTGGTCTATTTCGACCAGAGCATGCGCGACCTGCCGACGGGAATGGCGATCCTCGACTATGTCGTTGAAGCAGAAGGCGTCACCGAGAAAGAAGCGATCCGGATGCTGGCGCAGGCCGGCTTTGCCTTTGCCCGCATCCGCGCGCCGATCGAGGGGCTGAGCCATGGGGAACGGGCGCGTCTGGTGTTCCTGAAGATGAAGCTGCTTAAGCCCAACTTCTACCTGCTCGACGAGCCGACCAACCATCTCGACATCGAGGGCCAGGAGGATCTCGAAGCCCAGCTCGAGCACAGCGACGTGAGCTGTCTGTTCGTCAGCCACGACCGCTATTTCACCCGTACCGCTGCCACCCGCTTCCTCGAGATCGCCAAGGGGCGACTGGTCGAGATCGACGATCCCGGCGCCTTCTTCGACGCCCAGGCCTGAGCCGCAGCTATTTGGTTGGCGGCTTGACGAGCGGCAGGTTGCGCGACGCGCCGATCACGGGTGGCGTTTCGGCGATGGCAGGGGCCGTGCCGGACGGCAGGGGGTCGTCGTTGACCGGCGAGGCCGTGGCACCTGCGCCGACGTTCGAGCCCACGGCGCTGCCGCTGCTGCTCGGTCCGTTGCCCGGATTGCCCGGGCGGGTATCGGTGCCGCCGAAGCCGGGTACCTTGTTGTCGGGGATGGGCGATTGCGCCTGGACGTAGGCTGGCAGGCACATGACAGCGCCCATCACGAGGAAAGCGCTGATCTTGACCATGGCATCGACCTCCAAAGGTCCATGCAGGGATAGCGCGCGGCGCGGGAAAAAGTTCCGGTGACTCAAGTCACCAATTGGCCGCGGAACGCCCAGCGCGTCATGCGCTTCTCGACCAGGGCGCAGATGGCGTACATCGCCACGCCCATGATGGCGATGGCGAACAGGCCGGCAAAGGTGGTGGGTGCGTCGTTGCGCGCGCCGGCCGACAGCATCAGGAAGCCGATGCCGCGATTGCCGCCGACGGTCTCGGAGATCACCGAGCCGATGAAGGCGAGCGTGATCGCCACCTTGAGGCTGGCAAACAAATAGGGCATGGCGCGCGGGATGCCGACCTTGGTCAGGATCTCGGTGCGCGTGGCGCCGAGGCTGCGCAGCACGTCACGCATCTCTGGCTCGATCGTGGCGAGCCCCGTCGCGACATTGACCACGATAGGAAAGAAGCTGATCACGAAGGCGGTGATCACCGCCGGCAAGGCGCCGACACCCACCCAGATCATCAGGATCGGCACGAGCGCCACCTTCGGCACGGCGTTGAAGGCGATCAAGAGCGGATAGAGGCCGGAATAGACGAAGGCCGAGGCGCCGACCGCCAGGCCCAGAAGCAGCCCGCCCGCAATGGCCAGCAAGAAGCCCATCAGCGTCGTCCACAAGGTGTCCCAGCAGAAGGACATCAGGATGTCGAAGCGCTTGTAGAAGACGACGAAGACCTTGGTCGGCCGCGGCAGGATGATCTCCGGTATGTCGAAGGCAACGCAGCAGATTTCCCAGATGATCAGCAGGACAGCCATGACCAGCCACGGCATGGCGAGCCGCAGCGCCTCGCGCTTCATGCCGGCATCCATTACCGGAGCAGCCGCGAGATGAGGCGCTTCAGCATGATGGCGACGAAGACGATGGCCGCCAGGCCGGCGGCGAGCACCGGCCAGTCCAGCAGCATGACCGAGTCGAGGAAAGCGCTCATGCGTGCTCCTGATGGATGCGGTCGCGCAACTCGTGCACGAGGTCGACGAAGTGCGGTTCGAAGGTGGTGGCCAGCGTCCGCGGCCGCGGAATGTCGATCTTGCGCGCCATGACGATGCGGCCGGGCCGGCGGCTCATGACATAGACGGTATCGGCGAGGTAGGCCGCCTCGCGCAGGTCGTGCGTCACCAGCACGCCGGTGAAGCGCTTCTCCAGCCACAGCGCCTGCATGACGCCCCACAGCTCCTCGCGCGTGAAGGCATCGAGTGCGCCAAACGGCTCGTCGAGCATCAGGAGCTCGGGCTGGTGGATCAGGGCGCGGCAAAGGCTGGAGCGCTGCTGCATGCCGCCCGAGAGCTGCCAGGGATAGCGCTGTGCGAAGTCGGCGAGCCCGACGGTCCGCAGCAGCGCCATCGCTTGCGCCTCGTATTCGGCGCGGTGGCGGCGAAAGCGGCGCTTGTGCGGCTCGACGAGCTCCATCGGCAACAGGATGTTGTCCATGGTGGTGCGCCAGGGCATCAACGTCGGGTTCTGGAAGGCCATGCCGACGCCCTTGATCGGCCCCGTGACCTTGGCGCCCCTTACCTGCACCTCGCCTCCGGTGGCGGGCAGAAGGCCGGTGACCAGCTTCATGATGGTCGACTTGCCGCAGCCCGAGGGCCCGACCACGGCGACAAACTCGCCGCGCTCGATGCCGAAGGTGGCATCGGCCAGGGCGACGATCGATTCCTTGCCGAGACGATAGGTGAGGCTGACGGCTTTGAGGTCGACGAAGGCCACTAGCTCGCGACCATCACTTTGCGATCATCACTTTGCGATCATCCTGTCGGCCTTGGGCGGCAGGTACTTGTTGGTGAAGACCTTGTCCGGCGCCGGCGCTTCGGGCAGGCCCAGCGCCTCCGACACCAGCTTGACCGAAGCGGCGAAGCGCGCCGGATCGACGTCGCCGATGCCGTTTGCCTTCACGTAGGGCGTCAGGATGTTGGTCTGCAGCGAAATCTCCAGGCGCTCCATCTCCAGCTTCTCGTCGATCAGCGGGTCGCGCTTCTTGGCAGCGGCGATGCCGAGCTTGGGATCGGCAATGACGTCCTTCCAGCCCTTCACCGTGGCGGCGAGAAAGCCCTTCACGGCCTTCTCGTTCTTGGCCATCTCGGGCGAGATCACGACGCCGTTGCCGTAGACATCCATGCCGAAATCGACATAGCGCATCGCCACGATATCCTCGAACGCCACGCCACGCGCCTTGAGATCGAGCATCGAGGAGAAGTAGTGGCCCGAGATGAAGTCGACCGACCCTTGCACCAGGCTCTGCTCGCGCAGCTGGGGCGCCAGGTTCACGTGCTCCCACTTGGTGATGCCGTTCTTCTTGGCAAAGGCTGGGAACAGCCGGAACGACGCATCGAACACCGGCGCGCCGAGCTTCTTGCCCTCGAGATCCTTCGGCACCTTGATGCCGCTCTTCTTCAGCGCATAGACGCCGAACGGGGCGAAGTCGTAGGCCATGAACACGCAGAGCACTTCCTTGCCCGGGTTCTTTGCGTTGTATTCGATGGTCGCGTTCACGTCGGCGAAGCCGATCTGATAGGCGCCGGTGGCGACCCGCTGCACGGCGCCGGCCGAGCCCTGGCCCGGGTCCATGGTAACGTCGAGCCCTTCGGCCTTGTAGTAGCCCTTCTCCAGCGCCACCAGGAACGGCGCGGTCGGGCCCTGGAAGACCCAGTCGAGGGTGAATTTGATCGACGTCTGCGCGTTCGCCGGCAGGCCCAGCAGCGCCACCGCCGCAGCCGCCAGCCACTTGATCCCCTTGCTCATGATTCCCCTCGCTCCGTTCCCTGCAGTCAACTCTTAGGCGGACCGTGGGGTTCCGCCAAGGGGATAGTGCGGCTTCCGATCAAATGGAACCGCGAGCGGTTCCATTTGATCGGAAACGCATTGCTCCAGGCGCCTCGACCAAACGGCCTATTCCGTTCGGCTGATTCCAGCCGAACGGAATAGGCTCTATCAGGCAGATTCTATGCCAGCCCTTTGCGTGGCCACGAGGCCCGAGAACACACCGCCCTGATCGATCAGCTCGGCATAGCGACCCTGTTCGGCGATGCGGCCATGCTCCAGCACCACGACCTGGTCAGCATCGCGGATGGTCGAGAGGCGATGGGCGATGACGAAGGTGGTGCGGCCCTGCATCAACACCTTGAGTGCCTTCTGGATGCGCGCCTCGGTGATTGAATCAAGTGCGCTGGTGGCCTCGTCGAGGATCAGAATCGGCGGGTTCTTAAGTAGTGCGCGGGCGATGGCGAGGCGCTGGCGTTCGCCGCCCGACAAGGTCGTGCCGCGCTCGCCGACCAAGGTCTCGTAGCCCTGGGGCTGGCGCATGATGAAGTCATGTGCTTCGGCAAGCTTGGCCGCTTCCTCGATCTCGGCCTGCGTGGCGTCGGGCTTGCCGATGCGCAGATTGTCGCCGATCGAGCGGTAGAACATCGTCGAGTCCTGGAACACCACCCCGATGTTGCGGCGCAGGGATTCCAGCTTGATGTCACGATGGTCGATGCCGTCGATGCGGATGACGCCCGACTGCGCATCCCACATGCGGTGCAAGAGCGATAACGCGGTGCTCTTGCCCGCGCCGGTCGGGCCGACGAACGCCACGGTCGCGCCAGCCGGAACGTGCAGTGTGAAGTGTGAAAGCGCCGGCCGCTTGCCATCGTAGGAGAAATTAAGGTCGTCGAAATCGACGTCGCCCCTGGCGCGGCCGATATCCTTGGCGTTCGGCCTGTCCGGCACTGTCGACTGGTGATCGAGCACGCGGAAGAAGTCGGCGAGCGCCGGCATCTGGAAGAAGACGCGGCTGACGAAACCTGAAGCCTGGTCCATGCGGCTGATCAGCATGGTGGCAAAGCCCATGAAGCTCACGATCTCGCCGACCGTCGCCTGGCCATGGACGTAGAGCCAGGTCCCGAGCACGAAGATCAGGATCACGGTGACGGTCGATGCGGCGCGCGTCAGCACCGAGAGCAGCGCCCACCAGTTCAGCACCGGATACTGCGCGGCGAGCGTCCGGCCGATGATGCGGTGTATTTCACCCGTCTCCGCGGCCAGCCGCACGAAGCTCTGGATGAGATGGATGTTGCCCAGTGCATCGCTGGCCCGGCCGGCAAGCTGGCTGTGATATTCCTCGACCTCGGCCTGCAGGCGGTCGGTCTTGCCGACCACCCAGGCATTGGCCACCGCAAAGAAGACGATCAGCACGATCAGCAGCAGGCCAAGGCGCCAGTTCATCAGCAGGCTGAGCGGCAGCATAATGAACAGCGCCACGAAGGTCGCGAGGTTCTCGCGGAAGAACGACAGCCAAATGCCGAACAGGTGATCGACGCCGGTCAGCATGATCTTGAGCAACCGGCCGGAATGCTGCGCGGTGTGGAACGAGAAGGGCAGGAACAGGACGTGCTCGAAATAAAGCGCCATCGCGCCCAGCCGCCGGCGGTGAGCCATGCGGTCGGCCTGCAGCGACACCACGATGTTGGAAACGATGCCGCCTATGCCGACGGCCGCCCACAGCAGCAGCAGATCCCTCGTGTGGGCCCACAGCGAGTCGGTCGAATTCGCTCTTGGCGTTCGACAACAGGTCGACGACCTTGCCGAACAGCACCGGCTCGTAGAACTGCAGCGCCGCGACCGCGACGTTGGCGAGCGCCAGCCCCATCGCCAGCCAGCGCTCGTCGCGCAGCAAACCGATGACCCGACCGTAGACGCGAAAAAACTCCATCGTGCGGTCGGGCCCTCCGCCCTCAGGCCTTCTGTTCGCCGAGAAAGCGCTCGACCGTCTTCACGAAGAAGCTGACGCCGAAGGGGATCGCCATGTCGTTGAAGTCGTAGCTCGGGTTGTGGAGGTTGATCGCCTCGCTGCCGCCGTTGCCCAGCATCACCATGGCTCCCGGCACCTTCTCCAGCATGTAGGAGAAATCCTCGGCGCCCATGCTGGGCCGCATGTTGTCACGTACGGCATGGCCGCCGCACACGTCGGCTGCCACCTCGATCGCGAACCTGGTCTTCTCCGGATTGTTCACCGTCGGCGGATAGCCCGGTCGATGCTCGACCTCGACCTGGACGCCGTACATTTGCGCGGCGCCGTCGCAGATCTCCTTGATGCGGCGCTGCGCGAGCGCGCGATTCTCCGGCGTCGTTGTGCGCGTGGTCCCGCCGATATGGGCCTCGCCCGGGATCACGTTGTAGGCCGAGCCCGCCTTGAAGAAGCCGACGGTGACGACGGTGGCATCCTGTGGATCGATGTTGCGGCTGACGATCGTCTGCAGCGACATCACGATGCTTGCTCCCACCACCATCGGATCAAAGGTGGTGTGCGGATGGGCAGCGTGGCCGCCCTTGCCGGTGATGCGGATGTCCCATCGGTCGGCGGCGGCGAGCAGCGGGCCCGGCCGCGACACGATGTGGCCGAGCGGCACACCCGGCTTGTTGTGAATGGCGAACACGGCATCGCAGGGGAACTTGTCGAACAGGCCGTCCTCGATCATCGCCTTGCCGCCGCCGCCGCCCTCCTCGGCCGGCTGGAAGATGAAATGCACCGCGCCCTCGAAGTCGCGCTTTTCGCTGAGCAGCTTGGCGGCACCCAGCAGCATGGCGGTGTGGCCGTCATGACCGCAGGCATGCATGCGGCCGGGATTCTGCGAGCGATGCTCGAAGTCGTTCCTTTCGTCCATCGGCAGGCAGTCCATGTCGGCGCGCAGTCCGATCGATTTCAACGAGTTGCCCTTGCGCAGGGTTCCCACCAGGCCGGTCTTGCCGAGGCCGCGCGTCACTTCGAGGCCCCATTCCTGGAGCTTGGTGGCGACGATGTCGGAGGTGCGGTTCTCCTCGTAGGCGAGCTCCGGATGGGCATGGATGTCGCGGCGGATGGCGGTGATTTCGCTCTGGATCTCAAGGCTACGCGGCAGGACAGGCATCGGTTACTCCAAATGGGTTGGCGCGATCATAGCCGCCCCTTGGCCTTCTGCACCACCGGCGCCCAGGCAAGATCGCTCTTCACCGCTTGCATGATGAAAGACGAGCGCGTGCCTTTCACGCCGTGCATGCGCAACAGCGCCTTCATGGCGAACTCGCTGAAAGCCGCGAGGTCGGGCACGAAGACATGGACCAGGAAATCCATGTCGCCGGTCACCGCATAACAGGCCACGACCTCGGAGCGTGCGCGGATCGCCGCTTCGAACGCATCGACGGTTTTCTCCGAGTGATCGTCGAGCGTGATCTCCACCAACGCCTGCAGGCCGACACCCATGGCCGCCGGCGACACCAGCGCCGCATAGCGAGTGATGACGCCCTCTTCCTCCAGCCGCTTCACGCGCCGCTGGCAGGGCGTGGCCGACAGACCGACGCGGTCGGCGAGATCGACGATCGGTAGCCGGCCCTCAGCCTGCAGGGCGGAGACGATACGCTTGTCGATGTCATCCAGCTCGATCATGGGGCTTTTCTCTATTTTAACGCCATATTGTAGACAATACCTCCAAATAGGCTCCATCAGAAGCACGACTTCGCCGGGATTCACTCCGATCCTTGGTCGTTATATCTGTGCATGGACACCTTCATCCCTCTCGCCAACTTGCGCGGCGACTACAGCGACAAGGCGGCCGACTGGACGGTGCCGCAGCACCTCGACTTCTACTCCGCCGAGGATCAGGCGGTGTGGCGCCTCTTGGTCGAGCGCCAGACGGCCCTGGCGGAGAAGCACGCTTGCCCGGAATTCCTGGAGGGTCTGCGAACCCTCGGCATAGGCGAGACCATTCCCGACTTTGATGCGGTCAACGCGAAACTCGAACCGCTGACCGGCTGGCGCGTGGTCGGCGTGCCAGGTCTCATTCCCGACGCCGTGTTCTACGATCACTTGGCGCACCGGCGCTTCCCGGTGACGGTATGGATTCGCAAGCGCTCCGAGATCGACTATCTGGTCGAGCCCGACCTGTTCCACGATTTCTTCGGCCATGTGCCGCTGCTCAGCAATCCAGTGTTCGCCGACTACATGCAGCGCTACGGCCAGCGCGCGATGGAGGCCGGCGCCCATATCGATCTGCTGGCGCGGCTCTACTGGTACACGGTCGAGTTCGGCCTGATCCGCACGCCGCACGGCCTCAAGATCTACGGCGCCGGCATTCTCTCGTCGGCACGCGAGGTACGACATGCGATCGAGGGCGACGTCGAGCACCTGCCGTTCGAGGCTGCCAAGGTGATGCGCCGGCCCTACGTGATCGACAAGCTGCAGAACACCTACTTCGTGCTCGACGACTTCCGACAACTGTTCGAGGCGGCCGACACGCGCGTCGCCTAGGGCGACCGTTTTCGCCGTTTTCACCGTTTTCTAACGGCGTCGGCGAACCCCGAAAACGGCTCGACCCTTATTTCATCGAGCGAATCTGGATTCGGGCTCGCCGGCAAAACGGTCGAAAACGGTGAGAAAACGGTTTTTGCTGGATTTTGACGACGATGGGCATACGCCACACTCCCAAAGCTCAGATCTCGACACGCCAAATATACTCGCACACTCCCTCACTCACCTATTTTGGTCATTAGAAGTACAAGGCCATCGACGGCGACGACACCCTCGCCATCGCGCTTGACCAGCAGCGGATTGATCTCGGCTTCGGCCACCTCACCGAACGCCTCGTGCGCCAGTCGTGACAGCGCCGCGATTGCGCGGGCAAGCGCCGCCACATCGCCCTTCGGCAGGTTGCGGTAGCCGCGGATCGTGGCGAGCCCCTTCACCTCGTCGATCATCTGGCGCGCTTCGGCCTCGTCGACCGGGGCAAGCCGGGTCGCTGCATCCTTGTAGATCTCCGCCAGCACGCCGCCCAGGCCGACGGTTACCGTCGGTCCAACCAGCGGATCGCGCCGGAAGCCCAAGATCACTTCGGCAAGGCCGCGCTCCATCTTCTGGATCAGGAAACCTTCCAGGCGCGCCTCGGGCGAGTGGGCCTTTACCCGCCGCTCCATCTCGCGCGCCGCCAGCGCGGCGGTCTGTCCATCGGGCAGGCCAAGCGCCACGCCGCCTGCTTCCGTCTTGTGCGCGATGTCGGGCGACAGGATCTTCAGCGCCACCGGCGCGCCCAGTTCCGCGACGACGGCGGCAATCCGCTTGGCGTCGGGCACCGCCATGGCCTTCGCCACCGGGATGCCGAGCGCGCCGAACAGGTCCGAAGCACGGCGCTCGTCGAAGCCTGAGACGCGTCCCGCCAGGAAGGCATCGATGCTCGCCTGTGACGGTGCGCTCAAGACCGGCGGCGGCTGTGGTGCGGTGCGCAGCAGGCAGGCGACCATCGCCTCTGCGCAGGATTCGGGGTGCCGGAACGCTGGCACGCCGGCCGCTGTCAAAAGCGCCAGCGACTTCTCCGCCGTCGGCGTCAGGGACACGGCGAACGGTTTCTGGGTGTGGGCAAAGCGCATTAGCGGCTCGACCGCCAGCTCGGGATTGAACTGGGCCGATGAGCCGACCACGAACAGCACCGCGTCGTTGTTCGGGTCGGCGAGCAATCGCTCGATCGTGCCGGCGACGATCTCGGGCTTGGCGCCGGCCAGGGTAAGATCGACCAGCTTGCCCTCGCCCGCCGCAATGCCGAGCGGCTTCAGCCAATCGACCAGCGCCTGTGGCGGGCCGGCGATCTCGAGGCCCGCCATCGCCATGTTGTCGACCACCATGGCTGCGCCGCCGCCGGTCGTGGTGGCGACGGCGACGCGCTTTCCTTTTGCCGGCGGGCGATCGACCAACAACGCCGGCGCGTCGACCAGAGATTCGAACATCGACACGCGCACGATGCCGTGGCGCCGGCAGAACGCGTCGAAGGTGGCGTCGGATCCGGCGATCGCGCCGGTATGCGACTTGGCCAGCTCCTGGCCGATCTCGGAGCGGCCGAGCTTGTAGGCGATCACCGGCTTGCCTGCCGCGTGGGCGCGCCGTGCCGCCCGAGCCAGCCGCTCGCCGTCGCGCAGGGTCTCCATGAACAGCAGGATCGCCTTGGTCTTGGGATCGTCGACCAGCAGGTCGGCGATCTCGCCGACGGCGAGATCGACCTCGTTGCCGACCGAGATCAGCCGCGAGAAACCGACGCCACGCGCATCAGCCCGCGACAGCAGCGCGCCGATCAGACTGCCGCTCTGGCTCACCAGACCCCAGCTCCCGGCACGCAGCTTGTCGATCGCAAAGGCGGCGTTGGCGGTGAGTGCCATCGGCGGATCGCTGCTCACGGTGCCAATGCTGTTGGGGCCGACCAGGCGGATGCCGGTCTCCTTCACGATGTGCGTGAGCTCGTCCTGCAGCGAGGCGCCCGCAGCGCCAGCGTCGGCAAAGCCGCCGGCCAGGATCGACGCGACCTTCACGCCGCGCCTGCCGCACTCGGCAAGGGCGGCCACCGCGTCCTTGCCGTTCAGCAGAATATAGGCGTGGTCGATGTCGCCCGGCACGGCATCGATGTCCTTGTACGCCTTGACGCCGAAGATCTCGGCGCGGCCGGGATTGACCGGCAGGATCTCGCCCTTGAAGCCATGCTTGGCGAGAAAGCGCTGGGGCCGCGAGGTCGTGCGCTTCTCGTCGGACGAGGCGCCGATAAGTGCGATCCGGCTCGGTTCGAACAGCGGCTTGAAAAGGGAGTCGTGGGCGGTCATGGCGCAAGTATACTCCGGCGATGCTCACGCGCCGCAGCCTGCTCGCCGCATCCACTGCCATTGCCGTGCCGGCACGGGCCGAGGCCTGGCCGACCAAGCCGATCAAGCTCGTGGTGCCCTACGCGCCCGGCGGCACGACCGACGTGGTCGGCCGCGTGACCGCCGAGTACCTCGGCCGCCAGCTCGGCCAGAACCTCGTGGTCGAGAACCGGCCGGGCAAGGGCGCCACGATCGGCACGTCGCAGGTCGCCAAGGCGACGCCCGACGGCTACACCCTGGTGATGTCGAATGTCGCGGCGATGGCAGTTTCGCCGGCGCTGTACGGCGACCTCGACTACGACCCGGTGCGCGACTTCGCGCACATCACGCTCGCCTCGCTCAATCCCAGCGTGCTGGTGGTCAATCCGGCGTTCCCCGCGCAGACCCTGGCCGACTACGTCGCCTGGGCGCGCGCCAATCCCGACAAGCTCGCCTATGCGACTTCGGGTCCCGGCTCGAGCAACCACATCCTGGGCGTGATGACGGCCCAGGCGACCGGCACCAGGTTGGTGCACGTCCCCTATCGCGGGGCAGGACCGGCGATGCAGGACACGATCGCCGGCATCGTGCCGTCGATGTTCGATTCGCTGCCCTCGGCCGCGCCGCACATCAAGGCCGGAAAGGTGCGCGCTCTGGCCGTCAGCGGCGAGCAGCGCAGCGCCAGCTTTCCCGACGTGCCGACAATGAAGGAGTCGGGCTACCCCGAGCTCATTTCCTATTCCTGGTTCGGCCTGTCGGCGCCGGCCCGCACGCCCGCGCCGATCATCGAGCGCATCGCCCGCGAGATGCAGCTGGTGCTGAAGCTGCCCGACGTGGTGAAGCGCTGGGAGGAGATCGGCGCGGAGTCCAGCACCAAGACGCCGGCCGAGTACGGCGCCTTCGTCAAAGCCGAGCTTGAGAAGTGGACGCCGGTAGTGAAGGCTTCCGGCGCCAAGCCTGAATAGAGGGAGGAAACAATGACCATCCGCCGCGTGAAATCGCCCGCCGTTCCCGAGCCGCCGCCCGAGCGCTGGTCGAACTGCCTGGTCTGCGACGGCATCGCCTATGTCTCGGGCATGACCGCGTGGGACCGCGACACGGATCCCAAGACCCTGGCCAAGGTCGACGAGTACGAGCAGGGCAAGATCATCTTCGGCAAGATCAAGGGCATGCTGGAGGCCGCCGGCGGCGCCATGGCCGACGTGGTCAAGGTCACGATCTACGTGACCAACATCAAGAACAACACCAAGGTCTGGAAGGCGCGCGCCGAGTTCTTCAAGGGCGACTTCCCCGCCTCGACGCTGGTTCAGGTGGCTGCCCTTGCGAGCCCGGAGATCCTGGTCGAGATCGAGGCCATCGCCCACATCGGCAAGGGCGCGCGGTAGGAACCCTCACCCTGAGGAGCGCCCGCAGGGCGCGTCTCGAAGGGTGGATACATCACGACTGGTGCCCATCCTTCGAGACGCCGCGCTCTGCGCGGCTCCTCAGGATGAGGTGAATGGGATTACGTGTCAGGCGTGGCTGTACATCGGCTTGCCGGCCACCGGCATCGTCGCCTTGAGGATGGTGCCGCCGGCGATCTTGGCGCTCGGGCGCGACACGACCACGTAGAGGTCGGGTCCCGAGAAGGCGATATTGGTGCAGAAGATATCGTCGCCGCAATCGACGTGATGCGTCGGCCGGCCGAGCGAATCGAAGCGCCAGGCGGTCGTGCTGGGATGGGCCACTACCAGCCCGCCCTCCTGATCGAGCGCCATGCCGTCCGGCCCGCCATGGCCGCCGCTCATCTGGATGAAGAGCCCAACCTTGCTCGCCATGCCGTCGGCCATCAGCGGCAGGCGCCACACCGCGTTGGCGCGCGTCACGCCGACATAGAGCACGTTCTCGCTCTTGTTCATGACCAGCCCGTTGGGGCTCGGCACCGTGTTGACCAGCTGGGTGAGCTTGCCCGCAACATCATAGCGATAGACGCGACCGGTCGGATCGTGCAGCCCGGTCTGGCCCTGGTCGGTGAAATAGAGATCGCCGTTGGCCGCAAAGAACAGATCGTTGACGCCCTTGAAGCTCTCCGACGCCCGCGTCTCGATCAGCGGCGTGACCTTGCCATTCGCCGGATCGAGCAGGACGATGCCGCGCTTGTAGTCGGTGATGAAGATGCGGCCGTCCTTGTGGATTTTGAGCCCGTTGGGCCAGCCGTCATATTCGGTGACCAATGTCCATTCGCCGGCCGGGCTGATGCGGAAGACCCGGCCGAAGGGAATATCGGTGACGTAGAGATTGCCCGCGCGGTCGAAACTGGGCCCTTCGAGGAAGCAGTCGAGCTCCATGCCGGCGGCATTGGCATCGGCCCAGCTCGACTTGCGCTTCTTGCGGAACTTCTCCGGGACGCGGCTGAACTCGGTCGCCGGCACAGCTTTGGTTAGCCCGTACATCTTCCTTCCTCCCCCGTTTTGACAGGGAAGGATACACTACTGGGATGGACCTGCCCTTGAACGACCGTCTGCGCATCGGCGTGCAGACCATCCATCGGCGCACCGAACCGGCCGAAGGCCCGTGGCTGCCGACGATCGACGAGATGCGCACGCTGGTCGAGCTGGTCGACCGCGGCGGCTACGATTCGCTGTGGGTCGGCGACCATATTTCCTTCGCGCTGCCCATTTTCGATCCCTTCCTTCAGCTGGCGCAAGCCGCGGTCGTCAGTCGCCGCCTGCAGCTCGGCACTGCGGTTTACCTCCTGCCGTTGCGCCATCCCACGCCGGTGGCCAAGCAGGTTACGACCCTCGATCACCTGACCGAGGGCCGGTTCATCTTCGGCGTCGGCGTAGGCGGCGAGTTTCCCAAGGAGTACGAGGCCTGCGGGGTGCCCATCGCCGAGCGCGGCGCGCGCCTGTCGGAGAGCTTTACCGTGCTGCGCAAGCTATGGAGCGGAAAGCCAGCCTCGCATGCCGGCCGCTTCTTCCAGTTCGAGGAGGTCTTGATGCAGCCGCCGCCCCGTCAGGCCGGCGGCCCGCCGATCTGGTGCGGCGGTCGGTCCGAGCCGGCGCTGCGGCGCATCGGACGGCTGGCCGACGGCTGGACGTCCTATGTCGTGACCCCCGACATGTTCCGGCAAGGCCTGGAAACCATCGACGCAGCGGCCAGCGCTGCCGGACGTTCCTTCGACCGAGGCTTCGGGACTGCTCATCTGCTTTTTACGCGGGTCGACGACACCTACGAAAAAGCGCTCGACGCCGCGACGGCCTCTCTCAGCACGCGCTATGCGATGGACTTTCGCAAGGCCGCTCAGCGCTATTGCGCCCTCGGCCCGGCGGCCGAGGTCGTTGAAAGCATCCGTCGATTTCACGAGGCGGGCGCCCGCCACGTCATTCTCGACTTCGTCGGCCCCTACGAAGAACGCTTCGCGGAGATCGAGCGCTTCGCAGGCGAGGCGCTGCCGCTGCTGGCGGATTTGCGCAGGCCGTGATCGTTGCACGGCGGCGGCCAACAACAAAGAAAACCTCATCCTGAGGAGGCCGCGAAGCGGCCGTCTCGAAGGATGGGCCTGCGAAGACTGGCGCGAGCGGCTTCTGTTGCCACCCTTCGAGACGCATCGCTACGCGATGCTCCTCAGGGTGAGGGCTCTCGCCTATGAACTAAGCAGCCTTCACTTCACGCTCGGCCTTCAGCGCGCGCACGGTCTGGCGGAGCGCATGTGCCGTCTTCTCGATCTCCGCGCCGCCATGCGTCGCCGAGACGAAGCCGCCGGGCGCACCCATGATGTCGACGCCGTGGGTCATCAGGCCCATGCGGATCTTGCCCGTGAGCGGGCCTGCGCCGCGCGCGCCCTTGAGCTTGGCGAACGGCACCTTCAGCGGATCGAAGCTCGCAGGGTCGATCGGATCGCCGTACGGGTTGGGATAGATCAGGAAGGTCGAGGACTGACCGTAAATGCCCCACGGCACGCCTTCCTTTACCAACACCTCGGTCAAGGCCTTGCGCAGCTCGGCCGCCGTCTTGTTGGCCTTCTCCGCGAGATCCTCGTCGCGTACCAGCGTGAGCGCCGTCACCGCCGCCGCAGCCGACAGCGGATTGGCGTTGTAGGTGCCGGGATGGGCAATCTTCTCCTGCCCTTTCGCGGCCGTCGCGGCGTGATCGATGCGATCGAGAATCTCACGCTTGCCGGCGACGGCGCCGCCCGGCAGGCCACCCGCCACGATCTTGGCCTGGATGCAGAGGTCGGGCGTGATACCGAGCGCCTTTTGCGCGCCACCCGACGACCAGCGGTAACCGGTGATCACCTCGTCCATCAGCATCACCACGCCCTTCTTCGCCGTGGCATCGCGGACGGCCTGGACGAAGCCCGACGGCAGCGGCACCTGGCCCCACGACGCACCCGACGGCTCGAACATCACCATCGCGATATCGTCGCGGGTCTCGATCAGCTTGACGATCGCGCCGACATCTTCAGTGGGCATCAGAATGCTGAGATCGGCCACGCCCTGCGGCACGCCCGGCGTCGTCGTGCCGTCGAAGTGCGAATAGGCGCCTGCGGCGACATTGTCATGCCAGCCGTGGAAGTGACCGGCGAAGCGCACGATCTTGTCCTTGCCGGTATGGGCGCGCGCCAGCCGGATCGCCATGTGCGAGGCCTCGGTGCCCGATGCCGTGAACCGAACCTTCTCCGCGCAGGGTGTGAGCTCACACACCAGCTCGGCCCAGCGCACCTCGAGCTCGTGGCTGGAGCCGTAGTGCGTGCCGAGGTCCATCTGCTTCTTCACCGCCTCGATGACGGCAGGGTGCGAATGGCCGAGCAGCATGGCGCCGTGGCCGCCGAAATAGTCGACATATTCGTTGCCATCGACATCCCATTTGCGCGGGCCCTTGGCGCGGCCGACATGGATCGAATAGGGATCGAGGTAGCGGGCGTCGTGGGTGATGCCGCTCGGCAGCACTTTGCGGGCGCGCTCAAACAGCGCACCGGACGCAGGCGTCCGGGCCTTGTAGTCGGTGACAATGGCTGAATTCGTTGGCGCCGCGGCGGTCATTTACCCTCACTCGCCCACAACTGGGCTAATGGGCGAGCATCGCAAGCCTCGCTTGCTTCGCCAAGGGCCGCGGTCTAATTCCTCTGCACTTTCGCAGACCGGAGCCGCCAGTGAACGCCCCTGTAAATGCCGCCCCTGCAAACGCACACGTAAACATCAAGCCGCGTGGACGTCAGTTCTTCAACAATCCCGGCCCGACCAACATCCCCGACCGCATCCTGCGGGCGATGGACCGGCCGGTCATGGATTTCCTAGCGCCGGAGTTCCTGGAGATCCAGCGCGCCTGCTACGGCGGCGTGAAGCGCATCTTCAAGACCGACCAGGAGATCTTCTTCCACGCCTCGACCGGCCATGGCGCCTGGGAGGCGGCAGTCGCCAACCTGTTCTCGCCGGGTGACTTGGTCCTGGTGATCGAGACCGGCTACTTCTCGCTGGGCTTCAAGGAGCTGGCCGAGACGCTGGGCCTCAAGGTCGAAGTTGTCGGTGCCGACTGGCGCAAGGGCCTCGAGTTCGCCAAGCTTTCCGAGCGGCTCGCCCAGGACAAGAATCACGAGATCAAGGCCGTGCTCGCCGTGCACAACGAGACTGCGACCGGCATGGTGTTGCCACTCGCCGAGGTGCGCCGCGCCCTCGACCAGGCCAAGCATCCGGCGCTGCTGCTCTCCGATACGATCTCCTCGCTCGGCAGCATGGAATACAAGATGGATGCCTGGGGCATCGACGTCACCATCGCCGGCAGCCAGAAGGGCCTGATGATGCCGACCGGCATGGCGATCACCGGGGTGAGCAACAAGGCGCTGGAGGCCTCGCGCAAGGCCAAGCTGCCCAAGTACTACTTCAACTGGGAACTGATGGCGCAGCGCAAGCCGCAACGCTTCATCGGCACGGTGCCGGTGCACTTCTTCTTCGGCCTGCAGGAATTGGTCAAGATGATCGAAGAGGAGACGCTGGAGGGCGTGTTCGCCCGCCACGCCCGCCTCGGCGAGGCGACACGCGAGGCGGTTCGTGCCTGGGGCAAGGACGGCAAGGGCCCCACTCTCTACGGCCAGACCGAGGAGCGCCTGTCGAACTCGGTCACGACCGTGCTGATGCCGGAGGGCCACACCTCCGATCTCATGCGCAAGATCGCGCTCGAGCGCTTCAACCTGTCGCTGGGCGGCGGGCTTGGGCCGCTGATGGGCAAGGTGTTCCGCATCGGCCATCTCGGCGATTTGAACGAGCCGATGCTGCTGGGCTGCCTCGCCACGACCGAGCTCGCCATGAAGACGGCCGGCGTGCCCTTCGCCGCCGGCGGCGTCGACGCCGCGATCAAGTCCCTGGCGTCATAGTCATTCGGACCGCGGGCCTCCAGGCCCGCTCATGAGCGGAGCTGGAGCTCCGCGGTCCAGAAGAATCTAAAACGCTGGCTTCTTCCCGGCGACGGCGGCGATGAGGCGTTCCGGCTTGATCGCCGAAAGCGGCGTTCCCTTGGCCACGGCCGCGTCGAGCGTCACGCCAAGCACCGGCTCGAACACCGCCGATACCGGATTGAAGGCGTAGAGCTGGCCTTTCGTCAGGTTGAACCACCAGGCGTGCAGCACCAGCTTGCCGGCCGAGATCCGTTCGGCGATCCACGGGAATGTCATCAGATTGTTGACGCTGTTGACCACGGCCGCCTGCTCGACGGCGCGCACGATCTCCTCGCGCGGCCGGCCCTTCAAATCGCGCAGGACCGCGTCGCGCACGTCCTGCGCGATGCTGGTCCACGTCGACAGATAGTCGAAATTGGCGAACGCCCCATCACGGCCATCGACCAGGGCGGCGATGCCGCCGCACAGCGCATGGCCCAGGATCACCACGTGCTCGACGTCCAGACCGCGCACCGCGTACTCGATGGCCGACGACGTGCCGTGATGCCGCTGATCGGGCGGCAGCTGGGCCGGCGGCACCATCGCCCCGACATTGCGCACGGTGAAAATGTCACCGGGCTGCGTTTGCGTCAGGATGCCAGGATCGACACGCGCGTCGGCGCAGCCCACGATCAGGATCTTAGGCGCCTGGCCTTCGCTCGCCAGCCTCTCGAACAGGTCGAGATGCTCGCGGTAATAGCCCAGGCGGAAGTCGGCGAAGCCTTTGAGGAGTCGTTCCAATGCCATGGTGGCCTCTGACATGACCCAAGAACTGCTCTACGACAAGCGCGGCGAGGTCGGCTGGATCACCTTCAACCGCCCGCAGGCGCGCAATGCGCTTACCTTCGCGATGTATGACGGCGTGGCCGAGATTTGTGGCCGCGTCGGGTCGACGCACGAGGCCAAGGCGTTGGTCATCACCGGCGCGGGCGACAAGGCCTTCGCGGCCGGCACCGACATCGCCCAGTTCCGGGACTTCAAGAGCGGCGAGGACGGCATCGCCTACGAGCGCAAGATGGACCACATCCTCGACACCATCGAACGCTGCCCGGTGCCGACCATCGCCGCCGTCGCGGGCTTCTGCACCGGCGGCGGCGCGGCCATCGCCGCGGCCTGCGACTTCCGCATCGCCGCGGCCTCGGCGCAGTTCGGCTTCCCGATCGCGCGGACGCTCGGCAATTGCTTGTCGATGGGCAACTACGCCCGCCTCGCCGCCCTGATCGGCCCGCAACGCGTGAAGGAGATGCTGCTGCTCGCCAAGCTGGTCGATGGCCCGACGGCCTTGCAAATCGGGCTGGTGAGCGAGCTTTTGGCTGACGTCACGGCCCTCCAGGCCCGCGCCGAGGCACTCGCCAACACGCTGGCTGGCCACGCGCCGATCACGATGCGAACGACCAAGGAGGCCTTGCGCCGGCTCCATGCCAGGCTCGCCGACGAGAACATCGATGATCTGATCCGCCACACCTATGCCAGCGCCGACTTCCGCGAAGGCATGAACGCCTTTCTCGAGAAGCGTCCGCCCAAATGGACGGGCCGTTAGAGGTCAGGGCTCCCAGAAACGCTTCTGGCATTCGATCCAGCGATCGGCGCGGCTGAGACCGATGTCGGCCAACTCGCGGTCGTCGAGCGCCGCGAGATGGCGGCGCGACCGGCTGCGGTGGCGCCACAGGGCGAGGGTGGCGACGATGGTCGGCCACCAACGCGCGGAGCGTGGCGCCGGCGGAGCGATGAGGCGAAGGATGATGATTTGCATGGGCAGACCATGCCGCCCGGCGTCTGCCCCGCGTTACGGCGCGAGCCGAAATGTCTGATATGATGCGCGTCCAACAAAGGGGGATGCGATGCGCCGTTTCGGATGGACTGTAGCCGCTTCTGTTCTGTGCCTGGCGGCGGTGGGCTGTACGGACCCGTCCCAGAAGGTCATGAACAAGGAAGACATGATGGCGGCGTCGGGCTTCAAGTTCGTGCCGGCCAACACGCCGGAGCGCCAGGCTGCCTTCAAGCAGCTGCCGCCGCACAAATTCATGCGCCAGGTGAAGGGCGACAAGGTGATCTACGTCTACGCCGACCCGACGATCTGCGTTTGTCTCTATGTCGGCGGCCAAAAGGCCTACGCCGCCTATCGCTCCCGCGTCTTCGACAAGCAGATCGCCGACGAGCAGCTCACCACCGCCAGCGACTACTACTACATGAACAACTGGGATTGGAGCCCGTGGGCCTACGGCTATCCGGGCGGCTGGCCGTACGTCGATTCGATCTATAACTACTGATCAGAAGCTCGCCTCGACAGCGCCCAAACCGACGAACTCGCCGCGCGCCTTGGTGCCCGGCGGGTAGTAGCGCAGGCCGGTCCATGAGCCGGTGGTGATCGCCTGGCCTTTACGGATACCGCCGCGCAGCCGCACAGCGTGATCGATCATCCAGGCGAGCGGCCGCACCGGGTCGACGGAACCGAGGCCGCCCCTTTGGTCGACCTCGACCTTGCCGTCGATCGACAGCCTTACCTGCAGGTCGGCCCAGTCGAGTGACTTCCAGTTCGGTACACCGTCGCCGATCACCAGCGCGTGGTTCATCTGGTTGTCGGCCAGCAGCCATTCCGGATCGGCCTGCTTGAAATTGGCCAGCCGCGTGTCGACCACTTCCATGCCGACGAACGCGTCGCCCACCGCAGCCAGCGCCTCATCCCGGCCGACCGGCGTCTGGCGTTCCGCGATGTCGCGCGCGATGTGGAAGGAGATCTCAATCTCGACGCCGATCATGTGCATGGCCTTGCCGTCGAAGCTCGCCGGCGACTTGACCAGCGCGCCGGCCAGCAATGGCGCCGGGTTGGGCTCGGCGGTCGGCGTGCGCGCGCCCACCTTCCAGCCCGACACCGGGCCGGTCGCGTCGGCGACTCCGTCCTGAATGGCATAGACCGCGGCGCGGTCCGGCAGCGCGAAGGGCGGGGCGACCTGCACGCCGGAACGGCGCGCCTCCAGCAACTGCTGCACCGCCTTCGCGATATCGACGCTCATGCTAAGCTCCACCCAACAAACGGAGGAAACCATGCCCTATGCAGAGGGCCGCGTCATTCACGATGCCGATGCGCACATCATGGAGATGCCGGGTTTCCTCGCCGATCATCTCGAGGCGAAGTACCGCGAGCAGGTCACCGACGCCGTCCTATTCCCGCGGCGCGACGGTTTCCAGAGCCGGCTGGCCGATGCCGAGCGGGCGGTTGGCGAGACGTTCGACGATTCGGAGATCATGCTGGCCAAGAACTGGAGTGCGCTGGGCTCGTGGCGCAAGCAGGACCGGCCGCGCTCCGTCGACCTGCTGGGCTTCTCCAGCCAGCTGATGTTCACCACGGCACTACTCAATTTCTCCGACGTGCTGGAAAGCGGCAAGGATCATGCCCTCGCCTATGCCGTGGCACGGGCACACACGCGCCACATGGTCGAGTTCTGCTCGGTCGACAAGCGTCTTCTGCCGACCGGCTACGTGCCGCTGCTCGACTTCGAGCGGACAGCCAAGGCGGCGCAGGAGGCAATCAAGCTTGGCGCCAAGGCGCTGCTGATCCCGTCGCGCTGCCCGGACGACCATTCACCCTCTCACATCGGTTTCGACCCGTTGTGGGCGGCCGCGCAGGAGGCCGGCCTGCCGATCGTGCTTCATGTCGGCGGCGGTGGCGTGCTGCTCGAGAAGGCATGGTTCGACAACGGCCTGCCGCCGGTCCCCGATTTCCATGGCGGCGACGACAATTTCCGCTCGCTCGACTACATGGCGATCGGCTACGCGCCGATGAAGGCACTTTCGGCTCTGATCGTCGATAGAGTGCTCGACCGTTTCCCGAGGCTCAAATTCGGCGTCATCGAGCAGGGCGCGTCGTGGGTGCCGGGCTGGATGCGCAACATGGATTCGGCGCACGGTGCCTTCTACAAGAACGAGGAGCGGCTGCAGAAGATGTCGCTCAAGCCCAGTGAGTACGTGAAGCGCCAGGTGCGGGTCACACCCTATCCGCACGAGGACACCGGCTGGATCATCGCCAATTCCGGCGACGAGGTCTGCCTGTTCTCGTCCGACTACCCGCATGTCGAGGGCGGCCGCAACCCGATCAAGCGCTTCGAGGCCTCGATGGAAACGGCTGGCATCGGGGAAGCGCAGAAGCAGCACTTCTATTGCGACAATTTCGTCGATCTCATGGGCAAGGGAATGCCGACATGACCTACACCACCCTGCTCACCGAGCGCACGCCTACGGAAAATGGGGGCGCCGTGCTCAAGATCACGACCAACCGGCCGGAAGTCCTGAATGCCCAGAGCCGCATCCTGCTCGAGGAGCTCGACCACGCGTTCGCCGCGGCCGTCGACGACGACAAGGTGCGCGTCATCATCCTGGCCGGCGCTGGCAAGCATTTCTCGGCCGGCCACGACCTCGGCAGCCCGCAGGAGATGGAGGACCAGAAGAAGACGCCGCTCGAGCCCGGGTTCAAGGGCGAGTATCGGCGCATCTTCGAGCGCTTCTTCGAGAACACCGTGCGCTGGCGCGACCTGCCCAAGCCCACCATCGCCCAGGTTCAGGGCTACTGCATCATGGGCGGCATGATGATCGCCTCAGCCTGCGATCTCATCATCGCCAGCGACGATGCGCTGTTCGCGGACCGCGCCGTGAAGTGGGGCGGCGCGCACGTGCAGTACTTCTCGATGCCGTGGGATTTGGGCCCGCGCAAAGCCAAGGAATATCTCTTCACCGGCGACTTCATCACTGCGGCGCAAGCCGAGAAGGCGGGCCTGGTGAACCGCGTCGTGCCGCGCGCCGAGCTCGAGAGCGAGACCATGGCGCTGGCCCAGCGCATCGCCGAGCGCGACCCCTTCGCGCTCAAGTTCGCCAAGGCCTCGGTGAACGAGATGCAGAACGCCCAGGGCTGGCGCGCTGCGATGGAAGGCGCCTTCAAGAACTACATGATGACCATCCCGCACCGCATCGAGATGGGCACCTATGGGCCCAAGGCGCGCGAGAAGAACCCGAAGGATCGCTTCGCGGTCCTCAACAAGAAGTCGAGCTGATCAGCGCTTGGGCGTGTAGACCGCCGGCGTTGGCGGCGCCTGCCCGCCGTCGGCAATGTTGAACGACAAGGTGCTGACGAAGCGCATGCCGTCGTAGGTGTCGGCTCCTTGCGTGCCTGCCGTCGGATCGAGATGCTCGACCTCGATGACGTAGTTGCCTTTCCAGGGCAGCGCGACGGTGAGCGTGCCTTGCTCGTCAGTGCGCAATTCGCGCTTCCAGCCCAATTCGTTGATCAGCTCGAGCTTGGCCTTGGCCAACGGCTTGTCCTTGTAGAAGACCTTGAAGACGCCCGGCTTGCCGGCCGGCACGATGTCGAGCGTGAGCGTCGGTGTGCGCTCGCCGAAATCCGGCACATAGCGCGCGGCGAGGCGGGCCAAAGTGCGCGTCACCTTCTCGCCCTGCTTGCGCTCGTTCACTCGCACTTGCTCGGCGATGACGCTGTCGCTGGGTCCGCGCTTGCCGGTGATCACGAAGGCAGTCGGTGACTTCTCCACCTTGAGCGGCTGGGCACCGGCCGACGCGATCACCTTCGCTTCCGGCAAAGGCGTCAGCCGATCAAGCAGACCTGGCGAGGCCTCGCGCAGGTTTTCCTCGAACTCGCCGTAGTAGAGGCGCGCACCATCAGCCTCGGGCTCAAGCCACAGGAAATGGGCCGAGGCAGAACCGGCAAAGGAGAGCGAGAGAAGAGCCGCGACGATGGCGAGGCGAAGCGTGATGGGCCGGTGCATGTCGATGTCCTCCAAGAGGACCACTACCGCACAAGTGCGACTGATTACCAGTTGCATTTATCTTGACTGCACTGGGTGGGGTCGACGCTTGGTCCATCTTCGGGCCGGAATCGTCAAAATATGGTATGTTTGCATTCGAACGACCGGTGCGCGGGGAAGAATGAAAGCCAGTAGAGTTGGAGTTGTCGTGGCGGTGGTCGTCGCCATTGCAGGCCCATCACAGGCACAGAACCGGCCCGCCACCAATCTTCCCCCCTATGAATGGCAGTCGTCCTGGACGGGCTTCTATCTCGGCGGGGCGTTCGGCGGCATGGCCGCCATCCAGCACGACAATTCGACGGTCAACGGTGTCACCTTCAGCAACCAGGGAGTCGGCGGCCAGGGCGTGCTCGCCTCGATCTATGGCGGCTATGACATGCAGATCCTGCCGAAGGCTCTGGTTGGCGTGCTGGCCGAAGGCACGTGGGCCAGTCCTCAGAGCTCGGTGAGCGCACAGGTCGGCGGCGCCTCCGCCAATATCAACTCGCAGCCTGACCTTGGCTTCGCCTTGCTGGCGCGTGCCGGCATCGTGGCGACGCCCTCGACGCTGCTCTACCTGACCGGCGGCTACGCCGGACAGAATTTCCACACCACCGGCACTGCCGCCGCGGGCGGCGCCTTTGCGAGCTTCGCGCGCGACGACTGGTTCAACGGCTGGACGGTCGGCGGCGGGCTGGAAACCCGGCTCAAGGGCCCATGGTCGGCCAAGCTCGAATATCGCTACACCCAGTTCGGCACGCGCACGGTGGGCACCGGCATCACCGAGACGCCGTCCCTGCACGCCGTGCGCGCGGGCCTCACCTACAAGTTCGGCGCCCCGGGAGCCGCCGACGCGGACGAGCCGCCGGCGTCGCGCGCGGCGGTCAACTGGACCGGTCCCTATCTCGGCGTCGAGGCGGGCGCTGCCGCCTCCGTCACCCGCCTCACAGCCTCGTTCGCCGGCGCCTCCGCCCAGACCAACGAGGGCGGCCAGGGCCTGCTGGGCGGCGGTTTCGGCGGCTTCGACTATCAGATGTCCGACCAATTCGTGGTGGGCGTGCTGGGCGAAATCGCCGCCGCCAATTCGCAGACCACGCTCACCACCGCGGCCGGCGGCGCCAGCGCATTCGTGAATATCAGCCCGGTCTTCTCGTGGAGCGCGATGGCGCGGCTCGGTTGGCTCGCCACCCCCTCGACCCTGCTCTATGCAGTGGGCGGCTACACCGGCGAAGCGGTCAACACGAACGCCGTGGCCTTTGCCGGTGGCGCGATGGCGAACTTCAATTCGTTCAACGTGCTGAGCGGCTGGACGGTCGGGCCCGGCATCGAGGCGCGTATCGCCGACGGCTGGTCGACCAAGCTCGAATACCGCTACAGCGAATACGGAACCCAGACCATCCTGCCGGGCGTCACCTTGCAGCCCTCCACGCACACCGTGCGCCTCGGCCTCGCCTACAAGTTTCCCGTCCCCGCTCCAGCGCAATGACTGCTCATCCCTGGAGCGGCGGTTTTCGCTCGCTCGAGGAGGAGCATAGCTACACGGTTGCCGAGATCGACGGCGACGTCCCGCGTGCCTTGCGCGGCACGCTGTTCCGCAACGGCTCTGGCCGCAACCAGCTCGCCGGCCAATGGTTCCCCCACTGGTTCGACGGCGACGGCATGATCACGGCCATGCGCTTCGACGACGCGGGCATCCACTTCCGCAACCGCTACGTCGCCACGCCCAGCTACCGCGACGAGACCAAGGCCGGCCGCATCCTCAGTCGCGGCTTCGGCAAGATGCGGCCGGGCGGCGCACTGGCCAACGCGCTCCGCCAGCCGGCAAACGTCTCCAACACCTCAGTCGTATTGGAGAGCGGCCGCCTGCTCTCGCTATGGGAAGGCGGCCCGCCCTACGAGCTCGATCCGGCAACGCTGGAGACCCGGGGCGTGGCGGATTTCGGCGGTCTCCTGAAAGCCTTCTCCGCTCACCCCAAGATCGATCCCGATAGTGGCGAGATGTTCAACTTCGGCATCGACTACGGGCCCAAGACCACGCTCACGCCCTACCGCGTCGCCAAGGGCGCGGCGACCCGGCTGCCGGCGATCACGCTCCCCTATCCCCTGATGAATCACGACTTCGTGCTGACCAGGAACCATCTGGTGTTCTGTCTCGGCCCGATCCTGGTCCGCGCGCTGCCGATGATCCTGGGGCTTTCGAGCTTCGACGGCGCACTGCATTGGGAAGGCGGCAAGCCGACGCTGATCATGCTGGTGCCGCGCGATGGACGCGCCGCACCCCGCTTCATCGAGACCGGCGCCTTCTTCCAGTTCCATTTCGCCAATGGTTATGAGGAGGATGGCGCCGTCATCCTCGATCTCGTGCGCTATCCCGATTTCACCGTGATCGGCCAGGCCCTGCGCGACTATTGGCGCTCGGACTGGCCGTCCAAAGGCATGGCCGCATTGACGCGGCTCCGTGTCGATCTCGCCAGCGGCAAGGTCGACAGCCGCACGTTCGCCAGCGGCAGCGCCAACGAATATCCCACGATCAACCCCTCCTACGTCGGCAAGCGGCATCGCTACGCTTACATCGCTTGCAATCCCGCCGACCGGGCGCAGGGCCTGCAGCAACAGATCGCGCGCGTCTACGTCGAGAGCGGCGCGGTGACGACGCACGATTTCGGCGCGAATTGTTATGCCGGCGAACCGCTGTTCGTTCCGACGGGACGCGCCGAAGACGACGGTGTCGTCGTCACCCTGGCATTCGATGCCGCGGAACAGCGCAGCGCCATCGTCGGCCTGGATGCGCGCGACCTTGGTGCCAAGCCGTTGTTCACGGCCCGTCTCAAGCACCACGTGCCCTACCCGCTGCACGGCTGCTTCGCGCCCGCCTAGGCGCCCGCTCCTCAGGAGACGATGTTGCGCGGCACGTCGCGGAACGGCTTGTCGGTGTCGACGCTGTGCTCCTTGGGCATCTTCAGCACGCGCTCAGAGATGATGTTGCGCTGGATCTCGTCGGTGCCGCCGGCGATGGAACCGGCCGGGACCGAGACCAGGATCTCGGCGATCACGCCGTTCATCGGGCTGTCCTCGCCGCTCAGCAGCGCATCGGCGCCCGTCATGTAGGTGTGCACGCGCGCCGCCTGGCGCGCGATGTGGCTGGACACCAGCTTGCCGAGCGAGCCCTCGGGGCCCTGCGGCCGGCCCTGTTCCTGGGCCACGCGGGCGCGGCGCGCCGTCCACTCGGCGCACTTGGCCATGATCAGGAGCCTGGCGATCTCCTGGCGCACCACCGGATCGTCGATCTTGCCGGTCTCGCGGGCGCGCTGCATCACGAGATCGACGCGGCCCGCGCGCTGTGGATACCACTTGTACGGCTCCATGGTGGTGGAAATCTCGGCGCGCTCCTCCTCGTAGATGCGGCCCTTCTTCTCCGTCGCCGTGGCCCAGCTGCGCAAGCCATCCGCTCCGCGCCGCTCATGCATAAGCGTGGTCGTTGCCACCTTCCAGCCATCACCCACGTCGCACACCATCATCTCGGGCTCGACGACCGCATCGGTGAAGAACACCTGGTTGAACGAGGCGTGGCCGTTCATCTGCTTCAGGGGGTGCACCTGAACACCCGGCTGCTTCATGTCGAGAATGAAGTAGGCAAGCCCCTTGTGCTTCACGGTGTCCCAGTTCGCACGCGCCAGAAGAAGGCCCCATTGCGCCTTGTGCGCCGACGTCGTCCAGACCTTTTGGCCGTTGATCACCCACTTGTTGCCGCGCTTGTCGGCCCGCGTGACGGCACCCGCCAGGTCCGAGCCGGAACCCGGCTCGCTGAACAACTGGCACCAGGTGTCTTCTCCGGTGAGGATGCGCTTCAGGTACTTCTCCTTATGGAGATCGGTGCCGTGCGCCAGGATCGTGGCAGCGGCGAGTGTCCGAATGCCGGCCTTGGCGACGCCGATAGCGCCGATACGCGCGAACTCCTCATCGACCACGGAATTGAACGCCACCGGCAGGTCGCGGCCGTACCATTGCTTGGGCCAGTGCGGCGCGCCCCAGCCCGACTCGCAGAGCTTGTTGCGCCATTCGACCAGCCCGCAATCGGGGTTCCAGTTGGCTTCCAGCCAGGCGCGGACTTCGGCGCGGACGGAGGCTTCGGTCGGTTCGCTCATCGTGCGGCTCCTGCCTGTGCCCAGTGCTGCATCATCTTCTCGCGATGCTCATTGGCATCGCCGAACAGGATCTCGCTCGATTTGGCGCGCTTGAACCAGAGATGGGTATCGTTGTCCCAGGTGAAGCCGATGCCACCATGCATCTGCACGGCATGGATCGCGGTCTGCAGATAAGCCTCGGCCGCCGAGGCCTTGGCGAGCGCGGCAAGCGCCGGCAGCTCCTCGTCGCCCTCGTCGAGCGCCGCGGCGGCATAGTAGGCGGCCGACTTCGCAAGTTCGACATCGACCAGCATGTCGGCGGCCTTGTTCTTGGTCGTCTGGAACGAGGCGATCGAGCGGCCGAACTGCATGCGCATCTTCACATAGGCCAGGGCGTCCTCGCGCAACCGGTCGGCGCCGCCCACCATCTCGTTGGCGAGGCAGATCACGACCTGTTGCATGGTCTTGGCGAACGGTGCGGCCGCCTTTTCGGCGTCGCCTAGGAGCCTCGCCTCGACGGATTTGAACTCGAGGCGCGCAAGCTTGCGCGTCTCGTCCATGGTCTTCAGCCGCTGCCGCCCTAAACCTGCGGCCATGCCGTCGACGGTGAAGAACGAGAGCCCTTCCTCTCCCCGGGAGCCGGGCCGCCGCGCCAGGACGACGATCAGGTCGGCCGTATGACCATCGAGCACGAAGCTCTTGGCGCCATCCAGTCGATAGGTGGCACCCGACGGCGTCGCGCTCAGCGTCACGCCCACAGCGTCATTGCTGCCGCCTTCCTCGGAGAAGGCGAGCGTCGCGGTTGTCGTGCCGTCGGCGATCGAGGGCAGCAGCGCGCGCTTCTGGTCCTCGCTGCCGGCGTTGAGGATCGCGGTGGTGGCGAGCGCCGCGGTCGAGAAGAACGGCGCACAGACCAGCGCCCGGCCCATCTCCTCGAGCACGATGCCGAGCTCGCAATAGCCGAAACCCTGCCCGCCATAGGCCTCGGGGACATGGATTGCCGTCAGGCCGAGCTCCTGATTGAGCTTGCGCCAGGCGTCGCGGTCGAAGCCGGCATCGGTCGCCATCAGGCGGCGCACTTCCTTGGTCGGCGAGCGCGCCTCGAGCGCCCGGCGCAAGCTCGCGCGGAATTCGTCCTGCTCCTTGCTGAAGCCGAATTGCATGACCCATTCCTCCCGGGCGCGAGCCTACAAGAGCCCCCACCGGACGTGAAGGATGCAGCGGAACCGCCTAGCGGTCCCGGAGCTTGGGATCGATGGCGTCGCGCAGCGCGTCGCCGAACAGGCTGGCGCCCAGCACCGTCAGCACGATGGCGAGGCCGGGAAAGATTGCGATCCACGGTGCCGTGGTGGCGTAGTCCTCGGCGCTGCCCTGCAGCATCAGGCCCCACGCCGCCACCGGCTCCTGCACGCCAAGGCCCAGGTAGCTCAGCGAGGCCTCGGCGAGGATCGCCTGGCCGACGAAGGCCGAGAGCAGGATCAGGAACGGCGCCAGCACATTGGGCACCATATGGCGCAGCACGATGCGGGCATGACCGAAGCCCAGCGCGCGGGCGGCGTCGACATAGGGCACCTCACGAACGGCAAGGGCGCTCGCTCTTACGACGCGGCCGCAGCGTGGCACGAGGGGAATCATGATGGCGATGACGACGTTGAAGACGCCGGTGCCAAAAACAGAGACGACGGCCAGCGCCAGAATGATGAGCGGAAACGCCATCAGGATGTCGAAGATCCGCTGCAGCACGAGGTCGAACCAGCCACCGAAATAGGCGCTGGTGACGCCCAGCACCATGCCGATCAGGCCGCCGCCCACGGCGGCGCCGAAGCCCACGATCATCGCCGTGCGCGCCCCGAACACCAGGCGGGAGAAGATATCGCGGCCGAACTGATCGGTGCCCAGCAGATGCAAAAGGCTCGGCGCCACCATCATGGAGTTGAAGTCGTTCTCCTCTGGGTCGAACGGCGCGATCCAGTCGGCAAAGCCGCCGGCCAGCGCGAACACCACGACGATCAGGAGCCCGATCACGCCGAGCGGCTTGCGGCGGCAGAAATTGAGTGCCTTTTCCAGGGGTGTCCTGGCACGCCACGACGCATCGGAGTCGGCGACATCGCTGGCGGGAGTTGGCGTGATGGCAGTCATGCGGGCATCACGAATAGCGGATGCGCGGGTCGAGCCAGGCATAGAGCACGTCGACCACGAGGTTGGTGAGCACGAATATGGCGACCACCAGCATGACCAGGGCCTGGGCCAGCACGTTGTCCTGGTTCTGCACCGCCTGCACCAGCAAGCGGCCGATGCCGTTCAGGTTGAAGACCTGTTCGGTGATGACGAGCCCGCCGATCAGGAAGGCGAATTCGATGCCAATAAGAGTCACCACCGGCAACAAAGCGTTCTTGAGCGCGTGGCGGTTGATGATGATTTTCTCGAGCAGCCCTTTGGCGCGGGCGGTGCGGATATAGTCCTCACGCATTACCTCGAGCATCGCCGAGCGTGTGAGCCGCATCGTCACCGCCGAATAGCGGTAGCCCACGGTGATCGCGGGCAGCAGAACCATCGAAAGGTTGCGGATCGGATCCTGCCACAGCGGCACGTAGTCGATGGGTGGCAGCCAGGGCTTGCCAGTGGTCATCGCGCTGATGTTGAGCACCAGGATCAGCGACATGATGCCGAGCCAGAACGAGGGCGTGGCGATTCCGGCGATCGCCACCACGCGCACGATGTGGTCCAGCACGGTATTTTCCTTCAGCGCCGACAGGGTGCCGAGCGGAATGGCGAGCAGAATGGCGATCACCGTCGCCAGCAGCGCGACCTCGATCGACACCGGCAGGCGGGAAAGGATCTCCTGCGACACCGGATTGCCTGACCACATGGAATTGCCGAAGTCGAAGGTGATGTAACTCCACAGGAAATCGAAGAACTGTACAATCAGCGGGTTGTCGAGCCCGAGCTGGCGATGACACAAATCCACAGCCGATTGATTGACGTGCGCACCGCCCGCCCCCATGCGAATCACGCAGATGTCGCCCGGCACAAGGCGCATCAGGATGAAGACCAAGGCCGCCGCTCCTGCCAGCGTCGGAATCGCCAGCAGGAGACGGGTCACGATGTAGCGATGCATGGCCCTCGCCTCACTTCGCCACAGGCTACTTGTCGAGCCAGATGTTGGCGAGGTCCTGGTTCAGGTAGTGGCTGGGGCTGATCTTCCAGCCCTTCACGTAGGACCTGCCCATGACGATGCGGTACCAGTAGGGCAGCACGATTTCGTGCACCTCGGTATCCATCGTGTGCTTCTCGTAGGCCCGCATCGCCTCGCGCTGCTTGGCGGGATCGGTCTCCTTCTGCATTGCCTCGTAGAGCTCGATCGACTTGGGGTCGTCATAGTAGCCGTAGTTGTCCGGGAAGACCTTGTGCGGCAGGTACTTGCCGGTATCGAGCACGGGATTGACGACGCTCTGGCAGTTGGCCTCCATGGCGACGTCGAATGTGCCGGCGCGCATGTTGGAGAACCACGGGCCGGTCGGCACGACCTTCTGCTCGACGTTGAGGCCGATCTTCTTCCATTCGCCGATCACCCAGGTGCCGACGAACTTGTAGGGCTGGTCGACGTTGCGGTTGAGCAACTCGAACTTCAGACCCTCGGCGCCGGCCTCCTTCAGGAGCCGCTTGGCCTCGGCGCGCGACTTCTCGATGTCGGGCCAGAAACCCGGCATCTTCTCGAGCTCAGCCTTGGTGGCGGCGAGCGGCGAGCCGGGGAACACGATGCCGCCCACGGTGCGCACGTTGGCGATCTTGGCCAGCGCCGGAGCGCCCTTCCACTGGTCGATGGCGAGAGCCAGCGCCTTGCGTACGCGCACGTCGTCGAACGGCTTCTTCTGGTGGTTGGGCGTCAGGATGTTGCCGCAGTTCCAGTCGCTGTCCTGCACCCAGATCTGGTCGCCCAGCTCCTTGGTGAGCTGGTCGCGCGACGACGGCGGCAGGCCGCGGAACTCGATGGCAGCGCGGTCGGCACGGAGCGCATCGGTGCGAACTGACTGCTTCTCGGCGAAGATGCCGACGATGCCGTCGAGATAGGGCTGGCCCTTATGATAGTAGTCCTTGTTGCGCTCGCCCGTGATCGACTGGCCGACCTCATACTTGACGAGCTTGAACGGGCCCGAGCCCATGATGTTCTTCTCGTACCAGTGCGGATCCTTCTCGAGGATCTCCTTCTTGTAGATCCAGCTGTAGGGATCGGCCAATGCCGGCAGGAACGCGGTCGTGGCGTTCTTGAGCTTGAACACCACGGTGTAGTCGTCGGTCGCCTGCACCGAATTGACCATTTCGTAGAAGCTCTGCCGCGCACTGACCACGCCCTTGGGCGGCTTCACAATGTATTGCCAGCTCAGCGCCACGTCCTGTGCGGTGAGCTTGCTGCCGTCGTGGAACTTCACGTCCTGTCGGATCTTGAAGGTGTAGGTCTTTCCGCCATCGGTCGGCTTGGGCATCTCGGTGCAGAGATCGCACACGAACTCCGTCGTCGACGCCGGATTGTCGGGCGGCACGCGGATCAGCACGCTGTAGTATGGCGCCGCGGTATGGATCGTGGCGTAGGTCGTCTCGCGGTGCGCGTCGAAGCTCGGCGGCGCATCTGCCGGGATCACATACGTGAGCGTGCCGCCACGCTTGGGGCTCTCGGCCCAGGCCGGCGTCACTGCGATCACTGCCGCGAGGCCGAGGCCCGCGGCGCAAAGTCCGGTTCGAACGTTCATCGCCTCCTCCTGTTCACTTTGCTTCGCTGCAGGCGACCCAATGGCGTGGTCGCAATTCCCGCAACGTCGGTCTTGTCTTCTTGCAGCCGTCGACCGCCATCGGGCAGCGCGGGTGAAACACGCATCCCGAGGGTGGATTGATCGGACTGGGGACCTCACCCTTGGTCGGGCGAAACTGCCGCTGCGCCTCGACGCGCGGGTCGGGCACCGGCACGGCCGAGAGCAGAGCCTGCGTGTAGGGATGCAGGGGATTGTCGAACAGCTCATCGACGTCGGCCATCTCGACGATGCGGCCGAGATACATCACCGCCACGCGCTGGCAGAGATGGCGCACCACCGAGAGATCGTGCGCGATGAAGAGATAGGTGAGATTGAAGCGCTCGCGCAGGTCTTCCAGGAGGTTGACCACCTGCGCCTGGATCGACACATCGAGCGCCGACACCGCCTCGTCGCAGACGATGAACTCCGGATCGAGCGCGAGCGCGCGGGCGATACCGACCCGCTGGCGCTGGCCGCCCGACATCTCGTGCGGGTAGCGGTCGGTGAACTTCGGGTCGAGCCCGCACACCGACAGCAGTTCGCGCACGCGCGCTTCACGCTTGCGCGCGTCGGGCTCCACGCCATGGACCTTGATCGGCTCGGCGATGATGTCGCCCACCTTCATGCGCGGATTGAGCGAGCTGTAGGGATCCTGGAAGATCACCTGCATGCGCCGGCGCATGGCGGCCAGGCCTTTGCGGCCCATCCCGCTGATGTCCTGGCCGTCGAACAGGATCTGGCCTTCGGTCGGGCGCTCCAGCCGCAGGATGCAGCGGCCGGTCGTGGTCTTGCCGCAGCCGCTTTCGCCGACCAACCCCAGGGTCTCGCCGCGCGCGATCGTGAAATCGACGCCATCGACGGCTTTGACCTCGCCGATCTTGCGCGACAGCACGATGCCTTCCGAGATCGGGAAGTGCATGGCCAGCCCGCGCACTTCGAGGAGGGGCGTCGCGCTCATGCCGCAAGCGCCTCGGCGTCGCGGAAGCAGGCGACGAGATGGCCAGCCTCGCCCGCCGTTTGCAGGGGCGGACGCGCCTCGGCGCAACGCGCGACGGCAAATTTGCAGCGCGGCCGGAAGGCGCAACCGCCATCGAGCTTGGTGAGATCGGGCGGCTGACCCTCGACCGGATCGAGCCGCGCCTGGCGCGGCCGGTCGAGCCGCGGCACCGACTTCAGGAGCGCCATGGTGTAGGGATGGCGCGGCCGGTGATAGATCGCGTCGGCACTGCCGGCCTCGACGATCCGGCCTGCATACATGACGTTCACGCGCGCCGCGTACCGGGCGACCACGCCGAGATTGTGCGTGATGATGATCTGCGCCACGCCGAGCTTCCTGGTGAGCGACTTCATCAGCTCCAGGATCTGCGCCTGGATCGTGACGTCGAGCGCCGTGGTCGGCTCGTCAGCGATCAGCAGCTTGGGACTGCAGGCGAGCGCCACGGCGATCATGACCCGCTGGCGCATGCCGCCGGAGAGCTGATGCGGATATTGCCGTAGCCGCCGCACCGGATCGGCAATACCCACCATTTCCAGGAGCTCGATCGCGCGCTTGTCCGCAGTCGCGCGGTCGGCGCCCTGGTGCTGCTCCACCGTCTCGGTGATTTGCCGGCCGATCGTCAGCACGGGATTGAGCGAGGTCATCGGCTCCTGGAACACCATGCCGATGTCGCGCCCACGCACTTGCCGCATTTCCGCCTCAGTCAACCGCCTGAGGTCACGGCCGTCGAAGAGAATCTCGCCCGCGGTGACGCGTCCTGGCGGATCGGGGATCAATCGCAGGATTGAGAGTGCCCCGACCGACTTGCCCGAGCCACTCTCGCCCACGATGGCCACCGTCTCGCCCGGCTCGACCGTGTAGGAGACGCCATCGACCGCACGCACCAGGCCTGCGCCCGTGCGGAATTCCGTGTGGAGTCCTCTCACCTCCAGCAAAGCCGGCATGAGTTCTCTTCCGTCGTGAAACCTGTTTCCTCAAAACGCACTGCCGCAACGACGCGGGCGCAGCCTCTAGTGGGCTGCAAAAAGCCTACGGGACCGGTCGGCGAGCGGCAAGCGCCACGACTGCAGCCAGTGCGGCAAATGCGCCGAATACCATCAAGGAATATGTGTAGTTGCCGCTCCAGTCGCGCAGCGCCCCCGACAGCAGCGGACCGACAGCCTGCGCCACGACCTGCAGGGTCAACGCCACGCCGCGGATCGCGCCGTAGCTTGCCCGGCCGAAATAATCCGCCCAAGCCACCGGCAGCGCCGTCATGATGCCGCCAATGCCGACTCCGAACAGGCCGGCGGCGAAGTAGGCGCTGCCGGGCGTGCCGACGCCGATCAGGAGGAACGAGCCCGCGCTCATGGCCACTCCCGCCGCCACCATGACCGAGCGGATCGGCCAACGCCGCGGCAGGAAGCCGACGCTGAAGCTTGCCACGGCCGACATGGCGGAGAAGACGCTGATCACGGTCGCCGCCAGGATCGGCGAGAAGCCGCGCTCGATCAGGTGCGGCGCCTGGTGCAGGCTGACTCCCGCCTGCACCGGATAGACCAGCACGGTGAAGAGCGAGAGCAGCCAGAAGGCACGTGTGCGCATCGCCTGGTGGCGCGTGTAGGTGGGCTCCGGCGTCGCCGCCGCCTTGCCCGCACCATGCCCGTCGGGCGCAAGGCCGAGATCTTCCGGCTGGCGCACCAGCAAGGCCCAAGTCGGCAGGAAGCCCACTACCAGCACGGTAGCGCCGATGGCCACCCAGCCCGCGCGCCAGTCGCCGTCGCGCATGGCGTATTGGGCGATCAGCGGCATGGCGACCAGACCCGACATCTGGAACAGCGTGGCGATCGAGGTGGCGCGCCTGCGTCGGGTAACGAACCAGTTGTTCAACGCGCCATAGAGGCCAAGCTCGAACGGCGCTGCCCAAATCATGCGGGCAAAGCAGAACAGCAGGTAGAAGACCACCAGCGACGGCGTGAGCGAGAGCGCCATGCACGAGAGCCCGGTGCCCAGCACGGCAAGGCAAAGCATCAACCGTGCGCCGCGGCGGTCGAGGATCGGTCCGAGCGGCGGCGCGACCACGGCGGCCAGCACGCCGCCCAGCGATACCGCACCCGCGATCGCCGCACGTGACCAGCCGAATTCCGCCGTCATCGGCACGACGAAGATCGACAGCGTCGCCACCGCCGGGCCCTGGCGCGCGAAGCCCGACAGGCAGAGGCAGCCCAGCACCACCCAGCCGTAATAAAACGGCAGGCGTGGCACCAGGAGACGAGGCAGGACAGGCGCTTGCACCGGCGCTATCGTGCCTTGTGCCCGGCACCAACGAAACCATCCCGGTCATCGATCTCGGCCCCTGTTTCGCAGGCGAGCCGGGCGCGCTCGACCGCACCGCCGCCGAGTTGCGCCATGCGCTGACCGAGATCGGCTTCTACTTCATCGTCAATCACGGCATCCCGCGTGCCTTGATCCAGGAAGCCTTCCGCCAGGCCGCGCGCTTCCATGGCCAGACAAGCGACGAGAAGATGAAGATCCGCATCGACCGGCACAATGTCGGCTACCTGCCGATGAAGGGCGATACGCTGCGCACCTCGGTGGTGCAGACCGTGACCAAGCCCAACCTCAACGAGGCGCTGTTCGTGGCGCGCGACCTGCCGGCCGACCATCCCGACGTCGTGGCCGACCGGCGTTTCCGCAGCGCCAATCAATGGCCGTCGAACCTGCCAGGCTTCCATGAATTGGTGATGACCTATTGCGATGCGCTGGAGCGCCTGGTGCAGAAGCTGGTGCGGCTCTATGCGCGCGCGCTCGATCTGCCGGCGGAGTATTTCGACGCGCCGTTCACGAACTTTCAGTACAAGCTGCGCATGACGCATTACCCGCCACAGCCCGCGGTGGCCGACGACGAGTTCGGCATCGCGCCGCACACCGACACCAGCTTCCTCACCTTGCTCGCGCCCAACGACGTGCCGGGCCTCTCCATCCGCACGCAGAAGGGAAACTGGATCGACACGCCCGGCATCCCCGATGCCTTCGTCGTCAATGGCGGCCAGCTGCTGCTGCGCTGGACCAACGATCAATTCCTGGCGACGCCGCATCGCGCGATCAACAGGAGCGGCGGCGAGCGCTACGCGCTGGCCTTTTTCTGCGACGCCAACATTGACTGGCCGATCGCCGCTGTGCCGACCTGCGTCGGCCCCGACCGGCCGCCCAAATATCCGACGACCTATTACACCGACTACATGGTTGCCTATCAGAAGCGGACCTACGACCTGCTGGCCGACCAGCAGGCGGCCGAGTGAATTCTCGATAATTTCTCACCGGGGTGAGAAGCCTCCGATGCCGATGGTATAAGGGCTTTGGGCCATTTTCTCATTTTCTTGCCCCACCCCCGGGTCTATTGCCAATTAGATGCATAGCGTCCTAATCTTTTGGCCATGGCGCACTCCCAGCAGATCGACTTCGGCTTCAACGTCGCTCGCCTCTCCCGGCGCCTGCGCCAGGCGGTCGATGCAGAGTTGCAGGCTTTCGGCCTCACCGATGCGACCTGGCGGCCGCTCGCTTATGTCGGCCGGCTCGGCGGCGGCGTGCGGCAGAAGGAGCTGGCGACCGCGCTCGGCATCGAAGGTCCGTCTCTGGTGCGCCTTCTCGACAATCTCGAGCGCCGCGGCCTGATCGAGCGCCGCGAGGATGAGAGCGATCGCCGGGCGCGCGGCATCTACCTGACGCCTGCCGGCCATGACCTCGCGGTACGCGTGGCCAAGGTCGGCACCGAGATCCAGTTGCGGCTGCTGAGCAGCGTGCCGCCCGAAGATTTGGAAACCTGCCAGCGGGTGCTGGCCCAGATCGAGCACGAGCTCGACGAAGACCCTATCGAGGAAACGTCCAAGAGGAGGAATTGATGAGCCAGATCGCTCCTGAGATCGTCGTCAACGAACCCAATCGCTGGCGTCTAAAAACGCCCGGCGCCAACTGGCCGCGCAGCGCCCGGCCGGACGCGGCGAAGAAATACTTCATGGTCTCCGCCGACGGCCATGCCAACGAACCGGCCAACCTGTGGTTCGAGCGCATGGACAAGAAGTACCACGAACGCCTGCCGCGCGTGGTCACCGACAAGGACGGCGTGCAGTGGCGCTATTGCGAAGGCTATCGCCCCGATCGCCTGCGGCTCTCGACGCTGGAAGGCGAGGACATGGCGCGCAACAAGGCCGGCGCCGAACCGCTGGGCCGCCTCGCCGACCACGACCGCGACGGCATCGATGTCGAGCTGATCTTCCCCAACAAGGGGCTCGCCATGTGGGCGACGCCCGATCCGCAATTCGCCATGGCGCAGTGCCGGGTATGGAACGACTGGGCGTGGGAGCAGTTCGGCAACCACCAGGACCGCATGATCCCGGCCGGCTCCATCGCCACCGGCGACCTCGAAGGCTCGATTGCCGAAGTTCAGCGCCTGGCCAAACTCGGCTTCAAGTGCCTGACCCTGCCCTGCAAGCCGATCTGGGGCGGCCATGACAGCAATCACGTGAACTACAACCTGCCACACTTCGATCCGCTGTGGACCGCGATTGCCGACGCAAACCTGCCGATCACCTTCCACGTCTCCACCGGCCGCGACCCGCGCGCCGCACGCGGCAATGGCGGCGCGGTGGTGAACTACGTCTCCCATTCGCTCTCGCCGACCATCGAGCCGGTGGCCAATCTCTGCGCCTCGGGTGTGCTCGAGCGTTTCCCGACGCTGCGCTTCGCCACCATCGAGGCCGGCATCGGCTGGGTGCCGTGGCTGCTCGAGGCCATGGACGAGGCCTACAAGAAGCATCACTTCTGGGTGCGGCCCAAGCTCAAGAACCTGCCGAGCGAGTATTACCGCATGCATGGCTTCTCCTCCTTCCAGGAGGACCGGGCAGGCCTCGATCTCGCCGAGAGCCACGGGCTCGACGGCAACTTCATGTGGGCCAACGACTATCCTCATCATGAGGGCACCTGGCCGCACTCGGCCGAGGCGATCGAGCGCACCATGGGACAGCTCTCCGATGACGCGCGCGCCAAGGTTTTAGGCCTGAACTGCGCGCGTTTTCTGGGGCTGGAAGTCCCACCGAAGTACCGCCAATGAGCGCCTTGCTTTCCCCTCCCCCGTCTTCGGGGGAGGTGTCAGCGTCCGAGCGCTTTTCGAGCTTCGCTCGAAAACGCGTGGCTGACGGAGGGGGTGTGACGCACCATCTCCTGTGCCTTCCCCCTCCGTCGCGGATAGGGCGCTTTCGCGCGAGTGCGCGAAACGCCGACGCGCCACCTCCCCCGCAGACGGGGGAGGGAGGGCTGATATGACCCGCACCCTGCGCGGCAAGGTGGCCGTCGTCGGCGTCGGCGAGACCACCTATTACAGACACGGGAAGTCGCCGGTGTCGGAGTTCAAGCTGGCGCTGCAGGCGATCCTGGCCGCCGCCCAGGACGCCGGCATCGATCCGAGGAAGATCGACGGCTTCGCGTCGTACTCCAACGACCGCAACGATCCCTCGCGGATCGCCGCAGCGCTTGGCCTGCCGGCGCTGCGCTTCTCGAACATGAACTGGGGCGGCGGCGGCGGTGGCGGCTCGGCCGCCATGGGCAACGCCGCGGCCGCTGTAGCCTGCGGCATGGCCAATTGCGTCGTGGTGTTCCGCGCCCTGGCGCAGGGCCAGTTCCAGCGCTTTGGCGCCGCACCTCCGGGCGGCAGCGCCTCGGGCGAGGCGGCGTTCAACGCCCCCTACGGCGTGATGTCGCCGGCCCAGCGCTACGCCATGCGCGCCATGCGCTTCCTGCACGAGAACAAGATCGCGCCGTCGGCCCAGCGCGCCATCGCGCTCGCCTCCTATCATCACGCCCAGGCCAATCCGCGTGCGGTGATGCATGGCCGTCCACTGACTGAGGAGGCCTATGACAATTCGCGCTGGATCGTCGAACCATGGCGGCTGTTCGATTGCTGCCAGGAGAATGACGGCGCCGCGGCGTTGATCATCGTCCCGGCCGAGGAAGCGCACGACTTCAAGCACAAGCCCGCCTACATCCTGGGCTCGACGCAGGGCTCGGAACATCGCAACGGGGCCCGCGTGCACAACGCGCCGCTCTATGCCACGTCGAGCTTCACCTCGGTCGCGCCGCAGCTCTACGACATGGCCGGCGTCAAGCCGAAGGACGTCGACGTGGTGCAGTCCTACGAGAACTTTACCGGCGGCGTGTTGATGAGCCTGGTCGAGCACGGCTTCTTCAAAGCCGAGGAGGCCAACGCATTCCTGAAGCCCGAGAACCTGCTGGCGCCGTCGGGCAAGCTCCCGCTCAACACCTCGGGTGGCAACCTCGCCGAATGCTACATGCACGGCCTGGAGCTGCAGATCGAGGCGGTGCGTCAGCTACGCGGTCAATCGACCTCGCAGGTCGCCGACGCCGAGGTCTCGATGGTGATCTCCGGCCCGATGGTGACGCCGGTCTCCAGCATGATCCTGGGCTCGGAGGCGACACTGTGAGCTACCTCCCAGCCGGCCTGCCGATACCGGTGCCCGAGAATGACGGCATCGACAAATCCTATTGGGAAGCCGCCCGCCGCGGTGAGCTCCTGGTCCAGCGCTGCAAGAGCTGCGGCACCTTCCAGTGGGGACCGGAATGGATCTGCCACAAGTGCCTGTCGTTCGATCTCGACTGGCACAAGGTCTCTGGCAAGGGCCGCATCTATAGCTGGGAGCGGCCGTGGCACCCCGTCCATCCCGCTCTCAAGGACCACGGCCCGTATATCGTCGTGCTGGTCGAGCTGCCCGACGCCGGCAACGTCCGCATGCTGGGCAACCTTTTAGGCGACCCCAAGCAGGACGTGCCGATCGGCGCCGCTGTCGAAGCCGTGTTCGAGCATCACAATGACGCCCAACCGCCCTTTTCGCTGGTACAGTGGAGGCTGGTCTAGGAAGACGCTCATGTTCTTCTGGACCGCGGACCTCCAGGTCCGCTCATGAGGCGGGCCAGGAGGCCCGGGGTCCGGAAGACCATGAGGGAGGGCATCTGTGGCAATCACTTTCACCGTGAACGGCGCGGCCAAGAGCGTTGCCGCGCCTGAGACCGCCACCCTCCTCGACATCCTGCGCAACCAGCTCGGCCTGATGGGCACGCGTTACGGCTGCGGCCTTGAGCAGTGCGGCTGCTGCATGGTGCTGGTCGACGGCCAACCGATCCATTCCTGCACCCGCGAGGTCGGCACCGTCGCCGGCAAGGCGGTGACGACCATCGAAGGCCTCGGCACTGAGGCCAAGCCTCATCCCCTGCAGCAGGCCTTCCTCGATGAGCAAGCCGGGCAATGCGGCTACTGCCTGTCCGGCATCCTGATCTCGGCCAAGGCCCTGCTCGACAAGAATCCGAAGCCCAACCGCGCCGACATCGTGGCGGCGCTCGACAAGCATCTCTGCCGCTGCGGCTCGCACCCCCGCATCCTGCGGGCCGTGGAACGTGCAGCCGCGACGCTGCGCAACGGGAGGACGGCATGAACGCCCCCACGCTCCCCACCAGCCTGGTCGACAACCCGCAACTCGATCGCTGGATCAAGTTCCTGCCGGATCACACCGTGCGCGTCGCCACTGGCAAGGTCGAGATCGGCCAGGGGGTGGTGACCGCCTTGCGCCAGATCGCCGCCGACGAGCTCGACATGCCGCTGGAGCGCGTCGTGGTGCTGTCGGGCGACACGACCGATGGGCCGGATGAGATGTACACGACCTCGTCGCTGTCCATCTCGATGTCCGGCGGCTCGCTGCGGCTGGTCTGCGCCGAAGTGCGCGCCAAGGCGATCGAGCGGGCGGCGCTGCGACTCAACTGCAGCCCGCAGGATCTGATCGTCGACGACGGCCGCTTCGTACAGAACGGCAAGCCCACCGAACAGGACTACTGGACCGTCGCGAATGAGATCGACCTGACGCAGAAGCCCACCGGGTCAGTCGCCCCCAAACCCGCGTCGTCCTACCGCTTCGTCGGTCAGAGCGCACCGCGCATCGACATGCCCGCGAAGCTCACGGGCGGCGCCTTCATCCACGACGTGCGGCCGGAGAACCTGCTGCATGCCCGCATGCTGCGGCAGCCCAATCCCGGCGCGACCCTTGCCTCGCTCGACGAGACAACCATCAAGCGCGCCGCGAAAGGCGACCTGCAGATCGTACGGGACGCCAACTTCGTGGCGTTCGTCAGCCCCACCGAAAGCGTGGCGCAGGCTGCCGCGGCCGCCGCACCTCAGCACGCCAAGTGGAACAACCTGCGCCACATCGCGCCGCCGCAACAGGAGGCGGCCTGGCTGAAGGGTCAGCCGGCCGAGGAGCGCCGCATCGGTGCGCCGGAGCCCGCGACGCCGCCCAAGAACGTCGTGCACTTCACCGTCTCGCGACCCTACATCGCGCACGCCTCGATGGCGCCCTCCTGTGCCTTGGCCGAGTTCAAGGACGGCCATCTCACCGTCTGGTCGCACGGCCAGGGCATGCATCCTTTGCGCAAGAATCTCGCGCCAGTGCTGGGATTGCCCCTCGAAGCCATCACCGCGCGTCACCTGCATGGCGCCGGTTGCTATGGCCACAACGGCGCTGACGACGCCGCGCTCGATGCGGCGCTGATCGCCATGAAGCTCCCCGGCAAATGCATCCGCGTGCAATGGCGCCGCGAGGAGGAGTTCGGCTTCGAGCCGGTGGGACCGGCCATGCTGGTGACGTTGCATGTCGCGCTCGACGACAAAGGGCGGCCGGCCGACTGGACCAGCGAGATCTGGAGCGCGACGCACGTGCAGCGGCCCGGCATGGGCAGCGGTTACTTGCTCGCGAGCGAAGCGCTGGCCAACCCGCCGCCCGAGGTCGTGCCGACCGACCCGCCCGAAGCACGCGGCGGCGGAGGCACGCGCAATTCAGTGCCGCTCTATGACGTGCCGGCACATCGCATCCTGCATCACCTGGTGCGGCGCCCGCCGGTGCGTACTTCCGCGCTGCGCGGCCTCGGCGCCCTGCCCAACGTCTACGCCATCGAATGCCTGATGGACGAGCTGGCGGCCCGTGCCGGCGAGGACGCGGTGGCCTACCGGCTCTCGATCCTGAGCGAGAAGCGCGCGCGGCGGCTGATCGAACGCGTCGCCGAGCGGGCCAACTGGAAGGCGCGCGGCCCTGGAGGCAATGGCAAGGGTATGGGCGTCGCCTTCGCGCGCTACAAGAACACCGCGGCCTATGCCGCCGTCGTCGCCGCCGTCACGGTGCAGGAAGAGGTCAAGGTCGACCGCATCTGGGCGCTGGCGGATGCCGGCCTGGTGGTCAATCCGGACGGCGCGCGCAATCAACTCGAAGGCGGCATCGTGCAGGCGGTGAGCTGGACCCTCAAGGAGCAGGTCAAGTTCGACGAGCACGGCATCGCCTCGGTCGACTGGGACCACTATCCCATCCTGAAGTTCAGCGAGCTGCCGGAGATCGAAGCCGAGCTGGTCGAGCCCGACGGCAATCCCTCACTCGGCGTCGGCGAGTGCACGGTAGGACCGACGGCGGCGGCGATCGGCAACGCCGTCGCCCATGCGCTGGGCGTGCGCATCAACGACATGCCGCTCACCCGCGAGCGCATCATGGCGGCGCTGCTCAAATGAGCGAGGAACCCGGCCACAGCCTGCGCGGCCGACTGCCCTACCAACCGATCCACAAGCGGCCGCCGCTGAAGCTGCCCGGCGGCGCGCGCGTGGCGGTCTGGACCATTGTCAACGTCGAGAACTGGAGCCCGCTTGGCGCCATGCCGCGCACGGTGCTGCCGCCACCGATGGGCCAGCCACTGCTCCCCGACGTGCCCAACTGGTCATGGCATGAGTATGGCATGCGGGTCGGTTTCTGGCGTTTCGTCGAGGTGCTTGGCGCGCGCAAACTCAAAGCGACTTTTGCGCTCAACGGCACGGTGATCGACCTCTATCGCGAGGCCTGCCAGGCAGCCCTCGAGGCTGGCTGGGATTTCATGGGCCACGGTTACATCCAGCGGCCGATGCACAGGGTGGAGGACCAGCGCAAAGCCATTGCCGATACCATCGCCGCGATAAAAGCCTTCACCGGCAAGGCGCCGCGCGGCTGGGAGAGCCCGGGACTCACCGAAACCGATGACACGCTCGACTACCTAGCCGAGGCCGGCATCGAATACGTCGCCGACTGGGTGCTCGACGATCAGCCGGTCTACCTCAAGACGACCAAGCGCCCGATCGTCTCCGTGCCCTACACCGTCGAGGTCAACGACGTGGTGATCAGCGCGGTCCAGCAGCAGCCGTCGGACGAGATCCTGCGGCGCGGGCGCGACCAGTTCGACCGGCTCTATCTCGACGGTGCCAAGACACCGCGGGTGATGGCGATCTCGATCCACCCGTATCTGACGGGCGTCCCGCATCGCATAAAATATCTGGAGATGCTGTACGACTACATCCTCGGCCACGACGGCGTGGTCATGTGGACGGGCGCGGAGATCGTCGATTGGTACAAGAGCCAGGTGCCGGCTACGCCTTAGCGTGCGGATGGCCGAGATAGGGGAACAGCGTGAGGGTGTCGGTATGCGGCTTCAGCCCGTCCGGCGGGCACTCGCCCTTGGTCAAGAACGCTAGCCGATGGTTGATGACGTCGTCCTCGAAGGTCCGGCCGTTGGGATAGCCGGCGGGCTTCCTGGGATCGAAGTTCAGCATGTCGGGCAGGAGGGCCTGCGCGTCGATCGCCGCCAGCGCCTCCTCGCGCGTGTAGTTGCCGGTATGGCCCATCAGGTGGACGAACATCTCCGTCCAGCGCTTGCGGTCGTTGACCGGCTCCGAGGCGTTGTACTCGAGCTTGGTGTCGTCGGTGTTGAAGAAGCTCGACACCGACGGATGGCCGGCGCGGTCGACATGGTTCAGCTTGCCGTCCTTCTCGCGCAGGCTGCAGCGGCCCCAGATGCGCATCGTACCCGAGCCGAGTTCGCTGGTCGGCAACTCGACCACGGTCGAGAACACGTTGGCCTTGGTGTTGGAATCGACGCCCGTCCACGGCGACTTGCCGGGCGTGAGGTGCGGCTCGGTGAAGTTGCGCTTGCCCCGGATGTCGAAGAGATTCTTGATGCCGTCGAAGTCGAAAAAGAAGGCGTCGCTGCGCGCACCCCAGAAGAAGGCGTAGTTGCCCGCCTTCACGATGTTGGGCTGGCGGCCGAACGAGACGGCGGCATCGGATACGATCTTGTCGCCGACCGGCTCAGGAGAGCGCGCCTCGGCGCCCTTGGCGAGATAGACGCTCGCCGTCTGCTTGCCGTCCTTCACGGCTGAGAAAACGTAGCTGAAGGCGATGTCGGTCAGCAGGTCGCCGTCGGTGTCGATGTTGAGGCGATAGATCGCGTCGGGATGGAATCCATCAGCCGAGGGATTGGCGTTGAGGATGATAACGGTGCGCTTGGGATCGCTCGGCGACTGGAAGGCGTAGAGATCGCAGAGATCGAGCCGCTGATCGCCCAACGGCGGGCCGAGGCTGAGGCCAGTGAAATGGTTAGACATGCGTCCCTCCGTTGCACTGTTGCGCAGCGAGGCTAGGCGGCAGGGCACCACACTTCAAGATTGCAAGCATTACTCAGGTGCAGACCTCGGTTCCCAAAACGGGTGCGCCGCTGACATCCAAGTGTAACCGGATGCCGCGCGGTCTAGCTGCTGACGACGCCCTCGGCGAGATCGCGCGCCGTGGCCGCCGGATCGCGCTTGTCGGGCGAGCCGAAGCCTCCGGCGCCGGGGGTTACCACCGCGAACCACTGGCCGGTCTTGAGGACGGCGTTGTCGCCATCGAACGCCACGCCCGGCCCGGCCTCGACCTTGCCATGACCGCCGGGACCACCGCCGAAAAGCCCCCAGCTCTGCGAGCGCTGGCGGGTGATGTCGACGCGCACGCGACAGTCATGGGTGGCCTGATAGACTCGCCGCAGGCCCATGCCGCCGCGATACTGGCCCGCGCCGCCCGAATCGGCGACCAGCTCATAGCGCAACAGCTTCAGCGGATACTCGATCTCCAGCGCCTCGACCGGCAGGTTCGAGGTGTTGGTGGTGTGTACATGCACGCCGTCCAGCCCGTCCTTGTGGGCGCGCGCGCCGCTGCCGCCGCCGATCGTTTCTAGATAGACCCAGGTCGAGCCGTCCTCGGGCTTCTTGCCGATGAAGTAGGCCACGCAGCAGGCCGAGTTGGAGCAGGCCATCACCCGCTTTGGCACCGCCTGCGCCAGCGCTCCGAGGATCATGTCGGCGACCCTTTGGCAGGTCTGCAGCCGGCCGTTGACTGCAGCGGGCGCCACGCAATTCAGGATGCTGCCCTCACGCGCGGTGATGGTGAGCGGCCGGGCGAGGCCCGCGTTGGGCAGGATAGAGGGGTCGAGCACCGATTTCACGATGTAGTAGGTCGTAGCCTGCAGCGCCGTCATCGTCATGTTGAAGCCGGCCCGCATCTGGTCGGGCGCATCAAAGGCGAGCGACATCCGGTCGCCCTTTACCGTCACCTCGACGGCGAGCGGCAGCAGGCCCGCCACCTCCTCGTTGTCGAACACATCCTCGAAGCGCCAGGTGCCGTCGGGCATGGCCGCAATCGCCGCCCGCATCTTGCGCTCGGCGTAATCCATCAGCGCCTCGCCTGCACCCAGCACCGTCCCGGTGCCGTACTTCTGCGCCAGCGCGTGGAAGCGCTGCACGCCGACGCGATTTGCCGCCCGTTGCGCGCGCAGGTCGCTCAGCCGCTCGCTCGGCACCTGGCAGTTCAGCAGGATCAGGTCCTGCACGTCCTTCTGCAGCTCGCCGGCGCGATAGAGCCGGACCGGCGGGATGCGCAGGCCCTCCTGGAAGATATGGGCGTGGCCGCGATCGACGAAGTCGGCGTGGTGCGCGAGGTTCACCGTCCAGGCGACCAGCTTGTTGTCGATGAAGATCGGCTCAGCCAGCACGATGTCGGGCAAATGGGTGCCGCCGCCCTCGTAGGCGTCGTTGCCGATGAAGGCGTCGCCCGGGCGGATGTCCTGCGTCGCATAGCGCTTCATGATGTGCGGCACCAGGCCGATGAAGCTGCCGAGATGGATCGGGATGTGCTCGGCCTGGCAGAGAGTCTCGCCCTGGGCGTTGAACAGCGCCGTCGAGCAGTCGCGCCGCTCCTTGATGTTGGTCGAGTGGGAGGCGCGGATCAGCGTCTCGCCCGTCTCCTCGACGATCGAGCCCATCGCGGCGCCGATCACCTCGACGGTGATCGGGTCGATGTTGCCGCTAGGACACACGACGACACATTTTTGCGACCTCGCGCCGGAAGAGGCCGCCATGCGGCCGTCTGGACGAATCTAACGGGAATCTAATGGGAAGCGAAATCCGGCCAAGCCTTTCAGTATAAGCGAGGCGCACCCTGGCCACCTACTTTGGTCATTAGAAGGCAATGTCCGTTCTTAGGGGGCGGATTCAATAGGTCGGCGCAACACCTCCTAGTCTTACTGGCTCAGGAGGTGGCGCATGACGACATCACGGATATGGTTCACGGCAGCGCAGAAGGCGCAGCTGTGGGAGCGCTGGAAGAGTGGGTCAAGTGCTGCAGCGATCTCCCGGGCACTGGATCGGAGGAACAAGACTGGCGTTCTGCGCATTGTGACGCTCCATGGAGGAATCGCGCCGGCGCCGCGCCGGAGAGCTTTGACAGCGCTCAGGCTTGAAGAACGCGAAGAGATCTCCCGTGGCATTGCGGTGGGCCAGTCGATCCGACAGATTGCACTTGGCCTTGGACGAGCGCCGTCGACGGTGAGCCGGGAGATCAGGCGTAACTGTGGCAGCCAACGTTACCGTGCCAACCAGGCGGACAGGAGCGCTTGGGAACGGGCGCTGCGTCCCAAGCCTTGTCGCCTGGCGCTCCACAGGGAGCTACGCTGGCGTGTGGCGCAGAAGCTCGCGCTGCAATGGTCACCGGAGCAGGTCTCTGGCTGGCTAAAGCGGGAGTTCCCGACCGACCAAGACATGCAGATATCCCACGAAGCGATTTATCGCAGTCTCTTCGTTCAGACGCGCGGCGTGCTGAAAAAGGAGCTGACGGCGCACTTGCGCACCAGACGTCAGATGCGCCTCCCCAAAAGCCACAACGCCCAAAGTAGACGGGGACACATCCTCGATATGGTCTCGATCCGCGAGCGGCCCGCCGAGGCCGAGGATCGTGCCGTGCCGGGCCATTGGGAAGGCGACCTTCTTACCGGAGCGAATGATACGCGCATCGCCACACTCATTGAGCGCCACAGCCGCTTTACCATGTTGGTCAAGCTTCCTCGTAAGGACACGACGACGGTTGTTGCAGCGCTTGCCAAGCACGTCCGCAAACTGCCTGAGGAGTTGCGACGTTCGCTGACGTGGGACCAGGGCAAGGAGATGCATGCCCACAAGCGCTTTACGGTCGCCACCAACGTGCAGGTCTACTTCTGCGACCCGCGCAGTCCCTGGCAGCGCGGCAGCAACGAAAACACCAACGGCCTGGTCCGCCAGTACTTCCCGAGAGCAACCAACTTCTCACGCATCTCCCAAGCCTATCTCGACGCGATTGCCTTGCGACTCAATCAACGTCCGCGAAAGATCTTGGGCTTCGAAACCCCAGCCGATAAACTACAAGCGGTGTTGCACTGATCGGTTGAACTCACAGGGGTGAAGCGGACATAACGTTCACCCGCTGCCATGTCTGCTAATGACCAGGCTGTGTGAAAACGCGTTATTGGTTAAAATCCTGAGGCTACGGCTTTGGGGTTTGAGATGAAGCGCTTCGTCGAGGGTGAGGACCGCCGGCAGGCCGTCCTGCTTCCAGAATATCTGGATGACTATGTCTCGGAGGAGAACCCGGTCCGGGTGATCGATGTGTTCGTCAGCGAGCTGGACCTGGGGTCACTTGGGTTCGCGGGCGTCGTGCCGGAGGCGACCGGAAGGCCGGCATATCACCCTGCTGTGCTGCTGAAGATCTACGTTTATGGCTACATCAACCAGATCGCCTCGAGCCGTCGACTGGAGCGGGAGAGCCAGCGCAACGTCGAGATGATGTGGTTGACGCAGCGCCTGGCGCCGGACTTCAAGACCATCGCCGACTTCAGGAAGGACAACGGCCTGGCGATCCGGGCGACCTGCCGCCGGTTCATCGATCTGTGCCGGCGACTGGATCTGTTCAGCCACGCTGTGGCGGCGATCGACGGCAGCAAGTTCAAGGCGGTGAACACGAGGGACAAGAACTTCACCAAGGGCAAGCTGAAGAAGCGGATGGACCAGGTCGAGGCCAGCATCGAGCACTACATGGCCGCCCTGGCGACGGCAGACCGCCAGGAGGGTGAGCCGGCGCAAGCCAGGTCGGTCCGCCTGAAGGACAAGATCGCGGCGCTTCGCGAGCAGATGCGGACGTTCAAAGCCCTTGAACCGGTGGTGCACGCTGCGCCAGACCAGCAGGTCTCGCTGACCGACCCGGACGCACGCTCGATGGCAACGAGCGGGCGCGGGAGCGGCGTGGTTGGTTACAACGTCCAGGCTGCCGTCGATGCCAAGCATCACCTGATCGTGGCCCATGAGGTCACCAACGTCGGCAACGATCGCGCTCAGCTGGCGAAGATGGCCGGCCAGGCCAAGGCCGCCATGGGCACCGACAGGCTCGATGTGCTGGCCGACCGCGGCTACTTCAGCGGCGAGGAAGTGCTGGCCTGTGAACCCCTTGGCGTCACACCCTACGTGCCCAAGCCGCTCACCTCAGGCTCCAAGGCCAAGGGACGCTTCGGCAAACAGGACTTCGTCTACTTGGCCGACGGCGACGTCTATCGCTGTCCGGCCGGCGAGCGGCTGACGCGCCGCTTCAGCTCGGTGGAGGACGGCAAGACGATGCACACCTACTGGACCACCAGGTGCGCCAACTGTCCGCTCAAGCAACAGTGCACGAGCGGCAGTGAGCGCCGGATCAAGCGCTGGGAACATGAGGCCGTGATCGACGCCATGCAGGAGCGGCTCAACCGCACGCCCCATGCCATGAGCATCCGCCGCGCCACCGTCGAACACCCCTTCGGCACGCTCAAAGCGTGGATGGGCGCCACCCACTTCCGCACCAGGACCCTCGAAAGGGTCAAAACAGAGATGAGCCTCCACGTTCTGGCCTACAATCTGAAGCGGATGATCGCCAGGCTCGGCCCGCAGTCGCTGATCGAGGTGATCCGGGCCTGAACGGTTCTGCGATCCCTGACGCCCAAATAGACACCAGCCCGTGCGCTGCCACTGTCGCGTTCTCACACGGCCTCGACCCTAAGCAAACTCCGCGCTGCCGTGTGCTAAGATTGGCCGCTCTACTCGGGTTTGATGTTCGCCGTCCGGATTACCTTGGCCCACTTTTCGGTTTCTTCAGCGAGGAGCTTTCCGAAATCGGCTGGCGAACCGCCAAGCACCGCAGCATCCAGTTTTGCAAGTTGCGCCTTGAACGTGGGATCGACGAGTGCGGCGTTGACCTCTTTGTTAAGGCTGTCGACGATTTCGGCGGGAGTGTTTTTGGGCACGCCGAGGCCAAAGATTGAGCTTGCTTCGTAGCCGGGGACGAACTCGCCAATTGCTGGGATGTCCGGCAGCGCTTCCGAGCGCGTCGCTGTGGTGATCGCGAGTGCGCGCAACTTCCCGGCCCTGACGTACCCGATCGATGGCGCCGGGTTGGCGAAGACGACCTGCACCCGGCCGCCGAGCAGATCAGTCAGCGCGGGCGCCACGCCGCGATACGGCACGTGCAAAATGTCCAGGCCCCCCGCCTCCTGCTTGAACAGCTCGGGAGTCAAATGGGTGATCCCGCCTATTCCGCCCGAACCGTACGAGAGCTTGCCCGGATTCGCCTTGGCGTAGGCGACGAACTCGGGAAGCGTCTTGGCTGGAACCGAGGGGTGCACCAACATGACAAGGGCGCCGCGGATCAGGCTGGCGACCGGTGCGATATCGCGGATGAAATTGAAATTGAGGTTGTCGTAAAGCGTGGCATTGATCGCGTTCGGTGAACCGACCAGCAACAGCGTATACCCGTCCGCAGGCGCGCGCACGACGGCCTCGGTTGCAAGATTGCTACCCGCTCCCGGCCGGTTCTCGACGATGAACTGCTGGCCGAGGCGCTGCGACAAGCATTGACCGATCAGACGCGCGAGAATGTCGTTCGGCCCGCCAGCCGCAAAACCAACGATGATCCGAACCGGGCGCGACGGGTAGGATCGCCCCCACGCGAGGCACGATAAGGCGGGAAGCGCGCAAGCGCCTGCTGCCAGGCGCAGAAAACGGCGGCGCAGAATCTTCAAGGGGGGCTCCTCAACCCGGCGGTCGCGAGGCGCTCTGTCTTTGGTCCGGGGTCATTAGCGAATCTCGCCCGTGGAATTAGCGGATGCCCGATATGATCGAATAATGCTATCTCACGATATCTATATCCCAATTCGGTGATAGGAGCGGGCACGATGCAGGTGAGCGACCGGATCGGACGCCGGATGAAACTGCATGATCTGCATGTCCTCATGGCCGTCGTGGAGGCCGGCAGCATGAACAAGGCAGCGACGCTCCTGAACACCGGGCAGTCCGCGATTTCCCGATCAATCGCCGATTTGGAGCAGACCGTTGGCGTGCGTCTGGTCAATCGCAGCCCCCGAGGTGTCGAGCCGACCCAATACGGCCGCGCCTTGCTTGATGGAGGAACGGCTGTCTTCGACGACCTGCGCCGCGCGATAAAGACGATCGAGTTTCTCGCCGACCCCACGGCTGGAGAAGTGCGGATCGGAAGCAGCGCCTTGCTGGCGGCGAGCTTCGTGTCTGCTCTCGTCGACCGGCTCTCCCAACGCTATTCGGGCATCGTATTTCATCTTGTCACCGGGCATGTGGAGGCCCTGCACAGGGAGCTGAGCGGGCGCAAGGTCGATCTCGTCATCGCAAGGCGATTCGGTCCCATCCTCGACGAGCAATTCGATTTTGAATTTCTTTTTGACGATTCATTTGTCGTCGCGGCCGGCACGCAAAGTCCATGGGCGCGGCGGCGCAAGATCGATCTTGCCGATTTGGTCAATGAATCGTGGGTGCTCCCACCGCCGGGAAGCGTGATTCCTTCGGTCGTCATGGAGGCGTTTCGTGCCAGAGGACTCAATTATCCCCGTACGACCGTCGTAACCGAATCCTCAGAGGTGCGGACGAGTCTCTTGGTGACCGGGCGATACCTCACGGTTTTCCCAGCCTCCGCATTGCGCTTTTCCGAAAACCGCTCGGAAATCAGAATCTTGCCCGTCAAAATGCCGATGGCCCAGCTGCCAAACGGAATCGTAACGCTGAAAAACCGCGCGCTCGGCCCCGTCGTGCAGCTCTTCATTGACAGTGCCCGGGACGTCGCAAAGTCACCGGCGAAGCGATGATGATGGTCAGGTCCGTTCGTGGCACAAAGCCGGCGTCAATCAAGTGCAGAGGCATGTCCGCCATTAGGGGCAAAGCGGACATCACCCATTAGAAGGCAGCCTCGAGGATCAGGTTGAGCCAGCGGTCGACGCGCGCCGTCATGCCCGGAGGCACCAGGGTCGTGGCGTCCATCTGCTCGACGACGGCGGGGCCTGCGAAACGGTTGCCCGGCCTCAGGGCGTCGCGGTCGTAGATCGGCGTCTCGACGAAATCGCGCGCCTCGGGGAGCCAGACCGGTCGGCGGCCGGCGACGGCCTTCGACGCCTCCGGTCCGGCCGCCGGATGGGCCCGCAGCTCCGCCTTGGCGACCCTGCCGACCGCCTCCAGGCGCAAGGTCACGATCTCGACCGGATCGCCGTCCGCGGCAAAGCCATAGCGTTGGCGGTGTGCGTCGGTGAAGGCCGACGCCAATGCCACGATCGTCGCCGCTGCGACCGGCCCGTCGGGGACGGGGACGGCGAGCTCGTAGTTCTGGCCGTGGTAGCGCATGTCGGCGGTGCGGTCCGTCCGCCGATCGGCGGCGGCAATGGCTTCGTTCGCGAACCAGCCCTCGGCGCGCTCGGTCAAGGTGGCGAAGGCTTCGGCGACGGCCGGTGCCGCGCCCGGCTCCGCCCGCATCAACCGGGTCGCGGCAAAATCGGCGCGCAGGTCGGTCAGCAGCAGGCCCATGGCGCACAGGATGCCGGGATTGCGCGGCACCAGCACGCGGCCGATCTCGAGTTCCTTGGCAAGGCGCGCTGCGTGCAGGGGCCCGGCGCCGCCGAACGCCATCAACGTGTAGTCACGCGGATCGTGGCCGCGCTGCACAGAGATCACGCGGATGGCGCGCGCCATGTTGGCGGTGACGACGGACAGGATGCCCTGCGCCGTCTCCATCACGCCCATGCCCAGCCGGCCGGCGAGGCGCCCAACCGCCGCCTGCGCGAGATCCTGGCGGATCTTCATGCGACCGCCCAGCAGATGGCGCGGGTTGAGGGTCTGCAGCACCACGTTGGCGTCGGTCACGGCGGGCTCGCCGTTGCCACGGTCGTAGCAGACCGGCCCCGGATCGGCGCCGCAGGAGCGCGGACCTACCTTCAGGAGACCGCCGGCGTCGATATGGGCGATCGAGCCGCCGCCGGCACCGACCGTGTGGATGTCGAGCATCGGCGCCTTGATGGGATAGCCGTGCACCGTGGCCTCGGTCGCAAGCTTGCAGCGGCCGCCCTGCAGCAACGCCACGTCGGTCGAGGTGCCGCCCATGTCGAAGGTGATGAGATCGGGAAAGCCCGCCAGAGCGCCGACCGCCTGGGCGCCGACCACGCCGGTCGACGGGCCCGACAGTACGGTCCGCACCGGCATGCGCGCGGCCGTGGCGAAGCCGATGACGCCGCCATTCGACTGGGTGAGATGCGGCGTCGCCGTCATGCCGAGCGACTCGAGTCTGGGGCTCAGCGCCTCGATGTAGCGCGCCATCACCGGCCCGAGATAGGCGTTCAGCACCACGGTCGACAGCCGCTCGAACTCGCGGAACTCCGGCGCGATCTCGTGACCGGCGGAGAGGAAGGCATCCGGCAGCTCCTCGCGCAGGATCGCCATCGCGCGCTGCTCGTGCTCGGGGCGGACGAAGCCGTAGAGGAAGGAGACAGCGACGGCCTTCACGCCGGCTGCCTTCAGCGCCTGCGCGGCGGCGCGCATCTTTGCCTCTTCGAGTGGCGTGTCGATCGTGCCGTCGTGATTGACACGCTCGGGCACTTCCAGCCGCAGGTCACGCGGCACCAGGGTGAGCGGCTTGTCGGCCTGCAGGTCGTAGAGGTCGGGCCGCTTCTGGCGGCCGATTTCCAGGAGATCGCGGAAGCCGTCGGTGGTGATGAGCCCCGTCTTCACGCCGCGATGCTGGATCAGCGCATTGGTCGCCACCGTGGTGCCGTGGCCGAAATAGACGATGGGTTCGGCGGGACGCGCCGCGTCAGGTGCGACCCGGCGCATGCCCTGCTCGACGCCCTCTGCGATGCCGCGCGAGGGATCGTCGGGCGTCGACGGGACTTTCCAGACTTCGACGGCCCCGCTCTGCTCGTCGAACAGGCAGACATCGGTAAAAGTCCCACCCGAATCGACCCCGACACGCCAGCGGCGTCGACTCATTCGGCGACCCGTTGCCTGGCCTCCACCCGCGGGCGGCGCCTGGCGCGCGGCCGCCATTCACGCAAGCGCTGGAAGACGACGTAGAGCATGGGAATGAGGAAGATACCGATCGTGCTGGCGACCAGCATGCCGGCGAACACCGAGGTGCCGATGTCGCGCCGGCTGATCTGGGCCGCACCATGCGCCCACACCAGCGGCACGAGACCGAGGATGAAGGCGAACGACGTCATCATCACCGAGCGGAACCGCAGCCGCGCGCCCAGCACGGCGGCCTCGAGGATGCCGACGCCTGCCTCGCGCTGGGTCTTGGCGAACTCCACGATCAGGATGCCGTTCTTGGCCGCGAGCGCGATCAGCACGACCAGCCCGATCTGGGCGTAGATGTCGAGGGTCAGGCCCGCGATCAGGATGCCGCCATAGGCGCCGAGCACGCCCACCGCCACCGACAGCAGTACCGGCATCGGGATGATCCAGCTCTCGTAGAGCGCCACCAGGAAGAGGAAGGCGAACAGCACGGCGAGCGCCAGGATCGGCCCGGTCTGGCCGCTCGCCTCATATTCCTGGTAGGCGGTGCCGGTCCACTCGAAGGTGTAGCCCGGCGGCAGGGTCCTGGCCGAGACCTCCGCCATGGCGGTCAGCGCGTCACCCGACGAGCGTCCGGGCGCGGGGCTGCCGTTGATGGTGATCGAGCGGTAGTTGTTGTAGCGCGTGATCACCTGCGGGCCGATGACGTAGCGCACATCGGCGATCGAGCGCATCGGCACCATCTCGCCCGTCTTGTTGCGCACCTTGATCTGCCAGATGTTGTCGACCTGGCGCCGGTCGGTGGCCTCGCCCTCGATGTTCACTTGCCAGGTCCGGCCATAGAGATTGAAGTTGTTGACGAAGGTGCCGCCCAGCGTCGATTGCAGGGCGGTGAAGACGTCGTTCATGCCGAGACCGAGCGCCTGGGCCTTGTCGCGATCGATGTCGAGATAGACTGACGGCGTCCTGGCGCTGAAGGTCGAGAAGACACGGCTGAGCCGCGGATCCTGGTTGGCGGCAGCGACCACGGCCTGCATGACAGCGCCAAGCTTCACCGGATCCTGGCCCTCCAGCGCCTCGAGCTGGTACTCGAAGCCGCCGCTGGTCGAAAGACCGATGATCGGCGGCAGGTTGAAGGCCACGATGGTCGCGGTGCGGATCTGCTGGCCCTCCGCGAACATGCGCCGGATCAGGGCTTGTGCGGAGTCGGCCGCGCCGCGGCGATCCTCGAAGGGCTTGAGCTTCGCCACCATGAAGCCCGCGTTCGACGAGTTGGCCCCATCGAGCAGTGAGAAACCGATCACGGCGAACACGTCCTGCACCTGCGGCATGGTCTTGAGCAGGGCTTCGATCTGGCGGGCGGTTTCGCTGGTGCGCGCTACCGAAGCGTTTTCGGGCAGCTGGATGTTGAGGAAGAACGCACCCTGATCCTCCTCGGGCAGGAAGGAGGTGGGCGTGATGCGGGCGAGGCCGAAGATGCCGCCGCTGATCACCACAACGGCGAGCAGCGACACGATCGCGACGCGGATCAGGCGCCGGACGATGCGGGCGTAGCCATCGCGCACCCAGTTGATGCCGCTCAACACCCGGGCGATCGGCCCGCGGGTCGGGGCCTCGTGGCGCAGGAAGATGGCGCAGAGCGCAGGCGAGAGGGTGAGCGCGACGACGGCCGAGATCAGCATGGCGATGCTGATGGTAACCGCGAACTGGCGGAACAGCTGGCCCGAGATGCCGGGAATGAAGGCGACCGGAACGAACACCGACAGAAGCACCAGGCTGATGGCGATGATGGGCCCGGTGATCTGCTTCATCGCCTCGAGCGTCGCCTCATGCGGCTCCATCTCGGGATGCTCGTGCATGACGCGCTCGACGTTCTCGACCACCACGATGGCGTCGTCGACCACGATGCCGATCGCCAGCACCATGGCCAGCAGCGACACCGTGTTGGCCGAATAGCCCGCGGCGAGCAGGAAGGCGAAGGTGCCGATCAGGCTCACCGGAACCGCCACCGCCGGAATGATGGTGGCCCGCACGTTGCCGAGAAACAAAAAGACGACGATCACGACCAGGATGAAGGCCTCGCCCACCGTCCACAGCACCTCGCGGATCGTGTCCTCGACGAACACCGTGGAATCGTAGACGACGCGCGCCCGGAGATCCTCGGGGAAGCGGGCGCTCAGCCGCTTCAGGGTGCGGGAGACGGCGGTGGCGGTCTGCACGGCGTTGGCGTCGGGGGCGAGGTAGAGCGCGACGCCGACCGAAGGCAAGCCGTTGATGCGCGTCTCGGTGTCCTCGTTCTGCGCGCCCATCTCGACGCGTGCGACGTCGCCGACCCGCAGGACGGAGCCGTCCGGATTGGCGCGCAGCACGATCTTGCGGAACTGCTCGGGCGTGGTCAGCGTGCCCTGCGTCTGCACGTTGAGCTGAAACTGCTGGTCGTTGGCGACCGGCCGGGCACCGATGCGGCCGACCGGCGCCTGCACGTTCTGTGCCTGGATGGCCTGCACGACATCGGACGGCGCGAGGTTGAGGCTGGCCAGCCGCTGGGTATCGAACCAGATGCGCATCGAATAGTTGAGCTTGCCGAACAGCAGGGCCTGGCCGACACCGGGCACGCGCGACAGCTCGTCGAGCACGTTAATGGTGGCATAGCTGGTGATGAAAACCGGCGAAAGCTTGCCGGTCTCGCTGTACAGATTCATGAACTGCAGGATGGCGGCGGAGCGCTTGATCACCGTCAGGCCCTGCACCTGCACGGCCTGCGGCAGCTGCGGCAGCGCCGTCTGCACCCGGTTGTTGACGTTCACGGTGGCGGTGTCGGGATTGGTGCCGACCGCGAAGGAAACGGTGAGGTTGTAGCTGCCGTCGTTGCCGCTGGTCGACTTCATGTAGATCATCTTGTCGACGCCGACGATCTGGGCCTCGAGCGGCTGGGCAACCGCGGCCTCGATCACCGCGGCCGACGCGCCGGGATAGCTCGCCGACACCTGCACGCGCGGCGGCACGATATCGGGGAACTGGGCGAGCGGGATGCGCGTCATGGCGATGGCGCCCGCCAGGGTGACGACAATGGCGATAACGACCGCAAGCCGCGGCCGCCGGATGAAGATCGCCGAGATCATCGGCTGCCGCCGGCCGGCGGCGGGAGCTGGGCGGCGGCGGGACCGGGCGCCACGACCTGGCCAGGCCGGACCCGCTGGATGCCGTCGACGACGACGTTCTCACCCTCGGTCAGACCGCTCAGCACGGCGGCGTAGGCCGGCGTCGACTGGCCGAGCTTGACCCGCCGTTGCTGCGCCTTGTTGTCGGCGCCCACGACATAGACGTAGTCGCCTTCCTGGTCGGTCAGTACGGCAGCACGCGGCACGGCCAGGGCCTCGGTCTTTTCGGTGTCCTCGAGGACCACCGTCACCAGCTCGCCGTCGACCAGCGCCCGGATGCCGCCGCGGAACCGGGTGAGTCGCGGGTTGGCGATAACGCCGCGCAGGATCATGGTGTCGGTGTTGCCCGCCACGGTGTTGTCGACGAAGTCGAGCGCTCCCGCGTGGTCGTACATGCTGCCGTCGGGCAGGCGCAGGCGGATGAGCAGATTATCATCCCTCTTCTCGGCGCTGCGCGATTGTAGCTCGATCGCGATGCGGGTCGGCACCGGGAAGACGACGAACATCGGATCCTGGCTGACGATCGAGACGAGGACGCCGGTGCTGGGGCTGACATAGTTGCCGGGAGTGACCGCGGTGCGGCCGATCTTGCCGTCGATCGGCGCGCGGATCTCGGTGTAGTCGAGGTTGATCTGCGCCTGCTGCAGCTGGGCCTCGGCGCCCAGCACCTGGGCCTGCAGCGCCTGTTCGTTGGCGAGCGCCACGTCGACGGCGGATTGCTGGCCTGCCGGCCCCTTGAGCAGCGTCTGGCTGCGGCTCAGCACGGCCTGGGCGTTCAGGAGCTGGGCCTTGAACTGGGCAACCGACGCCTGCTTGGCCTGGACGTCGGCGCGGAACGGGCCCTGCTCGAGGCGGTAAAGCAGGTCGCCCTTCTTGACCTCCGCCCCTTCCTTGAACAGGACCTCGTCGAGGAAAGCCGAGACCCGGGCGGTCAGGTTGACGCGGTTGGTGGCCTGGATGCGGCCGGTATAGTCCGTGCTCTGGGTGATCGGCTGGCGCTTGGCCGGCACCACGCCGACCGCGGGCGGTGCGGCGCCGGGCATCTGCGCCCAGGCAGGCCCGGCGGCGAGGAAGGCCAGCGCCAGCAGGGCGGCCAAGGGCCGCCTGCAGCCCGGTTCAGACGTCGTCGGCATCGCCGGCAGGTAACCATATGAGCCGGCCGCCAGACAGCAAAAACCGCTCAATAGTCGTAGACATTGACCGTACGGGCCACCACGGCATCGAGCATGCCCGTCATGGCAGCCACCGTAGCTGCATCCTTGATGGCGTATTCAGCCGCAAGGCTCTCCATGCTGCGATAGCCGACCCAGACGCGGCCGCGTGCGTCTTCCCAGATCGATAGGCGCATCGGCAGGTCGAGGGCGGCCGCCTGGCTGTCCTGCATCAGCTTGGTGCCGACCTTGGGATTGCCGAACACCACCACCTTGGTCGGCCGCAGCTGCATCTCGGCCTTTTGTGCGTTCTCGCCATGATCGAAGACGGCGAAAACCGGAACGTTGCGCGCCTTGAGCGCCGCCTGCAGGCGTGAGGTCGTCTCGTCGACCGAGTACTTGCTTTCCTGGGTCACAATGTCGTCAGAACTCACGTCCGCGCCGAGATCCGCCTTGTAGGAGGCGGCGATGTCGCGCGCCAGGTCGGTCAGGTCCAGCCCTTCCTTGTTGGCAAGCAAGGTGACGCAGACGAGGTCGCCGGGATCGGTGAAGCGGCTGAGATAGCCACTGAAGCCGGGCGACGATCCCTTGATTTCCATGAAGCCGGGATGGCGCGTGAATTCCCAGCCTGCCATTGCCGGCACCACCGTGCCGTTCGCGAGCTTGGTCGGTTTGTAGATCAGCGCACGATTTTCCTCGCGCTCAACCAGCACGCTGCCCGCCAAGGCGATATCCCAGGCGCTGATGTCTTCGGCCGACGACCAGAGGCTGCCGAAGGCGAAGAGGTTTTGCGACGCGCTCGCTTCGACGGCGACCGGCTTGCCCTCGATGTCCTTGTAACCCACGGCCGGCTCCACCGGATTGATGTAAGATACCTCCGACTTGAAGCGCGAATGCTGCTTGGCGCCAGCTTGCTTTTGGTCGCGGTCGAGGAAGGACTTGGTCGGGAAATCCTCGGCGAACATGGTGCTGCGCAGGCCGAGCGGCTCGATCTGGTTGCGCGTGACGTAGTCGTGGAAGGACATGCCGCTGGCGTGCTCGACGACCAGCCCAAGCAGCAGGAAGTCGGTGGCGCTCATGCGGACCCCGGTGCCTGCCTTGAAGATCGCCGGCTTGTCTCCCACCAGCGCGAGCAGGTCCAACGGCTTGTAGCTGTGGTCTGCCTTGAAACCTGGAGCGGCGCGGTAATCGGGAATACCAGAGGCGTGCTGCAGCAATTCGAAGATCGTGGTCTTGCCCCAGGTGGCGGGCAAGTTCGAGACGTATTTGTCGACCGGGTCGCGGATGTGGAGCTTGCCAGCCTCGTAAAGCTGGAACACCGCCACCGCGGTGAAACCCTGGGTCATCGGGCCGATGTTCCACATCGTTCTGGTCGAGGCGAGCTCGTCGTCGGTCACGCTCGCGCGGCCGTAGCCCGCGGAGCGCGGAATGTAGGGGGCCTGCACAATCGCCATGGCGAGGCCCGGCACATTGTTCTTGTCCATGAACGCCGCGATCCGCTGGTCGATGTATTTTCCGCGAATCGAGAGGGCTGCTTTCCCTCGCACCATTTGCGCAGCTCCATCGCTCGATTGAGCGAAGCATGATGCTGCCGAGATACACAGACAGAGGGCGAAGATCGAAACGAAACGCACGCTGCCCATACTCGTCATTGCATGTCCCCGTCACGGCTGAGATCCGACCAGCTCGATCAGGTTACCCCGGCTATGGCGGACAGAAAAAGAGCCCGCCTTCCCCCCAAGGACGACGGGCTCGAAGTTGGCGCGGGAACTGCCCGCGCCGAGGGGAGAAACGGCCCCCGATCCAAGATCGCCGGGCCGTATCGACCGGCGTGATGTGCGCCGCCCGATCTGCTATCGGCCCCTATGTAGCGCAGCTTCCGGCCACCGGTCTGTGCGTTTTGCCACCCTGCGCCGGAACCACTGAAACAATTCGGGGTATCGTCGGCGCGAAGGAGATATTTGTCACCTTGCCGCGGCTGGGGCGGCTGGCGTGGGCGGCAGCACGCGGTCGATCGCGGTGCGCCAAACGGCCTGTGCATCCTCGGACGACAGGCCATAGCAGTCGCGCATTTGGTCCCAGCTCTCGAAGCTGATCATCGTGGCCATTGCGATCAGCAGCTGCAGGCGTTCCGGTTCGGCCAGGCTCGCGAGCTCGGGCGCATACATCAGCCGCATGCGCGCGATGTTCCCCTGGCGCGCCATCAGGACGCGCATATGCAGCTCCTTGACCTGCTGTTCGGTGGTCAGCATGACGCGCCACAACGGCGACCAGCTTTCGCAAGCAGCGGCGCGCGTACGGACATGGGAGGCGATGCGGGTCGGGCGATCGCCATCGACGTCGCGCGGCGCCGCCGCCGCCTGGCCTTCTGCAATGGCATAGTCGGCGGTGGCGAGGGTCAATGCCGCAAGATCGGAAAAGCGCTCGAAGACGGAGCGCACGGCAATGCCTGCCTCCTTGGCGATCTGCGCCGATGTCGGGATCTGCGGGTCGCGACGCAGCAATTTCAGATAGGCCTCGATGATGTTCTGGCGTGTCCGCTCGCTGCGCAGACGACGGCCATCGACGCGCGGCTTTGCGCCCGGCGAGGCAATCAAGACAGGCGAAACCGACACTGAATCTCCCCTAGATCCGTCATCGCGTTGTAACCTCAAATGGCCCCTCGGCCTAGAACCGAATACCCTGAGGGTGGAGGAGTGCATTCATGGCTCGCATGCAGAACAAAGTCGTCGTGGTGACCGGTGCCGCGCAGGGGATCGGCGCCGCCATCGCCCAACGCTTCGCCGAGGAAGGCGCCGCGCTGGTGTTGCTGGACCTCGACTCCAAGCGCTTGCTGCAGACCGCGGCCGAGACCGGCAAGGCGCCGACGACGATCGTGGCAGACGTCACCGACGAGGCAGTGGTCGACAAGGCCTTCGCCCGGGTCGCGGCCGAACAAGGCCGGTTGGACGTGCTGGTCAACAATGTCGGCGGCTCGCGCAATGCCAAGCTCTGGGACATGACTGCCGACGATTGAGACTTCACCTTGCGGCTCAACCTGCGCTCGGCGTTTCTGTGCACCCGCGCCGCGGCGCGACTGATGATGAAGCAACGCGCCGGCGCCATCGTCTGCATGTCCTCGGGCGCGCGCGAGGGCACGCCCTGGACGGCGCATCATACCGGCGGTGCCGCCTACTCCGCCGCCAAGGCAGGCATTCACGGCTTCATCCGCGACGCCGCGTTCGAGCTGGCCGAGCACGGCATCCGCATCAATGCCGTGGCGCCCGCCCGGGCCGATTACCACCGAGCGCACGGCGGCCGCGTTCGAGGAGATGCGCGACAGCGACTTCAGCCCCTACAAGTTCACGCCGATGCGCCGCATCGGAAAACCGCGCGAGATCGCCGATGCCGTCCTGTATCTTGCCTCCGACGAGGCGAGCTACATCACAGGCACGACGTTGAACGTGACGGGCGGGCGATGAACAGCAGACAACAGCAGGGAGATGGCAAGATGGATTTCACCGGCAAGGTTGCGCTGATCACCGGCGGCGGCAACGGCATCGGCCGCGCAGCAGCGGCCGGGTTTGCCCGGCACGGCGCCAAGGTCGTGGTGGTGGATCGCGACGGGGCGGCAGCCGAGGCAACGGCGGGCATCATCCGCCAGGGCGGTGGCGAGGCGCTGGCCGTGACGGCCGACGTCACCAAGTCCGATGACGTGAAGGCCTACGTGAAGGCGGCGATCGACAAGTACGGCCGCATCGACTGTTTCTTCAACAATGCCGGCATCGAGGGCAAGCTTGCGCACACGGCCGACTACGATGAGGCGGTGTTCGACACGGTGATCGGCGTCAACGTGAAGGGCGTGTTCCTCGGCCTGCGCCACGTGCTGCCGCAGATGATCCGTCAGAAGAGCGGCGCGGTGGTCAACACGGCCTCCGTGGCGGGCCTGGTGGCGACACCCGGCATGCCGGCATACGTGGCCTCCAAGCATGCCGTGATCGGGCTGACCAAGACCGCAGCCGGCGAAGTGGCGCGCCAAGGCATTCGCGTCAATGCCGTGTGCCCCGGCCCGGTCGACACGCGCATGATCCATGCGCTCGAGGAGCAGATCGCGCCGGGTGACGCCAAATCGATCAGCGAGCGCTACCAGGCAGCCCAGCCCACCGGCCGCTACACGACGGTCGAGGAAATCGCCAACATGGTGCTGTTCCTGTGCTCGGACCTTGCGTCCAACACCACGGGTGGGCAGTTCGTGGTCGATGGCGGACGCACGGCGACAGGCGGCGCGGTGACCAACCTCACAGCGCGTTAAAATCGAGAAGCATCTCCCACTGAACGGAGATCACGTCGAGGGCGGCCAGAAGTGGGGTCTTGCCTGACTGCTGCGACCCGCGATGGCCGCCCCGGCGTGCCAATCGTATGTTGCCGCTATGCCGTCGCCCGAAAGATTGCGCCGGCAATCGTTGCGGGACGGTGATCGGGTGGAACCATCTAAACCTCCCTCGCCGGACGTTCGATGAAACAATTCAGTCACTCGCTCCGTGCGCTGTCAACGGCGAGATAGGTCAGTACTCCGAAATATCCGAGGGCCTAGTGCGGCGGAGCGAGATGCCCACTGCTGTCGACCGGCGGGTCGAAGACCAGCGTGCCGCCATGGTGGTCGTCGGCCAGGTGGAAGTTGGCCGCGACATAGCTGCCCAGCATCGCGAGCCTGGCCGTGTTGGTGCCGTCGGTGACGGTCAGCGTGCCGCTCAAGCTGTTGCCGACGTAGCCCAAGGTTGCCGTGGCAAAGTCCACCGTCGTGAGATCGATGGTCTCGGCTGGCGAGTCGAAGCCCGCGATCTTGCCCCGGAACTTCGTGTCGTCGAGCACCAGCGTGCCGCTGCCCGCGAAGGTGATGGTGCTCGACAGCGCGGCGCCGCCGCTTGCGATCTGCAGCGTGCCGCCCGAGAGCGTGGCGCCTGATATGGCGCCGCCCGAGGAGACCATCGCACTGCCACCGCTCAGGATCAGGGCAGTGGCCGTGCCGCCCGAGGAGACCACGACGCTGCCACTCGAGCCGACGACGGTGCCGCTCGCCGTGCCCGAGACAATCTCCAGGCCGCCCGACACGACCGTGCCGTTGGCCGTACCGCCCCTCACTACAGTCTGAGAGCCGCCCATGATCGTGACGCTGGTCGCGATGCCGCCCGACGACACGATCTCTGCGCCGCCGTTCAGCACCGAGGTGCCACTGGCCGCGCCGCCGTTGGACACGATCTCCTCGCCGCCGGCGCTTACCACCGCCTGGCGGTTGAGGCCGCCCGACGACACCACTTCCTGGCCGCCGTTGCTGATCGTCGTGGCGTTGGCCACGCCGCCCTTTAGCAGGGTGAGCCCACCGCTCGACAGCACCACCGCGCCGCTCGCCAAACCGCCCGAGGACACCACCTCATTGCCGCCGAGCGACAACACGGTGCCGAGCGCTTGGCCGCCGGAAGACACGATCTCCAGACCATCGGGGCCGACCTGCGTGCCCCGCGCGACGCCGCCGGCAAACACCGCCTCGCGGCCGCCCAACCCGAGCACAGTGGCGCTGGCGGTACCGCCCGACAGCACGTTCACCTGGCCGCCCGACACGACGGTCGCGCCGTTTGCCGTGGCGCCGGCGGACAGAACCTCCAGGCCGCCGGCCCGGATGTCGGAGCCGCTGGTGTGGCCGCCCGCCAGCACGGTCACCAGGCCGCCCTGGAACACCACGGCGCCATTGTCGGCACCCAGGGAGACCCGCACCTCGCCACCCAACGAAACCGCGGCGCCGATGTCGGTGCCGCCCAGGATGTTGATCAGACCGCCGCTCTTGACCTCGCCGGCGCTCGCCGTTGCGCCTGACGACACGACCTGGACGCCGCCGCTCGACAGGATCGTACCGCTGGCTAGGCCGCCGGATGATACGATCTCCTGGCCGCCGTTCAGCACCGTGACGCCGGAGTCAGTACCGCCCGTCAGCAGCACCTTGCCGCCGTTGGAAACCACCGCGCCGCTATTGATGCCGCCAGTGACGCTGACGGTGGCACCACCATTGATCTGGGTGCCGATCGCCATGCCGCCGGACAGCGTCTCGGTCGCGCCGCTGCTCAAGGTCACGGCGCTTGCCGTGCCGCCGGCGACTATCACACCGCCGCCGCTGCCGACGACCGCGCCGCTCACGTGGCCGCCCGACGAGACCGTCAACAGGGCGGTGCCGCTGAGCACCAGGCCCGACGCCACGCCACCCGAAGACACCGTCTCGCGTGCCATCAGGGTGGCGCCGCTGCCGACCAGCACATCACCCGTCGTGCCGCCCGCCAGTACCAGCACCGTGCCGCCACCCTGCACCTGCGTGGCGCTGGCCCTGCCGTCGGAGACCACCAACTGGCCGCCGCTGGCCGCGGTCGTCGACGTCACCGTCGCCGCCACGCCGACCTCGAGGGTAAAGCCGCGGCTCAAGGTCACGTCGCTCATGACGCGGGACACGATCTCGAGCGTCGCCCCCGCGAGGTAGGTGATCGACGTTGCCGCCGCGGCGCCAACGAGCTCCAGCGTGCCGCCGCTCGATACCACCGTGCCGCTCACGGAACCGCCGGAGAGGACCTGCTCCAGCCCTCCCCCTTGGACCGCTGCGCCGCTCACGACCGCGCCGGACCCGACGACCTGCACGCCGCCGCTGCCGATCGTCGTGCCGACCGCGATCGCACCCGAGCCCAGGTTTTGCACGCCGCCATTCTGGATCGTGGTGCCGTAGCCGCTCGTGCTGTCGAGCAGCAGAACGTCGGCATCGTCTACGGTGACCGTTCCACCCGCCGAGACCAGATTGCTGAAGATCGCCTTGCCAAACAACGGCTGGGGACCCCTGCCGAAACTGCGCAGGAGGTCGCCGAACGCTTCAACCGATATGTCGATCGTGTCGGTCGGCGCGAAATTGACGACTGTCGACATGTCCTGGCTGGTGCCGGTGCCGACGCCGGCATTCGTGCCGGCATCGGAGACGGGCCCGCCCGACTGCGCCGTGGCCTGGCCCCACCAGCCGAGCTGCGGGACGTCGTTGGCGTCGACAATGCTGCCCGACACGCTGGGCGCGACGCCGCCCGGCACCAGGTTGGCGATGTCGTTGAGGCCGTTGGCGGCATAGAGCTCGATGCGATCGCGCGCCGTGTGGCTGGCCCCCAGCGTGATGCTGTCGGCGCCGCCGCCGGTGAAGATCGTGTCGGGCGCCGTCGTGCTCAACGTGCCGACAATGGTGTCGTTGCCGATCGACCCGCCCAGCATGTTGCCGGCCGAGGTCGAGCCGCTGATGGTGTCGCCGATGCTCGCGTTGACGCTCAGGGCATAGGCGAAGTTGGTCGAGCCCAGCGGCATGACCAGCCCGCCGTCCGAGGTGACGAAGGAGAGGTCGACGGTGCCGAGGTAGGTCGAGGGGTTGCTCGTGCTGCCGCTGGTGTTGTAGATGCCGCCGATCGTGGTCTGGTAGGCGATGTTGCCGGTCAGAAGGTCGCTCGCCGGCAGATCCACCGGCACCCAGGTGGCGCTGCCGAACGAGCCGTCCGGGTTCACAGGAATGAAAGCAAAGGCCGGGCCGCTGTCCGTCGTCGCCACCAGGTCGAAGCCGCCGGGAACCGCCGTGATGTTCTCGAAATGCGTGACCAGGCCCGGCTGGTTGAAGCCGGTGTAGTAGGTGAGGTGCGAGAAGACGCCCGTCGAGGAATCGTAGTCCTCAAGGAAACCCTCGTTGAGGCCATCGTGCCGGGTGCCGCCGGTGATGGTGTAGGACGTGCTGCCGATGCCGTTCTGCCAGATGCCGTACAGCGACGTCAGGTTGTCGAGGCTGCCGTTGATCTGCATCAACGTGTATTGCTGCGTGGCGATGTTGTAGATGAAGCCGCTGGCGCCAAGCAGGGTGCCGCCCGGGCCCTGCAGGTCGTAGTTGCCGACGATCAGGTTGCCCTGCGTGCTGTGCAGGATGGTGTCCTCGACAGCGGAAGTGAGCACAATGCCGCTCACGACGTTGGTGCCGTCGGACGGTACGTCGAGCTGGGTCCAGGTGCCGCCGCTGCCGTTGGGCGGTCCCTGGTAGAGCATGCCGTGATTGACCACGCCGGCCGGGCTCTCGGCGTACTGGTAGCTGCCCACCGCGCGAATGTTGCCCAGCCCCAGGGAGGGATCGAAGATCGAGGTGTCGGGACCGTAGAAGGTCGCGGTGGTGATCGTCTCGCCGCTGATGACGGGATCGAAAAGATACAACGTGCCCGCCGAGACGTCGTTGAGCGGGCCCTGGTAGATGAACGATTCGGTCGATGTTCCGCTGCCGGTGATGTGGTCGCCGGTGAGGATCACCGCGCCATAGAGGTCGGCGCGCACACCGGTGACGACGTCTCCCGGGCCGAGGACCGTTTGGTACGTGATCTGGCTGTGGCTTGAGGAAACCAGCGCGTCGGTGCTGTTCTGTGAGGCGAGCTCCGTGGTCTGGTCGACCACGCCGCTCACTGCCGCCTGCATCTCAGTGGGCGTCGCCACGTGGTGCGCCTGGTCGACCGCCGTGGTGAAATAGGCGGCGGCGTCGATCTTGCTGTTCTCGGCGGTGGCGTCGGCATCCACCGCGGTCTGGGCGATGTCGTAGACCAGGGCCGAGAACGGGACCTCTCCATCGAAGAAGGCGTCGCGCCAGGTCGTCTTCTCGGCGTCGTCGGCCGACCGGCCGAACAGGTTGTTGAAGGTCTGGTCTATGAAGCTGTCAGCAAGTGCGCTCTGCTGGGGCGTGGGAGTGACCGGCGTGACCAGCGAGGCGAGTTCGGCATACGGCGCTTCCGCAGGCGACGTCGCGAAGCTCTCCGAGATGTCGAGAATGGCCTGGCCGACCGACGATCCGCCGAGGACGTCGGTCAGCACCGTTTGCATGTCGGTCTCGAACTCGCTTGCCGCGGCGGCGCGGCCGAACCAGCCGACGAACATCGCCTCGAGCTGCAGGGTCGGCGACTGCACCGGCAAGGCACCCGTCGAGGCGTTGCCGTAGATCACGTTGTAGCCACCCTGGTTCAGGACCGGTGCACCGGCGTTGGGCAGGGTGGGTTGGCCCGCGATATTGAGGCCGATCCAGTTGTTGATCACCGCGTCGCCGTTGGTGCCAGAAGCGATAGTCACGCCGGGGCCGCCGTTGCTGCTGATGATATTGAGCAGCGCAGAGGGCGACGGCACGGGCGAGGTGCCGACGATCGGCGTGCCGATCACGTTGCCGGCGCCGCTTCCGCCGAGGTAGACGCCGCCATTGGCGTTACCAAATGCCGCGAGCTCCTGGATGTCGGTGCCAATGGCGGTATCGGCAACGACGTTGTTGTAGGCCGACCCGTTGATCTCGATGCCGTAGCCGCCGTTGTTCGAGATCGTGTTCTGGCGGATCACCGAGACCTGCTCTTCGCCGGTCCCGCCGATCGTGTTGTCGTGGGCGTTGCCGGTGATCAGGATGCCGTCGTTGACGTTGCCGAAGTTGCCAGGGCCGTCATCGGGAGTGGCGGAGTCGCCGCGCGTGTTGAGGCCGATGATGTTGGGCACCACCGTGACGCCCCAGGCGTCTCCACCTATCTCGATCCCGTTGTTGAGGTTGGCCCCGATGACGTTGGTCCGGACCGTCTGGTTGCCGCCAGTCGCGGTGATGAGAACGCCGTCGTTGCCGTTGGGCGCGACTCCGGCGAAGGCGGCGACACCGTCGAAGGTGTTGAAGGTGGTGAAGCCCGACGCGGTGCCGGCGACCTCGATGCCGTTGTTGGTGTTGCCGGCGATGACGTTGCCGAGCGGGATCACGCCACCCACCTGGGTGTTCTGTGACGAGCCGTTGATCAGCAGACCGTCGTTGCCGTTGGCGACCGGTGTCGCGTTGTCAGCGCCCAAGCCGAGGAAGTTGGCGTGGATCGTGATGTCGTCGGAATCGGTGACACGCACGCCGTTGCCGCCGTTGCCGCCGATCACGTTGTAGTAGACGAATGGATTCTGTGTGGCGTCGCAGCCGATCAGAGAGTTGTTGTCGGCACCGACGATAGCGACGCCGTCGCCACCGTTGCCCAGCGCCAACTTGCCGCTGACGTCCGTGCCGATGAAATTGCCGTTCAGAACATTGTTCTGCGAGTTGGCGTTGATCAGCACGCCGTCCCCGCCATTGCCCGAGATCAGATTGCCGAGAGGCGGCGTGACGAAGATCGCAGTCGTTGTGCCCTTGTCGCCGGTCGGATCGTTCTCCTGGCCGGTGCTGGAATCAGTAAAGGCGGTGCCGCCGATCGTGTTGCCGTGGGAGGCGTCGGTCACCAGGATGCCGTTGCCGCCGTTGGCTATCGCGGCCGAACCGTCGATGTTGGTACCGATTCGATTGGACACCACGACGTTGTCGGCCGAGCCGTGGAAGCTGATGCCGTTGCCGCCATTGTTCGAAATGACGTTGGCGACCACGTCGGAGAGCGCGTCGGGGTTGGAGCCGATGTTGTTGCCGGTGGAAGTCGCCGAGACGTAGACGCCATCGCCCGAGTTACCCGTGGCGACCGTCGCGGTGCCATCGAGCGCCAGGCCGATATAGTTGTTGTTCAGCGTGATGTTGGAGGCGTTCAGGGTGACGCCGTTGCCGGTGGCGCCGCCGAGCGACAGACCGATCAGTTGGGAGCTGTCAGACCCGGCCGCGAATACCAGGCCGGCATGCCCATTGAAGTCGATGCCGACGGTCGGCGCGTTGCCGACGGTCGTGCTGCCCGCCACAATCGCGGTCTGGTTGGTGATGGCTGCCAGGTCGCTCGCGAGGGTGATCGTCCCGCCGCTGACCGAAAACTGGATCGTGTTTGAGGAGCCCGGCGTTTCCGCATTGGCAGCATCGATGGCAGCCCGCAAGGAGCCGGCGCCACTGTCATTGAAATTGGTCACGGTAAACGTCGTCATCACGCCCCCCTGCGTGTGAACAAGAGTTGCATCCGGCGACTTTACCCGAGCACTCTTGGAACCAAGCTAATTTTGCCATACTACACGAAGACTGCGGTTGCGTGATGCGCAACTCGACACACGCGACAAAATACTCGCCGATTAAAAGGCTCGCATTCTCCGTCACGGTGATGTGCGTATTTGCATTGGTTTCGAACACCTCTCCCGGGAACGCAAAAAGACAGCGGCGCCGACGCGAGTCCGCCCTAGAACCGGAAAGCCGGGACTGACACAGTAACGGCATGAGCCGGGGCAAACGCATCGTCATCTGCGGTGGCGGCGCGATCGGTGCGGCCATTGCCTACTTCCTGAGCCGCCGCGGGGCGCGGCCCATCGTCATCGAACGTCACGCCGTCGCCGGTTCGGCATCCGGCAAATCGGGCGGCTTCCTGGCGCGCGACTGGTGCCGCGGCAGCGCACTCGATCGACTGGCGCGGCGGAGCTTCGATCTCCACGCCGAGCTCGCGGACGACCTCGGCAATCCGTGGGGCTACAGGCGCCTCGAGACCTATGCCGGCCACGCCGTCGAGAACGGTCCGCCGCGCCGGGCGGGCCAGCGGCCGTGGCTCTCCGGCAGCGTGGCGCTTACAGGGCGGCTCGGCTCGCCGCAGACGACGGCACTGGTCGAGCCGCGCGCCTTCACCACCGGCCTGATGCGCGCTGCCGAGGCCGAGGGTGCCGAGCTGCGGCCGGGCACGGTCGCCGGCCTGGCGCGCGCGGGCGGCGCGGTGAGCGGCGTGGTGCTGCAGAGCGGCGAGGCCGTCGAAGGCGACGCCGTGGTGATCGCCATGGGACCGTGGTCGATCCTGGCCTCACGCTGGCTGCCGCTACCGGCGGTGTATGGCTACAAGGGCCACAGCCTGATCTTCGAAACCGGCGACGCCATTCCCGCCGAGGCGCTGTTCCTCGAATACCAGGAAACGGGCGGCGAGGTGCTGACGCCGGAGCTGTTCGCCCGCGCCGACGGCACGACGTGGGTCTGCGCGGTCTCGAGCACCGAGGCACTGCCGGTCGATCCCGCCGATGTCGCCCCGGACGAGGGCGCGCACGAGCGGCTGGAGGCGATGTGCCGCAACATCTCGCCCGCCTTGGCCGCGGCACCGATCGTGGCGCGACAGGCGTGCTTCCGCCCGGTGACCGAGGACGGCCTGCCGCTGATCGGCCGCGTGCCGGGCGTCGACGGCGCCTACGTGGCGACCGGCCACAGCGTCTGGGGCATGCTCAATGCGCCCGCGACCGGCGAGGCGATGGCCGAGCTGATCCTCGACGGCAGCGCGACCCGCGTCGACCTGGCACCGTTCGCACCAGGACGGCTGAAGGCGCTCGATCCGGCGCTGCTACGCGGCGGCTAACCGGGCTATACTCCTATGTGCCCAACCCGGGAGGATGATCATGAAGGCGGAAGGTGGATGCTACTGCGGCGCCGTTCGTTACGTTGTCGACGGCGAGCCGATGCTCAAGGCCCAATGTCACTGCCGCGAATGCCAGTACATCACCGGCGGTGCGCCCAACATGTTCATGGCCGTCCCGCCGGACGCCTTCAAGTACACCAAGGGCACGCCCAAGCAGTTCAAGCGCAAGGACCTCGAGAAGCCGGTCACGCGCGAGTTCTGCCCGGAATGCGGCACCCACCTCGTGACGCGTCCCAACCGCCCGATCGTCGTGGTGAAGGTCGGCACCCTCGACGATCCCAAGGTCTTCGGCGCGCCGGGCCTGGCGATCTACACGATCGACAAGCAGCCCTTCCACCAGATCCCGGAAGGGCTGCGCACCTTCGAACGGCTGCCCGGCTAGGTCACGCCGCGCGGACGAGGGTAAGCGGCGCGCCCTTGCCGCGAACCTCCGCCTCCTCGTACTCGGCGGCCGCGATCGCCCGGTCGAGCGCGGCGCGCAGCGCCTTGGCCGATTCGAGCGTGATCTCGACCGCGGCGCGCGCGCCGGTGTCGAGGTTGGTGTTGAAAAAGTCGAGCGTGATCACGTCGCCCAGCGGCGCATGGCGGGCGTGATCATAGGCGACCACCGCCTGGGTGAGCGGGAACCACTCGTTGCCGCGCTTGGCCATGCCTTCGGCGCGGGCGATCTCGATGATCGATGTGCACATGTCCCGCCCTCCTACTTCAGGTGCTTGCCGAAGAAGCCGAACACCTTGCTCCAGCCGTCCATCGCCTGCTCGACCCGGTAGAGCGGCCGGTGCCAGTAGAAGAAGCCGTGGCCGGCGCCGTCGTAGCGATGGAACTCGTGGTTCTTGCCGTGCTTCTTGAGCTCGGCCTCATGCTGGTTGACCTGCTCGGGGCTGGGAGCGCGGTCGTCGTTGCCGAACAGGCCGAGCAGCGGGCATTGCAGGTCCTTGGTCATGTCGATCGGCGCCACCGGCGTCTTGGCGTTGAGCTCTTCCTTGCCCATCACCACGCGGCCGCCCCACAGCTCGACACAAGCATCGACGTCCTTCTTCTGGCAGGCATAGATGAAGGCATGCCGGCCACCCGAGCAGGAGCCGAACAGGCCGACCTTGCCGTTGTTGCTGGGATTCGCGCGCATCCACTGAACTGCCGCCGCGGTGTCGCCGACCATCTGGGAGTCGGCAATGCCGCCGTCTGCGCGCACCTTGGCGGCGACGTCGTCGGGATTGGCGTCGCTCCCGCCACCCTGCTCGCGCTGATAGAGGTTGGCGCAGATCGCGAGATAGCCGTGATGCGCGAAGCGCCGCGTGGTCTCGATGTAGAGCTCGCTCCAGCCTGGCAGATGGTGGATCAGCACCACGCCCGGGAATTTGCCCGAGCCCTCGGGCTTGGCCGTGTAGGCGGTGATCGACGTGCCCTTGTCGCCCTTGAGCGTCACGTTCTCGCAGGTCAAACCTCTATAGAATGACATCGGCTTCTCCTCCTTGAGCTTGAGTGATTATGCTGCTGCCTTGCGTTCGCCCGCGGCCGCAGTGGCCAGAACCATCTGGGCGCACTTCTCGCCGATCATGATGCAGGGCGCATTGGTGTTGCCGCTGGTCAGCGTCGGCATGATCGAGGCGTCGGCGATCCGCAAACCCTCGATGCCGTGCACCCGGAGCTCGGGATCGACCACCGCCATGGGATCGTTGCCCATCTTGCACGTGCCGACAGGATGGTAGGTCGTCTCGGCGTTGTGGCGCACCCAGTCGAGCAGTTGATCGTCGGTCTGCAGGTGCGGGCCCGGCGCAAGCTCCTCGCCGGTGATTTCCTTGAGCGGCGACGTCGCCATCAGCTCGCGCCCCTTGCGGATGGCGGCGAGCAGGCCGTCACGGTCGTGCTGCGCGGAGAGGAAGTTGAAGCGGATTGCCGGCGCCTCGGCCGGGTCGGCCGACTTGATGTGGATCGAACCGGTGCTCTCCGAGCGCAGCACGTTGATGTTCATGGTGATGCCGCGCTGGCGCGAGATGCGGCGCTCGTGACCGACCCGCTCGTAGATGAACGGCAGGATCGAGACGGTGGCATCGGGAGACTCCAGCCCCGGCCGCGTGCGGAAGTACATGCGGATCGGCACCGACGTGGTGGCCAGGAAGCCCTCGCCCCACAGCGCGTACTTCAGCGCTTCGCGGGCCAGCCGCCAGCCGCGGGCATTGTCGTTGAAGGTGGCGTTGCGCTCGGTGATGGCGAACTTCACGCGCGGCGAATAGTGATCGCGCAGGTTCTCGCCGACACCTTTTAGCTCGTGGACCGGCGTGATGCCGAGCGCGCGCAGCAGGCCGGGCTGGCCGATGCCGGAGAGCTCGAGCAGCTTGGGCGAGTTGATCGAGCCGGTGCAGACGATGACTTCGCGCGCAGCCCTCGCCTCGCGCTTCTCGCTGCCCACGGCATAGCGCACGCCGACACAGCGCCGGCCTTCGAGTACCAGCGTTTCGGCCAACGCGCCCTTCTCGATCGCGAGGTTCGCTCGCGAGCGCGCCGGATCGAGGTAGCAGTAGGCCGTGCTCTGCCGGCGTCCCTTGGCGATCGTCACCTGCGACATGCCGATGCCTTCCTGCGTCACCCCGTTGAGGTCGGGGTTGAAGGGCAGGCCGATCTTGCCCGCGGCGTCGATCATCTTCTCGAGCAGCGGGATCTTGTGGCGCGGCGTGTCGGTGACGCGAAGCGGCCCATTGCGGCCGCGCAGCTCGTCCGAGCCGCCGGCGTAGTTCTCCATGCGCTTGTAGACCGGCAGCACGTCCTGCCAGCTCCAGCCGCGGTTGCCGAGCTGCGCCCAGTGGTCGTAGTCCTGCGCCTGGCCGCGGATATAGACCATGCCGTTGATGGAGCTCGAGCCGCCCAGCATTTTTCCGCGCGGCACTTCTATGCGGCGCCCGCCCGAGCCTTCGTCCGGCTCCGACGAGAAGCACCAGTTGACGGCCGGCAGGTCGATCATCTTGGACACGCCGACCGGCACGCGCGACCAGAAGTAGTTCGAGCCCTCGGTGCCCGCTTCGAGCAGCAGCACGCGGTGCCCGCCGCTCTCGCTGAGGCGGCTCGCGATGGTGGCGCCGGCCGAACCCGCGCCGACGACGATGTAGTCATAGGTGGTCATGACGGGACAAACTTGACCCACCGGTTACCGCCGTGGCAAGGCCGCCACAGGGCGAGGAACCGCAGGGAAGAAGGCTGGGGAAGAACGCTATGGAATTCGACGTCATGACGCGGGCCACCACCTGGGACAACGTGGGCAGCCTGGCCCGCCGGGTCGAGGCCGCCGGCTTCTCCGGCATGCTGTTCACCGAGGGCCACCAGGTGCCGTGGATGAACATTGCCGCCGCCTCGATGGCCGCACCGTCGCTGCATTTCTCGACCGGCATCGCCATCGCCTTCGCGCGCAGCCCGATGATTTCGGCCGAGATCGCCTGGGAGCTGGCGCAGAACACCAAGGGCAAGTTCCGCCTCGGCCTCGGCAGCCAGGTGAAGGCGCACATCGTCCGCCGTTACGCCAGCCAGTTCGACAAGCCGGCGGCGCAGATGAAGGACTACGTGCTGGCGACCAAGGCCTGCCTGTCGGCGTTCCGCCGCGAGGGGCCACTCAAGCACGAAGGCAAGTACTACAATCTCAACCTGTTGACCGAGCAGTGGACGCCGCCGCGCCACGACTACGAGGACGTGAAGGTCGACATTTCCGCCGTCGGCCCGATCATGACCCGCGTCGCCGGCGAGGTCGCCGACGGCATCCACGTCCATCCCATGCACTCCATGCACTACATCAAGCACCGCCTGCTGCCCGGCCTCGCCGAGGGCGCGGCCAGGGCCGGCCGCGATCCCTCGAAGATCGACAAGATCATTCCGGTCATCGTCGCCGCAGGGGACACGCCGGAGGAGCGCGCCGTCTCGATCAAGGAAGCCAAGACGACCATCGCCTTCTACGGCGCCACGCCCAACTACGCCTTCCAGTTCGACGATCTCGGCTACACCGGCCTGCGCGACCAGCTGCGCGACGCGCTGAGGGCAGGCGACGATGCACGCAGCCAGGCGCTGATCACCGACGAGATTCTCGACCAGTTCGCCGTGGTGGCGCGCTGGGACGACGTCGCCGGCCGCCTGATCGAGCGCTACCAGGGCATCGCCGCGCGCCTCGTGATCTACCTCGCCTCGCACTGGCGCGAAGTCGATCCCAACATCCTCGAGCGTTGGGGCGACGTGGCACGCGCTGTGCGCAAGGCGGCCTAGCCGCCTCGGCCGCCGCCAAGTCACCCAGTCTACAACAGTCCACTTCGACTGGACTGGTCCGATGCCGATGGCATCAGCATTTCTGCCACTTGAGTCAACAAATCGGGGACTCACCGTTCGAAAAAAATCGCGCGTTCCGACGCGGACGCCAGATCTTGGGCGGTTACCAAAGGTGATCGCCAAACAAACGGGAATCTGACGGGGGCTTCCCGGGGCCTTACCAGATCTTGAGTTGATGAAAGGCGCGGGCTGACGAAGAACACCGGGCATACGCTACGCTCCCGAAACACGTGATCTCGATTGAGCGCGATCATACCACGCGAGCTGCTTCGGCTCCTATTTTGGTCATTAGAAGTGCCGCGCCCGCATGCGCTCACGCATGGCAGTGTGCGCGGCAGGTGTACCGTCGTGGAAGGTCCCGAACAGCTTGTCGAAGGGCGCCACGGTGCCCCCGTAGTTGCACTCGAAATAGCGGTGATGGAGGTAGTGGAAGTAGTTGGCGCTGGCGATCGAGAATCGGCGGCCGATCAGCAGCGTGTCGAAGCCGCTATGCCCCAGCGCCGGGCTGAAAGCCGCGATCTGGATCTGGAACAGCGCGACCAGCGGATGCGGCGCCAGCAGCCACGACACGACGACGGTCGAGAAGTAGATCACCTGCTCGACCGGATGCATGGCAAGCCCCGACCACGGTCCGATCTCGACGTTGGTGTGGTGGATGCGATGGACCGACCGGTAGAGCGGCGCCCAATGGAGCAGCCGGTGCGTGAAGTAGAAGTGCGTCGCGTGAATGACCGGCGCGAAGAACATCAGGAAAGCGAACCAGATCCACCAGGCGACCGGGCTGGCGTCGAACCCGTGAAAGCCCAGATAGCCATTGGCGAAACCCCAGTAGGTGACGGCCTCGTAGGCAGTGAACACCGGCACCCCGCCGACCAACGAGCGCACCATGTTGTCGCGAACCTGGTCGGAGAACAGGAAGCGTGGGTTGCCGGTTGCCAGCGGCCTGGCTGAGAACTTCCGCTCATCGCCCTGCCCCCTGGCGACGAACAAATGGAGATGAAGGCCGCCGTAGAACACCAACACCAAGGCGAAATTGCGCGCCAGCAGCAGGGCGATCCACCACGGCTCGAAGGTCCGCATGGCGGCAAGGTCGGGGGTCAGGAAGAACCAGGTGATCAGGCTGATGGTGAGCCACAGGCAGTTGGTCGGCCAGAGATAGCCGGGAAGACCAAACACCCATTTCAGTGTCGCGAGAGGCGGCGGTGGCCAGGCGATGAACGGCGGCAGGGCGATCGGCCTGGCCGGCCGCCAGTCTCCCCGCGCGTCGCGTTCGCCATCGGCTGATGCCGCATCGACCATATCGTTTTTCCCGATCCGTCGCGCGGCCAGCATACTAGAATGCCGCCATGGACACAGCACGCACGCAACGCTTCATCGGCACCTTCTGGGACGATGCCATCCTGCCGTCGATCACGGAGTACATCCGTATTCCCAACAAGTCCCCGGCCTTCGACCCGAAATGGGTCGAGCACGGCTACATGGAGGACGCGGTCAAGCTGATGGAAGGCTGGGCGCGGCGCGAACTCGCAGCCTTCCCCGGCGCAACCCTCGAAGTCGTCCGCCTGCCCGGCCGCACGCCGCTTCTGCTCATGGACGTGCCGGGTGACAGCAAGGATACCGTGCTGCTCTACGGCCATCTCGACAAGCAGCCCGAGATGAAAGGCTGGTCGGAGGGCTTAGGCCCGTGGATTCCGGTGCGCAAGGACGACAAGCTCTACGGCCGCGGCGGCGCCGACGACGGCTATGCGATCTACGCCTGCCTTTGCGCGCTCCGGGCGATGCAGGAGCAGAAGGTCCCGCGGGCGCGCTGCGTGATCATGATCGAGGCCTGCGAGGAGTCCGGCAGCTACGACCTGCCCTTCTACGTCGATCATCTCATCGACCGTATCGGCAGTCCCTCGCTCGTGGTCTGTCTCAACTCCGGCTGCGGCGACTACGAGCGACTGTGGCTCACCACGTCGCTGCGCGGGATCGCTTCGGGCACGTTGACGGTGCGGGTGCTGACCGAGGGCGTCCATTCCGGCGACGCTTCCGGAGTCGTGCCGTCCTCTTTTCGCATCCTGCGCGGATTGCTGTCGCGCTTGGAGGACGAGGCTACGGGTGAGGTCAAGCTGCCCGAGCTCTATGTCCAGATCCCGCCGCAGCGAATCGCGCAGGCCAAGGAGGCCGCGCGCGTCCTCGGCACGGCGGTCTACGATCGCTTCCCTTTTGCCGGGTCGGCTCACGCGATGTCGGACGACACCAGCCAACTGGTGCTCAATCGCACCTGGCGGCCGCAGCTCGCGGTCATCGGCATGGATGGCTACCCCGTCCCGGGCGACGCCGGCAACGTGCTGCTCCCCTTCTCGACGGCCAAGCTCAGCCTGCGCACGCCGCCGACATTGGACGGACCGAAGGCCGTCGAGACGCTGAAGCAGGCCTTTGAAGCCGGCCCGCCCAATGGCGCCGTGGTCGAATTCAAGGAAGGCAGCGGGCAGACCGGATGGCACGCGCCGCCGCTCGCACCCTGGCTCGAGAAAGCGGTAGCGCTCGCCTCGCAGGAGGCGTTCGGCAAGCCCGCCGCCTACATGGGCGAAGGCGGCACGATTCCGTTCATGGGCATGCTGGGCGAGAAGTTTCCCAACACCCAGTTCGTCATCACCGGAGTCCTGGGCCCACACTCCAATGCCCACGGTCCCAACGAATTCCTGCACATTCCGACGGGCAAGCGCGTGACATCGGCGGTGGCGCGCCTGCTCGCGGCCCACCACGACCGCAAGTCGGTCAAATGACGCCGCGCTTGGCGAGGTCGGCGATCTCGCTGGCACTGTAGCCCAGTCCGCCCAGCACCGACTTGTTGTGCTCTCCTAGCTCGGGCGCGATGCCCGGCCGGGCCGGCGTCTCGGAGAAGCGCCACGGTGTGCCGTGCACCTTCAGCTTGCGGCCGTACTTTGGATACTCGACCTCCGTGACATGGCCGTTGGCGATGACGTCCGGGTCGTTCGACGCCTCGAGCAGCGTGTTGATGGGCGCCGAGACGATGTCGGCGCCGCGCAACTTGTCCACCCAATCCTTGCGCGTACCGGTGGCGAACAGCTTGTCGAGCAGCGCGAGCAGCTCGTCGCGTTTGGTGTCGTTGTCGATGATGACCCCGAGCTTCTCGAAGCCCGCTTTCTTCATCGCGTCGCTAAAGCCCACTGCCGCCATGGCGTCGGTCCAGTTCTCGGGTCCGGTGAGTTGGAAGACGAAGGGCTTGCCGGCGCGGTCGTTGAACGAGGCGGAGATACCCGGCCGTTCGGCCGTGCCGGTGACGCGCGCCTGGCCGGTCACCGGGTTCTGGTTGCGCCACATGGTGGTGGTGAAGGTCCAGCCCATCAGGCGGACCAGCGAGCCGAGCAGCGACAGCTCGATCTTCTGGCCGATGCCGGTGGTGCGCGCATAGGTGAGCGCCGCCAAGGCACCGCCGAACGCCAGCATGGCGGTCGATTCGTCGGCCACAGAGGCAATGCCAGTGCGCATCTTCTGGCCGGGCTGCGAATAGGCCTCGGCGATTCCGCCCAGCGCCTGCGCCATCGAATCGGTGCCGGGCAGATGGCCGTTCGGCCCCTTGGTGCCATAGCCCGAGATCGAGACGTAAACGAGCTTGGGGTTGATCTTGCGCAGCTCCTCCCAGCCGAAGCCGTTCTTTTCGGCGGCGCCGGGGCGGAAGTTCTGGCCGAAGATGTCGGCGCGCGCCACGAGCTTGTGCAGGATGGCCTTGCCGTCCGCCGACTTGAGATCGAGCGTCACGCTCTTCACGCCGCGGTTGTTTGTCTCGAAAAAGGTGCTGGGCATGCCCGGCAGCACGGTCATGCGCCGCGAGGGATCGCCGCCCTTCGGCGGCTCGATCTTGATCACATCGGCGCCGAGGTCGGCCATCAGCATGTAGGGCACGGTGCCCGCCTGCGCGGTCGAGCAGGCGACGACCTTGACGCCCTGCAAAGGGCCATGGACTTGCGGCATATGACGCTTCTCCTGACTGAACCCGTGTAAAGTAGCATCGTCTTGACCGTGTTTGCCGCCTCCCGTTTCGCCGAACATGCCCTCGGCACGCGCTTTGCCGACCTGCCGCCTGCAGTCGTCGAGCGGGCCAAGGTGTTCGTGCTCGACAGCCTCGGTGTCGGCATCGCCGGCTCCTCGGTCGAGGGCGGCGATGAGCTGCTCAAGGTGGCCGGCGGTTGGGGTGCACCCACGCCTTCCTCGCCGCCCGTCCCCGTCTGGGGCCGAGGTGTTTCGCTGGCGGCACCGTCCGCCGTCTTCATGAATGCCTGGCAAATACATAATCAGGAGTATGACGGCCTGCATGAGGGCGCTGTCGTGCACGCCATGGCGGGTGTCCTGCCTGCAGCATTCGCCGCAGCGGAGATGGCGGGCGGCGCGAGCGGCGCCGAGTTGATCACGGCGGTCACGGTCGGGGTCGACATCGCGGCGGGCCTGGGCCTCGCCTCCAGATCAGGTTTCCGCTTCTTCCGGCCAGCGACGGCCGGCGGCTTTGGCGCGACCGCGGCCGCGGCACGCCTGCTCGGCCTCGAACGGCCAGCGCTCGAGCGCGCCTTCGCCTGGCAGCTCGCCCAGGCGAGCGGCACCATGCAGGCGCATGTCGAGGGCAGCCCGATCCTGCCCACGCAGGTCGCCTTCAACGCGCGCGCGGCGCTGCAATCATGCACGCTGGCTAGGCTGCTCCCCTTCAGCGCGGCGGAGGCGGTGTTCGAAGGTGACTACGGTTACCTGCGGCTGTTCGAAGGCGAGTTCGCCCTCGAGCCGGTGCTGCAAAGCCTCGGCCGCGACTGGCGCATCGCCGAGTTCAGCCACAAGCCATTTCCCGCCGGGCGCGCCACGCATGGCGGTATCGAGGGCGTGTCGACGCTGCGCCAGCGACACGGCTTCACCGCGTCCGAGGTCGCGGCCGTCGAGATCGCCGCCCCGCCGCTGATCATTCGCCTGGTCGGCCGTCCACCGCGCCCCGGCATGGGCGCGAGCTACGCGCGGCTCTGCCTGGCCTGGGCTGTCGCCAAGGTTCTGCTGAACGGCAAGCTCGATCTTGCGGACTTCCGCGGCGTCGCGCTGGCCGATCCGGCAGCGTATGAGCTCGCACGTCGCGTCACGCTGACCAACGACGGTAATCCGGACCCCAATGCGCTCGCCCCGCAGCGCGTGACGGTCCGGCTCGCCGACGGCATGGAGCACCGCTGGTCATGCGAGACCATGCTCGCCCATTCGGCGCGGCCGCTGACGCGCGAGCAGCACCTGGCCAAGTTCCGCCGCTGCCTCGACTTTGCCGCGGCGCCACTGGCGCCGGACGCGTCGGGCCGGCTGATCGCGACGGTCGACCGCCTGGAGACGATGGAGGATGTCCGCGGGCTCGGCGCCGTGCCCACGCCTTGAGGGCAACAAAAAGCCGTCCCCTTTCGGGAACGGCTTTTCGGATCGGTTGCGTCGGCGGATCAGTGGGGAGTAGCCAACTGAGGCGTCTGGCTGGCCTGATCCATCATCGGGGTTGCAGCGTGGCCCGCATCCGATGGAGGAAAGTTCGACGCCGCGAACTGGGCCAGCAGGGCGAGGCTGCCACCACCCGGCGCCGCCACCGCGGAGGCGATGACGACGTTGTTGCCGGTTCCGCCGTCGAGCACATCCTGCCCGCCGTTGCCGATCAGCACGTCGTCGCCTGCCCCGCCGAGCAGCGTGTCGTTGCCCAGGCTGCCGACCAGCACGTCGGCGCCGTCGCCGCCATCGGCGGTGAACGACATGCCCAACGACCCGGTAGCGATGATGGCGTCGTCGCCGCCGAGGCCATTGATGACGAGGCGATCGGTCGCCTCGAAGTGCGAGATGTCGATCTCGGCGGCGAGGCCGGTCACGGTGATCACGCCGTTGTTGTTGGTGACGTTGATCGTGTCGCTGGCCTGGGTGGCGTTGATGACGATCGTGTCCACCACTCCGTCACCGCCGCCACCGGCGGCACCGAGGTCGATGTCGACCTTCCTGACGGCCGTGTTGGCAAGATCGTTCACCGTGATCGTGTCGGCGCCGCCCAGCGCGCCGATATCGACCGTCTCCACGTTGTTCAGATCCATGGTCACGGCGCCGATGTCGCGGGACAGCCGAGCTTGCGTGCCGTTGGCCGAGAGGTCGATGTTCTCTGCGATATTGGCGCCGTTGAACAGCAGGCTGTCGTTGCCCGCCTGACCATCGACGGTGTCGCTGCCGTCGCCGGGATTCCAGACGAACGTGTCGTCGCCGGCGCCGAGCTTCGCCACGTCACTGCCCTGGCCGCCGATGACGACGTCGTTGCCCTGGCTGCCGGTGATGATGTCATCGCCCGCGCCGCCGTTGATCGTGAGGTTGATCGCGCCGGCCTTCAGCCCCGAGGCATTGATGGTGTCGTTGCCGGCGAGGCCGTTGACGGTGAGCGAGTCGAGGCCACCCTCGGCGCCCCCGATCGTGACCTTCGTGGCCAGTCCGTTGACGGCTACGCTCCCGGCGGCACCGGCGACGGTGATGCTGTCGTCGCCGGCGGTGCCGTTGACGATCACATTGTCAGCCGCGCCGTCGCCCTGGCCGCTGCCGATCGGCGAGGACAGGTCGATATTGACCTGCGTGGCGGCGGTCCCGGTGAGGTCGTTGACCGTGACGGTGTCGGCACCGCCCAGGGTGTTGACCTTGATGTTCTCGACGCCGTCGAGGTCCATGGTGACGTTGCCGACGTCGCGGAACAGCCTGACCCGCTGGCCATTGGCCGAGATGTCGATGTTCTCCGCCGCGTTGGAGCCATCGAACACCAGCGTGTCGGTGCCGTCCTGGCCCTCGACGATGTCGCTGCCGTCGCCGGGGTTCCAGGTGAAGGTATCGTTGCCGGCACCGAGCAGCGCCACGTCGTTGCCGCGGCCGCCGATCACCGTGTCGTTGCCGTCGCCGCCAATCAGGACGTCGTCGCCCTGGCTGCCGGTGATGGTGTCATTGCCGGCGCCGCCGTCTATGGTGAGACGGATGACGCCGGACGGCAGAGTGCCGGCGTCGATGGTGTCGTTGCCGGCACCGGTATTGATCGTCAGCGCATCGTTGGCGCCCTCGACATCGCTGAGGTCGATTTCGGCCGCAAGCCCGGCGACCGTGACCGCGCCGGCCGCGCCGAGGACCTGGATGTGGTCGCTGCCGCTGGTGCCGTTGACGATCACCTGATCGGCGGCGCCGTCGCCGGCGCCATTCGAGCCCAGGTCGAGCGCGACCTTGGTCACGCCGGTCCCTGTCAGGTCGCCGACGGTGAGAGTGTCGGCGCCCCCCTGAGCGTTGACGTCGATTGTCTCGACACCGTTCAGGTCCATGGTAACGGCGCCGACGTCGCGGGTCAGCGTCACCCGATGGTGATTGGCCTCGATGTCGATCTTCTCGGCGATGTTGGCGCCGTTGAAAAGCAGCGTGTCGCTGCCGTCCTGGCCCTCGACCACGTCGCTGCCGTCGCCCGGGTTCCAGACGAAGGTGTCGTCGCCGGCACCGCCGAACAGCTTGTCGCTGCCGCGTCCGCCGTTGATCGTGTCATTCCCGTCGCCGCCCAGCAGCGTATCGTTGCCGTCGCCGCCGGTGATGGTGTCGTTGCCGGCGCCGCCGTCGACGGTAATCGTGATGAGGTTGGCGAGCCCGTTGCCGGCCGTGAAAGTGTCGTCGCCGCCGTTCATGTTGACGACCAGGTTCTCGGTCGTGCCGATGTCGAGGCTGAATGGCGCCGGGCTCAGGCGATCAAAGCGGACGCGGCTGCCGTTGGCCGTGACGGTGAACACCTCGGCGCCGTTGCCGCCGTTGACCTGCGCGGTGTCGGTGCCGTCGCCGCCCTCGAACAGGTCGGTGCCCTCGCCTGGGTTCCAGATCATGAGATCGTTGCCGGCCTCGCCGAACACCTGGTCGTCGCCGGTACCGCCGGTCAGCGTGTCGTTGCCGTCGCCGCCGAACAGCAGGTCGTTGCCGCCTTTACCCAGGAGGATGTCGTCGCCTGCGCCGCCGAACAGCTGGTCGTTGCCGGAGCCGCCGATCAGCGTGTCCTTGCCGTCGCCGCCAAACAGCTGGGCGGCCGGCAAGGCGCCGTTGCTCTCGTCGAGGGCGATGGTGTCGTTGCCGCCCTGGCCGAACACCTGGATCAAGGTGGTGTTGGCGACAGTCGACACGCCGCCGTCGATCGACACGGCGCCGCCGTTGACCAGCAGCCGTCCGGCCGCGTCACGGCTCAGCGTAATGAGGTCGTTGGCATTGCCGCCAATCACCGACAGCAGGCCGGCGCCGGGGTTGAAGCTCGCCTTGATCGCCATGGTTTTTCCTTTCGGGAGAGGGAGCGCCGCGCAGGGATGCGTCGGCACTGTGGCGACTCCCTAGGCCCCCACCGGAAGGCAAACTTGAAGACGGCCTGCAGATCGCATTGATTTTTCTCGCGGAGACCTCACTTTTTTATGAATGCAGCGGATGGGTGGTTCTGCTACCCACGCGCCGTGCGCCGCCCCGTGACCGGCCGACACGCCAAATTTCGCCGCTTTTCGAAGTCGGTAATCAGAGAGAGCGCCGGACGGTCCGGCACCGGGGGCAGCACGTGCGGTTTGTCTTTGCCGATCACACGCTTGACACGGAGCAGCGCGAGTTGCGTCGCGGAACCGAGGCGATTGCCGTCGAGCCACAGGTGCTCGACCTGCTGATTTGCCTGGTCGAGAACCGTAACCGCGTCGTCACCAAGAACGATCTCATCGCCTCGGTCTGGAACGGCCGGGTGGTGTCGGAGGCGACCCTCAGCAGCCGCATTTATGCAGCGCGCAAGGCGCTCGGCGACACCGGCCAGTGCCAGAGGCTGATCCGCACCTTCCAGCGCAAGGGCATTCGCTTCGTGGGTGATGTGGAGGCGCAGTCGAACCCCGAGGCAGCGCCGGCGGCGGCCGACCCGCAGCCGGTCGACGAGGTCCGTGAACCGGTGCGGCTTGCTTTGGCGCCGCCCGACCGGCCGGCCATCGCCGTGCTTCCCTTCACCAATCTGTGCGGCGATCCAGGGCAGGAATACCTGGCCGACGGGATCAGCGAAGACATCATCACGGCGCTCAGCAAGCTCCGCTGGTTCTTCGTGATCGCGCGCAATTCGTCGTTCACCTACAAAGGCCGGGCCGTGCACCTGAAACAGATCGCCGAGGAACTGGGCGTCGGCTACGTGGTCGAGGGCAGCGTGCGCAAGATGGGCGACCGCCTGCGCATCACCGCCCAGCTCAACGACGCGCACAGCGGCAGCCACATCTGGGCCGAACGCTACGATCGCGAGCTTGCCGACGTCTTCGCGGTGCAAGACGAGATCACCGAGGCGATCGTCGCGGCGATCGAGCCGCAGATCTATGCCGCGGAGAACCTGCGCGCCAGGCGCAAGCCGCCGGAGCATCTCGACGCCTGGGACCTGGTGATGCGGGCGCTGTCGCACTACTGGCGGGTGACACGGCAGGACAATCTCATCGCCCAGGACCTCCTGAACCGAGCCATCGCCATCGATGCCGACTATGGCCAGGCGCTCGGGCTCCTGGCCACCAGCCACATCTTCGGCGTCCATATGGGCTGGGAGGACAGAACGAGCTCGGCCCTGGCCGAGCGCTCGGCGCAGGCGGCGCTGCAGGCCGACAGCGAGGACCCCTGGGCGCACCATGCGCTCGGCTGCATTCATCTGTTCGCGCGGCGCTTCGAGGATTCGCTGGCCGAGTTCGAGCTGGCGCTGCGGCTCAATCCCAACTTCTCGTTGACGCAATGCTACTACTGCGTGGCCCTGGCCTATGCCGGCCGCTGGCAGGACGCAGAAGAAGCCGTCAGCCGAGCGCTCCGGCTCAGCCCGCGCGACCCGATGTCAGCGCTTTACTACGGCGCCGCCGCCTACGCCCAGTTCGTCGGCCGCAACTACGAGAAGGCGATCAAGCTCGCCCGCGAGGCCATCCATCTGCGCGGCGATTTCGTCGGCGGCCACCGGGTGCTGACTGCCTCGGCCGGCATGGCTGGGCTGGACGAACTCGCCGCCGCGGCGCTGCAGGAGCTGCGCCGGGCCCAGCCGGACATCAGCCTCGCCTGGATCGCCGCCCAGATGCCGATCAAGCACGACGCCGAGCGGGAGCACTATCTCGAAGGCTTCCGCCGCGCCGGCCTCGGCTAGACCGCCTTGCCGTAGGACGGCGGCGTCTGCACGACCGGTGCAGCGGACTCGAAGATCTCGCGGCGGTCGCGCGATTGCGGCGGATAGATGCGCTGGCGGTTGATGGTTTCCTTGGTGCGCTTGGCGACAGCCTGCTGAGCTACGACCTCGCGGTCCCACCCCTCGGTGTAGACCGCGCCCCACGGCCCGAGGTCCAGGATGGTCGTGTACCAATCGATCGACAGCGGCAGCATCGGCTCGCCGAGCAGGTCGCAGACGACATTGTGTCCGGCGAAGCGGCCCATCGGCCGGCCGTGCTGGCAGGACATGACGCAACTGTGCGTGCCGTCGATCGCGAACCAAGCGACGTCGCCCGCGGCGAACTCGTTGGCGAGCCCGTCGATCTTGAGGCTGGGTTGCACCGGCAGGCGGCCGAACCGGTCGCGCGTCACCGGGAAGAGCCTGGTCAGCGGGCTTGCCTGCATGCCAGCGCACCACACCACGGTCCGGGCCTCGATGCGCTCCCCGCCGGCGAGGGTTGCGCCATTAGCGTCGACGGCCGCGACCGAGACGCCGGGGCGGGTCTCTACCCGGAGCGCCGCCAGGGCCTCAGCGATCACCGGCCGTGCACTCTCCCCCATGTCCGACCCGATCCTTGGCGAGTGGTCGGCCAGGATGACGCGCGGCCGGGCCTGCGGGTCGGCCGCCAGGACGGAGCGCAGCCGCGCGGGCATCTCCGTCGCGACCTCGACCCCGGTCAGGCCGGCGCCGACGACCAGCACCGTGTCGCGCCCGGCCGCGCGCGGCGCGCTGGCGATCCCGGCGAGATGCGCGCCAAGACGCATCGCAGCGTCGTAGGTGTCGACGTCGAAAGCGTGCTCGCCGAGCCCCGGCAGCGGTGGCCGGACCAGGCGGCTGCCGAGAGCGAAGACCAGGCGATCGTAGCCGAGCTGGAACGACTTGCCCGCCGCGGCACAGGTCACGGTACGATCGGCGATGCTGAGGCCCGTGACCTCCGCCACCACCAGCTTGACGCCGATCGGCTCGAGCAGATCGGCGAGAGCCAGGCGCGTGCCGCTCAAGTCCGCTTCGTAATTGCGCACCCGGATGGAATGCCAGGGCGTGGCATTGACGACCGTCACCTCGACCCGGTCCGGGCCGATTCCCCGCTCGTCGAGCGCGCGTGCGGCCCCGATTGCCGACCAAAGGCCGGCAAAGCCGGCGCCGAGAACGACGATCCGTTGCATGCTGCTCTCCTCGCGTCGTCGTGTAGAGTGGGCCCCAGTGCCTGCTTCTCGATTCCAAAGGGTCAATTTGAATGGAATATAGGCCACTCGGAAAAACCGGCCTCAAGGTAAGCGTCGCCGGGCTGGGTTGCGGGGGCAACAGCCGTTTGGGCCTCGGCCGCGGCGCCAGCTTTGACGACTGCGTGGCGGTCGTGCGCACGGCCATCGATCTCGGCGTCAATTTCCTCGACACCGCCGAGGCCTATGGAACCGAGGAGGTCGTCGGAGCCGCCGCCCGGGGCTACGATCGGGACAAGCTGGTGATCTCGACAAAGGCGATCTTCAGGGGCGGCGACGAAACGGCCGAGGCGGTAACCCGCCGGGTGGACGCGGCACTGCGCCGGCTCGACCTCGACTATGTCGACATCTTCCACTTCCACGCCGTCGCCCCGGCGAATTACGACCATCATCGCAACGTGCTGGCGCCAGCCCTGCTGAAGCTCAAGGAGCAGGGCAAGGTCCGCCATGTCGGCATTACCGAGACCGGCCCGCGGGATCCGGAGCAGAAAATGCTGGCCCGCGCGGTCCAGGAAGACCCCTGGGAAGTCATCATGCTGGCCTACAGCCTGATGAATCAGGGCGCACGGCGGAACATCTTTCCGGTCACTGCGCGTCGAGGGATCGGCACGCTGCTGATGTTCGTCGTCCGCAACATCTTCAGCAACACTGCGTATCGCCGCGATGTCCTGGCCAAGCTGGTCGAGCAAGGCGAGCTCAAGGCGTCGATTCTTTCCGAGGGCGACCCGCTCGGCTTCCTGGTTTCTGAAGGCGGCGCCCAGAGCATCACGGATGCGGCGTATCGCTACGCCCGCCACGAGCAAGGGGCCGATGTCATCCTCTTCGGCACCGGCAACAAGGATCACGTCAAGGACAACGTAGCCTCGATCCTGCGTCCCGCCCTGGCGCCACCGATCATCGAACGACTGCACGCCTCGTTCGGCCATTTGACCGGCGTCGGGCTCGATCTGCCGGGGCCCGTCAGGGCGAGTTGATCAGAACATCTCCGGCGTGATGACGTTCTGCGGCCGCGGTCCGACCAGCGCCGCGCGCATGGTTTCCGCGGCCTTGCGCCTGGTGTCGTCCCAGGCCTCGGGCGTGAAGAAAGCAGAGTGCGGCGTAATGATGAGGCGCCCCTCGCACCACGGCTCGCGCGCGCGGTAGGCGCGCAGGAGTTCAGGGATGGGTTCGACCGGCGGCTCTACAGGAAGGACGTCGAGCCCGACGCCGGCGAGATGCCCGCGCTTCAGGAGCTCGGCGAGCGCGTCGACATCGACGATCGGCCCGCGCGCGGTGTTCACCACCACGCCTCCCTTCGGCATGCGCTCCAGCATGGCCCGCGAGATCATTCCGCGTGTCTCCGGCGTCAGCGGTGCGTGGATCGACAGCGTGTCGGTTTGCTCCATCAGCGCCTCGAGCGAGCGCACGCGTTCGACGCCGACGCCGAGTTCGGTGCCGTTCGGCATGTATGGATCGTAGGCGACGACGCGGAACTGGAAAGCCTTCGCGCGCAGCGCCGCCGCCGTGCCTATGCGACCCAAACCGACGATACCGAAGGTTTGCACGCCGTTGCGTCGGAGCAGCGTGTCGCGCACGTAGCTCCAGGGCGCGGGCTGCGGTCGCCGCTGCGCCTCGAGGTGAAGCGCGATACCGCGACGGAGCGACAATGCGAGTGCCAGCGCGTGATCAGCCACTTCAGTGGTGCCGTAGTCCGGCACATTGCACACCGTCACCTTGCGCTGGGCCGCCGCCTTGCGATCGACCTTGTCGTAGCCGACGCCCATGCGCACGACGCAGGTGAGGTTGGGGAACATGGCGAAGTGCTCGGCGGTCACCGCGTGCCGCATCACCATCAGGCCATCAATCTCGGCGCAGTCGCGCTCCTCGAGTTGGGACAGGTTGGCGACGTTGCGCCACACCACCCGCACGTCGGGCCCGAACACATCGCGCTCGACCGCATCGTTGTCGTACAGCTTTTCCGCGTATAGGACCGTCTTGACCATGGTTTGGGCATCTCCCCGTGACGCGGCGCATCCTAGCAGGCGTCAGCCACATCTCTGAAGTTCGACCTGTGCGATGCGACGCTGGCATGGACGGCTGTGGCTCAGCCATCGCGCTGCCTGGATGGCCAAGCATGGCCCTATCCCGCCAGGTCTGTGCGTGTTGCATCGCTGCGACGTGCGCCCTTGCATCAACCCGGACCACCTCTTCCCGGGAACGCAAAAGGACAACATGGCCGACATGGCCGCCAAAATGGGGCACGAACGTCGCCCGCACGACGGTGGGCCGGAGCGGCGGCCGAGCAAGGCGCCGGAGATCATCCGCGTGCAGGTGCTGGGGCAGGAATTCGTGGCTCGCATCCTCGCCGCTCGACCTGTCGGGACGAGCTGAACAACGCAAAAGCCAATCGCTGCGACGGGTGCCATCGGCACAGTCCCGCTGGAGCCTGTCTTGTCAAAATCGTGAGTTGTACGGTTTTGGCCCACGGACTAGCGTTCGCCGATCAATCAATTCGCGAGGAGATTCCGCATGACGAGCAACTGCCCAATCATGCTTGATCGACGCTCCGTGCTTGGAACGATGATGCTCGGTGCCGTATCCCTCGCTTCGGCGCGCGTATTTGCACAAGGTGCGAAGCCCAAGATCGCGACGATCGGCGCGGGCCGTGAAGGTGGTGCGCTCGGCTCACTGTTTGCCAAGGACGGCTTCCAAGTCATGTTCTCCTCGCGCAACCCCGACCAGCTCAAGGAGCTGGTCGAAAGCGCAGGGCCGAACGCCAAGGCCGGCACCGTGGCCGACGCCGTCGCCTTCGGCGACGTCGTGCTGATCGTCGTGCCCTATACGGCGATGGAGGGAATCGCCAAGGACTACGGCAAGGCGCTCGCCGCCAAGCAGCTGGTGCTGGACGTCTCCAACCCGATCGCGCGTCGCGACGGCGAGGATTTCGTGAAGAAGGTGAACGAGCAGGGTGGCGCGGGCCTCTACACGGCGAAGCTGCTGCCGGGCGTGCCTCTCGTCCGCGGTTTCAACGCCATCGGCTACAGCGGCCTCGCCAAGGCGGCGCATCGGTCGGGCACCCCGCTCGGCGTGCCGATCGCCGGCGACGATCCCAAGGCGATCGAGCTCGCCAGCTCGCTGATCAAGCAGATCGGCTTCGAGCCGGTGCTGATCGGCGGCCTGGCCAAGGGCAAGTACCTGGTGCCGGGTACGCCGCTCGGCGGCGAGCACACGCCCGACGAATTGCGCAAGGTCAGCGCCGGCCTGACTTGATAATTCACCTGATCGTCGAGGTCCCTTGAGTACCCAGGAAGCGTCGCCCGCGTCCGGGCCCGCTCTGCGGTTGCTCCAGCGCGTGGTCGCGGTGCAGCCCGACGAGCTGCGCGCCGTCGGCTGGTGCTGGCTCTATGCCTTCGCGCTGCTCGCGGCCAACTACATCCTGACTCCGATCCGAGACCAGATGGCGATCGCGGGCGGAACGCGCAACTTGCCCTGGCTGTTCGCGGCGACGCTCGTCGGCACGCTGCTGCTCAACATCCCGTTCTCCTGGCTGGTGAAGAAACTTCCCCGCGGCCGATTCATCCCGCTCATCTACCGCTTCCTCGCTGTCATGCTGCTGCTGTTCGCCGTGGCGATGCATCTTGCCAGCGGCACGCAATCGGTGTGGCTGGGCCGCTTCTTCTTCATCTGGATCTCGATCACCAACCTGTTCGCGATCTCGGTGTTCTGGCAGCTCAACGTCGATCTCTTCAGTCCCGCGCAGGGCAAGCGGCTGTTCGGCTTCATCGCCGCCGGCGCCACGATCGGCGCGATCGTGGGCTCGGCCTATGTCAGCACGCTCGCCAAGGCCGTCGCCCCCACGGCCCTGCTCGTGTCGGCCGCCGTGCTTTTCGAGATCGCGGTGTTCTGCGCCAACCGCCTCGGCCGGCTCTCGCCCGTGCTGCATCACCGGCCCGACCAGGCCGCGGCCGACGAACGTCCGGTGGGCGGCGGCGTGCTGTCGGGCTTCTTCCACGCCGTGCGCTCGCCCTACCTGCTCACCGTCAGCGCCTTCCTGCTCCTCTATTCGGTGACCTCCACCTTCGCCTACGGTCAGCAGGCTGCGATCGTGGGTCACGCACTGACCGATCGTGCTGCGCAGACGGCATTCCTGGCCAACATCAATTTCGGCGTGAACTCGCTCGCTTTGGTGCTGCAGCTCTTCCTGACCGGCCGCATCGTGCTGACGCTGGGCGTGGCGCTGGCGCTCGCGATCCTGCCGGTCCTCACCATGGGCGGCTTCGCGGCCCTCGCCCTGTCGCCGACGCTGGCCGTCATCGCCGTCTTCCAGGTGATCCGCCGTGGCGTCGAATATGCCGTGACCCGGCCTGCGCGCGAAGTGATCTACACCGTCGTCTCGCGCGAGGATCGCTTCAAGACCAAAGGCTTCATCGACACCTTCGTCTATCGCCTGGGTGACCAGGTCGGCATCTGGTCCTCGGAGATCTTCCGCGAGGCCGGCGCCAGCGCCGCACCGCTGGTCGCGATCGGCATCGCCTTCGTCTGGCTGCTGACCGCACTCTACCTGGGCCGCCGCCAGCGCGTGCTCGAGGAGCAAATCGCCGGCTAGAATGCGGGCATGATCTACTTTCTCGCTTGCATCGCCGCGATGGCGGGCTTCCTGTTTGGCTACGACGAAGGGGTGATAGCGGTCGCCCGCCCCTCGCTCGACCGCGATTTTCCGATGAGCCCGCTTATGGCGGGTTTCGTTACCGCGGCGGTCCCGCTCGGCGCACTCATCGCCGCGGCCCTGGTCGGCCGCATCACCGATCGCTTCGGCCGGCGACGAGTCCTCATGACAGCCGCAGCGCTCTTCGCGGTCGGTGCGCTGCTCGCGGCGGGCGCGACCCATATCTCGATGCTTGCCTCGGCCCGGCTGGTGCTTGGTCTTGCCGTGGGGGCCGCCGCCGTCGTGGCGCCGCTCTATATCGCCGAAACAGCGCCGTTCGCTATTCGTGGCGGGCTGGTTTCCATGTACCAGCTCGCGATCACAGTCGGGATTCTGGTGTCCTACCTCGCAGGCCTTGCCATCGCGGGAGACCGAGCCTGGCGACCGCTGTTCGGGCTTGGCGCCGTGCCCGGCGCTCTCTTTCTGATCGGGCTGATCTTCCTCCCGGAGTCGCCGCGGTGGCTTCTCCTGAAGGGACTGCCCGACAGGGCGAGACTGAGCCTGCAGCGTTTGCGCGGCACCACGGACGTTGACCACGAGCTCGAAGAGATGAACCTGATTCTGCAGGCCGAAGCCAGCCAGAAATCCACCCGTCTGCGGCTGTTTGCCCCGGCAGTGCGTCCTGCACTGGTGATCGCCATGATGCTGTTCTTCTTGCAGCAGCTCAGCGGCATCAACGCGGTCATTTATTATGCGCCCCAGATTTTCGACGGGGCAGGCTTCGATAGCGTGAGCACGCAGGTGCTGGCGACGGCCGGCGTGGGCTCGGTCAACCTCCTGACCACGGTGGTCGCGCTGTTTCTCATCGACCGGATCGGCAGGCGCCGGCTGCTGATGACCGGGTTCACAGGGGCGGCGGCGACGCTGCTGATCATCGCCTTTGCCGTGGTGCATCCCGCGGCGATGCCATCGTCCATCGTCATCGTGATGCTGTTGCTCTATATCGCGTTCTTTGCCGTGAGCCTGGGGCCGCTTCCTCACGTCATGATGTCGGAGATCTTCCCGCTACGCGTCAGGGGGCAGGGCATGAGCATGGCGTCGGTGAGCAACTGGGGATTCAATTTTGTCGTCGTCCTGCTCTTTCCGGTGATCCTCGCCGGTCCCGGGCTTGCTGTCGCGTTCTCGCTATTTGCCGTGGTCTGCATCGGCGGGCTGTTGTTCACCTTCGTCCGCGTTCCCGAAACCACGGGAATCTCGCTCGAGGCAATCGAGCGCCATCTCGAGTCCGGACTTCCCCTGTCGATGCTCGGCCGCGCCGCAACGCAGCCCTGAAATGGCAAACGCCCGCCTCACTAGAGACGGAGCGTGCTGAAGCGCGCGTTGCGCGAATGACCGCTCCCCGATAGGCTCACGGATGCTTGGCCAGGATGCGAAGGTCGGTTCACAGTCGACACCGGCCAACTGCCTTTGCGTTTGCAGACACTACCAGACGGGTTGTCAGATTTTGACCGCCAGGCGCGATCACTAGCACGGTATCGCGCGACGACCTGCGGCGGTCGGACGTCTTTCGGATTGCCCGATGGTGCCACTAGTCCTTGGCAGCGTCTTGACGAACCGTACGAGGCGCTGAGCCCACGGCTTCAACAAGGGAGGGTAAGCCATGAAGATCGTCGTCATCGGCGGCACCGGCCTGATCGGCTCGAAGACCGTCGCCATTCTGCGCAAGGGCGGCCACGAAGTCGTCGCCGCCTCGCCCAATAGCGGCGTCAACACCATCACCGGCGAGGGGCTCAAAGAGGCCGTAGCCGGTGCGCACGTGGTGATCGACCTCGCCAATTCGCCGTCATTTGAAGACAAGGCGGTGCTGGAATTCTTCCAGACCTCCGGCCGCAACCTTCTCACGGCAGAGGCCACAGCCGGCGTCCGGCACCATGTCGCGCTATCCATCGTCGGAACCGACCGGACGCCCGACAATGGCTATTTTCGCGCCAAGGTCGCCCAAGAGAAACTGATCGCAGCGTCCGGCATTCCCTACACCATCGTCCGCTCGACCCAGTTCTTTGAATTCCTCCGTGACATCGCCGCTTCAGGTACGAAGGGTAATACGGTCAGGCTGTCGCCCGGCCTGTTCCAGCCTATCGCGGCGGACGACGTTGCTCCCATCGTCGCCGACATGGCGCTGGCGGCGCCACGAAACGGCATCGTCGAGATCGCCGGCCCGGAACGAGCTCCCTTCAACGAAATCGTTGCCCGCTACCTGAAAGCGGTTGGCGATCCGCGCACGGTCGTGAGCGATCCCGAGGCTCGATATTGGGGCGGCCGGGTCGAGGAGCGCTCGCTCGTGCCGTTGGGCGAAGCGCGCCTCGGCCGCATCGGTTTCGACGAATGGCTCCGCCGCTCACAGGCGGCGGCCTGATACCCATCCGTCAACCGAAGGAGGGCTCCATGAAGCACATCCTCTGTTCGCTGCTTGTCGCCACCCTGCCGTTCGGCAGCGTCGTCGCAGACACGTCGAAGGAGAAGAACGCCAAGGTGACCATCGTCTACCAGCACGAGCTGCCGAACGCCCCCGGCAAGAGCATCAAGGGTGTGCTCGTCGAGTATGGCCCGGGCGGTTACTCGCCCGGGCACAGACATGCCAAATCCGCCTTCATCTACGCGACCGTTCTTGAGGGGGCGATCCGCAGCCAGGTCAACGACGGACCGGTGACGACCTACAAGGCCGGTCAAAGCTTCTCCGAGCTGCCCGGCGACCGCCACAGCGTCAGCGCCAATGCCAGCGAGACTGAGCCGGCCAAGCTCCTCGCGGTGTTCGTCGTGGACACGAACGAGACGGAGCTGACGATCCCGCTCGGGAACTGAGGTCTATGCCTTTCGTGCGGCGATATCGCGTCGCGAGAGAATGCGGGACGTCGGTGCGCGTGTACATGTTATCGTGAAGTTTGGTATGTCGCTGCAGACGGGGTCCCGCCATGACCGAGCAAAGCCGCGAGGCGACCGAGCAGAGCACCGAGTTCGACTTCGAGTCGTAATGCCGATTCGGCGCCAACCCAACAAACGCCTCCCAGTTCCGAGGCCGTCTCACCAGAGAAGCAGAAAGCCGCCCGGCGGCGAAAAATGCTGCTTGGAGCAGCGGGCGCTGTAATCGCGGCAGCTGTTCTCGCGGTTGGTATTCCGTGGATCCTGAACGCACTCAACACGGTCTCGACCGACGACGCGTTCGTGAACGGTCATGTCACGTTCGTCGCTGCACGCGTCCGTGGTCAGGTTGCGCGCGTCCTCGTGGATGACAATAACCGCGTGCGCCGGGGAGACCTTCTCGTCGAACTGGACAAGGAGCCATATCAGACGGCGGTCGCGATCAAAACGGCGGCCGTCGATACGGCACAGGCAGATCTGCAGGCGGCAATCGCCACGGTACGCGGCATCGAAGCGGAGGCGCGAAGCCGGCGTTGGAACTTGCAGCACGCCATGGAGGACGTCGCCAATCGGATCGCTGAACTGCATACGCGGGTTGCCGGCGTCGACAAGAGCAAGGCGGCTCTGACATTGGCCGAGCTCCAGTTCGAGCGGGGCAGGCAGTTGGTGGCAACGAACAACATTCCCCGGTCGGAGTACGATAGCCGACAAGCGACGCTGGTGACAGCGCGCGCAGAATTGGTCCAGGCCCTGGCCGACGTGAACCAGACACGCGTCTCCCTGGGGCTGAAGACCCTGCCCCTGGAGAGCAAAGAACTTGGCGAAGTGCCGCCTGATCTCGATCAGACCTTCTCGGTTGTCCGGGAGGCGCAAGCAGCGCTGATCCAGAGCGCAGCTCAGCTGGGTGTTCTCGAATTGTACAACCAGACGCCGAAGGGGATGATCGAGACATTCGAGAAATCTGGTTCGGGCGACATAGACCGCACGCTCGCCTGGCTGGCGGCCGAGGCGCCCACCGTCAAGCAGGCCGAGGCCAAGCTTGAGGCCACCAAGCGCGATCTTGCCCAGGCCGAGCTCGATCTTCGCTACTGCGACGTCGTTGCGGAGATCGATGGCGTCATCACGCGCCGAAATGTCAATCCGGGTAACAACGTCCAGATCGGACAGGCTCTCATGGCGGTTCGCTCACTCAATGAGATTTGGGTCGATGCGAACTTCAAGGAGACTCAGCTGGGCGACCTGCGCATCGGCCAACCGGTCGATCTCGATGTCGACATGTATGGCAGCAGGCAGACATTCAAAGGGCGCATTGCCGGCTTCACCATGGGGACGGGATCGACACTGGCGCTGCTGCCGGCACAGAACGCCACGGGCAACTTCGTCAAGGTGGTGCAGCGACTGCCGGTTCGCATCGAGCTCGTTGGCTATGACGCGGAGAAGAGCCCGTTGTTCATCGGCACGTCGGTCGTCCCGGTGGTTCATATCCACGAGCCGACGACCGGCCCCGATGCCGGGAAGTTTCTCCAGGCCCGTATGCCAAACCCGCCGGCTGCTGGTTCGACCGCAAGCGCGCCCGGCGCCAAGAAATGACCGTCCTTGCGGCGTCGAGACCTCAAGGCGCCACGAGCCCCTGGGTCGTGGCCGCGATTGTGGTGGTGCCCACCTTCATGGAGGTGCTGGATACCACCATAGCGGTCGTAGCTCTGCGTTACATCGCCGGCGGCCTGTCGGCGACCGTCGACGACGGTGAATGGGTTCTCACCAGCTATCTTGCCGCCAACGCCATCATCCTGCCGATAACCGGCTGGTTGTCGGCACACCTCGGTCGTCGCAACTATTTCCTGTTGTCGATCGGCGTCTTCACCCTCGCCTCGGGGCTGTGTGGGATAGCCACCAGCCTCAACCAGCTGATCTTTTTCCGCGTGATCCAAGGCCTGGCCGGAGGCGGCCTTCAGCCTTCCAGCCAGGGCGTGCTGCTCGATGCCTTTCCGCGCGAAAAGCAGGGTATGGCGATGACGCTGTTCGGCTTGGCGGCCCTCTTGGCGCCGGTCATCGGCCCGACCCTCGGCGGCTGGATCACCGACCAATATTCCTGGCGCTGGGTGTTCCTGATCAACATCCCGGTTGGCCTGCTGGCCCTTGCTGCCTGCTACATCAAGCTTCGCGATCCGGACTACCTCGTCCGCGCGCGGCAGGTGTTGCGCAAGCGGCCGTTCAGCTTCGACTCGATTGGCCTGTCACTCCTGGTGATCGTCGTGGTTTGCTGGGAGGTGATGCTCAGCAAGGGACAGGAATGGGACTGGCTGGGCGATCCCTCGTGGCGCGTGCAGACGCTGGTGATTCTGTTCGGCGCGGGCCTGGTCGCGCTGATCTTCTGGGAACTGCGCCATCGCAGTCCCGTAATCAATTTCCGCCCCTTGCGGGACCGCAATTTCGCCACCTGCTGCATCATCATTTTCTTCGCTTTTGCCGTGCTGTATGGCGCAAGCACGTCGTTGCCCGGCCTGCTCCAGTCCCTGTTCGGATACGATGCCCTGAGCGCCGGATTGGTCATGTCGCCGGCCGGGCTGTTTGCTCTCCTGGTGATGCCCGCCATAGGCGTCCTTCTTGGCCGAGGGACAGATGCCCGCTGGTTGCTTGCGACCGGCCTGCTGGTGATGGCTGCCGGGAACTACTGGATGTCGCAGATGAACCTCGACATCAGCCCCGGCCAAGTGGTCTGGCCGCGCGTGCTGACCGTTCTTGGTCTGTCGATGTGCTTCGCGCCAGCGAACGTGGCGGCCTACCTCTACACGCCGTTGGAGCTACGGGGAGCGGCCGTTGGCCTGTTAAGCCTGCTGCGCAACGAGGGAGGCAGCGTCGGCACGTCGATGGCGCAGACGCTGCACGAACGACGCGATCAATTCCATACCCTGCGGCTTGGAGAGTATCTCGATCCCTTCAATCCCGCCGTGAACTCCTTCATCGAGCAGGCGCAAGCCCAATTGCGCGCTGGTGACCCGGCGGCCTTGCAGCAGCTGGCCTGGCAGGCGCTCGAGAATCTGCGCCAGCAGCAGGCCTCCGCCCTCGCCTATTTCGACTGCTTCTGGATTTTCGCCATGGTGACGCTTGTACTCGTGTTCGTGGTGCCGCTGATGAAACGGTCCGTCGCCGAGAAAGGCGCTCACATCAGTTCGGAGTAAGTGGCCGTCGCGCCAAACATGGAGGCTTGCGCCGACCGACCGCTCATGACAGCTCGAACACGCTACGGATACGGCCGACCAGCCACGATACCGATCGCATCGAGGCGCCCTCGCCTTCGTCGGCAATGCCGGCCGTGGCGTGCTTGACGCGTCGCGACAGGGTCACGCTGATCTCGTCGGCAATGCTCGGTCTGTCGTGCATCAGCTTGGCCAGGGCCGCCTGGCCCACTTCGTAGACGACAGCGAAGGTCATGGCTCGAATGGTTCCGGGCTCGCCGCTGCCGGTGAATAGTCCCGCCTCGCCGAAATAGTCGCCGGGCGAGAGCCGGCTCAATTCGGCTTCGGCATCGCCTTCCTTGCGAGCAACGACCAACACGCCCGTGCGAATCACGAACAACGACGTGAGCTTGGCGCCTTGTTCAGCCAGTACTTCGCCCTTGCGGTAGGTCCGGCGTGTCATGGTCGCTGCGAGCGCCTCCTTCTCCTCCTCGGTCAGGGAAGCAAACAGCGGCACCGCATCGATCAGCCGTACAGCGGTGGCGCGAGGAGCAGCAGCAGCGCCGACCGGCGGCTGGGTGACCGCAATGGACGCTGCCTCCTTGGGCTGGGCAAGCACCAGGCCTGCCGCCCGGGCGTGGCGATAGATCAGGTCATAGACCTCGTGCCTGGCCGATGCCGCCACCGAAAAGTCCCTGACGCGGAACGCCAGCTCGAACTCGATGGCCCGAGCATCCAGCGACTTGATCTCCACCGTAGGCGCTGGCGTCAGCATGATCGAATTGCTGCTGAGCAGCACGGTTCGCATGATCTCTGAGATTCCGGAAGGAGCCATGGTCGGCATCACGCGAACCCGTAACTTGACCCCATGGCTCCGAGTTCGGGCTGCTGAGATTGGTGAACTGCGCCTTGGCGAGCCCACTGTTGGGCAGCACGACGAGATCGTTCGAGGCATTCAGCAGATGCGTCGCCCGCCAGTTGGTCTCGACGACCCGCCCTTCGGTGCCGTCACTCAGCACGATCCAGTCGCCGACTTCGTAAGGCTTGCTGAAGTTGAGCGCGATCCCCGAGAACACGTCGGCGAGTGTGCTTTGCAGGGCAAGCCCGAGAATGATGGCAAATACACCGGACGTGGCGATCAAGGTGCCGACTGGCGCGTTGAAGACATAGGCGACGACCGACAGGGCGGCGCTTAGATAGATGACGCCGACCACGAGATCCTGGATCAGCCGGCCTTCTCGCGGCCGGCGCTCGAAGATCAGGAACACTCTGGCGCAGCCGGTCAGCAGCCAGGCGGCATTGACCCACCAGATGACCTTGGCGGTGGCAATGAAGATGCGCTCGAAGATCGGCGTATCGCTGGGGGCGGCTTCGTAGGGAACGATATCGTAATGGTGCAGCAGGATCGTCAGGGCGACGAACAGGACGAGCTGAAAAACCAAGCGCCATGCAGGATACCTGCGCAGCAGGAGGCGCGTGATGATCGCTCCGACGACGGCGAGCACACCGGTCTGGACAAAGGGATCAGCGATCAGCCTGGTCATTTGCCGCTCGCGGCCAACCACACCGTCATGCCCGGCCGCAAGCCGTCCACCGCGGCGAGCGGATCGAGCCTTAGCCGGAAACTGTTGAGATCGTGATCGCCCACGGCGCGGGCGGCGCGCCAGGTCGCGAATTCGCCGAGCGGGCGCAGCTCGGTCACACGCGCCGCAAAGCGCTGGCCGGCCGCCGTCGTGAGTTCGACATCACTGCCCACGGTCAGCCGGCCGAGCGCATCCTCGCGCAGCGTGAAGGCAAACCAGGGCTTGCCCGCTGCAAGGACCAGCACAGGCTTGCCGACGGGCACGATCTCGCCCCGCTCACCGACAATCACGCCGACGACACCGTCGACCGGCGCGGTGAGGCGTGTCTTGTCGAGCTTTGCCTGCAGGTCCGCCACTGTCGCCTCGGCAAGCGCCACTCGCGCGTCGGACAGGGTCCGCTCCTCGGCCGTCGGACCGGCGGCACCGGCGGCATGCTGGGCACGCTTGAGCGCGAGATCGGCCTCGGACTTGGCCAGCGCCGCCGTGCGGTCATCGAGTTCCTGGCGGCTGGCGAAGTCTCGTGCAGCCAGTGCGGTGGTGCGACCGATCTCCTGCCGAGCCAGCGTCAGGTTCGCTTCGGCCGTCAGCACGCTTTTGGCGAGGATCGCCACTTCCTCCGCCCGCATGCCGGAGTAGACCCGGTCACGCTCCGCCCGCGCAGCGGCCAAGGCCGCCTTCGCCTCGCCCAGCGAGGCGGCCAGCTCGGGATTGTCGAGGGTGGCGAGCAGGTCGCCCTTGCGAACCTGCTGGCCGCTCTGCACAGCGATTGCCGTCAGTCGTCCGGTGATTTCCGGGGCAATGCGAATTTCGGTCTGGCGGACCATGCCGGCGAGCGGCGGCACCGCACGCGGCCGATCGAACGCAAGCACGATCAAGACCGCCGCCACAGCGACGACTGCCAATGCAATGATGAGGGGCTTTCTAGGCAGCGCGCGCATCGGCTGGCCCTCCCCGAACAAAGAGCTTCCTCGCAGCAATCGCCAAAGCCAGATACAGCGCCGTCAGGATCCAGAGCCGAACCCAGTCGGCAGAGGCATCTGCCAGTGTGGCATCCATCTGGTTGATGCGCACCAGGCCGTCGATCGCCGAGGTACTGGGAAAGATGAAGCTCACAGCATGCAGCAGCGGCGGGATCGCCTCGACCGGCCAGGCCACGCCGACCAGGAAGAAGAGCGGCAGGCTGGTGGCGATGAACAGCAGCACCGCCGTCTCCTTGTGCCTGAACCATGTGCTGACGAACTGACCCAGGAAGCTCACCGACAGGATGAAGGGCAGCAGCATCGCCAGGAGATCGCCAAGATGCGCCGTTGCCGAGAAGCCGTAGAGGCGCGGCAGAACAATCAGGAAAAGTGCCGCCCCCGGCAGCGCCAGCAGGAGATGCGCGAGGCCCTGGCCCAGCACCGCGGCAGCTGAAGCGCGGCGGCGCGCGGCCCCGAGGGTCGCCACGCCCATGAACAGGGTCTGCTGCAGGATCAGCATGAAGGCGGCCGGGACGATGTAGCTCGCATAGCCGCCGGTCGGATTGAACAGCGGCTGGTTCAGCACCTCGACCGGCGAACTGCGCGCCAGCGCGGCGCGATAGAGGCTGCCATCCGATCGAGCGTCGCTCGAAAGCAGGTCGGCGGTGACCGCGCCACTCGATTCGAGGATGCCTTGGACCGTGCGGTTGTAGAGCAGGAAGTAGACCGAATTGACGTAGGCCGGCACGCGGGCCCTGCGGCCAGCGAGCACCTCACGCTGCGTGCCGGCTGGAATGTCGACGATGGCGAACACCTCCCGCCGCGCGAGCGCCGCCTGCGCCTCGGCGAGCGTATTGGGACGGGCGGCAACCTGCAGGGCCTCATGCGCATTCAGGCCCTGCACCAGCCGCCGGCTCACCTCGGACGAATCCTCATCGACGACCGCAATCGGAATGGCACGGATGAGCTGACCGAGATAGGGCTGCGGATAAAGCGCGCCGTAAATGATCGGTGCAAGGACAAGCAAGCCGAACGCGCCGCGGTCGATCAACGCGCGCCGGTATTCGGCGGCAAAGGCGCCGGCGATGCCGGGACGGTCCGCCAGCTCCGCGGCGGCGGCTTCCGCCGGCAGCGACCTACGCGCGACTGTGCGCAATCGAAGAATCGCCAGCGCGAAGTACGCCAGCGTCAGGCCGGCCAGAATGGCGAGAGGCTCGATCGAATGGACGGCCGGAACACCCCGCGCCGCCTGGTCGGACAGGATCTGCATGTACCAGCGCAGAGGCAGCAGGTCGCCCCAGGAACGGGCGAAGCCGCTCATCGCCAGCAAGGGAAAGCCGACGCCGACGAAGCCAAAGGCCGGCGAGCAAATGATGCCGGTCAGCGACAGGCCGAAGGCGAGATTGCGCACCAGCAGTTGCAGGAGCGCGCCGACACTGAGATAGGCCCAGATGAGCAGGCTCGCCGCGATTCCCAGGAGAAGCGAATCACCCCGGAAGGAAACCTCGAACGCGCCGTGGATGGTGATCGCGATGACCACCATCAGCATCAGGAAGATGCCGAGATACGGCGCGAGCTTGCCGACCAGGGCAGTCAATGGATCGCCGCCTGCCGCCGCCATCCAATCCGCCAGGCTCCTGCGGCCGAATTCCGAACCGACGGCATAGCCGCCAGTGATCGCTATGACGACGTGCAGGACCATGGGCAGGATCGCCCGCAGCAGGAACTGCGCGTAGTTGAGCGCCGGATTGGTCAGCACATACTGCTCGACGACCAGCGGGCCAGGCCGGTAGCCCGCCGTGCCGCCAATCGACGCCGGCAGATCGGCGGTCGCGGCCGAGACCGCCGAGGTGAGCGCGCCAGAGGCGATGTTGCCCGGCGTAAAATACTGCTTGTTGTGGAAGATCACGATTTGCGGACGCTTGCCGGCGTCGATGTCGCGTTCGAGCCCGCGCGGTATGTAGACCGCGGCGATCGCCTCGCCGGCGCGCACGGCATGCATCGCGCCGTTGAGGTCGCTCGAACGTCGGGTCACGGTCACGCCGGGTGCGGCATTGACCGCCTGCACGTAGGTCATCGACGTCCGCGTCTGGTCCTGATCGACGACATCGACACGAAGATCTCGGATGACGGAATTGCTGAAAGTAAGCGAGAGCACGGCGATGGCCAGCAACGGAATCGCCAGCACCAAGGCGAGCGCAACGCCGTCGTGGCGCAGCCAATCGAGCTCGCGCGCCGCCACGGCAAGGAATCCGGGGCTGAACCGGGACTGCATCAGGGCTTCTTCCAGTCGGCGTAAACACTCATGCCTGGCCGCAGCTCGGGGATGCGGTCGACGGGGTAGGCCCGAACCTCGAATGTCCGGAGATCGAAGTCGCCGGTCGCGCGGGTAGCCCGCCAGCCGGCATACTCGCCACGCGTTGCAATGGTGCGCACGGTCACGGTGATCGGCTTGTTGCCGAGCGCCGGGGCACGAACCTCGAAGCGATCGCCGACCTTCAGGTCCTTGACCAGATCCTCGCGCAAGTCGAAGCGCAGCCAGACATCCGACAGGTCGACCAGCGACAGGAGCGGCACACCGGGCGACACGAACTCGCCGGCCTCGGCACTCCTGTTGTAGACCTGCGCCGCTCTCGGCGACTTGACCGTCAACTCGGCGACCTCGGCCTTGAGCGTCGTGATCGCGGCGTCAGCCTTGACCACGGCGGCCTGGGCCACACCGCGCTCCTCGGCAGTGTAGCCTGCGATCGCCTCCTCGAGCGCGAGTTTGGCCTGCTGCTGGCCGCGGCGCGCGACGTCGAGGGTGGCCGTCGCCTCGTCGAGCTTCTGCACCGAGGCAAAATCGCGCGTCGTGAGCTGCTTGGTGCGGCCGTAGGTCTGTTCCGCGAGCCGCGCATTGGCCTCGGCCGCCGCCAGCGCCGCGCGCCGGGAGGCGACGACTTCGGCCCGTGTGCCGACTTCGATGCGTTTGTGATCGGCCAGGGCGACCGCCTTCGCCGCCTCGGCTTCCTTGAGCCGGGTCAGGAGCTCAGAATTGTCGATTGTCACGAGGACCTGGCCGGCGGTGACGTTCTGGCCGCGATCCACCGGAAGTGTCAGCACGCGGCCATCGACGCGGGCGGCGATGTCGATGCGGGTGCCGTCCGCCTCGCCCTGAACCAGCAGAGGCTGTGGCTGCACGAGATACCAGAGAGAGATCGCCACGATCGTCAGGATGACGAACGCGACGATGATGGCTGGCGTACGTGACGGCGCTGTAATCAGCTTCGGAGCGCTACTCTCCGTCGTCTCGCTCGGCAGTTCGGTCATGGCCTCTCCCCGACTTCGATTGACAATAGCCCGGCGGAAAGATGCCGCAATAGTTGCGCAGCGACAGCAGTTGTGCTGTTCCACGCGCGTACCGCCATCGTGTCGACGCCGGCCTGCTCACGCTATGCGGTGCCGTCCGCCGGCCGACCGAACCGCACCGCCGAGCGAGCTCGCGCCTTCTCCGCCTCGACTTCGCGGTCGCGCGGCGGCGCGGTGGTGACCAGCGAAGCGATCAACTCGCGTGCCGCCTCGGCCACCGCATCGACGGCGCGGTTGAATGCTTCTTCGTTGGCCTTGGACGGCCGGTTGAAGCCGCTCAACTTGCGCACGAACTGAAGCGACGAGGCGCGGATTTCTTCTTCCGTCGCCGGCGGCTTGAAATTGTAGAGGTTCCGGATATTGCGGCACATGAGAGCCTCCTGGGCAGCCAAGTCCTCGGTCGATGCTGGCACGCGGGCAAGAAACCAAAAAGTCGCACTCTCAGGCAGATCGCTCAGTACCCCCGCATAGCGTCGATTTCTTGCAGCAGACGTCCTCCAGCCTTGAGGCTGCGGATGTTCGCGGCGACCTCGGTTACCAGCTGCGCGACGGTCGGCCGGCGCGCCACGTGCGGCATCACCGTAACCTTGGGATGGAGCCAAAGCGGGCTTTCCGGCGGCAGCGGCTCGGGCGAAAGGGCGTCCAAGGCGGCGTACGACAACTGTCCCGAATTGAGCGCGGCGATCAGGTCGTCGTCCACCACATGCCTGCCACGCCCGACGTTCACCAACATGGCTCCTCTCGGCATCGTGGCAAAAGTGCGGGCGCAGAAGATGCCCTCGGTTTCCGCCGTCAGCGGTAACAGGCAGACGGCGATATCCGTCTGACCGAGAAAGCGCTCAAGCTGATCGCGGCCGTGGAAGATCGGAACCTCTGCGGCCGACCGCGGCGAGCGCACCCACGCCGAGACCTTGAAGCCCAGCGACTGCAGGACCAGCGCCGGCGCCTTGGCCATCATGCCGTAGCCCAGGAAGCCGACGCGCCGCTGATCGGGCCGGACGATCGGCACCCTGCGCCATTCCCGTTTCGCCTGGGCCGCCTGGTAGCCCGGCATATCGCGATGGAAGCGCAGAACGTGCATGACGACGTATTCCGTCATCATCGGATCGCCGCCCGACGGTTCCACCTTGCCGAGCGGGACCTTCGGCAGCTTTGGATGCCCGACAAAGCTCTCCACGCCGGCCGAACGGCTGAACATGGCCCTCAGGTTTGGAAAGGCAGGGAGCTGGTCGAAATCCGGATGCATGAAGGCGAGGTACTCGATGTCCTTCACCTCTCCGACATCGGGCCAGATGCGAATGGGCAGATCGGGAAGCTGAGCCTTGAACGCGTCACGAAATGCCTGGGCAGTGCCGATGACCTTGTCGAGATTGATGATGAGTAGCGCCATGCAGCCTCCCGGGCGACGCCAAAGGCGACGCGTCAACGCTCAAAATGATAGGGGAGAAGACCAATCAACCCAATGCGGTTGATTCCGAGGCGACTCAAACGAAAAAGCCGTCCCCTTTCGGGAACGGCTTTTTTGAATTGGTTGCGGGGGCAGGATTTGAACCTACGACCTTCAGGTTATGAGCCTGACGAGCTACCGGGCTGCTCCACCCCGCGTAAATCCTGCGACGCGATTTCTTTAGCTGTTCATGGAAGAGGATCTTTGCGCTTGGAAGACCTGGCAGCGACCTACTCTCCCGTGCCTTGAGACACAGTACCATTGGCGCTGAAAGTTTTCACGGCCGAGTTCGGAATGGGATCGGGTGTTCACCCTTCGCTACTGCCACCAGGTCGTCGAAGCGCAAAGAGGGTCTGAAGCCCGTGCAGGCAAATCTTGGCCGTCACAGCGGATGTCGACCGCTGCACGGAACGAATGAAATCAAGCCGATCGAGCTATTAGTACCGCTAAGCTGAAGGCATCACTGCCCTTGCACATGCGGCCTATCAACGTGGTGGTCTACCACGACTCTCAGCGAGACCTAGTTTTGAGGCGGGTTTCACGCTTAGATGCTTTCAGCGTTTATCCCTTCACTACATAGCTACCCGGCGCTGCGACTGGCGTCACAACCGGTACACCAGAGGTAAGTCCATCCCGGTCCTCTCGTACTAAGGACGGCTCCTCTCAAGTCTCGAACACCCACAGCAGATAGGGACCAAACTGTCTCACGACGTTTTGAACCCAACTCACGTACCACTTTAATCGGCGAACAGCCGAACCCTTGGGACCTGCTCCAGCCCCAGGATGTGATGAGTCGACATCGAGGTGCCAAACACCACCGTCGCTGTGGACGCTTGGGTGGTATCAGCCTGTTATCCCCGGCGTACCTTTTATCCGTTGAGCGATGGCCCACTCACGCGGAACCACCGGATCACTATGGCCGACTTTCGTCCCTGCTCGACTTGTCAGTCTCGCAGTCAGGCGGGCTTGTGCCATTGCACTCAGCGGCTGATTTCCGACCAGCCTGAGCCCACCATCGCGCGCCTCCGTTACTCTTTGGGAGGCGACCGCCCCAGTCAAACTACCCACCATGCAGGGTCCCAGGCCGGGATAACCGGCCGTGGTTAGACATCAAAGATCAAAAGGGCGGTATTTCAAGGTTGCCTCCACCATGGCTAGCGCCACAGCTTCAAAGGCTCCCGCCTATCCTACACATCCAATCTCTAATGCCACTGCAAAGTTGTAGTAAAGGTGCACGGGGTCTTTCCGTCTAACTGCGGGTACCCCGCATCTTCACGGGGAATTCAATTTCGCCGAGCCTGTGTTGGAGACAGCGGGGAAGTCGTTACGCCATTCGTGCAGGTCGGAACTTACCCGACAAGGAATTTCGCTACCTTAGGACCGTTATAGTTACGGCCGCCGTTTACCGGGGCTTCGATTCAAGGCGTGAACCTCTCCTCTTAACCTTCCGGCACCGGGCAGGCGTCAGACCCTATACTTCGCCTCACGGCTTAGCAGAGCCCTGTGTTTTTGTTAAACAGTCGCCACCCCCTAGTCTGTGCCCCTCCATCGAGACCGATGGAGGCCCCCTTATCCCGAAGTTACGGGGGTAAATTGCCTAGTTCCTTCAACACAGTTCCCTCAAGCGCCTTGGTATACTCTACCAGTCCACCTGTGTCGGTTTAGGGTACGGTCTATACGCTGGAGTTATTTCCTGGAACCTCTAGGCCGCCCGAGCATTCGCCAACGAGCTCGAGCCACTTTTGAGATCCGTCACTTCCAGCAGGCCCACGAATATTGACGTGGTTCCCATCGGCTACGGCTGTCGCCCTCACCTTAGGGGCCGGCTAACCCTGCGCGGATTGACCTTGCGCAGGAACCCTTGGACTTACGGCGGAAGCGTCTCTCACGCTTCTTATCGCTACTCATGTCAGCATTCTCACTTCCGATACCTCCAGGAGCTCTCACGAGTCTCCCTTCACAGGCTTACGGAACGCTCCGCTACCACTCTTTCGAGTCCGCAGCTTCGGTGCATGGCTTGAGCCCCGGTACATCTTCGGCGCAGGCTGGCTTATTTAGACCAGTGAGCTATTACGCTTTCTTTAAAGGATGGCTGCTTCTAAGCCAACCTCCTGGTTGTTTTGGCCTTCCCACATCCTTTCCCACTTAGCCATGACTTGGGGACCTTAGCTGGCGGTCTGGGCTGTTTCCCTCTCGACGACGGACCTTAGCACCCGCCGTCTGTCTGCCGTGCTGTACTCATCGGTATTCGGAGTTTGGTTAGGTTTGGTAAGACTTTGGATCCCCCTAGCCCATCCAGTGCTCTACCCCCGATGGCAATCACACGACGCACTACCTAAATAGTTTTCGCGGAGAACCAGCTATTTCCGAGTTTGGTTGGCCTTTCACCCCTAATCACAGGTCATCCGATACCTTTGCAACGGTAACCGGTTCGGTCCTCCAGCGCGCGTTACCACGCCTTCAACCTGCCCATGACTAGATCACCCGGTTTCGGGTCTACTCCGTGCAACTGGTCGCCCTATTCAAACTCGCTTTCGCTGCGCCTACACCTATCGGCTTAAGCTTGCTGCACAGAGTAAGTCGCTGACCCATTATACAAAAGGTACGCCGTTAGCCTTGCGGCCTCCGACTGTTTGTAGGCGTTCGGTTTCAGGTCTATTTCACTCCCCTTGTCGGGGTGCTTTTCACCTTTCCCTCACGGTACTTGTTCACTATCGGTCACTGAGGAGTACTTAGGCTTGGAGGGTGATCCCCCCGTGTTCAGACAGGATTGCACGTGTCCCGCCCTACTCGAGGATGCGACTGCTTTCTACCCGTACGGGGCTATCACCCGCTATGGCCACCCTTTCCAGAGTGTTCCGGTTCTTACAATCGCATCACTGGCCTAATCCGCGTTCGCTCGCCACTACTAGCGGAGTCTCTGTTGATGTC
>CAWCPC010000013.1:0-415000 GCA_963797365.1 uncultured Alphaproteobacteria bacterium | reverse complement strand
CGCGAGAGCGCAACCAAGCCGGTGGCAAATGCGAGCAAGCTGACTATTAGCGCGACCCTCTCCATTTGGCCCTCCAGATGAAAGTTCCTGGTCCGTGTCGTGCAATCCTAGTCGTTCAAGACAATAACGCCGCGCGGGGCCAGCACCAACGCAACCTTCTCGCCCGCCACCAATGGCCGCTCGACCCTTGGGCAGGTAGCGAACAGTGTGCCGGCTTCGGTATCGATCGAGTACTCGATATGTGTGCCGACGTAGCTTGCCTTGGCCACCGTTCCCGGCACGGCGCCGGCCGGTCCGGGCGCAGTCTCGACGGTGATCGCCTCGGGACGCACGGCGACCGTGGCCTCGCCGTCGGGGGCCGTCGCGTTCTCGATGTCGATTTCGGCCGGCCCCAGCTGGACACGCACGTGCTCGTTGTCGAGGCGTCTGACGCGGCCGTGCGCTGGATTGGACTCGCCCATGAAACGGGCGAGGAACGGCGTCGCCGGCCGTTCGTAAAGGTCACGCGGCGTGCCCTGCTGCTCGATGCGGCCGGCATTCATGACGATGATGCGGTCCGAGACGGCCATCGCCTCCTGTTGATCGTGGGTTACATAGACCACCGTGAGGCCAAGTCTCTGCTGCAGCTCACGGATCTCTTCGCGCATCTGGCGGCGCAGACGAGCGTCGAGGTTGCTGAGCGGTTCGTCGAACAGCAGCACCGAGGGCTTCAGCACCAAAGCGCGCGCCACCGCCACGCGTTGCTGCTGGCCGCCCGACAGCTCCGACGGTTGGCGCGCCTCGTAGCCTGCGAGCCCCACCGTCGCCAAACCCTCGCGGGCGCGCTTGGCCGCTTCATCCTTGGCGAGACCCGAACGCCGTAGGCCGTAGCTCACATTCTCCAGCACGTTCATGTGCGGGAAGAGCGCGTAGGACTGGAACACCATGCTGACGTCGCGCTCGGTGGCGTTGAGGTTGGTGACGTCCCGATCGGCGATCAGGATGCGACCTTCGCTTGGCAGCTCGAGGCCGGCAATCATGCGGAGCGTCGTGGTCTTGCCGCAGCCCGAGGGCCCGAGCAGCGTCACCAGCGTGCCACTCTTGACCGTGAAGCTGATGCCGGCCACGGCAGTGGCAGCACCGTAGCGCTTGATGACGTTGCGGAACTCTACGCTCACGCGCGGCCTCCCTGCAGCGGCACGGTCACGGCGCGACGGCCGAGCCGCCGCTCGCCGACGACGAACTGGATTAGCAGGATGACCGCCAGCATAAGCACGATCAGCGCGCAGCTATAGGCGATGGCGAGGCCGTAATCGCCGTTGATCACGCGCAGGATGATGTAGGTGGTGGCGAGCTCGTACTCCGCCGTGACCAGGAACACGACGGCACTCACCGTGGTTACCGCGCGCACGAAGCCATAGACCAGTGCTCCAACTACCGCCGGCCGCAGCAGCGGCAGCACGACATAGAGCAGGGTCTGCGGCGCGCGGCCACGCAGGGTGAGCGAGGCCTCGTCGAGGCTACGGTCGATCTGGCTCATCGCCGCCATGCCGGCGCGCACGCCGACCGGCATGTTGCGGAACACGAAGCAGATTACGATGATCATCGCCGTGCCGGTGATCTCGATCGGCGGCACGTTGAAGGCGAAGACGTAGGCCACCCCGATCACCGTGCCGGGCACGGCGAAAGAGAGCATGGTGGCGAATTCCAGCGCCGTGCGGCCGGCAAAGCGCCGACGCACCAGCAACCACGCCGCCAGCAGGCCGAGCATCGCGGTCAGCGGTGCGGCGATGGCGGCCAAGGTCACCGTGGTCCAGAATGAGTTCCATGCGGCGCCCGACCAGATCAGCCCTTCCGACGAGCGCTCGATGGCGAAGGCCTTGATGTAGTGGTCGAGGGTGGGCGTATAGTCGCGGCCCCACACCTTCACCAGCCCGCCGACGAAAGCGAAGCCGTAGAGCAGCATGGTGAAGAAGGCCCACGGCAGCGCTATCCATTGCGCCAGCCGCCGCGCCGTCCTAGGCAAGGGCGTCGGCAAGCCGGAGTCGCCCTTGCCGGAGATGGTGGCATAGGAGCGATTGCCGACGACACGGCGCTGCAGGAAGAAGGCGCCGAGTGCGAAGGCCAGCAGCAGGATGGCGAGCGCCGCCGCGCGGCCGTAGTCGAGCTGCGCGCCGACGACGGCGAAGTAGATCTCGGTCGACAGCACGCCGTAATCGCCACCCAGCACGATCGGATTGCCGAAATCGGCAATGCTCTCGATGAAGCCGACGAGGAAAGCGTTGGCCAGTCCGGGCCGCATCAACGGCAGCGACACGGTGGCGAAAGTCGCCCACGGATCGGCGCGCAGCGTCTGCGATGCTTCTTCCAGCGTCGGGCTGACGCCTTCGACGACGCCGATTAGCACCAGGAAGGCGACCGGTGTGAAAGCGAAGAGCTGGGCCAGGAAAACGCCCTGGAAGCCGTAGATCCAGCGCGTCGGGTTCACGCCCATCGACCATTCGAGCAACTGGTTGACCAGGCCCGAGCGGCCGAACACCAGGATCAGCGCCAGGCCGATCACGAAGGGCGGCGTGACGATCGGCAGCACGGTCAGCACGCGCAGCGTCTTCTTGAAGCGAAAGCCGGTGCGCGTGGCGATCAGGGCGAAGGCGAGCCCAAGCGCCGTCGTGCCGGCGCCGCAGGCAAGTGCGAGGAAGAGCGTGTTCCACGCCACGCCGCAGCGGCCGCCGCCAGTGAGGCAGCGCAAGCTCCAGATCTTGTCGGCCGCCAGCCGCTCGATCACCAGGGCGGGCTCGAAGGCGCCGTCGCCGTTCTGGAAGGCCTGCACGAGGATGCGCAGGATCGGCCAGGCGGTGAACAGCAGGATCGAGGCGGCGACAGCGGTGACCGCGCCGGCCACGAAGGCATCGCCGCCGAATGAACCGCGCAGAGCGAGCCCGATCGACAGCAGGCTGAGCAACGCGATTAACACGATCGCGCCGCCGGCGCCGAGGCCGACCTGCCGACCATTCATCTCGCCAAACAAGGTATTGAGCCACACCGTGCTCCAGCCGCGCAGTCCAATGGCCAGGGACTCGGCGACGAACAGCGCGAGGCCCACGCTTGCCGCGACGGCGAGGAGCGTGCCGCGCTTCTCGCGCGCCATCGGCGGCAGGCTGATCGCGAGGCACGTGGCGAGCGCCAGCAGGACCGGCGCCAGCCACCATTTGCCGTGCATCACGCTCTCGGCAAGGCCCGAGGCGTAGTCCTCGGACGACCACAGGCCCGAAAGCCAAGCGCCGGAATCGAGCCCTTCCTGCAGCGCGTACCAAGGCAGCGCGACGGCCGCAACGAGCCCGGCGACCGACCACGCGAGCGACGCGCGGAACGGCATCAGGGCTTGGGCAGCGCGCCCACCTCGGCGTCCCAGCGCGCTATCAGCCGCTTGCGCTCGGCCGACTTGCCGTACTTTGCCTGGTCGTAGTCGATCAGCTTCATGTCGGCGAACTTGGGCGCCTCGGGCGGTACCGGCGTGTTCTTGTTGGACGGCACCTGGAACTGCTTGGCCTGCGCCTCGAGCTTTTGGGCCTCGGGGGTGAGTGCCCAGTCGTAGAACTTCTTGGCGTTGGCGAGGTTGCGCGCACCCTTGATGATGCTCATCGAGCCGATCTCGTAGCCCGTGCCCTCGCAGGGCGTCGCTGTCTTCACCGGGAAACCGGCCAGCGCCTCGGTCACGCCGTCATGGACGAAGCTGATGCTGACGGCGGTCTCGCCCCTCGCGACAGCCTTCATCGGCGCAGTACCCGAGCGGGTATAGGCGTTGATATTGGCGTGTAGCTTCTTCAGATAATCGAACGCCTTCTCCTCGCCCATCAGCTGCACCAGAGTAGCGATTGCGACGTAGGCGGTGCCCGAGGAGTTGGGGTTGGCGACCTGGATCTCGCCCTTGAATTCGGGCTTCAGCAGGTCGGCCCAGCACGCCGGCGCCTTGACGTTCTTCTTGGCCAGCAATTCGGTGTTGAAGCCGTAGCCCAGCGCGCCGGCATAGATGCCAACCGTCTTGCCGCCGGAATCGATGTTCTGCTTCACCGCCCACGGGTGAAGTTCGCCGAGCTTCGGCGACTTGTAGGCTTCGGTCAGTCCTTCCTCCGCCGCCTGCAGATGCGGATCGCCGGTGCCGCCAAACCACACGTCGCCCTTCGGGTTTTGCGCCTCGGCCTTGAGCTGGGCGATCGTCTCGCCAGAGCCCTTCTGGGTGATGGAAACCTTGATGCCGCTGGTTTTCTGGAATTCGTTGGCGATCAGCGTGCACCATTCGACCTGAACAGAGCAGTAGACGTTCAGCACACCCTGGGCTGAAGCCGGGGTTGCCAGAAGCAGGGCGCCGAGGGCGCTGCCGAAGCAGGCGAATTCTCATGTCTCCTCCCACATTACGATTTTGTGACAGCATGGCATGGTGCCGCTCAAGACAGCAACCGTTGGCTAGTCGAGTGCGTGCATGCCTTCGGCCTTGAACTGCACCGACACCGCAGCGCCGCGTTCGAGCAGGCCGGCGACCGACTGCCCGCTGGTCGTCACCTGCAGGACCGTGTCGCCCAACGAGACCTGATAGTCCGTCTTCTCACCGAGGAAGGTGCGCTGCACGATTCGGCCGCGCGCCGATCCGTCGGGCCTGAGCGCGATCATCTCCGGCCGCACAACGATCATGACCGTGGCGCCGGGCGTCTTGCCTGAGGCGAAGGCGATCCTGGCACCGTCGATCTCGATCTCCGCCGCCGACACAGTCCGAGCCTTCAGGAGATTGGTACGGCCGATGAAGCGGGCGACGAATTCCGTCGCCGGCCGGTAGTAGAGTTCCTGCGCCGACCCGTCCTGCACGACCTGGCCGCGCTCCATCACGGCGATGCGGTCGGAGATCGCCATCGCCTCTTCCTGGTCGTGGGTGACATAAACCGTGGTGATGCCGATGCGCTTCTGCAGGGCCCGGATCTGCTCGCGCATCTCGACGCGCAGCTTGGCGTCGAGATTGCTGAGCGGCTCGTCGAACAGCAACACCTTGGGCTGGAACACCACGGCGCGCGCCAGCGCCACCCGTTGCTGTTCACCGCCGGAGAGTTGATGCGGCTGCTGCCGCTCGTACCTGGCGAGCCCGACCAGCTCGAGCACTTCGCTCACCGCGCGAGTGATCTCCGCCTCGCCCTTGCGCTGAACACGCAGGCCATAGGCGACGTTTTCGAAGACCGAGAGATGCGGGAACAGCGCATAATTCTGGAACACGAAGCCGATGCCGCGTTGATTGGGCAACACGTGCGTGACGTCGCGGCCGTCGATCGAGATCGTGCCCTCGCTTGGCTCCTCGAAGCCCGCGATCATGCGCAGCGTGGTGGACTTTCCGCAGCCCGACGGGCCGAGCAAAGTCAGAAGTTCGCCCTCGGCGACGGCGAGGCTGACCTCGCGCACGGCATACACCTCTCCCTTCATCGTATGGTCGAAGCGCTTGGAGACGCGATCGAGGCCAATGCTGATCGGCGCCATGCCTAACCTCCGAGCAGGCTGCGCGCCGCGGCGCCGGCAGCCGGCGCCCGCAGGCGCACCAGGATGGCGCTGAGGCCGGAGACCACCGCGAAGACTACAACGATCACGAATACCGAGAAGGCGGCGGCAGGCCCGAGCGCCAGCTCGGTCATGTTTTCCAAGATGCGCACGGTGATCAGCGTCCAACTCAGCGATATCAGGAAGATGGTGGCGCTGATCGCGGTCATGGAACGGATGAAGACGACACCGAGGCCGGCAAAGAAGGCCGGCGCGATCAGCGGCAAGGTCACGCGACGGAAGGTCTCGGCGCTCCCGGCGCCCAGGCTCGATGACGCTTCCTCGATGCTGCGGTCGATCTGCTGCAGCAGCGCCACCGTGGCACGAATGCCGGTCGGGCTGTAGCGGAAGACATAGCAGGCGATGATGATCAGCGCGCCGCCGGTCAGCGCCAGCGGCGGGTCGTTGAAGGCGATGAGGTAGGCAATGCCGACGATTGTGCCCGGCAGGGCGTAGTTGACCATCGACACGATCTCCATGGCCTGCCGGCCGGGGAAGCGGCGGCGGGCAATGAGATAGCCGACCAGTACGCCGTAGAAGCCGCCGAGCGGCATGCCGACCAGGGCGATGATCAGCGTATCGCGGATCGCCGGCAGGCCCTCGGTGAAGATCACCTGGTAGTGGTGCCAGGTGAGGCTGTTGTTGGCGCCGAACGCCACCACGAGCGAGGCATAGAGCAGCAGCGCGTAGAAATAGAGGATGGTCACCGCGACCATCGCGGTGGCGAGCACCAGAAGGGCCACGGCCGAGGGCGCGATGGCTCGTGTGCGCGAACGTTGGCCGACCTTGCCCGTGACCGTGACGTAGGTCCGCCGGCCGACCCAGTATCGCTGCAGCAGATAGACCGCCGCGGCCGGCACCAGCAGCATCAGCGACAGCACCGCACCGCCCTTGAAATCGAACATGCCGGTGATCTGCAGGAAGGCCTGTGTCGGCAGCACGGAGAAACTGTTGCCCGCCAGGATCAGCGGTGTCGCGAAATCGGCCAACGACGCCGCAAACAGGAGCAGGAAGGCGTTGGCGAAACCCGGCACGCAGAGCGGCATGGTGACAGTGCGGAAGATCCGCCAGCGCGAGCCGCCAAGGCTGAAGGCCATTTCTTCGAGATTGGGATCGATCGCTGCCAGGATCGGCCGCAAGGTGAGATAGGCGATCGGGAAATAGGTCAATGTTTCCGCGAGCGCAGTGCTCCAGAAGCCATAGGCGCTGACATTGTCGAGGCCGAGCAGGTCGTGGCTGATGAGGCCCTTCGGTCCGAAGGAAAAGATGATCGCAATCGACGTCGTGAACGGCGGCGAAACCAGGGGCAACAGCGCCGCTGCATCGAGGGCAGTGAGCCAGCGCCGGCCGAGCCCAGCCCGGGTCGCCGTCAGCGCGAACAGGAAGCCCAGCGCCATGCCGGAGACGCCGACGGTGCCGGCAAGGATCAGGCTGTTGACGAACGCCGCGCGGTGGCCTGCGTCGCTGACGCTGGCGAGCAGCGGGTCGAGCGTGAACTTGCCGTCGTCGCTGAACGCGCGGACCAGCAGATCGGCCAGCGGATAGAGGACGAACAGCGCCAGCAGCAGCCAGAGGACGACGATGGCGCCGAGCAGCGCCGGATCGCGCAGGACCCGGCGCCCTTCGCTCATCAGGCCGCCGGCCATTTACTGCGGGCCAAGCACTTCCTTCACCCAGCGATCGACGATGCGCTTGCGGTTGGCGCCGGCGTATTCGTCGTCGATCGGGAAGATAGTGGCTCCCTTCAGCACCTCGGCGAGCGCGGGGTCGGTTTTCACGTCGGGACTGGCCGGCACGAAATTGACCTTGTGCTCGGAGAGCTTGGATTGCATCGCCGCACTGGTGGCGAAGTCGATCAGCTTCTTGCCGGCATCGGGATTCTTCGCGCCCTTGATCAGCGCGATCGCCTCGGCCGACGAGCCGATGCCTTCCTTGGGGAAGCTGATCGTGACGTCGTAGCCCTTGGCCTTGGTCTCGAGCGCGTCGACGATGAAGAAGATGCCGCCGCCCGCCTGTCCCAGGCCGACCGGCAAAGTCCCGCCGCCGCCGCTCTTGGTGTAGACCTGCACGTTCTGCCGAAGCTTCTTGAGATAGGCAAAGGCCTTGTCCTCGTCGCGCTTATTGACTTCCAGCACCGAAAAAATGCGCGTAACGGCAGTCCCCGAGGTGCGTGCGTCGGCCATCTGAAGCTGGTTCTTGTAGGCGGGATCGAGCAGATCGTCCCACGAGGCCGGGGCCTTGAGATTGTGCGACTTGAGGAATGCGGTGTTGGTCATGAACACCAGCGGATCGTCGGCGATGGCCGTCCACTGGCCGTCGGCCTGTTTGAAACGAGCCGGCAACTTGGCGAAGGATGGCGACTTGTAGGGTTCGAAGATGCCTTCCTTGACGCCGGCGGCAAAAGTCTCCACCGGCCCGCCGAACAGCACGTCGATGCGCGGGTTGTTCTTCTCGGCGATCACCCGGGCCAGTGCCTCGCCCGACGAGAAGCGGATGAAATTCACCTTGATGCCGGTCGCCTTCTCGAACTCCTGGAACATCGGCCGGGCGTAGTTTTCCGGCCAGATGGTGTAGACGTTCACCGTGTCGGCGGCACGGGCGGCAAAACCCATAAGCAGGCCGGACAGCGCAAGTAGTGCGACACGCAGCATTCTCATCGGTTTCCCCCGGTATGACAGCTTTCTTGCTTGCGCGGATATTGGCTTGGTCCAGCGGTGACGTCCATGCGGCCAACGTAGGCCGACGTCAGGCCCAGCTGCCGAAGCACAGGCCGGTTCCTGTTCCCGCGGGCGTGCGATAGCCCGGGCTATAGTGCACCCAGTGCAGATCGAGATGCTCGAGCGCACCCGCGGCGCAAATCCAGTTGCGAATCTCGGAGCTTCCCGAATTGAGCTGCTCACGCGGCAGGGATTGCAGCGCGCTTGCGTCCTTTTCGCGAAGCGCGCGAATGATCTCGCCATCGAGCGCCTCGTCGACGGTGAAGTGGCTGAGCCCGCCTGATGCCACGATCCCGATGCGCAGGTCTTCCGGGTAGCCTTCGATCGCTTCGCGAATGGCTTGGCCGAGCTTGTAGCAGCGCCGGGGCGATGGCTGGTTGGGCGGGTAGTAGGTATTGAGGAATACCGGCACGACCGGGATCACCGTGCCTTTCATGATGCGTTGATGGACGAAGCCGAACGCATGCCCCTCCCCTTCTCCCTCGGGCAGTGCATTGGCAGACGCGACGTCGAATTCGCGATCGATCAACGCGCCGATCAGATGGTTGGCGAGCTTCGCGTCGACCGGGTAATGCCGGGTCTCGCTCTCTTCGTAATACCGGGCGAAGGCGCGCTTCGACCATTCCGGCCGAGTTGCCCAATCGGGGCCCGGTGCTTGCGTCCGGTTCGGCACGTTGGGAATCGTCTCGCCGCGATAGACGAGGACGCTCGGCATATTGCCGTCATGATAGATTTCCTTCTGGTCGTCGCCGATGATGACGACAGCGTCGAGCCGGGCACCGATCAGCGCCGCGTTCAGCCGGCTTAGCGCCGCCATCGCCTCGCCGTGACGCTTGGCGAGCTTCTCTGGAGCAAGCTCGGCCTGCAGCGAGGGCAGCGCGATCGCCAACAGTTCGTCATAGGTGGCGCGGCGCCCGTCCTTGTGAAGATGCGCGCGCTGCCGGTCGATCTCTTCGAAGAGCGGCCACTCATCCGCGGCAGCATTCAGCATCGGCGTGTGCGAAGTTCCAATTCCGAGGACGATCTGAGCCATGGATTCGATCCCTAATGGAACTAGTGCTGCCTGGTCTCGAACTCGTGAATCTCACTCATGAAGGGGGCGGCGACAGCGGCGTTTAGCTTGCAGTCGAGGAACACCGGTCCATCCGGTCGGGCCAGCAACGGCGCCACCTTCTGTAGGTCGTCGAGTGTGCGGATGGTCGCCGCCTGGAAGCCGAAAGCCTCGGCCATCGGCGCGTAGTCGACGTCCGGGAACACCGACTTGGCCACCGGCAGATCGCGCATCTTGAGGAAATGCAACTCTGCGCCATAGGCACAATCATTCATCAGCACGACGACCAGCGGCAGATCCTCGCGTACGACCGTCTCCAGCTCTCCCATGGTCATCAGGAAGCCACCGTCGCCGATCACCAGGATCGTCGTCTCGTCCGGCCGCGCCTTGGCCACGCCCAGAGCCGTGCCGAAGCCGAGGCCGATCGAGGCGAAGTCGCTGGTCAGCTTGAAGCGGCCCGGGTCCGGCACGGAAAGGTAAGGCACGATGCCCAGGAAGTTTCCGGCGTCGTAGACCAGGTTGCGTTTGGGCGGCAGCAGCTTCTCGAGCGCCACGCCGAGCGAGCGCGGGTCGAGGGTGCGCGCAGTGTTGGCCGGCTGGAAGTCGCGGGCGATGTCGAAGTCGGCGAGGAAGCGCAGGGTCTCTTCGGATCGGAACGGGCGCTCGGCGTTGGAACCGGCCGGCAGTGCCGTTAGCAGCGCTTCGGCGGCCAGCCGCGCATCGCCAACCACAGCGACGTCGGCGGCATGCCATCGGCCAATGTTGCCTCGAGCCGCATCGACCTGGACGAGCGGCACCTTGGGCAGCGAATTGCCGAAGCTCATGGTGAGAAGGTTGAGGCCGGCGCCGAATACCAGCACGCAGTCAGCCTGTGCGATCATCCGTCGGGCGGCGGAGTGGGAGAAGGAACCGATGATCCCGAGATTGCAGGGATTTCCACGGAACAGATCCTTGCCGCGGGCCGACGTGACCAAAAGCGCGCCGATTCGATCGGCAAGCTGCTCCAGCGCCGCCTTGGCGCCGGCGCGGTGCGCACCCTGGCCGGCGATGATCAGCGGCCTGCGACTCTGCCGTACCAAAGATACGGCCGCTTCTATCGCGTGTGGTTGCGGTGCCGCGGGCGCCGGCTGGGATCGCTTCGGCCTGGGCGCCGTCTCACCTTCGGCGATCTCCATTTCGGCGAGCTGGACGTTGACCGGCAGCAGCAATGCAGCCGCGCCGCCCTGCAGTGCGGCGGCTGCGGCGTCCGCGAAAGCGCCACGGGCGGTCGCGGGGCTGGTTGCGACGAAGGTACGGATGCCGGCGGCGTTGAGCACGCCCGTGGCGTTGAAGCCTTTGTAGTCAGGACCGAGCGAGTTGGCGGCCCCCGTCGGCGCCGCCGCGTCGCCGTAGATGATCAGCACGCGTGAACCGGTGCGGCTGGCATAGGTGGCGCCATGCAGCCCATTCGCCGTGGCAGGTCCCCGTCCGATCACCGCCACGCCGAGACCGCCGGTGGCATAGGCGTAACCCTCGGCCATGGCGATTGCATTGTTCTCGTGCCGCGCGCCGTAGAAGCGGATACCCGAACTGTCGAGCGCCGTGACAAAGACCGCGGTGTCGTCGCTCATCAGGCCGAAAACTTGCTCAACGCCGAGCGCCTTGATGTCCTCGACAAGAACCTGATAGGTCGGCACGCGGCGCTGTGTGCCGTGCGCTGCGCGTTCGTGCTCGAGAATGGCCATGGCCGCGCTCCCTCGGATTATCGGCGAAGGGTACTGCCGGAAACGGATGCGGAATAGCTCACGTTTGCGGTTTCGCTCGCGGCCCGAAACCAAGCTAGAGTTGGGCGCGTCACACCAGGATGGAGAACACCATGCGCGGCGTCGTGTTCACGGGGGATCGGACTCTCGACATCATGACATTCGCCGATCCCACCCCGGAACCAGGTGAGGTCGTGGTCGAGATGAAAGCGTCCGGCATGTGCGGATCCGACCTCCATCAATACCGCCGGTCGAAGAGCCAGCCGCAAGGCGCCACCGGCGTGCCGCCCAACCCCAATCCCACCATCGCCGGGCATGAACCGTGTGGAGTGGTCGTCGCGGTCGGTGCCGGAGTGGCCAACGCAGAAGCCAAGATCGGCGACCGCATGATGGTGCACCACTACCAAGGGTGCACCCAGTGCAGCCATTGTCGGTCTGGCTGGCAGCAGCTCTGCCAGGAAATACCCGTGAAAGTTTACGGCAACAATGCCCATGGCGGGCACGCCAAATACCTGAAGGTGCCGGTCAACACGATGGTGCCTTTGCCCGAAGAACTCAGCTTTGCGGCAGGTGCGGCAATCTCCTGTGGCTCAGGTACCGCCTATGGCGCGCTGCGGCGAATGAATGTCTCCGGCCGGGACACCATCGCAATTTTCGGTCAAGGCCCCGTCGGACTGGCCGGCACCCAATTTGCCAAGGCAATGGGCGCGCGGGTGATCGCGCTCGACGTCAACCCGCAGCGGCTGGCGCGCGCCAAGGAGTTCGGCGCAGATGAGTTGGTCAATCCAGGTTCCAACGATCCGGTCGCAGCGATCAAGGAATTGACACGCGGCAAGTTCGCGGACTTCACGCTCGATACGTCGAGCAATCGGGAGGCCCGCCTCAACGCCATCCGTAGCACCAAGGTCTGGGGCACGATGTGCTTCGTGGGTGAAGGTGGGGAGGTGACGATTGACGTCAGCCCGCATCTGTTGCGCCGACAGATGACGCTGATCGCCTCCTGGACATTCTCGACCATCATTCAAGCCGAGTGCGCGCAGTTCTGCGTCGACCGCAAGATAGACGTGGACAAGTTGTTTACGCACAAGTGGACGCTGGACGAAGCGGAAGAGGCCTACAAACTGTTCGACAAGCAATCGGATGGTAAAGGCGTTTTCCTGATTTGAAGCGCGGGTGTGATCCGCCCCAAGATAAAAGGGCCGCCTTTCGGGCGGCCCTTCTGCTTTGAGTTCACGAATGCCTAGTCCGCGGCCTCGCTCAGCACGCGCTCGCCGGCGACGGTGAGCTCGCCGCCCGAGACGCTCACCTCGACGGTGTCGCCTTCCTTGACCTTGCCTTCGAGCAGCAGGGTCGCGAGCGGGTTCTGCAGGCTGCGCTGGATCACCCGCTTCAAGGGCCTGGCGCCGTAGACCGGGTCGTAACCGCGGTTGGCCAGCCACTGCAGCGCCTTGCTGTCGACCTTGAGCTCGACCTTGCGGTCGGCAAGCAGCTTGCGCAGGCCGTTGAGCTGGATGTCGACGATGTCCGTCATGTTGGCGCGGCTCAACCGGCTGAACAGCAGGATCTCGTCGAGGCGGTTCAGGAACTCCGGCCGGAAGGCGCGGCGCACCTCCTCCATCACCTGCTCGCGCACAACTTCCGCCGGCTCGCCGTCCTTCAATGCCGCCAGGTGCGAGCTGCCAAGATTCGACGTGAGCACGATCAGCGTGTTCTTGAAGTCGACCGTGCGGCCCTGGCCGTCGGTCAGGCGACCGTCGTCCAGCACCTGCAGCAGCACGTTGAACACGTCGGGGTGCGCCTTCTCGATCTCGTCGAACAGGATCACCTGGTAAGGCCGGCACCGCACCGCTTCGGTGAGCACGCCACCCTCGTCGTAGCCGACATAGCCCGGCGGGGCGCCGATCAGGCGGCTGACGGAGTGCTTCTCCATGAACTCGCTCATGTCGATGCGCACCATCGCCTGGTCGTCGTCGAACAGGAATTCGGCGATCGCCTTGGTGAGCTCGGTCTTGCCGACGCCGGTGGGGCCGAGGAACAAAAACGAGCCCATCGGCCGGTTCGGGTCCTGCAGGCCCGCCCGCGCGCGGCGCACGGCATTGGCCACGGCGCGGACGGCCTCGTCCTGGCCGATGACGCGCTTGCCGATCTCCTGCTCCATGCGCAGCAGCTTGCCGCGCTCGCCCTCGAGCATCTTGTCGACCGGTATCCCGGTCCAGCGCGACACCACGGCCGCGATGTCCTCGGGCATGACCTCTTCCTTCACGCCCTTGCCCGAACCGGCGACGCCATGCTGCTCGGCTTCCTTGAGCTTCTTCTCGAGGTCGGGGATGACGCCGTAGGCCAGCTCGCCGGCTTTGGCGAGCTCGCCCTTGCGTTGGACGATCTCGAGCTCGGAGCGCGCCTTGTCGAGCTGCTCCTTGATCTTCTGCGAATTGGCGAGCTTGTCCTTGGCCGACTTCCATTGCGCGGTCAGCGCAGCGGACTTCTGCTCGAGCTCGCTCAGCTCCTTGTCCAGCCGCTCCAGCCGGTCACGCGAGGCCTGGTCGCTCTCCTTCTTGAGCGCCTCGCGCTCGATCTTGAGCTGGATGATGCGCCGGTCGAGCTCGTCCAGCTCCTCGGGCTTGCTGTCGACCTGCATGCGGATGCGGCTTGCGGCCTCATCCATCAAGTCGATCGCCTTGTCCGGGAGGAAGCGGTCGCTGATGTAGCGGTTCGAAAGAGTCGCCGCAGCCACGATGGCCGCGTCGGCGATGCGGACGCCGTGGTGAAGCTCGTACTTCTCCTTGAGGCCACGGAGGATCGAAATCGTGTCCTCGACCGTGGGCTCGGCGACGAAAACCGGCTGAAACCGGCGCGCAAGCGCCGCATCCTTCTCTATGTGCTTGCGGTACTCGTCGAGCGTCGTGGCGCCCACGCAGTGCAGCTCGCCGCGCGCCAGCGCGGGCTTCAGCATGTTGGAGGCATCCATCGCGCCGTCGGCCTTGCCGGCGCCGATCAGGGTGTGCAGCTCATCGATGAAGACGATGATGTCGCCCTCGGCCGCGGCGATCTCCGACAGCACGGCCTTCAGCCGCTCCTCGAACTCGCCGCGATACTTGGCACCGGCGATCATGGCGCCGAGATCGAGCGCCATCAGCTTCTTGCCCTTAAGCGACTCCGGCACATCGTCGTTGACGATGCGCAGCGCCAAGCCCTCGGCGATGGCGGTCTTGCCGACGCCGGGCTCACCGATCAGCACGGGATTGTTCTTGGTGCGCCGGCTCAGCACCTGGATGGTGCGGCGGATTTCCTCGTCGCGACCGATCACCGGGTCGAGCTTGCCGTCACGCGCCGCCTGGGTGAGGTCGCGGGCGTATTTCTTCAGCGCATCGTAGCTGCCTTCGGCGGACGCCGAATTGGCGGTGCGGCCCTTGCGCAGCTCTGCGATCGCCTTCTCCAGTGCCTGGGGCTTCACGCCCCCGTCGGCCAGCGCCTTGGCGGCCTCGCTGCCCTTGGCCAGCAGCAGGGCCAGCAGCATGCGCTCGACCGTCACGAAGGAGTCGCCCGCCTTCTCGGCGACCGCCTCGGCCTGATCGAACAAACGCGCCGTCTCGGGTGCCATCATGACCTGGCCCGCGCCGGAACCTTCGACCTTGGGCAGCTTGGCCAGGTTGGCCTCGACAGCGCGGTGCACGGCGCGCGAATCACCGCCCGCCGACGTGATCAGGTTGGCCGCCAAGCCCTCGGGATCGTCGAGCAGGACTTTCAGAATATGGTCGGGAACGAAGCGCTGGTGGCCTTCGCGCAGCGCCAGCATCTGGGCACTCTGCAGGAAGCCGCGCATGCGCTCGGTGTACTTCTCTTGATTCATCGCTCAACCCTTTCTTTTCACGCCCCCGGCGAGCGGCAGGCGAAAGAGCGGACCCCTATCCGGGCATCCTGGGTTCGATATGGGGTCGGATGGCGCGGGCGCAAGACCGGACCGCGCGTACGGCTTCTCGCGCCGGCCGACACGGTCCAGATCAATAAAACGGGGCTCTTTGGCGCCGCGCTACTTCAATTTCAAGGGCCGGGCGCGCGCCACTCCAGGGGCGCGATCTTCCTAACGCGATCTTCCTAAGAAGAACGGGAGATATGACGCGCCCCTGGAGTGGCGCGCCCCCCCGGCGACTACCCGCGTCGACCGGGGGTCGGAGTGAACTCCGGAACTTCGGGCTGCTCGTCGGCGGCGGGATCCTGATCGGACGGCGAGCCGCGCCCATTTTGCAGGAAGGCGACGCCGCCCAGACCGGGCTCGGTCTCGCGCGGCTCCTCGCCACGGCCACCTTGCCGATTGTCGGGTGGTTGGCCGCTACCTTGGCGATGCTCGCCACCTTGACGAACCTCGGCGTAGCCGTTGCCGTTGGCCTGCTGCGGGTTGGGCGGCTGGCCACCCTGCTGCTGCGGATTGCCTTGCTGGCCTTCCTCGCCCTCGCCCCAACCCAGGTTGTTGCGCGGGACGAGGCCGCCCATGGTCTGGATCAGGCGAAAATAATGGTCGGCGTACTGCCAATAGGCTTCCGCCATGACGCGGTCGCCCGAGGAGGCCGCTTCACGCGCCAGCGCCTGGTACTTATCGAACACCTGGTGAGCGTTGCCGCGCACCCGGACATCCGGCCCGCTGCTGTCGAAAATCTGGTTTCGATTGGGCGGACGGTTGGGATTGTGATTGTGATGTTGCTTGTGATGGTGGTTACCGCCACCGCCGCCGCCACCATTGCGACCGCCGCGCGACCGCTGACGATTGTTTGGTCTCATTAACCTAGGGCCAGTTACACGCCGGACGGTTTGTTGTTTTAGCCGCCCCCTTGCCCTTCCTGGGCTCCGTCGCAGCTGATGTTCAGAGGGATGGTTGCCAAGCGCCACCAGCGCCGGCGAGGCCCCCTCCAAGGGGCAACCGAAAAGTAGTCGTAAACCCCTCCGTTGCCAACCCCTAATAGGTGGCAACCACAACTCTTTCGATGCCGCCAAGGTCCTTCCAGGGGGCCTTTGGCGTGAACCCGGCTCCGGCGAAAAGCCTCGCAATTTCAGGGGCTTGCCCTTCGCCGACCTCGACCGCCAACCAGCCGCCGCGTGTGATCAATTTGGACGAAGCCGCCGCAATCGCACGATAGGCGGCAAGGCCATCGGGCCCTCCATCCAAGGCGATTCGCGGCTCGAAGCGGGCGACTTCGGGCATCAGGCCGTCGATCGCCGCCGCCTCGATATAGGGCGGGTTGGAGACCACGAGATCGAATGGTCCAGCCAGTCGGTCGGTCCAGCCGGGCTCGCGCCAATCGCCGGCGACCAGCGTCGCTCTATCAGCGACGCCCAAGGACTCCGCATTTGCGCGCGCCACCGCGAGAGCATCGGGTGAGGCATCCATGCCGACGCCGGTCGCCCCGGAAAATTCCCGCAGCAACGTCAGCAACAGGCAACCCGAGCCAACGCCGAGATCGAGGATCCGCCAGCGGCGGCGGCGGTCGGGCAACAATTCAAGGACAGCCTCGATCAGCGTCTCGCTGTCCGGCCGCGGCACCAGAACAGCCGGCGTCACCTTGAAGGCGAGCCCCCAGAATTCGCGTTCTCCCAGGATGTAGGCCATCGGCTCGCGCCGCACGCGTCGCGCCGTGAGGGCGCGTAGCGCGGTCACCGTCGTCAGGGGTGCGGCATCGGTCCCGCGCGCGATGAGCTGTTCGGTGGAGAGGCCAGTGGCACGACCGAGCAACAGGCGCGCCTCGAAGCGGGCATTGTCGATGCCGGCCGCGCCCAAGGCGACGGCGGCGTCGCGCAACAGCAGGTCGTAAGTCGTGCTCAGCTCGCGAGCTCCGCCAGGCGCCCGGCTTCGTCGTCGGCGATCAGCGCGTCGATGATCGAATCGAGCCCGCGGCCTTCCATCACCTCGGCGAGATTGTAGAGCGTCAGGTTGATGCGGTGATCGGTCACCCGGCTCTGCGGGAAGTTGTAGGTGCGGATGCGCTCGCTGCGGTCGCCCGAGCCGACCTGGCCCTTGCGGTCGGCGGACCGCGCATCGTCGCGGCGCTGGCGCTCGGCGTCGTAGAGGCGGGCGCGCAGGATCTTCATCGCCTTGGCCTTGTTCTTGTGCTGGCTCTTCTCATCCTGCTGGCTCACCACCACGCCGGTCGGGATGTGGGTGATGCGCACCGCCGAATTGGTGGTGTTGACCGACTGGCCGCCCGGGCCGGACGCGCGGAAGACGTCGATGCGCAGGTCCTTCTCGTCGATCTTGACGTCGAATTCCTCGGCTTCCGGCAGCACCGCGACGGTCGCCGCCGAAGTGTGGATGCGGCCCGAGGCCTCGGTCGCCGGCACGCGCTGTACGCGATGCACGCCCGATTCGAACTTGAGCCGCGCGAACACGCCCTTGCCGCTCACCGTGGCGATCGCCTCCTTGTAGCCGCCGATGCCGGTGTCGGAGAGCTCCATGATCTCGAACTTCCAGCGGTGCTCGGCGGCGTACCGCTGATACATGCGGAACAGGTCGGCGGCGAACAGGGCGGCCTCCTCGCCGCCGGTGCCGGCGCGGATTTCCAGGATGGCGTTCTTCTCGTCGGCCGCATCCTTGGGCAGCAACATCTTCTTCACGGCCTGCTCGAGCTCGGGCAGGCGCTTCTTGAGCGCTGCGGCCTCCTCCTCGGCCATCGCCTTCATGTCGGGATCGGCCGCCATCGCCTCGGCGTCCTTGAGCTCCCGCTCGGCCTTGCGCCATTCATTGACCGCCTCGACCAGCGGTCCGAGGTCGGAGTACTCCTTCGAGGCCGACACGAATTTCTGCGAATCGAGATTGCCGGCGCTGAGGGATGCCTGCAGCTCGGCATGGCGCGCCACGATCTGATCTAGTTTTTGCAACAGCGACACGGGTCAGCCCTTCAGCGCCTCGACGAGCTTGCTCAGGGCTACTTCGCGCTGTTCGCCGCTGTCGAGGTCCTTCACCTGGGCGACGCCCTTGGCCAGTTCGTCATCGCCGATGATGATAGCGGCGCGGGCGTTGAGCTTGTTGGCCCGCTGCATGCGCCGTTTCATGTTGCCGCGATAGTCCTGCTCGACGGTGATGCCGGCCCGGCGGAGCGTCCGCGCGATGCCCAGGGCCTTGGCCTCGGCGGCAGCGCCCAGCGGTGCGATGACGACGGGCCGCGGCAGGGCCGCAGGCTCATTGCACAGCATCATCAGCCGTTCGATGCCGCCCGCCCAGCCGATGCCGGCCGTCGGCGGTCCGCCCAGCTCGGCGATCAGCCCGTCATAGCGGCCGCCGCCCAGCACCGTGCCCTGCGCGCCGATGTGGCTGGTCACGAACTCGAAGGCCGTGTGGGTGTAGTAGTCGAGCCCGCGCACCAGGCCGGAGTCGACCTCAAAGGGGATGCCGGCGGCCGCCAGACCGTCCTTCACGGCCGAGAAGAAGTCGCGGCTCGCCGGGTTCAGGTGGTCGGCGAAGGACGGCGCGTTGGCATTGATCGCGATGTCGCCCTCGTCCTTGCTGTCGAGGATGCGCAGCGGATTGCGCTGCAGGCGCTCCCGCGAATCCTCTGAGAGCTTGGCGGTGTGGCCGGAGTAATAGTCGACCAGCACCTTGCGGTAGACCGCGCGGCACTCCGGGTCGCCCAGCGAATTGATCTTGAGCAGGCAGCGCTCGAGGATACCGAGGCGATCCAGGATATCAGCCGCCACCGAGATCACCTCGATGTCGGCGGCAGGCTCCGGCGCGCCCAGCACTTCCAGGTCGATCTGATGGAACTGCCGCTGCCGGCCCTTCTGCGGCCGCTCGTAGCGGAACATCGGACCGGCCGCGAACAGCTTCAACGGCAGCTGTTGGGCGAGCGCGCCGTTGGAGGTGAATGCGCGGCAGATGCCCGCCGTGTACTCCGGCCGCAAGGTGAGCAACTCACCGCCGCGATCTCTGAAGGTGTACATCTCCTTGCTGACGACATCGGTCGTCTCGCCGATGCCGCGCGCGAACAGCTCGGTGAACTCGAAGATAGGCGTGGCCATCTCGCGGTAGCCATAGAGGCGCGCCACGTCGCGCGAGATGTCGACGACATGCGCGAAGCGCCGGTATTCATCGGGAAGGAGATCGTGCGTGCCACGCACGGGTTGCAACTTGCTCACGGGAAATCGCCTTGGAAAGAGATCGAGAACAGGAGACCTGAAAGGCCGCTACTCGGCGGCGGTGCGATGTCGGTCGGCTTCCTCGGCCTTCTCCTTGCTCTTGGCCGCCTCGATCTCGGCCGCCTTCTTCTCGATCAGCTCGACGAGATGGTCGACGACGTTGGCATCCTTCAGGCGATGGTGCGGCACGCCCGCGATATAAACCTGATGGGTGTCGTTGCCGCCGCCGGTGAAGCCGATATCGGTCTCGCGCGCCTCGCCCGGGCCGTTCACGACGCAGCCGATCACCGACACGGTCATCGGCGTGGTGATGTGGGCGATCCGCTTCTCCAGCGCCTCGACGGTGCGGATCACGTCGTACTGCTGGCGGGCGCAGGACGGGCAGGAGATCACGTTGACGCCGCGGTGGCGCAGGTTGAGCGCCTTCAGCATCTCGAAGCCGACGCGCACCTCTTCCTCGGGCTCGGCCGACAGCGAGACCCGGATGGTGTCGCCGATGCCGGCCCACAACAGCGAGCCCATGCCGATCGAGGACTTCACTGTGCCGGTGCGCGTGCCGCCCGCCTCGGTGATGCCGATATGCAGCGGGTAGTCGCAGGCGTCGGCCAGCTGCTGGTAGGCGGCGACCGCCAGGAAGACGTCGGACGCCTTCACGCTGATCTTGAAGTCGTGGAAGTCGTGATCCTGCAGGATGCGCGCATGATCGAGCGCGCTCTCGACCATCGCCTCGGGGCAGGGCTCGCCGTACTTCTCCAGCAGGTCCTTCTCGAGCGACCCGGCATTGACGCCGATACGCATGGACACACCATGGTCACGGGCCGCCTTGACGACCTCGCGGACCCGCTCGGCGCTGCCGATATTGCCCGGATTGATGCGCAGGCAAGCCGCGCCAGCATCGGCGGCCTCGAGCGCGCGCTTATAGTGAAAATGGATATCGGCCACGATCGGCACCTTCGAGGCCTTGACGATCTTGTGCAGCGCCCTGGTCGAATCCTCGTCGGGGCAGGACACCCGGATTATGTCGACCCCGGCCTCCTCGCAGCGCCGGATCTGGGCGATGGTGGCGTCGGCATCGGCAGTCAGGGTGTTGGTCATCGTCTGCACGGTGATGGGCGCCCCGCCGCCCACCGGCACGGGTCCAACCATGACTTGCCGCGATTTGCGGCGCACGATGTCGCGATAGGGTCGGATGCTCATGGCCGCAATTTACTCGCGGCGGGGCTGCTTAGCCAGCTAGCGGGCGTCGATGATTCGGTAGGAAATACCGGCCGGAACCGTGTAGCTCTCGCCGGCGCGGACATAGGTCTGCGCCAGGATGTCGCCGTCGGGCGCGCGCAACTCGACCCAGCTGTTGGTGCGGACGACGACCTTCGTGTCGGCCTTCATCGGCAGGCTGGGCGCCGCCGTCACATCGGGAGCAGACGTAGAACCGGGAACGGGCGCAGGAGCGGGAACAGGTGTTATCGTGATAGCGCCACGCGCGACTGCTTCCTGTTGCGGCTCTGCGGCGGGTGGCGGCGCGATGCGTACCGGTTCAGGCGATGGCGGTTGTGCAGCTTGCGCTTGACCGATCGACGGCACCGACATCACGACCGGCGGCGGCGATGCCGGCACGGAGACGACAGCGGGCGGAGGCGGCGTAAGCACCAGCTCGTGACGCGGCGCAGGCCATGTCTCGGCCGGCAGCGCGCCGGGTGTGTTGTGAGTTTGTGCCGGCGTCGGCGCGGCGACCTGGGTAGGCACTGCCGGCAGCGTCGCGTTGGTCGGCTGCTCGACCGTCGCCGGACGCGAGGCGAGCAGACGATCGGGAACCGGAGGAACTTTTTCCACGACGACCGACTGCTGACGCGGCAGGTAATGCCACACGGCATAACCCGCACCGATCACCAGCAGCACAGTGAGAACGGCAAGGCCGATCGGCGCGCGTTTCTCCGCCAGCGGGAAATCGGCAGGCAGCGCGACTGGGCGTTTGATCGGCACCGCGCCGGACAGCTGGTAGGCGGTCAGGACTTTTTCGGGATCGAGTCCGACATGCAGCGCATAGGCGCGCAGGAAAGCCGGGATGTAGGCGGCGCCGGGAAGAAGATCGAAGCGGCCTTGCTCGATTGCTTCGAGGTACTGCAGGCGAATGCGCAGCGCCATCTCAACGGCCTTGATGCTGAGGCCGCGCGCTTCGCGCTGATCACGCAACAGACGACCGACTGCACGGCCCGGCGACGCCTCGCGTTCCATCGTCCGCCAATCAACCTGATCTGGCATAATCTTTAGCTCGCCCCCTCTCGCAGTCGTTTTAGCAGAGGGCCTTAGTCAGGGCAAAAGCGATTCGACTTTTGGCGCTAAATTTCGACCGCGTGGTCGGCTGCGAACAGCCTCAGGGTCTCGCGCAGGGGACGGTCCGGTTGCTTCAGTGCCGACGCCACAAAGGCCGCTGCTTCGTTCAGATCGAGAGAACGAATCATAGCCTTCACCGGTCCGATGGCGCCTGGTGACATCGAGAGTGTGCGCACTCCGATTGCAAGCAGTGCCAGCGCCTCGACTGGCCGCCCCGCCATCTCGCCGCACACCGCCAGATCGACTCCGGTCGGGCGCACCTTCTCCACCACAAAATGTAGCAGTCTGAGGAGGGCTGGGGACAAGCTGTCGTAGCGTCCAGACAGACGGCTGTTGCCGCGGTCGGCCGCGAAAAGAAACTGCAACAGGTCGTTGGTGCCGATCGAGATGAAGTCAACCTGCTTCAAGAGGCTGTCGAGCTGCCAGGCCAGGGCAGGCACCTCGAACATAACGCCAACACGCAGACGCTCGGGCACGGGCTGGCCGCGGCGCTTGGCCCGTTCGAGCTCGAGGTCGAGTAGCCCGCGCGCGCTCGTCAATTCGCTGACCTCGGCGATCATCGGGAACATCACCGACAAGGGCCGGCCGTTGGCGGCCTGGATCAGCGCGCGTAGCTGCCGGCGCAGCATGGCGGGCCGGTCGAGGCCGATGCGAATGGCCCGCCAGCCCATGGCCGGATTGTCGTCGCCGAACTCGCCGACATAGGGCAGGACCTTGTCGCCGCCGACGTCGAGTGTGCGAAAAGTCACAGTCCGGCCGTCGGCCAGATCGAGCACGCGACTGTAGAGCCAGGCTTGGGCATCGACGTCGGGGAACTCCGACCGAACCATGAACGGGATCTCGGTGCGGTAGAGCCCGATACCGTCGGCGCCGGTGTCGTCGAGATGCTGCATGTCGATCAACAGGCCCGCATTCATGTGCAGGCCGATGCGCGCCTGGTCGCGCGTCACCGACGGCAGGTCGCGAAGTGCTGCGTACTTGCGCCGCCGCTCGGCGCGGGCATCGATCGCGGCATAGACCGACTGCAGGATGTCCTCGGCCGGGCGCACCAGCACCTGGGCACTGTCGCCATCGACCACGATCGCATCGCCCGGCTCGACGCGCGCCAGCACGTTGGGCGCGCGGCCGACGACCGGGATGTCGAGCGCGCGGGCCACGATCGCGACATGGCTCATCGCCGAGCCTTCCTCGAGCACCAGCGCTCGCAGCCGGGCGCGATCGTAGTCGAGCAGCTCGGCCGGCCCCATGTCGCGGGCGATCACCACCATGTCGTCGGGCAGCGCGCTCGCATCCATGGCGCTGCGGCCGGTGAGGCGCAGCAGCAGGCGGTTGCCGAGATCCTGCAGGTCGCTCAGCCGCTCGCGGATGTAGGGATCGGTCGATTGGCCGAGCCGCGTGCGCACATCGTCGAAGGCGCGCTGCACGCCAGCCTCGGCGGTGAGGCCCGAGGCCACCGCCTCGCGCACGCGCTCCATCAAGCCGCGATCGTCGGCGAACATGCGGAAAGTCTCGAGGATCTCGCGATGCTCGCCCGACTGCATGTCCTCGGCCTCAAGCAGGCGGTCGACATCCTCGCGCACGGTGCCCAGTGCTTCGTCGAAGCGTATCTGCTCGGCCGCGACGTCCTCGGCGACGACGCGCTGGATGACGATGCGCGGCTCGTGCAGCACGGCGCGGCCGATGGCGACGCCGGGCGTGAGCTGCACGCCATCGATGCGCAGCGGCAGCAAGCCGAGACCATCGACCTGTTGCACTTCGTTGGGGCTGACGATGGTTCCGGCCGCGACCAGCTCGGCCAGCACCATGGCGATGGTCTGCAGCGTCTCGATCTCTTCTTCGTCGTAGAGGCGGCGCGTGCGGTTCTGAACCACCAGCACGCCCAACACGCGCCCGGCGCGCACGATCGGCACGCCGGCCAGCGAGTGATAGACCTCCTCGCCGGTCTCCGGGCGGTAGGCGAATTGCGGATGGCTCTGCGCATCGTCGAGCGCCAGCGGCCGGGCATGGGCGGCGATATCGCCGACCAGGCCCTCGCCGACCCTGAGCCGGGTGCGATGCACGGCGTCGGGATTGAGGCCCTGGGTCGCGAACAGTTCCAGCACCTCGCCGGCGCGCAGCAGGTAGATCGAGCAGACCTCGGCCACCATCTCGTTGGCGACCAAACGCACGACCTCGCCCAGCGTTTCCTCCGGGGAACCGCCACGCGCCATCGTGTCCCGGAGCCGCTTGAGGAGCATTCGCGGTCCGGCCAAAGGAGTCCCTCTCTCCATGGTCAGACCGCTAGATGCTTGAGTCGGATGACAACAAAGCTACGGTCAATAATGCAGGCACAAACGCGCCACGAATGGGCGTTTTGGCAGGCCATTTGGATGCGCGCCGCGTGCATGACGGCGTTATAGCAAGACCCGCGCCGAAATGCCTAAAGCATATTCTGGCCGGCTGTAATCAGCCCGGACCGAGTATGCCCTCAGGTCCGGCGCTTGGAGCAACGCGTTTACGATCAAATGGAACCGCAAGCGGCTCCATTTGATCGGAACCCGCACTAACGGCTAATTGGTGCACGCATTACGGACCCTTATGCGCAAGGAATCTTATGCGGCGTCCAGTTCGTAAGCGGTGTGTAAGGCACGGACTGCGAGCTCGGTGTATTCGGCGGCGACCAGCACGCTCACCTTGATCTCCGAAGTGGAGATCACCTGGATGTTTATACCCTTGGCGGCCAGCGTCTCGAACATCTTCAGCGCCACGCCGGCGTGGCTGCGCATGCCCACGCCGATCACCGAGACCTTGGCGACGTTGGTGTCGGCCTTCACCTCGGCGAACTTGAGGTCGGCCTGGGCCTTCTGCAGGCGCTCGACAGCGCGTGCGAGATCGGCGCGCGGTACGGTGAACGTGATGTCGGTCGAGCTGCCGTCGAGCGAGACGTTCTGCACGATCATGTCGACGTTGATGTTGGCCTCGGCCAGCGGGCCGAAGATCGCCGCCGCCACGCCCGGCCGGTCGGGCACGTGGGTCACCGTGATCTTGGCCTCGTCCTTGGCGAAGGCGATGCCGCTCACGACCGACTTCTCTATTCCCTGGACCATGATCTCGTCCTCATCCACAACCAGCGTGCCCGGCAGATCGCTGCCGACGGCCTCGTCGAACGACGACAGCACCTGCACGCGCACATGATGATTCATCGCCAGCTCGACCGACCGCGTCTGCAGGACCTTGGAGCCCTGCGAGGCCATCTCGAGCATCTCCTCGTAGGTCACCTTGTCGATCTTGCGCGCCTTCTCGACGATCCTGGGATCGGTCGTGTAGACGCCGTCGACGTCGGTATAGATATCGCAGCGGTCGGCCTTCAGCGCGGCCGCTAGCGCCACCGCCGAGGTGTCGGAACCGCCGCGGCCCAGCGTGGTGACGCGGCCCTCGGGCGACAGGCCCTGGAAGCCCGGCACGATCGGCACTTCGCCCGCGGCCATGCTCTCGGCCATGCCGGCGGTCTTGATGTCGAGGATGCGCGCCTTGGCGTGGGCTGCGTCGGTGCGAATCGGGATTTGCCATGACATCCAGGAGCGCGCCTTCACGCCCTCCTGCTGCAGCGCCATCGCCAGCAAGCCAATCGTCACCTGCTCGCCGGTGGCGAGCACGACGTCGTATTCGGCCGCGTCATGCAGGGGCGCGATCTCGTTGACCCACTTCACCAGTTGGTTGGTGGCGCCCGACATGGCCGAAACCACGACCGCGACCTGATTGCCGCGCAAAACCTCGGCTTTCACCTTGCGCGCGACATTTTTGATACGGTCGGTGTCGCCGACTGAAGTACCGCCAAATTTGAGAACGATGCGCGCCATGGACCTGCTCGGAAGCGGGGTATAGACACCGGGGGCACCATAGGGGTCAAGGGCGACCATGGCCGAAACCGCGCATAGCACCGTCGATGAGGGCGAGATCGAGCGCTTCTCGCGCATCGCCGACGAGTGGTGGGACCCCAACGGCAAGTTTGCCCCTCTGCACCACCTGAACCCGACGCGGCTGGGCTATATCCGCGACCGCGCCGCCGGCTACTGGCAGCGCGACCCGCTGTCGGGGGCACCGCTGCAGGGCCTGTCGCTGCTCGATATCGGCTGCGGCGGCGGCCTTTTGTGCGAGCCGATGACCAGGCTTGGCGCCACCGTCACCGGCGTCGACGCCGCCGAGCGCAACATCGCCACCGCCCGCCTGCACGCCGAGGGCCAAGGCCTCGCCATCGACTATCGCGAGACCACCGCCGAGACGCTGGCCACCGAGGGCCGGCAGTTCGACATCGTGCTGGCGCTCGAGATCATCGAGCACGTGGCCGACATCGATCTGTTCCTGAGGTCATGTGGCCAACTCACCAAGCCCGGTGGCCTGGTGTTCCTGTCGACGCTCAACCGCACCGCCAAGGCGTGGGCGCTGGCGATCGCCGGCGCGGAGTACCTGCTGCGCTGGCTGCCACGCGGCACGCACGACTGGAAGAAGTTCCTAAAACCGTCGGAAGTCGTGCGCGGCCTGCGCTCGGCTGGTGTGGAGACTCAAGAAATCGTTGGCGTGGTCTACAGCCCGCTCAGCCGCGCCTGGTCACTGAACAAGCGCGATCTCGACGTCAACTACATGCTCTACGGAGTTGCCGGCCGCTAGGCGTCAGTTGCCGCGGGGAACCCACGGCAGGCGGCCGAACTCGATGCCCTCTTCGGCCAGCGCCTCGGCCTCCTCGTCGGAGGTCTCACCATAGATGCCGCGCTTGTCGCTCTCGCCGTAGTGGATCTTACGCGCCTCCTCGGCGAACTTCGGCCCGACATGCTCGCAGTTCTTCTCGACCTGCTCGCGCAGCTTCAAGAGCGTTTCGCGCATCTCCTTGGGCATGTGCTTGGCGAGCGCCGCCATCTGCTGCTGTTGCGGCGTGGGCGCCGGAGCTGGCGCAGGTGCCGTTAGCGGCTCGGCTTCGACCGTCGCCTTGCCCGCCTTGTCGCTTCCCCGACCGATGCGCGGAGACATGACGGCACGCGCCACCTTGCTGTCGCCGCACACGGCGCAGCCGATCAGGGACTTCTTTTCCTGGCGTTCGTAGGATTTGCTGTCCTTGAACCAGCTCTCGAACTCATGGCCCTTGGAACAGCGCAGTCGATAAAGAATCATGAAATGGTAGGCAATTCCGGCTATTTGGCACTCCCGACGGGGGAGTGCCAAGATGATGGGGTGTGATCGTGCCTGACGCAAGAGGGGTGCCACCCTCTCCTTGGATCGTGCAATGGGCCGGCCTGGTGGCGCCGCAGGCTACCGTGCTCGACCTTGCCGCAGGCCGCGGCCGGCACGCGATTTTCTTCGCCGAGCGTGGGCACAAGGTGACCGCAGTCGATCGCGACGTCAGCCGCCTGCCCAACCATCCCAACATCGAACGCCTAGAGGCCGACCTCGAAGACGGCAGCTCCTGGCCTCTGCCCGATCGCCGGTTCGACGCTGTTGTCGTGACCAACTACCTGCATCGCCCGTTGATGCCCCAACTGCTCGCTTCGGTCGCTCCTGGAGGTGTGCTGCTTTACGAGACCTTCTTGGAAGGCAACGAACGCTTCGGAAGGCCTAGTAACCCCGATCATTTGCTCAAAGAAGGCGAGCTGCTCGAGCTTGTACGCGGCAAATTCTCGGTGATCGCCTACGAGGCTCGCCTGATCAGCGAGCCTGCCATGGCCATGGTGCAGCGGATCGCAGCGCGCCGACTTTAACTATTCAGCGGCCCTTGCGATCGGCGCCTTGTGCAGCGCGGGCGCTGCGTACTTCCGGTCATGCTGCAGCGAGGGCACCATCTTGCGCGCCTCGGCGACCTTGGCGAGATCGACCTCGGCGATCACGAAACCCGCCTTTTCGCCGCCGGCATCCACCAGCACCTCGCCCCAAGGTGCCACGGCGATGGAATGGCCGTAGGTCTTGCGGTTGGAGCCCTTGTGCGTGCCGACCTGCGCGGGCGCAAAGACGAAGCAGCCGGTCTCGATGGCGCGCGCCCGCATCAGGGTATGCCAGTGCGCCTGGCCCGTCGGCACGGTGAAGGACGACGGGATCGACAGCATGGTCGCACCAGCATGGGCGAGATCGCGATAGAGGTAGGGAAAGCGCAGGTCGTAGCAGATGGTCATGCCCAGCACGCCCCACGGCGTCTCGGCCAGCACCGACCGCTCGCCCGGCTTGAAGGTCGAGGATTCGCGATAGCTCTGGCCACCCACGCCTGAAAGCTCCACGTCGAACATGTGGATCTTGTCGTAGCTCGCCACGACGCCACCCGACGAATCGATCAGGTAGGAGCGGTTGCGGATCTGCTCCTCGCCCGGGACACGCACATGGATCGAGCCGAGCAGGAACCAGGCGCCCGTCTCGCGCGCCGAGGCGCGGCAAGCCGCCAGCATAGTGTGCACCTCCTCGGTCTGGGCCTTGGCGAGCGTGTCGTCGCGGTTGGCGCCGATCAGACCGGTGTTCTCCGGCGTCATGATGAAGTCGGCTCCCGCGTCGCGCGCAGCCCGCGCCTGCTCGCGCACGAAGGCGACGTTCTCGGCCATCTCGTTGCTGACATTGGTCTGGATCAGGCCAGCCTTGAAGGGGGTCATGGCGATCAACCCGGCTGGGCGAGCAGCGCGTCGAGCTTGCCAGCCCGCTCGAGGTCGGCCAACTCATCCGATCCGCCGATATGCGCCCCGTTGATGAAGATCTGCGGCACCGTCGAGCGCCTGGAGCGTTCGTGCATCTCGGTGCGCCTGGCGGCGTCTTCCATCACATCCATCTCGTTGTAAGCGGCACCTTTCTTGTCGAGCAAGCCCTTGGCACGGGCGCAGTAGCCGCACCACGGCGTGGTGTAGATCTCGATCTTGGCCATCCGGCACTCCTTGGGCCCGACTATAACGCCGGCCGCACGACTCGCGCCAGCGTCAGCACGTCGACATGCCGCGCGCCGCCTCGTTCCAAGGTGCGAACGCAGGCTTCGACCGTGGCGCCGGTCGTCAGCACGTCATCGACCAAGAGGACAGCCTTGCCCTCGAGCGCGCGCACCCAGCGCGGATGGATGTCGAAGGCCTGCCGCACATTGTTGCGCCTTTCCTTGGCTTTCAGGCCGGCCTGCGAACCGGTCCAGCGCCGCCGGCGCAACAGGTCGGGGGCGAGCTTGCCAGGAGCCTGCCGCGCGACGCTGCGCGCCAGCAGCAGCGCCTGATTGTAGCGACGCATGAGCAGGCGCCGCCAATGAAGCGGGACTGGCGCCACGAGATCCGCCTCGGCGAGAAGATCGACGCCGGCACGGGCCATCCAGTTGCCGCAGGCACGGGCGAGATCAGTCCGGTCGCCATGCTTGAACGGCAGCACCAGACGCCGGCTTTGCGCGTCGTAGACCAGCGCCGCGCGCGCCCGGCGAAAGCGCGGCGGGCGGGCGAGACAGGCGCCGCAAAGTGCGCTCTCGCCCAGGTCCTCGGCGAAGGGTGTGCCGCAGTGCGCACAGTGCGGCGGTGCGATGAAGGAGAAGGCCGGCCAGCAGGCGGCGCAGAGTGCGCCCGGCGTCGCTACGATCTCGTTACAGCCCAGACAGAGCGGCGGCAGCACGGCATCGAGCAGCTTTCGCCCCGCATCGGCGCAAATCCGGCCCAGGATCATCAGTTTGATTGGGCCCGCCAAATGCGCCGGCAATAAGGGCTGTTCCCCTACCCGCCGCCACGCTTTCGCCCTACATACGGGGGCAATGGCGGCTCCCGATCCCCTGCTGGTTTTCGACCGCAGCGCGTTGCGCGTCCGGCGCGAGCGTGCGGCCCGCGAATGGGAGGCGCGGTCGTTCCTGAAGCGCGAGATCGTGAGCCGGCTGATCGAGCGGCTGGACGATGTGCGCCGTACCTTTCCGCTGGCGCTCGATCTCGGTTGTCATGGCGACGAGATCGCGGCTGCCCTTGGCGGGCGCAAGGCGATAGAGTGCCTGATCCGCGCCGATCTCGGCCTGGGCTTCGCGCGCCGCGCTGGTGGGCCGGCAGTTGTCGCCGACGAGGAGGCGTTGCCGTTCGCCACCCACCGCTTCGACCTGGTGATGAGCGCCATGAGCCTGCATTGGGTGAACGACCTGCCGGGCGCCCTGATCCAGATCGCCCGCATCCTCAGGCCCGATGGACTGTTCTTGGGCGCCATGCTGGGCGGCGCCACGCTGTGGCAGCTGCGCCAGGCGCTGGCGGCCGCCGAAAGCGAGATCGAGAACGGCCTCAGCCCGCGCGTCTCGCCGTTTGCCGATTTGCGCGACGCCGCGGGCCTCCTGCAGCGTGCCGGCTTCGCGCTGCCGGTGGCCGACAGCGAGACCATCGACGTCGAGTATGCGAACGCGCTCGAGCTGATGCGCGAGCTGAGCGCCATGGGTGAAAGCAACCTGGTGGTCGAGCGCCGCCGCGGACTGGCGCGGCGCGCCACGCTGCTGCGCGCGGCCGAGATCTACCGCGAGCGATTTACTCAGACATCGGGCCGCATCGCTGCAAGCTTCGAGGTGCTGTTCCTGCACGGCTGGGCGCCGCATGAATCGCAGCCCAAGCCGATCAAGCCGGGCAGCGCCCGGCACCGCCTGGCCGAGGCGCTCGATACGGCCGAGTTGAGTGCCGGCGAGAAGCCTGAACGGGGCCGCTCGTGAAACTTGGCTTCGGCGAAGTACTGTCGGAGAGCTTCGAGTTCTTCTTCACTCGGCTGCGGCTCTTCTTCCACCTGGTGACCGTGCCGTGGATCTTGTCACTGCTCCTGCGCATCGCGGGCGCTGCCTTGACCGAAGAGTCGCTGCCGATCGTGCTGGCGGAAAAAGCACTCGATGTCATCCCGACCGTGATGTTCATGGTCGCCTGGATGCGCGTGGTGCTGCTCGGCCCGGGGCGGGTCGATCGCCTTCCAGGCCTCGCCTGGTCGGCGCGCGAGACGGCCTTTCTGGTCCACCTCCTGAAGGTGGCAGGCATCACCTTCCTGCTGATCGCGGCGTTCACGCTGACGGTGGGCACTATCGATCCGGCGGCGCTCGGCGGTGGGCCGATCGACCCTGAGCTCGCCCGCCGCGAGGCGCTGGCTGCTCCGCTCGGCACGGGGTTCATTGTCTCGGCGCTGCTGGCGCTGCGCGTCAGCTTCGGGCTGGCCGCCAGCGCCGTCGACGTGCCGTTCACGCCTCGCCATTCCTGGGCCTACAGCCGCGGCAGCGCCTGGACGATCATCGGCGCACTGTTCGTGATTTTCTTTGTCAGCGCGGTCGCCACCGCCATCGGCGCTCTCGTGCCGTTCGCCGTCCTGCGCGGCCTGCTCGGCACCGACATCGCCGCCGCGGTGGTCACCTGGACCCTGGCGATCCTGATTTCCTACGCCGGCACCGCGATCGCAGCGACCGCACAAGCCATCATCTTCCGCCGCCTCACCACCTGGCGCGACGGCGTGCCGCTCGCGCCACCGACCTAGAGAAGGTCGCGCAGCAGGCCGACCAGCGGCAGATCGGCCGGCGGCATCGGATAGCGCGTGAGCTCGGCCGGCCGCACCCATTTCAGCGCCTGGCCTTCGCGTGGCCGCGGTGTGCCAGTCCATTTGCGGCAGGCGAAGACCGGCATCAGGAGATGAAATTTCTCGTAGCCGTGGCTCGCGAAGGCGATCGGCGCCAGACAGCTCGCCGCCGTCTCGATGCCGAGCTCCTCGTGCAATTCGCGCACCAGCGCCTGCTCGGGCGTCTCGCCGGCATCGACCTTGCCGCCGGGAAACTCCCAGAGCCCCGCCATGGACTTGCCTTCGGGGCGTTGGGCGATCAGGACGCGACCGTCGGGATCGACCAGCGCGACGGCGGCGACCAGCACGAGCGGACGATCGCCGAGAGGCGGCGGTCCGCCGCCCGGGCAATCCTCCTCGAACGACGACGCGCTCAAGCGCGCGTCCTCAAGAACGGTAGCTGCCGTTGATGTCGATGTAGCCGTGCGTCAGATCGCAGGTCCACACGGTGGCGCGGCCTCGGCCAATGCCGAGATCGATGTCGATCACCACGTCGGTTCCCTTCATGTGCCTGGCGACCGGGGTCTCATCGTAGTTCGCCACGACCTGGCCGCCGTCGGTGATCTTCACGCCGCCCATCGAGATCTTGAGCTTGTCGCGATCGGCCCGCTCACCCGACTTGCCGACCGCCATGACGATGCGGCCCCAGTTGGCGTCTTCGCCGGCGATCGCCGTCTTGACCAGCGGCGAGTTGGCGACGGCGAGACCGATCTTGCGCGCCGCGCCATTGGACGACGCGCCGCCGACATTGATGGTCACGAACTTGGTGGCACCCTCGCCGTCGCGCGCCAGAAGCTGCGCCAGCTCGATCAGCACCTCGTCGAGCGCGCGCTTGAAGTCCATCAGGACGGGATCGTCCGCCTCCTCGATCGGGGCATGGCGGGCGGCACCCGTGGCGGCCAGTAGCAGCGTGTCGCTGGTCGAGGTGTCGCCGTCGACCGTGACGCAGTTCAGCGACCTGTCGGCGGCGTCGACCAGGAGCTTCTGCAGCACGCTGCCCGGCACCTTCGCGTCGGTGAAGACGAAGCCAAGCATGGTGGCCATATCGGGAGCGATCATGCCCGAGCCCTTGAGGAAGCCGTTCAGGGTCACGGTGCGCTCGCCGATCTTGGCCTGCCGCGTGGCGAGCTTGGGAAAGGTGTCCGTCGTCATGATGGCCGCCGCCGCGGCGGCCCAGCTGTCCTCGCGCGCGCCCTTGATCAGCGCCGGCACGACTGCCGCGATCTTCTCCCAATCGAGCGGCTGGCCGATCACGCCGGTCGAGGCCATCAGCACCTCGTTACGCGGGCAGCCCAGCGCCTGGGCGACGGCGCGGGTGCTCTCCTCAACCGCCTTATCGCCCAGCTTGCCGGTGAAGGCGTTGGCGTTGCCGGAATTGACGATGATCGCCCGGATGCGGCCGCGCGCCAGGTTCTTGCGGCACCAGTCGACCGGCGCCGAGGAGGTCTTGGACTTGGTGAGCACGCCGGCCACGGTGGCGCCGGCCGGCAGCAGTGCCAGCATGACGTCGTCGCGGTCCTTGTAGCGCACGCCCGATCGCGCGGCGGCGAGCTTCACTCCCGCGATGCGCGGCAGCGTCGGCGTCGTCTTGGGCGCGAGCGGCGATTGGGCGTGTTTGACAGCCATGGGGCTCCTCAGGCGGCCATCCGGGGATTGCCGGCGGCCGAAGCGCGGAGCCTACACCAGAAACGCCCTGTTTCGTGAGTTTTACTTGTTCGTAAGGGTCACTTGGGGGGTGTCGCAGGCGCCGGTGCAGCCGGAGCGGGTGCCCCCGGCGTCGCCGGCTTGGCCGCCTGCGGTTCGGGCTTGGAGCCGTCGATGTTGAATTTCTCGATCTTGGCGCCCGCCCGCAACTGGTCGAGGATTTGCGTTACGGTCTCACGCGCCAGTTCCTCGCGAATCTGGTCCGACAGCTCCTCGAAGGTGGGCGGCGGCGCCTGACGGCGATCCTCGAGCTTGATGACGTGGTAACCGAACTGGGTCTTGACCGGGGTGTCGGTGAGTTCGCCCTTCTTGAGGGCGAAGGCGGCGTCGGCAAATTCTTTCACCATGTCCGTTTTCTTGAACCAGCCGAGGTCTCCGCCTTCGGCGCCCGATGCCTTGTCGGTCGACTTCTCCTTCGCAAGCTTGTCGAAGGCGCCACCTTTCTTGAGGTCAGCGATCAGTGCCTTGGCCTCGTCCTCTGTCGCAACCAGGATATGGCGAGCATGCACCTCTTCCTCGGCCGGCGTCGACTTCAGCCGCTCCTGGTAACGTTGCTGCATCTTCTCCGGGGTGACGCGCTTTGCGATCTCGCGCTGCAGCCAGAAATCCTGGAGGATCTGGTCCTCGACGAAGGCCATGCGCTTCTTGAAGGCAGCATCGTCGGTGATCTTGTTCTTGCGGCCGTCGGCCACCACGAGCTTGCTGTCGACGATACGGTCGAGCAGAGCCGGGAAGACCGCCTGCAGAGGCATGTTACGGTATTGCGGCGGTAGCGCCTGCTTGGCGACCTCGAGCTCCGACAACCGTATCTGCTGGCCGTTGACGGTGGCCACCACGGGATCCTTCACCGCCGCGTTGGGCTGGGCCGGCTTGGGCTGCTGTTGCGCCGGCTGGGCCGGGGGCTGAGGTTTGGCCGCAGGGGGTGGGGTGGCGGGCTGCTGCGCGCCGGCAGGCACGCCGATCGCAGCCGCTGCGCCGCACAGAACGACGACGCGCAGTAGACGCAAACAACGACTCATGTCGGGCTCCGAGAACAGGATTTCAAACAGCGGCGCGGCTCTTCCGTTTACACAGGGGCGCTTACCCCAAGCAAGCACTGGCAGCGCGCCCCGGCATCCGATGCGGGTCGATTGCGGCACTTTTCCGTGAGCCAAGCGTTGGCCATGCTTGTGATCGGGAGCGCTCGCGTTGACACTCTTCGGGACGCTCTCTATCTCTCACTGGGACGGCGGGCCGCGTGCCCGCCTAAGTCATTAGAATATCGAGGTTTTCATGCTGGGGGCGCTCGCCCGAGGCCTGTTCGGCACGGCCAACGATCGAATCGTCAAGGGCTTCGACAAGCCGGTGGCGAAGATCAACGCACTCGAACCGGAATTCGAAAAGCTCAGCGACGAGCAGCTGCGCGCCAAGACCATCGAGTTCCGCGAGCGTCTGGCCAAGGGCGAGAGCCTGGGCGACCTCCTGGTCGAGGCCTTCGCCACGGTGCGCGAGGCGGCCAAGCGCACGCTCCGCCAACGCCCGTTCGACGTCCAGCTGAAGGGTGGCATGGTCCTGCACAGCGGCAAGATCGCCGAGATGAAGACCGGCGAAGGCAAGACGCTGGTCGCCACCCTGCCGGTCTATCTCAACGCCCTTGAAGGCAAGGGCGTGCACGTCGTGACGGTGAACGACTACCTCGCCCGCCGCGACTCCGAGTGGATGGGCCAGATCTACCGGTTCCTCGGCCTCACCGTCGGCGTCATCGTCCATGACCTGACCGACGAACAGCGCAAGACGGCCTACGCCTGCGACGTCACGTACGGGACCAACAACGAGATCGGCTTCGATTACCTGCGCGACAACATGAAGTACCAGCTGGCGGCGATGGTCCAGCGGCCCTTCAACTACGCGATCGTCGACGAGGTCGACTCGATCCTGATCGATGAGGCGCGCACGCCGCTGATCATCTCGGGCCCGGCCGAGGATTCCTCGGAGCTCTATCGCCGCGCCGATACGGTAATTCCGCGGCTCAAGCCCGACGCCTACGAGAAAGACGAGAAGCAACGCACCGTCACTTTCACTGAAGGCGGTGTCGAGGCGGTCGAGGAGCTTCTGCGCACCGACGGCTTGCTGCCCGAGGGCCAGAGCCTCTATGCGCCGACCCAGGTGACGCTGCTGCACCACATCACCCAGGCGCTGCGCGCCCACAAGCTGTTCGCGCGCGATGTCGATTACATCGTCAAGGACGGCCAGGTCGTCATCATCGACGAGTTTACCGGCCGCATGATGTCGGGCCGCCGCTACTCCGAGGGCCTGCACCAGGCGCTCGAGGCCAAGGAGCAAGTCGAGATCCAGCGAGAGAACCAGACGCTGGCCTCGATCACCTTCCAGAACCTGTTCCGCATGTACCCCAAGCTGGCGGGCATGACCGGCACAGCGATGACCGAGGCGTCCGAATTCGGCGAGATCTACCGGCTGGAGGTGGTCGAGATCCCGACCAACGTGGTGGTCGCGCGCAAGGACGCCGACGACGAGATCTACCGCACGCTCTCCGACAAGACACGTGCCATCGTCAAGCTGATCGAGGAGTGCCGCGAGCGCCAGCAACCGATGCTGGTCGGCACGGTGTCGATCGAGAAGTCGGAGGCGCTGTCCGAGGAACTGAAGAAGCGCAAGATCCCGCACAACGTGCTGAACGCGCGCTACCACGAGCAGGAAGCGCAGATCATCTCCCAGGCCGGTCGGCCCGGTGGCGTCACCATCGCGACCAACATGGCCGGCCGTGGCACCGACATCCAGCTCGGCGGCAACGTCGAGATGCTGGTGCGCCAGAGTGAACCCGAAATCGTCGCCAAGTTCGCCGACGAAGCCGAGCGCCAGGCTGAGCTGAAACGTGTCGAGGCCGAGATCCGAGCGGGTGTCGAGCGCGACCGCGAGATCGTGCTCAAGGCGGGCGGCCTCTTCGTGGTCGGCACCGAGCGCCACGAGAGCCGGCGCATCGACAACCAGCTGCGCGGCCGCTCCGGCCGCCAGGGCGATCCGGGTGCGTCGAAGTTCTTCCTGTCGCTGGAAGACGACTTGATGCGCATCTTCGGCAACAACAAGGTGCTCGACTGGGTGCAGAAGAAGGGCATGGCCGACGACGAGGCGCTGACCCATCGTTGGCTCAACAAGGCGCTGGAGACCGCGCAGGGCAAGGTCGAGGCGCGCAACTTCGAGATCCGCAAGAACCTGCTGCGCTTCGACGACGTCATGAACAGCCAGCGCAAGGAGATCTATAGCGAGCGCATCGAGCTGATGGCGACCGAGGACGTCTCCGAGGTGATCACCGGCATGCGCCGCGACGTGGTCGACGCCATGGTGGCGCGTGCCATTCCCCAGGACGTCTATGCCGAGCAATGGAAGATGGCGGAGCTCAAGGAGGACGTGCAGCGCGTCTTCGGGCTGGACCTGCCGGTGGCCGACTGGGCCAAGGAAGAAGGCATCGCCGAGGAGCAGATCAAGGAGCGCCTGAACGAGGCGGTCGACCGGCTGTTCGCCCAGAAGGCGGCGCAGTACGGGCCCGATGTCTGGCGCCAGGTCGAGAAGAGCGTGCTGATGCAGCTGTTCGACCAGAACTGGAAGGACCATCTGCTGCATCTCGATCATCTGCGCCAGGGCATCGGGCTGCGCGCCTACGGCCAGAAGGATCCGCTGAACGAATATAAGCGCGAGGCCTTCAACCTGTTCAGCGACCTGCTGACCGGCCTGCGCGAGTCGGTAACCAACGTACTGGCCACCCTGCAGCTGCGCATGGAGCAGCCGCCACCGGCAGCGCCTCCGCCCGCGCAGATGCGCGAGATCCACGAGGATCCGGTGCTGGCCGCGGCGATGGCCGACGATCCGGGGTTCGATCCGGCTGATCCGACCGGCGGCGGCGTCGCCACGCTGGCGCGACCGCGCACCAATCCGAAGGCCGATCCCAACAATCCCTCGACCTGGGGCAAGGTCTCGCGCAACGCGCCCTGCCCCTGCGGCTCAGGCAAGAAGTTCAAGCACTGCCACGGCCGCGTCTAGCTGACGCGGCGTGCAATGATCTCCATGCAGACGCGGTAGCGTTCGCTGACGGCGTACTGGACCGGCTCGAAGCCCTGCTCGACCAGAAGCGCGCTGAGCCGCGCACGGCTGAAATTGTGGAAATGCTCGAGCTCGCCCCAGTAGGGGTTGGCGTTGCTGGCGTCGAGCAGCCGCCACGCCATGCAATCGTAGTTGGGCATCGATACGAACAGCACCCCGTCGGGCCGCAATAGCTTGTGCGCCGCGGCGAGGCCCTGCTTGGGAAATGGCATGTGTTCGAGAACGTCGGCCAGGCTGATCACCGCGAACGCGCCAGCCTCCTCCAGCGTGGTCAATTCCGCGCAGCGCGCCTCAATGCCGAGACGCTGCAAGGCCTCGACGCTCGACGGCCTGAGGTCGAGCCCCATCGGCTTAAAGCCCCATTCCTGGGCGGTGAAGAGCAGCGAGCCGTTGCCGAAGCCGACGTCGAGCCAGGGGCCGGAAGCGACATGGCGCGCCACGCGCTCGACGGTGCGTGCCGAGACCATGCGGTTCTGCTCGAAGGCGGCGCCCGGCTGCTGGCCGGGATTGGTGCGCTGGAAGATCTCCACCGCGACCTCGGCGCTGAAATAGCCGTCGGTGAAGACGTGGCCGCACGGCTCGCAGCGCATCCAGGTCATGACCGGCGCCACCACCGGGCGATAGAGCGGATGGCGCGAGCAATCGCCGGTGCGCAACACGGCGAAGCCGCGCTCGCCGCACAGCGGGCAGGCGTCGAACAGCAGCCTCGGTTTCGGCGGTGTCGGCGCGGGCTGGTTTGCCGGCGCGACATAGTTGCCATAACCAAAGGTCATGCCGGTCGGGTAGCGATTTTCGGCCATCGATCGAAGGTACCACGCTTCGGTGTGTCGCAAAAATTCTGACCCGAAACCGTGCTAAACGTCCGCCATGGATGTGTCCGATTTCCCCCATGTCGTGCCGCTGCAGGGCGGCTCCAATTTCCGTGACCTCGGTGGTCATCGCACCGGCGACGGCCGCACCGTGCGCCGCGGCGCGGTGTTCCGCTCGGCCCATCTCGGCGGCCTGACCGATGAGGACCGCCGCGCGCTGGGCAAGCTCGGCGTGCGCACCATCGTCGACCTGCGCGGGGTGAGCGAGGCGGCCGAGACGCCGCATCTCGTCGACGGCCTCCCGTGCCGGATCGTGGGCGCGCATATCGAGCCCGGCGTCGGCGAGAAGATCAGAGGCGCGGTCGCTGACGGCAGCGCCACGCCATTCCTGATGATGCAGTTCCTGACCGATCACTATCGCGACTATCCGCGCCGCTGCGCGCCGGGCTTCCGCACCCTGTTCGCGACCCTGAGCGATGGCCAGCATCGCCCGCTGGTGTTCCATTGCACCGCGGGCAAGGACCGCACCGGCTTTGCTTCCGCGCTGCTGCTTACGCTGCTCGGCGTGCCGTGGGAGCAGGTGATGGAGGACTACCTGCGGACCAACGATCTGTGGACCGGCCATGTCGGCCGCTATCCCGAGCTCGATATCGACACCCGCGCCGCCATCATCGAGGCGCGAACGCCCTATCTCGAAGCGGCCTTCGACGTGGTGCGCGCCGACTACGGCAGCCCCGAAGCCTTCGCCGAGAAAGCGCTCGGCCTCGACGAGCGGCAACGCCAGCGTCTCAAGGCTGATTTGCTGGAAGGGTAAGTTCCGCGCTACGCCTGTCGCATGGCCGACACGCGTTACGACACTCCCGAGCCGTTCAAGGTCGATATTCCCGAGCGGATGCTGATCGATCTCGACGAGCGCCTGCGCCGCTGGCGGCCCGCCACGACCATCGAAGACAAAGGCAGCTGGGCCTCGGGCACCGATCCCACCTTCCTCGAGGAGCTGGTCGACTATTGGCGCCACGGCTACGACTGGCAGCGCTGCCAGGAGGCGATCAATCGTTGGCCCAACTACCTGGTCGATATCGGACCGCAGCGACTGCACTTCATTCGCGAGCCCGGCACCGAGGTCGACGGCGCGCCGCGGCCGCTGCCGCTGGTGATCACGCATGGCTGGCCAGGTTCGATCGTCGAGTTCCTCGAGGTGATCGACATGCTGGCCCATCCCGAGGACCATGACGGCGATCCGCTCGACGCCTTTGACGTCATCGCGCCCTCGCTGCCGGGTTACGGCTTCTCCGGTCCGCCGATCCGCGACAATGGCAGCACCGGTCCCATCGGACCACGGGCCATCGCCGGGCTATGGCACAGGCTGGTCCACGAGAAGCTGAACTATCGCCGACCTTACGGCGCGCAGGGCGGGGATTGGGGTGCCGTGGTCTCGTCCTGGCTCGCCTTCGACCATCCTGTGACAGAAGAGAAGGATGAGTGGAAGTCGGGCGTGATCGGCCTGCACCTGAACATGGTCGGCGTGCGGCCGGGCATCGACCTGAAGAAGGCCAACCTGAGCGCCGCTGAACAGGCTTGGCTCGGCAAGATGGGGCCTGCGCTCGACGACAAGACCGCCTACCAGCGCATCCAGGCGACGCGCCCGCAGACGCTGGGCGTGGCGCTCAGCGACTCACCCGTGGGCCTCGCCGCCTGGATCGTGGAAAAGTTCCGCGATTGGAGCGACTGCGGCGGCAATCCGCTGAGCCGCTTCTCGATGGACCTGCTGCTCGACAACATCATGGTCTATTGGCTGACCAACACGGCCGGCACGGCGACCTGGCTCTATCGCGGCATCGCCCAGCAGCAGCCGCGCGCCCTGCCCGAGGGCAAGCGGGTCGAGACGCCGACTGCCTTCGCCGCCTTCCCGGCCGACATCGCGCCAGCACCGCCCAAGGAATGGATCGAACGGGCCTACGACCTGCGCCGCCACGCGGTGATGCCCAAGGGCGGCCACTTCGCCGCGCTGGAGGAACCGAAGCTGCTGGTCGACGACATCCGCGAATTCTTCCGGCCGCTGCGCTTCGGCGCCGCCAACGACTGAGCTACTGGCAGGACTTCACGAACTGGGCGAGTTCGCGATTGAAGCGCTGCGGCTCCTCGGCGAACGGCGAATGGCCGCTCTGGTCGAACCACGAGATGCGCGCACCCTTGATCGCCTCCGCCGTCTGCTCGGCGGCGCGGGGCAATACCACCGTGTCCCTGCGGCCGTGCGTGACCAGCGTCGGCACCCGGACCTTGTTCAATCCGGCAATGGTGGCGGCCGGATTGCTCGGCCAGCCCAGGATCGCCCGCCTGACGTCTGCACGCACCACCATGTTGTAGGCGAGCGCCATCCGGAAGGCAGCCTCCGCAGGCTTGATGGCGAAGCAGCCGTCGAGGAAGGCGGTGTTGGTTTCGATCTCCTGCGCCAACGTCTGGTCGGGCGGTGGAAGTTTCGGCCCGTCTGGTCCTCGGCAAGTCGGATCTTCGACGACTAGCGAGCTGACGACGTTGATGCCGGCCAGCCGCGAATCGCCAAATGACAGCAGGTATTGGCGGGTGATCCGCCCGCCCATCGACCATCCGACCAGGACCGGCCGTTTGAGCCGTTTGGCGTCCAGCACGGCCGCAAGATCCTCCGCGAAGATTTCGCCACTCTGGTAGGCCTCGGCGGGCTTGTCCGATGCGCCGTGGCCGCGATGGTCGTAGGCGACGATCCGGAAGTCGCGCGCGAGCTCGCTCTCGAACTGCGGCGCGAAGCAGAGATGGGCCTGCGCAAAGCCGTGGAGCAGTAGCAGTTCAGGCCCGGCGGGATTGCCCCATTCGTAGGCAGCAAGCTTCACGCCATCCGGCGCGGTGACGAACTCCATGCGCCTAGACGAGCGTCGCCGTTGCCTGCGCCGCGATGGTCCCCTTGGGGGTCACGGTCCAGAGCTCGGCGCCCTTGCCGTCCGCCGTCGGTCGGCCGATCACGTCGAACGGCGCGGTGTCGAACAGCGGCGCGCGGGCGCGCACGGCAAGAGTCTTGATCTTCCGCCCCGGCGTCGAATCGCGCAGCAGGTCGAAGATGCATTGCTGCGCAAACGGGCCGTGCACCACCAGGCCCGGATAGCCCTCGGTCTCCATGCAGTAGGTGCGGTCGTAGTGGATGCGGTGCGGATTGAAGGTGATCGCCGAATAGCGGAACAGCATGACCGGATCGGGCTTGATGGTGCGCCGCCACGGCACGTCGCTCGGCGCTGCATCGCGCACCGGCACGCCGCTTTTCTCGCCGGGCTTGGGATCCTCACGAAACACCGTGCTGGCAGCCTCGGTGAGCGCCAGTCCGCGCGGCGTGAAGATGCGCCGTGTCTGGGTGGTGACGACCAGGTTGCCGGTGCTGCCGGAGCGCTGCTGGATGTCGGTGAACTCGATCTCGCGGCGGAGCTTGTCGCCCACTCGGATCTCGCCATCGAACGTGAAGGTGGAACCGGCATACATGCGCCGCGGCATCGGGACCTTGGGGAGCACGCCGCCTTCGAAGGCAGCGCCGTCCCGGCCCAGCGACTGGCGTCGCGCATAAGAATGCAGGAAGCAGAGATGCCAACCTGGCGCGATCGGCTCGCCTGGCCCCGGCGCCTTGTCGGGCCGATCGAAGGTAGCGATCATGGCCTTGAGCGGCGCCTCGGTGACAACGTCCTCATCCTCGATCTTGCGTCCGAGGGTCTTGCGCAGCGGTTCGATGTCGATGGTCATGGCTTCTTTTTCTTCTCCGTCACGTTTTTCAATGCCATGGCGAGCGCGCTACGCGCGGTCCGCGCATCGGCGCCGGCGAGGCTCAAGTTAGTGGCGCCGCGCAAACCCCAGCTGCCTTTGACCGGCCGGAACATGGCGGGTTCGGCGCCGCACAGCATCTCCTGCTGGTCAGGCGTGAGCTTCACCATCGCCCAGCCCCTATCGGGATAGCCCATGGTGGCAAACACCTTTCCACTGGCGCGGAAGTCGGGATGGCCGCCATGCGCGCCCTCGCTGGCACCATCGAGCGCCAGGGCGAGTTTGCGGAAAGCCGCCGGAGTCATTCCGCCGCGACCGCCAGTCCCATCTGCTCGCAGGTCGGCGCCACGTCGGAGACGGTGGCGCGGCGCATGTCGCGCTTGTAGCGCTGGTCGTCGAATTCCAGCCCGCGATGCATGGTGCAGCGGTCGTCCCACATCACGAGGTCGTTGACCCGCCAGCGATGGGTGTAGACGAACTGCCGTTGGGTGGCGTGATCGATCAGCTCCTTCAGGAGCTTTTCGGCCTCCGCCTTTGCCATGCCGCGGATCGCGCCGGCATGGCTCGCGAGATAGAGGCTCATGCGGCCTGAGTCCTGCAGGCGGCGCACCAGCACTTGCGGCACCGGCGCGAAGGCCTTGCGCTCAGTCTCGTCGAAATCGCTGAAGCCGAGCTTGGCGCGCGAGGTCAGCAATGAATGCTCGGCCACGAGGCCTGCGATCTTGCGCTTGGTCGTCTCGGGCAGGGCGTCGTAGGCCGCGCGCAGGTCGGCGAACTCGGTGTGACCGCCGACCGGCGGGATCGAGCGGCCATGCAGGATCGAGCAGTACGCCGGCAACCGCTTGAACGAGGAGTTGGTGTGCCATAGCCGATTGCCGAGCTGGTAGAGCCGGATGCGATCGTCGGCCTTGAGAATCCTGTCTTCGGCATCGAGGTTGCCGACATCGGCCATGTGCGGATGCAGGCGCATCTTGTGATCCTGGCGGATCGCGAACACGCTGGTCTCGAGCGGACCGAAATGGCGGGCGAAATCGAGATGGCTCTCGTCGCTGAAGGTCTGGTCGGGGAAAATCAGCACTGCATATTTGGTGAAGGCCGCCTTGATGGCGGCGACGTCGTCGCCAGACAGCGGCCGGCCGAGATCGACATCGCCCACTTCGGCGGCGAAACTCGGCGTGACCGCTTGGACGGTGATCGGCATCGGTTCCTCCGGCGTCCTTGAATTTTGACAATTGGACCACTGAACGGACAATCCGGCAATCGCCGGATATGATGGCAGCCATGATCGAAAAGCAGGAAGTCCAGGAACTCTTCCCCTGCCCCATCTGGATCGTCGACCTGAAGGCGGCCGAGGCCAAGGCCCTCAATGCCAAGCTGCGCACCGAGATCGAGCGCATGATCGCGCCTCGGCCCCCCATCCCGGCCGGCAGCAACTGGCAGACGCCGCAGGACTTGCACAGGCGGCCGGCCTTCGCCGAGTTCATCGAGCTGGTCGAGAAAGCGGCGCGCGGCGTCACGCGCTTCCTGCAGGTCGATCAATATCCGATGGAAGTCACCGGCTGCTGGGCCAACATCAATCCACACGGCGCCTATCACCCGACACACCATCATCCCAACAACTATCTCAGCGGCGTCTACTACGTCGCCGTGCCGCCGCCCGGCTCGCGCATCGTCTTCCAGGATCCGCGCCCGTCGATGATCATGCCTCAGCCACGGCAATATTCCCGGCTGACCGCCAATGCCGCCGACGCCGAGAGCAAGGAAGGCCGCCTGCTGATCTTTCCGGCCTGGCTGAAGCACAGCGTGCCGTCGAACCAGGGCAAGACCGACCGCATCAGCATCTCGTTCAACCTCATGTTCAAGAACTTCACCGAAGCGATGGCCGCACCTCTGTGGGAAGCGACGGCGGGCAAGGAGAAATGAGCATGCTGAAGGATCGTTACGGTAACGAGCTCAGCACGACGTCGACAGCGGCGCGCGACGCCTACCTGGCGGGCGTCGACAGCCTGATGTCGGCGACGCCCGGCATGGACGCGGCTTTCGCCCGCTCGGTCGAGGCCGACGAGAACTTCGCCCTGGCCCACATCTCGCTCGCGCGCGCCAAGCAGCTGCTCGGGCGCGGCCACGAGGCCAAGGCGCCGCTTGCCCGCGCACGTGAGCTCGCCGCCGGCGCCACGCCGCGCGAGCGGAGCCAGATCGCGATCTTCGAGAAGATCCTCACCGGCCAGGCGCCGGCCGCGCTCGAGGCGATCCGCGAGCACATGAAGAGCTGGCCGCGCGACGCCATGGCGCTGGCGCCGGCGACCAGCGTGTTCGGCCTGATCGGCTTCTCGGGCAAGGTCGGCCGCGAGATCGACCAGCTCGCCGTCCTCGAGCCATTCGAGAAGCACTATGGCGACGACTGGTGGTATCGGACCCAGCTCGCCTTCGCGCAGATCGAGCTCGGCCAGTTCGACGAAGGCGGCCGTAACATCGAGAGCGCGTTGGCGGCCTATCCCCAGAGCGCGCACGCCGCGCACATCCGTGGCCACCTGTTCTACGAATTGGGTGAACGCGAGGCCGGCCTGGCCTTCCTGAAGGAGTGGATGGCCGACTATCCGCGTGACGGCATGATGCATTGCCACAACAGCTGGCACCTCGCGCTGTGGTCGATGGAGACCGGACGGCATAAGCAGGCGTGGCAAATCTACAACGAGGCGCTGCGTCCCGGCGCCGCCTGGGGCCCGCAGATCAATGTCGCCACCGACTGCCCGGCCTTCCTGCTGCGTGCAGAGATGGCGGGCCAGCCGCGCCGGCCGGAGCTGTGGCGCGAGCTCGGCGACTATTCCACCAAGTGGTTCAGTAAACCGGGCCTCAGCTTCGTCGACATGCACACCGTGCTGGCCTACGCGATGGCGGGCGACAGCGAGAAGCTTGCGACCTTCACCGACAGCCCGCGCGGCGCGGCAGGCGACATGGTGCCGTCAATGGCGCGCGGCTTCGACGCTTTCGCGCGCGGCAACTGGCAGCGCGCCGCCGACGAGATCGAGCCCTTGCTTGCCACGCACGAGCGCCTGGGCGGCAGCCGCGCCCAGCGTGATCTCCTGGAATACACCGTGGCGGCCTCCAAGCTGCGCGCCGGCAAGGCGGCCGAGGCGCGGCAAATGATAGAGCAGCGCCGGCCGAAGAACGGCAAGGTCGGCGGCTTCCCGCTGCAAGGGCTGTAGCGCCTAAAGTCCCTTCTTGCCCATCGCCAGGAACTTGTCCTGGCGGCGGCGGCGCAACGTGTCGGCATCGAGCTGGCTCAGCTCGCCGAGCGCCTGGGTGATCACCTTGCCCACCGCGTCGATCGCCTCGTCGGGCGCACGGTGGGCGCCGCCCATCGGCTCGGGAATCACCTCGTCGATCACTTCCAGCTTCTTGAGGTCGGTCGCCGTCATTTTCATCGCCTCGGCCGCCTCCTCGGCGTTGGCGTTGGAGCGCCACAGGATCGAGGCGCAGCCTTCCGGCGTGATCACCGAATAGACCGAGTTCTCGAGCATGTAGACCCGGTCGGCCGAGGCGATGGCGAGCGCGCCGCCCGAACCGCCTTCGCCGATCACGACGCTGACCAGCGGCACTCCGACCTCGAGACAGGCGTCGATCGAGCGCGCGATCGCCTCAGCCTGTCCGCGCGCCTCGGCGTCGAGGCCGGGATAGGCGCCGGGCGTGTCGACCAAGGTGAGCACCGGCAGCTTGAAGCGATCGGCGAGGTGCATCAGGCGCTGCGCCTTGCGGTAGCCCTCCGGCCGCGCCATGCCGAAATTGTGCTTGAGGCGCGATTCGGTGTCGTCGCCCTTCTCCTGGCCCAGCACCATCACGCTACGGCCATTGAGCCGGCCCAGCCCGCCGACAACGGCGGCGTCCTCGCCGAAAGCGCGGTCGCCGGCGAGCGGCGTGTAATCGGTGATCAGCCGGTCAATGTAACGCTGGGCATGCGGACGATCGGTGTGGCGTGCCACCTGAACGCGCTGCCACGGTGTCAGCTTGGCATAGGTCGCGCGAATCTGCTTCTGCACCTTGTCCTGCAGGCGCATGACTTCTTCGGCGATATCGACATCGCCTGAATTGGGCAAATGCCGGAGCTCGGCAATTTTGCTTTCGAGCTCCGCGATGGGCTTCTCGAACTCGAGATACGTCGTCATCGCGGCCACATGTCGCCCGGCACCGGAGTCCTGTCAACTATTGGCCGGCAACAGTTGCCATGCTCGCTGTCAACCAGCGGACTTGCGCCGGCGGCGCGCCAGCGGATGTTTTTCCTGCACGAGCGCGCGCAGCTTCTCATCCAGCACGTGGGTGTAAATCTGGGTTGTCGCGATATCCGAATGGCCCAGCATCAATTGCACGCTGCGCAGGTCGGCGCCGCCTTCCAGCAGGTGGCTGGCGAAGGCGTGGCGCAGGACGTGCGGCGATACGCGTGCGGGATCGATGTTGGCGGCGAGCGCCGCCTCCTTGAGGAGCTGCGAGAAGCGCTGGCGCGTGAGATGGCCGGTCCGGCCGCGCGACGGAAACAGGTAACGCGAGCTCTCGTCGCCCAAAATGCCCGCACGGACATGCAGCCACGAGACGATGGCCGCACGCGCGGGATCGCTGAGCGGCACCATGCGGTCCTTCTCGCCCTTGCCGCGCACCACCAGCACCGTCGGGTCGCGCTCGACGGCGGAGAGCGGCAAGGTCACCAGCTCCGAGACGCGCAGGCCCGCGCCGTAGAGGATTTCGAGCAGCGTCGCCATGCGCCCGCCGTCTTCGCCACCTTTCGCACCGGCCGCCTCGATCAGCCGGTCGACCTCGGCGCGCGACAGTACCTTGGGCAGCGGCCGGCCGAGCCGCGGCGAATCGAGTGTGCTCGCCGGATCGTCGTCGCGCAGGCGCTCGGCCAGCAGGAAGCGGAAGAGCTGGCGCATCACCGACAGCCGCCGCGCCACGGTTTGCGACGTCATGCCGACATAGTCGAGCGATTTCAGGTAGGCGCGGAGCGCATCGGCATCGGCTGTCACCGGCTTCTGCTTGCGGCGCGCCAGGAAGGCCTCGAGGTTCCTGAGATCGTTGCTGTAGGCCGCCTCAGTGTTCTTCGACGCGCCGCGCTCGGCCGTCAGCATCTCGATGAAGGCCTGCGCCTCGCGCGACAGCAGTGTCGTGGGCTTCTTCTTCACAGGCCGTGCGCGATCGCGGTCTCGATGGCGAACAGGCGTGCGGACTCGTCCTCGCCCGCCTCGCGCAGCGAGCGCACGATGATGCCGACGGCGGCCGGATGCAGCTCGATCAACGGCGTCTCGCCGATGGCGATCGCCGCGAGCAGCGAGGCCTCGGCGCGGCGATGGCCGGCGCCCGCGGACTGCAGCGCCGACAGGGTCGCGGCCGGCGGCATCACCAGCCGCACACCCGACGGCGGCGTTTCCGGCAGGTCGGTGCCGCGGACCGGCATGTCGATGCCGGTGGCGCGGAACAATTCGAGCAGCAGGTTGCCGCGCAGTGGTGCCTTGTTGGCGTCGTCTTGCCGCATCACCTCGTACCAGCGGTTGACCTCGCTCGGCGGCAGGCGCTTGGGATTGTCGATGCCGGCCACGGCAGCCAGCGGCATCAGTCTATCGAGCGCGTTCATGGCGCGGGCGTTGTTGTAGGCGGCGGTGAGAGCGAGCTTGGTCCACGCCTCGGTCCGGCGCCTGTCGCCCAACAGCAGGAATCCGCGGATCGCCTCCTGCGCGGCATTGGCATATTCGGGCTTGGGCGGCAGGTTCAAGAGCCCGAAGGCGCTCGCCCGCGCGATGGTCGGGAACATCGGATTGCCGCGCGCCTCGCCGTAGACCACGGCAACCGAATTCATGATCTCCTGCGCATTCGTGACGTTGCGCGCCAGGTAGACCAGCTGCGCGCGCCGGGCCATCGCCGGTGGCAGGGCGGCGCCCTCCTTCACGGCCTGCACGTAGAGATCGGCCAGCCGCGTCGCTTCGACGATGGCCAGCGCTTCGCCGCGCTCGGCGATGTCGATGCGCGTGGCGATGGGCAAGGTGCGGTGTCCGACCAGCGCGCGGATGAGTGGCGGCTGCGTCGATTGCAACGCCGCGGCCGGCGGCGGCACATGGGCGAGATCGAGCATCACCATGGCCGGCCCGTCGAGCGGCCCGGGTGGTGCAGCACTGGGCGGCAGGCCGCCCGCGGCGACCTGCACCAGCGTGGCCAAACCCGGATCGCTGCTGCGCAACGGCGCAACGGCGGCGAGCGCCTCGGCGTTCTCGCCGGCGGCGAGCTGACAGGCGACGGCGGCGCGCCGGGCAAATGGCTGGACGAGCTCCCAATTGCGCACGATGTTGCAGGCGCCGCTTCTTTCGCCAGCCATCATCAACGCGTTGGCGGTCATCGAGGCGATCGCCGGATCGGCGTAGCCGCCGGCATTGCGGACCATCTCGTTCAGGTTCTCACCCTCGCCCATGGCCGCCAGCCGCTCGACCTTGCGCGCGAACAGGCTGGGCGGCGGACTGCCGTCGTTGGCCGGCGGCGTAAGCTCGCTCACGAGCACACGGAACTGCAGGTCACGCAGCGCGCGGCTGCGCGGTGCTGCCGACAATGCCGACACCAGACGCTTGGCGGTGGCGAGGGTCGTGCCGTTCCAGGCGTCTGCCGGCATGCCGCCGGTCTGCGCCTTGAGAAAGCCGGTGGGCCGGTCGTCGAAGTTGATCGCTTGCGCTGCAGCCCCCGCGGCGGCGACAAGCACGGCGGCAACGACCGCGAGACTAGCGCGAGAAGCGTTCATTGGGGACCGGAACCTCGAAATGCTTCAGCTGCGGGCGTGGCTCGATGATCGCCAGCGCCGCCAGGCCGCCCGCGACCAGGCAGACCAGGACAAAGACAATCAGCGGCCCAAGCCTGAACGAGGGCACGCGGAAATGATAGCGGGAACGGAACATTGGAGGCACGGCGCGGGCAAACTACCCGGCTGCCTTCGGGGCGGCAAATGCGGCCGTCCAAGCACCATCCGACGTTCGCTTGAAACCGCGGGCTGAATGGGCGACATCCATGCCCTTGGTCATGTCATGGAAGCCCTCGCACCCCTTTCCGTACCGCGCACCGTCGCCCTCGTCGGGCTGATGGGCGCCGGCAAGAGCGCCATTGGCAAGCGCCTCGCGGCGCGGCTCGGCCTGCCGTTTGTCGACGCCGACGACGAGATCGAGCGCGCGGCCGGCTGCACCATCGCCGAGTTCTTCGAACGGCGCGGCGAAGCGGAGTTCCGCGCCGGCGAACGGCGCGTCATCTCACGCCTGCTGGCGGGATCGCCGCACGTGCTGTCGACCGGCGGCGGCGCCTATATGGATCCCGAGACGCGCACGCTGATGCGCGACCGGGCGCTCACCGTCTGGCTGCGTGCCGATCTCGAGGTGCTGTACGACCGCGTCAAGCGACGCGGCCATAGGCCACTGCTCAGCAACGGCGAGCCCAAGGAAATCCTCGCCCGCCTGATGACCCAACGCTATCCGGTCTATGCCGAGGCCGACCTGATCGTGGAATCGACCGCACAGCCGGCCGACGTCACCACCGAGCAGGTGATCGAGGCTTTGCGCAATCATCTGGCACCGCAGCCGGCGGGAGCGGCGGCATGAGCGACATTCGCACGGTGCGCGTCGATCTGGCCGGCCGCAGCTACGACATTGCCATCGGGCCGGGCCTGATCGATCGCGCGGGCGAGCTCACTGCCAAACTGCTCGCGCAACCGCGGGTCATCATCGTCAGCGACGACATCGTCGCCGAGCGTTACGGCGCACGCCTGTACAGTTCCTTCACGAAGGCCGGCATCGAGGCCTCGATTCTGTTCGTGCCGGCGGGCGAGCGCAGCAAGGAGTTCGATATCTTCGGCCAGCTCATGAACGGCCTGCTCGACCAGCGGCCCGACCGCCAGACCACGTTGGTGGCGCTGGGCGGCGGCGTGGTCGGCGACCTGGTGGGCTTTGCCGCCTCGGTGCTGATGCGCGGCGTCGATTTCATTCAGGTGCCGACGACACTGCTCGCCCAGGTCGACAGTTCGGTGGGCGGCAAGACCGCAATCAACACGCGCCACGGCAAGAACCTTGTCGGCACCTTCTACCAGCCGCGGCTGGTGCTGGCCGATACCGACGTGCTCGACACGTTGCCCCGGCGCGAACTGCTCGCGGGCTATGCCGAGGTGGTGAAATATGGGCTGATCGGCGATCCCGCGTTCTTCGACTGGTGCGAGAAGAATGCCGCGGATCTGTTGGCTGGCGACGCTGCGAGGCGCACTTACGCCATCGAGCAAAGCTGCCGCGCCAAGGCCCGCATCGTGGCGGCCGACGAGCGCGAGACCACAGACCTGCGCGCCCTGCTCAATCTCGGCCATACCTTCGGCCATGCGCTGGAAGCCGAGACCGGCTTCGGGCCGGACCTGCTGCACGGCGAGGCGGTCGGCACCGGCATGGCGCTGGCGTTCGATCTGTCGGCCAGGCTCGGCCTCTGCCCGGCGGGCGATGCGGAGCGCGTGCGCGCCCATCTCGGCGCGGTCGGCCTGCCGGTGCGGCTGCGCTCGATCGGTGGCGGCAACCGGCGGCAGTGGAATACCGCCAAGCTCATCGAACACATGCGCGGCGACAAGAAAGCCCAGGCGGGCCATCTCACCTTCGTTCTGTCGCGCGGCATCGGCAAGGCGTTCGTAACGCGGGACGTTGACGAAGGCGCGCTGCGCAGCCTGCTCGACCAAGCTGTCGCCGCCTGAACAAGCGATGGAAGGTCACATAGAATTCCACCTGCCGCCCCTCGTCGCAGGACCGCTGGTGGTCCTTTGCCTGGCGCTGGGCGCCTACATGTCGGCGGCGGAGACGGCGATCACCGGCGCCTCACGCCCGCGCATGCACCGTCTCGCCCAGCAGGGCAATCGCCGCGCCATGCTGGTGAACCGGCTGCTCGACCGCAAGGACGAGGCGGTGAGCGCCGTGCTGCTCGGCAACAGCGTCGTGAACATCCTGTCTGCCTCGCTTACCACGGCGGTGCTGACGGAGCTGTTCGGCGCCGCGGGCATCGTCTACGCGACGGCGATCATCGGCGTCATGGTGGTGGTCTTCGCCGAAGTGATGCCCAAGACCTGGGCGCTGTTGCGCGCCGACCGGGTCGCACTGATCCTGGCACCTTCGATCGTCGTCACGCTCGCCATCCTGGGACCGATGGCACGCGCGGTGGCCTGGATCTCGCGCCTTTTCTTGTGGGTCATGGGCATGCGCGCCGACGCCGGCTTGGCGGCACGAGAACAAGATGAGTTGCTGCGCGGCGCCATCGAGTTGCATGGCGTCGGCCACGCCGACGAGGACGCACCGGCCGAGAAGGCGATGCTGCGCTCCGTGCTCGAGCTCGGCGACCGCACGGTGGGCGACGTCATGACCCATCGCGGCAACGTGGTGCTGATCGATGCCGAGGAACCCACCGAGGCCATCGTCAACCAGATGCTGGCGGCCCCCTATACCCGCATCCCGCTCTATCGCGGCCAGCCCGACAACATCGTGGGTGTGGTCCACGCCAAGGACCTGTTCCGCGCGGTCCGTGCCGCCGGCGGTCCGGCGACGGTCAAGATCGCCGACGTCGTGACCAAGCCCTGGTTCATCCCGCAAACGACCGTGTTGTTCGACCAGCTGCAGGCCTTCCGCGCGCGCCACGAGCATTTCGCCATCGTGGTCGACGAATATGGCGTGCTGCAGGGCATCGTGACGCTGGAGGACATCATCGAGGAGATCGTCGGCGACATCCGCGACGAGCACGATTCGATCAAGCGCGGCGTGATCAAGCGCGAGGACGGCAGCCTGGTGAGCCAGGGCGACGTGCCGATCCATGACCTCAACCGCGAATATGGCTGGAATTTGCCGGAGGACGTGGCGATCACCATCGCCGGCCTGGTGCTGCACGAGGCACGGCGCATCCCGGAAGTTGGCCAAGTTTATGCATTCTACGGCTTCAGGTTCGAAATTCTGAAGCGCGAGGGCACGCGCATCGCCGAGTTGCGCATCATTCCGCCGGCGGCCATACAGGCCACCATCAGTTAGCGATTATCCAAGAGGTTCAGCCATGCCGCTTTCGCCGCCGGTCGGGCGACAGCACTTGCATACGCGTCGCGTCATCTGCCAGGGCTTCTTCCGCGAGGACGGGCTGTGGGACGTCGAGGGCCGCATCACCGACACCAAGAGCTACGAGCATGCCAACGAATGGCGTGGCCCCCTGAAGCCGGGCGAGTTCGTGCACGACATGTCGATCCGGCTCACGTTCGACCACAAATTCACCATCGTCGACGTCGAAGCGGTGACCGACAGCTCGCCCTACCGGATCTGCGGCGAGGTAGCACCCGACTTCAAGAAGCTGATCGGACTGCGCATCGGCGGCGGTTTCCATCGCGCTGTGCGCGAGCGGCTGGGCGGCGTGCATGGCTGCACGCACATCGTCGAGCTCCTGGGGCCAGTGGCGACGACGGCCTTCCAGACGGTGTCCTCGCGCAAGGCGCGCGACCTCAACCGCGAACATCGGGCGAAGACCGGCACGCTGCCCAAACCTGACGCGACGAAGGCCTCGAGCAAGCCGCCACGCAAACCTTACGTGATCGACACCTGCCACGCCTGGGCCGCCGACGGCGAAGTGGCGAAGCGCTGGACGCCGCACTTCTACACCGGGCCCGACGCCGAGGCCGTGCGCGCCGCGGCGGCCGGCAAAGAAATCGAGATGGACAGTTAGACCTTCGCCTTGTCCTCGTCGGGCGTCAGCGTCGTCAGTGCGAGCGCATGCAAGCCGGCGGCGAACTCGTCTTTCAAGGTCTCGTAGACCAGGCGCTGACGTGATACGCGACTCTGGCCTTCGAAGGCCGCCGACACGATCTCGACCCGAAAATGCGATTCGCCGCCCTCGCGATGACCGGCATGGCCGCGATGGCGCGACGACTTGTCTTCGATCGACAGCCGCGCCGGTGTGAATTGCGCCCGGAGCTTGTTGTCAATCGCGTTTGCTACTGCGCCCATCACTCGCCTCTCTTGCCGGACCAATCGCTGGAACACATATTAGCCGAATGCCTCGGCGGCGACCCAAGCCCCTGACGACCGACGGCGCGCACCGTTTCGAACGGGTCTGCGAAGCGCCGGGATGCCGGCTGCATGGCGACTTCCGCGCGCCGTTCGCGCGTGACCGCCTCGATCAGTATCGCTGGTTCTGTCTCGAGCATGTCCGCGAATACAATAAAAAATGGGACTATTTCGCCGGCCTCGACGCTGCTGCAATCGAAAAGCACATTCGCGCCGACACGATTTGGCGGCGGCCGGTGTGGCCGCTCGGCGGCCGGCGCGGCGGGCCGCAGATCCATGATCCGTTTGGTCTCAGCGACGATGCCGGTCTCGGCGAGCGGCCGCCGCCCCGCATGGATGGCAGCGAGCAACTGACACCGGCCGAGCGCAACGCCTTGGGCGTGCTTGAACTTTCATGGCCGTTAACCCTGGCAGACGTGAAATCTCGTTACAAGGAACTGGTCAAAATCCACCATCCCGACGCCAATGGCGGAGCTCGCGACGCCGAGGAAAAGCTCAAGGAAATCAATGCTGCGTATTCCACCCTGCGAGCCTCGGAGCACCTGCCGGTGGAGTGATTAGCCCCGTTCAGGGCAGCCACGGCAATTGGTCGCTTGCGGTGCACAAAATGGCCTGCGATCATTGATTTAAGCCCGCAATTTGGCGGGTTTTGTTTTGTAGGACATGTGATGGCTTCCACGACGACCGCTGCCCGCCAGAACGTCTCGGGCATGCCGGATATCAAGGTTTCCGCGCGTCAGCTCTTCGGCATCGACACCGACATGGAGGTGCCGGCCTTCAGCACGCAGACCGAGCACGTACCGCCGGTCGACGACGCCTACCTGTTCGACCATGACACTACGATGGCGATCCTCGCCGGATTCGCCTTCAACCGACGCGTCATGGTCCAAGGCTATCACGGCACCGGCAAGTCGACCCATATCGAGCAGGTCGCGGCCCGGCTGAACTGGCCTTGCCTGCGCATCAACCTCGACAGCCACATTTCCCGTATCGACCTGATCGGCAAGGACGCCATCGTGTTGAAGGACGGCAAGCAGATCACCGAGTTCCGCGAAGGCATCCTGCCCTGGGCGCTGCAGAACCCGACCGCGCTGGTGTTCGACGAATACGATGCTGGCCGCGCCGACGTCATGTTCGTGATCCAGCGCGTGCTCGAGGTCGACGGCAAGCTCACCCTGCTCGACCAGAACAAGGTGATCCATCCGCACCCGTCGTTCCGCCTGTTCTCGACCGCCAACACCGTCGGCCTCGGCGACACGACCGGCCTCTATCACGGCACCCAGCAGATCAACCAGGGCCAGATGGACCGCTGGTCTATCGTGACCACGTTGAACTACCTGCCGCACGACCAGGAAGTGAACATCGTCATCGCCAAGACGCCGATGTACGACAACGACGACGGTCGCAAGCTGGTGTCCGCCATGGTGGCGCTGGCCGACCTGACGCGCGCGGGCTTCATCGCCGGCGACATCTCGACCGTGATGTCACCGCGTACGGTGATCACCTGGGCCGAGAACGCCCGCATCTTCGGCGGCGATATCGGCTTTGCCTTCCGTCTCACCTTCCTCAACAAGTGCGACGAGGTCGAACGTTCGACGCTCGCCGAGTACTACCAGCGCTGCTTCGGCAAGGAATTGCCGCCGTCGAGCGGCAAGGGCGGAAAGCTCCACTAGAAAGGGCCTTCGATGGCCAAGGATACGACGCCGCTCGAGGAGTTCCGCCGGGTCACCGCGACGACCATGCGGGCGATCTCCAAGAAGGACGTGAATGTCTCGTTCGTGCCCGACGGCGGCTCGCTGCTCGGCCAGGAGGCGCGCATCACCGTGCCGGCGCGCGACCTGCCGGTCGAGGACGTGAGCCGCGTGCGCGGCGAGGCCGATTCGATGGCGCTGAAGCTGCGCCATCACGACCGCAAGATGCATCTGCGCCGCGTGCCGCGCGGCGAGACGGCGCGCGCGATCTTCGAGGCCGTCGAGCAGGTCCGCGTCGAGGCGCTGGGCGCGCGCCGCATGGCAGGCGTCGCCGACAATCTCTCGGCTCTGTGGCGCCAACGCTCCGACCAGCGCGGCCACGGGCGCATCAAGAGCAAGGATGACGCGCCGATCGCCGACGTGATCGGCCTGATCGCGCGCGAGCAACTGCTGGGCGCCGCACCGCCGGAGTTGGCGAAGGCCATGGTCGACATGTGGCGGGCCGACGTGGAATTGGCCGCCGGCCGCGATTTCCAGAAGCTCAAGGACGCGCTCGCCAATCAGGACGCCTTCGCCCGCGCCGCGCGCCAGCTGATCCGCGATCTCAAGCTGGGTGACGAGTCAGCGGACCTGCAGGATGACGACCAGGAGGACTCGCAGGACCAGGAGAACGCCGACGGCCAATCCAACGAGACCGGCGAGGACCAGAGCGACTTCAGCGAATCCCAGGGCTACGGCGCCCAGGGCGAGGAGACCGAGGACGCTTCCGAGCAGGAGGATGCCTCCGAGACGGCCGCCGACCAGGCCCAGACCGAGATGCAGATGGGCTCGGGCGACGAGGAGGAACCGGGTCGCGCCGAACGTCCGTGGCTGCCGCCCGGCGCACTTTCCAACGAGCCGCTCGGCCAGCAGTATCACGCCTATACCCAGAAGTTCGACGAGATCGTCGATGCCGACCAGCTGTGCGATGCCGAGGAACTCGGCCGCCTGCGCAACCATCTCGACCAGCAGCTCAGCCACCTGCAGGGCGTGATCGGCAAGCTCGCCAATCGCCTGCAGCGCCGCCTGATGGCACAGCAGAATCGCTCGTGGGACTTCGACCTCGACGAGGGCACGCTGGATGCCGCGCGTCTTGCCCGTATCGTCGCCAACCCCATGCATGCCCTGTCCTTCAAGAAGGAGAAGGACACGAATTTCCGCGACACCGTGGTGTCGTTGCTGATCGACAATTCGGGCTCCATGCGCGGCCGGCCGATCACGGTCGCGGCCATGAGCGCCGACATCCTCGCCCGCACGCTCGAGCGCTGCGGCGTCAAGGTCGAGATCCTGGGCTTCACGACGCGCGCCTGGAAGGGCGGCCAGAGCCGCGAGCAGTGGCTCGCTGCCGGCAAGCCCGCCAACCCGGGCCGCCTTAATGACCTGCGCCACATCATCTACAAGCCGGCCGATGCGCCATGGCGGCGGGCCCGCAAGAATCTTGGCCTGATGCTGCGCGAGGGCATCCTCAAGGAGAACATCGACGGCGAGGCGCTGTTGTGGGCGCACAATCGCCTGCTGGCGCGGACCGAAGAGCGCAAGATCATGATGGTAATCTCCGACGGTGCGCCGGTCGACGATTCCACCCTGTCGGTGAACCCGGGCAACTACCTCGAGCGCCATCTGCGCGACGTCATCGACTGGATCGAGACGCGCTCGCCGGTCGAGCTGATCGCCATCGGCATCGGCCACGACGTCACGCGCTACTATCGTCGCGCCGTCACCATCGTCGACGCCGACCAGCTGGGCGGCACCATGATGGAGCAGCTCGCCTCGCTGTTCGACGAGGAAGAGGCCAAGGACGTCCGCGTCGTGCGCGAGACCCGGCGCGGCGCCCGCGGCACGCGTGGCGCCACCGCCGCCAAGTCCGGTGGCAAGCGCGCCGCCTAGAGCATATTGCGTCCGGCTGTAATTAGCCGGACATAATATGCTCATTGGTCGAGGCGCCGGAGCAACGCGTTTCCGATCAAGTGGAACCGCAAGCGGTTCCACTTGATCGGAACCCGCGCTATTGCAGCGCATCTGACACAGGCATTGTGCTAAAGGGGTCGCGCACGATGCGCGCCGCGATCCGACCCCTGCTGGGCTTCTGCCTTCTCGTCGCGGCGGCTTGCGCGGGCGGCCCGCCACCGTCGCCGGTCGGCGCGCAGCCGGTCACCCTCGCCATCCGCTCGCAGCCGCTGGTGCTGAAGCTCGACGAACCGGCGCTGCGGCGCGTCGGCAAGCTGATCTGGCGCGGCGGCATCTCGATGACGGCCAACTCGGCCAATTTCGGCGGCTGGTCGGACCTCCATGTCGCGCCCGACGCCAAGTCGATGAGCTCGATTTCCGACGAAGGCAGCTGGCTCACCGCCATCATCGACTACGATCACGACGGCAACCTCGTAGGCCTGAGCAACGGCCGCATCGGCTCGCTGCGCGGCCTCGACGGCAAGCCGCTCGAGAATAAGGCGATGGCCGATGCCGAGGGCATGGCGCTGCTGCCCGACGGCTCGTGGCTGGTCTCCTTCGAGCGCCATCACCGGTTCTGGCGCTATCCCACGCTCGGCGGCACGCCCACGCCCATCGAGGGACCGGGCGATCTCGGCCGGCAGCCCAATAATGGTGGCGTCGAAGCGGTGACCGCGCTCGCCGACGGCCGCATCATCGCCATCAGCGAAGAGTATGTCGTGAACCCCGGCATGCTGCGCGGCTGGATCGGCCAGCCGGCGGGCGGCGGCCGCTACACCTGGCAGACCTTCGACTACGCCATGACTCCCGACTTCAACCCGACGGCGCTCGTGCAATTACCCGACGGCGCCTTCTGCCTGCTCGAGCGGGCCTTCGACATGGTGCGCGGCGTACGAATCAGGGTCATGCAGTTCGATGCCGCCGACGTGAAGCCTGGCGGCACAGTGCGCGCCAAGGAACTGGCATGGCTCGCCTCGCCCTACGCGGTGGACAATCTCGAGGGGCTGGCGGCCGGCAAGGGGGCGCACGGCGAGACGCTGCTCTGGCTGATCTCGGACGACAACTTCAATCCGCTCCAGCGCAACATCCTCTTGATGTTCGAGCTGGAGAAGTAGGCCAGAAAAGAAGAAGGCCGCTTACGCGGCCTTTTTCGCATCCTTCTTCGCCTTGGCCGAACTGACCCGGCGCTTCAAGGTCAGCATCTCGGGCGTGAGCTTGCTGTCGTTGGTGCCGAGCAGATAGGCATCGAGGCCGCCATTATGCTCGAGCGTCTTGATGCCGCGCGGCGTGAGGCGCAGGCGCACCGAGTGGCCGAGCACATCCGACAGGACCGAGGCGACCTGCAGGTTGGCCATGAACCGGCGCTTGGTCTTGTTATTGGCGTGGCTCACATTGTGGCCATACTGGACGGCCTTGCCCGACAGGGCGCAACGACGAGGCATGGGACTATCCGCTAAAAAACGATCCCGCCGGAGGGCGGGAAGGCCGGTCTTTTAGGGGCCGGACGGGGGGTCCGTCAAGCTGCCGCCTCAGGCAAACCGTTCGCGTCTTACGCGAACCAGTCCACCACCCGCTCGGTAATATCCTCGACCTGATCCTCCGGAATCACCTTCCCACGGGCCGAAATCCCGGCCTGATGGACGGTTTCGGGGTCGCCGGACACGAGAGGGTGCCACCAATAGAGGTCCTGCTTGAGATGGACCAGGCGGTAGGCGCAGGTCTTGGGCAGCCAATCCATCTTGGCCACGACACCCGGGGTCAGCTGGATGCAGTCCGGCACGATCTTCTTGCGGTTCTTGTAGTCCCGGCAGCGCGCCGTTTTGGGGTCCAGGAGCTTGCAACAAGTGTCGGTCTGGACGAGCTCGCCGGTGCCTTCGTATTCAAGCTTGTTGACGCAGCACATGCCGCAGCCGTCGCACAGCGCCTCCCATTCCGGCCCGCTCATCTGGGCCAGCGTCTTGCGCTTCCAGAACGGCAGTTCGGAGCTTGCCTCTCTTTGGGCGGCGGCGCGGCGGGCCCGCCTGACGAAGGACTTAGCGGCCATGAAAGACTTCTAGCATACGGCGCGCGGCCACGGCGGGCGTGGTTTTCCCCGCCTCGACCTCGCGCTCCAGGCCGGCGACCAGGCGTTTCACATCGGGATGTTTACGCAGCGCCGCCAGCAGGGTTTCGCCCACTTCGTTCCACATCCAGCTGCGCGCCTGCTCGGCGCGGCGGCGGGCGATGCCCGTTTCGCCCACAGCCCGGAGGAAGCGGCCGACCGTCTCCCAGATCCCGGGCACCCCCTCGCCGGTGACCGCCGAACAGGTCATGACCTCGGGCGTCCAGCCGGCGGTCGGCGAGCGCAGCATGCGCAGCGCGTGTTGATAGTCGGCGGCCGAACGCTTGGCCGCGGCCTTGAGGTCGCCGTCGGCCTTGTTGACCACGATCAGGTCGGCCAGCTCGATCACGCCGCGCTTGATGCCCTGCAGGTCGTCACCGCCGGCCGGCAGCAGGAGCACGATGAACATGTCGACCATGTCGGCCACCGCCGTCTCCGACTGGCCGACGCCCACCGTCTCGACGATCACCGTGTCGAAGCCCGCGGCCTCAGCCAGCAGCATGGCCTCGCGCGTGCGCCGCGCCACGCCGCCCAGCGTGGCGCCCGCCGGCGAGGGGCGGATGAAGGCGGCGTTGTGGCGCGACAGCTCCTCCATGCGCGTCTTGTCGCCCAGGATCGAGCCGCCGCCGCGCTTGGACGAGGGATCGATGGCGAGCACCGACAGCGAGCGGCCCTTCTCGATGAGGGACAGACCGAAGCGCTCGATCAGCGTCGACTTGCCGACGCCCGGCACACCGGTGATGCCGAGCCGCACCGATTTTCCGGTATGGGGCAGCACCGCCGCGAGCAACTCGTCGGCACGCTCGCGATGATCGGCGCGAGTCGATTCGATCAGGGTGATGGCCCGGGCAAGCGCCCGTCGGTCGCCCGCCAGCAGGGGCTTGAGCAAGGAATCGCTCATTGCTGAAAGACTTATCAGCCGGCCCGGCGCAAGGCCAGCAAGGCGGCAAGCGTCGCCGCGCCGTAGCAGGCCGCCAAGGTCCAGCCCAACCCCTGATCGCCCACCGCGTCCATCGCGGCACCCGTGAGCGGCCGGCTGATCAGGCCGCCCAGGATGTAGAGCAAGCTGAAGGCGGTGTTGGCCCGCGCGATGTCGCCGCCCTTGAAGCGCTGGCCGAGCAGGGCGAGCCCGACCGGATAGATGGCGAAGGAGATACCGCCCCACAGCATCACCACGCCGATCACGCCCAGCGACCTGACCGGCACCAGCGGCAACATGACGACCAGGATGGCGCTCGCGAGCGTGCAGCCGGCCAGAACGGCGCGGCGGTCGGCGTGGTCGGCCAACCAGCCGATCGGCCATTGCAGGACGACGTTGCCCATGACGAAAGCCGACAGCCAGAGCGCGCCCGTCTCGGCCGACAAGCCGCCCCCCACTGCATAGACCGGCAGGAAACTGAAGGCGACATGCTCACCGAAGCCGCAGGCAAAGGCCGCGAACATGGCAAGCGGCGCCAGCAGCACGACGGTGCTGAAACCGCTCGAGCTGTCGATGCGGATGCGCGGCGCAGTGTTCCAATGGGGCAAAAGCGGCACCGCAACCAGCAGGGAAAGGCCAGCGCCGGTGAGGAACGGTGTCGGCCCGTAGACCCCGACCGCCTGCAGAACCAGCGGGCCAAGCGCCAAGCCGAGGGCGACCAGGCCGGCGTAGATGCCCATCACACGGCCGCGCCGATTCTCCTCGACGACGACGTTCATCCAAATCTCACTCACGACCCATGGCACGCCGCCGATCACGCCATGCAGGAAGCTCAGGACGGCCCACGCGATCGGTCCGGACGTGACCGTGTAGGCACAGTTGATCACTGCGCCCACGACCACCGAACCGATGATCGCCGGCACCGCGCCGAACCGCGCTGCTAGCTGTGGAATGCGCGTGCCGAAACAGAGCATGCCGATCGCCCAGGCGGCCGACACGATGCCGATGGTGAGCTTGTCGTGACCCTGTTGCTCCAGCGCCAGCGGCACCAGCGGCATGTTGACGCCCGCCTGCAGCCCGATCGCGGCACAGGCGGCGAAAACCGGTACGAGCGTCTGCCGGGACTGACCTGCGGCGGGATTACTCGGCGACACGCAGGTGTCCTTCCGCGCGGAAGGACGGCGGCTCCTCGGGTTCGACCTTGCGTTCGGCTTCGGCGGCAGCCTCCTGCTGGCGCCGCCACATGTCGGCATAGAGGCCGCTCCTGGCCAGCAGCTCGGCATGTCGGCCACGCTCGGCGACGCGGCCGCGATCCAGCACCACGATCTCGTCGGCGTGGATGATGGTGGAGAGCCGATGCGCGATCACCACGGTGGTGCGGCCGCGGCTCACCTCCTCGAGCGAGCGCTGGATCTCCTGCTCGGTGCGCGTGTCGAGCGCGCTGGTCGCCTCGTCGAACAGCAGGATATGCGGGTTCTTGAGGATGGTGCGGGCGATCGCCACGCGTTGCTTCTCGCCGCCTGACAGCTTCAGTCCGCGCTCGCCCACCATGCTGTCGTAGCCCTGCGGCAGGGCCAAGATGAAGTCGTGGATGCGCGCCAGCCTCGCCGCCTGCTCAACCTCCTCGCGCGTGCAGTCGGGCCGGCCGTAACAGATGTTGTAATAGATCGTGTCGTTGAACAGCACGGTGTCCTGCGGCACCACGCCGATCGCTGCTCGCAGGCTGGCTTGCGTGACCTCGCGGATGTCCTGGCCGTCGATGCGCACGCTGCCGCCGGCGACGTCGTAGAACCGGTAGAGGATGCGAGAAACGGTCGACTTTCCGGCGCCGCTTGAGCCCACGATCGCCACCGTGTCGCCCGGCGCCACGCGGAAGCTGACATCGTGCAGGATCGGCCGCGCCTTCTCGTAGTGGAAGTCGACATGGTCGAACACGATCTCGCCGCCCGTCACCACGAGCTGCGGCGCGCCGGGTCTGTCGGCGATCTCGGCCGGGACGTCGAGCAGGCCGAACATGCGCTCCATGCCGACGATGGCGTTGCGGATCTCGCGATAGGCGAAGCCCAGCATGTTGAGCGGCACGTAGAGCTGCAGCAGGAAGGCGTTCACGGCCACGAAATCGCCGAGCGTCATCGTGCCCTCAACAACGCCCTTGCCCGCCATCAGCATCACCACGGCGAGGCCGCCGGAGATGATGGCGCCCTGGCCTATGTTGAGCAGCGACAGCGTGCGGCTGGAACGGATCGCCGCCGTCTCGTAGCGCCGGCGGCCGACATCGTAGCGGCGCGCCTCATGCTCTTCGTTGCCGAAGTACTTTACCGTCTCGTAGTTCAGCAGGCTGTCGATCGCCTTGGCGTTGGCCTCGGTGTCGGCGTCGTTCATGCGACGGACGAACTTGATGCGCCATTCCGACAACACGACCGAGAACAGGATGTAGCCTGCGATGACGCCCAGCGTCACCGCAGAGAAGCGCCAGTCGTAGAGCCGCCACAGGATGATGGTGACCAGGGCAATCTCGAACAGCGTCGGCAGGATGTTGAAAGTGGTGAAGCGGATCAGGAACTCCATGCCCTGGGTGCCGCGCTCGATGACGCGGCTCAGTCCGCCGGTCTGGCGCTCGAGATGGAAGCGAAGGCTGAGTGCATGGAGATGACCGAACACTTCGAGCGCGAGGTTGCGGATCGCCCGTTGCGACACCGGCGAGAAGATCGCATCGCGCACCTCGCCGAAGGCCTGCGCCAGCACGCGCGCCAAGCCATAGGCAAGGATCAGCGCGACCGGCACCGCCACAGCCTGCGCCTTGCCGTCGCCCAGGGCATCGATGGCGTGCTTGTAGAGGAGCGGCACATAGACGTTGACCACTTTGGCCAGGACCAGCAACACGAGCGCGACAAGGACGCGGCTGCGCAGCCCCCACTCATTCTTCGGCCACAAATGGCGGCCGAGAATGCTCAGCACAGCAGCCGAACGGCGCATGCCGATGCTGGGTGGACGATCGGATTGAGGGGGCGACATTTCAGGAGTTTGGTGGCTTTGGGGGCGTGGGCCTTCTATCGTGCCTGAGCGGCCGAAGTAAGCCCCGGGGGGAGCGCCATTTCATGAGTTTTCGTAGGGCCTTGTTGACCGCACTTGCATTGTGCGGTGCCGCATCGACACCAACCAGGGCCCAGGACGCAAGGCTGGTCGAAGCGGGATACGAGATTACCTTTGCGGGTTTCACCGGCTTTCATATCGACTTCACGGGACGCTTCATCGGCAACAGCTACGATGCACAAAGCCATGCCTTCAAGGAAGGCACGATGAAGGCGTTGACCATGCACTACGAAGGTCGCAACCGCGCCTGGGGGACCTACCTGCCGTCCGGTGCGTTGCCGGCGGGCGGCTCGCTGTCGATCGTGGTCGGCGACAAGGCGCGCACCTGGGCGGTGACATATGGGCCAGGCGGGACGCTGCAGGAACAATTCAATCCGGAATGGAAGCCGCCGCCCAAATCGGTGATCCCGGAGGACAAAAAACGCGGCTCGCTCGATCCGTTGACCAGCGTGCTCTTCGCCGGCATCGCGGGCGACGCGGCGTGCGATCGAACGCTGCCGACCAACGACGGCCAGCGGCGCACCGACGTGATCCTGAGAAAAGTCGGCAGCGAGCCCGCCTCGGCCTTGGGCGTTCAGGGCGCGCAGGGCGACGCGCTGATCTGCGAGATCTACACCAAGCGCATCGCCGGCGAATTCTACGACGAGGCGCCGTCGGAAGCCGAGACCGAACGCGAGCGGCCCATCCGGATCTGGATGGCGCGCATGGACGACACGCCCTTTCGCTATCCCATCAAGCTCGAGGCGAAGACCTGGCTCGGCACCATCCGCGGCCGCGTGCTCTACTTCCGCGAGCGTCCGCTCACCGCCCAGGAACGGGGTGCCGCCGGGCGCTAGGACGCCAAATCGTCCCACGCCGTGGGACGGTTATAACGCACACCAGCCTGGCTTTTAGGCGATTCGTCCCAGAATCCGCGCCACCCCTGTGCAGTATTAGAATACGTACGCAGCAACATTGTTGCGCCGCCGTTAGGCAGCCCGTTTCTGACTCTTCTGGCGGAGGATGCCGAGGATTTCCGCCGCCGCCGCCGGGATGTTGGTGCCCGGACCATAGATGGCGGCGACGCCCGCCTTTTTCAAGAAGTCGTAGTCCTGCGCCGGAATCACGCCACCCACCACGACCAGCACCTCCGAGCCGCCCTGCTTGGCGAGCTCCTCGATGAGCTGCGGCACCAGGGTCTTGTGGCCGGCTGCCTGGCTCGACACGCCGATCACATGCACGTCGTTCTCGATCGCCGCCCGTGCCGCTTCCGCCGGCGTCTGGAATAGCGGGCCGATATCGACGTCGAAACCCAGATCGGCGAAGGCGGTGGCGATCACCTTGGCGCCGCGGTCATGGCCATCCTGGCCCATCTTCACGACCATGAGGCGCGGCCGGCGGCCTTCCTCTTCGGCGAAGGACGCAATGTCGGTGCGGATGCGCGCCAGCCCCTCGTCGCCCTCCCATTCGCCGGCATAGACGCCGGAGATCGAGCGGATGGTGGCCTGATAGCGGCCATAGACGCCTTCCAGCGCCGAGGAGATCTCGCCGACCGTGGCGCGCGCCCGCGTCGCCTCGATGGCAAGCGCCAGCAGGTTGCCGGTGCCGTTGCGCGCCGCCTCGCCCAGCGCCTTCAGCGCCGCCACGCATTTGCCCTCGTCGCGGCTCTTGCGGATCTTTTCCAGGCGCTTGACCTGGCCCTCACGGACGACGTCGTTATCGATGTCGAGCACTTCGATCGTCGTGGCGTCCTTGGGCTGGAACTTGTTCACGCCCACGATCACTTCCTCGCCGCGATCGATGCGGGCCTGGCGGCGCGCGGACGCCTCCTCGATGCGCATCTTGGGCATGCCGGCTTCGACCGCCTTGGTCATGCCGCCCAGCGCCTCGACCTCGCCGATCAGCTTGCGCGCCTCGGCGACCAGGCTGGCGGTCAGCGATTCGACGTAGTAGCTGCCGGCCAGCGGATCGACGACCTTGGTGACGCCGGTCTCGTGCTGCAGGATGAGCTGGGTGTTGCGCGCGACGCGGGACGAAGTCGGCGTCGGCAGCGCGATCGCCTCGTCGAACGAATTGGTATGCAGCGACTGCGTTCCACCCAGCACCGCCGCCAGCGCTTCGTAGGCGGTACGGATGATGTTGTTGTAGGGATCCTGCTCGGTGAGCGACACGCCCGAGGTCTGGCAGTGGGTGCGCAGCGACAGCGAATCGGCCTTCTTGGGCTCGAAGGGCTTGATCAGCTCGGCCCACAGGAAGCGCGCGGCCCTGAGCTTGGCCGCCTCCATGAAGAAATTCATGCCGATGCAGAAGAAGAACGACAGCCGAGGCGCGAAGGCGTCGATGTCGAGGCCCTTGGCCTTGGCGGCGCGCACGTATTCGAGGCCGTCGGCCAGCGTGAACGCCAGCTCCTGTACCAGCGTCGCCCCCGCCTCCTGCATGTGATAGCCGGAGATCGAGATCGAGTTGAACTTCGGCATGTGCTTGGCCGTGTGCTCGATGATGTCGGCCACGATGCGCATCGAGGGTCCGGGCGGATAGATATAGGTGTTGCGGACCATGAACTCCTTGAGGATGTCGTTCTGGATCGTGCCGCCGAGCTTCTCCTGCGGCACGCCCTGCTCTTCCGCCGCCACGATGTAGCCCGCCAGCACCGGCAGGACCGCGCCGTTCATGGTCATCGACACCGTCATCTTGTCGAGCGGGATGCCGTCGAACAGGATCTTCATGTCCTCGACTGAATCGATCGCCACACCTGCTTTTCCGACGTCACCGACCACGCGCGGATGGTCGCTGTCGTAACCGCGATGCGTCGCAAGATCGAACGCCACCGACAGGCCCATTTGCCCGGCTGCGAGGTTGGCGCGATAGAACTTGTTGCTCTCCTCGGCCGTCGAGAAGCCCGCATACTGGCGCACCGTCCAGGGCCGGCCGGCATACATGGTGGCCTTGGGCCCGCGCGTGAACGGCGGGAAACCCGGCAGCGCGCCCACCGTCTCGAGCTTCTCGAGGTCGGCCGCCGTATAGACCGGCTTCACCACGATGCCTTCCGGCGTCGTCCAGTCGAGCGACGACACGGGCTTGTCGCGCAGCTCCTTGGCGGCGAGCTTTTCCCAGTCGGACAGGGTTTTCTTCGGGAAATCGGCCATGACAATTAAATAACGCAAAGCGCAGAGGTTGCCCACCCTTCGAGACGCGCCCCTGCGGGCCGCTCCTCAGGGTGAGGTTGACCGGTAGCCCTCACCCTGAGGAGGCCGCGTAGCGGCCGTCTCGAAGGGTGGGCACGAGCGCGCTACAGGTCCCTACTCGTTGGCCAGTATGGTGTTTCGCACCAAGGGATAGATCTGGCCGGCCCACCGCCTGCCGCTGAACACGCCGTAATGGCCGACGCCGGCCTGCATATAATGCTTCTTGCGATAGGGTCTGAGGCTTGAGCAGAGATCGTGCGCCGCCACGGTCTGGCCGATCGCGCAGATGTCGTCGCGCTCGCCCTCGACCGTGAACAGCGCGGTACGGCGGATCGCCTTGGGGTTGACCCGGCGCCCCTTCCAGTCGAGCTGCCCCTTGGCCAGCAGATGCGTCTGGAACACGCGCTCGACGGTCTCGAGATAGAACTCCGCCGTCATGTCGAGCACGGCGAAATATTCGTCGTAGAAGTCCTTGATGGTCTTGGCCTGCTCATGCTCGCCCTTGGCCAGCGCCTTGTAGAGGTCCATCTGCGCCTTCACGTGGCGCTCCATGTTCATGCTCATGAAGGCAGTGAGCTGCAGGAAGCCGGGATAGACGCGCCGTGTGGCTCCGGGATAGCGCAGCGGCACGCGCGTGATCAAGTTCTGCGCGAACCATTCGATGGGCCGGCCCATGGCGAGCTCGTTCACCTTGGTGGGATTGATGCGCGTGTCGATCGGACCTGCCATCAGGGTCATGCTGCGCGGCTGGGCGGGATTGTCGTCCTCCGCCATCACCGCCGCCGCCGCCAGCGCCTGCACGCAGGGTTGGCAGACCGCCACGAGGTGCGCGCCCGGCCCCATCGCCTCCAGGAACTTGATCAGGTGCTCGATATATTCGTCGAAGCCGAAGCGGCCGCTCCAGATGCCGACGTCGCGGGCATTAGCCCAGTCGGTGATATGCACGTCATGCTCGGGCAGCAGCACCCGTACCGTGTCGCGCAGCAGCGTGGCGAAGTGACCCGAGAGCGGCGCTACCAGAAGCACGCGCGGCTGTGTCGGCGCGCCTTCCTTGGCAAAGCGCAGCAAGGTGCCGAAGGGCGTGGCCAGCACTTCTTCCTCGTGTACCGGCACGACCCGGTTGCCGATCTTCGATTCACTGATGCCGAAGGAAGGGCGGCGGTGGCTGAGCGTCGCCCGACTCATCATCTCGCAGAGCGCGCTGGTCGCCCGCCATCTCTCGGTCCCCGCCTGGCCACCCGCCACCAGCGCCTGGTTGGCCACCGTCGCCCAGGTCCGCATGGGCAGCATCAGGTCGGCGGCGGTCTGGTACAGCGCGTAAAGCATTAACAGCGACCGGCTCGGAAATTGCATCCCCTGGCGGCATGGCCGAGGCTTCGCTCACCGTCAGTAGCAAGAACTATTCCTCTTGGTCCCTGCGCGGCTGGCTGCTGTGCAAAATGGCCGGTCTGGACTTCGCCGAGCAGGTGGCGCCGCTCGACGATCCGGCCACGCGGGCCGAGCTTTTGCTGCTGTCGCCCTCCTTCCTGGTGCCCTGCCTCGACCATGGGCCGGTCAAGGTCTGGGACACGCTGGCCATCGGCGAATACCTGAACGAGATCAAACCCGAGGCAGGGCTGCTGCCAGGCGACCCCGTGGCGCGCGCCCATTGCCGCGCAGTGTGCGGGGAGATGCATTCGGGCTTTGCCAATCTGCGCTCCGCCCTGCCGATGAACCTCAAGGTGCGCCACGATGGCTTCAAGGTGTGGGCGGGCGCGCAGGCCGACATCGACCGCGTGACCGCCATCTGGCGCGGATGCCTCAAGCGCTATGGCGGCCCCTATCTCTTCGGCGCCACACCGACCATCGCCGATGCCATGTACGCCCCGGTCTGCACGCGCTTTGCCACCTATGACGTGAAGCTTGACCCGGCCTCGGCCGCCTACCGCGACCTGATGATGCGCTGGCCGCCCATGGTCGAATGGACAGCGGCAGCGAAGGCCGAGCCCGAGGAAGTCGAGGAGCTGGACGTGGAGTTTTAGGCAAGACGCATCGTATATCGGCACGCAGCAAATCATGTATTGGACATCTGCCGCGCCGCTGCCTAGCAACATCAAGCAATGGCAGAGAGGAACACCAGTCCGCCCAGCACCATCGACCTGTTCCGCGGCTTTCTGATTCTGGGTCTCACCGGCTTCGGTGGTGTCCTGCCGCTGGCTCGCCACATGGTGGTCGAGCAACGCCGCTGGATGACGGACACGGAGTTCTCCGAGCTCCTGAGCCTCTGCCAGTTCCTGCCGGGCGGCAACATCATCAACCTGTCGGTCGCGATCGGCCTGCGCTTCGGCGGCATCCCGGGATCGATCGTCGCCCTCGTCGGGCTGATCGCGGCACCCACGGCGGTCGTGCTGGTGCTCGGCGTGATCTATGCGCGATACAGCAACGAGTCTCATGTCGTGCACATGTTCTCAGGCCTCGCCGCAGCGGCGGCCGGCCTGCTCGTCGCCATGGCGCTGAAGCTCGCCCTGCCGCTCAGGAGCCGGCCGGCGGCGATAGCGATCGCCGCAATCATCTTCGTCGCCGTCGCCGTCTTCCACCTGCCCCTCGTGCCGACCATGCTGGTGATCGCGCCGCTCAGCATCTTCGTCACACTCAAGGCCGGCGCATGAATCAGACGCTGGTTTGGCTGGCGATCATCTTCGCACAGCTCTCCATGGTCGCCTTCGGCGGCGGCAACACCATTTTGCCCGAGATGCATCGCCAGGTGGTCGACGTGCACCATTGGATGACCGGCGCCGATTTCGTGGCGCTCTATGCGCTCGCGCAGGCGGCGCCCGGCCCCAACATGATGGTGGCGCCGCTGATCGGCTGGAACGTCGCCGGCTGGGCCGGCATGTTGGTGACCACCGTGGCGGTGTTCGGCCCTTCCTCGGTGCTGACCGTGGTGGCGATGAGGCTCTGGCGGCGGCTGGAGAACGCCCCCTGGCGGCAGGCGGTGCAGGCCGGCATCGTTCCCGTCTCGGTCGGGCTGGTGGCGGCGAGTGCGGCGATTATCACCACCACCGTCGACCGCGACTGGATCTACGTCGCCGTGACTGCCGCCGCCGCCGGCCTCTCGCTCGGCTCAAAGATCCATCCGCTGTGGATGCTCGCCGCCGGTGCAGCAATCGGCTGGACGGGCTTCGGCCAATGAGTGTCAGGCGCGGCGCTCAGGTGCGGCGCATCACGACTTCGAGGCGGCCGACCGGGATGCCCCATTTGGTGACGCGCGCCTTATCGATCACACGGCCGTCGTCGCACAGCGTCATGGTCTCGTCGAAGTCGAGCGCGATGCCGGCAAGCTTCAGCTTGTATTGCAGGCGCACGACCGGGCCGTCCGACCAGATGCTCGCAGGACCGATCGTGTCGTCGTAGGTCCCGGTAAAGACGCCTGGCGAAGTCTGCTGCAGCCGCCAGCTCTTCTGCTCGCGCAGGCCGTCCTCGTAAACGTAGCTTTCCGAAAGCGCCAGCACGCGCCCGTCCCATGTGCCGTCGATCACCAAATGGAAGCGCCGCTCGCTTTTCGTCCAGCTATTGATGAATACGCCGTGGCCGACTGTTCGGCCTGCAAAAAACAACTCGAGCACCAGCATATAACGTCTACGCAACGCGGCCGATTTGGATCAAAGTCGCGGCGACGAGAGTGGAGGAACCTTGCCGATTTACCGCCGCCGCGCCATGGCCGGCCTTGCCGCTGCGCCCTTCATAGGCAGCGCTGCGCGTGCGCAGCCCGCCTTTCCCAGCAGGCCGATGACCCTGGTCATTCCCTTTCCGGCCGGCGGCCCGTCCGACGTGTTCGGCCGCTATCTGGCGCAAGGCATGGCGAGCCGGCTCGGCCAGTCGGTGGTGGTCGAGAACAAGAGTGGCGCGGCGGGCGTCACCGGCGTCGACTTCGTCGCCAAGTCCGGCAGCGATCCGCACGTCATGGGCATGATGAGCGCCTCGGCCGGCGCGATCATGCAGCACCTGATGCCTAAGATGCCCTTCGACTCCAAGAAGGACATCGCGCCGCTCACCCTCATGGTGCGCGTGCAGGAAATACTGGTGGTGAACAGCAAGCTCGGCATCAACGACTTCAAGGGCTTCCTCGCCGCCGCCAAGGCCAGGCCGGGCAAGCTGACCTGCGGCTCGGCCGGCACCGGCGGCATCACCCATCTGGCGATCGAGCTGCTGAAGCATGAGGCGGGCATCGACATCCTGCACGTGCCCTATCGTGGGGCCGCCCCCGCGACCAACGACCTGATCGCCGGCACCGTCGATTCGACGCTGCTCGACATCTCGGTCTCGCTCGCCCACATCCGCGCCGGCACGGTCAAGGCCCTGGCGGTGACCTCCGACACGCGCGCGCCCCTGCTGCCCGACGTGCCGACCATGCGCGAGCTCGGCCTGCCCAAGGTCAATTCCGATAATTGGTACGCCCTGATCTCGCCTGGCGAGGCGCCGCTCGCCGCGCGCCAGAAGATCTATGCAGCAGCCGTAGAGGCGCTGCATAGCAAGGACGTGATCGACGCCTACGCGGCCCAGGGCGGCGTCGCGGTCGGCGGCACGACCGAGGAGCTGGCTACCTTCCTTGCCGCCGAGGGCGCCAAGTGGGGCGAGGTGGTCAAGTTCGCCAACGTCAAGCTCGAGTAGCCGTGACCCAGCCGATCGATCGCGGCCTGGCGAAAACCTTCGCCGGCCACATCCACTGGCGAGCCTGCGGAAGCGGCCCCGTCGTGATGATCAGCCACATCAACCAGCAGAGCTCGGCGCTGATGATCGAGCTGTTGCAGGCGCTGGCGCCGAACTTCCGCGCCATCGCCATCGACTATCCGAGCCACGGCCACTCCGACCATTTCGCCGGACAGCCGACCATCGAGGACTACGCGCGCTGCGTGATCGAGGTCATGGACCAGCTCAAGATCGAGCGCGCCTTCGCCCTGGGCGAGGCGGTCGGCGCCGGCGTGTCCTACGCGCTCGGTGCCCGCCACAAGCAGCGCATCGACAAGGTGATCGCGATCAACACGCCCTACTTCGAGACAGGCGGCAACGACATCGCCGACATCGCCAAGGTGCGGCCGTCCGACAGCTCGGGCTTTCCCGCGCCGCGCAGCCTCGAGTTCATGCTGGCCAACGATCCCGACCACGCACCGATCAAGCCAACCCAGTCGTGGATGGACCGCATCAACACCGCGCAGTTCGAGGTCGGACGCGACCGCTGGCAGGCCGTGCAGGCATTTGCGAGCTTCGATCTGATCGGCACGCTGGGCATGCTCGACTGTCCGGTGCTGATGCTCTACGGCGAGAAATTCATCTACCGCAAATACCGGCGGCAGGTTCACGACGCCTGCCCGCACGCCACGGTGGAAATCATTCGCGGTGGGCGCTTCTGCATGACTTGGGAGCGTGCTACCGACATCGCCCAGCATGCAAAAACTTTCCTCGCTTGAGCGATTTCAGCGCCTGGGGCTTGCCCATCTGCCGACTCCGTTCGAGCCGATGGCGCGCCTCAGCGCCCATCTCGCCAAGGAACATGGCGGCCCGCGGCTCTGGGTGAAACGCGACGACTGCACCGGCGTCGGTCTCGGCGGCAACAAGCTCCGCAAGCTCGACTACGTGCTGAAGCAGGCGATCGAGCAAGGCGCCGACACGCTCGTCTCGGGCGGCGTCGTGCAATCCAACAGCCAGCGCCAGGTCGCGGCCGCTGCGGCCAAGCTAGGCCTGGCCTGCCATCTCGCGGTCTATCATGGCCGGCTCGCGCCACCGTCGGCCGAGTACGAGAAGACCGGCAACGCGCTGCTCAACCGCCTGTTCGGCGCCACCCTGCACGACGTGCCGTGGAACGGCGATCGCAACGGAGCGATCCGCGTCCTCGCCGACCGTCTGCGCGCCGAGGGGCGACAGCCTTTTGTCGTGCCCTACGGCGTCTCCGATGCGCTGGGTGCAGTCGGCTATGCGTCGACCGTCGTCGAGATCGCCGATCAATGCGCGGCGGCCGGCATCTCGCCGGCGGCGATCGTGCACTGCACGGGCAGCGGCGGCACGCAGGCCGGGCTAGTGGTCGGCGCGCGCTGCTGCCTGCCAGACACGCGCGTGGTCGGCATCGACATCGACGCTGAGCCCGAGCGGGTGCGGGGCGATGTCGTCGTCTACGCCAAAGGAGCGGCCGATCTGCTCGCGCAGTCGTTCGATGACACCGACGTCGAAGTCGTGGCCGGCCATGCCGGTCCAGCCTATGGCGTTGCCCATGAGGCGACCGTCGAGGCGATCAAGCTCGGCGCACGTCTCGAAGGGCTGGTGCTCGATCCGGTCTATTCGGGAAAAGGCTTGGCCGGCCTGATCGCCCTGATCCGCAGCGGTCGATGGACAACGGATCAGGACATCGTCTTTCTCCATACCGGCGGCGCGCCGTCGCTGTTCGCCTATCGCCATTTGTTCGATTGAGGAAACCAATACAAATGCTCGACCAGGAAGTCCGCACGCTCCTCGACTTGATGGAGAAGGCCGTCGCCGAGGGCCGACCGAAGCTGCACACCCTGCCTTACGCCCAGGGCCGCGCCGTAGTCGACCAGATGAGCGAGGACAGCGAGGCGGCACCGCCCGATGTTGCGGCGGTCGATGATGGCGGCTTCGCCGGACCCGACGGCAAGATCCATTTCCGCCGCTACAGGCCACTGGGCAGCGCCTCGGGGCCGCTGCCGACATTGATCTACTATCACGGCGGTGGCTTCGTGATCGGCAACATCGAGACCCACGATTCGACCTGCCGGCGGCTTGCCAACAAGAGCCGGTGCCAGGTGATCTCGATCGACTATCGGCTGGCGCCCGAGCATCCCTTCCCCGCATCGACCGACGACGGCATCGCAGCGTTCCGCCATATCCGCGACAACGCCGCATCATTCGGCGTCGACGCCAAGCGCATCGCGGTGGGCGGCGATTCGGCGGGCGGCGCCATTGCGGCCGTGGTGTGCCAGGCCGTCCGGCAGCTCGGCGAGCCGATGCCTGCCTTCCAGATGCTGATCTATCCCGCGACCGACGCGCGCCGGCAGACGGAGTTGCGTCGACTGTTCGCCGAGGGTTACTTCCTCACACAGGAACTGATGGACTGGTTCTGGAAAGCCTACGCGCCGACCGGCACTGACCTGGCCGACCTGCGGCTCTCGCCGCTCCTGGCCAAGGACTTCGCCGGCCTGCCGCCGGCCTTTGTGCTGACCGCAGGCTACGACCCACTGCGCGACGAAGGCCGCGCCTATGCCGACCGGCTGATCGATGCCGGCGTAAAGACGACCTACGTGAACTATCCCGGCACCGTCCACGGTTTCTTCTCGCTGACCCGCTTCCTGCAACAGGGCCTCAAGGCCAACGACGAGGCCGCCGCCGTGCTGGCGGCGCACTTCGGCACTTAGCCGCTCGGCGTTCGATCTCACCCGGTGTCATCCCGAGCTTGAGCGCTACATCCTCTTCAACTAGGGCAGCACCCGCACGAAGCCGATCGGCGTCGCGAAGCCCTTGAGCGCGACGTTCTCCTCGCGGCTGCCGACCTTGGCCAGCAAGGGCTTCACCGCCGGATCGTCGGCGACGCCGCGCGAGATCACGATGTCACCGCCCTCGCTCTGACCCTGCAGGCGGGCCGCCATGTTCACGGTCGAGCCGAAGTAGTCCAGCCGGTCGTTCAGAGTGACCACCACGCTCGGCCCCGCGTGCACGCCGAGCTTGAGCACGAGATCGTGGCTCTTGATCGCAGCCTGCATGACGAAAGCAGCCTTCACCGCGTCGGCCGGGTCGCCGAACGAGGCCATGACCGCATCGCCGATCGTCTTCACGACGGCGCCGTCATGGTCGCGCACGATCGAGGCCAGCAGCGCGAAATGCTCGCGCACCATGTTGAAGGCGCGCGCGTCGCCCACGCGCTCATAGAGCGCCGTCGAACCGCGCAGGTCGGAGAACAGCAGCGCCACCTGGCTGACGCCCGCCTCGTCGCCGGGACGCAGCGTCGCTGCGGCGAAGAGGTCGCGGAAGGCCTGCAGCGAGATCACCTCCGGCGCGGTCAGCGCCTCGCGCGTCCAGGTGCGATCCTCGATCAGCATGGCGAGTTCGAAGCCGGCATCGTTAGCGAAGGCGATCTTGCCGGCCTTGCCGGGTACTGCCTCGACGCCCTTGGCCGTCGCGCGTAGGCCGGGGAAAGCGCCGCCCTTGTGGTCTACATCGACGTACCCGCCAGGATGCAGCGTGCGCAGGCGGTAGGCGCCGGCCGGCAACTCGAGCGCCAGCTCGCGCTTCTCGCCAGGCCCCAGCAGCTGCTGCACTAGCACGTGCGGCGTGGCCATCGGGCCGCTGAGACAAAAGCCGCCCTCGGCCAATGGCCGGATGGCCGGCGCCGGCGCACAGGAGAGCTCGATGTTGCGCTCGAAGTCGCGGTCATAGTCGATGTTGCAGGACGGGCAGTGCGCACCCTTGGGCAACTCGGCGAGAGCGGCCACGCTCATCTTGGCGCCGCGGCAGTTGGTGCAGAGCAGGTCCCATTTCATGGTGAGCAGCCCTGCGCGCACGCTGGCGAGGCAGGCCTCGATCGCCGGCCGCTCGGCGACGCCCAGTTGGCGCGCCAGCAGCTTGGGCTTCAGCCGCATCACGTCGGTCGCCATGCCGGTCAGCACGAAATCGGCGAGCTTGTGGCCGAGCCCATTGCCGTAGGGCGTGCGATCGACCAGGTCGGCGAGCGCGTTGGCCCGCTCGCGCGCGCCCTCGGGCAGTTGCGGCGGCGCGAGATCGAAATAGGTCTCGCGCTCGCCCTTGGCGAAGGCCACCGCCTCCAGCACGCGCTTCTCGACGACGGCGCCCGCCTGCGCCGCGAGCTTCTTGCCGAACATCCGGCCGACGAAGGTCAGCGGCTCCCACTCGAGCGCATAGGAGACCTTGCTGCCGGGTCCTTCGGGCGCGATGTCGAACACCGGCCCGAAGCGACGGAACGGACCCTTGGTGAAGACGCGGGCCTGGCGGAAGTGACGACCATGCACCCACTCGTAGGGCTTCTCCTCCCATTCGAGCGTGAAGCCCGCCGCCTTGCCTTTGCCGCGCCGCAGGATCGTGCCGTTGGGCTGCGGCGTCTCCTCGAGTGCATAAGCCGGCAGACCCATCGCCTCGTTGAAGCGATTGGTGTCGGCAAGCACCGGCCACAACCGCTTGGGCGGAAGGTCGAAGTGCCAGGTCCAAGTTTGCCGCATGATGACCCAGATACTGTACTGGGCCCTCCGTGGATGTCTCGTGCGGCTTCACAGGTCGGTGAGGGAGCGGGCCGGGACTGTCCGTCCCGGCCCGGCCACCTGCGATCAAACGCGGGCGATCAGGCGGCCTGGATGAGGCCAAGCTGGGTCAGCGCCGTCACGCCGTCGTCGAGGCCGACCTCCTCGGCGACCCGGCCGTTCTCGACGCGCAGCACCGTGGTACCCGTGAACCGCATCTTGCGGCCGGTCGCGGCCGGCAGCGCGCCGATCAGGAAGTCGTCGAAGGCAGGGCCGGTATGCGTGCCGCCGCCGATCCAGCGGCCGACGACATAGTCGCCTTCCGCGATCAGATCGCCGGCGCCGCCGAAGGCAAGATCGGGAAAGGCGGCGCGGAAACCGGTCATGAAGTTCTTCACGTCCGCCCGGCCGCGGCGCGGCGCATGCAGCGAATATTGCAGCAGCATGTCGGGGGCGGCGAGTTCCTCGATCACCTTGGGGTTCCAGGGATTGCCCCAGAACTCGGTGAACCAGCGGCCGACGATGGCCTTGTTTTCCTGTTCCTTGGACATGGCGGATGCTCCTTCGTGTTGTTGGTGGCCCGACCGTAGGTCGCCCGCCACGCGAGGAGGTATCCGCGTCCCGCCGTGAATTGCTGGCTTGCTACTCCAGCACCTTGGGCACCCGGTAGAGCGGGAAGCCGTTGAACGGCTTGGACTTGTCGTGATCAGGCACCGTGTAGAACGACGAGCTGGCGTTGTTGTGCAGGCCGCCATCGACGCGGAGCGAAATGCCGGTGACGTAAGAAGCGGCTTCGCTCAGGAGATAGACGATGGCGCCGGCGATCTCCGATTCCGTGCCATGGCGCTTCAGCGGCACGCGGCCCTTGACGCTGCGCAGCACGTCATGCGCGCTCTCGGGATAGCGGTCGAGGCCCGAGGACGCGATGAAGCCCGGGATCACCGAATTCACCCGCACGCCTGAATGAGCCCATTCGACCGAGGCGGTGTAGGTGAAGTTGGTCTGCCCGGCGCGGGCGGCACCATTGTGGCCCATGCCCGGCATGCCAAGCTCGAAGTCGGCGCCGACATTGACGATCGCGCCTCCATTCGCCTCCATCCAACGCAGGTAGACTTCCTTCGACATCAGGAAGGTGGCCGTGAGGTTGTTGCGCACCACGGCGTTCCAGCCGTTGAGCGAGATCTCCTTCAAGGGTGCCGGGAACTGGCCGCCGGCATTGTTGACCAGCCCGTCGATCCGCCCGCCCCACTTCATCGTGGCCTCGATCGCGGCCTTCACCTGATCCTCCTCGCGGAGATCGGCGGCGAAGGTGAAGGCGTCGGGCTGGCCGAGCTCCCGCTTCACCTGGTCGAGCTTGTCTTGCGTGCGCCCGATCAAGGCCAGGCGCGCGCCGAGCGTGTGCAGCTCGTGCGCGGTGCAGCGGCCGATGCCGGAGCCGCCTCCGGTCACGATGATGGTCTGGCCCTTGAACAGGCCAGGACGGAAGGCGGAACGGTAGTTGCTCATGTATTGGCCTGCCGGCGGGTCATGTGGCTGCCGAGCGCGCGCTGCAGCCGGCGGATGACGGCGAAGCTCAGCTGCAGCGGAACGCCGAACATCAGGATGCCGATGGCGAACAGCACCAGCCGGTCGCCGAGGGAGGGCAGCAGCTCGGCCTGGCGCAGGATGACGGAGATCCCCTCGCTGACGCCGATCGCCGCCGCTGCGCCCGACGACATCACGACGACGAAGAAGGCGCGCGTCATGTTGGGCAGAAACAGGAGCGCCCCCAGATGCGAGCCGCGGCGCCATTGCTGCAGCGCCTCGACGCCGGCGTCGGCGGCATAGGCGGCCGAATAGGGCACCAGCGACACCGCCACCGTCATGACGCCGGAGAGCGCGAGCGGAATGCCGAACAGCTCGGCATCGCGCGGAATGACGTTCAGCAGGAAAAACATCACCACGAAAGTAGGTGCGGCCCGCATCAGGCCGACGACGGTGAGCGAGAGGCCGACAGCCGCGCGGCTTGCCGAGGCCCGGGCATAGGCGAGCGGCAGACCGACCAGGAGCCCGATCACGACGGCCGCCGCGGCGATCTCGAAATTGACCGCCATGCCGGCCAGGAACGTCGGCAAGAAATCGCCGCCGAGGCGCTGCATCAGCGGGCTCATGCCGTGGCCTCGTTGTGCTCGAGGAAGGCGCGCAGCCTGTTGCAGAGCCACACCACGCCCATCACCACCACGGTGTAGAAGATCAGCAGCAGGCAGTAGGTCGTGACCCGGCCGCTGGAGAAGGACGTGATGTCGGTCAGGGCGCTCAGAAGCTCGGGCGCACCGATGAAGCTTGCGATCGGCGTACCCTTGGCGGCGTTGACCAGGAAGGCGACGATCTGGGTCGCCGAACGGCCGAGCGAATGAAGGAAGAGGTTCGTCCCGCTCAGGTGCCGTTCGTTACGCAAGCTGGCCATTGCCTCAGAAATCGCCTGGCCGGCGTTGCTGCCGTTGGTGAGGCCGAGCGCCAGGATCGAGGCGCCGATCGCCACCGATGCCGAATAGGGGAAGATCGCGTGCGCGAGGGCGGCGGCGATCACCAGCGTCAGCACGATCGGCGAGGATTGCAGGGTCACGGTGACGGCGCGCGCCGCCCAATGCAGCAGCCTGGAGGACGAGCCCATGGCCGCCCCGAAGGCGAGCGCAAGGGCCAGGGTTGCGATCAGTGCGCCGGCGATCAGGATCAGCGAATTGACGATGCCGCTCAAGAACAGCGAGAAAGCCGGCACGGTCTTGAGCATCGGCAAGGTGACGTCGAGGCCAAGCGCGCGCTCGGTCCAGTCTTCGAACGCCAGCACGCTGCCGACGAAGGGTGTGGGCTGGAGCTCTGCATTGAGCGCCGGCAGGATGCAGGCGGGATTGGAACTGCCGGTAGCGGTGTTGCAGTCCGGCCGCTTCCAGATCGCATTCTCCTTTTCCAGGAACGCCGTGCCGACGCGCTCCTTGCGGGCAAACTCGAGAAAGACACCGTCGCGATGGAAGATCTGGCTCATCAAATCGAGGGCACGGGCGAGCTTGTCGCTGCCGGTGCGCGCCACGCCCATGCCCCACGGCACCTGGGCAAAGCCGAACTTCTGTTCGAATTCGGCGGCAAACTTCGGGTCGGTGAAATATTCGGCGAAGAAGCTATCGTCCTGAGCCGCCAGCACGCAGGTCTCGTCGCGCAGGCGCTCGGGCAGGACTCCCGCCTCGTCGAACAGCATCAGGCGCACGTTGTGCGCCACGATGTCGGCATTGGAGCCATTGCCGATGGTGACGCAGACGGTGCGACCGGCGACGTCGTTCCAGCCTTTGACGGAGAGGGATTTGGGACCCACCACCGTCGTCTCCGACTGGTAATAGTGCGGCAGGATGAAGCGCACCTGACTGTCGCGCTGGGTGTTGTGACCCATCGTGGCGATCACCAGGTCGATACGATCGTCGGCGATCATCGGGATGCGGCTGGCGGCATTGACGCGGGCGAACTCGACATCGACACCCAGCCGCTTGGCAATGGCGTGCGCGACATCGACCTCGTAGCCTGAGCGCACCTCGCCCTCGCGGGTGGCAAACAGCGGATAGAAGTCGCGTACGCCGATCCTGATGCGCCCCCCACACAGCACCTTCGACAACCGGTCGTCGGGTTGCGCGCAGTTCGCACGCGCCTCCCTCAGCACCTGCTCGAGCGCGGCGTCGGGTGAATTGCCTTGGCTCCACGCTGGCGCCGCCGCCAAGAGCAGCAAGACCAGTCCGCAAAGCAGCCTGATCACGAGGCGCGCGTGAGTTCGACGATGTGCACGTCGCCGAACGTATAGGGGCCGTAGCGATGAAGCGACCGGCCCTGCTCGGCACGGAGCACGCTCTGGGTCATCCGGCCGATCTTGTCGCCCGGGATATAGACCAGCGTGGTGAGCACGACGCGGAGCTCGAAGCCGTGCTGCTCGGCGATCGCCCGCGAGCGCTCGAGGCCGACGAAGGCATTGTGGGTGATGATTGCCCGGCCGCCCTGCGCGACATGGACCGGCAGGCCTTCGAGGAAGGCATCGAGCAGCCAGCGGCCATCGCCGCCGCCCGAGCTCCAGGTCGGCAGGCGGCCAGCGACCTCGACGGGCTCCATGGGGAAATGCGGCAGGTTGGCCACGATCAGATCGAAGCGCCGGCCGGCAACCGGGAGCCACATATCGCCCTGATGCAGTTCGGCACCCGCATGGCCCAATTCGTCCAGCAGCAGATGGCCGGCCTCGACCGCGTCATGCTCGATGTCCACGCCGCACAGCGACGCCGCACCAAGGGCGCCGAGCGCCGCCAGCACCACGGCGCTGCCCGAGCCGATCTCGAGCACGTTGGCGCCCCGCACCTTTTCGGGATGGGTCCGCAACACCTGGATCAGCGCCGACGTGTACTCGCTGGGCCGCAGCGCCGGCACCACGGTATGGGGAGGCAGCCGCAGCGAATTGTTCATGCCGCGAGCCGCCGGATCAGTGCCTGGCACACGCCGTCGTCGGGGAACTCGCACAGCGCCTTGCGATAAAGCTCGAGCGCCGCTTCCTTGTCGTCCCGGATCAGAGTCGCGTAGGCGGTCCGCGTCAGCTCGGCCAGCCTCAGCTTCTCGGGCGACGGCTCCACCCCGGCGCCAGCGCCGAAGGCCCCCAGCACCTCGTAGATGGTGACGCTCGAGCGACGGCCCTTGACGGTCACCTCGTCGATCGGCCGCACGCAGAGCCGCTCTCCCGTCTCCTTGAACACGGCGTGGCTGATGCAGATGCGGGTGCGGAATTCCTTGTTGATGCCTTCGAGGCGGGCCGCGACGTTCACGCCGTCGCCCATTACGGTGTAGCTCATGCGCTCCTTCGATCCGACATTGCCGACCAAGACGGCGTCGGAATGGATGCCGATGCGCACGTTCAGCGGCTTGAGCCCTTCCGCCATCCAGCGGGCATTGAGCTCGTCCATGCCCTGCTGGATGCGCAGCGCCGCCACGCAGGCGCGCCAGGCATGGTCCTCGAGCAGCGATGGCGCGCCCCAGAAAGCCATGACGCCGTCGCCCACGAACTTGTCGATGGTGCCGTGCTCCTCATTGACCGCCTTGGTCAGCACCTCCAGATGCGCCGAGACGCGCAGCAGCAACTCCTGGGTCGGCACCTCCTCCGACAGGGTCGAGAAGGCCTCGATGTCGGAGAAGAAGATCGTCAGGAAGCGGCTGTGGCCACCGAGCTGCAGCTTCTGGTCGGATGCCAAAAGCTCCTTCACCAGGCCGACGGGCACGAAGGCGGCGAAGGACTTGACGGTGGCATCGAGCCGGTCGACCGCGCGCGACAGCAGCGCGATCTCGCGCACCGGCGACGCCACGCTTGGCGGGCTGTTGAGCCCCCATTTCTCAATCTCGCCGACATTTTGCGCGAGCTTCTCGAGCGGAGCGGAAATCACGCCGGCGAGAAAAAGGATGATGAGGACCTGCACCACCGTTGCGGCCACCCCGAAGATCAGCAGGCGAGTATTGTTGCGCTGGAACTCCCCGGTGAAGTCAGCGACCGGCGTGATGATGAAGAGCTGCCATTCCTTGCCGAACCCGGTGGGCAGCGTCGACAGACTGGCGAAGTACTCCTTGCCGGCGTGGGCGAAGGAGTAAAGCCGGTCGCCCGCCGCCTGGCGTGGCCGGGCGCCGAAGGCGATGGCCGGCAACTCGTCGTTGAGCGAGGAGATATGCGTGAGCTCCACGCGCCCGTTCTTGCTGGTGTAGGTCTTCGACAGGTCGGACGCGGCGATCACGCGACCCTGATGGTCGAGCAGGTAGCTTACCGTGCCGGGGCTGATCTTGCGCTCGGCCAGGTATGACGAGAGCCCGTCGAGCGTGAAGTCGATGGCCACGACGCCGCGGATCTCGTCTTCGGCCGAAAACGGCGCCGCGACGGTGAAGCCGATCAGGCCGAGCGCGGCGAAGACGTCGGGATCGGTGATGTAGGTCGTGCCTGCCGCCACGGTGTTGCGATACCAGGCGCGCGTTCTGGGATCGTAGGCCGTGACCTGCTGGGAAGCACCCAGACCCTGCCCGTTGGCGTCGAGGAAGACATAGTGGTCGAGCGAACCTTCGCCTTCCTTCACGTCGATCCAGCGGTAGGCGAACTTGGTGCCCTTGGGCGGCAGCTTGCCGTCGATCTCGACGGTAGGATCGATACGGCGAGCCTGGCGGAAGCCGCCATCGTTCAGGCCGGCATAGACGCTGACCATCTTCTCGTTGTGCAGCAGCACGCTGTAGAAGTACTTGATCGAGCGGTTGCTGAAGAAAAAGTCGGGCTGCTCGTCACCGAGCGTCGCCGCCGAGCGGACCAGCGACTTGATGGGATCGAAAATGCCCTGGACGTTCTCGATGCCGTCGATCCTGAAGCGCTCGACCAGCTCGCGGGCGTCTTCGCGCGCGATCCGCTCGTTCGAGATATAGGTGACCGCGATGATGGTGGCGAAAACCGGCAGCGTGAGAAGCAGGAATGACGCGAGGATGCTGGGCTTCAGTCGCAGATCGTGCCTGAAGGGAATTCTCATGCGGCCATGGTCGTGACAAAAAAGTGATCGTACAGCAAAGATGATTCACGGTCCATGAAACGCCTAGAGCATAGTCCATCCGGCTGAATCAGCCGGACGGACTATGCCTTTGATCGAGGCGCCTGGGACAACGCGTTTCCGATCAAATGGAACCGCCAAGCGGTCCCATTTGATCGGAACCCGCTCTAGCGTCACAGCGGCGGCCGCCTGAGATGCCAGTCGGTTTGCTGCTGGTAGGCGTTGCCCGCGGCCAGGATGCCGGCCTCGTCGAAGGCGCGGCCGACGATCTGGAAGCCGGTGGGCACGCCGTCCCCGGTCATGCCGCCCGGCAGGGTGAGCGCAGGATGACCGCTCAAGTCGAAGGGTGCGGTGTAGCGCAGCCGCTCGGCCACCGTCTGGGGATCGCGGCCGGCCTTGGCGAGCGCATCGAGTGACCAGGCGGCGCGCCCCATCACCGGCATCAACAACAGGTCGAGCGAGGCCAGGAGCTTGTCGAGCTCGCCGGTGAGGGCGGCGCGACGCAGCTGCAGGTGCGCCATCTCCATCGCCGAAAGATTGCGGCCGCTCTCGATCAGCGCTGCCAGCACGGGACCATAGTCGTTGGCGCGCGCCGGATAGGTCGCCTCGTGGGCAATGGCGCATTCGACGGCGCAGAGCGGCACCCAGTCCAGAGCGCCCTGCTCGAAGCCCGCCGGCAGGCTCACCTCGACCATCTCGGCACCCGCCTTCTTCAGAACGTCGATCGCGCCGTCGAGGGCGCGGCGCGAGTCCTCGTCGAGGTCGCGCAGTCCCTTCGGCATGCCGATGCGCTTGCCCTTGACACCGCTCGCCGTCGCCGCCGCGTAGTCCGGCACCGGGCGAGGCACGGCGGTCGGATCGTCGGCATCGGCGCCGGCGATCACGCTCAGCACGATCGCGCAATCGAGCGCGCTGCGTGTCATCGGCCCGATATGGTCGAGCGACTCGGCCAGCGCAAAGACGCCGGCGCGACTGACGCGGCCCCAGGTCGGCTTGAGGCCCGACAGCCCGTTCATGGTCGAGGGAAAGCGGATCGATCCGCCGGTGTCGGAGCCGAGCGAGGCGAAGCAGAAGCCCGACGCCGTCGCAGCTCCCGAGCCCGAGGAGGATGAACCCGTCCAATAGGTGGCGTTCCAGGGATTCAGCGGTGCCGGGATGGTCGGATGATGTGCGCCGAAGGCGCCTTCCGTCATCTGCAGCTTACCCAGGATCACCGCGCCGGCCGCCTTGAGCCGGGCCACGACGGTGGCGTCCTTGGTCGGGATATTGCCGCGGTGGATCGCCATGCCGGCGGCGGTCGGGATGCCGGCGGTGTTGCAGAGATCCTTCACCGCGATGGGCACGCCGTGCAGGGGGCCGCGCGATTTGCCGGCGGCGGTCTCGGCATCGCGGACGGCGGCATCGGCCAGCGCGCGCTCTGCCGTCAGCGTGGCGTAGCTCTTTAGTTTGGGGTCGAGCTTGGCGATGCGATCGAGGATCGCCCGGGTAGTCTCGACCGAGGAAACCTTGCGCGCCTTGAGGCGCCGCGCGACCTCGTCGAGCGACAGATAGTGCAGGTCGGTCGCCATCGTTCCCCCCAACGGCATGTCGCCGTTCGAAGGACATGTTCGCCGCGATGACCGCGCCACTCAAGGGCGCCGGCGGTGCCCTTTCTCCTGCCAAAAAGAACGGCGGCGGTGCCGGGTAGCACCGCCGCCGTTCGTGAGCTCCGGAAACCTACTCAGACGCCTTGAGGTTCACGGCCGCCGAACGGCCGCGCTCTGTGGCGATTTCGTAATTGATCTTCTGGCCTTCATTCAGGCCGTTGAGGCCCGAACGCTCGACGGCGCTGATGTGGACGAACACGTCCTTGCCGCCGTCGGACGGCTGGATGAAACCGAAACCCTTGGTGGAATTGAACCACTTCACGGTACCTGTGGGCATTACTCTGTCTCCTTAGTCTAGCGAGCAAGCATAGTTACGCGCAGATGGTACGCTCGCGGCACCAGTCTGCGACAACTCGAAGAATTTGGTAATAGCTCGTGGGGAAGGTCCGTGCCGCTGTGGGCTAGGCCGCCAAGGCAAGGCCAAGTTCGTAAGTCGTAGCGCCGCATATGAGGACGTAACGCTGCCAAGTCAAGTTAGTTGCCTTTGTGCGCTTGATCACATTGTTGCGCCGATCTTCCACGGCTCGAATTCGTCGTCGCCGATGCCCAACATTTCGGACTTCGTCTTCTGACCGGAAGCTGTCTTCACGATCAGTTCAAATATTTTCTTTCCATTATCCTGAATGCTCTCCTCGCCATCGACGATCGTTCCGCAGTTGATGTCCATGTCGTCCGTCATGCGTCGATAGAGCGAGCTATTCGTCGCGAGCTTGAGTGACGGCGTAGGCTTGCAGCCGAACACGCTGCCACGGCCGGTGGTGAAGCACAAAACATTGGCACCTCCGGCGACCTGCCCTGTCGCAGACACAGGATCGTAGCCTGGCGAGTCCATGTAGACGAAACCCTTGGCGGTGATGGGCTGCGCATACTCATACACATCGACCAGGTTGGTGGTGCCGCCTTTTGCGACTGCGCCCAGGGACTTTTCCAGGATCGTCGTCAGGCCGCCCGCCTTGTTGCCGGGCGAGGGGTTGTTGTTCATCTCGCCGCCGGTGCGCGCGCAATGGTCTTCCCACCACTTGATGCGCTTGACGATCTTTTCGCCGACGTCGCGAGAAACGGCACGGCGCGTCAGCAGGTGCTCGGCGCCGTAGATTTCCGGTGTCTCCGACAGCACCGCCGTGCCGCCATGGCGCACCAGCAGGTCGACGGCCGCACCGAGCGCGGGGTTGGCCGAGATGCCCGAGTAGCCGTCCGAGCCGCCGCACTGCAACGCCAGGATCAGCTCGCTCACCGGAAGCGGCTCGCGCTTGACGTCGTTGGCTTCGGGCAACAGCTCTTTCAGGAATCCGACGGCGCGCATGACCGTCTTGCTGACGCCGCCCTCGTCCTGGATTGCCATCGGAATGAGCTTGGGCCCTTCCTTGAGGCCCTCGGCATTCATCAGACCGGAGATCTGGTTGGTCTCGCAGCCCAGGCCCAGCACCACGACCGCCGCCATGTTCGGATGGCGCGTATAGCCGGCGAGCGTGCGGCGCAGCACGTCCATCTCCAGGCCCGACGCCGCCATGCCGCAGCCGCCGCCATGGGTGAGCGGCACCACGCCGTCGATGTTGGGATACTGCGCCAGCAGCGGCTCCACATGCTTGGCGATCATGCGGCTGGTCGCAGCCGAGCAGTTCACTGTGGTGACGATGCCGATGTAATTGCGCGTCGCTGAGCGGCCGTCGGCGCGGCGATAACCCATGAAGGTCGCCGCCGGCGTGACGTAGTCGGTGGGATGGGCATCGGCGCAGAAGGCATAGTCGCGCTCGAAGTCGCCCATGACGCAGTTGTGGGTGTGGATGTGGGTGCCCGGCGTCATGTCTTCGGTAGCAAAGCCGATGATCTGATTGTACTTGCGCAGCGGCTCGCCCTTCTTGACGGCGCGGGTCAGGATCTTGTGTCCCGGCGGCACGCGCGTCGCCGCAGCGACGTCGCCCTCGACCCTGGTGTTGGGCAGGATGTCCATGCGTGCCACCACGACGTTGTCGTTGGGATGCAGGCGGATGGCGATGGGTGCGGGCATGGTTTCTCTCCCTTGGGAGAGCGACCATAGCAAGAAGAAAGCGGGGCGCCTAAGCGCCCCGCTTCCCTGCTCCCGTTAGACCGACTCGCGGCTAACGGCGATAAGGGTTGTCCGGATGCCTGTCGTAGGCGTTGGGCACGCCGTCATGGTCGCGGTCGCCGAATGGGCGACTGGCTACCTGGCGGTCCCAGTGGCCGACCTCGTGATGCCAGCCGCCATGGACCTGCGCCCAGCGATCCGGCACCCAGTTGTAACCGCGGCGCTCCGACATCCAGGAGCCCGTATGCCAGACGTGGCGGCTGCCTTCCCACTGCCAATAGCCCGGCGCCCAGACGTAACCGACACGCGGCGCAGGAACGGCCTCGTAGATCGGCGCTGGCGGCGGCGTGCCGATGGTGAGGCCAACGCTCATGCTGGCCTGCGCTGCCGCTGGCGAGAACATCGCCGGAGCGATCAGCGCCGGCGTGGAAATCGCGGCGGCGGCAAGAACGGTGTAGAGGGTACGCTTCATCATGACTTGCCTCCTTGGCTGGCGCGGTCCTTCTCGGTGTCCACGCCTCGTCTGGTAGTACGGTATCGGGCCTTTTCCCGTGCCCGACTGATCAAGGTATTTGGGCCGCCCTTCCGCCCAAATTCGGCCGCAGCGAGGTCAGCTTGGGGTCAGGCGAAAAGAAAACAGGGCGCCATCGGGCGCCCTGAATTCGTGCCTGAACGAAGGGATCGTCAACGCCAGTGGTGATCGTAGTAGTGATGGCGGTCCCACTCATGCCAGCGACGATGTTCCCACTCGCGATGCTCCCAGCGGTTATAGCCGTAGCCCGAGGCATAGGCCGGACCGGGAGCGACTCCATAGAACGGCACAGCAGGTCCTGGCACCGACAGGCCGATGTTGAGCGAAGCCTGTGCGGAGGCCGGCGTGAAGATCGCCGGCGCGATCATCGCTGGCGTCGCGAGCGCGGCGGCGGCAAGGGCTGTGAAAAGAATGCGCTGCGTCATCATGGCTTGCCTCCTCTGACTCATGAATCGATTGCGTCTGATGGAGGTACGACATCGCAGCGATCGGCGTGCCCCGTGCGATCAAGGCATTCGCGCGCCCATGCCGCCCCAGTTCGGCCAATGTCGGCTTGCCGTCCCGACCCCAGCAAAAATAAGGGCCGCCTTGAGATTCGCTGCGCGAGCAGCGGGCACCAAAATCTGCTATTCCCGCCGGCTTCTACAACCGAGGACGATATGGATACGCTCACCTACTGGAACGGCACGTGGCACGAGGGCAACCCCGCGATCCTCGGCCCGCGCGATCACGCCTTCTGGCTGGGCTCGATGGTGTTCGACGGCGGCCGCGCCTTCGAGGGCTGCGGGCCGGATCTCGACCTCCATGCCGAACGTGTCGTGCGCTCGGCTTATGCGCTCGGCCTAAAGCCGACCAAGACTACCGGGGAGATTCTGGAGTTGATGCACGAGGGCGTCCGCCGTTTCGGGCCCAAGGCCGAGCTTTATGTGCGGCCGATGTTCTGGGCCACCAAGGGCGGACAAGGCCCGATCTCGGTCGATCCGGAGTCCACCCAGTTCCTGCTCTGCGTCTATCACTCGCCGATGCGCGCCGGCACGCCGCTGACTCTCGGCCTCTGCCGCACCATCCGCCGGCCGACGCCGGAAAGCGCGCCGACCATGGCCAAGGCCTCCTGCCTCTATCCCAATTCCTCGCGCGGCGTCCGAGAGATGCTCGAGCGCGGCTTCCAGAACGGCGTGGTGCTCGATGCCGCGGGCAATGTGGCGGAGACCTGCAGCTCCAACATCTTCCTCGCCAAGAACGGCGTGGTCGCGACACCGGTGCCCAACGGCACCTTCCTCGCCGGCATCACACGCAACCGCACCGTCACGCTGCTGCGCAATGCCGGCGTCAGGGTCGACGAGCGCACCGTGACGACGACCGATCTCGACGATGCCGACGAAATGTTCACCACCGGCAATGCCGGCAAGGTACAGCCGGTCAGCCGCTACGAAAGCCGCGACCTGCAGCCCGGTCCGATCGCGCGCCAGGCGCACGAGCTCTACATGGCGTTCTCGCACACCCAGCGGGTGATCTGACCGCCTACTTCCATTCCGCCAATTCGACGGTGATGCCCTCGGGTCCTTCGAGGAACACCAGCTTGCGGTCATGGAAGGTCATCATCTGGTTGCGCAGGCGCACGCCCGCCGTCGTGACCTTCGCGATGACCCCGTCGATGTCATCCACCGCAAAGCAGATGTGATTGAAGCCGATGCGGTCCAGCCGGGCGACGTCGTCGCCGGACGTCACGGTTGGCCGGTTGAAATGCAGAAGCTGCACCTCGCAGCGTGGCTCGGCATCCCTGAGAGCCAGCGTGACGTGCCGCGCCTCGAGATTGTCGATGCCCATGTAGCGGTCCATCACCGGGCCGGAGATCACCACGTCCTTGTCGAGCTCGAAGCCCAGCAGGCCGAAGAAGCGGACAGCGGCAGGAATGTCGGTCACGGCAACCGTGACGTGGTCGAAATGCTTCAGCATGGATCGGAACGGCCCTCCTCGCCCCGGCGTTGCCATAGCCATGAAGATCCAGGTCGTCCACTGCCATCCACTCACTGAAAGCTTCGACCACTCGCTGTTCCTCGCCATCGTCGCGACGTTGCGCACCAACGGGCACGAGGTCATCGCCACCGATCTCTATCGCGAAGGTTTCCAGCCGGCGATGACCGAGGCCGAGCGGCGCAGCTACATGGCCAACGACTACGACCTCAGCGCTGTCGCAGGCTATGCCGAGACGCTGAAGAGCGTCGACGGGCTGATCCTCTGCTTCCCACACTGGTGGTTCACCATGCCGGCGGTGCTCAAGGGCTGGGTCGATCGCGTCTGGGGTCCGGGCGTCGCCTTCACCTACGATCCGAAGGACAATCATCTTCAGGCGGCGCTGCACAACATCAAGCTGTTCGGCGTGGTCACGAGCTACGGCTCGCCGTGGTGGATCGTGCACTTCTTTGCCGGCAACGCCGGCTACAAGGTGCTGATGCGCGGCATGAAGCCCTTATGTGCCAAGGACGCGCATTCCTTCTACATGGCGAAGTACGGCATGGATGCTTCGACGCCCGAGTCACGCCAGGCCTTTCTCGAGAAGGTCCGCCGCCGCGTGTCACAAGTTTGACACGACCGTCCGATTCGCCCGTCGGAATTGCCAGCTTTCCGCCGCAATCCCCAACGTATGACCTGCCAGACGTAAACTGCCTTTGCATCAACCTCCGGGGAGACCTGACATGACGACGATCGCCAAGTACATCACCCTCGCCGCCATCCTGTTCGGCGCCAGCGCTTGCGGCGATACCTGGGGTCAGCGCGCCGTCACCGGCGGTGCGATCGGCGCCGGCTCGGGCGCGGTGCTGGGCGCGGCTACGGGCTTCAACCCGCTGTTGGGTGCGGTGGTCGGCGGCGCAGCTGGCGCCGGCATCGGCGCCGCAACCACACCGCGGCGTTACTAGGTTTTCCGACGCAACCACAGCATTGCATCCAGCGTTACCAGCCAGCGGCATGAGCGCCGCCCCTTTCGAGGAGCTCAGGCCATGTTGACGACCTTCGCCAGGTACACCGTTCTTGTCGGCGTGCTGTTCAGTATCACCGCCTGCGGTGACACGTGGGGCCAGCGTGCCGTGACCGGTGGCGGCATCGGCGCCGGCTCGGGCGCACTCTTAGGCGTCGTGGCGGGCTTCAACCCGCTGTTGGGTGCCGTGGTCGGCGGCGCCGCCGGCGCTGGCATCGGTGCGGCGACCACGCCGCAGCGGTAACGCGAGCGTGTCCACGCCGCAGCGGTAACGCGAGCGTGTCGCGGCGTCTCATTTGTCGCCCACCTGGAAGTCGCCGGCCTGTGCCGGGGCCAGCGGCTTGAAGAGCGTGCGGTCGGGCTTGAGGTCGATCAGCGGCGTGCCGTCCAGACAATCCATTCCGCGCACGAACAGGACCGGCCCCTCGGCTTTCACCAGCTGCACGATCGAGGTGGCGACGGGATTGGGCCTCACCGGCGTGCGCAGGGAGAAGACCCCGCGCGCCTGGCCGTCGCTCCGGGGGCTTTGCAGAGCCAGGTCCCGCCGCGACTCGTGCAGCCAATAGAGCACCTCCAGCCGCTCGAACTCGGTGACGCTGTCGAGGCCCTTGTCCCAAGGGACGAAGACTTCGATCCGGCAGGTCGGACCGTCTGCCCGGCCCTGACGCGGGCAGTCCCGCCGATCGGTCCAGGGCGTTCGGATGCGGCCGATGAAATAGACTTCGGCATCGGCGCGCGCCGGCAGGTCGATCGCCAGCTCGCCAGGCCGGACCTCGTTGAGGCGGACCATGGCGATCAGCTGTCGAGGCCGATCATCACATCGGACGCCTTGATGATGGCGTAGCCGTCCTGCCCCACCTTCAGGCCGAGCTCCTCGACCGCCTCGTTGGTGATCGAGGCGGTAACGATGGTGCCGTTAACGTCGAGGCGAACATGGGCCGTGGTAGCGCCCTTCTTGACCTCGACGATCTTGCCCTTGAGGCGGTTCCTGGCGCTGATCTTCACGGGGCCCTCCGTCGCTATTCTCGACAGAATATAGCGGAGGCAGGCGCCAGGGTCGACTCAGCGCATGCGCAACTCGCGGTGCTCGCCAAGCATCGGCCGCGTACCGGTGACGGCAGCCTTGGCGATCTCGTAGAGTTTCACCGCCTTGTTGCTCGCCACGTCCCAATATTCGGCCTGTTCGATGGTGACTGCGACGAGTGCGAGGTCAGGATCGCGGACACCGCCGGGAAACCAGGCCTGGGCCAGCGGATTCCACAACGCCTTCTTCTTGGCGAGATCCTCGACCAGGCGGGCGCTGCCCGACACCGAGACATAGGCGTCGCCGCCCGGGTCGGCGTAAGCCACGTTCACGTCGGCATCGCGCGTTATGTCGAGCGCGGGCTCGCCGCCTTTGCGCATGAAGAACCACAACACGCCACCGCGCTCGTCGCGGCCGTTGAGCGTGGTCATCGGCCTGGAGTGAAGATTGCCGTCACCGTGCCGTGCCGTGAACATGCCGAACTTGATGTCCTTGATGAGAACCCAGAATTTGTTCCAGTTGCCAGTGTCGAAGGGCATTGCATCACCTGTGTGAATGGGGGTTTGGGAGTCCAACGATGGTGCGGCGAACGCCGTTGCCCGGACCTTTCGCCTGTCGCAACTCACAGCAGGCGAGTGCGTTGCTGCTTAATGGATTCCTCCCTCCTCCGGCGGCGCGCCCTGCTGGGCGCAGGTCTCGCAATCACCGCACCCGCGCTGGTACGGGCCCAAACCGCGGCCAGCGCGCAAGTTCCGAGCTTCCGGCTAGAAGAAGTCGCAAGCTTCCAACATCAAGTGACGGGCGTCGCAGCGACGCCCGACGGCCGGGTGTTCGTGAATTTCCCGCGCTGGACGGAGGACGCCCCCATCTCGGTCGCCGAAGTGGCAAAGGAGGGCTCGCTCAAGCCCTATCCTGACGAGACCTGGAACGCCTGGCGCAACGCCGAGGCGGCCAAGATGGCGCCGGGCGAGCACTTCGTCTGCGTGCAGTCGGTGGTGGCCGACGGCCACGGAAATCTCTGGGTGCTCGATCCCGCCGCACCTGGCAACGAGAAGGTGATCGCGGGCGGCCCGAAGCTGGTGCGCATCGAGCTCGCCACCAACAAAGTGGCGCAGGTCATCAAGTTCGGCGAGGACGTGGCGCTGCAGGGCAGCTACCTGAACGACATCCGCTTCCATCCCGACGGCCACACCGCCTTCATCACCGATTCCGGCGCGCGCGGCTCGATCGTGTTGGTCGACCTCACGAGCGGCAAGGCGCGCTCGGCGCTCGACGGCCATCCGAGCACCCAGCCCGACAAGGCAGTCGAGGTCACGATCGACGGCAAGAAGCTGCAGCGCGTCGATGGCCGCGGCTTCATGGTGGCCGCCGACGGCATTGCGCTGTCACGCGACGGCAAGACGCTCTACTGGCAGCCGCTCACCAGCCGCACGCTCTACAGCATCGAAACCGCGCTCCTGATGTCGGACGACCCTGAGGAGGCCGGCAAGAAGGTGGCGAAGGTCGGCACCTCCAACCTGGCCGACGGCCTGCTGATGAGCCGCGACGACCGCCTGTTCCTCACCTCGCCCGAGGACAACTCCGTCAAGGTCTGGGACGGCAGCCGCTCGCGCACTGCAGTCCAGGATGCCCAGCTGCGCTGGCCCGACACGCTGGCCGAAGCGCCCGACGGTTCGATCTATGTCACTGCCTCGCGAATCCAGGACATGCCGTGGTTCAAGGCCGATGCCCCGCACGTCCTGCCGACCAAGCTCTTTCGCATGGTGCGAAACGGCGCCGGCTGATCACCAGCTCTCCTTCCACGGCCGGATATCCATCTCGAACGTCCAGGCGCTGCGCGGCTGCTTGTGGAGCTGCCAGTAGACCTCGGCGATGTGGTCGGGATTGAGGATGCCGTCGGGTCCGGAATTGTAGCGGTCGGGGAAGTTGGCCTTGATCCACTCGGTGTCGATGGCGCCGTCGATGACGACATGGGCGACATGGATGTTCTCCGGCCCCAGTTCGCGCGCCATCGATTGCGCCAGCGCCCGCACCGCATGCTTGCCGCCGGCGAAGGCCGAGAAGCCGCGGCCGCCGCGTACCGAGGCCGTGGCGCCGGTGAACAGCATGGTTCCCTTGCCGCGTGGCACCATCACCTTGGCCGCCTCGCGCGCCGTCAGGAAGCCTGCGAAGGCCGTCATCTCCCAGACCTTGCGGTAGACCCTGCTGGTGGTGTCGCGGATGTCGAAGCGGACATTGCCGCCTATGTTGAAGACGAATACCTCGACCTCGCCGATCTCGGTTTCGACCTGGCGGAACAGCGCGGCGACCTGCTCCTCGTCGCGCGCATCCGAGCCGAATGGATGGACCTTGCCGCCTTCCTTGGTGATCTCGGCCACCAGGTGCTTCAGCTTGTCGGCATGACGGCGGGTAACTACCGCGGTGTAGCCCTCGCGCGCAAAGCGGCGGGCGATGGCGCCTCCCGTCGCGTCCCCTGCGCCGATCACGACGCAGACCTTGTCCTTCGCCATCCGGGCTCTCCTTCGCCATCAATCTGTCGGCGACAAGGAAAGCACTCAACGGAGATTAAATCATGACCATGTGAGCCTTGCGCAGCTCGGCCGTGGTCAGGCCCTTGCCGTCCGGACGCCAGCCTGGCGGGCCGAACAGGAACATCCAGGCGTCGCCGAGCGAGCGGGCCGAGGCAAGATCCTTGGCCAGCCCGATCCAGGGCTCGAAATTGATGCCGATAGGGTTGTGCGTGGTGACGCGAGTCACCAGGCCATAGTCGCACGGCAGGTCGACACGCTCCTCGATGTAGGAGCCGAACAGGCGATCGAACACGATCAGCACGCCGCCATAGTTGGCGTCGAGGTATTCCGGATTGCGCGCGTGATGGACGCGATGGGCCGACGGCGTGTTGAGCAGGAATTCCAGCCAGCCGAGCTTGGGGATCCAGTCGGCATGCAGCCAGAACTGGTAGAGCAGGTTCAGGAACAGCGCCGTCAAGATCGTGGTGGGCTCGAAGCCCAGGAGCGCCATCGGCGTGAAGAAGATCTGCGCGCCGGTGAAGCGGCCGAGCCAGCCCAGCCGATAGGCCGCCGCCAGGGTGAGCTGGTTGGGCGAGTGATGGACGGAATGCGAGTTCCACAGCCATCGCACCGTGTGGCTGGAACGGTGGAACCAGTAGTAGAAGAACTCGAGACTGACGAAGAGCAGCAGCACCGACCAGACGCTGTCGAGGTGCTGGGTGAACAGGCGGTGCTCGTAGGCCCAGGCGAAGACCGGCGCGGTCAGGGTGTAGGGCAGGAACATCAGCGCGCGCCGGACCGCGAGGTCGGCCAGCGAGGTGCCCCAGGCCTTCCAGTCGTAGCCTGCGGTGCGCGTACGCGAGAGCCAAATGCCTTCGATGACGGCCGTCAGCAGCACCACCGGGATCAGGATGAGGTAGAGACTGTAGAGCGTGGCCATGGGTTGCTCCTTGGCTTGCGACGCTTTTCAATATATGAGCAACCCTCAGGTTTGATACTCGCCTTTGGGATCATTGCCCGGCCATGCCTGCCAAGCGTCAACCCATTGAAGACAAACGCCGAATCCCCCGTCAGGCGCGCGCCGAGGAGACCGTGACGACGATCCTCGAGGGTGCCGCTCAGATTCTCGAAGCGGGCGGGCTGGCGGCATTCACTACCAATGCCGTGGCCGAGCGGGCGGGCGTCAGCATCGGCACGCTCTACCAGTACTTCGCCGACAAGAACGCACTGATCCGTGCCCTCGCCGAGCGCGAACTGCAGGCGACACTCACCCGCGTGCGCCAGGCCTTGCTGGGCGAGATCGATCCCACGCCCGAAGGTCGCGTGCGCGTCATGATCCGCGCGATGATCACGGCCTTTCGCGGCCGGCAGCGTGCCCGCAAGGCCGTCCTGCAAGCCCTCCTCAGCCGGGGCGGCGGCGTGGAGCTGATGGCACCGGTGGCGGCTTTTCTCGCCGAAACCGAAGCCAGGATCGGGCGACAGCCGCAGCGCGTGTTCGCCATGCTCGACCACCGGCAGCTCTTCGTGCTGTCGCGCGCCTTGATGGGCGCCATCCGCGCCGCCGTGCTGGAGGAGCAGCCCTTCCTGCGCGACCCGGCCTTCGAGGACGAGCTGGTGCGGCTGGTGATGGCCTATCTGCGCACGGTGGACGCAGCCTGAATTGCGAGCCACACGCGCTCCGGACTGGCCGGCATGTCGATGTGGGTCACGCCAAGATCGGCCAGGGCATCGACCACGGCATTGACGATCACGCCCAGCGCCGGCGTGATGCCGCCCTCGCCGCCGCCGCGGAAGCCCAGCGGATGGTTGGTCGACGGCACTTCGCTCAACGCGGTGACGAAGGAGGGAAAGTCGTCGGCGCGCGGCATTGCGTAGTCCATGAACGAGCCCGACAGGAGCTGCCCGTTGCGGTCATAGACGAGACGCTCCATCAGCGCCTGGCCGGCGCCCTGGGCGATCCCGCCATGGGTCTGGCCGTGCAGGATCAGCGGGTTCACGGCGCGGCCGACGTCGTCGATCGTGGTGTAGCGATCGATCCGCGCGACTCCGGTCTCGGCATCGACCTCGACCTCGCAGACGTGCCAACCATAGGGATAGGAGCCGACACGGCTGTCGGAGTCGCCCGCATCGGCGATCGCACCGTGCTTCTGCGCGAGGTCCAACAGTCGGACACTGCGATCCGTCCCTTTCACCGTGAAGCGCCCGTCGGCGAAGGCGATGTCGGCTTCGCTGGCCTCCAGATCCTGTGCCGCGAGCTTCAGCCCCTTGGCGACGATGCCCTGCGATGCCTTATGGATCGTCGTCGCCGCCGCGCGCAGCGAGCGGCCGGAATGCGAGCCGCCCCCCACTGTCAGACGGTCGGTGTCGCTCGACTCGATCTTCACCTTGTCGGCAAGAATGCCCAGCCACTCTGTGACGAGCTGGGCATAGCTGGTCGAATGGCCCTGCCCTGCCGACAGCGTGCCGATCACCACCTCGACCAGGCCGTCGGTCTGCACCGTCACTTCGGCGCGTTCGTTGGGAGCGCCGCTCTGCGACTCGACGTAGCCGCCGAGCCCCAGCCCGCGCCGCAGCCCACGCGCCTGCGACTGTTCGCGACGCACCTCGTAGCCGGCCCAGTCGGCGAGCTTCAGCACCTGCTCGAGCGTGCCCGCATAGTCGCCCGTGTCGTAGGTGACGCCGAACGAATTGCGGTGGGGCGTCGACTTGATCAGGTTGCGCTTGCGCAGCTCGACGCGATCGAAGCCGTGCGTGCGCGCCGCCATGTCGATCAGGCGCTCGATCACGAACATCGTCTCGGGACGGCCGGCGCTGCGGTAGGGCGCTGTGCTGACGGTATTGCTGAGCACGCCGCGCGCCCGCGCCACGGCCGGCATGACGTAGAGACTGGTCATGAGCTGCGTGCCCTTGGTCAGGGGCACGAAGGAGGCGGTGTAGGCGCCCAGGTCGCTGGTCGCCGAGGCGTGCAGGCCGAGAAACTTGCCGTCGGCCGACAGGGCCAGCTCCGACTCGACGCCGAGATCGCGGCCGGCATAGTCGCTGACGAAGGCCTCGTGCCGCTCGCAGGTCCACTTCACCGGCCGTCCGATCTTCTTGGCCGCCCAGGCGACCAGCGCGAACTCGGGATAGAAGAAGTTGCGGGTGCCGAAATTGCCGCCGACCTCGTGCGCGATCACCCGCACCTTCTCGGGCGGCACGCCCAGGATGATCGCGATCTCCTTCTTGGGCCGCACGATGGCGCCGCCGCCGGCATAGAGCGTGTAGCGACCCACCGCCGGATCGTAGTGGCCGAGCGCGGCGCGCGGCTCCATCGGCACGCCCGCGATTCGCTGGATGTCGGTTTCCAGCCGCACGACGTGCTCGGCCTCGGCAAAGCCCGCGCGCGTTGCCGCCGGATTGCCGACCCGTGCATCGACGGCGATGTCGGCGATCGGCGACAGTGTCTCGTACGTGACCTCGATCGCCTCGACGGCATCCTTGGCGAGTGCCACGCTCTCGGCCACGACGAAGGCCACGCCTTCGCCCGTGAAGCGCGCCGTGTCGACCGCCAGGATCGGCGGCTGCTCGATCAGGTGCGGCGAGCCGTCGAGATTGTCGAGCCGGATGTCGGGCGGGCTCAAGGCCTGCGGGATGTGCGGGATGGGCTTCAGCGCCTCGGCCTCGACATCGGCGCCGGTCAGCACCAGCAGCACGCCCGGCATCTTTTGCGCCGCCTCCGCATCGATCGAGACGATGCGGGCGTGCGCGTGCGGCGAGCGCAGCACGACGGCGTAGGCCTGGCCCGGCAGGGAGAAGTCGTCGCTGTAGCGACCTTGCCCCGTCAGCAGGCGGGCGTCTTCGAGCCGCGGCAGCGAGGCGCCGATGCCGCGGTCGGCCACGGTCACATCGCCCTTGGCAGCGGCACGCCCAGCAGCACGCCGAACTCGTGCGCCAGATCGCAGGAGATGCGGGCATGCACCTTGCCTTGCTTGTCGAAGAAGCGGCCGGCCGGCTCGACCGGGAACGGGCCCTCGTGCCAGACATCGGGATGGAGGTAGATGCCGAAGCTCCCGTCCGACCAGAAGGCGACGAAATCCTCGGGCTTTACGTCGTCGCCCGGCGGCGCGGCCGGCACCACGAACGGCTTGCCGTCGATCGGCCAGAAGAACTGGCCGCCATCGGGATGGTAGTTGCAATGCCATAGCAGAACGCGGTCCTCCGCGAACCTGACGCCCGGGCGCACGGTCTCCGGCGGCGCTCGGAAGCCGAGTACGTAATGGCCACCGACCGCCTCGTTGTGGCCGACCAGCTCGTTGCCCTCCCAGGCGCAGGCGAACACGCCTTCGGTCGTGCCGCCTTCGTTGCCCGTATTGTCGTCGAGCTTGCGCCAGCCCCTGGCCGGCCAGGTCACGATCTCGATCTTGTGCGTCTTGGGATCGCGCACGATCTCGCCGAAGCCCTTCATCGACTGGCGCGTAGCACGCACCAGCGGCACGTCATGGATGCGCGTGCCGACAGGAACGTCTGGATGGAGATAGTCGGCGGTTGTCATGACGTCGTGCTTCGCAAAGAAACCCGTGTCATCCCGAGCGCAGCGAGGGACCTTTGCTCGAGGCCGGCGTCGCCAAAGGTCGCTCGCTGCGCTCGGGATGACACCATTTTTGGCCTCGCCGTCCGTACGCTACCCGTCACGCCCTACGCCGCCTTGCTGAGGTCTTCGCCGGCCAAAGCACGATCGATCAGGCGCACGACGTTGTCGCGGCCATAGAGCTTGATGAAGGCGCCCATCCGCGGGCCCTGCTCGCTGCCCAGCAGCACCTCATAGAGAGTCTTGAACCACTGGCGCAGCTCTTCCTTGGCGAAGTGGCGCTTGCCCGCCTCATAGACCTCGTTCTGGATGAACTCCGCGCTCTCGCTCTCGGGAATCTTGCGCAGCATGTCGGCGAGATCTTTTAGCGCCGCGCGTTCCTTGTCGGTGGGCAGGCGGAACTTCTTGGTGCTCTTCACGAAGTCCTGGTAGTAGGCCACCGCGCCCTGCAGCAGGCGATCGAGATAGGGCGCGTTCTCCGGCGTGGCGCCCGGCACGTAGCGGCGCAGGTACTGCCACAGCACGTCCTTGTCGTCGGTGTGCGCCACGCTGGCGAGGTTGAGCAGCATGCCGAAGCTGACGCCGCTCGCATGATGGTCCACCGGCTTGCCGTCGTGGATGTGCCAGGCCGGATTCTCCAGCGACTTGGCCGGCTCCTCCGACGCGAGCTTCTCGACGCTTGCCAGATAGTCGTCGATGGCGCGCGGGATCACGTCGAAATAGAGCCGCTTGGCGCGCCGCGGCTGCTGCTGCATGTAGAGTGCCAGCGACTCGGGCGGCGCATAGCGCAGCCATTCCTCGACCGACAGCCCGTTGCCCTTGGACTTGGAGATCTTCCTGCCCTGCTCGTCGAGGAACAGCTCGAAGTTGAAGCCCTCGGGCGGCTCGCCGCCCAGGATCTTCACGATCTTGGCGGAGAGCTCGGCCGACTGGATGAGGTCCTTGCCATACATCTCGTAGTCGACCCCGAGCGCAAACCAGCGGCCGGCCCAGTCGGCCTTCCATTGCAGCTTGACCTTGCCGCCGGTGACCGGCGTCTCGACCAGCGCGCCGTCCTCGTCGCGGTAGACGATGGTGCCGGCGTCGACATTGGTCTGCACCACCGGCACCTGCAGCACCCGGCCGGTCTTGGGCGAGACCGGCAGGAAGATCGAATAGGTCTGCTGGCGCTCCTCGCCCAGCGTCGGCAGCATGATCGCCTGCACCTCGTCGTAGTGCTGCAGCATCGCGAGCAGCATCTTGTCGAAGCGGCCCGACTTATACCAATCGGTCGCCGACTGGAACTCGTACTCGAAGCCGAACGAATTGAGGAAGGCGCGCAGGCGGGCGTTGTTGGCCGCGCCGAAGCTCGGATGCTCGTTGCTGAACGGATCGGGCACGGCGGTGAGCGGCTTGCCGAGATGCTGAGCCAGCATCTCCTTGTTGGGCACGTTGTCGGGAACCTTGCGCAGCCCATCCATGTCGTCGGAGAAGCAGAAGAGCCGGGTCGGCACGTCGCTCAGCCGCATGAAGGCCTGGCGCACCATGGTGGTGCGCACGACCTCGCCGAAGGTGCCGATATGCGGCAAGCCTGAAGGTCCGTAGCCTGTTTCGAACAGGACATAGCCCTTGGCGGGCGTCTTGCCCTTCAGGCGTGCGACGAGCTTGCGGGCCTCCTCAAACGGCCACGCGCGCGCAGCTTCAGCGAGGGAACGATCGATCTGCGACATGAAGCGCGAAAACTAGGACATTTGCCTCGCCGACGCCAATCTTCCAATGTGACGGCTCAAAGCACGCGCCCACAATGAACAAATCCCCTCTGACCCTGGCCCCGCTGACGCTGGCAATCGGTGGCCTGCTCGCGATGGCCGCCGGCATCGGCATCGGCCGCTTCGTCTACACGCCCATCCTGCCGCCCATGGTCGAGGCGTTGCACCTCTCCAAGAGCGAGGCCGGCCTGATCGCCTCGGCCAACTTCGTCGGCTACCTCCTGGGCGCAATCGTCGCCACCCTGCCGCTGCTGGGCTCGCGCCGCGGCTGGCTGTTGGGCGCGCTCATTGTCAATGCCGCCGGGCTCGCCGCCATGGGAGTGGCGAACTCGCTCGCGCTCCTGCTGCTGCTGCGCCTGATCGCGGGCATCGCGTCGGCCTTCTCGCTGATCTTCGCCTCGGCCTTGGTGCTCGATCGGCTGGCGCAGGCGGGGCGCAGCGGGCTGTCGGCGGTGCACTTCGCCGGCGTCGGCACCGGCATCGCCGCATCGGCGGTCATGGTCGCGACCATGAGCGACTGGCGCACCATGTGGTTCGCAAGCGCTGGCCTTGCCGCCGTAGCAGGCGCCGCCGTCGTCGTCCTGATCCCGGCCGAGCAGCCGGCGGGCAAGCGCACCAGGGTTTTAGGCAATGCGCCGTGGCCGCTGATCACCGCCTACGGCCTGTTCGGCTTCGGTTACGTGATCACCGCGACCTTCATCGTGGCGCAGGTGCGCGGCTCCCGCGAGATCGCCCAGCTCGAGCCCTACATCTGGGTGCTGGTCGGCCTGGGCGCCGCGCCGTCGGTGGCGCTGTGGGGCGCCATCGCGCGGCACTGGGGCATCCTCAACGGCTTCGCCATCGCGGCTGTCGTCGAGGCGCTCGGCATCGCCGCCTCGGTGCTGTGGGAGAGTCCAGCCACCGTGATCGCCGCAGCGGTGATACTTGGCGGCACCTTCATGGGACTGACCGCGCTCGGCCTGATGGCCGCCGCCGGCCGCATCGCCATGATGACGGCGGCGTTCGGCGTCGGCCAGATCATTGGCCCGATCGTCGCCGGCTACCTGTTCGACCTCACCGGCAGCCTCCGGATGCCGACACTGGCCGCCGCCGCGGCGCTCCTCGTCGCCTGCGTCCTCACCCTCATCAGTGGGAAACAAGTCAGCGCGCGACGATCGTGAGCGCCTGCTTGGCCGCGCGCAGGCCCGAGGCGTGGGCGGCCGCTGCCGTGGCGCCGTTGCCCTCCGTCGCCTCGCCGGCAAACAGCACGCGCTCGTGATGCGGCATGGCGAGCACCGCGCGCTGTGCTACGGGGCCAGTCGACCATGAGCCGCGGGCCAGCGGATCGAGCCCCCAGCGCGTCGATTGCGAGCCGACCAGCGCGGCGCGGATCTCCTTGCCGAACACCTCGGCCAGCGCCGTGAGCCCCTGGGCGCCGGCCGCCGTCGGCCCGCGGGCCTCCATGGCCTTGGCCTCCTCGCCCTCGAAGAAGACGATGCCTGCCTCCTGGCCCTGCGGGCGCAGGCGCGCCTCGACGATCTTGTTCTGGCCAACCAGCGCGATGACGCGCACGTCGGCCGGGGCGTCGAACACCTTCCTGGAGAACGACACCGCGACCTTGTCGTAGACCGTCATCGGCAGCGCGCTGATCGCCGACAGCTTGGCGGTGCTGAGCGGCGGCGCGAAGGAGATCATGCCGGCCGCCAGCACGCCCACCGGCACGGTGACGATCACCGCCCTCGCCTCGACCTCGACCGAGGGCGAGATGAGCTTGATCAGGGGGTTGGTCGAATCGATGCGCACGACGCGCTTGCCCAGCATCGTCGGCAGCCTGGCCTTGAGATCGAGCGTCGCGGGTTCTGGCCCGAACGGCGTGCGGCGCAGGACCTCGCCCAGCGCCAGCACCTGCAGCGGTTCGCTGTAGGCCAGCGCCAGCCGGGGGTCGACGCCGGGCAGCTGTTGGTGGACCAGCTCGATCTTCTTCTCGACCTCGGCCAGTGTCTTTTCGTACTTCTCGTAGTCGGGCTTCGCCAGCTCCCTGCCGTGCACGAGCACCGCGCCGGCCGTCTGCGGCAGCGCCATGGTCGGCGCACCGTGGTCGAAGGCGAAGCCCAGGTCGTTGTCGGTGAAGATCCGCCCGCCGATCCGCTGGCGGGCCTCCAGCAGCAGCACCTTCTTGCCGGCCGCGGCGATGGCGCGCGCCGCCGTCAGCCCGGCGATGCCGGCGCCGACGATGACGACATCGTGCTGGTCGGCGGCCGAAACGCGCGTCGTGAGGCCGGCGCCAAAAGTGGAGAGAAAGAGGCGGCGGCCGAGCGTCATTGCCTCCATTGTATGCTATCCGCCTGTTGATGATGTGCATCCGTGATCGTCGCGCGATCCCGCTCATTCTCCTCTCCCCCGCTAGAGGGAGAGGACGGGTGAGGGGGTTACGCACGTCGACGCCCCCTCACCTAACCTCTCCCCCTTACGCGTTTCGCCTCCGGCGAAAGCGCTCAGGGGGAGAGGAACATGAGGAGCAGGCGTGACGGCGACCTGGCCCGCTCTCCTCGCCACCGCGCGTGGTGCGTTGTGGCTGACGGCTGACGGCGAGATCGAGAAGCTCGCGGGGCCGGAGGCGGCCATGCGTGCGGCCAAGACCTTCCCGCTGGTCGTGCATGGGCCGGCGACGGCGGCGCGGCTGGGACTCGATTCGCTGGCGGCGCGCGATCTGCTGGAGCTTTACGCCTTCGTGCGGCCGGCGACCTTCTGCCTGCCGACGGTGCGCGGGCTCTGCGAGGTGCTCGACCTCGCCTGCGGCGACGAGCTGGCGGCGCTGCCGAAGGTCGCCGCCGCGCTGCTCGCCGAGCTCGACGACATGGCCGCACTCGCCTCGCCCGACTTGAAGGACACCGCGCTCACCATGGCGCGCGGCGACTGGCCGTGGGGCGCCGAGGTGCTGGCGGCGCTGGGCATCGGCGAGCCCGCCAGGAAGCCGCGGCCGGCGGCGGGCCTCGATGTCTGGCGCCTGCTGCCCAACTGGGAGGAGCCGCCGCCCGCTACGCCGCCCGGCAGCGAGCCGGTCGAGCCGCGCGAGGCGCGGCTGCGTCTTGCGCAAATGGTCTCGGCCGGACCCAACATCGCCGAGGCGCGGCCGACCCAGAGCGACTACGCCTCGGCCGCCAGCGAGGCCTTCGCGCCGCGCGAAGAGGAGGACAAACCGAAGGTCGTGCTGGTCGAGGCCGGCACCGGCGTCGGCAAGACGCTGGGCTATGTCGCGCCCGCCTCGCTGTGGGCCGAGAAGAACGGCGCGCCGGTGTGGATCGCGACCTACACCCGCAACCTGCAGCGCCAGATCGACAACGAGCTCGACCGGCTGCATCGCGACTCTGCTGAGAAAAGACGCAGGGTCGTAATAAGAAAGGGCCGCGAGAACTACCTCTGCCTGCTGAACTTCCAGGAAGCCGTCATGCGCACCGGGCTGCTGCCCGAGAACGCCGTCGGCCTCGGCCTGCTGGCGCGCTGGGCGCTGGCATCGCGCGACGGCGACATGATCGGCGGCGACCTGCCGGCCTGGCTGCTCGACCTGCTGGGCCGCGGCCGCATCGGGCGGCTGGCCGACCGGCGCGGCGAGTGCATCTATTCGGCCTGCGAGCATTACCGGAAGTGCTTCGTCGAACGCACCATCCGCCGCGCCCGCACTGCCGACATCGTGATCGCCAACCACGCGCTGGTCATGGTGCAGGCGGCGATGGGCGGGCTCGACGATGCCACGCGTCCCACGCGCTACGTGTTCGACGAGGGCCATCACCTGTTCGACGCGGCCGACGGCGCGTTTGGCGCGCATCTCAGCGGCGTCGAATGCTCGGACTTGCGCCGCTGGATTTTGGGTGCCGAGGGGCGCCGAGGGAGTCGCGCACGCGGCCTCGAGCGACGCATCCAGGACCTGCTGGGCGAGGACGTCGAAGCGCTGAACGCACTGCGCCGCCTGCTCGATCTCTCGCGCCGTCTGCCCTCGCCCAACTGGCAGACCCGGCTCGCCGACGGCACGGTGATGGGCCCGGCGGAAGAGTTCCTCGCCCTGGTGCGCCAGCAGGTGCGCGCCCGCGCCGCCGGCGAGGACCAGGGCTTCGGCCAGGAATGCGACATCCGCCCGCTCAATCCCGGGCTGATCGAGGCGGCCGACAAGCTGGCCGATCTGTTCGAGGCGATGCTGGCCCCGGTGCGCCGCCTGCGCCAGTCGCTCAAGGCCAAGCTCGAGAGCGAGGCCGACAAGCTCGACAGCGGCCAGCGCGCGCGCATCGAGGGCGTGGCGCGCTCGCTCACCAACCGCTGCGAGGTCACCCTCGAAGCCTGGCGCACCATGCTGCGCGGCCTGCACAACGAGGCCGACCCGGCCTTCGTCGACTGGTTCGGCGTCGAGCGGGCTTTCAACCGCGAAGCCGACGTCGGCATGTATCGCCACTACCTCGACCCGACCGAGCCGTTCGTGAACTCGGTGATCAAGCCGGCGCACGGCGCGGTCATCACCTCGGCGACCTTGCGCGATTCGCTGGGCGTGCCGCAGCCCGCCAACGACGAAGCCCAGGATGCGCTGGCCGACTGGACCGCCGCCGAGGCGCGCACCGGCACCAAACACCTGCTCGCCCCGGCGATGCGCGCGGCGATGGCCTCGCCGTTCGACTACCCGGCGGCCACCAAGGTGCTGATCGTGCGCGACGTGAAGCGCGACGACACCGACCAGGTGGCGGCGGCCTACCGCGAGCTGTTCATGGCCTCGGGCGGCGGCGCGCTCGGCCTGTTCACCGCCATCGGCCGGCTGCGGGCCGTGCACCAGCGCATCGCGCCGGCCCTCGAGGACGCGGGCCTGCCGCTCTACGCCCAGCATGTCGGCGGCATGGATGCCGCCACCCTGGTCGACATCTTCCGCGCCGAGGAGCACTCGTGCCTGCTCGGCACCGACGCCGTGCGCGACGGCGTCGACGTGCCGGGCCGGTCACTGAGACTCATCGTGTTCGACCGCGTGCCCTGGCCGCGCCCCGACATCCTGCACCGCGCCCGCAAGGCCGCGTGGAAGGCGGCGGGCGCCGCCGCCAACGCCTATGACGACATGCTGGCGCGGCTGCGGCTGAAGCAGGCCTACGGCCGCCTGATCCGCCGCGCCGACGATCGCGGCGTGTTCGTGATGCTGGACTCGCGGCTGCCGAGCCGCCTGCTGGGCGCCTTCCCGGCCGGCGTCAGCATCGAGCGCGTCGGTCTCGCCGAGGCGGTGCTAGAGGTGCGCGGCTTCCTGGCGGCGGAATGACCATTCCAATCGTCCCACCTGGGTGGGACGGCTCCGATGCCGATGCCATCGACATCAAATGCGATTCGTCCCACTTTCCGCCACCCCCCTACGGCACCCCAATCAGTAGAGGGGTGGTTACCCGGCGGTAACGTTTAAAATAATGGGAAAACACGGGGGGTCTCCTTCCCGGGAAGAAGCTATACGCATCCGGTTCAGAGACTATACGATAAAAGTCTAATCGGGTCAACACCACCTCACCCTGAGGAGGCGCGAAGCGCCGTCTCGAAGGGTGGGCGACAGCAAACCTGCTGCCCACCCTTCGAGACGCGCCCTGCGGGCGCTCCTCAGGGTGAGGTGATTGTCAGTGGCACGCGTCGGTCAGGGTGACGGCGTCGCCGGCGCGCTCGATGCCGTAGCACTACACCACCTCACCCTGAGGAGGCGCGGAGCGCCGTCTCGAAGGGTGGGCGACAGCAAACCTGCTGCCCACCCTTCGAGACGCGCCCTGCGGGCGCTCCTCAGGGTGAGGTCGTTGTTAGTGGCACGCGTCGGTCAGGGTGACGGCGTCGCCGGCGCGCTCGATGACGTAGCACTAACACCACCTCACCCTGAGGAGGCGCGGAGCGCCGTCTCGAAGGGTGGGCGACAGCAAACCTGCTGCCCACCCTTCGAGACGCGCCCTGCGGGCGCTCCTCAGGGTGAGGCCGTTGTCAGTGGCGCGCTTCGGCCTAAAGATCCTTCGGGTTGCCCGGCAGGACCTTGAGCTTGTAGGCCTTGCCCTTGGCGTCGGTCAGGGTGACGGCGTCGCCGGCGCGCTCGATGCCGTAGCACTCCTTCTTGTCGTCGCCCTTGTACTTGGTGCAGACCTTCTGGCCCTCGATCGTCCACTTGCCCTTGGACTTCGAGCCGTCGTCGTCGAGGAAGACGCTCGAGCCGTCCTTGTTGTAGAGCTCGTGGGTCAGCCCGCCGTCATACTTGCCGGCGAGCGTGTTGCCGACCAGCGACGTCGCGGCCTCGGGCCCGCTCAGCTTGGCGTCACTCGAAGGCGCTGCCGCCGACGCCTGGGCGCCCGCCCCGCCGCCCGCCGCGCCCGCGCGCGTGCCGGCATACTCGACCGTGAGGCCGAAGAGGTCGGTGAGCGCGTTGGGCTCCATGATCTTGTCGAGGTCCTGCAGCGAGGCGGTCTTGGCCGGCTTGATCGAGATCTTGATCGGGCCGTTGGGCTTCTTCCAATCCTGCGCGAACGAGACCACGGCATCGAGCGCCTTCAGCGTGCCCGGGCCCTGGTTGGCAGTGAAGGCCGCGACCGGCACGGTCGCCATGGCGATCATCGCCTCGGGCGTGCTGCCCTGCATCTGGGCCGCCGCCGGCAGCACCTTGGCCAAGAGGCCGGTGTCGTCGATGTCGAGCGAGGCGGTGCGCAGGCGGCCGTCATCCTTGGTCTTGCCCTGGGCGTCGCTCGCCTTGTCCGAGATGCCATCCATCACCAGTGCGAGGCCAATCCGCGCCTGGCCGCGCAGGTTGATCTCGACCTTCGACACGGTCAGCACCTTGGTGGCGGTGTCGAGGCGATAGTCGAGCGTGAAATCGACCGGAACCTTCGGGACCCCGAACGGCGCGAGCTGGGCGAACAGCTTGTCGTCGCCGTTGATGCCTTCCATCTTCAGCTTCATGAAGCGCGGGATGTCCTCGCCGTTGCCGCCCTTCTTCATGCGCTCGAAATCGAGGTCGTCGACCGTCACCTTGTCGATCTTGATCGTGGTGTCCTCGCCGCCGGTGGCGCCGCTGCCCGGCACGACCGCCACGACGTTGTTCAGCACGAAGCCCGACGAGCCCTGCGCCGAGGCGCTGCCGTAGGTGAAACTTTTCAGCTCGATCTGCGGCTTGATGTCGGTCTCGAAGCGCTTCAGGCCATCCTGCGCCGTGGCGCCGGTGGCGCCATAGAGCGCGATGAAGGCGAGTGATATCGCCAGCCAAAGTGTACGCATTGCTGATCTCCCCTACGTCGGCGCTCGCACGCACGTGGTGCGAGCAGTAGCAATTCTTGAAGTCCGGTTTCGCTCCGTTTGATGGAGGCGATGGGACTTCAACCCCAAGTCTTTATGACAGACAGCGCGAGGGTTCGATAGGGGCCGATCAATGTGAGGATCATCACGTTGCATTTTGCACGCTCGGCATGCAGTGCAACGAGTTTGAGATCCACACAGGAAGCGCCAACTTTCAGAGTTGCCGAAGCAACCATCAGACCCCAAACATCCGAGGGAAGCACACCACATGACCATCACCCTCCGTCCCGGCACCGCCGCCGACGCCGCGGCCTGCGGCCCGATCTGCTACGAGGCCTTCAAGGCCGTCGCCGAGGCCCACAACTTCCCGCCAGACTTTCCCTCGCCCGAGTTGGCGACCGAACTCATGTCGATGCTGCTCGCCCATCCGCGCTTCTATTCGGTGGTCGCCGAGAGCGAGGGGCGCGTGATCGGCAGCAACTTCCTCGACGAGCGCAGCACTATCGCGGGCCTCGGGCCGATCACCGTCGATCCCCGGGTGCAGAACAAGGGCACCGGCGCGCGGCTGATGCAGGCGGCGCTCGAGCGCGTCGCGCAGCAGAAGGCGGCGGGCGTGCGCCTGCTGCAGGCGGGCTTCCACAACCGCTCGCTCTGCCTCTACACGCGGCTCGGCTTCCACACCCGCGAGCCGGTGTCGGTCCTGCAGGGCCCGGCGCTCGGCCGGACCTTCGCGGGCTACAAAGTGCGGCCGGCGACGGCAGGCGATCGCGCGGCCTGCAACCGGATCTGCCGCCAGGTGCATGGCTTCGAGCGCGACGGCGAGGTGTCGGACGCGATCGGGCAGAAGACCGCGTCGGTGGTCGAGCATCTCGACCGGATCACCGGCTACACGACCGGGCTTGCCTTCGAGGGCCACACGGTCGCCGAGACCAACCGGGACCTGATGGCACTGATCGGCGCCGCCACCGCGTTCGGCGGGCCGGGCTTCCTGCTGCCGACGCGCAACCATGAGGTCTTCGCCTGGTGCCTCGAAGCGGGGCTGCGGCTGGTGTTCCAGATGACGCTGATGACGACTGGGTTCTACAACGAGCCGCAGGGGGCGTGGCTGCCGTCGATTTTGTTCTGATTCTTTGCTGGGACCGCGCCACTCCGTGGCGCTCTTCTTCTTGGTCCAGCAGCACATGAGCGCCACTGGAGTGGCGCGGTCCCGGCGAAGAAGAATCCGAGTCGCTGAAGTAACTGAAGTAACTATCGTATCAATTGTAAGGCCACCGCCTCGTCACAACCGCGCGGAGTACGAAAGCGCACACTCGCGCGTGCGTTGGGAAGGGGCAACGTCGGGCCCGCGCTGGCAGCCAATCTCTGGGGGAGCGCCGCCGGGCCCGACGTCCTTCTAAGCGCCCTCGCGAAGCGAGGGCGCGCCGGGCGGAAGCGCTGTAACCAGCGCGTGCCCGCACAGAGCAGAACGGGCAAAGGCATCTGGACTCTTTCTGCGCCGTGCGGGGGCCGCGCTGATTACAGCGCTTACCCCCGCCGACAGTAGTGGGATGAAGGCGCGTAGGCGCCTTCATCCCACTACTGTCAACACCGCCGCGTAATGCACGCCGGCCGCCGCCAGCACGAAGCCGTGCCAGATCGCGTTCTGATAGGGCAGCCGCTGCCAGAGATGGAAGATGACGCCGGCGGTGTAGAGCCCGCCGCCGACGGCGAGCAGCACCAGGGTGTCCTGGCCCAGGCTCGCAGTGAAGGGCCCGAGCGCTAAAAGGCCGATCCAGCCCAGCGCCAGGTAGAGCGCGACCGAGAGCGAATGGAGGTTGAGGCGGACGAGCCGCGGCCGGACGAGCTTGACCAGCATGCCAAGGGCCGCGACGCCCCAGATCGCGGCGGTGAGGCCGGTCGCCCAGGCGCGACCGAGCTGCAGGGTGAACGGCGTGTAGGTGCCGGCGATCATGGCGAAGATCGCGGCATGGTCGAGCCGGCGCAGCCAGTCGCGCCGGCGGCTGTGACGCAGCAGATGGTAGGCGGCCGAGCAGCCCAGCATGGCGAGCAGGCCGAGCGCATAGAGCGCGACCGGGGCGAGCTGGTCGCGCGCGCCGTCGATCGCCGCGACGGTGACGACCGCGACGGCGGCAGGCAGGCCGAGGCCGAGGCCCAGCAGGTGGACCCAACCATCGGCAGCCTGCTCGCGAGTGGGGGTGGTGGTAATCATGCGCGGACACTAATCCCGCCGGCGCGCAGCGGACAAGTCAACAACCTCACCCTGAGGAGCGCGAAGCGCGTCTCGAAGGGTGGGCGCGAGCACCTTGTCCGTTGCCCATCCTTCGAGACGCCGCGCTGCGCGCGGCTCCTCAGGATGAGGTTTGGGCGCGTGGTTCAGTCCCGTTCAGTAAGCGGCGACCACGAACGTGATCACTGACAGCACGAAGATCGCCCCCCACACCGCGACGCTGGTGCGCTCGGCCGGCAATGCCGCCTGCAGCCGCGGCAACCGTGCCCAGAAGGCGTAGAAGGCGACCAGTGCCGGCAGCGCCGCGACCAGCACGACGGCCCACGCCATGTGGCGCGAGCACATGTCGATGGCGACGGTGTCGGCGACAGCGGCCATCGGCACCAGCACGATCGCGAGCCATGGCACCCAGCGCGGCATCGAGCCCATGACGCCGCCGACGAACAGCATGATCACCAGCACGATCCACAAGCCGCCGGCGATGAAGAGCATCTCCAGCGCCTGGGACAACGAATCCTCGGCGCCGCCGGGCGCGAAGGTGGTGTTGGCGAGCATCGTCACCCAGAGCACCGCGGCGACAAGAGACAGCAGCACGAGGCCGATCGGCCAAGCTCTCACGCTTCTCCTCCCCATTCATAGGGGGAGGTGTCGCGGTCATACCGCGACGGAGGGTTCATAAGTCACGTGGGGCTGGCATCTGGATTCTTTCTGCTCGGCGCGGGCACGCGCGGGTTACCGCGCTTCCGCCCGCCGGTTCAAATGACGGCGCGGAGCGCCGTCATTTGAACCTCGGCATCACCTCTTCGCATAGAAGACGAAGAGCGGTCATCACCTGCTCGTGCGGGATGCGGGAACCCGGATTGAGCTCGGCCAGGATGCCGTCGAGGCCGAGCGTTTCCTGCAGCTCGGTCAGGCGGTCGATCACGCGCGCCGGCGTGCCTACGATCATGCGCTCGCGCAGCACCTCGTCGTAGTCGATCGACAGCATGCGGGCGCCGCGCTCGGCGCGGTTCTCGATGGCGCGCGTGCCCTGGGCGCCGGCCGACTGCGCGAGGCGATCGCCGATGTAGCGCAGCAGATGCATGATGCTCTCGCGCGGCTCCTCGCGCGCGGCCTCCTCGGTCTCCGCGACATAGACCGGCACGCGCAGGAAGATCTGGCCTTTGCCCTCGTGGCCCGCCTTCTTCCACGCCTCGCGATAGGCCTTCACGTTGGGCGCCAGATCGGAGAGATCGCCGACGCGGGCGGCGACGAAGATCGGATGGCCCATGGCGCCGACCTCGACGTAGGTGTCGGGGCTGGCCGCGGCGATGCGGATCTCGGGCCACGGCGTCTGCACCGGCTTGGGTGCGAGGCGGACGTTGTCGTAGGCGTAGTACTTGCCCTTGTGGCTGAAGCGCTCCTCGGTGAAGGCGCGTTTCACGATCTCGAGCGTCTCGGCAAAGCGCTCGCGGCTCTCGCCGTAGTCGACGTCGTAGGTCTTGTAGGTGTGGGCGAAGCCCGAGCGGCCGACGCCGAAGATCAGGCGGCCGTTGGAGAGCTGGTCGACGGTCGCGACCTCCTCGGCGAGGCGCAGCGGATGGCAGAGCGGCAGCACCTGGACGGCGGTGCCGATCTTCATGCGCTTGGTGCGCGCCGCGATGTACGACGCGAGGACGAGCGGCGAGGCGAGCACCGAGCGCTCGGGCGCGAAGTGCAGCTCGGCGAGCCACATGGCATCGAGCCCCAGCCGTTCGGCGGCGTCGATCTGGGCGAAGGAATCGGCGAAGGCCGACGGCTCGCTGGCGCCCGGCAGGCGCTGAAACTCGTGGAACATGCCGAATTCCATCCGACGTCCTCCCTGTTGGCCGCGAGCATAGTACGGCGTCGAACACCGTCACAATCGATTGCGGTCCGCGATGGACGCAACGCTGCCAAACTCACTTCGTTGACTTCACAGGAGGAGAAGCCACGGACAGCGAGTCATCAGGAAGGTTCGAATGTTGCGCGTAATCAGCGTCATGGCGCTCGCTTCAGGTCTGGCGATCGCCATCGGCCCACCAGCCTTTGCCGAGGTCCCTCCGAGGGGCGGCATGCCAATGGGCACCATGAAGACGACCAAGGACCCCGACGACAAGGCCATCCAGCAGGCCCCCAGCCAAGCCCAGGCGCCGGCGCCGGCGCGTGTGACGCCGACTTATCACGACACCGCCGAGGACCGTCTCATGCGCGAGAAGACCGACGACGGCGCCCACGACCGCAACGACACGACGAGGTAGGTCGACTGGAGCGCACGAAAAGCCCTCATCCTGAGGAGCGCGCATACCCGCGTCTGACGCGGGCTTAGCGCCGTCTCGAAGGATGGGCAGCAGACAAGGTGCTCGTTCCCACCAAGCCGCGGAGATTACTCCGCGGTAATCGAGACGCACCGCTTCGCGGTGCTCCTCAGGGTGAGGTTATCTGCCCTACCGGCCCGGCGGCATTGCCGCGCGGGCGAGGCGCTCGGCTTCGGCAATCTGGGCGGCCGTCATCTGCTTGGCGAGTTCTTCCTTGGCGCGCTTGGCTCTGTCGAACAGGTCCTGCTCGTATTCGCCGTCGTCGACGCTGGCCAGCGCATACCATTTGTGCGCCTGCACGAAATCCTGGGCGACGCCTCGGCCGAGTTCGTAGAGCGTGCCGAGCGCCAGCATGGCGAGCGCATCGCCGTGCTCGGCCGCCTTGGTGAACCAGCCGGCCGCGCCCACGATATCGGGCTTGTCGCCCGAGCCGTCCATCAGCATGTAGCCCAGCCCGACCTGGGCCAGCGGGTTGCCCTGCTCGGCCGCCAGGCGATACCACTTCTGGGCCAGCTTGAGGTCGCGCGGCACGCCCGCGCCGACGCGATAGAGGAAGCCGAGGCGTCCTTGGGCGGCCGCGTCGCCCTTCTCGGCCGCCTTCTGGTACCACCCGACGGCGCGCTCGAAGTCCTTCGGCACGCCCTTGCCGCGCTGGTACATGCGGCCGAGCTTCTCCTCGGCCTGCGCGTCGCCCTGCTCGGCGAGCGGCCGCAGCAGGCCGACGGCGGTGTCGAAATCGCCCTTTTTGTAGGCGGCAAGGCCATCCTCCAGCGGCCCGGCCAAAGCCGGCAGGGGCGCGGGCAGGATTGCACAGGCGATGAGGAGAAAGACGAGAGGCAGCAGGCGCTTGGTCATGTTCCGGACCGCATTGTCGGGCAAAAACGCGCCGCTGCAACCACCTACAGTGTCGCGCCGTTTACTCTCCATCATGTATTCGGAAAACCTCAACGAGGCCTTCTCGCACTGCCTGAAGCTGCTCGATCAGCCGGCGGCGGCGGTTTCGCGCGCCGAGTTCACCGCGGGCTTCGCCGCCGCCCTGTGGCGGCTCGAGACTTCGGGCGATGATGCCGACGGGCGGCGGGCCGAAAGCCTGCAAAGCGCGCTCGGCGCCGCTTCCGTCGAGCAGTGGGAGCTGGCGCTGGCCTTCGTCGCCGCGTCGATGCAGACCGGGTCCGATCGCCGGAGTTCACGCCGTGCGATCGTGCCGGTCGACGCGCTGCGTCGCCGCTTCGCGATCGTCATTCGTCAGCACTAATTCGTCAGACCGTGGGAGCCGCCGCGGAGCGCGCGCGTTGATCCTGTCAAAGACGACATAAGAGTTGGACGGCGAGGCAGAGAGATGTTGCGTGCGGTCATCGTGGTGGCGGTCGCCTTGGCGGCCGCCTCTTCCGTTTGGGCCCAGGCGCAGACGCCGGACCCGCAGGCCGAGACGTCGACCCGCACCAAGCAGGATTGCTGCCGGTAGGGGCCGTGCCCTGAATGCCAATCGTCGCCACTGGGCCTGAGCCGCTTCAGGCGGCTTAGCCTGAGGCAACGCCAGCGGGTGACGACACCATGCTGGAAGGCCAGCACGCGCCGCGCGCCACGCTTGTCGCGGCCCAGCACGTGCGGGCTGAACTGCAGCGGCGCGCCGTCATAGGTCGCGCCGAGCGGCCGCCGGTCAAGGATGGCCTGGCGGATGATCGCAGTATTCAAGCACGGGCCCCCCGATCGCGCAGGATGACCGGGTTCAGTTTCAATCCGGTGACACGTAAGCTGCCGCCATGGCCAACAAGAAGATCCTGGTCGCTGGCGCCACCGGCCTGGTGGGCTATGCCGCGATGAAGCATTTCGGCTCGCAGTCGGACTGCGAGGTGGTGGCGCTGTCGCGCCGGCAGCCGGACCAGACCTTCGGCGCGCGCTGGCGGGCGCTCGATCTTGCCGACACGGCGGCGTGCCAGGCGCTGGCGCCCGAGTTCGCCGGCGTCACGCACCTCGTCTACGCCGCGCTCTATGAGCGGCCGGAACTGGTCGTGGGCTGGCGCGATGAAGAGCAGATCCGCACCAACGAAGCGATGCTCAAGAACCTGTTCGAGCCCTTGCAGACGGCGTCGCCCGGCTTGCGTCACGTGGCGCTGCTGCAGGGCACCAAGGCCTATGGCGTGCATGTCCGGCCGCTCACCGTGCCGGCGCGCGAGAACCGCTCGGAGATGCACGAGCAGCCCAACTTCTACTGGAACCAGGAGCGATACATCCGCGAGGCGCAGCGTAAGGCAGAACAGGTGGGCAAGTCGTGGAACTGGTCGATCCTGCGGCCGGTGCTGATCGTCGGCTGCTCGACCGGCAGCGCCATGAACGTCGTTCCCGCGCTTGGTGTCTATGCCGCGATGATGCGGCGCGCCGGCAAGAAGACGCTCGATTACCCCGGCGGCGTCGGGCGCGTGGCGCAGGCAGTCGATGCCGACCTTCTCGCCCGCGCCATCGCCTGGTCGGGCGAGGCGGCCGCGGCGAAGAACGAGATCTTCAACGTCACCAACGGCGATGTGTTCGTGTGGCCCAACGTGTGGCCGGCCATCGCCGATGCGCTGGGCTTCGCGGCGGGCGAGCACGTGCCGCTCGCGCTCGACAAGGAAATCCGGCCGCGCGAGGCGGAGTGGGCGGAAATCCGCAAGCAGCACGGGTTGGCCTCCGGCACGCTAAAAGAGTTCGTCGGGCTTTCCTTCGAATATGCCGACTACACGATGGGTTACGGCCGCACCCAGCCCGGCCCGCCGGCGCTGGTCTCGACCATCAAGCTGATGCAGGCCGGCTTCCACGAAGTGATGGACAGCGAGGCGATGTTCGCCAAGGCTGTGGCCGAGCTGCAGGCGCGACGCCTGCTGCCGCCACGTTGACCTTTTGGGGGAGAGACAATGATCGACAGACGCGGGCTGCTCGCCGGAGCTGCCGTTGGATTGGCGAGCGCGTCGGCACTGGCGCAGGACGACAAAGCCAAGCTGCGCGACACGCTGCTCGAGCTGGAGATCGCCAGCTGGCAGTACACCAAGGACAAGAATGCCGCAGCGATGAACGGCTTCCTGGCCGACGACGCCCTGCTGATCTTCTATGACGGCAGCCGCTACACCAAACCGCAGATGGTCAAGTTCGACTTCGAGGTCGCAAGCTTCACGGTCGACCGCAAGAGCGCCGAGCTGATGGTCGCGACGCCCGATGTGGCGATCCTGCTCTATCGCGTGACCTATGCCAGCGGCATGAAGGGAAGCAAGCCCACGACCGCCACGGTCAGCGCCTCCGACACCTATGTCCGGCGCGGCGGCAAGTGGCTGAGCCTGCTCTACCAGGAGACGCAGGTGAAATAGGAACCAGAGGCCTTCATGGGCGTTGCACGTCACGGGGGCATCCCTGGAGGCAACGCCCATGACGACTGCAGAGTCTGTCGGCACCCTTTCCGACTCCCAGCATAGCGCCGAGCTGCGCAAGGCGGTGATCGCCGCCACCGTCGGCACGACCATCGAATGGTACGACTTCTTCATCTACGGCACCGCCGCCGGCCTGGTGTTCGGCAAGCTCTATTTCCCCAACGAAGATCCGCTCACCGCGACCCTGGCGGCCTTCGGCACCTACTTCGTGGGCTTCATCGGCCGGCCGATCGGGGCGGCAATCTTCGGCCACTACGGCGACCGGATCGGCCGAAAGGCGACCCTGATCGCCACCTTGATGCTGATGGGCATCGCCACCTTCCTGATCGCGCTGGTGCCGACCTACGCCTCGATCGGCATCTGGGGCGCCGTCCTGCTGACGGTGTTGCGCGTGATCCAGGGCATTGGCGTCGGCGGTGAATGGGGCGGCTCGGTGCTGATCTCGATGGAATGGGCCAAGACGCACGGCAACCGCGGGCTGATCGCCTCGTGGCCGCAGTTCGGGGTGCCGGCGGGATTGTTCCTCGCCAACCTCGCCATCCTGGTGTTCAGCACCTGGTCGGGCGACCAGTTCGCCGTCTGGGGCTGGCGCATCCCGTTCGCGCTGTCGATCGTGCTGGTGGGCGTCGGCCTGTGGGTGCGGCTCGGCATCCTCGAAACGCCGGTGTTCCGGAAACTGGTAGCCGAGCGCCGGATCGAGAAGGCGCCGATCGCCGAAGTCATCAAGCGGCAGCCCAGGGAGATCATGCTGTCGGCGCTGGTGCGGATGGCCGAGCAGGCGCCGTTCTACATCTTCACCGCCTTCGTCTTCTCCTACGCCACCGGCACCTTGAAGATGAGCCGCGACTTCGTGCTCGAGGCGGTGCTGGCCGCCTCGCTGCTCTCCTTCATCACCATTCCGCTGTCCGGGCACATCTCCGACCGCATCGGGCGCCGCCGCATGTACCTGATCGGCGCGGCGGTGACCGGCCTGTTTGGTTTCCTCTATTTCGGCATGCTCGACACCGCGCTGCCGTCGGCGGTGTTCATCGCCATCGTGCTGTCGCTCATTCCGCACGACATGATGTATGGCCCGCAGGCCGCACTGATCGCCGAGGCCTTCACGCCCCGGCTGCGTTACTCCGGTGCCTCGCTCGGCTACCAGCTCGCCTCGGTGATCGCCGGCGGGCCGGCGCCGCTGATCGCCACCGCGTTGTTCGCGGCCTATCACACGGGCTACGCCATCGCGATCTACATCGCAGCCTGCGCGGTGGTGAGCCTGGTCGCCGCTGCCCTGATGCCGGACTACACCGGCAAGGATATCTCGGCGGAATACGAGCTCTAAAAAACAGATCGGCGGCGCGGCGCGGGGGAAGATCGCGCCGGCCGCCGATCCCGCCGTTCCATATGCCACTGTGGACGGCGGCGCTCACACAACAACCAGAACCGGCGGCGGCATTGCGGGGAGAGGGACAAGGCGCGACGCGCGGAGCCGCCGGAGAGGCGCCGCCCGTCACGCTCGACAGCGCCAACCAGACAACGCAGCACGAGGCGCCGACGTTACATGGCCCTTCTTTCGCCACCGCCCCTGTGGCGGCTGAGCAACAGTTGGGGCATCGTGCGGCCATGGCTGAAGGCAACAAAGCTGACAGGAAGCTGAACGTGGCCGTGATCGGTGCCGGCATGGGCGGGCTGGCGGCGGCGGCCTGCCTGCGCAAGGCGGGCATCGAGGTCGCGGTCTACGAGCAGGCCCGGCAGTTCACGCGCCTGGGAGCCGGCATCCAGATCGGCTGCAATGCCATGCATGTGCTGCGCGCGCTGGGACTGGAGCCACGGCTCAGGGCCGAGACCTTCTATCCGCGCTCGTGGAACAACCGCGACTGGAAGTCGGGCGAGGTGTTGTTCGACATGCTGTTCGGCCAGCCGGCCGAGGAGAAATACGGCGCGCCATATCTTCTGGCCCATCGCGGCGATCTGCATGCCGCCCTGGCGAGCGCCGTGCCCGACGAGCTGATCCATCTCGATCACAGGCTGACCGGCATCGATGAGATGGCGAGCGGCGGCGTGCGGCTCGCCTTCGCCAACGGCCGCACCGTCGAGGCCGACGCCGCGATCGGCGCCGACGGGGTCAATTCCGTGGTCAAGGAGGCGCTGTTCGGCTCGGGCGAGCCGAATTTCCTCGACCGCATCGCCTACCGCACCGTCTTCCCGGCGCACCTGCTCGACGGCTTCGATATCGGCGATTGCACCAAATGGTGGGGCGAGGACCGGCACATCGTCATGTACCCGGTGAAAGCCGACCGCTCGGAACTCTATTTCGTCACCAGCCAGCCCGAGCCGGGATTTCGCCTCGAAAGCTGGTCGGCCGAGGGCGACGTCAATGTCGTGCGCGCGGCGTTCGAAGGCTTCCATCCGACGGTGCGGCGCGTGCTCGACGCCTGCCCCTCGGTGCACAAGCGGCCGCTGGTCGATCGCGAGCCGCTCGAACGCTGGGTCGAAGGCAATATCGCGCTGCTGGGCGATGCCTGCCATCCCATGACGCCCTACATGGCGCAGGGTGCGGCGATGGCGATCGAGGACGCCGCGATCCTGTCGCGCTGCCTTGAAGGCGTCATTCAGAATGGAGGCGTGCGCAACGGCGTCGCGGTCGCGCTGCAGCGCTATCAGGCGACGCGGCTGGAGCGCACGGCGAAGATGCAGTTCACGTCGCGCCAGAACATCTGGGGCAAGGGCGTGACCGATACCGACTGGGTCTACGGCTATAACGCCTGGGCGGCACCCCTCTCAGTGATGCCATCCCATGCTTGAGTTCAGCTTCCGCCGGGTCGCACCGCAGGACTTCGCCTTCTGCTGGCCGATCTACCGCGACGCCATGCAGCCGCTCACCGCCAAACTGATGCAATGGAACGAAGCCAACCAGCGGCGCGGCATCGAGGAAGCATTGGCCGACGAGGGTGCCTCGATCCTGGTGTCGGGCGACGCCGACGCGGGTTGGCTGCATGTCATCGAGACGCGCCGTGACATCCATCTCGGCCATCTCTATCTCGCGCCGCAGGCGCGCAACCGCGGGCTCGGCACGAAGTTCCTGCGCTGGATGGGCGAGCGGGCCACGCGCAAGGAGAAGAACTTCACCCTCGAGGTGCTGAAGAACAACCGGGCGCGCGGGCTCTACGAGCGGCTCGGCTTTCGCATCATCGAGACCTCGCCGCTCAAGTTCACGATGCAGTTCAACGGCACCTGAAACGACGGCCAGAAACGACGAACTAAAACGACTTGGGCCCGGCCGGCGATCCGAAGACCGCCCTGCCGGGCCCGCCCCTCTCGCCGTAGGCGAAAATTACTTGAGCTGCGGGCCGATGGTCTCGAAGGCCGTCTTGGTCTGCTTGCCGTACTCGCCGATCTGGGCATTGCGGTCGACCCACTGCTGCGCGGTCGCCGGCACCTTGTAACCCAGCACCTCCTCGGGCAGCTTGACCCTGAAGCCCGATGTCATGCCGACATAGATGATGCCGACGATCGAAAGCTTGAGGGCCCAGCCCACCAGGAAGCGCATACGAAATTCCTCACCCGAACGGCGCAGAGGATAATTTCACACGCTCCGAGATAACAGCTTTCGATCGTATCAATTGTTGTGAAAGTTCTTTGCGGCCCGCCCGGAGAACGAAGAGCGCACATGATCGGCCAGATCGCGTGCGGCCGGGCTCATGTTCGGCGGCGCGTAGAGATTGATGCGGAATTCCGGCAAGGCCGGCAGCCTGGCCTCGCGGCCCAATATCTCGAAGCGTTCCGGCACCGACGAGCGCAGCAACGGCGCCACCGCGAGACCGGCCTCGATAGCGGCGTGGACAGGCTCGAGTCGGCTCACCTCGCAGACCGCGCGCCAGTCGCGCCGCGCCTTGCCCAGCGCCTCGATCGCCACCGGCCGGAACACGCAGGTCGGCGCCCCGAGCGACACCGGCAGCGGATCCTTGAGATGCGCATCGCCGCCCGGCACGCCGACCCAGACCAGCCGGTCGGTGCGCAGCGTCTCGCCGTGGCGGCCGCAGTCGGTCTCCGTGGTGAGCGCGAGATCGACCCCACCCGAGCGCAAGGCCTCGCGCACGATCTTGGTATCCTCGCAGACCAGGCTGACGCGCACGCGCGGCTGGCTCTTGGCGAAACGGCGCAGGATCGCCGGCACGAAGCTCGCGATGATGTCGTAGGGCACGCCGAAGCGGACCTCGCCTTCGAAGGCCGGCGCCCGCATCGCCGCCACCAGATCGTCATTCTGCGTCACCAGCCGGCGCGCCTGGGCGAGCAGACGTTCGCCGGCCGGCGCCAGCGCGAGCCGCCGCCCCTCCCGCTCGAACAGCCGGCACTCAAGCCTTTGCTCCAGCCGCTTGATCTGCTGGCTGGCCGCGGCCTGGCTCATATGCAGCGTTGCCGCCGCACGGGTGACGCTGCCGGACTCGACGACGCTCAGGAAGGTACGCAGAAGATCGATCATAAATATAACCGAACGATTATATCGAAAACATTTGATTTTCTTATGAACTAAGTCAACCCATAAGAAGCAGCATGAGCACCAACCTTCGCGGCCTGTGGCTGCCGCTGATCACGCCGTTCAAGGACGGCGCGGTCGATTTCGCGAGTTATGAGCGTCTGGTCGCGCACTATGTCGCGCTGGGCGTCGACGGGCTGTTCCCGCTCGGTACCACCGGTGAATCACCGACCCTCGACGAGGCCGAGAACGAGGCCCTGATCGAGCGCACGCTGGCGGTGGCCGCCGGCCGCGTGCCGGTGTTCGTCGGCGTCGGCGGCAACGCGACGTCCAAGGTGGTCAAGACGCTAAAGCGGCTCGAGCGACTGCCGTTCGAAGGCATCGTCTCGGTCTGCCCCTACTATAACCGCCCGGGCCAGGATGGATTGATCGCCCACTTCCGCGCCATCGCCTGCGCCACCGACCGCGACGTGCTGATCTACAACATTCCGTATCGCACGGCCGTCAATCTCTCCAACGACTCACTGCTCGAGCTCGCCGAGATCCCGAACATCGTCGGCGCGAAGGACTCCTCCGGCAGCATCGCCCAGTCGCTCGATCTCCTGGCGCGCAAGCCCGCCGACTTCGCGGTGCTGACCGGCGAGGATGCCCTCTATTTCACCATGATGGCCAATGGCGCCGAGGGTGGCATCCTCGCCGCGAGCCATCTGATGACCGAGCGCTTCGTCGAAGTCGGCCGCCGCTTCGCCGCCAACGACCTTGTCGGCGCGCGCGCCGCTTGGGCGCCGCTTGCCTCTCTCGTGCCGCTGCTTTTCGCCGAGGCCAATCCGATGCCGATCAAGTACCTCCTCTGGCGCCAAGGCTTGATCGCCTCGCCGGAATGCCGCCTGCCGCTGACCCGGATCTCCAACGACCTCGCACGGCGCCTCGACGGTATGCTTGGCGAGCGCTTGGCGGCGTGATCGAGCGCCTTGACGCCGGCAATGCCGCAGCCTTGGCGCTCAACAACGCGCATGCGGTCGAGCTCTCCTGGCTGGAGCCTGATCGTTTCGCCGATCTTGTGGGCCGCGCCTTTCTGGCGAGCCACATCGACAGCGTTGCCTTCCTGCTCGCCTTCGATCAGGACGCAGATTACGACAGCCCGAATTTCCTCTGGTTTCGCGAGCGCCTGACACGCTTCGTCTACGTCGACCGCATCGTCGTTGCCCCGGCGGCCCGCGGACGCGGCCATGCGCGGCAGCTCTACGACGATCTGTTCGGGAGGGCGCGCCACGCCGGACACGACCAAATCGTGTGCGAGGTCAATGTCGAGCCGCCCAATCCTTCATCGGACGCGTTTCATGCCGCGCAGGGTTTTCGCGAAATCGGCGGCGCGGCCATTCATGACGGCCGCAAGACCGTCCGCTACCTCAGGCGCGCGCTTTGAGAAGATCGCGGATTTCGGTCAGCAGCTCCTGGTCCTTCGTAGGCGGCGCGGGCGGAGGTGCGGCCCTCTCCTCTTCCTTGATCACGCGGTTCATGCCACGGATCAGCAGGAACAGCACGAAGGCGATGATGACGAAATTGACCGACACCGTGATGAAAGTGCCATAGCCCAGCGTGGCGCCGGCCTTCTTGGCGGCCTCGTAGGTCGGCGCTTGGCTCGCTGCCGGTGTAAGCCCGACGAAGTAGTTGGTGAAGTCGAGCCCGCCGAAGATGCGGCCGATCACCGGCATGATGACGTCATCGACCAGCGAGCCGACGATCTTGCCGAAGGCCGCGCCGATGATCACGCCGATGGCGAGATCGACGACGTTGCCGCGCAATGCGAACTTCTTGAATTCCTGGAGCATGACAGTCTCCCCTCGGTCAGGTTACGTGCAGCCAGACGAGCAAAGCGGACACGGTGAACACCGACAGCGCCGTCGATAGCAGCACGGTCGCGGTGTTCTGCTCAACTGCTATGTCGAACTGTTTGGCGAGCACGAAGGCGTTGGCGCCGGTCGGCAGCGCCGCCAGGATCAACGCCGCCTGCCCCGGCACTGATCTCAGGTCGACGAACAAGGGCAGCACGCAGGCAGCGAGCAGCGGCTGCAGCAGGAGCTTGATCACCGTGGCCAAGCTGGCCTCCGCCAGCCCGCTTCGGATCGACTTGCCGCCGTCGGACAGCGGCTTGTCGCAAAGAAAAAGCCCGATGGCGAACAGCGCGCACGGCGCCGCGGCGGCGCCCAGAAGATCGAGCCATTTCTCGACCGGCGTCGGCAGGGGCAAGGCGAGCGCCGACCACACCAGGCCGGCCGCGATCGACATCGGCAGGGGGTTCTTGGCGACGTTCCAGGCCGCGCGCAGGAAGGTCACCAGCGGGCCGTGGCCTCTTGCCACTTCGAGCTCGATCATCATGACGCCGAACACCATCGAGACGACGGCGGTCACGATCACCGACAGCATGGCCGGCGGCAGGCCGGCGTCGCCGAAGGCGCCCAAGCAAAGCGGGACGCCCATATAGGCGACGTTGCCCCAGGACGCGGCGATGCCTTGCAGGCTCATGCGGGCCAGGCCGCCTTTGACGGCGAGCCGGCTCGACAGCATGCCGACGGCGAAGGTCGCGACCACGGGAATCCCGAAGCCCGCGATCAGCGCCGGATCGAGCACTGCCGCGACCGGCGTGCGGGCCAGGGTGCCGAAAAACAGCACCGGCAGGGCGAATGTGCTGACGAAGGCGGTCAGAGCCGCGGTCGAATCGCCGCCCAAGACGCGGAGCCGCCCGGCCAGATAGCCCGCCAGGATCACGCCAAAGATCGGAAAGGCGACGTTGAGGATGGCCTGCACGGCTACGCTTCCAGTAAGACATTAAGAAATTGACATAACTGATACATATCAAATAGTATTTCGCGTTGAAATTCAGGCCGTTCCGACCCCCTCCACCCCCTCAGGAGCCGGCCCAGGAGAAAAAACCATGCGTCTGCTGCTCGCCTCCGTCGCGGCCCTGGCCGCGGTCACTCTCGCCGTCCCGTCCTTTGCCCAAGAAGTCCCGGCGACGCCGACCCCTGCGGCCAAGCCGAAACCCGGCACGGCGGCCTACTGCAACACGCTGAAGACCGCCACCTCCAAGAACGCCTGTCTCAAGCGGGTTCATGCCCAGGCCACCCCCATCAAGGCGCCCGCGACCACCTCGAAGAGCAAGGCCAAGAAGCTCACTCCGCCTGCCGATACGTCGGCCCAGCTCACCGCGCCGGCCAGCACGCCCGCCGCGACGCCGGCACCGGCGCCGGCGCCGTCGCAGACCATCACCGTTCCGCCACTGCCGCAGAAGACCATTTGATGGCCCGCGGGCCTGCGGGCCCGCCATCCGTATAATTGGAAAAATGGGCTAGTCTGCGCTCTCCCCAACCAGGGAGAGCGATATGACCCATTCCGCTGCGCTGATCTCGACCGAGGACCTGTCGCGCCGTCTTGGCGCACCCGGCCTGTGCCTGTTCGACTGCACGACGTATCTGCGGCCCCGCACCGACGGACAGCCCGGCTACATCTCGGAAAGCGGGCGGGCCAACTACGACAAGGGCCACATCCCGGGTGCCGCCTTCCTCGATCTCGCGGGCGAGCTCTCCGTCACCTCCTCGAAGCTGCGCTACACCCTGCCGCCGCTCGATGAACTGACCAAGGCCTTCGCCGCCAAGGGCATCGGCCACGGCACCTTCGTCGTACTCTACAGCCATGCCACGCCAACCTGGGCGACACGCATCTGGTGGATGCTGCGCGCCGTGGGCTTCGACGACGCCGCGATCCTTGATGGCGGGCTGGATAAATGGAAGGCCGAAAATCGCCCACTCTCGACCGACACCCACGACTATCCGCCCGCCACGCTCACCTTGCGCGGCCGGCCGGAGATCTTCGTCGACAAGAGCGACATCAAGGCCGCGATCGGCAAGAAGGACACGCTGACGCTCAACGCGCTGAGCCATGACCAGCACAAGGGCAGCGGCGGCGTGGTCTATGGCCGCGCCGGCCGCATCGCGGGTTCGTCCTGCGTGCCGGCGGCGAGCCTGTTCGGGGCGGACAAGACCCTGAAGCCGATCGCCGAGCTGCGCGCGGCCTTCGAGGGCGTGGGCGCGGCGCCCGACAAGCGCGTGCTGGTCTATTGCGGCGGCGGAATCGCGGCCACCCTGGATGCGTTTGTGCTGACGGCCGTTCTCGGCCACAAGAACGTTTCGGTTTACGACAACTCCATGCAGGAATGGTCGAACGATCCCAGCCTGCCCATGGAGACAGGCTGAGGGAGGAAACACGTGGCCGCTTATATGATGGTCGAGGTCGAGACGACCGACGAGGCCCTGATGGCCGAGTATCGCAAGCATACGCCGGGCCTGATCGCCAAGTTCGGCGGCAAGTTCATCGTGCGCGGCGGCATGTGCGTGCACCTCGAGGGCGGCTGGCGGCCGTCGCGCATGGTGGTGATCGAATTCCCCGACATGCAGGCGGCCGAGCACTTCTACTATTCGCCCGAATACAAGCCGGTGCTCGACATGCGGCTCCGGGCCGGCAAGTCGAAGGCCATCATCGTCGATGGCCACACAGGCTGAGCTGGCCGCCTACAAAGCGGTCGGCACGCTCTACAACGCATTGATGACCGCGCTGGTGCTGGGCCTGGTAACCCGGCGCGGCGAGGAGACGGCGCGCGAATATGTGTTCCGGCACTTCCGCCGCCAGCATCTCGAGAAGTTCCTGCCTGGACTGCACAAGCTCGGACTGGCCGACCAGCCGCCGGCCCCGGCCTGCGCGCTCTATCACTACCATTCGAACGCGCTGGGTGGTGTCAAGACCGGCTATCTGCGCGAGAGCGACAGGAAGGCCTGGGTGCGCTATCCGCCGCCGCGCTGGATCTGGCGCGGCACGTCGATCGCCGCCATCCCGAGCTCGGTGTCGGCCGCCATGCTGCATGGCTGGCACGGCCACAACGGCGTGTCGCTCGGCAAGCCGAACCTGGGCTTCGTCTGCACCGGCATGACGGTCGATGGCCTACCCGGGTTGGAAGGCTACTACGTCGAATACGACCGGCCGCTGAAAGAAGACGAGCGCGTGCGCTTCGCCTACGGCAAGGAAGAGATGCCACGCGTCGACTGGGCGAGCCAGCCAAAGCTCGAGACCGCGAGCTGGCCGGAGGAGCGGAGGCTCAGGACCTCTCGCGCCTACGCCGTCGAATATCTACGCACCATGCTGCCGACGCTGCAGGAGCAGCTCGGTGCCGACGGTGCCTTGACCGAACTCGGCTGCGTCGCGCGTCTGGTCGGCCTGCAATTCCATGAAGAGACGGCGCGCGACATGGACCTTCCGACCGACGTCGAGCGGGGCGATGAGCAGAGCGCGCACGACTTCGCGCGTTGGCTGTTGGCCATGCTCAAAGCCCAGGGCGAAGAGGTCGAAACGTGCGGGCAGGAAGTCGTCATGCACGGCTGGCGGGCCGTGCGTGAGCTCAAGCTCGCCGATCCCCTGAAGGCCTTCGACGCCTGGAACGAACTCTGGCTCGGTGCCGCCGCAGCGCACGACCGGTTCCTGAAGGTTCAGACGACGCGCGTCCTCGGCGCACGCGGTTGGGAGATCGCCTGGCGAATCGTGCCGAGATAGCCCGCCGGTAAACTGTGGCCGGCGATGACCTCGCCGAGCTCGGCCAGGGGCAGCCAGCGCATCTGCAGATGCTCATGGCTTATGGTTACCTCCGACGCGCTCTCCATCTCGCAAACGAACGCCAGGATGCGTACGAAGCGGCCGGGCAACACCTCGAACACGTGTTCGTCGAGGGCAGCGCCGACCTCGACGTCGAGTCCTGTCTCCTCGCGCACTTCGCGTTTCAGCGCGGCACGATAGTCCTCGCCCGGATCGGGCCGGCCGCCCGGCAGATCCCATTCGCCACGCTCGTTCAGGAGCAGGAGCACGCGACCGTCATGGATGAGGACTCCCTTCACCGAAAGCGGGTGATCGTTCATCGGTTGGTGGCCGTTCCCTGATGGAAGGTCATGCGCCACTCGCCTCTGCTCCGGCGCCAGATCGAGCTGCGCAACGCGAAATGCTCGCCGCGGCCGCTGCGGTAGGTCACCAGCACGACGTCCGGCGACAGCGGGCGCACCTGGAAGTCGCGCACCTCTGGCATGAGCTCGTTGTCGTCGCCGCTCAGCAATTCGACCGTCCGCAGCTTGTCGTAGACCCGGCCGGACCGGCCGAATTCGACGAAATCATCGGTGAGCAAGGCCGCGACCGTGTCCGGTGAGTTGCGCACAGAGCGGCGATGCAGGCTGGTTTCGAGATCGCGGAAGAAAGCAAGGCGGTCGGTGTCGTCCGGCATGACGCCACCTTAAAAGAAAAAGGCCGGGGATCGCTCCCCGGCCTTCGCATATCTGACGGAAGACGATTGGACTTAGAAGTCCATGCCGCCCATGCCGCCGTCGCCGCCCGGGGGCATGCCCATCGGGGCCTTCTTCTCGGGCTTCTCGGCGACCATGGCTTCGGTCGTCACCAGCAGGCCGGCCACCGAAGCGGCGTCCTGCAGCGCGGTGCGCACGACCTTGACCGGGTCGATGATGCCGGCCTTCACCATGTCGACATAGTCGCCCTTCTGGGCGTCGAAGCCGTAGTTGGTGTCCTTCTGGTCGAGCATCTTGCCCGCGACCACCGCGCCGTCGAAGCCGGCATTCTCGGCGATCTGGCGGACCGGCGACTGCAGCGCGCGGCGCACGATCTCGATGCCGACCTTCTGGTCGTCGTTGGCCGAACGCAGCTTCTCCAGGGAACGGATGGCGTAAAGCAGAGCCGCGCCGCCGCCGGCAACGATGCCCTCTTCGACCGCCGCCTTGGTGGCGTGCATGGCGTCGTCAACCCGGTCCTTCTTCTCCTTGACCTCGATCTCGGTCGCGCCGCCCACCTTGATGATGGCGACACCGCCCGCGAGCTTGGCCAGGCGCTCCTGGAGCTTCTCGCGGTCGTAGTCCGAGGTGGTCTCTTCGATCTGGGCGCGGATCTGGGTAATGCGGCCCTCGAGGTCGGCCTTCTTGCCGCCGCCGTCGACAATCGTGGTGTTCTCCTTCTCGACGATGACCTTCTTGGCCTTGCCGAGCATGTCGAGCGTGACGTTCTCGAGCTTGATGCCGAGGTCCTCGGAGATCAGCTGACCACCGGTCAGGATCGCCATGTCCTCGAGCATCGCCTTGCGGCGATCACCGAAGCCCGGCGCCTTGACGGCGGCGATCTTCAGTCCACCGCGCAGCTTGTTGACGACCAGAGTGGCCAGAGCCTCGCCCTCGACGTCCTCGGCCACGATCAAGAGCGGCTTGCCCGACTGCACGACCGCCTCGAGCACCGGCAACATCGCCTGCAGGCCCGAGAGCTTCTTCTCGAAGAGCAGGATGTAGGGGCTCTCGAGCTCGGCGATCATCTTGTCGGCGTTGGTGATGAAGTATGGCGAGAGGTAGCCGCGGTCGAACTGCATGCCCTCGACCACGTCGAGCTCGGTCTCGAGGCTCTTGGCCTCTTCCACCGTGATGACGCCCTCGTTGCCGACCTTCTTCATCGCCTCGGCGATCATCTTGCCGATCGACTTGTCGCCGTTGGCGGCGATGGCGCCGACCTGGGCGACCTCGTCGGTGCCGGTGATCTTCTTGGCGCGCGCCTTGATGTCCTCGACCACCGCGTCGACGGCGATGTCGATGCCGCGCTTGAGGTCCATCGGGTTCATGCCAGCCGCAACCGACTTCACGCCCTCGCGCACGATCGCCTGGGCGAGCACGGTCGCCGTGGTCGTGCCGTCGCCGGCGATGTCGTTGGTCTTCGAGGCCACTTCGCGCACCATCTGGGCGCCCATGTTCTCGAACTTGTCGGCGAGCTCGATCTCCTTGGCGACGGTGACGCCGTCCTTGGTGATGCGCGGCGCGCCGAAGCTCTTGTCGAGCACGACGTTGCGGCCCTTGGGACCCAGTGTCACTTTCACCGCGTCGGCGAGAATGTCGACGCCGCGCAGCATGCGCTGGCGGGCATCGCCGCTAAAACGGACTTCCTTGGCTGCCATTTCCTAATTCCTCTCGGATATCTGTTGTTGGATGGATCGTTGGATGAAGCGCTCAGGCCGCCTTCTTCATGGCGGCGGAACCCTCGAGGATTCCCATGATGTCGCTTTCCTTCATGATCAGGTACTCGACGCCGTCGAGCTTGATCTCGGTGCCGGACCACTTGCCGAACAGGATGCGGTCGCCGGCCTTCACGTCGAGCGGAACGAGCTTGCCGTTCTCGTCGCGGGCGCCAGGGCCAACGGAGACGATCTCGCCTTCCATCGGCTTTTCCTTGGCCGTATCTGGAATGATGATACCGCCCTTGGTCTTGCCTTCTTCCTCGACGCGCTTGACCACGACCCGGTCGTGAAGCGGACGGAACTTCATGCTGCTGCCTCCATATCCTTCGGTTGAGCCTCGACGGCCGGACGGCCGCCGCGAAAAAAGGCCTGTCAGCACTCTCCTGCGGTGAGTGCCAAAGGCGCACGGGATTTAGGGTTGTGGGCTGTTTAAGTCAAGGCAAAGCGCAGCCATCACGGTGGCTCGCTTCGCACTAGCAGCAATCACGAGGCTGTGCTGCTAACTCTTTGATGTGGAACGAATTTTGCTGATTTTTCGTTAAGGACGCGTGACTATTCCGATGCGCGTGACGTGTCAAGGAGTGACGATGGACCGCTGTTTTGTTGCGCAGCTTAACAACTATCGCATCACCACCGCCGAAATCCTCTACTGGATGCCCGATCACAAGCACGTTCTGCAGAGCTTTGTCTGGCAAAACCTGGATCTGGCACCCCGCTTCCCCAACCTCTCGAAGTTCCTCGAGTTCTGGGAGCGCAATCTCGACGGCAAGCTGCATCGCGTGAAAGTGGCGAGCACGCAGCTCATCAAGCCGGCGGAGTTCGGCTTCGCCTCAGGGCTTTACCACCTGCACTGACGCGTACTCGCGCGCCGTCCGTTCGATCAGTTCGGCGACCGACGGCACGTCGGCCACGCCTGACACCGAGTGGCCGGCACTCCAGATGTCCTTCCAGCGCTTGGCGTCGGGCTTCTCGCGCTCGGCCGCACTGATGTCCTTGGCGATGTCGATGGCGCCCCGTTGCGGCAGGTCGTCAGGATCGAGGCCGGCGGCAGCGATCGAGGGCCGCAGCATGTTGGTCTCGAGCCCGGTGAAGGCCTTGGTGAGCAGGACGTCGTCCAGCCGGCTGTTCACCAGCATTGCCTTGTACTCGTCCTTGGCCAGGCTCTCGCGCGTGGCGATGAATTTGGTGCCCATGTAGGCGAGGTCGCAGCCCAGGGTCTCGGCCGCGGCGATCGCCTGGCCGTCCGACATGCCGCCTGCCATCACCACGATGCCGTGCCAGAATTTCCGCACCGCGCGGACGAAGGCGAAAGGATTGACCCAGCCGGTCTGGCCGCCGGCGCCGGCGGTCAGCAACACCAGGCCGTCAACGCCGGCCGCCACGGCTTTCTCGGCATGACGCACCGACGCCACGTCGGCCAGGACCAGGCAGCCGGAGTCCTTCAATGGCTTCAGCACCGGCTCGGGCGAGCCGACGCTGGTGATCACCATCTCGACTTTGGCGCGCAGGACGGCGGCAAGATCCTCCCGCAGGCGCGGATTGGAGCGGTGGACGATCAGGTTCGGGCAGAACGGCGCGCCGCCTTCTGCCCCGGACTTGACGTCCGCCAGCCAGTCGTCGAGCTCTTCGATCGTGCGGCAGTTGGCGGTGGGGAAGGAGCCGATCACGCCAGCACGGCAGGCCGCCTTGACCAGCGCCGGCCCCGACACCAGGAACATCGGAGCGGCGATCAACGGCAAGCGCAGGCGCGAGGCAAGGTTGGCGGGCAGCGGCACGGCTGAAGCTTAGGCGCGGGAGTTACCCCGCGCTACTCAGCGCAACGCCGCGAGAAGCGCGATCCCGCTCACCACCAAAGTCGCGGCCGTGATCCGACGCAGGCCGAACCCTTCCTTCAGCACGACCGTTCCGATGACGACCCCGAAGATCACGCTGGTTTCGCGCAACGCCACGACGGGACCGAGCGGCAGGCTTCTCGCTGCCACAAGGAAGGCGAGGAAACCCAGGACGGAGATCACACCGGCCAGCACGCCGGTTGCGCCGTGATGACGGGCGTAAGCCGACAGGTGGGCGCGACGGACGATCGCCACATAGCCCACGGTGCCAAGCCCGGTGACGATCTCCAGGCAGGCCTGGAAGCCAAGCACCGCGCCCGCGCTACGCACGCCCAGACCGCCGAAGAAACTGTAGGCCGCGACGCTGACGCCTGTCGCAAGGGCGAGGCCCACCGCCTCGCGGCTGGCGCCGGCGCCGAACGACAAGGCCATGATGCCGAGCGAAATAAGGGCGACTGCCGCCACTTGACCGATATTCAACGTCTCGCCGATCGCCAGCGCGGCCACAATTGTCGTCAGCACCGGGGCGAGTCCGCGCGCCAATGGGTAGACGACACTCATGTCGCCCGCGCCATAGGATCGAACGAGCAGCACATAGTAGCCGAATTGCACGCCGGCGGTCAGCGCCAGCCACTTCCAGCTCTCCGGCGCGGGCCAGGCAACGAACGGCAGCGCGCCGAGACCTATGACCAGTCCTGTCGCCCGCAGCGCCGCCATGGTCAGCATGCGATCGCCGGCCGACTTCATCAGCCCGTTCCAGACCGCATGTGCGATCGCCGATAGAAGCACCAGGCCGTAAAGAAACGCCGCGGACGTCACGCCCGATTAGCGGGCGCGTCGCCGCGGCGGTCAACGCAGTCTATTTGGCCGGCTCGCCCCGCAAACACCGTCCGCAGGGCGAGCCGCCACGAGAAATATCAAGCGGCCGCGGCGAGGCCTTCCTGCTCGAGCGTGCGCTTCACGGCGGGACGGCTCTTCATGCGCTCATAGTGAGCGGCGACGTTCTTGGGCAGCGGCATCTTCATGCGCGCAGCGGCCCAGAACGTTACGTAGAAGAGCGCGGCATCGGCGACCGAGAACTTGCCGGCGACGTATTCCTTGCCCTCGAGCGCCTTGTCCATGAGGGCCAGGCCCTTCTCCATGATCTCCTTGCCGCGCGCCTTGACCTTGTCATGGTCGGCTTCGGTCGGCGCATAGTTGACCGGCCGGAACATGCGGCTGAAGCCCTGCATGTGCATGGTCGAGACGACATAGTCCATCGCTTCGAGAGCGCGCGCCTCGCCATCGGCGTCGGCGGGCAGCAGACCCTTCTCGGGGTTCTTGCGCGCCAGCCAGGTGGCGATCGCCGGGAACTCGGTCAGCACCGAGCCGTCATCCTTCTGCAGGGTCGGTACTTTCGACTTCGGATTGATCTTCACGAAGTCAGGGCCGTACTGCTCCTGCTTCGCGCCGTCGATCTTTTGCAGATCGTAGGGCTTGCCGATTTCCTCGAGCAGCACATGGATGCCGATCGAGCAGGCGCCGGGCATGTAATAAAGCTTCATGGCAGTCTCCCTAGGTAGTGGATGTCGGTCTTGGACGGCCGACGCTAGCACCGGGAGCGCAAAGGGGGAAACAACGCAATGCCAACACCAAATCTACGGTCTCTCATCGGCACATCCCGGGCGAAGATCGGCACCTTCCTGTTCGAGTTCGTGACGCCCGGCATCGGACAAATCCTGACAGCCGCCGGCGCCGACTACGTCGTGCTCGACATGGAGCATACCGGTTTCTCGTTCGAAACCGTCCGCCAGGTCGTGCGCTACTGCCAGGCGGCCGACCTGCCGCTGATCGTTCGCGTGCCGTCACAACAACGTCATCACATCTCGCGCGCGCTCGACACGGGCGCTGACGGCATCATGGTGCCGATCGTCTCTTCCGTGGCGCAGGCCAAGGCGGTCCTCGAACTCGGCGAAGTATTGGCCCGACGGCACCCGTGGCGTGGCGCTCGGCCTGGCCCACGAACGCTTCGAGATGCGCTCCGAGCCCCTTCTCCAACGCTTCGCCCAACAGAACGAGCGGACGGCGATCATCCTGCAGATCGAGGACCCGAAGGGTGCAGAAGCCGCCGACGAGATCGCCGCCATGCCCGGAGTTGACATGCTGTGGCTCGGCCACAACGATCTATCGGTGGCCCTCGACAAGCCCGGCGCCTGGGACGACGCGGGCTTCACGAAAGCCGAGCAGGCGACCATCGTCGCCGCCAAGAAGCATGGAAAGTCGGCGGGCCGTCTTGCCGTCGATGCCAAGCAGGCGGCCGAGTTCGTGCGTATGGGCTACGACTTCGTCTCGATCGCGGGTGACGTGTGGTTGCTGCAGCAGGCCTTCGCCGCGGGGGTAGAGACGATCAGGAAATCCTGACCGGCAGGGCGCGGATGCCGCGGATGAAATTGGAATAGAGCCGGACCGGCGGCCCCACGATCTCGACCTCGAGATCGCGCGCCAGCATCTCCTCCCACAGGATCTTGAGCTGCAGCTCGGCCAGCCTGTCGCCGACACAGCGATGGATGCCGGCGCCGAACGACAGATGATGGCGCGCCCTCGGGCGACCGACGCGGAAAGCCTCGGCGTCGTCGATCGCCGCCTCGTCGCGATTGCCCGAGACGTACCACATCACGACCTTGTCACCTTTCTTGACTGCTTTGCCGGCAAGCTCGACGTCGCGCGTCGCGGTGCGCCGCATATGGATCACCGGCGTCTGCCAGCGGATGGTCTCCGACACCAGGCTCGGCAGCAGGCTCTTGTCGGCACGCACCTTGTCGATCTCGCCAGGGTTCTCGAGGGCGCCAATGAGCCCGCCGGTCATCGAATTGCGCGTGGTGTCGTTGCCGCCCACGATCAGCAGCGCGAAGTTCCCGATGAACTCGTTGAGCGGCATGGCGCGTGTCGCCTCGCCGTGCGCCATCATCGAGATCAGGTCGAAGGTCGGCGGCTGGGCGGCGCGCTCCTTCCACAGCGTCGCCATGGTCTCCGCCATCTGGCGGAGCTCGGCCATGCGCTCGGCCTCGCTTTTCACCACCGCATCCTCAGCCGCGATGTTGGCGATGGCGACGTCGGACCAGTGGGTGAGCTTGCGCCGGTCGGCCTGCGGGAAATCGAAGAGCGTCGCCAGCATCATGGCGGTGAGCTCGGTCGACACCCGATCGACCCAATCGAAGACTTCTCCACGCGGCAACCCGTCGAGCACGGCTGCCGTGCGCTGGCGGATCAGGGCCTCCATATTGGCGAGGTTGGAGGGCGACTGGATCGGCGCCACGGTCTTGCGCTGCGCGGTGTGACGCGGCGGGTCCATGCGGATGAAGTTCGGCAGCTCCTGGCCCTTGGGCTGGTCGGCGATCTGGATGCCGCCCAGCTCCGAGGCCGACGAATAGGTCGTGTGATCAAGCTCGACCGCCATGATGTCGGCGTAGCGGCTGACCGACCAATAGGGCCCGTAGGGGCTCTCCGGGTGGTAATGCACCGGGTCTTCGCGCCGCAACCGCTCGAAATGCGGGCGCCAGGTGTCGCCACGATAGAGGCCCGGATCGGCGACGTCGGGAAATGCAGCAATCATGGGCAGATGCCCGACCCAGGCGGCCCTCAAGTCAAGTCCTTTAGTCGCGGCAAGCCGGGATTTGGCGCGTTGACAGCCCCTTGGGGTGGGCGCAAACCCTCGCCGCCGCCGGTTCCGGCGGCGTTTCATATCATGGCTCCTGACGACACCCGCCCGTCGCCTTTGTCGGACCTTCCCTCGGCAGCGCACGCCCCCCACGGTGGCGACGGCGCGTCCCCAGTGAAGGCTGCCGCGGCGGCTATGGTTATCGGCGCGCTGGGCGTGGTGTTTGGCGACATCGGCACCAGCCCGCTCTACACCTTGCGCGAATCCTTCACGCACGGCTCGGGCATGACGCCGACGCCACGCCATGTGCTGGGCGTGCTGTCGATCCTGTTCTGGGCGGTGACCCTCACGGTGACGATCAAGTACGTCACCCTGATCATGCGCGCCGACAACAAGGGCGAAGGCGGCGTGATGGCGCTCGCCACGCTCGCCATGCAGGGGCTGAACGGCAAGGCGCAGCACATCCGCCGCGCCATCATCGCCTTTGCGGGAATCGGGCTGGCCCTGTTCTACGGCGACGCCATCATCACGCCGGCGATGACCGTGATGAGCGCCGTCGAAGGCCTCGATGCCGTGGCGCCGGGATTGACGCCCTACGTCGTTCCCATGTCGCTCGCCATCCTGGTGGTGTTGTTCTTGCTGCAGCAGCGCGGCACTGCAGGCGTCGGCCGGCTGTTCGGACCGGTCATGCTGGTGTGGTTCCTCGTGCTGGGTGTGCTCGGAGCCTGGCAGATCGCCAAGCATCCCGGAGTGCTGATGGCGCTCAATCCGGCCTACGGCATCAACCTGATCGCCGACCGCGGGCTTGGCATCTTCTGGGCCTTCGGCTCGATCGTGCTGGCGGTCACCGGCGCCGAAGCACTCTATGCGGACATGGGCCATTTCGGCCGCCGGCCGATCCGGCTGGCCTGGTTCTGCATCGTGCTGCCCGGGCTGATGCTCAATTATTTCGGCCAGGGGGCGCTGATCCTCGAGGATCCCAAGGTGGTGCGCCAGGTGTTCTTCGAGCTGGTGCCGCGCGAGGGCCGGCTGGCCCTCGTCGCCTTGTCGACGCTGGCCGCGGTCATCGCCTCGCAAGCCGTCATCTCAGGAGTGTTTTCGCTCACGCGCGCGGCGATCCAGCTCGGCTACCTGCCGCGCATGGAGGTTCAGCACACCTCGGAGACCGAGATCGGCCAGATCTATCTGCCTCGCGTGAACTGGATCCTGATGGCGGCCATCGTGGCCCTGGTCGTGGGCTTCGGCTCGTCCGACAAGCTCGCTGGCGCCTATGGTCTGGCGGTCACCGGCGCCATGCTGGTCGACGTGATGCTGGCCACCGCGGTGGCGATCCTGGTGTGGCGCTGGAAATGGCCGGTGGCGGCGCTGGTCTTCGGCCTGCTGGCCATTCCCGACCTCGCCTTCTTCTTCGCCAACGCGCTCAAGATCCCTGACGGCGGCTGGCTGCCGCTGCTGGTCGCGGCGCTTGTTTTCTTCACCATCACGACTTGGCGCCGCGGCCGCGCCCTGGTGAGCCGCGAGATGGCCGACAGCGCCTTGCCGCTCCGCCAGTTCCTCGAGCGCATGGAACGCGCGCCCAACCGCGTTGCCGGCACGGCGGTGTTCCTGACCGCCGACGCCACCTCTACGCCAGCGGCGTTCCTGCACAACCTCAAGCACAACAAGATCCTGCATGAGCGGGTGATCGTGCTGCAGGTCGACACCATGGACGTGCCGCGCGTGCCGGAGACCAAGCGGGTCGAGGTCGAACGGCTGGGCAAGGGCTTTTATTCGGTGATTGCCCGCTACGGCTTCATGGAGCAGCCCGACGTGCCGGCGGCCTTGCGCGCCTGCCGGCCGCATGGCATCGCCTATGACGAAATGGAGACCAGCTTCTTCCTCGGCCGCGAAACCCTCGTGCCCTCGACCCGCTCGCACCTCGGCAAATGGCGGCGCGACTTCTTCATCTCGCTGTCGCACTCGGCCTCAGCCACCAAGGCCTTCTTCCGCATCCCGCCCAACCGCGCCATCGAGCTCGGCAACCAGATCCAGGTCTGAGCGATGGCCAAGCCGACGCTGGTCCTGCTGCCGGGCCTGCTCAACACGCGCCAGCTCTTCGAGCGCCAGATCGCCGATCTCGCCGACCTGGTCGATGTCGTGGTGCCCGAGCTCTATCGCCACGATTCGATCGGCACCATGGCGCAGGCCTCCCTCGACGCGGCGCCCGAGCGCTTCGCGCTGGGTGGCTTCTCGATGGGCGGTTACGTCTGCTTCGAGATCCTGCGGCGCCAGCCCGAACGCGTCGAGCGCCTGGCGCTGATGGACACCCAGGCCATCCCCGACACGCCCGCATCGACGGCTCGCCGCCGCGGGTTCATCGAGCAGTCGAAGATGGGCCGGTTCCATGGCGTGCAGCCCTCGCTCCTGCCGCAGATCGTCCATCGCGCGCGCCTGGAGGATACGGCCGTCGTCCAGCCGATCCTCGACATGTCGAAGGAAGTCGGCGCCCAGGGTTTCATCAACGAGCAGACGGCGATGATCGCCCGGCCCGACAGCCGGCACATGCTGCACGAGATCGACGTGCCGACGGTGGTGATCGTCGGCCGCCAGGACCAGGCAACGCCGCTGCCGCGCAGCCAGGAGATGGCGGCCGACATCGCCAATGCCCGGCTGGTGATCATCGAGGAATGCGGGCACATGTCGCCGCTCGAGAAGCCCAACGAAGTCTCAGCAGCCCTGAGGAGATGGTTGACGCAATGAACACAGTCTACGCTAGCGAGGATTACCTCGGCGCCGACGAGTACATCGATGTCGTGAAGAAGTCCGGCCTCAACCGGCCGGTCGAGGATCGCGGCCGCGTCGAGCGCTACCTGAAGCACAGCAACCTGTTCGTGACGGCGCGGCAGGACGGCAGGCTGGTGGGCTTTGCCCGCTCGCTCACAGATTTCTGCTTCTGCTGCTATCTCTCCGACCTCGCCGTCGACAAGGCCTGCCAGGGCCAGGGCATCGGCAAGCGGCTGATCGAAGAGACGCGCAAGGCGGCAGGCGGGCCGCTGACGACGACGTTGCTCCTGTCGGCGCCCACTGCGATGACGTTCTACCAGGGCATCAAGATGCCGAACGCCAATAACTGCTTCCTCTATCGACGCGAAAAGTGAACGGGAGAGTTCCATGCCGCACCATCACGCCGTCGTCTGGATGGACCACAAGGAAGCGCACGTATTCCGCTTCACCGCCGACGACGTGCACAAAGAGCGCCTGCAGGCGCACAACCCTTTCCGCAAGGTGCATCACAAGGCGGGCGCCATCGGCGATGGTCACGCGCAGGGCGATCGCGCCTTCTTCGATGAAACGGTCGAGGCGCTGAACGACGTGACCGAATGGCTGCTGGTCGGGCCGAGCACGGCCAAGATCGAGTTCCAACACCACGTCGAGGCGCATGCCCCGGAACTCAAGAAGAAACTGGTCGGAGTCGAGCCGATGGACCATCCGACCGACGGCGAATTGGTCAAGCACGCCCGCCGCTTCTTCAAGGCCGTCGACAGGATGCAGCCGAACTCGCCGGCGCGGCCGACCTGAACGAAAAAGGCCGTGCCTTTGCGGGCACGGCCTTCGTTTCGCGACGGAACGATTACTTCTTCATCACCTGGCCGCGGATCTCGCCGCCCTTGTTGGCGGCGGTGTGGACGTTGAAGTACCACTTGCCGGCCTGCAGGTCGGCGGCCTGCGCGTCGGTCAGCGTCGCCTCGCCCTTGAGCGGGCTGGCAGTCATCTCCTTCACCGGCACGACCACGCCGGCATTGGTCTTGGCATCGGCCGGGCCGTGGAAGTGTGCCGCAGCCGCCGGGCCGCTGAGATCCTTGTACGTCACGGTATAGGTGAGCTTCTTGGTCGCCGTGTCATAGGTCGCGGTCAACGCCCCCGAGCCCTTGCTGTCGACGGCCGGCACTTCGCTCGCGGCCTTGAGGTCGGCGGTGTAAGTCTGGGTGGCGGCGAAAGCCGCCGGCGCAAGCGCCAGCAAGGCCGCGAAGCCAAGGCCGGCAAAAGTGGAACGCAGGACAGTCGTATTCATGATGGGGCGCCTCCGTGTCGTTATCCCTGCCGGCGCGGTCGTCGCGCGGGCGGGCGATCATACCAACGATCCGGCCGAGCGGATAAGCGCTGCGATCACGTTGTCTTGAAGCAACCTTCCCCCGGCAGGTTACAATCGAGGCCATGGCCCCGGACACCGAACAGAAAGATGCCATCGCCTGCGCGGCAGCGGCGCTGTCCCGAGCCTGGGGCAAGCAGGTTCTCATCGATAACGTCTCGGCGCTCAGCGACGACGAGCGGCGCAACCTCATCCTGCGGGCCACAGCGCATGGCGACGGCGCACCGCCGCGATCCGTCATCGTCAAGGCCACGCGCGGCAAGAACTACGCCCCTGCTACAGACCGCGCATTCGAATCGGGCCTGGTCAAAGAATGGGTCGCCCTCGCCTTCCTCACCGAGTGCACTACCGGCAAGGGGCACAGCCCGGTGTTTCTCGCCGGCGATGCCGGCCGCGGACTGGTGGTGCTGGAAGACCTCGGGGCCGGTCTCGGCAGTTTGGTCGGTCCCTTGCTCGACGGCCCGGCCGACCGGGCCCGGGACGCCTTGATCGCCTACGCCGGGAGTCTCGGGCAGATGCACGCCGACACGCTTGCTTGCATCGATGGCCACGCTGGCGTCCTGCGACGGGCTTTTCCAGCAGCGCCAGTGACGCCACCGGTCGGCGGCGCCCGATGGCGCCGCGAAGTGGCAGACAAGGTGCTGAGCCTCCTTGGGGGAGCGCTGCCGGAAGACGAGATCGACACTGTAGCCCGGCGCATGGCCAACCCTGGGCCCTGGCTCGGCCTCGCCCATCGCGATCCTTGTCCCGACAATGTCCTGCTGGAGGGCAGCCGTGCACGCTTGCTGGATTTCGAGTTCGCAGGCCCGGGACATGTTCTGCTCGACGCAAGTTACTGGCGCATGGGCTTCCCGACTTGCTGGTGTGCCGGCCGCCTTCCGGCCACGGTCGTGGCCGCGATGGACCGGGCCTATCGCCAAGCGCTGGCCGTTGCCTTGCCCGCCGCCCAACACGATGCCTTCGCCCAGGAAATGGCGCTTCTCCTGTTCACCCGATTGTTCGCCAGCCTTTCCTGGCTGCTCGAGGGCGCACTGAACGAGGACGCCAAGTGGGGGATCTCGACCCATCGCGCCCGGCTGCTTTGGCATCTCGAAGCGGCCATCGCCGGCGCCAACGACGCCGCTACGCTGCCGGGCTTGAGAGACACCGCCGCCCGCTGGCGGGCCGATCTCTGCGCGCGTTGGCCGGACGCGCAGTCCTTGGCCCTCTACCCCGCGTTCAGTGCCTAGGCCGCCGCCACGTCCCCCACGACCCGCACCCGCACCCGCACCGAATTACCGGGCAAATAGGCCAGCGGCATGTCCTCGCTTTCGATGGTGGCGAGCGAGGCGCGGGCAGCGCCCGCCGCCACGGCGCGGTCGTTGGCGATACCCTGGGCAGCCGAGATCGCCTCGACACGTGAGAGATCCTTGAAGATCTGGTCACATTCGCCCGACACCTGGGCGATGGCGGCCCCTACCGCGTTGGCGCAGTCGCCATGCTCGACATGGATCACCTGGCTGACGCCCGGCAGCTTCTCCGGGATCAGGAAAGCGCCGCCGCCCACGGCGATCAGCGGCACGTCGCCTGCCTCTGTCTTCATGCGGTCTATCGCCTCCTCGGCCATGCGCGCCGCCTCGGCGAACACCTTCCGGCAGGTTGCGGCGTCGAGATGCGTGACCTTCTTCTTGTCGCCGAACTTCAGGACGTCGGCCGCGATGGCGATGTCGGTCGTGGTGAGCTGTTTGCCGCCAAACGCCATGCCGTCCTTCAGCAGCCGATAGCCGACCGACACAGGGCCGACCTTCAGGGGTTCGAGCACCACATGGCTGCCGCCGCCCAGCCCGATCGATAGCAGGTCGGGCATGCGGAACAGCGTCCGCACGCCGCCGACCCTCACCACCGAATTGGCTTCACGCGGGAAGCCGTTCTTGAGCTGGCCGACATCAGTGGTGGTGCCGCCGACATCGATCACCATGGCGTCGCCCAGGCCTGAGAGATAAGCCGCGCCGCGCATGGAGTTGGTGGCGCCCGAGGCGAAGCTGTAGACCGGCAGGCGGCGCGCCTGGTGGGCTTCGGCCACCGTGCCGTCGTTCTGGGTGATGAAGAGAGGTGCCGCGATGCCCGAATCTCCGATCGCCTTCTCGAAGGCGGCGATGGTGTCGCGCGCCAGGTCGGCGAGGGCCGCGTTCAGCAAGCCGGCATTCTCGCGCTCCAGCAGACCGATCCGGCCCAAGTCCGATGAGCAGGTGATGGCGGCGTCAGGCAGTTCCTTTGCCACCAGCTCGGCGGCGCGCCTTTCGTGACTGGGGTCGAGCGGCGAGAAGATCGACGAAATGCCGACGGCCTTGAGGCCCGCGGCCTTCATCTCCTTGGCCGCCTTGGTCACGGCCGCCTCGTCGAGCGGCATGAACGGCCGCCCGTCATATTCATGGCCGCCCTCGACCATCCAGACGCCGCCGCGCACCAGCTCGGCGAGATCCTCCGGCCAGTCGCAGAACGGCGGCAGCGAGGCCGAGGCCGGCATGCCGAGCCTGAGGGCTGCGACCCTGGTGAGGCTCCGGCGCTGCACCACGGCGTTGATGAAATGCGTGGTGCCGATCATCACGCCGTCGATCTTCTTGCCGCCGCCCTTTTTATCACGCAGCACGCCGGTGGCACCCAGAGTCTTCAGCGAGTCGAGAATGCCGGCGGTCACGTCCTCGCTGGTCGGCGCCTTCACTGCGCCTACAACTTTGCCCTCCTCGATCAGGACGGCGTCGGTGTTGGTGCCGCCCACGTCGATGCCGATGCGTCTCATGACGAAAACACGCTCCTATACTTGAGGTCGTAGCCGAAGGCGCGCGGGCCGACATGCTCCAGGCCCTTCGGCGTCAAAAAGACTTCAGGCGGCGGCAGCGCGATCACGGCGACGCGCTGGCCATAGCGGATGGTCTCGCTGCCGACCGCTTCGCCCGACACCGAATTGAGCACGCAGATCAGGTCGGGCGTCATGGCGAGCGGCTGCTCATCACGATAGGCGACGATCCATTCGTTCTGGAAGTTGATACGCATCGCAACACCACGGAATTCGTCGAGGCCATCGATGCGCAGAACGCCGCGCAGGTAACCTTCGGTGACCCGCCGCGCCACGTCGATCACCTTGCCCTTGAACAGGAGCACGCCGGGCTCGACGGCCAAGACCGCCGCCACCGCGTCCTCGTGCAGGCGCTGGGCGCGGCGCACCGCCTCGCCAATCCGGATCGCCTTGGTCGTGGTGCCGTGGATGCCCCATTTCTTGATCTCCGCGCCGGTGCGCGGCGGCGTGCAGATCGAGGCAGTCGAGCCGTATTCGACGCAGATCTTGCGCGCCACCCGCTCGGTCCACTTCGCGTTCGGCGTGGAGTGTACGATGCTCTCCAGACCGCGCACGTCGACCAGGCTGATCGGGCAAGGCGCCAGGCCGCCGATCGCGGTCGAGGTCATCTGCCCCTCAGGGTATGCGCGCCCCATCGGATCGCTGTCGACTACGGGCAGCTTCATGAGCGACGCCGCCATGAGCGGCCGCACGCCGTTGCCGCCGCCGATCTCCACGCTCATCAGGGCCGTGAAGCGGCATTTGGCGTGGACTTCCATCGCCCGGACCGCGCGTGTGAGCGTGTGCGGATCGCCCATCCGCTCGATGCCGACCAGCGGCGCGCCCATACCGCCCGCGCCAGCCACCAGATCGTCGTCGGCGAGATCAGCCGCCTGCATCAGCTGCACGCGATGGCCGGCCTCGTAGAGCGCCCGCATGTTGAGCAGCGGCAGATAGGGATTGCCGCCGCCGCCGGTGCCCAGCACCCAGGCGCCGACGGCGAGCGATTCGATGTCGTCTATCGTGAGTTCGCGCCTCACGCGAACACGCTCTTGAAGTCGATGTCGTAGCCGAAGGCGCGCGGGCCGACGTGGCTCAGGCCCTTCTCGGACAGGAACACCGGTGGAGGCGGAAGGGCGATCACGGTGACACGCTGGCCGTAGCGGATGGTTTCGGTGCCGACCGCCTCGCCCGCCACCGCATCGAGCACGCAGATCAGGTCAGGCGACATGGCGATGGGCTTCTTGTCGAGCCAGGCCACGATCCATTCGTTCTGGAAGTTGAGCTCGAGCGCCGAGCCGCGCCACTCGTCCATGCCGTCGAACCGGGTGCGCCCGCGCAAGAAACCTTCAGTGGCACGCCGCTCGACGTCGGCGACCTTGCCCTTGAACAGCACCTTGCCGGGCTCGACCGACAGGATGGCGGCGACCGGGTCCTGGTGCGTGCGCTGGGCCTCGCGCACGGCGCGACCGATCTTGATCGCCTTGGTCGTGGTGCCGTGGATGCCCCATTTCTTCACCTCGGCGCCGGTGCGCGGCGCCTTGCAGGTCGAGGCGATCGAACCGTATTCGGTGCAGATCTTGCGGCTGACCCGCTCCATCCATTTCCACGTCGGCACCTTGTCGACCACCGATTCCAGACCGCGCACGTCGACGGTCGTGAGTGGCCACGGCTTTAGGTCGCCGACCGCCACCGAGGTCATCTGCGCCTCGGGGTAGGCGCGGCCCATCATGTCGCTGTCGATCACCGGGCGCTTGAGGTGTGCCGCCGCCATCAAGGGCTGGATCGAATTGCCGCCACCGATTTCGAGCGACATGATCCCGCGGAACTTCGTGCCGATATGCTCCTCCATCAGCGCCACCGCGCGGGCGATGGTGCGGCTGTCGGTCAGCCGCTCCTGGCCGACCAGCGGCGCGCCCATGTTGGACACCGCGGCGATCCAGTCGTCGTCGGCGAGCTCCTCCGACGGCATGAGCTGCACGCGACAGCCCTCCTTGTAGAGGGCGCGCATGTTCAGAAGCCCAAGATAGGGACTGCCGCCGCCGCCGGTGCCCAGCACCCAGGCGCCTACGGCCAGCGATTCGATGTCGTCGAGCGTGATGTCGCGTAGCGGCATTGCGTTGCCAATTCCCCCAGCGGCTTCTATGTAGCCCGCTCATTCAGTGGTGACAAAGCACCAGTAACCGAGGGGATACCGAGCAATGTCCGAGCCAATCAAACTCGTCGCCTTCTGCGGCAGCCTGCGCAAAGCGTCGTTCAACCGCATGGCGCTGCAGGCCTTCACCGAACGCCTGCCGGGCGGCGCGACCGTCGAGACCATCGAGATCGATTGGCCGCTCTACAGCGCCGATATCCAGGCGCAAGGCTTTCCCGCGCCTGTGCAGGCCGCGCAGCAGAAGGTGCTGGCCGCGGACGGCATCGTGTTCGCCTCGCCCGAATACAACTACTCGGTGTCGGGCGTGCTCAAGAACGCCATCGACTGGCTGTCGCGCTTCACGCCGCAGCCCTTTGCCGGCAAGCCAATGGCGGTGTTCGGCGCCTCCGGTGGCCCGCTCGGCACGGCCCGCTCGCAGTATCACCTGCGCCAGATGATGATCTTCCTGGACGGCCGGTTCGTGAACAAGCCGGAGGTCATGATCGGCGCGGCGCCGTCCAAGTTCACCGACGGCAAGTTCACCGACGAGGCCGGATCGAAGTTGCTCGCAGACCTCGGCGCCTCGCTCGTGTTCGCCATCCGCCAGGCCAAGGCCGCCGCCAGCGTGACGTGACCCAGAACATCTACGATGACCCGGAGTTCTTCGCGGGCTACAGCCAGCTCCTGCGCTCACGCGAGGGGCTGGAGGGCGCCGCGGAATGGCCGAGCTTGCGCGCGCTGCTGCCCGAGATGAAGGGCCGCCGCGTGCTCGATCTCGGCTGCGGTTTCGGCTGGTTCTGCCGCTGGGCACGCGAGGCGGGCGCCAAGTCGGTGAAGGGCGTCGATGTTTCTGAGAAGATGCTCGAACGGGCGCGCGCTGACACGAAGGACAGCGCCATCGCCTACGAGCGCGCCGACCTCGAGACTTTCACGATCGCGGGCGGCACGTTCGACCTAGTCTACAGTTCGCTGACCTTCCATTACCTTCAGAACCTCGCCGCGTTGATCGAGCAGATCCATGGTGGGCTGGCGTCCGGCGGCCATCTCGTCTTCTCGGCCGAGCATCCGATCTACACCGCGCCCTCCGATCCGAAATGGATCGGCAACACCTGGCCCCTCGACCGCTATCTCGACGAGGGACCGCGCACCACCGACTGGCTGGCCAGAGGCGTGGTCAAGCGGCACCGCACGATAGCGAGCTACATCAACCTGCTGCTGCAGGCGGGGTTCCGCCTGAACCGCATCGAAGAGTGGAGCCCGAGCGAGGCGCAGATCGCCGCAAATCCCAAATGGCAGAACGAACGCCAACGGCCGCCCTTTCTCTTGGTCTCGGCGGCGCGCTGAGATCACTCCGCCGGCCTCGACTGGAGGCCCTCGTCTTGCCGGGGCTTCTCCGACGCTCTGCGGCCGAACAGCGAGTTGCGCCAGCCCGCCATGCGGTCGGACAGCCCGTCGAGATAGAGATAGATGACCGGCGTGGTGAACAGGGTGAGCGCCTGACTCACGATCAGGCCACCGACCATCGCATAGCCGAGCGGCTGACGGACCTCCGAGCCGGTGCCGGAGCCCAGCATCAGCGGCACGCCGCCCAGCAGCGCGGCAAAGGTCGTCATCATGATCGGGCGGAAACGCAGGATCGCCGCCTGGCGGACCGCATCGCGCGCCGACTTCTTCTCGTTGCGTTCGGCCTCGATGGCGAAATCCACCATCATGATGCCGTTCTTCTTGACGATGCCAATCAGCAGGATGACGCCGATCAGCGCGATCAGGCTGAAATCGAAGCCGAACAGCATCAGCATCAGCAACGCGCCGACACCGGCCGAGGGCAGCGTCGAGAGAATCGTGATCGGGTGGATATAGCTCTCGTAGAGCACGCCCAGCACCAGGTAGACGACCACGAGCGCGCCCACGATCAGCAGCGGCACGGTCGAGAGCGAGGCCTGGAACGCCTGCGCGTTGCCCTGGAAGCTCGTCTGGATGGTGGCCGGTAAGCCGATCTCCTGCTTGGCCCGGTCGACGGCGTCGGTCGCCTGGCCCAGAGCCACGCCCGGCGCGAGGTTGAAGCTGATCGTGGTCGCCGGGAACTGGCTCTGGTGGCTGATGGAGAGCGGCTTCACCGGTGCCGTTGTCCACTTGGCGACGGCTGAGAGCGGCACCTCGCCGTTGGTGGTCGGCGACCTGATGTAGATCCTGTCGAGTGACTGCGGGTCGCCCTGGAGCTGCGGCAATATCTCCATGACAACGAAGTAGCTGGAGAGCTGGGTGAAATACTGGGCGATCAGGCGCTGGCCGAAGGCGTCGTACAGCGTGTCGTCGATCGTCTGCATGGAAATGCCGTAGCGCGAGGCCTGGTCACGATCGATCGTCAGGGTGAGCGTGGTGCCGGCGATCTGCTGGTCGGTCGCCACGTCGCGCAGTTCGGGCAGCGTCTTCAGCTTGTCGAGCACCTTGGGCGACCACTGGTTCAGCTCGTCGAGGTCGGAATCCTGCAGCGTGTACTGGTACTGCGTGCGCGACGCGCGGCCGCCGACGCGCACGTCCTGAGCCGCCTGCAGGTAGAGCCTCGCACCCTCGACTTTGTCGAGCTCGGGCTGCAGGCGGCGGATGATCTGGTCGGCCGTGACGTCCCGCTGGTTGCGCGGCTTCAGCGTGATGAACATGCGGCCGGTATTGAGCGCATTGCCGTTGCCGCCGACGGCGCTCGCGACGTGGTCGACCGCCGGGTCGGCCTGCACGATCTTGTTCAGGGCCACCTGCCGATCCATCAGGTCGTGAAAGGAGATGTCCTGGGCCATGTCGGAGATGCCGGTAATGAGACCGGTGTCCTGCTGCGGGAAGAAGCCCTTGGGAATATGGATGAACAGCACGACCGAAAGCGCCAGCGTCGCCAGGAAGACCATCAATGTCAGGAGTTGATGGCCGAGGACGAAGTCGAGGCCATGCTCGTAGCCCTTCAGCATCTTGTCGAAGGCGCGCTCGCTCCATTGGTAGAGCCTGCCGTGCTTGACGTCTTTCTCCGACTTGAGGAATCGTGAGGCCATCATCGGCGTGAGGGTGAGCGAGACGATGGCCGAGACGACGATCGCCATGGAGAGCGTTACCGCGAATTCACGGAACAGGCGGCCCATGATGCCGCCCATCAGCAGCAGTGGGATCAGGACGGCGATCAGCGACACGCTGATCGAGACGATGGTGAAGGCGATCTCGCGCGACCCCTTGATCGCGGCGGCAAGCGGCTGTTCGCCCTCCTCGATGTAGCGCGTGATGTTCTCCAGCATAACGATCGCGTCGTCGACCACGAAGCCCACCGAAATGGTGAGCGCCATCAGCGAGAGATTGTCGAGGCTGTAGCCCGCCAGCCACATCAGGGCGGCCGCCCCCAGGAGGGCCAGCGGCACAGTGATGCTCGGGATGATGGTCGCCCACACGCTGCGCAGGAAGACGAAGATGACCATGACGACCAGCACGATGGTCAGCAGCAGCGTGAACTGGACGTCCTCGACCGAGGACCGGATCGTCTGGGTGCGGTCGCTCAGCGTGAAGATGTGGATCGCGGGCGGGATCGCGAGCTTGAGCCGTGGCAGCTCCGCAGTAATGCGGTCGACGGTCTTGATCACGTTGGCGCCCGGCTGGCCGAAGATTACCAGGAAGATGCCGCGCTGGCCGTCGGCCCAGGCGGCCTGCTTGGCATCCTGCGGGCCGATGACGGCCTGGCCGACGTCTCGCACCCTGAGCGGTCCGTTGTTGCGGTAGGCGACGATCACGTCATTCCACGGCGCCGCCGAAGTGAGCTGGTCGTTGTCGTAGATCGCATAGGCGCGCCGCGGGCCGTCGATCGAGCCCTTTGGATTGTCCGTGGTGGCGGCCGTCAGCGGGCCGCGCACATCCTCGAGCGACAGGTTCTTGGCCACGAGCTTGGCTGGATCCAGCTGGATGCGCACGGCGAGCTTCTGCTGGCCACCGATCGACACCTGCGCCACGCCGGAAATCTGGCTGATCTGCTGGACCAGCTTGGTTTCGACGGAATCGTCCACCTCGGGCAGCGTCATCGTGTCGGAGGTCGCCGCGAGCAGCAGGATCGGCGAATTGGCCGGATTCACCTTGCGGTAGGTCGGCGGGCTGGGGAGATTCTTCGGCAGTTGGCCACCCGCGGCATTGATCGCCGCCATGATGTCGTTCGCCGCGCCGTCGATGTTGCGATCGAGATCGAACTGCACGGTGATCGAGGTCGAGCCCAGCGTGCTGACCGAGGTTTCCTGGCTGATGCCGGGAATTTGCGCGAATTGCGTCTCGAGTGGCTGCGCGACAGCCGAGGCCATGGTCTCGGGGCTGGCGCCGGGAAGCTGCGCCGAGACCTGGATGGTGGGAAAGTCGACCTGCGGCAACGGCGCCACCGGCAACAACGGATAGGCGACGATGCCGACGAACAGGATGCCGACCATCAGGAGCGATGTCGCGATTGGATGCTTGATGAAGGGCGTCGAGATGCCGCCGGCCAGCGAAGCCGCCTCGTCTGTCGACACCTCGTCGCGAGAGAGGTCGTCCCCCACGGTCAGGGCTTCTTCTGCGGCGGAGGGGCCGTGGGTGCCTCCGCCACATTGGCGGCCGCGGGCGTCGCCGGCTTGCCTTGCTGCTCGGTCGGCTTCACCAGCGTGCCGTCCTGGAGCCGCGATTGGCCGCCGACCACGACTTTCTGTCCGATAGGCAGGCCGTTCGTGACCAAGACGTCATCGAGATTCTGCTCGCTCACCTTGATGTTCTGCTTCTTCACCTTGTCGTCCTGCCCGACGACGAAGACAAACAGGCTGTCCGGGCCGTGCTGCACGGCGCTCTGTGGAACGATGGTGGCGTCCTTGACGGTGCGCACGAGCAGCCGGGTCGAGACCGAGAGCCCGGGCCACAGCGCGTTGTCCCGGTTGTCGAAGCTCGCCTTCATCTGGATCGTGCCGCTGGCCTGGTCGACCTGGTTGTTGAGGAGCGCCAGCGTTCCTTTGGACAGCGTTTTCGTACCGTCCGTGGACAACGCGTCGACCGGCACCTTGCCGCCAGCGAGCGCTTTGTTGATTTCCGGCACGGTCTCCTCGGGCGCAGTGAACACGACGGAGATCGGCTGCATGCGCACGATGCTCACGATGCCGTTGGTATCGGCAGCGTGGACGATGTTGCCGGGATCGACCATGCGGAAGCCCGCGCGGCCGGTGAGCGGCGAGCGGATGGTCGTGTAGTCGAGTTGCGTCTGGGCGCTGTCGATCATCGCCTGGTCGCCCTTGATCTGGGCGGTGAGCTGATCGACCGTCGCCTGCTGCGTGTCGAGCTGCTGACGCGTGGCGAAGTCCTGCTTGGCGAGCGTGCTGAACCGTTCGAGATTGAGCTTGGCGTTTCGCAGGTTGGCTTCGTCCTGAGCCTTCTTGGCGACCGCCTGGTCGAGCGTTGCCTGGTAGGGGTGCGGATCGATCTCTGCCAGCATGTCGCCCTGCTTGACCATCTCTCCCTGCTTGAAGCCGACCCTGATCACTTCTCCGTCAACCCGGCTGCGAACGAGCACCGTGTCGAACGGCTGCACCGTGCCGAGACCATTCAGATAGACCGGGAAGTCGCCCTTGCGGGCCTCGGCGACCGTAACGGGCACACTCGGGGGCGGCTTGTTGGCCGCCTTCCCCGCAGCTTCGTGGTTCTGCCAAGCGTGCCAGCCGAAATAGCCGCAGCAGGCCACAGTCACAATGACGAGACCAACGACCAGCGGACGATGCGCACGTACTCTGTCAGCAATGGACAAGGCGAACTCTCACAGGGCGTTGGGTGCCGTCAGTTAATACGCTCGCGGCGGGCCCAAGTTGCCGATTTCACCGCCTCTGCGACACCGCTACCGCGGGCCGCTAGGCAGGCTTGGTGCGCACGTGCTCGGGCCGCACGCCCATGCCCATCAGTCGGGCAGGCAGGCGCAGCAGGATCGGAAACCACTGCAGCACCCGCAAGAAGAACGGCACGCGCAATGTGCGCCCGCCGAGCGACGGGGCGATGACGCGGTTCTGCAGGAAGATCTGCATCGCCTGGGTGGCACGCGCCGGAAACAGCCGGCGCGCCTGGACCGCCGCGAGATCGGAGTCCTTCAGCCGTTCTTCCCGCAACGGCGCCGCCAGCAGGTTCGAAGCCGCCACCGCATCCTGTATTGCGATGTTGATGCCGACACCGCCGATCGGCGACATGGTGTGCGCAGAGTCGCCGATGCAAAGCAGGCCTGGCTTCCACCAGGTCCGCAATCGATCGACACCGACCGTGAGCAGCTTCATGTCGTCCATGCTCTTCAGTTCGTCGACGCGATCGGCGAACGACGGCATCAGCCGACTGATGGTGGCGCGCACCTTTTCGATGCCGACTGCGCGCACCTGCTCGGCCGCGCCCTTGGGAATGACATAGGCGCATTGCCAGTAATCGCCGCGATAAAGCATCACCAGGATGCTGCCGACGTCGAAACGTCCCATCAGCTCGTCGGGATCGCCTGCCTTGTACGAGAGGCGAAACCACAACACATCCATCGGCGCGCCGATATCATCGACCTCGAGGCCCGCTTTGTCGCGCACCGTCGAATGCCGGCCGTCGGCGCCGACGACGAGATCGGCGCGGATTTCCTCGGGCGCGCCATTTACGGCGGCGCGTACGCCGACGATGCGGCCACCCTCTTCGATAAGATCGCGGGCCTCGGCATGCATCAGGAGCGAAAAGCCTGGAAACGCCTTGGCGTGAGCCGCCAGGAAATCGAGGAAGTCCCACTGCGGCATCATCGCGATGAACTTCGACCGCACCGGCAGGTGCGAAAAGTCTGCGATCTTCACCGGCACACCGCCGTACTGAGCCGCGAAGCGCGACACTTTCTGATGCGGCAGCTTCAGGAACTCATCGAGCAGCCCGAGCTCGTCGATCACGTTCAAGGTCGAGGGATGGACGGTGTCGCCGCGGAAGTCGCGCAGGAAGTCGCCGTGCTTTTCCAGCACCACCACCTTCACGCCGGCGCGCCCCAGCAGGAAACCCAGCATCATGCCCGCAGGCCCGCCGCCCACGATGCAGCACTGGGTCTCGATCATTCGAGCAACTCGCGCAGCACGCGGCCGGTGGCGGTGATGGCAAGCAGCGCCGGTACGCCGAGCCCGGGCTTCACCTGTTCCTTGGTCATGGGCGTGTAGCTCATGCAGTCCATGGCGACGAGATCAGGCTTCTTCGCCGCCAGCCGGCGCGCCGCCGCATCGGCCTCGCGCGCATCGGCGCTGGGCGCCAGGGCCTCAGCCACTACTTCCAGCCCAGGTCGGGCCCACTTTGCAGATAGCTTTTCGGCTTGCTCGGGGAGCGGGATCAGGAGACCGAGCCGGCCGCGCGGCAGCAGGCCCGTCGCCAGTCCGTTCAGCACGCGCGAAGGGAAGAGCACACCTTCGTCGCCTTCCATCGGCGGGAAGTCGCCGGTGCAGGCATAGACGATGGCGTCGCAGCCATCGGGGCGCAGCTTGGCCAAAGTCCGCGGCGAGCGGGCGATCACGGCCTTCTTGGAGATCTTCACATCGCGGCCGCCACGCAAGCGCGTGTAAAGGGTATCGGCGCCGCTCTCCGGCCTGACCGCATCGACTTCGGCGTCGCTCAGTCCATCGAGCGCGCCGCGCAGCACAACCCTGGTGCCGGCGGGAGCATGTGCTGCGAACAGCTCGGCGATGTCGTTTCGCGGCGCCTGGCCGATGGTGATGATTCCCAGGGTGCGAGGCATCACGCCTCCAACGTTACGGTGTCGGCATCGTTCCACAAAAGCCCGACCGGGTCACCGGGACCGCGCGGGCTGCGCTCGCCGGCGTGGGTCTCGCGCGCCAGCAGGATACGCTCATCGGCGCGCACTCGGTAAAGCGTGGCGCCACCGAGGAAGTTGGCCGTCTCGATCACGCCCGCCAGACGCGCCTCGCCGCCTGCGGGCACAAGGCGGAGCTTCTCCGGCCGCAGGGCGCGCGGTGTAGCGCCCTCCTCGAGGATGTTGATCTCGCCGATGAAGTCGGCGACGAAGCGCGTGCGCGGCCGTTCGTAGATCTCGGTCGGGGCACCGACCTGCTCGACCCGGCCCGCATTCATCACGGCGATGCGGTCGCTCATCGCCAGCGCCTCCTCCTGGTCGTGCGTCACGAACACCAGGGTGACGCCCAGACGCCGCTGCAGCTCCTTCAGCTCGAACTGCATCTGCTGGCGCAGCTTGCGATCGAGCGCGCCCAGCGGCTCGTCACAAAGCAGCACGCGCGGCTCGACGACCAGCGCACGAGCGAGCGCCACGCGCTGCTGCTGGCCGCCCGAGAGCTGCCCGGGCTTGCGGTCTTCCAGTCCGGTCAGCGCCACCTGCGCCAGCGCCGCCGCCACCCGACGCGCGATCTCAGGCTTGGCCACGTCGCGCATGCGCAACCCGAAGGCCACGTTCTCGGCCACGGTGCGATGGGGAAACAGCGCATAGGACTGGAACACCATGCCCATGTCGCGCCGATGCACCGGCACGTCGGTGATGTCCTGGCCGCCGACATGGACGCGGCCGCTGTCGGGCATCTCGAAGCCCGCGATCATGCGCAAGGATGTGGTCTTGCCGCAGCCCGACGGGCCCAGCAGCGAGAAGAACTCGCCGGCCGCGATGTCGAGCGTGACTTGGTCGACGGCAATCACCTTGCCGTCGAAGACCTTGGTTACTTGGTCTAGTCTGATTGCGGCAGAGGTCATGCAATCGCCTCACCCTGAGGAGGCCGCGCAGCGGCCGTCTCGAAGGGTGGGAACGTGGGCCTTGTCTGTTGCCATCCTTCGAGACGCTCGCTTCGCTCGCTCCTCAGGATGAGGGCAATCTGCATCATCAGCTCTTCAGGATCTTCGTCACGCGCGCGTCGATGTCTTCCTTGCGCGCGTTGTACCATTTCCAGTCGGGCTGGATCAGCGTCGCCACCTTCTCGGGCGTGGTGAGCAGCTTGGCGTCGTACTTCTCGCTGAGCTTCACCTTCTTGTTGGCCGGCGAATACCACACGCCCTCAGCCAGCAGCTTCTGCACGTCGGGCCGCAACATGTAGTCTATATAAGCGAAGGCCAACTCCTTCACCTTCGAGCCCGGCGTGACGTTGAGCACCTGCTCCAGCGCCATCACGCCTTCGCTCGGGCCAGCGAAGTCGACCGGTTGGTTCTGGCCTTCATAGCGATAGACGCCCGAATTGTGGATGACGCCCATCGAGACTTCCGCCGACAGCAGCATCTTTTCCATCTGGCCGGTGAAATCGACCAGCTTGATCGGTTTCAGCGCCTCCAGCGCCTTGTAGGCAGCGTCGAGATCCTGCAGGCCCTTGCCGTAGAGCTTGCCCAGCATCATCAGGTGGCACTGGCCGAGGCTATTGACCGGAATGATGTAGCTGCCGCGCGCACCGGCGAGCTTGGGATCGGCCAGGTCCTTCCACGACGTCGGTTTGGTGAGGCCCTTGTCGGTGCGATAGCCGAGCCCGATGGCGCTGGTGAAGATCGATACGCCGACGATCTTGTCGCTCACGGCGTAGGGATAGACGTCGGCGACATTGGGCACTTCCTTGGCGGTGATCTTGTCCATCACCAGCCCGTCGACAACGGACAGCCACTGCTCGTTGGAATTGGTATGCAGGACGTCGTAGAGCGGATCGTTCTTCGGGCTGGCCGCGAGCTTCGGCACATATGGGAACGCCGAATTGGCCGACACCGAGCACTTGAACTCCTTCTCGAAGGCCGGCAGCACCGTGGCCTTCATGATGTCTCCCCACTTGCCGCCCCAGGTCGTGATCTTGAGCGTTTTGGTCTGGGCGTGAAGGATGGCGGGCGCGCCAAGTGTGGCGAGACCTGCAAGGCCGGCACCGGCACGCAATGCTTTGCGACGTGAAATCATGATCAACCCCTCCTGTTCCCCTTCATAGCTTAACGTAGGCCTTGAGCCCGATCAGCCTTTCCAGGGCCAGCACGACACTCAAGGCCAGCAAAATCGAGACCATCGAGGCGGCGGCAATGGCGCCGTCGAGGTCGAACTTCATGTAGTTGAACAGCACCACCGGCAGGGTCTCGCCCTTGGGCACCACCAGGAACAGCGACACCGGGAACTGGTCGAACGACACGATGAAGGCGAAGACGCCGCCCGCGAACACGCCCGGCCGGATCAACGGCAAGGTGACCTCGAAGAAAACGCGGGCCGGACTGGCGCCCAGCACGGCCGCTGCCTCCTCGATGCGTTGGTCGAAATTGTGCAGCACCGCCAAGGTTGTGCGCAGGACGTAGGGCACGGCGATCAAGGTATGGGCCATGATCAGGCCCCAGACTGGCCGGCCGATGCCCGCCAGCAAGTACGACTGGAACAGTGCCAAGCCGGTGAGGATCGCGGGCAACATCAGCGGCGACATGAAGAAGGCCGTCAGGAAAGCGCGGCCTGGCAGGTTGCCACGCGCCAGGGCGAGCGCACAGGCGCCGCCGATCGTGATCGACAGCACCAGCACGCAGGCCGCGACCCACAGGGACAGGAAGAGCGCGTTCATGAAGTCGCTGCTGGCAAAGAATTTTTCGAACCAGCGCAGCGTCACTCCAACCGGCGGGAAGGAGATGTAGGGCGTGGGATTGAGCGCGAACACGATCACGATGGCGATCGGCAGCAGCAGGAAGGCGATCAGCGCGAGGTTGAGCGCGAGATAGGCCGCGCGACCGGCGTCAAACGCCCGCTTGTTCGCCGCGGCGCTCATGCCAGGCCCTGCTCACCGGAAAGCCGGGCAAGGATACGGTTATAGGCAACGACGATCGCCAGGCAGACCGCGAGCAGGATGACGCCGAGCGCGCCGGCGAAGTTCGGGTTGAAGCTGGTGCCGACCTGCTGGGCGATCAGCATGGGCAAGGTCAGCACGTCGGTGCCGCCCATCAGCGAGGGCGTGACGTAGGCGCTGATCGAGAGCGCGAAGACCAGCAGCGAGCCTGCCAGGATGCCGGGCAGGCTGAGCGGCAAGGTCACCTCGACAAAGGCGCGCAAGCGCCCGGCACCCAAGCTGCGCGCGGCCTGCTCCAGCCGCTCGTCGATGCGGCCGATCACGCCGATCAGGGTCAGCACCATGAAGGGCACGTAGATATGGACCAGCGCCACGATCGTGCCGAACTCGTTGTACATCAGGTGCAGGGGCGACTTGATGATGCCCCACTGCATAAGCGTCGTGTTGATGACGCCCTTGTCCTGCAGGATGGTCATCCAGGCGAAAGTGCGCACCACGATGCCGGTGAGCAGCGGCGCGATCACTGCCATCAGGGCGAGTGCGTGGCCGACCCGCGAGTGCATGCGGGCCATCCAATGGGCCAGCGGATAGCCGATCAGCAGCGCGATCACGGTGGTGATCAGCCCGATCCGCAAGGTAGCCCAAAGCGCATCGTGATAGATGTCGGCCGAGTCCTCGATGAAGCGCTGGTAGTGCCGCGTCGTGAGCACGGCATTGGGATTGGTGATGGGATTGCCCGAGAACAGCGACATCGCGGCCATGACGCTGAACGGCAGCACGAAGAACAGCACGAAGAGCAGCAGCGCGGGCGCGATCAGCCAGGCAATCGGAGACGGGCGAGACGTGGCGGCGCTCATGGCGCACGCATCGTGGCGCAATGCGGCGGGCGCGACAATGCTTCGGTCTAGGGTCTTACAATCGTCCAGCCCTTCTCACTGAGCTCGATCAGCGACACCACGCCGGACGGCACGATCCGTGCATCGGCATAGATCGGGATCTCTTCCGGCGTCTTGCCTTCGTTGCGTGCCATGTTTTCGCGCGTGTTGGCGCACGCCTCGAAGGCGACATTGGGCAGGCTCTCGGAGATCGACTTCAGACGCGCCAGCACCGGCGAGCGGTCGGTGCGCAGCATGTTAAGTCCGGCGTTGAAAGCGACGACGCGAATTTCAATTTCCTCGCCGATGCCGCCGTAGTAGCGCGCGGTGTTGGCGGCGACGTTCAAGACCGCATTCATCTTCTCCGGCGCGTCGTCGCTGATCTGCAGCGCCACACGATGGACCTTGTCGGCGGCAAGCGCCGGCGTGGCCGCCAGCGCGAGCACGACGGCCAGCAGAAAGCGTCGACTGTTCATGGAATCTCCGTCATGCCGGCTCGTAGCCGGCGGCATCGGCGCCCACGACCTTGACGCGCCGGTTGGGTTTCAGCCGCACGGTCTTGAGGCGTTCGACGTGCTTGCTTACCACGTCATAGATTGGCGGACCTTCGGTGCCTTCGTTGACCGAGGCCCAGCCGCTCACCGTGTATTTCCGGGCGGCATCGATACGCTCGCCGGTGCGCAGCAGCGTCATGTCGGAGATGCGCTGCCCCGCCGGCTTGTCGATCGTGAGCGTGTAGGCAAGCCCGCCGGCACGCACCATGTCGCCGCCCTGCTGGTAGTAGGGGTCGGGGTTGAAGAGGTTGTCGGCCACGTCCTCGAGCACCTGCTTGAGGTACTCCCCCGTCATCTCGCTGCGATAGGCGGCGGGATAGGTGATGGCGGTCTGGTTGAAGATGTCATCGCCATGGATGTCCTGGTCGGGCAAGAGGCTCGAACCCCAGCGGAAGCCGGGCGACAGCGCAATCTCGGCATCGCGCTCGGTGAGCAGCGCCTGGCAGATCAGGTCGTCGAAGGTGCCGTTGAAGTTGCCGCGCCGGTAGAGCAGCGATTCGGTGCGGCCCAGTACCTTGCCGATCTTGTCATCGTGCGGCACGCGGACCTCGCGGATCAAGGCGGCCATGTCGGGATCGGACGCGACGACGTCGGACAGGACGGGAATCAGGCGGAAGGCGTAGTCGACGATGCGTCGGTCGCTGATTTCAAGATCGAGTCGCGCTAAAAACTTCCCGTGGCTGCCGGCCGCGACCAGCAGCGTGTTACCCACCTTGACCGGCGCGGGCAGCGCATCGTGCGTGTGGCCGGTCAGGATGACGTCGATGCCCTTCACGCGCGCGGCAAGCTTGCGGTCGACATCGAAGCCGTTGTGGCTCAGCAGCACCACCAGGTCGACCTTGTCGGCGCGCAGCTTGGCGACGTTCTGGGCGAGCTTGTCCTCCTCGATGCCGAACGACCAATCCGGGATCAGGTAGCGCGGGTTGGCGACCGGCGTATAGGGGAAGGCTTGGCCGATAACGCCGATCCGCAAGCCCCCGCGCTCGAACACGGCCGAGGGCTTGAACACGGGATCGCCCCAGGTCGCGTCCTTCACGTTGCCGGCCAGGAAGGGAAAGCCAAGCTGCCTGATCAATTCCTCGACGCGCTTGGCGCCGTAGGTGAACTCCCAGTGTCCGGTCATGGCGTCCGGTTTCAGCGTGTTGATCAGGCGCACCATGTCGGCGCCCTTGCTTTGCAGTGACGTGTAGCTGCCCTGCCAGCTGTCGCCGCCGTCGAGCAGTAGCACCTTGCCCTGCCGATCGGCGCGGATCGCCTTGATGAGCGTTGCCATGCGGTCCAGCCCGCCGACCCGCCCGAAGCTGCGCGCCAGCGACTCGAAGTCGGTGCACGACAGCGCGTAAGCATCGTAGGTGCCGCGGCCGACCTTGTAGGCCTCCAGCAGCTTCTGCCCCACCAAATGCGGCGGTAGGCCCCTGTCTTCCCCGACACCGACATTGGCCGACGGCTCGCGGAAATAGATCGGCACCAGCTGGGCATGCAGGTCGGTGAAGTTGAGCAGCGTCAGCTGCCCGACCGACTTGAAGCGCAGCAAATCTTCCTGGGAGGGTCCGCGGCCCTGCGCCAGGCCGCGGTTCGCCACGCCAAGCGCCGCCGTGGCCGTGGCAACTTGCAAGAGCTCGCGCCGCCCGAGCCCGGTCATGGGATCAGGCGACCTCTATCTTGCTCTCGGCGGTCCAGGACTGCTTGCTGTCGTCGGTCCATTTGAACTTGAGCGTGCCGCTCTCCTCGACCTTCACGAAGAAGGAGAGGTAGGGATTGGCGGCGATCGCCGGTTCGAGCGTCACATTCATCACCGGCTTGTCGTTGTAGGTGACAGCCAGGGAACTCACGATCAGGCGCGGTATCAGCTTGCCGTCGGCGTCCTTGCGCTGGCCGTTCTCCATCGGATGGGTGATCAGCGTCTTGACCTCGACCACCTCGCCCTTCTTGGCGTTGGCGGGCACGCGGAGCCGCGGCTTGATGTCGTCGGACATGATGTTCTCCTCAGCCGCCGCAGCCGCCGATGGTGACCTTGACCTCGCGGCTCGCCGTGTAGAGCGTGCCGTCGTTCATCTCGGCCACCGCGACCAGCTTCTGGCTCTGCGCCAGCCGGATGCGCATCTGCACCTCGGCCTTGCCGCTCATCGGCGTGAATTCGTAGATCGCCACGCCCGGATTGGGATTGCCGTCGGCCGCCACGTAGAGCGCCTTCACATAGGACTTCTCGCTCATATCGCTCTCGACCGAGACGGTGAGCGGCACGGCATTGCCGTTTTCGGCGATTTCCGGCGCCTTGAGCGTGACCTTGCCTTCCTTGGGCGTGCCCTTGCCAAGATTTGGGGCCAGCCCGGCCAGCCACTCCCGGGTGCTGTCCGGGCTCGCCAGCGCGCCGCGCGCGGCCAGCACACCCGCGATCGCGAGCAGCGCCGAGCGCCGGCCGATAGGTGTAAAGCGGATCGTCATCGTCTCTCCTGAAGCCCTGCCCCTATGCAGAACACTAGTGGCGGATATTGGGGGCGGTGAGCTTCTGCCCCTCGTTCATCTTTCGCAGATAGAGTTCCAGCTCGCCATATTCAACTGCATCGGGCGGCAGCTCGTTGGCGCGCACCTGCACGTTGCACCACTGGAAGCGTTTGCGGATATCCCAGATCTCGTTGCGGCTGGTGCGCCACAGCGGGAAATGGTCGAACTGGCCCTTGGGTTCGCCCAGCCACTGGCCGCGGATCCACTTGTTGGCGGCCTGGCCGTGGCAATCGGTGCAGGCGAAGTCGAACTGGCCGATCTTGAGGTCGGCCAGCTTGGCGCCGCGGTCGTAGGCCGCCTTGGCTTCGGGGTTGGCGAGATCGACCTTGATCGCCTGGCCGTTGGCGAGGCTGTGCAGGTAGATCGACATGTCGGTGTTCTCCGGCGACTGCATCAGCCAGTCCTTGCCGGCCGTCGCCTTGGCGTGGCGGGCGATGAACTCCTCCGCTCCGAGCACCTTGTTGAGGCGCGGCTCCCATTTCGGCATCTCGACCGCCCAGCGCTTGAAGCTGGTTGCGGGCGTGGCGTGGCAGGAGGCGCAGGATTGCTTGAACAGTGTCGCACCAGCCTCGATGCGTTCGGCGGCCGGATTGACGAAGGGATCGAGCGCGTCGCGATCCTCGACCGGCTGCGGGCGCTTCTCGGGATCGTCGAGCGGATCGGCGAATTTGGCCGCGGTCTTCAGCGTCTTCAGGAACGCGACCATGTCGCGGATCTCGGCGTCGCTGTAGAAGCCATGCTTACCCCACGGCGGCATCACCGATTTCGGATTGTAGACGCGGGCATCGAAGACGTAGTTGAACAGCCACTGATCGGTGCGGCGGGCCTTGCCGATCTCCGACAGGTCGGGCCCGACGTTGCCCGGAGTCTCCAAGGTTTCCGGCCCCATCACATGACAGGCCAGGCAGCCGCCGCCGCGGCTGCGATCGAAGGCAAGCTTCTGGCCCTTGGCGGGGTCGCCGGTCACCTCCTTGATCGCGATCTCGCTGCCGCGCGGCGGCGTCGCCTTGGGATTGGCAAGTGTGTTGTAGTTGTCCCAACGCGTCTTGTTCCAACCAGGGTAACGCTGCCACGGGCTAGGCGCGGCCGGGCCGTCGAGCGCCAGCGGCGCCTGGGCCCAGGCCGGCATCGCCAGCATCACGAGTGCGAGAGCCGCCGCCAGAAGGCGCATCTACTGAGTCGCCTTCTTGAGATAGGCGACCATGTCATCGAGCTGCGCCTGCTGCTTCAGGCCGGCATAGACCATCTTGCCGTTGGGCACGCGGCCCTTGGGATCCTTGAGATACTCCGCCATCGTCTTGTCGTCCCAAACGATGCCGGACTTCTGCATCGCCTCCGAGAACGAAAAGCCCTGCACCGCGCCGGCTTTGCTGCCGAAGATGCCGAACAGATTGGGACCGATGCCGTTGCGGCCGTCCTTCTCCACGGTATGGCAGGCCTTGCACTGCTGGTTGAACAGCCGTTCACCCCGAGTTGCATCACCGGACTGCGCAAAAGCTCCGGAGGCCGTCAAAACCAAAACAACCGACATTGTCGCTGCGATGATCCTCATGACTTTTTTCCTACTCTGTGATGCGCGAGATTGCTGACGTTTTGCCGAGATTCAAGTGCTAGATTGGCAACCATGAGACCAAGCGCGCTCATTTTTGCGGCGCTCGCCTTGGTGGCGGGTTCTGGCCTCGCCGCGGCCGAACCGGTGCAGATCAAGCCGAGCCTGCTCAAGCTCAACGGCAACCTCGAATTGCCCGCTGGCGAGATGCTGGAGGGTGAGAACGTCGTCGTGGTCGTGCACGGCTTGCTGTCGCATTACGGCCAGGAAACCATCGTCGCCTTGCAGAAGAACCTCAAGGCGCGCGGCATTGCTACGCTTGCCATCAATCTGTCGCTCGGCATCGATGACAGGCGAGGCCCACGCTCCTGCGACGTCATTCACGACTATGCGCTTGCCGGGGCACGACGCGAGATCCGGCTGTGGCTCGAGTGGCTCGCCGCCCAGCATGCCAAGACCATCGACATCGTGGGCTTCTCGCGCGGCGGCGCGCAGCTGGCGGCGATAGGGCCCGAGCTGCCGACGGTCCGGCGCATGATCCTGGTGGCGCCGAACTTCGCCACCGCAACCGAACAGGCGGCTGCCTACCAGAAGGCCTTCGGCCATCCGCTGGCGCCGGAACTCGAGGCCGCCCATAAGGATCCACTGCAGAAGCGCACCGTCGATTTCCTGACCTGCAAGCAGGCGACGGTCCTGGGCGCCACCTTCCTATACGCCTATACCGAATTGCCGCCCAAGCTCGCGGCCAAGACCGGCCATCAAACGCTGGTCATCGTCGCCGGCAAGGACGACGTCGTACCCGGTCTCGCTGAGAAGTTGCCGTCGGAGGTCAAGCCTGTCGTGATCGACGGCGCGAGCCACTTCTTCCCCGATCTCTACGGCGAGGAAGCGGCCGACCAGATCGCCAAGTTCCTGAAGGCCGATCAGCCGGCGACGACGAAGTAAGGCAGCGTCACGTCCTTGGTGACCGGCTCGAAGGCGAGCGTCACCTTGGTGCCGATCTTGAGATCCTTCTCCGCGATGCCGCGCAGCGGCGCGTTCACCCGCACGCCTGCATCCATGTCGACCAGCGCCACGATGTAGGGTGCCGACTGCTTGAAGAAGAAATTGAACGGATGGTGGCAGACCGTCCAAGTGTGGATCTTGCCGCCGAGCGGCGCCTCTTCCCACTTGCTCTCCATCGAATGGCAATGCGGGCAAACCGGCCGCGGATAGTGCCGCACTTTCCCGCAAGCCGCGCAGTGCTGCAGCATGAAGCGGCCCTCGCGCATGCCGTCCCAGTAAGGCTGGCTATCGCGCGTCGGCGTGGGCAGCGGCCGCTCAGGCGCTGCCGGAACGACGGTGCTCATGCCGCCCTCCGCAGGATCGCGAGCGAGCCGTCGCCCATGTCGCCATAGCCAGTGACCAGACCGACCTCGGCGTCTTTCACCTGCGCCTTGCCGGCCTCGCGGCGCAGCTGGCGGGTCAGCTCGATCACGTGATTGAGGCCGACGACGTGACCCTGGCTCAGCAGGCCGCCGTGGGTATTGACCGGCAGCTCGCCGCCCAGCGCGATGCGGCCATCCATGACGAACGGCCCGCCCTCGCCGGTCTTGCAGAAGCCCAGGATCTCGAGCTGGCGCAACACCGTGAACGTAAAGCAATCATATATCTCGGCGACATCGATGTCCTTTGGGCCAAGGCCCGCCATGTCGTAGCCACGCTTCGCCGCCTTCACCAGACCGAAGTCGAGCAGGTCGGGACGCTGGGCGATCGACGCTGGAGACTCGGGATGGCCCTCGGCCACGCCCATGATCGTCACCAGCGGCTTTTTCAAATCGCGCGCGCGGTCGGCGGCACTCACGATCACCGCGGCACCGCCGTCGCTCTCCAGGCTGCAGTCGAACAGCCGGAACGGATCGGCGATCATGCGCGAGGCGTGATGTCAGCGGCTTCTTCATGACGACGTTGCCGTTGAGGATGGCGTGCTGGCGGGTCGTCACCGCGACCTCGGCGAAATGGCGCGGTGTCGTGCCATAGAGCTGCATGTGTCGGCGCGCGCCCTGGGCATAGAGCTGGGCCGGCGCGAACATGCCGATCGGCGCCTCGAACTCGGCAGCCAGCGCGAATTGCGGGAACTGCTGCAAGCGGGTGCTGACCCGCGCGCCCGAATAGCCGGTGCGGCCGACCGAGATCAGGACGTTCTTGGCCACGCCGGTAGCCACGGCCATTGCGGCGCTCTGGATGGCCGCCACGCAGGTGGCGCCACCCATCGGCACGAACAGCGACAGGGTGAGATCGGGCAAACCGAGATTGGCGATGAAGTCCTCGGCGATGCCGCCGCCCGGGAAGTACGGAATGACGCCATCGATGTCGCGCGGATTCAGGCCGGCGTCGTCGATCGCCTTCAGGCTCGCCTCGAGCTGCAGGGCAAGCCCGCTCTTGGTCGTGCCGCGCGTATAGGCCGTGTCACCGACACCGCTGATCGCGGCCTTCTCACGAAGCGCATGCGCCATGGTTTCCTCCGAGGTGCATCGTGCCCGAACTGTTAGGCCGTGTCAGTCAGCCTTGATGTTCGCCTCGCGAATGACGTCCTTCCAGCGCACGAGTTCGCTCTTGATGAGGTTGGTGTAACCCTCCGCACCGAGCGTGCCTGGCCGCACGCCGATCTTGGCGAACGCCGCCTTCACCTGCTCGGTCTGCAGGGCGGACGAGATCTCGCCCTCCCAGCGCTTGGCCAGCTCCGGCGGAATGCCGGCGGTTGCCGAGAAGCCGAACCAGTTGGTGGTCACGACATCCGCGAATCCCGCCTCGCGGAAAGTCGGCACGTCGGGCAGCGACGGCGAGCGCTCGGCTTCGCTGACCGCCAACGCCCTCATCTTGCCCGACGTGAAATAGCCGATGGCGGTCGGCAGGCTCTCCATCAACGCCACGGTCTGGCCGCCCATCAGGTCATTCATCGCCGGCGCCGAACCGCGATAAGGAATGTGGGTGAACGGCATGCCCGCCGCGCGCGCCAGCAGCTGTCCGGTGAGATGGTTCATCGTGCCGTTGCCGCCCGAGCCGTAGGTCACCTCGCCCGGCTTGGCTTTCGCCAGCTCGACCAGTTGCTTGACGCTGGTGATCGACGACGTGCCGTTGACCGCGAGCACGCTCGGAAACGTGCCCACCAGATGGATGTGCGTGAAGTCGGCCAGCGGATCGTAGGGCACGTCCTTGTAGAGAACCGGCCCGATGCCGTGCGAGGCGGCGCTCGACATCATGACGAGGTGTGTGTCGCCCTTCGCCTTGGCGAGGATGTCGGCGCCCACCAGGCCGCCGGCACCCGGCTTGTTCTCGACCACGATCGGCTGGCCGAGCTTTGTGCCGTAGTAGTCCGCCAGGGTGCGCGACAGGATGTCGGCAGCACCGGCTGGCGGAAAATTGACGATCCAGCGGATCGGCTTGGAAGGCCACGCGGCCTGGGCCTTGGCGATGCTCGGCGCCGTTGACGCGGCGATCAGGAAATTCCGTCGAGACAGCATGATGCAGTGTGGTGCAACATGCGTGCCGCCTCAATGGGGAGCAGCGTTTCCGATGGATTTCGATCTCGTCCTGCGCGACGTGCGGCTGGCCGACGCCAAGCCGGATCAACCCACGACCGACATCGGCGTGAAGGACGGACGCATCGCCGCGGTGGGCCCCAGGCTCGGCGGTGCGGCCAAGGAGGAGATGAAGGGCGGCGGGCGGCTGGTCTGCTCCGGCTTCGTCGAGACGCATATTCACCTCGACAAGTCCTGCATCCTGGGGCGCTGCGAGCACACCAAGAAGCGCAACCCTCACCTCGCGATGGAGCGGGTGTCGGCGGTCAAGCACACTTTCACCGTCGAGGACGTGATTGAGCGCGCCTCGGGCACCATCGAGAAATGCATCAGCCACGGCGCCACGCGCATGCGCACGCATTCCGAGGTCGATCCCAAGGTCGGCCTGCGCGGCGTCGAAGGCGTGAAGGCGCTGATCGACAAGTACAAGTGGGCGATCGATCTCGAGATCTGCGTCATGCCGCAGGAAGGCCTGACCAACAATCCCGGCACCGATGAGCTGATGGTCGCCGCCCTCAAGAACGGCGCGACCGTCGTTGGCGCCGCACCCAACTACGATACCGACCGCGCCGCGCAGATCCGCCGGGTCTTCGAGATGGCGCGCGAGTTCGACGTCGACATCGACATGCACCTCGACAGCGGCGCCTCGGCCGAGGAACTCGATACCTTGCTGGTTTGCGATCTCGCCGAGAAATACAAATGGGGCGGCCGCGTCGCCGTCGGCCATGTCGGCAAGCTCGCAACCATGCCGCAGCCCGCCCTCGACAAGGTCGCCAAGCGCATGGCCGATGCAGGCGTCGCCGCCACCGTGCTGACCGCGACCGATCTTTATCTCGGCGGCCGTCACACCGACCACAACGTGCCGCGCAACGTCGTCGACCTCAACCGGCTCACTGAACTGGGCGTCACCTGCTCGGTCGGCTCGAACAATATCCTCAATCCCTTCACGCCGTTCGGCGATGGCCAACTACTGCGCCAGGTGAACATGCACGCGATCGTCACCCAGCGCGGCAATGACGACGAGGTGAAGGCCCTCTGGGACATGACCACCTCCTCCGCCGCGCGCCTGATGCGCAAGGACGACTATGGCATCACCGTCGGCGCGCCGGCCGACCTGGTGGTGCTCGATGCACCGGATGCCGTCACGGCTCTGCGGACCGTGGCGCCCGTGCTGGCCGCCTACAAGCGCGGCCGGCGCACCGTGACCCGTGAACCGGTCAAGCTGCACCGGCCATAACAACAATCGAAGACGAGGGAACCATGTCCAATCGCGAACTAGTGGCGCTGTCGTCCGTCGAATTGCGCCGTCGCATCGGCACCAAGGAGATCTCGCCGGTCGAGCTGCTGGAAGCCTGCCTGCGCCGCATCGAGGAGATCAACCCCGCGGTCAACGCCGTCACGGCGATGTGCGTGGCGCGGTCGCGCAAGGAGGCCAAGGCGGCCGAAACGGCGGTGCGCCGCGGCGAGGATCTGCCGCTGCTGCATGGCCTGCCGGCCGGCATAAAAGATCTCGAGGAGACCAAGGACCTTCTCACCACCTACGGCTCGCCGCTCCATCGCGACTTCGTGCCGGGCCACGACAACGTCATGGTCGGCCGCGTGCGCGCGGCGGGCGCCGTAGTGGTCGGCAAGACCAATGTTCCCGAGTTCGGCGCCGGCTCCAACAGCCGCAACCCGGTGTGGGGCGCCACAGGCAACCCGTTCAACCCGATGCTCAATCCCGGCGGATCGTCCGGCGGCTCGGCGGCCGCGCTCGCCACCGACATGCTGCCGGTCTGCACCGGCTCCGACACCGGCGGCAGCTTGCGCAATCCCGCCTCGTTCTGCGGCATCGTGGGATTCCGTCCGTCGCCCGGCATGGTCGCGGTCGAGCGCCGCCCCATGGGCTGGACGCCGATCTCGGTGCTGGGGCCGATGGGCCGCAATGTCGCCGATGTCTGCCTGCTCTATGCCGCGCAGATCGGCCAGCACGACATGGATCCGCTGTCCTTCCCGCTCGAGCCCAGCGCCTATGCCGAGCCGTGGCCGGTCGATCTCGGCAGCCTGCGCGTGGCCTACACCGAGGATTTCGGCGGCGCCCCCGTCGAGAAGGGCATCCGCCAGACCTTCCGCGCCAAGCTCAAGGCGATGAAGCACCTGTTCCGCTCGGTCGACGCGGTCGAGGTCGACTACGGCGGCGCCGACCGCTGCTTCGACGTGGTGCGGGCGGTGAGCTTCCTGTCGAAGTACCACGACGCCTACACCAAGCACCGCAAGATGCTGGGGCCGAACATCATCGCCAACTACGAGATCGGCGCGAAGCTTTCGCTCGCCGACTTTGCCTGGGCGCATGGCGAACAGACCCGCCTCTTCCGCGCCTTCCAGAATTTCTACAAGGACTACGACCTGGTGATCGGCCCGACGGTGGGCTTCACGCCGTTCCCGTGGAAGCAGCTCTACATCGAGGAGATGGACGGCAAGAAACTCAACAACTACTACCACTGGATGGCGACCAAATACTTCATCTCGCTGGTCACCAACCCCGCCCTGTCGCTGCCCTGCGGGCTGGACCACAAGAAGATGCCGTTCGGCCTGCAGGTGATCGGCCGCTTCCGCGGCGACGGCGAGGTGCTGGGCGCCGCCCACGCCATGGAGCAGGCCTTCAGCGTCATCCCCGAGCTCAGCCGGCCGCGGCCCAACCTCGAGAAGCTTCGCAAGCCGGTGCCCGAGCTGAAGTCGATCGTCACCCATCCGCCGGTGCTCAACGCCAAGCGGTCGCGCGGACCGGCACCCGGCGCCCTGTAGAAGGCGATTCGTTCCCTCTTTCGAAAATCTTTTTTCGGTGGCCCCCCTTGGGCCACTTTTCGCCGCGTATCCCGTTCCATCGTCTGCCCTTTGCACAGGGTCTGAATCGATGGAGGTCACGATGCGCAATGCCAAATGGCTGCTCGTCGCCGGTCTGGCCGTGCTGGCTGCCGGCTGCGTGGATGACAATCGCTATCCCAACACCGCCTATCGTGGCGGGAGCGGCGGTTACTGGAACTCGCCCAATCGCGACTACGACCGCGATGGCGTCCCCAACCGCTACGACCGCGACGCCAACGGCGATGGCGTGCCCGATCGCTACCAGGGCCGCTACCAGTATCGCTAAAGGCTCGACCTGCCGAGCGCCACGGCTCACCGACAAGTGAGGCGTGGCGCTCTTTCTGCCGCAATTGCGACGCCGCTCGGACGAAATTGGCTTCGTATCCCCTGCAGTGGGAAGGACCCGGAAACAAGGGCTCCCCTGGAGGCAAAAATGATGCGCAAAACAAAATGGTTCGTGGCAGCGGCGCTGATGATGTCGACGGCGGGCTGCGTGGAAACGATGGATTCGGGCTATGCCGCGCCGTCCTACGGCTACGGTAACGGCTACTATTCGAACGGCTACTACGCCCAGGCGCCCTACTACTCGCCGCCGGTCGTCTATAGCCAGACGCGCTACGTGCCGGTTCCAACACCGGTGCCGCAGCACCAGGCCGACCGTTCGAACGACCGCCGCTGGGATGGCCGTCACGACGAGCAGCGTCATGTCGAGCGGCAGCCTTCCAGCCCGCCGCCGCCGGCGACGCACAACAGCACGCCGTCACATAACAGCACGTCGTCGGGCAGCCACAACGACGGCAATCGCCACGACGCCAGCCGCGATCGCGACAGCGACCGCCGGAGCTAGAGCAGCCTGAGGTAAATGCCAAAGAAAAAAGGGCTGCCCGGCGTTCGGACAGCCCACTATCGAGGCCACAGTAAGCGAAAAGAAACAGTCTGGCAACGTCCGGCGCATCTCTATAGATGAGATCCCCTTCGGGCCTGAAGGGGACAGAGATGATCGCGTGCGGATTGGATTTCGGGACGTCGAACTCGGCAATCGGCGTCGCTCGCGACAAGATGGCTGCGCTTGCGCCCATCGAAGCAAGCAACACGCTGATGCCGAGCGCCGTGTTCTTCGACTACGAAACCAAGGGACGGGTGCTGTTCGGCAACGAGGCCATCTCGGCCTATGTCGGGCAGACTGAAGGCCGGCTGATGCGCGCGCTCAAGTCGATCCTGGGCTCGCCCCTGATCGACGAGGAGACCAGCCTGGGCGGCCGCAAGGTCCCGCTCAGGCTGGTCGTTGAGATCTTCGTCCGGCACCTGAAGCACAAGGCCGAAGCCTTCGCCGGGCAGGAGATCACGGCTGTCGTGCACGGCCGGCCAGTGCGCTTCGTCGATGACGATGACAGGGCAGATGCTCGGGCGCAGGAGGTGCTCGAGGCCGTTGCCAAACGCGTGGGCTTTCGCGACGTCGCGTTCGTGTACGAACCCATCGCGGCCGCCCACCACTACGAACAGACGGTGGAGAGCGAAGAGCTGGTGCTCATCGCCGACATCGGCGGCGGCACGAGCGACTTTTCCATCATCCGGGTCGGCCCGCAGTATCGCGACCGCGCCGATCGCAGCCGGGATGTGCTCGCGAACGCCGGCGTGCGCGTCGGCGGCACCGACTTCGACACCGCGCTCAGCCTCGCCGCGGTGATGCCGCTCCTCGGGCTCGGCACGCAGCTCATCGAGAAGGACCTGCCGATGCCGAACGCGCCCTATCACGAGCTGGCCACCTGGGCGACGATCAACTTCGCGTACACCTACAGGAACGAGCGCGAGCTCGCCGAGCTGGTCCCGCTCGCCTGCGAACCCGGGAAAGTGGAACGTCTTGTGAATGTCGTGCACCGAAGGCTCGGCCATCGCCTGGCGTTCGCCGTCGAGGACGCCAAGATCGCGCTGAGCGCCGAACAACACGTGGCCGTGCCTCTGACTTTCCTCGAGGCGGGCCTCGCGGTCATGGCAACGCGCGCCGAGTTCGACCGCGCCATCGATGCCAGGATAGATCGGCTCTACAAGTCGGCGCGCGATTGCATCGCAGCGGCGGGCCTGAAGCCTGCCGCCATCGAGACGATCTTTCTCACGGGCGGGTCGAGCCGCGTGCCGGCCGTGCGCGCCGCGATCGGACGGGCGGCCCCGTCCGCCCGCCTGACCGGTGGCTCGGATCTCCTGTCGGTTGCGCTGGGATTGACCCAGATGGCGGGGATCGTGACCTGAGTGTCGAAGCCTGACGCGTTGAGCTTCGCTTCGGAACCCCTCCCCCGTCTTCGGGGGAGGTGTCGCGGTAGTCCGCGACGGAGGGGGTCATGAGTCGCTGACTTATGACCCCTCCGTCGGCCACGCGTTTTCGAGCGAAGCTCGAAAAGCGCTCGGACGCCGCCACCTCCCCCGAAGACGGGGGAGGGAATCTAAACTGATCACGCCTTAGTCCGGCGCCTTGCAGGCGAAGTTCGCCGCATCGTCGTTGCTGCCGTTGCCCGTGAAGCGGGCGACCTGCGGATAGGGGCAGAGCGGACGAGTACGGACCGCCTTGCCGTCCGCCACCTGGGTTGCGGTGATGGTGGCGGGCGCGGTGCCGTTCTCGACCCAGTTGATCAGCGCCGTCAGCCCGTCCAGCCGCTCCGGGCCGACGCCGCCGCGGCAATGGAACATGCCGGGCACCATGAACAGGCGGAAGAAGTCGGTGGTCTGCGGCCCGTTCTTCGCGATCGCCTTCTCGTAATAGTCGATGCCCATCATTGGCGAGAGCGCGGTGTCGGCCCAGCCGAAATACATCAGCAGCTTGCCGCCGCGGGTGCGGAAGGCCGACAGGTCGGGATCGGTCGCGTTCAGGAGCGCGCGGGTGTCGGCGAACCTGGCCATGTCCTTGTCGAAGTCGAACTTCGCCGTATCGATCGAAGGATCGGTCTTGGGCGAGGCCCAGTAACGCACGAAGCTGTCGCCGTAGGCGTGCTGGAGCGACTTCTGGCCTTGCGGCGGCGTCAACCACATGTCCCAGCCGCTGGTCATCTTGCCGCCGGCGGTGAAGGACAGGCCGGTCGCTTCGGCACCGATCGGATAGCCGAACAGGTGCGGCTTGCCGTTGACCTTGAGCCCCTCGTGGATCTTCTTCACCGCCGCGGCCTGCGCAGGCGTCAGGCAGTTGTCGCCGTCCTGGCCCGCCGGGCATTGCGCTACATCGCGGGTGGGATCGAAGTCGCAGCGGCGCGGATCGTCGATCAGGCCGTCCTTCAGCCCGTCCTTGGCATCGCAGCGCGCGTAGGTCGCATCGGCGACCAGCTTGAGCTTGGCGAGCGACACCGGTGTTTCGCTCAGCACCAACCCGTTCCACAGGCTCTGCGTCACGGTGTCGACGAAGTTCAGCACCGGCGCGCCGGCCAGCACGCCGTCGAAATCCTGCGGGAAGCGCTGGGCGCTGATCAGGCCCTGCCGCCCGCCGGTCGAGCAGCCGTCCCAGTAGGAGAAGGCCGCCGACCGGCCGTAATAGGCCGCCGTGATGCGCTTGCCCTCGGTCGCGGTCAGGTGCACGGCGCGGAAGGCATAGTCGACCCGCTTCTGGTAATTGGCGGCGAAGCTCGCCAGCGGCTCGGCCTGGGCGTCGTGGCCGGTGTTGGTCTGCACCGTCGCGAAGCCCTGCTTCAGCGCATTGGCGCGCACCATCGGCCGCGGCCCGGACTCCGGGTTCTCGCCGGCGAAGCCGCCGTTGCCATGCATGTAGAAGCGGCGGTTCCAGGCGGCCGGCAGGTTGAGCTCGAAGCGGATTTCCGGCGCGATCAGGCCGGTGACCCGGCAGTGCTCGGGCACGCCGTCGGCCGCCGGCACCGCGCGCACGGAGACAATGGTCGTGTCGATGGTCGCGAGGCCGGCGACGGCGGCGCAGTCCATGGCCGGCTTCACGGTCGCCACGCCGTAGTGCACCGCCGACTTCTCGGCGTCGAGAAAGCTGTAGCCGTTCTGCGCCGCCGCAGCGGCCGGCATCAACGCGAGCGCTGCGAGGATTCCCGCCGTTCGGGCCATGGTTTCTCTCCCTTTGTCTTTGTTTTCTTGAGCTCGCCATCGTGCTGGCCCAGCGTCGGCGCGGCGCGGCGCAGCCCGCCCGGATTGGCCGACAGCTTGAGCGGCACGCCGAGCGTCTTCTGCTTGCCGGCCTTGGCATGCTGGACCTCGCCCACCATGCCGCGCGCCAGGACCTGAGGGTCGGCGAAGACCTCGTCGTGATGCAGCACCGGCCCCGCGGGGATGCCTTCGGCCTCGAAGGCGGCCAGCCACTGGGCATTGGTCTTCTTGATGATCTCGGCCTGCAGGATGGCGACGATCTCGCCGTTGTTCTTCACCCTGAGCGCATTGGTCTTGAAGCGCGGATCGTCGACCAGCTCGGGCTTGCCGATCATCTCGCAGACCTTGCGGAAGAAATTCTGCTGCGCCGCGCCGATCGTCAGCCAGCCGTCTTTCGTCTGGAACACCTGGTAGGGCGAGGAACCGCGATGACCCTGCCCCAGCTTCTCCGGCCGCACGCCGGTGGCAAAGTAGTTGGCCGCCTCGTAGACGCCGAGCGAGACCGTGGCCTCGAGGAGCGATGTCTCGACCCACTGGCCTTCGCCCGTCTTGTGCCGCGCCTGCAGCGCCGACAAGACGCCAATGGTGAGATAGAGACCCGCGCCGACGTCGGAGATGGCAAGCGGGATGCGATAGGGCGGGCCGTCCTTCGGGCCGGTCACCGACATCAGGCCCGACATGGCCTGGATCACCAGGTCGAAGCCGCCGCGCTTGGCGTAGGGCCCGGTCTGGCCGAAGCCCGAGATCGAGCCCAGCACCAGCCGCGGATTGCGCTTGTGCAACGCGCTCCAGCCGATGCCGAGCTTGTCGAGCACGCCGGGCCGGAAGTTCTCCAGCAGCACGTCGGCGCCGTCGACCAGGTCCCAGAAAATCTCGAGATCATCGGCCGCCTTGAGGTCGAGCACGATGCCGCGCTTGTTGCGGTTCCACAGCATGAAGGGCGCGCCTTCGCCTTCGATGAAAGGCGGCGCGCCGCGCATGGAATCGCCTTGCGGGCTCTCGATCTTGATCACGTCGGCGCCGAGATCGCCGAGCTGCATGCCGCAGAACGGGCCCGACAGGTGTGTTGTCAGGTCGAGAACGACCAGTCCATCGAGAGCGCCTGCCATGATCTCACCCCAGCACGTTCTTCAGCGCCCTCAACACGCGTTCCCATTGGTCGGCACCCGCAACGTTGAAGACCAGTTTGCCGTTGGAGACGATCAGGAAGCGCGGCGTGCCGTTCTTGCTCGGGACCTGGTCCCACACCGCCTTGAGCTCGCCCGGCCAGTACTGCTCTTCGTAGGCCTCGCGCAGATGGGGTACGTCGACCTCGATCCATTTGACCTGCCGGAACTCCGGCGACGCAAGCCACTGGGCCTTGTATTTGTTCTGCCACATCGTGCAGTAGGGGCAGTCCCAGCCGCCGACATAGATCACCTCGACGGCGCCAGCCGCACGCGCGACAGGCGCCGCCGTCGGCAAGACCAGGCCGGCAAAAAGCAAGGCGCGGCGATTCATGTCGGGTAATCTAGATCACATTCCAAGCCGACGAAACCACGAGACCTCACCTTGAGGAGGCCACGCAGTGGCCGTCTCGAAGGATCGGCAACAGCAAGACTGGATTCCACCCTTCGAGACGCATCGCTGCGCGATGCTCCTCAGGGTGAGGTCCGTGGGCTGAAACAAGAACCTCACCCTGAGGAGGCCACGCAGTGGCCGTCTCGAAGGGTGCGTGCGAGCACCACGCCTGTTGCCACCCTTCGACGGCGCTGCGCGGCCTCCTCAGGGTGAGGCCATTGGGCCGAAACGAGATATGCTCTGCGACTGCATGCCAGCCGCCAACAAACCCTCTCTTGTCACTCTGGGTGACTACTTCCGGCTTGCGGAGCGCCGCTTCCGGGCCGCCCGGCTCGCCTATGGCCACGGCACCGGCAATGCCCGCGACGAGGCGGCGTTTCTTGTGCTGGAAGCGCTCGGGTTGCCGATCCACAACGTCGAACCCTGGCTCGCCCTCAAGCCAACCACGGCTGAGCGCGCCCGGCTCTCCACCCTAATCGATGCCCGGGTCAGCCTGCGCATGCCCGCGCCCTACCTGCTGGGGGTGGCGTACATGCATGGCGTGCGCTTTCACATCGACCGCCGCGCGCTGATCCCGCGCTCCTTCATCGGCGACATGCTGGCGGATGGCGCCCTGCCAATCGGCGATCCGCGGCGCATCCGGCGTGTCCTCGACCTCTGCACCGGCTCGGGCTGCCTCGCCATCCTGGCGGCGCTGGCCTTCCCGCGGGCCCGGATCGATGCCGTCGACCTCTCCGCCGGGGCGCTCGCCCTGGCGCGGCGCAACGTAGCGACGCATCGGCTGGGCGATCGGATCGCCCTTCATCGCGGCGATCTCTTCCGGCCGGTCGGCAAGCAGCGCTACGACCTGATCATCAGCAACCCGCCCTATGTCGATGCCGGCGGCATGGCGAAGCTGCCGCCCGAGTACCGCCACGAGCCGCGGCTCGCCCTGGCCGCCGGCAAGGACGGCCTCGACCTGGTGCGGCGCATTGTCGAGGAGGCGCCGCGCCACCTGACACGCAACGGCAGCGTGGTGTGCGAGATCGGCCGTGGCCAGCGTGTGCTCGAGCGGGCCTACCCGAAGCTGCCCTTCGTCTGGCTCGACACCGAGCAAAGCGAGGGTGAGGTATTCTGGATCGCGGGTGCCGACCTCTAATGATCAAAGTAGGTCATCGCGGCGAACACGGTTGTGCAGAGTGCGGAGGAAAACATGAGCGTGCGTGCGGGACGTAAGTTTCCGGCAATTCCGGGGACGCCATGGAAGCGCGACATCGCCAGCCCTAGCGGCGCTCGAACGGCAGGCCGGTGCAGCTTAACGGCATGCCCACGAAAGCGGGACAGCCCAGATCTCTATGTGACGCTCTGCGCGATGTGTCAGACGGTGTTTTGCCCGCGCTAGCGTCGCCGCCCGACGCGCGGATCGAACGCGAATTCGATCCGAATCCCGCTCGGCTCGCGCACGATGAAATGTATCTTCGGCCCACTACCCGAGAGCTCCGGCGCGAATTCCGCGACAACGCCAGGCCAGCTGGCAACTCGTTCATACAAGGCATCCAACCCCGCCCGATCTGCGACTGCGAGAGCTAGATGATGAAGGCCGACGTTGGCGCGCCGGTCGAACGAGACCGCTTGGTCCGGCACCTCGACCCGCCATAACGTGACAATCAGTTGGCCGTCCGAGACGAATGCCGCAGGGTATTCCGGCCGCTCGCCAACGACGCGCCACCCCAGGCAATCACAAAAGAAACTGCGAGTGCTCTCCAGATCTCGGACGCTCAAGCCGACATGATCGATCCCGCAAGTGGTGGGGGTAGCGTCCTCCGCCATGGCTATCTCCTTTGGTACGCAGATCCCGTGTGTTGGCGAACGGCAACGCATGTACGCCATACACGGAACGAGATAATCGCAGAAATGACCACCGGCCAACCATCCACTTTGCGCCGGCTGCGATCACTCGGGCGACCACGTCCGGTTGCGCTTCGCTCATTTGGTGACCTTGGCGCCCAAAACGGAGGCCAGGTCCACGATCACCATGTCAAACACGATCGTGACGCCCCCTGCGATTATCAGCACTCAGATCGTAAATGGATGCGGCGAGCATGGCTCCGATCCTTGTTCAACGGCACCGCCCAGCGCTGGCCTCGAGCCGCTGCATTCACCGCGGCTTTGCAATATCAGCCTTGATGCTCTCAACACCTGCTTGGGCACAGACCTCATCTTTGTCGCCACCCGGTGAACCTCCGACGCCGAGTGCCGCGACGATTTCATCTCCGACCTTGATCGCGACCGCACCGGGAAGCAGTGCAATGTCGGGCAACGTCGCGAGCGCCGGGCCACTCGGATTTTTGGCTGCAAGCGCTGCGAACGTGCTCGAAGTGTCGAACTTAAAGATGGGCCCGAAAGTCACGACTGTGTATGCCTTGCGGAAGGCCGACGTGATGGTGAGGATAGTCGAGTGGTCGCCTTTGGCCTCAAGTTTGATGACACCGGAGGTGTCAACGACAACAGCGGAAACGGGATAACCGTTGCTTGCGCAAGTTGCGATCGCGTTGGTCGCTGCTTTCATCGCGAGCGCCAGTGGCAGGGAGTAGCCACTTTGGCCGATTTGAGCGTTCGCGCTCCCGAGAGGGAACATCGCAAGAGCCGAGACAAAAGCCAGGGAAAACCCATACCGCCGCATATCTGATCTCCATATCGCCAAGAATCCACGTTCCCTGATATCAGGGGCGCGCCGAGCTTCGGGGTGTAGATCGACTTTCCCCTTTGACTTCTGTAGTCAGCCAAAATGACTTTCAGTTATCCACCCTCGCTATGAGTGACCGCCTCTTCGCGCTGCGGCTGTTCGCTCGGGTCGCCCGCAAAGGAAGCTTTTCCGCGGCGGGTCGTGAGTTGAACATTCCGCAATCGACCGCATCTCGGACAATCGCGACGCTGGAGCGCGAAATCGGCGTCGCGCTGTTCGTCCGGACCACGCGCGCGGTAACGTTGACAGACGCGGGCTTGGACTTCCTGGCTCGCGTTGAGTCTGTCCTAGCGGAGCTTGACGAAGCCGAACACGCTGCGCGCGGAACGGGAGAGTTGCGCGGAACACTGCGGATCGGTTTGGGAACGAACTTTGCCGTGCGGGAGGTCATCCCCCGGCTTTCGAACTTCATGAACCGGCATCCGACGCTACGGATCGACCTGATGATGGGAGACCAGCGCGAAGACCTCGTGGCCGAAGGCGTGGACGTCGCGCTTCGGTTCGGTCCTCTTTCCAACTCGACAGCGACCGCCCGGCGAATTCTCGCATGGCCGCGGGTCCTCGCCGCGTCGCAAGCTTACCTCGACAAGGCCGGGACCCCTCTCACACCTACGGATTTGGCCCAGCATGCGATCATTCTTGGGCCCGCAAGCCTTGGCGGCCACTGGTCCTTCCGCAAGGGCGATACTGCGACCTCGTTCCAAGTCGAGGGCAAGTTGACGATAAGGGCAAGCCTGGGCGCTATCGCAGCGGCCGTCGAAGGATTGGGTATCGTCATGACCCCACTCGGCGCGTGCCGCCGGGAGTTGGAGAGAGGAGAGCTCGTTCCTCTGTTGCCGGAATGGGACGCGGGAACGGTCGAGCTCAACGCCGTCTATGCGAGCGGCAGAGCCGCCAAGCCATCGGCGCGAGCCTTTGTCTACTACTTGATCGCAGCGCTTCACGAGGCCAAGCCGTCGCCTATCTGAGGGTGCGGGCCTCCTTGGCGAACCGGGAAAAGACCGAACGTAGTCGTGGCGTTGCGAAGTCGATAAATGCCCTGACCTTCGGTGTCGAAATCCGGCCTGTAGAAGTCAGCAAATGAACAGGCACCGGCGGATGCTCTGCATCCGGCAGGACGATCTGCAATTGACCGCTCCGGACGGCATCCGCGATGTGATAGGAATAAAGGCGAGTTAGGCCGCGTCCCCCAATCGCAGACGCGCGGGCCGCTCGAACAGTGTTCACGGTAAGTCGCGGACGGAAATTTACGACGCGCGGGATTTTTGAACCCGCAGCGGGAGTGAAGCTCCATGAATCAATGCCGAAGTTCGTGAAGGCGATGATTTCGTGCGCTGCGAGGTCCACCGGCTTGGCAATCGGCGGGTAGCGAGACAGATAGGCTGGAGAGCCTACTATGACCCGTCGGACGTCCGTTCCGACACGCGTCGCAATCAGAGAAGAGTCCGGCAGGTCAGCGATGCGCAGGGCTACGTCGATACCTTCCTCGACTAGATTTACGGGAAGGTCCAACAGCAAAAGGCGCGCAGAAACCATTGGATGGGCATCCAGAAACTCATCCAAGATTGGCCGTAACACGTCCTCGCCGCTGATTGGCGGAGCGGAAATCGAAAGAACCCCACCCGGTGCGGCCTGCTCACCACCAGCGATAGCTTCCGCCTCCTCGAGCTCCGCCAGCATGCGGCGACATGCGTTGGCATAGCGCACACCTATCTCACTGGCTGCCATGGAGCGGGTGGTCCTGTGTAGTAGGCGCGCTCCGACACGTGCTTCGAGGAACGCGATTGCCCGGCTAACAGCTGCAGGAGATCGCTTAAGTCTGCGGGCGGCGGCAGCGAGGCTCCCTTCGTCCAGCGCGGTGATGAAGATGTTCATTGCTTCAATACGATCCATCGCATCAATCTCCGACGCCTTGCCCGAAAAGTAATCTTCCGCTCACGGCCTTACAATGGTGGGCAGTTGTGTCGTCAGATACTCCACCGAGGGAGCATTGATCACAGGCACGGCGGCAGGCGACGCCAAGGTAAATGCATTGGCTTGTATTGCCGCGTTCGAGTCGGATGGGGTGGAACAGTCGGTTTTTGTGGCGCGCCACCAGATCGTGGATCGAAGCCGACGTTCTACATCCCTAATCGACGGGCTGCTTCGCGCCGCTGAGACCTTCGACTCGAACAAAATGGGCTGGCACGCTGACGCCACGCCCGACCGGAGATAAATTCAGTCGAGATTGAAGCAAATACCCGTTATTCGGCAGACACTCTTCCGCGCGACGATCGAGCGGCCGTTTGTCACCGCTCTGTGAAGCCGTCTAAAGACATCAAGGCGCCCTAGGCGTGATGAGCTAGCTCTCTTCCACGATCCGCACGAAGATCGCGAGTTCGTCCAAGGGTATCGCGCTCGCTACCTCGGAGGTGCGCCATGAAGATATCTCCCTTTCACGTCGATGAACTCGCCGCGCAATCGCTGGCGCATCAGAGTGCCGGAGGTACAGCGATCCGGCCCTTCATGCCGGATCAACACCGCGACTTTTTCACGCTCTTGCCCTATCTCTTTGCCGCCACGGCCGACTCGCGCGGATGGCCGGTCGCCTCGGTGCTGACCGGCGCACCGGGCTTCGTCGCCTCGCCGGATCCGAACCATCTCCGCATCGCCACACACTTCGCCGACGGCGATCCTGCCGCCGCCGGCCTATGCGAAGGACGGCCGATCGGCCTGCTCGGCCTCGACCTCTCGAGCCGGCGCCGCAACCGCGCCAACGGCACGATAGACGCCATCGATGCCTCGGGTTTTACCGTCGTGATTGAACAGAGCTTCGGTAACTGCCCGCAATACATTCAGACGCGGCGCGCCGAACCGCGTGAGCGCGAGGCGATACCCGCGCAAACCTTCACAGGTCTCGACGATGCGGCGCGTCGTCTGATCGCGAACGCTGATACGTTCTTTGTCGCTAGTCGTTCGCGGCCAGCGATCGATCACGGTGGCGGTCTCGACATGTCCCATCGCGGCGGCAAACCAGGATTCGTTGCGATCTCGGGTGACACGCTCGCCATCCCCGACTTCCGCGGCAATCGCTTTTTCAACACGCTGGGCAATCTTCTCGGCGACCCACGCACCAGCCTGCTATTCGTTGATTTCGCCGCAGGCGAGCTACTGCAGCTCCAGGGCACGGCGACGATCGACTGGACGGATCGTGCGTCGGGCGAGATTGCCGGCGCGCAGCGCAGCTGGAGCGTCAAAGTCGAGCGCGGCTGGCGGCGATACGGCTTTCCGTTCGACTGGACATTCGACGCCTACTCGCCGACCACGCTCGCGACTGGTACCTGGCGGGCATCGGCCTAGGTAGGTCACCCGCGACGACGGCACGGCATCAACGCATCCTGCGCGGGCTGGTCAAGCCATGTCGGGGATATGTGCGGTAAGAGATGACCTCGGACAAGTTGCCGATCCACAGCATCGCGAGGACTGTTGATCAGATCGGATGCTCGTCCAGCCAGCGGATGACCTCAGCGGCGCTCTCCTTTGGATCCACGACGGGGTATAACACCTCTTCTATAGTGGTCCCTCGCATGATCAGGGTTAGTCGTTCGATCAGCCGCATCCCGTCGACCTCGAAGGTTGGGAGGCGGAGAGCGTCAATCAGTTCAAATCGTTCGTCGCTCAACACCGCGAAGGGAAGATGCAGGCGATCAGCCATCTCCCGTTGGTATGCGGTTGATTGTGTGCTCAGCCCAAATACTTGCGCTTGCCGGGCCTCAAGTTCCATGTGGTGATCGCGGAACGTGCAAGCTTGTGGCGTGCACCCTCGGGCGCCCGGGATCGTGTCCCACCCGGTCGGTGAGGGTTCGCCGGGAACGCTCGTGCGCGGATAACAGTAAATGACGGTCCGGCGGGCTTTCAATTGGCCCAGATTTACGCTTTCTCCTGTCGTGGCGCCGAGCTCAACTGCTGGAAGAACGCATCCAACGAGCGCAGAAGATTCAAATAACGCCATCGCGCCCCCCCCGCCTGGGTGATGTCCAAACAACCGATAAAGTGATGAGGCACAAACTTGCAAGCGCGAAGGGTCTGGCTGACCAATCGAGGCTGGCGCTCATGCACACGTGTCGGAGCGCCAAAACAGCCGCGCGGATGAACAGTGACGAGGCTTCCATCGCCGTTCACGCCGACAGCGTCACGGCCTACGAGCCCCATTGTTGCAAAAATAGGAAGTCTGTCTTCCTAAGGCGGCACATTCAAACGGCGGACGGACGCTTTTACGTAGTAGTAGCGAGTGCAAGTGACCGCGAATCATGAGGGCGAGGGCAATGTCCAACCTGCTAAGGCGGATTGGGATGGAACTGCCGATCATTCAAGCTCCGATGGCGGGCATTTCAACTCCAGCCATGGCGGCGGCCGTCACCAACGCCGGTGCGCTGGGCTCTATAGGTATCGGAGCGGTCGATGCCGCGGGCGCCCGTAGTATGATCGAGGGCCTGAAAGGAATCACCCAAGGCCCCTTCAACGTCAATGTTTTTACACACCAACCAGCGAAGGCCGACTATCGACGCGAGTTGGATTGGCTCACCGGGCTCAAGCCGCTGTTCGAGCGATTTGGCGTCGAGCCGCCGGTAGGCATAGCGGAGATCTACACGAGCTTTGTCGCCGCCGACGCAGTTCTGAAGTTGATCCTCGAGACCGTGCCCCCGGTCGTAAGTTTCCATTTCGGCTTGCCGTCGGGCTCAATTATAGATCGGCTGAAAGGCGCTGGGATCGTGCTGATCGCGACAGCGACCAGCATCGAAGAGGCCGAGCAAGCAGTACAAGCTGGCATCGACGCGATAGTTGCCCAGGGCTATGAAGCGGGCGGCCATCGCGGGGTCTTCGATCCTTCTGCACCTGACAGCCAGCTCGGTGTCGCCGCTCTCATCCGCCTCCTGGTCAACAGGATTTCCATCCCAGTCATCGCCGCTGGTGGGATCATGGACGGAGCCGGGATCGCGGCCATGTTGGATCTGGGTGCAGAGGCGGTCCAGCTGGGTACTGCATTCATTGCCTGTCCGGAATCCGGGGCCGACCAGCATTACCGTGACGCGCTGTTTGGGAGCGGAGCGCTCGCTACAGAGATGACGGCATTGATCTCCGGCCGGCCGGCGCGTTGCTTGCCGAACCACTTCACGAGATTGAAGGACGCGGAGCTAAAGGGCCTGGCGGTCCCAGACTACCCAATCGCCTATGATGCGAGCAAAGCCTTGGCTGCGGCGGCAAAAGCCAAGGGCGATGGGGGATTTGGAGCCCAGTGGGCTGGTCAAGGCGCGCCTCTCGCCCGGGCCGTCCCAGCTGCGGATCTGGTCAGAACTCTGGCCGAAGAGTTACGAGCGGCACGTGGCTGCAGTGCCAAGCAAGCCGCCTGACGAGGATCACGCGTTGATTGTCCGGATGCGATGAAGGTCTTTTCGTCATCGCACTGGATGAGGGCAGCGCGGGGGACGGCGCAAAGCGGCACCATCATATCTAGACCGGCGCGGCATCATCCGGAAGCGGAGACGACGCTCGAGGCGTTGGGCGCCGTCAACCAGTAGTAACGGAGTGAGATCATGGTGAAACGTCTCGACGAAATGCCGAAGGCGGAAGCGGATCATTTACGGCGCATCACATGTCCGACCTACGACGACACGCCGCTGCTTCCCGGCAAGCCGCTGGCGGAACGTCGCGTCGTGATCATCTCGACCGCCGGCCTGCATCGCCGCGGCGATCGGCCGTTCCAGCCGGGTGATGGCAGCTATCGCGTGATTCCGGCCGAGACGCCGGCGAGCGAGCTGGTGATGAGTCACATCTCGGTCAACTTCGACCGCACCGGCTTCCAGCAGGATTCCAACGTAGTCTTCCCGATCGATCGCCTGCGCGAGCTGGTGGCCGACAGCACGGTCGGTTCGATGGCCACGGTGCACTATTCCTTCATGGGCGCCTTCCCACCCGAAGCGGCCGAGCCACACGCCCAGCATCTCGCTGGCCTATTGAAGGCCGATAAGGTTGACGCCGCGCTGCTTGTCCCGGTTTGACCCGCCTGTACGCGCGCCGTGGGCGCGCTCGGTCATTTCCTCGAGCATCAGGGCATCGCGACTGTCGGCATCAGCCTGGTGCGCGAGCACAGCGAGATCGTGCGGCCGCCGCGCGCGCTATGGGTCACCTTCGAGCTCGGCCGCCCGCTCGGCCTACCCGACGATCCGCCGTTCCAGCGCCGTGTCGTCAAGGCGGCTCTCGACATGCTCCAGCGCAACGACGGCCCACTGATCGTCGACTATCCCGAGCACGTGACGGAAGCGGCCGACTTCACTGGCTGGGCCTGCCCAATCAATCTCGCGCCAGCCCAGATCGATTCGCTGGCGGCAGAGATCGACCAGTTGACCACCTGGTACGATCGCGCCACGGCCGCGCACGGCCGCACGACGGTTGGCGTCTCTGGACTCGACATGCGCGCCGCCGGCAGACTGGTGACCCAGGCGCTCGACGATGAGCTGCCGCCCGCCCAAACGCTCAAGCAGGCGATCGACGATCTCAAGGCCTACTATCTCGAAGCTGCATCGGCTTTCCCCGATCCCGGCACGCCGAGAACCCGCAAGGAATGGCTGTGGAGCGAGACGCGATTTGGCTCGGCGTTACTTGCGCTACAGCCCAAGCTCGCGGCCAGTACCGACCCTCAGCACAAGATCCTCGGCAACCTCACCCTGATCCCGGCGACGGAACGGCATCGTCTCGCCACAGACCGACAATGATGGAGTGTTGCATAAACGAGTGATCGCGACTTTGATGCTGGCGTTAATGGCGACGTACAGCGTCGCCCGCATCGCAGACGATCTCGGTCGCGCCACCGGCTCCCGACCGCCGGACATCGGCACGCCACTCGATCAGACCAGCAACTCGTTGACGGTGTCTCTCATCATATGAGTTTGCCGGCGCAGGTATAGACGGTTAAGCGGCTCACGGCTCCGTGCTCAGTGGTCTCGGCATCAGCAGCGTCGATGAAGACGCCGTTCTTGGTCGGCCGCCCATCGTTGTGGTTAAGCGCGGCGGCGAACGTACAATCAACCGGGGCGGCCAGCACCGCCCATGGCGTCGGCCATCTGCGCCCGGGAACTGGCCGCTCATACTCGGCCGTCTGCTTCATCGCGGCGTTCCGCAACTCCGAGAGCCGCGCAACGACCGCGGACTCGCGCAACGAGCGTGACTTCTAATGACCAAAATAGTCGATTTGCACCGAGTGGAAGTACACTCGGGCCGTTCGAAGTTTGGAGCAACGTGTGTTCGGTATCTCTCAATCTGGCCAATTGCCCTCCCCGAAGACCGGCGTGATTTTTGTCGACGGGGAGTCCCGGATTTGTTGACTGGGAGGGCAGAAATGCCGATGTCATCGGCATCGGACCTGTCTACCCGGGAGTAGACTGTTGTAGACGGGTGACGCTGTCGGAGGGTGTTGCGGCGCGCTTCGCCAAACTTCTAATGACCAAAATAGGTCGTGGCGGCGCGCGCGCGTAAAGTACGAGCCCGATGAAGGTGGTTCAGTCTCTCGGCGTACGCGCCTCTACGAGGAATATTTGGGGCTGCCCGGAAGGCCCCCCTGTTTTTTGCCTTTTTAAAAGCGTTACCGCGAAGAAACTGCCCTATCCCAGTTGGGGCCTAGGGCTGGTCCCCGAGGCAAATGCCCAGCGCCCGGGCGGTGCGGATCAGGGCACCGTCCGGATCAACGGTGCGCGAGCGGCCGACCACCTTCTCGAGCGGCACGTCGATCACCGAGCGGTTCCACCAGCTCACCATGCGATCGGCCTTGCCGGCCGCCAGCAGGTCGACCGCGCGCACGCCGAGCGCCGCGGCGAGCAGCCGGTCCTCGGCGGTCGGCGGGGCACCGCGCTGGACGTGGCCCAGCACCGTGGCGCGCGTCTCCGCGCCGGTCATCTCCATCAGACGATGCGCCAGCCACTCGCCGATGCTGGCATCGCCGCGCCCCGCGCCCTGATGGCTGTCGCCCGCCGCCTCGGCGACCACGACGAGCGCCGAGCTGCGTCCGGCATGGCGCAAGCTGTCGATCCGCTTCACCACGTGATCGAGATGCCAAGTCACCTCGGGGATCAGCACAATATCGGCGCCGCCGGCGATGCCGGCGGCAATGGCAATGTGGCCGGCGTCGCGGCCCATCACCTCCAGCACCATGACGCGCTCATGGCTGGCGCCGGTCGGCTGGAGCCGGTCGAGCGCCTCGGTGGCGATGGCGACGGCGGTGGAATAACCGACGGCGCGCTCGGTCTGGTGGACGTCGTTGTCGATCGTCTTGGGGATGCCGATGAAGGCGAGCCCCGTCGGCTGCAGCAGGCGGCGCAGGATGTCGAGGCTGCCGTCGCCGCCGACGCCGATCAGCCCGTCGAGATGCAGCTCGCGCAGACCCTCGTGCATTTCGGCCGAGCGGTCGATCACTCTGCCGTCCGGCATCGGAAAGGCGAACGGGTCGCCTCGATTGGTGGTGCCGAGGAAGGTGCCGCCCTGGCGGGCGAGGGCCGCGTCGAGCCGCGCCGGGTCGAGCGGCTCGGCGGCCACGGGGCGATGCAGCAGGCCGTGCGTGCCGTGGCTGATGCCGATGGTCTTCCAGCCGTAGCCGTGATGGGCGCGCAGGGCCACGGCACGGATCGTGGCGTTGAGACCGGCGCAGTCGCCGCCGCTGGTCAGGATGCCGATGGTCTTGGTCATGAACCGCCTCCCGCTCTAGTGTAACGCATGGCGAGCAAACTCAGGCAGCCCACCTTCGAAACCGAGCGATTGCGCCTGCGGCCGTTCCGCAAGAGCGACGCCAAGGCGCTGCACGCACTCTATGGCGACGTCGACAATTTGCGCTACTGGGGCGTCGATGCCAGCCCCGATCTCGCCAGCACGCGCAAGATGATGGGTTGGCACATCGCCTTTCACCCCTTCCACTACGCGCTGTGGGCAATCGAGGAGAAGAAGAGCGGCAAGCTGGTCGGCATGATCAACTACCATCGCCGCGACATGCGCGAGCGGCGTGTCGATGTCGGCTGGATGACCCTGCCCAAGGTGCAGGGCAAGGGCTACATGACCGAAGCGGGCCGCGCGTTGCTGCGCCACCTGTTCGACAAGCTGAAGGTGCACAAGGTCGAGGCCCTGATCCGCAAGGAAAACAAGCCGTCGACGGCACTCGCCAAGCGCCTGGGGTTTCGCCTGGAGGGCGGCCCGATTCGCGACCGCTGGTTCAAGGACGGACGCTGGCATAGCGTCATGCTTTACGGCTTGATCGCAGGGGAGGAGCGCTAATGCGGCCCGTGTTCGATCCAAGTGCAGTTCACCATCTGAAGCATCGCGGCGCCGTCGATGCCGACGGCCACCTGCTCGAGGATGCCGCGCTGTGGCGCCATTACATCGAGGCCAAGTACCGCGACCGCGCCCTGTGCATCAAGCGCGACGAGAACGGGCTGGAATATCTCGAGATCGGCGGCAGGCCCAGCAAGCGCACGCGCCGGGGCTATCCGGCAACGCTTGGACGCATGGGCCAGAAGGACCTCGAAGCCTTCACGCCGCATCCCGACAAGACCTACGCCGCCAACATGCCCTACGGCGCCTGCGATGCGGGCGAGCGGCTGAAGCTTTTGGACGCCGAGGGGCTCGAGGCGGCGGTGCTCTATCCGACGCTCGGCATCCTGTGGGAATCGGAGCTCAGCGACGTTGAGCTGAGCCAGGCCTATTGCCGCGCCTACAATCGCTGGGTCGCCGATTTCTGCCGCGCCTCGAAGGGCCGGCTGATCCCAATCGCCCATTTGTCGCTCGGCGATCCTGAAGCAGCGGCAGCGGAGCTCGAGCGCGCGGTCAAGGACGGCTGCCGCGGGGCCTTCGTCGTGCCCTTCACCTGGAGCCACAAGGCGCATGGCGATCCGGTGCACGATCCGGTCTATGCCAAGGCAGTCGAGCTCGACGTGCCGATCGCCATCCACCCCGCCTTCGAGCCGTTCGAGCTGCGCTCGCCGCGCTTCGAGAACGGCCATCGCCTGTCGCTGCTCGCCTCGGTGACGGCGGGCGAAGGCGTGCGCCAGGCCTTCACGACCTTCTTCGACTTCGGCACCTTCGATCGCTTTCCCAAGCTCCGGCTGGTGCTGCTGGAATGCGGCGCGGGCTGGATCGGCTACTGGCTCGACCGGCTCGACGGCGTGTCGACGGCGACCTATCTCGGCGGCCGCGCGCCGCTGAAGCTCAGGCCCAGCGACTATTTCCGCCGCCAGGTCTGGGTGTCGGGCGATCCCGACGAGCGCACGTTGCCCGCCATGATGGCGACCTACGGCGCCGACCGCTTCTTCTGGGCGTCGGACTATCCGCACCCCGACCACACCGGCGACTACCTGCAGGCGCTGGAGGAGATGGTCGATGCCGTGCCGGCGCCGGCGCGCGCCGGCCTGCTGGGCGGCAATGTGCGCGCGGCCTTCGGCTTCTGAAAGCTTGACCGGATCAATCAATCTTGAAGTCGGGAAGGCCGCGGCCAAGATGGTGGGTATGAAAGCCCACTACGAGACCTTCGCCCGCTACAACGCCTGGGCCAATCGCCGGCTCTATGACGCGGCCGCCCAGCTCTCCGACGCCGACTATCGCGCCGATCGCGGGGCGTTCTTCAAGTCGATGCATGGCACGTTGAACCACATGCTCACGGCCGACTGGGTCTGGATGCACCGCTTCACCGGCCAGGGCCCCTCGCCCACCAAGCTGGATGAGATCCAGCACGAGCGCCTGGCCGATCTGCGCGCCGCGCGCGAAGCGGAGGACCGGCGCATCACCGCCTATGTCGACGGCCTCAGCGAACAGCAGCTCGCCGGCACGATCCGCTACCGGCGCGTCTCCACGCCCGACGAGTTCGAGCAGGCCCTGGCGCCCGCCTTGGCGCATTTCTTCAATCACCAGACGCATCACCGCGGCCAGGCGCACATGATCTTGACCAATCTCGGCAAGTCCGCGCCCGAGCTCGACCTGCTCTATTTCCAGCGGCTGAGAGATGCCGGCCAGGCGTGAAACGAAAAGCCCCGCTGTGGCGGGGCTTCGATGTCCGGGATTGGTGGGCGCACCAGGGCTCGAACCTGGGACCCGCTGATTAAGAGTCAGCTGCTCTACCAACTGAGCTATGCGCCCAATCCTCGGAGGCGCGGGGTTTAGCAAGGCGGTCCCGCCTTGTCGATAGCCGAGAATCGGAGATTTTCCCGGCGCGGTTACCGCGCTGGTCGCACGGATTACCGTGCGATAGTCGCACGGATTACCGTGCGATTGGCAACTGCGCGTCGCGGTAGACGTTGACGCCAATCAGCAGGCCGCAGGCGAACATCACCGAGACCATGGCGGTGCCGCCGTTGCTGACCAGCGGCAGGGGCACGCCGACCACCGGCAGGAGCCCCATCACCATGGCGGTGTTGATGAAGACGTAGAGGAACATCATGGCGGTGACGCCGAGCGCCACCAGCCGGCCGAAATGGTGCTGGCTCCTGAGCGCGATCGAAAAGCCCCAGACCAGGATCAGCGTGAACAGGGCGAGCAGGACGAGCGCGCCCACCATGCCCCACTCCTCGACGAAGGTGGTGAAGATGAAGTCGGTCTGCTTCTCGGGCAGGAAGTTGAGCGAGGACTGCGTGCCCTGCAGCCAGCCCTTGCCGAACAGCCCGCCTGAGCCGATGGCGATCTTGGACTGGGTGATGTGGTAGCCGGCGCCGAGCGGGTCGCGGTCGGGATCGAAGAAGGTCAGCACGCGCTTGCGCTGGTATTCGTGCATGAACGACCAGGCGATCGGCAGGCAGCCGACAGCGGTGATCGCCGCGGCCAGGAACATCCAGAGCCGCACGCCCGCCACGAACAACAGCGCAGCACCGCCCAGCAGCACCATCATCGCAGTCCCGAGATCGGGCTGCACCATGACCAGCGCCACCGGCAGCAGGATCACGGCGAGCGGCGGCAGGGTGTAGAGGAAGCGCGCCGCCTGCTCGCGGGTCAGGCCGTGGTAGTAGCGGGCGAGCACCAGGATCACCGCCACCTTGGTGATCTCCGAGGGCTGGATCTGCATCGGCCCGACGACCAGCCAGCGCTGCGCTCCCATGCCGGTCTTGCCGGCGACGTCGACGGCGACCAGCAGCAAGAGCGAGACCACGTAGATCGGCCAGGCGAGCCACAGCCAGACCTTGGGCGGCATCAGCGCGGTCGCCAGCAGGATCGCCAGCGCCGCGCCGTAGCGGATGGCATGGCGCGCGGCCCACGGGTCAAACCGGCCGCCGGCCGCCGAATAAAGCGCCACCGTGCCCACGGCGGCAATCGCCGTCAGCACCAGGATCAGGCCCCAGTTGATGCGCCACAGCTTCTCGCCGAAGCTCGGCGCCGCCGGCGTCCCCATGGCGAGCGAGGCCATGGTTACCGCGCGGCCATCTTCTTGAAGCGATCGACGTGGCGCGAAGGATCGCGCTTCATGGTCTCGACCAGCACGTCGCGACCGATCGGGCCTGCCGTTGCGCCGCCCGCCATGCCGTGCTCGATGATGACGGCGCAGGCATAGCGCGCGTTGGCCACCGGCCCCCAGCAGACGAACAGCGCGTGGTGGCGCAGGTGCCACGGCAGCGACGCCTGGGTGATGCCCATATCGCGCTCGCGTTCGGTGATGCGCTTGACCTGGGCGGTGCCGGTCTTGCCGGCGAACATCAGCTCAGGTGGCAGCGGCCTGCCCTGCCCGTCGACCTTGAGCATGCTCGCGGTGCCGGCCGAGACCACCTGGATCATGCCCTCGCGTACCAGCGCCATGTTCTGCGGGTTGAAGCGCAGGCTGGACGTGGCCGGCGTCTCGCGCGGCGGCGGCGGCACCAGCTCCTCGCGCGGCGTCGCCTTGGCCAGCAGGAGATTGGGCTGCACCTCGTAGCCGCCGTTGGCGACGCGCGCCGTCATAATGGCAAGCTGCAGGGGCGTGCAATTCATGTAGCCTTGGCCAATGCCGAGATTGAACGTGTCGCCCTGCTGCCAGGGCTTGCTGTACTTCTCCTGCTTCCACTGGCGCGACGGCTGGATGCCGGCCGATTCACCGGGCAGCCCCAGCTCGCTCTGCTTGCCGAAGCCGAGCTTGGCGCCTGTCTCTGCGATGCGGTCGATGCCGGCGCGCTTTGCCGCCTCATAGAAGAAGCAATCGCACGACTGGGCGATTGCCTGCACGACGGCGAGGCCGCCATGGCCACCCTTCAGCCAGCAATGGAACTTGATGTCGCCCAGGGTCAAAAAGCCGGCACAGGGCAGCACGGTCCAGGGATCGATCGCCTTGGATTCCAGCGCCGCCAGCGCCGTCACCACCTTGTAGGTCGAGCCCGGAGGATAGACGCCGTTGATCGCCTTGTTGTTGAGCGGCCGCTCGGGGCTCTCCAGCATCTCCCGCCACTCGCCCTGGGTGATGCCGCGGGCGAAGACATTGGGATCGAAGCCCGGGGTGGACGCCATGACGATGACGTCGCCGGTGATGACGTCGATCACCACCACCGAACCCGATTGATGGTCCTTCAACCGCTCGGCGGCGAAGCGCTGCAGATCGAGATCGATGGTGAGGAGCGCATTCGATCCGGGCTGGCCTTCGGTGCGGTCGAGCTCGCGCACGACGCGGCCGACGGCATTGACCTCGACCTGGACGGCGCCGGCGCGGCCGCGCAAATCGTCCTCCAGCGAACGCTCCACGCCCTTCTTGCCGAAGCGGATGGTGGCCAGCTGCAGCAGAGGGTCGTCTCGGCCGGCAAGGTCTTCGTCCGAGACGCGGCCGGTATAGCCGATGATGTGGCTCATCAGCTCGCCCTCGGGATAGTCGCGCGTCTGGCCGAGATCGATGAACACGCCCGGCAGGTCGGGGGCATTGAACTCGATCCGCGCCATTTCCTCCCAGCCGAGATTTTCGCGAACCACCACGGGCTGGGCGTTGCGGTTGCGGCGCAACTCGCGCAGGAGACGGTTGCGCTCGGCCTCGCCGATATTGAGGATCTGGTCGAGGCGCTCGACCACGATCTCGGCACCGCGGCCGCGATCCGACGTCACCATGGCGCGGAAGTTGTTGCGATTGACAGCAAGCGGCTGGCCGGTGCGGTCGAAGATCAGTCCGCGCGGCGGCGCCAGCAGGCGGAGATTGATACGGTTCTCTTCGGCCAGCGTGGCGAAGCGCTGGGTGTCAAGGATCTGCAACTGGTACAGCCGGCCGGCCAGTGCCGATAGCAACGCCGCCTGCGCGCCACCGAGCAGCAAGGCGCGGCGGGTGAACAGGCCGGAACGTTCGCCGTCGCCCTTGCGGTAGCGCATCATGTGGTGGTCTCCCCCGGCTGGGCCGTGCCGCGCGACTCCTCGGGCACGTTCAGGGGATCGCGCGGACGCACGCGGGCGAGCAACGGCGCGAGCAACGGATAGATAACAATCACCACGATATACTGGCTGACCGCCGGCCCCGGATCGATGCTGTTCCAGGTCCAGATCGCGGTGAAGATCCAGACGATGAAGACATAGCCCAGGGTCAGCAGGCAAAAGCCCATCCACTGGAACAGGAACGGCACGCCCACCAGGTAGCGCCGGTTGGCGACCACGGCGGCGCGGATCAGCACGAAGCCCAGCGCGCTCACGCCGACCGGCGCGCCGGGCCCGCCCAGCAGCAGGTCGAGCAGGATCCCCATCGCCAGCAGCAAGGGCCCCGGCAGGCGCTCAGGCGTCGCGAGGCTGAACTGGAAGACGACCAGCGCGGGCAGGAGCGGCAGGGCGTCGGAGAGATAGGGCGCACGCAGTGGCGCGAGCGTGAGCAGCACGAAGAACAGCAGCAAGGTGCCGGGCAGGATCAGCCGGCCCCAGCGATCGAGCATGGCGAGCAGCCCATCTGCCCTCATGACGACAGGCTCATCTCAGCGGCTCCGCTGCGCGGAGGGCGGCGTCTGTGCCGCCGGCGAGGCAGGGCCCACCAGGCCGGTCACGCCATAGTCGACGACGCGCACGAATTCGAGGCGCGAGAAGTCAGCGAACGGGCGGACGCGCACGCTGGTACCATCACCCGCCTGCACCACTTCGCCGACCGGAATGCCGACCGGGAAGCTGCCGCCATGGCCCGACGTCACGATGCGATCGCCCCGCTGCACGCCCTGCACGGTCTGCACCAGCGTGAGCCGCATCAAGGCGGAGTTGTCGCCGGCGAGGATGGCGCGCTCGCGCGTGCGCTCGACCAGCACCGGCAGGCGCGAGTTGACGTCGGTGACGAAGAGGACGCGCGCGCTGTTGTCGCCGACCTCGGCAACGCGGCCGGCAAGGCCCTCACCGGTCACCACGGCCTGGCCGGGAGCGACGCCGACCTTGCGCCCGACATTGAGCAATGCGCCGCGCACATAGGCGCTGACGCTGTCGCCGACGATGCGGGCGGTGATGAAGGAAGCCTCCGGTCCCTCGCGGAACTGCGACAGCTCGCGCAGGCGGTCGTTTTCGTTCTCGAGCCGCCGCGCCGCCGTCTGCCACGCCAGCAGCCGGGCATTCTGCTCGCGCAGGCGGGCATTCTCTTCGCGCAGCGAAGCGAACTCCTTGAGGTCGGCAATGGTGCGGTTGGCAACGGCCACCGGGCGGGCGATGGCCTCAAGCGCGGGGCTCGCGAGATCGAGGGCCAGCACGCGGGCATTCTCGACCAGCACGGTGTCGGCCTTGCCGATCAGCATGGCGCCAAAGGCGGCGATCACGAGCACGACCAGCGCAAAGCGCTGCAGGGCCACCCTGACCTGGCTGGCTACAATCTCGAAATCGTCGCGGATCGCCATGGCCGGCCCATTCTACTCCAAGTGGGCGGGGGGCGCGGCGGTTTTAGTACATCGACGACAGAACGCCGCGCAGACGGTCGATATTCTCCACGGCGTGGCCGGTGCCCAGGGCCACGCACAACAGGGGCTCCTCGGCCACCGAGACCGGCAGGCCGGTGGCCTGGCGCAGGACGGTGTCCATGTTCGACAGCATGGCGCCGCCGCCGGTGAGCACGATGCCCTTGTCGACGATGTCGGCGGCGAGCTCGGGTGCGGTGTTCTCAAGGCAGACCTTCACCGCCTCGACGATGGCGCTGACCGGCTCCTGCAGGCTCTCGGCGATCTGCCGCTCGGTGATGACCAGTTCCTTCGGGACACCGTTCATCAGGTCGCGGCCCTTGATCTCCATAGTGCGGCCCTCGCCGTCGTCGGGTGCGCAGGCCGAGGCAATGGTCTTCTTGATACGCTCGGCCGAGCTTTCGCCGACCAGCAGGTTATGGTTGCGGCGGATGTAGCCGATGATGGCTTCATCCATCTTGTCGCCGCCGACCCTCACGGAGCGCGGATAGACGATGCCGCCCAACGACAGGATCGCGACTTCCGTCGTGCCGCCGCCGATATCGACCACCATTGAACCCGTGGGCTCGGTGACCGGCAGGCCGGCACCGATCGCCGCCGCCATCGGCTCCTCGATCAGCCACACCTTGCGGGCGCCGGCGCTCTCGGCCGATTCCTGGATGGCGCGGCGCTCGACCGCCGTCGAGCCCGACGGCACGCAGACCACGATCTGCGGATGGGCGAACGAGCGGCGATTGTGAACCTTGGAGATGAAGTGCTTGATCATCGCCTCGGCGACTTCGAAGTCGGCGATGACGCCGTCCCGCAACGGCCGGATCGCCTGGATGTTGCCGGGCGTGCGGCCCAGCATCATCTTGGCTTCCTCGCCGACCGCCAGAACCTGACGCTTGCCGCTCTGTGTGGTGAGGGCCACGACCGACGGCTCGTTCAGCACGATGCCCCGACCCTTGACATAGACCAGCGTGTTGGCCGTGCCGAGGTCGATCCCCATGTCGGCCGAGAAAAGCCCAATGACGCGCGACAGCATTCGCTAAGTCTCTATAATTATTGGGAAAATCCCCCGCGAGACAGCGTGCCGGAGCGCGCCATCGAAGTGCGTCGGTTTAGACCGACCGGGAGGGCCAAGCAAGGCTATTCAAGCACATAGCCGCCGCAACTACTCGCACGCCGACGGCAGTTGTCGGATGTGCGAGCTTTCTCCCCTAATTGCCCTTCAGCGTCTCCTTAACCAGCGCATCGATCTGCGGCCGGGTAAGTTTGACGATGTCGTTGTAGGCCTTGGCCGTGAGATCGCGCCGGCCGGTGCCCTCGCCGCTCACCGTGTAGACGCCGTTGACCCAGGCCAGCAGGAAGTAGAACGGGATCGCCGGGCTGCCCGGCGCGGTCACGATGGCGACCGAGCGATTGTCGTTGCAGCCGTAGATCTGCCATTGCGTGCCGCCGAAGCTCTTGGTCGCGAACGGCCCGCGGTCGCACACAAGCTTCGGCTGCGACGGCCCCTGGGCGACCGCATCGGTCGAGATGGCGAGCGCAGAGGAGAGCGCCAAGATCGAGGCCAGTCGTCTCATCGCCGGTTAATCGAACACCACGACGCCGCGTGCGACCTCGCCCGCCATCATGCGCTTGAAGCCTTCGTTGATGTCCTGGAGCTTGTAGGTGCGGCTGATCAGCCCGTCGATGTTGAGTTTCTTGTTCATGTAGTGATCGACCAGAATCGGGAAATCGACATTGGGCCGCACCGACCCGTAGAACGTGCCGCTCACCGTCTTTTCGGTGAACACCATGTTGAACGGCGAATACTCCGCCCTGATCTTCTGGGCCGAGATGCCAACGGCAACAGCGTGGCCACCTGGTGCAAGCGCGTCGAAGGCGAGCGGCTGGGTTTTGTCGTTCGACACGGCGTCAAAGGAATAGTCGACGCCGAGACCGCCGGTGATTTCCTTGATCTTCTTTACCGGGTCGTTGTCCTTGGCGGTGTTGATGATGTGCGTGGCGCCGAAGGTCTTGGCCATCTCGAGCTTGTTGTCGAGAATGTCGGCTGCGATGATCTGGCGAGCGCCCGAAAGCATCGCACCTTGGACGGCATTCAGGCCGACGCCGCCGCAACCGATTACCAGCACCAGCGAGCCAGCCTCGATCTTGGCGTGGCGCGTCACCGCACCCACGCCGGTCGCCACGCAGCAACCGACCAGGGCGGCCTGCGGCCACGGCATGTCCTTGCGGATCGGCACCACCATCTCCTCCGGCACGACGACCTCTTCGGCGAAGGTGCCGATGCGCGCCATCTGGTTGATGCCCTGGCCCTTGTGCTTGATGCGCAAAGTGCCGTCGTAGAGGGCGCCCGGCGGCACCGAGGCACGACCGATACACAGCACCGTGCGCCCCTGCGTGCAGTAACGGCAGCGCCCACAATGCGGGCGGAACGAGAAGATCACATGGTCGCCCGGCTTCACGGCCGTGACGCCAGGGCCGCATTCTGCAATTTCGCCTGCCGCCTCGTGGCCGGGCACGATCGGCATGGGTGACGGCCAGTCGCCATTCATGATGTGCCAGTCGCTCTGGCACACGCCCGACGCCTTCATCTTGACCCGCACTTCGTTGGCCTTGGGCGGCTCGAGCTCGCAGTCGAGAACCTGCAGAGGCTCGTTGGGCTTGAACAAGATGGCGGCCTTCATTGCTTTCCTCCCGGCGGATGCCGACACTATACTCGATCAAAGGCTTCTGGGAGGGAGCACCAATGGGCAATCTTCGTCGTCGCACGGTCCTGGGTGGCGCCCTCGGCGCGCTGGCTGCACCCGCGGTGAACGCGCAGGGCGGCAAGCCGTACAACGGCACGACCATCAACTGCTCGTGCTTCCAGACCACCTACTATGAATACCTCAAGAACTACTTTCCGGAGTTCCAGGAAAAGACCGGCATCAAGGTGAACTTCACCATGCAGGCCTTCCCCGTCTACAATCAGCGCACCGACCTCGAGCTCTCGACCAAGGGCTCGGCGATTGACGCGTGCAACATCACCTTCATCTACTCGGGCCGCTGGATCGGCGCCGGCTGGTTCACGCCCCTCGATCCGTTCCTGAAGGACAGCAAGCACACACCGGCCGACTGGGATCCCGACGATTTCGTGAGCGGCGCGCAGTCGCAGATGAAGAACGCCAAGGGCGAGACGTTCGCCTTCACCCACGAGGCGGGAGCGATGCTCAACATCGCCTCGCGCTACGACCTGATCGAGAAGGCGGGGCTTCAGATGCCGGCCACCTTCGACGAGCTGATCAAGGTATGCGACGCGGTCGACGGCAAGGACGGCGTCAAGGCCTTCGTTGCCGACAAGCTGCATCACTGGAACTGGATCCCCTACCTGATGGGCAACGGCGGCAACGTGTTCAAAGCGCCGCCGGAGAACCTCACGCCGGTCTTCGCCTCGTCCGAGGGCATCGCCTCGGCCGACTGGTACGCCAACCTGTTGATGAAGTACGGGCCGGACGGTCAGCTCTCCTACTCCGACGACCAGGCGATGCGGGCGCAGATGTCGGGCCGCGCCAACATGCGCACCCAGGCGATCACCTGGGGCGTGCCGCTGGTCAAGGATCCCGAGAGCAAGGTCGCCAAGACCACGCGCTTTGCCCTGATGCCGGCTGGACCGAAGGGCAACTTCCCCGGCTCGAACAGCCACGGCCTCGGCATCCCTGCCGGCTCCAAGAAGAAGGAAGCCGCCTGGGAGTTCATCAAGTGGGCGCTGTCCAAGGAGATGATCAACAACATCGTCGAGAAGCACGGTTACCCGAGTGTCTGCCGCACCTCGGTGATCAAATCGCCCAAGTTCAAGGAAGTCATGACGCTGAATGGCCAGGATCTCGCGGCGATGTACCTCGAGGTGCTGCAGCTCGGCGGCAAGACCGGTTACATGAAGTACCGCACGGTGCCGGTCTATCCGCAGGTCGGCGACAAGATCAACAAGGCGATCGAGAAGATCGCCACCAAGCAGCAGGCCGCACCCGACGCCATGAAGCAGGCGCAGGCCGAAGCCGTACAGGATTTGCAGAAGGCCGGTTTCAAGGTTGACCCATAGTTCGTCCGCCGGCTTCTCGTCGGCGCAGCGTCGCTTTTTCGTCTGGTGCGTAGCTCCGTCGCTGGCCACGCTGGCGATCATCACGTTGCTGCCGGCGCTTTACCTGCTGGCAACCAGCTTCACGCCGCTCAATCTCACGCGGCCCGAGACGGCGTGGGATTTCTCCGAGCCGCTGGTCAGCTACAAGCAGCTCTTGTCGGACGATCGCCTGGCCAACTCCGTCTGGGTCCAGATCAAGCTCTCCTTCTGGACGGTGTCGCTGCAGCTCCTGATCGGCGTCGCGCTGGCGCTGCTGCTCAACATCAAGTCGCAGCTGCTCGAGGCGCTGCGCACCGTGTTCCTGATCCCGATGGTGCTGCCGCCGATCGTCGTCGCCATCATCTGGAAGGTGATCTACACGCCCGACATCAGCCCGATGCACGGCCTGTTCCGGGCGCTGGGCTGGAATGTGCCGGCCTTGATCACCGATCCCAACTGGGCGCTGACTTCGATCATCATCGCCGACACCTGGGAGTGGTTCCCCTTCACCATGCTGATGGTGCTGGCCGCCCTGCAGATGCTGCCGCAGGAGCTCCTGGACGCCGCCAAGGTCGACGGCGCCTCGCCGTGGCAGGTGACGCGCCACGTCACCCTGCCTTTCATCCAGGGCGTGCTGCTGGTGGCGGGCCTGTTCCGCCTCATCGATTCGATCAAGGCCTTCCCGCTGATCTACATTCTGACTGACGGCGGGCCGGGCAGCCTGACCGAGGTCACGAACTACTATTCGTTCCTGCAGGCCTTCAATTTCTCCTATCTCGGCTTCTCCAGCGCGATCACCGTCGTGCTGCTGGCTGCGACGATCCTGTTGAGCTGGGTCATTGTCCGCGCTGTCGGCTGGGGGGTCCGTGTCGACTAGGAAAATCCACCGCATCGCCATGAACTCGCTGGCGATCGTGCTGGCTCTGCTGGCGCTCGCCCCCTTCCTCTGGCTGCTGGTCATGTCGTTCAAGACCAACGCCGAGATCTTCCACTGGCCGCCCAGGCTCTTCTTCCCGGCGACACTCGACAACTACGCTGCGCTCTGGACCACCGAGTTTCGCGGCTCGTTCGCCAACAGCCTTGTGGTGAGCATAGCCTCGACCGTGGTGTCGCTGGTAATCGGCGTGCCGGCCGCCTATGCGCTGTCGCGCTGGACCGGCCGCGCCGGCGGCTCGATCGTGCTCTGGATCCTGGCGAGCCGGATGGCCCCGCCGATCGCCTTCACCATCCCCTACTTCCTCGCCTACCGCCATCTCGAGTTGCTCGACACTCTGACCGGACTCATCCTGATCTACCTCACCTTCAATCTCTCGCTGGTGATCTGGATGATGCGGCCGTTCTATGACCAACTGCCGCGTTCCCTGGAGGAGGCCGCCTGGATCGACGGCGCCACGACATGGCAGGGCTTCTACAAGATCATCCTGCCGCTTTCGGGGCCAGGGCTAGCGGCGACGGCGATCCTCTGCTTCCTGTTCGCCTGGAACGATTTCTTCTTCGCCCTGATCCTGACCCGCACCGAGGCGATGACGGCGCCGGTGGCGGTGGTGAACTTCATGAATTACGAAGGCTGGGAATGGGGTCGCATCGCCGCCGGTGGCACCATGATCATGCTGCCCGTGCTGGTTTTCTCCTTCGTGGTGCGGCGCTATCTGGTGAGCGGATTGACGGGGGGAGCAATCAAAGGATGACCGGAACACTTCTCATCACCGGCGGTGCCAGCGGCATCGGCGCCGAGACGGCACGCCGGGCGGCCAGGTGCGGCTACAAGGTGGCGATCAACTATCGAACGCGCGATGCCCAGGCGATGGGCGTGGCGGCCGACATTGCGGCCCAGGATGGAGAGGCGATTGCGCTCCCGGGTGACGTCGGCAACGAGGCCGACATCGTGCGTCTGTTCCACGAAACCGAGCGCGTGTTCGGGCCGGTCACCCACCTGGTGAACAGCGCCGGCACCAACGGCCGGCCGGGCCGCGTCGACGCGTACGACGCCGGGGTCCTCGCCCACCTCTTCGCCGTCAATGTCACGGGGGTGATGTTGTGCTGTCGCGAGGCGACCAAGCGCATGTCGACCAAGCACGGCGGCAAGGGCGGTGCGATCGTCAACGTGTCGTCGATGGCGGCCACTCTTGGCGGCCGCCCGAATGCGTCGGCCTATGCCGCGAGCAAGGGCGCAATCGACACCTTCACCAAGGCGTTCGCCCGTGAGGTCGCGGCCGAGGGCATCCGCGTCAACTCGATCCGGCCAGGCCTGATCGAGACCGAGATGACCGAGAACAGGCTGAAGGACCAGACGTTCCGCAGCTACATCGAGGCGTCGATCCCGATGCACCGTGTCGGCGAGGCGAACGAAGTTGCCGACGCGATCCTGTGGCTGCTGTCGGACCAGGCCTCCTTCATCACCGGCGCCATGATCGACGCTGCCGGTGGAGGCTACATCCTTTAGTTAGCCCACAAATGAAAAGAGGCGCCGGGTTTCGGCGCCTCGATTCGTTCTGGGCGGTGCGGGCGGCTGTGAAGGCGCCTAGTTGCGCGCCTTGTCGACCAGCGCTTTCTCCCTGATCCAGGGCATCATGGCGCGGAGCTTGGCGCCGATCTCTTCGATCGGGTGCTCCGACATCTTCTTGCGCATGGCCTTGAACGAGGCCTGGTTGACCTTGTTCTCGAGCATCCAGTCGCGCGCGAAGCGGCCGGACTGGATGTCGGCCAGCACGCGCTTCATCTCGGCCTTGGTCTCGTCGGTGACGATGCGCGGGCCCGAGCGGTACTCGCCGTACTCGGCCGTGTTGGAGATCGAGTAGTTCATGTTGGCGATGCCGCCCTCGTAGATCAGGTCGACGATCAGCTTCACCTCGTGCAGGCATTCGAAGTAGGCCATCTCCGGCGCATAGCCCGCCTCGACCAGCGTCTCGTAGCCGGCCTTGATCAGCTCGACCAGGCCGCCGCACAGCACCACCTGCTCGCCGAACAGATCGGTCTCGCACTCTTCCTTGAACGAGGTCTCGATCGTGCCGGCGCGGCCGCCGCCGATCGCCGAGGAGTAGCTGAGACCGATCTCGAGTGCGTTGCCCGAGGAGTTCTGCGCCACCGCGACGAGGCAGGGAACTCCGCCGCCGCGCAAGTATTCCGAGCGGACCGTGTGGCCGGGCCCCTTGGGCGCGATCATGAACACATCGATGTCCGATCGCGGCGAGATCAGGTTGAAATGCACATTGAGGCCGTGCGCAAAGGCGAGCGCCGCACCTGGCTTCATGTTGGGGCCGAGGTCGTTGTTGTAGATGTCGCTCTGCAGCTCATCCGGCGCCAGCACCATGATGATGTCGGCCCACTTGGCGCCGTCGGCCGGGCTCATCACCGTGAAGCCTGCGCCTTCGGCCTTCTTGACCGTGGCCGAACCGGTCTTCAGCGCAATGCGCACGTCCTTCACGCCCGAATCGCGCAAATTCATGGCATGGGCATGGCCCTGGCTGCCGTAACCCACGACCAGGACCTTCTTGCCCTTGATCAGGTTCACGTCAGCGTCGCGATCGTAATAGACACGCATTTTCCTGCTCCCTCTCGAATGGCGCGCTGTCTACCGGCTCATGAGGGCGAGGCGCAAGCCAAGAAGTGCCAGCGCGCCGCCCATGAACCGATCCAGCCAGAATTTTGCCCGGCGGTAGAAAGCCCGCGCCGGCTCGCCGGAAAACAGCAGGGCGAGAAGCGCGAACCAGGTGAATTCGTTGAAGGCCACGATGGCGAGCACGGTGCCATCCATCCAGGCCGGCAAATGCGGCGGCAGGACCGACAGGAAGATGCTACCGAAGAACACCATGATCTTGGGATTGGAAAGCTGCAGCAGCAGGGCGCGCAGGAAGCCCGGCCAGCCCGCCAGATGCGAGGTCGAGCCGGGCGCGATCTCCGGCAGGGGATCGCGCGCATGGCGCCAAATCATGACGGCGAGGTAGATCAGATAGAGCCCGCCGGCGATGCGGAAGAACAGATAGAGCCAGGCGAACTCAGCGAACAGCGCCTGCAGTCCGAACAGCGCCGCGGTGGCCCACAGCAACGCGCCGACCATCATTGCCAGCGCCGCCAGCAGCCCGCCGCGCCGGCCGGCAACGGCTGCCGTCTGGATGACCAGCACGGTCGAAGGTCCGGGACTCGCGACGGCCAGCAGATGGACCAGCGCCAGCCCCAGAAGGGCGACAAGATATTCCACGGCTAGAACGCCTCGCCGCCGCGGGTCATGGCGACGATGCCGGTACGGCCGACATCGACCAGGCCCAGCGCGCTCATCAGGCCGACGAACGTCTTCACCTTGTCGGAGGTGCCGGTGACCTCGAAGACGAAGGAATTGGTCTTGGCATCGATCACCTTGGCGCGAAAGACGTCGGCCAGGCGCAGCGCCTCGACCCGCTTCTCACCAGTACCCTTGACCTTGACCAGGGCGAGCTCGCGCTCGATATGCGGGCCCTCGACGGTGAGATCGTGCACGCGATGGACCGGCACCAGCCGGTCGAGCTGCGCCTTGATCTGCTCGATCACCATCGGGGTGCCGTTGGTCACAATGGTGATGCGCGAGAGCTTCTCCTTGGCGTCGGTCTCGGCCACGGTGAGGCTCTCGATGTTGTAGCCGCGGCCGGTGAACAGGCCGACCACGCGCGCCAGGATGCCGGGCTCGTTGTCGACCAGGACCGCGATAGTGTGGCTCGACGCCGCGTCGGCCGCGCTCACACCAGCACCATGCCTTCTTCGGACACCGGCTTCTGAGCCCGGTCGTTGGGACCCAGCAACATATCGCAATGCGCCGCGCCCGACGGGATCATCGGGAAGCAGTTCTCGGTCTTGTCGACCAGCACGTCGACGATGACCGGCTTGTCGATCTTGATCATTTCCCGAATCGTGTCGTCGAGCTTGGCGGGTTCGTGGCAACGCAGCCCAACGGCACCAAATGCCTCGGCTAGCTTCACGAAATCGGGAAGCGATTCCATGTAGCTCTCGGAATAGCGGCCGCCGTGCAGCAGTTCCTGCCACTGGCGCACCATGCCCATGTACTGGTTGTTGAGGATGAACACCTTCACCGGCAGCCGGTACTGCGCCACCGTCGAGAGCTCCTGGATGTTCATCATGATCGAGGCCTCGCCCGCCACGTCGATCACCAGGGCGTCGGGATGGGCGATCTGCACGCCCATCGCCGCCGGCAAGCCGTAGCCCATGGTGCCGAGGCCGCCGGAAGTCATCCAGTGATTGGGCTGCTCGAACTTCAGGAACTGCGCCGCCCACATCTGGTGCTGGCCCACCTCGGTGGTGATGTAGTGGTCGCGGTCCTTGATGAAGTGATAGAGCCGCTCGAGTGCGTATTGCGGCTTGATCGTCTCCTTGTCCTGCTTATAGGCAAGGCAGTTGCGGCCACGCCACTCGTCGATCTGCGCCCACCACGCCTTCAGCGCCTTGAGATCGGTCTTGGGCTGCTTGGCCTTCCAGACCTTGATCATCTCCTCGAGCGCATGCCCGGCATCGCCCACGATCGGCAGGTCGACGCGCACGTTCTTGTTGATCGAGCTCGAATCGATGTCGATGTGGATCTTCTTCGACCTGGGCGCGAACTCGGCGATCTTGCCGGTGATGCGATCGTCGAAACGCGCGCCGATGTTGATCATCACATCGCAATTGTACATCGCGAGGTTGGCTTCGTAGGTGCCGTGCATGCCGAGCATGCCCAGGAACTGCTTGTCCGACGCCGGGAAGGTGCCGAGTCCCATCAATGTGTTGGTGATGGGATAGCCCGTCATGTGCACGAACTGGGCGAGCAGCTTCGACGCCTTGGGCCCGGAATTGACCACGCCGCCGCCGGTATAGAAAACCGGCCGCTTGGCCTGTGCGATCAGTTCGATCGCCTGTTCGATCTTCTTCGAGTCGGGCTTGACCTGCGGGCGGTAGCTCTTGTGCTGCACCGGCATCTTGGGCGCCACGTAGTCGTGCTTGTTCATCAGCACGTCCTTGGGCAGATCAATCACCACCGGCCCGGGACGGCCCGAGCGCGCCACATAGAAGGCCTCGTGGACGGTGCGCGCCAGCGCGTCGACGGACTTCACCAGATAATTGTGCTTGGTGCAGGGCCGCGTGATGCCCGTGGTGTCGGCCTCCTGGAAGGCGTCGTTGCCGATCAGGTGGGTCGGCACCTGGCCGGTGAGGCAGACGATCGGCACCGAGTCCATCAGCGCGTCGGTAAGGCCGGTCACGGCATTGGTGGCGCCGGGACCTGAGGTCACCAGCACGACACCCACCTTGCCGGTCGACCGCGCGTAGCCTTCGGCGGCGTGCACCGCGGCCTGCTCGTGGCGCACCAGGATGTGGCGCAGCTGGTTCTGCTTGAAGAGCGAGTTGTAGATCGGGAGAACCGCGCCGCCCGGATAGCCGAAGACGACCTCGACTTCCTCGTCGATCAGGGCTTTCACCAACAGATCGGCGCCAGTCGTGGCGGGCTCCTCGGGCTTCATGACACGGGTCTCCTCTATGACAAATGTGCCGCAAACTCGGGGTTTGCGGCGGCGCGGAACATAAAGGCGCCCTTGTGGACCGGTCAACCGAAATCAGCACGAAACGTAAAGTTTCAGACCCCAATTTTGTCCAAATATTTCTCAGTCCGCCCCAGAGCTTGGTTTGAAGCCGGGTCCTCTACCAGATCTGGTGTCATCTGATGACGGAACCACGTCATCTGGCGCTTGGCATATTGGCGAGTGTGGTTGATGGCGATGCGGCGGGCTTCTTCCAGCTCCAGCTCGCCGCGGAAATGGCGAAACAGTTCGGGGGCGCCATGCGCCTTGAGGCCCGGCCACCTCGGGTCGGGCTTGCCGTTGAACACCGCGCGAGCTTCGGCCAGCACCCCCGCCGTCAGCATGACGTCGAAGCGTGCCTCGATGCGGGAGCGCAGCCAGCCGCGATCGGGCGCGAGCAGGATCGTCACGAACCTCCAGGGCGGGGGCTCGCCCTCCACGGCCTGCCACGCGCTGAGCGGTCGTCCGCTGGCCATCAACACCTCCCAGGCGCGGACATGGCGCTGGCGATCGCCCGGCTTCAGCCGAGTGACGATCGGCGCGTCGTGTTCGGCAAGGCGGGCCCGGAAGGCGTCGGCTCCCATCGTCATCCAGTCGCTGTTGGCCCGATCGCGCACCTCGGCGGGGACTGCCGGAATTGCGGAAAGTCCCTGCATCAATGCGCGCAGATAGAGGCCCGAGCCGCCGCACAGGATGGCCCGCCGCCCGGCCTTCCGACTTTCCTCAATTGCGGCAGCTGCCAGCTCGCGCCAGCGCGCCGCCGACAAGCTCTCGCTGAGCGGCAGAACTCCATAGAGCCGGTGCGGCACCTTCACCCGCTCCTCGGCCGAAGGCTGCGCCGTCAGGATCGGGAAGGCGTCATAGGTCTGCATGGCGTCGGCGTTGATCACCGTGCCGCCGCGCGCTTCGGCGAGCGCGAGCGCCAGCGCCGACTTGCCCGAGGCGGTCGGCCCGGTCACGACGAGGACGGAAGGCTTTTCCATGCGCCGCGCAGTTTGCTAGAGGCGAAGGGTGAAGAACACCCTCGTCCTGCTCTGCGACCCCGCCAGGCCGACGCTCGACACCGGCATCGTGCATGCTGCGGTCGAGATCCTGCGGGCGGGCGGCGCCGGGGTGGGCAAGCCGGACTGGCTCGCGCCCGAGATCGCCTGCGATATCCCGTTCGAGGGCCCGGCGCTGCCGAACCTCGGCATGACCGGCATCGATGCGGTGTTCGTTCCAGCCGAGGGCCGGCGCAAGCGGCTGCTCGTGGCCGACATGGAATTGACCATGATCGAGAACGAGATGCTCGATGAGCTGGCCGACTTCCTGGGCTTGCGCGACAAGATTGCAGCCATCACCGCTCGCGCCATGAACGGCGAGATCGACTTCGCCGGTGCGCTCAACGAACGCGTCGGCCTGCTGAAGGGCCTGCCGGTCGCCAAGCTGGACGAGGCCGCCAAGCGGGTCCGCTACACGCCCGGAGGCGCAACGCTGGTCGCGACCATGAAGCAGCACGGTGCGTATTGCGCACTGGTCTCCGGCGGATTCACGCATTTCACGAAAATGGTGGCGGCCAGGCTCGGCTTCGACTTCGACGCGGCCAACGTGCTGAAGCACGACGGCAATGCGCTGGTCGGCGCGGTCGAGCCGCCGATCCTCGGCAAGGAAGCCAAGCTCGCGACCCTGCGCCATCTATGCTCCTCCCGCGGACTTGCCACCGCCGATGGCGTCACAGTGGGCGACGGCGCCAACGACCTGCCGATGCTTCAGGAAGCGGGCCTGGGCGTGGCCTTCCGTGCCAAGCCGGCGGTTGCGGCGCAGGTGGCCGCACGCATCGACCATTGCGACCTTACGGGGTTGCTCTATCTGCAGGGCTACCGGCGCAGCGAATTTGTGGAAAGGAACAACTCATGACCGAAGCCACCCAGATCGTGCTCGCGAAACGCCCGGTGGGCGACGTCACACCCGACTGCTTCCGCGAGGAGAAAGCGACGCTGCCCGCTCTGGCCGACGGCCAGGTCCTGGTTCGCCAGCGCTTCCTGTCGCTCGATCCCTACATGCGCCCGCGCATGACCGAGCTGCGCTCCTACACGCCGCCCTTCGAGGTGGGCAAGCCATTGACTGGCGGTTCGGTCGGCGAGGTGGTGGAGACGCGCAATCCGCACTTCGCCAAGGGCGACACGGTGATCGGCCTGCTGAACTGGGCGACCTGCACCGTCCATGACGGCAAGGGCCTGCGCAAGATCGATCCTGCCGGCGTGCCGCTCTCGGCCTATCTCGGCGTACTCGGCATGCCGTCCTTCACCGCCTGGTACGGCATCAGGCACATCTGCAAGCCCAAGGCCGGCGAGACCGCGTTCGTGTCGGCCGCGACCGGCGCGGTCGGCCAGGTGGCGGGCCAGCTCGCCAAGCTTGCCGGCGCGCGCGTGGTGGGCTGCGCGGGCGATGAGGAGAAATGCGTCTGGGCGGTGCGCGAGGCGGGCTACGATGCCTGTTTCAACCATCGCACCGAGCGCGACTATCGCGCCGTGCTCGACAAGCTCTGCCCGCAAGGCATCGATTCGGACTTCGAGAATGTCGGCGGCAAGATCTTCCACGCCGTATTCGAGCGGCTGAACAATTTCGGTCGTGTGGCCTTCTGTGGCGCGATCTCGGAGTACCAGGACAAGCAGCCGATGGCCGGCCCGGCCAAGATGTTCACCATCGTGCAGCGGCGGCTCACCCTCCAGGGCTTCATCGTGTCAGATCACGTCAACCTGATGGGCGAATTCGTGACCGAGGTCGGCGGTCTCCTGAAAGCCGGCAAGCTCAAGAGCCGCGAGACCGTCGTCGACGGCCTGCCAAAGGCCCCGCAGGCCTTCATCGGCCTGCTCAAGGGCGAGAATTTCGGGAAGCTGGTCGTAAAAGTCGGCTAGCTACTTCGTCAGGCGCAGCGCGGCGAAGCGCGGGTCGCCCTGGCGTTCGACGAACAGCAACACCGAGCGCTTCTTCTGGGTCTGCAGCTTGGCCACGATCTCGGTGACTTCCTGCGGCGTGGTGACGGGCTTCTGGTCGACTTCGAGGATGACGTCGCCCGCCTGCAGCTGCTTCTCGGCGGCCGGGCTGTTGGGCACCACCTTGGTGACGATCACGCCCTTGACGTTGTCGCTGAGGCCATACTTCTCGCGCAGCTGGTCGCTCACCTTCTGCAGCGTCAACCCCAGTTGCTCGATGGTCGACGTCACTGCCTGGTCGGGTTCGGGCTGCTTCTTGGCAGGCCCGCCCTGGGCCGAGACATTCTGCTTCTCGGCCTCCTCCTGCTCGCCGATGCGCAGCTTGAACGACTGCTCTTTGCCACCGCGCCATACCGTGACATCGACCGTACTGCCGACGCGGGCATTGGCGACAATGCGCGGGAAGCGGCGCAGGTCGGGAACCTCCTGGCCCGAGAAGGAGAGGATGATGTCGTTGCGCTTGATGCCCGCCTTGGCGGCCGGGCCGTCGGCCACGACATTGGCCACCAGCACGCCCCGGGCGCGGTCGAGCCCGAAGCTGTCGGCGATGTCGTCGGTCACGCTCTGGTAGCTCACGCCCACCCAGCCGCGGCGGATGCGGCCGAACTCACGCAGCTGGTCGGCGGCCTGCTTGACCAGGTTGGACGGGATCGAGAAGGCGAGGCCGGCATTGGTCCCGGTCGGCGAATAGATAGCGGTATTGACGCCGATGACCTCGCCATCGGCGTTGAACAGCGGACCGCCCGAGTTGCCCTTGTTGATGGCGGCATCGGTCTGCAGGTAGTCGTCCAGCGAGTTGGAGAGCGCGCGGCCGCGGGCCGAGATGATGCCGGCGGTCACCGAGTGGCCGAGGCCAAAAGGATTGCCGATGGCGATCACCCAGTCGCCGACGCGGGCCTTGTCGGAATCGCCAAACTTGACGGCGGGCAGCGGCTTCTTGTTGGGCGGCTCGACCTTCAGCACGGCGATGTCGACCCGGCTGTCCGAGCCGATCAGCTTGGCCTTGAGCTGGGTGTCGTCGCGCAGGATGACGGTGATGTCCTCCGCCCCCTGGATGACGTGGTTGTTGGTGATGATGTAGCCCTCGGGATCGACAATGAAGCCCGAACCCAGCGAGGTGCCGCGGCGCTTCTGCTCCTCGCCGCCCTTTTTGTCGAAGAACTCCTTGAACAGCTCCTCGAACGGCGAGCCCGGCGGCAGCTGCGGCAGGTCGCGCAAGCGCGGGCCCTGCTGGGGCACGTTCTGGGTGGTGGTGATGTTGACCACGGTCGGCATGAGCACGTCGACCAGGTCGGCGAAGCTCGTGGGCGCGTCGCGCGCCTCAGCCGGTGCAAGGATGATGGGCTGGACAAGCGCCAACGCCAAGGCAGCGCCCGCGGTGACCGCGGCTCGCCTCGAAAACACTGAAAAACCCGAGAGAATCACGTCCGACCTCCAACGGCGCTCAAGGCCATAAAGTCGGTACGGGCCGGCGCCGCGCGTTCCGAGTTCCTGTCTACATGGCGGCCGATTGTGGCGCAAATAAAGAGGCCGTTATGTTGCTGGATATTTCAGCCTTTTGAAGAAATGACCGAAAAAGACCACCGGCGTTGCAGCACTGCCACAGCTACTTCTTGCCCGAGTTGGCACCCGGCGGTTCGTTGAAGAAACGGAAGAAGTCGTTGTCGGGCGCCAGGATCATCGTGCCACCGGCCGAGAAGGCCTGCTTGTAGGCCTCCATGCGCCGCCAGAAGGCGTAGAAATCCTTGTCGCGACTGAAGGCGTCGGCATAGATCTTGGTCGACTCGCCGTCGGCCTCACCCATGGTGATCTGGGCCTTCAGCCCGGCATCAGCCTTGATAACCGCGACCTCTCGGTCGGCCGTGGCCTTGATGCGCTGGTTCTCCTCATCGCCCTCGGCGCGGAGCTGGCCGGCCTCGCGTTCGCGGTCGGTCTTCATGCGGTTATAGACCGACTGGGAGTTGGCCTGCGGCAGGTCGGCCCGCTTGATGCGCACATCGACCACCTCGACGCCGAGGTCCGTGGTCTTGGCGTTGACCCGCTTGGTGATATCGTCCATCAGGCCGGCCCGCTGCTCGGTCAGCACGGCATGCAACGGCACGCCGCTCAGCACGCCGCGGATCTCCGAATTGATCAACGGATCGAGGATGCCCTTCAGGTTCGCCTCGCCGCCCGGCACACGCTCCACGTACAGGCGGGCATTGACGATGTGGTAGCGGGCATAGGCATCGACCACCAGGCGCTTCTGGTCGCCGGCAATGATCTCGAACTCTTCGGCTTCGTAGTCGAGCAGCCGCCGGTCGATGCGGATGACGTCCTGGACGAGCGGAATCTTGGCGTAGAGGCCAGGTTCCCTCTTGGCCGACCCGACCAGGGCGCCGAACTGGCGGACCAACACGATGGTCTTCGGATCGACAGTGTAGAAGGTCTGGGTCAGCAGCAGGATCACCGCTGCCGCGAGCACCAGCAGGCCGATGGCACGGTTGCTCATCGCGTGCCTCCCTGGCTGGGCGCCGGAGGCGCCTGGCGTGGTGGCGGTGGCGTCGCCTGACGCAGATCGGGCAGTGGCAGATAGGGCAGCACGCCGCTCGCCGTGCTGTTCTTGTCCACCATCACCTTGGTGGAATTGCGCAGCACCTCTTCGATCGTCTCGAGATAGAGACGCTCGGTCGTGATGTCCTTGGCCTTGTTGTACTGCTCGTAGACCTGGTCGAAGCGCTGGACGTCGCCCTTGGCGCGGGCCACGGTCGTGGCCTTGTAACCCTCGGCGCGCTGGATGATCGAGGCGGCTTCGCCCTTGGCCCGTGGCAGCACCTGGTTGCGGTAGGTGTTGGCCTCGTTGATGTTCTTTTCCTTGTCGGCGCGGGCCGCCTGCACGTCGCGGAAGGCGCCGATCACCTCCTGCGGCGGGTCGACCCGCTGGAGCTGGACCTGGCCGATGAGGACGCCCGAGCCGTATTCGTCGAGGATGCGTTGCAGCAGGTCCTTGGTGTCCTGCTCGATCTTGGTGCGTCCTTCGGTCTGAGCGTATTGCAGGTTCGATTTGCCGATGATCTCGCGCATGGCGGCCTCGGCTGCCGAACGCACGTTGTCCTCGCCGTTGCGCACGCCGAACACCCACTTGAAGACATCCCGGATCTGCCACAGCACGGTGAACTCGATGTCGACGATGTTCTCGTCGCCGGTCAGCATCAGGTTCTCGCTCGAAGTGGCGCGCGAACCGCGAGTGTACCCACGGTCGGTGCCGGTCCGTGAGCCGATCACCGTGCGCCTCTGGTCCTGCACGTTGACCACGATCACCGTGCCGATTGGAGTCGGCAAGTTGTAGTGCAGGCCTGAATTGACCGGGCCGCCGTAGGGTTTGCCGAAGATCAGCTGGATAGCCTGCTGGTTGGGCTGGACTCGGAAGAAGCCGGTCAGCATCCAGATCACGATCGCCGCCAGCGCGATCAGCAGGATGCCCTTGAACGAGCCGAAGCCACCGGGGATGAGATTGCGCAGCCGCTCCTGGCCCTTGCGGATGACGTCTTCCATGTCAGGAGGCCGGCGCGATCCGAACGGTCCGCCACCGCGATTGCCGCCGCCGCCGCCCCATGGCCCGCCACCGCCGCTGTTGTTCCCGCCGCCGCCCCAGGGACCGCCACCATTGTTGTTCCACGCCATCTATCACCTCAAGCGCCGCCGCGGGACTTTGCTTTCACGCCGGGCTGCATATATGTGACGGCAGCCATACCAGCAATCAAGCGGCGACAGAATATTGCCCAGGCCGCGGGCGAGTGGGAGCCAGCGAACATGGCGGAAATAAGCGAATCGGCCGTGCGCGGCGTTCTCGAGACAGTGATTGACCCCGCCAGCGGGCGCAATGTCGTGGCCCTGGGCATGGTGAGCGGCATCGCCACCCGTGGCGGTCACGTTGCCGTGACCCTCGAAGTCGACCCGGCGAGGGGCGCCACGCTGGAGCCGTTGCGCCAGGCGTGCGAGCAGGTGGTGCGCGCCATGCCGGGTGTGCTGTCGGCCACAGCCGTCATGACGGCCGAGCGCGCAGCACCGAAGCCTCCTCCGGCGGCGCCTGGCGGTCACGGGCACCGCCACGGCGAACGGCCCGCGGGCGGGCCCGGAGCCAAGACCACCGGTGGCGGCGGCCGCATCGACGTGCCGGGCGTGAAGCACATCATCGCCGTGGCATCCGGCAAAGGCGGCGTCGGCAAGTCGACGACGGCGGTGAACCTGGCATTGGGCCTGGTCGCCAACGGCGTCAGCACCGGCCTCCTGGACGCCGACATCTACGGCCCCTCGATGCCGCGCATGCTGGGCGTCAAGGAAAAGCCCGAATTGCTCGACGGCAAGCAGCTCAAGCCGATCGAGAAGTACGGCCTGCGCACCATGTCGATCGGCTACATCGTCAACGAGGACACGCCGATGATCTGGCGCGGCCCGATGGTGTCGAGCGCGCTCGAGCAGATGCTGCGCGACGTGCAGTGGGGCGAGCTCGACGTGCTGGTGGTCGACATGCCGCCCGGCACCGGCGATGCCCAGCTGACGCTTGCCCAGCGCGTGGCGCTGGCGGGCGCGGTGATCGTCTCGACGCCGCAGGACATCGCCCTGGTCGACGCCCGCAAGGGCCTCAGCATGTTCCGCAAGGTCGCCGTGCCGGTGCTCGGTATCGTCGAGAACATGAGTTACTTCCTCTGCCCCAAGTGCGGCGAGCGCTCCGAGATCTTCGGCCATGGCGGCGCGCGGGACGAAGCCGAAAAGCTCGGCGTGCCGTTCCTGGGCGAGATCCCGCTGCATCTCGACATCCGCACCACGTCGGACAGCGGCCATCCCATCGTCGTTGCCATGCCCGATAGCGCGCACGCCCAGGCCTACAAGAACATCGCCGGCCGGGTGTGGAAGCAGCTGACCGCCAACCAGCGCGGCCCGCGCGCCGCGCCGCGCATCGTGGTGCGCTGACGGGAGTCGATGGGAAACCAAAAGGCGGGCTATTTCAAAGGCTTGCCGAGCGGTTTCGTTTAATATCAATGACTTGTGCCGGACGGGGGGTGTTCCCAAGTGGGAAGAATTGCCTGAAAGCCAAGCGGGCGTGCACTTTCCGTTTCCCACTCGGGTGGGAAGTTTGTGGGAACTTCCCAGCCTCAGCGCCGTCGTGACGACGCCCGCCGCTTGGTCATCGGCTTCCCGATCATGCCGTGCACGCCGATCATCGCGCCGGCCACCAGCTCGAGCGCCAGGAAGCGCCGCTCCTCGACCCAGCCCGGGAGCTGGATGTTGAGGGCGAGATCGCGGCGGAAGCCGAACTGATTGTAGTACTCGGGATCGCCGACCAGGATGATGCGGCTGTGGCCCTGCATGCGTGACTGCGCCATTGCGTGCCACATCAGCGCCTTGCCGTAGCCGAGGCCGCGCAGCTCGGGCGAGATGGCGAGCGGCCCGAGCAGGATGGCGGGCCAGCGCTCGTTGATCAGGATCGGCCAGTTGCGGATCGAGGCGACCAGCCGGCCCTTCTGGTCGAGCGCCACGAAGCAGAGATCCTTGATCGGCGCGACCTCCTCGCGCAGGCGATAGACGGTCTTGTGGAAGCGATCGGGCCCGAAGGCCGCCGCCGTCATTTCCTCGATGGCGGCATCGTCGCGCGTCCGCTCGCGGATCAGGCGCAGGCGGCCGGGAGTTTTCTGCATGGCGCCAGTTATGGCAGCGGACGACGTCGCGCTCAATGCAGTAGCCTTGCGAGATGATCACCGAGGAAATCAGGGCCGTGCTCTCGGCCAAGGCCGATGCCCTGCTGCGGCGGTCGGCTGACGACATGGCGGGTCTGCTCCATCCCGACTTCGTCTATGTCAATGCAGGCGGCTACAAGCTCAACAAGGCGCAGTACGTCGAACACGGCTGCACCTCGGGCCGCATCGTGTTCCGCAGCCAGAAGGTGAGCGAGCTCGAGGTGCGCCAGTTGGGCGACGTCGCCGTGGCCACCATGGTGCTCGACGATCACTACGCCCAGGGCGAGCGCGAGATCCAAGCGACCTTCAAGTCGCTGTGCGTGTTCAAGAAGGTGGGCGACCGCTGGCTGTGGGCGGCCGGCCAGACGATGCGGCCATCGCTATCCTAGGCCCAGCGCCGCCATCAGCTCGCGCCATTCGCGCGGATTGAGGCCGCTCGACTTCTGGTCGACCTTTTCGCCGGCGATCATGCGCTTCACGGCGGCGAGCCCGGTCTTGGAGAGATGGGCGCCGCCCATACGGTATTCCATGAAGGCGTCATGGCAGATCGGGCACCAGCGCTTCAGGGTGTCGATCATGACGTCGGCATAGACCCGAATCTCGTACTGGGCATGGGCGTCGGCGCGCAGCGACAGGAAATGCATGAGATTGTGCAGGTTCGTCTTCCAGTACCACTGCGTATAGAAGGCGAGCGAGAGGTTCATGCGCGCCAGCTCGCGCGCCAGGCCGGAGCGCTCCGGGTCGAGCGGTTCGCCCGCCTCGCCCTCGTTCAGCATCTCCATGTAGTGCTCGTAGACCAGTTCGGCGTCCTTCTTGAGCAGCGAGAAGACGCGCTCGGCTTCCTTGCCAGCCAGCACCTCGGCGCGGCCCTGGCGGTTGGCCTTGCTCTGCGCCGCCAGATGCTTGGGCTGCGGGACATAGAATTCGTTGTCGAGGATCGAGTAGCGCGCCGAATACTCGTTCACGTTGGCGGTGCGATGGCGGATCCATTGCCGGGCCACGAAGATCGGCAATTTCACATGGTACTTGATCTCGCACATCTCGAATGGCGTCGTGTGGCGGTGCCGCATGAGATAGTTGATCAGGCCCCGATCCTCGCTGACCTTCTTCGTGCCACGGCCGTAGGAGACGCGCGCGGCCTGCACCACGGCGGCATCGTCGCCCATGTAGTCGATGACGCGGACGAAGCCGTGATCGAGCACCGGCAGCGCCTGGAACAGGATCTCCTCCAGCGCCGGCGCGATCGGCCGCAGCGTCTTGACGGCGCCATCGCGGGCCTGGTCGATCTCGGCCTGCTGGTCGGTGGAGAGGGGCATCGTTGTTGTCCTTCGTTGGCCGCGGACTCTATGGGCCGAAGGTTCCCCCTTCCATGGGGAAAATCTCAGCGTTAACCGCTGCCTTCAAAAAGGCCGCGCGAACGCCTATATTGGTCGTGTCGGGAAACCGACTATGGCGATAAACGCCGCGTGGCATAAGCGTATCGGACCCGGGGGCGGTACCCGGCGCCTCCACCAATGGGGGCGAAATAGGATCGACGAGCGTGGTAAAGGCGCGGTTTTTGCCCGGTATGGTTCCGCCGTGACGGGCCACACACAAGTGCTAACGATAATACCGTTACACTCGCTGCTGCCGCCTAAACAGCGGACGTAAGCGCGGTTCGGGAGGGCACCGGGCAACAGAAGCCCTCCCACTTTCCTCCAAGTTTTTCGCGCTTGGACGCGATTGACTCTCCTGAAACGCAAGCCGATGCTCCGCGAAAGTTCCGGCACGACATGAACGATCGCTTTCACTACGACGCTCTCGTCGACGATGCGCTGCGCAGCGTCGTGCGTCGCGTGCTGCGACAAGTCGCCGACAAGGGCCTGCCCGGCTCGCACCATTTCTACATCTCCTTCCGCAGCACCGACCCCGGCGTGCACCTGCCGGACTATTTGCGCGCCAAGTATCCGGAAGAGATGACCATTGTGCTGCAGCACCAATATTGGGACCTCATCATCAACGACGAATTCTTCGAAGTGACGGTGAGCTTCAACAAGCAGCAGGAACGCATAAAGGTGCCGTTCACTGCGTTGTCCGCCTTCGTCGATCCCTCGGTACGCTTCGGGCTGCAATTCGACCGCAAGGACAAGGCCGGAGCCGGCGAAAAGGTCGAGGCCGGCGCCAACCAGGCGCCCACCTCGCTGCCGTCAGCCGAAAAGCGCCCGTCGCTCGGCGCTCCCGCCGAGGCGGAGGCCAAGACCGAGGTGGCGGCCAATCCGGACGCCAAGCCCGAGGATGCGGCCTCCAAGGTCGTCAAGCTCGACAGCTTCCGAAAGAAGTAGACGAACCGCGCTTTTTGCGGTTTGAGGGCGCTCATTGGCGCGCCAGGAGAAGTCATGCCCGAGTTCCAGTTCCAGGAAATGTTCCCGTCGGTTGCGGACAGCACGTCCTACCGCAAGCTGTCGTCGGATTTCGTCGGCACCGCCAAGTTCAACGGCAAGGACGTGCTGACGGTCGATCCGCAGGCACTGACGCTGCTCACCGCGCAGGCCTTCCATGACATCTCTCACCTCCTGCGGCCCGGCCACCTGGCGCAGCTTCGTTCGATCCTTGACGATGCGGAAGCGTCTGCGAACGACAAGTATGTGGCGCTGGAGCTGCTGAAAAACGCCAACATCTCGGCCGGCGGCGTCTTGCCGATGTGCCAGGACACCGGTACCGCCATCGTCATGGGCAAGAAAGGCCAGGCGGTGTGGACTGGCGGCGGCGACGAGCAGGCGATCGCCCAAGGCGTCTACAAGACCTACACCGAGACCAACCTGCGCTATTCGCAGGTTTCGCCGATCTCGATGTTCAAGGAAGTGCAGACCGGCACAAACCTGCCGGCGCAGATCGACATCTATGCGACCGACGGCGACGCCTACAAATTCCTGTTTATCGCCAAGGGCGGCGGCTCGGCCAACAAGAGTTATCTCTACCAGCAGACGCCGGCGATCCTAAACGAGGCGGCGCTGCTGAAGTTCCTCGACACCCAGATCCGCACCCTCGGCACCGCGGCCTGCCCGCCCTATCACCTGGCCATCGTGGTCGGCGGCACCTCGGCCGAGATGAACCTCAAGACAGTGAAGCTCGCCTCGACGCGCTATCTCGACGACCTGCCGGGCGAAGGCAACGACAAGGGCGTGGCCATCCGCGACCGCGAGATGGAGAAGAAGGTGCTGGAGCTCACCCGTCAGATGGGCATCGGTGCACAGTTCGGCGGCAAGTATTTCTGCCACGACGTGCGGGTGATCCGGATCGCCCGCCATGGCGCCTCGGTGCCGATCGGGCTCGGCGTCAGCTGCTCGGCCGACCGCCAGGCGCTGGGCAAGATCACCAAAGACGGCATCTATCTCGAACAACTCGAGACCAACCCAGCGCATTACCTGCCCGAGGTCGAGCCGCAGCAGTTGTCGGGCGACGTCGTCTTGGTCGATCTCAACAAGGGCATGGCGCACACGCTGTCGGTACTGACCCGCCATCCGGTGAAGACCCGCGTGAACCTGACCGGCACCTTGATCGTCGCGCGCGATTCGGCGCACGCCAAGCTCAAGGAGCGACTCGATGCGGGCCAAGGCCTGCCCGACTATTTCAAGCAATTCCCTGTTTACTACGCCGGCCCCGCCAAGACGCCCCAAGGCATGGCGTCTGGATCGTTCGGCCCAACTACCGCTGGCCGGATGGATAGCTACGTCGATCTGTTCCAGGCCAATGGCGGCTCGATGGTCATGCTGGCCAAGGGCAATCGCAGCAAGCAGGTGGTCGACGCCTGCAAGAAGCACAAAGGCTTTTACCTGGGCTCGATCGGCGGTCCGGCGGCGATCCTGGCCACGAACTGCATCAGGAAGGTCGAGGTGCTGGAATATCCCGAGCTCGGCATGGAAGCGATCTGGCGCATTCAGGTCGAGAATTTCCCGGCCTTTATCGTCACGGACGACAAGGGCAACGATTTCTTCAGCGACTTGAAGATCTGACGCGCGGCGTCCCAAGAAAAGACCCCGGGAGTTGCCTCCCGGGGTTCAGTTTGCTGTCCCGCGGCGCTTCACCCAAATTCCCAGAAGGGTGGAGCACCGCCTCCCAAAAAACTTTGTCCTACGAGCTGCGGCAGCCCTCTTCCTTGGCGCACCAGCGGTCGATCCAGACGTTGCCGCGCGTGGAGTTGATCACCTGCAGCCAGTCGCCGCGGCAGCCCAGCACGCGAAACTTCTGGTCTTCGCCTTCGATGCGGCCGAGCTCGACGCCGAGCAGGCCGGGGCGGCTAAAAGTCTTGATGGGGCCGTCGATGCGGGTATCGACCGTCAGAAGGTCAGCCGGGATCCAGCCGTACTTCTGCGGCGGGCCGTCGATGGCGGTATAGTCCTTGCCGCCGAGCGCGATGTGCGCCCAGCCACTCTGGCTGCCGACCACCGTCACGACCGAAGCCGCGAGCTCGCCAGTAGGCGAGAGCTCGGTGGTCATGTTCTGGGTCGCGAGCGCTCCCACTACCTTGCCGTCCGGCGTCGGCACGGCACGGATGGGCAGCTGCTCACCCGGATGCAACAAAGCGTAGGCTTGCGTGGCCTTGCACGAACCGGCAAGGCCGGTGCTGGCGTCGACCGAGCTCTCAACCACGGCAAAGCCCGCGAGCACGGCGACCGTGCCAATGATGGCGCGAATCATCGGAAGTCCTTCCCACATTTTCGGGCGGCAAATCCCCATCTGCCGCACCCTTCACCCGCGGCCCTTCTAGCGCCTGAGTTGGGGCGGAGTCTGGGCGGCATTTGTATGTTTTGTATCTGCGCTAAGATCGGTCCATGAAGCTTGCCAAGCAGCACCTCGATATCGGCCTGTTCTCCAACAAACGCGATGAGCAGCTGGCGTTCTGGCAGCAGACGGTCGGCCTACCATACGACCATGTCGGCAAGCTGGGCGGCGGTGTGCAGCAGCATCGGCATCACATGAACGGCTCGATCCTGAAGATGAACCATGCCCGCGATCCGCTTCCGGTGCTGGCGTCGTCGGGCATTGTCGGGCTGCAGATTGCCCGCGAGGGGCTCGCCGAGCCAAAGGCGCTGGCCGATCCCGATGGCAACAAGGTGACGCTGGTCCCTGCGGGGCGTGACGGCGTCATGGGCGTCGCCATCCTGCTCAAGGTCACCGATCCTGCCGCCCACGACCGCTTCTGGACTCACGCCATGCAGTACGAACGGGTGGGCGATGGCCGCTATCGCTGCGGCGATTCACTGATCGTGATAGCCGAACAAGGCAATGTCGAAGGCCGTGGCGCGCAATGGCGCGGCCTGGGATATCGCTACACCACCGTGCAGGTCTGGGACTGCACCGCCGAGTACGAGGGCATCCTGGCGCGCGGCGGCATCTCGGGTGGTGAGCCGCGCGTGCTGGGCGAGACCGTGCGTTATGCCTTCGTCTGCGATCCCGACGGCAACCACATCGAGATCAGCCAGCGTGCCTCGCTGACCGGCAGCCTTTAGCTACTTCTTGCGCGCCTTGCGGGCGGCGTAGCGGGCATCGCGCAACGCCTTCTGCTCGGCTGCGCTGAGTGCCGGCTTCGAGACCGGACGCTTGCCCTGGCGAATGCGCTCGGCTTCGGCGGCCGCCTCGGCGGCCTTGCGCGCAGCCTCGGCTTCCCGCTCTGCCTTCACCCGCGCCTGTTCGGCGAGTTTGGCGTTGCGCCGTTCGGTCTCGCGCTCCTCACGTTCCCGGGCGGCGGCAATGCGCGCGGTCTGCCGGGCAGCGAATTCGGGATCGTTGGCCGGGTCCTTCTGGCGTGCCTTTTCGAGCAGCGCTTGCTTGGCCTTGGCGGCGGTTTCGAGGCGATCGGTGAAGGTGTGGCCTTGGTTCTTCAAGAGACTTCCCTGGTTATTCCGCCGCCTGGGCGGCCTGCTTCCTGGCGCGCTTGCGATCCTCGGGATTGAGGAAACGCTTGCGCAGACGAATCGACTTCGGCGTGATCTCGACCAGCTCGTCCTCCTCGATGTAGGCGATTGCCTGTTCGAGGCTCATCTTGCGCGGCGGCGTGAGGCGCACGGCCTCGTCCTTGCCGGCGGCGCGGATGTTGGTGAGCTGCTTGCCCTTCAGCACGTTGACTTCGAGATCGTTGCCGCGGCTGTGCTCGCCGATCACCATGCCTTGGTAAACGGCCACGCCGGGATCGATGAACATCGGCCCGCGCTCCTCGAGATTCCACATCGCATAGGCGACCGCGTTGCCTTCCGCGTTAGCGATCAGAGCGCCGTTGCGCCGGCCTGCGATCGGCCCGCGATAGGGACCGTATTCGTGGAAGATGCGGTTCATCACGCCGGTGCCGCGCGTGTCGGTCAGGAACTCGCCGTGGTAGCCGATCAGGCCGCGCGAGGGCGCGTAGAACACCAGCCGTGTCTTGCCAGCGCCCGAGGGCCGCATGTCCTGCAGCTCGCCCTTGCGCAGCGAGATCTGCTCGACCACGACGCCGGTATAGGCGTCGTCGACGTCGATCACGACCTCTTCGATCGGCTCCAGCCGCTGGCCGGTCGCCGGGTCGGTCTGGAACAGGACGCGCGGGCGGCCGACGGCGAGCTCGAAGCCCTCGCGGCGCATGGTCTCGATCAGCACGCCGAGCTGTAGTTCGCCACGGCCGGCGACTTCGTAGGAATCGGCGTTCTCGGTGTCGCGCACGCGGATCGCGACATTGCCTTCGCCCTCGCGCATGAGCCTCGCGCGGATCATGCGGGTCGTGACCTTGTCGCCTTCGGTTCCGGCAAGCGGCGAGTCGTTGACCGAGAAGGTCATGGCGAGCGTCGGCGGATCGACCGGCTGCGAGGGGATCGGCTCGCTGATCGTGAGATCGCCGATCGTGTCGGCCACTGTCGCGATCTTGAGGCCGGCCACGGCCACGATGTCGCCGGCGTCGGCCTGGTCGAGGGACATGCGCTCCAGCCCGCGGAAGGCGAGCACCTTGGTGATGCGCGTCTGCTCCAGCTCCTGACCGTCGCGGCCCAGCGCCTTGATGGTCGTGTTGGGCTTGACCGTGCCGGACAGGATGCGGCCGGTCAGGATGCGGCCAAGGAAGGAGTCGGACTCGAGCGTCGTCACCAGCATGCGGAAGGCAGGGTCGTCTTCGATCCTGGGCGCCGGCACGTGGCGCAGGATGAGGTCGAACAGTGGCTCCATGTCCTTGTGCTCGGCCTCGAGCGAGGTCGCTGCCCAGCCTTGGCGCGCCGAGGCGAACAGGGTCGGAAAGTCGAGCTGCTCGTCGTTGGCCTCCATCGCGGAGAACAGGTCGAACACCTCGTCGTGGACCTGATGGGGCCGCGCATCGGATCGATCGACCTTGTTGATCAGCACGATCGGCCTGAGGCCCAAGCGCAGCGCCTTGCCGAGCACGAACTTGGTCTGCGGCAGCGGCCCTTCGGCGGCATCGACCAGCAACACCACGCCGTCGACCATCGACAGGATGCGCTCGACCTCGCCGCCGAAATCGGCGTGGCCCGGCGTGTCGACGATGTTGACGCGCGTGCCCTTCCACACGACCGAGGTCGCCTTGGCGAGGATGGTGATCCCGCGCTCGCGCTCGAGGTCGTTGGAGTCCATGGCACGCTCGGCGACCTGCTGGTTGTCGCGAAAGGTGCCGCTCTGCTTCAGCAGGCAGTCCACCAGCGTCGTCTTGCCATGGTCGACGTGCGCGATGATCGCGACGTTGCGGATATCCATTTATCGTCCGGAGGGGTTGTTGGGGGCGGTATATACGCATGCGCCATGCCGTCGGCAAGGCGGGTTGAGCGGTCGTCTTGCCGCTGTCACAGTCGTCGAATGCGTAAACGCTCGATCACCATCCGCGGCCACCAGACCAGCATCACCCTGGAGGAAGCCTTCTGGGACGAGCTGTCGGCGCTCGCGAATGCCCGCAAATTGTCGCTGAGCGCCCTGGTGGCCGAGATCGACAAGGCACGTGGCGCGCCCGGTAATCTCTCGAGCGCGCTGCGCCTGCATGTGCTCGAGGCGCTCAAACGGAAGATCAGTCGAGCTTGAAACCCTTCCTGCGCACGAAAGCGCCGAAATCGGCGCGCTCCGGCACCGAATATTGCCGCGCCTTGTCCTCCGACCAGCCATAGGTCTCGCTCTGGCCAAATTTGTCGGTGTGGCGCTGCGTCTTGTAGGGCTGCACCGCCTCTCGCCGCTTGTCGTAGGCCGTGACCTTCTCCTTCAGTCCGCTCTCATCGTAGCGGTCTCGATGGATCGTGACGTCGAGGCCAAGCCGCGGGCTCATCACGCCTTCGAAAGACGGCCAGCCGACGCCCAGCGCCGCCACCGGAAAGACATGATCCGGCAAGCCGAGGATGTCGGAGACCGTCTGGGCGTGATTGCGGATGGCGCTGATCGGGCAGCTGCCGAGCCCCACGCGGTCCGCCGCGGCGACGAAGGTCGCGAGAACGATGCCGGCATCGACCGAGGCGTTGAAGAACGGGTCGAGATAGTCGTTCACGAACGGCTGGCCGCGCCACTGGAAGAGCAGGCGATGGCGCCGGTTGTTGGCGCAGAACAACAGGAACACGGGTGCGGCCTTCACCCAAGGATTGTCGGGCAGCAGCGCCTCAAGCTTCTCGCGTTGGCCCTTGTCGCCCACGATCACGATGTCGGCTTGCTGCAGGTCACTCTTGGATGGCGCCGACAGCGCCACCGCGCACAGCGTCTCGAGCAGGGCTGGGTCGACCGGCTTGTCGGTGTAGCGCCGGATCACCCGGCGGTTGGCCATGTCGGCCAGGACATCGACGCCTTTCGGCGCCTCGGTGAGAGCAGGCGCGGATCCGAACCGCGCCTTGAGCGCCGTCAGCAATCGATCGAGCAAGACAACTCCTTCTAGCGGCCGAACAAGCCAGGAATGGGATTGGGGATAGGGGGGATCGGCACGTTCGGGATGATCTTTTGTACCGGCGATATCACCTGACTCCCCGCATTGGTCAGCGTATTGACGAAGCCCGGCGGATCCTTGGCCGTGCCGCGCACCACGTTGTAGCTCGGGCTGGACAAAGGCCCGCGCACGGTCGCGATCAGATAGGGCGCCGATCCATCCTCGGCGATCATGATATTGATCGTGGTGTCGGTGGTCGAAGCCGCGAGGTTGGTGCGGGTGGCGATATTGGCCGTGGCTCGGTCGCCCTGCACGATCAGGCTTCGGTCGGACAGCACGCCGCCCGCAATGTCGACATGGCCCGAAATCGGGTTGTCGCGATTGACGAAGCGGTTCAGCACCAGCGAGGCGGCGTTCAGGAGATTGCTGACGCCCACGCCGCCCTTCTGGCCGACGATGCCGAGCGCGCTGCCCAGCGTATTGTCGATCACGCCACCGACGGCGCCGGCGGCGGCTCCGCCGATCATGGTCAGCGCCTTGTCGGCACCGACGAAGATGTGACCGGAAAGCTGCGCGCCGCCCGCCATCGAGCTCTTGACCTCGGCCGAGGTCGCGCCAGCGGCCTTGAGCGCGATGTCCGAAGCGTTGATCGTACCATCGACGGTGACCTTGACCGCGCCGCCGAACTGGTTGCTGCCCGACATGCTGCGCAGCAACTCGCTGACGCTGATGCTGCTGGCGTTGCCCTTGAAGTCGATGGCGAGATGCCCGGGCTTGCTGCCGTCGACCACGCCCGAGAGATCGAGGCTGCCGCCATAGAGCCCGCCCTTGAAGTGCGAGATGGTGAGCACGCCGTCCTTCAGGGTCAGCGCCAGATCGGCGTTGGAAATGCGCAATGGCGAGCTGATCAGGGTGCCGGCCACCAACTTGACCGAGGCATCGAAGGCGCGAAACGCCGTGGTGTCGATCGGCGCGTTGGCCGGTGCCGCAACAGGCCGGCTACGCGCCGGCGCTGCAGGCGGTGCGCTGCCGCCGATCTTGTCGAGATCGAGCAACGAGGTCTTGAGGTCAGCCGTGATGCTGGGCCTGTCCGCCACCTTGGCGTCGACCGTGCCCTCGATGGTCTGGCCGTTGGCCGTCACACTGCCCTTGTAGCCGATCGTCGCCGGCGGGCCTTTAGCGGCACCCGGCATCGTCAAGGTGCCGTTGACCTGCGCCGTTTGCCCCTGGGCGCTGACATTCAGCTGCTTGAAGGTGAGCGCCTCGACCGTGCCCTCAATGCCGCCGCTTACCTTCACCATGCCGAGGTCGGGCGGCGCCGTGCCGCCCACGATCTTCAGCACCCGGCTCATGTCGGGCGCCTCGAAATTGAAGGCGATGTCAGGATGCGGCAGCGCCGAAGCGTAGTCGGCGACGCTGCCGCGAACGGCGAGCCGCGCGCCTCCCAGGTTGGAGACCTTGATGTCGTTCAGCTTGAGCGTGCTGCCTTGCAGGGTGACATCGACCTCGACGCCACCGATCGTCTCCTTGTTGTAGATCAGTTTGGCGATCTTGGTCTTGAGCTCGACGGACGGTGCGGCCGCTGCGCGCTGCGCCGGCGCAGGGGCTGACGCCGTCGACGCGGGTTTGGCGCCGCCTGCCGGCTTGGCGAGGAAAGGATCGAGGTCGAGCGTGTCGAAGTCGAGCGTCGTCACGATCGTGAGCGGCACGGTGAAGCTCACCACCACGCCGCCAGTGCCCTTCACATCGTCGAGCTCGAAGACGGCATCGGTGACCTGCACCTTGCCGCCGGCCGAGGACATGCGGCCCTTGAGGCTGAGCCGGGTCAGCTTGTTGGCCGGCAGCTCGGAGACATCGACGGCGAGCCACTTCAAGGTGTCGCGCAGTTTCGGACCGACCAGGCTGAACTCGCCGCTGACCGTCGGCTTGGCCGGATCGCCCGACATCGTCGACTTGGCCTGCAGGACCATGTCGCCGGGCAGCGTCGCCGAAAGCCTCGGCACCGCCACGGCACCGCCCTTGGCGTCGAGATCGAGCGCCACGTTGCGGATGGCCTCCTTGTTGTAGATGACCTCATTGGCCTCGATCGACAGCTTGGCCGTGAGGCTGGTCAGCAGGCTGTCGCCGCCCGATGGGGCGGGCGTCACCGCCGGCGCGGCGGGCTTTGCGCCGCCGGCGGCAGGCGTTGCTGGCTGCTGAAGGCCGGCCAGCGCACGGTCGAGGTCGATCCTCGGCAGCACCACCTTGCCGTCGACGATGAGCGCAGGCTTCAGCGTCACCGACAGCGAGCCCGAGCCGCTGTCGCCCGCCAGCGCGAGCTTGAAGTCCTTGGCGGCGAACTTGGTCTGCGACACCTCGATGCCGCCATCGAAGCTGAACTTGCTGGCCAGCAGCGGCGGCAGCACCGGCACCGGTTGTCCGGCTAGGCTGACCAGGGTCGCGATGAAGCCGGTCAATGAGTTGGCCGCGATGGTTGCAACGCCGGCGAGGCTCGCATTGGGCCCGAGTTCACTCAGCGTGCCCTTGAAGACGAGCTTGCCGCCACCAGCCTCGAGCGCAACATTCGTGGCAAGGCCCGCGCTCCCCTTGGCGCCGACGCTGAGGTCGATCTCGAGCGGCGCGCCATTGACCGTGGCGCCACCCTCCAGCGCGTAGGGACCATCGAGCGATCCGACGGAAGCAGAGAAATTGGCCTTCTCCGCCACCACGGAAACGCCCGCCTTGGAGTCGCTGAAGATCAGCGTACCGTTCTCGACGGTGAGCCGGCCAAGCGAAATCGGCTTGGGCGAAGCGGGCTTGGGCGCGGCGGCCTTGGCGTCGGCGACGGACGGTGCGAATTCCCAGTTCGGCTTACCCTCGGCATTGATCTCGAGCACGATCTTGGGCTCGACCAGCACGACCTCGCTCACTTCCAGTCCGCCCCCCAGCAGGGCGAACAGCGACGGCCGCACCGTGACCGACTTGACCTCAACCATGTTGGGGTTCTTGGCACCGGACACGTTGAAGAATTTCACACCGGTCACGCTGACCTGAGGCAGCGGCAGCAGCGACAGCGACACCGGTCCGTCGATCACGAGGTCGCGGCCCGTCGCCTTCTTCACCTCGGACACGATCTGCGGCTTGTACTGGTTGAGGTCGAAGAAAGAGGGCGCAATCAGCAGCGCCACGATCAGCACACCGATCACACCGCCCGCGCCTATCAGGACTTTCTTGCGCGTCGAAGGGCTCATGGCTTTCCCCCTTGGATCTGGCAGCAAAACACTAGCGCATCGTGCTCAGGCGCGGCATAGAGAAATTGGGGATTGTCACATGGTCGACATCGTCAACCTGAAGCGCGCCCGCAAGGACAAGGCGCGACGCGAGCATGAACGCGAAGCGGCGGCGAACCGCCAGCGCTTCGGCCGCACCAAGGCGCAGAAGAGCGCCGATGACGAGGCCGCGACGCGCAGCCGCCGCGCGCTCGACGACAAGCGGCTGGTGGATGAGCCGGACGAGCGCTCCGAGAAGCACTAGTCCCGCCGCGAGACCATCCCCGTTAAAATAACCGGGAAATACGGGGGCCGTTCGCCGAGAGGGGCAGCGGGTAGCGCAAGCTCGGCCAACCCACCCGTCCACAAACATCCACTCCCGGTGGACGGGTTCGATGCCGATGAAATGGGCTTTTCTGCCCTCACCGTCCGCGAATCCGGGACTCCCCTCTCCAAAAAATCACGCCGGTCTTCTTGAAAGATACTCAACACACGCGACTCCAATCCTCTAAGTCTCGGAGTTTACTCCGCAACAGGGTGAATCGACGAATTTGGTCATTAGAAGTCACGCTCGCTGCGCGGTTCCAATGACCGAGGCCCGCTGAGGACCTAGCGCTGCGTGGGGCGGTTCATCGCCAAGCGGTCAAAGAAATCGCGCGTCGCCTGGTCGGCGCCTGGTCCGGCCACGGCGCGCACATTGGTGAGCTCGAGCCGGCGGCCGCTCAGGGCATCTATCAGCACCGGATCGAGCGGGCTGTTGTCGCTGCGGTCGACCAGCTCCATCGGCTTGCCGTTGCGCGAGGCGACGCCGAAACGGTCGCCCCATTGCTTCAGCCCGACGATGACAGTGAACAGCGCCGCGCCCTTGTCGGTCAGACGATATTCATGGCGCAGCGGCCGTTGGCGATAGGCGGTCTTGCGGAAGACGCCGGCCTCGACCAGCTTCTTCAACCGCGCCGTCAAGACGTTGCGCGCGATGCCGAGATTTTCCTGGAAATCGTCGAAGCGGCGCACGCCATAGAAAGCGTCGCGCACGATCAGCAGCGTCCACGGCTCACCCACGACATCGAGCGCCGAGGCAATCGAACAGTTCATCTGCTCGTAGGATGTGCGCCGCATGGCCAAAGTATAGGCCCGCCCTCTCGGAGCGCAAATCGATCAGGAATGCGTCGCGGTCTTTGAAAAGCGCAGCAACGCATATCCCAATGCCGCCGAAAGCAAGGAGCCGGCGAGCACGCCCAGCTGTACCAGCGGCTGGTGATGACCATCTTGGAAAGCCAGCGTGCCGATGAACAGGCTCATGGTGAAGCCGATGCCGCCGCACACGCCGACGCCGTAGAGCTGACGCCAGCTCGCGCCTGGCGGCAGGCGCGCGATGCCGAGCGCGATCAGCGACGCCGCACCTGCGAAAATGCCGAGCTGCTTGCCGAGGAAAAGGCCCGCCACGATCCCGATCGTCACCGGATCGTGCACCATGGTCACGGTAATGCCACCGAGGCTAAGGCCCGAATTGGCGAAGGCGAAAACCGGCAAGACGAAGAACGACACCCAGGGCTTCAGCGCGTGCTCGAGGCGGATGTACGGGCGCTCCTCGGGCGCCGTCGTGCGATAGGCGAGCGGCAGGCAGAAGGCCAGCACGACGCCCGCCAACGTGGCATGCACGCCCGATTGCAGCACACAAACCCAGAGGGCGATGCCGATCAGTAGGTACGGCCCACAGCGGCGGACGCCGGCGAAATTGAGCGCCAGCAACGTCAGGATGCAAAGCCCCGCCAACATCAGCGACAGGGTCGAGAGATCGCTGGTATAGAAAATCGCGATGATCACGATGGCCGCAAGGTCATCGACAATGGCCAGCGTGAGCAGGAAGAGCTTCAGGCCGCTCGGCACACGCTTGCCGAGCGCCGCTAGGATGGCGACGGCGAAGGCTATGTCGGTGGCCGAGGGGATGGCCCAGCCGGACAACGCCACCGGATCCTTCCAGGCGAAGGCGGCATAGATCGCCGCCGGCACCACGATGCCGCCAAGCGCACCGGCGATCGGCAACGCCACCTGGGCCGGCCGCGACAGCTCGCCTTCGACGACCTCGCGCTTGATCTCGAGTCCGACGAGCAAGAAGAAGACCGCCATCAGCCCGTCGTTGATCCACAGCAGCAACGGCTTGCTGAGGCCGAGCGTGCCGAAGGCCACCGTGAGCTTGGTGCCGAGCAGCTGGTCGAGCGCCCAGTCAAAGGGCGAGTTGGCGAGCAGCAGGGCGAGCACGGCGCCCGCCAGCAGCGGCAACGCGCTCCCCGCCTCGCTCTGCAGCAATGCCGCCAGACGTTTCATGCCGGAGCTTTCATAGCAAAACGCCCGGGTCTTGCGACCCGGGCGTTTGCGTTTATTGGTTGCTTGTCGACTGGTCGCTGTCAGATAGCGACTAATCCCGGTTTTGACCCATGAACGCCATGAGGAACTGGAACAGGTTGACGAAGTCGAGATAGAGGCTGAGGGCGCCAAAGATGGCGACCTTCTCGGCCGTCTGGCTGCCCCAGGAGTCGGCATACTGTTCCTTGATCTTCTGGGTGTCGTAGGCGATCAGGCCCGAGAAGATCAGCACGCCCGCAACGGAGATGATGAAGCTCATCGTGCCCGACGGGAAGAACATGTTGACCAGACCGGCCAGGATCAGGCCGATCAGCCCCATGAACAGGAACTTGCCGAAGGCACTTAGGTCACGCTTGGTCGTGTAGCCATAGAGGCTGAGCGCCCCGAACGAGGCCGCCGTCACGAAGAAAGTGCGCGCGACCGAAGCGCCGGTGTAGCGGAACAACAGCAGCGACAGGCTGACGCCCATCAGTGCGGTGACTGCCCAGTAGATCGCCTGGACGCCGCCGACGCTCATCTGCGCCGCGCGGAACCCCATCAGCAACAACAGGCCGAACGGCGCGAAGATCGCAACCCAGCCGAGGACGTTCAGCCCGGCCACGCTGCCGCGCGGCGTGATCTCGAAGAACAACGCGGCAAGCGACGGCACGTTGAACAGCGCAAACGCCACGATGCCTGACAGCGCCAGGCCCGATGCCATGTAATTGTAGACGCGGATCATGTGTGCGCGCAGACCGGCATCGAATGTTGCCTGGTCGGCGATCACGCCGCCGCGCCCAAAGGTATTGAAATTCTGGTTCGCCATGTCTTAAGCCTCCGGAGGGGGCATCGCTGTGCCCCTTTCGCCTGCCAATGTGGGCAAGCAGCCCTAGTGAATCAATAGCGTTAACGTATCGTATTATTACCTCCAGAACGTGAAATTGCCGTCATTCGTTGCGCAGCAGGGCCAGCGGCCGCTGGCGCAAAGCCGCCAAAGTGCCGGCCAGACCGAACGCCAAGGTAAGCGCCATGGCCCCCAGGGCGACCGCCACGGCAACGGCCGGCAGAAACGTCCAGTCGAGCCGCATCAGGCGGCTGACCACCAGCCAGGCTCCCAAAGTACCCACAGCCAAGGCGGCGAGCGCCGTCGCCAGCCCCAGCGCGGCGAACTCCCAGGCGAAAATGCCGGCGATGCGCGCCCGCGTGGCGCCCAGCACCTTCATGACCACCGCCTCGTGGATGCGCCGCCGCTGGGTGGCGAGCATGGCACCGGCCAGAACCAAGATGCCGGCCAGGATGCTCAACAGGCCGATCAGCCGAGTCGCCAGGCCGATATTGCCCAGCACGTCGGACGCCGTCTCGATGGCGTCGCGGATGCGGATGACGGTGACGTTCGGGAACCGGTCGGTGACGACATCGAAGATCGCGTCCTCGGAAGCGGGCGTCGCCTTCACCGTGGCGAGGAAGGTATGCGGCGCCTTGTCGAGCGTGCCCGGCGAGAACACGAACACGAAATTGATCGACAGCGTCTGCCATTCGATGCGCCGCAGCGAAGCTATCTTCGCGTCGATGTCGCGACCGAGCACATTGACCGTGATGGAATCGCCCAGCCCAAGGCCGAAGGCGTGCGCGAGCTCGGCATCGAACGAAATAAGCTGCGGGCCGCGATAGTCGGCCGCCCACCATTCGCCCGCGACGATGCGCGAGCCCTCAGGCGGCGTCGCCGAATAGGTCACGCCACGGTCGCCATCGACCGCCCAACGCGCCTCCGGTGGAACCTTCACTTCGCTGACCGGCTTGCCCCCGATCCTGGTGATGCGGCCGCGCAGCGAGGGCACCTTGTCGAGCGAACCGGCGCCCGGCACCGCGGCAATGGCCTGCTCGAAGGCCGCGATCTGGCTTGACTGGATGTCGACGAAGAAGAAGGCTGGCGCGTCCTTGGGAATGCGCCGCGTGATCTGCTCGCGGAGATTCCCTTCGATCAGCGCCGTCGCCACCAGCACGGTGAGTCCCAGCCCCAGCGACAGCATGACGATGGGCGTCGGTGCGCCGGGACGATGAAGGTTGGCCAGCGCCAGACGAAGAGCGGCGAACTTGGGCTTGCGCACACGAGCAGCCACCGCCATGACGCCGCGGGCCAGCAACGGGAAGGCGATGAAGGCGCCGATCGCGCCCAGCACGAAATAGGCTGCAATGCGCCGGCTGTCGGCGGTGAACACGGTGAAGGCCGCCAGCAGGAGTGCCACCGCGGCGATCATCGCGAGGTCGCGCCAACCGAGTCGTCGACGACCGACCACCGCGCCACGCATCAAGGTGGCGGCGGGCACGGCGCGCGCCCGGATCAGCGGCAGCAGCGCAAACAGCAGGGAGACCAAAAAGCCGAAGGCCGCCGCCGTTGCAAGCGGCTGGGCATAGAGAGCCACACGCGCGCGCACAGGCAAGAGATCGGCGATCAGCGACTGGGCCAGAAACGGCACGGCAGCGCCGATGGCCACACCGAGACCGACGCCGACCAGCGCGAGGGCGCTGAGCTGCAGGAAATAGGTCGTGAAGACCAACCGTTCGGGCGCGCCCAAGCACTTCAGGGTCGCAATGGTATGGAGGCGCGTGGCGAGGAAGCTCGAGATCGCGTTGCCGACGCCGACGCCCCCCACCAGCAGGGCGGCAAGGCCAATCAGGCCGATGAACTCGGTCAGCCGATCGAGCCAGAAGCGGAGGCCGCCGCCCGCCTCGGCGAGGCCCCGTACCCGCCAGCCGGCGTCGGGATAGCGATCCTTGATCGCCTCGACCATGTCGCGATCGGACACGCCGGGCGGCAGATGCAGGCGGTATTCCCAGGTCAGCAGGCTGCCCGGCTGGACGATCCCCAATTCGGCGAGCGCCGCGAAAGGTATCAGAAGCCGCGGTCCCAGGCTCGCGAAGGCGTTCAGCCCACGATCGGGCTCGCGCTGGATCACACCGCGCAGCTCGACGGTCGCCTCGCCCACCTTCACGCGCTCGCCCGGCGCCACGTTCATGCGCCGCAGCGCCGCCTCTTCGACCACGGCACCCCACACGCCGTCGTGCTTGGCGAAGGCGTCGCTGAGCGAGCCGCCGCCCCTCAGTTCGAGCTTGCCGTAAAGCGGATAGCCCGGCTCGACCGCCTTGAGCTGGACGAGGGCGGCATGACCGTCGGATTTCACCGGCCGCGCCATGGCACGGCTGTCGATCCAGCGCACCAGCTCGCCCTTCTGGCGCAGGAAGTCGGTCTGCTCGGGCGAGGCCTCGCGATAGAGCAGCGAGACCGCGACATCGCCGCCCAGGATCTCGCGGGCGTCGGCCCGCAGCCCTTCCTCGATGGCGCGGCTGAACGACAGGATGGCGGCGATGGCGCCCACGCCCAGCGCCAGACAGGCGATGAACAGGCGAAAGCCGCCAAGGCCGCTGCGCATCTCGCGACGCGCCAGCCTGAAGGCGAGGTTCATTGGGCCGCCAGCGCGTGCGGCGTGCGCTCGTCGCCGACCACCAGCCCATCGGCGATGCGCAGGATACGATCGCAGCGGCCGGCCAGAGTCATATCATGAGTGATGAGGATCAGCGTGGCACCGTCGGCACGCGCCAGCTCGAACAAGAGGTCCATCACCTGCTTGCCGGTGGCGCCGTCGAGGTTGCCGGTCGGCTCGTCGGCCAGCAGAAGCGTGGGCCGGCCGACGAAGGCGCGCGCCACGGCAACACGCTGCTGCTCGCCTCCGGAAAGCTGGGCCGGATAGTGGCCGAGGCGATGGCCGAGCCCCACACGCTTGAGCGCTACTTCGGCGGTTTCGAAGGCGTCGGAACGGCCGGCGAACTCCAGCGGCAGCGCCACGTTTTCCAGCGCCGTCATGGTGGGAATGAGATGAAAGCCCTGGAACACGATGCCGATATGGTCACGGCGCAGGCGGGCCCGAGCATCGTCGTCGAGCGGGCCAAGATCTCGGCTGGCCACCTCGACACGGCCCGACGTGGCACGCTCCAGGCCGCCCGCCACCATCATCAGGCTCGACTTGCCAGCGCCCGAGGGCCCGACCACGGCGGCGATCTCGCCGGCCGCTATATCGAGGGTGATGCCGCGCAGGATATTGACCGTGCCGGCATCGCTTGCCATGTCGAGATGGAGGTCCGCCAATCGGACAATGAGCTGGCGGACGCTGGGGTGCGGGGCGGTCAAACGGGCTCCGGAAAAGAGGCCATGAGTCTTAGCACGGGATATGGTGGTTTTGCGGCGGCGGTCAATTCGATGCTGGTGCTGCTTGTGCTGTGCGTGGCCCCGGCATCAATTTCACAAGCAGGGGCACAAACTGCGCCTGCCGACCCAGCCATCAAGATCGTAGTTCTCGGTGACAGTTTGGCGGCCGGCCTGGGCGTCAAGCCCGAGCAGTCCTTTCCGGCGCGGCTCGAAGCGGCGCTCAAGGGTCAGGGCCGCAATGTCGCCATCGTTAATCAGGGCGTGTCGGGCGACACCACGGCTGGCGGTCTCGACCGCGTCGACTGGCTGCTGGGCGACAAGCCCGACATCGTGCTGATCGAGCTTGGCGCCAACGACGCCTTGCGCGGCACCGACCCCGCGGTGGCCGAACGCAATCTCTCGGCGACCATCGAGAAGCTGAAGGCAGCGGGCGTCGCCGTCTGGCTCGCCGGCATGATGGCACCGCGCAACTTCGGCCCGGAATATGTCGCAGCGTTCGACGGCCTCTACAAGCGGCTGTCAGAGAAGTATCAGGTACCGCTCTATCCCTTCATCCTCGACGGCGTGGCGCAGGATCCCGCGCTCAACCAGGCCGACGGGCTGCATCCTAACGTGCGTGGCGCCCAGATCATTGCCGATCGTCTGCTGCCCTTCGCCGCCAGCAACCTCGACGCCTATGCCCAGACTGTTCATCGCCCTCCCCGTCCCTGACGAGATCGCCGACGAGCTCGTGACGCTGCAATCGGGCGTGCCCGACGCGCGCTGGGTGCCGGTGGAGAATCTCCATGTGACCCTTTGCTTTTGCGATCAGGTGCCGGGCGCAGTGATGCGCGATCTCGAGGAGGAGCTGTCGGACATCGCCGGGCCACCTTTCCCCGTCGGCATCGCCGGCGTCGAGCAATTCTCGAGCGGCAAGCAGCCCAAGGCGCTGGTCGCGCTGGTCAAAAAAAGCGACCGGCTCGACTGGCTGCAGCAGAAGGTCTCGACGGTGGCGCGCAACTGCGGCATCGAGGTCGAGCGCCGCAAGTTCCGCCCGCATGTGACGCTCGCGCGCTTCGGCAACGGGGCCGAGACCGGTCATCACATCGCGCAGTTCATGGCGAGCTATTCAACCTTTCGCGCCGGGCCGTGGATCGCCCAGCACTTCGCGCTCTATTCCAGTCGGGCCGGCGGCGGCGGGCGCATCTATACCGAGGAAGCGGCGTACAATCTCGCCTTCTAGTGCCGCTTGAAGTACTGCACGGCGCGTTCGTGCTTTTCGGCGGCCGCCTTGCTGGCAAAGGTCCCGAGGTTGCGGCGCTTGCCGCTCTTGGGATTGATCTTGCGCGAATAGAGCCGGTACTGGCCGGACGACAATTTGCGGATCATTGGGCGACTCCGTTGCAACCAATCAGGTGTCATCCCGAGCGTAGCGAAGGACCCTTAGGGTTGCCTTATAAGGTCGCTCGCTACGCTCGGGATGGCAATCATGGGAACGTGAGCAGCCTACGCGGGTTGCGCACCAGGATGGCGTCGACCTCTTCCTCGCTGTAGCCGCGCTTCATCATCATCGGCACGACGTTGCGGAAGATGTGGCCGTAGCCGTGGCCGCCGAAGCTCGTGAGCCGCGTGCGATAGCAGATGTCGTGGCTGATCACGACGCGATCGAGGTGTCCGTGCTCGATCAGCGCCCGGATCAGGCGCAGCCGGGTCGCATCATTGGGCATGTCGATGTCGGAGAGCCCGTAATAGCTCGATTCCTGGCCGAACAGGTCGAACTCGATGGTGACGCCCGAATTGGCCAGCTTCAGCAGGCGCAGCTCGTCGAAGATGGTGCGGTCGATGTGGCTGATGACGATCCGGTCGGTCGGATGGCCGGCCGCCTGGATGAAGTCGGCGACTTCCTGCGGCTGGTCGGGATCGCGGCCGGGATGGACGTTGATCGACGCCCCGGTTTCGGACGCGGCGATCAGGGCGGCCTGCATGACGCGCTTCTCCGTCGCGGTCCACGGCGCGCTGCAGCCGATCTCGCCGATCATGCCGGCACAGACCTCGGTGCCCCAGGCGCCGTGCAGGATCTGGCCGATCATTTCGCCGGCGAAATCCTCGACCGTGCGCCCATGGTTTCTGGGATCCTGGTAATCGTTGACGTAGTGGCCGCAGCCCATGATCAGGTGCACGCCCGTGCCCGCGGCAATGCGCTTCAGCCCGGCTGGATCCGGTGACAGCCCGCCGCAAGTCAGCTCCACGATGGCATCACCGCCGTCGTGCTTCATCATGCGGACCTCTCGCGTGGCGATATCCTCGAGATCGAGCATGTACTTGCGGCCGGCGCGCTTGACGCCGCGACCATAATTGAGCTGCCAGACAGTCTCGAGCGTGATCTCGGGCCCAAGATCGTTGTCGGCGCGCGACTGCGGTGCCCGGATGTCGCACAGCACATGCTCGTGCATCAGGGTGCGACCGAGCTGCTGTGGTGCAATCGGGCCGAGGACGGTCTGGATCTTGCCTACAAGCTCTTGGCGTGTGGTCGACATTCGGGCGACTATAACGGCCGACGAGGGGGAGACAAACGTGACTGCACCGCTGACAGGCTACGCCGACCGCATCTCGGTCCGCGCCGGCGAGAAGATCGCCTTCAAGGTCTCGAGCGTCGGGCCTGGTCCCTACCACGCCATGCTGGTGCGTATCGTGCGCGGCGATCCCAACCCCGCCGGCCCCCCAGCCAAGATCGAGGACGAGTCCGAACTGTTCGACGGCCGCTTCACCTCGCGCGAGCAGCGGGCGTGGCCCGGCTCCTATGCGCTGATCGAGGGCGCCAAGGACATCAAGCTGCCCGGCGCGCTCTCGGTCGAGGCACTGATCTGGCCGACGCTGCCGGACGACGGGCCGCAAACCGTGATCTCGCGCCGCGATCCAGCGACAGGCGCGGGCTTTGCCCTGGTGCTCACGCCCGATGGCATGGCGCTGGAAAGCGGCACGGCTCGCGTGGTCACGGGCAAGAAGCTCCGCTCGCGCGTCTGGTATCGCGTATGGGCCAGCGCCGATCCGACGACCGGCGTGCTGCGCGTCGGCCAACAACCCTTGAAGCGCGCCTTTGCGATCGACGACGAGAGTGAGGCCAGTAAGACGGGCGCGTCTCTCGCGCTCGACGTGCCGCAGCCCGCCATGATCGGCGCCGAGGCCGCCCTCGACCGTCCGGCCAGGCACTGCTTCAACGGAAAAATTGAGGCGCCAAGCATCTCGGGCGTCGCCGCCTGGGACTTCGCGCGCCGCATGGACAGCATGGAGGTCGAGGATAGTGGACCCAATGGCCTGCACGGCCGTCTGATCAACCTGCCGACGCGCGCCATGAAAGGCGCTTCGTGGACGGGCAAGGAGCGTAACTGGCAGGCCGCGCCGCACGAATACGCCGCCATTCATTTTCACGACGACGACCTGCACGATTGCGGCTGGGCCGACGACTTCAGCTTCACCGTCCCCAAGGACATGAAAAGCGGCGTGTGGGGCATGCAGCTGCGCTGTGGGCCTCATCGCGACATCATTCCCTTCTTCGTACGCCCGCAGGTCGCCAAGCCGCAGACCAAGGTCTGCTACCTCGCCGCCACTTTCACCTATCAGGTCTACACCAACTTCTCGCGCGGCGTTTACGACGAGCCCTTCCGCCAGCGCGTCGCCGACTGGAAGGCGGCTGCCAACAATCCGGATGAGCACAAGGATTACGGACTCGCGACCTATAACTATCACCGCGACGGCTCGGGCGTGGCCTATTCCTCGCACCTGCGGCCCTTGCTGACCTGGCGGCCGGATTGCCTGTCGTTCAACGACCCGGCAGGCTCGGGCCTGCGTCATCTGCCGGCCGACTCGCATCTCACGGGCTGGCTCGATCGCATGGGCATCGCCTACGACGTCGTCACCGACCACGACCTGCATGACAAGGGCGTGGAGATCCTCTCGTCCTACAAGGTCGTGCTGACCGGCTCGCATCCTGAGTATCACACCGAGCGCACACTCGATGCGTTGCAGAGCTACACCGACACCGGCGGGCGGCTGATGTATCTCGGCGGCAACGGCTTCTATTGGCGCGTCGCGCTCTCGGACAAGGTGCCGGGCGCCATCGAGATCAGACGCACCGAAGGCGGCATCCGCACTTGGGCGGCCGAGCCCGGCGAGTACTATCACGCCTTCGACGGCGCCTATGGCGGCCTGTGGCGCCGCTCCGATCGGCCGCCTCAGCAGCTGTGCGGCATCGGCTTCTCGAGCCAGGGGCGCTTCGTCGGCAACGCCTATCGCCAGATGCCGGCGGCGCGCGACAATCACCACGCCTGGGTCTTCGAGGGCGTGAAGGACGAGGTGTTCGGCGGCTACGGCTTCTCGGGTGGTGGCGCGGCAGGGTTCGAACTTGACCGGCTCGACCATCGCCTGGGCAGCCCGCTCAACGCCGTGGTGCTCGCCTCCTCCGAAGGCCACGACCGCAAGGACTTCGTCGTCGTGCACGAGGAACGCCTCGGCCTCGACACCACCATTCCTGGCCAGACGCTGGAACAACTGATCCGCGCCGACATGACCTACATAGAGAAACCCAAGGGCGGCGCCGTGTTCTCGGTCGGTTCGATCACCTATTGCGGCACCCTGCCGGCCAACAAGTTCGACAACGACGTCTCGCGGCTCACCTTCAACGTCATCAACCGCTTCGGCGAGCTCAATCTCAAGTGGCCGTTTTGACCTCGACTGCTAGGCGGGCCAACAAGCCTTTGCAGCCCGCCTCGATCAGGTCGAGCGCCCTCTCATAGCCGCTCGCCGGACCACCGTATGGATCGGGAATGTCGGTCACGCCGAGCTCGGGGGCGGATCGCATCAGCATCTGCGGGCGGTCCTGCAGCTTGCGCGGCGCCATCCAGCGCATGGCGGCGAGGTGCGTGCGGTCCATGGCCATCGGATGATCGAAGCGCTCGAGATCCTCGTTGGTGAGGAGCCGGGCCTTGTGGTCGGCGATATCGTAGCCGCGCCGGCGCGCCGCCTCGATAGCGAGCAGCGATGCGGGCTTGCCGACATGGCCCTCGTAGGTACCGGCCGAATTGATGGTGAAAGCGTCGGCCAGGCCCGCTCTGCGGACCAGCGTGCTGAACACACCCTTGGCCATGGGCGAGCGGCAGATGTTGCCGGTGCAGACGAACAGGACGCCGATGATCATGGCCCGTCACCCTAGCACGGCGCTAGATTGCCGCGTATGCATCAGGACTTCCTGCCGCCCGGTATTGTCGTGCTGACCGGCGCCGGGATCTCCAAAGAAAGTGGCATCGATACATTTCGCGACAAGGACGGACTATGGACCCGCGTCAATTTGGAAGAGGTCGCGACCATCGAGGCCTGGCATCGCGACAAGAAGAAGGTGCTCGATTTCTACAACGACACGCGGCGGACCTTCCGCGGCGCGCATATCCTGCCCAACGCCGCGCACAAGGCGCTCGCCCATCTCGAGCAGAAGTATGATGGCGAGGTGACCGTGGTGACCCAGAACATCGACCCTCTGCACGAACAGGCAGGCTCCAAGCGCGTGATCCACATGCATGGCCGCGACGGCGAGATCCGCTGCATGAACTGCGGGACGGTTACTCAGTCCGACGAGGACCTGACACCGGCCTCCATCTGCTCCCATTGCCATGCCGTGGGTGAGCTCCGTCCGAACATCGTGTGGTTCGGCGAGATGCCGATGCATATGGACGAGATCTACGAAGTGCTGGACCGCTGCGGTCTGTTCCTGGCGATCGGCACCTCTGGCGAGGTCTATCCGGCCGCGGGCTTCGTACTGCATGTCCGGCGCCACCGGCCGCACGCCCGTACCGTCGAGCTCAACCTCGAGCCCAGCGGCAACCAGCCTTTGTTCAAGGAACATATCTACGGCCCCGCCACCCAGATCGTGCCACCCTATGTCGAGCGCATCCTGGCGCAGGGCGTCGAATTGTAAGGAGAAGACCCATGCCCGACATGTCGCCCGGCATGACCAAGCCAGCACACGGCGCGCATCACATCGCGCCCGACATCCACGGTCAGAATTTCTACGCCATCGACCGGCAGTTCCAGGATCTGCTGTCGCTCTATCTTGAGCCTGGCCTCAGCGCTCACATGACGCCGCACTTCGAGCGGCTGGGCGTACTCGCCGGCAATCGGCTCGATGAGCTGGCGCAGATCGCCGACAAGCATCCGCCGGTACTGCAGCCGCGCGATCGATTCGGCCGCGACGAGGATTGGATCGACTACCATCCTGCCTATCGCGAGATGGAGAAGGTCGCGTTCGAGGAGTTCGGCATGCACGCCATGAGCCACCGCGCCGGCGTGCTGGGGCTAACGCAGCCCGCATCTCCGCTGATCAAGTACGGCATCACCTATCTCTTCGTGCAGGCCGAATTCGGCCTGATGTGCCCGGTCTCGGTGTCGGACACATCAAACTTCATCATCAAGCGCTACGGCTCGGAACCCCTGAAGAAGCTACTGCTCGACCGGCTCTTGAGCCAGGACCCCGCAACGATGCTCAAGGGCACGCAGTTCATGACCGAGAAGGCCGGCGGCTCCGATGTCGGCGCGATCGAAACCGAAGCCGAACGGGTGGGCGTCGGCGCCGACGGCATCGAGCGCTGGAAACTGCATGGCCAGAAATGGTTCTGCAGCCACGCCGATGCCAATGTCGTGGTCCTGCTGGCGCGGCCGCGCGGCGCCGCACCGGGCACCCAGGGACTCGGCATGTTCGCCATGCCGCGGCGACTGGAAGACGGCTCACGCAACAGCTACCGGATCGTACGACTGAAGGACAAGCTCGGCACGCGCTCGATGGCCTCGGGCGAGATCATCCTCGATAGCGCGACGGCCTATCTCGTGGGCGACGTCAATCGCGGCTTCAAGCAGATGATGGAGCAGGTGAACCTGTCACGGCTGAGCCACGGCGTGCGCGCGGCCGCGATGATGCGGCGCTGCCTCAACGAAGCTCTGGCCGCCGCGCGTGGCCGGCGCGCCTTCGGGCGGGCGATCGCGGAGTACCCGCTGCTGCGCCGCCAGCTCATGAAGATCATGCTGCCGACCGAGCAGGCGCTCTCGATGTACACCTTCTCGGCCGACGCGATGGGCAAGGCCGACAAAGGAGACAAGGACGCCGACAACCTGCTGCGCATTCTGACGCCGGTCTACAAATTCCGCGCCTGCCGCGACAACATCCCGGTGGCGAGCCAGGCGCTCGAGGTGCGCGGCGGCATCGGCTACATCGAGGAATGGGTAACCGCGCGCCTGGTGCGCGATGCGCAGATCGGCACGCTGTGGGAAGGCACCTCGAACATCAATGCGCTCGATGTCGTGCAGCGCGCGGTCGGCAAGTCAGGCGGGCACAAGACGCTCTCCGCCGCCCTCCGGGCCAAATATGAACCGAGCGCCAGCCTGCCCGGCCAGTACAAGGGTCTGCTCAGCGCCACCCTCGATCGCGTCGAGCGCTTCGTCGAGGCTGTGGCCGCCGACCCCAAGCACGAGAAGCGCTCGCGGCTCGCGGCCGGAGCGCTCTATCACGCCACGACGGCGGCGCTGATGGCATGGGAAGGCGCCGCACTCGGCGCCCAGGGCGGCGATGCCCGCCGGCTCCTGCTGTCGCGGCTGGTGATCGAGCACCGGCTCGCCCCGCAGGATCCGTTGTCGCTCAACGAATTGCCCTGGGAGCAGGAGGCGATGGACCTCCTGCTGCAGGACGCGCCTGTGCCGCTGGCGAAGGCGACGGCGCTGCTGTCCTAGCCCCCTCTTAGCCTTCCACGATCAGGCGCGCCAAGGCCTCGGGTTCGCTCAACATCGGGTAGTGGCCGGTGTCGAGCTCATGCCAGCGGCCCTTCAGCGTCTCGCAGGCGCGGCGCTGATGGGCGACCGGCGGGTTGCTGCTCTTGCGGCACCAGATCACCGAGGCGTTCCACAGCTGGCTCCAGAAGCGCAAGAGCTTCACCGGCGCCGTGAGCGGCGCGATCGGATGCGGCGTGCAGCGTTCGATCGCCCATTTGCGCGTCGCCGGCTCGAGATCGGCGAACAGGCGGGTCTCGAAATCGTGCTGCGACGGGCCAGTGGTCAGCTCGGTGTTGACCGCGGTCGGGCGCTTCACGATCTCGGGAACGGCCTCGCCGGCGAACAGCGCCAGCGCGTCGGCGAACACCACGCGGGCCACCCGCTCGCGTGCGAGCTCGGCGGTGCGCGCCATCACCATGCCGCCGGTGCTGGTGCCGACCAGCACCACGTCGCGCAGATCCTGGTAGAAGAGCAGCGCGGCGACCTCGTCGGCATGCGTCTCAGTGGTGATGCCGGCACGCACCTGGTGCTTGCGCTCGGCACAGCCATCCAGGGTCGGCGCGAACACGAGATGGCCCTGGGCGCGCAAACGCTCGGCCACTGGGTTGAAAATCCAGCCGCCCTGGTAGGCGCCGTGCAGCAACACGAACGTGGTCATTGACCGCTCCCCCTTACCGTGACGCCGGCCATCTGCTCGAACACCTTCACGATCGCCGCGCCGTCCTGCTTGTTGAGCCCTTGGGCCCGGGCCATCTGGTAGACCTGCTGTGTGACGTTGGCGAGCAGCAGCGGCACGCCCAGCCGCTTGGCGAACGCGGTCTCGAGTTCCTGGTCCTTGTAGGAGATGTCGATCGTGCCCCCGGGCACGAAGTCGCCCTCGAGGATGCGCGGCACGCGCAGCTCCCACGCCGCACTGGCGCCGGTCGACACACGCACGACGTCGTAGATCGTCTTGGGATCGAGCCCGGCCTTGACGCCCAGCACCATCGCCTCGGCCACCGCTACGGTGTTGACCTGCACCAGCATGTTGTTGACCAGCTTCATCGCGAGCCCGCTGCCCAGCGGCCCGACATGGAAGGTTCGGCTGCCCATGACGTCGAACAGGTCCTTGCACTTGGCGACCACCGCGGCATCGCCGCCGACGATCACCGACAGCTCGCCCGACTGCGCGCGCCCGGTTCCGCCGCTCACCGGCGCGTCGATCATGGCGATGCCCTTGGCCTTGAGCGTCTCGGCCAGCGTCCGCGCCGCGAACGGATCGATGGTCGACATGCAGATCACGATGTGGCCCGGCTTGGCGCTCTGGACGATGCCGTCGGCGCCGGCGATCACCGACTGCGCCTGATCGGTCGTCTCGACGATCAGGATGGTGCGTTCGGTTCTTGCCGCCACCTCCTTCGCCGAGCCGGCGACCTCGGCGTTGAGCTTGGCGGTCTTGGCTGTGTCGATGTCGTGCACCACCAGCGGCACGTCGGCCTTGATGAGATTGCGCGCCATCGGGCCGCCCATGGCGCCCAGTCCGATGAATCCGACCTTGCCGGCCATTTCTTCCTCCCCTGGGTTATGGTGGCGACTGTAGCGGAGGAGACGCGATGAGCTTGCAGGGAAAAATCGCATTGGTGACCGGCGCGAGCCGCGGCCTCGGCGAAGGAGCTGCCCGGGCGCTCGCCAAGGCCGGCGCCAAGGTCATGCTGGTGGCGCGAGACGGTGCACTCGTCGAGAAAGTGGCACGGGAGATCGGCGGCGAGGCGCTGGCCTGCGACGTCGCTGACTATGCCGCTGTCGAGCACGCAATAGCCGCAACGCGAAAGCGGCTCGGCGGCCTCGACATCCTGGTCAACAACGCGGGTGTGATCGAGCCGATCGCCGATCTCTCGGAGTCCGATCCCGCCGTTTGGGCGCGCAACATCCAGATCAACCTGATCGGCGCCTACAATGTGGTCCGCGCCGTCCTCGACGGCATGATCAAGTCGGGCGGCGGCTCGATCATCAACATATCGTCGGGCGCGGCGTACCGGCCGCTCGAAGGCTGGGGTGCCTACTGCGCTGGCAAGGCGGGGCTTGCCATGGTGACGCGCTCAATCGCGCTCGAGACCAAGGGCCAAGGCATTCGCATCTTCGGCTTCTCGCCCGGCACGATCGACACCGACATGCAGGTCAAGATCCGCGCCTCGGGCATGAACATGATCAGCCAGATTCCGCGCGCCAATCTCTCGCCGGTCGAGCACGCTGTGCGCGGCCTGCTCTATCTCTGCGACAGCGCCAGCGACGACCTGATCGGCGAGGACGCGTCGATGCGCGACGAGGCGTTCCGCAAGCGCGTCGGGCTTGCCTAACCCAATACCTCTTTGGTGTGCTCGCCCAGCAGCGGCTCGCGATAGAGCGGCCGGGACGGCTCGTCCTTGAAGCGCACGACAGGTGCCAGGTGCTTGCGGCCGTCGTCGGCGACCACGATGGCACCGCGCTTGAGTAAGTTCGGATCGACGATCGCCTCGGGCAGCGTGTTCACTGGGCCGTAGCAGATGTCGAGCTTGGCCAGCCACTCCATCCAGTGCGCCAGCGGCTTGGTCCTGAAGGTCGCGGCGAGGAACTCCATCACCGGTTTCTGATGGGCGCCGGGCCATTCGCAGATGTCGATCATCTCGGGCTTGCCGAGCGCGGTGAGCAGGTTGCGGATGAACTTCATCTCTTGCCCGGCCAGTACGAGCTGGCGGCCGTCGGATGTATCGTAGACGCGATAGAAGGCCGAGCCGCCCGTCGTGCGCTGGTTCTTCACGACGGGCTGCGTGCCGTCGGCGAAGGCCGAGCCGACCACGTTGGCGCAGGACGCCATCAGCGCTTCGTGCATGGAAACATCGATGTAGTCACCTTTCCCGGTCGCCTGCCGGCGCAACAACGCCATCAGCACGCCGGAGAGGCCGTACAGGCCGCTGACGAGATCGGCGACGGGAATGCCGGGAATGGCGGGCCGGCCATCGTCTCCCAACGTCAGGCTCAGCACGCCGGTCATGGCTTCGAGCGCGAGATCGTGCGCGGCACGGCCGGGATAGGCACCGTCCTGGCCGAACGCCGTGATCGAGCAGTAGACGATGGCGGGGTTCTTGGCCTTGACTGCCTCGTAGCCGATGCCGAACCCGGGCGTGACGCCCGGCCGGAACGACTCGACGATCACGTCGGCCTCGCACGCCAAGCGGAACAGATCGGCGCGGCCCTGAGGGCTCTTGAGATCCAGCACCACGCTCTTCTTGCCGCGGCCCATGTTGCGGAAGAACACCGAGGTGCGCTGGTCGGGCGGACGGATGTGCCGGCCCGGATCGCCGTCGGGTGGCTCGACCTTGATCACGGTGGCGCCATGATCTGCCAGCGCCGTGGTGAGGTAGGGACCCGGCAGGAACCAGGACAGATCGACGACCTTGATGCCTTCGAGCTTCATGACGACTTGCCCAGCAGTTTGTCGTTGTCGGCGCCGAGTGGAGAGCAGGCGGCCTGCTCCAGCCGCTGGCCGTCGATGCGGATGGGATTGGCGATGACGCGCAGGCTGCCCTTGACCGGATGCGGCACCGCCGACGTCATACCGGCTGAGCGCGCAAAATCGCTGTCGAGCGCCTGGTCGAGCCGGTAGACGGGTGCGGCGGGCAGCACGCCGTTGAATTTTGCCAGCCACTCCGCCGTGCTGCGCGCGCGAAAGGTCGGGTCGAGCGCGTCGGTCAGCTCGGCGCGGTGCTTGGCCCGCGTGTTGGGATCGGGAAAGCGTGGGTCCCTGATCAGCTCCATCCGGCCCATGACTTCGCACAGCGACAGCCAGAATTTCTGGGTCATGCACATGATGAAGATCCAGCCGTCCTTCGTCGGGAAAGTCTGGACCGGCGCCAGCGACAGGTGCGCGCTGCGCGGCACGCGTGGCGAGACGTCGCCTTCGTTGAGATACCAGGTGCCGGGGTAAGTGAGCTGATGCATGGCAACGTCATAAAGGCAGGTCTCGACATCGCAACCTTGCCCCGTCGTCTTGGCACGCAACAGGCAGGCCAGCAGGCCGACCGCGCCGGTCAGGCCGCTCATGCTGTCGATCAGAGACACGCCGACCCGCGTCGGCGGCCCGTCCGGCTCGCCGGTCAGCTCCATCAGGCCTGCCTCGGCCTGCATCAGGAAATCGTAACCTGGCCAGTCGGCGCGCTCACCCGCACGGCCATAGGCCGAGATATGCAGGCAGACGATCGAGGGCTTCAGGTGCTTGAGGCTCACATAGTCGATGCCAAGCTTGGCAGGCTGCGTGCCGCGCAAATTGTTGACCACGCAGTCGGCGGTCTTCACCAGGGCCTCGAACTCAGCTCGACCCTTCTCCGACTTGAGGTCGAGCGTCACGCTCTTCTTGCCGAGGTTCCAAGCCTGGAAATATTCGCTGTCGGCGTCACCCAACTTGTAGGGGCCGACATGGCGCGATGGATCGCCCTCGGGCGCCTCGACCTTGATCACCTCCGCCCCCAGCTCGGCCAGGAACATGGTGCCGTAGGGCCCGGCGCCGAACTGCTCCAGCGTGAGAACGCGGATGCCTTGCAACGGCTTGTTCATGACTAAACTCTCATACCGCAGCGTTCCGGCGCGCCCACTGGCGGGCAATGATGAGGCGCTGCATCTCGTTGGTGCCCTCGCCGATGCAGGTGAGTGGCGCATCGCGGTAAAGCCGCTCGATGTCGTATTCCTTCGAGTAGCCGTAGGCGCCGTGGATGCGCATCGATTCAGTGCTGTTCTCGAGCGCTGCCTCCGAGGCGAAGAACTTCGCCATCCCGGCCTCCATGTCGCAACGCTCGCCGCGATCGAAGGCGCCCGCGGCATCGAGTGTCAGCAGCCGCGCGGCACGGGCGCGCGTCGCCATCTCGCCGATCTTGAGCGCGATCGCCTGATGCTCGATGATCGGCTTGCCGAAGGTCCTGCGCAGCTGCGCATAGCTGGTGGCAAGCCGCAGCGCGCCCTCGGCGATGCCGACGCCGCGCGCCGCCACGTTGATTCGACCGAGCTCAAGACCGCCCGCCACCTGGGTGAAGCCGCGGCCCTCGACTTCGCCGATCAGATGATCAGCCGGGATGCGGTAATCCTCGAAGATCAGCTCGCCCGAATCGATCGACTTGTAGCCAAGCTTCTCGAGTTTGCGGCCGACCTTGAAGCCCGGACCTTTGGGCGCGATGAACAGGCTCATGCCGGAATAGCGCGGGCTCGCCTCGGGGTTGGTCTTGACCAACAGCGCGAAGCACGAGCCCTCGATGCCGTTCGAGATCCAGGTCTTGGTGCCATTGATGACGTAGTGGTCGCGCTCACGTCGCGCGGTCATGCGGATCGCCTGCAGGTCAGTGCCGGCGTCGGGCTCGGTCAACGCCAGCCCGCCGCGGATCTCGCCCGAGGCGAACTTGGGCAGCCAGTGGCGCTTCTGCGGCTCGGTGCCGAACTTCTCGACCGCCAGCGCCAGCATCAAGTGCGAGTTGAAGATGCCGGTGATGGCCATCCACACCGAGGAGATCTTCATTACGATCTCGGCGTAGGTGGTGGCTGGCAATCCCAGCCCGCCATACTCGGGCGAGACGGTGGCGCCGAACAAGCCGAGCTCCTTCATCTGCTCGACGAGTTCGGCCGGCCACTTGTCGGCGTGGTCGAACTCCTTTACGCGCGGCGCAACCTCACGTTCGACCCAGCGGTCGATGGTGGCGAAGAGCTGAGCCTCATCGGCCGCGTCGATCTTGTGCATTCCACTTCCTCCCGGGCTCCGCGGTGTTAGGCTGCCACGCATGGAAAGTCGATTGAAGAGACGTTCGCTGCTCGCGGCGACGGCAGCGCTGCCGTTCGCAGAGCGCGTGCTGGCCGACGACTGGCCCGCCAAACCGGTGCGCATGGTCTGTCCGTTCACGCCCGGCGGTTCGCAGGACAGCATCGCGCGCCGGCTCAGCGCCAAGCTCGGTGAGCAGTTCGGCCAGTCCTTCGTGATCGACAATCGCAGTGGCGCGGGCGGCTCGATCGCGGCCGACAACGTCGCCAAATCCCCGCCCGACGGCTACTCGGTGTTGTTGGGCAATATCGGCAGCCATGCTCTGGTGCCGCATCTCTATGCCAAGCCGCCCTACGATCCGCTGAAGGACTTCGAGACCGCGGCCTGGATCGGCACACAACCCAATCTGCTGGTCTGCCATCCCGCCTTTCCGCACGACACGCTCGGCAAGTTGATCGCCGCGGCCAAGGCGGAGCCCGGCAAATATTCCTACGGCTGCTCGGGCCTCAGCACGTCACCCGCCCTCGCCATGGAGCTTTTGAAGCAGAAGACCGGCGTCGAGATCGTCTCGATCAGCTATCGCGGCGCCGCGGCCTCGTCGGCCGACGTCGTGGCGGGTCACGTGCCCATGTGCATCGCCAACATCGATTCACTCACGAGCCAGGTGAAGGCGGGCAAGCTGAAAGCCATCGCCACCACCGGCGCCCAGCGAGCCCCTGCCGTGCCCGAGATACCGACCTTCGTCGAATCAGGGCTTTCCGACCTGGTGGTCACCTCATGGTCGCTGTGGGCGGTACCGGCAGGCACGCCGGCGCCGATCAAGGACAAGTTGCGCACCGGCACCGAACGCGCACTCAAGGAACCCGACGTGGTGGAGAGCATGCGGCTGGGCGGCTTCGAGCCGGGCGTCCTGTCGGTCGCCGAGGCCGATCTCTTCATCAAGGCCGAGTACACGCGCTGGGGCGAGGTGATCCGTGTCGCGGGCATCAAGCTCCAGTAAGCACCTGGTGCCTGACCTGCTGGCGCCGGGCCTCGACCTGGTATTCTGCGGTACCGCGCCCAGCCCCGCCTCCTTCAAGGCGCGCGCCTACTACGCCAATCCCGGCAACGCCTTCTGGGCGACCTTGCATGCTGTAGACCTCACTCCCGAGCGGCTGACGCCCGAGCGCTATCCCGAGCTTCTGGCCTGGCGGATCGGGCTCACAGACTTGAACAAGACCGAGTACGGCTCCGATCATGAGCTGAGTGCGCACGCAATGGACGCCGAGTCGCTACACGCCAAGCTGGCCAAGTACCGGCCGGCGGCGGTCGCCTTCACCAGCAAGAATGCCGCCTCGCTCGGGCTCGGCATCAAGGCCCCGGCCTATGGCCGCCAGCGCGAGCTGCTGGAAGGCGCCGTGGTGTTCGTGCTGGCCTCCCCGTCGGGCCGCGCGCGCTCATTCTGGACGATCGAGCCGTGGCTCGCCGCCGCCGCCTTCGTCATGAAACGGCGGCGCCTGCGCGAGCGCGCGGCATGAAAGTTACGCGTCGCGCCACGCTCGCGGCGGCGCTGCTGGCGCCGGCACTTGTCCGCGCCCAGGAGAGGCAAACCATGCTGCACGACCTGGCGCGCCGCGCCGCGATCTATCTCTTCCCGGTCTACGAGATGTACCGCACGCGCTGGAACGCCATGGTCAACGAAGCCAATCCGGTGCGCGGCAAGCTGAACCGGTTCCTGCATGTGCCGGTGCTCGCCACCCACAAAAGCCGCGCCGTCACCACGCCCAATACCGACACGCTCTATTCCAGCGCCTGGCTCGACCTCTCGCTCGAGCCGTTGTTCCTCACCGTGCCCGCCATGGGCGAGCGCTACTACAGCTTTGCCTTCATGAGCCTGTTCACCAACAATTTCGCCTATGTCTGCCGCCGCCTGGATGGCGGCAGGCCGCGCCCGCGCATGATCGTGGGTCCTGCCTGGCAGGGCGTGGCGTCAAGTGAAGTCGAGTTGGTGCGCTCCCCGACCAACGGCGTGTGGCTGCTGGGCCGCATCCTGGTCGATGGGCCAGACGATCTGCCGGCGGTGCGCGCGCTGCAGGGCAAGACGTTGCTGGAGACGCCCGACATGCGCAACGAACGCCGCATTCTCGAGACCGAGGAACTGATGCGCCAGCGCAACACGCTGCCACCCCAGGCGGTCGCCGACTGGCCCGCGCCCAACCGCGCCGATCCTTTCGATTTGTTCGCGGTTGGCCTGCGGGCTCTGGGCGAAAGCCCTCTTGGTGAGCGAGACCGTGCGGTGATGGAGTCCTTCGCGGATCTCAAACTCAGGCCCGGCCGCAAGTTCGATGCCCGTGCCTTCTCCGAAAGCGAGCGCACCGAGATCCAGGCCGGTATCGCCGAGGCTGAGGCCGAGATCCGCGACGCCGGCAAACGCTACGGCCAGACGGTGAACGGCTGGAACTATCCTGCGCGCAATCTCGGCAACTTCGGCGATGACTATCTCTACCGCGCCCATATCGCGCTGACGGCGCTTGCGGCTCTCGAGACCGCCGAGGCGACCTACCTCAGCTGCAGCAGCGACGAGGCCGGCCAACCGCTCGATGGCAGTGGTCGTTACGTGCTGCGTTTCGAGCCGGGCCAGCTGCCGCCAGCCACGGCCTTCTGGTCGCTCACCCTGTATGAAGTGACACCTGAGGGCCGCGCCTTCTTCACCGACAATCCCATCAGCCGCTACGCCATCGGTGATCGCACCAAAGGGCTGCGAATGGGGCCCGACGGCGCGCTGGAAATTTACGTGCAGCCTGCACGGCCGAGCGCGGACAAGGAGGCCAACTGGCTGCCCGCCCCTGCATCGGGGCCGATCCGGCTGCTGCTGCGCGCCTACGAGCCGCAGGAAGCGCTGCTCGACGGGCGCTATCGCTTGCCGCCGGTGCGGCGCAACTCCTCGCCCTGACAAGGCGTTAGCTTCCAGGGACAATCAGGAGCTCCAAATGACCGACATTCCCCGGCGATCACTCGCCGCGGGCGCCGGCTTGCTGGTCGGCGCCATGGCGTTGCGAACCCAGGCTCAACAAAAAGAGGCCCAACAGCTCGCCAGCGCCAACACGCCCAGCCTCCGCGTCCAGCCGCTGACCTTCAATCCGGAGCGCATCCCCGGCCTGTCGGCCAAGCTCATCACCAGCCACCACGACAATAACTATGGCGGCGCAGTGAAGCGCCTCAACGCCATCGAGGCCGAGCTGGTGAAGCTCGACTTCGCCAGCGCACCACCCTTCCACTTGAACGGGCTGAAGCGCGAGGAGCACATCGCCTACAACTCCTCGATCCTGCACGAGCTCTATTTCGCCAGCCTCGGCGAGATGCCGACCCGCCCGTCGGGCCTGTTCGCCGAGGCCTTGGCGCGCGACTTTGGCAGCCTCGATCGCTGGCAGGCGGAGTTCGGCGCGACGGCCAAGGCGCTGGGTGGCGGCTCAGGCTGGGTGATCCTGGCCTACTCACCTCGTGACAAGCGGCTCTACAATCACTGGGCTGCCGACCATTCGATGGCACCGGCCGGCTCCGCCCCGCTGCTGGCCATCGACATGTACGAACATGCCTATGCCATGGACTATGGCGCCAATGCCGGCGCCTATGTCGACGCCTTCCTCAAGATCGTGAAGTGGCCCAATGCCGAGCGCCTCTATCGCGAGGCGATGCGGGTCTGAGCTGCAGCTCCGATTTAGGCGCCCGGCTGGGCGCGGCGCGATTCTTCCTCGGCACGGGCTTCGATCGCTTCCATGTCGTCGTCGCTCATGCCGAAATGATGGCCGATCTCGTGGATCAGCACGTGCCGCACGATGTGCGGCAGGTCCTCCTCCGATTCGCACCAATAGTCGAGGATCGGACGGCGGTAGAGGAAGATGCGGTCGATGTCGTTGGCGACGTGGCCCGCGCCACGCTCCATCATCGACACGCCCTGGTACAGGCCGAGCAGGTCGAACGGTGTGTCGAGCTCCATCACCTTCTCGACCTCGTCGGACGGGAAGTCGTCGACCTGGATGCGCACGTTGCCGACATGGCGGCGGAATTCTTCCGGGATCGTCGCCAGCGCTTCGGCGGCGATCGCCTCGATGTCTTCCAAGGAGGGCGCGATGCCGAAGCAGGGCGTGCGCCGCGGGTTGGTGAAGACCGGCATACTTCCCCCATATAGGAGCCGAGCGCGCTCGCCAAGCTCTTCGGATGTGAGATTGTTCACCAATCCTGCGCAACCTTTGCCCCGAGGCTGGCGGGGAAATCGCATGGTCGCGTTCCGGAACGAACCGCTCTAAGCTCGACGCGCACCCATGCTCCGCTTTCTCGTCCGCCGTCTGATCGTGGCGCTGCTCGTCGCGGCGACCGTGATGACCCTGGCCTTCATCCTGACGCGCCTGTCAGGCGACCTCGCGACATCGATCGCCGGATCGAACGCGACCGCGGCCGACATCGAAGCGATCCGCAAGGCTTACGGCCTCGATCGCCCGGTCTACGCGCAATTCTTCGACTGGGTCGGCCGCGCCGTCACCGGCGATCTCGGCGAAAGCTTTTTCTTCAAGGCGCGTGTCGCGGCCCTGATCGGCGAGCGCATGCCGGTGACGCTGACACTCGGCCTCACCGGGCTGGTGATCGCGCTCCTGGTCTCCCTGCCGCTCGGCATCCTGGGGGCGGTGCGCGAGAATACCGGCCTCGACCGCGCGGTCCAGCTGGTGGCGCTGCTCGGCCAGGCGATGCCGTCCTTCTGGCTCGGCCTCATCCTGATGATCGTGTTCGGCCTCGAACTGGGCTGGCTGCCGATCTCAGGCACCGAGTTCCTGGGACAGCTACATCATGCCCGGCGTGGTGCTGGCCTTTTCGGCGATCCCGGCGCTCACGCGGCTGACCCGCGCCGGCATGATCCAGGCGATGGGCAGCGACTATATCCGCACGGCCCGCGCCAAGGGTCTGTCGCGCGCCTCGATCCTGCTGAAGCACGCGCTGCGCAATGCCGCCATCCCAGTAGTGGCGATCGCTGCCGTGCAGTTGGGCTTCATGCTGGGCGGCTCGATCGTGATCGAGCAGGTCTTTGCCCTGCATGGCGTCGGCTTCCTCGCCTGGGAAAGCATCCAGAAGAACGACTTTCCCGTCGTGCAGTCCGTGGTCCTTGTCCTGGCGGTGATCTACGTCGCCCTCACCATGCTCGCCGACCTCATGAACGCCGTGCTCGATCCCAGGCTGCGCAGCGCATGAGCGTCGCCGAAGTCACGGCCGGCCCCAGGCGCGGCTGGAAGAGCCTCGGCACCTGGCTGGGGGCGGCAATCGTGGGGCTCGCGGCATTCTGCGCCCTCTTCGCGCCGCTGCTCGTGCCGCATGACCCGTTCGCCCAGGACCTCGGCAAGCGCCTGCTCGTGCCGTTCTGGATGGCAGGTTCCGACCCGCAGCACATCCTGGGCACCGACCAGCTCGGCCGCGACTATCTCTCGCGCCTGATTTACGGCTGCCGCATCTCCATGCTGATCGGCGTCACGGTCTCGATCGTGTCGGGCCTGATCGGCATCACCATCGGCGTGCTGGGCGGCTTCTTGGGCGGCCGGGTCGACGACGCCGTGCTGTTCGCCATCACCACGCGGCTTTCGATCCCCGTGGTGCTGGTGGCGCTGGCCGTGGTGGGCCTGCTTGGCAGCTCGATGACGCTCCTGGTGATCACGCTCGGCCTGCTGTTGTGGGACCGCTTCGCCGTGGTCGCGCGCTCGACCACCATGCAGGTGCGCAACCTCGATTTCGTCGCCGCCGCCTGGTGCGCCGGCTGCTCGCGCTTTCGCATCCTGACGCGCGAGGTGCTGCCCAACATCGCCAGCCATCTGGTGGTGGTGGCGACGCTGGAAATCGCGCTCGCTATCCTGCTCGAGGCAGCACTCTCGTTCCTGGGGCTGGGCGTGCCGCCGCCGCTGCCCTCGTGGGGCCTGATGATCGCCGAGGCCAAGGACTACATGTTCTTCAGCCCGTGGGTGATCATGATCCCGGGCGCGGCGCTGTTCGTGCTGGTGATGGGTATCAACCTCTTAGGCGACGGGCTGCGCGACTTGTTCGGGGCGAGGCAGGCGTGAGCGCGCTGCTCGAGGTCGAGAAGCTTGAAGTCGACTTCGCCGGCCGTACCGCCGCGGTGCGTGGCGCCTCGCTTGCCGTCGCGCGCGGCGAGACCCATTGCCTGGTGGGCGAGTCGGGCTGCGGCAAGTCAGTCACGGCACTCGCGGTGATGAACCTCCTGGCGCGCGGCGGCCGCCGCCGCGCCCAGCGCCTCGCCTTTCAGGGCGAGGATCTCCAGAAGCTCTCGGACGCCGGCATGGCGGAGCTGCGCGGCAATGCCATGGCGATGATCTTCCAGGAGCCGATGACCTCGCTCAATCCCGCCTACACGATCGGCTCGCAGATGACCGAGGTGCTGCGCCGCCACAAGGGTGCCAGCCAGCGCGCCGCCACCGACCGCGCCGCCGACCTGTTGGCCCGCGTCGGCATCACCGCGCCCGGTCTCAGGCTCGGCCAGTTCCCGCACCAGCTCTCGGGCGGCCTGCGCCAACGGGTGATGATCGCCATGGCGCTGATGTGCGATCCGCAGCTCCTGATCGCCGACGAGCCGACCACCGCGCTCGACGTCACGGTGCAGGCCCAGATCCTGCGCCTGCTCGCCAGCCTGCAGCGCGACCTCGGGCTCGGCCTGCTGCTGATCACCCACGATCTCGGCATCGTGGCGCGCGTCGCCACCAAGGTCTCGGTGATGTATGCGGGCGAAGTGGTGGAGAGCGCCAACACCGCCGACCTGTTCGCCAATCCCAAGCACCCCTACACGCAGGGCCTGCTGCGCTGTGTGCCGGTGCCGGGCAAGATCCGGCGCGAGGAGCCGCTGGGCTCGATTCCCGGCACCGTGCCGCGCATCGCGCCGGGCTTCGAAGGCTGCGCCTTCCGCGAACGCTGCGACTTCGCCGACCAGACCTGCCTTCACACTATTCCGCGCCACCAATCGGGCGCGACGCACGAGTTCCTGTGCCGCCTGCCATGAGCGCGCCGGCCATCGAAGTCCGCGCCGCGCGGAAGACCTTTCGCGTCAAGGGCGGTCTGTGGCGGGCCGACCGGCACGTGGTCGCCGTCGATGACGTGTCCTTTGCCGTACCGGCCGGCGGCGTGCTGGGCGTGGTGGGCGAGTCGGGCTGCGGCAAGTCGACCCTGGCGCGCCTGATCCTCGGCCTGCTGGCGCCGACCTCCGGCGACATCGCCGTCGAAGGCCAGCGCATCCTCGACATGGATCGCAAGGCGCGCGCTCGGCTGATCCAGCCGGTGTTCCAGGATCCCTTCGCCTCGCTCAATCCGCTGGCCAGGGTCAGCGACATCGTCGCCATGCCCCTGATCGCCCAGGGCACCTTCAGTCGCGCCGAGATGGCGAAGCGCTCCGACGAGATGCTGGCGCGGGTCGGACTCACCTCCGAGATGGGCCGCCGCCTCCCCGCGGAACTCTCGGGCGGCCAGCGCCAGAGGGTCGCCATCGCCCGCGCGCTGGTGCTGCGGCCGCGCATCGTGGTGTGCGACGAGCCGACGTCGGCGCTCGACGTCTCGGTGCAGGCGCAGATCCTGAACCTGCTCAGCGAGCTCAGGCGCGATCTCGGCCTCACCTATCTCTTCATCAGCCACAATCTCGCGGTGGTCGAGCATGTCGCGAGTGAAGTCGCCGTGATGTATCTCGGCCGCTTCGTGGAGTGCGCGCCGACCGAGCGGCTGTTCGGCGCGCCTGAGCATCCCTACACCAAGGCACTGCTCGCCTCGGTACTGACGCCCGAACCCGGCCTCGGCGTGCCCGATGTCGGGCTGGGCGACATCCTGCCCGACCCGGCCAACATCCCACCGGGCTGCCGCTTCCATCCGCGCTGCCCGGTCGCCGAGCCGCGCTGTTCGGTCGAGACGCCACCGCTCAGGCCGCGGCCGGCCGGCGGGGTGGAGTGCCTGCTGGTGCCTTAGGGCTGCGCCTGGGCCCTGAAATCGTCCCACTCGGTGGGACGCCTCCGATGCCGTTGTCATCAGCATCAAACGCAATTCGTCCCACTTTCTGCCCCCCCGGGGGGCCAGCGGTATTCAGATACCGCCCAATCGGGGAGTGAAAGGCATTGTACTCCCTACGGCTGGATCGACCTTATTTGGTCATTAGAAGTCCAGACCGGCCGGCCAACGCCGGGTCATTTCCACTTCGCGAAGTAGAAACGCGGCAGTTCGTCGGGGTAGGTCTTGAAGTCGAGGTCCTTCGCGAAGGCGTAGGCGTTGACGTAGGTGTTGATCGGCAGCCAGTAGGCCTGCTCCGTCGCGATCTTGATCGCCGCCGAATAGGCCTTCGCCCGCACCGCCTTGTCGGAGGTGGCGCCGCCCTCGGCGATCAGCTTCTCGAGCTCGGGATCCTTCGCGTAGTTCTGGAGCTGCCCCGCGCCGAACATCACCGGCAGGATCGCCGACACATCGTTGATCGAGTAGCTGCCCCAGCTTTGCATGTAGAGCGGCGACTCCCCCTTCTCTGTCTTCGTGATGGCGGGGGCGACCTGCAGCTGATTGATCCTGGCCTTGATACCGACGGCGGCGAGATAGTTCTGCACCGCCGCGGGCCAGCTCGTCGGCTGCACGGAGGTCACCATCTCTGTCTCGAAACCGTCGGGATAGCCCGCCTCGGCGAGCAGTGCCTTGGCCTTGGCCGGATTGTAGTCGTATTTCACAGCGGCATCGGCATCGCAGCCGAACTGGGTGGGGAAGCACGGCGCCGGCGGCACGCGGCTGCCGCCCTGTACCAGCTTGTCGGCGAACTCCTTGCGGTTCACCGCATGCCAGATCGCTTGGCGCACCTTGAGCTTGGTGAGCGGGTTGCCTGCGCCGGAGCGACCGGCGGCGTCGATCGACAGGTAGCCGATGCGCATCGACTCTTGCTGCACCGCCTGCAGATGCGGCAACTTGTTGATCTGCGCCATCTGGTCGGGGTTGATGTTCCAGATCCAGTCGGTCTGCTTGCCCAGGAGGTTGGTCACCTCGGTGGCGAGGTCGGGCACGAACAGCACCTGCAGCCGCTTTATCGCCGGCCTGCCCTTGGGCGAGCCCTGCCAGTAATCGTCGAAGCGCTCAAAGACGACTTCCTTGCCCTGGTCGTTCTTGACGATCTTGTAGGGGCCCGCGCCGACCGGTTTGGCGGCGAAGCCTTCGGGACCGACTTTCTCGCGATAGGCCTTGGGATGGATCGGCGTCACCATGGCGAGATATTCGAGCGCGGCGGGCGTCGGCCGCTTCATCTTGATGGTGACGGCGAAGTCGCCAATCTTCTCGGCCTTGTCGATCCAGGCATAGTTCGAGGGCGTCGCCACCTTGCTCGCGGGATCGGAGGCCATATTGATGGTGTAGACCACGTCGTCGGCGGTGAGCGGGCTGCCGTCGTGGAACTTCACGCCCTGGCGGATTTTCAGCTCAAGGGAATTGTCCTCGGCGAAGCGCCATTCGGTGGCGAGCGAGGGCTTGATCTCGAAGGTCGAGGGATCTCGATGGACCAGCATGTCCCAGGCCTGGTGCGCCAGGATCAGCCCGGTGCGCTGGCTGTTGAAGTACATGTCGATGTTGGGCACGGCGTCGACGAACTGGATGCGCAGCGTATCGGCGGCTTTCTGGGCGCGGGCGGACGGCGCGACGGCCAGCGACGTGGCGGCGACAAGGGCGGAACGACGAGTGAGTTTCACGAAAGCCTCCTGGAATTCGGCGGAGCCTAGGCTCGGCCGCTACAATGAGGCAAGCTTGGTGCCACAACTGGAGGACCGACATGACTGCGAAACTGACCGGCAAGGCACGCAGCGACGCGCTCGGCACGCTCAAGGGTTGGGCGGAAGTGGCGGGCCGAGACGCCATTCACAAAAAGTTCCAGTTCGCCGACTTCAACCAGGCCTGGGGATTCATGACCCGGGTCGCGCTGGCCGCCGACAAGGCCGACCACCACCCTGAGTGGTCGAACGTCTACAACCGCGTGGAGATTGTGTTGTCGACCCACGACGCCGGTGGATTGAGCGCAAAAGACGTGGAATTGGCCAAATTCATCGATTCCGTCGCGTCCTGACCCATAGGGAACATTGCTGGCAGCACCCCGTTGTAACGATCACGACGGAGGCTGCCATGATCCCCGATAACGGCAACGGCACGCTCGGCAAGTTCCATCTCGGCGTCAGCGCCGACGGCCGCAGCTGCATGATGATCTTCCTCGACGAAGATCAGCGCGCCATCCGCTGCACCGCCGATTTCGCCCAATTCAACGCCTTCATCGCGAACCTCAATCGCGCCGCCGCCGAGATGGCCCGCCGGCGCAACGCTCTGGGCGACGAGGAGGCGACGCCGAGCGGCGCCATGAATGTCACCTTCGCCGAGTTCCAGCTCAGCCGCGACGACGACTACATCGAAGGCGCACTGATCGGCGACTCGGGCGAGATCGTCGGCATCCGCATGCACCCCGACGTCGCCTGCCAGCTCACCCGCGCCATGCTGATGACCACACCAGCGGCCAGCAGCTGCTGATGCACACCGGGTAGACCAACAATAGTGTCATCCCGAGCGTAGTGAGGGATCCATCGCAGCGCTGGCCATAGATCCCTCGCTCCGTTCGGGATGACACGGTGCGAGCCGGGCGCGCCTTCTTTAGTCACTTCGATTTGCGCTTGCCGTGGATATCGCCGGCCTTGCCCTGGGCCTCAGCCTTCTTGAGGTCAGCCGCCTCGTCCGAGTCCATCGCGCGTTCAGCTTCCTTCGCGGCCTTGTCGACCTTGCCCTCCTTGATGAACTTGGCTGTGCGCTCGTTGTATTCGCGCGTGCCGCTGTAGCTGCCTTCGCCTTCCACGCCGTCCTTCGGGGTCTTGTTCGTACTGGTGTCCTGCATGTCCGGTTCCTTCCGCGTTGCATCGGGAATAGAACGCAGGAGCAGCGACAGGGTTACCGGCTGAGGCCCGCCTGCCGATAGTAGGCCAGCACGCCGGGATGCAGCACCAATGGATCGGTCACAGCGGCAAGCGTGTTTCTTTGCCGTCGTCTCGCCGAGCTGCGGCGAGGGTTTGGCCTCTGCCTGATGCAGCGCCTTGGCAAGCCGCGCCGCGATCGCCGGATCGAGACCCGGCCGCGCCATCACGAAGCTCCAGGAACCGACCGAGGGAATGGCCGCGCTTTGGCCCGGATAGCTGCCGGCCGGCTGGCTGATCGGCTTCAGGAATTTGTGTTTGGCCAAGATACGCTGGATCTCGCCGGCATCGGGCGCCACGAAGCGGCCGCCCTCCTGGCTCGCCATCACCGTCTTGAAACCCGGCCAGCCCGCACCACCGCCCCACAGTGCCGCCACCCGGCCATCGAGCACCATCGCCGGGCCATCGCCCGCCTTCTCGAGATAGACCGGCTGGAAATCCTTGGCGGCGTCGAGACCGAGACCGTCCATGACGTAGCGACCGAGGATCACCAGACCCGAACCCGCCGCGCCCCAGGCAACCGGCTTGCCCTTGAGGTCGGTGATGCGACGGTACGGGCTGTCGCTGCGCACCACGAAGAGCCCCGCTGTCGGGTACATCGCCGTCAGGATCTTGAGGCTGGCGGGCGGGCGGCCGATGCCCGACAGCGCCTCATGCACCACCTCGCCCTGCACCAGCGCGATGTCGAGCGTGCCCGCCTCGAGCATCGGAACGTTCTCGGTGCTGCCCTTGGTGTTCACCGCCTCGATCTCGAGGGCGGGATCCTCAGCCTTGATCGCGGCGACGAAGGCCTCGCCATAGACCGGAAAGCCGCCGCCCGGCGTGGCGGTGCCGAGCTTCACCTTCACCGTCTGGGCGTGGGCCGGCGTGCTCATGACCATGGCGCCCAAGAGCGCGGCACGTCGCGAGAGCCGCATGTCACTAATGCAGGCCCGCGCAGCGATGGACCTCGATCGTAAGATGGCTGAGCTCGCGCATGTTCTTCAGCCGCTCCTTGTAGTGCTCGACCGGCTCGGGCTGGTCGGACACTAGCGAGACGATAGCGCCATGATGGCCGGGGCCCAGACGCCAGATATGCAGGTCGGCGATGCGGTCGTGGCCGATCTCGAGGCGACTCCTGATCGCCTCGGCCAGGGTGCGGTTGGGCGTAGCGTCGAGCAGCACGGCGCCCGCATCGCGGATCAGGACCCAGGCCCAGCGCGCGATCACCAGGGCACCGACCACACCGATCGCCGGATCGGCCCAAGTCCAGCCATAGAACCAGGCAGCAAGCAGGGCCCCGATCGCCAGCACCGAAGTCAGGGCGTCGGCCACCACATGCCAGTAGGCCGAGCGCAGATTGTGATCGTGGTGATGGTGGTGGTGATCGTCATGGCCATGCTCATGATCGTGGCTGTGATGATGATCGCCACCCAGCAGCCAGGCGCTGAATAGGTTGACGCCCAACCCGACCACGGCGATCGCCGTCGCCTCGCTATAGTGGATGGTCACCGGCTGGAACAGCCGCATCACGGATTCGTAGCCGATGGCGAGCGAGATCATGGCCAGCACGATGGCGCTGGTGAAGCCCGCGAGGTCGCCGAGCTTGCCGGTGCCGAAGGTGAAGCGTGCGTCGCGGGCGTGATTGCGGGCGTAGCGATAGGCGAAGGCCGCGATCGCGAGTGCGCCGGCATGGGTCGACATGTGCCAGCCGTCGGCCAGCAGCGCCATCGAGCCGAAGATCATGCCGCCCGCGATCTCCACCACCATCATGGCGGCAGTGAGCCCGACCACCGCCCAGGTGCGCCGCTCGTTGCGGTCATGGGCGGCACCCAGGAATACATGGTCGTGGCGCCAGTCGGCGAGGGTGTGGTTGTGCATCAGCCGCCTCCTATTCCTGCTTGAGGTAGGGCTCGACCTTGCCGGTGAGCTTGATGGTGAGCGGGTTACCCTTGCGGTCGACGGTCTTGCCGACCGCGACGCGGATCCAGCCCTCGCTCACGCAATATTCCTCGACGTTGGTCTTCTCCTGGCCGTCGAACTTGATACCGACGCCCTTCGACAGCAGGGCCTCGTCATAGTGCGGGCTCTTTGGGTTTGTGGAGAGGCGGTCGGGCAGGGAAATATCGGACATGCCCGCCTATGTACGTCCTCAGGGTGCCGGGCGGAAGACCCACACCGCTGCCGATTCGCGCCATCCGCCACGCACGGCGACGAACAGCCGGTCGAGTTCCGGGACGAACAACGAGGTCCGCGCACCGGACACCGTTTGGACGCGGCCGCTCGGTGCCCACCCCTGGGCGCTTCGCTGGAAGACATCGACGGCGCCAGCGCCGCAACTGACGTAGAGGCGGTGCCGTCGCGAATCGACAAACACATCGTCCGCGTCGTCGCAAAGGTCGAGATTGCTCGCGACGGTGCCGTCGCGGCTCGCGAACACCGCCAGCCTCGCCGGCTGGCGGAAGGCAACGAACACCTGGCCGCCGTCATTGTCGATCGCCATGGGAAAGTTCGCGCGCAGGCCGGGCACCTGCCACGCGGCAAGCTGTCTTCCAGAGGCAATGTCCATGACCGCGACGTGCCCGGCATCCGGCACATTGACGAAAGCCCGGCCGGTCATCGGGTCGAGCTGGAACGATTCCGGATGCGCCTTGAGCGGAAGGTCGGCGACCTTGCGGTAGCTTGGCGCATCGATCACGGCCAGCGCGCCCTTGCCGTAGCCAACGAACACCCGGCTGGCCGATGCATCGATACGCACATTATCGGCGTCGTCGCCGAGCTCGAGCCGGCCACGCGGCGAAAGATCCTCTCCTCCCAGGATGCGGACCGATCCATCGCCGGCGTTGGCGACGTACACCTCGTCGGTCGAGCGCGCATAGCCGATGCCCTGCGGCTCGCGAAATCCGGTGAGCGTGCGCAGGGTCGTCATCGCCTTGAGATCGACCACGCCCACCGTATCATTGCCGAGCTCAGCGACGAACAGCCGCTGGCGTTGGAGATCGACCGCCAGGTGATCGATCCGCCCGCTCACCTTGCCAAGCGGGATCTTGCCTTCCAGGACGAGTGCAGGCTCCGCCGCCCCAGCGGCCGCGGCAAACAGAATGGCCGCGACCGCCGCCAGAGAGCTTGCGCCCAATTGCGTAAACCGCATTGCTCACGCCTGCTTGCTGAAGCGCTCGTAGAGCCCCGCCGCGTTGTCCCAGCGGATACCCTGCATGAAGGCATCGACGTAGGATGCAGCCTTGGCGCCGTAGTCCATGGCGTAGGCGTGCTCGAACATGTCGAGCGCCAGGATCGGCCGGCCGCCGGCCAGCGTCATGGTGTGATCGTTGGCCCAGGTGTTGACCAGCTTCTTGTCGTGCGGCGACCAGGCCAGCATCACCCAGCCCGAGCCCCCACCCAGCGCCTTGCCGACGGCCGCGAAGTCGGTCTTCCAACGCGCCACGCTGCCGAAGTCCTTGGCGAGCTGCTCGGCGAGTGCGCCCGTGGGATCGCCTTCTCCGCCCAGGCCGTCGAAGTACAGCTCGTGAATGATCATGGAGTTGGTGGCGATCAGCTCCTCACGCTTCAGCCCATTGACGACGAACACCGGCGCGGTCGCCATGTCGAGGCCGGCAAGCTGGGCTGAGATGGCGTTGAGCCGCTTCACCGCGCCTGAATAGTTGTTCTCGTAGTGACTGGTGAGCAGCTTCTCCGACAGGCCTTTGATCTTGGAAGGGTCGAAGGGCAGCTTCTTGATCGCGTACTCGGTCTTGGGAGCACTCTGGGCGAGTGCATCGGCGGCGGTGACGGCGAGAGTGGCACCGGCGGCGATAGCGATGAAATCACGACGGTTCTGCACGGCAGCCATGACGACCTCCTTCGGTTGAAGACAGGACTAGACTCCCCCAATGACAAGAAAATAGACAACACCGGTCAGCGAGCTCGCCAGCAGCACCGGCACCATGCCGAACTTGAAGCGGAACACCGCGACCGCCGCGGCGGCGGCGAGCACGATCGACGGGATATTGGCCGAGGCGAGCACCGGCACGTCGATTGTTGCGCCCAGCCAATGGATCGGCCGGTGAGTGGCGAACAACACCTGCAGACCGAACCAGACGGCAAGGTTGAGGATCACGCCCACGACTGCGGCAGTGACGGCGCCGAGCGCCGCGGCGAGCGCCTTGTTGGCGCGCAGCATCTCGACGAAGGGCGCGCCGAAGAAGATCCAGAGGAAACAGGGCGTGAAGGTGACCCAGGTGGTGAGCAACCCACCGAGTGTGCCGGCGAGCACGGGGTTGAGCGGTCCCGGCGAGCGCCAGGCGCCGAGGAAACCCACGAACTGCGTTACCATGATCAGCGGGCCCGGCGTGGTCTCGGCCATGCCAAGGCCGTCCAGCATCTCGCCGGGCTTCACCCAGTGATAGGTGCCGACCGCTTCCTGGGCGACATAGGCCAGCACGGCGTAAGCGCCGCCGAAAGTCACCACCGCCATCTTGCTGAAGAACAGCGCGATCTGGGTGAAGACGTTGTCGCCACCCAGGCCGACATAGAGGGCAGCCACTGGCACGAGCCACAGCACCAGGAAGAGCGAGCTGATGCCGAGCGACCAGCGCAGGTTGGGCCGCGCATGCGGCGGCGTCTCTTCGCCCAGAAGTGAATCGGCGTCGGCCACCTGCTTGTCACCCACCTTGCCGTGGCCGCCGCCGGTCAGGAACGGCTTGGCGCCGAGCTTGCCACCCAGCCAGCCGACCAGGCCCGCCACGACAACGATGATCGGGAAGTCGACGTTGTAGAAAAAGATGGCAATGAAGGCGGCGGCGGCGATACCGCGCATGACGTTGTTCTTGAGCGCGCGCCTGCCGACTCGCAGCACGGCCTCGATCACGATCACCAGCACGGCGGCCTTCAGGCCGAAGAACAACCCCTGTATCACCGTCAGCTTGCCGAGCAGCACGTAGATCCAGCTGAGCGCCATGATGGCAACGAGGCCCGGCAGCACGAACAGCGTGCCGGCAACCAGCCCGCCTTTGGTCTTGTGCATCAGCCAGCCGATATAGACGGCGAGCTGCTGCGCCTCGGGGCCGGGCAGCAAGGTGCAGTAGTTCAGCGCCTGCAGGAAGCGGTTCTCGCCGATCCATTTCTTCTCCTCGACGATGATGCGATGCATCACCGCGATCTGTCCGGCCGGTCCGCCGAACGAGAGGGCGGCAACGCGCGCCCACACGCGCATCGCTTCGCCGAAGGGAACGCCGTGGTCTGTCATTTGCTGCCCTGTTTGATGGCGAAGGAGTCGTAGAGTCCGTCGAGCAGGACGGCGCCGCGCGCCAGGCGCTGCTCGTCGTCGGCGCCCGGCGTGGCGATGCCGGTGATCAGGCTCCTTACGCCTGCCGTCTCGGCCCGGCCGTATTTGTCGTCCTTGAGGTCGATGTCGTGGATGATCTCGCCGATCGCGCTCAGCGCCGGATCGGCGAGGCCGGCGTGGGCAACCAGCACCTCGAAGGTGCAGCGGTCGCCCCGGTGGGTGAACTCGCCCTCGAACATGTCGAAGCGCAGCTCGCCCGGCTCGGCATGGTAGCCGCTCGACGGCACGAACTTGAAGCGCGCGGCCTTGTCGATGAAACGTCGGATCAGCCAGGCCGAAGCGATGCGGTCGACCTGTACGCCCTTGCGCGTGACCCAGGTCCGGTTGGCGAGCGGCCCGGGCGCGGGCACGGATTCGGTCGATGGCATGGCTTCCTCCCCTTGCAAGGCGGCCTCGAGGCCCGACACCAGGCCCTGCGCGGCCAGCCGCCCGTTGGCGCCGAAAAAGTCGATGGCGACGACAGCGTCGAGCTGCTTGCGCAGCCGGCCGACCTGCGTCGCGATCTCGCTGAGCTCGCGGTCCGCCGTTTCCTCGACCTTGCGGGTCGCGATCTGGCGCGCCTCATCGGCGATGTGCGCGTAGTCCTCGTCCCGCGCCTGGTCGAACAGCGCCTGCATCTCGTGGTCGCTCATGCCCTCGACCAGGGCGGCCTCGCAGATCATCGCCTCGCCGTCCAACTCGACGATCTCCTTGGCGAGCCAAGCGAAGTCCTCCTGCGTCTCGGCATTGGCCGGCAGGGCATAGACCGAGCCCTTGACCGTGACCGCGCCCAGCGCCTGCAGCCTCCGCCACACCTTGACCCGCGCGTAGGCGGGCTTGGCGGGGAGCTGATGGATCAGCAGCAACCAGCGAGTATCGGTATCCCTAGGCATCGTTCATCCGTATCACGCTATTCCTAGTAAAAGCAACACTCGTATCATTTTGTGCTTGCGTTCCGGAGAATCAAGAGTAGATTTCAATGAAACGAGTGTATCAAGGAGAAGATAGTGCAGTATCACGCCCGTCCCCTCGCCTCTAAGCCGGCCCGCCTGAAGGGCCTGTCCCGAGACCTGATCGGCAGCCACTACGTCAACAACTACGGCGGCGCGGTGCGCCGGCTGAACGCGATCCGCGCCGAGCTTGCCGCGCTCGATCCGGCAACGGCGCCCGGCTTCCGGTTGAACGGGCTGAAGCGCGAAGAGCTGATCGCCACCAACTCGATGCTGCTGCACGAGACCTACTTCGACGGCCTGGCCGGCCCCAGCGAAGGCGGCGGCGGGCAACCGGAGGGCACGCTGGCCGAGGCGATCGCGCGCGACTTCGGCTCGCTCGCCAAGTGGCGTGCCGAGTTCGTCGCCATGGGCAAGGCGCTGGGCGGCGGCTCGGGATGGGTGCTGCTGACGCGCTCGCCGCGCGACGGGAGCCTGTCGAATATCTGGTGCGCCGACCACACGCACAGCCTGGCCGGCGGCACGCCGATCCTGGCGCTCGATATGTACGAGCATTCCTATCACATCGATTTCGGTGCCAACCCCGGCGCCTACGTCGATGCCTTCATGGAGAACCTCCACTGGCCACGCATCGCCCGGCGCTTCGCCGGCGAGGTTGCGCCGCCGCCGCCCAAGATGATCGACGTGCCTGCCGCCAAGGCAATGCTCGACGCGAATCCCGGCCTGGTGGTGATCGACGCGCGTCTGGCCGACGACGCCATCAACGTGCCGTTCCGCCTGCGCGGCGCGCGGCGCGCGCCGCCGGAAAAAGTCGACGAGATCGTCGCCTCGGTCCCCAAGGGCGCCAAGGCCCTGGTTTATTGCGCCTGGGGCTTCGAGATCGGCGGCGATTGCGCGGAAAAGTTCCGCCAGCGCGGCATCGATGCCGTCGCTGTCGCCGGCGGCATCGGCGCTTGGCGCGCCGATGGATTTCCCACCGAACCGCACAAAGAAGGAGACAAGCCATGAAATGGGTGACCCGCGAACGTCCCAAGATCGACCGCATCGCCTGCCCCTGGCTGATCAAGCGCTTCATCGAGAAGGACCCGGAGTTTCTCTACGTGGCGCCCGCGGAGGTGCTGAAGACGGCCGAGAAGACCGGCGCGATTCCCTATGACATTCCGGGCGTTAAGTTCAGCCATGTCGGCGAGAAGTGCTCGTTCGACGCCTTCATCGCCGAATACAAACTCGACGCGCCGGGGCTCGACAAGCTCGCCGACATCGTGCGCGGCGCCGACACCTCCCGGCTCGACCTCACACCGCAATCGGCTGGCCTGTTCGCGATCTCGCTCGGCCTCAGCCACGTCTATGCAGACGACCACGAGATGCTGAAGCACGGCATGGTGATCTACGACGCGCTCTACACCTGGTGCCGCCATCTTGTAGGCGAGACCCACAACTGGCCGCCGAAAATGAGCTGAGGCGGGCCATGGTCGACGCCGCCCTCACGCCCGCCTCGCCCGCTGCGGCGCGTACGCGCCTGCTGTTGGAAGGGCCGATCGTCGCCACGCTGCTGCGGCTGGCCGCGCCCAACCTCGTGGTGAACGTGGTGCTGATCGCGGTGACGACCAGCGTCGACGCGCACTTCGTCGGGCGGCTCGGCCTCGACGCCCTGGCCGGGCTCGCGCTGGTGTTCCCGCTGCTGATGCTGATGCAGCAGATGGCCAACATGGCGATGGGCGGTGCGATCGCCGCCTCGGTGGCACGTGCCTTGGGTGCCGGCCGCGGCCAGGACGCCTGCGGGCTCGCCTGGCATGCGCTGGCGATCGCGCTCGGTGCGGCGTTGCTGTTCAGCGCCCTCTTCCTGCTGGGGGGACCCGCGATCTATCGCCTGCTGGGCGGCCGCGGGGCGGTGCTGGACGCCGCTCTCGAATATTCCAACGTCATCTTCGCTGGCGCGTTCGCCTACTGGATGCTGGGCGCTCTCACCAGCATCGTACGGGGCACTGGCCAGGTCGCCATCCTGGTCTGGGTCTACGTCGGCGCCGAGCTGCTGCACATCGCCCTGGTGCCGCTGCTGGTGTTCGGCTGGGGACCTGTCCCGGCGCTCGGCATCACCGGTGCCGGCATCGCGACCGTGCTCGCCTTCACTGTCTCCTCCTCCGCACTGGCCTGGTTCCTCGCCTCGGGCCGAGCCGCCGTGGTCTTGTCGCTCGGCGACATGCGGTTCGACCGGAAATCATTCGGCGAGATCCTGCGCGTGGGCGCGCCGATGTCGCTTGCCCCCGTGCTGAACAACGCCGCATTGGCAACGCTCACGTCCTACGCGGGCCTGCTGGGCGCCACGTCGCTCGCCGCCTTCGGCGCGGCTGTGCGCCTGGAATACCTGCTCTATCCGCTGAATTTCGGTCTGGGCGCAGCGGTGATCGCTCTGGTGGGCAGCAACATCGGGGCCAAGCAATTCGTTCGCGCCAAGCGCATCGCCTGGATCGCGGTCGGCCTGTCGGCCTGTGTCATGGCCGGCGTGAGCGTGCTGGCAATTGCAGCGCCCGAGGTCTGGATGGGGCTGTTCACCGACGATCCCGCGATCATCGCTGCAGCGCCGGGTTACCTCGCGATCGTCGGCCTCGCCTATCCCTGCGTCGCCGCCAACGTCCTGATGTCGGCCTTCCAGTCGACCCGCCAGCCGCAGTGGCCGCTGTTCGCCATGAGCTGCCGCCTGGCGGTCGTGGTGGTGGGTGGCTGGATCGCCATCCAGGTCCTTCAGGCCGGCCTTGTCGGGCTGGGCCTGGTTACTGCGCTTGGACTCGCGACCTGGGCCGTCGTGCTGCTCAGCGCCTTCCGTTTCCGCGCACGCCTCGGGTGACCGCCATGCCTCTCAAGCTCCTCGGCCATGTAGACCTGCCGGCACACAACGGCGACGGCGGCTTCGACCACGCCGCCGTCCATGCCCGGACCGGCCACGTCTATGTCGCCCACACCGCCAACAGCGCCATCGACGTGTTCGACCCGGCAACCAGGAAGCACCTTTATTCGGTGCCCGATCTCGCGGCGGTGGCCGGCGCGCTGGTGAGCGACGAGAGCCAGCTCGTCTTCACCTCCAACCGCGGCGAAAACTCGATTGGCGTGTTCGCCCCCGGCGATCGCAAGGCGACGAAGATCGCGGTCGGCGTACGGCCGAACGGCCTCGCCTACGATGCCAAGCGTCGGCTCGTGCTGGCCGCGAATGTCGGCGATCCCGCGGTGCCCCATTCCTACACGCTCTCGATGGTCGATCTCGATGCCGGCAAGATGCGCTCGTCCATCGAGGTGCCGGGCCGCACCCGCTGGACGGTGTTCGATGCCGACGCCGAGGTCTTCTACGTCAACATCATGCAGCCCTCGCAGATCGTCGTGGTCGATGCGCGCGACCCTGACCGGATTGCCCGCACGATGCCGGTCCCGGCCGACGGCGCACACGGCCTCGACTTCGATCCGGCGACCGGCCGGCTGTTCTGCGCCTGCGACGCCGGCGTGCTGGTCACGCTCGACGCGCGGTCGGGCAAGGTGCTGGACACCGGCAAGCTGAGCGGCGTGCCCGATGTCGTCTGGTTCAACCCCAGGCGCCGCCAGCTTTATGTCGCGGTCGGCGATCCGGGCGTGATCGACGTCTTCGACACGACCTCGATGCAGAGCCTGGGCCATGTCGTCACCGAGAAGGGCGCGCACACCACGGCCTTCCCTCCATCGGGCGACAGTGTCTACGCCTTCCTGCCCGCCAGCCACCGCGCTGCGCTGTTCAAGGTACAATGACGATGGATCGCAGGCTTTTGATTCTGTCGCGTAGCGACGTGGCGCGCCTGATGGACTTCCCGGCCTATGTCGAGGCGGTTGAAGCGGGCTTCCGGGCCAGCGCCTGCGGAGAGGCCTTGGCGCCGGTCGCGTCGGGATTTTCGGTTCCGAACGGCTCCTTCCATGCCAAAGGCGCGGCGCTGCTCGGCCGCGCCGGCGACGTGGTCGCGATCAAGCTCAACGGCAACTTCCCCGGCAATCCGGCGAGCAACGGACTGCCGACGGCCCAGGGCGTCATCTACCTCGCCGATGCCAGCAGTGGGCGGCCGCTGGCGCTGATGGATTCGATCGAGATCACCATCAACCGCACCGGCGCTGCGACGGCCCTCGCAGTACGCCACCTGGCCCGGCCCGGCTCGAGGACCGCCATGATCTGCGGCGCAGGCGTGCAGGGTCGCATCCAGCTGCGCGCCGTCATGGCGGCGGCGGCACTCGAGCGCGTGCAAGTCTGGGATCTGGACGGCGGCAAGGCCGAGCAATATGCGCAGGAAATGTCCGCCGCCCTCGGCCTCGGCGTGACGGCGGTCAAGGACCTCGGGGCGGCGCGTGATTGTGACATCGTCGTAACCTGCACGTCGGCACGAACGGCCTTTCTGACGCGCGACCTTATTCGGCCCGGCACGTTCATCTCCGCCGTCGGCGCCGACAACCACGACAAGAGCGAAATCGCGCCGAGCCTCTACGCCGCCAGCCGCGTGACCGTCAATTCGCTGGACCAGGCGGTTGAGATCGGCGATCTCCATCATGCCCTGGCGAGCGGCGAGGTTGGTCGCGGCCACGTCCATGCGACCTTGGCCGAGCTGATCACCGGCGCAAAAACCGGACGCTGCGCGGCGACCGACATCACCTTGTTCGACAGCACCGGCATGGGCCTGCAGGACGTGGCCGCCGCCGCCACCGTCCATCGCCGAGCGCTCGCGACGGGCGCCGGCACGAGACTCACCATCAACTGAGGAGGCATGTCATGGACCACCATCGACGCACGCTTCTTGCCGTCGGAGGCGCCACCGCCCTGACGGGGCTCGATGCCAAGGCGCAGGGCACTGCCCGCATCGACTTCGAACGCGCCGCTTACACGGTCGGGCTGACCGGCTCCGGCCCGCCGCCCAAATGGACCCTGGTGGAGGACGGAGGCCACAAGGTGCTGGCCGAGACCAGCAAAGACACGACCGACTATCGCTTTCCGCTGGCGATCTTCGACCAGCCGGTCGCAGCCGACCTCGACGTTGCCGTGCGCTTCAAGGCGGTGTCGGGCGAGGTCGACCGCGCGGCCGGCCTGGTCGTGCGATTGTCCGACGCCAACAACTACTATGTCGTGCGCGCCAACGCGGCCGAGGACAATGTCCGCCTCTACAAGGTGGTGGGGGGCCAGCGTCGCCAGTTCGCCGGCGCCAACGTCAAAGTGCCAAGCGGCGTCTGGCAGGAGCTGCGGCTCGTGGCTCGCGGCAGCCGCTTCGAGGTCTTCCTCAACGGCAAGAGCCTGTACAGCGCCACCGACACCACCTTCACCGCCGCCGGCAAGGTCGCCCTTTGGACCAAGGCCGACAGCGTCACCTACTTCGACGACCTTCGCATCCAGACCTCATAGGAGACCGACATGCAGTACCAACTTGCTCCCCTTCACTGCCGCCCGTGGACCCTGCTCGGCATCACGCCGCACCTGATCGAGAGCCACTACGAGGGTAACTACGGCAGCGCAATGAAGCGCCTCAATGCTCTGACCGCCGAGTTGACGGCGCTCGACCCTGCGACCACACCACCGGAGACGATTGCGCGGTTGAAGCGCGACGAGGCCGCTGCGCTCAACTCGACCCTGCTGCATGAGCTGTATTTCGCCAGTCTGGGCGGCGACGGCAGGACCGTCCCTGACACCCTGGCGACAGCCCTCGCCCGCGACTTCAGCTCAGTCGACCGCTGGCGCCGCGAGTTCATCGCGCTCGCCGAAGGGTTGGCCGGCGCGTCCGGCTGGGTGCTGCTGACCTGGCTGCCGCGCGACCAGCGGCTCATCAATCAGATCGCCATGGAGCACAGCCAAAGCGTGAGCGGCGGCATTCCGATCCTGGCAATCGACATGTACGAGCATGCCTACCATCTCGACTTCGGGACCAACGCTTCGTCCTATGTCGCGACCTTCATGCGCAACATCGACTGGGCGTCGGTTCTCGGCCGCTACGAGGACGCCATCAAGGTCGCGCCGCCGCGTAAGCTGGTGCAGAAGGAGTTCGCCGACGTGCCCGCCGTTACGCCCGAAGAAGTGCGGGCCATGATCGAGGGCGGCGAAGGCGTGCAGATCATCGACGCCCGCCCGCGCCATTTCACGACGCGCGCCGCGGACATCATGGAAGGCGCGGTATGGCGCGATCCCGAGCGGATCGGCGAGTGGATCGGTGAGCTCTCCAAGGACAAGCCGGTCGTCACTTTCTGCGTTTACGGCTTCCATGTCGGCTGCCAGACCGCGATCACGCTGCGCGAGGCGGGCTTCGACGCGCGCTACATGGCCGGCGGCCACTACGCCTGGAAGGCGATCGGTGGGAAGGTCAGGCTGCTCGGCTAAAGCAATGACGGTGCCAGAAAATCCTTGCGCATCAGTATCTTGCGGTGCGGTATCCTAATACCGCATCTGAAATCGAGGGATATCAATGGCTTAGCTGGGAGGGTGGTGCAGAAATTGGGAAGAATCGCCTAAAATCCAAGCGGACGTGCATTATATGTTTCCCACGCAGATGGGAAATTCTGGGAACATTTGCTCGTTTGCCTTTCACGCGGCCCGGCGACGGAGAGTAGAGACTAGCGCGGCGCCATGCGGATCGCGCCGTCGAGCCGGATGGTCTCGCCGTTCAGCATGTGGTTCTCGACGATGCTCATGGCGAGCTGGGCATATTCCTTGGGATCGCCCAGCCGCGGCGGGAACGGCACCTGGGCGCCGAGACTCTTCTGCGCCTCGGCCGACAGGCCCATCATCATCGGCGTCAGGAACAGGCCGGGCGCGATGGTGCAGACGCGGATGCCCAGGCTGGAAAGATCGCGCGCGATCGGCAGGGTCATGCCGACAACGCCGCCCTTCGAGGCCGAGTAGGCGGCCTGGCCGATCTGGCCGTCGAAGGCCGCCACCGAGGCGGTGTTGATGATGACGCCACGCTCGCCGTCATCCATCGGCTCGGCCTGGCTCATCGCCCACGAGGCGAGGCGAATGACGTTGAAGGTGCCGATCAGGTTGACCTGGATCACCTGGGAGAACATCGCGAGATCGTGCGGACCGGATTTCGAGATCGTGCGGGCGGCGCGGCCGATGCCGGCGCAATTCACCACCACGCGCGGGGCCCCGAGCTTCTCGACCACCGTCTTGACCGAGGCTTCGGTGTTGGCGGCATCGGAAACGTCGGTCTTCACATAGAGGCCACCGATTTCCTTGGCTTTCTTTTCGCCAAGCTCGTCCTGCAGGTCGAAGAGCGCGACCTTGGCGCCGGCTGCCGCCAGCGCCGATGCCGTAGCGCCGCCCAATCCCGATGCGCCGCCGGTGACGATGGCGGCCTGGCCCTTGACGTTCATTGGTGTCCTCCGTGGTTCGGGGCGCTTTTAGCATGTCGCGCCCCCTTGCCAAGCGCGGCACGCCTCCTCACCTTTTGTCGATGACTGACACCAGCCAACTCGCGCGCGACTCGGCCAGCGTAAACGACGGATTCTGGCGGAAGGCCCGCCGGACGCTCGGCCAGGTGCCTTTCACTGAGGACGCTGTCGCGGCCTTCCACTGCGCCACCGACAGCGCCACGCCGCTGCCGATCCGCGCCACACTGTTCGGCGCGCTCGCCTATTTCGTGATGCCGTTCGACGCCATTCCCGACTTCATCGCCGGACTGGGCTACACCGACGACGCGGCGGTCCTGCTCGCGGCCTTCACCGCCGCCAAGGTCCACATCACCGAGGCGCATCGCGCCAAGGCGCGCACCTGGCTGCTCAAGGAGCAGGACGCGGCGCGATCGTAGCCAGCCGCTCGGCGGCGCGACGTTCACGCGCGAGCTGGTGCTCGCGATGGGCGATGTAGAGTGCCGAGGCGATGACGATCGCCGCGCCGACATAAGTCCAGATCTCCGGCATCTGGCCCCAGATCAGCCAGCCCATGAAGACGGCGAACGGCAGGCGCAGATATTCGAACGGTGCCACCGCCGACATCTCGCCCGCCTTGAAGGCCTGCACCCAGAAATACTGGCCGATCGTCGCCGAGGCCGAGACGCCGATCGCCAGGACCCAGCCCCAGGCGTCCGGCCAGCGCCACACCCAGATCGCCGGAACGGCCAACAGCAAGGTCGACCAGATCGCGAACTGGGTCAGGATCATCAGTGGCGCCTCCGAGTTGGAAAGCCGCCTCACCAGCAGGATCGAGAGCGCTACGGTGAGCGCGTTGGTGAGCGCCACCAGCGCCCCGGGCTGAAGGCTGCCGGCGCCCGGCCGCACCATGACGAGCACGCCGATGAAGCCCACGATGGTGGCGCTCCAGCGCCGCCAGCGAACCTTCTCGCGCAGGACCAGCGCGGCGACGCAGACAGAGAACAGCGGCTGGGAGAAACCCAACGCCGTGGCATCGGCGAGCGGCAGCATCGACACGGCATAGAAACCCAGCACCATCGACACGGTGCCCATGAAGGTGCGCCAGAAATGGCCGTGGATGCGCGTGGAGTGCCAGGGCTTGACGCGGCCGCTCAGCATCAGCGGCAGCAGCATCAGCACCGAGAAGAAGGCGCGAAAGAAGGCGGTCTGGACGCTTTCGACCTGGTCCGACAGCAGCCGGATCATCACGCCGTTGCAGGTGAAGATGAAGCCGCCCGAGACCAGCCACAGCGCGCCCTGCACGTTGGGCGGCAGGCGCCGGAGCCAGGCGTGCACTAGATTCGCCCAATCATGCGATGGCCTAGGCCGTGGCGGGCGGTGTGGTGTCGCCAGGCCCCAGCGGCCGCTGCATCAGGACGCTGTCGAGCCAGCGGCCGAACTTGAAGCCGATGCTCTTGATCGTGCCGACCATCTCGAAGCCGCAGGAGGCGTGCAGGCGGATCGACGGCGTCTGGGCCGAATTGCCGATCACTGCCACCATCTGGCGCTTGCCGAGCGCCGTGCACTGCTCGATCAGCACCGGCAAGAGCGCCCTGCCGACACCCTGCCCGACCGCGTCCTTGTCGATGTAGATCGAATCCTCGACCGAGAACTTGTAGGCCGGCCTGGGCCGCCAGTTGCCGGCATAGGCGTAGCCCAACACGCGCCCGTCACGCTCGGCAACCAGATGCGGCAGGCCGAGATCGAGCACCGTGGCGCGCCGTTTTTTCATTTCGGCAAGATTGGGAGGATCGACCTCGAACGACGCCGTGCCGTGCAGCACGTGGTGGCCGTAGATCTCGGCGCAGCGCGCAACGTCCGCTTCAGTCGATGCCCGCACAATCAGCCCGCTCATGCGGGCAGTTATAGCTCAGTTGCGGTTGCCGCCGCCGCCCATAATCTGGCCGGCGTCCGGCCCGTCATACTTGAAGAGCGAATTGGCCAGCTGCCCACCGGTCTTGAGGTCGGTCAGCGTCACATCGACCTTGTTGCCGCGATTGTCGATGATCGACCAACCACGGAGTGCCATGGGGTTTTCCGACAGCCGAACCATGATCTTGCCTTCTTGCGGCTTGCGGGTCTGCACTATGGTGAGTTGCAGTCCATCGCCCGTGCGCTGCAGGGATTCGACGGTGAGGTCGCCCGATAGAGTGAACGGCTCGCGGACCAGGAACGAGGCCGCTGTCCAGCCGATCGGCCACTGGCCGAAATCACGCGTGGCCGGATCCCACAGCGTGACCTGCGTGCCGTCGGCCACGACCTTGAGCTTCGACGGCGCGTCGTACTCAAAGCGCATACGGCCCGGGCGGCGCACATAGAGAGTGCCCTGCGCCACCGAGCCGTTGGGATTACTCTGCACGAAGCGCGCCTGCAAAGTTCGGATCGAGTTAACGTAGCGCTCGATCTCCGGCACGCCGACCTGGGCGTGGGCGGTGCCGGCGAGCGTGAGCAGCGACAGGATGGCAGCGAGCAGAATACGCATGCGCGGCATATGACCAGCGATTGGGGCGAATTCAAGTAATGCCTCCGAGGCTGACAACCGGCCACTCCGCGGCTAAGTTGCGCTAGTTGTGCAAGATGATGAAGACTTGGTCGGTGTCGTCGTCCCGATGTTCAATTCGGAACGGACGATCTCGGCCACCCTGAAAAGCATTTGCGGGCAAACCCACCGCCGGCTCGACATCGTCGTGGTCGATGACGGTTCGACCGACGGTTCGGCCGCCGTAGCCGCAGCCTGGCAGGCGCGCGATCCGCGCGTGCGCCTGGTGCACCAGGCCAACGCCGGTGTCGCCGCGGCACGCAACAAAGGGGCAGCCTCGACTGACGCCAGGTTCCTCGCCTTCGTCGACGCCGACGATCTGTGGGCGCCGACCAAGATCGAATACCAGCTCAAGGCGCTGCAGGCCGACGGACCGAGCGTGGGGCTGGTCTATTGCTGGTACGCCTCGATCGACGAGCAAGACAATGTCCATACCTTCGGCCCGCAGCCGCTCGACGAAGGCTGGGTGCTGCAACGGCTCTGTGCTCACAACCTGATCGGCAACGGCTCGACCCTGCTGGTCCGCCGTTCGGCGTTCGAGCTGGCGGGCGGCTACGACACTGCTCTCAGGGCGAGCGGTGCCCAAGGCGCCGAGGATTTCCTGATCTGCCTGCGCATCGCCGAGCACGCCGAGTTCCGCGTCGTGCCGCGCTATCTCGTCGGCTACCGCCAGGTGCCGGGCAGCATGTCGACCAACTCGATGACGATGTTCCGCTCGACCGAGATTGCGCTTGGCGAGTACCGCAGGCGCTTCCCCAACTATGCCGACGACATCGACGCCCATCTACAGGACTTCCGCATGTGGTTTGCCTGGGGGGCGTTGCGCGCCGGGCAATGGGGCGATGCCGCCGCGCTGATCGGTCAATGCACGGCGACGCGGCCGCTAGTGGCGCCGCTGCGTTTCACCGGCATGGTGCTGGAGGTGCTGAGAGGCCGGTTGTTCCGCCGCCTGCACCTGATGCAGCAGCCGATGCCACTCTATACCGGCACGATCTGGTGACGCTCTGCGTCGTCATTCCGGCGTACAACGCGGCCGAAACACTTGCTGAGGCCCTCGACAGCCTGCTCGCCCAGACGCGCGGCGACTGGACGGCGATCATCGTCGATGACGGCTCGACCGACGGTACACGCCAGCTCACCGAGACCTACGTCGCGCGCGACAAGCGGTTTCGCTTGCTGAGCGATGGCCGGCCGCCGCAGGGCGCCTCGGCGGCACGCAACCGCGGCATCGCCGCCGCCGACGGCCGCTGGCTCGCCTTCCTCGACGCCGACGATTGGCTGGAGCCGCCCTTCGTCGAGAAGATGGTCGGCAAGCTCGAGGCCGCGGCGGGCGCCAAGGTCGTCTATTGCGGCTGCAGGCGCGTCACGCCCGACGGCCGGCAGGGCCCACTGTGGATGAGCAGCGACGTGGCGCGCATGCCGTTCGAAGTGTTTGCGCGACGCTGCCCAGTGCCGATCCATGGCTTCGTGCTCGATCGAGAACTTGTCGTCGAGCTGGGCGGCTTCGAGGAAAGCCTGCGCACTTGTGAGGACTGGGACTTCTGGCAGCGCGTGGCCAGGACTGGCGTCGCCTTCCTGCCGGTGCCCGACGGACTCGCCCCCTATCGTTTCAGCCGCAACTCGTTGTCGAGCGATGCGCAGGCCATGCTGGCCGATGCCCGTATCGTCGTCGATCACGCCTTCGCGCGCGATCCACGAGTGCCGCGGCCTGCGCCCTTGCATGCCGGCGGCGCCGATCCCGGGATGGGCGGCACCAGGGAAATGGCGATCGGCCATTACGCCTTGTGGTCGGCGGCCGCCGAGATCGGTGCTGGCGGCAATGGCAAGGGTCTGGTCATGCCGCTGCCGGATCGCTGGGGCAGCCTGCTTGATGCCTGTCAGCTCAATATCCTGGGCGGGCTGAGAACCGGGGCGCATGTTCTCGTCGGCGACACAATCGGTGACGGTCCCGACTTTTTCGCGTGCGTTCGCAGCCTGCTCGCCGAGGTGGAGCGCGCGGCCTCGCGGCCAGGCTTGGCACGCCTGCTCGAGTTCGTTTTCGAGCCCGAAATCTTCCGGCCCCAGCGACTGACCGAGCGACTGGTCGCTGGACGCGCCTTATTCGTGCGCCAAGATATCTGCCACTTGTGCGCGGTCGAGCCGCCGGCCGACGTCGATACGCTGCACATCGAGTTCCGCAAAGGCGGGGAGTTCCTGGCGCGCGCCGAGGCGCCGTTACTCGGTCCGATGTCATTGCGCGAGCTTACCGAAATCGCCATCGAGGCGATGAGCCCTACGATCTTCCTCAAGCAAAGCGGCGTGCTGCGCCGCCCGAGATTCTGGTTGCAGGCGACGATCGAACTGGCGCGTCTGCCAGTCAACCTGCCCACGGGCCCGCTCAAACCACGCACGCTGGCCCGCCACGTGCTGGTCGGTGCCGCCGTGGCCGTCGCCGGTCCGCGCTCCGGCGACGCCAACCGGCAGGCACTCGCGGACGTGATCGTCGAAGGTCGTGCGCAGGCAATGGCGGCGGTCCTCCCCACACCCTTGGCTCATGGCGCCGTTGCACCCCTCGGCGCCGACGCTCCTCCCAGCCGCAACCGCCTCGCCTACTGGGAGTCGGTCTATCGAACGCCCGATCCCTGGGCCTATGGCTCAGATTACGAACAGCTCAAATATCGACGCACTCTCTCGCTGCTGCCGGAGACGCCGATCGCGAAGGCGCTTGAAGTCGCCTGCTCGGAGGGCCGGTTCACCGCCATGCTGGCACCCAAAGTCGGCCACCTTGCGGCGTCGGATATCTCTTCCCGAGCCCTCGAACGCGCGAAGGCGCGCTGCCAAGACCTCGCCAACATCGAGTTCCGCCAGCACGACTTCTTCGACGAGCCGCTGCCCGAGAAGCTCGACCTGCTGGTCTGTTCCGAAGTGCTGTACGACCTGCCCGACCGCACGCGCCTTGTGCCGATCGCCAACAAGCTCGCCGCGGCTCTGGCACCCGGCGGCTGCCTGCTCTCGGCGCACGCCCATGTCCTCGCGGACGATCTGTCACGCACCGGCTTCGATTGGGGCGACAGTTTTGGCGCCCGGGCGATTGCCGAGGCTTTTGCCACAGCACCGGGGCTGGCGCTCGAGCGCTCCCTGCAGACCGAGCTTTATCGCATCGACTTGTGGCGGCGTCTGGCTGAGGGCGCGTTGCCACCCACGCCCCGCATCGAGACCGTGGAGCTCGGTCCTCCCCCCGAACCGGCTTTTGCCCGACTGATCATGTGGGGCGGCGCCGAAATGCGGCGCGCCGAAGCGCAGGCCCGCGAAAGCAGCGAACGATTGCCGATCCTGATGTATCACCGTGTAGCCACGGACGGGCCGGCCGATCTCGCGCGCTATCGCACCACGCCCGCTGTATTCTCCGAGCAGATGCGCTGGCTGCGCCGGCAGGGCTACCATGCCGTGACGTCGGCCGACATCGTGCGCCATCTGTCGGACGGCCAACCCTTCAAGGGACGGCCAGTGCTGCTGAGCTTCGACGATTGCCATCGCGACTTCCACGAGGCCGCCTGGCCGATCCTGCGCGCCCATGATTTCACCGCCGAAGTGATGGTGGTGACCGACCAGGTCGGCGGCACGGCGGCTTGGGATGCCGAATACGGCCCACCCGCGCCGTTGATGGGTTGGCCTGAGATCCAGGAGCTGGCCGCGGCCGGTGTCCGTTTCGGCAGCCACATGGCAAGCCACAGCCACATGGATGACCTGTCGAGCCGACAGATTGCGCTGGAAGCGGCGCGCTCGCGCGCGCTCCTCGAACGCGCGCTCGGCTCGCCCTGCCTTTCCATCGCCGCGCCTTTCGGCGAGGCCTCCGACCGCTTCGTGCGTATTGCCGAGGGCTGCGGCTACAAGGTCGGCTTCACTGTCGATCCGGGCTTCGCCTGGCTCGGCAACGATCCACTGCGCCTGCCACGCATCGAGGTGCTGGGCGGCTGGTCGATCGAGGCCTTCGCGAGTGCCGTGCAGCCGGCCGCCCTCACCAGAACACCGGTATGAGGGACAGCACCAGCAAGCCCCCCATCGACCAGTTGAACACGAGTCGCGCGCGGGGATTGCCGAGCAGGTGGCCGATGGCGGTGCCGAATGCGGCCCAGATCACCACCGAGATCAGGCAGGTCACCACGTTCACGATGGCGATGATCGACGTCTCCCACAGCACGTCGCCGCCCACCGTCGTGTAGGCCGCGAGCGCGCCAACCGCGAACACCCAGCCCTTGGGGTTGATCAGTTGGAAGAGCGTTGCCTCGACGAAGCCGATCGGCCTGGAGCGCGCCGAAGCGCCGCCGGCGGCATCGGCCCTCGCGATGCACCAAGCGAGATAGAGCAGGTAGGCGCCACCAGCGTATCTCAGCACCGTATGCAGGCGCGGCTCGGCGCGAAACAGGCCGGCGAGGCCCAGCCCCACCGCCATGACCAGGGCGCCGAACCCCAGCGTGATCCCGGCGATTTGCGGGATGGTGCGGCCAAAGCCGAAGTTCGCCGCCGAGGCCGTCACCAGCACGACATTCGGCCCCGGCGTGAGCGACATGACCGAAGCGAACAGGATCAGCGGGCCCAGCAAATCGTGCATGCGATGACCTCATTGCGGTTCGCGGGCACGCTGTCCATCCGCCGACCAAGCGGCAATTACCTCCCAAGTACGCGCCAAGGGGCGAAAATTGTAGTTGGGCGGCGCCGTGCTAGGATTGCGCCAACAAATACGACCGGGAGGGAACGATGCGATACACAACAGCCGCGCTCGCGGCAGTGCTGGCCTGCTGCCTGCTCGGCGGCGCGGCGCAGGCCCAGAACAAGGCGGTGAAAATCGGTGTGCTGGACGACATGTCCGGCCCTTACGCCGAGAACACCGGCCCCGGCGACGTCGCCTCGGTCAAGTTCGCCATCGCCGATTTCGGCGGTTCGGTGCTCGGCAAGCCGATCGAGATGGTGAGTGCGGACTTCCAGAGCAAGGTGGATGTCGGCGTCGGCATCGCCAAGCGCTGGTATGACAACGAAGACGTCGACCTGGTCATCGGCGTGCCGAACTCCGCGATCGCGCTCGCTCTGGTGAAAGTCGCCGAGGAAAAGAACCGCATCCTGATGCCGACCGCGGCAGCGACCTCGGCGCTGACCGGCAAGGGGTGTGGTCCCAACAGCATCCACTTCATCTACGACACCTACGGCCAGACCAAGACCATCGTGAACGCGCTCGCCAAGCAGGGCGGCGACACCTGGTTCTTCATCACGGTGGACTATGCTTTCGGCCTGGCGATCGAGCAGGACGCCACCGGCTTCATCAAGGCGGCGGGCGGCAAGGTGCTCGGCTCGGTGAAGCACCCGCTCAACACCCAGGACTTCTCGTCCTACGTGCTGCAGGCCGAAGCCTCGAAGGCCAAGAGCCTGCTCGTCGCCAACGGCGGCGGCGACATCATCAACGCGGTGAAGCAGGCGGCGGAGTTCGGCTTGATCAAGAAGGGCATGCGGATCAGCGCGCCGCTGGCGCAGTTTCCCGACGTGCATGGCATCGGACTGAAAATCGCCCAGGGCCTGCTGATCTCGAGTCCGTTCTATTACGACATGACTCCGGAGGCGCGCGCCTTCTCGGACCGCTTCGCCAAGGAGATCGGGCGGCCGCCCTCGTTCATCCAGGCCGGCACCTATGGCGCGGTGATGCACTATCTGAAGGCGGTGAAGGCCGCCGGCACCGACGAAGCCAAGGCCGTGCTGGCCGAGATGAAGAAGATTCCGATCAACGACTTCATGACCAAGAACGGCAGCGTGCGCGCCGACGGACGCGTCATCCGCGACATGTACCTGATGCAGGCCAAGACGCCCGAGGAGTCGAAGGGCGAATGGGACCTGGTGAAGATGGTTGCCACGGTGCCGGGCAACGAGGCCTTCCGGCCGCTCGATGAAGGCGACTGCCCGCTGGTGACCAAGAAGTAGGGAAGTGGTGACCCGAGACTGCCGCCTCGCATGAAGGCCCTGCTCGCCATCGCCACGCTTGTCAATCTCGCGCTTGCGGCATTTCTGGTCGCCATTTCCGGATTCATCCTGGGTGGCGGCCCTGAGGGCATGCACGGCGACATCCGGCCAGCAATCGGCTGGTGGGCAATGTTCATCGCCTGCCTATGTGCGCCTGTTGTGGGTGTTTTGCTCATGCGCCGCAAGCGACCGGGAACGGGCGTGCTGATCGGTTGGATACCGGGCATCGTCGCTGCCCTGGTCGCGGTCGTCCCCTATCACCCCTATTGATCGCTATGGAATTCGGGGCGCTTTTGAGACCCAAACAACTTGAGACACAAGCCGTAGCGCGAGTTGCGACTGACCATGAACCATAACCAAACAGACTCAACTCAGCGGATCAAAGCGTTGGAATCCGCTCTGGCGGGGTTGCGAGAGCGACTCGACAAAGTCACGGCTGACCTCGGCCTGACTCCGGGTGACACCAAGCTGGTGATCCAACGGGTCAACGTGATGAAACTGATCTTCCAGGCGCAGACGGAAATCGATCGGCTGCGCGCGGGCCCCGCTGAGGGGTGAATGTGAGCCGCCAGCTACTGACCAACGCAGGTCGGACAGACGCCAGACTGAACGCCTGCCGTCGGGTACCGATGCCGAGAAACCTGCTGCATGTCCGCTATCGGGCGGAAAGCGGACCTTGATCGCTAGGATTGTCGTGCACGAATGTCGCGCCAAAAGATAGGCGAACTAGCCGCCATCCCTGCCGGGTGTGATTCCAATTTGCCAAGGGTGGCGCACCGGGCGCCAAGTGCCTGACGCCTTGGACAGAAAGAAAGTGATGGTGCCCCGAGACGGAGTTCGTGTCCGTAGGGTGATCAATAACTTAGGCTAAGAGCGACACCCAAATCGTCCCCCACTATTCCAATGCTTCTCAGACTGGGGTGTCGCACCCTCTTGTCTCGCACAGCGCGATCCGGATGCCCTCTTCTGCAGCTGCGATCCCCCTGCCTGCGTCGGAGCAGGGCCGCATGTAGGCGGAGCTCCTCCGATGATGGCTGTAGCCGTACCATCGTCATCGACGTTTTCCGGAAGTTGCCTTCGCCCGGTCGATTGGAACCGACGGCAAACCGCGGCCGGTCAGGCCTAACCTATTGAACTAAAATGATTTAAGACCAAGCGTACCGAAACGTCTCGGTCAACAAGGGCCGAGAAGAATTCGATCTCTACGGCCAGTTTCGGGGATTTGGGCCACGGCGCGGTCAACAGCACTGAGCGCAAAGGATCGGCGGTGCTGGGCTGTTCCAGCGCGGCGCAAGACAGGAGAAATCGTTGCCGATCGGCTAACTGGCGGGCCAAAGGCAACTACCGAAAAACCCGATTTGTTCTAAAATTACAAATTCCTCCCGTTTTTCACCTACCAGCCAGTCTTGATGCCGTTTCTTAGGAAGCAGGGCGCGGACTATCAACTTCCTCGAGTCCTGGCGCGATAACGGAGGGATTTGAGGATGGACCTACCCCTGGACGACCATCTGCGTACCGGCGTGCAGACCATCCATCGGCGCACCCTCGAGTGCTGACTGGTTCGGATGCCCTTGGCATCTATTGCTGTGTGGACATGTCCGCGCCCCGGCGGAATTCGAGATTGTTATCGCCCAAGAGATGCAGCCCTAGAAAGAGCAGGACGGCGGCAAGCACGACCCAGGACAACACTGTCGCAATCCGCGACCTCATCTTCTTGCCTCTGATAAGTGTCGCCTCCACCAATGGGATGGCCAGTGCACTTCGCCCAGGCAGCCAGTTCACTAGACGAGCCGCAATTGCCTCCGATTCCGACGCCTTCCAGTCTCCTTCGGGAAGCATCGCAATCGTCGCGGCAAATGCCCGAGCTGCAGTTTCCTTGGGCAGATCCGACAGTCGAGCGGCTTCCCGCCACGGGTCGAAGCCCAGCCGCGTCAACGCAGTCAGAACCGTGAGCGGAAGCCCGACTTTTTCCTCGCCGACGGCCGCAAAGAGAAACGCATTGTACTCGGAATGACCGAGGGAATATTCCGGACGCAAGGTCATGACGCCTCCTGTTCCTGTCGTCGCGGGGGAGGCTGCCCCACTCACGACGATGCGAACGCGGCGGACTAGAAGCCCATATCACCGCCGCCCATGCCACCGCCGCCCATACCACCGCCCGGCATTGCGGGTGGCGCATTCTTGGCCGGCACTTCGGCCACCATTGCCTCGGTCGTAATGAGAAGCCCGGCCACCGACACCGCGCCCTGGAGCGCCGTGCGGACGACCTTCGTCGGATCGATGACGCCGGCCTTGATCATGTTGACGTACTCGCCCTTCTGGGCGTCGAAGCCAAAATTGACGTCCTTCTGGTCGAGCATGCGGCCCGCGACGACAGCGCCGTCGAAGCCGGCATTCTCGGCGATCTGGCGGACCGGCGACTGCAGCGCACGACGCACGATCTCGATGCCGACCTGCTGGTCGTGGTTGGCGCCCTTCTTGTGCTCGAGCACGCGGGTGGCATAGAGCAACGCCGCTCCGCCGCCGGCAACGACGCCCTCCTCGACCGCGGCCTTGGTCGCATGCATGGCGTCCTCGACGCGATCCTTCTTCTCCTTGACCTCGATCTCGGTGGCGCCGCCGACCTTGATGATCGCCACGCCGCCGGCGAGCTTGGCCAGCCGTTCCTGCAGCTTCTCGCGGTCGTAGTCCGAGGTCGTTTCTTCGACCTGTGCCTTGAGCTGCGTAACGCGGCTCTCGATGTCCTTTTTCTTGCCGGCGCCGTCGATGATGGTGGTGTTGTCCTTGTCGATATGCACCTTCTTGGCCGTGCCGAGCATGTCTAAGGTCACGTTCTCGAGCTTGATGCCGAGATCCTCGCTGATTTCCTTGCCGGCGGTCAGGATCGCGATGTCCTCGAGCATCGCCTTGCGGCGATCGCCGAAGCCCGGCGCCTTGACGGCCGAGACCTTGAGGCCACCGCGCAGCTTGTTGACGACCAGGGTGGCGAGCGCCTCGCCCTCGACTTCCTCGGCGATGATCAGCAGCGGCCGACCTGACTGGACGACCAGCTCGAGCAAGGGTAGCAGCGACTGCAGGCCCGACAGCTTCTTCTCGTGGATAAGGATGTAGGGATTTTCGAGCTCGGCGATCATTTTCTCGGCGTTGGTGACGAAATAGGGCGAGAGGTAGCCGCGGTCGAACTGCATGCCTTCGACGACCTCGAGCTCGGTCTCCATGCTCTTGGCTTCCTCGACGGTGATCACGCCGTCCTTGCCGACCTTGTCCATCGCCTTGGCGATCATGTCGCCGATCGCCTTGTCGCCATTGGCCGAGACCGTTCCGACCTGGGCGATCTCCTCGCTGGTCGACACTTTCTTCGACCGGTTCTTGAGTTCTTCGATCACCAACTCGCCGGCCAGGTCGATGCCGCGCTTTAGGTCCATGGGGTTCATACCCGCCGCGACCGACTTGGCGCCCTCGCGCACGATCGCCTGAGCCAGCACGGTCGCCGTCGTGGTGCCGTCGCCGGCGCTGTCTGACGTCCGAGTCGCCACCTCGCGCACCAGCTGGGCGCCCATGTTCTCGAACTTGTCCGAAAGCTCAATCTCCTTGGCAACGGTGACGCCGTCCTTGGTGATGCGCGGCGCGCCGTACGACTTGTCGAGCACGACATTGCGGCCCTTCGGACCGAGCGTGACCTTCACCGAGTTGGCCAGGAGATCGACGCCGCGCAGCATGCGGGCGCGGGCGTCGCCGCCGAAACGTACTTCTTTCGCAGCCATGGCTTTTATTCCCTGTTCAATATGCTTGGACGATGTCGACCGGCCTTACGCCGCCTTCATCTTGGCGATGGCGATACTTGAGCCTTCGATGATGCCCATGACGTCCGACTCCTTCATGATGAGGAGATCCTCGCCGTCGAGCTTGATCTCCGAGCCGGACCATTTGCCGAACAGGATGCGGTCGCCTTGCTTGACGTCAGGCGGCACGATCGTGCCTTTGTCGTCGCGCGCGCCTGGACCGACGGCGACGATCTCGCCTTCCATCGGCTTTTCCTTGGCGGTGTCCGGAATGATGATGCCGCCCTTGGTTCTTGCTTCTTCCTCGACACGCTTGACCACGACGCGGTCGTGAAGTGGACGGAACTTCATGGTTCTTCCTCCAAATTTTCGTGTTTTGGTGTGAGCGCCTAACACGCGCTGCAACAACTGGTAGAGAGATGGTGCGCCTTGATCAACTCACAAGCGATATCTACGCGAAATGATCCCAGTCCTCGCTTTTTCAGCTCGTCGCGGCCAAAACCGACCCTAATCCCGCCGCGGCCCAATTTTACGGGATCAACGCTGATGACCTGATGCGTGCCGCTTGTCGCCGAGAGAGCGGATCTGCTCAGGTTACGTTATGATCAGTAAAGACGCTGTCCGGCGGGTCGGCATCGAGCGGTGTTAATCGAGGATCGAAGCGGAACCGCGTGCCGCAATAGGGACAGGGGATGGAGTCCGCCTCGCGCATATTGATGTAGATGTGCGGGTGGTCGTGCGGCGGGGACACGCCGATGCAGTTGAACTCCTTCACCCCGATACAGATTTCCGGGACGCCGCGGTCGTTCCTGAACTTCGGATAGCCGCTGCCGGACATCGACTCAAGCCGTTGTGAATGGTGGAGGTTTGCACAGTCCGCCGCCCCGGGTAAGGGTCGGGTTAGTTTCGATGAACAGCGTGTCCTCGTCGCTAGTTGTTGCGCGAACCGCCCCAGCGAGCAAAGACGGCGTTCGCCGTCGCGCCTTCGATGGCACCACGTGCTCGCACGGGCAGAGAGGTGGCGCTATCGTTCGTCGCTCGGCGGGGCGAGCGGGCCCAGCCTGGCGGAGGAGGTATGCCATGACCACGGTCGTGGTGTTCGGCGGCTCGGGGTTCCTAGGTCGGCGGCTCGTGCAGCGCCTCGCCGGGGACGGATTGAATGTCCGCGTCGCGGTCCGCCATCCCGCCCCGGCGCGGAGCATCCTAAAGGCGGCCGGCCTCGACCAGGTCATGGTCCAACGCGCTGACGTGTGCGACCAAGCCACGGTCGCGGTCGCCATCGCTGGCGCCGACGCGGTGGTGAACGCAGTTTCGGCCTATGTCGAGCGGGGCGGTGAGACATTCGAGGCCGTGCACGTGCGCGGCGCTGAGATGGTAGCGCGGGGCGCGGCCGCGGCCGGCGTCGCTCGCCTCGTGCTCGTCTCCGGCATCGGTGCTGATTCCGAATCGCGGTCGCCTTACATCCGCGCACGCGGCCGCGGCGAACGGGCAGTCAGGCAGGAGTTTCCGGGCGCTACGATCGTCCGTCCAAGCGTCATGTTCGGTCCGGGCGACGCGTTGTTCGGCACGCTGGCCGACCTCGCGCGGCTGCTCCCAATACTGCCTCTCATCGGCGGCGGCCGCACACGCCTGCAGCCAGTCTATGTAGAAGACGTGGCGGAGGCCGTCGCTCGCATGCTCGCCGACCCCGTGACCGCCAGCCGGACCTACGAGACTACCGGGCCAGACGTCTACACGCTGCGCGAGCTGGTCGAGGTTACGCTGCGCCTGATCGGCAGGCGGCGGGCGCTTATCCCGGTGCCCTTCGCCATAGCCGACGTCCTGGCGCGGCTGTTCGAGCTTCTGCCGAGCCCGCCGCTGACCACAGGCCAGGTTGATCTTCTCAGGATGGACAGCGTGACGAGCGGGACCTTGCCAGGCCTCCAGGACCTCGACATCCAACCGAAAGGGGTCGAGGAGGTCGTACCGACCTATATTGGCCGGCCGCACGCATCGGAATCAGACTGAGCCGTCGATCGGCCCAAGATCGGCGGTCTGTGCTACGATCGGGATGGTGCCATGGAAAAGGCCGACCCACCGGAGACCAAACCTGCGTTGCCCCGCGAAGCCTCGCGGCCGGACCGGCTGCGCGCCGTTTCGCTCGAGGCACTCGCGCAAATCCTAAGCGCGCACCGTATCTATCTTGAGACGAACCGACAGCAGGGGACGCGTGCCGATCTCAGTGCTGCCGACCTTATGGGGTGCGATCTTTCCGGCCAGGCCCTCCGGCGGATCAAGCTCGACCATGCACGCTTGCGGAACGCCAAATTCGCAGACGCCAATCTGCAAAGAGCAAATCTGATCGGAGCCGACTTGGCCGGCGCCTGTTTGACCGGGGCCGATCTCGGGGGCGCCCGGCTGTCCGGCGCCAACCTCGATGCGGCGCAGCTCGATGCGGCGAGTTTCGTCGGTGCGGACTTGGAGTTTGCCGTGATGACGAAGGCGGTGTTGCGGCAAGCCTGCTTGCGGGGCGCCGATATGAGTGGGGTCAATCTTGAAGAGGCCGATTTGCGCGAAGCCGATTTGCGCGGCGCCAACCTCCGCGGCGCCAGCCTTCGGCGGGCGCGCATGGATCGCGCGGATCTCAGGGCTGCGCGGCTTGGTGGCGCGTTCCTGGACGGCGCATCATTGCGACAGGTTGACCTTCGGGGCGCCTACCTTCGCCTGGCACGGTTCGACGGCGCCGACCTCTCGGCTGCGGATTTGCGGGATACGCAAGGCCTGGTTCGCGCCCAACTCGCCACCGCGCTGTGCCTGACAGACAGCCGGCTGCCAACCGAATTGCCCGCACCGGAATAGCCGATGGCCGACGAAGCGCATCTCGCGGTGCTGAAGCAAGGCGCGGATGCCTGGAACGCGTGGCGAGCGGCGCATGCGGGCACACCGGCCGACCTCGCGAACGCGAGCTTGCGCGGCCTGGACCTCGCCAAGGCTAACCTTGCCGGCGCTGATTGTCGCAAGGCAGATTTGCGCGGCACAATTCTCAGCGGCGCAACATTGACCGACGCCAATCTCGCAGGCGCCAATTTCTTCAAATCAGTCCTCGATGCCGCCGATCTCGCCGGCGCCAATCTTATCAGCGCCCAGTTCCTTAATTGCGCACAGCTCAAGACCACGCGGAACTGGCAATTGGCCTTCCGCGATCCAGACCTTGCGTGTGGCGCTCCTGTTCCCATGGTCGCCGACCCACCATGAATGGCACGAACGCAAGGGCTTGAAATTCCCCGTAGTCTCTTGGTTGGGAGGGCTGCCTAATTGTCAATTGGGTGTTCGGCTCTTGATCGGATGGCACATGAATTTCTGCGCAATGACGTACTGATGACCCTGTCGAATCGGGCCGAGATCCTTGGGCCGTACAAACGGCACGCCGACAGTACTGGGAAATGAAACGGGAGGGCTGTCCATGATCGACGGGATCAGCGCGGTCACACTGGGCACCCACGAAATGCCACGAGCTGTCCGATTCTATCGCGCGCTGGGGTTTGAGATCCTGCATGGCGGCGAAGAATCGTCATTCACCAGCTTTCGAGCAGGGGCAAGCTATCTTAACCTCATCGCCCAGCCGGCCGGGCGGCGCTGGTCCTGGTGGGGGCGCGTAATCTTCTATGTCGCCGATGTTGATGAATTTTACGACCGTGCGCTCGCAGCGGGGTGCCAGCCAACTACTGCGCCCCGCGACGCCGAATGGGGTGAGCGCTTCTTCCACCTGGTTGACCCCGACAGCCACGAGCTCAGTTTCGCTCGGGTTTTGCGATCCCCGGTCTAATTCCGCGAAGAGGGCCAGAGGCGTCGCCCCCCACGAGCACTCGCACAAAGATCCCTACAGGCCGTAGAATCGCAAGGCAGTGCCGCCGAAAACAGCATCATGCGTATCCGCCGGCGGGGCCGTATAGCCGAAGACGTCATGCAGATGACTGCCCGACGGCAAGATGGCTGGTGTCCCCGCCGGTGTAGCCCAGAACATCGACTTCCTTGAAGTGCGTCCCCGCCGCCAGCATCTTGAACAGCACCGGGTCCAGGGCCGGCTGATCGAAGCTCAGCTTCAGCGGATCGAACGTCACCTTGCCGGCACCGGCACTGCCTGTCGCGCTGCCGATGCTGGTGACCTGCTGATCGCCGAACGAGAAATCTGTCAGCGCAAAGAGCTGGTTGCCGTCCGCAGTGAGCGTGCTGCCATCGCCCAGCGTGAACCGGACAAAATAGTCCTGTGCCTGCAGGGCACTCCCCGGTGAGAGCTCGGGCAACGTCAGCGGCGCAGCCAGCGGACTAGTACTACCCGAGCCCGTATCAAAACCGGCGATGTTCTCTATACGGTTCCAGGCACCGACGACCGGCGCAAGCGCGCTTGCGACGTGAACCCGTCGACGTGCTCTCTTGGTTCGGGGCGACCCAATTCGAATCCATCGGCCACTCTCAAGCTGCGTCAGTGTACTAAAATCAGCGAAGCATCATCTTCTCGTCCGCCCATACAGAGTCCAGCAAGCCGCTGGAGGATGGCACTCCTGCCAGTCCTGCCAGCAACTCTTTGGGTCGCTTGAGCCTTACTGGATAGTCTCTCGTGCTTCAGGAAATAACCCCATGCCAAAATTAAAGCCCAATCCCATAACCTCCCAGCGGCAGCTTCAATTGGCGCTTTCAAGATGGGAAAATGAAGGTGGCGCCGGCCCCGGCGAGCAGCAAGGCGAACCATTTTCTGCTGAAGTCCAATCCGAGATTCCTCAGCTGACAAACACCGAGTTGGTGCAGCTTCGCGTTCGCGTTATCGCGCTGGAGAACTTGGTGATCGCGTTGGTCGCGGAAGCATCTGATCGGCAGCTTGACCTTGCTCGCGAAATGGCGACTTACATCTCTCCAAGATCAGGCTCCACCCATCATCCTCTGACGATCCATGCGGCAGCTCAAATGATCGATCTTATCGAACGAGCCGATCACTTCCGGGTCAAGGCGCCTTCGTGAGCGCGAGGCAGCATCGGCATGGCGAGGCGGTGCCGCATAGCGTGACGCTCAACTCCTGCCGGCTGGGAGACTCGCCAAGCGATGCGCAAGAGTTAGCGGCCACCTTTGTTCCTTCCGGGAGCGTGACTTAGCACTGGACAAGCCGGACGATCAGGACCAAACGGCAACAGGGACGACCTAGTTCGAGGCTGCGGTTTTGCTGCTCAGCAGGCAAGCGGGGGAAGTGGGCGTCGGCCTTTATCTACAGACCTTTTGTCTAGGGAGCACGGACGATGCCGGTTCTTTGGACCGTCTTTCATTCGACGCGGCTCGTTGTCATTTCCGTCAGGGGCGTCGTTCACCTCAATGACATGGAGGAGTGCGTTGACGGAATCATGACGTCCGCGACGATGTCCTATCGCAAGCTCGTGGACTTGTCGGAGGGGCAGCCGGTGCTCAGCCGGGAAGACTTCGTGGCCCTTTCCGAGTACGTTCGCGAGCACAGCAGCACCGGCCCGCAGGGCGCGTTGGCAATCAATGCCGGACCCGAGGAGGGCGAACAACAGGCGCGGCTGTTCGAGTCGCTGTCCTTAGCGGATCGCCCGTTGATGATCTTCCGCGAGCCCCAAGCGGCGCGCGCCTGGCTCGACGCTCAACCATCGCGTGCTCGGCTCTGGCTAGGAGAGGCGCCAACCGCGGCGCGGCCCACAACACCAAACTAGTGAAAGAGTTCAGCGTGCGCAGCGCGCTGGGCGATTGTCGTGAGGAAGAGAAGGTTGCCGGCGGGCGTTGAACCATGGGTAAGGCGCGTGCCGTAGCGGGAAAGGTCCCGTAATCTTTGTTATGACAATCCGGTTCGAATCCATCACAGACGGCATCGCCACGTACGATGCTCTCGGACAAGATCCCTACAGGCCGTAGAATCGCAAGGCCGTGCCGCCGAAAACGGCGTCGTGCGTGTCCGCCGGCAGCAGCGTTGCCGCGGCATGGTGCCAACGCTGGTAATTGCTGGCCAGCGTGACGACCGGCCAGTCGCTGCCCCACATCAGTCGATCCGGCCCAAACGTTGCGAGCAGGTGGTCGACGTAGGGACGTAGATCGTCGATCTGCCAGTCCGCCCTTGCTTCGGTGACAAGGCCCGACACCTTGCAGCACCATGGCGTTTCGCGGGCGAGGCGCGCCATGTGGCTCGCCCAGGGCTGGAAGCCGCCATTGGCGATGTCTGGCTTGGCGGCGTGGTCGATGACCACCGGCAAATCGGGATGCCGCTGCGCAAGCTCACCAATGACGGGAAGGTGGCGAGGCTTCAGCAATGCATCGAAGCGCTGACCGTGCCGTGCCATCGCCGCGAGCGCCGGCTGCACTGCGGGAAGCAAGATCCAAGCGGTGTCTTCGATATCCTGCAGCATCGGGCGCAGGCCCTTCAGCATGGGATCGGCAGCAAGCTCTGCGATGCGAGCCGGTGCACGCGGCGAGGCGAGGTCCGTCCAGCCGACCACGCCGCGCACCAGCCCTGCCGAGGTACGGGCGACATCCAACATAAATGCCGTCTCGGCCTCGGTGTCCGCCGCCTGCACCAGGACGGTTGCGGTTATATCGCCCAACAGTGGACGCAGGTCGTCCAGTCCGTAGTCGCGGGCTATCGAGAGTTCAGGCGACATCCAGCCGTAGTCGCCGCGCGCGATGGTCCAGACGTGATGGTGAGCGTCAACTCGGCTCATTTTTCCGGCGTCGGTGCGCTCTCCGGCAGCAGGCCGGCACCGCGCAACTCTGCCCAAAGGGCGCCGGGGAGCTCTGCCTGCATCAGAGCGGCATTCTGTTGCACTTCGGCGGCCGTGCGTGGGCCCGGTATGACGGCGGCCACTACCGGGTGGGCCGCGCAAAACTGCAGCGCCGCAGCCTTGATGTCGGTACCGTGGCGTTCGCAGATGGCTCGGATGGCGGTGGCGCGGGCCACCATGTCGGCTTTCGCGGGCTCGTAGTTGAAGGTCGTGCCGCCTGCCAGCAGACCGGAATTATAGGGTCCACCCAGCACGACTTTAGCGCCCTTGGCTGTACAGGCAGGGAACAGCCTCTCGAGGGCGGTGTGATCGAGCAGTGTGTAGCGGCCGGCGATCAGGAAGATGTCAGGGCGCGCCGTCTCAAGGCAAGCCAGTGCGGGTTCCACCAAATTGAGTCCCATCCCCCACGCGCGAATCTCGCCGCGGTCGCGCATAGCGGTGAGCACTTGCGCCGCGCCAACCATTGCTTCGGTGAAACGATCTTTCCAGGCGGTGCCATGCCAGTCCTCGGCACAGTCATGGATATAAACGATATCGAACCGGTTCAGCCCCGTGCGCTGGTAGCTGTCCTCGAGGGAGCGGATCGTGCCGTCGGCCGTGTAGTCGAAGGTCCTGCGAAAGGGCAGCGCGTGCTGAAAGCCTTGGCTCATCTCCCGTGTGTCTGGTGCGACGTGAAGCAGGCGGCCGACCTTTGTGGAGAGCGTGTAAGCGTCGCGCGAGCGGCCGCGCAGCGCATTACCCAACCGGTGTTCTGCCAGTCCTGCGCCGTAATGCGGCGCAGTATCGTAGTGACGGATGCCCGCCTCCCAGGCCGCTTGCAAGCAGGCGACCGCGGCCTCTTCCGGCACCACCGTACCGAGATTGCCCAAGGGAGCGCTGCCAGCGCCGAGGGGGCCATGAGGGCTGTAGTCGGTCATGCTTGTTCCTCCGGCGGAACAACGCCTTTGGTGAGCAGGATATTGCCGTAGAAGCGGCGCTCGCCAGTCTGCACAACAGTGTGGGCGGTCTCCGCCGCCACATAGAAGGCATGGCGTTCGAGGCTCACGGCCGCCTTGGCGCCGTGCTTGACCAGCACCGCATTCATTTCGGCTTGGACTGCCGGCAGCGCGGCCGGATCACCCACGACCTGCATGACAGCGCAGGGCTCGGGGATGAACGTGTCGATCGGAAGCACGGACAGCACGGCCTGCAGCGTGCGTGGTATGTTGATACCGGGCAGGTAGATTACGCGGCGCCCGCGAGTGGCAGGATAGTTGGCGTCCACCAGAACGATGCGGTCGCCATGGCCCATGGCGGCCAGCGCGTGCAGCAGGTCGGGACTAAGCACGGGGTCGAGGCCGAGCAGCATGTTTCCTCCGGCTTTTGGGGCAGTGTAGCATTCGATTCTGGGCCTTGAATTGCGAATGGCACAAATTAGCCGGCGGACCAGTCACAGGAAGTGGCCGTGTCGTTGCACGCCCTCTTGTGTCTTCTCCTTCCTTAGACCCCGAGCCCGCTGGCGTGCTTTCCCGGCGGGCTTCTTTCCGCTAGCGACGGGGCCGCCTTGGACGCGGGTCAGACACTGATCTCGTTCAGATCCTTGCCCGCATGCTCGGGCACCCAGAGCCAGACGCCGAGCGCCATCAGCACCATGAATGCCGGGATGCAGAGGAAGGCGAGCTTGAAGGAACCGGTCGCCTGCTGCAGGGCGACCGTCACGAACGGCCACAGCACGAAGCCTACAAAATACGCGATCGCCCAGACCACGCCGTTGGCAACGCCGCGCGCGCGGGTTGGAAAGATCTCCGCTGTGAGCACGGTACTGGGCCCCCAGAAACCCAGAAAGCCGAAGCTCCACGCCAGGCCGAAGATCCACAGTAGCAGGTGGCTCTCGCTGTAGATCCAGGCGATGAGGAACACGGCGCCCTCGAGCAGTGTAACGATGAAGCCGGCACGACGGCCGACTCGATCGGCGAGCCAGCCGGCCAGCCACAGGCCAAAAAAGCCGACAATGCCCCAGGAGACGTAGAAGGCGCTGTATTCCGTGGTCGACCAGTGCTTCTCGGAGGCGAGATAGAGCGGCATCCAGGCGCCCACGGTACCGAAGATACAGGTACTACAGCAGGCCACGAAGAGCGCGACGAATGACGACGGCAGCGTGTCGCGCATGAAGACCTGGCGGATTCCGACCCTGTCGGCCTTGAGGAACCAGGCACGGTCCTCCTCGTTCACCGGCTCGCCTTGCCGCAACGCTGTGCGCACGCGCGCGCGGCGGTCCTGGGTCCGGACCCAGTAGGGTGATTCGGGGCAGGTCGCGCGCACGTAGATCGCCAGTAGTGCAATGACGCCGGGTACCATGACGGCCGTCCGCCAACCCCAGTTTGCGGCGGCGATGCCCGTGATCGCCCCCGCGAATGAGGCGCCGAAGCACCACGCCGCGCGGTTGATGCTGATGACGCGGCCGCGTAGACGCGCCGGCCAGGTCTCTGCCACCAGCATCGAACCCAGTGACCACTCTCCATTGAGCGCGAAGCCGACGAGCGATCGTGCGATCACGAATACCGAGAAAGTAGGCGACAGAGCGACGATGGGCATCAGTAGCGAGAACAGTGCGATGTTGATGGCCAGCAGGGTTCGCCGTCCGTAGCGGTCGGCCAGCCACGGCCAGAAATAGAGGCCGGCGATGCCGATGAAGAGCGAGATCTGCAAACCCGTCCGGTACTCCGGCACGGTTAGCGCGAAGTCCTTGATGACCAGTGGCGATACGAGCGCGAAGATGACGCCGTCCATGCCGTCGAACCCCCAGCCAAGGCCGTTGGCGACGGCGATGTGCCTGTGCGTTGGGGTGACTTGGTTCTCGACAGCGACAGCACGATAGTTCGCGTGCCGCATGTGCTTCTGTTCGAGTGGACCGACGTTTGCTGGTTGATACGAAGGCGTGCTCAGTGGCCCACCCGCCCCATCGGCCGTGGTAGTGCTCATTGGTCGTTCCTCCTATGTGCGGGCTCGGTGGAGCTCGCAGTCGCTCCTTTTCACCCAACGTGGATTGAAGTCCGCTGAGCCGTTTGGATTATCGTTACCTATCGCGACAGGGCCCACAAGTATGAAGCGGCATCATAGTCAGGCGTCATTGCGTTCTGCCGTTGACACTTTTTTGCAGAGGATCACTCTTCGGTGCAAGCAAGCAGCGCTAGTCGACGAGCGTTTCACCCGCAGAAGGGAGAGTCCGATGACGACCAACCAAACGTATGTGAAAACTGAAGTGGTCGGAAGCTCAAGCAAGTCCGTCTCCGACGCCATCGAGTCCGCGATCTCGACGGCATCGCGCTCGCTACGCAATCTCGACTGGTTCGAGGTAGTGGACTTGCGAGGGAACATTCGCGACAACAAGGTCGCGAATTACCAGGTCACGCTTAAGCTGGGCTTGCGGTACGAACCGAAGTCCTAGCACGCACGCTCGCGCAATCTTTGATATGGCAATCTGGTTCGAATCCGCCCGCGACCCTCAAGCTACGCTAGCGCTGCTCGAGTAATTGGAGGCCCGCCCGCCCGCCTCCGTCATGCTGATCGCCAATACGATGCCCGCTTTACTCCCAGAAGCAGACATTCACAAAGGCAACGGGCTTGCCCGCTTAGTGCCAGAGGCGACCAATTGATCCCCAATCGGTCTCGAAATTTGCCCCCTTGAGCGGCGCGTCTTAGCGGTAGCACTCGCCCTGTCGGAGGTAGCCGCAGTTCCTGGCCAGGTTGGAGCACCCCATGAGTTTGCGCATCCACCGGCCGACATCCTGTAGGAAAGATTGCACATGGCGGGAGCCTAGCAGGAGCCGGGTCGTTGACTCGCCAAGGGTAGTCCGAGCCCCATGTCCAAATTCCACCTTTCGCTGCACTGTTGGCCCACGACCAATCGAGCGATGGAACGCTCGCATGGGCGCCAGCGTAGGCGGTCGACGGCTGGGGCGCCCTTGGCAGGACATCGGCGTAAGGAGCAATCCGCGTGAGTGTTCAGACCAGAGAACTTTACCACAGCGCCAACGGAGACCGTTGGTGTCTCGCCTATGATTCAGCGGTTGGCCGCGTATTCGTCAGACACGAATCCAATCTCGCTTCAGGCGGCAAGGTTTCCGATATCGAGATCGCAGCCTTTCTTAGCCGGGGCGGCCAAGGCCCAGAGAAGCAAGAGTTGGTGCGCCTGATCGGAACGCTAGTTGAGGAACGGAAACTGTCGGACACGTAGAAGCCGATTCGAGTTGCGTTCACCGATGTGAAGAAGCCGGCCGCCGCCTGGCCAGAGATACGGCCGCGCCCGCTGATGCATCAGCATGCGGAGACGACAGCCTGGGCCAAAGAAACCGTTGCCACTGACGGCGGACTAGGGGCGGCCGATCCAACTCTGCGTCCCTAGTTTCCCAAGGCGGCATGCCGCCGCCGCATTAAAGATCGATGATGATGTCGCTGGGCGTGAAGAGGCCCTGAAATTGCAGACGGCGTGCCCAGAACGTTCAACTCGGATGCGGACGGCGACAATGAAGGCTAGGGAACTAGGACTTGGGTTTGGCGGAAGTTGATCCGTTGACCTCTAACGATCCCAGTTGTTGTTGCTGCTGTACCTGCTTCTGCACCTGAAGAATTGGGGCTATGGGGAATGGAAGAGGTTCCGATGGATCCGCTTCGAGCCAAGCGGCTTGTTCTTCCAATTCCTCAGCATATCGAATGAGCCGCATCTGATCAGTACCCGGCGGCAGGTTTTGTCCCAGCCGCTTTGCCCGCCGGGCTAGGTCCCGGGTAGCTTGGGCATCACGAAGCGGAGCAAGGATATTGGCCATCCAATCGATAACGAACAGACGTTGGGACAGTTGCCGTCGCCCTCGCCTTTTCGCCGAGCCCCGATGGTCGGATGGTGGTTTGCGATGCTCATTTCATGACTTCGGTCGAGAGACTCGAACCAGCTTCACCATAAGGTCTACAGACACAACGGTCTCGCCTAGCCCACTCACCGCGACTCCACCTTTGGCGGAGGGGCATGTAGGCCGCCGCGCGGGCGATTCTCTGAGGTGAACAGGAAGACCGCGACTGCTACGGCTAGCAACAACAAGGCCAGGGCGCCGAAACTGCGCATACCTGCAAAACGGCTCGCCCTCGCGAAATGTTACGAAGCTAAAGGAATTACGCAATCTACCGAATGGGGCGACCAAAGCGACACATTGTGCGTCTGGAGATGCAACGCTGTCGATGGTTCAAGCTGCAGTTCGGTCGCTACTAAGCGAGCTTGCCAGCACTTCGGTGAGTTTTCTAAGGCTGAACGGTTTGCTGACGTACGGCACCAGCTTGAATTCCAGTTCGGCAGGGCCTGAGTAGCCGGTCACAAAAACAAATGGGACACCTCGATCCCGCAGCACGGCAGCCACGGGGTAAACATCGGCACCGTTTAATTTGATATCGAGAAGCGCGCCGTCGAGCGGACGGGTGCGAGCCAATTCAAGCGCCGCGTCCACATCGGCGGCAGGACCAACGACGACACAGCCAATGGCCTCCAGATGCTCGCGCATACTTTCGGCGATGACGAACGAGTCTTCGACGAGCAGTATGCACTTCCCACGGAGATCGCCCATGTCGCCTACCCCCAAGCGCAAGCAAACACTTTGTTTACCTGTGCGGCAATAGGAATTGACACAGCGCTCCTGCAACGCTCTGGAGTGGATCGTTCGATAGCAAACAGAGTGCTTACGTTGCGACTACGCGGGCCACCCAAGCATTGCTCCGCACTCGCTTGGTCCGTCGTCTGCGCGGTACAGGTCGTACGATGGTGTGAGGGCATTATTGAAGACACCCGCCCTGCAGTGGACCGACAATCTGGTGATGCCGATGGTTTTTCGTAAGGGTGACGTTTCGGTAGCCTCGCGCAGTTTGGTCATGTCGATGACAGTCGGCTTGTCCCGTCTCCCGTTAGCTAAGCCAGCGAATTGAATTAATGAGAACAAAGGTTCGGCGGCGGGGTGGTCATCGGCCCGCTGTCGCCGAAGAAGCGGGCTCGCGGCTTGGCACTGGTTCTTGGATCGGGAAGCGCGCCGCCGGTAAGTTGAGCGATCGACATCTAATTCCCTAACTCACGGAAGGTGACAACTCACGTAAGGTGGCCCGCTGTGACGGGGTTGGGTCGCCCCCAGCGGTAGCCAATTGCGGGATCATTCTCGATCTCGGCGAATTCGGGATCGATGAGGCGGAACTTCTTTCGTATCCGCTTGATCGATGACCGGACATTGGTTCGATAGCCGTCGTTACCGTGCCCGGCGATGAAGCCGACGCGGTGCATGCAATCGTAGACCGCACGGTAGGTCACTGGGTTGCCGACGTTGGACGCGAGCAGCCGCACGATGTTGAACTCGGTCAAGGTGAGGTTGACGTCGATCGCGTCCCAGTAGGCGCGGCTCACTAGGGGCTTCAGCATCAGGCGCCCACAACGCTGAGTCTCATCGACTTCGAGTTCGGCCGGCCGCTTGGACGATTCGACAATGACGCGGATGCGCTTGGCCAGGATCGGCACGCCGCGCGACTTGTCGACGAAATCGAGCGCGCCACGGTCGAAGGCAAGGTGCTCGTAGCTCCGCGAGGAGTGGCCGGTCAGGAAGACCACTGGCAGCCGGATGCCCTCGCGCCGCAGCCGAGGCAGCAGGTCGATGCCCGACATCGTGGGCAAGCTCCAGTCGAGCACGATCACGTCGGCGACGATGCCGTTAGCCATGGAAGTGAGCATCGATACGCCGTCGGCGAAGCTTTCCACCACGAAACCCAGATCGACGAGCTCGGCCGCCACCGCCTCGCGGTAGTCGTCGTCGTCGTCGACGAAGATGAGCCGAATCGGCTCCTCCCGCCCAAGGCTCTGCGGCCCACCGCGTAAACGGATGTCAGACGCCACCACCGAACACATCCCATTCGCTCGCACCACCCCTGGCCGAGCGTCCTCAATTTCACACCCGCGCTCACGCCACTACTGCTGAGCGCTCCACGGAACTACGTCGCCATCAGGGCCCGCTGGCAAGTGATCAAACAGTGGTTCGGCTGACCCGGGCCGCACAGACGAAACTCGTCCTGTTCGTCGTCGACCTGCTCTTTCTGGATGAGAAGAGTCTTGCCGCATTTGCCTGTGATGAAGCTGACGATGCGGTAGCCTTCCTTAAGGGATCAGAGTCGGTGGTCAGAGCGTTTCTCCCATATGCGCCCGATGAGCGAACTCGATCCCTACCCGTTCAGCAGCTCCGCTAGCTCGACTGGAATTGATGCCGGCCCGCCGGGCGGAAGGGGCCGATATTGCTTCGCAGGAGGAGGCGGGGTGCGGAAGACAGTTCCCCTGTTCGACTGAGGAAGGGTGATGCGGATGCGACAGGTCCTCATACTCGCGCTCGCCCTGCCTCTGGTTGGTAGCTGCGCCTCGAACAACTACGTGGCGGACAAAGGCCGGCGTTTCATCGTTGGCATGGACATCGACACTCTACAAACGTGCGCCGGCATTCCGACCCGGACCAAGCGGCTTGACGCGCGAACCGAGCTCTACTCGTACGAACTCAAGTACGACAACAGTGGCGGTACGCAGCTCACCCTGCCGATCATTGGCGGCGGCTTCAAACTCGGCGGCAGCGGCTATTGCCACGCTATTGTCCGCGTTGTGGACGGCAGGGTCGCGACGGTGAATTACACGGGCGATAATGACGAGTTGGTGGGCAGGGAGGGTGTCTGCGCCCCCATCTTCCGGGGCTGCCTGAGAGCGCATGAGCGGGCCGAGCATTGAAATCGGTAACCCATCGAACGGCAACGCGCGGTGCGCCGAGCTTCGCACACTCGAATACCGAGTCCTCGGCAAGTATCGAACCTCAGCCGGCTGCTCCTCGTCCGCGCGCGAAGTTCACCCGGCAGTCAGCTGCAAAGGCGGCCCGTGGCATCACTTTCGAGTGACCCCGCAGTCATGAAATGGAAACGGGGCCTGTTTCGAATTTGGCTGATCGGATCGGTCTGCTGGATCGGCTACTTACTCTGGGAATGGACTTTTGATCTGCCGGTTCGTGAAACACTTTCGGATCGCTGCCCGCACGAGACACTATGGCTGGGTATCGCGATTCTCGGATTTAGTGGACCACTCAGGCGGCCGACGGCGCACCCCTCCCCTTCTGCGACAGTTGCGATTCTTGCGACATTTCCGGCTAATCGATCGCGAAGTGTGACAAACCGACTCGGCTCTGCGGCCTTCTGGGCCTAAGACTGCGCTCACTTTGGGGGGCTCAGCGGTTGCCGATAGCGGTCAATGATTTGTGTGTCCGCGTCCGCTACCGGCGCCGCTGTATCAGGGCTAGCAGGTCCGGCTGGCATCGATGCGCGGTGGCAGGCGTTAGAGCGGCGACGCCGAGCAACGCTATCTTTGTCCGTTGCCGAACATTTTAAAGGCAGGGGTGTGTGGCCTGCCAAAAGACCGCATGATTAGACCTTGGCGGATTTGACCTCACGATGAGGTCGCCTTGGGGGGCCGCCAGCCATGAACGAAGCCAGCGCCGAACAACTAAAGCAAGCGGTGGAGTTGCAGCATGGCGGCACTGCCACGCTGAACTACGTGGCCCGAGTGCGGGCGGTATTCGAAAAGAATTTGGTGTGGACGGGCGCCGTCCATGTCTTCGATCTCGAAGGGAATGCCAAGTCCACCAGAGCCTATGCTTGGTCAACCCCCATCGAGGGCAGCACCGAGCGGCGGTTCCATGCGGTGTTGCATCTGGGTGGGATCGAGGGTCCCGCCGATGCTGTGCGGGCTGCCATCGTTGCAGAGCGTCAGCTCAAGATAATTTAGCCCTGATACCCCGGAAAGTTGCCGATCGTGCCCGCCGCTTTTGCTGTGCCCTCCTCGAGGAGACACGCGGCGAGATCCTGCGCTGGGCCGCGATCGACAGCGTCGCCGATAGGCTTGGCATGGACCCTGACAAGGCCGCGGCGATGGCGGTCGCGCTCGGCGAAGCCGGCCTGGTGCGCGTGGGCGGCCGCCATAGCGTCATTCTCGCGGAAGCCGGCCGGCAGCTGGCCCAAGATGCGGCCAAGCCTGCGCCATCGTCGCGCCAGGGGCGGAGGCAACCAGCTGGTGCATCAGCACGCGACGGCGGCGGCTCGGGCAAAGGAAGGCGGCGCCGCTGACAGCGGACCAGGGCAGGCCATCGAGCCGAACGTTCCTGATTTCCCAAGGCGGCACACAGCCGCCCCAATACAGATCGGCGATCATGTCTCCGGGTGCGAACTGTACCGGCACCGCCGAACGTGCGCACTGGCAGCGGCACCTATCGCGCCGATCGGCGCTTTCCATTCTCTGTATTCGACATGACCGCACTCCCAAGTGCGGCCTGTGATGCCCAGGAACCGTCAACTTGTCCTGCGCACCGCAATTTGCGACCACTCAATCAGCCGTGCTGCCGAGATATGCTCAACTGCAACCCCGACCGACTTGAAGACTGTTGTTGCAGAACTTGGCAACATCTTCAGGCCATGACGCGACCGGCGTGGCTCGTCCTTGTGCAGCTGCGCGGTGGCCCTTGTCAGCCTCGAAGGAGACCTAACGTGTCGTCCTTCATGAGTTGACTGGCCCCACTGGTTCAATCCGGGCGGGGCCTTTTTTGTCTCCATACTATTTTGGCCCCACCTGTCGCGCATAACTGTTGCCAATTGGCAACGGTCGATCGTCATCAGCGCCTCCCGATTGCCGCTCCAATTCGCGAGGAGTATAAATTCTGCCTACCCTACGCCAATTGGATCAGGCCCTGATCCCGACATTGCCAGCGGGGAGAACAAGATGAATAGAACATGGATTGCCGCTGCGGTGCTTGCGGCATTGCCGATGACCACTCAGGCGCAAACCCTCCAATATCCCGGTTTCTATATCGGCGCCGAAGGCGGCCTCAACTGGCTGCTGAATACCTCCAGCACGTCAAACGTCTTCGCTGGTGGCCTCGCCGGCAGCTTCAACTCCAACCTCACCAACAACCTGGGTTGGACCGCTGGCGGCATGATTGGTTACGACTTCGTCGGGCCCCGAGTTGAACTCGAGTCCCGCTTCATCCAGAACACCGGAACCCTGAGCGTCCCCGGCGCGAATGTCTCGGCGGGCTCCACGGTCAACCAAGTCCCGATCATGGCCAACGTGTACTATGACTTCATGGCCGGCGGGCCGTTCGTGCCGTACATCGGCGCCGGTGCCGGCATCGCGTTTTCCAACGTGTCAGTCAACGGCAATAGCACCTACGGCGGCGCCCAGTTTGCCTACCAGGGCATGATCGGCGTCGGCTGGAACATCGACTCGAATTTCCGCCTCAACCTGGAAGGCCGCTACTTCGGCACCACCCAGCCGAACTACAACTTCAATGTCGGCGGTGCGACCGTCAGCGGCAACTACACCAACAACAACTTCTCGGCCATGCTGAGCTTGCAGTACAAGTTCGGCGCGCCGGCGGTTGCCCCGCCGCCGCCGACTCCGATGCCGGCCGCGACGTCGTTCATGGTGTTCTTCGACTGGGATCGCTCGAACCTCAGCCAGCAGGCGCTGGCGACGATCGGGCAGGCCGCCCAGGCCTTCAAGGCCAAGGGCAGCGCCCGCATCACGGCGACCGGCCACACCGATACGTCGGGCCCGGAGAACTACAACATGGCGCTGTCGCTACGTCGTGCCAATGCGGTCAAGGACGCGCTGGTGCAGAACGGCGTACCGGCCACGGCAATCGCGGTTGTCGGCCGCGGCGAGCAGGGGCTGCTGGTCCCGACGCCGGACGGCGTCCGCGAGCCGCAGAACCGCCGCGTCGAGATCGTGCTCCAGTAAGACTCTAAGGCAAAGCGAAGATGAAGATAATGAAAGGGCGGCCCACGGTGGCCGCCCTTTTGCTTGTTGACGTCGCGCGCCGAGAATGACGGAGGCCGAATCGCTGACTCGGGCGCGCCGACGGGATCCTGTTCTTCTTTGCCGGGATCTGGCGCGAATGGCAGGGCGACGTCGGCACGATCAAGCAGCCCAACGTCGGCCTGCACCGGCTCTATGCGATCCTCACAACCGACCCCAACGGCGTGGTCCAGCCGATCACGACAAGGCCATGCCCGTCCTGCTGATGACGGCCGAGGATGTCGACGTGTGGCTGAACGGCACGCTCGAGGAGGCGTTGAAGCTGCAGAAGTCTCAGCCAGACGAAGCCCTCGTCATTCACGCCGTACGACGAGAAGAAGGCAGCTTGAGCGCACCGAGCGCACCCATCTTAGGGCTTGGGCTTTTCGTCCTTTGAAGTTGTCTCCGGCGGGGCCGATTGCTGCTGCTGCTGTTGTGGCTGCTGTTGCTCCTGCACAACCGTGCGCCAAGGCCTCAGGGGGACGACGCCACCTACCGAGGCCTGCCGCTCCAGTTCGGCGGCTTCCATTTCCAGTTCTTCCGCGTAAGCTTCTAGTCGCCGCGCGTCGCTCGGCCCAAGTCCCTTCGCCAAACGCCGCGCCCGCAGCGCGAGGTCACGTCGCGTCTTCGCTTGTTCCGCGAGGTCCGGGTCCTTCGCCATCCCTGCCACGTACGTCAACGTACGAAGGGGGCACCGGTTACATGCAGGAGCGCATAGCCAACGGCGCTCGCGTATCGTCCGCCTGCAGGCGCGCGGGCGGTCAAAAAGCCGGTCGCCCGCCGCCCTTCGAAACGAGCGGGATAGGCGCGCGCGAAGGCTCCGGGCGCCCGGTCGCGCTGAACACGGCAAGCCGCTCCTCATAGCTCGGCCGTGGGCCCGCACTCTCACGCGTCTGTGGCGCATCGGACCTGCGAGAACGGCGCCCCCCGGCCCCGCCGAATACGGCCTCCCGCAAGCCGAACATGCCTCATGTCATCGGCTTGACTTCGATCTTTCTTGCGGGCTTCTGCGCCTCTGCCGTCTTCGGCAGCGTTACTGTCAAGACGCCGTTCTTGAGGCTCGCCTCGATCATATCGGTGTCGACGCCCTCGGGAAGGGGGAAGCTGCGCTCGAAAGAGCCGAACGCGCGCTCGCTGACGTAGTATTCCTTCTTTTTCTCCTCTTTCTCCGACGTGCGCTCGCCCTTGATCGACAGCGAGCCGTTCACGACCTGCACCTCGATGTTCTTTTCCTCGAAGCCGGGCATGTCGGCGGTTACTTCGTAGGCGTTGTCCTTCTCTCCGATGTCGACTGCGGGCGAGCGCCGGAAGGGCGAGCGCCAGAACTCCCCGCCGAAATCTTCAAACAGGCGGTCGACTTCGCGGCGCAGGGTCTGGAACGGTCGCAACGCTTGCGAAGAGGCAAATTTCTGCGAGGGCTTTACGGGGACCTTTGCTGCTTCGGTCATGTGCATGCACTCCTTTGGCTTGAACAGATCGATTGATGCATCTCTTCGGGGGAGGGATGCATTCATCCAAATCAAACGTGCGCGCCTGCTCGGGCGATCAACGGACCTGTCGGGAGCCAGCTGGTCCCTTTTTCGGAGTACTCGTCAAATACCCAACCAGGCTGAAAATACCCAACCAGGCTGATCAAAAGAGCCCATCGAGGGCACGAGCAACCACGCACGGGCACCGGCAATGGCCAGGGAACCCATTGCCGGCCACGATCTGGTCACCCGCCATCGTCGGCAGCTCTCGGCTTCTGCGACCAAGCGATTACCGACTACCCTGTTCGATTTAACGCGCTGCGCCCGTCGTCGGATGCGTGAGACAGGAAAGGGTCCCGCGAAGGCTCAGGGCGGCCGGTCGCGCTGAACACCGCCATGCGCTCCTCGTAACTCGGCCGAGGTCGCCGCTCGATCACCTTGGCGATATCGTCGGCGTCCCAGGACGACGCGCCCGCAAGGAACGCATCGAGCCAAGGCGCCCAGCACTTCGAGGCGCGGGCCGGTGCGCCAGATCTCGAACCAGAAGACGGCCAAGACGCTCGGCCTCACCATTCCGCCATCGATCCTCGCCCGCGCCGACGAGGTGATCGAGTAGGCGGGCCCTATGTCCACTTTGAGTCAGACGCGTCGATTTCGTGATGTCCCTCGTATGTCCGATCTACCCTCAACATCAAACGTTTCCTGGCCCGGTCGGCACTTGAGTGCCAGACAATGACCAGGCAGAAGATGTCCCCTAAGCCGTCGTCTTGCGTGTCATGTGGGGAAGGGTAGCTGGGTGCGCACAAGACATTCAGTCTAGATGCAATACCGCATGTGGGTTCAATGGAGCGGGCAGGTGCGGCACCCGGAACCCCGTTCATGCGTTGACAGTAGCGAATGGCGTGCGCTGCGAGATGCTTAGTGTCGACCATTAAATTGAATGACACGGATTCAGGCACCGTCGCTACCGCGAGTACGATTATCAAACGCCAGACGGTACCGAGGCCATGGTCGCAGTGAACATCGGCAACCTGATGCAGGCCAGCCCCGAAAGCGGAGCAATGGCGCATGGGCACATTGTGGTGAGGGGTATGCGAGGCGCGCCGTCGTATCCGATCCAGTGGATGCATGTACCCGGCAGCGTCGCTGTTGTCCTCGCTAAGGACGATCCCGAGGTTGACGACGAGCTGCAGGGGCTACTGATGCGCGTGGTGCGAGCGTTCTTCCGGGATGTAAGCGACTTGGCGCCTGGTGTCGCCCACCTGCATCTGTCCGTCAAGACGATGCGTTGAGGGGCAATGATGGAGAAGCTCTTCGATCCGGGCTTCTACGCGCAGGAGATCGCGGCCGCGCAGCTCTGGCTGGTGGAGAACGCGCTGGCGCTCAGCGTCGCGACACTCGTCCAGGCGGTGGTGGTTGGCCTCGCCTTCCTCGCCGCGCGGACCGCTGCGCCCCGCGGACGGGCGCTGCTGGCGCGCCCCTCCGACGGCCGGTTCGAGCCACAGATCACGCGCCTGGCCCGGGCGTTGCAGCCCCTGGTCTTGCCGATCATGTGGCTGCTCATCCTGTGGCTGATGGTCTTGCTGGCCTCGGGCGCCGGCCTGCCATTCCAGCTGATGAAGACGGTGGTAAGCCTCTTGACCGCCTGGGTCGCTATTCGTGTCACCGCGTCGCTGGTACGCGAGCCGCTCTGGTCGCGCTTCGTCACCATCATCGTGTGGGTGATCGCGGCTCTCAGCATCCTCAACCTGCTGGCGCCGACCATGGCGACGCTCGACAGCGTCGCGATCACTCTGGGCGGCCTGCGCATCTCGGCCCTCACGGTGGTGAAGGCGGTTCTCTCCTTGGCACTGCTGCTGTGGATCGCGACCCTGGTCGGCCACGTGCTGGAGCGGCGCATCACTGCGGCCCCCAGCCTCACGCCCTCGTTGCGGGTGCTGATCATCAAGCTGCTGAAGATCGTGCTGGTGGTGATCGCAGTGTTCGTGGCGCTGCGCACCGTCGGCATCGACTTGACCGCCTTCGCAGTCTTGACCGGCGCGATCGGCGTCGGAATCGGCTTCGGTTTGCAAAAGATGGTGTCCAACTTCGTCAGCGGAATCACCATCCTGCTCGACAAGTCGATCAAGCCGGGCGACGTGCTGGTGGTGGGCGAAACATACGGACGGGTGCATTCGCTGGGCGCGCGCTATGTCTCCGTCATTACCCGCGACGGCACGGAGTTCCTGATCCCGAACGAGGATCTGGTGACCCGGCAGGTCATCAACTGGTCTTACAGCTCGGAGCAGGTGCGCCTCAAACTGTCGATCGGCATCTCCTACAATTCCGACGTTCGCCGGGCGATCGCCCTATGCCTCGAAGCGGCAAGCGTGGTGGAGCGCGTGCTGAAACAGCCGGCGCCAGTTTGCCTGCTCATGGGCTTCGGCGACAATTCAGTCCACCTGGAGCTGCGCTTCTGGATCCAGGACCCAATGAACGGCGTCTCCAACGTGAAGAGCGAAGTGCTGCTTCGCATCTGGGACCACTTTCACGCCAACGACATCGAGATCCCTTTCCCGCAGCGCGACCTGCACATCAAGAAGCCGGTGGAAGTGACGGTGCGGGGCGCGGAGATCGCGCGGAAGGCTTGAGTTGCCTTTCACCAGCTCGGTCGGCGTCCGGTGCCGAGTTGTTCTCAGTCCTCTAGCTTGAAGCGAAGTCTTGCGGCGTCACCTATCCCTAGGGGCATGCGTCCAGATTGGATCGAGTGCGTGCCCTCGACGCCCACCAGCAAGTATTGCCAGATGCTCGCGATACGGCGGCAGCTCGTCCAAGGGCATTCTTGGTAGCAGCCGGATCGGTCGCTCGGATGCGGGACCTTCAGGCACAGTCTGCTTATGGATCGAACCCGGATGGAAATAGTGGCTCAGCACTGTCATGGCATTCATGGGGCTGCTCCTTCGCCAATTCCTATGTATCGGTAGCAGCCTACTCGCGAGGCGCATGTGGCTTTCCGCACACAATGGCGCTCGAGGATCGAGCCTTTCGAAGGCGCGGGGACGCCGCCAAGCGTTCGCTCGCCTTATGCTGTGTCTTTGATTGATTTCTCTGACCTCGATATCGAAGGGGCAGCGCGTGGCTGAACGGGATCAGCGCTTCCGCCGCTTCATCTCGGCGATGATCTGCTTCTCCGGTCCCAACGGGATTAGCCGTAAGCGATCACCGTGGGCTGCAGCCTGTGTGAATCTCACATGTCGGATGGCCGGTTGCGCCGCTGTCCAAAAGTGAACACGAATCTCGAGATTCGGCTGCAACCATTGGCGGTCCTGTGGCTTTGCTAGGACATGCCTTATCGACCCACCGAGCGCAGCGTGTCCGGCGAACGGGCGCTCTTGCGGGTTCTTGGTGCGAGCCGCCGGGGCGCGTCCCTCAACACCCTGATCGCCCGAAACAAACGGCCCTCGCCGCCCACGGTGAGCGAGCGGCCTGCGCCGCCGGATGGTCCGCGCGAACTGCCAACAACCGTTCCGACGGCCCGCCGAGGTTGATTAGGAGCCTTGCCGCGTCCCTTGGCGATGCTCCAGCAGGAGTAAGCGTCCGGTTTGGTGGAGGGACGATCGGTGCCGACCCAGGACAAGATGATTGATGCGAACACGGTCACCGCCGCATGCCGCGAGTATGACTGTCACATGCCGGACGGCAGGGAGTTCGTCGTAGGAGTGAGCCTGGGAGATCCCAGTTCTTCCGCTGCCCTCTCGCACGAGAACTGGGTGCTGGTCCATGGGCATATCACGGAGCGCAATAGTGGACGGTCGCTTCTCTGGATGCATACGCCAAGCGACCTGAAGGTGGTCGGCGCCGGAGATGATCCAGAGGTGAGTGCCGAACTGCAGACTGTGCTGCTGCACGTGTTGCAAGTGTTCTTCAGGGAGGTGCATCACGTCGCGCCGGGGCCTTGAAGAGGCTTAGGGCGCGAGAGCGGTTCCCAACCGTCAGCCGATCCCAGTAGGCGACCCCCCGCTCGCGACGATGGCGTATTCGCGCCAGTCTGCCGCAGGTGCGCCAGATAAATGTTCGATCGTTCAGCGTATTGGTCTCATGACAAAGTCATCGAAGCGAGACGCACCTGATCCCCGCTCCCTATTATGCTGGACAGCGGCCGACGCCTGGATCGACGAACGGCTAGGAGCGGGGGCCGGATATCCGAACCGGCATAGGTAAAGCGACCACGCGAACACGAGGTTGCGTGACTAGCATGTGGCTTCGTTCGATTGCTGACGACGCATTGCCATACCTGACCCGGGAGACTCGCCGCGCCGACAACTGGAAGGCTGTCTCGCTGCGGGCAAGGCATTGGCGGGGGAGTATGCCGTTGCCTCACCTGAATAACGCAACGACTTGCTTTCGCCGCTCTTGCCGCGCGCACTCCACCAAGAGCGCTAAGTCCAATGACGGCGGGGCGTAGCCGTTTCGGCGCGCGCCTGCCATTAAGAACGATAGCGGGATCGCTAATCTCCGCTGGCTTGGCGTTCCAAAGCGGCGGCTTCGCGTTCCAGCTCCTCGGCGTAAGACATCAACGTTTCCCGATCACGGTCCCACGACAGGGCTGACGCCAGCTGACTCGTCCGCAGAGCCGCCTTCCACTTATCGCCGGCAGCGGCGCGAAGCGCATCGGACGGGGCTCGATGGATTCTACCGCCGCGCTTGGATCTGCCTAAAGGCTGGCTTATCGACCTACGGAAGGTCCCATTCTCACGCATCTGCCTATCGAAGCGCGCCAGAAAATCGTCATAAGCGCTTCGGTTTTCTATGAATTTCGTTTGGTCCATCGTACCCCCGTTAGGAGCAGCAACTATGGGTGCCCTCTAGTAACACCCTGTGCCGAGCCGTCGTTCCCGCGCCTTCTGCCGCGCCCTCGCTGAGACGCCTGGTGCGGGTGGGAGGCGGCCATAGCGTCACTCTCGCGGAAGCCGGCCGGCAACTGGTGACAGATGCGGCCAAGCCTCAGCCATCGTCTGGCCGCCAGCGGCGGCAGCCCGCTGGTACATCAGCACGCGGCGCCGGCAACCAGGGCAAAGGAAAGCGTCACCGCTGATGGTGGAGCAGGGCGGCCGGTCAAGCCGCAGGTCCCTGATTTCCCAACGCGGGACGCTGCCGCCGCAGTAGAGACGCGACCGGCACAGCTACCAGCGGACCAGGTGTACGGCCATCCCGCCGTCAGTCGCATCAACGCCTAAAGTCCAGCCAGCCCGTATCGACCAGGGAGGCGGTTCCTAGGCGGCGACGTCGATCTCGCCCAACCCAGCGACCGGTTTGCCCCGCAGGGGGCCCTCTAGCCAGCGGTCGCCATTTCGCCTCACATAGTGAAGGCGGGGCAGCAGGTACTGGCACCACTCTCCATTGGGAGAGAGGCCCCCGGACTTGCCCCCACCATATTGAAATGCCACGACGATGGGCACGCCATTGCTATGCTTGCCGATGATGTGCGGGCTGAAGTGCCGGGTGTAGTTTTCGTAGTTCGCCGTCAGTGACGCGTGGTCAATGATGGCTTGACGTATCGTCAGGTACGACATTGTCCCCTCCGCTCAAACATTCTGCGCTCAGGTCGGACGGTAGGACAGGCCTAACTCACTTTATGCGTGGTGACCTCCGCTTCAGGCCGGAGACTTCGTGCTGTTAAGTCACTGCGCTTAGCGGGCCTTCTCGCGAGGGAAGTCACGCACGAGCGGCGCGGTCAATCGGATTAGGCTGCCCTAGCACCCCTTCACCAGCTGCCGCCCCGCGTCCGTGAGCGTCACGCTGTGGCCGCCGCCGATCCTGATCAAGTCGGCCGCCTAGGGCTCTCCGGCGAGGGCCCGGGCCTTGTCGTGGTTGATGATCCCAAGCCGATCGGCCACGCTGTCAATTGTGGCCCAGCGCAGAACCTGGCCGCTGATCTCCTCGGAGAGCGCACGGCAGAAGCGACGTTGGCGCGACCGCCGCATCCGTCGCCGGTTTCTACAGCTCAAGCGCCTCGTCGATAGCGCCCGTGAGCCACCGCTCGACATCCTCCCTGGTCATTAGCATCACCGCCTTGTTATGGATCGGCTCGACGATGCCGCGATTCGAACCTGCTGTCTCATGCAGATGTATGCGTCGCGCTATGGCTCACTACCGGTGGTGCGCAAAACCGGCGGGCTTCACTTCGAGAAGACCACGTCGTCCGCCCTGGCGGCAGCCATCGACCATGCCCTGGCGCTGTACCGTCAGCCGCCCATATGGCGGCGCAGCTGCAAACCATGTCGCAGGACTTCAGCTGGCGCGCGCGTGGTGCTAAGTATGCCGGGCTGTATCGGCAGATGTTGGGCTTCCGCGCGCTTCCGGAGCCATTGCCGCACCACGCGGTCGAGAGGCATCTCGGAAAATTCGCCGCGACCTGACATGAGCTCCCATGGGGCGGGAGTTCGAGGAGGGGCACATGATTCCTGAGCACGCGATTCGTTTGCGCAGCTATCTCATCTGGGAGAAGGCCGGCTGTCCCGACGGCCAAGCGCTCGAGCACTGGCAACAGGCTAGGGACGAGCTCGAGGTCGAGTTTGCCGCGTTGCTGTCGCGGTTCGACGACTGCGAGCGAACGGTGGTGCCGCGCGTGCCGATCCGGAGGCCGCCGCAAAGGCTGACGTCTGCGCGCGTTCCTGCCGGCGAGTGGCGCGCGGCTATCGCTGCCAGGTGATCAGCGGCAGCTCCATCGGGATCTGCGCTGCGGGATGGTATGGCACGATGCGGACCGTATAGTCCTGCGCGGGCCGGGCCGCCTCGACCTCTCCGGCATAGATGTAGCCGTTGGTCGTGCCCGGGATGGCATGCTCCTGGTGCAGCACGATGACTTCGGCGGACGCCGTCTGCCGTTCGTCGGCGAACAGTTCGACGCGCACCGACGCGAGCGGAAGATCTCCCCCGAAGACATGGACTGAAAAACGCCATCGCCCGTCGGCGGCGACCACCATGGGCTCGCCGACATGCAGGCTCGACCAGCGCCGCTGCAGGGTGCCGGACCATTCGTTCATGGTCTTGGCCAGCGCACAGCCGTCGGCCCAACGCGCGCGCTGCGCCTTGGCCATCGGCAGGTAGGCCTTTTCGACATATTCGCGAACCATGTTGGTGCTGCTGAACTGCGGCGTCAGCAACGACATGCTGCGCCGGATCCGGCCCACCCACGCGCGCGGCAGGCCGGTCGCATCGCGGTCATAGAACTCCGGAACGATCTTCTGTTCGAGCGTATCGTACAGGCTTGCGAGGTCGCGCGCGTCGACCTGTGCGGCTTCTCCGCCCTTGCCGTCGCCGATCGACCAGCCGACGTCTTCCTGGTAGGCCTCGTCCCACCAGCCGTCGAGGATCGAGCAGTTGAGGCCCCCGTTGACCAGCACCTTCATGCCGCTCGTTCCGCAGGCTTCCCACGGGCGACGCGGCGTATTGATCCAGACATCGACGCCCTGGATGAGCTCCTGCGCGAGCGCGATGTCGTAGTCTTCCAGGAAGGCGACACGCCGGCGATAGCGGGGCTGGCGGGCAAGCTCGATCCAGGCCTTGATCATCGACTTGCCTTCCACGTCTTCGGGATGCGCCTTGCCGGCCAGCACGAGCTGCACCGGCCGCCTTTCGTTGAGGAGCAGACTTTCCAGCCGGGCCGGATCCCTCAGCAGGAGGTTGGGCCGCTTGTAAGCAGTGAACCGCCGGGCAAACCCGATGGTGAGGACGTTGGGGTCGAGCGCGCGGTCGGCTTCGCGGACCAGTTCCACGTCGAGTCCGCGTTCGCGCAGCTGGGTCGCGAGATGGCGGCGCACGAATCCGACGAGGTGCTGGCGTTCCTTGCCGCGCATGGTCCACAACTCTTCGTCCGAAACGCAGGCGATTTGCTCGCCCAGGCGGTCCGGCATGCTCCGCCAGCGCTCCTTGCCGCATGTTTCGGTCCAGATGCGGTCCGCCTCGATCGAATCCCAGGTCGGAATATGAACGCCGTTGGTGACGTGGCCGATCGGGATCTCGCAGGCCGGCCAGTGCGGGAACAGCGGCTGGAAGATCCGTCGGCTGAATTCGCCGTGCAGGCGGCTGACGCCGAGGCAGTGCGCCGAGCCGCGCTGGGCGAGATAAGCCATGTTGAAGGGTTCGTCCTGATTGCGCGGATCGATGCGGCCCAAGCCCAGGACATCCTCGAGCGTCATGCCGCTGCCGTCCGACTTGCCGCTTTCAACGACCGGCAGGTAGCGGCGCAGAACCGGCACGTACTTGCGCAGAAGGCCCGCCGGAAAGGCGTCGAACCCGGCTGCCACCGGCGTGTGGGTGGTAAAGACGTTGCCGGCGCGGGTTGCCCACAGCGCCTGCCAGAAGGTGAGCTTGCTCCTCACCGCGAAGCTGCGCGCCCGCTCGACGATGGCGAAGGCGGCATGGCCTTCGTTGATGTGGCAGATCTCCGTCCCCGGATGCAGCGCCTCCACGACCCGCCAGCCGCCGACGCCGAGCACGATCTCCTGCATCAGCCGCGCCTCGGTGCCGCCTCCGTAGAGCTTTGCCGTGATGCCGCGATCCGTCGGGCTGTTCAGCAGATCGTTGCTGTCCAGCAGGTAGAGCTTCACCCGCCCCACGGTCGCCTGCCACACGCGCAGATGGACGGTGCGGCCCGGCAGCCTGAGCCGTATGCGCAGCCATCCGCCCTCTTCTTGAAGAACGGGCTCGACCGGCATCATCGCAGGGTCGTTGTTCGGGTAGAGCTCCTGCTGCATGCCCTCGGCGTCGACGATCTGGCGGAAATAGCCCTCCTGGTACAGGAGTCCGACCCCGACCACGGGAACGTCAAGATCGCTTGCTGTCTTCAGATAATCCCCGGCCAGGATGCCTAGTCCGCCGGCATAGAGCGGCAGCGCGGCGCCGAGCCCGAATTCCATGCTGAGGTAGGCGACGCCGCCCAAGGCAGGCCGGCCATGAGTGGTGACGAACCACCCAGGCCGGTCGATGTAGGTTTGCCGCGAGGCCATGAGGTCCGCTAGTTGCTGGCGGAAGGCCACATCCGCGGCCAACCGCTGCAGTCGTCGCGCCGATGCGCTTTGCAGCACACTCCAGGGATTTCTCGTGCGGCGCCACAGCCGAGGATCGATGCGCTCCCAGAAAGCGTCGTGCTCGTGACTCCAGGTCCAGCGCAGATCGAGCGCAAGAATGCGTAAGGCGGAGATTTCCTCCGGCAGTTCCGGGAGTGGCAAGGCGACCATCAGGCGGCTCCTCGTTGGCGCATCGTCAACGGTGCCAGAGTGTGAAGGGTCTCGCGCAGTGCGTTCCAATCTTCATGGCGGCCTCCAGCGGTCGATTCTCCACACGCCGACCCGCCACCAACGGAGCTGCTCGGCTCCCGTTGCGTTTGGACAGCGTATGCAGTTCTCGTGTCGGTGACCCGATCTAAGTCAAAGCCGTGCCGATGCAATCGCTTGTTTTGCAGGAAGGCTAGCAAAGATTTGTACTTGTTGGCGCGTCGATTGTTGTAGCGCCATTCGGTCTCTCCTTGAGATGGCTATGCAAGGTGTGTTTGGGCACGCCCTTGAACTTTGTGAGCCTGACCTTGCGAGCCCACAGGAGCCTTCGATGCCGTTGATGTGGACGCCGCTGCCGGCGATCTCGTCGTTGTCATCATCGACGCGGAAGTGGCCATAGCCGAGATCGACGAGGCCGTCCTTGATGTCCGCTTAGCCTGGGAAAGCGGACATCCTGATGCTCAGCGCATGGACTGCGCAAGGCGGGCGCGACGACCGCCAGCGATAATGGTGCGACCACTCACCAGCTCATGGCGATCTACGGATGGGAGACTTTGAGGCAGGCCGAACTCTACACGAAAGCAGCAAATCGGATTCGCTTGGCAAGAGACGCCATGCACTTGCTCGTGCCACCAAAGAACAAAAAGAGCGCGTAGGGTGTCGCACTTTCCCTTAGTACCGAAAGTGCGACACCTTCGGGGGTCCAAGCCCTTGATAACCTTACGTTCGGAAAAAGAGTGGTGCCCCGAGACGGAATCGAACCGCCGACCCCATCATTACGAATGACGTGCTCTACCAGCTGAGCTATCGGGGCACGGCGGCGGGTTTAAGGGAAAGGCCGGAGGGGCGCAAGAGCCGCCCAACGCGGCGTTTCGGCCGCGCGCGGTTGGCCCTATGATCGCGGCCGCTTAACGCATTCTTCCGGGAGAGAACGATGGCCAAGGTGGCGTTTCTGGGTCTGGGCGTGATGGGCTTTCCGATGGCAGGGCATCTTGCTGCCAAGGGCCATGAGGTGACGGTCTACAACAGGACCTTCGCCAAGACCGAGGCCTGGACCAAGAAGCACAAAGGCAAGGCGGCCAAGACGCCGAAGGAAGCCGCGGCCGGCCAGGAAATCGTGTTCAGCTGCGTCGGCGATGACGGCCATCTGCGCGCGGTGATGCTGGGCGACAACGGCGCCCTCGCCGGCATGGCGAAGGGCGCGATCCTGTTCGACAACACCACGGCCTCGGCCGACATCGCCCGCGAGCTGCATGCGGCGGCGAAGAAGATCGGCGTCGACTTCATCGATGCGCCGGTGTCGGGCGGCCAGGCGGGCGCCGAGAACGGCCAGCTGACGGTGATGTGCGGCGGCGAGCAGGCGCCGTTCGACAGGGCCAAGCCGGTGGCCGACGCCTACGCCAAGGCGGTCACGCTGATCGGCCCGCCGGGCTCGGGCCAGATCACCAAGATGATGAACCAGATGTGCATCGCCGGCCTCGTCCAGACCCTGTCCGAGGCGCTGAACCTCGGCCAGCGCGCCGGCCTCGACATGGACAAGGTGATGGCCGCCATCTCCAAGGGCGCGGCGCAGAGCTGGCAGATGGACAATCGCTGGCAGAACATGATCGCCGGCAAGTTCGACTACGGCTTTGCCGTCGACTGGATGCGCAAGGATCTCGGCATCGCCATGGCCGAGGGCAAGCGCTGGAAGGCGGCGATGCCGGTCGTGGCGCTGGTCGACCAGTTCTATGCCCGCGTGCAGGAGCGCGGCGGCGGGCGCTGGGACACGTCGAGCCTGATCCAGCCGCTGCAGAAGCCCTAGGGAGGTCGGCGGCTTCTTGTCGTCCTGAGTAGCGCGGGGTAACCCCCGCGCCTTAGCGAAGGACCTCACTGAACGATCAGACACGAACCGTTGTATCGGGCGCCAGATCCTTCGCTACGCTCAGGATCACAATGGAGAATTGACGATGACCTACAAGCTCTACGGCCGCCCGCGCTGGGGCTCGGCGATCGTCGAGGCGCAGCTCGTCTGGTACGGGCTGCCCTTCGAGTTCGAAGAGGTCGGTGACCTGTTGCGCGACGCTGCCGCGCGCCAGGCGCTCGAGAAGGTCAATCCGCTGGCCCAGATTCCGACGCTCGTCCTGCCCGACGGCAGGGTGATGAGCGAGAGTGCCGCCATCAGCCTCGTGCTGGCCGATCTCACCGGCAAGGATTCGCTGGTGCCGCGATCCGGCGCGGCCGAGCGGGTGGCGTTCCTGCGCTGGCTCGTCTTCCTGGTGGCCAACATCTACCCGACCTTTACCTATGCCGATATTCCCGGCCGCTTTGTCGAAGTCGAGACGGCGCGCTTCCCGTTCGTCGCGAGCGTCGAGGCCTACCGGCAGCGCCTGTGGCGCCAGCTCGAACGCGAGGCGGGCCAGCCGTGGTTCCTGGGCGACCGCTTCTCCGCCCTCGACATCTATCTCGACGTCATGACGCGCTGGGGACCGAAGCGCCCCTGGTTCGAGGCCGAAACGCCCAAAGTCTTCGCCATCGCCCAGCGCACGGACGAGCTGCCGCAGCTCAAAGAGATGTGGGCGCGCAACCAATGACCTGCATCGGCGTCGTCGGCGGCCTCGGCGTGGGCGCCACGGTGCACTATTACGAGAAGATCACCGCGGCCTGCAAAGCGCGCGGCGTCGTGCCCGATCTGGTGATCGTGCATGCCGACGTCGATTACGGCCAGGGCCTGGTGCGGGCCGGCAAGCTCGACGAGCTGGCCGACTATCTTGCCTCGTTCATCGAGCGGTTGGGCAAGGCCGGCGCCCAGGCGGCAGTGCTGCCAGCGGTCACGCCACATATCGCGATTGCCCAACTGAAGCAGCGCACGCGGCTGCCGATCCTCAACATCGTCGATCCGATCGAGGCGGAGCTGAAATCCCGCAGGATCGGTCGCGTGGCACTCTACGGCACCATCTTCACCATGCAGGGCAGCCTGTGGGGCCAGCTCACGGGCGTGGAGATCGTGAAGCCGCAGCCGCAGGAGATGGAGTTCATCGGCAAGGCCTACCAGCGCATCCTCGACAGCCAGACGGCCGATCCCGCCGACGCCACCGAACTGCGCCGCATCGCGGCCGAGCTGCAGCGGCGCGATGGCGTCGAGGCAATCCTGCTCGCCGGCACCGATCTCGCGCTGATGTTCGACGAAGCGTCAGCCGGCTTCCCGGCGATCGACGTGGCGCGCCTGCATATCGACGCCATCGTCGAGCGTCTCACCGGCAAGAGCTCTACCTCATCCTGAGGAGCGGCCGCAGGCCGCGTCTCGAAGGATGGGCCACACCACGACTGTCACCCATCCTTCGAGACGCCGCGCTCTGCGCGGCTCCTCAGGATGCGGGCGTACGTAGAACCGCGCGTTCAGAAGATCTGCCGCACGCCCACGATCTCGCCGAGGCAGCGGCCGACATGGTCGGCGGTATCGGGCTCAAGGCCCCCGACCTCGATCTCGACCGACAACAGATCGTCAGCGGCTTGGGCGAAGACGCGCGCCGGCACGAGCCCACGCTTGGCCAGAAGCTCGAGCGCGCGCGGCAACACGCCGGGCTCGGCATCGGCTTCGAAACAGTAACGGACGGTGGTTTGGTTACGCTTGAGCGCCAATACGGCGGACATGGAAGCACTCCTCGGAATTCGGATGGGCGAACGCAGCAACGCGCCGGTTTGCAGTGCAAACCGGGGTGCTAATTCGCTGACCGAGGAGGTCCCTATCGACCATGCCGCCAGTATAGCGTCGGCACGGCGCGGCAGGCTACGCTCTCGTCAACGGTTCACGGGAAGGAAACAAAAATGCGTTCGACGCCCATCTACGAGGTCCATGCGATCAAATACGCCCATCTGCCGCGCAAGGCTTGGGAAGTGCAGATCACACCGGACCCGCACGATGCCGACTTCCCGATGGACTATTTCGTCTGGGTGGCGATCCCGCTCGACGAGGAGGGCCACCGCGCCATCGGCGGCAAGCCGATCGTGATCGACACCGGCTTCAACGCCGCTGTCGGCAAGAAGCGCGGCCGCGAGGTGAAGCGCAATCCGGCCGACCTGCTCAAGGATTTCGGCGTCGACCCGACGGAGGTCGAGGACGTCGTCATCACCCACCTGCACTACGACCACGCCGGCAACTGGGACAAGTTCCCCAAGGCGCGCTTTCATCTGCAGGACAAGGAAATGCAATTCGCCACCGGTCGGCACGTCTGCATGGGCGCCTTCCGCCACGCCTTCGAGATCGAGGACGTGGTCGGCATGGTGCGCGCGGTCTACGGCAAGCGCGTGGTCTTCCATGACGGCGACGAGGAGATCGCGCCCGGTATCTCCGTACATCTGATCGGCGGCCACACCATGGGCATGCAGTCGGTGCGCGTGATGACGCGCAACGGCTGGCTCGTGCTGGCGTCAGACGCCAGCCACTACTACTGGGGCATCGAGAAGCACAAGCTGTTCGCGATCGTCTACTCGGTCGCCGACATGCTGGCGGGCTACGACAAGCTCCAGAAGCTGGCCGACGGGCGGCTCGAGATGGTGGTGCCCGGCCACGACGCCGAGGTGATGAAGCGCTACCCCGCCTCGCGCGACGACTTGAAGGGAATCAGCGTCAGGCTGGACTGAGCGCCGACGCGCCGCGGGAACCAAAACGCGACCCTGCCGTTGGCGACGTGGCGATTTCGCCCGCCGCTTCGGGAGATTCCATGACCAGGACTGTCACCGGCACTGCAAGCAAGGCCCCTGCAGTCACGCTGTCTTTCTGGATCATCAAGATCGTGGCAACGACGCTCGGCGAGACTGGCGGCGATGCCGTGTCGATGTCGATGAACCTCGGCTATGCGCTGAGCAGCGTCATCTTCATCGCTATCTTTGCCGCAGCCGTTGCCGCCCAGATCGCGGCCCGCTCCTTCCATGCCTTCCTCTATTGGTTCGTCATCGTCGCCACCACCGCCGCCGGCACGACCATGGCGGACTTCGCCGATCGATCGCTGGGCATCGGCTATGCCGGCGGGTCGGCCATCCTCTTCGTGCTGCTGCTGGCCGCCCTCGGCGCCTGGTATCGGTCGGAAGGCACGATCTCGGTCGACACCGTCAACTCGCCCAGGGTCGAGATGTATTACTGGGGCGCCATCCTGTTCTCGCAAACTCTGGGTACCGCGCTCGGCGACTGGATGGCCGACACCAACGGGCTGGGCTACGAGCGTGGTGCGCTCATCTTCGCGGCCGGACTGGCGGTCATTGCCGAGCTGTACTTTTTCACCAGCGTCTCGCGCGTGCTGTTGTTCTGGAGCGCTTTCATCCTGACGCGGCCGCTTGGCGCCACGCTGGGCGACCTGCTCGACAAGCCGATCGCCAACGGTGGCCTGAACGTCAGCCGCTACTACGCTTCAGCCATCCTCGCTGTCATCATCATCGCCTTCGTGCTGCTGCTGCCACAAAGAGCCGGCAGGCACCCCGGAACGAGCGACTGACTCCCGTCACTTCTTCTCGACGTTCCAGAAGGTGATGGCAGGTGCGGTCTGCAGGCCGGTCACGTTGTTGCGCACCGCGGTCGGCACGGTGAACTGCCCGAGCTGCACGTAGGTCGGGTACTCGATCTCGCGGTATTGCGCCTGCTGGGCGATGTCGCGACGCTTGCCGTCGTCGGTCTCGCGGGCGTAGGCCGCGCGCAGCTTCTCGATGTCGGCATCGCACGGCCAGCCGAACATCGACTTCTCGCACGAGGCGTTAAGGAAGAAGTTCGCCACCGGATCGGGAATGCTGAGCGCGCCGGACGAGGTGAAGAAGATATGCCAGCCGCCCTTGTCGGCCGGGTCCTTCTTGGTGCGGCGCGCCACCAGGGTCTGCCAGTCCATCGCCTGCATGTCGACCTTGAAGCCCGCCGCCTCGAGTTGCGGCTTGGCCACGGGAGCCAGGGCAGAATGGTTCACGAGGTCGGTCTGGTGCAGCATGACGATCGGCGTGCCGTCGTAGCCGGCTTCCTGCAGGAGGGCCTTCGCCTTGGCGGTGTCGCCGTTCAGCCGGTCCTCCCAGCCCTTGCTCGATTCGAGCGGCAGACCGCAGGGGAACAGCGACTTGCATTCGCTGTAGAAGCGGGAGTCGCCGACATTGGCCTCGAGGAACGGCTTCTGCCGCAGCGCATAGACCACCGCTTGGCGCACCTTGGCATTGTCGAACGGCTTCAGCAGCGTGTTGAAGCGCAGGATGTACTGGCGGCCGGCCTTGTCGATCGTCTGGATCCGGACGTTCTTGTCCTTCTCGACCAGCGGCAGCAGGTCATAGGGCATGGCCTCGATCAGGTCGACCTCGCCGTTCAGGAGCGCGTTCACCTGGGTCTGGGTGTCGGAGATCCAGATCCATTCGATGCGGTCGACCTTGGCCACCTTGCCGCCGGCGAAGCCCGAGGGCGGCTCGTTGCGCGGCTTGTATTTCGGGTTCTTGACGTAGACCGCCTTCTCGCCCGCCTTCCATTCGTCCTTCTTGAAGATGAAGGGGCCCGAGCCCGTGGCGTCGGTGATCTGCTTCAAAGGGTCGGTCTCGGCGACGCGCTTGGGCATCATGAAGGCGACGTTGCCGCCGGTCTTGCCCAGCATGTCGATCACCAGGCCGAACGGCTCCTTGAGCACCATCCGGATCGTCTTCGCGTCGGGTGCCGTCAGCTCGGCGATGAATGACATCAGCGTCTGGCCGGTCGAATCGCGCGCGCCCCAACGCTTGATCGACGCCACGCAATCCTCTCCCGTGACCGGCGTGCCGTCGTGCCATTCGAGCCCGTCGCGCAGGGTGAAGGTGTAGGTGAGCTTGTCGGACGAGACCTCCCACTTGTCGACCATCTGCGGCCGGACCACGAGCTTCTCGTCGAGCGAGAACAGCGTGTCGTAGACCAGGTAGCCGTGATGGGCCGAGATCAGCGCCGTCGTCCAGATCGGGTCGATGATCTTGAGGTCCGAGTGCATGACCGCGCGCAGCACGGTCTCAGCCGAGGCAGGCGGGCCCGCGGCCAACCCGAGGGCGGCGAGCAGGACGACAAGAAAGCGGCGCATCGACTTACTTCTTCTCCACGTTCCACAGCGCCAGCGCCGGCGTGTGGAGCAGGCCGTTGACGTTGGTGCGCAGCGCGGTGGGCGTGGTGAACTGGCCCAGGATCACGTGCGTGGGATAGTCGATCACGCGCAGCTGGACCTGCTCGGCGATCGCCTTCTGCTTGGCCGGGTCGGTCTCCTTGGCGAAGGCGTCGCGCAGCTTTTCGAGCGCCTCGTCGCACGGCCAGCCGAACGTCGCCTTGTCGCACGAAGCGTTGAGGAACGCCGCCGACACCGGATTGAGCACGTCGGTCGAGCCCCACGAGGTGAAGAAGGCGCTCCAGCCGCCCTTGTCGGGCGGATCCTTCTTGGTGCGGCGCGACACCAGCGTCTGCCAGTCCATCGCCTGCAGGTCGACCTTGAAGCCCGCCGCCTCGAGCTGCGGCTTGGCCACGGTGGCGAGGTTGTTGTGGCCCGCCGTGTCGGTCTGGTGCATCAGCACGACCGGCGTACCGTCATAGCCCGCCTCCTGCAGGAGCTGCTTGGCCTTGGCGGCGTTGCCCTTGACCTTGTCCTCCCAGCCCTTGGTCGATTCGAGCGGCGAGCCGCAGGGGAACAGCGAGCGGCACTCCTTGTAGTATTCCGGGTTGCCGACATTGGCCTCGAGGAACGGCTTCTGGTCGAGCGCATAGAGCACGGCCTGGCGGACCTTGGCGTTGTCGAACGGCTTGAACAGCACGTTGAAGCGCATGGCGTACTGCCGGCCGGCGAGGTTGGTGACGAAGATCTTGATGTTCTTGTCTTTCTGCAAGAGCGGCAGCAGGTCGGGCGGCACGATCTCGATCAGGTCGATCTCGCCGTTCAGCAGCGCATTCACCTGGGTCTGCTGGTCGGGGATGGTGATCCATTCGACGCGATCGACCTTGACCACCTTGCCGCCGGCCAGGCCGGACGGAGGCTCATTGCGCGGCTTGTACTTGGGGTTCTTGACGTAGACCGCCTTCTCGCCAGGCTTCCATTCGTCCTTCTTGAAAATGAAGGGGCCTGAGCCGGTGGCGTCGGTGATCTGGGTGTTGGGATCGGTGTCGGCGATGCGCTTGGGCATCATGAAGGGGATGTTGGAGGCCGACTTGCCGAGCGATTCGATCACCAGGCCGTAGGGCTCCTTCAGCACCATCTTGATGGTCTTGGCATCCGGCGCAGTGAGCGACGCCACTTCGCTCATCAGCTTCTGGCCCATGCCGTCCTTGGCCGCCCAGCGCTTGATCGAGGCGATGCAATCCTCGGCGGTGACCGGCTGGCCGTCGTGCCATTCCAAGCCGTCGCGCAGCACGAACGTGTAGGTGAGCTTGTCGGCCGACACGTCCCACTTGTCGACCATCTGCGGCTGCACTTGGAGCTTCTCATCGACGGCGAACAAGGTGTCGTAGACCATGTTGCCGTGATGGGTGGAGATCAGCGCCGTGGTCCAGATCGGATCGATGATCTTGAGGTCCGAATGCAGCGCCACCTTCAGCACCGTCTCCGCGCTCGCGGTCCCGGCAAAGGCAAACAGCGCGGCAAGCGCGCAGGCAAGACGACGGCCCAACATGAATCTCTCCTTGGTCAATCGGCGAGGAGGATAGAGCGCTCAGTCGCCTTGCGCGACCTCCAACAGCGTCTTCCAGTCCGTCAACTTCACGCGAGGCCGGCCGATTTTGGTCCCTGCGGCGATCTCGGCCTTGTCGATGCGATGCCAGCCCGCGAGATCGACGGCGAGCGGTATCGGATCGGGTCCGCTCTTGAGATCGCGGTCCTTCAGCCAGGCCAGCACCTGCTGTGCCACGGCATGGCTCTCGCCGCGATTGGTCGGGATGGTGCCGCTCGGCCCCCGCCTGGCCCAGCCGACGACGAACATGCCCTCGCCCTTGGGGTAAGGCTCGCCCGTGTAGCCGATGCAGGTGATGACGAGATCGTAGTCGCCCGGCCTGATCGCCTGGATGGGCGTGTTGAAGACGAAACGGAGCGCGATCGGCTTGCTGCCCGGCTTGTTGCCGGAAAAGCCGCGCAGGATTTCTAGGTTCTTGGTCTTGCGCAGCCGCTCGGGCGTCGGATCGCTTTTCGGCGCCTCGACCTGTAGCGCCTCTGGATCGACCAGCGCCACGGCGCGCGCCAGACGCCCCATCTCGGCCAGCTCGTTGTTGGTGAAGGAGGCCTGCTCGGGTCCGCGCCGGCCGATGATGGTGATGTCGGTGAGCGGCGCTGCAGCGATCGCAGCTCCGGCCTCCGGCACGATGTCGCTCCTGGTCATCTCGTCGGCCGACTTGGCCAGCACTCGGGCAACGTCGAGCGCCACATTGCCGTTGCCGATCACCGCCACGCGCTTGACCTGGCTGAGGTCCGGCCCGTCGCGGAAATCGGGATGGCCGTTCAGCCACCCGACGAACCGCCAGGAACCCCAGACGAAGGGCAGCTCCTCGCCCGGCACGCCGAGTTTCTTGTCGATCACCATGCCGGTGGCGACGATCACCGCGTCGTAGTCGGCCTGCAGTTCCTCCCAGGAAACGTCGCGGCCGATCTCGACATTGCCGGCGAACCTGACATCGGGCTGGGCCAGCAGCCGTTCGAACTGCCGGATCACCGCCTTGGTGCCCTGGTGGTCGGGCGCCACGCCGGCGCGGACCAGGCCGAACGGCGTCGGCAGGCGGTCGATCAGGTCGATGCGGAGATCGGGGCGCTCGCGCAGCAAGCCGCCGGCCGCATAGAAGCCGCTGGGGCCCGCGCCAACGATGGCAACTCGATACGTCATGGCGGCGTCGATTAGCACAAAGCCCTCATCCTGAGGAGCGGCGCTGCGTCTGCGGCTGGACCAACGAGGTCAACCGCGCTGGTGACCGACGTAACCTCACCCTGAGGAGCGACCCGCAGGGTCGCGTCTCGAAGGGTGGGCGCGAGTACAGCGTTTGTTGCCCATCAAGCCGCGGAGATTACTCCGCGGTAATCGAGACGCCGCGCTCCGCGCGGCTCCTCAGGATGAGGTAGGTGCCGGCGGGACGCTCCTCAGGGTGAGGTTGGGGGTGTATGAGTGGTCGCAGGAGAAGACATGGCAACGAAATACCCGCACCTGCGCCAGCTCGGCCGCAACACCACGCCGCCCCCGACGCCCGGCAAGGCTCTGATCGAGACCGTACCGAGCCCCGATCCGCGCCTGCTCTATCTCGTGCGCTTCGCCGCGCCGGAATTCACCACGCTCTGCGCCGTCACTGGCCAACCGGATTTCGCGCACCTGGTGATCGACTACGCGCCGCGCGCCAGGCTGGTCGAGAGCAAGTCGCTGAAACTCTATCTCGGCAGCTTCCGCAACGTGCAGGGCTTCCACGAGGAGACCACGCTCACCATCGGCCAGCGGCTGGCGAAAGAGCTCAGGCCGCGCTGGCTCAGGATCGGCGGCTACTGGTATCCGCGCGGCGGCATGCCGATCGATGTGTTCTGGCAGACCGGCGCGCCGCCCAAGGGCCTGTGGCTGCCCGACCAGGGCGTCGCGGCCTATCGGGGACGATGAGCCGGACTCCTCCGACACCCAAACGTCCGCCCAGGAAGGCGAGCCCGGCGGCGCTGCGCGATGCCATCCGCAAGGAGGCGCTGCGGCTGGGCTTCGATGCCGTGGGTTTCGCGCCCGCCAACCTGGCACCTGAGGCGCGCCGGCGGCGGCTGGAAGAACTCGGCGCCTTCGTCGCGCAATGCTACCAAGGCGACATGGGCTGGCTCGGCCAGCGCACCGAGGAGCGCGCCGATCCCGCAACCTTGTGGCCCGAGGCGCGCACCGTGGTGTCGCTGGCGCTGAACTATGGACCGACCAGCAACCCGCTCGCCGTGCTCGCCGAGCACGAGCGCGCAGCGATCTCCGTCTACGCCCAGGGCCGCGACTATCACGACGTGATGAAGACAAAGCTCAAGGCGCTGGGCCGCTTCATCTGGGACGAGTATCGCCACGACCTGAAAGTGTTCGTCGACACCGCGCCGCTGATGGAGAAGCCGATGGCGCAGGCGGCGGGCCATGGCTGGCAGGGCAAGCACACCAACTTGGTGTCGCGCCAGTTCGGCTCCTGGCTGTTCCTGGGCGAGCTGCTGCTGTCGGCGGAGCTGCCCTACGACCAGCCCGAGAGCGACCATTGCGGCCAGTGCCGTGCCTGCCTCGATGCCTGCCCGACCAAGGCTTTTCCCGGCCCCTATCGCCTCGATGCAAGGCGCTGCATCTCCTATCTCACCATCGAGCACGAGGGCCCGATCGACGAAGCGCTGCGGCCCCTGCTCGGCAACAGGATCTATGGCTGCGATGATTGCCTGGCCGCCTGCCCGTGGAACAAGTTCGCGCAGGAGGCGCGCGAGGCGGCTTTCGTGCCGCGGCCGGCGCTCACCGCCCCCCTTCTCGCAGAGCTCGCGACGCTCGACGACGCCGGCTTCCGCCGCCGCTTCGCCGGCACCGCCGTCAAGCGCATCGGCCGCGACCGTTTCCTGCGCAACGTCGCCTATGCGCTGGGCAATAGCGCCGCCCCGGAAACCTCGCTGCCGGCGATCAAACATTTGTTGAAAGACGACTCTGCGCTGGTGCGCGACGCGGCGGCATGGGCATTGTCGCGCCTGACCTGAGGGGAGAGACATGACACCAAGAACGATGCTGGCGGCACTCGCCATCGGCGCCAGCCTGGCCGCACTGCCGGCGCTGGCCCAGCCGATCCCGACCGAGCAGATCAAGAAGATCGTGGCGAGCCCCGAGCGCAGCGCCGCCGACCGCACCAACGACCTGCGCCGCCATCCCGAGCAGATCCTGGAATTCATCGCCATCCGTCCGGGCATCGTCGCGCTCGATGTCAGCGCGGGCGGCGGCTACACCACCGAATTGCTCGCCCGCTCGATCGGCCCGACCGGCAAGGTCTACGGCCAGAGCCGGCCGAGGCCCGCCGCGCCGCCGCCGCGGCCGACCAATCCCGAAGGCAATGCCAATCCGTCCGCGACGCCCGCTCCCGCGCCACCGCCGGCCGGGCCGCCGCGGCCCTCGCCGGAGGCGCTGGCCGACCGCACGGCCAAGCTCACGGCCGGCAACGTCGCCGCCGCGCCGATCGTGGCCGTCGTCCAGCCGTTCGAGGACCCGGCGCCGGCCGAGCTCGCCGACGGCAAGCTCGATCTGGTCACGCTGATGTTCAACTACCACGACCTCGGGTTCCTGGGCGTCGACCGCGCGGCGATGAACAAGGCCATCTTCAAGGCACTGAAGGCCGGCGGCGTCTTCGTCGTCGCCGATCACTCCGGCCGGCCCGGCACGGGCATCTCCGAATCGGGCACCCTGCATCGCGTCGAGGAGGCCTTCCTGCGCAAGGAAGTCGAGGCAGCCGGCTTCAAGCTGGCCGCTGAGGGCAATTTCCTGCGCAACCCCAACGATCCGCGCGACAAGAACACGCCCGACCCGCCGCAGCCCAAGGACGAATTCGTCCTGAAGTTCGTCAAGCCCTAACGGCTCCCGGCCAACACAAGCCGACAACACCGCCACCCTTTCCGTGGTGGCGGTGTTGTTGATCAAGGCCGCGGCTTCACGCAACACCGCCACTTCCGCTGATGGTGGCGGTGTTGAGAACCAACTCAATAAAAGCCTTCTTACCTAGCGTGTACGTTGACCGATCCGAAATCTGAGCGTCGATAAGACGACGTTTTTGTTCAACATAGAGCGCGACCAACTCAGGATTCGCGGCAAGTCGATCACGGAACTTCCGTAACCTGTCCACCTCGGCGCTACTCTCAGGAATCAGATGAACGTGAAGTCGAAAGACTGAGCCATCGAATGTGAAGCTACCTTCTCGCATCGGTCTATTGTCGGGATGTCTTTTTCCGCCCGACTGATGCTGAAAGCCCATGCCATCAATGATTGCGCACACTTCGCTCAAATGCCCAACAGGGATTAGCAGCATCAGGTCGAGAATGCCCTTACCATCGCAACCAGGCACAGATGTGCTTCCCACATGCTCAATTTCAATACCTGGCAAGGCGCTTTGAAGTATTCGGATTACGCCGTTTGCTGCCGCCGGTCCGCGAGTATCCCAAGGTCTTAGGTCAACGACCTTTGGTGCTCCTGGAGCATCGTAGGGGCCAATCAGCGGAGAAGCCTTCACAGGATTCTAACCTTTTGCTTCATACCGACAGCACGATACTTGGGCGGCACGATAAATCGAACACGACGTTGTCAGATCCTAGCGACTGTCCGGCCTGGCAGGCGATCGCCCGTCGCAGCGGGAATCCCTTTCCTTCCGCTCCTTCACTGATGAGGGCGGGTCTCGGTAATCCGCAATATATGTGATTGTATGTCTGGTATCAAGTACAATCAAAGGTCACATGCCTAACAACACCGCCACTGTCTGGGGAGTGGCGGTGTTAGCCGAACAACACCGCCACCACGCGGGGAGTGGCGGTGTTACCGGCCTTAGCCACTGATCGGCTCCACAAAGGGACTGACAACAACACCGCCACTCTGCGGGGAGTGGCGGTGTTGTTGGAGTTGGCTACCGCCGCTCCTGGAAGAAGGCCCGCAGGAGATCACCTGCCTCGCGCTCGGCAATGCCGCCATAGACCTCGGGCCGGTGGTGGCAGCTGGGCTGGGCAAAGATGCGTGGGCCGTGCTCGACACCGCCGCCCTTGGGATCGGCCGCGCCGTAGTAGAGCCGGCGCAGCCGGGCGAAGGAGATCGCCTGGGCGCACATCGGACAGGGCTCCAGGGTGACATAGAGGTCGCAGTCGACCAGCCGCGGCGCCCCGAGCTTGCGGGCCGCAAGCCGGATCGCCACCAGCTCGGCATGGGCGGTGGGATCGTTGTCGGTTTCGGTGCGGTTGGCAGCCTCGGCCAGCACCCGGCCGTCCGGCCCGACGATCACCGCGCCGATCGGCACCTCGCCGGCCGTCGCGGCGGCGCGAGCGAGCGCCAGCGCCTGCTCCATCGGTGTCCGGCTCGTTCCGTCCATGCGCCACTATAGCGTGCCGGGTGCGGCGCGCGTATCTTGGCGACCATGCTCCGCCCCCTGATCGGCGTGACCCTGGATGCGGAAAAGCCCGGCGGTTACTCCAAGTTTCCCTGGTATGCGCTGCGCCAGAACTACCTCGACGCCATCGATGCGGCGGGCGGCCTGCCCGTGGCGCTGCCGCACGAGCCCGACCGCGTCGCCGACTATCTCGAGCGCATCGATGCCCTGGTGGTGACCGGCGGCGCCTTCGACGTCGATCCTTCCTACTATGGCGGCGGGGCCAAGCACGCCACGGTGGTCACCAAGGACCGCCGCACCGCCTTCGAATTCGGCGTCACCAGGGGCGCGCTGGCGGCCAACAAGCCGGTGCTGGGCATCTGCGGCGGCCAGCAGCTGCTGCATGTCGTGCTGGGCGGCAAGCTGATCCAGCACATCCCCGAGGCGGTGGCCGGAGCGCTCGCCCACGAGCAGCCCAACCCGCGCAACGAGCCCGGCCACACGGTGAAGGTCGCCAAGGGCACCCAGCTGCACCGAATCGTCGGCGCCGACGAGCTCGCGGTGAACAGCGCCCACCATCAGGCCGCGGCCGATTCGCCGGCCGGCGTGGTCATCAACGCCACCGCGACCGACGGCGTGATCGAGGGCATCGAGGCGCCGGCCTACCGCTTCTGCATCGGCGTGCAGTGGCATCCGGAATTCCTGATCTCCGAGGGCGACGCCCGCCTGTTCAAGGCCTTCCTGGGCGCAGCGTCCGCCAAGTGACCCCACAGACTGTGAACGAGCCCGCCAAGCCAGGCGAGCGCATCGCCAAGCGGCTGGCCCGCGCCGGCCTCTGCTCGCGCCGCGACGCCGAGCGCTGGATCGCCGAGGGGCGCGTGAAGGTCGATGGCGAGGTACTGCAGTCGCCCGCCTTCAACGTCACCGACGCAAGCCTCATCGAGGTCGACGGCAAGCCCTTGCCCGTGGCCGAGCGGGCCCGCCTGTGGCGCTACCACAAGCCGCCGGGCGAGATCGTGACGGCGCGCGATCCGCAGGGCCGCAAGACCATCTTCGACTCGTTGCCCAAGGGCCTGCCGCGCACCATCGCGGTCGGCCGGCTCGACTTCAATTCCGAGGGCCTGCTGCTGCTCACCAACGATGGCGGCCTGGCGCGCCGGCTCGAGCTGCCGGCCAATGGCTGGACGCGGCGCTATCGCGCGCGGGTGCATGGCGCGGTCGACGAGGCGCGGCTGGGGGCGCTCGCCAAGGGCATCACCATCGAGGGCGTGCGCTATGGCGCCATCCAGGCCAGCCTCGACCGCCAGCAGCGCTCGAACGCCTGGCTGAACATCGCCCTGGCCGAAGGCAAGAACCGCGAGGTGCGCCGCGTGCTCGCCCATCTCGAGCTGACGGTGGTGCGCCTGATCCGCACAGCCTTCGGGCCGTTCCACCTCGGCGAGCTGGAGCGCGGTATCGTCGAGGAGATGCCGACGCAGGCGCTCGACAACCTGCTGGGCGTCAAGACGCAGCGCAAAGAAGGCTGGGCCAGGCCTCAGAGTCGCAAGAGGCGGCGCTGATGCCCAAGATCGCATGCTGAAGATCACATGCTGAAAATAGTCGGCGGCAAGCATCGCGGCCGCGCCATCGCCACGCCGGAAGGCGAAAAGACACGACCGACCTCGAGCCGCGCCCGCGAGGCGCTGTTCAACATCCTGATCCACGCCAACTGGAGCGACGACGGCACCTCCCCGCTGATCGACGCCCGCGTGCTCGATGCCTTCGCCGGTTCCGGCGCGCTGGGGCTGGAGGCCCTGTCGCGTGGTGCCGCGCACGCCACGTTCCTCGACAGCGACCCCACGGCGATCAAGCTGATCGGCGAAAACCTGCGGAAGCTGGGCGAAACCGCCGCCGCCAAGGTGATCCGCGCCGACGTCACGCATCCACCGCCGTCGCAGCGATCCTGCGATCTTGCCTTCCTCGATCCGCCTTATCGCTCGGGCCTCGCCGCATCTGCGCTCACGGCCCTCGCCGACGCGGGCTGGCTGAAGCCCGGCGCCATCGCCACCGTCGAGATCGCCAACGTCGAGGACCTGATCACGCCACCGCAATTCGAGGCGATCGACGAGAGGCGCTATGGTGCGGCCAAGATCGTGATCCTGCGCCACACTCGATGAAACTCACCGCCCCGCTCTACATGCTGCGCCACGGCGAGACCGCCTGGAACACGGAACGCCGCATGCAGGGCACCAAGAATTCAGCCCTCACCGAGCGCGGCCGCGCCCAGGCGATCGCCATGGGCCGGGCGCTCAAGGCCGAGCTGGCGCGCGAACCCGGACCCACGCAGTTCCTGCGCAGCCCGCTCGGCCGCACCCGCGAGACATCGGAGATCGTCGGCCGCGAGCTCGGCATCGTCGCCGGCGAATGGCGCGACGATCCCAGGCTCGCCGAACTCTCCTACGGCGAGTGGGAGGGCTTCACCTGGAAGGAAATCGAGGCCAGCCATCCCAATGCGCTCAGCCAATGGCGGGCCGATCCGCACGGCTTCTGCCCGCCGGGCGGCGAGACCCACTTCGAGCTCCGGCGCCGCAGCGAAGCGGCCCTGGCCGACATCATCGCCGCCAGTGTCCGCACCGTGGTGGTGAGCCATGGCGTGAGCGGCGCGGTGCTGCGCGGCATCAATCTCGGCCTCGACGCCAAGGCGATGTTCGTGCTGGAAAAGCCGCAGGACGCCTTCTTCCGCCTGAGCCATGGCGCGGAGGAACGCATCCTCGCGCAAGGCTTGATTGACGCCCTTCCGGCCGCTGGATAGCGTCGAGATCAACAACCAGCGCCGCCGCGACAGGCGAAAGGCGCGTTCACGGAGGAAACGATGCGCCTATGGCATGGCACCGCCGCAGTGCTGCTGGCTGTCTTCGCGTTCGGCAATGCGCGCGCGCAGGGCACGATCTCCGACCTGCCGCGCAAGGAAACGCTGATCGTCGAGAATCCGGAAGGCACCATCAAGAACGCCGGCTGGTTCAACATCTGGGCGATCAACGCCGGCGGCCAGTCGACCGGCCTGCATCAGCTCGCGATGGACACCTTCTGGTACATCGACCCGCAGAAGGGCGTCGACGGCGTATGGGACAATTCGCTCGCCTCGGAGAAGCCGATCTACAACGCCGACTTCACCGAGATGACGGTGAAGCTGCGCAAGGGCATCTTCTGGAGCGACGGCGTCGAGTTCACCGCCGACGACGTGGTCTACACGATCCAGACGCACATGAAGACCAACGGGCTGCGCTGGAGCGCGCCGGTGCAGATCAACGTCGCCGACATCTCCTCGCCCAACCCGCAGACCGTGGTGTTCAAGCTGAAGAAGCCCAACTCGCGCTTCCACGCGCTGTTCACGGTGCGCTGGAACGCCATGTGGATGATGCCCAAGCACGTCTTCGAGAAGGTCCCGGACGTGCTGAAGTTCGACAACAATCCGCCGGTGACGCTCGGCGCCTATACGCTGAAGTCGTTCGATCCCAACGGCAAGTGGTTCATCTGGCAGAAGCGCGACGACTGGAAGCGCACGACCGTCGCGCGCTTCGGCGAGCCTGGCCCCAAGTACGTCGCCTACATCGATCCCGGTCCGCCGGACAAGCGCGTGATCGCCCAGCTCAACCATGACCTCGACATCATCCACGACACATCGCCCGAGGGCATGTTCACGCTCGCCAAGCAGTCGAAATCCTCGCACGGCTGGTTCAAGGGCTTCCCCTACGCCCATCCCGACCCGACCCTGCCGGCGGTGGTGTTCAACGACGAGAACGACACGTTCAAGAACAAGGACGTGCGCTGGGCGCTGGCGCTGCTGATCGACATCAAGGCGGTGTCGATGGCATCCTACCGCGGGGCCGCGACCATCTCGGCGATCGGCGTGCCGCCGACCGGCTCGGCGCCGGAGTACTATCACGCACCGCTCGAGAGCTGGCTGCAGGCCTTCGAGATCGACACCGGCAAGCGCAAGATCAAGCCGTACGATCCCACGGTCGGCAAGCAGATCGCCGACATGCTGCGGCCCTCGCTCAAGGAGCAGATCCCGAGCGATCCGGCGGAGATCGCCAAGTCGTTCGGCCGCGGCTGGTGGAAGCCCGACCCGCAGGCGGCGGCCGAGCTGCTCGAGCGCGCCGGCTTCAAGAAGACCGGCGACAAGTGGTTCATGCCCGACGGCAAGCCGTTCGCCATCCACCTGATGGTCGAGGGCGAAGGCCGGCCGGTCATGACCCGGGCCGGCAGCATGATCGTCCAGCAATGGCGGCAGTTCGGCATCGATGCCCAGACCACCGTGGCGCAGGGCAGCATGTTCGACCGCCGCGCCGCCGGCGACTTCGAGGCGATGATCACCTGGAGCGTGGAGACGTGGGGCGGCCATCCCGACCTGTCGTTCTTCCTCGACAGCTGGCATTCGCAATTCGTCGCCGCGCCGGGCAAGCCGCAGCCGCCGCGCAACTGGCAGCGCTGGAGCAACCCCGAGCTCGACAAGATCATCGAGGCGACGCGCAAGACGGCGTTCGATGATCCCAAGGGCATCGAGCTCGGCCGCGAGTACGTGAAGCTCGTGGTGCGCGAGATGCCGACGATCCCGCTGATGTCGTACAACGTCTTCACTGTGATGGACGACACCTACTGGACCGGCTACCCGAGTGCCGAGACGGCGCCCTACACCGATCCGGTGCCGAACTGGGGCAACACCAAATACATGATGGTGAAGCTCAAGCCCAAGCAGTGAGCTTGAGATTGGTCGTCGTCATATTCCTCTCCCCCGCTAGGGGGAGAGGTTAGGTGAGGGGGCCACGCACCTCGCCTGTACCCCCTCACCCCGCCTCTCCCCCTAGCGGGGGAGAGGCGAATGAGCTTGAGAGGCGAAGCCGCTGATGGCCGGCTATCCGCTCTACCTGCTGACGCGCCTGGGCCAGTTCGCGCTGGTCGTCTTCATCGGCATCAACATCGCCTTCATCGTCACGCACGCAACGCCGATCGACCCGGTCGAGCAGTCGATCGCGATGGCGACGCAGTACGGCACGACCAACCCCGAGGCGATCGACCTAATGCGCCGCTCGCTCAAGGCGCTCTATGGCCTGGAGGGCAGCCTGGGCGAGCAGTACGCCGCCTTCTGGCGCCGCGTGCTGGTCGGAGATTTCGGGCCCTCGCTGTCGGCCTTTCCCACGCCGGTCTCGGTCCTGATCGGACGGGCGCTGCCCTGGACGGTGGCGTTGCTGGTCGTCTCGACCCTGCTCACCTGGCTGCTCGGCAACCTGCTCGGCGGACTCGCGGGTTACTACCGCAAGAGCGCGGCGCTACGCTTCGCCGGCATCCTGGCGATGGCCTTCCATCCGATCCCCTACTACATCGTGGCCTTCCTGCTGCTGATCGTGTTCGGCTATCTGTGGCCGGTGCTGCCGATCAGCGGCGGCTACATGATGAACATGCCGCGCGACTGGAGCTGGGCGTTCGTGTCGAGCCTGCTCAGCCACGCCATCCTGCCGGTCCTGTCGCTCGCCCTGGTCGGGCTGGGCGGCTGGTTCATGGGCATGCGCTCGCTGGTCTCCAACATCGTGACCGAAGACTACGTGGCCTACGCCGAGCTGGGCGGCGTCGATCGGCGCCGCATCCTGGGATCGTACGTCATGCGCAATGCGCTGGTGCCGCAGGTCACCGGGCTCGCCATGTCGCTCGGCGCCATCTTCAACGGCGCCATCATCACCGAGCAGGTGTTCGGCTATCCCGGCGTCGGCAGCCTGCTGGTGTCGGCCGTCTATGCCGGCGACTACAGCCTGGTGCTGGGCATCACCACGGTGTCGATCGTGGCGGTGTCGGCCGCCGTGCTGCTGATCGACCTGGTCTATCCGTTGCTCGATCCACGCGTGAAGGCGCGCTGAAGCGATGGCCCGCATCCTGCTCGATCTCCTGCGCTTCAACCGCCAGTTCGCCGCCGGCGTGATCCTGCTCGGGCTGGTCGTCGTGTTCGCCGCCCTTTCCTTCTTCTCGCCCTATCCGCCCAACGACAGCTTCGTCGTGCCGCCCGACGTGCCGCCCTCGGCCGAGTACTGGATGGGCACGACCTCGCGCGGCCAGGACATGTTCTGGCTGCTCTCCTTCTCGATCCGCAATACGCTGTTGTTCGGCATCACCGTCGCCGTGCTGAGCCGCATCCTGGCCCTGGTGATCGGCCTGGTCGCCGGCTACTCGGGCGGCTGGATCGACCGCGTGCTGATGTCGATCAACGACACCTTCATCGTGATCCCGCTGTTTCCCATCCTCGTGCTGTTCTACTTCGTGCTGCGCGACCACATGTCGTGGGGCCTACTGGCGCTGATGATGGCCTGCCTCGGCTGGTCGTACGACGCCCGCCTGATCCGCTCCGTCGCCATGAGCCTGCGCCACCGCGAATTCACCGAGACCGGCATCTTCTCCGGCATGAGCACGCGCCAGATCCTGGTCGAGGAGCATCTGCCCTACGTGCTGCCCATCGTGTTCTCGACCACCATGAACAACATCAACTGGTCGATCGGGCTCGAGGTCACGCTCTCGGTGCTGGGCTTCACCGACGTCAACACGCCGACGATCGGCGTGCTGATCTACTGGGCCAACCAGCACACCGCGCTGGTGGCGGGCATCTGGTGGTGGATCTTCTTTCCCGTGGCGCTGGTCATCATGACGTTCGTCGGCCTTTTCCTGCTCGCCGTGTCGATGAACGAGTACATCGACCCGCGCAGCCGCCTGGGACGGCGTGAAGGATGAACCCGGTTCTCCAGGTTTCCGGCCTCAAGGCCTATTACCGCACCGCAGCCTTCGGCGTGCAGCGCGAGGTGCGTGCGGTCGACGACATCAGCCTGTCGGTCGCGGCCGGCGAGATCTACGGCCTGGCGGGCGAATCGAGCAGCGGCAAGACCACCCTGATCAAGACCATCGCCGCCGCCATCCAGCCGCCCCTGGAAGTGCTGGCAGGCTCGGTTACGTTCACGTTTGCGGGCCAGCCCATCGATATCCATCGCGTGGCGCCGCGCGAGCTGGCGGCCATCCGATGGAAGCACCTGTCCTACATCATGCAGGGCTCGATGAACGTGCTGAACCCGGTGCGCCGGGTGCGCGAGAGCTTCGTCGATTTTGCCTTCCGCCATATCGGCCAGTCGATGCCGGCATTCCTGAATACGGTGCGGGCCCACCTGCAGCGCCTGCACCTGGCGCCCGACGTGCTCGATGCCTATCCGCACCAGCTCTCGGGCGGCATGCGCCAGCGGGTCACCATCGCGCTGGCGACCGTGTGCCGGCCCGGCTTCATCATCGCCGACGAGCCGACCACGGCGCTCGACGTCGTGGTCCAGAAGGACGTGCTGGCGATGATCCATGAGGTCCAGCGCGAGCTTGGCTCATCGATGTTGTTCGTCACCCACGACATGGCGGTGCACGCCAACCTGGCCGATCGGCTCGGCATCATGTACGCCGGACGCCTGGTCGAGGAAGGCCGAACCGCCGACATCTTCCGCCGCGCCCGCCATCCCTACACCACGCACCTGATCGCGAGCCTGCCGCGGCTGGGCGATGTGGCGCCCAAGGAGGGGCTGACCGGTACCCCACCCAATCTCGCCGAGCCGCCGCCGGGATGCCGTTTCCATCCGCGTTGCCCGCGCGCCACCGATCTCTGCCGCCGCGAAGTGCCGCCCCTGGTCGAAGCGTCGGCCGGCCATCGCGTCGCCTGCTTCCACCCCGAGCCCGTCGCATGACCGCGGCTTTGCTCGAAGTGGATCGGGTCAGTCGCCACTACGGCGGCACCTTGTTCGCGCGCCGCCGGGTCGCGGCGGTGCGCGACGTCAGCTTGCGGCTGGAACAGGACAAGCCCGAGATCTTCACGATCGTGGGCGAGTCGGGCAGCGGCAAGACCACGCTCGCGCGCATGATCCTCGGCATGGTGCCGCCCAGCGCCGGCACCATCTGCTTCCAGGGCAAGGACCTCACCACGATCCGCGGCGCCGGCGAGCGGCTTGGCTTCATGAAGCGGGTCCAGCCCATCTTTCAGAACCCGTTCGAAGCCTTCAATCCGATGAAGCGCGTCGACCGCTACCTTTCCGCCACGGCGCGTCGCATGGCAAACTTGTCCGGCGAAGCGGCGATCACGGAAGCCGCGGATGCGGCGCTGAAAAGCGTCGGCCTGTCGCTCGGCGAGGTGCGCGGCCGCTTTCCTCATGAGCTCTCCGGCGGCCAGCTTCAGCGCGTCGCCATCGCCCGCGCCCTGATCTCCCGTCCCTTGTTGCTGGTGGCCGACGAGCCGGTGTCGATGATCGACGCTTCGCTACGTGCCTCGATCGTGAACCTGCTGCGCGGCCTGCGCGACGAGCGCGGCCTGTCGATCATCTACATCACCCACGACCTCGCCACCGCCTATTACGTCAGCGACCGCATCGCCATCATGCGGCAAGGCGAAGTGGTCGAAAGCGGCAACGCGCGGGCCGTGCTCGACGACCCGCAGCACCCCTATTCCAGGCTTCTCAAAAGCTCGGTCCTGTCACCCGAAGTCCCGTCCAACGGAGCCGCCAGCCATGCGTAACGTCGACGTCCGCCTGCATCGCGATTTCGCCATCGGCACCACCCATCCGCGGCTGTTCGGTTCGTTCATCGAGCATCTCGGGCGCTGCATCTATGGCGGCATCTTCGAACCCGGCCATCCAACGGCCGATGCCCAGGGCTTCCGCCAGGACGTGATGGCCCTGGTGCGCGAGCTCAAGCCCACCGTCATGCGCTATCCCGGCGGCAACTTCGTCTCGGGCTACAATTGGGAGGATGGCGTCGGCCCGGTGAGCGGGCGGCCGACGCGGCTCGACCTCGCCTGGATGTCGACCGAGACCAACCAGTTCGGCACCAACGAGTTCATCGACTGGTGCCGCATGGCCGATATCGAACCCATGCTGGCGGTCAATCTCGGCACGCGCGCCGGTGATGCTGCCCGCAACATGGTCGAATACTGCAATCACCCGTCTGGCACGACGCTATCCGATCTGCGCCGCACGCACGGCTGGGACAAGCCGCATGACGTCAAGTTCTGGTGCCTGGGCAACGAGATGGATGGGCACTGGCAGATGGAGGCCAAGACCGCCGAGGAATACGGCCGCATCGCCGTCGAAGCGGCCAAGATGATGAAGTGGATCGACCGCTCGATCGAATTGGCCGCCTGTGGCTCGTCGGGCCGGCGCATGTCGACGTTCGGCGCCTGGGAGCAGACGGTGCTGGAGCACACCTTCGACCACGTCGAATACATCTCGCTGCACACCTACCTCAACAACTACGACCAGGACACGCCGGCCTTTCTGGCGAGCTGCGATTTGATGGACAGCTTCATCGACGAGGTGGTGGCAATCGCCGACGCCGTGGCTGCCAAGCGCCGCTCGCCCAAGCGCATCATGCTCTCGTTCGATGAATGGAACGTCTGGTACCGCACGCGCCGGGACCGCCGAGCGCGCGTGCTTCCCGGCTGGCCGGTGGCGCCAAAGATCCTCGAGGAGATCTACAACATGGAGGATGCGCTGGCCTTCGGCGGCTGCTGCATCTCGCTCCTGAACCATGCCGATCGCGTCACAGCCGCCTGCCTCGCCCAGCTGGTCAACGCGATCGCGCCGATCATGACCGAGACCGGCGGACCGGCCTGGCGCCAGACGATCTTCCATCCCTTCGCCCATTTCAGCCAGATGGGGCGCGGCCGCGTGCTGCGCACGCAGATCGATTCGCCTACCTATGCGGCGCGCTACAACGATCCCAACGGGCCGGTCGACGAATTCTTCCCGCTGCCCGCCGTGCCCTACCTCAAGCTGGCCGCCGTGCATGATGACAAGGCGGGCACGCTCACCCTGCTTGCGCTGAACCGCAGCCTGACCGAGGAATTGCCGCTCGAGCTTCTGGCCGGCGGCTTCAAGAACCTGTCCGTCAAGCAGACGCTGCAGCTCTGCGACCCCGACCTGAAGGCGATCAACAGCAAGGACCAGCCCGACCGGATCACCCCCAAGCCGCTGGCAACGGCCCGCGCCAACGGCGAGCAGCTCACGGCGCAGCTGGCGCCGGCCTCGTGGAACGTGATCCAGCTCGCCGTCTCTTAGATCGCCTATCCTCGCGCGAGCCGTGCCGTGCGGCCGCAGCCGCCGCTTTCCGTGATGGTGAGCGCGTTGCCCTGGGCGCTGACATTGAGCTTGCCCGAGCGCCGGCTGTTGCCCTGGACCGAGGCCAGCGCATTCAGCGAGAAGGAGTTGCCCTTGGCCACACCGTAGATCTGCCACAGACCTACTCCCGGCGGTGGCGCCGGCGCCTTCTTGAGATTGGGCTGAGGTCCCTTGACCGTGGGATCGGAGGCCGAGCCGTCGACGATGCCGGATTCGATGTGGAGCACATAGTCGAGCGGCGCATTGCACGAGCCGCCGTCACTCTTGCCGCGCCAATCTCCGTCGAGGTTCGACGAGGGCGGCGCGGCGGGCTGGGCGGAGACGGTCGATGCGAAGCCGAAAGCAAGCACCAGCGGCAGGACCCTGTTCATCGTCTTCCGAACAGCCGCTCGATATCGGCCAGCTTGAGTTCAACGTAGGTCGGGCGGCCGTGATTGCACTGGCCGGAATGCGGCGTTGCCTCCATCTGGCGCAACAGCGCATTCATCTCCTCGACCGTGAGTCGGCGGCCGGCCCGCACCGAGGTGTGGCAGGCGAGCGTGCCGCACACTTCCTCGACCTTTTCCTTGAGCGACAGGTGATCGCCCATCTCGGCCAGCTCATCGGCAAGGTCGCGCACCAGGCCCTGGATGTCGGCCTCGCCGAGCAGCGCCGGCGTCTCGCGCACCACCACGGCGCCCAAGCCGAACGGTTCGAGGACCAGGCCCATGTCGGCGAGCTCGGGCGCACGCTGCGTCAGACGGCGCGCACCATCCTCGCCGACGTCGACGACCTCGGGCAGCAGCAGTGCCTGGCGCTTCACGCCCTCGGCTTCGAGCTGGTTCTTGAGCTTCTCGTGCAGCAGGCGCTCGTGGGCGGCATGCTGGTCGACGATCACCACGCCCTCGTCGGTCTGCGCCACGATGTAGGTCTCGTGCAGCTGGGCGCGCGCCACGCCCAGCGGATAGTTTCCGTTGGCTATCTCGCCGCTCGGCATGTCCACGCGCGCCGAAGGGCCGTCGAGTGGCGCCATGAATTGCATCGCTGCCTCGGCGAGGCCGCGCGGAATGGACGAGCCGTGACCGTTGCCGTCCCCTCTTCCAAGGGGAAGAGGCGTCGAATAGCCGGTGTGTGGCCGGAAAGCGCCGAGCGCTGCATCGGCCACCGTCGTGCTGGCGCGATGGCCGGCCGCCGACAGGGCGGTGCGCAGCGCGCCCACGATCAGGCCGCGCACGATGCCGGCATCGCGGAAGCGCACCTCGGTCTTGGCGGGATGGACATTGACGTCGACTAGGTCGGTCGGCGCCTCGAGGAACAGCGCCACCATGGGATGGCGATCGCGCGCCAGGAAATCCTGGTAGGCACCGCGCACCGCGCCGGCCAGGAGCTTGTCGCGCACCGGCCGGCCGTTGACGAAGAGATACTGGTGCTGGCCGGTCGGCCGGTTAAGCGTCGGCAGGCCGGCAAAGCCGGTCAGCCGGAAGCCCTCGCGATTGGCGTCGATCGCGAGCGCATTGTCGGCGAACTCGCGGCCCATGATGGAGGCCAGCCGCTCCAGCCGGGACACCGCCATCGGCAGGTCGAGCAAGGTGCGTTCCTCGCTCTCCAGCCGGAAAGAGCGCTCGGGGTGCGCCATGGCGAGCCGCCGCAGGGCATCGGCGACATGGCCCGACTCGGTGCGCGGCTCCTTGAGGAATTTCAGCCGCGCGGGCGTGGCGAAGAAAAGATCGCGCACCTCGACCCGCGTGCCCGGCGGATGCGCGGCCGGCCTGGGCTCGCCCTTGGCTCCCCCGTCGATCGCCAGGCTGAAGGCGCTGTCGGCGTTAGCCGGACGCGAGGTGATGGTGAAACGGCTCACCGAGGCGATCGACGGCAAGGCCTCGCCGCGAAAGCCCAGGGTGCGAATGTGGGCCAGATCGTCGTCGGGCAGCTTGGAGGTGCAATGCCGCTCGACCGCGAGCTTCAGCTCCTCGGGCGACATGCCGACGCCGTCATCGACGACGGAGAGGAAAGTGCGCCCCCCTTCCTTGAGCACCACCGAGATGCGCTTGGCGTCCGCGTCGATGGCGTTCTCGACCAGTTCCTTCACCGCACTGGCTGGCCGCTCGACCACTTCGCCGGCGGCGATCTGGTTGACCAGGGTGGAGGGAAGACGACGCAGCGCGCTCATAAGGCGCGCAGTCTACGACTTCCGCCTTTGGGAAAGATACTGGCGGGAGAGCTATTCGACCGGAAGGCCGACCGGCTTGCCGACCACGACGGTCGTCGTCGCCTCCTCGCGCAGCACGCGGCGGGCGACGCGGCGCACATCCTCGAGCTTGACTGCGGCGATCAGTGCCGGCCTCCGGTCGAGATGATCGCGCGGCAGGCCATCGAGCTGCAGCTGCTGCATCAGGCCGGCGATGGCGCCCGAGCTATCCAGCGACAGCGCCAGCGAGCCGCTGAGATAGGTCTTGGAGTTGGCGAGTTCCTGCTCGCTCACGCCTTCGGTGCGCAAGCGCAGCACTTCACCCCTGATCAGACGCAAGGTCTCGGCCACCTTCTCGTTGGCACTGCCCGACGAAATCACCAGCAGTGCCGCCTTGCGGTAGGTGCGAATGCCGGCGGAAACGCTGTAGGCCAACCCGCGTTTTTCCCGCACCTCGGTGAATAGCCGCGATTGCTGGCCGCCGCCCAGGATGTTGGTCATCACCAGGTAGGGGTACCAATCGGGGTCGTCGCGCGGGATGCCCGGCATGGCGATCAAGATCGAGCTCTGCGGCCCGGCGCGCTCGACCGTCATGAAGCGCGGCTTGCTGGTCGGCGTCCAGTCGGGCAAGGGCGGCGGCGCGGTTCCCTGCGGCAGGCTGCCGAAGGCCTTGTCGAGCTGGCGCGCCAGCTCGGCCCCATCGATGTCGCCCACCGCGGTGATGGTCAGGCCAGTGCGAACCAGCAGGGATTGTGCGCGGGCCTTGAGGTCGGCCGCTGTCAGGGCCTTGAGGCTGTCGCGCAGGCCCGAGGTGTCATGCGCGTAGGGATGGCCGGCGAACACCGTCGCGGTCAGCGTGCGCTGCGCCACGGTGGCTGGGCGTTGCGTCGCCTGGTTGATGGCGCCTATCACCTGGGCACGGCGCTGATCGACCATCTCCTGGTCGAAGCGCGGCTCGGTGAGCGCGAGACGCAGCAGCTCGAAGCCTTCGTCGCGGTTGGCCGACAGGACGCGCAAGCTGCCGCTCAACCGATCGGACGCGGCGGAGAAGCTCACCGACGCCGCAGCATCCTCTTCTCGTCGATTGAAGGCCTGGGCCGGGAACGGCCCTGCGCCATCGGTCAGCAGGATGGCGGCGAGGCTGGACACGCCTTTCTGATTGTCCGGCTCCGATGCGCTGCCGCCGGCGAAGGAGAAGGACAGCGCCACCACCGGGGTGCTCTTGTCCTCGACCAGCCAGGCCTTCAGCCCGAGCGGCGTGGTGATCTCCTTGACCTCGACGGCGCCGGCAGGTGCGGCCATCAGGCCCACGGCGCAGGCAATGAGCATGGCGAGACGCATCCTCATCGGCTGCCCTCGGCGGGCGACAAGAGCGACGTCACCGCGCCGTCATCGCGCCAGACATGCTGGGCGGCGGCCGTGACATGCTCGGGCCGAACCGCGGCGATGCGCTGGGGCCAGGCATCGATGTCACCCATCGTGCCGCCGGTCGACAGGATCGAGCCGTAGAGACGCGGGCCGCTGCCCAACGAATCCTGCGAGTAGATCGCCGACGCAAGCAGGCGGTTCTGTGCCCGTTCGACCTCTTCGGCCGTCACCTCGCCATCCAGCACCTTCTTCATCTGGTCGGTGACGGCGCCTTCGATCTCCGCGATCGTGCGCTGCGGCGCGGGATGCACCGAAATCTCGAAACTGCTGAGGCCGAGGCTCGATGCGCCGTAGCCTGCCGAAGCCGACAAGGCGAGCTTGGCGTCGTCCACCATCGCCTTCGACAGGCGGCTGGTCTCGCCACCGCCGAACAGCTGCGCCAGCACCAGGAGCGCATGCGCGTGCTGCGTGTCGCCCATGGCATAAGAAGGCGCAAGGAAATCGCGTGACCAGTTGGATTCGACAACCCGCGCATCGGCCCGGATCACGCGCTGCGGCAGGCCCGCCGCGCCGTCGGCCGGCCGCTGGCGCGGTTCGAGATGAGCTTTGGGAACAGGGCCATAGTATTTCTCGGCAAGCTTGCGCACCGCATCGGCGGAAGTGTCGCCCGCCACGATCAACACGGCGTTATTGGGCGCATAGTACTTGCGGTAGAAGTTCGCGAGGTCGGTGACGCTGAGCTTCTTGACGTCGGCGACATAGCCCGCCGTCGGCATGCCATAGGGCCGGCCATGCCCGAAGAGCTGCTCGCGCACGGCTTCGTCGAGCATCTCGGCCGGCACATTGTCGACCCGCATGCGCCGCTCCTCGAGCACGACCTGGCGCTCGGGCGTCAGCTCTTTCTCGGTGATGTGGAGATTGACCATGCGGTCGGCCTCCATCCGCATGATCAGCTCGAGCCGGTCGGCGGCGATGGTCTGGTAGTAACCGGTGGCGTCGAAGCCCGTATAGGCGTTGTCGCGCCCGCCGTTGCGCGAGATCGTGCGCGAGAATTCCGTCGGGCCTATCGCCCAGGTGCCCTTGAACATCATGTGCTCGAGGAAATGGGCGACGCCGGTCTGGCCGAGCGTCTCGTCGGCGCTGCCGACCTTGTAGATCACCACTTGACTGACGATCGGCGCCCGCGCGGAAGGCAGAACGACGACCTGAAGGCCGTTGGCCAGCGTGAAGGTCTCGACAGGGCGGCGGCCGACGCTCAGAAGCCTGGCGAGGGCCGATGCGGGCGGAGAAAGGACGGTACCGGCGACGATGCCGCCGATGACGGCGCGGCGGCGCGGCAGAACGGCCGGACTCAGAAGATGCCTTCGAGCAGGCCGCGCTTGCGCCGCTCGATGGTCGGCGTCGGTGCCGGCGAGGGCTGGCCACTGGCCTGCGCGTCACGAATCCGCTGCTGTTCCTTGGTCGGATCGATGATGGTGCCCGGTGGCGGCTTGTCCTGCCAGAAGATCAGGCTGTCGATGAAGGTCTTGTTGTTGTCGGCCAGCGTTTTCGTGTCCTTGTTGACCACGCCGCGGATATTGGGATCGACGCCGCCGGCACTTGCCTTGGAAACCAGTGCCTTTTCGGAAGCATCGCCCGGGCCCGCCGGCGCCTGGCCACTGACACGCGCCTGCACGCGGCCCGCCAGAGCGGGCGACAGCGCCTCCTTGGCTTGATCGGCCGGCGTGACTTCCTGCGGCCGCGGCTCGCCCGGCCGTGGCGGACGCAGCTCGGCGTTCGGCGGCATGGTAAGGGGCGAGTGGGAGACGATCTTGAATTCGTCGGGCGACACCTTCTTGCCGCCGCCCAGGTTTTCGAAGGCGCTGCAGCCACCGAGTGCCAAAGCCGTCAGTGCGATCAGGGCTGTGGGGGTGAGCGTGGTCCGTCGCATCATGAGAGTTCGTTTTCTCCGCCGATCATGGCCTTATCAGGGCGCGCGCTTTTTCTCTCCGATCAGGGAATCGACGAGCATCAGCCCGACACCGACCACGATCGCCGAGTTGGCGACGTTGAAGGCCGGCCAATGCCATTGGCGCACGTGGAAGTCGGCAAAATCGAACACTGCGCCCCAGCGCGCGCGGTCGATAACATTGCCGATGGCGCCGCCGATGACAAGGCCGATACCCCATCCGGTGAGGGGTCGGTCGGTTCGTCGCAGCCAGATGAACAGGCCGATGCACACCACGACGGCGACGGCCGATAGGACCCAGGCCGGCAGCGCGCGGTCGCCGCCCAGGATGCCGAAGCTCACGCCCGGGTTCCACACGCTCACCAGCCGGAAAAACCCGTCGATCACCGGTACCACGTTGCCTGCCTTCAACAAGTAGCGCAGCAACAGCTCCTTGGAGATCTGGTCGACCAGCAAGGTGGCCAAAACCAGAGCCATGGCCTGGCGGTCGAGCCGCCTCACGCCACCGCCCCCTCGCAGCGCCGGCAGATCAGCGGATGCTTGGGCGACTTGCCGACTTCTTCCAGCACCTGCCAGCAACGCGCGCACTTCTGGCCGGTTGCCAGAACCGGAACCACGCCCACGCCGGCCACATCGGGCAGGGTGAAGGCGCCGGGCGGCGGATCGCCCGCTACCAGATCGCCGCCCGAGATGATGCAGATCTCCGCTAGATCGAGCCCCTTCATCGCCGCGATGTACTCCGGCGCGGCGTGGACATGCGGGGCCGCCTGCAGGCTGGAGCCGATACGCTTCTCGGCGCGCTCGAGCTCGAGCGCACCCGTGACGACACGGCGCAGCGCGCGCACCGTCTTCCATTTTTCGCCCAGCGCCGAATTGAGCCAGCCGGCGGGGATGGTCGGATAGAGGCGCAGGTGGACGCTGTCGGCCTTGCCGTCCGGCACATCCTGGGGCCGCAACAACCACGCTTCCTCGGCGGTGAAACAGGTGATGGGCGCGAGCCAGGCAGTGAGGAAGGAAAAGACCTCCGCCATCACCGTGCGCGCGGCGCGTCGGCGCAGCGTCTTGGGCGCGTCGCAATAGATCGCGTCCTTGCGGATGTCGAAATAGAAGGCCGAGAGATCGACCGCGCAGAAATTGTGGAGCTCGGTGGCAATCTTGTGGAAGTCGAAGTCGTGAACGGCTTGCCGGAACGTCGCGTCGAGCTCGGCCAGGCGATGCAGCACCCAGCGGTCCAGCTCGGGCAGCTGCGCATGGTCCAGCTTCTCTGCCACCGCGAAGCCCGCAAGGCTGCCCAAGAGGTAGCGCAGCGTGTTGCGCAGCCGGCGATAGGCCTCGGCCTGGTGCTTCAGGATCTCGGGGCCAATGCGCTGGTCCTCGGTGTAGTCCGTGCCGACCACCCACAGTCTCAGGATGTCGGCGCCGTACTGGTCGCACACTTCCTGAGGCGCGGTGACGTTGCCCAGCGACTTGGACATCTTGCGGCCCTGCTCGTCGAGCGTGAAGCCGTGCGTCAGCACAGCGTCGTAGGGCGCGCGGCCGCGCGTGCCGCAACTCTCGAGCAGCGAGGAATGGAACCAGCCGCGATGCTGGTCGGAGCCTTCGAGATAAAGGTCGGCCGGCCACTTCAGATCAGGGTTGCCCTCGAGCGTGAAGGCATGCGTCGAACCGGAATCGAACCAGACATCGAGGATGTCCGTCACTTGCTCGAAATCGCTCGACTTGTACTTGTTGCCGAGGAAGCGCTCGGGCGGGCTCTCGAACCACACGTCGGCGCCTTCCGCCTTGAAGGCCTCGACGACGCGCCCCATGACCTCGGGGTCGCGCAGCGGCTCGCCGGTCTGTTTGTCGATAAACACCGCGATCGGTACACCCCAGGCGCGCTGGCGCGACACGCACCAGTCGGGACGCTGTTCGATCATCGAGCGCAGGCGGTTGTAGCCGGCGTGCGGCACGAAACGCGTGGCATCGATCGCCGCCAGGGCCTTTTCGCGCAGGGTGCCGCCGACCTCGCTTATCGGCTTGTCCATGGCGATGAACCATTGCGGCGCGTTGCGGAAGATCACCGGCGCCTTGGAGCGCCAGGAATGGGGATAGGAGTGGGTGATGCGACCGGCGGCGAGCAGCCTGCCCGCCTTGTCGAGGGCCTCGGTCACGGCCCTGTTGGCGGGACCCTTCTTGCCGACCGACGTATAGACGTGCAGGCCGGCGAACAGCGGCACATGCGGATAGTAGCTGCCGTCCTCGGACACGGTATCCGGCACTTCCACGCCATTGGCGACGCCGAGCTCGTAGTCGTCGGCGCCGTGGCCGGGCGCGATATGGACAAAGCCCGTGCCGGCATCCGCCGTAACGAAGGCTCCGGGCAGCAGCCGCACGTCGAAGTCGTAGCCCTGGCCCCGCAGCGGATGCGCCGCGACGAGCCCTTCGAGGTCGTCTGTGGCGAGGTCGCTTACGATCCTGAGCGTCGCCTTGATCTCCGCGGCGACGATGCCGACCAGCTCCTTGGCCAGCACCATCTTCTCGCCCGGCTTCGCGCGGCTGCCCTCGCCTGCTTCGACGACCTCGACCAGCGCGTAGGCAATGTCGGGACCGTAGGCGAGCGCTCTGTTGCCCGGGATGGTCCAGGGCGTGGTCGTCCAGATCACCACCGCCGTGCCGTCGAGCTTGCCGCCCTTCGATTTCAGGACGGGAAAGCGCACATGGACCGTGTCGGAGGTATGGTCGTGATACTCGATTTCGGCCTCGGCGAGAGCGGTCTTCTCGACCACGCTCCACAGCACAGCCTTGGAGCCCTTGTAGAGCCCGCCATTCATCAGGAACTTGCCGAGCTCGTTGGCGATCACCGCCTCCGACTCGTACTTCATGGTCGAGTAGTAGTTGTCCCAGTCGCCGTCGATGCCCAGTCGCTTGAACTCCTCGCGCTGCACCGTAATCCAATGGTCGGCGAAGGCGCGGCATTCGCGGCGGAACTCGCCGACCGGTACCTGGTCCTTGTCCCTGTTCTTGGCGCGGTACTCCTCCTCGATCTTCCATTCGATCGGCAGGCCGTGGCAGTCCCAGCCCGGCACGTAGTGCGAATCCTTGCCCAGCATCTGTTGGGTGCGGCTCACCAGGTCCTTCAGGATCTTGTTCAGCGCGTGGCCGATATGGAGGTTGCCGTTGGCGTAGGGCGGGCCGTCATGCAGGACGAACTTCGGACGGCCCTTGCTCTCGGCACGCAGGCGCTCGAACAGCTTCATTTCGGCCCAGCGCTTCAGGAGCTCGGGCTCCTTCTTGGGAAGGCCCGCGCGCATGGGAAAGTCGGTCTTGGGCAGGAAGACGCTGGATTTGTAGTCGGTTGTCACGGCTGGCTCGTGGGGTTCGGTCGGGAGGCACCGGGGTTTCCCCGGCACGCAACAGGCATCACAAAGACCCGGCCGCTTGATCAGCGGACCGGGCGGCTAATTCGCTCCCGAGAGGCCCTTATCTCCATGGGGCGGGCAATCTAGGGACGGGGGTGCGAAGGGTCAAGGCGCTGAAAAAACGCCGAAAAGGCGCGTTTGAAGGGTCCTCGCCGCGGCGTACATTGCGGCCATGTTCGCCAATACAAGCGTGCAGGAATTCTTTCCCACGCCGATCTGGATCGTAGACCTGCAGCCGGTCTTCGCCGAGGCCTTCAACAAGCGCCTGCTCGCTGAGATCGAGAGGATGACGGGCGAGCGCAAGCAGGTCGCTGTCGGCGGCACATGGCAGACCGATCCCAACATGCAGGAGCTGCCCGAGTTCGCCGAGCTCACCGAGCTGTTGCGCAAGGCGGTGAAGGCCAGCCTCGACTTCATGCAGGTCGATTATCGCAGTTTCACGATCACCGGCTGCTGGGCCAACTTCAATCCGACCGGCGGGCTGAACAGCGCCCATACCCATCCCAACAACTATGTGAGCGGCGTCTATTACGTCCGCACGCCGAGCGGCGCCGATGCCATCGAGTTCACCGATCCGCGTCCCGCCGCCGTCGCCTTCATGCCGCGCACCAAGCAGCTCAACCGCTTCAACGGCAATCGCATGACCGTGCAGGTCAAGCCCGGCCGCATCGTGCTGTTCCCTGCCTGGCTGTCGCACAGTGTGCCGGCCAACCGCACCAACGAGGAGCGCATCAGCATCGCCTTCAACGCGATGTTCACCGACATCGCCGAGACCATGGCCGCTCCTCTGTGGAAGGGCACGCTGCCTTTCAAGCGCTGAGGATCGTCCTCGCTGCCTGGCCGTCGGCGGCGATCTGTGCCTTGAGCTGGTCGAGGCCGGAGAACTTCATCTCGGGCCGGATGAAATCGACCAGGGCGACGCGCAGCGACTGGCCGTAGAGGTCGCCGGTGAAATCGAACAGGTGGACCTCGAAATTCTCCTGCAATTTGCCGATGGTCGGTCGTCGGCCGAGGTTGGCGACGCCGTTGTGCCAGGTGCCGTCGATCATGGCGCGCACGGCATAGACTCCGAAACGCGGCCTGAGATGCTCGCCCAGCGCCACGTTGGCGGTCGGAAAGCCGATGGTGCGGCCGCGCTTGTCGCCCTGCTCGACGACGCCCTCGATTTCCCAGGCATGGCCAAGCAGTTCGGCTGCTTCGCTCGGCCAGCCGGCGCGCAAAGCCTCGCGGATCGAGGTCGAGGAGTAGATCTCGCCCTCGCGCATCACGGGATCGAGCACGGTGACGCCAAAGCCCTTCCTGGCGCCCATGTCGCGCAGCATCTCGACGTTGCCGCCGCGCCGCGCGCCGAAAGTGAAATCGTAACCGCACACCACATGGCGCGCGCCCATACCGGCCAGCAGCACCTCGTCAACGAAGGCATCAGCGGAGAGAGCGGCAAAGGCGGTATCGAAGTGCTGCGCCAGCACGGCCTGCACGCCGTATTGCTCGAGCAGGCGGAGCTTGGCCGGCAGCATGGTCAGCCGGAACGGCCCGGTGTCGGGCACGAAGAAGCGACGCGGATGCGGCTCGAAAGTCAGCACCAGCAATGGCGCTTCGAGCGCCTTGGCATGTTCGGCGGTGCGCGCGAGCAGCGCCTGATGGCCCTTGTGCACGCCATCGAAATTGCCCAGCGCCACCGCGCCGCCTTTCCACGGCACAGGAGCTTTCTGCCAATGGTCGAAGGCCGGGATCATGCCGCGTCGCGCCGCGGCACCAGGACGGTAGCCTCGCCGTCGATCACCACCTTGTCCCCGTTGACGCACTGCGTCTTCAGCGTCACCCGACGGCGTTGCGCATCGATCGCGGTGATGGTGGCGATGGCGGTGATGGTGTCGCCGATGATCACCGGCGCCATGAAGTTCATGGTCTGGGAGATATAGACCGCGCCGGGGCCGGGCAGCTTGGTGCCGATCACCGTCGAGATGAAGCTGCCGCTCAGCATGCCGTGCGCGATGCGCTGGCCAAAGCGCGTGGTGCGGGCGAAGCCGTCATGGAGGTGGATCGGATTGGTGTCGCCCGACACGCCGGCGAAGGCCGCGATATCGGCCTCGGTCACGGTGCGGCCGAACATGGCCGATTGGCCGATCTTGAGATCCTCGAGAAAGAGGCCGTTCATGGCCTCGTAAGTCTGCGTCACGTGTCAGGGCTCCCCGCTTTGGCGCGGCCCTCTTACCACGCGACAGGTGCTGTGCCACAGTCCAGTGAATGACCGTTCACATGGGGAACGAAGCGGATCAGGTGGCCGCCGTGTTGGCCATCGCCGCGGGCCGGCATTTTGTCGGTGGTGCCGCGATCGAAGGTCTTGCCCGTGAATTTGGCGGCGCTTCGCGCCAGACCTGGAGCTTCGATGCCCTTGTCGGCGGCCAGCGCCACGAACTCATCCTGCGCCGCGATCCGCCGAGCAAGGGTGAACGCGAACGCTCGGCGGCACTCGATCGCGCCACCGAGTTCCGCGTATTGCGCGCGGCCTGGCAGGCCGGCGTGCGTGCCCCGGAAGTGCTGTTCGAGCTCACGCCCGAGGATGGGCTGGGCGAGGCCTATGTCATGCGCCGCATCGGCGGCACGGCGATCGCCCGCAAGCTCCTGCGCGATCCGCCCTACGCCGGCGCCCGCAAAATGATCGCCGGCCAGCTTGGCGAGATCCTGGCGCGCATCCATGCCGTCGACATCGAGACCCTGCCGCCGCTCGCTCATCGCGAGGCGGCAAATCACATCGAAAGCCTACGCGGCCTCCTCGACACGTTGGGCCAGCCGCAGCCGGTGTTCGAGCTGGCGCTCTCCTGGCTCGACCGGCGCAAGCCCGCGCGCGCGGCTGCGCCGGTGCTGGTACATGGCGACTATCGCACCGGCAATTATCTCGCCGACGAAACAGGCGTCACCGCCATCCTCGATTGGGAAGGCGCACATCTTGGCGATCCGGTCGAGGATCTGGGCTGGGTGTGCGTCAAGAGCTGGCGCTTCGGCTCCGTCGACAAGCCCGCGGGAGGCTTCGGCAGCCGCGAGGAATTGTGGGCTGCCTACGAACGAGCTGGCGGCCGCAAAGTCGATCCCGCGCGGGCACATTGGTGGGAAGTGTTCGGCACCGTACGCTGGGGCATCATCTGCCATACCCAGGCCTGGAAGCACCTATCTGGTGCGCAGAAATCCATGGAGCTCGCCTCGATCGGCCGCCGCGCCGTGGAGACGGAGGTCGATCTGCTGCAACTGCTGCAAAGCGCGGCTTGAGATGGCGCAGGACCGTCCTACCGCGTCGGAGCTCTTGGCGGCGGTCGCCGATTTCCTGCGCGAGGACGCGATCCCCACCCTCGATCGCGCCGAGCCCCGCCTCGGCTTCCAGATGCGGGTGGCGGTGAATTCGCTCGCCATCCTCGAGCGCGAGAGCCGGCTGGGACCAGCCGCCGATGCCCGCGAGCACGAGCGGCTGGTGAAGCTCCTGGGCCGCGGCGGCACGGTGGATGAGCTCAACCGCGAGCTTGCGCAGCAGCTTCGGACCGGCCAACGTGATGAGCGCGATGCGGCACTGATGGCCCACCTCGAAGCCACCATTGCCGACAAGATTGCCATCGCTAATCCCAAGTGGAGGTGACGATGCCTTCCACCGTGTTTGCCGACCGCTCCGCCGCGGGACAGTTGCTCGCCGCCGAACTCGAAGGACTCGTTGATCGAAGGCCCATCGTGTTCGGCCTGCCGCGCTGCGGCGTGCCAGTCGCCTACGAAGTGGCGCAGCATCTGGGCGCTCCCCTCGATGTCGCTCTGGTCCGGACTGTGCGCGCTGACGACGAACTGCTGGCTACGGTGATGGAAGGCAATCCGCCGACCATTCGCATCGAGCCGGACAAGCCTATCGCGCGCGAGCTGATCGCCGATGCCGTCGACGAGCTCGAAAAGCGCCTGCAGCTCTATCGCGGCAGCAGCCGGGCGATGTCGCCCGCGGGCCGCACCGTTATCGTGGTCGACCAGGCCATCACCTCGGGGCACGCAGTCGCCGGCGCCATCGAGCTGCTGCGACAGGCCGGCGCGCGCAGCATCGTGGTGGCGGCCCCGGTGGCGTCCGATCCGGGCGTGGCGCGACTCGCTCCGCTGGCCGAGCGCGTCGTGGCGTTGCGCCGGGTGCCCGATGTCGGCCCGCTCGAGCAGCACTATGCCGACTGGCGACAGGTCACACACGACGAGGCGCTCGGCTACCTCGAAAAGGCCCGGGAATAACTCGGCGGCGGCCGAACTATTGGCCATGGCGGACCGGCAGGTCGGCGCCTAAATTGGCGTCATGATCACTGTTAATGCCCTTTCCGAAGTCGCCGCCCTGATGGGCGACCCGGCGCGTGCCTCCATGCTGCAGCTCTTGATGGATGGCCGCGCCCATACCGCATCCGATCTGGCGCTGACCGCAGGCGTCACCGCCCAGACCGCCTCGGGCCATCTGTCGCGCATGGTCGAGGCCAACCTGCTGGCCGCGCGCGCGCAAGGCCGCAACCGTTTCTATCGCCTGGCCTCCGGCGAGGTGGCCCACGCGATCGAGTTGCTGATGGCGCTGGCTGGCGAGCGCGCCCAACCCGCCGCCAAGACGGCGGCATGGCGGCGCGATCCTGATCTCCGCTTCTGCCGCACCTGCTACGATCACCTGGCGGGCCAGGTCGGCATCGCCGTCACCGATTTGCTCACGCAGCACGGCCATCTCGAGCCCGAGGGGCCGAAGGACTGGACGCTCACGTCCTCGGGTGAGCTGTTCTGCCAGCGGTTAGGCGTCGATCTCGCCGGCGCGCGGGCCGCCCATTCGCGCCATTTCGCGCGCCAGTGCCTGGACTGGAGCGAGCGGCGGCCGCACATCTCCGGCGCCCTGGGTTCGGCGATCGCCGACACATTCTTCAAGAAAGGCTGGGCCGAGCGCCTGCGCCGAGGCCGCACGGTGCGCCTCACAGATTCAGGACGCCGCGCCCTTAGCAGCCACTTCGGCACTTCGATCTAGCTTCGCCTTGCCGAAGGCCTGCCCCTCGCCCGAGGGGATCTTGGCGATCGAGGAAGCGCGCAGGATCTTCTCCTCGCCCACCGTCAGGTAGATGTTGGTGAAGAGGAGCGACCGGGCCTGGCGCACCACTTCGCAGCGGCCCTCGACCCAGTCGCCGACCTTGGCCGGCGCCACGAAGTCGAAGGTCATGCTGACGGTGGGCAGGAACTTGCGCAGGCCGACCAGAGTGCCGCCACCCATCGTGCCCACCAGATCGGCCACGGTCATCATCATGCCGCCATGCAGGCCGCCTGCTGGATTGCACATATGGCCCTGTACGCGAAAGCCCATGACGAACTCGTCGCGCGAGCCCTTGGTGCCGCGCTTGGCGTAGAGGTTGCCGATATGGCCGTTGAAGGTCGGATCGGGGCGGCCGCGGTCGAAATCGATGCGCAGGAAACCTTCGGGTGGATTGTCGTCGGCCAAAAACCTAGCTCCGAGTCTTGAGATTACGTTGCCGGCTCAGGAGCGCGAACGCTCCCAGCCCCGCCAGCACTTCGTGGCGCGGACCATAGAGGCGGCCTTTCACCTGCGCCACATGCTCGTCGTGTCCGACCACCTCACCCTCGGCCTGCAACCACTCGTCGACCTTGCCCGGGCCGACAAAGTCGATCGAGAGCCGCAAGGTGACCGCGCGGCGTTCGAGCGTGTGCCACACCGCGGTGCCCATCGCTGAATCAAGGAACGCCGCCAGCATGCCGCCATGCACGATGCCGAGCGCATTGGCGTGCTGCGGGCCGGGACGAAAGCCGCGGATGGCGCGGCGGCCCTCGATCTTCTCGAACCACGGCCCGTTGGCTTCGGCAAAGCCAATGGCTTCAGTGAGCTCGCGAAAGCCGTACGGAATGCTGGACACGCACCATCTTAGGCGATGCCCGTCATACGATGCCAGTCATGCGATGCCAGTCAGCAGAACCAAGCCGTAGCCGACATAGTAGCTGGCGAGCGCCGTGATCAGCCGGTTCGACCAGACGCGGAACTGCTTGTCGGTCAGCTTCTCGAGCAAAAGCTTGCCGAGCGAGGTGCCGATCACCGACGAGGCGACGGCGATCGCGAGGAACCACGGCTCGACCTGCCCGACCTGCTCGATCAGCGCGCCGAAATAGATCAGCTTGAAGCCATGGCCGAACACCTGGCAGGCGGCCTTGGTGGCGATGATCTGCCGGCGCTCGAGCGGCGAGCGAAGGAACATGGTGTCGAGCAATGGACCGGTGACGCCGGTCAGCAGCATCAGCATCATCGACAGCAGGCCGGTGACCGCGACCTGCAGCGGGCCGAAAGTGCGCGGCAGGATCCTGTCGGGAATCGCCCGGATGACGAAGGGCGAGAGGCCCAGCATCAGGAGCGCCACGGCCTTGTCGGGCACGTAGAGCGTGATCGACCACAATGCAACCGAGACCACGCAGCCGGCGACGTAGAAGGCCATGCTCTTCCACACGATGTGCCTGAACCACAGCGTCGCGCGCCAGCCGTTGGATGCCATCTGCGTCACCGCATGCAGCACCATCGCGGTGGGCAGCGGGAAGATGACCAGCAGCACGCCGATCAGGATCAACCCGCCCGCCATGCCGAAGATGCCGGAAAGGAAGGCTGTGCCGATCATCAGGAGGCTGAGGCCTGCGGCCATGAGTGCTGTCATGGCGGCAAGGCTAAGTCCGGCTTATCCAGTGTTCAAATATATGATAAATGCCATATCCATACTCATTGGATATGTACATGGAACTGCGCCATCTCCGTTACTTCGTCGCCGTCGCGCATGAGGGCCACGTCACGCGCGCAGCGGAGAAGCTGCACATGCAGCAGCCGCCACTTTCCCAGCAGATCCGCGCGCTCGAGCGCGAGGTCGACGCCCAGCTGTTCGTGCGCCATCCGCGCGGCGTGGCGCTGACCGATGCCGGCCGCTCCTTCCTGGCCGATGCCGAGGCCATCCTGGCGCAGGCCGAGCACGCCAAGATCAGGGCCCGCCGCACCGCGCGCGGTGAGACCGGCCGCATCGCCGTGGGCTTCACCACCTCGGCGCCCTTTCATCCCTTGGTGGCGCGGGCCATCCGCGAATTCAGGTCCAAGCGGCCGGACGTCTCCTTCGTGCTGGAGGAAAGCAGCTCGGCCGACATGGTGAGCGGCCTGCGCGATGGCCGGCTGGATGTCGCCTTCATCCGCTCGGGCCTGGTCGACCCCGAGGGGGTGGTCGTGCACGAGCTCCTGCACGAGGACATGGTCGCGGCCTTCCCGGCCCGCCATCCGCTCGCCAAGCGGCCGCGGCTCACCCTCAAGGATCTCGCCGACGAGACCCTCATCCTCTACCGCCGGCCCGACGGCCGCGGGCTCTACGACGTCATCATCGCGGCCTGTAGCGAGGCGGGCTTCAGCCCCCATGTCGGTCAGGAGGCGCCGCGCATCGTGTCGACCCTGAACCTGGTGGCGGCCGGACTCGGCGTCACCATCGTGCCCGCCTCCTTGAGCCGGCTGCCGCTGGAAGGTGTAATCTATCGGCCCTTGCGCGGACGCCCCGCGATCAAGGTGCCGCTCAACCTCGCCTGCCGCCGCGACGAGCGATCCGCCGCGACCTTGGGCTTCATCGACCTGGTGCGCCGCCTGCCGTCATGATCAAGACCCCCATCATCAAGACAATCGGCCATTCGAACCATCCGATCGAGCACTTCGTCGATCTGCTGAAGGCAGGCGGCGTGGAGCTGCTGGTCGATGTCCGCTCGATGCCCTACTCGCGCCGCTTTCCGCAGTTCGGCCGCGAACGGCTGTCGAAATCCCTCGTAGACGCCAGCATCAGCTATGTCTGGGAGGGCGAAGCGCTGGGCGGTAAGCCGGGCCACGGCGGCGGCTACGCCGAGCTCGCGGTCCGTCCGGCCTTCAAGGATGCACTCGACCGCGTGATCGACCGCAGCCGGAGTGCAACGGTCTGCCTGATGTGTGCGGAGAAGGATCCACTCGACTGTCATCGCACGGTGCTGGTGTCCCGCCGGTTGGCCGAGCGCGGCGCGACGATCGAGCATCTGCTGGCCGACGGCACGACCAAACCGCACGCCGACGTCGAAGCGGCGCTGCTGGTGAAACTGGCGCCGGACGGCCCAGACTTGTTCGAGACGATGACCCCCCGGGAGAAGCGCCTATCGCTTGCCTATGATGCGCTAGTAAGACGCAGATATCGCATTAGAAATAACGTGCAAGATATTGATTTATAATGTATTTTACTCGCATGGGTCGAGTTACCACCATCGGATATGAGGCGGCGGACCTATCGTCCTTCTTGGCATGCCTGAAGGCCGCCAAGATCGAAGTTCTAATCGACGTCCGTGAACTGCCCCTCTCCAGACGTCGCGGGTTCTCCAAATCGGCACTGCGAATGGCGTTGGCTGACCACAAGATCGGCTACGTCCATCTTCGTGATCTTGGAGATCCACCACCTGGACGAGCAGCTGCCCGCGCCGGGAAGATCGAAAAGTTTGTTCGTATCTTCAAACGCCATCTGAAAACGAAGGCTGCCCAAGAAGCATTGGAGGCGGCCTGCAAGTTGGCGCGTTCTGCCACCATCTCGTTGATGTGCTTTGAAAGAAATCCCGTCACATGCCACCGGTTGATGGTTGCAGCTGCGATTCGCGATATAATAGGTGGCGTACCCGTCGATCATCTCTTCGCACCTACGCCCGTCCGTGCAGTCCAGCGAAACAAAAGAAAAAATACTGATCCTCGTAAAGGCCCTTCCTCACGTCGGAGCTCTCCGAGGGGAAACGGTCTGCTGCGCGGGCGTCACCGAGAAGCTGCAGTGGCGTAGGCTCTATCCGGTTCATTTCCGCCAACTCACTGGCGATCGCCAATTCGTGCGCTGGCAATGGGTTGATTACGACTGGCGCCGGCCAGCCGATGACAAGCGTCCGGAGAGCCGCCGCGTCCAAGAAGATTCACTCGCGCTTGGCAGCCACATTCCTCCCTCCGAGAGGCCGCGCTTTCTCGCTCCTGCGATAAGGACATCAACTGACGATGCTAAGAGCCGAGGCGAAACCCTCACACTCGTTCGTCCCATGTCGTCGCGCTTCTCGTGGCGCGAGAAGAAGCCAAACCAGATCGCTGAAGAGCGAGCAGCCTACCAAGCTGCAGCGAGCCAGGGATCGTTCTTCGATGCCGAATTGCGGGCCTTGGAACCGTGCCCCTTCGAATTTCACTTCAAGTATCGAACCGCCGACGGAAAATCGCATCAAGCGACCTGTGATGACTGGGAATCGGCTGCGATGTTCTACAATCTCAAGACTAAGTTGGGCAGCGCGGACGCGGCGCTTGCCCGAATGAATCAGGTCTTCAACGTCGACTATCCACGGAATGGCTTCGTCTTCGCCCTCGGAACACACTCGAGAAGGCCTGATCAATGGTTACTCGTGGGGGTAATCCGGCTCGATGAGGTCAAGCAGATGGCACTGGCTCTTTAGAGCCCAACGACCCGACGATGCCCGTGAACGGGCCATGCGCGGCAAAGCGGCCTGATCGGCTTGCGCGAGGACCGCGCCGGCTAGACACTGCAGCATGGACACGATCAGCCCGACGAAAGAGCTCTCCGAGCGCGTTTCTGCAGCCGCCCTCAGGATCGAAGACAAGGTCATCGCGTGGCGGCGCGACATCCACCAGAACCCCGAGCTTTCCTACCAGGAGACGCGCACCGCCGCGGTCGCCGCCAAGCACCTCACGGCGCTCGGCTACGAGGTCAAGACCGGCGTGGGCGTCACCGGCGTGCTGGGCGTGCTGAAGGGCGGCAAGCCCGGCGGTGTCGTGGCGCTGCGTGCCGACATGGATGCGCTGCCGGTCGAAGAGCGCGTCGACGTTCCCTTCGCCTCCAAGGCGAAGGCGCAGTGGCTCGGCCAGACCGTTCCCGTGATGCATGCCTGTGGCCACGATGCCCACGTCGCCATCCTGATGGGCGTGGCGGAGATCCTGGCTGGAATGCGCGCGGAGATTCCCGGCACGGTGAAGCTCCTGTTCCAGCCCAACGAGGAAGGCTCCTACGACGGCCGCGTCAGCGGTGCGCAGGCGATGATCGACGCCGGCGCGCTTGGCGATCCTGCGCCGTCGGCGATCTTCGGCCTGCACGTCACCTCGGCGCAGGCCTCGGGGCAGATCGCGCTGCGACCCGGCGGACTGATGGCGAGCGCCGACAGCCTCAAGATCGACATCCAGGGCCGGCAGACGCACGGCTCCTCGCCGTGGCGTGGCGTCGATCCGGTGGTGACGGCGGCGCAGATCATCCTGGCGCTGCAGACCATTCCGAGTCGCCAGCTCGACGCAACGCTGACCCCTTCCGTTATCACCATCGCCACCGTGCATGGCGGCGTGCGCGCCAACATCATCCCCGACACGGTGCAGATGCAGGGCACCGTCCGCACTCACGACGAGGCAGTGCGCGCCGACATCTGGAAGCGGATCGAGAAGACGGCCAAGGCCATCGCCGAATCCCAGGGTGCGCGCGCCGAGGTAACGGTGCTGGAAGGCGTGCCGGTAACCCACAACGACCCGCCGCTCACCGCCTGGGGCACCAAGAGCCTCGGCCGTGGCGTGGGCGAGGAACGGGTGCGCGAGTCGAGGCCGGTGATGGGCGCGGAAGACTTCTCGATCCTGGCGCAGAAGGTGCCCGGCATGTTCTTCTTTTTGGGTGTCACGCCGCCCGGTGAGGATCCGCGCGAGGCGCCAGCCAATCATTCGCCGCTGTTCCATATCCACGAGCCGGCGCTGAAATACGGCGTGCGCTCGCTCGCCTACCTGGCAATCGACTATCTGCGCCGAACCGGCTAAGTGTCGCCCGGCATTGCGATCAGGAGTTGCGCACCATGGTCTTCGGCTGGTTCAAGAAGAAAGAGAAGGCGGCAGGCGAACCGAAGCCCGCGCCGGCTGCAGCCAGCAAGCCGGTAACGTCGCCGGCCGCTCCGCAGCCGCCTGCGCCGCAAGCCACGCCAGCTGCACAAGCGCCGACCCAGCCCCCTTCTCCGCCGCAGCCTGCGCCTGCCCGTCCGCGCGCACCGTGGGAAGCCGAGGACGACATCGCGGCGAACCAGGCGATCGGCGGCCTGCGCAATTTTCTGCTCAGCGCGCTGAAGACCGAGCGGGGTATTCAGGCCGAGACGCTTCTGGTGGCCTCAGGTGCGCTCACCGGCTACGCGGTGATCCACGCCGTGTTCGAGGCCTACCTCAAGCGGGGTCGCGCGCAGGTCGGCGACGCGCAGGCCGCGAGCACCGGCAAGGCGATCATCGAGGTCAAGGGCAAGGACGGGCAGACCTACTATTTCGGCGACCTGATCAACAGCTTCCTCGCTGCCTCGGCCGGCCCGGTGTCGCGGCCGTTCTTCGTATGGGGCTATCTTGCCGGCGTTGCGATCAATGCCGGCGTGCCGGCCGCCGAGTTGCCGGACATCAACGAAATGTTCAAGCACTCGGCGAGCACCGTCGGAACGCCCGAGTTCGGCATCCCGCGGGCGCCGGCAAACCTCAAGCCCATGCTGACCCCGCGACAAGCAGTCGACCGTCTATGGCCCGCCGTCAGGACAGGCCTCGCGCGCATCGAGGGGCCGGGAGCCGTCGGCCGCGGCATCGATGTCGAGCATTGGCCGATCATCTGCGCGGTCGTTGCGCAACAGCTGATCAGTCAGACCAAGGGGGTCATCGACGTGAAGGTGGCGCTGCGGCTGGTCATGGAATTGGCGATCTCCATGTCGAAGATCGATCCGCGATCGGTTCCGCAGGAGCAGGCGCCGGCGCCGGCGAGCTAGGCGCCGGTCAGGTGCCGATGGCCCCATTTGCGGATGGCATCGATCACCGGCACGAAGCTCCTGCCCACCGGCGTCAGGCGGTATTCCACTTTGGGCGGCACCGTGCCGAAGTCCTTGCGCTGGATCAGGCCGAAGGCGGCCAGCGCCTTCAGCTCGCGGCTCAGCACCCTGGGGGCGATCTCGCCCGAGCCGTCGCCGCCGCGCAGCAGGCCGCTCCTGATCTCGCCGTAGCGCCGCGCGCCGTCTTTGAGGTCCCACAGGATGCGGATCTTGTACTTGCCGCTCACCATCCTCTGGAAAGCCAGCACCGGGCAGCCGCCTTGCTGGCCTGGCTTACTATCATTTTTGTCCATACTTGCGCTCCCGCGCCTGTCGTCCCCTAATCATTGCCACCGAGGAGGACCGACATGAAGCAGTTTCTCATCAAATACCGCCACACCAACGGCACGACCGAGGACTGGCACAAGGAGATCGCCAAATTCATTGCCGGCATCGACGGTGATCCGGCCCTCAAGGGCAAGGTCGGCTACCGCTGCATGAAGGCCCGCGACGGCAAGGACTACTTCCACATCGCCACGGTGCACGACGATTCAGGCCGCGTGGCACTGCAGGATCGCCCGTGGTTCAAGTCCTACACGGAGAAGACCCGCGAAATCTCGGGCGGTACCGTCGAGGTCGTTCCACTTGAGATGATCGCCGAGACCGCCCGCTAGAGCCTGGCTGTGGAAGCAGTCTGCCGCGAACCGGTCTCTGGGTCGAAATTCCCTGCTAACAGCGAATTAACAGCGAATCTCCTAAAAATCTCGGCGCTAAGGCCATTCCAAGCCGCAGCAAACGCTTGGGGTTGCTGCCTTTAGGGCCAAGCACCCACGACAAGGAACAGGGAATTCTTGTCGAGTTAACAGGGAACATCTGGAGCCGAACTGGGAATTGGTCGGCACCGATCAGGTAACGGTCCATTCCTCGCACACTTGGCGCGGCCCCGCGTGATCGCGATCTGTCTTCGACGGCAACGTATGCCGCAGGAAGAGAGGTCGCGTGGGCAACTGGACGATCATGGGGACGGCCGAGGAGCGTGAGGCGTTCTGGCGAACGCATCACGAGGCGTGGCAGCGCAGCAACCTGAACCAGCGCGAGTATTGCGAGGCGCATGGGCTGGTCCTGAAGCGCTTCGAGAACTGGCGAGCAAAGTTGAGCCGGAGCTGCCGCAGAAGCTGCTGTACCGGCGGGGCGGCCGGCCAAGTCATATGTCAGGTCATATGACGGTTCCTATGACCAAGCAGGCGGCCGGCAGCATGGCATTGCTTGCTGCCGGCGCGGCGGGGCGCCGCAGGTTCAGCGAAGACGACAGGCGGCGGATCGTTGAGGAGCCGTTACGCGCTGGTCCGTTGGGAGGCTCTCTGCCGCTTCCTCAAAGATGGACGGGTCGAGCTCGACACCAACACCGTGGAACGGGCCATCCGACCCATTGCCTTGGGCCGCAAGAACCATCTGTTCGCCGGATCCGACGGTGGCGCGGATCGCTGGGCCATCGTCTGCTCGCTGATCACCACCGCCAAGCTCAACGACCGCGAGCCCTATGCCTACCTGAAGGACGTCCTCGGGCGCATGACCAATGGCCATCCCGCCAGCCGCCTCGACGCCCTTCTTCCCTGGAACTGGACGCCCTCAGCCTGATCTAGGTGCGAGGAATGGACTGTTACCCGATCAGCGATCTGACGTTGGCGTCTATTTCTGGCACCGGAGTGCATGGCCTGCAGTCGGCTGCCGGCACAGCCGCGAGGTCCATCGCGCCAATGCCCTCCGGCATGGTTGCGGAGGAAGGTTTTTCAGGTTTGATGGGTCACCACCGACCAGACCCGGCTGCAGCCTCTCGACAGGCGTTCTAAGTCATTGATATAATTAATGAAAGATAGGGTGGCCGCACCAGCGAACCACTTCGGCTGGGAGCCGGTTCGACCTCCAACAGTCACGGCTACGGTGATCCTCGAAAGCGCCGCAACCAGCGGCCGAGGAGAGCCAAATGGCACAAGACAAGAAGTCCGCGGTGAACGCGGCAGGCAACGGCCTCACTGCGTCGAAGGTTGTGACGGGTGGCGCCGAACAGGTGAAGGCGTTCGAGGCGGTCATCCAGCACCGCTCGATAGACGACCTCAAGAGCAATTCCCATAACGCCCGCACCCACAGCGCCAAGCAACTTCAGCAGATCGCCGCCAGCATCAAGGAGTTCGGCTTCGTCGTGCCGGTCCTGGTGGACGAGGACGGCACGATCCTGGCAGGCCACGGAAGGGCTGCGGCAGGCAGGGTGCTGGGCATGTCCCAGGTGCCCACGGTTTGCGTCGAGCATCTGACCGAGGCACAGAAGCGCGCTTTCCTACTCGCCGATAACCGCCTGGCTGAGCTTTCGAGCTGGGACGAGGGGCAGTTGGCCATCGAGCTGAAGGCGCTGTCTGACCTCGACCTCGCCTTCGATTTCGAGGTGACGGGATTCGACACGGTCGATCTGGACAGCCTCGAGACGCGTGCAGCGCCCAAGGATCCTGAGGCTGAAGTTGTCGCACCAGTGGATCGCAGCGCCGACCCGATCACCAAGGAGGGCGACCTCTGGCAGTTGGGCAACCACCTACTTCTATGTGGCAACGCACTCGAGAAGGCCTCGTACACCCGATTGATGGGCGAGCAGCTGGCCCAGATGATCTTCACGGATCCCCCTTATAACGTGAAGATCGACGGCCATGTCTGCGGATTGGGGGCTGTGAAGCATCAGGCTTTCAAAATGGCCTCCGGCGAGATGTCGGAGGAGGAATTCATCGAGTTCCTCCGCAAGGCGATGCGACTCATGGCGGACTTCAGCGTCGATGGTGCCATTCACTACCTCTGTATGGATTGGCGCCATGACCTCGAGCTGCAGCTTGCCGCCCGGCCGGTCTGCGGACGCGCCAAGCAGGTCATCGCGTGGAACAAGACCAATGCCGGCATGGGAACGTTCTACAGGTCCAAACACGAGTTCATCTTCGTGTTCAAGGTCGGAACCGCGCCTCACATCAACAACTTTGGGCTGGGCGAGCGCGGCCGTTACCGTACTAACGTATGGGACTATGCCGGGGTCAACACGTTCAAACCTGGGCGCATGGATGAACTCACGATGCATCCCACGGTCAAGCCGCTGCCCTTGGTCGTCGATGCGATAAAAGACTGCTCGACCCGCCGCGGTGTGGTTCTTGATCCTTTCGCCGGCAGCGGCACCACGATCCTCGCGGCGGAAAAGACTGGCCGCATCGCGCGCGCTCTTGAGCTCGATCCGCACTACGTCGATGTCGCTATCGGACGCTGGCAGGCGCTCACGAGCGAACCGGCGGTCCACGTCGAGAGCGGACTGAGCTTCAGCGAGCTGGAGGCCCAGCGCCACGACAAGGCCGCGTGAGGGTGGCCATGTCCATAAATGAAGTCGGCTACAAGAAGCCGCCAAAATACGCGCAGTTCCAGCCAGGCAAGTCGGGCAATCCGAAAGGCAGGCCGAAGGGAGTAAAATCGCCAACGGGCCTCGAGGTTTTCGATCAACTGGTGACCGTCACTCAGAAAGGCAAGAAGAAGAAGGTCAAAGCGATCACCGCCGTCCTTAGCCAGCTGTTGAGCGACGCGATGAAGGGTGATCACAAGGCCAGGAAGTTGGTGTTGGACATCTATGCCAAGTGGACCAACAAGGCCAAATCCCCTTCGCTCACTGCGCTAACGGCCGGTCAGTCCCCCTTCGAGCTCAGCCCGGAAGACGAGGTGAACATCGCCAAACACAATCTTCTGAAGGGGGTCAAATGACCGGCGCCCCCAGCAGTGTTTTCAACGTCGCCTACGAGATCATAGAGAAAGTCGTCGGCTCTGGTCCTGCCGTGCTCACGCACGCTTCGACACTACCGGCGGAGGCGCGGGGCACGTTTTTGGTGCAAGCGGCGCAGCACTTTCTATCCCTTCACGATGAAAGGGACCGGTACGCCCTGTTGCCGGTAGATATCCAGACGTTCGTTGAAGGCGAGGGCTTCCTGAACAGCCGCGGCGTACTTTACCCGGCAGTGATGAAGGAGCTGCAGGACCTCAACTCCGGCAAGTACGATGAGGCCGTCCTGACGGGGGCCATCGGCACCGGCAAGAGTACGATCGCCCTATTTACAACGGCCTACCAGCTCTACGTGCTGTCGTGCCTAAAGGACCCACACCAGCTGTACAGCCTCGATCCTGCGTCCGAGATCGTCTTCGCCTTCCAGTCTCTGAACAAGATGCTGGCAGAATCGATCGACTACAAGCGCTTCAGGACAATGATCGAAGGCTCTGCTTACTTCGCCCATCACTTCCCGTTCCGTAGGAGTCTCTGGGTCCGAGATGGTGTTCCCCAAGAACATCGTCGTGCGCCCGCTCTCGGGCAATGTAAACGCCGCCATTGGCAGCAATATCTTTGGCGGGATCATCGACGAATTAAATCAACTTCATGGCAGTCGTCGAGCAGTCGAAGAACGCAGCCGACGGCGGGAAATTCGACCAGGCGAATGAAATGTACAACTCCATTGTCCGGCGCAGGAAATCGCGCTTCATGTTGGCGGGTGGTCATTTGCCAGGCGTGCTGTGTCTGGTGTCGTCGAAGAGGTATCCAGGCGAGTTCACAGACCGCAAGCAAGCGGAGGCGCGCGAGGAAATCGCCCGCAACGGCAAGACCAGGATCTTCGTCTACGATCGCCGGCTTTGGGAGATCAAGCCAGAAGGCACGTACGGCACAGAGCGCTTTGATCTCTTCCTTGGTGACGTGGCGCGAAAGCCGCGCATCCTGGAAAGCGGAGCCGAAGTAGCAACCGACGACGCCCATCTTGTGATGGAAGTGCCCGAAGAGTTCCGGCCCGAATTCGCGCGTGACATCCTGTCGGCGATCCGCGACATAGCCGGCAGCGCCACCTTCGCTCTGCACCCCTTCATCGTGAACACGGAAGCGGTGGCAAAGGCCTTCGGCGGCAGGCAATCGGTGTTGTCGACCGAGGAGACCGACTTTGTCGCGTCTCGCCTGCTCATTTACCCGAACCGCATTCTCCAACCAAACGAGCCCCGTTTCGCGCACGTTGACCTGGCACTGACGGGTGACAGCGCCGGCGTGGCGGTGGGCTGGGTTGAAGGTTTTGCGAAAGTGCCCCGCTCAGACAATACCTTCGAGATGATGCCGGTCATTAACTTCGATTTGATCCTCGAGGTGAAGCCGCCGCGTGGGGGCGAAATAGAATTCGAGAATATACGCAAGCTGTTCTACAGGCTGCGCGAGGAGGGCATGAACCTCAAGTGGATCAGCTTCGACACCTATCAGTCGGCGGACAGCATTCAGCTGCTGCGTCAGAAGGGCTTTACCACCGGCAGCCAATCGATGGACACGACGTCGATCCCATACGACTTCACGAAATCCGCTTTCTATGACGGCCGCATCAAAGCGCCAGTGCATGACAAGGCGCTGTCGGAGATGGTGCGCCTAGAACGCAATCCGCAAAGCGGCTTGATCGATCACCCACCCAACTTCAGCAAGGACTGTTCCGACGCCATGGCCGACGTGGTGTTCGGCCTCACCAATCGCCGCGAGAGCTGGGTGCGATACGGGGTGCCAATGCGCGACATTTTCCAAAAGTTCGCGGGCAAGATCGAAAAGAAAGACAGGAAGTCAGAGCGGGCACGTCAGGCCCTTGAGTAATCCGATTTGGTTTAGCGGTGATGTGCTTCGGGCGATGACGTCGGTTGGCAGTAGCCAGTTCGCTGAACGCGGCTGCTGGAGCGTAGCTATGCTTTTTTCCGAAGCAGCAACCAAGCCGTCGAGAAGAGGCGATGGTGTCCTGCCGGTGCTAGTGCTGCTGGTGCGGCGCCGCTTGGCGTTCCAGCGCCTCAGCTTCGCCTTCCAGCTCCTCAGCGTAAGACATTAACGTTTCCCGATCGCGGTCCAACACTGCTGACGCCAGCCGACGCATCCGCAGAGCCATCTGCCATTTTTCGCAGGCGGCGATGGCGAGCGCATCGGATGAGGCTGGATCGATTTTGTCGGCGACCATCGGCATAACGTTGCCGCAACGCCGCCTGTCCTCAGTTCAATTGGGGACACCGAATGTCAAACAGTGGCCAACGGGTCGTAACTATTTCCACATGCTGCGCGTTTGGCACCGATCGAGCAACGATCCCTACGAATTCCTGCGGCACGTAGACGAATTTCTGCGGAGGCCATTGCCATGACGGAGCAAGAAGTCCTGATTGCCATTCACAAATACATGAGCGGCGAGATGACCAAGCCCGAGCCGTTCGCCAATTGGTCAACGTTCGAGGATGTCATCATCATCTGGACCAAGGACGGCCAGCGTTACGACCTGACCGTCACCAAGAACGAAGGAAGGAAGAAGGCGTTCACATGAAGAGGGGGGACGAGACGGCATAGGGGCCGTTGTTAATCCGTGTGTGCCATTCTTCCCCTTGTTTCGGTCCTGTATCGCCCATCCAACGCTCAACCTATGCGGACAGGGATCGGTTTTGCGCTTGTCCTTACCGAAAACCTCATCCGCGCTCGATCATCCGGCGGGACACTCGGCCGTTTCGGTTTTTTGACCATACGACACCGATATCAATGAGCTCAGGCCAGTCACAGTATTGTCACGGCCGTCATCTCACGGCGGTGAAGCGACTGTAATCGCGCGCTTTTTCATAGTTCGGTCCTGCAAAAATGCAGAGTACCGGAAAGTTTTCCTCGTACCGATTGCACCGCCACTTCAACTACGGTCGCGCCCGCGACGGAGGCAATTTCCGTGGCCTCCGTTGGCATCGAGATCTTTATTGCGGGGGAGTTCGATGGCTTATAGCGGCACCGGCGCGCCTCCCGGCGCGATTACCTACGTATTGCCGGGAGACAGCACATCCACGATCCAGTCCAAGCTCAACTCGGTCCAGCCGGGAAACACTCTGATGTTTACCAGCGGCGCCTACGACTTTGGTGGCACGACAATCACCGGCAAATCGGGCGTTACGTTGTGGGCGGACGGACAGGTCGTCATCGACAACGCCCCGGCCGCGGGAACCAGCGGCGCTTTCGATTTCTCCGGCCAGAGTAATTGGACGATTGGTGGCGACGCTCCCGGGCAAGGATTCGTGTTTCAGGGGAGCCTGATCAACGCGACGAATGCCATCAATTGGGCCATCGGGAACAGCCAGTTCAACAATGAGACGAGCAACGGTTTCGATGGCTCTGCGATCCGCATGAACGGCGCGTCGTTCGGAACGATTATCAACAACGACTTCACCGGCGTGGGCGGCAACGTCCTCGGCATGTACAACCTGAACAACATCACGATCGACGGCAACCACTTCACCAACACCTTCGAACCGATATCGATTCAAGAGCCCACAACCGACGATGCAAGCCTTGGAAACAATATTGTCATTGAGCGCAACGTTTTCATCGGTACGCAACGGGCCGCCGTTGAAATCGGCCCTGCTTCCTCGGGCTCCGAACATTTTTCGGGGCTGGTGATCAGCAACAACTACTTCGACAACTTCAACAACACTGCTGGCGAAGGCACTTTGCTGGCGATATCGGCGGTCGGCCAGTCGTCGCAGAACACCACGATCACCAACAATTTCATCAACCGAGGATCGTCTGATGGGGGCGATATCGGCGTTGCCATTGAGATGACCGGCACCGGCACCGTGTCGGGCAATACGATTGCCAACTTCTCCTATGCCGCCCTTACGTACCAAAGCGGCTGGAACGTCTCTGGCAATACTGTCTACAACGACGGGGCCAGTCCGTACTTCGGGTTTGCCAACAACGGTTCAGGAACGGGTACGTTCGGTCCAGAGACCGAGCTGAGCGGCTTACCAGCACCCCCTGCCATTCCTACCCGTCTTGCGTGGGGAGGAGTGGATGGAGGATCTTCCTCCACCGGTTCCACAGCGCCGACCGTAATTGAGAAACTCGCGAGCGACACGAGCGTCCCGGCCACCGACGCGCAAACGGCCGATACCAATGCGTTGGCCGGGCTCACGGGTGGCACCCATACCATCGGCGGAAGCGAGACCGATATGGTAGGCGCCGCGTCGACAACTTCCACCCTCGACGCCCATGGGCCGGTCACTGTGCTTAACAGCGCCGTCCTGACCAACGGCCAAGTGACGCTGACCGGGCGCACCGACGGCGCGGGCGACACCGTCCAAGTCTATGAGGGCTACAACTTGGTGGGAACGGCCCAGACTGCGAGCAATGGCGCCTTCACTCTCGTGGCCCCGGCAGCGTCGGGTGTCTATCACGAGTACGGTGCGGTTGCCGTTGATGGCGCCGGCAACTGGGGTGCCGGCAGTAATGACGTGTCACCAACGACCAGGCCTGCGACAACCGCGACCACGGCAATGGCCGGCGCCAGCGCAACTCCTTCGGTAACTCCGAACCTGGTCCACGACACGAGCGACTCGTCCACCGACGCACAAACGGCCGATGCCAATGCGTTGGCTGGACTCACGGATGGCACCCATACCATCGGCGGAAGCGAGACCGATATGGCAGGCACCGCGTCGACAACTTCCACCCTCGACGCCCATGGGCCGGTCACAGTGCTTAACAGCGCCGTCCTGACCAACGGCCAAGTGACGCTGACCGGAAGCACCGATGGCGCGGGCGACATCGTCCAAGTTTATGAGGGCTACGACTTGGTGGGAACGGTCCAGACTGCGAGCAATGGCGCCTTCACTCTCGTGGCCTCGGCAGCGTCGGGTGTCTATCACGAGTACGGTGCGGTTGCCGTCGATGGCGCGGGCAACTGGGGTGCCGGCAGTAATGACGTGTCACCAACGGCCGGGCCTGCGACAACCACGACTACGGCGATGGACAGCGACGTCATCGTCGGTAATGGCGGCAACGACACCATCATCAGTGGCGCCGGGGCAGACAAGCTGAGCGGAGGCTCCAGCAACGTCACCTTCACTTATAATGCTGCGAGCGACTCGGCCACCGGATCCTCGGACACGATCACCGACTTCCAAGTGGGCTCCGACAAGTTCGATTTTACCAACATCGCGGGGATCAATGCCACAAACGGCGTTCCCCTCTTCCAAGGCGACATTACCGGCACAGGAAACCTGACGCTCAATGCACACAGCGTCGCCTACCTCGAGGTCGGCGATACAACACAGGTGCTGGTCAACACCTCGAACGCGGCGGAAACCGTCAGCACGTCAGACATGCGGTCCGCCGACATCAAGATCGGCATTCTTGGAGTCCATCTCGGCCTCACAGCGACCGACTTCCATCACTCGTGACCGGCAAGCTGCCGGAACATTTTCCAGGCTTTTTGGACGAAGGGTTTTCTGATTTTTGCGATCGATTTTAAGACGCCCCGAGCGAAACGCTTCTTCGTCCTACTCAGCCTCCCGCTCTTCATGGTCGGGGCGTCCGGCAACTGGCTCATTTGATTGCCGCGGACATAACATCCACCGAGGTCCCTCTCCGTAGGCCAGCGAGAAGCACAGCGATGCGAATGCATTCAACCACAATCCAGGTCGCCACGATGCAGCGAGCGAGCAGCGGATTTTCCGATCATCGATGAGCCTCCCCTCGAATTGGTCAGTGCAGCGTCTTCAGTCGATCCTTCGCCGCCTCGACTCCGCCAGCCGCGGCTTTGGCATAGAGTTGCCGCGCCTTCGCCGCATCGCCTTGCGTGCCGACGGTGCCCCATGCCGACAGGACGATCGGGTCGTAACTCTCTGCCAGCATGAACGTGGCGAGCGGACTGCCGGCCTCGTCGGCGCGCTCGAGCACGCTGCGCGCCGCACCGACATCGCCCTGCTCCAGCAAGCGCTTGGCGCGCGCCATCAGACGAACCACCTCGGCATTGGCGGCTTGCGTTGGCGCGGCCGGCTCAGTCGTTGCCACCTCGTCGGCCGGTACCGGTGCCGTCGTCGCGGTGCGCTCGATGGGGGCCGGCGGTGCCGGGTTGTCACTGGCCGGCACGGATAGGCGCACGATGGCGTCGCGCTCCCCGCCGGGCGTGGCATTCGCGCGTTTCGCCAGCTCCTGCTCCAAAGTCTGGCTGTGGGCGCGCTCTACCGTCAGCGCCAGTACCAGCGCCTTCTCATTGCTCTGGCGCGTCGCCAGTTGCTCTTCGAGCTCCTTGGTGCGCGCGCGCTCCCTGGCCAGCGCGTCCTGATCACCTTGGCGCGCCGCCAGTTGCCCCTCGAGTTCCTTGCTATGCGCGCGCTCCCTGACCAGCGCGTCCCGATCATCCTGGCGCGCAGCCAGTTGCCCCTCGAGTTCCTTGCTATGCGCGCGCTCCCTGACCAGCGCGTCCCGATCATCCTGGCGCGCAGCCAGTTGCCCCTCGAGTTCCTTGCTATGCGCGCGCTCCTTCGCCAAACCCTCCTGATCGCCCTGGCGCGCCGCCAGTTGCTCCTCGAGTTCCTTGCTATGCGCGCGCTCCCTGACCAGCACCTCCTGATCGCCCTGCCGTGTCGCCAGTCGCTGCTCGAGTTCCTTGGTGCGTGCGTGCTCCCTGGCCAGCGCCTCATGATCACCTTGGCGCGCCTCCAGTTGCTCCTCGAGCTCCTTGGTGCGCGCGCGCTCCCTGGCCAGCACGTCCAGACCGCCCTGGCGCGCCGCCAGCTGCCTCTCGAACTCCTCGGTGCGCGCACGCTTGCGGGCCAGCGCGTCCTGACCGGCCTGGCCCGCCGCCAGTCGCTGCTCAAGATCCCTGCTGCGCGCACGTTCCTTGGCCAGCAACTCCTGAGCGGCCAGCTGCTGCTCCATGTCCTTTCTGCGCGCGTTCTCAAGCGCCTCCTGCTCGGCGAGACGCGCCGCCACTTGCTGCTCGAGGTCCCGTCTGAGGGTGCGCTCCTGCTCCAGCTGCTGTTCGAGCGTGATTTCGGCACCGCCGTCGCCATACATGGCGGCCGATGACGCCTCCGCCGCCGGCGCGATGTGGCCTGAGAGGTGGTCGCGATAAAGGCCCCAGCCGAGGGCCGCCATGAAACCGCAGGCTGCCGCCAGCAAGAGCGGCTTGACCGACCGCGGCTGGCGTCGCGGTGCGCTTCCCGTTCGAGCGGGTTCGCTCGCCTCGCCGGTCCCTGGCTCCGGCGGCTCGGATTCTGGACGCGTGGCCCCCCCTGCGCTGGAACGCTCGAGATCAACCCTCCGGGCTTTGGAGGCGAGTCCCTTCACGCCGTCACGAGCGCCCCCGACGCCAGACACGGCGCCCTTGGCGTCGTTTCCACTGGTCGACATCACCCGTTCCCTCACACCTCGACGCTCCGCTGTTGGCGGAGCAATTCCCAAAACGCGTCACCCTTCCCAAAACGCGTCTTCCCAAGACGCATCATCCCATGCGCATTGAGGGCCGAAGAACGGCGCGCATGCAATAAGGCGCGACCAACGTCACAGAACGGTCATGAGTCTTGCCGACGATCGCGTTCGCGACCGTACAGTCAAGTGTGTGCAATTCCCGACAGCAACGCAGCTCACGCCGGGCCGATAACCACGCCAGGCCCCTGTCCCTTCCGAAAACTACGTCCGGCAATAGACGTAGTGTAGTCCGCGCAGAATTGGCTTGCCGAAGACGGAGCCAATCCGTTGGATCGGCCGATGGAGTGGCGCATCCTTCGCCAATGACAGATGCGGCCGAACTTGGTTGTAGTAGGCAGCATAGGCCTTGAGGATCCGGCGCAAATGGCTGTGGATAGGGCCTTCGGCAGCGACACAATGGGCGTGTCTCAGGAAATCCAACCGACTAATTTTCACCGTTCGGGCAAATCGCCTTAAGGCCATCAATCTCGAATATGTTCCACTCGTCTGAGATGGGAAGACCGCCAAGGCGGCCACCACCATATTGAAACGCAACTACCGCAGCATAACCGGCTCGGCTCTTTCCGATGGCGTGCGGCGTGAAACGTCAAACGTAGTTTTCATAAAAAGCTTTAGAGACAGCGTTTCTAGGATGGCCTTTCGCACGAAATAGTATCTCATGGGCGTCCAATGTGTTTGATGGCGCCCGGACTAACGTAAGCTGTTGTACTTGGTTTGGGGACGTTTCTGCACCGAGCGGGAGCTTGCCGAAAATCTGGGCCGACGTACCCGGCACGTCCGGGTCAGGACAAACTCGGTCATCGGCGTATGCCCTATGCGCGCTCTGAAGCCAACGCACGGCCAGTTTCAGTCAGCATCACGCTGCCTGTTGCGTAAACCACCCAGCCGCAGATGTGCGCATACGCGGCTCCTGCGATCACCTTCTCTTGCGGAATTGAGGTCTGTTCGGCGACGGCGTCCACACGAACCCAAAGCAAACCGCCAACCGTTGCCAGATAACGGCAGAGCGTCCGAGCAACCATTGGAGGATCGGTCGCTGTCGAATCCGAACGCATCGCCCCTGCACGCCTCCGGCGTGCTTGCTCCAGCCAAATGATATTATCCAATCATCGTATCCCAGGTCACACACCCTTCTCTAAAACGCAGAACGGGTGCCTGAAGTTACCTATCAAATCGGACCGACACTTTTAGATCACAAACTTCAGGGCGGCGGTTCCCCAGCCATCGCGCTGCAGGCCTTTCTCCATCGGCGGAGTGTTCCGCGCTGGGCGTCGATAACGAGCTGGCAAAAAGCCGGACGGCCGCCGCCCTTCGAAGCGATCGGGAAAGGCTCGCACGAAGTCTCCGGGCGGCCGGTCGCCTTGAACCCCGCTAGCCGCTCCTCGTAGCTCGGTCGTGGTCGGCGCTCGGTCACCTTGGCGATGTCGTTAGCGTCATAGGTCGACGCGCCGGCCAGTAAGTTATCGAGCCAGACGCCCGGGGCGATGCGGCCGAGCTACGAGGAGCGCATGGTGGGGGGTGCGAGGGCTGGCGTCAGGAGTATTGAACCGCGATCGGGAAACGCTGATGTCTTACGCCGAGGAGCTGGAATGCGAAGCCGAGGCTCTGGAAGCGGCGGCGCAGCAGCAATAAAAACAGCAGGACGCTATCGCTTCTTCTTCAGCTTGGCCGCTGCCTGCCGAGTAATGGCCCCGGCTGGGACTGCAGAAGTTCTTGCCCCGGAGTGAGGAAGGAGCATGCCCCGCCGGGCATTCCCCCTCCAGACATATCGGTTGAAAAGATTCTTTGGCGCAACCATTACGCTAGGGACGGCGTTTCTTTATCCGTGGGTCGCTCTATTAGGGCGAAATAAGGGTGTGGAATGACTAAGTTGAAGGCTAAGGCGAACGCGCCTGCATGGGCCGGCACCATTGGCATGCGCAGCCCGAGGGCGATTGGAGAGGAAAATAAACCGATTCGGCTGATCTTCGTAGACGATGACGACGACTACCGCGAAGTGGCAGCGGCAGAGCTTGTCGATCTCGGCTTTGTAGTGGAGACCTTCGCCGACGGCGCCTCGATGCTCGCTTCGGTGGCCGACGGCATCGCCGCCGACGTGATCGTGCTCGACTGGAGCCTACCGGTGATGTCGGGCATCGACCTTCTGCCGCGACTGCGCCGCAAGGGCATCCTTCTACCTGTTGTCTTTCTCACCGGCCGGTCGTCGCCCGGGCATGAGTACCTCGCCTTCGACCGGGGCGCACTCGACTTCGTCGACAAGTCGCGCGGTGTGCCGATCCTCGCCAAGCGTATCCGCGTCATCGTCGAGTTGTTCAAGCGGCCCACTGAGCTCGAGGTCAAAGAAACCGAACATTGCGGCCGCCTGATGCTGAAGCCCAGGATCAGCCGAGCCTTCTGGGATGCAATTGACGTCAACCTTACGCTGACAGAGTTCAAGATCGTGCGGCTGCTAGCTTCGAATGTCGACAATTACGTGACCTACCGCGCGGTCTACGATTGCATGCATAGCGGCGGCTTCATCACGGGGAGCGGAGAACAGGGCTATCGAACCAATGTCCGTTCAACGATCAAGCGGATACGAAACAAATTCCGTCTCGTCGATCCAGAGTTCGCCGAGACCGACAATTATGCCTCATTTGGTTATCGCTGGAGACGACCCAAAAATCCGTCACAAGCCGACATGGCAGCCGGTCGGCATGATGTCCGCCTGCCTCCCAATAGAATGGAAGGGATATCCTGAGCCGCCACCCGATAAGGCGCCTCGGCGGCTGCAGCGTAGGCCACGCCCGTGCGCCTTCTCTCCCGCCGGGTGCAGGTGACAGCGACCTTATTGGGGTAGCAGCTTCCACGGCTTGTCGTGCCGAAGACCTTGGACTCTTCTAGCCCGTGTGTGTTGGGAGCCTCGTTGGGAAGCGAGGCGAGCGTAAGACAATCCAACTGGCGAGGCCGGACGAGTATGCCGTCGCGGCCGCGCTCCCCTGTGGGCTTCGATATTGGGACAAGCTGCGGTGACGATTGGCGAGAAACAGGCGAAGAGCACCTCGGGGTTGCTCGGTTTGACGACCAACCTGTCGTTTATCGATCAGGCTCTCGTGAGCGGCGGCAATTTCGTCGCCGGAATCCTTATGGCGCGCGCCTTTGGCCTCTACGAGTTCGGGCGCTTCACGCTGGTCTGGATGGTCGTCGAGTTCCTGATGTCGCTGCAATTCGCTCTGGTCCTCCAGCCCATGCTGAATATCGGACCGAAGCAGAGCGAGTTCGAGCGCACCCGGTATTTCCCGGCCGTGGCGGCGCTGCATCTCCTGACGAGCCTGGTCATGGCAACTCTTGCCTGGGCGGCAGTGGCACTGTCGGGCGTGGTGTTCAACGACGTGAGGCTCTCCGAGTTGGCGGCGCCCGTCTGTGCGACCATCGTCATGTACCAGTGGCACGGTTTCTTCCGGCGCTATCTCTTTCTGCGGGAGCGTCCGCTGCGCGCGCTGATGGTCGATGCGCTGCGCTTTGGCATCCAGCTGTCGGCGACGCTCGCTCTGCTTTTCCTGCCGGGTAACTGGGCAGCGTCGAGCGGTCTATGGATCATTGCCATCGCCTGCACGTTGTCGACCGTGCTGGGGGCATGCTCCTTCGGCAAGTTTGTCTGGGATGCCGCGGTCTTCCGCCAGGTCATCGCCAGGCACTGGACATTTTCGAAGTGGCTGTTGCCGTCTGCCGTGATGTTCTGGCTAACGTCGCAGGCGTACGTCCTGATGTCCGGGCTCGTGCTCGGCGCGGCGGCAACGGGTGCGCTGCGGGCCGCCATGGGCATCATCGGTGTCCTGAACATCATTGTACAGGCGCTCGACAATTTCGCTCCCGCGCGGGCGTCGGGCGCCTTCCATGAAGGCGGACGGGTACAACTGGTTCACTTCCTGGTGCGATTGGCCGGCCTGATGGGGGTGCTGACGCTGGGCACCGTCGTCGTCCTGAACGTGGCGCCCGAACTGGCCGTCCGCCTACTTTATGGCGAGAAGTACGAGGGCCTTGGCTACCTCGTCCGGTGGCTGTGCGCGCCCGCAGTCCTTTACAGCGCCGCCGTCATCCTCACCATTGCCGCCGCCGCGATGGAACGGACCCTACTCATCTTCCAGTCCTATGTCGCGGCGACCGCCTTCACCCTCGTGGCCGCCTACCCTCTGGCTTACTACGCGGGACTCCCCGGCATCATCTCGACCTGGATCGTGGTCGAATGCATCCGCATCGGCGTGCTTCTTGCCGGTCTACAGAGAGAAACTCTGCTTGCCCGATTGAAGGACGGCTGAGGAGCGGCGCCTGAGCTTGCCCTGTGCGCTGCGACCTACAACGGCTTCCAGCCGTCGAGCACCAGGCCGTCCCAAGACACCGTACCATCGACTGCGCCGGTCTTGGCGTTGCGCCGGTAGTCATCGGCCCAGCCGGTCTTCCATTCGAAGGTGTGGTCGTTCAGCCGGTCATGCACCCTGGCCGGGCGCTCGGGATCAAATTCGGACATCGGTCGCATGCGAAATAATAACTCCGATGGCGCGCTCCTCGAGGAGACCCGAGGCGAGATTCATGGTTGCCGTTTCTGCGCGCGCCATTCCCACGCCGTTGCGGCAGCAACTTCGCCTGAAAGGCGGACGTTTGAATCGCAGGTCACCATCACACCCAACTAGCTGGTGACCGCCGCCGGCCGACGCCACACACACGTAGCCGGCGAGAGGCATGCAAAGCGTGTCGGCCGGCCGCGCCCCCCAACGCGGCCGGCTCCGTCGCCGGTGACCGCTAACGCCGGATGCCCCTGCAACCGACACGGCATGCGGCGCATTAAAACTTTACGCCTCGCAAGGGTAACCGACCTTGAGCGTCCAGCTGCCTCTCCAGGCAGGCTGGGCGCTCGCTCCGTCTAGTTTAATTGACAGCCCACAGGAACAATTCGACGCGCTCGGGGCCGGCCGGTCGCGTTGAATACCCGATGGCCACTGCTGATTGCGTCTTGAGTCTGCTGCTTAAGGTACTTGGGCAGTAGGCCCTCTCAATCCACCCCGTCGAGGTCATCGATGTCAGACCGTCTTCAACAAAAGCAAAGGGAGGAAGCAGGCGCCGCCTTCAATAAATCCGCGAACGCCACGGCATCGGACAAGCGGAGTTCCAAGGACAAGGCCGTTGCACTGTGTGTCCTGGTCTTCCACCAAGGAAGGACTGGCGAACATTACGCCATACCTACTGATCACCTGCCGCGGCTGATGCGCCTTTCGCGGGGAGCGGTTCAAGCTGCGATAAGAGCGGCGATCGAGCATGATTGGGTCCGGAGCACCCCGACCTATCTGGCGTTGAAAGCGGGAGGCATCCATGTGGCGAAGGCTTCCCACCGCTTCTGCCAGGCCCTCCTCGAGGAGACACGAGGCGAAGTGCTGCGCTGGGCGAAGGTCGACAGTGTTGCCGGCCGGCTGGGCGTTGATGGACGAGAGGCCATCCTGCTGGCAAGCGAATGTGCCGAGGCGCACTACGTGAAACTCGACGTGAAGGGGCCGCCGTACCGGGTGTTGCCGGGCTCGGCGATCCTCACGGAGGCGGGGCGGCAGCTGCTCAAAACCCCGGCCGGCCACCGCCCTTCGAAAGCACGGCAAGGAAAGCGTCGACCTGGTCCTGGGCGCTGAAAATCGCGCCCTCGAACGCGGTGCCGTCGCATTCGGCGCAGCGCAGCTTCAACTGCCAAATCTCAGTCATGTTGCCACCACGGGCGCCGACCTTTGCCGCCTCGATCAGCGCACGATGGCCGCAGGTCGTGCAGGCGACGCCGAGTGGGAAGCCGGACATGGCGAGGCCGTGGAGATTCTGAACGCGCATAGTGACCACACTCCCAAAGTGCAGCCTGTGACGCCCCAGGAACCGTCAACTTGTCCAGCGCACCGCAATTTACGACCACTCAATCACCAACGCAGCCGCGCCACGACGCGCCAGAGACTTGGCCCTTCGGACTATAAGGGCAACCAAACCACGCTGTTGGTCCGCCCCGAGGTTTCGGCATGGGACAGCTGCTCGTCGAACGGGATTTAGGTCGGAGCGTCATGAAACGAAATTATGCGATCGGTCCCACCAGGCTGTCCCTGTTCCGTCATGGGAACCACGGGACAGTTAATCCAAGCACTGTCAAAAAAACGCCGATGAACGTCGGCTGAAACTTCGCTGGCGTTCGTGAGGCCTGGTGAAACCTTCTATTTCTTGCCTCGGCATCCCCACGGGAACTTGCCAGGAGGAGACACAACGACTTCATGAGTTGAACGTCTGGAAATCAATTGTGTTTCGGCCTCAGTACGTATCCGTACGAGGAACGGCTGGCGTGTCGTGGGACCGTCAGCGCGTTGCTGAGGCTAACTGCGTGACTCGCGCCGCCGCCGTGGCCGCTATTAGCTCGGTCATCCGCGTAAACGCTGCGCGCGCTCTAAAGCCAGTGTGCGGCCAGTTTCGGTCAGCATCACACTGTTTGCCGCGTAGACCACCCAGCCGCAGATGTGCCCATACGCGGCTCCTGCGATCACCCTTTCTAGAGGAATCTTCGTCTGCTCAGCGACAGCGTCCACACGGACCCAGTGCGAGCCGCCAACGGTTGCAAGAAAGCGACAGAGCATCCGAGCAACCATCGGAGGATCGGTCTCTGTCGAATCCGAACGCATCGCCACACGTCTCCTGCGTGCCTGCTCCAGCGAGATGACATTATTTCCCATCCGCCGTCTTGCATCTCCCTTGTGATCTGCAGCCCAGCCGGTATGCCAGCCGAAGCTCTTGTCGTTCAGCCGGTCGTGTACGCGGCTGGCACTAAGCGCTGTGCGCAAGCGTACGAATGCGTACTCTCCCGCAACGGTAGCATCGCCCTCTCGTTACGGCCTAGGAGGCCAATTGTCTTGGGTCCATTCTCTCCGGGCCCAGCTTGGCCGCCTCTGTCTTCCCACAGTCTGTACAGCAGGCCAGACAGCAACTGGGATCAAGTATTCGACACACTGTCGGCTACCCCGGTCGGGGGGAATACGTTTCCTTCACGCCCCGCTCATTGGGCGGCTGTGTCCGCGACCGCCGCCGATCCTCCCAAAGGGACGCCCTCTTTCGACCCGCGGAGCGCGGCCTTCAGCGCGCGAAGCAACTTGATGGGGCCTGCAATCGGCGGGGGAAGCACACGGCGACAGATTGCAAGCTTCCGGATGTAGGTGTGAACGGTCCAGACCGCGCTTGATCCTTTGGGAAAGAACACGACGTCCCCGGCGTTGAGGGTGCGTGGAGACCCGCGTCTGTCATCAATTGTCACCGAGCCCTCGAGGAAGTGAATGGTCTCATCGAAGTGGTAGTGCCATTGGAATTTTCCCGCGGTGCACTCCCAGACGACGACGAAGGAGAGTTCATCCGCGCTGGTGGACAGAACCGTGCTTCGGACCTTGGGCTCACCTGCGATGATCCATTCGCTTTTGATGCTGCTTGGCTCCAGGGGTTTCTTGGTTGACAAAAACTGAATACCAAGCCGATCCATCTAATTCACTCCCAAGGTTACCTCGCCAGGATGAGAACACGGCGTTTGGTTGCGTTGTGTGTATTTCCTGTGGCTAATTGAATGACTGGGCAGTGGTGCACCTATCGCCTGCAGGAAAGAAACGGCCGCGGCCGAGCAGTCCACCGTGCGACCGGCGGCGCCCTGCCGCCAGTCATCCGATCCTAGGGTGGCGCGATGCCATCGGGGCCGGCGTTATCGGGCGTTGGCCGCTTGGCCGCATTGCTTCACCGACCCCGCCGGGGTCAAATGCGGAACAGACTTTAGCTCAAACAGGGTGACCGACGGGGCTCAGATCACCAAGACCTGAGCATTCGCATCGGGCATTGTTTCGCTCAATGCACAGCACAGCACGCTCAAGCCCTGATGTAACGAGAGATTGGATCCGGGCTCTTGCAACGACGAAGCGCCTGCTGGAATCCTCTACTCCAGGGTTACAAGCAATTGTTCAGGCCCAGGCCGACAACGAACCTGAGCGCGTCGCGCTCTTAAGCAATCACTGCACTTGGAGCTACGCAGAGCTTGCCGGCCGCGTAAATCAGTATTCGCGCTGGGCCTTGAAACAAGGGCTCCAAGCGGGAGACGTAGTTGGACTGCTGATGTCCAATCAGCTCGAATTCGTTGCCGTCTGGCTCGGATTGACGCAAGTGGGATGTGTGACCGCTCTGCTCAACCCGCAACTCGGAACAGCCAGCCTCGCCCATGCTATTGATGGCGCGGCCGTCCGAGTAGCCATCGGGGAATCGTCAATTCTGAGCAAGCATGAGCGAATTCCCCCGAACTGTCATTGGTGGGAGCACGGCGAAAGCTATCGATTTGTGCGCGTCGATACTGCAGTCGCGGATTTGCCAAGCGAGTCATTGACAGGGAGTGAGCGACGCCCTGCGACACTGCGGGCGCCAGCATTGTTGGTGTTCACGTCGGGAACGACTGGCCATCCCAAGGCGGTGAACATCACCCACGCGCGCATATTGGAGTGGAGCGGCTGGTTTGCCGGCATGATGAACGCGACACACCAGGATCGGCTCTACAATTGCTTGCCGATGTACCACAGTATTGGCGGCATTGCGGCCATTGGTTCGATGTTGGTGGCTGGGGGGAGTACCGTCATCCGCGATCGTTTCTCAGCAAGTCAATTCTGGCCGGACATCGTCAAGAGCGAGGCCACTATCTTCCAGTATATAGGGGAACTCTGTCGCTACCTGGTGCAAGCAGATGCCTGTGATGAAGAACGACAGCATCGACTGCGCTTAGCCTGCGGCAATGGGTTGAGAGCCGACGTTTGGGAGCGGTTCCAACGACGTTTTGAGTTACCGCAAATTCTGGAGTTCTATGCGGCTTCCGAAGGCTGCATTTCCCTGACCAATGCCGAGGGAAAGGTGGGCTCCGTCGGCCGAGTGCCGCCATTCCTCGCCCATCGCTACCCGATTGCGCTGGTACATCTCGATCCCGTCAGCGAGCAACCTCAACGGGGCGCCGACGGTCTGTGCATCAAATGCGGGCCCGATGCGCACGGCGAACTGATCGGCCGCATCGACGGCACAAGCCTGAGGTTTGATGGATACACGGACGCGTCGGCCACACAGGCAAGATATGTGCGGGATGTCTTTTCCCAGGGGGACCGTTGGTTCCGGACGGGCGATCTGATGAACCAAGACGTGGCAGGCTACTACTACTTCATCGATCGGCTTGGCGACACTTACCGGTACAAGGGAGAGAATGTTTCGACGACGGAAATGGCTGCGGTTATTCAGTCATTCGATGGCGTCGTCGATGCCCTCGCCTACGGGGTGAGTTTGCCGGGGGTTGAAGGAAAAGCAGGCATGGCGGCGCTGGTTGTTGGCAAGGAGTTCACTCTTTCCGGACTGCATGCACATCTTGCCGACCGCCTGCCCTCCTATGCTCGACCGCTCTTCGTCCGTATTTGCAGTTCTCTCGATGCCACGTCGACGTTTCGCCTGCGCAAGACTGATTATGCGCTGCAAGGCTACGAATTCGCGTCCGATCCCATTTGGTTCTTCGACGCCGACATCGGCGACTACGTGCCGTGCGATGCCCACCTTGCCCAAAAGATCAAGACTCAGTCAGTGAAGCTGTAGTGTCAGGCGGTACTTCCCGCATCGACGGTGATCACGGTGCCGGTGATGTTCTTGCCGCGGTCACTCATGAGATAGGCTACAGCGCCAGCCACATCCTGGGATGTAATGCTTCGCCTGAGGGCGCTGCGCCGCGCAATACGCTCGCGTTGTTCTTCACTCATGCTGCGGGTCATTTCGGTTGCCATAAAGCCCGGCGCCACTGCGTTGACCGCAATGTCAAGCTCGCCAATTTCGCGCGCCAGGGACCGCGTAAATCCCTCGAGCGAGGCCTTGGTTGCAGCGTACACAGCGGCGCCGCCGGTGCCGTGCCCAGCCGTGATCGAGGATATGTTCACGATCCTTCCAGAGCGGTTCCTGAGCATGGACCTCATCAAGTATTTGGTCAGCAGGATGGGAGAGAGCGTATTTACCCGCACGAGCTCTTCTATCGCCGGGTCCGGCATGGTCGCCAACACGCCGTGCGAACCGATACCAACATTGTTAACCAGCCCGTAAATGGCTCCAAACTTATTGCGTAAATGGCGCGCCAAGCTAGGCAAAGACTCAATCTTTCCGAGGTCCCACTGGCAAAATTGCAAGTGCTCCCCCAGCTCCGCCTGTGCCTTCTTCAAGTGTTGGCTCTCATTACGCGCAATTGCGATAGCACGAAATCCAGATGTGGCGAGTTCTTGAGCAATAGTCAGGCCGAGACCCCTGCTTGCCCCCGTGACGACCACGTTACGCATTAATGCCGCTTAAGCTTTCCCGAAGCTGCTATCTCTAGCTCGGGTACGAACCGCAACGATACCGGGACCTTGTGGGCTTGCAGTTCGTTGCGACAGTGATGGAGAATGCTGTCGCGCAAACTAGCCTGCCCTTTCGGCTCAGGCTGCACCGGCACCACGTCTGCAGTTACGAGAGCGCCGGTAATTGGACTGTGCCGGCCGATAACTCTCGATAAGCGGACTGCTGGGTGGCGGTTGATGACCGCCTCTACCTCTTCGGGAAAGACCTTCTGTCCGCCAACATTGATCACCCCTTCACGTCGGCCAACGAAGTAATAGCGAGCACCGGTACGCTCCAGCAAATCCCCCGTATCGACAAATCCGTCCTTGTCCCGGAACGTTGATTTGCCACCAAGATATCCTTTGGCGGTGCGCGAGGAGCGAACGCGCAGACTGCCGTCTACAACCCGCATCTCCACATTGAACGGAGGTCGATCGAAATAAGACGCGGGAAAACCCGCAAGGCCATCGCGCACGTCAAAGACCACGCCTGCCTCCGTGGAGGCGAAGGCATGGGCGACCTCGGCCTTTGGGTAAGTCGAATGCAAACGGTCGAGAATGGCCTGGTCGGCAATCTCTCCCGACAACCTCACATAACTGGGAGATGCTGAAGAAGCATTGCCGCTCATCAGGGCCTTGCGCCAATGCGAGGGCGTCCCCGAGAAATGGGTTACGCCAGAGCGACCGGCCCTATCAAGAAAGTCTCCTACACCTTCGGAAGAAGAAGAAGAGGACAGTACCATGGAGCCGCCCCCCACCAGGGCCCGGAGCAGTATCTGGAGTCCCCCGTATCGGCGCACGTCGTAAAAAGTACTCCACACCGCATCTCGAGCAATTAACAAGTCATCCAACGGACCAACAAGACTGGTCAAGGAGTGCACCACAAGCTTTGGCTCTCCCGTCGTACCTGAAGTGAGCAGAATCCACTCAGTGTCATGGGCTCCAATACATTCATCCGATCGTGCAGAGTGCGGGTTGAAATGACAGCTGACATTTGCGACGCCTGGGACCACTTGCTTCGATACGTTGTCGGACACAACAACGTCGACGTCGGCCAAAGTCAGGATAGAAGGCACGTGAGCCAGTGCTACGTCGGGTAGACCCAGAACAATTCGATGCGCTATACCGTCCAACGCGATTGCCGCCAACACGGCCGGAAGCTGCTTCTCGCAGGCAATCAACACCGATTTCCTATTCATTGTCGCGAGCGGCGCATTCAGAAAGTGTCGCGATTGCAACACACCCAACTCCAGAGAGACGGCGTCATCGCTTATACAGCGACGTTCGGCACCCGCCCCAAGAATAAGGTCGAGAAAGGGTCGGCGATCAGGCGGCGACGTGCTCATAAAGCCCGATGAGTTCACCAAGCGTGGTAGGAATTTCAATGCCTCCCTCAAACGGATCCAGGCCCAGTTCGTCATCGAGGTTCGCGACTATGATCGCAATACAAAGCGAATCCAGTCCCGACTCTGCAAGCCTGAGATTGTCGTCTAGGACGGCAAGCATTTTCTTTTGCTGTTGCGCAACAAGTCGAATTTGTTGAAGGACTGCCTCGCGCGTTGTCACCGTGGTCCTTCCTTTCAGCCATGACGTCCGAGCGGTGGTGCGGTCCGCCCGGTGACAGTATCGGGCTCTCCCGCAATCTTGCTGCCAGCCGAGAAAATGGCAAACGCAAGAACTGCAGCGACCGCAATGAGGAGGGTGCCCACCATCCCTTTCGGCTTTGCCCGCGCCGGACGCGCCGCGGCCTGTTTCGCTCCAAGGGCCATGAGTTCTTCATGTCGCGCGACCACATCGGCGGCAAACCGCTCGCCAACCATGCGCGCCGGATTTCCCAACACGATCGCATACGGGCGTACATCGCTCATCACAACCGATCCAGCACCGACGATGGCGCCGCGCCCGATCGTCACTCCGCTAAGTATGATGGCGCCATAACCGATCCAGACGTCGGAGCCGATTTTTACTCGAAGGTTGCGCCCAGCGCCCCGGTAATCGGGGTCGCCGATCCACGGAGCCTTTCGCATCGGCACGCCCACCGCCATGTGATCGTGGTCGAAGCGACCAACGATGCCCACGGCGTTGGCAATCATCACGTCATCACCGATCTCGCCATCACATTCGATGGTACAGAGCTTGCCTACGTGGACGTCGTCGCCAATGATGAGATCCCTCGGCGCCGCAATCTTAGAGCCAATTCCGACATGGAGGTTTCTGCCCGTCCTTACATTCGCCCGAATGGCGTAGCGCTTGAAGAGCACTTGCCACAGCGGGCGCATGCTCGACAGCAGGTACTTCACGCGGCGCTCCCTAGTAGGACGGGGCGTGCATTCCCTTGATGGGCCAGATCGCGGCACAGCTCGCGATCGGGAGAACGGCGAAGGCGATCAGACGAAGAATCCGGCGGCGGTTTGGCGCTACAAGGCCAAGCCGCATGACCAAAGAAATGACCGAGCTCCACGGCTCGCGCGTCATATGGCGCGGGCGACTGCTTCAACGGTGCAGGAGCCGAAAGCAGGACCTTCAACGCTCCGTCTTCCTTTCCAGCCCACATCCTAGCAAATTCGATAAGTAAAAGTTTTAGAATCCATCGTCCCCTCCCGACGCCTCAGATTTGCTACAGGGAGCGGTTTTTCTTTTTGCTTCTCATTGCTTATTTTCTGCAGGATTGCCTTCAGTCAGAAGAGCTCACTCGATGCGCAAAATCACGATGGGGCTACCAGGCTTATGCCAACTTAGTCTTCATCGTCTAGGACGGCGCCTCCACAGGCGCCATCGAGCAGCTCTGTCGACGTTACACTGCCCGCCAAGGGCGAATGCGCAGAGCCTGACCCCGCGCTCGTCTCGGGGCCCCCTGAGGTCGCCCCCTCGCCACGGCGGTCAAGGCGTTAGGAGCGGAGATACTCATCCGCTGGCCGCTGCATTCGCATGCCTGGCACGTCTCCAGCCCTGCAATCGAGGGTGCGAAACGCCATTCAACAGCGAATGCGCCAGATGCATATGTGGAGATTAGGATGGCTTCTGGACAATTTCAGTTCTACCGCGTTATCGAGGAGATATCTGCATTCCCGTGGTCATCGATGTCTCGCGAGAACATGGTCGACGTTGCTTGGGCCTACTATTTTTTTTCCATCCAATTCCGCGAAAGTTTAGCTGAGGCACGACGGCTTTACCCTCAAGATGAAAACCTTCGCCTGCTCGAAGCAGAAGAGTGCAACACTGACAACCTGTCCCCATGGCCGAGAGTTGCGGCGGTGGGGGAACGGTTAAATCATGACGAGTACATGCGCCGAACGCTCGCCTTGACGCAGTACCCCGCTACGAAAGCAGAGGCCTTTAAGGCGATTGGCCATCGTTACCTCGCGTCTACGCGTAGCCAGCCATCGCCGGTTCGTGCTGCGAGCCTGGCGAGTTATGAGGATGGCGGACTAGAGCGGGTGTTCAAGTCGATGCTTACTTTCGCGCACTGGGACAATGATTTGCTTTTGGCGTTTCGGCATTTCCTTCAGAAACATGTGCACTTCGACGGCGATGCCGAGACGAGTCATGGTGCTCTGTGCCGGCACATTCAGGTCGACGACAGCATTCTGCCGTTGTGGCTAAATTTTCGCGATCTGCTCCTAGAGGCAGTGCCAGCGATCACCGGCAAGGCGCAAGCTCCTGTTCCCACCTCTGACCGACTACACCGCGATGCGGTCCATCCTATCTCGCAGGAGCGATAGCCAGTTGCGGTAGATCCGTTGAGCGCCCTGCTCCCACGTGTTTCCCACGCCAAGTGAAGCTATAGCGACTGGAAATCGTAGCAGCAACTCAGCACGCCGATCTTGGATGGCGCGTTCGCGAAACTTCGACAACAAGTGCTGCACCGATTCTCGAAAATAATGCCTTGGCATCGTCGGATACTGCTCAGACTCGCGACGCAAGAAGCGGCCAATATCACGACGATATTCGCCGAGGAGACTGAGCGTCTCGTATTCCGGATGACCTTGCAGGAAGACAAACAGGCAGCGCGTCTGCTGTTTTGCGAATATGTCGACACCCGACTCTATCGACCGAGTCAATATTTCATAACCATGCGCGCGAAGCGACGCCTCGGGGATCTCATGCCAGCGCGAATGCGGCATGGGCAATATTTGCTGCGTACCCATCAGTATCGGATGGTCCTTCGTCCGCAACTGCTCGAATACGCCAATGCACTTTTCAGAAAGTCGCCTTCGATCGATGCCGTCAATATGAAGTACGGCAGCATGCACTGCGAGGCACGACCAGATTGTCGAGCTTGTACCTGTCTTGGCCCATTCGATAACCCGCACGAGATCGGGCCAGTAAGGTTCGTTCGGCAGCCGCGTCGCTCGTGGCTCCGCACCGGTCACGATTAAGCCGTCCAGTGTTCCCTTGCAGAGATCATCGATGCCGAAATAACACCGACTGATATAGTCTCGACCCCATTTCGACCGGACCACGGTCGGGAGGGCATAAAATTTCAATTGAATTGGATAGCCATCAACTGCGGCCCGTAACAGGTCGAATAACTGTCGCTCGGTCGAGACAAGAGCACCATCAGGCATATTGTTGACCAAGCCGATCTTCAGAGCTTCTTTCGGTCTCTCGCGCGCGTGACCAGCCTCGGCAAAAAGATGATGCCCCTCGCCGATATTGTCGACGAAGACCACCATTCAGACCGCCGCGCCCAAGGCCTGATCGAGGTCGGCTAAGATGTCATCAATGTGCTCGATTCCGACACTAAGGCGTATTGTCTCGGGCCGCACTCCGGCCTTGAAGCGCTCGGCTTCCGACATTTGGCGATGCGTCGTCGAAGCCGGGTGACAGGCGAGAGATTTGGCGTCTCCAATATTGACCAATCGCTTGAAGAGCATTAGCGCGTCGTAGAATTTTTTGCCAGCTGCGAAGCCGCCTGCTACGCCAAAGGTCATCAACGAGGTTGCTCGACCTTCCAGATATTTTTTCGTTAAGTCATAGTATGGACTGTCCGGGAACCCCGAGTAATTAACCCAGTCTACCCGAGGATGATTGCGCAGAAATTCGGCGACGCGCCTTCCATTCTCAACATGTCGTTCGACCCTGAGAGCTACTGTCTCGATGCCTTGCAAAAGTAGGAAGGCACTCATTGGCGAAATCACGGCGCCCGTGGTGCGTTGGCAGACCGCCCGGCAGCGTGCGATGTAGGCGGTCTTGGGATAGCGGTCAGCGAAGACCAGGCCGTGATACGACTCTTCCGGCTTGTTCATCGTCGGAAAGCGTTCGACGTACTTCTTCCAGGAAAAATTACCGCTATCGATTATAGCTCCGCCGAGGGTCGTACCGTGACCGCCCATAAACTTGGTAAGCGATTGGACCACTATGTCGGCGCCATATTCAATGGGACGCAAAAGAATAGGCGTGGGCACCGTGTTATCGACGATCAGTGGAACACCGTGCTTGTGCGCGACGGCTGCCAAAGCCTCGATGTCGCAGACGTTGCCGGCAGGGTTGCCAACGCTCTCGCAAAAGACGGCGCGTGTGTTCTGATCGATCAGCTTGTAAATCGAACTGGGTCGATCGGATTCCGCAAAAAACACCTTGATGCCTTGTCGCGGCAGGATGTGCGCAAACAGGGTATGCGTCGTGCCGTAAAGCTGAGGCACGGAAACGATGTTGGTGCCGATCTCGGCAATATTCACAATTGCGTAATTGGTGGCAGCTTGCCCCGTCGCCACGCTCAAGGCCTCATGGCCACCTTCGAGCGCAGCCACCCGCCGTTCGAGCACAGCGGTGGTCGGATTGCCGATACGGGTATAACGGAAGCCATCAACTTCGAGGTCGAATAACGCTGCGCCGTGGTCCGCGCTATCGAAGGCATAAGCGGCGGTCTGATAGATCGGCACCGCAACGGCTTTTGTCGTGGGATCGACCTCGTAGCCGCCGTGGATAGCGATGGTTTCAGTCTTCAATTTAGCCTCTGGCACAGCATCAGGTCAGCCAGAAACTTATGTCCAATGATCAAAGAGTGTCAGCGAATGCCTCACAGAGCCTTGCGGCTATTGGCGCCGATGGAGCGCGGGCAAACCATCGATAGATGCGCCCGCTGGCGGAAGATCGAGCATCTCTGACATTACCCTTGCTTCGCAAGTTGGGGAGGTGATTTAATCAAGGCGACACGCAACCCGAGTAGTCCATCGTCGTTAGTTGCCTGACGCTAAGCGGGATCGCGCTCTTTGATTTGAGATCCGCGAGTGGGATGGGGCTAGATGCGATTCCGGGTGTCACCACTATCTTGGGCATGGGCAATCCGCTTGCTCCACGATTTGGGTGGTTGGCAGTGGTCTATGTCTGCGGCTAAGTCCTGGTCTGGCTGTGGGTTGATCCAGTCCATGCGCCCGACCGGAAGGCCTGCGTTGGAGGCTGTGTCATCGCCGCAGTCGGGGTCGCAGCCACTTTTTGTGGCCCTGAGTGCTAGATAGATTCGAAGGAGGTTAGGCCGCGATCAGATCGCGCTCGATCTGCAAAAGTCGACAAGTGATGGGCAGTGGTGGTGCGACCTCGGGGCAACGCCTGTCCCTGCCAACAATTACGTCCGGCAGTATCCCCCGCAGGCGCAGCAACATCACGAGGGTGACCAGGCTTCCAGGGTATGAATTCTCGCCGCCGGTCTTCATTTCAAGTCGCGCTTACATGTCGCCGTCGCCTGCCCAAACAGACGAAACACGACGGCCAAGTGTGCAGTCAGTTTACGACTACATCGATTGCCGGGACTGCCCTGTGGCATACAAACTCTTGCAGGGCCACAAAAATGACTCGTCCGCCCTGAGTACGCTACCTGACTGAATGCCTCTCGCGTGACCTAATGCAGCGCAGAGGGGCAGATCGCCGGGTGACCGTCTTAGCGTTAGGGGTTCGCCTGCTCTGAGCCCCGTTGGCCGCAGACGCTGAAGCTGAGGTAGATTGTCACAAGCGCCACCCAGTCTCGCGGGCACCCCACTCGTTGAGCCGCTTGCGCTCTTCGTCGGTAGCGTTGCAGGCATCGAGCAGACGGTTGAGTTGGCCGAGCGTGTAGAGTTTCGTGCCCTTGAGCAGGCGGCTCACGTAGGAGATGCCATAACCTGTCTCTGCCGTCTTCTGCAGACCAAGCCGCTCGCGACACAGCACCTTGACTGCAATTGGCAACTGACGCTTAGCCATCACGGACCTCCCCTTGAAGATTGGCGGTTGGGGCTTGGCTGGCCGGCGCCCGTAAGCGCGAATCAAAAGGCCGGCCGCTGGGTGAACGGCCGGCCTCCCGACATGGCCCGCGTGTTGTGGAATTATCGAAACCTGACAGTGTGGGAATAGGCTTCGATCAAGCAGCGGGGTAAGCTGCTCGCGGGCACATCTAGATGCTGTTTGCTGAGTAGCTAATTATCGCTGTTGGGAGGGCAACGTGGCTGTGGCCATCTTGTGACCCTGTCGTACTCCTGTGCATCGTCTGGTTGGGTCCGTCGAAAGACCCGCCACTAATTTGTGGGCGAGCAGGTGGAGGCGCCATCCCTAGTCATCCAAGGCGTCTTTGGCCTCAATGTGAATGATCGGGAGAGTACGTATTCGAACACTACTAACACTTCCGGTTGCGGCGCAGCGGCGATAACATTCAGCGTGAGCTTTCGGTGCTACGTATCTCACTCGGTAGCATCAGGGGGCATTGGAGCTGACGCTTCAACTGGCCGACGGGCATCGTGTGGGATTGCTCGTCGGTCGCCCCTCCGCATCCTAATGCGGTATCAATCCCACCATGGCCTTGAACTTAACCGCGCGCCGCAATGTCGCCGAGCGTATCGACCGGTTCCTGAACCGCCTCCAAAGCGCCCGCCGCCAGCCCAACCGCCGCGAGCTGTTCTGGCTTCGCGAGGCCTTGATGAAGCTCCAGGAGGGTCAGTATCCCGCAGGCGAGGACGCGATGGACAAGGCCGAAAGGACGCTGCCTGTTCCGGAGCACGTCGCCAACGACCTCAGCACCAACGCTGGAACGACTGTCGAGCAACTCCGGGCGCAGCTCAACCAGATCATGAAAGTTGAGGGATAAGCTTGGGAGATGTGAGGCTTCGGAACGGTGAATTGGCTGCACTTGCGTGTTGCCGGGCTAGGCCCTGCAACATCGGTTCAATTATGGCGTTATCGATCCACCAAGACTGATCGATCCTGTACCCCCCGGGATGCCAGAGCTTGGTGAGAAGCCCGCCCCCATTGTGTGGCGGGCTTTTCGTGGCGCGTAGCCCCTATTACCGTTTGGGCGCTACAGCTTCCCGTTGGGCCTCTTCTTTTGGGCTATTCCCGGTAGCGGGCATCCTTGCGGGTTTCGGCACGATTTGGATGATCCGATAGCCGGATCTCTCAAGCGAAGCCGCCGCCATTTGCGCTTCTTCCGTACTCGCGTAGGCGACGCCGATGCGCCTCCCCTCGACCTTCTCGGCCCACACCACAAGCTTGTCGCTTGATCCCTCAACTGCCATCCGCGCCCCCCCAAATCGCAAATCGCCAACCCCGTACATGCCACCTGTTACGATCAGAATCAAAGCGAGCGATCCGTTTCCAGACCGCCCGCCTCGCGCTCCCCCCGAACCGGATGGACTTAGTGCATCGCGGTGGCGACGTTGCTCAGCACGTTGCTGACTTTGCCGCCGACGCTGGTCATAGCGGCGATAGCCGCGACGGAAATCAGCGAAGCAATCAAAACGTACTCGATCGCGGTAGCGCCCTGCTCGTTCTTCATCGACTTGCGAAAAATGGACAACATCTCTATCTCCAAAGGGATTGGCTTCTTGTCATTGCGCAAACTCAATGCGCATCACTTCAATGACGTCGATCATAGCGGCGGACCGCACGGAGACCCCCATGCCGTTGGGTACCAGTTGAAGTCGCTTTGTATCGGTCGGACATCACAGCTGATGTAGTTCTGCTGTCCAACGCAGCATGGTTCAGGGTCATTTTTTTGACACTCGACGTGTCCCAACTTGAACAGAGGACAGGCGGCTTTGCTGAAACGATTTGGCAAATGTTCGCCGCCAAGATCCATCCAGCCTCATCCAATGCGCTTGCCGTCGCTGCCCGCGACAAGAGGCAGGAGGCTGAGCAGACGCGTCAGCTGGCGTTCAGCATCTCGTTGAACCGCGATCGGCAAATGTTGCTGTGGTACGCGCAGGATCTGGAACGCGAAGCCGAGGCGTTGGAACGCAAAGCGGCGACCGCCCGGCCGTGACGCGGCACAACAAAGCCAGTCCTAGATGGATGGCACGCAGCACCGTGTCGTAATCGAAGTCGGCGTCTACGCAAGTCCGCTGCGATCATCGGCCCAAAGCAATTTATCCAGCGTCGAATGGACTCGTAGGAAACCGCAATGCCGCGTTCTGCCAACAAGTCTTCGACGTCACGCAAGCTGAGGGTAAAGCGTAGGTAGAGCCAGATCGCCTGCTGGATGATCTCCGGTGGGAAGCGGTAGCCACTGTAACTGATTCTCTTCATCCTGTTGGCTACCGGGCAGCCACAGGAACCGCGACTGGCCCGACGACGTGACAATGCCCTTCTCGGCCATGCTGAGCTTGCAGTACAAGTTCGGCGCGCCGGCGGTTGCCCCGCCGCCGCCGCCTCCGATGCCGGCCGCGACGTCGTTCATGGTGTTCTTCGATTGGGATCGCTCGAACCTCAGCCAGCAGGCGCTGGCGACGATCGGGCAAGCGGCCCAGGCCTTCAAGGCCAAGGGCAGCGCCCGCATCACGGCGACCGGCCACACCGACACGTCGGGCCCGGAGAACTACAACATGGCGCTGTCGCTGCGCCGCGCCAATGCCGTCAAGGACGCCCTCGTGCAGAACGGCGTGCCGGCCACCGCGATCGCCGTCGTCGGCCGCGGCGAGCAGGGCCTGCTGGTCCCAACTCCGGACGGTGTCCGCGAGCCGCAGAACCGCCGCGTCGAGATCGTGCTCCAGTAAGACTCTAAGGCAGGCAAAGATAAAGAAAGGGCGGCCCACGGTGGCCGCCCTTTTGCTTGTTGACGTCGCGCGCCGAGAATGACGGAGGCCCCGACTGGCCGCAGCACAAAACCGCTGTACGAGTCCCTAATTGGTTTGGGTCACTGCAGGCAGATCGAGTCCTCGAGTCAAATATGGGTTTCCCCAGGTGGTGTCCTGTTTTGAACAGATTCGACACGCGTGAGTAAATTTTAGATTGTTGGCTTCGTCACGACAGCTTCAGCCCCTGTCGTCGCCGCTTGCCCGTGGGGCAAGCGAATTGAATGTGCTCGATTTCGCGGCGCTCTGCCGCTTACGGCGCGCGCCGTCGTTGGTCTTAGGCTCAACGGTCGCGAGGTGACCCTAATCAACGACAACGTAGTCACGAACACTCAGCGCACTCCTACCATGGAGGAGTCAGTATGGAAGATGCGTCGTGAAGCAGAAATCGTAGAGGCGCAATTGTTGCTCACGCCCGCGGACGAGCACCTGAACAAGAGGCGTATTGCCCTTACAAACTGGCCGACGAAGCAGAGGAAGCGGCGCGCCGGCTTCGTGAAGACCGCCGTCACAGCAACGGAACTAGCGACAGCCTTTGAAAAGTAGAGGCTGATGTACTCATTGAAGAGTGGCGGTTGCTCGCTGGCAGTATCGACTCTTTGCCTCTAGCTCCGGTGCATCTAAGCGTGGGCTTCTCGGCGCGAGCGGTCGCATTGCGGGGGCGTCCGCTAGGAATGTGAACGCCAAGGAAATGGACATGGATCGGCGTTCGCCAACGCTCCGCTTCGCGCTGAATACTGCCCGAGAAGCCTGCCTTTTGCTGTTGCCGCTGCTCCTCGGAGGCGGCCTCATCTTTACTGGTATCAAGGCGCTACTCCGGTAGCACCGCGACCTCGCGGCCTAGAGCCGCGCCAGGGGGGCCAAGCCGCTTGCTCTTCCCGGCTCAATCCGAGCTAAAGCACGCGCGTCCAAACCACGCTGCCAATAAGGAAGATGCTCGGCAGGATAGCCAGCCCTTCTCTCCAAGTGAGAAGATGCCAATGACCATGAACAGCAACTGGATGATATCTTGCCACATCCATCCTCAAACGTTGCGGCGACGAGAGCATGCTGCGTGCCGCACCCCGTGGCTGTGATGCATGTCACACCACAGCAGATAAGGCAGTAGATAGAAATCGCTTACGTGGCGGCAATTTTACCGGCGACCATTTGCCGAAATTGTTGCAGCAAAGCCGCCTGTCCTCAGTGCAATTGGAGACACGCCGAGCGTCAAAACCATCGCACGACAGGGTCGGCCGAGCGGCTTCTGAAGCCTAGTGACGCCTGGATCACATGGCGATTGCTGGCCATTAGGGACTCGCTGAGTAGATTTGGCTGCCGAGCGCGCGCGTTCGCTACCACCGGTGGTTAGTGAGATGAGTACGTCGCCGCTTTCTGTGCTATTATGTTCGTCCCTCTACGTCCGAGATAACAATGCCGGCAAACAAGCCCTGTGACCTCTGTGGAGGCCGCGGTTGGATACGGCCGATCAACGGCTCCTCAAAACCGTGCCCCAGATGCAACGCGGTCGGTGAAAACATCGTCGCTCCGGATGTTGATGCCGAGCCGACACGGATTCGACTAGATCCGAAGCAGCGTGCGCGCAGACCGCGGCGGTTCGTCCTCAGCACTCGGACAACCGGTCAGAAGCACGACGTCAATTGACCAAGAGTTTTGGTTAGGGAGTTGCTCCACGTCCGCCGTGGGTCAAACTGCGAAGTGCCGGCCTGTCGGCGTCATGTCCGGTCTACCCTCAACAGCAGGCTGGACCGGGTCCCGACTTCAGAAAAGTGCCAGCAGCGGACGAAGACCAGACTTCGCCAGGCGTGCAGGCCGGACCAGACCTATCCCTGCGTCAAATATGCCAATCCTTAGGGCTACTACGGTTGAGGTCTGGGTTGCAGCACTCGCGGCAGCTATGCCATCGTCCCTTGGCCCTGTGGGAGGGCACTTGGGGGGGAATATTCAGAAAACGGCTTTGATCGCCGAGGCACTCCTTGTGGCCTCTAGAGCATTGGCGCCATTGCGGTAGCCAGGTCTACGGCCCCAAACAGCCATAAAACCCGCAGCTATACGAGCTTGATGACCTTTAACTCAAAGTTATTGGAAGGAATCGCATGACAACTCTAATAGTGGCCCCTCCCAACAGAACGGGCCTGGTCCTGGACGGTAACACTCACCTAGAAGTCAATGCGCACGGCACTGCCACCAATACGACGATCAATAGCGACGGCCTGGAAGTCGTCAATCGCGACGGCACGGCCATCAACACGACAATCAATGGCGGCGGACGTCTGGAAATCGAGGGCGGCACGGCCAATTACACGACGATCAATGGCCCCTTCGGTGTCGAAACCGTCTTCTTTGGCAAGGCCGACTTCACGACGGTCAATAGTGGCGGCCACTTGCTCCTCGGTAACCATGCCTTGGCCGACAACACGACACTCAATGGCGGTCATCTCGAAGTCAACGACGGCGGGCGCGCAGAGCACACGCTGGTCCTGAGCGGTGGCGACTTGGTGGTCGGCGACGGAGCACCAAAAGGCGTGGCAATAACTCGCTACACGACCATCAATGATGGTGGCGTCGAGCATGTCAACACGTCCGGCGTGGCCAAAGACACGACGATCAATAGCGGCGGGATCGAAATCGTAAATAAAACGGGCAGCACCAGCGACGATGCGGAAGCCGTTGTAACGACGGTCAATAAGGGCGGCCTCTTAGACATCGTCAGTGGGCGGGCCATTACCACGACGATTAACGACGGCGGCCTCGTAACCGTCGAGGCAGGTCTACTCGGTAACACGACGATCAACAGCGGTGGCACTGTAGACGCCAAGGCGGGTACCAACGTCAACACGCTTACATTCGGCAATGTAGATCACGGCGTGGGCGGCCTATTGAAGCTAGGCGATCCTGCGAGTTTAAAATCTACTGTCCACGGACCTATCAATAATTGGCAGATCGGTGACGTTATTGATTTGGTAAACACCAATGTGACCTCAGTTAGCGAGACGGGTAACGGGAACTTCACCAAACTGACAGTGCAGTACGGTAATAATCAGTCAGTAACGTACCAGCTGTCAGGCCAACAGAAAGACACGCACGTTGGCTTTCAATCCGACGGACATGGGGGCACGGACCTTGTTCTGCTTGCTGGCGTCCAACCAAATGAGCCCCATCACCTACTATGAAGGCGGCCCCTGAGCGGCACCCCGCTCTCTTATCACTACCTCAAGCACCTCCAAGCGGAGCCGCCTAACCAAGCTCTCGAACCGGCGGCTCTACCGCCGCGCCGTGGGACGCCGAGCCGCGCATCAATCGCCGCCTTCTCCTGGCTGACGTAGTCGGAGCTGTAGGGCGTGAACGCCCATGCCGGTTCCGAAGGCAATTGAAGCCGACAATACAGCCCGCCACAATTCCCACTAAGTTCGGAATGGGTCAGTCGCGTCGGTTTCCCGATGTCCGACGCATGTCCGGTCTATTCGCAACAGCAGACATTTCCGGACACGGTCGGCACTTCGCATTCGTGCCATGAGGCGACATGACGACCTGTCGGCGGCATGTCCGCTTCACCCTTAGAAGCAGACGTCCCTCCGCACCGGACTGACGTCAGCTAAGTGCCAGGAGCGGGCATTCCGACGTGGCAAACGACGGCCTGAGGCATCCTTTTTCTATTGGCGAGAGCTTCGTCGGCGCGCGCGTCCTAGGGTCGTGCTTCTAGGATCATATTAAACGGAGTCTCCGTGGCGCGCCGAAAGCGCGTGAACCCGCCCTTGGAAATCATCTCGTGCAGCTTCGCTTCACCGGCCTGGGCACCGAGCGCTGCGCCGACCTCCTGAGACAGCGATGTCGGCACGCAGATCATGGTTGAGGCAGCATAGTATAGACGCCCCACGGGATTGAGATTGTCCTCGAGGCGATCATGGGCCTGCGGCTCGACGATCATCCAAGTGCCGTCCGGCTTCAACGCCTTCCGCACGTACGCAGCGGCACCTAGGGGATCGCCCATGTCGTGCAGGCAGTCGAAGAAGGTCACCAGGTCGTAGCCGCTACCCGGAAATTCCTTGGCCTTAGCGACCTCGAAGCGAACGTTGGCGACACCGTGCTGTTTGGCGTGCTGCCGCGCCTCTGAGATCGAGCCTTCATGGAAGTCGAAGCCAGTGAACTGCGACTTTGGGAAAGCCTGGGCCATCATGACAGTCGACAGCCCGTGGCCGCAGCCGACATCGGCCACCGTACCGCCAGCGGTGAGCTTGCCGACGACGCCATCGAGTGCCGGTAGCCATTGGTCGACCAGGTTCATGCGATAGCCGGGGCGGAAGAATCGAGCAACGGCGCAGAACATGCAGCCTGCCTGGTCGCCCCATTGCACACCGCCCCCGGTCTTGAAGGCGGCCTGCACCTTGGACTGGTTCTCGAGGATGGCGGCAGCCGTATCAAAGCCGCCCATCAGGAAGACCGGGCTGTCCTCTTCGGCGAATACCATCGCCTGCTCGGGCGACAGGCTGAACGTGCCGTTGGACTTGTCGTAGGCGACATAGTCAGCCGCCGCTTGAGCGGACAGCCATTCGCGCGCGTAGCGCTCGGCGATGCCGGTCGCCGCCGCCAACCCCGCCGGCGTCAGCGGTCCTTTGCTCTGGAGCGCCTTGTAGAGCCCTAGCGAGTTGCCCAAGCGAACCAGACCAACTCCGGCCGCAGCGCCTAGATCACCGAGCATGCGGCCCATCAACTGATTGAGTTTGGCTTCATCGACCATGGTCGCCTCCCAAAAATGCAATGTAACGAAAAGTATAGGCACACCTTCAAGCGCCTTGCGCAATGGGCGTCCGCCTGGGTCGCAAGCTGACATTGCTCGTTCAGCGTCGCATCGGAGATGATCCCCATTTTGTTGTCGCAACATCCCTATTTTGTCGTCGCAGCCATCACCGCACGGGAAAGATGGATGCAGCGCGGCAGTCATTGGCCACCTAGCACAAGGTTATTGCCGACCGCGCGGATTGCGAGATTGTCGACTAGGCGACGATTAGGGCACGCGCTGGTACCGCCCTATCCTCGTGTCCGCTTTTCACCCTGAAAGCGGACATGTCCCGGGCATTCCGCCATGTCGGCTTTGTGCCAATAGGCGACAAAGATGGGCGTGATTGCACTCATATCTCTAAATCCAGCATTAGACTGTCCTGCCCACAGACATCCTCGGCGGCAGCTCCGTGTGTTTCTGTCCCAGCCACTTCTGCCGCCGTGTAGTGATTGCGGGTTGTCTCGCCGAAGACGCTAGGCGACCCTTTGGCCCCTAGCTCCCTCCGAGGAGGGAACGCGACCCCCGGCATTGTTCCGCGAGGCATTCGTCGTGGGGCGCAAAAGCGCGCCAGTGTGCAATTTAGAACACCGCCAAACAACGGCAGCGGATACCTTTGCGGGTAGAAGCCGGCCAGTGTGCTCGGCGGTGGCTCGCTAGCTGAGGATCGGCCGGCGTACTTGGCAGCAGGAGACGCATGCCGCCGGAAGGAGACCATCGAACGCTGGCTCGTGGCGAGATGACGGAACCGCCGTCATCCAACGGTCGGCGTTGCGCTTGAGAGAGGTGCCGCGATCGTCCGGCACCCGTTGGACGGACGGCGACACAGCCCGTGCCTCTGTAGCGCCATCGGTCCGACCCAATTGCTGGCCGCTAGTCCACGACCTGACCATCGGTCGCCAGGCAATGCCTGGCCAGGTCGTACTGGATCATCCAAATGTTTCGCGCCGCCACGCCGAATTCGAAGTAGCGGGTGGAACGGTCGTGGTGCGCGATCTTGGCGGCACGAACGGCACCTACGTCAATGGCGAGCGCGTGAGCGGCGCTCAACCCCTAGTTCCGGGCGATCGCATCAATATCGGTCCCTTCGAACTGACATTCGATGGTTCCACCCTCTCGGCGTGGCAGAGTGGCAATGTCGAACTGCAAGCGCGGGGCATCAGCTATGATGTGCAGATCAACCGGGGCCGGGCGGCGGCACGGCAACGCATCCTTCACGGTGCCAGCGTCCGTATTCGCCCGTCCGAATTCGTCTGCATCATCGGAGCCAATGGCGCAGGCAAGTCTACGCTGATGAACATCATGGCCGGCCCGGTGCTGCCAAGCGAGGGATCGGTCCTATTCAATGGCGTAGATCTGCATGCCAATTTCCAGGCCCTTAAGCAGGACATCGCCTTCGTGCCGCAGCAAGACGTGCTGCATGAACAGCTCACGTTGCGAGAAGCGCTCGATTACACAGCGCGGCTTCGCCTGCCTCCCGATACAACCTCAGAACAGCGACGCGTGGCAGTGCATGGCGCAGCGTGCAGCGTCGATCTATTCGACCGGCTCGACCAGCGCATCGGCGCGCTCAGTGGCGGACAGAAGAAGTGCGCAAGCTTGGCGAGCGAGATTCTCAGCCGTCCCAGCGTGCTGTTTCTCGACGAAGTGACGAGCGGTCTCGACGAGAGCACTGACTGGGACATCATGCGCCTGCTGCGGCGCCTCGCCGACGAGGGAATGACCATCGTTGTGGTCACCCATACCTTGGCAAACGTCGCGGAGTTCTGTGACAAAATTATCTGCATGGGACGTGGCGGTCAGCTCACGTTCATCGGCACGTTTCCTGAGGCGTTGGATTTCTTCGCGGTGCGCCGTCTGGGCGAGGTGTTCAACCGCATGGACGAACTTGGCGCCGAGAGCTGGCGCGCCAGGTTCGAGCAGACCGTTGGCGCGACGGCAAACCTGCCGCCCGCGGCAATCGCGCGCCCGGACCGGCAGCGCGCCAACCCGCACCGTCACCACGGGCCGGCCCTGGCCTCTGCGCTTGTCAAATTGCGGCGCATCGTCGGGCAAGGGGCCATTCTGCTGCATCGGAACACGAAGCTGCTGCTGGCCGACCGCCGTATGCTGGTCATGTCGACATTGCAGAGCCTGCTGATTGGCGGACTGATCGGCTACGCCTTCGGCACCTTCGGTGCGGGACAGGAGCAGATCAACGCACAGAACGCGCTCTTGCTGCTGCTCGGCCTGAGCGCGATCTGGCTCGGCTGCAACGCAGCGTCGAAGGAGATCGTCGGCGAGTTGGCGATCTTCCGGCGCGAGCGCGACGCCAATCTGTCGACCGCGGCCTTCGTCGGCAGCAAGTTTCTCGTGTCTGGTGTATTCACCGTGCTTCAGCTTGCCATTGTCTACGCGCTTGTCGGCGCGTTGGCAGAAAGTATCCCCGGAAATTGGCTGAAGCAGTTCATGCTGCTGGCGATCGGCGCGATGGCGGGGACCGCAATCGGGCTGCTGATCTCGGCGGTCGTCAACACCCGCGATCAGGCGACCATGATCGTTCCCCTGGCCCTGGTTCCGCAGTTGATCCTAGCCGGGGTGCTGGTGCCTAAGCTGCCGAATCTGGCCGAGATGCTGGCCAAGGTAGGGGTCAGCGGCTACTGGCTGACTGAAGCGATGAAGTCGGTATTCATCGCTGCCGATGGGCCAGTCCGGGTGGTCGATCCGCGCACGGGCTCACTTATAGAGATGATCGCTGAACCGGCTAGCCGGGGCGCGGCGATCGTCACCCTGCACGCCCTGGCATTCTTGCTAATTGCCTACTTGGTGACCTTGCTGCGCCACGGGGCGAGCAGGCACGGCAAACTGAATGACTAGCTGTCCCTGCCGAGAACTACATCCGGCAATATTGATGATGAAGTCCGCCAAGAATCGGCAGAGCAGCAAGCTGGCCGAACCGTTGGATTGGCCGATGACCCGGCAAATCCTTGACCAGGGACAGGTGTGTTCGAAAGTCATTGTAATAGCCGGCGTAGGCCCCAAGGATTCGACGCAAATGAGCTTCGCCGAGGACGACGGCGTGATCGAGGCATTCCCTGCGGATCGAACCGATCAGTCTTTCCGCATGCCCGTTCTGCCAAGGTGATCGTGGGGCCGTCGGGTGATCTCGGATGCCCATCGCTGCAAGACGCTTCGTGACCGCCTGACCGTACGAAGCGTCACGATCGCGGATCAGGTAATCTGGTGCTTCATCCCAAGGGAAGGCCTCGGTGATCTGGTGGGCGATCCACTCCGCCGTGGGATTGGTTGTCACCGACAGGGATATCAGCCGCCGCCGTTGGTGCCTGAGGATGACCAAAACGAAAAGCAGCCGAAAGCCAGCCGTCGGCACAATCAGAAAGTCCATCGCGCCGATACCTGCCGCATGGTTGTGGAGGAAGGTCTTCCACGTCTGGGACCGCCCTCGTCCACTCCTCGCCATGTACTTGGCGACCGTCGACTGCGCGACCTGAAAGCCAAGTTTGAGCAGCTCGCCGTGGATGCGGGGCGCACCCCACAACCGATTAGCCAGGCTCATCTCCCGGATCAGCCGGCGAATCTCCAACGGAATCTTCGGCCGGCCACCTCGCGAGCGCGACTTCCAGCGCCAATACAGGCGGAAGCCCATACGGTGCCACCGGATGACGGTCGCCGGTTGGATGATCATCACAGTGTTCAAAACTGACGGAAACAGTCGATAGAGCCAGACGAAGAGCAGTCGGTCCGCTATCGTCAGCTTCAGCCTCGAAGGTGCGCGCTGGCGCAGCACACTCAACTGATGCCGTAACAGCACGATCTCGGCTTCCAGCCGCGCTTGCGTCTTGAACGGTGACGCCAGGACGTGGACGAAGAGGATCAGGAAGCCGATCATCGTGGCTCAGCCTAGCCGATCTCGCTCCTCATGCCAGCTCGGACGGCATTTTCGGTAAGGACACGTGAAGGAGGGAGCGCTCGTGGCGTATGGTCCCCGTTATGATGAAACCTTCCGGCAATGGGGCCGGATGGTAGGCAAGGTGCTACGCGGCGCGAAGCCCAGCGACCTGCCGGTCGAGCAACCAAGAACGTTCGAACTGGCGGTCAACCTCAAGGCCGCCAAGGCGCTCGGCCTCACCATCCCGCCATCGATCCTCGCCCGCGCCGACGAGGTTATCGAGTAGCCTGATCGCCAAGTCCGGTTTGGGTCGTCAGCGCGATTGCCAGTAGGCTGTGGGCTTTAGTCATCTTTTGCGAACAGGGTAACGAATGCCCCCCGCAGCCACTCGAGCCCGGGATCGCGGTTGACGCGCCGGTGCCAGGCCATCGCGACGTCGAAGCCACGGAACTTTACCGGTGGATCGACCAGTTCGATGTCAACATGCTCTGCCACCAGCGCCGCGAGATTGCTCGGCACTACCGACACCAGGTCGCCGCTGCCAACGATCGGGCCGACGCACAGGAAGCTCCGCACCTGGAGCGCGATCGGCGCCTGGACTGTGGGACCCCTCAACACCTTGGCCACCTCGGCGAGATGCGGCGTGCCCGGCGGGTTCACCATAACGTGCCGGGTCCGGCGCAGGTCAGCGATCGACAGCGGCCGGCGGCGCATCAGCGGATGGCCGCGTCGCATGACATAGACGAAGCGCTCGCGGAACAGACGCTGCACATGCACCTGCTTGCCGAGCGGCGGCAGGAAGCCGACGGCGAGATCGAGGTCGCCCGAGGCGAGGTCGGCCATGAGATCGACCTCCGGGAACGGCACGACCTCGACGGTGACCGACGGCGCAGTCGCAGCGAGCTTCTGACTGAGCCGCGGCAGGAAATAGCGCTCGCCGATGTCGCTTGTCGCGATCCGGAAGTTGCGCCGCGCCGTAGCCGGCTCGAAGCTTGGCTTCTCGACCGTCGCGCGCACGATGGCGAGTGCCGAGGCCACCGGCTCGGCCAGACCCTCGGCAAACGGCGTCGGCTGCACGCCGCGCGGGTGGCGGACAAACAGCAGGTCGTCGTACATGGTGCGCAGCCGCGCCAGGCCACGGCTGACCGCCGGCTGCGACAAGCCGAGCGCACGGCCGCTCGCCGTGAGATTGCGCGTGCGATGGACACTCTCGAACAGTTCGAGCAGGTTGAGATCAACCTGCCGCGACAGCGGGCGGAACGGCGACGGGGATTTTCCGACATTACCTTTGAACATGTCCGAAATCCTATCTTTTCATTATGCGAATATCGAGGTTGATCTTACGCTGCCCGGAATGATCAATCTCCGGGACATAAATTACGTCCGCCTCGGCACCCGCGACCTCGACACCGCGACACGCTTTGCCTGCCAGGTGGTCGGACTGGAACTGGCCCGTACTGAAGGCGGATCGCGCTATTTCCGGAGCGATCGGCGCGAGCACACGCTGGTCTATTTCGACGGCGATCCGGACGATCATACCGTCGGCTTCGAGCTCGAGAGCACGGCGGCACTGGATCGTGCCGGCGGTGAGCTCAGCAACGCGGGGCTGGAGGTCCGCGCAGGTTCGGCGCTGGCCTGCGAGCGGCGCGGCGTGCGGGCCTTCGTCAACTTCCGCGACCTCTCGGGCAACAGCATCGACCTGGTGGCAGGCCCCAACGAGAGTGCCGCGCCCCACGCGCCGGCGCGCGATGCGGGGATCATCGGATTCAGCCACGTCGGACTCTGCACAACCGATGCCTGCCGCGACGAGCAGGTGTGGACCGGAGTGCTGGGCGCGCGGGTCAGCGACCGCATCGGCCCAGCACCACTGCTGCGCATCGACAGCGTGCACCACAAGGTCGCGCTGTTTCCGGCCGGGCGGTCGGGCGTGCAGCACATCAACCATCAGGTGGCGAGCATCGACGACGTGATGCGCGCCTGGTACCGGCTGCGCCGCGACGGCGTACGCATCGTGTTCGGTCCCGGGCGCCATCCGAGCTCGGGCGCGGTCTTCCTGTACTTCGAGGGGCCAGACGGCATGGTCTACGAGTATTCCACCGGTGTGCGCCACATCCGTCCTGAGGAAGAGGCGCAGTACCAGCCACGGCAGTTTCCCATGGCCAGCGAGTCGTTCTGCATGTGGGGCGCGGTGCCCGACATCGAGGAGTTCCAAGGGTAGCCCAGCGTCAGTCCGTTCACGCGTCCCAACCAAGGAGACGACCATGAAGCGACGTTCTGCACTGAAGATCCTCGCCGGCGCGGGCACCGCGGCGATCACCCTGCCGTTCTCCAGCGGCTTGGCTCAAAGCTTCCCCGCCAGGCCGGTGCGTGTCGTCACGCCGTTTCCGCCGGGCGCCGGTCCCGATGCGGCCCTCCGGCTGATTTCCGACCAGCTGTCGCGCAAGTGGAACCAGCCGGTGATCGTCGACAACAAGCCGGGTGGCAACGGCTTCATCGCCGTGGGGAGCTTTAAACAGGGAAGCGCCGAGGGTTACGACCTGATCGAGCTCGACAACAGCCATGTCACGACGCATCCCTCGACCTTCCGGAACCTACCGTACAACGTCACTGCCGACTTCGCCCCACTCGCCATGATCCTGCGGACCGCTTTCTTTGTCGCCGTCGCAGCGGACAGCCCTTACAGAACACTGAGCGACATAGTCACCGCGGCCAAGAGGGCACCAGGCAAGATCAACTACGGCTCCTGGTTCATCGGTAGCCCCGGCCACATCGGGGCGCTGCGGCTGGAAGCAATGACGGGCACACAGATGACCCATGTGCCGTATCGAGACTTTGGTCAGCTATACACGGCTGTGTCCAACAAGGAGCTCGACTGGGCCCTGGGCAGCATCGCCAGCGCCGGTAGCATGGAGCGGGCGGGCAAGATCCGCTTCATAGCGTTTGCGGCACCCAAGCGCGATCGGCTCTATCCCGATGTTCCGTGCACCGCTGAGATGCCGGGACTGGCGGGCTTCGACGTTACCGGCTGGGCCGGCATCTTCGCACCGCGCGCGACTCCTGCGGCGGTACGCACCCAGATCGCGAGCGACCTGAGCGAGGTGCTGAAGTCACCGGTGACGCGCGAACGCTACGCCGCCTTGGGCTTCGAGGCGCCCGAGCTGACGCCGGACGCGTTCGCCGCCCTGATCCAGCGCGAGACGGAGGGCTGGGCGGGTGTGATCCGGACGGCAAGCCTACACCTGGATTGACGTTCGCTACGTGCGGCCATGATGTCCGTTGTGGGTCAAGAGGCGACATGACAGCTTGTCGTAGTCACGTCCGCTATACCCTCGGAAGCGGACCTCCCGCTGCACTCAGCGAACGTCTGTTAAGTGCCAAGAGCGGATGCCCATCGTAAGACTGATCTTCGTCGCGCGCGGAGTGGCATAGCTACTGATGGTCAGCATCAGGAACGCAGCGAGGGTCGCCGTGACGGTCTCGGCTCTCATTGTGATCAACGCTTTCCCAGCATCAGCATCATTTCGTGATGGCGCTTCGCTTCGCGCCGACCGTCCGCGCGGGTCTTGCCAGCGTGGTGCTAGTATCGCGCAGTTGACCTTTGAAGTCGCGCTGCACTCTGCGAGCGCCGCGCGCAAATTGTCGACTTCCAGGGCGTAATCGGCCAGCCATTCGCCTGCAGGCCGCACCGCCGCTTTTTTTCCGCGTGCTCGAACAGGTCGCGATAGTACGAAGCGTGACTGCGCGCGATCCCTTCGCGCTCGCCGCGCTCGTCCAACTTCTCGATCGCATCGCCCGCGTTGGCGAGGACATAGGAATTGCCGGGCGCTAAGCGCGCAGCGTTGATCCACATCAACCGAAACCGCGGTCGGACGCTGTAGGGCGGTACACACAAGTGAACTGTTCATCGTCCCTGAGAGCACGCAAATCACTTTTGTGGCCTATGGAACGAGCTTAGGGTTCAGTTGCGCATTCGCATTTTTCGAACTGGGGGAGGCTATCCATGCAGACGCTTGTTCCCAATACCCAGACCGGCTCTCTCACAAACCATCAGCACGGCACCAATGACACACTGATCGGCGTCGACAATGTGTTCAACACTCTCCTCTTAGGCGACGCTTTCAACATGTTCGACGAGTCCCGAGGCGGCAACGACACGCTAATCGGGGGCGCCGAGACCGGGGACGCTAATGTGTTCAACTTCCTGTATGGCGAAGCCGAGGACATGTACGACCACTCGCACGGTGGCAATGATATGCTCATTGGGGGCGCTGGTGCTTTCAATCGTCTCTCGGGCGACGCCGAGAACATGCACGACAGTGCCCACGGCGGAAACGACGTGCTGACCGGTGGCGCTGGGGCTAACGCGACCAACTTCAACTTCGGCGATGCCGCCCACATGTTTGACCATAGTCGAGGCGGCAATGACACGTTGATTGGCGGCAATAATGCGACCAACCTCCTCTATGGCGATGCCTTCCAAATGTTCGACCGCGCCCACGGCGGCGATGACACGCTGACCGGTGGCATTGGGGCGATCAACAATCTGTTTGGCGACGCCAACGACATGTCCGGAAACACCCATGGAGGTGATGACACCTTGGTCGCCGGCGTGGGTGGGACCAATCAGATGTACGGCGACGCCTACTCCATGTCCGACAACGCCCACGGCGGCGGCGATTCGTTGAGGGGCGGAACCTTTGCGGACAATTACCTGTACGGCGACGCCTACTCCATGTCTGGCAACACCCACGGCGGCGATGACATGCTGACCGGTGGCATTCAGGCGATCAACAATCTGTTTGGCGACGCCAACGACATGTCCGGAAACACCCATGGAGGTGATGACACCTTGGTCGCCGGCGTGGGTGGGACCAATCAGATGTACGGCGACGCCTACTCCATGTCCGACAACGCCCACGGCGGCGGCGACACGCTGATAGGCGGCGCATTTAGCGCCAATAACTTCCTCTACGGCGACGCCTACTTCATGTCCGACAACGCCCACGGCGGCGATGACACGCTGACCGAACCGCTGACCGGCGGCAGCGGTGCGACCAGTTACCAGTATGGCGACGCCTACTCCATGTCCGACAACGCCCACGGCGGCGACGACAGGTTGATCAGCGGCACCGGCACCGACCACATGTGGGGCGATGCCCAGTTCATCAACGGCGTTGCGGCGTCGCCCACTGCCTCTACCGGTAACGTGATTACCGGTGCCGATACCTTCGTCTTCGCGCCCGGCAACGGAACCGATGACGTCAACGATTTCCGCCAGAGCGATCACGACAAGATCGACGTGCGCGCGTATGGCTTCCATGACATCGCCGACATGACGATCACCGCCGATGGACAGGGCAATACCAAAATCGTCTTCGACGCTAACGACAGCGTTACCCTTGTTGGCATTAGCGATCCCAATGTCCTGCACGCGTCGGACTTTGTGCTTGTTTGAGCTTCGCGTGTTAGCCGTTGAATTGAGCAGCGCGACCTTGGCGTTTTGATGCCGCTACCTAGCCTTAGCCAGGGCCAATGTCGGCTTGGGGTCAAACTGCGAAGTGACGGCCTGTCGGCGTCATGTCCGATCTACCCCAAACAGCAGAAGTGGCCGGGCCGGGTTCCGACTTCCCGAAAAGGGCCACAAGATGGGGTAATCGGCCGGCGCGTTATGGATAGTTGAAGATTTTGGGTGCTGCGCTTCAGGCTGATGGTGAAACGAGGTCCGTGGTTACGGCCTCAAGCATCAGAAGGAGAAGCGCAGCATGGATCATTTTGCTGGATTGGACGTATCGGTCAAGGAGACCAGCGTCTGCATTGTGGACGGCACGGGCAGGATGGTGCGGGAAGTGAAGGTGGCGAGCGAGCCTGAAGCTCTGCTGCCGGTCCTGACGAACCCGATCTACCGCTTCAAGCGGATAGGTCTTGAAGCCGGGCCGCTATCGCAATGGCTTTTTAGCGCGCTTGCCGAGGCTGGCTTGCCGGTGATCTGCGTCGAGACGCGGCACATGCGGGCGGTGTTGCAGGCGCAGATCAACAAGACCGACCGCAACGATGCGCGTGGCATCGCGCAGATGATGAGGGCGGGGCTTTATCGCCCGGTTCATGTCAAGACGCTGCGCAGCCAGAAACTGCGCATGCTGCTGACCCATCGTAAACTGCTGCAGTCGAAGGCCATCGCCATCGATAACGACTTGCGCGGGACTTTGCGCAACTTCGGCCTCAAGGTGGGCGTGGTGGGAACAGTGAAGTTCGAGGCGCGCATCCGGGAGCTTGTCGAGAACCTCCCGGATCTTGCCGAGCTGGTCGAGCCGCTGCTGATTGTCCGGCGAACGCTTCGCGAGCAGATCGGCATTCTTCATCGTCGCTTGCTGGCCATCGTCCGCCATGATGATGTGTGCCGCCGCCTGATGACGGTGCCCGGTGTCGGCCCTGTGGTGGCGCTGACCTATCGCGCCACCGTCGACGTCCCCGCCCGCTTCCGAAACTCCAGGGCCGTTGGAGCGGTGTTTGGTCTGACGCCTTCCAGGTACCAATCGGGCGAGATCAACCGAAGTGGCGCGATATCAAGGTGCGGCGACGAGATGATGCGGGCGATGCTCTACGAAGCGGCCCATATCATGCTGGTGCGTCTGGCGAAATGGTCCTGGCTTAAGGGCTGGGCCAGATCGCCAGGCAGCGCGGGATGAAGAAGGCGATCGTGGCGCTGGCGCGTCGGTTGGCGGTGATCCTGCAGCGTATCTGGGTTGACGGCACTGAGTTCCGATGGACCCGCGAACAAGCCGCGACAGCAGCCTGAAAGCTGGGCAGGATCAGACAGGATAGGAGGAAACTCGAGCTCCACCGCGTGGTGGAATGATGTCCCTCGCGGGACGATGGATGAGGCGAGTTCGTATGTCCGCTTGGATCTGCCGTTCGTCTGACGGCAAGGCCGACCATAAGATTGTTCCGCCTCGTCCTCGAATCCCATGATGGAAGGGCCCTGGTGCCGATTCCGAAGAGAAGCACGAGCCCGCGGGCGACATCGATACTGCAGCGGCGGATGGTCTGAAAGCGCTTGACCCCAAACGGCCGATTAGAGAAGCGGACATCCGCGAATAGCCGCACATTCGGTGCCATTCTCGAGCGTACCGGACGCAGCCTTCGCGTGACCGTTGTCCGCTCGCGTCGAAAGTCGCAAATCCACCAGCAGCTCGGCGCAGCGCGTGGCAAGCGGTTCGTTGTATGGTTGCGCTGGCGTGTCCGTGCAATCGGCAAGCACGATGGCCGCGGAGCGGACGGGCGGGCCGTTCAACGAACCCTGTGGAGCCCACATGTTAGCGAAGAATGCTTCAAAGGTCGGCCCGCGATATCCGCAGGTAGTCGTTCTCGTGGGCGCCACGGGTGATCTGTCGAGACGGAAACTGTTGCCGGGATTGTTCCATCTCGTCAGTTCCGGCTTCATCCCTGGCTGCCGGATCATCGGCGTCTCGCTGGAAGAGTTCGACGCTCACGGCTTGTGTAAGATCGCCCGGGAAGCGCTCGATCAGTTCTCCAGCCACAAGGTAAGTGAGGCCGACTGGACTGCCTTCTCCGAGATCCTGGACTACGTTCCGATGTCAGCCGGCCCGAGCGCCCTGAAGGCCGCGGTCGATGCGGCCGAGGTCTCCCTGGGCGGCGAGAGCCGTCGTGTGCACTATTTGAGCGTGCCGCCTGCCGCCGCCCTGCCGGCGGTGCGGCTGCTGGCCGAAGCCGGTCTTGTTGAGCGCAGCCGCGTCATTATGGAGAAACCCTTTGGCACCGATCTCGCCAGCGCGGTGTCGCTAAACGCCAGGCTGCATGAAGTCTTCACCGAGGAGCAGATCTTTCGGATCGACCACTTCCTGGGCAAGGAAGCGGCGCAAAACATCCTGGCGTTCCGCTTCGCCAACGGCCTGTTCGAGCCGATCTGGAACCGGAACTTCATCGACCACGTGCAGATCGATGTGCCCGAGACGCTGGGCCTCGGCACGCGTTCCAGTTTCTATGAGGCGACCGGCGCGTTCCGCGACATGGTGGTGACTCATCTGTTCCAGATCCTCGCCTTTGTGGCGATGGAGTCCCCGACTTCCCTGGAGCCGGCGCCGATCAGCGAGGAGAAGAACAAGGTCTTTCGCAGCATGTCCGTGATCGAGCCAAGGAACGTCGTGCGCGGGCAATACAGCGGCTATCGGTCGGAGGCGGGCATCGACCCCGAATCGGACACCGAAACCTTCATCGCCCTGAAGTGCGGCATCGACAACTGGCGTTGGGCCGGCGTGCCGTTCTTCCTACGTACCGGCAAGCGGCTCGCCGAAGGGCAAAGGATCATCTCGCTGGCCTTCCGGGAACCGCCCAAGAGCATGTTTCCCGCAGGCTCGGGCGTCGGCGAGCAGGGGCCGGATCACCTCACCTTCGACCTCGCGGACGCCTCCAAGATGTCCTTGTCCTTCTATGGCAAGCGCCCTGGTCCGGGCATGCGGCTGGACAAGTTGAGTATGCAATTCGCAATGCACGATACCGGCTGGATCGGCGACGTCCTCGAGGCCTACGAGCGCCTGATTCTGGATGCGATGCGTGGCGACCACACGCTGTTCACCACCGCCGAAGGCATTGAGCGCCTGTGGGAAGTGTCGCTCCCGCTGCTGGAGTTGCCGCCGCCCGTCCGGCTCTACCCGCCGGGTTCATGGGGACCGATGTCGATCCACCAGCTCATCGCCCCCCATGCCTGGCGCCTCCCCTTCGAGAGGGCCTGGCGGGACCCCAATCGTGCGGGCGCCTGAACAAGAAAGACCTCACAATACGCGGACTCGCCATGTCGGCTTTGGGTCAAACGCTACAGGTCGCCTTCAACGATGCCTCAGGCCAAGTCCGTAGTGATCCGAAAGCTGACCTGATTCCAGTGCTCCAATCGACGGTCCCATCCTCCTCGGTGTCTGTAACCGAGGAGAATGACTATGCAAGATGAAGTGATCGTCACCGCGACGCCCCACAAGCGCGTGCCTTGGAACAAAGGCAGGCTGACTGGGGCAAAGCCGCCGTTGCGACCAAAACACGTCTGGTCGATCCGGACTAAGCTCCAGATCGAAGGCCGAGTTCGCGACCTCGCGATGTTCAGTCTAGCGATCGACAGCAAGCTTCGCGGCTGTGACGTCGTCGCCATCCGGGTTGAGGATGTCGCCGCCAGCGGCTACACGGCGGATCGCGCAACGGTTCGACAAAAGAAAACCGGGCGGCCTGTCAGATTTGAATTGAGCGAGCAAACCCGCCAAGCCATCGATGATTACCTGAAGGCCAGCGACAAAAGACCCGGCGAGTTCCTGTTTACAGGTCGTCGTGGTCCCCAAACCAATATGACGACCCGCCAATATGCTCGCCTTGTTTCAGAGTGGGTCGGGAGCGCCGGACTGGACCCGAGGCTGTTTGGGACGCATTCGTTGCGACGCACAAAAGCTACCCTGATCTACCGACGGACAGGAAATCTCAGGGCCGTTCAGCTTCTGCTTGGGCATACCAAGATCGAAAGCACAGTGAGATACTTGGGTATCGAAGTAGATGACGCCTTGGCAATAGCGGAACAAGTTGACGTCTGAAGTACCCGGGCAGAGCGGACAAGCTCTGCCCGACCCTCAACCGCCGTTTCGCGGCAATTGGCCCTTTGCGACCTGCTGCCAGCCCCCGAGATGTCTGCTTATCGGGGTAGACCGGAGTTGTCGACCCACACTCAAACCGACGCGCCTGACCCAAAACGGACATGGTGGGATCGCTCATTCGATCACTTCGTCGGCCGGCTCCAGATCCGCACCGGCGCGCTGCGGCCCCGCAGTTCGCGCTCGCCTTGGCAGGTCAGTTTGATGGGTAAAGCCGCGGGATCTGGCGGCTGGCCGCCGCCTATCTGACAAAGGATGGCGTCCGCCACGACCAAGGGCGTCTTGAGCTCTCGTGTCAGGTCCTGCAGACGGCTCGCGATATTCACCGTGTCGCCGATCACCGTGAAGGCAAGGCTGTGCTTGGTGCCGACATCGCCCAAGACGGCCGGACCGTAGTTGAGGCCGATGCCAATGGCGAGCGCGGGCTCACCGCGCACCGCACGCGCCTTGTTCCAGGCATCCAGCTCATCCAGCATCAGGGCGGCGCAGCGCAGCGCGTTCAACGCATCGTGTGGGCTGGCTGACGGCAGGCCGAACACGGCAAAGATCTCGTCGCCGATGTACTTCTCGATGGTGCCACCGCAGACGAAGATCTGCGCCGTCATGCGCTCGTGGAACTCGCGCAGCATGGCCACCACCGCCTCGGGTGTCATCGCCTCGGCCATGCGCGTGAAGCCGACGATATCGACGAACAGCACGGCGACCGTCTGGCGCCGGACCGGGCCCAGTGGCTCGTCGCTCTCGGCAAGCAGGTCCACGATATTGGGCGAGAAGTAACGTGAGAGATTGGCGCGCGCACGCTCGGCCTCGGCCCGCTGCTGGTCGAGCCCGCGCACGTGAGCGATGGTCTCGAGAGTCTTGTCGATGGTGACCTCGAGGTCGTTGAGGTCGACTGGCTTGGTAACGAAGTCGAAGGCCCCACGGTTCATCGCGGTCCTGATGTTGGCCATGTCCCCATAGGCCGAGACGATCACCGCGCGCGCCGGCGACCCGCGCGCGCGCAGCTCGGAAAGCAAGGTGAGCCCGTCCATCACCGGCATGTTGATGTCGAGCAGCAAGAGGCCGATGTCGGGCTCCTCCGCCAGCACCGCCAGAGCTTCCTCGCCGTGGCGGGCGAAGCGGAAGGCGAGGTCGCCCTTGCGGATGCGCTGACGGAAGCGCTGCTTGATCAGAAGCTCGAAGTCGGGCTCGTCATCGACGGCAAGGATCTTGGCCGGCTCGCTCACCTTTCTGCCCTATGCGACTGGGGCGACAGTTGCTGCAATTGCTGCTTCAGGACAATGAAATCGACCGGCTTGGTGACGAACTCGGCAGCACCATATTCACTGGCCTTGCGGCGGCGCTCGTCGTCGCCGTAGGCCGTTACCATGATGACCGGCAGCTCTGCATTGCGGCGCTTGACCTCCTGGAGCAGACCCAGGCCATCCATGCCCGGCATATTGATGTCCGACAGCACAACGATCAGCTCAGGCCGCACGCCGTCGTCGAGCTTGCCCAGGGCCTCCTCGGCCGAGGCGGCAAAATGCATCACATACTGGCTCTGCCGCACCTCGCGGCGGAACTGTTGGCGGAACAGCTCGGCTACGTCCGGCTCGTCGTCGACAACCAGGATACTAACGGTCATCTCACTCCCCTGGATCAGGCGGCGCGCCGGCGGCGCGGCAGGCGTACGGTGAACTCGGTGAAGGACCCCGGCTCGCTCTCGACCTCGATCGAACCGCCATGCTGTTGCGTGACGATGTCGTAACTGATCGACAGGCCAAGGCCCGTGCCTTCGCCGGTCGGCTTGGTGGTAAAGAAGGGCTGGAACAGCTTTTCCCGCACTTCCGGCGGCATGCCGGTGCCGTTGTCGCGCACCCTGATCTCGACTGCGTCGCCGAGATCGCGGGTGGAAAGGGTGACCGTCGGGCGATAGTCTCTGCCGGCGCCGCTCAGCTGGCGCTTCTTGGCCGCGTAAAACCCGTTGCCGAGCAGGTTCAGAAACACGCGCGTGACATCCTGCGGTACGACCTCGATGGGCTTGGCCTCGGCGAAGTCCCGCTCGAGCGTGACGTTGAAGTCCTTATCCTGGGCTCGGGCGCCGTGATAGGCGAGGTTCAGCGCCTCTTCTACCAGCGCATTAATATTGGACGGCTGCCAGTCGCCGGTGCCACCACGCGAGTGCGCCAGCATGCTCTTGACGATGCCGTCGGCGCGTCGGCCATGTTCGACAATCTTGGCCAGGTTACTGGTCAGCAGGTCCATTGTTTCCTGCAGCTCGGCGCGCTTGGCCTCGTCCGGCTCCGCCAGAAGGGCATCGACCGCCTGCTTCAGCTCGTCGAGCAGCTCGCTCGACAGGCCGGCGAAGTTGTTGACGAAGTTCAGCGGGTTCTTGATCTCATGCGCGATGCCGGCGGTGAGCTGGCCGAGCGAGGCCATCTTCTCGGCCTGGATCAGGTTGGCCTGGGCAGATTTCAGGCGCTCCAGTGAGTTGCGCAGCTCGGTGAACAGGCGGACGTTCTCGATGGCGATGACCGCCTGCGCCGCGAATGCCTCGAGCAATTCGATCTGGCGCGGTTTAAACACACCAGGCGTGGGCCTGCGGAGCAGGACACAGCCAATCGCGCTGCCCTCGCGAAGCATGGGCGCGGCCAGCAGCGCACGCACGCCGGTCCTTCGGGCAAGCTCTATGGTCATGGCGTGCTCCACAGGATCGAGCGAAGCAACGTCCGGGACGTGAAAGGTCCGCCCGTCTATCGCGGCGCGACCTGTGGCGGAACTGCGGTCAAGTGGAAAGCGGGTGCCGACGAGTGACGCCATCGAGCCTTCATGGGTGGCCAAGAGCTGCTCCGTCTCTTCGCGCAGGACGACCATTGCGTCGTCTGCGCCGCAGAAGCGCCGGGCGGCCCCGACTACCGCCTTAAGGACTGGCTCCACGTTGGTCGGCGATTGCGAGATTGCGCGCAGGATTTCGGAGGTGGCGGTCTGCTGCTCGAGCGACTCGCGCAGCTCGGTGAACAGACGCGCGTTCTCGATTGCAATGACGGCCTGCGCGGCGAAGGTCTCAAGCAGTTCGACCTGTTGGGGCGTGAAGGGACCTGGAGCGGCCCGGCGCAAGCTCAGGGAACCAATGGCTGCTCCCTCGCGCAACAGGGGCGCCGCCAGGAAAGCGCGGAAGCCGAACTGAGCCGCGAGGCGGCGGGTCGTTGCGAACTGCACCGCATCGAGATCCTCGACGTCCGGGACATGCGTGGTTCGGCCATCGAGTATCGCGGTGCCGAAACCCGTCTCGCGATTGAGCGGGCGACGAATGCCAGGACCGGCTCCCAGAGGACCGTGATGAGCGGCGCTCAGCACTTCGTCGCCGTCGCGCATGTGGATGTTCGCATCGGTTGCGCCGCAGAATTGCACCGCCGCCTTGGCAACCGCCTCAAGTACCGGTTGCACATCGGTCGGTGAACTGGCGATGACTTTCAATATGTCGGCGGTGGCGGTCTGACGCTCCAGCGCCGCCTCGGCGGCATCGCGCGCGGCACGGATCGCCGCCTCCGCTCGCCTTTGCTCCGTGACGTCGCTGTAGATCAGTACGAAACCGCCGCCCGGCACGGCGTTACGGCGCACCTCGATCACCATCCCATCGGCGCGCGTGCGCTCGAGCCTCAGTTCGCGGTCGGTGTTCTCAAGGCGGCTGGCAAGTTCGGCTTCGACGTTCTCCGTGCCAAATTCGCCGCGCTCGGCGAGCATTCGGAGATAGTTGGCATAGGACGGCCGTTCAGCCAGAAGCTCCTCGGGCAGGCCGATGATCTCCTCGAAGTTGCGGTTCCAGGCAGCGAGCCGTGGCTCGGCGTCGAACATCGCCACGCCGTCGCCCATGTTGTCGAAGGTAACCCGCAACTCTGCCTGCCGGTCGCGCAGTTCCTCGAACAGTCGAGCATTCTCAATGGCAATGACTGCCTGGTCGGCAAAGCCGGTGGCGAGCGCAATCTCCCTGTCGCTGAAGGGATCGACGCGCGTGCGCGTCGCCACGAAGACGCCGATGAGGTTGTCTTGCACAATGAGGGGGATGCCGAGCATGGTGCGGAAGCCGGCGATCTTCTGGCCCTCCCTAAACGTGAATTCGGGATCTGCCAGAACGTCGGCGATCTGGATGGTTCGCCGCTCCGACACTACACGGCCTGCGGTGCTTCCACGGCCCGGTGCGACGGGATGGGCACGCAGGAACTCCAGCGCTTCGTCTGACAAGCCGTGCGCGGCCACCAAGTGATGCAGGTTGTCGCGGCGACGGATCATGAAGGACTGGTCGGCGCCGCACAGCCGCGCCACCGTCTCAACCAGGGTCTCGAGCACGGCCTCGAGATCGACCGAGGAGCGGCTGATCGTCTTCAAGACGTCGCTGGTTGCGGTCTGCTGTTCCAGTGACGCGCGAAGCTCGCTCAACAAGCGTGCATTCTGGATTGCGATCACCGCCTGCGCGGCGAAGCTCTGCAACAGTGTTATGTGCCTTTCGTCGAACGCCCGCACCTCCTGGCGATAGATGGTCACAACACCGATTACGGTATCGTCTTTGCATAGTGGCACCTGCAGAGCGGTGCGCGCGCCGCCGAGATCCACCAAGGCCCGCCGTTGTGGATCGCCGGCGGGGTAAACCTCCTCGTCTGCCAGATCGATGTTTTGGATGACCGACCGCTCTCCGCGCAGGAAACGGTAAGGCCCCGTACCAGGGCCAGGAACCTGAGTGTTCGAGCGCAAGAAATCCGCGTACGCCTTGGGCACTTTGTGCAGCGCTGCGGCGACATACCGACCGGCGTCGAAGATCCACAACCCGCCGAATGCGGCGTGACAGGCTTGCATTGCCTTCTCGAGGATCGCCTCGAACACCGGCTCCAGTTCGCCGGGCGAGGAATTGATAACCTGCAGCACCTCAGTGGTGGCGGTTTGCTGGTCCAGCGACTCGCGCAGCTCGCCGAGCAGGCGGGCGTTCTCCATGGCGATCACGGCCTGGTCGGCGAAGGTCTTGACCAGCGCGATCTGGCGCTCGGTAAAGGCGTCGACCCGGTCGCGGGTAATGGCAATGACACCGATTGCTCGACCCTCTCGCATCAGCGGCACGCCGAGAGCGGTGCGCCATTGCGCGCGCTCAGCCATGTCCGGCAGCGCGAACTCTGGATCGGAGGCCACGTCCGCGACTTGGACGATCTGACCTTCGGCGATGACCCGCGCGGCGACTGTGCCTCGTCCCGCCGATATGTCGAGGCTGCGAAAGGCCTTGTCCGCTTCGGGGTCCCAGCCGAGCGTCGCGACATAGCGGAACCCTTCGCCCTGCTGGATCGCGATCCCGCCGGACTCGGTCCTGCAGAGGCGCAGAGCAGCGTTTAGCATCGTGTCGAGTACTGGCTGGATGTCCGAGGTAGAACGCCCGATTACTTCCAGCACCTCGCTGGTCGCGGTCTGGTATTCAAGCGACTCGGTAAGGTCGTCGGTACGCTCGCGCAGCTCGGAGAGCAGCCGCGCATTCTCCATCGCGATGACGGCCTGGTCGGCGAAGTTCTGCACCAGTGCAATCTGCCTGTCGGAGAACGGTCGGACCTCTTGTCGATAGATCGCGACCATGCCAAGGAGCGTGTCCTCCTTGCGTAGAGGCACGACCAAAGTCGAGCGCGCGCCGCCGAGATCGACAAGTGCCCGCCGATTCGGATCACCCGTCCTGTAAGTGTCGCTGTCAGCCATGTCGACGACATGGACCCACTTCTCTCCTCCAAGTAGGCGGCCGGGCGCCGTCCCGGGTCCGTAATCGGGTGGGCCGGACGACCGATACTGCATGAAGGGTCCCGGCACTCCCTGAGCAGCAACAGTGTGGAAGCTCTGGCCATCGAAAGTGTTGAATATGCCGAAGGCGGCGTCGCACAGCGTCATCGCCTTGCTGAGGACGGCGTCGAACACGGGCTGTAGGTCACCAGGTGAGCTATTAATGATCTGAAGGATCGCGGCAGTCGCGGTTTGCTGTTCCAGCGCCTCGCGCTGCTCATCGAGCAGACGCGCGTTCTCCATCGCGATGACCGCCTGAGCAGCGAAGTTCTGCAGCAGCGCCACCTGCTTGTCGGAGAACGGCCGGACGTCGCGGCGCGCCGCCACGATGCGGCCGAGATAGGCGCCCTCCCGGATCAGCGGCACCCACAGCATGGTGCGCAGCCGGGCAGTCTTGACGACCGCCCGCATGACCGGATCGTCGGGCGTCTCACCGAAAATCTCTACGATATCGGCAACCTGGGTGACCTCGTGGTGCGACGGGTTGAACTGCCGCGGCACGTGGCCCTGGCGCAGTAGCGTCGCCAGCTCTTCCGGCAGGCCGCGGTCGGCGACGGCGCGGAACGTCTCTCCGTCGTATAGCTGCAGGCTGCCGCAGGGCGCGTCGCACAGGCTGTGCGCCTTCTCAAGGATGGCGTCGAATACCGGCGCGAGGTTGCCGGGCGAGGAATTGATGACCTGCAGCACCTCGGCAGTCGCGGTCTGCCGCTCCAGCGCCTCGCGCCGCTCATCTAGCAGGCGCGCGTTCTCCATGGCGATGACTGCCTGCTCGGCGAAACTCTCCAGCAACCGGATGTGCTGGTCCGTGAAAGCCTGGCGTTCCCGGCGGTAGACAGTGATGACGCCCAACAGGGTGTCGCCCTTAAGCAGGGGAACGTGCAGCAGGGTCCTTAGACCGGCCCTGTCGACCAGATCGCGAAAGCGCGGTTCGTTTCGGTAGGTCTCGTCTTCCTTGGCATCGACGACATGTGCGAGGCGTCTGCTGAGCAAGACACGCCCCAGCGGACTGTGCTGGCTGGGCCATACGGGATCACGCTGTAGCAGCCATTCCTCGAAGCGGGCGTCGCCGTGCGCGGCAACCGCACGGGCGCTCTCGTCGTCATAAGTCCAGATGTAGCCATAAGACGCCGAGCAGAGGCGTGTCGCCTTCTCGATGATCGCGTTCAAGACAAGTGCAAGGTCGCCGCCCGACGCATTGGTGACCTGCAGGATCTCCGCGACGGCAGCTTCGCGGCGCAACGCCTCGTCCAGCTCGGCGGCCAGCTGGTCGACCCGTTGCTGTGGGTCTGGGACGTTCGGTGAAGAGTTGGCGTCGGCAGGCATGTTTTTCCCTCAGTGCCAACCTTAGGTCACCAGCATTCCAGAGAAACCGCTGCAGCGGAAGCCCAAGACCGATGCGGGAGTACCGACGGTTGCGGGGGTCAAAAGCGCCTTCAATCACCCAGTGGGAAGCCGCCTTCTCATTGATCGAGATCGTTGTCCATTGGCGGGCACCAGCTCATCGAGGGAAGTCCGCTCTTGGCCCGTTTGAGACTTGCCGACCGGGCCTGGCAATGTCGGACGTTGGGGGTAGACCGGACACGACGCGGACCTCTCGAAACCGACGGGTCTGACCCAAGACGGACATACGTACCGTCACACAATCCCAATATCCCGTGGACCCCAGGCAGACAGCCACACGGCATAACGTGATAATGTGTTTAGGTTACAATGCAGGAACATGATGAATCGACGTGAGTATCTCTCACTTGTTGGGGGCGCGTCGTCGCTCGCCCTCTGCCAACCAATCGTCGTATGGGCGCAGCAATCTCACATACCGCAGATCGGCGTGTTGGTTGTAGCGAGTGAAGCTCCTCTTGGGCCGTTCCGTGAAAGCCTACGCGAGCTTGGCTATGTCGAGGGCAAGAATATCAACATCGAGGTCCAATCCGCGGACGGACAGGCGAGCCGACTTCCCGAACTCGCGCGCCAATTCGTTCGCGACAAGAAGGACGTTATCGTCGCCGTGCTTACCCCGGCTATCACTGCGGCAAAAAATGCCACTCGCGAGATCCCGATTGTCATGGCGCCAGCGGGCGACCCGGTCGGCACCGGCTTAGTGGCAAGTCTTGCCAGACCTGGCGGCAACATCACCGGTGTGTCCGCTACGGGCACGGAAGCAACCGGCAAGACACTGGAGCTTATCCGGGAGGCTGTACCGTCGGCTCGGAAGGTCGGGATGCTGCTCAACGCTCACGACCCATTCACCAAAGCGCTGCTCGAACAGACTATGCAGGCCGCGGGCAGGCTTGGCGTCGAGCTTCGTGCGCGCATGATCAGTGAGCCTGTCGAAATCGAAGCAGCATTCGTGAAGATGACCCAAGAGGAATGCCAAGCGATTCTCATCCAGGGCAGCCTGCCCGTGCAGCCAACGGTCGATCTCGCGTTGAAGTATCGGTTACCTGCGCTGTCGCATCAGGAGTTGATGGCGCGTGCAGGCGCTCTTATGTCCTACAGTTCGAGCTATGCGGAGCGCGGCCGCGTAGTTGCCGTCTATGTTGACAGGATCATCAAGGGCGCCAAGCCTGCCGACTTACCGGTACAGCAACCAACCCGCTACGACTTGGTTATTAATCTCAAGACAGCAAAGGCGCTTGGCATGACAATCCCGAGCACAATGATTGCTCGCGCTGACGAAGTAATCGAATGAATGGCGTCATGTCGGCTTATGGCCCGAAACCGACCTGCCGCCGGCCTCGGGGGATGTCTGTTGACGGAGGTAGACCGGAAGAGATGGTCAGAAGCTCAGACTGACGCGCCTGACCCAAAGCGGAATGACCGAACCCGCTTGCTCATTGCCTCGTTGGCTCGATTTGACAACGCGGTCGGCACCTTGAAGCCGGGCATATTGATGATCTGTACTACTGTCGATTGACCAAGCATGGCGCTTGGCGCGTCAGCCGTCGGGGATGCCCAATGCCCGCAACTGCTGCGATATGCGATCCAGTACTTTCGGGGAGAACACCATGGCCTCCCTAAACTTGCGGGTGGTGAGGCCCGGGTAGGTCTGAACCAAGATATCGCGAGAGTTCTTGGCTTCGTCGTGCCGGCCCGCCCCGTATAGGGCGGCGGCTAGATTGCGATGAATCCACAGCGCGCTCGGCCGTTCCTGCAAGGCGCGGATGAACAGATCGGCGGCGGCGTTGTCGTCGCCGGCGACCTGCCTTGCCGAGCCAAGACCGGCATAATTGTTGAAGTTGATCGGATCGAGCGGACTCAATCGAAGCGCCTTCTCGAAATGGCCCCGCGCTTCATCTGGCCTGTCAGCGTACACGTCGAGCCAGCCGAGGCGGCTATAGGCCCATGCGGCGTTGGGATCGAGCGCGACCGCCCGTTCCAGCATGACACGCGCCACTCCGTAGTTGCGCGCAAACGTGTGCACTGTGCCCAGGACGGCAAGAATCAGGGGATCGTCGGCAGATTGACCGGCTGCCCGATCGGCGAGTTGTAACGCGCGTGCTTGGGCGGCGGCGATGTCGTCGGTCCAGTTGTAGACGGATTGCTGTGCCCAGCACCAGGCGGCCAGCGCCAGTGCCAGAGGGTAGTTCTTGTCGATCTCGAGCGCCTGTTCCAGCAGTGACAATCCCAGCGCGGCCTCGGTCTTGTCGAGCAGCCAGACGTGACGCATCGCCCGCATGGTAAGATCGTAAGCGCCGAGATCTTGGGGGCGTTTGCGCCGCACACGCTCAATCTCCGCCAGCCGGATCGACGGTTGAAGGGCGCCCGCAACCTGTTCCGTGATCCGATCCTGGAGGTCGAATATGTCGTCCAGGGAGCCATCATACTTCTCTGCCCAGAGGTGCGCCCCCTCCGCAGTCTCGATCAACTGGACCGTGATGCGCACGCGCGACCCGCTGCGCTGGACGCTCCCTTCCAGCACGTAAGCGACGCCGAGTTCACGACCGACGTCACGAACATTGGTCGGTCGGCCCTTGTAGGTGAAGGCCGAGTTCCGGGCGACGACGAAGAAAGACCGAATATGTGAAAGAGCGGCTGTGAGCGACTCCACGACCCCATCCGCAAAGTGCTCTTGTTCGGGGTCCTTCGACATGTTGTCGAACGGCAGCACCGCGACCGATGGCCTGTCGGACGGTACCGTCGGCTGGTTGATACTCACCGGCGGCGCGGACGTTGCCGGCTCGGGTGGCGCGGCCTTCAAAAGGAGCGGCCAATCCGCGGTGTTCCAGGCTACTTGGAACGTTCGCATCGGCCTCTCGATGTTCTTGAGCTTCAGTGCGCCAAGGTCCTGAAAGGTGGCCTTTAGACGTCCCTCGACGGCTTCCTTAACGGTGCGGGAGATGAGGATTCCGCCGGCCGGCGCTTCGCCCTCCAACCTCGCGGCAACGTTCACGCCATCGCCGTAGAGGTCTTCACCGTCGACGATCAGGTCCCCAAGGTGAAGACCGATTCGGAACACAATGCGCGTCTCCTCAGCTTGCTCGCGATTGACTTCGGCCATGCGTTGTTGGAACTCGATGGCCGCTCCAAGCGCATCCACAGCGCTCGGAAACTCGGCCAGCGCGCCATCGCCGGTGAGCTTGACTAGCCGCCCGCCTTGGCGGGCCAGTGCCGGCTCGAATCGCTCCTTGCGGTGTTCACGCAGACGAGCAAGCGTGCCGCTCTCGTCCCGGCCCATCAGGCGAGAATAGCCAACGACATCTGTCGCCAGTATCGCTGCAAGTCGCCTTGCCACGCGCTCGTCAGTCAAGAGCTCGCCTCCTCAACGGCTGCGGCTGCCGCGCTAAGGCCCTGTAGACCAGTGCGTGCACTTTAGTTCACGTGGACGGCGGTGTCGTCCCTGTTCCAGCGCCTTGCAGCAGCTCAAACCGACGCGCCTGACCCAAACCGGACATGGCGGAACTGCCTACTCAATCACCTCGTCGGCGCGCAAAAGAAATGATTCCGGGATCTTCAGGCCAAGCGTCTTTGCAGTTTTCAAATTTATTGCCAACTCGTACCTCGTCGGCAGTTGTATCGGGAGTTCACCTGGATTTTCTCCACGCAGGACGCGATCAATGTAAGACGCACCCCCGCGCGCCTGTTCCGTCTGATCAATTCCATACGAAACCAAGCCGCCACTTTTCGGGAAGTAACTGAACGGATAGATGGCTGGCAGACCGAACTGGCGAACCAACGTAATGATAAGCTCGCGTCGGAAAGTAGTGAGCGGACTGGGTGCGACGATAACACCGCCATTTGGCTCCCGCGCGAACGCCTTGAGGGCTGGCTCGATTTCACTGGCGTCGCGTGCGCCGGCCGCTGTTACTGTGACCCCTACCGAGCCGGAAGCGGCTTCGATCACACGCAGGAACCCGATGTGTGCAGCCGTTTGCGGATGATGGAGGAATGCTACCCGCCTCACTTCGGGCGCGACCTCTTTGAGAATTTGCAACCATTTCCCACTCAACTCGGGTTCGAAATTGTGGAACCCCGTAATGTTTCCGCCTGGACGTGCCAAACTCAGAACGAAGCCACTCCCGACCGAATCGGAGACGAGCGCAAAGACAATCGGAATGGTCTGCGTCTCCTGCAATAGAGCCGCCACTGCTGGATTGGTGGTCGCGAAAATCACATCCGGCGCGAGCGCAACCAGTTCATGAGCCGCGATGCGGATGCGCTCAGTGACTCCACCCGTGAAACGGTACTCAACCCGAATGTTGCGGCCGTCAATCCAGCCGAGGTCTTGAAGGCGCTGTTTAAATGCCGCTAGATAAGGCTCATAAGCGTTATCATTCTCGGCTAACCCCCACAGTACACCAAGGCCTTTCACACGGTTGCGCTGCTGCGCACGAGCCGCGAGCGGCCACGCAACCGCCGCGCCGCCAAGCGCCGCCAGCAATTTCCGTCGTGCAAGGTTGAGTGTCATATACTCCTCCCGCTCGAGGGTGCCGGAGTGGTCAAAAGAGAGAACTGGAGAGCCAGCCTCGATCTCAACAGCCGGCTTAGTGCTAAGCTCAGGAAATCAAGGGGTTAATACCGATCGGAGCGGGTTGCTGCGTAATGCCGGCACCCGTACCATTACGTTGGGAAATGGGGGGAGCAGTGACGGCCAGCACCACGATCGGCCGCCAGGCTATCGTCGTTGGCGCCGGCATCGGCGGGCTTTCGGTCGCTGCGGCGCTGGCGCCTTTCTTCGAGCGCGTGCTCGTTCTCGAGCGCGACAGGCTGCCTGAGGACGCCAGCCATCGGCCCGGCACGCCGCAATCGCACCATCCTCATGGCCTGCTGATTGGAGGACAACGGGCACTTGGCGAACTCATGCCCGATTTCGAGCGCCAGCTGCTGGCGCAGGGCGCCGTCCGCGTCAGGAGTAATTTGGACATCCGCATCGAAAGGCCTGGATACGATCCTTTCCCGCAGCGAGATCTCGGCCTCACCTCCTTGACCGTGTCACGTCCGGCGATTGACCTTGCCGTGCGCAAATGCCTCGCGGCCCAGCCGACTATTTTGATTCGCGACGGCTGCCGCGTCCTGTCCTTCGTTGCGTCGCCCGATCAAACGGCCGTCGCGGGCGTGCGGATTGAGAGCGACGGCGGATTGCAGGAAACGCTTTCGGCCGACCTGGTGATCGACGCTTCCGGGCGAGGCGCGCTCACCGTTGCCTTTCTGGCCGAAGCAGGATTCCCCTGCCCGGAGGAAACGACCATCGGTATCGATCTCGGCTATGCGACCGGCATTTTTGAGATCCCCAGTGACGCGGCCGCCAGCTGGAAAGTGGTTTTTACGTTCGGCGAGGCCCCGTCGAGCAGTCGCGGCGTCCTGGTGCAGACTATCGAGCGCAATCGCTGGATCGTCGGCCTGGGTGGCCGGCATGATCAGGCGCCGCCGGGTGATCTGGACGGCTTCCTGGACTTCACGCGCAATCTCCGGACTCGCACCGTCTTCGAGGCGATCCAGCACGCCAAGCTAGAGGGCACTATCGCGCGCTACGGGTTTCGCGAGAACGTGCTGCGCCACTACGAGCGCCTGGAGCGGTTTCCCGGAGGCCTGCTGCCGATCGGCGACGCGATCTGCCGGTTCAATCCGGTCTATGGCCAGGGAATGACCGTGGCGGCGCAGGAGGCCTGCCTGCTGAAACGCCTGTTGGACGAGCGTACCACGTCGTCCGACCCGTTATCGGGCCTGGCGAAGGCGTTTTTCGCCGAGGTACCCACGCTGATCGAGACCCCGTGGGGTGTCGCCCAGTTTGACTTCGTCTTCCCGACCACACGCGGGCAGAGGCCAGCCGATTTCGATTTCCGGCTGAGGTTCGCCGGCGCCCTCACGAAACTAGCGTCAGAAGACGGCGCCGTGCAGAAGCTGAACGCCGAGATCACACATCTCATCAAACCGCGTAGTGCCTACCGCGATTCCGGTGTTGCCGCGCGTGTTATGGCGATGATCACATCGAGCTAGAGGCAGCCGACGGTGACTGCCGGCTTGTCTCATTTCCCGACATCGCTGCGCCTTCAATCGACGTCTGCTTTACCCCCGGAAGCGGACATCCTTCCGCACTGAGGGGATGTCGCCTTTGGGCCAATATCGGACAAAGACGGCTGCGGCTAAGGCAAACAAGGCTAAAAAGCGCTAGACGGAGGTGGGCGTGCCAACTCAAGGTTACGCCAGGCTGAGCGAGCCTGACGCCCGAAGTGACCGCAGCGTCTGAAGCGTCGTTCCACAACAATGCCGGAAGCGGATCAGATCATGCTGACAGCGGACGACGTGCGTGCAGTTCCACTGTTTTTGACGCTCCCGGAGATTGAAATCGAGCGGCTAGCGCAGATTGCAGCCGACGTACATCTGGAAGCCGGAGAATTTGCCGTGCCTGAAGGTGGAGAACGCGCGCTGTACGCCGTCATCTCGGGTAAAATACAGGTCGTCAAACTCATCGACGGTGTCGAACGGACTCTGGGCTGGCGTGTTCCGGGCGCCATATTCGGCGAAGTGCCGCTCACTCTTGGAACACCGTTCCCTGGCGGCTATCGGGCGTCCGAAGCGTCGCGTGTCATGCGCATCGACGCGCAACAGTACTACATGCTCGCGGCCGCCGCGCCGGACATCTCCTTGAAAGTCAGCGCGCTCGCGCGCGAGCGCATTGGCGGCCTCCAAGGTATTGCCGCCGAAGCGCCGAAGCCGCGCGTGACGATGTTCAGTCACCGGTGGGACACGGCCAGTGCTGACTTGCGCCGGTTCCTCGCGGGCAACCAGATTACCTATGAATGGGCAACCCCCGATTCGCCGGACGCCTGGATGAAGTGGTCAGCGGAGCGCCCCGCCGATGATGACTGCCCAGTGCTGCGGTTGGCGGATGGCACGGTAATCGCTCGACCTAACGCGCGGAAACTTGCCGAGCACCTCGGACTGCAGACCCGGCCGGGCATCGCCGAATACGATACCGTGATCATCGGCGGCGGTCCTGCCGGACTTGCTGCAGCCGTCTACGGAGCTTCTGAAGGGCTGCGAACTTTGGTCATCGAGCGCGAGGCGCCTGGCGGGCAGGCTGGAACGTCGTCGCGCATCGAGAATTATCTCGGATTTCCCAATGGAGTGTCTGGCGACGAGCTAGCGAGCCGCGCCCTGCGGCAAGCGAAGCGACTTGGGGCCGAAATTCTTGTTACCCGTTCCGTGTCTCATATCGACCCAGCCACGCGACAGATATTCATCGATGGCGACGAGATGGTTAGTGCGCGGACCATTATTCTTGCCACCGGTGTCACGTGGCGCCGCCTGACAATCGACGGGTTCGATCGTCTGATCGGCAAGGGTATCTACTACGGTGCGGCGCGCAGCGAAGCGGATGCCACTCATGGGCAGGACATTCACCTGATCGGTGCAGGTAATTCGGCGGGGCAGGCTGCGTTGTTTTTCGCGAACCACGCTCGAAAGGTGACGCTCATAGTTCGTGGCGATGCACTTGAAAAAAGCATGTCTAGTTACTTGGTAGAGCAACTGCGCGGGAAATCCAACATCGCGGTACGATTGAATTCGGAAGTCATTACTGTACAGGCCGACAATCACCTGACTGCGGTAGACCTCATAGACCGTACGAGCAAGGAACCATGCCGTGAAAACTGCGGCGGACTGTTCGTGTTCATCGGTGCCGACGCAGAAACGCAATGGCTTCCGGAGGAGATTGCGCGGGACGGTCGCGGATACATACTGACCGGTGATGACGTGGTGAAGGCTGGCCGATGGTCGCACAGCCGCGACCCATACCTCCTCGAATCAAGCGTACCGGGCATATTCGCGTGTGGCGATGTGCGGTTAAGCCTGATCAAGCGTGTGGCATCCGCGGTCGGAGAGGGCAGCATGGCGATCGCATTCGTTCATCGATATCTCCAGAACGAAGGCCACTCTCAACGCGGCCGTACCTGAGCTAAGGCAGCCTGTTCTTCCGAGTTTTGTCTCGCTGCGAGGACTTGCTCCTCAAGCTAGGGTGGCGGCCAGCTCGGCGAAATCGGCAACGATGAGGTCAGGCTGATGTGGTGTTTGCCCAAAGGGCCGCTTGCGTCGATCGATAAACGCGGTCCGCATGCCGTAAGATTTGGCACCGATGCAATCGAAGGCGTGATTGGCAACAAACAAGATACTGGAGCGCTCCTCGCCAATGATCTCTTCGGCTTTTGCATAGGTCTTCCAGTGAGGCTTGAAATAGCCAGCCTCCTGCACCGAAATGACGTGATCGAATGGAAAGCCGATGTGCGGCCCGGCTGCCTTGAGCATGTCGCGGTCGCCGTTCGACAGTATGGCTAACTTGTAACCCTTGGACCGAAGTTTCCCGAGCGAGGCAACGACATCTGGAAACGGTTTCAGTCGTTCGATCTCGCTGACGAGCGAGCTCACTTCTTCCTGCGTATAGGCAATGCCGCAGCGGTCCATAACGAACGAGAGCGCGCGATGTCCAATCTGACGGTAGGGCGTATGGCCGCGATCGCACAACGCGTCGATCATCGAGTTCTCGTAGTGCGTACGGCGCCACCAGGTGACGAAACTGTTGGGCTTTCCGTCCCAGCTCT
>CAWCPC010000012.1:0-27265 GCA_963797365.1 uncultured Alphaproteobacteria bacterium | reverse complement strand
GTGGTTTCCAGTCCTGGGCCGGTTGTCGCCGGTCGGTTTCCAAAAGTGACCGTTAAAATACCGGGAAAATAACGGTTAAAAAAAGTAACGCTTAAAATAATGGAAAAATCGCGGGGGCCTGCCGTGCAATCCTGGATATTCCTCGTCGAGGCGCGCACGCCGGGAGGCTGAACCATCGTCATCGTGCTTGCATTTTACACGCGCTCGCCGCCGCGACCTATTTGGGTCATTAGAACTTCGGCGAAGCGCGCCGCCACACCCTCCGACGGCGTCACCGTCTACAACAGTCTACTCCCAGGTAGACAGGTCCGATGCCGATGACATCGACATTTCTGCCCTCCCAGTCAACAAATCCGGGACTCCCCCTCGAAAAAAACGCGCCGGTCTTCGGAGAGGGCAATTGACCAGATTGAGACATATCGAACACACGCTGCTCCAAGCTTCGATGAGCCCGAGTGTACTTCCACTCGGTGCGAATCTATTTTGGTCATTAGAAGTTCGGCGCGTTTGAGATCGGCGTTGCCCATCCACGTTGACGAGACAGGTCAGGACGGGAACGCCTCTTCGACCTCGCGTACCTGGGAATCGCTCAGGAGACGCACCTTGAAGCCCTGCAGCAGCAGATGGAGCTTGGCGGTCTCCTCGAGCTCCTCGATCGAGGCGGAGGCAGCGGACAGAGAGGTGCCGGCGACCACTGGCCCGTGATTGGCCAGCAGCACCGCGCGATAGCCCTTGGCGTAGTCGCGGATGGCGTCGGCGAGCTTGGGATCGCCGGGCTTGAAGTAGGGCACCAGCGGCAGCTTGCCGACCCGCATCACGAAGTAGGGCGTGATCGGCGGCAGCGTGGTCTCCTTGTTGTGGTGGCACGACGGATCGAGGCAGGAGATCGCCACGGCATGCGTGCAATGCAGATGCACGATGGCGCCGTCCTTGGGCCGCACGTCGTAGACCGAGCGATGCAGCAGCGCCTCCTTTGTCGGCGGGTCGCCACCGACGAGCTTGCCGTTGGTGTCGAGCTTCGACAGGCGCGCCGGATCGAGCTCGCCCAGGGAGGAATTGGTCGGCGTCATCAGCCAGCCGTCGTCGATCCGTACGCTGATGTTGCCGGAGGTGCCGGGGCACAGCCCGCGCGCGGCCAGCTTGGCGCCCAGCGCGCAGACGGAATCGCGCGCCTTTTCCTCTTTACTCATAGCTTGGCGAAGGCCTTGGTGAAGAAGTCGGGCGCGCCGAAATTGCCGGACTTCAGCGCCAGCAAGAGCGGCTTGCCACCGACCGATGCCGTCCACGGCACGCCAGGATCGATCTCGGGACCGATGCGCAGCGCCGTGACGTCGAGCGCGCCGACTACGGCGCCGGAGGTCTCGCCGCCCGCGACGACGAGGCGGCCGACGCCGGCCGCGACCAGCCCCGTGGCCAGCGCCGCCATGGTCCTTTCGATCGCCTGGCTCGACTTCTCGACGCCGTATTTGGATTGCAGCGCCTTCACTGCCTCGGGCTTGTCGCTGGCCGACAGCAGGATCGGACCGTTCCCGAGCTTGTCCTTGGCCCAGATCAACGCCTTGTCGCTGACCGGCTCGCCGCGGCAGATCGCGTCGGTATCGAGCGCCAGATGGGCGCCCTTGAAGTTGGCGATCTGGCCCAGCGTCGCCGCCGAGCAGGATCCCGCCAGGACCGCGGAAGCCCCGCCGACCCTGGGCAGGGCGTCGGCGCCGGACTTGTGCGCCAGCAGGCTGCGCCGGCGATAGGCAGCAGGCAGGCCGAGCGCCACGCCCGAGCCGCCACTCACCAGCACGTCGTCGCCGACCGCCTCGCCGATGATGCCGAGATCGGTATCGGCCACCGCGTCGACGATCACGTGGCGCACGCCCTCGGCGGCGAGCTTGTCGAGCGCGGAACGCAAGGTCGCGGAGCCTGCCTGCACCTGCTTGAGTGGCACCAGCCCGACCTTGTGCTTGGTCTGGCGCGCCAGCACGCGGACCAGGCTCGAGTCGGTCATGGGATTGAGCGGGTGATGGCGCATGTGCGTGTCAGAGAGGAGCAGGTCGCCTATGAACAGGTGGCCAAAGAAGATGGTGCGGCCGTTCTCCGGAAAGGCGGGACAGTAGATCGCCTGCCGGCTGGCAAGGGAATCGAGCAGCGCGTCGCCGACCGGGCCGATGTTGCCCTGGTCGGTCGAGTCGAAGGTCGAACAGTACTTGAAGAAGAAACGTTCGCAGCCCGCGGCCTGCAGTGCCTTGAGCGCGCCGAGCGATTGCGTGATCGCGTCCTGCGCCGGGATCGAGCGCGTCTTCAGCGCGACCACCACGGCGTCGACGTCATCTGGGATGGTGCCTTGCGCGGGCAGGCCGATGGTCTGGATGGTGCGCATGCCGCCCTTGACCAGCATGCCCGCGATGTCGGTCGCGCCGGTGAAGTCGTCCGCGATGATGCCGAGAATGGCCATGGCGCGACGTTACGCGCTCACCGTCGCCTTTATCCAGAACTTTCGACGCCGCGCGCGGCGGCGCGCCTCGTCCTCGCCGTCATAGACATGCAGCGGCGGCGCCGGATCGAACGTCTCGCGAATATCGAGCGAGTTGACGTTGAGGGTCGCGATCAGCCGGCCTTCGTCCTCCATGACCGCGCCGACGTAGGCGCCGCATTTGCGGCAGACCAGGTAGTCCGTGATGCCGAGGCCGAAGCGATAGCGCGACAGGGCGCCCGGCGCGGCGCGGAACTCGACAGACGAGGTCGGACCATCGCCCATGGTCCGCGCGCCATGACGGCGGCAGAAGGTGCAGGAGCAGCGGCCGGGCCGCATCTCCTCGGGCTTTTTGTCGCTCGTGAAAGCGATCTGGATGGCGCCGCAGTGGCAGGAACCGGGATAGGTGGTCATGTGCTCACCATTTCGATCGTCTCTGTAATTTTCACAATCCTCCCCATTCATACGCTACGGGGTGGACACATTTCATGTTCCTCTCCCCCTTGGGGGAGAGGTTAGGTGAGGGGGTGGGTCGATAGTTGCCTGCTCGATCTCTGCCCAAATACCATCCGGATCTTGAACCACTTCCCGGGCCGCAAACCGAATCACCCGCCAACCATCGCGCTCCATCGCTGCCGTTCGCCGAGCATCGGCTTCGAGTTGAACGTCATGATGTTCGCCATCGATCTCAATCACGAGCCTTCGGGATACGCAGGCAAAGTCCGCGAAGTAGGGACCAATTGGATGCTGTCGTCGGAATTTGATGCCAGCGAGGCGGCGATCACGCAGGAGCTCCCACACCTTACGTTCGGCTCGGCTTGCGTCGCTGCGCAGGCTGCGTGCTCGCGTGGTGGTATTCTCGTCCTGGGCCACGACCCCCTCACCTAACCTCTCCCCCAAGGGGGAGAGGAACATGAAATATGTCCGCCCCATAGCATTCATATGGGGAGGGTTTTGCTAGGGTGCGATCAACGTTGCCCTGAAGTCATTGACGTTGGTGCGGGTCGGGCCGGTGACAAGGCTGTCGCCCAGCGCTTCGAAGAAGCCGTGGCCGTTGTTGTCATCCAGCATCGCTTGTGGATCTTGGCCCTTGGCGCGGGCGCGGGCCAGCGTATCGGGCGTGAAGATGCCGCCCGCGATGTCCTCCGCGCCGTCGACGCCGTCGGTGTCGGCCGACAGACCCCAGATGCCCATCGCGCCGTCGGCGGCAATCGCCTCCGCCAACAAATATTCGACGTTGCGGCCGCCGCGCCCCTGGCCGCGCACCGTCACCGTGGTTTCGCCACCAGAGAGGACGACCGTCGGCTTGCCTCCCTTGGCCGCGATGTCGAGCGCCTGACGCGCATGCGCCGCGCCCAGCTCCCGCGCCTCGCCTTCGAGGTTGTCGCCCAGCACCACGACGCCAAGATCACGACTGCGCGCCAGCGCCGCCGCGGCGTCGAGGGAGCGCCTGGGTGTGGCGACCAGGACCGTCTCGACGCGCGCCAGGCGCGGATCGCCCGGCTTCGGCGTCTCCTCGATCTTGCCCGCCGCACCTGCTTCGAGATGCGCACGCACGTCAGCGGGCGGATCGATGCGGTACTTCGCGAGCACCACCAGCGCATCGGCAAAAGTCGTGGGGTCCGGCACGGTCGGCCCCGAGCCGATCACGCCGGGATCGTCGTTGGGCACGTCGGAGATCAGCCATGACAGCACGCGCGCCGGCTGCGCGGCGACGGCCAGGCGTCCGCCCTTGATGGCCGAGAGATGTTTTCGAACCGTGTTCATCTCGACGATGTTGGCACCCGACTTCAGGAGCGCGCGATTGACCGCCTGCTTGTCGGCGAGCGTCAGACCGGGCGCCGGCAGGGCGAGCAGGGCGGATGCCCCGCCGGAGACGAGGCAGAGCACGAGGTCGTCCGCCGACAGTCCTTTCACCTTCTCGAAGATGCGGCCCGCCGCCGCCCGGCCCTTTTCATCCGGCACGGGGTGGGCGGCCTCGATGATCTCGATGCGCTTGCAGGTCTCGCCATAGCCGTAGCGCGTGACGACAAGGCCTTCGATCGGATGATGCCAGCGTTCTTCGACAGCGCGCGCCATGGCAGCACTCGCCTTGCCGGCGCCGATCACCACGGTGCGTCCCTTCGGCGGCGCCAGCTTGTCGATATAGGGCGCCAGGCAGGTGGCGGGACGGGCGGCGGCGAGGGCGGCATCGAACAGATCGCGCAACAAAGCGCGGGCGTCGGCATCTTTCATTTGCGTCATCTTCCCACTATAGGGGCGCGATGCAACTGTTGAGGCCCGGCGACCCGCCGCCGTTTTCCGTTCACAATGAAAAGGGCAAGGCGCCGCTGCTGCTGCTGTGCGATCACGCCAGCAAGGCGGTGCCAAAGGCGCTGGGCACTCTCGGCATCACTGACGCCGAGCTCTCGCAGCATGTCGGCTGGGACATTGGCGGCCTGGATGCGGCGATCGAATTGTCGAGGCAGCTCGACGCACCGCTCGTCGCCTCCGGTTATTCGCGGTTGGTGATCGACTGCAATCGCTGGCCGGGCGGCGAGGGCTCGACGCCTGAAATCAGCGACACCACGCAGGTGCCGGCGAACAAGGGCCTGACCAAGGAGCAGATCGATGCGCGCGCTGCCGGCGGCTTCTGGCCGTATCACCACGAGGTCGATCGCCAGCTCGATCGCATGACGGCGGGCGGCCGCAGGATCTGCCTGCTGGTCATGCACAGCTTCACCCCCGAGATGAAGGGCTTCAAGCGGCCGTGGCATGTCGGCGTGCTGTGGAACGACGACCCGCGCCTGCCCGAGCCGATGTTGGCCGAACTGCGCCGCGACAGCTCGCTGGTGGTCGGCGACAATGAGCCCTACTCGGCGCGCGAGCCCTACGAATACACGCTGACGGCGCACGCCAAGCCGCGCGCCCTGCCGCATTGCTCTCTGGAGGTCCGCCAGGACCTGATGGGCACGCCCGACGAGGCGCGGTGGTGGGGGAAGCGGCTGGCACCGGCCCTCGGGGCCGCCGTTGCGGCAGCCATTGCGGCTCCCCGGGGCTGAGCCTATATCCGCTCCGAGGAGAGTCTCCCATGGACGACAAAACCCGCACCGAACTCGAAGCCGCCGCCTTCCGCCGCTTGGTCGCGCATCTTCAGGAGCGCACTGACGTGCAGAACATCGACCTGATGAATTTGGCCGGCTTCTGCCGCAACTGCCTGTCGCGCTGGTATCGCGAGGAAGCCGGAAAGAAGGGCATCGAGATCGCCGATCCCAAGGCGCGCGAGATCGTCTACGGCATGCCGTACGACGAGTGGAAGGCCAAGCACCAGAAAGAGGCCTCGGGCGACCAGAAGAAGGCCTTCGACAAGGCTGGCCACAAGCACGGCTAGCGCGCGCCCGAGCCGTCCCCGTTATCCCCGTCATTCATTGCGTCGTGGTCATTGAGGCGAGGCGGTCAGCGCTCTTATGGTCCGCCCCAGAATTGCATTTTCTGGAGTGTGGGACATGCCGGACGGAAGCGCCGTTTCCAAGAAGACCAAGGCCGGGCCGATCTCTGCCGAGCGGCTGAAGAGCTTCCTCGATCGCATCGAGAAGCTCGAGGAGGAGCGCAAGGCCATCTCCGACGATGTACGCGACGTCTATAGCGAGGCCAAGGGCGTGGGCTACGACGTCAAGACCATGCGCAGGGTCGTGTCGCTCCGGAAGATGGATGCGGCCGACCGGGCCGAGCAGGAGACGCTGCTCGACACCTACAAGCATGCGCTGGGCATGACCTGAGGCGCGCGCTAGGGTTCCTCCACGGCATAAAGGTCCGTTCAATGGGCCGGAGGACGGCAAGATCCTGGCGGTGCAGAACATGATCCAGAAGAACATCCAGGTGTTCCGCAACGACAACGGCAAGCTCACCGACACCGGCCAGAAGATCGATGTCGGTGGCGCTGCCGCCGCCATCCGCTCGTCGACCGATCGATGAGTTCTCACCGATCGGTGAGTTCTCACCGATTAGTGAGCTCTCGACGCGGTTTCATCGTCACCTCGCTCGCCGCCCTGGCGGCGGGCGGGACGGCGCGTGCCCAGAATTTTCCGTCGCAGCCGGTGCACATGGTGGTGCCGTTCCCGCCGGGCGGCGGGACCGACGCCCTGGCCCGTGCCATCCAGGAGCCGATGCAGAAGGCGCTGGGCGGGACAATCATCGTCGACAACAAGGGCGGCGGTGGCGGCAGCATCGCGCATGAGTTCGTGTCCAACCAACCGGCCGACGGCCACTGGCTGGTGGTCGGCGCCAACAACCTGCCGCTCTATCCCTATATCGTCGCCAAGCTCGGCTTCAACGCCAAGACGGCGTTCACGCCGATCGGCTTCATCGCCAAGCAGGAATTGGTGCTGGTCGGTAGTGCCGATGCGCCATGGGCCGATCTCAAGGCGCTGATGGCGGCGGCCAGGGCGGCACCGGGGCAGGTCCAGTATGGCACCGCCGGCCTCACCACGCCGATGCACCTGTCGACGGAGCAATGGGCGATGCTGAACGGCCTCACGGTGACGCACGTGCCGTTCCGCGGCACCGGTCCGCTGGTCACCGACCTGCTGGGCGGTCACATCAAGCTCGGCATGTCGAGCATCACCTCGGTGGCGCAGCAGATCGCCGCCGGCAAGCTCAAGGCCTATGCCGTGGCTTCGCTCGAGCGTTCGTCCGTGGCACCCGACATTCCGACCTTCAAGGAGCAGGGGGCGGGCGATGTCGATGGCACGATCGTCTATACGCTGCTCACCACGGCCGGCACGCCGCCAGCTGTCGTGGCCAAGCTCAACCAGGCGCTTAACGCCGCCGTCTCGACGCCGGAGGCGAAGGAAGACTTGAAGAAGCGCGGCTTCGTCGCCATGGGCGGCACGCCCGACATCCTCGCCAAGTGGCTGACGGAGCAGGAGGCGATCTGGGTGCCGGTGCTGAAGTACGCCGGCATCAAGCCGGAATAGTCAGAACCAGATGTTCATCGGCAGACCGCAGCTGTCGCGCTCGCGCGCGGGGCCGAGGCGGGTCGCCTTGCCGTCTGCGATCAGGGTCGCAGTCCGGCAGACGGCGATGGCGTCGAGGATATCATCGCGCGCCGCGCCGGGTAGCCGGTCGACCTTGACCTTGAAGCCGTGCTTGGCGAGGAGCCTGCGGCGTTCTGCGTAGCCCTCGGGCTGGCGCTTCTTGCTCAACACCGGCTTGCCGCCGTTCATGCGAGCGAAGGCGAGCTCCGGATGGGCCTCGTAGACGATGCGCTTCAGCCTGGGACGGGCTCGCAGAAGTTCGTCGACCTCGCGCATCTTGGGAAAGAGATGGAAGGTCTGCTGATTGATGCCGATGCCGAGTTTACGGCTCGTCGCATTGGCCTCGGCGTGAGTTTGGCAGGCGAGGGCGGGTCGGCAGGGTGTCGGGAACACCGAGCTTGCCTTGCCGGGCAGCAGCTTGCGCGCCTCGGCTTCGCAGGCGCGTGGCGGGCGAGGCACGTCGACGAAGCCGATCGGCATGTCGACCGCCAGAATCGAAAGACCCTCGCAGGCTTCTGCGAGGGTCTTCACGAACTCGTATGTCCAGCGTGCCGTCGGTGTCGTGCCGGCAGACCACCCAGCCGGTGCGGCAGCCGTCGGCGCCGGCAACGATCAAGCGGGACTGACGCCGCGTCAAAGAGCGGCGAGCGCAGCGTTCAACGTCGCACTCGGCCGCATCGCTGCCGATGTCTTGGCCTGATCGGGCAGATAATAACCGCCGGTATTCACCGGCTTGCCCTGCGCGGCGATCAGCTCGGCATCAATCTTGGCCTCGTTGGCCGCCAGCTTCTCCGCCAGCGGTTTGAAGCGTGCTGACAGCGCCGTACTGTTGTCCCGCCGGGCCAGCGCCTGTGCCCAATACAGGGCCAGGTAGAAATGGCTGCCACGATTATCCAGTTCGCCGACCTTTCGTGCCGGCGAACGGTTGTTCTCGAGGATCTTGCCGTTGGCCTCGTCGAGCGTCTCGGCCAGAACCTTCACGTCCTCATTGCCGGTTGTCTGCGCCAGATGTTCCAGCGAAGCACCGAGCGCCAGGAATTCGCCCAGCGAATCCCAGCGCAGATACCCTTCGTGCTGGAACTGCTCCACATGCTTGGGCGCCGAGCCGCCGGCCCCGGTCTCGAACAACCCGCCGCCCGCCAGCAACGGAACGATCGACAGCATCTTGGCCGACGTGCCCAGCTCCATGATCGGGAAAAGATCGGTCAGGTAGTCGCGCAGCACGTTGCCGGTGACGGAGATGGTGTCGAGGCCCTGGCGGATGCGATCGAGCGAGAACTTGATGGCCTCGACCGGCGCCAGGATGCGGATGTCCAGACCCTTGGTGTCCTCGTTCTTGAGGTACTTCTCGACCTTGGCGATCAGCTGCGCGTCGTGCGCGCGCTTGGCGTCGAGCCAGAACACCGCCGGGGCGCCGGTCAGGCGCGCGCGGCGCACCCCGAGCTTGACCCAGTCCTGGATCGGCTCGTCCTTGACCTGGCACATCCGGAAGACGTCGCCGGTCTCGACCTTCTGTGACATCAGGACCGTGCCGTCATCGGCGACCACGTTGACCGTTCCGTCGGCGGCGAGCCTGAACGTCTTGTCGTGCGAGCCGTACTCCTCGGCCTGCTGCGCCATCAGCCCCACGTTCGGCACGGAGCCCATTGTCTTCGGGTCGAAGGCGCCATGCGCCTTGCAGTCGTCGATGGTCGCCTGGAACAGCGTCGCGTAGCAGCGATCGGGGATCGCGGCGATCACGTCGTGCAGCTTGCCGTCGGGGCCCCACATCTTGCCCGACTCGCGGATCATCGCCGGCATCGACGCATCGATGATCACGTCGCTCGGCACGTGCAGGTTGGTGATGCCCTTGTCGGAATTGACCATGGCGAGGCTCGGCCGCTTGGCGTACTCGGCCTGGATGTCGGCCTTGATCGCGGCCTTCTCGGCCTCCGGCAGCGTCTCGATGCGGGTCATCATGTCGCCCACGCCGTTGTCGGGATCGACGCCCAGCTTCTTCAGCGTGGCGCCATGCTTCGCGAACACGTCGGCGAAGAACACGGATACGCAATGGCCGAACAGGATGGGATCGGAGATCTTCATCATGGTCGTCTTGACGTGCAGTGAGAACAGGATGCCGTCTTTCTTGGCGGCCTCGATCTGCGCGGCGAAGAAGGCGTCCAATTTCTTGGCGCTCATCACCGAGCAATCGATGATCTCGCCCGCCTTGAGCGGAATCTTCGGCTTCAGCACCGTGACCGCGCCGTCCTTGGCGACCAGCTCGATGCGGGCATTGGTCGGGGCCGCAACGGTCGTCGCGACCTCCGAACCGTAGAAATCGCCGCCCGACATGTACGCCACGTGCGTTTTCGAGTCCTTGGTCCAGGCGCCCATCTTGTGCGGATGCTTGCGTGCGTACTGCTTCACGGCGCCGGCGGCGCGGCGGTCGGAATTGCCCTCGCGCAGCACCGGATTGACGGCGCTGCCGAGCACCTTGCCGTAGCGGGCGCGGATTTCCTTGTCCGCCGGCGTCGCGTCGCTGTCCGGATAATTCGGCACGTCGTAGCCCTTGCTCTGCAACTCCTTGATCGCGGCCTTCAGCTGCGGGATCGACGCAGAGATGTTGGGCAGCTTGATGATGTTGGCCTCGGGGCGCATCGCAAGCTTGCCGAGTTCGGCGAGCTCGTCGTTGATCTTTTGCGCGGGCGTCAGTTTGTCGGGGAAGTTGGCGATGATGCGGCCGGTCAGCGAAATGTCCTTCAGCTTCATCTTTACGCCGGCCGTCCTGACGAAGGCCTCGACAATCGGCAGCAGGGAAAACGTTGCTAGCCCGGGCGCTTCATCAACCTTCGTCCAGACGATTTCGAGATCTGACATACTTGCACCTCCGTGCGCCGCTTTGGTTTCGGCTGAGTTGATCTATTGCTGATTATGGCCTGTCTTGTTGCACCGCCGTGAGGCAAAGGCAATCTCCGGCCTCTCGGGATGCGTGGACTCCGGCGGCGTCGCCGTGCCGCTGCACGAGGCGATCGGCGATCAGCGATCAGCTGCAATGCGTGTTTGTCGACCACGGCCTCTTGCGCAAGGACGAGGGCGAGCAGTGGTCCGCCTGTTCCGCGACCACTACAACATCCCGCTGGTCCACGCCGACACGAGCAAGCAGTTCAGATGCGGTCGAGCTGCTTTTCCACGCCGGTGTCGCGCGGCATGGCCGCCAAGGTGGGCAGCAGGTCCTTGAGGTCGCTGATGAAGGCCACGTGGTCGAGGTGAGTCCGGTCGGCGAAACCGCCCTCCACGACCGAGCGCAGCAGGTCGGCCAGCGGGCGCCAATAGTCGCCGCCGTCGACGATCACGATCGGCTTGCTGTGCAGGCCGAGCGTGCGCCAGGACAGGACCTCGAAGAATTCCTCGAGAGTGCCGATGCCACCCGGCAGGACCACGAAGGCGTCGGAGCGCTGGAACATCTCGTACTTGCGCTGGTGCATGGTCTCGACCACCACGGTCTTGGTCAGCGCCGGATGGCCCGCCTCGCGGCGCACCAGGAAGCCGGGGATGATGCCGACCGCCTTGCCACCCGCCTGTAGCGTGGCGTTGGCCAGCACGCCCATCAGGCCGACGCCGCCCCCGCCATAGACCAGCGTTATGCCCTCGCGCGCCAGCAACTCGCCTAGCCGCGCGGCCGTGCCGCGGGCCGCGGGGTTGGCACCAAAGCGGGAGCCACAGAAAACACAGAGGGAGGAGGGTGCGGACTCGGACAAGACGGCTTCTTTATTTATAGGGGATCCGAGTTTCCGGACCGGGACGCCATGGTATCATTTGGTGATGGGAAGGCGCGACGCCAATAGCCTATTCGTCGCCCCGCTGGGAGTTGCATGTCACGCACGGTTTTGGCGCTGGTTGCTGTCGGCGGAGTGGTCATCGCCGTGGCGTTGGGCGTGGCCTGGCGTGGCAAGACGAGCGACCAGGCCACGATCGATCGAGCTGCCAAGCCCGCGGCCGCTGCGACGCCCGCGCCGGCCCCGGCCGGAGCAAAGCCCGCACCAAGCCCGCCGCCCGCCGCCGCCATCACCGCTCCGACTTTCGATGTCGCGCGCATCGGCGCCGATGGCCGTGCCGTGATCGCCGGCCGTGCGACGCCGGGCGCAAAGGTCGTGCTGCTGGATGGCGGAAAGGAAATCGCCCATGGCGAGGCCGATGGGCGCGGAGAATGGGTGTTGCTCGCGCAGGATCCGCCACTCAGCCCCGGCCAGCATGAGTTGCGCGTGATCCAGCATATCGAGGGCCGCGCCCCGGTGACGTCCGAGCAGGTGGTGGTCGCGGTCGTGCCGACGCCGCAGGAGCCGGCATCCGGCGAAGCCAAGAAAGAGACGCTGGTCATGATCGCACCGCCCGGTGGTGCGGCAACGCTTGTGCAGCCGCCGACATCGGCCGGCGTGCCCAAAGCCGCCGACCTGCAACTCTCGACCCTCGACTATGACGAACGGGGTCAGACGACGATCACCGGCCAGGCGGCGCCCGGCACGGTGGTGCGCGCCTATGTCGATGACAAGATGGTGGCGGAAGGCATGGCTGGCGCCGACGGCAGGTGGCGGCTGGCCCCGACGGCGCCCATAGACAACGGCAAGCACAAGCTTCGCCTGGATCGCCTGGCCAAGGACGGCAAGCCCTCGTCGCGGCTGGAGATGCCGTTCGAACGCGTCGCTACCGCCCCGGTTGACGGCGACAAGCGGCGACTGACCATCGTTCGTGGCGACAATCTCTGGAACATCGCGCGGGCGCACTATGGCGAGGGCTTGCGCTACACCGTCATCTTCGAAGCCAACAAGAGCCAGATCCGCGACCCGAATCTGATCTATCCCGGCCAGATATTCAGCCTGCCCAAGGTCAACTGACGTCCATGCTGGCAAATTTCCTCGTCCCCATCCTCGACGATGGCTGGCGCTTCATCGCCATCTTCGCCGTCCTTACCTTCGTGGCCGCGCTGACTGGTCTCGCCTGGCTGTTCTGGCCGCTGATGGTTCTGACCCTGTGGTCGATCTACTTCTTCCGCGACCCGCCACGCGGGGTGCCGCAGCAGGACGGGCTCCTGATCGCGCCGGCCGATGGGCTGGTGCAGATGGTGGTCCAGGCGGTGCCGCCGGCCGAGTTGGGGCTGGGCGAGCAGCCACTCACCCGCGTGTCGATTTTCCTCAGCGTGTTCGACGTCCACATCAACCGCTCGCCGTGCGCCGGCACCGTCGATGTCATGGTCTATCGGCCCGGCAAGTTCCTGAATGCCTCGGCCGAGAAGGCGAGCGAGGAGAACGAGCAGATGGCGATCGCGCTGCGTCACGCCGACGGGCGTTTGATCGGCTGCGTGCAGATCGCGGGCTGGGTGGCCCGGCGCATCGTCTGCTACATCAAGCCCGGGCAGATGTTGGCGGCGGGCGAGCGGTTCGGGCATATCCGCTTCGGCAGCCGCACCGACCTCTATCTGCCGCCTGGGGCGCGTTTGCTGGTGGCGGCCGGTCAGCGCATGATCGGTGGTGAAACCGTTATGGCCGAGCTCGATGCCGCTGACGCAACGCCGCGGTGTGCAGTCGAGTTCTAGGAGTCGAGGAGCCCGCGATGGATAGCGATTTCCGGACGCGCAGGGGACTGCGTGGCTTTTCGGTCAACCGCCTGATTCCCAACGTCTTGACGCTGGCGGCGCTGTGTTCGGGCCTGACGGCGATCCGCTTCGCGCTGCAGGGTGAATTCCGGCTCGCCGTGATCGCCGTCATCGTCGCGGCGATCTTCGACGCGCTCGATGGCAGGGTCGCGCGCCGGCTGGGCGTGACCAGCCGCTTCGGCGCCGAGCTCGAACTCGCTGTCGGACTTCCTGTGCTTCGGCGTCGCGCCGGCGCTCGTGCTCTATCTGGCGTCGCTGAAGGACGGCGGCGCGTTGGGCTGGGTCGCGACGTTGATGTTTCCGATCTGCTCGGCGCTGCGCCTCGCCCGCTTCAATACCGGCCTGCTGGCCGACACGCCTCCGCCGGCCTGGACCGGCTCCTATTTCACTGGGGTGCCTGCGCCTGCCGGCGCGCTGTTGGCACTGATCCCGCTCGTGGTGAGCTTCGAAGCCGAGGCCGCCTGGCCGCGGCATCCGCTTGTCGTAGGGGCCACTCTCGTTGTCGTCGGCGGTCTGATGGTCAGCCGCCTGCCGACCTTCTCCTTCAAGAAGGGCAGGGTGCCGCGCCATCTCGTGCTGCCGTCACTGCTGGGTGCGGCGCTGGTGATGGGGGTGATCGCGAGTTCACCCTGGATCGGCCTGTCGTTGTTGGGGCTGGTCTATCTTTGCCTGATCCCTTTCAGCTGGTTCGCCTACCAACGCCAGGCGTCTCGCGAGCGCGGGGTGGCCAGCGGGGACGTCGTCTCGTTGCGCGCCGCCGAGCAAGGGCCGTCATCGCGCGAGTGATTGTCGCGCGCGATGCTCGATCCTTTGTTGCGGCGGCTGATCGATCCGCCACTTGATGCAGCCGGTGCGTGGCTTGCCAGTCGCGGGCTGACCGCCAACCAGGCGACGCTAGGTGGCGTTGCGATCGGCCTGCTGGTGGTGCCATTGCTTGCCGGCGGCTACTACAACGCCGCCTTGATCATCGTGCTGCTCAATCGGCTGCTCGACGGCCTCGATGGCGCGATTGCGCGACAGGGCGTGCCCACGCCGTTCGGCGGATATCTCGATATTGTCTGCGACTTCGTCTTTTATGCCGCCGTGCCGCTGGGCTTCGCTCTTGCCGCCCCGGGCAATGCCGTTTGGGCGACCTTGCTGCTCGCATCGTTCGTGTGCACGGGAGCGTCGTTCCTGGGGCGGGCGATCATGGCGGCGTGTCAGCAAGAGCCCGAAGACGACGCCCGCGGCCGCAAGTCGTTCTTCCATTCGGCGGGGCTGATTGAAGGCACCGAAACCGTGGCGGCGTTCCTGCTGTTCTGCCTGTTCCCCGCAAGCTTTCCGTGGCTTGCGGCAGTATTCGCGCTGCTTTGTTTTTGGACGGCAGCGCACCGCGTTCTGGATGCCTATCGGATTGCAGCCGGGTCAAAAAACTGAATCTTGCTTTTTGGTGCACTGTCGATTAGTTGAAGGGCGACATCGTTGGCTGCATCTTATCTAAAAAAATATAGGTTTTTCAAATAGATAGGAATATTTGTTCATACCTGCTCTCAATTTCAATTGACCTCAAGAATCACGTTAAGTACGTTTGGTAATTAGGAGCGGTGCTGTGGAGTTGCGGGGGCGCTACCGAGGGATGCCCTCATTATTCATTCCCGAAGATTCCGCCGCTTGGTGGGCCGACTGCGATTGAGCTCCCAGGCGCAAGTCGCACTGGTGCCGCCAATTTTGAGATTTTGGAGATACCGATGCTGTCGATTTTCCGTCGCCTGATGAAGAACGCCGAAGGCGCCACGGCGATTGAATACACGCTCATTGCGTCGCTGATCGCCGTTGCTGCCATCGCCTCGATGCGCACAGTCGGGGGCAAGGTCAGCAGCGTGCTGAGCAACGTATCGGGTTCGCTGACCTGAAATCTTCCGACCGATTGAACGGTTCTCAAAGCGGGCGATCCAGCAATGGGTCGCCCGTTCCCTTTGACCCCCATTAGATGTATCAGAGGCAGAGTTTCTCTTTAAATTGAATGCATTACAGCCTTGATTTGATGTATCGCTGAAGATATCCTTTGTATCGTTCTTATTCGTTATCCTTTGTCTTATTTGTCGTTCGTGCATTTGTTTTGACTATAGTTTCAAGATAGCTGCGTAAGCTATTCGCACACCGACAATCTGGTGAGACTCAGGATGACGGCACCGCCGGTCAGGCGGCGGGTCTTTTGGGGCGCCCTGCTCGGGCGCACCTCGATCGGATGGGTGTCGGATGTCGCTGCTTGCGCTTCTTCAAACCGGCTGTTTGACGGCTTTTGCGATCGTCCTGATCGCCGCTGGCTGGCAGGACCTGCGCACGCTTAGGATCGCCAACCGCCTGTCTCTGGCAACGGTCGCGGCATTCGCCGTATGGGCAGCATCCGGCGTCGCGCTTGGCCGGCTGTCGCCCACCGCGCTCGGCATGGCAATTCTCTGCAGCGTGGCCGTGTTCGCCATCGGCGCCGCCGGTTTTGCCGCTGGCGTTTGGGGCGGCGGCGACGTGAAGCTGCTGGCCGCCACCAGCTTGTTCGCCGGGTCCGCGCACTTGATCGATTTTCTCATCGTCACCTCCCTGGTGGGCGGCGCGCTTGGTCTTGCGGTCCTTGCCGGCGCGCCGATCGGCCCCACTGCACCCGTGACCGACGGCACCGTTCGCGCGCGACTGCGCAGCGGCATGCCTTATGGCCCAGCAATCGCGGCCGGCGGCCTGTGGGTCGTTGCCGTGCTCTGCGCATGAGCAACGGGGGGACGGTGTCATGAATAGCAAGCGCGTCGTCTTTCTGCTTCTTGCGGTCATCGTCGCCGGCGCGACCGCCTTTATGGCCAGGACCTGGCTGCAAAATGAGCGTGCCGCCTTAGTGGCGGCGCAGGCCGGCTTGCATCGCGAAGTTCCCGCCGAGGCGCCTACGCTTCAGGTTCTTGTCGCTCGCGATACAATCCATACTGGCCAGATCGTTAAGCCCGACGATATGCGCTGGCAATCCTGGCCGACGGGCAGCTTGGCGCCGACTTACATCATCGAAGGTAAGCGCCCACTGTCGGATTTCGTCGGTTCTGTAGCGCGTAGCAAGATGGCGGCCGGCGAGCCTGTCACCGAGGGCAAGCTTGTGCTGGCCGGCACCCGTGGCTTCATGGCTGCCGTTCTTCAGCCGGGTATGCGTGCGGTTAGTGTCCCCATTACGGCGACCTCCGCAGTTTCGGGTTTCATTTATGCCGGAGACCGCGTCGATGTGCTGCTGACCCATGTTCTGCGTGGCCAGGGTGACCAGCACTCCGTAACTGAAACGATCCTGCGTAATGCGCGCGTCATCGCCATGGACCAGAAGCTGGACTTTTCGCCTGGCGACAAGCCCGATGTCGGCAAGACCGCGACACTCGAACTCACTCCCAAACAGACGGAGCTCATCACTCTCGCGGTCAAGATGGGCGACCTTTCACTCGTTCTCCGCAGCCTCCAGAATGCCAACGACGACGAGCGCGACGCTGCTGTGGCGACGGAAAATGCGCCGGCCGAGCCAGGCGACAGCTTCACGGAGGACTCGCAGGTCAGCAGGCTTATCCGCGGACCGGGTGCCTCGCCGGCTACCCGCCCCGTTGTCTTTGTGCTGCGCGGCAGCGCGCGCAACAAACAGGACGTCGACGGCACTGTCGAGGCGTCGCCTTCGGACGCGAGCAGCAAGCCCACCGAGAACAAGACAAACAAGACCGCTTTCACCCCGATGAACCAAGGCGAGCAGCAATGACCCTCTCCCTCACCAATGCATCGATCGTGTCGGTCTGGCGACGCGCCGGCGCGTCGGTGGCGCTTGCCGCCTCGCTTGCCTTCGCACTCCAACCCAGTCTCCTGCTCGCCCAGGGCATGGAAGGCGACAATCAGCCACCGCCAAAGGTGCAGCCCAAGCCGCCGAAAACCAAAACAACGGCCAAGAAGGCGTCGCGCACGTCGCCTACCGACAATGTCTCCGACGAGCTTAACCGACGGGAGGCCGAGCGTGCGACCGGGGTGGTTCGCGAGATGGCCGCAACGGCTGCGCCGATTGCAACGCCCGCGAACAACGCCACGACGAGCGGCGTGCCGTCGACGCCTGCCGCGGGATCGCCAGTGCAGCCACTGTTCCCGGGTGCTGCCACAGTCGCGATCGCGCCGCCATCTGAACAATCCAACAAGACCGTCGTTTCGGAGCCCCCGACCGCCGCTGCGACAACGCTACCACGTCCACCGATTGTATCCACCTCTCTGACGCCAACCATCGGAACGCAGCCGCGTGCGGAGCCGCCAGCTGCGGCTGTTGCCGCTCCGGACCCTCAAGTGTCCGTACCAAATATCCAGGAGGTCCAGGCGCGGCCACCGGCGCCCGTGCCGATCCAGCCGCCGGGTCCCGGTACCCGGCCGCCCGCGTCGCCCGTCACCGGCGCTCCGAGCCGAAGCTTTGCCCAGGGCCAGCTCGTGCCGACCCAGCAGCCGACGCTGAACCTCGAGGTCGGCAAGGGCACCGCCATCAAGCTGCCCGGTCCCGCCACAACCGTGTTTGTCGCCGCACCCGAGATCGCCGATGTCCAAGTGAAGTCGGCCGGCATGATCTACGTTTTCGCCAAGAAGCCAGGGGACACGGTTCTCTATGCCGTCGACGATCAGGATCGCGTGCTGCTGAACACCATCGTGACCGTCAACTCGCCGTTCAGCCGGATGAAGATGACGCTCGACCAGCAGCATCCTGGCAACGTCGTGTCGTTCGAAAACCAGAACGACTCGATCGTGCTCAGCGGAACCGTGCGCTCAGCCGTGATCGCCGAGGACGCACGGAAGATCGCGGTGCAATACGCCGGCAACAATTCGAAGATCATCAATAACATTCGCATTGATGCGCCGACACAGGTGCAGGTGAGAGTCAAGGTTGCCGAAGTGCGGCGCGACGCCCTCCAGCGGATTGGCGTCAACTGGCAGAAGGCCGCCGCACTTGGAATATCCGGTCTCACTTTCGGCGTTTCGACGATTTCAGGGACCGGCGGTCCTGCGTCGGCCACGGCCACTTACACCGGCTCCGATCTCAACGCCGTTGTTGATTTTCTCGCAACTAACAACCAGGCAACCATTCTCGCTGAGCCCAACCTGGTTGCGATGTCGGGTGAAACAGCCAGCTTCCTTGCGGGCGGCGAAATCCCAATAATCGTGCCACAGGGCGGCCTCACCAGCGCGATTACCGTCCAGTACAAGCAAGTCGGCATAAGTCTCGCCATGACGCCGACGATCATCGGCGAGCGCGTTAACCTGAAGGTCGCTCCTGAAGTGAGTGAAATCTCTCCCATCGGCTCAGTCAGCATACCTCTGACCCCGACGGCCACAGTATCGGTACCAGGCATTCAGAGCCGCAGGGTCTCCACCACCGTTGAACTGGGCAGCGGGCAAAGTTTCGCGATCGCCGGCTTGATGCATCAGACCTCCCAGCAGGACATCACCAAGATGCCATGGCTCGGCGACATCCCGATCTTGGGTACACTCTTCAAGTCGGACGCTTACCAACGTTCTGAGACCGAGTTGGTCATCATCATTACGCCGTATTTCGTCGAGCCGACCAGCGGACCGCTCCGCACACCGCTGACCGCTCGTGTGCCGCCGACTGATGCCGACCGGTTGCTCTTGCAGCGCTACAATCATCCAACGCCACCGGCCCGAATCACGGGCGGTCGGCAGCAATATGCCGGCCCCTCCGCGGGCTTCAAACTCGACTAGGACCCCCCCATGAAGGCAACAATTCTACTACTGCTAGGGGCCGTTGTTCTTGCGGCCTGCGCTAATCCGACTGCCGAACAAGCTGCGCGCGACACACGGCATGATCCGGTACGCGGCGATGACATACTGGCCGTGTCCTTTGCTCCAGGCATTGGCGGCCTGGACCAAGGGCAGGTCAACGAGTTGCGCGCTTTGGTGACCGCCGGTCGTAGCGCACAGCGAGACGAGTTCATCGTCGTGACAAGCGGCACCGGCGGCCCGATGCAGAGCCTGCGTACGCAGCAGGTGAAGGCGAGCCTGTCCGCCGCCGGCGCGCGGTGGGTGAGCACTTCGGTCGAGCCGGCGATGGCCATGGGCCCAGACCAGGTCGTCGTGGTGCGTTCTGACTATCGCATCGGCGAGCTCAATTGCCCCAATTACAACCCGTCTTCGACAGGGAATCCAAACGGTTCATCCATGCCGGGGTTCGGCTGCGCCGACGCCTACAACATGGGCCAGATGTTGGCGCGCCCACGCGATGCCGCGATCGGTCGCGCGCCTGGTCCTGCTGAAGCCTGGGTCAATGCCGAGGCCATCCAGCGCTATCGCGAGGGCCGCGTGCGGACCGTCGGTGCATCTGGCGGCGGGAGCATTGGCGCTTCGGCAACGGGCGGAGGCGGTGCAGGCGGCGGTGGCGGTACCGGCGGCGGCATGGGCGGCACCGGTGGGGCAACAGGCATCGCGGGCGGCGCCGGCGGGCCGGCGTCTTACTGAGGAGGACGGCCCTGTGGCAGCGTCAGCCAGCACCCAACGGCTCGCGGACAGCGCGAGCGAGGAAAAGACGACAGTCGCGGCGATGGTATTCGTAGCAGACGCGTCGGCGCAGTCGCGCATCTCAGCGGATCTCTTTGGCATGACGCTGGGCAAGGCGAACGTCCGCGACGGTTCGATCGATACCGCTCTGGCGGTCCGCGACTGGCCGCGTGATCTCGACCTTCTGGTCGTCGACCTTGCGGATTCGGCCGACCCGGTCGCGGACGCGGCAGCGCTCAAGACGACGGTCCCGGGCGGTTGTATTGTGATAGGCGTCGGCAGGATCAACGATGTCGCGCTTTATCGCGACCTGATGGGGGTCGGCTTCACCGATTATCTGGCATTGCCATTGGCCGAAGGCGCAATGGGTCGTGCGGCTGAACGCGCGCTTGAGCAGCGCAACCGTGGCGGCGTCACAGCCGCGGCTGCCGGCCTGAAGGAGACCAAGCCCCGCACCTTGTCGGTGATCGGTGCACGCGGCGGTGTAGGTGCCACCACGATCGCGATCACGGTGGCAAACATGTTGGGCGTGCGCCTCAAGGAAGACATCTTGTTGATTGATTTCGACCTGCATTACGGCTCGATGATGCTGGCGCTCGACCTCGAGGCCATCGACGCACTGCGTGAAGCGCTCGATCAGCCTGATCGGATCGATGCACTGTTTGTTCAGCAAGTCGCCCAGAAGAAGAGTGACCACCTTTACGCCATCGGCGCGGAGGAACCTCCGACAGTTGGCTTCCAGGCGCGTCCGCACGCGGCCAGCGACTTCCTGCGCTCTGTCCATCGCCGCTTTCGCTGGGTCGTAGCCGATGTTCCGCGCGGTGACCCGGTGATTCAACGCCAGGTGATCGAGGCGTCGAGCGATATTCTGCTGATCACCGATCTATCGCTGCCGGGCGTTCGCGATGCCATGCGGTTGCAGCAGTTGGTCCACGACGTTGCGCCATTCGCCCAGCTGTACCTAGCAAGCAGCGGCATCGTTGATTCGCGCCGGTCGGCGGTGAAGATCGCTGATGTCGAGCGTACCCTCAAGCGCAAGATCGATTGTCTGATCCCGGCTGACATTTCGGCCGCACTGGCGGCTGTGAACTTTGGCAAGCCGCTGTCGGAGGCGGCACCCAATAGCGGTATCGTCAAAGCCTTACGGCCGTTCGTTGCTCGTCTCGAGGACTCGGAGGAGCAGGGTGGCGAAGTCGGCACGAAAAAGAAGACAACCAGCGTGCTCGTGCGTTTCGCACAAGGCATCAGGCGCAAGAGGAAGTAGCTGTCGATGTTCGGCCCGCGTACCAAGAACGTAGAAAAGACATCGGATGCGCCGGCCGGTCCGCTTGATCGAATCAATCGACGCAGCTCCGAACCGCGGTCAGACGGCGGCCACCAGCCAGCGCCAATCGATCGCCAGGCTCGCCTTGCAGAGGCTGCGGCACGCCTCGCCGATATGATCGGCCCGCATCTGCGTTCTCTGGTCACCGCAGGTGCACAGGCGGGAGAAGTGACGCGGGAGGCCGGTTTGCAGGCCCAGGTCCATTTCCGCAGCCACGGCGTCATGCTATCGCCGCTAGAGTTGCGCGGCTATGTCGCCGAAGTTCTGCGTCCCGTACTGCCAGCCACTAGCTTCATCGCACCCGAGCCAATGGCGTCGACAAACTCCACGGAACCCGTTGCTCCGGTCGTGGAACTCTTTGCGGTGCCCGTCCCCGACCTAACCGAGCGCAAGCCGTCCGCTCTTGTCCAGCAGGCCGAGCGGCTGCCGGATTTATCGCCCCGCGCTGAGACTGCCGACAGGTCGACGAGCCGCCTGTCGCGCAGCAAGGTCGATCAGGCGCGACGGACAATTCAACCATTGATCATGAGCCGCATCGATCTTGCGGCGGCAGTCAGCCTGCCGCGCCAGGAGCTGGTGCGCCAGCTGGAGGGCTTGGTCAGCGAATTGCTGGCTGAGCACAGGCTGCAGCTAAACCGACCAGAGCAGGCCGATCTCGTTTATCAGGTTGTCAATGACATGCTGGGGTTGGGTCCGATCGAGCCGTTGCTCGAAGACGACGCCGTCACAGACATCATGATCAACGGACCCAAGCAGATCTATATCGAAAAGCGCGGCAAGATCGAACTCACCGCGGTGACGTTCGAAGACAACGCTCACCTGCTCAACATTTGCAATCGCATCGTCAGCCGCGTCGGCCGCCGCGTCGACGAGGCAAGCCCGATCTGCGACGCGCGCCTACCTGACGGCAGTCGCGTCAATATCATTATTCCGCCACTGGCGATCGACGGCGCATCGGTCTCAATCCGCAAATTCGGCAAACGGCAGATCGGCTTCGACCAGATGGCGCAGCAAGGCAACATCTCATCGGCTATGGCAACGTTTCTGCGCATCGCTGCGCGCAGTCGACTGAATCTAATCGTGTCGGGCGGCACGGGCTCAGGCAAGACGACGATGCTGAATGCGCTGTCCGGCATGATCGACAATGGGGAGCGCGTGGTCACGATCGAGGACGCTGCGGAGCTTCGCATGCAGCAGCCCCACGTCGTGCGTCTCGAGACGAGGCCATCCAACCTCGAAGGCAACGGCGAGGTCAGTATGCGTGACCTGGTCAAAAACGCCCTACGCATGCGTCCCGATAGGATCATCCTGGGTGAGGTGCGCGGTCCGGAAGCAATTGACCTCCTGCAGGCGATGAATACCGGACATGATGGCTCAATGGGTACGCTGCATGCCAACAGGCCTCGCGAAGCGCTGACGCGCTTGGAGAACATGGTGACCATGGGCGTGGCCAGCCTGCCGCCCAAGGCGATCCGCACGCAGATCGCGGGTTCGCTACAGTTGATCGTCCAAATCAGCCGCATGCGCGACGGAATACGGCGGGTCACACACATCACCGAAGTGATGGGCATGGAGGGAGAGGTGGTCATCACCCAAGATCTCTTCACCTATGAGTTCAAGGGCGAGAACCAGGACGGTAAACTGACGGGCGCATTCAAGAGTTCGGGCCTGCGACCACATTTCCTGGCCCGCGCCGCCTACTATGGTCTCGACAAAGTCTTGATGGAGGCAATGGGCTGATGGGCGACGCCAGCCACGGAATGGGCATCGATCAGGTGGCCATACTCATCGCCGTTGGCATGGCGATGACGATCATTGCACTGGGAGTGGTGTTCGGTGGCTTTTTGGTCGAGCGCCGGCTGCACGATCGCCTCGAGGATCTTGAATCGCGCATGAGGTCGGGCCCGCGCGCTATCCAAATGGCGACACTCAGACGTGTAGAGAGAGCAGGGCGCCTGCCCACCCTTGATAAGCTCCTGTGGCGATGGTTCCCGAACGCCACTTCTATCCGCCGGAAGCTGCAAACTACCGGCATGAATATAACGTTCGGCGATTTCGCCTTCGCCTCGCTCGGGCTGGCAATAGCATTAGCCATCCTGTTCTATCTCGTGCTCGACGTGCCACCGGCCATCGTGCTTATCGGTTCACTGCTAATCGGCTTAGGCTTGCCCAATATTGCGATTGGCCGAATAGCGACGAAGCGCGGCCGCCGGTTCAATCTTCTGTTTCCTGAGGCGGTCGATCTGATCGTACGCGCTCTGCGCGCAGGCTTACCGGTTCAAGAAGCAATTGCCAATGTTTCGCGAGACATCAAGGATCCGGTTGGTGCTGTTTTCCGTAACGCGCAGCACGAAATGCAGCTCGGCGTGCCAATCGAAACCGCACTATGGCGTGTCGCCAAGACGGTGCAGACGGAAGAGTTCAACTTCCTGATCGTGGCGATGTCCATCCAGCGCGACACCGGAGGAAATCTCGCCGAGACATTAGCCAACCTGAGTGCACTCTTGCGCGCGCGCCAGCAGCTGCGGTTGAAGATCCGCGCCTTTACGTCGGAAGCGCGAACCACGATGGTAATTATGGCTGGCCTGCCGTTCCTGGTCGCGGGCGCCTTGTTCGTAATTTCTCCGAACTACATTACTCCTCTCGCCACGACGTCGACCGGTCAGATTGTGGCAGCGGCCGCCGCCTTCAGCATGGGCCTTGGCATCTTCATCATGAACAAGATCGCGACGATCAAGGTCTAATTCGATGGATTTTGAGTCTTTTCAGAAGAGCTTTACGATCGTCGTCGCGGTAGCAACGTTTATCGTGTTCTGTACCATCTGGGTGACCTTGACCTCGCGCCCGCCGATCGAGGCTCGGCTTAAGGCGTTGCGCACCCGACGGATGAAAACGCGCAGCGACAATAGCGGGCAGCAGGTCAAGCCCTCGACGAAAGCGACGTCCATCGGCCTGATGCGCACGCTGGCGAACAGGTTGAATCTGCTGCGCGGTGCGGCGGCCGATCAGACCACGCGCAAGTTGCGTCTTGCAGGCTACATGTCGCGCGACGCCGCTGTGGTCTATGTATTCATTAAGCTCGCACTACCGCTATCGCTCGGTTTCGTCATGATCTTTGCCACATCCGTGACCAATCTCTTGGTGGTTTCGGAGGATCTCGTGCTACCGATTTGTATCGGTGCTGTGCTGGCGGGATTCGTGATGCCAGAGCTCTACATCAAGAATGCCGCGGCCAAGCGTCGAGAGGTCCTAAACTATGTCCTGCCCGAAGGGCTCGACCTTCTGACTATTTGCGTCGAAGCTGGTCTCAGCATCGATGCCGCCTTCCGGAGGGTTTCTCGCGAAATGCAGAGCTCCATGCCGGAACTAGCGGCTGAATTCGAAGTAACTGCAATTGAGCTCACGTATCTACCGGATCGCCAGCAAGCCCTGGAGAATTTGTCGGAACGCACGGGTTCGCCCGCAGTGTCTGCCCTGGTGAATGCCCTCCGTCAGACTGAAAAATACGGCACGCCACTCGCCGGCTCACTTCGCATCCTAAGCCAGGAATTTCGCCAGACCCGCGCCTCGAAGGCCGAGGAGAAGGGTGCGCGCATGCCGGCGCTTATGACAGTGCCACTGATGGTTTTCATCCTGCCGACCCTCATCACCGTCCTTTTGGCACCGGCCATCATGTCTGCATTTGCCTTGACATAAGGTCTATAAATTCCGACACTTACAAGATATTCCTACTTATTTAGATGAAGTGATTATGTGCCTACGGGGCACGCAGTGATGGAGAGGGGACATGCTGTCAGCGATTTTGCGCCGGCTTTCGGCCGCGCGCGCATTGGGGCGTAACCTTCGGCTCGATGACTCCGGTTCGGTCGTAACGATCTTGGTCGCCCTCCCGGTGCTTGCCGGTGCGGTGGCGATCGGCGTTGAGACGGGTGAGCTTTATCGCATCAAGCGCCAAATGCAGAGCGCCGCTGACGCTGCGGCACTCGCCGGTTCCGTTGATCGTGCGGCCGGGAAGTCCAGCACAGTCATCACTACGGACGCGCGGTATGAAGCGCAACGTAACGGCTTTACTGACGGCTCCAATACTGTGGTCGTCACCGTCAATGCGCCACCAACCATTGGCACCAATGCCACCGCACCGGGCGCGGTCGAGGTGATCATCACCAAGACCCAAAAATTCAGCCTAGGCGCCGTGCTGATCAACTGGCTTGGGCACACGAATGACGGCTTCACCATGCGGGCGCGCTCGGTCGCGGCGCAGGGCAGCACTACCACCACGAACACGACCACCAGTACCAATACGACAACCGAAGGCTGCATCCTCGCCCTCACTCCGAACAGCGAGCAGGGGATCAGCATCAGCTCGTTCAACAACTTCGGTTCGGACTGCTCGATCATGTCGAACGGCACCGCCACCGGCACCGGTTCGAGTGCATCGATCGACATGAATACCTTCAACAATGCGACGCTGGCAAGCGGCGATGCGTCGAACCCGGCGCGGATCTGGGCACGCGGCAGCTTCTCGAAGGAGAGCTACCTCTCGTTCAGTGCCGACGACGTTAAAGTGAACCAGACCGATTCCATCGTCGATCCGTACAGCAGCCTGGCAACGCCAGTGCCCAGCGGTACCCCCTTTAACAATTACGTCGAGCCGAACGGCAGCAATCTTACGCTAAGCCCCGGCATCTACTATGGCGGCTTGTCAGTGACCAACAAGAGCAACGTCTATTTCACGCCGGGCACCTATTACATCGCCAACGGCGACTTGATCATCAGGTCCGACAACAATGTCTCTTGCCCGAGCTGTGGCCCAAGCGGCAGCAACATGCTCGGGGTGACCTTCGTCCTGACCCAGTCGACGGGGAACAATTCCGACATTGGCGGCGTCAGTATCACGTCCGAGAACAACGTGAACCTCAATGCGCCATCGACTGGCACCTATAAGGGCGTGCTGTTCTATCAGGACCGCCGCGCCATCGCCGGTACGATGGTGTCCACATCCAAGATCTTTACCGTCGCGTCGCTCAACAACGCAACGCTGAGTGGAGCGGTCTACTTTCCCCAGAACCGCATCGACATTTCGACCATCAACAATATCGGTGGCAGCCCCACGACGGGATGCACGATCTGGATCGGGCGTTACATAAAGTTCTCCTCCTACAACAACAACTACAAGGGAGGTTGCCAGAACTACGGTACGACACCCGCCGGCATCACCACAACCACGACGACCACGACTACCTCCTCAACCACCGGCCGGAACAAAGTTATGGAGTAAGGGGGCGGTCGATGTTTGCTCGTGCAAAGACATGCTTGGCAATATTTGCCACCGACCGTAGCGGCAACCTCGTCATCGAGTTCGCTCTTGCGTTGCCGATCCTCATGATGCTGCTGCTGGGACTGCTCGATCTTGGCCGCTATAGCCTGCAGAAGTCGGCTTTGTTGCAGGGCGCCCGTGAAGGGGCGCAATACGGCAGCTTCCAGCCGGGGAGTTCGACGGCCATCAATACGACGGCGCAGAACGCCACCGGCCTTAGCGGCGTGACGGCCACCAGCAGCGTCTTTTGCGAGTGTGTCTCCGGAGTGGCCGTCAGTTGCAGCTCGAGCTGCAGCGGAGGCGCCCTCCTGAAAAAATATGTCACGGTCACGGCAACGAAGTCTTTCTCGTCCGTGCTGGCGGTCACTACCTTGAGCTTTGGAAGTTTTGGGTCTTGGACACCGCCCACGACGGTATCCTCATCTGTGACCATGATTTGCCCCTGACATGCGCCGGTTGCACAAGCTCAGGGAGGTGTTCTCCGATCGCCGCGGTGGCGCGGTGCTCGAATTCGCCGTTGTGGGCCCCTTGCTGCTGACGATGGTGCTCGGTGCCGTTGATGTCGGGCGCATGTTCTACGTGCGGCAGAACCTCGAATACGCGACCGAGGAGGCGGCGCGGTACTTCATGCTCAATCCAACATCGACGACTTCGGCGGTAACAAGTTATTTGCAAGGTAAGATGCTGGGCGGCGTCGGCAGCGGGATCTCCGTATCCTACACCGACACAGCAAATTGCAACGGCAACTCGAGTGTTACCTGCACCATGGTCAGCGCGACATACACCTTCACGTTCATTGCCGGATATCTCGGGCTTGGTACCAAGACGCTGCGAGCCAATGCGCAGGCGGTGCGTATTTCCTCCTAAAGCTAGGAGTTACCCTCAACTATTGGCGGTTTAGTTGTGGTTTGCCCCAATATTTTGATATTGTTGCAGGACCGATAACCCCTAGGGTGAATAGGGGAACGCAGGTTCGGAGTAGGGATGAGGC
>CAWCPC010000011.1:0-7492 GCA_963797365.1 uncultured Alphaproteobacteria bacterium | reverse complement strand
CGTAAGTCGCCGGCCGTTATTGTATAGCCGCCATTAGGAGCGGCTCGGTCAGCGCCCGGGTGAAATAGCCTCGACGTCCAGACCCGCCGCTTTCCATTCGGGGAAACCGTCCTCAAGACGCCGCACTATGTAGCCGCGCTTGCGGAGGAGCGCCACCGCCTCGAACGAAAAGACGCAATAGGGCCCGCGACAGTAGGCGACGATCTCCTGGGTCTTCGGAAGTTCAGCGAGCCGACGCTTGAGTTCGTTCACCGGAATATTGACGGCCCCCCGAACATGGCCCAGCCCAAATTCGTCTTCCGGCCTGACATCCAACACGACGACGGAACCTGCCTTCAGGCGTCGCGCCAATTCCTTACGAGAAACCGGTTCGAGCTGGTCGAGGCGGTGGAAGTAATCCGCGACGATCTTGCCTACCTCTGCTCGATTGCGTTCCGCATAGCTGCGGAGCGCCGCGAGCAACGGAAGGATGGGGCCGTCGGCGAGACTGTAAAGGACCCGCTTTCCGTCCCGTCGCGCTTGCACGAACCCGCCGAGTTGCAGGTGCTTGAGGTGCTGCGACACGTTGGCGACTGACAGGCCGCTGATCTCGGTCAGCCGTTCCACCGACCGCTCGCCCTGCGCCACATACTCCAGCAGTTCCAGACGGTGCGCGTGGCCCAGCACCCGCGCGAGCTCAGCGAATTGCTCGAAGATCTGAAGCTTTGCGCGTCCCATTGACAAGACCGTAGCAGTTCGAAATCATTCAATCAATTGCTTGAATGATTAATTGATAGCAAGTGGGTCGCCACGGAGACCCTGGACGCCCGACAGGTCACGACGCGCAAGGGGAGACCAGCCATGATCATGCGCCAGTTTCTACACTCAGATCCCGTGGCGATTTCGTATTTGTTCGGCTGTGGTGGCAAGTCCGCGGCCGCCGTGGTCGATCCAGTGGGGGAGATCGAGCCCTATTTGGCAGCCGCCCACGCCACGGGCATGCGCATCCTCTACGTCGTCGACACGCACGTTCATGCGGATCACGTGTCGTCGGGGCGGCAGCTCACCGATGCCGCGGGCGCCAAGTACGTGCTGTTCGCCGCGGCCGAGGTTGCCCGCCCTTTCCATGGCGTCCGCGACCGCGGCGTACTGGAACTTGGTAATGTCACTGCTGAAGTCATCCATACACCGGGACACACGCCTGAGCATGTGTCCCTGCTGGTGACCGACCGGACTCGCGCTGATGAGCCCTGGTTCGCCTTCACGGGCCATACGTTGATGGTGGGCGACGTCGGCCGGACCGAATTGGCCGCGACGGCTGAGGAAGGTGCACGCGTACTGTTTCGCAGCCTGCACCGCCTGAAGGCGCTGCCCGACTACGTGGAAGTGCTGCCGGGCGCCTATGCCGGGTCGGTCTGCGGGCGGCGGCTGAGTGGCAAGCCCGCTTCCACTATCGGCTTCGAACGCCGGCACAACGCGGCATTCCGCATCGAAGGCGAAGACGCCTTCGTGCAGTTCATGCTCGAGGACATTCCTGTCCCACCGCCGCGGGCCGCCGAACTGCGCGGCATCAATGCTGGCTTGGCCGCGGCGTGACCGCGGCGGAGGCATCGTCGAACATCCGGCTCGGCCTACGCGAGAACTGGCCCCAATTCTCGCTGCTCGTCCTGGTCAATGCCTTCGTCGGCGGCATGGTCGGGCTGGAGCGCACGGTGGTGCCGCTGATTGGCGCCGAAGAGTTCAAGATCGCTTCGACGACCATCGTGGTCTCCTTCATCGTCAGCTTCGGTGTCGTCAAGGCGGTCGCCAACCTCGTCTCGGGGCATTTCGCGGACATCCATGGCCGCAAAGCCATGCTGATCGTGGGCTGGCTAATCGGGCTGCCGGTGCCCTTCATGATCGCATGGGCGCCGAGCTGGGGCTGGGTGATTGCCGCCAACGCGCTGCTCGGCATCAACCAGGGTTTCGCCTGGTCGATGACGGTCATCATGAAGGTCGATCTGGTGGGTCCCAAGTCGCGCGGGCTCGCCGTGGGACTCAACGAATTCGCAGGCTATCTCTCCGTCGGCCTGACCGCTTTCCTGACCGGCTACATCGCCCAGCGTTACGGCCTACGGCCGCAGCCGTTCTATCTCGGTATCGGCTACGCCGTGCTCGGGCTCCTACTGTCGGTCGTGGTCGTGCGCGATACCCGCGCGCATGTAGCGCTGGAGCTCTCCCGTCACGCCGCGCCGACGGAGACCCAGGGATTCTGGCAAATCTTCCGCCGTGTCTCGTTCGGTGAGCGCAATCTGTTCGCGGCGTCGCAGGCCGGACTGGTCAACAATCTGAACGACGGAATGAGCTGGGGAATCTTCCCGCTGTTCTTCGCGGGCTTTGGCCTCGGAGTGGAGCGGATCGGCATCCTGAAGGCGATCTATCTCGCCGTGTGGGGCGCCCTTCAACTCGTGACCGGTCCCTTGAGCGACCGCTGGGGTCGGAAGGGGCTGATCGTGGCCGGCATGTGGGTGCAGGCGGCCGGCCTGGTGCTGACGGCCGTCACCCACAGCTTCGGATGGTGGTTCGCCGCCAGCGTGCTTCTGGGGCTGGGGACGGCCATGGTCTATCCGACGCTGATCGCCGCGGTCTCCGACGCCTCGCACCCGTCATGGCGTGCACGCTCGCTCAGCGTCTATCGCTTCTGGCGCGATCTAGGCTACGCCATCGGCGCGCTGTCGGCGGGCATCATCACCGATCTGTTCGGCGGCGCTTGGGCGATCGGCGTGATCGGCGCGCTGACCTTCGGGTCGGGTGCCGTTGTCGCCATATTCATGAGGGAGCATCGTACAGTGCGCGCCGCCTGATCATGTCAGCGCGGCGAGCAGACGGCGCCACGCGGCGACCTCGCGCGGTGGCCGGAACAGCGATGCCCGGCGCGCCACCGCCTTGCCTAGGCGGGCCACGAAGCGCGGATCGCGTTCCACTCGCTGCAGCAGGCGGGCCAGAGCCAGCGTGTCGCCGACGGGAAAATAGCCGGGATAATCGGGGCCGAGCAGTCCGACATTGCCGTCCATGCGCGAGGCCAGAATTGGCACGCCGGCCACGGCAGCCTCCGAGATCACATTGGCGCCCCCCTCGCTGAGAGAAGAGATGACCATGGCATGGCTGCGCGCCAGCAGTCGGCGCACGGCCGCCGTCGGTACGTCATCCCGCCACCGGTAGCGCGGGTTGGTTGCCATCTCGGCACGCGCACGGGAAGCCCACTCCGTCGTGTAGGCGCGGCCGACCTGTTCAATGCATATCCGGCTGTCGGCCGGCAGCAGCCGCGCCGCCTCGGCCGCTCGCAGCGGGTCCTTGACGTCACGCAGATGGCCGATCACGGAGGCGACCGCAGCCCGGCGGCTCGGACGCCGCGGATAGGGCAAAGGCTCGGCCGACTGATGGATGACACAGAGTTGCGCGCGTAGAGACTTCGGGACGACACGCCAGGCAAGGTCGTTCAACGCCACCAGACGATCCGCGAGATCCATCGACCGCCGCGTCGGCACCGGGTCGGCGTCGATGTAGTGATAGATGTCGGTGCCGCTGAGCTGCAGAACGACCGGCCGGTCGGGGTACTTCGTCTTGAAGCGGGCGATCGCCGCCGCGCTCCGCCAGGCATGAACGGCCACCATCAGATCGGCAGATCGGCCGTCGTAGTCCGACGCGATGCGCACACGATGGCCAAGACGGCGCAGGATGCGCCCCCAGCGCGACGCGGCAACGCGATTGCCGGTACGTGAAGTCGGACCCTCGGGTGTGATAAGGACGATGTTCATGGACCAGGCCCATGCCCAGCGGCCGACCAGCGGTGCGTCCGCGGCCGAACTCGTGGCGCAACTGCGCGAGGTCCGTCATCGCACCCGGCGGTTGACGGAAGATCTGTCATCGTCCGAATTGTTGGGCCCTCAACTCGACATCGTCAATCCTGTGCTCTGGGAGATCGGTCACGTCGGCTGGTTTCATGAATACTGGACGCTGCGTCACGCCCACGGCCGCGCGCCGCTGATCGAGCGCAGCGATCGGCTGTGGGATTCGAGTGCAGTGGCGCACGCCACGCGCTGGCAGCTCGACCTGCCGGATCGCGCCGGCACCTTCGGCTACATGGCCGACGTGCTCGCACGGCAGGAGGACCTGCTCGGCGGCACAATCGACGAAGGCGTTCGCTATTTCTACGAACTCGCCATCCGTCACGAGGACATGCATGCGGAGGCGCTCACCTATTCGCGCCAGACGCTTGCCTATGCGCCGCCGCAAGAGCTGGGCGACGCAATGCGCCCGGCAGAAGGTGCCTTGCCGGGCGATGTTGCCGTGCCGGGCGGGACTTGGCGGCTGGGCTCGACGGCTGCCGATGGCTTTGTCTTCGACAACGAGAAATGGGCCCACGAAACCGCGCTCGCACCTTTCCGCATTTCCCGCGCGCCGGTCACCAATGGTGAATTCGCCGCCTTCATCGACGCCGGCGGCTACGGCGTCCGGGAATTCTGGAGCGCGGCCGGTTGGGATTGGCGGCAGCGCCGCAACGCCGAGCGACCGGCCTACTGGCAACCCAAGCGCGACGGCGTGTGGAGCGTCCGACGTTATCGCGCGGTCGAGGAACTGGCGCCGCACCAGCCGGTCGTATTCGTTTCCTGGTTCGAGGCCGAGGCGTGGTGCCGCTGGGCCGGCCGGCGCCTGCCGAGCGAGGCCGAATGGGAGGCCGCCGCCATTGGCACGCCGACATCCGACCGCACGCAACGACTGGCCGATGCGCGCCGCCGTTGGCCGTGGGGCGACACGCCGCCAATGGCTGCCCGCGCCAATCTCGACTACGCATTTGACGGGCCTGTCGATGTCGCGGCCTGCGCAGCCGGGGACAGCGCCTTCGGTTGCCGTCAGATGATCGGCAATGTCTGGGAATGGACGGCGTCGGACTTCCTGCCCTTCGCGGACTTCCAGGCCGATCCGTACAAGGACTATTCGCAACCCTGGTTCGGCACACGCAAAGTGCTGCGCGGTGGTTGCTGGGCGACCAGTGCCCGTATCGCCCGGCCGGCGTATCGCAACTTTTTCACGCCCGACCGCAGCGACGTGCTTGCTGGCTTCCGCACCTGTGCATTGTGAGTCAGTCGTCCAGACCCGATCAAATGGGAGCCGTCCTATGCATCGCCACCTGTTTTTAGTGCTCGCGCTCGCCGTCTCCACGAGCGGCGCGGCGCTCGCCCAGACGCCCTATGCCGGCCTGCAGACGCGGCCGATCAAGGCGCTGTCGGACCAGCAGGTCGCCGACCTTAAGGCGGGACGAGGCATGGGCCTGGCCCTGGCGGCCGAGCTGAACGGCTATCCGGGACCCAGCCACCTGCTCGAATTGGCCGTGCAGCTTGGCCTCAGCGACCCGCAGAAGACACGCATTCAAGGTCTCTTTGAAGCGATGAAGGCAGAGACAATTCCGATCGGCGAGCGACTGATCTCCGAAGAGAAAGCGTTGGACACGCTATTCGCCACTCGCACGGCAACAGTCGACGCGATCGCCGCGGCAACCGCCGCGATCGGCGACACGCAAGCGAGGCTGCGCGCCGCCCATCTGAAATATCATCTGTCGACCGTCGAGCTGCTGCAGCCGGCGCAGCTCCAGCGCTATGCCGAGCTGCGCGGCTATGCCGGCGGTGGCGAGCCGCATCATCACCCGCGCTGAAGGGTTGAACGCAGTGACCTTTGCGTCGATGCGCGGGCGTTGCCGGCCTAGTCCCTCGCCTCGCGGTGTCACTATAGGAGGCCTCCTCATGTTCAGACGCGCCTTGCCGTTCGTCCTGGTGACCGCAGTGATCTCGCTCTCCATCCTTGGCCTGGGACATGCCCAGACGCCCGCCCCGCAGGCGGCAGCACCGCAAGCCTACCGGCCCGGCCTGGGCGATCTGATGACCATGACCGTCCAGCCGCGTCACACGAAACTCGGATTGGCGGGACAGGAGAAGAACTGGGCCTATGCCGCCTACGAGCTCCACGAGCTGGAGGAGTTGTTCGAAAGGGCGGCGCGGGCCTGGCCGATGTACCGGAAGACCAACATCGCCGAGACAATCCTGGCCACCACCAAGGAACCGATGGAAGCGCTGGCCCAGGCCATCAAGAGCGCCGACTCCGCCAAGTTCGCGGAGGCCTATGGCCGGCTCACCGACACCTGCAACGCCTGTCACCAGGCCGCGGAACGTGCCGTCGTGGTCATACAGGTCCCGAAGGTCTCGCCGTTCCCAGATCAGGACTTCCGGCCGGCGAAGCCTTGAGAGATGGCAGGCGGAATAATTTCGTCGAGGACCCGCTGCCTTCTCGTCGCGGCGATAGTCCTGAGCGGGCTGCTGGCCGGCGGAAACGTCGATCGAGCGATCGTCGCCACGCCGGCATGGCAGCAGGTCGGGGCACCGGCCTGGGCGGACTTCAGCCGACACGCGGATCTGGTCAATGGGCTCTTTCTCTATCCGATTGAGGCCATCGGCAGCTTCGTGCTGATCCTCGCAGCGATGGTCAGCCTTCATCTCGACCGAGCCGCGACGGGCCGGGTCGCGCTGCCGATCTATGGCGCGGTTCTTCTTTCAGTCGGAGGCTTGCTCTGCACGCTCAAGGCGGCACCGATCATGTTGGGCGTCGAGGGCCTTGGCGATCCGGCGGCGCTGCAGCAGGCGTTCGACGGCTTCCAGTTCTGGGGCAACATTCGCGGCATCTTTCAGGTGCTTGCCTTCCTCGCGGCCGTCTGGGCGCTCGCTGTGGAGGGATCGTAACCCGTTATTGTGTATCGCCGCCTGGAGCTTATAGCCTCGCGGCATGAGCGCCGCCTGCTGCTGTCCTCCTCCCGCACCGCAGGACAACGCGACGGGTAGCCCGCCGGGCTACCGCCGCATCCTGTGGGTCGCGCTAACCATCAACTTCGCCATGTTCGGCGTCGAGGTCGCCTCCGGCCTCAGCGCGCAATCGGTCTCGCTGCTGGCCGATTTGCTCGATTTCCTGGGCGACGCCGCCAATTACGGCGTGAGCCTGTTCGTGCTCGGCATGGCGCTGCACTGGCGAGCGCGGGCGTCGCTGCTCAAGGGCGCGACCATGGCGGCCTTCGGCCTCTGGGTCATCTTCATCACGGCGCGCCATGCGGTCGTCGGCACGGTGCCCGATGCGCCGGTCATGGGCGTCGTCGGCGTGATAGCCCTCATCGCCAACGCCACGGTCGCGGCGCTCCTCTATCGCTTCCGCAAGGGCGACAGCAACATGGCCTCGGTGTGGATCTGCTCGCGCAACGACGCCATCGGCAATGTCGCCGTCATGCTGGCCGCATTGGGCGTGTTCGGAGTCGGCGCCGGCTGGCCCGACTTCGCCGTCGGCGCCGTCATGGCGACGCTGGCGCTCTACGGGGCCTGGCAGATCATCCGGCAGGCGGTGTCCGAGCTTCGCGCAATGTCGGCAGTTTCTGCCACAGCGCCGGCCGAATAGCATCGCAAGCATGTGATCCAGCCGCCATTGGCAGAGGCCGCTC
>CAWCPC010000010.1:0-133622 GCA_963797365.1 uncultured Alphaproteobacteria bacterium | reverse complement strand
GTTTTTCAATCACACCGCGCGCAATCGATACCGTGCTGCGCTGCCATTTGTGCAAAGGTTCCATGATCTTGTAACGAGGGGGGCGGGGGCGGACGCGGGCGATCAGCTGTTCGGCGAGCGTATGATGGGCGTGGCCAAACATTTTCTTGGCGACCAAGTCAGTGCGCGGCGTCATCTGGAGCAAGTGCTGACTCGTTTCGCCCCCCACGCCGGTCGTCGTTAGGTCTGCTGTTGGCCCGTTTGAGAAATGCCGCCAGTCACCGGGAATGTCTGTTCACGGGGGGGTAGACCGGAAGTGATGGTCAGAAGGTCAAACCGACGCGAATGACCTTACTCGGACGTACCCGGCGTGGAATTGACCTCCGACCTCGTTCCCGCGCCGCGTTTTGCAGGGGGTGTGGTATCATTCAGCCTTAATTGATGTGGTCCAAAACCGCGCGGGAGGACTACATGAGACGGCGTGAGTATTTCGCACTATTCGCTGGCGCTGTCGCCAGCCGGCCCTTGGCCGGCATCGCGCAGCAACGGAAGGTGCCGACGGTCGGCGTTCTAGTGGTTGGGTCTCCCGGATCGGAGCAATTCTGGCTGTTGTTCCGGAAGGTGATGGGCGAACTAGGTTACGTCGAGGGACAAAGCATTCACTACGAGTTCCGATCGGACCAAGGACAAGTGGGGCGCCTTCCCGGTTTGGCCGCGGAGCTGGTGCGGCTCAAAGTCGATCTGATCGTGGCTTGGTTCACGCCGGCCGCACAAGCTGCCAAGCAGGCGACGAACGAAATCCCGATCGTCATGATGCTGGTAGGAAATCCGGTCGAAACCGGACTTGTCGAAAGCCTCTCCCGGCCGGGTGGCAACGTCACCGGCATGGCTGGCGTGGGCGCAGAACTGGCCGGCAAAACCGTAGAGCTGATTCAGGATATGCTGCCGTCGGCGCACCGCGTAGTGGCGCTGGCCAACGCGCCCGATCCCTTCTCCAAGCCGTTTCTCGAGCGCATTCAGCTCGTCGGCACAACCGCCGGGATCACAATCGACCCAATAATGATCCATCGCATTGAAGACCTCGAGGCGGCTTTTCCGGCAATGGAGAAAGAACGGCCCGATGCTGTCATCGTTCAACCGAGCCTACCAACCAAACGTGCCGCGGAGCTGGCGGTGAAGTACCGAATACCGGCTGTTTCGGTGGTTCGCGCGTTCGTCGAGCAAGGTGGGCTGATGAGTTTTGTGTCAGCGGAGTTGGAAATGTACAGGAGGGGTGCGACCTACGTGGACAAGATACTGAAAGGCGCCAGGCCGGCCGACCTGCCCATCCAGCAACCAACGGATTTCAAACTGATCATCAACTTGAAAACCGCGAAAGCTATCGGTTTAACTGTGCCGCTGGCATTTCTCTCCCGTGCCGACGAGGTAATCGAGTAGGCCAGCGGACGTCCGAGTGTGGCCCAAAGCGGACGTTCCCCGAAGTGGGAGGCATGTCCGCCATCGAGGGCAAAGCGGACATCGAGGATCGCCTACATCTGACGGCGGAGTTGGTGAAGGAGAAGCGCCCGTCAAGCCATCGCCGTCCGCCAGCCTTTGTCGCGCCGGCGGAAGACCAGGGTCAGCAGGATGACCAGGTTGACGAGGTTGAAGCCGATCCCGACGGTGAACGCCGGCAGGTAATAGCCGAATTGATCATAGAGCGCGCCGGCGCCCCAGCCGCCCAACGCCATGCCCAGGAAGCCCGCGAAGTAGATCGTCGGCACCCGCCAGTTCGCCTCCCTCACCGGGTAGTACTCGCGGATCGCGATCACGTAGGACGGCAGCAATCCGGAGAAGCCCAGCCCGAAGGCCGCGGACACCGCGAACAAGGCGGTCTCGTCTTTGGTCAGCAGGAAGCCGCTCAACGCCGTCGCCTGGGCGAGCGAACTCCACAGCAGCGTCTGCAGGCCGCCGATCCGGTCGGCCAGCCAGCCCCAGAACTGGCGCGCCAGGAAGGCGCAGCCGAGCAGCACCGACAGCATGGCGGGCCCGCTTTGCGTGGCGAATCCGAGGTCGCTGCAGAACGCCACGATGTGCTGCGACGGCATCGCCATGGGAACGCAGCAGCAGAAGATCGCCACCGCCAGGACGAACATGGCGAGGTTGGGCGACAGCCCGAACACCGGCGCGCCTGCTGTCGGATCGGTGCCGCCGCGGCCTTGCGACGGAAGCGGCTGCGGCGGCGGCTTCAGGAAGATCGCGGCCAGCACCAGGATCGACGCGCCGACGAACAGCCCGAACACCAGCATGGTCTCGCGCCAGCCGAATTCGGTGATGCCGGTCTGGAACACGATCGGCCACACGACGCCCGACAGCGACTGGCCCGAGGAGATCATGGCCACGGCGGCGCCGCGGCTGCGCTCGAACCAGCGGCTGACATAGGTCACGACCGGCGAGAAGATGCAGGAGGCGCCGAACAGCCCCATCAGCACGCCGTGCCCGACATAGAGCTGGGCGAGCCCGCCGGACGCCGAGAGCACGAGCCCGCCGGCGAGCATCGCGCCGCCGAACAGGACGATCAGGCGAGTGCCGAGCCGGCCCGCCAGCCAGCCCGCCGCGATGCCGCCGAAGGCCGCACCGATCAGGGCGAAGGACACGGCGGCGGCGGGTGCGGCGCGCGCGGTGCCGAACTCGGCGGCGATCGGCTTCAGGGCCACCGCCGCGAGCAACGGCGCCCCGTAGGCGATCGCCAGGATGACGAGGGCCGCGACGGCGACGACCCAGGCCGCGCGGCTGTCCACGGCGGAGGAGGGGACTGCTGGTGTTTTCATTGGTTAGAAGCTAGGGCGCGCCCTGGCCGGGCTCTATCCACTTTGCGTCACGCCTATCCTCGGGGCGGCGTTCTCGCCGTCTCCTCGGGACGATGAAGCCGTCGGCAAAACAGGTGTGTCATCCCGAGCGGAGCGAGGGATCTAAGGTCAGCGCTGCACGAGATCCCTCGCTAATGCGCGGGGGGGTTACCCCGCGCTGCTCGGGATGACACGGATGGCAGGGAGGCAGCTTCCCAAATTGCGGAAAGTGAGTCCGACGGACTCCAGTGGCACGAGGCTGAACTTCTAATGACCAAAATAGGTGTTGCGACCCGACCTCGGTTAAATTCCCCGCATGAACAAGAAACGACGCCCCCTCAATCGTCGCTCCGAGCGGCCGGTGCCGTACTGCAAGCCGGATTGGTCGGCGGAGCAACGGATCACCTACTATAGCAAGCCCGACCCGCTGAGCGGCTGCCACATCTGGCGCGGGCCGCTCGAGCCCGACGGCTACGGCTGCCTGCGCTACCGGGGCAAGGCGTGGCGGGCGCACCGCCTCGCCTGGACGGTTAAGTACGGCCCAATACCCGCAGGCATGATCCTCTGCCACCGCTGCGATGTGCGGCGCTGCGTGAACCCCGATCATCTCATCCTCGGCACGATTCGTGACAACAATGCCGACATCAAGAACACGCGCCTGCGTCTTGCCTATGCCCGGGCGGCGACGGCGCCGAGCGTACCCGGCTCCGCGCCCGACCTCGCTCCGATCCGCATCTTCTATCACGGCGTCGAGCTCATGGGCGAAGTCGCGATCAGGATCGTCGACCCCGAGCTCACGAAGGCAGAAGAATCATCAGGTATCGCCTTCGCGCGGGACGGTATTAGGACACCAGCACGTACCAGCCTTCGACGACGTGGCTGGCCCCGCCGCCGCCTGCCTTGACCCGGATTTTCTTGCCCATCACGTCGACCGAGGCACCGACCTCGACATGGACCTGGCGGCGCGCAACGCCATCGATATCGACGATCAGGCTGTTGCCGGGATCAGCGCGGCCGTGAGGTTGAGTGTTGCAAAGTCGATAGATCATCGGTTTGTCGCGGGTCTCGAAAATCGTTTGCCACCGCGTCCGGCTGGCCTTGATGCGGCCGACCGGCACCTGGATGCCGACGCCATCGCCCGGAATTGTTTGCCGTGCCACGCCATCCTCCCGATAGATGATCAATCCCGTTTTCGCCGAATGCGGGCGACAAGCCAAATTGCCAGGACGGGTAATGGACCAAAGACCAATACCCAGTGCCAGAACGAAATCTGCGGCCCCTCCACTCGATCAGCCAGATATCTCAAGGGAACGACGATGAGCGGCAGGAGCAAGAGGAAAATGAAAATCCGGGAAAAGGCCGGAGACCTGCTGCGCGCAAACAGACGTGGAACTTCGCCGCGTTCAAGGGCAAGGCCAGGAAAAACAAGAGTGAGGATCCAACCAGAAAGCGCCAGCAGAAGCAGCGGCCAGGCCACCAGCAACAGCCCGATCATGATTGGAATCTGAAAGAGGGCTGGCAGGCTGCCGACCCAGGTTGAAACCAGGGTGGTGTAGAAAAGACACCAAACCATGACGCGCCAAACCATCCAGATCACGACGGCGGCGGCTGGAGCGGCAAACATGGCGTACGACAACGTACTGAAAAGGTTTTGCAACGACGGCAAGTGAGGCGCTCCTCCCGGCACCAGCACCGTCAACTTGTGGGGAGTCGCGAATTGGCCCGCGCCAGCATGTCCTTGACCAGCGCCTGCGAGCGCGCCCGGTCGAAGAAGCGCGAATGCAGCATCTGTTTGTTGCGCGCGGCCGAGGTCAGATAGAAGCGCTCGTAGAGGAAGCCGCGGCCTCCCAGGGCGGAGCCGACGAGGTCCCAGGCCATGCGGAACACCGCTGCCCGCTCGTCGGCGGCGGCACCATCGGCGCCGCTCATCATCTCGTCGATCAGCGGCCTCAGCTTCGGGTCGTCGAGCTGGGCGCGGCTCGGCGTGGTCAAGAGGTTGTGGCTGCCGATCAGGGTGATGATCTCCGCCACCCGCGGCATCCAGACGGGGAGCATCGAGCGCATCGGCTCGAGCGCGGCGCCGTCGGGAAACCACACGCCGTCCTCGCGCTGCCAGGCCTTCTCGAGCGACAGCTCCACGGCATTGGCGGTGAGCCGCACGTAGCAGGCGAGCTCGCCCAGCATCTCCGTCGTCGCCGGCGAATAGTCGCCGATCAGCTCGGCCATGCGGCCGGCGAGGCCGTAGGCGAACTCGAGCTTGGTCAGCGCCCGGATGGTCGATTGGGTGGTCATGTTGATGGCGTAGCCGGTCTGCCGCATCGAGTTGTAGATCTCGACGTCGCCGTCGATGAAAATGCGGTCCCACGGCACCAGCACGTCGTCGAAGATGCAGAAGGCATCCTGCTCGTCGAAGCGCGACGACAGCGGCTTGTCGAACGGATCGGCCCCCGGAGTCGCCGCCGAATCGCGGCACAGGAATTTCAGGCCGGGCGTGTCGAGCGGCAGGGCGAAGGCCAGCGCGTATTCGGTCGCCCCGGCCGGGATCGGTTGGCCCGGATAGACCGTCTGCTCGTCGGCGTAGGGCGCCAGCGTGGCCAGCACGCGGCCGCCGCGGACGATGATGCCGTCGGCCGTCTGGCCGACCTTGCGCACCGTCACCTTGTTGCCGAGGATTTTGCCATCGGTCCGCTTGTCGGTGGTGGGCTGGATGATCGTATGGGTGAGCGAGATATCGGCCTGGGCGAGACGGCGCTGGAAGGCCACGATGTTGCGCGCGCCGCGCTCGTTGCGCCCGTCGGCGCCGGCCCACACCTTGGGCGCCGAGGCGAAGGCGGCGAACTTCATGTTCATGTAGTCGGGCGTGCGGCCCATGATGCCCATCGAGCCTTCCGACAGCCGCACGATCCCGGCATGGCGCTGCCGCAGCTCGTCCTTGGAGCGCGGGATCATGTGGCTGACGTTGGTCGGCTCGCCGGTCTCCGGGTCCTTGTAGAGGCACTCGGCGGCATAGGCGTGCTGGCGGTCGAACATCGCCGCCAGGCTTTCGGCCCCGCCCCTGAGCTTGGGATGCGTGGTGACGTCGTCGATCCGCTCGCCGTCGACCCAGATCTCACGCCTGGTCTTGCGGAGCCCTTCGAGAAATTGCGAACCCGTGCGCGCGCCCATGCCCCATCCTCCCGGCTCTCGGCGGGTCAGCGCCGACAACCCATAGCCGATCATCATGCCCGATCTCTACGCCGAAGCGGCAAGATGGCTGGGGCTGCCCAGGCCGATCGGCACCCGCGAGAGCGCGGGCCTACTCGACGGCGCCTGGTTGCTGCCGGCGCGTCCCGCGCCCCGATCGCTTTCTTGACGGCGCGCATTTCGAGCCCGGCAAATCGGCCGAACCGGACGGGGGATATCTGTTGCGTCGCACAAGAATCCGGCCGATGCCGCAAATTTGAGCAGAACCAAAAAAGAGGCACTGTCCAACTAGCTGATTTCTAGTCGAATTTCCTTGGCATGATGCTTGCGACGCTAGTCGTGCTCCCGCGCTTCAGGAAGTGCAGCGCAACCACGGGAGATGGGCGGCCTCAACGGCGAGGCCGACCACCTGGGGCGGTTTCTCCGCCCGAGGACGTGATCGTGGGCCAACGACGGTCCGCTGCGGACGATCAACCCTGCTCGACAGAACCTGGGCGTTCGAAGGCGCGGCCCATTCGCGGCGCCGATCCGACGCACCACAGCACGAGGACGACTGCGATGCGCAAGGACGATATCTGGATTTCCGATTGGCATCCCGAGGACGAGGCATTCTGGGAGGCCAAGGGCAAGACCATAGCCAGACGCAATCTCATCTGGTCGATCCTGGCCGAGCATATCGGCTTCTCGATCTGGCTGATCTGGAGCATCGTCGCCACCAAGCTGCCACTGGTCGGCTTCCACTACAGCACGGAGCAGCTCTTCCAGCTGGTCGCGCTGCCGGGCCTGGTGGGCTCGCTGATGCGCTTTCCCTACACCTTCGCGGTGCCGATCTTCGGCGGGCGCAACTGGACGATCGTCAGCGCCGCTTTGCTGCTCATTCCGACCAGCCTGCTCGCCTACTTCGTCGCGCAGCCTGACACGCCTTATGGGCTGATGCTGCTCGTGGCGGCCACGGCGGGCCTGGGCGGCGGCAACTTCGCCTCCAGCATGGCCAACATTTCGTACTTCTATCCCGATCGCATGAAGGGCTGGGCGCTCGGCCTCAACGCCGCCGGCGGCAATATCGGCGTCAGCACCGTGCAGTTGCTCACGCCGATCCTGATCGGCGCAGGCTGGATCGGCCTCTACCTGCTCCCGCCGCTCGGCACCACGGGCCTTTACCTGCAGAACGCCGGACTGATGTGGCTGCCGCTGATCGTGCTCGCGGTCTATGGCGCCGTTCGCCACATGAACAATCTCAGCTCGGCGCGCTCGACCTTCAAGGACCAGCTGGTCATCACCCGGCGCAAGCACACCTGGGTGATGTCGTGGCTCTATATCGGCACGTTCGGCTCCTTCATCGGCTATTCGGCGGCGTTTCCGCTGCTGATCAAGACGCAGTTCCCGGCGATCGGCATCGGCATCGCCTTCCTCGGGCCGCTGGTCGGCTCGGTGGCGCGGCCGCTGGGCGGCCTGCTGGCCGACAAGATCGGCGGCGCCGTGGTGACGTTCTGGAACTTCGTCGCCATGGGCATGGCCACCGTGGGCGTCATGTACTTCGTCGATATCAAGAGCTTCCCGGGCTTCCTCCTGATGTTCCTGGTGCTGTTCGTGACGACGGGCATCGGCAACGGCTCGACCTTCCGCATGATCCCGTCGATCTTCCGCGAGGAGAAGCTGCGCGAGGCGAAGGGCGCCGGCGAGGAGGCGCGCAAGCTCGCGCTCAAGGCGGCGAGTATGGAAGGCGCGGCGGTGATCGGCTTTACCTCGGCGATCGGCGCCTGCGGCGGCTATCTCATCCCGCGCGGCTTCGGCGCCTCGATCGCCGCGACCGGATCCACGCATCTTGCGCTGATGGTTTTCCTCTCCTTCTACGTGACCTGCATCGCGATCACCTGGTGGTACTACCTGCGCAGGAACTTCCTCGCCGAGCGCGCTCCCACCGCACTCGCCCATGCGCGGATCTGAGGCCACACATGACCCCGCAACAGATCGCCCAGGTCCAGACCAGTTTCGCCAAGGTGGCGCCGATCGCCGACACGGCGGCCGAGCTCTTCTATGGCCGACTGTTCGAGACGGCGCCCGAGACCCGGGCGCTGTTTCGCGGAGACATGGCGGCACAGGGCAAGAAGCTTATGGGCGCCATCGCCATGGTGGTGAACGGCCTCGGCAATATCGAAGCGATCGTGCCGCCGGTGCGCGAGCTGGCCAAGCGCCACGTCGCCTATGGCGTGCGCAAGGAGCACTACGCCACGGTGGGCGGAGCGCTGCTGTGGACGCTGGAGAAGGGCCTTGCCGATGCCTTCACGCCAGAGGTCAAGCAGGCCTGGGCGACCGCCTACGGCGCCTTGTCGGAGATGATGATCGCGGCGGCCTATCCGAAGGGCTGATCGTCGTGTTCGACCCCACCCTCCGCAAGGAGCGGCTGGTCGTTGTCGGCAACGGCATGGCGGCGATGCGCGCGGTCGAGGAGCTGCTGGCGCGCGCGCCGTCGCGCTACGACATCACCGTCGTGGGCGCCGAGCCGCAGGCCAACTACAACCGCATCCTGCTGTCATCGCTGCTAGCGGGCGAAAAGGCGGCCAGCGAGATCGAGATCAACTCGCGCGACTGGTATCGGCAGAACGGCATTCGCCTACTCGCCGGCCAACCGGTCACGGCGATCGATGCGCGATCCAGGACGGTTCAGGTCGAGGGCACGGGACCGCTCGCCTACGACAAGCTCCTGATCGGCACCGGTTCACGACCGCTCGCTCCCGCCGTGCCGGGGCTCGACCTGGCCGGCGTTCGCGTCTTCCGCGACATCGCCGACGCCGAGGCCATGATCGCGGCGGCCGCGGCGCATCGGCGCGCCGTGGTGATCGGCGGCGGACTGCTCGGCCTCGAAGCTGCCTGGGGATTGAAGCGTCGGGGCATGCTGGTTTCGGTCGTCCACCTCATGCCCAGTCTGATGGAGCGCCAGCTCGACGCGACGGCCGGCGGGCTGCTGCAGTCCGATCTCGAAGCGCGCGGCATCGAGTTCTTCACCAAGGCCGACACCGAGGAGATCGTCGGCGCCGGGCAGGCCAAGGGCGTGCGGCTGGCGGACGGACGCACCATCGAGGGCGAGCTTGTCGTGCTGGCGATCGGAATCCGCCCCAATATCGAGCTCGCGCGCGCGGCCGGCCTGCACGTCAATCGCGGCATCTTGGTCGGTGACGACATGTGCACCAGCGATTCCAGCATCTACGCGGTCGGCGAGTGCATCGAGCACAACGGCCAGGTCTTCGGACTGGTCGCGCCGATCTGGGAGCAGGCCAGGGTCTGCGGCGCCCGCCTCGCCGGCGATGAGCGCGCGGTCTACGAGTCGCCGCCCGTGTTCACCAGCCTCAAGATCACCGGCATCGATGTGTTCTCGGCCGGCATTCTGGCGGCGACCGACGAGGCTGAGGAAGAGATCACGCTCCATGACGCCAGTCACGGCATCTACAAGAAGGTGATCCTGCGCAACGAACGGCTGGTCGGCAGCGTCCTCTACGGCCACGTCGCCGACGGCCCCTGGTACGTCGAGTTGATGCGCAACAAGACCGTCGTCTCGGCATTTCGCGACCGACTGATCTTCGGCCGCGCGCTGTCCGAGCGCGCCCTGACGTCCCGGCATGACACGGCCAACCGGACGCCGGCGCCGCCAAGCCCGGTGGAGCGTCCATGGACGTGACCGAACATGCTCATGTGCGCACGACCTGCCCCTACTGCGGTGTCGGGTGCGGCGTGCTGGCGTCGGCCGACGGCTCGGTCGTGGGCGATCCGGCGCATCCCGCCAATCGCGGCCGACTGTGCTCGAAAGGCGCGGCGCTCGGCGAGACCCTGAATGACATCGACCGGCTCCAATATCCGCAGATCGGCGGCCGGCCCGCCGCCTGGAACGAAGCGCTCGGCCTGGTGGCGGAAAAGTTCGCTCGCACGATTGCCGCGCACGGCCCGGATGCGGTGGCGTTCTACGTCTCGGGGCAGTTCCTGACCGAGGACTACTACGTCGCCAACAAGCTGATGAAGGGCTTCATTGGCAGCGGCAATATCGACACCAACTCGCGGCTCTGCATGGCCTCGTCGGTGGCGGGGCACGTGCGCGCCTTCGGCGAAGACCTCGTGCCCGGCTGCTACGACGATCTCGAAGCTGCCGACCTGGTCGTCCTGGTCGGCAGCAATCTGGCCTGGTGCCATCCCGTGCTGTACCAGCGCCTCGCCGCCGCCAAGGAGGCGCGCGGTACGCGTATCGTCGTCGTCGATCCGCGCCGCACCGCGACCTGCGAGATCGCCGATCTGCATCTCGCCCTGCGCGCCGGCAGTGATGTCGCCTTGTTTGCCGGGCTGCTGACCCATCTCGCCGCACGCGGCGCCTGCGACGATCGATGGACGATGGCGCGCACGTCGGGGTTCGCAGCGGCGTTGGAAACTGCACAGGCGCTCGCTCCCTCTCTGGCCGACGTGGCGAGGCTGACCGACATGCCCGAGGCCGACATTGCCTGCTTCTACGACTGGTTTGCCGCCACCGAACGCACCGTCACCTGCTACTCGCAGGGAGTGAATCAATCGGCCGCCGGCACCGACAAGGTGAACGCGATCACCAATTGCCACCTCGCGAGCGGCCGCCTCGGCCGGCCGGGCATGGGGCCGCTGTCGCTCACCGGCCAGCCCAACGCGATGGGTGGCCGCGAAGTCGGCGGGCTCGCCAATCAGCTCGCCGCCCACATGGCGTTCACCGACGCCGACCTCGACCGCGTGCGCCGCTTCTGGGACGCGCCGCGGCTGGCCACCCGGCCCGGCCTTAAGGCCGTCGAGCTGTTCGATGCGGTGCTCGATGGCCGCGTGAAGGCGCTGTGGATCCTGGGCACCAACCCGGCCGACAGCATGCCGCGCGCCGGCCGGGTGCGCGATGCGCTGAAAGCGTGTCCCTTCGTCGTGGTGAGCGATTGCTGGCCCACCGACACCTCGCGGCTGGCCCACGTCGTGCTGCCGGCCGCCGGCTGGGGCGAGAAAGACGGCACGGTCACCAATTCGGAGCGTTGCATCTCCCGCCAGCGGCCGTTCCGTGCAGCGCCCGGCGAGGCGCGGCCCGATTGGTGGATGATGACCGAGGTGGCCCGGCGGATGGGCTGGCGCGACGCGTTTGCCTACCGCACGCCGGCCGACATCTTTCGCGAACACGCCGCACTCTCGGCCTTCGAGAACGACGGCCGCCGTGTGTTCGATATCGGCGCGCTCGCCGATCTCGGCGATCAGGCCTACGAGCGGCTCGAGCCGGTGCAATGGCCTCTGCCCTCCAAGGCGTCGCCGCCCGGAGGGACGCCACGCCTGTTCGGCGCCACCGAGTCCTTCTCGACGCCCGATCGGCGCGCCCGGTTCATCGCCACGCCGTACCGGCCGATCGCCGAGCCGATCAGCGAGCAATGGCCATTGCTGCTCAACACTGGCCGCATCCGCGACCAATGGCACACGATGACCAGGACGGGTTCTGTCGCGCGGCTGATGAGCCATCGCCCAGAGCCGCTGCTCGACATCCATCCGTCGGATGCCGAGCGGTTCGGCCTGACCGAGCCCGGCCTGGTCAGGGTGGAGAGCCGGCATGGCGCAACCGTGCTGCCGGTGCGTCTGTCGACCGATCAGCGGCGCGGCGAAGTGTTCGCGCCGATGCATTGGAGCGACGCCTATTCCTCGGCAGGACCGATCGGTCGTTTGGCCAGTGCGGCGGTCGATCCGGTGTCGGGACAGCCCGAGCTCAAGGCAACGCCGGTCATGGTGGCGCCGGTCGTGCCGTTGTGGCGGGCGCTGCTGCTGCGCCCGGACGCCGCGCTTCCCGACGGCGACTTCTACTGGTCGCGCGTTCCCGTGCCGGACGGCCACGCATTCGATCTCGCCGGCCTCGCCGCATTGCCGGAAGGCGAGAAGAGCCGGGCCTGGGTGTTGCGCCTGCTTGGCGCATCGGCGGACGCCGAACTGATCGTCTACGCCGACCCGGCGCGCGGAGACTTTCGCTATGCCAGCATTGCCGGGGAGCGGCTCGAGGCCTGTCTTTTCCTCGCGCGCGACGGCGCATCCTTGCCCGACCGCGCGACGGTAATCGCCGCGCGCTCTTTACTAGTGACGCCGGACACGCGGCTCAACCTTCTGTCCGGATGTGCGGCGACCAACGAGACGCAGAGCGACGCCGGCCCGACCGTGTGCGCTTGTTTCGGCGTCGGTCGCCAGACGCTATGCGACGCGATCGCCGAGCGCGGGCTGACCAAGGTCGACGACATCGGCAACCTGCTTCGCGCCGGGACCAACTGCGGCTCCTGTATCCCGGAGCTCAAGAGCATCCTCCGCGAGATGCGGGCCGGCTGTTCGGCCTTGGCAGCTATGCTGCACCCGGCAGAGTGAACCAACGAGCTGCAGCGCGATGGCTGCCGTAGGGGCTTAACCGGTCGGGCGATGCGCCGCCAATTCAACTCGGGCGATGACGCTGAGCTAGTCGGTGACGCGCCTTTCGCCCCGGACCATGTCGAGATGGATCGATTTGGGCGCCGTGTAAAAGAGCAGCGTGATGACCCGGCCGGTGAGGTAGGCGGCGACAAACGCCGCTGTGGCGCCCAGGACGCCGAACTTGCCCGACGGGCGGTCCATCAGATCGGAAGTGATGACCCGGGCGATCGTCAGCAGCAGCAGCAGCGCCGCCGCGGCGACGCCGTCCCAGGTGCGATTGGGGCGCACCAGCTCGCGCGCGAAGTCCTTGATGACGACCGGCGTCGTTCCCATGACAAGGCCGATCGCAAAGCCCGCCGCGATACCGACCGTCCATAGTTCGAAGCGCTTGCCCGGCGACACGATCAGCAAGATCGCCGCTACGACGACGGCAAGTGCGGGTGGAAGCACCCACCGAAAACGGGTGACGGCCCGTTCGCTGAGCTCGTGGCGCATCGACCACAGGGCGAGCACGGCCAGCAGCACGGCAGTGAGGTGGCAGAGGAGAAAGACGGTTTTCATGGGCCTCAGTATACAGATTCGAGGATCGGCACGATCTCTTGCGCCGCGTGGATCGGGCGCGGGTTGGTGAAGGTCCAGTCGTCGAGCATGCAGTTGGTGGCGATGCGCTGCAGGTCGTCGTGCTTGACGCCGACATCGCGCAGCCGCCGCGGCAAGCCGAGGCCTGCAATGAAACGATCGAGCACCGCGGAGGCCGGCTGGCCGGCGGCGCCGAGCGCGGCGCTGATCTCGGCCTGGCGCTCGGCGTTGACCTCGGCGTTGAACGCCAGCACCGCCGGCAGCATGACGCAGGAGGTGTAGCCGTGCGGCACCCCGGCGCTGCCGCCCAGCACATGGCCGATGGCGTGGCTCGCGCCCATGCGCGTGCCGCTGACGATGCCGATCATCGAGATCCAGGCGCCGATCTGGCAGTCGAGACGCGCCGCCAGGTCGGCCGGATCGCGTTTCACCGCCGCCAGCCCGCTTCCGAGCAGGCGCAGCGCCTGCAGCGCGGTACTGTCGGTATAGGCGTTGCCGTCGATCGAGCAGTAGGTCTCGACGGCATGATCGACGGCGCGGATGCCGGTCGAGAGCCACAGCCATTCCGGCGTGTGCACCGTGATGGCGGGATCGAAGATCACGGCGAGCGGGATGAGGCCGGGATGGATGTAGGCCTGTTTCAGCCGCAGCCGGGGCTCGGTGACGCCGGCGCGGGCGTTGAACTCGCCGCCGCTCAGCGTGGTCGGCACGCAGATCTGGCGTACGCGAGGCGCGCGGTACTGCGGGAAGCTCCGCTTGCCGGTGATCTCGTCGACCACGGTGCGGAAGGGTTCGAGCCCGTCCGGCTCGCGGATGTCATGCTCGAGGCAGATCGTGACCGCCTTGCCGCCGTCGGTGGTCGAGCCGCCACCGACGCTCAGCAGCAGGTCGCAGCCGGCTTCGCGGGCCTTGTTGGCACAGGCCACCACGGCGTCGCGCGGGCTGTGTGCCGGCATCTCGTCATGCGTGCCGGCGTAGCGGGCGCCCAGTGCCGCCGCGATCTGGCGGACCGCAGCGGTCTCGCGGTTGAGCGTGCGTCCGGCGAGGACGAAGACGCGCTTGGCGTCCAGCCGCTCGGCCGTCGCGGCAACAGCCTCCGCTGCCGGCCGGCCGAACACCACGCGGTCCATTCCCGTGAAGACGATCTCGCCCGTCCGCATGGGACCCGAAGCTATAGGCTGGCTACGGGAGTGCACTAGGGAAAATTGAAGAGCGGCGGATAGGGCCGGCCGAACGGCCGCCCGGCCTTCACCGTCTGCATCGGCTTGATCCAGCGCTGGCCCTTGCGGGTGTTCTGGCGGGTGTCGACGAAATCGACCGGACCCTCGACGATCTCGACCATGGACAGATCGGCCGGTGCGCCGATCTGCAACGTGCCGAGCTTGGCGACGCGGCCGATCGCCTTGGCGGGCGCTGCGGTCGCGAGCGCCACCACCTGCTCGAGCGACATGCCGAGGTTGAGGAACTTGCTCATCACCCAGGGCAGGAACGGTTTGCCCGGCGAGTTGACACTATAAGAGTGGACATCGCTGCTGATGATGTCGGGCGTAAAACCCTGCTGGAGAGCCGCTTCGCAGACGGTGTAGTCGAAGCTGCCGCCGCCGTGGCCGACGTCGATCAGCACGCCGCGCTTCTTGGCCTCCAGGGCGGCCGCCAGCACCTTGCCGTTCACGACAGTGTTATTGCCGGCGCCGCTATAGGCGTGGGTCAGCACGTCGCCCGGCCGCAAGAGGTCGAGCAGGTCGGAGAGATTGCCCGGCGCGTTTCCGATGTGGCACATCACGCGCATGCCCGGAACGCCCGAACGCTCGGCGGCGGCGATCGCGCGCTTCAGCGGCTCGAGCCCGTTGCTGCCCACCACGTCGAGCGTCTCGCGCACCTTCATGCCGAGCAGCACGTCGGGATTCTCCGCCAGCATCTTGGCCGCGGCGTCGACCCGGGCGTGGTCGATATTCAGCATCTCGCCGACCGGGAATCCGGAGAGCCCGATCTGGGAAATGTGCAGGAAGGCGAAGAGGCGCGTGCGCGACGAGGCGATGCTGAAATGCTTGAAGACCGAGAAGCTGCCGGCCCCGGCGTCGCCCGCACTCACGTAAGTCGTACATCCGGTGTAGGGCACCAGTTCGTCACCCGACAGGCCGATGCCGGCGCCCGGCAGGACGTGGGCATGGAAGTCGATGAGGCCTGGCAGCACGAGTTGGCCCGCGGCATCGAGGTTCTGGGTGCCGCGTGTCGGCGCGATCTCCGGTTCGATCGCGGCGATCTGGGCGTTGCGGATGCCGATGTCGCGCTTGCCGCGCAGGTTCTGGCTGGGATCGACCACCTCGCCGCCGCGGATGATCAGATCGTAGGGATCGGTAGGCCCGAATGGCTCGGTGCGGGCTTGCGCCTCTTGAACGAGGCCAACTGCCGCGACGGCAGCACCGGTACCCTGCAGGAGCGCCCTGCGTGTCACGTCGTCCATGGTCGTCCCCTCCCCGGGGCTTTTTGCTCTTCGCCCAGTTCACCACAATGCGCCCGACCAAACGAGTTGCGGAATTGGCTATCCGTGGAAGCTGGAACGGCCGCGTGTTGTGGCGCAGTCTTGGCGCCGCACGTGAAAGGGGAGGGTAATGACGTCCACGACACCCGCCGCCTCCGGGGCGAGCGCGATCAGCTCTCATTTGGCCGTGCGGCCCGACTGGCTCGACAAGCGCCGCGAGGCCGCGCTCGAACCCGACCTGCCCATCGTCGATCCGCACCATCACCTGATCGACCGGCCGGAGAGCGGGACGTACCTGCTGCGCGACCTGTTGGCCGACATCTCCAGCGGCCACAACGTGGTGGCGACCGTCTATCTGGAATGGCTGTCGATGTATCGCGCCGACGGGCCGGTCGAGATGCGTCCGGTGGGCGAGATCGAGTTCGCCAACGGCGTCGCCGCGATGTGCGCCAGCGGCAGCTACGGCAAGCCGCGCGCCTGTGCCGGCATCGTCGGCCACGGTGAGCTGACGCTGGGCGCCGGCGTGACCAAGGTGCTGGAAGCGATGATGGTGGCGGGTGGCGGCCGGTTCCGCGGCATCCGCTTCATCTCGGCGAGCGATCCGGACCAGGCGCAGTGGGGCGCCACGCTCAGCCGGCCGCGGGGATGGCTGCTCGATCGCAAGGTGCGCGAAGGCTTTGCGCAGCTGGCCCCACTCGGCCTCAGCTTCGATGCCTTCATGTACCATCCCCAGCTCGCCGACCTGATCGACCTGGCGCGGGCGTTTCCGCAGACACCGATCGTGCTCAACCATGTCGGCGGCGCGATCGGGCTCGGCCGCTACAAGGGCAAGCACGACGCCGTCTTCGCCGACTGGAGCACGCGCATCAAAGAGCTGGCCGCGTGCCCCAACGTGCACGTGAAGCTGGGCGGCCTCGGCATGCGGGTGTTCGGCTTCGACGTGCACGAGAAGGAGCTGCCGCCGAGTTCCGAACAGCTCGCGACGCTGTGGCGGCCCTACGTCGAGACCTGCATCACGGCGTTCGGTTCGAACCGGGCGATGTTCGAAAGCAATTTCCCCGTCGACAAGGGTTCCTACGGCTACGGCGTGTTCTGGAACGCCTGCAAGCGCCTGGCGCAGGGGGCGAGCGCTGCCGAGAAGGCCGAACTCTTCCACGGGACCGCGTCGCGGTTCTATCGTCTTGGTATCTGAGCGAGGTCTTTCAGCATGAGCAACGTATCTGACTACACTCCGCCCAAGGTCTGGACCTGGAACAAGGCGAACGGCGGCCGCTTCGCCAACATCAACCGGCCGGTCGCCGGTCCTACCCATGACAAGGAGCTGCCGGTCGGCCGTCACCCGTTCCAGCTCTATTCGCTGGGCACGCCGAACGGCCAGAAGGTCACCATCATGTTCGAGGAGCTGCTGGCGCTCGGCAAGAAAGGCGCCGAGTACGATGCCTGGCTGATCCGGATCGGCGAAGGCGAACAGTTCGGCAGCGGCTTCGTGGCGGCGAATCCCAACTCCAAGATCCCGGCGCTGGTGGACCGCAGCGGCCCCGAGCCGATCCGCGTGTTCGAGTCGGGCGCGATGCTGCTCTACCTCGCGGAAAAGTTTCACGCCTTCCTGCCCAAGCACGGCGCCGGCCACGCCGAGTGCCTGTCTTGGCTGTTCTGGCAGATGGGAAGCGCGCCCTATCTCGGCGGCGGATTCGGCCACTTCTATGCCTATGCGCCGGCGAAGTTCGAATACGCCATCGACCGGTTCGCGATGGAAACCAAGCGGCAGCTGGACGTGCTCGACCGCCGGCTCGGCGAGAGCAAATACCTGGCCGGCGAGGAGTACACCATCGCCGACATCGCGGTGTGGCCGTGGTACGGCGGGCTGGCCAAGGGCCTGCTCTATGGCGCGGGCGAGTTTCTGGCGGTCGGCGACTACAAGAACGTCCAGCGCTGGGCCGACCTGATCGGCGAGCGACCGGCCGTCAAGCGCGGACGCATCGTCAACCGCCTGCAGGGCGATCCCGCGAACCAGCTCCATGAACGCCATGACGCCAGCGACTTCGAGTTGAGAACGCAGGACAAGCTAGCGGCCAAGAGCTAACCAGGGGGCGCTGATGGCGACCATAGAAACCGCACTGACGCGCCTGCTGGGGATCACGCATCCGATCCTGTTGGCGCCGATGGGTTCGGCCGCCGGCGGCAAACTAGCCGCGGCGGTCACGCATGCCGGCGGGCTCGGCATGTTGGGCTCGGGTTATGCCGACGAGAAGGCGATCCGGCGCGAGTTGACCGAGGCGGGCAATGCCCGCGTCGGCATCGGCTTCATTACGTGGGCGCTGGACAAGAATCCGGTGGCGCTCGATGTGGCGCTCGATGCCAAGCCCGCGGCGGTGATGCTGTCGTTCGGCGATCCGTCGCCCTACGCGGCCCGCATCAAGAAGGTGGGCTGCCGCATCATCTGCCAGGTGCAGACGCTGGAGCAGGCCAAGCAGGCCGCTGCGGCCGGCGCCGACGTGATCATCGCGCAAGGGCGCGACGCCGGCGGGCATTCGGGGATGACGCGCGGCACGATCGGCCTGGTGCCGGCGGTGGTCGATGCCGTCGGCTCGATCCCGGTGGTCGCCGCCGGCGGTATTGCCGATGGGCGAGGGCTCGCCGCGGCTTTGACCCTGGGTGCATCCGGCGTGTCGATGGGCACGCGCTTCACCGCCACGCGCGAGTCGCTGTGGGATCAGGCGATGAAGGAGAAGGCCGTCGCGACCGGTGGCGATGAGACCGCGCAGACCCGGGTGTTCGACATCGTGCGCGGTGCCGCCTGGCCCGCGATCTATCCCGGCCGGGCGCTGCGCAACGACTTCTTCGCGCAATGGCACGGCAAGGAGGAGGCGCTGCAGGGCCAGCAGAAGCAGGTCGAAGCGGGCTATCTGGCGAGCAACGCCAACGACTTCGGGCAGCGCGTGGTGTGGGCGGGCGAGAGCGTGGATCTCGTGCGCGACATTCCCGGCGCGCGCGAGGTGATCGAGCGGATTGTCGACGAGGCGGCCGCGGTGCTGAAGGGTGGCGCCGCTCTGGTGCGGGGGTAGCTCACGGCGCCGCGCCGTCCCGCCATTCACCAGGAGTCGTGTCGAAGCGCTGACGGAACGCCCGGTTGAAATGCGACAGGTCGTTGAAGCCCCAGGCATAAGCAATCTCGGAAATGTTCCGCGGCCGCTGCCGGGGATCGCGCAGCGCCACGCTGCAGCCCTGCAGCCTCTGCTCGAGCAGCCAGCGGCCGAAGGACTGGCCGATTTGCCGCAAGCGCGCATGGAGCGTCCGGACTGAGACGCCGATGTGGTCGGCGGCGTGCTGGGGCGACAGCTCGGCATCGTGGAGGTTCTGCCGGCAGAAGGCGAACAGCGCCTCCATCTGCAATTCGGGCTGCAGCCGGCTCGGCGCGAGATCTTCTGCCGCCGCCAGCGCTACCAGGTTGCAAAGGCTGTCGGCGAGCAGGCTGGTCTCGGTCTCGCCCATCGGCCCCGCCATCAGCTCCAGCATGTGGAGCCTCACGTGGTCGGCAAATCGCGCTTTTGCGGCCAGCTTGCGATGCGGGCGGCCGCGCAGCCATGGCGCACGCTGTTCGATCATGGCGCGCGGCACCGTGGCGATCGCGCATCGTCCGCCACGCTCCGCGCCGTACTGCGCGCGGAACGGCTGGTGCTGGCGCGCGTCACAGAAGCCGATGTCGCCGGCAAGCAGCTCGATCGACTCCTCGCCCCTGAACGAAACCGTCCGTCCGGCAAGCTGCAGGTAGATCGAGAAGCTGTCGTGAGGCGCGTTGTCGAGGTCGCGGCGGCTGCGAACCATCGGCAGCGGCGCGGTCGACTCTGCCGCCAGGAAGCTGAACCGTCCCGAGCGGTGCAGCGAGGCGCGGGCCGAGAATGGCCTTGGCTCGACGTCCGCCGAGATATCGAATAGCCCTGCCGTAGCGACGCGAATCCGCTCGCGCCAGTAGGCGACGCCGTCGTGCCCGCGGCAATCGTCGGTGGACCAGACCTGCATCTGCGCCGGCATTGCCGCGCCCGCCGATTGCCGCACCATTGCGCTGTCGACCATATCGCCTGCGCTCCTGTCCAAGACGCCTTCGGCCGGGTCCTCTAATTGGCCTGCACGCAACGCGCATCGGGAACTCCATCAACAGTTCGTGAGGCGCCATAGGGAGCGATGGCATGCTGACGGCCGAGCAGGGGCGGGAGAACGGCACCTTCTTCTATGGATGGATCATCGTCGGGGCGACGTTCGTCCTGCTCATGATCATGTCCGGCATCACCTATTCGACGCCGGTCTTGTTCCGCTTCTTCGAGGCCGATTTCGCAATCGGCCGGGCGCAGGCAGCGTTCCTGTTCTCGGTGAGCCAGGTCGCGGCGTTCCTGGTCGGAGCGGTGGCTGGCGGCCTGGCAGAGAAATACGGACCGCGCGTCGTGGTCGGCGGTGGCGTGCTCGCAATGGCAGTGGGCTTGGTGGGCGCGGCCATGGCCAGCTCCTATGCGATGCTGGTGGTCTCCTACGGAGCCGCCGTCGGCCTCGGCAGTGGATCGGTCTACATCCCGCTGCTCGGCCTGATCCAGCGCTGGTTCTATAAGCGGCGCGGCTCGGCGACCGGCCTCGCCACCACCGGCGTCGGCATCGGGACGTTGACCTTTCCCGTCCTGTCTGCCGCCGTCGCCAACGCCTTTGACTGGCGTGTCCTGTATTTCGGCCTTGCCAGCATCTGCGTCTCGATCGGCCTGGTGGCGGTGAGTTTCCTGGTGGCTGATCCCAAGGAGCATGGTCTCGCGCCCGACGGTGCCATCGACGAGGCGGCGGAGCCTGTGCGCAATCAGGCAGTCGCGGGCCTCGGCCTCGGCGAGGTGCTGCGAGATCGACAGTTCTACCTGATCTATCTCTCGAGCTTCGGCGCCGCCGTCCTGTCGTTCATGGCGTTCGTCCATCTGCCGCAGCAGCTTGTCGAGTCCGGTCGCGATCAGATGCAGGCGGCGACCATCGTAGCCGTCATCGGCCTGTTCAGCCTGGCGGCGCGGCTGGGCGGAGGCGCCTGGGCGGACCGGGTCGGCCGTGTCGCCATGATCCGCGTCGCACTGGTGATCATGCTGCTCACCTCGGTGCTGTGGGCCGCCAACCCGTGGGGCGCCGACGTCTTCTATGTCGTCGCTGCCCTGTTCGGCATCACCTATGGCCTCAGCATCGCGCTCCTGCCCACCGTCATCGCCGACAGCTTCGGCAACAAGGAGATCTCCAGGATCATCGGCGTGATGTACACGTCGTTTGCGCTCGCCGCCTTCGTCGGACCGACCGTCGCGGGGCTGCTGCATGATCGCTACGGCAACTACAGCTTGGCACTGGATGGTTGCATCGCCCTGTCGGCCCTGTCGCTGCTTGCTTCCGTCGGCATCAAGAAGCGTTTCTGAAATGAGCGCGTGGCGGGTGATTGCAATTGCCACGGTCGTCGGCGCGCTGCTCGGCGCGGCCCACCTCGCGAGCATGATCTGTACCGACCTGACGGGGTGCGCTGTCCTGGGAGACGGCTCGCTTCTCGTCCCGGCCTGGCGTCCCGAGCGCCTTTAGCGCGCTCAGACTACCGTGCGATACCGCTCCACACAGGTGCTGAGCACCGTGTCGATCGGCTCCGCCCACCAGCGTTCGGAGAAGATCTCGGCTTCGATCAGGCCGGTGTAGCCCGCGGCCTCGACGGCGGCGCGAATGCGCGGAAGCTCGATCACGCCGTCGCCCATCATGCCGCGGTCGTTGAGCATGTCCTTGGTCGGCACCAGCCAGTCGCAGACGTGATAGGCGAGGATGCGCTTCTCTCGGCCGGCGCGTACGATGCCGGCATAGAGATCGGGGTCCCACCAGGTGTGATAGACGTCGACGGCGACGCCGAGTGCGCCCGATTGCTGTGGGTCGAGGCGCTGGGCGATGTCGAGCGCCTGGGCAAGCGTGTTCACCGCGGCCCGGTCGGCGCAATACATCGGATGCAGCGGCTCGAGCGCCAGCGGCAGTTTGGCGGTGCGGGCGTAGGCCAAGAGCTCGGCAAGGCCATCCTCGATCATGGCACGGGCACCGACGATATCCTTCGACGGCGCCGAACCGGGCCGGGCGTATTGCGGCAGGCCGCCAGCGACGACGATGAGACAGGGTGCGCCGAGCGCCGCCGCCTCGTCGACGTAGCGTCGATTGTCGTCGCGCATTTCGGTGTGGTGCGCGGCGTCGGCGGGGAACAGCCCGCCGCGGCAGTAACCGGAGAGTTTCAGGCCGGCGTCCTTGATCGCGCGTTGGGCACACTCGAGCCCGACCGCCACGACCTGGTCGCGCCACGGGCTGATCGCGGCGATGCGATGGCGTGCACAAGCGTCGACGATGCCCAAAAGATCGGCCTGCTTGCGGACTGTCGCGCCGTTGATGGAGAGCAGCGCCGGTGCGCCACCGGAGAGATCACGCAAGGCCGCGCACCGCGAGGACAGCCTTCATGCGGCTCGCTGCCCGCTCGGGATCGCGCAACAGGCCCGCCTCGTCGGCCAGCTTGAACAGCTCGGCGAGATGCAGGGTCGAGCGTGCGCTTTCCTGGCCGCCGACCATGGTGAAATGGTCCTGATGGCCGTTGAGATAGGCCATGAACACGACGCCGGTTTTGTAGAACTGCGTTGGCGCCTTGAAGATGTGGCGCGACAGCGGCACGGTCGGCGCGAAGACGTCGTGGAACTCCTTGAAGTCGTTGCCGGCCAGCGCCGACAACGCTGCCGTGGCGGCGGGCGCGATGGCGTCGAAGATGCCGAGCAGGGCGTGGCTAAAGCCGTGGTCGTCGCCGGCGATCAGCTCGGGGTAGTTGAAATCGTCGCCGGTGTACATCTTCACGCTCTTCTCGAGCCGTCGCCGCATGGCGATCTCGCGGTCCTTGTCGAGCAACGAGATCTTCACGCCGTCTATCTTGGTGGCTGACGCATTGATGATCGCCACCGCCGTATCCATCGCCTGGCCGAGGTCCTTGGTGCCCCAGTAGCCGGCAAGCTGCGGATCGAACATGTCGCCCAGCCAATGGATGATCACCGGCTCGCGCACCTGTTTCAGCACGTGCTCGTAGACGCGGGCGTAGTCGTCGGCTGACTTGGCGACGCGGACGAGCGCGCGCGAGGCCATCAGGATGATGCGGCCGCCCACCTTCTCGATGGCGGCGGTCTGCTGCTCGTAGCCCGCTATCACGTCGTCGATGGTCTTGACCGCGGCGAGGTCGAGATGGTCGGTGCCGGCACCGGAGAAGATGACGGCTCCCTTGCGGCCACGCGCCGACTCCACCGACTGCCGGATCAGCTCCAGTGCCATCGTCCAGTCGAGGCCCATGCCGCGCTGGGCGGTGTCCATCGCCTCGGCGACGCCGAGGCCGAGGTCCCAGAGATAATGGCGATAGGCGATGGTGCGTTCCCAGTCGGGGGCGGCCTTCAGCCAGGGATCGATGTCGGCCTTCGGATCGGCGACGACGTGCGCGGCAGCGAGTGCTACGCGATTGAGCGGCCGCGTCACCTTGTCGGGAAAGGACGTCGCATCGGAGAGCGTATAGGGCGCGAGCTTTCCATCCGAGGCGGGCAGGGGCAGCACAATCGACATAACGTCCTCCTACAGCTCGAGCTTGGGAACGTCGACCCAGCGGCGCTCCTTCCAGCTCTGGTGGGCGCACTCGACGAGCTGCACACCCTTGGCACCCTCGATCAGGCCGTGCGGGAAGGGCGCGTCCTCGACGACGTGCCGGATGAACATCTCCCACTCGGCCTTGAAGCCGTTATCGTAGGCGATGTTGTCGGGCATCTTCTGCCAGCTGTCGTAGAAGTCGATGGTCTGCTTCTGGTCCGGGTTCCACACCGGCCGCGGCGTGGCGGCTCTAGGCTGGATCATGCAGTCGCTGAGACCTGCCACCGCCGAGCCCAGTGTGCCGTCGACCTGGAAGGTCACGAGATCGTCGCGATAGACGCGCACCGCCCAGCTCATGTTGATGTGAGCGATCACGCCGCCCTCGAGTTGAAAGGTAGCATAGGCCGCATCGTCGGCCGTCGCGGGATAGCGCTTGCCGGCCTCGTCGACCCGCTCGGGGATGTGGGTCGCGGCGACGCATGACACCGACTTCACCTGGCCGAACAGGTTGTCGAGCACGTAGCGCCAGTGGCAGACCATGTCGAGAACGATGCCGCCGCCATCCTCGGTACGGTAGTTCCACGACGGCCGTTGTGCCGCCTGCCAGTCGCCCTCGAACACCCAGTAGCCGAACTCGCCGCGCACTGCGAAGATGCGGCCGAAGAAACCCGAGTTGCGCAGCAGCTTGATCTTTTGCAGGCCGGGCAGGAACAGCTTGTCCTGCACCGTGCCGTTCTTGACGCCCTTGGCCTTGGCGAGCTTGCAGATCTTCAGCGCCTCGGCGAGGTTGGTGGCGATCGGCTTCTCGCAATAGATGTGCTTGCCGGCGTTGATGGCTTTCTCCAGAAGCGTCGGCCGCATCTGTGTCGTCGCCGTATCGAAGAAGATGTGGTTCCTGGGGCTGGCGATCTCCGCGTCGAGGTCGGTGGTCCAGCGCAGCCCGCCGTGTTGTTCGGCCAGCGCCTTGGCTTTGTCTGGTGAGCGGCTGACCAGCACCGGATCGAGCATCACCCGCGAGCCGTCCTTCATCAGCACGCCGCCTTGGTGGTTGATCGCCACCACCGAGCGGATCAGGTGCTGGTTGACACCCATGCGTCCGGAGACGCCGTTCATGATCAGGCCGAGAGTGCGTGCGGTCATGGTTCCAGCTTAAAAGGGAGGCATGAGCAAGGCCACCACGATCTATATCGATGCCGATGCCTGCCCGGTGAAGGCGGAAGTCTATCGTGTCGCCGAGCGCTACGACCTCAAAGTCTACGTCGTCAGCAACTCCTATCTCGGCGTGCCGCGAAGCCAGCTGATCGAACTGGTGGTGGTGAGCGACAGCTTCGATGCCGCCGACAACTGGATCGCCGAGCGTGCCGGCCCGGGCGACATCGTGATCACCGCCGACATCCCGCTCGCCGACCGCAGCCTCAAGGTGGGCGCGGCGGTGATCGGCAACACCGGCGTGCCATTCACCACGGCGTCGATCGGCATGGCGATGGCCCAGCGCGAGCTCTTGTCCAACCTGCGCGCCATGGGCGAGATAACGGGTGGCCCCAAGCCGATGAGCCCGCGCGACCGCTCGCGCTTCCTCTCGGCGCTCGACGAGGCGGTCCAGAAGGCGCGGCGGCAGGCTTAGAGCGTTCTTGTCCATTCTGAAGCGCGCGGGCTCCCGCGCTTGATTACAAGCGCTGCCGCCCGCCGGACAATAGCTGCGCCTTCAGGCGCAGCTATTTGTCCAACCAAACATCCTCGAAGCGGAATCCGTTGTAGACGCTGTTGACCTGGGCGACGTAGCCCTTGACGTAGGGCTGCATGCAGATCGAGGCGCGGTTCCACATGACGATCGGCCGCGCGCCGTCCTCGAGCAGCTTCTTGTCGATCTCCCACACGATCTTTTTGCGCTTCGCGACGTCGGCCTCCTGGCTCTGCACGTCGAACAGCTTCTCGATCTCGGGATTGCAGTAGCCGGTGTAGTTGCGCTCCGACTTGCAGGAGAAGTTCTCGTAGTAGTTCTGGTCGGGGTCGTCGACGCCGTTGCCGGTGGTGTTGAGCCCGAGCGTGTAGTCCTTGCGCGCCACCTTGGGGAACCACTGCGCCGTCTCGATGATGTCGACGTCGGCGTCGATGTAGATCTCCTTGAGCTGGCTTGCCAGGATCACCGCCGGGTCCTTGTAGAGCGAGATGCCGCGGGTCGAGATTTTCAGCTTCAGCCGGTTGTTCGGCCCGTAGCCCGCCTTCTCCATCAGCGCGCGCGCCTGCTTGCGGTTCTTCTCGACGTCGGAGCCGTAGCCCGGGATCGCCTCGAGCATGTCGTTGGGCAGGCCCCACACGCCGTCGGTCACCGGCTGCATGGTGCCGCCGGCCTGAGCATCGCCCTGGTTGAGGATGTCGATGAAGGCCTTGCGGTCGATCGCCAGCACCAGGGCCGTGCGCAGGTCGACGTTGTTGAACGGCGGCGCCTCGCGGTTGAGGATCAGGTTGGTGCTGTTGTTCATCGACGTCGTCTGGCACTGCGCGGCCGGCAGCTGGCCCTTGATGTCCTTGAGCAGCGGCGCCGTGACTTCCCACGGGAAGGTGATGTCGAAGCGTCCGGCGACGAAGCCCAGCATCGCCGTGCCGCGGTTGGGCACGATCGTCCATTCGATGCCGTCGAGGTAGGGCTTGCCCTTCTTCCAGTACTCGGTGTTGCGGGCGATCTTCAGGCCTTCGTTCGCCTTGAACTCGACGAATTTGAAGGGCCCCGTGCCGATCGGCTTGGTGCGCATCTGCGCCGGCGTGACGTGGCAGGCGTAGATCGGCGAGTTGCCCGAGGCCAGCAGCGTGAGCAGCGACGGCTGCGGCCGCTTGAGATGGATGGTCGCCTGCAGGTCGCTGTCGGCCGTAACGTTCTCGACGTTGGTGTACCAGGAGGCGCGCGGATTGGCGCGCAGCTTGTTCTCGGTCTTGCCCATCAAGAGGTCGAACGTGCAGACGACGTCCTTGGCGGTGAACGGCTTGCCGTCGTGCCACTTCACGCCTTCCTCGAGCTTGAAGGTCAACGCCTTGCCGTCGGCGCTCCAGCTCCACGACTTGGCGAGGTCCGGCACGATCGCCTGCTGGCTGTTCTGCGGCTTGCTCTGGTCGAACAGCACGAGGTTGTTCATCACCGGCATGATCGGGATCATCGTCGAGTTCGTCGCCAACTCGTGAATCGACAGCGTCGGCGGATTGTCGCGGTGGTACATTTTTAGGACGCCGCCGCTTTTCTGGGCATGCGCGCCGCCCAGCGAACAGGCGAACACGGCCAGCACGCCGGCCGCCAACATGATTGACCGCATTGATCGTCCTTCCCTATGGCGCGACGCATGTCGCCCCGCAACGGGGGCCGCGACGTCATTTGCGCACATTCTACATTGCCCGCCGCCGCGCGACAGGCTCAAATCGCCGCAACGAAAAGGGGGATGCATGACGATGGTGAGACTGCGCCGGCTGCTCACGCTGGCGACCCTGTTTGGCGCCCTGATCGCAAGCGGTGCGGCCCACGCGCAGAAGAAGCTCGTGGTCTATACCTCCAACGAAAGCACGCTGAACGACCTGGTGTTCGGCGCCTTCACCAAGGAGACCGGCATCGTGGTTGAGCCGGTGTCGGCTGGTTCGGGCGTGGTGATGCGCCGACTGCAGGCCGAAAAGGCCCGTCCGCTGGCCGACATCGTGTGGGGCGTCAGCCGTTCGCTGCTCCAGACCAACAAGGCGCTGTTCCAGCCCTACGCCTCCAAGAACAAGGAGGTGACGCCCGCCGACTATCGCGACCCCGACGATCTCTGGATCGGCAACAACCTCCACCTGCTGGTGATCCTGCAGAACACCAAGATGGTGCCGGAGGGCCAGGGCCCGAAGGGCTGGGCCGACCTGCTCGATCCGAAGTGGAAGGGCAAGATCGCCTTTACCGATCCGGCCAACTCGGGCTCGGCCTATGCCACCGTCACCATGCTGGTCGATCTGTGGGGTGGCGCCGATGCCGGCTGGAAGAAGGTGGGCGAGCTGTTCAAGAACATGAAGGTGCTGAACCGCTCGTCGCTGGTCTTCCAGGGCGTCGGCAACGGCGAGTATCCGCTCGGCATCTCGCTGGAGTATGCCGGTCCGATGTGGGCGGCGGGTGGCGCGCCGGTGAAGGTGATCTATCCCAATGACGGCACGACCGCCTCGATGGAGGGTGTCGCCATCGTCAAGGACGATCCGAATCCGGCCGAGGCCAAGGCCTTTGTCGACTACATCAACCGCAAGGACGTGCGCGAGATGATCCTGAAGGCGACCTACCGCCGGCCGACGCGCAGTGACGTCGATCTCACCAAGCTGCCGGGCGGCATGCCGCCGATGTCGGCGGTGAAACTCGTCAAGTACGACGAGGAAGGCTGGACCGAGAAACGCACCAAGACCCTCGAGCGCATCAAGGATTTGATCCAGGAGAGCCGCTGACAGTGCCTCCGAACAACAACCGCCTCATCCTGAGGAGCCGCGCGAAGCGCGGCGTCTCGATTAGCGCGGGGTCACCCCCGCGCCTTGATGGGCGGCGGCATGAGTGGGGCCCACCCTTCGAGACGCGCTCCTGCGGAGCGCTCCTCAGGGTGAGGTTGTTGTTGTAGTGGCCGGAATCACGATCCGCGGCGCATCGCGAAGCTTCGGCGCCGTTCGCGCTGTCGACAACGTCGATCTCGAAGTGGGCGAGGGCGAGTTCTTCACGCTGCTCGGGCCCTCCGGCTGCGGCAAGACCACGCTGCTCCGCATGATCGCGGGCTTCTGCGAACTCGATGTCGGCGAGATCCGTTTCGGCGAGCGGCGCATCGACCGCCTGCCGGCGCATCTGCGCGATATCGGCATGGTGTTCCAGAATTACGCGGTGTTTCCCAACCTTACGGTGGCGGGCAACGTCGCCTACGGGCTGAAGGCGCGCCAGGTCGCGGCGGCGGAGATCGTTGCGCGAGTTGAGGAGGCGCTGAGACTGGTCCAACTCGGCGGCTACGGCGAGCGTTGGCCGCACCAGCTGTCGGGCGGCCAGCTGCAGCGCGTGGCGATCGCCCGCGCTCTCGTGATCCGCCCGCAGGTGCTGCTGTTCGATGAGCCGCTTTCCAACCTCGACGCCCGCCTGCGGGTCAGCATGCGCGGCGAGATCCGCGAGCTGCAGAAGACGCTCGGCATCACCGCGCTTTATGTCACGCACGATCAGGAGGAGGCGATGTCGGTCTCCGACCGCATTGCGCTGATGAACGCGGGAAAGCTGGAGCAGGTCGGCCGGCCGGCCGACATCTACCGCCAGCCTGCCTCGCGCTTCGCCGCCGAGTTCATGGGCACGACAAACCTCTTCACGGCGCAGGCGCTCGGCCTCGCTGCACCGGTCTGGGTGTCGCTCCGGCCCGAGGCACTGCGCTTCGCCGAGGAGGCGCCGGCCGGGTGGCCGCGGTTGACCGGCACGGTGGCCCGCATCGAGATGCTGGGGCCGCTGACGCGCCTCGACGTGACGCTGGCCAACGGCACGCTGCTCCGGATCGCGACCCTCGATGCCCCGCGCCATGCGCTGGCCGTGAGCGCGGTCGTGTCGCTCGCCTACGATCCGGCGCGCCTGGTGATGCTGCCGTGACGGGTCTCTCGTGACTTTGACTATCCCGCACCAGCAGCGCCTGCCGGCCGCCATCGCGGCGCTGGGATTCCTCTTCCTCGGCGTCTTCCTGCTTTATCCGCTGTTCCAGGTGTTCAGCGCGAGCCTGCTCGATACCGAGGGCACTGCGCTGACGCTCGCCAACTACGGAAAGATACTGGGCCGCCCGTTCTATCGCGACGCCATCGGCAATACGCTCGGCATCGGCGCCACTGCGACGGTGATCACTACCGTGCTCGCCGTGCCGTTCGCCTTCGCGCTCGCCCGCCTGCCGATCCCGGGCAAAGCCGCGATCCTGGCGATCGCCGCGCTGCCGCTGGTGCTGCCGTCCTTCGTCAGCGCCTATGCCATCGTCCTGCTGCTCGGCAATGGCGGCATCGTCACCCAGTGGCTGCACAGCGTCGGGCTGGGCTTCGGCTCGATCTACGGCGCGGGCGGCATCATCCTAGTCTACACGCTTACACTTTATCCTTACGTGCTGCTGCCGACGGTCGCTGCTTTCAAGGCGGTCGACGTGTCGATGGAGGAGGCGGCGCAAGGGCTGGGTTCGTCGCCCAGCCGCACGGTGCGCACGGTGATGCTGCCGATCGTTCTGCCGGCGATCCTGGCGGGCGCCCTGCTGGTCTTCATCGAGACGCTGGAGAATTTCGGCGTGCCCTTCGTGCTGGCGGAGGACCTGCCGATCTTCGCCGTCGAGGCCTTCAAGCTCTTCATCGGCGAGACCGCGCCCAATCCCGCCTCGGCCGGCGTGCTGGGCGTGCTGCTGATCCTCACCACGGCAGCGGTGCTCCTGGTGCAACGCCGGTTCTTGGCCTCGCGCCGCTTTGCCACCAACGCGCGACAGACGCCGCCCATCCTGAAGATCGGTCGTGGCTTGCAGATCGCAGCGACAGTCTACTGCTGGCTGATCGTGCTGCTGGCGCTGGTGCCGTTCTTTGCCATCGTCGTGCTGTCGTTCATGGAATTCCGCGGCCCCGTGCTGCACGGCCATTTCAGCCTGGCCAACTTCGAGGGCCTGTTCGACCGGTCGATGCGGCCGTTCGCCAACACGCTTATTTTCGCGAGCCTCGCCGCACTTTGCGTCACCCTGATCGGCGTGCCGGTGGGCTACGTCGTGACGCGCTGGCGCTCGGGCGTGGCGACGCTGTTGGACGTGGTCGCCACCTTGCCCTTCGCCGTGGCCGGCACGGTGCTCGCGATCGGCTTCGTGGTGTCGTTCAATACAGGTTTCCTGGTGCTGACCGGCGGGCCATTGATCCTGGTGCTGGCCTACACGGTGCGCAAAGTGCCGTTCGCCGTGCGCTCGGCCAGCGCCATCGTGCACCAGATCGACGTCTCGCTCGAAGAAGCGTCGGTCAGCCTCGGCCGTTCGCCCTTGCAGACCTTCCTGCGCATCGTGGTGCCGTTGATGCTGGGTGGCATCGTGAGCGGCGTGGTGCTGAGCTGGGTGACGGTGGCCTCCGAGCTCAGCGCCACGGTCGTGCTTTATAGCGGCCAGTGGCGCACGCTCACGGTGGTGATGTTCCAGGCACTGGAAGGCGGCGGGGCTGGGCTCGCCACCGCCGCGGCCTCCGCGCTGATTGTGGTGACATTGTTACCGATTGCGCTGCTTTTCCGTCTGGTGAGGCGCTACGAGCTGAGCTGATATAGTGCGGCATGCGTCTGCGTTGGAAGATCGGCTGGACCGTTGCTGGCGTCATCAGTTTGCTGGCGGCCGCGATCGGCGTGGCGCCCTACCTGATCGATGTCGAAGCCTATCGCCCCGCCATCATCGAGGCCGTGCGCGACGCCACCGGCCGCGAGCTGGTGATAGACGGCCGGGTGCGGATCAGGATGTTCCCTGTGCCGGGCATCGGCGCGGGCCAGGTGCGTTTCGCCAACGCGGTCGGCGCCAAGGGCGCGCAGATGGTCGATGTGCGTTGGATTTCGGTGAAGCCGGACTGGCTTGCTTTGCTGCAGGGCCGCATCCAGGTCGGCACGCTCACCCTCTATCGTCCGACCATCATCCTGGAGGTCGATGCCGACGGTGTGCCGAACTGGGAGTTCACGCCGGGCGCCGGGGCGTTGCAGAAGCCGGGTGATCCCAGCGCCGGCTTCCACATGACGGCTGGCCGGCTCTCGATCGTGAAAGGCACCGTGAATTTCACCGACCCGGTCAGCAAGCGCCAGCTGTTGGCCGAGGACATGACGGCGTCGGCGACGGTCGGCTCGTTCGACGGACCGTTCACCGTCGACGGCAGCGCCACGGTGAACGGCGTGCCCTTGACGCTCTCCTTCTCGGTCCAGGCGTCGACCGACAAGGGTCACGCAACCAAGCTCTCGCTCGAGGTCTCGAGCGGCAAGCTCGCCTTCGAGGGCCAGATCAGCGCCATCCGGCCGGACGCCGACATCAACGGCCGCCTCACCGTTGAGACCGGCGTGGTGACCGACTTCATTTCGGCGGTGGTCGGTGCGACGGGATCGGCCAAGCCGGTGTTCGAGCAGGCCGTCGCGGGACGCTTCGCCTTCGATGGCGGCATCGTTATCGGCCGCGACCACATTGCGCTCAGCGACTTCCACATGAGCATGGGCCGCGACCAGGCGTCGGGCTCGGTGACGTTCAGCTACAAGACCACACCTTCGATCGAAGGCCGACTCGCGCTCGCCAAGCTCGATCTCGACAAATGGATCGAGCTTCTCACCAAGCCCGGCTTTCTCCCGGCCCCAGCGGCACCTGCCGGCAAGCCCCAGCCGCCGCCTCAGGTCAACGCGTCGCTTGCGATCGACGTCGCCGAGATGACCTGGCGCAAGGACGCCATCCGTGAGGTTTCGCTGGCGCTCGAGATGGTCAAGAACGTCGTCAGCGTGCCGCGCCTCAAGGCGACCCTGCCGGGCGACATGACCGTGCAGGGCGGCGCCATGCCTGACGGCACGTTCAATCTCTCCGGCGAGAAACTCCGCGAGACGCTTACCTGGCTCGGCATCGACGCTGCGGCCATCCCCAAGGACCGCCTGCAGGGCCTGAAGGCCAGCGGCAAATTGAAGTCCACGGCAGGTGCGATGCAGATCACCGACGTCGTCTTCGACTTCGATGGCCTGAAAGGCAAGGCGGCAGGCACGGTCAGCCTCGGGCTTCCGGTGACCGCCGCGCTCCAGGTCGACCTCGATCGCCTCGACCTCGATGCCTACATGCCGCAGTCGTCGATTGCTTCCGTCCAGCCGGCGGCAACGGCAACCACGTCGACGAACCCGGCGGCCAACCTCGGCCTCAAGGTCAAGGTCGCCAAGCTCGTCTACCGCAGCGAGACGCTGAATGGCGTCGAGGGCGATGTGTTGGTGCAAGGCAATGTACTCAAGCTCAACAACCTGCAGGTCGCCGACCTGCTGGGCGCCAAGCTCGGGCTCAAGGGGGCGGTGAACGATTTCGCCACGGCACCCCGCTTCGACGTCAGCTTCAACGCCCAAGCGCCCGACACCGACAAGCTGCTGCACTATCTCCGCCTGCCGACCTTTCTCAACGGCAAGATCGGTGCAGCGTCGGCGACGGGCGGCGTCAGCGGCACGATGGAGGCTTTCACGTTGCGCGATGTCGCGGTGAATTTCCTCGGTGTGAGCGGCCGTGCCTCGGGAACACTCAAGGTGGGTGACGCCTTCACCTTCGACTTCCCGAACTTCGGACTCCAGTCGGGCGACATCAGCCGCCTGGTGACGGTGGCGAGCGGCCGCAGCATGACCGGCCTGGGCGCGCTGTCTGCCGCCGGCAGCCTCAAGGGAGCCTCGCAGAAGGCCGTCTTCACCGGCGAGCTCACCGCCCGCGGCACGCCGATGAACGGGACCATCGACGCGAGCCTGGGCGAGCGGCCGAAGATCTCGGCCAACCTCAAGGTGCCGGGCACGCTCGACCTCGACCAGTGGCTGGGCGTCTCGGCCAATCCGGTGCCCGCGACATCGACCCTGGCCGCGAGGCACGGCGCCGTGACCGGCACGCCGATCGACCTCTCGGCGCTCCGTTCCTTCGACGCCTCGTTGACTGTGTTCACCAGTGCCATGTCGGTCGCCTCGCTTCAGATCAACTACTGCGACTTCCAGGCCACGCTCAACAACGGGCGGCTGACGCTCGCCAAGCTCACCGGCCAGTTCTACGGCGGCGGCGTCGACTTCTCCGGCACGGTCGATGCCACGGGCAGCACTCTCGCCGTCGACGTGAAGGGCGACGTGCGCGGCATCTATCTCGGTGAGATGTTGCGCGGAACGGCCGGCACCAACAATTTCGGCAATGACGATCTCACCGTGGCGATCGACGGCAAGATCGACGCCACCGGCATCCAGATCGCGGGCAAAGGGCGTTCGCCGCAGGAGATTCGCGATGGTCTCGCCGGCAGTGCGGCGGTGGGTGGCACGCTCTATCCCAACGTGGTCAAGGGCTCGCAGTCCTTCGCCCAGTTCGCCACCGGCATCGGCAGCATCTTCAGCGAGGCCATGGCCTTCAACAACTTCATCCTGGGGGCCTTCATCAACCGCCAGAACACGCTCGCCGGTCAGTTGCAGCTCAATGGACCCGCGGTGACGACCCAGAACCAGACCATCCAGGGTCAGAACGCGACCGCCAGCATCACCAGCCGCACCGACGTCGTCCAAGGCACGACCGACACCACGATCCAGGTGAACGGCGGCAGCGACCGCTTCGTCGCGACGGTGAAAGGCCCGCTCTCGGCGCCGGTGCTCAATACGTCACGGGCGCAATGATCCTGACTGACCTCACCTGAGGAGCGGCCGCAGGCCGCGTCTCGAAGGGTGGGCGACAAATAAGGTGCTCGTTCCCATCCTTCGAGACGCCGCGCTGCGCACGGCTCCTCAGGATGAGGTGAATTAGCCGACGCCCTAAGCCACCTTGCTCTTCAGCAGCTCCCAGGCGCGGCGGAAGGTGTCGGCCATCTCTTCGCCGGGCACGGCGCCGGAGAACAGCACATGGCCCTGCAACGCGAAGCTCGGCACGCCCTGGATGCCGCAATGGTGCGCCTTCTCGTCGCCCGCCAGAACCTCGTGCTTGCCTTCGTCGCTCGCCAGCATGGCCAGCACCTCCTCGTAGTCGAGGCCGCCCTTGTGGCCGAGCTCGGCCAGTGTCTCGGCGTCGCCGATGTCGGCGCCGGCGCAGAAGTAGCCGTAGAACAACGACTCGACGACGTCGTCCTGCATGCCCTTTTGGGCACCGAACCGGATCACGCGGTGGGCGTTGACGGTATTGGGCGTGCGGGTGAGCTTTTCGAGGTGGAACTCAAGTCCGACCGAGGCGGCGGTCTCGGTGATGCGCTGGTCCATCTGCCTGGAGCGCTCGAGGCTGCCGAACTTGGCGATGCGGTACTGCTGGCGATCGACGCCCTCCGCCGGCATGTCGGGATTGAGCTGGAAGGGGTGCCAGGCCACGCTGAAGCGCAGCTTGTTTTTCTCCAGGAGATCCTCGGCGCGCTCGAGCTGGCGCTTGCCGATGTAGCACCAGGGACAAATGACATCGGAAATGACGTCGATGCGTCCTGCGGTTGCAACCGTCTCCATGGGAAAATCCTTTCCGCCCTTGGGGTTTAGCGTATACCTCCGTGGAATCTCGAGCAATGAGGCAGTCTGATGGAAAAGCCCAAATACCGCTCTGCGTTGATCGTCGGCACCGGTCCGGGGCTGAGCGCGTCACTCGCCCGGCTGTTCGCTAGGCAAGGTCTTGCCGTTGCTATCGCAGCGCGGCAGACCGACAAGCTCGCCGCTCTTGCCAAGGAGACCGGCGCCGCCGTTCACAAGTGCAACGCCGCCGAGGCGAAAGACGTTGCCGCGCTGTTCGAAGCGGTCGAGGCGAAATCGGGCGCACCCGACGTCGTGGTCTACAATGCCAGCGCCCGCGTGCGCGGTGCGCTGGTCGACTTGCCGCCCGAGGATGTGAAGCGCGCCATCGAGGTCAGCGCCTTCGGCGCCTTCCTGGTGTCGCAGCAGGCCGCCCGGCGCATGCTTCCCAAAAGCCATGGCGCAATCTTCCTGACCGGCGCCACGGCCGGCGTGAAGGGTTTCGCGCTTTCGTCGACATTCGCCATGGGCAAGTTCGCCCTGCGGGGGCTCGCCCAATCGATGGCGCGCGAGCTCAGTCCCAAGGGCATCCACGTCGCCCATTTCGTGATCGATGGCGGCATCCGCAGCGCCGCGCGCCCTGTGCCGGACAATGCGCCCGACAGCTTCCTCGATCCCGACGCCATCGCCGAGACCTACTGGGCCACCTTGCAGCAGCACCGCAGCGCCTGGAGCTGGGAGATCGAGGTGCGGCCGTGGGTGGAAAAGTTCTGAGTCACCCCGCGGGAGGCCTGAACCTCTGCGCACCGTGGCCTGGCGGGGCGATGCGCCAAGGCGTCCATTCGGCGGACGAGGAGATCGTGATCACGCCGTACGATGAGAAGAAGGCGGCCTGAGAAGTCGGCCAATGGCTCAACACCGCCACTCAGATCGAGGTGGCGGTGTTAGACCTGACGACGCGAGACTCCCGAACTTCTAATGACCAAAATAGGTGGCTTGTACCGGTCGGGAGTAAAGTACGGGTCTCCTCGAAGCCTGAGAGTTCCGCGTGTTCAGTGCGTCTTCGTCCCGCGTTCGCCCAATCGATATCCCTAGTAGGGCCTGCATAGGCTCCCATTGTCTTTCCATTATTTTAAACGTCACTTTTGGTAACTGGCTCAACCCTTGGTATTCGCCTCATCCTGCCGAAGCTGTCGGCGAACGCCCTAACCAGACGGCTGCCGGGCGTGTGCGACGTGAGGCCCGAGGCGGAGCGACCACGCGAGCGCAATCGGGAGGGGGAGTCTCCGAAACGCGGACGAATGGCGAGAAACGCCGATGCCATCGGCATCGAAGCCGTCCACACCAGGTGGACGATTGTGGACTCGAAGGAGCTCCCCAATATATTTCCATTATTTTATTCGTCGCCACACAACAGGCGGTAGTCGCCGGTCCCCTTCAGGCTTCGCCGTGAGCCATAGACCGCCGCAGCAAGTCGAGGGCTGCGTGCAGGTCGGGCAGCATGGCGAGGCACTTGGCCCGCACCTCGTCGGTCGGTGCCACGATGTCGGGCACCATGAACGCCATCGTGTCGGCGGCATGGGCGGCGGTGAGGCCGGTGTTGGAATCCTCGAAGGCGAGGCAGCGTTCGGGTGGGACGCCGAGCCGCCGCGCGGCTTCGAGATGAATGTCGGGATGAGGCTTGCCGCGCACCACGTCGTCGCGCGTGGCGAGCGCTCGGAAATGACTGAGCAGGCCGGCCCTGCCGAGATGTCGCTCGGTGGTGCGGCGGCTCGACGAGGTGGCGACGGCCAGCGGCAGGCCGCGTTCGCCAAGGAAGGCGACCAGCTCGACGGCGCCCGGCTTGACCGGCACGCCGGCCTCGAGCAGCCGGGCGGCGTGGCCATCGACGTGTCCGTTGAAGTCGTCGAGCCGAAAGGCCGGCCCGAAGAACTCCTGGATCATACGGTCGCATTCCGGCGAGGGCGTGCCGATCATCGAATGGCAGAAAGAAAGCGGCATCTCGACGCCCATGATCGCCGCTCCCGCCATGTAGGCCTTGATGTAGACCGCTTCGGTGTCGATCAGCAGGCCATCCATGTCGAAAATGACGGCCTCGACGGGTTTATCGAGCATGGTTTCGTTCTAAGCTCCGGGCCGGAAACGGCCAGCACCGGGATGACCGGCGGGAGAAAAATTCATGCGCATCCATAACCTCTATGTCGACGAAAAGGGCGAAACTCACTTCCGTGACATCGAGGTGGAATGGAAGAACGAAGGTCCGGGCGGCAAGACCTCGGCGACCGTGAAGGCGACCGGCATCATCTTTCGCGAAACGCCGGGCACCTATGACTATTCGTGGCACCCCGCGCCGCGCCGGCAGTACATCATCAACCTCGACGGCGCCGTCGAGATCACGGCGAGCGATGGCGAGAAGCGCATCATCGGCCCGGGTGAGGTGTTCCTGGTCGAAGACACGCACGGCAAGGGCCATCTCTCCAAGGCGGTCGAAGGCAAGATGCGCCATTCGATCTTCGTCCCCATCGAGTAGGAGCTTCCCATGAGCGTCGAGACCGTCACCAAACCCATCGACGACCTGATTGTCGAAGCCAAGCGCGTCCTGCCGGGCGGCAGCTTCGGCAACATGCCGGCCGAGGTCATCCTGCGCGACGGCAAGGGTGGGCGCATCTGGGACGAGAACGGCAAGGAGTATGTCGACTTCCTGCTCGGTTCGGGCCCAATGTTCATCGGCCACGGCCATCCCGAGGTGACGGCGGCGATCCAGAGCCAGGTGCCGCTCGGCACGACCTTTTTCGGCAACAACCGCCACGGCATCGAGCTCGCCAAGGCGATCGTCGACGCCGTGCCCTGCGCCGAGCAGGTGCGTTTCGTCTGCACCGGCACCGAGGCCGATCTCTACGCCATGCGCGCCGCGCGCGCCTTTCGCCGCCGAGACAAGATCCTGAAGTTCGAGGGCGGCTATCACGGCATGAGTGACTATGCGCTGATGTCGATGGCGCCCAAGAACCCAGGCAACTTTCCGCGCGCCATTCCCGATTCGGCCGGCATCCCCAAGAGCGTGCGCGACGAGATGCTGATCGCCGCCTTCAACGATCTCGAGATGGTCGAAAGCCTGATCAAGGAGCACAAGGACGAGCTGGCGGGCGTGATCGTCGAGCCGTTCCAGCGCCTCCTGCCGCCGCAGCCCGGCTTCCTGCAGGGGTTGCGCCGCATCACCCAGGAGCACGGCATCCCGCTGATCTTCGACGAGGTCGTGACCGGCTTCCGCTTCGCCTACGGCGGCGCGCAGGAATATTACGGCGTGACGCCCGACCTCTGCACCTTGGGCAAGATCGTGGGCGGCGGCTTCGCGCTCGCCGCCATCGCCGGCCGCGCCGACATCATGGCGCACTTCGATCGGCTCGCCATGGCTGACGAGGACTATCTGTTCCAGGTCGGCACGCTCTCGGGCAATCCGGTCGCCTCGGTCGCGGGCTTGGCGACGCTCGAAGTATTGAGACAACCCGGCGCCTACGAGCAGGTGTTCGCGACCGGGCGTACTCTGATGAAGAGCCTCGATGAGCTGCTGAAGAAGGCCGGCTTCAAGGCAACCGTGATCGGCGAGCCGCCGCTGTTCGATGTCGTCTTCACCGACCAACCGATCAAGGACTATCGCGACACGCTGAAAGGCGACAAAGCGATGCTGACGCGCTTCAACCAGCTGCTGCGCGAGCGCGGCCTCATGAAGGGCGAGACCAAATACTATGTCAGCCTGGCGCACACCCAGGCCGACATCGATCACACGATCGGCGCGTGGTCCGACGCCATCAAGGTGATGAAGGGTTAGGTGCTGGGAGCGCGCCACTCCAGTGGCGCTCGGGGACGCTTCAGCACCGAGACTCTTTCTGAGCCGTGCGGCGCCCGCGCTTCGGTCGCTACGGCGTTGTCTGACAGCGCCCCGCTCCCTGCAGCACTACACGCCGCCGGACGCTCCGCTACGCGGAGCGCCTAGGGCATTTCGAGACCGCGGCGCTTCAGAACGGCGTCGGCGGAAGGATCGGAGAAGGCAGCGAGTAGCGCGGTGGCGGCCTCCAGCACCGCGGTGTCGGCGGACAGCGCGCCGGAATAGATCGTGTAGTTCTGGATCGGGTCGGGAATCATGCCGGCGAACTTCACCGACGGCACGACCTTGAGCTCGCTCGCCTGCTGCAGCGCAATGTCGGCCTCGCCGCGGGCCACCCGCTCGGCCGACAGCCCGCCGCGCACCAGCACGGCTTTCTTGGCGATCTCCGAGGCGATGCCCATCGACCGGAAGAGCTTGGCGAGGTAGATGCCGCTGCTCGCGCCCGCAGCCGGATCCATGTAGGCCACCGCGCGGGCGGCGAGCAGGGTGCGCCGGAAGCCCTCGACGTAATGGATATCGGGCTGGGGCGCGGAGAGCGGCACGGCGACGCCGATGCCGACCTTGGCCAGCGGCGTGATCGAGATGTCGTCGATCTTCTTGGTGCCGACCAGGGCTTCGAGGCCGTCCTGCGTCAGCACCAGCACATCGAACTTCTCGCCGTCCGCCACCCGCCGGCCGAGTGCGCCCGCGGTGTCGTTGATCAACGTGACCTTGTGGCCGGTCTGGCGCTCGAAGCCCGCGATGATGTCCTGCGCTGCGGGCTTGAAGGCGCCGGTGGTCAGAACCTTGATCGTGTCGGCCGAGGCCGCCGTGGCGCCGGCCGCCAACAGGAAGAGGGCGAGCAGGCTTCTCATCATGACGGCATTCCCATCACGTAGGGCTTGAGCGCTGCGTACATCAGCGCATGCGTCGGCGTCGGCACGCCCAGCTGGCGGCCGAGCTCGACCACCTTGCCGCCGAGCCACGGCAGCTCGATGCGGTTGCCGCGCTCGAGATCGAGCGCCATCGACGGCTTCATGGTGGGCGGCGCCCCGGCATTGAAGGCCAGCATCTTGTCGAGTGCGTCAGCCGGCAGCTTCACCCCGCGCGCCTTGCCGACCGCGATCACCTCGTTATAGGCGGCGACGAATTGCGGCCGCATGTCGGGATCGTCGCGCAGTTTGCCGATCGGTTGGCGGGCGAGCGCCACGACGCTGGCATTGGTGGCGAGCAGGATGAACTTCATCCAGAGCTCGGTCAGGATCTGGTCGCTGAGCGTCGCGTCGAAGCCGGCCTTCTGGCAGAGCGCGAGGAGCGCCTCGCCGCGCTTGGATCGCGAGCCGTCGAGCTCGCCGACGATCATGCGCATGAAGGTGCCGACCTGGCGGATCACGCCCGGTGCCGTGATCGAGGCGCTGATCTGCGCCACGCCGCCCATCACTGCCTGCTTGCCCAGGATCGGTACAAGGCGCTCGGGCGCGTCGATGCCGTTCTGCAGCGGGATCACCGCGGTGTTCGGGCCGATCAGCGGTTTGATGTGCTGGCCCGCGCTTTCGACGTCCCAAAGCTTGACGCAGAACAGCACGATATCGACCGGGCCAACGCTCGCAGGATCATCGGTCGCCTGGGTCGGCACGAGATGCGCGTCGCCACGCGGACTCTCCACCTTGAGCCCCTTGTCCTTCATCGCTGCCAGATGCGCACCGCGGGCGATGAAGGTGACATCGCCACCCGCCTTGGCGAACGCGGCGCCAAATCCGCCGCCGACGCCGCCCGCGCCCACAACCGCTATACGCATATGACGCTCCCCAGCAAAAGCACCCCGTTCGTGCAGGTCAGCATCGTCGATTGCCGCCCTTCGATGCGCAAGGCGTGATCGGCCGCCAGGACTTGCGGCTTGCCGCCGACCGCGAGCGTTGCCGGCCCCTGTGCGGCATAGGCAATGTGTGTGCCGGCGCTGGCGGCCACCGTGGCACCGTCGCCAAGCACCTGCAGGTCGATGCGCACTCTGGCGCGCGCGCCGATCAGGTTCACCACTTCAACGGGCCCCGCCTCGAGCCGACTCATGATCGGTTTTTCGCCGGCGAAGCGCACCGGCTTGAACGGCTGGCGCACATCGATCTCGCCGTTCGGTGTCTCGAGCACCAGGCCGCGCCCGGCGACCAGCACCTGCACGCGGTCGAAGCCCGTGTAGTCGGAGAACGGCCCGGGCGCGGTGATCGGCGTGCGGCCGAACCTCCAGACGTCTCCTTGGTCGGCGATATCGACCGTGATGCCGCCGCCGTTCTTCCACGGCGTGCGGCGGTACTGCGCCGGGTCGAGCCGCATGATCATGCTGCGGCCGCGACCACGCCTTCAGCCATCAGCTTGTCGATCTCGGCGGGGCTGTAGCCGTGCTCGGCGAGAACCGCGGCGGTGTGCTCGCCAGTCACCGGCGCCGTGGCGCGCGGCGTGCCAGTCGGCGAAGGCGGCGTGCCGGGCAGGGCAGGGACGGGCACGGCGCGGTTGAGCCCGGCCTGGCTCAACCATTGAATCAGGCCGGTCTCGCGCACCTGCGGCTGGTCGAGGAAGTCCGCGTAACTGTTCACGCGCTCATGCATCAGGCGCGCCTTGGTGAGGCGCTCGTTCCACACCACCCAGGGCTCGGCAGCGATCACCGGCTGCAGGACGGCGTAGAACGCCGCGACATTGGCCGTCCGCGCGGCAAGCGTCGCAAAGCGTGGGTCCTCGGCCAGTTCAGGCCGTTCCATGGCCGCGCACAGGCTGCGCCAGTCGCGGTCGGCGACGGTGGCGATGGTCATCCAGCCGTCCGCCGTCTTGAACACGCCACTCGCCCGGATTGTGCCACCGTCGAGATGGCTGGCCATCAGGCGGATCGACTGCAGCGCGGTGGCGGCCTGCATCAGGCTGACATCGATGTAGCGGCCGCGCGGCTCGTCGCGGCGGGCATAGAGCGCGGCCGACAGCGCCTGGAAGGCGTAGAGCGCGGTCGACATGTCGACCACGATCACTGGCACGCGGTGCGGGATACCGTCCTCGCCGCGATTCTCGTCCATCAAGCCGGTGTAGGCTTGCAGCACCGGGTCCATCGCCGGCCGTTCGGCAAGCGGGCCGGTCTGGCCGAAGCCGGAGATCGAGAGGTAGAGCAGGCGCGGCTCGTGCCGGGCGATCGAGTCGTAGTCGAAGCCCAGCCGCTTGATCACGCCCGGCCTGAAGCCTTCCAAGAAGACGTCGGCACCCTTGAGCAACCGCCACACGACCTGCTTGCCGGCTTCGTTCTTGAGGTCCACGGCGATGCTCTTCTTGCCGAGATTGCCGATGATGGAAAAAGCGCTGTGCGTGCCGTAGCGCGTGCCCAGCGTGCGCGCCCAGTCGCCCTCGCCGATGCCCTCGACCTTGATCACCTCGGCGCCATGCTGGGCGAGCAGCATCGCGCAGTAAGGGCCGGCGATGCCCTGGCTGAGGTCGACGACTTTTAGGCCGGCGAAGGGCGCGTCGTAACTCATCCCATCTTCACCAGCTGCTTGCCGAAGTTCTCGCCGCGCAGCATGCCGATGAAGGCGCGCGGCGCCTTGTCGATGCCCTGCACGACATCCTCGCGATACTTGATCCTGCCGCTCTTTACCCACTCGCCCATCTGGCGCAGCGCCGGCGGCCAGCGATTTACGAAGTCGCTGACGATGAAGCCGCGCATGCTGACGCGCTTGCCGACGAAGGTGCCGAGCAGCCGCGGACCCATCGCCACCGACGAGGCGTTGTACTGCGAGATCGAGCCGCACAGCGCCACTCTGGCGAAGAAGCCGAGATTGCGGAACACCGCGTCGGAGATCTCGCCGCCGACATTGTCGAAATAGACGTCGATGCCGTTGGGGCAGGCGGCCCGGAGCGCCGCGTCGAGATCCTTCTCGGCCTTGTAGTCGAGGCAGGCGTCGAAGCCGAGCTCGTTCTTCACGAAGGCGCACTTCTCCGGCCCGCCGGCGATGCCGACGACGCGGCAGCCCATGATCTTGCCGATCTGACCGACCACCTGGCCGACCGCGCCCGACGCCGCCGAGACCACGATGGTCTCGCCGGCCTTGGGCTGGCCCACTTCCAGCAGCCCGAAATAGGCCGTCATGCCTGGCATGCCGAGCACGCCGTTGGCGGTCGAGATCGGCGCCAGCGAAGGATCGACCCTGCGCAACGCGGTGCCGGGTGCGACCGCATATTCCTGCCAACCCAGGCTGCCCTCGACCGTGTCACCGACCTTGAAGCCCGGATGCTGCGAGGCCACGACCTCGCCCACCACGCCGCCGGTCATCACGTCACCGAGGCCTACATTGGCGGCATAGGAGGCAGCCTCGCGCATGCGGCCGCGTTGGTAGGGATCGAGCGAGAGATAAGCCGTCTTGACCAGCACCTCGCTGTGCCGGGGTTCGGGCATCGGCACTTCCTCGACGCGGAAATCGCTCTCGGCCGGTTCACCCGGCGGGCGGCGCACCAGGACAACGCGGCGGTAGCTCTTGGGCAAGGAAACCATGGACGTTCGCTCCGTTTCAGTGTGGAGCGCATCCTAGCCCGATCATTCTCTGATGCGATACCAGGCGACGTAGAGCGCCGGCAGGAAGAACAGCGTCAGCACGGTGGCCACGATGATGCCGCCGATCATGGCGAAGGCCATCGGGCCCCAGAACACCTCGCGCGCGATCGGGATCATGCCCAGGCTGGCGGCGGCGGCGGTGAGCAGGATCGGCCGCAGGCGATGGCTGGTCGCCTCGACCACCGCCTGCCACGGCGCCAGCCCCTCCTTCAGGAAGGTGTCGATCTGCGCCATCATGATCACGGAGTTGCGCACGATGATGCCGCTCAGCGCCAGCACGCCCAGGAGCGCCACGAAACCCAGCGGCTGTCCGGTGGCCAGCAGCGCCACCGCCACGCCGATCAGGCCGAGCGGCACCACGCTCACCACCAGCACGAGCTTCTGGAAGCTCTGCAGCTGCAGCATCAGCACGGTCAGCATCAGGAACAGCACCACGGGGACGACGTCGGCGATCGGCTTCTCGCTCTTCAGCGTCTCCTCGACCTCGCCGCCAACTGTGAGGGAATAGGCCGGGGGCAGCTCGGCGGTGAACTTGGCGATGGCGGGTGCAAGCTCGGCAACGACCGTGGCGGGCTGCTTGTCGCCGAGCACGCCTGCCATCACGGTGATGGTGGGCTGCCGGTCGCGCCGCCACACCAGCGGCTGCTCGAGCTCATACTGGATGGTGGCGATGGAATGCAGCGGGATCGGATGGCCTTCGCGCCCGGCCAGCTGCAGGGTCTGGAAGGTCTCGATACGGCCGCGTTCGGGCGCACGCGGCACGACGTTGATCAGGTAGATGCTGTCGTAGATCTGGGTGATCGGCGCGCCACCGACCACGTTGTTCAGCACGCTGGCGATGTCCTGCGAGCTGATGCCGAGCTGACGCGCGCGGTTCTGGTCGACGCTGATCCGCAGCACTTTTCCCGGCTCGTTCCAGTCGTAGACGATGCCGCCGATGTGCTGGTTCGCCGCCACGATGGTGGCGAGTTTCTGCGACAGGTCGCGCACCGTCTGGATGTCGGGGCCGCCGATCCTGTACTGGACCGGCCGGCCGATCGGCGGCCCGAGATTGAGCGGGTGCACGAAGACGTCGATGCCGACGAACGACTCGCGGGCAAGCTTCTGCAGTCGCGCCATCACCCGGCTGCGGGCATCGACGTCGCGCGTGACGATCACGATCTGGCCGATGAACCGGTTGTCGAGCTGCTCGTCGAGCGGCAGATAGAAGCGCACCGCCCCGCTCCCGACGTAGGAGCTCCAGCGCACGATGTCCTTGTCGTCGCCGAGCGTGGCCTCGAAGCGGTCCATCTGCCGGCGGGTCTCGTAGATCGAGGCGTCCTGCGGCAGGTTGAAGTCGACCAGCAATTCCGGCCGGTCGGCCGCCGGGAAGAACTGCTGCTGCACGAACTGCAGTCCGACGATCGACAGCGCCAGCGCGGCGACGGCGAAGCCGATGGTCAGCCAGTGCCGGCGCATGGCCCATACCAGGCCCCGCCTGAAATAGCCCTTCAGGCGGGACGCCGTCTCGGCCGAGGGTTTCACGGCGCGCGGCAGCAGCGCGACCCCGAGCAGGGGGGTGAACAGTACGGCCACGATCCACGAGATCACGAGCGCCGCGGCGATCACGGCGAACAGGGTGAAGGTGTATTCGCCAGCCGAGCTCTTGTTGAGACCGACCGGCATGAAGCCGATCACCGTGACCACCGTTCCGGTGAGCATCGGGAACGCCGTCGATGTGTAGGCGAAGGTCGCGGCCTTCTCCAGCGAATCGCCCTCTTCGCGCCGCGCCACCATCATCTCGACTGAGATCATGGCGTCGTCGACCAGCAGGCCCAGAGCGATGATCAGCGCGCCGAGCGAGATCCGCTGCAGCGTGATGCCGTAATACTCCATGAAGATGAAAGTGGCGGTCATGACCAGCGGGATGGTGATCGCCACCACCAGGCCGGCGCGCAGGCCGAGGCTCAGGAAGCTGACGGCCAGCACGATGATGACCGCCTCGAGGAGCGCCATGCTGAAATCGCCGACGGCGGCCTCGACGACCGCCGGCTGATTGGAGACGAGATGCACTCCCACCCCGATCGGCAGCTCCGACACGATCTCGCGCATGCGCTTGCGCAATTGCTTGCCGAACTCCACCACGTTGTTGTTGGGCTTCATGCCGATGGCAAGGCCGATGGCCGGCTGGCCGTTGAAGCGGAACAAGGGCTGCGGCGGGTCGACGAATTCGCGTGTGATCGTGGCGACGTCGGTCAGGCGGAAGAAGCGGTCGTTGACGCGGAGATTCACCGCCCGAAGGCTTTCCTCAGAGACGAACCGGCCGCTGACGCGCAGGCTCACGCGTTCGGGTCCGGCTTGTACGATGCCCGATGGTGCGATCGAATTCTGCTGCTGCAGGCTCTGGATCACCGCCTGCTGGTCGACCCCGAGGCCGGCGATCTGCTGGGTCGAGAAGTTGAGGTAGACGACCTCGTCCTGCAGGCCGAGGAGTTCGACCCGGCCGGCGGCGGGGAGCTTGAGGATCTCGAGCTGCGCCCGCTCGGCATAGTCGCGCAGCTGGCGGAAGGACAGGCCGTCGGCCGTCAGGGCGTAGATGTTGCCGAACACGTCGCCGAACTGGTCGTTGAAGAAAGGTCCTTCCACGCCGGTCGGCAGTTCCGCCCGGATGTCGTTCACCCAGTTGCGGATCTGATTCCAGATGGTCTGGATGTCGCGCGCCGGCGTGTCGTCGCGCAGGTAGACGAAGATCGTGGTCTGCCCGGGGGTGGTGTAGCTCTTGACGTAGTCGAGCGTGTCGATTTCCTGCAGCTTGCGCTCGATGCGGTCGGTGACCTGGTTGGTGACTTCGACGACGGTGGCGCCTGGCCACTTTGCCGCCACGACCATGACCTTGATCGTGAAGGCGGGATCCTCCTCGCGACCCAGCCGCGAGTAGGACAGTACTCCCGCAAGCAGGGTCGCGAGCATGAGGAACCAGACGAAGGAGCGGTGCCCGAGCGCCCATTCGGAAAGATTGATCCGTGTCATTTAACGGCCTGGCCCGCCGTCAGGCTGTGCACGCCGACCGTCACCACACGTTCGCCGGGGGCGATGCCGCTGCCGACCGAGACCATGCCCTCGTCACGCGCCACCACAGTGACGTCGCGCAGCGCCACCTTGCTGGTCGCCGGATCGACGATCCAGACCTGCGTCTTGCCGCCTTGCTCGAGCAGGGCCGTCGCGGGCAGGTCAATGCGCGGCGACACCGGCCGGCTCAGGATGACGGAGATCGTGATGCCGAGGCGGAAGGCCGGCGGCGGATCGTTGAGCGTCAGATAGACCTTGTGGGTGCGCGTGATCGGATCGGCGGCAGGATCGACCCCGCGCACGGCGGCGGCCTTCATGGTCACACTGTGGTCGAGGTCGACGACCATGCTGTAAGGCTGGTTGGGCGCACCCAGGGTGTCGGCGATTGCCCGCGGCACGGCGATCACCGCTTCGCGGATCTCGGGCCGCGCGATCCTGATGATCTTCTGGCCGGCATTGACGGTCTGTCCGGGCTCGGCGAAGCGGCCGGTGACGACGCCATCGAAGTCGGCGATCATCTTGGTGAAGGACAGGACATCGCGAGCGCGGCGCAGAGAGGCCTGCGCCCGATCGAGATTGGCCGCTGCGGTCTCCCGGTTTTGCACGGCCACGTCGAATTGCGCCTGCGGAGAAAAGTTGCGTGCGAGCAGGGGCCGCTGGCGTTCCTCCTCGGCCTGCGCGGTGGCGAGCTGCGCCTGGGCGCTGTAGACCGCGGCCTCGGCGTTGCGCACCAGCAGGATCTGCACCGAGGGATCGAGGACGGCGAGCTCGTCGCCCGTCTTGACGATCGATCCGAAGTCGACGAAGCGCGCGACCATTCGGCCGAACTGGCGGAAGCTGTAGTCGGTGGCGTAGCGCGGCTCGATGCTGCCGGCGAACGGCTCCAGCGTATCGGTGGTGCGTACTTGAGCCTTGACCGAGAGCACGGGGCGGATCGGTGGCGTCGCATCGTCCTCCTTGCAGGCGGCGAGCGCCAGGCAGGCAACCGCCAGCAACCAGGCGCGATGCGGCCTCATTGGCGGATTTCGACCTTCTGGCCGGGCCTCAGCATCTGGCCGCCGGCGAAGACGACGGACTGACCCGGCTCGAGGTCGCCGGTCACCGCGATCTTGTCGATAGTGTAGCGATCGATCGTGATGGGCGTCAGCGAGACCGTGCTGGTCTTGGGGTCGACGATCCATACCGCGGGCTTGCCGTCGATCTCGAACAGCGCGCCCCACGGCAGCAAAAATACCTTTTGCGCCTTCATCGGCGCTCGACCGTTGACCACCGAACCGAGCGACATTGCCGGCGGCGTCTCGCGCAGGCCGACGCGAACCGTGACGGTCATGGTGTTGGGATCGACGGCCGCCGAGATCTCGCGCACGTCGCCCTCGGTCTTGATCGAGGAGTTGGTTACCGTCGAGACGGTGAGCCCCTTGTCGAAGGTGACGTTGGTCAGCGCCCATTCGTAGACGTTGAACACCGCATCGCGCGGTCCGTCTTGGGCGAGCACGAACGCAGGCTGCGCTTGCGCGACGACCTGGCCGGCATCGATGTTGCGCGCGACGATGATGCCGGCCGCTCCAGCACGCAGCTGGGTATAGGACAGGTTGTCCTGCGCCGTCCCGAGCTGGGCGCGGGCTTGGTCGAGCTGGCCCTGCGCCATGCGAAACGCTGCCACGGCCTGATCGTAATCATGACGCGTGGCGTTTCCGCGCGCGAGCAGATCCCGCAGTCGCTCCAGGCTCGCCCCGTTTTGGGTCAGCAGGGCCTCGGCCGAACGAACGCCCGCCTTGGCCGAGTCGACGTCCGCCTGCTGTTCGACCGGATCGAGCTTCGCCAGGACCTGGTCGGCAGTGACGTGATCGCCGATGTCGACATAGCAATCGGAGATCTTGCCGCTCAGCCGGAATCCCAGGTCGGCCTGGACCTGCGCTGCGATCACGCCGGTCACCGTGATGAGGGGCGCGAACTCGGTGAGTTGGGCAGTCGCGACGCGAACCTGCGCGAGCGGCGGACGCACCGCATCCTCCTTGCAGCCGCCGACGAGGCACAGGGCCGCAAGCAGACCGACAAGACTGAACGGACGAATCGCGATCTCCCTTGCCGCGATGCTAGCAGCTTCCGCACAATGGCGCATGCCTACCATTAAGCGACTTAGCTTCATCGGCCTTGAATATGCTTTTGCGCCCGCGAAGGCCTATGGGATGTCGCGCGGCGGCGGCCATCGCCGGCAGGGCGGCCTGGTCGAGGTCGAGACCGATCAGGGCGTCAAAGGCATCGGCGAGGCCTTCGGCAATCCCCTGGTCACGCGCGAATACTTCCGCATGGTCGAACCCTTGTTCGTCGGCAAGAGCGTGTTTGACTTCGACCACATCGAAGCGCGCATCCGCAATTCGATGTATCACCTGGGCGTCGGCAACCAGCTCACGTCGTGCTTGGCCGCCATCAATGTGGCGCTGTTCGACTCCATCGCCCGCGGCTTCGGCGTGCGGCTCTGCGATCTGGTCGGTGGTTGCGGCACCACGCGCATCCCGGCCTATGCCTCGACCGGTTTCTTCTCCGACGATCCCGATCGCCAGCTCAGCCACATGCTGGCCGAGGCGGCCGGCCATCCCTATGCCGGCGCCAAGATCAAGATCGGCCGTGGCATCAAGAGCGATGTCGAGCGCGTGCGCCAGGCGCGCGAGGTGCTGGGGCCAGACAAGCTCCTGCTGGTCGACATCAACGGCGCCTATACGCCCGACGTGGCGCTCGAATGCGCCCGCGCCATCCAGCCGTTCGACATCCACTGGATCGAGGAGCCGCTGCCGCCGGGCGATCTGCGCGGCTATGCCGAGCTCAGGGCATGTTCGCCGATCCCCATTGCCGCGGGTGAGGCACACCATACCGTGCGCGATTTTCGCGCCCTGATCGACGGGCGCTGCATCGATATCGTGCAGCCTTCAATTCCCACGGTCGGCGGCCTGACCGAAGCCAAACGCATCGCAACGCTCGCCCAAGCGGCCAACCTGCGCGTGGCGCCACACGTCTGGGGCGGCGCGGTCGGGTTGGCGACGGCGTGCCATTTCATCGCGGCGCTGCCGGCCTCGCCGCATACCGACCATCCGCCGTGGCCGCAGATGCTGGAATACGACATGAGCGACAACGAGCTTCGCACCAAGCTCCTCAAGACGCCGCTGAAGCTCGAGGCTGGCCACGTGCTACTGCCCGAGGGGCCTGGGCTCGGCATCGAGCTCGACCCTGCGGCAGTGGAGCGCTACCGGGTTTGCTGAGCGCCCCTTGCCGTGCCAATCTTTTGCAGGGAGAAAACACGGGTATTTCAGGGGGAATCACGAATGGGCAAGGTAACGCGTCGAGTGACTGCGGCGGGCGCCGCGCTTGTGGCTTTGGGCATCGTGGGCAGCGCGGTGGCGCAGGACACGGTCAAGATCGGCGCTGTCTATCCGCTGAGCGGCAATGCCGCGAGCGCGGGCAACTACGAGAAGATGGCGATCGAGCTCGCCGCCGAGGTCGTCAACAACGGCAACGCCGAGCTGGCCAAGATCCTGCCGTTCATCTCGGCGACCGGCGGCCTGCCGGGGCTTAAGGGCGCGAAGATCCAGGTGGTTGTCGCCGACAACCAGGGGACGCCGGCGGCGGGCGCCAACCAGACGCTGCGCCTGATCACGCAGGAAAAGGTGGCGGCCGTGATCGGTTCCTACCAGTCGGGCATCACCGAGACGACCAGCGCGACCGCCGAGAAGTACGGCGTGCCGTTCGTGAACCCTGAGTCGGTCGCCGCCAATCTGACCGAACGCGGCTTCAAGTGGTTCTTCCGTGTCACGCCGGTCGCCGCCGACTTCGCCAAGGCCTATTCCGCCTTCCTCAAGGAGCAGAAGGCGGCGGGTAAGAAGGTCGATTCGATCGCCATCATCCACGAGAACACCGAGTACGGTAACTCGGTGTCGAAGGTGATCGCCGATGTCTTCAAGACGGACGGCCTCAACGTCACCCAGAACATCGCCTACTCGGCCAACTCGACCGACGTGCAGCCCCAAGTGCTGCAGCTCAAGGAGAAGAATCCCGACGTGGCGATCTTCATCTCCTACACGTCGGACGCGATCCTCTATACCAAGACGATGAAGGAGCAGAACTGGAAGCCGTCGATCATGATTGCCGACGACGCGGGCTTCAACGATCCCAAGTACATCAAGGAAATGGGCTCGCAGGTCGAGGGCCTGATCAGCCGCACCTCGTTTTCCGCCGGCAAGCCGGGCAGCGTCCCGACGATCTTCGATGCGCTTTACAAGAAGAAGACCGGCGGCGACGGCCTCGAGGACGTGTCAGGCCGCGGCCTGCAGGGCATGCTCGTGCTGCTCGACGCGATCAACCGCGCTGGCTCGACCGACCCCGCCAAGATCCAGGCCGCGCTGAAGGCGACGGACCTCAAGCAGAACCAGATGGCTGCGGGCTACAACGGCGTGAAGTTCGACGACAAGGGCCAGAACACGCTGGCCTCCAGCATCGTGACCCAGATGAGGGGCGGCCAGTACATCCCGGTATGGCCAAAGGCCAACGCCACCGCCGACATCGTGCTGCCGTACAAGGGCTGGTAACGCGCCGCAGCGGCTCGGGCGGGCGTCCTAGATGTCGATGACTCTGGTGCAGGTCGTGGTGAGCGGCCTGCTCTTGGGCGCGATCTATGCCTTGTTCGCCTCAGGGCTCACTTTGATCTGGGGTATGATGAACGTCGTGAATTTCGCGCACGGCGATTTCGTCATGCTTGGCATGTACGCCGCCGTCATCGTGTGGACGGCGCTTGGCGGCGGGCCGTGGGCCTCGGTGCCGCTCGCCGCCATCCTTATCGCCACGCTGGGCATCGCGAGCTACTTCCTGCTGGTGCGCCATATCATGCGCGGGCCGATGTTGGCGCAGATCCTGGGCACGTTCGGCCTGGCGCTGTTCCTGCGCTACGGCGCGTTCAACGTGTTCGGCGCCAACTTCCGCACGCTGCCAGATACCCTGGTCGGAGGGTCCTTCGTGCTGGGTGACATCCGCTTCGAGGGCAGCCGCGTGCTGGCGGGCAGCGTCGGCCTGATCGTCACCCTGCTGTTGCACCTGATGCTGACCCGCACCGCGATCGGCAGCCGCATGCTGGCGGTCTCGGAGGACGCCACGGCGGCCCAGCTGATGGGCATCCGGCCGCAGCGCATGCAGGCACTGGCCTGGTGCCTCGCGGGCGCCGCGACCGGCATTGCTGGCGCCCTGATCGCCACCTTCTTCTACACCTCGCCGACCGTGGGCGAGACCCTGGCCATCGTCGCCTTCGTCACCGTGTCGTTCGGCGGCTTCGGCTCGGTGCTGGGCGCACTGGTCGCCGGCCTGATCATCGGCGTGGTCGAGTTGGTGTCGGCCTACGAGATCGGCCCAGTCTACAAGGACGTCGTCGTCTACGTGCTGTTCGTGGCCGTCCTGTGGTTCCGGCCGCAGGGCCTGATGGGCAAGCAATGACGCCGACTCGCCTTCTGCAGATCGCGATTGCGATCGTCGTGCTGGCCTATCCACTGCTCGCCGCTGATTTGCCGGTCTACGGCCGGCTTGGCGCGTTGGTGCTGCTGGCGGCGATCAGCGCCTCGGCCTGGAACATTGTCGGCGGCTACGCGGGGCAGGTATCGGTCGGCCACGCGGTGTTCTTCGGCATCGGCGCCTACGCCTCGGTGACGAGTTTCGTGCATCTCGGGCTGCCGCCGATCGTCGGCGCGCCGGTCGGCATGCTCTTGAGCGTGCTGGTCGCCGCGGTGATCGGTGTGCCGACGCTCAGGCTCTCCGGCCACTATTTCAGCATGGCGACCATCGCCGTCGGCGAGCTGGTTCGCGTGCTTTCTTCAACCAGCGATTTTCTGGGCGGCGCGCAGGGGCTAGGCGGGCCGGCCATGCCGCGCAGCGTGTTCGACCTCTCCTTCGTGTCGGCGACGCCCTACTACTACATTTTCCTCGCGGTGCTGGCGGGCGTGCTCGGCTTCACCTGGTGGATGGAACGCAGCCGCATGGGCTTCTACCTGCGCGCCATCAAGGACAGTGAGCGTGCCGCCCGTTCGCTCGGCGTCTCGGCCGGCCACTACAAGCTCTACGCCTATATGCTGAGCGCCGCCTTTACCTCGCTTGGAGGGTCACTTTATCTCTGCATGTTCGGGTTCATCGACCCCGAGTTGGGCTTCGGCATCCTGATCTCGGTCAAGATGGTGGTGATGGCCGCCCTCGGCGGCGCCGGCCAGCTGTTCGGTCCGCTGGTCGGCGCGCTGATCCTGGTGCCGCTCGAGGAGCTGTCGAACTCTTATCTCGGCGGCCAGGGCGCCGGCCTCACCTTCGTAGTCTACGGCGCCATCATCGTGGTGATCGCGCGCTTCCTGCCGAGCGGGCTGCTGTCGCTGTTCGCCCGCCGCCCGCGCAAGGCCACGCCAGGACCGGTGAGCGGCCATGCTGATTGAGGCGCGCTCCGTTACCAAGGCGTTTGGCGCCTTCAAGGCGGTCGACGACGCCTCGGTTTCGGTCGAGGAGGGCGACATCCTCGGCCTGATCGGCCCAAATGGCGCGGGCAAGTCGACCTTCTTCAACTGCCTGACCGGCGATCTACCCGTGACCTCGGGTAGCGTGGCGTTCGCCGGCAGCGACGTCACCCGCTTGCCGCCCGAGGCGCGGGCACGGCTCGGTCTCGCGCGGACGTTCCAGGTGCCGCTCACCTTCGAATTGATGTCGGTCCTCGACAACGCCACCATCGGCGCGCTGCTGCGCCATCACAATGCCCGCGAGGCGCGGGCCAAGGCCCGCGACGTGCTCAATCGCCTGGGACTGGGCCGCCTGGCCGATACGCCGGCAAAAAGCCTCGGCACACCAGGGCGCAAGCGGCTGGAGATCGCCCGCGCGCTCGCCTCCGAGCCCAAGGTGCTGCTGCTCGACGAGGCCATGGCGGGCCTGACGCCCACCGAGATCCGCGACGCCATCGAGCTGGTGCGGCGCATTCATGGCGACGGCATCACCATCGTGATCGTCGAGCACATCATGGAAGTGATCGTTTCGCTCACCCGTCGCGTCGTGGTGTTCCACCAGGGCCGCGAGATCTCGCGCGGCACGCCGCGCGAGGTCACCAGCGATCCCAAGGTGATCGAGGCCTATCTCGGCCGCCGCAAGGTGCGGCACGCATGAGCCTGCTGCTCAAGATCGACCATCTCGAGGTGCGCTACGGCGACCTGATCGGCGTGGCCGACGTTTCACTCGAAGTGCCCAAGGGCTCGGTAGTGGCGCTGCTGGGCTCCAATGGCGCCGGCAAGACGACGACGCTGAACGCCATCGCCGGAATTGCGGCGATTTCCAAGGGCCGGGTCGAGTTCGACGGCCAGGACCTCGCAGGGCAGCCCGCCTATGCAATCGTGCGCAAGGGGCTGGCGCTGTCGCCCGAGGGCTGGCGGCTGTTCACCCAACAAAGCGTCGAGAACAATCTGTTGCTGGGGTCGACGCCACTCGCCGACCGCTCGCGTATCCCGCGCCTGCTCGAGCGCGTCTATGGCGTGTTCCCGCGGCTCGCCGAGCGGCGCGACCAGCGTGCCGGCACCATGTCAGGCGGCGAGCGCCAAATGCTGGCGGTTGGCCGTGCGCTAATGAGCGAGCCCAAGCTTCTGATGCTCGACGAACCGAGCCTCGGGCTGGCGCCCACCATCGTCGATGCCATGTATGACAGCTTTGCCGCGCTTCATAAGGACGGCCAGACCATCCTGCTCGCCGAGCAGTCGGTCGACCTCGCGCTGGAGGCGGCCGATCACGCCTACGTCCTGCAGGTCGGCCGCACCGTGCTGGAAGGTCCGGCCAAGGCGATGGCTGGCAATCCCGACGTGCAACGCATCTATCTCGGCATCGAATAGCGTCTTGCGTCGGCTTTGGTGGTATTTGCCACTGAGTTCGATGCCGTCCGCCGCCACCATCCCCGCAGCAGGGGGAAGGTCATGCGGCAGCTCCTCGTGTCGTTCGTCTACCGAAGCCTCGCATTATGGCTGGGGATGCTTCTTTGCGGCGAGGCAGGCGCACAAACGCCAACCAGCGTTGCCGAACTCCACGACCGATGGATTGAATTGCTTCGCGACGCAGATGGCAACATTGCTGCGCCGACCTTCGAGAGGGTGCTCGGGCTCGACTTGCTGGTGACCACGCATGGGGCGGACGGAGCCGTCGGCCGCAGCGTGCATGTTACGCGCATGGATGGCTCTTCCCTGGTCGCCGATATCCATACCTATCCGGGCCGGAAGCTCATGAACGTATCACTCGAGTGGACGCCCGGCTTTTTCGCAGTCCTCACCAGCAGAAGCTGTATCGATCCCGCAAAACTGACCGAAGATCTCGTTGCCATGGGTTGGAAGGTGCGCTCTGACGCCGAAGGCCGCGAGGCGTCGCCATTCGCCGCCCTCTTTCAGAGGAACGACAACCTCGCCGCCTATGGCAATGCGCTCGAGGACAAGAGCCGACGGTGCCGGCTTTATTACCAATCGCACCATTTCGATCCTTCATGGATCGACAAGAGCAGACGCGCGTCGGCCAAAGCGCCGGAAGGCTAGCGGCGCACCTAGAAACTTGCTCTCAGGCGGCCAGAGAAGACGTGCACCGGCCCGCGGTCGGCGTCATAGGCGGGATCGGCGATCAGCTGATAGTCGGCCGTCACCACCAGGCCCTTGGTGAGCTGGTACGCATAATAGGCCTCGATGATCTTCTCCGGCTTGTAGTTCGGCAGCTGGCCGTCGCCGACCAGCGGGCCAAAGCCGCCGGCCGCCAGGAAGTTGATGTGCGGCGTAGAGATCTGGTTCAGCGCAAAGGCGATTCCCACCGTGTCGTCGGGCCGCTTCCAGCGGCTTCCCTTGATCGAGGCGCCGAGGGACAGGCTCTCGTCGATATCGGTGAAGGCCATGATCTCGCTCTGGCCATTGTTCCAGCTCCAGCGGGCGAACACGCCGATATCGTCGGCAACCTCCTGCTGGACGTTGAGATAGTAGCCCACCTTGATGCGTCCTTGGCGGGTCTGGGCGATGGTGTTGTTGGCGGTGACGCCCAGCGTATTGGCGAGCGTCACTGCGTCGTTGTAGGAGCCGGCGAAGACGCTGTTGAGAAAGACACCGGCCTTGTACACGCCGGGTCTGTCGAAGGGTTTCGCGCGCAGCTCGAACTCGGTGACGTAGCCGCCGCGGGCAAACAGCTGCCAGTCAAAGATGTTGCCGTTGGAGACGTCTGGCATCAGGAAGTAGCCGGCGCGCACCGCCCAGTCCGGCTGGTTCAGCTCGGCGCTGATGCCGTAGGTGAGGCCGACCCGGTCGGCGGCATAGTCGAAGGCACCTGCTGCCCAGATCGACCAGTTCATGAAATCGACGCGCGTGTCCTGGGCATAGTCGTTGGTGTCGAACACGTCGTGCACGGCGAACTTGCCGACCTGAACCGTGAAGCGCTTGACGTCCTTCTCGCCCGAGAGCTGGCCGTAATCGCCCTCGATCTTCTCGCGCTCGCCGCCCAGGCCGATTTCCTGGCGCAGGAACAGCCGGGAGGTGTTGTAGCGCGGGTAGGGGAAGTTGGATTTCTGCGCCTCGCCGTTGGGAAACCCGCCGGCGCCCACGGTATTGGCGACGCCGAAGCCCTGCAGCAGCTCGGGATTGAAATAGAGCTCAGCCCCCTGCCACAGGCGCACGCCAAGGAAGGCTGAGGTCGTCCAGGTCTCCCGCGACTGGCCGTTGCCCGGCAGGCTGTTCTGGCCCTCGAACGGCGAGTTGAAGGGCGGGTAGCCCTGGACGATGAAAGTGGATTGCCCATGGAGCTCGAAGCTGCCCGGCCCGCGGTCGGGCTTGGCGTCTTCCTTCTTGTCCTCGGCGACCTCGCCGAGGTGATAATTCAGCGCGATGCGAAATTGATGATAGTCGTACTGCGAGTTGTAGCGCGCGGGTGCCGCTGTAAAGACGGCGCCGGTGAGACCGAGCCAAGTGTAGAGATATTCCGCCCGCGCCGACCAGCGGCCACCCAGCGCGTAGTCGACGCCGCCACCGACAGCATAGCCCGCCCTCCATCGGCCGGGCAGGGCGTCCTCATTGTCGTTGGTAAGGCTGTCGCGCGCATAGCGCGTGTTGGCGAACGCCACGCCGCCGGTCACGAACGGAGTCCAGGGCCCCATGGCGTAGCCCAGCCGGCCGCGGAATGTTCCCAGGAATTCGAGCTGCTCGTTGGCCGTGCCGGTGTTGGTGGCGCGATAAGACAGCGTGTCCTGCAGGTCCATGTAGTTGGGAAAGGACATGTCGAGCTCGACACCCCACATCCAGCGCGATGGCAGGGTCTGCTGGTAGCCGGCCTGCACGCCGCCGAACAGCATGCCGTATTGCGTCGTGCCGCCGGCGCTCGCCATGCCGATCGGGTCGCCCAGAGTCGCCGTGCCATTACCGAAGCCATAGCCAACATGACCGCCGAAATAGAATCCCGAGGGTACGCCGACCGGATCGGCCGCCATCGCCGGGGCGGACGCCAGGAGCACGGCGGCGGCCGCGACGGCGAACTTCTTCATCTCTTGGGCTCTATCACGCGCTCGGTTGCAGTTTTCTTGCAAGCCGAGCATCACGCCTTCATCAACGCCCGGACATGCGCCGCCGCCGAGTCGGCGAGCGCATCGAGGTCGTAGCCGCCCTCGAGCGCGGATACCAGGCGGCCTTTGGCATGCTGCTGGGCGATGGCCAAAAGCTGGTCGCTGATCCAGGTGAAATCCTCGGTCTCGAGCTGGAGCTGGGCCAGCGGATCGCGGCGATGGGCATCGAAGCCCGCCGACACGATCACCAGCTCGGGCCGGAAGCGGTCGAGCGCCGGCAGGATGCGCTCGCTCCAGGCCATGCGGAACTCCTCGCTGCCGCTGTTGGGGGCGAGCGGCACGTTGGCGACGTTGTTGTCGATGCCGCGCTCGCGGGCAGAGCCGGTGCCGGGATAGAGCGGATACTGGTGCGTCGAGCCGTAGAACAGCGAGGCGTCGGGCTCGACCACGGCCTGGGTGCCCTGGCCGTGATGGACGTCGAAATCGAGGATGGCGACCCGACCCACGCCGTGCTTGGCCTGGGCATGGCGGGCGCCGATCGCCACGCTGTTGAACAGGCAGAAGCCGCCGGGCGCATCCGGCGTGGCGTGATGGCCAGGCGGCCGCACGGCGGCGAACACATTTTTCGCCTTGCCATTCATCACCGCATCGACGCCGGCGACCAGCGCGCCGGCGGCGCGCGCGGTCGCCTCGGCGCTGCCCGTACTCATCACCGTGTCGCCGTCGATCATCGCCAGCTCGCCCTCCGCCGGCTTGATACCGAGGATGGCGCGGACATATTCCGCCGGATGAACGTGCGCCAGCTCCTGCGGCGTCGCCATCGGCGCCTCGCTGCGCTCGAGGCCCGAGAATTCCTTGTCATCGAGCGCCGCCAGCACCGCACGCAGCCGGTCGGAGCGCTCGGGGTGATGCGGGCCGGTATTGTGCGCCAAGAACGCCGGGTGCGTGATCAGGAGCGTGGACATGATCCCGCACTCTAGTGGTAACGTGGGTGCAATGCCTACTCCCAGTGCGCTGGTCTGCGTTCGTTGCAGCGCCCGCTACGCCATCGACCGCTACGCCGATGATTGCCCGGCTTGCCGGGCCAAGGGCGCGCCCGCCAACCTCACCGTCGCCTACGAGCGTCGCCCGGGCGAGGGCCTGGGTAAGGACGCCCTGCAGCGCCGGGATTCGATGTGGCGCTGGGATGATTTTCTCCACGCCAGCGCTGCAGAGGCGGTGAGTCTGGGCGAGGGCAACACGCCGCTCCTGCCAGCGCCATCGCTCGGCCTGGGTGATGTCTGGATCAAGGACGAATCTCGCAATCCCACTTGGTCGTTCAAGGATCGTCTGGGCTCGGGCGCTCTCACCATGGCCAAGCGCTTCGGCGCCAAGGTCGTGGTCTCGAGCTCCTCGGGCAATGCCGGCGCCGCGGCCGCAGCCTACGCCGCCAAGGCAGGCCTTCCCTGCGTGGTCTTCACGGTGGCCACATCGGCGGGCCCGCTGGTCATGCAGATGCGGGCCTACGGCGCCATGCTGGTGAAGGTGAACGACCGGATGGACCGGTGGCGCTTACAGACCGACGGCGTGCGCGAGCTTGGCTGGTATCCGACCTCGCCCTTCTTCGGCCCGGTCGTCGGCTCCAACCCCTATGGCATGGAAGCCTACAAGACCATCGCGTACGAGATCGCCGAGGCTTTCGACTGGAAGCCACCCGACTGGTGCGTGCTGCCGGTGTGCTACGGCGATGCTCTCTACGGCATGTGGAAGGGCTTCCAGGAGCTGCGCGCGCTCGACTGGATCCAGCGCGTGCCGCGCTTCGTCGCCGCCGAGGTGTCGGGCTCGCTGCCCGCGGCGCTGGCCAGCGGCGATGCCATGCCGCCGGAAGTGCCGCGCAACGCGCCCTCGATCGCGACCTCGATCGGCGCGGCCCAGGCGACCGTGCAGGCGCTTGACGTGCTGCGCCATTCGAAAGGAGCGGCCGTCACGGTCGGCGACGACGAGATGCGGCGCTGGGTGGTCACACTCGCCGCCAAGGAAGGCATCTGGCCGGAGGCCTCGTCAGCCGCGCCCTTCGCCGCCATCGAGCGACTGCGCGGCAAGGGCACCATCAAGCCGAACGAGCGCTGTGTCGCCTTGCTCACGGCATCGGGCTTGAAGGATCCCGGGCCGATCGAAAAATCGCTGCCCGAGCCGCCGCTGGTGACGGGAGGGCTCAAGGAGCTTCTGCCTGCGCTCAAGAATGCCTACGGCTTCTCGCATGGCTGAGTTCGGCATCGCCATCGATGGCCGCGCACCGATCGCCGATATCGCGGCGCAAGCGAAGGCAGCAGAAGAGGGCGGGGCCTCCACGCTCTGGATCGCCTGTCACCTCTATCTGCGCGATCCCGTGACCACGGCGGCGCTGGCGCTGGGCGCCACCAAGCGGATCAAGATCGCGCTCATGGCGATGAGCCCGTACTCGACGCACCCGGTGTACATCGCCATGGCGGCCGCCAGCCTCGACGAGATGTATCCCGGCCGCGTCATCCTTTGCCTCGGCGCGGGCGCGCCGGCCGACCTCAAGGCCGCGGGCATCGACTCGCCCAAGCCGCTGGTGGCGATCGGCGAAGCGGTGAAGATCTGCCGTGCACTGTTCGCAGGCGAGATGGCGGATTTCCAGGGCCAGATGTTCAAGGTCTCAGGCCGCCGGCTGGCCAATGGCGGGCACCCGATACCGATCGTGATCGCAGCATCGCGGCCCAACATGCTGAAGCTCGCCGGCCGTGCCACCGACGGCGTGCTGATCTCGGCCGCCACCTCGCCGCCCTTCGTGAAGACCTGCCTCGACCTGGTCGGTGCCGGTCGCAAATCCTGCATTGTCTACACCAAGCTCGGACCGCTTGATCCGATCCGGCGGCCAATCGGCTTCGTGCTGCGCGGCGCTCATCATGCCGAGAACATCCGGCTGGGCGGCGCCAAGCTCGACCAGCAGGCGCTGGCGGCCGCCTATGCCGCCGAGAACTGGAGCGAGGTCGATCGCCTGGTGAGTGACAATGTGGTGCGGCGGCATACGGCCTGCGGCACGCCGGCCGAGGTGCGCGCCAAACTCGACGAATATCGCGCGATTGGCCTCGACGAGATCGTTCTAGGCGGCATGGATGATGCGCGTTCGATCGCAACGGCACTGAAGGCAGCCACCGCATGAAGTTCAGCATCAGCCTGCCGACCGGCTTCGAAGGGGTGATGTACCCCGTGCCCTTCGTCGACCCGTCCGACTTCGTGCGCATGGCCAAGCTCTGCGAGAAGCTCGGTTATCACTCGGTGTGGGGCAACGACCACATCCAGAGCCAGCACTATGTGCGCGAGCTCTATCCCAACTCGCCGCCCAGCTTCTACGAGCTGCTGACCGTGCTCTCCTTCTGTGCGGCCGCCACCTCCACGCTCGAAGTCGGCACCGCGCTCGCCGTGCTGCCGATGCGCGATCCGTTCTGGCTGGCCAAGACCTCGGCCACCATCGACCAGCTCTCCAACGGCCGGCTGATCCTGGCGCTGGGCCTCGGCGCCTATCGCGAGGAGTTCGCTGCCTGGGCACCCAGGCTCGCCCCCAAGGCGCAGCGTGGCGAGATGATGGATGAGGGGCTGGAGCTGATGCAGCGCCTGTTCACTGAACGGCGCGTCACGCACCAGGGCAAGTACTACGCCGTGCGCGACATCGAGATGTATCCCAAGCCCAAGCGCCAGCCGTTCGCGCTGTGGCTGGGCGGGCACAACAAGCCGACCATCGAGCGCACGGCACGCATGGCGACCGGCTGGCTGCCCGGCTGGCGGCCGTGGCCCGAGCTCGCCGAGTGGATCAAGATCCTGAAGGACCGCGCCGCCGAGCTCGGCCGCGATCCCAAGGAGATCGAGATCGCACCGCAGTTCTCGGTGACCATCGCCAAGACATCGGAAGAGGCCGAGAAGCGCTACATGGCGTCCGGGCTGGTGGCGCACCGCAAGTCGCTTGCTTACACCGGCCGCGATCTCTCCAAGCAGGTGGTCGCCAACCTCGTGGGCTCGCCCGACCTGATCCGTGAGAAAGTCGAGGGGTTGCGCCGGATCGGTGTCGACCACGCCTGCGCACTCATGATCCCGGCCAACTCCATGGCCGAGTTCGAGGATCAGGTGGAGTGGTTTGCCAAGACGGCAGTGTCCTGATCTGGAATTTCTCGACAATTTCTCATCTGGGTGAGAAGCCTCCGATGCCTATGGCATAAGGCTTTTGGGGCATTTTCTCATTTTATCGCCACCCCCCCCGGGGGGCTAGGACGGCGCTCCCAAGGGCCGAATGACCGTCTCGCCGAAGCGGCCCAGCCCGTCCTCGAGGTCGGGCAGGTAGCGCCAGACCGGCAGCACGATACGGCCGACACCCTGTTTCGCCCGCGCCTCGATCGCGGCGCGTGGGTCCTTGGTCGAGCCGGGCAGCAGGTCGGGGCAGCCGGCCATGATCTCAATCGCCTTGGGGTCGCGCCCGGCCGCTTCGGCGGCGCGGCGCACGATGTCGAACAGCGGCAGGATATCGACCTGGGTGCCGATCGAAGGGAAGAAACCGTCGCCCAGCCGCCCGGCGCGCTTGGCCGCCGCCTCCGAGTGCCCGCCGATCACGATCGGCACCGCCTTTCTCACCGGCTTGGGGTTCGAGCTGACCTCGTCGCAGTTCACGAACTGGCCCTTGAAGCTCACGCCGTCCTCGGCCCACAGCTTGCGCATCACGGCGATGTACTCGTCGGTGCGCGGTCCGCGCTTCTCGAACGCCACGCCGACCGCTTCGAACTCCTCCTTGAGCCAGCCGACGCCGACGCCGAGCTCGATGCGCCCGCCGCTCATGTGGTCGAGCGTCGCCACCTGCTTGGCCAGCACGAACGGATTGCGCAGCGGCAGGATGATGACGCCGGTCACGAAGCGCAGCCTGGTCGTGACGGCGGCCATCGCCGCCATCCAGATCAGCGGATCGGGCAGGGCGCCGCCTGGCCCGCCGGGCAGCCGGCCGCCCGGCGCGTAGGGATAGACCGAGGTGTATTTGTGCGGGAAGACGACGTGGTCGACGGTGATGACGGAGTCGAAGCCTGCCGCTTCCGCAAGCTTGACCATGCGGACTGCGCCCGCGAGATCGGGGAAGGTGTTGTTGCCGAAGTGGAGGGTGTACTTCACAGCAAGTCCTTTACAGCCTCGCGATACTGCGTGACGGCTTTAAGGTGGTCGTCGTACGTCTTTCCCTTGATCCGCTCATGGATCGCACTGGTGAAGGTCGTATGCGCCAGCACATGACTGACGCCCGCCTTCTTCCAGAACGCGACTTCCTTCCGCCAGTCGTCGGGGGTGCCTTTGCCGGGCGAGGTCCAAACCTCGAGGCCGACGTCGTCGGGCTTGCGGCCCTCGGCCTTGATCATGCCGCGCAGTCGTTCGAAGAGCTTCAGCACTTCGTCGCCAGGCGGCCAGCGGTTGGGCATGAAGCCGTCGCCGTACTTGGCCACGCGCTTCAAGGTCTGCTCGGCATGCCCGCCGAACCACACCGGCACCTTGCCCGACTTCGGCCGCGGGTTGATGCCGCCGTCGGTCAGCTCGTGATACTTCCCCTTGAAGGTGATGCCGGGCTTGGCCCACAGCGCCTGCATGAAGCGGACCTGCTCGGCCGAGCGCACGCCCCGCGTATGGAAATCCATGCCGAGCCCCTGGAATTCGACCTCGTTCCAGCCGACGCCGACGCCCAGCCGGAAGCGGCCCTCGCACAGTGCATCGAGCGAGGCCGCTTGCTTGGCCACCAGCGCCGCCTGGCGTTGCGCCAGGATCAGCACGCCGGCGGCGAACTCGATCTTCTGGGTCACGCCGGCCAGGAAGGCGAAGAGCACGAAGGGATCGTGATAGGCCGTCGCGTTCGAGCCGCGCTGGCCGGCCGCGATCTTGGCGGGATCGATGCCTAGCACATGGTCCGGTGCCACGAGATAGTCAAAACCCATGCCCTCGGCCGCCTGCGCGTAGTCGCGCATGACCTTCGGCCCCGCGCCGATATCGCCGACCGGTATTGATGCCCCGAGCTGCATGGACCCCTCCCCCTGATATGCTACGACTCTCGCCCGAACAGACCTGAGGAACAATCGCCGTGCTCAAGCTCGGATACAAGGCATCCGCCGAACAATTCGCGCCGGCCAAGCTGCTCGACTTCGCCGTCCTGGCGGAAACGACCGGCTTCGATTCAGCTTTCGTGAGCGACCACTTCCAGCCGTGGAAGCACGTTGACGGCCACGCGCCGTCGTCGCTGGTGTGGCTGGGGGCGCTCGGCGCACGCACTTCGAAGCTGATCATGGGCACCAGCGTGCTCACGCCCACCTTCCGCTACCATCCGTCGATCGTGGCGCAGACCTTCGGCACGCTCGGTTCGATGTTTCCCGGCCGCGTCATCCTCGGCATCGGCACGGGCGAGTCGCTGAACGAGGTGCCGTCGACCGGCGCGCCGTGGCCGGAGTTCAAGGAGCGCTTCGCGCGCATGCGCGAGGCGGTGACCCTGATCCGCACGCTGTGGCGCGGCGAGCGCGTCAGCTTCGAGGGTGAATACTACAAGACGTCCAACGCCACGATCTACGACCGGCCCGAGCAGGAGATCCCGATCTACGTCGCCGCCGCCGGCGCCGTGGTGGCTCGCTATGCCGGCCGCACCGGCGACGGCTTCATCTGCACCAGCGGCAAGAAGTGGGAGCTCTATACCGAGACACTGATGCCCAGCGTCGCCGAGGGCATCGGCAAGGCGGCCGAGCCGAAGAAGCATCCGTATGAGAACATGATCGAGATCAAAGTGTCGTTCGACACCGACAAGGAGCGCGCGCGGCAGGACACGCGCCACTGGGCGGCGCTGGCGCTGACGCCGGAAGAGAAGATGTCGGTCGAGGATCCGGTCGAGATGCAGAAGCTCGCCGACGCCCTGCCGGTGGAGCGTGCGGCCAGTCGCTGGATCGTGTCGAACGATCCCGACGAGGTGGTCGAGAAGGTCGGCGCCTATGTCGGGCTGGGCTTCAAGCATCTGGTGTTCCATGCGCCGGGGCCGGACCAGGAGCGCTTCCTGAAGCTTTTCAGCGAGCAGGTGTCGCCCAGGCTGCGCAAGAAGTTCGCTTGATCAAAGAAGGCCTCATGCTGAGGAGCGAGTTGCCGTTTTGCCGCCTCCGGCGGCAAAAGCGGCTGAGCGGGCGTCTCGAAGCATGGCAACAAATCTATGTGCCTGTGGTCCACCCTTCGAGACGCGGTCCTGCGGACCGCTCCTCAGGGTGAGGAGGAGCGATGAGTAAGGTTTCGTCAGTTCAGCTTTTGGCGGTCCCCGGCCTTCCCATGATCAAGGCCGGCGACGATCTCGTCCGCCTGATCGGTGAGCGGCTGAAGGGTGATCTTGCGCTGCGCAAAGGCGACGTCGTGGTGCTGGCGCAGAAGATCGTTTCCAAGGCCGAAGATCGGGTCGTCGATCTCAAGACCGTGACGCCTTCGGCGCGCGCGATCGAGCTGGCGGCCGAGGTGCAGAAGGACCCGCGGCTGGTCGAGCTGATCCTGTCGGAGTCGGTGCGGGTCGTGCGCAACAGGCCCAACGTGTTGATCGTCGAACACCGGCTGGGCTTCGTGATGGCCAATGCCGGCATCGACCAGTCCAACGTGGCGCCGCAGGACGGCGTCGAACGCGCGCTCTTGCTGCCCAAGGATCCTGATGCCAGCGCCGAGGCGCTGCGCGCCAAGCTCGGTGCCACCGCGCTCCTGATCATCGACAGCTTCGGCCGCCCCTGGCGGCGCGGCACCACCGGTGTGGCGATCGGTGCGGCCGGCCTGCCGGCGATGCTCGACCTGCGCGGCGATCCGGACCTGTTCGGTCGTGTTCTTCAGGTCACGACCTCTGCCTTCGCCGACGAGATTGCCGCGGCGGCGTCGCTGGTGATGGGTCAAGCCGACGAGGCGCAGCCCGTCGTCATCGTGCGCGGCCTCACCTGGAAGAAGTCCGCTACCAACGCGGCGGAACTGGTGCGCCCGCCGGCCGAGGATTTGTTCCGCTAGGCCACCTTCTGGGCGAGCTTCGCCCAGCGGTCGAGCTCGGGCAGGATCGCGTCGGACTTGGCCGAACTCGAGACTGATGATCACGCGCACCACGCCGGCGTCGCGGTCCTGCTTCAGCATGACCTCGTCCTTGGCGCCCCAGATCGTCACCGGCACCTCGCGCTTGGCCTCGGCGGCAAGCTTGCGGAACTCGGGCAGGAGGTCGCGCACGTTCGGGTATTGCGGCCGCGCGCGATGCGGCATCCAGCCGTCACCATAGCGGATGGCGCGGCGCGCGGCGTAAGGGAAGGCGCCGCCCACCAGGATCGGCGGATGCGGCTTCTGCGCCGGCTTGGGCCAGGTCATCATCGGGTCGAAGTTGACCATCTCGCCGTGATACTCGGGCTTGGACTTGGTCCAGATCGCCTTCATCGCCTCGATCCTCTCGCGCGCCAGCTTGTGGCGGGTCTCGAACTTGGTGCCATGGTTCTCCATCTCGTCACGGTTCCAGCCGTTGCCGATACCGAACAGGAAGCGGCCGTTCGACAGCTGGTCGATCGAGGCCACCAGCTTGGCGGTCTGGATGGGATCGCGCTGGGCCACCAGGCAGACGCCGGTGCCGACCTTGATCTTCTTCGTCACCGCGGCCGCGGCCATCAGCGCCACGAACGGGTCCATGGCGTCGTAGTACTTCTTGGGCAGCTCGCCGCCCGACGGGAAGGCCGACTTGCGGCTCATCGGGATGTGACTGTGTTCGGGCGACCACACGGAGTCGAAGCCACGCTGCTCGGCGGCAACCGCCAGCTCCTGCGGTGTCATCGAGTAGTCGGTGAAGAACATTGCCACGCCAAGATGCATTTCATCCTCCGCTAAACACCTCATCCTGAGACGCGCCTTCGGCGCGCCTCAGGGTGAGGTGATCGTTTTCAGGCGGCCTTGGGTACCTTCGGCCAGCGTGCACCGATTTGCGGCAGCACTTTTTCGATGAGCTGTTTTGTCTGCGCGATCACCTGCTCGCCGCTGCCGACGGGACGCAGGATGAACTTCTCGACGCCGCCCGCCACATATTGCCCGACCCGCTCGAGGATCGTGTCGGCATCGCCGACGGCGAATTGCTTATAAGGGTCGCGACCGGTGCGCTTGGCGTAGGCGTCCATCGCCTTGGTCACGGTGGCGTCGGGCGAGCCGAAATAGAAGGGGAAGCTCGCGCCGTAATGGTCCGGGTCGATGCTGCGGCCGGCCTCGGGCAGCGCCTTCTTGATGGCGGCCACGACACGGATCGCATCTTCCATGGTTTCGCCGCCGCCCTGCCAGCCGGTGCCGTACTTGGCGGTGCGCCGGATCGCGGCGTCCGACGAGCCGCCGATCCACATCGGCAGGTCCGGCTGCACCGGCTTGGGCGAGATCGAGGCGCCCTTCAGTCGATAGTGCCTACCCTCGAAGTCGACGCTTTCCTCGCGCCACAGCCGGGCAATGATTTCCAGGCTTTCGTCGGTGCGCCGGCCGCGCGTCTTGGTGTCGATGTCGAGCGCGGTCCATTCCGGCCCGAGCGGGCTGCCGATGCCGAACGCCGGCAACAGGCGACCCTCCGACAGGACATCGATGGTAGCGCACTGCTTGGCCAGCAGCACGGGATTGCGCAGCGCCAGCGACACCACGTTCATGCCGAAGCGCAGCCGGCGCGTGCGGCCGGCGAGGGCCGCCATCACCGCCATGCATTCCAGGATCGGTGTGCGGCTCACCAGCCGGTCGGTCTGCCAGATCGAATCGACGCCGCCCGCCTCGCACATGTCGACCCAGCGCCAGTAGTCGCCCGCTCCGGAGAACGGGAAGTCCATCAGGCCGAGGCCGATGGCGACAGTCACGCCGCTGCCTTGATGTAGGGCTTGGCGAGCGGCGCGATCTTGTCGAGGTAGCGCAGGATGTCGTCGCGACTGTCGTCGGGGATCGCCAGCAGCGCGCCGTCGATGCCGGCCTTGGCGTAGTCGTCCAGCGCTTCGGGTTTGGTCGGCGCGCCGAACACGGTGACCGACAGCGACTTGGGATCGCGCCCCTTCTTCTCTGCCGCCTTGTGCAGGCGGGCGATCGACTCCTTGGCATCGAAGCTCTGGCGGGTGCGCGGCAACCAGCCGTCGCAATAGTCGACGATGCGGCGCAGGGTGTGGTCGCTCTCGCCGCCCAGGATGATCGGCGGATGCGGCTTGCGATGCGGCTTGGGCCACGACCAGACCGAATCGAACTTCGCGAACTTGCCGTGATAGGCCGCTTCGTCCTGGGTCCACAGCGCCTTCATGGCCTTGACGTAGTCGCCCATCTGGTTGAAGCGGTCGGCGAACTGGACGCCGTGATTGTTCATCTCGTCCTCGTTCCAGCCCGCGCCGATCCCGAAGATGAAGCGGCCGCCCGAGAGCTGGTCGAGGCTTGCGATCGACTTAGCTGTCCCGATCGGATCGTGCTGCGGCACCAGCAGGATGCCTGTGCCGACCTTGAGCCTCTTGGTCGCGGCCGCGGCGAAGGACAGCGCCACGAACGGATCGTGCGTGTGCGAGTAGCGCTTGGGCAGCTCGCCGCCGCCCGGGAAGGGCGACTTGCGACTGAGGGGAATGTGGGTGTGCTCGGGGACGAACAGCGAATCGAAGCCGCGGTCCTCGAGTGCCTTGGCGAGCTCGGCGATGTTGATGCCGTAGTCGGCGGGAAAATAGAACGTACCTACCTTCATGACGATCCTCCTATTTCTTCGGGGCTTCGACGTGGCCGCCGAAGCCCAATCTCATGGCCGACAGCACCTTCTCGGCGAAAGTATGCTGCTGGCGCGAGCGGAAGCGCACGAACAGCGACGCCGCCAGCACGTCGGCCGGCACCGCTTCCTCGATCGCTGCCTCGATGGTCCAGCGGCCCTCGCCCGAGTCATCGACATTGCCGGAGAAATGCTCGAGATGCGCGTCCTTGGCGAGCGCGCTGGCCGTCAGGTCGAGCAGCCACGAGGTCACCACGCTGCCGCGCCGCCAGACTTCAGCGACATCGGCCAGATTGAGATCGTAGCGCTCGTCGGCCGGCAGCTTCGACGAGGCACGGTTCTTCATGATGTCGAAGCCTTCGGCGAACGCCTGCATCATGCCGTACTCGATGCCGTTATGGATCATCTTGACGAAATGGCCGGAGCCCACGGGCCCCGCATGGATGTAGCCGCGCTCGGCGCGCGAATTGAGCTTGTCTCTTCCGTCGGTGCGGTCGATGGTGCCAAGGCCCGGCGCCAGGGCCGAGAAGATCGGATCGAGGTGCTTCACGATCTCCGCGTCGCCACCGATCATCAGGCAGTAGCCGCGCGACAGACCCCACACGCCGCCCGACGTGCCGACATCGAGATAGTGGATGCCCTTGGGCTTGAGCTCGCGCGCGCGGCGGACATCGTCTTTGAAGTTGGTATTGCCGCCGTCGATGATGGCATCGCCCGAACGCATCAAACCGCCGAGCTGGGCAACCATCTCCTCGGTGACCTTTCCCGCCGGCAGCATCACCCACACGGTGCGCGGGCTTTCGCCTAGCGCTTTGACAAGATCGGGCACCGACGCCGCAGCGACCGCGCCTTCGCCGGCCAGCGCCTGGCCCGCGGTGGCGTTGGCGTCGTAGACGACGCAGGAGTGTCCGGCCTTCATCAGCCGGCGCACGATGTTTCCGCCCATTCGGCCGAGGCCGATGACTCCGATTTTCATGGGCCTATGCTACACACATCCAACGGAGGGAACAGCCATGAAGCTTGGACGACTGGGAGTCTGGTACTCGACCGACAAGTGCAACGGCGCGCAACTCGCCGATCTCATGCGCGCCGTCGAGAAAAACGGCTACTCCGCCTTTTGGCATCCGGAAAGCCGCGGTTACGAGGCGATGTCGCTCGGCACGTATCTCCTGTCGAAAAGCGAGAAGCTCGTCATCGGCAGCTCGATCGCCAACATCTATGCGCGCGACGCCTATACGGCGCGGCGCGGCATGATCTCGATGAACGACCTCCACGGTGGCCGATACATCCTTGGCCTCGGCGTCAGCCACATCCCGATGGTCGAAGGCCTGCGCGGCCACAAGTATGACAAGCCGCTCGGTGCGATGAGCGCCTATCTCGACGCCGTCTACAAGGATGCTCCGGCTGACTCGCCGGTCGTGGTGGCGGCGCTCGGGCCGAAGATGCTGGCGCTGAGCGGCGCGAAGTCGATGGGTGCGGTGCCCTACAACGTGACGCCCAGGCACACGGCCGAAGCCGCCAAGATCCTCGGCAAGAACAAGATCCTCGCCGTCGAACAGAAGGTGACGATCGAGACCGATCCCGCCAAGGCGCGCGCGCTCGGCCGCAAGGAGCTGTCGCGCTACATGGTGCTGCCGAACTACCGCAACAACTGGCTGCGCGAGGGTTTCAGCGAGGCCGATCTTGCCAATGGCGGCAGCGATAAGTTCATCGACGCCATGTGCCTGTGGGGCGACGCGGCGACGGTCAAGAAGGGCCTGCGCGCGCATTTCGATGCCGGCGCCACCCATGTCTGTCTGCAGCCAGTGCATGCCGACGGCGACTTCGCCGCGCGTGACAAGATGCTGGCAGCGCTGGCTGACACCTGAGGAGAAGCGCCATGGATTTCGGCATTGCGCTGCCGACGGCGGCGGACAACTACAAGGTCGTGCAGCGTGCCGAGGAGCTCGGCTTCAGCCACGCCTGGTTCTACGACACCCAGATGCTGAGCGCCGATTGTTTCGTCGCCATGGGTGCTGCCGCGGTCCACACCAGGCGCATCCGGCTCGGCACCGGCGTGCTGGTGCCGTCCAACCGCATCGCGCCGGTCGCCGCCAATGCGCTCGCCACGCTGAATCAGCTCGCCCCTGGCCGCATCGATTTCGGCGTCGGTACCGGGTTCACAGCGCGGCGTGCCATGGGCTTCGCCGCGATCAAGGTCAAGGACATGGAGACCTATGTCCATCAGGTCTATGGGCTGCTGCGCCGCGAGATGGTCGACTTCGAGATGGAGGGCCAGAAGAAGAAAATCCGCTTCCTCAATCCCGAGCTGCCGCTGTTCAACACCAAGGATCCGATCAAGCTGCATTTCTCGGCCTTCGGGCCACGTACCCGCGCGCTCACTGCCAAGATGCAGGCGGGCTGGATCGATTTCGTGGGCAAGGTCGAGAACGGCGTGAAGGAGGTGCAGGCCATGCAGGCGGCCTGGCGCGACGCCGGCCATGCCATGTCCGATCTCTACACGACGGCGTTTGCGTTGGGCTGCGTTTTGCAGGATGGCGAACCTGCCGACTCCGAGCGGGCCATGGCGCAAGCGGGACCGCGCGCCGCGGTGATGCTGCATCGCGCGGCCGACGAAGCGCTGGTCGGGTTGAAGCCTGGCGTTGCCATGCTTTCAACGCCGGAGATAGATGGCTACGTTGCGTTCGCACGCGGCTTCAAGCCGGAGGATGCACGCTACCTCGAGAACCATCGCGGACACCTGATGTTCGTGAAGCCCGAGGAGAAGAAGTTCGTTACCGCCAAGATGATCGCCGAGACCTCGTTCACCGCGAGTGAGGCCGAGATCAAGAAGCGCATCGAGGCACTCAAGGCTGCGGGTTACAGCCAGTTCACCATCCAGCTCGTGCCTGGCCAGGAGAAGGCGATCGAGGACTGGGGCCGCATCCGGAAGGCGTTCGCGTGAAGGCGCCGAAATTCGGCATCTCCTTCAGTTTTCAGGCCCACCGCCAGCTCGGCGAGCCGTATGACAAAGCGTATCGCGAGGCCATCGAGCTCGCGGCCGAGGCCAATCGGCTGGGCTTCCATTCGATCTGGGCGAGCGAGCACCACGGCGAAGCCGACGGCTATTGCCCGTCGCCTGTCGTAGCGTGCGCGGCGCTCGCCGTGGCGGCGCCCAACTGCCGGATCGGCCAGGCCGTGGCGCTGGCGCCGTTGCATGGGCACCCGATGCGCATGGCCGAGGATCTGTCGGTGGTCGATAACCTCTCGGGTGGCCGCATCGAGATCGGGCTGGGTCAGGGCTACCGCCCGGCCGAGTTCGAGATGTTCGGCTGGCCGTATTCGCGGCGGACCTCCGCCTTCGAGGAATCGCTCGATATCCTGGAGAAGGCCTGGACCGGCGAGGCCTTCGATTACGAGGGCCGCACCTACAAGGTGAAGGGCGGCCTGCTGCGGCCGCCGCCGGTCAAGCCTGGCCGCCTGCCGCTCTGGATCGGCGCGGCGCATCCCAAGGCGCGGGCGCGTGCCGTGCGCCGACGTTCGGGCTTCCTGGTGGCGCCGCTGCTCGAACTCGAGCCGATGGTGCGGCAGGTCCGGACGTTCGACGAGGAGGCCGGGCGGCAGAACGCCGGGCCGCTGCCGCACGCGATGATGCGCGAGATCCTGGTGGGCGATTCGGCCGCCGACGCGATGAAGCGGCACCAGCCCTACATCGACGAAGTCTACCGTGTGCAATACAAGCCCGAGCGCGTGGGTCTTACCTACTTCGATAAGGCGACCCGCGAGCGCAAGCCGCTCACCTCGGACAATCCTTATTTCATGTCCGAGGAATTCATGCGGGAGCGCTGGTTCCTCGGCACGCCGGCCGACATCGCGAAGAAGATCGTCGAATGGCAGCCGCGGCTCCGCATGGACCATCTCATCTTCACGCCCCGTCCGCCCGGGATGCCGTTGAAGCAGGCCGTCGACGAACTCGAGGCGATCGCCAAGGGCGTGCTGGTGGCCTTCGCAGGAAGCTCCGCCTGAGCGCACCAAGTCCATCTCCATGAAAACTCAACATCGAGAGTTGATCGTGGGGCATGCGTTGGCTCTTGATCCTGCTGGCGACGACCCTGTGCTGTGCAGCGATCACGGCAGTCTGCTTGGTCAACTATCCGGCCCTCTCCGGAGGGGGCCGCGGCCCACCCTTCTATATACCCTGCGCTTTGGCCCTGGGTCTGCTTCTGGCCTCGGCCCCGCTGCTCTGGGCGCTCGCGCTTGCTCTGCCCGGGCCCCACTCGCTGGCAGCCCTTCGCGGACACGCAGCCCTCTACAGCGTGCTGTTGGCGATTACCTACCTCGTCGACTCGCCGGGTCACTCTTCGCCCGCTGAAGCGTTTGCGGCTGCCATTTGGTTCATTCTGGTTCTGATCCTCGGCATCGAGGCGTTAGTGGGGGCGCTGGCCTGGATCCGGATGTGGCGATGGTCGCCAGGCGAGAAGGCCCTGCCATTCGTCTATGTCGGCCTGACGACTGCGCTGCTTGGCGGCGGGTTCTGCGGGGTCCTGATCTGGTCGACGATGTTGCCTCACCGCGTGATCACTGCCGCCGAAACGGCAGCCGGAGACCGTCCGTATTGCATCGATGTGGAAAAGGGGCCCGCTCGGTCAGCTGGTGATCTCAGCGGTTTGCGCATGCGCGCCACCAATGACCGCGGCTGGATTTGGAACTTCCACGCACTTCTCGTTATCGGGGAAGCAGCAGACCGGAGATATATGAACTGGTCATATCGAACCGGCCGCTTTGAGCCCGTTAGCGACAGCGCGCGAGAAGGGTTGCATCTGGACCGCGAGGCCAGATGCACGCCCACGCTGCACTTCGCGCGTGGCTGGCTTTAGTCACTTCACCTTTGGCGTGACCTCTTCGCCGAAGAGCTGCATCTGGTCTAATAGCTCCTGCACGGAATTGGCGGCGAAGTAGAGGCCGAGCAGGTGGGTGACGCCGGCTTCCTTGAAGGCCAGCGCCTTCTCGACCACTTCGGCCGGCGTGCCGATCAGGTTGATCTCCTCGTGCGTCGCCGTGCCCTGGCCCTTCAAGGTCGACTTGGCGAGCGAGACCAGGTGCTTGTTCATCTGGCTTTTGCGGAAGCTTTCGATCGCCTTGTCGTGCGTCTTGCCGAGATGGACGACGAATTGCGGGCAGACTTCGATCGTCTTCCAATCGCGGCCGGCCTTCTCCGCCTGCTCGCGCAAGGACTTCACGCCGGCGCGCACGCGATCGACATGCATGCCGGCCGGCAGCCAGCCGTCGGCCCACTTCACCGCGCGCGTGATGTTGTTGGCGTGGTTGCCGCTGACATAGATCGGCAGCTTCTTCTGGTAGGGCTTGGGGAAGAGCTCGACGTCCTTGAACTTGTAAAACTTGCCGTCGAAGCTCGCGACGCGCTCCTTGAACAAGAGGTTGAGCGCCTGCAGGCCCTCATCGACGATATCGCCGCGGTCGAGCTTAGCGTCGGGCTGGAGTGCCTTGAATTCCTCGCGGTAAGCGCCGATGCCGACGCCGAGCTCCAATCGGCCCTTGCCGAAATGGTCGAGGGTAGCGATCTGCTTGGCCGTCACCACGATGTCGTGGCGCATCGGCAGCACCAGGATGCCGGTGCCGACCTTGATGGTCTTGGTCTCCGACAGCACGAAAGCATAGGTGATCAGCGGCTCCCAGAAGCGCGGCGGCACCGGGAACTCGGCGCGCACGTAGTTCTGGGTCGTCATGTGGTCGTTGCCCCACACGGAGTTGTAGCCGAACTTCTCCGCTGCCTGGGCGATCCGGATGACGTTCTCCGGATCGGAAAACGGAATGGGATAGGTCAAGCCTTCCATTCCGGTCGGCAGGCCGGCACTCACGCGCATGATCGAATCTCCTACTCGGCCGCGCCCTATTCAGCAGCAATCGCGCGCAGCTTTCTGGTCTCTGCCTCGTCGATCGAGCCGCCGTCGTTGACGGCGACGCCATAATCGCGTCGCGCCGCCTCGACCGAGATGAAACCTTGGCGCACGTCGTCGGCCACCGCCGCAACAGCACGCCGGCGCGGATTGCCGAGCCCGCCGCCACCCGGCATCGAGATGATGAGTTTGTCCTTCTGCGGCACCGTTTGCTGGCCCATGCCCCGCAGCTTCTTGCCCGAGTTCGAGCGCTACCCGGCCCGCCATGCCGTTCTGGCCGCCGTCGCGGCCACGCGGCGGATGATCGATGCGGTCGTAATAGGCCGAGATGGCGAACGGCGCCGTGTCGAGCGTGCCTACTTCCATGACCTGGCCGAGGCCGCCGCGAAACTCGCCCGGGCCGCCCGAATCCTGGCGATATTCCTTCTTCCAGATGACGATCGGCGAGATCGTCTCGTTGACCTCGACCGGCACGTTGCGTACGCCGCTCGGAAAGGCGGTGGCCGACAACCCGTCGCGGCCCGGCCGCGCGCCGGTGCCGCCGGCATGGAAACTCATGATGGTGAAGGTCTTGGCGTTGACGGTCTCGGCCGGGTCGCCGTCGGCACGTCCGGGACCGCCCAGCGCGGACAGGTTCCACAGGCACGAGGTGCCTTCCGCCGGCACACCACCTTCCAATGCCTGATGCAGGCAGCCGAACATCACATCGGGGAGCATCTGGCCGGTGACGTGGCGCGCCGCCACAGGGGCGGGGTGCTTGGCGTTCAGGATCGAGCCGTCCGGGGCGGTGACACGGATCACCTCCAGTGAGCCTTCGTTGTTCGGGACCTTGGGCGCCACGATGCATTTCACGCCGAACGAGGCGTAGGCCTCGGTGTAGCAGTGGGGCACGTTGATGCCGTAGGCCGACACGCCCGACGTGCCGGCAAAGTCGACGTCGATGCCGGTGTCGCCGATTTTCATGGTGGCGACGAGGTCGATCGGCTTGTCGTAGCCGTCGACACGCATGGAGAACTTGTACTCGCCGGGCTTGATCTTGCGGATGGCTTCGAGTGAGGCCTGCTTCGACTTCTCCAGGATGTGCTCGCCCAGCCGACTGAGGTCGTCGATGGCGAACTCATCCATCATCTCGATCAGGCGGCGGCAGCCGATCTCGTTGCAGGTGGCGAGCGAGTAGAGATCGCCCACCACCTGGATCGGCTCGCGCACGTTGGCTGCGACGATGTCGGTCAGCGTCTCGTCGACCTTCCCCTCGCGGGCAAAGCGCATCAGCGGGATGTAGAGGCCTTCCTCGTAGACCTGGCGGGCGTCGGCGCCCATGCCGCGGCCGCCGATGTCGACGACATGGCAGGTCGAGGCGAACAGGGCGACCATCTTGCCGCGCCGGAAGGTCGGCGTGACGAAGGTGAAGTCGTGCAGATGGCCGGTGCCCTTCCACGGGTCGTTGGTCAGGAAGATGTCGCCTTCCTTCATGGTGTGGGCCGGGAACCTGTCGAGGAAGTGATAGACCGCGCGCGCCATGGAATTGATATGGCCGGGCGTGCCGGTCACCGCCTGGGCGAGCATGGCGCCGCTCAAGTCGAACACGCCGGCGGAAAGGTCACCCGCTTCACGCGTCGAAGTCGAGAAGCCGGTGCGCATCAGCGCCAGCGCCTGCTCCTCGACGACCGCGATGAGGCGGTCCCACATCAGCTGCAGGCGGATGGGTGACAGGGGATCGTTGATGCTCATGTTCCAACCTTCTCCAACAGGATGGCGCCGATCGGGCTGAGCCGCGCGGCAAAGCTCTTGGGTACGATGGTCGTCGTCTCGTCCTCGGCGATGACGGCGGGACCGGGCACGAAGCTGCCGATCACCAGATCGTCGCGATGATAGACCGCGACATCCTTCATGTCTTGATCGGCCGGGTCGTAGACCGCCCGCTTGCCGCGCGCCTTGGCGGGTTTGTCGGCGGGCTGCGGCGGCGCCTTGGGCAAGGGCGCCTGCTCGGCGGCCAGCCGCAGGGTCCAGTTCATGATCTCGACGCTCAAGCCCGGGATGGTCCGCCCGAAGGTCGCGGCATAGCCGGCCTCGTAGAGCTTGATCAGCTTTTCGCGCGACGCCGCGGTGAACTCGCCCGCTGGCAAATCAACCGTGATCTCATGGCCCTGGCCGCGATAGCGCATGTCGGCAGTGCGGGTTTGGAGCAGCTTGGCGTTCGGCGCACCCGCTTTGACGACGGCCTCGGCTTCGGCGCGCATTTCGGCGAACAGCTTGTTCACATAGGCCGCATCGAACTTGTCGGCGTCGAGCTGCACGTAGCGGCTGCGCACTACCTCGTAGGCGACGGGCGCCATCAGGAAGCCGACGGCCGAGCCGACGCCGGCGCCGCTTGGCACCATCACGCGATTGATGCCGAGCTTCTCGGCCAGCCGCGCTGCGTGGATGGGCGCGGCACCGCCGAAGGCGATCATCGTGCGGTTCTGCAATTCCTTGCCGCGCTCGACGGCATGGACGCGCGCGGCATTTGCCATGTTCTCCTCGACGATCTCGCTGACGCCAAACGCCGCGTCGAGGCGCTTCAGCCCGAGCGGCGTGCCGACCGCCTTGTCGACGGCCACGCCCGCCTTTTCAGGCGACAGCTTGATCGTGCCGCCGGCGAAGTAGGCGGGATCGAGGCGGCCCAGCACGACGTCGGCATCGGTCACGGTGGGCTCGGTGCCGCCGCGGCCGTAGCTCGCCGGGCCGGGCTCGGCGCCGGCGCTCTCGGGGCCGACATTGACGCGGCTCAGCGAGTTGACGGAGGCGATCGAGCCGCCTCCCGCGCCGATCTCGACCATCTCGATCACCGGGATGCGCAGCGGCAGGCCGCTGCCTTTGAGGAAGCGGTACTGGCGTGCCACCTCGAAGGTGCGCGAATGTTGCGGCTCGCCATTGTCGATCAGGCAGATCTTGGCCGTGGTGCCGCCCATGTCGAAGCTCAGCACCTTGTCGAGGCCACATTGGCGAGCCAGAGCCGCCGCCAGGATGGCACCACCGGCGGGACCCGACTCCACGAGTCGGATGGGGAATTTGCGCGCGGTCTCCAGCGCCGCGAGGCCGCCGCCCGAGGTGATCATGAACAAGGGGCAGGTGAAGCCGCGTTGGCGAAGTGCGGAATCGAGGCGACCGAGATAGCGCTCCATCACCGGCTGGACATAGGCATTGGCGGCAGCGGTCGACCAGCGCTCGTATTCGCGGATCTCCGGCGAGACTTCGCTCGAGAGCGTGATCGACACGCCGGGCAGCAGCCCGGCCAGGATGTCGCCGGTGCGCCGCTCGTGCTTGCCGTCGAGATAGGCGTGCATGTAGCCGATGGCGATCGATTCGATGCCGGCCGCCTTGAGCTTGGGTGCAAGCGCCTTCACCGCGCCCTCGTCGAGCGGGATCAGCACGTTGCCGCGGCCATCGAGGCGTTCGGGGATTCCGAAGCGCAGGTCGCGGGGCACCAGCGGCGGCGGCTTCAGCATGAAGATGTCGTATTGCTCGAAGCGATGTTCGAAGGCGATCTCGATCGAATCGCGGAAGCCTTCGGTGACGACCAGCGCCGTCTTGGCGCCCTTGCGCTCGATGATTGCGTTGGTGGCGAGCGTGGTGCCATGGATGATCAGGCCAAGTTCGCTGGGCTTGATGCCCGACTGCTTCACCACCTCGTCCATGCCCGTCAGCACGCCTTCCTCCGGGGCGCGCGGCGTCGTCAGCACCTTCACGCTCGTGAGCTTGCCCTGCCAGTCGAGGCAGAGATCGGTGAAAGTGCCGCCGATATCGACCGCCAAACGTCCTGTGCTCATGTTCCCCTTGCTTCTTCCCTATGCCGCCGTCTGCTGGATATTGCCGCCGAGATAGGCCTGGCGGATGCGCGGATCAGTGCGCACCTCGTTCGCCGGACCTTCCATGAATTTCCGCCCCTGTTCCATCACCAGCGCCCGGTCGGAAATCAAGAGGGCGCCACGCACATTCTGCTCTACGATAAGGACAGTCACGCCTGCCGCTGCAATGCGCTTCACGGTGGCGAACACGTCGCCCTGCATGAGCGGCGACAGGCCGAGTGAGGGCTCGTCGAGCAACAGCAAGCTGGGCTCGAGCAGCAGCACCATCGCCATTTCCAGGATCTGCTGCTCGCCGCCCGACAGGTTGCCCGCCTCGGTACGCCATTTCTGCTGCAGGATAGGAAACAAGCCGGTCACGCGACCGATGGCCGCCTCATGTTTCGCCGCCGGCAGCGTGTAGCAGCTCATCTTGATGTTTTCGCCGACGCTCATGGCCGGGAAGTTGCAGCGGCCCTGGGGCACGAAGCCGACACCGCGCTTGAGCCGCTCCCAGGGCGGCAGACGCCCGATGTTCTCGCCCTTGAACACGATCCGGCCGTCGAACAGCCGGTTGGTGCCGTAGATCGCGCGCAGCAGTGTCGACTTGCCCGCGCCATTGCCGCCGATCAGCGTGGTGATCGTGCCGGCCTCGAGGTGCGCCGAGAAATCGCGCACGATCGCGCTGTCGCCATAGCCGGCGGTGACGGATTCGAGGCTGAGCACTGTCATGCCGCTCCTCGCATCTCGGCCTCGGCCATTTCCGGTGTCGTGCCGAGATAAGCCTCCAGCACGCGCGGATCGGTGTGGATCTCCGCGGCGGTGCCTTCGGCGAGCTTGCGGCCTTGCTCGAGCACGATCACGTGGTGGCACAGGTTGGTGATGAATTCGACATTGTGTTCGACGATCAGGAACGTCTCGCCAGCCGCGTTGAGCTGCTGCAGCGCTACCTCGATCTCGCGGATGCGGCTGGGGTTGACTCCCGCCACAGGCTCGTCGAGCACGACGATCTTGGGATGCGGCATCAGGGCGGCGGCTAGCGCCACCAACTTCTTCTGGCCGTACGACAGGATGCCGGTCTCGGCCTCGTAGTAGCGCCGCAAGCCGATCAGCTCGACGAGCTCGCGCGCGCGCTCGTCGGCGGCCTCGACTGCCGCGCGGTAGCGCTTGGTCCGGAGGAATTCATCCATCCAGGTCGCCGGGTCGAACTGCTGGCTGGCCATCGCGAGATTGTCGCGCAGGCTGAGCCGTTCGTAGATGCGCACGGTCTGGAAGGTGCGCATCAGGCCCGTGCGCGCGATCAGGTGTGCTGGCCGGCCGGTGATGTCGGCGCCGGCCAGCATGACCTTGCCGTCATCGAGTTTCTGGAAGCCCGAGATGCAGTCGATCGCCGTGCTCTTGCCCGAGCCGTTGGGGCCGATCAGCCCGGTCACGCTGGCGCGCTCGACCTCGAACGAAACGCCGTCCAGTGCATGCACGCCGGCATACGACTTGCGGAGATCGCTGACCGACAACAGCGCGCTCATTGGAGAGCCCGGCGCATGCGAGCGACCTCGCGCTGGCGCAGCCAGCCTGCGACGCCTGCCGGCATGACGAACATCGCCGCGACCAGGATCACGCCGTAGATGATCATGCGGAAGTCGGCGGAGAAGCGCAGCACTTCGGGCAGGGCCGACAGCGCAATACCGGCGGCGATCACGCCCCAGAAGCTGCCGGCGCCGCCGATGATCACGATGATCAGGAAGGTCTGCATGTAGTAGAAGTCGAGGAACGACGGGTCGATGATGCGCAGGTTGAAGGTGAAGACGCCGCCCGCTGCGCCGGTGATGGCGGCGCTCAGCGCAAACGAGGCGAGCTTGTAGGGCATCGGCGAGATGCCCTGCGCCCGTACCAGGGGCTCATTCTGCTTGATGGCGATCAGGGTGCGACCGATGCGCGACGTGCAGAGGGCGTAGAGGAAGGCGACCATCGCCACCGAGAAGGCCCAGGTGATCCAGTAGAATTTCGGCGTGGTGTCGAACGTGACGCCGAAGGCCTGTGGAGAGGGCAGGTTGGGGATGCCGAGTGGCCCGCGCGTCAAGGTGACCCAGTCGCGTGCGATCAGCGCCACGAGCAGCGCGAAGGTGAGCGTCGAGATCACGAAGGCGTGCCGGTTGGTGCGCAGGATCGGAAAGCCGATCACCAGGGCCAGCGCGCCGTTCAGCAGTGCCGCGTAAAGCAGGCCCATCCAGAACGTGCCACCGAACGTCACCACCGTGAGCGCAGTCGTGTAGCCGCCGATGCCCCAGAAGCCGAGCTGGGCGAAGGACAAGAGCCCGGTGAAGCCGTAGACCAGATTGAGGGCGGCGGCGGCGACGGTGAAGATCAGCGCCGAGGTGCCGACGCCCACGATGTAGTTCGACGAGGTGAGCAGCGGCAGGGCGCCGAAAGCGAGCGCACCCAGGAGTGCAATGGCGAGTTTCATTCGACGGCCTTCATCCAACGCGCATGCCGCCCCGCTTGAACAGGCCGTCGGGGCGCAGGAACAGCACGACAATCATGATCACGAAGACCGCGCCTTCCTGCCAGGTAATCTCGAAGAAGCCGCCGATCCAGCTTTCGATCAGGCCGAGGCCGATCGCGGCGGCGACCGCACCCGGGATGTTGCCCAGCCCGCCGATGATGACCAGCGCGAACGCCTTGAAGATCAGGAACTGGCCCATGTAGGGCGTGACGAGCTGGATGGGCGAAATGGCAGCACCTGCGAGGCCGCACAGGCCGGCGGCGAGGATTACCGCGTTGCGTGCCACCACGCGCGGACGGATGCCGATCATCAGCGCAGCTTCGCGGTTTTGGGCGATGGCGCGCATGGCGCGGCCGAATTGCGTGTAGCGCAGGATCCCGTACAGGCCGGCGAACGCAACCACCGCGGCGCCGGCGCCGATCACCCGCGTCCAGGTGATCCGGATGTCGCCGATCTCGACGCCGTTGAAGCCGTACTGCAAATCGACCATGCGCGGCGTCGCGGTGAAGAGATACTGCATCACATGGATGAGGATGATCGAGAGGCCGAGCGTGACCAGGATGCTGCGCTCGAATTCGTCAGGCCTGAGATGGACCAGGAGTCCCTCGTACATCAGCCAGCCCACCACCATGGTGGCGAGGATGGCGGTCGCCAGCGCGGGCCAATAGAGCAGGCCCATCACCGGCAGGGCAAAGCACATGGCGAAAGCGCCCAGCATCAAAAGCTCGCCATGGGCGAAGTTGATGATCTCCATCACGCCGAATATCAGCGACAGGCCGACCGCGATCAGGGCGTAGAGCAGGCCAAGCGCGATGCCGTTCAGCGTGAGCTGAAGAAGATAGACGGCCGTGATTTCCATTATGCGCGCGGCATTGCAAATACTGGACCAGTTCCCGTCGCCATTATGCGTTGACACCTAAACAAGCTTCTTGCGAACGTTCAAGGATCGAAACGATGTACCGATAATCGGTACGCACACCGGCATGGGGAGCCGAAAGGGAGACTGCGATGAAATTCACATCCTGGATGGCGGGTACGCTTGCCGCCGTTGCCTTTGCCGCACCGGCAATGGCGCAGCCGATCGTGATCGGCGTGTCCACGGCGCAGACCGGACCGGCGGCGGTGGCCGCCGAATGGGAGCTGTGGGGCGTCAATCTCGCGGTCGAGGAGATCAACGCAGCAGGCGGCGTGCTCGGCCGCAAGCTCGAAATCCTGGTGATGGACAACAAGTGCAATCCCTCCGAGGCGGTGAACGCCGCCAACAAGCTGGTCGAGGCCAAGGTGGTGGCGATCGAGGGCTCGCACTGCAGCTCCGCGCACCTCGCCAGCATGAAAATCATCCAGGACGCCAAGATTCCGATGATCACCGGCATCGCCTCGAACCCGCAGATCACGACACTTTCGGGCAAGGGCGGCAACGACTATGCCTTCCGCATCAGCGCGTCGGATTCCTCGATGATGGAAGCGCTCGGCATCTATCTCGCCGACAAGAAGCCGTTCAAGACGGTGGCGATCGTGGCCGAGGATTCCGACTTCGGCCGTGGCGGCGCCGATGCCTTCAAGGCAGCGGTCGTCACCAAGGCGGGGCTGGAGGTCGTCTCGACCGATGTCTACCCGCAGAACACGCCCGACTTCACCAGCATCCTGACGCGCCTGCAGCAGCGCCGGCCGGACGCGATCGCGACCTTCAGCCTCGGCGGCGATTCGATCAACTTCCTGCGCCAGGCCATGCAGATCGGCGTGCATATTCCCTATACCGGCCGCGTCGAGCTGGGTGGCCGCAACCAACCGATCATCGAGGCGGGTGGCATGGAGAAGTCGATCAGCGCCTGGCAGTACAGTGCGCTGGCCAACTCGCCGCAAAACAAGGCCTTCGCCGAGAAGATCAAGGCCAAGCACAATGCAGAGCCCTACCTGCAGACTTGGGCTGGTTACGACTGCATCCGCGTGCTCGCCCAGGCGATCAAGGAAGCAGGCAGCACCGACGGCACCAAGATCAAGGACGCGATCAAGGCGATGTCCTTCACCAACGTGATGGGCAAAACCGTCAAGTTCGACGACCACAACCAGGCCGGCCATTGGGTCGCCCTGCACACCGTGCTGAATCGCAAGGTGACGCTGGCTGGACTGGTCGAGGTCAAGTAGCGCCGCGATGCCGATGCCGCGCCACGCGAAGGCCGCCGCGGGATCGCAATCGCTCGAACGCGGCCTCGACGTGCTCGAGGTCGTCGAGGCCGAGGGCGGCGACATCGGCGTGCGCGAGATCGCGCGCCGGCTCGATCTCAGCCCGACCATTGTCCAGCGCATGATGACGTCGCTCGCCAAGCGCGGTTATGTCGACAAGAACGCCGAGACCTCGCGCTATCGGCTCGGCTACCGCTCGCTGGCGCTGGGCGCCCACAACGAGCACGGCTCCGACTACATCGTGACGGCGCGGCGCGAGCTCGAGCGGCTGGCGCGCGATCACAGCCTGAATGGCTTCGTCGCCGTGCTGCATGGCGGCCGTGCGGTCTACCTGCTCGCCGTGCAGGCCGAGGGGCCGGTCGCAATCAAGGTCGCGCCCGGCAGCGAGATGCCGTTGCACAGCACGGCAGCGGGCAAGGTGCTGCTCTCTGGCCAGACCGACGTCGAGGCGCGCAAGCTCCTGGGGCACGGCAAGCTCGCGGCGATCACGCCGAACACCGTCACCGACGCTGCGGCTGTCGTCGCGGGGTTGGCCAAGGTGCGCAAACAGGGTTTCGCCACCGTGAGCGAGGAGAACATCCGCGGCGTGCTGTCGGTCGGGGCGCCGGTCCGCGACCGCACCGGCAAGATGCTGGCGGCGCTGAGCGTTGCCTTCCCGAGATATCTCGATGCCAGCCAGACGCTGCAGAACGTGACGCCGATTGTCGTGGCTGCCGCTCGGCGGATCTCGCGCACCATCGGCGGCATGGCGAACTAGTCGTCGCGCTGGACGCAGTAAGCTGCCGTTACTGGTCCTCGTCCGCCTTGAAGTTCATCGCGACGCCGTTGATGCAGTAGCGCTGATGGGTGGGCGGTGGACCGTCGTCGAAGACATGTCCCAGATGGCTGCCGCACGTCGCACAGTGGACCTCCGTCCGGACCATGCCGAGGCTGTCGTCGACTGACGTCTCGACGCTGCCCGCGACCGGCTCGTCGAAGCTCGGCCAGCCGGTGCCGCTCTCGAACTTGCGGTGCGTGTCGAACAACGTCTTCTCGCAGCCGGCGCAGGTGAACTTGCCGGGCCGCTTTTCGACGAGCAGGGCGCAGCTGCCGGGCATCTCGGTGCCGTGTTCGCGCATGATGTGGTACTGCTCGGGCGTCAGGAGTTTGCGCCATTCGGCGTCGGTGTGCGTCACGGGATAGGACTTGCTCATCGGAACTCCTAGCGAACGCGCGCGGGCGTCCGCGGTTTCGGCAGGACGCGGCGCTTCTCGCTCTCTGTCAGCGACCCGGTCCAGCGTTCGGCAACTTCGAGCTGGATCGGCTCCAGCGCCTTGGCATTGTGGGCGGCGTGGTGGCGCTCGGTGCCGGCATCGCCATAGGTCGTCGTGCGGATGCGGGATTTGCGGCCGAGGCTCGCGATCAGCCGCTCCATCGCGTCGGGCGGCAGCTCCTCGCCATGCTCGGCCCCGGCGGCGCGGGTGATCGATTCGTTCATCAGCGTGCCGCCGAGATCGTTGGCGCCGGCCTGCAGGCAGGCCTTGGCGCCCTCGACGCCCATCTTCACCCACGAGGTCTGGATGTTTTTGATGTGCGGATGGAGCGCCAGTCGGCCGATCGAATGCATCAGCACGGCCTCGCGGAAGGTCGGGCCCATGCGCGCCGCACCCTTAAGCGCGATCGGCGCCTCGGCGGCGACGAAGGGCAGCGGCACAAGCTCGGTGAAGCCGCCGGTGTCCTTCTGCAGGTCACGCACGCGCAGCAGGTGGCGCGCCCAATGGACCGGCCGCTCGACATGGCCGAACATGATGGTCGCGGTCGAGCGCAGGCCCACTCCATGGGCGGCGCGCATGATCTCCAGCCACTGGTCGGTCGACACCTTGTCGGGGCAGAGGATGTCACGCACTTCGTCGTCGAGGATCTCCGCCGCCGTGCCGGGCAGGCTGCCGAGGCCAGCGTCGCGCAGCTCGGCGAGATAGTCGGGGATCGAGCGGCCGAGCGTGGTGGCGCCATGCCAGACCTCGAGCGGGGAGAAGGCATGCACATGCATGCCGGGGAGGGCCTCGCGCACGGCGCGGCAGACCTCGAGATAGTGGTTGCCGGTGTATTCGGGATGGATGCCGCCCTGCATGCAGACTTCGGTGGCGCCGCGTTCCCACGCTTCCCGGGCGCGGCGCACGATCTCCTGGGTCGTGAGGTCGTAGGGCGAACCGCGCAGGTTGGCCGCCAGCTTGCCCTTGGAGAAGGCGCAGAAGCCGCAGCGGAAGTAGCAGATGTTGGTGTAGTTGATGTTGCGCACCACGGCGTAGGAGACCGTGTCGCCGACCACTTCGTGCCGGAGCGCATCCGCCGCGTGGGTGACGGCGGCGAAATCGTCGCCGCGGGCGGCGAACAGGCGGACGATGTCCTCTTCGCCAAGATCGTCGCCGCGGGCCGCGCGATCGAGGAGAGGGGCGAGGCTGGCGCTCGGTCGCACCGCCGGCCGCGCCAGCGTGTCGACATCCGCCTGAGGCAGCTTCATTACCAGGCCGGGCCGCCAGTCATTGTCGCGGCGCAGGCCGCTCGCTTCGCTCATCGCCAACGCGCGCGGGTGCAAGGACGGATCGATCCAGCTCTTGTCCTGGGCATAGCGCGGATAGACCGCCAACCGCTCGGTCAGCACTTTGCCGTGTTGAGCACTTTCGGCTGCCAACGCCTCTATCTGCGGCCATGGCCGTTCGGGATTCACGTGGTCGGGTGTCACGGGAGAGACGCCACCCCAATCGTCGATGCCGGCCTCGATCAGCCGGCCATAGCCCGGCTCCTGCAGGTTGGGTGGCGCCTGGACCGAGAGCGTGTCGCCGAAGATCAGGCGCGCAACCGCCACAGTCCACAGCAGCTCCTCGAATGACGGTTCGGGCGCATTGGCCATGCGAGTGTCCGGTTTGGCGCGGAAATTCTGGATAATGACTTCCTGCAGATGGCCATACGCTTGGTGCAGCTCGCGCAAGGCGAACAGCGCCTCGATCCGTTCGGCTCGCGTCTCGCCGATGCCGATCAGGATGCCGCTGGTGAAGGGCACCTTGGCCTCACCCGCCGCCTTGATGGTCGCGAGCCTGAGCGCCGGCACCTTGTCGGGCGCGCCGAAGTGCGGGCCGCCGCGTTCGCCCAGCCGACCCGCCGCGGTCTCCAGCATGATGCCCATCGAGACCGACGACTTGCGCAGCTTCGCAAGGTCGGCCGCGTCCATCAGGCCAGGATTGAGATGCGGCAGTAGTCCGGTTTCCTTGAACACCCGCTCGGCCATGGCGCCGAGATAGTCGAGCGTGGTCGCGTGCCCCATCGCCGCCAGCGCCTCGGCCGCCGGCTTCCACTTGAGTTCGGGTTTGTCGCCCAGGGTGAACAGCGCCTCGGCGCAGCCTGCGGCCTGTCCGGCGCGCGCAATCTCGAGCACCTGTTCGGGGTTGAGATAGGCCGCCTCGCCGCGTTTGGGCGGGTGCACGAAGGTGCAGTAGCCGCAGGTGTCGCGGCAGAGATGGGTGAGCGGAATGAACACCTTCTTGGAGAAGGTCACGCGCTCGCCGAACGCGGCGTCGCGGATCGCCACCGCCTCGCTCATCAACGAGCCGAGGTCACGGGAAAGCAGGCGGTCGATCTCAGGCAACATGGCGATAGACCCGGTACGCAGGATGATCCGAAGCAAGGCTGGCGAGGTCGGCCGGCGTGTCGATGTCGCGGGCGAGGCCTGGGCGGCGCACGATCACCGGCTCGATGCCGACAGCGCGCGCCTGCTCGGCATGTCGGCTGGCGCTCGGCTGGCCGCTGGCAAAGGCGAAATTGAGCACCGTTGGCGGGCGCAACAGCAGGGCGTTGGTGCCGCCATCCTTGGCCTCGGCGATGACCACGGGGCTCTGCCGGCCGGCCTCGATCAGGGCGGCGATGTCGTCGGTGGCGAGATAGGGCAGGTCGGCCATCACCAACAGAAGATCGGTCGTGCCCTCGCCTTGTACAAGGCGGGCGGCGTCGGTCACGTCGGCATTGAGGTCACGATCGCCGCCCGCAACGCGGACGGGCGAAACCCCTGCTTGGTGCAGGGTCTCCAGGACATGGTCGAGCATCTGTCGGGCGAGCGCGCGCCGTCCCGTCGGGTCGAGCACCGCGGCAAGGCGGCCTTTCGCCAGGTCCATGGACTTCATCGGAACGACGGCAGTCGGCATTGTCCGCTCAGTGTCGCTCAGAGATGGCGATCTCGTCCACGAATTCGAGGGTGATGGCAGCGAGCCGCTGCTTGTCCTGGTCGTTTCGCATCATGGTGTCGGCCACGCGAACCCGCATGCCCAGCGCCTCGATCCTGGGCGCCAGCGCGGCGTCCTCGGCATCGAGCACGAAGCCGTCGAGCAGGCCCTTGTAGTATCTAGCGACGCCCAGCGCCGAGACGTCATGGCCGAGCTCGGCCAGCATCTTGGCCGCTGGACCCTTGATGGCCTTGCCGCCGACGATCGGCGTCACGGCGACGCGTGGGATCCTCGTGCTTTCAAGTGCCGTACGCACGCCAGGCAAGGCCACGATCGGCGCTACGCTGACGAAGGGATTGGACGGGCAGACGATCACGCCGCGCAGGCCTGCCATGTCGAGCAAGGCAGGGTGCGGTTTGGCGGAGGTGGCGCCGGCGAAGTGCAGGGACGTCACCACGGGCTCGCAGTGCAGGCGGACGAACCAGTCCTGGAAGGCAAGCTCGTCGCCTCGGTCGGTTGCCACTACCGTCCGGACGGGGTCGTCCGACATCGGAACGATCTCCGCCTTCACGCCGAGTTGCTGGGCGAGGTCGCGCGTGATGACGCTCAATCGGTCGCCGCCGCGCAGGCGCCGCGTGCGCTCGATGTGGGTGGCGAGGTCCTTGTCGCCCAAACGAAACCAGGTCTCGCCACCGAGCTGGCCCAACGCGTCCATGACCGACCAGGTCTCGCCTCGACGACCCCAGCCGGTCTCGGGATTGCCGACGTCCGCCAGCGTGTACATGACGGTGTCGAGGTCAGGCGAGATAGCGAGGCCGAGATGCTCGAAGTCGTCGGCCGTGTTCACCACGACGGTCAGCGCCTCGGCTGGCAGTACCCGCGCCAATCCAAGCGCGAGCTTGGCGCCGCCCACGCCGCCCGCCAGCGCCAGGATTTTACCGGTCGGTTTGGCCATGGCGGACACTACCGCACCTGACATTGCGGAGCCTCTGCAAAACAAATTGAACCCGACGTCTCGGGCCTCTAGGCTCGCAGCCAAATAGCAATTCAGGGAGGAAGTCATGAAGCCTTTCGCTGTCATGAGCGTGGTCATTTGTGCTCTCGCTGGGACGGTCTTCGGGCCAGCCCACGCGCAGAACGCCAAGCTTTGCGACAAGCCGCGCCAGATGGAGGGCTTCAAGACCTGCGCCGATGTCGACAAGGCCGAAGCCGAAGGCGCGTTCGTGCTCTATTCGACCGACCCCGAGCAGGGTCAGGTCAAGCTGCTGGCCTCGTTCAACAAGGTGTTCCCCAAGATCAAGACCAGCTATGTGCGCCTGCAGGCCGGCGCGCTCTACGCCAAGGTCCTGTCGGAGCGCCAGGCCAAGTCGTATCTGGTCGATGTCATCCAAATCTCCGACATGGGCATGATCCTCGACTTCCAGCGCAAGGGCGGCTTCGTGCAGTACATCTCGCCCGAGATGGCCGCGTTCAAGCCGGAATATAAGAGCAAGCCCGAGGGCTACTGGACCTGGGGCTCGGTGATCATGGGCGGCATCGCCTACAACAACAAGAACACGCCGGAAGCCGAAGCGCCCAAGAAGTGGGAGGACCTGCTCGATCCCAAATGGGCCGACGCGATCAACGTCAAGGTTTCGAATTCAGGGCTGCAGCACGGCATCTGGTACATGCTGAAGCCGCTCCTGGGCGAGGATTACTTCAAGAAGTTCGCGACCCAGAAGCCGCGCGCTTTCGACTCCTATGTTCAGCAGTACGGCCGCCTGGTTGACGGCCAGGACAAGGTCATCATGGGCGCGCAGTACTCGGGCGCGGTCGAGTTCACGGCCAAGGGCGCGCCGATCGGCTTCGTCTTCCCCGAGCTCGGCTTGCCCGCGGTGTCGGAGACCTACGGCATCGTGGCGGACGGCCCGCATCCCAACGCCGGCCAGCTCTTCATGGACTGGTTTCTCTCGCCGGTCGGCCAGAAGGCGCTGGCCGAGGCGCTGGCGCTGCATTCGCCGCGCGAGGATGTCCCGCCGCCTCCGGGCGCCGTGCCGCTCACCAAGATGAAGCTGCTCATTCCGGCCGACTGGGACGCCTTTGAAAAGGACCGCCCAAGCTTCGCCAAGGAATGGGACCGCATCGTCGGCGCGCGCCGTTGAGCCTGTCGTCGGAACGTCCTCTCCGCCGCGAAGCGGGGGAGAGGAAGGGACCCGTCGCGCAGCGACGGGTAGGTGAGGTGGTGCCGGATGGGATGGCAATGTGTGGGTAGGATGACCAAGAGCCCACCTCACCCACCCCACGCTTCGCGCGGGGCCCCTCCCTCTCCCCCCGCGTATGACGCGGGCGGAGAGGACGCCAAAAGAAGTAAAACGTGACGGACGTTGCTTTACACGCGCGGCCACGGCGCAATTGGCAGGCGATCATCACGATCGTCGTCGTGCTGGTCGTCGGCTTCCTCGTCATCCTGCCGCTGGTGTTCCTAGTCGAGGAATCGCTGAACACCGGCGATCCGATGGCCTTTCCGCCGGTGGAATACGGCATCGCGAACTACTTCGCGATCTTCGACGAGGACATCAACGTGCTCGTCAACACGGTGGTGATCGCCGTGATGGCGACGGTGATGGCGATCCTGATCGGCTTCACGCTGGCCTGGATCCTCACGCGGACCAACGTGCCTGGTCGCGACAAGTTCGAGCGGCTGATGGAGCTGCCCTACTACATGACTCCGCTGGTGGGCGCGCTGGCCTGGAGCGTCATCGCCGGGCCCAAGAGCGGTTTCGTCAACCAGGTCTGGAAGGCGTGGGGCGGCAGGACCGACCTGGTCGATATCTACGGCCATTTCGGCATTGCCTGGGTGATGGCGCTGTTCGAAGGCACCGTGGCCTTCGTCATGATCTCGGCGTCGATGAAATCGATGGACCCTGCGCTCGAGGAATCGGCGCGGGTGATGGGGGCCTCGAAGCTCCGCACCATGCTGACCGTGACCCTGCCGCTGGTCATGCCGGGCGTGCTGGGCGCGACGTTGTTCGTGTTCGCCGAGATGCTGGGCTCGTTTGCCGCGGCCCTGGTGATCGGCATCCCGGCGCGCATCTACGTCATCACAACGGCAATCTGGGATTCCACGCTCTCCTATCCACCGGACTATGGCCGCGCCTCCGCCATGGGGCTGGCGCTGTTCGTCGTGATGTTCGCCATGCTCACCTTCTATCGCCGGATCATCGGGCGCGGCAGCTACGCCACCATCACCGGCAAGGCGTTCAGGCCGCGGCCGATGGACATGGGCCGTCTGGCGTGGCTGCTGTTCGGCGTGTGCGCGCTCTATGTGTTCCTGGCCGTGCTGCTGCCGCTGGCGGCGCTGATCTTCACGTCGCTGCAGCGCTTCGCGACCGTGATCCTGAGCCAGGCTGAGTTCACGCTGGCCAACTACCAAACAGCGTTGTCGCTGGGTCCAGTCCGCGACGCCATGGGCAACAGCCTGATGCTTGGCTTCGGTGTGGCAAGCGTCGGCGTGCTGGTGATGGTGATTCTGGTCTGGATCATCTACCGCTCACAGCTCGTCGGGCGCGGCGCCATCGAATATCTGGTGATGTTCCCGCAGGCTGTGCCGCGCCTGGTCTTCGGGCTGGCGTTGCTGTGGGCGTGGCTCAACATCCCGGTGCCGATCTACGGCACCTTGTGGCTGCTCGCGCTCGCCTATTTCACGGTGATGCTGCCGCTCGGCGTGCGCACCCTGGCGGGCGTGGTGCTGCAGATCGACAAGAGCCTGGAGGAATGCGCGCGCGTCTGCGGCGCCGGCTGGGTCTACCAGATGCGCACCGTGACCCTGCCGCTCCTGAAGCCGGGCATCCTCGCGGCCTGGCTGCTGATCTTCATGGCCTGCGTGCGCGAGCTCGGCGCCTCGGTGTTCCTGATGGGCCCCAACGCCAAGGTGATCGGGCCGTCGATCGTCAACGCCTTCGCCACCTCGGGCACCGAGCTCACGGCGGCGATGGCGCTGATCCAGACCTTCACGGTGATCGTGGCCCTGATGATCCTGTTCCGGCTGACCCGCGGCGCAACCAAGGAGCTCGCATGAGCCCGACGCGCATCGAGGTGAAGGACCTGGTCGTGCGCTATGGCGATGCCATCGCCGTGAATGGCGTCAGCTTCACGGTGGGGCGCGGCGAGCACGTGACGCTGCTCGGCCCCTCGGGCTGCGGCAAGACCACGACCCTGCGCGCCATCGCCGGGCTGGAGCAGCCGTCGGCCGGCAGCATCACGGTCGACGGCCAGGCGATGTTCGATTCGGCGGCACGGCGCAACGTGCCGGCCGAGCAGCGCGGCGTCAGCATGGTGTTTCAGTCCTACGCCGTGTGGCCGCATATGACGGTGTTCGACAACGTGGCCTATGGCCTGCGCGTGCGAAAGCAGGGCGCGGCCGAGCTCAAGGCCAATGTCGAGCGCGCCCTCGACCTGGTGCAGATGCGCCATCTCGCCGAGCGCGGCGCATCGAAGCTGTCGGGCGGCCAGCAGCAGCGCGTGGCGCTCGCCCGCGCCATCGCCTTCTCGCCGACCGTCGTGCTGTTCGACGAGCCGCTTTCCAACCTCGATGCCAAGCTCAGGGCCGAGATGCGGGTCGAGCTGCGCGAGCTGCAGCGCCGACTCGACATCACCTCGGTCTACGTCACGCACGACCAGGAGGAGGCGCTCGCCATCTCCGACCGGGTGATCGTGATGAATGTCGGCGTGATCGAGCAGATCGGCGCGCCGGAGGAGATCTACAACAGGCCGAAGAGCCGCTTCGTCGCCGACTTCGTGGGCTCGGCCAACCTGATCAAGGGCAAGGTCGTGGGTCCCGGCGCGTTCGAGGCCGAGGGCGGCGCGATCCTGAGGACGGTCGGCGGCACGGCGGGCAGCGAGGTGGCGGTGCGCACCGCCTATATCGACATCGGCGCGCGGGCCGGCGAGAACCAGCTGCCGGGCACCGTGCGCCAGCGCATGTTCCATGGCGACTTCGTGCAATACATCGTCGAATGCAGCTGCGGCCGGCTGATCGTTCGCCGCCCGCCGGTCAATCTCCTGGAGGAAGGTGCGGCGGTGACGCTTTCGTTTTCGCCCGAGCACACGGTGCTGCTGCAGGGGTGAGGGCCCAGGTGGACGACCTACAGATGTCGGAAATGCGTGTCTGGCCGCTATTGCGGAAGCCCAACACATACTGAGCATAGAGCCACGAGCCGCTTACCTTACTCTACCTCGGCGTCTTCCAATCGCCAAGGCGCGTGTTTCTTCGCGATCTTCCTGAACACTCTGCCAGACATCAGCTCTTGATATTCGCCATCGCGTGGCGCACTGGGACCATACTCAATCGTATGCTCAGTCTTGTGCTTCGTGCCGGGGGCCAATTCATCAAGCACCCTTTCCATGTTCTTAAAGATCTCGCCCACCAAATAGTTGAAGCCGTCCAAACTCTCGTTGTCTTTGGTGCCCGCCGTTTGGACGAACAACTGATATTCGCGATTGTTCTTCCTAATCCAGAGACATTCGATCCATCGAAAGCCGGGCCACATCAACTCGAAGAACATGGCCTGCAGTGCTGACAGTACTTCGTTCAGCAGCGGGCTTTGGGCTTCCTTCATGCCATCTCCTCGGTGGAGCAGTTCGTAGTTCGCGCCCTTCTGAAGGATCGTATCCCTGAAAGGGGCAATCCTCGGGTCTTTGCTCCTTTTGATTTGTTCGACGAAGTCCTCTGCGTCCTTCTTGGTCATCTTCGAAGGATTGTACTTGTTCCTGTCCCAAAGCTCATGAACGGCCTGGTCGTACGCGACCTGCCGCGAGCTGATGCGCCGGTTCATCGCCGACAAGCCGCTGCTGTAGCATGTGAATATCGGGGAACGGGAGTGGGCGTGTTCATCGGCAAGGCCAGTGTTTCTGGAACGTTGCTATCACCACGATGAAGAATGGCTTGTCTCCGAACTTCGGCGGGTTTCCAAGGTCACGTACCACCAGCTCAACCGCATCGTTGCCCGTCACACCATCGGGCCGGCAGAACCGCAATGTCGGCACCAGCAGCTGCTCAAGAAGGAGAATGGTCTGGATGGTCGTGACGCATTCGGTGGTGGATACGATGTCGGCGCGTTCGGGCCGGGACGTGCCCCTGCCGACCGCGATGTAGTCCCGGCAACCCGGCATCATTTCGCTCGTAGTGTCTCGAGCGTGAGCGGGAGCAAACGACAACGAAATTGCAATCATCGCCAGCAACATCGAACGCATGTCGTCTCCCAAGGGTGGCCAGTTCGCGAAACTCGTGATTCTCTCACGAGAATTAAATATCGACAAGCTCGCACGGGTTGTGGTTAGCGCCGAATGCCGCGCGCGGCGCTGGGGCCCTCTCGCTCCAAGCCGAGCGGTCCGCCGCCTCATTGAATTTGAGGTGATGTTCGTAATGGCTCCGCGGCGCGAGCTTGAGGTTGCCAGCACAAGGGCCCGACCTAAACGGCGATCGACGAGATCGATCGCCGTCACACCGAGGACGTGCGCTGCGGCGCGCGCCGCCTACACACCTTGATGGAGAAGCTGCGCGAGGAGATCAGCTTCGGCGCCTCGGACAAGCTCGGCACAAAGGTCGTGATCGATGCTGCCTATGTCCGCGAGCACGTCGGCGCGCTCGCCAAGAACGCGGATCCGTCGAAGCTCGTGCTCTGATCAGCCTTCTGCGTTGCCTTTCTTGTCGTGGAGGAGCTCGAATTCAAGCGAAAAGCCAGCTTCACTAATAGTCTTCTCGGCCAAGCGATAGAACGTGGTTGCTTGCTCGCTAAGCGGATATTTGGCCAAGACCTGAATGACGACGGGAAGGCCCGCCACGTCCGGCTTCATCTTCACCATCTCTCCACTCTCAATAAAGTGAAGATAGGTGTTGAACTTCTCTTGCAGAAGTAAGAGGTGCTCGCCTTCGTCCTGGTCCCAATCAAGGTGATCGGAGATGGCAAGGACCGCGAGGCCCTTTTCCTTGTCTCGCCACCAGAAGTCGATCTTGCTGGTTTCGTCAATCGACATCGCCCGGCCCCTTTCGGAGTATCTGAACCTTGGTTGGCGGTATTGTTAGTCCGCCCTCGAATCCCGGCTTGCCTTTACCCTTGATCGTGCCGCCGAGGGTTTCGAGCCTGGGATGGCCAAGCTTCTGCCTTGGTGTGAGGCGCGCCGTCTCGCTAGATTTTGCCTCGATGAGGCCGATCTGCCCAGAGACGCGATCGCGAGTGATGAAGTCGAGGCGAACGGGCGGACCTCCTGGTGGCTCAACGGTGACTTGAGGCCCGAAATCAAGATGCGGCCTCTTCGCAAGGGAGGCAGCGACCTCCCTTTCATGTTCGTGGCTGGCAGCCTTATTCTTGGCTAGTTGCTCAGCCGGACTGAGCTTTCCGGTCTTTGGCGCAACGCCCGCGGCAGCCAGCATCGTCGCGGCGGTAATGCCGGCTTCGATTGCCCCCTTGGTCGTAGCCTCACCACGCACGCGGTCCATCAGATCCTTGTCCTGCAAGGCACGGACGAGTTCTTCTGGGTGTGAGACGTCGACGCCCGCTTTCGTCAGCGCGCCGACCAATCCATTGGCGTAGCCCTCCAGGCCACTGCTACCTGTAAGGACGAGGCCTCCCCCCCACCGGGCCAAGAACGCTCAAGGTGACCAGGCTGAGGGTTAGTGCGGGCAGGCCCTCGACGCCCAGAGCCTGAGCAATCTCGCCCGGTCGCTCGCGCAGCACGCGGGCTGCTTCTGCGGCCGTCGACGCTCCGAGAAGTTGCCGAAGAGCACTGCTGGTCGGCAACTGATCGATGTTGCGCTGAGCCTCGACGAAGTGGCTTACGGCTTGCGCCAGATCCGATGCGGCGCGTCGATTGCGGAGGAGATACCGCTCCTCGGTGACATTGAGGGTCTCCCCGGCGTCCTTGCGACGCTGAAACTCCTGGACCTGTTGCCAACGTCTGGCGGCGGAATCCGCCTTGGTGGGGTCGCTGTGGTTGACCGCGGCTTCTTCCTCCGCGGTCTTCACCTGGTTGTCCGCCACCGTCTGGCGCCAAGCGCCAGCCTGCCCGGCAAGATGGCGGGAGATGCCGCGCTGCGCCTCGCCGTGGTGCCAGTCGAGCCGCTTGGTGAGCGCCTCGCGCTGGCGATCGTTGCCGGCCTGGGCGAGCGTGTCGTCCTTGAGCTGCTGCACGGCCCCGAGCGCGGGTGGCGCGGCGTGGATCGCGGTCTCGCCCTGCTGGCGGTAATAGGCGTTCTCGCCCAGGTTCAGGATCTGCCGCTGGCCCGCGAGATACTGGTCGTTCAGCTGCTGCTCGCGCACCGCGTCGGCTTCGGCATATTCCGGCGGCGGCAGATCGGCGGCCGGCGGCTCGGGCCCCTGGCGCCATTCGGGGAAATTGAACTCGGCCATGTACGCTACTCGACTCTACGAACCGCGGGATACGCCTGCCCTGAGCGAAGTCGAAAGGGCTCGCGGCTCTGGCTACTTGGTCGGAATATAATCGAACGCGCCCTCAACCTCCTATTTTGGTCATTAGAAGTTCAGGCTTGACGCATGGGCGCAGCAAAACGTGGCAAGCGAAAAGCGACAGGGGGTAGCAGGGAGTGAGACACTTTGAGATGAAACCCTTAGGCCATCGGCATCGGAGGTGTCTCACCCGGTGAGACACCTTTTTGGAGGGCGCTTGCCAGGCGCAGAAAGGCCGCGTTGGTGCCGGGCAGCCCGAACCGCAGCCATTGCAGTTGTCGGCTGAAGGCACGGACATGGATGCTCTGGCGGCCGAGCCGATCGATCATTCCCGGGACATCGTCATGGCGTACGAGCCGGAACAGCGGGGTTCCACCCACCGGCACGAAGCGCGCGGCCGCCAGCAGGGTGTCGAGACGTTGGCCGTCCCGTTCGAGGCGCGCCTTGGCTGCGACCAGCCAGTCATCGTCGGCCAAGGCCCTGCGGCCGATTGCGAGAGCGGGGCCTGACACAGCCCAGGGCCCGAGCTCCGCGGCGAGGCGCGCAATCAGGTCGGGCTCGCCAATGGCGAAGCCCAGGCGTAGGCCGGCCAGCCCGTAGGTCTTGCCGAAGGAGCGCAGCACGATGGTGCGCGGCGGCAGGTTGCCGGCGAGGCTCGCCGCGGCCGGCAGGAAGTCGATGAAGGCCTCGTCGACGACCAGCAGGCGGCTGGGGTAGCCGAGCTCCTCAGCCGACAGGAGCCGGCCGGTGGGGTTGTCGGGATTGACCACGACCAGCACATCGGCACCAGCGGCTTGCGCCAAGTCGTCGACGACGCTCACGTCATGCCCCTGTCGCGCCCAGCAGACTTCATGCTCTTCGTAAGTCGGCCCCAGCACCGTGACGCGCGACTTCGGCAGCAGGCGCGGCAGCAGCTGGATCAAGGCCTGCGTTCCCGGCGCCGCGAGCAACGTTGCTTGATCGCGCACGCCGTAGCGTTGCGCTGCAGCGGCCAGCAGTGCCCGTTCGTCGTCGCGCGACGGCAACCGCACCCATGCCTCGTCCGGCAAGGCGCCGACCGGATAAGGCACAGGGTTGATGCCGGTCGAGAGGTCGAGCCACGGCTTGAGCGCATTCGGGAAGCGTCGCATGGCCTCGCCGAGATCGCCGCCATGCATGATCGGTTTCAGGACGGTGGCCTCCGTGATACGGAAAATGATAGGCAAAGTGCCATGTTCGCCGGTCTCGCCCTCATTGCTGGTGCCTTCGAAGCGGCCTTCGGCTATCCGGACGCCGTCTATCGCACGCTCGGTCATCCCGTGACCTGGATCGGCCGGCTCATAACATGGGCCGACCGGGCGTGGAATTCGGAAGACGATTCGCCCGTCGAGCAGCGCACGCAGGGCATCATCTTCACGCTCCTGCTTGTCGTCGTGAGCTTGCTCGTCGGCTTCATCATCTCGCGCCTGTGCGACGTCTTCCTGCCGCATCTTCTCGCGCTGCTGTTGAGCGCCATTCTCGCCAGCACCTTGCTGGCCCAGCGCAGCCTGCACGCCCATGTCCAGGCCGTGGCGGACGCCCTCGGCTCGAAGGGCCTGGCGGCGGGCCGGGAGGCGGTGGCGATGATCGTCGGCCGCGACACCAAGGAGCTCGACGAGGCGGGCGTCTGCCGCGCCGCGATCGAGAGCCTGGCCGAGAGCTTTTGCGACGGCGTGGTGGCGCCGCTCTTCTGGATGGTCCTGCTCGGCCTGCCGGGCGCGATCGCCTACAAGGCGATCAACACCGCCGACAGCATGATCGGCCACAAGACGTGGCGCTACATCGACTTCGGCTGGGCCGCGGCGCGCACCGACGACGTGGTCAACTGGCCGGCGGCGCGACTGGCCGTGCTGTGGCTGGCGCTGGGCGCCGCGGCAAGCGGCCTGCCGCCGATCAGGACGCTCAGGGCGGCCTGGCGCGACGCCGGCAAGCACGCTTCACCCAATGCCGGCTGGCCGGAGGCGGCGATGGCAGGGGCGCTCGGTGTCCGACTGATGGGCCCGCGCAGTTATGACGGCGAGGTCGTCGATGAGACCTGGATCGGCGATGGACGGGCCGACGCGAAGGCCGTCGACATCCGCACGGCGCTGCGTCTCTACCGCGCCTCATGCGGCGTACAGCTTGCCGTGCTGGCGATCCTGGTTGCGCTCAGCTGGCTGGGCTGAGCTTGGGCGGGCGCGCCAGCGCCAGCAAGCGACCGCAGTCGATATGCTTCTCGAGATGGTCGGCCAACTGGTCGAGGGTGGCCTCGATCTCGGCCTGATAGTCGAGCGACGACGCGCGAGCGCCCAGACGCTGCAGCCAATGGCGGCGTTGGCGATTGTCGGCGAGCAGGCCATGGATGTAGCAGCCGACGATGCGTCCTCCGTCCGCTCCCTGGTCATGGCCGTCGAGCTGCAGCAGCGGCTTGACATCTCCTGTCGTGCGCCCGACATGCATCTCATAGCCCTCGAAGGGCACGCCATGGAGAGTGCCGGAAACTTCGACCAGCACCTTGTCGCCTTCCAGCACTGTCTCGACGTCAAGCAGGCCTAGCCCGTCGACCTTGGCCGGCGGGCCTTCAATGCCCTGCGGATCGGCGACCGTGCGGCCGAGCATCTGATAGCCGCCGCAAATACCCAGCACATGGCCGCCGCGCCGAATGTGGGCGGCGAGATCGACGTCCCAACCTGCCTCGCGCAGGGCCGCAAGGTCGGCGAGGGTGGCCTTCGATCCGGGCAGGATGACCAAGGCGGCATCACTGGGCACCGGCTCGCCGGGCCGCACAAAGACCAGGCCGACATCGGGCTCGAGCCGCAGTGGATCGAAGTCATCGAAGTTGGCGATACGCGGATAGGCAAGGACCGCGATCTTCACGCGTCCGCTGCCGCGCTCCGTCGGCAGGCCGAGCGCGTCCTCGGCCGGCAGTTTGTGCGCGGCGGCGAAGAACGGCACGAGGCCCAACGCTTGCCATCCTGTGTGTTTGGCAACCAGCTTCATGCCGTCGTCGAACAACGAGGGATCGCCGCGGAAGCGGTTGACGATGAAACCCACGATCATCGCCGCGTCTGCGGGGTCGATCACGGCCTTGGTGCCGACCAGGCTCGCGATGACGCCGCCGCGATCGATGTCGCCCAGCACGATCACGGGCACGTCGGCCGCACGAGCAAATCCCATGTTGGCGATGTCGGCGGCGCGCAGGTTCACCTCCGACGCCGAGCCCGCGCCTTCGACAAGGACGAGGTCGGCCTCGTTCGCGAGCTTGCCGAAGCTCTCCATCACGGCGCCCAGCAGCCTGGGCTTCATCGCCTGGTATTCGCGCGCGCGTGCGTTGCCGACGACCTTGCCTTGAACCACCACCTGCGAGCCGATCTCGCTTTGCGGCTTCAGCAGCACTGGGTTCATGTGCACGCTGGGCGGCACGCCGGCGGCGCGGGCCTGCAGCGCCTGGGCACGACCGATCTCGCCGCCATCGGCGGTGACCGCCGCGTTGTTCGACATGTTCTGTGGCTTGAACGGCCGCACCTTCAGTCCGCGGCGCGTGAAGGCACGCGCCAGCCCCGCCACGATCAGTGACTTGCCGACGTCCGAGCCCGTGCCCTGGATCATCAGAGCGCGCGCTGCCATCAGAACTCGATGCCTTCCTGTGCCTTCACGCCGGCCGCGAAGTGATGCTTCACCGGCGTCATCTCGGTCACGAGATCGGCCGCCTCGATCATCTCAGGCTTGGCGTTGCGGCCGGTGACGACGATGTGCTGATCGTGGCGCCGCGCCTGCAGGGTCGCCACGACCTTGGCGATGTCGAGGTGGTCGTAGCGCAGCGCGATGTTCAGCTCATCGAGCACGATGAGACGGATCGCCGAATTGGCCATCATCTGCTTGGTCGCGGCCCACGCCCGTTCGGCGGCCGCAACGTCACGCGCGCGATCCTGCGTTTCCCAGGTGAAACCCTCGCCCAGTGTGTGCCATTCGATCTGATCGCCGAACTTCTCGATCGCTGAGCGCTCGCCCGATTGCCATCCGCCCTTGCCGAACTGCACCACGCCGCAGCGAAAGCCGCGGCCCAGCGCCCGCAGCATCAACCCGAACGCCGCCGTCGACTTGCCCTTGCCCTTGCCGGTATGGACGATCAGCAGGCCCTTTTCGACGGTCTTGCCGGCAACCTCTTTGTCTTGCGCGGCCTTGCGATTGGCCATTTTGGCCTTGTGGCGCGCCGGTTCGTCATTTGCTGTAGCCATGCAGCCACAATGGTCGGCAAAGCCCTTGTCATCAAGGCGGGCGGCTCCTATCAAGCCACTGACGGAAAGGGAACGCGGTGATGCCGCGGCTGCCCCCGCAACTGTAGTCGGCGAGCTTGAGGCCATCTGCCACTGGAAGTACCGCAGGGGAATCCGGGAAGGCGGCCCGCGGCGAGGACCCGAAAGCCAGGAAACCTGCCGTCGCGAGGATCGAGCCCATGGCGCGGGGAGTCGCCAAGTGAGGATAGGTTGGCGTGTCGACCCTGTTTGTTTGCGTGACCTGTCGCCGTGAAGGCGATCTTGCCGAGCCGCGGCCTGGCGCGCGCCTCTATGCGGCGCTGAAGCAACAGGCCGAGGATCTCGACGTCGTGCCCGTCGAATGCCTGTCGAACTGCACGCGCTCCTGCAGCGCCGCAATAACGGCACCGGGCAAATGGACTTACGTCGTCGGTCATCTCGACCCGGCGCAGCATGTCGATGACATGCTGGCGTTCGCGCGACTCCATCGTGCCTCGGCCGACGGACTCACTGTCTGGCGCGAGCGTCCCGAACACGTCCGCAAGAACACCATCGCGCGCATCCCGCCGATGCCAACCGCTAAGGAGAGTCCATGAGTACGCTTGCCCCCAAGACCCTGGCCAAGGTGCCGTGCACCATCGTCACCGGCTTCCTCGGCGCCGGGAAGACCACCCTGGTGCGCCACGTGCTGGAGAATGCCAATGGCCGGCGGCTCGCGGTCATCGTCAACGAATTCGGCGATGTCGGTATCGATGGCGAGATCCTGAAGAGCTGCGGCATCGAGAGCTGCCCTGAGGATGCGATCGTCGAACTCGCCAACGGCTGCATCTGCTGCACCGTCGCCGACGATTTCGTGCCCGCGCTGAAGGGTCTGCTCGACCGGCCGTCGCCGCCCGAGCACATCGTGATCGAGACATCGGGGTTGGCGCTGCCCAAGCCGCTGGTGAAAGCCTTCAACTGGCCCGAGATCGCCTCGCGCGTGACGGTCGACGGTGTCATCGCCGTGGTCGATGGCGCCGCCGTCGCAGCCGGTCGCTTCGCCGACGATCCCGCGGCGCTTGCCCGCCAGCGCGCCGAGGACCAGTCGCTCGATCACGACAACCCGCTGGAGGAAGTGTTCGAGGACCAGCTGCTCTGCGCCGATCTCGTGATCCTGAACAAGGCCGACCTGATGTCCGCCGCCGAGCGCAAGGATGTGACGGCCGAGATCGGGAGGACCCTGCCGCGTGTCGTGAAGGTCGTGGAGACCGAGAACGGCAAGGTGCCGGTCGACGTGCTGCTCGGGCTGGGCGCCAAGGCGGAGTCCGATTTGGCCAGCCGGCCGTCACACCACGACCTCGAGGATGAGCACGACCACGACGATTTCGACACGTTCATCATCGATCTGCCGGCCTTTGAATCGCCGCAGGCGCTGGTCGATCGCATCGCCAAGGCGACAGCGGTCCACGACATCCTGCGCGTGAAGGGCTTCGTCGACATCAAGGGCAAGCCCATGCGCCTTTTGGTGCAAGGCGTGGGCGGGCGCATCCAGCACCAGTTCGACAAGCTTTGGCCCGGCGGATCGCCGCGGCAGGGCCGTCTGGTGGTGATCGGCGAGACCGGCCTGGACAAGGCGGCGATCCAGGCCCTGATCCTGGGCTGACCATGCACGTGCTGGCGACACAGCTTGCGACCCTGGAAGAGGCCGACGTCGCCGTCGATCTCGGCCAGTCGCCGGCTGATGTCGTCGTGCTCTCCTTTTCGGATACCGACCTGTCCGCGCTCGCCGCGGCGTGGCGACGGGAGGCCGAGCTGCTGCCCACGCTGCGGCTGGCCAGCCTGAAGCAGCTGCGCCATCCGATGTCGGTCGATCTTTATCTCGAGCGCGTCGTGGCAAACGCGAAGGCCGTCATCGTGCGTTGTCTGGGTGGCCTCGACTACTGGCGATACGGCCTGGAGTGTATCGCCGACTTGGCGCGCGACAACGGCATCCTGTTCGCCGCCGTGCCCGGCGACGATCGCGCCGATCCGCGGCTTGCCTCGATGTCGACCATCGGCGGAGGCGAGCTCGCCACGCTCGATCGCTTCTTCCGCGAGGGTGGGCCGGACAACCTGAACCAGGCCCTCCGCTTCGTCGGCACGTTGCTGGGTCGCGATTATTCGTGGTGTCCGCCGATCGCCGTCGGCCCGATCACTGTACTGGGCGAGGCAAACGGCGTCGGACCGGTCGCACTGGTGGTTTTCTACCGTGCCAATCTCGTCGCGGCCGACATCGAGCCGATCACCGCCCTGATGGCGGCATTGGAACGGGAGGGACTGGCGCCGCTGGGTGTGGCCGTGAGCAGCTTGAAAGATCCCGCGATCGAGGGCGAGCTCTTGCGCCTGATCGGAGCCCGGCGACCCGCGATCATCCTCAACACGACCGCCTTCTCGGCAATGCGCGAGGACGACACCACCGTGCTCGATGCCGCTGATGCCGCTGTGCTGCAGGTCGTGCTGTCCGGCAGCACGCGCGAGGCCTGGGCCGAGTCTGGCCGAGGCCTATCGCCAAGCGACCTTGCGATGAACGTCGTCCTGCCCGAGCTCGACGGCCGGCTGCTGACGCGTGCGATCTCGTTCAAGACCGAAATGCCGGCTGATCCTCGACTGGAGTTCGCCGCGGTGCGCCACATGCCCGACGCCGGGCGCATCGACTATGTTGCGCGCCTTGCGGCGGCGTGGGCGAAGCTGCGCGTCAAGCAGCCCTCGGAACGCCGGCTTGCGCTCGTCCTGTCCGACTATCCCGCGCGTGGCGGCCGCACCGGCTATGCCGTCGGCCTCGACACCACCGAAAGCACGCTTGAAATCCTGCGGCTGCTGCGGGCTTCGGGCTACGACGTCGGGACCTGCGAGTGGCAGGCGGCGGATATCGCGCCTCTGCTCGATCGCAAGCTTCCCCATCTGCGGTGTGGCAAGGTCACCGTGTTGCTGCAGCCCGACCGCGGCGGGGGATATCACGACACCGCGGCAGCTCCGCACCCGGACTACGTCGCCGTCTATGCCTGGCTGCGCGACGTCGAGAAGATCGACGCGCTCATTCATCTCGGCACGCACGGCACGCTGGAATGGCTGCCGGGCAAGGCGCTGGCGCTCTCGGCCGAATGCTGGCCGGAGAAAGTGCTGGGGCCGCTTCCCGTGATCTACCCCTTCATCGTCAACAATCCGGGCGAAGCCGCGCAAGCCAAGCGCCGGCTCGCCGCCGTCACGATCGGCCACCTCACGCCGCCGCTCAGCGCTGCCGGACTGCATGGCACGCTGGCCGAGATGGAGGGTATCGTCGAGGAATATGCCGCGGCCGACGGTCTCGATAGCCGTCGCCTCCGCCATCTCGAGGAAGAAATCGTCGAGCGCGCCTGGAGCAGCGGCCTTGCGGCCGAGTGCGGCCTGGTGCGCGGCGAGACCAACCGTGCTGCGGTCGCGAAGCTCGACGCGCATCTTTGCGACATCAAGGACCTCGCCATCAGAGACGGTCTGCATGTCTTCGGCCGTGTGCCCGACCCGTCGTTCGAAGCCTGCGCCATCGGCGAGCGTCGCGGTCTGTTGGCGGCGCTCGACGGTCGTCGGGTGGCGCCGGGGCCGGCCGGCGCGCCGTCGCGCGGTCGGCCGGACGTCCTGCCCACCGGTCGCAACCTCACCTCGATCGATCCGCGCGCCATACCGACGCGCACCGCGGCCGCGATCGGTGCGCGTGCCGCCCAGGAGGTCGTGCGGCGCTATCTGCAGGATCACGGAGAGCCGCCACGCGCTCTGGTGATCGACCTTTGGGCGTCGGCCTCGTTGCGCACGGGCGGCGACGATCTCGCCCAGGCGCTGGCCTATCTCGGCGTGAATCCGGTGTGGGATCCCGCCTCGAATCGCGTCACCGGCATCGAGATCATGCCGCTCGCCGCGCTCGACCGGCCGCGCATCGACGTCACGCTCCGGATTTCTGGCCTGTTCCGCGACATCTTCGAGACGCAGATCGCGCTGTTCGACATGGCCGTGCGTCGCGTCGCTGAGCTCGACGAGGAGGCGGCCGACAACCCGTTGGCCGAAGCGCGGCGCGCCGGCCAGAGCCTGGCGCGCGTATTCGGTGGTGCGCCCGGCAACTATGGTGCGCGCGCCGGCGATCTTGCGCTCGACGGCAACTGGCAGACGCGCGAGGAGCTGGGCGAAGCCTATCTTGCCGCGGTGACACACGCCTACGGGGGCGCCGAGACCTCTGGCCGCGCCGGCAGCGACTTCCGCGGCCTCGTCTCGGCGGCGGACGTGCTGGTTCATCCGCAGGATGATCGCGAGCGCGACCTGCTCGACGGCGACGGCGTCGCCGACTTCGCCGGCGGCTTCGCGGCCGCCGCGGCGATGCTCGGCAACGAGCCGGAACTTTATCATCTCGACACCAGCCAGGTGACGGCGCCCAAGGCGCGGCGGCTGTCGGAGGAGATCGCGCGGGTGGTGCGTGGCCGGCTGACTAATCCGCGCTGGCTGGCCGGCATGCTGGCGCACGGCCATCGCGGCGTCGCCGAGATCGCGCAGGGCGTCGATGCGCTTTTCGCCTTCGCCGCGACGGCGCGCGCGGTTCCCGATCACCTGTTCGACGCCACGCACGACGCTCTGATTGCCGACGAGCGCGTGCTGTCGGCGATGCGCGCCCACAATCCTGCGGCAGCTGCGGCCATCATCGGTCGGCTCGACGAGGCTCGGGCACGTGGCCTTTGGATGACGCGCCGCAATTCCGTCGGGGCCCAGACATGAGCCTCGTCGCCACCTTCGATGTGAAGGGCTGGTGCCCGGGCGCGCTGCGGCCGATGGAAAGCGGCGACGGGCTGATCGCGCGCGTGCGGCCATGGTGTGGCGCCTTCAGCCTTGCGCAGGCAAGCGGACTCGCCGAGATCGCGGAGCGCCAGGGCAACGGCCATATCGATCTCACGCGGCGCGCCAATCTGCAGATCCGGGGATTGCGCGAGGAAGGCCTGCCGGGGCTCCACGACGCGCTCGACCGCCTTGGCCTGCTCGATCCCGATCCTGCGACCGAAGCCGCGCGGAACATCATGGTCGGGCCGCTCGCCGGCACTGAGGCGCGCACCCTTGCGGAGGCGCTCGGTCGCGCATTGTCGGAGGATCGTCGCGTCGGTGCTTTGCCGGCGAAGTTCGGCTGGCTGGTCGATGGCGGTGGGCCGCTGTCCATCATCGGCGAGCGTGCGGACATCGCGTTGTACGTGACGGACGCTGGTATCGCGCTGCGCGTCGACGGGCAATGGCTGGGCGGCGGTTCGGTTGAATCGGCGCTGGCAGCGGCGTTTGGCGCAAGGCCGGCTCTGCCGAAGATCGACATCGCTCCAGTGCCTGGCCGACGGAGATTGGGCCGTCTCGCTGGCATGACCGGAGTGGCGTCTCCTTTTGGTCGCCTCGAGGCGGAGCAATTGCGCGAGCTGGCCGGGTTGGCAGCCAAGGCGGGGGCATCGGAGATTCGTCTGTCGCCGTGGCGCGCACTTTATATCAACGCGCCTGTCGAGTTCCCGGCGGAGCTTGGTCTGATCGTCGACGAGAACGATCCACTGCTGCGAATCGATGCCTGTCCAGGAACGCCGGCTTGTCGCTCGGCTTCTGTCGATACAAGGCGTACGGCGCGGCAGCTCGCCGCGTCGGGCTTTGCTGGCACACTTCATGTGTCGGGTTGCGCCAAAGGCTGTGCGCGGTCAGCGCCGGCCGATCTTACGCTGGTGGGCGAGGGCGGCCGCTATGGCGTGGTGCGCAACGGAACGGCGCGCGATGCCATCGAACGGACGATCGATGCTGATGATCTGGCAGCGTTCCATGGCTGACGCACGCGCCTATATCCGCGATGGCGCGGAAATCTACCGCCGCTCCTTTGCTATCATCCGCGCCGAGTCGGATTTGGCACGCTTCAACTCCGTCGAGGAGCGAGTCGCGGTGCGCATCATCCATGCTTGCGGCATGACGGACATCGCGCGCGACATCGTCATGTCGCCTGGCTTTGCCGACGCTGCGCGCTCGGCGCTGCTCGGTAGCGCACCGATCCTCTGCGACTCGAAGATGGTCGCCAACGGCGTCACGCGCGACCGCTTGCCGGCGAACAACGCCGTCATCTGCACGCTCGACGACCCCGCCGTGCCCGCGTTGGCCCGCAAGATCGGCAACACGCGCACCGCGGCGGCCATGGAAATGTGGGGCGAGCGCCTGGCAGGCGCCGTCGTCGCCATCGGCAATGCGCCGACGGCGCTGTTCCGCCTCCTTGAAATGCTCGATGCCGGGGCGAAGCCACCGGCGGCGGTGGTCGGCCTGCCGGTCGGGTTTGTCGGCGCGCAGGAATCCAAGGAGGCGCTTTTAGCCGACGGGCGCGTGCCCTGCCTGATCGTGCGCGGCCGCAAGGGCGGCAGCGCCATGGCGGTCGCCGCAGTCAATGCCTTGGCGAGCGAGGCGGAATGATTAGCCTCGACACCCTGGCGGGCGACGCTCTCAGCGGCACGCTCTATGGCATCGGCGTGGGACCGGGCGACGTCCGCTATCTCACGCTGCGCGCCGCCGGGCTGGTGCGCGCGGTCGATGTGCTCGCCTATTTCGCCAAACGCGACATGCCGGGTAACGCCCGCCGCATCGTCGCGCCGCTCGTGGAAGCGGACCGCGGCGAGGCGCGCTTCGAATATCCACTGACCGATGAGGTCCCGGCGGAGCATCCCGACTACCAGCAGAAGATCGGCGCATTTTATCGCGAGACGGCGGCGGCGCTCGCCGCACTGCTGCGCGAGGGCAAATCGGTCGGCTTGCTGGCCGAGGGCGATCCGTTCTTCTACGGCTCCTTCATGCATATGTGGCGCCGTCTGGCGCCGGACTTCCCGGTCGAGGTCGTGCCTGGCGTCACTGGCATGTCGGGCTGCTGGACGCGCGCCAACGTGCCGATGACCTGGGGCAACGACACGCTTGCGGTGCTGCCCGGCACGCTGGGCGAAGACCAGCTGGTCGAGCGCCTGCGCCGCACCGATGCCGCCGTGATCATGAAGGTCGGCCGCAATCTCGGCAAAGTGCGCCGCGCCGTCGAGACCGCGGGTCTCCTGTCGCGCGCCGTCTATGTCGAGCGTGGCACCATGCAGGACGAGCGCATCCTGCCGTTGGCCGACTGCGGGGAGCCGGTCGGCGCCTACTTCGCCATGGTGCTGATCCCGGGCGAAGGGAGACGGCTGTGAGCGGCTCGCTGGTCGTGGTCGGGACCGGGCCCGGAAAGGCCGAGTTGATGACGCCGGCGACGCTCGCGGCGTTGGCCAAGGCGACCGACCTCGTGGGCTACGGCCCCTATCTCGACCGAATTCCCATGACACGCCCCGACCAGCGCCGGCATGCGTCGGACAATCGGGTCGAGCTCGAGCGTGCGCGGCATGCGCTGTCGTTGGCTGCGGCAGGCCGCGAAGTCGTCGTGGTCTCGGGTGGCGATCCCGGAGTGTTCGCCATGGCAGCGGCGGTCTTTGAGGCGGTCGAAACCGGCGATCCTCTGTGGCGCGGGCTCGATATAAGAGTTGAGCCCGGCGTGACGGCAATGCTGGCGGCAGCGGCCGAGGTTGGGGCGCCGCTGGGCGGCGATTTCTGCGCCATCTCGCTGTCCGACAATCTCAAGGCCTGGACGACGATCGAGCGCCGTTTGCGGGCCGCGGCGGAAGCCGACTTCGTGATCGCGCTCTACAATCCGGCGTCCAAGGCGCGTCCGCACCAGCTTGCGCAGGCATTCGAGCATCTGCGCAGGATCAAGGGAGGCGAAACACCGGTGCTGTTCGTGCGCGCCGCAGGCACGGCTGAATCAAAGGTGATCACGACGACCTTGGCCGCGGCCGACGCGGCTCAGGCCGACATGCGCACCCTGGTGATCGTGGGCGCAAGCACGACGCGCCGAATTGGCCGTTGGGTCTATACGCCGCGCAGCGAAGGGAGCGCGTCGTGAAGGCGTCGCTCCAGCCAGGCGACGGCCTCTTCGGCGCTATGCACGACGTGGCCGGCGGCCTTTTCCGGTCGAGCGATCATGACGACTGGCAGGCCGAGATCGCGCGCTGCCTCGATCTTGGCGTAGGTCGCAGCTCCTCCGGAATTCTTGGAGACGACGATCTCGATCTTCTCGTCTTTCAAGAGGCGGGTCTCGTCGGCCTTGTCGAATGGTCCCCGCGCCTGCAGGAAGCGGATGTCGGGCGGCAGGACTTTCTGCTGCGGCGGATCGATGATGCGCGCGATGTAGTGATGTTGCGGCGCTGGTGCGAAGGCGTGCAGGTCGAGGCGGCCCAGGCTGAGAAATACCCGACGCGGGACCGGACCGAGCGTCGTTGCGGCCTCGTCGGCATCGCGCACGACGAACCAGTGATCGCCAGGCTGCGCTTGCCACACCGGCCGCGCCATCGAAACCAGCGGAACGCCGGTCATGCCACAGGCGGCGAGGGCGTTGGCCGAGATCTGGTCGGCGTAGGGATGCGTGACATCGATGACCACATCGAAAGCGTTGTCTCCAAGGAAGCGCGCAAGGCCGTCGGCGCCGCCGAAGCCGCCGGTGCGCGTCGCCAACGGCTGCGGCCGGGGCGCCGAAGTGCGGCCGGCGAGGGACAGCGTTGCTTCGAAACGGGCGTCGCCGGCAATGAGTCGCGCCAGTGCGGAGGCTTCCGTTGTGCCGCCGAGAATCAGAACGCGAAGGGGCGTGGCCATGGCTGTTGAGCGCGCAAACTGCCCGCCGCAGCGTTGGCTGTCCATCGTCGGCATCGGCGAGGACGGCATCGCAGGTCTTTCGCCGGTGGCCCAGCAATTGGTGTCCGACGCCGAACTGGTGGTCGGCGGCAAGCGCCACCTCGGCCTGGCCGACAAGCTCATTCGCGGCCGGCGGCTGGCATGGCCGAGTCCCATCGGCGAGGCGATGCCCGAGATCGAGAAGCATCGCGGTCGTCCGGTCGCGGTGCTGGCGAGCGGCGATCCGTTCCACTACGGCGTCGGCGACATGTTGCTGCGCTCGATTCCGGCCGATCAGACGCTCTGCCTGCCGCAGCCGTCGGCCTTCAGCCTTGCGGCGGCCCGGCTGGGCTGGTCGCTGCAGGACGTGTCGCTGGTCAGCCTGCATGGCCGCGCCCTCGAAGGCATTGTGCGCTATCTGCAACCTGGTGCGCGCATCCTCGCGCTGTCGTGGGATGGCGAGACGCCGGCCAAGCTCACCAAGCTGCTCGCAGCGCGCGGCCTCGGCGGATCGTCGATGACGGTGTTGGAATGCTTGGGCGGTGCGCGCGAGCGGATCCAGCGCACGGCGGCGAAGGATTTTGCTCTCGCCGACGTATCGCCGCTCAACACCGTTGCGTTGGAAGTAGCCGCGTCGCCGGACGCGACAATCCTCGGCCTGACGCCCGGCCTCGATGACAGCCTGTTCGAGCATGACGGCCAGCTCACCAAGCGCGAGGTGCGCGCGATCACGCTGTCGGCACTGGCACCGCGCCACGGCGAATTGCTCTGGGACGTCGGTCTGGGCGCGGGCTCCATCGCCATCGAATGGCTGCTGCGTCATCCGTCGCTGAAAGCGATCGGCATCGAGGCTGAACCCGAACGCGTCGCTCGAGCGGCGCGCAACGCCGCCGCGCTCGGAACGCCGGACCTCGAGATCGTGCAGGGCCGCGCGCCGGCATCGCTGCACGGCTTGCCCAAGCCCGACGCCGTGTTCATCGGCGGCGGCTTGGCTGAGCCTGGCCTGTTCGACGCCGCATGGTCGGCGCTGAAGCCGGGCGGCCGCCTGGTGGCGAATGCCGTGTCGCTCGGTTCCGAGGCGCGCTTGATCGAGTATTTCCATCATCATGGCGGCGAATTGGTGCGCCTCGACGTCGCCAGGGCCGGTAAGGCGGGAACGGGCGGCGTCTTCGTGTGGCGGCCGGCGGCGCCGATCATCCAGTGGCGCGTGAGGAAGCCATGATCATCGCAGGCGTGGGCTGCCGGCGCGAGATCTCCGCCGACGAGATCGAGCAAGTGGTGCGCCTGGCGCTTGGCGTGTTCGGGCTGCCGGCGGAACGCCTCGATGCCATCGCCACTGAATTGGCCAAGGCGGATGATCCGGCGTTTCCCGAAGCTGCGCGCCGGCTTTCGACGAAATTGATGGCCTGCACGGTCGACGACCTCGATCGCGTGGCAGGCCAGGTGCTGACGCCATCCAAGCTGGTGCTCGAAGCCAAGGGCGTGCCGTCGATCGCCGAGGCGTCGGCATTGGTCGGCGCCGGTCGCAACGGCCGCCTGCTCGGCACGCGCGTGGCCACCGCGTCGGCGACCTGTGCCATTGCCATTGGAGACGGCCGATGACGGTGCACTTCATTGGCGCCGGTCCTGGCGCCGTCGACCTGATCACCGTGCGCGGCCGCAATCTGATCGCGCGCTGCCCGGTCTGCCTCTATGCCGGCTCGCTGGTGCCCAAGGAGCTGCTCGAGTACTGCCCTCCCGGCGCCCGCGTCGTCGACACGGCCCCGATGTCGCTCGACGAGATCGTGACCGAATGCCGGCGCGCGACCGATCTCGGCCAGGATGTCGCGCGGCTCCATTCCGGCGACCTCTCGATCTGGAGCGCGCTCGGCGAGCAACTTCGTCGTCTCCAAGGGGTTGGTATCGCCTATACCGTGACGCCTGGCGTCCCGGCCTTCGCCGCGGCTGCGGCGGTGCTCGGCCAGGAACTGACTCTGCCTGAACTGGCACAAACGGTGGTGCTGACCCGCACGTCCGGGCGTGCCTCGACGATGCCGCCAAGTGAGGATCTGAAGGCTTTCGCCGCGACCGGTGCCACGCTCGCCATCCACTTGTCGGTCCACGTCCTCGACAAGGTCGTGGCGGAGCTGACGCCGTTCTACGGCGCCGACTGCCCGGCCGCGGTGGTGTATCGCGCGAGCTGGCCGGACGAGCGCGTCATTCGCGGCACGCTCGGCAGCATCGCGGCCGAGGTCGCAGGCCAGCCGATCGAGCGCACGGCCCTCATCCTCGTCGGCAAGGTTCTTTCGACGCGGGATTTCCGCGAGAGCGCGCTATACGACGCGGCTTATCAGCGGCGCTTCAGGGGCAGGGCGTAAGAGTTGATGCTCCGGCTGCCTGATTCCTTCCCGGCCATGCCCGACTTCCCGCCTGGCGAGGTCTGGCTGGCTGGCGCCGGCCCCGGCGATCCGAGGTTGCTGACGGTGCTGGCGCTGCATGCCATCTCGGCTGCCGACGACATCGTGCACGATGCGCTGGTCGATCCGCGCGTGCTGAAGCTGGCGTGTCCACAAGCCGAACTGATCTCGGCCGGCAAGCGTGGCGGGCGGCCCTCGCCGCAGCAGCGCGACATCAACGAGGTGTTGATTGAGCGTGCGCGCCTCGGCCGCCGCGTGCTGCGGCTGAAGGGCGGCGATCCCTTCGTGTTTGGCCGCGGCTGGGACGAGGCCTCGGCGCTGACCAAGGCAGGGATCCGCTTTCGCATCATTCCCGGCATTACCTCTGGCCTGGCCGCCGCGGCGCTTGCCGGCATTCCCGCCACGACGCGCGACACCAACCATGCGGTGGTGCTGGCGGCCGGCCATCGCGCCGAAGATGGACGGTCGATGGCCGACTGGGAGGCGCTGGCCAGGCTCGGCCAGCCGATCGTGCTCTATATGCCGATGTCGCAGCTCGCCGAGGTTACGGCGGCGCTCCAGAAAGGCGGCCTGGCCGCCGACACGCCGGCCGCGATCCTGCAGTCGGCGACCACGGAGGACGAGCGGATCGTGGAGAGCACGCTGTCGAAATTGGTGGCCGATGCGCGGGCGCAAGGCATCGGCTCGCCGGCCATCGTCGTGATCGGCGCCATCGCGGGGCTGAGGCAGCAGCTGCTGGCGGGCTTGGTCGGCTGGCGATGAGTCCGCGCGGTCTCGTCATCTCCGCCGTGCGCTCCGGCGCGGGCAAGACGACTGTCGCTTTGGGCTTGATGCGCGCGTTGGCGCGGCGCGGTCTTTCCGTTCAGCCCTTCAAGTGTGGCCCGGACTATATCGATCCTGCCTTCCATGCCGTCGCCGCGGGCCGGCCGAGCTTCAATCTCGACAGCTGGGCGATGACACCCGCCCTGCTGGCCGACCTCGTGGGCCGGCATGCTGCCGACATCTCGATCGTCGAGGGTGTGATGGGCCTGTTCGATGGTGCCGGCGGGCGAGGGGCGACCTCCGATGTTGCTGCCCTGCTCGGTTGGCCCGTCGTGCTGGTGCTCGACGTCAAAGGCCAGATCGAGACGGCAGCCGCCGTCGCCGCAGGATGCGCCAACCATCGCGACGATGTGAGCGTGGCCGGCGTGATCCTGAACGGGGTGGCAAGCGCGCGGCACCTCGCCATGGTCAGGTCCGCCTTCGACAAGGCAGGCATCAGACTGTTGGGCGGTATCGGCAACGATGCGCGCCTGGCATTGCCAGAGCGCCATCTCGGTCTGGTGCAGGCCGTCGAAACCGCCGACATCGAGGCGCGGATGGACGCTCTTGCCGATGCCCTGGAGGCTGCCGTCGAGATCGATGCGCTCCAACAGTGCGGGCGTTCCACGACCTTGGCTGGCGGCCGTCCGATAGGCTTGCCACCGCCGGGTCAGCGCATCGCCGTCGCCCGCGATCGTGCCTTTGCGTTCATGTATCCGCATCTGCTGGAACACTGGCGCCTGGCGGGCGCCGAGATCTTGCCGTTCTCGCCGCTCGCTGACGAAGCGCCAGCGGCCCATGCCGATGCCGTATGGCTGCCGGGTGGCTATCCGGAATTGCATGCCGGCACCTTGTCCGCCGTCCGGCGTTTTCAAGACGGTCTCCGTGCGTTGGCGAATCGCTCGGTCCCAGTTCACGGCGAGTGCGGAGGCTACATGGTGTTGGGCCAGGGGATCGAAGACGCCGCGGGAAAACGTTACGCCATGGCCGGGCTTTTGCAGCTCGAGACGTCGTTCGCCCGACGAAGCCTGCACCTTGGCTATCGCCGCGCGCGCCTGCGCGCCGACAGCGTGCTCGGGGCGGCCGGCGGCGAGATCATGGGCCACGAATTCCACTATGCTCGCATCCTGTCGGTCGGCGACGAGCCGTTGGTCGATTGCCAAGATGCCGCCGGCGCCGCCGTGCCCGAAGCGGGCGCGCGGCGCGGGACGGTGAGCGGGACCTTCTTCCACGCGATTTGCATGGGACGATCATGAGCATGACCAAGCCGGTGCCGCCGGTTCACTTGCCTTTCGACAAGACGTTCCGCGCGACGTTCCGCGATCTCGTCCTCTGGCGGCGCGACGTTCGGCGGTTTCGCACCGATCCGGTCGACGAGAAACTGCTCGACGATCTGATCGAGATCGCGACCCACGCTCCCTCGGTCGGGCTGAGCCAGCCCTGGCGCTTCGTAAAGGTGAAGTCGCCGGAGCGGCGGCGCACGGTCTGGGAGAGCTTCGCCAAGGCCAACGAGCGCGCACTGCAGGGCTACGACGGCGAGCAGAGGGCCACCTATATGGGCCTCAAGCTGGCCGGACTGCAGGAAGCGCCCATCCATCTCGCAGTGTTCTCCGACGAATCGACCACCGCTGGCAGCGGTCTCGGCCGCCAGACCATGCCCGAGACCCTGCGCTATTCGGTGGTTGCCGCGGTCCAGACGATGTGGCTTGCCGCGCGCGCCGAGGGACTCGGCATGGGCTGGGTCTCGATCTTCGATCCAGCCGAGGTAACACGGGCGCTCGACGTACCCGAAGGCTGGAAGCTGGTCGCCTATCTCGATATGGGCTGGCCCGCCGAGGAGCATCTCGATCCCGAGCTGGAGCGCCATCACTGGGAAGCCCGCCACTTCACCGGCGATCTGGTGTTCGTCCGCTGAATCCGGGACGATTGAGGCAGAAACTGGGCATCACGTCGGCGGGGATGGCTCCGTCCGATCCTGCGTAAGCCGCTTGTAGAGAGCGTCGTGCCGGGTGGAATCACCGCCCGCGCCGCCGCCACGGAGACGAGACGGTGCGGCTGGCGCGACTGACTGCGGTTCTTTTGGCGAGCGGCCTTGCGCTTCTGGCGGCGGCCATCCTCCTCTCGACCCTTCCGGCCAATGCCGCCACCGAACGCGACCGCGGCCTTCCCGATGACGGCTACCAATACACCGACCATCCTTCCCGGGTTTCCACGGGACGTGTCGTCGCCCTCTATGTCGATCGCGATTTCAACAACTACGAACGCCAGCGCATCGTCTCGGCCATGCGGCAGTGGAACTATGTGCTGAACGGCTTCGTGCGGTTCACGGCGAAGCTGTTGCCGGACGACCCCTCATCCCAGGAGATCGCACAGATCAGGCGTTCCGGCGGATGGATCGTGGCGAAGGTCGACAGCAGTCATCCGATCACCCGGCAGGGCGAAGGCCGACAGGCGCTGGCGGTTACTGTCGGCGGCAGCGGTGGCGGCTTCGTCTATGTGATCGGTGACCGTATTGGCGGGCGAGACCTGACGGGAGTCGTGATGCACGAGTTCGGCCATGTGCTAGGCGCCGGCCACGACGGCCACGGCCTCATGGCACCCGTCTACAATGCCAACAATGGCCGCTGTATTGACCGCGACGCGGCGGTTCTGGTCGCCAACGCTCAACGCCTGCCATTGGCCCAAATGAACTGGTGCGAACCGAGCCGCGATTATCATCCGCCGATGGCGGCCCGCCGCTAAGCGCGGTCCGGGGTCGTCGTGTGCAGCTCGACATGCGGTGCGCGTACGCTGCGCACGATCAGTGACAAGGCTCTGCAGCCGATATAGCCGGCGCACAAGGCGGCCGCCGCTGCGACATGCTGCGGTTCGATCGTCGAGTCCTCGAAGGTTGCCGAAGCAAAGTCGATCGCCGACAGCGCGACCAGCGCCAATGCCGCGACCCGACCGTCGCTCGTTCGCGGCAGCCGCACGAGGCCCCACGTTTGGTCAACTTCGACGGCCATGGTCCAGCCGCGCATGCGTCCGATGACAGAACCAAGCACCAGGCCGGCAAGCCACTCGGCATCGTGGGCGAAGGTAGCGTCAAATACGCCTGCGAGAAGCATCAACGACTCGACAGCCGCGAAGCACCCCGGGATCGCCAGCCGCCAGATCCTGACTACGCCGCCGCGTGCCTGGGGCGACATGGTCCACAAGCAGAGCAGGGCGACGAGCACCGTCAGTACGTTCGACAGGCTGAGAGGCGAGATCATGAGCGGACGGCCCGAAAAATCTGGATCACGCCCCGCACTATTCTCCTCAACGATTTGGCTGCCAACAATGAAGTGACGGAAACGCCAAATCTCACTTCGAATGTCACGGCGACGTGAAGGCGAGTGCGCGCGGTATGCGAATAGCGGGGAAGCACGAAAACTAGGGCAGAGCCTCGGGAGAGAAGCCGGCGGGCGCCTTGAACTGCTTGCGGAACTGCCGTGACCAGGCGGCATTCGCCACGCGTTGTGCCTCCGCGAGGATCTCAGCCTCGTTCATGGTCATGACGATGCCGTCACGCATCAGCCACCGGCCATCGACCATCACCGACTGCACGTCGCGCGCCTGGCCGTTGTGTACAAAATTGGACACCGCCCGCAGCATCGGCACCAGATGAGCTCGCCTGGCGTCGACCACAATCAGGTCGGCCTTGTTGCCGGGAGCCAGCCAGCCGCCGTCGGCCATGCCGAAAGCGCGGTAGCCGTTGCGCGTCGCCCAGCGCAACGCCTGCTCGGGCGTCGGCTGACGGCCATCGGCACGCCTGATGCGCTCCATGAACAGGCCCGTGCGCATGACCTCGACCATGTCCTCGGCCATGTTGTCCGAGCCCATGGTGATGGTGCAGCCCTGCGATTCCAGCGACTCGATGCGCGGGCTGAGGCCACGGCGCGCGGCGATGGCGGCATTGAAGGCGACGATCGTCCGTGCCTCGCCCAGGATCTTCTCCTCGCGCGCCTCCATGCAGCGGCAATGCGCGCAGATCACCTTGTCGTTGAGGAAGCCGACCTCGGCCAGGTACTCCGTCGGCAGCAGGTTGCGATGCGCCTTGACCGCGGCGACCTCGCCCCAGATCTGGTTGAGGTGAATGGTGGTCCAGGTGCCGAGCTTCTTCTGCAGGGCGCTCAGCTCGCGCAGCAATTCCGGTGAGCACATGTCCGGCGCCCAGGCCGAGACCGCGACGCGGATTCGGCCGTCCGCCTTGCCATTCCATTTTCCGAACATCGTCTCGATGTTGGCCATGTGGCGTTCGCCGAGCTTGCGGTCGAGCTGGTAGGGCGCGGGATCGCCGATCTCGGTTCCAATCCGGTCGTAGGCGCGCTCCGCGAGCAGGAAGCGCATGCCGGTGGCGGCTAGGGCCTCGGCATAGTGATCGAGGTTCGCGCCGTCCTCGAGGACGAAGGTCGTGCCGCTGCGCAACGCCTCGAGCGCGCCCAGTTGTGCCATGACGCGCCTTTCATCGGCGTTCATCGGCGGCAGGGGAATCGGCGACAGGCCGCCGGAGAAGGGCGGCTTGTGCGGCGGCGACAGATCCTCGAACACGCCGCGCGCCAGGGTCATGGTGAGGTGGGTATGCGTGTTTGCGAAGCCCGGCATCACCATGCTGCCGCGGCCGTCGATCCGCTCGGCGGTGGGATAGCGGGCCAGGATTTCGGCGCTGGGTCCGATCGCGGCGACCCGCTGGCCATCAATGGCGATCGCCGCGCCGTAGTGAACCGTGTCGCGATCGTCCGCGGTGACGATGACGGCGTCATGGATGACGGTGGTCATGCTTCAGTCCTTCAGGGTCGTGGCCTCGAGCGCCGGCTTGCCGCGGATCATGTCGGCGGCCTTCTCGGCAAGCATCAGCACCGAGGCGTTGAGATTGGCCGACGGCATGGTCGGCATGATCGAGGCGTCGACGATGCGCAGGCCGTCGAGCCCGCGTACGCGAAGCTGGTCGTCGACAACGGCGGTGGGATCGTTGTCGGGCGCCATGCGGCAGGTGCCCATGAGATGGAACGTCGTCGTGCCGCGCTGCTTGGCGGCCGTCATCAGGTCCTCGTCGCTTTGCGCCTGAGTGCCGGGAAACTCCTCGCGATCGTAGTACTTCTGCAACGGCGGCGAGGAGATGAGCTTGCGCGCGATCTTCATCCCGGCCAGCAACACGCGCCGGTCGCTTTCGGCAGCGAGGTAATTGGGCTGGATGATCGGCGCCGCGAACGGATCGGCGGACTTGGCGCGCACATAGCCGATGCTGTCGGGCCGCTGCTGCCACGAGGCGATGGTCATGCCCGGGAAGTCGTCGAGCGTCGACTGCACGCCTTCCTTGTAGCTCGCCGGCGTGAAGGTGAATTGCAGATCGTAGTTGTCGACGTTCGGGTCGGACTTCCAGAAGACGTAGATCAGCGTCGGATTGAGCGCCAGAATGCCCTTGCGCGCGACGGCGTATTTCAGCACTTCACCGACCAGCCGCAGCCCGTGCGATTTCTCGTTGATCGTCTCGGCATCCTTCACGCGCGCCACGAAGCGCGGCGCGTAGTGATCGCGCAGGTTCTCGCCGACGCCCGGCAATTCGTGCTTCACCGCGACGCCGAGCGATTGCAGCAAAGGAGCGGGACCGACGCCCGAGATCTGCAGCAGTTGCGGCGTGTTCACTGCGCCGCCCGCCAGAATCACCTCCCTGGTTGCGCGCACTTCGATGGGCGCGCCGTTGCGGCCGCCCGTGAGATAGCGCACGCCGATGGCGCGCTTGCCGTCGAAGACGAGGTTGGTCGCATGGGCATGCGTGCGCACCGTGAGATTGCGCCGTTTCATCGCCGGATGCAGATAACCGCGCGCCGCGCTGACGCGGCGGCCGTTCTGGATGATGCGCTGGACGTAACTGACGCCGGCTTGTTGCGCGCCGTTGTAATCGCGGTTGCGCGGGATGCCCATCTGGACCGCGCCCTCGATGAAGGCTTCGCACAGCGGATCGCGCCATTCGAGATCGGTGATCGGCAGATTGCCGTCGCTGCCGCGGAACGTGGGATCGGCTTCCGCGACCATGCGGCGCTCGGTGCGCCGGAAGTAGGGCAGCACGTCGGCATAGCCCCAGCCGCGATTGCCGCGCTGCGCCCAGCCGTCGAAGTCCAGCCGCTGGCCGCGATTGTAGATATGGCCGTTGATCGAGCTCGAGCCGCCCAGCGTCTTGCCGCGCGGGGCTGCGATCCGCCGGCCGCCGGTCCATTCGCTCGGTTCGGAGGTGTAGAGCCAGTTCACGCGCGGATTGACCAGCGTGTACATGAAGCCGGCCGGGATATGGATGAACGGATGCCAGTCGGAGGGGCCGGCTTCGAGTACGCAGACCGTGGTCTTTTCATCTTCGCTGAGCCGGTTGGCGAGCACGCTGCCTGCCGAACCGGCGCCCACGATCACATAGTCGAAGCTTTCCATCCGGCAGGCTTAACCCGCCCGATGGCGGCGCCGCAATCGCCTCTATGCTTGGCGGCCCGCATCATCGATACTGGCGCGGCAATTTCGGGAGGAATGGGGTCATGCCCTACAAGATCATGATCATGGGCGCGTCCTATGGATCGCTGCTCGCCTCGAAGATCCTTTTTGGCGGCCATTCGGTGCATCTCATCTGCCTGCCGGCAGAGGCCGATCTGATCAATGCCGAGGGCTTTCGCGTTCGCATGCCGATCCGCGGCCGCAAGGATCCAGTGCTGCTCGAATTGCGCAAGCTGCCCGGCAAGGTGACGGCGGGCGGTACGACCAGCGCCAACCCCGCGGACTACGACCTGATCGGGCTCGCCATGCAGGAGCCGCAGTACCGCTCGCCGGGCGTGCGCGAACTGCTGGATGCGGTGGCCAAATCGGGCAAGCCCTGCATGTCGATCATGAACATGCCGCCGCTGCCTTACATGCGGCGCATCCCCGGCCTCAACGGCGATTCGCTGAAGCCCGCCTATACCGATGCCAGCGTGTGGGACAATTTCGATCCCGAGCGCATGACCTTGAACAGCCCCGACCCGCAGGCGATCCGCCCGCCGGAGGAGAAGGTCAACTTCCTTCAGGTCACCTTGCCGACCAATTTCAAGGTCGCGAAGTTCAAGGACGACAAGGCGACGGCGATCCTGCGTCAGCTCGAGAAGGACGTCGACGCCGCACGTTTCGACACGCCCGAAGGCAAGACCGAGCTGCCGGTCAAGCTCAAGGTCTACGATTCGATCTTCGTGCCGCTCGCCAAGTGGGCAATGCTGCTCTCCGGCAACTATCGCTGCATCACCAAGGACGGGATGCGCACCGCCCAGGAGGCGGTGCACAGCGATATCGAGACCTCGCGGTCGGTCTACAATTTCGTCAACGATCTGTGCGTGAAGCTGGGCGCCAATCCGGCCGACCTCGTGCCGTTCGAGAAGTACGCCGCCGCAGCCCAGAGCCTGGTGCGGCCGGCGTCGGCGGCGCGCGCCCTGAGCAACGGCGTGCCCAACATCGAACGGGCCGACAAGCTGGTGCAGCTCATCGCCAAGCAGAAGGGCCTCAGCCACCCGGTGATCGATGCCGGTGTTGCCCTGGTCGACGCGCGGCTTGAAGCGAACCGCAAGAAAGCGGCCGCCTAAAGGGGGTCGCACGGCGGAACCGCTGTGTCATCGGCCTGAAATCAGGCCGAAAACCCCCGTGAAGCTTGCTCTTGGGCGTGCAGTCGGCTTGGATGCGTTTTCGCCAAAGGGAACAACGGGGGACGCCCAAGGATGAGTGAAATCCAGTATCAGACTGCGAAAACAGTCAAAGAGGCCTGCAAGTTCATGCTGGCGGCCAAGGGCAAGGGCTACATCCTGGCCGGCGGGACCGACCTTCTGGTTCAGATGAAGTCGGGAGCCCGGGCGCCCGGCGTGATCGTCGACGTCAAGAAGATCTCCGAAATGACGACCATCGTCGAGAAGAAGGGCAGCTTCACGATCGGCGCGGCGACGCCCGCAGCCGTGATCGGCGAGCACAAGAAGCTCAAGAAGACTTGGCCGGGTGTCGTCGAGGCGATCAACCTGATCGGCTCCACGCAGGTCCAGGGCCGTGCCTCTGCCGGCGGCAATCTCTGCAACGCCTCGCCTGCCGCCGACAGCGTGCCGGCGCTGGTCGCGGCCGGCTGCACGGTCGCCGTGCAGGGTCCCAAGGGCAAGCGCACGGTACCGGTCGAGAAGTTCTGCGCCGGCCCGGGCAAGACCACGCTGAAGCCGGGAGAGATCGTCGTCAGCCTCACCTTGCCGGCGCGGCCGAAGAACTCGAGCGACGCCTATCTGCGCCTGATCCCGCGCACCGAGATGGACATCGCCGTTGTGGGTGTCGGCGTCAGCCTCAGCATGAAGGGTGATACCGTCGCGGCGGCGCGTGTCGGCCTCGGTGCCGTCGCGCCGACGGTGCTGCTGGTCGACAAGGCGGCCAAGGCGCTGGTCGGCTCCAAGCTCGACGACAAGGCGCTCGACGCTGCTGCTGCTGCCTGCTCGGCGGCCTGCAAGCCGATCGACGACAAGCGCGGCACCATTCACTACCGCACCAAGATCGCGGGCGTGCTCTTGAAGCGCGCGGCGATGATTGCGCGCGACCGCATCAATGGCATCGAGCATCGGGGACACCGCTAAAATGGCAAAGATTCACGTCAACACCACCATCAACGGCGCGCCGACCGAGTATCTCTGCGATGCCAACCAGACCCTGCTCGAGGTCCTGCGCGACGGCCTCGGGCTCACCGGCAGCAAGGAAGGCTGCGGCTCGGGCGACTGCGGCGCTTGCAGCGTCACGATCGACGGACGGCTCGTCTGTAGCTGCCTGGTGCTGGCGCCCGAAGCCGAGGGCGTGAAAATCGAGACCATCGAAGGCATGGCCGACGGTGACAAGCTGCATCCCCTGCAGAAGAAGTTCGTCGAGATGGCCGCGCTCCAGTGCGGCATCTGTACGCCGGGCTTCCTGGTGGCTTCGCGGGCGTTGCTCGCCAAGAACCCCAATCCGACCGAAACCGAAGTCCGCTACTGGCTGGCCGGCAATCTCTGCCGCTGCACCGGCTACGACAAGATCATCACTGCGGTGCTCGATGTGGCCGCCGAAATGAGGGAGTCCGCCAAATGAGCAAGCCCCAAGGCCAATCCGAAGCCAGCGCCAAGTACAAGTGGATCGGCACGCGCCCCGATCGTCCCGACGGCGCCGACAAGGTGACCGGCCGGGCCCGCTTCGGCGCCGACTTCAACCTGCCGGGGCAGTTGATCGGCAAGGTGCTGCGCAGCCCGCACCCGCACGCGATCATCAAGTCGATCGACACCAAGAAGGCCGAAGCGCTGCCGGGCGTGAAGGCCGTGGTGACCGCCAAGGATTTCCCCGAGCAGCCCAACCTGATCGTGCCGACCGGCGAGATGCAGGTGAACCTGCGCGATATCACGCGCAACATCATGGCGCGCGAGAAGGCGCTCTATGAGGGTCATCCGGTGGCTGCGGTTGCCGCCGTCTCCGAGGCGATCGCCAAGGAGGCGCTGGCGCTGATCAAGGTCGAGTACAAGGTGCTGCCGCACGTGATCGACGTCGCCGAGGCGATGAACCCCAAAGCGCCGATCCTGCACGACCACATGATCACCGAGGGCGTCACCCCGCCGCCGACCAAGCCGTCGAACATCGCCAAGCGCATCGAGTTCAACAAGGGCGACACCAAGGCCGGCTTCGCCGAAGCCGAGGTCGTGATCGAGCGCGACTACACCACCCAGGCGGTGCATCAGGGCTATATCGAGCCGCATGCCGCGCTGGCCAGTGCGAGCGAAGACGGCCAGGTCCAGGTCTGGTCGACCACCCAGGGTCATTTCCAGGTGCGTGGCTTCTGCGCCAAGCTCCTCAACATCGACACCTCGCAGGTCCGCGTGACGCCGACCGAGATCGGCGGCGGCTTCGGCGGCAAGACCGTGGTTTATCTCGAGCCGCTGGCGATCCGTCTGTCGCAGAAGTCGGGCAAGCCGGTGAAGATGACCATGACGCGCGAGGAGGTCTTCCTTGCCTCCGGTCCCGCTCCGGGCGGCAATATCAAGGTCAAGATTGGCGCCAAGAGGGACGGCCGCATCGTCGCGGCCGAGTGCACGGTCGAGATGCAGGCGGGTGCCTTCCCGGGCTCGCCGGTCGGTCCGGCCTGCATGTGCTCCTATGCCTGCTACGACATCGACAATGTCCACATCGTGGGCTTCGACGTCGTCAGCAACCGGCCCAAGGTCGCGGCCTATCGCGCGCCCGGCGCGCCGATCTCCGCGTGGGCCGTCGAGTCGACGCTCGACATCCTGGCGTTGCAGCTCAAGATCGATCCGATCGATCTGCGTCTGAAGAATGCCGCCACGAAGGGTACCAAGACCGCCTACGGTGTCACCTTCAACACCATCGGCATGGTCGAAACGCTGGAGGCGATCAAGAACTCCGAGCACTACAAGACGCCGCCGAAGCCGGGCTATGCGCGCGGCGTAGCGGCGGGCTTCTGGTTCAATATTGGTGCGGATTCGAGCGCCGCATCGCATGTCGGCGAGGACGGATCGGTCACGGTGATCTCGGGCAATCCTGACATCGGCGGCAGCCGTGCCTCGCTCGCCCTGATGGCGGCCGAGGAGCTCGGCGTCGATTACGACAAGGTGCGGCCGGTGATCGCCGACACCGCCTCGATCGGCTTCAACTTTGTGACCGGCGGCAGCCGAGTCACCTTCGCCACCGGCCTCGCGGTCGTGAACTCGGTGCGCGACATGATCCGCGAGCTCAAGGTGCGCGCCGCCAAGATCTGGAATGTCGATCCCGAGGGCGTGATCTGGGAAAACGGCATGGCCAAGCCCGCCGGCTCCAATGTCGGCGAGTTCGAGCCGTTGACCTTGGCGGAGCTTGCGGCGCAAGCGGGCAAGACCGGTGGCCCGATCAACGGCCATGCCCAGCTCAACGTCACGGGCGCCGGCCCGGGCTTCGGCGTGCATTGCTGCGATCTGAAGGTCGATGCCGATACCGGCTGCGTCACTGTCGGCCGTTACACGGCCGCGCAGGACGTCGGCACGGCGATCCATCCGTCCTATGTTGAAGGCCAGCTCCAGGGTGGTGCTGTCCAGGGCATCGGCTGGGCGCTGAACGAGGAGTACATCTACAACGCCAAGGGCCTGCTCGCGAACCCCGGCTTCCTCGACTACCGTATGCCGGTCGCCTCCGACCTGCCGATGATCGAGACGATCCTGGTCGAGGTGCCCAATCCCTCGCATCCCTACGGCGTGCGCGGCGTCGGCGAAGTGCCGATCATTCCGCCCATCGCCGCCGTCGGCAACGCCGTCTCGCGCGCCATCGGCGTGCGCATGGTCGACCTGCCGCTGTCACCGCCGCGGATTTCCGAGGCGCTCGAAGCCGCGAGCCCGAGGATGGCGGCGGAGTAAGCCGCTCGGCGAAAAGCCAAGTTTGACTCCCTCAGTCGCGGTTGAGAGCATCACAGCGACTGAGGGAAGGAATCCAATGGCGGATGTGCAGTGGGCGACCTCAACGGTGGAGGCCGCCGGGACCAAGCTGCATCTGATGCGGGCCGGACGAGGGCGTCCGGTGCTGGTGCTGCACCACGAAACCGGCACGCTCGATCGCCTGCCCTTCTACGACGCGCTGGCGGCGAAATTCGACGTGCTGGTGCCCCATCATCCCGGCTACAGCCGCTCCCAGCGTCCCGACTGGATGCGCAGTGTGCGCGACATCGCGGTGGTCTATCGCGGCCTGCTGAGCGAATTGAAAGTCGGCAACGTCGCCATGGTGGGGCTGGGTTTCGGCGGCTGGATCGCGGCCGAGATGGCCAGCATGGCGCCTGCCGATCTGTCGCATCTGGTGCTGGTCGGCGCCATGGGCATCAAGCCGCCGCAGGGCGACATCCTCGACCTCGCCATCACCGGCTACATGGACTACGCGCGCGCGGGCTTCCACGACCAGAAGGCGTTCGACCGCGTCTATGGCGCCGAGCCGCCGACCGACCAGCTCGAGATGTGGGACATCTGCCGCGAGATGAGCTTTCGCATTGCCTGGAAGCCCTACATGTACAGCCAGACCCTGCCGCATCTGCTGCGCTCGGTTCTCGCGCCGTCGCTGGTCGTGTGGGGCGACCACGACAAGGTGGTGCCGCAGAGCGCCGCCGGCGTCTATGCCAAGGCGCTGCCCAACGCCAAGCTGGAGATCGTCAAGGGCTGCGGCCATTGCGTCGACATGGAGCAGCCGGACGCCCTCGCCAAACTGGTCACGAACTTCATCGCCTAGTGCTAATCGTTTAGCGGTAATAGCCGGGAGTAACCGCCATGCACCTGATGTATTTCACCGAGCAGCCGATGTCGGCCTACTCCGAGCAGGCCGGCCGCGATTTCGGCGCGACGGCGCTGATGTTCCCCAACGCCAATTTTGATCCGGTGCAGGGCTCGCGGCTCTACAACAACTACATCGAGCAATACATGCTGGCCGAGGAGGTCGGCGTCGACGGCATCATGCTGAACGAGCACCACAACGCGCCGTTCTGCATGCAGGCCAAGGCCAACATCTTCGCCGCCATCCTCGCCGGCATGACCAAGAAGGCGAAGATCGTCATGCTGGGCAATCCCTTGCCCCTGGCGGAGAACCCGGTTCGTCTCGCCGAAGAGCTCGCCATGATCGACATGATCTCCAAGGGCCGGTTGGTCTCGGGCTTCGTGCGTGGTGGCGGCCAGGAGCAGCTCGCGACCGGCGTCAATCCAGCCTTCAACCGCGAGCGCTTCGAGGAGGCGCACGATCTGGTCGTCAAGGCGTGGACCAAACCCGGTCCGTTCCGCTTCGAGGGCACGCACTACCAGCATCGCGTGGTGAACCCGTGGGCGGTGCCGCTGCAGAAGCCCTATCCCAGGGTCTGGATCCCGGGCGTGATCAGCAAGGAGACGATCATTTGGGCGGCGCAGCAGCGCTATCCCTACATCGCGCTCAACACCTCGATCGAGCAGACCAAGAAGATCTGGGAGCTCTACGACCAGACCGCACTCGATGTCGGTTACGTCGGCGGTCCCGAGAACCGCGGCTACCTGATCCAGGTCCACATCTCCGACAACGAGGAGAAGGCGATCGAGAACGCCAGGCAGTTCCGCTGGATGCAGGGTGAGTTCACCGGCCTCGCCCATCCGGTGTGGAGCACGCCGTCGGGCTACGGCTCGCCCACCGCACGCCGCGCCTTCGTCGAGTTCGCCTCGGGCCGCGCCAAGAACCCGCGCGGCGAGACCAGCTTCGAGCAGCAAATGGCCGACCTGCGCATCATCGCTGGTACGCCCAAGACCGTGGTCGCCAAGCTCCGGCGCATTCTCGAGGAGACGCGGCCCGGTATCCTGGCGCTGTGGGGCAATGACGGCCGGGTGAGCCAGGAGGATTCACTGACCTGCATCCGGCTGATGGGCACGGAAGTGTTCCCGGCGATCCGAGAGATCGCCAAGGAGCTCGATCTCAAGAGCCCGTTCGAATCGAACGCGCCGGTGCATCTCAACTATTCGACCGACCTAAGGAAGGCCAAGGTCGCGGCGGAATAGCTAGACCACCTCATCCTGAGGAGCCGCGCGCAGCGCGGCGTCTCGAAGGAGGGGCAACAGGCGTGGTGCTCGCGCCCACCAAGCCGCGGAGATTACTCCGCGGTAATCGAGACGCGGTCCTGCGGACCGCTCCTCAGGGTGAGGCTGGTTTGATCGCCCTCTCGAATTTTAAATCTTTTCGATCACCGCTTTGCGGAAGCGCTTCATCTCGGCCAGCACCTCATCCGCCGTCGGGCGGCCGAAGTCGATGTCGATCGCCGTGACGCCCATGTCGCGTAGGGCGCGCAGATCGCTGATCAGGTCGGCTTCGCTGCCGGAGAACAGCCGCCGCTCGCCGTCTGTGGCGACAGGCGGGACCGCCGCGCCATACCGCTTCACGCGGAAGGCGACCTCGACGGAGGCAGGATCGCGCCCAGCGTCCGTCGTGGCCTTGCGCAGGCGCGCGATGCCCGCTTTCAGCCGCGGCAGGGTGTCGAGCAGATGCTGGTTGTTGCTGCCGATTGGATACCAGGCATTGCCGACGCGGGCGGTGCGTCGCAGGGCGGCCGGGCCCTCGCCGCCGACCCAGATCGGCGGGTGCGGCTTCTGCACCGGCTTGGGCTCGAGAACGATGCCATCGATCTTGGTGTAGCGGCCGGCGAAGCGTGGTGAGTGCTCAGTCCACAGCAGCCGGAACGCGTCGATGTACTCGTCGGTCACCGCGCCTCGCTCGGGGAAGGGCGTGGTCACCACGGCATCGAACTCGCTCTTGAGCCAGCCCGCGCCGATCCCGACCACCAGACGCCCGCCGCTCAGCACGTCGAGCGTGGCCAGCATCTTGGCCGCGAGTACGGCCGGCCGGTGCGGCACGACCAGCACAGCCGCGACCAGGCGGATGCGCGAGGTCTTGGCGGCGATGTAGGCCATGCCGACCAGCTGCTCGTGCCGCTCGATCGGCGCCTCCTCGTAGAACTCGCCGCTCTCGGAATAGGGGTAGCCCGGCACCTTGGTGTCGGGCAGCACCACGTGGTCGGTCATGGTGAGGTAATCGAAGCCCATCGCCTCGCCTTCGGTGGCGATGCGCGTCATCGCGCCGACCTCCGAAATCGGGCCGGAGTTCGGCAGGTTGAAGCCGATCTGCATGGCCGACTAACCGCCCGACCGGGCGAGCCAGTTCACCGTCACGTCGCTGCGTGGGCGCGCGCGGCACGGCAAGGTCAGTCCTGAGGCGATCTGTGCCTTGTTCAGGCAGGCGTCGCCGTAGGGCAGCAGGGAGACCTTGCCGTCCTCGAGCCTGGAGATGCAGGTCGCGCAGTTTCCGGTGGCGCATGCATACGGGTAATCGATACCCGCGGCGACGGCGGCTTGCAGGATCGTCTGGTTCGCCGCGCAGCCGATCGTCTGGCCGCTGTTGCGGATTGTTACCTGATAGGTCTTTGCCATCAGTGCCTCACGCCCCAGGGCTGTGGGAGGGCCGGCGTGACGCCGTCGCGCGCACCGACTGGAATTGCGGGTGGTACCAGGCGACCGACGGGAAACGCGCCAGCGCGTATCCATAGAGCGACAGGGCGACCATGGGCTTGTCGCCCACGACCGTGGTGGCGTGGATGTCGTGATCGGCCATCACCATGCCGTGGCCCGGCTGAACCAGCACTTCGCCCACCTTCATGACCGATGCGCTGCCCGGCTCCTTGCCGTCATCGGTGCGTCGGTAGAATTCGTGCTTCTCGCGACCGGTTACGGCGGCGGTCGCGCACCAGATGCCATGATCGTGCGGCGCCGCTTCCTTGCCGGGCAAGGCGACGTTCAGGTAGAGACCGAGCCCATCGCCATCCTCGACGAGCAACGGGTAGTTGCGGCCCTGCGCCACCGGCATCGCGAAGTCGGCCGCCGGGAAGAGCTCCTTGCGCTTGGCGAGTGCCACCAGCCTCAGCTTGATGGCGTGCAGGGTCGAAGGGTTGATGCCTTCGTCCGAGGTGATGGAATGAACTTGCGCCATGAGCGCTTTGCACGCCCGCAAGCGCTGGGCAGCGACATCGGATTTCGTGGCCAACATATTTCTCCCCGGGGCTCAGCCTATCACTTTGCGCACGATGTGCCGTCGGTTCGAGGTGAAAGGGCGCACTTCTTTCGGCCAGCGGCCTTTCTCGCCGGCCTCCGCCCACTCCTTGCTGAGCAGCACGGCCGGGCTGTCGATCTCGTAGATCGCCACGTAGTTCGCCTGGCCGACGCCATCGAGCACCTTGCGCTCGCCGCCGATATTGAAGGCCGCGGGCTCCGTCTTCATGCGGGTCACGGCGCCGACGCCCGGCACTTTCTGCAGCAGCGGCACGTGCTCGGTGTCATAAACCTCGTTGAACAGCGCTTCCTTCTCCTTCGTCACGTCCATACTGACGACGAACAGGTATTTCGATGCGATCGGCATGTTGCGTTTCCTCCCATTAGGTAGAATGAAAGGAGCAAAATCGGAGGGAACGCAATGGATGAAGTGCGCATTCTGGCGACCGGTCTCGGCTTTCCCGAGGGGCCGGTGGCCATGCCCGATGGGTCGGTGATCCTGACGGAAATCCGCAACAATCGCTGCTCGCGCGTCACGCCCGACGGCAAGGTGGCGCTGTTCTCGGCAGCCGGCGGTGGCCCCAACGGGCTGGCAGTCGGGCCCGATGGCGCGCTCTATCTCTGCAACAACGGCGGCAGCCGCTATATCGAGGGCAGCTCGATGGGACAGGGGCCGCATCCCGACTATAAGCACGGTTCCATCCAGCGGCTCGACCGTTCGACGGGCGCGGCCAAGACCCTCTACATCGAGTGCGACGGCCACAAGCTGTCGGCGCCCAACGACCTGGTGTTCGACAAGCAGGGCGGCTTCTATTTCACCGACCTCGGCAAACGCTACGCCCGCCATCGCGACCATGGCGGCGTGTATTACGCGCTACCCGACGGATCGAAGGTCGTCTGCATCTCCTATCCGTTCGTGAGCCCCAATGGCTGCGGCCTGTCGCCCGACGGCAAGGTGCTTTACGTCGCCGACACGGTCAGCGCGCGGCTTTGCGCCTTCGACATCGAGGCGCCGGGCGTGGTCGCCAAGACCAAGGGTTCGTGGGCGCATGCCGGCCGCGTCATCGGCGGCGCCCCGCCGGGTCCCGCGGGCTTCGACAGCCTGGCGGTGCTGGCCAACGGCAACATCGCCGTGGCGACCTTGACGACCGGCAAGATCACGGAATTTTCGCCTAACGGTGCGATCGTGCGCGAGGTCAAAATGCCGGATACCTATCCGACCAACATCTGCTTCGGTGGCGCCGACATGAAGACTGCCTACATTACCTTGTCGGACAAGGGTCAGCTCGGCGTCATGCAGTGGCCGACGCCGGGCCTCAAGCTCAACTACAACTGAGGTGCGCCATGGCGGGCAACGGACAGACGGTCATCGATCTCGACAGGAAGCGCATGCAGGCGATGGCCGCCAAGGACATCGCCACACTTGAATCCCTACTGGCCGATGACCTTATCTACACGCACTCTTCGGCGCGCCTCGACACCAAGAAGAGCCTGGTAGTCGGTATGACCTCGGGCTCGACCGTCTACACAAGTGTCGAGCCGTCGGACGTCAAGGCGCAGGATTTTGGCGACACGGTCGTGCTGACCGGAGTGGCCCAGATCAAGGTCTCGGTGAACGGCACGCCCAACGCCTTCGGCGTGCGTTTCATCGATGTCTATGCCAGGCGCAACGGGCGCTGGCAGATGGTGACCTGGCAATCGACACGCCTGCCGGCGTGAACCCTGTACGCGTAAGGAGACGAACATGATCGACGCCAAGATGCCGGACAACCTGCCGCAATGGATGAAGGACCATGTCGACCGCTACCTGAAGAGCGGCGGCAAGGACGGCCATATGTTCACCACGCCCAACCAGCCGGGGCTCAGCGTGCCGTCGTTGCTGCTCGTCACCAAGGGGCGCAAGTCCGGCAAGAAGCACCTCTTCCCGCTGTTCTACGGCGAGACCGGCAAAAGCTACTTCCTGGTGGCGTCCAAGGGCGGGGCGCCCGACCATCCCGGCTGGTACAAGAACATCCTCGCCAATGCCGAAGTCGAGCTGCAGGTCGGTACCAAGACGATGAAGGCCAAGGCGCGCACCGCGTCGGGTGCGGAGCGGCAGAAGCTCTGGGACAACGCGATTACCTGGTGGCCGCCCTACGTCGACTACCAGAAGAAGACACAGCGTGAGATCCCGGTGGTGGTGCTGGATCCGGTGAACTAGGCCGCCGAACCCGCGATCGTCTTGCGCGCCCGGGCAAGGCTCTCCAACTGGATGGCCTTCGCCAGGTCGCGCAGGATCTCCTTGTCGGCGTCGGTCTTGACCGCGATCGAAAACTCGCAATCGGTGATGCAGCTTCCGAAGCGATCGACAATCTTGCGCGCGATCGTGTCGTAGGTCCCGATGGTGACGAAGGTCTCGAGCACCTCATCCGAGATGTGCTGGGGCATCTCTTCCCAGCGCTGTGCGCGCGAGAGAAGCTTCAGCTTGTCGGCAAGGTCGCCCAGGCCGAGGTGGGCGAACGCCGCGCGATATTGCGGCGTCGAGGCATAGAAGGAGATGCGGGCGCGCGTGTCGCGGATCTTGGCCACAAGCTCGGCCTCGTTGGCTGCGATCGCCAGCAGCGGCTTCATGCAGGTCTGGAAATTCTCCAGCGAGCGGCCCGCCTTGGCGGCGCCCTCGCGCACGGCCGGCAGCATGACCTTCTCGATGTAGGATGGCGTGCAGACCGGATGGAGGCGGATCCCCTCGGCCAGTTCGCCCGCCATCCGGCACATCACCGAATTGACCGCGGCGAGGTGGATCGGGATGTCGGGATGCTCGACGGGGCCGGGATTGAACAACGGCACCATCAAATTGATGTTGTAGTGCGGGCCCTTGATGTCGAGCGGCGCGCCCTTCTGCCAATGGGCCCAGATGGCGCGCACGGCGTGTACGTATTCGCGCATCCATGGACCCGCCGGCGACCAGGGCAGGCCATAACGCCGCTCGATGTGCGCCTTGACCTGCGTGCCCAGCCCCAGCGTGAAGCGGCCCTTGCTGAGCTTGCTGAGCGTCCAGGCGCTCATCGCCGTCACGGTTGGGCTGCGCGGGAAGGCGATCGCCACCGAAGTGCCGATGCGGAGCTTCGTCGTCGCCTGCGCGGCCAGCGCCATCAGGATGAACGGGTCGTCCTTGGTCTCCTCGACGACCATGCCGTGATAGCCGATCTCCTCGAGCAGGCGGGCATCGCGGCCGATGCTGGCGAGATCGAGCGGTACCTCGGGCGCGCGCAGGCCAGGGTCGACTTTGCCCAGGGGGAGAAGCGTTTCAAGCCGCATTGGCTCAGCCTAGCACGGTCTCGATCATGATCTTCGAGGTGAGCGTCTTGTGCACCGGACAGTGGTCGGCGATCTCGCGCAGCCGCTTGCGCTGCTCGTCGTCCAGGGCGCCGATCAGCTCGAGGGTCTTTTCGATGCGGTGCACCATGGCGTCCGGCTTCTCGCAGTCGGTGCAGTCCTGGACATGGACCCTCTCCTGGCGCAGCCGCACCACCACCTGCTCGAGCGGCCATTTCTTGCGCGCGGCGTAGAGATGGACGGTCATCGAGGTGCAGCTGCCCAGCGACATCAGCAGCAGCTCATAAGGACCGGGGCCGGTATCCGAACCGCCGGCCGTCGCGGGCTCGTCGGCCCGCAGCGAATGGCGGCCGTCGAGCATGATCTGGTCGAAGGGGCCTACGCCTGTCGAGGCGACGACGATGGTCCCGGGCTTGACCGAATTCTGAAGTGCGGTTGGATCGAGACGGGTCATCGATTGGTTCTCCTTCGGGCCGGATTGCACCGCATATTGCGCGCCTTGAAGCGGAGTGCCTATGCTCGCGCCATGACCATCACCGTCAAGCCCATCACCGTGAGGCCACGCCATCCCGCGCTGGGCGCAGAAATCCGCGGCGTCGATATGCGCCGGCCGATGGACCCCGAGACCTTCAAGGCGGTCCATGACGCCTGGATGAAACACCTGGTCGTGGTGTTCCCCGACCAGCGCGTCACCGACCAGGAGCACGTCGCCTTCACTCGCCACTTCGGCGAGCCGGAAATCTTCCATCAGACCTCACTTCACCTGCGCTCGGACCGGGTGAAGGAGATCTTCTTGGTCTCCAATGTCGACGAGAACGATCGCCTGATGACACCGGCCGAGCCGTCGCAGAAGCAGCTCTCGTCGGCCCGGCAGTGGCACACCGATTCGAGCTACCGCTCGACGCCCAGCGTGGGCTCGCTGCTGCATGGCATCGAGATCAGCCGCACCGGCGGCATCACGCAGTTCATCAACATGTACATGGTCTATGACGAGCTGCCCGAGAGCCTGCGCCGGCAGGTCGAGGGCCGCAAAGCGCGGCACGATTTCGGCATGCTGCACAAGCTGGTCGGCAACCCGCCGCCCAGCAAGGAAGAGCAGGCAGCCATGCCGCCGGCCTGGCACCCGTTGGTGCGGCGCCATCCGGTGACCGGCCGCAAGTCGCTCTATATCAGCTCGATCTACAACGATGCCATCGACGGCCTGGACGAGGAGGCCGCGCGGCGCCTGATCGAGGATCTTTCGGAGTTCGCCGCCCAGCCGAAATACATGTATCGCCATGTCTGGGAGCCGCACGACGTACTGATGTGGGACAACCGCTGCACCGTCCACGCCGTGACGCCGCACGATCCCAACGAACGCCGCGTGATGCATCGCACGACCATCGTCGGCCGTGAGCCGGTGATGGCGGGATAGGAAAAGCCTTCGGCTTCAAAGGTTTGCGAAGCGGTATCCTAATACCGGTACCAGAATCCTTTAATATCAATAGCTTGATTAGAGGGGTGGCGCGATAAGTGGGAAGAATCGCCCAAAAGCCAAGCGGGCGTGCATTATCCGTTTCCCACTCGGGTGGGAAATTTTGGGAAGTTTCAGCCCCTCGCGACCTTCAGCTCTTCCGATCGATCCGTGGCGGGCGCCGGCGTGCGCGAAAGGTCGGCGATCTCGGTGCGCAGGCTGGGTGTCATGTCGATCTTCACGGCGGCCAGCGAGTCCTTGAGCTGCTCGACATTGCGCGCGCCGATGATGGGGGCGGTGACCGCCGGGTGCGCGCCCACCCAGGCGATGGCCGTGCTGACCGGGTGAAGGCCGCGCTCCTTGCAGAAGGCGACGTACTCCTCGGCGACCTCGAACATCCAGGCGTCGCCGTAGCGTGCCTCGTACATCTTGTTGGTCTTGAGCCGCCCGCCATTCTGTCCTTTGGTCGCCTGGCCGAAATACTTGCCCGACAGCAGGCCGGCCGCGGCGGGGCTGTAGGGAATGACGCCGATGCCGTTGTGCTCGGCCATCGGCAGGATCTCGACCTCGGCCTGGCGCTTCACCAGGCTGTACATCGGCTGAATGACCTGCAGGCGCGCCCAGTTGGCGCGTTCCTGGAGGTCGATCGCCCGTTGCGTCTGCCATGCCGACCAGTTGCTGACGGCGGGATAGATCACCTTGCCGGCGCGCACCAGATCTTCCAGCCCGCGCATCGATTCGTCGATCGGTGTCATGGCATCGTAGCGATGGAGGAACAGCACATCGATGCGATCGGTCTGCAGGCGCTTCAGGCAGAGATCGACCGCCTGCACGACGTGGCGTCGGGAGGTGCCGCGCGCATTGATGTCGGGCCGTATCTGGGCGTTGACCTTGGTGGTGAGCACGAGGTCGTCGCGATGCCCCTTCGTAAGGCGCCCGAGGATCTCCTCCGACACGCCCTTGTTGTACTCGTTGGCGCAGTCAAAAAAGTTGATGCCGGCGTCGCGCACCGCCTTGTACATCGCGGCGGAGGTGGCTTCGTCGGCGTCGCCGCCGAAGGACATGGTGCCGAAGCAGAGCTGGGAGACGGAAACGCCGGTGCGGCCGAGAAGCTTGGTTTTCATCGGCCGACGTTAGCATGCACCCATTCGGATCAGTGGGCGGCGAACGACGGATTCGGCTGGAAAAAGGGTGCCGCCCCAGCGGGGTCGTCACTGCAGTTAGCATACCTTTTGGGGGGGTAGTGCATGTCCGGCAGGACGCTGCGCTGAGGCGGCCCGCCGAGTATGACCGCGAACGCACGGGGCGCAATCGATTGGCCTATGACCATCCTGTGACCGGAACGGGTCACCGGGCGGAAAGTACACACCCGTGGCGTCCGGTGGGCCTTTTGCGTAGCCTGCGGCGGGGGAAAACTATGCCTGTTTTGTCGGTATTTGTGGCGGCGCGTGCTGCGGCCCGGTGGCTTCCTGACAGCCTTCAGTCTATCTCGCGCCAGGTCCTGCCGGAGGGCTGGCGGCTGCAGATTCGGCTCGGGATCGATGCCTGCGAGGACACCCTGGCCTTCGCCAAGGGCCTCAGCATGCCCAATCTGGAGACCCGGTATTTCCCCCAGCATGTCGGGCCGTTCGTGATCTTCAATTCGCTCGCCCAGGCGACGCCGTCCGACATCCTGGTGCGCTTCGACGCCGACGACGTGATGCTGGAGGGCTATCTCGGCCAGCAGCTCCAGGCTGTGGGCGGCGATCTCATGGCCGCCCGGATCACCCACACCTGGTCGATCCTGGTCGACGAGCAGTTGCAGCCGACCTCGGCCGAGCTGTTCAATGGAAAGCGCGCGGCAGCCGACGGCAAGCGAGCGGTGCCGACCGATGGACAATTCCTCATGACCCGGCCTGTGTTGGACAAGGTGGGCGGCTTCAGGCCCTGGTGGTGCCACGCCGACAGCGACTTCCTGCTGCGTGCCCTGGCCTTTGGCTGCTCGCGGCTCATCGTTCCAAAATATCTCTACCTGCGCCGGATACATCCCGGGTCGCTGACCCAGTCGGAGAAGACCGGGTATCACTCCGAGCTGCGGCTCGATTACGCCCGCCAGTTCCTGGCGGCGAAGGCGCGATACCTGAAAGGCGAGCCGTCTGAATATGTTTCGCCGACGGTCGCGGAATCCCTTCCGGTCTAGTGCGGCGTCGCGATGCCTGAACCGCTGCTGACCGGCGGATCGGTGACGAAGGTGCCGCCGTTGCCGTCGTTGGAGAGCTTGAAGCTCGCCACCGTGTAGGCGCCGATGACGCTGAGCAGCGCTATGTGCGTGCCATCGGTGACGCTCACCGTGCCGCCGTTGCTGCCGTTGCTGGTGTAGCCTGTCACCGACGTCGTCGCCGAGTTGTAGGCGATGTCCGTCAGGTCGACTTTCTGCGTCGAATTCGCCAGGCCCGCGACCGTGCCGCCGAAGTGCACCGAATCGTCGAGGGCCAGCGTACCGGACGAGATCGTGATCAGGCTCGAGCCCGCCGTGCTGCCGCTCTGGAGCAGCATGAGCCCGCCACTAACCAGCGTCGCGCCGCTCACCGTCGCCCCCGCCTCCACCAGCATGGCGCCACCGACGGTCGTGCTGTTCGCATGGCCGCCGAAGTGGACGATTTCCGCGCCCCCGGCGTTGATGGTGACACCGTTGGCAACGCCGCCGTTCGACACCAGCTCAAAGCCGCCAACGTCGACCACTGTCCCGTTCACCGTGCCACCGTTGAACACAAACTCCGAGCCGCCACTCAGCACTGTCCCGCTGGCGGACGCACCCGACGACACCACCGCCTGGCCGCCGCTGCTCACGATCGTCCCGATCACCTGCCCGCCAAAGGCGATCTGCAAGCCGCCGTTGCTGATGGTGACACCGCTTGCAACGCCGCCCGACACCAGCTCGAACCCGCCATTGCTGACGGTGGTTCCGGTCCCGGTGGCGCCCGCGAACAGATACTCACGGCCCTCGCTCAGCACGAGGGTGCCGCTGACCG
>CAWCPC010000009.1:0-29122 GCA_963797365.1 uncultured Alphaproteobacteria bacterium | reverse complement strand
GCGTGTCCGACAAGCCGGCGGCTCCCGACAGCACTGCCGTGCGCGTCGCCCTCTGGCGCGCGCTTCATGTCGAGGTCGATGCGCCGCCGCACGTGCTCGATGACACGATCGGCCTCAGGCTTACGGCGCCGGAGGAAGGCTGGCGGCAGCGTGGCGACATGCACCCGGAGGGCACGCGGCTGTTCCGCGCCTCCATCGTTGCCCGCGCGCGCTTCATCGAGGACCTGGTCGAGGAGCAGGCGGACCGGGGTGTCGGCCAGTACGTTCTGCTCGGCGCCGGGTTGGATACGTTCGCCCAGCGTCGTCCCGAGATCGCCTCGCGGCTTACGGTGTTCGAGGTCGACCAGCCGGACACCCAGGCCTGGAAGCGCCAACGACTGGTCGAGCTCGGCTACGGCGTGCCCGAGTGGTTGCGCTTCGTGCCGGTCGACTTCGAAGCGGGTGGCCCGTGGCGGAAATTGACGGCGGCCGGCTTCGATGCCGGCCGGCCGGCGATCGTGACGTCGACCGGGGTCAGCATGTACCTGACCCGCGAGGCGATCACGGCCATGCTGGGCGAGGTCGCGGCGCTCGCGGCAGGCTCGACGTTCGTCATGAGCTTCCTGCTGCCGCTGGAGCTGGCCGAACCAGAACTGCAACCCGCGATGCGCGTGGCCGAGAAGGGCGCGCGGGCGAGCGGCACGCCATTCATCAGCTTCTTCACGCCCGCCGAGATGCTGGCCCTGGCCCGCGAGACGGGCTTTCGCGAGGTGCAGCATGTGTCGGCCGCTGCGCTTGCCGACCGTTACTTCGCCGGGCGGCCCGACGGCTTGCGCCCGCCCTACAATGCGGAAGAGCTGCTGGTCGCGACGACATGAAGGACTAGGACCGGTCGCTATTCCGCTGCCCTGCGCAACGGCTTGTCGCGACGCAGCTCGGCGACCCGCGCCTGGGTGTAGACGTCGGTCCAGCTGACCAGCGCTGCGTCGGTGACCTGACGCGGATCGTAGTCACGATCGGGCAGCGCCATGCGCTTTCCGCCGAGGTACGTGGAATGGATCCGGCTCTTGTCGAGCAGGATCGATATGTTCTCGAGGGGAGAGCCGTCGAGCGCGATGAAATCCGCGTGGCGACCGGGTTCGAGCCGGCCGACCCGCTCGCCATCGGCAAGAAATCCCGCGTTGGTTCGCGTCGCCGCGCACAGCGCCTCGGCCGGAGTGAAGCCAAGATCGTTCACGAAGATCTCCAACTCGCGCGCATGCCATTCGCCGTAGGGCGTGACCGCAAAGCCCGTATCCGTGCCGGCCATCATCGGCACGCCTGCCTTGTGGGCCTTGGCGAGGTTGCGGCACGCGCGTTCGTACTGGCGTTGCACATGGTCGACCCGTCCGTTGGTCGATGCCGGTTCATGCGGCTGGGTGAAGTCCATGACGTTGCGCTGGAGCGTGAGCGTAGGCGCGATGGCCGAACCGCCCTTGAGCACCGCGTCGATGCATTCGTCGTCGAGGTCGAAGGCGTGGAAAATCACATCGACGCCGGCACGCGCGGCGTAAAGCACGGCCTCGCGTCCGATGGCGTGGACCACCGCCTTGCGGCCGAGGCGCTGGATCTCGCTCACCATGGCCGAGGTCTCTTCCTGGGTGAACGCGGCGATCAGGGAGCCGTCGGGACGGCGCTGGATGCCGTCGAGCGCGATCTTCACGCAGTCGACGCCGTTCTTGGCCTGGATGCGGATTTCTTCGATCGCTTCGTCCCGGCTGGCAACGAGCCGGCCGATCGACGTGGAGGGCGCGCCGATCCAGCTCGGATACCAATCAGTCAGGCTCTGGCGTGCCGAAATGTACGGGCCGGCGGCGCTGATGCGCGGCCCGTCGAAGAGACCGGCGCGGATCGCGTTGCGGATCGACAGGCTGACCTGCCCAGCGTCGCCCGGCGAACAGAGCGCGGTGTAGCCGGCCGCCAGCAGCTTCTGGGCGAAGAACAGGCCACGCAGCGCGCGGAACTCGAGCGGGCTGTAGAGGTCGATATCCTCCTCGCTCTTGGCATTGCCGTAGGCGAGATGGACGTGGATATCGATCAGCCCCGGCATGACGAAATGCCGGGAATGGTCGAGCACCTGCTCGCCGGGGGCCGCCTTGGGCGCCTGCGCCGTCGGACCAACGAACTCCAGGACGCCACGTGCATCGAACACCAGGGTCTGCCCGGACCTGGCCTGCTGGTCGACGGCGCTGAACAGGGTGCCGCAACGCACGTGTGTTTTCATGGGTGTTCCCTCGACTTGAAGAGCACTCTAGTCATGCCGGCCCCCTTCGGGTAGCCCTGCCGAGCCTCAGCGCGGCATCATCGCGCTGGCATCGAGATCGGTGATCGCCGCGGCGACGCGCTCGAAATTGGCGTGAAAAACCGCAACGGCGCGCGCGTCGGCGGAATCCAACATGCCGATGACGACCACGGAATAAACCAGGCAGAAGAGCACACCAAAACGATAATCCTCGAGACACGACTCGAGCCCGTACTCCCGAACGCCGTTTTCGCGCAGGATATCGATGTAGTGCTTCAGCAGGTCCATCTCGATCGACCGGCGAACCTCGGTACTGACATTACCTGACAAAAAGTAGGCAAGATCGAAGGCGCCCGCGCCGCGAGCGCTCACCTGCCAGTCCACCGCCGCGAGTGCAGGAACGCCCTGAGTTGCACCGCCGAAGAAAAGATTGTCGGCACGATAATCGCCATGCAAGAGCGTGGATGGCCTTTCGACGAAGCCGTCGAGCATGCGGATCACGTTGGTCGCCAACGCTTCTCCCGTGCGCCGAAGCGCCGGCGTCATCTTCTCGCCCACGAACTGCACGAACGACTCCCAGCAACCCTGGTAGGCGAACTGGGCGAAGTGATTGACTGGATCGTTGGTGGCGGGCAGCCAGGCAAACGACTTCAGCCGAGGGTTCTCCCACCAAAGGGCGTGACATTTGGCGAGGGCGCCGATTGCGGAACGCGCGTCCTGGGCGCTGCATCCGGCGAGCTGGTTGCCGACCCGCGCTGGGGCCAGATCCTCCATCAGCAGCACGAAGTCCCCGCTTTGCGGGTCGGCGGCGCCGAAATGCATTGCCGGAATACGAATGCCGGCAGCGGGTCCGAGCTCGCGATAGAAGGCGACCTCGCGCTCGTAGAAGCGGAACATCTTGGCGAGTTGACGAGATTTCGCGTCGAGAGTCGGCTGCTTGACGACGAGCGTCCGCGGCAGGTCCTTGCCACCATCGGCGTAACGAAGGCGCAGCCTGCCCAGCTTGCCCAGCAAGCCGACGCCCGCCGCGATCGGCTCGTATTCGAACGATGCGACGTTGGCATTCCTGGCTCCGCCGCTTTGCAGCGCCGCGGTCAGCCACTCGGGAGAAAGAGCGTCGGGACTCTTTGGTATCTCCAGGATCGCCATGGTGTCGACCCTCCCCTCTGTCTATTCGGGCAGCCCGGCCAGGCGAAAGCCCTTGAGGTATTTCTCGACATCCTCTCCGCCGCGGAACCACCACCATTCCCTCATTTTCGTCACCCGTGCCGAGGGATCCAGCTCGCGATAGCGGCCCACCATTTGCCGCGCCATATCGAGATGCCCCGCCAAGGCATTTGCCGCTATGGCCACGCGTAGCGCACTCAACGAGTTCGGCCGCTGATGCAGTGCCGTCGATACCCAAGACAGGGCCTCTTCATACCGGCCGCGCAGGAAATGGGCGTTCGCCATGCCGGTCTGCGCGATCCAGATCGTCGAGTCGAGCGGGTTGAGGCGCAATGCTTGCTCGAGATCCTCGATGGCCCGCTCCGCGTCGCCAAGGTAGGACTTCGTGTTCCCTCGCCACATCCAGGCATTCGCATAGTTCGGGTCGGCGCGAATGGCCTGGTCGAAACAGGCGACTGCTTCATCGAGCCGGCCAACATTGTAGATCAGCGTTTGCGCATAGAAGGTCAATACTCGGGCGTCGCTCGAATCCAGCTCCATTGCCCGCCGCGCCGTTCGCTCGGCTTCCGCAGCCTCGCGCGCGGGGTCGGTGCTCCAGGAAAAGGCCCGCCGTATGAAGTAGCAGACCGCCTCGGTGGCATATGCGAGGGCAAATTCGCGATCGAGTGCGATGGCCTTTTCCAACAAGACCAGCGCTTCCTGCGAACCTTCGCTGGAGAAGTGATACATGGCTGCCCAAGCCCGCAAGTAGTAGTCATAGGCGTCGAGGTTTGTGGTCTTGCGCCGGGCGCGCTCGATCTCCGCCAGTTCGACCCGCGGGGCGATGGCGCCGGTCACCTGGGCCGTGATTTTATCCTGCAGCTCGAAGATGTCCGCCAGATTGCCATCGAAGCGGTCGGCCCAAAGGTGGACGCCATTGTCCGCTTCGACGAGCTGGCCGGTGATGCGCAGCCGGTCGCCGGCCTTGCGTACGCTTCCTTCCAGAACATAGCGTACGCCGAGTTCGCGCCCAACCTGGCGTACGTCGACCGCTCGGCCCTTGTAGGTGAAGGACGAATTGCGCGCGATCACGAACAATGCCTTGCTGCGCGATAGGCCGGTGATGATTTCCTCGACCAGGCCGTCGACGAAATAGTCCTGCTCGGGATCGCCGCTCATGTTCTGAAAGGGCAGCACGGCAATCGATGGTTTGTCGGGCAGCGGCCGCCCATCAGTCGGCTTCGCGGTCGTCGCTCGCTCGGGAATCCTCCAATCCGTGGCCTCCCATGCGACTCGAAATGCCTGGATCGGACGTTCGATATTCTTGAGTGCCAGAGTCCCCAGGTCCGCGAACGTAGCCTTGAGCCGCCCAGCTACGGCTTCGTGAACCGTTCGCGAAACGACGATGCCACCGGGCGGCGCTTGGGCCTCAAGACGGACCGCGATGTTTACGTCATCGCCGTATATGTCGTCGTCGTCGTCGATCAGGTCACCCAGATTCACGCCGATGCGAAACACCATGGCCGCGTCCGTGGGCTGGTCGCGGTTGGTTTCGGCCATGGCCTGCTGGAACTCTACGGCGGCACCAAGCGCGCCCACGGCACTGGTGAACTCCACCAACGCTCCGTCTCCGGTAAGCTTGACCAGTCGTCCACCATGGCGGGCGAGCGTCGGTTCCAGGCGTTCAGCCACGTGGCCCTTGAACCGGGCGAGCGTACCGTTCTCGTCACGGCCCATCAGGCGCGAATAGCCAACGACATCCGCTGCCAGGATCGCCGCCAAACGTCGCGTCACTCGTTCGCCGGTCAAGAGGCCTCCGCCAAACGCTGAGCTCGCCGCGCTACGGCCCCGTAGCCCGGCTGGGCTGCATCTTAGGTACTGGGCGTGGCGGTGTCGTCCCCGTTGCACCGCCTTGAACTTACGCGGTTTTCGTGGGCTGGACCGATTCACGCGTCCTCGCCCCAGCTCACTTCCGCCTTCGGCACAAAGCCAACTCCACTTGGGGGCAAGGAACAAAGCGGACATCAACTAGGCGCTAGCCACGAAGAAGGGCCCGCCGTTCACAAATAGGTCGCAGCGGCACGTGGGAGCCCCGTGTCATGGTTCGGTGCGCTCATGCCAGCCTTACACCTAAGAACAACGACCCGGAAATCGGGCATTCACCTGCATTGTACTCGGCCAAGGGAAGTGTGCCGGACGCAACGTCATTCATGAACGAGAAACCACAGGTAGTTCGTTCACCGGAGCCGCGGGCCGGAGCCGCACGGGAAGCGGAAGAACTGTGTTGCGTGGCAGAGATCGTATTGGGACGTGCGCTGGAAGGTCGAGATCGCCTGGCCGGAGTCGGAACGGCGGAAAGAGCTAAAAGCTCGCCGGCGCAGGCAGGGCAGACCGCCGGGATGTTCTCCCTGATGTCCGGCGGGGTATTGAGGCCAATGGGCCGTGCGATTGACATCGCCCAGGAAGCGTATCGAGGCGTCGTAGCGCAAATGCAGCGGCTAACCGGCCGGGAGGATGCCGACTCTGAGGCAGACGCGCGAGAAGCCGTCGAGGAAAAAGCTCTAGCCGAGGACGCGGAGCGGAAAGCAGCCGTGGCTGCGGCGGCCGAAGGCGATTTGGCCCAGGAACGTGCCCGCACCCAGGCGCTTGAGCAGCAGCTGTCGATTCGCCGGAATGACCAGAAGCTGATGGCGCAGGAACGTGCCCGCACCCAAGCGCTCGAGCAGCAGCTGGCGGCTAGCGGGGACGACCAGAAATTGCTGGTGCAGGAACGTGCCCGCAACCAGGAACTCGAGCGGCAGCTGTTGATTCGCCAGAATGACCAGAAGCTGGTGGCGCAGGAACGTGTTCGCAACCAGGCGCTCGAGCAGCAGCTGGCGGCTCGCGCGGACGAGGAGAAATTGCTGGCCCAGGAACGTGTCCGCACTCAGGCGCTCGAGCAGCGGCTGGCGGCTCGCGCGGACGAGCAGAAATCGCTGCTGCAGGAACATGTTCGCAACCAGGAACTCGAGCAGCAGCTGGCGGCTCGCGCGGACGAGCAGAAATTGCTGGCCCAGGAACGTGTCCGCACTCAGGAGCTCGAGCAGCAGCTGGCGGCTCGCGCGGACGAGCAGAAATTGCTGGTGCAGGAACGTGTTCGCAACCAGGAGCTCGAGCAGCAGCTGGCGGCTCGCGCGGACGAGCAGAAATTGCTGGTGCAGGAACGTGTTCGCAACCAGGAGCTCGAGCAGCAGCTGGCGGCTCGCGCGGACGAGCAGAAATTGCTGGTGCAGGAACGTGTTCGCAACCAGGAGCTCGAGCAGCAGCTGGCGGCTCGCGCGGACGAGCAGAAATTGCTGGTGCAGGAACGTGTCCGCAACCAGGAGCTCGAGCAGCAGCTGGCGGCTCGCGCGGACGAGCAGAAATTGCTGGCCCAGGAACGTGTCCGCAACCAGGAGCTCGAGCAGCAGCTGGCGGCTCGCGCGGACGAGCAGAAATTGCTGGTGCAGGAACGTGTCCGCAACCAGGAGCTCGAGCAGCAGCTGGCGGCTCGCGCGGACGAGCAGAAATTGCTGGCCCAGGAACGTGTCCGCACTCAGGAGCTCGAGCAGCAGCTGTCGATTCCCCAGAATGACCAAAAGCTGCGGGCGCCGGAAGCGCCCGGCGGTCTGGAAGCGGCGCGCCTTATGGAACAGGCCCGCCTGCTGCTCGACCAAGGCAATATCACTGCGGCGCGGAGCGTGCTCGAGCGCGCCGCCGAGAGCGGTAGTACGCTGGCGCTGTTCTTGCTGGCGGAGACGTATGACCCGGCGGTCCTGTCGGCATGGGGAGTCTTCTCGGTATGGGGAATCTTCGGCCGACGCGGCGGCCGACGCGGCAATGTCACGAAGGCACGGAAACTCTATGCCAAGGCTGTCGCAGGCGGCGTTCACGAGGCGAAGTATCGATTGAGCGGGCTGCGCACCCGAGTTATCGAGCGACGACACCGGCTTGACGATGCAGTCGATTGGGCCATTGAGAGCGGTTGGCTCCGGCGTCGATTCTAGTCCGTCGATTGACAGCTGCGGCACCTACGTGGCGAAGACACATATCGATCTCGCGCGATAGAGAAAGGCACCGGTGGTGCCGCCTGCGGCGGGTGCCGCAAGGTCTTGTGAGGATCGAGCACCTATTCGAAATGGCCAGCGCAATTACTGAGGCAGTCGTTTGTCGCAGCGAATCGGTCGCATCCGCCGTCGTCAGTCGCGCGCCTGGGAGGTGCATCAGTCGATCCCGCTGCCGGTAGCCCTTACTTGGGTGGGCGTGCAGTGACGACGCGCCGAGGCGAGTTTGGCGCGATGCGAGTGGCTGTCCATTTCACAATTTGGACACTGTCCGCGTCGGTTGCACCTGATTAGCGTTCGCTAGCGCGACGGGATTGGTGCAATGGCCGCAGAAATCACTTTCGACGTTGTTGTGGTCGGATCGGGCGCCGCCGGTCTATCCGCGGCACTTGCAGCGTCTGTCGGAGGTGCGCAGGTAGTTGTGTTGGAAAAGGCCCGTGTACTGGGTGGCACGACTGCGATGTCAGCAGCGGGAACTTGGATCCCGGCCAATCACCACATGCTGGCAGCAGGAATATCTGATTCATCGGAAGAGGCGCTCACCTATCTCCGTGCGACTGCGCCGCCGGGATGGCAAGAGGAGGAAGATGAACTCTGGGAAGCATTGGCGCGAAATTCCGCGCCAATGTTGCAGTTCCTGGAGGACAGGACGCCGCTAGTGTTCGAATTGGTTAACGGCCCCGACCCATTCTCCGAGGCTCCGGGCGGCAAGCTTAAGGGGCGGATGGTCTCGCCGAAGCTTGTCAGCCGCTATCTGCTCGGTCGACGGTGGAACGGTGTCCGCAGGTCCGTGAAAGCTCAGTGTTTCACTTACAGAGAGATGGGGGCGATAACCAAAACTCCTCTGCACGCCCTTGCCCGGCTTGCGCCGTTCCTGGTCTGGCGACTGATATCGGGGCAGGTCGGCATGGGGAACGGTCTGATTGTAGGCCTTGTGCGGGGCTGCTTGGATGCGGGGTGCCGGATAAAAACGGACGCTGGCGTTTCGCGTTTGCTGACCGACGGCGATATCGTGGCCGGAGTAGAGGCGGTGATTGGGGGCGAGCTCACTCACATTCACGCGACGAAAGGCGTGGTGTTGGCGACTGGTGGCTTCGACTGGGCGCCGGACTATATGTCATCGTACTTCCCCGGCATTGACATCATCGGCGCGCCACGCACCAACACCGGTGATGGCCAGCGGATGGCAGCAGCTGTCGGCGCCAAGCTTGCTCGAATGGATCAAGCGAATATCTCTCCGGCCACGTTCACGGTTTACGAGGGCAAACGTCATGCCCTGCCTTTGCATGAGACGTATGGTCCTCATTGCATCCTGGTCAACCGCGAGGGCAAGCGTTTCGTCAGCGAAGGCAGCCCCAATCTTGGCCTTGCGCTGGATCACCGCACACCTGATGGAAGGTCGCGAAACGCTCCAGCATGGCGCATCTTCGATTCGCGCTACAGCAACCGTCTCTCTCAGGCCTATGCCGCCAAAGATCCAGCGTTCATTCGCAGCGCCGACACAATAGAGGCCTTGGCTGTGAAAGTTGGCCTTGATCCGACGGTATTACGTGCGACCGTCGACCGCTTCAACGCCTGGTCCAAGGAGGGCGTCGACCGTGACTTCCATCGCGGTGAGAGTGCATGGGAGCGCCACTACTCCGGGACCAATTCACTTGCGCCCATCGGGCGAGGACCGTTCTTCGCCGCCCCATTCCTCTATGCAACGGTCGGCACCAAGGGTGGTCCTCGGACCAATGATCGTTGCCAGGTGCTGCGGCCGGACGGGCGCGTGATCGCGGGCCTTTACTGTGCGGGTCTTGCCATGGCGAATCCGATCGGCACCAAAGGTGTGGGTGCCGGCACCACCATTGGACCCTGCCTCACTTTTGGCTACATCGCCGGGAAATCGATTACTCAGGACAATGTGGCTCCTCCGGTATCAGCGAACGACGGCGAGGTAGCCGCAGTATCGGCACTAGTCTGATCTGCGCCGGCGCAAACGTCCGGGCTTCAACATGTCGAAACCGACGCCGCCATGAAGCGGCGGTTCATGAGAGGGGAAGATGCTGAGTTACGCCGACAACGAATTCCTCACCAAGAGCGGCGCTGGCACCCCAATGGGCGACTTGCTGCGGCGCTTCTGGATGCCAGCCCTGTTGAGCGAGGAACTGCCGGAGCGCGATTGCTCGCCCAAGAAGATCAAAATCCTGGGCGAGGACCTGCTGGCCTTCCGTGACACCGACGGCCGTGTCGGCATCGTCGAGCCGCACTGCCCACACCGCGGCGCCAACCTCTATTTCGGTCGTAACGAGGAATGCGGACTGCGCTGCGCCTTCCACGGGTGGAAGTTCGATGTCGACGGCAATTGCGTCGACCTGCCGACCTCGCCGCCGGAATCTGCCTACAAGGATACAATCAAGCTGCTCGCCTACCCGACGCGCGAATGGGGTGACTTGATCTGGGTTTACATGGGCCCAAGCGAACGTATGCCTGAGCTCCCGCAGATCGAGATGGGCCTGGTGCCGGCGGCCAGCCGATACGTCACCAAGAAGTGGCAGGACTGTAACTGGGTGCAGAGTGTCGAAGGTGCGCTCGACACGTCGCACTTCTCCTTTTTGCACATGGTGCTCACCAAGGACGCTGCCAAGGCGCGTGCCGCCATGGCCAAGGCCGCGATCGCCGACCAGGGCAAGCCGGACGACCGGATTCGCTGGGTGCAGAGCGATCCCCGGCCGAAGTTCCAGGTGGTCGGTCACGACGCCGGCTTGGTGATTGGCGGCGCACGCAAGACCGACGGGGCCGAGCTCTACTGGCGCATCGCTCAGTTCTTGATGCCGAACCACGCCTATACGCCGACCGCCCTCCCCGGGGAGATCTATTACGGCCAGAGCTGGGTACCGGTCGATGACATGTGCTGCTGGATCTACACCTACAGCTGGCATCCGGATCGGCCCTTCACCAATTCAGAGCGCGCCAAGTTCGATGGCGGGTTCAACGTCCATGCCGAGGTGGATGACAACTACCTGCCGCTGCGTAACCTGCAGAACGAGTATCTAATCGATCGCAAGGTGCAAAAGCACGATACCTTCACCGGCATCACCGGTGTCAGCGAGCAGGACGCCGCCATCCAGGATAGCCAGGGTCCAATCCAAGACCGCACCCGCGAGCATCTTGGCCCTACCGACATTGGCGTGGTCGAGTTCCGCAGGCTCCTGATGGGCTCGGCCCGTGCGCTTGCAAGGGGCGAGGAGCCGCGCGCGGCTGCGGCGGCATCACGCTATGCCGTGCGCTCCGGCGGCTGGGTGGCCGATCCCAGCAAGGACCTTGCCGCGGTCATGACGGAACGCTTCGGTCATCGCCACGGCTATGTCGGTAGCCAGTACGGTCTGGGCGATTAGCGGTGATCGGTGACTGAATTTCCAGGATCGTGCGGACCTCTTCGAAACGCGACCGCTCGCCAGCACCACTTGCGTCTGCAACTGCTGTCGTGGCGCCCGCGATGCAACCATTGCCAGACGCATCAGCTCGTCGACGCCCGGTCAAAGCCCATGCCGCTATCGAACAGTCCCTGGTTCCGGTTCTGGGCGCAAAGCGGTCGCTGCCCGAGCAGTGAAGCAGGTCCGCTATCGGGGGAAGAGCGGACAGGTAGCGAGTCAAACAGCGATTGGGATAGGCATCAGGCGATCCGGGCCTAGATAATGCGGGTTGCCTCTTCGAGCCAGGCACGGGTCGCCTCGTCGACCTGCGGCGCCACGACCTCGCGGACGCGGGCGTGGTAAGCGTTGAGCCAGGTCTTGTCGGCCTCGGTCAGCAGGCTCTGCTCGACGCAATTGAGGTCGATTGGCGCCAGGGTCAGCGTCTCGAACTCGAGGTACTTGCGATCGGCGCCCTCAATCTGGGCTTCCTTGACCGCCACCAGGTTCTCGATGCGGATGCCGAAGGTGCCGGCCTTGTAGAAGCCGGGCTCGTTGCTGACGATCATGCCGGGCTGCAGGGCGACGTTGTTGGCGACCTTGGAAATGCGCTGCGGGCCCTCATGGACCGACAGATATGCACCCACGCCATGGCCGGTGCCGTGGTCGTAGTCGAGCCCGACTTGCCACAGTGAATAGCGCGCCAGCGCGTCGAGCTGTGAGCCGGTTGTGCCGACCGGGAAGCGGGCGGTCGCGAGCGCGATGTGGCCCTTCAGCACGCGAGTGAACCGGTCCTTCATTTCCGGCGTCGGCGTGCCGATGCCGACGGTGCGGGTCACGTCGGTCGTGCCGTCGCGATACTGCGCACCGGAGTCGACCAGATAGAGCGAGCCCGGCTCCAGCGTGCGCTCGGTCGCCTTGGTGGCGTGATAGTGCACGACGGCGCCGTTGGGGCCGGCGCCGGAGATGGTGTCGAAGGAGAGATCGCGCAGCTTGCCGGTCTCCTGGCGCAGCGCCTGCAGTCGGTCCGACACCTCGATCTCACGTAATTTTCCGGTCTTCAATTCGCGCGCCAGCCAGCCGAGGAAGCGGCTGACTGCCGCGCCATCGCGGCGATGGGCCGTGCGAATGCCCTCGAGCTCGACCGGATTTTTGCACGCCTTGGGCAGGGCCACCGGATCAGCATCGCGCACCAGTGTCACGCCGGCTGCCTGCAGGCGGGTCGCGGCCCACCACGGCGCGGTCGCGGTCTCGATCAGCACACGCTTGCCCGCCTTGCCCATCATGTCGAGCGCCGGGCCCAGCTCGTCGGGCGGCGCCAGGGTCACGGCGTTGCCCATCCAGGCCACGGTGCGGTCGGGGATCTTGCGGCGGTCCATGTAGAGGTCGACATGGCCGTCGCGGTGCAGCAGGGCGAAGCCCAGTGCGAACGGCGTGCGCGGCACGTCGCCGCCGCGCACATTCAGCAGCCAGGCGATCGAATCGGGCTGGGTCAGCAGCGCCACGTCGGCGCCCTTGGCTGCGACCGACTCGGCGATCCGCTTGCGCCGCGCTTCGCTGCTCTCGCCGGCGAACTCCACCGGGTGCGGCAGCACGGGCGCGAGCGGCGCGGCCGGACGATCGCGCCACACGGCGTCGACAGGATTGGATTCCACGGGCACGAAGCTGCCGCCGGCCTTGGCGCAGGCGCGGGCGAAGCGCTCGTGGCCGTCGACCGTCTGCAGCCAGGGATCGAAGCCGAGCTTGCCACCCTTCGACAGGTTTTCGGCGATCCAGGCGTCCGGCGATTGCTCGGGAATCTGATGCGGCACGAAGGCGTCGACGTCGACCTGGGCGCGCACCGCCAGGGTGTAGCGGCCGTCGATGAAGATCGCAGCCCGGTCGGCCAGCACAATGGTGAGGCCAGCCGAACCGGTGAAGCCAGTCAGCCAGGCCAGGCGCTGCGAGTGACTTGCCACATACTCGCCCTGGTGCTCATCGGCACGCGGCACGACGAAGCCATCCAGACCACGCCGCTTGAGTTCGGCGCGCAACGCCGCCAGCCGCTCGCCGGGCGCCGGCGATTCGCCAAGGCCGCCTTTTGCCCGGGCGAGTTCTGCCCGCCACGCGGTCAGCGCCTTGGTCAATTCGGCATCGGCCTTGGGATCGATCAACTCGACCCATTCCGGCCCGGCCAATCCTTCCGGGGCTGCGGCAACGCCGCGCATCAGGGAATCGAGGGCGGAGGGGTCGAGGTCGCGGCCACGTTGCCGCAGGAGATGGAGGACGTCGTCGGGAGCTGAACTCATGGCACTCTCAACATGGGGCGCGGCGGACCGTACGCGCCGTCCGAAAGCGAGGCAATCTGCGCAATATTTGTTCGTTCGCAGATGCGAAATGCCCATGAATTGTGCCCCATGCATCCGCTGCATATCAGCAAGTCCAATGCTGGTATTATTGTTGTAACTCAACGCTCTATATTTGCTTTGTGCAGATGCAGCATCCGCTTTCGCATCGCACAAGTATAGGAGCGTACCATGATGACCCAGCCGATCCAGACATTCGAGAATCTGACCAGCGAAACTTCGGCGGGGGGAAACGATCTCACCAAGCTTGGCTTTTCGTCCGATGACCGGCGCCTGATCGAGCGGCGTGCCCGCCTGGCCCGGGCGGCCCTGCTCGCCGACAGCCTGACCGAGGGCCTGATGTGGCTCGGCCGCCAGGCCAAGCGCGTTGTCGACGCCGTCAAAGCCGACTACAAGCTGCGCGCCGCCGAGGCCCAGCTGTTCCGCATGAGCGACCGCGAGCTCCGCGACCTGGGCCTCAGCCGTGCCGAGATCCCGTTCGCCGTGTGCGAGGCGCAGGTCGAGGGCGTGATGCCCCAGGTCGACGCCGCGCATGCCGCCGCGGTTTCCGCGGCGAACCGTAATGACCGCCCCGCCATCTTCTGGGCGGGCCGCGCCTGAGACTACGGCCTAGTGGCGTAGCGTAAGCGTACGAAAGGGGCCGGCGAAAGCCGGCCCTTTTTTTATTTGCCGCCGGGCGCGGCCCGCTGTGCCAAGCTTCCCGAGTCCAAGCAAACGGTCGAGGAGGGAACATGGCAAGCAGCATCACTGTCGCGAAGTTCCGTGACGTCGCCGGCGGCCTGCAGAAGGGCCAGTTTGCCGTGGGCGAGCGTACCAAGATCAATGGCCTGTCGGGTCTCGATCCGATCTACAAGGCGCTGCTCGACCGACCGATCACGGTCACGCTCGGCCTGATCGGGCCCGACGGCCGCATCGGGATGACGCCGATGTGGTTCGACTATGAGGGCGACAAGGTGCTGGTGAACACGGCGTCGCATCGCGCAAAGTGCGGATGGCTCCGCAAGAGTCCCAAATTCACGATCCTGATCGTCAACCCGGACAATCCCTACCACTGGGTCCAGCTCAAATGCACGGTGGAGCGCGAGGAGCGCGAGTGGGAGCCAGGCGGCGAGCGTGTCACCAAGCAGCTGGACAAGATCTGGACGAAGTACACCAGCAACGCGCCGCCCTATGGACTGCGCGATCCCGCGATCGACGAAAAACGCGTCCTCTTCATCTGCAACGTCGACCGCATCGCGACCTTCGGCAAGCCGTGACAGGATCGCGCTAGCTCGTGCGCTGAAGGAGCAGCGTCCGCCACCAGGCGCCGCCAGTCTCGAGATCAATCTGGCGCTCGGGTTCGAAGCCGCGGCGCTTGTAGGTCGAAACGATCATGTCGGCCTGCTCGACCAAAAGGCCGCTCAGGAGCACGCGGCCGCCGGGGCGGATCGCCGCTGCAAATGACTCGGACAGCTCCATCAGGGGGCCGGCGAGGATGTTGGCGACGATGAGATCGTAGGGCGCACGGGTCGCTAGTTCCGGTACCTGCAAGCCGATCGACGTCACGAACCTGCAGAGCACCGCCACACCATTCAGCTTGGCGTTCTCGACCGCGACCTCGACCGCCTGGGAATCGTTGTCGCCGCCCAATACCGCGCGCTTCCAAAGTTTGGCCATGGCGATGGCTAAAATGCCGCTGCCGCAGCCGACATCGACGGCGTTGGCTGTCTTGGCCGGATCGAGCGTCGCCAGCATTTCCAGGCAGCCGCGTGTGGTCGCGTGAGTGCCCGTGCCGAAAGCCATGCCGGCATCGATTCGCAGGGGAATGAGCTCGGCCGGAATGTCCTTGTCGTTGTGCGAGGGATGGACCCAGAACGGCCCGACCTGGAAAGGCCGGAACGAGCGCTGGTTCTCGGCCACCCAATCGATGTCGGGCAGCTCCTCCCACTGCCAGCTTCGATCGACCGCGGCCGCGACCCTGGCCTTGTCGCCCTGACCGAAGATCTCGATGTGCCACGGCCCGTCGCGCGACACTTCGCGGCTGGTGACGATGAAGCCGAACTCGGCCAGCGGCTCCAGCTCCTGCTCGCGCGCCAGCCGCTGGCTGGCGGGCACGACGCGCCAGGCCTTCCAGCCCTTCCCTTGGCCGCTCAAGCGGCCTCGATGAAGCTGTCCAAAACCTTCTTGGGTCCGGCCTTCTCGAATTCGATGTCCAGCTTATTCCCATCGATTGCGATGACGCGGCCGTAGCCAAATTTCTGGTGGAAGACGCGCTGGCCGATTGCGAGATCGGGCTTGTCGCCCTCGACGGCGCGGCGGTCGTCGAGGGTCTCGTCGCGCCAGCGCGTGCGCGCGCGGCCCATGCCGGTGACGCCGAGGCTCTCATACTCGAAGCCCGACGCATGGTCGCGCAGGCCGCCGTGGTGGCCGGCGGAGTAGGTGGCGTAGAGGCCGGCATCGCTCGACTCGGCCAGCCGGTCGGTCGGCAGCTCGCGCAGGAAGCGCGAGGGGATGGCGGCCTGCCACTGGTTGAACACGCGGCGGTTGGCGGCGAAGGAGACGTAGGCCCGCTTGCGCGCCCGCGTCAGGCCGACATAGGCCAGCCGGCGCTCCTCTTCGAGTCCGGGCACGCCCTTTTCGTCGAGCGCGCGCTGGTTGGGAAACAGGCCTTCCTCCCAGCCGGGCAGGAACACGGTGTCGAATTCCAGTCCCTTGGCGGCGTGGAGCGTCATGACGCTCACCATGTCGCCGCCGGATTTCTCGGCATTGTCGGTGAGCAGCGCCACATGCTCGAGGAACGCTGGGAGCGTGTCGAACTCCTGCAGGGCGTTGGTCAGCTCCTTCAGGTTCTCCAGCCGGCCCTCGGCCTCGGGCGAACGATCGGCGCGCAGCATGTCGGTGTAGCCCGATTCGTCCAAAATGGTCTCCACCACCTCGACATGGTTCATGCCGTCCAGCATGGCCCGCCAGCGGTCGAAGTTCTGGATCAGGTCACCGAGCGACTTGCGCTGGCGGCCCTTCAGCTCGTCGGTTTCCAGCGCCCGGCGCGTGGCCTCGAACAGTGAGACCTTGTTGGCGCGCTGGATGATGCGCAGCGTCCGCAGCGCCGATTCGCCCAGCCCGCGGCGCGGCGTGTTGTAGATGCGCTCGAAGGCGAGGTCGTCGTCGGGTTGCACCGTGACGCGGCAATAGGCCATGGCATCGCGGATCTCCTGGCGCTCGTAGAAGCGCGGGCCGCCGATCACCCGGTAGGGCAGGCCCATGGTGATGAAGCGTTCTTCGAACTCGCGCGTCTGGAAGCCGGCCCGCACCAGGATGGCGATCTGGCTGAGCGGATGCTTGTCGCGCTGCAGCGCCTCGATCTCCTCGCCGACCTGGCGTGCCTCCTCGTCGCCGTCCCACACGCCGCGCAGCGAGATGCGCTCGCCTTCCTTGAGTTCTGTCCACAGGGTCTTTCCGAGCCGGCCCTCGTTGTGGCTGATCAGGTGCGAGGCGGCGGCCAGGATATGCGGCGTCGAGCGGTAGTTGCGCTCCAGCCGGACGATGGTGGCGTTGGGGAAGTCCTTCTCGAAGCGCAGGATGTTGCCGACCTCGGCGCCGCGCCAGCCGTAGATCGACTGGTCGTCGTCGCCGACGCAGCAGACGTCCTCGGTGCCCTGCGCCAGCAGCCGGAGCCACAGGTACTGCGCCACGTTGGTGTCCTGGTACTCGTCGACCAGCAGGTGGCGGAAGCGGCGGTGATAGAGCGCCAGCACGTCGGGATGCTGCTGCCACAGGCTGACGCAGAGCATCACCAGGTCGCCGAAGTCGACGGCGTTCACCTCGGCGAGCCGCGCCTGGTATTGTTTGTAGATATCCGCTGCCTTGCCGTTGGCGAATTCGCCCGCGTCGTCGGCATTGACCTTGTCCGGCGTCAGCGCCCGGTCCTTCCAGCGCTGGATGATGTGGCTCAGCACCCGCGCCGGCCATTTCTTGTCGTCGATATTTTCAGCCTGGAGGAGCTGCTTGATCAGCCGAGTCTGGTCGTCGGTGTCCAAAATGGTGAAATTGCTCTTGAGCCCCACCAGTTCGGCATGGCGGCGCAGCACGCGCACGCCGACCGAATGGAAGGTGCCGAGCCACATGCCATCGGCCGCGCCGCCGATCAGGCTGGCGACGCGGTCGAGCATCTCGCGCGCCGCCTTGTTGGTGAAGGTGACCGCCAGGACCTGCGACGGCCGGGCGCGGCCGGTGATCAGCAAATGGGCAATACGGGTGGTGAGCACGCGGGTCTTGCCGGTGCCGGCGCCGGCCAGCACCAGCAGCGGACCGCCCTCGTGCACGACCGCCTTGCGCTGCTCCTCGTTCAGCCCGTCGAGATAGGTGCTGGGCGCGACAGCGCGCCGTGCCGGGCTCTCAGGAGGCGGAACGGGATCGTCTGTGATTTCGAACGGATCGGCGGGGGGCGCCATGCACCACATATAGCAATCGACCGCACACGCGCCTATCTTTCCACCGTGGACACGTCGATTATGTGGCGCTGAGGTGTCGAATGGCCCGAGGGTTGAACGGTTCGGCGAACGGCTCCAGCCGGTGGCTGGGGACTGAGCGCGGCGTCGAGGCGCGGCGGCCCGGCGGCGAAAGCAACCTGCCGCCCGAGGTGGTCGACGCCCTGCCGGCCGTGGTCGGCGTGCATACCACCATCCCGGAGAACCGCCGCTCGGCCCAGACGCTGGGCTCGGAGCGCGAGGGCCACGGCATCGTCATCGACGATGAAGGCCTGGTGGTCACCATCGGTTACCTGATCATGGAGGCCGACACCGTCACCGTGAAGGACAGCGAAGGCCGCGAGCTCGACGCCCGCATCGTCGGCTACGACTATGAGAGCGGCTTCGGCCTGGTGCGCACCATTGCCCCGCTGCCGGCCCGGCCCATGGCCTTCGGCGATTCCGACAGCCTGGCGCTGCGCAGCGAGGCCTATGTCGCGGGCGTCGGCGGCGAGAAGGCGACGCTCAAGGTCAAGGTCGCCGGCCGCCGCGAGTTCGCGGGCTACTGGGAATACCTGCTCGACAACGCGATTTTCACCGTGCCCGCCTATCCGCTGTGGGGCGGCTCGGCGCTGGTCGGCATGGACGGCACGCTTTTAGGCGTGGGCTCGCTCCTGGTGCAGGAGGCGCTGGGTCCAGGCGCGCCGGCCTTCCCGGGCAACATGTATGTGCCGATCAACCGCCTGAAGCCGATCTTCACCGAGCTGGTCGAAACTGGCCGCCTGTCGACGCCGCCGCGGCCCTGGCTCGGCCTCCACACGGTCGAGCACATGGGCCAGCTCGTGGTCTTTGGCATCTCCGACGGCGGCCCGGCCGACCGCGCCGGCCTGAAGCGCGGCGACATCCTCGAGGCGCTGAACGGCGAGGTCCTGGACGAGGTCGCCGACTTCTATCGCGAGCTCTGGGCGACTGGCCCGGCCGGCACCGCGGTGACGCTCCGCATGGAGCGCGACAACGATTCCTTCGAGGTCACGGTGCGCACCGGCGACCGCGCGAAATACCACAAGTACGGCTCGGACTGACGATGGCCAGAGCCTTCGCCTCGCAGGCGGACATGGCGGAGAAGCAGATCACCTTCAGCCGGCTCAGCGAGCATGCCTACGCCTTCACCGCCGAGGGCGACCCCAACACCGGCATCGTGGTCGGCGACGACGCGGTCATGGTGATCGACGCCCAGGCGACGCCGGCGATGGCGCAGACCGTGATCGAGCGCATCCGCACCGTCACCGACAAGCCGATCAAATACGTCGTGCTGTCGCACTATCACGCGGTGCGCGTGCTGGGCGCCTCGGGATACGGCGCCGAGCACATCGTCAGCAGCGAGGCCACGCGCGAGATGATCGTCGAGCGCGGCGCCCAGGACTACAAGTCCGAGCTGCAGCGCTTCCCGCGCCTGTTCCAGGCGGCGGAGACCATTCCCGGCCTCACCTGGCCCACCATCACCTTCAAGGAGAGCATGTCGATCTGGCTGGGCAAGCTGCAGGTCGACATCATCCACGCCGGCCGCGGCCACACCAAGGGCGACACCATCGTCTGGTTGCCCGAGGAGCGCACGCTGTTCAGCGGCGACCTCGTCGAGTACGGCGCCACGCCCTATTGCGGCGATGCGCACTACAAGGACTGGCCCGACACGCTGCAGAAGCTGCGCGACCTCAAGGCCGAGGCGCTGGTGCCCGGCCGCGGCGATGCGCTGACCGGCGAGCAGGCGGTGGAAGAGGGCATCGCGGGCACGCAGCAGTTCCTGTCGGAGCTCTACAAGGCGGTGTCGGCGTCGGCCGAGGCGGGCGATTTGCTGAAACAGGCCTACGACAAGGCGATGGCGGCGCTGCAGCCGCGCTACGGCAACTGGGTGATCTTCGAGCACTGCATGCCGTTCGACGTGAGCCGCGCCTACGACGAGGCCAAGGGCCTCGACCATCCGCGCATCTGGACGGCCGAGCGCGACATCGAGATGTGGTCGGCGCTGGAGAAGGCGGACTGATCGCTGGCGGCGTCTAGCGCACGAACCCTGCATCCCGGGTGGGAGCGTGTCATGAAGCGGGCGGTTCTGGTGTTTGCATTGCTGACCGCGTCTGTGCCGGCGTTCGCGCAGAACATGTCGAGCGATGAGCTCAATCGTCGAACCGTCCAGCGGCGTGCAGTCGAGGCCGCCATCTGGGGAATGCCTGCCGTCAACTACGACCTGATGCTCCAGGAAATGCTCACCAAGACGGCGGGCAAGGTCAATCAGGTGATCTACTGGGGCCGCCCGCTCGACTGGAAAAACCAGACGCTGACGCCCAATCCCGACACGATCTATTTCATGTCGTTCTTCAATACGGGCGACGGCCCGATCGTGATCGAAGTGCCGCCGGCGGATGCGAGCGGCTCGCTCAACGCCAACTTCGTCGACGTCTGGCAACGGCCGCTGGAGGATGCCGGGCGGCTGGGAGTTGATCAGGGCAAGGGCATCAAGCTCATCATACGGCCGCCGGGCTGGTCGCAGGAGACCCCCGCAGGCGATGGCGTATTGGATTCCGACACTTTGGGCGGCTACGTGCTGTTCCGCTCGAACATGGCCAGCCACAGCGAGGCTGATGTTGCAAAGGCGGTTGCCTACGGCAAGCGGATCAAGATCTATCCATGGTCGCAGTCTGACAATCCGCCGGCCACTGTCTTCACCGACGTCAAGGACGTCGTTTTCGATTCGACCATCCGCTACGACGAAAGCTTCTACGTTCATCTCGACCGGGTCGTGCAGAACGAACCTTGGGACCCCCGCGATTGGGCCATGATCGACCAGTTGCGATCGCTCGGCATCGGGCAGCGCAAGCCTTTTTCACCCGATGCAGCCACGAAACAGGCGCTCGCCGACGGGATCCACGAAGTTCACGCGTGGCTTGCGGCGAAATACGACGCCGGCCTGGAGCCCTTCTTCTACGACACGCATTGGACGTTTCCGGCGCCGCCCGACTTGATCCAGGCGGCGGTCGACAATTTCAGCAATCCGGACAACTACTCGATCGACTCGCGCGCGCTCGCCTACCATTACGCATACATCGGCATCAAGCGGCTGGGCACCGGGCAGTTTTACCTGATCAACATCAAGGAGAAGAACGGTGAAAGTTACGACGGCTCGCGGACATATCGGCTGCACGTACCGCCCGATGTGCCGATCGACCAGTACTGGTCGCTGACCGCCTATGACCGCGACACTCACGCCCTGATCAAGAATGTCGATCGTGCCAGCCGGGCGTCGAACGCGGCGGAAGTGAAGAAGGCCCCGGATGGATCGGTCGACCTCTATATCGGTCCGAAGGCGCCGCCCGGTCAGGAAACAAACTGGATTCCAACCGACCCGGCTCGCAGGTTCGAGTTGATGTTCCGGGTGTACGGGCCGAAGCGTGAGTTCTTTGCAAAGAAGTGGACGCTGCCGGACGTGGAGAAGATCAACTGACCGGCGCGCTCCCAGCTATGAGCTCGTACGACTATCGCCACTACCCCTATCGTCGCCCCGCTGAACTCGACGGCAAGGGCTCGCGCCGGCCGGTCGTGATCGTGGGCGCGGGCATCGCCGGCCCGACACTGGCGCTGTCGCTGGCGGCGCGTGGCGTGCCGTCCGTGCTGCTCGACGACGACGACACGGTGAGCTTCGGCAGCCGCTCGATCTGCCAGGCCAAGCACAGCCTCGAGATCTGGGACCGCTTCGGCATCGCTCGCCGCATGGTCGAGAAGGGCATCACCTGGGACGAGGGCGAGGTCTATCTGCGCGACCAGGCGATCTATCGGTTCAACCTGGCGCCCGAGCCCGGCCACAAGTTCCCGGCCTTCGTGAACCTGCAGCAATACTACGTCGAGGAATATCTCTACGAGGCCTGCCTGGCCGAGAAGCGGATCGAGCTTCGCCCGCGCAACAAGGTGGTCGGCGTCCAGCCGCGCAGCGACGGCATCACGGTCGAGGTCGAGACGCCCGGCGGCCGTTACACGCTCGACGCCGAATGGCTGGTCGCCTGCGACGGCGTGCGCAGCCCGGTGCGGCATCTGCTGGGCCTGCCCTACCCGGGCGAGGTCTTCCACGACCAGTTCCTGATCGCCGACATCAAGTTCATGAGCGAGCTGCCCAAGGAGCGGCGCTTCTGGTTCTATCCGCCGTTCCATCCCACCAACTCGGTGCTGCTGCACCGCCAGGCCGACAACATCCTGCGTGCCGACTTCCAGCTCGGCCATGACGCCGACGCGGAGGAGGAGAAGAAGCCCGAGAACGTCGACAAGCGGCTGCGCCAGATGTTCGGCCCCGAGGCGCGCTGGCAGCACGAATGGACCAGCGTCTATACCTTCACCTGCCGCATGATGGAGCGTTTCGTGCACGGCCGCGTAGTCTTCGCCGGCGACGCCGCGCACGTGGTCTCTCCCTTCGGTGCGCGCGGCGGCAATGCCGCGGTGGCCGACGCCGACAACCTCGCCTGGAAGCTCGCCCTGGTGCTGGGCGGCGAGGCGCCGGAAAGCCTGATCGACAGCTACTGCAGCGAGCGCAGCGCGGCCGCGCGCGAAAACATCCTCGCTTCCACCCGTAGCACCGATTTCATCACGCCCAAGTTCCCGGCCTCGCGGATTTTTCGCGATGCCACCTTGTCTTTGGCCCGGGACTTTCCCTTTGCTCGTGCGTTGATCAACAGCGGCCGGCTGTCGGTGCCGACGTCGCACGTGGGGTCGCCGCTCGACACGCCGGATGGCGACCCGGATTGGGTGCGCGGCCCGGCCCCGGGACGGGCGATGGTCGATGCGCCCCTGGAAGAGAGATGGCTGGTTGATCGCCTGGGTATGGGGTTTACGTTGTTCTTATTTGGCGGCCCTGCGCTCGCGCCGCCCGGCGTGACTGTGGTCAGGATCGAGGAGGAAGGATTGGCGCGCCAACGCTACGATGCCCGCCCCGGCACGGCCTACCTGATCCGGCCGGACCGTTACGTGGCGGCGCGCTGGCGGCAGGTTGAAGAGACGGCGGTGATCGCCGCTCTCAAGCGAGCCACCGGTCATTCATAATTCCTCTCCCCCGCTAGGGGGAGAGGCTAGGTGAGCGGGCTGCGCAAGCTGTCGATGCCCCCTCACCCGTCCTCTCCCCCTAGCGGGGGAGAGGAGAAAGAAGGGAGATAAAGATGGAAACGGCTTCCGGCGCGCTGCGGCGTACGCTGAACCTGGCGCACCCCGACGACGTCTATAACGCGATCGTCGACGCCCATAAGGACCTCGACGACGAGCAGTGCCGTGCTTTCAACGCGCGGCTGATCCTGCTGCTGGTCAACCACATCGGCGACGAGGCGGTGATCCGCGAGGCGCTGAAGGAGGCGCGGCCATGACTGACACGCTGCTCGGCCGCCTGGCGCTGGTCACGGGAGCAGGGCGCGGCAACGGCGCCGCCATCGCGCGCGGCCTGGCCGCGGCAGGCGCCGAGGTGATCGTGACCGACATCGACAAGGATGCCGCCCACACCATCGCCGAGTTGATCGGCAAGCAGGGCGGCAAGGCGCGCGGCTTCGCGCTCGACGTCACCGACGCGAAAAGCTGCGCCAAGCTCGCCGAGGACGTGGCGCTGCTGGTCGGGCCGATCCGCATCCTGGTCAACAACGCCGGCATCTTTTTGCGCGGCAATCTCGTGGCCGCCGACGGTCGCGAGCGCTGGGACAAGACCATGGCGGTGAACGTCGAGGGTCCCTTCAACGTCACCATGGCCTTCGTCGACCAGCTCAAGCTCACCAAGGGCACGATCGTGAACATCGCCTCGATCAATTCCTTCACCGCGCCGGCCGGCAGCGGCTCCTATCCGGTGTCGAAGGGGGCGCTGGCGCAGTTCACGCGCGCGCTGGCCTCGGAACTGGCGCCCGATGGCGTGCGAGTGAACGCCCTGGCGCCGGGCATCATCTCCACCGCCATGACCGAGGTGACCCGTGCCGATCCCAAACGCCTGGAGGCCTTCCTCGCCCATGTGCCGATGAAGCGCGTCGGCGAGCCCGAGGAGCTGGTCGGCCCGGTCGTGTTCCTCTGTTCAGACGCCGCGAGCTACGTGACCGGCGCCATCCTGCCGGTCGATGGGGGTTTTCTTGGCGTCTGATGTGAAGGTGCGTGCGGCGACCGTCGATGATGTCGAGCTGCTGCACAAATTCTCCGTCGATCTCTCGACCTACGAGGACGAGCCGCACGCCGTCACCGCGACGCCGCAGAGCCTGGCGCGGGACGGCTTCGGCAAGGACCCGCAATTTGCCGCCCTGATCGCCGAGCTTGGCGGCAAGCCGGTCGGCTTCGCGCTCTACACCTTCAACTACTCGGTCTGGACCGCGGCGCGCGGCATCTTCGTCGAGGATATCTGGGTTGTGCCCGAGCAACGCCGCGGCGGCGTCGCGCGCGCTCTCATGGTGGCGCTGGCCAAGGAATGCGTGGCCAGCGGCTACAAGCGCATCGACCTCAACGTCCTCGACTGGAACCCCGCGCGCGGCTTCTACGAGAAGATCGGCCTCCGCTGGATCAAGAACTGGCTGCCCTACCGCCTGAGCGGCAAGGCGCTGGAGAAGCTTTCTAACGGATGACCTCATCCTGAGGAGGCCGCAAAGCGGCCGTCTCGAAGGATGGGCTGCAGGCGTGGCGCTCGAGCCCACCCTTCGAGACGCGGCCTGCGGCCGCTCCTCAGGGTGAGGTTTAGCGCTTCAGGCCCATCACGCGTCCAGCCTTCGCCGGCCGCGGCAGGCCCTTGTGCGTCGCCCACACCGCCTCCAGCCGCTCGGCGGCCTGGGCGGGCCAGGGGGCGGAGCGGCGCGAGACGTAGTCGATGTTCATCACGATCGTCTCGTTGGTCGCCGCCAGATAGCCGTGCTCGACATGGAACATCTCGTGGAAGAGATGCACGCGCTTGGCGTCGCGGGCCAGGAGCTGCGTGGTGAACCGCATGGGCGCGCCTTCGCGCATCTCGCGGTCGTACGTCACGTGGGTTTCCAGCACGAAGGTCATGCCGTGCTTGCCGTCGACGTAGGACCGGCCCAGTCCCATGTTGCGCATGAAGGCGCCCGAGGCCTGGTCGAAGGCCAGCACGTAGAAGGCGACGTTCATGTGACCGTTCCAGTCGACCCATTCGGGCAGCACGGTCGAGCGATGGATGTCGATCGGCGCCGTGGTGACGAGCGTCGGCATCTCGTAGGGCAGGGTGACGAGCATTCTTTGGACTCTTACTTCTTCTTGATGCCGATCAGGCGTCCCGCCTGCCTGGGGCGGGGCAGCTTGGCGTGCAGGGCCGCCATCTTCTCGATGCGCGGCATGGCCCATTCCGGCCACGGCGCGGAACGGCGGGTCTCGTAGTCGATGTTCATCAGCATCAGCTCGTTGGTGGCGGCGAGGTAGCCTTCGTCGCCGTGATACATCAGGTGCATGTAGTGGATGCGCTTGGCGTCGTGGTCGAGGATCTGCGTCGTGATGCGCAGCGGATCGCCTTCCTTGACCTCACGGTCGTAGGTGACGTGGGCCTCGAGCACGAAGGTCATGCCGATCTTGAGCCGCGTGTAGTCCCAGCTGCAGCCGAACTGCTCGCACAGCACGTCGGTCGCCTTGTCGAAGGCGACGACGTAGTAGCCGACGTTCATATGGCCGTTCCAGTCGATCCATTCCTTCTGGACGGTGGCGCGGTGACGATCGAGCGGGGCGCCAGGATCGAGATCGATCATGGGGTACGGAGGTAATTTCATGCGGGCGGACCGTAGCGAAGCAGTCGGGCCGACCGCAAGTTTCGCGAGACCACTTTCCTCGGGGAATTCACATGGCCAAGAAGCCGAAAGCATTGGTGTTGGGTGTCGGCGCGGAGCGCGGCATCGGCGGCGCTGCCAGCCGCCGTTTTGCCAAGGAGGGCTACCACGTGCTGGTGGCTGGCCGGACCACCGCCAAGATCGACAAGGTGGTCGACGGCATACGCAAGGCGAACGGCTCGGCCACGGCGGTGACCGTGGACGGCACCAAGGAGGACGAGGTCGCAAAGCTGTTCGACAGGGCCATGGCGGACGACGCCGACGGCGCGCCGGCCGACCTTTTCGTGTTCAACATGGGCAACAACGCCGCCGTCGACTTTCGCGAGATGACGGCCGAGCAGTTCGAGGATTCCTGGCGGGTCGGCTGCTTCGCGGGCTTCCTGTTCGGCCGCGAGGCGATGCGCCGCCTGGCACCGCTCGGCCGCGGCACGGTCATCTTCACCGGCGCTTCCGGCTCGATGCGGGGTCGGCCGCGCTTCGCGGCTTTCAACGCGACCAAGGGCGGGTTGCGGCTCCTGGTGCAGTCGATGGCGCGCGAGTTCGGCCCGCAGGGCATCCATGTCGCGCACGTCATCATCGACGGCGGCATCGAGGGCGACCGGCTCCTCTCGCGCATGCCCGACCGCGCCGAGAAGGTCGGCCCCGACGGGCTGTTGAAGGTCGAGCCGATCGTCGACAACTACTGGCATCTGCACACCCAGCAGCGCAGCGCCTGGACGCACGAGATCGACCTCAGGCCCTACAAGGAGACGTTCTGAAGGAAGTCGTGGCTTTGGCGCACCACGCGTCCGCGGCAACGGTGTCATCCCGAGCGAAGCGAGGGACCCAGGATCAAGCGCCGTCCATAGATCCCTCGCTTCGCTCGGGATGACACGGGGCGGGGCTCTCGGCGAGGTCTCCGGCTGAACTTCTAATGACCAAAATAGGTGGTTTCGGGCGGTCTCGGTTAGATTGCCTTCATGAGAAAGAAACACCCTCTCACGCCCAACGGCCATGCTCCTTGGTCGAGACCCTACTGCAAGTCGACCTGGTCGCCTGCCGAGCGCATCGCCCACTATTCGAAGCCCGATCCGCTGAGCGGCTGTCACATCTGGCAGGGTCCCCAATCGCGCGGCTACGGCAAAGTCCATCATCGAAAGCGGCAAACCTTCGCGCACCGACTCGCTTGGGAGCTGAGGTATGGGCCGATCCCCGACGGCATGATCCTCCGCCATCGCTGCAACGTCAAAAGCTGCGTAAACCCCGAACATCTGGTTCTCGGCACGCAGACCGAGAACGCCGCCGATTTGAAGGCGGTCCACCTTCGTCTCGCCGATGCCCGGACGGCGACCGCGAAGGCGCCACGCGGCTCCACTTCAAACGCCAGGCCGATCCGCATCTTTTATGACGGCATCGAGTTGACGGGCGACGTGGCCATAAGGGTCATCGACCCTCGCCAATCATGAAGCTCCTGTTCTTCGCCGGGGGCACGACCGTCACGGGAATGGAGGTCGCTCTGCTGTCGCTGATGGCGCGGCTGAATGCGATCGGCCACCGCGCGGTCGCCATCGTCAGCGGCTGGAACGACGGCGCCTATCCGCCGATGCTGGACGCCGCCGGCATTGAGCACCACGAGGTGTTTCTCGGCCGCATCTACCGCAACAACCCCGAATGGACACGGGGGACCCTGTACGCGCTGCGCGAGGCGGCGCGCGATATCCGCGGCGTCGTCGCGTCGCTCCAGCCCGACTGGGTGATTTTCGGCGAGGCGCAGTCGCTGCTGTTCTGCTCGCTGATCCTGCCGGGTGCCCGGCGCGCCCTTTATTTGCACGGCGAGCCCGAGCGGATCATGCGCCATCCGATCGCGGGCCATCTGGCCGGCTGGCCGGTGCAGCGCGCGATCTGCGTGTCGGATTTCCTGGCGCGCGAAGTCCGCCGCACGCCGTTGCGTCGCCTGCCGCTGTCCGTCGTTCATAACGGCACGACGCTGCCGGCGACAGACGGCAAGGCGCCGGCGTCCGGTCCCGTGCGCCTGGGCATCGTCGGACGAATCAGCAAGCAGAAGCGCCACGCCAGGCTGCTCGACGCTCTGGCGCAGCTGCCTGCGAACTCCTTCCATCTCAACATCGTCGGCGGATCCGACAGGACCCTCCAGGACCAGGTTGCGGTGCGCGGCCTCACGAGCCACGTGACCTGGACCGGGTTCATCGGCGATCGTGCCGCGATCTATGCCGGCCTCGACATCGTCGTCGCGCCCGCCGTCGACGAAGGCTTCGGCATGACCGTCGTCGAGGCCGGTGCCTTTGGCTTGCCCGTCATCGCCGCCCGCTCCGGCGCCTTCCCCGAACTGATCCGCCACGGCGAGACCGGCCTGCTGGTCGAGCCGGACAATGCCGACGCCCTGGCGCGGGCGCTGCGGCGGTTGATCGGCGACGCTGCTTTGCGCGACCGCATGGGCTGCGCCGCGCGCGCCCATGTCGCGGCGAACTTCACCGTGGAGAAGATGGCCGATCGCTTCGTTGCCGCGCTTGCCGAGCGTTAGCGCCTATTCCGTTTCGACAGAACCACCTCATCCTGAGGAGCGGCCCGAAGGGCCGCGTCTCGAAGGATGCGAACGAGCACCTCGTCTGTTGCCCATCAAGCCGCGGAGATTACTCCGCGGTAATCGAGACGGCGCTGCGCGCCTCCTCAGGATGAGGTCTAAGTACGATTCCTGCGGATCGCGCGCACCGTTGGTGAGGTGTACCCTGCGCCGATGCTTCCGATCACGGACTTTGGACGATGGTTGGCGGCCTTGTTGTTCGGGCTGATGCTGGCGCTTCTGCTCCTTATCGCCGCGTGGCTGTTGCGGGTTTTTGTGCCGGTTGCTCCGAACCTCAATCTGTCCGCCGTCCAGATGCCGGCGCCGGCTCCGGCCGCCGCCACGCCCGATCCGATGCCGGCGCTCAAGGCGTCGCTCGACGACGCCCGCAGCGTGGAAAACAAACTCCGGGCCGAGCTGGCGGGCCGCCAGGACGATCTGCGGAAGAAGTTGGACCAGTGCGCGCCCGCTGGCCCGGCCTTGCCTGCCGAGCGCTGGTCCAAAGGCGATCTCGCGACTCTGAAAGGCTGCTGGGTGCTTGGTCACGATGTGCCCATGACGCGCAACTTCGCCAATGGCCGGGCGGAACAGGTCACCATGAAGGCCGGCCGCATCTGCTTCGACACCCAGGGCGGCGGCGTGAACGAGCAGGTCACGGTCGGCTCGACGGGGCGGTGGAACTGCAAGGCGCCGGTAACGGCGAAATTCTGGAGCAACGGAACGCTGGTCACTCGCCAGCCTGCCGTGATGTGCGAAGGCGAGCCGCCGACGAGATGGGCAGCAACCCAACTCACCTGCCATCGCGTGAACGACGAAATGGCATTGTGCGATGCCGTCGACAGAAGCGGCCGCGGCCAGGTTGAGTTCCGCCGCGCGCCTTAGGCCGAGTGTCGGACTAACGACCAAAGTGCTCGTGTCATCCCGAGAGGCCGCTGTCAGACAGCGGCTAAGCGAGGGATCTATGCGGCCGACGATCCTAGATCCCTCGCTGTGCTCGGGATGACACGGAGGAGTTAGCGCGCGCGCGTTGGGACGTCATAGATGGTGGTGAAGATACGTTTTCCGAAGC
>CAWCPC010000008.1:0-18065 GCA_963797365.1 uncultured Alphaproteobacteria bacterium | reverse complement strand
GGCGGGGTGAGCGATGCGCGCCATCCTCCTCGCCGCCGGTCTGGGCACGCGGCTGCGGCCGCTCACCGACACGCTGCCGAAATGCCTGGTGCCGATCCATGATCGGCCCTTGCTGGTCTATTGGCTGGAAGCCCTTTTCGGTGACCGGCGCATCGAGCGCGTGCTGATCAATACCCACTATCTCGCCGAGCAGGTGAGGGCGGTGGTCGCAGGCGTTCCGTGGCGCGATCGGATCGATATGGTCCACGAGCCGCACCTGCTCGGCACGGGCGGCACCGTGCTCGCCAACCGCGCGTGGTGTGGGCGGCCCCCGATCTTCGTCGCGCATGCCGACAACCTGACTGATGCGCCGCCGTCGCACATCATCGACCCGCACCTCGCCGCACGATCAGACGTCGCCATGACGATGCTCGCCTTCCGCACGTCAACGCCGCAAAACTGTGGCATCCTCGAGTTGGATGACCGGAGGCACGTCACCGTGTTCCACGAGAAGGTCGCCGATCCACCGGGCAATCTCGCCAACGGTGCCGTCTACGTCTTCGAGGACGAAGTCGTCGATCGCATCGCAAGCCTTGGCCGGCCGGTCGTCGACCTCTCTACCGAAGTGATTCCTGCGCTGCTGCCGCGCATCCAGGCGGTCGAGTACGGCGGCTTCTTCCTGGACATCGGCACGACGGAGGCGCTCGCCTACGCCCGTGCGCACTTCCCCCGGTTCACGACGACGAACGCAGCGCGCTCTGATCGGACTTGATCGTGCTGATGCCGTCGCGCAGCTCGCCGCGATGCATCAGCCAGGGTACGATGCCGATCATGCCGACGGCGATCGAGACGAGGCGCAGTGCGAGGAAGACTGTGCCGAAGGCCGCACCGGTGGCGGTGGAATGTGACAACGCGCTCGCAGCGTGCGCAAACGCGGCTTCGCCGACGCCGATCCCGCCCGGGGTGATCGGTAGTGCGTTGGCCACCAGCGACCATACTCCAGCCAGCATGTAGCCCGGCCAGTCGAGTCCGACGAAGCCCATCGCCCAGCCCAGGGCGATCAGGGCGAGCAGCACGAGCACGAACTGGCCGAGCGACAGGACCAGCGTCGCCAGTAACAGGCCCGGCCGCGCGGTATAGGCCTGCAACGCGGCGAGGACCTCGCGCACGACGTGCTGCAAGATCGGACCTGCAGGAGCGGGCAGGCGGCCGAGCTGGCGGATCAGCCAGTCGCCTGAACGCAGGGCGACGTAGAGCGCAAGCAAACCCGCGGCGACCAACGCGGCGGCGATCCAGCCCAGTCGGCTCGCATAGCCCATCGGCAAGGCCGGCAGCATGGCGAGGCCGAGCAGCAGGAGCGCGGCGAGGCCCGACAGGCGGTCGACGATCACGCTGATGGTGAGCCGGTTCAGCTTGCCGTACACGCGATAGGCAAGGGCGAGCCGCACTACGTCGCCGCCATAGGCGCCCGGCAGGAAGGTGTTGAAGAACAGGCTGATGAAGGTGGTGCCCAGCGTCCAGCGCAGCGTCGCCGGGAGCTGCAGGCCGTGCAGTAGCATCCACCAGCGGCAGGCTGCGATCGGCACCGTCAGCAACAGGCCGAGGAAGGCCAGCGCCAGCAACTCTGGCCGCCGGGTCGCACGGCTCAGCACATCGAGGTCGATCGATCCGAAATAGACGAGGATCAGCACTCCCGCGATGCCGATCATGAGCTTGATGACGAATCCTCGCACGGCCCCGGTTCTACTGGCAATGCAAGGCGCCTCGCAACCGTTTCCGAACGTACGGTTCGGGATTGTTGAGTTGCCGTATTGTTGAGTTGCAGGGGCGCCGATGCTAAGAAACTTCGGCAGGCAGCTTCTTGCGCGGACACGTAGGCGTCGACTTCATGAAAATCTTTGTCACGGGAGCATGCGGCTACAAGGGCTCAGTCCTGGTGCCGAAGCTCCTCGCTTTGGGCCATCGGGTCACCGCGTTCGACGTCCAGTGGTTCGGAAACTATCTGCTGGCGTCGGCCAACCTTGAGATCGTGCGCGGCGACGTGCGCGAGGCCTCGGAGGCCGATCTCGACGGCATCGATGCGATCATCCATCTCGCGTCCGTCGCCAACGATCCGTGCGGCGACCTCGATCCCAAGCTCACCTGGGAGATCAGCGCGCTGGGTACGATGAGGCTGGCGGAGTTGGCGGTGAAGCTCGGCATCGATCGTTTCATCTACGCCTCGTCGGCGAGCGTCTATGGCGTGAAGGAAGAGCTGCAGGTAACCGAGGACCTCTCGCTCGAGCCGCTGAGCGAATACAACAAGACCAAGATGGTCGCTGAGCGCGTGCTGCTGAGCTACGCGCCGCCGCTAATCGCTCAGATCGTGCGCCCGGCTACCGTCTGCGGCATCAGCCCGCGCATGCGCCTCGACGTCTCGGTCAACATGCTGACCATGCAAGCGCTGACCAACGGCCGCATCACGGTGTTCGGCGGCGACCAGGTGCGCCCGAACATCCATATCGAAGACATCACCGACCTCTATATCTACCTGCTCGACCATCCGGAGATCACCGGGGTCTACAATGCCGGCTTCGAGAACATCTCGATTCGCGACATCGCCGAGCGCGTGGTCCGCATCATCCCGGCGGAGATCGTGGTCACGCCGTCGAACGACCCGCGCTCGTACCGCGTGAACTCCGACAAGCTCCTGGCCACCGGTTTCCGGCCGCGCCACGGCGTCGACGACGCGATCAGCGAGATCGTCGCCACCTACCAGCGCGGCGTGCTGAAGGACGAGGACCGCTGGCACAATCTCCGCTGGATGAGAAAGGACGTCGCGCGATGACCGGAACGCGCGACTCCGTTGTCGCGGATCTTGCGGCCTACTCGGGGCGGCTACAGCAGGCGCTCGCTGCCGCAAACCTCGACAGCATCGCGGCGCTCGCCCGCGCACTGCAGGAGTGTTGGCGCGAAGGCCGCAGCGTCTACCTGTGTGGCAACGGCGGGAGCGCCGGCAACGCCGTTCATCTCGCCAACGACCTGGTCTACGGCATCGCCAAGGACAAGGGCGTCGGCATGCGCGCGCACGCGCTTCCGGCCAACACCTCGATCCTGACTTGCCTCGCCAACGACCTGCAGTACACAAAGATCTTCTCGGCCCAGCTCAAGGTGTACGGCCGCGCGGGCGACGTGCTGGTTGCGCTATCGGGCAGCGGCAACTCGCCCAACATCCTGGAGGCCCTCGAGACCGCACGGGGAATGGGCCTGCGAAGCTTCGCCGTGCTTGGCTATGACGGCGGCAAGGCCAGACAGATGGCCGACGTGGCCATCCACTTCCCCGTCAACGACATGCAGATCGCCGAGGACCTCCAGCTCGTAGTTGGTCACATGGCGATGCAGTGGCTCTACAGCCGCGGCCGCGGCTGACCTTGCCCGCCGTGCCGCCAGCCGCGCTGTTCTTCGTCCTCGGTAGCAATTCCTTCTCGGGAGCGGGCTTCGTCCGCCACCTCCTGGCGAAGGGTCATCGGGTGATCGGCGCCAGCCGCTCGCCCGAGCCGCATCCCGTCTTCCTGCCCTACCGTTGGGACGGCAAGGATGTCGGCTTTCGCTTCCACCAGCTCGACCTCAATCACGACCTCGATGCGATCGTGCAGCTCCTCGGGCGCGAGCGCCCGCCATACGTGGTTAACTTCGCCGCCCAGAGCATGGTGGCGGAGAGCTGGCTTCATCCCGACCAGTGGTTCACCACCAACGTTGTCTCAACCGTCCGCCTGCACGACCGGCTGCGCAAGATGCCGTTCCTCGAGCGCTACGTGCACGTCTCGACGCCCGAGGTTTACGGCAGCACTGAAGGCGTGGTCCGCGAGGACACGCCGTTCAATCCCAGCACGCCCTACGCGGTATCGCGCGCCGCCGCCGACATGAGCCTGCGCACCTTCCGCGCTGCCTACGATTTCCCCGTGGTCTATACGCGCGCAGCCAACGTCTACGGCGCGGGCCAGCAGCTCTATCGCATCGTGCCGCGCACGGTGTTCTTCGCCCGCACCGGCCGCAAGCTTCAGCTGCAGGGTGGCGGGACCTCGGAGCGGGCCTTCGTGCACGTGGCCGACGTCGCCGAAGCGACGCTGCGGGTCGCGCTGCAGGGGCGCAACGGCGAGGCCTACCACATCTCGCCCGACCGCATCGTTTCGATCCGCCAGTTGGTCGAGATGATCTGCGCGCGCGTCGGCGTTGCCTTCGAGGATGCGGTCGAGATCGTTGGCGAGCGCCTGGGCAAGGACGCCGCCTACCGCCTCGATGCGCGCAAGATCCGCGACGAGCTCGCGTGGCAGGACGAGGTTTCTCTAGAAGCCGGCATCGACGAGACGGTTGCCTGGGTCGACCGGCACGTCGACGACCTGCGCCAGCTTCCATCGACCTACATCCACAAACCCTGAGGGCTCATGGGCCGGGAAATCGATCTGCTTGCAAACTACCCGCGCACCAAGCGCAACGTCGAGGAGCGCGGCCAGGCCAAGACGGAGGCGGACCGCGCCATCGCCCGCCGCTTCGGCCGCGAGTTCTTCGACGGCGAGCGCAGCCAGGGCTACGGCGGGTTCTCGTACAATGCCCGCTTCTGGCAGCCGGTTGTGCCGACCTTCCGCGGGCATTTCGGTCTAAAGGCCGGCGATTCGATGCTCGATGTCGGCTGCGCCAAGGGCTTCATGATGCACGACATGGCAGAGCTCAATCCGGGGCTGGTGGTGAAGGGCGTTGACGTCTCCGACTACGCCATTGAGAACGCCATGCCCGACATGAAGCCGCACGTGCAGGTGGCCAACGCCACCAAGCTGCCCTTCGCCGACAAGTCGTTTGACGTGGTCATCAGCGTCAACACGGTCCACAATCTGCCGCGCGAGGCCTGCGGCCAGGCGTTGAAGGAGATCGAGCGCGTGGCGCGCCGCGGTGCCTTCGTCACGGTCGACGCCTATCGCGACGAAGCCGAGCGCAAGCGCATGGAGGCGTGGAACCTGACGGCGCTGACCATTATGCATGTCGACGAGTGGAAGGCGTTCTTCGCCCAGGTCGGCTACACCGGCGACTACTATTGGTTCATGCCATGACGCCGGAGCTGTCGCGGCGCCTGCTGCACGGCATGATGCGCATCCGGGCGATCGAAGCCGAGATCGTCGAGCGCTACAGCCAGCAGCGCATGCGCTGCCCGGTGCATCTGTCGATCGGGCAGGAGGCGCCGTCGGCGGCGGCGGGCGAGGTGCTGCGTCCAACCGACCTTGCGGTGAGCGGCCATCGTGCGCATGCCCATTACCTCGCCAAGGGCGGCGACCTGCCGGCCATGATCGCCGAGATCTACGGCAAGACAGGCGGCTGCGCCGGCGGCAAAGGCGGCTCCATGCATCTGGTCGACGAGCGGGTGGGTTTCATGGGCTCGACCGCAATCGTCGGCGGCACCGTGCCGGTCGGTGTCGGGCTCGCCCTGGCGCTTGCCCAGGCCGGCCGCGACGATATCGCCTGCATCTTCATCGGCGACGCCGTGCTCGAGACCGGCGTGTTCTTCGAATCGGCGAACTTCGCCGTCCTGCGCCGGCTGCCGGTGCTGTTCCTGTGCGAGAACAATCTCTACTCAGTCTATTCGCCGCTTTCCGTGCGCCAGCCGGCAGGGCGCTCGCTAACCACCGTCGCGGCCGGTATCGGCCTTGCGACCTCAAGCGGCGACGGCAATGACGTGCAGACTTCGCACGCGCTGGTCGCCGCCGCGGCCGAGGGCGCCCGCAGGGGCGAGGGGCCGCAATTCGTCGAGCTCGCCACCTACCGCTGGCGCGAGCATTGCGGCCCCCTCTACGACAACGACATCGGCTATCGTACGGTCGAGGAGTTCGAATCGTGGCGCGAGCGTGATCCGGTCGAAGGCTTCCGGCGGAAATTGCTCGCGCAAGGCGCCGTCGACCAGGCGTGGCTCAACGCCGACGACGCGGCGATCGCCGCCGAAGTGGCGGCGTCGTTCGCCTTCGCCGAGGCCTCGCCTTTCCCCGAGCCGGGCCAGGCCTACAGCGATATCTATTCCGGCTCGCCCGCATGACCACGATGAGCTTTGCCGCGGCGATTCGCGATGCGCTGGCGGTGGCGCTGGCGCGCGATCCGGCCGTCATTGTTTACGGGCTGGGCGTGAGCGATCCCAAGGGCGTGTTCGGCACGACCCTCGGCCTGCACGAGGAGTTCGGCAGCCAGCGCGTCTTCGACATGCCGACCTCGGAGAATGCCATGACCGGCATCGGCATTGGCGCGGCGCTCGGTGGCTTGCGGCCGGTGCTGACCCACCAGCGGCTCGACTTCGCCCTGCTGTCGCTCGACCAGATCGTCAACAACGCCGCCAAGTGGCGCTTCATGTTCGGTGGCAAGCGCGGCGTCCCGCTGACGATCCGCATGATCATCGGTCGAGGCTGGGGGCAGGGGCCGACCCATTCGCAGAGCCTGCAGGCGTGGTTCGCCCACATCCCCGGCCTCAAGGTGGTGATGCCGACCTCGGCCGAGGACGCCAAGGGCCTGCTGCTCGAAGGCATCTTCGATGACGACCCAGTGATCTTCCTGGAGCATCGCTGGCTGCACAATCTTGCCGGCGAGGTGCCGGCCGGCGATCATCGCACGCCGATCGGCAAGGCGCGCCTGGTGCGCACCGGCGGCGAGGCGACCGTCGTGGCGATGTCGCTGATGACGGTCGAGGCGCTGCACGCGGTCGACCATCTCGCCAAGCAGGGCATCGCCTGCGATCTCATCGATCTCCGTTCGGCCCGGCCGATCGACTGGCCTACGATTGAGGCCTCGGTCCGCCGCACCGGACGGCTGTTGGCGATCGACCTGGGGTACGAAACCGGCGGCCTCGCCGCGGAGATCGTCGCCCGCATGGCCACCGCCTGCTGGGGCGATTTGCGTTCGCCGCCGCGCCGGCTGGCGATGCCCGATGCCCCAGAGGCGACCAGCCCCGCACTCACCAAGCACTACCATGTCCGCGCAGAGCATATCGCGGCGGCGATCGGCGAGCTGGTCGGGCGGCCGGTCGAATCTGCGTCTTTGGCTGCGGCGCGGCGGCATCCGCACGATGTGCCGGGCGACTGGTTCAAGGGGCCGTTCTGAGCCCGGCGATTACGGTAGAATAGGGCATGAAGGCAGCCATCCTATATGCATGCGGCGAGCCGCTGCGCGTCGTCGACGGCATCGAGGTGCCGCCGCCCGAGCGCGGGCAGGTGCATGTGCGCCTCGCCTTCTCTGGCGTTTGCCACAGCCAGCTCATGGAAGTCCGCGGCGCGCGTGGGCCCGACCGTTTTCTGCCTCATCTGCTGGGCCATGAAGGCTCCGGCACCGTGCTGGCGGTCGGCGAGGGCGTCACCAAGGTCAAACCCGGCGACCAGGTGGTGTTGGGCTGGATCCGCGGCGAGGGGCTGGAGGCCGGCGGGCCGCGCTATCGGCTGGAGGGGACGACGATCAATGCCGGCGGGGTCACGACCTTCAACAGCGAGGCGGTGGTGGCGGAGAATCGCTGCGTCAGGCTGCCCGACGGCGTGCCGCTCGACGTCGCCGTGCTGTTCGGCTGCGCCGTGCCGACCGGGGCCGGCATGGTGTTCAACGAGATCGCGCCGCGGCCGTCGACCAGAGCCGCGGTGTTCGGCTTGGGCGGCATCGGCATGGTGGCGGTCATGGCGCTGCGCGCCGCCGGGTGCAGCGTCATCGCCGTCGACATCGAAGCGGACAAGCTTGCGTCTGCACGCGAACTCGGCGTGGCGCACACGATCGACGCCAGCAAGGTCGATCCCGTCGCCGCCATAGCCCAACTGACCGATGGCCAGGGGGTCGACTACGCGATCGATGCCGCCGGCCGGGTGCGAACGATCGAGCAGGCGCATGCGACGGTGCGCAAGTCCGGCGGCCTGTGCGTCTTCGCCAGCCATCCGCCGGCCGGCGAGCGGCTGTCGCTCGATCCGCACGACCTGATCAGCGGCAAGCGTATTCAGGGAAGCTGGGGCGGCGCCAGCCAGCCCGACCGCGACGTGCCGCGCCTCGCCGCGCTTTATCGCGAAGGGCGGCTGCCGCTCGACCGCTTGCTCGAGCGACGCTACGGCCTCGACGAGATCAACCTGGCGCTCGACGACCTGGCAGCGGGACGGGCGATGCGGCCGCTGATCGCCTTCTGACGCTTCTCATCGAACATGCTCGACGAAATAGACGAGGTCCTCACGCGTCTTCTGTGCCAGGTCGAGCCGGTGCGCCTCGTCGAGCGTGAACCAGCCGAAGCCTGCCCCTTCACCCAGCACCAGGCGCTCGGCGGGAATGTCGCTCTCGATGTAGAAGACGACGCGGTACTGGTTGACCAGGGGATTCATGTACTGGCGCAGCGGGATCGCCTGGGCCGGGGCAATGCGCAAGCCGATCTCCTCCTCGATTTCCCGCACGAAGCAGTCGAGATACGTCTCGCCGGGGTCGCTCTGCCCGCCGAAGAACGCCCATTTGTGCGGGTTCATCCGGGTGTTGCCGTCGCGCTTGTGGAGGAACACCGAGGCGCGAGCGCGATCGTAGAGGAAGCCGCCCGCCCAGAAAACCGTATGCTGTTGGAAGACCATAGTGACGCCGGCGCCTCGCTCCCGAGCTTGCTTGACGGCCGCCCTGGCGGCTCGCCAAATTGTAGCGACATCCATCCCCTCGACTTACCCACTTTGTTGCCAGGCAGGGTTTCGATTTTGGGGGCGTCGAGACGGGGAGCGCAAGCCGCGTGATCACGATCATCATTCCGGCCTTCAACGAAGAGTTGAGGCTGGCGCCAACGATAGCCACGATCCGCAAGGCCCTGGCCGACGAGAAAGTCGATGCCGTCGATATCGTCATCATCGACGACGGCAGCCAGGACGCCACGCCCAAGGTCGCGGCCGAGCTTGCGACCCAGCGCGATATCCGTGTCATCACCCATCCCGAGAATCGCGGGTTGGGCACGGCGATTCGCTCCGGGCTCGCCGAGGCGCGGGGCGCCTCGTTCATGATCCTGCCGGCCGACGATGCGGTTTCGGTGAGTGCCATCCGCATCATGCTGCGCTACCGCGACCAGGCTGACATGATCCTGACCGTGAATCTCAACAAAGAGTACCGGAACCTCGCTCGCAACCTGGTGTCGATGGTCTTCCAGGCGATCTACATGATCGCCTTCGGCATCTACGTGCAGTACGTCAACGGCCCAGGCGTCTGGCCGACGGCCTCGGCCCGCGCGGCCGACCTGAAGTCGAACCGCTTCAGCATCATCGCCGAGTTGAACGTCAAGCTGCTACGCATGGGCCATACCTTCGCCGAGGTGCCGAGCTACTTCCTGCCGAGCGACAAGGCGCGGAGCACGGTGAACTGGCGCAACCTCCGCGAAGTCGTCGCCGCCTTCTTCCGGCTGCTCATGATCGTCCACGTCAAGCAGCGCGCGCAGTACAGCCGGCGGCCGAGCCGCAAGATGATCGACTTCGCCGAGCGCTGATCCGCAATCAGCGGCGCAGGAAGCTCACATACTGCTGGCCGCGTCCCCACCACTGGCGGAACGCGTCGAACGCCACGCTCTCCGGCGCCTCGATGTAGCGCGGCAGGCTGTCGACGAAGTCGAGGATCGACGCGCGGGTCGGCGCATAGTCCTGCGGCAGGCTCTTCGCCAGCTCGAGCAGGACGCGGAGGAAATCGTCGAGCCCGGCGTAGTCGTTGGCATCGAGGATAGCATCGTGCAGGCCGCAGGCCGTCCGGCTCAGCGGCTCGATATGGTCGATGGACGTCCGGCTACGCAGCGCCGTCTCGAGCGGAACGCGGTAATCGAGCAGGCCGGCCGCCAGCAGGCCGTACTGGGCCTGCAGGAGCGCGTTGGCCCCCGGGGCCGCCGGATCGGCCTTCTTGTACCAGAGGCCGTCGATCACGAAGCGTGGTGAGCTCTGGTAGAAGTCGAAGTCGCTGCCGAGCGCCGCCGCGGCGTCGAGCATGGTGTAGACGTACTTGCCACGGTGGAAGTCGTGCAGGATGCAATCGATCACCCAGTCATCGATCGGCCGCGTCGACGTGCCGAGGCTGGCGAGATGGCTGCGGAATATCCGGGCGGACAGGGCGACCTGGTCGGGGAAGGTCGCGGCGATCTGCTTGATCCTGACGCGCAGCACGCGGCGGCAGATCTCCGACAGGAACGACGCAGCCGACGTGGTCGTGATGACCAGCACGCCGCCCGGCGCGGCGAAGCTCGCCACCTTCTGCAGGATCCGCTCAGGATCGTCCTGCGCCGGGATCACACCCTCGCAGATCACGCAGTCGTATGACTCGCGATCCTGATAGGCGAGGATGTCGGACTCGACGATGTCGACTTGGCGCGCGGCGAATTTGCCCTCGGCGTGCAGCGCGGCCAGCTGGGCGAGGCTCGCCTTCGAGGCGTCGACGAAGACGTAGCGATCGGGGCGGTAGTGGGACGCAGCGACCGCATTGTAGCCGCCGCCCGGCCCGAACTCGATCACCCGCCGTCCGGCCAGGCTGCGCAGCGGCGCGCCGAGCGTGCGGTAGAGATACTCCCTGCGAAACAGGAAGTAGCCGAAGTCATCGAGGTCTTGCTGGACCGGGATAACGTTGTGCTTGTTGTAGTAGTCGACGAATGCCTTGGGTCCCTGGCGGGCCTCGAGAGGGTCGTGTCGGGTGGCCATCCTGTCAGCAACCCTCTTTGGAACGGGCGGTCAAGTGCAACTTTCCGTCAGAAAGGTCGAGTAATACGGCCCCCGGTGAACGAGCCGCAGTCGGCAGTGCTCGGACAATGTCGTCCAGACCTCGCGATTGATCGCCTTCCATCTTGACCGGTCGTTTGAAGCGATGATCGGGGTTCCGGCGGGTGTCTTCGCCACCTTGTCGAGGATGTCTCGGACCAGCAGAGGGGACAGTTCGTCGTTGTTGGGCGCGGAGATCGGCCACGGAAACCACTGCCGCGTCGCCATGAACGAGGCCACCGAAATGGCGGCGTCAGCCTCGGGAAATCGCACGGACTCGATGTCGGTCAGCAGGCCCACCTGCCGGTGACCTTGGCCTTCGAGAAGGCGCAGCTGGGCGGCGACCTCCTCCAGGCGTTGCCGGCTGTCGTCGGGTAACCAGACGCCCACCTGTGCCCGCCCGTCGAGCGGCTTGGTGTGGAGGGCGAGATCGATGTTGCGGGCGATCGCGGCGGGCGAACAGCCGTCGCCGCCGAGGCAGCGCCGCAGGATCGTCGCGTTGCCCTTGAGCGGATCCATCGGCCGCATGAAATGCTCGAAGCCGTCGGCGATCGTGAAGGTGAATGCAACACTGATGACGGCGAACAGCGCCTTGCCCGCCGGGCCAAAGCGTTCCGGCCTGGCGAAGACGGCTTCCGCGGCTGCGATGGCGGCGACGGCGAAGGACAGGCACGCGATATTGAGCGTGGCTTCCTGCGGCCGGCCGAAGAAGTAGGCGAGGGGGCCAAGTCCGAGCAGCGCGACCGGAACGAGGCGCTCGACCAGCGTCGCCGTCTGTTCGCGCCTGAAAGCCCGCAACGTTGCCAGCGCAAGGACGCAGAAATAGGTGAGGCCGAGCGGGAACCACAGGGCGTAGTAGGGCACGAACGGTACCGACCAGATCGAAGTCTCGGTCGGGCGATACAGGGCGAAGAGCTGAAGATAGCCGCCGTAGCGGATCACCGCTCCGCTGCCCAGCCAGATCGCCGCCGCAAGGATCAACTGTGTTGCCACCACCGTCACTGCCGCGAGGACGGCTGCTTGCAGCAAGGGCCGCCAGGATCGCGTACGCAGCGCCTCGAGCAGCAGGCATCCGCCCCACGGAGCGAGCGTAAAGGCCAGGATGTCGAGGCTCGAGAAAGCTGCCACGGCGATCAATCCGAGAGCGATCGCCGGGCCCGCCCGCCACCGCGAGCCGAAGACCATTACGAGCGTCATCAGCGCCGGCACCAGGTTGCGGCCGCCCAGCACCATGGGCAGGGCGTTCATGTTCCACATGCCCCACGGTCCGACGCCGTGCGAAGTCACGGCAACCAGCAGGGCGGGAATGAAGAACCATAGGGCGCTCAGCCGTCGCCGGGAGACGCCGACCAGGATGGCCAGGAAGGTCGCGTAGTAGGCGACGTTGATGATGCGTACCACCACGGCGGCGGTGCCATATGCGGGCTCGAAGAAATGGAAAGCCGCCCAATAGACCGCCCACGGCAGGAAACCGTATTGGCTATAGACATCCACCATCGGGATGCCGCCGCGTTGGGCATGCAGTGCCGGTCCTACCAAGGGCAGGAAATGGAAGAAGTCCACCAGATGGGTGTCGTCATAGAGGCCAATCACGACGATCGCCGCCGCGACGATGGCGACCGTCTGGAGCCAAGGATGCTGCACGCTGGCCAAGGCCTCTTGGCGGCGCAACCAGATGCCGGCACAGGTCCAGAGCGCGCCGACCAGCAGCCAGAGCACGAACGCCGGAGCGGCCTTCGCGTATGCCAGCAGACCGATCGGGGATGCTTGCGTAGGATTGAACGGGCTGAGCAGGAAAACCGCGAGGCCAGCCGCGATCACCATCCCGGCATCGATGCGCGACAGCCGATCGGCCCAGGGGCGTGTGCTGCGTAGCAACAGTGCGGCCGTTGCGAGCGCGCTAGCGCCGGCGAGGGGGACGAGGCTCTGCCATCCGAAGCCTGGCCCGATTGCGGCGGCAAGGATCATCCAGCCGTCGGCGGCGAGCAGCACTACGAACAGGCCGACCCGGATGCCCGCCAGCCGCCGCGTCAGGCGCGATCGTGCTTCGTCGGGTGCCTGCTCGCCCCGGAAGACCAGATACGCCGAAAGCGGCGGCGCGAGGCCCACCATGAAAAGGAACACGAGAAAGATGATCAGGCGGAAGTGGTCTTGCAACGAGACCAGGGCCAGGCCGATCGCGAACAACAGCCCGCCGATGCTCGTCAGCGCGATCAGACGATCGGCCGTTTGGCGGCTCGCACGGAGGGATGACGTAACAGGTGACACGGCGTGCTGCGCGATGGCGCCTGTATGACTATCGGGCAACGACGGGCGGTCCTTGGTGACGATAGGGAGGATATCAATGCCATCGCCTTCGGAATAGGGGGCAGAACGGGGCCCTGTGGGCGAGAGCTTTGCGTCGGCCATGCGCGTACCGTATAGGGGCGCGTGCACATGCCCGCCGGTCGAGGATCCTGGACAGCATCACGATGAACGACGCTTTGCTCTCGGCTGGAATGGCGATTGTCGCTTTCCTGGTGCATGTCGCCGTCTGGCGCATCGGCGTGCCGACGCGAACGACGCGTGCCCTGGTCGTCATTTTTGCGGCCGGCCTGGTAGGGGCAATCGTGCTGCGCGGCGCCTGGTTGCATGCACACGACTGGGGTGGGGCCTTCTATGTCGTCGCGCTCTACGGCGCCTTGGCGTTGTCCTACATCTTGCTCTACACCGGCATCGAGTGCGACAGTCCCACGCTCTCGCTGTGTCGCTACATCGCCGGCAACAGTGCCGCTGGCGTCAGCGAGCAGGAGCTGGAGAGCTTCATGGGGTCGCGGCCATTCGTGCTGTCGCGGATCTCGCAGCTCGAACAGGCGGGCTTCGTCAGCCGGCGCGACGGCACGATCACGCTGACGCGGAACAGCACCTTGATGCTGTGCCTGACCGATTTCCACCGCAGCCTGATGGGCCGGGAGGCCGACGGCGGCTGACATGAGCGACGGTTGGTCTGCCCTTCTTCTGTGTGCCGTCGCGACGGCGGTGAACGTCGTCGTCCAGATGGTCGTGCATCGCACGACCAAGGGCTACGTTCGCTCGTTCCTGGTCGGGTTTGTGGCGGGCCTTGCCGTTCTGCTGGCCGGCGAGGGCTTGCGCCGGGCCGGTCACGCGACCGGTTTCCTCGCGGCGGCCGTCGTGATCGCGGCCGACGGCCTTCTCTACGCCTGCGCCTGTTTTCTCTATTTCGGCTTCGTCAATGTCGGCGAAAGCTCGATCAGGATGCGCCTGCTGCGTGAGCTGAGCCGCATGGCGCCGCCGGCGCTGGAGGCCGACCTGCTGACGACATACAATGATCGAATGATCCTGCAGATCCGCCTCGGCCGCATGGTGCGCAATGGCCAGGTGACGTTCGTTGACGGCCGTTACCACGTGCAGTCCGGGGTGCTGGTGCGAATCGCGGCCGTCGTTTTTGGCCTGAAGATGCTGCTGCTGGGCAGGAGCAGCGAATTCGCCGCGGAGTCCCATGAGCGTCTGTGAGGTTTGCGGCGGTGCGCTGATCGCCATCGAGGGCTATGGCGGATTGCGTCGCATGACGTCGGACTGCCGGCCATTCGCGGCCGGCGGCACGCTGCATCGCTGTGCCGCGTGCGGCGCGGTCCAGAAGCAAAATGACGAGGCCTGGCGCGCGGACTGCACCAGGATCTACGCGGATTACGACAGCTATGGCTTGTCCGGTGGCGTGGAGCAGTCGGTCCGGGCCGCCGACGGCAGTGAATTCGCGCCGAGATCGGAGATCGTGCTGCGCCACCTGCACGCCGGCGTCGCGCTGCCGAAAGCCGGCCAACTCCTCGATTTTGGCTGCGGCCGGGGCGTCACCGCTCGGGCGGCAGGGGCCGTGTTGCCCGGCTGGTCGATCGACGGCTTCGATCAGGACGAGCGCATGCTGGACGTGCTGTCGGCGATTGCGGGGTTCGATCGGCTGTACACCGGCGATCTCGACCGGCTGCCGGCTGCCTACGACGTGATCGTGCTGATGCACTCGCTGGAACACATCCCCGAGCCGTCGCGCCTGCTCGCGCGGCTCGCGGTCAAGCTCAAGCCCGGCGGGTGCATCGTCTGCCAGGTGCCCGACCGGCAGGGCAACCCCTACGACCTTCTGGTCGCCGATCACCTGCTTCACTTCGATGCCGGCTCGCTCAGCGAGGTTGCCCGGCGCGCCGGCACGAAGCTGGTCGTCCAGACCCGTAGCTGGGTGCCCAAGGAGCTGACCCTGGCGATGTCGCCGTCAGGCCTCGCAGGCGGCACGCCGGCGCCACCGGCTGACGTTGCCGCCGAAGTGCAGGTCGCCTGGTTGGGGCAAGTCGCCCGACTGTCGGCAATGGCTGCGGGACGTGGGCACTTTTGCCTGTTCGGCACGTCGGTCGTGGCCACCTGGCTGGCCAGCGAGCTGCCGCGCCCGCCCGATCTCTACCTCGACGAGGATCCGGCCAAGATCGGCCGTTTACTGAACGGCGTGCCGATCGTGCGGCCGCAAGAGGCGCCGACTGGAAGCACCGTGCTGCTCGCGCTCGCGCCGGTAACGGCCGACGCCGTGGCCGCGCGCTTCGCGTCGCTCGGCGTCGAGTTCGTCCTGCCGCCGGCCTATCCGCCGCCCTAGAGCGACTCGAAATACTGCCGGCCGCTCGAGAAGTGCTGTTTGGAGGTCTTCAGCTGGTCGGCGGCGATGAGGCGGAAGTCGACGCTGAACCGCAGCTCTTCCGAGCGATTCTCCGCTGCGCCGTGGATCAAATTGCCGGCGAAGATCGCTATTTCGCCCGGAGCGACCACCAAGGCGCGATGATTATCGAGATCGACGCCGCCGACAATGTGCTTGGGCGCATACAACAGCCCGATCTTGTGGCCGGCCGAAAAGCGCGCGACCGAGCTGTCGTCGTGCTGTCGGGTCACGATCTGCTCGTCCGGAATCAAGTGGCTGTCCGGCACGTATCGCAGCGCATTGCTGATCGACACGTTAGCGATCGGCATCCACAAGTTGATCGAAGCCGCCATGTCGGGACCGTAGAAGGTCTCGCGGTGCCAACCGATGTTCTCCTGCACGCCCTGGATGCCGGGCCGGGCGGCGCGCAGGTAGAGATTGGTCTGCACGAGGACCGCGTCGGTGCCCAGGATCTGGGTGAGCTGCGTCTTGCGATCGGCTGCGATACGGCGCGCCAGCGCGCGCCGGTTCAGCTCTTCCTGCGTCTGGGCGACGAGCTCGCGGTAGGAGTCGGTTTTCATCTCCTTGTAGTGGCTCACCGGACGATCGAAGAAGAACCCGACGACGCCCCTGACCTCGTCGAGCAGGGTGCGGTCCGCCAGGGCCGAGATGGCAATGGCCGAAGAACCCGCAGCAAAGCTCGGCATGCGTTGGTAGGATACGGACGGGCACATTGAGGAACCTCGCGCTGCCGCGGCAAGATGGTCACGACCCGGGCAGCCTGTTAAAGAATATCGGCCGAATGTCCTTCATGCCACGACGGATTGAGATGCCACAGCTTGTCCGGGCGGTCGCCCCATGACTGATTCCCCGAAGACCAAGGAGGAGCAGTACGGCGTCGTGTTCCAGGTGCGGGACAGGCACGGCATCTCCCGCCTCGGCCTGATGGTCAACGAATCGTGGAACCAGGACCCGCGGCGCACGCTGTTCATGCTCGCGCGCTACAAGTTCGTCGCCAAGCTTCTCACCGGCCGCAAGCGCGTGCTGGAAGTGGGCTGTGCCGATGCCTTCGGCACCCGGCTGGTGCAGCAGACGGCCGGCAAGGTGACCGCCGTCGACTTCGATCCGGTGTTCATTGACGACGCGCGCGCGCGCGCCGATCCGCACTGGCCGCTCGAGACCTTCGTGCACGACATGCTCGCAGGGCCGGTCGAGAGCGGCGGCTTCGACGCGGCATTCGCGCTCGACGTGCTGGAGCACATCCAACCGGCCGACGAGCGCCGGTTCCTCGACAATTTCTGTGCATCGCTGGCGCCCATCGGCATCGCTGTCATCGGCATGCCATCGCTCGAATCGCAGGCCCATGCCTCCGCGCCCAGCCGGGCCGGCCACGTCAACTGCAAGACGGGCGAGGACCTCAAGCGGCTGGTGGAGGAGTATTTCCACACCGTGTTCGTCTTCTCGATGAACGACGAAGTGGTCCACACAGGGTTCTATCCGATGGCGCACTATCTGCTGGCGGTCGGCAGCCATCTGAAGGGCCGCTAGGCCTCGCGTACTGCCCGAGCGAGGCCCTCGTCCAGCGGCGTGAAGGCAAAGTCCGGAAACGCCTGGCCGATCGCGGAGATATCGAACTGGCGGTGGCTCACGGGAACGGCCCGTGGTGCGTGCTCGATCCTGATCTGCGTGGCGAAGCAGGCCGCCACTCGGCGGGCGAGGTCCGCTTGCGATACCGAGTGGCCGGACGCCAGGTTGAGCAGCCCCCGGCTGCGCCGGGCAACCACCTGCCAGACCAGGCGGGCGGCGTCCTCTACCGCGACATGGTCGCGGCGGTCTTCACCCTCGCCGAACAGCACGATCCGGCCTTCCTGCTCGGCCTGCCGGCGGAACCGGTTGGGCCCGTAGGCATTGTGCGTGTCGTCAGCGCCGTAGAGCATCGTGCTGCGCAGGACCGCCAGCGGCAGGGCGGTGAGGGCGGCCAACATCTTCTCCCGCGTCAAGTGCATGGCGCCGTACAGGTCCGCTGGCGCGGCCGGCGTGCGCTCGGTGATCGGCGCGTCGATGAAAGGATAGACCGTGTCCGAGCTGACATAGATGGCATGGGCAGGCGTCACCGCCGCGAACGCCGCGGCGATGGCCTCGCCGATCCTGATGTTGGCGTCGAACGCGGCCTGTGTGCGGCCGCGGTCGGGGGTGATCGCCGCTAGGATCAGCACGGCGTCTTCGGGCTGGATCAGCGCCGCCAATCGAAAGCCGGCTTCCGGCATCGCGAGGTCGAGCACGCGACGCGACACAGCGAGGATAGGCGTGCCAGCGGCCGAGCTTTGACGCGAGACGGCCCGGCCAAGGAAGCCGTCTGCGCCCAGGATGACCAGACGGCGAGGAGGGTCGGGAGAGGGAACGGCATGCGCCAGCATTACGTGGCAATCCACCGACAACCGTCGACGATGGCAAGTGCGTCGATTTGGGCGACCTCGGTCATGTTGAAGTTACCAAGCCGAAGGGCCGCACGACATTTCCATGCCAAAACCCGGCGCCGTTTCAACAGGTTGCGGCGGTTCTCTGCCAACGCCGTTGCATTTGCGGTGTATTCGTCATATTTCTGAGCAATCGTCGCCGGCTGAGATTGGGACAGTCCTCCGGCGACTCCTGCAATGGGCGAGGCATCTCGGGAATGCTGACTATCG
>CAWCPC010000007.1:0-770154 GCA_963797365.1 uncultured Alphaproteobacteria bacterium | reverse complement strand
ACGACAAGGGCCGTCGATTGCGTGTGTAGCGGCACCTGATGATTTATCTCCCCTGTCAGGTTGCCGCCGGCCCGCTTGGCCCCCGCCAAGCGGGCTTTTTTCTTCCAGCTTTGGGCAGAGGAACACGTCCCGCCGGTATCGAACGAATATAGAAACAGCGTCTGGAGTGCATTCCTTTGAGCATGGCAAATGGCAATCCGATTAATCTGTTCGACGCGAGCATTTCTAAGCGGCCGACATCTCACGACGCGCCGCCATCGCAGCAGGCAGGTGGCTCGCGGCTGGGCAGCCCGCCTCGAACGGTGCTCAAGGGCGAGAAGTCTTCAAAGAGGGCGAAAAGGCCGATTTCCTTTACAAGGTCGCGTCGGGCGTTGTTCGAACCTACACGGTTCTGAACGACGGACGACGGGTCATCGATGACTTCCATTTCGCGGATGACATCCTGGGCGTGGACCCAGGGGCACAGCACCGCTTCTCCGCCACTAGCGTTTGCGATGCGGTCGTCACTTCCTTCCGCCGCTCCGACCTCGACAGGATCCTGGACTCCGACAAGGAACTCAGCAGGCAGGTTCAGTCGTCGCTGGTCGTGAGCTTAGGGCGCGCGCAGGATCATCTTGTAATAATGGGGCTCAGGACGCCGCGCGAGAGAATCCAAGCGTTCCTAAACAGCATGGCAGAACGTGCATCGAGAAGCAGGATACCGAAGCTCCAGATACAGCAGTCGGATATTGCCGACTACCTAGGGCTTAGTAGAGAAACCGTATCCCGCGCGATGACCAGCTTGAAATCGATCGAACCATCGAGACCAAGCATCGCCGCCAATCCCAAACACGAGCAAATTCGGACCGCTAGAGCCGTCAAAGCCAGCTGAGCGTTGTATCCATCCGAGCAGTCCCAAGGCCTCCAGTGGGACGTGTTTCCGGCCTTGGACTTCTGCTCGCTGGTTGCCTTGATCCGCAGGCTTCGGCACTGTCCCTTGCATGGAGCCCACCGCCCCGCCGACCCGAGGGCACACTGAGGGCGATCAAATCGCCTGCGCCATGATGCGGCGGACATTGGCGTGTCGTACTAGCGTTCGGAGCGTCGCCGAGCCAGCTTGGAATTGCAACCCAGGCGATAACTGGTTGCCCAAGACCCTTTTTGCCATGAGTAGTCCCGAAAATCTGCGCAACTGACGATAGTCGGCGACACACTCGAAACAAGCCCTAAAGGGCCTGCGGCGGCATTTGTTGCTAAGACTGGCTAGCTCCTCTCCCTCAGAGTGATTACATGCCTGCCAATGTTTTCTTACTCGATCCGGCGTTCTCTGACGAAGCCGAGCCAAGGCTGCCGCAGTTCCTTCAGCTCGGGGAAAGGCGCGCGGGATGGCAGGTCTCTCGTGCGGTCGAGTTCAAGTCCGGCATGGATGGAGGACGCTGGTTCGCCGAGCTTCGACAGAAGATCGAGCAAGCCGACATTCTGGTGAGCCTTGGCCGTTTTCTTGCCCTCTATCAGACCGGAAGCGAGCTAGCCGCCTTCCTTGAGCTAATCGGCAAGAAACTCGAATTCAGGAGCATTTGGCTTTTTCGACGGCTGCAGTTCGCTGACAAATAATCACTTCCCTGATCTCGATTTGCAAATTCGGACCTTCTTCGACCGGAAAGGTATTCGCCTATCGTTCAAAAAGGTCGCGAACAGGGTTGAAGATTACAAGGAGCACTCTTCGCCCTATTGCTGTGGGTTTCGAAAGGTCGATGACTGCCTGCTTGATCCAAGCCTGTTCGACGGTGTCGATGTCGTCTGGTGCTACGGCAACAGGCTGATTTCCTATGATGATGCTTTTCCATTGATCGAACCAGGCACACTTCATCAATACATAGATCAAGGTGACTTCGAAACGAGCGGTGCGCTTGGTCAGAAGAACGCCGTCGCTGTACGGAAGCGAAACTTGCTGGTGTCTACTGGCGGCATCCTCTCTGATCGACGTGAAACGATGGGTGGCCAGCTGCCGGGGTTTGAGGACAACAAGCTCTTCGCCGAGAGGGTTTTGGATAACTTCTTTGGCACTCGCGCCCCTTCACTTCAGTGGGAGGCGTTTGAATTGTTCTCTGAGCTCGAAATGACGTTCGGGAAATTGATCGAAGACGTCCTGGCACGTTCGAGTGCAGAGGCAAGTTTCATTCAATTACTGCCCGAGAAAATGCTGACCAAGCTAAAAAGTCCAGATGGTTCAATCGACTTCGCAAGAACCTGATGCATTCTCATAGAGCCCGTTTGCTTGGGCAGGCCATCTCCTCCAAAGACGTCGAACAGCTGAGGCAGACGCTGGCGTTCATCTCCTCGGCGTTGTCAGCGGCTCGCCATGCTGGGCACTAGGGACGATGCCGCGCACTGCGCCCAAAAGACCCCGCCGCCCCAGCAGCACTCTTCGCTATATTGCTACACTACAAAGCCTTGCCGAAATGTGCCTTCACTAAAATGCCGTCCGATGCTCAACCGCTTAGTCGCGGTCAAAAGTTGAGCTGTCAGTGCTCACGGTCCGAGCTGTGCCATTCCGGACCGCGTTGAGAGTAATCTCAAGAACGGACGAATACCAAACGCCATTCTGTGCTTGAATTTCGAAGCGCCCACTCACCGTACGCGAGCTATCAGCTGCTCTAATGATTTTGCGCCCCTCTTGTCGTGTATCCGAGACGAAGCATGAAGCGATCCTGAACTGCCCCGATGTCGATGCGCACGATCCGAATTGACGCAAACGCATAAACGGCGACGGGCCAGAGTAAAGCGGCGAACGCCTGATACGGAAAGTCACTGCTCCAAAGGAAGTAAGCGGCGACCGGGCAAGCTATCCACTTAAGGCGGACAAAGAGACAACCCAAACTGGCCAACGGTACCGAAACGCGTTCCGCCGATATGCCGTATTGCCAAAGGAAATTGAAGGCGACGAGAACGAGCAAGAGCCCACCCCATTGCGTCGGATAGAGCCAGAATAGGACCGGCATGATCGGTTGAGACACAAAAGCGGGCCAGCTAATCCATTCCACGGCGCGCATCCACGACCAGCGGACATTTTCGTCGTCGCTGTGCTTATGGGGGTTCCACCCGAGCATTTTCTTCGATGGACGCTTCGGATCACCTGTCGTCGGGTTGGCCTTGAGTACGGCGATCTTCCCACTAATCCATGCGTAGCCCACCCAAACTACCAAAAATACAAAGGGCGTAGCGTTGGGTCGCCAAACACTTGCGAGCACAGCAGCGACGCCCGCAAGTAGGGTCGCTACTACCACGCCGCCAAGCACGCCTTTTATAAAGATCGCGAACGTCAATCGCATCGTTCGTCCGTTACGAGGGAGACGACCATGATGACCGCTGCTCGCACTTTGTTCGATATATCAAGATGTAATATATGTAACAGCGAGAAGGGCTTCGGGACCGCAGCCCAGGCCCAATAACCTCCTGCCTCCACGATACCCAGCAGCGCAATTCTCCAGGTTCTCCAGGTCAGAACTGGCGCGAGTGCGATGGCCGCCTTTGAGAATAGTTAACGTCGATGCCCTAGCCCGATACCAAGCTTAAGCGCCTGTTGGCGCAATGCACCCGGTGTCCTGCTCATCTTTTTATTCTTCTTGGCCCGGCCACGACCTGGCGCCGCCTACTCTGTCCAACCCGATTCAAGTCGCCCAGGGCAAGGAAGCCTGTTGCAAGCACTGCACGAAGGGTCAGCCGTGCGGTAACAGCTGCATTAGCGCGAACGCGAAGTGCAAGCAGCCTCCAGGGTGCGCGTGTTAGGCCGGCTACTGAGAGCATCCATCGCCAAAATGCAGTAGCGTCGGAGTTAGTGGAGGTGCTGTGGCGGTCCAAGGGCGCGCAACGCAGTGACGACTTTGAGGCCCCGTTCTCTGTTAAACGGACGCTTCAAACCCATGTTCTCGACCTCCGCCCATTTCAGGTAGCGCAGTAATTCGTCGTTGGTCGCGCCGCCATGGATCAACGCTGCGAGGTCGTTCCTATACGTATTATGCGGCCTTCGGACAATCGCTGATTGGGTTCCAATCTTCATTGAGTATCTCGCGTATACTCGCAAGCCATCCACGCAGGGCGCGCTTGTCGATTGCCATTGTGAAAAGCAGAACGCTCTAAGGAGGGGTTTGCCGTGGTGAGCGTAAGTTGACTATTTCAGCTGATCGCCAATCGACTTGAAGCCGACCTGCGTCTGCTTGCCAAATTCGGCAATGTTGGCGTTGCGATCGACCCACTCCTGCGCCGACGGCGGCACCTTGTAGCCCAGTACTTCTTCCGGCAGCTTGACCTTAAATCCAGACGACATGCCGAGATAGACGACACCAGCCAGCGACAGTTTCAGAGTCCAACCTAGCAACAAGCGCATGTGAAAATTCCCCAATCAGGAAAGGCACGGAGGATATGTTTATCGCCGTGGCGACAACAGCTTTCTGTGGTTTCAATTGTTCGGCAAAAATTAGGGCCGCGGCTACGTTCGATACACTGCGACAACAATCGAGACCGTGCTGCCTTTAGTCTGCCCCTCTTCGTGACAAGGATGGGGCGAGGAGGGCGCCATGTTCGACTATGTCAGCACTCAGGAAGTCCGACTGCTGTGCAAGCTTCAGCTTCCTGGCTATAAATCATATCTCTCGTCACACCAGCGCATACGTTTCGAGTTGCTTGAACTCGTCAAAGACGGACCAGGTGGTATTCAGCTGACCCCTAAAGGGGCACGTGTTGCACAAGCCCGCTACGAATCCGACGAACGAAATGAATTTGAGGCTCAGATCGTAAGGCTCACGGAGTAATAGGGCCTCCCGCTAACTGCTGAGATTGGTTGCCGAACGCTTCACTCATCATGGGCGTTCAGTTGCTGCCGGCCTTAGGCAGAAGCCGACGCCTGATTCGGCTGAAGGTTCCGCCGGCAGCATCAAGAGGCGACATTGCGGTGCACGCCGAGGCATGTCCGCTTTGCCTCCCAAACATTCTGCAAGCACAAAATACAGGACTTCCGGCCGCCATGAGTAACGAATTGGGTGACAAAAGCCTTGTCGCGAAGCTGTCGCCTGATTGTTCCAGATTTCGGCTCAAATCAAGGGCCTCGCGCGCCCATGGCCCAAGCTCTCTTTGCGATCGGGCGTCGGCTTGCGGTCGGGCTTAGGCGCTGACTTGCGACGGTCGAGGAACGATGGGATGACGAGGTCGTCTTCTTCGGGTTTTGGATCAGCCATCGGTAGGACCTCGCGGAGCGCCTACCCTGCTTACTCGGCCTTTACCCCGAGAACAATAAGACACCCCGCCCAAGCTTCGCACATTTGACTCAGGGACTCGATCCGGGGGCTCAGCCGGTATTCTAGCCAAGATCGGGGATGCCGAGGCCCTTCTCCGTTCCTTGCGCAAAGCTCTAACCTAGGTCGTTGCTTTGAGGTGACTAGCCGGCCTATTCACTCAGTGCTTTATCCAGGAGCCCCGCAGAGTCTGATCCCGGCCTTTTGAAGTTGCCCCTTCACGATCGGCACGTTCGCATCGATGTACGCCTGATCGAATCTCACGCTGCCAGATGGCTTGTCGCAGCTGTTCCCGTGCTTGATGCAGTATTTGGTCTGCACGCTCTCGGTGATCTTGAAGGACTCATTTGCCCATTGTTGCGGGTCTGACTTCGTCCATGCCTGGATCTGTTCGGTCGTAACTGCTGCCAGGAGCCTGGCCGCTGCGTTTTGGGCGTTGTCGCCTATCGCTTCCATCACCAAGCACGAATCCCAGGCTGCGTGCAGGTTGCCGCGGCAGTCGCCCGTAACGTTGATCTGATTGCCGCCTCGATCGTCCTCGAACGAGACGTGCAACGGCTGGTGAACGTCTCCAACCCAATGCCCAAGGAACTTGAGGCTTGCAGCCTTGTCATTGTCGGTCGCCGCGCTGGATGAAAGGACGGCGAAGTCCTTCGCAATTGCGGTCACCACACAGGGCGATGCCACTCCGCAGTCGGTGGTTAGGCCGGACGCATCCCTGGCCAAGTTCACGAAATGCTCTCCGGCTCGCTTGCGCGGATGGTCGGGCCAGGTGCAGGCGTCGGAGAACGATTGGAACTGACCGTCTAGTTGGATCAGTCTGACTATCGCGGCGCGCGTGCTCGGGTTCACCTTGTCGAACGCTATCTGACAGATCGTCTTGTGACCCTCGTCGCCCCAGGCATAGGCTTCGCCGGTGGCCGTCAGGACACAGAGCAACGCGGCCAAAACCATCACCTTCCGCATGCGGCCCTCCATCAAAATCACTGGCGGAAGGATACATCGAATAAGGGGAGCCGATGGGGGCGGACTAGCGAAGCGTGGTGTCTTCTAGTTCCAGAATCTCTGAAAAAATATGCGTTACACAAGAGCAGCGGCGTTCAACTGCGCTTCGTGTTATCCACTCATGCGAGCCCTTGAGGTGTGGAACCAAAAGGTGGAAGCGGGCGTGGTTGGGGCGCCCGCCTTAGCTTCTCAGAGCACGACTTAGATAGAAGCAGCACCAACACTGCCTAGGGGATGCGGGGGTTGATCGCGATGACAGCAAACGAAAGGTCTAAGGAGATCGACCAAGCGATTGGTTCGCTGGAAAGGGAGTTCACATCACGTCCCCATGCGGAAGCGGGACGCGACGTGCTTGGAAAGGTGCTGGCTGCTCTGTGGGCCTTGCGCACTGAGGCAACCGATCAACCAGGACGGATGCTCCACTAGCCGAATAGACTTGCGTGGCCCCGGTTGTTTTCTGTTTTACCCGCAGAAGCGGACATTCCACCGAGCTAAGGAAATGTCTGCTAAGTGCCAAATGGCCGGATTCGAGACCGTGTACCTCCTGCCCTTGGAAGCGGAATTGCATCATTGTGTTTAGGGTCGCGGCTGGCCTGCCGTGTCGCGGAGGGACGGGATGACGCAAGCTGCAGAGGCGCCCGAAGGGTTCGGCGGATGGCTGTTGCTCATCGCCGTTGGCCAATGGCTCGGTATCCTCCGTGAACTGCTGGAGTTCATATGGGCGTTACCGACTTGGATGAGCCAGTGGAGCGATCCAGTTCTGCGGCGAGCGGCCATTGGGGAGGCCGGGCTGAGCGCCAGTCTATTGGCGTTCATGCTCTACACCGTGACCATGATGAGCTTGAAGAGCCGGGAGTTTCCGACGCTGTTCCGGTTTGAACTCGCGCTGTACGTGGTCGCCCCCCTGCTCTCGATATGGTGGGCGTCGGTTTCGACTGGAGCGTCGGTCGAAGGGGCGAGCTTTGCCGGCATTGCTGTGGAAGCCGTTCTCGGCACGATTGGGGCATGTATTTCTATTCTGTACTCGCTGCGCTCGGCACGGGTGCGAAACACGTTCATCTATTGAGATGGGGTCTGGTCGATCGCCCATTCGCGCCGCCAGACCTGAACGTGCCACGTCAGCCACATCATTGCCCAGCTGGCTAAGCCCTTCTACGGTCCGAAGTAGGGGGAATGCCATTGGCTCGTGAGCAGCGCCGATTAGCAGCAATCGTTGCAGCCGATGTGGTCGGCTATTCCCGCCTGATGGGGCGGGACGAGAGCGGCACGCTGGCACGCCTGCGGGAACACCGTCAGCAGCGCCTGGAGCCTGTACTGGCTCGCCACGGCGGACGCCTGGTCAAGCTGACCGGCGACGGTGCACTGATCGAGTTTCCCAGCGCGGTGGACGCCCTAGGCGCGGCCATCGAGTTCCAGCAGGCAATGGCTGAGGCCAATGAGGATCGGCCCATCGACACCGCCATTGTGTTCCGTATTGGCCTGCATCTCGGTGATCTGATCGTCGATGGCGACGATCTTTATGGCGATGGCGTGAACGTGGCGGCGCGATCGGAAAATGCATTGGTTTGCTGCGCACCCGCCTAGGGCTACGGAGAATACTTTTGCAAGCGCGAGACTTGAGTGCGCCGCATATCACCGGCCCGGCTACTAGCGATTCGACCGTGGCGACGATCGCCGGCCGCGGAAGCATTCCGGGACCTACACCCGTCGGCTAAGGAGACTGGACATGGGCGGATTCAGCGCGTTCTTCAAATGCACCGGGGCGTGTCTCGCGGCGATCCCGTGGTGGGTGTGGCCCGTCCTCGTGCTCGGGGGCGCGGCCCTCGGTGCCATTTCTTATCTTGTCGGTCTCGTCACTGCGGGTGTGGGTGCTGTCGTCGTGAGCGCGCTGCTTTTCGCGATGCTATGGGGCGCCGTTGGCGCAGTTGCCACCACCTTTGGTTATTGCCTGCTCGGCTGCGCGCCGCGGCTCAAATCCTGACGATCGAAGAAGGATCAGGCGCGTGTGCAACATTCCGGTGATCGGTTCCCTCATCGCGATGAACGGCAAAGTCTTTCGCGCTTGTCCGCAACTCATGGGACCTTTCTCAGCGAGGGGCCGATGAGACAATGCCATCGTCGGCCCGCTCTCATTTACATGGCACGTCTTTGCCGTATCGCGACCAATCGGTCGCTAAGTCATTGATGGGGAATGGTGCCCAGGGGCGGAGTCGAACCACCGACACTGCGATTTTCAGTCGCATGCTCTACCAACTGAGCTACCTGGGCGCGCCGTTCGCGGGCGGCGGGCTGTATAGGATGCGTCAGCCTTCCTGTCCAGTTGGTCGCGATGGCGCCTCCTCGTCCTCGGCGGGCGCCTCCTCGGCGGGCACGCGATAGCCCTCCTTCAGCCAGCGGCCAAGATCGATGTCGGCGCAGCGCTTGGCGCAGAAGGGCTGGTACTTGGCGTCGGCCGGCTTGCCACACACCGGGCACTTGGCCTGGGTGCGCACGGCGCGCAGGGGCACTGATCGATCAGGAGGAGTCATCACTCATAAAAATTGCGCCATGTCCGGCGCGCGTCAATACATGTCGCCGCGCCGCCCGACGGATTTCGGGCGGCGCCGTCTGAAGAAATGGCGATCGCGCGCCTAGGCGTCGATCAGATCTCGGACCTCGCGGTGCTCCTCGATGTCCTTGATCAGGTCGCGCGCGGCCGGCACGAACAGGGTCGCGCTGAGGCCGGGGTTCAGGCTCTGCAGCGAGATCACCCTACCGTCGGCGAAGCGCACGGCGTCCTTGTGCGGGCCGGTGTCGAGGCGGGTCATCACCACCTCGGCGATCGGACCGACGTTCAAGGTGCGCTGCAAGGTCTCGCTGATGCCTTCAAGACGCAGATGGGCGTCGGCCGGCACGCAGACGGCGGTGTCGCAAGTCTTGCCCGATGTGAATCCCATCGAGCCGCTGGCGAAGCGGGCCAGGGTATATTGCTCGCCGGCAACGGCGGGCACTGCACGATAGAGCTCGAGTGAATAGTCGCACATGACACCCTCCTGGGGTTAGACGACGTTCTTGAGAACTAGTAATCGCTTCGAAGCGTTCAAGCCTGAGCGATCAACGAAGTCTGACGGCTGTCGTTCCCATGCTGCATCGCAATGACCAACCACGACAGTTGCCGTAAGAGACGATCAGGCGTCGTCGCGTTCGAGCGCCTCGAGTTGGCCTGCCAGGCTCGCGCCCCGGCGGGCTCGCGTCAGCTCGAACAGACCAAGTCTGGTGAAGCCATATAGTTGCGTGGGCACAGGATCGTCGCGCAGGACTTCAGCCAGGGCCGCCTGGACCTTGTCGCGATCATAGGCGCTGCGCATGGTGATGAAGTCGATCACCACCGCGCCTGCGATATTGCGGAGGCGAAGCTGCTGGGCGATGGCGGGAGCGGCCTCAAGATTGACATCGACCGGCCGGCGCGGTGCCCGGCCCTGGCGGCCGCCGGCGCCGCCGCTATCGACATCCACCGCGCACAGCGTCTCGCCCGGTTCGAACAGGACCTCGACGCCGCTTTCGAGGACGATACGCGGAGCGAGCGCGGTGTTGATCTGGGCCGACACATCGTCGATGTCGAGCGCCGGCATCGGTCCGTTGTGCCAACGAACCCGGATCTTCTCCTGGCGGCGATCCATCTCGTCCTGCAGCGCACGCGCCAGGCCACGCTCGTCGAGGATCACTTCTTCGAGAGCCGCGCCATGATCGCGCAAGGCGCGGGTGATGGGATCGCGCTCACCGGGGATGCGCGCGCTAAGATCGGCTGGAGGCTGGGCAGCGAAGGCCTGGCTGCGCAGGCTTTCCCAGCGCTCCAGCACATGGGTCGCATCAGCCTGCAGTAGATCCGCCGAGGCGCCTGCGGCGGCGGTGCGCAACACGATGCCGCCTTCCATGAGCCCGCTGACATGGTTGGCCAGACGCTCGCGTTCGGACTCGCCGTCGATGCGGCGCGAGAAGCCGACGCCCGACCCCAGCGGATGGTAGACGACGTAGCGGCCCGACACGGCGAGATCCATGGTGAGCCGTGGCCCCTTCTCGCTGTCGCCTTCGTTGCGCATCTGCACCAGCATGGGCGCGCCGGGCGGCGGCCAGTCGTCCAGGCCGGCGCGATCCACGGCGCGCAGGAAGCCCGAACGGCCGATGCCGATATCGACAAAAGCCGCATCGAGCTCGGGCATCACCCGTTCCAGCCGCCCAAGGAAGACGCCGTCGACGAGGCTGGGCCGATCACGGCGCACGACCTGCAATTCGACCAGGCGGCCTTCGGCGGTCAGCGCCATCAGGAACGCCTTGGCCATGACGTGGCAGATCAGGCGATCGATGCGGCTCATGCCGATCTCAAGAGCGCTACAGTCTCGAACAGCGGCAAGCCGACGACGTTGCTGTAGGAGCCGGAGATGAAGGCGACGAAAGCAGCGGCCCGTCCCTGGATGGCATAGCCCCCGGCCTTGCCCTGCCATTCACCGCTCGCGAGGTAGGCGTCGATCTCGCTCGGCTCCAGTCGCTTGAAGCGCACGACGGTCTCGACCAGCCTCGCGCGCACTTTGCCACCGGGAACGGCAAGGGCCAGGCCGCCCACCACCTTGTGACGCCGGCCAGACAGCAGCGTCAGGCAATCACGCGCCTGATCCTTGGTCTCAGCCTTGGGCAGGATGCGACGGCCGACCGCCACCACGCTGTCGGCCGCCAGCACCAGCGCCTCGGGGTGGCGCAACGCCACGACGTCGAGCTTGGCCCTCGCCATGCGCTCGGCATAGGCGCGCGGCGCCTCGCCTCGCCGGGGCGTCTCGTCGGTGTCGGGGGGATCGATGGCGGCGGGCTCGATGCCCATCTGACGCAACAGGTCCAGCCGTCGCGGCGATGCCGACGCAAGCACCAGCGGCGGGATCGCGGGCTGAGCCAACGCCTACTTGAAGCGGAAGGTGATGCGGCCCTTGGTCAGGTCGTAGGGCGTCATCTCGACGGTGACGCGGTCGCCTGCCAGCACGCGGATGCGATTCTTGCGCATCTTGCCCGAGGTGTGGGCGAGGATCGTGTGGTCGTTGTCGAGCTTCACTCGAAACATCGCGTTGGGCAGCAACTCGCTGACCACGCCATTAAACTCGATCAAATCTTCCTTGGCCATCCGGCCTCCGGGTTGAACATAAGGCGAAGCGGGCGGAAAATGGGCTGCTGTCCCGACTTAGTCAACTTTCTTCCCCTCCCGCTTGTCCCCCGGCCGGCCTATACAGGACACCATGACACTGCTCCGATCCGCCGGCCTGCTGGCCGGCCTGTTGATTCCTGCCCTGGCGCTCGCACAGGCCCCCGCGCCGGTCCCGCCACCGCCCAACGCCATCACTGCGCCGGCCCAGAAAACAATCGGCACGCCCTCGGCGCGAAAGCGCTCGGAGGCGCTGGTCGTGCTCAATGCCAAGGGCGCCACCCTTTCCGGCGGCACGCTGGTCCTCAGCGGAGTTGCCTCTTCGGCCATCCTGTTCGCCAGCCGCCCGGTCCGCGGTGCGGGCCACATGAGCACCGCCGATCTGGTGGCACTGTGGTCGACCGGCAGCTTCGCCAAGGACCCGCCCAACGCCACCGTCTCGGCCTTCGCCAAGGACGGCAAGAAAGTCACCGACGCGGTCGTTGTCCTGAAGTCGGTGCGCACCGAAGCCAACAAGGCGATCTTCGACGTCGCCGTGCTGGAAGGCGACCTTGGCAATATCGACGGCCCTGCCGCGGTGTTCATCGACACCATCTGGTTCAGCTTGGGTGACAATGGCTTCAACTACATCGGCCGCAGCGCGACCACGGCCGGCAACGGCGCCCCGGCGATCGGCAGCCGCGACGACACCAGCACCTTCAGCGGCTGGTCCAATCCGGCGCCCAGCGCGGCCAACGGCCAGCCGGTCTTTCGCTCCTCGCCCCCGGGCGGCGGCTATGGCTATGCGCCGCCGCCGCCGGACGCCTACCAGACCAATCCACCCTGCGGGAAGCCACCGCTGCTGCCGTGCTATTGAGGCCCGTCATGAGAATTTTCCTCTCCGTAGCGGCCCTCCTGGTTTCCGCAAGCGCAGCGATGGCGCAAACGCCCAAAGTGATCGGCACGCCGCAGCAGCCGCAGGTCGTGCCGTCGATGATCGTGATCAACGCCCAGAGCGCCAAGATCGCCAACCAGAAGCTGACGCTCGAGGGCGTTTCGCCCAACGCCATCGTGTTCGCTGATCGGCCGGTTCGCGCGGCCGGGCACACGCTCACCGCGCAATTGCTCGAGGAATGGAGCGACTCCTCGCCCGACAGCTTCGCCAAGGATCCACCCAATGCGACGATTTCGGTGATGAGCAAAGCCAAAGGCAAGGTGGCCGATGCGGTCATCGTCCTGAAGGCGCCGAAGCTCGAGGGCGAGCGGCTGACATTCGACATTTCCGTCCTGGAAGGCGATCTCGGCCAGGCCGATGGTCCGGCAACGCTGTTCATCGACATCATCGACCTGCCGGTCGCGCGGCGCACCGCGCATCGCAGCGCGTGGTACGCCGGCGCCAAGTAGTCGCCGGGGCAGGATGATCGGGCTGCTGTTCGGTTTCGAAGGCCGGATCGGCCGTGGCCTCTTCTGGTTGGTGCAGATCGCCCTGATCGTCCTCGTCTGGATGTACGGCCTGCACGTCGACCCGCTGCTCGCCCGTTGGTTCCCTTACAGCGTGTTCGAAGGCCTGACGGTCGCCCTGATCCTCGCCGCGCCCCTGATCTGGGTACAGGTCGCCATCGCCATCAAGCGCTACCACGACCGCGGCAAGTCGGGTTTCTGGTCGCTGCTGCTGCTCCTGCCGGTCTTCGGCTGGGCTTGGCTGCTGATCGAATGCGGCCTGCTGCCGGCGGCTAGAGGATCGGTCCAGACGGCACCCCAAACCGCGCCTTGAGCCGGCGCAGGATCAGGTCGCGGACCTGACGGTAGGCTTGCAGCCGCGTCTCCCGCGAACCATCGACGGCGGTGGCATCGGGAACAGGCCAGTATTCGACGTCGGTCGCCGTGTTGCGGGTGAAGTCGAGCGCTCGGTGGTGCGCCTCGGGCGACAGGGTGACGATCAGGTCGAACGAGCTCGGATCGACGTCATCGAAGGTCTTGGCGTGGTGGCGGTGCACGTCGACGCCGATCTCGTCGAGCACGGCGGCGGCGAAATTGTCGACCTCCAGGGCGCGTACCCCCACGGAATTGATATAGGACGAATGGCCATAGAGCCGCTTGGCCATCGCTTCGGCCATCGGCGAGCGTACCGAATTCTGGCTGCAGGCGAACAGCACGCTGGAAGGCAGGGTCTTCATGCCTTGATGTGCAGGGCGCAGATCAGGGTGAAGAGGCGCCGGGCGGTGTCATGATCGACCTCGATCTTGCCTGCCAGCCGCTCGCGCAACAGCTCGGAGCCCTCGTTGTGCAGGCCGCGCCGGCCCATGTCGAGCGCCTCGATCTGCGACGTGCCGAGCTTCTTGATGGCCGAGTAGTAGCTCTCGCAGACCAAAAAGTAGTCCTTCACCACCTTGCGGAAGGGCGTGAGCGAAAGGACGATGTCGCGCAACTTGCGATCGCCGGCATCGTGCACGCTGAAGACCAGGCGCTGCTCGAACACACCGAGATGCAACTTGTAGGGACCGGGTTCGCCGCCCATGAGCGCGAAATCGTTCTCCTCCAGGAGGTCGAACAGCGCCACGGCGCGCTCATGCTCGACCTCGGGCGTGCGGCGCGCGACCGACTTCTCGTCCAGCACGATATCGACGATGCGGCGGCGCTCCGGCATGGCCTCAGCCGCGTCGGTTCAGCCGGATCGAGACCGATCGACCGTGCGCGCCCAAGCCCTCTGCTTCGGCGAGCGCCACGGCTGCGGGACCGAGCTCGGCCAGGGCGTCGGGGGTGCAGGCGACGATCGAGGTGCGCTTGAGGAAATCGGCGACGCCGAGGCCGCCCGAGAAGCGGGCCGCCCGCGAGGTCGGCAGCACGTGGTTGGTGCCGGCGACATAGTCACCGATCGCTTCAGGTGTATAGCGGCCGAGGAAGATCGCACCGGCATGGGCGATCTTGCGGCTGAGCGCCTCGGCTGGACCTGGCTCCAGGGCGAGCTCGACATGCTCGGCGGCGATCCGGTCGACGATCGGAGCGCAGTCCGCGACATTGGGAACCAGGATGATTGCACCATTGTCACGCCAGCTCGCCCCGGCGATCTCGCCGCGCGGCAGGGTCTTCAGCTGATCGTCGACGGTGCGCGCGACGGCATCGGCGAAGGCCTTGTCGTCGGCAATCAACACCGATTGCGAGGAAGCATCGTGCTCGGCCTGCGATAGCAGGTCGGCGGCGATCCAGGCTGGGTCGTTTTGCCCGTCGGCCACCACGAGAATCTCGGATGGGCCGGCGATCAGGTCGATGCCAACCTGGCCGAACACGCGGCGTTTGGCGGCGGCGACATAGGCGTTGCCCGGACCGGTGATCTTGTCGACCGGCTTGATCGATTGCGTGCCGTAGGCCAGCGCTGCGACCGCCTGGGCGCCGCCGATGCGCCAGACTTCATCCGCACCGGCGATCCCGGCGGCCAGCATGACCAGCGGATTGAGCGTGCCGCCCGGCGTCGGCACGACCATGACCACGCGCTTCACGCCCGCTACCTTGGCCGGCACGATGTTCATCAGCACCGATGACGGATAGGCCGCCGTGCCGCCCGGAACATAGACGCCCACCGACTCAAGCGGCCGATAGCGGGCGCCGAGCCGCGTGCCGGTCGCATCCGTGAAATCGACGTCCTTAGGCAGGAGCTGACGATGGAAGGCCTCGATGCGCCGCGCCGCGAACTCCAGCGCCTCGCGTTGCGCCGCCGGCACCTTGGCTGCTGCCTTCTCGCGCTCGGCCTGGGCGATGCGCAAGCCCTTGGCGTCGACATCAACCTTGTCGAACTTCTTCGTGTACTCGAGCACGGCCGCGTCGCCGCGCACGCGCACATCGGCGATGATGTCGGCCACGATGCGGTCGACATTCTCGTCGGTGTCCCGATTGCGCCCGAGGAAGGCCGAAAAGTCCCCTTCGAATCCCGGCGCCGAGGCGTCCAGCCTGAGCGGCCCCATTATGCTGCCCTGCCAACCTCGCGGAAGCGATCGACCCAATGTCCGACCCGTGCGGCCTGCGTCTTCAGCGCCGCGCGATTGACGATGAAGCGCGAGGTGATGTCGGCGATGTGCTCGACTTCAACCAAGCCGTTCTCGCTCAGCGTGCGGCCGCTATCCACAAGATCGACGATGCGGTGGCTGAGGCCGAGCGACGGCGCCAGCTCCATCGCGCCCGAGAGCTTGACGCACTCGGCCTGCACGCCGCGCGCCGCGAAGTGACGGCGCGTCACCTCGGGATACTTGGTGGCGATGCGCACGTGGCTCCAGCGTCGAGGATCGTCGCTGCCCGCCATCTCGGCAGGCTCCGCGACGGCCAGCCGACACTTGCCGATGCCGAGGTCGATCGGCGCATAGATCTCGGGATAGTCGAACTCCATCAGCACGTCGTAGCCCGCGATGCCGAGATGGGCCGCACCGAATGCCACGAAAGTCGCGACGTCGAAGGAGCGCACACGGATGATATCGAGGTCGGCATGGTTGGTCGTAAAGCGCAGCTGGCGCGCGTCCGGGTCGGCGAAAGCCTCTTCCGGCTCGATGTCGGCGGCCGCCAGGAGGGGCGCCGCCTCATTGAGGATGCGACCCTTGGGCACCGCCAGGATCAGTTTCTCGTTCGCTTCGCTCGACACGACAGTGGCTCCGACGCTGGCTCCAGTAACGCGAATGCCCGCGTTCCAGGCCACTAGGCCGGATGGGCGGGCTTCCACGGGGTAGGCCAGGGCTCCCCGACATCCCCCAAATGGCACGCAAGCCGGCCGATTTCCAGCCGTATGGCACGGTCGGCGGCGAAGCGCAGGGTCACTGAACGCTCGTTTTCCCCCCGACTCTCAAGGGCAACAGACAGCAATTCCAGCACCCGATCGGGCTCCTTGAGCGGGATGGCGTGGTGGTGGACGGCATTCACCTCGTTGAAAACAAGGGCCGAATGGGTCCGCCAGTACCGGGTTTCGATGCCCGGGTCGGCCTCCCAGCGGAAGCGGTTTAGCAGGAGAACAAAACGCTTCTCGCTGGCGAAGTAAGCGCAATCGCGCACCGCCACCAGCGAATCCTGGATCGCCGCCGAGATCACGCCGAGATCGTCGGCGTCGAGCGCCGAAAGCTTCAGCTCGTCGTCCACCGGGATCGCTAGCCCTTCACCCGCTCGATGTCGGCACCGCAGGCGGCGAGCTTCTCCTCGAGCCGCTCGTAGCCGCGGTCGAGGTGATAGACGCGATGCAGCGTCGTCTCGCCTTCGGCGGCAAGGCCAGCGATGGCGAGCGACACCGAGGCGCGCAGGTCGGTCGCCATCACGTCGGCGCCGCGCAGCTGCGGCACGCCACGTACCAGGGCGGACTCGTGATGGACAGTGACATTGGCGCCCATGCGCGAGAGCTCGGGCACGTGCATGAAGCGACTTTCGAAGATCGTTTCGGTGATCATCGAGGCGCCTTGGGCGCGCGTCATCAGCGCCATCATCTGCGCCTGCAGATCGGTCGGGAAGCCGGGATAGGGCTCGGTCATCACATCGACGCCATGCAGCTCGCCGTTGGCGCGCGCGACATGGACGCCGCGATTGGTCTGGACGAGGTTGACACCGGCCGAGCGCAGCGCCTGCGCCGCCGCGTCAAGCAAGTCGAGTCGGCCACCGACCAGCTCGACATCGCCCGCCGTCATTGCCACCGCCATGGCGTAAGTGCCGGTCTCGATACGGTCGGGAATGACCGAATGCGTCGCCGCCTTGAGCCTGTCAGTGCCCTGGATGGTGAGTGTTTCCGTGCCGATGCCAGCGATAGTCACGCCCATCGCCGTCAGGCATTGCGCAAGGTCGGTGATCTCGGGCTCGCGCGCGGCATTGGCAAGCACCGTCGTGCCCTTGGCAAGCGCGGCCGCCATCATCAGGTTCTCGGTCGCGCCGACCGACACCTTTGGGAAGGTGTAGCGGGCGCCCTTCAGTCCCTTCGGCGCCCGGGCGACCAGATAGCCGCCGTCGATATCGATCTTGGCGCCCATCGCCTTGAGACCGGCCACGTGCAGGTCCACCGGCCGCGCGCCGATGGCGCAGCCGCCGGGCAGCGACACCCGCGCCTCGCCCTCGCGGGCCAGCACCGGACCCAGCACCAGCACCGACGCGCGCATCTTGCGCACGATGTCGTAGGGCGCCGTGGTCGAGGTGATCTTGGCCGCCTGCAGGGTGAGCGTCGTGCCGTGGCTGTGGCCGTTCTCGCCGGGCGCGGCATTCACCTCCACGCCATGCTGCTTCAGGAGCTGGATCATGGTGGTGATGTCGGCGAGCCGCGGCACGTTGTGCAGCGTGAGCTTCTGGTCGGTGAGCAGCGAGGCCACCATCAGCGGCAGCGAGGCGTTCTTCGAGCCCGAGATGGGAATCTCGCCCTTGAGCTGGCGGCCGCCTTTGATCCGGATGCGATCCATGCCTGACCTCCCCGCTCAAATCTTTGGAAGCGTGACGCCGCGCTGGCCCTGATACTTGCCGGCCTTGTCGCGGTAAGAGACTTCGCAGGGCTCGTTGCCCTGCAGGAACAGGAACTGCGCGGCGCCCTCGTTGGCGTAGATCTTGGCGGGCAGCGGAGTGGTGTTGGAGAATTCCAGCGTAACGTGCCCCTCCCACTCGGGCTCCAAGGGAGTCACGTTCACGATGATGCCGCAGCGGGCATACGTCGACTTGCCAACGCAGATCACCAGCACGTCGCGCGGGATGCGGAAATATTCCACCGTACGCGCCAGTGCGAAGGAATTGGGCGGGATGATGCAGACGTCGGAGCTGCGGTCGACGAAGGAATTCGCGGCGAAGTTCTTCGGGTCGACGACCGCCGAATCCACGTTGGTGAAGATCTTGAAGTCGGTGCCGACCCGCGCGTCGTAACCGTAGGACGACAGGCCATAAGAAATGATGCCGTCGCGCTTCTGGCTGTCGACGAAGGGCTCGATCATGCCCTTCTCCAGCGCCATGCGGCGGATCCAGCGGTCGGAGAGTATGGCCATTCTTGTCGTTTCCGAGAGGGGTGATGCGCTTTTAGACGAGCCGGGCGCGCGGCTCAATCTTTGCCGGTGGTTTGTTTCTTGGTCTGTTCCTTGGCCCGTAGCTGAGCCTTGCGCCGCTTGAGGTTTTCCCGCAAAGCCGCGGCCAGCCGCTCGGCGCGCGGGTCTTTCTGGTCGGCGGGCTTGGAAGAGGCGGTCATGACGGGAGGATACACTATTGGTCGCCGCTCTGCGCACACCCGATGATCGTTTCAGGGGGCTGGCCGGATGGCCCTATGCGCCATCCTACTTCCAACGTCCCGACGGTCTCAGGATCCACTACGTCGACACTGGTCCCAGCGACGCCGGCCGGACCTGGCTCTGCCTGCACGGCCAGCCGACCTGGAGCTACCTTTACCGCCGCATGATCCCGGTCTTCGCCGGCGCGGGCGATCGAGTGGTGGCGCCGGACTTTCTGGGCTTCGGCCGCTCGGACAAGCCGGTCGATGAAGCGACCTATACTTTCGAATTCCATCGCAACTCGCTGCTCGATCTCATCGCGGCGCTGGATCTCAGCAACATCGTGCTGGTGGTGCAGGACTGGGGCGGGCTGATCGGGCTTACCCTGCCGATGGCAGCGCCGGAGCGCTTCGCGTCCTTGCTGGTGATGAACACCATGCTGGGCACCGGCGACCAGCCGCTGGGCGAGGGCTTTTTGGCCTGGCGCGATTTCTCGAATCGCAACCAAGACATGGACATCGCCCGGCTGATGCAGCGCACCTGCCCGCAGCTCAGCGCCGAGGAGGCGGCGAGCTATGCCGCGCCCTTTCCCGATGTCTCCTACAAGGCGGGCGTCCGGCGCTTTCCCAACCTGGTGCCCGACGGCCCCAATTCGCTGGGCGCGGCCCTGTCGCGCGAGGCGCGCGCGTTCTGGCGCGACCGCTGGGCCGGCCGCAGCCTGATGGCGATCGGCATGAAGGATCCCGTGCTCGGCCCGCCAGTGATGCGCCGCCTCCACGCCGACATCCGCAATTGCCCGCCACCGATCGAGATCGAAGAGGGCGGCCACTTCCTGCAGGAATGGGGCGTGCCTATCGCCCGCGCCGCCGTCGCGGCCCTGTAAATCAACCTTCGCAGCCTGTGTAACGAGAGCAGAGCGCTCGACGACCCTCTGCGACAACGCTAGCCTCGCGACGGATGTTCGCTTTCGCCTTTGTCTGGCCGTGGATCGGCCTCGGTGCGGCGGGGCTGTTGCTTATCCTGCTGACAACGAACGCTCTGCGCAGCGACCGCGCGGTGACGCGCTGGCGTGACATGACCTGGCTCACCTGGGCGGCCACCTTCGCCTATCTCGTGCACCAGATCGAGGAACACGGCATCGACGCCGAGGGCACGACCTATGCGTTCCGCGGCAGCCTGTGCGCCCTGCTTGGCTTCGGCAATCCGCAGGTTTGCACCGTGCCCCATTCCTTCATCACGGCGGTGAATATCAGCGCGGTCTGGGTGGCCGGGCCGTTGTCGGCCCTGCTCGCCTCGCGCTGGCCGGTGATTGGGCTCAGCTTCTTCGCCATTCCCTTCGTGAACCTGTTCGCCCACGCCGTTCCAGCCGTGATGATGCGCGCCTACAACCCCGGCCTGCTGACCGCGGTGGCGCTGTTCCTGCCACTGTCGCTACTGGCCTTTGCCGCAGCGATGACGCGGTATCATCTCGGCTTCCGCGCGGTGCTGGCGACAGCCGTCGCCGGCGTCATCCTGCATGTCGTGCTGGTCGGCTCCCTGATGGGCTATATCCGCGGCAGCGTCAGCCTCGACCTGCTGATCGCCATCCAGATCGCCAATCCGCTCCTGTCGGCGCTGATCGTGGTCCTGGGCTCGGGCCGCCGCAGCATTCGGCGCTTCGCGACTTAGGCGGGAGCGTAGTAACGCATGACCGGTGCATGATATCGCGCAGAACTGTTCTCTCGGGCCTGGCGGCGTCTGCGACGGCGGGATGCGGCGCGCGCCAGGCGCCCATGTCGGCGCCCCTGGCGCCTCGCCAGTACCCGATCGCACCGCCGCCGCCCGATCGCGCAGCGCAAGGCTTGGACGCGGTGATCGACCTCAGCCAGGGCGCAACCGTCTCCGACTTCCGGCTGGTGCGCCAGAGCGGCATCCTGGGCGTCATCCATAAGGCGAGCGAAGGCAACGACTATGCCGACGGGGCGTGCGCCGCGCGACGCCCGCAGGCCGAGGCGGCGGGATTGCTGTGGGGCACCTATCATTTCGGCACCGGGCTAGGCCCGGGTGCCGAGCAGGCGGCGTTCTTCCTGGCCGCGTCACGGCCGGGCCCCAGGACCCTGCTGGCCCTCGACCTCGAGGCCAACGAGAACAATCCGTCGAACTCCATGACGCTCGAGCAGGCCGAGGCCTTCGTGCAGGCGGTGGCCAAGGCGACCGACCGACTGCCGGTCGTCTACGTCCATCCGACCTGGGCCAACGGCGATCCCCTGCCCGGCTCCGGCTTGAGCTTCGGTGCGCGGATCAGCCCGGACTCGATCCTCGCGCGCTGCGGCTTGTGGGTCGCCGACTACCACGACTTGCCCGAGATTCCGCTCGCCTGGGCGGCGCGGGGCTGGCGGCTCTGGCAGTATGCGGGCGACGAAAATGCGGGCCATCCCGCCTACGGGCAGACCACCATCGTGCAGGGTGTCGGTCACTGCGATCGCAACCTGTTCAACGGCGACGCGACCGCGCTCCATCGGTTCTGGAGCGCGGTCGACTGAGCCGGGGCGAATCGAACGAAGCGAGAATCCTGCGCTATTCCCCCGGCTGCAAGCCGGCCTCAGCCGCCTCGTGCGCCCTCGAATGGTCGCCCGCGAGCATCACGTAGACGGCCGGCACCACGAACAGAGTGAAGAGCGTGCCGATGGCGATGCCGCTGGCGATCACCAGGCCCATGGCGAAGCGCGAGAGTGCGCCCGCGCCGCTCGCCAGGATGAGCGGGACGACGCCCAGCACCATCGCCGCGGTGGTCATCAGGATCGGCCGCAGGCGGATGGCGGCAGCGGCCTCGACCGCCTCGCGCTTGCTCTTGCCCTCGCGCTGCTGCTCGTTGGCCACCTCGACGATCAGGATGCCGTGCTTGCTGATCAGGCCCATCAACGTCACCAGACCGACCTGGGTGTAGATGTTGATGGAGGCGCCGGGCACGCCCATGGTCGAGAGCACCAGGATGAAGACCAGGGCGCCAGCGATCGACATCGGCACCGAGAACAGGATGATCAGCGGATCGCGGAAGCTCTCGAACAGGGCGGCCAGCGACAGGAAAATGATGATCAGCGCGAAGCCAAAGGTCGTGGCGAAGCCGCCCGACTCCTGAACGTACTGGCGCGACAGACCGCCATAATCGATCGTGTAGCCCTGCGGCAGCGTGCGCGCCGCGAGCCCCTTGAGGTAGTCGAGCGCATCGGCCTGGGCGACGCCCGGGTAGGCCACGCCCTGGATGGTGGCGCTGTTCAGCTGCTGGAAGTGGTTGATCGACTCCGGGATCGTCTTGGTGACCAGCTTGGCCACCGTCGATAGCGGCACCGTCGAGCCGTCGGCGGCGCGGATGTAGTAGTTCATTAGCTGGTCGACGTTGAGGCGCGAGCGCTGCTGGACCTGCGGGATCACCTTGTAAGAACGGCCGTCGAGGCTGAAGTAGTTCACGTAGCCGCCGCCCAGCATGGAGGCCATGGCGGCACCGATGTCGCTCATCTTCAGCCCGAGCTGCGAGGCCTTGTCACGGTCGATCACGAGAGTCGACTGCGGCTGGTCGATCTTGAGGTCGGTGTTCAGGAACATGAACATGCCGCTCTTCAGCGCTTCCTGCAGGAACTGCTGGGCGATCTCGTTCAGCTGGCCGAAGTCGTTGGTGCTGTTGATGACGAACTGCACCGGCAGGCCATTGCTGCCCGGCAGCGGCGGCAACTGAAAGGCCACGACCTGGGCGCCGGCAATGCCCGCGACCTGCTGCTGGATGATCGGCTGCAGCTGGTTGGACGTCATCTTCCGCTTGTCCCATGGCTTCAGCACCATGCCGGCGATCGACTGGCCGGGCACGTCGAGCTGGAAGACGTGGTCGTTCTCGGGATGGCTCGTGAAGATGTCGAAGATCTGGCGCGAGTAGACCAGCCGCTGGTCGATCGTGGCATTGGGCGCGGCGGTCGACAGTGTGATGACGACCCCCTGGTCCTCCTGCGGCGCCAGCTCGGCCTTGGTACTAGTGTAGAGGAAGTAGATGCTGCCCAGGATGATCGCGGCGAAGACGCCCGTCACCGGCAGGTAGTTCAGGCTGCCGTGCAGGCGGCGCGAGTAGAAACTGCGCGTGCGGTCGAAGACGCGGTCGATCAGGCGGATCAGCCGCGCCTCCCAGCCCCGGTCGTTGGGATCGGTGGGCTTCAGGAGCCGCGAGCACATCATCGGCGACAGGGTGAGCGCGATGACGGCCGACACGGTTACGGCACCGACCAGGGTGAAGGCGAACTCGGTGAACAGAGCGCCTGTCAGGCCCTTCTGGAAGCCGATCGGCACATAGACCGCGACCAGCACCACGGTCATGGCGATGATCGGACTGCCGAGCTCGCGCGCTGCCTCGATGGCGGCGGGTATCGGCTGCTGCCCCTCCTCGAGATGGCGATTGACGTTCTCGACGACGATGATGGCGTCGTCGACCACCAGGCCGATGGCAAGCACCAGGGCGAGCAGCGTCAGCAGATTGATGGAGAAGCCCAGCGCCGCCATTAGCGTGAAAGTGCCGATCAGAGACAACGGGATCGCGACCGTCGGGATCAGCACCGAACGGACGGACCCCAAGAAGAGAAAGACGACCAGGGTGACGATGACCAGCGCCTGGACCAGTGTGCTGATCACCTCGTTGATCGCGCTGTTCACGAACTCGGTCGAATCGTAGACGATCTTGCCTTCCAGGCCTTCGGGCAGCTGCGCCACGATGTCGGGCCACACGGCGCGCACGCCCTTGATGACGTCGAGCAGGTTGGCGGTCGGCGCCACCAGAATGCCGATATAGACCGCCTTCTGGCCGTCGAAGCCGACCTGGCTCTCGTAATCGTCGGAGCCCAGCGTGACGTTGGCGACATCTTCCAGCCGCACGATCGCGCCATTGTCCTGCTTCAGCACCAGCTTGCGGAACTCCTCGACCGTGTGCAGCGACGTGGAGGCGGTGAGCGTCACCTGGACCATCTGGCCCTTGGTGCTGCCAAGGCCGGCGATGTAGTCGTTGCTGGAGAGTGCGGCGCTCACGTCGGCCGCTGTCAGCCCGTAAGCGGCGAGCTTCTTGGGATCGAGCCAGGCGCGCAGGGCGAAGTTCTTGGCCCCGATCATCTCGGCCGTCTGCACGCCCTCGACCGCCTGCAGCTTGGGCTGCACCACACGCACCATGTAGTCGGTGATCTGGTTGGAGGCGAGCACGGTGCTCGAGAAGCCGATGTACATGGCATCGATCGTCTGGCCGATCTTCACCGTCAGCACCGGCTGCTGCGAGCCGGGCGGCAGCTGGTTGAGCACCGACTGGACCTTGGTGTTGATCTCGGTCAGCGCCCGGTCGGACGGATAGTTGAGCCGCAGATAAACGGTGATGGTGCTGGCGCCGCTCTGGCTGGTCGACGTCATGTAGTCGATGCCGTTGGCCTGGGCGATGGCGAGCTCCAGTGGCGTGGTGATGAAGCCCGCGATGACGTCGGGATCGGCGCCATAGTAGGTCGTCGTCACGGTGACGACTGCGTTCTCCGTGCGCGGATATTGCAGCACCGGCAGCGCGCCGACGGCGCGCAGGCCAAGCACCAGGATCAGCAGGCTGACCACCGTCGCCAGCACGGGACGGCGGATGAAGATGTCGGTGAATTTCATCGCCCTGCCCTCAGTTGTCGACCGGCCTGGGGTTGGGATCGTCCTTGGGCAGGACCGTGTTGTTGATGGCCAGCGGCACCCCGTTGCGCAGCTTCATCTGGCCGCCGGTGACGATCGTGTCGCCCTCCTTGATGCCCTTCAGGACCGAGACCTGGTCGCCGCGCGTGGCGCCCGTCGTCACAAAGGTCTGGCGCGCGACCAGCATCGCCTTGCCGTCCGGCCCCTTGCCCTTGTCGTCGACGACGTACACGAGGTTGCCGTAGGGATTGTAGCTGATTGCCGTCTGCGGCAGCGTGACCAGCCGCTGTACAGAGCCGACGTCGATGTCGACGGTGGCGAACATGCCGGGAAGCAGCTTGTGCTCGGGATTCGCCAGCGTCGCCCGCACCTGCACGTTGCGGCTGGACGCTTCGACCTTGGGGTTGATAGCCGTGATCTTGCCGCTGAAGATCTTGTCCGGATAGGTATCGACCTTGAGCTTGGTCGGCTGTCCGACCTTGATCTTGTCGAGCGACTGCTGCGGCAGCAGGAAGTCGACATAGATCGGGTCGAGCGCCTGCAAGGTCACGATCACAGTGCCAGGGGCGAGATATTGTCCGAGATCGACCTGGCGTACGCCGAGATGCCCGGAGAACGGCGCACGCAGCGCCTTCTTGTCGACGATCGCCTTCTGCTGCTCGACCAGCGCACGGTTGTTGCGCAGGTTGGCAGCGTCGTTGTCGACGATCGCCTGGGCGACGGCTTTGGCGGCGAGCTGCTTGAGGTCGCGGTCGTAGTTTATCTGCGACAGCTCGGCCACAGCCTCGAGCGACTTCAGCTTGGATGTCTCGTCTTCGTCGCGCAGGCGCAGCAGCAGCTTGCCCTTCTCGACATCCTCGCCCGACTGGAAGTCGATCACCTCGACCACGCCGGCGACCTCGAGCGAGAGGTCGGCGCCGCTCAGCGCGCGCAGGCTGCCGACCGCCTCGAGCTGCGGCTGCCAATCCGACAGGCTCGCTTTAGTGGTCGACACGGTCTGCGGCTGGTTGCCCATGCCGGCCATGAACTGCTTCACCTTGCCGTCGACGAAGGTCTTGAAGCCGAACACCGACCCCAGCACCACGCCAACCAGGACCAACATGATGAGCATTCGCTTGATCATTGCCTGCATCCTCTGACCAGCCGGGCGAGGCCGGCCTTCGAACCCAAAATTTGCCGCAGCTTCAGTGTCCCGCGCGTGGGAGGTGGATCTCGTCGACCGGCGGCGCCCAGAACCGGCGATTCGGCTTGCCCAATGACTTGGGATCGACGTCGTTGCGGTTCCACCAGCCGCCGCCCAGCGCCTGGAAGAGCGCAGCCGTATCGCTGTAACGCTGCCCCTGTGCCTTCACGCGGTTGATCACCGCATTCTGGTAGGTCTGCTGCGCATTGAGCAGGGTCAGGTAGTTGACGGCGCCGAGCTGGTACTGCTGCTGCGACAGGCTGAGGCTCGCCGCCGCCGTGCGCTCGGAAGCGACTGCAGTGCGCAGAGCATCGGCGTCGGTTTGCAGGGCGCGCAACGCGTTGGCGACGTCCTGGAAGGCCGATAGCGCGGTGCTGCGGTACTGCGCGGCCGCCTTGTCGTAGGCCGCGATCGCCGCCAGCTTCTGGTGATCGAGTTTCCCGGCATCGAACAGCGTCTGGGCGATGCTGAGGCCGAGCGACCAGACGTTTGTGCCGGGTGCGAACATGCCGGCGATGCCCGCCGACGTGAATCCAAGCAACCCGGTGATGGTGAACTGCGGCAACTGCGCGGATACGGCGACACCGATGTTGGCGCTGGCAACGTGCAGCTGCGCCTCGGCCGAGCGAATGTCGGGCCGCTGCTCGACGAGTTGCGAGGGCAGGCTGAGCGGCAGCTCCTCCGGCAACTCGAAAGAGGCAAGCTGCAGGCTGGTGCCCGCATCCTCGGTCGGCGTCTTGCCGAGCAGGGTCATCAGCTGGTTGCGCTGCACGGCAAGCTGCTTCTGCAGCGGCGGCAGGGTGGCCTCTGTGGCACGCAGGGTCGCTTCCTGCGTCAACACGTCGGCCTGCGAGGCGCCGCCCAGGCCGAACTGGGTGCGCACCACGTTGAGCGCGTCGGTTTCCAGCTTGATCACCTGCTCGGTGGCGGTGATCTGGCCGCGCAGTGAGGCGAGGTTGACCGCGGCCACCACCACGTTCGACGTCAGCGTCAGGTAGGTCGCCTCGAGCTGATAGCGCTGGAACTCCGCCTGCGCCGCCGACGCTTCAACGGAGCGGCGCGTGCCGCCGAAGATATCCGGCGAGTAGGTGACGTTGAGCGATGCCGTCGTCACGCCGTAGTAGAACGAGGTTCCGCTCTGGCCGAACGCCGCGCCGTTGGCGAGCGCGTTCTGGCCGGAGACGTTGCCGGTAAGGGTGGGAAACAGCGTGGCCTGCTGGGCGTAGAGGTTCTCGTTGGCCTGGCGCAGCGAGGCCTGCGCAACGTCAAGGTCCGGATTGGCCTTGAGCGCCTGGTCGATCAGGCCGGTCAACTCGTGCGATCGGAACAGCGTCCACCAGTCGCCCGGGATATCGCGCCTCTCGACGAAGCTCTGCGCCTGACCGCCCTCGACCGTCGCCGATGACGTCGTGGGCGCGAGCTTTTCGGGCGTATAGCCCTGCTCCTTCGGCTTGTCGGGCCGCTTGAAATCGGGGCCTGCCGTGCAGCCCGCGAGCAGAGCCACGCCGGCCAGCACCAGACGAGCACGAGGGAGCGGGCAACGGTTCATGGTGAGATGGCCTCCTTCGCCAGCGCGGCCTGGAAGATGGCAAGCGTGTGGCTGCGCACCAGGTTCTGGATGGCGCGCACGTATTCCTCGGTGAGTTCTCCGAGATGAAGAATCCGGCGCACGGGCTTGTCGCAGAAGATCGTGACCTGGCCGAACAACGTCAGCGCACGCAGAACGGTCTCGCGGTCTTCCGTCGAGCGCCCGAGCAGACGCGCGACCAAGTCGAGGCAAGGCTGGAAGATCTGGCGCACGCCGCTCTCGTGCAACCGCTCGAGACCGGGCGTGTCCTCGACCTCGGCACGAGCGAAGAAGATGCGCTTGGCTTCGATCTGCTTGCCATTGCTGACCAGCGCCACGAACGATTCGAGCATCAGGCAAAGAAGCTCGAGCAGTTCCTCCCGCGGGGTTTCCTGGCTTGCAAGCGCCGCCTTCACCCTTGCCGTCAGCGGCGCCATTTGCGCCTCGGTGTGCTCGACAATGCTGTCGATGACGGCCCGGTAGAGCCCTTCCTTGCTGCCGTAATAATACTGAATGGCCGGCAGGTTCACGCCGGCGCGCTCGGCCAGAACTCGTGTGCTGGCGCCTTGGTAACCTTCGGCAGCGAAGATCTCGAGCGCAGTGTCGAGGATACGCCGCCGCGTGTCCTCCCCGCGCGATTGGGTCGCTGGACGATAACGCGTGATGAATCGCTTCATGGGCCCGCCATTGCCGGAGCGGGCGGAACCATATCAATCGATCGACTTAGTCAGTCGATAGCATTTCTGTGACCAATGCAGATTTTCCCCGGAGGATGGCTAGTTGGTGTTCGAAGCTTCCTTCGGCAAGAGGCCGGCCGGGATGGGTACCGGCATGTCCAAAAGCATCTGCGCAAAGGCCTTGGCCAAGGGATCGGCCTTCAGTGAAGCCATGCCGCCGCCGCCCAGCGCCTGCCGCAGCAGGAAATTGAAGCCGCCGATGCCGGGCAGCCGCCAGCGCGTCACCGGTCCCTGAATGCGATGGGCGAAGTATTGCGCCACCGCGTCCGCCGTCACCTCCGCATCGAGAATCGGGACGTATTCGGGCTTGCGCGCGAAGATGCCGATATTGGCGTTGTCGCCCTTGTCGCCCGACCGGCCATAGGCCAGCGCCAGCAGCGGGACCGTTCGCGCGTCGGCGGCAATGCACCGGGGCACGGGCGGCGCTTCGGCTGGCAGTGACGCCGGCGAAAAGCCGCCGCTGCGCGCGCCCTCCTGCAGCGCGATCTGCTTGCCATCGAGGTCAATTGTCACCGGCACCAGGCTCTTGGACACCAGACAGGAGAACATGCGGATCACCGGCGAGGGCGAGGCGCGTCCCGCGCCGAAGGAGCCGGTCATGCCGACCACGCCACCGGTCGACATCGGCGCGATCTCGCGCCCGAGCAGCGCCAGCGCCTCCTTCTGGTCGTGCTTGGCCGCGATCTTCACCACGACCTCGCGATTGTCCTCGGTCCGGGCGTGCGGCCCGTAGGTCGCTTCGGCCCCGATGATCTCGATGCTGACGTCGCGATAGTCGGCCATACCCTTCTCGGCGAACACGCGGCGCGTCTTCTTGATGATCGATTCTGCGCTGTGCCGGCCCTTGGCCGCGGCCTCGCGCCCACCCAGCATGAAGATGGTGCTGAGCTTGTAGCCGTCGGGCCAGGTCGTGGAGACCTTGTAGCTGTCGGTCGCCGGCCGGCCTTTAGCGCCCGACACATGCACACGGTCCCTGGCGACTTGCTTGTAGGTCGCGCCCGTGAAGTCACACACGACGTCTGGCACGACATAGGCGCGCGGATCGCCGATCTCGTAGAGCATCTGCTCGGCGACGGTGGCAGGCGTGATCAAGCCGCCGGTGCCGTCGGGCTTGTCGAGCACGAAGCTGCCATCGCTCTCGACCTCGGCGACCGGGAAGCCCATGTCATCATAGCCGGGCACCAGGCGCCAGTCGGTGAAGTTGCCGCCATTGCACTGCGCGCCGCATTCGATGATGTGGCCGCACAGCGTTCCGGCGGCGAGCCTGTCATGATCGTCCATGCCCCAGCCAAAGGCATGGATCAGCGCACCCAGCGTCACCGCCGAGTCGACGCAGCGGCCGGTGATCACGACATCGGCGCCCTCACTGAGCGCACGGGCGATCGGGAAGCCACCGAGATAAGCGTTCATGCTGGCGATGCGCGTCGGCAGCTCCGCGCCTGTATCCATCTCCTTGGTGCCGAGCTTGCGCAGCTCGTCCACTCTCGGCAGCAGGTCGTCGCCCACCACGATCGCGACCTTGAGCTTTACACCTGACGCCTCGCAGGCCTTGAGGACGGCGTCGCGGCAGGCCTGCGGGTTCACGCCGCCGGCATTGGTGATGACCTTGATCTTCTTCTCGGCGATCTCGCGGGCGAGCGGCGCCATCACTGCCGTGACGAAATCCGTGGCGTAGCCCGCCTGCGGATTGCGCAGCTTCTGTGCCGCCATGATCGACATGGTGACTTCAGCAAGGTAGTCGCTGACGAGATAGTCCACGTTGCCATGGCGCACGAGCTGAGGCGCCGCCGTCTCGGTGTCGCCCCAGAAGCCGGAATGGCAGCCGACGCGGACGGTGTTGGCCATCACTTCCTCTTGCGGTTGACGAACGCTGTCATGCGTTCGAGATGCTCGCCGTCGGCCACCGACTGGGCCATGGCGTCTATGCCCGCCTGCACCGCCTCATCGAGTGACAAGCGCTCCCAGCGGCGCATCAGACGCTTCTGGGCTCGCACGGCCTTCGGCGCGCTGTCGACGATGGAGCCCACGCAGCGCTCGACGGCGGCGTCGAGGGCGTCGACCCGCACGACCTGCTCGACCATGCCCCATCGGTCGGCAGTGGCGGCATCGATGTTCTCAGCCGTCAGCAGCAGCCACGAAGTGCGGCCCCAGCCAATCAGGCGCGGCAGCAGCGCCGCCTCGACGACCGAGGGCACGCCCACCCTGACCTCGGGCATGCCGAACTGTGCGTTGTCGGCGGCGATGCGGATGTCGCAGGAGGCCGCGACTTCGAGCCCGGCACCCAGCGTGTAACCCTCCGCCTTGCAGATCACCGGCACGGGGCAGTCGCGGATGGCCTGGCAGAGCTTGTGGATCATGGTGAGGAAGCGACGTCCATCCTCTGGATGCTTCATCGTCGTCATGTGATTGATGTCGGCGCCGCCGATGAAGGCCCGGCCGCCCGCGCCCGAGAACACTACGCAACGGAGATCCTCCTCGCGCGACAGGGCGAGAAAGGCCTCGGTGAGATCGAGCAGCGCCGGCGGGTTGAGCACATTCAGCCGCCGCGAATTGTCGAATACGACCCTGGCGACCGTGCCGGACGGGCGGCGGTCCCAGGAGATGTCGACCTTGTGGACGCTTGCCGTCATGACATTTCGCTCCGTGGCTCTTTGTGCTTACGACTATTCCTTCTATTACAGCACGGATGCCCGATTCCATCGACCTTGCGCGCTACTCCGTCTTCGTGCCGCCCGACCCGTTCGAGGATCACACCGGCCCGTTCTATTTCAGGATCGAAGGCGATGCGGCGCGCGCCGGCAGCGTGCACTGCGTGCTTCCGACTGCGGAGCGCCACGGCAACTACGCCGGCGGCGTACATGGCGGCGCCATCCTGACCTTCGCCGACTACGCGCTCTGCCTCGTCGCGGGCCGCGCCGCTGATGGCGGGACCAACACCTCTTTCGCCATGACGGTGAGCATCGCCGTGGAATTTCTGAACGCCGGCCGCATCGGCCTGCCGCTGGAGGCGACCGGCGAGCCCCTGCAGGTGACCGGCCGCATGGCCTTCGCGCGTGGTTCCGTCACTCAGTCGGGCAAGACCATCGCGCTGTGGTCGGGCGTCTGCCGGCACGTGCCGCGGGCCAAGGCGATGGCACGCAAGGAGGCGTCGTCGCCAACCACGGAGAGCGCCACGCCGCAAACCGTGCTGCCGGGCTTCGAACTGCTCGGCAACGCCAGCATCTACTCGCGCCATATCGGCCCGTCATATGCGCGCAAGGAGGTCGATGGCGCGACGCTGATCCAGCCGACCCTGCCGCATATGTGCAACTCGGGTGGCGTGCTGCATGGCGGCTACATGATGAGCTTCGCCGATTTAGGCGTGACACGGGCTGCGGCGCTGGTCACCGGCATGGCGCCGAGCACGGTATCATTCGCGGCGGAATTCCTGGCGGCGGGCAATGCCCGATCTCCGCTCATGACCCGGGTCGAGGTGCCGCGCCACGGCAAGTCGCTCGCCTTCGTGCGCGGCCTGCTCGAACAGGACGGTCGGCCGCTCTTGTCCTACTCGGCAACCATCAAACTCAGGCCGCGCGGCTGAGTCAGCGTCATCTGACCACAACCACCTCACCCTGAGGAGGCCGCGCAGCGGCCGTCTCGAAGGGTGGGCACGAGCACTACGTCTGTTGCCCATCCTTCGAGACGCTCGCTTCGCTCGCTCCTCAGGATGAGGGAAGGGCGCGGCTAGCGCGTCAGGCTGGCCTGCTCGGCCACGCGCTTGACCTCCTGGCTAAAGATCGTGTGCATGCGGCGCACGCCCGGCAGATCGCCTGCCTTGGCCGCGCGCTCGAGCGCCTCGGCGATCTGGTGCAGCGCCGCCGCGCCGATCATTCCCGAGGCGCCTTTCACGCGGTGCGCGGCGCGTGCGATCGTGCCGAGGTCGTCGGCATCGCCGATCTCGCGCTCCGCTTCGCGCGCGGTTTCGACGAACTCACGCTCCACCTCGGCCAAGGTCTTGGGATCGTTGCCGAACAGCTCGACCAGCCGGTCACGGTCGTATGGCGGGGTCGCTCGCTCGCTCACGTCGGCTGTTCCACGCGCGCATCCTTTAGCCAAATATCCAGGGTCGCCCGCAGCTGCTCGATGCCGATCGGCTTGGTGATCAGCCCGTCCATGCCGACGGCGCGACTCCTGCGCTCCTGGTCCTCGAAGGCACTGGCCGTGACCGCCAGGATCGGCGTGCGCGGCCGGTGCTCGTCGGCCTCGCTCGAGCGGATCCGGCGCGCCAATTCGAAGCCGTCCATGGTCGGCATCTGCAGGTCGGCCAGCACCAAGTCGTAGCGCCCGGTGCGCCACAGCTCGAGCGCTTCCTCGCCACCCGCCGCCGCGTCGGTCGAGGCACCGGCAAGCTCGAGCTGGCGGGCCAGGATCTTGCGATTGACCGAATTGTCGTCGACCACCAGGACGCGCCCACCGACCTTTTCGGGCGCCCCGACCCGCTCGCGCGAAGCGACGATTTCCGCCCGCCCCGCCGCACGCGCCACGGCACGCACCAGCACGTCGCGCCGCCATGGTCTCGGCAAGGCACCCTCGCCGGCCGTCATGGTCGTGACGTCAAGCAGGGTGATCCGCCGTTCCGGCCCTCCCCTCTCCGCTTCTGGGCCATCGAGCAGGCGCACGCCCATGAAAGTCGACGGATCGTCGAAGGAAACGGTCGCGCCCGCATCGCGAAGATAGCGCGTAAAGGCTTGCGCCTCATCGGGGTCGGCCACAGCCAATGCCAGCGACAGCCCGTCGAGCGGCCGCTCGACGCGCGCTACGGGGGGCGCTTCCTCGATCCGCACCGTGACCGTGAAGGTCGAACCCAGCCCCGGCGCGCTCTCGACGCCGACGCTGCCCTGCATGGCTTCCGCCAGACGCCGCACGATGGAAAGGCCGAGGCCGGTGCCACCGAAGCGTCGTGTGGTTGTGCTATCGGCCTGCACGAACGGCTGGAACAGCCGGTCGCGCTGCTCCTGGGTCAACCCGATGCCGGTATCGACGACGCGGATGCGCAGCATCGACGGCCCGGCATTCTCGAGCGTCAGTCGTACCGAGCCGTGTTCGGTGAATTTGAGCGCGTTGCCCAGGAGGTTGAACAGGATCTGCTGCAGGCGATGCGGATCGCCGATCACGCGCTCGGGCACACCGGCGGCGACGAAGGCAGCCAGACGAATGCCCTTGGCCGCCGCCTGCGGCGCCAGCGTCTCGGCGGCGCCTTCGATCAGCTCGACGGTCGAGAGCTCGATGTTCTCGAGGTCAAGGCGGCCAGCCTCGATCTTGGAGAAGTCGAGGATGTCGTCGATGATCTTGAGCAACGCCGAGGCCGAGTAGCGCACGATGCCCAGCGAATTGCGCTGCTCGGCCGAGAGCTGTGTGCGCTCAAGCACGTCGATCATGCCCAGCACACCGTTCATTGGTGTGCGGATTTCGTGGCTCACCGTGGCGATGAAGGTCGATTTGGCCTGGTTGGCGGCTTCGGCCTCGCGTTGGGCGGCGAGCGCCGCATCACGCGCCAGCCGCTCCTCGTCGTAGGCGACCTGCAGGCGCTGTGCCAGTTCCTCCTTCTGGTAGGCCAGCGCGATGTTGTCGTACTGCCAGCGATGGACGTCGCGCACATAGGCCATGAGATGGCCGACATAGGCACCACCGGCGATGCCGACCAGTTGGTAGAACGGATCAACCGAGATCAGCAGGACGAAGAGCAGCGGCGCGGCGGTGGCGAGGGCGAAGGTATAGAAGGTCGGCGGATGGGCCGAGCGGATCGGCACCGCGGTGGTGATGGTGGCGAGCAGCACGAGTCCCAGCAGCATGCGCTGCAGCTCGTACTCCTTGGAGGCCAGCATGAAGCCCGCAACGCCCCAGCAGGCACCGGCGAGGAACGAGAGGCTGGCGAACCACCAGCCCCAACGCACGACATCGGCGTCAGGAGGATTGGCGTGCGTGAAGTTGCGGCGCAGCACGTCGAAACCGATCGTCACCGCGACATGCGCAAGGAACGGCGGCATCAGTTCCATGAGGTCGATCTGGCGCCAATAGATGGCGGCGATCACCGGCCACAGCACGAACGAGAAGTAACGCGACTGGCGCGAGCCATCGAACAGGCGGCGGATCAGCTCGGCGCGCACGAACGCGTCCTGGCGCGCGGGGCTCACCACCTCAAGGGAAGCAGCGGCGGGATCAGTACCGATCGCCATGATTTATCGTCGACGAGAAAAGGGATGAAACCAACATATGGTTGTATCAGAGCGGAGAACGACCATTACTGTATCAAGAATATCAAGAAAGGGGTATAAATTGTTGCAAAACCTTGGTATTTTATCAGCCATTAAGACGAAATTAATTTTGGATACAAATCATGCAACATCCTTCCGTTTTGCTGGTCGAGGACGACGCATTTCAGCGTAAGGCCGCCGAGACCTACCTCGCCAATCACGACCTCAGGGTCATTGCCGTCGAGAACGGCGCGCAGATGCGCCGCCAGGTCTCGCGGGCGATGCCCGACCTCGTGCTGCTCGACGTGCAACTGCCCGGCCAGGAGGATGGCTTTGCGCTGGCCCGCTGGCTGCGCGAAAGCAGCACCCGCGTGGGCATCATCATGCTGACGGCGGCCGGTGATTCGGTCGACAAGGTGCTGGGTCTGGAAAGCGGCGCCGACGACTATGTCGCCAAACCCTACGAGCCACGCGAGCTCTTGGCCCGCTGCAAGAGCGTGCTGCGCCGTTCGGTCAACAAATCGACGCCGTCGCGTCTGGAGCGGGTGCGCATGGGCCGCCATGTCCTCGATCTCAGCCGGCGCGCCCTGCACGACGACAGCGGCAAGGACGTGGCCGTGACCGCAGGCGAGTTCGACATCCTCAAAATCTTCGCCGAGAACCCCAACCGGCCGCTGAGCCGCGACTGGCTGCTGGAAACCACCAGCCATCGCGCCCGCGACCCGTTCGACCGCGCGATCGATCTGCGCATCACCCGCATACGGCGCAAGATCGAGCCCTCGCCCGAGAAGCCCACGGTCATTCGCACCGTCCGCGGCGTCGGCTATATGTTCGTGCCGCCCGCCGAATAAGTGGTGTAGAACGACGGGCTTCGGTTGGGGCCCGTAGTTCAGTGGTTAGAACGAGCCGCTCATAACGGTTATGTCGCAGGTTCGAATCCTGCCGGGCCTACCAACCAGTCGCCGCCTGCTAACTCGGTGGCGCCCAATCAGCAAAATAGCCCGCGAAAGCGGGCTCTTTTGGTATTGAGTGTGACCAAAGACCAGCCAACCCAGACCCATTTGGCGGCTTTCGGCCCGAACCGGCTCTCAGTCTCCGGAGGGCCCAGATGCTAGTCACACTAGCTGGGGCCTAGCATCGACCCAACCCCGGCCTCAGACCGACTGAGTTTGGAAGAGCACTCGCTGTTGCTGCCAATCGGCTGGAATGCCCCGACGAAGCAATTCGATTAGGCCGCCGCTGATCCGGCATCGGCCGTCCAACAACTCACGCGTAATCTGGGGATCAAGGAACGCCAGCGGCAGGAGCAGCCGGACGTAGCTCGCGTCTACGTCCGCCTTGTTGGCGATATCTCGGTAGGAGTGGACTTCGTCCCGCTCCAGCCAACCACGCCATTCATGGGCCCGGGCCATCGCCCGTACGATCGTTGCGTCGGGCCTCGTAGTTCCGTCGTCCAACACTCTCACCCGATTGCGATAGCCAAGCCTCACTGGAACCATGACAGTCGCGTCCTCCCCCTCCTCGCCTGCTGACGCCTTCTGGATCTCAACCCGATCCTTGTAAACCACGACGCGCTCGATCAGCTGAGTTGGTCTCGCTTCCCGGTCACTCGTGTCCGCACGCCCTACTTCATGCATTGCATTGGATACCAGACGCTCGATCTCTTCAGCTCGAACTCTCGGGACCGATCCTGCCCGCTCCTTGGCGTTCTGAAGCAACGCCTGGCTAATGTAATAGGCGTATCGTCGCCCTGAGGGCCGGGTCGTATAGGTCGGGCTCATGGCGTTGCCGCGATCGTCAAATAGACGACCAGCAAGCGGTCTGCCTCCGGGAATGACGTGCCGCTTCCTTCGGCTGGCACTCTTTGCGGACAACAGCTCCTGCGCTTTTTCCCACAAGGCTAGATCGACGATGGGTGCCTGCCGGCCCTCGAAGATCTGGCCCTTGTGGGATACTCGCCCAACATAAACTGGATTACGCAGCAGCCAATAGAGTGCCCCTCTACTGAGCCTGACTCCGCCCCACATCCGCCCCGTCGTCGAGACCCACTGCTTGCTGACGACGCCTCGTTCATTGAGTTCAGTCTGGAGGTCGGCAACGGAACCCAGCCGAACATACGATTCGAATATCTCCCGGACCGTCTTTGCCTCATCCTCGTTGACGACCAGTTCGCGATCTTTGACGTCGTAACCCAGCGCTATGCTGCCACCCATCCATATGCCTTTCCGCCGGGAGGCAGCGATCTTATCGCGTATCCGTTCGCTCGCGACTTCTCGCTCGAATTGGGCAAATGACAGCAGCACGTTCAGCGTCAGCCGGCCCATGGACGTCGTCGTGTTGAACTGCTGTGTCACCGATACGAACGACGCACCGTGGCCGTCGAGTACTTCGACAATCTTGGCGAAGTCCGCCAACGATCGGGTCAGCCGATCGACCTTGTAGACGACAATGATGTGAATCCGGCCAGTCGCAATGTCAGCCAAAAGCTGCTGCAGCGCCGGGCGCCCCATATTGCCGCCAGACAAACCACCGTCATCGTAGGCGGTCTTGACCAGCTTCCAGCCCTCATGCGCCTGGCTCTTTACATAAGCCTCACACGCCTCCCGCTGAGCGTGCAGGGAGTTGAAGGACTGCTCCAACCCCTCTTCCGTAGACTTCCTCGTGTAGACAGCACATCGCTTGATGGAGGTCACGCGTCGCTCCGTCGCTTGAGGCCAAAGAAGCGAGGACCGGACCAGCGCGTGCTCGTAATCCTGGTCGCGATCTCGGAGAGTGACTTCCATGTCTGGCCGCACCAGTTGAATCCATTTTCGAGCACCAAGACCTTATGAGTTGTCCCAGCCCACTCCCGGATAAGTACAGTCCCGGGCTTGACGCTGATATCTGACAAGGCACTCCGAGCCACATTCGACCTGAGCGATCCAGCGAGGTGCCGAAGGCGGCGACGGGTGCTGGCATCCAGGCCGCCCCACGCTGCAGCCTGTAGTTCCCAGGCGAGCCAACGCCGTGTCAGCTCGGTACTGGCGAACTCGCGGGGCTTCCCCAGCCGCTCGGCCCAAAAGGTCCGCAGCTCAGCTAGGCCGAGATTGCCTAATTGGGCAATCTCGGTCCCCAGCGTCCCGGTTTGCTCTGCCGATTGCTCAGACAATGCGATAGATGCGCCGTCCGCTCTCCGGCTGTTCGCTCGTCACCGAGATGCCCTTCTTCTTGAGCGATCCGGCGATCGCTCCACGCACGCTGTGCGTCTGCCAGTCGAGAGCCTTGCCAAGCTGGTCGATGGTTGCCCCTTCCGGTTTCCGCAACATCGCCGCCAATCGGCTAAGCTTGGTGACCCTCGGCTTGGACTCCTTTTTCCGGGGCGTGGTCTTCATGCCCCCGCTAATCACGGCTTTCTTCTTGCTCATATCAGCTCCACTTGCGTTGCATCGGCCGGCCTGTTGCCGGCACCGTTGCAATCGCTTCCTTGGCCTGACAGCTCAAGTCAAAGCGTCGATCATTCCATTGCGAAGATCGCCACCCAACAAGCCATTCGCTGGCTGCCTCAAATCACCACTGTCAGTTCGAATCCCGTTCCGCCCGCGATTTAGTCTGTAATTCCAAGGCATACGCGCTGGAGAAAAGGCCTGTATCTTCGCCACATTCCGTCTCAAAACCGGTCCCAAACGGCGCACAAATCGAGCATCACTTCGGCCGCCCGAGGCGCTTCTTGCCTTAGGGAGATGCCAAAAAGCGCGCTTCTAAGAGCACCACTGTATTCCACAACACCACGTACGCCAGAAGGGGTAGAATAAGATTTTCTTTTTCGCCTCATAAACCGTCGAGGGCCAAATGGCGGAGCAAGCAAAAGCGAGCGGTCAGGCTGCGGCGGCCAAAGCAGGAGACGATGTAGTCAGCAAGCAAGCAGTCCTAGCGCACGCTGCCAACGAACTAGTCTTTGGAATTGTGGGCCACGTTGGCGCTGGCCCGGGCACAATAGCCGAGCAGCTTGCCGCACGGCTTGGGGCTAGTACGCTTCCCGGCGGTGCCTACGATACGGAGATTTTAAAAGCGCGCGCGGAAATTGAGCTTTGGGCCAAGCGGGCGAGCCGTAGCCTGCCAACCACGGTCAAGAGTAAGCTCGATACTTCGATTTCATACCAGGAATTAGGCGACGAAATGCGCTTATCTACGAAGGATAACGCAGCGGTTGCTCGTGGACTTGTTCAACGCGTCCGCGAAATTCGAGCAAAAAAGTTGGGCGTTGCGCTAGACGAAAAGCCCGTGAAGCCAGATGGTAAACGCCGAGCTTACGTCTTGGAGTTTTACGCCATCCAGATGAGGTAAAGCTCCTGAGGCACATCTATCAGGACGCCTTCATCCTCATCGGCGTTGTGTGCGATTTGGAAAAGCGGCTCGAAAGGATTTCGAAGAAATATGACAACGCAGGGCGAACGGACGCTCTCAAGTTCATGAGTTGAGATGCCGATGGTGGTAAGCCGCACGGTCAGAAGGTCGCTGAGACATTTCATCTGTCGGATTACTTCATCGACAACTCCCCGGATCGCGAGAATCCGGATGGAACCGGTAGCGAGGATTTTAAAGTCCCAGACAATTTGTCTCGCCTGCTTCGGATCATTTTGAAGGACGATGTTGTGCGGCCTGAGAGCGCCGAGACTGCTATGCATGATGCCTACAGTGCAGGGCTTCGTAGCGCTTGTCTTTCGCGACAAGTTGGTGCGGCACTTATGGACGACGAGGGAAATATCATCGCGACGGGCACAAATGAGGTGCCAAAGGCCGGAGGCGGAGTGTATGGCGAGACGACATTGCACTACGAGGAAGAAGGACACGATGCCAAGGACGTTTCAGTCTACGAGCATCGCTGCGCCTACCGTAAAGGTGTCACTCCATTTTGCAGCAACACCACCCAGCAAAACGAATTGATTAGATCCCTTATAGACGAGATTCCGGAGCTAAAGGGAGCCCAGCCAGACCGAGCGCTAGTGCTGCCGCGAGAACTTCGTGACTCGGGCATTGGAGACCTCTTGGAGTTTAGTAGAGCGGTTCATGCAGAGATGGATGCTTTGCTATCCGCTGGTCGAAGCGGAGCATCCACAGTTGGGAGTCGCCTGTTTGTAACAACATTCCCATGTCACTACTGCGCTCGGCACATCGTAAGCGCGGGTGTGGATGAGGTTCAGTACATCGAGCCCTACCCGAAAAGTCAGGCGGCGACGTTGCACTCAGATTCTATAGCGACCGAACCAAAGGGTTGGCGTCCTCCTAGCCTAGGCGGCAAGAGGGTGCTCTTTCGGCCATTTGTGGGTGTAGCTCCGCGCATGTACCGGCGAGCATTCCTTAAAGATCGTCGCCTTAAGGATAGTATCAGCGGTAGGATGATATCCGTTGAGCCCGATTGGGCAGACCCTTGGCACCTCGGGGCGGCAGCGTATATCGAGTTAGAGGCAATTTTGGCGAAGCCCTCCCAGTGAGCACCCACCGAACACCCCCTACCTTCTTGAAATTGGTAGAGGCCACTCCCGCGCCTCCGCCAATAGAGGGTGGCGATTTCAAGATCGCTGCGTGGCAAAATCTCTTTTCGAGTACGCTTCCGAACTTGCTGTTGTTCATTCGTTTTGAACACGTAAGTGAGAGCGACTTTCTTTCGAGCATCCTGCATGGTCGGCCTCGATATATATTCGATCTCCGATTGGCGCCCAGATTTCGATCTCGGCACTCTAAACCGGAAACTTGTCTTTTCGGTTTTTCGGCAAGTTGGCGCTCAGTACTACGACTTAGCGGGCCGGTTGGGCATCAATTCAGCTCGTGACGCGCGATTAAATCCTGCATTGCTGGTGGCGGAGCTTCGACAGATTGCATTCAAAGCAAAGCAGTACGTCGAAGGGCCAATTGCCTTTCTGTTGGATGAGCGTCAGGCGGACGATGCCTACGAAACCTCACTGCTAAGGCACCTCCAACTCGCTAGCCGAGAAAGGATGGGAGGCATTTCGGGTGCCACGGGCAATTCAAGAGCATCACTTAGATATGGGCCGTGACGTCGTGTTCATCAGTCATGCCAATCCGGAGGACAATGAATTCGCTCGCTGGCTGGGCGCAGAGTCTATCTACCCTCGGCTATCGAGTGTGGTCAGATGTGACCCGGTTAATTGGTGGAGAGGAATTCTGGGACGATATTGAAGAAGCCATACGAAAGAAGTCGGCCAGGTTGTCGTTTGCCTTTCACGCATCTCGCAAACAAAAAAGGGCGTCTTGGACGAGATCAATTGTGCTGTCGGTACAGAGCGCTCCCAGGGGTTGGACAATTTTGTCATTCCGATTGGACTCGATGATCTGCCGTTCTCGGATGTCCGGGCAAACATTGGTCGAAAGAACATTATTGATTTCAGTGAAAATTGGGCTGCGGGCCTCAGAGAGCTACTCAAAGTATTCGCGAGAGATACAGTACCGCGGCCCAGTCGAAGATGGCCCTAGTGCCGTTTCTCTGCTCGCTCAAACTCAACGACGGTCGCATTCACGCCTTGAACGCCAACAAGAACCAATGTTCGCGAACTCATTTGCATTGCAAGGCTTGCCGGAAGTTATTCGATTCTTCGAGTTCGATGGCGAGGTAAGAAGAACTCCGAGGAATTGAGAAGGCTGATTTCGCGACCGACAATTCCATATCTTCGGCTTATCGGCAGCTTTGCTCCGATCGACGATCTTCAGGCTCAAATAGGGAAGAAGGCGCGACTTTCTCTCCGGCTTGAAGTTCCTACTTCCGCGTTTATGCGGGGTGAAGCAAGCAAGACGCTTGGAATTTCCGGCGGGCAAGCCAGAAATCAGATCACTAGCCTCCTACGCCAAGCGTGGGATTTTAGGGCGCGTGAACTTGGTCTTTCCGTCTTTCAGACAGCAACGAATACAAACGCGTGGTACTTGCCGCTTGGCCTAGTCAATGATGACATTGTGCAATTCATTGGCCCGGAAGGTCGGCGAATTCGAAAGAACTTGGTCGGGCGAAGTGAGAAGAGACAGGTCTTTTGGCATTTCGCAGTGGAAGCAGTCCCAGTGGTTAGAGGTGTGGGTCGTTTCACCTTACGTCCGCACGTCATCTTTTCTGAAGATGGGAAAACTTCCCTCAAGAGCGCGGCGAGAATGCACGCCCTTCGTCGAGGTTTCTGTAAGACCTGGTGGAACGATCGATGGCGAGATCTGATAGCGGCTTTTGCCGCTTGGATGGCTCAGGAAAGGGAGTCCATTGACCTTCCTGTAGGCGAGGGAACGACTATTTCGGTAGCGCATCGAATGATGACGCTCTCTTCGCCCGTAAGGATATCAAGCGAAGCCAGTTCGTCCTTAAGTGATACGAATCTTCAGGATATGGAATGGGAAGATGACCCCGAGGTTGATGATGGCGAGCTCGAGTCGGAACTCGATGTCATAGGGGCCGGCGAAAGCGAAGACGCGCCCCCAAATGGGTAACGACGATGTGGACCTTCTGCACTTTGCAGAGCCGCTTCTCCAATTCGGCTTCAACCAATCCAATGACGACCCGAAGGAAGGGTTGTTCCTGTTTGGGCCGCTGACGGATCAACGCAAACCCCATTCCATGCGCATCGGGGTGGTGGGCACGCCCGATGGTATCTTTTCGCACAGAGATGGTCAGCACGTATCCGTCGATATATTCCAGCTCTACGGGCGACTCTGCAAATCACTCCGCCTTTCCAGGATTCGAAGCTGCATTTAGGACGGCGTGGCCCGAAAAGCCGGTTATTGAAATTCCCGTCGCTGCCAATGACGTGGCGAGAAGCATTAGGTTATCTGATCGGCATTTAGCAATTCACGAAACAGTCTCGCTCTTTGCTGACCCCGTCTTGCGGAAATTGAGAGAGGAAGAAATCGCCGTCGATCTCTGTTTTATCGTGATTCCAGATGACGTTTATTTGTATGGGCGTCCGTTGTCCAAGGTGCCTCGCAGTGAACAAGTCGCAATTCAGCAGTCGATAAATCAGCACTTCGCCAAGCGCCTCCAAACGTCCCCCTCATTGTTTGAAGAGGATATGCGGCTTGCTGAAAAGTACTTGTACGGTGTGGACTTCCACAATCAGCTAAAGGCTCGATTGCTACTAGGTAAAGTCACTACCCAAGTCGTTCGTGAAAGTTCGCTGCTCCAACTTGTAGAACCCAATGCCACAGAGTTCGCCCAAGGCGCCTGCAAGACCCGGCAACAGTCGCGTGAAATCTGTGCACCGCCGCATTTTACAAAGCAAACGGGCGCCCTTGGAGACTAAAACGAATTCGGGAAAAGGTCTGCTACATTGGACTTGTGTTCAAGAAGTATGACGAACACTCCGAGAGTGCAAATGCGTGCTGCGGCGCAGATGTTCTTGGATACTGGCGAGGGTCAAGTATTTCGCGGTGCTATGGGGCCATGGTATTCGCGTTCTTCCAAGGAATTTCATCTCTCGCGAAGTGCTGCACGGTCCCTTATCGAGGAGACGCTGGAAACGTTCGGAATCAATATGGCGGTGCTCCGGATGAATTGTTCTTGCATGGCAAGACTTACTTCAATGAAGAAGAGTGGCAAGGATTCAAGGATGCGGTTCCAGCAAATACGAACTTAGTTGGAGTTCGTATTCGACGCTCGAGCGAAATGAAAATCTTTCGGTCAGGCAAATTGCCGGTGCTGAGGGGGTGTGCCTACAAAGCGACAGATAACAAGGCGCTACTTTGGACAAATGGGTTCACACCGGCGTTGGATACATATCCAGGTCGAGAGGTGCCAAATCCAATGTCCATTGAAATCTCGAATGGTCGCGCGGGACTTGAGCAAGTCCTCACCGACGTCATGGGACTTACGAAGCTCAACTACAACGCGTGCATATATGCCGACGGACTTCCGGTAACGCTGCGGTTCGCCGACGCAATCGGTGAAATTATTACATCGATGCCGCCAAGTCAGCTGGTGCCGCCTTTGCCATTTCGGCACTACATTTGAACCGTTTCGAGGTTGCAATGTTGGAACAATCGGTTCCCGATATTCGGAGCCATGAAGTTGCGGAGACTGGCATCGTGCGCACATTCACAGTGCCGCATTTGGTGGGCCGCGGGGACGAGGAATTCTAACCGACCAGCTCACGACCTCCGCCTTCGGAGGCCGCCTCGGACGACTTTCCATATGATGGATATTCGGCCCATAATTTGCGGGGCCGACCACCTCGTCGGCACGCCCTTCTCTGCTTGGCTGCCCATACGTGGGAGCGGAATTCTGCAGGCGCCTAGGAGTATAGATGCGGTTTTTCCTGCGGCCTAAAGACCGTGGAGGATCACATGTATCTACAGCGACAACATACCAGCTTTTTGGCGGGGTACATTGTTTGCGCCGAACTGGCATCAAACCCGCTGTGCCCCACACAATAACTTCCTTGGGATGGGCCGGATCCCTCACACCAAAGGTAATGGGCGCACGGATCCTGTTCTCTGGGAAAAAAAGCGCGAAACCGGGATGAGGCCCTTTGTAACCCTTCTGCAAAATAGACGGTCCTCAGATCGGCGTGACCGCCTTCCATCAGTTGGACGGCTGGCTGTGAGCATTCCCGGATGTAATTTTTAATTCACTTGCGTCCCGCATCCTCGGGCCGCCCTAAGGTCAGGTACTCGTCATGTCCCCATGCTCATCTAGTGGTGTAGGCCTTGACTGGTCCGTATTCCGATACCCTGCCTCGTTCAAAGGCGGAAAACTGATTACGCGAGATCGGCTTTGATATCTTATGACCCGCCTTCTGCGGCGCAATGTGAGGCCGTTTGTCATTGCGAGGATAGTAAATCCTGGTTCCTTTTCAGGAATTCAAGTGACACGTTGCAGAGCATTTATGATTGTCACCATGCCGATTCGTAGTTGTCTAGGAACTATAGAAGCCCTTTCAATTGACCAGCTCTGAGCCAGACAATTCCATACTTGAATTCTTTCGCCCTTAATAGTGTGATGCCACATGTCGTTCATCCCAGCTTACACCCTGAGTCATCGCCTAATTAAAGCGCTTTTAGGTTTTTTTCGCCCCACTGCCTCTTCCTTGGTTGGAGCAATGGTAACTTCATCCCATTCCTTACCGAAGCTTTGATGCGTTATAATTTCATCTGTACATCTTGTTGCGCACAGTAGGCTTAATCATATGGGCTCGCCACGAGGGGTTGCACTTGCCGAGGCAGAACACGAGGCTCCTTGAGCGACGCATAGCGCTTTTGGTACAGGACCCTGGTTTTCTCCTCATGCAACCGTGCACAAACTTTGCGTCTAAGTTTTTGTATATTTCTGTCTTGTTGCTCGCCGCGTTTGTTGATCGCCTCCCTAGTGCCGATGAACAGACGCACCATATCCTCCTTGTAGCCTTCCCGATCACCGAACCACCGTCCCATCTGCATTAGCGTATGTCCGGTGGTGCAGCGGCGCACTCCGCCGATAGTAACTGACCGTAAGTTCCTCAAATGCGTATCTCCACGGGAAAGCCTCGTTCCGCCAACGATAATTATTTATATCTGATCTTCATCAAAGTTGAGCAGCATTAAGTCCTTTATAAGAGATGAAGTAGCCGTCACAAACTGGGTTTCCGGTCTTGGCAATCCAACCTATTGCCTCGGCGATATGTCGATCCAAATCACTAAAATTACGTGGTCGCGGATCATGGCCATTGTACGCTTCTTCCGTTATAGGCAGAAAGTCTTCAGCATAAAGCTTCTGAAGTCGATTATAACCCTTCCTGCCAGGCCGATACCTAGCCTCTTCAAACAGCGTCTTTTGATAGCCTCCGCCTCGCGCTTGTGGATCCGCTCGCATGGAAGAAAGTAGAACAAACATCGTCCTGATGCTGTCGTCCTGTGACGAACCGCGATACCTTTTTCGTGCCTGAAAAGCTTTTAGAACTACGGAAAGAACAAAACCGTCCATTGCCCTTGTGAGGTTGCGCTCCACTTCATCGTCGTCACCGATCACTTTTCCCCGAACAAAGGTGTCCTTGTTAGAACATGTATCCTCCGGATCAACCGCATCCACGTCGTAGAAATACAACCCGCCTATATCGTCCGGAGGTCGCGGAAAGCTCAGCAGGAAGTCCCTTGGGAAAAGGTCTTCTGCATCGTCGGGGTCAACAAAAACATTAGCAAATACGGGGTGGCGGTGTAACCAACGTACTGGCTACGAGGCGAGGCCTAAGTAAGCTAGACGATCAGGTCATTGATGGTGGAGCGCTTTGTGCTCTTGTACTGATGGATTGTATTGAGAGATGCCTGATCAAACTCATCGTCGATTATCAATGTAAGAATCTCTTCAAGGCGAAAACGGATTCTCTTAAGGTCTTTTAGAACTGCGCGCAGGATGGCCGCGTTCTTCTTGATCACGATAAGACGGGCTTTGGCGCCGCGTAGGTTTTCCGGATCATAGACTGGCTTTGTCCTGTCCATCTTCTGGAAGTCGAGGGCATCTATGCCTCTTCGAAGGCTCCTGTCATGATTCTCCGGACCCGTCCGGCGCTGCCAGTCGAACTCTCCGAGAAACTCGGCAAGGTCGGATGTATCACAAAGGAATTGAGCTCGCGGTCATTCTTGTAATCATTTTCAAGGAACTGACGTCCAATCATTTCCTTATCAAGACGTCGTTGCGTTTGCCGATTTAGGATCTCCGTAGTTCCTGTGAGAATGGTGGTGAGCCGAATGCCGTCGTCGTCCAGAGCTGATTGCGCAACTATTACGGTAAAGTTGGCCGTCTTTCCACTCTGAACGTCTGTCCGACAGCGAGGCCTTTCGAATTTTAGGCCTACCGCTTTCTGAAGGGTCCGATAGTCTCTCAATCACAGCCGGCATGCTTTCATCCAGTGACAGGAGGCATCTTCGTTGATTTTGGACTTCTTGGCAAGATGCTCATTTAAAAATTACCAATAATTGCTGCATTCAGGCGCGTTCGTGCGTGTGCCGAAGTTTGTGGAACTGGGCGATCACCGTGGGGTGCTCGGCAACATAGAGTGGTGTTGCCTAGTCCAGATCGTGCGCCCTGCTTTGGAGACGACTTGAGTCAATGGTTGAAGGAGCTTGGTCGCCGACGTTCATTGGTGTTCGGAGTGGTGCCGTTGGTCCATGCCAAATTAAAAAAAAAAAAAAAAAAAAAAAAAAAAAAAAAAAAAAAAAAAAAAAAAAAAAAAAAAAAAAAAAAAAAAAAAAAAAAAAAAAAAAAAAAAAAAAAAAAAAAAAAAAAAAAAAAAAAAAAAAAAAAAAAAAAAAAAAAAAAAAAAAAAAAAAAAAAAAAAAAAAAAAAAAAAAAAAAAAAAAAAAAAAAAAAAAAAAAAAAAAAAAAAAAAAAAAAAAAAAAAAAAAAAAAAAAAAAAAAAAAAAAAAAAAAAAAAAAAAAAAAAAAAAAAAAAAAAAAAAAAAAAAAAAAAAAAAAAAAAAAAAAAAAAAAAAAAAAAAAAAAAAAAAAAAAAAAAAAAAAAAAAAAAAAAAAAAAAAAAAAAAAAAAAAAAAAAAAAAAAAAAAAAAAAAAAAAAAAAAAAAAAAAAAAAAAAAAAAAAAAAAAAAAAAAAAAAAAAAAAAAAAAAAAAAAAAAAAAAAAAAAAAAAAAAAAAAAAAAAAAAAAAAAAAAAAAAAAAAAAAAAAAAAAAAAAAAAAAAAAAAAAAAAAAAAAAAAAAAAAAAAAAAAAAAAAAAAAAAAAAAAAAAAAAAAAAAAAAAAAAAAAAAAAAAAAAAAAAAAAAAAAAAAAAAAAAAAAAAAAAAAAAAAAAAAAAAAAAAAAAAAAAAAAAAAAAAAAAAAAAAAAAAAAAAAAAAAAAAAAAAAAAAAAAAAAAAAAAAAAAAAAAAAAAAAAAAAAAAAAAAAAAAAAAAAAAAAAAAAAAAAAAAAAAAAAAAAAAAAAAAAAAAAAAAAAAAAAAAAAAAAAAAAAAAAAAAAAAAAAAAAAAAAAAAAAAAAAAAAAAAAAAAAAAAAAAAAAAAAAAAAAAAAAAAAAAAAAAAAAAAAAAAAAAAAAAAAAAAAAAAAAAAAAAAAAAAAAAAAAAAAAAAAAAAAAAAAAAAAAAAAAAAAAAAAAAAAAAAAAAAAAAAAAAAAAAAAAAAAAAAAAAAAAAAAAAAAAAAAAAAAAAAAAAAAAAAAAAAAAAAAAAAAAAAAAAAAAAAAAAAAAAAAAAAAAAAAAAAAAAAAAAAAAAAAAAAAAAAAAAAAAAAAAAAAAAAAAAAAAAAAAAAAAAAAAAAAAAAAAAAAAAAAAAAAAAAAAAAAAAAAAAAAAAAAAAAAAAAAAAAAAAAAAAAAAAAAAAAAAAAAAAAAAAAAAAAAAAAAAAAAAAAAAAAAAAAAAAAAAAAAAAAAAAAAAAAAAAAAAAAAAAAAAAAAAAAAAAAAAAAAAAAAAAAAAAAAAAAAAAAAAAAAAAAAAAAAAAAAAAAAAAAAAAAAAAAAAAAAAAAAAAAAAAAAAAAAAAAAAAAAAAAAAAAAAAAAAAAAAAAAAAAAAAAAAAAAAAAAAAAAAAAAAAAAAAAAAAAAAAAAAAAAAAAAAAAAAAAAAAAAAAAAAAAAAAAAAAAAAAAAAAAAAAAAAAAAAAAAAAAAAAAAAAAAAAAAAAAAAAAAAAAAAAAAAAAAAAAAAAAAAAAAAAAAAAAAAAAAAAAAAAAAAAAAAAAAAAAAAAAAAAAAAAAAAAAAAAAAAAAAAAAAAAAAAAAAAAAAAAAAAAAAAAAAAAAAAAAAAAAAAAAAAAAAAAAAAAAAAAAAAAAAAAAAAAAAAAAAAAAAAAAAAAAAAAAAAAAAAAAAAAAAAAAAAAAAAAAAAAAAAAAAAAAAAAAAAAAAAAAAAAAAAAAAAAAAAAAAAAAAAAAAAAAAAAAAAAAAAAAAAAAAAAAAAAAAAAAAAAAAAAAAAAAAAAAAAAAAAAAAAAAAAAAAAAAAAAAAAAAAAAAAAAAAAAAAAAAAAAAAAAAAAAAAAAAAAAAAAAAAAAAAAAAAAAAAAAAAAAAAAAAAAAAAAAAAAAAAAAAAAAAAAAAAAAAAAAAAAAAAAAAAAAAAAAAAAAAAAAAAAAAAAAAAAAAAAAAAAAAAAAAAAAAAAAAAAAAAAAAAAAAAAAAAAAAAAAAAAAAAAAAAAAAAAAAAAAAAAAAAAAAAAAAAAAAAAAAAAAAAAAAAAAAAAAAAAAAAAAAAAAAAAAAAAAAAAAAAAAAAAAAAAAAAAAAAAAAAAAAAAAAAAAAAAAAAAAAAAAAAAAAAAAAAAAAAAAAAAAAAAAAAAAAAAAAAAAAAAAAAAAAAAAAAAAAAAAAAAAAAAAAAAAAAAAAAAAAAAAAAAAAAAAAAAAAAAAAAAAAAAAAAAAAAAAAAAAAAAAAAAAAAAAAAAAAAAAAAAAAAAAAAAAAAAAAAAAAAAAAAAAAAAAAAAAAAAAAAAAAAAAAAAAAAAAAAAAAAAAAAAAAAAAAAAAAAAAAAAAAAAAAAAAAAAAAAAAAAAAAAAAAAAAAAAAAAAAAAAAAAAAAAAAATGATTTGTGTCGTAGCGTCGACCCAAACCTCATTGCCTCCCGAGACGCTTCGATCATGCCATTGCCATTATCGGCGATGACAATACGTTGGACCTGCTTTGCATCATGTACAAACCGAACAAGAACTTCTGACGCTTTAGCATCGATGCAATTGTCGATCAGGTCGGCGACGGACTCTTCCAGTGCGTAGCCCACACGCGAAAATGCTTCTTTTACCCTTGCTGAATCCGGCGGTGTCTTTTCAGTTCCGTGCGCCTTTGCAGAGAGCACATAGTCCTGTTCATTCTTGTTCAATACGCCTGCTCCTTGGCGCGACAAGCCGGGCGCCACTTAGACTGCAGCTTCGCCAGAGCACTTCTCTGGGCATCTGCGATTTAATGGCTATTCCATATTTCTCGCCGGTTGCATCAATACCCGGCTTTGCGTCATGTAATGCGGGCAACGCCGGAGCAACGGCTTCATCAACACTGGGTAAGAATGCGGAACTGGAGCCTCAGCGAGCAGACTTCGTTCCGGCTCAGCGCCCTTCACAATGGATGAAGCCGAGCCACTATTCACCGAACTGGCCGTCTCCCTGACGCTCTCGGCGAGAGCATCGTCCGCGCTGCCTACCAAGGCTTTCGCGGTGCATTTGACCGGGACGTACTGGCTACCTCGGTCACGGTTATGCACAAGCCCGTCGCTATGGCGGGGCCGCCGGATATGTAGAGCCTGCTCCTGCCGTCGCCGTCGTCGACGATCGCGATCCGCGAGTCGCAACTGTCCCAGTGAAAGTCGATCCAGACGTTCTTCTCGTGCGCCGTGATGCTGTTGTCCAGGCTGTCGGCAATGGCGGTCGGCAGCGAATACCCCACCGCCAAAGACATTCCACGAGCGCACATGGCTGGTGTACTGATTTCATATTCAGTCGGCAGCTGCCCCGCACGTTCAGACGGCATGCCGTATCCGCCGTCGGATAGGTATCGAGGTGTACTACAATGTCAGAATGTGCGCCAAAGCGGCGTTAATCGAATCAAGGCGCTGTCGCTTAGCCGCCGTCAGACGCTCATTGTTCATATCGTCCTGCAGCAGGAAAAACAGGCACGTTTTGAGCAACTGAACTTTGGAACTGTCGATCTGTCGCCGGATGGAGCGCAGCTTCTTATTCATCAATACACGTCGCGACCCACGATCGATTTCAAACACCCGCGAGCCGTCTTCAAGATTTGCCCAGGCAAAATCGACGGGGCGGCCAGAGCCATTGGCGTGAAGCTTCTTACTCAGCAATCGTCGTACAGATTTAGGCAAGCCGCTGCCGGGGATCGGCGGCAGTTCACGTTCTGCGCGTACATCGTTTGCCCTGTAGACAGCTTGGGCCGCCCTTCTGAAGTCCTCAAAGCCCACGCCGTCCGAAGCACGTGCTGCAGATAGTGCAGGCAGGAAGGTCGGCGGGACAATTACCGCCGACTTCTGCACATTCAGTCCAAATAAAGAATCCAGCGCCTCCGGAAGATCGACACGAACGCGGGCAAGAGAGCTATGGGGCTCAGAGTTGTTCTGTACCAGCCCGTTCCAGCCTCCGGCCTGTATGAGTTGATCGTTGCGGTAAAAGTAGAAGCCTTGCGCGGAGGCTGCTCGACTACCGAGCTTATAGCATTCGTCCTGAGAGTTAGGGGGCCAGATACAAGCTTCCGGCTTGATTGAGTGGTTATTATCCAAGCGGAGCTTGAACGTCTTCGGATAGTCAGGATGGCCCGATTTCGGGTACGCGAATGGATTGAGGGCAGCTATTTCGACCTGATGCGGGTGTTCATGTGCTCCATCAAACTGCAGATCGAGTACGATTTTGAGCTGTTGGTTCTTGACCACCCCCTCCAGAAATCGGTGAAACGTCATCCCCAGGTGGATCTGCAGTCGACGTTGCAGTTGCCTTAGCAGCTCCCGGATCCCCTTCGACCCAGCCGGTAAGCGGTCTATCTCATCCCACAGCACAAGCGTTCCTCGGCGAGATAAGGCGATCTCACCCCAAGGAGCAGCAGCGATGGCGGCTGCACTCTTTGGGTTTATCTCCGAACAGGCCCATCCCTCTTCTATCCCCGTCACGGACCAGCGGCGCGCAGCCGTTTTGCCCCCGCGCGTCGACAAGACGGTAAGAACCTTCGCGTAGCTGAGCGACGCCAGCTTCATCCCCATCCCGAATTTTCCCAACGAGTTTCGTCGGATGTCAGGCTCGCTGCCGAACCGCATTGCCTCGGTGAGGCGAGCCTCGGACATGCCCTGTCCGTTGTCGGCCATGGCAATCGAGCGAATGCGTTCTCCATCGACGAAGAATCTGAGCAGAACAAGACTCGCGCCGGCTGACACCGAATTATCAACCAGATCTGCAATAGCCTGTTCAAAGCTGTAGCCGATCTGCCGAAGTGCACGAATCAGCATGGTAGCATCCGGAGGAATCACCTCTTTGCCGGACACGCGTAGTTCTGAGCCTTTGCCTGCGACTCTCATCGATAAAGTCCTAAGATTTGGTTGATGCCGGATTCCGGCGGAACGGCAAGGCCTCTCTCACTTCCTTGAGTTCCGGGCTCAGTGTCGACGCTGACCGCGCATTCCATGCGAGGCCTTGCGAGCGAACCTGATTCCGGCTGATGGCCGCGCTCGGGTCACTATTCGTGCCCTTGGACCGGCCGATGGAAAGAGAGCAACAATTCGACTCCTGAGCGTCTTGGGAGCACCGAGTTCGCAACTCCAAACACAGACTACTCGCCAGCCGGACTGCTCAAGTGCGTCCGCAGTCTCCTTGTCCCGCTGAACGTTGCGAGCAAATTTCTGCTTCCAGAAATCAGTGTTGACGGAAGGCGTGGTGCACAGCCTGCACCCCTCATGCCGATGCCAAAAGCAGCCGTGCACGAAGACCACGGATCGGTATTTCGGCAGAACGATGTCCGGGCTGCCGGGCAGAGCTCGATCATGGAGTTTGTACCTCAGGCCCATCCCGTGCATCAGCGACCGAACGGCGAGCTCCGGCCCTGTGTTTCTCGAGCGAATTCGAGACATGTTCCAGCTTCGCTTTTCGGGGGAAATCCGGTCGGGCATGTGTAAGTCCGGCATTGACCAGAAGTTCAAGAATGATCCCGGCTATCTGGTGGGCCAGGAGGGGCGGAACGGCATTACCGACCTGAATGTACTGCTCGGTGCGATTGCCGCAAAAGTAGTAGTTGTCGGGAAAAGTCTGCAGTCGGGCTGCTTCCCTGACCGTCAGCGACCGGCATTGGGCCGCATCGTAGTGAATGTAGTAATGCCCGTCTTTGGCGATGTGGCTCATGACGGTCGTGCTGGGCTCATCTCTCAGCTGTACCCTAAATCTGTCTGCGAAATTGTCGCGGCCCAGCGCCTTGCCGATATTCTTGTGCTCCGGCCAAAGCTGGCTTGGGAAGTCCCTGAGACGGGGGGAGACCTTGTTCTGCTCAGCGTAGCATGCAGCCCACAGGTAGCGATGAAAGTCGCTCATCATGTGGTTGCGCGAGGTGTGATTGCAGACTGCCTTGAGCCGCGGATCATGATACCAGTCATTTCGGAAGCGAGGTCCCTTGAAGGCGCCCTTAAGGATTGCCTCCGCCCCTTGCCCTGCCCGCGGGGCACGCAAGGTTTTAACGATGTCGATCAGGCGATCCCGCGCGTGACGAAATTCCTGCGGTTCGTTGTTCTGATGCTTTACCCACGCCGCCCTCGGAATGGCCTTCAGTGCGTCCCGCCAACCCGAGCCGTTGCTCGCTTCGTCACTGCCTCGCGCCGATCGAAGAGAAAACCCGGCTCTCAATTTGGGAAGATCCGAGATGACGTCAGAGATAGTCGGGCAGCTTTCAGAAGTCTGAAGGATGTGGGGGTCAATTCGAATATCCTGTCGCACGCCGAGCAGAAGAACACGGTGTCGATTTTGAGGAACTCCATACTTTTCACATTCGACGACGTAGTCGGCCGACGAATTCGCGGAGTTGCCGAACAGATCAAATCCGCGAGACTTCCTGGACAGTGAGTAGATCCGATAACCCGCAAGTCTCTGCTCACATTTGAATGCCCGATCCGGATTTTGCAAATCTTCAATCATCCTTGCGAAAATGGATTTACCGGCCACCTTCGCGGAAAGAATTCCTTTGACGTTCTCCATCAGGAAAACAGGCGGGCGGTGCTCTTTGAGAATGCGCAGGTATTCGCGATATAGAAAATGCCGATGATCGTCTTCGGCACGGTAGCCCGGTTTCGACCGATTACGTCCTCTTCCGGCAACTGAATACGCCTGACAGGGGGGCCCACCTACCAGGACCCAGACAGACCTGTGCTTGGTGGCTTCCCGGATCCGCTCGTCGAGCTCTTCCGTCGCCAGTTCGTCGCTGCCGAGCGTCACGCACCAGGCCTGCCTAGTCGCTGCCCGCGCCTGGTCCGGATATGAAGCGAAAAGCTCCGATCGTGATATTTTACCCCGAAGGTGCTGGTAATACTCCTCGGGGAACGTCGACAGGAGCGAACTGTCTGAAGAACGCGCGCAGTTCCAGGCTCTGCTGCGCGGCACGATCCTGTTCAACAGAAAGACGAACCTCAAATCGAGGCCGTCCGTCCTGCTGCAGGCTGCTGAAGCCCTCCCCCAGCCCACCGGGACCTGCGAACAGGTCAATCACGGGGATCGGATCGTTCAGACGGGGCTTCACGTTTCAGAGTACTCCATTCCGCTTCTTGCCGTGCCACCGGCGCTTCCTAGCCGCTCGCCCATGAAGAGGGATTCCTCGTCGTTTTGGCAAGCGCAACCTCTGCAACCAGGGGATATCTTGCCGGGATTGTTGATCGTGGTGGTCAAAGCGACTTTCACTTAGATATGCAAGGCCTTGCGCGACAGGTTCCTAACTTGTCGCCGGCACCGGCAGGCTGCTCACATCCACGCCTGCTTCGATGAGCCGCTTACGGGCGGCTGTCTGTATGTTTTCGTCGAAGACGCCGGGGTGTCGAAGAACAATGGCTTCGCCGGTGAGGTCCGGCATTCCTCGGTCAAGAAGCATCTCGAAGCCGTCTGTTTTCTTGTCGCTCAGCGCCCAATCCTTAAGCGTTTCAATCACGCCCACACGGCCGACCTTTTGGCGCGTTCTGGCCAGCCGCGTCGTTCTCCCGCGCTCTTCAGAAAGTACTTGCTCAAAGGCAAGGACAGTCTGCCAGAAATCATATTCGACAGTGCCCGGCTGTTCGGATGGGACCAATGAAATTAGGCGTCGAAATGCGGCGTCAGCAATTCCTGCCTCCTTTCTCTCGCGAGCATTCTTTATCCATGTGCGAAGTCTTTCAGGATCATTGCACTCAGAAATGGCGGCGTGGATCTTGGCGTTACCGGTCATGGAGCCGCATCCTTGTCGCGTCGGTGCCCCGATACAGTGGCCGTATAGCGCGTCGCGCTGGTAAAAATGTTGCCATCCCGACTGATGCGCACGTTGCTTCTGTCCACTCGATAGCCTCTATCTTCAAGTACCTGACGTATCATGTGGCCCGTCATCTGCTTTATGCGATCCTCTCTGATCTGGTCGCCAAATCGGCTGAAGAGGAATGGTGACAGAGGCTCTGCCGCTGGCCTCGAAAGATAAGTTGCTGTCTCCATGCGGACAACGTTCTCCCGTTCGTTCAGGAAATGCCAAAGCCTCCTTTCCCTTATGCTTTTCGTATGTGGAACCGAACCGCCCAGGCTCTGTACTTCAACATGTTCCCTCCCTTAAGACATGTCTAATATAACATGTCTTTGGGGGACTTCGAAAAGTCAAAATGATGGTTCCCTCACGAAGCACAACTGTCGGCTATTTCGGAGTTTGGTCGGCGGGCATTGCCGGCGCATTTTCCATAAGGTCGATTATCCGCTCTTGCGCTGGGAAGTGTTGGCCTCGTTCTCCGCTTCTGCATCCAGCTGCGCGAGTGTCTTGCCCGTGCCCGGACTAGCGATTTCGATATCGCCTTCTTTCCAGGTCAACCGGTCCTCGAATAAAGATCCCGCTTCATCAGCTAGCTTCCTCGGCGACGCTCTGAACTTATGCCGCGCACAGGCGGCAATCGTCGCCGCCGATGGCTTGGGCTTAGAGTACAGCCCACCTTCGATCCAGGACTTGCTCTTGGTCACTCCCTCGGCATCGGCTGACACGACCATTTCATCATGAGGCATCAGGTACCAATCGTCGGCAATCGGAAATGCGATCCAGATACCGCGACCCCGGTATTTTTGATCAATCGTCCAGCGCCCTTTCAACTGCACCTTCAGCGTCTCGTTTTTCTCTTCGCTGTGGAGAATGAAGTCCACGCCATCGTCGTACACCGGCAGGAAGACATTGTAGCCCTGCTCCAGAGCCAGACTGATGAACGCATTGCGATTGATGACCTCGCGGACCTGACTTCGAAACCGGCTCATCTGTTTGTGTCCCATTCGGTGCAAGCGGGCGCGGCACCAGTCCTTTTAATATAGTGTATATGTACCCTGTATTGGTAGTCGGCAAACTGTTGGCCTCCGCGAATGGAGGCGAAAAAACTCGTCGGCTGGAACCTGAGGCGACTGCGGGTCGCGAAGGGGTTCACGATTGAGGAATTGGCAGGTCGCACAGCCGCGGACGCCTCCTTCGTGGCTCGCCTGGAGCGCGGCCAGGCCAACGTCGGGATCGTCATGCTGGATCGATTAGCCAAACAACTCGGAGCAAAACTCTTCGACCTCACAGTCGAACCCGAAGCGGGCGCGAAGCCACCAAAGCCTCTGCCCGCCGGACGAAAAAGTCGAGTGAGCCGATAGCGTCTGTTGGTCACCAGATCAGCCCGACTCGGCTTCTTGGCACAATCCACGCCATCAGGTTCATAGTTTAGCTGCCCGGTACCGCGGCCCACGAGGCTGGCAATGTGCCGACATTTGTAATCGAAGCGCTGAGGGTACACGCGTGCAATTGTCGAACTTCCAGGATTGCCTCGACGAGGATACCGGCTGCATTCCGGCATCGCATGCACGCTTCCTGTGCGGAGCCTATCAAGGGAAACAGCAGATTATGGCATTGCGATCATCGCCCCATTCGAGCAATTCCATGGCTTGTCGCGCTTGCGGAGGTAGTGCGATTTCTTGCCGCTACATCCCGAAGGCCAAATGCTTATGCCGGCACCCCTTTGCGGCGCAACGATACGCTTCCAGACCTTTTGTGACCTCACTCGCTCAATCCGACAAACTTAATGTATTCAGCAATCGCTTCTTCGGCGGTAACGGCCCCATCTAATCTTGGTGATTGAGACCGCTCCGCTACTTCTGAATACGGGACCAATGAGAATATCTTCAACAGAGCTTTCAAGTCGCCTTTGAGTGCGGCGCTTACCAAGATGGAATGGAGCGCCTCGTACTTTGAAATTTTGAAGGTTCGCCCACCCTCATTTACGGTGATCTTCTCTGCAAGAACCGCCTTGAGCGATTTGCGCATTTGCCTGCTGCCGCGCGGACGGCCGGCGGGGTTGCCGGACACGCCTTTGGCAAACCTCGATTTGACCGGAGGCTTGCGGTAACCGACTGGATAGTCATTAGGACGGCTATTGGTCGAGGCGAGTTCCGCAGACGGATCATCATGGTCGGGTTTTCTGGTTTTCATGCGTTCCTCCAGCGGTGTTAGTTCGCTTCACCGTCGGGTTCTTCAAGCCGAGCGGCGCGCACGTCAGCGAACGTTTGGGCAGACCCAGCTAATACGGCGGGGGTGCCTGTGGCACTTTCCCACCGCCGGATCGCGACATCGACATAGGCCGGGTCTAACTCCATGGTGGCGCTCACTCTCCCTGTTCGATGAGCCGCCAAGATAGTGGTGCCGCTACCACCGAATGGATCGAGAACCAGATCGTTGCGGCGGGAGCAGTCCCGGATTGCGTCGGCCACAAGAGCGAGGGGCTTGACCGTCGGATGCATACACAGCTCATCCATACGGCCGTTCCGAAGTGTGTTTATGCCCGGATAGTCCCAGACATTGGTCCGATAGCGACCAGATGCACCTAGGGAAACATTGTTCTGAAAGCGGCCAGAGCCATTTTGGAACACTAGCACCAGCTCATGCTTCGATCGATAAAGGGATCCCATTCCTGCATTGTCTTTGTTCCAGACACAGAGGTTCTTAAAATCGGAATAGACTTCATGACCTGCCGCCAGGATTTCTCGCAAGTGGCGCCAGTCCATACAGCAAAAATGGATTGAGCCACGGCGGCTGTGATTTGCTAGTTGGGTGAAGACAGTCGTAAGGAAGTGCGTAAATTGCTCCGGTGACATCTCACCGGAAGCCATGGCGAATTCCCGGTGCTTGATCTTGCCGAGGCCCCCGACGTGGCCATCTATCGGGACGTTGTAGGGCGGATCGGTGAACACCACATGGGCCTTCTGTCCTCTGAGAAGGAGCTGGTAGTCCGCCGCCCGCGTCGCATCTCCGCACTTGAGACGGTGCGGGCCGAGCTGCCAAATGTCTCCCTTCCGCGTAACGACTTCTCCAGGGGACACTGCCGGGACCGCGTTATCGTCGGCGGAGCCGTAATCGCCCGACCCATCGAGCAGAATGTCGATCTTGCCAGTGCTGAAGGCGGTGTCCTCGATGTTCACCTCCAGATCAAGCAGTTCCTTCATCTCAAGGCGGAGCAAGTTGTTATCCCAGGACGCAAGATCGGACAGCCTATTTTCAGCGATTGCGAACGTCCTAATTTGCATCGCGGTCAAACCCGAAACGACGAGTGTTGGAATCTCGGTCATTCCGGCCTTGCGGGCGGCAAGTAGCCGTCCGTGACCGAGCACTACCTTTCGTGATTGGTCGATCAGTATCGGCACGAGGAAGCCGTGAGTCCGGATGCAGGCCTCGAGGCGCTGAATTTGCTCAGTAGAGTGCTTCCGTGCGTTTCGGGGATTGAGCACAAGGGTATCGATTGCGACTTGCGTCACGTTCTGGCGAAGACTGCCCGTACGGGTCGCTTGTCTGCCTAGCTCCTCTATCTGGACAGGACGAGTGCCAACTGTCTTTTTGCTGGGCTTAGACATCTTCGGTTCTCACACTGGTGCCGACGATCGGATCCAGACCGACCAACCAGGCAAAATGTTCGACGCCAATCGAGGACTGCTCGAATGGCGCGCTGGCGCCAGTCGAAGTACACTCAAAACGGAGCCAGCCGCTCTTTCTTTTTGCTGACAGTACTTGCTGGGCTGCGACGAGGTTTTGGCAATTTTCCATTCAGGCGGTGCCGCGTCACACTCGACAGCTTCGCGAGTGCTGCGGGATCAATGAATTGCATGACTGCTTCGAGGAACCTCATGCTCTCACTCTTCGCCAGAGGGCGCCCCGTGGTTTGATCTCTAGGCGTAAAGTTCCTTCTGACGCGCTTTCCTGGCAATTCCCGCCAGTACCCTTCCAGGTATCTCGTGGCGGCGTGCAATCCTACATTGGCAGGGTGACCACCTCGATTTGGCTCGCGCAGGAGACGGTCTAGTTCGTCGAGGAATAGACCGACCCGCTCTGCGGCCAAGATGGCCACGGCGTGTTGAGTTGGATCGTATATGCGCTTTCGGAGTTTGGCCTTTTCAAGTCGTACCAGAAAATCTGCGATGCGCCTGGCACCGCCACTGTGGCGAAACACCTTATTCAATTCCGGCAAGCATCTTCGCAGCACCAGCAAGTCCTCTTTGGAAAGCACTTTGTTGCTATGATAGATGCGAGTAGCGAAATCGATCGTCTTGCCAAGCTTGGCCCGATCAGCAATCCCGAAGTTCTTTGCAAGCCCTCGCACAAGCCGATTGAATTCGGATTTTCGCCCGACAATGGTGGGATGAAAGTAAGCGCGCTTGGCTAGATTCTCTAACCGCTTTTTGGCATCTACCGTGGGCGGTCGTCTCGGTCGTTGAATATTCAAGTTTCGGCGAGCCTCCTTTCTGCAATCGCGGGCAAGTCGTACACTCGAGGAGCGCAGTTTGAAATCGAGGCACGCGTGAACAGAGGTCTTAACCGGTGGTATCGCTGGCGCCAACGGACAAAATATCCGGGCATTGGATGGCCAGGTGTTTACGCTGTGGCTGTCTCCGGAGACGACCTCGCGGGGAGCACAAGGAGATCAATTACTTCGGAATGAGAAACTTGTGGCTTAGGGGTCGCCTGTACCAGTTCGACCGGACGATTTCACAAAAGGCGAACGCACACGGCGGAGTAGATCGAGTTCTGCATGGGTATCGCGACTACAAATCCCTTGCGATCAGCTATATGCAGCGATGTGGCATCGCGAATGCGACGTCATGGGCGACATCGCTAAAGCCGAATACGAGTGCTTGGCAAATTGCGTAGTCCTGCTGGGCGATGTGCCCGAGTTCAACCGAAAGAGGACCAGTCCTAAGTGCTCCAAGCATTCTAGACGAATACGATAACGCCATTTGTCATAATCGGCGTTATGCGCCGGCGACCGACAATCGGACGCTATTGGTGCAGAGCGGCGTTCGGCTCTTAAGAGGTTGCGTCGAGATCGGCGCCCGCAAACCTAGGCGACGCCGCGGCGTCCACGAGGTGCGCGCAGAACCAGCAAGCGTTCTCAGTTCCGACGGCGGCCGTTCGTCAGGCCGGCGGCCCGAACACCGAGAGCTGGGGCTTCACGAAAAAGCGCCCCGACGGCCCATAGGCCTCCGCCATCTTGTCCCAGCGGCCGGTAGTCATCAGGAAGTCGATGGCGACGTTCATGAATTCCACCACGTCCTGGTTGCCGCGCTTGATCGCCCAGTTGATGGGCAGGACGTTGTAGGGCTCGCTGCCGAACAGATCGGTCACGCCGGGCTGAGCGGCAGCGAACCGGCGGGCCTGCCAGGCATCCTCGACGCCGACATCGACGCGGCCGGCGGCCACTTCGACGAAAGGCGCCGTCAGGTTCCCGGTCGAGAGCAGGATGTGTTCGGCCTTGGGCCAGTTCTCCTTGGCGTACTCGACGCTGGCGCCGCCCTGGACCAGGGCGATGCGGACGCCCTCCTTGTTGAGGTCGCTGGGCTTGGTGAAGCGCGTCTCGCCCTTCTTTCCCACGGCGCTGTAGCCCAGGTACCAGATCGGCTTGGTGAACTGCACCGCGCCCGCCCGCAGGATAGTGGCGAAGGTGCCGGCGATCGACAGGTCGAACTGGTTGGAGTTGAGGGCGGAGACGAAATTCGCCGGGGTAGTCTCAATGAAGACGGGCTCGACACTCAGCGTCTTGCAGATGAAGCGCATGGCGTCGACGCCATATCCCTTCAGCTCGCCGCTGGCCGGATCCTTGATTGTCGAGGGCGGCGAGGCGATGTAGCCGATCTTGAATTTCTTCTCGCTGATGATGCGATCCATGGCGCCGCCCGCTCCTTGGGCGGCTGCCTCCCGCGACATCAACGCGGCGACGCCGACGGCGCCCAAACCGGCAAATCCGATACGTCGGGTGAAGTTCATGTCGTCCGTCATGTGAGACCCCTGTTGTACGTTCTGCGAATCAAATCACGCTCTGCGAAAACGACCACCTCAGTCATCCCTTGGCAGGCTGCGGGCGCCGTGCGATGCCCGACCAGACAGGAGGACGAGCATGGCCCACGAACGCATTCGCCGCTTCAACACGATGGGGCGCTGGCCCAACCAGAAGATCGACTACGACGTCTCGCTGATGGTCCGAGCAACCGGACGCAGCATCTTCATCGCCGGCCTCACCGGCATCGACCTCGACGGCAAGTTCCACGGCAAGGGCGACCCTGCCGCGCAGGCCGACCAGGCGATGAAGAACCTGAAGATCCTGGTCGAGGAGGCGGGCGGGACGCTCGAGCACGTCTGCAAGGTGACGACCTATCTGCTCGACAGAGCGCACCGCGAGCCGGTCTACAACACCGTCGCCCGCCACCTGCGCGGCGTCGCCCCGTGCGGCACCGGCCTCATCATCTCCGGCTTGGCGATGGCGGACATGCTCGTCGAGTTCGACGTCGACGTCGTCATCCCCGACTAGGTACGCGAGCACCCGTCCGTCCGTCAGGCGGGCGGGCCAAAGACCGACAGCTGGGGCTTCACGTAGTAGCGGCCCGACGGGCCGTAGGCCTCCGCCATCTTGTCCCAGCGGCCGGTGGTCATCAGGAAGTCGATGGCGACGTTCATGAATTCCACCACGTCCTGGTTGCCGCGCTTGATCGCCCAGTTGATGGGCAGGCACGTTGTAAGGCTCGTTGCCGAACAGATCGGTGACGCCGGGCTGGGCCGCGGCGAAGCGGCGGGCCTGCCAGGCATCTTCCACGCCGACATCGACGCGGCCGGCGGCCACCTCGACGAAGGGCGCCGTCAGGTTGCCGGTCGACAGCAGCACCTGCTCGGCCTTTGGCCAGTTCTCCTTGGCATACTCGACGCTGGCGCCGCCCTGGATGAGCGCGATGCGGATGCCTTCCTTGTTGAGGTCGCTGGGCTTGGTGAAGCGGGTATCGCCCTTCTTCGCGACGGCGCTGTAGCCCAGGTACCAGATCGGCTTGGTGAACTGCACCGCGCCGGCCCGCAGGATGGTGGCGAAGGTGCCGGCGATCGACAGGTCGAACTGGCTGGAGTTGAGGCCGGAGACGAAATTCGCCCAGGTGGTCTCGACGAAGACGGGCTCGACGCTCAGCGTCTTGCAGATGAAACGCATGGCGTCGACGCCGAAGCCTTTTAGCTCGCCGCTGGCCGGATCCTTGATGGTCGAGGGGGGCGAGGGGATGTAGCCGATCTTGAACTTCTTCTCACTGATGATGCGGTCCATCGCGCCGCCCGTTCCCTGGGCGGCGGCGCTCCGCGTCAGCAGGGCCGCGACGCCGACGGCGCCCAGGCCTGCCATACCGATACGCCGGGTGAAGTTCAGGTCGTCTGTCATGTGAGCCTCCTGTTTTTGCGTTTTTACGAATCAATGCAGTACGCGGCGCAGGAACTCCGCGGTGCGCGGCGATTCCGGCTTGCCAAAAATCTGTTCGGGCGGCGCCAGCTCGACGATCTCGCCCTCGTCCATCATCATCACCCGGTCGGCGACGCGGCGGGCAAAGCCCATCTCGTGGGTCACCACCACCATGGTCATGCCCTCGGCGGCCAGCGACTGCATGACCTCCAGCACCTCGCCGACCAGCTCCGGGTCGAGCGACGAGGTCGGCTCGTCGAACAGCATGGCGGCGGGCTGCATGGCGAGCGCGCGGGCGATGGCGGCGCGCTGCTGCTGGCCGCCCGACAGCTTGGTCGGATAGGTGTCGAGCTTGTCGGTCAGGCCGACCCGGGCGATCAGCGTGCGGGCCGCCGCCTCGGCTTCTTCCCGCTTCTGGCCTTTGACGACCACCGGACCCTCGATGACGTTCTCCAGCACCGTCTTGTGCGGGAAGAGGTTGAAGCTCTGGAACACCATGCCGAGGCGGGCGCGGATGCGCCGCACGTTGCGCTCGCTGTCGAGCCGGCGCCGGCCGGAGGGGTCGTCGCGGTAGCCGACCAGTACGTTGTCGAACAGGATCTCGCCAGCCTGGTACTCCTCGAGGAAGTTGAGGCAGCGCAGCAGCGTCGACTTGCCCGAGCCGCTCGGCCCGATGATGGCCATCACCTCGCCGCGCTTGACCTCGAAGCTGACGCCGCGCAGCACTTCCAGCTTGCCGAAGCTCTTGTGCAGGCCGCGCACCTGGATCAACGGGGCGATCAGCGGAGCGTCGCTCATCGGCTCTTCTTCCAGCGCTGCTCGAGGCGCTGCGACAGCCAGATGAAGGGATAGATCATCAGGCCGAACAGGATCGCGACCACGGTGTAGACCTCGAGCGGCCGGTAGGTGTTGTTGATCAGGTTCTCCGCCTCGTGCAGCAGCTCGTTCACCGCCAGCACCGAGCCCAGCGTGGTGAGCTTCATCAGCGTGGCGAATTCATTGATGAAGGGCGGCACCATGCGGCGCACCGCCTGCGGCAGGATGATCCGCCGCATCGCCTGGCCGTAGCCCATGCCGAGCGACTTGGCGGCATCCGACTGGCCGCGATCGATGCTGTCGATGCCGGCGCGGAAGATCTCGGCGATGTAGGCCGCGGCATGCAGGCCGATGCCGACGCAGGCGGCGACGATGTTGCCCATCTGCAGGCCGAGCAGGATCGGCAGCGCGTAGTAGATCCAGACCAGCTGCACCAGGATCGGCGTGGCTCGGAAGACGTCGACATAGACCGCCGCCGGCCACCGCAGGAAGACCAGGCGCGAGGAGCGCATCAGGCCGAGCAGCAGCCCGAGCGCCAGGCCGATCAGCAGCGCCCACCAGGTGAGCGTCACCGTGACCTCGATGCCGCGCCAGAAGACCTGGCGGAAGTCCCAGATGAGCTGCCATTGCCAGGTGTAGTTCATGAAGAAATCAGCTCGTCACGCCCAGCACATGATCGAGCACCCAGTTGCCGAAGGTGTGGACCAGCGGTTCGGCATGCGACAGCCGGCCCGGCTTGGCGAAGGGCGACGCGAGCCCGCGCTGCTGCAATTCCGAGATGCCGTTGTCCTCGGGGATCGAGATGTCCCAGCGCTTGTAGTAGCGCTGCACGACCTCCTCGAAGTCCGGGCGCTCGGTGAAGGCGCGCGGGAAGCTCGAGCCGACGATCAGCTTGGTCTTGAGCGGCCCCATCGGATGCAGCTCGAGCCACCACATGCAATCGTAGGTGCAGCCGAACATGGTGCTGGGGTAGAGCAGCGGATACCAGCTGCCCTGCGCGGCCTTGTCCTTCAGGTGATCCATCGCGGGGAAGCCGGTGTCGCCCTCGAGCAGCGCGCGGCTGCCCTGGTGTTCCTTGAACAGGGCGCAGTATTCGCCGGCGGCCGGCTGCGCCTCCGAGGGCTTGCCCTTCTGGCGCGACAGCGTGCTGCGATGGACGGTGGGGATGTGATAGGCCTCCATCGCGTTCTCGACGTAGATCTTCCAGTTGCACGCCAGCTCGTATTCCTTGCGGCGCACGCACACCATGTCCTGGAAGCGGTACGAGGCGAGCTTGTCCGGCAGGTCGCCGAGATACTGCATCAGCGGCCGGGCATGCGGGTCGAAGTTGATGAACATGAAGCCCGCCCAGCATTCCAGCCGGATCGGCGTGAGATGCCATTCGGCGGGGTCGAAGCCCCTGGTCTGGTCCATCTGCGGCGCCACGATCAGCGCGCCGTCGATGTCGTAGGTCCACGAATGGTAGGGGCAGCGGAAGGCGCGGCAATTGCCCTCGCCCTGGGCCAGCATCGAGCCGCGATGGCGGCAGGTGTTGGCGAAGGCGCGGATCTCGCCGTCGCTGCCGCGCACCACGATGACGGGGACGCCGGTGAATTCGATGGTGAAGTAGTCGCCGGCGTTGGGAATGCGATCGCCGCGGCCGATGAAGTTCCAGACCTTCATGAAGATGGTCTCGACCTCGCGCTTGTAGAACTCGGGCGAGGTGTAGCAGTGCGGCGGCAAGGTCGAGCATTCGAGCAGCGGCCGGCGCACGGCCGCGTAGGTTTCCGGGCGAAACAACGCGGTTTCTTCCCGCGCAATGGCGACGTCAGGCATGGTGTCCCCTCCCTACCCCTCGGTCAGCGAAGCAGGTTTCATTGAGCGCAGCAAGGTTTGACGCATGACGCACATTTCATGCCGCAGCCGAGCCGCTCTGCGCGGCGGAATGGATTGCACGCCGCGGCGAGATGGGCTCTGCTCGCGCGCATGGAACAGCTGGGGGGCGGATGAGCGGGCTTGGCGAGACCCTGTTGGCCGAGATCGCGGCCGGCCGGGACGAATGGATCGGCCTGCTGCAGGATTTCGTCCGCACGCCGACACCCAACCCGCCGGGCGACACGCGCGCCGGCACCGCGCGGCTGGCGGCCTTCCTCGCCGGGCGCGGCATCGAGCACCGCCTGATCGCGCCCAAGGCCGACAGCCCCAACCTGGTGGCGCAATTCGACGCAGCCAAGCCCGGCCGGCACCTGGTGCTGAACGGGCACATCGACGTCTTTCCCGCCAGCGACGCGGCCCGCTGGAAGCATGGCGACGCCTGGAGCGGCACGATCGACGACGGCATGCTGTACGGCCGCGGCGTGGCCGACATGAAATGCGGCACCACCGCCAGCCTCATCACCTACGCGCTGCTGCACAAGCATCGCGACCGCCTGAAGGGCCGGCTGACCCTCACCTGCGTCTCCGACGAGGAGACCGGCGGGCGCTGGGGCGCGGGCTACCTGTTCGCCCACCATCCCGAATATGTGCGCGGCGATTGCTGCCTGAACGGCGAGCCGTCGTCGGCCCACACCGTGCGCTGGGGCGAGAAGCTGCCGCTGTGGGTGGCCTTCACGATCAAGACGCGCGGCACCCACGGCGCCTACGTGCATATGAGCGAGAGCGCGAGCCTGATCGCGCTCGACTCTGATGGAACGGCTGGAGGCGGTGACCAAGCTCGAGCCGAAACCGGCGCCGGAAATCGCCGCCAATCTCGCCAACCCCGAGGTGCGCGCCGCGCTCGACCGCAGCATGGGCGCCGGCGCCGCCGATCTGCTGGGACGCGTGACGCTGAACATCGGCGTGGTGAAGGGCGGGCTGAAGCTCAACATGATCCCGAGCGAATGCCGGGTCGAAGCCGACATCCGCATCCCGTTCGGCCTCAGCAAGGCTGAGGTGCTCGACTGCATCCGCGGCATCCTGCGCGACTTCCCGCAGGTGACGATGGCCGAGGAATCGATTGAAGAGGAGACCCATGCCAACTGGTGCGATCCGGAAGGCGAGATGCTGCACCTGATCCAGCGCCATGCCGAGCAGGTGCGCGGCATCAAGCCGGTGCCGATCGCCACGCTCGCCCTCACCGACGCCCGATGGTGGCGCAACGCCGGCATCCCCGCCTACATCTACGGCTGCGCGCCCGACGGCATGGCCAGCCACGACGAGCGCGTCAGCCTCGAGGAATTCCTCAACGTCCTCCGCGTTCATGCGCTGTCGGCCGCCGCCTATCTGGGAGGCGCGTGATGTCCGCCGTGGAACAGGCGCTGCTCGATCGGCTGAAAGCGAGCGAAGCGCAGAGCGTGGCCTTCCTGCAGGCCCTGCTGCGCGCGCCCTCGCCCAACCCGCCCGGCGACACCCTGCCGGCGGCGAAGGTGGTGCTCGACGCCCTGCGCGGCGCCGGCTTCGATCCGACCGTGATCGCGCCGCAGGCCGTCATGCCGAACATCGTGGCGCGCTTCGATGCACCGCGGCCCGGCCGCCATCTGGTGCTGAACGGCCACATGGACGTCTTTCCCGCCGCCGACCACGAATGGTCGCGCAGCCCGTGGAGCGGCGAGATCGTCGACGGACGGATCCACGGCCGTGGCGCCTGCGACATGAAGGGCGGGCTGGCCTCGCTCACCCTCGCCTTCCTGCACCTAAATGCCGTGCGCGCCGACTTGCGCGGCCGGCTCACCTACACCGCGGTCTCCGACGAGGAAACCTTCGGGCCGTGGGGCGCGCGCTACCTGTTCGAGCATCACCGCGACCTGGTGATGGGCGATTGCCTGCTGTCGGGCGAGCCCTCGTCGCCGCAATGCGTGCGCTTCGGCGAGAAGGCGCCCTACTGGGTCGTCATCACCGTGCGCACCAAGGGCGCGCACGGCGCCTACACCCACGCCAGCGGCAGCGCGACCAAGATCGCCGGCCGCATCGTGCGCGGCCTGGAAGAGCTGAAGAAGCTGCCGACCCGCGCGCCCGACAATCTGCTGGCGATGTTCCGCGATCCGACGATCGCCGGGCAGGTCGACGAAGGCTGCGGCGTCGGCCACACCGCGGCGATCCCCGAGATCACGCTCAGCCTGGGCAAGATTGACGGCGGGCTGAAGATGAACATGGTGCCCGGCGAATGCCGCCTCGAAGTCGACCTGCGGCTGCCGGTCGGCCTGACAAAAGAAGAAGTGCGCCCGCATATGAAGCGCGTGATGGCGCAATTCCCCGAGGCCGAATGGGAAGAAGTCTCCTCCGCCGAGCACGCGCCCAACTGGTCGGACCCCGACGGCGAGCTGATGCAGATCCTGCGGCGCACCGTGCGCGACCAGGGCCGCAAGACACCGGTGCCCGTCATCACGCTGGGCTGCACCGACACGCGCCTGTGGCGCTTCGCCGGCGTGCCCGCCTATGTCTACGGCATGACGCCCACGACGATGGCGGCGGCCGACGAGAACATCGAGATCGAGGAATTCCTGCACGTGCTTCGCGTGCATACCCTCGCCGCGGCGCGCTATTTGCTGGCTGACGGCTGATGAGGAGCTTCGCCGCCAGCGAGCTGTCCGCCGCCGAGGCCTATGCGCTGCTGGTCGGCATCGTGGTGCCGCGGCCGGTGGCATGGATCACCACCGTCAACGCGGCCGGCATGGTCAACGCCGCACCGTTCTCCTGCTACACCTTCGTCTGCAACCGCCCGCCGATGCTTGCGGTGAACATCGGCCGGCGCGGCGAGACGCTGAAGGACACCGCGGCCAACATCGCCGCCACCGGCCAGTTCGTGGTCAATGTCGCCACGGAGGCGACGCTGTCGTCGATGCATGCCAGTTCGGCGGAATTCGCGGCGGGCGACAGCGAGGTCGCGGCGCTGGGGCTGGAGACGGTGCCCAGCCTGCACGTGGCGCCGCCCCGCCTGGTTTGCTCGCCGATCGCCATGGAATGCCGCATCGAGCGACTACTCGAGCTGGGCGAGCAGAAGAGCGGGCTGCTGATCGGCGAGGTGCTGGCCTTTCACGTCGACGAGTCGCTGCTGGCCGGCGACCGTGTCGCGGTCGACCGCTTCCATCCTATCGCTCGCCTGGGCGGGCCGCACTACGCCACGCTCGGCCGCGTCATCACCCAACCCAAGGTCGGCGACGCCGGGCCGACGGACCATCGTTGATGCATATCCATTTCGAGACCCGCGCCAACAAGCCGAGTGTGTTCTACATGACGCCGCCGCTGGTGAAGGCGGCGCACAAGCGCGCCAGGCTCGGCCGCGCCGTGCGCTGGACGGTCGGCGAGGACCTGCGCGATCTCGGCTGGCTCGCCACCGCCGAAGGCCTGGTCACCGGCAACGACATCATCACCGACAAGACATTTCCCAAGAAGACGCTGGCGCAAGCGGCGCCGAACCTGCGCTGGATCCACATCATCGGCGCCGGCATCGAGCCGCTGCTGCCGCTCGACTGGCTGCCGAAGCAGGTGACGCTCACCAACAACAGCGGCGTGCATGTCCAGAAGACCGGCGAGTTCGCCACCATGGCGTTGCTGGCGCTCTGCGCTCGGCTGCCGGAAATGGTGAACAACCAGCAGCAGGCAAAATGGGCGCCGATCTTCACGCCCAGCATCGTCGGCAAGACGGTGCTGGTGGTCGGCCTGGGCGACATGGGCGGCGCCGCGGCACGGTCGGCGAAACGGCTCGGCATGCGCGTGCTGGGCCTGCGCCGCAATGTGCGGCCGCACCGCCACGCCGACGCCATGCTGCTGCTCGGCCAGCTGCACAAGGGACTGGCGCAAGCCGACTTCGTGCTGGTGGCGACGCCTCTCACTCCCGACACCCACCACCTGATCGATGCCCGCGCCATCGCCGCGATGAAGACCGGCGCCGGGCTGATCAATGTCGGCCGCGCCGGCGTCGTCGATTATGCCGAGCTTGCCAACGCGCTGAAGAGTGGCAAGCTTTCGGGCGCGATCCTCGATGTGTTCGATCCGGAACCGCTGCCGGCCTCCTCGCCGCTCTGGCAGGTGCCGAACCTGATCATCACGCCGCACTGCTCCTCGGACGATCTCGACCATTATCTGCCGCTGACCCTCGACCTCGCTTTCGCTAATGTGGCGCGATTGCGCGACGGCAAGCGCCTCAAGAACGCCGTCGATCCGGCCACCGGTTATTGAGGGACGACAGAGCCATGCAGCTCCCGACCGATCTCTTCAATCCCCGCCACTACGCCAACGTCCGCAAGCCGCTGCTGCAGGCGGAAACCATGCCGACCTGGTGCTACACCTCCGACGCCTTCTACAAGCGCGAGGTCGAGCGCATCTGGCGCAAGGCCTGGAACTTCCTCGGCCATGTCGACCAGGTCGCGAGGCCCGGCGACTACGTGTCGATGGAGTTCGCCGGCGTGCCGCTGATCATCGTACGCGGCAAGGACATGAAGATCCGCGCCTTCGCCAATGCCTGCCGCCACCGTGGCACCACCCTGCTCGATGCCGGCAGCGGCAACTGCAACATCATCGTCTGCCCCTACCATTCGTGGAGCTACGATCTGGACGGCGCGCTCGCCGCCGCCCCCGAGATGCAGAAAACCGAAGGCTTCGATCCCGCCACGCATGGCCTCGTCCCGCTCAGGCTGGAAAGCTGGGGCAATTTCCTGTTCGTCTGCTTCGACAACTCAGCCCCGCCGCTTGCCCACTGGTTGGGCGGCTTGCCCGACAAGCTCAAGGGCCATGCGCTCGACAACATGATGCTGGCGCGGCGCAAGATCTTCGACATGGAGTGCAACTGGAAACTGTTCGTCGAGAACGCCAAGGAGTCGTATCACATCGCCACGGTGCACAAGGCCACCATCAACAAGTACGCCAGCGTCCGCGCCGCCGGCTACTGGGTGGAAGAGCCGACCGGCGAATACGTCGTCACCTTCGCCCAGCACGACAACAGCATGGCGCTCTTGAAGGGCGACGCGGGCTTCCCACCGATCGAGAGCCTGGCGGGCACGCGCGAGGCCGGCGGCACCTATGCGCCGCTGCTCTATCCCAGCACCTACCTCGCCTGCACCATCGACTGCGCCTGGTATCTCGAGCTGCATCCCCTTGGTCCGAACAAGACGCGGCTGGTCCATGGCGCGCTGTTCCCGCGCGACCGCCAGAACCGGCCCGACTTCGAGAAACTCGCCGCCAACTATTACAAGCGCTGGGACATCACCATTGAGGAGGACATCGTGGCCTCCGAGCGCCAGCAGAAGGGCGTGGACTCGCCCTATGCCCTGCCGGGCCGCTTCAGCTATCGCGAGCCGCTGGTCCACAGCATCGACAACTGGGTGCTCGACCGCGTGCTGGATCCGGCGTGATGCTGGACGAGATCGTCGCCGCGGGCGCGCCTTGGTCGGGCACCGTGCGCCGCGGCCAGGTGCTGCGCATAACCGACCTCGAAGGTCAGCAGGCGGTGGACTTCCTCTGCTACAGCGCCGCCGATCCGCAGGAGCGCTACCACGCGCCCAACACTCTGAAGGCTGCCGGCAGCATCTTCCTGACTGCCGGCCACAAACTGTACTCCGACATCGCCCGGCCGATCTTCACCATCATCGAGGACCAGTTCGGCGGGCACGATACGATCGGCGGCTGCTGCAGCGCGCCATCCAACCAGATGCTCTATGGCGTGGCGAACTGCCCGGGCTGCCGGGAGAATTTTCTCGCCGCCCTCGGCCGCCACGGGCTCGGCCGGCGCGACATCGTGCCCAACATCAACTGGTTCATGCGTGTGCCTGTCGAGCGGAATGGCGGTGCAGCGGTCGCCTTGGGCGTCTCGCCGCCGGGCTGCCAGGTGGCGCTGCGCGCAGAAATGGATGCGCTGGCAGTGATTTCGAATTGTCCGCAGATCAACAATCCCTGCAACAACTTCAAGCCGACGCCGATTCGCGTGCAGATCACCGACTGACAGGAGCCGAGAGATGGAGACCATTCCCGCCCGTCGTGGCAAGGCCACCTATCTCAAGAAGGGCCAGTCAATCCGCATCGTCAACACGCACGGCTCTCAGGTGGTCGACACCTGGGCGTTCACCGCCGGCATGCTGACCGAGTTCATGTCGATGGAGCATACGCGCGCCACGCTGACCAAGATGGTGCCGCGCGTCGGCGACGGCCTGTTCACCAATCGCCGCCGCAAGATCCTGACCATGACCGAGGATACCAGCGTCGGCGATCACGACACGCTGCTGGCGGCCTGCGACAGCGAGCGCTACATCCTGCTGGGCGTGAAGGAATACCACGATAACTGCACCGACAACCTCTTTGCCGCCATGCAAGGGCTCGGTCTGACGCCGCCGGAATGCCCAAGCCCGCTCAACCTCTTCATGAACATTCCCTGGACGCCAAACGGCAAGCTCTCATTCGATCCGCCTACCACCAAGCCCGGTGACTACGTCGTGCTCAGGGCGGAACTCGACTGCATCGTGGCCATGTCGGCTTGCCCGCAGGATATCCTGCCGATCAACGGCAAGACCGGCACCACGACCGAGGCGCACTACCAGATCGACGGTTAACCGCTCATTGAAGCGAGGCCGGCGACACCATTGGTGGCGGAGCGTTTGTCATAGTCGGCGTATTGCGATTTCGCACTCTTCAGCCTTCCTCGATCTGCGCCTCAACTTTATTCGGCCGCCCGCTGGAACGCTGGTGCGCGCGGTGCCTTGACCAAGTTCTCGGCATAGACGTCGAGCCAGTCGGCGCGCTCGGACGCCACCAAGTCGCCGCTACGCGCATCACGGCACAGCTGAGGATTGTCCAGTAGGGCGGGAAGTGTACCGTTCGCGGCGTACGCCTGCACTACCTTGAGCATGCGCCGGCGCGTAAGCGCGATCATACGGTCCGACGAGGAAAGGTGCTCCAAGGTGCGATCGGCGATGGCGCCCATACTCTCGGTTACGGCCATGTCCTGATAGTCGACACCCTCGATCCCAGTGAAAATCGAAGTGCGCTGCAATTCACGGTCGATCATATAGTCATTTTCGAGGTTGCCCGGCACGCGCCAGCGTCCGAACCAGTCGGACGTGTTGGGCAGTGGCTCGAACGAGCGGTCGAGGCCGGGGATAGGCTTGCCAGACTTCGTCATTCCGAGTGGTCGCGCGCGATGCTTCCATTGCGCAGTGATGATCATGGTGTGGGTATCGTCCATCGGCACCCAGGCTTGGCCCACGATGTTGTGGGTGAAGGGACCGGACGGAAACAGTGTCCAGAACGGCATGAGATAGTGGGCGAAGCGATAGTAGAGCTGACCAGGATCAGCTGGGCGGACCGCGGCGTACATAGCGCCCCAGTCGGTCTCCCGTGCGCGGATCTCGGGTGAGCGCTCCAGCACCTGGAAGCGGTCGATGTTGGCGGGATCGATATCCTCGGCCTTGACGCTACCGGCATGGAGAAACCCAAAGTGCGAGGTGTCGAGATCACCCTCGAGCGCCTGAAGCCAGTTGCAGCTGCGCTGGCGGGCGCGGACCTCGATCTCGTCGTCAGGCATCAGCAGCGCCTCGAAACCGGGTAGCGGAGGCGCCACTGCGCGCGTGCCCATGTAGACGTAGACCAGCCCGCCGCGCTCGGCGGCCCGATAGGCGCGCGCCTTGATCCGGTCCTTGAAATCCTGAGCTGGCGGCACGTTGGGCATATCGACGCAATTGCCGTCAGCGTCGAACTTCCAGCCGTGATAAACGCAACGCAACCCGTCTTGTTCATTGCGGCCAAAGAACAGCGAGGCGCAACGGTGCGGGCAGCGGTGATCGAGCACGCCGATGCGGCCGGAGGTAGTACGGAAGGCAATCAGCTGCTCACCGAGCAGCATCAGCCTGAGCGGGGCACCATCGGCCTCAATTTCCGTGGATAGGCACGCTGGTACCCAGTGCTCGCGCATGAAGCGGCCCATCGGCGTGCCTGGTCCGGTACGGGTCAGCAGCTCGTTCTCAGCAGCGTTGATCATCGCGCGCCTCCACGGCCAGTCCAGCTTCTCGGAAATTTAATTGCGAATTACAAGAAAGTTGACACCCACATTTGTTGCTGTCAACGCTTATGCGTCCAACCTAACCGTCTTCGCTCCATCGAGGCGCCCTGGGGAGAACGTCATGTCGGTAAATCGCCGTTCGGCGCTCAAGTTTGGCGGAATGGCGTTCTTCGGCGCCGCACTCATCCCGGCGAGACTGATCCACGCCGCGGGCGACAGCCTTACCCTCGCCTATCCAATCGACGTGCCACACTGGGATCCCGAAGGACAGACGGGCGGTCCGCCAATGTCGATCTTGAACTGCGTGTTCAATTCGCCGATGGGCCAGTCGCCCGACATGAAACTGGTGCCGAAGGCCGTCGCGGAATGGCGCTGGGCTCCCGATAAGATGTCGCTTGATCTCAGGCTACGTGATGACATCTACTTCCACAACGGCGACAAGCTCACGACGCAGGACCTGAAGTACACCTACGACCGCTACCAGACGGAGAAGCTGCCGCAGATGGGCACGTTCCGCCGGGTCAAGGAGATCGTGGTCAAATCTGACACCGAGGCCACGTTCGTCTTGTCGCTGCCGACGGCCACCTTGCCGGCCCGACTTGCGATTTTCGGCAGCGAAATCATTCCCAAGGCCTATGTCGAGAAGGTCGGCATGGCCGCCTTCCGCGAGCATCCGATCGGCTCAGGACCTTATCGGTTGGTCAGCCACACCCGAGATTCGCGTATCGTGTTCGAGGCCTTCGATCGCTACTGGGGCGGCCGACCGCCGATCAAGAATGTGACCTTCGAGATCGTCAAGGATCCGACGGCGCGCGTGGCGGCAATCGAATCGGGCCGCGTCGATCTTACTGTTGACGTGCCCATACGCAGCATTGCGCGCCTGTCGCAGGTCTCCGGCCTCAAGGCCGAGGCGCTACCTTACCCGGCGCAGCTTTCGATGCTGATGGTCACCGACCGCGGCGCCTTCAAGGACCAGAACGTACGGCTGGCCGTGCACCATGCGATCGACAAGGAAGCGCTTTCCAAGGCGTTCTTCAACGGCGTGGCGGTGCCGATCTCGGTGCTGTCGCCGCCTGGTTTTCCGGGCGGCGCGCCCAACTTCAAGTTCGAGTACAGCCAAGCAAAGGCCAAGGAGCTGCTTGCAACGGCCGGTTACTCGCTGACCAATCCCGCCAAGATCGACTTCATGACAACCAACGGCGTCTACGCCAACGATTTCGACGTGGCGCGGGCGATCGTTCAAATGCTGAAGAAGGTAGGCGTCGAGGCCAATCTCGAGGTCATCGAGCTTGCGAAGTATTTTGAGCTCAATCAGAGCAACAAATTGCCGGAGATGACGCTCTTCCATTGGTCGAACCCGACCGACGATCCGGAGATCTATGCCGGCGGCGTCCTCGACTCCAATCGGCCTTTCTCCTCATGGAAAGGCAAGGAAGCGGGCGACATCGTGGCCAAACTGCTGGCCGAGACCGACGACGCCAAGCGCATGGCAGGTTATTCGCAGTTCAATCAGTATGCCGTCCAGCAGGGGTGGACCATCCCCCTGCTCCAGCCGACGATGACCGACGTGTACAAGACGAGCCTCGACTTCACGCCATATCAGACCGGTTGGCTCGCTGTGAACACGATCAAGTGGAAATAGCCGCGACAAGCGGCATTTCGACGAGGGAGGCGGCCAGACATGCTTCAGTACGGCTACCGGCCGGGCGCGCCGGCCACTCGCAAGCGGCGCGGCCGCGACGCCACCTGGTTCGACTATTCGGCGATTATCGACCGGCCGCCAATTCGATGGCCAAACAACGCCCGCGTCGCCTTCTGGGTGTGCCCGAACCTGCTGCACTTCGAGTACAATCCACCGCACGACCCGTGGATCAGTTCGTGGTCGCGCATGCAGCCCGATGTCTTCAGTTTCGGCCGGCAAGAGTTCGGCCCTCGCGCGGGCTTCTGGCGCATGCTGAAGGTGCTCGACAAGCACAACATCCGTTGCACCGCCGTCACCAATCCCGCGGCACTGCGCCTCTATCCCGACGTTTGCGCAGCGGCGGTCGAGCGCAAATGGGATTACGTCGGCCACGGCAAGTTCAACACGCGCTTCTTCTTCGACCTGTCGGCCAAGGAGGAACTTTCCTATCACAAGGACATCATCCGCGACGTCGAGGATATGACCGGCGTGCGCATGCGCGGCATGGCCGGGGCTGGTCCACAGTGCGCCACCGAGGACACGCCCGACCTCGTCGCCAAGGCGGGCCTGCTCTACTACGGCGACTTCTTCCACGACGATCAGCCATTTCCGATCAAGGTGAAGTCGGGCCGGTTGATCTCAGTGCCCTATACGATCGAGATCAACGACCCAGGCTTCCTGATGACGGCGTCCGAAGCCGACCTGTTTGCCGATGCGGCGAAACGGCAGTTCGACACGCTCTATCGCGAGGGTGCCGAGAGCGGTCGCGTGATGTGCGTCTCGCTGCACGCCTACCTATTCGGCCAGCCGCAGCGCGCGCGCTATCTTGACGAGCTGCTCAGCTACATCATGTCGTTCCCCGACGTCTGGCAGACCACCGCGGGCGAGATCGCCGAGTATTACATGACTTATTGCTATGACGACATGGTGAAGCACCTCGCCAAAGGCGCGAAGGGGCGCAGAAAATGAAACGCACGCAAGCGGTGCGCAAGGCGAAGGCCCGGGCAGCGACGCAGCCGACGGACAATTCCTTCTATCCGCGCACGCCGATCATCGCGCGACCGAAGCTCACCTGGCCCGGCGACGCCATGCTCGCGCTGGCGGTGATGGTCTCGCTCGAGCACTACGAGCTGCAGCCGCCGGCGGACGCCTTCCAGCCAGTGAACCTGCCGGGGGGCATGGGTCGCGCACCCTATCCCGACGTGCGCGCGCATTCGCAGCGAGCCTACGGCAACCGGGTCGGCGTCTTCCGCATCATGCGCGCGCTCGCCAAGCACGGCATCAAGGCCACCGCGGCGGTCGACGTCTGGACGGCGCGCAATTGCCCCGCGCTGGTCGCGAGCCTCGTCGAGCATGGCTGGGAGATCGCGGGCCACGGCCATGCCATCACTCAGGTCATCTCAGAGAAGATGACCGAAGCAGACGAGCGCAAATACATCCGCACCGCGCTGCGTGCGCTCGAGGACGTGTTCGGCGCCAGGCCGGCCGGCTGGCACGGTCCCGAATACGGTGAGTCGACACGCACGCCGGCATTGCTCGCCGAGCTCGGCGTGAAGTACGTTATGGACTGGCCAAACGACGAGCAGCCCTATCGCATGACCACCGACGGCGGCCCGCTGATCTCGCTACCAGTCGCGGTCGACCTCGACGATGTGTTCTCTTACTGGCAACGCCGCATTCCGCTGGCGCGCTGGCAGCTCGCGGTCAGCGAGGCGATCGACCAGCTTCTGCTCGACGGCTCCGAGAGCGGCCGGATGATGCTGCTCAACCTCCATCCCTGGATGATCGGTCAGCCGTGGCGCATCGGCTTCCTCGAAGCGCTGCTCGAGGACATCGCCAAACGCAAGGGCATCTGGTTCACGACCGCCGGCGAAATCGCCGCCTGGGCCGACACCCGCTTGTAAGGCTGCGCTATTCCAGCACAATCCGCGGAAAGAGAAACGACACGACCCAATTGGGCACGTCGACGATCGAGCTGATCCGCAGGTCGGCGCAGACGCTGCACAGCATGTAGGCGTCGATCGGGCTGTAGCCGAAGCGCTTGCTCAGCAGGTCGATCATCTCACTCACCGCAGTGCGCGCGCCTTGCATCAGATCGGGTCCGATGCCGGTCGTCACCTCGTAGCCCTTCGTGTCGAAATGGTTGGTCACCGGCCCTGGCGTCACGTAGCGCGGGAAGCGCTGCTGGGCATCCTTGATCAATTCGACCTTGAGGGTAACGTCGATAGGGCTCTCGATCGCCGTGCCGCAGATCTCGCCGTCGCCCTGGGCGGCATGCGTGTCGCCGACCGATAGTAGTGCGCCCTCGACTTCGACTGGAAGGTAAAGCTCGACACCCTCGGCGATATCGCGCACGTCCATATTGCCGCCCACGCGGCGTGGCGGAATGATGCTGTGCAGGCCGGGCTCGGCCAGCGCCACGCCGATCGTGCCGGCGAATGGCCGCAACGGTACGCGGCCGCCCGGACCGTACATGGCGGGCTTGAGCCCGGGATCGTAGTTCCAGTGATGCAGCTTGGCGTCGGGGAACTGGTCGGCCAAGAGACCAAAGCCCGGGATATTGCCGGTCCAGCCCCAGCCCGAGGGGCGATAGGACAGGAACGTGATCTTGAGCGCATCGCCCGGTTTTGCACCATCGACGTAAATCGGACCGGTGACCGGATTGACGAAACTGAGGTCGAGCCTGCGCAAATCGTCCGCATTCGATTTCGGATTGAGCTGGCCCGACGACGCATCGACAGTTTCGAGGTTGATGGTCTCGCCCGGCTTAATCTTGAGCACCGGTGCGAACTGGTTGTTCCATCCGTGGTGAATGTGTGCGCGATGGATCGTGTGCTGTCCGTGACTGTGCATGAGGCCCTCCTACACGGCCACGGTCAGTGCGCCGTCGATCGTCAGATTGGCGCCGGAAATACGGCCGGCAGCCTTGCTGCACAAGAACACGACGCCCGCCGCCACTTCCTGGGGAGTGCCGAACTTGCCCGTCGGATTGACCTTGAGCGTCGACGCAAACAAGTCCGGGTTACCCTTCTCGATCGATTGCCAGATACCGCCGTCGAAATAGGTGTTGCCTGGGCAGACGCAGTTGACGCGGATGTTCTTGCCCACGAGCTGGCGGCTCAATCCCTTGGCGTAGTGAATCAATGCACCCTTGAAGGCGCCGTAGGAGCCCGCGGCGAAATCGACCTCGAAACCCGAGACGCTAGAGATGATCACGATCGACGGCGATGCGGATTTTTCAAGATAGGGCACCGCTGCGGCCACCGAGTTCACAGTATGCATCATGTCGACGCGGAATGATTTCTCCCAGGTCTCGGGCGAGTCTCCGACGGCAAGCGCACTCACGTTGCAGACCAGTGAGTCGATACCGCCGAGGTCGGCAGCAGAAGCGTCGACCCAACCCTTCAGGGCAACAGGATCGCCAACGTCGATCGCCCGTCCGAACGCTTTGACTTGTTTGGCCTTCAAGGCCTTCACCGCGGCTTCGACCTCACCCGCGTTGCGCGCGCAGATCGAGATACCGGCGCCTTCATCGGCAAAGCTTTCGGCGACGGCGCGGCCGATTCCCTTGGTACCACCCGTCACCAGAGCCCGCTTTCCCTTCAGACCAAGATCCATATTGATTCCCTCCTGATGTGAAAGTTCTGCCGAGTGCGAACCGCGTTTGGCAATTTATTTGCTGATCACAAATGATATCATCGCATCCGTCCTGGCCGGAGCCAACCCAATTTTAGAAGATGATCTCCCGTACCTGGATATAGGCGAAGCGGCGAAACGCCTTCGTGCGCGGGGGATTTCATCCGTCCAGCTCACCCGGGCGACACTCGAGCGGATAACTGCCCTCGACGGTTCATTGCGGAGTTATCTCCATGTTGCCACGGACATCGCGCTATCCCAGGCGAAGGCCGCAGACGCCGAAATGGCCGGCGGTCGCTGGCGCGGACCGCTGCATGGCGTGCCGATTGCGCTGAAGGACATGTTCTGGACGAAGCAGATGCCAACGACCGCCGGCATGCCGATCCGCGCCGGCTTCCATGCACCCGACGACGCGACAGTGGTTCATCGCCTGGCCGATGCCGGCGCGGTATTGCTGGGCAAGCTCAACCTCACCGAAGGTGCCGTTGGCGAAAATCATCCATCGATCGCGCCACCGCTCAATCCCTGGGATGCGTTGGCATGGCCGGGCGCCTCTTCGAGCGGGTCGGGAGTGGCCGTGGCTGCCGGTCTCTGCTTCGCCGCGATGGGTACCGATACCGGCGGCTCCGTCCGCTTTCCCTCGGCGGCCAACGGTGTGACAGGCCTCAAGCCGAGCTGGGGCCGAGTGAGCCGGCATGGCGTTTTCGCCCTGTCCGAGCCACTCGATTGCATGGGGCCGCTCGTCCGCAGCGTCGCTGACGCCGCCATCGTGCTTTCGGTGATCGCCGGCTCCGATCCACTCGATCCGACGGCGAGCCATGAGCCAGTGCCGGACTATACCGCGGGGCTGCACGACGGGATCGACGGCCTGCGTATCGGTGTCGATTCGATGTTGCTGGGCGAAGCGGATTCCCTCACCGCCCAAGCGATCGAGGCGGCCCTGGGGACCTTCACGTCACTCGGTGCGCGCATCGTCGAGAAGCGGCTCGGCGGCATCGATGATGCTACGCTGGCATGGTGGACCTTGTGCAGCGCGGGCGCGGCTCACGCCCACAAAGAGACATTTCCCAGCCGCGCCAGCGAATATGGACCGTCCTTGCGCCGCGCCGTCGAGCATGGGGGTGCGCTGAGCGCCGCCGATCTCATCCCCGCCCTCGTCGAGCGCGAGAACTTTCGCGTCCGCATCGCCGCGCATTTCCGGGACATTGATATCTTCATCCTGCCGGTGCAGGCTTTCGCGGCCCCCAGCCTGAGTCACATGGCGACGTTTTCCGAGCGGCCCAATTCGCGCGAGCGGCTGCTGCGCTTCGTAGCGCCGTTTGCCCTCACCGGTCATCCCGTCTTAGTCGTTCCCGGCGGCGGCACGCCGGCAGGTCTGCCAATCGGCTTCCAGCTCGTTGCTTCGCCGATGTGCGAACCTCTCCTGCTGCGATGCGGCCATGCTTTTCAGATGGCAACCGACTGGCACCGCCGTCGGCCGTCCAATCTCACGGCAGCGGCGTCCGCCGATCGCCAACCTCACGCTCGATGAGCGCTGCTGCAGCGAGCAAACGAAGATCGTCACCGGGTGCTGCAAAGAGAGTCACGCCGAACGGCACACCCAAAGGCGCCAGCCCCACGGGTAACGCAACGACCGGCGCACCGGCCTTGCCCGTGCATTTGGCCGCGGCCCCCATGGGCGCGATCAGCAGATCCGTGCCGCTCATCGCCAAGGCTGCATCGATGCCGCCTGTTAGGCTAAGCGCGATGTCTCGGGCGCGATCACTCCCGTAATTTTCGTCGTCGGTGCCGCCGGTCTGATTTGCCGCCACGAGCAACGGCTGGCCGTAAGGGATGGCTTCGGGATGCCGTTCGTTCCAGGCGATGAGATCGGCCATCGAACCGATGCCGCATGGCGAATTGTTACTTTCGAGAAAGGCGTTCAGCGCGCTCTTGAACTCGGCCCGGAAGACGCAGGACCGGACGTCGTTCAGCTGTTCGGCCGTTGGCAGGTCGCAGGGATCGACGATGATGGCGCCGGCGCGCGACAGTCGCGACAGCACGTTCTCGAACACCGGCAACAGTTCGACAAGGTCAGGTCGATCGGTGATGGTTCGCCGCGGCACGCCGATGCGCAGTCCGATGAGTGACCCGGTCGTTGTCGGCGAAGGACGGCGGACGAACAGGCTCATGGTGTCGCGCGGATCGGGCGCCGACATCACACCGGCAACCAAGGCCGCGTCGGCTACCGAACGGGCAAGCGGTCCTGGCGAATCCTGGCTGGTGACCAACGGCACCACGCCGCTGCGGCTCACCATGCCGACCGAGGGCTTGTAACCGACCAGCGAGCTGTAGCAGGCAGGCGTCTGGATCGAATTCTGAGTCTCGCTGCCAATGGCGACGGCACACAGCCCAGCCGCCACCGCTGCCGCCGGCCCCACGCTCGAACCTTGGCCGCGATCGTAGCGAATGCCGTGCGGATTGCGGACGACGCCACCCGCGCCGCTGAATTCCGAGGGCATAACGTCGGACACAAAGTCGGCGAACTCAGTGAGGTTGGCCTTGCCGAGAATGATGGCGCCGGCGGCGCGGAGGCGCTTCACCAGCGTGGCCTCGAACCGCGGCACGAAGCCACTCAAGGCCGCAGCCCCTGCGGTAGCGGTCATGCCGTCGGACGTCAGGATATTGTCCTTGAGCATGATCGGGATACCGTGCAACGGGCCGCGATCGCGACCTGCCGCAAGGTCAGCGTCCAGGAGCCGCGCGTCATCCATCGCCCTCGGGCTCACCATGCGGACTGCGTTGAGTTTGGGACCAGCGCCGTTCAACGCTTCAATGCGCTTCAGGTACCAGTCGACGGCCTCCGCGACGGAGAGCTGTCGGGCGCGAAAGGCCGCGCCGATTTGCACAAGCGAGCCTTGCCCGAGAAGCGCCGGCGGCTCGGCTCCTGCTCCACCGTTCATTCAGCGGCGGCGGACAGCGGATTGTCTTGTTCGTACTGTTCCTGGTAGCGGGTGACGTCCTGCCACGGATCGTCGGATGGCATGTACCAGGAACAGGCGCGCTGCTGATCGTAGCGCAGCGTCGGGTCAAGTCCGGGCAACGGTTTGCCCTCGTCCATTTCCTTGAGCTTCCTCAGGATCAGGCTGCGATAGAAGATGACGGCTTTGTCGCTCGTGCCGAGATGTTCCTGCGTGCGATCGAAGACTGGTCCCATGCTTTCCTGAACCGCCCGATCCTGGATTGCCGCCCCTTCCACGCCTGAATAGTTGTGCTCCATGCGCCGGCGGTCCTGCAGGTGCATGTTGTCGAGCGTGTGTGCAGTGCGATAGTGCGGTTTCTCGCCGCGATGGCCCCAGTTCGCATAGATGCCCGGCACGTTCAGCGCCTTTTTCGGATCGAAGTGGACGTAGAAGGTGAAGCATCGTTCGTTATCGATCGGATGCCACATCTTCATCAGCTGCGACTCGTGCGGGCCGGTCGAGATGTAGCAGTAGAACGGCGCGATCCATTCGGTGCGACGGACGAAGCTGATCTTGGGATCCGGCGTCTTGCGGATCGCCGCCACGCGCATGAGATGCGGCGTCTCCTCACACAGGATCGTCGGCGCGCCGTCGGACATCAGCAACGCGATCGAATTCCAGCCCGCGCCGGCCCAGCTCTTGTCTTTCTCCAGCTCGAAGTCGCGGTGGAGATAGTTGGGATGCGCCGGATCGAGGTCTCCTTCCAGTCCCTGCAGGTAGTTGCAATCCTGGTACATCTTCACGACGAGGCGCTGAGAAGGCGGAAGATTCAGCCACGGAAAATTCGGGACGGAAGGCTGTAGTTCCTTCGGCCCCATGTATGTCCACACGACGCCGCCGGCCTCATGAACGGGGTAGGCCGGCTGGCAGATCTTGTCCTTGAGACGGCTATCCGACGGTTCGGCCGGCGTGTCGACAATCGCCCCAGACTTGGCAATCTTCCAACCGTGGTAGAGACAGCGCAGGCCGCCCTCCTCGTTCCGCCCATAGACAAGCGATGCGCCACGGTGCGGACAGTGCTCCTTCACAAGCCCTGCGACACCGGAAGGATCGCGAAAGGCGACGAGCTTCTCGCCCAAAAGGCCCACGCGCACTGGCGCGCCGCCGGGCGTGGCAATTTCCTCAGACAGCGCGGCCGGAATCCAGTATCGGCGGAAGAAGCGCCCCAACGGCATGTCGGACCCGACATGCGTCATCAGAATGTTGCTTTCCTTGGTCAGCATCGCGCACCTCGCGCCGGATGAATATTTGTCTTATACAAGTATTCGGTGATCGACTTCAATGAGGACACGCGCGGCATGCCCTCAAGGGATGGCAAAATCTCTCGACCAAGTACCGCTCTGGCCGGGTAAGGTGGAAATCATGAAAAACGGACACGCCGGATCCGACGGTATCCAACCCGGTCTGGATCACCGCATCACTTACCGCTTCTCCAAGATCGCCGCCCTTCATGCGCGGGCCTTCTCGACGGTCTACGGGAGGACATTCAAGCTAACGGTCAACACCTGGATGATCCTGAGCGTGATCGGCCGCTTTGCGCCGCTGTCAGCCAACACTGCAGGCACCCACAGCAGCCTGGAACCAGACAAAGTCACGCGTGCCGTCGATGTGCTGGTAGGCCAAGGCTATGTCGTTCGCCGGCAGGACTCGACGGACCGCCGAAAGGTTGTCCTGTCCCTCTCAGCCAAAGGCAAGCGCGTCCACGACGAATTGAACCAGTTGCGAGATTCCATCGAGCACGAATTCCTCCGTGTTCTGACGTCCACAGAAGTGGCCACGCTTTATCAGATCGTCGACAAGCTAGAGGCCCAAGCCGTTCAGCTCTTCAGCGACAAGAAGGTCTGGGGTCTGGTTCTCGAAGGGCTGGCGCTCAAGGCCAGCGGCAAGCTGCCGCGACAGTTTGCAAAGCCAAGCGTCAGGAAGACTTCGCGGGAAGGCGCGATGCCATCTCCTTCTCAACGGCCTTTCGGTCCACGCGCATAGCCGCGTGCAAGCCTGCGGCGGCGGCGCCCGGAAAGATATCCTCTAAGCCATCGAGCAGCGCCTTCATCACGGCATCGGCCAATTGCGCAGGAGCGAGCTTGGGCGGCGGGATGTGGGCGCTCATGCGGGTGTCCACCGCACCGGGAAAGATCGCACAGACCCGGACGCCATAGGGCGCGAGCTCGGCCCGCGCCGCCTCGGTCAGCGACAGGGCCGCAGCCTTGCTCGCGCAATACGAGCCCAGCATCGGCAAGTTCACGTGGCTTAGGATACTCAACATGTTGACAATCACGCCCTGCTGACGCTGGCGCATCGCGGGAGAAAAGGCGCGGATCATATTGAGCAGGCCGAAATAGTTCACTTCCATCTCTTGCCGCGCATTGCGGTCTTCCGCCGCCGCGAGTGCACCGCTGTTACCGTTGAAGCCGGCGTTGTTCACCAGGATGTCGACGCGCGCGCCGAGCGATGCGGCGAGCGCCTCGACTGCCGAGCGATTAGTCACGTCGAGCTTAGTCATTCCTTCTGGCGCGCCCAGTCCACCGATCTCGAGCACTTCCGCCGCACCGGCCTTGCGAAAAGCAGTGGCCAAAGTGCGGCCGATGCCGCCATTGGCGCCGGTGACCAGCACGACCTTTCCAGCAATCTCACAGTTGGGATCGGACATGACATTCTCTCCTTCAGTGGCCCCCTCCGTCGGAACGGCGACGAAAACGGCTTCTCCAGCGCGATCAAGGCGGTTCAGGAGGCGAACGCGCGAGCCTGGTGTGCCGCAACTCTTGGCCACGAAGGCGATCGCTACGGGACCTGCATCCAGTTTGACCGACCCGAGCGGTATCGGCCGACGGGCCTGGAAGTAAGGCTCACCGCTATGATGGATCACCGTGCGCGCCAGCAACGTGCCCTCCGGCGATACTTGGCGCCAAGTGAGGCGCCCAGAACAACATGTCTTGCAGCGTTCACGCAGCGGATATTGAGCAGCACCGCAAACCTCACACAGCGGCAATTCGAGCACACCGCGCGCGGCGGCCGAGGTCAATCGACGAGCCATCGGGCCACGCGCCTTGGGTGGCAGCGAGGGGTGATCACTCATGGAAAGCGTCCGCGCGTTAGGATCGCCGCGCTCGAGCACAGGCCGCGATCGTAGTTGACAGTGCCGTAGCAGCTGACGATGCCCGCCTTCGCTCCGGTCACGACTGCGCCCAAATTCTCGCCGGTCAGTTGCCGCAGGGCTTCGGTTACACCGACGAAGCCGCCGGCCGCTCCTGCCTGCCCCATGGCAAGCATTCCGCCGTTCGTGTTGAGAGGCAGATCGCCTTCGACAGTGAGATCACGCTGGCGAACAAAACGCGCGCCCTCTCCCGGCGCGCATAGTCCCAGCGCTTCCAGTTGCAGCAGTACGATCACCGGATAGTCGTCATAGGCCTGGATGAAGTTCATATCTCCAGGCACAAGGCCTGCCTGTTCATAGAGACCGTCACGCGACGCGTTGAAGCCAACTGCTTCCTGCACTGCCGTCGCCGACACGCCATCGTGGCGTTCGATAGCGGCGGCCACCGACGCGAAGGGCAGCGACAGCGCCCCAGCACGATCCTCCGCCATGACGAGAAAGCCCTCGGCGCCGTTCACGCGCATGACACAGTCCAACAGCACTAGCGGGTCGCTGATCGGGCGCGCAGCGAGGTAATCCTCCATCGAAATCGGTGAGCGCATGACGGCCCCCGGGAAATGAGAGCCGTTGCTGCGCTGGGCGACGCAGATCCGGCCGAAATCCTCGCGCGTCGCATTGTTCTTGCGCATGTAGTTGTCGGTTATCATGGCGAACACCGCGTTAGGCCCGCCAGCTCCGTAAGGATAGATGTGATCGCGCGAGAACCGCGAGAAGTTGGCGCCGATGCCGAAGCCGGTGGGCGCGGTGTCGGCGGCGATACAAGCAACTATCTGTGCATCTCCCGCTTGCACGGCGCGCACCGCACGGCGAAGCGCGATCACGCCCGAAGCACCTCCGAACGGCAGATCGACCATGAAACGCGTCGACAGGCCAAAATATTCTGCCATGGACGCGGTGTTGTCGGGTGCCAGGCGATAGCTCGCGAGCACCAGGCCGTCAATTTCGTCCTTGGCGACCCCTGCCCTCTTCATCAAAGCTTCGAGTACACCGCCAATGAACCACGGCACCTCATGCTCGGTCGTCCGTGCATAGCCGAAGGTGACGGGAGTCGTCACCGCCACACCCGAGTAGTCGTGGATCCTACCGCTCATTGACCACGCTTCTGCGACGCTTCCGGCTCCGCAAATCGATGGTATCTGATGATACGAGGAGCCGGTCCGCGAGAATGCGCAGCGCGCCGCGCTGGATCTTCTGCGTAGCCGTCGTCGGCAGGTCCGCGACGAACGAAACCCAGCCCGGTGCCTTGTAGTAGGCGAGCCTCTCCATCGTCCAATCGACAATGTCGGCTGCGACCTTGAACCCCGGCGCAGCGCCGGACGTGGCGACGATGCAGGCCATGACCTCTTCGCCACGCATCTCATCGGCCACAGCCGAGACTGCTACCTGCTGGATCGAGGGATGCCCCTGAAGCACCGCCTCGACCTCAAGAGCGGAGATGTTCTCGCCGCTGCGGCGAATCACGTTCTTCTTGCGGTCGACAAAGTGCAGGCTGCCGTCCGACCCGAAGCGCGCGACGTCGCCGGTATGCCACCAGCCGCCCGCCCAGGCCGCCTCCGTCGCCGCGGCATCCTTCAGATAGCCGGAGAAAAATCCTAAACCCTTGTCAGGGCCTGCGTGCCGCACCAGCATCTCGCCGGGCTGGCCACGCGGCACGTCTTGGCCATGCTCGTCGACCAGTCGCAGTTCGACAGTCGGCGGCACCTTGCCGAAGCAGCGCGTGCCGAGGTGACGCGGCTCATCGTCAGCACTGATCGCCGCGCCCGAGCCGGTTTCCGTCATGGCCCAGCCCTCGATCAGGGGAATACCGAAGCGGCGCTCGAAAGCAGCGTGATGCGCCGGCTCGACGTTCGCTCCGGCGCCGAATTCGATGCCGTGATCGCGTTCGTCCTTTGCCTCCGGCGTCGACAGCAGCATGGCGGGCATGACACCGAGATAGTGAATCCCGGTCGGCTTGGTCGCCTTGACGTCGGGCCACCAGGAACTGGGATGAAAACGGTCGAGCTGAATAAGACAACTCCCAGACATCACGACGCCCATAGTCGAGCCCGCCATCGCATTCATGTGGAACATTGGCAGCGGCGTCAGGATACGTGACTTGCCCGGCACCAGCTTGATCGGCCCTCGACGATTGAGGTAGCGCAGGCCCATGCGCAGAAAATAATCGTTCGACAGTAGGCAACCCTTGGGACGCCCCGTCGTGCCAGACGTGTAAAGCACCGCGCCCTCAGCCGTTCGGTCCGGCGTTGTCGACGAAGAGGAGTGGTTGACCTTCGGTAGGCCACGCGTGACATGGTCGTGCATTATCACTGGAATGCCGCGTCCGGTCTTGTCCACGGCGCTTTGAAGGTCCTTGACGCGCTCGGCGACGGAGATCGCCAGCACGACCTCGCTATGATCCAAGAGATACTCGAGCTCGGCGCTGCGATAATCGGGATTGATCGGAACGACACTTACGCCCAGGGCATTAAGGGCAAACCAGTGAAAGAAGAAGGCCGGGCGATTTTCCAGGAGGATGCCCACGCGCTGCCCAGTACGGAGGCCGGCCACCCCATAAGCCCCACGCAGCGCCGCGACCTCGGTAAGTGCTTGGGCGTAGGTATATTGCAAGTCACTGCTTGCGTAGGCGCGGCAAGCACTCATCGGAACGACCAGAAACGGATCTGACGCATGCTTGCCGGCCGTGGCCTCGAACGCCGAGTAGACCGTGTTTGCTTCAAGGGTAGTCATTCGGCGACCTCGACATGGAGCGGCGTCCATTTTTGCTGCAGCTCGTCCGGTGGCACCGCGCGGAGCAAGGCCTGGGTATAGGAATGGCGCGGATTACCAAAGACCTCGTCGGTAAGCCCACTTTCAACCACATCACCACGGTGCATCACAAGGACGCGACTGCACAGGTACCGCACGACGGAAAGATCGTGGCTTATGAACAGCAGCGAAATGTTTCGTTCCTCACGAAGACGGAGGAGCAGGTTGAGAATCTGCGCCTGCACCGAGACGTCGAGCCCGGAAACGATCTCATCGGCGACGAGCAGGCGCGGCGCAACGCACAACGCCCGTGCAATGTTGACCCGTTGTCGCTGGCCACCACTCAGTTGGTGTGGGTAACGGCGCAGCACATCGGGCGGCAGGCCGGTTTCGCGCGCCAAACCTAGTCCCCGATCTTTCTTGTTCTGTGTGGTCCAGCCCAGCGTCGCTTCGAGCGCCTGGGTAATCAGGTCGACGACCCGCCGTCGCGGATTGAGCGCCGACTGGGGATCCTGGAAAACCATCTGGGCGGTCGCGATCCGCCTTTTCCATGCCGCGCGCCCCGTGCCGGCGACATCGACACCGCCGAAATCGATGCGCCCGGATGTCGGATGCTCCAACCCCATCACGAGACGCGCCAAGGTACTTTTTCCGCTGCCACTCTCGCCCACGACCCCGACGAACTCGCCTTCGCGTATAGTGAGATCGAGCGGCTTTACGGCCGTCACGACCGGCCGCAGCTTGCCGTACCAGTGACGGCCGACGGCGTAGTCCTTCGACACGCCGGCGAGTTCGATCAGGTTCTCCGCGTCAGTGCCCGCTGCGGGCGCGGGAGGCAACGGCGCCTCGGTCACATGTCGTGCGCCCACCTCGCACGCCAGCGAACAGCGCACCCAGTGCGCAGGGGCCACCTCGCGAAGCGTTTGTCGGCCGGCCAGACAGTCGCTGCTCGCCACCGGACAACGCGGCCCGAAACGGCAACCTGTGATCGCCGCCAGAGCATTCAGTCCCGGCATCTGCTCCGGCAAGGCAACGAGCTGGTGGCGTGGTCCATTGAGTGGTGGATTTGCCTGCTGCAAAGCACGCGTATAGGGATGTCGGGGAGCGCTAAAAACCTCGCGCGCCGAACCGCTTTCGACGACTTCGCCAGCATAGAGCACCAGGATCTTGTCGCAGAGCCGGGCCGCGAGCCGAAGATCATGAGTGATGAAGATGATGCCCGCGCGGAACTGCCGGTTGAGGTCGCGGATGAGTTCGATGATATGAGCCTGCGTGATGACATCGAGCGCGGTTGTCGGCTCGTCGGCCACGAGCAGGGCCGGATTGCTCGCGAACGCCAGTGCAATCAGCACGCGTTGGCACATCCCACCTGAGAGCTGGAAGGAGTACTTGCCGAGGGTTTCCGCAGGATGCGGTAGCCGTACTGCCTCGAGGCTGGCGATCGCGCGCTCCCGATGTTGGGCGCTCGGAACACCAAGCCGGGTCAGGTGCTCACTGAATTGGTCAAATACGGTGAGCACTGGGTTAAGGCCCGTGAGAGGCTCCTGGGGAACGAAGGCGATACGATCGCCCAACAGTGCGCGCCGACGAGACGGCGTCGTCGACAAAAGGCTTTCGTCGCGAAAGCGCAGTGTTCCGGCCGTCACTTCAAATCCGACCGGCAGCAAATTGGAGATGACACGGCCGATCATGCTCTTGCCCGCGCCTGATTCGCCCACAATGCCCAGGATCTCACCTTCGCCGAGCTCGAAAGTGATGTCGCTCAGCACATCGACCCGGTTGGCACCGGACGTCGCTGTCAGGACGAGTCCCCTGGCGGAAAGCAGGCTCACGTGAAGGCGTTTCGGCGCGACGCCAGCCTAGGGTCGAAGACCCGTCGCACACCGTCGCCCAGCAGGTTGAAACCGAGTACGGAAAGAAAGATCGCCAGTGCCGGATAGATCAGCGGCCCCGGGCTTTCATTGATGTAGACCCTTCCGTCCGCGATCATCACACCCCAAGTCGGAATGTCCGCTTCGACCGAGACGCCAGTGAAGGACAGGATCGCCTCGACGATGACGGCGATGCCCATCTCTAGGCTGACAAGAGTGACGATCAGAGACAAGGTATTGGGTAGCAGCTCCTTGACGATTGTGCGGAGGTGACTGAAGCCCAGGAGGCGTGCCGCCGGAACGAAGTCACGTCGGCCGATCACCAGCACCTCGCTGCGCAGCACGCGGCAGAAGCGGGTCCAACCGACCAGCACGATGCCCAGCACAACACGATTGACCCCGGCGCCGAAGGCCAACAGCAGGACAAGCGACAAGATCACCGGCGGAAAGGACATCCAGACGTCGACGACCCGGCTGATCGCCCAATCGATCCAGCCGCGGAAGTAGCCAGCCAGAATCGCAAGAGTTGTGCCGAGCAGCATCGCAAAAAACGACGCGGTGACCGCGACATAGGACGCTACCCGCGCGCCATATAGCAGACGAGAGAGCACGCAACGGCCGAGATTGTCAGTTCCCAAGGGGAAGTCGGCTTCACTGCCGGGAAGCCATGCTGGAGGCAGCAGGACATTCAGAAGGTCTTGCGCGTTCGGATCGTGTGGCGCTAGCCACGGCGCCAGCAGCGCGGTGAGAAACAGAAGGCCGACAAGGCCGCCGCCAACCACAATGCGCGGCTGAGAGAGTAGGAGCTTGGTCATGCGGCGCGCAGTTTCGGATTGAGCGCCAGATAGCTTGCGTCGACGGCCAAGTTGAGGAAAAGCACCATGATACAGTAGGTGAGAACAATTCCCTGGATCAACGGCAGGTCTTGGTTGCGCACCGCCGTCACCATCAGGTTCCCCATGCCGGGCCACGCGAAAATGATCTCGACCAGCAGAGTTCCACCGAACATGAAACCTGCTTGCACGCCGATTAGGCTAAGCGTGGGAAGAAGAGCATTGCGCATCATGTGATGCAGCAGGATACGTCCCTCGCCGATGCCACGCAGTCGCGCGAGCCGCACGTACTCTTCATTGCCAACGTCGGACAAGCTTGATCGCAGCACCCGCATGATGCCCGGTGCAAATGGAAGAGCCACTGCCAACACAGGTAATGTGAGATGGGTTAGCACGTTCGCAAAGCCGTGGAAGTTCCCGGCTCGCAACGTGTCGAATAGGTAAAAGCCTGTCGTCTCTGGGAACCGAATAAAGGAACTCACGCGGCCAATGAACGGCAGTATGGGAAACCAGACGCCGAAACAGAGCACGAAGGCCAGCGCCCATAGGAATTCCGGCAACGACATCATCACTGTACTGCCGACATCGGTGGCCGACTCCACGAAACGCCCCCGCCAGGCGTACATCGTTAGGCCACCGCCAATGCCCAGCATCGTGCCGAGCACGATGCCGCAGATCACAAGTTCCAGCGTGGCTGGCGCTGCGCTCGCGATTAGCCCGGTCACGGGTGTGCGGGAGGCGGTCGACAGGCCGAGATTGCCGTGCACCGCGTCGCTGAGCCAAATCTGGTATTGGACGAAGATCGGCTTGTCGAAGCCGTAGGCGGCACGGAGCTCCTCGAGATCCTCCTTGGTCGCGGTCGGCGGCACCATCATGGCGACCGGGTCGGTAGGCAGCACGCGCAGAACCACGAACAGGACGACGGAAACAACGAATAGCAGCGGCAACGACACCAGCAATCGCCGCCACAGAAGCCCCAGCAGGACCCAGATCACGTGCGACTCGCTGTCATGTGGCGCGTTGCACGAGGAATTTGCAGGCCGCATTGCCCATCGCGGCGCAGGATTCCTCGTGCACGTTGGCAAAACCATTGAAAACGAGACCGCCGATCGCCGTGAGCATACCTACGATCGGTGCGCAGACCGGATGAGTTGCCGATCCAACCCCATGCACGAACGGACTGTTGTCGACCACGACATCGATACGATCCGCCGCAGGTCGCGTGTAATGCCAATGCCCCCAGCCCAGTTGCGACGGACCCGCTGTAGCGAGGTGGCGATAGAAGCCATCGCCGTCTAAATTTCTGCGGCGCATTTCGGCGAGCATCGATTTGCGGCCATGCTCTGCGACGGACTGACCGAAGGTTTCCAGCGCGACCTGCCGAGGGCCCTCGTCGAGGCGGCAGAACAGGCCCATCAGCGAGTCGACGCGGATAATCAGATACCGGATGTCACCGACGTCGATGCTGCCGTCGGCGGACCATTCGAGCCGGTCGCGAAACGCAGGCTGGGCCACCCGGACGTCCCTGGAAATTTACTTGCGAATTGCAAGAAAGTTGACACCCTCATGTGTTGCTGTCAACGCTTGAGCAGGCCAACGAGCTGGATTGCCCGACATGAATCCGATGCGGAACAACAATCTCTTCAAGCTCGGGCTGTTCTCCACGAATGCCGACGGAGGTCTTGCGTTCACGCGTGTCGAGGAGCGGTGGCGCGCGAGCTGGGGTGAGATCGAAAGGATGGCGCGCCTCGCCGACACGGCGGGCTTCGAGTTCATCCTGCCGATCGCGCGCTGGAAGGGCTATGGCGGCGAGACCGACGTGCGCGGCACCTCCTTCGAGACACTGACGCACGGCGCTGCACTCGCCGCGATTACCAGACGCATCGCGATTTTCTCGACCGTGCATGTGCCCCTCGTCCACCCGGTGTTCGCGGCCAAGGCATTGGCGACCATCGATCACGTGAGCAACGGCCGTGCCGGCCTCAACATAGTCTGCGGCTGGAATCAGGCTGAGTTCGATATGTTCGGTCACCGTCAAACTGAGCACGACACGCGATACGACCAGGGCTTCGAATGGTTTGAAGTCATGATGCGCATCTTCGCCAACGGCGACCCCTTCGACTTCAAGGGCCAATTCTACGACCTCAAAGGCGTGACTGGCGCTCCGCCGCCCGTCCAGCTGCCGCGTCCCTTCACCATGTCGGCCGCCTTCTCTCCTGCCGGCCGCCGCTTTGCCGCCGCGACGAGCGACATCCTGTTCACGCCGCTGCGCGAAGCCGACAAGGCCCAGATGCAGATCGCCGAGTTCGGTAGCCTGGCGAAGGCCGCCGGCCGCGATGTCGGCGTCTTCACGGCCTGCCACGTTGTGTGCCGCGAAACCGACGCCGAGGCCGAGGCCTACTATCAGCATTATGCTGATGAGATGGCCGACGTGGGCGCAGTCGACTTCCACATGGCGGCCAAGCAGGCGCACTATGGCAAGATCGACCCCGACGTGTTCCGCATTGAGCGGCGCCGCTACGCTGGAGGCACCGGTACGCATGCCGTCATCGGCCGACCCGAGCGCGTAGCGGAGGCGATGATTCGTGTGCACGACCTTGGGTTCGCTGGAACGTCCGTTTCGTTCGTGAACTTCAACGACGAGCTGCCCTTCTTCATCGAGCGCGTCTTGCCCCTGCTCGAGCAGGCCGGACTGCGTCGGCCGGTCCGGGAATCCGTCGTCGCATGAGTGCCGAAGATCTGAGGGAGAACGCCATGCCGCTCAATCGCCGCTCGACACTCAAGTTCTGGGGCGCGTCGCTCTTCGCCGCCGGCGTTCTTCCAGCCGGAACCGCCGAAGCTGCTGGCGACGAACTCAAGATCGCCTACCCGACCGACGTGCCGAACTGGGATCCCCAGACGCAGACCAGCGGGCCCGCCATGTCGATCCTCAATTGCGTATTCGACAGCCCGCTCGGTCAGGCGCCAGATATGAGCCTGATCCCGCGCGTCGTTACGGAGTGGCAATGGACGACTGACAAGATGGCGCTCGAAGTGAAGCTGCGCGACGACGTGGTCTTTCACAACGGCGACAAGCTCACCGCGCACGACCTCAAGTTCACTTTCGACCGCTACAAGAAAGAGACTCTGGCGCAGAGCGCCACTTATCGCCGGGTTAAGGACGTCATCGCCAAGTCCGACACCGAGGCGACCTTCGTCCTGGCGCTGCCCTTTGCCACGCTGCCAGCGCGGCTGTCGATCTTTGGCAGCGCCATTCTGCCCAAGGCGCACGTCGAGAAGGTCGGCATGACGGCCTTTATGGAGCATCCGATCGGCTCGGGACCCTACAAGCTCGTGAGCTACAGCCGCGAGGCTCGTATCGTCCTCGAGGCCTTCGATCGCTATTGGGGTGGTCGCGCCCCGATCAAGAACGTGACGTTCGAAATCGTGAAGGACCCGACGGCACGCGTGGCAGCGATCGAGTCAGGCCGCGTGGACTTGACGGTCGACGTTCCGATTCGATCGATTCCGCGCCTCGCACAGATCACCGGCCTCAAGGCTGAAGTTCTGCCATATCCGGCGCAGCTTCAACTTCTCATGGTCTCGGACCGCGGCGCCTTCAAAGACGAGAACGTCCGGCTCGCGGTTCATCACGCCATCGATAAGGCTGCGCTCTCAAAAGCTTTCTATAGCGGTGTCGCGGTGCCGATTTCGGTGCTGTCTCCCCCCGGCTTCAAGGGCGACGCGCCCGGCTACAAGTTCGAATACAGCGAGACCAAGGCCAAAGAGCTGCTTGCGAAGTCGGGATATTCGCCAAATAAGCCGGTCAAGATAGACTTCATGACGACCAACGGCGTCTATGCCAACGATTTCGACGTCGCGCGCGCGATCGTGCAGATGCTGAAAAAGGTCGGCGTAGACGCCAACCTCGAGGTGATCGAGCTCTCGAAATACTTCGAACTCAACCACAGCAACAAGCTGCCGGAGATGACTCTCTTCCATTGGTCCAATCCGACGGCGGACCCCGAGGTCTATCCCGGCGGGGTGCTCGATTCGAATCGGCCGTTCTCGTCGTGGAAGGGCAAGGAAGCGGGCGACATCGTGGCCCAATTGTTCGCCGAAACCGACGAGGCCAAGCGCATCGCCGGCTACACCGAGTTCAACAAATACGCGGTCGAAAAGGGTTGGGTTATCCCTCTGCTACAGCCGGCCACAACGATCGTGCGCAAGGTCAACCTCGACTTCACGCCCTACCAGACCGGCTGGCTCAGCGTGAACACGATCAAATGGAAGTAAGCAGACGGCGCAACGTTACTGCAAAGCTGTCTCGGGCCAGGTCTGCCGTGACGCCGAGCTGTCAGAATAGCCTTAGGATTTCCGGCCGATCTTCTTGGGCTGGACATAACCCGCGACGTGCGGCGTGAAAACCAGTTCCGACTTGAAGACGACCGGTTGCTGGTACTGGAAGAGTGGCAGGATGACAGCGTTCTCGGCAACATAGCGATCGAGCGCCTTGTAGCCCGCCATGCGCTTTTCCTCGTCGCGCTCCCCGAGCAAGGGCAGCAGGCGCGCGTCGACCTCAGAATCCTTCCACGACGAAAACGGGGTTTTAGAATTGAGAGCGCTCAACGAACTTTCGGGATCGCCCGTGGCGTTGCCCCAATCGAAGAACGCGATGGGCGCGAGCTTATGCTGGATACGTAGATCCATGTGCTTTGCCGGCTCATAGACTTCGATGCTGGCGTTGATGCCGACCCGTCGCCACATGCCCGCGATCGCCTCGACCGTCTCGTAGTCCTTGGGCTTATAGCCGCGCGTCGTCTGGACCGTGACCTCGACAGGTTTCTCCTTCGAGTATCCCGACTTCGCGAGCAGGGCCACGGCAAGCTTGGGGTCATAGGGCGTCACGATCGTGGGATCGTAAGCACGGTAGTTCGGCGTTAGCAGCGTGTCGATCGGGAGCGCATGGCCACCTAGCAGTCGCGTGGTGATCGCCTTCTTGTCGATCGCGTGAACGGCGGCCTTCCTGACGTTGGGATCGGACATGATGCCGATATTATTGAAGTGCATGAAGGCAATATTAGAAACCGGAGTCCAGATGGCCGTGAGCCCCGGCTTCTTTGACAGGCGGTCCACCTCCTCGAAGGGAAGATCGAGCGTAAGGTCTGAGCTGCCGCGTTCGATCTCCGCTACCCGGCTCGATGGGTCGGTGACGAACTTGAAGATGACTTTCTCAAAAACCGGCTTGCCGCCCCAATAGTTGGGATTAGCGCGCAAGCGCAGAAAAGAGCCTCGTTCGAACTGCTCGAACATATAGGCGCCAGAGCCGATGGGGTGCTTCTCGAACCCTTCCGGTCCGACCTTCGTGTAATAATGCGGCGGCAGCAGATAGCAGGCGAAGAAGGTCAGGCGCTGTAAGATGGTCACGCGCCAGGGATTGGAGACCTCGCAACTGATGACGTCGCTGTCGCGGTGGAAGTCTCTCATACTCGAGAAGTTGGCAGCCATAGTATTGCCGCCCTTCGGATCAGCCATCTGTTGGAGATTCCACAGGACGTCGTCGGGTGTGATCGGCTGACCGTCATGCCAGGTGGCACCACGGCGCAGCTTCAGGTGGATCCGCGTCTTATCGGCGTTCCAGCCGAACTCGTCGATCAGGCCAGGCGCGAGGGAAAGGTCCTCGTTCTGCTCGATGAACGGGTCGAACAGCGTGCGATAGATCGATTGCATGCCCGGCACCGACCCTCCGGTGTTGCCGTTGAAGCCGGGGATCGACGTATTGTAGGCGATCGTGAGCGTGTCGCCGATCGCTGCCCGCGCCGCGGGCGACCACAGGATCGACGACAGCGTGCTTGCCTGTGCGGCACCGATGGCGCCGGCCTGCAGAATCCGGCGTCGCGTGAAACCCGTCATCCCCAACCCTCCCGACAGACGAAAAGATGCGAAAACTACTCGGCGGCCAGAACTCGGCCACACGGGGCTGACGGACCGCTTGAGCTGCTCGACATAGGCGTCGTGCCAATCCTGGCTTGCTGGCGCGACGAACGCGCCAGCGCGAGCACCGCGGCTAACGTCGGGGCGATCGACGCCCGGCGGCACAGTGCCATTGTCGCGCAGCGCATTCGCCGCGTTGAGGAGCCGCCGCCGCGTGGTCGTGATCATTCGATCGCTGGGCGCCAGATGCTCGAACGTGCGATCCACCATCGCCTCCATACTCTCAGTGATCGCCTGGTCCTGGGCCGCGAAGCCCTGGATGCCGGTGTAGGTGGTCGTGCTCTGGATGTCGCGGTCCATCAGGTAGTCGTTCTCGCGACGGGCGACGGGCCGCCACCTGCCATACCAGTCGTCGGTGCGCGGCAGGAATTCGTTGGGCGGCACTGTGCCGGGAATCGGCGTACCGTCCTTCAGCGTCTGCATCGGCTGGGTGCGTTCGGTCCAGAAGAAGCCGAATACCATCGTGTGGGTGTCGTCCATCGGTACCCAGACGTTGACCTGGACATGGTCGGTGAAGGTCCCATCCGGCGGCAGGGTGATGAAGGGGAAGATGAACTGCGAAAAGCGATAGTAGAGGTTGCCAGGTTGCGCCGGACGATAGGCGGCGTACATCGCACCCCAGTCAGTTTCGCGCACGTGGTACTTGGGCGCGGGATGTACCAGCGCATAACGGTGCATGTTGTTCTCGTCGACATCATCCGGCTTCGTGCCCCCCAAGTGCAGGAAGCTGAAATGCGAGGTGTCGATGTCGCCTTCCAGTGCCTGTAGCCAGTTGCATTCGCGCTGATGCACACGGATTAGTCTCTCCGACTCTGGCAGCGCCAGCGCTTCGACGTCTGGCAGAGGCGGCGCCTCGGCGCGCTCGCCCATGTAAGTCCAGACCAGGCCGCCACGCTCCACCACTTTGTATGCAAGTGTATTCACCTTGCTGGTGAATTGATCCTCGGGCGGGAGATTGGGCATATCGAGGCAGCGGCCTTCGACATCGAACTTCCAGCCGTGATAGGCGCAGCGAATGCCGCCCTCCTCGGCCCGGCCAAAGAACAGCGAGGCACAACGATGCGGGCAGCGATGATCCATGATCCCCACGCGGCCCGTGCTGTCGCGGAAGGCGATGAGCTTTTCGCCGAGCAGCATCAGCCGCATCGGCGGCGCCCCAGCCTCGAGTTCAGACGAAAGACAGGCAGGTGTCCAATACTGGCGCATCATGTCGCCCATGAGCGTGCCGCGTCCCACCCGCATCAGAGCCTCGTTGTCATGTACTGAGGTCATCGCCGTGCTCCTGGTATTTGCATTTCGCAAATATCGGTCCAGTTTGGAGGCTGAGCCGTTTCGGTACAAGGGCGTTATGAAGGCAGCACCGTCGCACCGGCATTCGGCTCCGCGTCATCATCGTCGTCGAAAGCCGACTTCATAATCCAGCTCGGGTCCACCTCGGGAAGCGGGATCGCCCTTAGGAGCTTCTTCGTATAGGGGTGCTGCGGGTTGGCAAAAAGCTCGGTTGAGGACGCGGTCTCCACAAGCTTGCCCGCCCGCATGACGGCGACCCTGTCGCAAATCGTCCGCACGACAGATAGATCGTGGCTGATCAACACCAGCGCCATCCCGGTTTCCGCCTGGATGTCACGCAGCAGGGTAAGGATCTGGGCTTGCACCGATACATCAAGGCCGGAAACCACCTCGTCGGCGACGATCAGGCTGGGCTCAAGCGCCAGCGCCCGTGCGATCCCGATACGCTGGCGCTGCCCACCGGAGAGTTGGTGCGGGTAGCGCTGCATGAAATCGGATGAAAGCCCGACCTTCTCAAGGATCGCTACGACCCTCTCACGCGCGGCACTGCGACCGGAGACCCGGCCATAGGAGAACAACGGTTCCATCAGCGAGGTGCCGACCTGCAGGCGCGGGTTAAGCGCCGATTGTGAGTCCTGGAACACGATTTGCATGCGTGCGCGCAACGGCCGCAGCGCCGCCTCTTCGAGATGCGCGATGTTCCTTCCCTCGAACCGTAGAGAGCCGCTGACCGGCCGGTAGATACGCAGCATAGTACGGGCGAGCGTGCTCTTGCCCGATCCCGACTCGCCCACGATTCCGAGCGTTTCACCGGAAGCAACCCGAAGGCTGACGCCGCGCAAGATCTCGACGAGGGGGCGCGGACCGAAGACTGGCTTGCGACTGCGGTCGGGCAAAGCGAGTCTGACGCCCTCTACCTCATACATGAGGACGGGCCATATCGTAGGACTTCGCCTCGTCGAGCAGCCGATCCCGCAATGCTGACGGCACCGGCCGGAGCTCGACGGCCGGTCGGTCGTAGCGTGGCGTCGCCGCAAACAGCGCCTTCGTGTAATCGTGCTGCGGCTCAGCAAATAGCTCCTCTACCGGTCCCGTCTCGACGACGCGGCCGGCGAACATGACGCTGGCGGTGTCGCAGAGCTTGGCCACAATACCGAGGTCGTGAGTGATGAACACAACGCCGACGCCGGTGCGCGCCTGCATTTCCTTCAGGATCTGTAGGACCTGCCGCTGCACCGTGACATCGAGCGCCGTCGTCGGCTCGTCGGCGATGATAACGCGAGGCTCACTAGCGAAGGCAAGCGACACCAGGACCCGCTGGCACATGCCACCCGACAGCTCGTGCGGATAGAACCGCAGCACGCGCTCGGGATGGCGGATGCGCACCGCGGTCAGTGCCGCGAGCGCCCGTTGCCGCGCCGACGCCTCGTCGAGCCGCAGATGACGCCGCAGCACCGCCGTCATCTGCTTGCCGATGCGCATCACCGGATTGAGTGCCGTCATGGGGTTCTGCATGATCATCGAGATTGACCGACCGAGCAGTCCGCGCCGTTGTCCCTCGGCCATCGTCAGCAGCGATTGACCCTCGAACCGAATATCGCCGGCGGTGATGCGCGCGCCCTCCGGCAGAAGCCCCATGATCGCCTTGGCGACCATGGTCTTGCCGGCGCCCAACTCGCCCACCACGCCATGAATGCTGCCGGCGGCAACACTGAGATCGACACTGCGCAGAATGGGCGTCGCGCCGTGACGCTGCGTGATCTCGAGATGGAGATCGTCGATCGCAAGGACCGTTGACGACGTCATTGTTGAAGCACCGGATCTGTCGCGGTCCGCAAGCCGTCGCCGAAGGCGTTGAGGCCTAGGACCGTCACGACGATGACCCCGACGGGAAAGGCCATGATCCACCACGCCTGGTAGATGTACGGCCGACCGCCAGCGATGATGCCGCCCCACGTCGGGATATCGCTCGAGCTGAAGCCGATGAAGCTCAGCACCGCTTCGACTACGATCGCGCGACCCATCTCCAGGCCGAAGAGAACGAACAACATCGGCGCCAGGTTGGGTAGTAGTTCGTGAAAGATCAACCGTAGGTGCGAAACGCCCACGATCCGCGCCGAGGTCACGAACTCGAGCTCGCGCATTACCAGCACTTCCCCGCGAACCACCCTGCAGAAGCGCACCCAGCCGATAATTGCAACAGCAATGACGACGGTGCGAAGACCCGGACCCATCACTGCGGCCAGGACAATCGCCAGCAGCATTGGCGGAAAGGACATAAAGATCTCGACCACGCGCGAGATCACGATGTCCACCCAACCGCCGAAATAGCCCGCGAACAATCCCAACAGCATGCCCACGATTCCCGAGAGAGCGGCCCCCGAGAACATGACAAACACCGCAGGCCGTGCGCCCCAGATCAGGCGCGCCAGGATGTCCCGGCCGAGTTCATCGGTTCCGAGCAGGAATTCGGGATCACCACGCTCCAGCCGTACGGGCGGCAGCATCTGGTTCAGCAAGTCCTGGTCCATTGGGTCGTGCGCAGCGAGCTGCGGGGCAAGGACCGCCACCACTAGCAGCGACACCACAATGAAACTGCCGAACAGCAGCTGAGCGTTGGTCTGCTTGAACGCCCCCCAAACCGCCGTCATCGATGCCTCACCCGGGGGTCGACGAGGCTGTAGGCGAGATCGATTGCCAGATTGAAGCAGATGAACAAGACAGCGAAGACGATCGTAACGCCCTGGATTAGCGGCAAGTCGCGGTTAACAGCCGCGGTGTAGAGCATGTTGCCGATACCGGGATAGCCGAAGATCAGCTCGACGAGGACCGTGCCGCCGACCAGGAAGACAAAGTGCGTGCCGGTCACCGTGAGCGTCGGCAGCAGAGCATTGGGCAGCGCATAGCGCAGCAGGATGTGTAGATTGCCGAAGCCGTGAACGCGGGCAAAGTCGATGTAGTCCTGTGTCATCACGGATTGCAGAGAAGACCGCAGCACGCGGGCGATGACGGCGATCAGAGGCAGTGCCAGCGTTAACGCTGGCAACAGCAGGTGCTGCGCCAGTCCCGCAGCTACAGCCATCCGGCCGGAGGCGACACTTTCGAACAGGTAGAAACCGGTCGCAAACGACGTCGCCTGAGCGGGATCGTAGCGCCCCGAGATCGGCAACCACGGCAACAGGACACCGAAGATGAGAATGAGCAACAGGCCCCACAGGAACTCGGGGATCGCGAGCGCGATCGAATTGAAGCCGTCGATCACCGCGACCAGCCATCGGGCACGCGTGTAGGTCGAGACCAGCGCGAGCGACGTGCCGGCAAGGACAGCAATGGTGATCGCCGAAAGCGCTAGCTCGAGCGTCGCCGGCAGGCGCCCTAGCACCAGGCGCAGCACGTCCTGCTTCATGGTGATCGAGGTACCGAGATTTCCCGCAAGAAGGTTTCGGATATAGATGCCAAACTGATGCAGGATCGAGCCGTCGAGCCCGTAAAAGGCCCGCAGCCTCGCGATATCGTCTGGCGTAGCCTCGCTCGGGATCATCATCACAATTGGGTCGCCCGGGACGACGCGCAGCAGCACAAAGACAACGACGATCACCCCCACAAGTGTGGGCAGAGTGTGCAACGACCGCCTGAGAAAGATTGCTGGGACCATACGCCTTCACCGATCACGGTGACATCCTAGCCAATCCAACGGCCTTAAGCCCATACTTACCACCGCCTGCGGCAACGCGGCGGCAGATTACTGAGCGCGATTTCCAGCGGCCCCGGGCCCACTGCAGCGGATTGTCCAAGGTGGTCGCGTGATGCTCCTTGAAGCCGTATTTCGGATCGGTGCAAATGTTGTAGAAGAAATTGTCCGGATCTTTGCCGTTTGAATTCGAGCAGACCAGCGCTTCGCCGTTGAAATCGAACAGCGTCGGCTTGATCGCCTTCTCCCATACCCATCGAGGGTGATCCGTTGAAGCCGACAAGCGCATGCACTTGGAACAAGCCTTGCCGCGAAAGCATAGTTTCTACCGGGCCACGCTCGAGAGTGAGAGTTCACGCCGACGAACGTTCGGCGATCTCGAACTTCAATTCGAGGCTCCTGTCCGGGGAACGGAATTCCTCCGGGTTGCAGGCGTTCGATGAAAGTCCGCGCCGCCAGCGCGCCCAATTCGAATTCAGGTTGGCGAACGGTGGTGAGGCCAAGCAGCTTCGCCGTCGGTATGTCGTCGAATCCAACGATCGCCATGTCGGATGGAATCGACAGACCCGCGTCGCGGGCCGCCTGCATGGCGCCGATGGCCAGCACGTCGTTGGCGCCGAATACCGCCGTCGGTCTCTTGTTGCCTTCTGCGAGCAACGTCTGCATGGCGCGCGCACCAGCTTCCCCGGAAGAAGTCCGGTCGATGACGAGCTGGGGCGCAAAACCCGCTTCGCGCATCACGGCTTCGTAGCCCTGCGCGCGTCGTCGACCGGGGCCGAACTCCGCTGAGATCATGGCGATGCGGCGGTGACCTCTCCGGACGAGCAGCCTGGTCATCGCCGCGGCTGCCTCGATGTCGTCGATGAACATATAGTCAATCGGCGGAGCGCCGCGACCCTTGACCGGCTGGCCGAGCAAGACGATCGGCACTCTATATCGGCCAAGTGCACTAAGTTCCTGCGCCTGCATGTGGTAGAACATGCCGACCATGCCGTCGGCTCGTCCCTGCTGAAGCCACCCGACGGCGCGCCGCTCGCTGTCAGCCTTGCCGTCTGTATCGTAGATCAGAACGTCGTAGCCGGCGGGAGCGGCCGTCGTCTGCAAACCCCGCACCAGGCTCGGATAGAACGGATTGGTTATGTCCGGCACGATGCAGGCCAGCGTCATGGTGCGCGCGCTACGCAGGATACGGGCTGGGTGGTGAGGCTGATAATCGAGCTCGCCGGCCACCTTCAGGATACGCTGTCGCGTCGCGGTCGGCACTGAGGGCGTCTCTGCTCTGTTCAGCACCATCGACACCGCGGCCTGCGAAACACCGGCCGCCGCCGCAATGTCCTTCTGCGTAGGGCGGGCGGAACCGCGTGTCCTGCCCGCTGCCTGACGTTCGCTCATCACCGGCGACTTGTCATGATTGACTGCCCATCAGTCCTTAAGTTATACGTATCACCTATAAGAATCAATGCCTCGTCAAAGGGTGCAGCCATGGGTGGAACAAGCGGGCCCAAGACCGACCAACTCGAACTCGGAGCGTTCGCGAGTCTCGCCTTCGGCGTCGTCGGCGACGCGATGGGAACGCCTACCGAGAACCTCGAGCCCGAGCAGATCGAAGCCAAGTTCGGCTGGGTCGAAACCTTCGAAGGCGATGGCACCGATGACTTCATCATGCGCAATCTGATCGCCGACGCGCTCATCGCAACCGGCGGCTACGCTAATGCCGATGATTGGGCGTCGGAATGGATGAGCCAGCAGAAGGAAATCTTCGGCGAGAAGGTGGGCCGCTTCTTTCCCTCAGTGCTCCATTCGGCGGCCAAGTTGCGCTACGGCGATACGCCCCGGACAATCGCGACGGGGAACATGCCCGAGCTCGAGCTCGGCGATGGCGATCGCGCCGGTGGGAATCGTCAATGCGGGCATCCCAGGGCAGCTGCCGCACAGGCGATGGAGCTTGCCAGCCTTATCCACGTCACCGATGTCGCCTTCTGCCAGGACGGCGCCGCCGCCATCGCTGCCGCCGTCGCCACGGCCCTTGATGGGCACTCAGACGATCGACAGGTGATCGAGAGCGCGGTCTGCCGCGATCAAGCCGTGGAGCGGACGCGACATGCGACAGCTCATCGAGGCAGCGCTGGAGCTCGCCCGCACCTCCAACGACTACGCCACCTTTCGCGACCGGCTATCACAAGCGCTTCCGACGCGCCATCGCCTGCGACAGCCGCGAGACGATCCCGGCGACGCTCGCGATCTGCCGCCTCGCGGGCGGAGACCCCTGGAAGGCCGTGACCTATGGCGCGAATTTCGGCCGTGACGCTGACACCATCGCCTGCATGGCAGGCTATGTCTGCGGCGCGCTCTGCCGCGACGAGAAGGCGGTGACGACCGCTCTGGCTCCGTTGCCCGCGAACATTGTCAAGCGCGAGCGCTCGCTCGCCACGCGCCTTGTCGCCGTGGCCCGGCAGAAGGCCCGCACCGAAATGCAGAGCTGGCAAGCGCTGGCTGGATAGCGATCGGCAACGCGATCCAAGAAGAAATTGAAGGAAACCGGATTACCACTGTCGCACTGCCGACGGTTGCCAAGAACGAAGAGACGGAGGAAGGATATGCAGCAGCTGACGAGACGATCGTTGCTCGGCTCCGCCCTGGCCGGCGGAGCGCTCGGGGGTGCCGGTGCGCAGGCCCAACAGAAGACGAAGCTGTCGGTGGTGTGGGTCGGCTGGACGGAGCCCGAGGTCAAGCCGCTGATGGACGCCTACTCAGCGGCCCATCCGGATGTCGATCTCGCTTACGAGCGCATTCCGTTCGCCGAGATGATGCAGACGCTAGAGGTTCGGCTGAACGCTCGCACGCCGCTGCCCGATGTCTTCTGCACCGACGGCCCGCTGACCGGATCCTACGTCGTGCGCGATCACCTGCTGGATCTTACGCCGGTTTTCGGACCGGAGAAGGCGCGGTTCACGCCCGCCGCCTGGAACCAGGGCACGTTCCGCGACAAGCTCTATTCGGCGCCGTTCCAGAGTAGCAGCGCGCTGCTTTACGCCAACCGCAAGCTCCTGGCGGCGGCCGGGGTCGAGCCGCCCGTGGCCGACGTCAACCGCCGCTGGACCTGGGAGCAGGTCGCCGACGCCGCGGCCAAGATGACCGACAAGTCGAAGGGCATCTGGGGTTTCGTCTTCGAGCAGACGGATCGTCCCTACCAGCTCCTGCCGCTGCCGCAGTCGAAGGGCGCGAAGGTGATATCCGACGACGGTCTCTCGGTCGGCGATTTGTTCGCCAAGCCCGAGTTCCTCGCGGCCATCCAGTACTACGCCGATCTGTTCAACAAGCGCGGCGTCAGCCCGCAGGGCGTCTTCGACTTTTCGCTCGCCCGGGAGATGTTCGCGACCGGCCGCGCCGCCCTGTTCGTCGGCGGCACCTGGTGCGTCGATCAATTCCGGCAAAGCAAGGATCTCGATTTTGCCGTGGCGCCGTTTCCCTTCTTCGCCGGCGGCACGCCGGTCACGCAGACCGGATCCTGGCATCTCGGCATCAACCCGCGCGGCAAGAACATCGAGAAATCGACCGAGTTCGTCCGCTTCATGTTGTCCGATCCCACCCAGGAGACCTGGTTCAAGCTGCGGCCGGCGCCGCCGATCCTGAATGCGGTCTGGAAATCGCTCGCCAGCACCTTCGATACGCCGGCGTGGAAGATCACCCAGTACGAGCTCGCCAATACGGCGGTGCCGCGGCCCAAGACGCCGGGCTGGCGCGAGTACGAGGATCTGCTGCGCCTGGCCTTCCGCGACATCCAGGGTGGCGCCGAGGTCGCGCCGCGCATGAGCCGCGCGGCAAAAGACATCGACCGCGAGCTGGCCAAGTACCGCTCCTGATCCTCATCGAAGAGTTGAGCATGAAACCGCAGCCCATCATCATCGATTGCGATCCGGGCCAGGACGATGCGATCGCGCTTCTCATGGCCTTTGCGTCGCAGGAGGAGTTGAAGATTTCTCGGCGTGACGACGGTGCACGGCAATGTCGAGCTGCATTGGACGCAGCGCAACGCCCGGCTGATCTGCGATCTCGCCAAGGCCGACGACATCCGCGTCTTCGCAGGCTGCTCGCGGCCGATGATCGTGGCGCCGCGCACCGGGTCCGACTCGCACGGCAATACCGGCCTCGACGGCGTCGAGTGGCCCGAGCCACGCCACCCGCTCGAGCGCCAGCACGCGGTGGATTTCATCGTCGAGACGCTGCTCGTGGCGGCGGACGATTTGGTCGTCGTGGTGGCGCTCGGCCCACTCACCAACGTCGCCATGGCGATCGTCAAGGATCCCCGCATCCTGCCCAAGATCAAGGAACTGAACATCATGGGCGCCTGGCGGCTCGGCGCGCCCAAGCCGACGCCGGCCGCGGATTTCAATACGCTCATCGACCCGCACGCCGCCCACATCGTCTATGGCTGTGGCCGTCCGCTTGTCCTGGTCAACATGGATGCGACGGCGCAGGCCCTCACCACCAAGCTACGCATGGAGGCGATCGCCAGCATCGGGCCCCGCGTGGGCAAGCGCGCCCACGACCTGATTGCCTTTTATGACGGACGGCGGGCGCAAAAATACAAGGAGGGCGCTCCCGGCGGTGCGCTCCACGATCCCTGCAACATCGCCTATCTGCTCAAGCCGTCGCTGTTTCAGACGCGGCACGTGAACGTCGTGGTGGAGATCCACTCCGAGCTCACCATGGGCATGACCGTGGTCGACTTCTGGCACATCACCGGGCGCAAACCCAACGCGCACTACATCCATACCGTCGATTTCGGACGGATTCTTCGAGCTCCTGACCGAACGGCTGGCACGGATCGAGCGTCGCATCGCATGAGGCAAGGCATCGCCGGGAAGGTGCTCCCGTTCCTTATTCCGGCGGCGGCCGGCCTGATCGTCTTCCGGCTGTTGCCGATCGTGCTGTCGCTTGGCGGCAGCCTCTTCCGGACGGGGCTCACCGGCGAGACCCGGTTCGCCGGGCTGGATAACTATCTCGACCTCTTTGTCGACGAGTTGTTCTGGCATTCGGTCTGGACCACCGTCCTGTTCAATCTGGTGATCAACCCACTGCAACTCGTGCTGGCCTTCGGGCTGGCGCTCCTGGTCCTGCAGCCGGGCCGCTTCGTCGGCTTCTATCGCAGCGCCTATTTCGTGCCGATGACCCTGTCGATTGCCCTAACGGCGGTGCTCTGGGCCATCCTGCTCGATCCCAATCTCGGGCCGGTCAACGCCATCCTCGAGGCCGTCGGCATCGGGCGGCAGCCCTTCTTCCGCAGTTCCAGCGAAGCCCTGGGCTCGCTGATCTGGCTCGCGAGCTGGAAGGGCGTCGGATACTGGATGCTGTTCCTTCTGGCGGGCCTGTTCGCCATTCCGGGTGAGCTCTACGAAGCGGCGAAGCTCGACGGCGCGGGCTTCTTGTCGAGCTTCCGGCATATCACCCTGCCGCTGATGCGCCGGCCGATGGCCTTCGTGCTGGTGGCGGCGACTGCCGCCAATTTCACCTTCTTCGCGCCGGTCTACATCATCACCAACGGCGGACCGGACGGTGCCACCGACCTCCTGATGTTCCGCGCGTTCCAGTCGGCATTCACCTATTCCGATCTCGGCCGCTCGCTCGCTCAATCCTCCATGGTGCTCGCGCTCCTGCTGCTGGTCGCGGCGGTCGAGATGCGCCTGTTCTCGGAGCAAGGCCGATGAAGATGGCGACACGACACATCACGATGGCGCTCATCGCCGTCGTGATGCTGGCGCCGTTGCTCTGGGTGTTCGCCTCGTCGCTGCGTCCGGCGACCGAGATCTTCCAGTATTCCCGCCAGCTCTCCTGGCACACCTTCATCCCGCTCAGCCTCACGCTGGAGAACTATGAAGCGCTGCTGACGGGCGATTTCCCGCGGGCGGTCGTCAATACGCTGATCGTCGCCGCCGCGACGGTCGCGGCCGGCATTATCGTCAACGCGGCGGCGGGATTTGCCTTCGCCGTCTTCGATTTCCCCGGCAAGCGCATCGCCTTCGTGCTGGTGATGCTGACCTTCATGATGCCGTTCGAATTGATCGTCATTCCGCTCTACATGGTCATTCGCGCGCTCGGCTGGACGGACACATACCAAGCGCTGGTCCTGCCGGAAGTGGCAAGCGGGCTGATTATTTTCCTGTTCCGACAGTTCTTCACCGCCATCAACCCGGAGCTCTACGAGGCGGCGCGGATCGACGGCGCTTCATGGTGGCGGATCTTCTGGTCGATCGCACTTCCCTTGTCATGGCCGACCGTCATCACAGCAGGCCTGATGCTGTTTATCGCCCAATGGGACGCCTTCTTCTGGCCACTCGTCGCCACCAGCTCACCGGATCATACGCTGGTGCAGGTGGCGATCGCCCGCAACATGGAGTTCGAACGCGCGAATTTCGGCCGGCTGTTCTCGTCCGTGACGATCGCCTCCATCGTGGCGATCATCCCGTTCCTACTCCTGCAACGCCATTACGTCCGCACCATCGTGAACACCGGCATGCGGTAAGCGCCTCCCGTGATGACATTCAAAGAATTATAGCCCGTGCCGTGACAAACTCTGCCTTCATGCCGCACCCTCTAAGAGCGCGACTAAGCACCTATTCAAGTTGCAAAATAGGTAGCCCTTGCGTCCTACGTCGCAGCCGGCGAGGCTTAGCCGCTGTGGCTGAGCCAGCGGTCGCCCGCTGCCTGCGTGGTTCGGGCGAACTCGGCGACGTGCACCAGTCGCTGCTGCTTGCGCACCAATGCCAATATCACGCCGCCATTGGCCAGTCCCTACTCACGGATTTCCCGGAAATTGCCGCGGCCCAGCCGGAATTGGTGGCGCATTCGGCGACAACCGGTGTCTGCTGGATCATCATCTCAGTGCCAGTGTTACGGCGCTGCGCTTGAGCAGTGCGGCCGCGCTCCGCCGTCTCTTTCCTTCGTCAGCTCCGCTGCAAAACGAGTTGGACAACGCGGTTGGCGGCTTGCTCCGAGGGTCCATTGCTGTCGACGCCGAGCAAAGGCCGTGGCGCGATCAGCGCGGCCTCCTCAGGCGATGTCTCCGACTGGACAATGACGATCAGACCGGCGTCGACCAGCAGCTCCGCCGTCCGGATGAGCTGAAGAACGTCCTGCCCGCGGCCTTCCACCAGCATCGTATGCCGTCCGAGCAGCGAGAAGGAATGCCGATGACACGGGCAGCCACCTACTCCGCGGCAGCTTGCCGCCGAGCAGGCGACCCTAGCCTCAGCTTCTGGCCTGCATGCCCTTGAGAAGAAGGTCGACCATCCGAGCTGCCGAACGCTTCCATTTCTTGCTGGGTCTAACGTGCGCCACGCCAGCGAGTGCGCGGAGCAAATCGTGCGGTTCGATGTCGTCTCGAAAGGCGCCTGTCGCAATTCCACCGGCAACCAGCGCCTTGATGGGAATGTCGAGGCGGTGCGGAGTCTTACTGTAAAGGGGTTCCGGCCCGCCGATGAGTGTATCCATCGCCTCCGCCATGCCGTGCTTGGCATCGAGAAAGTCCACGAACAACATCAGCCACTCGCGAAGCGCTGCTGCCGGTTCTCGCTTAGTCATTAGCTGATCGGCCGCCTCGATCAGCGCGGTGACCTCCTGCTGGTACACTGCCGAGATCAGCTCATCGCGCGTCGGAAAGTGGCGGTACAGCGTCGCGATGCTGACGTCCGCGTCGCGTGCAATCTGCTCCAGGCTGACGGCTGCGCCGTCTTTGGCAAAGGCGTCTTTGGCCGCCGCTACTAATCGCGCCCGGTTGCGCTCGCCGTCGGCGCGTGGTCGCCGCGCTGGCTTAGGGGTGGACCTTTGCTGCACGCCGAATTGCTTCCCCTTGATAAACGTAGGTACCCTACGTATATTTAAACGTAGCTCCCCTACGTTTTACTCGCGGGAGCTTCGTTCTAAGCCGCCGAGACAGGATGAAGGAGCGGACGATGACAAACCAAGCACTTTCCACTCTGCCGCGCAGAGCCAAGGGTCCAATTGCACCGCCACCTGCACTTACCGGCAAGCTAAAGCGGTGGCCGATGCGGTGGCCGCGTGGCCGGATGTTGAGGCCACGACCCACTGGTGTTTCGACCAACCAAACCGCGTCGATGGAGTGGACTTCTACGTTGGCTCCGGTGAGCTCGGCCACATCCACCTCGACGGCTCGATCCATTTGGCCACCACGCCCCGGCTCGGGGCTGAGTTGGTAGCTGAGGGGACAGGGCAACCCTTCATGTGGGCGCGCGGCTGGACGACCGCGAGCATACACCGGCTCGGCGTGGACAGGTCCGTGGCTCTGTTCCGGCGCAACTACGATCGGCTTCGGTCCTCGAGCGAATAAGCGTCGCGGCAGGGACTTTGTCGCCGCGTCGACCTCTTGATCGATGTCGTGCGCTCCGAGCCCCTCTACCTCCCGATGACAACACGCGCTGCTGACGCGCTGAGCGTGGTGCGGCGAACGCGGGTCCACTCACGGCAAAGGTGCACGAATATTCAGGATCCACCCATGGCGACGACAGAATCCATAAAGGCGCGTGCAAACGCGACGGTCGCAATGACGGCCCGGCAACGGCTCATTGCCGTGCTTCTTCTCGGCACCAACTTCATGCTGTCGGTCGACTTCTCCATCCTCAACATCGCACTGCCCGAAGTCGGGCGGGCCGTCGGCCTCGACCTTGCCAACTTTCCGTGGGTGACCACGGCTTTCGCACTTCCGGCCGCCGGACTGTCGCTCCTGTTCGGTCGGCTGGGCGACATCTATGGCCGGCGTCGGCTGTTCGTCGGAGGCCTCGCGCTCCTCGCGGCGGCTTCACTGTTGGGCGGTATTTCGACCGGGCCGGCTTCTCCTCCTTACGGCTCGGGCGCTCCAGGGTGTGGCCACTGCGATGACGGCGCCGGCAGCACTGGCGCTGCTTGATTACAGCATTCGCCGACGACAGGCAGCGCGCCCGGGTACTGGGTCTGAACGGCACGCTGCTCTCGGGCGGGTTTACGGTCGGAGCGCTTGCCGGCGGGATGCTTGTCGGCGTGCTTAGCTGGCGCTGGGCATTCCTGATCAACGTGCCCTTCGCTCTCGCGATCCTCGCGTTGACCCCCTTCGTGATCCCCGCCGATCGTTCGCTTGAGAGTGTCCGGCTCGATATTCCAGGCGCGGCGTCTGTGACACTAGGCCTCTTCGCCACTCGTCTTCGGCATCATCGAGTGGTTCGTGCCCGCACTGATCGCGGGACTGGTCCTCCTGGCGCTGTTCTTCTGGATCGAGCGCCGCGCGATGTCCCCATTGGTCGCCATCGAGATGCTGGCGCGACCATCGGTGCGATGGGGCAACATCGCTGCATTGACCATCTTTTCGATGGAGGCCGGGCTCGTCTTCTTGATGACGCTGTACCTCCAGGATGTGCTGCACTTCGGCCCCCTGACGACTGGCTTGGTTTTTGGCGTCCCTGGCCTCGCCTCAGTGGCCGCGGGCGTCGTCGCCGGCCGAATTATCGCCCGCCGCGGCGCACGTCCTGTGCTCCTGGCGGCATTGCTGGTTCAGGGCGGCCTTACCGCACCACTGATCCTGCTCGGCACTGAGCCGACCTGGCTGTGGCTGCTTATCCCGGCGCTCTTCGTCGGCTTTTTGGGTCATATCACCGCCGTTGTCGCCGCGACCGTCATCGCCACCTCAGACGTCGACGGATGCCGATGCAGGCCTCGCCACCGGCCTCGTGACGACGAGCCAACGGGTCGCGGTTACCGTCGGTATCCCACTCCTCGGTGCCGTGATGTCCATGCGGGTCGACCTCCTGGCCGGCATCCACCTTGCCCTCGCTGCGGATGTCCTTCTGACACTGGCGGTCGTGGTGATGGTCTGGGCCGGCCTCAAATCATACGCGGGTAAAAATTAATTCGACTAGGGGCAATCGACGCCGCTCTGATCTAGGGGCCGATCACCCCCACGCGCGGGACGTCAAAATGGGGCGCCTACCGGAACTTCGTACCGGGCCCGCAAACGGCGAATATGCCCCTTGAGCCAGCCGGGCTCTGTGCGGGCCTCCCAAGTCTTCCAGAGTTCCGGGTAGGACATGGCACGAAAGCCTGGGCCGCCTTCTACCCTCTCCGCAAATCGAGCTATTTCTGCCCGGTGCTCTACGAAAACCGGATGTGCCAAAGCGTTAGCGGGCGCCCAAAAAAAGTAGAGCGGGGTCACTGGCCGGTCCGGGAATGAGGTTCGTGGAGTCGGAGTCGACCTTCGCCTACTTCGTCGCCACCCAGCGATATCTCCAAGCCGCACGGCAAGCCGGTGGCCTTCTACACCGACAAGCATTCGGTCTTCCGGGTCAACAAGCGCGGCAGCGGCGTCGCACGGCGACGGCATGACCCAGTTCGGCCGCGCGCTGAAGGCGCTGAACATCGAGATCATCTGCGCCAACTCCAGCCAGGCCAAGGGCCGCGTCGAGCGCGCCAACAAGACCCTGCAAGACCGGCTGGTGAAGGAGCTGCGGCTCGCCGGCGTCAGCACGATGGAGGTCGGCAACGCCTTCCTGCCGCGCTTCATAGCCGACTACAACGCCCGCTTCGCCAAGCCGCCGTCCAACGACAAGGACCTGCACCGGCCGGATGACGGCCGCGACGATCGGCTGGACGACGCCTTCACCTGGCGCGTCGAGCGGACGCTGTCGCAGTCCCTCACCCTCCAGTACGACAACATCCTGTTCATGATCGAGCCGACCGAGTTCGCCCAGGCGGCGATCGGCAAGCGGGTCGACGTCGTCGACTATCCCGATGGCCGACTGGCATCCGCTACAAGGGCCGGACCTGCCCTACCGGACCTTCGACAAGATTCGTCTCGTCAAGCAGGCCGCCGTCGCCGACACAAGCGACTCGGACCGTTGCTGACGATGATCCGGCAGAGCCAACAGCTACAAAAGCCCGAGAGCCGCAGTGGTCCCCGGCGACGCGATCAGGCCGGGTACATGTTCGACGTCGGACCGAAGATTTATGTCGACCAGCACGGCTCGCCTCGCGGCCGGCGGCCGGGCTCTACGCTGTGTGGGGGCTCCGCGCCCGCCCGCCGCCCGACTGCAGGCACCCGTGGGTGACATTTCTAGATGGCACGTCGTGCGACATCTCTATCTGGGCTAGACGACAACGCACTTGTTGACGTCACTGACTATGAAACGTGCCCTCAAAGCGCTGCATAGTCGACCAGCTTTGTTACATCGATGCTTCGGTTGAGTGGCGGCATCTCCGACCGGAGGCCGACGGCGGTGTTGAATACGACGGCACGCTCGTCCCGCTTGACGCGGCCGCTTTCGAGCGCGCTGCGATAGGCGGCGACGCACGCCGCGCCCTCGACGGAGAGCAGAGCTCCGTCGTCCCGCGCCACGTCGAGCCTCATGCGCTCGGCATCCTCGTCGCCGACGGCGGCGCCGAAGCCGCCGCTCTCGTGGAGGGCGCGGAGGATGAGGAAGTCCCCGAGAGGCTTGGCGACGCGCACGCCGTGAATGCGGGTCTGCACGTTCTGCCAAGGCGCCCTGACCTCCTTGTCGTTTCGCGCGGCAGCCTCGACGATGGGGCAGCAGCCTGTCGCTTGCACGGCGACCATGCGCGGGCGCTTCTTGCCAATCCAGCCGAGCGTCTCCAGCTCCTCGAAGGCTTTCCACATGCCGATAAAGCCCGTGCCGCCGCCGGTCGGATAGAAGATCACATCCGGCAGCTCCCAACCGAGCTGGTCGGCAAGCTCGAGTCCCATGGTCTTCTTGCCCTCGATCCGATAGGGCTCCTTGAGGGTCGACATGTTGAACCAGCCCATCTTCGCGCAGCCCTCAGCCACGAGCGCATTGCAGTGCTCGAGCGCACCCTTCACCGGATGGAATTTGACTCCGTAGGCGGCGATCTCGCCCATCGTCAGCTGCGGCAAATCTTCCGGGCAGAAGATGAAGGCCTCGATCCCGGCGCGGGCGCAGTAGGCGGCGAGCGAGACGCCGCCGCTACCCACGGTTGGCAAGGCCATCTGGCGGACCCCGAACGACTTCGCCATGGAAATCGCCACCGCCATCCCGCGCGCCTTGAACGAGCCCGTCGGCAAGCGGCCCTCATCCTTGACGACGACATTGCCACCGCCGAGGCGCCGGCTCGTTTCCGCCAGCGGCACCAACGGCGTTACCTCCTCGCCGAGGCTCACGACATCGGCTGCCTGACGGACAGGCAAGAGCTCGCGATAGCGCCAGAGATCGGCGGGCCGCTCGGCAAGATCCGATCTCTTGACCGACCGCGCGACGCCGGCGAGGTCGTAGCGCACGATGAGCGGCTTTCCCGTCGCGGAAAGATTGTGGAGCACGTTCTTGGCGTAGCGCTCGCCAGTCGCGCTGCATTCGAGGTGGGAAACGTGGCTTTCAAATCCGGCCCAATCGTACATGGCAATTCCTCCGTTGCGCCGCGATGCACGTGAGGCGCTGAGCCCGCGCGCCGCGACATTTCGTGTCAGCGTCCTATTGAGCAGCGCGCTGCATGGTCTTGATCGCCTCTTCGCGCACGAGATGGAAAACGCGCTGCTTCAACTTCGACAAGTCGGGGTTCGCAATCAGCCGCTCGTAGCTGCGCGGACGCTCGAGCTCCACTCTGATATCCGCTTTGATCTGACCGGGACGGCTGGTCATGACAAGGACGCGATCGGCAAGAAAATCGCCTCATCGACGTCGTGCGTGACGAACAAGACGGTTATCTTCGTTTGTTCCCAAAGCTTGACGAGCTGTTCCTGCATCATCGCTCGCGTTTGTGCGTCGAGCGCGGCGAACGGCTCGTCCATCAGGAGGACATGCGGCTTTCCAATCCATGCGCGGGCAAGCGCGACGCGCTGCTTCATGCCGCCGGAAAGCTCATAGGAGCGATGCTTCTCGAACCCGCTGAGACCGACTTGCTGGATGAGCTGCATCGCCGCCGGCAGATATTCGGACGTACGAACGCCGTTCATCCGTGGGCCGAAGGTCACGTTGTCGAGTACATTGAGCCATGGGAACAGCATCGGCTCCTGAAAGACGACGCCGCGGTCCGGACCCGGCCGCCTGACCGGAACGCCTTCGAGCAAGACCTCGCCTTTGCTCGCACGCTCAAATCCAGCGATGAGATTGAGGACAGTCGATTTCCCACAGCCGCTGGGACCCAGCAGGCAGACGAATTCACCGTCGCCGACCGACAGCGACACATCCTGCAGGGCCAGAGTTTCGGGTGCAGATTTTCTCGGTCTGAAGGATTTGGAGACCGCCCGGACGTCGATCTTCGACGCGCTACCGCTGTCTGTCGCTACCATCAATCTTTCCCGATCCAGGGCACCACCACGCGCTGGGCCGCGACCAGGGCGAGATCGAGCAGGTAGCCGGTGAGACCAAGCAGCAGAATGCCGATCATCACCACGTCCGTGCGAAGGTAGGAGCTCGCATTGATGACCATCCAGCCAAGACCCGAACTCGAGGCGATCATTTCCGCCGCGATGAGCGTCGTCCAGCCGATGCCGACCGCCATGCGCACGCCGATGAACAGTTCCGGCAGCGAGCTGGGAAATATGACGTAGCGAAAGAGCTGGTACTTGTTGACGCCGAGCGCTTCCGCCGCCCGGATCCTGCCGTGCTTTACGTTCATGACAGCGGCGGCGGCCGCAACGATGACAGTCAGGACGGTTGCGAGGTAGATCAGCATGAACTTGGAAAGCTCGCCGATGCCGAACCACACGATGACGAGAGGGATCAATGCAAGCTTCGGAAGCGGCCGCAGGAATTGAACAAACGGGTCGAGCGCCGCATTAACCGTGGGAGACATCCCCATCACAAGGCCGATCGGCACCCCCGTCAGAACGGACGCAATGAAAGCCACCAGGGCGCGCGCCAAGCTGATGCCGATATGTTCCAGAAGGGAAACGTGGACGTATCCGTCGGTCCAGAGTTCCTGGGCGGTGTCTACGATCTCGGTGAGCGGCGGAAGCAACAAGCGGCTCATCAGCTCGAAATGGCCGACGAGGAACCAGGCGACCATCACCAAACTCACCGATAACACGCTGATCAATAGTTTCCCGGATCTGGACAACGCCCGCGTCCTCGCAATCAGATCATAGGTCGGTGGGGTGTCATTCGCATCGTCACCGGATCGGCAAGACAGCGCTATCTAGTGAATGGCTCGCTGCGCATAAGTGGGATTTATCATCGGAGCAAAGCTCTTCGGAATGTCGGCGCGCCTGAGGTCGCCGTTCGTCACCAGGAATTGCGCGGTGTCCATGAACGCCTTGGCCATCGTAGCCTTCGCCTTGGTCTCCGGATCGCCCATCCAATCCACGCTAAGCTGTTCCTGAAGCGGATAGAAGTCGCGCCCGGCCATCGTGCCCCGCACCGTTTCGTAGTCCTGACCCAGGTGGGTCGAGATGATGCGCGACGCGCCCGCCGGATCGGCGCGATAGGCGTTGACGCACTCCTGATAGGTCTTGAGGAAAGCTACGACGATGTTCGGATATTTCTCAGCAAATTCTCTACGCACCAGATAGTTGTTCCAGACGAAATAACCGTGGGACTGGAGGTCCTTCGTCGAAAGAAGGACATGCCCCTTATCCGTCTCCATCTGATAGACAAAGGGGCTCCAGACATAGCCTGCATCGATATCGCCGCGCTTCCAGGCAGCGACCATGTCTGCCGCCCCGAGGCTGATTAATTTCACGCGTGAAACATCGATGTTGTAGGATTTCAGCGCTGCGTTGAGGGCGTAATGCGCCGATGTTCCCGGCGTATAGGCGACTCGCTTGCCCTCGAGGTCCTTCATCGAGGTGATTTCCGGCCGCGCAATCAGGCGTTCGCTCATCGCGATCACGCCTTCGAAGGCAATGACGTCGACCGCGAGTCCGCGGCTGAGGCCGGCGGCGGTCGGGGGTGAACCGAGCACGCTGATATCGACCTCCTTTGCGGCAAGCGCGGTGAGGACCGCGCCGCCGGATTGGAGATAGTCCCAGCGGATTTTGGTCCCGAGACTCTTCTCCAGCGTCCCGTCTGCCTTGGCCAGGACAATCGGCGAGGCGTTGTTGTACCACGAGATGCGCACCACTTCGGGGACAGGCTCCGCGCCTTGCGCGGGCGACACGGCAAAAAGCGCCGACGTCGACGCCAATACGATCGCGAGCAACCTGCCGAGTTGGCCCTGCTTCATCTCTACCCCCTCTGTTCCCCGTCCTCCGCACCGACGGCTTTCGTCGCCGCGGCGTATCAATCAGATCGTCTCCGACGCTGCATCACGAATGACCTTCTCCAGGACCATCAGAAATTCGTCGGCTGCGAACCCATGCCCTTGATTGTCGTGCGGACCATGTGACGGCGGTCGTCGGGACCATAGTCGTCGATCGCGCAATGCATGCTTGACCGGTTGTCCCAGAACACCACGTCGCCGACCTCCCATTGATGCCGGTAGACGACTTGCGGTTTGGTCGAATGCTCGAAGAGGAAGTCCAGAATGGCGCGACTCTCGTCCGGGGCAAGACCGACGATCTGCGTGGTAAACCCAAGATTGACGTAAAGCGCCTTTCGCTTGCTCTCGTCGTGCTCACGAACGATCGGGTGCTGGACTGGCGGCACTTTTGCGACCTCCGCGGCGGAGGCGGTTCGCGTGTAGCCTTTCGCAGCGATGTGAGTCGTCTGTGAATGGGCGAAATCGTGCTCAGCCGACAGACCCTGAAGGATCTGCTTCATTGGCTCGGAGAGCGTATCGTAGGCCTTGTACATGTTCGCGAACATGGTATCGCCGCCCGTCGCGGGAACTTCGAGGGAGTACATGATCGACCCAAGGGACGGGTTGGCGACGTAGGAGAGATCCGAATGCCAGTACTGACCAGCGCCTGCGCGGCCGATCGGCTTCCCTTGGTCTTTAACATTGGAGACGACGAAGAGCTCGGGATGGCCAGCCATGTTGAAGTCTTTGAGAATATGGGGCTGCAGGTCTCCGAAATGGCGGCTAAAGGCGATGTGCTGCTCCGGCGTCAATTTTTGATCCCGGAACAGCAGCAAGCAGTTTTCGGCCAGGGCGTGCCGGAGCTCGGCCACTGTCTCGCCGTCGAGCGGAGATGTGAGATCGAGACCCGTGATCTCGGCGCCCAAGGCCTTCGAGACCGGCTTCATCCCGAAATGGCTCGGCTGCTCCGATTTCAGGGCGCTGTTCGATGGGTACAAGGCCGCCTCCATTCCCAAGGTGTTGTTGACCGTCAGCCTAGCGGGCTGCTCGGGTGCCAGACTATCGCCTATGGGACAAATATCTCGCGTCAACAGCGGGCAGTATTCCACATCTGGCCGACGCCAAACCTCGCTGCGACGACCGGCACCGCGCTGACGTGGCACCTTTAACTATCGCTTGCGCGATAGAGTTCCCAAAGCCGTCGCCTCGAAGTCTCCGGCTCCGATTTCCGGCGACGATCCCGAGAGATTGTCTTTGCCGACGCGCTCGATGAGGCGCGCGCGGTCGAGAATGGTGAGATGGTTGTATCGGGTTGCCAGGACGCCCTCGGCGACCAGCACACGCAGCTCCGTATTGACCCGCTGGCGGGAGACCGACAGAAGTGCCGCGAGATCATCCTGCGAGAGCTTCAATTCGATCTCGATGCCGGCCTCGGACGCCCGACCATAGCTGTTGGAAAGCGACAACAGAACGATCGCCATCCGCTGGCGCAGCGGGAGCAGCGCCAAGCCGTCGACATGCGCGCTGAACAAGCGGATCCGCTGGCAAAGCTCGATGGTAAGGCGAAACAACAAGGAGGGATGCCGCTCGAGCATTGCCTGCAGAGGCGTTCGGGGAATGAAGATGACGACCGTCGCGCCGTGCGCTCGCATATCCGACAGCGCCCCTTTCTGGTCGAGCATGGGGGCGAGGCCGATCGTTTCGCCAGGTGGCACGTAGCTCAGGATCATCCGGCCGCCCTTCCACTGCGTTCGGCTGTTCTCGAGTGCTCCGGAGGCAATGACGAAAAGGCCGAGGACGGGATCTCCGACCTTATGGACCAACTCGCCATGATCGTAGCGGCGTATTCGAGACATCACGGTAAGTTCGCCGAGCGCCCATTCCGGCCACTTGCCGAATATCGCCGATCGCTTCAGCGCGTCCGCGATAAAAGGTTGGTCGGGAGATGGACGAATCAACGATCAGTCTCCAGGTTTGCGGGTGCTGCTTTTTCATACAGTCCCCTTTCTTGGCGATCGTGCGAACAAAACACTAACTGAAGCGCGCGTATATCTGAATGCCCCTGAAGGCCCAACGGCCCAGATCACAGCTGTTAGGATGTGAATACGAGGCGTCGGCGGGTGTCAGCGCCACTGCGTCTCGATCTTCGGGGCCTGCGCGTTAGAGTACGGCTATCTCAGAGGCACCGCACCGCAACACCCGCACCGTCGCGCGGGCGGCAGACCAAGGGCAAGGAGCCCAAACGACCAAAGAGCAACTGTCTCCTTGGCAGCATCTGAGGGCGCGTTACGAGTAATTCAATCGCTACCCTAGTTGCCTACACACGTCCGCCTCTGGCACTTTTCCGACGTGGCGACTTGGTCCAACAATGTCTGAGGTTGAGGGTACACCGGAAGTGATGGTCAGACGGTCAAACAGACGAGAATAACCCGACGGGCCGCCTGGCGAGGCCCGAATGGCCAGCAATCGCTAATGGGCTTAGTGGATCATCCGTTCTGGTTGATCGGTTGCCTCAGTGCGCAACGCCCACAGAGCAGCCAGCACCTTTCCAAGCACGTCGCGTCCCGCTTCGGCATGGGGACGTGATGTGAGTTCCCATTCCAGCGAACGAATCGCTTGGTCGATCTCCTTAGACATCTCGTTTGCTGTCATCACGATCAACCCCTGCATCCCCAGGCAGTGTTGGCGCTGCCTCTATCTACGTCGTGCATGGCGAAGCTGAAGCGGGCGCCCCAACCACACCCGCTTTCACCCTTTGGTCCCACACCTTAAGGTTCGCACGAGTGAATAACACGAAGCGCAGTTGAACTCCGCTGCTTTTGTGTAACGCACATTTTTTCAGAGGTTCTGGAACTAGAGGGCAGCTACTCTCCCGGCGTCGTGCAATCTCGCCAAGAAGGAAATGCCAGGCGCTCTGGTGCTGTGGCACTACGGGCAGCCAGTTCACCTTCGCGGCCTAATGTACGTCTGTTGCTCTCGCTAGGTGCGTGACTGCGATGTCAGGTGGTGGCACGAAGCTGCCGATCCGGGATGTCCGCAGTTCGGTCGCTATCGGGGGTAAACCGGACGTCGCTCAGAAGGCCCGATCCTGTAGCGATTGACCCACAACGGACTTGGCGGGTCCTCCTACTCGATCACCTCGTCGGTGCGTTCGCGCGGCGTCGGTGGAATTTCAATGCCGAGCGTCTTCGCAGTCTTGAGATTGATGACCAACTCGAACGTGGTCGGCTGCAGCACCGGCAGGTCGGGAGGCTTGGCGCCCTTAAGTATCCTTGCGACGTAAAAGCCGGCCTGGCGATAGACCGCCGTAAGGCTCGATCCATAGCTGATCAGGCCGCCGGCCGCTGCGTATTGCCGACAACGTCGGCCGGTCGCTTCTCGCCTTTGGGTCCCTTAGGCATCACATATCCACCCCGTAAGAAACAGCAACCATGACATACCAAGCTGCCCACAATGCGACGGAGAAAATGATGCTCACCACCAATCCCAAGCGCGACTTCTGAGCCGCTATGCGCTTCCTTCTAAGGCCAAGTATTCCTAGCCTCGCAGCGGCCTAAAAGACTGCGCCTCCAGTGGCCAAAATGGCGAGGGTGAGGAGTAAGTCCTCCATGCCGCCGATTGTCTGCTCGGTCACGGGTGCGTCAAGGTCCGTCAGATTTATAACTGGGACAGCCCCCTAGTTTGATTTGGATTTCTTGTATGTGACTGTGAGTTTCCAGCCGCTGCCATCTTTCTCGAGGGCCGGCGGGGGATCGAGCAGTTCTATGTCGCGCTGCTTGTCCCACCACGCCTTATAGACATCTCTGGCCTCTTGGGGCGACCCGCCAAAGCAGATGAATATCCTCTTCATTTCTGTGGTCCATGTTCAGGCGGCGTTAACGTCAGTAAAGACGCAGTCCGGCGGGTCGGCGTCGAACGGTGTCAATCGAGGATCGAAGCGGAACCGCGTCGCGCAATAGGGACAGAGGATCGTGTCCACCTCGCGCATATCAAGCGGCGGGGACACGCCAATGCACTTAAACTCCCTCACCCCGATGCGGATTTCCGGGACGCCGCGGTCGTTCTTGAACTTCGGATAGCCGCTGCCGAAAGTCGACATCGGGTTCATGCCCTAGCCGATCACCGGCATCGCCTTCTGCTGCGCGCGCGCCGTGACCGATGAAAGGGCAGCCGCAGCCGTTGAGGCAAGGAGGCCGCGTCGTCTCATCATTGCCCCCGGAGAGGTACAGATTTTGCGAAGTATCCGGGGCACCATACGCCTGCCCGCCCCGCGTGTCTCAGCCGAAGGCTTGACGCGGACGCGCGCCCACTTCCGGGTTTGGCCCTTTTCGGACCTGCCGCCCGACTCGGACATCGGCAACCCGACCTTGCTGTGATGCACAACGCGCGCAACCAGCGTGGTAAGGTGCGGCGGTCGGCCTGAGGGCGAGCCCATGAGCGACGCGACTTTATCGCAGCATTCGGCGGCGCTGCGGCAGTGACACCGACCGATACACACTGTACGGAGAGACAAAATGAATCGACGCAGCATTCTGAGTGTCTCTGCGACAATCGCTTTGGGATGTGCCTTGTTTGGCATCACTGCCGGGAGTTCGGCAAGAGCGGCTGAGATTAAGCTCCTATGCGCCGTGGCTTTGCATCCGGCAATTGACGCACTGATACCGGATTTTGAAAAATCCTCAGGACACAAAGTAACGGTCGCCTACGGAAATGCGGGCGCTATCGCGGACCGTTTTCAAAAGGGTGAGGCCGCCGATCTTGTGATAAACGCTGCGCCACTGATGGACCAACTTCGGGCGCAAGGCAAAGTCGTGGCTGGCGACCGCATCATCATCGCGAAGGTCGGTGTTAGTGCCTTTGTGCGCAAGGGTGCCGCGAAGCCTGACATCAGTTCGGCCGACGCCTTCAAACGCTCGATGTTGGCCGCAAGATCGATTACTTATCCTGATCTGGCCGGTGGGGGTGCCAGTGGCGTCTACATGGCCAGCTTGCTCGAACGATTGGGCATCGCTGGGGAAATGAAGCCCAAGACTAAGCTATCTCCGTCTGCGAAAGTGCTGTACGCAAGCGTTGCCAACGGCGACGTTGAGATCGGATTCAATCAGATCAGCGAAGTCTTGGCTCAACCAACCGTCGAATTCGCTGGCCCGCTGCCCTCAGCGATTCAGAACTACACCCAGTTCGCCCCTGGCATTGTTACCGGCAGCAATCAGACTGACGCCGCAAGAGCGCTGGTCACGTTCCTTACCTCGCCTGCCGCCCAGACCGTTCTAAAAGCGAAGGGGTTCGAATAAAGCGCGTGTGACGTGCCACACGGCTCGCCCCGGCTGGCGACTATTCCGTAACTCCCGTTACGCGATCGAGCTCCCCGTCACCTGGTCTAGAGTGACGCTGAGTTCCCAGATGATGCCGCCGCACGTTGGCACCCGTGTGGTCGTTTCTCGGCCCGCCCCTGGGCGCGAGCCGCTAATGAATACCGACCGCGGGTCCACCGATCAATTCGTTCACTCGTCTTATAAGTTCTTGTACATCTATTTGCGCTAACTTCTCCTCCGACGAATAAGGGCACGCACAACGAAATTGTGCGCTGAGATACGGAGAGGAACATGCTCAATCTGAATGACCTAAGCGCAATGCTGGCCAGCCGGCCGGCGTTGGGACGACGGGCACGGGTCGCGCCCGTCATCGCGATGCTGAAGGTCGGTGATCAAGCCACAACAATCCGAATCGGCCCCTCGACCACGGTTGTGCCGGGCGCCGCCGCCGATTCGGCCTTTACCCTGGTAATTGGATCCGAGGCCTGGGCCGAATATTCACGGCCCATCCCCAAGATCGGATACTCCAGCCTCATCGGTATGCTGCGGCTGGGCCACCTGAAGGTAGAAGGCGACATGCTGACGTTCGGTCGGCACATGCTCTTTCTTGAACAGGCGTTATCAGCGTTGCGCGCGGAAACTCCGATAGGACCCATCGCTACTGTGGGTTCGCCGACTATCGAGCCGGTGACCGGGCGCTACCTGCGCATCGATTTCAAAGGCAAGCCGTACCGGATTTACTTCGAGGAAGCGGGGCAAGGAATCCCGCTGGTCTGCCTCCACACTGCCGGTTCCGACGGCCGGCAGTACCGCGGGCTGCTGAACGATGCCCAGATCACCAAGCGCTTCCGCGTACTGGTATTCGACCTGCCGTGGCACGGCAAGAGCTCGCCGCCGCCTGGCTTCGAACGCGAGCACTACCAGCTCACGACCGATCTCTATGTCGAAACGGTGATGACCTTCTGCCGGGCGATGAAACTGGAGAAGCCGGTGGTGATGGGCTGCTCGATCGGTGGCCGTGCCGTTCTCCACCTGGCGCTCCGCCACGGCGACTATTTCCGCGCCGCTATCGGGCTGCAGTCGGCGACCCACGCCGATCCCGGCGCCGACACCCGTCTGCGCGACATGGGCGTGCTGCACCGGCCTGACGTGCACGGACAGGAGGCGGCGGCAGGTATGGTCGCCTGCCTGATCTCTCCTACTTCGCCGCCCGGTGACGCCTGGGAAACCCTGTGGCACTACATGCAGGGCGGACCTGGAGTTTTTCTCGGCGACCTCCACTACTATTTCACTGACGGCGACCTTCGGAATGGTTTGTTAGACGGGCTCGACACCGAAAAGTGCCCTCTGCACCTGCTGACCGGCGAATACGACCTGTCGGCGACGCCGCAGCTCACCGCTGAACTCGCCAAGGCGGTAAATGCGACCTCGTTTCAGGTCATGAAAGGACTCGGCCACTTTCCGATGTCGGAGAATCACGCGCAGTTCCGCAAATACCTGCTACCTATTTTGGAAAAAATCGCGGCTGGTTGACGCGTCGCCTCGGCGGCTCGCCGGAAACTGGTGGAAATAGATCTGTCGGGGGGCGCTCTCTACGCGCTTCTGGAGGCTTAGGGCAATTCCCCGAGGAAGACACTCCTTAGCCCGGCCCGTACACGCGATCGCATCAGTGATAGCCCTCCAATTTCTGGGTGGTCTGAATGCGCTCTACGGCCTGAACGCCAGGGCGCGCGGCAGCAGGCGCGAGGGTTGGCGAAGGATTCGATAGGCGTCCGCCACCCATTCGCAGACGAACCGGCGAGTGTCGCGAGGGTCGACCATTTCCTCGATTTCGAATCGGTTCAGGGGACCGATCGGTCCTCGCACGCTCTCGATGCGGGCATTGATCTCGGCGCGAAGTGCAGAGGGGTCGGGAGCCTCGGCGAGCTGCCGCTTGTACGCAGCCTCGATGCCGCCCTCAGGCGGGATTCCGCCGACATCAGCGGCAGGCCATGTCACACGCACCGAGGCTGCCGAGCGCGGCGTTGCATAGTTGTTGCCGGCGACGCCGAAGCTTCGGCGCATCAGCACGGTGAAGATCGGCACCGCAACTTGCGCGAACGCCACCATCCATTCCCCACCCTTCCGGATCGTGCCCGCAATCTCATGCTCGATCCCGACCGCGAATCCTGGATTGTCTACGAGATTGAGCACCGGCAGATGGAACAGGTCGCAGACGTCGAGGTGGCGACGCAGCTTGTCGCAGCCATCCGCCGTCAGCGCCCCCCCATTGGCATGGCGACTATCTGAGGCGATGACGCCCATGGGATGGCCACCCATCCGCACGAAGCCTGCGACCTGGTCGGTGCCCCACAGCGGCCCTACCTCGAAGAACGATTCCTTGTCGGCGATCAGCCGAATCGCGCGGCGTACGTCGAATGTCGCCGTGCGTTTGCGCGGCACGAGCGTAAGCAGCTCCTCTTCGCGGCGATCCACGGGATCCGTCGTCGTCTCAACTGGCGGCGCCTCGTAGACGCTCGACGGCAGGTAGCCAAGGAAGCGGCGGGTCTGGGCGATCGCGTCCTCTTCGGACTCCGCGAGATTGTCGACAGAACCATTGCGGCAATGGATGTGCCAGCCGCCAAGCTCCTCCTTCGTGACATCGTAACCCATGGCGTGGCTGACGACCGGCGGGCCGGCGACGAACAGCTGGGAAATGTCGCGGACCATCACCGAGAAATGCCCGAGCACCGCCTTGGCCGCACCGATGCCGACGACGCTGCCCAGCAACATGTTGACGACAGGAACCGTCGCGAGTTGGTCGGCGTAATAGGTGCTGCCGAGATGGCCAGGCAGGAAGGAGCCGCCGCCGCCCACGACGCGCGGCCGCCCGGCCTTGATGGCCCCCGTACTTTCCTTGACCGACGCTTCCGATGCGGCGTCCTGCTTGGGCACCATTGTGGCGACACTGCCGCCGCCAGACGATCCATCGAGCAAGCGGATCGAGGGTGTTCGGAGCTCGATCGACAGCCGGTCGAGGTAGCGCGACTTCTGCCCGATTGCACCGTCGGCATGTCCACCGCGTGAGGTGAAGTCGTCTGCGCAGACGATGCACGGGCGGCCGTCGATGCGGCCCTGCCCGCCGACGTGGCTCGCCGGCGTGAATTCGGCGACGTCGCCCGCTTCATCAAAGGACGCGAAGCCGGCCAGGCTGCCGATCTCCCGAAAGCTGCCGTGGTCGAGCAGCGCTTCGATCCGTTCGCGGCAGGTGAGCTTATGCCGGTTGCGCTGGCGGACTACACCGGGCTCGCGGGAGCCAGGAGCCAGGCGCTTGTGGGCGATCGCCTGCAGCGCCGCCACCTTGTTCAGCATCGGCATCCAGCCCTCGCCCACCGATCCGGGGTTCGTTGTGAGCGTCGGGCTCGTGGCAGACGGCTTGATGACCGCCAGGATCTGGCCGCTGTCGACCGAAGCACCGACGGCGATCGGTGCCAGGGTCTCTACGATGCCCGGGCACGGCGCGCCGATGGAACTTTCCATCTTCATCGCGGTGACGACGAACAATACCTGCCCCGTCGCCACCGCATCGCCGACGCGGGCCTTGATCTCGATGACCGAACCTGCGTGCGGGCTCTCGACGGCGAGATGGCCAGTCGGCACGGGCAGCGGGCGGGGCGGTGGCGCGGTGCTTCCTGGGCCGCGCGCGCGCCCGAGCGCGGCGACCTGCTGGTCCAGGAACTTGAGCGTGGCCAATGCGCTCTTCGGCTCGCCCTCGGGCGGGTTAATCGCCTCCGAAAGCAAGGTCGTGCGGGCATTGCCGCGTCTGAACTCCGGATGGCTCAGAATGGCGCGCAACTGCTCGCCGTTGGTCGGTACACCGACGATGTGAAACTCCCCAAGCGCGCGTAAAGTCCGATCGATAGCCGATTCGAAGGTGCCTGAAGAGCCCGATTGGCAGATCAACTTGGCGAGAAGCGGATCGAAGTGCGGAGATGGCGCCAATCCGACATAGCCGCAACCATCCACCCGCACACCAGGACCGGACGGCTCGCGATACGCGCTCAGCGTGCCGGTGCCTTGCACGACAACGCGCGTCTGAATCGCAAAACCGCGCGGGCTGCCGACCGCCTTCTGGTCAGGGAGGCCCAGCGAGGCCAGGGATGCGCCGTCGGCGATCCTGAACTGCGCTTCGACGAGGTCCAGTCCCAGAACCTGCTCTGTGATCGTATGCTCGACCTGGATGCGCGGGTTGCATTCGATGAAGAAGTGCTCTCCACTGTCGGGATCGACCAGGAATTCGACCGTGCCCGCATTCTCGTAGCGCGCGGCGCGCGCCAGGATCACAGCGTCGGCGAGAATTCGCTGGCGCAGTGTTTCGTCGAGGTTGGGGGCGGGAGCCACCTCGACGACCTTCTGGTGGCGCAGCTGCACCGAACAGTCGCGTTCATGCAGGTGCACGACATTGCCTTGGCCATCGCCCAGCACCTGGACCTCGATGTGACGTGGTCGCGGCACAATCTTCTCCAGAAACACTGAGCGGTCACCAAATGCTGCCAGCGCTTCGCCCTGGCAGCGCGCGAATGCCTCGTCCATGTCCTCGGGCCGGGTAACGGCGCGCATGCCACGGCCACCGCCGCCGGCCGAGGCCTTCAGCATGACCGGATAGCCGACGGACCGCGCCATCGCCCCGGCATCGGCGCCCGAGGCGAGCGCTGCCGGCGTACCCGGGACGACCGGAATGCCCTGCGCCTGGGCGAAGGCGCGCGCCTCGACCTTGTCACCGAACAAGGCGAGCGTGGCGGAGGAAGGTCCGATGAAGCGCAGGCCCTCCAACCGGCAACGCTCGGCAAAGCTGGCGTTTTCCGAGAGGAAGCCGTAGCCGGGATGGACGCAGTCGCTACCACTGTCCTTGGCCGCAGCGATGACGGCATCGATATCGAGATAGCCGCGCACCGGATCTGCTGTCCGCTTGCCGATCTCGCGGGCCTTGTCAGCGAGCCTGGTGTGGAGTGACAGCGAATCGGCCGACGTAAACACGGCGACGGTGTCGACGCCGAGTGACGCCGCCGCCCGAGCAATTCGAATGGCGATCTCGCCCCGGTTCGCGATCAGCACACGCTTGAACATCGATCAGCTCCCTCAGAACAGGATGATGCGCTGCACGTTGCCGCTGGACAGCTCTCGATACCAAAACCACATCCGCGTCAGCGTGGGCAGCCAAAACCGGCTACCCAGGCATCAGCATATTTCCTGTGAACCGTATTGCATCTGCGTCAACTTCCTACGACGGATCCGCCGGTGTCTTGACCGAGAGACGATAGAATGCCGCCGCATTCTGCCAGAAGAAGCGGTCCCGATCTGCCTGCGAATGGCCGGAGAGCATCCGATTGAGAGAGCTGACGAGCGTGTCGTAATCGATCCGCAACCCGGCGACCGGGAAATTGCTCGCAAAGATGCATCGTTCCATGCCGAAAATAGCAATCGCCTCCGTGACGACGCGCCGATTCAACTCGTAGTCCCAAGCACTGTCCTTCAGGCCGAACTCGGAGACCTTGACGTGAACGTTCGGCTCGCGAGCCAGTGTCTCCATTTCTCGCCGCCATGCAGCAAGGCCTTCCTCACTGCGGTCCCATGGGAAACCGGTATGGTTCAGCACGATCGGGCTGCGCGGAAATTGCCGGGCAACCTCGGCGGCCTCGGCGAGGTGCCAGTAAGGAACACGAAGATCCCAAGACAGTCCGTACTTCTCGAGCAGTGCGAAGCCGCGCAACCATTTGTCGTCCTGCATGGTGCCGGGCGCACCCGGCGTCGCGGTCCCTGGACGGAGAGACGTCACCGGTTTCGACCGGATCCCGCGCACGAGCGGAAACTGCGACTGGGCGGCAAGGATCTCTTCCGCATTCTCGGTGTGGAACCACGCGTGTGCGATAATGGCGCCGGGAAATCCATAGCGTGCATTCACTTCGGTCACCCACCGCGTTTCGGCGACCTGCTGCGTGCGATCCATCTCGGCTTCGCAGTGCACCGTCGTCAGGACGTTGTGGGCGCGTGAATCCCGCCGATAGTCCTTCGGTAGATAGTTGCGCTTTATCGCATCGTACGAGCCCAGAAAAAAGTGAGGCTCCGGTCGATCAGTGAGGAAAGGATAACGGTTCGCCTCAAGGTCCCAGAGGTGGTGGTGAGCGTCGATCAGTGTGACGGCTCCAGGCGCCTGATTCCATTCGCTCCTGATTGTCCTCATCACCGATTCTCCGGGAATTATTGCCTGCTCGCGGGTCGACCGCCCGTTCGCCCGGTGCCGTAGCCGCGCCGGCGATTTGGGTTGATCAGTCTTCTTCTCTATCATCATTGAGAGTGACACGTCGCCGTTGGCGTCACTCCGGAGGCTACATGGCGCTGCAAATCGTCAATCTCTCGCGGCGGTACTGATCCATGACCGCGTATCGCAGCTTTCTTTTCGCTCCGGGTAACCATGCACGGAAGGTCATGAAGGTTTTCGATTGTGGCGCCGACAACGTGATCCTCGACCTCGAGGATGCGGTCGCCAAATCCGAGAAGGTCGCGACCCGCGCTCTCGTCGTGGAGGCGGTGAAACGGCCGCGCAAGGGCGGCGCCTACATCCGGGTCAACGCCTTCAACACCGAGTTCTGTTACGGCGACGCGGTGGCGGTGGTCGGGCCCGGCCTCGACGGCATCATCCTGCCCATGGTCGAGAGCCGCGAGCAGATCGTCGCGTTCGACTGGCTGGTCGGCTCGCTCGAGCGCGAACGCGGCATGCCGCCTGGCGGCGTCGACATCATCCCGATCATCGAGACCGGAAAGGGTATCGCCAATGCGCGGACCATCGCTGCCGCCGGCACGCGGGTGAAGCGCATGGCCTTCGGCGCCGGCGATTACACCCTCGACATGAACATGGAATGGACGCTCGCCGAGAGCGAGCTGGAGCATGCCCGGGCGGAGATGGCAGTGGCATCGCGCGCCGCCGGCCTCGAAGCGCCGATCGACACTGTGTGGGTGCATATCAACGACCTCGAGGGTCTCACGAGCTCCGCGAAGCGGGCCAGACAGCTCGGCTTCCAGGGCAAGATGTGCATCTACCCGCCTCAGGTCGAGCGGGTGAACGCCACGTTCACTCCGACCGAGAATGAGATCGCCTTTGCAAGACGCGTCGTCGCTGCCTTCGAGAAGGCGGAGCGCGAGGGCTCCTCATCGATCCAGCTGGACGGCTTCTTCATCGATTATCCGATCGTCTACAAGGCGCAACGCACGCTCGACCTCGTCCGCGCCACCGAAGAGGCGACGTAGTTCCTCGCGTTCGCTCGCGCTTCTCAAATCACGCCTTCGTCTTCCAGGCTGCGCAAGTCCGCGCCGGTCATGCCCAGCAGCCTGCCGTAGACCTCCGCGTTGTGCTGGCCCAGGCTGGGGCCGAGCGAGTCGATACCGCCCGGCGTGCCCGTAAGCCGAGGAACCACGTTCGGAACGGCGAGATAGCCGGCGCGTGGGTCGCTCACGCGGGCGATGTTCCCGCGTGCTGCGTAGTGTGGATCCAGGAAGATTTCGTCAACCGACGCCACGATGCCGCACGGCACTTCCGCCGCTTCGCACAGGCGGACGGCCTCCTGCTGCGTATGCTTCTTCGCCCAGTCTGCGACGAGACCATCGACAGCGACGCGCTGCTTCTCGCGCTGGGCGATGGTGCCGTAGATGCCGTCACCGGCCAGCTCAGGCCAGCCCGCCAGCTGGGCCATACGGGCGAAGATCTTGTCGTTGGTGCAGGCTATGGCGATCCACCGACCGTCGCCGGTCTGGTAATGGCTGTGCGGACAGACGTTGGGGGCCGCCGCGCCCATGCGCTGGCGGATGAATCCGACCTTGTCATAGGCGGGCGCCATCTCGTCGAGGATGCGGAAGATCGGCTCGTAAAGCCCGATGTCGATCTGTTGGCCTCGGCCGGTGGCATCGCGTGCGCGCAGCGCCATCATCACCCCGAGCGCACCGTAGAGTCCGGACATGTAGTCTGCGAGCGTCGCCGAGCCCGGTGTCACGGGCGGCCCGTCCGGATCGCCGGCCAGGAAGGAGATGCCGCCGAAGGCGTTGCCGATCCGCCCGAACCCGGGCTTGTGGCTGTAGGGCCCGGTCTGGCCGTAACCCGAGACGCGCAGCATCACGAGGCGCGGGTTGACGCCGCTCAGGACGTCCCAACCGAGGCCCCAGCCTTCCAGGGTGCCGGGCTGGAAATTCTCAGTCAGCGCGTCGGCTTTCGAGACGAGTTGCTGGAGAATCGCCGCACCCTTGGGCGACTTGAGATTCAGCGTTACCGACTTCTTGTTGCGCGCTTCCGACAGCCAGACCAGCGTGTCGCCACACTCGCTGACCGTGCCCAGCCTGCGGCATGGGTCACCGACCTTGGGCTGCTCGACCTTGATTACCTCCGCGCCGAATTCCGCCATGATGGTCGCGCAATATGGTGCTGCGATGTAGGTGGCGATGTCGACCACACGTAGCCCGACGAGCGGGCGGTTGTTGAGAGCATTGTCGGACACGAGGTGATTCCTTAAGCCAGCGGGCACGCGCAAAGGTACAGGTCAACTTGCATCAAGGTGCCAATAGCGCATCGATCGTACTTTGTTCAAATGCGGCAGCACCTTCTCGGGGCCGGGCGGCGGCCGCAAGTCGATGTCACTCTCATCGCGTCGGCGCCGCTGTTTCCGGCATCTTCGGAGTTCCAATCGCTCAGTTGAGTCCGTAGAAACCCATCGCGCCTCCTGCCATGACCTGACGTCTTGTCTCCGGCGACACGCCTTCGAGGCGATCCAGCATCATTTTCGGCGCGCCGGGGAAGAAGCCGTCGGGGTGGGGGTAATCGGTCGCCCACAGGATCTTGTGTGGCCCGATATAGTCGGCCAGCACTTTGATGCTGTTCTCGACCGGCTCGAACGAAATCCAGCAATTGCGCTGAAAAAGCTCGCTGGGTCGCGTCTTCAACCCGCTGTCGTTGAACCCCTTGTCATCGAAATGCCGGTCCATCCGATCTAGCCACGGAGCAATCCAGCCGCCACCGGATTCAAGAAAGCCGATACGGATCTTCGGATGGCGTTCGCAGACGCCTCCCCAGATCACACTCATGCATGCCAGCATCATCTCCATCGTATGCGAGATGATGTGGCGTGCGCCGCGGCCTTCAAAACGGTCGACGCCGACGGTCGGCATGCCACTGCTTGCCCCTTCGTGAAAGCCGATCGAAAAATCTAGATCCTCCGCTGCAGCCCAGAACGGCTCGTAATCCGGATGATGAATCACCTTCTCGTTATACGGGTTCGGCCGAATAAAGCCGCCGCGCATGCCCAGCTCTTTGCGGGCGAACGTCATCTCTTTGATCGTCAGATTGACATCTTGGAGCGGCAGCATCGCCACGCCGAATAGCCGGTCGGGATAGGGCTTGCAGTAGTCGGCAAGCCAACGGTTGTAGGCGCGGCACGTCGCGGCGGCGAGATTTGGATCGTGTATGGCGCCTGCGAACAGACCGAGACTAGGATAGAGGAAGGCGGCATCGATATCGTCCGCATCCATATCGGGGATTCGCTTGTGCGGATCGAAGCCGCCTGGCTTGCCGTCCTTGTAGGCCATCGTATCGGCCTCGACCACGCCCTGGCGGGCGCCGACCGCGCCGATCCGGCCGATGCCGCGCTGGCCGTCGCCGACCGCCTGCTCCTCGATAACGAGGCGCTCTTTGCCGTTTTCGCCTTTCACTACTCGCGGCGCCCGGTCGCGAAAAGCAGGGTCGATGTAATTATCCCAGAGATCGAGCGGCTCGAGAATATGACCGTCGGCATCGATGACATTGTAGGCGCGTCCCATGGCTCAGCTCCTTTTTGAGTGAGAAAGCGCAGGCTAAAGCACCGACCGAACGAAAATCACGCCATGTCCGCGTTTACGCGCGTCGTGCCTACCGAGGGGCGAGTTGCGGAAGGCCTTCTTGCTCGCGGATGTCGTTGATGATCTGCAGCACCCGCTCGTGGTACGGGCGGTACTGTACACCGAATTCCGAAACCAGCCGGGTATTGTCGATTAGATAGTTGCCCGAGAGTTCACGGCCGCCCGTCTCTTTGTCGAAGCTGATCTGCGCATCGGGCAGGTAGCCGCGCACGATATCGGCAAGATCGCCCAGGCTGATCGCTTGGCCGCCGGAGTTGTAAACCCAGTGTTGCGGCTTGTCGGTCATGATCACGCGGGCAAAGATCTCGGCGATTTCGTCGACATGAATCGGGCAGCGCATCGCATCTCTGTAAGGGAACCTCACCGGCTTGCCGCGCGCCGGGTTGGTGATACAGAACACATGATCGACCGAGCCGACGATCTTGTCCGGCCCAGTGACGTTGGCTGGCCGGATCGCAGTGATCTCCATGCCATGCTTCTCGCGATAGTCCTGCGCCTGCCACTCGTTGAAGATCTTGTGCATCGCGTATTGCACGTGGCCATGGCGAAAATCGTCCTCGGTTACCATGCGGTCGCCGTGGAATTTCTGTTCGCCGCTGACCGCCAGCGAGCTGGCATAGGCAACCCGGTTGCAGCCGACGAGGCGCGCTGACTCGAACACGTTGTCCATGCCGAGGACGTTAAGCTTGAAGGCGACCCGCGGCTGGTGCTCGCTTCCAATCCAATAAGCGAGGTTGATGGCCCGTTGGGGCTTCGCCGCGGTCATAGCCGCCATGACGTCGTCGAACTGACTGACATCGCCCCGCACCACCTTCACCTGATTGCCAAGGTGGCCAAAATCGGCGGTCTGCGGGTTGATATCCATGCAGACGATCTCTTCGCCGCGTTGCGCCAGGAGCGGAACGAGCCGTCGCCCGATAAACCCAGTGCCTCCGGCGATAAAGGTGGTCATGGCTGTCCCTCCCGTATGGCCTTCATCCGAAAAACAGCGCCGAAGATCAGTCTCGATTGAGGTCTGATCGACCCCCTAGTTCCTGGAAGCTGATGGGGATCATATGCCCTTAATCGAACAACGCGAGGTCGATCGCGTCGCCCATCTTGCAATAGCCGCTATCGCTCGGGTGCAGGCCATCGCCGCAATCATCGACCCCTCGCATCTGGGTCGGGATCTTGGGATCATGCAACGCGGCGTCGAAATCGGCGACACCGTCGAAGGCTCCGCTTTCGCGTATCCAAGCATTCACCGTGACCCGGTGCCTTTCCCGCGTCGGGTTCCAGGCATTTGCCATGAAGGTTTCATTGCCGAAAGGGGTCAGTGTCGCACCGACTAGCTTGATGCCGGCGCTGTGGGCGCGGACCGTCATCTGGTGCAGCCCCGCGATCATCTGCTCGGCGGTGACCTCCTCCTCAGGCTTGGCCCAGCGGTTGCGCAGATCGTTGGTGCCGAGCATGACGATTGCGTGCGTTACGCCGGGTTGCGCCAGCACGTCGCGGTCGAAGCGTCTCAGACCGCTGTCGCCGCGAATGTCGTGCAAAATCCGGTTGCCACCTAATCCGTTGTTAACAACGCCGACCGGGCGTCCACCGCGGGCGACGAGGCGGCGGGCCAGCTGGTCGGGCCATCGGCAGTAGGCGTCGATCGTCGAAATGTTGCCATCGGTCAGCGAGTCCCCGAGCGCGACCACCCCGCCCGCCTCGCTCGAGGCGAGCACATCGACGCCGCACAGGAAGAACCACTGGTCCGACAGATTGCCGACCGGCATCACCCTTTCAGCAACGAAATTGCCAGGTGGCGAGATGTAGTTGGTCTGTCTTGCATAGCGGCCAGTGATCGCGAAATTCGCCAACACTTCGCCCGGCAGATGAAAGCTGATCGCAAGATCGGCGAGCGGCGAAACGGAAAGCTCGACTGGGTCGCTGAACAGCACCGAACCGGCCGCGATGACGGCCGAGTCATTGCCGCCGAAGCTCAACTTGCGACCTGTGTCCGCGAGGATCGCCGGCCCCTTCTCACGCAACGCGATTTGTGCCGCGCCGATGGTGAGGGGGCTATTGCCGTAGGCGTTCGAGATCCGCACCCGCAGTCGGTCGCCGCCGAGGCTGATGCGCGGATTCATGCGCAGCGTATGGTTGTTGAACCCGACAACGCCTTCCGCTGGCGCCGGCGCCGCCGCCCACGTTCCGACCCAATGTTTGTTGCTTGGCAAGACCGCCCTCCACTCTTCTGCGCTTTGGTCCATTCCTGCTGCAGTTGGATTTCCCTGATCTTGGTGTCTCGGAAATGGCACAAATGCGAAGTGCCGGCCGGGCCCGGAAACGTCCAATGTTGAGACGAAACCGGACGTGATGGTCAGTAGATCAAACCGACGCGCCTGACCCAAACCGGACATGACATGAGCCGAGCCGGCTGCTCAGCGCCGAAATCTATCGATACTTCTCCGTGCTTGTTCGCGGAAGCGGTCCGCTTCCTCTTGCTCGGGCGTCATTGGCCAAATACGCCTCACCAGACGCTCCATGAGCGGAACACCCAAAGCGATGACGATACCTGCGCCAATAGCGGCGAGCGTAAAGGTAGTCATGGCCCCTCCATTATCGGCGATGCTCCGCCGCTATCGCCGTCCCCACGGTATCGAGCAGCGACCAAAATGCACGTGACGCGGACTTGGCGGACCGTCTCATTCGATTACCTCGTCGGCGCGGGCTAAAATTGTCGCTGGAATGGCCAGACCGAGCGATCTGGCCGTCTTCAAATTAAGGATTAACTCGATCTTGGTCACCTGCTGGACGGGCAGGTCGGATGCGCGCTCGCCCTTCAAGATGCGTCCGGCGTAACCACCAGCAAACAAATATGATTCGCGAATGATACCGCCAAAACTGATCAAGCCGCCTGCCGCCGTAAATTCGGGATATTGAAAGATGGTTGCGACGCGATGCTGAAGCGCAAGGTCCGCAAGAAGAGGGGCTTGACCACTGAAAAACGGATCGGTACCGATTAATAGAGCCTTCAACTGTTGCTGATCCATGCTTGTGAAGGCTGCGGCCAACTCAGCGTCGTTGCTGGCATGCAGGACTTTCAACTTCAGCCCCAGGGACTCGGCTGCTGGTTCCAGATTATGCAGCAATGGATCGGCATTGGGGCTGGCAGGGTTGACCAGAATCCCGACACCACCGGCTGACGGAAACAACTCGCGGACGAGCTCCAAACGTTTGGCAGTTACTTCGACGTTCAATTGTGTGGCCCCAGTGATGTTGCCCCCTGGCCGGCTGAGGCTGTCGACAAGTCCAAGCTGCACTGGATCACCGCTTGTCGTGAAGACAATGGGAATCGTTGTCTTCGAAGCTTTAGCGGCAACAGCGGCCGGCGTGCTGGTGGCTGCAATCACGCCAACTTTGTGCTGGATCAAGTCACCGATCATCCCCGGTAGTCGGTCGTAGTGACCTTCGGCCCAGCGATACTCAATCGTAACATTTTGGCCGGGGACCAAACCGGCCCCTTTCAAGCCTTGCAGAAAGGCAGCGAGATGGGGAGCATACCCTTGTGGGTTTGCGCCATTCACGAAGCCTAGGACAGGCAGTGGCGTCTGTCCGAACACGACGCCCGGGCCGGTCACAATTGCTGCGCCACCCACAAGCGCCACCAAGCGCCGACGCTTCATTCAAATTCCCCTGCTCGGATTTGTTGAGCAGCCTAACAACCATCAACCCGACCCGCAATCAGCCGGCAACGGTCGCTTGGATCAGGTCCGCCGCCTCACGCGATCACCCCGTCGGCGCGCGCTGCTGGCCCTGAAGTTGGGACTCGGTCTAGCCACTTCTGCAATCGGGGGTAATCCGGTCATGACGCCGACAGGCTGTCACTTCGCAGTTTGACCCAGAATGCCCGAGATGGCGTCGCTTGCTAAGTCCGTCGACCAGGCGATCGCCGCCGACCGTTAGTTAGCGACCCGGTCCAGCTCGAGATTGCAGTAATCCTCGTTCGGACCGGAGCCGCCCTTCTGGTCTGCGCGCACGATGGTCTGTGAGCGGATGCTGCTGCCCGAAGCGGCGCCTGAGAAGGCCCCCGAGAGGGTCTTGCCGCTTCCCGTTTTCCATTCGAGGTTGCCTGAGTATTGGGAGCCTGTGACCGTCACGCTGACCGTCTGGTTGCCTTGGCCGTTTTTCGCGGTCCGCGATCCGTGGCCGTCGACCAGCGGGACGTTGAGTGCGATGGCACCGCCCCACGCGACGCACTTGAACTGCCCGACCCAGCGTGCGCGGCCGGGCGCGGGGACAACGGCGGCGGGCGCAGCGACGGCCGGCGCAGGCGTAGTGGGTGCCGCGGCAGCAGCCTTGGCTTCATCGGCCTTCTTCTTTTCGTCGTCGAGTTTCTTCTGCTCCTCGACCTTCTTTTGCTCTTCCTCCCAGCGCGCGATGGCGGGCGCAGCGCTGCGCAACAGCTCGTCCCGCTGCATTGCCGAGACAAAGCCGGTCGCCGGAGCGCCGGCCTTCTGCTGCCAGGCAGCGATCATCTGGCGCGAACGCGGTCCCAGCGAGCCGTCCGAACCGCCGGTGTTGAAGCCGAGCGAGGTCAGTGCGACCTGGATCTTCTGGCGGTCCTTGTCGCCCAGCCGCAACGCCGTCTCGTCACGCTCGGCTATACGCTTGGCATCTTCGGCGGGCTTAACGGCGGCTTCGGCCTTCGCCTTTTCTTCGTCGGCGGCCTTCTTCTTGGCGTCCTGTTCCTGCTGGATCCGTTGCTGTTCAGCCTTAGCCTGTTCGTCGCGCTGCTTCTCCGCCGCCAGTGCCTTGGCGCGTTCGTCTTCGGCCTTGCGCCGCGCCTCCTCGTCCTGCGCCCGCTGGGCCTCGATGGCGGCGATGGCTGCCTTGGCGTCGGCCTCGGCCTTTTCTCGCGCCTCCTGGGCCTTGGCACGCTCCGCTTCGGCTGCCTGGCGTGCCTGGTCGAGTTCTTTTAGCCGCGTCTCGGCCTCGGCCGTCTCGCGCGCCGTCGCCTCGAGGCGGTCTTGCTCGATCTTGGCGCGCTCCTCCGCCTGCTTGCGCGTCAGCGCATCGAGATCGGCCTTGCGCCGGGCCTCGTCCTCGGCGCGTGCACGCGCCGCCGCCTCGGAGGCCGCCCGTTGCTCCTCGAGCTTGCGACGATTGTCGGCTTCCTGCTTGGCCAGCGCTTCCAACTCGGCTGCCTTCTTCTCGGCTTCGATCGCCGCCCTGCGGAGATTGGCGGCGATCTCGGCCGGCGACTGTGGCGCCTCATGCCGTGAGAGGGCGAAATAGGCGCCGCCGCCTGCCAGCGCCAGAACGGCGCTTGCGATAGCGAGCCTGAGGCCCATCGAGCGCCGTGGCGATACTGCGACCGGTGGCGTCGCCATCGCCGCCTCGGCCGCAATCGCAGCCGGCGTCACGGCAGGTGGCCCCGGCGCAATCAGGCGCGTCGCATCTGGGTCCACGGCCGACGTCGACTCGTCGGCTCGGCTCGAGACGCCAGTCGCCAGGATCTCGCGCCACTCGTCGATCGATTGTGGGCGGCTGTTGGCCTTTACCGCCAGACCGGCATCGATCGCTGCGAGAAGGCTCGGTGCATATTTTCGCTTGCCGACCTCGACCGCCGGAACGACCGGCTGGCCGACCATACGGTCCATGGCGTTGGGCGGAGGCTTGCCGTTGATGCAGACGTAAAGCGTGGCAGCTAGCGCGTAGATGTCGGTCCACGGCCCCTGTTTGCCCGAGGTGAACTGTTCCAACGGCGCGTAGCCGGGCGTGAACACGGCCGTCATCGCCTGGGTGCGTCCCTGCATCGACGCGCGCGCTGCGCCGAAGTCGATCAGGGTCGGCGATCCATCCGCCGCCAGGATGATATTGGCCGGCTTGATGTCACGATGGAGGAACCCAGCGGCATGCACCTGCTCCAGCCCGTCGAGCAGCGGATAGATGATGCGTTCGATCGCCGGCTGCTGCAGGCGAAGTCTCGCGTTTCAGACGACTCTCCAGGGTTTCGCCGTCAAGCAGCGGCATCACGACATAGGCGGTGCCGTTGGCTTCGAGGAAGTCGTGGACCCGCACGATCGCCGGGGCGTTGGCGAAGCGTGCCATGGTCTTGGCTTCGTCGAGGAAGCGCGCGCGGCCCCAGATGAAGTCGTCGGCCATCTGCGTCGACCGCGGGAGCACGGTGGAGCCCTCGTGTCGCACGGCCAGCGAACTCGGCAGGTATTCCTTGATTGCGACGTCCCGCTCGAGCTGGCGGTCGCGCGCCCTGTAGGTGATGCCGAAGCCGCCGTGGCCGAGGACGGAGACGATCTCGTAGCGCCCGATCGTGGCACCGGGCTGGAGTGAGCCATAATCCTGGGATACTGGCCGGCTCACCTTCGTGGCGTCATCCGGAATGTCGCTCAACTAGTCCCCCTCGCATCACCATATCGGACCGTCCGATCCGCCACAATCGACCGGCCGAACGGCTCCGGAGAGACTAGACAGCGGGGTCCTCGCCAAAGAGGAGTTTCCAACTTGCCCGATAGGCCACGATCTCCCGCGCCCCGTCGGGGATCTTCCCCAGAAACCGGCGCAGATTTGCGCTCCATTCCTCGAGGTGTCGTGCGGTCATTCGGTCACCGCCTATGTCGAGGGCCGCAAGAAAACGCCAGGGCATCTCTTGGATCAACGCCTTCCAATCCGCCTGAATGTCACCACTCTCGGTCCAGATCCTGGCATGACGCTCGTGGCTCGCTGGATAGATCGAATTGGGTCCGCCGAAGGCTGTGTCAACGTAGAGATTGGAAAAGCGCTTGAGCAGGTCCCGCAGATAGGCGGCGTTGTAGCGCTTGGCGCGGGAAGCCCAGCGCACTTGGGCAACATGGCACCAGATAACCTTGGCTGCCGGGTAGCGCGTCAGCATTGATTCGAGAGGCGGCAACAGGGCGTCCTCGATTTCGTAGTGTATCTGAAAGGGAATGCCGGTCCGCGCGGCAAAGGCGAAAAGCCGATTGCCCTCAGGTCCGTCGATCGGAATCTTGACATCGCGGTAAGTCTCGCCCCGTTCGATCTGACGGCCCGATGGATAGTGGCGAAATTCGAACTCGCCCATCAGCGGATATCGATCCGCAATGATCGCCTGCTCGTTGTCGTCGAGGAAGCGATTGGCACTAAGCGTCCATGCAGGGTGATTGCCGCCGTTGCCGACTGGCAGGAAGCGATCCGGAAATCTGGCGATCAGCTCATGGTTATGATCACTCCAGGTCTGCCCCCTCTCGACAAGGCTTTCCGGTTGGTCGACGGAAAGCGCCATGATTGCGATCGCGCATTTGTCCATGGCGGCGGCGAAGGAGGGCAGATCGATGTAACGCGGGTTGTAAGAACTCTCGATGTCGAAGATCGGAAGGTCGCCTGATTGGCGGATAGCGCGCAGGCGCCGGAGGTAGCCAGCCTTGAGAGCGGGAATGTCAAATGGCCGAGCCCGCGCCCATAGCGCAGGTGCGATGATTGTCGTACCGAGAGCGCCCACAGCCGCCGCCAGCCAATCTCGGCGGTTCGCCCTTCTCACTGGTTGGCGTGATGCGTCCACGTCTGCTTATGGCACAAATGCGAAGTGGGCCGGGTCCAGAAACTTCCGATGTTCAGGCTAGACCGGAAGTGACGGTTAGAAGGTCGAACCGACGAGAATGACCCACTCCGGACATCGCGCCTCTTGGCCAAGAGCAATCCGCGCTCGAGGACCACGCATCGGTCACTTCGCGGGCAGGCGCAGACTGGCAAGGTCGGTCCCGACGACAACAGTCCCAGTAAAGCCGCCTTCTTGGGCTGCTTCCCTGTAATCCGCCTCGGTCAGTGGCTTCCCAGGAACCTTGAAGGGATATTGCTGGTCCGCTCCGATTGGCGGGATCAGGTGCGTCAGGATCAGATATCTCGCGCCTGCGCGCTTAGCCATGGCGCCGAGATCAGGGGCGTTGCTTTGGCGGTAATAAGCATAAGGATACATCCCGCTGCCCTTGCCAGGTCCCATAATGGGATGAATCGCTGAATGCACGATGATGTCAGCCCCTTTGGCCAACTTCTCAACTTCGTCAGACGTTGACCAGTTTCGTGGCGGTGCGAGCACATCATTCACGGCATCACCGCCGATCACCACGCTCCCCGCGGGCGTGTCAACGCGATAAGCCGCGTTTCCCGGCATGTGTGTCGCCCGGATTGCGCTGACCGTCACATCGCCAGAGGTCCAGACAATTTGTGGCTCGTCGGTCGGTTCGAAAGTTATCATATTTATCAATTCAGATGGACCACCCGCGGTGCGATCCTTGACCTCGGAGTAGCGCTGGGCGACCTCTCCGGATTGGATGAATGCATCGGCCAAGTGCGTCACAAATTTTTTGCAGCTCACAACGAAACCCTGCGATGAAACGACGTCCGAACTGCACACCGCGTCAATTTTTGGGCCGGTGCCATGAAATGCCCAACGGCTCTGAACGAGATCGGCAAATCCCTCGGTATGATCGCTGTGCATGTGGGTGAAGAACACCGCGCTGAGCTGTTCGGTCCCGACTCCGAGTTGCGACAGTCGCATCGTAGTCCCACGGCCGGCATCGAACTGTAATTTCACGGCGCCGCAGTTATTACCATCCTCTCCGTAGCGGACCAGCGTTCCGGCTGAGGCTAACCCATTGAAAGGTTGTTGCGGACCGCCAGCGGTACCGGTCAAGGTCACCATCACACACGGCGCCGCATGTGCGGTGGCTACGCCCGTCAAGTACCCCACGCTGGCCACCAGTACGGTTGCGAACGTGAATTGTTTCATTTCCAGCCCTCTTGAGCACAGATTTCCAACGCAACTTCTAGGATTGCCCAAATCAGCGCGCTGCGGCAATCCCTTGGAAGAGTCCGCACATGGCCCAAATGCGAAGTGCCGACTCGGTCCGTAAACATCTGATGTTGGGGGTGGATCGGACATGACGGTTAGAAGGTCAAACAAACGCGAATGACCCAACCGAAACATTGGCGTGGCGCAGGCGCGAGGTGTCAGGAGAACGCGCGGTTGAGCTCGTCCAAGTCCGCATCCGTCAGTCGCAGCGACCCGGCAGATGCATTCTCCCGCACGTGAGCGGGCGAGCCGGACTCCGGGATGGCGATCACGCGGCCGCTGCGGATGGTCCAGGCGAGGGCGACCGCGGCGGGGCTGCTTTGGTGCCTTTGGGCCACGCGAGCGAGGCCCGTGTTTTGCAGCAAGTCGCCGCCTCTACCCAAGGGAGAATAGGCCATGATCGGCAACGCATGCCGCTCGCTCCAAGCGAGCAGGCCGCGTTCGATATGGCGATCCGCGAGATTGTAGACGACCTGGTTGGTGGCACAGCCTCCGCCGCCGCGGATTCGAAGCAGTTCCTCCATATCCCCGACGTCGAAATTCGAGACACCCCCAGCGCCGGATGTACCCCTCGGCGCGCAGGCTTTCAAAGGTCTGCACGACGACGCCGAGATCCTGCACTCCAGTGCGCCAGTGCAGCAGGTACAAGTCCAGATAGTTCGTCGCGAGCCGCGCTAGGCTCGCCTTGCAGGCGCTTCGGATCCCCTCGGGCGTAGCGTGCGAGGGCCACACCTTGGAGACCACGAACACCTTGTCGCGCTGGCCCGCGACGACCCGACCGATCATCTGCTCGGACTTTCCGCTTCCGTATATCTCGGCCGTGTCGAGGAGCGTCATGCCGAGCGATACGCCGGTGCGCAGGGCCTCCTCCTCCTGCGCGGCCGGGTGCCGTCCGGCGGCGAGGCCTGCCGAACCCTGTCCCAGCGCCGGGACCCGGCTGCCGTCTAGTAGCTCGACCATCGGCATACCGGGCTGAGCGTTCGCGGCTCCGCCGCCGACGCTCGTGGCCGCGGCGGCCAGGCCGAATAGCCTTCGCGTGAGGCCGTTCATGGTCGCCTCCAGTACGGCCCAAGTAGTGCTAGCCTAGCGCCGATGCCTTGGCACCGGTTGCTCGTTTCGGTCGCCAATTGTGCAGGCGACTATCATTGGCGACAATCACCCACGAGAGATCATTTGTTGCGGGGACTATGCCGGCAGAACGAACTGTGTCGGCGCCTACTGCGTGAGGGAATGACCGCTATTGGCCCAAAGCGAACGTCGCCTCGGTGCGGAGGGCTGTCCGCTTTCGGAGGTATAGCAGACATCAATTGGAACAGTACTGACGTCCGCTCATGGCACTTTTCGGAAGTCGGGACCCGCCCCGGCCACTTCCGTTGGTGGAGGTAGACCGGACGTGATGCGAACCTCACGAAACCGACGCGTTTGACCCAAAGGAGACATGAGCCATTCCAGCCATAAAATCATGGCATGAGGCTGGGGCGATGGGTATCGTTTCGGCGGCGCTCCGGACATCAAACCGGGAAATGTTGGCCGCGCGATAACCAGGACGAGTCGGATGCACGATGGCTGACGTTCAGGATCGGCTGCTCGAGAGCAAGATGACGGAGGTCGAGCAGGCGCGCTCGTGGAGCCCGCGCGTGATCTCCAAGTTCGAGACGCTGATCAGGAGCGGTGACGACCTCTCCCTCTACCGCGTCAATCCGCTGGCCTTCGCTCGTGATCGTGCCATTGCCGAGGCGGAATCCGTGGACCTGTTCCTGCACGCTACGCGGAGCGGCCTGTTCGACATGCATTGGGACGTCATCTGCCCCCAATCCGGAATGGTCCTCGACAGCTTCGGTGCCCTGAGAACGATCAAGACCCACTATGTTTGCGGCCTGTGCGACGTCACGGGCGACACCGACCTGGACGACTTCATCTCAGTTTCCTTCTCGGTATCGCCGCACCTGCGCAGGCTGCCGTTCCACGACCCGAACTCGCTCTCGGTCGAAGATTTCCATTGGAAGCTTCGCTTCGCGCACGACGGACGGATGCCGGGTCAACCGGTCAGGTTTCTCGATGTCCTGAAGGGATTCGTTCGCGGCCTGTCCTTCCTGCCGCCGGGTGCCACCACCACGATCCGCGCCGGGGTCGGGCCGGGAGCGTTGGCGGGAGTGAACGTCCAGACGCAGGCGGGGTTTGCGGTCCCGGTCGCCGGTGAGCCGACGCCGACGCCGACGCTGCTGCGCGTCAAGTACGATGGGCAGCGCTTCATCTCTGCACTCGCCGCCGTGCCGCCCGGTCCGGTCGTGGTGGAAGTGGAGAACACCGGGACCGAGCGCGGCTCGTTGCTGCTGATCAACTGGCCGCCCGAGATCGTCGCCCTGACGGTCAAGCCGGCGCTCGACTTCGAGCCATACATGTCCGGCGGGACATTGCTTGCGAGGCAGACATTTCGGCGCCTGTTCCGGTCCGAGCGCGTCGATGAAGAGGAAGGCCTCGGCATCCGACAGGTGACCTTCCTGTTCACCGATCTCAAGGGCTCGACCGCAATGTACGAGCGCCTCGGCGATCTCAATGCGTACGCGCTCGTGCGCGAGCATTTCGCACTGCTCGGCGCGGTAGTTCAGGAACATTCTGGAGCGGTCGTGAAGACGATCGGCGACGCCGTGATGGCGGTCTTCTCCCGTCCGACCGATGCGCTTTCCGCCGCACTGCATATTCTGCAGGAGATCGAGCGCTACAACCGCGAGCATGGCGAGCCGGGCATCATCCTCAAAATCGGCGCTCATTGCGGTCCCTCGATCGCCGTGACACTGAACGAAAACCTGGATTATTTCGGCCAGACCGTGAACGTGGCCGCGCGCGTACAATCGCTGGCCGATGCGGGAGAAATCTGCATCTCGGAAGCGCTCTATACGGCGCCGGGGATTGGCGACCTTCTCACCGGCCACAAGGTCATCGAGTTCGCGTCGCCTCTCCGCGGCGTGGAGGGAAATGCCAGCGTCTATCGCATCGTGCGCGGGCAATAGCTGTTCGCGTGCTGACGGCCGCTAATGGCACGTTTGAGAAGTGCCGCCAGTCACCGGAAATGTCTGTTCACGGGGTTAGACCGGAAGTCATCCACGCACAGTCAGAACGACGCGCCTGACCCAAACCCGACTTTCCAACTTTTCAAAGCGGTCCGCTGCTACTTAGTGCCAAATCGGTCTTCTTTGGGTTTCATCTGTGCCTGGTCGTATTTCGCCAATGCGGGCCCAGCCTGCTGCCATAGTGTCCTCAGTTGAACTTCCGTCAGGTAGCTCGTTTCCGGATGGCCCTGCTTTTTCTGCCACGCCGTGATCATCGCCCGGGTGCGCGGGCCGAAGTAACCGGTCGCGGTAGGAATCTCGTGACCCAGCGAATTCAGGGCTACCTGCACCCTCTTGCGATCCTGCTCAGACAGGTTCAACCCGGCTTCTACCTTCTCGGCCTGCTGCCGCGCGTCGAGTTTCGTCTCGTCCGCATGCTTTGCTAACGCGGCTTGCTCGTACAATGCGGCGAGCTGAGATGCATCCAAGTAGCCCGTTTCCGGTAGGCCCTGCTTTTTCTGCCACGCCGTGATCATCGCCCGGGTGCGTGGGCCGAAGTAGCCCGTCGCGGTAGGAATCTCGTGGCCCAGCGAATTCAGGGCCACCTGCACCTTCTTGCGATCCTGCTCAGACGGGACCAGGGGAACCTCGGCCCTTTCGGCTTGTTCTCTGAGTTCCGCGGCCGACTTCGGCTTCACTTCCGCCGCCTTGCGCGCCTCCTCGCCTGCCTTAAGACGGGCATCCTCGGCCGCAAGCTTCTGCTCGGCAACCCTCCGTGCAGCTGCCTCCGTCAAAGCCTTTTCTTCGGCAGTCTTTCGCGCGGCTGCCTCGGCCAGGGCTTTTCCTTCGGCAGCTTTCCGCGCGGCTGCCTCAGCCAGGGCCTTTTCTTCCGCGGCTTTCCGAGCGGCTGCCTCAGCCAGGACTTTTTCCTCAGCGGCCCTTCGCGCGGCTACCTCTATAACGGTTTTTCCCTCAGCAGCTTTCCGCGCGGCCGCCTCAGCCTCGCCATTCTCCCAGTCCATTAGCCGGCGCGCTTCCGCCAAGGCGGTTAGATACGCATCATCAACGATCTCGAGCGGGGGCCCAACCAGCATCGATACGCCGCTCCACGCCAGACAAAGCACGATGATCACCGCCGCGAGTGCGGGCCCCCATTTGCGGCGCCTGATAGGCGGACCGCTCTTGAGTTTGGCTGCCAGAACTCGATTAGAAGGGTGCAAACCAATATCGTGCCGATCTTGTTTCGCCCCTTCAATGATCGGCGCAAGTTCTTCGTCCAAAACGCCGAGAGCTCGAAGCTCATTCGCTGCAGCCAAATTTTCCGGATCGAACTTCAAGGCCGATTTGTAAGATTGCACCGCTTTTTGCGTGTTGCCTTGCACTTGATGCAGGTGCCCAGTCTGTAGATGTGCGTCTGACAAGTTGTCGATCTCCAAGGAGACCGCCATTGCATAGGCGTGTGCTGCGGTATTCAGCTCACCAGATGCTTTGAGGGCGAAACCATACTGAGCCCAATTTTCCGCTGACCAGTTACCGTGCGCCAAATACCGGTAATAGCGACGAGCGACACGTTTCCAGTGACGACGATCACGCGGAGTATCCTCCTCGGCGCGCGACGGTCTCTCCCCCATAATCCCCCCCCTTTTGTTTGGGCTGTAACGGCTAAATGCCGTCAACCTTAGATCGTAAAACCTACGGACTCTCGCATGATAGCACACCTGATAGGTCACGCCGAAAACCAGCTTCGCACAGATGTAAGGCTTCTCCAGCAATAGGCAGCTGGCTTCGAGGTTGGAACGGCATCTACGCAACGTCTGCTTTCGGGAGAAAACCGGAGTAGTTGTTCTTGATCCGGAGACTTCTGATTCTAACCCCGAACCCAAGTCAACGTGCTATCACGCCCTGACCCCTTCGGGTCGATGACCTGCTTGCTCTCGTTCGTGGTGGAGCGGATGCGCCAAAAAATCGACAGCTACTTCAATGTGATGCTATTTTTGGCAACGGAGAGGTCGAACAAGATGTACCAGCCCAAAGTCACCGTGAAGACGGCCGCAGAGGTCAAGACTATTCTCGGTGAGGACTTCCCAAGCCAGGTTGCAAAGATCATCGACCATATCGATTCGCATTGCGGTGCCTGGATAGAACGATGTCCCTTTGTGGTGATCTCGAGTACCAACGCGGCGGGCGCGATGGATGTTTCGCCGAAGGGCGATCCGCCGGGTTTTGTCAAAGTCCTCGACAAGCATACCCTCGCTATACCGGATCGCCTCGGCAATCGCCGCGGCGACACGTTTATGAACGTACTTGAGAATCCGAATGTCGGGCTCCTGTTCATCGTGCCGAAGCGTCGGGAAGTTGTGCGTGTCAGCGGCGTGGCGCAGGTGGTGAGGGACCCGGAGCTACTTGAAAGTATGTCGGTCAACGGCAAGCTGCCGGACCTCGCCTTACTCGTGCGTGTGCGCGAAGCCTTCTTTCATTGCGGGAAGTCCATGATCCGTTCAGCGATGTGGGAACCGGACAGATGGGGTTCTATCGACGGATTGCCAACATACGGCCAAGCCCTCAAGGATCACGCCAATTTGCCATACCCGCTGGCGGACATCGAACGCAACTTGGCGTCCAATGAAACTGACCGGCTCTATTGACGTACCGAGGCCTTCAGCCTTCGCCTCCCGTCGTGCGGACGTCCACGGCCGAGGCGCTCGTGACGCAAGCGGCCCACACACCCTGCCGGCATCGTTATCTCGGACGTAGAGGGGCAAACACGGTAGCATAGACGGCGGCAACATTCGCATCTTATCTCCAAGCTGAACGTCAGCCAATCGACGCGGGATCATGCCTTGTCCTGGCCGACCCGATGCGGATGTTGCGCACTCGATAGCGCTACGACGGGCTTCCTCTCGACGACGGACTCACCTGCCAACAGATCGGCGTCGCCCGAAGCATCGATGTCCTCATCCCACCCCACGACCTGCCAATCCTCGATTGGGTCTGGGTCCCTGCGGACAGCTGTCCCGATCACGCGCCCGTCGCCCGTTACTCCGCGATCTGAATAAGCTCTGATAAAATGTCCTTGTGATGCTGCTGCAGGTAACGAGAGATTCGCTCGTTGGCGACCAGTCGCCCGAGATATCCCTTGGCGAGCACCAAATCGAGATGATCAGGTCCGTACAACTCTTCAATGAGGCGGAATTCTCGATCAAGGTTTGCCGATTCTCTCCGCATGAGTTTGAGTTGCTCCTCAGTCACCTCACGCGGCCGAGAACGCTTGCGCCCCTGCGCCAAATTCGAGTCGGGCGTCGCTGCCAAAAGGGTCCGTGCATAGCCTCTCGTGAAATTGTTCATGGCCACCATCAATTGAGCGGCTTCTACCTGACGTTCCGGCTTCATCTTTCTCAGAGCGCCAAAGGTCTCGAAGGAGACGTGTTTGTCCTCAAGAATTCGTGTCGCTTCTAGACAGATGCCATCGAGCAGACGACGCCTGCGTCGAATGTGATCAAGCTTGACGTTTAGCACCACCGCGAGGCGATCCTCGGACACCCCCTTCTCAATGGCGCGCAAGATCATCTTATGCTCTTGGATAATCGACGGGCGGCTGATCCGATTGTTATAGGTGTAAGCCTCATCGTCACTGGCCACGAGGCAGATCGCGTCTGCTTCTCCCTGCTCCTTGAGGACTTCGAGGCGCAGATGACCATCGAGGAGGAGATACTTGCCGGACGCGTTCCGATCGGGAGCAACCACTAGCGGTTCCACTATTCCGATTTCCCGGACAGAGGCGGCGATCTGCGAGTATTTGCGGGAATGCCGAACTGCCGCTGGTACCAAACGAAGTGGACATAGATTTGCAAGCGGGATGCACTGCGTCGATGCCGAAAAAGCCGCTGAAACCGTCCTCGGATCCGTTCCCTGGGGCATAACTAGGCAGCCTGCAGTCGGCTCGCCAGATTGCGGGGAAGGGTATCGACTCCCTCAGCACGCAATAACCTCAAGAGCTCGGCGTCCGCAAACAGCGTTCGCAGAGCCTGCACCACAAACGTCAGTCGATCACGGGTGGCTTCAGCTTTACGCATCATGTAACGCTTTCGTTCGACGTCCTGCTGATACATTCGAACAAGCGAAAGCGTCGGGACTTTTCGATCGCCGTTGCGCCCCGACGGAATGAAGGCCCTTCCGTGTCGTCGCCGTTGTTCGACCAGTTGGCGGGCATATGTGATCTGTTTGCTTTTCAGCACTCCGTTCTCATATGCTTGTTGCAAGGCCTCTTGGACATTTCCTTCGCCCGATTTGGCGATTTGCATCGCCACACTTATTGGGATTGCACCCCATTCTACTGCCCGCAAAAGACGGTCTTCGCCGTTCTCAATGAGATGGATAACGCCTCGCACGTACTCGAGCGTAAGATCAGTTTTGAGCGCGATCTGCTCTTCTGAATGCCCCCTACGCTTCATGCCTTCGATGTCATGCAGAAGATCGATCGCCCGATGCCTCCGGCGAGCGATATTTTCGACTAGGCTCATAACGAGGCCGTCTTCTTCGGTTGCTTCAACTACTAGCGCCGGGATTTCGGTTTGACCTAGCGCCTTATAAGCCTCGACCCGTCCTTGCCCGCAGACGAGATCGAAGCTGTCACCGTCGGCGCCTGTCTTGCGGATCACAGTGATGGGACGCTTGAGGCCAAGCTGGCCAATGTTCTTGACCATGCCCTCAAACACCTTTCGGTTACGCGCTCGAGGATTGATCACCGTTATCTTGTCGAGGGGGACCTGCTCAACGCGAGAGACGGCGCGCTTCTTCATTTGAGGCCACCGACCTTTGCGCGGGCCGCCATTTCGTAGAGCTGGTCCAGAGTATCGAAGCGAAAGGAGTTGAGGGCGAGACCGTTGTGCTCACCAAGCCGCACTTGCGGACCGGGCAGGTCGATACGTGGCAGGATGTAATAGTCCTGGATGACCTGGTTCTCGCGATCCATGCGTAAGGCGACGATCACGTCGGGCGAGAGGCCAGTGTCGAAGCGGATCCGCCAGCGCAAGGTACCGGCGGCTGTTTCTTGGCACCGAGCGATGCATAGCGCGACAGTGAACTCACTATTGACCGTCAGTACTTGGGTTCGGCTGTCCTGCTCGACGTGGCCGCCGATTTGCGTGATCTGCTCGACGGCTTCGGTGATGATCTTAGGCTGGAGGCCGCGAAGAAGCCGGTTGATCTCGATATACCTAAAGTCCCGATCGGGCGTGTACCCGACGAGTTGGTAGGCTCTTCCAAGACTTCCAAAGCGGGCGCTGTAAGTTGAGCTGGAGGGCAAATCCTCCGCCTCGTCGATAATCAGGCCGGACAGATGTCCCCGCGCCTGGTAGAGCGTTCGCAGGCGATCGAGCATGTCCTCTTCCGACATACGCCGGGACCGGCTCTGAATGATCGCCTGGGCTGCATCGAACAGGTGCCGCTCGACGATGGGCTCGAAAGCGCCGTTAGATCGAACCCACATCTCGGGGTCATTACGCACCCGCAGCTTCTTGAGCTTGTAGGAAATCCGATTCCAGACGTTGTCGCCGACGTACTTAGCATTGGTCAGCACCTGGTGCACGCGGCCTCGCGTCCATGACCGGCCGTCTTCCGTCCGCACGTGCCGGCTGTTCAGGAGATCGGCGATGTCCTGCTCGAGCTTCCCCTCCTCCACGGATGCCCGATACATCCACTGGACGGTTTCAATCTCGACTGGCGCACCCGGCACCAGGATGACGCGGTCCGTCTGGATGCTCTTGTGCTCGCCGCGGCCAAGCTCGCCTTTGTGGGTCCCATTCTGGTCAACGAGCATCCGGCGCAACCCGTAACCGGCCGTGCCTCCTTGGCGGTACCCGATTTCGATCAGTCGGCACTGTCCGGCAAAGACTTTCGCCGAGAGTTCCCGGCTGTACTCGCCGGCCATCGCGCGCTTGACGCCCTTGACGATGGTAGAGACCGGACTGCCGTCGTTCTCGAATTGCTCGGCACAGTACTGGACCGCGATACCGGCTCGGCGGCAGATGTATTCGTAGTAGGCGCTTTCATCGGCGTCCTGGAAGCGGCCCCAACGGCTGACGTCGTAGACCAGGATGGTCGTGAAGTCGGCCTTACCGCCTTGCACGTCCTCGATCAGCCGCTTCAGGGCGTCTCGACCGTCGAGTCGTAGCCCGCTCTTTCCTTCGTCGGCATAGGTCCGAACCACCCGAAGGCCGCGCCGGTCGGCATACTGGCGGATGGCATCGGCCTGGTTCTCGGTGGAGTACCGCTGATGCTCCGTCGACATGCGGACGTACTGCGCTGCCCGACCTAATGCCCGGCCACCGGTCGGCGCGTCGCCGTGACGGACTTCTTTGGAGATGGCGCCGCCTAGAGCAGTCGGCGGCGGGACACGCGGAGGACGATGCCCGCCCGACCCTGGGCGAGGTGAAATGTTCATTACTGACGCCCCTTGAATGGCCGGACGCTACATTTTGGGAGGCCCAATGTCTGTGCCGCCGAAGGGCGAAGAGTTGCCTAAGAAGGGCGAAGAGTTGCCCTCCGCGCGAACACGCCAGGAACAGGCCCGGGAGTTTGCCCAGGCCATCGCCGACGCCCTGAAGGAGGAGCTGGCGCGCGGCGCATCGATCAAGACGATTATGGGCTGGACAGGCGCGGGCGAGCGGACGGTCAAAGGCTGGTTGGCCGGTTCAAACGCGCCCCGCGCGTTCCAGTTGGCGAGGCTCGTTCGGTCGTCTGAGGCGGTCTATGAGCAGCTAATGACTCGCACCGGCCGAAAGGCAGTTGTGAACAGGCAGAGGCTGGAAGCGGTCAGAGGGCAATTAACTGGACTTGCCGACGCGATCGATGCCGCTCTGGACTAGAGACAGGACCGACAGAGCGGAGTCCTACGTACCAACGAGGTCGTTCGGGTCCACGACAGCGGCACTCGCCGAAGCCCCGAATCGACGAATCGAGCCTTCCATTCCCTGTTCTCTTCTCCAAATTCCCTGTTCAGCCCGTATTAATTCCCTGTTCCGAAATTGACCAAGAGGCACGCAAAAGCTCGAAAGCACGGCACTTCAGGGCTCCTGCGGCGGTAAGAGAGGCCGCGATCTGGCAAGATTCCCTGTTGATTTCCCTGTTAGCAGGGAATTGGCCTGAGACCGGTCCGTATCTGACTGGCCCCACTACCAATCCCCACTTCGGCAAAGACCAAAGTTCCTGCGCACGCTTCGGATCGCTGCCGCGACCGTGCTCATTTTCGGCCTCCCATTGGGGTCGGTACACAGTCAGTTGGCGGAGAAGCTCGCCGAGTGCGACGCCGGAGGTCACACGTTGGCCGACCGGCAGATCGAAGCCTGCACTGCAGCTATCCAGTCCGGCGTGCTTACGGAAGAGCAACTAGCCGGTGCTTACAAGCGCCGCGGCCGTGCCTATCTCTGCTTTCTGAACGGCTACGATCAGGCCATTCGCGATTTAAGTGAAGCCATTCAACTCGATCCCCACGACGCGCTCACGTTCTACTCGCGCGGCGACGCTTACAAGGTCAAGGCAGCAAAGAGCAGTGACGAGGATACTCAGAAACTCGCGGCCCGCGCACTCAGCGACTTTAGCGAAAACATCCGCCTGAAGGTGCGTCTGGAGCCGCTCGATTACATCAATCGCAGCAATGCATTCATTCTTCTGGGCCAACACGAGCGCGCCATCGTCGACCTGAACGAAGCTCTGCGCATCGACCCATCCGACAAGCACCGGGCCTTGGTGAATCGCTGTGCGGCAAAGCTAATGCTGGAACGTCTTCCGGAAGCGTTGGCCGATTGCGATGAGGCAGTGCGACGCCAGATTTACGACTACCCGCTTAGTGTCCGCGCGCTGGTCTATCTGAAAATGGGCGAGTATGCGCTTAGCATCCGCGACTCCAATGCCGCGCTTCCCGCGGCAGCCCGGCTGCTACCTAGTGTTGCCCAAGAAGTCCGGCGATACGGCGTTCGGTAAACAACCATCACTAGATCATGATGGTTTCAGGTTGGGCGTGGCCTTGGCGCCGAACAACAACACCGCCACCAGATTGAGAGTGGCGGTGTTGTTGATCCGCCAGCGACAACCGTCGCCGAACAACAACACCGCCACTCGAACAATGGTGGCGGTGTTGTCGGCTACCGGCGCGCCGCTACCGATCCATCGACGCCTGAAAAGCCTTATAAAACCGTTTTCTGTCCGTTTATCGCCGTTTTCGTCCGTTTTCCGGAGCCGGCGGGAACGGGAATCGCCCGAGAAATCAGGCACTCGACCGTTTTCGGCGCCGCCGATCGCCGTTAGAAAACGGTGAAAACGGCAAAAACGGTACGTCCCCGGCCACCGTTAGTGGCCGCGCATCGCATGGTTGCGCTCCCGGAGGCCGACCGATTCGACCGGAGGTCATCTCGCTCTAGTCAGCTCACAGTGAGTCCCGGGCTTCACTTGTGTTTCGCCCTCTCGATCGCCTCGGCGATCAGCCGGTGGGCTTCGGCGATGTCGCCCCAGCCCATCAGCTTCACCCACTTGCCGGGCTCGAGATCCTTGTAGTGCACGAAGAAGTGCTCGATCTGCTGGCGCGTGATCTCGGGCAGGTCGGTGTAGGACTTCACATGCACATAGCGCTGGGTGATGCGCGCCGAGGGTACGGCGATGATCTTCTCGTCGCCGCCGGCGTCGTCCTCCATCCTGAGGACACCGATCGGCCGTACGTTCATCACGGCGCCGGGCAGGATCGGCCGGGTGTTGGCGACCAGCACGTCGATCGGATCACCGTCGTCGCTCAGCGTATGCGGCACGAAGCCGTAGTTCCCCGGATAGCGCATCGGCGTGTACAGGAAACGGTCGACGACCAGGGTGCCCGCCGCCTTGTCCATCTCGTACTTGATCGGCTCGCCGCCGATCGGCACCTCGATGATGGTGTTGACGTCCTCGGGCGGGTTGTAGCCGATCGCGATGGCATCGAGATTCATGGTGACATGACATAACAAAACCGGCCGCCTCTTGCGAGGCGGCCGACTCTTGTTTGACCCGAGCGTCGAAACGCCGGTCAGTCGTTCTTGTAGATGTCGCGATCCTTGGTCTCGGGCATGAGGAACAGCCCGATGATGAAGGTCATGCCGGCGATAGCGATCGGGTACCAGAGGCCGGAGTAGATATTTCCGGTCGCCGCCACGATGGCGAAGGCGGTCGGCGGCAGGAAGCCGCCGAACCAGCCGTTGCCGATGTGGTATGGCAGCGACATACCGGAGTAGCGGATGCGGGTCGGGAACAGCTCGACTAGGAGAGCTGCGATCGGGGCGTAGACCATCGTCACGTAGATGACGAGGATGGTCAGGATCAGGATCACCACCGGCATGTTGATCTTGGCCTTGTCGGCCGCGGCGGGGTAGCCCGCGCCGCGGATGGCGGCCGTCGCCTCGTCGGTGAAGGCCTTGGTCTTGGCCGCCGCCTCGGCACCGGCCTTGCCGCGGTCGAACGAGGTGATCGTCTTGTCGCCGACCTTGATGGTCGCCACCGTGCCCGCGGGCGCGGCCACGTTGGTGTAGTTTACCGAGTTGGTCGCCAAGAAGGACTTCGCGACGTCGCACGAGGTCGTGAACGAAGCCGTGCCCGTCGGATTGAACTGGAACGAGCACTCTTTCGGATCGGCGGTCACGGTGACCGGCGACTTCTCGAGGGCCTGTTCGAGCACCGGGTTCACCGCGTTGGTGAGCGCACTGAACAGCGGGAAGTAGGTGACGCAAGCGAGCAGGCAGCCCGCGAGGATGATCGGCTTGCGACCGATCTTGTCCGACAGCCAACCGAAGAAGATGAAGAACGGCGTGCCGAGGGCGAGCGCCACCGCGATCACGATGTTCGACGTCGTGGCATCGAGCTTCAGCGTCTGGATGAGGAAGAACAGCGCATAGAACTGTCCGCAGTACCAGACAGCCGCCTGGCCGGCGGTGCCGCCGAACAGGGCCAGCAGGGCGACCTTGGCGTTCTCCCAGCGCCCGAAGGCTTCACGCAGCGGCATCTTGGAGTTCGTGCCATCCGCCTTGATGCGCAAGAAGGCAGGAGACTCTTCCAACTGCAGCCGGATCCAGATGGAAACGCCCAGCAGCAGGATCGACAGCAGGAACGGCACGCGCCAGCCCCATTCGGCGAACTGCGCCGGGGTGAGCCACAGGCGCAGACCGACGACGACTATCAGCGAGAGGAACAGACCGACGGTCGCCGTCGTCTGGATCCACGAGGTGTAGAAGCCGCGACGGCCCTGCGGCGCGTGCTCGGCGACGTAGGTCGCGGCGCCGCCGTATTCGCCGCCAAGCGCCAGGCCCTGGATCAGACGGCAGACGATGAACAGCACCGGAGCGGCAAAGCCGATCGCGCCATAGCCTGGCAGCAGGCCGACCACGAAGGTCGCGAGGCCCATCAGGGTCATGGTGACCAGGAAGGTGTACTTGCGGCCGATCAGGTCGCCCAGGCTGCCGAAGAACAGCGCGCCGAACGGGCGGACCGCGAAACCGGCGGCAAAGCCCAGCAGGGTGAAGATGAAGCCCGCCGTAGGGTTCACGCCGGAGAAGAAGTTGGCGGCGATGTTCGCGGCGAGAGCGCCTGCGAGATAGAAATCATACCATTCGAAGATGGTGCCAACGGACGAGGCAAGAATGACCTTGCGATCTTCCGCGGACATGGGCCGATGCGCGCCGCCGGCAGTTGCTGCCATTGCCATATTTTGGTGCTCCTTGCGTTTCCCCGAACGCCTTTTGGCCAGGCGTCTTGACTTTTTATTGCCCTATTTGACTACACGAGGCCTGCGAATCGGACAATGATGGGGACCCCATACTTTAGTCGAAGGACGATGTGGATATGGTCAGCGGGCCGCCGGATTCGCGATCGTTCCTGGTCGCCGACGACCATCCCATGGTGCGCGACGCGCTAAGCACCGCACTCGCCCATGCCTTCGAGGGAGCCGCCATCAGCCTTGCCGGCAGCCTGGCCGAAGTGCAGGCGAGCCTCGAGCGCCAACCCGAGACCGATGCGCTGCTGCTCGACCTCGACATGCCAGGCATGGACGGCCTCACCGGCCTGGCGCTGCTGCGCTCCGACTGGCCGACGGTGCCGATCATCGTGGTGTCGGCGGCGCGCAATGCGGCGGTGGCGCGCCGCACCCACGACCTCGGCGCTTCGGCCTATGTCGACAAGTCGGCCTCGCTGGAGGAGATCGCGGCCACCGTGCGCGCCGTGCTCGACGGCGAGATCCTGGTGCCGCCGCCCGCCGCTGAAGGCGATTCCTTCGCCCAACGCGCCGCCCAGCTGACGCCGCAGCAATGGCGGGTGCTGGCCCTGATGGTGCAGGGCGACCAAAACAAGCAGATCGCCTACAAGCTCGGTGTCGGCGAAGCGACGGTGAAGGCCCATGTCACGGTGATCCTGCGCAAGCTCGGCGTGCGCTCGCGCACCCAGGCCGTCATCGAGGCGCGCGGGCTTTCTTTGCCGACCAGCTAGACTTGGGCCTGCTTGGCACTGCAGGCGCGTTAGGCGCTGAGGCCGACCGCGCGTTCGCGCAACCGCAGCAGGGCACGGAGCGCGGCGGGCTTCACCGGCTTGTGCAAGAGCTCCGTGTGGCGAGCCCGTGCGCGCAATCGCAGCGTAGGATCGCGGTCGGCGGTGACCAGCGCCGCCGGCACTGCCCGGCCCCAGGCGGCGCGCAAGGCCTCGATCACGTCGAGCCCGTCTTCCGCATCGAGATGCAGGTCGGCCAGCACCAGGTCGGGTACGCGGCCCGCGTGGCTCACCCGCTGCAGCGCCTCGGCCTGCGAGGCCGCGGTCGCCACCGCGCATCCCCAGCCCGCCAGCAGGGTCGCCATTGCCTCACGCACGCGCGCTTCGTTATCGATGCAGAGCACGAAGCTCCCGACCTCGAGTGCCGGCGTCGCCTGCAGCGCAGGTGGTGCAGCGTTGGCGACGATGACGGCCGGCACGCGCGGCACCACCACCGAGAAGGTCGAGCCCTGTCCCGGCGCCGAGGCGATACGGATCGGCAGATCGAGCATGCGACCGATGCGCTCGACGATGGCGAGGCCCAGCCCCAGCCCGCGCTCCTCGCGTGGCCGGTCGTCCTCTGGCTGCAGGCGCACGAACTCGTCGAAGATGATGGCCTGCTTGTCGGCCGCGATGCCCGGGCCGTTGTCCTTGACCTCGATTCGCAGCCCCTCGCCCCCGTCTTCTCGTGTGACGCGCCGGCAGCCCAGCAACACGCGCGGCTGGCGACCCTCGGCGCGGCCGTAGCGCAACGCATTGCTGAGCAGGTTCTGCAGGATGCGGCGCAGGAAGGCAGGATCAGTCGAGACGAATGCTTGTGTCGACGCCACCACCAGCTCCACACCGCGCCGCGCCGCGACCGGGGCAAAGGCCGTGGCCAGCGAGTCGAACAAGGGCTGCAGGGCGAAGGGTCGTTTCTCCGGTTTGAAGGCGCCGGCATCGAGCTTGGAGATGTCGAGCAATGCATCCAGGAGCGATTCGACGGCGCCCAGGCTGGCGTCGATCTTGCCACCGAGATCGTTGACGGGCTCGCGATCCATCATCGCCGCGGTGAACAGCCGCGCAGCATGCAGTGGCTGCAGCAGGTCGTGGCTGGCCGCCGCGATGAACCGTGTCTTGCCGAGATTGGCGGCTTCGGCCTCGGCCCGGCTCGCCTCGAGCTCGGCGGTGCGCGCGGCAACGCGCTGTTCCAGCGTCTCGGCGGCACGACGGAGTTCGCGGTCGCTGTCGCGCAGGGCCTCGGCGGTGCGCACGCGGTTGGTGACGTCGTTGCAGGTCGCCACGAACCCGCCACCCGGCAGCGGATCGAGGCGCAGCTCGACGACGCGGCCCTCGCGCGTGGCGATCTCGTGGGTCTTGGGCGCCTCGGGCCGGCGCAGGAGGGCCACGATCTCGGGCGTGGCGCCAAGCCACAACGGCGAGACGCCGACGGCGACCGCTTCGCCGTCGAGCGACAGCAGCGCCGTGAAGCGGTCGTTGAAGATCTCGAGATTGCCGTCGCGGTCGAAGGCGGCGATGCCCATGCCGACATGGTCGAGCGTGTTGCGCAGGATCTCGTAGTTGTAGCTGATGGCCTGCGAGGCCTCGTCGATCAGGGCGCGCGCGCTGCGGGGCAGGAGACGGCCGCGCCGCCCGAAGGCCGCCACGATGACGCGTGCCGAGGCCGCGCCCAGCGTGCCCGACAGCACCCGCTCAGTGCGCGCCAGGGCAGCCTCGATCGAGAGCGGTCCACCGCCAAGCGCCCGCCCGGCGCGCTCATCGCCGATGAAGCGCGCCAGCAGCTCGCGCAGTTCGTCGATGCGGTGGGCGTCGGCCGGCGTCTGCGCCGCTAGCGGCTCGGGCCCTCCTTCCGCCGGATCGCCGAGCACGAAGGCGCGCGCCTGATCGGCGTCAGCACCGCGGGCCTGCACCAGCAGCGACACGGCCACCAGCAGCAGGGTGTTGACCGCGATGCCGACCACGAAGCCCTGCCCCACCGGATCGAGCGCGCTGAGCGGCGCCGGCAACCAGCCCTTCAGCGGCGCGACCGCGCTCTGCTGCAGCGTCGGCAGCAGGAGCGCGTAGAGCCAGACCATGAAGCCGCCCAGCAGACCCGCCACGACGCCCAGGCGATGGGCACGGCGCCAGTAGAGGCCGAGCACCAGGCCGGGCGCGAAATTGGCCACGGCGCAGAAGCTGATCAGGCCGATCGAGGCGAGCGGCAGGTAGCCCGAGATGATGCGCTCGTAGGCGTAGCCCGCCATCAGGATCAGGACGACCGCGGCGCGGCGCACGAACACGACCAGCGGCCCCATCTCGCGCGGACCGCCGACACGCCGCCGCAGCAGGTAGGGCATCAGGAGCTCGTTGCCGATCATGCCCGACAGCGCCATGCAGGCCACGATCACCATTGAGGTCGCGGCCGACAGTCCACCGATGAAGACGAAAGCTGACAGCCAGCTCTCGCCGTGGCTGAGCGGCAGCTGCAGCACGTAGAGGTCCGGACTGACCTTGGGCCCGATCAGCAAGAGGCCCGCCGCGGCGATCGGCACGACGAAGAGGTTGATCAAGAGCAGATAGGACGGGAACAACCAGCGCGCAGTGCGCAGGCTGGCCGGATGGCCGTGCTCGACCACCGCGACATGGAATTGCCGCGGCAGGCAGAGGAAGGCCATGGCCGACAAGAGCGACGTCACGATCCAGGTGAGCGGCGTGCCCTCGCGCGTCACCTGCTCGGCGAGCGCCGGCTGCTCGGCGAGCCGTGCCCACAGGTCGGACGGGCCGTCGAACAGCACGAACAGCACGAACGGCCCGACCGTCAGCAGGGCCAGAAGCTTGACCACCAATTCGAAGGCGATCGCCAGCATCATGCCGCGATGCTGCTCGGAAGCCTGCACGTTGCGCACGCCGAACAGGATGGTGAACACCGCCATCAGCGCTGCCACGATCAGCGACGTGTCGGTATGGACCACACCGGCGCGGCCGTCGATGGTGGCCTGAGCGATGGTGCGGAAGGATGACGACACCGCCTGCAGCTGAAGCGCGATGTAGGGCAGCACGCCCACCGTGGCGAACAACGTGGCGCTGACCGCAACGGCGCGGCTCTTGCCGTAGCGCGCAGCCAGGAAGTCGGCGATCGAGGTGACGTTGTGCCGCTTGGCCAGCCGCACCATCTTGGCGACCAGCGGGTAGCCCACGGTGATCACCAGCACCGGGCCGGTATAGATCAGGATGAAGTCGGCGCCCGCCGTGGCCGCCCGGCCGACGGCGCCGTAGAAGGTCCACGAGGTGCAGTAGATGGCGAGCGACAGGCCGTAGACCGCCGGCGCCACCGAACTCGCCGACCAGGTGCGCGCATGCCGGTCGCCGAACCACGCCACGGCGAACAGCAAGCCGAGATAGGCCAGCGAGAGGGCGAGGACGGCGGGCTCGGCGAGCATTGCGGGCATTCAACCGCGCCTCGCCGACAGCCACAAGCTGCGGCTAAAGTCCGACCGGCCCGAGGGAGTGCTCATGGATCACGAGATCACGACGCTGCAAGCCCTGTCACTGTGGTGGCAGCATGGCGAAATTCCCAAGGGCTTCGTGCTGTGGGGCCAGTACGTAATGTTCTGGGACAGGCTGGGCAAGGTCCTGGAGATCATCGGCGTCCTGGCGGTCGCGGTCGACATCCTGGGCGCTGAGCGGCTCGCCGCCATTGCCGCCGAGCTTCGCCAGTGGAGCCAGGATCCGGAGACCCGACCGCTGGCCTTCGTGCTCAGGCCACGCGTTATCCTGACGGGCCTGGTGGCGATCACGATCCTGGCGGCCGCCGCCCTTCTGACGGGACCGCAGAAGATCGATCCGGTGCTGCCCTTCACCAGCATCCGCCTGCCGGTGATCCTCGCCGTCGCGACGACGTCGCTCGGCCTCGCCCTCGTTGCCTACGTTCTTCTCGCACTCTATTTCGTGTTGTTCGAGGCCGTGACGCCGCCGATTGCGGACTGGACGGCGCGGTCCCTCCAGCGCGAGCACGCCGACAAGTGGCTGAAACTGCTCAGCCTGCCGTTGCTGAGCCTGGGGTTCCTTCTGGACCTGCTGATGTAGTGAGAGGCGGCAACGTTGAACTCGCAAGGCGCTCTCGCTAAAAGCCTCGCCCATGGCTTCATATCAGTACATCTACGTGATGAAGGGTCTGAACAAGACCTTCCCGGGCGGCAAGCAGGTGTTGAAGGACATCTGGCTGTCGTTTCTCCCCGGCGCCAAGATCGGCGTGCTGGGCCTCAATGGCGCCGGCAAATCGACCCTGCTCAAGGTCATGGCCAGCCAAGACGACAACTTCACCGGCGAGGCCTGGGCGGCCGAGGGCGTGAAGGTGGGCTTCCTGCAGCAGGAACCGCACCTCAACGAGAAGAAAGACGTTTTAGGCAACGTCATGGAGGGCGCCGGCGACATGGCGACCATGCTGACGCGCTTCGAAGAGGTGTCGAACGCCTTCTCCGACCCCGACGCCGACATGGACAAGCTGATCGCCGAGCAGGCCGAGCTGCAGGAGAAGATCGACGCGGGCAATGGCTGGGATTTGGGCCGCACGGTAGAAATAGCCATGGACGCGCTGCGCTGCCCGCCCTCCGACGCGGGTGTCGACAAGCTGTCGGGCGGCGAGAAGCGCCGCGTCGCGCTCTGCCGCCTGCTGCTCAGCAAGCCCGACATGCTGCTGCTCGACGAGCCGACCAACCATCTCGATGCCGAGTCGGTGGCATGGCTCGAACGCCATCTCGCCGAATTCCCCGGCACCGTCGTGGCGGTGACCCATGACCGCTACTTCCTCGACAATGTCGCCGGCTGGATCCTCGAGCTCGATCGCGGCGCCGGCATCCCGTGGGAAGGCAACTACTCGTCGTGGCTGAAGCAGAAGGACAAGCGCCTCGAGCTGGAAGAGAAGACCGCCGATGCCCGCCGCCGCACCATGCAGCGCGAGCTCGAATGGATGGGCCAGAGCGCCCAGGCGCGGCGCACCAAGAGCAAGGCACGCATCGCCGCCTACCAGCAGATGGTCGAGGAGGACAAGCAGGAGACGCTCGACCAGGCGCAGATCGTCATCCCGGCCGGCCCGCGCCTCGGCGACCACGTCATCCGCGCCGAGAAGATCTCCAAGGGCTTCGGCGATCGCCTCCTGATCGACGATCTCAGCTTCAACCTGCCACCCGGCGGCATCGTCGGCGTGATCGGCCCCAACGGCGCCGGCAAGACGACGCTGTTCAAGATGATCACCGGCCAGGACAAGCCCGACTCCGGCACCTTCTCCGTCGGCCCGACGGTCAAGCTGGGTTACGTCGACCAGAGCCGCGAGACGCTCGATCCCAACAAGACGGTGTGGGAGGAGCTGTCGGGCGGCCTCGACATCATCAAGCTCGGAGCCAAGGAAATCTCCAGCCGCGCCTATTGCGGCTCGTTCAACTTCAAGGGCGCCGACCAGCAGAAGAAGGTCGGCCAGCTCTCGGGCGGCGAACGCAACCGCGTCAACCTCGCCAAGATGCTGAAGAGCGGCGCCAACGTGCTGCTGCTCGACGAGCCGACCAACGACCTCGACGTCGACACGCTGCGCGCGCTCGAAGAGGCGCTGGTCGATTTCGCCGGCTGCGCGGTGATCATCTCCCATGATCGCTGGTTCCTCGACCGCATCGCCACCCACATGCTGGCCTTCGAGGGCGACAGCCAGGTCGAATGGTTCGAGGGCAACTACCAGGACTACGAGGCTGACCGCCACCGCCGGCTCGGCACCGACGCCGACCAGCCTCACCGCATCAAGTACAAGCCGCTGGTGCGGAAGTAGCGCGGCGGCCGCTCAGGCTCCCCGCGCGCCGCGGATCAGACGGCCGGGCAACGCCCCGGTCGCCTCTCCGTGCCGATAGACGACGGCGCCGGAGACGATGGTCGCATCGAAGCCGTCCGTCCGCTGGACCAGTCGCTTGCCGCCGGCCGGCAGGTCATAGACGACCTCCGGCCGGCGCAGGCGCAGGTTGTCGTAGTCCAGGATATTGATATCGGCCTTCATCCCGACCCGCAGCAGGCCGCGATCGTCGAGCCCGATCGCCGCGGCATTATCCGCGGTCAGCCGCTTGACGGCCCAGGACACCGGGAATGGCGAACCCCGCCCGCGATCGCGCGTCCAATGCGTCAGCAGATAACTGGTGGAGGTGGCGTCGCACATGACACCGACATGGGCGCCGCCGTCGCCCAGGCCGATCAGCGAATTGGGCGCATCGATCATTTCCCGCACCACGTCGAGGTTGGCTCCGGCAAAGTTGGTGACGGGCAGATAAAGCATCCCCTTGCCGTCGCCTTCGATCAGCAGGTCATAGGCGAGTTCCTCGGGCGAACGGCCTTGCCGGGCCGCCCGAGCGGCGACGCTGGTCTCAGGCTTGGGTTCGTAGTCGGGTGGATCGCCGAGCTGGTACATGCGATCCCATCGCTCGACCCGGGGGGCGCCGCGCCGGCTGCCGTCGTTTGCCTCGGCCAGGATCCGGGCGCGGAACTCGGGCTGGCGCATGAGGGCCAGGCGGTCGGCGAACGGCAGATGGGCAATGCGCTTGTAGCTCGGCCGGACCATGAACGGGTTCTGCGAGAGTTCGAGTCCGAGCAGCACGCTGGTCGGACGCGGGCGGACCTGAGCGGTAATACGCAGTCCCTCGTCGTTGGCCTCGTCGATCTCTGCCATCAGCTGGCGCCAGCCGTCGGGGCGGGCGTGGGACTGCGTCAGGGTGATGGTGATGGGGCGGCTGGATTCCTTCGCCAGACGGCGGAACAGGTGGATCTCGCCGTCCGGGTCTTCGAAGTCCGATACGATCTGCAGCCAACCGGTGCCGGCATCGCGCATGGCGTGGGCGATCGCGGTCAGCTCCGCTTCCTCGGCGCGCAGGGTCGGGATGTGCTTGCCGTCGGCCGAGCGGTGATTGAGCGTGCGCGAGGTCGAGAAGCCGAGCGCGCCGGCGTGCAGGCCTTCGGCCGTGAGCTGCGCCATGCGTTGGCGATCCTGCTCGGTGGCAGGCTCGCGGTCGGCACCGCGCTGGCCCATCACATAGACCCGGAGCGCGGCATGCGGCACCTGGGCGGCGACATCGGCGTCGTAGGAGCGGGCGGCGATGGCGTCGAGGAAATCCGGGAAGCTGTGCCAGTTCCACGGCAGGCCTTCGCTCAGCACAGCTTCGGGAATGTCCTCCACGCCCTCCATCAGGTTGATCAGCATATCGTGCTGGTCTTCGTGGCACGGCGCGAAGCCGACGCCGCAGTTACCGAAGACGACGGTCGTGGCGCCGTTCCAGGAGGATGGAGACAAGCGGTCGGACCAGGTCGCCTGCGCGTCATAATGGGTGTGCACGTCGATGAAACCAGGCGTCACCAGCCTGCCGCGCGCGTCGATCTCCTCCGCTCCCTTGGGAAGGCTTTTACCGATCGCCGCGATCTTGCCATCGCTCACGGCGAGATCGGCCTCGTAAGGCGCGCCGCCCGACCCATCGACGATGGTGCCGTTGCGAATCACAAGGCTGGGAGAGGCCATTGGGGGGTGCTCCTGAGGCGCTGCCAATATCGTATCGGCAGGGCAGCCGTCGGAGCAAGCAGGGCCCGGTATAAGGCCTATGCGCAAGCAGGTCGGGTGAGGCGGCCGCCTCACCCGACCCGGGGCGCGTGCTACTCAGCGAGCCAGAACGTATCCGGCTTGTAGAGGCCGAGATATCCACCCGGATCCCAGGCGTAATAGCCCTTCTTGGGGACGTTGCGCACCTTCTCGCCGACCACGACTGGCTGGCGGACGCCGTTGACGGTGCCGATCGAGAACATCTGCTCCATGTTGATGGTCAGCATCTTCTCCCATACCGCGCGGCGGCCGGCCTCGTTGCTTGCCGTCTCCCACTGGTGCAGCAGGTCGAGAAGCTGGCAGGCGTCGGCCATGTCGCAGGCCTCGCCCTGGTGTTCCTTGCTTTCGATGAACATGCCCCAGCGCGGCCACTGCAGGCCGCCCAGCATGGTCGGCGCGAACTCCTTGGGCGAGATGTCGGCAGTGGGCGATGCGGTCGTGACGCCGCCATAGGCGGTCATCACCGCATCGCCGGCATAGGCGCGCAGGCGGAAGTTCTCGAGCGTCTGCGGCTTGGCGATCATCTTCAGCCCGACCTTCTTCCACTGCTCGCCGATCAGGTGCAGCGTGTCGGCGTCTTCGGTGAGGTCGCTCTGATGCTCGACAACGATGACGGCAGGTTCGCCGTCGGGCAGCAGGCGAATCCCGTCGGCACCGCGCTTGTTGAGTCCCGCCTCGTCGAGCAGCTTGTTGGCGAGAGCGGGATCGTAGTTCGCCCACTTGGCCGCATACTCGGGCTTGAACAGGACCGACTGCGGCATGATCGTGTTGTTCGACGGCTTGGCGAGGCCGAGGAAGATCACCTCGTTGATCTCGCTGCGATCGATGGCGAGCGACAACGCGCGGCGGAACCGCACGTCGCGATTGACGGCGCGCCAGGTGTCGTCACGCGTATTGAGGTTGGGGTAGAGCGCAAGCTGGGAGCCCGATCCTTCTTCCCACAGCAGGACCTGGACGTGCGATTGCTGGCTGCTTTTGCGCAGGAAGGTGTAGTCGCGCATGTTGAGATAACGGCACTGCAGGTCCGATTCGCCCAACCCCGCCTTGGCCGGCACCAGGTTGGCCGCGACCTGGGTAAACACCACGCTGTCGTAGTACGGCAGCTGATGTCCCTTCTCGTCGATCCGGTAGTAGTAGGGATTGCGCTCGTAGACCAGGCGCGACGACGGCGGCATCGTCGTCAGCATCCATGGATTGAGCGTCGGCAGGTCGGGGTTGCTGTCGTAGTACATCGTGTCGAGACGCTTGTGGATGCTGTTCCAGGTCTCCTGAGCGCTCTTGGCGGACTTGAGGATCTCGGCTTCCGGCGTGTACTTGACGTGGAACTTCTTCAAGTAGTGTGACGGCCGGAACAGCCACAAGGGCGCCGCCTGCGCCTGGGACGCGATGAAGTACGGATTGGGCTTCTCCCAGGTGTAGCGGATCGTCAATTCGTCGATGACCTCCACCTTGGGCGGCTTGCCGTCGACGAGCAGCACGACCGGCGGGCCGTGCTTGGTCATTTCCTTCACGTTGGCGATGTCTTCCCAGTAGTAGCGGAAATCCTCGGTGGTGAAGGGATGGCCGTCCGACCATTTATGCCCGGCCCGCAGCTTCAGCGTGAACTCCCGGCCGTCCTTGTCCTGATAGCTTTCGAGGATGTCGGGCTGCAGCTTGAAGTGCCAGTCGTAGACGACCAGGCGCGCGTTGCAATAGAGAGTCATCAGGCGCGTGTCGCGCGCGTTGCCGATCAACATGTTGAGCTGGCCGCCGCAATGGCCGGCGCCGTCGCCGCCGGCAAATTCCTTGACGATCGCGGGCGCTGCGGGAATGCGCTGGCCAACCGGCGGCAATCCTCCTGCCTTCACCTTGTCGGCAAGTGATGGCGTCTCGATCATGTCGAACGCGGTCTTGCCGAAGCTGAACGAAGGCCGCAGCCCCCCAGCCAGGGTCATCGCCGCCAGGAATGTGCGTCTCTGCATGGTCCGTCCTCCCAGTAGTCACACTCTTGGTCACACCTCGGGCGTGCCGATCGGTCGCGTGTTGTTGCCTCCCAAGGCTTGGCGCACGGCCTGAAGCCGATTGCAGCGGTTATCGTAGTGACAGGCGGACTCGTCCGTCATCGCGACCTTTTGACCGGGCGTGTGGGTCATCGCCCTGACTGTCCCGCATCACCGCGCCAGCGCCTCGTCGATGAAATCCATCCGGTCCTTGCCCCAGAAGATCTCCTGGCCGACGACGAAGGTGGGCGCCCCGAACACGCCGCGCGCCAAGCCGCCGTCGGTCTCGGCGATCAGCTCCTGGCGGACCTCGTCACTCGCGCTCAGCGCCGCGAAGCGGTCCGCGTCGACGCCCAGCGCCCCAGCCACCGGCCGTAGCCCCTCGAGCTCGGCGACCGAGGCGTCGTTGCGTTCCCAATAGGCCGCGAAGATCGCCTCCATGAACGCCCACTCCTTGCCGAAGCGGCGCATGGCGAGCGCCCCGCGCAGCGCCGGGCTGGTCTTGATCGGGAACCGGGTCGGCATCCTGAAGGGCAGTCGGTGGCGCCTCGCCCAGCGCTGAAGATCGACGATGCGGTTGGCGATCTTCGCCTTCGGCTCATCCATAAGCACGTAGGCGTGCTTGCGGAACACGTAACCGAGATTGAACGGCCGCGGCACGAGGCGAGCGCCGTGCCGCTCCGCGACCGGCTTGATCAGATGGAGCGCGAAGTAGCTGTTGGTGCTGCCGAGGTCCCAATAGAACTCGATCGTGCTGGCCATGCTTCCTTCCCTTCACCGCACCATCGAGTATAAGCTCCGCCGGGGCGAGAACATGAAGCGGCGGGAGATAATTGCGTCCATCGGCGCGGGGCTTGTCCTGCCGGCTGCGGCGCGCGCCCAGCAGGCGGGCCGGACCTATCGCCTCGCCATCCTGAGCTTCACCAACCGCGGCTCCGCGCCCGTGGTGGCCTTGATCGAGGAGTTGCGGGCGCTGGGTTTCGTCGAGGGCAAGAACCTTGTCGTCGATCCGCGTGGCTTTGACCAGATTCCCAACGGGCTCGCCTGGACCGCCCAGGCGATCGCGCAATCCGGCGTCGATGTCATCTTCTGCATGGCCGGCGCGCAGGCGATCCGCGCCGCCCAGGCGGCGACGACCACCGTGCCGATCGTCGGCCTTACCGAGGACCTGGTGAAGGAAGGCTTCGTCGGTACACCGGCCAACGGCGCCGCCAACACCACCGGCATCAGTTCCCATGCCAGCGAGCTCGACGGCAAGCGCCAGGAGCTCCTGATGGAGCTGCTGCCGACCGCCAAACGCATGGCCGTGCTGGCCGACCCCACCAAGACGCCGCCGCAGCTCGAGGCACTGCAGGCAGTGGCGCGCCGGCGTGGTGTCGATCTCGTCGTCGTCCGCCTCGCCACGCGCGAGGACGCCGAGCCCGCCTTCGACCGCGCGAAGGCTCAGGGCGCGCAGGCGGTCAACCTGCTCGCCAGTCCGTTTTTCAACACCGCGTCACGGCCGACGCTGTTTGCCAAGGCGACGGCGCTCGACCTGCCCACCATCTCGCAATGGGCCGAGGCGGCAAGCGAAGGTGGTGCCTTCGCCTACGGTCCCAGCACCAACGACATCTTCCGCCAGTTCGCGCGCATGATCGCCAAGCTGCTGCAGGGCACCCCGCCCAGCCAGATCCCGGTCGAGCAGCCGACCAAGTTCAAGCTCACCATCAACCTCAAGACCGTCTTGGCGACCGGCGCCGCCGTGCCGGCCGCAATGTTGCGGAGCGCCAACGAGTTGGTGGAGTAGCGGCTACGCCTTGCCGTAGACCGGGATCAGCGCGCCGGAGTTGATCGTCTCGGACAGGCCGACATGCGCCACGATCAGCTCGGCGATCGCGGCAGGTTTCACCCACGAGCCGTGGTCGGCTTTGGGCATATCCTTGCGATTGGCCGGCGTATCGATGGTCGAGGGCGCGAGCGCGATCAGCGAGATGTTCTCGGCCTTGAGCTCCTCGGCGAGCGCCACGGTGAAAGCCGCGACCGCCGCCTTCGAGGCTGTGTAGGCCGTCATGTTGGCGCCCTGGCGCGGATTGAGCGCGGGCCGCGCCGAGATGTTGACGATGTGTCCGCCCTTCCCGCCCTTGCGGAAGTTGGCCACCGCCGCACGGCAGCTTAGCGCGCAGGACACGAGGTTCATGGACAGCTGCTGCTGCAGGACCTTCACCGAACTGTCGGCAATCGGCGCCCAGGCAAAGCCGCCGGCGATGTTCACCACGGCGTTGAGCGGCGGCAGCTTGTCGTAAAAGGCCGTGACCGCCGCTTCGTCGGAGAGATCGACCTTCGTGGTGACCGAGACCCCGCTCGTCGGGAAGCGATCGGTGGGCACGCTGGTTTCGATCGCCGGCACATGGCAATGCGCGCCGGCCTTGACCAGGGCTCTCACCACGGCGACGCCCAAGGCGCCGGTCCCGCCGGTGATGACCACGTGGTTACCTTGCAACGTCGGCATGTCGCTCACCACGTCTTCGCGCCGGCCGTCTTGCCCTTCGCCTGCCCCTTGGCCTGCTCGTAGCGCTCGATCTCGCCCAGCACAGCCTTCGCCGATTCAGCACCCGCCGTCTCGTGCTTGGCCGTGGCGTTGTCGTAGCTTGCCACGCGGAGCGTGTTCGACTGGCGCTGGAAGTACGGATGGACGTAGCGCGCCATCAGTTCGTAGCTGCGCTTGGTCGCCTCCCAGTCCGCCCAGTTGTGCGACAGCATCAGGACCGCCCCGAAGCCACCGTTCGAACCCAGCCACAGCCGCTCGAAGTGTTTTATGCAGTCGTCCGGCGTGCCGATGCAGGCCAAGCCGCTGCTGGTCAGGAACTCGACCGGATCCTTGATGTCGGCCGGCACGATCGGGAAGGTGGCGACGTCGGTGAAGTACTTACAGAAGTCCTTCAGCCCGTACGCCATGTCGGCCCGCGCCTTCTCGCGCGTCTCGGCGACATGGGCGAAGGTGACGATGCGCCACTTGGAGCGATCGGCCGTCTTGCCGGCCTTCTTCGCCTCCTCCTCGTGGATCGACCAGTTCTTGGCATGGCCCAAAAGCGCCTCGTCGGAGGTCCCGCCGATCGACAGCATGCCGATGCCGTGCTTGCCCGAGGCCACCGCGCCGACCGGCGAGCGCGAGCAGGCCACCGCCATCTCCATGGCGGGCTGCGAGAAGGATTGGAGCTGCAGGCGGGCCTCGTTCAGGGTGAACCAGTCGGTCTGCCGGGTGACCGTGCCGCCCTGCATCAGCTCCATGATGCAATCGAGCGATTTGTTCATGCGCCGGCGCTGGTCGGCGGCCTTCAGGCCGATCTTGTCGGCGTCGTAGATCAGCGCGCCGGGGCCGACGCCGAACATGGCGCGCCCGCGCGCCATGTGGTCGAGCTGCATCATGCGCGAGGCCAGCGTGAAGGGATGGTGATAGGGCAGCGAGACGACGCCAGTGCCGAGCCGGATCTGGCGCGTGCGCTGGGCCGCCGCCGCCAGGAACATCTCCGGGCAGGCGATGATCTCGAAGCCGCCCGAATGATGCTCGCCGATCCAGGCCTCGTGATAGTTGAGCCGGTCGAGATGCTCGACCAGCTCCATGTCGCGCTCGATGGCGAGAGTCGGGTTCTCGCCCAGCGCGTGAAAGGGCGCGAGGAAGATTCCGGTGCGGAGATAGCGGTCCTGGGCGGCGGTTTGCATGGGCGTTGCCTCGGCGTTTCCTGGGAGCCGGCAGCATAACAGGTCGGAGCCGGGGACGACGGCTCGACCGGCGAAATGCTCAGACGTGCGGGTAGAGGCTCAGCCCGCAGTAAAGCCCGTCGGGCAGCGGCCAATGCGGCGCGCGGGTGCGGCCCTGGGCCAGCAGATGAGGCAGCAGGTGCGTATGCGGCCCGTCCGGCGAGCGGCCGCCGGGCGGCGGGATCGGCTGATGGACCTCGAGCCGCGCCACCGCCGACACCAGGATGCGCGTCGGGCTCGCCCGCGCGATGGCGGCGCCGGCGCCATGACCTGCCGCGAACAGGGACTGGCCCTCGGCGGCACCGAGGGCTGCAGCCGTCGCGCTGTCGCTTGCCTTCACGCGAACCAGCAGGTCGATATGCGGCGCAGCCACGCCGAGATCCCAGGTCAGCGCGTCGAGGGCGGTGATGGCGCAGCGACGCGCGCCCGTGCTCGTCGTGCAGAAGGCCACCTCGCGCACCCGCTCGCGCGTGTCGATCAGCGCGAAGGCCTGCACGCCCGCGAGATCGGCGATGGCCAGGCTGCCGCGCCGAGTGCTGACCGCCAGCCGCTCGAGATCGAGCGTCAGTCCGGCCTCGGCCGGCTCATAGTCGAACTCGCCGATCGCGCCGTAGGTGCCGACGCTCCACCGGCTCTCTGGATCGGCCAGGTGACGCCGCACGATGGCACGCGGCTCCTCCGTCAGGGCAACGCAACGCAGGACGGCATCGCTCACGTTACTCGCGCTCGCTTCGGCGTTTGCGCAGCAGATAGGTATCCATGATCCAGCCGTTCGCCTGCCTGGCGGTTTTGCGAGCGATCTCGATGTCGGCCATGACCTCCGAAAGCTTGCCGGCCACCAGGATTTCCTGCGGCGTGCCGAGATAGGCGCCCCAGTAGATGTCGAACGCCTCGCCATCGACCCGCTTGAAGGATTGTTCGCCGTCGAGGACGACCACGGTGCTGTCGACGGTGTTCGGAAGGTCCTCGACGAATTTCCGCGCCGGGGTGACCAGCACGGGCTCGCCGATGCGGTTCAGGGCGATGCGATGTTTCGCCGCCAACGCCTGGATGCTGCTGATTCCCGGGATCACGTCGTATTCCAAGGCAAATCCGTCGGCACGGATCTTGTCGATGATCCGGAGCGTGCTGTCGTAGAGCGTCGGATCGCCCCACACCAGGAAGGCGCCGCACTGGCCGTCGGCCAGTTCCTCCTTCAAGAGCCGTTTGTAGTTCTTCTCGATGCTCGCGTGCCACTCCTCGACGTTCGAACGATAGTCGGAGAATTCCTTGGCTCGCTTCGGGCTCTCCATGTCGACAAAGCGATACGTTCTCTCCTTGATGAACCGCTCGCAGATCTCGATCCGCAGCTTCCGCAGGTCCACCTTTTCCGCACCCTTGTTGGGAATGAAAAAGACATCGACCTGATTGAGGGCGTTGATGGCCTGAATTGTCAGATACTCGGGGTCTCCGGCACCCATGCCGATGATGAAAATCCTGCGCATCCCTGCCTCCTCGACCGCCCTCACACCGTGCGGAAGCCGCCGTCGGCCATGATGATGGAGCCGGTCACGTAGGCCGACATGTCGGAGGCGAGGAACACCGCGGGGCCCGCGATATCCTCGGGCTTGCCGGCCCGGTTCAACGGCGTGTGGCGCATGACCATGGCGACCATGTCGGGATTCTTGGCCCGCGCCTCGGCGTTGATCCTGGTCTCGATCAGGCCCGGCCCGATGGCATTGACCCGCACGCCGTCCTTGCCCAGTTCCGCGGCCAGTGCGCGCGTAAAACCCAGTACGCCGTGCTTGGAGGTGGTGTAGGCCGCCGAGTTCGGCCAGGCGACATGCACGAAGGACTGGATCGAGCCGATGTTGACGATCCGCCCCTTGGTGGCGCGCAGCTGGTCGAGGAAAGCTGTCGTGACGTTGAACACGCCGTCGAGGTTGATCGACAGGATGTCGTCCCAGTCCTTGGCTACGGCGGCAGCATCGCCGGTGATCGGGTTGCGGCGGTTGATGCCGGCATTGTTCACCAGGATCGAGACCTTGCCGCTTTTGCCGATGTCGGCCGCCGCCGCCCTACAGGCCTCGCGGTCGGTCACGTCGAGCTTCACCGCCGAGGCCTTGCCGCCCGCCTTGGTGACCAAGCCGACCGTCTCGCTGGCGCCGTCCATGTTGAGGTCGAGCACGATCACCCGCGCACCTTCGCGGGCGTAGGCCTGGCAGATCCCCTGCCCGATGCCCGAGCCGCCGCCGGTCACGGCCGCGATGTGCCCCTCAAGAAGCCCTGCCATTCGGCCCTCCTCCGTTCTTTCCAGAGCGCCAGTGTATAACAGGAAGACGTCACATTCCGTCGCGGCTAGCCAGGGGCGAACCCGCGGACAGATGGTCGCCCGCAAGGAGAAGCTCCATGCCCAAGGCATTCCTCGTCGCCGAAAGCGAAATCCTCGATACGGCGGCGCTCGCCAGCTACATCGGTCCTGTCCGCGCAGCGCTGGTCGCCGCCGGCGGACGTCCGGCCGTGATCTCATCGATCGGTGGCAAAATCATCCCCCTGGTCGGGCAGCCGCTGCGCAACCTGGTCGTTTCAGAATGGGAGAGCGTGGCCAAGGCCGAGGCCTGGCTCAGTTCGCCTCAACTCAAGGCGCTCGAGCCTCAGCGCGCGAAGGCCTACCGGCTGATCCGGCAATTCATTGTCGAAACGGCAGGAGATTGAAACCATGGCGACATTCGATCGAGACACATTGCAGCGCTTGCACGATACGCAGGAGATCGCGATCCGCACCGGCAAGCATCCCGATAAACCCGTCGTGATCTGGGTAGCGGTGGCCGGCGACGAGGTCTTCGTCCGCTCCGTTCGTGGACCCAAAGGACGCTGGTACAAGGACCTCGCAGCGGGTGGCCCGGCCGAGCTCGATTTTGCCGGTCGCAAGGTCGCGGTGCAGGCAATGCCGGCCACTGACCAGGCGGCAATCAGACAGGCGAGCCGCGAGTACCTGCGTAAATACAAGACGAGCCCCTTCGCGCAGTCGATGGTGGGTGCGGACACGCTGCCGACCACGCTGAGGCTGGAGCCCCGCTGAGGCGAGCTCGTTTTTTCTGGATGGTGCGAGCTCCCGCGCCTGGGCACTAAGCCGCTCGGCGACTTAGTACCCCGCCCGCCAGCTCATCAGAATGCGCTAGCCCGCGCGACGCATCTGCTCGGCAGCGGAGGGTCTCGCCAGCAGGCCGCCGGCGAGGGCCAGTCCTTGAGGAACGGCGAGCGCTCGTCGACAGGTATCAACCGCGCAGCGACGCGCCCAGCCCCTGCAGGTCGGGCGTGCGGGAGAGCGCCAGGTCGTCCGGCAGCAAATTGAGACGCGCCAGAGTCTGGTCGAGCAGGTCCAGCTCCATGCGTAGCGCCGGCCACCGCGCCTCCGGCAAGGCGTGCTGCAGGTTCTCGAGCATGGCGCGCATCCGACGCGCAACCTGGAAGTTCGCCGCGCCATAGAGCCGGATCTCACGGCAGGAGAGCTGCACGAAGTCGTCCCAATCCGGGGTCTTGTAGACCACGCGCAGATTGCCGGCCGTGTCGTGGATCACGTCGTCGCGCAGATGACGCCGGCCGACGGCGCGCAGCAGGCGGTGGAGCTGGTCGAGCGAGAGCACGGCCGTCGTGGGATCGTTGATGGCGCTCGAGAGCGCCTTGATCGCAATGTCGACGATGACGCGGAAGGCGAAGGTGGGGTCCTGCTCGATGGTGCGCTCGGGACCCATGGCGATGGCCGCGCGCAGTTTCGGGTCATTCGCCGCGACAGCGCCGCCATACAGCCTGAACAGCGTCTCGCCGGTCGGCACGAAGTCGCCGACCCGATTGACGCATTCGACGACGCCGCCCGTCCGCTCGGCCTCGAGCCTCAGCGTGTCGAAGTTGATCGCCAGGATCATTGCCGATCTACGCCGATGGAACATTTCCAGGGCCGGAGCGCCGAGCGCCGGCGGGGCAACGCTTGGCGTGTGATGGCCCTTGATTGTGAGCGGGTAGACCTCCTCGATGACCTTGAGCCCTTCCTCGCCCAGGCGCCAGACAATGGTGATGGGCCGCAGCAGCCGCGCGGCATGGTCCATCAGGTAAAGGAAGGCGCCGATTGAGGTCACGCTGAGCCCGACCGCGACCGTCAGAGGCACGTAGAGCACTGCCGTCTGCGTCCGCGCCAGCAGGCCAAGATCGAATACGAAACTCAGCACGAACAGGGCGGCGATCACGCGAATGGTGGTGTCGCGCAGCAGCGCAGTGGCGATGATGCGCGGAGTGAGTTGCGCGCTTGCGATCTGGACCGCGACCAGCAGCGAGCTGAAGGTGAAGACGATAAAGGACAGCATCGCGGCGACCAACATCTGCAGCAAATTTTGCACGGCTGGGACGCTGATGTGCCAGGCCCATTGCCATTGCAGTCGCTCGTCCATCCAGCCGAGGATGCGGATCAACACCAGCGACACGGCGTAGGCGGCGAGCGGCGCCAGCCACATCGAGGATCGAAGGTAGCTCTTCAGCACGTAGCGCGTGCGCCATTCCATCGTGATCCTCCCCCTGGGCGGCCGCCGTCCCGCGTTGGCCTTCCCCTTTACGCGCCGAGCGCCCATTCTCGCTTCCGCGGTGCCAATGGCAAGCAACTGCGACTCGTGGTGAAATCGGCGAGGTCATTCGGGGGAGACGCCATGAGAGCCAAGGACGTGATGTCGGATGGCGTGATGTCGATCAACGCGGCGGCCAGCGTGCTCGAAGCCGCGCGGCTGCTGGTCAATGCCCGGGTCAGCGCCATGCCGGTGGTCGACGACCAGGGCTTCATGGTCGGTATCCTGAGCGAAGCCGACCTTATACGTCATACCGGCGGCATGGCGCCGACCGAGCTGTCGGACAAGGAGCGCACGGCCCGGGCGATGGCCGAGGCCAAGGCTCGCCGCGTCGCCGACGTCATGACCAGGGACGTGGTCACGGCAGGCGAGGAGTTGACCCTGCGCGAGATCGCGGATCTCTTCCTCAAGCACGGCATCAAGCGCGTGCCGATCCTGCGCGGCCGCTCGGTGGTCGGCGTGGTGAGCCGCGTCGACCTCCTGCAGGCGCTGATCTCGCTCGGTCCGGACGCCTACGCCCACAAGCCGGCCGTCGCGTACACGGCCGACGACGAATTGCGCGCTGCGGTGATGGCGGCACTTCAGCGACAGAACTGGTCGCAGGCCCGGCGCTCAGACGTCGTGATCTCGCACAGCGTGGTCCATCTGTGGGGCACCGTGGCGAACGATTTGATACGCAGCGCCTGTGTCGAGGCGGCGCGGACGGTGCCCGGCGTAAGCTCGGTCGAGAACCACATGCATGTCGGGCGCCCGCCGGCGCGGCTCGGCCGCTTTTAGCCCGTGCCGGCCTCACTCTCGCCCGACGAGTTGCTCCGCCAGCCGGCGATCGATGGCCGCGAAGGTGCGCGATTCGGGTTGATAGGCATACATCTCGCCACCTGCGATATCGAACCACCAACCGCTCAACAGCAGGGTGCCTTTGCCGACGGCGGCGCGCACGTCGGGATAGGTCATCAGGTGATCGAGCTGGACCAGCACGTTGAGCTGCGAGAGCCGGTCGTATGGCGCAAGTCCAGCGCTGGACGCGACCTCCTGGGCGAGATGGGTGGCGGCCGGCCGGGCGTGGTGCAGCCAGGCCGTGAGGTTGGGCGCATCGTCGATCGGACCGGGCGCCAGCACGGCCTTCATCGCGCCGCATCCCGAATGCCCGCAGACGACGATGTTCGCGACCTTCAGGATCTTCACGGCATATTCGATGGCGCTCGCTTCGGACAGATCACCGGTCGAGAGTCCGTCGGCCGTGGCCGGCGGCACCAGATTGCCGACATTGCGCATGGTGAAGAGCTCGCCAGGATCGGTCGAAACCAGCAAGCTCGGCACGACGCGGCTGTCGGCGCAGGTGATGAACAGCGTGTCGGGCGACTGGCCGCCGGCGAGGTCGCGAAACTGCGCGGCGTACTGCGGCAACTCGTGCTCGCGGAACTCGACGATTCCCCAGATCAGTTTGCGCATCGGCTTTACAAGATGGAGAAATGGACATGATCCGCAAGAGCTTTGCCGGGATGGCGGCGATCCTGTTGGCGGCGTTCGGCCTGGGTGCCTGCCACAATCAGCAGAATATCGCGGGCACCCAGTCGCAATACATGAACGTCGCGGGCAAGCGCATGAAAGTTGACCTCAAGCCGACCGGCGTGCCGGGCGAGTTCGACATCCTGGTTGTCCGCGATGCCATGGTGGTCAATCCCGATCCCGAGAGCGAGACCGAGCGTGGCCAAGAGGCGGCGACGCGGGTCATGCGCGAGGTGTGCGGCGTCAAAGGGCTCAATCCGCAGGTGCTGGATCACCAGCTTGTCCGGCAGATCAACTACTACGTGCGCTTCAAGTGTGTCTGAGGGCGAAGTCTCTCAGCCCCAGCTCAGGAAGACAGCGACGTCGCCGCGCAGGCCGCCTGGGCGATCGATGACTTCGTATCTGATGTGATAGCCGTTCGGCTTGAGCTGCCGTTCCCAGAACGAATAAAGCTCTTTCGGAATGCCGGTCAGAGACTTCTCCCAGCCCGGCTCGCCCTGGTCGATGGCACGGCCATCGTCGGTGCAGAGGTTGTTGGGAAAGCGGAATATCTGCACCGAGGTCAGGCCGTTCTCGACGGCGCGAGTGATGATGTTCGAGGCTTTTTCGAGCACCTGCTCGTCGGTCAGGCCCGAAGGCTTGCTGAGGCGGTCGAGGAAAGCCTTCTTCTCGCCCTCCGCCGCGGCGTGCGCCTTCATCGCCGCCGAGGCTTTCGCGCTTTCGGCCAACGCGATCTTGGCCTGCAGATCTTTGGCAGTCGGTATCTTCATGCGGACCCTCCCTTGGCCAGGCATTCCTCGATAGTCCGGTGGGCGGATATTGGACCGAGGTCGGCTTCGACGCCAGCGACCCTTAGGTCGTCGACGACATCGTCCCGTAACTCGGCCAATTCCAGCCGTGCACCGCGCGCGGTGACGGCACGGGCCAGGGCGCGCAGGTTGGCCAACGCGTTGAGGTCGATCGCCGGTGTCGTCGAGCAATCGAGGACGACGACGTGGAGCGGCGCGCCCGCTTCGTCGGCGAGATCGAGGATCCGCCGCCGGATGTGCTCGGCATTGAAGTAGACCCAGGCGCCGGCGCTGCGCACGACCAGCGCACCGGGCTGCTCGACGGCCGTGCCGAGGCGCTCGCGATTGACGAACCGGCCGGTCGGATCGCGGGCCAGGACGGCGACCGCCGGCCGGGCGGCGCGGGCGATCAGGACGATCAGCGAGCCAAGGGCGGCCAGCAGCAGCCCGTCGAGCAAACCGAAGGCCAGCACGCCGACGAGTGCGACCAGGGCGATGCGGAATTCGATGCGCGAGGCCGCCCGCACCACCTTGAGCTCATCGAGCTTCACCAGGTGCTTGGCGGCCATGAACACGATGGCGCCCAGTACCGGTTCAGGCAGGTATCGGAACAGGCCGGCAAAGAAGAGCAGGGTGATCGCAATGGCACCCGAGGTGACGACGAGCGACGCCGGCGAGGTCGCACCGCTCATGTCGTTGATGGCGGTCTGCGACATGCCGCCGCCCACCGGAAAGCCGCGGGCCAGGCCGGTCGCGAGATTGGCTGCGCCGAGCGCCGTCAGCTCCTGCTCGGGATCGATCTCCTGGCCGTGTTTCTGCGCGAAGCTGCGCGCCACGGATATCGTCTCGCCATAGGCGAGCAGGAAGCAGGCGATGGCGGTCGGCACGAGCTCGGCGAGATCGGACAGCCGGATCTGCGGCAGGCCAATGGCCGGCAGACCCGTGGGTAGCTCGCCCACGAGCTTGATTCCGAAGTCGGCGAGGCCAAGGAAGCGCGTGGCCACGATGGCGGCGGCGACCACCAGCAAGGTGGTCGGCCGGCCCGGCAAGACGCGCTCCAGGACGAGGAAGAGCGCAATGGCCGCCACACCGACGATCAGCGTCGGGACGTGGGTGTGCGGCAACTCGGCGACGACATGGGTAACGCGCACAAAAAAGCTGCCCGACACGCCCTCGATGCCGAACAACTTGGGAAGCTGGGTGGAGACGATGTAGATCGCCGCTCCGGTCTTGAAGCCGGTCACCACCGTGTCGGACAGAAAATAGGCGACGTTGGCGAGGCCGAGATAGCGGCCGCCGATGCTGATCAATCCGACCAGCAGGGCGATCCCGCCGGCAAGGGCCAACACACGGTCCGTATCGCCGCCGCCCATGGCGGCGATGCTAGCTGCCACCGCGATCGCCAGGGCCGAGGTCGGGCCCACGGCGAGCTGCCGGCTGGTGCCGAAGATCGCGTAGGCGAGGCCCGCGACGAGATAGCAGTAGAGGCCGGAGATCGGCGGCAGGTCGGCGAGGGAGGCGTAGGCGATCGATTCCGGAATGGCGAAGGCCGCCAGCGACAGGCCGGCGATGAAGTCGAGGCGCAGGCGTGGCGCCGTGTAGCCACGCCGCCAGGTCGCGAGCGCGATCGCCATCGTCAGAATTTCTGTTCGACGAACTTGCGACCCGCGAGCGAGGCCGAGTTGTCGTATTTTCTCTTGTCGGAGCGATCGGGCAGCTTCACCTTCTTATGATCAACGCGCTTGTAGGGAATCTGCGCCAGGATGTGGGAGATGCAGTTCAGCCGCGCGCGCTTCTTGTCGTTGGAATCGACCAGGTACCAGGGCGCGAAGTCGGTGTCGGTGGCCTCGAACATCAGGTCGCGCGCCTTGGAATAGTCGTACCACCGGTCGTACGACTCGACGTCCATGGGGCTGAGCTTCCACTGGCGCATCGGATCGTCGACGCGCGCCCGGAAGCGCTTCTCCTGTTCCTTCTGGCCGACCTCCAGCCAGATCTTCAGGAGGCGAATGCCGCCGTCTACCACGAACTTCTCCGTGGGTGGGCAGAGGCTGAGGAACCGCCTGTGCTGCTTGGGCGTGCAGAAGCCCATGACGTATTCGACGCCGGCCCGATTGTACCAGCTGCGGTCGAAGATCACGATCTCGCCCGCCGCCGGGAAATGCTCGACATAGCGCTGCATGTACATCTGGCTCTTCTCGCGGTCGGACGGCGCTGGCAGCGCGACGACGCGGAACACCCGCGGGCTGACGCGTTCGGTGATCGCCTTGATGGTGCCACCCTTGCCCGCGGCGTCACGCCCCTCGAGCACGATGATGATGCGCGCGCCCTCGGCCTTCACCCAGGCCTGAAGGTGCGCCAGCTCTTCCTGGAGCCGCTGCATCTCCTTCTCGTAGGTCTTGCGGTCGAGTTTCTCGTCATCGCGGCTTTTCGACATACATGCCCCCTGACCCTGGCGACCAGCCGAAGGATGGAACGAGCGCCGGTGATTGGCTAGTCGGAACGGTGACAAAGCGGCGATCATGCGCCTGCGGGAGATCCTGGAGGCACTTGCCAGCGCGCCACACAATGCGATGAAGCTCCTGACGTGATATCCTCCCGAAGATGCGAGCTTGGTCGATCGCGCTTTGTGCAATCGCAACGGTTGGCGCGACGAACCTGGCGCACGCCGATGAATCGGGCGCGAGTTTCTGGCTCTCCGGCAGCTATGCCAGCTACGCCGCAGTGCCGGCAGCACCGGGATGGTCCGTCGAGACGACGTTCTACCATGCGACGGCCGACGCCGACCGGTCGGCGAACTTCACCCGCGGTGGCCGCATCGAAGCGGGCCTCGATACGTCGTCGAACTATTTCCTCGTCACGCCGAGCTACGCCCTCGACCAGCCGGTCCTGGGCGGCCAGCTAGGCCTCGCCCTGACGTTCCTGGCCGGCAATTACAGCTCGACCGCTTCGGCGACGCTGGTCGCCCCGTCCGGCGCCAGCCTCAGAGGGCAGAGCAGCGATTCGATGACGGAGATTGGCGATCTCTACCCGCTCGCCTCGCTGAAATGGAGCAGCGGCGTCCACAATGTCATGACCTACGTCACTGCCGGCATCCCGAGCGGCGCCTACGACATGAACCGGCAGGCAAGCCTCGGCCTCGGCCACTGGGCTATCGACGGCGGCCTCGGCTACACCTACGCCAACGACAATAAGGGACACGAGTTGTCGGCGGTCCTCGGATTCACCTACAACTTCATGAATCCGAGCACCGCCTACCAGAGCGGCATCGACCTGCATCTGGAGGTGTCCGCTTCGCAATACGTGACCGAGCGACTGTCGCTCGGCGTGGTCGGCTATCTCTACAACCAGATCACCGGCGACAGCGGCTCCGGCGCCCGCCTCGGGCCGTTCATGTCCCGTGTCGCCGGCGCAGGTCCGCAGGCATCCTATGACTTCGCGTTAGGCAAGCGCGAAGCGTCGCTCAGCGCCCGGGGCTACTACGAGTTCGCCGGCCAGAACCGGCCGGAGGGCTGGAACATCTGGCTGACGCTCGTGGTCTCGCTGGGCGCGCCGGGCAAGTCGCCCCGGCCGGTGGGGTTGCCCCTGTGAGCTCGTTCTTCCATCGCTATCTCGAGCCCGCTGAAAGCCTCGGCGAGATCCTGTTCGGGTTGATCATGGTACTCACCTGCACGCTCGGCGCGGGCGTGATCAGCAGCACCGACAAGTCTGAGGCCCGCACCTTGTTGCTCGCGGCGGTGGGCTGCAACCTCGCCTGGGCCGTGATCGACGCAGCGCTCTACGTCATGGGCAACCTGTTCGTGCGCAGCCACAAGGTTCGCCTGATGCGGGCGATCCAGGCGGCGCCCGACGAGACGGCGGCGCTCGCCATCGTCAAGGAGTACTTCGAGTCGCGCATCGAAGGCCTGGGTCGGCTGCAGGATCGCGACCGGCTCTACCGCGACGTTCAGGGAATCATCGCCCGGGCCGACCTGGGCGGCGGCGGCATCACCTCCGATGACCTGTGGGGTGCGTTCGCCGTCTTCCTGCTGGTCGTCGGCACCGCCCTGCCGGCCGCCGCCCCCTTCGCCCTGATCGCCGATCCGTCGCTGGCATTGCGCGTCTCCAATCTGATCCTGGTGACGCTGTTGTTCGTCGTCGGCTTCTACTGGGCGCGCTACATTGGCGCCAATCCCTGGCGGACCGGGCTGGTCATGTTGCTGTCGGGCCTGGCGCTCGTCGGCGTAGCGCTGGCGCTGGGCGGCTGAGCGGATTTGCGAAAGAGGTAAGCCATGGCGCCGCTGCTGAGAGAGATCCGCGACAACCGGCTGCTGTGGCTGCTGGTCTTCGTCCCGCTGCTGTTCGTGATCGAAGCTGCCCGGCCCGCCTCGCACGTCCTGCTGTTCGTGCTCTCGGTGCTGGCCATCATCCCGCTCGCCGGGCTGCTCAGCCGCGCCACCGAGGCGGTCGCCGCCAAGACCGGCGACTCCGTCGGCGGCCTGCTCAATGCGACGCTCGGCAACCTGACCGAACTGGTGATCGCGCTCACCGCGCTCGCCGCCGGCCAATATCTGCTGGTGAAGGCGACCATCGTCGGCGCCGTGGTCACCAACGCCCTGTTCATGCTGGGCTCCTCCTTCCTCCTGGGCGGCTTGAAGCATCACATCCAGAGTTTCAACTCCGCCAATGCCCGGCTGCAGGGCGGCCTCCTGCTGCTGGTGGCAATTGCCCTGATCATGCCATCGGCGATCGCCCAGCTCGATTCGGGCTCGACCGCGCGGCTCGCGGAGAAGCTCAGCCTCGGCCTGGCTGTGCTGCTGATCGCCACCTATGCGCTCGGCATGCTTTTCTCGCTCAAGACGCACCGCGAGGTGTTCGCGAGTGCCGCATCGCACGAGAGCGACGAGGCACCCTGGCCGATCGGCCTCGCCATCGCGACATTGGCCGGCGTCACGGTTGTGGTCGCCCTGGTGAGCGAGGTCTTCGTCGAGTCGGTGCAGGAAGCAGCCAAGGCGTTCGGCATGTCTCAGGCTTTCGTTGGCTTCATCATCGTGCCGCTGGTCGGCGGCGCGGCGGAGATGGCCTCGGCGTTCTCGGGCGCGCGCAAGGATCGGATGGACCTCGCCGTCAGCATCTCGCTCGGCAGCGCCTGCCAGATCGCGCTGTTCGTCGCGCCGGTGCTGGTGCTGGCCAGCTATTTCATCGGGCCCAAGCCGATGGACCTGCAGTTCTGGCCGGGTGCCGTGCTGATGGTGATGATCGCGACGTTCGCCACGAGCTACGTGACGGGCGTCGGCCGCTCGACCTGGTTCGTCGGCGTCCAGCTCCTGATGGTGTATGCCGTACTCGGGATGACGCTCTACCTGTTGCCGCCGGCGCCGTAGAGGGCAAACTCAGCGCCTCAAATCCGCTGATCCATCTCCATCGCCGGCTCCGGCACGTCGACGCAGCCGATGATGCGCGCCGGCACGCCGGCGGCGGTGCAGCCGGCGGGTACCGGCTCGAGCACCACGCTGCCGGCGGCAATCTTGGCGCAGGCGCCGATCTCGATATTGCCGAGTACCTTGGCACCGGCGCCCAAAAGCACGCCGCGCCGCACCTTCGGGTGGCGGTCGCCGCGCTCCTTGCCGGTGCCGCCCAAGGTCACGCCGTGCAGCATCGACACGCCGTCCTCCACGACGGCGGTCTCGCCGATCACCACGCCGGTGCCGTGGTCGATGAAGATGCCCTTGCCGATGACGGCGCCGGGATGGATGTCGAGGCCGAACAGGGAGCTGGCGCGGCTCTGCAGGTAGTGCGCGAGCGTCTGGCGGCCCTGGCCCCACAGCCAGTGCGCGGCACGGTAGGTCTGCAGCGCGTGGTAGCCTTTGAACCACAGCAGCGGGTCGAGGTAGGAGGTGCAGGCGGGGTCGCGGTCGGACACCGCGACGATATCGAAGCGGGCAGCAAGGCCGATCGCGGGGTCGGCGGTGAAGGCTCCCTCGAAGATCTGGCGGATCAGCACGGCGGGCACCTCGGTGGTGCCGGCGAGACGGGCCAGATGGTAGCTCAGCGCCGCCTCGAAACGGGGCTGGCTCAGGATCGTGGCATGCAGCAGGCCGGCCAGGATGGGGTCGGCTGCGGCCGCGGTTTGGGCGGCCTCTTGTATCTGACTCCAGACCGGATCGACCGACCGACGTTCAGATGGCTTGGCTGCGCTGTCCATGGCGCTCTCCTTTAGCGTTGGGCGCGGGCTTCCAGCTCCTGGATCAGCGCCTCGACCTTGCCTCCGTTGTTCTGAATGTAGGACGTAAAGTCGGTCCGTCTAGTGATGACCATGCTGATGCCCTCGATTTTGACGTCGGTGATGCGGGGGGCCCCACCGATATCCCGCACCTCCCATTCGATCTTGATGGGCTGGCCGTTGCTCTGGTTGAGCCGGCTGTCGACCACGGTGACGCCGTTGGCTTTGGGGGTGACCTTGCCAAGGGCGAGCGTCTGGCCGCCATACTGGCCGAAGCGCTCGGCATAGGCGTGGGCCTCGGCGCCGACCGCCGCCTTGAGGTAGCGCGCCTGCTGCTCGGGCGTGGCGCCGGCCCAGTATTTGCCGAGCGCCTGCTGGCCCATGTAGTTGAGGTCGAAGGCGCTCTCCAGGACCTTCCGGATGCCGGCCTCGCGCTGGGCGCCGGTGGTGGTCTTGATCAGCTCGATGACCTCGGCCGAGGTCTTCTCGATCAGGCTCGCGGCCGGCCCGTCGGCGGCCTCAGCCGACCCGGAAAGCAGGCCCACCACCGCGGCGGCGGCCAGACACAGAACGACACGACGACTGGCGAGCAACGGCACCGTTCGCTCCTGAAAAAAGATGAATTTGCCGGAGGAACTCCTAGCGCACCAGCGCGAGGTTGTCGCGACGGTCGATCTCGGCCTTGCCGTCGGTCTTTTCCCGCTTCTGCCGGATCAGGTCGGCGCGCTGCTGGGTATAGGCGCTCTTCAGCGCGGCATAATAATCGACGCTGTTTTTCTCGAGGTCGTCGAGGGCGAACAGGGTGCGCGAGCGCGCGTCGATCGCCGTGGCGCCATAGCGGGCGCCGGTGGCGATCCAGCCGGCGGTCCTGCTGATGGAGAACATGACGATGCTGAACGGATCGGCCGCGGCATCGATCGCCATGCCGACTCCGTCGCGGGCGTTCGAGGGGCCGATCAGCGGCAGCACGAGGTAGAAGCCGCCATTTTCGGGCTCGACGCCGGGGCCTGCGAGGTAGCCCACGGTCTTGCCGGCATCCTCCTTGGTCTTGGACATGCCCATCGCTGAGGCGACGTCGAAGATGCCGGCGATGCCGATGGTGGAATTGACCAGGAAACGGCCGATCGTGGTGGCGGCGCGGCCGGGCGAGCCCTGCACCACCTCGTTGATCGCCGTCACCGGCTCGCCGAGATTGTCGAGCACGTTGCGCACGCCCTTCTGCGCGCGCTCCGGCATCCAGTCGCGATAGGTCACCGCGAGCGGGCGGATGGCGATGAGGTCGACGGCCCTATTGATCGAGAAGATGAACCGGTTGGGCGCCTCCAGCGGATCCCACACCTCGGCCGCACCGGTGTCGGTCGAGGCGCAACCACCCAGCATCATGGCCGCCGTGGCCACGGCGACAGCCGATCGACGAAAGCGCGCCGCCACCGGCCCGACGAGACTTGCGACCATGAACTCTCAACCCCGAAACAGCTTTGTTTTGTAGTACTTGGCGACAGTGTCGCACACGAATACTGCACTTTGAAGTGAATAGGCCAAACAGCCAAAACATGTGTCCCGCCGGTCACAACAACTTTTCCCGCCAATGTCTCTTGCATACATAAAGATGTCCTTATACAAGGGTCGGCGTTGCCGAAATGGACCACCTTCTCATCCTGTTGCGGGCGGCGGCGGAGGATACGCGATTGCGGATTCTCGCTTTGGCGGCGCGCGAGGATTTGACGGTCAGCGATTACGTGCATGTGCTGGGGCAGAGCCAGCCGCGGGTTTCCAGGCATCTGAAGTTGTTGGTGGAAGGTGGGCTGCTCGAAAGGTTCCGGGAGGCGCAGTTCACTCGGTTCAGGCTGGTCACGGGCGGGGATGATGCGGCGCTGGTCAGGGAGTTCGTCCGCCGGCTCGATCCGAAGCACCCGAGATTGGCGGCGGACCGGGCGCGGCTCGATGCGTTGCAGCAGCGGCGGCAGACGGCGGCGGTCAGGTTTTTCCGGGATAACGCCCAAAGATGGGATGAACTCAGGGCGCTGCATGTCGCCGACCGCGAGATCGAGCGGGCGCTGGCCCACCACTTGCCCACAGGGGCGCGGCGGCTTTTGGACATCGGGACGGGAACCGGGCGGCTGCTGGAAGTGCTGGCCCCCAAGGTCGAGCGGGCGGTCGGCATCGACCAGAGCCGCGAGATGCTGGCGCTGGCCCGCGCCAACCTGGCCCGCTCCGGCATCGACAATGCCGACATCCGCCAGGGCGACATGTATGCCCTGCCCCTCGACGCCGACTCCTTCGACGTCGTCACCATCCACCACGTCCTGCACTACGCCGACGATCCGGCCGCGGCCCTCTCCGAAGCCGCCCGCGTGGTCAAACCCGGCGGCCTGGTGCTGGTGGTCGATTTCTCGCCGCACGACCTGGTCGAGCTGAAGCGCGAGCACGCCCACGTCCATCTCGGCTTCGCCGACAACCAGGTGCAAGGCTGGCTCAGAAGCGCCGGCCTCAATCCCCTGGAACCCATCCACTTCCCCGGCCGCCGCCTGATGACCGGCATCTGGCGCGGCGAGCGCGAAACCACCCATCGCGCCGCCCGCGGCGCCGCCGTCACCCACGGAGCCGCCCGGTGAAAGTGTCCTTCGAATTCTCGCCGCCCAAGACCGAGCAGGCCGAGCGCACCCTGTGGGAGACCATCGAGCGCCTGACGCCGCTCCGCCCCACCTTCTTCTCCGTGACCTACGGCGCCGGCGGCTCGACCCGCCAGCGCACCCACGAGACCGTGGCCCGCCTAAAAAAGGAAACCGGCATCGACGCCGCCGCCCACCTTACCTGTGTGGCCGCCACCCAGGGCGAGATCGACGACGTCGCCCGCGCCTACTGGGACGCCGGCATCCGCCACATCGTCGCCCTGCGCGGCGATCCTCCCGCCGGCATGGGCGGCAAGTACTGCCCGCACCCCGGCGGCTACGAGAACGCCGCCGCCCTCGTGGCCGGCCTGAAGAAGATCGGCGACTTCCAGATCAGCGTCGCCGGCTACCCCGAGAAGCACCCCGACTCGGCCGACGAAAAGGCCGACCTTTTAAACCTCAAGCGCAAGGTCGATGCCGGCGCCGACCGCTGCATCACCCAGTTCTTCTTCGAGGCCGACGATTTCCTGCGCTTCCGCGACAAGACCGCCGCCGCCGGCATCAACGTGCCGGTCGTGCCCGGCATCATGCCGGTGTCGAACTTCAACGGCATCCTCAAGATGGCGGGCCTGTGCGGTTCCAAGGTGCCGGCCTGGCTGGCCGAGATGTTCAAGGGCCTCGACGACGACGTCGAGACGCGCCGCATGATCGCCGCCACCGTGGCCGGCGACCTCTGCCGCCGCCTGCAGGGCGAAGGCGTCGAGCAGTTCCATTTCTACACACTGAACCGCGCCGACCTGACGTTCGCGACCTGCCACCTGCTGGGAGTCCGCCGCCATGTCACGCAGTGAGAAAGCCGACCAGCTCCGTGAGATCGCCCAGGAGCGCATCCTGATCAAGGACGGCCCCTACGGCACCGCGATCCAGGGCTATCGCCTCGACGAGGCCGGCTATCGCGCCGGCCGCCCCTTCGAGCACGATCAGAAGGGCAACAACGATCTCTTGAACCTGACGCGGCCCGAGATCGTGAGCGAGATCTGCAACGCCTATGTCGAGGCCGGCGCCGACCTTTTGGCGACCAACACCTTCAACGCCAACGCCATCAGCCAGGCCGACTATGGCATCCAGGACAAGGCGCGCGAGATCAACCTCGCCGCCGCGAAGATCACCCGCGCCTGCGCCGATGCTGCCACGGCGAAGGACCCGGCCAAGCCGCGCTTCGTGGCGGGAGCATTGGGCCCGACCAACAAGACCCTGTCGATCTCGCCCAACGTCAACGACCCCGGCTATCGCGCCGTCACCTTCGACGAGGTGAAGGGCATCTACCGCGAGCAGATCGACGGACTTTTAGACGGCGGCGTCGACTTCATCCTGATCGAGACGGTGTTCGACACCTTGAACGCCAAGGCCGCCATCTTCGCCGCCGACGAGGCCGGCGAGGCGCGTGGCGAGGTCATCCCGGTGATGGTGTCGATGACCCTGACCGACCTCGCCGGCCGCAACCTCTCCGGCCAGACGGTCGAGGCGTTCTGGCATTCGGTGCGCCATGCCAAGCCGCTCACCATGGGGCTGAACTGCAGCTTCGGCGCCACCGAGCTGCACCCGTACGTCAATGCGTTGAACCCGCAGGTCGATGGGCTGGTGTGCGTCTACCCGAACGCCGGACTCCCTAATGAACTCGGTGCCTACGACGAGCCGCCCGAGATGACGGCCAAGCTGGTCAAGGGCTGGGCCGAGGCCGGCTGGCTGAATGTGGTCGGCGGCTGCTGCGGCACGACGCCGGCGCACATCCGGGCGGTCGCCGAGGCGGTCAAGGGGCTGAAGCCGCGCCAGTGGCACGCGCTGCCGCCGGCGCTGCGGCTCAGCGGCATGGAAGCGGCGAGTTTTTTCTGATGTCCTTTTCTGTTGCCCATCCTTCGAGACGCTCGCTTGGGCCGCGTCTGACGCGGCCTAGCTCGCTCCTCAGGATGAGGGCTAAGCGTTCGCACGAGCACAACCTCACCCTGAGGGCGGACGGGCGTCAGCGCCAAAACAACCTCACCCTGAGGAGCGCCCCGGAGGGGCGCGTCTCGAAGGGTCGGCAACAATGACCTCCCGCACCGCCACCTTCATCAACATCGGCGAGCGGACGAACGTCACCGGGTCGGCGCGGTTCAAGAAGCTGGTGCTGGACGGCGACTATCCCGCCGCGCTGGAAGTCGCGCGCCAGCAGGTCGAGAGCGGCGCGCAGATCATCGACGTCAACATGGACGAGGGCCTGCTCGATTCGCAGGCTGCCATGGAGACCTTCCTGAAGCTGATCGCGGCCGAGCCCGACATCGCCCGCGTGCCGATCATGATCGACAGCTCGAAGTGGAGCGTGATCGAGGCCGGCCTGAAGTGCGTTGCCGGCAAGCCGATCGTGAACTCGATCTCCATGAAGGAAGGCGTCGAGAGCTTCATCGACCATGCCAAGAAGGTCCGCCGCTACGGCGCCGCCGTCGTCGTGATGGCGTTCGACGAAAAGGGCCAGGCCGACACCAGGCAGCGCAAGGTCGAGATCTGCCAAAGAGCCTACGACATCCTGGTGCACAAGGTCGGCTTCCCCGCCGAGGACATCATCTTCGACCCGAACATCTTCGCCGTGGCGACCGGCATCGAGGAGCACAACAACTACGGCGTCGATTTCATCGAGGCCACGCGCGAGATCAAGAAGCTTTGCCCGGGCGCAAAAATCTCGGGCGGCGTGTCGAACCTCTCCTTCGCCTTCCGCGGCAACGAGCCGGTGCGCAAGGCCATGCACTCGGTGTTCCTCTATCACGCCATCCAGGCCGGCATGGACATGGGCATCGTCAATGCCGGCCAGCTCGAGGTCTATGACGAGATCCCCAAGGAGCTGCGCGACGCGGTCGAGGACGTCATCCTGAACCGCACGCCGGGCGCCGATCCGAGCGGCACCGACCGCCTGCTCGAGCTGGCGCCCAAGTACAAGGGCACCGGCGAGGCGGCCGAGACGCAGGACGCCGAATGGCGGAGCTGGACGGTCGAGAAGCGGCTGGAGCATGCGCTGGTCAAGGGCATCGACCAGTTCGTGGTCGCCGACACCGAGGAGGCGCGCCTGCAGATCGCCCGCCCGATCGAGGTCATCGAGGGCCCGCTGATGGCCGGGATGAACGTGGTCGGCGACCTGTTCGGCTCGGGCAAGATGTTCCTGCCGCAGGTGGTGAAGAGCGCGCGCGTCATGAAGAAGGCGGTCGCGCACCTGCTGCCCTACATCGAGGCCGAGAAGACCGCGACGTCGAAGCCCAAGGGCAAGATCGTCATGGCGACGGTCAAGGGCGACGTCCACGACATCGGCAAGAACATCGTCGGCGTCGTGCTCCAGTGCAACAATTTCGAGGTCATCGATCTCGGCGTCATGGTGCCGTTCCAGGACATCCTGAAAACCGCCAACGACAACAAGGTCGACATGATCGGGCTCAGCGGCCTGATCACGCCTTCGCTCGACGAGATGGTGACCGTGGCCGAGGAGATGACGCGGCAAGGCTTCAAGGTGCCGCTGCTGATCGGCGGCGCGACCACGTCGAAGGTCCATACCGCGCTTCGCATTGCGCCGCGCTACGAGGGCACCACCGTGCACGTGCTCGACGCCAGCCGCGCGGTCGGCGTCTGCACCGCGCTGGTCTCGGAGTCAGGGGCGCAGGCCAAGGACTTCGCCGCCAAGGTCGCGGCCGAGTACGAGACCATCCGCACCGAGCGCGCCGCCGGCGGCAAGGAGAAGCTGGTCACCCTCGCCCAGGCGCGCGCCAACGCTTTCAAGATCGACTGGTCGCAATACATCCCGCCGAAGCCGCGCATGCTGTCCAACACCGCGGGCGCGACGCGCATCTTCGCCGAGTATCCGCTGCACGAGCTGGTCGAGCGCATCGACTGGACGCCGTTCTTCCGCGCCTGGGAGCTCACCGGCAACTACCCCGAGATCCTCGAGGACAAGGTGGTGGGCGACAGCGCCCGCAAGCTCTTCGCCGACGCGCGCAAGATGCTGGAGCGCATCGTGCGCGAGAAGTGGCTGACCGCGAAGGGCGTGGTCGCCTTCTGGCCGTGCCGGCGCGAGGGCGACGACGTGGTGCTGTTCGAGGACGAGCAGCACACCAGGGAGATCTCGCGGCTCTATTTCCTGCGCCAGCAGATCGAGAAGCGGGCGCCGCGCGCCAACATGTGCCTGGCCGACTTCATCTCGCCCAAGGCCGACTGGATCGGCGGCTTCGCCGTCACCGCGGGCCACGGCATCGAGGAGCATCTGCGGCGCTTCAAGGCCGACAGCGACGACTACTCAGACATCCTGCTGAAGGCGCTGGCCGACCGCCTGGCCGAGGCCTTCGCCGAGCGCCTGCACGAGCGCGTGCGCAAGACGCTGTGGGGCTACGCGCCCGAGGAGGCGCTCGCCAACGAGGACCTGGTGCGCGAGAAATATCGTGGCATCCGCCCAGCGCCGGGCTATCCCGCCTGCCCCGACCACAGCCAGAAGCCCGAGCTGTTCCGCCTGCTCAATGCCGGCCAGAACGCCGGCCTGACGCTCACTGAGAGCTTCGCGATGATGCCGACCTCGGCGGTGTCGGGATATTACTTCGCCCATCCAGCGGCGGAGTATTTCGGCGTGGCGCGGATCGGGCGCGATCAGCTCGAGGACTATGCGAAGCGGCGCAGGATTCCGCTGGAGCTGGCGGAGAAGTTTGGAGTTGGCGGAGAAGTATCTGCGGCCGAATATCGGGTATTAGCGCGCGCTTCGGGTAGACGACCTAACCGTGAGGATAGGTGCCGGTGCGATCGCCGACCGCAACTTCAATTGCTCAATTCTTCGACTCGGCCATGATGGTTCGCCCGAGCCGACGCGACATAGAGAGTTGGAGGAGACATGGCAGCCGGATATTCGAACTCGGTCTGGCTAGGAAACGCCGGTGAGCACCTGGTCGTCGGCAAGCTCCTCTCGCTTCACTTTCACGCCTTTGTCGCAGATCGCAACAACCGGGCCTTTGATGTCGCCGCCTATTTTTGCCCTTTATCCGCTTCAGCTCATAGCGCTCCTTCTGGCGCTCCCAATCCTCGAAGCTGGCGATTTTTGTTTTCAACGCGCGAGCTTCTTCGGCCATTTCCGCCTCGCTCTGGCTGGCAGCAAGCGCGCCGCGCTGGGCAGAAAGGATTTCGGCATTCAACTTGATAACCAGGCTACCGAGTTTGACAGTATCCCGCAGATCCAACATGCCTTGTGCCAAGTCGCTGGCCGCCTTCAAGGGATCAGTGATCGCTTTGGTCCAACTAGCCATCTTCCCTCCTAGGGTGCCGGCACTACCTAGGATAGCGAAAGGAGGGGCGCGGAGTCCCGGCGATTGCGCGTGATCTACCTCTTACAAGACACGTGGAACAAATGACCGATCTGCCGGAAATCTACATCGAACTTGCAGCTGGTGGCCTCGAAGCCTTGGAAGTGCCTGGCATATCTGCCGGCAAGTTGGCTCTAACGCAGTACGTGAAGCGGCGTCGAGAGCAGGCCCGCGAGATTCTGTTTGAAGAAATCGCGGAGGGTAGAGGAAAGCCAGTCGATCTCTTCAGCGACGAAGCCGTGGCCGTCACGATGCGCTACGTAAGGGCCGCATCCGAAGGCAAGGCCCGCATCAATCTCCGACTTCTGGCAAAAGCAATTGCCGGTCAACTTCGCCACGGCAACCTGGTCGCAGATGAGTTCTTTCTCTACGCTGATGCTCTTGCTGATTTGACACGAGATGAAATTCATCTGCTGGCTATTATGTACAGGATGCACATTCGCTTTGAAGAACATCCCCCCGCCGACGGCGGTGCCGGGTTTTGGAACGCGTGCATTGTAGAGAGCGTGCTGACGCTTCACGGGACCGAAGATCAAGTCCGTGAGACAGCAGGTAGCTGCTTGAGATCGGCCTTCGTAATTGCCGTTTCTGCGTGGGATAACTTGGCATTTCGACTTCAGTCCACGCTTTCTTGCTTTGGCCAAGACGGTCGATTTTGCCGACGCAATTCTTCGAGAGGCGTCGGGCGGCAAGGATGATTGAATGGCGAGCTTTCAAATCCCGATAGAGAAGCCGAGCGAAATCAAACCGCGCCTGGGAAAGCCGACGCTCCACTGGAAGAAGGGCCGGAGCGCCTTCGAGCTGTCAACTGCATGGATGAACGCTGACGGAATTCCGATGTCGGTTAGAGCAGTACTCGAAAATGCACCTGAGTGGCAGGCCGCTAAGTTTCTCGAAGGAATTTTCGAACGGCAGACGGAGCTGCCGGGAAAAGGTAACCCAAGCCAAACCGACCTCCTAGCTATTGTTCGGCTTAAGGACGGCAACGCCATCTTGGGCGTGGAAGGCAAAGTGGACGAGCCGTTTGGCCACGCTGTTGCCGACTGGCTCGAAGGGAAATCGGAAGAGAAGAAGGGCAAACGCTCGGAAGCAGAACGCCAAAGGAGCAAGAAAAACCGCGGAAGCCGACTGGATGGCCTCTGCCGGAGTTCTGCAGGTCGACGCCGATTCGGTCGGGCATCTCTTCTACCAGCTCTTTCATAGGACCTATGCCACAATCTATGAAGCAAAGCGGTTCGGGTACTGTCGCGCGATGATGCTAGTCCATTCATTCGCTGAGACACCCGAACTGCCCGCGATGCCAGCATGCTTCGAGGAGTTCAGCGACTTTGCCCGGGCGGTGGGGATGCCTGTTGCGAAGCCAGGAGGGGTATCGCCGGCTAAACTATGCGACGGCATTGATCTCAGGCTCGCCTGGGTCAGCGATCTGCCGTCCATTTCGGCGTAGGTTTTCTTGGCCGTAGCAATCGCCGAACAACGCCTCGTCCCCTGCTCCTCCGGCGGACAGGTCGCGTTCACGATCGAAGGCACCGGCCCCATCGTCCTGATGATCCCCTCGCTGGGACGCGGCGCATCGGATTTCGACGACCTCAGCCGCCGCCTCGTCGCAGCCGGGTTCACGTCCGTCCGTCCGGACCCGCGCGGCATCGGCCGGAGCACCGGGCCGATGGACGGCCTCACCCTGCACGACCTCGCCGCCGATGCGGCGCTGGTGATCGAGGCGCTCGGCGGCCAGCCGGTGGTCGTGGTCGGCCATGCGTTCGGCCAGCGCGTCGGCCGCACGCTCGCCGCCGACCGACCCGAACTGGTTAAGGCGATGGCCATGATCGCGGCCGGCGGCAAGGCGCCGATGAAGCCAGGGGCGGCGGAGGCACTGCTCGGCTGCTTCCGCCTCGACCGGCCGGACGCCGAGCGGATGGCCGACGTGGCGTTCGCGTTCTTCGCCGCCGGCAACGATGCGAGCATCTGGCGCGGCGGCTGGTATCCGGAGGCCGCGACGGCGCAGATCGCGGCCACGCGCGCGACGCCGGTCGAGGGCTGGTGGAACGCGGGCTCGACCACGCCCCTGCTGGTGATCCAGGGGCTGCAGGACACCGTGGCGCCGCCGGAGAACGGCCGCATGATGGTGGCCGAGCTGGGCGATCGCGTCGAGCTGCTGGACATCGACGGCGCGGGCCATGCGCTGCTGCCCGAGCAGCCGGAGAAGATCGCGGCGGCGATCATCGCGTTCGCGCGACGGCATCTTCCCGGCACCTGAGCCTTATTGCCGCGCCGCCCTGACACGGGGAACCGACGCCGGTTGGTGCGTTAGAGTTTCGGCCGCTCCCACAGACCCTCGGCCTGACCGAGCGGCGCCTGGCGAAGCCGCGCTCGGCAAGAAGAAAGCAGCTCATGAGCAGCAGGACGGTCCTGATCTCGGGCATTGGCATTGGCGGACCGACGCTTGCCTATTGGCTGTCGCGAGGCGGATACCGGCCGACGTTGATCGAACATGCGCCCGCGCTGCGGCCGGGAGGCTACGTCATTGACTTTTGGGGACTCGGATACGACATCGCCGAGCGCATGGGGCTTGCCGCGGACATCGAGCGCGCGGGCTACCACGCGCAGGAGATGCGCGTCGTCGACGATCACGGCCGGCGCATCGCCGGGTTCGGGACCAAGGTGTTCCAGGAGCTCACGGGCGGACGCTATGTCACCGTGGCGCGCAGCGAGCTTTCCCGGTTGCTGTTCGAGAGGAGCGCGGGCGCGGCGGAGGTCGTGTTCGGCGACGAGGTCGTCGCCATCGACGAGCGTCCGACCCGGGTAGACGTCACGTTCAGGCACGGCGGCCAACGCCCGTTCGACCTGGTGATCGGCGCCGACGGGTTGCGCTCGACGGTGCGCCGGCTTGCCTTCGAGCCGCGCAGCTGGTCCGAAGTGCAACTCGGCTACACCGTCGCGGCCTTCGAAGCGCCGGGCTACCGTCCGCGCGAGGACGACAGGTACGTGATGTACAACCAGCCGGGCCGGATGGTGGGCCGGTTCGCCCTGCGTGACGACCGCACCCTCTTCCTGTTCGTGTTCGCGGCCGGCGCATCCGACGATCCGCCGGCCCCGCTCGCGCTCCCGGCCCAGAAGGCGATCCTGCGCGAGGCCTACGCGGAGGGGCGATGGGAGTGCCGGCAAATCCTCGACGAACTCGATCGCGCGCCGGATCTCTATTTCGACCGGGTCAGCCAGATCAAGATGGACTCGTGGTCACGCGGGCGCATCGGCCTGATCGGCGATGCCGCCTTCTGCGTGTCGCTTGCGGCAGGCCAAGGGTCGGCCCTCGCGATGACGGCGGCGTATGTGCTGGCCGGCGAGCTCGCCCGGGCCGGCGGACGACACGAGGAGGCTTTCGCCGAGTATGAGAAGCTCCTGCGGGCGTACATCGAAACCAAGCAGCGGGGAGCCGAGCGCTTCTCCGTCGCCTTGGCGCCCAGGACGCGGACGGGCCTGTTCCTGCGCAACCAGGTGATCAAGGCAGCTTCGATACCGGGCCTCGCGCGGCTCACGTTCGGCGCGGACATCATCGACCGGCTGCAGCTTCCGGATTACCGGTGGGCAGACGCCACCGTGAACCAGACCATGGTCCAAGCAGCCCCCGCCCTATGATAAGGAGGCGCACATGATCATCGTGCATGTCACAGCCAGCATGATCGCAGCCGGTACGCGGACCTTGTACGGCCACGCCAAGGAGGATCCGGAACGCACCGTTGTCGCGATCTTCGCCGCCATGATGAAGGCCCGCAGCGGAACGCCGCACATCGAGGTGGAAATCGCGGCAGACGAGCACCGGGAGCGGCATTAGAAACGCCTGCAACAACGGAGAGAGCCTGGTGGCCGGGAAAGACAGGCAGGCGGCGGAGCGGACGGCCGCCGCCTCATCGATCAGTCTGGTCAGCCTGTCGCTGCTGGCGCTGGTCGTCGGCATCGTCACCGGCCTCGGCGCGGTGCTCTTCCGCGACCTGATCGGCCTCATCCACAACCTCTTCTTCCTCGGCACGTTCTCGCTGCACTACGACGCCAACCTCTTCACGCCGGCGAGCCCGTGGGGACCGTTGGTCATCCTGGTGCCGGTGGTCGGCGCGGTCGATCGTCACCTTCCTGGTGACCAATTTCGCGCCCGAGGCCAAGGGCCACGGCGTCCCCGAGGTGATGGACGCGATCTACTATCAGTGGCGGCGTCATCCGGCCGGTCGTCGCGGTCGTGAAGTCGCTCGCCTCGGCGCTCGCCATCGGCAGCGGCGCCGCGGTCGGCCGCGAAGGCCCGATCATCCAGATCGGCTCGGCGCTCGGCTCGACCCTCGGGCCAGACTGATCCGCATGCCGCCGGGGCAGCGCATCACCCTGGTCGCCGCCGGCGCCGGCGCCGGCATCGCCGCGACCTTCAACACGCCGATCGGCGGCGTGATGTTCGCGATCGAGCTGATGATGCCCGAGGTCAGCGTGATCGACGCTTCCTGCCGGTCGCGCTCGCGACCGGGCGGCGACCTTCATCGGCCGCTGGTTCTTCGGCGCGCAGCCGGCCTTCGAGGTGCCGCAGCTCACGCCGCTCGCCAACGACTTCGGCGCTCGGCGGATGCTCTGGCTGCTCTACGCCGTGCTCGGCGGCTGATCGGGCGTCGCCGCGGCCGCGTTCGTGCGCGGCCTGCACTTCGCCGAGGATCTGTTCGACAAGATCGGGCATCGCTATCTGCGGCATATCCTCGGCATGCTGCTGGTCGGCTGCTGATGCTACGCCCTGTATCGCAGACGTTCGGGCACTATTATGTCGAGGGCGTCGGCTACGCGACGATCCAGGCGATCCTGGCCGGCAGATCTCGACGCGCCCGGCCTGCTGTTCCTGCTGTTCGTCTGCAAGCTGTTCGCGACATCGATCAGCCTCGGCTCCGGTTCGTCGGGCGGCATCTTCTCGCCGTCGCTCTTCATGGGCGCGACGCTCGGCGGCGGCTTTCGCGGCGCTGCTCGTCGCGGCCCATCTGCCGATCCCGATCGACGTCGCCGGCCTTCGCCATGGTCGGCATGGGCGCGATGGTCGGCGGCGGCACCGGCGCGGTGATGACCGCGGTGACGATGATCTTCGAGATGACGCGCGACTACGACATCGTCATGCCGATGATCCTCGCCGTCGCGGTCGAGCTCGGCGTGCGCCGCGTGCTGTCGCGCGAGAACATCTACACCATGAAGCTGGTCCGCCGCGGCCATGCGATCCCGAAGGCGCTGCACGCCAACATGTTCCTGGTCCGCCGCGCCGAGGAGGTGATGGACACGGACGTGCTCGTCGTGCCGGCCGACATGAGCTTCGAGGCGTTCCTGGCGCGCCCCGACAACGCAAGGCCGGATGCGTCATGTCGTGGTCACCGACAGGGCCGCCGCATCGCGGCGTGATGCGGGTCAACACCGCGCTGCGCGCCGGCTCGCAGAGCGCCGCGCCGGGCACGCCGCTGGGCGAGGTGGCCAGCCGCGACTTCACCATCGTGCGCGACGGACGACGTGGCCTTCGACGTCATCGGCCGCCTGTGGCGCAAGGGAGCGATCATGGCGTTGGTCGTGCGCGGACCGGGGCCTGCCGCGGGGTGACAACGTTCTGGGTGTCATTACCAAGGAGCACGTTGCCGACTCGGTGGCCGACAGCATTCACGTCTATCCGACCAGCAAATAGCGAAGCCATCCAGGACGGCTGCCTGTCCCGACCGCCTCAGGTCTTGGGCACCGCGGCCGTCGACAGGATCTCGGCGCAGGCGCGCGCGACGTCGGAATCCGTCGTCTTGCTGCCGGGCATGGTGGCGAAGCCGCTCTTCTCGACCATGTTGCCGCGCTCCCAGCTGCTGCTCTTTATAAGAGCGTCAGCCTTCACGACGGCGTCGGGCTGCGCCCGGAAACGCTCGACGCAGATCGGCGCAAGGGCTGCGACCACGGCGTCGTGCGAGGCGGCGGCAGCATTCTTGGCCGCCGTGCCGCCGGTCACCCAGCCGCCCCAGGTGAAGCCGACGATGGCGAGTGCGATGGCGCCGACGACGGCGCCCTGGATCCAGGGTTTGGTTTTGGTTGGCATATTCATGGGATGTCCCTTCACGGCCGACGAGCGGCCATTCCTCGCCGGCTGCGAGACCGGCGTGCGCGAGAGCGCGTAGCCGACGATCAAAAGGATCGGGAGAAAACAGGACGGGCGACATGAGCCAGTCCTTACGGCGAACATGGGGATCGTTCGGGCCAAATCCAAGGCCGCCGAGCAATCAAATTCTCTCGTGTCGTGTCCTATATTGAACAGTCTCCTCTCCTTGCACGACCTCGCCGCCGACGCGGCGCAGCGCCGCGCCCCTCTCCTTACCTCCCCCTGGCGGGGACGCTCAGGGGACGCTCCCATGCTTCTCTCCCGCATTCCTTGCTCACCGGGAGACAGACATGATCGACGAAGCCAAACTCCACGCCTTGATCGGCCAGATGCTGGGCGACCTCGGCGGCGCCTCGAGCGTCGCCATGGTGCGGATCGGCGATCGCCTGGGCCTCTACAAGGCCCTGCACGAGGGCGGCGGCGCGACCTGCGAGGCGCTCGCCAGGCGCGTCAAGCTCGACGAGCGCTATCTGCGCGAATGGCTCTCGCACCAGGCGGCGTCCGGCTACCTCGCCTACGAGCCGAAGACGGCGACGTTCTCGCTGCCGGCCGAACAGGCGATGGTGTTCGCCCTCGAGGACAGCCCGGTCTACATGCAGGGCGGCTTCGACGCGGTGGCGGCCATGCTGGAGAACCAGCCGAAGGTGCAGGCGGCGTTCAAGACCGGCGGCGGCGTGGCGTGGGGCGACCAGGCGACGTGCATGTTCTGCGCCGTCGCCCGCTTCTTCCGGCCGGGCTACGTCAACAACCTGGTGTCGCACTGGCTGCCGGCGCTCGACGGCGTCGTGGCCAAGCTCGAGCGCGGCGCCAAAGTCGCCGACGTCGGCTGCGGCCACGGCTGGTCGACGGTGCTGATGGCCAAGGCGTTCCCCAAGTCGCAGTTCGTCGGCTTCGATTTCCACGACGGCTCGATCGCCGAGGCGCGGGCCCACGCCCAGAAGCACGCGGGCGTCGGCAACGCGCGCTTCGAGGTCGCCAAGGCGAAGGCGCTGCCCGAGAAGGACTTCGACCTGATCACCTGCTTCGACTGCCTGCACGACATGGGCGACCCGCTGGGCGCCGCCGGGCACATCCTCTCGGCGCTGAAGCCGGACGGCACCTGGATGGTGGTCGAGCCGATGGCCGGCGACCGGCTGGAGGACAACTTCAATCCGGTGAGCCGGCTCTACTATGCCGCCTCCACCCTGGTCTGCGTGCCGACCTCGAAGGCGCAGGAAGTCGGCAGCGCGCTCGGCGCGCAGGCCGGCGAGAAGCGCCTGCGCGAGGTGATCGGCGACGCGGGCTTCCGTTCCGTGCGGCGGGCGACCGAGACGCCGTTCAACATGATCCTCGAGGCACGGCCGTAGGGACATCGAAGGGGGCCGCCGCCCGGTTCTTTGGCGGACGGGTCGTGGTCGTCCTCGTCGTGCCCTGAACTTCTAATGACCAAAATAGGTGGCCGGAGGGGTTGTCCCTTATAATCCGTGCTCATGAGTAAAGAGTACGCAAAAGGCACCATCGAGCAGCGCCTGGCGGCGCAGACCGAGATCGATCCCCTGTCGGGCTGCCACATCTGGCAAGGACGGCGCGACGGCACCGGCTATCCCCTGGTCAGCTTCCACGGCCGGGATCACCGCGTGCATCGCCTGGCCTGGACGCTGCGCTACGGCACCATCCGCGAGGGCATGCAGCTTTGCCACCGTTGCGACGAGCCGCGCTGCATCAATCCCGACCATCATTTCGTCGGCACCCACGAGGCCAACATGGCCGACCGGCGGGACAAGCACCGCGCGCGGCGCGAGCGGGCACTGGCCGACTTCAGCGGCGCAGGCTGGCCGGGCGATGAGCTGCCGCGCGGAGAACTGTCGCGCATGCGGCTCTACATCCGCGGCGTCGAGATCACCGGCAAGGTGCGGATCCGTCCGTTCGTTCCGGGCAGGAAGATGGCCACGCGGTGAACGGCGCGGGCCGAACGCTGTTGCCAGAAACCGGAGGGCGGCAGCCGGAGAAGATCGCGTCAGCCGCTCGCCGCCAACGCCTGGACCAGATCCGCCACCAGATCGTCGGCATGCTCGATGCCGACGGACAGGCGGATGGTCGTGTCGAGCACGCCGATGCGGGCGCGCACGTCGGCCGGCACGCCGGAGTGGGTCATGGCGGCAGGGTGGCTGGCGAGCGATTCGGTGCCGCCCAGGCTCACCGCCAGCTTGACGATCTGGAGGGCGTTGAGGAACGCGAAGGCCTCCTTCTCGCCGCCCTTGATGTCGAAGGAGAAGGTGGAGCCGGCGCCGGTGCACTGGCGGTCGAAGACGGCGCGCGTCGGCGAGCCCTCGGGCAGGAAGCCGAGATAGTGCACTCGCTCGATGCGGGGATGGTCGCGCAGCAGCTCGGCGACGATGAAGGCATTGGCCTCGGCGCGTTCCATGCGGATCGCCAGCGTCTCGAGCGAGCGGCCGAGCATCCAGCAGGAATGCGGGTCGAGCTGCGTGCCGACGCTGCCGCGCAGCGCCTTGATCGGCTCGATGACCGCCCGCGCGCCGAGGGCGGCGCCGGCCACCAGGTCGGAGTGGCCGCCGACATACTTGGTGAGCGAGTAGAGCGAGATGTCGGCGCCGTGAGCCAGCGGGCGCTGGAAGACCGGGCCCAGCAGGGTGTTGTCGCAGAGCAGGACCGGCCGGAAGCCCTGGGCGGCGCCGATCTCGTCGGCGAGCCCGCGCAGCAGCCGGATGTCGACCAGCGTATTGGTCGGATTGGCCGGGGTCTCGATCAGGATCACCGACATGCGGCCCTTGCTCCGCGCCTCCTGCGCGGCGGCGCGGATCGCGGATTCGCTGACGCCGTCGGCGAACGGCACGGCGGCGATGCCGAAGCGCGCCATGGTGCGCGTCAGGAGTGTCTCGGTGCCGCCGTAGAGCGGCTGGGAGTGGAGCACGACGTCGCCCGGCTGGGCGATCGCCAGGATGGTGGTCGAGATCGCCGCCATGCCCGAGGCGAACAGGCCGCAGGAACTCGGCGCCCTCGTAGACCGCGAGCCGGTCCTCGACGATCTCGCTGTTGGGATGGTTGAAGCGCGAGTAGACGAGGCCGGCGGCGCTGCCGGCGGGCGGCTTCTTGCGGCCGGAGACATAGTCGAAGAAGTCACGTCCCTCCTCCGCCGAGCCGAACACGAAGGTCGAGGTGAGGAAGACCGGCGGCTTGACCGCGCCCTCCGAGAGCGCGGGGTCGTAGCCGTAGCTCAGCATCAGGGTCTCGGGCTTGAGCGCGTGATTGCCGATGTGGGTCTTGGACGGACGCGGCGCGGCCATGCGCATCTCCTGTCGGTTGGGGGCGGGCAGGACGTTCTAATCGGCAAAGTAGGTCATTCGCGGGCAGCCGGCGCGCCAAGGCACGCTCTCGGCGTCACCTTCAATCCTTGTCGCGGTGACGGTGGCCGAGGAGATGACGCGCCAGGATTTCAAGGTGCCGCTGCTGATCGGCGGCGCGACCACGTCGAAGGCGCTGGCCGACCGCCTGGCCCAGGCGATCATCGCCTTCGCACGGAGGCCTTAGGGTGAGGCCGTAGTCGGGCTCTTGGATGGGGTGAGCGAGCGGAGCGCGATCGCGGTCGCGCTAGAGCGCACTGGAGATCGTGGTTCCACAGGGCATGATGGGTTTGGCTGATTCCAGCCGAACCCATCATGCTCTAGTGGACGACCTCTCGCGGGAACTCGAGCATTTCCTTCGCCACATGGATGCCGGCGGCGCGCAACTCGACGTAGGCCGTGTCGTGGCGCAACCAGCCCTGGTCAATGCCGCAGGCGATTGCCGCGTCGACTTCGGTTCGGGGACGACCCGCCGCCGCGGCCAGGTCATCGATCAACATGGCAAACCGGCCGCAGTCCCGTCCGTTGAGGAGCACCGTCGCGCAGAGCTCGGCGGCAACGGTCATGAACCGGGCCAGCTCCTCGCCCGGATCGGCCGGCAACGGTTCGCCGCCGTCGCCCATGTCAATTCCCTCAATCAATGCAGAGGACCAGATCCCGATGCTGTAGCCGGCCTGAATGAGCTGGGCGGCCCGCGCGACAACAGCCGGCATGGAGCGGTAGGTTTCCACCGCCGTCTCCCCCGAGCCCGGGTTTTCCATCTGCAATGAATAGGCTGCCTGGACGGTATCGATGCCCACCCGGCGGCGAGGTGGACGTCGCCCGGGCACTCTCATCGCTGCCGATCCAGAGCGCGGTACATGCGCTCCAGAACCTCGCGATCGACGAAGGGCTGGGGATCAGGCTCACCCTGAACGCGGTGCGGTTGGCTCGCGCCTGACTGCAGGATCTCGCGCGCCTTGCGAATGCCAGCCTGCGCTTGCGCAATCAGCGCCAACGGCACGTCCTGGGAGCCGAGGTTCAGGCCTTCCAGCTCCTCGAACAGCGCCGAGACGCGCGCGATCTGCTGCTCGAGCCGGGATTGCCGGCTGCCGGCATACGGCGGTGGCTTCCCGGCGCCAATCCTGCCTCTCCCGCGACCTCGATGTCTCCAGAACTCAATGATCGTCCCGCTCATGAGATACCTGCTCAGTCTATGCAATGAACCGTCGGATTTTCATTTCAAGGGGCGGCACCAGAGGGAGGATTCGCGCTGTGACAATGCTGTGCTGGCACTATGCAAGGGCTCAGGAAACATTCGAGTCGGTTTGTCACAAGCCCTACACTTTCTTTGCGAAGCAGGAAGGAACGTCTGCAAACCGTGGAGACCGCCCAAGACAACGTTGCGCTGCCCAATCTGCTGGGGAAGCTGCCGCGTGAGTCTTCAGGCAAGTTGCCGGGCGAGCGGACAGTGAGCTTGGCGAAAGACGAGACGCTGTTCGAACGGGGCGATGCCGGCGACGGCTGCTACTGGCTGCGTCGCGGCGTGGTTACGGTCTGCGCCGCCTCGGCCAGCGGCGAACAGCGCATTCTGGCCATCCTCGGTCCCGGCGCGCTGATCGGCGAGCTGGCGATGATCGACGGCCTGCCGCGATCAGCCACCGTCCAGGCCGTCAGGGACTGCTCGCTCACCTTCGTCAGTCGCGCCGCCTTCACGGCCATGCTGCGTCGCCACCCGGAACTCCATACGGAAATCATGGCGACGCTGGCAGCGCGCCTGCGCCAGTCCGACGAGGACATGATTGCCTCCAGTTTCCTGACGGTGCGCGCGCGCGTGGCCCGCGCCCTGCTTCAGTTCGCCCGCCACCTCGGCGAGCAGACAGGCCGGGACCGGGTTCTGATCCAGCACAAGGTGACCCACAGCGACCTTGCCGCCATGGCCGGCGTGGCGCGCGAAAGCGTGAGCCGCACCCTCGGCGTCTGGCAGCGGGAAAAGGTTCTCGGGGGATCGCCGCGCGGCGGCTATGTCGTGGACAAAAGCAGACTCGAGCGCGAGGCGGAGGCGGTGGGATAGCCGAGAACTCCTGGTGTAGGCGGGGCGGAGGACTTCTTTCGACCGCTCAGGCGGGCTCGAGATCCTCGCGACCTTTCTGGCGCACCCCGGGAACGGGATCGAGAGACGGCCGCTTCGGAGAACCATTTGGCCTCGCAAGAGCACCATTCGCCGCGCCGGCCGACAGGCGCCGTTGAGGCGCAGTCCGCACAAATTCGAGCGCTTCCATGAGAAGCGGCATCGATATGGGCTTGGCGACGAAGGGAACGCCTCTGAGGCCGCTCGGCAGGCTTGCCGTCTCGTAGCCACTGACAACGACATAGGGGATTTGACGCTCCTTGAGACGGGCGGTCAGGTCTGCGCCCCAGCCGTCGACGAGCTTGGCGTCGAGAATGACCACATCGACGGTCCGGCCCTCGATCTCCTTCACCGCGTCGGCGACCGAGTTCACCGGGCCGATCGCGGTGCCGCCGGCGCGCGCGATCTCGTTGCACAGCATCATTCCGATGATGACTTCATCTTCGACCACCAGGATGGATCTGCCGGCGAGGGACTGCGTCATGCGCCGCTCCCGCGCAGCACGTCATCGATGCTGGTGACGAGAAGGCAGGTGCAGCCCGTCTCGCTCCAGACGCGGTGGTCAGTCGCTCCAGGCGCACCGTAGTTGTAGTCGCCCGGGAAGAGCTTGCGCTCGTCGATCCACAGCTCGCCGTCGAGCAGATGCAGCTCTTCGTCGCCGGCATGAACATGCGCGGGATAGCTCGCGCCGGCTGCGAGGCGCACCAGCATGCTGACCCGGTGCCTTTCGGTGTCGGTCGCCAGCAGCTTGCATTCGATCCCGGGCGCGACCTCTTCCCAGTCCGGCTCGGACCAGGCTTGCCCCACGGCGGGCGCCGGCGGCTGGCCGGTCTCCCCGGCGATCCGGGCGGCGAGGCGCGCCCGCAACGACGTCGTCGGACGCAGCAGATCGGTGGGCCATGCGGCGAAACTGTCGACCACGGGGCGCAGGCTCTCCAGCTCGCGCCGGCAATCCGGGCACGCGGCGATATGGGCTTCCGCGGCGGCAAGCTCGCCCGGCGCCAATGCCTGGACGGCGTAGGCCCAGGTCAACTCGGCGCTTTCGCACTGCCCGTTGGGGGGAGAGTGAGGGGTTTTCATACCCCTAAAACGTCAACCGCGGGCGTTTGGATTGGGGGAGGAGGCGATGCGCGGAAAAGGCCGCAAATTCAGGGCTTTTCCGCCTTCGCGGCCAGCGCGCGACGGAGCTTTTGCAGGGCCGACCGGACGCGCGTCTTGACGGTGCCGAGCGGCTGGTCGAGCTGCGCCGCGGCCTCGGCATGGGTGAGGCCGGCGAAGAAGGTCGCTTCGATCGCCTGGCGCTCGTCGGGCGTGAGCGCCGTCAGGGCGGCGCGCAGGGCCGCCCCCTGCTCGCGCAGCTCGAGTGCGTCGCGCGGATCGGCAGCCTCATCGGCCGGCGGTGGTCCGTCGCCGTCGCCCTGGCTGCGCTTTTTCCGGCTGTCGAAGCGCAGGCGGTCGATCGCCCGCGAGCGCGCCTGGTTCATGATCCAGCCCAGCACCGTGCCGTTCGCGGCGTCGTATTGCGCGGCGCGCCGCCACACGTCGTGGAAGACGTCGATCGTGAGCTCTTCCGCGGTTTCCCGGTTGGCGGTGATCCGCATGACCAGGGTGAAGACGATGCGATAAGCCCTGTCGTAGAGGGCATGCAGCGCGAGCTGGTCGCCCCGGGCAATCGATTGCACGAGCGTCGCCCACTCCTGCTCGGGCACCAGGCGCTTTGACCTGGCATACAGCACGTCGCCCAGCTTTGCCGGCGACTTTTCCGCATGTTCCGCGGCCTCGACGGACGAGCTTCCCTGCAAGGCATCGGCTTGCTCGTCCAGCTCGTCGGCGAACGTCAAAGCCCTCGTCCTGTCGCCGCTATCGCCGAGCGAATGCGCCAGCCTGCGCGCACGAGCGGCGGCTTCTCGCTTCGCCTTGATCTTTCCCGATGCATCCACGCCTTGAGCCCTTTTGATCGGAAGAAAACCAGTACTCAAGTAGGCCTTATCATCCGCATGGCCGCAATCGCCGAGCACCCAGCCTACGTCTTTTGCTTGCCGCGGATCGTAGTCCGTGCGGCGTCGTACACAGGGTCGAGCGTGCGATCCACGACGCTGGCGCCGGCCGCGACCGCGATTCAACGAGAGGCGGTCCTTCTAATGACCAAAATAGGAGTTTGACGCGCGGTAGTGCATCATCGCGCGCATGATGATGCCCGCGTTGTGTTCCTTGAGTTCGTGGCGCAGTCGATTTTTTCGAGAGGTGGAGTCCCGGAATCGCGGACTGAGGGCCGTCCGATGCCGATGCCATCGGCATCTACCCCGTCAGTGGACGATGGTGGACTCCCCTCTGGTTGCATCACCGCCCGCGAATGAAGCTCAATCGCGATTCACCTGGAAGCGGCTTGCGTTCTAATGACCCAAATAGGTAGGCGGAGGTGTCCTCGCGTATAATCCGTCCCATGAGCAAAGAGCACGCAAAAGGCACCATCCTGCGCCGGACCGTGATACGCGCCTCGCTGGGCTTCCTCGCGGCGGCACCGTTCGTTGCCGTCGGCGCGCGGGCTGACGAGGCGAGCGTTGCCGAAACCGCCGCGGGAAAAATTCGCGGTGTGAGCGCGGACGGCCTGCATGTCTTCAAGGGCATTCCCTATGGCGCCTCGACAGCCGGCGCCAACCGCTTCATGCCGCCCGCCAAGCCCGAGCCGTGGACGGGCGTTCGCGAGGCGATCGCCTATGCCGGCCGGTCGCCCCAGGCGGCCGCCGGCGCGCAGCGCCCCGAGCTGGCCGGCATCTGGGGCGTGCGCGACAGCCTGCCGGTCGGCGAGGATTGCCTGACGCTGAATGTGTGGAGCCCCGCGCTCGACAACGCCAAGCGTCCGGTCATGGTCTGGCTGCATGGCGGCGCCTTCTCCTACGGCTCGGCCAACTCCGCCTGGTATGACGGCGGCCGCCTCGCCAAGCGCAACGATGTCGTCGTGGTCTCGGTCAACCACCGACTCAATATCTTCGGCCACCTCGATCTCTCGGCCAGCGGCGACGAGCGGTTCGCCTCCTCCGGAAACGTCGGCGTTCTTGATCTCGTGGCGGCGCTGCAGTGGGTGCGCGCGCACGCCCCGCGCTTCGGCGGCGATCCCGGCAACGTCACCATCTTCGGCCAGTCGGGCGGCGGCGGAAAGGTGAGCGCCTTGCTGGCGATGCCGGCCGCCAAGGGGCTGTTCCACAAGGCGATCATCCAGAGCGGCGCCGGCGTGCGCTTCGCCGAGCCCGAGCGGACGACGCGCCTGGCCGATGCCGTGTTGAAGCAGCTCGAGCTCGGTCCCACGCAACACCTCGCTCTTCAGATGCTGCCACTCCAGCGTTTGCTCGAAACCATCGCGCCGGCGCAGAAGACGCTGCCGCGGCCGCGCCATGCGCTGCTCGACCGCTACAATTTCGGACCGGTGATCGACGGCAAGGTGCTACCGGCCCAGCCATTCGACCCCGCCGCCTCCGCCTTGCAGGACGACATACCCGTCATGGTGGGCGGGACCAGCAGCGAGTTGGCGATCTACCTGGCGCCGGACGATGCGGTGTGGAACCGCACGCTGAGCGAGGACGAGCTGCGCAAGCGCACCGCAGCGGGCGCCGGCGAAGCGACCGACGATCTGCTGGCCTATTACAAGCGGTGCGATCCCGCCTCGACCCCGGCCGATCGCCTGATCTTCGAGCAGACCGCGATGAACTTCCAGGTGCGCTCGACGCTGCTGGCGGAGCGCAAGGCCCAGCGCGGCAAGGCCGCGGTGTGGATGTACCGGTTCGACTGGGAGACACCGGCGTTCGGCGGCCGCTTGAAGTCGCCGCACTCGATGGATGTCCCGTTCGTCTTCGACACGCTTGGCGCGATCAGCAGGGCGCACGCCAAGCCGGGCGCGCAGGATCTCGCCGACCGGGTCTCGGCGACCTGGGCGGCTTTCGCGCGCACCGGCGATCCCAACAACAAATCGATCCCGGCGTGGCCCGCCTACGCCACCAGCACCAACGACAAGCGCATCACGATGCTCTTCAACGACGAGTGCCGGGTCGTCGCCGACCCCGATGGCGAAGTCAGGCCGCTGTGGAGCAAGATCGCAACCGGCTGATGGCTTCAGCCTTTTTGTCGTGGGGGCTTCGCCATCTTCGCCCGCGGTGGCCGAGGAACTCTTGCCGGCATGTGTGGTATACCAACGCCCCATTGAAGGAGAACCATCGTGCGACATCCGGAGGTCGAGGAAGCGGAGAAGGGTTGGAGGATTGCCGACGTGAAAATCCGGCAAGCCCGCATCAAGCACAGGGGGATGCCCAGCCAGGAGAACGCCGCGGCACTCAACGAGTCGGAAGACCGATGGGAGCAGGCGATGACGGTGTGGGAAGACAAGGTCAAGGATCATGGCACGCCGTCCGACAGGCTGTCGCTTGTCGCCGCCGGTCAGTTGCGGTTGAAGAAACCGACCAGCTGATTCTCGGCCAATACGAGTCACAGCAGCGGGCTGAACAGGCGCAGCGTGTTCTCGAGCAGGCGCTCCCTGAACGGGCGGGCCGCCCAGGCGGCCGGTTGCAGCCGGACTGACTGGGCGACGTAGGTCTGCTGCAGCTCGCGCAGCGCGCCGGCGAACTCGGGCTGGTAGATGAAGAGGGCCACCTCGTAGTTCAGCCACAGGCTGCGCATGTCGAGGTTGACGGTGCCGAACATCGACATCGCCCGGTCGACCGAGATCGACTTGGTGTGCAGCAGGCCGCCGCGATAGAGCTGGATCTCGACGCCGGCCTCCAGCAGGTCGTCGTAGTAGGAGCGGCTGGCGTAGCGGGTCAGGAGCGAATCGACCTTCTCGGGAAGGATCAGCGTCACCTGCACGCCGCGGCCGGCGGCGCCGCGCAGCGCCACGATCATCGAATCGTCGGGCACCAGGTAGGGCGTGGTCAGCACCAGCTCGCGCCGGGCGGCGTTGATCAGCCCGAGCAGCATCTGCAGCAGGCCATCCTCCGTCTCGCCCGGTCCCGAGGGAACGACCTGCACGTTCGCCGTGCCGACCGGCTTGGCCTCGCCGAGGCCGGCGCTGTCGATCAGCGCCTGCGTCGGCTCGCCGGTCTCGAGGACCCAGTCGCCCAGCAGGGTGGCGGCGAGTGGGTTCACCACCGTGCCCTCGAAGCGGACCATCGCATCGACCCATTCGCCGACGCCCGAATCCTGCTTGAAGTAGCGCGGGTCCACGAGGTTCATGCTGCCGGTCCAGGCGGCCCTGCCGTCGATCACCACGATCTTGCGGTGCAGGCGCAGATCGGTGCGGCCGATCACCGTGCGCAGCAACCCGACCGGGAGCGCCGCGCGCAGCTCGACGCCGGCCGCGCGCAGGCGCTGCGGCTGGCTGCCCTTCCACCACGGCCGGGCGCCCAGCGCATCGACCAGCAGCCGGCACTGCACGCCGCGGCCGGCGGCGCGAATGACGGCCTCGAGGACCTCGTCGGCCGCGCCGCCTTCGTTCCAGATATAGAATTCCATCAGCACGCTGGTCGTGGCCGCATCGACGTCGCGGGCGATCGCCGCCAGGATCGCGCCGGTGTCGGAAAAGAGCTCGAACCGGTTGCCGCGCACGGTGGCGATGTCGACCATGGAACGGCCGAGGCGGTCCATCGCCTCCGCCGCCGGCGGCAGGCTTGCCCAATCGACCGCCTTGTAGTCGGCCGGGATGGTGGCGCGGGCGATCTTGCGGAACTCGCGGTGCAGCTCGCCGATCTCACGCGAGCGCCTGCGTCCGATCCGGCGCTCGCCGATCAGCAGGTAGACCAAAGCGCCGACGAACGGGAACGCTGCCACCAGCAGCAGCCACGACAGCGCGATGCCGCGCGCCGGCCGGCGCATGACCACGCGCACGGCAATGGCCAGGACAATCGCCGCATGCAGCGGCAGGGCGAGAAACGGAGATGCGTAAAGGAATGCCACGGTCCACTATCCCGCGGCCGCGGACGCATTGCACCTGCCTCTGAGCCCCGCGCGACTCCGGGTTCAAGTCGGACTACACTGGCAACGGACGCATTCCGTGAAACGGCGAATCCTCCTGGGCGGCATGGCCGCGACGACCCTCCATGCCCCTGCCCTGCAGGCGCAGCGCGCGGCGACGACGGCCCGTGTCGGCGTTCTGTCGCCGTTTGCGCGCGCCACGTCGGCGGCCTGGCACGAGGGGCTGGAGCGCGGCCTGCGCGAGCTGGGCTGGGTGCCGGGCGGCAACCTCGTCCTCGACTACAAGTTCGCCGAAGGCGACACGGCGCGCCTGCCGGACTTCGCGCGCGAGCTGGTGCGCCTGCCGGTCGACCTCCTGGTGACGGAAGTCACCGAGGCCACGCAAGCGGCGCAGCAGGTCACCAAGACCCTGCCGATCGTCATGATCGCCGTCGGCGATCCGGTCGGCATCGGGCTGATCAGCAGCCTGGCGCGGCCCTCGGGCAACATCACCGGCCTGTCGCAGAACATAGTCGAGTCGACGGGCAAGCGGCTCGAGCTGCTCAAGCTCGTGACGCCCGGCCTGAGCGAGGTCGCGGTCCTGTGGAATCCCGACGAAAGCAACTCCGTGCTCAACATGAAGGAGCTGCAGGCGGCGTCGCGCGACCTCGGCCTGCAGCTTGTTCCGTTCGAGGTGCGCGGCGAGCCGGCGCTCAAGCGCTTCCTCGAAGCTCCCATGGACCGCAGCCATCGCGGGCTCTATGTCGTGCCCGGCCCGCTGTTCGTCACCAACATGCAGGCGATCGCGGTGTTTGCCCGGGCGAACGGCCTGCCGTCGGTCTTTCACCTGCCCGAGTTCACACAGATGAGCGGATTGCTGGCCTACGGCCCCGACCGGCTGGATCTCTTCCGGCGGGCTGCCTCCTACATCGACAGGATCCTGAAGGGCGCCAAACCCGCGGAGCTGCCCGTCGAGCAGCCGATCAAGTACGAGCTGTCGATCAACCTGCGGACCGCCAAGGCGATCGGCCTTACCGTTCCGCCGCTCGTGCTGGCGCAGGCGGGGGAGCTGATCGAGTAAGCGGGCGACTGCTCGACCAGCCGTTACGGATAGCCTTCCGGGCCCGGGTGGATGGTGCCGCGGTAGTTGCGATAGTAGTCGTACTTCGACGACGAAGAGGACGAGCGCGACGGGGAGTAGCCGTAGGGCGTTACGTAGCCATAGTCGGGCTCACGCATGGGATGAGTGTCGAGATCGCCGCCGGACTGTGAGCATCCGGCCATTGCCGCCGCCAGGACATAGAGTGCGATGAGAGAAAGGACCCGTCGCAAAGCCACCCCCTGCAGTTGCTTCTCGCGGAAATGGTAGCGCTTCCCGCGGTCCCGGCGAACTTCTAATGACCAAAGTAGGAGGTCGGGACCGTCTTCGCTTATCTTGGGCGCATGAAGAAAAGCCACCCACCCGGGACCATCGGACATGCGGGAAAAGCGGCGGGCGCGGCTCGAGCGAGATCACCGGCAAGGGCCTGATCCGGCCGTTCATCGCAGTCGCTCCGACGTCGGCGCGCCGGCGAAGTCGACGGGCGCCGTCCACTCCGAGTTGTGATCACGCGAAACGCCGAACCGGGTGGACCTGATGGCCCTCAAACCCTAGCTTGATGCGCTCTCTTCGTTCATTCACGCCTTTCAGCGCCCGGTGCATCGATGAGACTTACGCGGCTGTTTACTCTCGCGGCGCTCTGCCTGGCCTGCCTCGTCACGGTCGCCGTGGCGCAGAGCGGCCGCGTCTACCGCATCGGCTTCCTCATCACGGGGGACTTCACGCCAGGATCGCCGGGCAGCACCTTTGCCGACGGTATCGTTCGAGTCCTCGGGCAGAAAGGATACGTCGTCGGCAAGAACCTCGAGGTGGAGCGGCGCGGTGCGGCGACGCACAAGGAACGCCTGCCCGGGCTCGCGGCGGAGCTGATCGCCAGCAAGGTCGACCTGATCGCCATCAACAACTACCCGGCCGCGGCCGCCGCCCAGCAAGCCACTCGGACGGTTCCGATCGTGATCAGCGGCGGCGGCGACCCGGTCAAGACCAACCTGATCGTGAGCCTCGCCCATCCGGGCGGCAATATCACCGGCATCTCGGATGTCGCGGTCCAGCTCGCACCGAAGCGCCTCTCCTATCTGGTCCAGGCGGTCCCCAACATGAAGCGGGTCGCCATGCTGTGGAATGCCGACGATGCCGGCATGACCTTGCGCTACGAGGCCGCGGCGAATGTGGCGAAGCAGCTCGGCATAGCCGTGCAGCCGCTGGGCGTTCGCGAGCCGGACGATTTCGAGGTCGCGTTCAAGTCGATGATCGAGAACCCGCCCGATGGGATCCTCATGGTCGCCGACGCCCTGACCTACCTCAATCGTCACCGCGTGTATCAGTTCGCCTCGGCGCATCGATTGCCGGCCATCTACGAAGTTGAGCAATTCGTCCGCGACGGCGGCCTGATGTCCTACGGGCCAGACCCGACGGAGATCACGGAGCGCGCTGCCTACGTCATCGACCGGATCTTCAAGGGCACCACCCCGGCCGACCTGCCCCTGGAGGAACCGACGCGCTTTCGCCTGGTCGTCAACCTGAAGGCGGCGGCGGCCATCGGGCTCACGATCCCGCCCGCCTTGCTCGCCGAAGCCGATCAAGTCTTCGAGTGAGGATGAAGACCTCGCGTCGGCATGGTCAGCGCAACGGCCATGCCCGCCAGATTGGCGCCGGCCGCGATCAGCACCGGCGTGCCGTAGCCGCCCGTCCGGTCGAACAGGTAGCCCGCCAGCACCGGCAGGCTGATCGCGGCCAGGCACCAGGCGACGTAGGTGCGGCCGGCGACGCGTCCGTAGTCGGCGGGCTGCCAGTAGATGCCGATGCCGCCGGCGGTGGACCCGGAGATGAAGCCGTAGCCGACCCCGACCAGGCTGAGCCCCAGCACCGCGGTGACGGGTGCGGGAAACAGCGTCATCAGCAAGCCGCCACCGAGCGCCAGCGCGTGCGCCGCGCACATCACGTGCGGCACGGCGAAGCGGTCGACCAGCCAGCCGCCGCCGATGCGCGCCGCGGCGATCGCCCCGGTGATGCCGGTGGTGGCGCCGACCGCCAGCGCCGCCGTGCCGCCATAGGTGCTGACGATCTCGCGTGCTTGGCTCAGCACCATCAATCCCGCCGAGGCGGCGAGGAAGAACGTCGCCGAGAGCTTGTAGAAGGTGAGGCCGAGCCTGGCCGGGCGTGCCGCCGCGCTGCCCGCCGGTACGGCCAGCCGCGCCCCGCCATGTTTGGCCAGCAGCGCCGCCGCCACGCCGCAGGCTGCCACCACCACGGCAAGCCCAGCTAGCGTGGTGCGCCAGCCGAAGGCTTCGTTGCAGGCATGGAAGAGCGGCGTCGCGATCATCGCGCCCATCGGGTAGAGGCTGACGATGTAGCCGTTCACCAGCCCGCGGCGTTGCCGCACCAGCATGTTCACGCCCTGCTGCAGCAGGATGTAGGCGATCCCGCCGCCGGTGCCGAACACGACGCCATAGCCCACCAGCAACTGCGCGAGCCCGCTCGCTGTCGACGCGACGGCGATGCCGCCGGCGGCCGCCGCGGCGCTCAGGAACACCAGGAGCGGCGCGGAGGCGACGCGGTACAGGAATGCCGCCGCGACCGAGCCCACGGTGAAGCCCGCGGTCGCCAGGCCAAAGACAAGCGACAACGCCGAGCGGGGGATCGCCAACTCCTGCTCGATCGGGCGCAGGAGCACGCTGAAGGAGTAGACCGAGCCCAGCGGCAGGTTCATCAGCGTCGTCGCGAGCAGCGCCGCCCACAGGCGCCCGGCGCGTGCAGGCAGGGCGGGTGCTGCAACGGACATCGCACAACCCTCCGCTGCGGCCGCTATCCCGGTCAAGCCGGCATGCACTCGCAATGAAGGGCAAGCCCGCCCTGCGGGCGGGCGCTGGTCTGCGGCAAAGCAGCACTCTTCGCGCGCTGCCTGCGTCGCAGCCATTGTCTCCCGCTCCGGGACCTTTATCGTCGCCCCGGCAGGACGTCCGGCGTTCAGCCGTGCGGGACCTACAACGTTTCGGAGGAAATCCAGTGAGCAACAAGTTCAAGCTAACGACGCCTCGCCGCAAGTTCCTGGCCGCCGGCGCGGCCCTGGGCGGCCTGCAGGTCACCAGCCCGTTCATCATCAAGGCGCGCGGCGAGACGCCGGTGAAGATCGGCTTCATCGACCCGATCACCGGCAGCCTGTCGGCGCTTGCGGTCAGCGAGGTCGAGGGCGCCAAGTGGACGGTCGACCAGATCAACAAGAAGGGCGGCATCCTCGGCCGGCCCGTCCAGCTCCTGGTCGAGGACAGCGCCAACGACACCGGCACCGGTGTGCAGAAGGCGCACAAGCTGATCGAGCGCGACAACGTCGACGTGATCATGGGCGACGTGAACTCCGGCATCGCCTACGCGATCATGAACGTGACCAGCGCGGCGAAAGTGCTGCACATCGTCCCTGGCGGCCACACTGATGCAATCACCGGCAAGGATTGCAGGTGGAACACGTTCCGCACCTGCAACACCACCGCGATGGACGCCGCCGCCGTGACCGGCGAGCTGGTGAAGCGGTTCGGCAAGAAGTGGTTCTTCATCACGCCCGACTATGCCTACGGCCAGACGTTGCAGGCCAACTTCGTCAAGAACCTGACGGCGCTGGGTGGCACTTACCAGGGCGACATGCTGCCGATCGCCAACTCCGACTTCTCGGCGACCTTGATCAAGGCCAAGGCCTTCAAGCCGGACGTGATCCTGAACAACATGGGCGGAGCGGCCCAGATCAACTGCATGAAGCAGTTCGTGCAGTTCGGCATGGCCAAGGAAATGGCGCTGGGCGGCGCGCTGTTCGAGATCGAGTCGGTGCGCTCGGTACCGAAGGAGGCGCAGTCCGGCTGGTGGGTCATGGAATGGTACTGGGACCAGCCGAACGTGCCGGGCGTGAAGGAGTTCGTCGACGCGATCTCGCCGGCGCTCGGCGGCAAGAAGCCGACGGCGCGACACTGGATGTCCTATGTCTCCCTGCACGCCGTGCGACTGGCCGCGGAGAAGGCCAAGTCGCTCGAGGCGGTGAAGATGGCGCATGCGCTCGAGGACCTTGAGCTTCCGCAGGAGGTGTCGCTGGCGCCGAACAAGACCAAGTTCCGCGCCGGCGACCACCAGCTGATGAGCGACCTGTTCGTTGGCCAGATGCATACGCCGGGCCCCGGCGGTCCCGACGACCTGTTCAAGGTCGAGGAGGTTGTCACCGGCGAGAAGGCCGCCGGGCCCGCGGAGGCCACTGGCTGTAAGGTCGTCTGGCCGTCGTAAACTGAACCGAGACGCCGCGCAGCTCGCGCGGCGTCTTTTTTGCGCTCCGGATCTGGATCGGGCACATGCTGCAACTCGTCTTCTTCAACCTCACCAACGGGCTGATCGTCGGCGCCTTCTACGTGCTGATGGCGCTCGGCCTGTCGCTGATCATCAACCTCAGCAACGTTGTGAACTTCGCGCACGGCAACTTCCTCGCCATCGGCGGATACATCGCTTTCACGTTGACGCCTTACGTCGGGTTCTGGGGCGCGTTGCTGATCTCACCCTTCCTGACGGCGATCTTCGGCTACGCGATCGAGAAGTTGCTGATCCGGCATGTCTACGCCCGCAACCATATCTACAGCCTGCTGCTGACCTTCGGGCTCGCCTTCATCCTGCAGGACGCCTGCCGCTATCTCTGGGGGCCGAGCCCGCTGCCGCTCGGCATCCCCGACATGCTCTCGCAGGCGATCACGCCGGAGCTGTTCTTCATCACCTGGTATCGCGTGTTCATGGTCGCGGTGGTGATCGTGGCGGTCGGCGGTCTGTTCGCGCTGCTGCGCTTCACCAAAATCGGCATGCGGATCCGTGCCGGCACACTCGATCTCGACACGGTGTCGGCGCTTGGCGTCAACGTGGCGGCGCTGCGCTCCTACAACTTCGCCGTCGGTAGCTTCCTCGCAGGCCTCGCCGGCGTGCTGGCGGCGGGCCAGATCGGTCTCAACCCCAACATGGGCGACGATCTGATCATGCCGAGCTTCATCGCCATCATCGTGGGCGGCGTCGGCAGCCTGACCGGCACCCTGCTGGGCGGGCTGCTGATCGGTGTCGCCGCGGCGCTCACCACCGTCGTCTATCCAGCCGGGGCCGAGGCAGTGATCTACGTCATCATGGCGATCGTCCTGCTGATCCGCCCGCGCGGACTCCTCGGCGAAGAAGGAATGCTGTCATGAGCACCGTCACTACCCGCGCCGACGCCACCGTCGTCCGCCCGTGGCAGCAGCTTGTCATCATTTGGGCGCTGCTGATCACCGTGCCGCTGTGGCTGCCCTTGCTGGGCGGTTACACCGCGATCGCCGCTCGCGTGCTGGTGTTCGCGCTGGCCGCGATGAGCCTGAACCTGCTGCTGGGCTACACCGGAGTGCTGAGCTTCGGCCATGCCGCCTATTTCGGGCTGGGCGCCTATGGCGCCGGCCTGTTCCTGAAATACGTGGCCGCCTCCACGCCGCTCGCAATTCTGGCCGGAACCCTGCTGGCCGGCGTCGCCGGCACGTTGTTCGGAACCCTGCTGGTGCGACGTCGCGGCGTCTATTTCGCCATGGTGACCATCGCCTTCGGCCAGGTCTGCTTCTACATCGCCTACAAGTGGGACGACTTCACCGGCGGCTACGACGGGCTGCGTGGCTTCACCCGCGCGCCGCTCGACTTCGGCCTGTTCAAGATCGATATCGCAAGCAACGGCACGCTGTTCTACTTCTTCGTCCTGGTCGTCTTCGGCCTCGCCGTCGGCCTGCAGGCCTTGATCCTGAAGTCTCCTTTCGGGCGCACCATGCTGGCGATCCGCGAGAACGAGCGGCGCGCCCGCTTCCTCGGCCTGCCGGTCGAGCGGCACATCTGGCTGTCGTTCTCGATCTCGTGCTTCTTCACCGGGCTGGCCGGCAGCCTCTATGCGCTGCTGAACAACTTTGCCGACCCGCTGGGCCTGAACTACGTCATGTCCGGCAACCTCGTGATGATCACGGTGATGGGCGGCATGCGAACCTTCTGGGGACCGCTGGTCGGCGCCGTGCTGTTCGTGATGCTGCAGGACTACGTGTCCTCGATGACCACCAACTGGATGTTTTTTGTCGGGATCACATTCGTCCTGGTCGTACTGGTGTTCCCGCGTGGCCTGATGGGCATGCTGCAGAAGAGAGCCGGCGCGTGAGCACGACCGTTCCAAAGCTCGAAGTTCGCGACGCCAGCAAGAACTTTGGCAGCCTGCGAGCCGTGTCGGGCGTGTCGATGCGCGTTGCGAGCGGCGAGCTGCGCGCGATCATCGGTCCGAACGGCGCGGGCAAGACCACGTTCTTCAACCTGATCACGGGATTTTTTCCGCCGTCGTCGGGCGAGATCGTGCTCGATGGCCAGAACATCAACCGCGTGCCGGCGGCCGAACGGGTCAAGATGGGCATGGGCCGGACCTTCCAGATCACCGAGATCTTCCCTGAGCTCACGGTGCGGGAGAACATCCGGATCGCGGTCGAAACAGGACTGGGCTTCAGCCTGCGCGCCTGGCTCAGCGGCTCCGACAAGAAACGCGTGATCGATGCCTCGGACGAGGTGATGGCGCTGGCCAACTTGTCGTCGAAGGCCGATCGCCTGGTCGGCGAACTGTCGCACGGCGATCAGCGTGCGACGGAGATCGCCATGGCGCTCGCCCTGAAGCCCAGCCTGCTGCTGCTCGACGAGCCGACGGCGGGCATGGGCGACGAGGAGACCTACCTGGTCACCGGCCTGATCCGCCGCCTGCACCGTGATTCGAAATACACGATCGTGCTGATCGAGCACGACATGCGCGTGGTGTTCCATCTCGCCGACCGGATCTCGGTGCTGGCCGAGGGCAGGCTGCTGGCCGAAGGGACGCCGGAGGAGATCAGCGCCAACGAGCACGTGCAGAACGCCTATCTGGGAAAAGCCGAATGAACGCGATCGAGGTCAGCAGGCTCAATACCTTCTACGGCAAGAGCCACATCCTGAACGACGTCTCCATGGTCGCCGAGGAAGGCAGCATCACGACGCTGCTCGGCCGCAACGGCGCGGGCAAGACCACCATGATGCGCAGCATCATGGGCCTGACGCCGGCCCGTTCCGGCTCCATCAAGGTGTTCGGCACCGACGCCGAGAAGCTGGCGCCTTATCGGGTGGCGCGGCTGCGCGTCGGATACGTCCCGGAGGGGCGGCGCGTGTTCGCGAACCTCTCCGTCGAGGACAACCTGAAAGTGCCGCAGGGCGTCGCCGGGCCATTCGACATCCCGCGCATCTACAAGCTGTTCCCCCGGCTCGAGGAGCGGAAGATGAACCGCGGCCGGCAGCTGTCGGGTGGCGAGCAGGAAATGCTGTCGATTGCCCGCGCCCTGCTGCTGAACCCAAGGGTGCTTATCCTCGATGAACCTTCCCAGGGGCTCGCGCCGCTGATCGTCAAGGACGTGTTCCGGATCGTCACCGACATGAAGCGAGAAGGCCTGACCGTCCTGATCGTGGAGCAGAACGTGCGCATGGCACTGGAAATCGCCGATACGGCGTATGTGCTGGATCATGGCGTGGTGGTGCATCACGGGCCGGCCGCCGCGCTTGCGGCAGATGACGCGTTGGTCCAGTCGCTGGCGGGAGCTTCGGCGGAGAAGTGGGACCTCGACAAGAGCGGTAGCAGCCCAAGCTGAGATGCCGCCGGCATTGATCCCCGCCGACCCTTCGGGCGCGGTCGGACGGTAGTTCCGCGAGGCAATAACCATGCCCGTAGCTGCGGCAATCCGCACGAGCCGATGAAGAAGCATCTCCAGCTGAACATCGGCTAAGAAGCTGTCCGATGTTCATTCGATCTTCACTGCAGCGGCTGGCGCTGTTCCTTGCTTTCTGCGGAAGCTGCGCCGCCTGCCCTCTCCAGGCGGCCGAGCCCTGCCCGGCGATTGAAGGCCAGTTCTCCGGCGCCAACCCGACCTTCAAGAGCGGCCAGGAATTGCCGCGTGAAGGCACCTTCTCTCTCGTTCTGCAGCCGGGTGAGACGGTGGACTATCTGGTGGGGTCGCGGCGGGTGAAGGGCGAGGCCGGCTACGGCGGCGTGGTCACGCTGCGCAAGCTGTGGGCCGGCCGCTACCGCCTGTTCCTGTCGGGCGCGGCCGACCTCGAGCTGATCCAGAACTATTCAGCGCTGACGTTGACCGAGTGCCTCGGCGAGGAGGCGAGCTACCTCGTCTCGGTCGGCGAGGGCATGGTCGTGCTGCAGGTGCGGGGCGCTTCCGCCCCGCTGATCGATATCGCGTTCCTCAAGCTCTAGAGCGGAATGGGATGAGATGGAACCGCATGCGGTTCCATCTCATCCCATTCGCGCGCACTGGAAATCGCGGTTCCACAGGGCACGATGGGTTCGGCTGATTCCAGCCGAACCCATCATGCTCTAGGCGCGCGGCGCATCGCCTATTTCGGCAGCGCGTCGTCCCTGGTTTCGCGGCCGATCATCATGGCGATGATGCTGAGCACCGCGAAGCAGGTCATGAACGCCGCGGCGTTGTTGAAGCTGCCGAACGGCACCACCAGCAGGCCGGCGACCAGCGGCCCGAAGCTCGTGATCACCCGTCCCGTGCCATTGCAGAACGACACCGCCGTGGCGCGTACGTGGGTCGGGAACAGCTCCGGCAGGTAGATCGCGTGCCCCGAGAAGACCCCGAACACGAAATAGCCGAAGACGACCAGCAGATAGGGGTAATAGGCGTAGGAGCTTAGGCCGAGATAGAGCACCAGCCCGCTCACGATGGCACCGACGCTGTAGAAGACGATGGTCGGCTTGCGGCCGAAGTGGTCGGCGAGGAAGCCGAAGGTCGCATAACCGAACATGCCGCCGACACCCCACAGCATCATGCCGTTGCCGATATAGGGGATGGCGGCAGGCCCGGTGATGCCGTCCTTCTGGAGCATGATGCCCTGGATGGTCGGCAGCCAGATCTGGCTGGTCCAGATCGACAGCAAGGTGCCGAGGCAGAACAGCAATCCGACAAAGGTGCTGAAGCGCAGCTCGCGGGTGAAGAGCTGTGCCGGCAGGAAGCGCATGAACTGCCGGTCGTGCTCGCTGGCCGCGCCGCCCGCCGCCGTCACCGCGGCGCGCCGCTCGCGCACGGCCCGGAAATGCGCCGGCTCGCCCATGCTGCGGCGGATGAACAGCAGCAGCAGCGCGGGCGCCACGCCGACGAAGAAGACGTAGCGCCAGCCATAGGGCCCGACCAGATTGTAGACCTGGCCGCCGATGATCGAGCCGAACGCACCGCCTGTCATCATGACACCGAGGATCTTCGCGCGGTGACGCTCGGCGAACGCCTCCGCCACCAGGGGAATCCCGACCACAACTTCGGCGCCGGTGCCGAGGCCGGCGAGGAAGCGGAAGATACCGAGCTGCAACGGCGTTTGGGCGAAGCCCTGGCAGGCCGTGAACAGACTGAACACCAGGATGCTGAGCGCGAGAGTCCGCACCCGTCCGATATAGTCGGCGATGATGCCGAAGATGAAGCCGCCCAATGCCCAGCCGAGCAGCCCGACCATGCTGAGATAGCCACCGACCTCGCCGAGCTGGGCCACCGTCGGCTGGCCGCCGAGCAGCTCGGTCAGCGCTGGCCGCAGCACGATCGAGAACAGACCGAAGTCGGTGGCGTCGAGCGCCCAGCCGATCCAGGCGATGAGAAACACTGTCCATTGATAGCGGTCGATCTCGCCGAGCCATGTGAGCCGGCCCACCTTCACACTACTGGAGTCCATCGGTTCCTCCCTCGGATTTTGTTTCGTGCTTACGCGTTCAACGCTTCGCTTCCCTCAAGCCCAGTGTCATCCCGAGCGCAGCGAGGGATCTTTACTCATGGCCTCAAAGGTCCCTCGCTGCGCTCGGGATGACACCGAGTGTGGACCGAGAGTCCGCCGCCGCCGGCTCGATCTCCTTGAGGCGCGGAAGCACCTCCTTGCCGAACAAACGGATGCTCTTCTCGGATTCGGCGTGCGTCATGAAACCCGTGCGACCGATCATGGTGAGATGACCGAAGCCACCGACGTCGCGGTGAAACTGCCGAATCTGGGCGTAGACGCTGTCGGGATTGCCGGCGAACAGGATGCCCTGCGCCATCGCCTGCTCGACCGTGGTCGACATCAGCTTGGCCGCGTTTTCCTGCGCCGTGGCGACGCGCTTCTCGCCGCCGCCGGCCTTCGGGCGCGTGCGCCAGGCCTGGCCCGCGACCTGCGGTGGGGCGGTACCGGGCAGGAGCTGGGCGTACTGTGGCGCCGATTTGAGGCTGGTGTTGAGGAACCACAGAAGCTTGGCCCCGACCCGCCGCCCCTCCTCGTCGGTGTCGCCGACGCAGACGAAGGCCGAGTAGGCGAAGTTGTCGACCGGCGCCGGCGGCAGACCCGCCTCGGTGCGCGCGTCGCGGTAGGCCGCATAGGCGCGTCGCGTGCCTTCGTGGCCGCGCAGCACCAGCGTATGCACCATGCCTCGGCGGCCGACTTCGGCCGCGGTGTGCGGATCGCCTGTCGCTGCCCACATGCGCAGGCGCTCCTGCCAGGGGCGCGGCCAGATGTTGACGTGGCGATGGGTGAAGTGCTTGCCCTCCCACGAGAACGGGCCGTCGTGGCGGGTGAGCGCCTTGTCGATCAGGTCGATGGCCTCCCAGTAGCGCTCGATGTTGTTGACCGGGTTGGCATTGGCCGACGCCATCTCGGTGCCGCCCGATTTCACGAAGCCGAGCTCGAGGCGGCCGCGGGAGATGACGTCGGCGGTGGCATACTCCTCGGCGATGCGCACCGGCTCGCGGCGCAGCGAGACCAGCGTGCCCAGACTCAGGATCCGCGCCTTGCGCGTCTGGCGCGCCAAGATGCTGACCAGCATCGGGTTCGAGCCGACCAGCGAGTTGATGCCGGCGTGGTGCTCGGTCGCGCAGACATTGAGGCCCATCTCGTCGCACAGGAGATATTCGTCGATCACCTCCTCGAAGAGATCGGCGGCGACCCGCGGATCGCAATAGCGGTTGGGCAAGCTGGCCCGCACCGAGTTGGCGGCGTCGAGCACTGCCTCCGGCACGTGAGGATAAGGCACCTCGCACATCCACCACGCATCCATCGCTGCCTCTCCGAAGAGTTTCAGTCAACCGTCGAGGAACTCGAAAACGTGCTCGGCCAGCGCCTCCGGCCGTTCGAACTCCGGGTGATGCCCCGCCCCGTCGATCAGCGCGAAGCGTGCACCGGGGATGAGCGAGGCGTAGGCGCGGCCGTAGGCCGGTTTGACCACGCCGTCCGATTCTCCCCACAGCACCAGCGTCGGCAGTTCGATGCGGCCGAGCCATGGCGCGAGGCGCGGATTGTACATGTAGGGCTCCCAGCCATAGAGGCAGAGCGCCTCCCAGTTGCGCGCGTGCCGCGTCAGCGCCTCGTCCGATAGCGCATCGAAGTCGGGGGCAGAGCGTTGTGGATCGTGCCAGCTCAGCCGGCGCACGGTGTCGGGATGGGTGTTGAAGACGTCGAGGATGTCGGGCATCTCGCGGTCGCCAAGCTTGATGCCGAGGGCATCGACGAGCACGAGGCGGTCGAGGCGGTGCGGGCAGGAGGCGGCGATCTCGGCGGCCAACCAGCCGCCGAACGAGGCGCCGATCAGCGTGACCTTGTGATCCGGCAGCCCGTCGAGGAGCTCGCGATAGAGATGGACGAGGTCGTAGACCGTCTCGAAGCCATCGGGCCGCGCCGAGGCGCCGAAGCCGGGATGCGATGGCGCGAGCACGGAGGCCTTGCGCGACAGGAGTTCGAGGAAACGAGCCCCCGGGTCGAGTGTTTGAAAGCCGTGCAGGAAGACGACCGCCCGCCCGCTGCCGCGTCGAACGACCTCGAGATCGACGCCGCGGACCGTCAACCGATCGGCGCGCGGCGCCTGCTGGACGAGTGTACGCGGTCGCATTCTTGTCCCCATCGGATTCGAAGCAACTCAGCTCGTACGCGCGCGTTGACTATGGCACGCACTGACGTGGCGAGGAAACGGCTGAGAGGCCGCCGACCGAGCCGCATGAGTAGTGTATTTCGGCGTACGGACCGACGTTCACATCCGGGTCCACTCGTGCCAAACTGATCGGCGAAAGACGCCAATCCGCTTCTCCGCCGGAAAGTGAGATTTGTCATGCGGCACCCCGGCTTCACGGGCGGGGCCTCCTGGTCGATGGAGGATATCCCTTACGACGCGCTCGCTCACGACCGAGTACGTGACGACAAGCGTCTGTTTTATCTCGTCACTTCCGCCTCCTTCATCGAGATCACTTCGGATCTCTACACGCACAACCTGGTCGAGTATTTCCGCCACGACCGCGAGATCGCCGAGTGGCTGGAGAGAGTTCTGGCAGATGGAGGAAGTGCAGCACGGCGCCGCCCTCAGGCGCTACGTCGAGACCGCCTGGCCGGACTTCGACTGGGACGCCGCCTACCAGGACTTCCTGACGGCCTACGCACCGCTCTGCACCATCGACCAGCTCGCGGCCACGCGGGCGCTCGAGATGGCGGCGCGGTGCGTCGTGGAGACCGGCACCGCCACCTTCTACCGCATGCTATCGGAGCGAACGCGCGAACCCGTATTGAAGCAGCTCGCGGCGAAGATCAGCGCCGACGAGGTGCGCCACTACAAGCACTTCTACCGCTGGTTCCTGCGCTACCGGGCTGTCGAGCGGCCCAGCCGCGCCGCGGTGCTGCGCACGCTGTGGAACCGCGCCGCCGAGATCGACTCCGAGGACGCGTTCGTTGCCTTCAAGGCTGTCTTCCTCGCCCGCAACCCCCACGCCAGCTTCCGGAAGGGCGACTACGACGCCTACCGGAAGGCCATCGTGCAACTCGGCAAGCACCACTATCCCTACGCAATGATGGTCAAGATGCTGCTGAAGCCTCTCGGGCTCAACGCCATCGTCGGCCGTGCGGTGTTGCCGGCCATCGCTTCGGCGCTTCGTTTCCTGACGCGACACGCGGCGCGGGACAACACAGGCGGCCCGGTGACCGGCCGTCTCTAGGGCGTGCGGCTCCTGGCTGGGAGTCCGCCGCCACTCTGGCGCATCTTTATTTGACGCGGGGCTCGGCGTGGCGGGTCTGGAGGGCCTTGATCAGGGCCGCCAGGCGTTGCCGCAAGCCCTGGACACCCTGGGTGATCTGACGGGCCGCGCTCTCCGGACTGTCCGCGGTCGCGCGGATGCGGACCGACAGATCGAGCGACTGGTCGTGCACTTCCACGAACAGCTCCCGGATCACCGGACGCGCGTGGTCGGGCCGCAGCGAGTCATCCCATTCCAGGGCATTCAGCAGCTCCTGGCGGACCGAGTGGTCGTGGGGATGGCCCCAGGCGCGCAGGCATGCCTCGTCCAGCGCCTCGGCCCTCCGGTGAATTTTACTGAGCAAAGGTCCCCAATTCCCAACGCTGATTTGCGCGAACCCACTACACCATCGCAACCGGCCGCTGTCGAGCGCTCAGGGACGGCCTGTCAGCGATCGAGCCAGACGTCGTCCAGGCGCCAGTTGTTGTAGATGCTGTTGACCTGGATGGTGACGCCCTTCAGGCCCGGCTGCCAGCAGGTGGCGCCGTGCATGTAGTAGAGCATCGGCCGCACCGCCTCATTGGTCAGCTTCTTGTCGATCTCCCAGGCGATCTTCCTGCGCTTCTCGGGATCACGCTCGGCCGACTGCGCGGCGATCATCGCGTCGACGTCCTTGTTGCAGTAGTCCATGTAGGTGCGCGAGCCGCAGGCGTAGTTCTCCGGGTAGTTCTGGTCGGGATCGTCGACGCCGTTGCCGACCTGGCTGACGCCGATCTCGTAGTCGCGACGGATCAGCTTGGGCACCCACTGCGCCGTCTCGACCAGCTGCAGCTCGGCGTCGATGTAGATCTCCTTGAGCTGGCTGATCAGGATCACCGAGGCGTCGCGGTAGGTCGGCAGGTTGCGGGTCGAGACCTTGAGCTTGAGCGGATTGTTGGGGCCGTAGCCCTTGGCCGTCATGACGGCACGTGCCTTCTCGCGGCTCTTGGCGACGTCGGGGCTGTAGCCCGGCAATTCGCGGAGGATCTCCGGCGGCAGGCCCCAGCGCCCTTCCGGTAACGGCTGCATGGCGCCGCCGGCGTCGCCCGTGTTCGAGGTCATGATCTCGCGGAAGGCCTTGCGGTCGAGCGTCATCGCCACGGCGCGGCGCACCTCGATGTCGTCGAACGGTGGATTGGGATTCATCAGGATGTTGGCCGCGACATTCATCGGCGCGATCTCGCAGATCGCATCGGGCCGGTTGGCCTTGATGTCGGCGACCAGCGGCACCGTGACCTCGAACGGGAAGATCATGTCGAACTTGCCCGATTGAAAGGCCAGGATCGCCGTCGAGCGGTTGGGGATGATCGTGTACTCGACGCCGTCGAGGTAGGGTTTGCCCGGCTTCCAGTAGTTCGGGTTGCGGGTGAGCTTGATGGTCTGGTTCGGCTTGTACTCGACGAACTTGAACGGCCCGGTGCCGACCGGCGCCTGGCGCATCTTTTGCGGCGAGACATGGCAGGGATAGATCGGCGTGAAGCCCGAGGCGAGCAGGCCGAGCAGCGCCGGCTGCGGCGCCTTGAGCTTGAAGATGACCTCGCTTTCGCCGTTGGCGGTCACGCTCTCGACATTGGCATACCAGCCCTTGCGGAAGTTGACCTTGAAGTTCTCCGGCGCTTTGCCCTGCAGGAGATCCATGGTGCACTTCACGTCGGCAGCGCCGAACGGCTTGCCGTCGTGCCACTTGACGCCCTGGCGCAGCGCGAAGGTCAGCGTCTTGCCGTCCTCGCTGAAAGCCCATTTCTCAGCGAGGTCGGGAACGATGTCGTCGAGGCTGTTCTGTTTCTTGGCGGGATCGAACATCACGAGATTGTTGAACACACCCATCATCGGCAGCACGACCGAGATCGTGCCTTCCTCATGGATCGACATGCTGGCAGGGCTGTCGCGATGGGTGATGCGCAGGATGCCGCCCTGCTTCTGGGCCCAGGCGGAGCCGAACGGCAGGGCCAAGGCCAACACGCTCACAATACTGATGATACGCCCCACGACTCGCTTCATACGCCTCTCCCACCAAACTTTCGGGTCTCGCGCCCGTCTTGACCTCAAACTCTGCATGACGGACGGGCCGGCTGCAATTGCCCGTTCCAGGCTGTAGAGTGTGGATGATGCTGACCTATCTGCTCGTCCTCGTCGTCGGCTATGTCGCCGGCACGGTGAGCGGCATCGTCGGCACTGGTGCCACCATCATCCTCCTGCCGGTGCTGGTGTTCGCCTTCGGGCCGCGCGCGGCGATCCCGATCATGGCGATCGTCGCCTTGATGTCGAACTTCGCCAAGATCACCTCGTGGTGGAAGGAGATCGATTGGCGCGCCGTGGCCTGCTACGCGGCGGGCGGCATCCCGGGAGCGGTGCTGGGCGCCCGCACCATGCTCGCCCTGCCGCCCGAAGTGGTCGACCTCGCGCTCGGCGGATTCTTCCTGGTGATGATCCCGGGCCGCCGCTGGCTGGCGCGGCGCAACTTCCATCTTGGGCCGTGGCTGCTCGTGCCGGTCGGCGCCGTCATCGGCTTCCTCACCGGCGTCGTGGTATCGACCGGGCCAATCAGCGTGCCGGTCTTCACCGCCTATGGGCTGGCCAAGGGCGCCTTCATCGCCACCGAGGCGGCGGGCTCGCTCGCGCTTTATATCGCGAAGGCCGCGACCTTCCGCAGCCTGGGGGCGCTGCCCGTCGACATCGTCATCAAGGGGCTGATCACCGGCAGCTCGGTGATGGCCGGCACCTACACCGCGCGGCTGATCGTCGAGCGGCTCAGCATCGCCACCTTTCAACGCATGCTCGACGGGGTGATGGCGATTTCGGGGTTGGCATTGATATGGGCTGCGGTCAGGGCTTAGTCGTTCAACGGGGGAGTACAATGGTCAGAGTAATGTCGATCGTGTTGTTGGCCATCGCTGGCCTGTCGGTGGCAAGCTGCGTGCAGGACAGCGCCCAGGCCACCAACAAGAACATGTCACAGTCCAGGATCTATATCGGCGCGCTGGAGTGCAACGTCGGCGGCGGCATGGGCTACCTGATCGCCGGCAGCCGTGCCGCCCGCTGCATCTTCACGCCGGAGGCGGGACCGCCGCAGGCCTACGTCGGGACACTGCGCGATCTCGGCGTCGACATCGGCGAGACGCGCCCGGTGCGGCTGTTGTGGAAGGCCTATTCGCTCGGCACCCAGCGCGGACCCGACGCTTTGGTCGGCACCTATGTCGGCGAAACGGCGGCCGTGACGGCGGGCTCGCAGACCGGCGGCAACTGGCTTTATGGCGGCAAGGACGCCGAGATCGCCCTGGCGGCGACCGCGAGCTTCGTGGGCGACAATGCCGGCTACAACATCCAGTACGCCGCGATGAGTATGACGCTCAGCTTCGCGCCGTAAGGCCGCGCTAGACTAGATCGTGATGGCTTCAGGTTGGGCGTACCCTGGCGCCAAACAACAACACCGCCACCAAGATGAAAGTGGCGGTGTTGTTGGGAAAGCCCGTCGTCCAGCAGCCACTACCGTCGCCGAACAACAACACCGCCACTCGAAATGATGGTGGCGGTGTTGTTGGCTACCGGCGCGCCGCTGCCGATCCATCGACGCCTGAAAAGCCTTATAAAACCGTTTTCTGTCCGTTTATCGCCGTTTTCGTCCGTTTTCCGGAGCCGGCGGGAACGGGAATCGCCCGAGAAATCAGGCACTCGACCGTTTTCGGCGCCGCCGATCGCCATTAGAAAACGGTGAAAACGGCAAAAACGGTACGTCCCCCGGCCACCGTTAGTGGCCGCGCATCGCTCGGCTGCGGTCCCGACGGCCACTGATCCGATCGGAGGTCATCTCCCTCTAGGCGCCGAGTCCCTCTAGGCGTCGAGCCGGTAGCGTTTCACGGCATCCTCGTTCCAGTCGATGCCAGCGCCCGGCCGGCGCGGGATGGCGAGAAATCCGTCAGCGAGCTCGAACGGTTCGGCAACTACCGGATCGGCCCAGTCCTGCCATTCGAGCCAGTGTGCGGTCTCAGTGACGCGCATGAGGTGGGCGGAGAATTCCGGGTAGAGGTGTGTCGACATCGGCAGGCCGGCGGCACCGGCGATCGCCGCGGCGCGCTGCCAGCCGCTGACACCGCCGATGCGCATCAAGTCGGGCATCACTAGATCGCCCGCACCTGCGGCCACGGCTTCGGCAAGCGCGCGCGGGCCATAGAAATTCTCGCCGAGCTGCACCGGAGTCTCGAGTTGACGCGTCAGCTGGACGTAGCCCGCAAGATTGTCATAAGCGATCGGCTCTTCCAGCCAGTAGAGCCCTTGATCGTCGAGCGCGTGGCAGCGCAGCAGCGCATCGCTGAGGCTGAGCCCCTGGTTGAAGTCGACCATCAACTTGACCTCGGGACCGGCGGCAGAACGCACGGCTTCGATCGCGGCTAGGTCGTCGGCCAACCGTTCGCGTCCCAACCGGAGCTTGAGCCCGGTGAAGCCGCCCTCGCCCACCAACGCCGCCGCCTCGTCGCCGAGCTTCACCGGATCGATGAGCCACAGGCCATTGCTGTTGTACGCCGGGACGCGCCCGAGCGAGCCGCCGAGGTATTCCGCCAGCGGAAGGCCGGCCGCCTTCGCGAGCGCATCCCACGCCGCCATATCGAGGCCGGACACGGCGATCATCGTCAGGCCCTCGTAGCCCACGAGGTTGAGAGAGCGACGACCCTGGTGGAAATCGTCGACTGGGCGGACCGGCCGGCCGATGCGTGGTGCGCTGAGTTCGTGGATCAGAGAGACGATGGCAGGCACGGCCTGCTTGAGATAGGGCTCGAGGTAACTCCGACCGATAATGCCGTCCTCGGTCACCAGGTCGATCAGGATCATCGGCCAAGACTCGAACGAGCCGACTTTGGAGACCACCGGCCTGCGCAATGGCACCAGCACGGACCGCACCGTCACGGACTTCAACGTGAGCTTCTCTACGGCCATCACCCGCCTCCTCGCTGCGTGCATTTCATTTCAACCACTGGCGGGCGCATTGTAAATTCACTGATCGGTATACAAACCCGGGGAGACTCCATGCCGCGATCCGGAGAGCCGACGCGCAAGCTGATCCTGGATGCGGCCTATAAGCTCTTTCGCCGCAGCGGTTTTACGCGCGTGAGCATGGACGAGATCGCCACTGCGACGGCCGTCACCAAGCGCACGCTCTACTACCACTTCGAGAGCAAGGACGCGTTGCTGGCCGCCGTGCTACAGGCCCAGCACACGCTTGCCGTGGCGGCCTTCAGGACCTTCGGCGACCGCTTATCAGGCTCGCCCGAAGCGATGGTCGAAGCGATCTTCAAGGACCTCGCCGTCTGGTCGGACCGGCCGCGCTGGGCCGGCTCGGGCTTCACGCGCCTTGTGGTGGAACTTGCCGATTTGCCCGGACATCCGGCCCGCACCATCGCGCGCCAGCACAAAGCCACGCTCGAAGCCGAACTGACTCGGCTGCTCGAACGTGCCGGCATCCCGCGGCCGCGCGAGTGCGCACGCGAGATCTGGCTGCTGTCGGAAGGTGCGATCTCGATGATCCTGGTGCACGGTGACCGCCGCTACGCCGCAGCGGCTGGTCAGGCGGCGCTGAAGCTCGTGCGCTTCAACAGGTCGCGCGCCTAGGCCTCCGCCGCCACGAGCGCGCAGCCGGCGACGGTGATGCGGTGCATCAGGCGCCGCTCGCCGTGATAGTCGTTGGCGGCATAGTGCCAGGTGGCGCGGTTGTCCCAGAAGGCGATCGAGCCTTCGCGCCAGCGGAAGCGGCAAGTGAATTCCGGCCGCGACGCATGCTGGTAGAGATGGCGCAGCAGCGGCAGGCTGTCTTCGGCCGACCAGTCCTCGAAGCGCAAGGTGAAGGCCGGGTTGACGTAGAGCGCCTTGCGGCCGCTGAGCGGATGCTTGATCACCACGGGGTGCACGACGTCGTCGCCGACCATTTCCTGGTTGCCGTAGCGTGCCGCCGACTCGGGATTGTTCTTGTGCACACCCTCCTTGCCGAAGATGTGCGCCGAACCGTGGACCGCGCGCATGCCCTCGAGCGTGCGCTGAAGGCCCGGCGAGAGCGTCTCGAACGCCCGATACATGTTGGCGAACAGCGTATCGCCGCCCTCCTCCGGCAGCTCGTGCGCCAGCAGGATCGAGCCCATCGCCGGCCTCTGGTCGTAGCTGTGGTCGGTATGCCAGCCGCCGCCGATGTTGGTCTTCTGCTCGGGCTCCTTGCGCACCTCGGCGATCTCGGGATGACCCGGCACGGCCTTGAAGAAGCGGTTGACGTCGACCGGCGCCCAGCGCCGGGCGAAGGCGAGGTGCTGCTCGGGCGTGAGCTTCTGGTCGCGGAAGAAGATGACGCCATGCTCGGCGAAGGCGCGCTGCACCTCGCTCCACTGGCTGTTGCTCAGCGCCTTGACGTCGACGCCCAGCACCTCCGCGCCGCAGCCGCCGGTCAGTTTGCGCACTTCGATCGCGTTGTCGCTCATGACCTGCTTACGCCGCCATCGCGAGGTTGCTGTAGCGCGTCAGGTGGTGCTGCTGGTTGCCGAACATCAGGTCGATCATGGTCAGCCGCTTGAAGTAGTGGCTGACCGCGAGCTCGTCGGTGACGCCCATGCCGCCATGCATCTGCACGGCGCTCTGGCCGCAGAACTTGCCCGACTTGCCGATCTGCACCTTGGCGCCGGACGCGGCCTTGCGGCGCACCACCGAGTCCTTGTCGTCGATCTTGAGCGAGGCCATCAGCGTCATCGAGCGCGCTTCCTGGGCGTTGGTGAAGCAGTCGACCATGCGGTGCTGCAGCACCTGGAACTTGCCGATCGGCACGCCGAACTGCTTGCGCGTCTTGATGTATTCGAGCGTGGCAGCGTTGATCGCATCCATGCAGCCCGTGGCCTCGGCGCAGAGCGCCACGATGGCTCTATCGACCGAATCCTCGACGACCGGAAAGGCGCCGTCGACCTTGCCGAGCACGGCGTCGGCGCCGACCGCGACCTTGTCGAAGGTGAGCTCCGAGGCGCGTAGCGCATCCTGCGTCGGGTAGTCGCGACGCGTCAGGCCCTTGGCCTTGGCGTCGACGACGAACAGGGTCAAGCCCTTCTCCTCGCGCGCGCCGCCCGCAGTACGGGCGAGCACGATGATGTTGTCGGCGGAGGGCGCGTTGTAGACGACGCCCTTGTGGCCGGAGAGCGACCAGCCGCTGCCCTCCTTGGTTGCCTTGAGCGACACGTCGGCGAGATTGTAGCGGCTCTGGCGCTCCAGCCAGGCGAAGGCGAACTGCTTCTTGCCCTCGATCATCGGCGCCAGCAGCGCATCCTTCTGCGCCTGGCTGCCGGCCGCGGCGATCATGCCGCCGCCCAGCACCACCGTCGGCATGAACGGCTCGAGCACCAGGCCCTTTCCGAACTGCTCCATGACGATCATGGTGCCGATCGCGCCGAAGCCGATGCCGCCGTCTTCCTCCGCGAACGGGATGGCGAGCCAGCCGAGCTCGGCGAACTGCGCCCAATTCTCCGCCAGCCAGCCCTTCTCGGTCGCGGCGATCTTGCGGCGGTTCTCGAACGCGTACTTGTCGCGAACGAAGCGCTCGGTGGATTCCTGCAGCTGCTTCTGTTCGTCGGAAAGGCTGAGATCCATCTTCTTCCTCCGGAATTCTTATCGGCGCTTCTGGGGCGTCTTATAGCCCGAGGATAGCCTTGGAAACGATGTTCTTCTGGACCTCGGTACTGCCGCCGTAGATCGTCGTCTTGCGCATGCTGAAATAACGCGGCGCGGCGGGCGGCGCGTGGTCGGGACCAACCGGCGTCTCGTTGGTATCGTGGAACAGCATGCCGGGCTGGTAGGGCGCGGCGTACTCGCCGACCGCCTCCATGGCGAGCTCGGCGATGCGCTGCTGGATCTCCGAGCCGCGCACTTTCAGGGTCGAGACCTCAGGCCCAGGCGAGCCACCCAACGCCATTGTCGACAGCGCGCGCAGCTCGCTCATCTCGAGCGCCTGCACCTGCAGATCGACGTCGGCGATCTTCTCGATCAGCGAGGGATCGTCATTCAGCTCGCGCAAGGAGCGCACGCCGCGCTTGGAGGCCGGGACCTCGGCGATGCCGAGCCGCTCGTTGGCGAGCAGGAACTTGGCGCAGGTCCAGCCCTCGTTCTCCTTGCCGATGCGGTTGGCAACCGGGACCCGAACGTTGTCGAGGAACACGTCGTTCACCGCATGGGCACCGTCGAGCATGATGATCGTCCGCACCGTGACGCCGGGCGTCTTCATGTCGATCAGCAGGAAGGAGATTCCTTCCTGCGGCTTGGCCTCCGTGTCGGTGCGCACCAGGCAGAAGATCCAGTCACCCCAATGGGCGTACGAGGTCCAGGTCTTCTGGCCGTTGACGACATAGTGGTCGCCGTCGCGAACGGCGCGGGTGCGCAGACTGGCGAGATCGGAGCCGGCGCCCGGCTCCGAGTAACCCTGGCACCACGACACGTCGGAGCTGCGGATCCCCGGCAGGAAGCGCTCCTTCTGCTCGTCGCTGCCGAAGGTATAGATCACCGGTCCGACCATCTTCACGCCGAACGGGATGATGCGCGGCGCGCCCTCTTCGGCCAGCACGTTCTCGAACAGGAAGCGCTGCGTCACATCCCAGCCCGGCCCGCCGTATTTCTTCGGCCAGGTGTAGGCGAGCCAGCCCTGCTTGCCGAGCGCCTGCTGCCAGACCATGTGATCGGCGCGATCGTAGTGTTTGCCCGAGAAAGTCTTGGCCTTGGTCGCGGGCGAGAGGTTCTTGCGCGCGAACTCGCGCACCTCGTCGGCGAATGCCTTGTGCTCAGATTTCAGCGCGAGGTCCATCTCAGAGCCCCAACACCATCTTGGAGATGATGCCCTTCTGGATCTCGTTGCTGCCGCCGTAGATCGTCGTCTTGCGCGTGTTGAAGTAGCGCGGCGCGGCGAGGTGAGCGTAGTCGGGGCCGACCGGTGCCTCGTTCGTGCCCTGCCACAACAGGCCCGGAAGATACGGCGCGGAATATTCGCCGACGGCTTCCATGGTGAGCTCGGTGATGCGCTGCTGGATTTCCGAGCCGCGGACCTTCAGCCCCGACACTTCCGGTCCAGGCTGGCCGCCATGCGCCATCTGCGACAGCACGCGCAGCTCGGTGTATTCGAGCGCCGTCACCTGGATCTCGAGATCGGCGATCTTCTCGGCGAAGCTCTGGTTCTGGATCAGCGGCTTGCCATTGTCCTGCTCGGCGCGGGCGATGTCCTTCAATGCCTCGACGCCGCGCTTGGACTGCGGCACCGCAGCGATGCCCAGCCGCTCATTGGCCAGCAGGAACTTGGCGCAGGTCCAGCCTTCGTTCTCCTTGCCGACCAGGTTGGCGACCGGGACCTTCACATTGTCGAAGAACACCTCGTTCACCTCGTGCCCGCCATCCATCATGATGATCGGCTTCACGGTGATGCCCGGCGTCTTCATGTCGATCAGCAGGAAGGAGATGCCCTCCTGCGGCTTGGCCTTCGAGTCGGTCCGCACCAGGCAGAAGATCCAGTCGGCCCATTGGCCCATCGTGTTCCAGGTCTTCGACCCGTTGACGATGTAATGGTCGCCCTCTTTCTCCGCCTTGGTCCGCAGCGACGCGAGATCGGAACCCGAGCCCGGCTCGGAGTAGCCCTGGCACCACCACACGGTGCTCTCGCGAATTGCCGGCAGGTACTTCGCCTTCTGCTCGTCGTCGCCGAAAGTGTAGATCACCGGCCCGACCATCTTGGTGCCGAACGGGATGATGCCCGGCGCGTATTCCTCGGCGCAGATGTTCTCGAAGATGTAGCGCTCGGCCGGCGTGAAGCCCGGGCCGCCATGCTTCTTCGGCCAGGTGTAGACCAGCCAGCCCTTCTTCCCAAGCGCCTGCTGCCAGCGCATGTAGTCGTCGCGGCCGAGATGCTTGCCGTTCCTGACCTTGTCGCGCACATCGGCCGGCAGGTTGGCCTTCACGAAAGCGCGCACGTCGGCTGCGAATTTCTGCTCTTCAGGGGTGAATGCGAGATCCATCGATCCCTCCCGGATGGTGCTTTTGGATTTGGCCGAAGTTTAGCCGCGAGGCCCGAGGGCACAACCGGATTGCGGCTCCAAGCGCCACGACGCGGAACGACTTTACGTAACTTGGGCGGCACGTCACGCAACCCCGAGCGGGCCAAATCGTTCGTTGTGCAGAAAGGACGCGGCCATGGCTCACCTTCTGAAGCCTGCTTGCCTGTTGCTGATCGTGACCGCGGCATTCGGCCTGGCGGGCTGCGGCCTCGTCGCCTTTCCAGTCCGCACGACCAGTGCCGCCGTCAAGATCGTGCCGGTGGCCGGCGATGTGGTCGCGTACCCGCTCGACAAGACGGCGGACGTCATCGACTGACGCGACGTTCGCCCAGTCGGCCCGGCCACTAGCTGTGGAGCGGTTACTAAAGGTGACGCTTTTAAAAAGGGAAAAATCAGGGGGCCCTTTTTCGCCGGACTACATATCGACAGCGAGCGATGGCTCGGCGAGCGACGACGCGATGGCAACACACTGGACTCCTGGCCTCGAAGCACCGGGATTCTAAGTCCAACCGGTGCAGCCACCTATTTTGGTCATTAGAAGTTCAAGCGCTTCGCGTCGTCGGTTCGACAAGACAGCGGACGTCATCGGCCGACGCCATAGAGTTCCGGCGTCAGGGTGAACATGTCGCCTTCGTGCTTGCGGCGCAGGCGCTCGCGCAGATCGCGTGCGACGGCTGCGTCCCAGATCGAGGCATTCATCTCGGAATGGCCGCCCAACGAATTGGCGTGCAGGTTGCAGGAGCCGACGGTGGCCCAGCGTCGTCGACGATCATCAGCTTGCAATGGACATAGACCGACAGGCCGGCGAGACGGAAATGCGGATAACGGCCCAACGCCTCCAGCCCGTCGAACAAGGCGCGCCGCCCCTCCTTACGCGCGGCATAGACTCTGGGGGCACGGCAGGCACGAGCAGCGCGACCTCGACACCTCGTTGAAGTGCGGCTTCGAGCCGGACGGAAATTCGCGGAATCGGGATCGCTTGGTTCTCGATGTAGATCGAGCGCTCGGCCGCATCGATCGCGCGCTCGTACTGATCGAGGATCGACCGATCGTCGCGAAACATGCGCTGAATCTGCACGGGGCTTGGGCCGCACGGAGGGAGGATCGCCGTGGGCAGTCGCAGATCGTCGGGCCCATGCGGCTCGCTGGCACCGTTCCAGCGTTGCACGAAGTTGTGGGCCACGTCGGTCGCCGAGGGGCCGTTCACCTCGACATAGGCGTCGTGCCGCTCGAGCGCCTTTGCGGTGAGGTTGATGCCGCCGACGAAACCCGTGTCATCGACCACCCAGCTTTTCTGATGATGACAGTACGGGCCGACCGCGCGATCCCACCGCAGCTTCAGGCCTGGCCGCGCCGGCAAATCGATCGGATAGGTACGGCCATACCGAGCGCTTTCCGGATTGGGCCGCCAAAACACCACTCGTACGTCGACGCTCCGCGCGGCCGCACCCTCCAGCAACTCGAATAACCCGCGCCTGTCCGGAAGCCGGAAATCGTCGGCATAGAAGGCGACGGTCAGCCAGACACGCTGACGCGCCGCATCCACGGCATCGGCGATCCGTCCGAACGTCTCGGTTGCGCCAATCAGGGGCCGCACAAGATTGCCGTCGCGCCGCGGATAGGAACCGGATGCAGCCGGTATCACGGCACGATCAACGTCTTGTCGGCCTTCAGTTTCTCGATGGCCGCGTCATTCAGTCCGGCCTCGCGCAGGATCGCCTCGCCGTCTTCGCCGATGCGCGGCGCGTGGTGGCGGTACTCGACCTTGGTCTTCTCGAAATCGAGCGGGCTGGCAAAGGTGGTGATCGGCCCCTCGCTTGGATGCTCGCGGTCGGTGAAGAAACCGATGGCTTTGAGATGCGGATCCTCGAGAAGCTCCTCGAGCGTCCGCACCGGCATGGCGGGAATGTCGGCCTTGTCGAAGGCTTCCAGCCATTCCTCGGTGGTGCGGTGTTGCAGGAGCGACGCGAGCACCTGGTAGAGCTCGCTGAAGTGCTTCGGCCGCACGTTGCGGTCGGCGAAGCGTGGGTCCTTGGCGAGATCGGGTCGATCGACGATCTCGAAGAAGGTCTGCCAGTGTGCATCGGTGTAGGGCAGCGCGCAGACATAGCCGTTCTTGGTCGGGAACGGATGGCGGTACTTGTTGATGATGCGGTCGTAGCCCATGGCACCGCGCTCCGGCCGCCAGGTCGCACCGAACAAATGCTCGGTCAGCCAGAACGAGGCGAGCGTCTCGAGCATCGGCACCTCGATCATCTGCCCTTCGCCGGTGCATTTGCGATGGTAGAGCGCGCCCAGCACGGCGATGCAGAGATGGAGCCCCGTCGTCTTGTCGGCGATCAGGCTCGGCATGAATTTGGGTGGCTGGCCGTCGACGCGGCTCTGCAGCGACGCGGCCCCGCTCACGCCCTGCACCAGGTCGTCGAAGGCAGGCTTGTGGCCGTACGGCCCCTTGCGCGCGTAGCCGAGCGAATAGGCGTAGATGATCGACGGATTGACTTTCTTCAGGTCCTCATAGCCCAGCCCCAGCCGCTCGATCGCCGCCGGCCGGCTGTTATGGATGAAGAGGTCAGCGTTCTTGATCAGGTCCTTCAGGACGGCAACGGCCGTGGGCTTCTTGAGATCGAGGCAGAGCGAGCGCTTGTTGCGGTTGGCTGCCATGTAGATCGGGCCCATGCCCTTGTGGCGGCCCATCGAGCCGCCCGACACGCGCAGCAGATCGCCTTCCGGCGGCTCGACCTTGATCACGTCGGCGCCCATGTCGGCCAGATGCTGGGTGGCGAACGGCCCCAGCAGCACGGCCGTCAGGTCGATCACTTTCACGCCCGCAAGCGGTCCTGGCATTGTCGTTCCCTCACCCAACTCTCAGCACAGACCCGTCGGCGATTTTTGCTTGTTCCGACGGCGCCAGCACGGCGATCGGGATGGTAGCCCATCCCATTTCGCGCGCCACCAGTACGCCCAGCGCCACAATGGCATCGGCGCGGCCCAGCACAATCGCAGCCGGTGCATTGCCCGCATGCAGCAATTCCAACAGCACCGCGCTCGACGACGAGGAGCCCACCGGCTCGGCGATCATCAGCACGCGGCCACGTACGCTCTCGCCGCAGTGCGGCAGCGCCGGATCGGTCAACTTTCCGCTGAACGGATCGACACCGCCCCACAACGACAGTGACGGCAGCTTCAGCACGTGCCCCTCGGCGCTTCCTGGAAGCAACGGCGTCATCGCCAGATCGCTTCGTCGCGCACCAACCGCCCCGCGACAGCGGTCTCAGCGCAATCCGACAGCGAGCCATAGAGCACGTCGTAACCGGTGTTGGGTCGCGTGTAGTGCGCAAACTTACCGGAGTTGGTGAGCAGCAGGCCGGTATTCGCCGGCAAAATCGGCGTCACCACGATGCAGGTGTCGGCGACGACCGTAAGACCGCTCGACGTGAGATCGATGCCGGCGCGCTGCAGCTCGTCGAGCGTGTGCCGGCCAGTGCAGACATAGAACGGGATTTTAAGCCTGCGGCCGTTGAGCGCCGCGAGCAGCCGCTCGAACTCGGCGACGGAAAAATGCGGCGAGCCGACCGCGACGGCATCGACGCGCTCGCCTGCCTTGGCCCGCGCCGTCGACAGCCGATCGCGCGCCGCATGAAGCATCGCACCAGAAAGCCGAATCGTCTCGTGACCGGGCGCGAGCTGCGGGTCCTCCGGGGTGGCCCCGACGACATGAAAGAGCCCGACCGCGCCAGTCGAGGCCGCCGCCGCGCCCATCGCCTTCAGCCGGTCTTCGTCGATCTTCTGCGGCAATCCGGTGAAGGCGACGACACGGCCGCCGGCCGTTTCACCGAGCCACGCGCCCAGCACCGGCCAGAAAGCGTCCTCGTCGACCAGTCGCCGATCGAGCGCCGAGGCATCGACCTCCAGAGTTGCGCGGCGATTGTCGGAGAGATGCAAGCCGCTCTCCGGTGCGCGGCCCGACAGCGCGGCGCAGATGTCTAAAAAGTCGCCGTAGCGCTCGCTGCGCGCGCCCAGCACGGAATTGCAAAAGGCGACGGCGTTGCTTTCGCCCCAGGCGACATGCTGGCCGAGCGCCGGCCGGTGGCCCGCCTGATAGGGCGCGCAGGTCCAGGTCGCACGGCAGCCAAGCTTGAGATAGGCGTCCATCATGCGCCTGGCCATCGCCGCCCGAGCCGGTTCGAGCCGCACGCGGCCGGCATGAAGCAGGTCGAGCGCGCCGACATTGAGCGTGGTCGGCACGGCGACGGCGCCGCCGCCTTGCACCAGCCGCTCGGCGAACAGCGTGCCGGAGTCGCCGTGATAGAGGCAGCCGTCGATGTGCGCCGAAGCGATCGGCACCAGCCTCGCGGCTCCGAGCATGCGCGCGGTGTCGGCCACGATACGCATGGCCATGGCGCGCGCCGACCCGCCGCTGCCCTCGGCCATTTCGCGCTCCGCCAAACTCAGTTGCACCATGTCTTCACTATGGCATGTTGCCGGCCCCTACGGAGAGACGAGTAGAATGCCCGGAGCGTTGGACGGCCTGCTGGTGGTGAGCGTCGAGCAGGCGGTCGCCGCCCCCTATTGCTCAGCGCGGCTGGCCGATGCCGGTGCGCGCGTCATCAAGATCGAGCGGCCGGAAGGCGATTTCGCGCGCGGCTACGACGCCTACGTGCATGGGCTCGCGACCTATTTCGTCTGGCTGAACCGCGGCAAGCAGTCGGTCGTGCTCGACTTCAAGAAAAACGAAGACCTCGTCCTGCTGCATCGCATGATCGCCAAGGCCGACGTGCTGATCCAGAACCTGGCGCCGGGTTCGGCCGAGCGCGCGGGCTTCGGCTCGGCGGCGATGCGGGCCAGGAACAAGCGACTCATCACCGCCGACATCTCGGGCTACGGCGATCACGGCCCCTACAAGGACCGCCGCGCCTACGATCTCCTGGTGCAGGCCGAGAGCGGGCTCGCCTCGATCACCGGCACCGAGCACGCACCAGGCCGCGTCGGCGTCTCGGCGACCGACATCGGCACGGGCATGTACGCGCATGCCGCCATTCTCGAGGCGCTGATCGCCCGCCAAAAGACCGGCGAGGGCCGCGCCATCTCGGCGTCGCTCTTCTCCTCGATGGCGGAATGGATGAGCGTGCCGTTGCTGGCCAAGGATTACGGCGCCTACGATTGGCCGCGGCTCGGCCTCACCCATCCCACGATCGCGCCTTATGGCGTCTACCAGACTGCCGACAAGGTGCCCGTGCTGATCTCGATCCAGAACGACCGCGAGTTCACGCGCCTCTGCGAACACGTGCTCGACCGGCCAGGCCTCGACAAGGATCCCGCCTACGCCACCAACAAGGCGCGCAACGCGCGGCGCGACGAGACGAATGCCATCGTGCAGCAGAGCTTTGGCACGCGGGATTTTGCCGAGCTCGCCGCACGCCTCGATGCAGCGCAGATCGCCTGGGCGCGCGTGAGCTCGGTCGGCGACCTCTCCACGCATCCGCAGCTCAGGCGCATGAGCATCAAGACGCCCAACGGAGACGTCACCGTCCCCGCCCTCGCCGCCGCCTATGACGGCGAGCCGGAGCGCCTGGGCGACGTGCCCGCGCTCGGCCAGCACACCGATCAGGTCCGGCGCGAGTTCGCCGCCTGATGGGGCGCTTCGTCAGCGGCTTCCGGCTCTCAGCCTATGGCGCCGCCTACTTCTTCGCCTCCGGCGCCTTCATGAGCTACTGGCCGGTGTGGCTGCGCGACCGCGGCATCACCGACTCCGAGATCGGCACCCTGTTCATGAGCCGCCAACTGGTGAGCGTCGTGTCGGTGCTTGGCATCGGCTTCCTCGCGCACCGCATTGGCCGGCTGCGCGGCATGCTGCTCGCGCTCGCCGCCGCCGCCATCGTGATGATGGGCGTCTACCAGCTCTCCTACACCTTCATCGCCCTGCTGCTGATCGGGCTGCTCTGGGGCTGCGTCTGGTCGCCGACCATGGCGCTCTATGACGGCGTGCTGGTGAACGAGGCCAGAGCCCGCGGCTTCGTCTACGGCACGCTGCGCGTGTGGGGTTCCGTCGCCTTCATCGCTGGCACAATGATCTGCGGTGTCGCCGTCGACCATTTCGGTCCGCCCTCGGTGCTCTATGTCGGCTGGTTCGGGGTCATCTGCCTGCTGCCATTCGCACTCGTCCTGCCGCGCGGTGAAGCGCACCCCCGTGGCACCGACCGTCACGCCCCGTTCGGCATCTTGGATCTCTTCCGCTCCAGGCCGTTCCTGCTGTTCATGATCGGCGCCGGCTTCTGCCAGTCGAGCCATGCCGTGCTCTACAGCTTCGGCACGCTCACCTGGCGTAGTGCGGGAATCGACGACGTCACCATCAGCATGCTGTGGGGTGAGAGCGTCGCCGTCGAGATCCTGCTGATGATGGCGAGCGGTTGGCTGATGAAGCGGATCGGCGTCACCGGCCTGATCGGCCTCGGTCTCGCCTGCGGCATCGTGCGCTGGACCGCCATGGCCTTCACGACCGAGCTGCCGGCGCTGATTGTGCTGCAGCTCTTGCACGCCGGCACCTTCGCCGCCTGCCATCTCGGTGCCATGGCCTTCATCCAGCGCGCCCTGCCGAGCAGTGGCGTGGCGCTCGGCCAGAGCATCTATTACGCGCTGGGCACCGGGGCAACCCAGGCCGTGATCTTCCAGTTCGCCGGCTTCCTCTACACGACGTACGGCCAGCGCGCCTTCCTCGGCATGACGGTGATCAGCGCGATCGGCCTCGCCGCGATCCTGCTGCTCACCCGCCTGTGGAACGGCGAAGTGCTGGTCGGCGCCAGTTCAAATCGACCTAGTCCAGGTCGAATATGACCGGCACCTCGTCGCGCACCTTGGCGTAGTCGCAGCTCACGGTGGGATTCATCTCGGCGAAGGCGCCGTGCAGGTTGACCTTCCAGGCCCAGACCGGCAGTTCGTAGAACGCCCCCAGGCCGTAGTTGTTCGGTTTGCCGACGAATTGGAACGTCTGCCCATCCAGCGAAGTCGGGCCGTCGAAGGTGATGTACTGCACTCCCGCCAGCGCAAGCTTGCCGTCGGGCAGCGGCTCGTAGAGCACGGCCTGCGGGCGCTTGATGTCGACACTCCGGTCCTTGAGATAGGCCGCGTTCACGTAGCGCACGCCCATCGCGCCGCCATCGGGACTGGTGACGCAACCGGCCGACGCATAGCCTTCAGCCACGGCGACCGCGACGTCCACGAAGCGCTCGTTCGCCGTGCGCACGTGATCGACCACCGGATCGCCGGCAGCCTTGGCCTTGCCCGCCTGGACGACGGCGGCCGCGATCACCAACGACAAGAAGGCCAGCGCCCTCGTCCACCACACAGCATTCATGGCCTGCTCCCGAATAGCGGCCCAACAGGGGCCGGGCGCGTGAGATACACAGCCCAGCGGCCGGCTACATCGGGAGGAGGCTCCTATTTTGCGATCGGCGAACCCCTAGTTCAGCGCGACCGTCCGCGCGCCGTCACCGGCCAGATCTCGACCAGCGTGTCGCCCTTCACGACGTGATAGGCCTCGTAGAGATTGACGGTCGGATCGCAATGCGGCGGCGTCAGGATCACCTGTTCGCCATGGCCGGGAGTGGCCTTGCCTTCGGGTGCGATGACCGCGAGGTGCTCGTCTCCCATGAAGCGCGTGGTGGCGCCGTCGACGGCGCCCTTCAGAACTTGCGGCGGACCCGACTCGGTCGCCATCGCCTTCAGCCCGGCATCGACCGTGACCATGCCGGGCGTGTTGGCGCTGACCACGCGCGCGTCGATCTGCAGCGCCTGCTCGAAGGTCGGTTTGTCGAGGCCGCGCAGGTCGCAGATGTTGTATTCGTGGTCCATAAACACGTAGGAGCCGACCTGCAGCTCGGTGAAGACGCCGAGCTTGGCATCGATGAAATGCGTGCCGGTGCCCGAGCCGGTGACGATGCCAGGCTTGAGCTTCGCTGCCTCGAGCTTGTCGACGATGCCCTTGAGATATTCCGTGCGCTCCTCGATCGAGGCCTTGCGCTCCTTGAAGTCCTTGATGTGCTGGTGACGGCCGCAATAGAACTGCACGCCGGCATATTTCAGCGACTTCAGGCCCGTGACCTTGCGCACCAGATCGACCACGCCGTCGGGCGTGGCGACGCCGGTGCGATGCATGCCGGGATCGATGTCGACGATCACCGTCAGCGGCTTGCCCGCCTTCGCGGCCGCCGTGTTCAGCGCCTCGACATTGGCCGGATGATCGACCACCACCATCAGGTCGGCGACTTTGCCGTTCAGCTCCATCAACCTCGTGATCGCCTGCGGGGTCACCACCGGCGAGGTGATGTGCAGATGCGCGACGCCTCCTTCGGCCAGCGCCTCGGCCTCGCCCAGCTTGGCGCAGCAGACGCCGAGCGCGCCGGCCTTGATCTGGCGCTTGGCGATATCGGCCGATTTGTGCGTCTTGGAATGCGGCCGGAGCTTCACATTGTGCGCCTTGGCGAAAGACGCCATCTCCGCGATGTTGCGCTCGAGCCTCTCGAGATCGAGCACCAGGGCGGGCGTGTTCAGCGAGCGCCGCGAGCCCTGCTGGCCGATGAGATGTCCGTGGAGTTTCTCCGCTTCCAGCATGTGTCAGTCCTTCGGTTCGAGATGACGCACGACCATGGCTTCGCCGGTCGTGCCGCGATTGACGCCCGCGGTCCTGATGAAGGTCGCGTCTTTGCCGGTGCCGAACAAGGCCATACCCTGGGCCAGCAGACCGCCATCGACCTTGATGGTCTCGCCGGTGATGAAGCGCGCGTCGTCGGAGCACAGGAAGGCCGCCACGTCGGCGATCACCTCCGGCTCGCCGCGGTCGGGCCAGGGCTGGCGCTTGAACTGCGCCTCGTAGCGCTCGGGCTTGCCGCGATGAAGCAAGGGCGTGGAGATCACGCCGGGTGCGATGCCGACCACGCGGATGCGATGCGGGCCGAGCTCCGCCGCGACATTCTCGATCAGGCTGATCACGGCGGCCTTGGCGGCTGAATAGGCATGCGGGCCAGCGCCGCCCACCATGCCGGCGATCGACGCCGTCGCCAGGATCACGCCGCCATTGCCGAGCTTCCTCATGGCGAGCGACGTGTGCTTCATGCCGAGGAAGACCGAGCGCACCAGCACGGCGAAGGTGTAGTCCCAATCCTCGACGCTGGTCTCGGCGATCGGTCCAAAGGCGCCGCCGACGCCGGCGTTGAGATAGGCGACGTCGAGCCGGCCGAAGCGCTTCACCGTCTCCGCCACCAGCGCGGCAACATCCGACTCCTTGGCGACGTCGCAGCGCAGGAAAGCGATGCCGTCGGCGTGGCCCTGCGCCTTGGCGACGGCCAGCGTCTCCGCACCGTTGGCATCGTTCAGGTCGGCGACCATCACCTTCGCGCCCTCGGCGAGGAAGCGCATCACGGTGGCGCGGCCCATGCCGCTGGCGCCGCCCGTCACGATCGCGACTTTTCCCGCGAACTTGCTCATTCGATTTCGCCCTCCGAACGCATGGTGGAGTTGCGCCCCTTGGCCTGCAAGCCTAGCGTTTATGCTGGATCAACGAAATCACCTCACCCTGAGGAGCATCGCGCAGCGATGCGTCTCGAAGGGTGGGCAACAGCGAGACTGGTTCCCATCCTTCGAGACGCCGCTGCGCGGCTCCTCAGGATGAGGTCGAAGGACTTCAGGAGGCGCCCCATGAAATTCGGTCTGTTCTACGAGATTTCGATCCCGCGTCCCTGGACGCCGGAAAAAGAGCGCACCGTCTATAACAACTGCCTCGAGCAGGTGAAGCTCGCCGACGAGCTGGGCTTCGATCACGTGTGGGCGGTCGAGCATCATTTCCTGGAAGAATACTCGCACTGCTCCGCGCCGGAACTGTTCCTGACCGCCTGTGCCGTGCTCACCAAGCGCATCCAGGTCGGCCACGGCATCGTGGTCTGCGTGCCCGAGTTCAACCATCCGATCAAGATCGCCGAGAAGACGGCGACGCTCGACATCCTGTCGGGCGGCCGCCTGCATGTCGGCACCGGCCGTTCGGCCACCTGGACCGAGCTCGGCGGCTTTCGCGCCAATCCCGACAGCACCAAGAAGAGCTGGGACGAGTTCGTGCGCTGCCTGCCCAAGATGTGGATGCAGGAGACCTTCTCCTATCAGGGTGAGTTCTGGTCGATGCCCGAGCGCACCATCCTGCCCAAGCCCTACCAGAAGCCGCACCCGCCGATGTGGGTCGCCGTCACCAGCCCCGGCACCGAAATCGACGCCGCCGAGCGTGGACTGGGCAGCCTCGGCCTTTCCTTCGCGGGTTTCGACGAGCAGGAGAAGAAGATCAAGGAGTACCGCCGGCGCATCAAGAACTGCGAGCCGGTCGGCGCATTCGTGAACGAACAGGTCGCCACCACCAACTTCCTGTTCTGCCACGAGGACGAGAAGACCGGCGTCGAGATGGGCAAGCGCCTTGGCAACACCTTCAACTATCTGGCGACCCAGCTGATCTCCACGCGCGAAGTCTTCTCCTCGCCCTCCTACCAGTCGCTCGGCCTCCTGCCGGCGCTGCGTCGAGCCGCGACGGGACCCGACGCCAACGAGCAGCAGACCGAGGGCATGGCCTATGGCGATCCCGCGCGCATCATCCGCGCAGTGAAGAAGTGGGAGTCGCTCGGCGTCGACTGCATCAACTTCATCCTCAACGCCAACGAGGTGGTGCCGCAGGACCAGGTAATGGCGAGCCTGCGTCTGTTCGCCAAGGAAGTGATGCCGGTGTTCGCCAAGAAGCCCGCCTCGGCGCAGGCACTAAGCGCCAAGGCGCTTAGTGCCCAGGCGGCGGAGTAGCGATATGCCTCTCTTCGGAACGCTCGACATCACGCAGAACGCCAAGCACCTGCCGACGCTGGCCAACCTCGACACCGAGGCCTGGACCTTGCCCAAGGCGGAGACAATGCAGCTCCTTATCGAGGTGCCGCGCAGCTCGACCGACGGGCTCCTGCCCAAGGCGATGCACCCGGCGCTGCCGTCCTACGTGATCCTGGCCGTCACCCGGTACAGCGAGAGCCCGGTTGGCCCGTTCAATCTCGCCGTCCTGCGGCTCGGCAGCCGGGCCGGCGCGCATCCGCGTGGCTTTCTTCTAGGCGCCGTGGCCAGCACCGATGCCGCCGCCAAAGAGCTCCGTTCGCGTTGGGGCATTCCGGTCGAGCCCGGCGAGGTAAAATTCTTGCGCCGCCACGATCGCGTCATGGCCACGGTGAAGAAGGCCGGCAAGACCATCCTCGACTGCGCGCTCGCCGATCCACAGCCGGTGTCGGGCACCGATGTGCAGTACATCAACTGGGTGACGGCAGTGAACGCGCCGCTCGACGGCACGACCCAGCCGATGCTGATCCAGGTCGATCCGAAATACACCTTCTACAAGGCCGAGCGCGGCAAGCCGACCGTCAGCGCCTTCGATGCGGCGGCGTGGAATGCCGGCGGCATCGCGCTCGCCGATCCGATCGTCGGCACCTGCTGCACGGTTGATACCGATCTGCCACGCATCCGCTTCGTGATGGACCCGCTGAAGCCGGTCTACATGGGCACGCGGCGGATTCGCGAAAGCCGGGTGGACGAATAGCGCCTCAGATTTCGATTACGCCCTCGCCGCCGGCATAGAGCCTGTCGACCAGCGCCTTGCGGCGCTGCAGCGTGGCGCGCTGGTTGATGTAACCCTTGTCGGTCATCTCGTTGCCGTCGACCGACGGCGGCTCGGCCATCAACAGCACGCGGCGGACTTGGAGCGACGAGCCTTTGCACTCGGCGTTCATGCGCGCGAGGCCCGAGCGCACCGTCTCGACCACGGCGGGATGCTTCAGCAGCTCGTCGTTCGAGAGCTGCAGGTTGTCGTCGCCCGCGACCTTGCGGCAGGCGGCGAAGTTTGGGAACCCGAGCAGGCCGACATGATCGCGGCCCTCGCCGCACACCACGGCGTCCTGCAGCACCGGCGAGGCGGCGGCGATCGCCGTCGTGCGCAAAGTGCCTACAAGCACGAAGGTGCCGGTCGACAGCTTGAAGTCCTCGACCACGCGGCCGTCGAAGATCAGGCCCCAGCTCGGATCGTCGGGATCGACGAAGCGGCCGGCGTCGCCGATCTTGTAGAAGCCCTCCTCGTCGAACATCTGGGCCGTCAGGTCGGGCTGCTTATGGTAGCCGGGCGTCACGATGATGCTCTTGAGGCGAAGCTCATAGCGGCCCTCTTCGCCGGTCGGGACCATCTTGAGCTGAACGCCGGGGAATGGCAGGCCGATCAAGCCGACGCGCTCGGACGCCCAGTGCACCGTGGTCGCGGTTGGCGCCGTCTCGGTGGCGCCCCAGCCGGTGACAAAGGGAAGGCGATAGCCGGTGTGCTTCACCGCCAGCGCTTCCATGCGCTCGTACAGGTCGCTGGGCAGAGTGGCGCCACCATAGGCGAGCGAGTTCAGGTTCTTGAAGAATTTGCCGGCCAGCGCATCGTCCTTCTCCAGCGCCGTCGCCAGCATGGCGTAGCCCGCCGGCACGTTGGCGAACGAGGTCGGCGAGATCTCGCGCAGATTGCGCAGCGTCTCCTCGAACAGCCCGGGCAGCGGCTTGCCGTCATCGATCCAGGTCGTGCCGCCTTCGGCCAGATTGCCCTGGAAGGTGGCATTGCCGCCCATCGTGTGGTTCCACGGCAGCCAGTCGAGCTGCACTGGCGAGGGATCCGCGGCCTTGCGCGTGCGCGCCATCTGTCCCATCGCGATGTTCGCGCACATCATCTCCTGGGTGTTGATCACCGCCTTGGGCATGCCGGTGCTGCCTGAGGTGAACAGGAATTTGCCGACGGTCTTGGGCTCGATCGCTGCGATGGAGCGCGCAACGGCGTCCGTCGGCTTCGTTGCCACCAGAGTGCTCCACGGCAGCGATTGTCTCTTGGGCGGCGCCTTGTCGACGTGAACCAGAAGGACGCCATCTAGATCGAGGTCGTCGAGGGCCCCGCCATAGATCTCGCCGTTCTGCACGAACACCAGGCCCGGCCTGATGAGCTCGAAGACGTAGCGCAGCTTGGCGTGATCCTGGCTCATCACCGAATAGGCCGGCGACACCGGTGCCAACGGCGCACGCGCCTGCATGGCGGCCATCGACAGCAGCGCGAACTCGATCGAATTCGACGACAGGATCATGACCGGCTTGTCGGGGCCGAAGCCGCCGTCGAGCAGCGCCTGGGTCACGGCATCGACCTGCTTCTTGGCCTCCGAGTAAGTTACTTTGAGCCACTCACGCGCCGGGCCGCGGCGCTGCGCCAGCCACAGCCGGTCGGGCGCCTCGGCCGCCCATTTGGCCAGCAATGCCGGCACGTGCCGTTCGTAGGGTTTCAGCTTGTGGTTCGACTGCAGGACGATGGTGCCGTCCGGGCGCCGGTCGGCCCTGACGTCACGGCTCAGGAACTCGATCGGCTTGAAGGGTACCTGCTGCAAACTGTCCACGAGCGTTCCCTCTTCATTCAGAGGACTGCAGGTGTAGGCGAGGCATCGCCCGCTCGACAAGAGCGGGCGGCCCGGATGGGACGCTCAGGGAGGGCGCTTCAGCCGCGCTTGCGGGCGGGCTTCAAGATGAACACCGCGGCCAGCACGACGGCGAAATTCACCACCGCCGCGGTGATGAACACGGATTGCCAACTGCCCGTGCTGGCCTTCGAGATGTTGGCGAGCGGCACCAGCCACGCCGAGGTGCCCTTGGCGGTGTAGAGCAGCATGGCGTTGGTGGTGGCGTATTTGGGGCCGAACAGGTCGGTGCAGGTCGAGGGGAACAGGCTGAAGATCTCGCCCCAGGTGAAGAAGATCAGCGCGCAGCAGATCACGAACGTCCACGGGCTGTTGCCGAAATAGCCCAGCAGAAGATAGCTGAAGCCCCCCAAGGTGAACGCGATCGCCATGGTGTTTTCGCGGCCAATGTTGTCGGACACCCAGCCGAAGAAGGGCCGCGCCATGCCGTTCATGACGTTGTCGACGACGAGCGCCACCGTAAGCACGCCGGCGCCGAGGAACAGGATCGTCTTGGAGAGGCCGAAGTCCTGCGCGATCGGCGCGATCTGCGCCGTGACGATCAGGCCGCTCGCCGAAATTGCCGTCAGCATGACGTAGAGCAGCCAGAAGATCGGGCTCTTCAGCACCTGCACCGGCGTCGAGCTGGCGTTGCTCTGCTGCACCTTGGGCGCGGTGACCGCGGGCATCTCGCCCTCCAGCGGCCCCCGCAGGACGGGCGCGATCAGGAGCAGCACCACGCCCTGGCCGATGCCGAACCAGAAGAAGGTGTTCGCGTAGCCCATGCCCTCGATCATCATCCGGATCGGAATGACAGTAAGCGCGGCGCCGGCGCCGAAGCCTGCTGCCGTCATGCCCACCGCGAGGCCGCGCCGGTCGGGGAACCACTTCACCGCGTTGCCGACGCAGGTCGCGTAGACAGCGCCGGCGCCGGTGCCGGAGACCGCGGCACCGAGATAGAGCATGCTGAGCGACGTGGCATAGGCGTTGATCACCCAGGCGACACCGACCAGGACAGCGCCGAAGGCAATCATGATTGGCGGTCCGCGGCGCGGTCCGAGATAGTCGACGATCCAGCCCTCGATCGGCGTCAGCCAGGTCTCAGTTGCGATGAAAATCGAGAAGGCGAGCTGGATGTCTCCCAAGCCCCAGCCGTGGGCGTTGTGCATGGGATTGACGAACAGGGTCCAGCCGTACTGCAGGTTGGCGATCAGCACCATGCAGACCACGCCAAGCCACAGTTGTGACCAACGATTTGCCCGCGCAGCGGGCGCGCCCATTGCTATCGTCATCGAGCTTTCTCCCCCGTACAGTCTTGCTTACATGCACCCGGCGATTAGATGCTGCCGGGTGCCGCCGGACATCGCCGTAAGATTAACAGCGCTTGCAGCACACGTGAAGCACGCAAGAACTGTGACCGTATATCGCGGTCAGCGACCCGCGGCGGAATGATGGGCGCCCCCATCAGGCCCAGGGCTTCTGGCTGCAGACGCTCACAGGCATCGTGTGCATGATGATGCACATGCTGCGCCGTTTCCTTCTTGCTCTGCTGATCGGTGCGGCCGTACCGGCGCTGCCCCTCGCACAACAGCGCTCCGGCATCGATCTCTCGGCGATCGACAGCAGCGTGCGGCCGCAGGAGGATTTCTGGCGCTTCGCCAACGGCAAGTGGCTGGCCGCGACAGCGATCCCGGCCGACCGGCCGGCCTGGGACACGTTCAATGCCCTGCGCGAAACAACGCAAGGGCAATTGCGCGGCCTCATCGAGGGCATCGATCCACAGAGCACCGACGGAGAGCGACGCAAGCTCACCGATTTCTATGCCTCGTTCATGGATGAGAGGCAGGTCGAGGCGGCTGGCCTTGGCGCGCTGATGCCCGAGCTCGATCGTATTCACGCGCTGGCCGGCACGGCGGCGCTGCCGGCCCTGTTCGGGCATCTGGCGCGCCTTTGGGTGCGCACGCCGTTCTACCTCGATGTCGGCCCGGACGAGCATGACGCCACGGTTTACGTCGGCCATCTGGCGCAAGGCCGGCTGGGCTTGCCCGACCGCGACTACTATCTCAAGGACGATGCGCACTTCCTGACGATCCGCACCGCCTATCGCACGCACATCGCCAAGCTGCTGTCGCTTGCCGGGGGGCCGGCCGGCGAGGCCGATGCCGACGCCATCATCTCGCTGGAAACGGCGCTGGCGCGCCTGCAGTGGACGCGGGTGCAGAACCGCGATCCCGTCAAGACCTACAACCGGCGCACGGTGGCCGCGCTGCCGGCCTTGACCGCCGACGACGCCTGGCCGTCATGGCTTGCCGCCGTCGGGATCGGCCGCGACGTCCGCGACCTCGTGGTGTTCCAGCCGAGTTATTTCGACGGCCTCGGCGCCGTCCTGCGCGACGTGCCGCTTGCGACCTGGCGTGCCTACCTCACCTACAATCTGCTGAGCGCCTACGCGCCTTATCTTTCCGCGGCCTTCGCCGCGGAAGATTACGCCTTCGAGCAGCGCGCGCTGCGCGGCGTGCCTGAATTCCAGCCGCGCTGGAAGCGCGCCGTCGCCATCGTCGACCGCTCGATGGGCTTTGCGCTCGGCAAGCTCTACGTCGAGCGCCATTTCCCGCCCGCCAACAAGGCCCGCGCCGAGGCGATGATCGCCCAAATGATGGCGGTCTATCGCACGAGCATCGAAACGCTCGACTGGATGGGCCCCGAGACCCGCCGTCAAGCGCTCGCCAAGCTGGCGGCGATGCGCGCCAGGATCGGCTATCCCGAGAAATGGCGCGACTACGATGGTCTCGTCGTCCGTCGCGACGACCTGGTCGGCAACGTCATGCGCGCGCGGCGATTCGACCACGCCTTCTGGACGGCCAAGGTCGGGCAGAAGGTGGACCGTGACGAATGGTTCACCACGCCGCAGATCGTCAACGCCTTCTACAGCCCCAGCAAGAACGAGATCACCTTTCCCGCCGGCATCCTGCAGCCGCCGTTCTTCGACGCCGGCGCGGAGGACGCCGCCAACTACGGCGGCATCGGCACGGTGATCGGCCACGAGATCAGCCACGGCTTCGACGACGAGGGCAGCCACTTCGACGGCGACGGCAACCTGCGCAACTGGTGGACGCCGGAGGATCGCGACCGCTTCGAGGCAAGGACACGCGGCCTCGTCGCGCAATACGACGCGTTCAGTTCGCTGCCCGGATATCGCGTCAACGGCGCGCTGACGCTCGGCGAGAACATCGCCGACAATTCAGGCCTGGCCGTCGCGGTCAAATCCTATCGCCGCTCGCTTGAGGGTCGGCCGGCGCCGGTGATCGACGGCTATACCGGCGAGCAGCGCCTGTTCCTCGCCTTCGCGCAGATCTGGAAGGACAAGGTGCGCGACGCCGCCCGCATCGAGCGCATCAAGACCGACCCGCATTCGCCGGGCCAGTTCCGCGCCAACGGCGCGCTGCGCAACCAGACCGCTTTCGACGAGGCCTTCGGCGTCAAGCCTGGCGACGGTATGTACCTGCCGCCGGACCAGCGCATCTCGCTGTGGTGACGCCTAAGCCTTGAACCTGGCGATCACTTTCTCGTCAAACTTGAGGCCGAGCCCCGGCTTGTGCGGCAGCACGAGCTCGCCGTTGTCGATCTTGGGCGTCTCCTCGTAGAGGATCAGCATCCACGGCATGTACTCGACCGTGAGCCCGTTCGGGCAGGCGGCGATCACGTGCACCAGCATCTCCGGCATGACGTGGCTCACCACCGGCAGGTTGAAGGCCTCGGCCATGCCGGCGACCTTCATGAACTGGCTGACGCCGCCCACCCGCACCAAGTCGATCATGACGATATCGACCGAATGCGCCTGGATCATTTGCCGGAACGGCGAGATGCCCCAGAGATATTCACCGCCGGCGATCGGCGTCTTCAGCGCAGCGGTGACGCGGGCCAGGCCCTGGTAGTCGTCGGCGGTCGTCACATCCTCGAGCCAGAACAGGCCGACATCCTCGGCGCGGCTGCCGATATCGATCGCCTGCTCGGGCCGCCAGCGCTGGTTGATGTCGCACATCAGCTTGATGTCCGGGCCGATCGCGTCGCGCACCACGCGCACGCGGCGCACCTCCTCGGCCGGCGTCGGAGTACCGGGCAAGCCCATCTGGGTTTTCATTTCGCGAAAGCCCTTCTGGATCAGGATGCGCGCCGCCTGTTCCGCCTGCTTGTCGGTGAGCCCGCGACGCAGCGAGCCCGAAGCATAGGTCGGCACGCGCTCACGATGGCCGCCCAGCAGTTTCCACAAGGGCTGCTCGAGCGCCTTGCCCTTGATGTCCCACAGCGCGATGTCGATGGCCGACAAAGCGAGCGTGAAGATGCCGGCGGGCCCGCAACTGTCGGCGGCGCGGCGCAGCTTGGCCACGATGCTCTCGATGCGCATCGGATCCTCGCCCACCGTCAGCGCGGCGAGATCTTCGACCGCGGCATGCAGGGCGCGCGTTATCCTGGCGCCATAAAAAGTGAGTCCGATACCTTCGATGCCGCTGTCGGTGCGCAGCCGCAGAATGACGATCGGGCGCATACGGCCGGCTTCCTCCGGCATGTTGGCCAGCGGATCGTCTTCCGGGACACTGAGCGTCGTCACCTGATAGCTCGCGATTTTCATGTCGTTTCCTCCTGTGACCGCAATCCGATACCCCGCGGCGCCACATGAATGCCCGTTCACATTGTCATGGAATTCGGCCAGAGTCCGCCGCAGCACCCAGGGAGAAGAAGATGGATTTCGAATACTCCGACCGCACCAAGGCGCTTGTGGAGAAGCTGCACAAATTCATGGACGAGGTCATCTACCCGGCCGAGCCCGTCTATGAAGAGCAGATGGAGAAGGCCAAGGATCGCTGGCAGCTCCCGCCGATTATCGAGCAGTGCAAGGCCGAGGCGAAGAAGCGCGGCCTCTGGAACATGTTCCTCCCTGCGGATCGCGAAACCGGCGACACCCACGGCACGATGGGCCTGTCCAACCTCGAATACGCGCCGATCTGCGAGGTGCTGGGCCGTTCTTCGATCGCTTCCGAATCGGTCAATTGCTCGGCGCCCGACACCGGCAACATGGAGGTGTTCGCCCGCTACGGCAGCAAGGAGCTCAAGGACAAGTGGCTGAAGCCGCTGCTCAACGGCGAGATCCGCTCGTGCTTCGCCATGACCGAGCCCGCGGTCGCTTCGTCGGACGCGCGCAACGTCGAGTGCCGCATCGAGAGCGATGGCAACGACTACGTGATCAACGGCCGCAAGTGGTGGTCGTCGGGCATGGGCGATCCGCGCTGCAAGGTCATCATCCTGATGGGCAAGAGCGACCCCTCGGCGCCGGCCTATCGCCAGCAGTCGATGATCGTGGTGCCGCGCGACACGCCCGGCATCAAGATCGTCAAGATGCTGCACGTGTTCGGCTACGACGACGCCCCGCACGGCCATGCCGAGGTGGTCTACGACAATGTCCGCGTGCCCAAGGCCAACATCCTGCTGGGCGAAGGCCGCGGCTTCGAGATCGCCCAGGGCCGCCTGGGACCGGGCCGTATCCATCACTGCATGCGGGCGATCGGCGTCGCCGAGCGCGCGCTCGAAATGGCAATCAAGCGCGCCAAGAGCCGCGTTGCCTTCGGCCAGCGCATCTCGGAGATGGGCGTCACCAAGGCCCATGTCGCCGACATGCGCATGGAGATCGACATGGCCCGCCTGCTGGTGCTGAAGGCCGCGTGGGCGATGGATAAGTTCGGCAACAAGGAAGCGCGCCAGCAGATCGCCATGATCAAGGTCGCGGTGCCCAACATCACCTCGAAGGTGGTCGACCGCTGCCTTCAACTGCATGGCGCGGGCGGCGTCTCCCAGGTGTTCAAGCTCGCCAGCATGTACGCCCACCAGCGTACGCTCCGCCTGGCCGACGGCCCGGACGAGGTCCATCGCGACCAGGTCGGTCGGCTGGAGATCGCCAAGTACAACTGAGTCCCGCATCGGGATCGAAAAGGCCGCCTGCGGGCGGCCTTTTTGTCGACGCTACCTTGGACTTCCCAAGGTTTCCCACCCGAGTGGGAAGCCTCCGATGCCGATGGCATAAGGCTTTTGTGCGATTCTTCCCAGATTTTGCGCCACCCCCTCCAGCTAACCTATTGATATTCCTGGATCCAGGTTGCGGTATTAGGGCACCGCCTGACAAGCCGTTGATCTTGAAAGATTTTAGAGGGTCATGCGCGCGGGAACTGCGAAGTCTTGAAATCGTTATTACTGACCAGTAAGTTATTTATATGCGAACCCAGAAACAACGCCGCGCCCCCACCGAGCGACCCAAGGAGATCCTCGAGGCCGCGCTTGAGCTCTTTGTCGAGAAGGGCTTCGCCGGCACGCGCCTGGACGACGTCGCCGAGCGCGCCGGTCTCAGCAAGGCGGCGATCTATCTCTACTTCGACGATAAGCTCGCCCTCTTCCAGGGTGTGATCCGCCAGGCCGTCATCAGCAACTTCGGCACGGTCGAGGCCATGTTGGCGGCCCATCGCGGGCCGGTGGCGACGCTGCTGCCGGGCATGCTCGATTTCATGGCGAGCCGCGTCGAGCAGACTCCGCTCGCGTCGATCGCCAAGCTGGTGATCGCCGAATTGCGCGCCTTCCCCGAGATCGGCCGCTTCTACCTCAAGGAAGTGATCGGCCGCGGCATCCCCTTGTTCGAGGGCCTGATCGCGCGCGGCGTCGCGGCGGGCGAGTTCCGCAAGGTCGACCCCATGCTTACCGTGCGCTCATTGGTCGGGCCGATGGTGCTCAGCATCATCTGGAAGACAGTGTTCGAGCCGATCGGCGCGGAGAAGCTCGATGTGCGCGCCCTCGCCCGCCACCACGCCGACCTCATGCTTCACGCCCTCATGCCAAGGCCATCGGGGCCAGTCTCATGACGCGCCGTGCCCTCATCGTCGTGGCGACTGCCGCGACCGTCATGATCGCCGCCGGCATCTGGTGGCAAGGTCCGCTCGCGTCTGTGCTTGGCTTCAGCGGCGAGCGCTCGCGTTATCTTGGCTATGTCGAAGGCGAGACCAGCCTGATCGCGCCACCGGTCGCCGGCCGGCTGGTCGAGCGGCCGGTCGATCGCGGCGGCCAGGTCAAGAAAGGCGACCGGCTGTTCGTCATCGATCCGGTGCTGGCCCAGGCCGAGGTGAGCCGCGCCGGGGGCGCTCTCGCCGAGTCCAGGTCGCGCTACGAGAACCTGCTGAAGGGCAAGCGGCAGGAAGAAAAGGACGTGACGACCATGCAGCGCCGCGAGACCGAGGCGGCGCTGGCGCAGGCGGAGGTCGAACTGAAGCGCCAAAGCGAGCTCTTGGCCAAGGGCTTCGCCACCCGCAAGGACTACGAGCAGGCAGACTCCATGGCGCGCCAGCTGCGCTCGCGCGCCGCCTCGCTCGGCGCCCAGGAACGGGTCAACGAGCTCGCCGCCCGTCCTGACGAGATCGCCGCCGCCAAGTCGATGGTCGACCAGAATCAGGCGAACCTCGATCAGGCCAGGAAGCGGCTGGACGACCTGATGCCGGTCGCGCCCGAGGACGGGCTGATCGAGAACACCTTCTTCAATATCGGCGAATGGGTGCCGGCTGGCACGCCCGTGGTCTCGCTGCTGCCGCCCTTCCGGGTGAAGCTGCGCTTCTACGTGCCGGAAGAAGACGTGGCGCACGCCAGGATGGGGCAGGAGGTGAGCTTCGCCTGCAATTCCTGCCCGTCCGATCTCAAAGCCAGGATCATCTACATCTCGCCGCGGTCGGAATTCACCCCGCCGGTGATCTACTCGCAGACCGCGCGGACCAAGCTCGTCTTCCTGGTCGAAGCGCGTCCGGACGCCACGCAGGCCAAGCTGTCGCCCGGCATGCCGGTCACCGTGACGCCGCTCACGAGGTGAGGCCGTCATGTCGCTCGCCATCGACGTCCATGACCTCGTCAAGCGCTACGGCACGCGCACCGTGGTCGATCATGTCAGCCTCGGCATCGAGCAGGGCCGCATCTGCGGCTTCCTTGGGCCGAACGGCTCGGGCAAGACCACGACCTTGCGCATGATCTGCGGCCTGCTGACGCCCGACGGCGGCGGGGGCACCTGCCTCGGCCACGATCTCGTGCGCGAGCGCGACGCGATCAAGCGCCAGGCCGGCTACATGACCCAGCGCTTCGGCCTCTACGAGGATCTCACGATCCGCGAGAATCTCGACTTCGTCGGCCGCGTCTACGGCCTCGACCGGCTGGGTGAGCGCGTCGACCAGTCGCTGGAACGGCTGGGCCTCGCCTCGCGCCAGAAGCAGCTCGCCGGCGCCCTGTCCGGCGGCTGGAAGCAACGATTGGCGCTCGCGGCTTGCGTTCTGCACGAGCCCAAGATCCTGCTGCTCGACGAGCCGACCGCCGGCGTCGATCCCAAGGCGCGGCGCGGCTTCTGGGACGAGATCCATGCCTATGCCGCTCAAGGCATCACCGTGCTCGTCTCGACCCACTACATGGACGAGGCCGAGCGCTGTCACGAGATCGCCTATATCGCCTATGGCGAGCTGATAGCGCGCGGCACGGCTGCGGAGATCATCAAGCAATCCGGCCTCATCGCCTTCGTCGCACGCGGGCCGGGCGCCGACCGGCTGGCGCCCAAGCTGAACGGCGCGCCAGGAGTCACCGCCGCGGCGGCCTTCGGGGCGACGCTGCATGTCTGCGGGCCCGATCACGACGCGCTCACCAAAGCCATCGAGCCCTTCCGCAAGGAGGCCGACCTCACCTGGGAGGAGGCCGAGCCCACGCTCGAGGACGTGTTCATCCACTTGATGGGACGGGCGCGCGACAACGCGCTCGACAGCTGACCATGTGGAGACGCCTGATCGCCATCTTCGTCAAGGAAGTGCAGCAGCTCAAACGCGACCGACTGACCTTCGCCATGATGTTCGGCGTGCCGATCATGCAGCTCCTGCTGTTCGGCTACGCCATCGACACTGACCCGCATAACCTGCCGACTGCGGTGATTGCGGCCGACGACAGCACCATCACGCGCACCATCCTGTCGGCGCTGAGCAGCACCGGCTACATGCACTTCACCCACCGGCCGCGCTCGGAGGCCGAGGCCAACTCGCTGCTGCAGAACGGCGAGGTGCAGTTCGTCGTTACCATCCCGTCGGATTTCACGCGCCGGCTGGTCCGCGGCGAGCGCGCCCAAGTGCTGATCGACACCGATGCCACCGATCCCCTGGCCGCCGCAAATCCCCTGGCGGCCGCCCAACCCGCCATCGACCAGGCGCTGGCGCGCGATTTCGTCGGCCCGCTCGCCAACCTCAAGAGCAAGCCCGACGCCGTCGAGCTGGTGCTGCAGCGCCGCTACAACCCCGAGGGCAAGGCGCGGCTCAATGTCGTGCCCGGCCTGCTCGCGGTCATCCTGACCATGACCATGGTGATGATGACGGCGCTCGCCGTCACCCGCGAGCGCGAGCGCGGCACCATGGAGAACCTGCTCGCCATGCCGGTGCGCCCCATCGAGGTCATGATCGGCAAGATCGTGCCCTATATCGCCATCGGCTCGGTACAGGTCGCGGTCATCCTGCTGGTCGCCCGCGTGCTGTTCGACGTCGCCAGCGAAGGAAGCATTGCCCTGCTCGCCCTCGGCACGGCGCTGTTCATCACCGTCAATCTCGCGATCGGCTTCACCATCTCGACCGTCACCCAGAACCAGCTCCAGGCCATGCAGGCCTCGGTGTTCATCCTGCTGCCCTCGATCCTGCTGTCGGGCTTCATGTTCCCGTTCCGCGGCATGCCGGGCTGGGCGCAGTGGCTGGGCGAAGGCCTGCCCGCCACGCACTTCATGCGCATCGTGCGCGGCCTGATGCTGAAGGGCGCCGAGCTGCCGGACATCTCGAGCGAGCTGCTGGCCATCGTGGCCATCCTGCTCGTGGTTTCGGCGCTGGCGATCAGCCGCTACAAGGTCACGCTCGATTAGCGCACGTCCCTACAGGCCGGATCATGGTCTTTGCTGGGAGCGCGCCACTCCGTGGCGCTTTCTTCGAGTTGCAACACCGCACGAGCGGCACGGAGTGCCGCGCTCCCAGCAATGCGGCCTGGTAGTTCTGACCGCAGGTCGAACGCAGCGCCTTGATGGCCGGCCCGTCCTGGGGCAAGACCGGGGCAGGAGGAAGTCAATGACCGATCGCCTGAAGGGCAAGGTCGCGCTGATCACCGGTGGCGCCTCGGGGCTCGGCGCCAATGCCGCGATCCTGATGGCGCAGGAAGGCGCCAGCGTCGTGGTGGCCGACATCGCCCAAGACCGCGGCAAGACGGTGGCCGACAGGCTCGGTTCAGCCGGCCATTTCGTGAAGCTGGACGTCACCAGCGAGGACAACTGGAAGGCCGCGATTCGCGAGACCGTCGACAAGTTCGGCGCGATCCACGTGTTGTTGAACTCCGCCGGCATCGGCCTCAGCAAGACGGTCGAGGATATCACCCTCGAGGAATGGCGGCGCGTGCACGCCATCGACCTCGACGGCGTGTTCCTGGGCTGCAAGCACGGCGTCACCGAGATCAAGAAGCACACGGCGCGGCTCGGTGGCTCGGTGATCAACATCTCGTCGATCTCGGGCATCATCGCCGGCGCCAACATGGCGGCCTACAACTCGGCCAAGGCGGGCGTGCGGCTGCTCAGCAAATCGGTGGCACTGCATTGCGCCAAGTCGGGCTACAACATCCGCTGCAATTCGGTGCACCCCACCTTCATCGACACGCCGATCCTCGACCGCTATCGCGAGCGCTTCGGCAACGAGACCATGCAACAGAAGCTCGGCCGCCAGGTGCCGATCGGCCGCCTCGGCCGGCCGGAGGAAGTCGGCTGGGCCCTGGTCTTTCTCGCCTCCGACGAATCGAGCTTCATGACCGGCTCCGAGGTCGTGATCGACGGCGGCATATCTGCCATGTGACTTTATTGTCATCCTGAGCGCAGCGAAGGATCTCACGCCGGCACGAGAATCGCTGGTTGTTCGGCTAGGTCCTTCGCTTCGCTCAGGACGACAGAGTGGGAGGTTCTCATGCTTTTGTCTCTCAACGGAAGACGTGTCTATTTCGACCTCGCCGGGCCGCAGAACGCGCCGGTGGTCTGCTTTACCCATTCGCTCAATTCGGACGGCGGCATGTGGGTCGAGCAGATGGTGCCGCTCCTGGGCGCGGGCTACCGCGTGCTGCGGCTCGACATGCGCGGCCACGGCGGCAGCGCCACAGTGGAGGGCGACTACACGATGGATGCGCTCGCCGCCGACGTGAAGGGCGCGCTCGACGTGCTCGGCATCACCAAGATCCATTATATCGGGCTGTCGATCGGCGGCATGATCGGCCAGGGTTTCGCGCTCGCTTATCCTGGCTACCTCGCCTCGCTCTGCCTCTGCGATACCCAGCCCTCGACGCCGCCCGGTTCGACCGCGACGTGGGACGAGCGCAAGGCGGTCGTGCGCAAGAGCGGCCTGGCGTCGCTCGCCGACGCCACCATGCAGCGTTGGTTCACCGACGAGTTCAAGAAGGTGAACCCGGTGCGCTGGCGCGAGATCCGCGACACGATCAGCGGCACCACGCCCCAGGGCTCCATCGGCTGCATGTCGGCCATCCAGAACTTCGACTATCTCGGCAAGCTGGCCACCATCCGGACCCCGAGCCTGGTGATCTGCGGCGACCTGGATGAGGGCACACCACCCGACCGCAACAAGCTGATCGCCTCCAAGATCCCCGGCGGCCGCTATGAGGGCATCGCCAATGCGCGGCATCTGCCTAACGTCGAGCGACCCGAGCCGTTCAACCGAATCATGATGAGCTGGCTCGCGGCCAATAGGTAAGGGGACAGGAAGCACCGATGGATTTCGCCTTCACCGAGGACCAGCTCTCGATCAAGGACAGCGTCGGCAAGCTCTGCGCGCGGTTCGACGGCAAATACTGGCTGAAGAAGGACAAGGAAGGCGGCTTCCCGGAGGACTTCTACCGGGCGGTGGCCGATGCCGGCTGGCTCGGCATCGCCATGCCCGAGGAGTATGGCGGCGCGGGGCTCGGCGTCACCGAGGCCGCGATCATGATGCAGGCGGTGGCCGAATCGGGTGCCGCGCTGCAGGGCGCCTCGGCTATCCATCTCAACGTATTCGGGCCCAACCCGATCGTGGTGTTCGGCACCGATGAGCAGAAGAAGCGCATCCTGCCCGACATCATCAAGGGCAAGGTGAAGGGCTGCTTTGCCGTCACCGAGCCCGACGCGGGCCTCAACACCACGGCGCTCGACACCAAGGCTGAACGCGACGGCAACGGCTACATCGTGCATGGCAAGAAGACCTTCACCACCACGGCGTCGGTCGCCGACAAAATGCTGCTGATCGCCCGCACGACTCCGAAGAACAAGTGCAAGAAGGCGACCGACGGCCTCTCGCTCTTCTATACCGACTTCGATCGCTCCAAGATCGAAGTTACCGAGATCGACAAGATGGGCCGCAAGGCAATAGATACCAACCAAGTGTTCATCGACGGGCTCAAAGTGCCGCTCGAGGACCGCATCGGCGAGGAAGGCAAGGGCTTCCACTACCTCCTGCATGGGCTTAACCCCGAGCGCATCCTGATCGCGGCCGAGGCGATCGGCATCGGCAAGGCGGCGCTCGCGAAGGCCACGCAATACGCCAAAGAGCGCATCGTGTTCGGCCGGCCGATCGGCAAGAACCAGGCGATCCAGCATCCGCTGGCCGAGAGCTGGATGCAGCTCGAGGCGGCGAACCTGCTCACTTTCAAGGCCGCCTGGCTGTACGACAATGGCAAGGAATGTGGCGCGGAGGCGAACTCCGCCAAGTATCTCGGTGCCCGCACCGCCTACGAGGCCTGCGAACGCGCCATCCTGACCCATGGCGGCTACGGCTACGCCAAGGAATTCCATGTCGAGCGCTTCCTGCGCGAGGTTATGATCGCGCGCATCGCGCCGGTCAGCGAGCAGCTGATCCTGTGCTACGTCGCCGAGCGCGTGCTCGGCCTGCCCAAGAGCTACTGAGGCCGGAGCTCGCCGGTAACACGCTCGCCCGGCCCCCATTCATCGACCACGCGGACGAGATCGCGGAAGTTCTGGCGCATCTGCTCGAGTGCGAAGCCCACTGCGAAGAACCGCTCGGCGGCGTCGCCAGGCAACGCCCGCGTCAGGCCTTCGTGCCGCATCGCCTCGACCTCGGCATCATAGGCCTCGAGCGCCTGCTCGAATGGTCCAAGCGGCGGCGAACCGTGGCGCGCGCGCAGCGCTGCGGCGCAATCCCGCATGAAATCCGACGCCGTCGTCTCGACGGCGGCCAGCCGGGGCCGCAGCCGCGCGCGCATGGCGTCGGAGATCGGCGTGCCGGCCGCACGGCCGAGGATGATCAGGTCGTGTCGCAGGCGCAGCAACGTGCGCCGGAGCGGCCCGGTATCGGCTTCCGAGGAAAGCCTGGCCGAGCGTTCGCGCTCGGCCTCGCTGCCCACCGTATTCAGCTCGATCAGCGTGACGCCGATGGCGTCCTGCACGCGGTAGAGATCGACGAGCTCCAGCCCATCGCGCACACCCGCCATGAGGTCGAGCATGGCCCCCGCCATCTGCTCGAGCATGCCCGCCGCTGCCTGGCGGGTCAGTCGATGGGCGCTCGAGGGCATGACCAAGGCCGACACCAAAAGGCCGACCAGAGCGCCCAGCGCCACCTCGAGGATGCGGTTGATCGCCGAATTGAGCGGCGTGCCGCTGCTAAAGGCCGGCACCAACAACACGATGATGGCTGAGATCGGCACCACGTTCATGCCGGGCCGGAGCGCGGCGTAGAGCGCCAGCGGCGCCACCGCGATGACCAGCACGGCAAGCAGCGCGAGCTCGGTGGTATGCGGGATCAAGACGGCGACGGCGCCGCCATAGATCGAGCCGCCGATCGTGCCCAGCATGTAGTCGATGCTGGCCTTGAGCGTTCGACCGACGCTCATCTGGGTCACGATTACGGCGGTCAGCACCGACCACAGCGGCAGTGGCAGCCCGGCGACCTGGGCCGCCACCAGAGCCACCAGCGCCGCCAGGGTTACTCGCAGGCCGAGAGCAAAATGGACGCGCCGCAGCTTCAGATGTGCGCCCAGCCATTTCCCAAAATTGTCCATATTTCTCAATAGGCCAGGTCGCTCCCAAAAAGTTTCTTACCGTACCGAAAGAACCTGACCCTCACCTCCGGAAAAGCCGGCAACCCTGCACCGGTGCTGCGCGTTTTTCCAGCGAGACACAGTCTCTCCGAGGGAGTTGGTTCAATGATCCGGTTGCGATATCCCATAGCCTTGGCGCTTGGCGTCGTAGGCCTCGGCACGGTCGCTCTTGCCGCCTCGCCCGAGGTGGCGACAGGCGCGCAAGCACGGGCCGAGCAGGCGTGCCGCGATCAGAGCGTGCGTCCGCCATCGGCGGCATGGGAGCTCTGCCTGTCGCATGTGACGCGCGCCTATGAATGGGGCGAGAATACACTTGCCATGCAACTCGCCCATGCCGCGGGCGATGCGCGCGAGAACTGTCTCGAGTACGGCCTCGCCCCCAACGGCGCCAGCTATCGCGCCTGCGTCGGCCGCGAAATCGACGCGCGCAGCCAGCTTCTGATCCTGGGCGACGACCAGAGCGGCGTGAACGTCGCGCAGCAGCAGTAAGCGGCGCCTATCGGGCAATACGCTTGGCGTATTGCCCGTCTATGGTACGCCAGAGATCCCAGAAAGCCGGCGGTATCCGGCCATACGCCTTGTCGACCAGCACCGCGAGATGCGTGTGCCAGCCACCGCTCACGCCCATCATCTCGTTGCGATTGGCGAGCTTGCGATGTGTCAAGGTCAACAGCACTTTGTCGCCTTGCGGCGCCAGTTCGAACACGACTTCGGACGACGACTCCAGGGTGAAAGCAAGCCGCCGAGGCGGATCGTATTCGGTGATCGTGGTCGACCATTCGTGGCCCTTGGCGTCCATTTCCTTGAACTTCTCCGGGGGCGGCGCCTTGTGGGGCGAAAGATCGGAGTGCTTGAAGCGCAGCGTCGCCTTGCCGCCGACACGGGGTTCCATCGGGCCCGACGCGAACCATTCGCCACGCTTCTTGGCATCCGTGAGATAGGTCCACACCGTTTCGATGGGGCCGGGCAGCAGGCGCTGGAAGCGCACCTCGGTCGGCGAAAGGACGGTGCCGTAATCGTCGTTCATTTCCTGCTCCTTTTCCCGGAATGACGGACCAGTGCGCGCTCGAGGTCATCCAGCCGAAGCGACCAGAAGCGTTCGTAATAGGCGAGCCAGCGATCAGCCTGGGCGAGCGGCCCGGCCTCGATGCGGCAGCGGTGGGTGCGGCCCTCGATGGTGCGGCGGAGCAGCCCAGCCTCCTCCAACACCTTTACGTGCTTGGCAGCGGCTGCAAACGACATGTCGAAGGGCTCTGCCAGCTCGCCCACGGTGCGCGTCCCGCCCGCCAGCCGCCGCAGCATGGCGCGGCGGGTCGGATCACTGAGCGCACCGAACACGCGATCGAGCGCAGGGGCTTGTCGTTCAACCATATGGTTTAACATAATGAACGCACTGAACATATTCAACCGAAAAGTTGAATGTAAGACGAGTGAAAGGATCAAGGTAGAAAGAAGGCAGCCCAAACCGCCACAGAAACGCCCCAACCCACAGGCAACTGAGCCGTGCAGGAGGCGTTGGTTCGACATGACGCGAGTGATCTTCGGAAGGAGGACCCCATGTCACGTATGAACGCCATTTTCATTGCCCTGGGCAGCTTGGCCATCGCCGCCACGCCACTGGCGAGCAGCCATGCCCAGTCGGGCGATGCCCTGGCCAACGGCGAGCTGACCTGCCGCGAGTACGGCGTACGCGCCGGCACCGCCGCGTTCGACACCTGCGTAAATCGCGCCGCCTGGGCCTACGATCGCGGCGAGCCGGGTCTTGCCACGCTCGAGGCGCAGCGCGTCAGCGATGCGCGCAACATCTGCCTGTCCTACGGCCTGGCGCCGCAGAGCTTGGGCTACCGCGAGTGCGTGGCGACGGAGATCGACCGGCGCGCCCTGCGGTCCTATGACATCCGCTACGTACAGAGCAACGATCGCTACGGCTTCTACTACGACACCAACGGCAACCTGCGCGACCGCAACGGCGCGCTGGTCCGCGCCGTGCCGATGGCGGTCTACCGGTAAGCGACCGAGAGCGTCTTAGTAAGAGCCGGCCGGGCGACCTTGCCCGGCCGGCTTTTTTCGTGGGTAATGAAGCGGTCATGGAGCCGCTCCCCGCTTTCGCCCTACCCGCCGGCGTGCGTTCGCGCACCCTGCGCGGCATCGATGGTCTCGATATCCATCTGCTGGAGGCCGGCCACGAGACGGCCAACCGTCCGGCCATTCTGCTGCTGCATGGCTTTCCCGAGCTGGCCTACAGCTGGCGCAAGATCCTGCCGGCGCTGGCGGCAGCCGGCTATCACGCCATCGCGCCCGACCAGCGCGGCTATGGCCGCACCACCGGTTGGGACGCCAACTATGACGGCGACCTCGCGGGCTTTCGATTCATGAATCTGCTGCGCGATGCCATCGGCGTGCTGTTCGCGATGGGCCATCGCACGGCCGAAGCGGTAGTCGGCCACGACTTCGGCGCCTCGGTCGCGGCCTATGCCGCTCTGGTGCGGCCCGACGTCTTCAGGCGCATGGTGTTGATGAGCGCGCCCTTCTCCGGTCCTCCCCCAATTCCTTTTCATGAGGGGCCGTTTGGCGACACACCGCCAGGCAGAGGCCCCGACATCCACACCGCCCTCGCCAACCTGCCGCGGCCACGCAAGCATTACCAATGGTACTACTCGACCCGTCCGGCCAATGAGAACATGTGGCAGGCGCGGCAAGGCGTGCACGACTTCCTGCGCGCCTATTACCATCACAAGAGCGCCGACTGGAAAGCCAACAGGCCGTTCGAGCTCACGGGCTGGATCGCCGAGGAACTGGCCAAGCTGCCGACCTATTACATCATGGATCTCGGCGACGGCATGGCCGAGACCGTGGCCAAGGAGATGCCCTCGCCCACCGAGATCGCCGCCAACCGTTGGCTGCCCGACTCCGAGCTCAAGGTCTATAGCGAGGAGTACAAACGCACCGGCTTTCAGGGCGGGCTGAACTGGTATCGCGTGCGCACCACCGGCCGCGCCAATGGCGAACTGGAAGTCTTCTCCGGCCGCACCATCGACGTGCCTGCAACGTTCATCTCAGGGAAGAGCGATTGGGGCATCTACCAGACGCCGGGCGCCATCGAGAAGATGCAGAAGAGCGCCTGCACGCGCATGAATCAGATCCACCTCATCGACGGCGCTGGCCACTGGGTGCAGCAGGAAAAGCCGGATGAGGTGAACAGCCGGCTGCTGCAGTTCCTCAAGGAGACTGGCTAGACCGCCACGCTGCGGCGGCGGCTGGATCGGCAGCGCAGGCGGCAGCAACGATCGCCGCGGTGAGCAGCGTCGCCCGCCGCAGATCGGCCTCGGCCACCTTGTCCCGTGTGTCGGCAGGCGTCAGCACCAGGCGCAGGTTGGCCGCGGGATCATCGAAGCCAGCCACCAGGCGAATGGCGGGAATGCCGCCGGCGGCGAAGTTGGCGTGATCGGAATTGGTCATCAGCGGCCGCACCGTACGCAGCCTTTGGCCATTGGCTGCGGCGACCTGCAGCAGGAACGGCTCGACATCCGCAAAGCCGCTGGTGAGAGCCGCAAGGTCGGCGCTGCCCGCCACCGAATTGAGGTTGACGTTCAGCGCGATCTTGTTGCGCTCGGTTTCGCTCAGCGCCCGGACATATTGTGCGGAACCGGTGAGCGCCCATTCCTCGACGCTGAAGAACATGACACGCAATCCACGCCGCCAGAGCGCGACTTCGGGAGCCAGTGCCCGCGTTGTCGCAAGCACGGCTGCGAGGCCGGTGCCGTTGTCCATGGCGCTCTCGGCCAGGTCATGCCCGTCGACATGGGCGCTCAGCACAATCCAGTCATCGCTGCGGCCCGGATACTCATAGACCAGTGTCTCGGTTTCGGCCGGACTCTCGTCGGTTTCGATGATCATGGTCGCGCTCGGCCAGCCGTCCGCGCGCCGCGCCAGCCGTGCCGCTGTCTCCGGCGCGATGCCGAGCGCCGGAATGCCCTCGCCGCCCTCGCGCCCGGAGGAACCCGCCACGAGCTCACCGGGCAAAGGCCCGGCGATCAGGAACCCCAAGGCGCCGTTGGCCCGCGCCATGTCGTACTTGCGCCGACGGTGGATGGTGCCGGCCGCGAACATCAGCTCATGCCGCACCAGCACGATGCGGCCCTTGATGTCGCGGGCGTGCGCCTGGAATTCTTCCGGTGTGCCACGACCGAGATCAATCACTTCGGCGGTCAGCCCGTCCTTCGGCGTGGCAATGGTGCGGACCAGCGGATGGCATGCGGCCAGCGCACCGTCGGCCAGCCGCAGCGTCGCCCGCCTCGCCCGCCAGCCACCGTAGGGCACCGGGATCGAACGACCGGTATTGGCGGGTGAGGCCGCGCGCACTCGCTCGCGCAGCAACGCGAAGGCCTTCTTCTCACTCTCGGTGCCGGCGAGGCGGCCGCCGCAATCGCAGATATCGTTGAAGTCACGCCACAAGCCCTGGTCGGCGGCGATGCGCACCGCGATCGTATTGTCGAGCTTCAGATTCATGTCCTGCTTCTAGCATAGGAATTGCTTCCGTAAGGCGCGTCTGCGAACCTCGCGGGCTGGGAGGATTTTGGGGGAATGGCCGGCGCGCCGATCATCGTCGCCGACGGGGTGTCGAAGAAATTCGGCGACCACCAGGTGCTGACGCGCGTCTGCCTGCCGGTGATGGAACGCGACGTCGTCTGTGTCGTGGGGCCGAGTGGCTCGGGCAAGACCACGCTGCTGCGCTGCCTGGCGCTGCTCGAGACGCCGAGCGAGGGCAAGGTGGTGATGGAAGGCAAGACCATCGCCACGCCACAGCCCGACCCCGATACCAAGGCGGCGGCCCGCGCGGTGCGTTCCGACATCGGCATGGTGTTTCAGCATTTTAACCTTTGGCCGCACATGTCGGTGCTGGAGAACCTGATCGAGGCGCCGATGCGCGTGAAGAAGCTGTCGCTCGCCGAGGCCGTCGCCATCGCCGAGAAGCTGCTCGCCAAGGTCGATCTTGTGAACAAGCGCGACGCCTATCCGGCGCGCCTGTCGGGCGGCCAACAACAGCGCGTCGCGATTGCACGCGCACTTGCCATGTCGCCCAAGGTGCTGCTGTTCGACGAGGCGACCAGCGCGCTTGATCCCGAGCTGCGGCGCGAGGTGCTGCTGGTCATGCGCCAGCTCGCCCGCGAGGGCATGACCATGCTGGTGGTGACCCACGAGATGGGGTTCGCCCGCAATGTCGGCACCCGCACGGTGTTCATGGACCACGGCGAAATCGTCGAGGAGGCGCCGGGCGCGGCCTTCTTCGAGGCGCCGAAGACGGAGCGCGCGCAGCGCTTCCTGCAGCAATTCGAGGACTAACCAGGGAGATCGGTCATGGGTGTGAAGGCAGTTCTGGGTACGCTGGCGGTGATGGGCCTGATGGCGGCGACGCTGCCGGCCGAAGCGCAGCAGACGCAATCGCGGCTGTTCGAGGTGACCAAGAGCAAGAAGCTCCGGGTCTGCCAGTTTCCGCTCTATTATTCGATCTCCTTCCGCAATCCCAAGACCGGCGAGATCGAGGGCATCGACGCCGACCTGTCGAAAGAGCTCGCCAAGGAGCTCGATGCCAAGCTCGAGATCGTCGAGACGAGCTTCGGCTCTTTTATCGCCGATCTGCAGGCCGGCAAATGCGAGATCGGCATGTTCGGCGTCGGCGCGACGCTGAAGCGCGCCCAGGCCGTCGAGTTCTCGCATCCCTACCTCGTCACCAACGTCTACGCCGTGGTGCGCAAGGACGGGCCTATCAAGAAGTGGGAAGACATCGACAAGAAAGGCATCAAGGTTGCCGTCTCGCTCGGCAGCTACATCGAGCCCTTCATGAAGGACTACCTCAAGAACGCCGAGGTGATCGCCATCGCCCCGCCCAACACACGCGAAGCCGAGTTGGTGGCTGGCCGGGTCGACGTCGACATGACCGACTTCCCGACCGCCATCAAGGTGACCGACGAATTCGACTGGGCCGCCTACGTGACTCCCAAGGAGAAGCTTGCAGTGACGCCCTATGCCTATGTCGTGCCGCAGGGTGACCAGATCTGGCTGAACTACATCAACCTGTTCGTCGATACCATCAAGCTCGACGGCCGGCTGCTGAAGTACGCCAAGAAGAACAAGCTCGACCCGATCGTCGCGCCCTAGCTTCTGGCGATGTTCAAGTACCAGTTCCGCTGGGACACTGTCTTCGGCAGTTTCGACTTCCTGATGTCGGGGCTGCAGATGACCCTGATCATCTCGGCCATCACGCTCGTGCTGGCGATGATCGCCGGCCTGATCATTGCGCTCCTCGACATGTCGCGCGTGGCCCCGGTGCGCTGGTTCGGGCTCGGCTTCGGCGAGATCATCCGCAACACGCCGATCCTGGTTCAGCTTCTCTGGGTCTATTATGTGCTGCCGATCGTGTTCGGCCTGCGCATCGAGGCACTGGCGGCGCTGATCATCGGACTGTCGGTCTACCAGGGCGCGTTCATCTCCGAGGTCTATCGCGCCGGCATCCAGAGCGTGCCCAAGGGCCACAGCGAGGCCGCCCAGGTCTTGGGGCTCACTCCCGTGCAGTCCTTCACACGCATCGTGCTGCCGCAGGCCATCCGCATGACCCTGCCGCCGCTCGCCTCCAACTTCGTGCAGCTCATCAAGTTCTCTTCGCTGGGCGCCGTGATCTCGGTGAGCGAGATAACGCGGCGCGGCATGGAGCTATCGGCAAGCACCTTCCGGCCACTCGAGATCTTCAGCTTCATTGCGCTGGTCTACTTCGTGATCTGCTGGCCGCTCGCCATGGGCATACGCTGGTGGGAACGCCGCCTGCAGAACCGCTAACTCCAAGGAGCAACGATCATGGACACGCTGTCCGACGCCGACCTCTTCACCTCGCCCATGACCTTCATGGGCGCGCCCTATGGCCGGCCGGGCCCCGGCAACAAGGCGGCGATCCTGGGCATCCCGTTCGACTGCGGCACCAACATGCGGATCGGCGCGCGCGGCGGGCCGGACTCGGTTCGCCAGCAATCGGCGCTGATGCGCCGCTTCAATCCGACCCATGCCGACTTCGACCCCGTTGTCGCGCTGGGCCTGGTCGATTGCGGCAACGTCCGGCTGACGCCCTCCAAGATCGTCGATGCCTTCGAACGCACCGAGCAGGCGGTTGACCGCATCGTGCAGGCAGGGGCCATCCCGATCACTATCGGCGGCGACGGCTCGGTGACGGTCCCGGTAGCGCGCGCGGTCGGCAAGAAGCACAAGAAGATGGCGGCGCTGCACATCGACTCGCACACCGATTCTTACACCTACAGCGACGAAGAGAAGTACAACTCGGCCACCCAGTTCACCCATATCGCCGAGGAGGGCCTAGTCGATCCGGAATTCTCCTGGCATGTCGGCATCCACAGCACGACCTACGCGCAGGACGCGGTGCCACGCGCCATGAGTCTGGGTTACAAGGTGGTCTCTCTCGATGAATTGATCCGCGGCGGCTTCGCCCAGCGCATGGCCGAGTTCCGCGACAAGGTCGGCAAGCGACCGGTCTATCTCTGCTTCGACATGGATGTGTTCGATCCGTCCTGCGCGCCCGGTGTCTGCACGCCGTCGTGGGGTGGCCTCAGCGCACGCGAAGGCATCGACCTGCTGCGCTGTTTGGGCGACCTCAACATCGTGGCGGTCGACGTCAACACCGTGAGTCCGCCGCAGGACGTCAATGGTATGGCCGCCCATCTCTGCGCCCACGTGATCTACGAAACGCTGGTTCTGCTGTGCAGGCAGATGGGACTGAGCGGCGGCCGCTAGCGGTCCACCGCGGGGTTTGCTAGCGTCAAGCGTCAACCGGCGCATAAGCCGGCGGCGAAACATCTGATCTGGGGAGGATCACCCGATGGAGGCTGTCGAAGCTTCGGCTATGCGCAAGGTCTACCTGCGCCTGCTGCCCTTTGCGATCATCTGCTACATCCTGGCCTATATCGACCGCATCAACGGCAGCTTTGCCGCGCTCACCATGCGCGGCGACCTCGGCATGTCGGCCGCCGACTACGGCTTCGCTGTCGGTACATTCTACTGGGCATACTTCCTGTTCGAGGTGCCCTCCAACATCATCATGGAGAAGGTCGGCGCGCGCATCTGGATCGCCCGCATCATGATTACCTGGGGCATCTTCGCGACGGCGACCGCTTTCGTCACCGGCACGACGAGCTTCGCGATCGTGCGCTTCCTGCTCGGCATGGGCGAAGCGGGTTTCTTCCCCGGCCTCATCCTCTATTTCACCTACTGGTTTCCGGCCAAGCACCATGCCCGCATCGTCTCGGGCTTCCTGGTCGGCCTGCCGATCGCCGTGGCGGCGGGCGGACCGATCTCGACCGGCCTGATGGAACTGGACGGCATGTTCGGGCTCAAGGGCTGGCAGATCATGTATATCGCCGAAGGCCTGCCGACGATCGTGCTCGGTGGCGTTTTCTACTTCGTGATGACCAACAAACCTGAGCAGGCGACGTTTCTCACCCGCGAGGAGAAGGACTGGCTGGCGGCCAAGCTCGCCGGCGAGCGCAAGGCCAAGGAAGCGGTGCGGACCTACTCGATGCTCGAGTCCATGTTCAACCCCAAGGTCCTGCTGCTCGCGCTCAACTATCTCGGCATCGTGACAGCCAGCCTCGGCATGCTGTTCTTCATCCCGCAGATCATCAAATCGCTCGGCACCGTGGCCAACTCCAACATGACCGTGGGCTGGCTCACCATGATCCCCTACATCTGCGGTGGCATCGCGCTCGTGGTGTGGGGTCGCATCTCCGACCGGATGAACGAGCGGCGCTGGAACCTGCTGCTGGCCTGCGTGCTGTCGACCGGCGGTCTGGTGATGGCCGGCCTCACCATGGGCACATGGTGGGCGCTGGTCGGCATGTCGATCGCGGCGATGGGCTTCTACGGCTCCAAGGGACCGTTCTTCGCCATGCCGCCGATGTTCCTGAGTGGCACGGCGCTCGCGGCAGGCCTCGCCTGGATCAACTCGATCGGCAATATCGGAGGCTTCATCGGGCCGTGGTGGATCGGCATCATGAAGGACGCCACCGGCAGCTACTCCGGCGGCCTCTATGGGTTGGCACTGCTCAGCCTGATCTCGGCGGTCGTGTGTGCGCTCTTCCTGCACATCCCGGACCCGACGCGGGCCGAGGAGAAGAACGCGCGGCTTGTCCCCGCTCAGTGAGACGGCTGCTCCTCGCGGCCCTGCTCGCGCTGCCATTCGTCCCGGCGGCGCGGGCCGAGTATCCGGAACGGCCGATCCGCATGATCGTGCCGTTCCCGCCGGGCGGCGTCACCGACGTGGTGGCCCGCCTGATCGCCGAGCGCCTCGCGGCCGATCTTGGCCAACAGGTGATCGTGGAGAACAAGGCCGGTGCCGGCAGCGTGATCGGCTCGGAGGCGGTCGCGAAGTCGGCGCCCGACGGCTACACGATCCTGCTCACCACGCCCGCGCACACGATCAACGCCGCGTTGCGCAGCGCCATGCCCTACGATGCTGAGAAGGATCTCGCGCCGATTTCGATCGTCGGCCGGGTACCGATGCTGCTGGTCGCCCATCCCTCCCTGCCGGTCGGCGACTTCCCCGGCTTCGTCGACTATGCGCGCAAGAACCCCGGCAAGATCAACGTCAGCCACGCCGGCAACGGCACCCTGCCGCACGTCACGATGGAGCTCCTGATGGTCAAGGAGCGCATGCAGGTGACCAACGTGCCCTATCGCGGCGCAGCGCCCGCGCTGGCCGACCTGGTCGCGGGCCAGGTGCAGGCCAAGCTCGACACCTACACGACCTCGGTGCAGTTCATCGCCGACAAGCGCCTCAAGGCACTTGCCGTCACCAGCACCAAGCGGCTGAAGCAGCTGCCCGAGGTGGCGACGATTTCCGAGACGGTGCCGGGCCTCGAGGGCTACCTGTGGATGGGGATCGTGGCGCCGTCGGGAACGCCGCCGGCGATCCTCGACAAGCTCGCGGCCGCGGCCCGTCGCGCAGTGGCGCTGCCGGAGGTGCAGGCCCGCTTCGACAAGGACGGCGTCGAGCCGGCCGGCAGCACACCGGCCGAGTTCAAGGCCCAGATCGCCCGCGAGATTGCGCAATGGCGCGAGCTCGCCAAGCAGGTCGAGATAAAGATCGAGTAGATCGCATAGCCATATCCTTCAAGCACTCAGGATGAGGCCATGCGCGCTCAGTTATTGCTGTCGGCGCGCAAGATGGCGCGCAGGTCTTCCGGATCGACCGCGACTTTAACGCCCGCGCGCTCCTGCTGAAGGATCATGGACGAGCGCGAATCGCGCGCCTGCCAGCCGCGGCCCAAGGCCTCGGTCATCTCCTCGAGCGTGAGGTTGGCGAGACGCATCGGCACGCCCACTTCCTTGCCGAGCTGGGTGGCGAGAGACACGTCCTTGTGGGCGAGTTTCAGCGCAAAGCGCGCCGGGTCGTAGTGGTTGGGCAGGAAGTGCTCGGCCAGGGTGTCGAAGGTGCGCCGACGGCCGTTGGCGCCCTGGCGCACCGCCTTCCACAGCAGCAGCGGATCGACTCCCGCCTTCACTCCCATGGTGAAGCATTCGGCGAGCGCGGTGTTCACCATGTAACCCGCGAGATTGTGCACCAGCTTGGCGACCGAGGCCGCGCCGACATCACCCATATAGAAGATCTGATCACCCATGGCGTCGAGCACCGGGCGATACTTGTTGTAGCTCGCCTCGTCGCCCGAGACCCAGAGCGCCATCTTGCCCGAGGCGGCGCCCGCCGGGCCGCCGCTCACCGGGCTGTCGAGAAGGTGTGCGCCCTTGTCGGCATAAGCCTTGTGCAGGCGGCGGATCACGGTCGGCGAGTTCGTCGACAGATCGAAATGCGCCTGTCCACGCTTCATGCCGTCCACCAAACCGTTCTTGCCCACGGCCACCGCCTCGAATTCGGGCGGTCCCGGCAGTGAGGTGAAGATCACCTCGCTTTCCGCGGCGAGTTCCTTCGGCGAGTTGGCCCATTCGGCGCCTGCCGCCAGCAGCTTCTCCGCCGGCTCGCGGCGCAGGTCGTGCAGCACCAGCTGGTGCCCCGCCTTCTGCAGGTTGTTGGTCATGCCCGAGCCCATCAGGCCGAGACCGATGAATCCGACTTTCATTTTCGTTTCCTCCACCAATGACGCAACTAGGGACGCAACAGCTTGTCGAAGAATGTCTTGGTGCGCGCCTCGGCGTCGGGCGCGGCGACCGGATCGTAAGCGAGATGATGGCCGTAGGCGCTTCGCGCCTGAAGCTTCGAATCGAAGGAATGATAGGCATCCGGATAGTAGACCATCTGGACGAGTTCCGGATGCGTGAAGCCGGCGGCCTGCAGGCGGCGGCAATTGTCAGCAAGCGTCCAGTCGTCCTTGTCGCCGATCAGGATCAGCAGCGGCACCGCGACGTCGGTGTCGAACGCAGCCCAACATGCCGGATAGTAGGCGACCGCCGCCTTGAGCCCGCGCCCGGCCAAGCCGAAGTACTTCTGCACGGCCCGCATCGTTGTCCAGCCGCCATGGCTGTGGCCGATCAGACCGATGTCGCCCCGCCGCACGAAGGGCTGAGCATTGAGATAGTCCATGGCGCCGGCAATGTCGGCAACGCGCGCGGTCCCGCTCACGATCGTGCCGTTGGTGCAAACCTGCGTCACGCCACGCGGCCCGAAGCTGTCGGGCGCCAGCACGACATAGCCCCAGCCCGAGATCAGCTTGCCCCAGAGATCGGTGCGCCGGCTGACGCCGCCCGTCGGGCCGGTAGATATTGCCGGTGATTTCCGGCCCGGCCGGCGAGTTGCCGACGGCAACGCTCGGGAAGCGCACGTTCTCGGCCATCACCTCGACAGGCAGAACGAGCAGCAGGATCGCAACGAGAAGGCGCATGGCCCATAGTAGGACAAACACCGAGGGACGCCCAACATGATCAAGACGGTCGGCCTGCTGACGCGCAAGAGCGGTTTTACGCACGAGCAATTCGTCAAACATTGGGTCAACACGCATGCGCCACTCGCGCACAAGGTGCCGGGCTTGCGCCGGTACGTTCAGAACCATATCCGCGGCGAGCGCACGCGCGCCGACATCGAGGCGACCGCGGTGGAGATCGACGGCATTGCCGAACTCTGGTTCGACGACCAGGCTGCGCTCGAAACCGCGTCCCGCACGCCGGAAATGAAGGCCCTGCACGCCGACGGCGCGCTCTTCATCGGCCGCATCAAGAGCTATATCGTCGAAGAAAAAGTGATCGTGGGATAGGTCGACCAACACAAACCTCATCCTGAGGAGCCGCGCGTAGCGCGGCGTCTCGAAGGATGGGCAACAGAGGCGGTATATCCCACCCTTCGAGACGCGCCCCTCCGGGGCGCTCCTCAGGGTGAGGACGGAGGAACGGTGATGTTCGATCTCGTCATCAAGGACGCGGAGATCTTCGACGGTTCGGGCGCCAGGCCGACTCGCGGCGACCTCGGTGTCACCAACGGCAAGGTCGCCGAGATCGGCAGCAAGCTCGGCACGGCGAAGGAGACGGTGAAAGCCGACGGCCTCGCACTCGCGCCCGGCATCATCGACGGCCACACGCACTACGACGCGCAGATCACCTGGGATCCCTTCGTCGATCCCTCGCCGGCGCTCGGCGTCACCACGGCGGTGCTGGGCAATTGCGGCTTCACCATCGCCCCTTGCAAGCCCGCCGATCGCGACATCACCATGCGCAACCTCACCCATGTCGAGGGCATGTCGCTGGATGCCCTGCGCTCGGGCATCCGCTGGGAGTTCGAGAGCTTTCCGCAATATCTCGACATGCTGCAGCGGCTCGGCGTCGGGCCCAACGTCGCCTGCTTCTCCGGCCATTCCTCGGTGCGCACCTGGGTGATGGGCGCGGAGGCGACCGAGCGCACCGCCACCGACGAGGAGATCGCCAGGATGGCGGCGCTGGTGCGTGAAGCGATGGCGGCGGGCGCCGTCGGTTTCGCCTCGTCGACGGCCGAGGCCCACAACGGCGAGGGCGGCACGCCGATGCCCTCGCGTCTGGCCGACGACAAGGAGCTGCGCGCGCTGGTGAAGGCGATGAGCGAGAGCGGACGCGGCGTCTACATGTTGACGCGCGGCGGCAAGACCTCGATCCCCTATCTCGAGAGCATCGCTGCCGAGGCCAGGCGCCCGGTCGTGATCGCCGCCCTCTTCCATTCCAACACCAATCCGACGGCGGCCTTCACCGTCCTCGACCAGGTCAACGCGGCGCGCGCCCGCGGCCACAGGCTGGTGGCGCAGACCTCGTGCTGCCCGCTCAGCATGGATTTCACCTTCAAGAGCCCGTACCTGTTCGAGAGCATGAAGTCGTGGCAGCCCGCCATGGCGGCGCACGACGAGGCGGCGCTGAAGAAGATCTACGCCGATCCGGCATGGCGGCAGGCGGTGAAGAGCGAGGTGGCCGAGCGGCGCGGCCAGCTCGTGTTCAACGGCGAATGGGACAAGCTGTTCGTCGTCGAGGTGGCCAGGCCTGAGCACCGCGCCATGGAAGGCGCCACGCTCGCCGAGCTCGCCAAGGCGGCCAACAAGGAGCCATTCGACTTCATCTTCGACCTGGCGCTCAGCGAGGATCTCGGCACCACCTTCGTGGCCCAGCTGCTGCACAACGACGAGAAGGCGGTGGGCAAGATCCTGGCCGACCCCGACACGCACATCTCGCTCTCCGATGCCGGCGCCCATCTCACCTTCTTCTGCGACGCAGGCTTCGGCCTGCACCTGATGGGTCATTGGAGCCGCGACCTGGGCGTGCTCGATCTGCCGCAGGCTGTGCATCGCCTGACTGGCCAGCCGGCCAAGCTTTTCGGCATCGAGGGCCGGGGCCTGCTGCGCGAGGGCTATGCCGCCGACCTGATGCTGTTCGATCCCAAGACGGTGGCGCGCGGTCCCAAGCGGCGGGCGCACGACCTGCCGGCCGGCGCGGCGCGGCTTACCACCAGCGCGGTCGGTCTGCACGGCGTGTGGATCAACGGTTGCCACGTGGCCGATGCCAAGGGCTTCTGCGTCGATCCCAAGAGCCGGCCGGGCGAGGTGCTGCGGCGCTTCGCGGCCTGACCCGACGGGCCACAAGGCATCCCACCAGAGTGGGACGGCTTCGATGCATATATCATCGGCATTTTCCACGATTCGTCCCACTTTTCGCGCCACCCCCTCTCTCAATATCTAGTGGGCATCCTGGAGGGGCGACCGAATTCGGCACGCTGTTGGCCAATGCTTTTGATCATAAGTGCGTTCGCCGCCCCAACCAAATTTGGTCATTAGAAGTTCTGCGGTGCGCCGGCACGGGCGTTCGACGATTTCGGTCATTGGGCGTGGCATAACGGCGGCATGACCAAACCCCGCCTCCCTGCCTTCGATCCGAAGGACCTCTCCGAGAGCAACGCCACGGGCTATCCGGACAAGTTCAAGTCCATCAATTCGCGGCGCTGGAACCGCCGGCTGGGCGACCATGTCGGGCTGAAAAACTTCGGCGTGAACCTCACCCGCATCGAGCCCGGCGCACAGACATCGGCTCGCCACGCCCATGCCAAACAGGACGAGTTCATCTGGGTGATGTCGGGCGAGGTCGTGCTCGAGACCAACGAGGGCAGCCAGACGCTCGGGCCCGGCATGTGTGCTGGCTTTCCGGCCGGCACAGGAAACGCCCATCGGTTCGTGAACAAGACCGACAAGGACGTGGTGATCCTGGTGGTCGGCGACCGCACACCATTCGACGAAGTCACCTATCCCGACGTCGACATGCACGGCAAGGCCGGCGCCGATGGCAGGTTGGTGTTCACGAAGAAGGACGGAACGCCGCACTAAGGCGCGAGCGTGCGGAACGTCACAGTGAATTCTCCGGGACGCGGCTATAGAAGCGTCGGTCGCTCGATCTCAGGAGAACTTCCATGCAGAGGCGCCTCTCTGCTCTGGCCTTGGCTGCCACGGGAACGATCCACTCGTTGCTCAGCTCGCTGCGCAGCTTGCTCGCCGTCGAGGCGCTGACCTACCGCCCGGAAAAACACTACATGCGCGGTCCCCGGCAGAAATAGGACGCCGCATCTAGCGACCGTGCGCCGTCTGCAGGCGCTTCTCGCGCAAGCGGCTCCACTGCGAGAGGCCGAAGCAGGAGAACCAGTAGATCGCACCGGCGAAGACATAGGCCTCCATGTTCATGCCGACCCAAGCCGGGTCGGCCAGCGCCGCCTGGGCGATGCCCAAGAGATCGAAGAGCGAGACGATCAGCACCAGCGTGGTGTTCTTGAACAGCGCGATGAACTCGTTGGTCATGGCGGGCAGCGCGATGCGCAGCGCCTGCGGCAGCACGATCTTCTGCTGGATGCGCCAGTAGCCCAGCCCCAGTGCCTGCGCCGCCTCGGCTTGGCCCTCGGGCAGGGCCTGCAGGCCGCCGCGCACGGCTTCGGCCATGTAGGCCGCGATCACGAAGGCGAGCCCGATGATGGCGCGCGTCAGGCGATCGACGTCGAAGCCGATCGGCATGATCAGCGGCAGCAGGATCGAGGCGAGGAAGATGACGGTGATGATCGGCACACCGCGCCAGAACTCGATGAACACCACCGAGGCGAAGCGGATCAGCGGCAGGCGCGAGCGGCGGCCGAGCGCCAGCAGAACGCCGAGCGGCACCGCGATCAGGCCGGCATAGATCGCGAGGAAGAGCGTCAGCATCAGCCCACCCCATTCGCGCGTCTCGACGATCCCGAGGCCCAATCCGCCATAGAGCAGCCCGATGCCGATCAGCGGCAGGATCGTCACGCAGGCGATGGTGACCTCCCGCCGGCGCGGCAGGCGGCGCCACGACAGGAGAGCGCCTGCCAGCACGATCAGCACGGCGACGATGTCGACGCGCCAGCGCTCGCCCAACGGATACTGGCCGTACATGAATTGGCCGAAACGGGCACGGATGAACACCCAGCAGGCGCCGGAGGCCTTGCAGTCCTCGCGGCTGGTGCCGTTCCAGGTGGCGTCGATCAGCAGCCATTCGACCAGCGGCACCGAGAGGCGCCAGACGATGTAGAGGCAGACCAGCGTGACCACCGCGTCGAACGGCGTCGCGAACAACCGCTGGCGCAGGGTCTCGAGCCAGGGCTTGCGCGTCATCGCGTCACCAAGGTGCGCGTCATCGCGTCACCAGCCGGTGGCGCGCGTTGTACCAGTTCATGAACAACGACACGGCGATGCTGAGCGCCAGGTAGATCGAGAGCGTGATGGCGATGATCTCGATCGCCTGTCCGGTCGCCACAAGGACCGAGCCCATGAACACCGCAACGAGCTCGGGGTAGGCGATGGCGGCGCCGAACGAGGAGTTCTTGATCAGGTTGAGATACTGGCTGGTCATCGGCGGGATGATCACCGGCATGGCTTGCGGGATGACGACCAGCCGGATGACGCGGCCGGGCGTCAGTCCGAGGGCGCGGGCAGCGTCGATCTGGCCCTGGCGCACCGAGAGCACGCCACCCCTCACCACCTCGGCGATGAAGCCCGCGGTGTAGGTCGAGAGGGCGGCGAACAGTGCCACGAACTCCGGCACCAGCACGAAGCCGCCGCGATAATTGAAGCCGCGCATGACCGGCACGTCCCACTTGGCGAGCGCGCCGGCCGCGACGAAGGCGGCAAGTGGCAGCGCCCCGCACAGCACGAAGCCCACGATCCAGGTCGGGAAGTCGCGGCCGGTGCGGGCCTGCCGCGCCTTCGCCCAGCGCGCGATGGCCCATTGGCAGACGACCAGGACCGCCATGGCGAGCAGCGCCCAGCGAAAGCCCGTGACATCAGTCGGCAGCGGGATGGAAAGGCCGCGGCGGTTGAGGAAGGCGACGTCGAGGAAGCTCAGGCTCTCGCGCGGCGCGGGAAGTGCTGCCAGCACGCCGAAATACCAGAACAGCACGAAGAACAGCAGCGGGATGTTGCGCACGAACTCGACATAGGCGCCGGCGAGCGACGACAGCAACCAGTTGCGGCTGAGCCGCAGCAGCCCGACGGTGAAGCCGATCACCGTCGCCACCACGATCGAGCAGGCCGAGACCAGCAGGGTGTTGACGATGCCCAGCCACAGCAGCGCCAGGATGGAATCGGATGGTTTGTACCCGGTCAAGTTGAACGGCACCTCGATGCCGCTGTCGCGCCACAGGAAATTGAAGCCCGAGGCCATGCCGGCCTTGACCATGTTCTGCGAGGCGTTGCGGACGAAGAACCAGACGATGGCGACCAGCGCGACCGTGGCCACCGCCTGCCAGAAGACGTCGCGCACCTTGCGGTCGCGGAGGAAGGCGGCGAGCCGTGCGGTCACTCGACCAGATCGTCGACCGAGGCCATGACCGGCATCGAGAGCGTGAGGCCCCATGCCTTGGCGGTCGCCTGGTTGAAGGCGAAGATGAACTTGGTCGCCTGTTCGACCGGCATGTCGGCGATCTTGGCGCCGCGGCCGAGCCGCGCCACCATGTCGGCCTGACGGCGGAACACCCACTTCAGGTCGGGCCCGTAGGACATCAGCGCGCCGGCGCGGACGAAGGCCGGGGTGTCGAAGATGGCGGGCAGGCGGTGCTTGATCGTCAGGTCGGCGAATTGTCGCAAATATGCAGTGAACAGCGGCGAGGAGACTGCAGCAGCCGCTTGCCATCCCCCGGCGGAGATGTCGGAAAACGCCGGTGCGAACGCCGCGGGATCGGACAAGGTGAAGGTCTTGCTTTCCATGCCGGCCTTTTGCGCAGCCGCAGCCAGGCTCTCGGATTGCTGAACTGCCCCGGGGCTTCCATCGCTGAGAACAGCCAGGCGCGACAGCTTGCCAACGGCGTCGCGCAGCAGCCCGACCTTCTTGGGCGAGATGTCTTCGGACATGGTGGAAATGCCCGTGGCCGCGCCGCCCGGCCGGGCGAGGCTGGCAACGAAGCCACTGACGGTGGGATCGCTCGACACGAAGACCACCGGTATGCCTTTGGCTCCGGCGAGAGCGGCATCGGTGGGACCGCTGCCCGACACGACGAGGATGCTGACGCCTGACTTCACGAGCTCATCGACCAGGGTCGGCAGCAGCGCTGCGTCACCCTTGGCGTAGCGGTACTCGATCGCGAGGTTCTTGCCTTCGACATAGCCCAGCTCATGCATGCGCTCGCGAAAGTCGGCGACGAAAGGGTGCTCGGCGACGGTCAGCCAGCCGATCTTGAGCGGTGCTTGGGCAGTGGCGCGCGTCGCCGGCGCCGCGGCGAGCACCGCGGCGGCGAACAGCGCCTGTCGTCTGCCGATCACCGGATCGTCTTATTGGAACGGCGGCGTGTAGAGCAGGCCGCCCTTGGTCCACAGCTCGTTGGCGCCGCGCTTCAGCTTGAGCGGCGAACCCATGCCGACGGTGCGCTCGTAGCTCTCGCCATAGTTCCCGACCTGCTTGACGATGTTGTAGGCCCAATCGTTGGAGATCCCCATCATGTCGCCGAACTTGCCGTCGACGCCCAGGATGCGACGGACCTCGGCACTGGTCGACTTGGCCTTCATCTCGTCGACGTTCTTGGAGGTGATGCCGAACGCTTCGGCCGCGATCTGGGCATTGAGCACCCAGCGCACGACCAATTGCCAGCGCTCATCGCCCCAGCGCGTGGTCGGGCCCTGCGGATCGTTGGAGATGATCTCGGTCAGGATCTGGTGCTCGGCCGGGTCCTTGAACTTGATGCGCTGGCCGGCCAGCGCGCCGATGCCCGCGGTGTACGCGTCGCAGCGGCCCTGGTCGTAGGCCGAGATCGCGTCGTCGTTCTTCTGGAAATTGATGATCGTGACCTTGAGGTTGCGCTCGCGGAACCAGTCGGCGGCGGTCTTCTCCTCGGTCGAGCCCGCGGCGACGCAGATCGTGGCGTCGGCAAGGTCAGCGACCTTGCTCACTTTGGCCTTGGTGCGGACCACGAAGGTCTGGCCCTCGTAGAAGTTGATGCCCTGGAAGTTCACGCCGAGCGTGGCATTGCGCGAGAAGGTGATGGTGGTGTTGCGCGCCAGCAGGTCGACCTGGCCTGACTGCAGCACCGGCCAGCGCTGCTGGACCGAAGTCGGCGTGTACTTGACCTTGGTTGCATCGCCCAGCACGGCGGCGGCGAGCGAGCGGCAATAGTCGACGTCGAGCCCCGACCATTCGCCCTTGTCGTTGGCGAAGGAGAAGCCCGGCAGGCCGAGATGCACGCCGCATTCGATGTGGCCGCGCGCCTTGACGGCATCGAGCGTCGGGCTGGGCGCGAGCTGCTGCGCGAAGGCCGAGGTAGAAACGAAAAGCGAGGCCGTGACGGCCGAGACAATGAACTTCATGACGACTGGTCCCCTTCCACCGATTACCGTACAAGCCCACGCATGCCGAGTAAAATGCACCTCGAGACGGCATTGCTGCCGGAAGGCTGGCGGCAGGACGTCGTGATCACCGTCGATCACGGCGCCATTACGAGCGTCGAGCCCGCCGGCGCGGCAGGCGGCGAGCGCATCTCGGGCGTGGCGGTGCCCGGCCTGCCCAACCTGCACAGCCACGCCTTCCAGCGGGCGATGGCCGGCCTCACCGAACATCGAGGGCCGGAGCGCCGGGGCAGCGAAAGCGATTCCTTCTGGACCTGGCGCGAGCAGATGTATCGGTTCGTCGAGCGCCTCACGCCCGACGATCTCCAGACGATCGCCGCCTTTGCCTACATGGAGATGCTCGAGGCGGGCTTCACCTCGGTGGCCGAGTTCCACTACCTGCACCACCAGCCCGACGGCCGGCCCTACGACAATATCGGCGAGATGTCCGAACGCATCGTCGCTGCGGCCGATACCGCCGGCATCGGGCTCACGCTGTTGCCTGTGCTCTATCGCCAGGGCGGCTTTCTCGGCAAGGAACCGACACCGGGCCAGCGCCGCTTCCTCAACACGCGCGAGAGCTATGCGCGGCTGATGGAAACCCGGGTGCCTGGCGGCGCCATCGGCATCGCCCCACATTCCCTGCGCGCTCTCGCGCTCGACGACCTGAAATGGGCTGCCGATGCATGGCGCGGCAAGCTCAGCCACATCCATGTCAGCGAGCAAACCCGCGAGGTCGACGAGTGCCTGGCCGCGCACAGGAAGCGGCCGATCGATCTGTTGTGCGACACCGTGGAGGTCGACCAGCATTGGTGCCTCGTTCACGCCACGCATGCCGACGCCAACGAGATCGGTCGCATCGCAAGGACGAAAGCCGTCGCCGGCCTCTGTCCCATCACCGAGGCCAATCTCGGCGACGGCCTGTTCGACGCGCCCTCGTTCCTCGCCGCAGGCGGCCGCCTGGGCATCGGTTCGGACTCCAACGTCCGCATCTCCGCCGCCGACGAACTCAGGACACTGGAGTACGGCCAGCGCCTGATCCGCCGCCAACGCAATGTGCTGGGCGCCCCGACGCAGTCGACCGGCCGGCGGCTGTTCGAGCTGGCACTGGCCGGCGGCGCGCAGGCGGTCGGCCGGCCGGTCGGCGCCCTGGCACCCGGCAGGCGCGCCGATTTCGTCGTCCTTCACGCCAACGGCTTTCACGACGACGGCGTCCTCGACGTCTGGCTGTTCTCGGCCGACAACGCCGCCATCAAGACCGTCTACTGCGCCGGCGTGCCCGTGGTGCAGAACGGCCGGCACAGGGAGCGCGAGCGGCTCATGGCGCGCTACGGAAAGGCATTTACCCGCTTGATCGATGCCTGAAGCTTCGCCAGAGTGCGTATGGCGAGAGAGAACAATCTGAGGTTGTATCATGAGGGGGAGATGGTTGCCGGTACTCGTCGGCTTCGTCGTGGCCGGCTGCTCGGCCACCGTTGATGTTGTCGGCCTCGTGGGAAGCGAAACCTTCAAGGGAAAGTCCACCGGCTACGGCGATGGCACCGGCCACATGGAGATGCAGAGTGACGCCGGTACGAAGTGCGTCGGCGATTTCGCATTCCACGGCTCGGGCGGCGGCAACGCGTTTTTGTCCTGCAACGACGGACGACAGGCAGCACTTCAGTTCAAATCGCTGGGGACGGGAGTCGGCTATGGCTTCGGTACGTTGAATACCGGAGGGACCGTACGATTCTATTACGGCATGAGTGACGAGGACGGCGCCAAGTATATCGGCGCCCAGTCGGGGCAGGCGCCAAGTGGCGACGGTTCCAAGAAGGGCGGCACTGGCACGGGGTTCTACGTCACTCGACAGGGCCATCTGCTCACCAATGCGCATGTCGTGTCCGGATGCAGGGAGCTGACGGTGACGCAGGCTGGCGGCTCTCCCGTGCCGGCGACCGCCGTCGCGACGGACAAGCAGAATGATCTGGCGATCCTGCAGACTGCCTCTCCTCCGGCGGCAATTGCAGTGCTGCGCGGCAGTCGTCCAGTCCGGCCGGGCGAAACCGTCGTCGCCTATGGCTTCCCTTTGACCGGCATAGTGTCCTCGGGCGGCGCGCTCACGACCGGAACGGTCAGCGCGCTGGCGGGCCTCGGCGACGACACGCGCTATCTTCAAGTCTCGGTGCCTATCCAGCCGGGCAACAGCGGCGGCCCTCTGATGGACACCAACGGCGCGGTGATCGGCGTCACCACCCTCACCATCAGCACGAACAAGGCGGCACGCGCGACGGGCGCCACCCCGCAGAACGTCAATTTTGCGATCAAGGCCGACGTGGTGCGGACCTTCCTCGCGTCGAGCGGCATCTCGGCCGAGACCGGCGCCGGCGGCCGAGAGCTCAGCCCGGCCGATATTGGCGAACGGGCGCGCGCCTTCACCGTCCGGATCGAGTGCAAGGGCTGACGACCCCGCTACCGCCGCCTGCGACGCTGATCCACGATATCTACAAGCGGCTTGGTGTATGGTTCCCTGCAAAGACGGGGAGCTCATGAGACGGGTGTTGCGCTGGGTGGGGCAGGCGCTGGTCATTGGCGCGATCACATTGGCCTTGGACTATGTGCTCACGGCCACGCTGTTTGCACAGCAGAAGCGGGCCTTGGCGGAGGCGGACGCCGGCAACTACGTCGTCTACATACCCGCTCCCTATCACCATGATCTCATCCCAAACCGCACATCGACGCGCGTCTGGGGCAACGTCATCTATCCCTGGAAAACCGACCAATGGGGCTTCCGGACCGGCACCTGTGCGCCGGGCGAAGCGGACAAGAAGCGCGACGCGATCTTCGTCATCGGCAATTCGTTCACCGAGGCGCTGGGCTCGAGCTACGAGGACAGCTTCGCCGGCCTGATGGCCTGCGACGCCGCCAAGCAGAACAAGGCGGTGTGGAACCTCGCGGCCGCGTCCTATAGCCCGACCATCTATCATCGCAAGATCCGGGCGGCGGCCGAGCGGCTGGGCCTCAAGCCCACCGAGATCTTCGTCTTCCTCGACCTGTCGGACATTGATGACGACGCCAATGTCTATCGCATCGCCGCGGACGACACCGTCACCACCGCCGCGAACCCGGGGCCGCAGAAACCGATGATCGAGTTCGATCTCGGCCAATTCCTGGTGAACAATTTCACGACCTTCAGGTTTTTCTACGATCTCTACCTGACCTCGTCGTTCAGCTACGTGAATTCGGTGGGCCGCCATCGGGCGCGCTGGACGATCGATCCCGCACTGTTGGAAAGCTGGGGCCGCCGCGGACTGGAAACCGCGGCCGGCAATCTCGACAAGGTCGTCAAGATCTGCCGGGAGTGGGACTGCCGACTCACGCTCGTGGTCTATCCGTGGCCGGACAATGTCGTGGCGCACGACAAGAACAGCATCCAGGTCACTTACTGGCGCGACTGGGCCAAGAGGAACGACGTGAGCTTCATCGATGGCTTCGCGCCGTTCTTCCGCGAGCCAACCGAGACGGCGATGCACAAGTACTACATCGCCGGCGACATCCACTTCACGCCGGCCGGCAATCGGCTGATCTACGAGGAAGTGCGCAAGGCGATTAACGCCGATTGGTGACCGACGCCTAGATCCCCATCAGCGAATACAGCACGCGGCTGAGCTCGCTGCCGGGATCGGCGAGTTGCCGCGGCTCTTCGAAGTGGTTGGCCGAGAAGATTTCCGAGCGGCTCGCCAGCCGGCCCATGCCCTGCAGGGCCGCCGCGAGGACCTGGCCCTGCCGGCGGAACTCCGGGCTGTCGCCCGTCGACCATGCCACGGCCACCGGACAGCGGATGCGGCCGAGCTGGCGCATCGCGCTTGCGGCCGCCTCTTCCTCGGGCGTGATCTTCACGTACTTGCTGCGCGCCGAGAGCATTGGCGCATGAAGGTCGTACATGCCGCTGATCAGCAGGGCGCCTTTGATGGCGAGGTCGCCGAGCAGCACACAGCTCGCCAGGTGCGCGCCCGACGAATGGCCGGCGAGATAGACCTGGGTCGCATCGCCGCCGAAGCTCGCCGCATGGCGCACCGTCCAGTCGACGGCCTCGCGGCACTGCTCGACCATCGCCGGCAGCGGCACCACGCTGACATTGTCGAAGTCGGGCACCACCAGAACTGCACCGCGGCCGGTGACAGCGGGCGCCGGATACGCGACATCGAGCCGCGAGCCGCGCAACCAGGCGCCGCCGTGGAGATAGACAATCACCGGCGCGCGTGTGGCGCCGGCCGGGGCAAAGACATCGAGCACCTGCATCTCGCTCTTGCCATAGCGCTCAGTGCGCGGCGGCATCGCCTTGCGGACGGCTTCGCACTCCTTGCGGATCTCGGCCTGGATGGCGTCACGATGCGGTGCCCAGACCAGCTGGTCATAGGCCCGGTCGAGCTGTTCCTGGGTGTAATCGAGGAAGACCTTGGGCATGGCGGGGCGCGGGTGCTAAAACGCCGCCAAATCGGAGGAAATCATGGTCGCGAGCATCGGGCACTATATCGACAACAAGGCTGTCGCGGGCAAGAGCGGACGGAGCGGCGACATCACCAATCCGGCGACCGGCGAGGCCACGGCCAAGGTCGCCTTCGCCTCGGAGGCCGAGGTCGACGCCGCAGTCCAGGTGGCGAAGAAGGCGCAGCTCGCCTGGGCGGCGACGCCGCCGCTGCGTCGCCAGCGCGTCATGTTCAATCTCAAGGGCCTGATCGAGAAGCGCCTCGACGATCTCGCCCGTCATCTCTCGCTCGAACACGGCAAGACCTTCGACGACGCCAAGGGTGAGGTCGGCCGCGGCCTGGAGGTCGTGGAGTTCGCCTGCGGCATCGCCTATCACATGAAGGGCGACTTCACCGAGCAGGTTGCCTCCGACATGGACACCTGGTCGATCCGCCAGCCGCTCGGCGTGGTGGCCGGCATCACGCCGTTCAACTTCCCGATCATGATCCCGTGCTGGATGGGCGCCATGGCGGTGGCGACCGGCAACGCCTTCATCCTGAAGCCGTCGGAGAAGGATCCGAGCGCGCCGATGCTGCTGGCCGAGCTCTACACCGAGGCTGGAGCCCCGCCGGGCATCTTCCAGGTGATCAACGGCGACAAGGTCGCGGTCGACGCATTGCTCAAGCACCCCGACGTGCCGGCGATCTCGTTCGTCGGCTCCACGGCGATCGGCCAGTACGTCTATCACACCGGCACGCAGATGAATAAGCGCGTGCAAGCGCTGTGCGGCGCCAAGAACCACATGGTGATCATGCCCGACGCCGACCTCGACCAGGCGACCGACGCGCTGATCGGCGCGGGCTACGGTGCGGCGGGCGAGCGCTGCATGGCGATCTCGGTTGCCGTCGCGGTGGGTGACGTCGGCGACAAGCTGATCGCCAAGCTGGCGCCGCGCGTGCAGTCGCTCAAGATCGGGCCCGGGCTCGATCCGCAATCGGAGATGGGGCCGCTCGTCACGCGCCAGCACCGCGACAAGGTGATGGGCTATGTCGACCAGGGCGTGAAGGAAGGCGCCAAGCTCGTTGTCGACGGCCGCGGACTCAAATTGCAGGGCTACGAGAACGGCAACTTCATGGGCGGCTGCCTGTTCGACAACGTCACTAAGGATATGACGATCTACAAGGACGAGATCTTCGGGCCGGTGCTCTCCATCGTGCGTTCCAAGAGCTTCGACGAGGCGATCGGGCTGGTGAACGACCACGCCTACGGCAATGGCACCGCGATCTTCACCCGCGACGGCGACGCCGCACGGACCTTCGCCAACAACGTCAAGATCGGCATGGTCGGCATCAACGTGCCGATCCCCGTGCCCGTCGCCTATCACAGCTTCGGCGGCTGGAAGGCCTCGGTGTTCGGCGATCACGGCATCTACGGCATGGAAGGCGTGCGCTTCTACACCAAGCTCAAGACCGTGACCGCACGCTGGCCGACCGGCATCCGCGCCGGCGCAGAATTCAACTTCAAGGCGCGCGCATAAGGCGAGAACGGCCCCCGAATCTCCACATTCGCCCCTGACCATCCCGCGCCATGCGCGTGGCAATGATCACGATGGGCGCGGGAATGGCAGCGCTCCTCTGTGGCGGATGCGATCCGGTGACGATGGGCGTTGGCGCAGGCGCCGGCCTCGCCGCCAATGCCTTGTTCGGCGACAGCAAGATGACGCAGGTGGCGCGCGAGGCTTATGTGCGCGCGTCCATCTGCTCCGCCAGGCCGAACGGCATCCCCAACGGGCGCATCGTGATGTTCGCGCGCAATGTCGGCTGGTACAGCTTCTATCCGCTGCCCGACGGACGAAGCGTCGCCGCTGAATCGGGCAAGAGCCTGGTAGTGATCGAGTACGAGATCGCCAACCCCGGCGATCGCGACGTGCTGGTCAATCCCGAGCGCGCGTTGCTGACTGACGCCGACGGCAAGATCGCGCAGGAGACTGCGGGCACTGGGGGGCTGCGGACGGGCAAGCTTTCACTCGACGATGATGCGTTGCTGCGCGTCAACGAGAGCTGGCAGATGCTCTCGGTGTTCGAGGTGCCGCCGGGCGAGTACGCCATATTGGCGCCGGGTGGCCGCACGACCGACGAGCCCAATCCCCACCGGCTGAGCGGCTGCCGCTTTCCCGGGCCTACACCTCAGCGATAGGTCGGCAAGGATTTCCCCTCGGAATCCCCTCAGATTCCCCTCCCTAGGGGAATCGTCCGATGCCGATGGTATAAGGCTTTTAGGCGAAGATTCCCCTGGGGCGTGCCACCCCTCCCTGGCCAAGTCATTGATATCAAGGGATTCTGGTACCGGTATTAGGATACCTCTTCACAAGCCCTTGATAGGAAGGGCTTTCTGAACTTCAGCCGCGCCCGTCCTCGATCACCATTCGCGCCGCCTTGTCGGCAATCATGATGGTGGGCGTGTTGGTGTTGCCCGAAGTGATGGTCGGCATCACCGAGGCGTCGACCACGCGCAGCCGCTCGAGCCCGAACACGCGCAGCCGCTCGTCGACCACCGCCATCGGATCGGACGGCAGGCCCATCTTCGCGGTGCCGACCGGGTGGAAGATCGTGGTGCCGATGTCGCCGGCGGCCTTGGCGAGCGAGGCATCGTCGTCGCCGACCGTGGGGCCGGGCAGATATTCCTCCGGCTTGTAGGGCTGCATCGCCGGCTGCTTCATCAGCTTGCGGGTGGCGCGGATGGCATCGGCCGCCACGCGGCGATCCTCCGGCGTCGAAAGGTAATTCGGCGCGATCACGGGCTTGGCCGCAGGATCAGCCGAGCGCAGCCGGATCGTGCCGCGCGAGGTGGGCCTGAGGTTGCAGGCACTGACCGTGATCGCCGGGAAGCGATGCAGCGGCTCGCCGAACTTGTCGAGCGACAGCGGCTGGATGTGGAACTCGATGTTGGTCCGCTCCTGGTCGGGCGACGACTTGGTGAAGATACCCATTTGCGAGGGCGCCATGGTGAGCGGGCCGGTCTGGAACAGCGCATACTCCGCGCCCATCAGCGCGCGGCGCATCAGCGAATGGTAGGTCTCGTTCAGCGTCCTAGCGCCGCTCACCTTGAAGATCGCGCGCTGCTGCAGGTGGTCCTGCAGGTTGCGGCCGACGCCCGGCTTGTCGAGCACCGTCGGGATGCCGTGCTCTAAAAGCCAGTCGGCCGGTCCGACGCCCGAGAGCTGGAGGATCTGCGGCGAGCCGACGGCACCCGCCGACAGGACGATCTCTCCCTTGGCCCGTGCCTCCACGAGGCTGCCGTTCTGGCGGAAGCGAACGCCTACCGCCCGCTTGCCTTCGAACACCAGCCGTTCGACCAGCACGCCGGTCTCCAGTCGTAGATTGGGCCGCCCGAGCGCGGGCTTCAGGAACGCCCGCGCCGACGACCAGCGCACGCCGCGCTTCTGGTTCACGTGGAAATAGCCGACGCCGAAATTCTCGCCGGTGTTGAAGTCCGGCGTCACCGGGACGCCCATCTCGGTCGCTGCCTTCTCGACCGCGTTCAGCACGTCCCATTTCACGCGCGGCCGCTCGACCCGCCATTCACCGCCCGCGCCGTGATGCTCGGTGTCGCCCAGGAAATGATCGTCGAGCCGCTTGAAGACCGGCAGGACGTCGTCCCAGCCCCAGCCGGTGAGCCCGAGCTGCCGCCAATGGTCGTAGTCCGCCGACTGGCCGCGCATCGAGATCATGGCGTTGATGGCCGAGCAGCCGCCGATCACCTTGCCGCGCGGATAGTTGAGAGCCCGTCCATTGAGGCCCGGCTCCTTCTCGGTCTGGAACATCCAATCCGAGCGCGGATTGCCGATGGCGAAGAGATAGCCGACCGGAATATGGAACCAAATCCAGTTGTCTCGCCCGCCGGCTTCCAGCACCAGAACGCGCGTCTTGGGATTCGCCGATAGCCGGTTGGCCATCACGCAGCCGGCGGAGCCCGCGCCCACGACGATGTAGTCGAAGTCCCCCTCGAGACGATCTACGGCCATTCGGCAAAATCCTTGATGGCGCCTTCGTAGGCACACCATGGCACTTCGTGGCTGCGCCAGATATGGATCAGCGGCTTGGCGCCGGGATCGTCGTCCAGCGTGGCGACGCGCAGGATCACATGCGGCTCGGCCGGCCGCTCGGCCAGCACATGCGAGCCGCAAACCGAGCAGAAGCAGCGCAGCTTGCCGGGCGAGGATTCGAACGACCGCAGCTTGTCCTCTCCCGAGAGAAACCTGAACTTGTCGCGGGGCACCCGGCTCGTGGCAGCGAAGGGAGCGGCATGCGCCTTGCGGCAGGTCCGGCAGGAGCAGTGGCCGATCTTCATGTCGTAGGGCGTGACCTCGTAGGTGACAGCGCCGCAGAGACAGCTTCCCTTCATCGCTCGCTCCTCAAATCTGCGAATAGCCGCTGCCGATCGTGTCGATACCACGGCCGGCGCCCTTCTCGATCCAGCCGAACTCCTTCAGGATCTGCTGGCTGTAGGTGACGCGGCCGTTCACCTTCGCGGCCGGTTCACTGGCGAGCAGCAGCGCGGCGCGCGCCATCATCGAGGGTGGCTCGCCGCGCGGATCGTCCATGCCCTGCACCAGCTTGTGGTGGACCGTACCCGGCGTCGGCACGATGCGCGAGGGCGACACACAGCTGACGGCGATGCCCCCATGCTGCGACATTTCCTGTGCCAGCCCCTGGGTAAAGCGCTCGAGCGCGGCCTTGCTGGCGCCGTACATCACGCCGCCGCGCACCGTCTGGTCGACATAAGGTCCGCGGCCTGGCCCGATCGCCGACCCGGAGCTGATGTTGACGATGGCGCCGCGGCCCAACGCGACCATGTCGGGCAGCACGGCCTTGGCCAGCATGAACGGCGCATGGACGTTGACGGCGAAGGCCTTGATCCAGCGGTTGGTCGGATAGTCGACGGTCGGGATGTAGTAGTTGAGGGCGGCATTGTTCACCAGCGTGTCGACCCGGCCATAGGCGGCGCGCGCCGCCGAGACGAGCCTGAGGCACTCGGCCTCGGACGAGATGTCGGCCGCCACCGCCGTCGCCTCGCCGCCTGCCGCCTTGATGCCTGCTACGGTGCTGGCCAGCGAGCCCTTCAGCACGTGGTCGCCTTCGTTGAGCGTGCGCGCCACGCACACCACCTTTGCGCCTTCGGCCGCGAACAACTCGGCGATGGCCTGGCCGATGCCGCGGCTGGAGCCCGTCACGATCGCGGTTCGGCCACTCAATCTGCCCGTTGCCGCCATAGCCCGCCCCCTTGACTGTCGAAATCAGGCACTTGCCCGCCCAACCGGCGGGCCGCACAATTCCCGCACATAAGGGAGCGACGCCATGCAATACAAGCGTATTTCGGCCGACTGCCATCTCGACATGCCCTGGATGCCGCCCGACCTGTTCACGTCGATGGCGCCCCGCGACATGAAGGATCGCATGCCCTTCGTCATCGAGACCGATGACGGCCCGAAATGGACGGCCAACAATGGCGCCTCGTTCGGCTACAAGAACGGCGTCGGTCCGGCCGGCAGCAAGTACGTCAAGGGCAAGCACCATCGCGTCGACGTCATGGCCGAGACCGGCCTCTACGAGGACGGCGCCAAGGACATCCGCCGCGTCTCCGACCCGCACCTGCGCATCAAGGACCTCGACCGCGACGGCGTCGATGCCGAAGTGATCTACGGCATCCTCGGCGCCTCGAGCCGGCTCAACGACAAGGATGCGTCGAACGAGATGCTGCGCATCTACAACGACTGGCTGAAGGACTTCTGCAGCCACTATCCCGACCGGCATATCGGGTTGGCCTGCCTGCCCTACGGCGACATCGACGCCGCGGTGAAGGAAATCCACCGGGTCGCCAAGATGGGCCTGCGCGGGCTCGAGCTTTCCTGCTCGTGGGACATGGAGCCGATGTGGCATCCGATGTGGGAGCCGCTGTGGAAGGCGGTGAACGACGTGCAGTTGCCTCTGCACTTCCATACCTTCCCGACGGTTCCGCCCAACACGATCGAGAAGCATGGCGGCCGCGTCGGCCGCTCGGTGTTCTTCACCGTGGTCTCAGGCTTCCAGATGAACCTGGTGAACATCCTGGCCGCCATCATCGGCGCCAATGTGCTGGAGCGCTATCCGCACATCCGCATCGCCTTCGGCGAGAGCGGCTGCGGCTGGATCCCCTATGCGCTCGACCGCATGGACTTCGAATGGGAAGACCGCTTCACCGACCTCGGCCTCAAGATGAAGCCCAGCGACTATTGGCGCCGGCAGTGCAAGGCCACCTTCCAGTTCGACCGCATCGGCGCCAAGCTGATCGACGACATGGGCGCGGAGAGCCTGATGTGGGGCTCCGACTATCCGCACGGCGACGGCGTGTGGCCGAACTCCGACAAGTTCATCAAGGAACAGTTCGCCGACGTCTCGCCCGAGGTGACCAGGATGATCACCTGCACCAACGCCGGGAAGTTCTACGGACTGATCAACTAGATCGGGTCAGGCTCCTGTCGGCTGCCCGCGCCCTCACCAGGGCAAAGCCGACAAAAGCGGTGAGCAGAGCGACGCTCACCGCATTCACGCGCACCACCGCAGTGTAGTCGTCCGGCGCCCACGACTGGATCGGCTCGCCTAATCGACCATGCAGGCCGACGAAGGCGACGACGATCAGCCCGAACAAGGCCCACGACGTGAACCGCTCGCTCCTGCGGAAAGCGAGGAGCGCGGCCAGAAGGCAGGGAACAAGAAAAGCCTCGACGCCGGTCGCCTGCCCCAGGACCTTGATCGAAACGAATGCATTCGCCGTACCGACCACGATCAGCAGGACGCGCCCGGCGAGGGCGTGGCGACGCGCCACGACGGGCACCGCCAGAAAGACCGGCGTGTTGAGCGCCGTCAGGAACGTCGGAAGCGTGTTCGCGCCCGTCGCCAGCCACAGGGTGAGCGGATAGAGCGGCAGGTTGCAGGCGATCAGGAACGCGATGGCGTTGGACGCCGAGACGAGCGGCTCGTCGCTCGACAGATATCGTCCGAGCGCCGTTGCCTTCAGGAGAACGCCTTGAAGGTGATCAGGGTGAAGGTGTCCTTCACCCCGGCCAGCGTCTGGATCTTGCTGGTGACGAAGTGGCCGATATCGGTCTTTTCGTCGAGGTAGCACTTCATCAGGAGATCGTACTGGCCGGAGGTCGAATAGACCTCCGAGACCTGCTCGACGTTGACGGCCTCGTCCGCGACCTCATAGGCCCGGCCGAGTTCGCATTTCACCATGACAAAGATGGTCTGCATGTCCGCCCCTTGTGCGGGACGCAGTCTAGAGCATATCGAGTTCGGCTGGCATCAGCCGAACTCGATATGCCTTGGTCGAGCAACGCGTTTCCGATCAGGGGGAACCGCTCGCGGTTCCTCCTGATCGAAACCCGCGCTAGCGCGGTGGCCGGGCGAGGAAAGCCGGTATGTGGTCACCAAGGCCCTTCGGGGCCGGACCGCTGTCGCGCTCTGGGCGACGTTCGCCGCGATGCTCGGGTCGGCGCTCCGATCGGGCTTCCGTCCGATGCTCGTTGCGGTGCTCTGGGCGATGCTCCGGCCGGCGCTCGCGATGGGGCCGCTCAGCGCGGGGCTCGTTGTGCTGCTCGCGCGCTGCGGGCTGCTCGGCGGCAGGCTTGTGCCGCGGTTCGCGATGTTCGCGGGGTTCCCGATGCTCGCGCGGTTCCTTGGCTTCACGGCGCGGCCCGCGTGCCCGATCGCCGCTCGGGCTCGGGCGTCCGCCACGGCCACGACCGCGACCCCGGCGACGACCATCGCCGGCTTCCAGCGCCATGGTCTCGAGCCCGGGGACTTCGATGCGGGGAATGGTGGTGCCGATCAGCTTCTCGATCGCCTCGATCAGGCCGCCGTCGGCCGGCGTGGCGAGGGTGAAGGAATGGCCGGTCTTGCCGGCACGGCCGGTGCGGCCGATGCGATGCACGTAATCCTCGGGCGAGAACGGCACGTCATAGTTGAACACGTGGCTCATGTCGACGATGTCGAGGCCGCGCGCCGCGACGTCGGAGGCCACAAGGATATGGATCTCGCCGGCCTTGAAGCGCTCGAGCGTTTCGGTGCGGGCGGGCTGGCTCATGTCGCCATGCAACGCACCGGCATTGAGACCGTGCTTCTTCAGGGTGGTGTGAAGCGTTGCGACATCGCGCTTGCGATTGCAGAACACCAGCGCATTCTTGACTTCCTGACTCTTGATCAGGGCGAGCAGCGCGTCACGTTTCTCGCCCTCGGATACCACGACGAGGCCTTGCACCACCGTCGCCGAGGCGGTAGCGGGCGGTGACACGGTCACTTCCTTCGGATTGCTGAGAAAGCGGTCGGCCAGCCGCTTGATCTCCGGCGGCATGGTGGCCGAGAAGAACAGGGTCTGACGAAGTTGCGGCAGGGTCGCGACGATGCGCTCGACGTCGGGAATGAAGCCCATGTCGAGCATGCGATCGGCTTCGTCGATCACCAGGATCTTGACGTCGTTCAGCAGGATGCCGCCGCGCTCGAAATGGTCGAGCAGACGACCCGGCGTGGCGATCAGCACGTCGACGCCCTTCTCGAGCGCGCGCTCCTGGTCGGGGAAGCTCACGCCGCCGATCAGCAGCGCCATGTTGAGCTTGTTGTACTTGCCGTAGGTTTCGAAATTTTCGGCCACCTGGGCGGCCAGTTCGCGCGTCGGCTCCAGGATGAGCGAACGCGGCATGCGCGCCTTGGCGCGGCCCTCGGCCAGGATGTCGATCATGGGGAGGACGAAGGAGGCGGTCTTGCCGGTGCCCGTCTGGGCGCATCCGAGGACATCGCGGCCCATCAGGACGATGGGGATGGCCTTTTCCTGGATCGGGGTGGGCGTCGTGTAGCCCTTCTCGGTGACTGCCTGTAGTACCGGGGCGCTCAGCCCCAAACTCTCAAAACTCATTTAATTTCCGTGACTTAGCCCATGTCCGATGGGGCTGCGGGGGCGGTCTCATAAGGACCAAAGATGGGCCGGACCGCTGACCGCGCCCATATGAGGCCTAGTCTGGCCTAAGTCAATGCAGGACCTATGCGCGGCAGGGACGCACGGGGATCAGGCCTTGAGCTCGATCTCGACGAACACGAACTCGAAGTTGTTCGGGTTTATGACGTCGTGCTCGACGCCGATCTGGCGGGCATAGGACACGCCGGCGCGCAGCGGCGCGGGCACGGTCGTCTTGCCGTCGAAGATATGCAGCTCCCCTGTGGTGACGGGTACCACGACGTAGTCGTGCATGTGCTTGTGCCAGCCGGTGTGGCCGCCCGGCGGAAACCGCCATTCGGTGACGATGACGCGGTCGTTCTCGACCTGGACGGTGGGCTTCGCGAGCGGGCGTTCCTTATCGGTCATGGTGAAAAGCTAATGCGATGCGCGCCTTTTGTCAGGTGACAGCGCGTCCCACCTTGATACTGTGCATATGCACTTAATCGGAGTTGCGTCCTGTCCCATCCCCTGCTGACCGCACCGATCGGCCGAAGCCTCTGGAAGCTCGCCGGTCCCACGACAGCAGTCATGGTCGTGCAGACCTTCGTCGCCATCGCCGAGACCTACTTCTTCGGCCGGCTGGGCACCGAGGCGCTGGCGGGCTTTGCCCTCGTCTTTCCCTTCATGATGCTGATGACCATGATGGCGGCGGGCGGCATGGGCGGCGGCGTCGCCGCCGCGACGGCGCGTGCGCTGGGTGCCGGCAAGCGCGACGATGCTCGTGCGCTCGTGCTGCACGCGCTGGTCCTGGGCCTGGCGCTCGCGCTTCTTTTCACCGTGCTCGCCTGGACTGTCGGCCCGGCGCTCTACCGGCTGCTGGGCGGCCATGGCGCCGCGCTGGCCAACGCCGAGATCTACAGCCACGTGCTGTTCGCCGGGTCGATTGCGATATGGGCCAACTTCTTCTTCTCCGCCCTGCTGCGCGGCGGCGGCGATGCGGCGACTCCCGGCCGGTACATGCTGATCTTCTCGGTCCTGCAGATGCCGCTGTCCGGCGTACTGGCGCTCGGCATCGGCGACTGGCCGGGCCTCGGCATGGCCGGCCCGGCGGCTTCCTCCGTCGCGACGGCAGCCTGCTCCGCTCTGCTGCAGGCCCGCGCGCTGTGGAACGGCAAGCTCGGCTTCACGCCGGCGCTCACCGGTATCCCCCTGCGGGGCCGGCTGTTCTGGGAGATCCTGCGCGTCGGTCTCATCTCCTCGTTCTCGGCAGTGACGGCGAACGTCACTGCGATGGCGATGACGGGTCTGGTTGGCCGCTTTGGCGTCACCGCGCTGGCGGGCTATGGCGTGGGCGTGCGCCTGGAATTCATGCTGGTGCCGCTCGCCTTCGGCATCGGCGCGGGCCTCACCACGCTGGTCGGCGTCGCCGCCGGCGCCAACGACTGGAAGCGCGCCGTGCGGGCCTCCTGGATCGGCGGACTGACGGCGTTCGGCATGATCGGCGCGTTCGGCTGGATCGTGGCCCTGCTGCCGGAAGGCTGGTCGCGGCTTTTCACATCGGATCCGCAGGTGATTGCCGCCACGGTCGGCTATATCACGCACGTCGCGCCGTTCTACTGCCTGTTCGGGCTCGGCATGACGCTGAGCTTCGCCAGCCAGGGCGCCGGCCGCATGAAGGCGCCGTTCTTCGCCGGCCTGGTGCGGATGGCCATCGCCACCATCGGCGGCTGGCTGGCGGTCGAGCGGTTCGGGCTGGGCCTGGATGGCGTGTTCAGCGCGATCGCCGTCGGCATGATCGTCTTCGGCGTCCTGATCGCGGGGCCGTTGCTGATCAAGCCCTGGGGACCAAAACGGGTGCGGACCCGTGGTAAGCTCGTCTTCCCAACGGGAGGAAGCGATGAGCCGTCCCTCGACGATCGCGACCTGGAACCGCAATCCCGCTGACGAAGAGTCGATGGGGGCAGCCCATGCGCCGATCTGGCGGCGCATGATCGATGTTTCCGTGCCGCACGATCTCAGCCAGTCGACGGTGCTCGACTATGGCTGCAACCAGGGCGGCTTCCTGCGGCTCCTCTATGACCGCCATCCCTTCAAGAGCGCCGTCGGCATCGACATTGCCCGCGAATTGGTGGCGCGGGCCGAGCTGCTGAAGGGCCAACGGCCGGTCGACTACAAGGTGACCGACAGCGCCGCCAGCCTAGGCCGCACCTTCGATTATGCCTTCAGTCACGAGGTCATCTACCTGTTGCCCGACCTCGCCACGCACGCCCGCGACATGCGGGCGGCGTTGCGGGTGGGCGGCGCCTATGTCGCCGCCATGGGCTGCCACACCGACTCAGCCGTGTGGCCGCGTTGGCGCAAGCTGATCGCCGAACACTCGTCGATCCCGCTCTACGACCATTCGCTGGAGGACGTCTCGAAGGCCTTCGCCGAGGCAGGCTTCACCGTCGCGGTGCGGCCGCTGGCGCTCGATGCCTTCATGCAGGTCACGATCGGCAGCGCCTACTTCCCCAAGGTCACCGACCAGCTGCGCTACTACAATACGGACAAGGTGCTGTTCAGGTTCGTGCGGCAGTCTTGAGCACAGGCTTCAAGTCGGTATCGAGCTTCGGATACCCGTTCGCATCAGCCTCCCGATCGAGGTAAGTCGAGATACGCGTGGCATTCGAATGGATGCCGAGCAGCTTCATCGGCTTGTCGCCGACAGTACGAAAGCTGTGCGGAATGTCGGGCGGCAGGGCCACGCAGTCGCCCGCCTTCAGCCGGTGCGGCGTATCCTGCTCGCCCTGCAGCCAGACGTCGGCCTCGCCCTCGATGATGAACAGGAGCTCGGTGTAGGGATGAAAGTGCATTGGCGCTTCGTAACCGGGCGCCGAGGTCTGGATGCCGGTCCGGACCGGCGTGTCGCCGTCGGCGACCAGCGGATGATAGAAGGCGAGCGGTCCGAATTCGACGCGGCTGGCGTCGGCAAGCTTGGCGATCTTGAGCGGATGCATGGCGTCACCTCATCGGTGGCGGCCAGTTAAGCGCGAACCCCGAGCCTGCGCAATGACCGGTCGATCCAGAGGGCCGCCACCTTCTCCTGCACGCTGTTCTGGCGCAGCCGCTGGCGCAGGCAGGCGAAATCGACACGGTCGATCTCCTGGTCCTGGTTGAAGCAGGAAAAGACCACCGATTCCTTGCCGGTCACCGGGTCCTTGTGGAGCTGCAGGCACTGGGCGCAGATCTCCTTCATCATGCATTGCATGGGAGAGTTGATCGACGCCAGCGCCCGGTGATCGGGCTTGAGGTAGGGCTTCAGCACCGAATGGCGCGCGAGCCGCACGGCATTCATCATGCCGTCCGAGCCGATCGCCATGACGCGGTCGGCATCGTTGAAGGCGATCGCCTGGGCGCCCAGTTCGCCGTCGGCGTACATACGCATCGCCTCGACGATATTGGCGACGACCGCCTTGTCCTGCGGCCGGTCGGGCGCGAAGCCCGGCGCCTCGTCGCAGCACCACACCACCACGTCGGCCGCGGCCTCGATCTCCTCGACCTTGTAGCGGTCGGAAATCCTCTTGTAGCCCGCGAAATAGAGCACCTTGCTGCCGGCCTTTCGGAAAGCCTGGCCGATCGAGAACAACACGGCGTTGCCGAGGCCGCCACCCGCTAGCACCACGGTCTCGCCGGGCTCAATCTCGGTCGGCGTGCCCGTCGGACCCATGACGATCACCGGCTCGCCGGGCTGCAGCATCGCGCAGAGGTCGGACGAGCCGCCCATCTCGAGCGTGATCAACGACAGCAGGCCCTTGGTCTTGTCGACCCAGGCGCCGGTCAGCGCCAGACCCTCCATGGTGAGCAGCGTGCCGTCGATCTTCTTCGACCGCGCCTCGTAGTTCTGCAGCCGGTAGAACTGGCCCGGCTCGAAGTTCTTTGCCGCCGACGGCGCCTCGACCACGACCTCGACGATGGTCGGCGTCAGGCGATCAACCCGCACCACGCGCGCGCGCCACAGGCGGTTGGCCTCGGCCAGGATGTCGACCGTCGAGCGCCGGGGCGGCGGCAGGGCCGCCATCGCCCGCGTCAGTACCGGATAGCCCTGCTTGGCGCCGCCCATCGCCTTGACGACGTTGCCGGCGAAGGACGGATGCGTGTCGCCGAAGAACGACATGAAGCGGCCATCGCCGTGGCGATGCATCAGCACGCGCACCTCTGCGGGCTTGGCAATGGCCTCGGGCGTCACCGGGTTGCCGACCTCGTCGATGGCGCGGAAGTACTTGCCGTCGATGAAGGCGTGCGTTGCATCCTCGCGCGCCAGCACGGTGTTGGGCTGCGTGCCGGCCGCGACCAGGATGGTGCGCGCCGGCAGGGTCGCGGCGATCTTTTCGCCGGCCTGCTGGCCTTCCACCCTGAGCGCCTTGGCATGGCCGTTGGCGTCGATCTCGACGGCGACGGGCGACAGGCCCTCGGCGAATCGGATGTCCTCCTCCAGCGCCTTGTGCACTTCCTCGTGGTTGAGCGTATAGGACGGCGAATTGATCAGACGACGGCGATAAGCGATGGTGACGCCGCCCCAGCCATTGACCAGCCGGGCAATGGCCGGCGTGCGCTTCTCGCGCGCCGCCGCTTCCCGCTCGGCCCGAATGGCTTTAGCGTGGGTGATGAACTCATCGCCGATCTCTCGTTCCTCTTCGCTCCAGCTTGCACGCACCACGGCCTCGCCGCGCTCCGCGACCAAGGTCTCGTGACGGGCCAGGAACTTCTCGACTTGCAGCGGATAGTAAGCGAGCGACTCGGTCGCCGTGTCGATGGCCGTCAGGCCACCGCCGATCACCACCACGGGCAGGCGGATCTGCAGGTTGGCGATCGAATCCTTCTTGGCCGCACCCGTGAGCTGCAGCGCCATCAGGAAGTCCGATGCCGCGCGCACGCCGCGCGCCAGGCCGTTGGGCAGGTCGAGCACCGTGGGCTTGCCCGCACCGGCACAGAGCGCGATGTGGTCGAAACCCATGGCGAACGCGCTCTCGACCGTGACCGTGCCGCCGAAGCGCACGCCGCCAAACATCGAGAATTGGCGCCGCCGCTCGATCAGCAGCCGCACCAGCTTCAGGTAGTTCTTGTCCCAGCGCACGGTAATGCCGTATTCGGCGACGCCGCCGAACCCCGCCATTGCCCGCTCGCCGAGATCCTCGCGCAGGCTCGCGATGTCGCGCACCGGCTCGAAGGGCTCGGGGTAGCCGTCGGCGGTCACGCCCGATTGTGCGGGCGGCAGCGGCTCGATCTTCAGCCCGTCGATGGCAACCACCGCGTGGCCGTCGTTCATCAGATGATGCGACAGGTTGAAGCCAGCGGGGCCGAGGCCCACCACCAGCACGCTGCGGCCGGTCGCCGGACGTGGGATCGGCCGGCGCAGATTGAGCGGGTTCCAGCGCGTCAGCAGCGAGTAGATCTCGAAGCCCCAGGGCAGACCGAGCACATCCTTCAGCGTGCGGGTCTCGACCTGCGGGATGTCGACCGGCTCCTGCTTCTGGTAGATGCAGGCCTTCATGCAGTCGTTGCAGATGCGATGCCCTGTCGCCGCCACCAGCGGGTTATCGACCGCGACCATCGCCAGTGCGCCGATCGAGAAGCCCTCGCTCTTCAGCAGGTTCATCTCGGAGATCTTCTCCTCGAGCGGGCAGCCGGCCAGCGTCACGCCGAACGGCGACTTCTGGAAGGCGCCGGTCTTGCGGTCTTTCAGCCCGCGCGAGCAGCTGTCCTTGCCCTGGTTGTGGCACCAGATGCAGTAGTTGGCGTGATCGAGCGAGCGTTCGAGGTCGAAGCCGGCATCGGTCAGCGTAAAGCCCTCGCGATGGCGCAGCAGGGCGCGCGGCAGCTTCAGGCGCGTGACGCCGTCGACCAGCTCGGTCTCGATCGGCACCAGATGCTCGAAGTCCAGTCGGTGCGGCACCTTGAAGAGCGGCCCGTCGCGATGACGTTTCTTGCCCTCGGGGTGATGCAGCGCCCAGGCGGCATAGCGCGTCAGCGCCTCGACCTCCGGCGTCGGCGTCTCGACCTTGAATTCCGCACCCAGGCGATCGCGCACGGCCAGCGCAAAAGCGAGCTCCCATTCCTCCAGCCCGTCGGCCAGCCTGGCCGGCAGGCCGAGCGCCGCAGTGACGTCGTTTCCGTCGAGGGCGGCCGCCGCATCGGCTTTGACCGTGCGCGCGACATAGCGCTGCACGAACAGCCGCTTGCAGTCGTAAAGCGGCGCCAGCCGCGAATGACGGCCGCGCAAGGCAGCTGCCTCGTCCGACACGCCGAACAAGGCGCCGATGAAGTCCTCGAGCGGGCGCGCGACCTCGATCAGGAGATTGGACTCATCCTTGGCCGGCAACTTGTCCGGCTCGGCACGCGCCGCCATGAGCCGCGCATGGGCATCGACATTGGCGTCCTTTAGCCAGGCCACGAAAGCGGCATCGAGGCGGGCAAGACCCTCGCGGTCGTGGAGATCGTCGAAGCTCAGGCTGTAGCCGAGCGCAAGCGCAGTCATTGTCGAAATATCCGGATGCCGCGAGGGGTGAATTGTTCGTACGCGAACCGATTAGCCAAGCCCATGGCTGAGCGCAAGGCGCGGGTCGTTCGCGACATTAATGCCTGATGACGGGGCCTGTGGCTTCACGCATGGTCCGGCGCCCATGCAACCCGTCCCCGCATCGTTGCGCAACTGGCTGATTGTCGTGGCCGCCATGATTTTTTTCATGATCGTGCTGGGCGCGCTCACGCGGCTGAGCGAGTTGGGCCTGTCGATGGTCGAGTGGAAGCCGGTCACAGGCTGGCTGCCGCCGGTCGGCGATCAGGCCTGGCAGGCGGAGCTGGAGAAATATCTTTCCTCGCCGCAGGGCAGATTGGTCAATCGTGGTTTTGATGTCGCCGAATTCAAGCAGATCTTCTGGCTGGAGTTCATTCATCGACTGTGGGGCCGCCTCATCGGCCTCGCCGTGGCACTGCCGCTTGCCTGGTTCTGGCTAAGCGGCCGTCTGTCCCCGGGCCTGAAGCCGCGCCTTCTCGCCCTGCTGGTGCTGGGCGGCCTGCAGGGCGCGCTGGGTTGGGCGATGGTGGCCTCGGGCCTGGTCGACCGCCCCTCGGTCAGCCACTACCGCCTTGCCGCCCATCTGCTGCTCGCCGTGGCGCTCTATGCCTACACGGTCTGGCTGGTCCTCGAACTCGGCCGGCAGGATGCGCGGCACGACGATCGCAAGACACGGCGCCAGGCCACGGCGCTGATCGCCTTCACCCTCGTCGTCATGACCTGGGGGGCGTTGATGGCGGGTCTGCGCGCCGGCACCGCGCACAACACCTTTCCCACCATGTCGGGCTACTGGATCCCGCCGGGAATGTTCGAGCTAGCACCGTGGTGGATCAACCTGTTCGAGAACGGCACGACCGTGCAATTCGTCCATCGCGGGCTGGCCGAGCTTCTGGTGCTGGGCGTGCTGGTCATGGCCTGGCGCACGCGCCGGCCGGAGGTGCTTGCGGCCGGGGCGATGGCCCTGATCCAGCTCGGCATCGGCATCGCCACCATCCTGAGCGGCGCCAATATCGCGCTCGCCGCGCCACATCAGGCCGGTGCGGTGCTTCTGCTGACACTTTTGATCGTGGTGCGCCATCGGGCGACGGCTTCTCCGCCGCGCCCGCTGTCGGCTATGGTCGCAGGATGACCGGCAGGCCCGACTGGCGATCGAGCGCGCTTCTGGCGACAACCGTCGTCGGTCTCGCGTTTGGGGCGATCGTCGCCTTCGTCACCATCGACACGCCGCCCTTGCCGGCCCGTCGCACCATGGCTTCGACCGTCACTGCGCCGGCGGCGCCAACCGCCCGCGTTGCCGACATCAAGCTGCCGGTGGCCGATGTACCGCCCGCGCCGACCGGCTCCGACTTCGCCGCCAAGCCCGCCGACACGCCCACTCCACCGCAGGCGCCTGCGGCACCTGAGACGAGCAAGCCCACGACGTTGACCGACTGGGCATCGCTGCCGATCGAGGACGTGCGCACCCGCGCCAATGCCAACGAAATCCCCGCCATGGAGGAAATCGCCCGCCGCTTGATCCAGGGCATCGGCGTTGCCAAGGATCCGCAGGCGGGCGCCGGTTGGCTGTTGCGCGCAGCCGGGGCGGGCTCAGCCCAGGCGGCTTTCAATGTCGGCGTGATGTATGAGCGCGGCTTCGTCGTCGAACGCGATTCCGGCCGCGCCGTCGAGTGGTATCGCAAGGCCGCCGACGGCAACATGCCGGCAGCCAAGCACAATCTCGCCCTGCTGCTGCGCGACGGCAGAGGCGCGCCGCGCGACGCCAAGCGCGCCATCGAGCTGCTGCACGCGGCGGCGCGCCAAGGCATGGCGGCCTCGATGTTCTCGCTCGGCGACATGTACGAGCGCGGCGATGCAGGCGCCAAGGATCCGGCGGCGGCGCTCGCCTGGTTCGCCATCGCCGCCGAATTCGAGCGCCAGATCAACCACGGCGAAGACACGCAGCTGGCAAGAACCGCCGATCAGCGTTCACAGACCTTGCAGCGCGTGCTGACCGCGACCGAGCTGCAGCGCGCCCAGCAGCTCGGCCAGACCGAGTTTCGCGCGATCGCCGAGGCCCTGGCACCGCCCAAGCCCAGCCCTCCGCCGATCGACCCCGCAGCGCCGCTCGTCGCCACCGCACCGCCGCCAGCAGCCAGCGACGATCTGCCGAGCTGGCCCAAGGCGCCGGCCGAGCAGATCCGCGTCATCCAGCAGACATTGGCCGATCTCCAGCTTCTGCGCGACAAACCGGACGGCTTATTGGGGCCGATGACGCGCAATGCCATCCGCGACTTCCAGCGTGGCGCGGGCCTGCGCGCCTCGGGCGAGCCCAGCAAGGAAGTCTATGTTGCGCTTCGTCAGGCGCTGATACAGCGCGACATCGCAAGCTCGCCGCTACCTCTTCCCCCCAAGCAGGAACCCGCCAATAGCGAGCCGCAGCAGGTTGCCGCCAAGCCAGAGCCGCCCGACGCGCCGATCGCCAGCGATCTCGGCAAACCGGAGCCACCGCCTCCGCCACCGACTACCGCCGACCTGGCGCGCGCATTGCCCAAGCCCCAGGCCGCCAAGAGCGATCCTCCCAAACCCGCGCCGCCCAAGGTTGATCCAGCGGCGGCGGCGCCACTGCGCGTCGACATCGCCAAGCCCGATCCACCGCCGCCACCGACATCGATCGACCTTGCCCGCGCGATCGCGAAGGCCGACCCCAATGCGTGGCCGGTGGACGGCAGCGATCAGGTGAAAGCCATCCAGGGTTTGCTGCGCGAGCTCAGGCTCCTGGCCGAGCCGGTCAATGGCCAGGTCAACACCGCGACGCGGGCCGCGATCCGCGAGTACGAGCGACTGGCCGGGCTCAAGGAGACGGGAGAACCGAGCAAGGCACTGTTCGACTCGCTGAAGGAAACGCTTGCGCTGATGGTCCCCAAGACCAGGTCGAACTAGCTCACTAGCGTCCCGGCGTGCCGCCACCAGGGGGCGGGCACCTCGGTGGCGACCCGTTCGGCCGCGCCGGGCGTGTCATAGAGCGCAAAGCAGGTCGCGCCGCTGCCGCTCATGGCGGCATAACGGACGTCCGGGCTCTTGCGCAGGAAGGTGAGCACGTCGGCGATCGCCGGGCAAAGTGCCGTTGCAGCAGCCGTCAAGTCGTTGCCGCGAGCGGCCAGGGCTTCGACCAGGCTCGCGAGGTCGGACCATGGACGCGCAAGCGGCTCTGTCCTGGCAAAGTCGCCACGGCGGGCGGCGAATACGTCGGCGGTCGGCAGCGCTACGGCGGGATTGACCAGCAGCAGGCCGCAGGCCGGCAGAGGCGGCGCCGGCACGAGCCTCTCGCCGATCCCCGAGACCAGCGCAGCGCGGCCGGCGAGGCACATCGGCACGTCGGCCCCCAGCCTTGCCGCAAGATCGAACAGCTCGTCGATCGGCAACGCCACGCGCCAGAGATCGACCAGCGCCTGCAGGGCCGCCGCGGCGTCAGCCGAGCCGCCGCCGAGACCCGCCGCGACCGGGATGCGCTTGGTGAGGCGAAGGGCAGCGCGCGGCGTCACGCCGGCACGGTCGGCCAGCAGACGGGCGGCCTTGAGGACGAGATTGTCGGTCTCTTTGCTCAGCGCCGCCTCGCCCGGTCCGTCGACCGCAAGGGACAGGCGATCGGAGGGTGACGCTTCCAGCGAATCGGCGAGGTCGGCGAAGGCAACCAGCGAATCCAGCAGGTGATAGCCATCGGGGCGACGGCCCACCACCTTCAGCCAGAGATTGACCTTGGCGCGCGCAAGCGGCATCGGCGCCGTCCGCGCCTGCTCAGCCGCCCTGCTTCTTGTCGGCCGCCTTTTCGTAGACCGTCGGCTTGTCGGTGGCCGACGTCAGTCCGTTGGCCAGCTTCTCCCGGATGGTCGCCACGCGGTCCTTCTCGGGCTTCTGGCCGAGTGCCCGCTCCCACTGGAAGCGCGCTTCGCGGAAACGTCCGACATGCCAGTAGGCGTCGCCCAGATGCTCGACGATGGTGGCGTCGTCGCCCTTCTGCTCGCTCGCCCGCTCCAGCCATTCGACCGCCTTGTCGAACTGGCCGAGCCGGTAGTAGGCCCAGCCGACCGAGTTGGTGATGGCGCCGTCATCGGGCCTGAGCTCGGTGGCGCGCTTCAGCATCTTCATGCCGGCATCGAGGTTGAGACCCTGATCGATCCAGCTATAGCCGAGATAGTTCAAGATGTAGGGCTGCTCAGGCGAGAGCTCGAGCGCCTTCTTCATGTCGGCCTCGGCGCGCGGCCATTGCTTCACGCGCTCGAGCACGATGCCGCGGCCGAAATAGACCGGCCAGTGCCGCTCCTCGATCGTCTTCACACGCGACAGCGCCGTGTCATAGGCGGAAACGGCGTCGGCATAGCGCTCCTTGCTGCGCAGCAGGTCGGCCAGCGTGAGTGCGGCATCGATGCGGTCGGGCTTTTCCGCCACAAGCACCTTGAGCTTGCGCACGGCCTGGTCGAAGCGGTCTTCCTGGGCGTCGAGCGCGGCGATGCGCAGGCGGGCCTGCCAGTAAAGCGGTGACGTAGGACCGATCTTGCCAAGCGCGGTTACGGCCTTGGGCACATTCTGCCACTGCTCGTAGAGACCGGCGATCATCAGCCAGGCAAAGTCGTGGTCGGGCTTCAGATCGACCGCGAATTGCTCGAAGATCAGCGCGAGATCGGTGCCCTGGTTGCGCGGATTGGCGCTCAGGATGCCGCCGATGTCGAACATGATCTCGGCGATGCCCGAGGCCGGCGTCGGCGGCTTGGGCATCGGCGCGTTGGCGGCCAGGAGTCCGTCCATGACGACGGAGTCGCTGTACTTCTCGCCGTAGGCCTTGAGCATCGCGCGCGCGTCGTCGCTCTTGCCGAGGCGGCGCAGCCCGTCGGCCGCAGCGGTGACAACACGCAGCCCACTGGGATCGAGCTCCACAGCCTTGCGGTACTTGGCTTCGGCGGCGACCTTGTCGCCTGCCATTTCGTCGATCTGGGCATCGACGACTAGGGTTGGCGCCTCGCTGCGATCGTTGCCGGGCTTGCTAAGCTTGGCCAGGACGGCGCGCGCGCCGACGAAATCCTTCTGGCCGGCCCGCAGCCAGGCGACCACGTAGTCGCGCAGCGGTCCGAGCTGGTTGTCCGCGCTGATGCGGCCGAGCTGCTGCTCGGCGGCACGATAGTCGCCCTTCTTGATGTCCTGGATGGTGAGCACGAGGTTGGCAAAGCCATCGCCTGGCTTGGAGGTCAGGACCTGCGGTGCCAGCTGCGCGGCGGCGTCCAGCCGGCCGGCATAGACCCGCAGCCGGAAGGTGTCGTAGAGCAGCGCCGAGTTGCCAGGCGACTGCGCCAGAGCGAGGTCGAGCTGGTCGGCGCCGGTTTCGTAGTCGTGATCCTGCTCGGCGACGCGCGCCGCGAGGTAGCGGCCGCTGAGCGAGATCAAGGCGAGCTGCCGGCCGCGCGCCGACTGCGGTGCCTGTTGGGGACCAACCTTCGACGGCGGCACGCCACCGGTTTGGGCATAGCCAGAGATCGGAAGAGGAAGCGCGAGCGCTGCCGACAGCAGCGCGAGGGGAATGAGTTGCATGGCCATCACATGTTGGGATAGTTGGGACCGCCGCCGCCTTCGGGCACGGTCCAATCAATATTCTGCGCCGGATCCTTGATATCACAAGTCTTGCAGTGGACGCAGTTCTGGGCGTTGATCTGGAAGCGTGGCTGGCCGTTGTCGGCGGTGACCACTTCGTAAACGCCCACCGGGCAGTAGCGTTGCGCGGGCTCGGCGTACAACGGCAGATTGACTGCAATCGGAATCGAAGGGTCCTTCAGCCTGAGATGCACCGGCTGGTCCTCCTCGTGGTTGGTGTTCGACAGGAACACCGAGGAGGGCTTGTCGAAAGAAAGCACGCCATCTGGCTTGGGGTACTGGATGGGCTGGAACTCGGCAGCCGGCCGCAGGCAGTCGTGGTCGGCCTTCTTGTGGCGGAGCGTCCACGGCAGGCGCAGGCCGAGGTCGTGCATCCACATGTCGAAGCCGCCATAAACAGTGCCCAGCACGGATCCCCAGCGCAGCGCCGGCTTCACGTTGCGCACCTTGTCGAGGTCCTTCCAGATCCACGAGGCCTTGAGCTTCACCGGATAGGCGATCAGCTCATCGCCGCCGGTCTTGCCCGCGGCGAGCGCCTCGAACGCCGCTTCGGCGGCCAGCATGCCGCTCTTGATCGCGTTGTGGCTGCCCTTGATGCGCGGCACGTTGACGAAACCGGCCGAGCAGCCGATCAGCGCGCCGCCCGGAAAGGTGAGCTTGGGCACCGACTGCACGCCGCCCTCGTTGATGGCGCGCGAGCCATAGACCAGCCGCTTGCCGCCCTTCAGGTACTTCGCCACGTCGGGATGGGTCTTGAAGCGCTGGAACTCGTCGAACGGTGAGAGGTAGGGGTTCTCGTAGCTGAGATGAATCACGAAGCCGATCGCCACCAGATTGTCGCCGAAGTGGTACATGAAGGAGCCGCCCTGGCTGCCGGTCTCCGACAGCGGCCAGCCCTGCGAGTGCACGACCAGGCCCTTCTTGAAATTGGCCGGATCGGCCTGCCACAGCTCTTTGATACCGATGCCGAACTTCTGCGGATCGACTCCGGCGCGCAGGTCGAACTTGGCCATCAGCATCTTGGCCAGCGAGCCGCGCACGCCTTCGGCAATGAGCGTGTACTTGGCGTGCAGCTCCATGCCCGGCGTGTAGCTGTCCTTGTGCTTGCCGTCCTTGGCGATGCCCATGTCGCCGGTGGCGACGCCCTTCACCGAGCCGTCCTCGTTGTAGAGCACCTCGGCGGCGGCGAAGCCCGGATAGATCTCGACGCCCAGTGCCTCGGCCTGGGTCGCCAGCCAGCGACAGACCTCGCCCAGGCTGACAATGTAGTTGCCGTGATTGTTCATCAGCGGCGGCATGCTGAAGTTGGGAAAACGGAATGACCCGGTCTTGGTCAGCCACAGGAACTGGTCGTCCGTGACCTGCGTCTCGATCGGGGCGCCCTTCTCCTTCCAGTCCGGCATAAGCTCGTTCAGGCCGATCGGATCGACGACGGCGCCGGACAGGATGTGGGCGCCGACCTCGGAACCCTTTTCGAGCACGCAAACGGACACTTCATGGTTACGCTCGGCGGCGAGCTGCTTGAGGCGGATCGCCGCCGACAGCCCGGCCGGGCCGCCGCCTACGATCACCACATCATATTCCATCGCCTCGCGTGCCATTCCCGTCTCGCTCTGCAGTGCCTTTTCCCGATGGATTAGATAGCCTGCCGGGGGTCAAATCACCACCGGTGCTTGGAATCAAAGATGGCTGACCTGACCGATATCGATAGCAAGACATTCACTGCACGCGAATTCCGGCTGGAAAGTGGCCAATCGCTGCCCGTGCTCGAACTTGCCTACGAAACCTACGGCACGCGTTCGCTCACCGAGGAAAATGCCGTCCTGGTCGTGCATGGCTACACCTCGAGCCATCACGCTGCCGGCAGGAACGCCAAAGGCAAGCAGGGCCGCGGTGTCGCCGAAGGGGCGCCGGGCTGGTTCGATGCGCTGATCGGACCGGGCAAGGCGGTCGATACGAATCGCTATTTCGTGATCTCGGTGAATGCTCTCGGCTCCGCGCATGGCAGCAGCGGACCGAACACCATCGATCCACGCACCAAGAAACCGTACGGGCCGACCTTCCCGCACATCTCCATGCGCGACATGGTGGCCAGTCAAAAACTGCTGGTCGATTCGCTTGGTGTGAAAAGCCTGGTCGCGGTGGTCGGCCCGTCGATGGGCGGCTTCCAGTCGTTCCAATGGGCTGCTTCCTATCCCGGCTTCATGAAGGGCATCGCCGCCTCCGTGACCGCGCCGCGTGCGCCCAACCGCTTGGGCGGTCTCGAGGCGCTGCAAAAGCGGCTGGCGGGCGATGCCAACTGGAACGGCGGCTGGTACTACGAGAACGGCGGCATTCCGGCCACGCTGGAGCAGATCCGATACGAGACACTGCTCAACTACGGCCAGGGTGAGGCGGAAGCCAAGGTCGCGGCGCGCGCCTGGGCGAAGATCTACGATGGGCATTCGCTGGTAGCGCTGCGGCGCGCCATCGACGGCTTCGACATCACGCACCAGTACGACCGCCTGAAGCAGGCCAAGGTCCTGTACGTGAACTCCAAGACCGACAAGCTGTTCGATATCGCCGATTGCCCCGGCTACGTGAGCGATATGCGGAAGGCCGGCGTCGACGTGACCTATGTCGAGCTGCCGTCGGACAAGGGCCACATGGCGAGCCATGCCGACGCCTGGATGTGGGCGCCGATCCTCAGTGCCTTCATGAAGAGCCTGTGATGGCCGAGACGGCAGCTCCGCGCGAAGACCTCGCCGCCCTGCTGCGCTGGTACGTCGACCAGGGCCTCGACGAGGCGATCGGCGAAGAGGCGGTCGATCGTTTCGCCGTGCCGCCGCCGCCCGCCGCTGCCCAGCCCGTGCGGACGCCGACGCCGCTTCGCACCCCCGCGCCTCAGCCGCGCGCGCCGGTGCCGCTCGAATCGCCGCAACTCGTCGAGGACGCGCGCGCCCTTGCCGAGCGCTGCACGACACTTGCGGAGCTGGAAGCTGCAGTGCGCGCCTTCGAGGGATGCGCGCTGAAGCGCACAGCCAAGAACACCGTCTTCGCCGACGGCACGCCCGGCGCGCCGGTGATGATCGTGGGCGAGGCGCCGGGCGCCGATGAGGATCGCCTGGGCAAGCCGTTCGTCGGCGTGAGCGGCCAGCTCATGGACCGCATGATGGAGGCGATCGGCCTCAACCGCTCCGGCGGCTTCTACATCACCAACATTCTTTTTTGGCGGCCGCCCGGCAATCGCACGCCGACGCTCGCCGAGCAGGCGATGTGCCTTGCCTTCACCCGCCGACACGTCGAACTCGCCAAGCCCAAGCTTCTGGTGCTTGCGGGCGGCGTCGCGGCCAAGGCCGTCCTCGACACGACCGAAGGCATCATGCGGCTGCGCGGAAAATGGGCAAGCTATCGCCTCAGTGACGGCACGGAGCTTCCCACCATGCCGACCTTCCATCCGGCCTACTTGCTGCGCACGCCCGCCAGCAAGCGCCAGAGCTGGCTGGACCTGCTGGCGATCGACAAGAAGCTGAAGGAGCTGGGCGTCAGGTAGGATCGCTCATCGGCGACCGACGATATTCGCAATCGTTCGTGGATCGCGCCGCAGGTCGAGACAGGCAACGACGAGGATCCGCGCGTCTTCCTCGATATAGAACAACGCATAAGGAAATCGTCGCAGTACGGCCCGCCTTATGTCGCTCTCGACGACCTGGTAAAGACCGGGAGCATCGGACATGTGGCGTTCGATGCGCGCGATCTCATCCAGATAAAGACTTGCCGAGCCCTGCGCGTCGGATCTCGTAACCTCGGGCAGCGTCGACGGCCTCCCGACTTGCCGCCAGGCGATAGACGACGGGCAATCCCATCGGCTTAAGTGGCGCCGAATTCCCGGCGTATGTCGGCGAGCGTGACTACGGGTTCGTCCGGATTGGCGCGATAGTCCGCCAACCGCCGGCGCAGCTCGTCGCGTTGCGCCTCGGTAATGGGCGTTGCCGCTTCCGCCTGCGCGACGCTGTCGAGCAGATCGTAGGCAAGACGCAGACGTTCGTCCGCGTCCAGCTTCTGAAGCTCGGCCATAAGCACCTTGTTCATGCGTCCATGATAGTCCGGCGTGCGGCGATTGTAAGGCCTAGAGCATAGTCCGTCCGGCTGGAATCAGCCGGACGGACTATGCCTTTGGTCGAGGCGCCCGGAACAGCGCGTTTCCGATCTAGGCAGACGACAGCTTCTTCTTCAGGAAGAATTTCTTGTGACCCTTGGGCCAGTCGTCGAGGGTGCCGAAGACCTCGAAGCCGCGCTTCTCGTAGAACGGCCGGGCCTGGAAAGAGTGCGTGTCGAGCATGATCGAGTGACAGCGCCGCTCGCGCGCATAGGCCTCGGCCTGGTCCATCATCTGCGTCGCCGCACCCTTGCCGCGCGCGGTCTCGTCGACCCAGAGATAGGTGATGTGCAGCCAGCCGCCCCAGATGCCGCCCAGCAGGCCGCCCATCACCTCGCCGCGTTCGTTCTTCAGAAAGAAGTTCACCGGGTAATAGGTCGAGACGCCCGTGACGCCGACGTTGAACAGGTCGAGCCGGTCGCGCACGAGTTGCGCGGCGGCACCGCCCTCTTGCTGGAAAACGATCTCAAGCTCCGACATGTCGCGCACTCTCCGGGCCGCAAAGGCCTTGCATCAACCTTGACCCTGTTCGCACCGCTCGCCAAGATATGCACAAGGTGTGAAGTCTAAGAAAAAAGACTTTGGGACGGGAGGATTCGATGCCTAGGACGCTACCGCAGGCCCTGCGGACGGCCGGTGTTGCCTTGATCGTCGCCGGCACAACCGCACTTTTGACGGCTCCAGCCCAGGCGTGGGAGCCGACCCGCAATGTCGAGTTCATCGTGCCGGCGGGCGCCGGCGGCGGCGCCGACCAGATGGCGCGCATGATCCAGGGCATCATCGCCAAGCATGGGCTGATGAAGCAGAGCATGGTGGTGGTGAACAAGGCCGGCGGCGCCGGCGGCGAGGGCCTCCTCGACATCAAGTCCTCGCGCGGCAACCCGCACAAGCTGATCATCACGCTGTCCAACCTGTTCACCACGCCGCTCGCCACCGGCGTGCCGGTGACGTGGAAGGACATGACGCCGGTCGCGATGCTGGCGCTCGACGAGTTCGTGCTCTGGGTCAACGCCGAGTCGCCCTACAAGACGGCCAAGGAATATGTCGAGGCGATCAAGGCGGGCCCGCCCGGCAAGTACAAGATGGGCGGCACCGGGTCGCGCCAGGAAGACCAGATCATCACTGTCGCGCTCGAGAAGGCGACGGGCGGCAAGCTGACCTACGTGCCCTACAAGGGTGGCGGCGAGGTCGCGGTCCAGCTCGTCGGCAAGCACGTCGACTCGACCGTCAACAACCCGATCGAGGCGGTCGCGCAGTGGCGTGCAGGCGCGCTACGCCCGCTCTGTGTGTTCGACAGCAAGCCGCTGCCGATCACGGACAAGATCGCGGGCGACATGGCGTGGTCCGACATCCCGACCTGCAAGTCGCAGGGCCTGGACATCGAGTACCTGATGCTGCGCGGCGTGTTCATGCCGGCGGGCGCGCCGAAGGATGCCGTCGACTACTACGTCGAGCTGTTCAAGAAGGTGCGGGCGACGCCGGAATGGAAGCAGCTGATGCAGGAGGGCGCCTTCAACCAGACCTTCATGACGGGCGCGGACTACGCCAAGTGGGTCGAGGGCGAGGACAAGCGCCACGTCGACCTGATGCGCGAGGCGGGTTTCCTCGCCAACGCGCCGTCCGGATCGGACGACAAGAAGTGACGACACGCCCGGCCGGGCCGCGGCAACGCAGCGTCGAAATGGGCGTGGCCGCGGTCATAATGCTGCTGGGCGGCGTCACCATCTTCGGCAGCCTTCTGGTCGGCATCGGATGGGGCACCGAAGGGCCGAAGGCGGGCTTCTTCCCGTTCTGGATCGGCCTGCTGATCGTCGCATCGGCCGGCTGGAACCTCATCCGCGCCTGGCGCGCGGCGGCCAGCGACAAGCTGTTCAGCCAATGGGTGCAAATCGCCCAGGTCGGCAAGGTCGTGCTGCCGATGGCGGTCTATGTCGCGGCCATCCCGTGGCTCGGCATCTACCTCGCCTCGGCGCTGCTGATCGTGGGCTTCATGCGCTGGCTCGGCCGCTACGGCTGGCTGCGCACCATCGCCATCAGCATCGGCGTTCAGGTCGCCATCTACGTCACTTTCGAGAAGTGGTTCCTCGTGCCCCTGCCCAAGGGGCCGATCGAGGACTGGCTCGGGCTCTAAGAGACATGGAAAGCATCGGCGATCTGCTGAACGGTTTTGCGGTCGTCCTGAGCTGGCAAAACCTGCTCTACATGCTGATCGGCATCTTCCTGGGCGTGATCATCGGCGTGCTGCCGGGCCTGGGCGGCGCCAACGGCGTCGCCATCCTGCTGCCCCTCACCTTCAGCATGCCGCCGACCTCGGCGATCATCCTGCTGTCCTGCATCTATTGGGGCGCGCTGTTCGGCGGCGCCATCACCTCGATCCTGTTCAATATCCCGGGCGAGCCGTGGTCGGTGGCGACCACATTCGACGGCCATCCGATGGCGCAGAACGGCAAGGCGGGCGAAGCGCTGACGGCGGCATTCACCTCTTCCTTCATTGGCGCGCTGTTCGCCGTCATCGTGATCACGCTGGCGGCGCCGCTGGTCGCCATGTTCGCCCTGAAGTTCGGCCCGGCCGAGAAGTTCTCCGTCTTCTTCCTCGCCTTCTGCAGCTTCGTCGGCATGGGCAAGGAGCCACCGACCAAGACCATCGCGGCGATGATGCTGGGCTTCGCCCTGGCCGCTGTCGGCATCGACCCGATGACCAGCGCGCCGCGCCTCACCTTCGGCTCCAACGAGCTGATCGTCGGCTTCGACTTCCTGGTGGCGGTGATCGGCCTGTTCGGCATCGGCGAGATCCTGCTCACCATGGAGGAGGGCCTGTCCTTCAAGGGCAAGGCGACCGGCATCAATCCGGCCGTGGTGCTGCAGACCTGGAAGGAACTGCCGCGCTACTGGATGACGTCGCTGCGCTCCTGCATCATCGGTTGCTGGATGGGCATCACGCCGGCCGGTGCCACGCCCGCCTCGTTCATGAGCTACGGCATCGCCAAGCGCGTCTCGCGCAATGGCGACAAGTTCGGCCAAGGCGAGATCGAAGGCGTGATCGCGCCCGAGACGGCGGCGCACGCCGCCGGCACCTCGGCGCTCCTGCCCATGCTGTCGCTCGGCGTGCCGGGCTCGCCGACCGCCGCGGTGCTGCTGGGCGGCCTGATGATCTGGGGCCTGCAGCCGGGCCCGCTGCTGTTCGTCGAGCAGAAGGACTTCGTCTGGGGCCTGATCGCCAGCATGTATCTGAGCAACGTCGTGGGCCTCGCCGTCGTGCTCACCATGGTGCCGGTGTTCGCGGCGATCCTGCGCATCCCCTTCGGCATCATCGCGCCCATCATCCTCGTGGTCTGCGCGATCGGCGCCTACACCATCCACAACAACACGTTCGACGTGGTGATGATGGTGGTGTTCGGCGTCGCCGGATACTTCCTGAAGAAGTGCAACTACCCGCTGGCGCCGCTCGTGCTGGCCGTGGTGCTGGGCGACAAGGCCGAGGAGTCCTTCCGCCAGTCGCTGCTGATGTCGGGCGGCAGCCTGGGAATCTTCTGGTCCAACGGCCTCGTCGGCACGATCATGCTGCTCGGCCTCATCGCCCTGTTCTGGGGCGGCATTTCCAACGTCCTGAGCCGGTTCAGCGCCCGCCCTGCGGTCAGCAAGTAACCGCGAAACAGGCCGGTAACAAATACGGGGGGCTATCTGGACGTGTCCGGCATCGTGGCATAATGAATAATGTATTGCAGGCTTGAGGGAGCCTGTAGGGAGAAGAAACGCCATGAGCGAAGCGCGCCTCAGCGTCGCGCCGATGGACAGCAAGGAGACGTTCAAGAACAAGGCTTACGCCGCCTTGCGCAACGTCATCGTTGCCTCCGACATCTACCGCTCGCGCGCCGACATCCGGCTCGATGAGCGGCAGCTGGCGCAGGATTTCGGCATCTCGCGCACGCCGGTGCGCGAGGCGATGGCGCAGCTCGAGCGCGAGGGCTTCGTGCGCTCGGTGCCGCGGCGCGGCGTCTATGTCGTGCGCAAGACCAAGCGCGAGGTGATCGAGATGATCACTGCGTGGGCGGCGCTCGAGAGCATGGCGGCGCGGCTGATCACCCAGCATGCCGGCGACGCCGACATCGCCGGCCTCAGGCGCATGTTCGCGACTTTCGAAGGCGACAAGCTGCACGCCAAGCTCGACGAATATTCCGCCGTCAACATCAACTTCCACCAGACCATCATCGAGCTCAGCGGCAATGCCGTGCTGATCCAACTGGCGGAGAACCTGTTCACGCACATGCACATGATCCGCCGCCAGACGATCGGCGAGGAGGATCGTGTCGAGCGCTCGATCCGCGATCACATGAACATCATCCAGGCGCTCGAGGCGCGCGACACCGAGCGCGCCGAGGATCTGGTGCGCCAGCATGCGCTCGGGCTTGCCGAGCATGTCGCCAAGCACGTCGATTATCTGGACTGATTTGCACGGGAGGAAGCCATGTCCGAAGCAGCGGCACTGAAGAAGCCCGACGCCGACACCGAGGAGCTGACCGACGGCTTTCACCTCGTCATCGACGCGTTGAAGCTGAACGACATCAAGACCATCTACGGCGTGCCCGGCATCCCGATCACCGACTTCGGCCGCATGGCGCAGGCCGAGGGTATCCGCGTGCTGTCGTTCCGCCACGAGCAGAATGCGGGCTACGCCGCCGCCATCGCCGGCTTCCTGACCAAGAAGCCCGGCATCTGCCTCACCGTCTCCGCGCCCGGCTTCCTGAACGGCCTGACGGCGCTCGCCCACGCCACCACCAACTGCTTCCCGATGATCCTGATCTCGGGCTCGTCCGAGCGCGAGATCGTCGACCTGCAGCAGGGCGACTACGAGGAGATGGACCAGCTCGCCATCGCCAAGCCGCTCTGCAAGGCGGCCTATCGCGTGCTGCATGCCGCCGACATCGGCATCGGCCTGGCGCGCGCGATCCGCGCCGCAGTGTCGGGCCGTCCGGGCGGCGTCTATCTCGACCTGCCGGCCAAGCTGTTCGGCCAGGTGATGAACGCCGAGGCCGGCAGGAAGTCGCTGGTGAAGGTGATCGACGCCGCGCCGGCGCAGATCCCCGCGCCCGCCTCGATCAAGCGCGCGCTCGACGTGCTGAAGGGCGCCAAGCGGCCGCTGATCATCCTCGGCAAGGGTGCGGCCTACGCCCAGGCCGACGATGCGATCAAGGCGCTGGTCGAGCAGAGCGGCGTTCCCTTCCTGCCGATGAGCATGGCCAAGGGCCTGCTGCCTGACACCCATCCGCAATGCGCCGGTGCCGCCCGCTCGACGGTGCTGAAGGACTCCGACGTCGTGATGATGATCGGCGCCCGCCTCAACTGGCTCCTCTCGCACGGCAAGGGCAAGACCTGGGGCGAGGCGCCCAAGAAGTTCATCCAGGTCGACATCGAGCCCAAGGAGATGGACAGCAACGTCGAGATCGCCGCGCCTGTGGTTGGCGATATCGGCTCCTGCGTCGCCGCGCTGCTCGACGGCATGGGCAGCAGCTGGGCCAAGGCTCCGTCTGACTGGACCGGCGCGGTCTCGGCCAAGCGCGAGGAGAACGTCGCCAAGATGGCGCCGCGCCTGATGAACAACAACAACCCGATGGACTATCACGGCGCGCTGGGCGTGCTGCGCACCATCGTCAAGGAGCGGCCGGACGCCATCCTCGTCAACGAAGGCGCCAACACACTCGACCTGACACGCGGCGTGATCGACATGTACAAGCCGCGCAAGCGACTCGACGTCGGCACCTGGGGCATCATGGGGATCGGCATGGGCCAGTGCATCGCCGCCGCGGTCGAGACCGGCAAGCCCGTGCTGGCGATCGAGGGCGATAGCGCCTTCGGTTTCTCCGGCATGGAGGTCGAGACGATCTGCCGCTACAACCTCCCGGTCTGCATCGTCGTCTTCAACAACGACGGCATCTATCGCGGCACCGATGTCAACAAGGCGGGCTCCGATCCGGCTCCGACCGTGTTCGTCAAGGGCTCGCGCTACGACAAGATGATCGAGGCTTTCGGTGGCGCCGGCGTCAATGCGACGACGCCCGACGAACTGAAGCGCGCCGTGAACGCGGCGATGGACTCGGGCAAGCCCACTCTCATCAACGCGGTGATCGATCCGGCCGCCGGCAGCGAAAGCGGCCGCATCGGCAATCTCAATCCGCAAAGCCAGCTGAAGAAGAAATAGGGGACGACGATGGCGAAGAAGATCGTGAAGAAGGCCAAGGCGAAGGCCGCGGCCAAGCGCGCCAAGGTCAAGGCCAAGCCCGCGAAGCGGCCGGCGCTGAAGCTTGCCAAGACACCCAGGATATCGAGCAAACCGTGGGGCAAGGACGGCAAGGCGCTCGACGGCATCAAGATTCTCGACTTCACGCACGTGCAGTCGGGCCCGACCTGCACGCAGCTGCTGGCCTGGTTCGGCGCCGACGTGATCAAGGTCGAGCGTCCTGGCCAGGGCGACATCACGCGCGGCCAGCTGCAGGACGTGCCGAATGCCGACAGCCTCTATTTCACGATGCTGAACCACAACAAGCGCTCGATCACGCTCGACTCCAAGAGCAAGCAGGGCATGGCCGTGCTCGAGCGCCTCGTCAAGACCTGCGACGTGCTGGTCGAGAATTTCGCGCCCGGCGCGCTCGACCGCATGGGGCTCACTTGGGAGCGCATCCATTCGTGGAACCCGCGCATGGTCGTGGCCTCGGTCAAGGGCTTCGGCCCCGGCCCCTACGAGGAGTGCAAGGTCTACGAGAACGTGGCGCAGTGCGCCGGCGGCTCGGCCTCGACCACCGGCTTCAATGACGGATTGCCGCTGGTGACGGGCGCGCAGATCGGCGATTCCGGCACGGGCTTGCATCTCGCGCTCGGCATCGTCTGCGCCCTGATGCAGCGCAACCGCACCGGCCGCGGCCAGCGCGTGCTGTGCGCGATGCAGGACGGCGTGCTCAATCTCTGCCGCGTAAAACTGCGCGACCAGCAGCGGCTCGCGCACGGCCCGCTCAAGGAATACACCCAGTTCGGCCAGGGCATTCCGTTCGGTGAATCGGTGCCGCGCGCCGGCAACGATTCGGGCGGCGGCCAGCCCGGCGTCATCCTGAAGTGCAAAGGCTGGGAGACCGATCCCAACGCCTACATCTATTTCATCACCCAGGCGCCGGTGTGGGAGAAGATCTGCGACCTGATCGGCGAGCCCGGCTGGAAGACCCATCCCGACTACGCCAAGCCGCCGGCCCGCCTGCCGCGGCTCACGGAGATCTTCGGGCGCATCGAGCGCTGGACCATGACCAAGACCAAGTTCGAGGTCATGAACGAATGCAACGCCCTCGACATTCCGGTTGGCCCGATCCTGTCGATGAAGGAGATCGCCGAGGAGCCGTCGCTGCGCGAAACCGGCACGGTGGTCGAGGTCGACCATCCGACGCGTGGCAAGTACCTGTCGGTCGGCAACCCGATCAAGCTCTCCGACAGCATCACGGAGGTGAAGCGCTCGCCGCTGCTCGGCGAGCACACCGACGAAATCCTGGGCAAAGTGCTGAAGTTCACGCCGCGCCAGATCGCCGAGATCAAGGCGTCCGGCGCGACCGGCGAGGCGCCCAAAGCTCAAGCCGCGGAGTAGACACCAATGCGCATCGTGGTCCATGGCCAGCAGGCCTTCGGCAAGGCCGTGCTGGAAGCGCTGCTGAAGCGCGGCGAGAACGTCGTCGGCGTCTACGTGGCGCCGGAGAAGCCCGGCCAGAAGGCCGATCCTCTCAAGGAAGCCGCGGTGGCGGCCAAGCTGCCGGTGTTCCAGCCCGCGTCCTACCGCAAGCCGGAAGTAGTCGAGGAATTCAAGGCGTTGAAGCCCGATCTGCAGGTGATGGCGTTCGTGACGCTGTTCGTGCCGGAGGAATTCCTCAACGCGCCGACGCACGGCTCGATCCAGTATCATCCGTCGCTGCTCCCCGCCTATCGCGGGGCGTCGGCGATCAACTGGCCGATCATCCTGGGCGAGAAGGAAACCGGGCTGTCGATCTTCTGGCCCGATAACGGCCTCGATACCGGCGACGTACTGCTGCAGAAGAAGACGCCGATCGGTCCCAAGGACACGCTGGGCACGGTCTACTTCGATCGCCTGTTCCCGATGGGCGTCGAGGCGATGCTGGAGTCCGTCGATCTCGTGAAGGCCGGCAAGGCGCCGCGACTCAAGCAGGACGAGAAGCTGGCCACCTACGAAGGTCGCGCGACCGCCGACATCGCCCGCATCGACTGGGGCAAGTCGTGGCGCCAGATCGACCCGCTGGTGCGCGGCTGCAATCCCGCGCCCGGCGCCTGGACGACACTCGACGGCAAGACGCTGCAGGTCTTCGACATCCAGCCCCTGCCCGCGCGCGATCCCAAGGGCATCGGCGGCAAGTACGGCGAGGTCGTCGCGGTCGAAGCCGATGGCTTCACCGTCGTCTGCCCCGACGGCCGCATCAAGGTGCTGCGCGTAAAGCCCGCCGACGGCCCGAAGGTCGGCGCCGGCGAGTGGGCGGCGGCGGCGAAGCTCGCCGTTGGAATGCGATTCGTCTGAGGTACACAACATAACCTCACCCTGAGGAGCGGCCGTCAGGCCGCGTCTCGAAGGGTGGGCAACACCAAGACTGCGCCCCACCCTTCGAGACGGCGCTTCGCGCCTCCTCAGGGTGAGGTGGTTCCGTAAAGATGAGAGGAAGTCCGATGCCCGCGTCACAGCACACAAGTCCCAAGTCCGACATCCAGATCGCGCAGGAAGCGAAGAAGCGGCCGATCATGGAGTTGGCGCGCGAGAAGCTGGGCATCGCGCCCGAGAACCTCGATCCCTACGGCCACTACAAGGCCAAGGTGTCGATGGACTACATCAAGTCGCTGCAGGGCAAGCCGAACGGCAAGCTGATCCTGGTCTCGGCGATCTCGCCCACGCCGGCCGGCGAAGGCAAGACCACGACGACCGTCGGCCTCACCGATGCGCTGAACCATATCGGCAAGAAGGCGATGCTCTGCCTGCGCGAGCCCTCGCTCGGCCCCTCGTTCGGCATGAAGGGCGGTGCGGCGGGCGGCGGCTACGCCCAGGTCGTGCCGATGGAGGACATCAACCTCCACTTCACCGGCGACTTCCACGCCATCGGCGCGGCGCACAACCTGCTCTGCGCCCTGCTCGACAACCACATCTACTGGGGTAATGCGCTCGGCATCGACGGCCGCCGCGTGAGCCTGCGCCGGGCCATCGACATGAACGACCGCTCGCTGCGCTCGATCGTCTCGTCGCTGGGCGGCGTCGCCAACGGCTTCCCGCGCGAGGATGGCTTCGACATCACCGTCGCCTCCGAAGTGATGGCGATCTTCTGTCTCGCCAAGGACCTCGCCGACCTGAAGACCCGCCTCGGCAACATCATCGTGGCCTACACGCGCGACCGTAAGCCGGTGCGCGCCAAGGATCTCAAGGCGCACGGCCCGATGGCGGTGCTGCTCAAGGACGCGCTGTCGCCCAACCTGGTGCAGACCTTGGAAGGCACCCCGGCCTTCATCCATGGCGGCCCGTTCGCCAACATCGCGCACGGCTGCAACTCGGTGCTCGCCACTACCACGGCGCTCAAGCTCGCCGACTACGTGGTGACCGAGGCGGGCTTCGGCGCCGACCTGGGCGGCGAGAAGTTCATCGACATCAAATGCCGCAAGACCGGGCTGAAGCCCGACGCGGTCGTGCTGGTCGCCACCATCCGGGCGCTCAAGATGCATGGCGGCGTGAAGAAGGAAGACCTCAAGACCGAGAACCTGAAGGCGCTCGAGGCCGGCATGTCCAACCTGCAGCGCCACGTCGAGAACGTGAAGAAATTCGGCCTGGTGCCGGTGATCTCGATCAACCGCTTCAGCGCCGACACCGAGGCCGAGATCGCGCTCGTGAAATCCGCCTGCGCCAAATTGGGCGTCGACGCGGTGATGGCCGACCATTGGGCCGAGGGCGGCAAGGGCGCAGCCGATGCAGCACGCGCGGTCGTCAAGGCGGTCGAGAGCGGCAAGAGCGACATGAAGCTGCTCTATCCCGACGACATGCCGCTGTTGGAAAAGATCCGCACCATCGCCAAGGAGATCTACCGCGCGTCCGACATCTCGGTGCCCAAGCCGGTGCGCGACCAGCTCGCCTCGTTCGAGGCGATGGGCTACGGCAAGGTGCCGGTCTGCATCGCCAAGACGCAGTACAGCTTCTCGACCAACCCCGACCTCAAGGGCGCGCCCGAGGGCCATACCATCGCGGTACGCGAGGTCCGCCTGTCGGCCGGCGCGGAGTTCGTGGTGGCTGTCTGCGGCGACATCATGACCATGCCCGGCCTGCCCAAGGTACCGGCCGCCGACTCGATCGACCTCGACGCCGAAGGGAAGATCGTCGGGCTGTTTTAGGACCGATGTCGCACACACAACCTCACCCTGAGGAGCTGCGCGTACCCGCGTCTGACGCGGGCTTAGCGCGGCGTCTCGAAGGGTGGGCCCCAGTCTTGTCGTTGCCGACCCTTCGAGACGCGGCCCTTCGGGCCGCTCCTCAGGGTGAGGTTGTCGTTGGCCGATCGTCATGCCGTCGCTGACCGAAACCACGACCATCCCCTCGCCGGCCGATCGGGTCTGGCCGCTGCTGCGCGACCCCGCGCTGGTGGCGTCGTGCATTCCCGGCGCCACGCTCTCGCCCGACCAGGGCGACGGGCTGTGGCGCGGCTCGGTGCGCGTGAAGTTCGGCCCGACCGTCGCGGTGTTCCGCGGCGAGGCGAGCCTTGCCTTCGACGATGCGGCACGCACCTGCACCATCGAGGGCCGCGGCATCGACGGCCGCGGCGCGTCGCGCGCGCTCGCGTCGGGCGTGGTCAAGGTGAGCGGCGGCGACACGACCGAACTCGCCGTCGACGGCAGCTTCTCAGTGAGCGGCCCGCTCGAGACCTTCGCCAATGCCGGCGGCATCCATGTAGCGCGCGCGCTGCTCGCTGAATTCTCCGCCAACATGGCGAAGAAGGTCGCCGAACAAAGTCCTGCGGTTCCGCCAGAGTCTATTCCGCCAGACGGGGCTACCCCGCTTGCCGCGCCGCCGCCTGCGGCTGAGATTAGCGGCTTCCGCCTTCTGTGGCGGGCGTTTCTGTCATGGCTGCGGGGAAAGTAACGATGAGCAAGCTCAAGGTCTCCGACATGCTGGCCCGCGCCTTCGCGGCCGAGGGTGTCGACCACCTGTTCACCCTGATGGGCGACGCCAACATGTACTGGTCGACGGCGATGGCCGAGCTGCCCGGCATGAAGGTGGTGCACGCCCGCCACGAACATTGCGCCGTCGCCATGGCCGACGGCTACGCCCGCGCCACCGGCAAGGTCGGCGTTGCCTCGACGACCTGCGGCCCGGGCTTCACCCAGATCATGACCGCGCTCACCATCGCCGCGCGCGGCAACGTGCCGATCGTGGTGTTCGCGGGCGATTCGCCGCTCGCCGCCGCCTGGTACCTGCAGCAGATCGACATGGCGCCGCTGGCGCTCGCCTGCGGCGCGCACTATGTCGGCGTCAAGCACATCGACCGCCTGCTCGACAACGTGCGCGAGGCCTTCCTGGTGGCGCAGCTCGAGCAGCGGCCGGTCGTGCTGAGCGTGCCCATGGATATGCAGAAACAGGCCTGGCCGCACCTCACCGACTACACGCCCTCGTCCGATCTCGCGCCCGCGGCGCAGCGGCCGGTGCCCGATCCCGCGATCGTCGACCGCGTCGTCGACATGATCGCCGAAGCCGAGAAGCCGATCCTGATTGCCGGCCGCGGCGCCATCCTGTCGGGCGCCGCCCAGGCGCTCGAGGCGATGGCGCAGCAAGCCGGCGCGCTGACGGCGACGTCGCTGCTCGGCAAGGGTCTGTTCGACGGCAACCCCTACGCACTCGACATCGCCGGCGCCTTCGCCAGCGACTTCGCACGCGAGCGCTTCGCGGAGGCTGATCTCGTCATCGGTGCTGGAGCAGCACTCGGCCACTACACCACCGAGGGCGGCTACCTCTATCCCGGCGCGCGCACCATCCAGATCGACACCAACCCGCGCGGCCTGTGGCAGGGCCTGCGCACCGCCGACCTCCACGTGCGCGCCGACGCCAAGGCCGCCGCCGAGGCGATCGTGGCGCGCATGAAGCAGCGCGGCGTCGCGAAGACCGGCTTCCGCACCAACGAGATGGCCAAGCTGATCGCCGGCGATTCGCCCGACAGCAAGGAATTCACGGCGCAGCCCAACACCCTCGACCCGCGCAAGATGGTGGTTGAGCTCGATAACGCGGTGCCGAAGGACTGGGAGGTCGTGGTCGGCGCCGGCCACTACTTCAGCATGGTGATGACCTTCATGAAGGGCCGCCCGGCCGAGCGCTACCACGTGGTCAACGATTTCGGCGCCATCGGCTCGGCGCTGCCCGCCGCCATCGGCATCGCCGCCGCCAAGGGCGACGGCAAGGTGCTGCTGGTCGAGGGCGACGGCAGCCTGATGATGCACGTGCAGGAGCTCGAGACCATCCGCCGCCAGGGCATCCGCATGCTGATGGCGATCATGAACGACGGCGGTTACGGAGCCGAGGTTCACAAGTTCCGCGCCAACAACATCACCGCCAAGGAAGCCATCCACGGCCGCGGCGATCTCGCCGCCGCCGCCACCGGCTTCGGCCTGCGCGGCGCCTCGGTGACCCAGCCCGGCCGCATGGCGCCGCTGTTCAAGGAGCACCAGGGCGCCAACATCGGCACGCTGTGGGACGTCCACATCGACGACCTGATCCCCTCGCGCGCCTATCGCCGAGTGCACTACGGCGAGGCGTGAGGGGAGCGCGGCGACGCGACAAGCTTCCCAGTCAACAACAGTCCACTTTGAGTAGACAGGTCCGATGCCGATGGCATCGGCATCCAAGCCCTCCCTGTCAACAAATCCGGGACTCACCGTCGGAGAAAATTCACCTCTTTCGCCCCGGACACCATCTGTTGGGTGCGCTTCGGCGCTGCCCGTTAAAATAACGGAAAACAACGGGGGGCCTTCTTCGACCCACTAGATCTTCGATCGCGCGAGGCGGCTTCGACACGGGATGCGGACATACTCAACACGTGGCTCCTACAAACTCCGAGCATGCGCCTAGTCTACGCTCAACAGGTCCCAGCCCCTATTTTGGTCATTAGAAGTCAGAACCCGGCCGCTCAGAACCCGGCCGCTCAGAACCCGATCGTGCGGCGATAGTCGGCGAGGAGGCTCGCGCCCTCCGCGCCCGTGGCCGCGACCCAGCGTCGGACGTCCAGTTCCGCGGCCTCGCGCAGCGCCGCTAAAACATCGGCTGGAGGCTGTGCGGAAACCAGGACGCCGCGCGCGGCGATGTCCTGCCGCTCGCGGCGCACGAACGCCCTGATGCCGCGCCACAGGTCCGCTTCGGTCGCGCGCCCGATGGCAAGCAGCGCCTCTCGTTGCGCCGCGGTCAGGGACTCGAACACCGCCCGGTTTGCCGCGAGGAAGGTGAGCTGCTGGGCGAAGAAGATTTCGCTCACGCAGGCGAACTCGCGGGCCAGCGCCTCGCTCGAGGTGTAGCCGCCGCACAGCAGCAGCTCGGCTTCGCCGTAGACGGAGCGCTCGACCTGCAGGCGGGCGAACAGCGCCGCCCAGCCGTCGCCGGCATAGGCCGTCTCATCCAGCGCGAACCGCGCGCCGCGCAGATCAGCGATGGAGCGCAGGCGGAAGGTGCTCCACAGCGCCGCCGGCCGCCACGGCTCGACCGCCAGCAGGACCTGGCCGTGCCGCGCGAGCGCGCGCTCGTAGGCCGGCCGCGCGAGGCGCAGCAGCGCCTCGGCCTCGTCGAAGGTCGCGGCGAGCATCGGCACGGCGCTGAGGCCGAGGATCGGCTCGACCGACGAGAACGCCGGCGCATAGTAGGACGCCAGCGCCGAGGCCCGGCCGATCACGTCAAACGGCATCGCCGGCGGGATGTCCGCCACGTCGACCTGGAAGGCGCCGGGAAAGAGTTCGGCTGCCTGGGCGGCGAACGTCTGCGCCGCCGTGGCGCCCGAGGTCTGGGAGGAATACCAGGCCAGCTCCAGCCGGGTCGGCGTGGCCTGGGCGCGGCCCGCACAGAACGCGGCCGGCAACGCAATGAAGAACGCTCTGCGGCGCATATCGGACTCTTGTCTTGGCCGGCGTAAGCCGGAGAGAGGGGTAGCGGACTAGCGCTAACTGCGCCAATCGGTTCGCCGGCGGGCGTGCGCACCAGCGGGAATTGCGGAAAACGGCGAGAGGGACATGTCTTGGTACTCGGGACTGCTCACGCAAGAAGCATACCACGCACAGCGCTCAGCCGACGAATACGGTCATTAGAACTCGTGCGCCGAGGCATGCGCATACCGATGGCCATCATGAACGACGGTGGCTCATCCGCGTGGGGCGTCGACGACCAGCGGCGCCACCTCGGCGTTCTGGGCGCGAAACCACAGCCTTAGTTGACGGCGGTCGGACTGACGGCCGTCTGCGGTGCGTGCCTCGAGCTGGCCGACATGGACCTGCATGCCGTCGAAACGATAGGCGCCGTGGGCATCGGTCACGGTGCGCTGCTTCTCCTGGTAGTAGATGAAGTTGCGCTCGAAGAAGATGACCGTGGCGCCCGGCACCGGAGCGCCCGCACGGTCGCGCACCTGGCCTTCGATGATGCCGCCGTCGTTGAAGGCGATATAGAGGTTCCAGCCGGCGACCACGAGCGCAACCGCCGCCGGCACCAGGAAAAAGCGATGCATGAGAAAGCGCCGCCAATTCATCCCTTGGTCGCTCCGGTGGTGAGCCCGCGGATGAATTCCTTCTGCGCCATCAGGAAGATGGTGAGGCCGGGCACCAGCACCATGACCACAAAGGCGAACAGCGCGCCGGTCGTGTCCTCCATGACGGAGAGGAAGCGCGCCAGGCCGAGCGGCAAGGTCTGCATCTCGGGCGTGCGGATCACGATCAGCGGCCACAGGAAGGCATTCCACGACCAGATGAAGGTGAGGATGACGTTGGTGGCGATCGCCGACTTCGACAGCGGCAGCATGATGCGCACGATGATCCGCCATTCGCTCAAGCCGTCGACGCGCGCCGCATCGATCAGCGATCTCGGCACCGCCTCGAAGCTCGCCTTGAAGATGAAGATACAGATGATCGTCGACAGCAGCGGCAGGGCGATGCCGAGGTAGGAGTTGAGCACGCCCAGCCACGACGTGATCAGGTAGGCGGGAATGATCGTCGCCTGGAAGGGGATCAGCATGCACGACAGGAAGAGCAGCACGACCCAGCGCCGGCCGGGAAACTGCTTGGTGAGCGCGTAGCCGGCGGCGGTGTTGAACAGCAGGTTGCCGCAGATCGCCATGGCCGTGACGATCACGCTGTTCAGCAAGTAGCGCGGAAACGGGATCAGGTACCAGACGTCGACATAGTGGAAGAGATGCGGCTCGACCGGGACGATATGCGGCGGATAGGCATAGATGTTCTCGCCCGTGAGCGATGTCTTCACTACCCAGTAGAACGGGACCAGCATCAGGAACGAGACGACGACCATGATGGCATGGCGCGGCCATGACGGGGCGCGGCGCATCGCCTAGCGCTCCAGGCTTCCGGCGTTGCCGCCGGCCAGCCGGTTGGCCAGCATGGTCAGCACCACCAGCAGGAGAAACTGGACCACGGTCAGTGCCGCCGCATAGTCGAAGCGCGACTGCCCGAAACCCGCCTTGTAGATGTAGGTGATCAAGAGCTCGGTGGCGTGGCCCGGCCCGCCGTTGGTCATGACGTAGACCAGGTCGAAACTGGTGAACGAGTTCAGGATGCCAACGACGATGCAGAGGAAGATCGAGGGCCTGAGCAGCGGCAGGGTGATGCGCCAGAAACGCGCGCCGGCCGGCACGCCGTCGACGCGGGCGGCCTCGTAGAGGTGCTGGGGGATGCTCTGCAGTCCCGTCAGCAGGATGATCATGTAGAAGCCCAGCACCTGCCAGAAGTCGGCGGCGATGACGCAGGGCAAAGCCCAGTCGAAGCTTTGCAGGAACTTGACCGGCTGGTCGATGACGCCGCTCGAGCGCAGCACGTAGTTGAAGAAGCCGCCGCGCTCGTCATAGAGCCAGCGCCAGATGATGCCGACCGCCACCGTCATGAGCGGATAGGAGAGGAAGACGATAGTGCGATAGATGGCGGCGCCCCTGAGGTCGCTGTTGACCAGCAGGGCGATCGCAAGCGCCAGCGCGATGGCGATGGGCGAGCAGCCGATGAAGATCAGGGTGTTCGTGAGCGCATCCCAGAAAACGTCGTCGTCGAGCAGCATCTCCTCGTAGTGATCGACGCCGATCCAGGCCGCCGCCTTGAGCGGAGACCACGACTCGAACGACAGCAGCACGTTCCAGCCGAGCGGCAGGAGGCGGTAGAGAAAGAAGATCGTCAACGCCGGCGCCAGGAAGCAGGCGACGAGCGCCAGCTCCCGTGTGCGCTTGCGCTGGTACCAGCTGGTCACGCCCGTTTCAGCTCGCGCGCCACGCGCCGTTCGGCGTCGGCCAGCGCGGTCTTGGCGTCCTTGCGGCCGAGCATGGCGCTCTGGAACTCCGGCCAGAACGCGTCCTTGACCCGGCTGTCGTTGCCCAGCCGCCAGTTGCCGCACATCTTGTCGGTGTACTCGACCTGGGTCTTCAGCACCTGGAAGGCGAGCGGATCTTCCTTTTCGAATTTCGCCAGGATCGCCTTGTCGACCGCCTTGTTGCCGGTCAGCACGCTGGCGACGCGCGAGAACTGCATGGCGACGTCGCTGTCGGTCAGGTACTTCACGAAATCCCACGCGAGCTCAGGCTGCTTGCTGCCCTTGGAGACGCCGAGGCCATGGCTGTTGGGGGTCGCCCAGTTGCCCGGCATCTGCGCCGCCCCCAGCGTCTCGCCGTTGATCCACGGTCCCTTGCCCTTGATCCAGAAGAACGCCGGTGCGTGGGCCTGCAGCATGCCGACATTTCCGGTCGCGAATGACTCGTTGGGCTCGACCCAGCGGCCGGTCCACGAGATCGGATTGATGGCGCCGCTCTTGGTCGCGGCGGCGAGCCTGGTAAGCACCTCCTCTGCCTTCGCCGTCTTGAAGGTCGGCGTCTTGAGGTCCTTCGACAGGAGATCGATGCCGTTGGTCATCATCAGCGGCCAGTAGAGCCAGTCGAAGTTGAGCGTCAGCATGCCGGTCTTGTCGCCGCCCTTGATCTTGTCGGCGGCGGCGAGGATCTCGTCGAAGCTCGCCGGCGGCTTGTCGAGGCCCACTTCCTTGAAGCGCGTCTTGTTCCAGAACAAGAGCGTCTTGGAGACATAGTAGGGCACCATATAGTTCTTGCCCTCGAACACCCAATTCGAGAGATAGTCCTGGTCGTAGCGGCCCTTGATCGCGGCGTCGGCGGCGAAACGCGGCGTGAGGTCGGCGAGCGCGCCCTGCGCGGCATATTCGAGGCCTAGCGCGCCCTGGATATCGATGATGTCGGGTGGCGTGCCGGCGGCGAGCTGGGTGGCGTAGTAGACCGGCACCTCGGGGCCCTTCTTGTCGATCCATTCGACCTCGACACCGGGACGGGTGGAGGTGAAGCCCTGGATCCAGCCTTTGATCTGGGCTTCGAGATGCACGAGGTTCCAGGTCAGGAAAGAAATCTTCTTCGGCGTCTGCGCGATCGCCGGCGCCGATAGGACAGTCGCAGCGGAAAACGCCGCGGTCGACTTCAGGAGCTGTCTGCGTTGCATGTCGTTCCCCTTCTTAAGCGGTCACAGCCGGGCGCCCGTGGCCCGGTCGAAGAAATGGATGTTGGCCGGGTCGGCCGACAGTGCGACCTCCTCGCCGGCCTTGCGCACCAGCCGTGGCGCCAGGCGCGCAATGACGGCTGAGCCGGCGACGTCGAGCGACACCAGCGTATCGGAGCCGAGCGGCTCGACAACCGTCGCCTTGCCGCTGAGGAACGGCGCACCCGCCCCTTTGTGCCAGATGAGATGCTCGGGCCGCACGCCGACCAGCACGCCGTGCCGGCTGCTGTGGTCCGGCAGCGCCTCGGCCGGCAACAGGTTCATCGGTGGCGCGCCGATGAAGCCGGCAACGAACACCGTGGCCGGCGTGTCGTAGACCTCTTCCGGCGTGCCGATCTGTTCGATGCGGCCGTGATTGAGGATCACGATGCGGTCGGCCAGAGTCATCGCCTCGACCTGGTCATGCGTCACGTAGATCGTGGTCGTGGCGACACGCTCGCGCAGCCGCTTGATCTCGGTGCGCATCTGCACCCGCAGCTTGGCATCGAGATTCGACAACGGCTCGTCGAACAGGAACACCTTCGGATCGCGCACGATGGCGCGCCCCATCGCCACGCGCTGCCGCTGGCCGCCGGAGAGCTGACGCGGCATGCGCGCCACCAGCAGGTCGATGTCGAGGATGCGCGCCGCATGGTCGACGCGCCGGCGGATCTCGCCCTTGGCGACGCCGCGATAGCGCAGCGAGAACGCCATGTTCTCGAACACCGTCATGTGGGGATAGAGCGCGTAGTCCTGGAACACCATGGCGACGTCGCGATCCTTGGGATCGAGTTCGTTGACGACCCGGCCGTCGATCCTGATCTCGCCCGCCGTGATGTCTTCCAGGCCGGCGATCATGCGCAACAGGGTGCTCTTGCCGCAGCCCGAGGGGCCGACGAAGACGACGAACTCGCGGTCGGCGACTTCGAGGTCGACGCCGTGCACGACCGCGACCTCGCCAAACGACTTGCAGACCCCGTGGAGACTGACCCCGGCCACGCATCCCCCTCAGCAGCCACGCCCGGCGCAAACCATAGCACGCACCCTCCCGACCGTCGCCCGCCGCGAAATCGAAGTCTGGCGAGCATCGGGGTTCTCGCTCCATACTCCGCTCACATGATCGCCCTCACATGAGTGACCGCGGAGAGCCAATGCGCATCGGCCTGGTCGGCTACGGCGCCTGGGGCCGCATGCATGTCGGCGCCATCGCGCGCATCCCCGGCCTGTCGCTCGCGGCCGTGTTGTGCGGCAGCGAGGCATCGGCCAGCGCCGCCGCAGCGGACCTTCCGGGCATCCCCGTCCACCGTGACCTCGATGCGCTGCTGCGTGATCGCACCATCGATCTCGTCGACATCGTCGCGCCCAACCATCTGCACGCCGGAATGGCGATCAAGGCGCTCGAGGCCGGCAAGCACGTCCTGCTCGAGAAGCCGATGGCGACCACGCTCGCCGACGGCGAACGCGTCGTCGCTGCGGCGGAGCATTCGGGCAAGTATGTCGGCATCGGCCTGGAGCTTCATGTCTCCAAGCAATGGGGACGGGTGCGCGAGCTGATTGCCGAGGGCGCGCTGGGCCGCCTGCGCTATGCCAATCTCACGCTGTTCCGGCGCCCCTTCCGCGGCGGCTCCGGGGGTTGGCGACACACCAGCGAACGCGTCGGCTCGTGGATCCTCGAGGAGCCGATCCACTACATCGACCTGCTGCTGTGGTACTTCCGCGAACGCGGACTGCCGGTCGAGGTATCGGCTGACGGCGTGCCGTCTGCGCTGGGCACCGGCATGTACGATGCGTTCACCTGCACCCTGCGCTTCGCCGACGGCGCCTATGCGGTGTTCTCCCAATGCCTCGGCGGCTTCGAGCATTCCCTCATCCTCGAGGTCGCCGGCGACGGTGGCGCGCTCCGCACCTGGTGGGCGGGCGCCATGGACCGCACGCTCGAGCCGGACTTCGAGCTCAAGCTGCAGCGGGTCGGGGCCGCCGAAGCCGAGGTGGTCAGCATCGAAAAATCCGGCGAGGTCTTCGAGCTGGAAGAGCAATTCCGCCGCCTGGTCGCAGACGTGCCGAGCCGCACGCCGCTCGTTTCGCCGCGTGACGCCCTTCCCAGCCTGAGGATCTGCTTCGAGATCGAACGCGCGTTGGCCGAGCGCCGCACGATCAAGCTGGCCTGGACCTAAGCCGTCTGGCAGGCGAAATCGCCGAGGGGAAGATCGTCGGTCTGTTTTGGTCTAGGGTCTCCCCTAGACCCAAGGAGGAGACGCCCGTGAACGTCCACGTTGCCGCCAAAGGCGCTGCCAAGCCGAAACCCCGGCCCGATCTCGATGCCGAGCTGAACAACCTCGCCATGTCGAAGGAAGCGCAGCCGCTGTTCGACGCGGTGAAGAGGCACATCGACGAGAACGTGGCGCCGATCATCGAGGAGTTCTTCAAGCTCGGCGAGAACCGCAAGGAGCGCTGGAGCTGGGCGCCGGGGCAGCTCGAGCTGCTGCAGACGGCCAAGGACAAGGCCAAGAAGTCGGGGCTGTGGAACTTCTTCCTGCCCCACTCAGAGATCGGCCGCGGGCTGACCAACCTCGACTACGCCTACATCGCCGCCGAGCTCGGCAAGTATCCGCTCGCCTCGGAGTCGCTCAACTGCTCGGCGCCCGACACCGGCAACATGGAGGTGCTGGAACGGGTCGGCACGCCCGAGCAGAAGGAGAAGTGGCTGAAGCCGCTGCTCAACGGCGAGATCCGCTCGGCCTATGCCATGACCGAGCCGGGCGTTGCTTCGTCCGATGCCAAGAACATCGCCACTCGCGCCGAGCTCGACGGCGACGAGTGGGTGATCAACGGCGAGAAGTACTACATCTCCGGCGCCGGCGATCCGCGTTGCAAGATCATGATCGTCATGGTCAAGACCAGCCCGGACGCCTCGCCGCAGTTCCAGCAGTCGCAGATCCTGGTGCCGATCGGCACGCCCGGCCTCGAGATCGTCGGACCCATGACCGTGTTCGGCCACGACCACGCGCCGCGCGGCCACATGCATCTCAAGTTCAACAACTGCCGCGTGCCCGCCGCCAACATCCTGCTGGGCGAGGGCCGCGGTTTCGAGATCTCCCAGGTGCGCCTCGGCCCCGGCCGCATCCATCACTGCATGCGCTCGATCGGCGCGGCCGAGAAGGCGCTCGAGCTGATGGTGACGCGCGGCGCCAAGCGCACGGCCTTCGGCAAGCCGATCATCCAGCTCGGCAAGAATCTGGAACTGGTGTCGCGCGCCAGGATCGAGATCGAGGCGATGCGGATGATGGTGCTCAAGGCCGCCAAGGCGATGGACGTGCTGGGCAACCGCGAGGCGCGCATCTGGGTCAGCATGGTCAAGGCGATGGTGCCGGAGAAGGTCTGCACCATCATCGACCAGGCGATCCAGATCCATGGCGCCACCGGCATCTCGCAGTGGTCGCCCCTGTCGGAGATGTACATGAACCAGCGCCACCTGCGCTTCGCCGACGGGCCGGACGAGGTCCATCACATGGTGGTGGGGCGGGCGGAGCTCAGCCGGTATTAGAACAGAGTAAGCCGGTCGAAAACCGACTAACCTCACCCTGAGGAGCGGTCCGCAGGACCGCGTCTCGAAGGGTGGAAACGAGCAGCTTTCCTGTGGCCCACCCTTCGAGACGCGCCAAGGCGCGGGGGTTACCCCGCGCTAATCGGGCGCTCCTCAGGGTGAGGTTATTGCCGCCTGGTGCCACAACGGGCGGACGGCGCCGTCGGGATCGTCGACGGGGCGGGAGTGGTCGTCGAACACCATGGTCGTGCGCCGAGCCAGGTCGTAGGCCGGCCAGTCGCAGAGGCCGCTCCTGGCAAAGTTGGCCCACGTCTTGGACACGCGGTCGGCCAGCGCCTGGGCGCCGGGCTTCATGTGGTGCTCGCCGATCACGTGCAGGGTGTCGAACACGAACGGCACCTCGACCGAATGGCATGACTTGAGACGGCCGCCGAACGCCGGCGTCTCCCAGGCGAAGTCGTAGGCCCACACCGGCGCCTTGCCGCGTGCCGCCTTCGCCTCGGCCAGCATGACCGAGCGCACGCCGAAGTTCGACGCCGTGAGCGCCGTGATCAGCCGGTCGGCCGGCGTTCCCTCCTTGTAGTAGGCCAGCATCTTGTCGGCGTGGCCGCCGGCCACGGCGCCGACGCGCTTCGCCAGCTCCGCCTCGCCCAGCGAGCGATTCCACACCGCATCGTCGGGCGCGAGGAAGATCGCGGCCTCGTCCTTGGTGTCGCCGACCAGCACGGGAATGTCGTCGGAGATCGCGGGCGCGGCGGGATGGAACGGCTGCTGCGGCAGCAGCTTGCCGTCGATCACCGGTCCGAAATTGTAGCGGTCGAGCAGCGGGAATTTCGGCTTCGGCAGAGTCGCCTGCGCCGGTGCCACGGCCGCCTGCAGCTTCTCGAGCGGCAACGCCTGCAGCTTGTCGAGATCGCCGCGGCCCAGGCCGAGGTGCTTCAACACCGCGTCGGCGAGTTGCGTCGTGCGCTCGGGCTCGGCGAAGCGCACGCTGGCGCCGCTCTGCACGATGGCCTTGTGGAACAGGCCCTTGGCGCGCGGCATGGTGAGCAGCGCCGAGACCTTTCCGCCGCCGCCCGACTGGCCGAAGATCGTGACGTTGCCCGGATCGCCGCCGAAGCGTTCGGCGTGAACGCGCACCCATTCCAGCGCCGCTACGAGATCGAGCACACCGACATTGCCCGACTGCGCGAAGCGCTCGCCACCCGCGGCCGAGAGGTCGAGATGGCCGAAGATATTGAGTTGATGGTTGACGGCCACCACCACGACGTCGTTGCGCCGCGCCAGGTTGGTGCTGTCGTAGCGCGGCGAGTTGGCCGAGCCGTAGGAGAAGGCGCCGCCGTGCAGCCACACCATCACCGGCCGCTTTCCGCTATCGAGGCCGGGCGTCCAAACGTGCAGCGTCAGGCAGTCCTCGCCGACAGCCAGCGTGTCGATCGGTCCCCATACCGTCGCCAGCTCCGGGCGCTGCGCGGCAGCGGGCGCCTGCGGCGAGCGACCGGCGTACACCGTCGCCTCGCGCACGCCGGTCCACGGCTCGGGCTTTTTCGGCGGCAGGAAGCGGTTGGCGCCCGCGGTTGGCGCGCCGTACGGAATGCCCTTGAAGACATGCACGCCGCCCGCGGTGAGGCCACTCACCTTGCCGGACGCGGTTTCGACGACGGGCGATCGGCTCTGCAGAGCGGTGTCCGGGGCCATGACGTTCCTCCCTCACTTGTTACGTCTGGAGCTTAGCGCACCCGTCGTCCCGACCGAAGCCGAGCGGAGCGAGGCGTAGTGGAGGTTCGGTCGGGACGACGGGGGCTATTTTGGACGCTTCGCCCGCCACGGCATCGCCGTTTCGTAAGCATGCGCCGCGCGAAACAGCATCGGCTCGGTGAACGGCTTGCCGCTGAGCTGCATCGATACCGGCAGCCCACCCTCGCCGAAACCGGTGCAGATGCTGATGGCGGGAAAGCCCGTGACGTTGCACGGCATGGTGAAGGACGGCTTCTCCATGTTGGCCCATTTCGGCACCTGGTCGATGCGCGGCGCCTCGCCGGGCGCCGAGGCGCTGACCAGGATGTCGAGATCGGCCATCGCCGCCGCCATCTCCTGGCAGAGTACGCGACGGCGGCGCACCGCCTGCACGATGTCAGGCCCGCTCGCCAGCGCCGCCAGCGCGACGCGATCGCGGAACAGCTCGCCGTAGTCGGCGAAGCGCTCGCGCAGCCACGGCGCATGCAGGGTGAAGGCCTCGCTGATCATGATCAGGTAGCCGACGGCATGCCAGTCCATGGCCGGCGACAGCTTGACGTCGCGCACCTCGGCGCCTTCCTTGCGGAAGAAATCCATGGCCGCGTCGATGCCGGCCTTCGTCGCGGGCGACACCGGATGGTCGGTCTCGAAGAAATGCCGGACCACGCCGATGCGCAGGCCCTTCGTACCCTTGCCGATGTCGGCGGTGAAATCCGGCACCGGACGATCGACGCTGGCGGGATCGTGTGGATCGTGCCCCGCCATGCCCTGCAGCAGCAGGGCGCAATCCTCGGCCGTCCAGGCCATCGGCCCAGCATGGTCGAGCGTGTAGGCGAGCGGCAGGATGCCGGCGCGGCTCGACAGGCCGTAGGTCGGCTTGATGCCGGCGATGCCGCAGAGCGCCGCCGGACCGCGGATCGATCCGCCGGTGTCCGAACCGGTGCCGCCCAGGATCAGCCCGGCCGCGACCGCGGCACCGGTGCCCGATGACGATCCGGCGGTGAAGTGATCGCGGTTCCAGGGATTGCGCGCCGGTGGCCAGGGCACGTCGAACGACGGGCCGCCGAAGGCGAATTCGTGCGTCGAAAGCTTGCCCAGCATGACCGTGCCGGCGTCGGCCCACTTCTTCACCGTATGGGCGTCGCGGGTCGGCACGTTCTTCTCGAGCAGGCGGGAGTGCGCGGTCGTGCGGATGCCGGCGGTGCCGTAGATGTCCTTGTGCGCGATCGGGATGCCGTCGAGCCGGCCGAGCAGCCCGCCCGACATCTGCCGCGCCTCGGCGGCCTTGGCATCGCTGAGCGCGCGATCCTCGGTGATCAGGAGGAAGGCGTTGAGCGCCGGATCGAGACGCTTGATGCGCTCGAGATGCACCTTGGTCAGCTCGACCGGCGACAGTTTCCGAGCCGCGATGCGACGCGAGGCCTCGGCGATGGTGAGAATCTCGGACATCACTGCTTCTCCGCCTTGAAGGTGCCCGCTCTGAATATGACCGCGGGCTCGGCCTCGCGCGGCAGGGGCGCCCTCACGCGCTCGATCATGCGCTGGACGATCGCCGCGCCGGGCAGGATGGAGCGGACCTGGTCGGGCGTGAGTTCGAGGCCGGCGCGGGCCAGCATCCGCTGCAGCTCGGCTTCGTCGATCGGGGGCAGGCTCATCGTGCGTTCCTTTTCGTCGGGATTTTTTAGTCGATGTTCGGGCTAGCGCGACGGCGCACCCGGAGCAAGGTGGGGCGGCGGCTTCTTCGGTGCCGGGTCGGGTGGTGCGGCGCCGACGACGATGGTGCGGTCGAGGTCGTGGGCGACGTTGTTCACCAGCAAGGTGAAGTGCAGCCGCCAGGTTCCGGCCGGCAAGCTGAACGGGCCGGACGCGAACTGCTCGGTGCGGCTGGCGTCCATCGTCTCGACCCGGTCGGCGACCAACCCCTGCGCCGGCGGGACCGCGGGGAAGGTCAGGCTCTGCTTCAGCTTGTTGGCCGAATCGTACACGCCGGCGGAGAAGCCGACCTTGGTCTTGTCGCCGGGCCCCGACCGCAGCGTGATGGTGACCACGATGTCGACGCCGGCCACCGCCCGCTCCGGCGCCACGACGTGCAGGTCGACCGACAGCGGGCGCGCCGGTCCCGGGTCGACGACGCGGAAAGTCGCCAGGCCATCGTCGACGGTGCGCGTGCCCTGGGAGTCGCGGGCATACATCACCACGACGATCCGCTGGTCGCCCGGGGCGCCGGTCATCACGATGCTGTCCTTGACGGTGAGATCGGGCGCGACCGGCACGTTGGTGGCGACCTTGGTGCCGCCGATGCTGATCTCCGCCCAGTACTTGGTCGTCTGGGTGGTTCGCTTGCCGGTGTCGCGAAAGCCGGTCGCCGTCACGGCCACCGTGGTGCCGGCCGGGCCCTGGTCGGGCGAGATGCGGACATTGACGAGGCCGGAGGCGAGCACCGCACCGCCGGCCAGGCTCGCCACCGCAAGCACAAGCGCAAGGCAGCTCCGCGACAATCTCGATGACATTGGCGCCTCCTCGGCGGGCCGCGCATGATATCGTGCCGGCCTGGAATTCGAAGGGGAGAAACGGGATGGAACTCAAAGGCATGGTCGCCGTCGTCACCGGCGGCAATGGCGGGCTCGGCCAGCGCATCTGCCACGCCCTCGCCAAGGAAGGCTGCCACATCGCCGTGGTATACGCGCAGAGCAAGGACCAGGCCGACGGCGTGGCGCGCGACCTGCAGAAACACCAGGTCAACGCCGCCACCTTCCAGTGCAACGTCACGCAGCGCGACCAGGTGCAAGCGCTGGTCGACGACGTGGTCAAGCGCTTCGGCCGGCTCGATATCCTGATCAACGATGCTGCCTACAACAAGTCGATCCCGTTCAAGGACCTCGACAACCTGACCTACGAGGAATGGAACAAGATCATCGACATCAACCTGACCGGCCCGATGCTGCTCACCAAGGCGGTGGCGCCGCAGATGAAGAAGCAAGGCAGCGGGCGGATCGTCAACATCTCCTCGGTGGCGGGCCTGGGGCCGACCGGCTCTTCGATCGCCTACGCCGTCTCCAAGGCGGGGCTGATCCATCTTACCAAGTGCATGGCCGTCGCGCTGGCACCCGAGGTGCTGGTGAATTGCGTCGCGCCCGGCCTGCTCGAGGGCACGCGCGCCACGGCGAACCTCAGGCCGGAGGCGATCGAGACCGGCCGCAAGCTCGCACTACTGGGCAAGGCCGCCGACAAGGACGACTGCGCCGACCAGGTGGTGACCATGTGCCGGACCAACACCATGACCGGCCAGACCCTGGTGATCGATTCGGGCAGGACGTTCCATTGAGAATCGAACCACCTCACCCTGAGGAGCGCCCGCAGGGCGCGTCTCGAAGGGTGGCGACGAGCACCTTGTTTGCGGCCCACCCTTCGAGACGGCGCTGCGCGCCTCCTCAGGGTGAGGTGATCTCATGAGCAAGTCGGGCTGGCGCGAGCGCGCCGGCACCCTGTTCACCTGCGAGAAGCAGCCGGCGCACGGCAGGAACGGCATGGCGGTGTCGAACCATCCGCTGGCTTCGGCGGCAGGCCTGGAGATGCTGGCGGCGGGCGGCAATGCGATCGACGCTGCCGTCGCCATGCAGTTCGCGCTCACCGTGGTCGAGCCGATGATGGTCGGGCTGATCGGCGGCACGACCTGCCATATCCGACTCGCCGACGGCCAACACACCGTCATCGACGGCATGAGCGCGGTGCCGCTCACCGGCCATCCGACGATGTTCAAGCCGATCGCCGGCACGCCGCCCAACGTCTATGACGTCGAGCGGCGCGAGAACCAGGTCGGGCCGAAGGCGGTAGCGACGCCGGGCTCGCTGCTCGCGTGGACGCATGCGCTCAGGCGCTACGGCACCCTGTCGCTCGCCGACGTGATGCAGCCCGCGCTGCGCCACGCCACGCGCGGTTTCATCGTGACGCCCTATCTGTCGGACTGCATCGAGAGCGCGGCCGCCGATCTCGTGCAGGACCCCTTCGCCGCCGACCGGCTGGTGCCCGACGGCACGCCGCTCAAGGCCGGCACGCGGCTGGTGCAGGCCGACTATGGCGAGGCGCTGGCGCTGATCGCCAAGGACGGAGAAGGCGCGCTGCATGGCGGCCCGCTCGGCGATCTCCTGGTCGAGTGCATGGAGCGCAGCGGCGCCTTCATCTCGAGGAAGGACCTCACCGAGTATCGCGTGATCGAGCGCCAGCCGATCCGCGGCCAGTATCGCGGCTTCGAGATCGTCGGCCCGCCGCCGCCGGCGGCCTCGGGCGTGCACATCACTGAGATGCTGAACATCCTCGAAGGCTATGACATCGCCAAGCTGGGCTTCGGCTCGGTCGAAACACTTCACCTCCTGGCCGAGGTACTGAAGATCGCCTTCGCCGACCGCGCGGTGGCGAGCGGCGACCCGGCCTTCGTGAAGGTGCCGGTCGAGCGCCTCATCTCCAAGGCCTATGCCGACCAGCGGCGCGCCGAGATCGACCCCAAGCGCTCCCGGCAATGGAGCAGCGGCCTGGTGGCCAGGGAAGGCGCCGACACCACCCATCTCACCGTCGCCGACGGCAAGGGCAACGTCGTGTGCACGACCCAGACCATCAACAGCCTGTTCGGGGCGCGCTTCATCGTGCCGGGCACCGGCATGATCCCGAACGACTACATGGACAACTTCGATCCGCGGCCGGGCAATGCGCTCTCGATCGCGCCGGGCAAGCGGGTCACCACGTCGATGTCGCCGATGATGGCGCTGCGCAACGGCAAGGCCGTGTATGCGCTCGGCCTGCCGGGCGGTCGCAAGATCTTCCCCACCGCGATGCAGGCGCTGCTGAACCTGATCGACCACGGCATGAGCCTGCAGGAAGCGGTCGAGGCGCCACGCCTGTGGACCGAGGGGCCATTCGTCGAGGTCGAGCACGGCATTCCCGAAGCGGTGCGCAACGGCCTGGAAGCGCGCGGCCACAAGCTGGTGCGCATGCCGACCGTGTCGGGCGGCATGAACGGCATCCGTTTCCACGACGACGGCAGCATGACCGGCGCCGCCTGCTGGCGCGCTGACGGCTTTGCGGCTGCGCTGGGCGGCGGCTACGCGCGCGCCGGCGTGCGCTTCGTGCTGCCGCGGTAGTTCTCAGTCCGCGCCCAAACCGAAGCACCTCATCCTGAGGAGCATCGCGAAGCGATGCGTCTCGAAGAATGGGCCACAGCATGGTGCTCGTGCCCACCCTTCGAGACGGCCGCTGCGCGGCCTCCTCAGGGTGAGGTCATGTGGTCCAGAAGCTCACGCGACGCCTGACCCGCGCGCGTCGCACCCTCGCGCGCCATGTCGGCGCAGAGGCCGGTGTAGGCGGTCGGATCGAGCAGGCGGTCAATCGCCTTGCGGTCCATGTGCTTGGTGAGGCGCGTGTCCGCAGCCAGCAGCTCGGCGAACGGCTTGCCCTCGACGACGGTGGCTTGCGCCGCGTCGTAGACCACGTCGTGCGCGTGCTGGCGGCCGATCGCGGCGCCCAGGTCGAGCATTACGGCCTCGGCCATGATCAGCCCGCCGCCGAGATCGAGGTTCGCGCGCATGCGCTTGGGATCGACCTTAAGGCCGCGCATGATCTCGCCCAGCCGGGCCAGCATGTCGCCGGTGGCGATGCAGGCGCGGGCTTCGGCGCCGTCCATCATCACGCTGGTGGTGCGATCGGCCTCGTGCTCGGTCGTCATGGCCTCGAGCGCCAGCGGCACCTGCGTGCGCACTTCGGCGGCGGCGGCGATGATGTCCTGGCAGAGCTTGGGATTGCGCTTCTGCGGCATCGTCGAGCTGCCCACGGTGCCGGGCGGCACCGGCTCCTCGACCTCGCCGAACTCGGTCTTCATCAGCGTGTAGATCTCGCGGCCGATCTTGCCGCACGTGGCGGCGAGCAGGCCGAGCAGGCAGATGTTCTCCGCCAGATGGTCGCCCAGCGCGCGCGACGGCACGGTCATCGAGCCGAAGCCCAACAGGCGGCCGATCGCGGCTTGCACCAGCGGGCCCTGCTTGCCGAGCGAGGCGTAGGTGCCGGCGCCGCCGCCCAGCATGGCGACGAAGATGCGCGGCCCCGCCTGGCGCAGGCGCTCGACATGGCGCAGCAGTTCGTCGATCCAGACCGCGACCTTGTAGCCGAACGTCGCCGGTACCGCGTGCTGGCCGTGCGTGCGGCCGGCCATCGGCATGTCCGCCGTGCGCCCGGCGAGCTCGCCCATCGCCGCCAGCACCTCGCCGATCTGGCGCAGGATGATGGCGTGAGCCTGGCGCAGCACCAGCAGGTCACCGGTCTGCGTGACGTTCTGCGTCGTGGCGCCCCAATGGACCCAGCCGCCATGCGGCTCGCCGACGATCCGACCGAGCTCCCAAACCAGCGGCACCAACGTGTGGCCGGTGCGGGCGAAGCCTTCGTCGATGCGCTTGCGGTCCATCAGCTCGAGCCGCGCCTTGGCGGCGATCGCCTCGGCGGCGGCTGCCGGAATGATGCCGAGCTCGGCCTGCGCCCGGGCGAGTGCCGCCTCGACGTCGAGCCACGCCTGCCAGCGGTTCTCCAGGCGATAGAGCGCCCGCATGCCGGGATCCGCGACGCGGGTCGCGGTGGGAAGTGTGTCGCCGGTACCGTCCATGTGGAACTCCTTCTCAACAGACTTCCCCTCCCCCGGTCTTCCCCGAGGGGGAGGGAGAAGAATTAGCGCCGCGCGAGCAGCGCGCTGGCGACCTCGGTCCACTCCTCCGGCACCGAAACGGTCGACACCGGCTTGCCGGCGCGGCGGTACCAGTAGCCGGCGTTCGACATGTCGCCTTCCTGGTGATGCAGGTGCGCGTGCACCCAGCAACACTCGGCATCGTCCTCGTGCCCCTGCACGCATTTGTGCGCCTGGTCCCAGTCGCCCTTGGCGGCCCACCACAGGCCCTGCAGGGCAGGCCGCGCGTCCTCGGGGGGCGAGATGCCGGACACGCTTTCGCGAAACGCGTCGAGAGTCGTCATGGCTTTCCTCCGCGCTCAGGATGACATCGATCGGCCCGATGCGCTACGAAGGGGCGTGGACGTCGCTTTCCTGACCGACTGGCTCAATCTCGTTTTGCGCTGGGCCCATATGATCGTGGGCATCGCCTGGATCGGTGCCTCGTTCTACTTCATCTGGCTGGACAACCACCTGCACGCGCCACTCGATCCGGCCGACAGAGCCAAGGGCATCGGCGGCGAGGTCTGGGCGGTGCATGGCGGCGGTTTCTACACTGCCAAGAAATTCACGCTGGCGCCCGAGAAGCTTCCGCCCGAGCTGCACTGGTTCAAGTGGGAAGCTTACACGACGCTGATCAGCGGCTTCTTCCTGATGTGCCTCGTCTACTACTGGGGCGCCGAAGTGGCCCTGATCGATCCCTCGGTCATGCCGCTCGACAAGTGGGAGGCGATCGCCATCGGCCTCGCCTTCCTGGTCGTCGGCTGGCTGTTCTACGACTGGCTCTGCCGCTCGGCGTTCGGCGAGGACGATGCGGTGCTGGGCGGCCTCCTGTTCCTCTTCTGCGTGGTCACCGCCTGGGCGCTTTGCCACCTCTTCTCCGGCCGCGGCGCCTACATCCATTTCGGCGGCATGCTGGGCGTCATCATGGTGCTCAACGTCTACTTCGTGATCATCCCCGGCCAGAAGGAGCTGGTGAGAGCGAAGGAGGAAGGCCGCACGCCCGATCCCAGGTATGGCGCGATGGGCCGCCAGCGCTCGGTGCACAACACCTATTTCACCCTGCCGGTGCTGTTCACCATGATCAGCAACCACTACGCCGGCCTCTACGGCCACGAGTGGAACTGGGTGCTGCTGGTGATGATCTCGGTGGCCGGAGCCCTGATCCGCGTGTGGTTCGTGCAGCGCCATTTTGCAGGACGTGGGGGTGGCCAGCCGAACCCGCTGGTGCTGGCCTCCGGCCTGGTCGTGCTGGCGCTGACCGCGCTGGTCTCCCTGCCGCGGCCGACCGTAGATATCGGCCCGCCCGCCTCGTTCACCGAAGTGCAATCGGTCTTCAAGGAGCGCTGCCAGCCCTGCCACGCCACAAGGCCGACGCAGGAAGGCTTTGCCGCCCCGCCCAAGGGCGTCATCCTGGAGACCGAGGCCGAGATCCGGGCGCGGGCGCCGATGATCAACCAGCAGGTCTGGGTCGGCCGGGTCATGCCGCCCGGCAACCTGACCCACATCACCGATGACGAGCGCCGCCTGATTGCGCGCTGGTTCAAAGGCGGCGCACAATAGGCCGATGATCCGCCGCTGGAGTGGAAATGGATTGACCGGGCCAATCGCGCGCCGCTTGCTTATGGCGGCGCTGGCTGTGGTCGCGATCTTTGCCTACTGGACCCACGTCTCCGAACGCGGCGAGCGCGCCGTCGCGCGCGACATCGCCGCGGCACCGGGCGACGCCGGCACGGGCAAGACGTGGGGCACGCGCGTCGGCTTCGTCAATGAACGCCGGCTGGACGAGCATTACGACAAGCACGGCCCCGAATTCGGCCGCATCACCAAGCAGGATTACCTGCGCCAGGCCCAACTGCTGCGCGATGCCACCCTCGGCGGGCCGGTGGTCGAGACGGTGCGGCGCGACGGTGTGACGACGCGCTTCGACCGCCAGACCGGCGCCTTCATCGCCTACAATGCCGACGGCACCATCCGTACCTTCTTCAAGCCCAACGACGGCGAGCGCTACTACCGCCGCCAGGCGGAGCGCACCGGCGAATGAGCATGCCCCCGCCGCCCGGCCCGCCCGATGTCGGAGAATTGCGCGAGCTGATCGACCAGTGGTCGACCTTCGCCGGCGAGCTCGAGCGCAAGGACTACACCTTCGACCTCGACAACTGGCGCAACGACGTCGACGTGCGCGAACTGATTCTCGAGGCGCTGCCGATGTTCAGCCGCGAGGAGATGGGCGACCACGCGCTGAAGCTCGACGCAGCGGACGCCGCCTTCCGGACCAATACCCGCGACTTCAAGCGCTGCGTGTGGGGCCACGGCACGCAGAAGAAGGAAAAATGGACGGCGCAAGAAAATTGGTGGTATTTCCGCACGCCGCGCCGCTCGAACTCGCAATTGGAAGATGAACTGGCGACGGTGCGCTAGAGCATGACAGCCGCCAAGAAGACGGTGTCATCCCGAGCGAAGCGAGGGACCCTTGATCGGCATCGCCAAAGGTCCCTCGCTTCGCTCGGGATGACACCCGTAGAGTTGAGATGATCTCCAGCAAGATCCTGGTGGAGCGCGACGGCCCGGTCACCACCATCATCATCAACCGCCCGAAATCGAAGAACGCGCTCGACAACGAGGCGGCGCGCGCGCTCGCCGACGCGCTGCAGACCTTCGAGGCCGACGCCTCCGCGCGCATCGCTGTGCTGACCGGCGCGGGCGGCGCCTTCTGCGCCGGCGCCGATCTCAAGGAGCTGGGGTCGGGCGTGGATTATTTCCCGTGGGCCGGCAGCGAGCAGGGCCCACTGCGCGCGCCGCTGTCGAAGCCCGTGATCGCCGCCATCGAAGGCCATGCCTGCGCCGGCGGTCTGGGCGTGGCGCTGTTCTGCGACATCCGCATCGTCGACGACACCGCCACCTTCGGCGTCTTCTCGCGCCGCTGGGGCATACCGATGAGCGACGGCACGACCGTGCGCCTGCCGCGCATCGTGGGCCAGGGCCGCGCCCTCGACATGCTGCTGACCGGCTGCGCCGTCGGCGCCGACGAGGCGATCACCATCGGGCTCGCTACCCGCAAGGTGGCGCGCGGCACGACGCGCGCCGAGGCCGAGAAGCTGGCGCACCGGATCGCGCGCTTTCCGCCCATTGCCATGACCTCTGACCGCCAGTCGGCTTATGAAAGCTTCGACCGCGACCAGCAGGCGGCGATCCGGCGCGAGATGGAGCTGTCGCTGGAGGCACGGCGCAAGGAATTGCAGAAGGGTGCGGCCCGCTTCGCCGAGGGCGAAGGCCGGCACGGACAATTCAAGGGGTAGCGATGCGCGCGTTGGTTTGCCATGCCCACGGGCCGATCGAGAGCCTCAAGATCGAGGATGTACCGAAGCCCGCGCCGGCTGCGGGCGAGATCCTGGTCAAGGTGGGCGCCGCGGGCGTGAGCTTCGCCGCCATGCTGGGCATCCAGGGCAAGCACCAGAACAAGCCGGCGCTGCCCTTCGTGCCGGGCAATGAGATCGCGGGCGAGATCGTGGCGCTGGGCGAGGGCGTGTGCGAGCTCAAGGTCGGCCAGCGCATCGCCACCGGCGGCAGCCGCGGCGGCTTCGCGGAGTATTGCACCACCATCGCGGCCAACGCCGTGCCGATTCCTGATTCAATGCCTTACGCCGAGGCGACGAACTTTCCGACGCTCTATCCAACCGCCTACGGCGCGCTGAAGTGGAAGGCCGACATGCAGCCGGGCGAGGTGCTGCTGGTGCATGGCGCGGGCGGCGGCTCGGGACTGACCGGCATCGAGGTCGGCAAGGCGATAGGCGCCACGGTGATCGCTTCGGCGGGCGGCGCCGACAAACTCACTGCCGCGAAGGCCGCAGGCGCCGATCATCTCATCGACTACCGCAAGGAAGACATCCGCGCCCGAGTGCTCGAAGTGACCGGCGGGCGCGGTGCCGACGTGATCTACGACCCGGTCGGCGGCGACGCCTTCAACGTCTCGCTGCGCTGCGTGGCGCCGGAGGGCCGCCTCATCCCGATGGGCTTCGCATCGGGCACAATTCCTCAGATCCCGGCCAACATCCTGCTGGTCAAGAACGTCACCGTGATCGGCTTCTACTACGGCTGGTACAACGGCTGGGGCGGCAAGGCGCCGCCGACGCCGGCCGAGGCGGCGGCGCTCGCCAAGCGCCGCGCCATGGTGATGGACGCCCAGAAGGAGCTGATGCGCTGGTTCGGCGAGGGCAAGCTAAAAGCCTTCGTCGCCGGCAGCTTCGATCTCGGCGACTGGGTAAAGGCCTTCAAGCTGATCGAGGAGCGTACCGTCGTCGGCAAGGCCGTGCTGGTGCCCTAGCGGCGCCTGCCGAACAGCAGGACGACCGGCCAGAACCCGCACAGCAGCGCCGCGACGATGGCTGCCGGCACCCAGCTGACGCCTGCGATCGACAAGGCGGCGAAAAGGACGAACCACCACACGGCGACGCCCAGCACATACTCCGCGTCGATCTTCGCCGGCTTGTCGCTGCTCGATATCGTCTTCTCGAAGCCGCGCTTGATCTCCAGAGCGACGTCGAGCGGATCCTTGTCGAACGCCATGTCAGATGTTCCTGAAATCGCCGCTGCGACCCTTGCCGGAAGCGAAGCGCGCGGCACCCTGCCGTGACTCGGCCTCGAGCGCCGGTATGCCGAGCCGGCCCTCGTTCGACAAGGCCTCGCGCAGCTCGATGTTCCATTGCTCGTAGGAAGAGCGCCGATCGGAACGCATGCAGACTTGCGGGAACTTGGCGATCACCTCGGCCAGTGCCTTGGCTTGGGCCAACGCCTGGCCTTCGGGCACCAGGCGGTTGGCGAGGCCCCAATCGAAGGCCTCGCGGGCACCGACCTCGCGGCCGGTCAGGATCATGTCGAGGGCGCGGCTGTGGCCGATCAGGCGCGGCAGGCGTACCGTGCCGCCGTCGATCAGCGGCACGCCCCAGCGCCGGCAGAACACGCCGAACTTGGCACTCTCGGACGCCACGCGCAGGTCGCACCACAGCGCCAGTTCCAGCCCGCCGGCCACTGCATAGCCTTCGACCGCGGCGATCACCGGCTTGGACAGAAGATGGCGTGTCGGCCCCATCGGGCCGGGCCCTTTCGGTTCGTGGATCGCCGTACCCGTGCGCGCCGCCGCCACCTTGAGATCGTAGCCCGCGCAGAAGGTACCGCCACGCCCGGTCAGGATCGCCACAGACTGGCCTTCGTCCTTGTCGAAGGCGAAGAACGCCTCGCGCAGCAGCGCCGCGGTCTCGGGGTCGACCGCATTGCGCGCCTCGGCGAAGCGATCGATCGAGACGATCGTGGTGGTGCCGTCCTTCTCGACTGCGACCTTGGCCATGTCAGCGACCCTGCATCATGCGAAGCGGCGTGTACACCAGCACCGTCTGGCCCTTCTGGTTCTTGACGTCATTGGTCGTGCGGACCAGCGCGCGACTGGGGTCCTTCGAGGTCGGCTTGATTTCGCTCACCGCGATCTCGACATGGATGGTGTCGCCAACATAGGTCGGGCCCTTGATGTCGAAGCCCATGGACAGGAAGGCGAGACCCGAGCCCTGCAGGGTGGTCGGGATCACCAGGCCCTCGGCCATCGAGAAGACCAAAGCGCCCGGCACCGGGTGGCCACCGCGCATCGGGGCGTGCGAGGCGATGTACTCCTTGTTGGTGAACAACTCCTCGGAAAAGCCGCAAAGCGTGACGAAATTCAGCAGGTCGGCCTCGAACAGCGTCCGGCCATAGGTGACGAACCGGTCGCCGACCTTGAGGTCGCGCCAGTTCCAGCCTTCGCCCAGCTGCTTCATGGTCCGGCCCTCAATGGGCGTGCCCTAGTGAGCATGTTCGTGTGGATGGGCGCCTTCGCGGAGCACGTAGACACGGCTGCAATAGGGGCACTCGATCCGTCCCTGCTCGCCTAGATTGAGGTAGACTTTGGGATGCCCTAGCGGGCCGCCACCGCCGTCGCAGGCGACGCGGTCGGTATCGACGGTGATGATCTCGAAAGGCTCGGTCACAATCTCACTCCTTGTTCGCCGGCGGATGATAGCCGCCGCTTCTCTCCCGGTCATGCTCGCGGTGATGCTCACCGGGTGCGCGCCCACGGTCATTCCGGCCGGCGAGAAGGCGGCTGCGCCCAAGCTGACGGCCGACCGCTATGTCGCAGCCGACGGCACGGTGTTGCCGCTCGCCGTCTGGCCGGCCCAAGGAAGCCGGCCCAAGGCCGTTATCCTGGGCCTGCACGGCTTCGGCGACTACCGCGATGCCTTCGAGGAGCCGGCCGAAGTATGGTCCAAGGCCGGAATCGTGACTTATGCCTATGACCAGCGCGGCTTCGGCGAGAGCCCGACGCGCGGCCGCTGGCCCGGCACCGAGACGCTGGTCGCGGACGCCAAGGCCGTCGCCGCCCTGCTGCATGCCCGATATCCCCGCCTGCCGATCTATGTCGTGGGCGAGAGCATGGGCGGCGCGCTTGCCCTGGTGGCGGCCGATCGCGGGCTCGAGGCCGACGGCCTGATCTTGAGCGCACCCGCGGTGCGTTCGCGCGAGAGCTTCGGCCCGGTCGCCAGCGCCGGCATGTGGTTCTTCGCCCACACCATTCCCTGGATGCCGGCCGGCCCCACCTCGATCGATTTCAAGCCGACCGACAACCCCAAGACCATCAAGAAGCTGCAGACCGACCCGTTGATGCTGCACCAGCCGCGCTTGGACATGGGTTATGGGCTGGTCGACCTGATGGACGCCGCGCGCGAGTCGGCGGCGCACGTCAAGGAGCCCTACATGGTGCTGCACGGCGAAGGCGACCGCCTGGTGCCCGAGGGTCCGATCAAAACCGTGATCGAAGTGCTGCCGCCGCGCGGCGATTCCAAGCTCGCCGTCTACAAGAACGGCTATCACCTCCTGATGCGCGACAAGGAGGGTCCCAAGGTCTCGACCGACATCGCGGCCTGGATCTCCAACCACCAGGCCAGCCTGCCCTCGGGCGCCGACGCGCCCGACGCATCGCCCAAGCTCGTCGCCGCCTGGGGCGCCAAGCGACCGCGGGACGAGGTCAGCCGCAGCGAATGACAACCGATGCGGGCCCGCGCACGTCGCGGGCGTCGCCCGTGGTCGGCATGTTCTCGCTCTTCAGGACCTGGTAGTTGCCCATGGTGCTGTTGCACATCTGCAGCGAGCGCTGCATGCAGCCGCCTGGGGCATCGCACCGGATCGAAAAGGCCGGCTTGCCGTCGCTCCAAGTGACGGTTTCGACGGAACTGCGGATTTCGGTCGTCCCGCTCGCCGGCTGATTCATCGGTCCGCTCTGCATGCAGGCCGTAGTCAACGCCAAGGCAGCCATCGTGAATACCAAGCCAAGTGACGATCGTGTGATCATGCCTGCTCTCCCCTCTATTCCCCGACTATAGCGCGACGGGTATCCTTCGGCATGTTCATGAATTCGCTCAAGACTGCATGGCTTGCGGTCGCCATCGCCCTCCTCGTGGCAAGCTGCAAGGACGCTCCCGGGGCTGACGGCCGCTATGCGCACGGCAACTACTACACCGCCGGCAGCGGTCGCTGGGCGCCCTAGGCTTCAGCCTTTCACCACGGCCGTCGATTCGATCTCGACCAGCAAGCCGGACACGGCGAGCGCGCTCACGGCCACCAGGGTCGAGGTAACCACCGAGCCCTTGAGGGCCTTGGCGAGCGCCTTGGAGACGGCGCCCATGTCGCGGATGTCGGTGACGAAGATGGTGAGCCGCGTCAGGTCCCGGAGCGTGGCGCCGGCCGACTTCAGGCCCGCCTCGACCTTGCGCATGGTGACCAGCGTCTGCTCGGTGGCGTCCCTGCCCTGCACGCGCCCCTTGGAATCGAGCGAGGTCGTGCCTGAGACGAAGACGAACGGCCCACTCTTGATGGTGCGCGCATAAAATCCCGTCACCTCGGTGCCGTCGCGAAAAACCTGCTTGGCCATGAAAGACTCCCCTGCTTGAACGGGCTGCACTATCCTCGGATCGCTCATGGACCTCAAGAACCTCGCCGCCATCCTAGATCCAGCGGCGCCCGAGACGCGTGACCTCATCATCCAGCTCTCGCCTAGCGGCGATGAGCAGATGCGCCTCACCTACGGCGAGGCCCGCCGGCGCATCGCCGGGCTGGCGCGCGGCCTCTTGAGGCGTGGGCTGACTCGAGGTGAGGCCGTCGCCATCGTGGCGGCCAATAGCGCCGATTATCTGCTGCTCTACATGGCGACCATGGCAGCCGGCCTGGTCTCGGTCTGCGTCAACCACAAGCTGCCGCGCGAGACGGTGGCGCACATCATGAAGGACTCAGAGGTCAAGTTCGCCGTGGCCGATGCCGAGCGCGCGCCCTTGGTGCGCGAGCTGGTGCCGACGCTCGCCATCGAGCAGCTCGACTCGCTGCTCGATCCCGGTCCCTTCACGGCGATCGACATGCGGCCGGAAGAAGTGGCGATGGTGCTCTACACCTCGGGTTCGACCGGCCTGCCCAAGGGCGTGCCGCTCAGCCACGGCGGCTATGTCTGGGCGACCTGCGCCACGCCGGAGCAGCGGCCGGCCATCGAGGGCCAGAAGGTGCTGGTCGCAGCACCCCTCTTTCACATGAATGGCCTGTTCAGCGCCAAGCTGGTGATGCTGAACGGCGGGACCATCGTGCTGATGACCGCCTTCACGGCCAAGGGCTACATCCGCGCCATCGACCGCGAGCGCGTGGCGATGATCACCTCGGTGCCGACCATGCTGGCGCTGGTGATGCGCGAGACCGGGGAGCTCGCCAGGGCGGACCTGAGCTGCGTCACCACTGCGGTCACCGGCTCGGCGCCTTCGACGCCGGAATTCTTCGCCGACATGCATCGCCTGTTCCCGAAGGCCGAGACCGCCAACAGCTGGGGCACGACGGAGTCCGGGCCGATCGCCTTCGGCGCTCACCCCAAGGGCTTGCCAAAGCCGCTGGGCGCGCTCGGCTATCCGCGCAAAGGCATCGATATGAGGTTCGTCGGCGGCGATGCGAACCAGGGTGTCCTGCACATCCGGACGCCGGCTTTGATGACCGGCTATCTCAACCGCGAGGCCGACACCAGGAAGCGCCTGATCGATGGCTGGTACGATACCGGCGACGTGATGCGCCGCGACGAGAACGGCTTCGTGTTCTTCGTCGGCCGCGCCGACGACATGTTCCAGTGCGGCGGCGAGAACGTCTATCCCGGCGAGGTCGAGAAGCTGCTCGGCCGGCATCCCGACGTGGCGCAGGTCTGCGTCGTGCCGGTGGCCGACGAGATCAAGTACCAGCTGCCGGTCGCCTTCGTGGTGCCCAAGCCTGGTGCGCGGCCAAGCGAGGACACGCTGCGCCGCTTCGCGCTCGACAATGGCCCGGCCTACGCCCATCCGCGCGCGGTGTGGTTCGTGACCGAGCTGCCGCTGGCCGGCACCAACAAGATCGACCGCAAGACGCTGGTCGAGCGCGCGGCGGCCAACTTCAGCCGCGAGGCTGCGCGGCGGGTGTAGAGGGCCAGAGGCTCCCGGGCGTCCGTTGCGGCCCAAGACCCCGTCCGGTATGGTCCGGCCGGTCGTGGACCCGTAGCTCAGCTGGATAGAGCGCTGCCCTCCGAAGGCAGAGGTCGTGAGTTCGAATCTCGCCGGGTCCGCCACGATATCCGTGGGAATTGGGGGGTCCGTGGCCCACGCCGTCAGTGCGTCGTATTTGCGTTCCGAGCATATGTCGCCGCAGGGCATGGCGTTGGCGTTCCTGCTGCACGCGCTGGCCGCCTTCCTCCTGTGGTGGATGTCGCAAAACCGGCCGCCCATCCCGCTCACCGAGGACGTGGTCGAGGTCTCGTTCGAGGCGCCGAAGCCGCCGGAGCCTCCGCCGCCCACGCCGGCGCCAACACCCACGCCCACACCGGCGCCCACCCGTCCCATCGAAGGCATACGCCCGCCGGCCGAGATCACCTCGGACAAGCCCACGCAGGTCCGGCCGACGTCGGAGAACCCGACCAACCAGAATATTCCGCTGCCGCCGCAGCAGTCACTCGAGACGGCGATCCCGACACCGGAGCCTGAGCCGCCACCGCCTTCGTCGGCAGCGTTTGAGCCACCCAAGCCCGCACCCACGCCGCCGAAGGAGACGGCGCTCGAGAAGGCGTTCGAAAAAGCCACGCCGCCACTGCCCAAGCCCGCGCCCACGCCTCCCCCAAAGCCACAGCAGCAGGCGCTGGCGATTCCGCCAGCCAATCCCAATCCTCGGCCGTCACCGCCACCACCCCAGCCGCGCCCGACGCCGCCGCAGATCGCACCCTCGCCGCTCAGCCGGATTCCCCAGCAGCAGCGTCCATCGGCAGTCGCGCGCGGGCGGGAAGAGCCGCAGACCTCGTCATTCGTCAATCCGGCGGACACCTACAACAAGGCGCGCGCCGGCGACAATTACCTGTGGGAAATCGTGCGTCGACTGCAGGGCTACCGGTTCCAGGCCAACGTGCAGGCCAACGAAGGCGTCACCGTACTGAGCGTGACCATCGCGCGCGACGGTCGGCTGCTCAATGCCGTCATCCTCAGCTCGAGTGGCTATCCCGAAATAGATCGCGGCGTCGTGGCGGGCGTCCGGCAGGGCTCGCCCTATACTCCGCTGCCCGACACCATCCAGGGCGCCAGCGCCACCTTCCGCCTGCCGCTGATCTCTACCCGCGGCCAGTGAACGCGTTCGCCGCGCACATCGCGAAATGGCGCCTCGTGACCGACGGCCCTGAGATCGAGACGCCATCAAGCTGGCTCCTGCCGGTGCGTCAAGCCGCCGTTCCCGCAATGCTCAAGGTCTACAAGCCAGGCAGCGACGAGCGGCACGGCACCGACTATCTGCGCTATGTCGAGGGCGATGGCGCGGTTCGCGTGATGGCCGCGGACGAGGAAGCGCTATTGATGGAGCGTGCGACGGGATCGCGGTCGCTCTTCGACATGGCGGTGACCGGCGGCGATGCCAGCGCCTGCGACATCCTGGCCGGCACAGTGGCGAAATTGCACCGGCCTCGCGCCGCGGCGCCGCCGCAGACGCTGGTCCCGCTCGAGCGGCACTTTGCCAGCCTGTTCGAGCGGGCGAGCCAGCACCAGTTGCTTGGACGGAGCGCCGCCACGGCTCGGGCACTGTTCAGCACACCGCGAGACGTGATCGCGCTGCACGGCGACCTTCACCATTCCAACGTTCTCGACGGCGGCGTCCGCGGCTGGCTCGCGGTCGATCCCAAGGGGCTGATCGGCGAACGGACCTACGACGTCGCCAACCTCCTGGGCAACCCGTGGCCGCACGGCGAGATCGTGCACCGCACCGGGCGCATGCGAGGGATGGCCGACCTGTACGCTAGCCGGCTCGGCATGGACGGACGGCGGGTGCTCGCCTTTGCGCTGGCCCACGCCGGCCTGGCGGCAAGCTGGGACCTCGACGAGGGGTCGGATCCCGCATACCGGCTGAAATGCGCTGAGGTACTCGCTCCGCTTGTCCCGGCCGAGTTGCTAACGGGCTGAATTTACAGACCTTTTCCTTGCCACTGAAGGGACTCTGGCAGAGGGGCGCCGCAATTGAACCATTTTGCGGCGCCACGTTACACTTGCTGGCCCTGAGCGGGAGTTCGCCATGAAGAACGCTGCGATTTGCGTCGCCCTGTCGTCGCTGGCCCTCTGCGTTGGAGCACTCGGCATTGCCGCGCTCTGCTTGCCGGCGCTCGCCGACCCACGCGTCGGCGTCACATCGGCAACCACGGGCGGTCCCACGGGCAAGCCACCGGCGCAGGCCGAGCGCGTGCTGCATGTCGGCGTCGACGTGCAGGCCAACGAGATCGTCACCACCGGCCTCAACGACCGTGCCCACTTGCTCTTCCTCGACGGCTCCTCGCTCACCGTCGGGCCGCAGGCCCGGCTCACCATCGACAGGTTCGTCTACGATCCCAACAGCAAGTCGGGCGCGCTGGCGATCAATGCCAGCCAGGGCGTGTTCCGCTTCGTCGGCGGCAAGATCAGCAAGACTGCGCCGGTCACCGTCACTACGCCCTCGGCAACGCTCACCATCCGCGGCGGCATCATGATTGTGAGCACTGACGCCAACCACACGGTGGCGATGTTCGTGTTCGGCAACGACATGACAGTGACAGCAGGCGGCCACACCACGACCGTGACCCGGCCGGGCTGGCAGGTGACGGCCTATGCCGGCACCGCACCGGGCCAGCCGGCGCCGACGCCGCCGGGCAGCCTTGCCGCCGAGCTCAAGCAGCTCGAGGCGATCGGTGGCCAGCCAAGCAACGCCGACGACGCGGCGAAGAACTCGGGCTTCGCCGACCAGAATTCCGGCCTCGGCCCGGCGGGCACGACGCTGGGCGGCAACGACACGACGATCAATGGTGCTGCGACCAACGCCGTCAACAATGCCAACACGTCGCTGCAAAAGCCGACCCTGCCGCAGGCGCCGACGCCGATGCCGCCGGCCGGCGGGGGCATACGCGGCCCGGGAAACTAAAGTTGAACGACGGGTTGCGGCGTTCACACGTTTGTGACGCCCGGGACCGTGATGTATCCTTGGAGGTAACTGCAAGGCAGACATAAAACCGCACCCAATTTGGCGCACGGCGAGCGTATCCTGGACTCTAGAAAGAGACTGCATGGCCAAAGTCAGGAAATCCGGGATCGCCGTCCTCATTGCAGTGTTGCTGATCGCCGCCGGCGGCTACGTCGTGCTGGGCGAGGTGGAGCGCGACAAGGCTCGCGCTGCGGCGGCCTCCACAACACCACCTGGCATTCCGGTCACCGTGGCGCTCGCCGAACCAAAGGACGTGCCGGTCTATATCCGCGGTCTCGGCACGGTACAGGCCTACAAGACCGTCGCCGTCAAAACACAGGTCGACGGCAAGATCGTCAAGGTCGCTTTCCAGGAAGGCCAGGACGTGAAGGAGGGCGATCTGCTGTTCCAGATCGACCCGCGGCCCTACCAGGCGGCGCTCGACCGGGCGAACGCCACCAAGCAGCGCGACGAGGCGCAGCTCGAAGGCGCGCAGCTCGATCTCGAGCGCTACGGCAAGCTGCTCGGTCCGGGCTTCCAGTCGCGCCAGAGCTACGATCAGCAGAAGGCCACGGTCGATTCGCTCAAGGCCGCGCTCGTCGGCGACCAGGCCGCGATCGACACCGCGCGGCTCAACCTCGCCTACGCCGACATCCGCTCGCCGATCGATGGCCGCACAGGCCAGCGGCTGGTCGATCTCGGCAACTTGGTCCAGCCGAGCCAAAACACCACGCTGGTGACCATCGCCCAGATCAAGCCGATCTTCGTGAACTTCACCGTGCCGCAGCTCGCCAACCACAATCTGCGTAAGAGCCAGGCAAAGAACGCACTGACGGCGTTCGCCTATAGCGCCAACGACACCTACAAGCTTGCCGAGGGCACGGTGACGCTGGTCGACAACCAGATCGATCCCGCCACGGGGACGCTGCGGCTGAAGGCGAGCTTCGAGAACCAGGGCGAACAATTGTGGCCCGGCGAATTCGTCAGCGTCCGCCTACTGCTCTCGATGCGCAAGGACGCGACCACCGTGCCCGAGCGCGCCGTCATGCAGGGTGCCGCCGGCTACTACGGCTACGTCGTCAAGCCGGACAACATCGTCGAGCGCCGCACGCTCGAGGTCGAGGCGAAGCAGGACGGCATCGCGGTGATCACGAAGGGCATCTCCGTCGGCGAGACGATCGTGGTCGACGGCCAGTATCGATTGACCGACGGCGCCCGCGTGCGCGTCGACCGGCCGGCGGCCACTGTGCAGCCAGGGGGCCAAGCACCCGGCAAGAGCGGTTGACGGCCCGCCGATGAATATCTCCGAAACCTACATCCGACGGCCGATTGCTACGTCGCTGATGATGCTGGGCCTGCTGGTGTTCGGCGCGGCCACCTACAACCTGCTGCCGGTGTCGGCGCTACCCAACGTCGATTTTCCGACCATCACCGTGTCGTCCACCCTGCCGGGCGCCAGCCCCGAGACGATGGCCTCGTCGGTCGCCACGCCGCTCGAGCAGCAGTTCGCCGCCATTCCGGGCCTCGCCTCGATGAACTCGGTCAGCGGCCTTGGCGCCACCTCGATCACCCTGCAGTTCGACCTCAACCGCAAGATCGACGGTGCCGCCACCGACGTGCAGACGGCGATCAACGCCGCGAGTGGGCTGCTGCCCAAGGACCTGCCCAACCCGCCGACCTATCGTAAGGTCAACCCGGCCGATCGTGCGGTGCTGATCTACGCGATCAGCTCAGACGACCTGCCCATCTACAAGGTCGACGACTACGCGTTCGTCATCCTGGCGCAGAAGATTTCGGCCGTTTCCGGCGTCTCTCAGGTGCTGGTCGCCGGCCAGCAGGACTTCGCCGTGCGCGTCCAGGCCAATCCGGCGGCGCTCGCCGCGCGCGGCATCGGGCTCGAGGACGTGCGCGCGGCCCTCACCAATTCGACGCTGAACCAGGCCAAGGGCAACCTAGAGAGCGCCAACCAGTCGATCATGCTGGACACCAACGACCAGCTGTTCAACGCCGACGCTTACAAGAACATCATCGTCGCCTACCGCAACGGCGCGCCCGTCAAGCTGCAGGACATCGGCGACGTGATCGACGCCACCAAGTCGCCGCGTACCGGCGCCTTTTACAACGGCAAGCGCGCCGAGCTGCTGCTGATCTACCGCCAACCCGGCGCCAACACCGTCGAGATCGTCGAGCGCATCAAGGCGATGATGCCCCGCCTGCTCGCCTCGATCCCTCAGAGCGTACATGTTGCCCTGATGTCCGACCGCTCGCAGTCGATCCGCGACTCGGTCAACGACGTACAGTTCACCTTGATGCTGACCGTCGGCCTGGTCGTGCTGGTGATCTTCATCTTCCTGCGGCATCTCTGGGCGACGATCATCCCGAGCGTGACCGTGCCGCTTGCCCTCGTCGGCACGTTCGGCGTCATGTATGTCTGCGACTACTCGATCGACAACCTGTCGCTGATGGGCCTCACGATCGCCGTTGGATTCGTGGTCGACGATGCGATCGTGATGATCGAGAACATCGTGCGCTACATCGAGGAAGGCGAGAAACCGTTCGACGCAGCGCTCAAGGGCGCCGGCCAGATCGGTTTTACCATCATATCGATCACCTTCTCGCTGATCGCGGTGTTCATCCCGCTGCTGTTCATGGGCGGCATCGTCGGCCGGCTGTTCCGTGAGTTCGCCGTCGTCGTCACGGTAGCCGTGGTCATGTCGGCCTTCGTCTCGCTCACGCTGACACCGGTGATGTGCGCACAGTTCCTCAAGCGCCACAGCGACGAGAAGCGCGGCCGGCTGAACCAGATGTGCGAGAATGCCTTCGACGCCGTGGTGCGGTTCTACGACCGCGGACTGAATTGGGTTTTCCGCCACCAGTTCATCATGTTGCTGTCGACGATCGCGCTGATCGGCGTCACCGGCTATCTCTACGTGATCATCCCCAAGGGCTTCTTCCCCGAGCAAGACACCGGATTCATCTTCGGTCAGGCCGAGGCGCGCCAAGATATTTCATTCAGCGCCATGTCCAAACTCGCCAACGAGCTGGCCGGCATCGTTCAGCAGGATCCGGCGGTGAGCGGCGTCGTGGGCTTCGTCGGCTCGACCGGCGGCAACTCGGCGGAAAACACCGCGCGCATGTTCATCCAGCTCAAGCCGTTTGCCGAGCGGCCCGGCGACTCCGCGCAGAAGGTCATCCAGCGGCTCAGGCCAAAGGTGGCTCAGGTGCCGGGCGTGCGCTACTTCATGCAGGCCGGCCAGGACATCAATGTCGGCGGACGCCTCAGCAAGACCCAGTATCAGTACACCATCACCTCGACCGACTCGGATGAGCTCAATCACTGGGCGCCGATCATCGAGGAACATATGGCGAAGCTGCCGGAATTGCAGGACGTCACGTCGGACCAACAGATCGCCTCGCCGCACGTCTCCATCGACATTGATCGCGATACCGCGTCCCGGCTCGGCCTGTCACTGGCCATGATCGACCAGACACTGTACGACGCCTTCGGCCAGCGTCAGGTCGCGACCATCTACACCTCCAGCACCCAGTACAAAGTGGTTCTGGAGGCGCAGCCCGACTTCCAGCAGGATCCCACCTCACTATCCCGCCTCTACGTGCCGGGCAGGGACGGCGCCCAGGTGCCGCTGAGCACGGTGGCCCATTTCGTCAACAAGATCGCGCCGCTGACCATCAGCCACCAAGGCCAATTCCCGGCCGTCACCCTCTCGTTCAATCTCGCGCCGGGTGTTGCGCTCGGCCAGGCAGTCGAAGCGATCCAGCACATGGAGATCGAGCTCAAGACTCCGATCACGCTGGACGGCAGCTTTCAGGGCACGGCCCAGGCCTTCCAGTCGTCGCTCAGCTCGACGCCGCTGCTGGTCGCGGCGGCGATCCTCGCCGTCTACATCGTGCTCGGCATGCTGTACGAGAGCTACGTGCATCCGATCACGATCCTGTCGGCGTTGCCGTCGGCCGGTGTCGGCGCGCTGCTGGCGCTGATGCTCACGCACTACGACCTGAGCGTCATCGCGCTGATCGGCATCATCCTGCTGATCGGCATCGTCAAGAAGAACGCCATCATGATGATCGACTTCGCGCTCGAAGCCGAGCGTGTCCAGGGCAAGAGCCCGCAGGAAGCGATTCACGAGGCCTGCCTGCTGCGCTTTCGCCCGATCATGATGACGACCTTCGCCGCGATCGGCGGCGGCCTGCCGCTGGCGATCGGCCAGGGCGCGGGATCCGAGCTGCGCCGTCCGCTCGGCATCGCCATCGTCGGCGGGTTGTTGGTGTCGCAGTGGCTCACCCTCTACACCACGCCGGTCATCTATCTCTACTTCGATCGCTTCGCTCATTGGCTGAGTGGCAAGCGCCGGCGGCCGACCGGCGAAGTTCCCTCCACCGTGCCCCAACCTGCGCGGCCTTCCTCGGAGGTGGGCACGCGCGCTGCTGATTGACGAGCCCGACGATGAGCGAGAGCCGCCACGAGCAGGAGGAATACCTGGAACAGGATGAGGACGAGCGCGAAACCGCCGGCCGGCGCAAGAGCCTCGTTGCCCTCGTCGTGCTCGCAGCTCTGGTGGTAGGAGGGGTGATCCTGGTCAACCGGTTGCGCGACGTATCACGGCTGCAGGACTGCTTGATGACCCACGCCACCAACTGCAACGACATGGTCGAGCCACCCAAGCCCGTCGGTGTACGCTAGCCGCACGCTTTACGCCGCGCGGCGACGGGCTTTCCACCATTCCGCGATTTCGCCCACCAGGCCTTTGCGGAAGGCCATGACGATCACCACGAAGATCACGCCCTGAATCACCAGCACGAACTCGCCGAACGAGGCGAGGTAGTTCTGCATGGTGACGATGATGAAGGCGCCGACCACGGGACCGACGATGGTGCCGAGCCCGCCGACCAACGCCATCAGCACGACCTCGCCCGACATGCCGGCGCTGACGTCAGTGAGAGTGGCGAACTGCAGCACCATCGCCTTGGTGGCGCCGGCGAGCCCGGCCAGCGCCGCCGACAGCACGAAGGCCAGGAGCTTGTAGCGGTCGGCCTCGTAGCCCAGCGAGACGGCGCGCTGCTCGTTGTCGCGGATCGCCTTCAACACCTGGCCGAACGGCGAGTGGATGAAGCGGTAGATCGCGGCGTAGCCGAAGAGGAAGATCGCCAGCACGACATAGTAGAGCACGCGGTCGTCCTTGATCGGCAGCAGGCCGCCGAGCAGCGCCTTGCGTGCGATGCCCTGCAGGCCATCCTCGCCGCCGGTAAACGGCAGCTGAACGCAGAGGAAATAGATCATCTGCGCGAAGGCGAGCGTGATCATGGCGAAGTAGATGCCCTGGCGGCGGATCGCCAGCGCCCCCGTGACCAGGCCGAGCAATGCCGCCCCCGCCACGCCGGCCAGCAGGCCGATTTCCGGCGGCATGTTCCAGACCTTGACGACATGGCCGAAGAAGTAGCCCGCCATGCCGAAGAACATGGCATGGCCGAAGCTCATCAAGCCGGCGTAGCCCAGCAGCAGGTTGAAGGCGCAGGCGAACAGCGCAAAGCAGAGCGCCGTCATGAGGAACACCGGATAGGCGACCCACGGCGCGACAAGCAGCGCCGCCAAAGCCACCAGGTAGGCCGCAGTGGTGATTTCGGCGTTCAAAACCCGCTCTACGCCGATGCGTAGGACGAGGCCGACGGTTCGCTTCTCGTTCATCTTGTCTGCCCGAACAGGCCGGCAGGCTTCACCAACAGCACGATGGCCATGACCACGAAGATCACCGTGTTGGAGGCCGGCGGATAGACCACCTTGGTTAGGCCCTCGATCAGGCCGAGTCCGAAGCCGGTGACGATCGAGCCCATGATCGAGCCCATGCCGCCGATCACCACCACGGCGAACACGACCAGCACCAGGTTGGTGCCCATCAACGCCGAGACCTGCTGGACGGGCGCCGCCAGCACGCCCGCAAGTGCGGCGAGGCCCACGCCGAGGCCGTAGGTCAGTGTGATCAGCCGAGGCACGTTGATGCCGAAGGCGCGCACCAGCGTGGGATTCTCGGTTGCCGCCCGCAGATAGGCGCCGAACCTGGTGCGCTCGATGGCGTACCAGGTGGCAAGGCAGATCACGAGGGCCGCCACCACCACGAACAGGCGATAAGTCGGCATCACCATGAAGCCGAGGTCGGTTCCGCCCCGGATTGGCGCCGGATAAGGCGCGCCGCCGGAACCCCATTTCCACTGGAACAGCCCTTCGATGATCAGAGCGAGCCCGAAGGTCAGCAGGAAGCCGTAGAGATGGTCGAGATGGTAGATGCGTTTCAGCATCAACCGTTCGATCACCACGCCGAACAGGCCGATGATCAGCGGCGACAGGATCAACGCGGCCCAGAACGGCACGTCAAGCTGGGTCAGCAGCAACCAGGCGGCGAAGGCGCCCATCATGAACTGCGCGCCGTGCGTGAAGTTGATGACGTTCAGCATGCCGAAGATCACGGCGAGCCCGAGACTCAACATGGCGTAGAACGCGCCGTTGACCAATCCGAGAGCGACCTGTGCCATGGCTCAAACCCCCAGATAGGCTTGCAGCTTGCCGATGCTCTGCTGCACCTGGCCGGCCGCGATCATGTCGACCACGCGGCCGTCCTCCATCACGTAGTGGCGGTCGGCGACGGTTGCGGCGAAATGGAAGTTCTGCTCGACCAGCAGGATGGTGAAGCCGCGGGCTTTGAGCTGGCGGATGATCTCGCCGATGCGCTGCACGATCACCGGCGCCAGGCCCTCGGTCGGCTCGTCGAGCAGCAGCAGGTTGGCGCCGGTGCGCAGGATGCGGCCGATCGCCAGCATCTGCTGCTCGCCGCCCGACAGCTTGGTGCCCTGGCTGCGCCGCCGTTCCGCAAGATTGGGGAAGAGCTGGTAGATCTCCTGCAGGCTCATGCCGCCGGCCTTGACCTCGGGCGGCAGCAGCAGGTTCTCCTCGACATTGAGGCTGGCGAAGACGCCGCGCTCCTCGGGGCAATAGGCGAGGCCGAGCCGGGCGATGGTGTCAGACGGCTTGCCGACGGTCTCGCCGCCCTCGAAGCGCACCGAGCCCGTGCGCTTGCCGACGATGCCCATGACGGATTTGAGCGTCGTCGTCTTGCCTGCGCCGTTACGGCCCAAAAGCGTCACCAGCTCGCCGCGGCCGATCTCGAAGCTCACGCCATGCAGGATATGCGATTCGCCGTACCAGGCCTGCAACCCATCGACTTTCAGAAGCGTGTCATGCATGGCCGGTTCCGACATAGGCTTCGACGACCAGCGGGTTCTTGGACACGGTGGCATAGGGCCCTTCGGCCAGCACCTCCCCGCGCGCCAGCACGGTGATGGTGTCGGAAAGGTCGGCGACCACGGACATGTTGTGCTCGACCATCAGCACCGTGCGGTCGCGCGCCACCGTGCGGATGAGGGCGGCGATGCGCTTGATGTCCTCCTGGCCCAACCCCGCCATCGGCTCGTCGAGCAACATCATCTCGGGCTCGAGCGCCAACGTGGTCGCGATCTCGAGTGCGCGCTTGCGGCCATAGGGCAGCTCGACTGCGGCCGCCTCGGCGAAGGCGCTGAGGCCGACCGCCTCGACGAGCTCGAGCGCGCGCCGATCGAGCTCGCTCAGGACACGCTCAGAGCGCCAGAAGTAGAAGGAATTGCCGAGCTTGCGCTGGAGTGCAACGCGCACGTTTTCACGTACCGAGAGATGGGGAAATACAGCCGAAATCTGGAAAGAACGCGCGAGCCCCATGCGGGCGATTGCCGCAGGCGAACTGCCGGTGATGTCTCGCCCGTTGAAACTGATGCGACCCGCCGTCGGCGTGAGGAAGTGAGTCAGCAGGTTGAAGCAGGTCGTCTTGCCGGCGCCATTGGGCCCGATCAGGGCATGGATGGTATGGCGGCGGATACGAAGATTGACGTTTTTGACTGCTACGAACCCCTTGAACTCCTTCGTCAACCCCTCGGCTTCGAGGATTGTTTGTTGTTCCGCCATCGCCTCCCTCGCGATGCCGCGACTTAATCGAAGCTTTGCGTGGCTGTCCAGCGGGGCTAAGTTCCCGCCACTGCGGCTTGGGCCGCACGTAAGGGAGGAAGAAGAGTATGAAAGTTGCAAACGCTGCCCGGTATGCCGGCGTGGTTGCGGCCGCTGCCGGTCTTGCCGCAGTGGGTGCCATCGCCATTGCCCCTATTCAAAGCACGTGGGCCCAGACGCCGGGTCCGCTCAAGATCGGCGTGATGGACGGCTTCTCCGGCGTCTATGGCGATCTCACCGCGGGCGAGGTCGAGGCCATGCAGCTCGCCATCGACGATGTCGGCGGCAAGGTGCTGGGCCGCTCGGTCGAGATCCTGTCGGCCGACCACCAGACCAAGCCGGACGTCGGCGCCGCCATCGCGCGCCGCTGGTACGACACCGAGAACGTCAAGATGATCACCGGGCTCGGCACGTCGTCGGTGGCGCTGGCGGTGCGCAAGATCTCGCAGGAAAAGGGCCTGATCGACATCAACACCGGCGCCGCCTCGAGCGACCTCACCGGACCCGCCTGCTCGGAGACCGGCGCGCATTGGGTCTACGACACCTATTCGCTCGCCCACGTGACGGGCTCGGCGATGGTCAAGGCGGGTGGCGACAGCTGGTTCTTCCTCACCGCCGATTACGCCTTCGGCCATGCGCTTGAGCGCGACGTCTCCGAGGTGGTGAAGGCGTCAGGCGGCAAGGTACTGGGTGCCGTTCGCCATCCGCTCAGCACGCAGGACTTCTCGTCCTTCCTGCTGCAGGCGCAGGGCTCCAAGGCCAAGGTGATCGGCCTCGCCAATGCCGGCCAGGACACGATCAACTCGATCAAGCAGGCGGGCGAGTTCGGCATCGTCAAGGGCGGACAGAAGCTCGCAGGACTGCTGGTCTTCGCGACCGACGTACAGTCCCTGACCTTGCCGGTCGCACAGGGCCTGGTGCTGACCGAGTCCTTCTACTGGGATCTCAACGACGAGACGCGCGCCTGGACCAAGCGCTACCGCGCCAAGAAGGACAAGCTGCCCAGCATGCTGACCGCCGGCGTCTACAGTTCGACGCTGCATTACCTCAAGGCCGTGCAGGCCGTCGGCTCCGCCGACGATGCCAAGGCGGTGATGGCCAAGATGCGCGAGATGCCGGTCAACGACGTCATGACCAAGAACGGCAAGCTCCGTCCCGACGGCCGGCTGGTGCGCGACATGTATCTCTTCCAGGTCAAGTCGCCCGACGAGTCCAAGGGCAAGGACGATATCTACAAGCTGGTCGCCACCGTGCCGGGCGATCAGGCCTTTCGTCCGCTGAACGAAGGCAAGTGCCCCTTCATCAAGTAGAAGTTACACGCATCGATCGAAAAGGGCGCCGGTTGGCGCCCTTTTCATTGGCGGGAGCACCTGTCTTAATGGCCGCACAAGACCCGGCAATCGGGCGCAAGGAGCAAACGCCGAGTGACGACACAGGTTCGGCCCCTCAAGGGGGCCTGGGGCATGACCGCCCTTCTCTTCCTCTTCATGCTGGTCAATTTCGCCGACAAGGTCGTGGTCGGGCTTGCCGCCGAGCCGATCATGGACGAGCTGAAGATCAAGCCCGAGTTGTTCGGCCTCATCGGCTCGTCGTTCTTTTTCCTGTTCGCTATTTCGGCAGTGGTTGTGGGCTTCGTCACCAACCGGGTGCAGGCTAGGCGCACCCTGCTGATCATGGCGATCATCTGGTCGCTTGTGCAGTTTCCCATGGTCGGCGCGGTGAGCATCGAGGTGCTGATCGCCTGCCGCATCATTCTGGGTGCGGGCGAAGGGCCGGCCGCACCAGTCGCCACCCACGCCATCTACAAGTGGTTTCCCGATTCGCTGCGCGGGCTGCCGACCGCCATCATCGCCCAAGGTTCCGCGTTCGGCGTCATCGTGGCGGTCCCGCTGCTCAACCGGATCATCGTCAACTACTCCTGGCACTGGGCCTTCGGGGCGCTGGGTATTGCCGGCCTGATCTGGACCGTGCTGTGGCTGATCTTCGGCCGCGAAGGCACCCTGGTCGATGCGCCGGTTGGCCAGAATGGCGGCGGCGAGCGCGTGCCCTATCGCTACCTGCTCACCTGTCCCAGCATCGTCGCGGTGTGCTGTGCAGGCTTTGCCAGCTATTGGGGCCTGGCGCTCGGGCTCACCTGGTTCACCTCCTACCTGGTGAAGGGGCTGGGCTTCAGCCAGCAGGTCGGCGGGGATCTCACGGTCCTGCCGTGGCTGTTCGGCGCTGCCGTCGTGCTCAGCGGCGGCTACATCTCGCAACGGATGAAATCGAAAGGCGTGTCGAGCCGGCTCTGCCGCGGCGTCTTCGCCTGCGCCGCCGTGGTGCTCGGCGGCTGCACCCTGCCCTTGGTCGGCTTCATGCCCACACCCGCGCTCAAGATCGCCGTGCTGGTGTTCGGCGCCGCGATCGGCAGCACGATCTACGTCGTGATCCCGATGATCGTGAGCGAACTCACGCCCCAACCGCAACGCGCCGGCATGCTCGCCATCGTCAATTCGGTGGTGACCGTGGCGGGCGTGCTGGCCCCTCTGGTCATGGGCTCGATCATCCAGGGCGCCGCAAACCCGGTGGCCGGGTACGAGCGGGGCTACGTCATCCTGGGTGCCTTCATGATCGCCGGCGGCCTGATCGGCCTGCTGTTCATCCGCCCGGAGGCCGACCGCAAGCGGCTGGCGGCACGCGCCGTCCCCGTTCTGCCGCTCAGTCCCGCCCGAGCCTAGGGAGAGCATCATGCGCCGACGTCCGCTGCTCGCTGCCCTGCCGTTTGCACCGACGCTCTTGGCCGGCACCGCGCACGCCGAAGGCGCGCTCGTGGACGTGCAGAAGCGCGCCTTCACGACCAAGCGCTTCCGGCTCGAGAGCGGCGTGGTGATGCCGGAGATCACCATCGTCTACGAGACCTATGGCTCGCTGGCCGCGGACGGCCGCAACGCCGTACTGCTGACGCACGGCTTCACCTCAAGCCAACACATGGCCGGCCGCTACAGCGAGAATGGCGCGGAAGGCTCATGGAACGGCCTGGTCGGTCCCGGCAAGGCGATCGACACCGACAAGCTCTTCGTCGTGGCGTCGAACATGCTGGGCTCCTCCTACGGCTCGACCAGCCCGGCGCATCTCAATCCCGCCACCGGCCATCAATGGGGGCCGGATTTTCCCGACATCACGCTGGGCGACATCGTCAATGCGCAGAAGGCGCTGCTCGATGGAATTGGCGTCAAGCACCTGGTCGCGGTCGCCGGGCCTTCGTTTGGCGGCTACCAGACGTTCCAATGGGCCGTCAGCTATCCGGAATTCATGGACGGTCTGGTGCCCGTAGTGAGCGCCCCCAAAGGCTCAGGCGGAGAAACGGCGGTGACGTCGCTCGTTGCCACCCTTGCCAAGGACCCGCACTGGAACGCGGGCTGGTATTACGACAATGGCGGCATCACCGGCACGCTGACGGAGATGCGGGTGGCGACGCTCCGGCGCTACGGCATCGACGAGCAGCTGGCCGATAAATTCGCCGACAAGGCGGCGCGCGAGACCGAGATCGTCCGCCGGGCACTCACCTGGGCGAAAGCATTCGATGGCAATTCGCTGATCGTGCTGCGCAAGGCGAGCGTGCGCTTCGACGCCGAGAAGGATTTCGCGAAGATCAAGGCCAAGCTGCTCTATGTATTGTCGCGTACCGACAAGGTCTTTCCGCCCACCATCGCGCCTGACGTCATGGCCAAGCTCAAGGTGGCGAGTGTGAGCGCCGACTATTTCGAGATCGACAGCGACTATGGCCATTCGGCGTCGGGCCTCGACGCCGCCAAATGGGCGCCGCGGCTCAAGGCCTTCATGGCCGACCTCGGCAAGCGCAGCTGAACGCGATGCTGACGCGCTTCTCTTTCGCCGACTTCTTGCGCTAGAGCCCGGCGGCAGCCCGAGCCGTCACGACCCACGTCGCTGCATTCAGCCTGACCCCGTCGGGTCCATCGTGTGCGGCGAGCGCAGCTCGCACTGCCGGTAGCACTGCGGGCCGAAGCTCGGGGTTTTCCCGAAGAATCTTGCCCAAAGCTCCGACTCGCGAACAAACCGCCAGCATCGTTTCGAGGTCGCCGCTTCCGACCTGCTCATCATGGGCGATGATCTCGATTTCGCCGAAGCCTGCTCTTTCCAGAATGCCGCGCACGCAGTCGGCGTTGGCGAACCCGAACGGGCCGGGCGCGTCCGGATCGTGGGCGGGCTGCGGTGGCAAATGAGCAGATGCGGCCCTAAGCGGCAGGATGTCGAGCGGGTTCTCCTCCAGCGCCCGCCAGCACACGAAGGCGAGTTGCCCGTTCGGCCTCAGGCTACGATGAATGTTGATGAACGCGGCAGTGGGGTCGGCGAAGAACATCACCCCAAACCGCGAGAAGGCGGCGTCGAACGAGGCCGGTTCGAATGGGAACACTTGGGCATCTGCTTGGACGAACCGCACGCGTTCGCACCCTTTGCCCGCGCGGTGCGCAAACGCCAGCACGGCAGCCGACAGATCGATCCCTACTACTGTGCCGTCGGGCGCAACTGCCCTGGCAAGGTCCAACGCGGTCTCGCCTCCGCCACAGCCGATGTCCAGGACGCTCTCACCAGGGCGCGGTGCAAGCGCCGTCAAAGCGTGCCGACCCAGCGGAGCGAGTTGCAGTTCCAACGGCTCCCGGACCTCCGCCCATGCGGCGGCCCGTACTTCGTCTTGGGTCAGCGCGGGTAAGGGTCTGATCTGGTCCATGTACGCTCTCAACGTCGGCCGTTGGGCGGGCCAGCAGCGCCCGGGTTCACCGGGCGCCGCTGGGCGAGCGGTGCATTGCGGATCGAATCGAGGTCGATCTCAGGCATCGGCAGCTTGAGTTGCCGCACGACGGCGTTGGCGAGTTCGTTGTAGCGGTTGAAGCTGCGGCGCAGGCGGCCGCGCCAGGCCGGGACGCCGCCATTGGCGTGCAGCTCGAAGACATGCTCTCGCTGATCGAGGGCGGAGCCGACGTGGTCCCAGGCCATCTGCAGCAGCGCCGCACGCTGCGCTGCGCTGTAGCCGCCCCCGCCGAACGACTCCTCCAGGCCCTTGGCCAGAGCCGGCTCTGCCAGATCCTTGTCGCTCGGCGCCACGACCAGTGAAGAGCCAGGCAGGATGCGCAGGATCTCGCCCATCCTCCGGCGGGCCTTCAACATCGCCAGCGAGCCCGCTGCGACATGACTGTGGTTCGGCGAGCAGTGGCCCTGCGGGGTGAATTCCGGATCGAGTTCGGCCGCCGTCAGGCAGCTGCGGACGGTCTGCACGTCGCTGACCAGGTCGAGCAGGTAATCGATGGTGGCCTCGTGCGCGGCGAGCCCCATCGCATGCGTCGAGGCGAGCGCCAACCCCAGAGTGAACTCGGCCTTGGCGAACCAGCAATAGAGCTGGTGCCAGAACAGCCATTGCGCCACAGGCTCGGGCGAGGCCTCGGTGAGGAAGACGCGGTTCCACGGCACCAGCACGTCGTCGAGCCACATCTGCCCGTCGAGCTCATCGAAGCGGCTGCTGAGCGGCGCCGAGAACGAGTTGGCGTCGCGTGGGGCCGGCTTGCGGCAGATCACGGTGACACCAGGCGCGTTCACGGCGACGACGAAGGTCGCACGTTGGCCGTCGAAGTCGGCACCGTTCACGGCGCCGACATAGACGTCCTCCGCATAGGCCGGGCTGGTGTGCATGCCGATCTTGCCGCGAATCACCAGGCCTGTGTCCGTCTGCTTGACGATCCTGATCGCACCGCGTTCTGCGGGATCCTCGCGCAGCCGATGGCCGATCGGCGCGGCACCTGCGGCGAAGGTCAGAAATCGCCCGCTACGTGCGATCTCAGCGCGGTAGGCCTCGGCGTTCTCGACCTGCTCCGGCGAGGCCTTACCCAGGCCGACCGCGTGCAGGACGCCAAGGGCGATGAGGTGGCCATAGGCGGGCGTATGCGTGATGTTGCCGGCACTGAGGAATGTCGTTGCTGAAAAGCATCGACCCATCCGCGTCAGGTCGGCGGCGTTCCTGGGAACGAGATAACTAACTGGCTCGCGGCCGCCGTGGGCACCTGGAGGTGCAAGCACAGTGTCCTGCCACGCCGGATCGAAGTGCCGGTCGTACCAAGCGACGTACTCGTCCACCATTGCCCGCGTCGCCGGATGCGTCGTGACATCGTCGACCCAGCCCTCTCCCAGCACCCAGATGCGACGGCCGTCGCGCAGGCTTTCCCGGTACTCGGCACCCGTTCGCATCGAAGACATGGCCGTTTCACCCCAAATGTGTCATCCCGAGCGTAGCGAGGGATCTATGGCGCCGTCGATCCTAGATCCCTCGCTTAGTCGCTGTCTGACAGCGACCTCTCGGGATGACAGGGGGTATTGGCGATAGACGAAGGCTGGCGGCGCGCGCTCGGCCTCGAGGCGGGCTGCCTCGACTACACCGTGGTCGGGCGATAAGGCGCAGACCGGATCGGCTCGGCCGGCATCGCCTGCCAGCAGGAAGGCCTGGCAACGGCAGCCGCCCCAGTCGACCTCGCGCCGGTCGCAACTCCTGCAGGGCTCGGCCATCCAGTCGGTGCCGCGAAAGCGGTTGAAGGCGTCGGAGCGGTACCAGATGTCGGCAAGGCTCGCCTCGCGCACAGACGGAAAGACGATACCCGGCAAACGCTCGGCAGCGTGGCAGGGCAGCGCCTTGCCCGAGGGGGAGACGTTCAGGAACTGCCGACCCCAGCCATTCATGCAGGATTTTGGCCGGACGCCGTGGTAGTCGGGCACGACATAGTCGATCGCCAGCACGCCCTTCAGCCTGGCGCGCGCCGCTTCGACGACCCGCGTCGCCTCGTCGAGCTGCCGGCGGCTCGGCAGCAGGGCGGCCCGATTGGCGAGCGCCCAGGCATAGTACTGGACGTGTGCGATCTCGATGCGCCGGGCGCCCAGCGCCAACGCCATCTCGATCATCGCGTCGAGACCGTCGAGATTCTGCCGGTGCACCACCATGTTGAGCGTAAGCGGCAGGCCCGCGGCGCGCACCGCGGCGGCGAAGCCGGTCTTGCGGGCATGCGCGCCGGGGAGCCCCGCGATGCGATCGTTGCTGGCGGGCGCGACGTCCTGGAAGCTCAGCTGGACATGCTTCAGCCCGGCGGCGGCAAACGCCGCGATCTCTCGCTCGCCGCCCAGCGTTCCGGACGTGATGAGGTTGGTGTAGATTCCGCCTTCGTTCGCCGCGGCGATCAAGGAGGCAAGGTCGCGCCGCACCATGGGCTCGCCGCCCGAGAGATGGACCTGCAGGACACCGAGCGCCGCCGCTTCGCCGAACACGCGCCGCCATTCATCTTCCGACAGCTCGCCGGAGGCCCGCTCCAGCTCGACGGGATTGGAGCAATAAGGGCAGCGCAAGGGGCAGCGATGAGTAAGCTCGGCCAGCAACGCCAGAGGCGGGTCAATGCGTGGCGTCACTGGCCAGGCATCCCTTGTCGGCGAGGTCCTGCAGCATGGCGGTGACGTCCTTGGCAATCAGCTCGCGCGGCGCCTGCGTGTAGCGGGCGGCGAGCGCATCGGTGATGGCGCCGACGCTCGCCTTGCCGTCGATCAGCTTCAGGATCTCGACCGCCTGCTCGTCCGGCAGCATCAGCCTCTCGGGCGCCATCATGATCCAGCGCTGCCGCGTTTCGTCGAAGCGGAAGACGATATGCGGCGCCAGGCACAGGACGCTGGTCGCGGAAACCACCAGGCGGTCCATGGCTCAACTCGGCACGAAGGCGCCCGGCGGGATCATGCCGGGCTCGACATAGGCGAGATAAAGCGCGTCCAGCTGCGTCCACAGGACATCGCATTTGAGGCGCAGGGCGGCCAGAACGGCTTCCTGATCGGCACGGGTCCGCGCCTCCTTCTTGACGTAGCGGATCGCGAAGTCGACATCCTGGGGTGCTTGCGTGAGCCGCGGCGTGAAATAGGCCAACGTCTCCTTGGTGATGAAGGAGTAGCCGGCCAGCATGCCGCGCACGCGGTCGGCGATGATGTCGGGCGAGAACATCTCGGTCAGCGACGACGCGATGCCTTCGAGGATCGGCCGGTCGCGCACGAAGTTGACATAAGCTTCGACCGCGAAGCGCGTGCCGGGCAGGACGCCACGGGTCGACTGCACGTAGGCGCGGTCGAGCCCGACGCCCTCGGCGAGCTTCAGCCAGCGCTCGATGCCGCCGGTGCCCGGCCCATCGCCATCATGGTCGACGATGCGCCGCCTCCATTCGCGGCGCAGCTCGGACGTCGGCAGCTTGCTGAGCGCATGCGCATCCTTGATCGGGATCATCGCCTGATAATAGTAGCGGTTCAGTGCCCAGGCCTGGACCTGCGGGCGCGTGAGCTTGCCGCCATGCAGGAGCTTGTGGAACGGATGAAGGTGATGATAGCGCTCGGCGCCGATGGCGCGCAGCTCGGCTTCGAGCTCGTCAGGCGTCAGCAGGCGGTCATCGATGTGCACGTTCACGGACCGACCTCCATGCCGTCATACGCGACTTCCCAGCCCTGCTTGGCCAGGATCGCCCGCTCGTCCGACCCTTCGATCAGGATCGGGTTGGAGTTGTTGATGTGAATGAGAATCTTGCGCTTGACCGGAATGTCGCGGAACGCCGCGATCGTGCCGTCGGGTCCGCTCACGCTCATATGGCCCATGCGCTGGCCCGTCTTGGGACCGAGGCCGAGCCGGATCATCTCGTCGTCCTGCCACAGCGTGCCGTCAAACAGGACCACCGACGCGTCGGAGAACCGTTGCTTCAATCCATCGGTCATCTGCGCGCAGCCCGGCACGTAGACCAGCCGCTCGCCGCCGCCGCCCACCTCGACACCCACCGTGTCGCCCGGCTGGCCGCGCAGCTCACCGGCTGACGGCCCCGTCTCGAGATAAAGCGCCACTTTGCCTGGCACGTCGAACATCTCGACCGCGAGGCCGCTGCGGCTGCCGTCGACGTGACATGGCTCGAACACCTGGCCGAGCGGCACCGCCTCGCGGCGCACGCAATCCGGCGCGAGCACGCCGAAGATCGGATTGGCTTTCAGCACGCCGAGCACGCGCTCGCTTGCGTAGATCGTGAAAGGCTGGCGTTCGCGCAGGTGCAGCAGGCCCGCGATGGCATCGACGTCGGCGCCGGTGAGGATGACACCCTCGATCGGCGAGGAGCGCAGGCCGTGGCGAGGATGAAGGATGGCATTGGCATCGATTTGCTGGCGAAGGTCGGGAGACGCATTGAGCAGGAACCAGCGCTCACCGTCGGCGCTCACAGCCAGCGACGCCTGGGTTCGAGGCGTAGCTTTGGCGTCGCCGGCACGGGCACGACGACACGCTTGAGCGTTTGAATTCCACTGTGGGAATCCACCGCCGGCCGCAGCCCCCAGGACAACGGCCTTCATGGTGTTAGCGAGCGGCTGTCAGGCCGCGACGATCAGAGGTCCGCGCACGCGTAGGAATTGATTTCCATTCCGACGGCAATCTCGACGATGCGTGGGGTTTTCCAGGCCATGAGCGTTTCTCCCTTGAAGTGGAGGCAGGACCAATGATGTCGACGATTTCAAGAAGGTGTCAAGGCTTGCGGGCCAAGTAGGCCGCGATCAACTCCATGTCCTGATCGTGCAGCGTCACTGACACCTCGATCATGGCGCCCAGCCCGCGTCCGCGCCGTGCGCCGGAACGGAAGTCGGACAAGGCCTTGACCAGATATTCCGGCCGTTGCCCCGCCAGGCGGGCGCTTTCGCCCTGACCCGAGAAATCCGGTTTGTGACAGCTGTCGCAATGACGCGGCACGATGAGCGCCGTGGCCTTTTCGGCATCGACGTTGCCGGCCGGCGCCAGGGCCGGCGGCGGCGGCAAGGACGAGTAATAGGCGCCGAGATCGCGGATGTTCTGGTCGGTCAGCTTCTTGGCGAACTCCTGCATGACCTCGACCTTGCGCTGGCCATCGCGGATGAAGACAAGCTGATACTGGAGGAAGATGTCGGGCTGGCCCGCCAGCGACGGCGTGTTCACGATGGCAGAGATGCCGTCCGCGCCGTGGCATGAGGCGCAGGTCTGGACGATCTCGCGGACGCTGTCTGGCGGATCGGCGGCGTAGGCGGTCGCTGCCCAAGCCACTACAGCCTGAGCCATCGCCACGCAGACAATATTGCCCACCCCCCTTCGCGTAGACCGCGAAGGGGAGGAACGCTTGTCACGCTGCATCAGCTACTTCTTGTAGCTGATCCGGTAGATGGCGCCGGCTTGGTCGTCGGCAACCATCAGCGCGCCATCGGGCGCCTGCAGGACGTCGGAGGGACGACCAAGGATCTTCTGATCCTCGAGCCAAGTGCCGGCGAAGGTACTCTCCTTCGGGTTCTTGCCGTCGGGGCCGACCGAGATGAACTGGATCCGGTAGCCGATCTTCTTGTTGCGGTTCCACGAGCCATGCTCGGCGATGAAGATGCCGTTCTTGTATTCCGCCGGGAACATGTTGCCGGTGTAGAACTTCATGCCGAGTGGCGCGATATGCGGGCCGAGCTTCACGACGGGTGGCGTGAATTCGGAGCACTTGTGTCCCTTGCCGAACACCGGGTCGAGGATGTCGCCCTGGTGGCAGTAGGGATAGCCGAAATGCTCGGCCATCTTGGTCACATGGTTGAGCTTGTCGCTCGGCATGTCGTCGCCCAGCCAGTCGCGAGCATTCTCGGTGAACCACAGGTCACCGGTTCTAGGATCGACAGCGCCACCGACGCTGTTGCGGATGCCGACCGCCACCAGCTCAGCCATGCCGTTCGCCGGATTCACGCGGCGATATTGCGACAGGCTGGTCGGCGGGTAGCAGATGTTGCAGGGCGGTCCGAACGGAATATAGAACCAGCCCTTGCCGTCGGGGACGAGATACTTCCAGCCGTGCGGCACAAAGGGCGGCATGTCGTCATAGACGACCTTCGGTGTCGGCGCCTTGTCGAGGTTGTCCTCGGGGTTCTCGTATTTGTAGAGCTTGTCGATGTCGATCACATAGAGCGCATTGTCCTGGAAGGCGACGCCCGTCGGCATGCGCAGCCCGGTGATGAAGGGCTTGGCGACCTTCTTGCCGCCGGGCCCGTCGACGACGGCACTGACGGTGCCCTTGTCGAACGTTCCGACGAAGAGAGTGCCCTTGTTACCCCACGCCATCTGTCGCGCCTGGGGAACCTCGCTGGCCCACAGCTCGATCTTGAAGCCCTTGGGCAGCTGGATCTTGGCGAGGATCTTCTCGAGCTCCGCCGCCGGAGTTGGCGTCGGCTGACCTGGATTGGGAACCTGGCCCTTCTGCGCCTTGGTCTCGTCGCCGAGGAACCAGTCGGGCGGAGGGTTGGCCCAGAAGTTCTTGCTGTTCGAGTCGTAACTCTTGAGTTCGCCGCTCGCTGCCTGATTTTGGGTCTGCGCTTGCACTGCCGAGGTGCCGAAGCCGAGGACGGCCGCGACTGCCCCGACAAGGCAGGCTTTGGACAAAGCCGCTTCTTGCCGTTTCATCTGGTGTCTCCTCATCTCTTCATTCGCGCAGGAGACGCATCGGAAGCGTGGCTATAGGGCGTCCACTGCCGAGCGCGCAGGCTAGGCCGCTGTCGCGGACCGTTCAAGAAGATCAACCGTTGACTGCATCTGCAGTGAGGTGAGACGCACGGATGAGTTCGAATCACAGGAGGTGTATGATTCCGGGCTCTAGGGGGAGAGTAGTATGCGCAAAACAGTGTTTGCCTTCAGTGTCGCCTTTATCGCGATGGGCGGGTCGGAAGAATTGCGAGCCCAAGGCGACTTCATGTCGGCGTGTCGGGTCACTGCGTCCGAGAAGACCTGCATCTGCATGCAGGGCCAAATCCCGGCCGACAAAATGCCTGCTGCCATCTCTGCGATGCGGAAGTCCAACACGGCGATGAGCGAGGGCGGCAACCCGCTCGATCCTTCGACCCTGCCGCCCGCCGAGATGCAGGGGCTCCAGCAGGTCGTGCTTGCGCAAGCCGCCTGCATGTAATCGCTGCCACAAAAAGGTTACGGTCAAAGCGTGCAACTGCGGCCCATGTGACAGCGTTCGCGGTTGCTCCGCCGCAAGGCCGATGACAGAACCGGGGCATGCCTATGTCCTGGTGCATTTCCCACCCTATTCGCCTGGTCATCGCCGTCGCCAAGGGCGAGTTCGATCCGCAGGACGTGATCGAGTTCGTGCTCCGCGTCGACGCCGCCAACGCCCGTCCCTACCGCAAGATGATCGACGTCACCGGCGTCACGACCCGGTTCAGCGCCGACAGGATCCGCCGCTTCGCCCGGATGATCCGCCAGCGCGAAGAGGAGAGCGAAGTCGGGCCGATCGGCGTGGTCGCGGGCTCGCCGGACGCGCATCGTCAGGCGATCCTGTTCGCCAAGCACGCGCAACGGCATCGACCGATCAAGGTGTTCCACGAGCAGCATGACGCGCGGAAGTGGCTGGACGCCTTGGGCAGCCGCGAGCGGTCGCAGCCGATCGGCGCCGCTCACACCGTGAGATTGAACGCGATGGAGATGCGCTCGGCGTTGCCGCGATAGGGTCGCACCTGGTGCAGCAGCCAGGCGGGGAAGATCACCATCCGGCCGGCCTTCGGTTGGAGCTTCTCGGTGGCACCGGCGGACAGGCTTCCCGACATGCGCAAATGCGGCGCGTTCATCAACGGCACCGGACCGCGCGGATCGAGGAACTCCAGCTCACCTCCCAGCGAGGGATCGTCGGCGATGCCACCATCGTCGACATAGTAGACGCCGGACCAATACGCGCCGGGATGCGAGTGGAACTCGTTGCCATGGCCAGTGCGGTTGATGTTCGCCCACATGTTGCCGATCCAGGTCACTGCAAAATGTCCGGGGTACGGCCCCTCGCCGCCCGCGCCGTCGGGCTTCGTGGTCACCCGGTTGGCTAGGTTGCGGGCGAAGGCGAGCAGCTTGACAGAAGCGGCTCCGCCCCAGCGATCCATATCCCAGCTCGATTGCCAGCCACCCAGGTTGGATTTCTGTGTGCTGGGATGAGATTTCTCGCGCTGCTGGATGGCCTGGCGCAGTTCTGCGTTGAGAGTTGCCGCATCGGGCACGTCGAGAACAACGAGCGGCGTCGCGAACAACGGACGGATTTCAGGGATAGTACTCACGCCCATACCACTCGCACCTATGGCGCAGCTTACGCTGGACGTCGGCGAGCGAGGTACGCAATCGACGCATCGAAGGCGTGAGCCGTTGAGAGATCACATATTCGTGCAACCGCTTGTCGCGAAATCAAGTGCCGCTCAGCGATTCATCGAAGAACTCTAGCCCTTCACTGCACCTGCCGTGAGACCCGACGACATGTACCTGCGGAAGGCATAGTAGATCGCGGCGGGCGGCAGGGCGTAGATGAACCCCGCCGTCATCAGGAGCTCCCATGGTGAGTCATCAGCAGAGAGGAAGTTGCCCAGCGCCACTGGGAGCGTGATTGCCGTCTCGCGTGACAGCAGGAGAAAGGCGTAAAGATATTCATTCCACGCCAGCAGGAGCGCATAGGTGCCGACGGCGATCAGCGAGGGCACCATCAACGGGATATAGACCAGGCGGAAGAGCTGGAACGGCGAGGCGCCGTCAATCAGCGCCGCCTCGTCGAGCTCGACCGGCAGCTTGTCGGAGGCCTGGCGCAGGATCCAGATGGCATAGGGCGAGGCGATCGTGACCATGGCGAGGATCAGCGCCCAGTCGTTGTTGAGCAACCCGTACACGCCCATGGTCTTGTACATCGGCACCGCGAGGAACGCGGCGGGAATGAAATAGGTGAACAGCGCCAGGTTCATCACCAGCCGCCCGCCCTTCATGCGCAGGCGGCTGATGGCGAAGGCGGCGGCGCTGGCGATCATCAGGGTGAGGACTGCGGTGGCGCAGGAGATCGCCAGCGAGTTCCACATCTGCAGCCAGAAATGATAGAGGAAGTGGTGCTTCTGCCCGAACACGATCTCGAAGTTGCGGATCGTCGGGTGGGTCGGCCAGAGCTGGCCGGAGAAGGCCGCGTCCTTCGGTGAAATCGCGAACAGGAACATGTGGTAGATCGGGATCATGGTCCACAGCAGGACCGGGATACCGATCAGCAGGAGGCCTGCCTCGGTGCTGACGTTGCGCAGGATCTTCGTGCGCGTCATCGCGCCCTCTTCATCGTGAGAGCCGCTTCATCATGAAGTACACCAGCGGCAGAATCAGCGGCAGGGCGCACACAATGGAAGCCATCGCCAGCCCGAGCTGATCGAGCCGCAGGTAACGGATACCAAGCGTGGCCAGCACGTGCGTGAGATCGGCCGGGCCGCCGCCGGTCAGCAGGTAGACACTGTTGAAGTCGCCGACGGTGAAGATCATCGAGAGCAACGTGCAGGTGACGTAGAGCGTGCTGATCGACGGCCAGGTGATGAAACGGAAGCGATGCCAGGCGCCGGCGCCGTCGACTGACGCGGCTTCGTAGAGCTCGAGCGGAATGGCGAGGCGACCGGCCAGCAGGATCAGCGTCCAGAACGGCAGCGACTTCCAGATGTGGACGACCATGGAAAGCGACAGGGCCAGGGTCGGGTCGTTCAGCCAGTTCGGCCCATCATCGCCGGTCAACGAGAAGATCAGGGTGTTGATCACGCCCCATTCAGGATTGAGCATGAAGCGCACGGAGATGATGGTCGGGATCGACGGCACCGCCCAGGGCAACACGAACAGAACCGCCAGTATCTTCACCCACCAGCGCTTGTGCGTGAAAAAGCCCGACAGGAAGAGCGCGATCACCATCTTCACGTTGATCGCCACGATCAGGAACACCAGCGTGTTCACGACGGTACGCAGGAAGATCGGATCGTGCGACAGCTCGACGTAAAGCTGCGGGCTGCGCGCCAACCAGAAGGCGTAGCCCACCGGAAAGACGACGAACCCCACGAAGATTGCCAGGTAAGGCGCAACGAACAGCAGGCCCCAGACCTGCTTTTCCGTCAGGGCAAAGCCAAAGACGGCCCGCCGGGGTGTCTCCCGACGGGCCGCTGGTTCGATGGTTGTCGTGGCCACTACGCGGTACTCAAGGACAACGGGAGGATCAGCCGGCCACTTCCTTGATGCGGACGATCAGCTCGTCGACCGCCTTGTCGACCGGCACCTTCTCGTTCACCACCCGGTTCATCGCCTTGGCCCAGGCGTTCTCGTTGTTGAGGATGGTGAACTTGTAGTTCTTGGTGAATTCGAACGGCGTCGTGCCAGCCTTGAACTGGTCGTACACCGCCTTGCGATGCTTGTCGGCCTGCCAGAACGGGCTCGCCTGGCTGGCCAGCGTCACCGGGAACCAGCGGCCGAGCGCACCCTCGACATAGGGGCGGAGGTTGTCCTCTTCCAGCATGAACTTCAGGAACTCCTTGGCCCGTGCCTTGTTCTTCGAAGCCTCGAAGATCAAGCCCACCTTCACGGCGGTGCGATAGACCATCGGCGAGCCATCCGGCTTCTTGGGGAAGCCCGAGGTGGCGATCAGCTCGTCATAAGCCTTGCGGCCGGCGGCGCGCTGCTCGGCGGTCAGCGTCTCGTTGTTGGCGTCGTCCAGCCATTTGGCGGCGATCGAGATCGTGTAGTTGTGAGTCATCACGATCGTCTTGTTGTGGAAGGCGACGTTGTTGTCGGGGTCTTTCCACGTCGTCGATGACGGCGGTGTGCAGCCCTTGATGTAGGGCTGCGTATAATCGGTGAGCGCGGCAACGAGGCCTGCCTTCACCTTGGGATCGTCGACCAGCAGCTTGCCCGAATCATCGACCAGCTTGACGTTGTAGGCGTCGACCCAGCTCAGGAACGACTGGAACGAGTTGGTCGACTCCACACCCATCGGAAAGCCCGTGCCGTAGAGGCGCTGGCCGGTCGACTTGCGGATGCCGGGTTGCACCTTGTCGCACCAGAACGACCAGTACTCTTTCCAGGTGCCGGGAATGTCGCTTTCCTTGAAGCCCGCCTGACCCAGCATGTCCTTCCAGTACTGGATGTGGAGCGTCTGCTGCTTGATCGGGAAGACGTAGTAGGCCTTCTTCTTGGCCTTGTCGCTGTAGAGGAACGCGGTCGAGAGCGCGACCGGCTCGAAACGATCCTTCATCGGCGCCAGGACATCGGAGAGGTCCTCGAGCTTGCCGTCGAAGGCCCACTTGCCCGCGGTCTGCACGTCATAGGTATCGGAATAGGCGATGTCAGGCACAGTGCCGGCGTCGAGTGCCGCCACCGACTTGGCGTTCATGTCCTGGACCGCGTACTGCGACAGGTCGACTTTCACGCCGCTTTTCTGCTCGTACTTCTTGATCGCGGCATAGAGCGCGTCGTCTTCGGACTTATAGAAGCCCTTGACCCACCACACGGTGAGCTTCTCCTGGGCAAAGCCCGGCGCCGCGGACAAGGCGATCGCCAAAGCAGCAGAGCCGGCAACGACACCGGCCAATACGCGTCTCATCGTTTCCTCATGGCGTTGTTGAGTGGCCGGACGGATATCAGTTCACTGCCTGCGAGTTGAGAAAAGAGCGCAGAACAGAGGCACATTGTGCGGCGTGCGAGAATGGCAGGCCGTGTCGGGAGTGCCCGAAAACGTTGAGCTAGCTGGTAGGCAGCAAGCGATGCAATTCAGCCATGATCGGCACGGGAATGAACGGGCTGCCGTCAGGATGGAGCAGCAGAGTTGGGCACTTTATTTCACCGAGGCGTGGCGTGAGATCGGTGCCGACCAGCACGCCGAGCGCCTTCAGGATCGAGTCCCTCGGCCATGCCTCCTGTTGGGCGGCGAACCACGCCCAACGCTCGGGACTGAGCGCGCCATCGTGGAAGCGATCGAGCATGAAGGCGTCGGACCACCCCTTCACGCCACCCTCGTCGAGCTGCTTCTGCCAAATTTGCACGCGCTGGATGGAGGCGCCGAGATGGGCGCCGTTGCTCACCGTGAGCGTCGCAATGCGGTCGGGCCGCGCGATTGCCGCGGCCAGGGCCACCGTACCGCCGATCGATTCCCCGACGAGATGGAAGCGCTGCAGCCCGGCCGCCCCGGCGACTGCGAAGAGGTCGTCAACCATACGGTCGAGCGTCCATTTGAAGTCGCCATCCGGAATGTGCGAGCGCCCGCAACCGCGCATGTCGAAGCTCACGACACGGTAGCGGTCGACCAAGTGCGGCAACCAGCCCGCCCACAACGCGGCGCTCGACCCGATGCCGTGATGGAACACGACGGCATCGCGCGGCCCTTCCCAATCCACCACCTGGTTGATCAGGTCGTAGGCCAGCGCGCCGTGTGCCGTCTTCGCGAACGCCATCAGTCGGCGCGAATGCCGGCGGACTGGATCACGTCCGCCCATTTCTTGCGGTCGGCGACGATCATGGTCTTGAGGTCGGCGGGCGAGCCCGTCAGCCCGTTCATGGCGTTGTCGGCAAAGCGCTTCTGCACATCTGGCTTGGCGACGGCGGCACGCAAGGCCTTGTTCCAGCGCTCGGTGAGATCGGCCGGCAGGCCTTTGGGACCAAACACCGCGAACCAGTTCACCACCTCGTAACCCGGCAGGTATTGCGCGATGACCGGCAGGCCGGGAAACAGCGGCGAGCCCTTGGGTGAGCCGAAGGCGATGGGGACCAATCCGCCGCCGCCGAGCTGGCCCAAGAACTCCGGCAGGTTGCCGAACATCATGTCGCAATTGCCGGCGACGATGTCCTGGATGGCCGGCGCACCGCCGCGATAGGGCACGTGCAGGAGGTTGACGCCGGCCATCGTCTTGAACAGCTCACCCGCCAGGTGCTGTGACGTACCGTTGCCCGCGGAGGCGTAGGAGAGCTTGCCGGGATTCTTCTTCGCCTGATCGATCAGCTCGGGCACGCTGCGGAACCGCACATGCTTGCCGAACACCAGGATGTTGGGAACGCTGGCCACGCTCCCGATCGGCGTCAGATCGGTGTCGACATTGATCGGCAGCTTCTGGCCCGGCATCACCGGCGACACGCACATGGCGGCCATCGCCGCCAGGCCGATGGTACGGCCGTCGGGTGCGGCATTCGCCACTGTCTCGTTGGCGATGAAGCCCGAGGCGCCGGACTTGCTGTCGACGATCACGGTCTGGCCAATGTCCGGCTTCAGCGCCTCGGCCAGGATGCGGCACAAGAGGTCGGCGTTGCCGCCCGGTGGGAAGCCGCACAGGAAGCGCACGTCGCCCGAGATCCTCGCCTCGGCTTGGGCCCGCCCAGCCGCTGCAGCGCCGAGCGCCGCAATACCCGCGGCCACGAAATGTCTGCGTTTCATGTTGTTTCCTCCCTGAGCCAAGCAGCCTAGCATAGCCGCCGATGTCGACGCTTCGCCGCCGTTCCGTCCTTGCCGCACTCGCCGCTCTACCGGTCACTCGCGTGTGCGCTCAGGATTTTCCCGACAAGCCGTTGCGCTTCGTCGTCGGCTTTCCGCCCGGCGGCCCGAACGATCTTCTGACCCGCTTGATCGCGCCCGGCATCGCCGAACGCCTGGGTCGCGCCGTCGTGGTCGAGAACCGGGCCGGTGCCAATGGCGAGATCGCCGCCGCCTCCGTGGCCAAGGCGCCGCCGGACGGCAGCGTGTTCATGCTGGGCTCCAACGGTTCGACCACGGTCGCCGCCGCGCTCAACAAGAGCCTGTCCTACGACGTGCGCACCGACTTCGTCGCCGTGGCACCGGTCGGCATCAATCCCATGCTGCTGGTGGTGCGGCCCGACCTGCCGGCCAAGGACGTGCCCGAGCTGCTGGCGCTCGCCCGCGCCCGGCCCGGCAAGCTGAACGGCGCCTCGGCCGGCGCCGGTGGGGCCACGCACCTTGGCCTCGAGCTGTTCAAATCGATGGGCAAGCTCGACATCGTGCACGTGCCCTACAAGGGCGGCGGGCCGGCCATGGCCGACCTGATGGCGAGCATGATCGATCTCTATTTCGGCGGCCTCTCGACCGCGTTGCCGCATGTGAAGTCGGGCAAGCTGCGCGCGCTCGGCCAGACCAGCGCACAGCGCTCGGCTGCCGCGCCGGACATTCCGACCATCGCGGAGTCCGGCCTGCCCGGCTACGAGTGCGCGATCTCCTACGGCATCTTCCTGCCGGCCGGAGCGCCTGCGCCTCTGGTCAGCAAGCTGCACGATGCGGTGGACAGCACCATCCGCTCGCCCGAGGTCGCGAAGAAGTTCACCGACCTCGGCGCTGATCCGCAATTCGGCACGCCGGCCGAATTCGCGGCCTATGTCGCGGCCGACCTCGCCAAATGGACCCGGCTCGCCAAAGAGGCGAACCTCAAGATCGAATAGTGCGGGTTCCGCTCAAATGGAACCGTCCGCGGTTCCATTTGAGCGGAAACGCATTGCGCCAAGCGCCGCGACCTCAAAGGCAAGCTATTTGACCGACGAGAAGGCCGTCGGGACGAGCAGCTGGTTCGAGACGTTGTTCACGATCGCGCCGTCCTTTTCCGTCTCGGCGCGCTTGGCGATCCATTCCGGATCGGACTGGAAGGCGGCCCACTTCTTGTCGCGGTCGGCAAGCGATTCCCAGGCGAGCAGGTAGTGCAGGTCCTGGTTGGACTCGCCAACCAGCGTCGTCCAGAAGCCGGCCTGCTTGATGCCGTGCTTTTCCCAAAGCTTGAGCGTGATGGTGGCGAAGCGATTGAGCAGAGCCGGCAGGCGGCCCGGCACGCAGCGATAGATGCGAACCTCGTAGATCATCTGTTTTCTCCTTTTAGAAACTTCCGTTGAAACGCGGAGCGAAGCCCGCCCCTTTGTGGTCGATGTGGCAGGTGAACGGCGCGCCGAAGTGGCACGGCATCAGCAGCGCGCCCGAGCCGGCGCAATGCTCGATCGCCGCGCGCCGAGACTTGCGGGCATTGTCCTGGTCGAGGCAGGCGAAGCTGTTCCACTCGGGGTGATAGACCTGCACGGCGTGGTGCAGGATGTCGCCGCAGAACAGCGCCTTCTCGCCACGCGATTCGAATTCGATGCGGATGGTGCCCGGTGTGTGGCCCGGAGCCGGCGTGATCTTGAGATTCTCGTCGAGCTGCGAGCCGCCCTTCACCATCTGCACCTGCCCGGCCTCGACCACCGGCAGCACCGAATTGCGGAACGAACCGCCATTGGCCGGCCCTTTCTCGGGATCCTTGTCGAGCTTGGAGTAGAAGTCGAAATCCTCCTGGCTCCAGACGTACTTGGCGTTCTTGAAGGTCGGCACCCAGCGGCCGTTCTCGAGCTGGGTGTTCCAGCCGACGTGATCGACATGCAGATGGGTGCACATCACCATGTCGATCTGGTCGGGCGTCACGCCGGCCGCCTTGAGGCGGGCGAGATACGGCGTGTTCATCATGTCCCATTTTGGCCGGTGCTTGCGCGACTTGTGGTTGCCGACGCAGGTGTCGATCAGGATCGTCTTGCCGCCGATCTTGAGCAGCCAGCTATGGATGCTGAGCTTCAGGAAGTTGGAGTCGGCGTCGTAGTGGTTGGAGACCAGCCAGTCGCGATGCTCCTTCACGACATCGGGGGTCCAATCGGCGAAAAACTTCGGCGCCTCGAAATTGGGCTCGTAGCTCTCTTCGATGCGCGTGGCCGTGGCAGCGCCGAGCTTCACTTCGACCATACGTTTCCCCTCTTTGGCCCCCTCTTCGGGCCGGGGAGCTTAGCGCGGCGGCAGCGTCCGTCGATAGCCCATCACGCCTGCTATCGCACCGCAAACCGGCGTTGCGATCAACAGAATCTCGAAGTCGAAGCCGACCGCACGCCCGCTGACGGCGGCGCTCGGAACCATCGTCGCCAGGAACAGCGCGAACCCCCAGAACACCGCGGCGCAAACTTCACCGGCCACGGCGCCGAAGACCGCCGACCAGATCGCATCCGACGCCCAGTGGTTGCCGACATAGAAGCCGGCGGCAAGTGCCGCGACGCAGGTCACGATAGCGCTGAAGATTTCCACGATGGACGGAATTCTGGATCAAACGCACACTCGGGGAAATGAGCAAACACGCATGACTGACGAACTTGTTTGGAGAACTGCAACCGAGCTCTCCCGTCGCTACTCCCGCAAGGAGCTCTCCCCCGTCGAGGTCGTCGACAGCACGCTGAAGCGCGCCGAGCGCCTGCAGCCGCACCTCAATTTCCTGGTCCTCCTCGACGCCGACGGCGCCCGCGCCGCGGCCCGCGCCTCGGAGGCGCGCTGGCAGAAGGGCGAGCCACTGTCGCCTCTGGATGGCGTGCCGACCTCGATCAAGGACACCACCAACGTCAAGGGTTGGCCGACGCGGCTGGGCTCGCACGCCACCGACGAGACGCCGGTCGCCGACGACGCGCCGATCGTCGGTCGCTTCCGCGCCGCCGGCATGGTGATCCTGGGCAAGACCACGACGCCGGAGTTCGGCTGGAAGGCGCTGACCGATTTGCCGTTGCAGGGCACGACACGCAGTCCGTGGAACCTCAGGCATACGCCTGGCGGCTCCTCGGGCGGCGCCTCCGCCATGACGGCGGCGGGCGTCGCGCCCTTCAACCACGGCAACGATGGTGGCGGCTCGATCCGCATCCCCGCGGCGCACACGGGCCTCGTCGGGCTGAAGCCGTCCTAGGGGCGCATCGCGCAGTATCCCGCCGAGTCGCCGTTCTCCGACGTGGTGAGCCAGGGCGTTCTGGCGCGCTCGGTGCTCGACACGGCGCTGGCGCTGAACGTCGCCGCCGGACCCGATCCGCGCGACTGGCGCTCGCTGCCGGCCGACCCGCGCGACCACACGGTCGGCCTCGACGATGGCGTGCGCGGCTGGCGCATCGGCCTCAGCCTCGACTTCGGCCACGTGACGGCCGATCCGGACGTGCGCGAACTGGTGGCGGCCGCGGCCCAGCGCTTCGAGGCGCTGGGCGCGCACGTCGAGGATGTCGGGCCGCTGATCGATCCGCTGCAGCAGTCGTTCGAGCCGCTCTGGATCGGCAGCTTCGCCACCCGCCTAAAACAGATCCCGAGCCAGCTCCACGCCAAGCTCGATCCCGGCTTCCGCGTCGCCGCCGAAAAAGGCATGGCGATCACGCTCGCCGATTACGCCCGCTCCTACGAGGCCAAGTCGAAGCTCGCGCGCGAACTGGCCCTCTGGCACCAGAAATACGACCTGCTGCTCGCGCCAGTGACGCCGACCGCCGCCCCGCCGGTCGAGACGCTGTACAATTCCGAGGCCTTCCCGCGCTGGACCAAGGGCGCGCCTTATACGTTGCCGTGCAATCTCACCGGCCAGCCGGCGGCCTCCATGCCCGCCGGTCTCACCAAGGCGGGACTTCCCGTCGGCATCCAGCTCATCGGCCCGCCGCGCGCCGATCATCGCGTGCTGCAGGCCATGCGGGCCTACGAAAGTGCCACAGGCTGGACGTGGCCGCAGCCCAAGGTTCTGGAGACCCTCGCGAAGCTGTGACTGGGGCGTGCCCGCAGAGCGCCCCACAATGGAATGGCCAACATCCACGGGGGATGCCATGCGAACGAAGGTCACGGCGGCATTGGTCGCCACAGTCGTAGTGTGTGCGTTAGTCGGCGGATCACAGGCACAACAGACGCCGCCGCAGTTTCCCAACATGACGTTCTTCGTCACCAGCGTCGGCGGACCCGCCGGCGCTAACTACGGCGGCTTGGAAGGCGCCGACAAGCATTGCCAGGCGCTGGCGACCAAGGCCGGCGCCGGCGCCAAGACCTGGCGCGCCTATCTCAGCACCCAGGCCATCAACGGTGCCACGGCCGTCAATGCGCGCGATCGCATCGGCAAGGGGCCGTGGGTCAACGCCAAGGGTGTGCAGATCGCCGCCAGCGTCGCCGACCTGCACTCGGCCAACAACAAGATCGGTGCCGACACCATGGTCGCCGAGAACGGTCGCCTGGTGCCGAGCCGGGTCAACACCGTGAACCAGCACGACATCCTCACCGGCTCGCAGGCCGACGGCACCGCGTTTGCGCCGGACAAGGACATGACCTGCGGCAACTGGACGAAGAGCGGCGAAGGCAATGCCATGCTGGGCCATGCCGACCGCCTGGGCGTGCGCGACGACGACGCTTCCAAGTCGTGGAACACCTCGCATCCGTCGCGCGCCTGCGACGCGGCTTCGCTGGTGGCGACCGGCGGTGCCGGCCTGCTCTACTGCTTCGCAGCCGACTGAAACGGTGAACGGGCCGTAGGGTGCGTTAGGCGCGGCGGGGGACTTGAAACCCGTCGCGGCACCACCAGCTTTTGGTGTAGGGCAGCCTTTGGAATGCCCATTGCGCGCGGCCCTGGCGCCGTCTCCTCCATGTCCGACGACCCGGGACCGCGACTGGAGGTTGGCATGGCTACTTTCAACGACAAGATCACGCATCAATGGCGAGATGCGGCCAATCTGGTTCTCGGCATTTGGCTCGCGCTCTCGCCGGCGGCGTTGTCCTACATGGAGCATACTACGCCGGCCGCAAATGGCAGTCTGGTCGGTATCGTCATCGCCGTTGCGGCAGCGGCGGCGCTCATCTCCTTCCGGATGTGGGAAGAGTGGGTCAATGTGGCCCTCGGAGCCTGGCTGGTCGTTTCGCCGTTCGTGCTGGACTACGCCGCCCATTCGAGCCCGCCATGGCTATGGAACCAGATCGCGGTCGGCGTGCTGGTCGGCGGCCTGGCGCTGTGGACGACCACCTCATCGCCCAAAGGCGGCGTTACGACCTGACGCCGTCGTCCTCGAGAGCGCGTCTGGTCGGCGTGGCGATGCTATGCTGAGCCATGCCGACCGTACGATCGCGGCTCATTGTCCTGCTCGCGGCGCTGCTCGTCTTTTCACCGGCTGCGGCGGAGACCGTCCATTTCCGCAGCACCACCTGGCCGCCCACGCCGCTGCAGCAGCGACTCGCCACGGCAGCGGGCCAGACCATCGCCGAGCTGGCCAGCACCAAGATCGCGGGTGAGCTCTACCTGCCGCCGGGCAGCGGGCCGTTTCCCGCGGTCGTGCTGATGCCGCCCTGCAGCGGCCGCCTGCCGCTAAAAGTCGAGCAGGCCGACGGCGCGCGCTATAACGCGCTGGGCTATGCCCTGCTCGCCGTCGACAGCTTTGGCCCACGCGGCTTCGAGGACGGCTGCTCGGGTGTCGGCTCATCGGTCGATCTGGTGATGGATGCCTATGGAGCCCTGCTCTATCTCGCCGGGCTGCCGTCCATCGATCCCGAGCGCATCGCCATCGTCGGTTATTCGAAGGGCGCCGACGTGGCGCTGTCCGCCGTCGGCTTCGACGGTGTCGAGCGGCTGTTCGATCGCCAGTTCCGCGCCGCTGTCTCCTATTACCCGTTCTGTCAGACGCAGGAGGACGTCGCCGTCTCGGTGCCGACCCTGATCCTGATCGGCGACCTCGATGACTGGAATTTCGCGCGCGACTGCCGAAGGACAATGGCGCGTCGCAAGGGTCTCGGCGCGCCGATGAAGCTCGTGGTGCTGCCCGATGCGCACCACTCGTTCAACCTAAAACTCCCGCCGCGCAGCCACTACGGCCACCATCTCGAATACAACGAGGCGGCGGATCGCGCCGCCTGGAGCGAGACGGTCGCAGCGCTGCACCAGGCGTTCGGGCGTTAGAGGTATGTTGGTCAAGGTGAATCACCCCGAAGGTTGTCATCCCGAGGCCGAAGGCCGAGGGACCTTTGAGGTACAAGTAAGGGCCCCTCGCTACGCTCGGGATGACACCGGTGGCGTTGCTTCTATCTAGAGCAATGACGCTCTAATCCAGGTCCAACCCGTTCATGCCGGCGTTCTTGCGCGCCTTCTTCGCGAGCTCGGTGAGGATCTTGCCGGCCTGGTAGGGATCGAGCACCGGCTTGGCCTCGGGGCCCTTGTGCCAGCCCTCGGCCACGGCGAACTGGCCGTTGCCGGCCTGGAAGACGCGGCCGGTGATCTCGCGGCTCTGCTCGCTCACCAGCCAGGTGGCGACCGGCGCGACCCATTGCGGGCTGCGCGTCTGCTTGTCTTCCTCCGTGTAGGTGCGCAGGTCGTCGGTCATGCGCGTGAAGGCCGACGGCGAGATCGAGTTCACCGTGACGCCGTAGCGGCCGAGCTCGCGCGCGGCGATGACCGTGAACGAGGCGATGCCGGCTTTCGCCGCACCGTAGTTGGTCTGGCCGATATTGCCGTAGATGCCCGAGACCGATGTGGTGGTGATGATGCGCGCATCGACCGGGCCGCCCTTTGCTTTTGCCTGGTCGCGCCAATAAGCGGCAGCGTGTCGCGCCGGCGCGAAGGTGCCTTTCAGGTGCACCTTGACGACGGCGTCCCACTCGTCCTCGGTCATGTTGACCAGCATGCGGTCGCGCAGGATGCCGGCGTTCAGCACCACGGCGTCGAGCTTGCCGAAGGCCGAGACCGCCTGGTCGATCATGTGCTTGGCGCCGTTCCAGTCCGACACGTCGTCGCCGTTGGCCACCGCGTCGCCGCCCTTGGCCTTGATCTCGTTGACCACCTGCTGGGCGGGCCCGACGTCGTGGCCCTTGCCCGCCCGGTCGCCACCCAGGTCGTTCACCACCACCTTGGCGCCATGCTCGGCCAGCATCAGGCAATGCTCGCGGCCCACGCCGCGCGCCCCGCCGGTGACAATCGCCACCCGGCCCTCGCACAATCTCGCCATTGCTCCCTCCCGTCTTTTGCGTGTCTGAACGCAGCTTTCCTGGGCTAGTCTAGCGGCCTACCGAGGAGGTTTGCCATGGACACCCTGACGCTCACGGCTCCGGACCAGGTTGGGCTTTCCGCAGCGCGGCTCGACCGCATCACCAAGTGGATGCACGACTGGGTCGACAGCGGACGGCTGCCGGGCATGACGGTGGCGATCATGCGCAAGGGCGAGCTCGCCTATGCAGAGACCTACGGCAAGGCCGACATCGAGCGCAACAAGCCGATGCGACCCGACACCATCGTGCGCATCTATTCCATGACCAAGCCGCTCACCTCGACAGCGATCATGATGCTCTACGAGGAGGGCCGCTTTCAGCTCGACGACCCGATCTCGAAATTCATCCCGGCCTTCAAGAACCCGCGCGTCTATGCCGGCGGCAGCCGCGGCAAGATCGATTCGGTCCCGGCCGAGCGCGAGATCAATTTCCGCGACCTGCTCACCCACACCTCGGGGCTGACCTACGGCTTCATGGAGAGCAACCCGGTCGACGCCCTCTATCGCTCCAAGGACAACGGCGTCGATTTCCAGACCGCCGAGACCAGCCTGCGCAGCGTGGTCGACAGGCTTGCGACCTTCCCGCTGATCGCCCAGCCCGGCAAGGCATGGAACTACTCGGTCGCCACCGACGTGCTGGGTTGCCTGGTCGAGGTAATCTCAGGCCAGCCGTTCGAGAAGTTCCTGGTCGAAAAAGTTCTCAAGCCGCTCGGCATGACCGACACGGACTTCCACGTGCCGCAGGACAAGCACGACCGCTTCGCCGCGAACTACCAGGCTGGCTCCGGCGGCAAGCTCGAGGTCATCGACGATCCGGCCAAGAGCCGCTACCTCAAGCCGCGCAAGGTCAATTCCGGCGGCGGCGGGCTGGTCTCGACGGCGTCGGACTATCTCCGCTTTGCCAAGTTCATGCTGAACAAGGGCGAACTCGACGGCGTCCGTCTGCTCGGCCGCAAGACGGTCGAGCTCATGACCATGAATCACCTGAAGGGCGACATGGCCGACATGGGCATGCCGCGCTTCTCCGAGTTGACCTACTACGGCATCGGCTTCGGGCTGGGCTTCTCGGTCACCCTCGATCCCGCCAAGGCGCACATCCTGGGCTCGCGCGGCGAATATGCCTGGGGCGGCGCCGCCTCGACTGCCTTCTGGTGCGATCCCGTCGAGGACATGGCGGTGGTGCTGCTGACCCAGCTCATGCCCTCCTCGACCTACCCGGTCCGCCGCGAGCTGCGCGTGCTCTCCTACCAGGCGATCGTGGACTGATGAGGAACACCGGCCCCATCACCATCAGGAAGCTCCATCCGCTGTTCGGCGCCGAGGTGTCGGGCATCGACATCTCGCGGCCGCTGTCGGCGCGCGAGTTCGGCCCGATTCGCGCGGCCTTCGAGGAGCATTCGGTCCTGCTGTTCCGCGACCAGGAGATGGACGACGAGAAGCAGGTCCAGTTCAGCGAGAATTTCGGGCCGCTCGAGACCACCGGCAGCGCCAATCCCGCCGCCGGCACCAAGTTCCAGCGCCAGTCGAACCTCGACATCATGACCGGCGAGCCGATCCCGTCGGACGACATGCGCATGATCTACCAGAAGGCCAACTACTTCTGGCACTCGGACTCATCCTTCAAGCGCATCCCCTCGCTGTGCTCGATGCTGACCGCGCGCATCTGCCCGCCCGAGGGCGGCAACACCGAGTTCTTATGCATGCGGGCGGCCTGGGAGTCCTTGCCGCCGGCCATGCAGGCGACCATCGCACCGCTGATCGCCGAGCACTCGCTGCAGTATTCGCGCGATCGCGTGCAGAAGGGCATCCTGAACGACAAGACGCTGAAGGAGCTGCCGCCGGTGAAGCAGCGGCTTTATCGCGACAATCCGATCAACGGCCGCCGCGCGCTCTATATCGGCGCCCATGCCGGTCATATCGTCGGTTGGCCGAGGGCCACCGGCGAGGCGCTGCTCTACGAGCTGTCGCAACGCGCCGACCGGCCCGAGTTCCGCCTGTCCCATGCCTGGCGCGACGGCGACGCGATCGTCTGGGACAATCGCGCCGTCCTGCACCGCGCCACCTTCTACGATCCGGTGAAGTACAAGCGCTTCATGCAGCGCACCACCATCGGCGGCGATGTGATGACGGTGCCGCAGTGAGCCTCACCCTGAGTACTCGAAGGGTGGCCACAGACATACTCGTTCCCATGCTTCGAGACGGCCACTTCGTGGCCTCCTCAGCATGAGGTCATAACCTTTCTACTCGATGTCGCTGCCTCAACCAGACGGAATGCCGGCCGGACTGCCGCGTAACCTGGCAGTCGCGACCATCACCATCGGCCTCACCATGTCGGTGCTGGCCAACTCGATGACCAACCTTGCGCTGCCTTACATCGCGCACGATCTCCATATTTCGGCGGAAAGCTCGATCTGGATCGTCAATGCGAGCCAGATCGCGCTGATGGTCACGCTCCTGCCGGTCGCGGCGCTGGCGGACATCGTGGGCTACCGCCACGTCTATCGCGCCGGGCTGCTGCTGTTCAGCCTGGCATCGCTCGCCTGCACTTTCGCCCCGTCGCTCAACTGGCTGATCGCGGCGCGTGTGGTGCAGGGGCTGGGCGGCTCGGCGATCATGGCGATCCAGCCGGCGCTGGTTCGCTCGATCTATCCGCGCAACATGCTGGGGCGCGGCCTCGGCATGAACACGACCGTGGTCGCCACCTCGCTCGCCGCCGGCCCCTCGATCGGCGCCGCGCTGCTCTCGATCTGGTCGTGGCCGGTGCTGTTCGGCGTCTACGTGCCGCTCGGTTTCATCTCCTTCGTGCTGGCCGAGCGCTACCTGCCGCACACCACTCATGTGCACCGGCCGTTCGACGTCCTGTCCGCGGGCATGTCGGGCATCACCTTCGGCCTGCTGATCTTCGGCATCGACGGCATCGCCCACGGCCATTCCAAGGCGCTGATCCTGGGCGAACTCGGCACGGCAGTGCTGCTGGGCACGCTCTTCATCTGGCGCCAGACGCGCCTCGCCGACCCGATGATGCCGATCGACGTCTTCAGGCGGCCGCTGTTTGCGCTCTCCATCAGCTCGGCGACCTGCACCTTCACCGCGCAGGGCCTCGCCTTCGTCAGCCTGCCCTTCTTCTTCCATACCGTGCTGGGCAAGAGCGCTACCGACACCGGCATCCTGCTCACCGCCTGGCCGCTCGCGCTGGCCGGCATCGCGCCGATCGCCGGACGGCTGGCCGATCGCCACCACGCCGGCTTCCTGGGTGCCATCGGCCTCACCAGCATGACCACTGGCCTGATACTGACGGCGCTGCTGCCCGCCAACCCCTCGACGGCCGACATCATGTGGCGTCTGGTGCTGTGCGGCGCGGGCTTCGGCATCTTCGCCGCGCCCAACAACCGGCTGATGATGAATTCCGTGCCGCGCGACAGGAGCGGCAGCGCCGGCGGCATCATCGCCTCGGCGCGCACGCTCGGCCAAACCGTGGGCTCGGCCCTGGTGGCATTGGTGTTCGGCCTGTTCGACTTCTCCGGCGGCGGCAGCGAGGCTGCCACGGCGTCACAGGCCGCGATCTGGCTGGGTGCGGCCTTCGCCGCGACGGCGCTGGTGGTCGGCAGCATGCGCATGCGGCTCCAGCGCTAGCGGCATTGTGATCCCACGCCGCTGAGATCCCGCTATCCTGCGCGGGAGAGGTGAACGATGTCCCTCCGACTCCTCGCAGCCCTCGCGTTGCTGCTGCTCAGCGCCTGCGCCAACGATCCGAACAAGAAGGCGGCAATCGACGATATCGACCGTCGCCACACCGAGGACATGCAGCGCATGGGCGGCGGTGGCAGCGGCGGCGGGAGCATGTAGCGCGCGCCGGTGGGTCAGTTGGGGGCTGCCGACCGGGTTACGATCAAAACGCCGCGCGACAAACCGGAGGTATGATCCATCGTCCTCATGCTGATATCGAGGTCCTTGGAGGTCACCCAGGACGGCGGATATTTGTACCGGGCAACGTCAAGTATGAGGAATGAGTCGCTTGCGGGGTCGTAAGCGACGAGCGGAGAGAAGTGACCCGTCCCTTCCTGGCCAAGCGACGCGCGATCAAAATTCACGATGACGCGGGTGTCCGGTTGGCCGATCGCAGCGATCAATCTGGTCCGCATGGCCGCCGCAGGCAGGTCCGCGGCATGAAGCGCCGAAGCAGACAGCTTCAGGTTGGTCGCAAATCGGGCCAACTGGTCCAGCGTCAGGCCGCTCTTATCGACTTCCTCGTAGCTTTTGACGGCCTGATTGGCAGGCGTGAAGACTGCGTCCTGGGTGGCGAGATGATAGGGAAACAGGCTGGGCGGCGTCGGGTCGTTGGCTCCGAGCGAGTTCATGACGATCGCCAGCGAAGTCGGGCCGCAGAAAGTCTGATGCCGCTCTGTCTCGGCGTAGCTGAACACCCTCAGCACGGACGTATTGACCGCTGAACGGCCAAAGCGCTCTGCACCCATCGGGGTGGGCAGATAGACGGGATCGGCATGCGCCGCGCCGATGGTGAGGCCGCCGATCAGAACCAAGGATGCGCAAGACGCGCGCAATCTAGAAGATTTCATCCATGCTCCCGGCATCCTGTTGCTCCCAATCAAAGCGGGCGCTTCATCGCGAACGGGATGTTCGAGGATCGCCGGTGATCGCTTTTCGTCGCTGAACTTCTAATGACCATAATAGGAGGCCAGGGCCCTCGCGTGGTAAAAGTCGGAAGCTTCGAGATCGAGTGTTTTGGGAGCGTAGCGTATGCCCAGCGTCTTGGCTCAGCCCCGACCTTCCGCCGATTCAATATCTGGTAAAGGCCGAATATTTTTCCGTTTTCTTAAGCGTTACTGCGCGGTAACGCCCCCAACATCTTGGGGAGATCTGGCGAAGGGCGTGATTTTCGAGAGGGGAGTCCCGGATTCGTTGACTGAGAGGGCAGAAATGCCGATTTCATCGGCATCGGACCTGTCTACCTGGTGTGGACTGTTGTGGACGGGTGCGCGGCGCCTAAACGCGATGCATCTCGCGGAACAGCGACGGCGCCATGCCGAAGCGGCGCTCGAAGGCGGCGCCCAGCCGCGCCGACGAGGTGAGCCCCACCCTCCCCGCGATCGCCTTCAGCGGCAGGCCCTTGGCGAGCAGCGTGCGTGCCGCATCGAGCCGCAGCGCCTCGACGAAATGCGCCGGCGTCTTGCCGGTGGCCTCGGTGAACTTGCGGTAGAAACTGCGCTCGGTGAGGCCGGCGCGACGCGCCAAGGCAGGAACGTCGAGCGGGCCGTCGAGATGGGCCTGCATCCAGTCGATGAGCGCGGCGAACGGCGCCTCAGCCGCTGTCTGCGCCTGCAGGAGCGGGCTGAACTGGGACTGGTAGCCCGGCCGGCGGGCATAAAGCACGAAGTGGCGCGCCAGCAGGTTGGCGGTCGCGGCGCCGAGGTCCGCCTCGACCAGCGCCAGCGCCATGTCGATGCCGGTGGTGACGCCGGCCGAGGTCCAGACCTTGCCGTCGACGACATAGAGCGCCTCGGCATCGACGCTGAGCGCCGGGAAGCGCTCGGCGAGTCGCGCGCAGCTCGCCCAGTGGGTGGCGACGCGCTTGCCGTCGAGCAAGCCCGCCGCCGCCAGCATGAAGGCGCCGGTGCAGACCGAACCGAAGCGCCGGGTGCGCGGCGCCGCGCGCCGCAGCCAGCGCGCCACGTCGTCTCGTGCCATCGCGACCTTGAGCCCCAGCGAGCCGCCGGCCACCAGGAACGTGTCGGGCTGGCCGCCGATCTTGCGGCTCGAGAGCGCCACGCCGCAATTGGTCGTCACCAGGCCGCCGTCGGGCGAGACGATCTGCAGGTCGTAGACCTGGCGGCCCGCAGCATCGTTGGCGCCGCCGAACACGGCAGCCGGGCCGGTGACGTCGAGCAGCTGGCAGCCCTCATAGGCGAGGATCGCGAGTTTGTGTGGTTTGGCCATTGGCAGAAAGTAGAGGGTATTTGTCATTCCTGCCAGAGCGTTCGACGCCTAGGATCCGCGGGCATGGATATCCGGATAGAACCGTTCGAAGAACGCTACGGCGAAGACGTCGGCCAGCTGATCGTCTCGATCCAGCAGCGCGAGTTCGGCATCCCCATCACCTATGAGCAGCAGCCGGACCTGCGGGACATCCCTGGCTTCTATCAGCAGAAGGCCGGAGATTTCTGGCTGGCGCTCGCCGGCGAGCGGGTCGTGGGCTCGATCGCGCTGCTCGACATCGGCGACCGCCTGGGCGCGCTGCGCAAGATGTTCGTGGCCGCCGATTGCCGCGGCGCCAATGCCGGCGTTGCCGGCCGTCTGCTGGAAGAACTGCTTCGCCATGCGCGGGCCAACCGATTGCGCGCGATCTACCTGGGCACCACCGACAAGTTCCTTGCCGCGCACCGCTTCTACGAGAAGCATGGCTTCGAGCTGGTCGACGCTGCGTCGCTCCCCGCCCGCTTTCCGAGGATGTCGGTGGACACCCGATTCTATCGGCTCGACTTGTCATCGAACAACGGAGGCACCCATGGCTGAGCCGCTGCATATCGGCATCCTGATCTATCCCAACGTCACCCAGCTCGACGCCACCGGCCCGGCGCAGGTGCTGGCGCGCGTGCCGGGTGCGGTGATGCACATGATCTGGAAGACGCGCGATCCCATCCCGACCGACGCGGGCTTCTCGATCGTGCCCAACACCACTTTCGCCGACTGTCCCAAGCTCGACGTGATCTGCGTGCCCGGCGGTGGCGGGCAGGTGGAACTCATGACCGATCCGGAGACGCTCGACTTCCTGCGCCAGCAGGCGGCGACGGCGCGCTACGTCACCTCGGTCTGCACCGGCTCGCTCGTCCTGGGCGCGGCCGGATTGCTAAAAGGCTACCGCTCGGCCTGCCACTGGGCGTGGCGCGACATGCTGAAGGATTTTGGCGCAACACCGGTGGCCGAGCGCGTGGTGCGCGACCGCAACCGCATCTCCGGCGGCGGCGTGACGGCAGGCATCGATTTCGGTCTCACCGTCGCCGCCGAGCTGGCCGGCGAGGAGGTCGCCAAGTCGATCCAGCTCGTCCTCGAGTACGATCCGCAGCCGCCCTTCGACTCCGGCTCGCCCGAGAAAGCCGGCCCCGAGCGCGTCAAGCGCCTGCGCGAGCGGCTGGCGCCGTTGCTGCAGACGCGCGCCAAGGCCAACGCCGAAGCGGCGGCGCGCCTGCACTAGGCGAGCCAACGCGGCTGAAACGTTCGATACAAGAGCGGAATTGGCCGCGCCGGTCGCAGCGGCGATGATGACGCGGGAGATTCGCTGTCATGCCGACACTTCCCGCGTTTTTGCGCTCTTTCCTCCTCGCGCTGGTCTGCGCGCTCACAACGCTGCCTGCGTGGGCGCAGGAGCTGCCGGCCCCCAAGATCACCGGCGACGACATCCGGCGGGCGCTGATCTGGACCGGCCATTTCAGCGCCATGAGCCAGGGTGATGCGGTGGCGATCTATCACTCGGCCATCCAGAGCTGGCAGACGTCGAAGGGCTACAAGGCGACCGATCACCTGGCCGACGAACAGGTGTCGGAGCTGCTGGCCGAGGGCGACAAGCAGCGCGAGTTGTTCGGCTGGGCCAAGCTCGAAGACAAGTCGATCGGCTTCTCGATCGGCGTGCCGACCAAGCTGGTGAAATTCCTGTCGACGCGCAACGACAACGCCAACTTCTGGTACGACTTCGAAGGCAGCATCCATTACACGGTCGCAGTCCGCTACGGCGACATGCATTGCGCCAACATCGATCAGCTGTTTGCGCGTGTCATGCGCAGCTCCCGACCGACCTTCAAGGCGAAGTATGCCGACGGCTTTGCCGTCGGCGGCGAAGGCAATGGAGCGGTTGGATACCTGCGCGTGGTGTGCCGAACCTCCGGCGTGGTCGTGGCGGGCGTCGACATCGCCAAAAGCGAGGCGGGCAAGCTCGGGGTCGTGATGTCGGCGATGGCCGACAGCCTCTCGGTCAGCCGGCATTTCAATCCGACGGCGATCCCGCGCCCCAAGCTCGACCAGCCCACACCAACGGCGGGCGACATCGTGTCCGCCGCCGCGACCAGTCCGCCGGCCACAGGCAAGCCCGCAGCCAATATCGACGGCGACGGCAAGACCACCGCCATCAAGCGCGAAGCGCGCGAAGGCCCTCCCCTCACGCCCGAGCAGGTGTTCGACAAGGTATCGCCTGCGGTCTACGTGGTGATGGCCGGCGAGCGGATGGGTTCGGCGGTGGCGATCAGCGAGCACGAGCTGCTGACCAACTGCCACGTCGTCAAGGAAGTGGCGCGCGTGACGCTGATGCGCGACAAGGCCAAGCAACCGGCCGACGTGATCTCGGTTAACGAGAAAGCCGACCGCTGTGTCCTCAGGACGGAGAAGAAGCTGGAGAAATGGGTGGCGATCCGCGCCTACGACGACATCAAGGTGGGCGAGCCGGCGCTCACGGTCGGCACGCCGCAGGGACTGGAATTGACGGTGGCCGACGGTCTGGTCTCGTCCAAGCGCACCCACGAGGGGCGCCGCCTGATCCAGACCACGGCGCCGATTTCGCAAGGGTCTTCGGGCGGCGGGCTGTTCGATGCGCAGGGCCATTTGCTCGGCATCACGACCTTCTACCTGAAGGTCGGCCAGAGCTTGAACTTCGCGATCGCCGCCGAAGACTTCGCGAAGTGATCTAGCTCGCCGAGGCGCTTTCGATGGTGATCGCCTTGCCTGCGGTCATGTCGAACTTCAGCCGCTGCACATGGTCGAGATCGCGGCCGGTGACGCGCACGAAGCGGCTGCCTTCGGGATAGTCGATGGCGTGGATGGCGCCGACGTCGTAGATGCCGGCATGGCCCGGCTCCAGCCGATAGGCCTTCACCTTCTCCAGTTTGGCCTCGCCTGCACCATTGCCGCCGTCGAGGCGCTTGTACTCGCTCATGTCGGTATGCTTGATCGCCTGGCCGTAGACCGCCCACGAGCTGCCGTGGTCGTGCGGCGGGCTCTTGTGCGGCTTGGCGTTGCAATGCGCCAGCACGACGAAACCCAGATCCTTGTCCTCGTAGAGCTTGCGCGTGCCCATTGGCGCGGCCGGTCCCACCGCCTCGTCGATGAACGCCTTGTTGGTCAGCAGTTTCTCCAGGAGCAGGCGCACCTTCTCACGGCCCGCCGGACCGGCATGAGCATTGAGTGCGGCCTGGGCGTCCTTGACGAAGGCGTCGAGCGTATAGGTCATCGCAAGCTCCGTAACAGGTTGGCGAAATGATCCGACGCTGCGGCCGCGAGTGTCAACGGCCGGTCAGCGAGCTGCCCCCAGGAGTCTCCGGGCAATCACCATGCGGTGCACTTCGGACGGCCCTTCGTAGACCCGCATGGTGCGCACCTTCTGCGCCATCAGCGCGAGCGGCAGCTCCTGCGTCACGCCCATGGCGCCGAACGCCTGTTGGGCATGGTCGATCACCTCGGTCGCCATCTCGGTGGCGAAGACCTTGATCATCGAGGCTTCCATGCGCACGTCGCGGCCCTCGTCCTGCTTCAGCGCCGCATCCATCACCATCAGCCGGCAGGCATGCAGCTTGGTCGCCGCGTCGGCCACCCACCACTGGATCGCCTGGCGGTCGGCGAGCTTCTGGCCGAAGGTCACGCGCTGGTTGGCATGGCTGCACAGCATGTCGAGCGCGCGCTGGGCCATGCCGATGCACCACGAACCCATCTGCAGGCGTCGCACAGTGAGACGCAGCTGCATGGGTGCGAAGCCCGCGCCGAGACGGCCAAGTACCTGGTGCTCATGCACGCGGCAATCCTCGAACACGACCTCGTAGGTGCGCTGGCCAGCCAGCATCGGGATGGCGCGCGCCACCACCAGCCCTGGCGTTCCCTTGTCGACCAGGAAGGCGGTGATGCCACCGCGCGAACCGAGGTTGGTATCGGTCACCGCCATGACGATGGTGAAATCGGCCTTCGCAATGCGGCTGATCCAGATCTTGCGGCCGTTGATCACCCAGTGATCGCCGTCCTTCACGGCCTTGGTCTTCATGCCGGCTGGATCGCCGCCGGCACCGGGCTCGGAGATGGCGATGGCCGAGGTCGTCTCGCCGGCGGCATAGGGCTCGAGATATTTCTTGCGCTGCTCGGGGTTCACCGTCGCCAGCATCATGTGGAGGTTGGGCGAGTCCGGCGGGAACGTGAACGGCACGCAGGTGTAGCCGAGTTCCTCGTTGACGCCGACCAGCGCCACGCTGGGCAGGTTGGCACCGCCCACCTCCTCCGGCACGTCGAGGGCCCACAGGCCGAGGTCCTTGCACTGCTTGAAGAGCCGCTTGTTTTCCTCGTCGGAGAGCGCCGCCGGCTGGCCGCCCGCGAAGCGCTCGAGGATGTTCTTCTCCAGCGGCATCAGTTCGTTGGCCACGAACTTCTTCACCAGATCGCGCAGCATCTGATGCTCTTCGGTGACCTTGTGCATCCCGTCCATCGCGCACTCCCTACGTCTTGCCGATGCCCTTGTTCACGAATTCAAGCGTATAGGCGTCCTTCACTCTTAGCCCCTTGGCCACCACATCGACATCGACCATCGAGTCATAGAAGCCCTGCCAGCGTGCATCGCTCATGGCGCCGATGCCGCCGGTGAGCGCATCGCCCGACATCGCGATGCCGCGCTCGTTCAGGACCTTGATGGCATAGGCGATGCGATCGTCCGTCTGCTCCGGATTGGCTTGCTTGATCAGGGCATTGGCCGCCTCGATCGCCGGCCCACCTTTCAGATACTGCGCCCAGCCTTCGAGCGAGCCGTCGACGAAACGCTGGATCAACTCTTTCTTGTCCGTTGCGAGCTTGCGCGAGATCGCGATGGTGGTCTGGTAGGCGGAAAAGCCCGCATCGGCGATCAGCATTACCTCGGGCGGCTTCCCGAGCGCCTGCTGGATCGAATAGGGCTCCGACGAGAGAAAGCCCTGCTGCACCGCGTTGGGGTCGGCCAGGAAGGGTGCCATGTTGAAGTTGTAGGGCCGCACCTGGGCGTCGGAGAGGCCGTACTTCTTGCGCAGATAAGGCCAGTAGGTCACGCGCGCGCCGTTGGAGATCAGCAGCGTGCGGCCCTTGAGCTTGTCGAAGCTGGTGAAGCCGGATCCGGGATGGCCGATCAATACCTGCGGATCTTTTTGGAAGATCGCGGCGATGGTGAAGAACGGCGCCTGCTCGCGCACATAGGTGAAGGCTTCGAAGCTGTTCGACATGATCATGTCGACGCGACCCGAGAGCAGCAGCTGGCTGATATTGAGGCTCGGCCCGCCCTGGCGCAGGTCACACTCAATACCGTGCTGCCGGTAGATGCCGGCGGCGACGGCCTGGTAGTAGCCGCCATGCTCGGCCTGGGCGCGCCAGTCGGTATGAAAGGAAAGCCTGTCGAGCGCCTGCGCACGCGGCCGGCGTGCGAGCGGCAGGAGCGAAGGCGCTGCGAGGCCGAGCGCCAATGCTGAACGGCGGTTGAGGCGCCATGCACCGCTCATTCGCCGAGCACCCTGGCGCGGATGTCGAGCTTCATGGCGATGATCTCGTGCAAGGCAATGCCGGACAGTTCGAGCGCATCGACGGAGAAAATCCAGTTCTCCCATATTGGGCGCGTCTCGCGCTCCGAGCGGAAATCGGTAGGAAAGGCCGCGACGTCGACCTTGGCCAAGGCCGCAAGTTGAAGCGCGCGCGGCATGTGGTAGGCCGAGGTGATGAGTGCGACTTGACCATTGCCGACCAAGGCCCGGACATTGCGGATGTTCTCGATGGTGTTGACCGAGGCGCCTTCATCGACGATCGCCTCGGCGGGCACTCCGAGACCGATCAGGAACTGGCGCATCGCGGCGGCCTCGGTCGTGGCCGGATTGCCGGGGTCTGCCATGTAGCCGCCGCCCGATACGATGATGCGCGGCGCGACATTGGCGTGATAGAGCCGCGCGGCCAGCCAGACGCGGTCGGCGCCGTTGACGAGCCGTGGAAATTCCCGCTCCGGCGGCGAGGCGGGCGCGATTCCTCCGCCCAACACCACGATGGCCTCGAAGCAGCAGCGAGGGGTTGCAAGCTCGGCCGTGTGCGCCTGGTCCTCGAGATACTTGATCATGGCGTCGGCGAGCGGCGGAAAGGACATGACGAGGAGCTCGACGATCGCGAGCGCGACGAGCCAGCGCGCGGACCGCCGCCAGCCGAACAGCGCAAGCGCCATGCCCAATACGAGCGCGACGGCGAGCGAAGCCGGCGGCATAGCCAATGTGTACAGAGTCTTGAGAAGGACGAAGGTGTTCATACGCGCACGGCCATACTAGCGTGCGCCGCCGCCGACAAAAGCATCGAGCCAAGACAAAGAATAGGCTGGGACGAAGAAAAGGGCGGGCTCGGCTTCACGCCGATGCCCGCCCGAATCTTCCGTCGGAAGCGGCTTAGATGGCTTCCTTGAGATCCTTCGCGACGCGGAAGGCGACCTTCTTCGACGCCTTGATCTTGATCGCCTCGCCAGTGGCCGGGTTACGGCCCATGCGCGCCGGACGATTGCGGACCTGAAGGATCCCGAGGCCCGTGATGCGGACCTTGTTGCCCTTCTTGAGATGCTTCACGACCAAGCCGACGAAATCGTCGAGGCAGCCGGTCGCGTCCTTCTTGGTCATACCCGTCTTCTCGGCCAGCTCGGCCGCGACCTTGGAGAGCGGAACGGTTGGAACGGACGGCTTGGTTGGCTTCGCAGGTGCAGTTGGTGGCATTGCCATGATGGAGGGGTCCCTTAAGTTTTTTCGTTCGCCAACGTCTCCCTGACGCCCCAGGACAGCGCTGACGGGCCCAAGGTTAGCCACGAATTGCGGTCCCGCAAGTCCCCAATGTGCCAAAAATGTCGATTTCTGGGGCTTTTTTGGCGTTTTGAGGCGGCCATCCACAGTTGAAGGCGCAACCGAAGCGCACCGGCCGCTGCGCACCGGCGTCGCGGGAGACGTGCCTCGAGGCGGCGGACGGAGAGGATTCGAAGATCGGACGACACCCTCTTCGGTAGATGCCTCGTATTTCACTCTCTCTTTGATTGTCCTCACACTGCGAGATTCACCGTCACGTTCTTGCGCTGGGTGAAGCTGTCGAGCATGCCCTCGAGCGAGAATTCGCGGCCGATGCCGCTCTGCTTATAGCCGCCATAGGACATACCGGGGGACTGACCGAGACCCTGGTTGACCTGTACCCAGCCCGATTCGACGGCATGCGCGGCGCGCAGTCCGCGGCCGATATCGTGCGTCCAGACATAGGCGGCGAGGCCGTAGTGGCTGTCGTTGGCCATGCGGATCGCCTCGGCCTCGTCGCTCCAGCGGATCGCCACCAGCACCGGCCCGAAGATCTCCTCACGCGCCAGGCGCCAGTCGTTGGAGCGGTCGGCGAACACTGTTGGGATCGCGAAATAACCTTCCGAGAGCGGACCGCTCTTGGGTGGCAAGCCACCGAACACCAACTTGGCGTCGGAGCGCTTGAGGCCCTCGTCGACATATTTGCAGACCTTGGTGAACTGCTTGTTGTTGATGATGGTGCCGATGTCGGTCGCCTCGTCGAGCGGATCGCCGATCTTGAAAGCGGTGGTCTTCTTCTGGAGCTTCGCCAGGAAGCTGTCGAAGATGTCCTCGTGCAGGAACATGCGCGAGCCAGCCGTACAGCTCTGGCTCTGCCGGGTGAAGCGCATGGCGGCGATGATGCCGTCGACCGCCCACTCCTCGTCGGCATCGGGATAGACGATCGACGGGCTCTTGCCGCCCAGCTCCAGCGACACCGGCACGATGCGCTCGGCGGCGGCCCGCATGATGATCTTGCCGACCTCGGTCGAGCCGGTGAAGGAGAGCTTGCGAATTTTCGCGTGGTTGGCCAAAGGCCCGCCGCATTCCTCGCCGTAGCCCGTCAGCACGTTCAGCACGCCGGGCGGCAGGAATTCTTGGCACACCTCGGCCATCATCAGCACGCCGAGCGGCGCATCTTCCGCCGCTTTCATCACCATGACGTTGCCCGCGCACAGCGCCGGCGCAATCTTGAGCGCCGCCAGCATGACCGGCGCATTCCACGGAATGATCGCGCCGACGACGCCGAGCGGTTCGCGGCGCGTATAGGACAATACGTGCTCGCCGAGCGGGATGGTCTCACCCTTGAGCTCCGAGCCGAGGCCGCCGAAATAGCGGAAGATGTCGGCCGTACTCTTGGCTTCGCCGCGCGCCTGCGTGCGCAGCGCATTGCCGGTCTCGAGCGCGATGGTGCGCGCGATCTCCTCCGCGCGCGCCTCCAGCATGTCGGCGATCTTGAGCAGCAGGCGGCCGCGCTCGCGCGGCACCACTTTGCTCCAGGCCGGAAAGGCCTTGGCGGCGGCTTCGACAGCGGCATCGACATCGGCCGCGGCGGCGCGCGGCACCTCGGCGATGGTGACGCGCTTGGCGGGATTTTCGATGGCGATGCGGGCACCGGACTTGGCGTCGACCCATTTGCCGCCGACAAGCATTCCCTTGGGACTGACGGCGTGTGCCTGCGGCTTGGTCTGAAGGGTGGTTGTCGACATGTTGTCCATCCGAGCGGTTTTTCGAGAGACGCGAAGTTTGGCGAGCACGGCGCGAGGCGACAAGCCCGTCCGGCATCCGGACTGGGAATGCGCACGTCGGGAACAAATAGTCCGGGCTGGCCTTGTGGGGGCCTCATCATGAGATCAAGGTGACAATCAACGCGCAGCCGAAGCGCCGTTTCCGGAATCGAGGATTCCAATGACCCCGTCATCGACCTTCGGCCGCGTCGAGTTCAACGCCTTCCTGTTCGCTTCGGTCGGCGAGGACAAGAGCGGCGTCGAACTCACCGTGCTGTCGGCGCTGACCAGGCTCGGTTTCGATCCCTGGCAAGAAGCGGCCCGGTTGTCGGAATTGCCGAGGGAAACCGCGGCTCGCACGTTGGCTTCAGCTTTTGCCCTGCTTCCCGAAGGCGACTGGAAGATCCCGCAGATGGCCAACCTCGCCGCCCGGCTGGTCGATTGCCTGCCGCGTCCCGGTGCCTCACCCATCGCCATTGTTACCAAGGGGCAGCCGGCCGGAAGGGCGACGTCGCAGCTCACCATGCAGCCCATGCGATGGCTGTTCTGGCTGGCCATTGCTATCGGATGGTTCCTTCTCCTGTCGTATTTCACGACCAATCCCGTTTACAACTCGACGCCGACGGTCTCGACATCGAAGTAAGGCGTCGCGGACCAAGACAAATCGTACATAGGGGCGAAAAGGGCCTACGGTCCCGCGCAACGCGGATATCCCGCGTGCCGGAGCGTCCGGCCGAAAGGAATCCCCGATGGCCCAGAAACATCAGCGCAGCAACCGCGAAGCCAAGAAGCCCAAGCAGAACAAGGCCAAAGTCGTGGTCTCGACTTCGCCCTTCGCGGCCGCCCATAGCAGCAATCCTGCCAAGCAGGTCGTCGCCGGCAAGCGCAAGTAGCTCGGCCACCGACGTGGCGGAAGCGCCGCGATTAAGACGGCGCATAGGTTGATACTTCTTCGAAGATCACCATCTATTGTTGCGTAACGGGCGCTCAGCGCTCGACCAAAACCTCAAAAATACGCAAGGAAACGCCATGAAATTCAGGCCACTGCACGATCGCGTCGTGATTCGCAGGATCGACGAGGTCGGAAAGACCCAAGGCGGAATCATCATTCCCGACACCGCCAAGGAAAAGCCGGCGGAGGGCGAGATCGTCGCCGTTGGCCCAGGCGCGCGCGACGAAAGGGGCGTTCTGGTACCGCTCGACGTCAAGAAGGGCGACCGCATCCTGTTCGGCAAATGGTCCGGCAGCGAGGTCAAGATCGAGGGCGAAGACCTCCTGATCATGAGCGAAACCGACGTGATGGGCGTGATCGACGGCGCCGCCGCCGTCCGCAAGAAGGCCGCGTGACACGAAGCGCCGCTTCCGATCCCCAAGAATAAGGAACAACGACCATGGCATCCAAAGAAGTACGTTTCGGCGGCGACGCCCGCGCCCGCATGCTGCGCGGTGTCGACATCCTGGCCAACTCGGTGAAGGTCACGCTCGGCCCCAAGGGCCGCAACGTCCTGCTCGACAAGTCTTACGGCGCGCCGCGCATCACCAAGGACGGCGTCACCGTCGCCAAGGAGATCGAGCTCTCCGACAAGTTCGAGAACATGGGCGCCCAGCTCGTGCGCGAGGTCGCGACCCGGACGTCGGAGACGGCGGGCGACGGCACCACCACGGCGACGGTGCTGGCCCAGGCGATCGTACGCGAGGGCGCCAAGTCGGTGGCCGCCGGCATGAATCCCATGGATCTCAAGCGCGGCATCGATCTCGCCGCCGAATGGGTCATGGAGGAGCTCAAGAGCCGCTCCCGCAAGGTCTCGACCAGCGAGGAGATCGCGCAGGTCGGCACGGTGTCGGCCAACGGCGACAAGGCGATCGGCGACATGATCGCCAAGGCGATGGACAAGGTCGGCAAGGAGGGCGTGATCACCATCGAGGAAGCCAAGAGCCTCGAGACCGAGCTCGACGTCGTCGAGGGCATGCAGTTCGACCGCGGCTATCTCTCGCCGTATTTCATCACCAACGCCGACAAGATGATCTGCGAACTCGAGAACCCCTACATCCTGATCCATGAAAAGAAGCTGTCGGCCCTGCAGTCACTGTTGCCGCTGCTCGAGCTGGTCGCGCAGTCGAACCGGCCGCTGCTCATCATCGCGGAGGAGATCGAAGGCGAGGCGCTTGCCACCCTGGTGGTCAACAAGCTGCGCGGTGGCCTGAAGGTCGCCGCCGTCAAGGCGCCGGGCTTCGGCGATCGCCGCAAGGCGATGCTCGAAGATATCGCGATCCTGACTGCCGGCCAGACGATCAGCGAGGATCTCGGCATCAAGCTCGAGAACGTGACGCTGGACATGCTGGGCAATGCCAAGCGCGTGCGGATCGACAAGGAAAACACCACGATCATCGACGGCACCGGCAAGAAGAAGGACATCCAGGCCCGCGTGGCGCAGCTCAAGGCGCAGGTCGAGGAGACGACATCTGACTATGACCGCGAGAAGCTCCAGGAGCGGTTGGCCAAGCTGGCCGGCGGCGTTGCGATCATCAAGGTGGGCGGCGCGACCGAGATCGAGGTCAAGGAGCGCAAGGACCGCGTCGAGGACGCCATGCATGCGACCAAGGCTGCGGTCGAGGAAGGCGTCGTTGCGGGCGGTGGTGCTGCACTCCTTTACGCGACGCGCGTTCTCGAAGGCAGGAAAGGCGCCAACCACGACCAGCAGGTCGGCATCGACATCGTGCGCCGTGCCCTGCAGGCGCCGGTTCGCCAGATCGCCGAGAATGCCGGCTTCGACGGCGCGGTGGTCGCCGGACACATGCTCGACCAGAAGGACGTCAACTACGGCTTCAACGCCCAGAAGGCGGAGTACGTCAACATGATCAAGGCCGGCGTCATCGACCCGACAAAGGTCGTGCGTGCGGCTCTGCAGGGCGCCGTCTCGGTCGCCGGACTTCTCATCACGACCGAGGCAATGGTGGCCGAGAGGCCGGAGAAGAACCCGCAATCCGCAACGCCGGGCGGTATGGCCGGCGACATGGGCTTCTAGATCCCGGCAGGCCCGTCCGCGTTTCCGTTGGACGGGCCTACGACGACTTCTATCGACATGCCCCGAAAGGCGTCGCTTGCGCCGATGAAGCTGCCGGCAACCGGCATGGCCTGAGCGATGTCGCGCGCTACCGCCACGGGGATCAGGTTGGAGCCGCCCACGCTGCGATTGGTCGGATCGAAGGTGATCCAGCCCGCGCCGGGGACGAATATCTCGGCCCAGGCATGGGTCGTTCCCACTTCATGCGCCCGAGCCGGATTGTAGAGGTAGCCCGAGACGATGCGGGCGCCGAAGCCCAGAGTGCGCGCTGCTTCGACGAACAGCACGGCAAGGTCGCGGCACGAACCCCAGCCGCGATCGAGCGTCTCGATGGGCGACTGGGTGCCTTCGTCTTCGCGGCTCTGATAGAGAATCCAGCTCGAGACGCCGAGGCTGATGTCCTTGAGCAGTGACAGCGTGTCGGTTGGCCGGCTGCGCACGAAGCCCTCCGCCCAGGCGCGCAGCCGTCCGTCCGGATCGGGATTTTGCGGCGTGACGAGCGCTCCGAGGTCGATCCATTCGCTGGCCGAATAGACGAAGGGATAGGAAGCGGCGGTGGCCGCGATGGCGAAGACGGGCCAGTCGGTCGCATCGAGTTGAAGCTCGGTCATACTGTCGACCACGAGATGATCGCTCATCGCATCGAAAGTCGCCGTGGCAATAGAGTTGCCGAAGACATCGTGCGCCCAGGTGATGGTCGCGGCGGGCGTGGTCTCCACGACACTCGACGTCAGGCGAAGATCGCGGCTTTCGCGCGGACGCAAGATCAGCCGATGCGGCCCCAGACGGACCGGCTCATGGTAGCGATAGGTCGTCTTGTGACCGATCCTGAGGGCAATCAACCAAACACCAAGCGGTGGAACAGCACCGTCCGCCCGTCGTCGTTACGCCTCTTTGTCGTGCGCCGCCAGCGCCAGCGTCGGGCTCACTTCTTGCCCTTCAATGCCCTGCCCTTCTTCCGTTTGGCCGTCAGCTCGCCGTACTTCATGCCTTCGAGCTTGAGTTCATCGGGGTCGAGGAAGAACACGGCGTAGTAGTCCTCGTAGTATTCGCCGGCTGGATCGACGATCTTCACTTTCTCCTTCTCCAAGAAGCCTTGCAGGGCATCGACGTCGCGGCGGTTGCGCAGCTCGAAGGCGTAGTGATGGATGCCGACATCGCCGATCTTGTGGCTCTTGCGGCCCTCGGCCGGGGCAATCCAGTAGCGGGTCTTGCCGTTGGTCCAGCCGATCGTGCTCCCGTAGTCCTCCGAAATCTCGAACCCCAGGAACGTGAACAGCTTCGAATAGAAGGACTTCGATTTCTCGTAGTCTCTGACCCTGATGGAAATGTGGTCAATGCCGACGACCTTCGATGTGGGCATGGCAGCCTCCTTCTTCTAAATTCAACGTCTGATGCGTCTTTCAGTTCTCGACCAATCGATTGCGGTAGCCGGGCGTCCGCATGAAGAATTGATCCGCAACACCGTGGCGTTGGCCCGACACTGCGAAGCGCTGGGGTACGAGCGCTTCTGGGTCTCCGAGCACCACAACCATCCGACCATCGTGGGCACCGCGCCCGAGATCATCATGGCGGCGATCGCCGCCACGACCGAGCGGATCCGCATCGGCAGCGCCGGCATCATGTTGCCGCATTATTCGGCGTTCAAAGTGGCCGAAGTGTTCCGTGTACTCGATGCCCTGGCGCCTGGGCGGATCGACATGGGCCTTGGCCGCGCGCCGGGCTCAGACGGCCGCACAGCCTTTGCCCTGAACCCGATGGCCAATGAGCGGCCGGAGCATTTTCCCGCCGATGTGCGCGACCTGATCGCCTGGGTGCACAACGAGCCGCTGGTCGATCGCCATCCGTTCGCGGCGGTGCAGGCCTTCCCGCAGGGACCGACCGCGCCGGAGATCTGGATCCTCGGCAGCTCCGACTATGGCGCGCAGGTCGCCGCCCTGTTCGGCCTGCCCTATTGCTACGCCTGGTTCTTCAGCGACGGCGCCGGCGGCGAGCGCGCCATCGATCTCTACAAGCGCACCTACCGGCCGAGCGCGCGTCATCCCACGCCGCGCTCCGGCCTCTGCGTGTGGGCGCTCGCAGCGCCGTCCATGGAAGAGGCGCAGTACCACCTCACCTCGCGCGTGCTCTCGCGCATCAACCGCGACCGCGGGCTTCTAGGCCCGCTGGTCTCGCCGGAGGAAGCGGCGAAGGAGCTCGAACCACACGATCAGGAGCGGATCGCCAAGTTCCGCCGCAACACCTTCGCCGGCACCGGCCCCGAGGTCATGGCGCGCATCGTCGAGCTCAAGGAGCGCGTCGGCGTCGACGAGATGGCCATCGTCACCTGGACCTACGGCGAAGACGTCCGGCGGCAGAGCTACGCAGAGCTGGCCAAGCAGTTCTAAAGTCCGCGCTAGCCCACAAAAGCAGCGCGGTGACGTTGAATGTACCTGAGACGCGGCCAATAGGCCTTGTCTTCGGGAAGGTGAATTCGTTCCATCTGATTCTGGAAGAGCGATCTTAATTCGCTTGGTACGCGGTTATGCGCAACGAGCAGTCCATAGTCATCACTGAGCGAGATCAAGTGACGATCGAATAGCCAATGGACCGTAGCCGAGAGTGCGATCCCGTTCTGCACAACGTCTGGGCCACCTCCAGCAACAGGCCAGATATGAGCGGCCTGAGCTTCCGCCTTACCCCCACCATTCACCAAGCGAATCTTCGTCACCGCGCAGGTGTTGTTGTAGGCTTCGCAAACTTGGTGCCTGAAGTTCGCGTCGCGCACTTTTCGGTTCATTAGAATCTGAACGATCCTTCGCTCTTGCTCATCTTCGGGCGCATTGACGAGAGCAAACGTCTCAGCATCCGTATGCACACCGTCTAGCTCTAGGCGCACCGCGTTGGCAGGGGCTAATGTCTCCTTCAGACCAGCATGAACGATTTCGGCAAATTCGGGATCGGAGATCGTTCGCACCGACCGGCCATGGAAAGCGACGCCTCTCAGATTCTTGGCCACGAAGTTCAGCTGGCGTTCATAGAACCCACCGGCCTTCTCCAAGGGAACCAACCTGTCGAAGGGCAAGAATTCAGCGAGGCGAGCGTAGAAATGGCTAGCCAGAATTGGATCGGCCTCAATGGCAATCACCTTCGCAGTCGCAAAGTATGCGATCTTGCCGCCTCCCCTGCGCGTAGAGCGGTAGATGATCCAGTCGCCAACGAGAGCCCGAGCGTCTTCCAAATAGTGGATAGGAAAGTGGTACCGGCTCTCGATGTCATCGTCGTAGCGAGACCCCGGCCGGGCGTCAAAAACCCCCTTCATCATCCGGTCTTGGCTAGCGCGGCTCCGTCCAGCTCTCGGAGAAAGCCAGCGCGCAGGTGCTGAACGGTTGGCCCTCCCGCTCGCGTTTCCACGGCTGGCCCTTGGCCTGCTGGCCGTTCAGCGTCAGCCGAGCCGCGAGCGCGGGGATGAGCAGCGTGCAGACACCGTATGGCCTGGGGTTGGGTGCCTGGTTGGGCTGGGTATGGATCAGCAGCGGCTCGCCGATGTCGTGCCAGGTGAGGGCGATTTCGGCATCGGTCGCCGAGACGTGCTCGGTCCAGTAGTCGCGTACGTCGCCCGACTTGTCGAAGGCTGCATCAACCACCGGTATGGAAAGGTCCTTGAGCTCCGGATTGAGCATGCCCTGCACGGTCTTCTGGAGCCAACGCGCCATCGCGATGTTGTCGGAATAGATACGCCAACGGCCCTCCGTCAGCTCGCTCTTGAGGTAGAGCACGTGCCCCGGCCCTGCCGGGCAAAGGATGATTCGCCAGAAGCTCGCATCGGTCGAATTGGGATCGCCGTCCTTCGCGCTGAGACGGATGAACGGGTTCTCGCCCGTGAGAATGGTGCGGTTCGAATCGGCGACACTCATTTCGTCCTCCCCTTCAGGAACTCTGCAACCAGCTCCCGCGTTGATTGTGCCGGCTGAGGGTATCAGGAGCCTGTCCATGATCGAACTTATTCGTCGCAGTGTCGCCATATTGTTTGCTGGCGTCGTGGGATTTGCCGGCACCGCCAACGCACAATCTGCCCCATCGGGCGATCCGCCCGCGCGTGTTGGCCGCCTCGCCTTCGTGCACGGCACCGTGTCTTTCCACGACAACGAGCAGGCGGACTGGGCGCCGGCGCTTGTCAACACGCCGCTGACCTCGGGCGACGCGCTGTGGACCGAGCCGAATGCCCGCAGCGAGATTTCCATCGCAGGCACGCGGGTGCGCATGGATAGCGGCACCCAGCTCGACATGCTGGCGATCGACGACAGCCAGACCCGCATGCAAATCGACCAGGGCCGGCTCGACATCAAGACGTTCACTTACGACACGAATCAGCCCTACGAGATCATCACGCCACGCGGCAAGGTCACCCTGCAGCAACAGGGCGACTACTATGTCGAGGCCGGGTCGACGCAGGATCCGACTCGTCTTGGCGTGCGCACCGGCGCAGCGCAGATCCAGGCGCCGAACGGCCAAATCCTGGCTGTGCGTGCCGGAGAAGTCGGCGAGGTGTTCGACGACAATGGCAGCCCGCAACTGCGCACCATCCCGAGCGCGCCGCCGCCGATGCCGGCCTACTGGGCCGAGCGCGATCGCGTCGTGGTCTATGACCAGCCAACGCAATATGTGACCGCGAACATGACCGGCTACGAGGACCTGAACGGCTACGGCAGCTGGAGCAACGACCCCGAATACGGTCAGGTCTGGGCGCCGCGCGCCGTGGTCGCCGGCTGGGAGCCCTATCGCAACGGCCGCTGGTCCTATGTGCAGCCGTGGGGCTGGACCTGGGTCGATGAGCAGCCGTGGGGCTTCGCGCCCTACCACTACGGCCGCTGGGCCAACCGCAACAACCGCTGGGTCTGGGTGCCGCCGCAGCGCGACCTGCGTCCGGTCTATGCGCCGGCGCTGGTGGCCTTCGTCGGCGGCGTCGAGCTCGGCGTGGCGATCGGCCAGCAGAGCCGCGCGCCGGTCGGCTGGTTCCCGCTCGGCCCGCGCGAGGCCTATGTGCCGCCCTACTCCAACGACCGCGACTACTATCGCCGCCTCAACGCCAGCGCGCGCGTGCAGGATCAGGTGATGGAGCAGAACTGGCAGCGTGCCCAGCGTCGTGAAGCCGTCCCCGCCAATCAGCAGCAGGCGGCTTTCATGAACCGCCGCTTCGCGACTGTAGTGCCGGCCGACGACTTCGCCCATTCGCGGCCGGTGGCCCGAGTGGCACTGAAGGTCGCGCCGGAGAAGCTCACCGCCGCTCCGGTAGCGCCGGTCGCCGCACCGCCGGCGCCGATGCAGTCGATCCGCGCCGTCCAGGCGCCCGGCGCCGGCAACGCGCCGGGCACTGCGCCCGCCACTCGGCCGAACGATCCCAACGCCCGGCCGCCGCAAGGCCAGGCACAGGGTCAGGCCAAGGGGAACGTGCCGACGACCGAGACTCGCCTCTCCAACATGCAGGCGATCGGCCGCCCGACGCTCACGACGGCTGATCGGCCCAAGGCACCCGGTCCGCAGATCGCCACCACGCGGCCCAATGAGCCGAATGCGGCACACAACGCGACCGCGCCTAACGCGAGCCCGAACGCCAACACCGCCCATCCTGGCCTGCCGCCGCTCGCCCCACGCACGGGCGCGGCACCGCCGCAGCTTCAGGGCGAACGCACGCCTGCACCGGGACAGCCCGCTCAGCCCGGCACGCCAGCGAAGCCGACCGACAACCGCGCCGTGACCACGCCGCCGCCGACGGGTGCGCAGCCTCCGGCCGGCCAACCCGGCCAGCCGCCGCGTCCTCCCGGCCAGGCCAACCTGCCGCCGGTCCACGAGCCCAACACCGCCCGGCCGGTAGAACCGCCGAAGCCCGGCGAACCGCCCAAGCCGCAACAGGCGCAGCAACCAGCTACTCCGGCACAGCCTCCGCATCAGGCCGAGCCGCCGAAGCCGCAGGGCGCCGTGACTCCGCCGCCGCATCCGGCCGAGCCGCCCAAGCCGCAGCAGGCACAGCAACCCGCGCCTGCGCCTCAGCCTCCGCACCAAGCCGAGCCGCCGAAGCCTCAGGGCGCCGTGACCCCGCCGCCGCAGCCGCAGCGTCAGGCCGCGCCCGCGCCGCAGCCTCAGGCGCCACCGCCGCCTGCGCAGGCCCATGCTCCGGCACCGCCGCCTCAAGCTGCTCCGCCGGCGCAAGTTCACGCTCCAGCGCCGCCGCCACAACAGGCTCACGCGCCGGCACCGCCGCCGCCTCAAGCGGCTCACCCCGCACCGGCGCCTCAGCCGCCGCAACAGGCCCACGCTCCTGCGCCGCAGCCTCAGCCGCCGCAACAGGCCCATGCCCCCGCGCCGCAGCCTCAGGCGCCGCAGAAGAAGGACGAGGAGAAGAAGTAGCCGAAGCCTAGAGCACCTGGTTGCGAAGCGAGCCCTCGCCTCGCCACAGGTGCTCTAGGTTTTCCATCAGGATATCGAGCACGTTGTCTTCGTAGGCGCGTGTCTCGCCCGCAGTGTGTGGGGTGATGAAGACATTGGGCATCGCCCATAAGGGCGATGCCGCCGGTAGCGGCTCCTCGGCGGTGACGTCGAGCGCTGCGGCCCAGATCTTCCCGGCTTTCATGGTCTCGGTCAGAGCGGCCTCGTCGGCCACCTTGCCGCGCGCCACGTTCACGAACATCGAAGACGGCTTCATGGCGGCGAAGGCTGCCGCGCTCATCAGGCCGGTGGTTTCGGGCGTAAGCGCGCAGGTCAGCGCCACGATGTCGGCTTGCGGCACCAGCTTCACCAGCTCGGCCATGCCGTGGATCGAGTTGGCACCGTTGGGCCCCTGCTTGGGATCGCGGCGGATGCCGACCACCTTCATGTTGAATGCCTTGGCGAGCTTGGCGAGATGGGCGCCGATACGGCCCATGCCGACGACCAGCAGCGTCTTGCCGCCCAGCTCGTCTTCGCGCTGGGTGAGATCGCCGATCATGCCGCGCCACATCTTCTTGTGCTGATTGTCGCGCGCCTCGGGCAGCCGCCGCGCCACCGCCAGGATGAGCGAGATCGCATGCTCGGCCACGGCGCGGGCATTGACGCCAGCGGCGCTCGCCAACCGCACCTTCTTGGCCGCGAGCTGCTCCTTGGAATACTGATCCATGCCCGAGCTGATCGATTGGATGAATTTGAGCCTGGAGGCCGCCGGGATCAGGTCGTTCTTCCACATACCAGAGACCACCACGACGTCGGCCTCGCTCACCCGCTTCTGCAGCTCGTCATAGGCCCACACCTGGAAGCTCTTGATGCCGGTCTTGCGCACGTCGAACCGCGCCTTCATCTGGTAGGCCGCGTGAGCGAAACAGATCGTCACGTCTTGCTTTGACGGAAACATCGCAGAACTCCTCCGTTAGGCTTTGCGCTCGCCCATGGTGCTGTGGAAGCGCGCCAGAAACGATGCCGTACGCGCGTTCTTGGGACGCAGCAAGACTTCGTCGGCGGGTCCCTGTTCGACCACCTGGCCCGCATCCATGACGAGGACATGGTCGGCGACATCGTGAGCGAAGCCCATTTCGTGCGTAACCACGATCATCGTCGTGCCATCAACCGCGAGCCGCTTCATCACGTCGAGCACCTCGCCGACCAACTCGGGATCGAGCGCCGAAGTCACCTCGTCGAACAGCATGATCTCGGGCTGCATGGCCATGGCGCGCGCGATCGCCACGCGCTGCTGCTGGCCGCCCGACAGCTCGCGCGGGTAGCGCGCGGTAAACTCGGCGAGCCCGACCTTGCCCAGCAGATCACGCGCGATCGGCTCGGCCTCGGCCCTCGCCATCTTCTTCACGATCAGCGGGCCCGACATCACGTTCTGCAGCACCGTCATGTGCGGGAAGAGGTCGAACTGCTGGAACACCATACCGATGCGGGAACGGAAGCGCGCCAGGTCGCGACCGTACGGCATCGCCTTGCCCGGGCCGAATTCGAAGCTGCGGTCGCTGACCTGCAGGGTGCCGGCCGACGGTTGCTCGAGAAGATTGATACAGCGCAGGAAGGTCGACTTGCCACAGCCGGACGGCCCGATGATCACCACGACCTGGCCGCGCTGCACTTCGAGCGAGACGCCGCGCACGGCCTCGACCGTGCCGTAGCTCTTGCGCAGGCCATCGACCCTCACCATCGCGCTACTGGTCAACGCGCGCCTCCAGCCGGGCCGCGTACAGGGTCAGCGGATAGAGGATGATGAAATAGGAGATGGCGACGACGGTGTAGACCTCGAGCGGCCGGAAGGTATCCGAGACGATGATCGAACCCGTGTACATCAGGTCGGGGATCGCCACGACGTAGAGCAGCGAGGTGTTCTTCAGCTGGATGATCGACTGATTGACGAAGGGCGGAACCATGCGCTTGATCGCCTGCGGAAGGATGATGTTCCGCATCAGCTCGGGCCAGGTCATGCCGAGCGCGCGCGAGGCCTGCCACTGGCCTTTGTCGATCGAGATGATGCCGCCGCGGAAGATCTCGGTGGCGAACGCCCCCATGTAAAGCGTGAGGCCGAGACCGGCCGCGAACCAGTCGGGCAGCTCGATCTGCAGCACGATCGGCAGGGCGAAGTAGAACCAGACGATCTGCACCAAGAGCGGCGTGCAGCGGAAAATCTCGACGTAGTAGTGGACGGGAAGCGTTATCCACTTCCTGCGCGCCAGCAGCAGCATGCCGCAGACCACGCCGATGATCATGCCGCCCAGGATAGTGCCGACCGAATAGGCCAGCGTGACGCCGAGGCCCTTTAGCCAGAAATTGATGTAGTTGGGGACCAGGCTGAAGTCCCACTTGTAGGCGGCAAGGACGAACATCCTAGAATCGATCCGGCCGGAACGGCGCGAGGTCGACCGTGGTCGGCTTACCGGTCGCGAGCTCGGCCACCAGCTTGCCGGTGATGCCGGCCATGGTGAGGCCGAGATGGTCGTGGCCGAAAGCGAAGAACACGTTCTTGTGGCGCGGCGAGCGGCCGATGACCGGCTTGGAATCGGGATGCGAGGGCCGCGGACCCATCCATTTCGAGGCGGCCTCACCCTTGAGCCCCGGCACCAGTTCCTTGGCATGGCGCATCACCATGTCGGCGATGCGCATGTCGGCCGGCGCGTCGGGGGCCGCAAACTCGGCGACGCCGGTGGCGCGGAAACCCTCGTACATCTGGATGAGCGAAACGCTGCGGTCGGCCGAGACCAGGGCGCGCTTCAAGCCGAAATCCTGCGGACCGAACATGACGTGATAGCCACGTTCCGCCTCGAGCGGCACCGAGGTGCCGAGTTGCTTGGCGAGCGGCCTAGACCAGACGCCCGCCGCGATGACCACCTGCTCGACATCCATCGGACCGCGGTCGGTTACGACCTTGGTCGGCCCTTCGCCGCCGATCTCGAAGCCTTTCACGTCGGCATTCAGGATTTCGCCGCCGCGACGCACGAAATCCCGCGCCAACGCATCGCACAGCCGCCACGGATCGATCGTGCGGTGCACGTCGGGCAGCGACACCGCCTTGATCACCTTGTCCGACAGCGCGGGCTCCATCTGGCGCGCCTCGTTGCCGTCGAGGATGTCCATGTGCACGCCGTTGCGGCGGCGCAGGTCGAGCGCGTACTGGGCGTTGCGGAACGCCTCCTCGCTCTCGAAGGTCATCAGCAAGCCGTCATCGACCACCCATTGACCGGCGTTGGCGCCCTCGATCAGCGGCGCGTAACCCGCGTGGGTGTGGACCAGCAGCGAGTTGCGCGCCTTGGCGATCTCCTCGACCCTCGACGGCCGCGCCGACTCGATGAAGCGCAGGAACCACGGCAGCGCGCTCGGCACGTGGCTCCAGCGCAGCTTGAGTGGCGACGTGCTGTCGAACAGCATCTTCGGCACCTTCTTCAGCACGCCCGGCAGAGCGAAGGGGACGCACGATGCGGTGCCGAAGCTGCCCGAATTGCCAAACGAGGCCTTCTTGCCCGGCTCGCCCTTGTCGACGAGCCGGACCGCGAAGCCTTCGCGCTGCAGGTGGAGCGCGCAACAGACGCCGACCAGGCCGGCGCCTATCACGGTGACCGACTTGGCCATCAGTTCGGCGAGAACGAGACCGTCGACGGGACCTCGAGACCATCCTTGGCGAGCGCCTCGCGCATGCGCCGCTCGTTGTGGCCGAGCAGGATGTTCCATTCGGACCAGCGGTCGAGGAACTTCTGCCAGCGCTGGTCGTCTTCGAGACGAAGGCCGATATAGCCCGGCAGCGCCACGCGCGGCTTCGGGTTCATGAACTCACCCAGAGCCGGGTTCTTCTGCTTCATCACCATGCTCGCCAGCACGGTCGTGGTGAAGGCGTCGGCGCGGCCCGAGGAGACCGCGAGCGCCACGTCGGCGATGAGCTTGAACTCCACACGTGTGGCCTTGGGCGCCATCTTGCGCAGCAGGAGCTCGTCCGACGTGCCGGTCATGACCGCGACCTTGACGTTCTCCTTGTTGTAGTCGGCCCAGTCCTTGCCCTTGAAGTTGGGGTTGTTCACCGTCACCCACTCGATCCAGTAGATCGGACCGGCGAAGTCGATCGCCGTGGCGCGGATCGGCGTGGCCTGAAGGCCGAAGTTCATGTCGACCTTGCCGGCCTGCAGCGACAGCACGGCCTCGGCGAAGCCGCCGACCTCGACCGGCACGAACTTCACCTTCAGCTCGTTGGCGATGTCCTTGCCCATGTCGACCATGGCGCCTTCCCACTCGCCGCTCGACTTGTTGCGCACGAAGTACGGCGGATACTCGAACACGCCCATGCGGACTTGGCCGTTCTTCTTGATCAGCTCCCAGGTCGAATCGCTCAATTTGGGCTGTGCGCGCACCGGCACGGCGCTCACGGCGGCGGCGAGACCGGCGGTGGCGATACCAACCGTGGCCATATCACGACGACTTAGCTTCATGTTTTTGCCCTCCCTTTTCCCCTGAAAAAGTCTGGTGCCGGCCCCCGCAGCCGTCAAGCAGACTGCAGCAAGATACACGCCAATCCGCTATTTCAAGGTGTCCACGGCGTAGTGCTTCACCCGCGCCTCGTCGACCTTGATGCCAAGGCCGGGGGTCCTCGGCACCACCACACGGCCGTTCACGATGGGAAAAGGCTCGGCCAGCAGATCGCGCTCGAGGAAGTATTTGGCCTGGTAGAATTCGCAACCCAGCGAGATGTTGGGCGTGGCGGCGATCATGTGTGTGCCCGCAAGGTGGGCGATGCCGGTTTCGAACATGTCGCCGCCATAGCAGGCGATGCCGGCGGCCTCGCAGATCGCCGAGACCTTGCGTCCGGCCAGCATGCCGCCGTGCTTCATGATCTTGATGCTCACCAGGTCGGCGACGCGGTTGGCCGCGACATGCAGCGCGTCGGTTGGCGTGAACACGCTCTCGTCGGCCAGCACGGGCGTGTCGAGCGCGCGGGTGATCTCGGCCAGGGCGGCGCGATGGTGGCCCGGCACCGGCTGCTCGATGAAGGTCGGCTTGAACGCCTCGACGTCGCGCAGCTCGCGGATGGCGTTGTGGGTCACCATGCCCTGGTTGTAGTCGATGCGGAGCTCGGCATCGGCCGGCAGCTCCTTGCGGAAGCGCTCCATGCGTTTCAGGTCCGCGGCATGTCCGGCGAAGCCGGTCTTCATCTTGAATAGCCGCAGGCCGTCGCCATAGAGGCGCTTCACCATCTCCATGTCGCGATCGAAGTCTGGGTCGGCGACCGAGAACGACAACGGGATGTCGTCGCGGCATCGACCACCCAAAAGCTCGGCCACCGGCAGACCGCTGGCCTGGCCCACGATGTCGAACAACGCCATCTCCATCGCGGCCTTCGCTTCAGGATGGCCGACCACGGCATGATCGGCCTCGGCCATCAGTGCCTCGATGCGAAACGGGTCGGCGCCGATCAGCACCGGCCGGAGATAGACGTGCAGGGCCGCGACATTGGCTTCGATCGTGCCGGTGAACACCGCCCAGGGTGAGGCATCGCCCCAGCCGGTGATGCCGGCGTCCGTCTCGAGCTTGAGAATGGCGTTCTTCACCGAGCCCGCGACGTCACCCGAGCCGTGCCGACGCATCAGCCTCACCGGGATGTCGGTGACGAACACCGTCATGGCCGTGACCTTGATCTGCTTCAAGACGATCCCCTCCCCGCTGCCCAGACACCCGCCATGCCGTTTATACCGTTTTCACCGTTTTTAATCGGTCAGCGGCGGCCCCGAAAACGGTCGAGCCCTTGAATCGTCGAACGATCTTCGTTTCGCCGCGATCGCGAAAACGGTCGAAAACGGTGAAAAACGGTCGAAAAACGGTGGGACAGGGATTTTCAGCTGTATGCCGCCGTCTTGCCGAGGGGGTAGCGCACTAGCGGAAAGTGCGGAAAGTCGTGCCGGGGGTAGCGGGGTAGCGCTAATTGCGGAATTCCCCCGGGGCCCCCGAAGGACCGGCGGAAATGCCGGAAAGTCGCACGACGGCGAATAGACAACGCTGGGCATACGCTACGCTCCCATGGCGGAGATTTGGACGCGCGTATCTTACCCTTGGACGCGCACCGCCACCTAATTTGGTCATTGGAAGTTCCGTTGGCGCCTAAGCTCGCGCACTATGCCGCCACCGAATGGGGGAACCAAAATGGCCATGCGCCGCAACCTGCTCCGCGAGAAACTCAACGCCGGCAAGCCGACTGTCGGCACGCACATCCTGTCGGCCTGGCCGACCCTGGTCGAACTGATCGGCCATTCCAAGCAATACGACTATGTCGAGTTCACCGCCGAGTACGCGCCCTTCACCATGCACGACCTCGACAATCTCGGCCGCTCGTTCGAGCTCATGAACATGGCGGGCATGATCAAGATCGAGCAGACGCAGTACACGCACCAGGCCATGCGCGCCATCGGCGCCGGCTTCCAGAGCGTGCTGTTCGCCGACATCCGCACGGTCGAGGACGCCAAGGTCGCGGTCGACGCAGTGCGGGCCGAGACAACGATGACCAAGGGCGCGCGCGGCCGCGGCCGGCTGGGTGTGGGCATGCGGCGCGACGTCGGCACCGTGCGGCATGGCGGAACGCCCGACTATGTCGATGCGCTGAACGAAGTCGTCATCGCCATCATGGTCGAGAAGAAGTCCTGCGTGGATGATCTCGACCGCATCCTCTCGGTGCCCGGTATCGACATGGTGCAGTTCGGCGCCTCGGACTTCTCCATGAGCATCGGCAAGACCGGCCAGTACAGCCATCCCGAGGTGCTCGAAGCCGAGCTCAAGACCATCAAGACCGCGCTCAAGAAGGGCCTGCATCCGCGCATCGAGCTGCGCGATCCCAGCCAAGCCGGCAAATATCTCGAGATGGGCGTAAAGCACTTCTGCATCGGCTGGGACGTGCGCATCCTGGCGGACTGGTGGGACACCAAGGGCGCGGAGATGCGCAAGCTCCTGCGCACCAAGCCCAAAAAGGTCGCAGCCAAGCAGGCGCCGGCACACGGCCCCGCTCCCGCCCGCAAGGGCAATGGTCGCGAGAGGGTGCGCGGCAACTACAGCTAGGCCTTCATTTTAGGGCCTCGCTCCGGGGCCTTCACATCGGGTTGAGCGCTCTGGACAGGCCTTCACCCGCCGGTTCATCCTCTCTGCAATTAGACGTCGAATGACGTCAAACCAGGGAGGAAAGCAATGGCCGCAAAGTCACGTTCACCGTGCAATTCGCGTCGCCGCTTCCTGAAGGGCGCCGCTATTGCTACTGCCGCATCCGTCGCCGCGCCATCAGTGGTCAAGGCGCAAGGCCCGATCGCCATGCGCTGGCAGAGCACTTGGCCGGCGAAGGACATCTTCCACGAATACGCGCTCGACTACGCCCGGAAGGTCAACGACATGACCGGCGGCGACCTCAAGATCGAGGTCCTGCCCGCCGGCGCCGTCGTGCCGGCCTTCGGCCTCCTCGAAGCGGTGTCCAAGGGCACGCTCGATGGTGGCCACGGCGTGCTGGTCTATCACTACGGCAAGCAGACGGCGCTGGCGCTGTGGGGCTCGGGCCCCGGCTACGCCATGGACGCCAACATGCTGTTGGCCTGGCACAAGTATGGCGGCGGCAAGGAGCTGCTCGAGAAGCTCTACGCCTCGATCGGCGCCAATATCGTGTCGTTCCCTTACGGGCCGATGCCGACCCAGCCGCTCGGCTGGTTCAAGAAGCCGATCACCAAGGCCGACGACTTGAAGGGACTGAAGTTCCGCACCGTCGGCATCTCGATCGACGTGTACCAGGGTCTGGGCGCGGCGGTTAACGCCTTGCCCGGCGGCGAGATCGTGTCGGCGATGGATCGCGGCCTGCTCGACGCGGCCGAGTTCAACAACGCCAGCTCGGACCGCATCCTGGGCTTCGCCGACGTGTCCAAGGTCTGCATGCTGCAGAGCTATCACCAGAACGCCGAGCAGCTCGAGATCCTGTTCAACAAGGACAAGTACAACGCACTGCCCGACAAGATGAAGGCGATCATCAGCGGCGCCGTCGATGCGGCGAGTGCGGACATGTCGTGGAAGGCGATCGACCGCTATTCCAAGGACTATGTCGAGCTGCAAACCAAGGACAAGGTGAAATTCTACAAGACGCCCGACTCCGTCCTGAAGCGCCAGCTCGAGATCTATGACGAGGTGGTGGTCAAGAAGTCGGCCGAGAATCCCCTGTTCAAGGAGATCGCCGAATTGCAGATCGCCTTCGCCAAGCGCGCCACGCAGTGGGAGCAGGACACGGTGGTGAGCCGCAAGATGGTGTTCGACCACTACTTCGGCGCACAGGCCAAGCCAGTGAGGCTCTGAGGGCGGGGCCGCAAGACGGAGTGTCCGCATGGCCGTCGAGCGGTTCCTGCACACGATCGACGGCATCAGCACCTGGATCGGCAAGGCCGCGGCCTGGCTGATCGTGGCGCTGATGTCGGTCGTGTGCATCGAGGTGTTCAAGCGCTACATCCTGAACGCGCCGACCGCCTGGATCTTCGATCTCAACAACATGCTGTACGGCTCGCTGTTCATGCTGTGCGGCGCCTATACGCTGGCCCAGAACGCGCATGTGCGCGGAGACTTCCTTTACAGCTCGATGCGGCCGCGCACCCAGGCGCTGCTCGACCTGGTGCTCTATTTCGTCTTCTTCTTTCCCGGCATCGGCGCCCTGGTCTATGCCGGCTATGACTATGCCGGCGATTCCTGGCGCATCGCCGAGCATTCCAACGTCACGGCAGAGGGTCCGCCGGTCTACCATTTCAAGACGGTGATCCCGCTGGCCGGTGCCCTGGTCTTCCTGCAGGGCATCGCCGAAGTCGCGCGCTGCGTCGTCTGCCTCCGGACCGGCGCCTGGCCGAGCCGGCTGAAGGACGTCGCCGAGATCGACGTCGTCGAGGAGCAGCTGGCGCACAGCGAGCATGTCGACGAGGAAACGCGCAAGCGCGCCATCGAGCAGGCGGCCGCCATCGAAGAAGCCGCCCGCCAACGCGGCATGGGCGGAGACATCAGGACATGAGCGAGCCCGCCCTCGGCCTGCTGATGCTGGCGCTCATCGTCGTCGTCATCCTGATGGGCTTCGCCACGGCCTTCACGCTGATGGGGCTCGGCATCTTCTTCGGCTTCATCGCCTTCTACGATCCCTCGCAGCCGTGGTTCCACAACAAGGTGTTCGACCTGATGGTCCAGCGCACCTACGGCGCCATGACCAACGACGTTCTGATCTCCATCCCGCTCTTCGTGCTGATGGGCTACGTCATGGAGCGCGGGGCACTGGTCGACAAGATGTTCTACTCGATCCAGCTCGCCTTCCGCCGGGTGCCCGCGGCGCTTGCCGTCGCGACGCTGATCGTCTGCACCTTCTGGGGCATTGCCAGCGGCCTCGTCGGAGCCGTGGTGGTGTTGATGGGCGTCATCGCCTTCAATCCCATGCTGCGCGCCGGCTACGACGTGAAGCTCGCCGCCGGCGTCATCACGGCGGGCGGCACGCTCGGCATCCTGATCCCGCCCTCGGTGATGATCATCGTCTATGCCGCCGTCGCCGGCCAATCCGTGGTCAAGCTCTACGCCGCGGCGATGTTTCCCGGCTTCTTCCTCGCCTTGCTGTACCTCGCCTATGTCATCGGCCGGGCGCTGATCGATCCCAGGATCGCGCCCAAGCTGCCGGAGGAACAGGTGCGCGTGCCCGTCCCGGGCTGGGTGCAGGGGCTGCAGAAGGCCTATTCGTCGAACCTGCTGGTGGCCCTCGTGAAGGCGCTGTTCGCGCCCGGCGATGCCCGACGCTTGAAGGACGAGAAGCACCGGCCACTCTCGGCCGCCACGCTCGCACTGAACTTCCTCTCGGCACTCGGCCCGCTGCTGCTGACGACGCTCACGTTCGCCGCGATATGGTGGTACGTCGTCATCCATCAGCAGCCCGAGGAAGGCCCCGAGGCGACCGGCGTGGAGCAGCTCGGTACGCCCGGGCTGGCCACGAGCCCGGCCACGGCGGCCGAGCTCGGACCGTCGGACAGCTTCTACTGGTGGTTCTGGGGCATCGCCGCGGCATGGGCTCTGGTGCTGCTGCGCTACTACTGGCGCATGGATGCCGCGCGCTTCGTGGTGCTGAAGCTGCTCACCGCCTCGACCATGCCGCTCGGCATCCTGACCGTGATCGTGCTGGCCGTGATCCTGTTCGGCATCACGACGGCGACCGAATCGGCCGCGGTCGGCTCCGCCGGCGCCTTCATGCTTGCCTTGCAGGCCGGCACGCTCGACTGGAAGCGCACCAAAGAAGCGGTGTTCCTGACTGCCAAGACCACGGCCATGGTGTGCTGGCTGTTCGTCGGCTCGGCACTGTTCTCGGCGGTGTTCGCCATCCTGGGCGGCCAGGGGCTGGTCGAGCGCTGGGCGCTGTCGCTCGACATGACGCCGCTGCAGTTCATGATCCTGTCCCAGGCAATCATCTTCCTGCTCGGCTGGCCGCTCGAATGGACGGAGATCATCATCATCTTCGTGCCGATCTTCCTGCCGCTGCTGAAACACTACGACATCGACCCGATCCTGTGGGGCACCCTGGTGTTCGTGAACCTGCAGGCCGCGTTCCTGTCGCCACCGGTGGCGATGTCGGCTTTCTACCTCAAGGGCGTGTCGCCGCCCCACGTCACCATCAACCAGATCTTCGGCGGCATGATGCCTTACATGCTGGTCGTCATCCTGTGCATGGCGATCATGTATGTGTGGCCCGGCATGACCTTGTGGCTGCCGACCTATCTATACGGCGGCGGCTGACGGCAGCGTAAAGCACTTCTGCATCCGCTGGGACGTGCGTATCCTCGCCGACCAATGGGACGCCAAGGCGGCCCGCCAATCGCAGGACCAATGGACGAGCTCACATCCGCGGCAACCAGACTTGAACCGCCGCTCGCGCCCAGTCGCGAGTCGACGCGGACGCTGCACGGCGTCACGCTCAGCGACGACTATGCCTGGCTGAAGGACCCGAACTGGCAGGAAGTGCTGCGCAAGCCCGAGCTCCTCGATCCGGACATCCGGGCCTATCTCGAAGCCGAGAATCGCTACACCGAGTCGATCCTCGGCTCGACCAAGTCGCTGCAGGAGGCGCTGGTGCGCGAGATGCGCGGGCGCATCAAGGAGGACGATTCCGGCGTGCCGGTACCCGACGGACCTTATGCCTATCTCTGGAAGTATCGTCAGGGCGGCCAGCACGAGCAGATCGGCCGTTCACCGCGCGACGGCGGCGAGGTTCAGCTTGTCCTCGACGGCGATGCGCTCGCCGCCACGTCGGAGTATTTCGATTTCGGCGAGACGCGTCATTCGCCCGACCATCGCCTGGTCGCCTGGAGCGCCGACATCCGCGGCTCGGAGTACTTCACCATCCGGGTGCGCGATTGGCAAAGTGGCGAGGATCTGCCGGATATCATCGAACAGACCAGCGGCGGCGTCGTGTGGGGTGCCAACTCGACGTTCTTCTTCTACGTGAAGCGCGACGAGAACCACCGGCCGCTGCACGTTTTCCGCCACCGCCTCGGCACGCCGCAAAGCGACGACGTGCTGGTCTACGAGGAAATGGACACGGGCTGGTTCACTTCCATCGAGGAAAGCGCCAGCGGCCTCTTCTGCATCGTCGCCAGCGGCAACCAGGAAACATCGGAGCAATGGCTGATCGACCTCGCGCAGCCCTATGCCCTGCCGCGGCTCGTGGCGGTGCGCGAGACCGGCGTGCGCTACAGCGTCGACGATCGCGACGAGGAGCTGTTCATCCGCACCAACCAAGGCGGCGCGATCGACTTTCGCATCGACACCGCACCGCTTGCCACGCCGGACCGCGCCCATTGGCGGCCGCTGATCCCGCATCGTCCGGGTGTCTATGTCCTCGAGATGTCGCTGTTTGCCGGCTACCTGGTGCGACTGGAGCGCGCGAATGCGCTGGCGTCGATCGTAATCCGCGAGCTTGGCTCCGGCGAGGAGCACGTCATCAAGTTCGACGAAGCGGCATACTCGTTGGACATCTTCGACGGCTTCGAATTCAACACCACAACGTTGCGCTTCGCCTACTCCTCGATGACGACGCCGACCGAGATCTGCGACTACGACATGGCGAGCCGCCAACGCATCCTGCGCAAGCGCCAGGTGGTGCCCTCAGGGCACGACCCGGCGAACTACGTCACCACGCGCATCATGGCGACGTCACATGACGGCGCGAAGGTGCCGGTGTCGCTGCTGCACAAGCGCGGCCTGACACTCGATGGACGGGCGCCGCTGCTGCTCTATGGCTACGGCTCCTATGGCGCGGCGATGCCGGCGTCGTTCTCGGCCAACCGCCTGTCGCTGGTCGATCGCGGCTTCGTCTATGCCATCGCCCATATCCGCGGCGGCGCCGACAAGGGCTGGGGCTGGTATCTCGACGGCAAGCGCGACAAGAAGACCAACACGTTCGACGACTTCGCCGCCTCGGCCCGCGCGCTGATCGCCGCGAACTACACGTCCGCCAAACGCATCGTCGGCCACGGTGGCAGCGCCGGCGGCATGCTGATGGGTGCTGTCGCCAACCGGGCCGGAGAGTTGTTCGCCGGCATCGTGGCGGAAGTCCCGTTCGTCGACGTGCTGAACACCATGCTCGACGACACCCTGCCGCTGACGCCGCCGGAATGGCCGGAATGGGGCAATCCGCTCACCGACTCCGTGGCGTTCCGAACCATCCTCTCCTACTCACCCTACGAGAACGTTTCGGCCAAGGACTATCCGGCGATCCTGGCGATGGCGGGCCTCACCGATCCGCGCGTCACCTATTGGGAACCCGCCAAGTGGGTCGCCCGGTTGCGCGCCACGATGACCGGCGGCGGACCGGTGCTGTTGCGCACCAACATGGGCGCGGGCCATGGTGGCGCTTCGGGCCGGTTCAATCGCCTGGAGGAGGTGGCGATCGCCTATGCGTTTGCACTGCAGACGATGGGACTGGCCTGATCACGAGGCGGTCGACGACGGCTAAGGCTGCCTGAGCTTGGCAGCGATCGCCTCGGCGATGAGGCGATTGCCGTCGGGCGTGTGGTGGTCGCGGATGTAGATCGCGTCGATGCCACGCGCGCGCACCACCTGCTCGACGACACCGTAGGTATCGAGAGTCGCGAGGCCTGCGGCCGCGGCGCAGCGCAACACCAGGTCAGCCTGGCGCCGCACGTCGGCGCGCCAGGCCGTGTTATCGGTCCACAAGGTCCAGCGATTGTATTGGGCGACGATCAGGGTCGGCACACCGAGCGCCGCGATGCGGCGCATCATCGGGCAGACGATTTTCTCACCGGTGCCGCGCGGCGTGGCGCGCTCCTCGTCGGCGAGCCAGTCGACCCACCAATCCATCCGCTTGAGCACCAGTTCGAGCAGCGCCGACCAGCCGAAGGCACGCTGCCAGAACGGCAGGACGCGCTCAGTAGTCGAGCGCGCCGGCACCGGCACGTTGTGCAGCACCAGCGTGCCGTCGTCCGCCAGCGTGAAGTACGGCTTCTCGCCGCCCCACAGGTGATGCATCTCGTTCCAGTAGAGCTCGCCTGCGGCGAAGCTCATGACGATCTGGCCGGGGTGCAGCAGTTCGGCCTGCTGCACCGTGCGCAGCACGGCCTGATCCAAGGCAAAGCCGCTGACGCCGGCATTGATCACCCGTCGTTTGAGCAAGCCCTGCAGATAGGCCGGCCACGTCTCGCCGTCCTTCACCTCCTCACCCTCGGCGAAGGAATCGCCGGTCACCAGCACCGGCAGGCCAGCAATCGCGTCGTCGGGCATCGGCGGCATCACGCGCCTGCCCTCGGCGTCATAATTGACCAGGCCAGAGCGGAAGCTGGGCTTGGGGACGTGGCCGACCAGAGGATCGTCGATGAAGCGCCTGTTCACCGCGGTGTCGTTCACCGCCCATTCGCGCGCCACGAAGTTGGGCCAGTTCCACAGGAACTCCGAACCCCGCACCACCCGGCAGCCGATCTCAAGCACCACGAGCGCCGCCACGACCGAAACGAGGACGAGCCCCGCGCCGGCGGCGAACTCAGACCTGCGGGCCATGCGAATCAGCCAAGGTGAAAAGCTCGGTCTCCTCACGGACGCCGCGCAGGCGATGTCGGCCGACCGACATCAAATGCTTCCGGCTGGCACTTGCCGCTGCCGCAAAGGCCTGGCTCACCAGCAGCGGCCGGCCGAGCGGGCCGCACAGCGCCTCGATGCGGGCGGCCTCGTTGACGACGGGCCCGATCACGGTGAAGTCGAGCCGCACGTCGGTGCCGACATTGCCGTACTGCACCGTGCCGACATGGAGCGCGATGTCGAGGCCGGGAGTAGGCTGGCCGGCCTCGCGGCGTCTGGCCGCCAGCAGGTCCATCAGATCGAGCGCCTCGCTCGCCGCGGCAAGCGCTGCGGTGCAGGTCTCGGCGCGGCGGCGCTCGTCGGTGCGAAAGATGGCCAAAAGCCCGTCGCCCATGAACTTCAGGATCTCGCCGCCCAAGCGCTCGACCGGGTGGACCATGCAGTCGAAGCAGTCGTCGAGCAGGGCCACGAGTTCGCGACCGGGTAGCGCGTCGGCAAGCGCGGTGAAAGCGCGGAGATCGGCATAGAACAGCACCGCCTCGACGCTGAACACTTCGCCGCGCCGCACGGTCCCCGCGAACACGCGGGCGGCGGGATCCTTGCCCAGATATGACTCGAGCAGCCCCTGGCCGACGGAGCGCATGGTGATCGCCTTTACCGCAAGCGCGAACAGCGGCGTGATCTGCCGCAACGCCGACAGATGACTTTCCTCGAAGCCCTGCGCGCGATCCGTCGCCACGGAGCAGACGAACCAGAGCTGGCCCACACCCTCGCTGGCCCGCGGCCCGGCGATTGTCGCGGTGAGTTCGCCGAACGGAAACGTCAGACCCAGCCAGTCGGTCATGCCGAGGTCGCGCAACTCCGCGAACACCGGCCACTTGGCAAGCGATGACGGCTGCCTGGGATCGACGCGCCACTCTGCCAGGTTCTGGCGCAGCATCTCGGCAAACGGGCTCTCCTGCACAATCGGCCGGTCGGCGTCGGCGTGCTGGAACTCGAAGTGGGTCGCAGGTCCGGTCGCGCGGTCCCAGATCAGGCTGCGGAACAGCATCTGGGAATGCAGCGTGTTCATGCCGGCGAATATGCGCGCGACCGGCACGCCCGACTCGTTCAGGCGGCGGGCGAAGCCGTCGACGAGCTCCTCGAGCGGCAAATTGCGCAAGCCCGCGGCGGCCAGCCAGGCGGCAAGTGGTTTTGTTGACATCGCGGCGAACCGTAAGCCGCCGGCAGTTGTTTGCAACAGGACCCGGCCTGGTGCCGGGATGCTTCCCTAGGCGATGAAGTCGGCGAGCCTCAGCGGTTCGTCGGACCAGCAGCAGATCCCCTCTTCGCTGGAGTCCGCAATCCCGGTCAGGGCAGCCGAAAGCTTGCCGAGGAGAGTCGTGTCCTCCGGGTTGCGCGGGGCAAACGAGTTGGCGGCGGCTGTGTCAGAGGCGTTGGCCGCGAGGGTGTCGGCCGGCGTGGCGTCGGTCATCGTCTTCTCCCCTTTGGTGGGGCCGGCGGCCATTGCCGCCTTCCACGTGTATCGCCAGTTCATTCCTACAACCTCTGCTTGTCAAGCAAGCCGTAACGCACTTTGCGCATATGACGCGCATCAAAATCGACGAGACATTATCCATCGATCGTGCCGCCTGCTTCTGTGGCAAATCCCACGGACCCGGGCTTTGCAACCGGATTGGCCTAGAATTCGAGGAGGTTGTCCTTGAGGTGGCGGTGCACGTATCCGGTCCGCGTCAAGCCGCGCCGCTGCAATTCGGGCACCAGCCCGTCGCACACTTCCATGATGTAGCGCCGGTCAAAGGCCGCGTTGAACAGCAGGAAGCCGTCGCCACCCACCTCCTGCATGATCTCCTGCATCAGGCCCGCCACATGATCGGCCGTGCCGACCATGTCGACGCCCTGGCGGCTGGTGATCCCCGAGGCCAGCGAGCGCGGCGTCTTGCCGATCCATTTGGCGAGCGTGGATTGGTGCCCGTTGGTGGTCAGGCTCGCCGGCAACGGCTCGTCGAGATCGAATTTGGAGAAGTCGATGTTGGTAAGGCGCGACATGCCCGAAAGCTGCAGGTCGAGATGGCGGCCCGCCTCCTCCTGCTCCAGCCGCCGTCGCTCGCGCGCAGCCTCCATCGTGCCGTCGATGATCGGATAGGCGAGGAACAGCACCTTGACCTTGTCGGGATCGCGCCCGAACGAGGCCACCAGCCGGCGCACGTCCTCACGGAAGCTCTTCATGCCCTCCACAGTGACGGCATTGGTGATGATGGTGTCGGCCCATTTGGCGGCGAAGGCCTGGCCGCGTGGCGAGCCGCCGGCCTGGCAGATCGGCACGCGGCCCTGCGGGGAGCGCGGCGCGTTGATCGGTCCGCGCACCTTGAAATATTTGCCGACGTGGTTGATCGGATGGACCTTGCTGCCGTCGGCGAACATCGGCTTGTCGCGGTCGAGCACCACGGCGTCCGGCTCCCACGCCTCCCAGAGACGCGTGACCACGTCGGTGAATTCTTCGGCTACCTCATAGCGATCGTCGTGTGGCTTCTGCCCCTCGTGGCCGTAATTCTGCGCCGCGCCATCGTTGCTGCTGGTGACGCAGTTCCAGCCGATCCTGCCCTCGGTCGTGTGGTCGAGCGAGTTCACGAGCCGGGCCAGCAGATAGGGCGGGTATTCGCTGGTCGAGAGCGTCGGCACCAGCCCCAGATGCTTCGTCGCCATGGCGAGATGGGGCACCAGAACCGCCGGATCGAGCTTGGGCGTGGAGGCGGCATACTTGAGGTAGGCGTCGTGCGTGCCCTTGTAGGTGTAGGGCACCATCGAGGAATCCTCGATGATCATGTAGTCCATGCATGCCCGTTCCAGGCCCTTGGCGAGGTCGACGAAGATGTCGGGCATCATCCAGCGATTGAGATCGCTGCCCGGCCAGCGCGAGCGCCAGCTCTTGGGGCCGTAGCCTTGGCTGAGGAACCAGGCGAGGTGGAAGCGATCCTTCGCCACGGTCTCTCAAAACTCCAGCAGATTGTCGCGCAAGTGCTTGTGGGCGTAGCCCTTGCGCGTCAGGCCGCGGCGCTGCAGCTCGGGCACCAACCCCTCGCAGACTTCCATGACGTAGCGCCGGTCGAAGAAGCTGTTGAAGATCAGGAAGCCGTCGCCGCCCACCTCCTCGATCAGCTCCTGCATCAAGCCGGCGACGTAGTCGGGCGTGCCGGTGAAGTCGATGCCGTCCTTGCGCGCGTAGGAGCGCACCAACTCACGCGGCGTCTTGCCGATCCATTTGGCAAGCGCGGACTGATGCCCGTTGGTCGTGAGATGGCTGGGCAGCGGCTCGTCGAGATCGAACCGGGCGAAATCGATGCCAGTCAGACGCGACATGCTGGAGAGCAGGCTGTCGACGCTCTTCTCGGCGGCGTCGGCCTCCATCTTCGCGCGGGCGCGGGCCGCCTCCATCGTGGTGTCGACAATGGGATGGGCCAGGAACAGCACCTTGATATCGTCGGGATTGCGGCCGAGCGCGTGGGCGCGCGCGCGGATCTTCTTGCGATAGGCCTTCATTGAGGCGGCACTGCCGCCGCCCTCGGTGATGATGGTGTCGGCCCAGCGTGAGGCGAACTCCAGCCCGCGCGGCGAGCCGCCGGCCTGGCAGATCGGCACGCGCCCCTGCGGCGAGCGCGGCGCATTAAGCGGCCCCCGCACCCTGAAGTATTTGCCGGCGTGGTTGATGGGATGGACCTTCGAGCCGTCGGCGAACATCGGTGTCTCGCGGTCGAGCACCACGGCGTCAGGCTCCCATGCCTCCCACAGCCGTGTGACGATGTCGGCGAACTCGTCGGCTACGTCGTAGCGCTCATCGTGCGGACGGTGCTTGTCATGGCCGTAATTCTGCGCCGCGCCGTCGTTCGAACCCGTGACGCAGTTCCAGCCCACCCGTCCCTCGGTCGTATGGTCGAGCGAATTGACCAGCCGCGCCAGCAGGTAGGGCGGATATTCCGAAACCGAGAGCGTCGGCACGAGACCCAGATTCTTGGTCGCCGCGGCGAGATACGGCACCAACACTGCCGGGTCGAGCTTTGGCGTCGACGCGGCGTATTGCAGATATGTGTCGTGGCTGCCCTTGTAGGTGTAGGGGATGTTCGAGGAATCCTCGATGATCATGTAGTCGAAGCAGGCACGCTCCATGCCCTGCGCCAGGTCGACGAACAGGTCGGGCATCATCCAGCGCGAGACGTCGGACCCCGGGAAATCCGAGCGCCAGCTCTTGGGGCCGTAGCCCTGCGACAGGAACCAGGCGAGATGGAAGGGGCGGGTTGCCATGCGCAGGATCGTGCAAAACGCCTGCCAGCCTCAGGCCGGCGGCGGCACCATGGTGCCCTTGGGCAACGCTGCGCAGTGGTCGTAGATCGCGCCGGGCCGCGTGAACCAAACCTTGTCCTTCTGCGGATGGTTGGCGATGTGCTGCAGCGCCTCGCGCAGCGCGCGCAGGCGGTAGGGCTGGCCGACGATCATGGTGTGCAAGGCAATGCCGCAGACCAGCGGCTGCTTGGCCGACTGGCGCAACAGCTCCTCGAACTGGCCGATGATGAAGTCGCGGAAATCGTCCGGCGAATGGTGACGCACCAGGATCTGCGGGCTGTCGTTGATCTCGATCGGATAGGGCACGCTCATCAGCGGGCCCGAGCGCGTCTTCATCCAGAGCGGCTGGTCATCGTTGGGCCAGTCCATCAGGAAGTCGAAGCCGACCTCCTTCAGGAGGTCCGGCGTCCAGCGCGTCGAGGCCATCCACGGCGCCATCCAGCCGCGCGGCCGCTGGCCCGAGGCCTTCTCGATGGCGTCGCGCACTTCCTCGAGGAAGCGCTTCTCGTCGGCTTCCCACATATGGCCATGACGCTCGGCGTTGGTGCGGCCATGGCCGATGAACTCGTCGCCTCGCGCCTTCAAGGCCGCCACGATCTGCGGCGCATACTCGAACACGGTGGTGTTGATCAGGTGTGCCGCCGGCAGGTTGAGCTCGTCGAACAATTCCAGGCAGCGCCACACGCCGACCCGGTTGCCGTAGTCCCGCCAGGCAAAGGTGCGCGGGTCGGGCCGCGGGTTGGCGACAGTGAGCAGATGGCCCTCGCCCGCGCCGAATGCGAAATGCTCGATGTTCAGCCCGAGATAGACCGCCAGCCGCTTGCCGCCCGGCCAGGAATAGTCCTTGCGCTCGGTGATCGGCGAATAGGCGTAGCGGTCGTGGTACGGCAGGCGAATCGTATGGGTCATCTCGAGGCTCCGGCGAGGTCGGCGTTCATGGCGCGGAAGGTGGCGACGGCGTTGGCATGGAAGGAGCGCTCCTCGGGACCAGCTTCAGCGAGTGGCCGGCGCTCGTCGTCGAAGTGCCCGTAGGTGTCGCGGCCGCGCACCAGCATGGCCGTGACGCGCCGGCGAGCGGTACAGCGCGCATGGGTCGGGATGTAGCTGATGCCGAGCCCGATGCGCCGGTCGTTCGTGCGATTGGGCCGCGAATTGTGGACCAGGTGGGTATGGTGCAGCGAGAACTGCCCGGCTTTCACCGGCATATAGGCCGTTCTCGATCGGTCGACGTCGACCGCGAGAGTTTGCCCGCGCGATAGAAGATTCTCGGGATCCTGCATATCGGCGTGGCGCAACTGCCCAAGCTTGTGCGAGCCCGGCACGACCTCCATGCAGCCCGCCTCGATCGAGGCGTCGGTCAGCGCGACCCAGGCCGTGACATGGCAAACCGGTTCGAGCGCGAAGTAGGTCGCATCCTGGTGCCAGCTCACATAGGCGCCGCTGGTGGCGTCCTTGGGCCACACGGTGAGATGGAACAGCCGGATGTCGGGGCCGATCAAGTCCTCGACCGCGTCGAGCACTTCGGGCGCATGCACGATCTCGTCGACCCAGGGGAACAGCAAATGCGGCTTGAAGTTGTGGCCGCGCGTCATCTTCTGGCCTTCGGCGCGCTCGAAGGCTTCGAGCTTGTCGCGCCATCCCCGCGCCTGCGCCGACGAGAAGGCATTGACCGGGCAGATAAAGCCGTCACGTTCGTAGGCGGCGACCTGGTCCGAGGTGAGCTTCTTCGTCATCTCAGTGCGCCGTCCAGCCGCCGTCGACGAACAGAAGCGTTCCAGTCACGAACGACGAATCGTCGCTCGCCAGGAAAAGTGCCGCGCGCGCCACTTCTTCCGGCTGCCCGATGCGTCCCATCGGATGGCGCTCCTTCCAATAGGCCCTCATGGCCTCGGGATCGGCGTAGCGCTTCAGCGACCGGGCCGGCATCGGCGTGTCGATGACGCCCGGCATCAGCGCATTGACGCGGATGCCTTGCGGGGCGTGGTCGACGGCGATGGTCTTGGTGAAAGAGGCAATCGCGCCCTTGGATGCCACGTAGGCGGCATTCTTGCCGGGACTCGACTGGGCCAGCTGCGAGCCGATGGTCACGATGGCGCCCGTCTTGGCGGCGATCATGTGGGGGATGGCGTAGTGGATCCAGAGATAGGTACCTTTGACGTTGATGGCGAAGGTCCGATCCCACGCGGCCTCGTCGATCGCGTCGACCGTGCCTCCGGTCGAGGCGCCGGCCGCCGTCAGCAGCACGTCGACGCGCGCCCATCGCTTGATCACCCGTTCCACGCCCGTCCGGGCCTTGGCATTGTTGCTGACATCGGCCGTGATGGTGATCGCCGACCCGCCCTTGGCCTTGATCTCCGACGCAACCTTCTTGAGTCCCACTTCGTTCTGGTCGACCAAGGCGAGCTTCGCTCCTTCGGCGGCGAACAGCCTGGCCGACGCAGCACCAATGCCCGACGCGGCGCCCGTCACGATGGCAACCCGATCCTTGAGCTTCATGGCAACAGCTTAGCGCGCCGAGGGAACGTCGGTCGACCGGGCGCGTTGGCATTTCTCCATGCGACGCCCCACGGTGATCGAGACTCTGGCCAGCGAACAGGGCCTTACCATCGTCGGCCTCGAGGCCTTGACCATCCGGCGCATACGCTGTGGGCGAGGCTTTTCGTATCGCAATGGAAAGGGCTGCGTGCGCAACGCCACGGAGCTCGCCCGCCTCAAATCGCTCGCCGTACCACCGGCCTATCTCGACGTACGCTACGCTGGGGATCCGACCGCGCACCTACAGGCCGTCGGCACCGATGCCGCCGGCCACCTGCAATATCGCTATCATCCGAAATGGACCGGCGTCCGTGAGGCGCTGAAGACGCGGCACCTGGCACGGCTTGCCCGCGCTCTGCCTGCCATCAAGCGCGCCGTTGCCAAGGCACTGGCGGCACCGGAGGAGAATGCCGCCTTCACAATCGCCGCCGTCGTACATCTCGTCAACCTGACCGCGATCCGCGCCGGCGGCGAGAGCTACGCCAGGGAACGCGGCACGCGCGGCGCGACAACGCTGCTCAAGTCCAACGTCAGGATGAACGGACGAGCGATCGTGCTCGAATTCAAGGCAAAAGGTGGCAAAGCGGTTTCAAAGGAAGTGCGCAACCCACGCTTGCTAGCTGCGCTGAAGCGGCTGATGGCGCTGCCGGGACGGCGATTGTTCCAGTATCGCGGCACCGATGGCGATCTGCGCCAGGTGCGGGCGAGCGATGTGAACGACTTCCTGCGCTTGATCGCAGGCCGGCGCATCTCGCTGAAGGACTTCCGCACCCTGGTGGCCTCCACCAATGTGCTGGAGTCCTTGGCGGCCGCCGAGCCGGCGACCAGCGGGCGGGGGCGTCGCTCGCAACTACGCACGGCAGTGATCGCTGCGGCCGAGGAGCTCGACAACACTCCCACCGTCTGCCGCACCAGCTACGTGCACGACGCCGTTGTTGAAGCTTTCGAAGGCGGCAAGCTCGCCCGCCTGCGCAAACCGCCGCGCTCGACCGCCAGGAAAGCCGAAATCCTCGCGCGCCTCGTGGCGAAGGCCTAGTTCGCCGGCGGCACGCGGAACTGGTAGGGCTCCTCCAGCATCTTCGCCTCGTCGGCGGAAATCGCCACCTCGGTCGCCTGCGCCGCAGATGTGAGCTGATCGAGGCTGGTGGCGCCGATGATGGGCGAGGCCATGTAGGGTTTGCTCAGCATCCAGGCCAGCGCCGCCTGCGCGGGCGACACGTTCTTGCCGACGGCGACCTTCTTCAGCCGTTCGGCGATCTCCCAGTCGCAATCGCGATAGGTGCCCGGCGTCACGTTGGCGTCGTTCTTGGAGCGTTCAGTGGCGCCGCCGCCGTCCTTGCTGCGGTTGGCCGCGAGGAAGCCGCGCGCCAGCGGCGAGTACGGGATCAGGCCGACTCCCTGTTCCAGGCAGAGCTGGTTCATCTCGCGCTCTTCCTCGCGCGCGATCAGGTTGTAGAGGTTCTGCATGGCAATCGGCCTGGAATATCCCTTCCAGTCGGCCAGCATGATCATCTGCGCGAACTTGTAGGCTGGCATGGTCGAGCCGCCGATATAGCGCACCTTGCCCGAGCGCACGATCTGGTCGAGCGAATACATCGTCTCTTCCACCGGCGTATAGGGATCGAGGCGGTGGACCTGGTAGACATCGATGTAATCGGTCTGCAGGCGCTTGAGCTGCTCGTCGACCGCGGCCATCAGATGCTTGCGGCCGGTGCCCTGGTCGTTCGGCACCGGGCTCATGCGGATGCCGACCTTGGTCGACAGCACGATCTCCTCGCGCTTGACCATTTTCAGGAGCGTGGCGCCCATGATCTCCTCGGAGCGGCCGGCATTGTAGGCGTCGGCGGTGTCGAAGAAGGTGATGCCAACATCGAGCGCGCGCTTGAAATACTGAGGTGCCTCCGCCTCATCGAACTTGCCCCAGCCGCGGCGGCCCTTGGCGCCCCACGAATTGCCGCCGAGACAGACACGGCTCACGATCAGGCCCGAGCGGCCGAGAGGTCCGTACTTCATCGCAAGAAATCCCCCTTGTTGGCGGCAGCCTACGCCCCCACCTTAGTGGCATGAAAGTCCTGATCGAATATTGCGGCGCTTGAGGCTACAAGCCGCAGGCCCTCCGTGTGAGGGATAGCCTCCAGAAGAAGGGTGCGGCCGACATCGAGCTGCGCCCCGGCAAGTCCGGCCAGTTCGACGTCACCGTCGACGGCGCACTCAAGTACACCCGCAGCAAGACCGGCCGCTTCCCGACCGACGGCGAAATCGAGGACCTGCTCTAGCCCAGCACTTCCTTGTTCACGCAATGTGCGGCGTTGGGCCGGCCGTCAAACACGCTCAGGATGTTCTCGACGGCGGTCACGGCCATGCGATCGCTCGCCTCCTTGGTGACGCCGGCCATGTGCGGACTGAAGATCACGTTCTCCAGGCCGAACAGCTTGTTCGCAGGGTCAGGCGGCTCCTTGTCGAGCACGTCGAGTCCCGCGCCGCGCAGCTTGCCGGTGGTGAGCGCAGTGTAGAGCGCGTCCTCGTTGATGATGCCGCCGCGCGCGGTGTTGACCAGGAAGGCGTCGGGCTTCATGAGCGCCAGTGTCTCGGTGTTGAACATGTTCACCGTCTCGGGTGCCTTGGGGCAGTGGATCGAGACGAAGTCGACCTTGGGCAGGATGGCCTTGAGGTTGGTGACCTTGGTGGCGCCAGCCTTCTTGATCTCGGCCTCGGAGATGTTCGGGTCGAGGACGTAGGTTTCCATCTCGAAGGCAACGCAGCGCTTCACCGTGCGCGAGCCGATGCGGCCCATGCCGACCACCACGATCGACTTGCCGGCGAGGTCGGCCGGCAAGTCGGAGAGCCGCTGGCTCCAGGCGTTCTCGCGCACGAAGCGATCGTGCTTCTTGGTGAGACGTGCCGACGCCAGCAGCATGTACATGGCGTGCTCGGCGACCGAGACCGAGTTGGCGATGCCGGTCGTCATCAGCGGGATCTTGCGCTTGTTGAGCGCGGGCACCTCGACGGCGTCGAAGCCCACGCCGAGGCGGGCTACCACCATCATGCCGGGTGCCGCATCGAGCTCGGCCTGGCGGAAGGCCGTGCCGCCCAGGGTGACGGCATGGGCGTCCTTCAGCTTAGGATGCAGCGAGGGTGCCCTGTCATCGGTCAGGATCTCGTAGTCGACGTCGTCGCGCTTCTTCAGCACATCGATGCCCGCCTGCGGCATGCGGCCGACGATCAGCACCTTCTTGCGGTTCTTGCCAGTTGCCGTGCTCATGGGTTCCTCCGGTTGGCGCCGATCCTAAATTGCCGGCGCCGGCGATCAAGGGAGGTAGCTGAGCGGGAGCCGCGTAGTGGACTTGATCTCCTCCATGGCGAACATGGAGGTGACGTCGCTCAGCTCGATCTTGGCGATCAGGCGCTTGTAGAAGGCGTCGTAGGCGTCGATGTCGGGCAGCGCCAGCCGGATCAGATAGTCGATCTCGCCGCTCATGCGATAGCAGTCCATGACCTCGGGGAACGAGGCCACCGCCTTGGCGAAGCGGGTGAGCCATTGCGCATTGTGCTGGGCGGTGCGCACGGCCACAAAAACCGTGACGCCGGCGTTGAGCGCCCGGCGATCGAGCAGCGCCACGCGGGCACGGATCACGCCGTCGGCCTGCAAGCGGTTGATGCGCCGCCAGCACGGCGTGGTCGACAGTCCGACCCTGCGGGCGATCTCGGCCAGCGGCATGTCGGCCTCGCCCTGCAGGCAATCCAGAATCTTCCGGTCGAAGGAATCGAGGGATGTTTTCGCGGCCACGGGCACTTCCTTGGAATTGAATTCTCAAGACTGCCGCATGGCGCCCGAAGCTAGCAAGCCGTTTCCCGCCGCCATCGGTAGAATCACCTTCCATGTTCCGCCGCTTCACTGTCCATCCCGCCACCGTCAACGAAACCTACCTGCAGCACATGGCCATGGCCTTCGGGTTCGGCGGCCGCATGCTGTTCGGCGCGCTGGCGTGTTTCGTACATGGTCTTTTTCCATGGGTGTGCCTCAGCCGCGGCAGCGACACGGTGCGCAGTCTGCACCAGCGCATGGTGACGCACCGCACCGTCCGGCCCGCCGAGTCGCAGATCGTTCCGGCCGAATAGGACTTGCAACCCCACCATCGTGCCCCACGTTCAAAGGAGAACGGAATGGGAGGGCGCAATGGAAACTTCCCTGCGGATCAGCTTCCAGGGTGGTGACACCAGCGAGGCCGTCAGGCAGCTCATCAGCGCGAACGTTGAAACACTCGAGCACATCTATGGCCGCATGACGGCCTGCCATGTCACGGTCCAAGTGCCCGACCGCTTCAATGGTCCTTTTGCCGTCCATATCCACATGGCCCTGCCCGGCGGCGTCGATCTCAATGTCGACCATGCGCCCATGGCTGACGATCGCTTCTTCGATCCGCAGTTCGCGGTGAATGACGCCTTTCGCCGAGCCAAGCGGCTCCTGAAGGAACGCGCGAGCAAACGACGTGGCGAGGTGAAGACGCTGCACGAGCGGATCGACCGCACGCTCGACGAACCGGACGCCTAACGACGCGTCACGCCCTTCTCGTCCAGCCGCTCGCGCAGCAGGGCGATCCGGTCGCCGCCCCAGAACAATTCGCCTTCGAACACGAAGGTGGGCACGCCGAAAACGCCCGAGGCCTCCGCCTCGTTCCGCAGCCGATCGTGTTCGGCGCCGCCCTCGCCTGCCAGGAAGGCGGCAAAACCCGCCGGCGCGCCGGCCTCGGCCAGCAGTGCCTCGACTTCTTCGATCTTCTCGGGATCGAAGGCGCGGCGCCAGAAGCGCTCGAACGCGAGATCGTTGTAGGCGCGGAACACGCCGTGCTTCTGCGCATAGAGCAGCCCGGTGCTGGCTGGTCGCGCATAGTAGATCTTCTTCGGCCCCATCAACGTCAGGCCCTGCTTGTTGGCATAGCGCCGCGCATCCATGTAGGCGTAGCGCACGCGCCGCCAGTGGTGCGGATCGCGCTGGGCCACCGCGCCCATGAACGACACGACGTCGAGTGTGTAGGGTCGCCACGTCAGGGAGAGATCGTAGTCACGCTCCAGCTCATAGGCCCACGCCTTGGCGACGAAGGCGTAGGGGCTGACATAGTCGATCCAAAGTGTGACTTCGGCGGCCATGCCTCAGCGCGCGTCTTTGGCCAACTTCGTCTCGACGACGCGCGACCACAGGGTGGCGCCGAGCGTGATGATCTCGTCGTTGAAGTCGTAGCCCGGATTGTGGACCTCGCAGCCGCCCTCGCCGCCGCCGTTGCCGATATTGATGAAGGCGCCCGGCACCTTCTCCAGCATGTAGGAGAAATCCTCCGAGGCCATCACGAACGGCCCCTCGCGGTTCATGTTGTCCTTGCCGACGATCGTCTCGGCGACGTCGGCGATGAACTTGACCGAGTCCTTGTCGTTGACCAGCGGCGGGAAGGCGATGCGCACATCGGGCTCGGCCTGGCCGCCCAGCGTCTTGGCAATGCCGCGCGAGATCGTTTCGATGCGCTCCTTGATCAGCGCCATGGTTTCCTTGCGAAAGGCCCGGATGGTGCCGCGCAGCACCGCCTCCTGCGGGATCACGTTGTAGGCGTCGCCAGCATGCATCTGGGTGACCGAGATCACCGCCGAATCGAGCGGCGCCACGTTGCGCGACACCACGCTCTGCAGCGCCGAGATGATCTGCGTCGCGATGATCACCGGGTCGATGCCGGTCTCCGGCCGCGCGCCGTGCGCGCCCTTGCCGGTGATCTTGATGTCGAACAGGCCGCCGCCCGCCATCTGCGGGCCGGAGCGGATGGCGAACTTGCCGACATCGAGCTTGGGCCTGTTGTGCATGCCGAAGATCTGCTCGCACGGGAACTTCTCGAACAGCCCGTCCTTGACCATCGCCTCGGCGCCGCCGCGGCCCTCTTCGGCGGGCTGGAAGATCAAGTGAACCGTGCCGTCGAAGTTGCGCGTGGCCGAGAGATACTTGGCGGCGCCCAGCAGCATGGTGGTGTGGCCGTCATGGCCGCAGGCATGCATGCGGCCCTTGTGCTGGCTGCGGTGATCGAAGGTGTTATGCTCGTCCATCGGCAGCGCGTCCATGTCGGCGCGCAGGCCGATCGCCCGCGGATTGTTGCCGACGCGGATCGTGCCCACGACGCCGGTCTTGCCGATACCCGTCGTGACCTCGAGGCCCCACTCCTTGAGCTTCTTGGCGACGATCGCCGAGGTTCGCTCCTCCTCGAAGCCAAGCTCGGGATGGGCGTGGATGTCGCGCCGGATCGCGGTGAGTTCGGCCGCAGCGGCGGCGATTTTGGGTTCGATGTTCGCGGGCATTCATGTCTCCAGCAGGAAGGCGGACAGCACACGACGAAATTCGCCGCCATGCACATTGGGATAAAAGTGGCCGCCGTCCGGCAGGACGTAGGCCCGAGCATGCGGGATCAACCGTACCAGTTCTTCGGTGAAATAAAGAGGCGTCACCATGTCGTCGCGGGCGCAGATCGCCAGCGTGGTGCTGCGGACCTTCTGCAGTTGCTCGCGCCGGTCATGCGCCACGATGGCGGCGATGCGCGACAGCACGATCTCGGGCTCGGGAATGGTCTCGTGCGCGCGGGCTTCGGCGGCGACAAGATCCTGGTCGTGGTCGCGCACCCACGACGGCATGTTGAGGGCAAGCGCGCTCCCCTTCAGGTAGGCGGCCGGCCCCAGCTCCTTCAGGACCTGCGCGCGAACCTCAAACAGGCGGCGGAAGAAAGCATCGGTCTTGGCCCAGGTGGCGCTCAGCACCAGCCGGTCGATGCGGTCGGGCTGGGAAATCGCCAGCACCTGGCCCATCGCGCCGCCGGTCGAATGGCCGCACCAATGGACCTTGGCGAAGCCCAGCCCATCGATCAGCTGCAGGGCATCGTCGGCCATCTGCTCGACGGAATAATCGATCTTGGAAAGCGTGCTGCGCGCGGTACCGCGATGATCGTGCACGACGACGGTGAATTTCTTGGCAAGCTCGCGGGCATTGGCGTCCCAGAAGCGGCCGTCGCCGCCCAGACCGGGCACCAGGAACAACGGCGGGCCGCTGCCCTGCTTTTCGTAGTAGAGCTCCGCGCCATCGCGCAACTTCAGATGCGGCATTTGCCCGATTGCCCTCCCTTGCGAGGCGGCTAAGCTCCCGCCGCTGAATCGGCGTGGGAGGAAACAACAAGATGCGACGCCTGTCGATTGCCGCTGCGCTCTTTGCAGCGCCGCTCGGCGCGTGCGTGCCGCAGGCGCCGGTCGAGACCTTTGCGTCGATCCCCCGGCCCTCGCCCGACGATCCGACGCCGCTCGGCATCGCCTATCTCTGCGAAGGCCGCAAGGAAGTGGCTGTCGTCTATGCCAAGAACCGTGCCTCCGTGACCTTCGCCGACAAGACCTGGCGCACCGAGTACCAGCCGACCGGCGAGGGCTTCCGCTATGCCGACACCAGGATCGAATGGACCGGCCGCGACGATCTGGCGTCGCTGCGCGAAGCGGGTACCGCCAAGCCCCTAGCCTACAACTGCCGGCCGCTGCGACGCACGACCTAGCGCGGGTTGGCATAGGCAGTTACCAAAAGTAACGTTTAAAATAATGGAAAAATCATACCCCCATCTCCCCGCACGGTTTTCTCCGTTTCCACCGTTTTTAGACGGTGCCTGCGGACCCGAAAAACGGCTCGACCCCTGATTTGTCTAAGGAAGCGCGAATCGGGTTGGTGAGAAAAACCGTCAAAACGGATGAAAAACGATCGGAAAACGGTGAAGGGGCTCTTCTCGGTGGACCCAGAACCAACCCCACCGGTGTCATCCCGAGCGAAGCGAGGGATCCATGGTTGGCGTCGGCACCAGATCCCTCGCTTCGCTCGGGATGACACGGCGGCGCAACGGAAAAATATTGAACCATCGCCGCGAAGTATACGACCCGCCCTCTCACCCACCTATTTTGGTCAATAGAAGTTCAGCCGAAGGCGTCGAACACCTCGGCGATCGCGGCGCGCTCGAGGTTGGCGCGCAGGCAGGTTTCCAGGAGAATGCGCGCCTTCAAGGGATGCAGCCGGCCGCCCCAGATCAATCCAGCCTTGCGCAGCGCGATCTCCGAGCTCGGCCCGCCATAGGTCTGGCGCAGCATCGGCCCGCCGCCGGTGCGCGAGGCGACGACGGTGGGCATGGCCTGGGCGAGGCGAATGACGGTCGCCGTTGCGCCCTCGGGCGTGTGGCCGCCGCCCATGGCGCCGATCACTGCGCCGCGATAGCCGACGCGGTCGGAGGCCGCCAGCATCATCTCGATCAGCCGGCCCGATTCGTCGAGCGACATCCAGAACAGCGCGACGGGTGCCGCCTTGCCGTCGGCCGCACCGAGTCTTGCATGCGCCGCGACCATGGCATCGCGCACCGGCAGCGACAGCGGCACGATGCGGTCCTCCACCAGCGCCGCGATCGGCCCGGTCTGCGGCGAGACGAAGGCGTTCAGCCGGGTCCCGTGCGCCTTCACGACATCGGCCGCGGCATAGACCTCGTCCAGCATCACGACCATCACGCCGAGCGCGCGCGCATGCTTGCGCACCCAGGGATCAGCCGCGACGCGCACGGCCGCGAGCAGATTGCCCGGCCCATCGGGTGAGGTGAGGGATGGATTGCGCATCGCCGCGGTGACGATCACCGGGATCTCGAGGTCGAGCAGCACGTCGAGCAGGAACGATGTCTCCTCCAGCGTGTCCGTGCCCTGCGTCACCACGACGCCGTCGACCTTGAGCGCGCGGATCTTGGCGGCGAGCGCATGGATCTGGTCGAAGCTGAGCGAATGGCTGCCGACCCGTGACACCGTCTCGGCCTGCAGGTCCGCCACCTTGGGCAGGAGCGGCACGGCGGCGATGAGATCGTCGGCGCCGAGGCCCATCTGCATGGCGCCGCTGGCGTCGGGACGCGTGGCGATGGTGCCGCCCAGCGCGAGGATATGGATACGTGGTTTGCTCATGCCTTCATCTTCAGTGACTTGAAAAAACGTTCGGCCTCGAAGCCTGTCATGCTCGCCGCCGCGCCCATGAAGGCGAGCGACACGAAGCGCCGGCCCTTCAATAGCACGAGCTGGCGCAGCGCATTGCCGCCCTTCAGGAGGCCGGTGGAGTCGGCGGCCGGGCCACCCGAGATATCGCGCCAGTCGACCTTGCTCCACTTCCTCGCCTCGAGGACCTTGGCACGCTCATCGAGCGCCACCTGGATCAGGCGGCGCGGCTGGCTGATGTCAACATCCCCGGGATAGAGCGCGGTCTGCACGACATAGGAATAGCCGCCCACCTCCAGACTGTAGGAATGAAGCGCGAAGGCCGTACCGCGCGCCGAGACATCGTTGACGATGCGATGATCGGGTATCCCCGGCATCTCGACCGTGAAGGCATCGCCCTCGACCTGCACGGCGTACCATTTCAGCGGCAGGACGAGCGGCTTCTGCTGAGCCCAAGTGCGAGGCGACAGCGTCACCAATGGCAGCAAAGCCAACAATGCTCGTCTATTCATGGCCGCGATACACCCCCACCTCATCCTGAGGAGCATCGCGCAGCGATGCGTCTCGAAGGATGGGCAGCGGTCGTCGTGCAGCCCACCCTTCGAGACGCGCTTCGCGCTCCTCAGGGTGAGGTGTTTGTGTTCCGCTCATTTGCTCATTTGCCGGCGCGGCCGTTTCCGAATTTCGCCTTGGCTTGCTCGCGCGTGTAGTAGCCGCGCGCGATGTCGCGCTCGATCAGCTCGGGTCTGCGCTTGGCCGGGTCGCCGAAGCCACCGCCGCCCGGCGTCTGTACGCGCACCACGTCGCCGACGCCGATCTCGATGTCCTGGTCCTTGCTGAGATGAGGCGGCCGGTAGGTTTTGTTGCCCTGGGTCACGACCACGGTGTTGACACCGCCCGCCTCGCCACCCAGCGCGCCCTGCGGGCCGGTGCGGCCATGGTCCATCACCATGGAGACGCGCGCCTCACCACGGCGCAGCTTGATCGCGTAGTTGATGCCGAAGCCGCCGCGGAACTCGCCGGCACCGCCGGAGCCTTCGCGCAGCGAGAATTCCTCGAACAGGATGGGATAGAACTGCTCCAGCACCTCGACCGGCGGCATCTTGGAGATGCCGATGGTCGAGCAGCCGTTGCTGAGGCCGTCGCCGCCCTGGAAGCCGCCGTAACCGCCGCCGGTGAAGAGATACATTATGTAGCTGCGGTTGCGCTCGGGATCGAAACCGCCGACGCCGAGATTGCCCGACGTGCCGGCGGGTGCGGCGAACAAGAGATCGGGGATCGCCTTGGTGAGCGCCGCGAACACCGCCTCGGCGATGCGCTGGCTCACCTCGGCGGCGCAGCCCGACACCGGCCGCGGATACCTGGCGTAGAGGAACGTGCCGTGCGGCTCGACGATCTTGAGCGGCTCGAAGGTGCCGGCATTGATCGGCACTTCGGGGAAGACATGCTTGATCGCCAGATAGATCGCCGACTTCGTCGTGGCGATGACGCTGTTCATCGGCCCGCGGCAGGGCGGGCTGGAGCCCGTCATGTCGAAGGTCAGCTCCTCGCCCTTCTTGGTGATCTTCATCCTGATGGTCAGCGGCTCGTCGACCACGCCGTCGCTGTCGACCTGCGAGGTGCCCTCGTAGACGCCGTCGGGGATGGCCGCGATCTTGGCGCGCATCTGGCGCTCGGCGCGATGGCGCATCTCGTTGATCGCCTGCTTCACGACGCCGGCACCGTAGCGGTCGATCAGGGCGGTCAGTCGCTGGTCGCCGGTGGTAAGCGCGGCGGCCTGCGCCTTGATATCGCCGATGCGCTGGTCGGCGATGCGCATGTTGCTCATCAGGATGGACAGGATCTCCTGATCCATCTCGCCCTTCTTGAAGAATTTGATCGGCGGCAGGCGAAGGCCTTCCTGTTCCACTTCCGTGGCGCTGGCCGAAAAGCCGCCCGGCACCATGCCGCCGATGTCCGGCCAGTGGCCGGTGTTGGCCAGCCAGGCGAACAGCTCGCCCTTGTAGAAGAACGGCTTCACGAAACGGACATCCATCAAATGAGTGCCGCCGAGATACGGGTCATTGACGATGAACACGTCGCCATCGTCGATCTTGCCGCTGTAGTGACTCTTCACCCGATCGATCACCGCCCGGGTCGAGAACTGCATGGTGCCGACGAATACCGGCAGCCCGAGCTCGCCCTGCGCAATCAGCGAACCGTCAAGCGCATCGTAGATGCCGTCGGAGCGGTCCATGCCTTCGGAGATCACCGGCGAGAAGGCCGAGCGGACGAAGGCCAGGTCCATCTCGTTGCAGACCTGGATCAGACCGTTCTGGATGACGGTCAGGGTGACGGGATCGAGGTTCGACGTGGGTTCTGACATGGGCATTTCCGACCGTTGCTGAAGATCCCTCACCCTGAGGAGGCCGCGCAGCGGCCGTCTCGAAGGGTGGGAACGCGCACCTTGCGGGTTGCCCATCCTTCGAGACGCACGCCTGCGGCGTGCTCCTCAGGATGAGGTTGGTTTATCACAGTTCGGTGTCGCCTTTCAGCAGGCGCTGGACGATCGAGCGGTTGAGGATTTCGTTGGTGCCGTCGGCGACGTTTACGATACGCAACGAATGCCATGCATGATGCAGACCAAGCTCGTTGGTGAAGCCCATGGCGCCGTGCGTTTGCATGGCACGGTCGACCGCGCGAAAGCCCACTTGCACCGAATAGGCCTTGGCCATGGCGAGTTCCTTGACCGCCGGCGCTCCCTGGTCGAGCAGGGTGGCGACGTTCAGGCCCATCAGATGCGCGCCGTGCAGTTCCATGGCGCTTTCGGCCAGGGGAAAAGTGACGCCCTGATACTCGGCGATCGCCTTGCCGAAGGCCTTGCGCTGCTGGGCATAGTCGAGCGCCTTCTCGAGCGCCCAGCGGCCATAACCGACGGCGCGCGCCGAATTGTAGATGCGCCCCAGCGACACGCCGTAGAGCGCCGCGGCGAAGCCCTGGTGCAATTCGCCGACCAGCTGCCAGGGTTCGACACGCACGTCCTCGAGCCGCAGTTCCGCCTCGTCGCCGCCGATATGGCCGAACAGCTTGATGATGCGCTGGACCTCGAAACCGGGTGACGAGGTCGGCACCAGGAAAGCCGAGATGCCGCCCTTGCGCGCCGCAGCGCGCTCGGCGTCGGTGATGGCGAAGACGATGCAGTAGTCGGCGACCGGTGAATTCGAGGTCCAGATCTTGCGGCCCGTGAGGCGCCAGGCGTTGCCGTCGGGCACCGCTCTGGTCGCGAGCGCCGCAGCATCCGAGCCGGCGCCGGGCTCGCTGAGCCCGAAGCACATCGAGGCTTCTCCCGCCATCATCGGCGCCAGGATCTTTTCCCGCGCCTCGGGCGTTACCTTCTCCAGAAGGCGGCTCGGGCCGAACGCCCAATGGCTGATGACGTACAGCATCAACCAGTTCTGCGGGCCGCAGAGATGGAACAGCGTCTCCCAGCCGACGTAGTAGGCAAGATGCGCCAATCCGCCGCCGCCCAGCGATTCGGGCACGCACATGTTGTAGTAGCCGGCCTTGGCGGAGACGCGTCGCACCTCGCCGATAAGTCCCTTCAATTCGTCGGAGAATCGCCCGTCCTCGCGATAGAGCCGGCGTGGATTCTCGAACAGCTCGCGATGCCTGTCGTGCCGCGGCAAAACCTCCTTGCGCGCGAAATCGACCAAACCGTCACGCACTGCGCGGATTTCTTCCGGTAGCTCCCATGCAATTGCGGACATCTGCTCTCCGGCGAATGAATGGGCACCATTCTTGCAGCGGTAACAGGGAGGGACCACATTTCCCTGACCCCCAATTTCGACGGACAACCCCATGAACGCGCCCATCGCCGCCGACCAAACACATCTGCTCAAATTCGGCATCGGCCAGCCGGTGCCTCGCCAGGAGGACCCCACCCTGCTCAAGGGCGAGGGCCACTACAGCGATGACGTCCAGCCGGCCAACGTGGCGCACGCGGTGATGGTCCGCAGCCAAATCGCGCACGGCATCATCAAGGGCATCGACATCGCCGAAGCCAAGAAGATGCCGGGCGTGCTCGGCGTGTGGACGGGGGCCGATCTCAATGCCGCCGGCTACGGCACGCTCAAGACCCTGATCCCGGTGCCCAACCGCGACGGCACGCCAATGAAGATGCCGACCCGCCATTCGCTCGCCACCGACAAGGTGCGCTTCGTCGGCGATCCGGTCGCCTTCGTCGTCGCCGAGACGATTGCGCAGGCGAAGGACGCCGCCGAGGCCGTCGTCGTCGACATCGAGTCGCTGCCCGCCGTCACCGAGGCGCGCGAGGCCGCCAAGCCCGGCGCGCCGGTCGTGTTCGACGACGCGCCCGGCAATATCTGCGTCGACTACCATTACGGCGACGCGCCCAAGGTGGCTGAAGCCTTCGCCAAAGCCGCGCACGTCACGCGTCTGCGCCTGGTCAGCAACCGCATCGTGGTCTGTGCAATGGAGCCGCGTTCGGCGACGGCGACCTACGACAAGGCGACCGATCGCTACACCTTCCAAGCCGGCAACCAGGGCGCGTTCGGCCTCAAGCATCAGATGGCTGCTCTCCTGAACATCAAGCCCGAGCAGATGCGGGTGCTCACCGGCAATGTCGGCGGGTCGTTCGGCATGAAAGGTTCGCCCTTTCCGGAGTACGCCGGCCTGTTCCACGCCTCCAAGCTGCTTGGCCGCCCGGTGAAGTGGACCGACGAACGGAGCGGCAGCTTCCTGTCGGACCAGCATGGCCGCGATCACGACTTCGATGCCGAGCTGGCTCTCGACAAGGACGGACGTTTCCTCGCCGTGCGTCTCATCGGCTACGCCAATGTCGGCGGCTATCTCGCCAATGTCGGTCCGCTGATGGGCACGATGGGCGTGACGCGCAATCTCGCCGCGATCTATCGCACGCCGCTGATCGAGGTCGCGACCAAGGTGGCCTTCACCCACACCTCTCCGATCGGCGCCTACCGCGGCGCCGGACGACCCGAGGCCAACTACTTCATGGAGCGGCTGATCGCGACGGCGGCGCGCGAGATGGGCATCGACCAGGTCGAGATGCGCAAGCGCAATCACATCAAGCCCGAGGAGATGCCGTTCAAGACCGCGTCAGGCACGACCTACGACAGCGGCGAGTTCACGACCTTGCTCGACAAGGCGCTTAAGTTCGCCGACGTCACGGGCTTCGACAAGCGCAAGGCCGAGAGCAAGGCGCGCGGCAAGCTGCGCGGAATGGGCATCGGCGACTATCTCGAGGTCACCGCGCCGCCGATGAAGGAGATGGGCGGCATCCGCTTCGAGCCCAACGGCGACGTCACCATCATCACCGGCACGCTCGACTACGGCCAGGGCCACTGGTCGCCGTTCGCCCAGGTGCTGACCGAGAAGCTCGGCGTACCGTTCGACAAGATCAAGCTGATCCAGGGTGACAGCGATCTGCTGATCGCCGGCGGCGGCACCGGCGGGTCGAAGTCGATCATGGCGTCAGGCGCGGCGATCGTCGAAGCGTCCGACAAGGTGATCGACAAGGGCAAGCAGATCGCAGGCGTCGCGCTCGAAGCCTCGGCTGCCGACATCGAGTTCCGCGCCGGACGCTTCGCCATCGTCGGCACCGACCGCGGCATCGACATCATGGATCTCGCGGCCAAGCTGCGCGGCGGCATGAAGGTGCCGGCAGGCGTGCCCGACACGCTCGATGTCAGCCACGTGCACGAGGCGGCACCCTCGGCCTTCCCCAACGGCGCCCATGTCGCAGAAGTCGAAATCGATCCCGACACCGGCTGGGTCGACGTGGTGAAATACACGATGGTCAACGACTTCGGCACGGTCATCAATCCGCTGCTGGTCGAGGGCCAGAGCCATGGCGGCGTGGTGCAGGGCATCGGTCAGGCGATGTTCGAGCACGTCGTCTATAGCGAGGACGGCCAGCCGCTCACCGGATCGTTCACCGACTACGCCCTGCCGCGCGCCTCCGACACGCCGTCGTTCGCCATCGGCTATCACTCTGTGCCGGCCAAGACCAACGTGCTGGGCGCCAAGGGCTGCGGCGAGGCCGGCTGCGCCGGCTCGCTGCCGTCGGTGATGAACGCCATCGTCGACGCCTTGGGTGGCAAGCACATCAACATGCCGGCCACGCCCGAGCGGGTGTGGGAGGCGCTGCATTCGTAGCAGCTTCGGCGGCATGAAGGACGTCGCTGCCTGACGCTCCGCTATTCCTCCGTTATGACACCGTCGCAGGTGGTGAGCTGGGAGGCGCACGGCTTGTAGGACCAGCCGCGCGCCGGCTTGCCGCCGATCGGCGTCGCGGTGACTTCGAGGTACGTGCCCTGGCAGCCATGCACGGCGGACACCTTGACGCTGTCCGGTCCCCAGCTGTCTCCCATCAGGTGCGCGATCTTGGGAGCATCGCGACGCGGTGACGAGCGAAGGGCGACCGCGCGCAGCTGAGCGCCGACCAGCCTGGCGGAAATCCAGCCGCGTCCGTCGGCCTCGTGCGCCGCATCGAGCTTGAGGCCGCCATCGCTGCCGTTCTGGATCAACAGCCAGCCGTCCTTGAAGGCGACGATGTCGAATTCGGTGCCGGTTATCTCATCGCGCGTTATGCGCACCATCGGCGCCACGTGGCCGATGATCGGCGCGTTGGCGCGCGGCGCACTCCTGACGTTGGTGCCCTTGGGATCGGGGTCCTGCGCCCAGCCGCGTACTTCGCACGACGTGGCGCCGGCGGTGTCGAGCGGCTGCGCCGTGGCCGCGATCGGCCCCAGCGCAAGAGCGCAGGCCAGTGTCACGGTGAGGTGACGCGGCCGCGGCATTGTCTGTTAGGCGGGCGTGAACATCGGCAGCGGCGGGCCGCCGTCGGTCGGCTTGAAGACCACCTTCACCGCCTGCTCGACCTTGAGCTTGTCGAAATCGCAATCGACGATGTTGGTCACCATGCGCGGCCCCTCGGCCAGGGTCACGTAGGCCATGGCGTAGAGCACCGGCGCCCGGCGCATGACCGAATAGGAATAGATCGTGCCCTTGCCCGAGGCCTCGATCCACTCGGTCTTGTCGGAGAAGCAGAACGGGCAGATCGTGCGTGGATAGTGGTGCAATTGCCCGCAGCTCGTGCACTTGCGCACCAGCAGCTTGCCCTTGGCGGCGGCATCCCAGTAGGCCTGAGTCTCCTGGCTGACAGACGGCGCCGGCAGCTTGCGCTCCCCATTTTTTGCTTTGGCGGCTTCGGCCATGATCTACTCCCTCTCCAGAATGACGGTGGCGGCGCCGTGCCTGAGGCCGAGCGAGCCGCCGGTGCCGTGGGCGATGGCGAGATTGCAGTTCTTCACCTGCACCTTGGGATGCGCCTCGCCGCGCAGCTGGCGCACGGCCTCCAGCACCTTGGTGAGGCCGCCGCGATTTCCCGGATGGTTGCTGCAGAGGCCGCCGCCATCGGTGTTGAAGGGCAGCTTGCCGGTGCCGGAGATCAGGTTGCCGTCGGCCACGAAGGCGCCGCCCTTGCCTTTCTCGCAGAAGCCGAGATCCTCGAGCTGCATCAGCACGGTGATGGTGAAGCTGTCGTAAATCCCGGCGAACTTGATGTCGGCAGGCTTGACGCCGGCTTCGGCGAACGCCGCCGGGCCGGTAAAGCGCGCGCCCGAGTAGGTGAGATCGACCTTGCCGCCCATCTGAGTCTTAACGAACTCCGACGCGCCGATCAGCTTGACCTTGGGCCGCTTGAGCTTGGCCGCAATCTCCGGCGCCACGACCACGATGGCGCCGCCGCCGTCGGTGATGACGCAGCAATCGAGCCGATGCAGCGGATCGGAGATCATCGGCGAGTTCACGACCTCCTCGACCGTGACCACGTCCTTCAAGAGCGCATGCGGGTTGTACTGGGCATGGTGAGAGGCCGCGACCTTGATCCAGGCAAGCTGTTCGGCGGTCGTGCCGAACTCGTACATGTGGCGCATCGCGCACATGGCGTACATGTTCACCACGGTCGGCCCGTAGGGGAACTCGAACGGCTCGTCGGGCGTCGGCATGCCGCCACGGCTGCGCGGCACCGTGCCCGTCGCCATGCCGTCGGCGCGCGGCCGGCCGGCAAGAGTGATGAGCGCCACCTTGCACTTGCCCGCCGCGATCGCTTCGGCCGCGTGGCCGACATGCAGCACATAGGACGCACCGCCGATATCGGTCGCATCGACGTGGCGCGGCTTCAGCCCCATGTACTCGACCATCGACATCGGCCCCAGGCCCGGCGCATCGCCGGCGCAGAAGTAGCCGTCGACGTCGTCCTTGGTGAGCCCGGCATCCTCCAGCGCGCCCTTGGCCACCTGGGCATGGATCTGGGCCAGCGAGATGTCCTTGGCGAGCCGCGTCGGATGCTCGTAGATGCCGGCGATATAGGCTTTGCCCTTGATGCTCATCGGCGCGCCGTCTCCCCTCAATGTTGCGCTGCATCGTGGGCGATTCGTCGCTCACGGAAAAGCGACATCTTCCGCCCTGAAAAACCATGCTAGGCTCGACAAAACACTTATGGGGGGATGAACGATGTTCTTGCGACTTCTGGGTTTGATCGCCGCTGCGTGCCTGGCCTTTGCCGGCTCGGCCAACGCGCAAGGCAAGGTCGAGCTACAGTGGTTTGGCCAGTCGGCCTTCAGGCTCACGACACCCGACGGCAAGGTCGTGATGATCGATCCATGGATCACCGGCAACCCCAAGTGCCCGCCCGAGTGGAAGGACCTCGACAAGCTCGGCAAGGTCGACGTCATCTTCGTCACGCACGGACACGGCGATCACATCGGCGATGCCATCCCACTCGCCAAGAAGAACAACGCACCGGTTTGGGCGCCGGCCGGCATGAATCAGTTCCTGGCTACGCTCGGATACCTGCCGCCGAATTTGGCTCCCCGTTTCGGCAAGGGTGGCACGATCGAGCCGGTTCCAGGCATGAAGGTCACCGCCGTGCACGCCGAACATTCGTCCGAGATGATCCTCAAGGATGCTGACGGAAAGGACGTAAGCTATCCCGCGGGCGAGCCGGTCGGATACATCTTCCAGTTCGCGAACGGCTTCACGATCTATCACATGGGCGACACCGCGCTGTTCGGCGACATGAAGCTCTATGGCGAGAAGTACAAGCCGGACCTGCTGCTGATCCCGATCGGCGGCCACTTCGTGATGAACCCCGCCGATGCGGCCTTCGCCACCAAGGAATGGATCAAGCCCAAGATGGTGCTGCCCATGCACTACGGCACCAACCCCTTCCTCAAGGGCACGCCGGCGGAGTTCAAAGCGGCGCTGGGCCAGAGCTCGATCAAGGTGCTCGACGACTGGCAGCCGGGCGAGAAGAAGACCTTTTAGTCCGTCCTTTCGAGGATGGTTTCCCAGACAGATTTGGGGTGATCGTATCGCGCGATCACCCCTTCTTCTTGGAAGAGGACCCGCCAGCCGGCGGCGAACAGCCGATCGACGGCAGCACGGTCGAAGAAGCGCTTGGGCTCGCCTTCGACGAGATAGTAGTTCGCGTCGATTGCGGGATGGCCCGAGGCACCGTGGTGATGATCATTGGTCGAATTGAGCCGGCAGAGCAGCAGGCCGTTCGACACCAGCGTCTGGCGAATGCGCTCGACGAGAGCGGCGGTCTCCTCCCAGGGGAAGTAGTGCAGCGACAGGCTGGCGAGGATCACGCCCGCCCGCTCGACCGGAAACGCGGCACGCACATCCTGGCAGTGGAAGTCCGCCGCTGGCACGCGCTCGCGCGCTTTGGCGATGGCGATACTCGACAGGTCGACCCCGACCACGCGATGGCCGGCCGCGGCCAGCACCTCGCTGTCGCGACCGCCGCCGCAACCGAGCTCCAATATTGGCAACCCTGCCGTACGCTCACCGATCAGGGACAGCCAGCGATCAAGCCACGGGTCGCTAGTCGTCAGCGACGTCACGCGCGCCCACCGTGCGCTGGCGGAACTCCTCGGGCACTTCGCGGCCGGCATCGGTGAAAGCCTTCTTCACGGCAGCCACGGTCGGGCCGAACACAGTCTTGCGATTGGTGCGCGCCCATTCGTTCGAGCCGACGATGGTGTCGAGCGAGCCCTGGAAGCGCGGCATGACGTAGCGCGCGAACAGCTCATAGGAGCGCAGCGTCGCCTCGCGGTTGGCCCATTCGTGGGCGCGGAACAGCACGCCGCCGAAGCCGCCGTTGGAATAGCCCAACAGCCGCTCGATCCCCTTGGCCACCGTGTCAGGCGTACCGACCAGCGTCGAGCCCATCTTCACGCCTTCGCGCAGCGGATCGTCGGCGCGGCCGGGCGGACGGCCAAGCGTGTCCTCGAAATAGGTCACGGTCTCGCGCCGCTCGCCGGCATGGACCTCGCGCAGCGCCTGTTCGTCGTCCTCGGCGAGGTGGGCGTTGACCACGATACGCCACTTCGAGCGGTCGGGCGTGTGGCCGTGCTTGAGCGCCGTCTCCTCGTAGATGCCCCACTGCTTGCCGAGCGCCTCGGGCCCGCCCGGCAGGCCGGCGCCGATCGACAGCACGCCGAGTCCATGCTTGCCGGCAGCGATCATGCCCGAGGGCGTGATGGTGCTGGCACAGGCGATCGGGAAGTGCGGATAGCTGTAGGGCGCCAGATGCAGGCGCGCATCGTTGAGCTCGAACCAGTCGGTCTTCATCGTGACCGGCTCCTCGCACTTCAACAGCGCCATGATGGCGGCGAGCGACTGCTCCATGCGGTCGCGTTGGGTCGAGGGATTGATGCCCATCATGTACGCATCCGACGGCAGCGCGCCGGGGCCGCAGCCCAGCATGGTGCGGCCGCGCGACATGTGGTCGAGCTGCACGAAGCGGTTCGCGACCATCAGCGGATGGTGATACGGCAGGCTGGTCACGCCGGAACCGAGACGAATGTAACGCGTGCGCTCGATCAGGGCGCCGATGAAGACTTCCGGCGACGCGATGGTTTCCCAGCCGGCCGAATGATGCTCGCCGATCCAGGCCTCGTCGTAGCCGAGTTCGTCGAGCCACTCGACCAGCTCCATGTCGCGCGCCATGCCGAGCGTCGGGTTCTCGCCGACTCTGTGGAAGGGTGCGAGAAAGATGCCGAATGTGAGGCCCTTATGATTGCCGGTCTGTGCCATCAAATCCTCCGTAGACCGCGACACTAGCACAGGCCACGATACGCAAAGTCATCCAATGCGCGAAATCGCTGATCTCCCGCTTGCCCGCTTCTCCGTCATCGAGGTCAACGCCGCGGGCGCGCCCCTGCCGCTGCGACTGGCCAATTCTCTGGCCGGCAAGATCGCCGCCGACCTCGGTGCCGACGTGCTCAAGATCGAACCGCCAGGCGGCGATCCCGTCCGCACTGCGCCGCCGCTTCTGCCGCAAGGCTCGTCGGCGCTGTTTCAGTTCCTCAACACCTCCAAGCGATCGATGGTGCTCGACCTGCAGAGTGACAATGGCCGCTCCGCTCTCGCCGCTCTGCTCGACAAGGCCGACGCCTGCCTGTTCGAAGAGCCGGCTGAGGTCGCCGCGCTGATTCGCGCGGGCCGGGCGACGCCGATCGAGATTGCGGCCTTTCCGGTCGAGATGGACGCGACGCAGCCCTTCAGCGAGTTCACCATCGCAGCCCTCGCCGGCCTGCTTCACATGGTCGGCGAGCCCGAGCGCAAGCCGTTGAAGCTGGGTGGTCATCAGGTCTCGTACGCTGCGGGCCTCACCGCCTTCACCGGCCTGAGCGCCGCGCTGGCCGCGCGCGACGCCGGACGGACGGCGCCTCATGTGCGCGTGTCGCTGGCCGAGGTGTTGCAATGGGTGAATTGGAAGGCGGCATCGGGCGCGGAGGCCTCCGGCATCTCGCCTGGCCGGGAAGGCAGGAACTCGGAATTCCAGGTCGTCCCCTGCGCCGACGGCTATGTCGCCGTCGTCTATACCGTCACTCAATGGCCGGCGCTGCGCATGCTGATTGCCGATTCGAGGCTGCAGGACGAAAGGTTCAATACCCGTGCCGGTCGGCGCCAACATATCGGCGAGCTCTATTCGATCCTCACGCCCTGGTTCCAGGGCAAGACGCGCTCCGAAATACAGAGTGCCGCGCAGGCCAAGGGCGTGCCGTTCGGGCCGATCTTCTCGCCGGCCGAATTGCTGGAGACGGAGCAATACGTGGCGCGGGGATTCCTCGCCGACATGGAGCATCCCGCACTCGGCACGCTCACGCTGCCGCAGCTCCCGGTCCAATGGAACGGCCGCAGCTTCGGGCCGAGGCCCGCGCCATGATCGCGCGACCGCTGACCAGCGTGCGCGTGCTCGACTTCGGCCTGTTGACCGCGGGCGCGAACACGTCTGCCATGCTGGCCGATCTCGGCGCCGAGGTACTGAAGATCGAAGCGGGATCCTACCTCGATCCGTTCCGCATCGTCGGTAAGCCGGACAACGACGACGGCTGGTGGAACCGCTCGCCGCAGTTCCGCTTCACCAACCGCAACAAACGCGGGCTGGCGCTCAACCTCAAGGAGGCCGAAGGCCAGCGCGTCGTCCGTGAGCTCGCCGCCCATTGCGACGTCGTGGTCGAGAATTTTCGCCGCGGCGTGCTCGATCGCGCGGGTCTGGGCTATCGCGACCTGAGCGCGAACAATCCCGCCATCGTCTTCGCCGCCATCTCGAGCCAAGGCGACACGGGCCCGGAGCGCATGAACGTCTCGTTCGGCTCGACGCTCGATGCCACCTCGGGCATCGCCGCGCTGACGGGCTACGAGGGCGAGGAGCCGCGCATCTCGGGCATGGATGTGAACTACCCCGACCAGATCGTGTCGCTGTTTGCCACCGGCATGGTGATCACCGCCGTCATGGAAGCGCGCCGCACCGGCAAAGGGGCCTTCCTCGACTTCTCCCAACGCGAGGTCGCCTCTTTCACTCTCGGCGAGGAGATCATGGCCGCCGCCGCCGATCGGAAGCGATCGCAAGCGCCGCGCGGCAATAGCCAGGATGGCATCGACCAGCAGGACACCTACTGCTGCCGCGACGGGCGCTGGATCGCCGTGACACTGACCAAGGCCAATCCGGGGCTGGACGCGTTTTGCGCCAGCCGAGACGGCGCCGAGGCAGTGGCGACGCTGCAGGCGCGCGGCATCGCCGCCGCGCCATGCAACGACGGCGCCGACCTGTTGCGCGACAAGGCACTGGCCGGGGTGACACTCGTGCGCGATGAGCGCGGCGGGCTGGTGAAAGGCCTGCCCTATCGCCTCGATGGCAAGGGCATCGCCATCGAGCGCGCCGCGCCGGACCTTGGCCAGCACACCGAGGAGGTGCTGCGCACATTGCTGGGCTACAACGATGCCGATCTGGAGAAGCTGGCCGCGGCGGGCATCACCTCGACCACGCCGGCGGCGGGAGAGGGCTGACCATGGCGCGTGCCGAAGTACAGAAGCTGATCGACCGCATGGCCATCCCAGCCATCGCCGCGCCGATGTTCCTGGTTTCCAATCCCGCGCTCACGCTCGCCTGCTGCGCCGAGGGCATCATGGGCAGCTTCCCCGCCCACGGCACGCGCAGCCGCGAAGAATTCCAGGCCTGGCTCGACGAGATGGTGGAGGGCATCCGGCGGCTCGAGGACCATGGCAAGAAGCTCGCGCCGTGGGCGGTCAACCTGGTCGTGCATGCTTCCAATCCACGTTATGCCGGCGATCTCGAGCTGGTCGAGAAATACAAGGTCCCCGTCGTGCTCACCTCCAAGGGCGCGCCGGGCGAGGCGATCAAGCGCATCCATGGCTTCGGCGCGGTGGCGCTGCACGATATCGCCAACCGCCGTCATGCCGAGAAGGCGCTGGAGGCGGGCGTCGACGGCGTCATCGCCGTAGCGGGCGGCGCGGGCGGCCATACCGGCACGATAAATCCCTTCGCGCTGATGAACGAGGTGCGCCAGCTCGGCGAAGACTTCGCGGTCGTGCTGGCGGGCGGCCTGACCACCGGGCGCGATGTGCTGGCTGCCCAGACCATGGGGGCCGACCTCGCCTATATCGGCACGCGCTTCATCGCCACCCAGGAGGCGATGGCCGCCGCCGGCCACAAGAAGATGATCCTCGACACGCGCGCCACGGACGTCTTCCTGACCGCCTCGATCGACGGCGCGCCGGCCAACTGGCTGGTGCCGAGCCTGGTCGCAGCCGGCATCGATCTCGACGTGCTGCGCACGACGCTACCCAGCAAGATCGTGTCGGCGCAGGAGAACAAGAAGCGCTGGAAGGACATCTACACGGCGGGCCATGGCGTCGGGAACATCGACGACATCCCCACCGCCGCCGAACTCTGCCGCCGCCTGATCGTCCAATATAGAGAGGCCAAGGAAAGCCTGGGGCGGGTCGCGGCGTGAGCGTCCCCAAGATTCGCATCGACCGATTGGGCAAGACCTTCGGCGAGGATGCCGCCCAAGTGCGCGCCCTCCAGGATTTCACCCTCACTGTGAACGACGGCGAGTTCGTCTGTCTGGTGGGCCCGAGCGGTTGCGGCAAGACCACGGCGCTGCGCATCGTGGCGGGATTGGAGAAGCCCGGCAGCGGCACGGTCGAGATCGTGCGCGAGCCCGGCTCGCAGCGGCCGCAGAACGCCATGGTGTTCCAGGAGCACGGCCTGTTCCCCTGGATGACGGTGGCCGAGAACGCGGGCTACAGCCTCGAGATGCGCGGCATCGGCAAGGCCGAGCGCCGCGATCGGGTGGCGCCGTTCCTCGAGATGATCGGGCTGACGAGGTTTCGCGATCACTATCCGCAGCAGCTCTCCGGCGGCATGCGCCAGCGTGTCAGCCTGGCGCGCGCCCTGGTGGCCGATCCCGAGATCCTGCTGATGGACGAGCCGTTCGCCGCCCTCGACGCGCACAACAAGCTGATCCTGCAGGAGGAGCTGCTGCGCATCTGGGAAGGCTCCGCCAAGACCGTGTTGTTCATCACCCACGCCATCGACGAGGCGATTGCGCTCGCCGACCGCATCGTGGTGATGACGGCCCAACCCGGCCGCATCAAGGCGATCGTCCCGGTGGATTTTCCGCGGCCGCGGCACGCCGCCGAGCTGCGCGGCGATCCGCGCTTCGGCGCCCTGCAGCTCTCGATCTGGCGCATGCTCGAGGACGAGGTGCGCACTGCACGCCTGCAGACGGAGGGACAACGGCGATGACTCCGGTCAACCAGGAGCGCGCCCTCACCATCCTGTCGCCGCTGGCGGCGCTGGTGGTCTGGCAACTGGCGAGCGATGCCGGCCTGGTCAACCAGCGCTACGTGCCCTCGCCGGTGCGCATCGCCGAAGCCGGCTGGGCACTCGCCGTGTCGGGACAACTCGAGCTGCACATCTACGCCACGCTGCGCCGTCTGGTGGCGGGCTTCATCCTGGGCGCCGTGCCGGGTGTGCTGCTGGGCATCGTCATGGGGTTGAACCGCTGGGTGCGCGCCGTGCTCGATCCGCTGGTGGCGGCGTTCTATCCCATCCCCAAGATCGCCCTGCTGCCGCTTCTGATGCTGCTGTTCGGCCTGGGCGATTCGTCGAAGGCCGCCGTGGTGGCCATGTCCGTGCTGTTCCTGACCGTCATCAACACCACGGTTGGTGTGATGCAACTCGACCGCATCTATTTCGACGTCGCCCGAAACTACGGCGCGCCCTGGTACAAGCTGTTCCTGCGCGTGATCCTGCCCGGCGCGCTGCCCACCATCTTCGCCGGCCTGCGTATCAGCCTCGGCGTGTCGCTGGTCGTTCTGGTGAGCGCCGAGTTCGTCGCCACCCGCTCGGGCCTCGGCTACCTGATCTGGACCTCGTGGGAGACGCTGGTGGTCGAGAATATGTTCGTCGGCATCATCGTCATCACGATCCTCGGCGTGCTGTCGACGTTTTTGCTGCACGAATTGGAGCGCCGTCTGATACCTTGGCGCAACGACTAGAGGTATTCCATGCATCGACTGCTGCTGGCCGGCATATTCGGCCTGTGGGCCGCCACTGCATCCGCACAGCCGATCAAGATCGGCGAGCTCGGCATCGTGGCCGACGCGCCGTTCTATATCGCCATTGAAAAAGGCTACTTCGCCGCGGAAAAGCTCGATGTCGTGCTCGAGCGCTTCACCTCGGCCGCCCAGGCGACGGCGCCGCTCTCGACCAACCAGATCCAGGTGATCGGCGGCGGCGTCGGTGCCGCGCTCTACAACGCCGCCGCGCGCGACTGGCCGGTGCGCATCGTCATGGCGCGCACGCGCGATTGGCCCGGCTATTCGAGCGACACGCTTATCCTGCGCAACGATCTCAAGGCCTCCGTCACCTCGGCCAAGGACCTGAAGGGCAAGATGGTCGCCATCAACGCGCCGGCCTCGGTGCTGCATTTCATGCTGGGGCGGTTCATGGAGACCGACGGCCTCAGCATCGCCGACGTACAGACCATCAACATGGCCTGGCCGAACATGGGCCCGGCACTGGAGACCAAGGCGATCGACGGCGGCATGGTGGTCGAGCCCTTCGCCGCCCAGTACGCGCAGAAGAACATCGCCTTCCCCTTCCGGCGCGCCGCCGACTTCATGAAGAAGCCGCCGCTCGAGGTCTCGGTGATCCTCTACAGCAAGGCCTGGATGGAGAAGCAGCCCGATCAGGCCAAAGCCTTCTCGGTGGCCTATCTCAAGGGCGTGCGCGACTACTTCGACGCCATGAAGGGCGGCCCCAAGCGGGCCGAGGTGGTCGAGATCTGCGCCAAGTACACCAGCCTCAAGGACAAGGCGATGTACGACAAGATCCAGTGGAGCTACATGGATCCCAACGCCGAGATCTCGTTCGACGGCCTGCGCGACCAGCAGGACTGGTATGCCAAGCAGGGGTTTGTGTCGCAAAAAGCCAGCATTGAAAATATGGTCGACCGCCGCTTCCTCGACTATGCGCTCGAGAAGCTGGGGCGGGTCGACGACAAGTAGAAAGCAGCGCGATGGCAGAGCCCGTCTCGATCGTTCGTCAGTCCTCTCGCGGTGTCGATTGCGTGCATACCGGCCCCGGCACGCAGGCCGGCCGCTACCTGCGCCAGTTCTGGCAGCCGGTCTACCACTCGGTCGATCTCGCCGCCGGCCGCGCCGTCACCATCCGCATCATGAGCCAGGACTTCACGCTCTATCGCGGCCAGTCCGGCCAGGCGCATCTGGTCGATGCCCGTTGCCCGCACCGCGGCACCCAGCTCTCGGCCGGCTGGATCGAGGGCGACGCACTGCGCTGCTTCTATCACGGCTGGAAATTCTCGCCCGAGGGGCGTTGCCTGGAGCAGCCGGCCGAGGAGAACGCCTTCTGCGACAAGGTCGCGATCGCGGCCTACGCGGTACGCGAATATCTCGGCTTCGTCTTCGCCTTCATGGGCGAAGGCAAGCCGCCGGACTTCCCGCGCCATCCCGAGTTCGAGCATTTCGACGGCATGGTCGAGATCGACTCCTACAGCCGCGATTGCAACTACTTCCAGAACGTCGAGAACGCGCTCGACATGAGCCATATCGGCTTCGTGCATGCCGACAACGCAGCGGTGTTCAAGGGCGTCGGCCTCGGCCGATCGCTCGACGCCGAGGAATCGAGCTGGGGCATCACCTACGGCTTCACCCGTGCCGACGGCGCCCGCCGCGTGCAGCAGTTCGGCATGCCCAACATGTTCTACCTGACGGCGCTGCCGACCGACCCCGATATCGGCTGGCAGGAGTCGCTGTTCTGGTGGGTACCGATCGACGACCTGCGGCACATGCAGTTCAGCCTGCATCGCGTGCCGGCGCAGGGTGCGACGGCCGAGCGCCTGCACGCCCGCCGCCAGGCGCGGCGCAGCGCGATCACGATCGCCCACCAGCCGCTGGCGCGCGACATCCTCGAAGGCCGCGCCTGCATGGCCGAGGTCGACAAGACCAAGATCGATCTGGTGCGCCTGCAGGATGACGTGGCGCAACTGGGCCAGGGCCTGATCGCCGACCGCGACAGCGAGCATCTCGGCCGCGGCGATATCGGCGTCATCGCCATCCGCCGCCTGTGGACGCGCGAGATCGGCGCCTTCCTGAAAGGCCAACCGACCAGGCAGTGGAAGCGCGACGCTTCGGTCGTGCCGCGCGCCTGGGGCCTCGCCGGCAATCCCGCCCGCATCGGCGGCGACGGCATGGGCACCACACAGGTCGCCGAAGTGATCGACGTTCGCCCGCATGTCGAGATCGCCGAACAGCTCAAGGCGCTGCACGCTCCGCTGAAATGACACCCGGCGAGCGCACGCCGCAGCCCGGCCCGCAACTCACGCTCGCCGAACGCGACCGCCGTTACGCCGGCCTGCGCACCTTGATGGCCGACCAAGGCTTCGACGCCATCGTGGTCGGCAGCTTCCAGGGCCGCGAGCGGCTGGAATCCTATTTGGTCGACGACTTTCTCGATGCCGTTGTCGTCCTGCCGGCCAGGAGCGATCCCGTGCTGCTGGCCTTCGGCGGCTCGCGCATCAGCCGCATCTTCGAGAGCCAGCGCCGCGGCCAGGATGTCTGGGTGCCTGACATACGCATGAGCGCGGGCGGCGCCAGGGTCGCCGAGGTGCTGAAGGAGCGCGGCCTGGAGCGCAGCCGCATCGGGCTGGTGGGTTTTGGACCGACGGCGCCGGGCGAAATGGAGGGCCTGCTGCCGCTCGGCTTCCATACCAACCTCGTGAAGGCGCTGCCCGACGCGGCCATCGGCGATTTCACCCAGGCGTTCACCGACTTCATGCTGGTGAAGAGCGCGGAGGAAATCGCGCTCCTGCGTTTCGCCGCCCGGGTCAGCGAGGAGGCCTGCAAAGTGATGATGGCCGTGGCGCGGCCTGGCGTCAGCGAAGCCGAGGTCTACGCCGACACCGTGCGCGAGATCCATCGCTGGGGCTGCGACCTCCGCTATCCCTTCTTCAGCCTGCAGTCGGGCAAGGACAATATCGGCTGGGGCGTGCCGCGTTGGAGCCTCCGCGCCGAGCCGCCGCGCATTCTCGAGGCCGGAGACCTGGTGCAGGCGGAGATCCATACCTGCTATGGCGGCCAGGAAGGCCAGGTGCAGATGTCGGTGGCGCTCGATCCGGTCGACGATGTGGTGCGCCGGCTCGAGCAAGTGGCGCGCGAATCCTACGAGGCGGGCCTCGCCGCCATAAAACCCGGCGTCACCTTCGCCTCGGTGGTGCAGGCGATGGGGAAGCCGATCGAAAAGTCGGGCTGCTGGAGCAAGACGCCGCTGCTGCACACGCTTACCTTCGGCTCGACCGGCTTCACGCCGGTCAATCGCGAGCAATTGAAGGGCACACGCGAGGAGGCGATCGAAGGCCACGCCCGCCCCGGCATCCGCCGCGGCGAGCTGGTGCTGAAGGAAGGCATGGGGTTGGAGATCGAGCCCAATGCCTGCCTCGGCATGGTCCGGGTCAACATCGGCGCCGGCGTGCTGGTGACGTCGCGCGGTGCGGAAGAATTGAACGAGTTGCCGACGCGCGTGCGGCACGTCCGCTAGCGCCCTCCGCTGCCCTGCTCTAGGCTTTGCGCCGCTACTGGGGAGGGTGCGTGAAGAGCAAGGCTGCCGTTTGCTACCAGGCCGGCAAGGAACTCGAGATCGAGACCGTCGATCTCGAAGGTCCGAAATTCGGCGAGGTGCTGATCGAGATCAAGGCGTCGGGCGTCTGCCACACCGACGAGTTCACGCGCTCCGGCGGCGATCCCGAGGGCCTTTTTCCGGTGATCTTCGGTCACGAAGGTGCCGGCGTCGTGGTCGATGTCGGGCCGGGCATCGTGTCCCTGAAGAAGGGCGACCACGTGATCCCGCTCTACACGCCCGAATGCCGCGCCTGCAAAAGCTGCCTCTCCGGCAAGACCAACCTCTGCACCGCCATCCGCTCGACCCAGGGCCAGGGCGTGATGCCCGACGGCACTTCGCGATTCTCGCTTAAAGGCGCGAAGATCCATCACTACATGGGCTGCTCGACCTTCTCGAACTTCACCGTGCTGCCCGAGATCGCGCTGGCCAAGATTCGCCCCGACGCGCCGTTCGACAAGGTCTGCTACATCGGCTGCGGCGTCACCACGGGCATCGGCGCTGTGATCAACACCGCCAAGGTCGAAGCAGGGGCCAACGTCGTGGTGTTCGGCTTGGGCGGCATCGGGCTGAACGTCGTGCAGGGCGCGCGCCTGGTGGGCGCCAACATGATCATCGGAGTCGATCTCAATCCGGCGCGCGAGGCGCTGGGCCGCAAGTTCGGCATGACCCATTTCGTCAATCCCAAGACCCTCGGGGCCAAGGATCTCGTGGCGCATCTCGTCGAGCTGACCGACGGCGGCGCGGATTATTCCTTCGAATGCGTCGGCAACACGCAACTCATGCGGCAGGCGCTGGAATGCTGCCATCGCGGCTGGGGCAAGTCGGTGATCATCGGCGTCGCGGGCGCAGGCCAGGAGATCTCGACGCGTCCGTTCCAGCTGGTGACCGGCCGGCAATGGATGGGCACGGCGTTTGGCGGCGCCAAGGGCCGGCGCGACGTGCCAAAGATCGTCGACTGGTACATGGACAAGAAGATCGACATAGACTCGCTCATCACGCACGTGATGCCGGTCGAGAAGATCAACGATGCCTTCCATCTGATGCACGAAGGCAAGTCGATCCGCAGCGTCGTGACGTTCTAGGAGGCTCGATGAAACTCCAAAGCCCTCATCCTGAGGAGCCACGCGCAGCGTGGCGTCTCGAAGGATGGGCAACAAGCACGGTAGTCGTGCCCACCCTTCGAGACGCGGTCCTGCGGACCGCTCCTCAGGGTGAGGTGGTGCCGCATCAAGCGCAGCGCCGGCTGGGAGGCAAGACATGACAGCACGCAAGCTCGGCAACACCACTATCGAGAAAATCGAGGAGATCTGCGGCGCGGGCTTCAAGCCTGCACGTATGTTCCCGAAGTTCGACCAGGAAGCCTTCGACGCCCAGAAGGGCTGGATGGTGCCCGAGCATGTCGAGCCCGGTAGCGACCGCCTGGTGGGCAGCGTGCACACCTGGATCGTCAAGACACCGAAACACACCATCCTGATCGACACCTGCCTCGGCAATCACAAGCAGCGCACCAATCCCGGCTGGCGCAACCTCGACACGCCGTTCCTCAACCGGCTGAAGGCCTGCGGCTGCGATCCCAACTCGGTCGACCTGGTGATGTGCACGCACCTGCATGTCGATCATGTCGGCTGGAACACCAAGCTCGAGAATGGTCGCTGGGTGCCGACTTTCCCCAATGCGAAGTATCTGTTTGCCAAGCGCGAATACGCGCACTGGGAGAGCGAGCGCAAGAAGCAGGGCGACGGCAAGGTGAATGATGGCTCGTTCGACGATTCGGTGCTGCCGATCGTCGAGGCCGGCAAGGCAGTGATGATCGACAGCGACGCCCAGCCGGACCCGCTGCTCACCATCAAGGACTATCCCGGCCATACGCCGGGCTCGATTGCCATCAACCTAAAGGACGGTGGCAAGCAGGCCTGCTTCTCGGGCGACATCATGCATCACCCGATCCAGGTCTATCACCCCGACTGGTCGAGCCAATTCTGCACCGATCAGGACCTGTCGGCGAAATCGCGGCGCCGGCTGCTCGAAGATTGCGTGGCGAGCAACGCGCTGCTCTGCCCGGCCCACTTCCCTGGCGCCAACGCCGGCTACATCAAGCCCCAGGGCAACGCGTTCAAGATCGAATGGGATGTCGCGAAATGAAGGGACCTGAAGACGACCTCGGCCTGAAGGACAAGGTCGCCATCGTCTCCGGCGGCGGCGCCAAGGACGACGGCATCGGCAACGGACGCGCCGCCGCGATCCTGCTGGCCCGTGCCGGCACCCGGGTGGTGGTGGCCGATCTCGACCTGAAGCTCGCCGAGCGCACGGTCGAGATGATCAAGGCCGAGGGCGGCCACGCCGTCGCCCATGCCGGCGACGTCACCAAGGAAGCCGAGTGCAAGCGGCTGGTCGACGCAGCCGTCGATCACTGGGGGCGGCTCGACTTCCTCGACAACAATGTCGGCATCGGCAGCCGCGGCAACGTGGTCGACGAGAAGCCCGAGGAATACCGCCGCGTCATGCAGGTCAATGTCGAGACGATGTTCCTGCTCTCCAAGCACGCCATTCCGGCCATGATCAAGACCGCCAAGGGCGGCGCGATCGTCAACATCTCGTCGATTTCGGCGCTCCGCCCGCGCGGCCTCACGACCTACACCGTCTCCAAGGCGGCCGTGATCGGGCTCACCCAGGCGATGGCGGTCGACCACGGCAAGGACCACATCCGCATCAACTGCATCTGCCCCGGGCCGATGTACACGCCGATGGTCTATGCCCGCGGCAACACGATGATGAGCGATTCCGCGCGCGCCCAGCGCACCAAGGCCTCGGTGCTGAAGATCGAAGGCACCGGCTGGGACATCGGCCACGGCGTGCGCTTCCTGATGAGCAACCATGCCCGTTACATCACCGGCCAGGTGCTGGTGATCGACGGCGGCGTCACCCTGCAAGGCCCCGAACGCGATTCAGAAGGATAATCCATGGCCCGCCTGCCCTACCTCGAACCCGATCAAGTCGCGCCCGAATATCGCGACATGCTGAAACGCAACACCAACCTGCACAAGCTATTGGTCAACAGCCCCGACATGGCGCGGGCCTTCAACGGCATCGGCAGTTTCATCCGCTTCAAGAGCAAGCTCGACCCGCGCCTGCGCGAGCTCGCCATCCTCCAGGTCGGCTGGCTGGAGAAGTCGGAGTACGAATTCACCCATCACGTGAAGATCGGCAAGGAATTCGGCGTCACCGACGAGGATATCCAGGGGCTGTTCGCCGAGACCGAGGGCAAGCCGTCCAAGCTCGAGCCGCTGGCCAAGTCGATCCTCAAGGGCGCGCGCGAGATGACGCGCAACATCGGCATGTCGGAGGCGACCTTCGCCGAGATCAAGCAGCATCTCAGCAACGAGCATATGACCGACCTGGTGCTGACCATCGCTTTCTACTGCGCCGTGGTGCGCGTGCTCGCCACCATGAAGATCGACAACGAGCCCTATTACAAGGAAGTGCTGAAGCAGTATCCGATCCCGGGAGTGTCCTGACATGCGCCTGAAAGACAAAGTCGCCATCGTGGTCGGGGCGGGCCAGAGCCCGGGCGAAGGCGTCGGCAATGGCCGCGCCACGGCACTCACCTTCGGCCGCGAAGGTGCCAAGGTGCTGTGCGTCGACAACCGGCTGGCGTCGGCCCAGGAGACCGCGGACATGATCGCGGCCAAGCAGGGCACAGCGACCGCCTTCCAGGCCGACGTCACCAAGGCGGCCGACATCAAGAAGATGGTGGCCGAAGCGATGGGCCGCTGGGGCCGCGTCGACATCCTGCACAACAATGTCGGCGTATCGCTGTCCGGCGGCGACGCCGAGCTCGACAAGATCACCGAGGAGGCGTTCGACCGCTGCGTGGCGATCAACCTCAAGAGCTGCATCCTCGCCTGCAAGGAGGTGATCCCGATCATGCGCCAGCAACAGAGCGGCGCGATCATCAACATCTCCTCGATGGCCGTGCTCACCACCTATCCCTACGTCGCCTACAAGGCGACCAAGGCGGCGATGGTCTCGTTCACCGAGCAACTCGCCTACCAGAACGCGCAGTATGGCATCCGTGCCAACGTCATCCTGCCCGGCCTGATGAACACGCCGATGGCGGTCGACACGCGCGCGCGCGAATTCAACAAGCCGCGCGCCGAGATCGAAGCGATGCGCGATGCCAAGGTGCCGCTGCGCAAGAAGATGGGGACCGGCTGGGACGTCGCCAATGCCGCGCTTTTCCTGGCGTCCGACGAGGCGAGCTTCATCACCGGCGTCACCCTGCCCGTCGACGGCGGCGCCAGCGTAAATACATCGGGCTGAGGCACGATCCTTGCGAGCCGCGGCAGAAGAAACATGAGGATCTCGATGATTGCACGGACAGTTCTGGCGGCCGCGGCTGCCCTCACCTTCGCCGGCACGGCCATCGCGCAGGACGCCGACCATCCCAAGGACAAGACGCTGGTCGTCGGCTCCGACTTCGGCGTGGCACCGTGGATGGTGCGTGGCGCCTCCGGGCCGGAAGGCTTCGGCGTCGACATGATCAAGGACGTCGGGAAGCGCATCGGCCGGCCGGGCGTGGAGATTGTCGACATCAACTTCTCCGGCCTGTTCGCCGCGCTGTTCTCCAAGCGCATCGAGTTCACGGTCAATCCGCTCAACATCACTGCCGAGCGCGCCGAGCGCATGCTCTACACCGAGCCGTTCTTCGCCACCGGCAACGGATTCCTGATCCGCGCCGCCGATGACATGAAGGGCTTCGACGACCTCAAGGGCAAGCAGCTCGCGGTCAACCGCGGCACCATTTCCGACACCTGGGCGACCGCCAACGCCGAGAAGTACGGCTTCGAGGTGCAGCGCTACGACACCTTCCCCGATTCGGTGCAGGCGGTGATCACCAAGCGCGCCTTCACCGCGCTCAACGAGATCCCGACGGCCGTCTTCGCCGCCAGCCAGAACAAGGCGATCAAGGTCGGCTTCAAGGACTTCAACGGCCGCAACTTCGGCTACGCCTTCCGGCTCGACGACGGCTACCGAAACACCGTCGAGACGGCGATCGAGTGCATGAAGAAGGACGGCACGCTCGTGAAGCTCTACGAGAAATGGTACGCCGCGAAGGTCGATCCGGGCTCGTCGATCAGCACCATCTTCCCGGGCTATGGTCCGCCGGGCTTCAAGGGCTACGACCCGACGCCGCACGAGCTCGCCTGCAAGTAAAGAGTTGTCATCCCGAGGCCAAAAGCTAAGGGACCTTTAAGGCCACACGAAAGGTCCCTCGCTTAGGCGCGGGGGTTACCCCGCGCTACTCGGGATGACACAGAGAGATGTCGCCGCTCCTCGACAACTTCTTTAACGCCCAGGTCCTCGCCCAGTATGGCCCGTCAGTGCTGGGCGGGTTCTGGGTCACCGTCGAGGTGGCGCTGCTCACCATCCTGGTGGGCGTCGGCACGGGCCTCGTCCTCGCGATCGTGCGGGCGATGCGCTGGAAGCCGGCCGATGTCGCGATCGTGGTCTTCGTCGACATCTTCCGCACCCTGCCGCAGCTCGTCGTCATCGTGTTCATCTATTTCGGCCTGCCCTATGCCGACATCCAACTGAGCCCTTTTGCCGCCACCGTGCTGGCGCTGGGAGCGGTGCTGGCGGCCTTCGCGACGGAAATCTTCTGGGCCGCCATCCAGGCGGTACCACAGGGCCAGTGGGACGCCGCGCGTTCGCTGGGGCTCGGCTTCTTCCGCATCCTGTTCCTGGTGATCCTGCCGCAGGCGATCCGCATTGCCGTGCCGCTGCTCACCAACCGCGCCATCGCCATCACCAAGGGCACCGCGCTCGGCACCGCCGTTTCCCTGCCCGAACTGCTGGGCCGCGCGCAAAGCGCCATGGCGATCGCCGCCAACCCCTCGCCGCTCACCCTGGCCGCCGCGCTTTACCTCGTGTTCTTCATCCCGTTGGTCGTCGCCAGCCGCTGGCTGGAAGGCCTGGGGCCGCGGAGGCACTGACGTGGAAGCCCTAAAACTCTTCCTCGACAACTTCGCCGACTGGGATTCGCTCGTCCGCATCTGGCCGCTGCTGTGGCAGGGCCTGCAGCTCACCGTGCTGCTCGCCGTCGTCACCCTGCCCATTGCGATCGCCTTTGGTCTGGCGATCGCCGTGGCCTACAGCTTCCACCACAAGGCACTGAACATCGCGCTGCTGATCTGGATCGACCTCTTTCGCTCGTTTCCGGTGCTGGTGCTGCTGATCCTGATCTTCTACGGCCTGCCCTTCCTCGGCCCGACGCTACCCTCGTTCGCCGCCTGCGTGCTGGCATTGACGCTCAACAATTCGGGCTACTACGGCGAGATCTTCCGCGCCGGCATCGAATCGGTGTCGCCTGGCCAGCGCGAGGCGGCGCGGGCGCTCGGGCTTCATCCCCTGCAGATCATCTTCCTGGTGGTCCTGCCGCAGGCCATCGCACGTGTGGCGGCACCGCTGGCCTCCAATTCGCTCGAATTGGTGAAGACCACCTCGATTGCGGCCCTGGTGGCGCTGCCTGAGCTGCTGCGCTCGGCCCGTGTCGCCCAGGAGCAGACCTATAACCCCACGCCACTCACCGCAGCGGCGATCCTGTTCTTCGTACTGCTCTGGCCTTTCGCGCGCTGGGTGGCCAAGCTCGAACGCGACATGATCATGAGGCAAAGATGAAGCGTCTCCAGGGCAAGACCGCGCTGATCACCGGCGCTTCCTCCGGCATCGGCCGCGCCATTGCCAAGAAGTTCCACGACGAGGGTGCAACGCTCCTGCTGATGGACGTCACCGAGCAGGTCGTCGAGGGCGGCGAGCCGACGCACAAGCTCCTGAACGTGCCGTTCTTCCAGGGCGACGTGTCACGCGAGGCCGACGTCGAGGAGGCCGTCCGTCGGGCCGCTCAGCCGACCAGCCGGCTCGACATCGTGGTCAATGATGCCGTCATCCGGATCGGCAAGAAGCTCACCGACACCAGCCTCGACGAGTGGAACCGCGTGATGGCGGTCAACGTCACCGGCGTCTTCCTGATGTGCCGCGCCGCGGTACGCCAGATGCTCGGCCAGGAGATCCGCAACGAAGCGCGCGGACGCATCGTCAATATCTCCTCCCAGCACGGCATGATCGCTTCGCCCGAGGATTGCTCCTACGGAGTCTCGAAGTCGGCCGTGGTCTACCTGACGCGCCAGATCGCCGCCGACTACGGCCGGGACAGCATCATCTGCAACGCCGTGGCGCCGGGCAAAATCCTCACCGGCAAGGGTGGCCGCGCCATCGAGCCGCGCTGGATCGACTACAGCCACGCCCGCACGCCCCTGCCGCGCCTCGGCCGCTCGGAGGATGTCGCCAATGCGGCGCTCTTCCTCGCCTCGGACGAGGCGAGCCTCATCACGGGTGAAAACCTGATGGTCGATGGCGGCTGGATGGCGAACTAACAAGCGAGAGTTTTCGCTGTAACGAATGACGCACGGCTCACGTATTGTTTGCTGTGCGGTGCTCAGCGATAGGCGATAGTCGCAACGCGCATGGGCACGCGAGGGAGCCGAGATGAATGCAGTAATCACGGTGTTTTACGACTGGTCGCGCATCGTCGCGGGCTACTTCGCCTGGGCGGGACCGCTTGCCGTGCGCATCGTCGTCGGCTGGGTGTTCCTGTGGAGCGGCTGGACCAAGCTCAACCAGCTGCCGCGCATGATCGAGAACTTCCGCGACTGGGGCATCCCCGCGCCGGAATTCTTCACCCCGCTCGCCTCGGGCACCGAGTTCGTGTGCGGCATCCTGCTCCTGATCGGGCTGCTCACCCGTTTCGCCGCCGTGCCGATGATGATCGTCATGTTGGTGGCCATCGTCTCGGCCAAATGGGCCGACGTCGATTTGCTGGAGACGTTCCTCGGTTTCGACGAGGTCGCCTACTTCGTGATGTTCGCCTGGCTTGCCATCGCCGGTCCGGGGCCGGTGTCGGTCGACCACCTCGTGCTGAAAGGGTCCGACCGCGACGCTTCCGAGCACGGCGCCTAGTTCAGCCGTTCTTCTCGCGGGAATCCGCCGGCGCCTCGGCGCGCTCGGTCATGCCGTAATTGCGCAACACCGAGGCCACCCGCAGGCGGTAGTCGCGCAACACGCCGCCGCGGCCGGCCTGCTGCGCCTGGCGATGGTGCTCGACGTTGCGCCAGGCCTTCACGGCTGCCTCGTCGCGCCAGAAGGAGAGCGAGAGCAGCTTCTTGTCGTCTAAAAGGCTCTGGAAGCGCTCGATCGACAGGAAGCCGTCGATCTTCTCGAGCTCGGGCTTGAGCGAGGCGGCAATGTCGAGATAGGTCTGCTTGCGGCCGTCGGCCGGCCAGACCTCGAAGATCACGGCGATCATGGTGTCTCTCCTTTCAGGGCGCGGCCCACGGCGTCGTACAACGCGCGCCGGCCGGTTTCGAGATGCATCAGATGGGTGCCAGCGTCGAGCTTGCGGTCGTGCCGCTCGGGCGCCGACGTGGCGGCGTCGAGCACCATCGCGGCATCCGAATCGCGGCAGAGCGAATCCCAGGCGCCGCGCACGATGGCGATGGGCCGTGTGAGCTTGGCCGGATCCCAGGACAGGCGCCCGGCCCAGGCATCTAGATTGTCGGCGCGCGGGCCGTTGGGAATGCGCACGGCGTGCGGTGTGCGGGTGCGCGCGTCGGGATCGCTGGCGAGATAGGCGGGCGCCCAGCGATCGAAAGCGACCAGTACCGGCGGATGGTCCTTGGGCACGTCCTCGATGAAGCGGGCATGCTGGGCCTCGGCGGTGACGTCGGCCCAGGCCGGCAGGCTGGCCTGCGCGCCGACGGTTCGGCGGGCGATGGGCGCGAACAGCACCAGCCGCGCCACGCGATCGGGTCGCGCCGAGGCCACCAGGCCCGCCGGCATGGAGCCCCATGAATGGGCGACCAGGGCGACCGGCCGGGGGCCGGCCTCGCGCTCGATCAGCTCGAGCACCGCCTCGATCTGCCTGGCCGCCTCGGGCGCGCGGCCGAGCGGTGGATGGCGGTCGGCCGGCGCGGTCATGGCGCAATGGCGGCCGCTCTCGCCGAAGCCCGCGAAGTCGAAGGCCCAGGCGTCGAAGCCGCGCGCGTTCCAGTCGTCGAGCCACGAACTTGGCCAGCTGCCGCCACCGAAGTCGAAGCCGACCGACAGGGCCGACGGGAAGGTGGCACCGTGGATGTAGAGCACCGCCGGCGCACCGGGCCGCGGCTGGCGACGGACGAAGAGCGACGGGCTGTCGCTCGAAGCGAGGATGCGGAAGGTCTGTTGGGTCATGCCCCGGAGATAGGCATCCGGCGCCGCCCCGCCCTTCGGCCCGGACCGAAGTGGGGGGTGTGGCAAGAAAGTGAGAAAACGCCCTAAGACCCTTATGCCATCGCCATCCGAGGCTTCTCACCCGGGTAAGAATTTATCGAGAAGCCAGGCGCGGTCCGAGGGATCAATCGAGCCCGCTGCCGCCATAGAGCCAGTCGAGGGCTGCGTACCACTCGTCCTGGCTCTTGGCGCTCATGATGGCGTTGCGCAGCGCCGCGTGCGGGCCGGCCGGGTGACAGACGTGATCGCCCATGGCGCGCGACATCAGCTGCAGGCGCGCCGTCCGCAGCACGCGGCGGTCGCGGTAGGTCTTGAGGCCCGACTCGAGCGTGTCGGTCTTCGCCAGCGAGTTGGCCAGGCAGACACCGTCCTCCATCGCCATGCAGGCGCCCTGCGCCATGTATTGCAGCATGGGATGGGCGGCATCGCCCAGCAGCGCCACGCGGCCGTCGACCCAGTTGTCGACCGGGTCGCGGTCGCACAGCACCCACAGGTGCCAGTCCTTGCCGTGGCGGATGATGTCCCGGGCGCGCTCGCAAACATGGGTGAAGCCGCGCCGCACCTCCTCCTCGGACACCGGCTTGCCGGCGACCGGCTCGGGCGCATTGTTGTGGTAGGTCACGACGAGGTTGAACACCTTCCAGCCCGACAGCGGGTAGTGGACGATGTGGCACTTCGGCCCCGCCCACAGCGTGGCGGCGTTCCAGCGCAAATCCTCGGGCATCTCGGCGGTCGGGATCACCGAGCGGTAGGTCGTATGACCCGAGACACGCGGCGCGCCGTCGCCCACGACCTGGCCGCGCACGTTGGACCACAGACCGTCGGCACCGATCAGCGCCGCCCCGGTGACATGCTCGCCGTTGGCGAGCTTCGCTGTGACGGTCTTGCCGTCCTGCTCGTAGCCAGTGACTTCGCTCGAGACGCGGAGGTCGATCAGCGGATGGTCCTGGCAGCCTTTCAGCAGCACGCCGTGCAGGTCGCCGCGATGGACCACGGCATAGGGATTGCCGTAGCGCTTGCGGAAGGCGTCACCGAGATCGATATGTGTGATCTCGCCGTCGGCCATCGAGTCCATCAGCCGGAGCTGGTCGATGTAGACGGCCATCTTGCGCGCGGTCTCGCCGACGCCCAATCGGTCGAAGCAATGGAAGGCGTTGGGGCCGAGCTGGATGCCGGCGCCGATCTCGCCCAGCCGGCTCGCCTTCTCCAGCACCAGAGACGCGATGTTCTTCTGCGCCAGCGCCAGCGCCGCAGCCAGGCCGCCGATGCCACCGCCGGCGATCAGGATTGGTTTGGTCATGTTCCGTCGTCTCGACCGAGGAGCGAAGCGACGAGTGGAGAGACCTTGCCGGCAAAAGGCAAGGCCCCTCGACTTCGCTCGGGGCGACGCTCAGCGCGTCGGGCCACCCACCACCTTCTCGTCATGCAGCCGGCCGATCTCGTGCGCCGGAAGGCCGAGGATAGCGGAAAGGATCTCGTCGGTATGCTGGCCGAGCACCGGCGCGGGCTGGGGCGATGCGCGCTCGAAGGCGCCGAACTGCAACGGCGTCGCCGCCACAGGATAGCGGCCGATGCCAGGCTGGTCGAGCACCGCGAACATCGGATTCCCGGCCACGGCGTCCTTGTCATGGGCGAGCTCGCGGAAAGTCTGGTACGGCGCCCACAGCGCGCCCGCCTTCTTCAGCGCCGCGCCGACCTCGGCCGTGGTGTGGGCCGCGACCCATGGCTCTATCACCGCGCAGAGCTCGTTGCGCGCGTCCCAGCGGCCGGCATCGGTCTTGAGATCAACGCCGCGCTTCTTTTCGATCACGGCGAAGGCATCCTTGAAGCCGCCGGCCGCGGCCAGCGCATCGACGTGGCGGTCGGAGAATATGCAGATCATCACGTAGCGGCCGTCCTTGGTGCGGAAGTCGCGGCCGAAGGTGCCGAAGATCTCGTTGCCGAACCGCGGCCGGTCGGCGTTGTTCACGACCGCCTCGCCGAGGTAGCCCAGCGCCGAGGTCGCCGCGAGCGCCATGTCCTGCAGCGGCAGCAGGATGCGCTGGCCCTGCCCGGTCAGGCGACGATGCCGCTCGGCCGCCAGGATCGCCATGGCACCGGCATAGGCCGTCGCGAGATCCCACGGCGGCGCCACGGCGTTGACCGGGCCTTCGTTGCCGACCGGCCCCGTCACCAGGGGAAAGCCGGTGATGGCGTTCACCGTGTAGTCGACGTGGGCGCTGCCGTCGCGCGCGCCCACGATGTTGAGCGCGATCAGGTCGGCGCGCTTCTTCGCCAGCTCCTCGTAGGCGAGCCAGCCGCGCGCCGGCATGTTGGTGGTGAAGATGCCCGCCCCCTCGCCCGGCGCGGTGATCAGCGCCGTCAGGAGCTCGCGACCCTTGGGATTGCGCAGGTCGACGGCGATCGAGCGCTTGCCCTTGTTCAGGCCAGCCCAATAGATCGATCGGCCGTCCTTGGTGACCGGCCAACGGTCGCTGTCGAGGCCACCCTGGATGTCGTCGAAGCGGATCACATCGGCGCCGAGCTGCGCCAGAGTCATGCCGCCCAACGGCGCGGCAATGAAGGCCGAACCCTCGACGATGCGAAGGCCGGCAAGAATACCGGTCATTTGGGCTGTCCAGTTGCGGCTCGGTCGGCCGGAAGGTTGTTCTTGCGCTTGTCGAGCCACCATCCGTATTCGGGATTCCACATGTCGAAGCCGGTGTCGCAGCCCAGCTCCTGCGCCGTATGCACCGGCCAGAACGGGTCGTAGAGCGCCTGCCGGCCGATCGCGATCAGGTCGGCGTCGCCGTCCTGCAGGATCTTCTCGGCCTGCGGCCCGTCGAGGATCAAGCCAACTGCCATGGTCGGAATGTTCGCACCGCGCTTCACCGCCGCGGCGAACGGCACCTGGAAGCCCAGTGCCCGCTTGATCGGCGCCGCCGTAGAGAGCCCCGCGAGGCCGCCCGACGAAGTGTCGATCACATCGATGCCGAGCGCGCGCAATTCCTGCGCGTAGGCCACTGTGTCGCCGACATCCCAGCCGCCCCCACCATCGACGGCCGAGACGCGGATGAACATCGGCTTGTGCTCGGGCCAGTTCTCGCGGACCGCCTTGGCCGCGGCGAGTGGGAACTTCATGCGGCCAGCACGGTCGCCACCATACTGATCGTTGCGCTGGTTGCTGAGCGGCGAGAGGAACTGCGCCAGCAGATAGCCGTGCGCGCCGTGGATCTCGATGATGTCGTAGCCCGCGGCATCGGCGCGGCGCGCGGCCTCGCCGAACTTCTTTGCGATCGTGTCCATCTGGGACACGTCGAGCGCCAAGGGCTGCTCGGAGTAGCGCTCCCCAGCGGACAGCGCCGACGGTCCATAGACCTGCCAGCGTTGCCAACCTGCCCCTTTCGGCCCGAACTCGTCCGGCTTATCGAACTGGCGCGGTGACGATGCCTTGCGGCCGGCATGGGTAATCTGGGTGGCAGCGAGCGCTCCTTCCTGCTGCAGGAAGCGCGTCAGGCGTTTGTGGCCCTCGATCTGGCTGTCGTCCCACATGCCAAGATCGCCCTGCGTTACGCGGCCCTCCGGCACGACGGCACAGTTTTCGGTGAACACGATGCCGAACTTGCCCAGCGCGAACTTGCCGAGATGCACCACGTGGTAATCGTTCACCTGCCCGTCCCTGGCGCGGTACTGAACCATCGGCGAGACCACGCAGCGATTGGGCGCGACGACACCGCGCATCTTGAAGGGCTGAAACAGAAGCGGCTTCGACAAACTCCGGTCTCCCTAGCGAAACGCCCGAACATAGACCGGCCCCGTGCTCGGGCCTATCCTTTGGCCATGTTTGACCTCGTCATCCGAAACGGGACCGTGATCGACGGCTCGGGCGGCCCGCGCCGCGTGGCCGATGTCGCCGTGCAAGACGGCCGGATCGCCGCCGTCGGGCCGAAGCTCGGCGCTGCAAAGCGCGAGATCGCGGCGGACGGACTGATCGTCGCGCCGGGCTTCGTCGACATCCACACGCACTATGACGGCCAGGCGACCTGGGACCCGTACATCACGCCGTCTTCCTGGCATGGCGTCACCACGACGGTGTTCGGCAACTGCGGCGTGGGCTTCGCGCCGGTGCGACCCGGCCAGTCGGGCTATCTCATCAACCTGATGGAAGGCGTCGAGGACATTCCCGGCACTGTCCTCAGCGAAGGCGTGAAGTTCAATTGGGAGAGCTTCCCGCAATATCTCGACGCATTGGCAGCGATGCCGCGCGCGGTCGATGTCGGCGCCCAGCTGCCGCATGGCGCGCTGCGCTTCTACGTGATGGGCGACCGCGGCGCCGACCACGCCGAGGTGCCCAACCAGGGTGAGCGCGAGGAGATGACCCGGCTCGTCGAGCAGGCGCTGTGCGCCGGCGCGCTCGGCGTCACGACCTCGCGCACCACCAAGCACAAGGCGCGCGACGGCCGCTTCACGCCCTCGCTCAGCGCCCACGAGGCCGAGCTGTTCGCCCTGGCAGAGGGCATGCGCCGTGCCGACAGCGGTGTGCTGCAGGTCAATTCGGACTTCGGGCCGGGCGAGTTCGAGGCGCTCGATGCCGCGGCCAAGCTGGCCGGCCGGCCACTCTCGGTGCTGCTGGTGCAGGTCGATGCCCAGCCCAAGCTGTGGCGCGAGACGCTCGATCAGGTGCACGGCGTGCGCGCCCAGGGCCGCGCCGCCAACGCCCAGGTCGGCTCGCGGCCGATCGGCGTGATCATGGGTTTCGAGACCACCGTGCATCCCTTCGCGGCCCATCCGGTGTGGCGCGAGCTGCGCAAGCTTTCGCCCGCCGAGCTGCAGGCGCGCCTGAAGGCCGATGCCGAGCTGCGCCGCCGCCTGATAGCGCCGCGCACCGACGGCGGCGCACCCGCGTTCATGGGCGAATCGTTCCACAAGATGTTCCCGCTCGACGCCAAGCCCGACTACGAGCCCGATGCCGCCAACTCGGTGGCCGTGATCGCCCAGCGCACCGGCCGCACACCGCAGGAGGTCGCGCTAGAGGCGATGATGGCACAGGACGGCAAGGGCCTGCTGATGCTGCCGTTCGAGAACTACGCCTACGGCAACCTCGACGTGGTGCACGAGATGATCACCGATCCCGCGACCGTGCTGGGCGTGGCCGATGGCGGCGCTCATGTCGGCGTGATCTGCGACGCCTCCTCGCCCACCTCGCTGCTCACTCTGTGGGGCCGCGACCGGCAGCGCGGACCGAAGCTCGGCCTGGAGTTCCTGATCGCCAAGCAGACCCGCGGCACCGCCGAGGCCTACGGCCTGCTCGACCGCGGCCTGCTGGCGCCGGGCCACAAGGCCGACGTCAACGTCATCGATTTCGATCGGCTGGCGGTAAAGTTGCCGGAAGTGGTCTACGACCTGCCGGCCGGTGGCCGTCGCCTGATCCAGCGCGCGAGCGGCTACCGTCACACATTCAAGAACGGCATCGAGACCCTGCAGAACGACGAGCTGACCGGCGCGCGCCCCGGTGGCGTGGTGAGGGGCGGCGCTCGATAGCGCACCGCCTTTTCGCCGCGTCCCCGTCCACAACCGTCTACCCGCGATGGACGGGGTAGATGCCGATGGCATCGGCATCGGATGGCCCTCAGTCCGCGATTCCGGGACTCCCCCCTCGAGAAAAACGCCTGAGCAGGGGCCAATCGTCCCACTTTAGTGGGACGCCTCCGATGCCGATGGCATCAGCATCAAACGCAATTCGTCCCACTTTCTGCCACCCCTCCCCACCGGCGTGCCTGTCACTCGGCGTGACAGGTCTCAGATACCGATGGCACAAGGATTTTAGGCGATCCCCTGTCGCTTTTCGCCACCCCACCCACCGGTATTAGGATACCGCTCGTCGCCGGTGACGCGACCATGCCCGGAAGATAACCGATAGCGCCGTCAACCACCTAATTTGGTCATTAGAAGTCAAACTCCTATTTGGGGCCGTTAGAAGAGAGTCTTTGCCAAGGAATACAAAGGCCGGTCGCTAGACCGTCATGTGACGGCGCACCGCCTCGGTGTCGAAATTGTCACGCGTGCCGGCCATCACGATCTCGCCGCGGTCCATCACGGCGAAATCGTCGGCCAGCTCGTGGGCGAAATCGAGATACTGCTCGACCAGCAGGATCGCCATGTCGCCGCGCTGGCGCAGGAAGGTGATGGCGCGGCCTATATCCTTGATCACCGAGGGCTGGATGCCTTCGGTCGGCTCATCGAGCACCAGAAGCTTGGGCCGCATGGTGAGGGCGCGGCCGATCGCCAGCTGCTGCTGCTGGCCGCCAGAGAGATCGCCGCCGCGGCGGCGCAGCATCGACTGCAGCACCGGGAAGAGCTCGAACACCTCGTCGGGGATCTTCTTCTGGTCGCGCTTGACCGGCGCGAAGCCGGTTTCGAGGTTCTCCTTCACCGTCAAGAGCGAGAAGATCTCGCGGCCCTGCGGCACCAGGGCGACGCCGCGGCGCGCCCGCTCATAGGCCGGCAAGGTGGAGACGTCCTGGCCGTCGAGGTGAATCGATCCCGAGGCGATCGGCTGGAGGCCGCAGATCGCGCGCAACAGGCTGGTCTTGCCGACACCGTTGCGGCCCAGCAGGCAGGTCACCTTGCCCACGGTCGCCGACAGCGACACCGAGCGCACCGCCTGCGCCGCGCCATAGTAGAGATCGACGTTCTGGACCCGCAGCATGCTCAGCGCCCGAGATAGACTTCGACGACGCGCGGATCGGCGCTCACTTGATCGATCGAGCCCTCGGCCAGCATCGAGCCCTCGTGCAGCACCGTCACCTTGACGCCCAGCGCACGCACGAAGTTCATGTCGTGCTCGACCACGACGACGGAGTGGGTGCGGTTGATCTCGCGCAGCACGTGCGCGGTGGTCTCAGTCTCGACGTCTGTCATGCCGGCCACCGGCTCGTCGACCAGCAGCAGCTTCGGATCCTGGGCGAGCAGCATGCCGATCTCGAGCCACTGCTTCTGGCCGTGGCTGAGGCGAGCGGCCAGCATGTGCTGCTGGGCTTCCATGCGGATGATCGAGAGGATCTCCGCCAGGCGCGTGCTCTCGGCCTTGGTTGGCGTGGCCAGCAGCAGCCGGTACCAACTGCGCAGGCCAGCCAGCGCCAGCAGGAGATTGTCGCGCACCGTATGGTTCTCGAACACGGTAGGCTTCTGGAACTTCCGCCCGATGCCGAGCGTGGCGATCGCCGCCTCGTCGAGCTTGGTGAGGTCGGCGCTGCCGTCGAACACCACCTCGCCCTCGTCGGGCCGGGTCTTGCCGGTGACGACATCCATCATGGTGGTCTTGCCGGCGCCGTTGGGGCCGATGATGGCGCGCATCTCGCCGGGCTCGACGAGCAGCGAGAGGTTGTTCAGCGCCTTGAAACCATCGAACGAGACGGTGACGCCGCTGAGATAGAGCAGCGCCGAGGTGCTGCGGACGGTGCGGGTCGGCGCCTTCACGTCGCCCTCGCCTTGCGGACGAAGGCGCGGTTCTTGTATTGCGCCCACAGGCCGACCACGCCCTTGGGCAGGAACAGCGTGACCAGGATGAACAGCGCCCCCAGCGCGAACAGCCAGACCTCGGGTAACGCGCCGGTCAGGTAGGTCTTGGCCCAGTTCACGATGAAGGCGCCGACAACCGGCCCGATCAGCGTGCCGCGCCCGCCGACCGCGACCCACAGCACCGCCTCGATCGAGTTGCCAGGCGAGAATTCGCTGGGGTTGATGATGCCGACCTGCGGCACGTAAAGCGCGCCCGCGATGCCCGCCATGGCGGCTGACAGCACGAAGACGAAAAGCTTGTAGCCCTCGACGCGGTAGCCGAGGAAGCGCATGCGGCTTTCGGCATCACGCACGGCGGTGAGCGCCTTGCCAAAGCGCGAGCCGACCACGGCGGCAGCGATCACCAGGAAGATCGCGAGCGCCAGCGCCGAGGAGAAGCACAGCACCGCGCGGGTCGAATCGGCCTGCACCGAGAAGCCCAGGATGTCCTTGAAGTCGGTCAGGCCGTTGTTGCCGCCCAGCCCCATGTCGTTGCGGAAGAAGGCGAGCAGCAGGGCGAAGGTCATCGCCTGGGTGATGATCGAGAGATAGACCCCGGTGACTCGGCTGCGGAAGGCGAACCAGCCCAGCGCGAGCGCCAGCACGCTCGGCACGATCACGATCATCGGCCCGGCGAACCAGAAATAGCGGAAGCCGTGCCAGAACCAGGGCAGTTCCGGATAGTTCAGGAACACCATGAAGTCGGGCAGCAACGCGTTGCCGTAGACGCCGCGCGTGCCGATCTGGCGCATCAGGTACATGCCCATGCAGTAGCCGCCCAGCGCAAAGAAGGCGGCGTGACCGAGCGTCAGGATCCCGCAATAACCCCATACCAGATCGACGGCCAGCGCCAGCGAGGCAAAGCAGAGGTACTTGCCGATCAGCTGCAGCACCCAGGCCGGCACGAAGAACGCGCTGGTGGGCGGCATGACCTGGTTCAGGAGCGGCAGGACGATGCCGATCGCCAGCACGAGCAGGGTGAAAAGGCGCAGGTTTCGGTCCATGCCTTGCCAGAGGAAGCGCGTGATCATTCGCCGATCCTCATTCGACTGCGCGTCCCTTCAGGGCGAACAACCCGCGCGGCCGGCGCTGGATGAAGAGGATGATGAAGACCAGCACCAGGATCTTGCCCAGCACCGCACCGGCGTAGGGCTCGAGGAACTTGTTGACGATGCCGAGGGCGGTGGCGCCGACGAGCGTGCCGAAGAGATTGCCGACACCGCCGAACACCACGACCATGAAGGAGTCGATGATGTAGCCTTGGCCAAGGTTGGGGCTGACATTGTCGATCTGGCTCAGCGCCACGCCGGCCAGGCCCGCGATGCCCGAGCCCAGGCCGAAGGTCAGCGCATCGACGCGCGGCGTGCGGATACCCATGGCGGCCGCCATCGGCCGGTTCTGGGTGACGGCGCGCATGTAGAGGCCGAGCGGCGTCTTGCGCAGCAGCGCGATCAGGGCCGCGAACACCATGAGCGCGAAGATCACGATCCAGAGACGGCCGTAGGTGATGGTGATCTGGCCGACCTGGAAGGCGCCGGACATCCACGATGGCGCGCCGACCTCGCGGTTGGTCGGACCGAAGATGGTGCGCACGGCCTGCTGCAGCACCAGCGACAGCCCCCAGGTGGCGAGCAGCGTGTCGAGCGGCCGGCTGTAGAGGAAGCGGATGATACCGCGCTCGATGGCGACACCCACTGCGCCGGAGACCAGGAACGCGAGCGGCAAGGCGATGACGATCGAGGCATCGAACAGGTACGGCGCGCGCGTCCTGATGATCTCCTGCACCACGAAGGTCGTGTAGGCGCCGAGCATCACCATCTCGCCGTGCGCCATGTTGATCACGCCCATGGTGCCGAAGGTGATGGCGAGCCCGATCGCCGCCAGCAGCAGCACGGAGCCGAGCGAGATGCCGTACCAGACGTTCTGCGCAGCTTGCCAGGCAGAGAGCGTCTGACGCACCGAATCGGCCGCCGCGGTGGCAGCGGCCTTGACCTCGGTGTCGGGCGAAGAGGCTGCGATCTGAAGGACGGCCAGGGCGTCGCGGTCACCGCGATTGCGCACGGCGGCGATCGCCTCGATCTTCTGGGGAGCCGGCGCATCGGAGGCCAGCACGATGGCGGCGCGCGCCTCGGTCATGGCACGCTTGACGTTCGCCTCCTTCTCGGCCGCCAGCGCCTTGTCGAGCGCTTCCAGGGCGGAGGCGTCGCGCCGTGTGAACAGGGACTCGGCTGCCGAGAGCCGGACCTTGGGGTCGGGATTCATGAGGGTGAGTGAACCGATGGCGGCATCGATCGTGCCACGCAGGCGGTTGTTGATCTTGACGCGCTCGAGTGCGTCTTCCGACGCTGTGCCCGCCGGCTTGCCGGTGATCGCGTCGACAAGGGTGATTTGCTTGCCTTCGCCCTTGCCGATGACGACGGTCTTGTCGTCGGTTCGCACATAGAGCTGGCCGGCGCTCAGCGCCTGCAGGATCGGCGCGGCGCGCGCCTCGCCCGAGGCGGCCAGCGCGCCGATCGCCGCATCACGCTCGCTGTAGCCGCCGCTGGTCAGATTGGTCACGAGAGTCGGGAGGTCGGCCGCCAGCGCCATTCCGGCGAGGCAGAGCACGGCAATTGCGGAAAGCAGGCCCCCAAGCAGACGCATCGCAAATGTCACTTAGCCGTAAGACGGGAACGGGGCGACTTGAAAGTCGCCCCGCCCTGTGAGTTGCTCAGTCCAAGCTTACTTCGCGGCCGTCTTGCCGATGCACTTCTTGGCGACGGTGTCGTAGTTGCCGCAGTTCATCGGCGGCGTCCAATCGGCCACCAGGTTCTTGGAGTCGTCCAGGATCGGCGACCAGGCAGCGCCCGGCACCAGGCCCGGGGTCTTCCAGACGACATCGAACTGGCCATTGGCCTCGATCTCGCCGATCAGCACCGGCTTGGTGATGTGGTGGTTCGGCAGCATCTCGGAGATGCCACCGGTCAGGTTGGGCACCTTCACGCCGATGATGGCGGCGATCACCTTGTCAGGATCGGTCGAGCCGGCCTTCTTGACCGCCTCTACCCACATGTTGAAGCCGATCACGTGCGCTTCCATCGGATCGTTGGTCACGCGCTTCGGGTTCTTGGTGAAGGTCTGCCAGGTCTTGATGAAGGCCTCGTTGGCCGGATTCTTCACCGACTCGAAGTAGTTCCAGGCGGCGAGATGGCCGACCAGCGGCTTGGTGTCGATGCCGGCGAGCTCTTCCTCACCGACCGAGAAGGCCACGACGGGGATGTCCTTGGCCTTGATGCCCTGGTTGCCGAGCTCCTTGTAGAACGGAACGTTGGCGTCGCCGTTGATGGTCGACACGACGGCGGTCTTCTTGCCGGTCGAGCCGAACTTCTTGATGTCCGCCACGATCGACTGCCAGTCGGAATGACCGAACGGCGTGTAGTTGATCATGATGTCTTCCTTCTTGACGCCCTTCTGGAGGAGGTACGCCTCGAGGATCTTGTTGGTCGTGCGCGGATAAACGTAGTCGGTGCCCGCGAGGACCCAACGCTTCACTTCACCGCCGTCCTTGCTCATCAGGTAATCGACGGCCGGGATCGCCTGCTGGTTCGGCGCGGCGCCGGTATAAAACACGTTACGCTGGCTCTCCTGGCCCTCGTACTGGACCGGGTAGAACAGCAGGCCGTTCAGCTCCTCGAACACCGGCAGCACCGACTTGCGGCTGACCGAGGTCCAGCAGCCAAACACGACGGCGACCTTGTCCTTTTGCAGCAGCTCGCGCGCCTTTTCGGCGAACAGCGGCCAGTTCGACGCTGGATCGACGACCACGGCCTCGAGCTTCTTGCCCAGCAAGCCGCCCTTCTTGTTCTGCTCTTCGATCAGCATCAGCATGACGTCCTTCAGGGTCGTCTCACTGATGGCCATGGTGCCCGACAGTGAATGAAGGATACCGACCTTGATCGTCTCTTGCGCGGACGCGCCGGTCGCGGCACCGGCCACCAGGCCGGCGGCGACAAGGCCCGTCCGTAGCATTGATCCCAATTTCATCCCGCTCTCCTTGTTTTCGACGGAAAACCCCCGCCAAAAGGGTGGGAAAGCGAAAGCCGTGCCAACTCGCTGGGGAGCCCTTGTGGAAAGGGCTTAGTGGGCCACCAGGACCCAGGCGCCGCCGACCAGGACTAGGCCACCCATGGCCCGCAACCCGAGGTCGCCGACCAGCCGTTGCACACCCTTGCCCAGGCCCAGCCCGACGGCATGAAGCAAGGCGGTCGCGGCCAGGAACCCCATGATGTAGCGGCCAGGGTCGCCCGCAGGGGCTTCGATAGCGTGCGCATAGCCATGGAGCATGGCGAACCACCCGACGACCAGCATGGCGGTGGCCAGCGGCAGGCGTACTGCAGCCAGTACGAGACCACCCAGCATGAAAATCGAGGCGAGGACGCCCGCCTCCGAGAAGGGCAATTTGATGCCTGCGAATCCGGCAGCTGCCCCTGCCGCCATCATGGCCATGAAGGCCGCGGGAACGAGCAAAGCGGCCACCGGCCGGCGCGTCGACAGGAGCGCCGCCCACATGCCGGCACCCACCATGGCCAACAAGTGATCGGTGCCGGTCAGGGGATGCAAAAATCCCGACTCGGCATGGCTGGAATGGGCGAAGGCCGGGCCGGCGATCGTCACCAGCAGGGCGGTCAAACAGAGCGTACGTAGCATTCCTTACCGCTCCCTCAGAATCACCGCGCCGGCAATCCCCCTTGGCGGACGATGAAGGCCGCGACCTCGGCCACGCCCTTGTTCTCCTTGAGATTTGAGAACAGGAACGGCCGGGCGCCGCGCATCTTGCGCGCGTCGCGGTCCATCACATCAAGATTCGCACCAACCAGCGGCGCGAGATCGATCTTGTTGATCACCAGCAGGTCCGAGCGGGTGATGCCGGGCCCGCCCTTGCGCGGGATCTTTTCACCCGCGGCCACGTCGATGACATAGATCGTGAGATCCGCCAGCTCGGGCGAGAAGGTGGCGGCGAGATTGTCGCCGCCCGATTCGACGAACACGATCTCGAGCTTGGGCCATTTGCGCACGATGTCCGACACCGCGGCGAGGTTGATCGAGGCGTCCTCGCGGATCGCCGTGTGCGGGCAGCCACCGGTCTCCACGCCGACGATGCGCTCGGGCGCGAGCGCCCCGGCGCGGGTCAGGAACTCGGCATCCTCCTTGGTGTAGATGTCGTTGGTGACGACGGCGATGTCGTAATCGTCGCGCATCCTCTTGCACAGGCGCTCGACCAGGGCGGTCTTGCCCGAGCCGACCGGACCGCCCACGCCCACGCGCAAAGGGCCACGCAACTCCATCAATGCATCTCCCGCGTCAGCAGCGCGATGAAGCCCACGCCCAGCGCCAAGCAGAGCGGCGAATAAATGTAGTGGTCGAGAGCGCGAAAAGGCTGCGCGCTGAACCGTGCGCGCCAGCGCGGGCTGTAGCCGGCGCTGCCTCGGATGAAGAAGATCGCGCCGATCACGAGGGCGCCGATGTACACGACTTGGCTGTCGCGAAATCGCACCATCAGCCACGGCCAGCCACTGACGACCGCGAGTGCCCCCGCCACAGCGGCGCATTGCCAAGGCGGCGGCATGCGATCGCGACCGTCGCCGATCACGCCATGCGCAAGCGCCGCCGCGTTGTGCGCTGGCCAAATGCCGCCCACCGCCCACCACGCATGCGCAGCGGCAAGGAACAGCATCACAAGGCAAAGCGTGGTCGCGAGCGACGTCATGACCGGAAGAGCCTCGTATATTGCGTCTCGTGGCGCAACGAGCACCAGTCGAGCAAAGGCGTCGCGGTGCCGACTTCATCGAGATTGCTGATCGCCAGCGCGGCTTCGGCCGTATGGCGGACAGCGCCTTCAAGGGCCGCCAATGCGAGTTGCCCGTCGGTTTGGCCGAGCGGCACGGTGCGCACGGCGGCCGAGATCAGATTGGCGGTGAAGGCGTGCAGGTATCCGCCAAGCGCCGTGTCCAGCCCAATGCCATGCACAGCTGCGGCAAGCGCCACGGCGACCGGCAGGGCAAGTTCGCCGCCCAGCCGTTCGTGGGTCGCAGCAAGTGCGGCGTGCGGCCAGGCATTGCGGGTGATCGACAGGAACGAGCCGCCCTGCTGGCGTGATTCCAGCGCCATCTCCGAGGTGCCACGCCACGCCGCCGCGCGCTCGGCGATGGTGTCGAAGACCGGCCAATCGCCAGCGTCGGCTGCGCGCCAGGCCGCTGCGAATAGCGCGCCATCGACACGGCCAGTACCGTCCTGCAGCACGGTCCCAAGCCAGGCGACCAAAGAGACGCGATCCTTGATGAAGCCCTCTTCCACCGCCGTCTCGACGCCATGGCTGTAGCTGAAGGCGCCGATCGGATAGGCGGGCGACAGCCAGGCCAGCAGCCGGTAGAGCGGGTCAGTCATGGCGTCCGCCGTGCAGCGAGCCGTGATGGTGACCGGGATCGTGATTGTGCTGACCGTAGGCGCCGCCCTCGGGATCGAATGGCGCGCGGACTTTTCGCACCTCAGCGCCGAGGCCCCTCAGCATGTCGATGATGACATGGTCGTCGCGGATCAGGATGTGCTCGCGCTCGATCTGCGCCGGCAGGTGCCGGTTGCCGAGATGCCAGGCGAGCCGCGCGAAGGCAGCCGCGTCGCGGCCGCGCACCTCGACCAGGTCTTCCTCGGCCGCCTTGACCTCGACGAAGCCACCCTCCTCGAGCTTCAGCCCATCACCGCTGTGCAGCACGATCGGTTCGATCAGATCGAGCAGGAAGTCGAGCCCGCCATCGCCCAGCATGCGCAGGCGCCGGCGGTAGCGGTCGTCGAACAACAGCGTGACGCTGTCGACGCGTTCCACCGCTGGCCAGCGGCCGGCCCGCACGACTTCGATCGCGCGCTTCATGTCAGAACAGGAAGTAGCGTTGCGCCATGGGCAACGACTGCGCGGGCTCGCAGGTCAGGAGCTCGCCGTCGGCCCGCACCTCGTAGGTCTCGGGATCGACCTCGATCTTGGGACAGAGCGAATTGTGGATCATGTCCTTCTTGCCGATCTTGCGTGTGCCCTTCACCGCCAGCATCGGCCGGCTGAGCCCCCATTTCTTGCCGATGCCCTTGGCGAGCGCAGCCTGCGAGACGAACAGCGCCGGGCTGGCGACCAGGCTCTTGCCGAAGGCGCCGAACATCGGCCGGTAATGCACCGGCTGCGGCGTCGGGATCGAGGCGTTGGGATCGCCCATGGGCGCCGCCACGATCGTGCCGCCGATCAGCACGCAGTCGGGCTTGGTGCCGAAGAAGGCGGGCGACCAGATGACAAGGTCGGCGCGCTTGCCGACCTCGATCGAGCCGACATGCCGCGAGATGCCGTGGGTGATCGCCGGATTGATCGTGTACTTGGCGACATAGCGCTTGGCGCGCATGTTGTCGTTGTCGCCCTTCTCCTCTTTCAAGCGCCCGCGCTGCTTCTTCATCTTGTCGGCGGTCTGCCAGGTGCGGATCACCACCTCGCCGACGCGACCCATCGCCTGGCTGTCGGACGACATCATCGAGAAGGCACCCATGTCGTGCAGGATGTCCTCGGCGGCGATGGTCTCCTTGCGGATGCGGCTTTCGGCGAAGGCCACGTCTTCAGGGATCGCCTCATCGAGATGGTGGCAAACCATCAGCATGTCGAGATGCTCGTCCACCGTATTGACGGTGTAGGGCATGGTCGGATTGGTCGAGCTCGGCATCACGTTCTTCTCGCCGCAGAGGCGAATGATGTCGGGCGCATGGCCGCCGCCAGCGCCTTCGGTATGGAAGGTGGCGATGGCGCGTCCCTTGAAGGCGGCACGCGTCGTCTCGACGAAGCCCGATTCGTTCAAGGTGTCGGTGTGGATCGCCACCTGCACGTCCATGCGGTCGGCGACGGTGAGGCAGTTGTCGATGGCGGCGGGCGTGGTGCCCCAATCCTCGTGCAGCTTCAGCCCGCAGGCGCCGCCTTCGACCTGCTCCTTGATGCCGGCGGGCTTGCTGGTGTTGCCCTTGCCGAAGAAGCCGAGATTCATCGGAAAGCCTTCCGCCGCCTGCAGCATGCGGCCGATATGCCACGGCCCCGGCGTGATCGTGGTCGCGAAAGTGCCGTGGGCCGGCCCCGTGCCGCCACCCATCATGGTGGTGACGCCACTGTAGAGCGCGTCGTCGATCTGCTGCGGGCAGATGAAATGGATGTGGCAGTCGATGCCGCCCGCGGTGACGATCTTGCCTTCGCCGGCGATCGCCTCGGTCCCCGGACCGATGATGATGTCGACCTTGGGCTGGATGTCGGGATTGCCGGCCTTGCCGATGCCGACGATCTTGCCGTCCCTGAGGCCGATATCGGCCTTCACGATGCCCCAGTGATCGAGGATCAGCGCGTTGGTGATCACGGTGTCGACCGCGCCCTGGGCGCGCGTGCGCTGGCTCTGGCCCATGCCGTCGCGGATCACTTTGCCGCCGCCGAACTTCACTTCCTCGCCGTAGGTCGTGTGATCCTTCTCGACTTCGATGAAGAGATCGGTGTCGGCGAGCCGTACCTTGTCGCCCGTCGTCGGGCCGAACATGTGGACGTAGGCCGAGCGCGAGATGCGCGTCGGACCCTCGTTGGACGGGCCGACCTTGGCCACGGCGCCGAGCTTGCCGTGGACCTTGCCCTGAAAGCCGTGCGCCTCGCGCCCGCCCATGTAGGGCGTGAGCCGCACGGTGCGCGACTGGCCGGGCTCAAAGCGCACGGCGGTGCCGGCGGCGATATCGAGCCGCATGCCCTTGGCGCGCTTTCGATCGAACTTTAGCGCCTCGTTGGTCTCGAAGAAATGATAGTGGCTGCCGACCTGGATCGGCCGGTCGCCGGTGTTGGCGACCTCGATGGTGATCGGGTTGCGGCCCTTGTTGAGTTCCAGCTCGCCCGGAGCGGCGACGATCTCACCCGGAATCATGGCGGCTCTCCTCAGCGGATGGGGGCGTGGATGGTGACGAGCTTGGTGCCGTCGGGGAACGTTGCTTCGACCTGGATCTCGTCGATCATGTCGGCGACACCCTCCATCACCTGCTCGCGTCGCAGGACCTTCGCGCCGGCCTGCATCAGATCGGCCACGGAGCGGCCGTCGCGCGCGCCCTCGACGACGAAATCGGTAACCAGCGCCACCGCTTCCGGATGGTTGAGCTTGACGCCGCGCTCCAGCCGGCGGCGCGCCACGTTGGCCGCCATGGCGATCAACAACTTGTCCTTTTCCCGAGGCGTCAGATTCATCGCCCGCGTTCCCCCCTGCTCACGTCAGCCGACTATAGCCCGGCAAAAGCTGCATCAAACATGCCAAACGCGCGGCAAGCGCTTGCCACGAAAGGCGGTGAGGAAGCCGATGGCGGCATTACGCACGACGGTCGCCTCGCCCAGGAGCCGTGCCACCATCACACCGTTGACCAGCGTGACGCCCGCTCGCACCTCGCCGCTCTCTTCGAGCAACGCCCGCGCTTTTTCGAACCGCGCCTGCGGTTCGTCCCAGACGCCGATCATCGTGGCAAGTGCGTTGGCGGTACCAAAGCCCGCGCCGGTCGGCGTCTCACCCTCGACGCGCAGCGTGTCGGTCCAGGCAAGTCTGCCGACCCGCCGCACCGACCAGCTATCGAGCAGCAAACCGCCGGTGAAGCGCTCACCTGAGGCAGCGCGACCCAGGACGACCATCTCGCAAGCTAGCAGCGAGCCACCCGGCGCCACGTCGGCGACCGTGCGGCGCTTCAGCCGCGCGCCTTCGAATGCGATCGTCTCCTGCGGCAGCCAATCGAGCGTCGCGCCCTCGCCGACGCACACGGCGATGTCCATGGCGCAATGCTGTCCGCCCGTCGCCGCACGATAGATCTTCTCGGCCGCCTGGGTGGTGGCGAGCGCCATGGCGCCCGGCTCGACTTCGATCTTCATGGTGAGTGAATCGCCGTCGGTGACGCCTCCCGAGGTCGTCAGCAGCACCGCCTGCGGCGGCTCGCCAAGCTCGGGTTCGGGGAACAAGACCCGGCAGGGGTCCCGTTGATAAAGATCGGCCAGCCGCGTTTTGCCGTCCCGCACGGCAAACGACACACGGCTCTCGCCGGAGGCGCGTTGCAGGCGGGGACGGACAGTAGCGGTCATCGGCCCCACTTTGATAGATTAAGGACCGAAATGAGCAAGGCCTTCACCAAGGAAAGCGACGGCGACGACGAAGACGACCTGCCAGAGGACGTCGGCGGACTGCCGATCAGCGCCAAGAACTACATGACGCCGCAGGGCTTCGCCCGCATGCGCGAGGAACTCGACGCGCTCCTGCGCAAGGAGCGGCCGGAGGTCGTGAAGGTGGTGACCTGGGCCGCCGGCAACGGCGACCGCTCGGAGAACGGCGATTATATCTACGGCAAGAAGCGCCTGCGCGAGATCGACCGCCGGGTGCGCTATCTCAGCAAGCGGCTGGCCAACGCCGAGGTCGTCGACGCGGCCAAGCGAGCCAAGACCGACCAGGTGTTCTTCGGCGCCACTGTCACCTACGCCAACGGCAAGGGCGAGGAACGCACCATCAAGATCGTCGGCGTCGACGAGGTCGAACTCGACCGGGGCCATGTCAGCTGGATCTCTCCCATCGCCAAGGCGCTGTTGCGCGCCGAGGAAGGCGATGTCGTGAAGATGCGCACGCCGGGCGGCGTGGAAGAGATCGAAATCGTGAAGGTGACGTACGTCTAACGATACGCACTCGGTGTCCTCCCGAGCGCAGCGAGGGACCTTTACTCATGGCCTCAAAGGTCCCTCGGCCTTCGGCCTCGAGATGACAATCTTGCTCTACTTGCGCTTCAGGTCTTTGAGCAGCCGGTCGACGAACTTGGGCGAGTAGCCTAGCAGTCCCTTCTCGTCTGCCAGCTCCTTCTCGAATCGGCCCAGCGCCTCGAGGAAGGAGCCGCCCTTCTCCAGCGCCATCTCTACGATCGCGGCGGCCTTCTGCTTGCCCATCTTTTCGGCCAACAGGAAGGTCGCGCGCTCGGCGAACACGGCAGCTTCGCTCGCATCCATGTTGGCCTGCAGCGCGTCGGGATCTATTTCGAGGCCGGGCGCCACCTCGGCCATCGCCTCGACCGCGGAGCCCAGCGTTTCACACAGGGCCGCCAGCGCCGGCCATTCGGCCTGCCAGCCGCCCAGCGCACGCTCGTGCTCCTGTGGCAGGCCTGCGACGATCACCGCCGCCATCATCGGCGCGCGATGGGCGGCGGCGAGGATGAGCGCGGCACCGACTGGATTGCGCTTGTGCGGCATGGTCGAGGAGCCGCCGCGGCCGGGACCGGACGGCTCCGCCGCCTCGCCCACCTCGACCTGCATCATCAGCGAGATGTCGCGCGCCGCCTTGGCGAGCGCGCCGACGACCAGCGCCATGTCCTGCGCCAGCGCCGCGATCCGCACGCGCTGGGTGAACCATGGCGCGGGCGGCAGCTTGAGCTTGAGCTGCCGCGCCAGCGAGGTCATCACGCGCTCGGCCTTGCTGCCCAATGCGGCGAGCGATCCCGAGGCGCCGCCGAACTGCACGATCTGCGTCTCGGCAAAGCTTCCCTTGAGGCGCCGCCGGGCACGATCGATATCGGACGCCCAGCTGGCGACCTTCTGGCCGAGCGCCAGCGGCGTGGCGGGCTGCAGCAACGTGCGGCCGAGCATCGGTGTCGCCCGATGCTTCTTCGCCAGCTTGGCGAACGCCGCCACAATCCCCTCAAGGCTCTTGAGCAGCGGCGGCAGCGCCGCGCCGAGCTGCAGCACTATGGCGGTGTCGAGCACGTCCTGGCTGGTGGCGCCCCAATGAACGTAGGCGGCGGCCTCGGCGTTGTGCTTGGCGACCTCGGCTGTCAGCGCCTTGACCACCGGCACGGTGAGCGTGGCAGTACGGCGCGCCGCCGCGGCCAGCGATGGCGGATCGTAGAGCGCGGGATCGCAGGCCTTGGCGATGACGGGCGCGAATTTCTTGGGGATCAGGCCGGCCTCGGCCGTCGCCTGGGCGAGGGCCGCCTCAAACCGCAGCATGTGGTGCAAGGTGGCCGTATCGGAGAAGGCCTCGGCGGTGGCGGCCGCCGAGCCGAGCGCATTCACCAGACGGCCCGCCATCTGATCAGCAGTCGAAGAAGACGGTTTCTTTGGCGCCGCCGAGATGGATCGGCAGGCGCCAGAACCCCTGTCCATCGCGCTTGGCAATCAGCGTGGCGCGGCGCGCGGCATCGATGCTCTTGAGCACCGGATCCTCGCCGTTGGCCGGATCGCCGTCGAAATAGAGCCGCGTCGCCAGCCGATTGAGCAGGCCGCGGGCGAAGACCGAGATGTTGATGTGCGGCGCCTGCATGCCGCCCGCAGGCCACGGCACCCGGCCGGGCTTCACCGTGCTGAAGTGTGCGCTGCCTTTTGTGTCGGTGGAGGCGCGGCCGAAGCCGTCGAAGCCCGCATCGAGCGGCAGGTTGCGCCGGTCCTCGGGATGGTTGTAGCGGCCGTGACTATTGGCCTGCCACAGCTCGAGCAACCCGTCGGGCACGATCGCGCCCTCGACATCGTGCAAGGTGAGCACGACGTTGATGCGTTCGCCCGTCACGCCCGGCGGCGCCATGTCGTGGTGGTAAGCCTTGATGATGGTGCCGAAATAGAACGGCCCGATGGTCTGCGACGGCGTCAATCCCTGAGACATGTCCCTATTCCATTGGCGTGGCGTTGCGGCCGCGCAGCACGATGTCGAACTTGTAGGCGAGCGCCCATTCCGGCCGTGTTGTTTCCATATCGAATGCCGCCTGCAGGCGCTTGCGCGCGCCCGCCGGCACCGAGTTGTAGATCGGGTCGTAGGCCAAGAGCGGATCGTCCGGGAAGTACATCTGGGTGATCAGGCGGGTGGCGAAGGCAGGCCCGAACAGCGAGAAGTGGATGTGTGCCGGCCGCCAGGCATTGTGGTGGTTCTTCCACGGATAGGCGCCGGGCTTGATGGTGACGAATTCGTAGCGGCCGTGCTCGTCGGCACGATAGCGCCCACCGCCGTAGAAATTGGGATCGAGTGGCGCATCGTGCTGGTCGCCGGGATGGTGGTAGCGGCCGGCAGCATTGCACTGCCAGATCTCGACCATCGCCTTGGGGATCGGCTTGCCGTCCTCGTCGAGCACGCGGCCGTGGACCACGATGCGCTCGCCCAGGGGCTCGCCTGAGCGCTGCTTGGTGAGGTCGTTCTCCAGGGCATCGAGGCGCTCGGTGGCGAGCAGCGGACCGGTGATCTCCGACAGGCTCTGCGGCAGCACGATGGGCGCCTGGCGCGGCGAGCGGCCGGATGTCGACTTGTACTCCGGCGACAGGTTTGCCGGATGCTGGCCGGCGGCGGGCCGGCGGTAGGTGTCCTGGGTCATGGCGGCAGTCTAGCGCCTAGGCGGCGCGCACCTCCAGCCCGCGCGGCGTGGCTCGATAGCCGGTGAGCGTCCGATCCGCGAAGCCCAACCGCCAGTCGAGCATCTTGGCGGCGTATTCGCCCATGCGGCTGGCATAGGCTGGATCGGCGGCGCGGTTCACGAACTGCCCGGGGTCCTTCTTGAGGTCGAAGAAGAGCGGCGGCAGGGCGGCGAAGTGGACGTACTTGTAATGCTCGTCCTGCACGACAGCGAGGCTGCACTTGTCCATCGGCACGCCCAGCGTCGTTTCGGGCTGGCTGTAGTAGAGATCGCGGAAGTCGAATTCGTAGTGCACCTCGGTGCGCCAGTCGGCCGGCGTCTCGCCCTCGCAGAACGACAGCAGCGATTGGCCGTCGCACTGGCGCGGCACCGGCAGGCCGAGCCATTCGAGGATGGTCGGCATGGTGTCGATGGTCTCGGTGAACTTCTCGACGATCGTCCCGCGCGTACCGTTCGCCTCGGCGCGCGGATCGCGGACGATCATCGGGATGCGGTAGGACTCGTCGAAATAGCCGATCTTGCCCAGCAAGTGATGGTCGCCCGACTGCTCGCCATGGTCGCAGGTGAAGACGATCAGCGTATCGTCCCACTGCCCGGTTTCCTCGAGGTAGGCGAACATGCGGCCGAGATGATCGTCGATCTCGCTCATGAGACCGCAATAGGTGGCACGCATCTGCGCCACCTGCGCCTCGCTCATTTGCGAGCCGAGCCCCTGGCCATCCTGGAAGAAGCTCGCCTGCTTCACGTTGTTCACATAGTAGGCGAGCAGTGCGTTCTGCTTGGCTTCTTCCGCGGGCGACGAGGCACGCACCACCTTGGGCATGTCCTCGGGCCGGTACATCGCGTTGTAGGGCGCCGGCGCGATGAATGGCGGATGCGGTCGGTAGTAGCCGAGATGCAGGAACCATGGCTTGCCGGCATGGCCGCGCAGGTATGACATGGCCCGCTCGGTGAACCAGGCAGTGTCTGACAGCTCCTTCGGGATGACGGCTGGCTCGGCCGTCGCCCCACCGGGCGAGGTCCCTTGCGGCAGCCAGACATCGTCGCGGTTCTTGGGCAGCTTGAAGCCCTGGTTCGCCACCCAGCCGAAATAGGCGTCCTTGTTCTCGAAGGCGCCGACCGAGTGGAAGCCCTCCATGATGTCGCCCAGCACGAAGAAGCGCGGATCGCTGGGCGCAGTCTTCCGCGGGTCAGGCGTCGTCGTGGTGTAGCCGACCAGGGCGGGATCGTAGCCGCCGCGGCGCAGCTCGTGCGCGAGGTTGGTGAAGCGCGCATCGAGCGGAATAGTGTTCTGCACAGCACGGTGGTTCATCATATAAAGGCCGGTGAGCAGGCTGGCCCGCGCCGGGCCACAGGGAACGGTCTGGGTGAAATGATTGCGGAAGGTCACGCCCTCGGCGCACAGGCGGTCGATGTTCGGGAGCTTCAGGTAGTCCGCGCCGAGCTTGGGCAGCATCAGGCCGCGCCACTGGTCGACCACGATCAACAGCACGTTCTTCTTGCCGGGCATGTGTTTCCTCTGTCTTGGACGGTCCTGATAATAGGCTAGAACGATTGCGCCGGAGGCGGAATGCGTCTGAGCGATTCCGCTTACCGCGGAATCGCCCTAGAGTGCGCCTAAATCACCGGAGGAGACTAGACGTGGCGAAATTCAAGATCGTGACAACCGCGGGTCCCGGAACCGGCGTGCCGGGCGCCGACCATGCGCTGGAAATGGAAGCCCTGGCGGGCATCGGCGCGGAGATTGTCGAGGTCAAGGGCGGCGAGGACGAGATGGCCGCAGCCGTGGTCGATGCCGACGCGATCTACGGCAAGGGCCGGCCGCGCATCACCGCCAAGATCATCAATGCCGGCAAGAAGCTGAGGGTCGTGTCGCTGGCCAGCGTCGGCGTCGACTCGGTCGATGTCGATGCCGCGACCAAGCTCGGCATCCCGGTCACCAACTGCCCCGACACCTTCATCGAGGAGGTGGCCGACCATGCCATGACGCTGATCCTCTCGTCGTGGCGCCGGCTCGTGGTGCAGGACCAGATGGTACGCAAGGGCGACTGGGCCAAGGCGCGGCCCATGCTCTACCAGTTCCCGCGCCTGATGGGCATGACCTTGGGCTTCATCTCGTTCGGCCACGTCGCGCGCGCCGTCGCCAAGCGCGCCAAGCCGTTCGGCTTCCAGATGCTGGCCTACGATCCCTACATCGAAGAGCTGGTGATGAGCGAGCACGACGTGCAGCCGGTGGGCTACGACGAGCTGCTGCAGCGCTCCGACATCATCTCCATGCACGCGCCCGGCACCAAGGACGCGCACCATCTGATGAAGGAGCAGCACTTCAAGAAGATGAAGAAGACCGCGCTGTTCGTGAACACCGGCCGCGGCTCGACGGTCGACGAGGCGGCGATGATCAAGGCGCTGCAGGAAGGCTGGATCGCCGGCGCCGGGCTCGACGTGATGGAGGTCGAACCGATCGGCCACAACAACCCCCTGCTTGGCATGGAAAACGTCATCCTGACCGCGCACGTCGCCTCGGCCTCCAACCGCTTCGACATCGCGCGCAAGCGCCGCGTGGGAGCGGAGATGGCGCTGGTGCTGTCGGGCAAGTGGCCGCGCGCCTGCGTCAATCCCGCGGTGCTGGAGAAGTCCAAGCTCGAACGCTGGCAGCCGTTCTCTATGGAACGCGGCCCTGGCAACTAAGCGCCAGCGTCGCCCCTAGATCGGGGCGTGCGCCGGGCAAAGTGCCCGATAGATCGGCAGCGGCTGGCGGATGGCATAGTCCGGACTGTACGGGTCGACGATCTCGCCCGTCTGCAGGTTCACGATGTTGAGCTTGGAGACGGGATAGACCTGATGGGTGTTGAGGCTGGCCTTGAAGCGGCGGCCGTAATAATCGGTGAACTCCCCGCTCGTGCAGTCGGCAGTTACGAGGTCTCGCGTGCGCTTCTCGCGCTCCCGCCTGATGCAATCTTCGGTCACGCGCTCGGCAGGCAGCGTGCCACGTTGCTGGCAGGCATGGACCGCGTCCTCGCGCCTGTGCTCCACGTTGATTGCCGCCGTCGCCGTGTCGCGCCCTTTCATGCCCAGCACCGTGGCGTCCATGTCGATGGGCGCATGTGCGGGACAAAGGGCACGATAGACGTTGAGCGTCGTGAGGTACCAGCTGGTGATCGCACGATCGACCATCTCGCCCGTATCCAGATCCTTGATGAGATACTTGTCGTCGTCGAAATAGCCCGCCCCGGGACGAGTGCCGAGAAACTGGTAGCGTACACCGGTAAAGTCGGTGAATTCACCGCTCGCGCAGTTGGCCGTCAACGCCTCCTTGAAGCGCGTTTCGCCGGCCAGTGTCTCGCGGATGCACTCCTCGGTGACGTCGCGCACGTAGTCGCGACAATAGGCAATGGCATTGTCGCGCGTATGCTTGAAGCGGATCGAAGCGTGCGCAGTGTCTCGCCCTGCCATGCCGAGGATGGAAACCTCCATGCCGGCGCGAGAGCCATAATCCATCGTATCATGCACCGATCTCGGCGACGCCGCGGTCAAATCGGGTGTCTGTGCCCATGCCTGTGTCAAAGCCGTGCCCGCGCCCAGCAGCGCCCCGACCAGAAACCAAACGGGCCGTCGCGGCATGCCGGCTAGCGCGGCGAATTGAGCCGGTCGCGGATCGCGCGCTCGCACTCGGCCAAGCTGACGAACGGCCCGAGCACCACCTTCTCGCCGTCGTCGACGGCATACCAGCCGGCTTCGGTGACGTTGTAGTCGCCGACATCCTCGCCGGAGACGTGGACCGGGATCAGGTCTTTGACCTTGGCCATCTTCAAAAAATAAGCCGTCGCCGGCGGCAATCAAGGCCGGCGGTCCGGCTCAATGCAGAAGCCGTTCCCTGTCCTTCATGGCGCGCTCGCATTCGTCCAGGCTTGCGAACGGGCCCAGCACCACCTTCTCGCCGTCGTCGACGGCATACCAGCCGGCTTCGGTGACGTTGTAGTCGCCGACTTCGTCCTCGCCCACGCAAACCGCGAAAAGATCGAGGTTTTTGGCGAGAATGCGGGTGTGTGGTTCCATGGCGCGATAACGTCCGCACGCCCGGCAAGTTCCTGCCGGCCTCAGACCCGCCGCGTCCAATGCTGCAGATTGGCCGGTCCCGGCGGCACTTGGCCCGCCACTAGCGCCTCGACCTGGTGCACGGTGTCGAAGGCTTGGCTTTCGCTGGCTGGCGGCGTCAGCCCGCCGATATGTGGCGTTGCGATGACATTGGCCAGGCGCGCCAGTTCGGGCGACGGCATCTGGTCGGCCGCGCGGCCGACATCCATTGCCGCGCCGGCAATGCGGCCTTCGGCCAGAACCCTTGCGAGCGCCGCCTCGTCCACCAGATTGCCACGCGACATGTTGATAAAAAAGGCGTCGGGCCTCATACGGGCAAAGGCCGCCGCGTTCATCAGGTTCTCGGTCTCCTCGTTGGCGATGGCCAGGCAGATCACGTATTCGGACTTGGCCAGCAGCTCCTCGAGCGGCAGCTTGAGGAAGCGGCGGTCGTCGATCTGGGCATAGGGATCGCTGACCAGCACGGTCATGCCCATGGCAGCCAGCACCGGCGCCAGATCGCGCGAGATACGCCCGTAACCGATGATGCCAACGGTACTGCCCGCGAGCTGCCGGCCAACCTTGATCCCGGGCATGCGTCCTTCGTGATAGGCCTGTGCCGCGCGGCTCATCCCACGGGAAAGATCGACCAGAAAGCCGAGTGTCAGCTCGACAACCGACTTCACGAAGCCCGCCTCGGCATGCGTGACCAGCACACCCGCCTGCGATGCAGCCGCGACGTCGATGTTGCGGATGTCCATGGCGCTGCGCATCACCACCTTGAGCTTGGGCAGCCCCGCGAAAACCTCGCCCGGCACCGGCGTGGAGCGGTCGGCGATGATGAACTCGGCATCGCGGGCGGCGGCGATCATGCCTTTTGGATCGAGCGGCGCGTCGCCTTCATGCAACACCACGTCGACCAGCTTTTGCAGCCGGGCCAGGGCTCTCGCCCCGTAATACTGTTGCCGCGCTTGCGGCACGTGCGTGAGCAGCAGCTTCACGGCTTCTTCATCACCGTCACATCGCCCAGGAACGACACGTGCGCGGCGACGATGCGCCAGCCTTCGGGCGTGCGCATCCACGTATGGCTTTGCCGGCCGCTGCGGGACTGGCCGTGGCGGCGGAACTCGCAGTTGGCGGTGCCGAAATCATGCCCGTAGGTCACCACCCAGAGCTTCAGCAGGTCGCGGCTGACCACGAAGCCGGGATCACGTCCTGAGCGGAACGCCGCGATCTGGTCGTAGCCGTAGAGCTGCTCGCCGATGCCGTAGCGCAGCGTGTGCGGGCTGTTCCAGAATAGCTCGTCGAGCGCGGCGACGTCGTTGGTGTTGAGCGCCTTCTCATAGCGATTGAAGGCCGCCGTCACCTCGGCGACGACCGACGGGATGTTGATTTCCATCTTTGCTCCCCTAGGCCGGCGTCGAGACGCACACGCCCGCTTTCTCCAGATGTGCCGCGACGCGCAGCACTGCCTGCTCGTTGAACGGCCTCGCGATGACCTGCACGCCGATCGGCAGGGCGCCGGGCGTGCGGGTCGGTACCGCCACTACCGGCAGCCCGATGAAGGAGATCGGCTGGGTGAACAGGCCAAGATTGGCGCGCACCGGCAGATCGACGCCACCCAGCTTCATCATCACCTGGCCAAGCTTGGGCGCGCGGCAGGGCGTGGCCGGCGCCAGAACGATATCGGCCTCGTCGAAGACTTTCAGCACGTTGGCGCGATACTGCCGCCGGAAGCGCTGCGCCTTGACGTACCACGAGCCCGGCAGCAGTGCGCCCGCCATGAAGCGCTCGCGCGTGTCGGGATCGAAATCCTGCGGCCGAGTCCTGAGGCGCGGCAGGTGAAGCTGCGCGCCCTCGATGGCGGTGATGACATAGGCCGCCGAGCGCGCGGCCGCGGCCTGAGGCAGCACGACGGTCTTGCTCGCGTTCAACGCCTTGGCGACGGTCGCCACCGCTTCGAAGGCTTCCGGTTCGCCACCCTTTGCGAAGTAGTCGCCGGCGATGGCGATACGCAGCCCGTCGATGCCCTCGCGAAGACGCGTCACTGTCGGCTCTGGATCACGGTCGGTGCAGACGGGATCTTCCGGGTCCCAGCCCTGCATGGCGTCGAAGGCAAGTGCGAGGTCCTCGGTCGAACGGGCCAAGGGACCGAGATGATCGAAGGCATCGACGAAGGGGAACGAGCCGGCGCGGCTCAGGCGGCCATACGTCGGCTTCAATCCGAACAGGCCGCACAGCGAGGACGGAACGCGGATCGAGCCGTTGGTATCGGAGCCCAGTGCCAGCGGAACCTCGCCCGCCGCCACCGCGGCGCCCGAGCCGCCAGATGATCCCCCGGTCATGCGCGTGGGATCGTGCGGGTTGCGCGACGGGCCGTAATGAGCGTTCTCGCCGGTGAAGTCGTAGGCGTATTCGCCCATATTGAGGCCGCCCAACAGGATCGCGCCGGCCATCTCGAGCTGGCGCACCAGCGCCCCGTCGCGCTTGGCCCTGGGTCCATCGACGTTGATCTTCGAACCGGCCCGCGTCGGCAGGCCCTCAATATCGAATAGGTTCTTGACCGCAAACGGCACTCCCATCAGCGGACCGCGATGGCGGCCGGCATCGATTTCGGCCGCGCGTTTTCTCGCGCGCTCGGCGACGAGATCGGTGAAGGCATTGACCGTGGGTTCGGCAGCTTCGATCCGCTTCAGCGCCGCGTCGACCACGGCGCTCGCTTTCACCTTGCCGGCGGCGACGGCGCGCGCGATCTCGGCCGCCGTGGCAGCTTTCGAGGTAGGATCAGTCATGAGCGGGATCGCTCACGGACGGAAGACCGGCGCGGGTGTCAGCTCGTCGTCGAGTTCGACGGCGAGCAGCGGCTGGGCAATAGCGAGCGAGCGCTCGACATTCAGGATCACGTTCGCGCGGTACTCGGGCGCAATCGGCAAGCCGATTGCTTTGGCTCCCTCGTCGACCCAACGCGCGATGTCTGGTTTTTCGTCCGCCACGTTTCCCCTCTTTCGCAATATGGCGCAATCGCAAGGAGTATGCCAATGGTCGGGCCGATGACCATCGACCTCGGCGTCCACAATCTGCGAGCCGCCTACGCCGCCGGCACTCTCAGCTGCCGGGCGGTGATCGACGAGGTGCTGAAGCGCATCGCCCAAGCCGGCGACGACAAGGTCTGGATCTCCCGCGTGCCGGATGCCGTGTTGCGCAAGGTCGCCGAAACCCTGGATGCGCGCCGCGACGAATTCAACCGCCTGCCGCTCTATGGCGTGCCCTGCGCGGTGAAGGACAATATCGATGTTGCGGGCCTCGTCACCACGGCCGCCTGCCCGGGCTTCGCCTACGAGGCGAAAGCCTCGGCCGAAGTGGTGCAGCGCCTGGTCGAAGCCGGCGCCATCGTGGTCGGCAAGACCAACCTCGACCAGTTCGCCACCGGCTTGGTCGGCGTGCGCTCGCCCTACGGTGTGCCGCGCAACCCGTTCAATGCCGACTACATCCCGGGCGGCTCAAGCTCAGGCTCGGCCGTCGCGGTATCGAGCGGCCTGGTGAGCTTCTCGCTCGGCACCGACACCGCGGGCTCGGGCCGGGTGCCGGCCGGCTTCAACAACATCGTCGGGCTGAAGCCGACGCCTGGCCTGGTCAGCAACGAAGGCACGGTGCCGGCCTGCGCTTCGCTCGACTGCGTGTCGGTGTTCACGCTCTCCAGCGCCGACGCTGCCACCGTGTTCGAGGTCATTGCGCCCGCGCATGCGACTTCCCCCATCGCGCCCAAGTTCTGCTTCGGCGTGCTGAAGCCCGCCGACGCCGAGTTCTTCGGCGATAAGGCCTATGCCACGCTCTACGGCCAGGCAGTCGACCGCCTGAAGGACATGGGCGGCACGCCGGTGCCGTTCGACTACGCGCCCTTTCGCGATGCAGCCCAGCTTCTCTACAGCGGCCCTTGGGTCGCCGAGCGCACGGCGGCGGTCGGCGCCTTCCTGGAAAGCGCGCGCGATGAGGCCGAGGTCTGGCCGGTGACGCGGCAGATCATCCTGGGCGGGCGGGAATACAGCGCCGTCGATGCCTTCGAGGGGCAATACGAACTCGCCGAACTGAAGCGCCAGGCCGCGGCGGAGATGGCGGGCATCGACTTCCTCGCCTTGCCGACGTCCGGCACGATCTATCGTTTGAGTGATCTCGAACGCGAACCAGTGCTCTACAACAGCCACCTCGGCCGCTACACCAACTTCGTCAACTTCTTCGGCATGAGCGCCCTCGCCCTGCCCTTCGGCTTCCGGCCCGACGGCCTGCCGTGTGGCGTCACTCTGGTCGCGCGGGCCAACGCCGACCGCGCCCTGCTCGCGCTCGGCGCGCGCTGGCAGCGGTCGCTCGGGCTGCCGCTCGGCAAGACCACGAGCAAGCTGCCGCCTCCCGAGAGCGATCCCCTTACGGTCGAAGATCGTGCGTCGATCGCCGTGGTCGGCGCGCATATGAGCGGCCTGCCACTCAACGATGAACTTCTGGAACTCGGCGGGCGGCTTGAATTCGCCGGCAAGACCGCGCCGGTCTATCGCTTCTATGCGCTGAACGGCGGGCCGCCACATCGCCCCGGCATGGTGCGTGTGGCCACGGGCGGCGCGGCGATCGAGCTCGAAGTCTGGAGCCTGCCGACGGACAAGCTGGGCGCCTTCGTGCGCCGTATCCCGGCACCGCTCGGCCTCGGCAGCGTGGCGCTGGCTGACGGCAGCAGCGTGCTGGGCTTCCTGTGCGAGGCCTATGCGAGCGAGAGTGCGCGCGACATCACTACGCTCGGCAGCTGGCGCGCCTACCTCAAGACCATGAGCTAGCCTGTGACCACGCCGGGCTTGCCGGCTTCGACGGCAAAGCGCCTGGCGGTCGTGATGCCCGCCTTGGGATCGCGCACGTCGCTGACCGTGCGGAACGAGACCAGCGCCTGCTTGGGCTCGAGCGCCACCATGCCGTAGCCGTAAGCGCCGCCCAGGCCGAAGCGGATGTGCGGGTTCTTGGCGAGCCCTTGTTGGACGCGCTCGTTGGTCGGGCCTTGCGAGGTGATCGAGCCGCCGACGAACTCGGTGGCCACGGTGCGGGATTTCGGCTCGGCGAAGTCCTGCTTGAGATCGGCCGCCCAGAAGGAGTGCACATCGCCACCCAGCACCAGCGTGTCCTTGACCGGTGAGGCCGCGACCGCATTCAAGAGGCGCTGTCGTCCTGCGGGATAGCCGTCCCAGCCGTCGGCCCAATAGACGTGCCGTTCGCCGGGACCGCGGTCGAGCTCGGCCATCAGCGTCTGCTGGGCAAGCAGGTTCCAGCGCGCGGAAGCCTTGGCCATGCCCGAGGCGAACCATTGTTCCTGCTCGGGCCCAAGCATGGTGCGCATCGGATCGAGCCGCTCGGCGCAGTTCTCCAGCGGCTTGCCGCGTGTCAGCGTCGCGCGGCAGGCGTGGTGGGCGCGGTACTGGCGGTCGTCGATGGTGACCAGCTCGGCGAGATCGCCGAAGCGATAGCGGTCGTAGAGCCGCAGCGACGGGCCGCTGGGGCGCATCGCGTTGGCAAGCGGCATGTGCTCCCAGTAGGCTTGATAGGCCGCGGCGCGCTGGGCGAGGAAGCGCACGGGATCGGGATCCTGCGGGCCGATGTCGGCGGTGTAGTCGTCGGTCACTTCATGGTCGTCCCAGGTGAGAATCCAGGGATGTGCCGCGTGCGCGGCCTGCAGGTCGTGGTCGGATTTGTAGAGGGCGTACCGATCGCGATAGTCGTCGAGCGAGGTGGTGCGGCCGCCGTCGTGATGGCGCACCAGGTCGCGACCCCACGACTCCTCGTAGATGTAGTCGCCCAGGAACAGCACGGCGTTGAGCTCCTCGGCCGCCATGTGACGCAGCGCGGAGTAGTAGCCCTGCTCGTACTGCTGGCAGGAGGCAAAGGCGAAGCGCAGCACCGCGGTCTTAGCCGCGGCCTCGGGCGCGGTGCGCGTGCGGCCGATGGGACTGGCCTTGCCGTTCACCGTGAAGCGATACCAGTAGGGCCGATCGGGCCTCAGGCCGGCGACATCGACATGCACCGAATGGGCCCAGCGCGCCTCCGCGGTCGCCTCACCCGAGCGCACGACCTTTTGCATCTTGTCGTCCTCGGCGATCGCCCAGCCCACCGGCAGCGGCGCGCCGAGGCGTTCGGCGCGCTCGGCCGCCATCAGGCGCGTCCACAACACCACGGAGTCAGGCGCCGGCCGACCCGAGGCGACGCCCAGCGCGAAGGGATCGGCCGCCAGCGGCGCCTGGGCGCGCGCCAGGGACGGCAACCAAAGGCTGCAGCCGAGGCCCGCCAGGAAGGAACGACGTTGCATGGCGGAAGTTTGAGCCGGCAAACGCGACACTTCAATGACAGTGCGGCTGTCTGCTAGGGTCACTCCTTCGAGGAGGAACGAACCCATGGCTAAGATCGCGGTCGTCACAGGCGCAGGCAGCGGCATCGGCCGCGCATCTTCACTGGCTCTGCTGAAGAACGGCTACAAGGTGGCGCTGGCCGGCCGGCGCAAGGACGCGCTCGACGAGACGGCGAAGCTGGCGGGCAACAACGCGCCCAACGCTCTGGCGGTGCCGACCGACGTCACCAAGCGCGACGACATCGTGGCGCTGTTCGCCAAGGTCAAGGCGACCTTCGGCCGGCTCGACCTGGTGTTCAACAATGCCGGCGGCGGCGCGCCGCCTGTGCCGCTCGAGGAACTGCCCTACGAGACCTGGCTCAATGTCCTGGCGGCCAATCTCTCCGGCCCGTTCCTGTGCACCCAGGAAGCCATGAAGATCATGAAGGACCAGAAGCCCAAGGGCGGGCGCATCATCAACAACGGCTCGATCTCGGCGCACGCGCCGCGGCCGTTCTCGGTCGCCTACACCTCGACCAAGCACGCCATCACCGGCCTCACCAAGTCGACCTCGCTCGACGGCCGGCAATACGACATCGCCTGCGGTCAGATCGACATCGGCAACGCGGTGACGCCGATGACCGAGCGCATGACCAAGGGCGTACTGCAGCCCGACGGTTCCACCCGCGTGGAACCTCGGATGGACGTCGAGGCGGTGGCCAACGCCATCGTCTACATGGACAGCCTGCCGCTCGATGCGAACGTGCAGTTCATGACGGTGATGGCGACCAAGATGCCGTTCGTCGGGCGGGGCTAGCGGCTTCCCACGTTTCCCAGCGTTTCCCACCTCGGTGGGAAACGCATAATGCACACCCGCCTGGCTTTTAGGCGATTCTTCCCACGTGGGAAACACCCCCTCCGTCACAACCCATTGAAAACAAACGATTCATGATGATAAGCCGTTGATAGGACATGATTTTTCACTTCCCAAAAATCAGTACCCCTCTTGCATGAACGGGAAGGCCGAGCGCACGCCGGCCAGTCGTAAATCTTGGAAACCGAGCCTGCGGGCGTGAGCGCGCCACTCCCGTGACGCATCATGAGCAAGCAAACCAATGGATGACTCTCGAGCTCCGCTCCTAGGCCAGAATCTGTACGAACTGGATGTAGCTCAGGCCACTGAAGTTTTGGCGACGTTTCTAGACGTTGAGCGCAGCGAGTTTGCTACTTTGACCATTGCGTCGATCAAGCTGGACTATTCGCAGCAGTCGGTGGGGCAAGTTCTGCGGCACATAGCCCTGACCAAATGCAAAGACGACCAGCTACCCGAGACTGCGCTCAATCTTTGGTACATGCGAATGGGCTACTATTTTGGTGAAGCGCTATGCAGAGCGTTCAGCCACTTGACGTGGGGTGTCGGCAGGGCTGACACGGCGTTTGAAAAGCACCCCGTCGTGACGGGCTTTAGATCTAGCGTCGAGGCCGCGGCAATTATGATTTGCAAAAACGTAACCCTGGCAGTCGCCATCGATGACGCGCCTGCAACTCGCATCGATGACATGGTCGACTATTGGTTTGGCGAAGCGCAAATCTGAATAGGGTCTTGATGGCTGCCCCTCCCATGGAGGCAAGGTCTTCAATACCCCTCGTGCATCAGCGGGAAGGCGGAGTGCACGCCAGGCAGGTTCGTCGGCATCGCTTGGCTGACGTAGCTCTTGTCGAGCTGCTTGAGTGAACTGACACCCAACAGGCCCATCACTTCCTTCATCTCTTCCTCGAGAAGCTCGACCACGCGCTCGATGCCGGCGGCGCCGTTGGCGGCGAGGCCGTAGCAGTAGAGGCGGCCCATCCCCACCCAGTCGGCGCCCATGCAGATCGCCTTGACGATGTCGCTGCCGCGGCTGAACGAGCCGTCGACCGCGATCTGCGCCTTGCCCTTCGCCACTTCGACGATCTCGGGCAGCACCGCGGCCGAACCGCACGGGCAGTGCTGGTCAATCTGCCTCGCGAGCGGCTATGCCCGAAGTCGCCCTGGAAGCGGACATTCGCGGACATGAAAAAAGCGACGCGAATGACCCAGACCGGACGTAACTTGGGTGGCTTCGCGCTCAGGGGGCGGGGCGGAAGCGCACCAGGGTCATCACTCCGCCGCCGGTCATGTCACGGGCCAACAGGTGATTGAAATCGCGAGCCGGGATTTCCATGATCCGACCGATATTGGAGTCGTAGATGCGCACGGCAGTGATGTTGGTGCGGCCGTTACTGACGGTGCCGATGATCTCGTCGACAATGACCGCGTGCAGGTCCGACTTCAGAGCGCCGGTGTGTTTTGCGAAGTCGACGATGACCTTTACGCCGTAGTCCTTTTGCAGCGCCGACCAGATATGCCGCAGCTTCACCTTGGCGTTTTCCGATGGAAGTATTTCGGTGACCTTGGCGCCCATCGAGCGCAGATAGTCGCGGACGGCAAGATTGTCGAAGCCATCGATGAAACCCGGCGCCGTCTTGAGGTCTTCGGCTGTTCGCACCCCCTGGCGCGCGCGCCGGCCAAATGACACGCCGCCGGGCTGCATGTCGAATTCCTCGATCTGCTCGCGCATGATCTTGATGATCGCCCGCCGCGCCTCGGATTCCAGGCGCCGCAGCCCCTTCAACTTGTAGGCGAGGTAATTGGCAGCCATGCCGTTGCAGGTCGGCCCCTCCTGCAGAGGCAGGATCGGTTTTTCCGTCCACCCGCCAACAATCTTGGCGTTGGGCCCCCACAATTGGTGCATGTACGCCATGACGCTCGAGCGCTCGGCGGCTGCGGCGGCATCGCCCGAGGCCCCGGGGATGGCACGCACCTCCATCAAGGTGCTGATCGACGGCGCCTTTCCCGAGCGGAAGGCGCAAGACACCGGCTTTTCAGCCTGGCCGAGATCAGTGGCGGCCTTGACCATGAGCTGCTCACGTTCGGCTGCGGATAACGTTTCCGGTACCTCGGCGAACATCGCACCTCGGCCGGCTTCGTCGACGCTACGGCCGACGCTTGCCAGCAGGGTGCTGTCGGTCTCAAGACCTTTGCCCAGCGTAGCGGAGTTCGACGAACTGAACGCCTCCGCATCGCCGGCGAATACAGTCAGCACGACGTTCGACCCGAAACCGATGGCAGCAAAAAGCCGATCCCAACCGCTCTGTCGCACGCCGTGATGATCCAGGCCGGTCGCAGCGAGCCAGAGTTGGCCCCCGCCCATCGACGTGACGAGGCCCTCATAGCCGCCAAAGGAGAAATCTTCCGCTACGGTCTTGAGCGCGTTCGAAACAATTTGCTCGCTCGTGTCGGCGAGCACTATGCGCACCAGGTTTTCTTCATAGGGTGACGTCCACTCGACATTGTCGGCGGCCTTTCCCGACTGGGGCGAGAGGTCTTTGCCCGTAAGACCCTCGAGGAACGCCTTCATCAGCGGGTTGAACAAGGACGGATCGGCCGGTTCCTGCGATCTGCGACGAATGAAGTCGTCGGCATAGTTGGCGAACGTCGGGTCATCCATCAGAACGATGGCTGGAGCAGCTGGACCGTCACCGAAATAGAGCTGGCCAAGATTGTATCGGTGCACGTCCGTGAGCTTGTCGGACGCGATCAGCCGCACGTAGTTTGCCAGCATGCGCAGTCGTTTTTTCCCAGCCACCGCACTCGCCGTGCCGTAACTGCCCGACGCAGCAGCTCGAAACGCAACGCGCTCTCGCGCCAGCAGCGTCTGATGGCGGGCCAGGGCGCGCTGCACGTAGCTCGGATAGGTCAGTACCTGAACGTAGATCCCGCCGTATCTCACGTCGATCGGATCGCCACTCTTCAGGTCGAGCTGAAGACAAGGACCTGGGTTTTCGCCGGCGACCCAGTGCCAGAACGTACTGTCGCCGCCAGTCTTGTCGCCGGCGATCTTGCGCCTCAGCCACTTCCAGGACAGGGTCGGCGGATTGCGCCGAGCGATGCCGCTCGCACTGCAATCATCGGAGATCAGCACAGGCTCGTCCGGCAGGTAGGTCACCGGCCCAGCAGCGATACGGCCGCGCATTTTCAGTTCAACCGGCTCGGTGTCGCCGCTCTTCGTCGCCTTGATGTTCACAGTGAGTTTTGGTCCGAGGGTCTTGGCCATTTCAGCGGGGAAGACAAGCCGCGGCGAAAAGAGCTGGCCGTGCGTCAGCGTATCGACCGGATAAATATCAGGGTCGTATTCCGTGGCGGTCTTGAGCTGGACGCTGATCGTTGGCATTTCGAGCGCGGCAACCGCAACTCCGTAATTGAGTTCGAGCACGAACTCATAAGGGTTCTTTTCGTCGGCGACTTCGACGCTCTTGGGGTCCTTGGAATCGGGATCCCACGTCACTTCACCTACGAACCATTTGCCGGAGAACGACAGGTCGTACAATTCGCCCTTGGGGGTCAACTCGATGCGCCAAACCAGCTTGCCTTCGGCGGCTTGCCGTGCCCAATCCGGGATTTCGGGATTCATATCCGCGGCCTTGGGCGTGTAGGTGAGTTTTACCACCGGGCCCGACTCTGCTGCGGCAAATGTTCCCTTCCACACCCGCTTCTTGGTATGGGCGATCAGCTGGTTGGTCGCCGGCTTGCCTGCCTCCGCTTGGGAAAGCAGGGCAATTGCCAGTGGCGGACCGTCATTTGTTTGCCAAAGGCCGAGCACGTCCTCGACCCGCAGGTCCGGTTGCTTCAGGTCGGGCGCCGCCGAGGCCGTCGAGGCAGGCGGAGCGGGAGGCTGCGATATGGGCTTTGGAGACGGTGCAGGCGTTAGCGTTGCTTCTTTCCGGCGAGCCTGCGCTGCTTTCTCATTTGCCTGAGCGGACAGCTGATCAGCCTGGTCTCTCTCCTCCTTAGCCCGCTTGGCATGCTCGGCCGCCCCATCTTCCCATGACTTTTTCACTATCGGGTCGGTCGCCTTGGCCGCCGAGTCGCGAGCGGCTTTGGCAAGCTGGTCCCAGCCGTCGGCTCGACTGGAAGCCTGATTTGCAAGCTCGTGAAGCTGGGCTGCTTCTTTGTCGAGCGCGGCGATCTCAGATTGCGCCGCAGTTGCGCCTTGCTGGGCCACCGCGTCTGGAACGGAACACAAAAGCAACGCGGCAACCGCCCAAGCGAACAGTTTCGCCGCTGCTTTCGTCCTAATCCCCCACATCATGGACCGTCTTCCGGGAAGCGGCCGCCGCGCGCCATCTTCTTCTTCGTCTTGCTGGCAGCCGAGACTCCAACCCGATTGAAGTCGTAGCCTATAACCCAACGATAGCCGGGGCCGGAAACCGGATCCCAGACAAATGTGAGCGGCGGAAATTGGGCTTCCAGTTCTTGCGGCATTATTCCCTCGAGGGGTTCGCCTAAAGCCGCGCAGGCCGGCGCCGCTGGATGGCCCGAAGCGGAGATATGGGGGAAGAATACCAGCTGCGACATTCTCTGGAGGACCACGGGCGGGACGGCGTGCGCCGCCCATTGCACTCTGAGCGTTTCCTGGAGCCATTTATCGGACTTGGTTTTCAAGTCCGCTTTGGCGCCGCTTGTGTCGACGAAGATCCGATTGGTGGCGCGGCGGAAGTCGTCGAAAACTCGGCGGAACGTTCCCCGTTCGCGCTCGGCCATACGCTGAAGAGAGGCCGCGACTACAGGAAAATACGCTAGATCCTCCTCATTGGCTTTGCGGCACGCCGGACCCGCCGCGGTGGCGAATTCGTTCTCTGCAGCATCGGTCACGGCCTTGTCGTTGTACGAGTCATAGCCGTTCTTCCAGACTGCTGCCATAAAGACGTTCCACGCCGCGTCGTTCACAGCCTGGTATGGTTGGCTCATGCGATCATGCGTCGCCAAGATCTGCGCCTGAAACATCATACGTTCCCAGCTGGCCTGTTGGGCATAGGCATCCCACAGAAGAGCCGCCGAAGCCTGCATGCTCGCATTGATCGAGTATTCCATCCGGTCGATCTCGCGGATCATATTGTACGGACGATCCGGGCGTTGATTGACAGTCGAGTCCATCGACTTCATCAAGGGGCCAAGCCATTTGTCGCTTTCATCAAGCGCAGCCTGGTGGCGCTTTTTCATGCCGTCGCCGAAATCGTGCACCTGCTTGCTGCTCAGCCGAATATTGTCGGGAGGGTTGAGATAGGTGTTCCGATCCACCTGCGCCCCGAGCGCCTCGAGCTGCGCTGCGAGGACCATGATCTCCTCGCCAACCTTGCGCATATATTGCTGCCCGCGCTCAAGATCCGCCTTTGCAACCGCCATGTAGTCCTGCGACGGCTTTATGTCGGGGGCCGGGCGTGTCCCGGCGGCGGGCGGATGGAGCACGGGCCGCCCTTGGTTGCTCGGCTGAGCGGTGGCAATCGCGGCCCATGCCGACACGAGCCCAACCGCGAGACCGATCGTACGAGCGTGCCCAATTCCCACGCGCGACTCCCTTACATTAACCGGCTTTCCGATTAGGCGGATAAGAAGATCAGGCCGTCACATCTTGCGCAGTTCCACGCGCCGATTCTTGGCGCGTCCGTCCTCGGTTTCGTTCGCTGCGACGGGCTTGGTGTCGCCATAGCCTTTGGCCTGAAGTCGAGCGGCGTCGATGCCATAAGTCTTGATCAGCGACTGCACCACTGCAGCGGCACGGCCATCGGACAATTGCACATTGTGCGCCTTGTCGCCGGTGCTGTCGGTGTGGCCGGCCACTTCGAGCTTCAACGCCGGATCGTCCTTGAGCAGCTTGGCTACTTGCTCGAGTGTCGGCGTGCTCGCCGGCTTGATGTCGGTTTTGTCGGTGTCGAAGAGGATCCCGTAGATGTCGATCTTGCCGGTCTCCGCCAACGCCTTGGCCATCACATCGGATTTGACCTCGACCATCTTGATCTCGACAGCTTTGGCGACGACCAAATCGACTCCCACCAAAATCTCGCCGGGCTTGATCACCGGATCTTTGGGGCCATTGCCCCAGTTGCCGCCATTGCTCTCGCCGACAAGCACCGCAACGGTCAGATTCTGGCCGTCCTTGGTCGCCGTCGCGGTGAAATAACGGGCGGCCCCAGAGTACAGCCAGAACGGCCCGCCGTCGGTCCTCCCCAACTGACCGAAATATCCACCGACGAAGCCCTTCACCCAGTAGTTGTCGGTTTGTACGAATTCGTATGTGAGAGCGAACCCGGCTTCGGCAACCGCGTGCTCGTAGTTGCGAAACACCTCGAGCCCGGTATGGCCCTCCGGCACGCGGTACATGATCCGCGTTATCGCGCCTTCCGTCTTCGCCGGAGCTTCCCAGCCGCGCGAGGTCGCCGTTGCCATGGCGTATTCGTCAAAGCTCCTTGTCTGATAGACAATGATCTTGGAACCCTCAAAGCGCTTGAGAAAAGGTGGGTCCTTGCTACCGGGAAGGTCGCCAGCTTGGGTGACTGGCGCCACAGTCTGGGCTTGACCTCCCGCGGCCGCTGCCCATGCGACCATCGCTAAGGAGATCAACCGAAACGAGTGAACGATCGATGAGCACATGCTCCCCCCGATCTGAACGGCGCTAAAACATGGCATTCGCCGCGCCGTTGGCACAAGACCAGATTCGGCTCGTTCATACAACTGAAGTGCGCTGGTTTTGTCCAGATCGCCGATAAGCCGCACGCCGATTCGGACGCAACCTATTCGAGCGCAGCCTACAAGTGGGACGAAACGGCCAGCCGACACGCCCACGCGCAACCGCATGTGGACCGCGCGGAGTTCGGCGTGGGCGTGATCTGCAGCGCGCCTCGCCCGCGCCTGCGCCGCGCCCTCGGCATGGCCCTGGCCGGCCATGGCCTATTACGCCGGCATGCGCGTCCGCGACGTCATCTCGGTCATCTGGCCCGAGTGGGACGGCGGCCCCACGTGCGCCTCGCGCCACCGCAGGGGGGACATTGAGGAATTTCTATGTAACGTCAGCCGCGATAAGCGTCGCGCTGGCATTCGGTGGTTTAGCCGGAGCTTCTCGTCCCGCGCTTGCGTGCTCTTCAGGTGAAGAGATGCCCGACAGGCGTGTCCTAGCCGAAGGGACATCGTCGCCTTGGCCCGGCAAAGCCGCCGTCATGAGTTCACGCCCTAGAGGTCAATACCCCTCGTGCATCAGCGGGAAGGCGGAGTGCACGCCGGGCTGGTTGGTCGGCATCGCCTGGCTGATGTAGCTCTTGTCGAGCTGCTTGAGGCTGCTGACACCCAACAGGCCCATCACCTCTTTCATTTCCTCTTCGAGGAGCTCGACCACGCGCTCGATGCCGGCGGCGCCGTTGGCGGCGAGGCCGTAGCAGTAGAGGCGGCCCATCCCCACCCAGTCGGCGCCCATGCAGATCGCCTTCACGATATCGCTGCCGCGGCTGAACGAGCCGTCGACCACGATCTGCGCCTTGCCCTTCGCCACTTCGACGATCTCGGGCAGCACCGCGGCCGAGCCGCGGCCGTGGTCGAGCTGGCGGCCGCCGTGGTTGGAGCAATAGACCGCCCACACGCCGTGCTGCAGCGCGATCTCGGCGTCCTCGGCCGTGCCGATCCCCTTCAGCATGAACTTAACGTCGGGGAACTTGGCCTTCACGCGCTTGAAATTCTCCCACGAGAAGGCGGCCTGGTGGTCTTGGCCGGTCGCCGCGGTGCGCCACGACTTCACGAAGCGCTTGGCGATGTCACGCTCGCGCCTTGAATAGACCGCGGTGTCGACGGTGATGCAGAAGGCGTCGTAGCCCGCTCCCATCGCCTGCTTGACGCGCTCCTCGACCCACTTGTCGTCGCCGCGCACGTAGAGCTGGTAGACCTTCGGCCCGTTACCGCCCTTGACGATGTCCTCGAGCTTGAGCGTCGTCACCGAGCTGATCAGCATGCCGACGTTGCCGGCGCCGGCGCCCTTGGCGACGGTGATGCCGCCGCCCGGCTCGAACGATTCCAGCGAGCCGACCGGCGCCAGCAGCACCGGGATGCGCAGCTTCTTGCCCAAAATCTCCGACGAAGGATCGATCGCGCTCACGTTACGAAGCACGCGCGGCTTGAAGGCGATCGAATCGAGCGCCATGCGGTTGCGCCGCAAGGTCGTCTCGGTCTCGGTGCCGCCGATCAGGTAATCCCAGATGTTGGCGTTGAGCCGGAGCTTCGCCGCCTTCACGATCTCGTGCAGCGTCACGTATTCGTTTTCCAGCCCGCTCGCCATGGTTCCCTCGCCAATAGAACAACCTCATCCTGAAGAGCAACGCGCAGCGCGGCGTCTCGAAGGATGGCAACAAACACGGTGCTCGCGCCCACCAAGCCGCGGAGATTACTCCGCGGTAATCGAGACGCATCGCTTCGCGATGCTCCTCAGGGTGAGGTCGTGTGCAATTCCACCAATTCCGGATATGCTCTAGCGCAACAAGAAGGATGGAGGAAGCGATGGCCGCCCAGGCCGCGTCGAAGTCAGCTGCCGTGCTGCACAGCGAAGCGAAAATCCGCGTAAAGCCGCTCGGCGGCTTCATCGGCGCTGAGATCGAGGGCGTTGATCTCCGCAAGCCGCTCACGTCCGAGCAGTTCAAGGCCGTGCACGACGCCTTCGTGAATTTCGAGGTGATCGTGCTGCGTGACCAGGACATCACGGTCGACCGGCAGATGGCGTTCGGCGCGCTGTTCGGCGAGCTCTCGATCCATCCGTTCTCGCCCAACCTCGCCGACAAGCCCGAGGTCATCATCCTCGACTATTCCAAGGACAATCCGCCGGCGCTGACCGACATCTGGCACGTCGATGAGACTTTTCGCGAGACACCGCCTCTCGCGACCATCCTGCGCGCCAAGGTCGTGCCGGAGGCGGGTGGCGACACGCTGTTCGCCAGCATGAGTGCCGCCTATCGCGGCCTCAGCGAGCGCATGAAGCAGCACATTCATGGGCTCGAGTCGCTGCACGACTTCAAGCCGTGGCGGCCGCTGTTCGGCCACAAGGACCGCGCGCGCCTGCGCGAGCTCGAGGACGAGTTCCCCAATCCCTGGCATCCAGTGGTGCGCGTGCATCCGGTGACCGGCCGGCGCGTGCTCTACGTCAACCGCCAGTTCTGCGTGCGCATAAAAGACCTCAAGCTCGACGAGAGCGACGCGCTGCTCGAGTTCCTCTACCGCCAGGCAACGATCCCCGAGTACCAGCTGCGCGTGAAGTGGCACCCCAATACGCTGGTGATGTGGGACAACCGCTCGGTCCAGCATTATGCGAGTCACGACTACTACCCGGCGCGCCGCACCATGGAGCGCGTGACGGTGAAGGGTGACAAGCCGAAAGGCGTGAGCGGCGCCTACACACCCGACACCGTGCCCGCCAACGGCACGGTCAAGCCCGCCATCGCCGAGGGCACGCGCCCCGGTCCCAAGCGCGCCTTCGATCGGTACTAGTGCTTCCGTTGCGGCCACATCAATCACCTCATCCTGAGGAGGCGCGATTAGCGCGGGGTACCCCCCGCGCCTGGCCGTCTCGAAGGATGGACAACAAACACGGTGCTCGTTCCCATCCTTCGAGACGCCGCGCTTCGCGCGGCTCCTCAGGATGAGGTTGGCGGTGGTGCCACTAACATGAGGATCGGTCGACGCTCATTACTCGCCGCAGCGGCGCTCGCGCCGTCCGTGGCGCGAGCGCAGGCCGCGTGGCCTAGCCAACCTATCAAGATCGTCGTGCCCTACCCGCCCGGCGGGCTCACCGACGTGCTGGGCCAACTCGCGGGCGAGCGGCTGCATGCCGCGCTCGGCCAGCCGGTGATCATCGACAACAAGCCGGGCGCCGCCACGCAGCTCGGCGCCTCCTACGTCGCCAAGCAGCCGCCCGACGGCTACTCGCTGCTGCTGGCCACCGTGAGCACGCTCTGCATCACGCCCGCCCTCTACAGCAAGCCCCTGATCGCCTACACCGACTTCGCGCCGGTCGCCTTCATGGGCAACGTCGTGCTGATCCTGGTTGCCCGCCCCGGCCTCGAGGCGCGCGATCCCAAGGAACTGGTGGCGCTGCTGCGGGCCAAGCCCGGCGGCTATTCCTACGGCACGCCGGGCGTCGGCACGGCGCACCATCTGCTGACCGAACTGATCCTGTCGCGCGAGCAGCTCACCGCCGTGCACGTGCCCTATCTCGGGTCGGTCAAGGCCGTGGTCGACCTGGCCGAAGGGCGCTTCGACTTCATGTTCCTCGATGCCACGGTGGCGCTGCCGCAAATTGCAGCCGGCAAGATCAAGGCGCTGGCCGTCACGGGAACGACACGCGATCCGACGCTGCCGCAGGTGCCGCCGCTTGTAGAATTCTTCCCCGGGCTGGACCTGCAGCCCTGGATGTCGATCGTGGCGCCGGCCGGCACGCCGATGCCCGTTGTCGCACGGTTGAATGGTGTCCTAAATAAGGCCCTCGCCGAACCGGACTTTGTCCAGCGGTTGCGTGACAGTGGAATGGCGCCGCTGCCATTGACGGTTGCGGCGTTCGGCGATTTTATCAAGCGTGACGCCAGCCGGTGGGCTGAGCTGGTGAAACTGTCGGGCGCAAAAGCCGAATGACGCGTAGCAGGTGAGGTCGAAAATGAAGCGGCGTTTCTTTACGGCGGCATCAACCGTCGCTCTGTTGGCCCCACGTTTCGCCAAGGCGGACGCGGTGCCGGCCATGCAGGAAACGCCGGTGTTCGCCGATCAGGTGAAGGCGGGCACCCTGCCGCCGGTCGACAAGCGCATTCCCACCCACCCCTCGATCGTCAACCAATTCGCCGGCAGCGACGGCCCGGGCCATTCCGGCGGCCAGATCAACATCCTGGTGGCAAGCGCGCGCGACACGCGCCTGATGACGCTCTACAGCAACGCCCGGCTGATGGTTTACGACGAAAAATTCCAGCTCCATCCCGACATTCTGGAAAGCTACGAGGTCAAGGACAGCCGCGAGTTCACCTTCAAGCTCAGGGCCGGCCACAAGTGGTCGGACGGCCATCCCTTCACCACCGAGGATTTCCGCTACTTCTGGGAAGACATCGCCAACAACAAGGAGTTGTCGTCCGGCGGCCCGTCGGTCGTGCTGATGGTCAACGGCAAGCCGCCCAAGGTCGACATCGTCGACGAACTGACGGTCAAGTACACCTGGGACGAGCCCAACCCCTACTTCATCTCCTCGCAGGCTCAGGCGGCGCCACTCTTTCTGTTCCGCCCGGCGCACTACCTCAAGAAGTTCCACGCCAAATACACTTCGCCCGACGAGATCGCCAAGTCGGCCAAGGGCGGCCAGGCGGGCAACTGGGTGCAGATCCACAAGCGCCTTGACGTGATGTACGCCAACGACAACCCCGATCTGCCGACGCTCAATGCCTGGATACTGACCACGCCGCCGCCGGCCCAGCGCTTCGTATTCCAGCGCAATCCCTACTATTACCGGATCGACAGCAAGGGCGTGCAGCTGCCCTATCTCGACAGCGTCGTGTTCACGCTGGCGGCGGCCAACCTGATCCCGGCCAAGGCGGGCCTGGGCGAGTCCGACCTGCAACCGCGCTACCTCAAGATGCGCGACTACACCTTCCTGCGCAAAAGCGCCAAGCAGTCGGGAGTCAACGTGCTGTTGTGGGAGGAAGGCTCCGGCTCGCAGCTTGCGCTCTATCCAAACCTCAACGCCAAGGACGACGATTGGCGCAAGCTCAACCGCGACGTCCGCTTCCGCCGCGCGCTGTCACTCGCCATCGACCGCGACGAGCTGAACCAGGTGGCGTTCATCGGGCTCGCCAAGCCATCGAACAACACGGTCCTGCCGCGCTCGGTGCTGTTCAAGCCCGAATACGCCTCCAAGTGGGCGACCTATGATCTCAAGCAGGCCAACAAGCTCCTCGATGCGGTCGGGCTCAACAAGCGCAACGGCAACGGCATCCGCCTGATGCCCGATGGAGAGCCGGCGATCATCGTCGTCGAGCATACCGGCGAGGACACCGAGATCAGCGACGTGCTGACCTTGATCAAGGACCACTGGAAGAAAGTCGGCATCCAGCTCCTCAGCAAGCCGCAGTCGACCGAGAATTTCCGCGTCCGCGTCTTCTCGGGCGAAGCCACCATGGTCGCCTATGCCGGCGTCACCACCGTGGTGCCCACGCCGGACACCAGCCCCAAGGAATTCGCCCCCACCATGGCGGGCGGGCTGCAATGGTCGCGTTGGGGCATGTTCATCGAGACCAAGGGCAAGCAGGGCGAGCAATGCGACATGCCCGAGGCCTGCCAGCTTCTCGACCTGGTGCATGAGTGGGAGAAGGCGAGCAACGAGGATGGGCGCCGCAAGGTGTGGGAGAAGATGCTGTCGACCAATGTCGACCAGGTGTTCTCGATCGGCACCCTGAACGGCATCATGACGCCGGTCGTGGTCGGGCCTAAGGTGCGCAACGTGCCGAAGGAAGGCTACTGGGCCTGGGATCCCGGCGGCTATATCGGCCTCTACAAGCCCGATACGTTCTGGCTCACGCAGTAACGCTGACTGCAGAAGCGGAAAGACCTCACCCTGAGGAGCATCGCGAAGCGATGCGTCTCGATTACCGCGGAGTAATCTCCGCGGCTTGGTGGGAACCAGTCTCGTTATAGCCCATCCTTCGAGACGCCGCGCTAGGCGCGGCTCCTCAGGATGAGGTTATTTCCAGTGCGCCTACATAAGAGGCGGCGGGCCGGCGATGCCGAGAGCGTGCTGGCCGTAGAGCGAGCCCTGAAGGTCGGGCGAGAACATGACGTGGGCGTTGCACGCATGGGCGTCGCGGAACAGGCGCTGCACCGCGTTCTTGAGGTATAGCCCGCTCGAGCCCGAGACGTTCATCAAGATGTTGACCGCCTCGAACGAGAGTCGCACCGAGAAGAAGGCGTCGCGCCGGTAGCGCAGCTTGTCGGCGTGCTGGACCTCCGCGCCGCTGCGCGCCACCGCCATGGCGTGCTCGCAGGTGTGCCGCATCAGCAGCTCTGCCGTGTCGATGCGCGCGCTCGCCTCGGCGACCTTGATCTGGATCGCCTGGCTGAGGCCGACCGGCTGCCCGGTCGAAGTGGCGTTGCGCTTGCGCGCGGCGCCGACCACCTGCTCGTAGGCGCCCTGCGCGCAGCCCAGCATCACGCCCGACAGCACGTAAGGCCCCAGCGCCAGCAGGGGCAGCTTCCACAGCAGGCCGGGATTCACCGCAGAGCCCGCATGGGGTTTGCCGTTCATCGCCCAGGCGGAGATGGTCCGGTACTCCGGCACGTATAGCTTGGTGGTCGCAACGTCCTTGGAGCCGGTGCCGGCGAGGCCTACTGCATGCCAGGTGTCGATGATCTCGTACTGCGAGCGATGGCAGAGCGCGAAACGGTGATCGACCGGCGGGCCGTCCTCGCGTTCACGCACGATGAAGCCCAGCATGTTCCAGTCGGAATTGTCGACGCCGGACGAGAGCGGCCAGCGGCCGGTCACTTCCCAGCCACCGTCGACCTTGGTCCCCGTGCCGCATGGAAAGGCGAGAGACGTCGCGATCAGGGTGTCGGGCGAGACGTCCCAGATCTCGTCCTGGATGCGCGGATCGCAGTAGCCCAGCATCCAGTGATGGCTGGCCAGGTTGCCGAAGTTCCAGGCGGTCGAGGGGCAGACCTGGGCGAGCTCGGCGCAGACATCGACGAAGATGCCGACATCGAGCTCCGGGCCGCCGACGCGGCGCGGCTGCGCCACCCGGAACAACCCCACCTCGTGCAGGTCCTTCTCAGTCTCGTCGGGCAATCGCCGCAGCTTCTCGCAGGCCTCGGCGCGCTCGGCCAGCCGCGGCTTCAGCGCGCGCGCCCGCGACAGCATTTCCTCGTAACCAACGTCTGCGAAAGACATTGGGGTCTTGGGCAGAACGGCCGAAGGAGTCCATTGGATCGGCCCTGAGTAGGGCATGGCTTATTTCTCCCGGGAAACGGCACACATTCGAAAAGCCATTCCATTGCAGCGGGAACGAGTCGTCCCCATTTGTGAGAAGCGAGCAAGAGCGGAGTGAATCATGTCTGAATCTCTGATTGTCGAGGTCTGGGGCAGGCCCGCGGGCATCGTCCTCAAGGAAGGCAACATCTTCCGCTTCCACGCCTTTGCCCGTCCATTCTCCGAACTGGACGGCACCGAGTTCAACACCCTGGGCCATGCCCGGCTGGCCGCGGCCAAGCTGCAGCCGATGCCGGACTGTCACCCGCAAGCGTAGCTACCGCGCCACCTTCCAGCCAACCTCCGCCGCGAACTTCTGGAAAAAGTCGACGTCGTAGGCCTGCTCCGGCATCTGGCGCACGCGCTCGTCGATCTTCTTGGCGTCCTCGCCGACCAGGATGCGCCAGCGGTCGGCCTTCACGCCGTCAAGGATCACGGTCGCAGCCTGGGCGGCGTTCATCGGCGCCTCCTCGACGAAGCGCCGGATGCGCTCGCGCGCCACCTTCTCGATGTCGGCGTCCGACATCTTCGACGTGTCGACGCCACTCGCTGCGATGCGCGCCCGCACCACGCGAAGCTGACCCGGTGTGAAGCTGTCGGAGTCGTTGCCGCTCTGGACCTTGGCCGTGTTGGCAGCGATGCCCGTGCCGATGTGGCCCGGCATCACGACCGAGCACTTGATGTGCGGGGCATTGATTCGGAGGTCGGTCTGCAGCGCTTCGGAGAAACCCTTCACCGCGAACTTGGCGGCGCTGTAGGCGGTCTGCGGCAGGTGCGCGCCGATCTGCGCCCAGAAGCCGTTGACGCTGGAGGTGTTGACGATATGGCCCTTGTCCGCCTTCTGCAGCATCGGCAGGAAGGCGCGCGTGCAGTAATAGACGCCGAACCAGCAGATGTTGAAGGTGCGCTCCCACTCCTCGCGGCTGTTGGCAAACATGCTGGAGCCGCCGCCGATCCCGGCGTTGTTGAACAGGAGATGGATCCGGTCCATCTCGTGCTGTTTCTCGACTTCGTCGCGGAAGCGCTTCACCTGGGGTTCGTCGGCCACATCGACGATGTGCGTTGTGATACGCAGGCCCTGCGGCAAGCGCTCCTGCTGGCAGAGCCGCTTGGTCTCGGCCATGCCTGTTGTCGAGACGTCGCACAGGGCCACGCTGCAACCTTCGGCCACGAGCTGGCGCACCAGTTCTCGACCCATGCCGGAGCCGCCGCCGGTGACCACAGCCAGCCGTCCTGCCAGATCCTTCATTTGCTTCCTCCCGTCACCACGTATCGATATGAGGCCGGCGCTTGCGAGCATGGCCCGGCCGGCGCTCCGCGCCAAGCAGGCCGGTCACCACCCACTTGCGTGAATCGGCCGGGTCGATCACCTCGTCGACCTCGAAATAGGTCGCGGTGCTGAGCGCCTTGCCGCGCGCGTAGGCCGCCGCCACCATCTTGTTGAACAGCGCGCGCCGCTCGGCGGGATCGCTGACGGCCTCGAGCTCCTTGCGGTAGCCGAGCTTGACCGCACCTTCCAGCCCCATGCCGCCGAACTCCCCGGTCGGCCAGGAGATGGCAAAAGTGCCGGCATGGAACGAGCCGCCCGCCATCGCCTGGGCGCCCAGCCCATAGGCCTTGCGCAGCACGATGGTGCCGAACGGCACGCCGAGATTGGCGCCGGTCACGAACAGCCGGCAGCAATGACGCACCAGCGCGGTCTTCTCGACCTCAGGTCCCACCATCATGCCCGGCGTGTCGCACAGGAACAGCACCGGCAGGTCGAAGGCGTCGCACAGCTGCAGGAATTGCGCGGCCTTGTCCGAGCCGTCAGAGTCGATGGCACCGGCGAGATGCGTGGGGTTGTTGGCAACGATGCCGAACGGCTTGCCCTCGATGCGGGCGAGCGCCGTCACCATGCCGAGGCCGAAAGCGCGGCGTAGCTCGAGCACCGAGCCCTCGTCGCACATGGTGTCGATCACCGTGCGCACATCGTAGACGCGCAGCCGGTTCTCCGGGATGGCGCGGCGCAGCAGGCGCTGGTCGGCTGAGCGCCATTCCGGCAGCGCGCCCTGGAAGTAGGAGAGATACTTCTTGGCGACCGCGACGGCTTCCGCCTCGTCCTCGACCGCAATGTCGACGGTGCCGTTAGGCACCTGCACGCTCATCGGGCCGACTTCCTCAGGGCTAAAAACACCGAGATTGCCGCCCTCGATCATGGCCGGGCCGCCCATGCCGATCGACGAGTTCTTCGTAGCGATCACCACGTCGCAGCTTCCCAGGATCGCGGCATTGCCGGCAAAGCAGCGGCCCGAGTTGATGCCGACCAAAGGCGAAACACCGCTCAACCGTCCGAAGATGTGGAAGGCCATGGTGTTGAGGCCGGCGACCGACTGCACGTCGACATCGCCTGGCCGGCCACCGCCGCCCTCGGTGAAGAAGACCAGCGGCAGGCGCTGCTCCTCGACGATCTCGAACAGCCGGTCCTTCTTGTGGTGGTTGGTCTTGCCCTGGGTGCCGGCCAGCACCGTGTAGTCATAGTGCGCGATCGCCACCCGGCTCTTCTCCGGCCCGAACAGCGAGCCGTTGACCCGGCCGATGCCGGTGATCAGCCCGTCGGCCGGCGTCTTGGCGATCAGGTCTTCCTGGGTGCGGCGCGTCCTTTGGCTGGCGATGGCGAAGGCGCCCCATTCAACGAACGAGCCGGGATCGACCAGGTCGTCGAGGTTCTGCCTCGCCGTGCGCTGGTTGGTCTTGCGCCGCCGCCCCACCGCCTCCGGCCGCTTGTCGTCGAGCGTCATGGCGCGGCGCTCGAAATACTCGGCGAGGTCGGGCCTTACGTGGTCGAGATCGATCTTCTCCTCGGCCGCCGCGCCCTTCACCTCGACATCGGCCTCCTCGACGAACAGCAGCGCATGGCCTTCATAGATCGTCTCGCCGGCCTCGACCGCGATGCGCCGAACGTAGCCGCGCGCCGGGCTCTTGATCTCGTGCTGCATCTTCATGGCATCCATGATCAGCAGCGGCTGGCCTGCCGCGACGGCATCGCCCTCCTTCACGGCCAGGCTGACGATGGTGCCCTGCATCGGCGCCGGCACGGGAATCGTGCCCTCGGGAGCGTCCGGCTCGGTGGATGGTGCCTTGTCTTGCGCCTTGCCGAACGCCAACACGGCCAGCGGATCGACCGCATCGACCCTGGCCCCGGCCTGGCGCGAAGTCGTTGCCGCGGGTGCCGCGAACTTTGCCGCCGCTGCGATCAGTTTGCCCGCGTGCTCATCGATGAAACGCGTATGAACCTTGTTCGCGCGCACCTCCTTGTCGGCCAGCAGCGCGCGCAGGAATCCGATGTTGCTGGGCGCGCCGTCCAGCCGGAACGCCGCCAGCGCGCGCTCCCCGCGCACTATGGCGGCGGCGAAACTGCCGGCATGGACGATCACCTTCGCCAGCAGCGAATTGAAGTTGGGATTGGTGCGGTAGCCCGCGTAGCCATAGGAATCGACACGCACGCCCGGTCCGGTCGGCGGCTCGAAGACGGAGATCGTACCGCCCCCCGGCTTGGCCGATCCGTCGGCCGTCATCGTCTCCATGTTGACCCGCAGCTGGATGGCAAAGCCGCGGGGGCTTAGCACCTCCGGCAGGATCCCGCGCAATTGCGCCTGCACCAGATCGACGCCCCACACTTCCTCGGTGACGGTGTGCTCGACCTGCAGGCGCGGATTGGCCTCGATGAAGAAGAAGTCATCGCCGTCGACCAGGAACTCGAAGGTGCCGAGGCTGCGGTACTTCACGGCCTTGGCCATGGCGGTCGCGGCAGCGACGATCTTCTTGGCGACCGCCGGCTTGAGGGTCGGGCTGGGCGCCAGCTCGACGATCTTCTGGCTGCGCCGCTGCAGGCTGCACTCGCGCTCGCCCAACGCCACGATGCCGCCCTTACCGTCGCCCACGATCTGGACCTCGATGTGGCGCGCACGACCAACCAGCCGCTCGGCATAGAGCGCGCCGTTGCCGAACGCCGATTTGGCTTCGGCAGAGGCGCGGGTGAAGGCATCGCCGATCTCGGCCTCGTTCTTCAACAGCCGCATGCCACGCCCGCCGCCGCCGGCAATCGCCTTGAGCGCGATGCCCGACTTGGCGTGCTTGCGGAAGAAGGCGGCGGCGCCCGCCGCATCGACCGGGCCGTCGGTGCCCGGCAGCACCGGCACCTTGCACTTCTGCGCATGGGCGCGCGCCCGCGCCTTGTCGCCAAATAGAGTCAGCTGTTCCGGCGTCGGCCCGACAAAGGCGATCTTGGCCGCCGCGCAGGCCTCGGCGAACGCAGCGTTCTCCGACAGGAAGCCGTAACCGGGGTGGATAGCGTCGCACTTGGCGGCCTTCGCGACGGCGACCACGCCTTTGATATCGAGATACGCGGCGGCTCCCCGGCCCTTCAGCGCCCTGGATTCGTCTACACGCTTGGTGTGCAGCGAATTGGCGTCATCCTCGGAATGAATGCCGACGGTGGCAATGCCGAGCTCAGCCGCAGCCTCGGCGATCCGGATGGCGATTTCGCCGCGATTGGCGATCAGGAGTTTCTTGATCATGGTAGACCTAGGCATGCCCAAACGACTGCTGATCGTGGCACATGCCCCGTCCGAGAACACCCTCGCGCTGAGGGCGGCCGTCGAACGGGGCGCGCGGAGCGAAACCGGCATCGAGGTGCGCGTGATGGCGCCGCTGCAGGCTGGGCCGGACGACGTGCTGGCGGCCGAGGCGGTGATCCTCGGGACGACCGAGAACCTGGGCTACATGAGCGGCGCGCTGAAGGACTTCTTCGACCGCTCCTACAATCCCTTGCTCGAGAAGACACAGGGGCTGCCGTGTGCGCTGTATATCCGCGCTGGCAGCGACGGCACCGGCACGCGGCGCGGCGTCGAGACGATCCTCACGGGCTTGCGTTGGCGTGCCGTGCAGGAGCCGCTGATCTGCAAGGGCCCGTGGCAGCCGGCCTTCGTCGAGCAATGCGAGGAGCTGGGCGCGGCGATGGCCGCCGGCCTCGCCGCCGGGATCTTTTAGCGCCTACTCCGCAGCTTCCTGTTTCTTCTTCTCCGCCACGTCGGTCATCATCACGGCGATGTCGGCGGCGATGTGGTGGGTCGGGCCTTCCGTCGCCTGTTCGGCCTGCACGACGTTGCGGCCATAGGCCGTGACTGTCGGGATCGCCGACGGCGTGACCGGCGCCATCCGCTTCTTGCGCTTGAGCGCCGCCTCGATGAAGGGCGCGAGTTCGGCCTGCTTCTTCGCGTCGCGGGCCGCCTGGTCGGCCTTCAGCACCGGCATCACCTTGGCGGCAAACAGCTCCAGCGCCTCGCAGATATGCTCGTGCTTGTTGCGGCCGCCCTGCTGGATGAAGACGACCTGGTCGACGCCGGCGTCCTGGTATTGCTTTAGATGCTCGACCAACTCGGCCGGCGTGCCGATACCGCTGCCGCGTCCAGCCGGCGGCAGCTTGTCCTTGGCCGCCTCGAAGCGCTCCCAGACATTGGTCACGCCGGGCTGGTGATGACCGTAGACGTAGAAGTGACCGAGCGAGTAGCCAAAGAACTGGAAGCCCTCCGAGCCGCGAGCGCGCGCAACGGCTGCGTCCTCATGCACGGAAAAGCCGGTCACCATGGCGATGTTGGCGTTCACCGTGTGCCCGATCGGCACGCACTGGTCGCTTTTGATGATGTCGTAGTACTCGTGCGCCCATTTGCCGGCCTCGGCCGGATCGACGAAGGCGAAGGTGAGCGCGCCGATCCCGGCCCGCGCCGCGGCGTGGATGGTCTCGCGCTTGGAGCAGGCGACCCAGATCGGCGGATGCGGCTTCTGCAGCGGCTTTGGCACCACGTTGCGCACCGGCATGGAGAAGAACTTGCCCTTGAAGCCGGGATACGGGCTCATCGCCATCATGTTGGCGGTCTGCTCGACGGCCTCGGCCCACATCACCTTCTTCTGGTCGGGGTCGATACCGAAGCCTTCCAGCTCGACCCGCGAGGCCGATTCGCCGGTGCCCCAGTCGACGCGGCCGTCGGAGATCAGGTCAAGCGTGGCGATGCGCTCGGCGACCCGCGCCGGGTGGTTGTAGCCCGGCGGCGCGAGTACCACGCCATGGCCGATGCGGATGTTCTTGGTGCGCGCGGCGCACGCCGCGAGGAAAACTTCAGGCGCCGAGGAATGCGCGTATTCCTCGAGGAAGTGATGCTCGACTTCCCAGATGTGGTCGATGCCAAGTCGGTCGGCCAGCTCGACCTGGGCGAGCGCATCCTTGAACAGCCGATGCTCGCTCTCGCCCGTCCAGGGACGCGGCAGCTGGTGCTCGTACAGAAGCCCGAAGCGCATGGCTTTCTCCTCTAGTGGGCGGTCCAGCCGCCGTCGACCACCAGACCCGCCCCGGTCATGAAGCTCGCATCGTCGGATGCCAGGAACACGATGCCCTTGGCGATGTCCTCGGCCATGCCCAGTCGGCCAATCGGATGGAGTGCGAGCGTGTTCTTGCGCGCCTGCTCGGTGTCGTTGGTGCCAACCTGCTTGGCGCGCATGGCGAAGGTCTGCTGGCCCATGTCGGTCTCGATCAGGCCGGGATGGATCGAGTTGACCCGGATGCCATAGCCCTTGCGGCCGAACTCCAGCGCCGTCGACTTGGTGAACAGCGTCACGCCGCCCTTGGTCAGCGAATAGAGCGGATCGAGTTGCGAGCCGACCAGGCCCGCGATCGAGGCCAGGTTGACGATATTGCCCTTGGTCTTCTTGAGATGCGGCAGGGCGGCACGCGTGCCCAGCAGGACGCCGGTCAGGTTCACGGCGACCAGCTTGTTCCATTCCTCCAGCGAGGCGTCCTCGACGCCCTTGCCGACGAAGATGCCGGCATTGTTCACCAGCACGTCGAGCTTGCCGTGGGCCTTGATCGTGGCGTCCATGGCGTCCGCCCAGCTCGCCTCCTGGGTGACGTCGAGATGCACGTAGGTCGCGCCGATGTCCTTGGCGTGCTTGCGGCCGACCTCGTCCAAAAGGTCGCCGATCACCACCTTGGCGCCGGCTTCGACCATGCGCTTCGCTGTCGCCCCGCCGATGCCGCGCGCGGCACCCGACAGGAACGCGACCTTGCCGTCCAGACGATTCATGGTGTGGTTTCCTCCTCGGCAATCATCGCAAGCACTTAGGAGCTTTGCCAGTCAGCCGGCGCGGACATGACCGCACTGCGGTTACGTGGCCATTCCCCGCCATTTGCAACGACAACATTGCCGCCAAGGCGACGGTGGCGGTGTCGGCGACGATGGCGGAGATGCCCCGTTGCTCGCGGCCAACGCCGCCACAACACCGCAAGACCGCCACACCCAGTTTGGCGGCGGTGTTGTTGAACAGCGGATCAGGGATTGAACCGGAGCCCAGGGCCTGACATCCCCACAACACCGCCGCCAAGCTGAGGGTGGCGGTGTGGCGCCGATGGCGGACTTCAACACCGCCCGTGAGATCGACACCGCCACACCCAGGATGGCGGCGGTGTTGTTGCGGCGCTAGCGCTGCCCTCAACCGGACATATCCCCACAGGACGTTTAGGTTGCTGCGGGATACAGTCGGTCAATGGATCTGCCCGTTAAGTGGATGCTCATCCCCGAGACCAGCTGTCGCGTCCTGCGGGTCGCAATCCAGCACGTTCCACCGCTTCTCAAAGATTATGCCGGAGCCTTTTGGTCCGATTGGACGGCCCGTATGACCGGCGGCGCGAGCGCTCTGCCTGCGATAGTGGCCGTCTTTGTCAGCAGTTGGCAGCAAGCTCTTTGCATCATCGCGGCGGTCTCCTTTGCCTTCTACACATCCTTTCGTGTTTGGAGAACGGAGCGCCTTCGCGCCGATAAACTGGCTGATCGGCTAGCGCCGAAATTCGAGATCGACTTCCAGCCCACTGCCGACGGAATTTTCAAAACGCACGTTACCTACATTCAGTCCGGGGGCATGGTTCCTGAGATCTTTATTCGCGGATATATCGAATCACAAACAGATGACCGACTGGACAGATGTAGAGCCAGAATTACAGAAATCAGCGTTCTCAAGAATGGCCAATGGGAGATGTTAACGGATTCGCCGTTGCCGCTCTGGTGGGCAACAAAAAATCCAGATGGCGTGGAAGAGACGGTCTCTGGCAAGGAGAAGTGTTATTTCAACATTGCCATGGTTCGCCAGGGCCAAGACTGGCTTCACCCGACTTCGGAAATAGTGTCTCCCGGAATCACGAAGCAGTTGCCCCCAAACCAGCGTTATCGTTTCAGGGTTTCCGTTGATGCGCAGGGCGCAGTGGGACGTCATCTAGAGGTCGAAATCGACTGGAAGACTGATCTTAATGTAACAGCGAAGAGGATTGGCTGATGAACTTTCGCGAAGGCCGGAAGAGGCTCGGCCAGTTCATGCGTGCGCGCGCTGAGGGGATAATCGCGCCTTCAACGGGGCCTGACATTCCAACAACACCGCCGCCAAGCTGAGGGTGGCGGTGTGGCGCAGATGGCGGACCTCAACACCGCCAGAGAGGCCGACATCGCCACACCCGGGATGGCGGCGGTGTTGTGTTCCTACCGCCGCCCGCGCCTTCAGCGGGGCCTGACGTTCCAACAACACCGCCGCCAAGTTGAGGGTGGCGGTGTGGTGTAGATGGCGGACTTCAACACCGTCACCGGGACCGACACCGCCACACCCGGGATGGCGGCGGTGTTGTTTTGCACCGGTCGCGGTTTCGAAATGGAACTGGAGCGGGACGCTCCTTTTCGCCGGGTTGTACCGCCGCTGAGTGGACTGTTTTTTGACCGCGCCATTGTACAATCTGCTTGAGCCGACCGACCGAGCAGCGTCGCCTAGTTGGACAGGGGTCGGCGACTGGAGGGCTGATATGGCTCATTACCTGATTGTCTCGTTCGAGTTCGATCCTGTGATGGACGTGGAGCATACCGAAGAGGTAGTGCGTGCCATCGGCCAGCGGCCCCGCAGTTCGGAGGTGCTTGAGGGCGAGCGCGACCTGGAATTCTGGTTCGACAACGAATACTCGTTGGAGAAGGCCATCCGCAGCCTGGACGACTGCAGCATCGAGTTCACCGATGTCTCCAGCCGTCACGACGATGGCTTACCGAACCTGGAAACTGACCTACTGCCTGACGACGTGCTCGATGCTGTCGAGCGTAAAAAACGCCGCCACTAAGTGCCTGGCGGGTGACCGGCCCTTAATTCCCCCGAGGAGCGCCTGACGGTCTTCAGACCGACCGGCCGGCCCGAACCTTCGCGCGAGCCGTTCCGATCTCGCTAGCCCTTCTTCCCCAGCTGGTTGAACGGCACGTCCTTGTCGACCCGCACGTCGGCCGGCAGGCCGAGCACGCGTTCCGCCACGATGTTACGCAGGATCTCGTCGGTGCCGCCGGCGATGCGGAAGCCCGCGCCGGCGATCCATTGCGCCTGGAAGCCCGCGGCGTGCGGCACCTCCTCCTTCATGATGCCGGCCGGGCCCATCAGCTCCATGGCGAGCGCGCCCATGTCCTGCATCTTGGGTGCCGCCACGATCTTGATGATCGAGGATTCAGGACCCGGAGTCTGACCCTTGGAGAGGGCCGTCAGCGTGCGGTAGCGCGTCAGCTTCAGGCCCTGTTGCTGGACGTACCAGTCGGCGATCTTGCCGCGCACCTGCTGGTTCTTGATGGCGGGGCCATCCTCGAGGTCGGTGTCGCGGGCAAGCTCCATCAGCTCGTCGACATCGAGGCCGCCCGACGGCAGGCCGACCGCCAGCCGCTCGTTCATCAGCGTGGTCAGCGCCGCCTTCCAGCCCTCGCCGACCTTGCCGAGCCGCTGGCTGTCGGGAATGCGCACATCGGTGAAGAACACCTCGTTGAAGTTGGCACCGCCCGAGATCTGCTTGATCGGGCGCACTTCCACGCCGGGCGTCTTCATCGACAGGAAGAACATGGTGAGGCCCGCGTGCTTGGGCACATTCGGGTCGGTGCGGGTGATGACGATGCCGTAGTCGCAATAGTGTGCGCCCGACGTCCATACCTTCTGGCCGTTGATCACCCAGCCCCCCTCATTTCCTGGGGAGCCATCACGCTCTGCCCTGGTGCGGATGCCCGCCACGTCCGACCCGGCCGCCGGTTCGGAGAAGAGCTGGCACCACACTTCCTCGCCATGCAGGGCCGGCTTGACGTAGCGCTTGAGGTGCTCAGGCGCGGCATAGGCCATCATGGTCGGGATGCACATGCCGAGCCCGATGTCGAAGAAGCCGAGCGGCACCAGATAGTTCGCCTCTTCCTGCTGGTAGATCACCTGCAGGATCGGCGAGCCGCCACGGCCGCCATACTCCTTCGGCCAAGTGATGCGCGCGTAGCCCGCCTTGGCCTTCTTGTCCTGCCACTCCTTGGCCTTCTTGAGCAGATTGGGATCGTCGTTGCGGGCGCGAAAGCTCTTGGCGTCGTCGCTCTTGCGCGTGGCATTGGCGTCGAGCCAGGCGCGCACCTCCTTGCGGAAGGCGGCTTCTTCGGGCGTGTCGTTGAAATCCATCTCACTTCCTCCAATCCCCTCATCCTGAGGAGGCCGCGTAGCGGCCGTCTCGATTACCGCGGAGTAACCTCCGCGGCTTGATGGGCCTCAGTCTCGTTGTCGCCCACCCTTCGAGACGCATCGCTTCGCGACGCTCCTCAGGGTGAGGTTGTGCCTCACGCCGCGTTCTTCTGTTCGAGCCTTGTCACCAGCTTGTCCTTCCACGCCATCGGCCCGCCGATGTTGAGCGCCATCAGCCGGGCGCGGCGCAGATGGAACTGCGTGTCGGCCTCCCATGTGAAGCCGATGCCGCCATGGGTCTGGATGTTTTCCTTCGAGGCGAAATCATACGCCTCGGTCGCCGCGATCCGCGCGGCCGCCGCGGCAAGCGGCAGGTCCGCGCCGCCGTCGCTCAGCATCATGGCGCCGTAGTAGGCGTTGGAGCGCGCCAGCTCGAGCTTGACGTAGCAGTCGGCGAGCTTGTGCTTGATCGCTTGGTAGGAGCCGATGGCGCGGCCGAAAGCCTGGCGCTGCAGCGCATAGTCGCGCGCCATGTACATGGCCGCCTCCGCGCCGCCCACCTGCGCAAAGGCGAAATAGACCGCAGCTGCATCGTAGAGGCGCTCGAGCAGGCGCCAGCCCTCTCCTTCGGCGCCCAGCAGCTCGGCGGTCGCGTCGTTGAAGGTGAGTTCGGCGTGTTTGCGCGCCGGATCGATCGTCTCGACCCTTTTCTTCGTCACCGCTTTTTGCGACAGGTCCACCAGCACCAACGACGTCTTGGCCAGAACGATCGCGAACGTCGCCGATTCACCGTCGGCCACCGGCACCTTCTTGCCGTTGAGACGGCCGCCGCCGAAGGTCGTGGCGATGGTGCGCGGCTTGGGCGGCTGCGGGCCCTCGGCGACCGCGAGCGTGCCGATCGCCTTGCCTTCGGCGAGCAGCGGCAGCCATTTCTTCTTCTGGGCCTCCGAGCCGGCAAGCTTCAGCGCCTCCGTCGCCAGCACCACGGAGGTGTCGAACGGCACCGGCGCGGCGACCCGGCCGATCTCCTCGGCGACGACGCAAAGCTCCAGCGGCGACAGGCCAAGCCCGCCATACTCCTCCGGGATGCCGACGCCGGGCACGCCCAGCTCGACCAAGCCCTTCCAGACCTCGTCGGCATGGCTCTCGTTGCCATCCAGCACGCGGCGCACCACCTTCATGGGGCACTTGTCGGCGAGGAACTTGCGGACCTGCTCCTTGAGCAGCTTCTGGTCGTCTGAAAAATCGAAGTTCATGATGCGAGAAGGCTAGCATAGGGTTGAACCATGGAAACCCCGCAGATCAACCGCTCCGAGATCAAAGATTGGCACGCGCACGTCTATTTCGCTGCCGCCACGCGAGATAAGGCATGGGCCCTGCGTGAACGCATCGAAAAGTCCTTTGATATCAACATGGGTCGCTTCCACGAGCGGCCGGTCGGCCCGCATCCGATGTTCAGCTATCAGGTGCATTTCAAGAACGAGCAGTTCGCGCCGCTGATCTCCTGGCTGACGCTGAACCACGGCGATCTCACCGTGTTCATCCATCCCAACACAGGCCAGGACCTCGAAGATCACCGCGACCGCGCGGTGTGGATCGGCAAGTCGGTGCCGCTGGTGCTGAACATCTTCACCGACAGGAAGAAGGACTGAGCAAATGGAATCGCTTCTACCGTTGGCCAAGCGCGTCGGTGAGAAACTCAAGGCGCGCAAGGAGACGATCGGCGTCTCGGAGTCCTCGTCGGGCGGCCTGGTCTCCGCCGTGCTGCTCGCCGTGCCCGGCGCATCGGCCTATTTCATGGGTGGCGCCGTGGTCTATACGCGGCCGGCGGGCGAGGCCTTCCTCACCGCGACAAAGGAAAAGCGCGCCGGCATCCGCTCCTCGTCCGAGCCGTGGGCGCTGTTGGCCGCCGAACTGGTGCGCGGCCAGCTCAGCACCACCTGGGGCCTGGCCGAAACCGGTGCGGCTGGCCCCACTGGCAATTCCTATGGCGATCCCGCCGGCCACACCTGCGTGGCGGTGGTCGGGCCGAAAGGCAAGGTCGCGCGCACGCTGCGCACCGGCTCGGGCGATCGTGTCGCCAACATGCAGGCCTTCGCCGCTGAAGCGCTCAAGCTGATGGACGAGCAACTCTCCTAGCGGCGGGTCACTTCCAGCACTCGACCTGGGTGCTGCTCGCTTCCGCGCGCTCGGCGCGCTGCGTCACCGGCAGCTCACGCGCCGCGGGATCCGCCGGCACGTAGGCGACCTTGTTCGCCTCGAGGAAGGTCACCAGCGTCGACCCCTTGATCGCGAAGTTCACGTTCTGCGGAATGTCGCCGGTGATGCGGGCGACCGCGAGCGCATTGAGCTTGGCCACCACGACGCCCATCAGCCGGCCGGCCTCATCAACGACCGGGCCGCCGCTGTTGCCCGGCTGCACCGCGGCGGAGATCTGGATATAACGCGAGTCGTCGCGCACCCCTGCGAGCGCGGTCACGTTGCCGAGCGTCGTGTTGCCGGCCGAGGAGAGCGCATCTGCCAGCGGATAGCCGAACACCAGCACCGGCTCGGCCGCCTTGATCGGCACGCCGACCCTGAGCTTCAGGAAACTCTTCGCCGCCGTCTCTGCGCGTAGCGCGGCGAGATCGTCGGCGCGGCTTGTCGCCAGGACCCGGACGACGCCCAGGTCGGCGCCGTTCTTGTGCAGACGCAGTTCGGTGCAGCCATTGACCACGTGGAAGTTGGTGACGACCGTGTCGGGCGAAATGTAGAAGCCGGTGCCTGCGCTCGCCATCGCCTTCTCTTTCGGCTTCACTGCGCCGGTCGCAGTGCGCTCGGCCACGACTTTCTCGAGCTTCGCGCGCACGGCCTCCGACGGCAGGCCATCGCCACGCTCGCCGAGGCCTTTCTGGAACGCCGAGATCGCCATGTTGGTCTTGAGGCCAACCTCGCCGTTAACCGGTCCGGGATCGTAGCCGAGCCGCGTCAGTAGGGCCTGGATCGCGGCGACCAGTTGGGCCGGCGTCGCGGACGCCGGCGGCGATGCCCCCGACGGCTGCGCCGGAGGCTGTGCTGTCGTCGGCGAGGCGGCGGCAGCCGCATACTGGCGCACGCATTCCCGCGCGCGCTGGGCGGCCGCTTCGACGCCATCGAGGCTGATCGTGTAGCGCTTCTGGTTGACGGTGACCGTGAGCTGCAGGCCCGACCTCAGTTGGCCGAAAATCTCGGGTGCGACGTTGAACGCCATGATGCGAGGTCCTGACGCCCGGCCCGTGAAAGTGTAGGACGCAGCGCCGCCGACCTGGATGGTACCCGTATAGGACTCGTTGGCCGCGAGGCCCCAGTCCGGCGCCTCGGCCCCCATCATCCAGACGCCTTGCGGCGAGTAGCCGACGGCGAGGGCGAAGCCCTCGCTCTGCACGCGATAGAGCGCGCAATGGTCGAAGATGCTGGTCTTGCCGCGGGTATAGGCGGCCACGCGCCAGGCACCGACTTGGCTCGACGATCCGGTGATCGGATCGGCGCTAGCAAAAGCCGGCAGCAGCAGTGCGGCGCTACAAAGCCCCGCAATCCAGCCCGCGCCAACCCTCATGCCGCCCCCCGCCTGCCGGTTCCCCTGCTCCGGGCAAGATGGTCACACGCACCGTGCCGGTCGTCCAGCCGTCGTCATGACCAGATGGCGCGGCGCCCGATCTGGTCTAGGCTCGCAGTCTCCATGCGATGGCCCGATGTCTTCCTGGTGAACGGACCGTCGAGCGCCGGCAAGACAACGCTCTGCCGCGCACTTCAGGCGGCGATCTCAGAACCCTATCTCGTCGTCGGCTTCGACGATTTCATCTTCTTATCGGCACCCCGCTACTATCGCGGCGCCGACACCGCCCGGCAGAGCGAGCGTGATGCCTTCACTGCGCTCGGCGCGGAAATGGTGACGACCTCGCCGCCCGGCGCGCCGCTGACCGTCGCTGCCAAGTTCGGCCCGGTCTTTCGCCGGCTCGTCGATTCCATGGCACCCGCCGTACGCGCCCTGGTCGATGGCGGCAATCCGGTGATCTTCGATCACGTCCTCCATGACCAGGCCATGCATGACAGCTGCCGAGCGGCGTTTGCCGGCCTCGACGTGTTCTCGGTCGGTGTCACCTGCCCCATCGATATCCTGGAAGCGCGCGAGCGGGTCCGTGGCGATCGCGTTCTGGGTCGCGCCCGCGGATTGGCCGAAGTGGTGCACGGTTTCCTGACCTACGATCTCACGGTCGATACCGGTGCGCTCTCGCCGCAAGCCTGTGTCGCGGCGATCCTTGCGGCGCTTCAGGACCGCTGAGGGCGTCCGCCGGCAGTCATGCCGCCATCGATCACCAGTTCCTGACCGGTGATGTAGTCGGCGGCATCGGCGCACAGGAACAGCACGCCGTTGGCAATGTCCTGAGCCTCGCCGACGCGGGTCAGCGGCACCATGGCGGCGGCCCGCTCGCGCGGATCGATGGGCGCGTTGCGGCGATTGCCTTCCGCGCCGGTCGGCAACTTGCCCCAGATCGGCGTGGCGATGATGCCGGGATGCACCGAGTTGCAGCGAATCCTGTCAGCGGCATGCTCGAGCGCGACCGACTTGGCGAGAAGTCGTACGCCACCTTTGGTCGCCGAGTAGGCCGCGAGGCCCGGCGCGCCGCGCAGGCCAGCGATCGACGACATCAGCACGATCGATCCGCCACCCGCCCGCTTCATCGCCGGGATGGCGTGCTTGATCGACAGGAACACGCCGTCGAGGTTGATCGCCTGTTGGCGCTGCCAGTCGGCGAGCGTCATGCTTTCGATCGGCGACATGATGCCGATGCCGGCATTGGCGACCATGATTTGGAGCCGCCCGAACAGCTTTTCTGCCTGCGAGATCACGTTGGGCCATGCCGCCTCGTCGCGCACGTCGTGGTGCAGGTAGTACGCCTTGCCGCCCGCCTTGACGATGCGCTCGACGACGTCCTTGCCCAGCGTGTCGTCGACGTCGGTGACCAGCACCGACGCACCTTCGCCGGCCAGCGTCTGCGAGCAGGCCTCGCCGATGCCCGACGCGCCGCCGGTGACGACGGCGCCTTTGCCTGCGAGCAGGGTCGCCATCACCGCCCCTTGAAGTTGCCGACGCGTTTCTCGGCATAGGACTTCACGCCTTCCTTGAAGTCCTCAGTCTTGCGCGTCCAGTCCTGCTCGGTGAGCTCGCGCTCGGTCGCTTCCTCGGCGCCATCGGCGAAGCCGCGCCGCATGGTCTCGCGCGTCGACTGCACGGCGAGCGGCCCGCCCTCGGCGATTTCGGTGGCAAGGCCGATCGCGGCCTTGCGCACATCGTTGAGCGGCACCAGCACGTCGGCCAGCCCCCAGGCATGCGCCTCCTCGCCGCCGATTTGCCGGCCGGTATAGAACATCAGGTTCGCCTTCTGCTGGCCGACCAGGCGCGGCAAGGTGAAGGTGAGCGCGAAGCCGGGATGGAAGCCGAGCCGCGTGAAGTTGGCGGAGAAGCGCGCCTCGGGCGCGGCGACGCGGAAGTCGGTCATCACCGCGAGCCCCAACCCGCCGCCAATCGCCGGGCCTTGCACGGCGGCTACGGAGGGCTTCTTGGCACGGAACAGGCGGGTCGCCTCCTTGTAGAGATGCTTGCCGCTCTCCGCCGCGCCGGTCTGCGGGCGGTTGGCGAAATCTGCGCCAGCGCAGAACGACTTGCCCTGGGCGCACAGCACATAGGCGCGGATGTTCACGTCGCGGTCGAACGCCTCGAAGGCATCGGCGATCTGGTTGATCAGCGAGTTGTCGAAGAAGTTGTGCGGCGGCCGCTGGATCTCGACGATCCCGACATGACCTTCGCTGGTGACGCCGATATCCTTGAAGGTGGCGCTCATGACGTTTCCCCCGCAATCTGCTGAATGAGCCGGATATTGCCCCGCGCCGGGGGCGTTCGTCGAGTTGCCAAGGCAATGGGAGGACAAAGAATGTCGCAAAGCGAACGCCATGCGCCAGGTCATGCGCTCGTCATCGGCGGCGGCACCATGGGCGTCGGCATCATCGCCATGTTCTTGGGCCACGGCTGGAAAGTCGATGTCGTCTCGCGCTCTGCAAGTACCCGCGACGGCCTGCCGACAGCGGCCGCCAAGGCGCTCGCCGCGATGAGCAAAGCGGCAGATACGTCAGGACTCAAGACCTATGCGACCCTGGCCGAAGTCTCGTGGTCGACGATCGAGATCGCAGTCGAGACGGTGACCGAAGACCTCCCCTTGAAGCAGAAGCTGTTCGCCGAGATGGAAAAGCTCGCGCGACCGGATTGCGCACTCACCTCGAACTCCTCGAGCTTCCCGATCAGTGAAATCGGCAAGGGGCTGAAGACCGAGGCGCGCATGATGGGCCTGCACTTCTTCATGCCGGCGCACCTGATCCCGCTGGTCGAGGTCGTGCGCTCGGTCCATACCGACGTGAAGCTCGCCGAGCAGGTCGGCGCCATCATGGCCTCGCTCGGCAAGCGGCCGGTGCAGGTCAAGAAGGACGTGATCGGCTTTTTGGGCAACCGCATCCAGGGTGCATTGATGCGCGAAGCGTTGTGGCTGATCGAGCAGGGCGTCGCTTCGCCGGAGGACATCGACGCCACGGTGCGGCTGAGCTTCGGCTTCCGCTACGCCGCGGCCGGCCCGATCGTGCAGAAGGAGCACTCCGGCTGGGACACCACCTGCGCGGTGGCCAAGATCATCTGGCCCGACCTCAGCAACGCCAAGGGCCCGCCCCCGGTCCTGCAGAGGAACGTCGACGAGGGCCGCATCGGCTTCAAGACCAAGCGTGGCTTCTTCGAATGGAACGACGAGTCGATGGCCAAGGAGCGTGCGCGCTATGAGCGCGCGCTGCGCAAGTGCCTGGAGATTTTCAAGGAGGAGGGAATCGTCTAGGCGTTTCGCCGCGAGAGCGGCGAAAGCGCCACCGGGCAGCAACGCTTGTAATCAAGCGCGGGAGCCCGTGCGGTTCAGAGCGGACAAGGCCACGGACCCTGGCGTTCATGACCCCATCGTCGCCGTAAAACGGCGACACTTCCCCTTCGCGGACTCCGCGAAGGGGAAGAGAGTCAGTTACGTGTAAGTCAGCTTCGTGTCAGTCAGCTTCGTGTCAGTCAGCCAATTGTCAGCGTGTTTTCATTGAAACGCGACAACGTCACTCCCAAACTCCGAGTGTCGATCAACCGACATTCACGATCGACAAGGAGTGAACCATGACGATCAAGAGCATCTGCCTGATCACGGGTCTCGCCCTCACCGCGGCCGTGCCGGCTTCGGCGCAGAGCAACGATGCAACGTACTGCAACGCTCTCGTCGGCAAGTACCAGCACTATCTCTCCGGCACCAGCAGCGGCAGGCATACCGACGTCGACCAGAATGCCGCCGCCCGAGTCGCCATCGACAAGTGCAATGCCGGCGACTTCTCGGGCATCCCGGTGCTCGAGCAGGAGCTGCGGAACGCCAAGCTCGAACTGCCGTCGCGTAGCTAGCGACGCGACGACCGATCGAAACGAAAACGGGCGACCAGTCGAAAGACCGGCCGCCCGTTTCTTTACCCGTTGTCTTTACTAGTTAGGCTGCGCGCCCACGGCCCCGGCCACCACCGCCGAAGCGACGGCCGCCATTGCCGCGCGGCGGGCCGCCGAACGGGCGGTCGCCTTGCGGGCGCGGCGTGTAGGGACGCTTGGCGTGCGGACGTGCGCCGTAGGTGCTTTCGCCCTGGGGAGCGTTAGCCTGCGGCTGAGTGCGATAGTCGCCACGCGCCCACTGGTGCTCGGCCGGCGCCGGCGAACGCTCGCCGCCGGACCGGTCGCCGCCGGAACGCTCGCCGAACGGGCGATGACGCCCGTGGTGACCGCCATGATGGCCGCCAGGCCCGCCACCGGGACGACCGTGCCCACGATGATGACCGCGATGCTCGCGCTCCTTCTCGTCGTTTGCCTCACGCTCGGCACGCGGACGCATCGGCGGTGCCGACGGCATGTCCTCGTTGGCCGGCGTCGAGACCACGGCGATGCGCTGGTTGGTCAGCCGCTCGATGCTCTTGAGCTGGCCGCGCTCGCTCGAATCACAGAACGACAGCGCGATGCCCGAGGCGCCGGCGCGCGCGGTGCGGCCGATGCGATGGACGTAGCTCTCGGCGTCGGCCGGCAGCTCATAGTTGATGACGTGGGTCACGCCCACGACGTCGATGCCGCGCGAGGCGAGATCGGTGGCGACCAGCACGCGGGCACGCCCGCGGCTGAAATTGTCGAGCGCCTTCTGGCGGGCGTTCTGGCTCTTGTTGCCATGGATCGCTTCGGACGACACGCCCCGGTCCTCCAGCGCCTCGGCGACGCGATTGGCGCCGCGCTTGGTGCGGGTGAAGACGATGACCCGCTCAAGCGCTTCATCGGCCAGCAGGTGGCTGAGCAGCGCGCGCTTGGTGGCGGAGTTCACGAAGTAGACCCGCTGGTCAACCTTCTCGACCGTGCGGCCCTGCGGGGCGATCTCCACGCGCTCGGGATTACGCAGCACTTCGCCGGCCAGCCTCGCCACGTCGGGCGGCATGGTGGCGGAGAACATGAGCGTGTGGCGCTGCTTGGCGACGGACGCCACGATGCGGCGCACGTCCTTGATGAAGCCCATGTCGAACATGCGGTCGGCTTCGTCGATCACCAGGAACGTCACGTTCCCGAGCTTGACGTTGCCGCGCTGCACCAGGTCGAGCAGGCGACCGGGCGTGGCGACCAGGATGTCGACGCCGCGCTGCAGCGTCTCGATCTGGCGGCCGAAGCCCAGGCCGCCGATCACCATGCCGAGACGCAGGCCGAGGCCCTTGCCGTAGGTGTCGAAGCTGCGGGCGATCTGCACGGCCAACTCACGCGTCGGCGCCAGCACGAGAGCACGCGGGCTCTTGGGCTGGGCGCGTTCGTTGGAGGCCGCGAGGTGTTGCAGGACGGGCAGCGCGAAGGCTGCGGTCTTGCCGGTGCCGGTCTGGGCGATGCCCAGCACGTCGCGGCCTTGCAGCAGCAACGGGATGGTGCGGGCCTGGATCGGCGTGGGATGGACATAGTTGGCCGCGTGCAGGGCACGCAGTAGCGGCTCGGCCAGGCCGAGATCCGCAAACGTTACATTACTCACTTTGGAAATAAGTCCTTATCGCCACTCACTTCATGAGCGGCTTTGGCTCACTCTCCGGCGCGGCGGAGGCGGCTCTTTCTTCTGGGAGATTGTCTCGGGATGAAGCGCCATCTTTAAGGGCGCGTCGCGCAATCGCGAGAAACCTTGATAAGCCCGCAAACCAGCGGGTTGGCGCGTGTATGCGGGCCGGCCGCCGCCAAGTCAAGCCGCGGGCTGAGTTCGCCGGTAAATTGCGCCGCCGGGTACGTACCACGCTGCTTTCTTGCGTACGGCGGGGCTGGAATCAGATTTCATTGCCGCCAGCAATGCTGCGGCGGCTTTTGCGTTGGTATGGACGAATTGACCCACGACTTCGACCGCCATGGCCCTGACGTGCCGGTCAGGATCGTTGGCGAGCTGCGCCATGGCGCGCGGCAGGACCGCGGTTTCCTCGGGCCGGCAATCGCCCTCCTTGCAGCGATCACAGGCCAGAGTGTGCAAGGTCGACATCCGGACACGGCGATCTGGGTCATCGAGCATCGAGATCAGGTCGGCGAGCACCTCGGGCTCCAAGAAGCGATCCAGATACCGGCAGCAGTAGTAGCGAACGTCGGCATTGGCGTGGTGCAAGCCGCGGCGCACCGCCGGCATGGCGGCGACGCCGCGCCTCAGCAGTTCGCGATACGCGTACTTGGCGCGATGCGGGATCGCGAGCTCGGCCAGCAGCGAAGCGTAAGTGTTGCCCGCTGCTGCCATCGCTCTCCTAGTGTCGCTTCTTGCGCAGCAGCTTGCCCGGCAGATTGCCGGTCGGCTCGTTATCGCGCAGCAGGACCTGGCCGTTGACGACCGTGGCCATCATGCCCTCGCACTTCTGCTTCAGCCGCTTGGCGCCGGCCGGCAGGTCGGTCACGACCTCCGGCATCCGCGGGCCGACCGTGTCGGCATCGAACACCACGATGTCGGCCGCCATGCCCTCGCGCAGCAGCCCGCGATCGTGGAAGCCGAACTGTGTGGCGGTGTCGCAGGTCAGCATCTTGACCGCTTCTTCCAAGGTGAAGGCCTGCTTCTCGCGCACCCAGTGGCTGAGCAGATGCGTCTGCAGTGAGCTGTCCATGATCTGAGAGACGTGGGCACCTGAATCGGAGAAGGTCACGACCGAGCGCGGGTGCTTCATCAGCTCCAGCGCCTCGGTCTGGTTCTCGTTGGCGATCGGCTGGATCATGAAGAACTTCATGTCGCGCTCGAGCGCCATGTCGATCATGAGCTCGACCGGATGGGTGTTCTTCATGCGGGCCAAGTCGGCCATCGACTTGTGCGGGCCCTTCATATCGGTGAACGCGTAGATCCAGTCCCATTGCGGGGGCCTCGCCTCCGCGCCATTCACCGCCGGGCCTTCGTAGGGCTTCGACGCGATCTCGACCAACTGCCTGCGCTTGTCGGCATTAAGCAGCCACTGCTTCTGCTCGGCAAGCGGGAGCTTGCGCATGCCGCGCCACATCTCCCACTTGTCGAACGGCAGCTGGGTCTCGAACGAGAGCAACACATTCAGCGCGCGGCTGTGCACCTGGGCGAACATGCGTCCGCCCTGGCGGCAGGTGCGCTCGATGATGTCGAAGGTGGTGCGCCAGGAGCCCGGATTGGTGCGCCGGCTGAACAGACCGAAGGTGATCGGCCGGCCGCTCTCGATCGAGAGCTTGCTGAGCCCCTCATAGTAGGCCCTCGCCTTGTGGCCGTCGGCGCCGCGCGGCTCGCCCGCGACCTCGACCATGCCGGCGCCCATCGACTTCACCAGGGTCTCGAATTCGGCCCAGGTCGCGAGCCGGCTCGCTACCGGCTTGTCGTCCGAGGTCTGGTGAGCGACCGAGCGGGTGGTCGAGAAGCCGTGCGCGCCGGCGGCGATCGCTTCCTGCGTGTGATGGATCATCGCCTTGAGATCGTCCTCGGTCGCCTCGTCGGTGAAGGCGCGCTGGCCCATCACGTGGGTGCGGATGGCGCAGTGCCCGACATAGCCCGCGTAGTTGATGCCCTTGGGCAGCGTGTCCAGCACGTCGAGGAACTGCGGGAAGGTCTCCCAGCGCCACTTGATGCCGGCCTTCATGGCGGCGCGGCTGATATCCTCGGCACGCTCGAGGTTGCGCATCACGAGATCGGCTTCCTCGGCGCGGCAGGGCGCGAGCGTAAAGCCGCAATTGCCCATGACGACCGAGGTCACGCCCTGGAAGCAGGAGCTGGTGCCGATCGGGTCCCAGAAGATCTGGGCGTCCATGTGGGTGTGGCCGTCGACGAAGCCCGGCGACACGACGCGGCCTTCCGCGTTCAGCGTCTCCTTGGCGGCGGCGCCGTTGATGCGCCCGATCTCGGCGATCTTGCCGTCCTTGACGCCGATGTCTGCCCGATAACGCGGCAACCCTGAACCATCGACGATCATGCCGTCCTTGACGACGAGGTCGAATGCCATTCCAGCCTCCACAGCCGAGTTCTGATCCGCATCGCGAGGGTACGCGCCTGAACCTGCCCTCTCAACGGCTCGTCAGTGCATGGCAGGCCCCCTAACATCGCAGCACGAAAGGGAAGAAACGGAGCGAACCGAGGAGTCAGAAGCACAGTGAATCGCACCTCCCTCGGCGCCCTCCTCACCATGCTGGCGATGCTGTGCTTCGCCGGCATGGATGCGATCTCCAAGTGGCTGGTCGCCGACTATCCCGTCAGCCAGATGATGTGGATCCGCTCGGCGCTGTTCTTCCTGTTCGCCTGGTTCGTGGTGCGCCGCCGGGGATTGCGTGCCGCGCTCAGCTCGCGCCGGCCCTGGCTGCAGGCCGTGCGCTCGCTGGTCGCCGTGGTCGAAGGTGCCGCCTTCGTCCTCGCCTTCCGCTACCTGCCGCTCGCCGACACCCACGCGATCGCCGCCACCGCGCCGCTGATGGTGATTGCGCTCGGCGTGGCGTTCCTGGGCGAACGAGCAGCTACCGCGCGTTGGATCGCCGTCGCGGCGGGGTTCGTGGGCGTGCTGCTGATCGTGCGCCCGGGCTTTCGCAGCCTCGACTGGCCGGTACTCCTGCCGCTAAGCGGCGCGCTATTGTGGGCGGGCTACCAGGTCCTGACGCGGCTCGCCTCGCGCTCCGATCCGCCCGATACCTCGCTCGTCTGGGCGGCACTCATGGCCGTGGTCGCCACGACCTTCGTCGGACCGCTCTATTGGCAATGGCCGACCGCCTGGGCATGGGCACTGATGATCGTGATCTCACTGATGGGCGCGGTGGCGCACTACGCCCTGATCAAGGCCCTCGACTATGCCGAGGCGGGCGCCGTGCAGCCCTACGCCTACACACTGCTGGTCTGGGTCACGATCCTGGGCTTCGTCCTGTTCGGCGACGTGCCCGACGGCTGGACGATCCTGGGCGGGGCGATCGTGGTGGCGAGCGGCCTCTACACCTGGCACCACGATCGGCGCGCCGTCAGCGCGGCCACGCCCTGAGCGCCACCAGCCCGCCGTCGATCGGCAGCATCAGGCCCGTCACCCAGCGCGATTCGTCGGAGGCGAGATAGACTGCGCCATGGGCGATGTCCCAGGCGGTGCCCTCGCTCTTCATCGGCACCATGTTCTTGCGCCGCTCGCGCGCCTCGGCGCCGAGATGCGCCACCATCGGCGTGTGCACCGAGCCCACGACGATGCAGTTGGCGCGGATGTTCTGGGTCGCGTGATCGGCCGCCACCGACAGCGTGAAGCCGTGCAGGCCGGCCTTGGCCGTCGAATAGGCCACCGCGCCCTGGCTGCCCATCAGGCCGAGGGCGCCCGCGATCGACGACACCATGATGATCGAGCCGCCGCCCGCCGCCTTCATCTTCGGCAGGGCGTACTTGGTACAGAGCATGGTGGTGGTGAGATTGGCCTCCAGCACCTTGTTCCAGTCGGCGAGCGTCACCGTCTCGGGCGTGCCCGGCGCGCCGATGCCGACATTGTTGTGCAGGATGTCGAGCCGGCCGTAGGTTTTTACCGCGAACTCGGCCATCGCCTCGGCCGCCTCGGGCCTGGCGACGTCGCCCGCGAACACGCTGGCCTCGCCGCCCTCGCCCTTGATCTGCCTGGCGAGCTTCTCGGCCCGCTCGGCGCTGCGATTGACCAGCACCACCTTGGCGCCCTCGCGGGCGAACAGGATGGCGGTCGCCATGCCGTTGCCCACGCCCTCGCCGCGCGGCGCCGCGCCGGTCACGATCGCGACCTTGCCTTTCAGACGATCCGCCATATCGTTGTCCTCCCGCCCTTCCTTGGGCAAATGCTATTGGGTCGCCCCATGACCAGCAACGAAACCTTAGAAGGCGGCTGCACCTGCCGCCACGTGCGCTATCGCATGACGGGCAAGCCGTTGTTCGTGCATGCCTGCCACTGCAGCTGGTGCCAGCGCGAGACCGGCACCGTCTTTGCGTTGAACGCCATGATCGAGGCCGACCGCGTCGAGCTTTTAGGCGAGGGCCGGCCCGAGCTGGTCAACACGCCGTCGGCCAGCGGCAAAGGCCAGAAGATCTGGCGCTGTCCCAAATGCCGCGTCGCGGTGTGGAGCAACTACTCGGGCTCGGGCGACGCCGTGCGCTTCGTGCGCGTGGGCACGCTCGATGACCCGAGCCGCGTGCCGCCCGACATCCACATCTTCACCTCCAGCAAGCAGCCCTGGATCGTGCTGCCGGCCGGCGCCAAGGCGGTGCCGGAGTTCTACAAGCCCAAGGAGACGTGGCCGGCGGAAACCCAGGAACGCTTCGCGGCCCTCAGGAAGAAATGACGCCCACCACGCGCGACAAGCTTTTACGCGCCGGCACCAAGGCGATCGTCGTCCAACTCGCCAAACACGGCATCAAAGGGCGCGACGCCGTGCGATTGCCGGCGGCCGATCCATTCGCGGGCGAAGCCTGTCTCGCGATAGAAGCCTGCCGCGCCGGCAACGTGCTGGTGCTGGCGCAACCGATCGCGCGCCTGCCCGATCGGCTGCGGCAGCGCCTCGCCGGCATCGTGCTCCGACGTGAGCTGCGCGGCGTGCCGGTGGAGGCGGGCGACACCATCCTGCGCGACCGCACCACTCTGGTTGTGCTGCCGGCGGCGCTCGCCGACCAGGTCGCCGAGGAAGCCGCCGAAGCCATCGCCTTCGAGGAATTCACCGCCGAGCAGGTCAACCAGGGCGGCGGCGTCTACGGCCTGCACATCCCGAGCGGCGAGCGGGCGAAGCAGGCCTTCGCCCAGTGGCGCCGGATCAAGGGGCGCTGATCGCTGCTCAGCGCTGAAGGCTGCTGAGATCGGCAACGGACCCGGCAATCAGGCGCGTGCCGATCGCCATCATCAGCACGTCGTTGGCGACCCGCACATACTGATAGCCTGCCGGCGTCGGCGACAGTTGCCGCATCAAGGTCGGCGGCAACTCCTCGTAATAGACTTCCCTCGGCAGTGGTCGGCCGACTTCCCACTGCTTCTTGGCCTGGCCCGGCGGAAGGCAGCCATTGTCCTTCTTCGCCAGACCCGGCGGGCAGCGGCCGGCCGAATATTCGGTGCGGTAATACGAATAGGTCGTATTGCGGTCGCGATCGGAGATGACCATGGCCGGCTGTCCGCCCGAAGAATGCGTCGTCGAAGACGACGACGTGGGCGGCGGCGCGCTTGGCGGCCCGCCACGGCCGTGGCCCGGCTTGTCGTCCTTGTCCTTTTGCGCCAATGCGGGAATAGCGAGTACTACGCTGACCAACGCCACGACAGCGATCGAGATCGTACGCACGGCAGTTCTCCCCGATGGTGGACAGCTATCAGGTTGCAGAATTGTGGCGGGGCTATGACTTCCAGTAATCCGACAGCTTCACGGCCAGCCACTTGGCGAGCGCCGCGTTCACGTCGACCGGCTTCTCCTGCGCCATCCAGTGGCCTGACTTCACCACCACCTCGGTAAGGTCGCTGCAGTCGCGCCGCATCGGCTGAGCGAGCGGCGACTTCATCGTCTCGCAGGTGTAGTCGTAGGCGCCGTGCAGGAAGAGCACGGGCATGGCGAGCTTGCCGCCGTTCTTGGCGCGCTTGGCGTAGGCGCCATTGGCCTTGTGGTTCATGTACCAGGCGTCCGGGCCAAAGAAGCCGTTCTTCGTCAGCGACGCGGTGTAGGCCTCGAGATCCTGGTCGGTGATGACGTCAGGATCGCGCGGCAGGTCGGGGCATGCCCCGCCACCGAACCAGCCGCCGGCGGCGCGCACCATGGCGGTCACGCCCGGCTGGCCGGCGCGCTCGGGATTGCCCTTGCGGAACAGCGCCTTCACCACGTTGCGGATGTTGGCCTCGAAGCCTTTCACCGCCTTGTCGAAGCTTTCCTCGTAGAAGAACTGGTAGTCCCACTGGCCGGCGGGGAATTTTTCGACCGGGTAAACCGAGCGATCGACCAACCCCACCACCGCATCGAGCGTGAAGCCTTGGGCGAGGTAGGGCACGCAGAGGCTGGTCACGCCGACTACCTTGTCGGGATGATGCGCCGCCATGTTCCACACCACGGGGCTGCCCCAGTCGTGACCGATCCACACGGCCTTCTCGCGGCCAAGCGACGCCAGCAGCTCGAGCATGTCCTGCGCGATCACTTCCTGCGCAAAATCCTCGTGGCGCGTGTAGGTGCTGGAACGGCCGTAGCCCCGCATGTCCGGGGCCACGCAGCGGAAGCCGAGATCGGCGAACACCGGCAGCTGATGCCGCCACGAGCGCGACAGCTCGGGCCAGCCATGGACGAAGATCAAGAGGGGCGCCGCTTCCGCCCCGCAGGCGAGATAGCCCGTGGTGTGGCGAGCGGTCTTGACGGTGTGTTCGGTGACCGGGAATGTCATGGCTCAATACTCCTACGGGCAGGCTCACATGGAAATCGACACCGGGACAAATGAACTTTTATGCGTCGTGCGTGAGGGGGTTGCGCTGATCACGCTCAATCGCCCCGAGGCGCGCAATGCCATGTCGGAGAAGCTGACGCCGGCGCTGCGCGCCCAGATCAAGGAGCGCGGCGACGATCCCGACGTGGGCGCGATCCTGATCACCGGCGCCGGCACCGCCTTCTGCTCGGGCGGCGACGTCAAGGGCATGGGCGGCCGCAGCGCCCGCACGCAATTGAGCTTCGAGGACCGCCTCCGGGACCTGCGCTGGCGCCAGATGGGCCTCACAGGAGCGCTGGTCAACTTGCGCAAGCCCACCATCGCCGCCCTGCCCGGCGCCGCGGCCGGCGCGGGCCTTGCCATCGCCCTCGCCTGCGACATCCGGATTGCCGCCAAGTCGGCGTTCGCCAGCACGGGCTATGCCCGCGTCGGCCTGAGCGGCGACTACGGCATTGCCTGGCTGCTCACCCGAACCGTGGGCTCGGCCCGGGCGCGCGAGCTGATGTTCACCGCCGAGCGCGTCGATGCCGAGCGCGGCGAGCGCATCGGTCTGTTCAACCGCGTGGTCGACGACGCCAGGCTGCAGGACGAGGCCTTCGCCCTTGCCAAATCGCTGGCCGAGGGCCCGCGTGCCGCGCTCGCCCTGATCAAGGACAATCTAGACGACGCACTCGACATCGATTACCCCACCGCGCTCCATCGCGAAGCCGAGCGCCTCGTGCGCGCCTCACGCACTGCCGACCACAAGGAGGCGGTGGCAGCCTTCGTCGAGAAGCGCAAACCGAAGTTCGTCGGCCGCTGAAGCATTGAACAACCTCATCCTGAGGAGCGGTCCGCTTAGCGCGGGGTAACCCCCGCGCCCTACCGCGTCTCGAAGGATGGATCGAGCACCTTGTCCGTTACCCACCCTTCGAGACGCATCGCTGCGCGATGCTCCTCAGGGTGAGGTGATGCCCTAATCCCGGTCGGGCGCGCCCAGCGGGAAGAATTTCCGGAACGGCCGCGCCTCGTCGACGGCGCGCGCGAAGGACGGCCGGCGCAGCAGGCGCCGGCGGTAGGCCCGCACTTCGGTGAATTCCGCGCCGATCTCGTGCACCCAGTCGGCATAGAACAGCGAGGGGGCGGCGGCGCAGTCGGCGAGCGTGAATTCATCGCCCGCCGCCCATTTGCGGCCTTTGATCATCCGCTCGAGCCAGGCGTACGACACGTCGAGACGCTTCTTGGCTTCGGTGACTCCGTAGGGATCGCGGTCGGCTTCCGGCCTGAGCTGGTTGCCCACGACCCTCTGCATCGGGCTCATGACGTAGTTGTCGAAGAAGCGGTCGAGGAAGCGCACTTCGAGCGAGGGCACGAGCTGTGCCGCGACGTGCTCAATGATAATGCTCAATTCGATGAACGGCACGCCGTCGTCGACCAACACGGGCATCATCCGCATCGGCCACAGCTTGCCCAATTCCTCGAATGCCGGCGGGCCATCGAGCACGCGCCAGGTGAACGGCGTGGCCGTCTCGTAGAGCGCGATCAGCACCTTCTGGGTGTAGGAAGAGAACGGGTGGCCGTGCAGGACCAGTGCCATCAGACCCTCACCGCACGCTTGCCGCGATTGTTGCCCTCGAACAAGCCGATCAGCGCCTCGGGCGCGCGTTCGAGCCCGTCGAAGATGTCCATCTCGGCCTTGATCCTGCCCTCTGAGATCCAGTGCGCCAACCGCGCCTCCGCCTCGGCACGACGATCGAAGAAATCCGTGACGATGAAGCCCTCCAGGCGCAGGCGTTTGACCACGATCAGGCCCGGCACGCCCATCGGGCCGGGCGCGGGCTTCTCGACGTCGTATTGCGAGACGTTGCCGCAGCAGACGATGCGGCCGCGCAGGTTCATCAGAGACAGCGCGGCGTCGAGCACCGGCCCGCCGGTGTTGTCGAAATAGACGTCGATGCCGCCGGGGCATGCGGCCCGCAGCGCCCGGAACATGCCGCCTGCCTTGTAGTCGACCGCGGCATCGAAGCCGAGTTCCTTGACCAGCCAGTCGCACTTGCCCTGCCCGCCCGCCGTGCCGATCACGCGGCAGCCGGAGAGCCTGGCGATCTGGCCGACCATGGAGCCGACCGCACCGGCCGCCGCGGACACGAGCACCGTGTCGCCGGGTTTGGGCTGGCCGACTTCGAGCAGTCCGAAATAGGCAGTGAGACCGGTGACGCTGAGTGGACCGATGAGAAGCTCAAGCGGCGCCTTGGTGGTGCGCTTGGTGAGGCGCCGCGTCGGCAGGGCGGCATAGTCCTGCCAGCCCCAGTCGCCCTCGACGATGTCGCCCTTGGCAAGCCCGGGCGCCTTGGACTCGATTACCTCGCCGATGGTGAAACCCGACATCACCTGCCCCGGCTCCAGCGCATCGCGATAGGTCTTGCCCATCATCCAGGCGCGATTGGCGGGATCGAGCGAGAGCATGCGCGTGCGCACCAACACCTCGCCGTCGCGCGGCACGGGGATCGCTGTCTCAGTCCACTGGAAGGTGTCCTTGCCGATCTTGCCGACCGGCTGCTTGGCGTAGAGCCACTGGCGGTTCATGACGTTTCTCCTCCGACCTCACCCTGAGGAGCGGCCGTAGGCCGCGTCTCGAAGGGTGGCAACACCAAGACTGAGGCCCATCCTTCGAGACGCATCGCTGCGCGATGCTCCTCAGGATGAGGTTAATCCCTGTAATTCGCCGCGCGCTTCTGCAGGTTGGACATCACGGCTTCGAGCTGGTTGGGCGAGCCGATCAGCTTTTGCTGCTCCTGCAATTCGGCCAGCAGGCCGTGTGCGGCGTCGGTCGCGACGGCATCGTTCAGCAGCCGCTTGGCGGCACGCACCGCCTCGGGGCTCTTGTTGGCGATCTCCCTGGCGGTCTCCATCGCCGCGGCGCGCGGATCGGCGACCACGCGCGTCACAAAGCCATACTGCTGCGCTTCGCTGCCGTTGAAGATGCGGCCGGTATAGGTGAGCTCGCGCACGATGTCCTCGCGCGCCAGGTGGCGCATAAGCTGCGTGCCGGCAAGATCGGGCACCAGGCCCCACTTGATCTCCATCACCGAAAAACGCGTGTCGGCGGTGGCGTAGCGGATGTCGGCACCCAGCGCGATCTGGAAGCCGCCGCCGAACGCCACGCCGTGCACCGCGGCGATCACCGGCACCGGCAGCGTGCGCCAGGCCCAGGCGCATTGCTGCGGGCGGTTGGCGATGCCGTGGGTGCGCGCCGTGAGGTCGCGCGCGCCGGGGACGCCGCCCGGATCCTTGTCCTTGTCGCGGTCCTTCATCGCCGCGAAGCTCGCCATGTCGAGGCCGGCGCAGAACGCCTTGCCCTCGCCCGACAGCACCACGCAGCGCACGCCCTTCATCCCCGCGAGCCTGGCGCCCGCTTCGATGATGCCCTCGAACATCGCGGGATCGAGCGCGTTCATCTTGTCGGCGCGGATCAGGCGGACGTCGGCAATGCCCTCCTTGAGGTCGATCGAGACGCGGTCCTTCATTTGTCCTTCTCCGATTTCAGCCACTCGCGCAAGCGGCGCTTCACTTCTTCGGGCGCCAGGCGTTCCGGCGGCTTGAGGTTGCCGTCGCCGGTCTTGGGCCACATCAGCACGGCGATGGCGCGCTGCACGTCGGCGAAGCTGCAATCGTCGGGCAGCCGGTCGAGCAGCTCGCGCACCTGTTGCTTGACGCTCTTTTCGGTCATCTCGCCGCCACCTGCCAGACGCCCTGCGCGATGTAAACCGCGCCGATCGCCAGGATCACCCGCCGCGTCCAATAATAGAACTGCTTGTCGGACAGGCGATCGAGGAATCGCCGCGACAGGTTGGTACCCAGCACGGCGAAGCAGGCGGCATAGGCCATGACCAGCCACTGCTCGAGGTCACGGCCGCCCGGATCGGCCACCAGGACGCCAAAGTACGTCACTTTGACGAGGTGGCCCATGACCTGCGCGGCCGCCTTGGTCGAGACGTTCATCTGTCGCGTCATGCCCGAGCGCACATAGAAGACGTCGAGGATCGGCCCGGTCACGCCCGCCACCAGCTGCAGTGCGCCGCCAATCACACCGGCGAGGAACGCCTGCCCACGCCGTCCGATATTGGGCGCGATCCGCTGCGGCACCGAGAGCGCGATGAACGGCGTCAGCCCGACCGCCATCAGCACCACCCACTTGGGCGGCACGAAGGCGAGCCACGAGAATACGACCAGCGAGAAGACCGAGCCCAGGCCGAACTCCAGCACGACGGCCCAGTTGATGTGACGGCGCCACAGGTAGGAGCGCCAGCTGTTGGCCGCGATCTGGATCACGCCATGGAACACCATGGCGACCGGCACCGGCAGCATGAGCAGCAGGAAGCCGATCAGCAGCATGCCGCCCGCCATGCCGAAGATGCCGGAGATGAAAGAGGTCACGACCGCGACGGCGGCGAGTGCGGCGAGGACCGGCAGGGAGAACATGCGCCGCCGGAGTAGCATGGCGCGGCCTGACTTCTAATGACCAAAATAGGTGGGTGAGGCGGCCCGGCGTTATGATACCGGGTCGAGCCGAAAGCTTTGGGAGCGTAGCGTATGCCCGTCGCGTTGGACCGTTTTTCGAATCGATCCCGAATCGCCCGATTCGGGTGGATGCGCGGATTCACATCGAGGCGGGGAGTCCCCGATTAGTTGACTCACAGGCCTCCGATGCCGGTGCCATCGGCATTTACCCTGTCTACACCCAGTGGACGGTTGTAGACAGGTGGGCACGGTCGGCTGGCCGAACTCCTAATGACCAAAATAGGAGCTCGAGCCAAGGCGCGATAGAATTCGCCATAGGACAGAGGCATCAGCCAACTCGAACTGAGAGCAAAGCGTGTGTTCACCGTTTTTGACCGTTTTTCACCGTTTCCCGCGGTTTTTGAGTCGGGGGCCGATCCGGAATCGCTCGACAGATCAAGCCATTGGTGTCGCGCACCGTTTTTGCCGCCGTTAGAAAACGGTGCAAACGGCAAAAACGGCGGGTGGCGGCATGTCTGAGTCCGATCTGCTGTTCATGCCCGCGGTGAAGGCGGCGGCCCTCATCCGCTCGCGCAAACTTTCGCCGGTCGAATATGTCGACACCGTCCTGAAGGCGATCGACCGCGCCCAACCCAAGCTCAACTGCTTTCGCGTCGTGATGGCGGAAGAGGCACGGCGCGACGCCAAGGCGGCCGAGAAGGCGGTGAGCGACGGCGCGCCGCTCGGCCCGCTGCACGGCGTGCCGCTCAGCATCAAGGACCTGGTCGACGTGAAGGGCGTGCCGACGCGCCACGGCTCGGCGATCTTCGACGACAACGCCCCGGCCGCAGCCGACGACGTGCTGGTGAAGCGCCTGCGCCAGGCGGGCGCGATCGTGATCGGCAAGGCAACCACGCCGGAGTTCGGCGTGAAGGGACTGACCGACGGCCCGTCGTTCGGCACCACGCGCAATCCCTGGAACCTCGAGCGCACGTCCGGCGGCTCGTCGGGCGGCGGCGCGGCCGCGGTGGCCGCGGGACTGGGGCCGCTCTCGCTCGGCACCGACGGCGCGGGCTCGATCCGCGGGCCGGCGTCGTGCAGCGGGCTGGTGGGACTGAAGCCGACCCTGGGCGCCGTGCCGATCGACGGCTCGCGCGATGGCTTCGGCAACAATGTCTATGCCGGGCCGCTGTCGCGCAGCGTCACCGATGCGGCGATCATGCATTCGGTGCTGGTCGGCCCGAGCGAGAAGGATCCGTGGTCGCTCGGCGGCGCCATCCAGCATCCGCTGTCACCCAAGCTCTCGGGCAGCGATCTCGCCGGCGTGCGCATCGGCTATATCGAACTCACCGCCAATCCGCGCGTCGCGGCCGACGTGCGTGCCAACACCCGCGCCAGCCTTGCAGCATGGGCAGAGATGGGCGCGGCCGTCGAGGAGATCACCGACAAGATCGACTGGGTCGAATACGAGGGCCGCGTGCTCTACCAGGCGAACTTTGCCGTGTTCTGCGCGCAGTATCTGCCGAAGTGGCAGAACCAGATGGACCCGGTGACGCTTGCCTTCATGGAGCGCGGCGCCAAGTTCACCCTGGCCGACTTCCGCAACGCCCAGTATGCGCGCACCACCCTGTTCCGCCGGATCCAGTTGCTGTTCGAGCGTTACGACTTCCTGGTGACGCCGACCAACTCGCGCACCGCGCTCGATGTCACGCACGACGCGGCCAACGACGAGGTCGTGGTCGACGGCGTGAAGTGCGGCATCACGCGGCAAGGCTGGACGTCGTACCAATATCCTTTCAACCTCACCGGCCATCCGGCGCTGGCCGTGCCTTCGGGCTTCGGCGCCGACAAGCTGCCGACCTCCGTCCAGATCGTCGGCAAGTGGGGCTGCGAGACCGACGTGCTGCGGCTGGGCGCCCTGCTCGAAGAGGCGCGGCCCTGGGTTCAGGACCGGCCGCCGCAATGAACATGAGGAACACGATGCGTATTGCCCCCGCGTTGCTCGCCTTGCTGACCCTGCTGGCGAGCATCGGCCCCGCCGCCGCCGAATTCCCCGACCGGCCGATCAGGATCATCGCGCCCTATGCGCCGGGCGGGAACATCGACGTCACTGCCCGCATCGTCGCCGACAAGCTGAGGGAGGTGCTGGGCGTCAGCGTGATCGTCGAGAACAAGGCTGGCGCCTCGGGCATGATCGGCAGCGACGTCGTCGCCCGTTCAGCACCCGACGGCTATACGCTGATGGTCTCGGCCAACTCGCTGGTCAGCGTGCCGGTGATCTACGGCAACGCGCCTTATGACTGGCACACCGCCTTCACGCCGATCAGCCACATCCAGGCGGTGCCGGCGACCCTGGTCGTCACTCCGAGCTCGCCGATCAAGGACCTCGCCGAGTTCATCAAGATCGGTCGTGACATGCCCGGCAAGCTCTCGGTCGCCGACTCGGGCGTTGGCACCACCAACCATCTCTGCATCGAGCTCCTGAGCGAGGCAACTGGCGCCAAGTACACGCTGGTGCACTACAAGGGCAGCGGCGCCGGCATCGGCGACGTGATCTCGGGCCAGGTGCCGGCGCAGCTCGACCAGATCAACAGCGCGCTGGGCTACATCAAGGGCGGCAAGCTGCGCGCCTTGGGCGTGTCGTCGGCCAAGCGCCTGCCCGAGCTGCCGGACGTGCCGACCATGAAGGAGTCCGGCGTGAAGGGGCTCGAGGACTTCACCTTCGCGACCTGGACCGGACTCTATGGCCCCGCCAAGCTGCCGCCCGACGTGCTGGCCAAGCTCAATGGCGCCATGGTCAAGGTCCTGAGCGACCCCGCCGTCATCAAGCGCTTCGCCGATCTCACGGCCGAGACCCGCTCGAGCACGCCGGAGGAGCTCGCCGCCATGCTCGCCAAGGAAGAGGCGACCATGGTCCCGCTCATCAAGAAACTCGGCATCAAACCGGAGTAGTCAACGATGACCTGGCTTCCCCCTGCCATCGCGCCGATGGTCCTCCTGCTTTGCTCCAACGTCTTCATGACCTTCGCCTGGTACGGGCACCTGAAGTTCACCGACCGGCCGCTGTGGCTGGTGATCATCGCGAGCTGGGGCATCGCCTTCATCGAGTATTGCTTCGCCGTGCCCGCCAACCGCTGGGGTCACGTCGCCTATTCGACGGCCGAGCTCAAGACCATGCAGGAGGTGATCACGCTCACCGTGTTCGCCGCCTTCTCGGTGCTCTATCTCGGCGAGCGCATCACGCTCAATCACCTGGTGGGCTTCGCCTTCATCTGCCTCGGCGCCTTCTTCGTCTTCAAGGGCCCGCTGCCCGGCTGAGAAAGACGCGGGATGCCGGCCAGCCTTCCTGCGTACAGCAGTGAAATGGGGGACGTCCTGGCCAGACGGCGGATCGAATACGCCTGCCTTGCAGTGGTCCTGCTGCTTGCAGTCTTTCTGAGGCTGTGGCGGCTCGAGGATAACGGCTACGGCACGGCCTATTACGCCGCCGGCGTGCGCAGCCTGCTGCAGGGCGGCGCGCTGTTTTTCTACAACTCCTTCGACCCGGCCGGCTTCGTTTCCCTCGACAAGCCGCCGCTCACCTTCTGGATCCAGGCAGCCTTCGCCTCGGTACTGGGCTTCAGCGGCTGGACCATTCACCTGCCGCAGGCGCTGGCCGGAGTGGGCTCAGTGGCAGTCCTCTACCGCCTGGTGCGCAAGCCGTTCGGCGCCGCGGCGGGCCTGATCGCAGGCCTTCTGCTCGCCATCACGCCGGTCATGGTGGCGATCGATCGTTCGAACAACACCGACTCCTGGCTGGTGTTCTTCCTGCTGCTGGCAGCCTGGGCAGCACTGCGCGGACGCGGGCTGGCGCTGGTGATCGCGATGGCGCTGCTGGGCGTGGCATTCAACGTCAAGATGCTGGCCGCGCTGGTCTGCGGCCCGGCGCTACTGCTGGGCTGGCTGGTCGCCAGCGGCGGCCTCGACTGGAAACGGCGACTCGCCTGGATGTCGGGTGCAGGCGCCACACTCGCGGTCGTGGCGCTTTCCTGGCCAGTCGCCTTCGACGTCACGCCCAAGGACGCGCGGCCCTATGCCGGCAGCACGACCGGCAATTCCATGCTCGAGCTGGTGGTCGTACACAACGGCCTCGAACGCTTCGTGCGCAACCGGCCGGAGCGGCCGGCGCAGCTGACGGTCGGTACGCAGCGTTTCGAGCTCTATGACTCCGTGCCGACCGGTCCGCTGCGTCTGGCCGCGCCAACTCTCGCCAGCCAGTTCGCCTGGTTCCTGCCGCTTGCGGTGCTGGGCCTCGTGCTGGTCCGCCGTCGCGATCGCGGCCGGGCCTCGCTGACGTTGTGGGGCGCATGGGCACTCACCTACGGCATCGTCTACAGCGCAGCGGGCGGCATCTTCCATCTCTACTATCTCTCGACGCTGGCACCGCCCTTCGCCGCCCTGGCAGGCATCGGCGCCGTGCAGCTCTGGCGCCGCGGCCCGCGCTGGCTGGCGGCAGGCCTCGTCGCGGTGGCGCTATGGCAAGGCTATGTGCTGGCCGCGGGGGCGCTCGGCTGGGAGATGCCCTGGATGGCGGGACCCGTGGCCGCCTTGCTCGCTGCAGCCGCGACCTTGTGGCGTGACAAGCGCCCGCCGGCCGTGATGGGCGGTGCGGCCTTGCTGGTGCTGCCGCTCGCCTGGGCGCTCAGCCCGATATTCGCGGCGGGCAATCTCACCCTGCCGTCGGCCAGCCTGCCGCGCTGGCTCGGCATCAATGACGGCCGCGGGCCGATCCTGTCGCGCAATTGGGGCGCGCTCAGCGACGATCCCAAGCTTGTCGAATTCCTGATCGCGAATCGCGGCCAGGCGCGCTTCCTCCTTGCGACGCCGAATACACGGTTCGCCGCACCGCTGATCATCAGTACGGGCCAGCCTGTGATGGCGATGGGCGGCTTTTCCGGTCGCGATCCCATCCTCACGGTCGAGGCTCTTGCCGAACTCGCCCGCCGTGGCGAGGTACGTTACGTGCTGCTGGGCGGACGCGCCCGCGAGGCGAACGACCTGGTGCGCTGGGTGTGGGCCAACGGCAAGCCGGTCAATGAAACGGAATGGCGGTCGTTGGCGCCCGACACGCGCCGCCCGATCTCACTCTATGAATTGAAAGTCGCCGACTAGAGTTCGGGACGCGCCACGAGCGCGCGTTCTAATGACCAAAATAGGTGGCGTGGCCACCCTCTGATATAATCCGCACGTCGAACGAAAAGATTTGGGAGCGTAGCGTATGCCCATAACCTTCGACCGATTTTTTCTCGAGGGGGGAGTCCCGGATTCGCGGACTCACCAGCCTCCGATGCCGATGCCATCGGCATTCACCCCGTCCACCTGCAGTGAACGATTGTGTACGGGGCAATCAGCCGGCGCCAAGCGCGCGGGCGATCTGATAGGTGGCGAAGGCGGTGACATAGGCCAGCGCCAGCATGTAGCCAAAGGTCACCCACATCCATTTCCAGCCGCCGGTCTCGCGGCGGATCACCGCCAGCGTCGAGGCGCATTGCGGAGCGAACACGTACCAGGCAAGCAGCGCCAGCGCCGTCGCCAGGCTCCATTGCCCGGCCAGCACCTGGCCGATCTTGGCCGCCGCGCCCTCGCCGCCGTCGATGGCGTAGATCGTGCCGAGCGCGCCCACAGCCACCTCGCGCGCCGCCATGCCGGGGATCAGCGCCACGTTGATCTGCCAGTTGAAGCCGAGCGGCGCCATCACGGGCTCGAGCGCCCGGCCGATCGTCGCGGCGAAGCTGTAGTTGATCGGCGGATCGGTGGCGCCCGGCGGCGCGCCGGGGAACGAGGCCAGCGCCCAGATCAGGATCATCATCGAGAGGATGGTGGTGCCGGCGCGCTTGAGGAAGGCCATCGCGCGTGTCCAGATGCCGATGGCGAGGCTTCTGGCTTGCGGGATCTTGTAGTCCGGCATCTCGAGCATGAAGGGCTCGCCAATCGCCGCGCGCCAGAACACGCGCTTGACCACGAACGACACCGCGAGTGCGCCGAAGATGCCGACGGCGTAAAGGCCGAACATCACCAGCCCCTGCAGGCCGATGTATCCCCAGACCTCACGGTCGGGAATGAAAGCCGAGATGATCAGCGTGTAGACCGGAATGCGCGCCGAGCAGGTCATCAGCGGGGCCACCAGGATGGTGGTCAGCCGGTCGCGCCGGTCGTCGATCACGCGCGTGGCCATGATGCCCGGAATGGCGCAGGCGAAGGACGACAGCAGCGGGATGAAAGCCCGGCCATGCAGGCCCGCGCCGCCCATGATGCGGTCCATCAGGAAGGCCGCGCGCGCCATGTAGCCCAGGTCTTCCAACACCAGGATGAAGAAGAACAGGATGATGATCTGCGGCAGGAAGACGATCACGCTGCCCACGCCGGCGATCACGCCGTCCTTGAGGAAGCTGCGCAGCAACTCGGGCAGGAACGACGCCTCGCCGACCGCCGCACCGACCCAGGTGAAGCCGTCGGAGATCGCATCCATCAACGGTCGCGCCCAGGCGAACACTGCCTGGAACATCACGAACAGGATGGCGAGCAGGATCACCAACCCCGCCACCGGATGCAGCAGGATCGCATCGGTGCGGGCCGTGCCGGCGTCGCGCCGTCCAGGCATGCGAACCGTGGCGCGCAGGATGCGGTCGGCCTCGTGCTGGGCGCCCCGCAACTCGCCCGCGCCGGGTGGGCGCCAGTTGGCGGCGCCCACCTTGGGCAGGGCGGCGAGCGACTTGTCGAACTCGGCCAACAGCTGATCGACGCCGCCGCGACGCACCGCGACCGAGCTTACGACCGGCAGGCCGAGCTCGGCGCCAAGCTTCGCCATGTCGATCTCGATGCCGCGCCGGCGGGCGATGTCCATCATGTTGAGCGCCAGCATGACCGGCCGGCCGACGCGCTTGAGCTCCAGTGCCAGGCGGAGTGCAAGGCGCAGGTTCGAGGCGTCGCCGACGCAGACCATCAGATCGGGTGGCTGCTCGCTCGCGAGCTTGCCCAGCACGACGTCGCGCGTGATCTCCTCGTCGGGCGAGCGGGCGCGCAGCGAATAGGTGCCGGGCAGGTCGATGATGGTGATGGCGCGGCCGGCGGGCGTGGTGAGCCGGCCGGTCTTCCGTTCGACGGTGACACCGGGATAGTTGGCGACCTTCTGGCGGCTGCCGGTGAGCGCGTTGAACAGTGCGGTCTTGCCGCAATTGGGATTGCCGACCAACGCCACGACGGGCGCCAGTTCGAGGCCGGCGTTCACGACGGGTCTTCTTCGCCGCCCACCATGATCGCCATGGCTTCGCGGCGGCGCAGCGCGATGGTGGTGTCGGCCACCCTCACGGCGATGGGATCCCCCCCGAACAGCCCCTGGTGCAGCAGCTCGACCTCCGCTCCCTCGACAAAGCCCAGTTCCAGCAACCGCCGCTCCAACTCAGGCTTGGGCAGGCCGGCGGCATGCGCCCGGCTCATGTCGAGCGCGACAATGCGGCCGCGAAAGCCCACGGAGGCTTCGCCCAGTGCTAAGGTGGTCAAGATCAAGGCGGAAGTGTCTGGCATTGCGAGTGCTTCGTAATAGCATTTGATGGTCCGCCCCGCCAGCGGAGGACAAGGCATGGCAACGGTCGTGTTGGCGCATGGCGCATGGTCTGCAAGTTGGGCTTGGAAGAAGATGCGGCCGCTTTTCCGCAAAGCGGGCCATGAGTTCTTTTCGCCGACTTACACCGGCCTGGGCGAGCGCGCGCATTTGGCGCGGCCGGACATCGACCTGTCGACCCATGTGCAGGACGTCCTCGCGGTGCTCGAAATCGAAGACCTGAGGGACGTCACCCTGCTCGGCCACTCCTATGGCGGCATGGTCGCCACCGGCGTCGCCGACAAGGCGGCCGACCGCATCGCCCGCGTGGTCTATATCGACGCCTTCGCCCCAAGGACGGGCAGAGCCTGTTCGACCTGCTGGGGCCGAAGGGCGAGGCCCACATGCGGGCAGGCGTCGCCAAGGACGGCGACGGCTGGAAGCTGCCCCTCAATCCGATGCCACCCGATACGGCCCCCGACGACTTTGCCTGGGCCGTGCCGAAGCGCCGGCCGCAACCGATCAAAAGCTTCGAGGAGAAGATCAAGCTCACCTCGGGCACGTTCCCGCCGCGCCACTACATCTACGCCAAGAAGAACGGGCCGGGCGACGTGTTCCGCCAATTCGGCGAGCGCGCCAAGAGCGAGCCGGGATGGAAGTATTACGAGATCGACGCCAGCCACAATCCGCACATCACCTGCCCCGATGTACTGATGGCGCTGCTCACCCAGATCATGACGGGCAAGTAAGCAACCCGATCAAAAGCGCGCATATCACGCCGCACTATCGCGCCTACATCGAGGCCGCGCCGTTCTGTGCGCTGGCGTTCAGCCACGATCGCGTCGGCGGCGCGGTCGCGCCACCTATCCGGTGGCCTTCGGTCTCTAGGCGGCCGCCCGTGCCGGGCTGCGCGGCGTCAGCGCCTCGACGAATCGCTTGGCGAACAGCTGGGCGGTCGTGCGGAAGACCTTTGCCCGTAGCGCCCCGTGGCGCTCCTTGCGCTCCTCCGGCGGCATGGTGAGTGCCAGGTGCATGGCATCGGCGATGCCGTCAGGATCGAACGGATTGACCACCAGCGCCTCGGTGAGCTCGTGCGCTGCGCCCGCGAACTGCGACAGGATCAGCACGCCGGGGTCATCCTCGGGCTGGGCGGCAACGAATTCCTTGGCGACCAGGTTCATGCCGTCGCGCAACGGCGTCACCACGCCGATGCGGCCGATGCGATAGAGGCCGGCCAGCGTCGCTCGCGGTGCGGGACGCGTCGAATAGCGCAGCGGAGTCCAGTCGAACTCCGAGAAGCGGCCATTGATGCGGCCGGTGAGGCGGTCGAGCTCGGCGCGCAGCCGGCGATACTCGTCGACCTCCTCGCGCGAGCGCGGGCAGATCTGCAGGAAGTGCACCCGGCGACGGTGCTCGGGGTGCTTCTCAAGCAGGCGGGCATAGGCCTCGAAGCGGTGCGGCAGGCCCTTGGAATAGTCCATGCGGTCGACGCCGATGGCGAGCGCGCGGCCCGACAGGCTGCCGGCAACGCGCTGCACTAGCTTGTCGCTGGCGGCGCGCTCGGCTTCCTGGGCAAAGGCCTGGGCGTCTATGCCGATCGGATCGGCGAAGGCGCGCATCGTGCGGCCGTTCAGCCGCACCCGTTCACCCTCGACGGACGCACCCAGCAGGCGCTGGGCGCAATCGCGGAAGTCGCGCGCATGTTCCTCGGTCTGGAAGCCCACCACGTCATAGGCGCAAAGGTCGGCCACCAGCTCGCGGCCGACCGGCATGGCCTCAAGCATCGACGGCGGCACGAACGGCACATGCATGAAGAAGCCGATTGGTCCGGCGAAGCCCTGCTCGCGCAGGAGGCGACCGAACGGGATCAGGTGATAGTCGTGCGCCCATACCGTGTCGCCCGCCTGCAGGATGGGGGCGAGCGACTCGGCGAAGCTGCGATTGACCGACAGATAACCGGCGTAGTCCTCTCGCCGGAACTGCATCAGGCCGAGCCGGAAATGCAGCAATGGCCACAGCACGCCATTGGCGAAACCGACATAGAAGCCGCGATAGGCATCGGACGTCAGGTCGATCGTGGCGTAGGTGACGCCGCGGGCGTCGACCAACGCGGGCTGCAGCGACGGCTCGGAGCTCAGCCGCCCGCTCCAGCCGAACCACATCGTTCCCGGCGTCAAGAGATCGCGCAGGGCGACGGCAAGCCCGCCCGCCTGGGTGCCGCGTGCCTTGGGAATCGGCACGCGGTTGGAGACGATCACGAGGCGTGCCACAGGCCCTCCTCCCAACTGCGCGACAGGCGCATGGCGGACAGGACCAAGCCGACCTGGCTGTAGGTCTGCGGGAAGTTGCCCCACAGTTCGCCGGTGCGCGGATCGATGTCCTCGGACAACAGCCCGACATGATTGCGGCGGGCCAGCACGTTGTTGAACAGCTCGAGAGCCTCGTCGCGCCGGCCAACGCTCGCCAGCGCGTCGATGTACCAAAACGTGCAGAGCAGGAAGGCATTGCTCGGCTTGCCGAAATCGTCGGCCTCGACATAGCGCATCAGGAACCCGTTTCGCATGAGTTGCTTGCCGACAACGTCGATCGTCTGAAGGAAGCGCGGATCGTCGGAGCGCAGCAGTCCGATCTCGGGCAGCACCAGGCTCGACGCATCGACCATGTCGCGATCGAGTACGCCCGACAGCCAGCCTTCCTGGGTGGTCGCTCTTTGCAGGATCTCCTGGCGCAGCACGCCCGCCCGCGCCAGCCACTCGCGCGATTCGGCGTCGGCACCGACCCGGCGGGCGATCATGCCCAGGCGATGCAGCGCCGCCCAGCACATAGCGGCTGAAAAAGTATGGACTTCCTCGCGCTCGCGATATTCCCAAATTCCCGCATCTGGCGTTAACGCGACGCGCTGGGCTTCGTTCCCCACCAGACAGAGTTGGCGATAGAGCTCCATGTCGCCGTGACGTGGCAGACGTTCATCCCAGAACATCTGCGCCGACGTCATCACGATTGAGCCGTAGATGTCGTTCTGTCGCTGGATGACCGCGGCATTGCCGATGCGCACCGGTCCGTAGCCGCGATAGCCCGGCAATGTGTCGACGATGCGCTCGGCGGTGTCGGTCCCCGGGGCGATGGCCAGGAGTGGCGCGATCAGTTCGGGCTCACCGCGCGAGGCGCCGGCCTCGACGATGTCGACGATGAAGCGCACGAAGCCTTCCATAGTGCGCGTCGCCGACAGGCGGTTGAGCGCCGTCACCGTAAAGAAGGCGTCACGCAGCCAGGAGAAGCGATAGTCCCAGGTGCGCGGCGTGTCGGCGGCTTCGGGCACCGAGGTGGTGAGAGCGGCCAGCACCGCGCCGGTATCCTCGAAACTGCAGAGCTTCAAGGTGATGGCCGCGCGGATAACCGCCGCCTGCCAATCGAACGGCACGTTGAGGTCGCGCACCCAGGTTTGCCAATAGACTTCGGTCTCGGCGAGGAAGTTGCGCGACAGCGTGTCGGGCCCGTCGGTGATGCTCTCGTCGGCGCCGATCAGCATGGTGATCGGCTGGGTGAGCGAGAATTCGCTTTCGTGCAGGATCGCCGACACCGAGCCGTCGGTGGTGAGACGCAGCACCGAGGTCTCGCCCAGGAAGCGCGCATGGTTGCTGCCGCTGGTGATCTGCGGCTTCAGCGCGCCATAGGAGAAGGTCGGCCTGATGCGGATGGTGACGCGCGGCCGGCCGGCCACCGGTTCCAGGCGGCGCACCAGCATGGGCGGACGGAACATGCGGCCGAAGCGACGAAATCGCGGCGCGAAGTCGACGATACGCATGGTGCCGCCGGTGCCTTCGATGGTCGTCTCGAGGATGGCGGTGTTGGGCAGATACCGTTGGTGGCTCTCCTTGGCGCCGGTGACGGCCGCTTCCATGAAGCCGGAAACCGGTTTGCTGCCGCCCAGCAGCGCGTTGAACACCGGATCGCCATCAAGGCGGCCCAGGCCATGCCAGACATGCCGGCCGTTGCGATCGATCAGGCTCGCAATAGCGCAATTGCCGATGACGCCGAGATCGAGGCTGCTCATGGAGAAATACCGCTCGCCGCCGCCGGCGGAGTGCAGCCATCGAGCCGCACCGATGCCTGCATCAGCCAGGCGCGCACCTGCGCCGGATCGCCGCCGAAAGCCTCACTGACGCGGAGCCCGACGCCGCCAAAGCGACGCGCCATGCTCATGCCGGCCTCGTCGGTGATATCGTCGCCGACAAAAATAGGTCGCCGGCCATGGAATGGATGGTGCGCCATCAGGCGTTCGACGGCATGACCCTTGGACACCGAGCGCAAACTGATCTCCACAGCCTCGCGCGCCGGCAACAGGCGAAACCACGGATGATCGGGCGCCACCAGGGCGCGGACCAGGCGCCACACTTCGCTGCCTCGGTCGGGCGCCAGGCGATAGTGGACCGTGACCCCATGGGGCTTTTCTTCAACACGTACGCCAGGCCAGCGCTCGACGGTGGCCTCGAGCACTTCCCGCCAGCTTTGCGGCACCGCAATGCCGATCGGCAACTCTTCGAGCGTACCGTCATCGTAGCGTAACGAGACACCGTGCTCGCCGGCGCCGCTGGCCGAGAACGGCTGCAGGAACTTGTCGGTCTGCTCCAGCGGCCGGCCGCTGACGATTGCCAGCGCACCGCCCAGCTGGCGATAGAGTTGGCCCAGCAGATCGGGCAACCCGGCGGGGACCACGACCTGCTCGGGCGTAGCCGCGATCTCGACCAAAGTACCGTCGAAATCGAGGAACAGCGCCGATTTCCGGTCGAGGTCCGGCGGTGTCATCCTGAGGCCCCCTTCCGCCGTTGATCGATGGGTCGGTGGGCGCGGCGGGTACCCAGACGAATACGCCGCCAGCGACCGCCGTCCGCGGCCGCACATGCGCGCTCACACTATCAAACGCTCGGGATGCGATCAGGTTCCCCCTGAATTGAAAGGGGTCATTCCGCTCAGCGCAAGCAGCCCATTTTCTCCCAGAACGGCTTGCCCAACTCGTAGGCGGCGGCCGCCGGCGAGATGCCGATGTCGCGCAAGCTGCGCGAATCCAACTCGGCCAAGCGACGACGAATCTCCGTCCGCTGCCGCCACAGCGTCAACGTGAAGGCGATGCGCTGGCTGAGCGAGAGCCTGGGAGCAGCCGTCGTGACGAACTGGTCGGGCTGGCGGAACTGCTGATGGCGGGACTGGAAGCTCATCTCTCCCTCCTCCGGGTGACGCTCCAAACATGGGTCCGCGCCTGCGCACTCTCAATTACACGCCAGGTAATCAGCCACGAGACATGCTCATGCATAACGATGAAAAATTTGTCCTCGCGCGTGGCATGCTAGGCTGCTGCCGTTCGAGGGAGATCGCGTAATGCTGCCTAGCCAACGCGCGCTGTTCGACATGCCGCGCGACGTCTGTTTCTTGAATGCTGCCGCGTGGAGCCCGTTGCCGCTGGCCTCACAAGAAGCCGGCCGCGCTGCGGTTGGCCGCAAGGGCCAGCCGTGGAAGCTGCCGGACGGTTTTCAGGCCGGCCAATATGAGCGCGCCCGCAAGGCCGCGGCGGCGTTAATCGGCGCCGAGCCCGACGATGTCGCGCTGATTTCTTCCGTCGGCTACGGGGTGTCGACGGCGGGCAAGGTCCTGACGATCGCCCGAGGCAGCCGCGTGATCGTGCTCGAGAACGACCACACCTCGCCGGTCCTGGAATGGGTCGGCCGCGCCGAGGCGGGCGGCTTCACCGTCGATACCGCCAAGCAGCCGGCGGATGCAGACTGGACGACAGCCGTGCTCGAGACTATCGGGCGCAAGGGCGCACCGCCGGTGGCGCTGGCCTCGGTCTCTTCCGTGCACTGGTCCGATGGCGGCGCGCTCGACATGCCGCGCATTGCCGCCGCGCTGAAGAAGCAGGGTGCGGCCCTGCTGGTCGATGCCACGCACGATGCCGGCGTGCGCAAGATCGACGTCAAGACGCTCGATCCCGATTTCCTGATCTTCCCGACCTACAAGTGGGTGCTCGGTCCCTACGGCCGCGCCTTCCTGTATGTCGCCAAGCGCTGGCAGAACGGCGTGCCGCTCGAACAGACGGCGGCGGCGCGGAAGGCTGTCTCGGCCGAGGACACGATCTATTTCCGCGACACCTCGTATCGGAACGACGCACGGCGCTACGACATGGGCGAACGCGATCATTTCATCTCGATGGAGATGGCGTCGATTGGCATGGAAATGATGGCCGGCTGGGGAAGCGAGGCCGTCGTCGAGCGCCTCGCGATGCTGACCGGCAAGCTCGCCGACGGGCTCGGCAATCTCGGCGTCCGGCTCGTCGATACCAAGCTGCGCGCGCCGCACATCCTTTGCGTCACCTTCCCCAACGGCATGGCGAGCGATCTGCCGAAGCGACTTGCTGCCGAAAACGTGCATGCCGCTCCAAGGCTGGGCCGGCTGCGCATCAGCCCGCATGTCTACAACGACGAGCAGGACGTCGAGCGCTTCGTAGAAGTGTTCCGCAAGGTCGCCCTCCGGTGATCCGCCGCAGAGGCCTGCTGGTCGCGGCGCTGGCGCTGCCCGCCGCCGCGCGGGCTGAAGGCAAGTACCCCGAGCGGCCGATCAAGATCATCGTGCCCTTTCCGCCGGGCGGCGGCGTCGACCTGACGGCGCGACTCCTGATGGAGCCGCTGTCGAAGGAGCTCGGCCAAACGATCGTGGTCGACAACAAGGGCGGCGCGGGCGGCCTGATCGGCGTTACGGCGATGGCGCAGTCGCAGCCCGACGGCTACACGATTGCCGTCACCGGCGTCAGCAGCATGAGCGCCGGCCCACATCTCCGCGGTGACAAGCTGCCGTTCGACCCGATGAAATTCGCGCACATCACGCGGCTGGTGCGCATGCCGCTCATCCTGGCGGTCAGGAACGACCTGCCGGCCAAGACCCTGCCGGACTTCATGGAGCTCGCCCGACGCACGGAGATCCGCTGGGCCTCGGGCGGTATCGGCACGTCGCAGCATCTCGCAGGTGAACTGTTCACCCAGATGTCCGGGCTCAAGATGGTGCACGTCCCCTATCGCGGCACGGGTCCGGCGCTGAACGACCTCGCTGCTGGCGTGGTCGACGCCTATTTCGGTGATCCCGCCACGCTCGGCATCATCAAGAGCGGCAAGGCGCGCGCCATGGCCGTCACCTCGCCCGAGCCGTGGCCGCCCTTGCCGGATGCCCCGCCGCTCGGCAGCGCCGTGGCTGGCTACGAGGCGTGGAACTGGTACGGCATGGATGCACCGCCGGGCACGCCCGGCCCAATCGTCGAGCTGCTCGCCAACGCCCTTCGAAAGGTGATGGCCGAGCCCGAGGTCAAGAAGAAGTACGACGACAACGGCCTGCACCCCGCCACCCTGTCGCATGACGACTATGTCGCCTTCATAAAGCGCGACTCCGAGGTCTGGGGTAAGGTGATCCGCACGGGCAACATCAAGCCCGATGACTAATGAACGGACACGAGGAAACGACGATGTGGCAACCCAATGAGCGCTACCCCGATCCGGCGGTACGCGTGCTCGACAAGGAGTTCCTGAAGTACCGCCTGCCGCTCGCCTCGGTCGAGCGACTCCATACCGGCTGCCGCTGGTCGGAGGGGCCGGTCTATGTCGGCGATGGCCGCTACCTGCTGTGGAGCGACATCCCGAACAACCGCGTGCTGCGCTGGGACGAGGAGACGGGCAACGTCTCGATCTATCGCAAGCCCGCCAACAACACCAACGGCCACACCCGCGACCGCCAGGGGCGGCTCGTCTGGTGCGAGCACGATGCGCGGCGGGTGGTGCGCTGCGAGTATGACGGCGCCCACACGGTCATTGCCGACTCGTACAACCGCAAGCCGCTCAACTCGCCCAACGACGTGGTGGTCAAGTCCGACGGCTCGATCTGGTTCACCGATCCTACCTTCGGCATCTCGGGCTACTACGAAGGCCACAAGGAAGAGAGCGAGAACAAGCCGGCCGTCTATCGGGTCGACGGCAAGACCGGAAAGATGACGATGATGGTCGACGACGTGCCGGGTCCCAATGGCCTCGCATTCTCGCCCGACGAGAAGAAGCTCTATGTCGTGGCCTCGCGCGCCGAGCCCAACCGAACGCTCGTCGTCTACGACGTGCTGAACGGCGGGACCAAGCTTGGCAAGGGCAAGGTGTTCATAGACGCCGGCAAGGCCGGCTCGCCCGACGGCTTCCGCGTCGACATCGACGGCAACCTGTGGTGCGGCTGGGGCATGGGCAGCGACGATCTCGACGGCGTGCGCATCTTCAACGCCAAGGGCAAGCCGATCGGCCACATCGACCTGCCGGAGCGCTGCGCCAACGTCTGCTTCGGCGGACGTTATCGCAACCGCCTGTTCATGGCGGCCAGCCACTCGCTCTACGCACTTTATGTGAACACGCAGGGCGTCGCCGGCGGCTGACTCCATCATGCAGGGCGTCGATTCGCGATACGCGTGGTGGCGGCTCGCCGCCGCCATGACGCTGAGCGCTTTCGGCGCCGTCGGCATGTGGGGCGTCGTGGTGGTGTTCCCGGCGCTGCAGGCCGAGTTCGGCGCCTCGCGCGCCGAGGTCTCGTTCTCCTACACCACCACCATGCTGGGCTTCGGCGCGGGCGCGATCCTGTTCGGCCGGATGATCGACAGGCGGGGCGCCTTCGCGACCATGGTGCTGGCCACCCTGCTGCTGTCGGCGGGTTATGCGGCCGCTGCGTTGGCGCCGGATCTCTGGCTGTTCGCGGCGGCGCAAGGCCTGCTGATCGGCTTCGGCTCGGCGGCCGCCTTCATTCCGCTGGTTGCCGACACGTCGCACTGGTTCCTCAGGCGTCGCGGCCTCGCCATGGGAATCTGCGCCTCGGGCAACTATATCGGCGGCGCCGCCTGGCCCAAGCTCACCGACATCCTGATCCGCAGCTACGACTGGCGTACCGCCTATCTGACCATCGCCGTTATCTGCCTGGTCGGCATGTTGCCGCTCTGCCTGATGCTTCGCCCGCGCTCGCCCGGCCATGGCACTGGTGCCGGCGCGGCCGCGCCGCACTCGGCCCGCTCCCTCGGCCTGTCGCCCAATGGCCTCCAACTGTGGCTCGGTATCGCGGGCGTCGGTTGCTGCGTCGCCATGGCGATGCCGCAGGTCCACATCGTCGCCTACTGCGTCGATCTCGGCTACGGCACGACCCGCGGCGCAGAGATGCTGGCGATCATGACCTTGCCCGCCATTCTGAGCCGCGTCGGTTCGGGCTGGCTCGCCGACCGGGTCGGCGGCTTGCGGACCCTGCTGCTGGGCTCGACCGCGCAGGCCGTGTCGTTGTTCGGCTACCTGGTCGCCGACGGGCTGGTCTCGCTTTTCGTCGTCTCGGCGCTGTTCGGACTGTTCCAGGGTGGCATCATCCCGAGCTATGGCGTCATCGTTCGTGAGTATTTCCCGCCGCGGGAAGCCGGCGCGCGCATGGGCATCGCGATTTGCGCCACCATCTTCGGCATGGCGCTGGGCGGCTGGATGGGCGGTGTGCTGTTCGACATGACCGGCTCCTATCGTGCCGCCTTTATCAACGGCATCGCCTGGAACGTACTGAACGGTGCGATCGTCTGGTGGCTGCTGACGCGGCAAAGCCGGCGCCTGGTCTTCGCCTGATGGCCTCCATGTCCCTCGTCAATTCCGCCTATGCCTGGCGGCGACTGGCGGCCAGCGTCACTTTGAGCACGCTGGGCGGCATCGGCATGTGGTGCCTGGCCGTGGCACTGCCGGCCGTGCAGGCCGATCTCGGCGTCAGCCGTTCCGACATCTCCTTCGCCTATTCCATGAACATGATCGGCTTCTTTGTCGGCGGCATCGTGGTGGGACGGCTGGTCGACCGGCGCGGCATTGTCTTCGCCTCGATCGTGAGCGCGCTAGGCCTCTCTGCCGGATTTGCCCTGGCACCCGCGACGTCGTCGCTGATCCTGTTCGCCGCGGCCCAGGTACTGATCGGCTTCAGTGCCGCCGCGACCTTCGCGCCGCTGATCGCCGACATCTCGCACTGGTTCGAGAAACGCCGCGGCGTCGCGGTCGCTATAGCCGCCTCGGGCAATTATATCGCCGGCGCCATCTGGCCGCCGATCGTCGAACTCATGATCCGCGACCACGGCTGGCGGGTCACCTATTGGTCGGCGGCAACCCTTTGTCTCGTCACCATGATCCCGCTGGCGTTGACGCTGCGGCGTCGCGCGCCGGACCACGAGGAAGCCGCCGCCGCCCAAGTCGCGCATCGCTCGCAGGCAGCGCTCGGCCTGTCGCCCAACGGCCTAATGGCGCTGCTCATGCTGGCTGGCCTCTCCTGCTGTGTCGCCATGTCGATGCCGCAAGTCCATATCGTCGCCTATTGCGCCGACCTGGGCTACGGCGCGGCGCGCGGCGCGCAGATGCTGTCGCTGATGCTGGGCTTCGGCATCGTGAGCCGCGTCGGCTCGGGCTGGCTGGCCGACCGGGTCGGCGGCGCCATGACGCTGCTGATCGGTTCGACCCTGCAGTGCCTGGCGCTGGTCTTCTATCTCGTCGACAATTCGCTGACGTCGCTCTATCTCACCTCGGCGCTGTTCGGACTGTTCCAGGGCGGCATCGTGCCGTCCTACGCCATCATCGTCCGCGAATACTTCCCGCCGCGCGAAGCGGCGACCCGCGTCGGCCTCGCCGTCTCCACCACGGTGCTCGGCATGGCACTCGGCGGCTGGATGGGCGGCGTGCTGTTCGACATGACGGGCTCGTACCGCGCCGCCTTCATCAATGGTATTGCCTGGAACGTGATCAATGCCGCCATCGCCTGGTGGCTGCTCAGCCGCCAGATGCGGCACGCCGCCACCACCTGAGGGAGTCCGCTATGCGTATCGTCGCCATCCGCGACATCGTCTCGCCGATCCGCTCCAACATCGCCAACGCCTACATCGACTTCGGCCAGATGACGGCCTCGGTGGTGGCCGTGGTCACCGACCTCAAGGTCGAGGGCAAACCGGTGGTCGGTTACGGCTTCAATTCCAACGGCCGATACGCCCAGCATGGGCTTTTGAACGAACGCTTCATCAATCGGCTGTCGGGCGCCAAGGCGGATTCGCTGCTGGACGGCGAAGGCCTGATCGATCCAGCGAAGTGCTGGAAAGCGATGATGGCCAACGAAAAGCCGGGCGGCCACGGCGAACGCTCGGTGGCGGTCGGCGTGCTCGACATGGCGCTGTGGGATGCCGTCGCCAAGGCCAAGCGCGTGCCGCTGTGGAAGCTGCTGGCCGACCGGTACAACGGCGGGAAATACGACGACAAGGCGTGGGTCTATGCCGCCGGCGGCTACTACTATCCCGGCAAGGATCTCGAGGGCCTGCAGGACGAGATGAAGCATTATCTCAGCCTGGGCTACTCCTGCGTGAAGATGAAAGTAGGCGGCGTGCCGCTCGCCGAGGACCTCAAGCGTATCGAGGCGGTGCTGAAGATCGTCGGCGCGGGCGATCGCCTGGCAGTCGACGTCAACGGCAAGTTCGATCTGCCGGCCGCAATCGAATTCGGCAAGGCGATCGAAGGCTTTGGCCTGCGCTGGTACGAGGAGCCGCTCGATCCGCTCGACTACCTGGCGCATGCGGCGCTTGCCACGCAGTACGCTCCGCCGCTCGCCACCGGCGAGAACCTGTTCTCCATGCAGGATGCGCGTAATCTCATCCGTCACGGCGGCCTGCGTCCCGACCGAGACATCCTGCAGTTCGACCCGGCGCTTTCCTACGGGCTGGTCGAATATCTGCGCACGATCGAGATGCTGAAGCAGAACGGCTGGTCGCCGCGACGCTGCGTGCCGCATGGCGGCCACCAGTTCGCGCTCAACATCGCCGTCGGCCTCCAGTGCGGCGGCAATGAATCCTATCCGCAGGTCTTCGCACCCTTCGGCGGCTTCGCCGACGATTGTCCCGTCGTCGACGGCCGCGTTGCCCTACCCGACGCGCCGGGCATCGGCTTCGAGCGCAAGGCCGATCTGTGGACAGTGATGAAGGAACTCGCCTGAGCGCGCCGTCAGCAGAGCTGTCATTAAAATAATGGGAAAATAATGGAAATCCGGAATTCTGCTAAACCCTTCAATGTAAACCCGATGCGCGCGGGCCACCTATTTTGGTCATTAGAAGTTCCGCGCTCGCCTATTCCGGCTTCAACAGGCCCTTCTGCAGCAGTTCGGCGACATTGGCCTCATCGGCCTTCAGAGCTTCGGTGAACTGCTCGGGCGTCGAGGGACGCACGATCGCTCCCAGCTCGCGCAGGCGCTTGGCGGTGGTCTCGTCCTTGAGCCCCGCCACGACGCCCTCGTTCAGGCGATCGATCAGCGGCCTCGGCGTCTCGACCCTCACGAACACGCCCGCCGTCGTGCCTCCTTCGAACGGCGTGAAGCCGGCTTCCTTCAGGGTCGGCACATTGGGGAGGTCGGGAATGCGGTTGAGGCCGAAATTCAGAAGCGGCCGGAGCTTGCCCGACTGGATGTGCGGCATCGAGCTGGTGAGCTGGTCGGCAAAGCAATCGATGTTGCCGCCCAGCAGGTCGTTGATGCCCGGGCCCGAGCCTTTGTAAGGAATGACGTTGAGCTTGACCTGCTCGTTCAGCTGCAGGCGCAGGATGGCGACGTGGTTGGTCGTGCCGTTGCCGGAATGGCCCATGGTCACGGTGCCGGGTTTGGCTTTGGCTTCGGCCAAGAGCGTGGGCGCATCGGTGAAGCGGCTGTCGGCGCGTGTCACCACCAGGGTCGGCGCGGTGGTCAGGATGCTGACCGGCGCCAGCGCCGGCAGCATCGGCTGCTTGCCGGCGAACAGCGGCGCGACGTAGCCAACGGTGAAGCTTGCCATCACGATGGTGTAGCCGTCGGCCGGAGCGTTCAGCGTGGCTTCGAGCCCGACCACGCCGCCGGCGCCGGGACGATTGTCGATCAGCACGCTCTGGCCGAGCAGCCGGCCCATCGGCTCGGCCACCAGTCGCGAGGTGACATCGTAGTTGCCGGCGGGCGCGAACGGGATGACCCAGCGGATCTGCTTGGAGGGGAAAGCGTCGGCCCGCGCCGGACCGAGGCCCGCCATGGCGACTGCCGCTGCGCCGGCGCCGAGGAAATCACGTCGTTGAATGCTCATGCCTGGAGTATCCGCGCCAAGGAAAAAGCACGTCAACGATTGAAATCTCCCGCAGGGTGAGCCACACCCGAGGAGCAGAAGGTCGAACCGCGGAGAGAAAGAAGCGATGCCTGAGCATCAGACACCGCTGATTGCGATGATCGCCGCCGGCCTGATGCTGGCCTACGTCTTCGGCCTCGTCGCCCATCGGCTGCGTGTACAGCCGCTCGTCGGCTACCTCGTGGCCGGTGTCCTGGTCGGACCCTATACACCCGGCTTCACTGCCGACGCCGCGCTCGCCGGAGAATTGGCCGAGATCGGCGTCATCCTGCTGATGTTCGGCGTCGGCCTGCATTTCTCGCTGAAGGACCTCGTTTCGGTGGCGCGCATCGCCGTGCCGGGCGCGATCGGCCAGATCGTCATTGTCACCCTGATGGGCACGGGGCTGGCCCGCGTCCTGGGCTGGTCGTGGCAAACGGGCCTTGTCTTCGGCCTCGCGCTGTCGGTCTCGAGCACCGTCGTCATGATTCGGGCCTTGCAGGACCGGCATATCCTCGAAACTGGACGCGGCCGAATCGCGATCGGCTGGCTGGTGGTCGAGGACCTCGTCATGATCCTCACGCTGGTATTGCTGCCGACAGCTGCCCTGGTGACGTCGAACGACGGCGTGCCGCTCAGCCGGATCGGCTTTCAGCTGCTGGTGACGCTCGTCAAGGTCGGCATCTTCGTCACTGTGATGCTGGTGGTCGGCCGCCGCCTCATCCCCTGGCTGATGCACTACACCGCCCATACCGGCTCGCGCGAGCTGTTTCGCCTCGCCGTCTATGCCATTGCCCTCGGCGTCGCGTTCGGCGCCGCCAAGATGTTCGATGTCTCCTTCGCGCTCGGCGCCTTCTTCGCCGGCATGGTGATGGGCGAGAGCCATCTCAGTCAGCAGGCGACCGAGGAAGCGATGCCGCTGCGCGACGCCTTTGCGGTGTTGTTCTTCGTCTCGGTCGGCATGCTCTTGAACCCCCATGTCTTCATCGAGGCGCCGCTCGCCCTGGCGGCGACCGTCGCCATCATCGTTGCCGGCAAGGCGGCCGTAGCCTGGCTGATCGTGCGGGCGTTCCGTCGCCCCAATGCCACGGCGCTCACGGTCGCGGCGGGCCGGGCTCAGATCGGCGAGTTTTCCTTCATTCTGATCGCGCTCGGCATCGATCTCGGGCTAGTCCCGCCGCTGGTGCGCGACCTGATCCTGGCTGGCGCCATCATCTCGATCATTCTCAATCCGCTGGTCTTTGCCGCGCTGGAATGGCGGCCGCGCACAACGGCGACGATTGCTCCGGCCGAGGTCCAGCCAGAGGCGCCCCAACCAACCAAGCTTTCAGGTCACGATGTGCTGGTGGGCTACGGCCGCGTCGGCTCGCTGGTCGGCGCCGCGCTTGCGAAGACCGGCGCCAAGATGGTGGTGATCGAGACCAGCGACGACAGCCTCGCCAAAGCACGGCTCGACGGCGCCGAAGTCTTCAACGGCAACGCCGCCGATCCGGACATTCTGGGTGCCGCCAATCTAGCCGGCGCGCGACGGCTGTTCGTCACCATTCCCGAACCCTTCGAAGCGGGCCAGGTCGTGCAGCAGGCCCGTGCCGCCAATCCGACGCTCGATATCTTCGCCCGGGCCCATTCGGACGCGGCGGTCGAGCACCTGACTGGTCTCGGCGCCACCTTGGTCGTGTCGGGCGAACGCGAGATCGCCGAGCGCATGGTGGAACGGACACACGAAGAGAGTGCGCCGACTTGATCGGCCTATTCCGGCGGGCAGTACGCGCCTGAGTCGGCCCAAGCCCGCATCAGGGCCCCGAACTCCGCCTGCGTGCCGGGCGCGGGTGTGCGGCCGGCGCCAGGCGCCCAGGCCCAGCCGACCAGGCTGTCCTCGTTCATGTGACGCAACAGCGCCGGCAGGTCGCGGCCGCCATTGCGTGTCGTATCCTTGAGTTGCGCGCAGATCGCGCCGAGCGAGCGGCCCTGCCAGGCCATCGTCGCGGGCGCCAGGTGCCAGTCTGGATGGCCCGGCACGTGCGCCGGATCATAGTTCGCCGCGTGATGGCAGGCGCTGCAGGGCAGGCCGGGTGGGCCATGGCCATCCGCGCCACGCACAATGCGCGGCAGGTGCGGCCGCATTGCGTCGGTCTGGGTGGGCCGCTCGGTTGCGGGGTGGCAGTTGAGGCAACGCGGATGCTGCAGCACTTTGCCAGCCTCGCGGAACAGCGCGATCGAGCGCGCCGCCTCGTCGGTCTGCTGCGCGACACTGCCTGACGGGAGCAGAAGTGTCGCCAGCACGGCAAGGGGCGCGACGCGGCCGGAGATCATGGGGACCCCTGCAGATCACGAGCCGCGTCGTGAATGGCATTGCGGATGCGCATATAGGTCGCGCAGCGGCAGAGATTGCCGCTCATCACCTCGTCGATGTCGGCCTCATTCGGCATGGGCTTGGCCTTAAGGAGCGCGATTGCGCTCATGATCTGGCCGGACTGGCAGTAGCCACACTGCGGCACGTCATGCGAGATCCAGGCCTTCTGGACGGCCGCCGCCTCGCGGCCACCCACGCCTTCTATGGTGGTGATGTCGGCCGCGCCCACTTCGGCTACCGGCATCGAGCACGAGCGCACCGGGCTGCCGGCGACGAACACCGTGCAGGCGCCACAGTAGGCTGCACCGCAGCCGAACTTGGTGCCGGTCAGCTTGAGATGATCACGCAGCGCCCACAGAAGCGGCGTGTTGCCGTCGATCTCGAGGTGGTGCGGCCGGCCGTTGATGTTGAGCGTGAGAACGGTCACGACGAACTCCTGAAGGCATCGGCCGGCAGCGGCATGACGTCGATCCGCCGGCCGCTCGCCTGCAGCAGGGCCTGGGCGATGGCGGGCGCCACCGGCGCCAGCACGACCTCGCCGAAGCCCTGCGGCGGCCGGTCGCTGGGCAGGATAACCGGCACGATGTCAGGCATCTCGGCGATGGTGAGCAGAGGGTAGCTGTCGAAGTTGCCCTGCTCGACGCCGCCATCGGCGAAGGTGATGCGGCTATGGAGCGCCGTGGTTAGGGCAAAACCGATGCCGCCCTGGATCTGCGCCGTCAGTGTGTTGGGATTGACCACCAGGCCGGGATCGACGGCGCAGGTCACGCGCTCGACGACCAAGCGGCCGTCGTCGTTGGGCGCCAGCTCAACGACCTGGGCGACGTAGGTCTTGAACCGCCCGCCGCGGCCGACATAGCAGTTGTAGGAGATGCCGCGCGCCCAGCCGGCCTGCAACGGCCGCGTCCAGTTGGCGGCCTTGGCGGCCGCATCGAGCACACGCAGCGCCAGTGGATCGTGGCTGAGCAAATTGCGCCGATAGACGTACTGGTCGATGCCGGCGCGCAGCGCGAGTTCCGAGATGAAGCTCTCCCAGAAGAACACGGCCGCGGTCGAGCCGACCGAGCGCATGAAGTAGACCGGCACCGGCAAGGGCGTGTCGACAGTTTCGACCAGGAAGTTCGGCAGCCGGTAGCTCTGATTGTAGAGACCGTCGACCATGCTTTCGTCCCACGCGCCTTCCGGAGTTTGGTCGAGCCAGCTCTTGCGCGTGGCGCCGAACAGCGACTGCCCGGCGACGCGGGCATGAACCGCCAGCGGATAGCCCTGACTGTCCAGCACGGCGCGCAGGCGGGCGCCGGCGTTGACGCGAAAGATGCCGTGCCTCAGGTCTTCCTCGCGGGTGCGTATGAGCTTCACCGGGCGACCGACCGCCTTGGAAGCGTAGACGGCCTGGACCACATAATCGGGCACGATCTTGCGGCCGAAGCTGCCGCCCAGGAAGGTCACGTTCACCTTCACCGAGTTCGGCCTTTACACTGAACGCCGCCGCGATCGCTTCCTGGCATGCCGCAACGGCCTGGATCGGGCCCCAGACCTCGACTGCGCCATCCTTGTACAGGGCCGTGGCGTTGACTGGCTCGAGCGGCGCATGCGCGATGTGCGGCAGCACGAAGCGGCGCTCGATGGCCGACGCGGCGTGTTCGCGTAGTAATTCGCGTGGTCGGCCGATTTCGACCGCGGTCACCGCGTGCTCGCCATCGAGCGCTTCCTGCAGACGCGAATCGATCAGCGCCGTCGACAGTCCATCCTGGTTGGATACCACCAGGTCGAGTTTGTCGGCCGCGCACTTGGCTTGCCAGAAGTGGTCGGCCACGACGCAGACGGCGTTATGTGCCGGCAAGCGCCGCGTGCCGGGGTGCTGCGAGCCGGGCACCTCGTTGGCGACGGCCACGGCCGGCAGTTTCACCACCGCGCGCACGCCGGGCATCGCCAGGATGGCCGCCTCGTTGCGTACTTCGAGGACGTTACCGACGAAACTCGGCGCCGATTTCAGCGCGGCGTGCAGCATGTCGGGCACGTCGACATCGATGCCGAAGATGGCGGCCCCGGTGCACTTGGCTTGGGTATCGAGCCTCGCCAGCGGCTTGCCGATCAAACCGAAGTGCGCCGGGTTCTTCAGAGTCGGAGAGGGATTGAGCGGCAAGCGCGCCGCCGCCTCGGCCGCGAGCTCACCATAGGCCAACCGGTCGCCGCGGCGATTGACGACGAATCCTTTCTCGCTACGACACTCGGCAGGATCGATCCTCCAGCGTTGCGCCGCCGCCCTGGTCAGTACCTCACGTGCCGCAGCACCTGCCTGTCGCAGGCGGCCGTAGAGCGTCGTCGTCGACATCGACGCTCCCTCCTTCTGTACCGGCGGCTCGTTCTTGAAGGCGATCTTGTAGGCGTTGCGTCCGGTGACGAAACGGACCGTGACGCGCTGCCAGTCGGCGTCGAGCTCGTCGGCCAAGATCTGCGGCAGCGCCGTATAGGAGCCCTGGCCCACTTCCGGCTGCGACAGACCGAGCGTGATCTCACCGTTTGGCGCGATCGCGATCCAATCGGTAATTTCGCTGGCACCAAGCTGGGCTCGCACCGCAAGTGGCAGCGGCACCAGCAAGCTGGTCGCCCCGACAAGTGCACGGCGTCGCGATAAGGACAGTCCCACGCGAAGCAGCCTAACTCACTTGCTAGAGATAGACGGCCTTCATCTGCGCATCGGCATAGCGCCCTCCCGCCGCGGCGCCGGGCGGTATGGCCGCAGACAGGCGCGCCACCTCGTCGGGCGAAAGCTGCACGTCGAGAGCCGCGAGATTCTGATCGATGCGCTCGGCGTGCTTGGTGCCAGGAATGGGCACGATGTCGGCGCCCTGCGCCAGCAGCCAGGCGAGCGCCACCTGTCCCGGCGCGCAGCCCTTGGCCTTGGCCATGCCCTCGATGACGGAAACGAGCTGGAGGTTGCGCGCCAGATTATCGGCGGCGAAGCGTGGATGGCGGCCGCGGCCGTCACCCTCGGGGATGTCCGACGCCTGGCGCACCGCGCCCGTCAGAAGGCTGCGGCCAAGCGGCGAATAGGCGATATAGGAAATGCCGAGCGGCCGGGTGGTGGCCAGCGTCTCCTCCGCCTCCTTGCGATAGAGCAGCGAATACTCGCTCTGCACCGCGGCGATCGGATGGGTCTTGTGCGCCCGCCGGATGGTCTCGGGCTTGGCTTCGCTCAGGCCCAGTGCCTTCACCTTGCCTGCCTTCACCAGTTCGCCCATGGCGCCGACCGTCTCCTCGATCGGCACGGAGGGGTCGACGCGATGCTGGAAATAGATATCGATCTCGTCGACACCCAGCCGCTTGAGGCTCGCCTCGCAGGCGGCCTTCACGTATTCCGGCCGGCCATCGACGCCATTGGCACCGCCGGGCTGTTGGACCTGGCCAAACTTGGTCGCCAGCACGACCTTGCCCCGCCGGCCGCCGGCCAGCGCCTTGCCGAGCAAGGTCTCGTTATGGCCCCAGCCATACATGTCGGAGCTATCGAGGAAAGTCACACCGCGGTCGATGGCGTGATGGACGACCCGAATGCCTTCGGCGTCGTCGCTCTTGCCGTAAGCGCCGCTGAGCGACATGCAGCCGAGTCCGATCGGGAACACGCCGAGCGAACTGGAGCCGAGCTTGCGGGGTGCTTTGGTAACAGTGGCCATGGGTTTCCTCGCTTTTGCTGAAGGCTAACACTTGTCGAATAAGCAGTGCCGGATCAAGCTTCACCGCCATGCGAAAGCTCGCTCTTTTGGCAGCGTCGCTGCTGCTATGCGGCTCGACAGCACGGGCAGCCAGCTTTGACTGCGCCAAGGTGTCGACCCCAGTCGAGAAGACGATCTGCGCCGATCCGGCTCTTTCCATGGCCGACGAGCGACTGGCCGACGCCTTCGCCGCCGCCACGGGCGCCACTCTTCGCCCGGCTGCCCTGCGCGCCGAACAGCTGAAGTGGCTCAGCGCGCGTGGCAAGCTCACCAATACAGCGGCATTGCTCAAATCTTACCAGCACCGGACTGCCGAACTCACCGCCTCCGCCCAGAAGTGGCAGGCGACCGCCAGGACCGTCGCGCCCGAGCAAGCCCGGCAGAACTGCCTCGTGCCGCCCGACGCGCCGTATGATTTGCCCTGCCGCGTGGATGAATTCGGAGACGTGCAGGGCGCCCCAAACTTTCGCTACCAGCTGCAATCCTATAAGGACGGCGAGCTTCGCATGGCAGGTGGTGTGGCGATCTTCAAGACGGCGGGCCCGCGGCTGGTTCCGATCGCCGATGTCGCGGTCGATACCGCCCACTTCACGCGCCCGGAGATGGTGCAATCTCCGGCCGGTCGACTGCTGGTGGTGCGAGGTAGCATCGAGGGGACCGGCAATTTCAACGCCGACCAGGTGTATCTCTATGGCGATGCCCGGCTCACCGAAGTCGACATCGTGAGTTGGCTCGGTGACCTGCCGCCGCGTTTGCCCAAGGGCTGGGGGGCATGGAAGGGAATCTACCCGAATTACAAGACACTCGTGGCTGAAACGCCGCTTTGGCAGGACGGCGACGGCAATTGCTGCCCGACGGCGGGACGCGCAGTCATCCGTCTTGGCCTCAGGGATCGGCGGCTGTTGATCGAGGACGTGAAAATCTTCAAGGGCGCCGACGAAGCCGGCCGGTGAGCCGGACGCCTAGTGTCCTGCGAAGCGCACGACCAGGCCGAAGATCGTCATGCCGATCGCCACGGCCGCGATCGGCAGCATGGTTTCGATCGCCGCAATGGCGCCCTTCACCGGTCCGGTATGGATGCCGACATCGCGCGACGCCCAGTCGCCGAAGGCGCCGTCGGCTCGCCCCTCCTCCTCGCGTCCCTTCCTGGCACGTTGGATGAGCGCGAGGACCGCCGGAATAGCCGTCATCCCCAGGACGATACCGCTCACGACCACCAGCAAAGGGTCGGTCATGCCTCCGCCGGCAAAGATCCACGCCGACAGGACGAACCAGACCGCAAGCGCAGCGAGGATCTTGTAGACGCCAGGGTGGAAATGACCGCCGTCGCGCTGACTAACCAAAACTTCCTTGTCCATGCTCGCCTCCGGCGAACCCATAGGGTGAACGCGGCAACCAAGGCGGCCGGCCTGCGGTCGCTCGTCGCACGGCGCACTCAGGCGACCGCCGACCTCGCTTCTGTCCCGGGACGCAGGAACGCGGCGAGCGAGCGCTCGATGGCGCTCTGTTCCAGCCCGTCGACGATGAAGACCAGCCGCGACTGGCGATCGCCATCTGGCCACGCAGCCATGTGTACCGGCGGATGGACGAGCCGCTGCACGCCATGAATGGCGACCGGGGTTGGCGAGCCCGCGACATTCAAGATGCCCTTTACGCGCAACACCCTCTCGCCGTGGCGGTTCAGCAGCATCGTTAGCCACACGCCGAACATGGTCCAGTCGAGCTCGCCTTCGAAGGAGAACGCAAAGGCATGGACCGCCCCATGCGGACTGTCGGTGGCGGCTGGGAGGGCCCGCAAGGGCGAGTGCGCGGCACCGTCCAGCAACGTCGCCGCATCGATCGCCTGCTCGGCCGCACGCCACAGTGGCGCATCTGGATTGAGCCGACGGATCTGGGCGAGCAGCTTCCCAACATCCGGCGCAAGATCGGTCTTGGTCAACACCAGCCGATCGGCAATGGCGACTTGCTTTATGCTCTCGGCGCGGCCCAGGCCGTTCACCGCATCAATTGTGGTGATGACGTTGCCGAGGCGAAAATGGTGGCGCAGCACCGGATCGGCCTGCACCGTCGACAGGATGGGAAAGGGATCAGCAAGACCCGTGCTTTCGACGACGATGCGGCGGAACGCCGGCACCACGCCGCGCTCGCGCTTGGAGTGAAGATCTCTAATGGCGGACGCAAGCTCACCGCGGATGGTGCAGCACAGGCATCCCGACTGCAGCAGCACCATCGTATCGTCGATGCGCTCCAGCAGGTGATGATCGAGGCCAACTTCGCCGAATTCGTTGACCAGGACGGCAGTGTCGGCCAGCGTCGGATCGGCGAGCAGGCGCTGCAGCAGCGTGGTCTTGCCTGAGCCCAGGAAACCCGTGATCAGATTGACGGGAGTGAAATCAACCATTGGCCGTCTCAAGATGTCCGACCAGCGCGGGATCGAGCGGATCGCACGGCCGGCCAAGCAGCTTCTCGGCGGCGGCCCAGAGGTGGGTCAGGTTATCGACAATCTCGGTCTTGCCGGTCGCCGTCGACAGCACGTAGGAGGTACCCTGCCAGTCCGACAGGGTGAGGCCGTAGAGGCCCAGCACCTTCTGGGCGCACGTGACGCGATGGATGCGTTCGCGCCGGCGCTGAAGAGAATCGACGTTGCGCGTGAACACTCCGGGCCGCGCCGCCGCGTCGGTCCAATGACCGGCCCCGCCCAGTACGCCGCACAGCGCGCACATGGCCGCTACTTCTTGCGCGGGAAACGCCTGGCGAAGTCGTCGGCCATCTCGTTCATGGTGACGAACTTCACGCCGGGATGGCCCTTCATGTAGTCGTAAAGTCGCTCCAGCATCATCAGCACGTGCGGCCGGCCCGAGACGTCGGGATGGATGGTCATCGGGAAGATCGCGTAGTCGTGCTCGCGATAGACCCAGTCGAACTGGTCGCGCCACATCTCCTCGATGTCGCGCGGATTGACGAAGCCGTGGCTGTTGGGCGACTTCTTGATGAACATCATGGGCGGCAGGTCGTCGAGATACCAGCTCGCCGGGATCTCGATCAGGCCGGTTTCCTGGCCACGCTTCAGCGGCACCATCCACTCGCGCGGCTTCTTGGCATAGTCGATCTTGGTCCAGCTATCGCCTACCCGGACGTAGTAGGGCTGGTGGTCGTTGTGCATCAGCGAATGGTCGTACTTGATGCCTCGTTCGAGCAGGAGCTCGTTGGTGACGGGCGAGAACTCCCACCACGGCGCGACATAGCCGGTCGGCCGCTTGCCCGAGAGCTGGGTCACGAGATCGATGCACTTGTCGAGGATCTCGGTCTCCTGCTCGCGGGTCATGGCGATCGGGTTCTCGTGGCTGTAGCCGTGGATGCCGATCTCGTGGCCCGCATCGGCCACCGCCTTCATCTCCTTGGGAAAGGTCTCGATCGAATGGCCGGGGATGAACCAGGTGGTCTTGATGCCCAGGCGCTCGAACATCCGGAGCAGCCGAGGGCTGCCGACTTCGCCGGCGAACAGGCCGCGCGAGATATCGTCAGGCGAATCTTCGCCGCCGTAGCTGCCGAGCCATCCCGCGACGGCATCGACGTCGATGCCGAAGCCACAGAGAATTTCCTTGCCCATCGTTGCCGCTCCTCCAGGTTCAGGACCGCGGAAGCAGCAAAAAGCGTTCCGGACAGGGTCCGGAACGCTAATTCATTGACTGACTTTTTTTGGGCCCGCCCCCAAATCGCGGGCCGGCAGAGAACTGTTACAGACCCGAGACGTTGGTCGCCGAGCGGATCCGATCGCGGAACTGCGAGGTCACGCGCTCCTTCGTGCTCGCGGGCTTGGCCGCGGGCCTGGCGGCCTCGGTGATCGAGAACGGCTCACTCGGCGCCACATTGTTCTTCGCCACGGCAACGCCCTGAAGGACGCTGGCAGTGCCGAAAGTTACGACCAAAGCGACTACGAGCATGGTCGCTGCTAGAAGTAGATGACGCATCCCACACCTTCCAGAAAAGGCGACCCCGGACCCACCCGTGATCGCCCCACACCCCACAAAGACACCCACATGTCTCTGCACTTCGGGCGCAGTAATATGCTGGTTGTTCGCAGGATGCCAGCGAAATCGACTCGATTTTCCGAGTCAGATATTCGTTTTTGGTAACAAGCGTAGATGGAGGGTAACAACCATAACGCACTGCAATTACTTCGAAAATTGGTTCAAATGCTTGAATAGCTTGGAGAATCTCAACGTTTTTCCAAGAGATTATCACATCGCCAGTGCGATAGTGTGATTTGGACTACCAGGGTGCGACCAAAATGCCGCAGCGCCGATGCGGATAATGACTCTGGAGTCATGCTTTTTCGTAGAGCTTCCGCCCCATTGCCCAGGTTTCGGCCACCGCCCGATCGTCGCCCACCATCATCAATCCGAACAGAAGGTCAGCGGCCTGCTCGACCGTCCTGGGGCCGCTCTCGCCCACCACGAGTGATTGGCGCCAGGACTGCGCCAGCGGCCCCGCATTCCAATCGAGCACGACGAAATCGGCTTCCTTGCCGGGTGCGAAGTTGCCCACGAGGTCGTCGATGTAGAGGCCCTCGGCGCCGCCCAGCGTGATCGACCAGAAACCGCGATAAGGCGAGATCTTGTTGCGCGCCGCTTCGCTCGTGTCCTTGAGCGTGGCGTTGTTGCACATGCCGACCTTGTAGGCCTCGTCGAGCACATTGAGCATCGAGAAGCGATTGCCGGCGCCGACGTCGCTGCCGAACGACATCCTGATGCGCCGTGCCGGATCGGTGGCGCGGCCGATGCGGAACAGGCCGCTGCCGAGATAGAGGTTGGAGCACGGGCAGAACACGATGGCAGCGCCGCTTTCCGAAATGCGCTGGAATTCGCCGTCGCTCAGCCACACCCCGTGGCCGCCGGAGAATTTCGGCCCGACGAGTCCGTACTTCTCGTAGACGGCGAGATAGTCGGGACTGTCGGGATATGCGCGGCGCATCGCCTCACATTCATCGACGGTCTCGGAAATGTGCGTGTTGACCCAACAGTCTGGATGCTCGCGCTTGAGCCGCTGGCAGGCCGCCATCAGCTCGGGCGAAGCGCCGAGCGCGAAGCGCGGAGTGATGGCGTAGAGGTTGCGGCCCTGGCGATGGTAGCGCTCGATCAGCCGCTTGCTGTCGCGATAGAAGGCATCGGCGCTGCCCACATAGTCGGCTGGCGCGAGGCGATCGATGCCGGTCAGCCCGGCGATCAAGCGCATGTCGCGCCGGTTCGCCTCGTCGAACAGCTCTTCGGTCGAGACGGCGAATGTCGTGGTGAAGGCCTGGCAAGTGGTCGTGCCCGAGGCCAGGAGATTGTCGAAGAAGTGCCGCGCTCCCTCGCGGGCGTAATCGCGGTCCTTGTATTTCAGCTCCTCGGGAAATACCCACTTCTTCAGCCACGGCAGCAGATGCTCGCCGAACGCGCCGATCACCCGCGTCTGCGGAAAATGGATATGGCCGTCAATGAAGCCCGGCAGGATCAACCGCTGGCTGACGCGGCTGATATCGAGCCCGGCATGTCGGCGCGAAACTTCGTCGAATGGCCCGAAATCGGCAATCCGGCCGTCGTCAATCACCAGCAGGCCGTCGGCGTGAAAGCGGGCGGCCGCCTGTTCGTTGCCAATATGCTTCCAGGGATCGTCGATGAAGTCGAAGAACGCGCCGCGGATGCCGATGCTCGCCATGGACCTCTATAGTGCAGCAACTAGCGACTATTGGAACTGCCGCCGTTGTTGAAGTTGCGAGGATCGTCCGGCAGGTTGGAGGTGTCCTGTGTCGCCGCGCCCATGGGTATGCCGCCGCCCGGGATCGGCAGCTTCTGATCGGCCCCTGGCGTTGCGTAGGTTGTCCCGGTCGTGCCGACCGCAACGCCCGGCGTGCCCGACCCCAGCCCGCGATTCGTCGCGGACCCGCTCGGTTGCTGGGCCTGGGCGTGGGTTACCGCAACGGCTCCGAGCCCCACCCCGATCGCCAAAATCAGCTCCTTCCTCATCATATCCCTCCATGACGCCGTGGAAGAAACGCTGCAGACGAGCGGAGGTTACAGCCTCAAGCGACGTCACCCGACTGGATGCGCTTGACGCCGGCCTCGGTCATCTGCTTCCAGGCGGCGGCCAGCGAGCCGTTGAGGTCGATGCCGCGCGTGGCATCCTCGATAACGTACACATTGAAGCCAAGCTTGCGTGCATCGAGCGCCGTCCAGGCGACGCAGAAATCGGTCGCCAGCCCGGTCACGAACACGGTGTCGATGCCGCGTGCCTTGAGGTAGGCCCCAAGCCCCGTCGCGGTCTTGCGGTCGGCCTCTTCGAAGGCCGAGTAGCTGTCGACGTCCTTGTGGAAGCCCTTGCGGATGATGAGCTGCGCCGTCGGCAGCTTGAGGTCCTTGAGAAGAGCCGCGTCATCGGAGCCCTGCACGCAGTGGTCGGGCCACAGCACCTGGGTGCCATAGGGCATCTGCGCGGTTTCGAATGGCTTCTTGCCGGCATGCGTGCTGGCGAAGGAGGCATGGCCCGGCGTGTGCCAGTCCTGCGTGACCACGATGTTCTCGAACGAGGCCGCGAGCTTGTTGATCACCGGCACGACCTGAGCGCCACCCTTCACCGGCAGCGTGCCGCCATCGACAAAACAATTCTGCACATCGACCACGATCAACGCCGAAGTGGGCCCGGGCTTGATGGTCGCAGCGAACGACGGCCGCGCGAGCGCGATCGCCGCCGTCGAGGCCAGGAAAATCCGGCGGGACAAGAGAGCAGTCATTTCAGGTGCTCCGAGGTTGGGATGGCTCAGTCTAGGAGTTCTCACGGCGGGGCGCCATGGTAGCGTGCCAGCGATGATTGCAACGCGGAGAGCCCGTCCATGTCACGCATCCGTCCCGCCCGCTTCGTCCACGTCGTCTACCGCACCCGCCGCTTCGAGCAGATGATCGATTGGTACCGCGCGGTCTTCGATTGCAAGGTCCAGTATCAAAACCCGGTGCTGGCCTTCCTGACCTACGACGATGAACATCATCGGGTCGCTTTGATCAATCTCAGTGCCGTCAAGCCAGAGGCCGACGCGGGCGAGCGGCGGGGCACCATCGGTGTCGACCATGTGGCCTACACCTACGGCTCAGTCGAGGACCTGTTGGAGAACTACGCCCAGCTCAAGGCCAAGGGCATCATGCCCTACTGGTGCGTGCATCACGGCGTGACGATGTCGATGTACTACGCCGATCCGGACGGCAATCAGATGGAACTACAGGTCGACGCTTTCACCTCTGGCGAAGAGGCCAACCGCTACATGCACGGCCCGCATTTCGAGGCCAATCCGATCGGCGTCGAGTACGATCCCGATGAGATGCTCGCCCGGTTGCGGGCGGGTACTCCGGGCTCGACATTCTTGCAACGGCCGAGCGACCTGCCGGTGTCGCCAATCCGCGGCGCGCTTGCCGTTCAGGGCAAGATACAAACGCAACGCGGCGGCGGCGCGCCTCATGACAGTCCATGAGACGCGCCGCCGCCGCGAGCATCACGAAACTACATGCCCTGCTTGGGACTGCAGGCGCTCAGCGGAGCCTTCGCGGCCGCCGCTGCCGTCAGGCAATCTGCCATGTTGGGGTACATCTTCGGATTGAAGGACATCGGTCGCGGCGGCAGCGACACCTTGGAATCCGTCAGGAATTTCTCCAGCACCGGGATGCCGGCCGCCGGATTGGAGCTGCATTGCGCCATGGCGTTGGCAACGCTGCCTTGAGGATCCGCGCCGCGGTTGACCGTGCGCGTCGTTGCACTCAACGAATTGCAGTAGTTAACGTCGTCCGCCGATTGCGCAAAGACTACCGCCGGCAAGACGAGTCCCACGGCCACGAGCAATACCTTCTTGATTGACATCACAGGTTCTCCCCCAAACGTTCAGTCCGATTGTCCGGCGGACGTGTTCCGGACGAAGCCGTTGTGCGGCGACGTTGGAGGATAAAGTAAGCGGGATCATGGGCCGTAGGGAAGGGCCAGATGACCCCACCCTACGCCCGAAAAGCGATTGAAATTGGACTAGCTGGACTGGCCCTTATTTGCCGGTGCAGAGGTTGAGCGGCGCCTTCGCGGCGTATGCAGCCGTCAGGCATTCAGCCGTGTTGCGATAAGCCTTCGCATTGAAGGGCGGCGGCGGCGGCGCCATCGAGGCCCGCGGCGGCAACGACACCTTGGCGTCGGTGAGGAACTTCTCCATCGTCGGAATACCGTACGGCGGGGTGCCGGTCTGACACTGCGACAGGGCACCGCCTACGGCACTCGACGGGTCTGCGCCGCGATTGACCGTGCGGACCTGCTGGGCCAGCGCCTGGCAATACGTCGCGTCATCCGACTGGGCGAACGCACCTGCCAAAGGCAGGGTCACGGCCAAGGCCGAAGCCACGAACAAGGCCTTCTTCATCAACGACATGAGATCTCCCCAACTACACATCCGAGTGCCGGCGGACGCTTCCCGGACGGAGCCATCCATGAGCTCCGTTCGGCATAAACTAGGCGGCATCGTAGCCAATGGGAACGCGCAAAAATGACTCAGGGGCGCGCCGGACTGGGCCCTCGCTATGTTCGCTAGCACTCCTTCGCCCGAGCGGAGCGAAGCTGGCGGAGAGGGTGGGATTCGAACCCACGGTACGCTTGCACGCACAACGGTTTTCGAGACCGTCCCGATCGACCACTCTGGCACCTCTCCCGCGCGACGCTTATAGGAGGGCGATTCCCGCCCGGCAACCGGCGTAAGCGGCGGCGCCAGAGGGCTGTTTTGGCGCTGAAATCCAGGGTTTCCGGCGTTGACTTGGGGAGGCCCTTGCGTATATTCCGCCCTCCTTCGGCGGGTCGTTCGGGCCCGCCGCGTTCTTTCGTGCTTTCCGGCATGTTGGGCTGAAGCCAAGTCCATCCCCAAAGGATGGTGGGTGGCGGTCGGTCCGGGAAGCCTCAGTCAGGTGTCGTCATGATCGCCGTTATCCGCACGGGTGGAAAACAATACACCGTCGCCGCCGAGGACACGCTCACGCTCGAGAAGATCGAGGGCGAGGCCGGCGCCAAGGTCGAGTTCACCGACGTGCTGATGGTCGGCGACAAGGTCGGCAAGCCGACTGTGGCCGGCGCCAAGGTCGTGGGCTCGATCGTCTCCCAGGCGCGCGGGCCGCACCTGATCGTCTTCAAGAAGCGCCGCCGGCAGAACTCGCGGCGCAAGAACGGCCATCGCCAGGACCTGACGGTGGTCAAGATCGAACAGATCGTCGCCTGACAAGATTAGGTCCATAGGGGCGACCGGAGCAGAACGATGGCACATAAAAAAGCAGGCGGCTCCTCGCGCAACGGCCGCGACTCTGACGGCAAGCGCCTGGGCGTGAAGCGCTTCGGCGGCCAGAAGGTCCTGTCGGGCAACATCCTGGTCCGCCAGCGCGGCACCAAGATGGACGCCGGCCAGAATGTCGGCATCGGCCGCGACCACACTCTCTTTGCGACCGCCAACGGCGTGGTCTCGTTCCGCACTCGCACGGGCGGCAAGGTCGAGGTGAATGTGCTGCCGGCCCCCGCTCCGGCCAAGGTCGCCGCTGAATAGCCGTTCCCATCCAATCGGATCGTGAAGGGGGAGCGGCTCGGCCGTTCCCCCTTTTCTTTTCCAGGTTCCACCCATGAAGTTCCTCGACCAGGCCAAAGTCTACATCCGCTCCGGCAACGGCGGCGCCGGCTGCGTGGGTTTTCGGCGCGAGAAGTTCATCGAGTTCGGCGGGCCCGATGGCGGCGACGGCGGCAAGGGCGGCGACGTGATCCTCGAATGCGTCGATGGCCTCAACACGTTGATCGACTACCGCTACGCCCAGCACTTCAAAGCCGAGACCGGCCATCACGGCATGGGCAGCCAGCGCACCGGCGGCAGCGGCAAGGACATCGTGCTGCGCCTGCCGCGCGGCACCCAGATCTTCGACGAGGACAACGAGACCCTTCTGGTCGACCTGACCGAGATCGGCCAGAAGGTCGTGCTCGCCAAGGGTGGTGACGGCGGCTACGGCAACCTGCACTACAAGAGCTCGACCAACCGGGCGCCGCGCCGCGCCGACAAAGGCTGGCCGGGCGAGGAGCGCTGGATCTGGCTCCGGCTGAAGCTGATCGCCGACATCGGCCTGGTCGGCCTGCCCAACGCCGGCAAATCGACCTTCCTGTCGGCCACCTCCAACGCGCGACCCAAGATCGCCGACTATCCCTTTACCACCCTGCATCCCGGACTGGGCGTGGTGAAGGTCGGCAACCGCGAGTTCGTGATGGCCGACATTCCGGGCCTGATCGAAGGCGCGCATGAGGGAGCGGGCCTTGGCACGCGCTTCCTGGGCCATGTCGAGCGTTGCCGCGCGCTCCTCCATCTCGTCGACGGCACGCAGGACGACGTCGCTGATGCCTACAAGACCGTGCGTGCCGAGCTCCGCGCCTATGGCGGCAATCTGGCGCGCAAGAAGGAGGTCGTGGCGCTCAACAAGACTGATGCCATGACCACCGAGGACATCGAGGTCAAGCGCGCGGCGTTGGCCAGGGCCAGCCGCAAGACGGTGCATGTGATCTCCGGCGTCTCCGGCGCGGGCGTGCAAGCGCTGTTGCACGAGCTGATGAAGCTCGTCGACAAGCAGCGCGACACCGCCAAGGAAGCCGCATGACACCGCTGACCAGCTCGAAACGGCTGGTCGTCAAGATCGGCTCTTCCATCCTGGTCGATGAGGCCAAAGGCGAGGTCCGACGCGACTGGCTCGAGGCACTGACCCGCGATGTCGCCCGCTTGCACACGGGCGGCTGCGAGCTCGTACTGGTCTCCTCCGGCGCCATTCGGCTCGGCCGAACCTACCTCAAGCTCGCCAACGGGCCGCTGAAGCTCGAGGAGAGCCAGGCCGCCGCCGCCACCGGCCAGATCCAGCTCGCGCACGCCTACCAGGAAGCGCTGGCGCGGCACGGCATCACCGTGGCGCAGGTGCTGCTGACACTGGACGATTCCGAAGAGCGCCGTCGCTATCTCAATGCGCGCCAGACCATGGGCACGCTGCTTGGGCTCGGGGCCGTGCCGGTGATCAACGAGAACGACACGGTGGCGACCGACGAGATCCGGTTCGGCGACAACGATCGTCTGGGCGCACGCGTCGCCGAGATGATCTCGGCTGACACGCTGGTGCTGTTGTCGGATATCGATGGCCTCTATACCGGCGATCCGCGCAGCGACAAATCGGCGAAGCACATCCCCGAGATCCGTGAGATCACGCCCGAGATCGAGGCAATGGGAGGGTCGGCGGCCTCGACCCTCAGCAACGGTGGCATGGTGACCAAGCTGATCGCCGGCCGCATTGCCATGGCCGCCGGCTGCCGCATGGCGATCGCCGACGGTCGCCAGGTGGGAGCGCTGGGAGCGCTGATCGACGGCAAGGCACGCTGCAGCTGGTTCTTGCCGGACGCCTCGCCCCTCTCGGCGCGCAAGCGCTGGATCAAGGGCTCCCTGAAGTCTGCCGGCACGCTGGTGGTCGACGACGGCGCGGTGCGCGCCCTGTCGGCCGGCAAGAGCCTGCTGCCGGCCGGCGTCACCAGGATCGACGGTGAATTCGAGCGCGGCGACGTGGTCGAGGTGCACGACAAGAAGGGCCGTGTGCTGGCCCGAGGCCTGGTGGCCTATGCCGCCGAGGACGCCCGCCGCATCGCCGGCCACAAGAGCGCGGAAATCGAGAAATTGCTGGGCTTTCGCGGCCGGGACGAAATGGTCCACCGCGACGACCTCGTCGTCGAATGAGCTATACTGGAGCGGCGATGAACGTCCAGACCAAGCCTGCCGAAGACGCCGCCGCGATGGTGGCGGAGCTCGGTGCGCGCGCGAAAGCGGCCGCCGTGGCGCTGCGCAACGCCGGCACCGAGGCCAAGAACAAGGCCCTCGCCGAAGGCGCGCGGTTGATCCGCAGCGACCGCGCCGCGATCCTGACGGCCAATGGGCTTGACATCGAGGCAGCAAAGGCCGCCGCCATGTCGGGCGCCCTGCAGGATCGCCTGTTGTTGAACGACGCACGTATCGAAGCCATGGCCAAGGGGCTGGACGACATCGCGGCCCTACCCGACCCGGTGGGTGCCGAGATCGAGCGCTGGCAGAGGCCCAACGGCCTGGTGATCAGCCGTGTGCGCGTGCCGATCGGCATCATCGGCGTGATCTACGAGGCTCGCCCCAACGTGACGGCCGACGCCGGCGCGCTGTGCATCAAGTCGGGCAATGTCGTGGTGCTGCGCGGCGGTTCCGACAGCTTTCATTCGTCGCGCTGCATCGTCGACCTCCTGCGCCGCGCCCTGAAGAATGCCGGCTTGCCCGAGGATTGCGCGCAGCTCGTGCCCACCACCGACCGCGCCGCGGTCGGCGAGCTCCTGAAGGCGATGGACTGGCTCGACCTGATCGTGCCGCGCGGCGGGCGCTCGCTGATCGACCGCGTCACGGCGGAAAGCCGCGTGCCGGTGCTGCGCCACTATGACGGCATCTGCCACGTCTATGTCGACCGCGATGCCGACATCGCCATGGCGCGCGACGTCGTGGCCAACGCGAAGATGCGCCGCGTCAGCGTCTGCGGCGCCGCCGAGACGCTGCTGATCGACAAGGCCTCGCTCGACACCCACCTGATGCCCGTGCTGGCGAAGCTGCACGAGCTCGGCTGCGAAGTACGCGGCGATGCCGAGGTACGGAAGCGCGATCCCAAGGCCCTCGCCGCCACCGAAAAGGACTGGCGGACCGAATATCTCGAGCCGATCATCAGCGTCGCCACGGTTGACGGGGTGGCGGGCGCGATCGGCCATATCGCGCGCTTCGGCAGCCAACACACCGAATTGATCGTCACCAGCAATGCCGCCACGGCCGAGCGATTCCTGAAGGAAGTCGACAGCGCCATCGTCATGCACAATGCCAGCACTCAGTTCGCCGACGGCGGTGAGTTCGGCCTGGGCGCCGAAATCGGCATCTCGACCAACCGCATGCACGCGCGCGGGCCGGTCGGCCTGGTCGAGCTCACGACCTACAAGAACATCGTGCGCGGCACGGGCACACTGCGCCCATGAGCTCGTTGGCGTGATCTCGGCCCATCATCCAATGCCGGGCGTGCCGCGCGATACGCGCCGCCGCATCGGCCTGCTTGGCGGCTCGTTCAATCCCGCGCACGAAGGCCACCGCCATGTCAGCCTCGAAGCGCTGAAGCGGCTCGGCCTCGACGAGGTGTGGTGGCTGGTCTCGCCACAAAACCCGTTGAAGAGCGACGACGGCATGGAGCCGCTGGCGACCAGGGTCGCCCGCGCCAGGCAACTTGCCCATCACTCGCACATCAAGGTCGAGGCGCCCGAGCTGCTGCTCGGCACGCGCTACACCCTCGATACCGTGCGGGCGTTGAACCAACTCTACCCGCACGCTCATTTCGTCTGGCTGATGGGTGCCGACATCCTGCCCCAGCTCGTCGATTGGCAGGGCTGGCGGGAGCTGTTCGCCGAGATCCCCATCGCCGCCTTCGCGCGACCGGGCTGGAGCTACTCCGCCCTGCAGTCGGCAGCCCCCCGCGCCTTCGCACGTTACCGGATAGCGGCCGGCCGGGCGCGCATGCTCGCCTCTTGTCCGCCACCGGCCTGGTGTTTTATTCCGAGCCGTCTCGACAGCCATTCCGCCACGGCGATCCGCGCCGTACGGCCGCGCAGAACCAGGCCAAGCACGGCCAAAGCGAAAGGAACGACCATCTCCGACCAGACACGCACGCTTCCCGACCGAAGCAAATCGACCGACGCCCAGCTCGCCCTGGTGCGCCATTCGCTGGAGGACAACAAGGCCGAGGACATCGTGGTCATCGACCTCAAGGGAAAGTCGAGCTTCGCCGACTACATGGTGATCGCCACCGGCCGCTCGAACCGCCAGGTGGTGGCGATTGCCGACCATCTCGCCGACAAGCTGAAGCAGTCGGGCCACGGCCCGGTGCCGGTCGAAGGCAAGCAGGGCGGCGACTGGGTGCTGGTCGACGCCGGCGACGTGGTGGTCCACGTCTTCCGCCCCGAGCCGCGCGCCTTCTATGCGCTCGAGAAGATGTGGGCGCTGGAGAACGAAGTCGCGGCCAAGCCCAAGGCGACCCGGCGCAAAAGGACGTGAGGCTCACGATCGCCGCCATCGGCCGCGCCGGCCGCGGGCCCGAGCGCGATCTCTACGAGCACTATGCTGGCCGCATCCGCTGGCCGCTCACCCTGCGCGAGCTGGAGGAAAAGCGGAAGCTCCCAACTGCGCAGATGATCAAGCGCGACGGCGAGCTGTTGCTGGCTGCCGTCCCGGACAAGGCAATGCTTGTGGCGCTCGATCGACGCGGCAAGGTGCTGGACAGCGAAGCCTTTGCCGCTCGCCTGCGACGCTGGCGTGACGATTCCGTGTCGGATGTTGCCTTTCTGATCGGCGGCGCCGATGGCCACGGCGAGGTCGTGCTGAAACAGGCCTCGCTGGTGGTCTCTTTCGGCGCCATGACCTGGCCGCATCTGCTCGCCCGCGCGATGCTGGCGGAGCAAATCTACCGGGCGCAGCAGCTCCTGGCCGGACACCCCTACCACCGGGCGTGAATTAGGGGGCAAATAGCGTCGATTTTGCCTCTGTTCTGACGAAAAACCGGGGCTACATTGGACCCATGCGCTTCCCCCTCCAGCGGCTTGCAGCCGCCTTTGCCGCATTTGCCCTGGCGGCGGTTTCAACCGCGGCGCTAAGCCAAAGCGCCACCCCGACCGCCGACAATCCAACCGACAAGCCGGCGGTCAAGCCGGTGCGCAGCATCCCCTACGTCTCGATCACCGGCGAGGACGGAAAGCAGCGCCACTACGAGACCAACGCCATTCCGCTTCTGTTCAATCGCGCCTGCTTCGGCTGGCGCATGTATCTCGGCGGGCCCAACCGCACGGTGACGCTGACCGAGGTGCTGACCACCTCGCAGCCGGCCGAGCAGGTGATTGCCGGCCCTGAGACCGAGGTCAGCGCCGACAAGACCAAGGCCACCACCCGCATGCGCGAGGTCGTGCAGGACGGCGTGCTGCAGCGCTCGTGGTGCATCATCCCGGGCGATCCGCCGGGCACCTACACCTACGACATCTCAATCGACGGCGAGCCGCGCGGCGAGTTCGTGTTCTGCGCCATCGAGGTTCCTGACCAGGATCCCAATACCGACCCTCGTGACCTGCACTGCCCCAACAAGTTCAATGCGGTCGAGCGCGCACGCCCGTTGTCCCGCAAGGCCTCGTGATGGCGGCCCGTCCGCGTCCGGCCGTTCTCTGCATCCTCGATGGCTGGGGTCACCGCCCCGACCCCAAGGACAACGCCATTCTCGATGCGCGCACGCCCAACTACAATCGGCTGATCGCGACCTGTCCGCAGGGCTTGATCGATGCCTCGGAGACCTTCGTCGGCCTGCCCAAGGGCCAGATGGGCAATTCCGAGGTCGGTCACATGAATCTCGGCGCCGGCCGCGTCGCCGTGCCCGACCTGCCGCGCATCGACAAGGCGATCGAGAACGGCTCGCTCGCCAAGAACAAGACCCTGACCGACCTGATCGCCACGCTGAAGAAGAACGGCAGCGCCTGCCACCTGATGGGGCTCGCCTCGCCAGGAGGCGTCCATTCGCACCAGGACCATCTGGTGGCGCTCGCCAATATGATCGCGGGCACGGGTGTTCCAGTCCGGATCCATGCCTTCCTGGACGGCCGCGACATGCCGCCCCGCAGTGCGCATGAATGCCTGGAACACATCCAGAGGGGCCTCAAAGCGGGGCTGTCGATCAAGTTCGCCACAGTCGGCGGGCGCTACTACGCCATGGACCGCGACAAGCGCTGGGAGCGTGTCGCCAAGGCCTATGACGCGCTGGTCGGCGGCAAAGGCGAGACCGCCAAAACGCCCAAGGAAGCCGTCGACAAGGGCTATGCCGCCAAGCTCGACGATGAGTTCGTGCTGCCCACCGTGATCGACGGCTACACGGGCATGAAGGACGGCGACGGCCTGCTGATGTTCAATTTCCGCTCCGACCGCGCACGACAGATCCTGACCGCGCTGCTCGATCCCATGTTCGACGGCTTCAAGCGCAGCCGCCTGGTGAAGTTCGCAGACGCCGTCGGAATGGTCGAGTATTCGGCCGCGTTGAACGAGTTCCTGAAGACGCTGTTCCCGCCCGCGACCATCAAGATGGGGCTGGGCGAGACAATCGCGCGCACCGGGCTGAAGCAGCTGCGGATCGCCGAGACAGAGAAATACGCGCACGTGACTTTCTTCTTCAATGGCGGCGAGGAGCGGCAATTCGACGGCGAGGAGCGCATCCTGGTGCCCTCGCCCAAGGTCCAGACCTACGATCTGAAACCCGAGATGAGCGCGCCCGAAGTGACCGAGAAGCTTGTCGAGGCCATCGGCTCGGGCAAGTTCGACCTGATCGTCGTCAACTACGCCAACAGCGACATGGTCGGCCATACCGGCAACCTGCAGGCGGCGATCAAAGCCATCGAAGCCGTCGATGCCTGCCTCGGCCGCCTGGTGGAGGCGGTGAAGAAGGCGGGCGGCGTGCTATTCGTCACGGCCGACCACGGCAATGCCGAACAAATGTATGACGAGCAGACGCATCAAAAGCACACGCAGCACACGCTAAATCGCGTGCCTGCCCTGCTGTTCAATGCTCCGGTCAACATCCGTTCGCTGAGCGACGGCAAGCTCGCCGACGTGGCGCCCACGATGCTGGCCCTGATGCAGGTGCCACAGCCCAGGGAAATGACCGGCCATTCGCTGCTTTCCGAGGTCTCGCGGCCGGTCATCCTGGCCGCCCCAGGCCCTGCCATGGCCGCCTCGGCATGATTTGTGATCTCCTGTGAGCCGGCTCGCCTTGATCCTGCCAAAGACCGACTAGTATTGTCGCCCCGAAACAAGAAAACCCTCGTCCCGCCTGTCGAGTCTCGACCGGCGACGCTCTGTAAAAGGCATCCCAAATGACCCGTCTCGGCTTCGCCTCCACCGCCGCGATTCTGGCTTTCAGCGCCGGCCTCGCCCTCGCCCCCGTGCTGGCGCAAGACAAGCCCGACGCCAAGGCCCCTGGCGGCGACAAGAGCGAGCTCTATCAGCAGCTCAACCTGTTCGGCGATGTGCTGGAGCGCATCCGTCGCGACTATGTCGAGCCGGTCGACGAGAAGACGCTGATGGAGAATGCCATCAACGGCATGCTGGCCGCACTGGACCCGCATTCGAGCTACATGAACCCCAAGGTCTACAAGGACATGCAGGTCCAGACCCGGGGTGAGTTCGGCGGCCTCGGCATCGAAGTCACGATGGAGAACGGCGTCATCAAGGTGGTGTCGCCGATCGACGATACCCCGGCGTCCAAGGCCGGCATCCAGTCCGGCGACCTGATCTTCGCGCTCGATGGCGAGCCGGTACAGGGCCTGACCCTGCAGGAGGCGGTCGAGAAGATGCGCGGCAAGGTCGGCTCGCCGATCAAGCTGACGCTGCGCCGCAACAACGTAAAGGACCCGATCGACGTCACGCTGACGCGCGAAACCATCAAGGTGAAGGCGGTGAAATTCCGGCTAGAGGGCGACGTCGGCTATATCCGCGTCACCTCGTTCACCGAGCAGGCGACGTCGGGCGTGCTCGACGCGGTCGAGAAGATCAAGAAAGAGGCCGGGCCCAAGCTCAAGGGCTACGTGCTTGACCTGCGCAACAATCCGGGCGGCCTGCTCGACCAGGCGATTTCCATGGTCGACGCCTTCGTCGACAAGGGTGAGATCGTCTCGGTCAAGGCGCGCAAAGCTGAGGACGTGCAGCGCTGGAACGCCAAGCCGGGCGACGTCGCCAACGGCCTGCCGATCGTGGTGCTGATGAATGGCGGCTCGGCCTCGGCCTCCGAGATCGTGGCCGGCGCCCTGCAGGATCATCGCCGCGCCATCATCCTCGGCACCCGCTCCTTCGGCAAAGGCTCGGTGCAGACCATCATGCAGGTGACCGGCGGCGGGGCGATCCGGCTCACTACGGCCCTCTACTTCACGCCGTCGGGCCGCTCGATCCAGAAAGAAGGCATCAAGCCCGACATCGAGGTCGAGCAGGCCAAGGTCGAGACCATCCAGCAGCGCATGGGCTTCCGCGAGGAGAACCTGCGCCGCTCGATCACCAACCCGAACGACAAGCCCGCCGATAAGCCGGCCGACAAATCGTCGGAGACCAAGCCTGCCGACAAGAAGGAAGACAAGCCGGCCGCCGCTACGCAGCCGGGTACGCAGCCGTCTGGCGATCCCGATGAGCCGCCCAAGGACTCAGTGGCCGACTACCAGCTGCTGCGCGCCGTCGACCTGATTCGCGGCATCTCGCTCTACACCAGCCGCGCCAACTGAGCGCGGCCCGCGGTGGGTGGCCATGGCCGCGAGGCTCTGGAGCGACCGCGTGCGCTGGCGCCCCGCCCGCGGCCTTGTCGCGGCGTGGGTCGTGGTGCTGGGGCTGACGGCCGGTTCCGCCGCCATCGTCTTCGGCCTGGTCCGTGAGCCGCGCGTTGCGCCGCCGGCAGAGGCAGCATCCGCCTCTGCGCCGACGCGCATCGCCTCGCTGAAGCTGCCGCCGCGGCCGACCGACTTCCGCCTCCTGTCGAGCGCCGAGCGCGAGGCGATGGTCGAGACCACCGCCGATGGGCTGCGTCTTCCCAAGATCTCGCCGAGCGGCTGGATGCCGTGGATTGCCTACTCGAGACGCTATGCACCGGAGGGACCGGCGGCGCGGGTCGGGCTGCTGATCATCAATGTCGGCGCCGACGAGGCCTTGATGCAGCGCGCGATCGACGAACTGCCGGGTGAAGTGAGTCTCGCCTTCCTGCCCGGCACGCCCGACCTCTCGCGCTGGATGGCCCGGGCCCGCGAACATGGCCACGAGAGCTACCTGATGCTGCCGATCGATGATCCCGCCGGGACAGTCGAGCGCGGCATACGTCCGATCGAGGCGACGGCCGAGGCGGCGGAGAATATCCGCCGCCTGCGCGCGGCGATGGCGCGTGCCGAAGGTTATGTCGGCTTCGTCATGCCTTCACCGGGGCCGGTTTCGCAGCAGGACGCGATCGCGCGGCCGCTCGTGAAGGAGATCGCCGATCGCGGCCTGGCGCTGATCGAGATCACGCCGTTGCCGGATGTCTCGGCCATGTACCCGCTCACGGTCGAACTTGGCGTCGGCTATGCGCGCAGTTCGACCGTGCTCGACTACAAGCTTGCCGGCCAGGGCCTCGCCGCCAACCTCGATCGAATGCTGGAATGGACCAGCGAGGGCCGGATTGACCGGCCGCGCCACGATTTCGGCGTGTTGCAGCCCGATCCCCAGTCGATCGATGCCGTGGTGGCCTGGCGAAAGCGCGTGGCTGACCAGAGCGCCGCGGCCCTGGTGCCGATCATCGGCCATTTCGAATGCCGTGACGCCTGCATGGCGCGCATGCGCGCCCAGCCGGCCCAGCTTCGCCCCTGACGCTGTCGTGGCGCTCGCAACTCCCAAGCACTATCGGCCCAATGTCGGGCTGATGCTGATCGCCGCCGACCGGCGCATCTTCGTCGGCCACCGTCCACGCATGGCCGAAGGCATGGCCTGGCAGATGCCCCAGGGCGGCATCGACGAGGGCGAGACGCCGATCGAGGCGGCATGCCGGGAACTCGGCGAGGAGGTCGGTACGACCAAGGCGCTCCTCCTGCGCGAAGGCCGCGACTGGATCACCTATGACGTGCCGCCCGAGCTCGCGCCGATCCACTGGAAAGGCCGCTGGCGCGGTCAGACACAGAAATGGTTTGCCTTCGCCTTCACCGGCACGGACAAGGACATCGACATCACCGCCCATGACGAGGAGTTCGACGCCTGGCGCTGGGCGACGGCCCGCGAAGTGCTCGAGCTGATCGTGCCCTTCAAGCGGGCAGTCTACGAGGCGGTGCTGAAGGAGTTCGCGGACCTGGTTCGCTAAAGCGGAATGGGATGAGATGGAACCGCGTGCGGTTCCATCTCATCCCATTCGCGCGCACTGGAGATCGTGGTTCCACAGGGCATATCCCCTTGGCGACCGAGCCAATGCGTCACCCGTCCACAACAGTCCACTCCCGGTGGACGGGTCCGATGCCGATGAAATCGGCTTTTCTGCCCTCCCAGTCCACAAATCCGGGACTCCCCCCTCGGTGTGCGCAAGTAGCTCTTCGCCACGCTCGAGGCGATGAGATTGAGCATGAAGTTGGTGCCGACTGCGGCGACGCCACGGACAACACCGCCACCACGATAGGAGTGGCGGTGTTGATGGGAAGCACCACCGTTCGGCCTCCTACTCCACCACCGACCAACAACACCGCCACCTCGGAGGGTGGTGGCGGTGTTGTTGGTCGGCTGCCAGCGCGTCGGCGGCCGGCCCGTCAGCGTGGTGAAAAGCCCTACAAAGCCGTTTTCGTCCGTTTTCCGGAGCTGCGGGGGAACGGCCGCGCTTCGCTCGCCTGCCGTCCGGACGGCCCAGTGATCCGACCGGGCATCATCTCGCTCCAGCCTCTGGTTACGTGCTCTCGGCCGCGAGCTTGGCGGCTCGGCTGCGCAGGAACCACAGGCCGGCGCGTGTCATCACCTGGTTGAGCCAGCCCTGTGGCTTCAGGCCGACCGCCTTCAGGATCATGGCCATGGCGCGCTGCACGTGGCTCGGGCCATAGAGCGGGTAGGCGCGCCGGGCATAGGCCTCGGTGTAGCGCTTGCGGTCGTAGACGGCGTCGGCCGGTTCGTTCGACGCGAAATAGGCGTAGGCCAGCTCATCGTCCTCGCTCTCGGCGATGCGCCCCCAGCCGATCCACAGCCGCTGCAGGCGGTTCAGGCCGTCGCGTTTCAGGCTGCGATGCATCTGGTCGTAGAACAGCTTGTAGTGGCGCAGTTCGTCGGCCGCGATCTTGGTACAAATCTGCTTCAGCACCGGCTCGGCGGTCGCGTCCTTGAGCGCGCTGTAATAGGAGCTGGTGCCGGTTTCGACGATGCAGCGCGCCATCATCTCGCCTGCCTGGCTGCCGCGCACCGACTTGGTGGTGGTCGTGTAGTGCGGCAGATGATAGCCCGCCTTGAAGCGCGCAAAGGCGGCCTCGAAGTTCCAGCCCGGATCGGCGAGCTGCGCCCAGCGGCCCAGCGCCATGCCGTGCTGGTTCTCCTCGGAGACCCACTCGTTCACTTTCTCGATGAAATCCGGGTCGTCGGCGAAGACGCGGCGGAGATAGACTCCGTAGTCGTCTCCGTTGCGCTCGACCATGGCCGCAGCCTTGATGTTGCGAACGATCTCGGGATCGACCTTCGACGGGTCGAAGCGATCCCAATTGATGGTCTCGAGAGTCCAGTGCCCCATCGCTCGAACTGTCCTTCGCAACCGTCGCCTAAACGTAATAAAGCGGGCCCGGTTGCTCGATGCAATGGGCTCCCTGGGGGGAAACGCGATAGATTCTTTCGCGTACCGAGTGAAATCGCCCTTCCGGGCGCTAACGACCGGCGTAGAAGGCCTGGGCCCGCTGCAGATCCTTGGCCACGGCCAGCTCCTTCTGGGCCGCCGCTTTTTCCGCGTCAGTGGCGGCATCGACCAGGTCGCGTTCGGCTGCCCGCTGGCGCTCGGCGAGCTGCTCGGCCGTCACCTGCTCGAACGGCACGGCCTCGTCGGCCAGCACGGTGCAGCGCTCCGGCGTCACTTCGGCAAAGCCGCCAGCCACCATGAAGCGCTGCTCGACCTTGCTGCCCTGGAAGACCTCGAGCACGCCCGGCCGGACGATCGAGATCAGCGGCGCGTGGCCGTGCAGGACGCCGAAATCGCCCTCGACGCCCGGCACCACGACCATGTCGGCCTCGGTGTTCAGGAGCTCGCGCTCGGGCATGACCAGGCGGAAGGAGAGCTTGGCCATCGGTTAGGCCTCGGACGCCATCTTCTTGGCCTTGGCGATCGCCTCCTCGATGGTGCCGACCATGTAGAAGGCGGGCTCCGGCAGCTCGTCGTACTCGCCGGCGACGATGCCCTTGAAGGCCTTGATGGTGTCCTCGAGCTTCACGAACACGCCCGGCGTGCCGGTGAAGACCTCGGCGACGTGGAACGGCTGGCTGAGGAACTTCTGCATTTTGCGGGCACGGGACACGACCAGCTTGTCGTCTTCCGAGAGCTCGTCCATGCCCAGGATGGCAATGATGTCCTGCAGCGACTTGTACTGCTGCAGCACGCGCTGGACCGACAGCGCCACCTGATAGTGCTCCTCGCCGACGATGCGCGGATCGAGCATGCGCGAGGTCGAGTCGAGCGGATCGACCGCCGGGAAGATCGCCATCTCGGCGATCGAGCGGCTGAGCACGGTGGTTGCGTCCAAGTGGGCGAACGAGGTCGCGGGCGCCGGGTCGGTCAAATCGTCGGCCGGTACGTAGATCGCCTGCACCGAGGTGATCGAGCCCTTCTTGGTCGAGGTGATGCGCTCCTGCAGGGCGCCCATGTCGGTCGACAGCGTCGGCTGATAACCCACGGCCGAGGGGATGCGGCCGAGCAGCGCCGACACTTCCGAGCCCGCCTGGGTGAAGCGGAAGATGTTGTCGACGAAAAACAGCACATCCTGGCCTTCGGCGTCGCGGAAGTACTCCGCCACGGTGAGGCCCGACAGGCCGACGCGGGCGCGCGCGCCCGGCGGCTCGTTCATCTGGCCATAGACCAGTGCCACCTTCGAGCCCGGTCCGTCGAGCTTGATGACGCCCGACTCGATCATCTCGTGATAGAGGTCGTTGCCCTCGCGGGTGCGCTCGCCGACGCCGGCGAACACCGACACGCCGCCGTGCGCCTTGGCGATGTTGTTGATCAATTCCATGATGGTCACGGTCTTGCCGACGCCGGCGCCCCCGAACAGGCCGATCTTGCCGCCCTTGGCATAGGGCGCCAGCAGGTCGATGACCTTGATGCCAGTCACCAGGATTTGCTGCTCCGTCGACTGATCGACGAACTCGGGCGCACTGCGATGGATCGGCAGGGTCTGCTTGTGGCCGACCGCGCCACGCTCGTCGACCGGCTCGCCGATGACATTGAGGATTCGACCCAGCGTCTCGGGACCGACCGGCATGGCGATCGGGGCGCCGGTGTCGACCGCCTTCTCGCCGCGCACCAGGCCGTCGGTGGTGTCCATGGCGACGGTGCGGACCTCGGACTCACCCAGATGCTGGGCGACTTCCAGGACCAGTTTGCGGCCGTCGGCATTGACATGCAGCGCGTTCAGGATGTTCGGCAGGTCGGCCTCGAAGTGCACGTCGACGACCGCGCCCGTGATCTGGGTGATCGTGCCGATGTTGTTGGTAGCCATAACGGTATCCCTTTCGTTCGATTGCGGTCAGCGCGCGCCTAGACGGCCTCGGCGCCAGAGATGATCTCGATCAGTTCCTTGGTGATGGAAGCCTGGCGCGAGCGGTTCATCCGCAGCGTCAGTTTCTTGATCATGTCGCCGGCATTGCGCGTGGCGCTGTCCATCGCCGTCATCTGCGAGCCGAAGAAGCTCGCGGCGTTCTCGAGCAGCGCGCGGAAGATCTGGACGGTGAGGTTGCGCGGCAGCAGGTTGGCCAGGATCTCGGCCTCGTCAGGCTCGAATTCGTAGACCGCGCCGCCCGACGTGGCGGGAGCGGCATCCGCATCCGGCACCGGAGGTGGAATGAGCTGCTGCACGGTGACGATCTGGGTCATCGCCGACTTGAAGCGATTGAAGACCACCGTGGCGACGTCGAACTCGCCGGCATCGAACAGCTCCATCACGCGCGCTGAGACCTTCCGGGCGTCGGCGAAGGAGAGCCGCGGGCGGCCGAGCTCGGTGATGGTCTCGACGATCAGGCTGGCATAGTCGCGGCGCAGCTGGTCGCGTGCCTTGCGGCCAACCGCCAGCACCTTGACCGTCTTGCCCTCGGCCTGCAGCGCGCGGATGGTGCGACGCGCCTCGCGCACGATCGAGCTGTTGAAGGCACCGCACAGGCCGCGGTCGGCGGTGGCGACGATCAGCAGATGGACGTTGTCCGAGCCGGTGCCGGCCAGGAGTTTGGGACCAGCGCCGCCTTTGAAGCTCGTCGCCAGCGTCGCCATGACTTTGTCCATGGCCTCGGCGTAGGGCCGCGCCGCCATGGCCTGCTCCTGGGCGCGGCGCAGCTTGGCTGCCGCCACCATCTTCATGGCCTTGGTGATCTTCTGCGTCGACTGGACGCTTCGAATCCTCAGCCGAAATGTCTTGAGGCTGGGCATCTCGACCTTACGCGAACTTCTTGGTGAAGTCGGTCAGGAAGGCCTTCAGCTTGTCGTCGTTCTCCCTGACGATCTCGCGCTTGTCGCGGATCGAGGCCAGGATCGAGCCTTCGGCGCGCACCGCGTCGAGCATCTGGCGCTCATACTCGCCGATGCGGTTGACCGGCAGGGCATCGAGGAAGCCGCGGGTGCCGGAGTAGATCGAGACAACCTGCTCCTCGACCGGCATCGGCTGGTACTGGCCCTGCTTCAGGAGCTCGGTGAGCCGCTGGCCACGCGCCAGCAGGCGCTGGGTCGAGGCGTCGAGGTCCGAGGCGAACTGCGCGAAGGCCGCCATCTCGCGGTACTGCGCCAGCTCGAGCTTCATGGTGCCGGCTACCTGCTTCATCGCCTTGATCTGCGCTGCCGAGCCGACGCGGCTCACCGACAGGCCGACGTTGATCGCGGGCTTGATGCCTGCGTAGAACAGTTCGGCCTCGAGGTAGATCTGGCCGTCGGTGATCGAGATCACGTTGGTCGGGATGTAGGCCGAGACGTCGCCGGCCTGCGTCTCGATGACCGGCAGCGCCGTCAGCGAGCCCGAGCCGTTCTTCTCGTTCAGCTTGGCGGCGCGCTCGAGCAGGCGCGAATGGAGGTAGAAGACGTCGCCCGGATAGGCTTCACGGCCCGGCGGGCGGCGCAGCAGCAGCGACATCTGGCGGTAGGAGACGGCCTGCTTGGAGAGATCGTCATAGACGATCACGGCGTGCATGCCGTTGTCGCGGAAGTACTCGCCCATGGCGCAGCCGGTATAGGGCGCCAGGAACTGCATCGGCGCCGGATCGGACGCCGTGGCGGCGACGACGATCGAATATTCCATCGCGCCGTTGTCCTCGAGCGTCTTGACGATCTGGGCGACGGTCGAGCGCTTCTGGCCGATCGCGACATAGACACAGTAGAGCTTGCGGCTCTCGTCAGTGCCTTTGTTGATGGTCTTCTGATTGAGGAACGTATCGATCGCGACGGCCGTCTTGCCGGTCTGGCGGTCGCCGATGATCAGCTCGCGCTGGCCGCGGCCGACAGGCACCAGTGAATTGAGGGCTTTCAGGCCGGTCTGCATCGGCTCGTTCACAGACTTGCGCGGAATGATGCCGGGCGCCTTGACCTCGACAAGCCGACGCTCGGTCGTGGCGAGCGGGCCCTTGCCGTCGATCGGATTGCCGAGACCGTCGACCACGCGGCCGAGCAGGCCCTTGCCGACCGGCACGTCGACGATGGTGCCGGTACGCTTGACCGTGTCGCCTTCGCGGATGGTGCGGTCCTCGCCGAAGATCACGACGCCGACATTGTCGCGCTCGAGGTTGAGCGCCATGCCCTTGATGCCACCCGGGAACTCCACCATCTCGCCGGCCTTGACGCTGTCGAGGCCGTAGACGCGGGCGATGCCGTCGCCGACCGACAGCACCTGGCCGACTTCGGCGACTTCGGCTTCAGTGCCGAAGCTGGCGATCTGCTGCTTGAGGATGGCCGAGATTTCGGCGGCACGGATATCCATTTAGGCAACTCCCTTCATGGCAAGCTGCAGACGGGCGAGCTTGCTGCGGATGGACGAATTGAACAGGCGCGAACCCACCTTCACGACGAGGCCGCCGAGAATGTCGGGATCGACGTGCGCGTCGATCGAAACCTTGGCGCCGCCCAGCACCGAACGCAGCACGTCGCCGAGCTGCTGGATTTGGGCGGGCGTCAGCGGAACAGAGGAAGTGACCACTGCAGTAGTCTCGCCGCGGCGGCGCGCCAGCTCGGCGAGGAAGGCCGTGGCCATGGCCGGCAGGTCACGCGCCCGGCCGTTATGGGCGACTGTGCCGATGAAATTGCGCGTCAGGCCCTTGATGCCCGCCGCATCGAGCACGGCGAGCAGCGCCTTGCCCTGCAGAGCGCGACTGATGACCGGGCTCGCGATCAGGCGTGAAAGGTCGAGGCTCTCGGCGAGGAGTTGGCGGAAAGTGGTGAGATCCTGGGCGACCTGGTCGAGCGATCGGGCATTGTCGGCCAGCTCAAAAAGGGCGTTGGCATAGCGTCCGGCAACGCCTGAAGTGGCGGAAGTTGACACGTCGAAAGCCTCTCCCATGCCTTGTTGGCGGGCTGGCAAGCCGTTGAATCCCCGTGGCTTTTCCGGAAGAACGGCGAGGCCCCACGCCGGAAAAGCGCGCGTTGCTACCATGCTGTTTTGTGCGGCGCAAGGACGCCAAAGACCCGCAATTACCGGGCTTTTCCGCGCCTCGCGCGCTCGCTGCTCGATCGCTTGGTCACAGGAAGGAATAGGGATCGACGTCGACCTGCAGGCGCACTGAACCGGGCAGGCCGATGTGCTGCAGCCAGCCATGCAGCAGCGGCTGCACCGCGATATCGCGCGCGGCTTTCAGCAGGAACCGGCGGCGGTGGCGGCCGCGCAGCAACGACATCGGCGCCACCGAGGGACCGAGCACAGTGATGCCCTCCTGGCGCGGCGCCCGGCGCGCGAGGGCTGCACAAACATTGTCGACCGCCGCCGGATCGGGGCCGGACACGATCAGCGAGGCAAGCCGCCCATAGGGCGGCATGCCGGCGGCCGAGCGATCGGCGAGCTCGGCGGCGACGAAGCGGTCGCGGTCGTTGGCGACCAGCGCCTGCATCACCGCATGTTCCGGCATGTGGGTCTGCACCAGCGCACGTCCCGGCCGGTCCTCGCGGCCGGCACGGCCGGCCACCTGATAGAGCAGCTGGAAAGTGCGCTCAGCGGCGCGCAGGTCGCCGCCATTGAGGCCGAGATCGGCATCGACCACTGCAACCAGGGTCAGGTTCGGGAAGTGATGCCCCTTCGCCGCCATCTGGGTGCCGATCAGGATGTCGATCTCGCCGTTGGTCATGCGGTCGATCGCCTCTGTGGCCTCGTCGCGGCTCATCAAGGTATCGGAGGTGAAGAGCTCGATGCGCGCCTCGGGGAACAACTCGTGCGCCTCCTCTGCCAGGCGCTCGACCCCCGGCCCGCAGGCGACGAACTGATCGGCCGCACCGCACGATTTGCAGGCCAGCGCCGGCGGCTCGGTATAGCCGCAGTGGTGACAGATCAGGGTGCGGCGGAAACGATGCTCGACCAGCCAGGCCGAGCATTGCGGGCATTCGATGCCGTTGCCGCAGGCGCGGCAGAGCGTGATCGGCGCATAGCCTCGGCGATTGAGGAACAGCAGCGTCTGTTCGCCGGCCGCCAGCGTCTTGCGCATCGCGTCGACCACCGGCGGCGATAGCCAGCGGCCGCGATCCGGCGGGAATCGCTTGAGATCGACGGCCGAGATCAGGGCCAGCCGCTGGCCGCCATGTCGATCGGGCAGATGCAGCGCGCTGTAGCGGCCCGAGGTGACATTGGTGACGCTCTCCAGCGACGGCGTCGCCGAGGCGAGCACGATCGGCGCCGCCACCAGGCGTGCCCGCACCACGGCCATGTCGCGGGCGTTGTAGGTGACGCCGTCCTCCTGCTTGAACGAGGTGTCGTGCTCCTCGTCGACCACGATCAGGCCGAGATTGGCGAAGGGCAGGAACAGCGCCGAGCGCGCCCCGACCACCACGCCGACACGGCCCTCGGCGATCGCCCGCCAGGTCTCGCGGCGCTCCAGACTGGTCAGGCCCGAATGCCAGGCGGCGGGCGTGCAGCCGAAGCGGTCCTCGAAGCGCTTCAGCCATTGCGCGGTCAGCGCGATCTCGGGCAGCAGCACGAGCGCCTGCCGGCCCATCGCCAGGGCGGCGGCAATGGCCTCGAAATAGACCTCGGTCTTGCCAGCGCCCGGCACGCCATCGAGCAGGGTGGCGGAGAAGGCGTGCGTCTTTACCCTCTCGATCAGCGCGTCCGCCGCAGCCTTCTGTTCGGGCGACAGGGTGGGTCCGTCACGCGTGCCGTCCGGCCGCGGGAAGGAGCGACGCACCGTGCGCTCGACGCCTTCCAGCAGTCCAGCCGAGGCCATGGTCTTGATCACCGACGTGCCGACGCCGGCAAGATGAGCGAGTTCCGCCGCAGGCATGGCAGGGCCGTCTTTCAGAGCCTCCAGCACGCGCCGCCGCGCGGAGGTGAGCTTCAGCGTGTCGTCGCTCGCGGCCGCCGCGGGGCGATAGACCAGCTCGGTCTTGGGCGGTTCCAGCGCCGAGGTCGAGCCCAGCGCCATGCGCAGCACCGCGCCGGGCGGCGCCAGGGTGTAGGCCGAGACCCAGTCTATGAAGCGGCGCAAGGCATCGGCCATGGGCATCGCCGGCAGGATCTCGATCACGTCGCGCAGCTTCTCTGCCGCCACCTCGCCCGTGCCTTCGCCCCACACCACGCCCAGCGTCTCGCGCTTGCCCAGCGGCACGACCACGAAGTGGCCTGGAGCAACTTCGAGCCCGTCGGGAACGCTGTAGTCGTAGGCGTCGCTCAGCGGCAAAGGCAGCAAGACGCGCACCGTCTTTCGGCCTACCTTGGCATCGGCGTTTTCCACCGATTCAGCCCCCACGGGCCGGGCTTCGTCTGCTAGAAATTGTGTAGGCGCGGTCATCCGAACCACTGGGCATTGAGGTAGTTTATATGAAGTTCCCCGTCGATACCGCCGACGTCGCCGAGATCAAGGATCTCGCGGTGTCCGGCTTGCTCGACGGGGTGACGACCAACCCTTCCCTGATCATGAAGTCTGGCCGGCCATGAGCGGCGACGGCACTGTCCCCGCACCCGATGGCTCGGGCCGGCAGGTGAAGGTGATCACCGCCGAGGATGTCATTGCCTATCTGAAGGCCCATCCCGACTTCTTCGACAAGCATGGCGAGCTCGCGAGCGAGCTCGGGCTGACGCCCCGGGTGCAGGGTCCCGGCGTCATCGACATGCAGCAGGCGATCCTGAAACGCCTCAGAAGCGAGATCGACCGGCTGAAGAACGAGCGCACCGAGATCATCGCCAATTCCAAGCAGAACCAGATCGTGCAGAACCGCATCCAGGCGGCGGTGATCTCGATCATCCAGGCGACGACCTTCGAGAAGATGATCCACGTCGTCACCCACGAGCTGCCCGAGCTGCTCGACGTCGATTTCATCACCCTGGCGATCGAGGCCAATGCCGACGCGCCCAAGCGCGTGCCGGTGCGCGGCGTCTATGTGCTGGCTCCGGGCGCCATCGATGCCGCGATCGGGCCGGAAAAGCACGCCCGCCTGCGCAGCCATATCGCCGGCGAGGAGGCCTTCTTTGGCGATGTCGCGCGCTTCGTGAAGTCCGACGTGCTGATGCGGCTAAAAGTGTCGTCGGGCTCGCCGGACGGCATCATGTGCTTCGGCTCGCGCGATCCGGAGGCCTTCGGGCCGGAGATGGCGACCGAGCTCCTGTTCTTCCTCTCCAAGGTGCTGGAGAACACCATCCGCGCCTGGCTCGACCTGCCCGAATAGAAGGGCCGGCGTGAGCAGCAAGCTCGAAGCGGCGCGCGCGGCGTGGCGGGACTGGCTGCGCAGCGAGCGGCGGCTGGCCGGCCACACGCTGGTCGCCTACGAGCACGACGTGGCGAACTTCCTCGGGTTCATGACCAAGTACCTGGGCGACACGCCGACGCTCGAGCAGCTCAGCAAGCTCAAGCCCGCCGAGTTCCGCGCCTGGCTGGCCGAGCGGGCCCGTGAGGGCATGGCGCGAACCTCGACGGCGCGCGCCTTCTCCTCGCTGCGTTCGTTCTTCCGCTTCCTCGACAAGCGCGGGCTCGCCCACAACGCCAGCATCGCCGCCATCCAGACACCCAAGCTGCCGCGCTCGGTACCCAAGGCCCTGTCGGAAGACGACATGACCGAGCTGCTGGAGACGCCGGCGGACCGCGAGCGCGAGGCCTGGATCGATTTGCGCGACACCGCCGTGCTGCTGCTGCTCTATGGCGCCGGCTTGCGCATCGGCGAGGCGCTGGGCCTCGCCAAGGGCACGGTCGAGGAGCTGCTGAAGAGCGGCCGCGACACGCTCAGCATCATCGGCAAGGGCAACAAGACGCGGCTGGTGCCGCTGCTGCCGCAGGCCATCGAGGCGCTTGGCGCCTATCGCAACGCCTGCTCCTACATCAAGGCACTCGGGCCCGGTGACGCTTTCTTCCTCGGCGCCCGCGGCGGGCCGCTCGATGCTGCGATCGTGCAGAAACGCGTGCGCGACCTGCGCCACCAGCTGGGGCTCGCCGACAGCGTGACCCCGCATGCGCTGCGGCACTCCTTCGCCACCCACCTCCTGGGCGCGGGCGGCGACCTGCGCACCATCCAGGAGCTGTTAGGCCACGCGAGCCTCTCGACCACCCAGCGCTACACCGACGTCGATGCGGCCCGGCTGAGTGCGGTCTATCGGGCGGCCCATCCGCGGGCGAAGGTGCGGTAAGGCGCTACGCGTAACTTTATTAGCCGGTTTTTCCAGCTTTTTTCCAACTTTTGGAAAACGTCCGATGGCGATGGCATAAGGATTTCGGGCCGCTTTTTCCATTTTCGGCCCCACCCCTTCAATCGGAAAACTTGACAGGCGGACGAGCTACCGCCCAAGCGGCAATGTCTTCGCGAGGAACGTCTTCACGTTGCCCGCGAACGCCGTCCACGCTGCCTCGTTGGCGCCGTAGTGCGCGCCGCAGCAGCCGCCCGGCTTGCTGCGGTTGCCGACCCCCTCGAGGTAGCGCACCGGCAGGCCCAGTGCATCGAAGCTGTGATGCGCGCCCGGATAGACGTGCGTTTCGATGAGGTCGCGGTCAGCCTTCACGCGATCGAGCAGCGCCTGGCACCGGCGCACCGGCGTCCAGTCGTCGAGCTCGCCCATGGCGATCATGGTCGGTGTGCGCGGCCGCAGCGTCGTCCCGATGGCTTCGCCTAACCCGCAATCCGGATAGACCAGGATCGCCGCGCGCCAGCCGCTCGGCACGCGGATGTCGGTGCGGGCCGAGAGAGCGCGCAACAGGCCGACGCCGCCGCCGTATGAGTAGCCGATAAAGACGAGTTGCGAGCCCTTCACGTAGTCTTGGGCGTTGAGCCATAGCCCCGCCGCATCGATATCTAGCGCACGCTTCTCGGCGTCGGCCTGGCTCGGCCAGTTGCGCCCGCACACGTCCTTCAGACCGCGCGAGGTGAAGCTGTCGACCACCAGCGCGACGTAGCCCCAGCTCTTGAGCAGCTCGGCCATGCGCGCGTTGTTGGCGCCCACGCCGCCACAGCCATGGAAGATCGCCACGGCCGGCGCAGGCGTGGCCGCCGGGCGATAGAGCTGGGCAGGAATATCGATCCTGAGTTCGGGTGAGCCGCCGTCGATCTTCACGCGGACGGGCTGCTGCGCCAGTATCGGTGCGGCCCACAGGGTCGCGATGAAAGCCGCCAGGAGCCCCGCCTTGTAGCGCATGGCTCCGACCGTAGAGGGTCGGCCGCTAGGCGGCCAGCATCTGGTTCAGGCGCTCGGCAAGGTCGCCGACATGGCGGCTGACGCAGGTATTATGCTCGCCGGGAATGCGATCGGTCCGCACGCGCGCGGCCAGGTGCTTCCACGCCGCCGGATCGTAGGCCTTGCGCGTGGCATATTCCTCGGACAGTAGGCAGATCACCTCGCAGTTGAGCCGCGGCGGCAGGTACTTCGACATGGCGCGATAGTAGGTGGTCCGTTGCGAGCCGTCCCAAATGCGCATCGCGCCCTTGGCCACGGTTCGCCTGGCGCGCCGCAGGAGCGCGAGATCGCCCTGCAGGAAATGGCTGGCAAAGACCCAGAGCGAGGGCATGGCGCTGCGGCGGAACTTGCGGCCCCACGCGCCGGGCGCGAGGCGACCCGCCATCGACACCATGCGCGCCAGCCCGCGCATGACCGGCCGCGCATTGATCGAGAAGCTGTCGATCAGCACGACCTTGTCGACGGTACGGCCTTGGGCCTCGAGATGGCGCGCGATCTCGAGTGCCGCCAACCCGCCATGGCAATAGCCGGCCAGACGCAACGGACCGGTCGGTGCCGCCGCCTCGATCTGCGGCAGGTAGCGTCGCACCATCTCCTCGATGGTCTCGATACCCTCGGCAGCGTCGAGCATCGAATGCAGCAAGTAGACCGGTCCGCTGCCTTTCAGCAGCTCGGCGAGACGAAAGCCATAGAAGCCCCAGCCGCAGAAATCGCCATGACACAGGAACAGCGGCATGCCCTCGCCCGCCTTCACGCGGGTCATCACCTCGCGCTTCGCCGCCGCCGCTGCAGCCAGGCTCTCGGCAAGCTGCCGGATGGTGAGCTGGGCGCGCACCTCGGACGGCGCGATACGATGGCGCGTGATCTCCTCGAGCTCGAGCAGCATCTCGGTGGCCTGCAGCGAATCGCCGCCGATCTCGAAGAAGTCGTCATCCATGCCGATGTCGCCCCGGCCGAGCAGTCGCCGCCATATTTCATCGATCAGGATCTCGAGCGGCGCCTCCGGCAACACGCCCTGGCGCTGGCGGTCGGCGAAGGCGGCGGAGAGCTGGGGCCGCGAGATCTTGCCGGTTGCGCCGATCGGCAGGCTTTGCACGACATGGACCTGACGCGGCATCTGGAATGGCGCGAGGCGGTCGTAGAGGAAGTCGATTAGTTCGCGCGACGTCGCCGCGGACCCAGCATGGAGCACGACCGCAGCGCCGACATTCTCGCCGAGGCGCGGATGGGGGATCGCAAAGCACGCCGCCTCACGCACCGCCAGATGAGCGCGCAGCGCCCTCTCGACCTCGTAGGGCGCGATCTTCTCGCCGCCGCGATTGATGATCTCCTTGCTGCGGCCAACGATGGTCAGGAAGCCGTTCTTGTCGACCGTGCCGAGGTCGCCGGTCGGCAGCCAGCCGTCGAGCAGGCCGGTGGGCGTGCCCTCGATATCGTCGAGCAGGTAACCCGGCATGACGCTTGGACCGCGGAGCATCACCTCGCCGGTCTGGCCCGGCCGCAGGAAGATGCCCCCTTCACCGCGGATCGCCAGCTCGCCGCCGGGAATGCGGCCGACCGAACCTTTCGGCGATTCGGCGGGCGCCATCGCCGGTGCCGTCATCATGCCGGCCTCGCACAGGCCGTAGAACTCGACCACCGGCACGGCGAGCAGGCGCGCGAGCTCAATCCGCGTTGCCTCGGGTAAATACGAGGCCGTGGACAGCACGAAGCGCAGCGAGGACGGGTGTTTGGGCTCGATCGAGGGCCGCTTCGGCTCGGCGCGCAACTTCTCGACGATGGCCTGCAGGAAGGCCGGCGCCGCGGTCAGCCAGGTCGGCTTCAACTCGGCCATCCATTGCTCGAAATCCTGCGGATGGGTCGTCGACGGCAGTGCGACGCTGCAGCCGATCAGGAGCGGCGCGAGAAGCGTCGCCTTGAAGCCCGCATTGTAATAGATCGGCAGGATGCAAGCCGCGCGATCGGCCGGCCCGAGGCTGAGCCAGCGCTCCATCTTGCGCGCCATCTCGATCAGGTTGCCGTGCGTCACCGGCACGCGCTTGGGCACGCCCGTGGTGCCCGAGGTCCGGAAGATCACGGCCCAGGATTGCGCCGTCACGATCGACGCCGGTTGCGATCGGCGAACCGGCCGGACTTGTTCGATAGCGACCTCCTCGAAGGAAGAAAGCGCCTGCGCCGCCCTGAACAGGCCGAAGTCCTCCCCTCCCGCCGCCACCCAAGCCGCAAGCTCGGCATTGGCCGGCACGATCAGAGCGTGCAGACGCAACCGCCCCAGTTCGGCTTGAAGTTCGGCCGGCGCGAGGTTGGGATTGATCGGCAGCAGGATCGCCGAGCAACTGACGGAGATGCTCAGCAACGCCGCCTCTGGCCCGCGCGCCAAGGCGATGCCGACGCGCGAGGTCGGCACGATACCTGCCAAACGAAGCTGGTCGCCGATACGTCCGACGTGGCGCGCCAGATCGGCAAAGGTCAGCGTGCCAAGGTCAGGACAAACGATCGCAGCAGCGCCGGGATCGCGCGCAGCATGACCCTTCAGCACGTCGCCAATTGTCGACGGCCTCACCACATACCCCATCTTCCCACGCTAGCGGGGGTGCTACTGGGCGCGCTGAGACAAAAAAGTGGCCAGAGAGGCTATTTCTTCGCGACCGGCGGTGCCGTCCAGACCCGGCGCGGGCCGCAGCCGGGCAACCGTACGGTCCCGCAGAACCCCAGGCGCTGGCGCAACGGCACGGCCTTGCGCGCCGACACGGCGCTGAGCGCGTCGTCGCTCACCGCCAGGTCGACGTCGAGGCGGCGGGTCAGGCGCTCGAGGCGGCTTGCAACATTGACCGTGTCACCGATCACCGCCTGATCGCGGCCGGCGGGACCGAAGGCGGTCATGCCGTAATGAACGCCGACGCCGATCGCGACGGGCGACTGGCCTTCGCCGCGACGTTCAGCGTTCCACTCGGCGATCGCATCGACCAGCGCCAGGCCGCAGTCGATGCCGCGACGGGCATCGCTCGACTTCATGGTCCGGGCGCCAAACAGCGCCATGAACCCGTCGCCGAGATGCTTGTGCACGATCCCGCCGTGAGCCTCGACGATGGCCGCCGTCCGGCGGTGGAAGTCGTCGAGCAGGGCGAAGGTCTCGTCCGGGCGCATCCCCGCCGCCAGACGGCTGTAGCCCTTGATGTCGAGGAACATCACGGCGACCGGGCGGATGCTGAGGTTGGCGCCATGGACCGGCCGGGCGGCGCGGGTCGGCTTGCAGAGCTTGCAGGCGCGATATCCCGCCTTCTCGGCATCATCCGGAGAGCGGAAGAAGGCGACATTCTCGACTTTCGGCCGCCGAGCGCGGCAGACAGGCCGGCAATAGATGCCGGTCGTGGCCACGCCATAGTAGAGCAGCCCGTCCAGTCGCGCGTCGCGGTGCAGCACGGCGTTCCAGCGCGCCTCGTCGCTGTCGAGGAGGTCGGCGAATTCCTGTTTCAGGCGGCGCTGGGCGGGCATCGGCGCAGGATGGCGCAAATGCCCTCGCCTGGCACTCCGTTTGCCACCATCAATTCGAGATGTCGCCTACTTGGCCGACGCCGGCTGCTTGGTGAACTTGGGCACGCCCGCGACGCGATCCTCGAGCGCCTCGGCGCCCTCGGTCGGCAGGACCTTGACGTAGTTCAGCGCGCCCTCGATGTCGTCCTTCCAGACCTCCTTGGGCAGGTCGTAGACGAACTCCACGCCGTAGCCGTTGGGATCGTGGATGTAGAGCGAGTGGGTCATGCCGTGCTCGACCCTGCGGTCGAACTTCACGCCCTTCTTCTGCAGGTAGGCGAGATGCTCGAGCCAGGCCTCGCGGCTCGGCATGGTGATGGCGATGTGGTTGATGGCACAGGGCATGCCGAACATCGCCCAATCCTTGGGCGGCGCCGGCAGGTTCGTGTTCTCGACCAGCGCGACGTCGTGGTGGTGATGGCTGCCGTCCTCGCGCTTGCCGCTGTAGAAGCGCATCTTGGGCGGATTGGGACGCGTTTCGGTAGGCGTGAGCTGGCCGACCATCTCGAAGCCCACGACTTCGGTCCAGAATTTGTGGCTTTCCTCGATATCGCGGACGTTCAGCACGAGGTGATTGACGCCACGCGGGGTGACCGGCTTGTCCATGGTGGTTTCCTCCAGTTGGCTGGAATAATACCTGCTCGAGCCATGCAGCACTACTGCGCGAAGTGGGCAATATTGCGTGGATAGTCACGGGCGGGAAACTACCCCCTTCGGAGGCTGATGATGCTGACAGCCGATATGAAGCGCCTTGTGGGCGAACAACCGCTGGGGTTTGTGGCCACGGCCTCGCCCGATGGCACGCCCAACGTCTCGCCCAAGGGTACCTTCGCGGTGATCGACGACCGCACGCTGGCCTTCGCCGACATCCGCTCGCCGCAAACGGTCCGCAACCTCAAGACAAACCCGCGCGTGGAAGTGAACTTCGTCGACCCGTTCGTGCGCAAGGGCTATCGCTTCGCCGGCACGGCGCGGCTCGTGCAGCGCGGCGAAGCGGGCTTCGACGCCCTGCTCGATCGCATCCGCTCGTCGTTCGCGCCTCGCGTGCGCACCGTCGTGGTGATCGCGGTCGACAAGGCCGCCCCCCTCACTTCGCCCTCCTATGACGACGGGCGGACCGAAGCCGAATTGCGCAAGGCGTGGACCGCGCGCTTTCGCAAGTTCCAGCCCGGGGGAAGATTCGAAGAGTAGGCTGCGCTACTTGCCGGGGTCGGTCAGATCGTCGAACTCGTGCAGGTGGCGCGGCGCCCAGCGATGGCCGCGCGCCGCCACGATCCAGTGCGACAAAGAGGGCCAGCGGCGGCGCGCCGCCTTCACCCAACGCCGTCCGGTGTCAAACTCGGAGGCGAACAGGTAGAGCGCCAGCACGAGGAAGAACCAGCCCTGCAGGACCGGCAGCAGGCTGCCCACCACCGCCAGGACGAGCAGCACCACAATCCCGAGAACCATCAGCGGTTTGCGCATGACGGCTCAGAGATGGATAGGCTTCTCCCACGCCGCAAGGGCGGCTTCCTTCATGGCCTCGTTGACCGTGGGATGAGCGTGGCAGACGCGGCCGATATCCTCGGCCGAAGCCTTGAACTCCATGGCAAGTGCCGCTTCGGCGATCATCGTGCCGGCTTCGGCGCCGATGATGTGCACGCCCAGCACCTGGTCGGTGGCCTTGTCGGCCAGCACCTTCACGAAGCCCTCGGTGGCGGCGTTGGCGCGGCTGCGCGGGTCGGCGGTGAACGGGTACTTGCCGATCTTGTAGGCGACGTTGGCGGCCTTCAGCTGCTCCTCGGTCTTGCCGACCCAGGCGATCTCGGGCTGGGTGTAGATCACCGAGGGCACGAGGTCCCAATCGACATGGCCCTTCTGGCCGGCGATGGTTTCGACGCAGGCGACGCCATCCTCGCTCGCCTTGTGCGCCAGCATCGGGCCGTCGATCACGTCGCCAATGGCATAAACGCCGGGCACCGAGGTCTGGAAATGCGCATCGACGTGGATGCGGCCGTGCGGCGTGAGTTTTACGCCCGCCTTGTCGAGGCCGAGGCCGTCGACATAGGGACGCCGGCCGATACAGACCAGCACGACATCGGCCTCGACCGTCTCGGCCGCGCCGCCTTTCGCCGGCTCGACGGTGAGCTTGACGCCCGCGCCCGATGAATCCGCCTTGGTGACCTTGCTGCCGAGCTTGAATTTCAGGCCCTGCTTGGCGAGCGCGCGTTGGAAGAACTTGGTGATCTCGTCATCGACGCCCGGCGTGATGCGGTCGAGGAACTCGATCACCGTCACGTCCGACCCGAGCCGCCGCCACACCGAGCCCAGCTCGAGCCCGATGATGCCCGCACCGACCACGACGAGGCGCTTGGGTACTTCGGTGAGCTCGAGCGCACCGGTGGAAGAGACGATCTTCTTCTCGTCGACGGTGACGCCGGGCAGCGGCGTCACTTCCGAACCCGAGGCGATCAGGATGTTCTTGGCCGCAAGCGTGTCTTTCACCGCGCCATCATCGCCCAGCACCGCGACCGCGCCCGCCTTGTCGATGCGACCGCTGCCCTGGAACGAGGCGATCTTGTTCTTGCGGAACAGGAAGGCGACGCCCTTGGTCGTGGCTTCCACTACCTCGCCCTTGCGCTTCATCAGCTGGGCGAAGTCGAGCTTGGGTGATCCCAGCACGATGCCGTGCTCGCCGAGATCGTGGCCCGCCGCCTCGAACAGGTGCGAGGATTGCAGCAGCGCCTTCGACGGAATGCACCCGACATTGAGGCAGGTGCCGCCGAAGGTGGCGCGCTTCTCGACCACCGCCACCTTCATGCCGAGCTGGGCGGCGCGAATCGCCGCCACATAGCCGCCCGGGCCGGTGCCGATCACGACCAGATCGAAGGCTTCATTCGCCATTACACTAAACCACCCGCTCCAAACCCTGTGTCATCCCGAGCGCAGCGAGGGATCTATGGCGACACATGACCCTAGGTCCCTCGCTGCGCTCGGGATGACATGGTGTGTGTAGCGACATGGTGCGCCCTATACCCCCAGCAGCAGCCGCTCTGGGTCTTCGATGCATTCCTTGACGCGCACCAGGAACAGCACCGCCTCGCGGCCGTCGATGACGCGGTGGTCGTAGGAGAGCGCGAGATACATCATCGGCCGCGCCTTCAGCTCGCCGCCCACCACCATCGGGCGCTGCTGGATCTTGTGCATGCCCAAGATGCCGGACTGCGGCGGATTGAGGATCGGCGTCGACATCAGCGAGCCGTAGACGCCGCCGTTGGAGATGGTGAAGGTGCCGCCCGTCAGGTCGGCGATGGTAAGCTTTCCGTCGCGCGCCTTGTGGCCGAGCTCGGCAATGCCCTTCTCGATGTCGGCAAACGACCTCGCATCGGCGTCACGCAGCACCGGCACGACGAGGCCGTTGGGCGTGCCGACGGCGACGCCGATGTCGTAGTAGTTCTTGTAGACCAAGTCCTCGCCATCGATCTCGGCATTGACCGCGGGCAGCTCCTTCAGCCCCGCGATGCAGGCCTTGACGAAGAACGACATGAAGCCCAGCCGCGCGCCGTGCTTCTTCTCGAAGTCCTCCTTCAGCCGCTCGCGCAGCGCCATGACGCTGGTCATGTCCACCTCGTTGAAGGTGGTGAGCATGGCGGCGGTGTTCTGCGCCTCCTTGAGCCGGTTGGCGATGGTGCGGCGGAGCCGCGTCATCTTCACCCGCTCCTCGCGCTCGGCGCGCGGGCGCGGACCCGAGGGCGCCGCGGGCCTGGCGGCCTGCCCCGTCTGCGCCGAAATCTGCGACGAGATCGAGGACAGCGCCGCCATCACGTCGGCCTTGGTGGCGCGGCCGTCCTTGCCGGTGGGCTCGATGTTGGCGTTGGCGACGGCACGCTCCTCGGCGAGCTTGCGCACCGCGGGGCCGGAAGCGGCGAGATTGACCACGTTGGCGGCGGATTGCGGCGCAGGCTGAGGGGCCGGCGGCGGTGTGAGCTTTGGCGCCATGGGCTGGGCCGCCGCGGTCGGAGCCGGCATGGCCGCGGGCCTCGTGGCCGCGGCACCGGCGGCACCCGCCGCTCCGGCCTCGATGTGGCATAGCACGCCACCGACCTGCACCGAGGCACCCTCGGCCACGGCGAGATCGACGATCGAGCCCGCCACGGTGGCATTGACCTCGACCGTGACCTTGTCGGTCTCGAGCTCGCACAACGGCTGGTCGATGGCGACGCTGTCGCCCGCCTTGACCAGCCACTTGGACACGGTCGCCTCGGTGACCGATTCGCCCAGCGCGGGAACCTTGATCTCGACAGCCATGACAACTCTCCTCAGCCGATCGTCAACGCCCGGTCGACCAGATCGGTTTGTTCCTTCAGATGCGTGCGCGCCGAGCCTGTCGCCGGCGATGCCGACTCGGGCCGACCGACATAGGTCGGCCGCTTGGCCTTCACGTCGATCATGCCGAGCGCCCTGTCGATACGGCGATCGACGAAATGCCAGGCGCCCATGTTCTGCGGCTCCTCCTGGCACCACACCACCTCGGCGTTGGGATATTGTGACAGGCGCACGGCGAGCCGGCTGATCGGGAACGGATAGAGCTGCTCAATGCGCAGGATGGCGATGTCGTCGATCTTGCGCTTGCGCCGCTCAGCCACGAGATCGAAGTAGACCTTGCCGCTGCACAGCACGACGCGCCGGACCTTGGCGGCATCGGTGAGCGGGTCGGTCTCGACCAGGATGCGGCGGAACGACGAGCCCGGCCCGAAGTCGCCGAGCGTCGAGACGCACTCCTTGTTGCGCAGCAGCGACTTCGGCGTCATCACGATCAGGGGCTTGCGGAATGGCCGGCGCATCTGGCGGCGCAGTGCATGGAAATAGTTGGCGGGCGTCGTCGGCACGATCACCTGCCAGTTGTCCTCGGCCGAGAGCTGCAGGTAGCGTTCGAGCCGCGCCGAGCTGTGCTCGGGGCCCTGCCCCTCGTAGCCGTGCGGCAGCAGCATCACCAGGCCGTTCATGCGCAGCCACTTGCTCTCGCCCGAGCAGATGAACTGGTCGATGATGACCTGGGCACCGTTGGCGAAGTCGCCGAACTGCGCCTCCCACATCACCAGCGCATTGGGTTCGGCCGAGGAATAGCCGTACTCGAAGCCCAGCACGCCCGCCTCATTGAGCGGGCTGTCGATCACCTCGAAGCGGGCCTGGCCAGGCGCCACGTTGTTCAACGGCACGTAGCGAGCATCGGTTGATTGGTCGACCAGCACCGAATGGCGCTGCGAGAAGGTGCCGCGGCCGGAATCCTGCCCGCTGAGACGCACCGGCGTGCCTTCAGCCAGCAGCGTGCCCCAGGCCAGCGCCTCGCCGGTCGCCCAGTCGATATCCTTGGCCGTATCGATGGTCTTGCGCTTCTCGCCAAGCAGACGAGTGATCTTGCGGTTGAGGTCGAAGTTCGCGGGCGGCTCGGAGATCGCCTTGCCGATGGCGATCAGCTTGTCGGTCTCGACCGAGGTCGTGCCCTTGCGATCCTCCTCGCCCGGCGCCTCGGTGAAGCCCGACCACTTGCCTTCCAGCCAGTCGGCCTTGTTGGGTTTGTAGTTGGTCGCAGCCTCGAGCGCGTTGTCGAGCTTTTCACGCAATGCCGCATCCATGGCGTGGACTTCGCCGGCCGAGATCACTCCCTCGGCTTCGAGGCGCGCGGCATAGACTTCCTTCACCGTCTTGTGGCCGCCGATCTGCTTGTACATCAGCGGCTGGGTGAACATCGGCTCGTCCGACTCGTTGTGCCCGTAGCGGCGGTAGCAGAACATGTCGATGACGATGTCGCGCTTGAAGTGCTGACGGAACTCCGTGGCGATGCGGCTGACATGCACCACCGCCTCCGGGTCGTCGCCGTTCACGTGCAGGATCGGCGCCTGCACGATCTTGGCGACCTCCGTGCAATAGGGGCCCGAGCGCGAATAAGTCGGCAGCGTCGTGAAGCCGATCTGGTTGTTGACCACGTAGTGGATGGTGCCGCCGATGCGGTAGCCGCCCAGATCAGAGAGATCGAGCGACTCGGCTACGAGGCCCTGGCCGGCGAAGGCCGCGTCGCCATGCATCAGGATCGCCATCACCTGGCTGCGGTCCTCGTCATGACGCTGATCCTGCTTGGCGCGCGCCTTGCCCAGCACGACCGGGTTCACTGCCTCGAGATGCGAGGGGTTGGGCGACAGCGACAGATGGATCACCTGGCCATCGAACTCGCGGTCGGCCGAGGCGCCCAGGTGATACTTGACGTCACCCGAGCCGCGCATTTCCTCAGGCTGCGAGGAGCGGCCCTGAAACTCGGAGAACAGCGCGGTGTAGCTCTTGTGCATGACGTGCACGAGCGTGTTCAGCCGCCCGCGATGAGGCATGCCGATCACGACCTCCCTCACGCCGAGCTGGCCGCCGCGCTTCAGGATCTGCTCGATGCCCGGGATCAGCGATTCGCCGCCGTCGAGGCCGAAGCGCTTGGTGCCGACGAACTTGATGCCGAGATATTTTTCCAACCCCTCGGCCTCGACCACGCGCTGCATGATCATGCGCCGGCCCTCGAGCGTGAAATCGGTGCGGTTCTCGATGTGCTCGATGCGCTCCTGGATCCACGCCTTCTGGTCGGGATCGGAAATGTGCATGTATTCGACGCCGATCTTGCCGCAGTAGGTCTTGCGCAGGCGGTCCATGATCTGGCGCAGCGTAGCCGCGTCGCCCAGGCCGAGCGTGCCGAAAATCAGGATTGGCCGGTCCCAGTCCTCGTCCTTGAAGCCGTAGGTTCTTGGATCGAGCTCCTGGTGCGGCGCCTGGCGCACCAGACCCAGCGGATCGAGATCGGCCTCGAGATGGCCGCGGATGCGGTAAGAGCGGATCAGCAGGAAGGCGCGTGAGGTGTCGTAAGCGGCGGCCTTGATGGCTTCTTCACTTTGACCAGCGAGCGGCATGGTGCCGTTGCCCGCCTTGATGTTGCGATTGGCCGCCGCGCGCGGCATCTCGGTGTCGGGTACGTCGATGACGCGCGCGCCATTGGGCGCCCAGGAAGCACCACGCACCTCGGCCAGCACATCGCCCTTCTGCTCGGCCAGCGCCTCGAAGAAGGTGCGCCAGTCGGCGTCGACGCGGCTCGGGTCGTCGAGGAAGCGCGCGTAGAGCTCCTCGATGAACGGCGCGTTGGCCCCGAAGAGGAACGATGTCTGTTCTGCCTGCATGGCGTCGACTCCTTCGTCACTCTCCTCTCCCCCGCTAGGGGGAGAGGTTGGGAGAGGGGGTTACGTACGGCCTTCGACGCCCCCTCTCCTCACCTCTCCCCCTAGCGGGGGAGAGGAATATGAGAGGCTGAAGATCAGCCCTTCATTGCCTTAAGCATTTCCTCGCCCAATGCGGCGGGCGAATCGGCGACCCTGATGCCCGCCGAGCGCAAGGCTTCGACCTTGTAGGCGGCGGTGTCGTGCCCACCCGCGATGACGGCGCCGGCATGGCCCATGCGCCGGCCCGGCGGCGCGGTGCGGCCGGCGATGAAGCCGACCACGGGTTTCTTGGTCTTCGATGCCTTGATGTATTCCGCGGCCCTGACCTCGGCATCGCCTCCGATCTCGCCGATCATGACGATGCCCTGGGTCTCGGGATCGGGCAGCAGCATCTCCAGGCACTCGACGAAGTTGGTGCCGTTCACCGGATCGCCGCCGATGCCGATGCAGGTCGTCTGGCCCAGCCCCACCGCCGTGGTCTGCGCCACCGCCTCGTAAGTGAGCGTGCCCGAGCGCGAGATGATGCCGATCTTGCCGCGCTTGTGGATGTGGCCCGGCATGATGCCGATCTTGCACTCACCGGGCGTGATGACGCCGGGGCAGTTGGGCCCGATCAGGCGGGTCTTCGAGCCGGCCAGCGTGCGCTTGACCTTCACCATGTCGAGCACCGGGATGCCCTCGGTGATGCACACCACCAGCGGGATCTCGGCATCGACCGCCTCAAGGATCGAATTGGCGGCGTAGGGCGCCGGCACATAGATCACGCTCGCCGTGGCGCCGGTCTTTTCGACGGCTTCGGCAACGGTGTCGAAAACCGGCAGGTCGAGATGCTTGCTGCCGCCCTTCCCCGGCGTCACGCCGCCCACCATCCTGGTGCCGTAGGCGATCGCCTGCTCGGAATGGAAGGTGCCCTGGCTGCCGGTGAAACCCTGGCAGATCACCTTGGTGTTCTTGTCGACCAGAACGGCCATCAGTTGGACTCCTTGACGGCCTGGACAATCTTTTGCGCGGCGTCGGCGAGGTTCTCGGCCGAGGTGATCTTCAATCCCGATTCCTTCAGGATCTTCTTGCCGAGCTCGACATTGGTGCCTTCCAGCCGCACCACCAGCGGCACGTGCAGGTTCACCTCGCGCGCCGCGGCGACCACGCCCTCGGCGATCACGTCGCAGCGCATGATGCCGCCGAAGATGTTGACCAGGATGCCCTCGACGTTGGGGTCCTTCATGATGATCTTGAAGGCCGCCGTCACGCGCTCCTTGGTGGCGCCGCCGCCGACATCGAGGAAGTTGGCGGGCTCCGCGCCATAGAGCTTGATGATGTCCATGGTGGCCATGGCGAGGCCCGCGCCGTTCACCATGCAGCCGATCTCGCCGCCGAGCTTGACGTAGTTCAGCGCCCACTTGGCGGCTTCGGTCTCGGCCGGGTCCTCCTCGTCGACGTCGCGCAGGCTCTCGATCTCCTTGTGGCGCTCGAGCGCGTTGTCGTCGAAATTCATCTTGGCATCGAGCGCGATGATGTCGCCGGTCGCGGTGACGACCAGCGGATTGATCTCGATCAGCGAGCAATCGAGCTCTGTGAAGGCGCGGTAGAGGCTGCCGAGCAGCGCCACGAAATTGTTGACCTGCTTGCCGGTCAGGCCGAGCGCGAAGGCGATCTTGCGGCCTTCGTAGGACTGGTAGCCCGAGGCAGGATCGATCGACTGCTTGACGATCTTCTCCGGCGTATCGTGCGCCACCGTCTCGATATCCATGCCGCCCTCGGTCGAGGCGATGATTGAGATGCGGCTCACCGCGCGATCGACCAGCAGCGAGAGATAAAGCTCGCGTTTGATGTCGCAGCCTTCCTCGATATAGAGGCGCTTGACGGTCTTGCCCGCAGGACCCGTCTGCTTGGTTACCAGGTCATGGCCCAGCATCGCGGCCGCGTTCGCACCGACTTCCTCGAGCGACTTCGAGACCCGCACACCGCCCTTGCCATTGGGATCGTCCTTGAAGCGGCCCTTGCCGCGGCCGCCGGCATGGATCTGGGCCTTCACCACGGTGACGGAGCCGCCCAGCTTGCGGGCCACGTCCATCGCCTCGTCCCTCGTATAGGCGACGCCGCCCTTGAGCAGGGGGACGGCGAATTTGGCCAGCAAACCCTTGGCCTGGTACTCGTGGATATTCATGAAGTCCTATCGTGCTGGCCCGCTTGAGCTAAACCGTCAGCAAGAAGCGTGCATAACAACATAGTTGCAAATCGCAACTAACCAATGGAGACGGCACTTTATGGGGTGCCGCCGCCCCTTGGCAACCGACGGTCTGGTGACGCTTTTGCGACTTTGGTCTAGCCGGCGGCGACGATCTTCTTGGTGGCCTCGACCAAGGATTTCACGGCGGCGACCGACTTCTCGAACATCGCCCGTTCCTTGGCATTGAGCTCGACATGGACGATGCGCTCGACGCCGCCTTTTCCGATCACCACCGGCACGCCGATATAGAGACCCTTCACGCCATACTCGCCGTTGAGCAGGGCGGCACAGGGCAGCACCCGCTTCTTGTCCTTGAGGTAGGACTCGGCCATGGCGATGGCCGAGGCGGCCGGTGCGTAGAAGGCCGAGCCGTTGCCGAGCAAGCTGACGATCTCCGCGCCACCGTCACGCGTGCGCTGGACGATCTTCTCGAGCTTCTCGTGGGTGGTCCAACCCATGTCGATCAGATCATGCAGAGGAATACCGCCGACCGTGGAGTAGCGGATCAGCGGCACCATGGTGTCGCCGTGGCCGCCCAACACGAAGGCGGTGACGTCCTCGACCGAGACGTCGAACTCCTCGGCGAGGAAAAGCCGGAAGCGCGCGCTGTCGAGCACCCCTGCCATGCCGACGACGCGGTTGGCCGGGAGACCGGTGACCTCGTGCATGAGGCCGACCATGGCGTCGAGCGGATTGGTGATGACGATGACGAACGCGTTGGGCGCGTGCTGCTTGATGCCTTGGCCCACGGCGCCGATCACCTTGGCGTTGATGCCGACCAGATCGTCACGCGACATGCCAGGCTTGCGCGGCACGCCCGCAGTCACGATGACCACGTCGGCGCCTTCGATGTCCTTGTAGCTGGAGCTGCCCGAGTAGGCCGCATCGAAGCCAGCGACTGGCGAGAGCTGGGCGATGTCGAGCGCCTTGCCCTTAGCCGTGCCTTCCGCCTGGGGGATGTCGAACAGGACGATGTCGCCCAGTTCCTTCTGGCCGGCGAGCAGTGCGAGGGTGCCGCCAATCTGTCCGGCGCCGATCAGCGCGATCTTCTTGCGAGCCATGCGATCATCTCCAATGCGTGAACGGCGCGCGTGGTAGCGCGATTCCATGGGGGCGGCAAGGCGCGCAGCGCCTCACACCGGATGCTTCTTCATATGAGCCAGCATGAGTGCCGTGGCTTTGGCTGGCGCCTGGTCCATGACGAAATGGCCGACCTTCGGAAGCACTTCCATGGCATAGGCAGCGCCGATGAAATCCCCGGTGCCGTGCGCGGCATCGGGGCCGACGGTGGCGTCGGCATCGCCCCAGATGTAGAGCGTCGGCACCTTGATGGTGGTGAAGTCTCCCGCGAGCCCCTTGTTGGCGCGATACCAGGCAAGTGCTGCTTCGAGGGCCGCGGGATTGCCCAGCACGGAAAGATGTTCCTCGAGCGCGGCAGCCGGCACCCCCTGGCCGAACAGGCCGTCACGCAGGCGGCGCGCGTTGTCGGCCAGCAGCATCTTGCCGGTCTCGGGCTCGAGGAACGCGCGATGATGGCGCGAGCGATGCTTCTGGTCGCCATCCTCTCTCGCGAGCGCGCGCCGGAACGACGAAGGATGCGGCCGCGACAGCACGGTGAGCGAAGCCAGCCTCGCGGGATGGGAATTCGCCACGCCCCACGAGACCTGGCCGCCCCAGTCATGGCCCACGAGGTGGAAGCGTTTGCCGTCATGGCCCGCCGCCGCGACGATCTCGATCGCGTCGAACACGAGCTTCTCGAATGCATAGTTCGACAGATCGGCCGGATCGGGCCGCGCACCGGGCGAGTAGCCGCGCTGGTCGGGTGCCACGGCGCGATAGCCCGCCGCCGCAAGTGCCGGCAGTGCTTCACGCCAGCTGTGACGCAACTCGGGAAAGCCGTGCAGCAGCAGGACGAGGGCGCCGCCGGCAGGGCCGGCGACGTCCACGGTGAAGGTCAGACCCGATCTGGTCTTGATGCTGGTGGTTTCAACCATCCGGCCGTTAGAGCACGCCGTTCGCCTTGAACCAAGCAAGGCAAAGCTTCCAGCCATCTTCCGCCGCTTCCTTGCGGTAGGACGGCCGATAGTCGGCGTTGAAGGCGTGCGGAGTATCAGGATAGACCTTGATCTCGGATTTTATCGCCGCCGCGCTGCCATCCTTGAGCGCCGCCCGCATCTTCTCGACCGAGTCCAGTGGTATGCCGGTGTCGGCCCCGCCATAGAGACCGAGCACCGGACCGTGCAGCTCCTTCACGAGGTCGACCGGATCCTTGGGCGTCATCGGCGTGGCGGGACGCGCCAGCGGGCCGTACCAGGCGACGCCCGCCTTCACCGCGGGACTGTGCGCATCATACAGCCAGGCCTGACGGCCGCCCCAGCAGAAGCCGGTAATGCCGAGCATAGCGGTATCGGCCTTGCCTTCGATCTTGGCAAAGGCCGTGGTTGAGTCGAGGTCGTCCATCACCTGCTCATCCGACACCTTCGAAACGATGTCCTTGATGATGGTCTGCGCGTCCGGTGCCGTCTTCGGATCGCCCTGCCGGAAGTAGAGTTCGGGCGCGATGGCGTAGTAACCAGCCTTGGCAAAGCGCCGGCACATGTCGGCGATGTGGGCGTGCACGCCCCAGATCTCCTGAACGACGAGAATGGTGCCGAAGCCCGTGCCGGACGCAGGCATCGCGCGATAGGCATCCATCTCCTTGCCGTCTTTGGTCTTCACCTTCACCGCCCCTGCCGTCAGCCCATCGGCGGGGGTGGTGATCATGGTCTGCGCCTGCACCGGCTGCACGGCCAGCGCGAAGGTGCCGCCGAGCGCCACCGTACCGAACAGGGCTGACCGGCGTGTCACGTTGTCGTCGAACGATATACGATCGCCGTCCATGCCAGCCTCCCCCTTGTGACCCCCGGCGACAATCACGATTAGGCGATGTGCTCCAAAGCCAGATATTCCGGGCTTTGCATCTCCATCAGGCGCGACACCGTGCGTTGAAACTCAAAGGCGCCGTCGCCTTCGACATAGAGCTTGTCGGGCGGGGCCGCCGCCGAACAGATGAACTTCACCTTTTTCTCGTAGAATGTGTCGATCATAGTGACGAAGCGTGCCGCCTTGTCCCGGCTGTCGGGCCCCATCTTCGGGACATCGGCCACGATCACCGTGTGGAAGTGATCAGCGATGCACAGGAAATCGGCGGCACCCATCGGCTTGGCGCACCAGTCGAGATAGTGCGCCATGGCGACACCGGGGGCGGCGCGCGGCACATCGACGTCGCGGCCTTGCGTGCGCAGCACGCGCGGCTCGCCGTCGGCGCCGCCGGCCAGCGCCCGGAACGCCTCGTCGAGCTTGGCATTGGCCCAGGCGCCGAACGGCGTCAGATAGACATCGAGCTCGCGCAGGCGGTCCATGCGGTAGTCGTGGCCGCCGCCCAGCTCGAGGATCTCAAGCCGCTGCTTCAGAAGATCGATGAAGGGCAGGAAGCGGTCGCGCTGCAGGCCATCCTTGTAGAGGTCGTCGGGCGCGAGGTTCGACGTCGCGACCACCGTGACGCCTTCGTCGAACAGCGTCTCGAACAGACGACCCAGGATCATCGCGTCGGCGATGTTGGTGACCTGGAACTCGTCGAAGCAGAGCAACCGCGTTTCGGCCGCGATCTCCTTGGCGATCGGCACGATCGTGTCGGCTTCTGGCGGCGCGCCCTTGGCGGCCAGTTCCTCGCGCCGGCGATGCAGGCGGTCGTGCACCTCGAGCATGAATTCGTGAAAGTGCACGCGGCGCTTCCTGCCAACCGGCGCATCGTCGAAGAAAAGATCCATCAGCATCGACTTGCCGCGGCCGACCGGGCCCCAGATGTAAAGGCCGTGCGGGCCCTGCGGCGGCGTGGGCGCGCTGACCAGGCCGAGCCGCGCGAGCAGGCCGGGCTTCGGCGGCTCGGCCACCAAGGCCGCCAGCTGCTCGTGCACGGTCTGCAAGCGCAGTACGATCTCCTCCTGCACCGGGTCGGCGCGGACCTGGCCTGCAATTCGTCGCGCGGCGAGATTGGCGACCGGCCCCTTGCCAGTCGTGTGGGTATCGGAATCCATTACTCGAGCATAGTCCGTTCAGCTGAATCAGCTGAACGGACTATGCCCTTGATCGAGGCGCCTCGTACAACGCGTTTCCGATCAGGTGGAACCGCTCCGCGGTTCCACCTGATCGGAAGCCGCGCCAGGCCATACCTAGCTCAGTCCCGTGCGGCTGCCTATAAGAGGCGGCGATGAAGATTGCTTTTCTCGGCACCTCGGAATTCGCCGTGCCCGCTTTGCGAGCGCTGGTCGAAGCGGGTCATGACGTGGTGGCGGTCTATACGCGCGCGCCGAAAGCAGCCGGCCGTGGCCAACAGGCACGCAAGACACCTGTGCATCAACTTGCCGACACGCTCGGCCTGCCGGTGCGCACACCGAAGAGCCTCAAGAGCGACGACGAAGCGGCGGCGTTCAAGGCGCTCGATCTCGATGCCGCCGTGGTCGTGTCCTACGGTCACATCCTGCCGAAAAACTTCCTCGACGCGCCGGTGCTGGGCTGCGTCAACATCCATGGCTCGCTGCTGCCGCGCTGGCGCGGCGCCGCGCCCATCCATCGCGCCATCCTGGCCGGCGACGGCGAGACCGGCGTCACCACCATGCGCATGGATGAGGGTCTCGATACCGGCCCGATGCTGCTCGCTGAGCGCACTCCGATCTCCGCCGCCGACACCGCCGAGAGCTTGCACGATCGCCTGGCCAAGCTCGGCGCCATCCTGATCGTCTCGACCCTCGACGGACTGGTGACCAAGAGCATCGAGGCCGTGCCGCAGCCCGAAGAGGGCGTCACCTACGCCCACAAGCTCGGCAAGGAGGAAGGCCTGCTCGACTGGCGCCGGCCGGCGGCCGAGCTCGAGCGCAAGGTGCGCGCCTTCCATCCCTGGCCCGGCACATCGTTCGAACTGAATGGTGAGCGCATCAAGGTCCTCGAAGCAACGCTCGCCCTAGTCGGCGGCACGCCTGGTACCGTCGCGATAGGCCGAGATGGCTTTCCGCTGATCGCCTGCGGCTCGGGCGGCCTGAAGCTCGTGAAGCTGCAACGGCCGGGCAAGGCTGCCCAAGCAGCCGATGCCTTCTTGCGCGGCTTCGCCCTGCCCGCCGGCACGGTCCTGCCCGTGCCCTCGGTCGTACCCCTGCCGCAGACCCGGCCGAGCTGAAGCGGTGCCGCGCTACAAGATCAGCGTCGAATATGACGGCGGCCCGTTCGTCGGCTGGCAGCGCCAGGATACCGGCCCATCGATCCAGGCGGCGCTCGAAGATGCGATCTTCGCCTTTACCGCTGAGCGCGTGCATGTCCAGTGTGCCGGCCGCACCGACGCCGGCGTCCATGCGCGCGGCCAGGTGGCGCATTTCGACCTGGCTGCAGCAAAGCCCGTTGAAGAGGTGCGCGGCGCGCTCAACTTCCATCTCAAGCCGCATCCCATTGTCGCGCTCACGGTCGAGCTCGCGGTGCCCGGCTTCCACGCCCGTTTCTCGGCGACCTGGCGACGCTATCGCTACCGCATCCTCAATCGCCGCGCGCCCGCCGCGCTCGACCGCAACCAGGTCTGGCATGTGCCCGTGCGGCTCGATGAGGCGGCGATGGCTGAGGCGGCGGCTGTGCTGGTCGGCCGACATGACTTCAACAGCTTCCGCTCTGTCGCCTGCCAGTCCAAGACGTCGATCAAGACTCTCGATCTCTTGTCAGTCCAGCGCGATGGCGAGGAGATCGATATCGAGGTCGGTTCTCGCTCCTTCTTGCACAACCAGGTGCGTATCCTGGTCGGTACACTGCAGCTCGTCGGCCGTGGCCAGTGGAGCAAGCGCGACGTCGAAGAAGCACTGGCAGCATGCGATCGCACCCGCGCCGGGCCGACCGCGCCGCCGGTCGGGCTCTGCCTTATGGAGGTGCGGTATGGGGACGAAGCGGCAGGCGGCCTAGGTTCCGACCACGCCGACGCCGAGGAAACGGTCGACGACGAATGACAGGAAGAGCGACGGCACCCAATTGACGATCATCAGCACGATGGTGGTCGGCCAGCTCGTGTTGAGGATCATGCGCGTGGCAGTCAGGAACCAGTAGAAGAACAAGGCCTGCAGTCCAAGCTGCAGGATGACCGCGAGACTGACTGGCATGATCGAGGCGATCAACTCGCCCACCAGCAGCACGATCATCTCCGGCAGGTTGATCCAGTTCAGCGCCGCGATGTAGCGCGGGTAGCGGTCAAGCAGGCCGCGCCGACGCGCGATCTCGTAGAACAGGACGGGATAGATCAGCCAGTCGACGACGTAGCGCAGCGCCTCGACGATCGCGATCTCGGTTTCGTCGGCGACAACCGTCACCTCGGAATAGCGCAGCAGCAGGTAGACGAAAAACACCGGCGCCGCCAGGATCATGACCTGGAACGAGCGCAGGCAGGCTTCCATTCTGTTGTCGAACTGCAGCGGCGCTGCCCGGTCGCGCTGCAGGAACCCGAGTGCCCCCTGAGTGCCGCGGGCGATTTCGCTGATACTCAACACGATAGAGCCCTTCAGGCCGCGAAGTAGCGGTCGAGCACTGTTTCGTAGACGCGCGCCAGCGTCTTGAGGTCGGCGACCGCGCTCTTCTCATCGACCTTGTGCATGGTCTCGCCGACCAGGCCGAATTCCAGCACGGGGCAGTAGCGGCTGATGAAGCGCGCGTCGGACGTGCCGCCAGTGGTGGAAAGCTCCGGCTCGACGCTGGCCACATCGCGCACCGCGCCAGCTACCAACTCGACCAGCGCGCCCGGCGGCGTATAGAACGACTCGCCCGACACCTCGACGTTGGTGTACTCGACGACTCCGTTACCCCCGAGCGCAGCGCTCGCGCGCTCGATGCGCTCCTTGAGATGCGCCAGCAGCTTCTGCGACGTCCAGAGATCGTTGAAGCGTGTGTTGAAGCGGGCTTTTACGACGCCTGGCGCGATGTTGGTCGCCTTGTTGCCGACGTCGATGGTGGTGAACTGCAGCGAGGTCGGCTGGAAGTGCGTGCTGCCCTGGTCGATCGCCTCGCGCACCAGCGCCGCGATGATCGCCGACAGGCGATGGAGGGGATTGTCCAGCCGCTCGGGATAGCCAACATGGCCCTGGATGCCGCGCACCGTCAGGTCGACGGTCATGCTGCCGCGTCGTCCGATCTTCATCATGTCGCCGAAGCGCCTGGAGCTGGTCGGCTCACCGACCACGCAGGCGTCGATCGTCTCGCCGCGCTCGGCAAGCTTCCTCAGCATCTTGGCCGTGCCGTTGACGGCGGGCCCCTCCTCGTCGCCAGTGATCAGGAGGCTGATAGAGCCGCCGAAATCGCGGCCGCGTCTTGCAAGGAAACGCGCCGAGGCCTCGATGAAGGCCGCGATCGCGCCCTTCATGTCGGCGGCGCCGCGACCGAACAAGTAGCCGGCCGAGAGCTCGGCGGAGAACGGCCCGATGGTCCAGGAAGACAGATCGCCCACCGGCACTACGTCGGAATGGCCGGCGAAGCAGAAGTGCTTCCCGCCGCTGCCGATGCGGGCATAGAGATTGGCGACGTCATCGGTGCCGGCCTGGGTGAAATCCATGCGTTCGCAGCGAAAGCCGATGGTGCCCAGTGTGCGCTCGAGGAGCTGGAGCGCGCCCGCCTCCTTGGGCGTCACGCTCTCGCAGCGAACCAGCGCGCGCGTCAATTCCACCGTGTCGGTCAGCGAAGGAGCCAGGGTATCGGGCATGGCCGGACACTACCCCCGCAGCCCCCTAAAGAGAAGAGCGCCGGCCCCGTCGGGCCGACGCTCAGTCGATATGAGAGAGGAAGAAGTCTTGTTGTTGTTTGAACTCAGGCCACCAGGCGATCGGCTTCCATCAGGTTGACCGACACGAGCTGCGAAACGCCCTGCTCGGCCATGGTGACGCCGTAGAGCCGGTCCATGCGCGCCATCGTCACGCGATGATGGGTGATGACCATGAAGCGCGTGTCGGTGCGACCGCAGATGTCCTTCACCAGCGCGCAGAAGCGCTCGACGTTGAGGTCGTCCAGCGGCGCGTCCACCTCGTCCAGCACGCAGATCGGCGCGGGGTTGGTCATGAACACCGCGAACAGCAGCGACAGCGCGGTCAGCGCCTGTTCGCCGCCCGACAGCAACGACATGACCTGCAGCTTCTTGCCCGGCGGGCTGGCATGGATCTCGAGGCCAGCCTCGAGCGGATCCTCCAACTCGGTCAGCCGCAGCTCGGCCTTGCCGCCACCGAACAGCTTGGTGAAGAGCTGCTGGAAGTGGCCGCTCACCTGCTCGAAGGCGACGACGAAGCGCTCGCGACCCTCGCGGTTCAGGCTCTGGATGCCCTGGCGCAGGCGGCCGATGGCGGCGACCAGATCGTCGCGCTCGGTGGTCATGCCGACGATCTGCTGCTCGAGCTCGTTGGCCTCCTCCTCGGCGCGCAGGTTGACGGCACCCATGGTCTCGCGCTCATGCACCAGCCGCTCCAGCCGGTGCTCGGCCTTGTCCATCTCCGGCAGCTCGTCGAGCTTCTCGACCTCCGCTGCAGCGAGCACGCCGGCCGGCTCGCAGCGCAGACGCTCGACGATGCGTTCGACCACTGCCTCGCGGTCCTTGCTCGCCTGCTCGACCAGGCCCTCGCGGCGCACACGGCTCTCGCGAGCACCGGCGAGTTCGCCCTCGGCTCCGCGCAGCGCCTTGTCGGCTTCGCCAAGCCGCGTCTCGCCGACCGCCAACCGGTCGGCGGCGCCCTGGCGCTTCACCTCGGCCTTGGCGATCTCCTCGCCCAGCGAATTCTGCTGGGCTTCGATCTCCGCAGGCTTGGCCGCGAGCTCGGCGATGGTCGCCGTGATCTGCTCGCGCCGCGCGTCGAGTTCGCCGATCTGGCCGTCGGCATCGGCCAGGCGATTGCTCCAGCCGGCATGATCCTGCGCGATCTGGCCGAGCCGCTCGGTGCGCATGGCGGACTCGCGTGCCAGGCGATCGCAGTTGCCTTCGGCCTCGACCAGTGCGGCGCGCAACTCGGCGATGCGGGTGCGAAGCGCGCCGGCGGCCACCCGGTCAGCCTGGGTGTCGGAAATCGCCGACAGCCGCGCCTGGCGGAAGGTGCGGCGCATCTCGGCATCGGCGACGTCGCCCGTGATCTCGGCCATCGCCTGCTCGGCGGCGGCCATGCGGGTGCGCAGCTGGTCGGTGCGGCGCGCCACGTCGGTATGATGGTCGCTCGCCTCGGCCGCGACCTTCTCGGCTGCGGCGACGGCGTCTTGCGCGGCGCGCTCGGCGGCACGCGTGGCCTCGCCGGCATCCTGGGTCTTACGGCGGGCCGCCTCGGCGATCTCGCGTTCGTTGGCGCGCGCCTGTTCGAGGCTGGCCTTCTCCGCGTCACGCGCCACAGCGAGGCGGGTGGCTTCGGCGTCGACACTCTTTTGCGTCTCGGCCTGCTCGGCTGCGACGGCGTCAATTTGCTGGCGGATGTCGGCCAGCCGGTTGCGCTGGCTGAGACGGACCGCAGCTGTCGACGGCGCGCCGGCGCGCATGGTGAAGCCATCCCACCGCCATACCGCGCCTTCGATGGTGACGAGCTGTTGGCCGGGCCTCAGGCTCGCCTGGAGTTCGGCGCCGATCGCGTCGTCGGCGACGATGCCGATGAAGGCAAGGCGACGCGCCAGCTCAGCCGGCGCCTTGACGTGCGTGGCGAGTGGCGTTGCCTCAGCGGGCAAAACCGGCGCATCGGCCAGCGGCCCGAGCGGCAGCCAATGGATCGGGGCGCCACGATCGGAGGAGGCTTCGAGATCCTCGCCGAATGCCGCCGCGAGGGCCTTCTCGAAGCCCGGCTCGACCGTCAGCGCATCCAACAGCGGCGGCCAGAGCGAATCGGCGGCCGACTTCAGCGCCGCAGCCACACCTGCCTCCTCGGCGCGCAGCTTGGTCAGCCGCGCGTTGGTCTTCTGCAGCTCCTCCGCCGCAGCAGCATAAGCGGTTTCGGCGGCCTCGCGGTCGCCGGCGCGGGCGCGCTCGAGATCGAGCCGCTCGGCTTCCGCCTTGGCGACGGCCTGGCGCGCGGCATCTGAACTCGTAGCGCTCGGCCTCGCGCGCCGCCTCGATCGTGCCGAGGCCCCGATGACGGGCCTCCTCAAGCGTGGAGCGGGCGGCCTCGAGCGCCGCCTCGACGTCGGCCAGTGCCGGCAGCCCCGCCAGCTCGCCTTCGATCTGGCGCTGCAGCGTGGCCACTTCCTCGCGGCGCATGGCCAGCCGACGCAGCCGCTCTTCCAGCTCGGCGATCTCGCGGGCCGTACTGTCGCGCAGCGCCTCGTCGTCGGCGATCTGGCGGGTCAGGCGGTCGTGCTCGCCTTCGGCGGCAACGGTCGTGGCATGGGCGGCATTGCGCGCCTGCTGGGCCTCGGCAGCGCGCTCATCCTCGCCGACGCGCTCCTGTTCGAGCCGCGTGCGCTGGCCGGCAAGCTCGGCGATGGCCGCCTCGGCGTCGCTCTTGCGGCCGCGCTCGCGCACCAGGTCCTGCTCGGTCTGCTGCAGGCGGGTCTCGGCTTCGCGCTGGGCGGCGGCGACTCGCTCGGCCTCGGCGCTCAGCGCATCGTGCGCCACGCGCAGGCGCTGAAGCGCCGCCGCAGCGGCGGCCTCGTCGTTGCGCAGCGGCGGCAGCGCAGTGGCGGCCTCGGCCTGCGCCGTCGTGGCCAGGCCGACCAGACGCGTGAGGTCGGCGACCTGTGCCTCGGCCTCCTTCAGGCGCTCACCCGCTTCAGCGAGTTCGCTCTCGGCCTTGGCGAGCTTCAGCGCCAGCACGGCGGCCTCGGCGCGGCGGATATGGTCGGAGAGGTTGCGGTAGCGGCTGGCCTGGCGCGCCTGGCGCTTCAGGCCCTTGTGCTGCTCATCCAGCGCCACCAGCACGTCCTGCACGCGGGCCAGGTTCTGCTCAGCGGCGCGCAGCCGCAGCTCGGCCTCGTGGCGGCGGGCATAGAGGCCGGTGATGCCGGCCGCCTCGTCGATGATGGTGCGCCGGTCGGCCGCCTTGGCGTTGATCAGCGCGCCGATGCGGCCCTGGCTCACCAGCGCGGTCGAGCGCGAGCCCGTTGCCGCATCGGCGAAAAGCGTCTGCACGTCGCGGGCGCGGATCTCGCGGCCGTTCACCGAATAGGCCGAACCCTGGCCGCGCTCGATGCGGCGGACCACGTCGAGCTGGTCGGTGTCGTTGACCATGGCAGGCGCGGTGCGCGTCTTGTTGTCGAGGGTCAGCATGACCTCGGCGATGTTGCGCGCCGGCCGGGTGCCGGCGCCGGAGAAGATCACGTCCTCCATCTCGCTGCCGCGCATCTGCTTGGCCGAAGTCTCGCCCATCACCCACTTCATCGCTTCGACGAGGTTCGACTTGCCGCAGCCGTTGGGGCCGACGATGCCGGTCATGCCGGGCTCTATGGCGAGCTCCGTCGGATCAACGAAGGACTTGAAACCGGAGAGCCGAAGTCTGTCGAACTGAACCATCTACCCCACGCCTGTCTTGTTGTTACGCTGGTTGACTGAACTTCATTGGGCGAGCTTGGCGAACGCCGCGTCGAGGTCGTCGACGGTGCGGGTGCCGCGATATTGCTGGCCGTTGATGAAAAGGGTCGGCGTCGAGTTGACGCCCAAGGTCTCGCCGCCGCGATAGTCGGCGATCACGGCGTTGGACATCGCGTCGTCGGCCAGGCACGCCTTGACTTCCTTGTCGCCCATGCCGGCGATGCGCAGCGACTTAGCAAGCTCGGCGATCGGATCGGACGCCGCCGCCCAGTTGCCCTGGGTGGCGAAGATCATGTCGACCACCGCGAAATAGCGGTCCTTGCCCGAGCACTCGGCGAGCTGGGCGGCCTTCACCGCCGTCTGGTCGAGCGGGAAGTCGCGGTAGATCAGCTTCACCTTGCCGCTGTCGATCCACTTCTTCTTCACCTCAGGCAGGACCTGGGTGGCGAAGTGGGCGCAGTGCGGGCAGGTGAAGGAGGCATATTCGATCAGGGTCACCGGAGCCTTGGGGTCGCCTAACACATGGTCCGTGGGCTGGATGGCCAGCAGCGCGGTCTTGTCCGGGGTCGCCGCGACCGCCGTCGGCGCAGGGCCGGGGCCAGCCGGACGGGTCCCGAAATAGACGCCAGCCGCGATCGCAACCACCGCCACGACGCCGCCGGCGACGATCAAGATGTTCCGCATAACGTCTTCCTCTCCACTATATCTTGGGAATCAAGCCTGTGCAGTGTCAAACGATTACCGCCCGACCTGGCTCAAAATCGCACTGATGCCTTCGGCGCCGCCGGCGGGGTTGCCATAGAATTGTTCGTTGATGAACAGGGTCGGCGTTGCCCGCACCTTGAGCGCCTGGCCGGACTGCACGTCGGCGACGATCTTGTCCAAAAGCCGGTCATTGGCGAGGCACCGGCCGGCCGCCGCGATGCCCGCCTTCTCGGCCACCTTCACCATCTCGCTATCGGGGTCGGGCGCGGTCAGCCAGTCGACCTGGGTGCGGAAAAGCGCATCGACCATGACGAAGAACCTGGCCGTGCCGCCGCACTCGGAAAGCTGGCTGGCGTGGGTGGCGATCGAATCCGAAGGGTAGTGGCGATAGATGAAGCGGGCACGGCCATTGTCGATCCAGTCACGCTTGATCTGAGGCAGCACGGCGGCGTGGAAGTTGGCGCAGTGCGGACAGGTCAGCGAGAAATAGTCGATGATGATGTTGGGCGCGTCGGCCTTGCCCAGCACGTGGTCGCCCGGCATCACCGCCAGCAGCTTGTCGGTGTCCGGCGTTTGCGCCCGCGGTTGCCGGGCGATGGCGACGGCGCCCAGCAGGCCGAGCACGATGCCGCGCCGGCCGCTGGCGATGCGCGCGCCGAGGCGGGCGAGTGCGGCGCGCAGCTCGGGATCCTTCACCTCGGCGACCTTGGCCGTCATGCGCTGGGCGACCTGCGGATCGGGCGCCGGCAAAGGCCGCGGCGCGGCGGGCCGCGCGATGGCGCCCTGGACCAGGCGGATCTCGTCGATGAATTTGTGCCCGAAATAGGCGTTCACGCGCTCGACCACCTGGCCGCTCGAATGCTGGACTTCCAGCGCGGCAGCGCCCGCGACGCGCAGCCGCAAGGCCTTGCCCGCCTTGGCACCGCGGCCGGCCAGCAGGCCGTCGGGCTGGGTGAGGCGCGCGAGGTCCTGGCCGACAATGGCTGACCACTCTGCCTTCAGGCGGGCGACCGAGACGCCGCGGCTCTTGCCGCCTCGGCTGTCAGCCATGCCGGAGGCGAGCCGTTGGGCCAGACCGCCGATGGCACGGAAGCCTTTTTCGCGCATGCACCCTTTCAAACTCCGGCTCTTATGGTAGGGCACGCCTCCTTACATGACCATGACCCCCGCGCAGTCACACGCCTCACGGCTGCTTGAATGGTACGACCGTCATCGTCGCACCCTGCCGTGGCGCGCGCCGGCCGGCCGAACCAGCGCGCCTTATATCGTGTGGCTTTCGGAGATCATGCTGCAGCAGACCACCGTGGCCACGGTGGGCGATTACTTTCACCGCTTTGTGAAGCGCTGGCCGAGCGTCGAGGCGCTGGCCGGCGCGCCGATCGACGAGGTGCTGTCAGCCTGGGCAGGGCTCGGTTACTACGCACGCGCCCGTAACCTGCACGCCTGCGCCCGCGTCGTCACCGAGCAGAATGCCGGGCGGTTTCCCGAAGACGAAGCCGCGCTGCGGGCCCTGCCCGGCATCGGCCCGTACACCGCCGCCGCCATCTGCGCCATCGCCTTCGACCAGCCGGCCTCGGCGGTCGACGGCAATGTCGAGCGGGTGATCGCGCGGCTCTACGCCATCGAGACGCCGCTGCCCGATGCCAAGACCGAGATCCAGGCGCGCGCCGCCAAGCTCGTGCCGCAGAGCCGTGCCGGCGATTACGCCCAGGCGATGATGGATCTCGGCGCCATGGTCTGCATGCCCAGGAACCCGCGCTGCGTGATCTGTCCTCTCATGCAAGGCTGCCGCGGGCGAAAACGCGGCATCGCCGAGGAGCTGCCGCGCCGCGCGCCCAAGGCCGACAAGCCGACGCGGCGCGGGCTCGCCTTCGTGCTGGCCAACCGCGACGGCGCCATCCTGCTGCGCAAGCGGCCGACCAACGGGCTCCTAGGCGGCATGGACGAGGTGCCGTCGAGCCCGTGGCGCGAGGGCAAATTGGTGCTCGCCGAGGCGCTGAAGCAGGCGCCGGTGCCGGCCAACTGGAAGGTGCTGGAGGGCGGCGTGCGCCACACTTTCACGCACTTTCATCTTGAGCTCGCCGTCGCCCGCGCCACCGCCACGACCTCGCGGCTGGCGAGGCTGGCGCCGGGCAGCGCCTGGGTCGAGATCGACCGCATGACCGAGCGGGCGCTGCCCACGGTGATGCGCAAGATCATCGCGCACGCGGTGAAGACCTAGCGGGAAGTTTCCCAGAGTTTCCCACCTGAGTGGGAAACCGATAATGCACGCCGGCTTGGCTTTCAGGCGATTCTTCCCACGTGGGAAACACCCCCTCCGGCACAAATCATTGAAAACAAACGATTCCGCTTCCTAAGCCTTTGACTCTAAAGGCCGGCGCGGACCTGCTGGCGCAAATGGTCGATCGGCCGACGGGCGCCTTCGACCTCGAAATGCCAGAAGGTCCAGCCGTTGCAGGCCGGCGCGCCCTGCACCGCCGCACCCACCTGGTGGATCGAGCCGCGATGCTCGCCCAGCGCATTCGACGACGAAAGTGAGCCGTCGGCGCGCACGCGGGCGAGATGGCGGCCACTGGGATCGCTCAGCACGGTGCCAGGCTGCAGGAGCCCCGCCTCGATCAGCACGCCGAACGGAATGCGCGGCTCGGCGCGCTTGCTCGGCTTGGGTTCCACGTCCTCGCGCGCCAGCGGCTCGATCTCGGCGATGCGCTTGCGGGCGATCGCGGCGTAATCCGGATCGCGCTCGAGGCCGACGAAGTGGCGGCCGAGACGTCGCGCCACGGCGCCGGTCGTGCCGGTTCCAAAAAACGGATCGAGGATGGTGTCGCCCGGAATGGACGCCGCCATCAGGCAACGGAACAGCAGGGACTCGGGCTTCTGCGTCGGGTGCGCCTTCTTGCCGTCCTCGCCCTTCAGGCGCTCGCCGCCGGTGCACAGCGGCAGCAGCCAATCGGAGCGCATCTGCAGGCCCTCGTTCAGCTCCTTCATCGAATCGTAGTTGAAGGTATAGCGCTTGGCCTTGCGGTCGCGCGCCGCCCAGATCAGCGTCTCGTGCGCGTTGGTGAAGCGCTTGCCCTTGAAGTTCGGCATCGGGTTGGACTTGCGCCAGACGATGTCGTTCAAGAGCCAGTAGCCCTCGTCCTGCAGCGCCGTGCCGATCCGGAAGATGTTGTGGTAGCTGCCGATCACCCACAGCGTGCCCTCGGGTTTCAGCACGCGCCGCGCCGCCTTCAGCCAGGCATGGGTAAAGAAATCGTAGCGGGAAAAATTTGCGAACTTGTCCCACTCGTCGTCGACCGCATCGACCCGGCTGTTGTCCGGCCGCAACAGCTCGCCGCCCAGCTGAAGATTGTAGGGCGGGTCAGCGAAGACCATGTCGATGCAGCCCTCGGGCAGCGCCCGCATCAGCTCGATACAGTCGCCCACCAGCACGCAGTCACGTTTATCCACAAGCATCGGTGGAAGATGTGTGATCGGACGACTCAGCGTCAAGAAATTACAATTGATTCAATTGTTTGCGCGATCGATCCACAAGATCGAGTCTCTCTGTGCTTAGCGGGCACAAGTACTAGCATCCCAATTGCTGCAGCATTCGACACCCCGTTGGAGGCACGTCCTTGCCCGATCCACTCCGTCCCTCATACGCGCTGTTCACGCCCCGGGCCGTGATGCCCCTGGGGCTGATCGGCGTCGTTCTCGTTGCCGTCGCAGCCGCCTTCGCCTGGACGGGCGGATGGTTCGATCCCGGTCGCCTCGATCAGGCGCGCATCATCAACACCTTCGAGCAGGCGAACGGGCCGCAGCCCGGCTTTCGCCGCAACCACGCCAAGGGCGTGTGCCTCGCCGGCTGGTTCGACAGCAACGGCGCCGCGGCGCGGGTCTCGACCGCACAGGTCTTCAAGCCCGGCCGCATGCCGGTGTTCGGACGTTTCTCTCTGGCCGGCGGCATGCCTTCGATGCCCGACGGCCCCGACGCGATACACAGCATGGCGCTTAATTTCGTCCTGCCCGACGGCGAGGTCTGGCGCACCGCCATGATCGACATTCCAGTTTTTCTCGCAAAAGACGCGCCGGATTTTCACGCACTGCTTGTCGCCACCATGCCTGCGCCCGACGGCAAGCCGGATCCGGCAAAAGCGGGCGCCTTTTTCGCGAGCCATCCGGAGTCGGCGCGTGCGATCGGCGTCATAAAGGGCGCGCCCTTCTCGTCGGGCTTCGCCAACGCCAGCTACAACGGCCTCAATACCTTTCGCCTAGTCAACTCCGCGGGTAAGGCGACGGCGGTGCGCTGGTCGATGCGCGCCGTCGATCCCTTCGAGCGCGCGCCAGAGCAGCCGCCCAACGACAAGAACTATCTGTTCGACGAGTTGATCAAGCGCCTCGCGCGCGGCCCGGCACAGTGGCATCTGATCCTGACCCTCGGCCGGGCAGGCGATCCGACGAACGATGCCACGCTGCCTTGGCCAACCGACCGCGAGACGGTCGACGCCGGCACCCTGAGTATCGAAGCGCTGAGCAGTGAAGCCGACGGCAACTGCCGCGATATCAACTTCGACCCGCTGGCGCTGCCGGCCGGAATCGAGCCGTCGGACGATCCGCTACTGTCGATGCGCTCCGCTGCCTACTCCGTATCGTTCACGCGGCGCGCCGGCGAGAAGAAGACGCCAAGCGCCGTACAGGTCGGAAAGTGAGGCTGAGCATGCCGGAACGCTTCCCGATCTTCTCCCGACTGCTTCACTGGACCATGGCTGTCTTGATCCTCGCCATGTTGTTCGTCGGCGTCGCCATGGTGAGCTCGCTCAGTGACTATCACCGCCTGGTCGCGATCCATCGACCGATCGGCATCCTGATCTTGGCCCTGGTCGCGATCAGGCTGGTCTATCGGCTGATCAACCCGCCGCCGCCTTTGCCCGCCGCCATGCCGCCACTGTTGCGCTTCGCCGCCGTCGCCTCGCACGTGCTGCTCTACGCCCTGATGTTTGCGTTGCCGCTGGTCGGCTGGGGCATGCTGTCATCCGCCGGCTATCCCATTGTGCTGGTCGGCAGCTGGCACCTGCCGCCGATCCTGCCGCACAGCGACGGCCTGTACGCGCTGCTCAGGCCGCTGCATACGGCGCTGGCCTACCTTCTGTTCGCGACGTTCCTCGCCCATCTGGGAGCGGCGCTCATACACGCGTTGATCTTCCGCGACGGCGTCTTCCGCAGCATGGCATCCTGGCGGCGCTAGTTGCTGGCGTGCTCTTCGGCGAGCGCCTTCTTTGTAGTGGCGCGCTCGGACATGCGGCGACGGTGGTCGATGACGCGCGGGATCGTCTTGGGATCGACACCGTCCGCCTCCAGCCACTGCGCGAGCGTGAAAAGGTAAGGATCGCAGATCGTGTAGCGCTCGCCCATCACCCATGGGCTCTTCAGCATCTCGCGTTCGACCATGGCGAAGGACTCGCCGACCGACTGCGGCACCTTGCGCTGCATGGCGGCGATCGAATGGGCGTCGTCGGCATCGACCCAGCGATAGCCGCGCATGCGATGGGCGTGTGCGACATGCAGGTGCGAGCAGAGGTAGCTGTTGACGGCCTGCACCTGTGCGAAGGCGAACGGATCGTCGATCAGCGCGAGGTTGGCCTTGGGAAAGCTCTGCGCCACGTACACCAGCATCGCCGGCGTCTCGGTCAGGATGCCGCGATCGGTGATGAGGGCCGGCATGCGCCCCTTGGGATTGATCTTGAGGTACTCCGGCGAGCGTTGCTGCGTCGCTTTGAAATCGATGCGCACCGTCGAGTAGGTGGCGCCGACCTCCTCCAGCAGAATGTGGGTGGCGAGCGAGATCGTGTCTGGGGCGTAGTAGAGCGTGAGCATGAGCCGAGCGTAGCGCCTTGAGCGCCGCCACGCTCATACCGCGATCGCAGGCCCGCCCGAAAACTTCGAGGGCTTCACGTAACCGCGCTGAACAGCGACATCGGCTCGGCAATACCTTTCAGTTGCGCCAGTCCCTGCGCCACGAACGTGAGGCCGGCACCGGCGACCAGGTCCTTCACCGTACTCGAGGCCAGCACTTCGCCGGCATGCGCCCGCTGGGCCACGCGGGCGGCGATGTGGACGGCGATGCCGCCGACATCGTCACCCATCATCTCGACCTCGCCGGTGTGCACACCAGCGCGAATCTCAAGATCGAGCGGCCGCACCACCCGGACGATCTCCTGGGCGCAGCGCACGGCGCGCGCCGGGCCGTCGAACAGCGCCAGGAAGCCGTCGCCGGTAGTCTTCACTTCGCGACCGCGATGGCGCAGCAGCTCAGCGCGAACCGCCACGTGATGCGCCTCCAACGTCGTCCGCCACTTGCGGTCGCCGGCCGCCTCCGCCTGCTTGGTCGAATTGACGATGTCGGTGAACAGCACGGTCGACAGCACGCGGTCGATCTCGACGGCCGTCGGCGAGGCACCCATGAACTGGCGGATCTCGTCGACGATCCTGTCAACGTCCGACGACCAAGGAGCGTGATCTTCACCAGGCAGCTCGAGATAGCGGGCACCGGGAATGTTCTCGGCGAGCTCGCGGCCCGCCCACGATCGCACGCGCACGTCGTCCTGGCGATGGATGACAACGGTGGGTACGCGGATCGTCGGCAAGATGGCACGCACGTCGATCTCGCGGTTCATGCGCAGCAGATTGATGACGTCGGAGGGGCTGGCGCTCAGCCGTTCGAATTTCGCGAAGGCCTGTACGGCGGCAGGATCGCGAGCGGCCGCCGGCGAGAAGTTGCGCAGGCCCTTGCCGGTTCCCCAGTCTTGGCGAATTTCGCGCTCAGCCGCCTCCAAGTCGTCCTGTGGAGCGGATGCGCCGACCGTGCGGGCGTAGGTGCCGAACAGGATGAGACCTGCGACGCGGTCGGGATAGGTGGCGGCGAACAAGATCGACATCGGCCCGCCTTCAGAAATGCCCAGCAGATAGGCCTTCCTGGAACCCGCCGCATCGAGCACGGCGCGAATGTCGTCGATGCGCTCATCGAGATGGGGAATGCCGACACCACGGTCGCTGAGGCCCGTGCCGCGCTTGTCGAAGCGGATCAGGCGCGAGAAGGCGCCAAGGCCGTTGAAGAAGCGCGCGCCGTTGGGATTCTCCCAGGATTGCTCGAGATGCGAGACGAAGCCGGGCGTCATCAGGAGATCGGGCGCGCTCTGGCCCGAGATCTGGCAGGCGACGAAAACCTCGCCGCTGGTGACGTAGCGTGTCTCGACAACCATGGCTCGCACGACCCTACAGCGCGCGAGCGCGGCCCGCTACAGCCCGGGCAGGCGATTGAACGGCGAGAAGCTCATGCGGTGGTGCGGCGTGGGGCCGAGCCTCGTGATCGCGTCGCGATGCTCTTCGCTTCCGTAGCCGCGGTTGGTCTCCCAGCCATAGCCGGGGTAGGTCTCCGCAAGTTTCGCCATGTAGCGATCGCGCGTCACCTTGGCGAAGATCGAGGCGGCGGCGATCGAATACGATCTCGCGTCGCCGCCGACAATGGTCTCGGCCTTGCAGCCGAGCCGCGGCGGCACCTGGTTGCCGTCGATCAGCACGACGTCGGGCCGAACGTCGGGCTGCTGCGACAGCGCCTCGAGGGCGCGGCGCATCGCCAGGAAGGTCGCCTGCAGGATGTTGAAGCGGTCGATCTCCTCGACCGTCGCCTCGGCCACGGCGTACTTCACCAGGCCCGAGGCGACCATCGCCTCGTAGGCCGCTTCGCGGTCCTCGAGCTCGAGCTGCTTGGAATCGTTGATCAGCTTCAGGAGCCGGCGCTTGGCCGCGGTACGATCGATGACGGCCGCGGCGGCGACCACCGGCCCGGCCAGCGGACCGCGCCCGGCCTCGTCGATGCCGGCCACCATGCCCTCAATGCGCATTTCGAACCTGAAGCTCGGCATTATCCCCGTCGCCGCGCGTTACACTGGGACCATGTCCCTGATCTCCGACATCATCGCGCAGGACCCTGTGGGTATGGAACAGCTTCGTGCAGTCCGCGCGCTCGCCCTGCCCGACTGGTGCATCGCCGCAGGTTTCGTGCGCAATCGGGTGTGGGACCATCTGCACGATATCGTACCGCCGCGCCCGACCAACGACATCGATGTGCTCTATTACGACGCGGCGGATCTCTCCAAGGCACCGGAACAGGAGTTCGAGCACCGGCTCAACACTCTGCTGGCCGCGCCTTGGCAGGTGCGCAACCAGGCGCGCATGCACGTCTGGAAGGGGTTGCCGCAGCACAAGGACACCGCCGATTCGATGACCTACTGGCTCGAGACGGTGACGGCAGTGGGCGTGCGGCTGGAAGCCGATGACACGCTGAGCGTGGTCGCGCCGCTCGGCACCGACGATTTGCTCGGCCTGCGCTGCCGGCCGACGGCCTTCGGCCGTACCAAGCTCGACGAATACAACGCGCGCATCGCCAGCAAGGGCTGGCGCGATCTGTGGCCGAAGGTGCGATTCCTCGACTAACCACCCCGTCGTCCCGAGCGGAGCGCAGCGTAGTCGAGGGACCTTCTCTCCACGATAAGCCACCTCGTCGTCGAGAGAAGGTCTCTCCACTCGGGCCTGCGGCCCTCGGTCGAGACGACGAAGTGGCTACAGAACTTCGCTAGAGAGATCGAGCCCTTCCGGATTAGCGGCGTCGATCAGGGCGATCTTCTTTTCGCGACGCCACTTCTTCAGTTGCTTCTCCCGGGCGATAGCATCGGGTGCCGTGTCACAGGACTCGATGTAGACAGGGCGAGTGATACTGTACTGCGCCGTTTGAATCGACAATCCGGGGCGGTGCTCTTCCAGACGGCGACCCAGGTCAGTCGTCACTCCAATGTACAGGGCACGTCCGTTGGGACTGGCGAGAATGTAGACAACTGGCTGGCGCATTGCGGCAATTGGCTATTCGTTGAAGCAAGGTCCCTCGACTTCGCTTCGCTCCGCTCGGGACGACGGTCAGGGCTTCATCACCTTCTGCCACGCCGGACGCTCGACGTGAGGCTTCACATAGGCTTCGAAGGTCGGTCGCTTCTCGATGACGTTGAACATCATGCCGAAGCTCAGGAACGAGGCGGCAAAGAGATCGGCGGCGGTGAAATGGTCGGCTGCGATGTAGCGCTTGCCCGTGACCGCCTTCTCCAGCGTGTCCATGGTGAGTTGATAGGAGCCGTAGCCGAAGCGGCGCGTCAGCTCGGTCGACGGATCCCAGCCGGCCGACTTGTTGCTCATCGCGGGCTCGGCGCAGCCCGCGATGAAGAACAGCCAGCGATAGTAGGCGCCGCGCTCACCTACGGGCGGTGCGAGCTTGGCCACGGGAAAGGCGTCGGCGAGATAGCAAAGGATGGCACCCGTCTCGGTCACGACCGTGCCGCCGTGCTTGATCGCCGGCACCTTGCCCATCGGGTTGATCGCCAGGTAATCGGGCGACTTCATCTCCGGCCCGTAGGCCTTCACCTCCATGCGGTAGGGGCAGCCGATCTCCTCCAGCATCCAGTGCGTGGTGAGGCCGCGCGATTGCGGGTTGGTGTAGAAGACGAGCTCGTCGGCCATCGGACTCTCCCTTTCAAAGCAGCTTCATCTGCCGCGCGTCGCGCTTGGCATCGGTCAGCGCAGTACGCGCCGACTCAGGCACGGCGAAGCGTAGCGTGTCGAGGCGGTAGCGGATCTTGTTGAGGCCAAGCCGCTTCACTGCCGCCGAGAAGCGCGCGGCGAGCAGCTGGGCGATCGGGCCTTCGCCGCGCATGCGCAGGCCAAACTCGGCCTGGTAGAGCGCACCGCCGCGCATTTGACGGATCAATGACAGGACTTTTTCGGCGCGGTCCGGTCGGTTGGCACGCAGCCACTCGTCGAACAGGTCCTTGATCTCGAGCGGCAGGCGCAGAACAGTGAAACCCGCGCGCGTGGCGCCGGCTTCGGACGCGGCCTCGAGGATTGCTTCCATCTCGTGGTCGTTGAGGCCCGGGATCATGGGCGCGGTCATCACGCCGGCCGGGATGCCGGCCGCGCTGAGCTCGCGGACGGCGTCGAGCCGACGGTGCGGCGCCGAGGCACGCGGTTCCATGTCCCGCGCCAGCACCTTGTCGAGCGTGGTCACCGACAGGAAGACCTCGGCAAGGTTGCGCTTGGCCATGTCGGCGAGAATGTCGATGTCGCGCGTGACCAGATGGTTCTTGGTGACGATGCCGACCGGATTGTTGAAGTCGGAGAGCACCTTCAGGATCGAACGTGTGATCTTGAGTTCGCGCTCGACCGGCTGGTAGGGATCGGTGTTGGTGCCCATCGCCACCACGTCGCAGCGATATTTCGGCGAGGCAAGCTCGGCCTCGAGCAGCTTCGCCGCCTCGGGCTTGAACAGGATCTTGGTCTCGAAATCGAGGCCGGGCGACAGGCCGAGATAGGCGTGGGTGGGACGGGCGAAGCAATAGATGCAGCCATGCTCGCAGCCGCGATAGGGATTGATCGAGCGGTCGAACGGCACGTCGGGCGAGGTGTTGCGCGCGAGGATGGTGCGCGTGGCATCGCGCGTCAGCGTGGTGCGCAAGGGCGGCAGCTCGTCTTCGATGTCCCAGCCGTCGTTCGTGCGGATCTTCTTCTCGTCGTCGAAGCGGCTGGACGCGTTCGACAAGGCGCCGCGGCCGTTGCGTTGAGGCTCGGGGATCGCGTCGTCGAGATAGAGGGGCTCGCCGTCTTTTTTCATGGCGTGCCGACATTGAGAACAAATCAGGAACGAGTCAAGCCAGCCATTCTGACCGAATGCTCCTGATCGTCTCGCGGCTGAAGCATTGGTCGATGCGGGCATCGATGTGGCGCTTCATCTTGGGGTCGAGGCCCGAATCGCTCCATTGGGTGGTATTGGTCGGGTCGCGCGGCGAGCGCGTTTCTGCCCGCCAGCGCGCCATGAATAAAGTGGTGCGTAACCAGGTGAGACGACGCATCGGTACGATCCAGGGGCGCAGCGCTTCGGTCCGCTTGCCGGTCAAGCGCGCGAGATAATTTTCCTGGAAGGCGTGGACGTCGCCACGTGACAGCACCGCGCCAACATCGGGATGCCACAGCGTCGAGGTCGGCAAGATCGCGTGCGCGAGATCGATCGCGGGCGAGCCGACATGGACCTTCTCGAGATCGACGAACCAGGCCAGCCCCGCGCGATCGACGATGAAGTTGCCGGGATGGGTGTCGGCCAGCGCCACGGTGAGGGGCTGCGCCTGCCGGCCGAGCGCCAGTGCCATGCCGCGCATGGCACGCAGCTCCTCGGCGATCTCCGCGCGCGAGCCTTGGTCGGGCACCGCCTTGTCGAGGAAACGCATGGCGTTGAGCTCGATGCCTTCCAGGGTCTCGAGGAAGGGATTGTTCTGGCGCGGAATGGGCGAACTCGTCGGCGGCAAAGGCAAGGCGTGGATCAGTGCCAGCGTCTCGGCGATGGCACCAAGCTCATCCGGCAGGCGCGGCGCGTGGCCCTCGATGAAGTCCACGACCAGTGCGCCACCGGGCAATCCGGCGCGCGGCTCGATCACCTCGTGCAGCGTGGGCGTTCGGCCGGCCGGCGCGAGATGACGGAACGCGGCAGCCTGTGTCTGCAGGCGGCCCGCCGCCGTGGCATCGCCTTCGTGCGCGTAGGCGACGCGGGCGAGAAGGCCGTTTTGCAATCGAACATGTCCGTGCGCCGTGCCGGTCGCGGGCAGTGGCGCGCCGGCGCGCAGCGCTGCGAGAAAGTCGTCAGTCATGGCTGGGAGCGCGCCACTCCGTGGCGCTCATGGGCTGTCGCAGCACGCAAAGATGCGCCACTGGAGTGGCGCGCTCCCAGCAAAGAGCATGAGCGGCCTGGACGCCCGCGGTCCCGGAAGATGTCAGCCACTTCGCGGCATCTTGCCTTCGTTCAGGCGCGGCATCAGCTCGGCGAAGTTGCAGGGCCGGAAGCGGATGTCGAGCTGCTGGCGCAGAATGTCGTCCCAGCCGTCCTTGCAGGCGCCGGTCGAGCCGGGCAGCGCGAAGATGTAGGTGGCATTGGCGACGCCCGCGGTGGCGCGGCTCTGCATGGTCGAGGTGCCGATCTTCTGGAAGCTGATCCAGCGGAAGGTCTCGCCGAAGCCTTCGATCTTCTTCTCGAACAGGCCCTCCAGCGCCTCGGGCGTGACGTCGCGGCCGGTGACGCCGGTGCCGCCGGTGGTGATCACCGCCTCGATCCTGGGATCGTCGATCCACTTCTTCACCTGGGCGCGGATCTTGGCCACGTCGTCGGTCACGATGGCGCGGTCGACCAGCACGTGGCCGTCGCGCTTGATACGCTCGACCAGCGTGTCGCCCGATTTGTCGGTCTCGAGCGTCCGCGTATCGGACACCGTCAGCACCGCGATGTTCACCGGCTTGAAAGCCTTGGTTTCATCAATTTTGTTCATGCGATCATCCTAGCGTTCCTCGCTTGTGGAGGCGAGGCGGCGGGCCTAGATGAAGGGCATGACCGACTGGAAACATGACGGCGTGCGGGTGATCCCCGCGGGCTCGCTCGACACCAACACCGCCCAGACCCCGGGCATGAACCGGGCTGCGGCCATCAACTTCGCCCGCGTCGGCGCGCAGAAGCTGTGGGCCGGCACAGTGACCATCCACGCCCATGCCAAGACCGGCGCGCACCATCATGGGCACCTCGAGAGCGTGATCTACGTGGTCAAGGGCCGCGCCCGCATGCGCTGGGGCGACAAGCTGCAATTCACCGCCGAGGCTGGCCCCGGCGATTTCATCTATGTGCCGCCGTATGTTCCGCACCAGGAGATCAACGCCTCGGAGACCGAGCCGCTGGAATGCGTGCTGGTCCGTTCAGACAACGAGGCGGTGGCGATCAACATCGACATCACGCCGGTCGAGAAGCCGGAAGAGGTCTACTGGGTCGACCCGACCCACCCGCATCCACACAAACACTAACGCGCAGCGTTAGTGTTTGCGGGCGCCAGCGCTTGTAATCAAGCGCAAGAGCCCGCGCCGTGCAGAAAGGACACCGTTCTCATCGGCGCGCGTCCTGCCGGCGCAGCCGGCCCGGCCAATCGAGCAGCGATCCGTCGGCGGTCAGCAGAATCGCATCAATAACCAGCGCCGTACCAACGATGATCCGATCGAATGGATCGCCGGTCAGGTTGCCGAGCCCCGAGGCCCGCATGGCGACCTCCGTGGAAACCGAAATTTCCCTGAGACCGAGAGTGGCTATGCGCTGCCGCCACTCCCCGAGATCTGAAGGCCCGCCAATCTGCCGCCGCTGCAGCTGGAGGCCGAGCTCGTAATAAGTGATCGTGGAGATCGCTATTTCATTTGCCGCGAGGGCGCCGTTGCAGGCGCGCCTTGCCGCTTTTCCGAGGCTTGGCTGATCCTCGGTTAGCCAAACGACGGTGTGCGTATCGAGCAGGAGGGTCATCGAGCTGTCCGTTGATGAGGCGTGCTTGGCGATCCAGGCGGTCTTCGGAATCGACGATGGTTGGACCCACAATGTCACCCAGGATCTTGAAGGTGCCCTTCGTCGCTCCGATCAGCGTCTTGGCCTTCTCACGCACGGCGACGATCTGCACCTTCGCCTTGCCGCGCTTGGTGACGGTGATGGGCTGGCCGCTTTCGGCGACCTCATCGATCAGTTTCAGGCACTGCGCCTTGAAGGCGGCGGCGTTGATCTTGCGGTCCATGACCCCAATTCCTATGTGACCACATTATATGGTCACATAGACCCGAAGTTCAACGCTTGGCGCCGTCCTGCGGGGCGTAGCGTGGCCATTCATGCGCCGCGATCTGGTCGAGCGACGGCGTCGGCTGGCCGAGCCGGATCTGGTACATCCAGTAGTTCGCCAGCACGCGCTGCACGAAGTCGCGCGTCTCGTTGAGCGGGATCGAGGCGACGTAGAGGAGAGGATCCGACGACGCGTTCAGCGTGTTGTCCCAACGCATCACGTTGCCCGGCCCACCGTTGTAGCCCGCGACGGTGCGCACCAGGTTGTTGTCGGCGTCGCCCAGGAGCGAAGCGATGTAGGCCTGGCCGAGCGACATGTTGACCGGCGGATCGTAGGGATTGCCGCCCTGCGCCTCGGGCGCATACTTGGCGGCGACGATCTGGGCGGTGCGCGGCATCAACTGCATCAGCCCCATGGCGCCGACATAGGAGCGTGCCTTGGGATTGAACGCCGACTCCTGGCGCATGAAGCCGTAGACCAGCGCCTTGTCGAGGGTGAAGCCGCTGGCCGGCTGCCACGGCGGCAGCGGATACATCGCCCCGTCAAAGCCCGCGATCTTGTGGCGCTCGTCCCACGCCGCGTTGCCCACGCGCACCGACAGGCCCGGCAGCACCGCCTTGTTGGCGAGCGCCAGCACCGCCTCGACATATTGCGGATCGGCATCGAGCGAGGCCGCGAACAGCTCGCGCTCGGCGGCGGTCGACGCGCCGAGCTGCAGCAGCGCCAGCGCCCGCTTGCCGGCGCGATCGTTCTTCAGGATGTCGGCGCGCTTGCGGTCGATTGCCGGCACGTTCCAGTCGGCCACGACCTTCATGCCGAGCGCCTTCTGCGCGATCAGGCCGTGGAAGGTGCGGCCATGCAGGGCGGCGCGTTTGAGGTAGGGCGCGAATTTCTGCGGATTGCCGGCCAGCAGGTTGGCGCGCGCGGCCCAGAAGGCGCCGGCTGACAGCGTCCAGGACGAGGCCTGGTCGGGGGGTGCGTCAGCCACCAACTCGAAGCGGCGCGCCGCTTCGGCCATGTTGCCCGAGACGAACGCCGACAGGCCTGCGTTCCAGTTGGCGTCAGGCGGCATGCTGATGTCGACCGGCACCTGCACGTTGCGCTGCGAATCGGCTTCCAGCGCTCGCGTCCGGATGCGGCCACGCCACAGCTCGACCTCCTGCGGCCCCAAGAGATCGACGGTCGACTTGCGGTCGAGCAAGGCGAAAGCGGCGTTATAGCCACCGTCGTCGGCCATTTGCTGCAGGCGGCCGCGCAGCTCGGCGGCGCGGGCGGCATCGACGCCGGTCACGGTGCGCGCGGCGGCGAAAGTGGGCGACGGCGGTGCGTTGCCGACGAAGCTTGCCGGGGTGAGATCGCCGGAACCGGGCGTGCGGCGAGCGAGGGCCAGCCGGTAGATCGCCGGCGCGTCGGGATGGTCGTTGTAGTCCTGCAGCCAGGCAGCGAGCTGGTCGTAGCGCGCGGGGTAGCCCTGGGCCAAAAGGCGCTGGGCGCCGACATAGCCCATCAGCGTCTTGTCGGTCACCCGAGCGATCTCGGCGTCGGCCTGCGCCCACTGGCTGCTGGCCTGGGCCTGGAAGATGCGGCGATAGCGGTCGCGATCCTCACCACTCAGCACCGTCGGCAGGTCGGGCACGACCGCCATCTCGTCGATCTCGATGACCGGCGGGGCCGGCACGAATACCGGATGGCGGACCAGCGGATGCGCCACGGCATGCGACGCCGACTTGGCAGTCGGCGCGGTCGAGGCCGGTTTGGCGGCACTCGCCGGCTTGGGCGGCGGCTTGGTGGTGGTTTGGGCCAGGGTAGACGCGGCGAATGTGGTCAAGGCCCCCACCATGACCACATGCACGAGCTGCTTCATGGCGCTACCGTAGTTTGACTTGCCCTGTGCCGACAAGAGCGGGCCGCTATACTGCGACAAACGGAGGACCCCCCGATGACTTTGTATCAGGAGCGCAGCCATGCCGTGCGACGCCTGGTCGATCAGGCGCGCGAGATCGAGAAAACTGGCGTAACCCACGCCAACCTCGACAAGATCGGCGGGCTGTTGGCCGGCCTGGCGCGCCGCGCCGACCTCTTCCCCCATGACGAGTTTCCGCTGGGAGCCGATGGCGGCATCTATCGCCTGAGCGAGGACCCCGACCACCGCTTTGCGCTCTATGCCTCGGCCGGCGGTCCCGGCAAGAAGGTGCCGCCGCATAATCACACGACCTGGGCGGTGATTGCCGGCGTCCACGGCGCCGAGCGCAACGTGGTGTATGACCGGCTCGACAACGGCGCGCGCGACGGCTTCGTGCAATTGCGCGAGGCGCCGGCCAAGGAGAAGACGCTCAAGAACGGCGACTTCATCTCCTACCTGCCGGACGACTTCCATCACATCGAGACGCCGGCGGGTTCGGGCACCGCGCTCCACCTGCACTTCTACGGACTCGGCCTCGACCACCTGCCCGACCGTGTCAGCGTCGACATGGCGACCGGCACGGCCAAGCGCTTCATGGCCCGGGCCAAGATCCTGACGCCGCTGCTCGGCGCGCAGCAGGTCAAGGAGATGCTGAAATCGAGCGAGGTCTTCGCCTTCTTCGACGTGCGCGAGGAGGGCGAGTTCTCGATCAAGGGCCATCCTCTGTTTGCCACGCCCTTGCCGCTGTCGCGCCTGGAGCCGCGGGCGTTCGCCCTGCTGCCCGATCCCGGCACGCGCATCGTGCTGATGGACAGCGGCGAGCCGGACCAGGACCCGCAATGGGCGGGGCGCGCCAACCGTGCCGCCGCCAAGCTGTCGCGGCTCGGCTACACCAACCTCGCGGTCATGAAGGGTGGACTGAAGGCCTGGCGCGACGCGGGCTATGAGGTCTTCACCGGCGTCAACGTGCCCTCCAAGGCGTTCGGCGAGGTCGTCGAGCATGACAACGACACGCCGCGCATCGACGCTGCCGATGTGCAGAAGCTGATCGATTCCAAGGCCGACATGGTGATCCTGGATTCCCGACCGATGCCGGAATTCAACAACATGTCGATCCCGAGCGGCATCGACTGCCCGGGTGCCGAGCTGGTTTATCGCGTGAAGGACTTCGCGCCGCGCCCCGAGACGCTGGTCGTGGTGAACTGCGCCGGCCGCACGCGCTCGATCATCGGCGCGCAGTCGCTGATCAATGCCGGCCTGCCCAACAAGGTGATGGCATTGAAGAACGGCACCATGGGCTGGCACCTCGCCGGCCTGAAGGTGGCGCGCGGCGAAACCAGGAGCTTCGGTCCGCAGGGGCCAGAAGCCGCGAAGTTCGCGCAAACGGCGGCGGCCAACGTGGCCAAACGCATGGGCATCAAGAAGATCGATATGGCCGGCCTCAGGGCGCTCGAAGCCAAAGACGGTCCGATCCACAAGCTCGACGTGCGCGATCCGGCCGAATACGCGCAGGGTCACATCAAGGGTTTCCGCCATGCCGCGGGCGGGCAGCTCGTGCAGGCGACCGATCAATATGTCGGGCCGCGCAATGCCACCATCGTGCTGCATGACAATGACGGCGTGCGCGCCATCATGACGGCGCACTGGTTGCTGCAGATGAACTGGGCCAACACCTACGTGCTCGACCACAAGCCCACGGCTGGCGAGCTCACGACCGAAGCAGAGCAGCGCTTTCCCAAGGGCTTTGTGCTGCCGACGCCTGCGACGGTCTCACCCAAGGAGATCGACGGTGCGCTGGTGATCGATCTCGACACGAGCCTCCGATATCGCGACGGCCACGTGCCGGGGGCCTGGTTCGCCGTGCGGGCGAATCTCGGCAAGACGATCCCCGAGATGCTGAAGAAGCAGCCGCAGGCCAGGCGTATCGTGCTGGTCTCGCCCGACGGCGAGATCGCAGCCCTCGCCGCTGCCGAAGCGGCGGAAGCGGCCGGCGGATTGCCGGTCGCGATCCTGAGCGGCGGCATGAAAGCGTGGCGCGACGCGGGGCTCGCGGTCGAGACGGGCCACACGCACATGGCCGATCCGCCGACCGATGTCTGGTACAGGCCGTACGACTTCAAGCAGGACGTCGAGGCGGCGATGCGCCAGTACCTCGACTGGGAGGTCGATCTGGTGCCGCAGGTGAAGCGTGACGGCGACGCCAAGTTCGCCGTTTTCAAGCCGCTAAGCGGTTGAGCGGCAAGGGGAATCGGTTTCTTGACAGGGTCCGGCCCAACCCCTAGACATCCGCCCGCTATCGGATGGCGGGGCAAAAAACCTCGTCATTCGAGCGCGTAGGCAGATGGACCCTCCCTCACGGAAAGCCGGACAGGATCCTGATCCCGACGGCGATCGGAGACGGATCGACGAGCTCGACGCGCGGCTGAAAGCGGCGCGCGGCACGGCGGAAAAACCGAGCCAGGGCAGCGGAATGTCGCAGCGGCAGACCAACGTTGCCTATCGCGTGTTGGTGGATATGATCGCGGGCCTTTTGGTTGGGGGTTTCCTCGGCTATTGGCTCGATCGTTGGTGGGGATCGAAGCCCTACATGCTGGTGGCGATGACCGTCGTTGGTTTTGCCGGCGGCATGCACAATGCCTGGCGGGCGATCAGGTCGTACGCGAAAGACGCCGAGCGCGACGATCGCAAGTAGGGTGGGCGCAGGCAAGTAGGCCGGGCGCAAGCAGGTTGGGCAAGTAGTCGGGGGATGTAGGCGCGATGCACAGTCCGATGGAGCAATTCGAGATCAAGCGGCTGGTGCCGCTGCATCTCGGCGGGCTCGATGTCTCCTACACCAATTCCGCGCTCTGGATGACGATCGCCATCGCGCTGATGGCTTTCATTTTCGTCTACGGCATGCGCCGGCGGGCGCTGATACCGGGCCGCCTGCAGGGCATGGCCGAGACCGGCTACGAATTCATCGCCAAGATGGTCGGCGACAATGTCGGCGATGGCGGAAAGAAGTACTTCCCCTTCATCTTCAGCCTCTTCCTGTTCGTGCTTGGCTGCAACGCCGTCGGCCTCATTCCCTACTCCTTCACGCCGACCAGCCACATCATCGTCACCTTCGCCATGGCCGCCTTCGTGTTCATCGGCGTGACCATCATCGCCTTCTGGAAGCACGGCGTGCACTTCTTCTCGTTCTTCGCGCCCAAGGGCGTGCCGCTCTGGCTGATGCCGATCCTGGTGCCCATCGAGATCATCTCCTACCTGATCCGGCCGCTCACGCTCTCGGTCCGCCTGTTCGCCAACATGCTGGCCGGCCACATCATGCTCAAGGTGTTCGCGGGCTTCGTCATCATGGTCGGCATCTTCTTCGGCTGGCTGCCGCTGATCTTCACGTCGGCCTTCTTCGCGCTCGAGGTGCTGGTCGCCTGCCTGCAGGCCTACGTGTTCGCCATCCTGGCCTGCCTGTATCTCAACGACGCGCTCCACCTGCATCACTGAGCGTTCCGAAGTTTCACGTCTCAACCCATCCAACCTAGAGAAGGACTTAATATGGATCCCGCAGCTGCAAAAATGATCGGTGCAGGCCTCGCCAGTATCGCCCTCGCGGGCGCCGGCGTCGGCATCGGCAACATCTTCGCCGCCTACATCTCGGGCTCGTTCCGCAACCCCGAGCAGGCGCCGCGCGTGTTCGCCAACGTGATCCTGGGCTTCGCGCTGGCCGAGGCGACCGGCCTGTTCGGCCTGGTCGTGGCGTTGCTGCTGCTCTTCGTGCTCTGAGCTTGCAGGCCAAACCCAACATGCGTCCGGCGGCAAAGGCGTTCGCGCTCGCAGCCGCGGTTCTGTTGCCCGGCGGCGCCTTGGCCGCCGGCACCATGCCGCAGCTCAACCCGCACGACATGGTCCCGCAGCTCGTGTGGCTGGCGATCCTGTTCGCCGTGCTCTACGTGCTGATGTCGACCGTGGCCGTGCCGCGCATCGCCGCCACCCTGGAGGCCCGGGACGCCAAGATCTCGGGTGACCTCGCTGCCGCCGAGAAGGCAAACGAGGACGCCCGGGCCGCGATAGAGGCGTACAACCAGAAGCTCATCGCCGCTCGTGAGGGCGCCCGCGGGCTGACACGGGAGCGCGAGGAGGCCGACGCTGCCGCGGCGGCTGCGCGCCTGACCCAACTCAGCGAGCGGATCGGCGCGCAAATCGGCGAGGCCGAAAAGCGCATCGGCGAGCAGCGCGCCAACGCGCTGAGCGGACTGGAGCAGATGGCGAACGAAGTGGCGCAGAGTGCCTACGCCAAGCTGGTTGGACAGCCGGCCGACGCCGGTGCACTCAACGCCAAGGTGGCCTCGGCCCTGAAGAGGAGCGGCTGATGTTCGGCATTGGCGCTGCATGGGCCGCCGACCCTGCGCACGGCGCGGATCATGGCGGCATCTTCTCCGATCCGACCTTCTGGGTCGCCATCGCCTTCCTGATCTTCGTGGGCTTCGCCGGCCGCAAGATTTGGGGGGGCATCACCAGCGGCCTGGACAAGCGTTCCGAGTCGATCGCCAAGTCCGTCGCCGATGCCGAGCGCCTGCGCTCCGATGCACTACAGGCCAAGGCTGAGGCCGAGCGCACGCTCGCCCAGGCGACGGCCGAGGCCGAAGGCATCCTTTCGCAGGCGCGTGAAGAAGTGAAACGCTTGCAGGACCGCGCCGCGGCCAATCTCGAGGTAGCCGTGGCGCTGCGCGAGCAGCAGGCCAAGGATCGCATCGCCCAGGCCGAGGCGGCCGCCACCAAGGATGTGCGCGACACCGCCGTCGACGTGGCGCTGACCGCCACCCGCGCGCTCTTGCGCGAACAGGTCGGCGCCGGCAAGGCCCAGACCCTGGTCGATGAGGCGATCGCCGAGTTGCCGCGGCGTCTGCACTGAGTTCTAGTTTCGGATCGCCCGCACAAAAGCAATCGCGGGCTACCTGGGGCCCTCGCCGCAAGGCGGGGGCTTTTCTTTTGTGCCCTCAGCGCTGGTAGCGCGCGGGAATGCGCTTGATGTCCTGAATCAGGTCCGGCGGCAGGTCGGAGGGCTTCGACGAATTGGCACTGGCGCTCACGGCGTCGACCAGGCCGCCGAAGCGTTCCCCGATCGCCTTGGCGATCTGGTCGTGCCGGCCAACGGCAGCGAACAGATGGACCACGTCGTCCGATACTTCCTTGGCCATCTCGTTCCACTGCCCGGCCCGCGTCATGGCATTGAGCTTGCGGCCCAGGTCGCCCAGACCGTGCACCTCGAACACCGGCCAGTAGGCCTGCGTCGAGCCATAGAACGCCACGCGATAGCGCACCCAGTCGAACAGCTTGGCCACCGCCGCGTCGTCCTTGCCGGTGACCACGAAGCCACCGCCGGTGATCTCGAAGGCTTCGCGCTTGCGCCCTGAGGCGGCGAGGCCTGCATCGATGATCGGCAGGGTGTTCTGCTCGAGGTACTTGCGCGTGCAGAAGGAGTGGAGCTTGACGCTGTCGGCTTCCTCAGCCGCCACCTTCAACGTCAGCGGACCGACCGCGGCCATACCGATGCGCGGCGTCGGGCCGTCATAGGGTTCCGGCGTGAAGTTCGGCGTCATCAGAGTGAAGCGGTAGTGCTTGCCCTCGTATTTGAGCTTTCCGTCGCCCTTCCACGCCGCCCAGATCGCGCGCACCGCCTGGACATATTCGCGCATGCGTGGCGCCGGTGGCGACCAGGGCACGGAAAAGCGCCGCTCGTTGTGCGCTCGGACCTGGGAGCCGAGGCCGAGTGTAAAGCGTCCACCCGTGCTTGCCGCGAGATCCCAGCCGACATTGGCGCAGGTCATGGGCGAGCGGGCGAAGGCGATGGCTACGCTGGTGTGCAACTCGATGCGCTCCGTCACCGCGCCGGCAACGGCCAACGACAGGAACGGGTCGTGCTTGTTTTCCTGTGTGGTGACGCCGGTATAGCCCGCCGCCTCGATCGCCTGGGCGGCGGGGCCGACCTTGCGCAGGTTTTCCTGGGGCAACGACGTAAAAATGCGCATGGGTGCCATCCTGCCTTGAAATCAGGTCTCGCTCGGTCGGAAGAGACTAGCGCGTCGTCAGGCGCTTGGGCTCAGCCATTGCGATGGCGGTCGGCCCGATACGCCGCCGTAGGGCGTCAATCAATACGTCGCGTGCCTGGTCAATTTTCGCTGCGAGGTATGGAGAGCCGCCGCCAGTATCAGGATCAACCATTCGCATGAGCCGGCGATGGGCGGCACGCACTGCGGCGACATCGGCGCCGTCCGGCAGGCCGAGCACTTCTAGCGCCTCTCTCACCGTCATGCCCATGCCGTCGCCGTTCAGCATTGCATGCTGGTCCGCGGCCATATCGTCTTGCCAAACCGGCGGCATCTCGAGCGGTCGAGGCTTCGGCCGAAAATGGGCGAACGCCGTACGCAGCGGCGCCAACACGGCGCGCCATTTCAGAAACAGGGAAACGACGAGTGTTCCGGCGCCAAGCGACATGGCACCCGCCCACTGCTCGCGGGCGATCATCATTGTGAGCAGCGGTATGGCGACGAGTACCAGAAGCACGACCATCCAGCGCATCGTCCGGACCATGGTCTTGGGATCCGAATGAAGGAACCAATCCAGGAACTTGGCCGCCGTTGCCAGAATAGACAGGCCAAGGACGATGGCGCTGATGATGACCGCGTAGTCCATTTGCAAAGTTGAGCACGCGTCAGGGTGGCCGGTCCACAAACTGTTTCGGCAATCTTTCGGCAGTCGCCGAACTTGATTCACGGAACTTGGGCCCCTCTAATATCGAGAAGCGTATCAGCAAGGGGGGCTTCGGATGGCCAGGCGAACGAAGAAGTCGAAGACCAGGCAGGCGACGCGTGACGCCCTCAAGGCCAAGCTCGTAGCAGAATCGACAAACCTTCCCGCTCGCCAGAGCTCGGTCGACGCGTTCTTGAAGCGGCGCGACGAAGTCGGCGAAAAGGATCGCGAAGACTTCCAAGCCTACCTGGCAGCAAAGAAGGAATTGGACGCCAGAAAACTGAGACCGCTTGCGCCGACAACGGAGCGGCGCCGCCGATTCAGCCGGCGGACGCTCCTTGGTGCCGCGGCCGGAACGGCCGTCGTCGCCGAGGCAGGGGTGGTCGGCTACAACATGCTGGGCAGCGGCTCTGCCCCGAGCAACGGCGTCGCCGGTGCAACCTCCACCGAGCCCCAGCGGCACGGCATCGTCCGCGAGGTCACCGACAACGCGGCCGATTTGCGCGGCCAAAGCCTCGGCAAATGGGTGGCGCTGTTGCCGACCAAGATGGGCGGCGGCACCTATGCGATCGATCTCAATTCGAATCGGGTACTGGCGTCGATCTGGTACTGGAACTATGGCGACTTCGCCCCGATCAGCCACCACCTCTGTGCATTTCCGAGCTCGGATCCCTATAACGGGTTCGAGTTCGTCAACAGCACGCAGGGCGGCAAGAATTCGCTGATCTACGGAATTCCCACCGCCATCGAGGAACCTGAGCCAGGCACCAACATCTATCGCGTTCGGTACGACGGCACGCAGATGCAGCTGGTGGAGAACGTCTCGGAAAGCACGGGCCTCGGACTTGGCGTGCATGTGACCGTCAATCCGAAGGACGCACAGTCCTATTTCGTCACCGATGGCCAGAAGGACATCGCCGCCTGCTTCGACCGCACGACGTCGAAGGTGAAAGCGGCGCTGAAGTTCGACTGGACACCCAATGTTGCCGACTTGCGCGATGCCTGGATAAAGGGCGGCACCCTCACGATCAGCAAGATCTATCCCGACGAGAAAACCGGCCTCTACGATTACCGCGGCACGAAGGGCAACAAGATCGACTGGGAAATGGTGCCGATGGGCGAGCTTTTCGTCGAGGAAGGCTCATTGCCCGGGGCCGCACCGCTGTCCCTGACCGGCGCCGACGGCACGATCTGGCATCCGGAAGGCCGCTGGGCCGCGACCGTGGTGCGCCTGTGCGGCGGCATCTGCATCCTCGACCCGGAGAAAAATTTCGATCCGGCCGCTTTCCTGCAGTTCAACAAGGACTCACAGGACCAGTACGCGGTCGAGCAGATCGACAAGGACACCTGGAAAGTGGTGTTCGACAAGATCCACTCACCTGGCCACGAGATCGGCTTCTCGCCCGACGGCAAGTTCCTCGTGATGATGAACAACCTCCGGGAAAACAACTGCTCGATCTTCAGCTGCGGCGATCCCGACCCGACGAAGTGGCGCAAGGTGGCCCATGTCGAGGACCCGTTGTGGCGCGGCAAATACCCCAATCCCTTCCACATGGTCTTCTCGATGGACGGCTCCAAGCTCTATCTGTCCATCCTGCATCCGTCGCCCGCCTCCAGCGGCATCATGGTGGTCGACACCAAGACCTGGACGATCCTGAAGGAAATCCAGGGGATCGGTCCGGACCTGCAAACTCCCGCCATCACCTACGACGGCAAATACGTGCTGACGCCGTTCAGCGGCTTCCAGCGCCAGTCGAGCGGCATCGCCGTCATAGACACGTCGACGGATACTCTGATCGGCATCCTGCCGAGCAACGGCGGCCACCATGACTGCGTCATTATCCCGACCAAGCTCGAGCACATGAAGCACACACGATCATGCACGCTGTGACCCGGTCCGGAGGACATGGCTGCTGACCGTCGCGGCCTGCGCTGGCTGCTCGCCAGCCTCGCTCTGCAAAATCTCGGGCGACGCAAGGCCCGCAGTTTTCTGCTGATCGCAGCCGTCGCGGTCGCCAGCGGCGGGGTCTTCACCGGCGCGACGCTGATGCGCAGCATCGACAACAGCATGGCTGTCGGCCTCACGCGGATGGGCGCCGACATGATGGTGGTGCCGGAAGGCACGCTCACCAACATCACCGCGGCGCTGCTCGTGGTCGAACCCAGTGATCTCGTGCTCGACGCGGATAGCTTCGCCAAGGCAGGTTTGGCGAGCGTGAAACGCGCCGCCCCCCAGAAGATCGTCCGGGTCGAGCATTCGGGCATCGGCGACCATCACGACTCGGTCGACCTGATCGGCTTCGATCCAAGAGTCGATTTCACGATCCAACCTTGGCTCGTGGAGAAGATCAACCGCGACATGCGGCCGGGCGACGTGATCCTCGGCGCGGGTCGCGAGGCACCGCTCGGCTCGCAGCTCCTGATCTTCGGCAAGCCGCATGTCGTCTACGGCCGGCTGGGACGCACGGGGGTCGGCACGCACGAGCGCGGCGTCTTCATGACGTTTGACACTCTCGAGGCGCTGGCCGGTTCCTTGGAAGGCCACGGCGGCCGGCCCGCCGCCCTGAAGCGGGACAAGGTGAGCGGCTTCCTCATCGAGCTCGCGCCGGCAGCGACCCCGCAGCAGGCGCGCTTCGCCATCCTGTCGACGCTGAAGGGCGTCAAGGTCGTCACCGGCGATTCGACGATGAGCGGTATCCGCCAGGGGCTCGCAGCGCTGCTCGACGGCATCCTCGCGCTGATGGTCTTGATGTTCGCCAGCACCGCTCTTATGGTCAGTGTGCTGTTTTCCGCGATCGTCACCGAACGCCGGTCTGAGCTTGGCCTGCTAAAGGCAATCGGCGCACGGCGATCCCAGGTCATCGGCATGATGGTTATCGAGGCAGTGATCGCCACCGGGATCGGCGGCGTGCTGGGTGTCGTATTGGGCACTTTGGTCATGCGCCTCTACGAACACTCGCTGGTCTACTATCTCGAGCATATCGGCGTGCCCTTCATCTGGCTCGACACGCCCCACACCATCGCCGTCGCTGTCGCCGCGATCATGCTGGCCTGCATCATCGGCGCACTGGGTGCGCTCTATCCAACGTGGCGGGCCAGCCGCCGGGATCCCTATGACCTCGTGCGTGGCGAGGGTTGAGCAATGCTCTCCTGCCGCGACCTGCGAAAGGACTACCTGACCGAGCGCGGCGGCGTCGCGGCCGTCGCCGGCGTCGACCTTGAGGTGGCGGCAGGCAGCTTCGCCGCGATCATCGGCCGGTCGGGCTCGGGCAAATCCTCTCTGATGGCGATGATGGGCGGCCTCAGCCGCCCATCGAAGGGTCGGGTCACGGTCGACGGCGTCGACATCTGGGGCTTGTCCGAGCGCGAGCTGGCGGCCTTCCGGAATGTCCGAATCGGCTACATCTTCCAGTTCGCCAGCCTGCTGCCGACCCTTCGCCTCATTGACAATGTCGCGCTGCCGGCAATGCTCGGCCGCGAGCGCGCCGCCGCCGACACCTATGACCGTGCTTCGGCGCTGCTGGCACAGATGGGGCTGGGCGATCATCTCGACGCCTATCCGTCGGAGGTTTCTGCCGGAGAGCAACGCCGCGCCGTGATCGCCCGCGCGCTCATCAACGAGCCGGCGCTGATCCTGGCCGACGAGCCGACCTCCGATCTCGATGAGCAGACCGAGATCGAGATCATGGATGAGCTGATGGCCGTCAATCGCGAGCGCGGCACGACGCTGATCTTGGTCACGCACAATCTTGCGCTGGCGGAACAGGCCGAGCAGATCATCCATATCGCCAACGGCGCGATCGTCGAATGAACGCGAAGCCGATCGATCCCGCGAAACCGACGGCGGCGGAGAAAGACGCGCTGATCGCGGCACTGCGGCGTGAGCTGGGCGTAGCGCAGTCGGAACTGCGATTGCTGAAGCGCCGCGCGGCCGCCGGCGCGCCGGCTGGCGAGCGGTCACGTGAACTGCTCGATGAGCTGCGGGCCGCCGCGCCGCGCAAGGCGGTCGCCCCGACGCCGGGAGTAACCGTCAAGCTCGGGCGCCGCCTAGATTTCTGGCGCTCGCCGCTGGTCGCCACCGTCGTGGCCGTGCTGATCGTGGTCTTCGCACTGGACGCGGGAGTCGGCTGGTACCAGACGCGCTCCCTGAAACAGGCCCGCCAGGAACGACTGCTTCTCGAGAACACCGCCATGCGTTCGCTATACGTCGAGCTGAAGCGGATCGCCTACGAACCGGACGGCAAGTCGTACCGCGCGACGTTGTTTCTGCAGAACGTCAGCCCGACCGGCCCGCTCTACGTGATGCTGAATGCCGTCGGCATCTACGTGCAATCGGGCATTACCTGGCAGCAAGTGCCATCACGGCCCGCCGAGGGCGTGACCTGGGGCGTCGTGAAGCTGGTGGATGGCTACTCGTATGACGTGATCTTCACGCCGGATGTCGCGAACTGGGCTGAGCTGATGCCCGGCTACATGCATGTGCGCATTCAGGCGGACATGCCCGTCAGCGAAAGCGCGCAACCGGGCAACGATATCGTCGAGCGTCGCACGCCGTTCTACGTCTACCTGAAGCCACAAGGCGCCAATGACGAAGCGATCAAGGCCCGCTCGCGGATGTCCGGTACACCTCCGGTCTTCATCCCTATGCCGCCGCACTGACCGGCGCGCCGGCTAGGGCGAGACGGGATTGCGGGCGTCGGCGATGATACGTCCGCCGATCAGGATAAAGGACGCGCCGGCGACCCGCTCGATCCAGTGCCGAGCGTTCTGGAAACGGCGCATCACCGGCGCCGACGACATGAAGAGCGAGACGATCGAGTACCAGATAAGCGCGCTCGTCATCACCAACCCGATCATCAGGGCCATTAGCCAATGCGGCGTGCTCGCCGTCACCGCCGTGGCGAACACGCTGGCGAACAGCACGATCGCCTTGGGGTTGGTGAGCGTGACGAAGAAGCCGAACAGCAGGGCGTTGCCGCGCAACGGACCTTGCGCGGCCGCGTCGTCCATCTTGCCGGGCTTGGCGCGCAGCAGCTTGATGCCGAGATAGACCAGGTACGCACCGCCCAGCACCCGCACCGCCCAGGTCAGCCATTGGTACTTGACCAGTACTGCCGACAGGCCGAGCAGGCTGAGCGTGGCGTACATGCCGAGCCCGATGGTGACGCCGAGCGTCGTCAGCAGGCCGGCCGTGGTGCCGCGCGTCAGCGAGGAGCGCACGACGCCGACGAAATCGGGACCGGGCAGGATTAGCGCGGGAATGAACACCGCGAAAACCGGGACCAGCGTTGCGACGGCATCCATGACTACTCCGCTGCCTGCTTGAAGTTGTTCGAGGGGCGCCAACGTAGCACGGGCTTGCGGGCCGCCAGCGTCTCGTCGAGGCGGCGGCGTGGGGCGAAACGTGGGGCGGCCTTGAAGGTTTCGACTTCCTTGCCGCTCTTCGCCCGCTCGGCGAGCGATCGCAGGGTGGCGATGAAGAGGTCGAGGTCTTCCTTGGCCTGGCTTTCGGTCGGCTCGATCAACAGAGCGCCATGTACCACCAGCGGGAAGTACATGGTCATCGGGTGATAGCCCTCATCGATCATCGCCTTGGCGAAATCGAGGGTGCTGACGCCGGTATCCTTCAGAAACGTGTCGTCGAACAACGCCTCGTGCATGCAGGGCCCGTCGAAAGCCGGGCTCATCGTGTTCTTGAGCGCGGCCATGACGTAGTTGGCCGACAGCACCGCGTCCTCAGCGACCTGCTTCAGCCCATCGGCGCCATGACTCATGATGTAGGCGAGCGCGCGGGTGAACATGCCCATCTGGCCGTGGAAGGCTTTTAGCCGCCCGATCGGCGCGCCGTCGACTTTGGCGCCGTCCTCGGCGATCCGCCACGTGTCGCCGTCCTTCACGATCCAGGGATAGGGCGCATGCGGAGCCAGCGCCGCCGACAGCACCACCGGCCCCGCGCCCGGTCCGCCGCCGCCATGCGGCGTCGAGAAGGTCTTGTGCAGGTTGATGTGCATGCAGTCGACGCCGAGATCACCCGGCCGCACGCGGCCGACGATGGCGTTGAAGTTGGCGCCGTCGCAGTAGAAGTAGGCGCCGGCATCGTGCACTGCCTTGGAGATTTCGACGATCTCGGTTTCGAACAGCCCGCAGGTGTTGGGATTGGTCAGCATGATCGCCGCCACGTCGGGTCCGAGCGCCGCCTTCAGCGCCGCGAGATCGACCCGGCCGCGCTCGTTGGCCGGGATAGGCTTCACGGTGAAGCCGAGTGAGGCCGCGGTGGCGGGATTGGTGCCGTGTGCAGACTCTGGCGCCAGGACGGTCTTGCGCTGGGCCCGCTCGCCGCGTGCGTCGAGCGCGGCGGCGATCGCCATCATGCCGCACATCTCGCCATGGGCGCCGGCGGCAGGCGACATCGCCACGGCCGGCATGCCGGTCAGGGTCTTCAGCCAATGCGCCAGGCGATCGATCAATTCGAGCGCGCCCTGCACGGTCGATTGGGGCTGCAGCGGATGCAGGTCGCCGATGCCGGGCAGCCGCGCCACCTTCTCGTTGAGGCGCGGATTGTGCTTCATGGTGCACGAGCCCAACGGATAGACGCCCATGTCGATGGCGTAGTTCTTCTGGCTGAGCCGCGTGTAGTGCTGCACCACCTGCGGCTCGCTGAGCCCCGGCAGGCCGATCTCGCCGGCGCGGCGCAGTCCATTGAGGCGGTCCTTCACCTTGGGCGGCTCCGGCAGATCGACGGCGCAACGTCCGGCCTGGCCCATCTCGAAGATCAGCGGCTCCTCGATCTGCAGGGCGCGGTTGCCGGTGAAGGTCGCGGGCGCTGCCAGCCCAGCCGTCGCATCGGCGTTGCCGATGCGACCTTGCGAACGGTCGAGGGACTGGACCATCACAGCACCTCCTTCAGGCCGGCGATCAGGGGCGCCATACCCTCGTCGGTCGCCGTCTCGGTCGCGGCGAGCAGCAGGAGGTTGGCAACCGACGGATCGTCGGGAATGAGGCGCGATACCGGCACCCCGGCGAGAATGCGCTTGGCGGCCAAGGCTTCGACCACCGGTGCAGCGGGCTTTGGCAGGCGCACGGTGAATTCGTTGAAGAAGCTCTCGTTAATCACCCTCACACTTGGCACCGCCGCCAAAAGATCGACCAGTTGCGCGGCCTTGGCGTGATTGATCTCGGCCAGGCGCTTGAAGCCTGCCTCGCCCAGCAGGGTGAGATGCACCGTGAAGGCGAGCGCGCACAGGCCGGCATTGGTGCAGATGTTGGAAGTCGCCTTCTCGCGCCGGATGTGCTGCTCGCGCGTGCTGAGCGTCAGCACGAAGCCGCGCTTGCCGTCGGCATCGACCGTCTCGCCCACCAGGCGTCCCGGCATCTGGCGCATGTATTTCTCTTTGGTGGCAAACAGGCCGACATAAGGTCCGCCAAAGCCGAGGCCATTGCCGATCGACTGGCCCTCGCAGACCACGATGTCGGCGCCCATCTCGCCCGGCGGCTTGATCAAGCCGAGCGACACGACCTCGGTGACGACGACGACCAACAGCGCGCCCGCTACGTGGCAGGCCTCGGCGAGCTTGGTGAAGTCGCGGACATGGCCGAAGAAGCTCGGATTCTGCACCACGACGCAGGAGGTTTCCTTGTCGATGCCGGCGATCAGGTCTTCGAGGCCTTCGACGTCGGGCTTGCCGATCTTGGCGTCGAAGCCTTCCCAACGCGCCGCGGTCTGGATGACGCCGCGATAATGCGGATGCAAGCCACCGGAGATCAGTGCCTTGTGACGCCGAGTCACACGATTGGCCATCAGCACGGCTTCGGCGGCGCCCGTCGAGCCGTCATACATAGAGGCGTTGGCCACCTCCATGTCGGTGAGTAGCGTCACCTGGGTCTGGAACTCGAAGAGATACTGCAGAGTCCCCTGCGTGACCTCGGGCTGGTACGGTGTGTACGACGTCAGGAACTCGCCGCGCTGGATCATGTAGTCGACGGTTGCCGGCACATGATGGCGATAGGCCCCGGCGCCGATGAAGAACGGCGCCGCCGCGGGTGACACGTTCTTGGCCGCATAGGCCTGGAAGGCGCGTTCGACCTCGAGCTCGCCCTGGTGGTCCGGCAGGCCGGCGATCTTGGCGCCCAGCCGCGCCGAGGCAGGAACATCGCGGAACAGCTCGTCGACCGATGCGGCACCGATCACGCCCAACATCTCGCGCCGGTCGGCGTCAGTAAGGGGAAGGTAGCGCATCAGCCGAGACCCTTTACGAAAGTGTCATAGGCCGCCTCATCCATCAGGCCGTCGAGCTCCGACTTGTTCGAGAGTTCTGATCTTGAAAAACCAGCCTTTGCCCATCGGCTCGGCATTGACGTCGCCCGGTGAGTTGGCGAGCGTGGCATTGCCCTCGACGATCTCGCCCGACACCGGCGAGAAGATGTCGGACGCCGCCTTGACCGATTCCACCACCGCGACCGATTCGCCCTTGGTGACCTTGCGGCCGACCGCGGGCACATCGACGAACACCACGTCGCCCAGCTGCTCCTGTGCATAGTTGGTGATGCCGATCGTGCCGACATCGCCTTCGACGCGGATCCACTCGTGTTCGTTGCTGTATTTGACACTCATCTCGGGCTCCTATCCGCGGTAGTAGGCATGTTTGACGAAGGGCATGGGCACGATCTCGGCTGGCACCGGCTTGCCGCGCACCAGAAGCTCCACCTTCGTGCCCTCAAGCTTGGAATTTGAGGCTGATTGAGCGCGCTCGACGTAGCCCATGGCCACGGCGCGGCCGAGGGTCGGCGCGAAGCCGCCGGACGTAACTTTGCCGACCACCTTGCCAGCGATGACGATCTCAGCGCCCTCGCGGGCGATCGCCTTGCCATCCGGCAGCAGGCCGATCCGCTTGCGCGGCGCACCCTCGGCGATCTGCTTCTGGATGACGGCAGCGCCTGGAAATCCGCCTTGCACGCGGCGCTCCTTGCCGATGCTCCACAACAGGCCCGCCTCGATCGGCGTCGTCGTGGTGTCGATGTCATGGCCGTAGAGGCAGAGTCCGGCTTCGAGTTCGGAGCGAATCGCGGGCACCGAGCCCGATCGGCTTGACCTCGGGCTGAGAAAGCAGCCGGCGAGCGATCGCCTCGGTCCTGTCGGCCGGAGCCGAGATTTCGTAGCCGTCGCCGCCGGTATAGCCCGAGCGCGTGACGTAGCAGCGGGCGCCGTCGATCACCACGAACGCGCCAGTCATGAATTTCATGGTGGCAACCGACGGCGCCAGCCGCGCCAGGGCCTGCGACGCCTGCGGACCCTGCAGCGCGAGAAGCCCGCGCGAAAAGGTCGGCTCGACTTCGCACGTCGATGCGAGCCCCGCCTGCAGATGAGCGAGATCGACGTCCTTGCAGGCAGCGTTGATGACCAACAGCAGGTGATCGCCGGTGCTGGTCACCATCAGATCGTCGAGGATGCCGCCGCCGTCATTGGTGAATTGGGTGTAGCGCTGCTGACCCGGCAGGAGGCCCGCGATGTCGCCCGGAACCAGCGTCTCGAGCGCCTTGGCCGCGTTCTGGCCGGTCTTGGCCGTCAACCGCACCTGCCCCATGTGCGAGACGTCGAACAGGCCCGCGGCCGCGCGGGTGTGCGCATGTTCGGCGAGAATGCCGGTCGGATACTGCACCGGCATCTCGTAGCCGGCGAACGGCACCAGGCGCGCGCCAAGCTCCTTGTGGAGAGCGTAGAGCGGCGTGCGCTTGAGGTCGGTCAAAACAGTCTCCGTCAGAGTCGCGTTACCCGACGCAAAGTCCGCGCCGCTCGCGACCCCCTCTGTCCGGAGACCTGAAAGATTCGCCGGAAGGATCCGGCTTACTTCGTCGGTGGGCATCTGCCGTCGTCAGCAGCCGCCACTTTCCAGAGACCCATCCTCCTGCGGTCCATTTGCCTGAGAGTTTCCGGGGCCGGTTGCTCCTTCGGCGCCGTTCTTTCGAACGGTCTCTTCCACAGGGATCGTCTGGGTGGCGCGACCCTAGGCCCGCCCCGGCAGGTCGTCCATCGGGAAAAATCGCGACAAATCAGGCATTTCGCCATCTCTTGAAAATGAGCGAATACTCACTTAATATATGAGCAGACACTCATTTTGTGGAGGTTCTCATGTTCATCCGCAAGGCTGCGTTGGAGGCCCTCGAGCTGTGGAGCGAGGCGCTGGAGATGGTCGAATGCCTCGACGACTGGATCATCGACTGGCGCTGGCTCGCGGCACGCGAAGATGATGAGCCATCTTTCACAAGTGAGTGTGCCCTCATACACTGAGGCGATGGGGAAGGCCGAGGAAACCAAGGCGCGGGTCGAGCGCGCCGCACTCACCTTGTTCGTGGCGCGCGGTGTGGCGGAGACCACGACCAAGGAAATCGCCATGGCGGCCTCGATCGCCGAGGGCACGATCTACCGCTACTTCCCGAGCAAAGAGCAGCTCGCCCTCGACCTCTTCCTGCGCCATCACCGGGCGCTGGCCGAGGCGCTCGCCGAGGCAGCACGGCCGCTCAAGGGGCTGCGCGCCAAGATCGAGGCGATCGTGCGCTGCTATTGCGAATGGGCCGACCGCGACTGGACGCTGTTCGCCTATCACCTCCTCAACCAGCATTCTTTCCTGGTGCAGGTACCGGACGGCACGCCCAATCCGGTGAACACCGTGCGCGAGGTGATCGCCCAGGCAATGAAGGCAGGCGAGATCCCGCGCCGTAATGCCGACCTTGCCGCCGCTTCAGCGATCGGCGTGGTGCTGCAGGCTGCGACCTACAAAGTCTATGGCCGCTTCACCGGCAACCTCGCCGCACACGTGCGTTTCTTCGCCGACGCGGCCTGGGCGGTGCTGTCGATCAAGGAGAAATGACCGCGATCAGCGGTCAAAGAGCTTGTGGACCACCGATGCGCAGGCGCCGTTGCTGCCTCTGGCCTCGGCGGACGAGATCGTGCCCGCCCCGTCGGCCAGCACGCGCAGGGTGCAGGTCTCGGGCAGCGGCACGGCGGAATAGCCCGTCGTCTGACTCACGCTGCGGAAACCCGTGGCGTAGGTCGTGGTGGTCTCGGTGATCGGCGCGTGCGGCACGCGCACCCGCACCTGCCAGACCCAGACCGTGCGGTCGGCGGCGGGCATGCGGCTGTCGGCGTCACCCAGCCGCTGCACCACGTTCTGCACCGGCTGGCCCTTGAGCTGGCCCACCTTGGCCTCGATCGTCTCGATAGGCGCGCAAGCAGCGATCGCCCCGGCTAGGAGAAGCGGCCGCAGCGGGCTCACCCCTCGCGGGCGAGGGTCGTGAAGGCGTCGCGGAAGGCGTCGCGCGGGCCGGCGAGGCCGGTCTCGTTGAAGATGTCGGCGGTGAGCGACTGCACCGAAGCTTCGTCGACCTTGACGCCGTTGCTCTGCAGGAAGTTGCGCGCCGCCGCCACCGCTTCGTCCATCGCGCCGCCCTGCTTGTAGAGGCGGTAGTAGTCGGGATGGCCGCCACGGCCCAGCGCCTCAGCGATCACGTCGGTGAAGTTCACGACCTTCAGAGGATACACCGCCTCGGCGCCGGCCAGCGCGCGGTGGCAGGAGTGGTACATCGTGACGACCGTATCGGCGCCGGCCGCGACCGCGCCTTCGGCCAGCGCGCGATGGATCGTCGCCTCGCGCTCCTTGAATTTTGCGGCCTGACCGCCGCAGGCGTAGGAGAAGCCTGAGTCCTGCGGCAGCTCGAGCAGTTCGAGGTTCGGCACCGCGCCCAGGAGCTTGCGCATGCTGGAAAGCGTAGCGCCAATGCCGAGATGCTCGTGGATGACGACGCGGCGCTTGGGCTGGTCGGCCTTGAAGCGCGCTTTCAGTGCGTCAAGGTTGGCGGCCAGAAACTCGCTGACATGGCCGAGGTCGAAGGACGGCTCTTCGACATCCTTCTCGAGTTCGTCGAAATTCTTGGTGCAGGTCGGGCACCAGGTCAGCACGCGCGAGGCGCCCGACTGGCCGAAGCGCTGGAACGTGCGATGGCCCATGCGCTCGTAGGTCGGCAGGTCGGCTTCCTGGAACTGATAGACACCGCAGCAATGGGCGGTGCCGCCGACCACGTCGAAATCGAGTTCGAGCGCGTCGAGGATATCCATGACGTTCAGCACGATGTGCGGCGTGCGCAGCACGTTGCAGCCGGTATAGAACAGCACGTCGGCGGTGCGCTTCTCGGCCGGCGCCACGATCTTCTTCAGCGTCTCCGAGGGCAGCTGCATGCTCGCGAGCAGCCGAACGGCCTGCGCCATGTGGCGGAAGCGGTTGGCGGCATTGGTCGCCCCCTCCTCGCGCGGACGGCCGGCTTCGAGGGCTTTCAGCTTGGCGATGGTCACCCACTGACGGACGTTGATGTCTTCGGGACAAGCGTCGCTGCAGCGTGCGCTGCCGTCGCAGGCGTTGAGCCACTTGTGGAGCGGCGCGGCCGCCGTTCCGCCCTCGCGCGTCAAGGCGATCAGCTCGCCGACGCGCGCCTTCGCTTCACCGGCGTCGAGGCCGATCTCACGTGCCGTCGGACAGACCTCGAAGCACTTGCCGCAACCCGTGCAGCGATCCGCAGCTTCCGCCGCCAGCACCTCGAGACGATCGGCATAGGCGCTCATGGCCGCTCCGTGGCTTTCCGATTGTAGTCGAGCTCATCCTGCGTGGGCTTCAGCCCCACGGCGATGCGATAACCGCCGATATCGGCGACCTGGTTGAAGGGAATCTTGATGCCCAGCTCCTCGCGGCTCATGCCGCGCGGGCTCGCGGCAGTCAGCTTGTAGTCGGCAAATTCGTCGCGGCCGATGACCACCGCGCCGCTGCTGTCGATCAAGCGCACAAAAAACGGCACCCGGGTCACACCCGGACCGACTGATGGGCCTGCATTGACGGCGATCTGCATGAAGACGGAAATGTCCATGGTCGTCCGGTTGATCGAGCAGGCAGCGTTGGTTTGCACCAGAACCGCCTCGAACGCGACGTCGCGCGGATCGCGGCCGGCGCCCGACTTGAAGCGAGTCAGCCGCTGCGCATCCTGAACGGATAGCGGAGTTGGGCAGTAGGCTGCCGCTGCCGCCTCCTTGTTCGAGCCGCCGCCAAACCAGCCGCAGCCGGTCAGAGCCAGCGCCAGGGCGATCGGCGCCAGAAGAGCAAAACGCTTGGCGATCATGCGAGGGTCTTGTGGGTGCCGTCGCACATCGGCTTCCGGTTCGAGTGCTTGCAGGCGCAGAGCCAATGGTCACCCGTCTTCTCGGCGGTATGCTTGACCGGCACGAAGCCGCTGCCCTTGTGGGTGCCATCGCAGAATGGCTGGTTCTTGCTCTGGCCGCAGGCGCACCACCAGTAGTCCTTGCCCGCTTCCAGCATTACCTTGATGGGCGCCCTGGCCGCGACAACCGGCTCGGTCATGTTGCTTTCCCCGTTGCGGCGGCTTTGTTACGGTGCCGCGCCCATCCGTCGTATTGCGGGAGTTTAGGCAATGGTCCGCTGGCCTGCAAGCTGAGCGGGCGCATGCTGCATGATCGTTTTCTCATGACCGAGTCGAAAAAGCCGCTCACGATCCTGCTCGCCAGCCCGCGCGGCTTCCGCGCCGGTGTCGACCGCGCGATCTTCGTCGAAGAGCTCGACGAAGTGCCGGGCGACCGGCCTGTGGTCTTCAAGTTGCCGCGCCAGCTGGTGGCCTGATGGCGGTCTACACCGAAGTCGGCGACGCCGAGCTCGAAGCCTTCCTCGTCGAATACGACATCGGCCAAGCCGACGCCCTCAAGGGCGTCGCCGAAGGCGTCGAGAATTCCAACTACCTGCTGACCACGGACCGCGGTCAATACTTCCTGACGCTCTATGAGAAGCGCGTCGATCCGAAGGATCTGCCGTTCTTCCTCGGCCTGATGGATCATCTTTCGGCTCGCAGCATCAACTGTCCCCGGCCGATCCACGGCCGCGACGGCAACGCAGTTCGCATGCTGGCCGGTCGCCCTGCGGCCATCACGACGTTCCTGCATGGCCTGTCGCCGCGTCGCATTGCCGTCAGGCACTGCGGCCCGGTCGGCGAAGCCCTCGCCGGGCTCCACCTCGCCGGCCGCGACTTCACGCTCAAGCGGCCCAATGCCTTGTCGGTCGCGGGCTGGCGGCCCCTGTTCGACGGCTCGCGACGCCACATCGATGGCGCGCTGGAACGCGAGCTCGGAGAGGAGCTCGACTTCTTCGAGGCCAAATGGCCGAACGGCCTGCCGTCGGGCGTCATCCATGCCGACCTGTTCAACGACAACGTCTTCTTCCTGCACGACAAGCTGTCGGGGCTGATCGACTTCTATTTCGCCTGCAACGACTTCTTCGCCTACGACGTCGCGATCTGCCTCAACGCCTGGTGTTTCGAGACCGACAATTCCTTCAACGCCACCAAGGCGCGGGCGCTGCTGCAGGCCTATGACAAGGTGCGCAAGCTCAGCGACGATGAGCGGCGCTTCCTGCCGTTGCTGGCTCGCGGCTCGGCGCTGCGCTTCCTGTTGACCCGGCTATATGACTGGGTCCACACGCCGGCCGATGCGCTGGTCAAACGCAAGGACCCGCAGGAATACGTGGCCAAGCTGCGCTTCCATCGCGGCACGGCGTCGCTTGCGGACTACGGACTGTGAGCACCAAGCCCGAGGTCGAGCTCTTCACCGACGGTGCCTGCAGCGGCAACCCGGGGCCGGGTGGCTGGGGCGCGATCCTGCGGGTCAAGGGAGCAAAGGACGGCGGCCGCGAGCGCGAGCTCTCCGGCAGCGAGCCCGCGACCACCAACAACCGCATGGAGCTGATGGCCGTCATCTCCGGCCTGGAGGCCCTCAAGCGGCCCTGCACCGTCCGGCTCTACACCGACAGCCGATATGTGCTCGACGGCGCCACCAAGTGGATCCACGGCTGGAAGAAGAATGGCTGGCGCACCGCCGACAAGAAGCCGGTGAAGAACGTCGAGCTGTGGCAACGCCTCGACGCCGCCGGCGCGCCGCATCGCATCCACTGGAGTTGGGTGAAGGGCCATAGCGGCCATGTCGAGAACGATCGCGCGGACGAGCTGGCGCGCGGCGAAATAGAAAAGTTGCGGTCCTAGGAGCGCTTGGGCTGCGCCGGCACCGGCTTCTTCTCGACCGGCTTCTCGTAGACCAGATCGAACATCTCCTGCGCGCCGTCGCAGGGATTGTCGCCTTCGGTAAGCCGCCAGACCTGGGATTTGCCCGAGCGCTTGAAATGCAGCGAGCCGCCCACCTTGCAGGGCGTGCCCTTCATGACCTTGGCGACCCGGAAGGCGACCTCGCCGCGGATCTGCACCGCGCCCGGCGATATCCGCTCGACCACGCCGTCGATTGTCGCCCAGTCTCCTTCGGTGCCCGGCGCCACGCTGTCGATGCGGCCCTTCACGCGCCACAGCGCGCCGTCCTTGGTGACGGCTACCTCGCCGGGCTTGGCGCCTTTGATCTTGGCATAACGGCCCCATACGACCCTGACGGCGCCAGCGAAGAGCTGCGCTTCGGCGTCCGAGTCGATGATCGTGCGCGTGACCTTCTGCTGATCCAGATCGAGCGGCGAGGAAAGATTGCTGAGCGGCGCGCCTTGATCGACCTTGGGCGCCTGCTCGGGCGGCGGCGCAGGATAGAAGGGCGACGGTGCCTGGTTCTGGGCAAAGGCCGATGCGGCCACGAACAGGAGTGCGAGCGAGAGGGCGAGGCGTTGCATTGGCACTTGTATACTACGGTTTCTTCTTCTCATTCACAGGACCGCTGGCCGCAGGCGGCTTGGCGGCGCCGGGCTGTTCGCCGCGCAAGCCGGCCTCGGCGCGCTTGGCGGCATCCGAGCCGGGCGGCACGAGCTTCAATACCCGGGCGAAGGTGATGTCGGCGCCAGCCTTGTCGCCGCGCGCCAGGAAGGCAAAGGCCCGCTCGAGCAGCGCCTCGGAATGATCTGGCGCGACCTTGAGCGCGCGATCGGCGTCAGCCAGCGCTTTGGCGGAATCGCCGGCGTTGCGCCAGGCAGCGGCGCGCAGCACCAGGATCTCGACGTTGTTGGCCCGCAAGCTGAGCGCATGGTCGAAGTCCGAGATCGCCCGCGGCCAGGCGCGCATGGCGGCATAGCTCAGCCCGCGATCGACCCAGAGGTCGGCGTCCCGCGAATTCAGCTCAAGCGCCTGGCTTTGTGCTGCCGCGGCATTCTCAGCCTGTCCCGCATCGATCCAGGCCTGCCCCGCCTGGGCCCACAATTCGGCGCGCAGGCCGGGCCGCTCCTGCCCCATGTCGCGGGCAATCGCTTCCAACTGGTTTGCCGCCTGCACGGGCTTGCCGGCTTCGAACATGGCGATCGCCACACAGTGGCGGGCGCCCAGTCCGCCGCCCTCAGCTTTCCATTTCTCCGCCAACGGAAGCGCCCTGAGCGGTTCCTTGCGCGCCAGCGCCATGCAATCGGTGTAGAGGCGCAAATGGTCGGGTGTTGGCGCCAGGGGCGAGGCCGCCAGCGGGTCGAGCTTCTGCGCCAAGCATGGCACGGGAGCGACCAGCGCGAGGATGAGCAGCGCCTTGCGGACGAAAAACATGGTTGGAAAAGAACCGCGTCGCGACGATCCTGACAAGATGACAGGTCGTCTTTTCATCTTCGGTGTCGGATTCAGCGGCCTCGAAATCGCCCGATTGGCACGGGCCGCCGGCTGGACGGTCGCGGGCAGCGTCACGACGCCCGACAAGGCCGGGCGCCTGGCCGCTGAGGGCATCGAGGCGCATCTGTTCAACGGTACCAAGCCCCTGCCCGGCGCGGCGCTTGCCAAGGCGACACATGTCCTGAGCAGCGTGCCGCCGCAGCCGACAGGCGATCCCGTCCTCAACAGCTGCGCCGGCTTGCTGCATGACGCCCGCTGGTTCGGCTATCTCTCGACCACCGGAGTCTATGGTGACACCGGCGGCGCCTGGGTCGACGAAAGCGCGCCGACGCAGCCCCAGCAGCCGCGCAGCATCGCCCGGCTGGCGGCCGAGCGCGCCTGGCAGGCACTTGGCCTCGATGCCGGTGCAGTCGTCGACATCTTTCGGCTGCCCGGAATCTACGGCCCCGGCCGGAGCGCCCTCGATCAGGTCAAGGAAGGCCGCGCGCGCCGCATCGACAAACCTGGCCAATGCTTCTCACGCATCCACATTGCCGACATCGCGGCTACCGTGCTGGCGGCGATTACGCGCCCATCGCCCGGCGCCATCTACAATGTGGCCGACGACCTGCCGGCGCCTACCAAGGACATCGTCGCCTACGCCTGTGAGCTTCTCGGCATGCCGGTGCCGCCGGCGATTCCCTGGGAGCAGGCAGCGCCGACTATGGGCGATATGGCCCGTTCATTTTATGCGGAGAGCCGTCGGGCCAAGAACGACCGCATCAAGCAGGAGCTCGGCGTCAGGCTGCGCTATCCCACTTATCGCGAAGGCCTGCGCGCCATCGCGGTGGGGTGGTAGCGCACTAGCGGAAATGGCGGAAAGTGCGGAACCACATCGCCGTGCGGAATGCTCCAGCGCCGAACGGGGGGGTAGCGGGGCAGCGCTATTTGCGCAAACTCGTCGCTGCAGCCAACTCCTCGACGGTCGAGATCAGCCGCCCAATGTCCGCCGGCGTGCTGAGGCGGTGATCGCCGCCTTTCACAAAGGTGGTGATGACCTCGGGCGCCTCGAGGTGTCCGGCGATCTGCAGGGAGTATTCCCACGGCACGTCCGGATCACTCTGGCCATGCAGCAGCCTCACCGGACAAGGCAGCGCGAGCTTCTTGTCGAGCACGAGGTGATTGCGGCCTTCCTCGATCAGCTTCCAGGTGAAGACCGACGGCTCAGGAGAATATTGCGACGGCCGCTCGAGTCGGCCGTCACGCTGAAGCGTCGCGCGATCATCAGGCGACAGGCCCTTCAGCAACATGCGCTCGGTGAAGTCGGGCGCCGCGGCGATCAACACCAGGCCGGCCAGGCGCTCGGGCCGCGCGCGCGCCACCAGGAGCGACAGCCAGCCGCCCATGCTCGAGCCAACAAGCACCAGCTTGCCGGTGGTCAGCGCATCGATCGCCGCCAGCGAATTGTCGAGCCAGCGGCCGATCGTGCCGTCCTCGAAACGGCCGGACGACTGGCCATGGCCGAAATAGTCGAAGCGGAGATAGGCGTGGCCGCTCTTGTGCGCCCAGGCTTCGAGCGCCACTGCCTTGGTCCCGGTCATGTCCGAGCGGAAGCCGCCCAGGAACACAACGGTCGGCGAGTGGCCATCCGCCTTTGCATAGGCAACAGTGTTGCCGTCGGGACGCTCCAGTCCCTGCACCCTACCTTCGTCGCTCATGACGTGTTACCTGCCACATCCACCAACCGGCCGCCAACTTGCCTCCTCCCACACTCCTTCAGATCGTACCTTCGCTGTCCGGCGGCGGCATGGCGCGCGCAACGCTCGACGCGGCCCAGGCGGTGATATCTGCCGGCGGCTCGGCCATCGTCGCCTCACCGGGCGGCAGCACGGTCCCGGACCTGCTGCGCCTGCGCGCCTCGCATCTCGAACTGCCGGAGTTCGGCCATCCCGTGCGGGCGCGCTACACGCTGCCCGGCAGGCTTGCCGCCAGCCTGCGTGACCTCGACGTGACGGTGGTCCAGGCGCGCTCGCCTGCCACCGCGTTGGTCGCCCGCGAAGTCGCGCGCCGGCTCGAACTCAAGTGGATCGCGACCTTGTATCGGCCGTTCGCCACCAAGGGCCTGATGAACCGCCTGGTCGAGCGACGCCAGGCCTACGCCGACGGCTTGATCGCCGTCTCCGATCACATCGCGCGCGATGCCTTGAAGCACTTTCCCGATCTCGGAGAACGGCTGCAGATCATTTCGCCCGGCACCAGTTTCGACCGCTTCGACCCTGCCATCGTGCGCGCTGACCGGGTCATTCGGCTCGCCGGTGAACTGCGGGTGCCGGATGGCAGTCATCTCGTGCTCTATCCCACACGTTTCACCGAAGACGGCGGCCAGAGGGTCCTTATAGAGGCGATCAAGCGGCTGGAGCGCAGCGACGTCTTCTGTCTGCTGCTGGGCTCGAACGGCACGCCGACCCCGTTCGAGAGAGAACTAGAGCACGCGATCGAACGCGCCGAACTGCATGGCCGCGTGCAGATCGGACCCTATGTCGAGGACATGCCGGCGGCCTACATGCTGGCCGACGTCGTGGTGGCGACCGGGGGCGTCGGTCAGGGCTTCAGCCGCACATTGGTGGAGGCGCAGGCGATGGGCCGGCCGGTGGTGGCCGAGGATGGCGGCGGAGCAGCCGAAGCCATACGCCTCGGCGTCACCGGATGGTTGGCGCCGGCGGCCGATCCCGCGGCGCTGGCCCAGGCGATCTCCCAGGCGCTGTCGCTTTCGGCTGAGCGGCGCGCCGAGCTTGCCCGCGCCGCACAAGAACATGTGCGCGGCCGCTTCGCTCTGGCACACTCCAACCAGCAGTTGCTTCGGCTCTACGAACGACTGTCCGATTGAGGGGAGCACACCGTGCCGAAGTTCTATTCACTGCTCGTCGCCCTCCTTCCCCTTGGACTGAGTGCGCCAGCACTCGCGCAGCCTTCCGGCATGACACCGCACGTCGGCGGACCGTCGGGCAACTTCCTGGGACCGCCCCAAGGCAACGCCGCCGATTTCCTCGGCGACTGGAGCCTTACCTGGGACGGCCATTTTGACTCCAAGTGTCCGTGCCACGGCAGGCTCACGATCGGAGTCAGCCCGAGCGGCGACCTTGTCGGTTATTGGGACGCCAAGGAAGGCAACGTCGTCCTTCACGGATCCACCGGCTACGATCAGAACGTCTGGAGCGGCCGCTTTGACCAGCCTGATTCCGATGCCGATTTCCCCTTAAAGGGGCATTTCCGGCTGGAGGCGCGCGGCGGCGGCCTGCTCACCGGCTCCTACCAGCCCGATGGCACGACCTTGCCGTTCCGCATGACCGCGACCCGATAGCGGCCAAGACCCCAGCTTAACTCAGGGCATCGCGGCAACTATCTCCCAGCCCATGGACCGGATGTTTTTCCCCGCTCCCGCGAAACTGACCACCGTCCGAACTTGATTCGGCCGGGCGCGCACACTCGTGCCGCTTCCCGGCCTCTGTCCACCGGCGCCCTGCACCGGTCGATGAGCTGTGTTCGGATTCCTTTCAGGTGGTTGCCATGATCAATATTTCCTTACCGGACGGGTCGGTCCGGAAATTCGACAAGCCAGTGAGCGGGGCCGACATCGCCGCCGCGATCGGCCCCGGCCTCGCCAAAGCGGCACTGGCCATCAAGGTCGACGGCAAGATGAAGGACCTGTGCTCGGTCGTGGATCACGACGCCAAGATCGGCATCGTGACGTCGCGCGACCCGGAAGCGCTCGAGCTCCTGCGCCACGATGCGGCGCACGTGCTGGCCCAGGCAGTGCAGGAGCTCTTTCCTGGCACGCAGATCACGTTCGGTCCGGCGACCGAGGACGGCTTCTACTACGACTTCGTGCGTGTCGAGCCGTTCACGCCCGAGGACTTCGCCAAGATCGAGCAGCGCATGGCCGAGATCGTCGACCGCAACCTGCCCATAGAGCGCGAGGTGTGGGACCGCGCCAGGATCAAGAAGTACTTCGTCGACCACGGCGAGAAGTTCAAAGCCGAGTGGGCCGATGAGCTGCCCAAGGACGAGGAGATCTCGGTCTACAAGCAGGGCGATTGGCTCGACATGTGCCTCGGCCCGCACCTGCCCTCGACGGGCAAGCTCGGCAAGGCATTCAAGCTCACGAAGGTGTCGGGCGCCTATTGGCGTGGCGATGCCAAGAACGCCCAGCTGCAGCGCGTCTACGGCACGGTCTTCTTCTCCGACAAGGACCTCAAGGCCTACCTGCATCGGCTAGAGGAAGCCGAGAAGCGCGACCATCGAAAGCTCGGCCGTGAGATGGGCCTGTTCCATCAGCAGGAAGACTCGGCGGGGATGGTCTACTGGCATCCCAAGGGCTGGACCTTCTGGCGCACGCTCGAGAGCTACCTGCGGCGCAAACTCGAGGCCGGCGGCTATGTCGAGGTGAAAACGCCACAGCTCAACGACCGTCGGCTGTGGGAAGCGTCGGGCCACTGGGAGAAGTTCCGCGAGAACATGTATCTCAGCGAGAACGAGGAAGGCCTGCGCGAGTTCTTCGCCGACCCAACGAAGCGCGTCTTCGCACTGAAGCCGATGAACTGCCCGTGCCACATCCAGATCTTCAATCAGGGACTGCGCAGCTACCGTGAGCTGCCGCTGCGCATCGCCGAAATGGGCTCCTGCCATCGCTTCGAACCGTCAGGCGCCCTGCACGGCATCCTGCGCGTTCGCAACTTCACCCAGGACGACGCCCACATCTTCTGCAGCGAGGACCAGATCGAGAGCGAGACGATCCGCTTCTGCAAGCTCCTGGGCGAGGTCTATCGAGACCTGGGCTTCGAGTATTTCGTGAAATTCTCCGATCGCCCGCCGATGCGCATCGGCTCGGATGCGGTCTGGGACCAGGCCGAGGGCGCCTTGCAGTCTGCCTCCAAAGCGGCCGGCCTCGAGCTGCAGCTCAATCCGGGCGAAGGGGCGTTCTACGGGCCGAAGCTGGAATTCGTCCTGCGCGACGCGATCGGCCGCGACTGGCAGTGTGGCACGTTGCAGGTCGACTTCATGCTGCCCGAGCGGCTGGGCGCGAGCTATGTCGCCGAGGACGGTGCGCGCAAGGTCCCGGTGATGTTGCATCGCGCCATCTTCGGCAGCTTCGAGCGCATGATCGGCGTTCTCATCGAGCACTATGCCGGACGTTTCCCGCTCTGGCTGGCGCCGACGCAAGCAGTGGTGGTCACGATCGTCAATGATGCCGACAGCTATGCCAACGAGGTCGCGGCGAAACTGCGGGCTGCCGGCATGCGCGTGGACACGGACCTGCGCAACGAGAAGATCAACTACAAGGTCCGCGAGCACTCGCTGGCCCATGTGCCGCTGATCCTGGCGGTCGGCCGGCGCGATATGGAAAACCAGACGGTCGCGGTGCGCCGGCTCGGTTCTGACAAGCAGGAGGTCCTTGAATTGGGGGCCGCCGTCACTACACTTTCAACAGAGGCCCGGCCTCCCTTCTAGGGAGGTTGCGGCCTCGTTTTCCGCCCATCCGGGCTTTAACGAGGGAGAAGGAAGCCATAGCACGTCCTGCACAACAGAGCGCGCCGACCAAAGACGGTCCGCGCGTCAACGGCGAGATTAGAGCGCCGCAAGTCCGACTGATCGACGAAAATGGCGATATGGTCGGCGTCGTCAGTTCCCGGGAGGCATTGGAGATGGCCGAGGAGGCCAGCCTGGATCTCATCGAGATCTCGCCTAATGCGGTCCCGCCGGTCTGCAAGATCTCCGACTACGGCAAATTCAAATACGAGGCGCAGAAGAAGGCGCACGAGGCGCGCAAGCACCAGAAGGTGATCGAGGTCAAAGAGATCAAGATGCGCCCCAACATCGACAGCCACGATTACGAAGTGAAGATGCGCGCCATGAAGCGGTTCATCGAAGAAGGCGACAAGGTGAAGGTCACCTTGCGCTTCCGCGGCCGCGAGATGGTTCATTCCGAGCTCGGCCTGCAGGTGCTCAATCGCGTGCGCTCCGAGATGGATCCACTCACCAAGATCGAATCGATGCCGCGCATGGAAGGCCGGCAGATGATCATGGTGCTGGCGCCCAAGTGAGACTGAAGGCGATCTGGCTGGCGGCGGCCCTTGCCGCCGTCATCGCCACGTCGCCTGCAGCGGCACAGCTCAGCGCCGACACCCAGCGTTCCTACGAAGCCTACCAGCTTCTCGCCCCGCACCGGGTGTTCATGCTCGGTGCGGATGGCAAGGGCTATGCTTGGAGCGGCTCGTCCGGCGTCGATCCCTCCAGCGCCGTCGAGAGCGGCCTCAAATCCTGCGAGGACCGCAGCAAGAGCAAGTGCGCACTCTATGCCGTGAACAACGTAGTGTTGAAGGGACGTGACTGGAAGGCCGCGGCGCCGCCACTTCTCCCGGAGATCGGCCGCCTACATCCCGAGCCCTATTGGGACAATCGCGGGCCGCAGGGCGCCGCTGGCCTGATCGTCTGGAGCCACGGTTACATGGAGGGCAAGGACGCCACGGCTTCAGCGCCCCAGGCCCAGATCGCCAACTTCACGATGAACGGCTACGACCTCTATCGCTTCGATCGCCAATGGATCCGTGACTGGCCGGGCGACGCGACGTCGCTCGTCGATGCGGTGCGCAAGGCCAAGGCAATGGGCTATCGCCGCGTGATCCTCGCGGGACAATCCGCCGGCGCCTGGGTGTCGATGGCTGCCACCATGCGCGGCGCGCCCGTGGATGGCGTGATCTCGGTCTCTGCCGCCCACCATGGCGAAGTAAAGAAAATGACCGATGTCTCCCGCGCGCGGTCCGACTGGCAGCAGGTGGTAAAAGGCATCAGGCCTGGCGCACGTCTGGTCGTGGTGAACTTCGCCGACGACTCCTACGACGTCGGCGGGAGGATGAACGATGCACGGGCCGCCTTTAGCGCCGCCGGAGTCGATGCCATCGTGATCTCGAAGCCCGAGGGCTTCTCGGGGCACGGCGCCGCCGGCGACGGCAAATTCGGGCGCAAGTTCGGCGCCTGCATCTACGGCTTCATCGAGACCGGAACGCGCTCGCCGCCCTGCATTTGAGCTCACGCCATATAGGCGCCGCCATTGACGTGCAGGACCTGTCCGGTCGTAGCGCTTGAATCATCTGACGCCAGGAACACCGCGGTGCGCGCGATCTGGTCGGGCGTCAGCAGCTTGCCGCCGAGCGGGATGTTGGCCCGCGCCATTTCGATCAGCTCGGCATCGGTGTTGCCGTAGCGCGGCTGGGCCGTGTCGGTGGTTCCGGGCGCGATGGCATTGACCCGGATGTTGTGCGGCGCAAGCTCCAGTGCCATGGAGCGGGTCATCGACACCACCCCGCCCTTGCTGGCGCTGTAGTGCACGCCGCGCACGGCGCCGCGGACCGACTGCGAGGAGAGATTGATCACCGAGCCGCTCTTCCGGCCGGCGGCGATCAGCGCCTTGGCCGCCGCGATGGTGGCGAAGCAGCCGGCCTTCAGGTTGATGTCGAGCACATAGTCCCAGTCGCTCTCGCGCATCTCGAGGAATTTAACGCGCGGATATACTCCTGCATTGTTGACCAGGATGTCCGGCGGCCCGAGCTGTCGCGTCGTCTCCGCGACCATCGCCTCGATGTCGGGGAGCTTGGCCATGTCGGCACGGACCAGCGCCGCTCGCCGGCCGTACTGGCGCACGCCGCCCGCCACCGCTTCGGCGGCCTTCTCGTCGTCGAGCCAATTGATCGCCACATCGGCGCCCTCGCCCGCGAACGCCAAGGCGATGGCGGCCCCTATGCCCTGCTGCGCGCCGGTCACCAGCGCCACCTTGCCCGTCAATTTCATGGCCGCCCCTTTCAGAACACCTCATGCTGAGGAGGCCGCGCAGCGGCCGTCTCGAAGCATGGCACGAGCACCGTGCTTTTTGCCCACCCTTCGAGACGCGGCCTGCGGCCGCTCCTCAGGGTGAGGTTGCCCCGTGCTTGCGTGCAAACAGCACCGCCGCTATAAGCGCCCTTCCTTCGGCGGCCTGGCCCAAAGGGCATTGCCTCGGCCGCCTATCGTAACCCTTTGAAAAGGAACGAAAATGCCCAAGATGAAGACCAAGAGCGGGGCGAAGAAGCGCTTCCGCTTCACGGCGTCCGGCAAGGTGAAACACGGCGTCGCCGGCAAGCGCCATGGCATGACCAAGCGGGGCAACCGCTTCCTGCGCCAGCAGACCGGCATGACGCTGGTGTCGGAATCCGACAGCCGCATCATCAAGCGCAACTTCTTTCCCTACGAGAGATAGGCCATGGCACGCGTCAAGCGGGGCGTGACTGCGCACGCCCGACACAAGAAGGTCCTGAAGCTCGCCAAGGGCTATCGCGGCCGCGCCAAGGCGGCGTTCCGCGTCGGCATCGAGAAAGTCGAGAAGGGCATGCAGTATGCCTACCGCGACCGGCGGACCAAGAAGCGCAACTTCCGCGGCCTGTGGATCCAGCGCATCAACGCCGCGGTGCGCGAGCACGGGCTCACCTATTCGAAATTCATGAACGGCGTCCTGAAGGCCGGGATCGAGGTCGACCGCAAGGTGATGGCCGATCTCGCGATGCGGGAGCCCGCGGCGTTTAAGGCTTTGGTCGAACAGGCCCAGGCCGCCCTCAAGTAGTCTGCGGCGCCGCACGGCGCCTCGGAAGAGATAATAAGGAGGGAGCCTGGGCCACAGGCTCCCTCTTTTCGTGTGGAGCGAAGGATGGACGATCTTTCGACGATACGCAGTGCGGCGCTGGGCGCCGTCGAGCTGGCGGCCGACCTGGCCGCCCTCGATGCCGCGCGCGTGGCGGCGCTCGGCAAGAAGGGCAGCATCACCGGCCTGATGAAGACGCTGGGCGGGCTGGCGCCGGCCGAGCGCAAGGAATTCGGCGCGCGCGTCAACCAGCTCAAGGGCGAGTTCGAGGCAGCCCTCGAAGCGCGCAAGAGCGCGCTTGGCGCGTCGGAACTGGCGTCCAGGCTCGCATCGGAGAAAGTCGATGTCAGCCTGCCGGTACGGCCGGACGGGCGCGGCACGCTGCATCCGATCGGCCAGGTGATGGACGAGCTCGCGGCGATCTTCGGCGAGATGGGCTTCACCTGGGCCGAAGGTCCCGACATCGAGGACGACTGGCACAATTTCACCGCGCTCAACATCCCGCCTGATCATCCGGCGCGGCAGATGCAGGATACCTTCTATCTGCCGCCGCGCGCCGACGGCACGCCGATGGTGCTGCGCACCCACACCTCGCCGGTGCAGGCGCGCACCATGCTCGACAAGGGTGTGCAGAAGATGCTGGCCGAGGGCGGTTCGCTGCGCGTCATCGTGCCCGGGCGCACCTTCCGCATCGACAACGATGCGACCCACACGCCGATGTTCCACCAGGTCGAGGGGCTGGTGATCGACCGCACGACGCACATGGGTCACCTCAAGGGCTGCCTGTACGATTTCTGCCGCGCCTATTTCGAGGTCGACGAGCTGCCAATCCGGTTCCGGCCCTCCTACTTCCCCTTCACCGAGCCGTCGGCCGAGGTCGATATCGGCTGTTCGTGGAAGGACGGCGAACTCAGGATCGGCGCCGGCGATTCGTGGCTGGAGATCCTGGGCTGCGGCATGGTGCACCCGCGCGCGATCGCCAATTGTGGCCTCGATCCCGCGGTCTATCAGGGCTTCGCCTTCGGCATGGGCATCGATCGCATCGCCATGCTGAAGTACGGCATTCCCGATCTGCGGAGCTTCTTCGACTCCGACCTGCGCTGGCTGCGCCATTACGGCTTCTCGGCGCTGGAGAGCGTGCGATGAAGTTCACGCTCTCCTGGCTCAAAGAGCACCTCGACACAACCGCCTCGCTGGAGGAGATCCGCGAGCGGCTGACCATGCTCGGCCTCGAGGTCGAGGGTATCAGCAACGCCGCCGAGACGCTGAAGAGCTTCGTGGTCGGTTATGTCGTCGAGGCCAAGCAACATCCCAATGCCGACCGGCTGCGCGTCTGCACGGTCGACACCGGCTCGGGCGTCGTCCAGGTCGTGTGCGGCGCGCCCAACGCACGCACCGGCATGAAGGGCATCTTCGCGCCGACCGGCAGCTATATTCCCGGCACCGACCTGCATCTGAAGGCGAGCAAGATCCGCGGCGAGGACTTCGAACGGCATGCTGTGCTCGAGCCGCGAACTGCAGCTGGGCGACGACCACAGCGGCATTATCGACCTGCCGGCCGACGCCAAGACCGGTGCGCCGGCGGCCGAAGCACTCGGCCTCGACGATCCCGTGATCGAGATCAAGGTGACGCCCAACCGCGGCGATTGCCTGGGCGTGCATGGCATCGCGCGCGACCTTGCGGCGGCCGGCGTAGGCACGCTGAAACCCTTCAAGGCGGAGCGCATCAAGGGCACCTACGCGAGCCCGATCAAGTGGACGCACGGCTACGAGGCCAAACCCGACAGTCCGTGCCCCATCGTGGTCGGCCGGCATTTTCGCGGCCTGAAGAACGGCCCCTCGCCGGACTGGCTGCAGCGCCGTCTGAAGGCGATCGGCCTCAGGCCGATCTCGACCCTGGTCGATATCACCAACCTCGTGACCTTCGATCTCAACCGGCCGCTGCACGTGTTCGACGCCAGGAAGCTCAGCGGCGATCTGGTCATGCGCCAAGCGCGCGAGGGCGAGCCGATCCTTGCGCTCGACGGCAAGACCTACACGCTCGACCCCAGCGTGTCGGTGATTGCCGATTCCAAGGCCGCGCACGGCATCGGCGGCGTGATGGGCGGCGAGGACACCGGCGTGCAGGCCGACACGACCGAGGTCTTTCTCGAGGTCGCTTACTTCACACCGATCAAGGTCGCCGCCACGGGGCGCAAGCTCGGCATCCAGTCGGACGCGCGCTACCGCTTCGAACGCGGCATCGACCCGCAGTCGGTCGAATGGGGCACCGATGTCGCCACCCGCCTGATTCTCGAACTGTGCGGCGGCGAGGCGAGCGAGATCACCAAGAGCGGCGTGATGCCCGAGTGGGAGCGCACCTACGACCTGCGCGTCGACCGGGTGAAGACGCTGACCGCGATCGACGTGCCGGCGCGGCAGACCGCCGAGATCCTGACCAAGCTCGGCTTCGGCGTCAGCGGCGCCGGTCCATGGACCGCGGCTGTGCCGTCGTGGCGCCCGGACATCATCGGCGAGGCCGACCTGGTCGAGGAAGTGACGCGCGTGTACGGCTTCGACCACATCCCGACGACGTCCCTGCCCCGCCTCTCGGCCACCCCCAAGCCAGTGCGCACGCCCCAGCAGCAGCGCGTACCTCAGGCGCGTCGATCGCTCGCCGTGCGCGGCTTGAGCGAGGTCGTCACCTGGTCGTTCCTGCCGCGCAAGCAGGCCGATCGCTTCGGTGGCGGCGGCGAGGACCTGCGCCTGCTGAACTCGATCGACGCCACGCTCGACACCATGCGGCCCTCGATCCTGCCCAACCTGATCGAGGCTGCCGCCCGCAACGAAGCGCGCGGGCTTGCTGATCCTGCCCTGTTCGAAGTCGGGCCGATCTACAAGGACGCAACGCCGCAAGGCCAGCGCCCCGTGGCGGCGGGCGTGCGCCACAACATGGCAGTGCCGCGCAACTGGCAAGGTCCGACCCGCGCCGTCGATGCGTTCGACGCCAAGGCGGACGCGCTCGCCGTGCTGTCGGCCATCGGCGCACCCGACAATCTCTCCACCCAGGCGGGCGCGCCCGATTGGTACCATCCCGGCCGTTCGGGCGTGATCAAGCTCGGCGACCGGGTGATGGCGCAGTTCGGTGAGCTGCATCCGCAACTCCTGGCCGAGGCCGACCTCAAGGGGCCGGCGGTCGCCTTCGAGGTCTTCCTCGACGCGCCACCGTTGCCCAAGGCCAAGCCGACCAAAGCGCGGCCCAAGCTCGTGCTCTCGGCCTTCCAGCCGGTCGAGCGCGACTTCGCCTTCCTGGTCGACGCCGGCGTCGAGGCCGAGAAGCTGGTGCGTGCCGCGCGCAATGCCGACAGGGCATTGATCACGGCCGCACGCGTGTTCGACCTCTATGCCGGCAAGGGCGTGCCCGAGGGCAAGAAATCGCTGGCCATCGCCGTCACTTTGCAGCCTATGGAGCGTACGCTGACCGACGCCGAGATCGAGGCCGTGTCGGACAAGATCGTCGCGGCTGTCGTCAAGGCAACCGGCGCGGCGCTGCGTGGTTGATATGGACGCCGACCCGCGCACCTTGTCATCCCGAGCGAAGCGAGGAACCTTTCGCGGCACCGGCCAAAGGTCCCTCGCTTCGCTCGGGATGACACCGGTTCTTGAACAGAGTCCGTACGTAAGTAGTCGAGTGACATGACCGACCTGTCGTTGATCCGCAATTTCTCGATCATCGCCCATATCGACCATGGCAAGAGCACGCTGGCCGACCGGCTGCTGATGCGCTGCGGGGCGGTGACCGAGCGCGAGTTCCACGACCAGATGCTCGATTCCATGGACATCGAGCGCGAGCGCGGCATCACCATCAAGGCGCAGACCGTGCGGCTCGACTACCCGGCCCAGGACGGCAAGACCTACGTGCTGAACCTGATGGACACGCCGGGCCATGTCGACTTCGCCTACGAGGTCAGCCGCTCGCTCGCCGCCTGCGAGGGCTCGCTGCTGGTGGTCGATGCCAGCCAGGGCGTCGAGGCGCAGACGTTGGCCAACGCCTATCACGCGATCGAGGCCAACCACGAGATCATCCCGGTCCTCAACAAGATCGACCTGCCGTCGGCCGATCCCGAACGCGTGTCGAGGGAGATCGAGGACGTGATCGGCATCGACACCTCTGATGCGATCCGCGTCTCGGCCAAAACCGGCGTCGGCATTGACGATCTTCTGGAGGCGATGGTCAAGCGCCTGCCGCCGCCCAAGGGCGACCGCAACGCGCCGCTCAAGGCGCTGCTGGTCGACAGCTGGTACGACCCGTACCTCGGCGTCGTGACCCTGGTGCGCGTGCAGGACGGCGTGCTGAAGAAGGGCCTGCGCATCCGCATGATGGCGGCGGCAGCGGCCTACGACCTCGACAAGGTGGGCGTCTTCAAGCCCAAGCCGACCGACGTGGCCGAACTCGGCCCAGGCGAGATCGGCTTCATCATCGCCGGCATCAAGACCATCGCCGACTGCAAGGTGGGCGACACCATCACCGACGATCGCAAGCCCGCGACCGCGATGCTGGCCGGCTTCAAGCCCTCGGTGCCGGTGGTGTTCTGCGGCCTGTTCCCGGCCGACGCCGCCGAGTTCGAGACCCTTCGCGAATTGCTGAGCAAGCTCCGGCTGAACGACGCCTCGTTCCATTTCGAGCCGGAGACCAGCGCGGCGCTGGGCTTCGGCTTCCGCTGCGGCTTCCTGGGACTCCTGCATCTCGAGATCATCCAGGAGCGGCTGGAGCGCGAGTTCAACCTCGACCTCGTCACCACCGCGCCCTCGGTCGTCTACAAGGTCACGATGACCGACGGCACGGAGATGGAGCTGCACAATCCGGCCGACTATCCTGACCCGATGCATATCGAGACCATGCAGGAGCCCTGGATCAAGGCGACGATCATCACGCCGGACGAGCATCTCGGCTCGGTGCTGACGCTCTGCCAGGAGCGGCGCGGCCAGCAGGTCGAGCTCACTTATGCCGGCACGCGCGCCATGGCGATCTACCGCCTGCCGCTGAACGAGGTTGTGTTCGACTTTTATGACAGGCTGAAATCGGTGACGCGCGGCTATGCCAGCTTCGACTACGAGATGGCGGGCTACCAGGAGAGCGACCTGGTGAAGCTCAGCATCCTGGTGAACTCCGAGCCGGTCGATGCCCTCAGCATGATCGTGCACAAGGCCGCCGCCGAGACCCGCGGCCGCGCCCTGTGCGAGCGGCTGAAGGACCTGATCCCGCGCCAGCTGTTCAAGATCGCCATCCAGGCGGCGATCGGCGGCCGGGTGGTGGCGCGCGAGACGATCAGCGCGCTGCGCAAGGACGTGCTGGCCAAGTGCTATGGCGGCGACATCAGCCGCAAGAAGAAGCTTCTCGAGAAGCAGAAGAAGGGCAAGAAGCGCATGCGCCAGGTCGGCGACGTCGAGATCCCTCAGTCGGCCTTCATTGCCGCGCTCAAGATGGACAGCCGCTAGCCCATAGCTGGGGTAAGGCAGTTTCTCTACGGTAACGTTTAAAATAATGGAAAAACCACGGGGGTCCCCCGCGCAGCCCCCAACAATTCTTATCGAAACGGGTACGCTGGGCGATCGAACCGCAGGCATGATCTTGATCGTAAGCGCATGCGCCACCAGGACCTATTTTGGTCATTAGAAGTTCAGCGACAAGTCGCTACGGGCGACCTTCACGAGAGCCCGCTCCTCGGGCGCCGGCGGCGCGGCGGGCGCGAGCCGATGAAGCTCGCCTCGGCGCGGCCGCCGATGCGCCGGCCGAGCCAGAGGAAGATCGTACCCGCGATCACGAACATCGGCAGGGCCGGCAGCCTCAGGATCGGCAACGCGAGCCAGTTCCACAGGCCGACCGACAGGTGGCGCTGCACGACGGACTGAGCCCGGTTCATCGACTCGAGGTCGAGGCGCGACCACAGTTCGCCGAGCGGCAACAGGCGCAGGACGCCTTCGGACCACCAGACCAGCCCGTCATAGACGACTGCCCCGACGGCCATTGCCAGCAGCAGCCAACCCAAGGCCCGAAATAGGACCATTTACTCCCCCGCTCAGGCACGCAGCCTAGCCCAAGCACGACGACCGGGGAAAGGCCGTTGCCCGCGCCCGCTGTCGCGCTATAAAGCGCCCGACCGCTGCTTTTAGGACAGGTGGCCGAGTGGTTTAAGGCACACGCTTGGAAAGCGTGCGTGGTGTAACAGCCACCGCGGGTTCGAATCCCGCCCTGTCCGCCAGCGAGTCCGTATTCACTTTTACTCGTAATACGAGTGTCTGGAAACGCCCCGGAAATGGGGCGTTTCCGCCTTCAACGGATCACCAGAGAACGCGAATTGAGCTCATCAAGAGGCCTGTCCGCCGACAATTATCGGCCTTTTCTCCCGCCCATGATTGTCGAGTGGTCGGTTGCGATGATCAGTACCCTGCTCTCGCGATCGTCATGGGCGGGCTGCCAGCAGGACCAGCGATGTCCTTTCACGGATAGCGAAGGTTCTACCTGGAAGTGCACTGCCCTAATCGTGCAGGCCCTTGGATTGACGCGCAGAAAACGCCATCAGCCCGGTAAGCGCCGGCATTAGTCGATTGGCTTGAATCCCGTCTGTTTTACGATGGCGCCCCATCGGGCGATGTCAGCTTCAACAAGCTGGTGGAGCTCAGCGGGCGTACTTCCAACCGGCTCGAATCCCTGCTTGGCCAACCCTTCCTTGAAGCCTTCCAACTGCAGGGCATTGTGGACCTGCCCATTAAGCTGCGCGATGAGACCTCCCGGCGTCCCCGCCGGGACAAAAAGCTCAAAGAACTCGACCCCTTCCGCAGCCGGATAGCCCGCCTCGCGAATTGTCGGCACGGACGGCAGTACCGGTGATCGCCTCGGAGCGGTGATGGCTAGCGCTCTCAGCTGTCCGGACTGCACGTTCGAAAGCGCGTTGTCGCCGCCCAACGCACTCGTTCATTGCGAATCCTACGCGACCGCGCTGGCACTTGTCGCGCGCAGCGATCTCCTCGCACTGGTTCTGGGCCAGATGCTCGAAGGGCCGATCACTGAGCCGTTCCTACAGCGCATCCGCACCCGAGAGAAGGTATCGCGTCCCACCATTGGCATCTTCTCCCGAGCTGGCGCGCCACTATCACCAACCGCTGCAGCGATGGTGCAGTCATTCAGCGCCGCGGCACGGGCGTTCAGCCGGGTTCAGCCCAGCAGCGCGGGCGAAGGCATTCCTCGTCGCTGAGCGCGAAAGCGTTGATCATGCCGCACTTGCCGACCTAACCCAGCCTAGACCGGGCCTGCTTCAAGAAGTGAGATTGGCTGGCTAGTCGGGATGACGCGCTCCAGCCTCAGCCCCGCGGCATCGAGCACGGTCGCGTACTCGGCTTGGGTGCGCTCCTTCCCACCGGTTACGACCAGCATATTGGCGTCGATGAGTTTGATCGGATTCGGTTCATTGCCGGCGGGAATGATCGTCTCTGCGACCAACACCTTGCCATGTGGCGCCATCGCCTCGCGGCAATTGCGTAGGATCGCGACCGCCTGCTCGTCGTTCCAATCGTGGATGACCTTCTTCAGCACATAGACATCAGCGCCCTGCGGGACAGATTCGAAAAAGTTTCCCGCTACCAATTCGGTGCGGGCCAAGTTGCCTCCCGCGCCTGACCGGATCATCTCGACGCTGGAGGGGAGGTCAAAGAGGACACCAGAAAGGTGCGCGTGGCGCCCGAGGATCGCTGATAGTAGCTGCCCATGGCCGCCGCCCACATCGACGACACGAGAGAAAGCTCCAAAATCGTAGGCCTCGGCGATTGCTTCGTTACTACCCTCGCTGAGGGTGATCATCGCGCGTTGGAAGAGAGCAGCTTCGTCCGGATGGTCGGCCAGCCAATCGAACCTGGGCTTTCCGAACACCTCGTCGAAAGCCGGCAACCCCGTCCGCACGGAATGGCCGAGCTGAGCGAAGGCAAGGTAGGGCTCCTCATTTAGCATCCGGATCAGGTCGCGGGGATTCGAACCGGTGTCGGAACGCAGCGCCCCACCCTGCTCTGTCAGTCGGAAGCGACGGGACACGGTCTCGCGAAACAGGCCCTCAGCGGCCAGCAACCGCATGACCCGGTAAAGAGCATCCGCATGGGACTGCGTCTTCGTCGCAAGATCATCCACGCTCCATTCGTCCTCACCCAGGTGATCCGCGATTTCGAGATCTGCCACGACGCGCAACGCCTGGGAGACGGCAAAGCCGAATGCAAGCCGGACGATGTACTGTGCTGAACTTCTCATGGCATCCCCGATCGGCGGCGCCTAATACCCACTACGAATTCCACGAATCTTCAGTTTATTTATGCAGCGTCGGGATGCCGGATACTCTCGCAAGAACCATCAAACGCTCCCGGCTAGCTGCCAAAAAGGCAGCGAACTCCGCGCTTGTGCCCGGATGAACGGTCTGTCCAATGGGTGCGAGCCGTTCCTGGACAGCCGGTTCGTTTGCGACAGCCATGACATCTGCAGCAACCTGCTCGCGAACGGCAATGGGCATTTCACGCGATCCGAAGAAGCCGCAAAGGCCTTCCATGACCAATTGCGGAAACCCAAGTTCGGTCACACTTAGGAGATTGGGCATGGCCGCCGCACGTTCCCGACTGGCAACAGCGAGCAGCCGCAATCGACCGGCCTGCGCCTGCGGCATCAGAACGCTCAATGCATGAACAAAAATGTCGAGGCGGCCTTCTCCGAGATCCTGAAGCGCCGGAGAGAGATCGCGGTAAAACACGGACTCCATTTCCAGGCCTGCCTCTTTGGCAAAAGCGCCTATTACGAAGGGAGGCAATCCCGGTGAACTTGCCCAGTTCAGCTTGCCGGGCGCGGCCCGGGCGATCCGAACCATATCCTCCAGCGAATGGATCCCGCTTTTGTCAGAAGCGGCTATTGCCAAAACAATCTCGGAAGCCGCAGCAATAGGCACCAGATCCCTGATCGGGTCATACGGAAGTTTTTCGTTTTGAACCACATGAACGGTGGCAACCGCCGAAATCGCAAATAGCAGCGTATGATCGTCGTGGCCGCTGACAAAGGAAGAGACGCCAATGACCCCGTCGGCCCCCGGGCGATTGTCGACGACCACGGGCTGCGCCCATCTAACGGACAAACGCTCGGCAAAAAGTCTGGCGGTGAAATCCGCAGCACTGCCCGCCGGGACAGGCAGAATCAGACGCACCGCCCGATCCGGCCAGGCAATAGCTGAACCGCAGAAGGAGCAGCCCACAGCCGTGGCCAGGAGAACACTCGCTATGATCCGGAACATTGATCTCAGCCCTTCTCCGGATTTGCCCTGCGCTTACGTCGGCCCGCACCCGGGCGAATATATTCCTCATTCGCTGTGACGATCTGGAACATGAGCTCTACGAAGGTCTCGCGGTCGTGCTGGCTCAGACAGGCGACCAGCTTCTGTTGGCTCGCAAGGGCGCGAGGTAGCAGCCGTTTGCGCATCTGAAGCCCGCGGCGCGTACACCGCAATCGCCACACCCTGCGGTCGGCTTCGTCAAAACGTCTCTCGACCAAACCCCTCGATTCGAGTTCGTCGACCAGCCGGCCGGTATTGACCCGATCGATGCTGACGATTTCTGCCAATCGGCTTTGATCGACGTCAGGGTGATTGTCGATGATCGTCAAAACAGCCCACTCGGACAATGACATGTCCTCGCCTTCAAATGCCTCCGCAATGATCGAGGTAGAGATCATTTGCAGACGACGAATCAGATAGGCGGGAACTCGCTTGTACGGAGCGGCGACAAGATCGGCCGTGTCCGCCACAGGGGGCGATCGGTTAGCCCATTCCATAATAAATGTTACTATAACAATTGTCACGATCCGTCAATAAGCGATCGAACGGCGTTAGACCAGTCGAGCCCCTCGGCGTCTAAAGGGACCACCAGAGAAGCGCTTGTGATGGTCACTGCGGGCTCTCGCGATCGGCATGGGGGCTGCCAGCATGCCCCAGCGATGTCCTTTCACGGATAGGTCTACCTAGAAGTGCACTGCTAGTTTTTCTAATCCAGGCCGCTCAGGCGGCGAGTTAAACAGCCACCTCGGGTTCGAATGACTGTCCGCCCGCCAGCCAGTCTGCACGCATGGGTAGTTGTCCCGTATGTGGCGAGAAAAGCCCCCGCAGTGGGGCCTTTTTTCGTCGAATGACCACTGGAGAAAACGTCAGGCACTCCCGGGCGTGCCAAATCTCTCTATTTTCTCCGGGCCATGATGGTCGAGTGGTCGTTTGCGATGCAGGACGATGAGGCCTCGAAGGATGTGCTCGGGCGATTACTCGTAGTTGAAATCCAAATAGCCCCTTCGGGTTCGAATCCCGATCGGTCTATTCACCGCCAGGGTTCGAACCTCGACCGTAGATGTTCAGACGGCGTCCGTTTTTGGGGTAAAGCGGACATTCGATCGCTGATGACCAATGTCCCCTTTTGAGCAAAGCGGACATAACGGGACCCGTTAGCACGCGGGACTACCTTTGCGACCGCGCGTCTGTCAGCTGACGCCCGGGCCGCGCGAGCCGTTGGCGGGAGATCGCAGCGAATCGCTGGCGCACGTAAGCCTGGAATTGATCCGACGTGGGCGTGAGCAACGCGTCTCGAACCCGAAGCATGGAAACCACATTGCGAACATTCCAGCCGCGAACCCGCATGACTGCCAGCGATCCGGTTTGCAACTCGGCGGCTACGACATAATGGCTGATGGCCGCGACGCCATAGCCCTTTTTCAAGGCTGAGAGCACCGCTTCATAAGACGGCAGTTCAAGGCGTCGGAGCGGTACGATGCCAAGGTGCGCCAGGGCACGGTCGGACGCTGCGCGCGTCGCCGAGCCCTCCTCCCGCGAAATCCACGTCAAGCCTTCGAGGCTTTCGCGCGACAGCCGCTTGGGCGCGAGCGACGGACGCCCGACAACCGCAATCTCGTTCTCCAACAGAGGCTCGGCTTCGATTTCCGCTCCGCCGGTGGCGTTGGCGATGAAGCCCAGCTCGGCGCGATGCGACCGCAGCGCGTCGAGCGCCTGTGTCGCCGTGCCGAGCTCCAGCGAGACGTGCACGCCCGGATGCGCATGCTTGAACTCGGCAATGACATCCGGCAGCAAATAAGTGCCGGTCAGCCACGACGCGGCGATTGTGAGCGACCCTGAGCCGCTCGTGCCGAGTTCGGCCGCACCGCGACTGGCCTGTGCCAGCAGGGCCTCCGCGCGCAAGATGTGGTTGGCAATGAACTCGCCGGTACTCGTGAGCTTGCCGTTGCGTCGTGCGCGATCAACAAGCCCAAGGCCCAATGCGCGCTCTAGATCGGCAACATGCTTCGAGACGGCAGGCTGGCTGATTTGCAGTTCAGCCGCCGCCGCCGAGAACGATCGGTGCCGGGCAAACGCCGCAAAGGCCCGCAAGCGTGCCTCGAGATTCATAATCTGAGATTATATTAATGCTCCCACTATGTATTTTGTTTCTTATGTCCGCTGGGCCTAGGGTCGCGCTTCCGTGGAGACCCAGACATGAAGCGATCTTGTGCCGCCGCGTTAGCCGGTATCCTTGTTGCGATTTTGGGGATGCCCGCATGGGCTGCGTCCTGCATGGTCATCACGCTAACCGGCACTCAAGGTGGGCCAACCGTCTTCAACGGGCAGGCCGGCGCAGGAACGCTCGTCAGCTACGGTGACGACACCAACGCGTGCGCGGCTACACGGCTTCAGTTCGACGCGGGGCGCGGCACAACCATGCGCCTATCGCAGATCAATGTGACGCCCGTCCAGCTCAACGCAATCTTTCTGACACACATCCATGGCGACCACACCGAAGGTCTTCCCGACGTTATGGCTTTGCGCTGGTACCTCAAGGGGCCAAAGATCGACATTGTCTGCGGCGCCGACACCGTCTCCACTTCCGGATCCATTAACAGCTGCCGAAACTATGTCACCCACATTGCCGATGCATTTCTACAGTCAGGCGAGGTAGCCGAGCGGCTCTCCGAAGATCGTACCCGCCTTGCCGGAGGGCCGGCCGAATTGGCCAATGTGCTGAACTTCGAGCCAAAGGAGGAACCACAACTGGTTTGGGCGTCCGGCGATGTCAAAGTCAGCGCAATCCGCTCCACACACATTGCGGGGCACGCATCCTATCGGGTGGACACCCCGGCCGGCAGCGTCGTGATCGGAGGCGACGCGAGCAACGATACGCCGGCTCCGCCGCGAACTCACTCGACGTCGGACCAGGTCGAGCGGCTTGCAAAAGGGGCCGATGTCATCGTGCATTCGACGATACATCCTGTGCTGGGGCCGGACCGCGGCAGCGGTTTTCCGGCGCCGACCTTCTATCGGCAGAGCCTAGCCACCGATCTCGGGGCGATGGCGCGGCGCGCGGGCGCGAAGTACCTCATGCTGACCCATCTTGCTCCGTCGCTCGGCACCGCGCGGCACAATCGCTGGGACGTTCCGGGTGGACCTTTGACAGAAACAGACTATCGCAAAGCGGTCGAGGCAAGCGGGTTCACCGGAAAGACCATCGTGGGCACCGACCTTGCAACTCTCCGGTTGCCGCCGCCGTGACCGCGTTTCGACGCGATAACGATTGAAAGGATTCGATGTCCGTTGTTGACCCTAGGCGACATCGAGGACCACCATGCACGCTGAGGACGGCGGTCACCAAAACGTTTGCTAGTTCGTTAGACTCGATAGTTGGTCTGTGTCGTAGCGACTCCTCAATTCGGCGATCGCCTTGGCGTTCGGCGGGCCGTCCTGCGTAACGGCTTTCGCAAGTTCCTCGAAATAGTTTTCGTGACCGGGCGGCGACACGGTCATGAGCACGCGCGCCGGCTTATCGGTCGCATTAGCAATGTTGTGGGGTACGCCAGGAGGGATGAAGAGGAACGTACCAGGCGTGGCGCGAATCCGGCGGTCGCCGACCTGCCACTCGCACTCGCCATCCAGCACATAGAAGGTTTCCTCCTGAGTCCGATGGACGTGCAGGCCAGTCGAGAACCGTGGTGGCATCGTCCAGTCAAACATGGACGTGTGCTTGGTATTTTCCGCGGTCACAAGAAATGTCATTGGGTGACCCGAGAGCACAACCTCCTTGGCCTCACCCGGCATTCGAATAACTGCTTTGCCGTTCATACGCTCCTCCATGGTTTAGCTCGTTGCCATGCTCAGCAGCGCTTCAACCATGGCTTTGTCTATGTCGGAGGTCCTGAAGCCGTCCCGAAAACATTGCAAAATAATTCCGAATGATGCCCACTTGATCGATGGCAACCATCTGCCAGTTCGGCCCGTTTCGCCTAGACCCGGACGCCGGAATATTGTTTCTCGGTGCCGAACCGGCAATGCTGGGTCAACGTGCCGTTGCGCTGCTTCGGGTGCTTCTTACGCAGCCGGGAACGCCTGTTTCCAAAGATGCATTGATCGACGCTGCTTGGCCGGGGCTTGCCGTCGAGGAAAGCAACCTGACGGTCCAGATTGCGGCGTTGCGTCGAGTTTTGGCGGCGGAGGCCGGAGCCGAAGGCTGGATCGAGACCTTGCCGCGACGTGGCTACCGCTACGTCGGGCCGACGGTCGCGAGCAGTGATCCCAATGCCGAGCCAGCCCCGCAAATATCGCCTGCTCTGGCCCTGCCGGATACTCCCTCTGTCGCCGTGCTGCCGTTTTCGAATTTGAGTGGCGACCCTGAGCAGGGGTATTTCGCTGATGGCGTTGTCGACGACATCATTACCGGCTTATCGCGCATCAAGTGGCTCTTCGTCATCGCACGCAACTCGAGTTTTGCCTATCGCGGCCGGACGGTCGACATAAAGCAGGTCGGGCGCGAGCTTGGCGTGCGTTACGTACTCGAGGGCAGCGTGCGCAAGGTATCGGATCGCGTGCGCATCAACGTGCAGCTGGTCGACGCCGTGACGGGAATGCACGTCTGGACTGAACGCTACGATCGCAAGTTCGACGACATTTTTGCCCTTCAGGACGAAATCGCCTTGTCGGTGGTAGGCGCGATCGAACCAAGCTTGCGCCAAGCGGAAGTGGCGCGCGTCAAGCGCAAGCGGCCCGATAGCCTCGACGCATACGATCTCGTGTTGCAGGCCCAGCCCGACATTTACTCCGGCATGCCCGAGCGTTCGGCAAGGGCTCTGGTGCTTCTGGAAAATGCACTTGCCCTCGATCCCGCCTATGCACTGGCGCACGGTTTTGCCGCGATGGGCTATCACAATCGCTTTCTGCGCGCTGGACTGCGTGAAGAAGATAGAGCAGCTTCGATTCGCCATGCTCAAGCGGCAATCGCAAATGGACAGGATGACGCCCTCGCTTTGACCTTCGCGGGGTTTTCCATCGGCATGGACGCACACGATCGCGCCGCCGCCTTCGCCGCCCTCGAGGCCGCGTCGGCGATCAGCCCCTCAACAGCTCTCACCTACATTCTCGGCAGCGTCATTCTCAGTTGGGCCGGACGGGCGGAACGCGCCATTGACTGGGCGGAGCGAGGTATGCGCCTGAGCCCGTTCGATCCGTGGGCTTTTGCCGCTTTCGGCTCTTTCGCGCTGGGGCATTTCCTGCTCGGGCATTATGAGCCGGCAGTTCATGCCGCCTACAAGGCCGTACAATCCAATCCTGGCCACAGCATCAACTACGTGCTCCTAGCGGCGATGCTGGCAAAGGTCGGGCGGCTGGAAGAAGCGAAGGCGGCGGCGGGGCGTGTTTTGGAGTTGCATCCGGCATTTCGGTACGGTCGGCAATTCTCCGGAGTAGATTGCGCACCGCAGCTTGCCACCGCCCTGGGCGAAATGCTCGGCGCAGCCGGGCTGCCGGAATAAAGCAACAGCTCAGAAAGGGCTGGAAGCATGTCCGTTATTGGGGGCAAAGCCGACATGACGCCGCCTGGCTGCAATGTCGGCTCATGACCCCGAAGCAGATATCCTGCTGACGTCGGCTAGCAAAATAAGTGCTACGTAAATCTGCGTCGCAAATTAGTGCTGGCCAGTTTGTTTCGTCATCATGGGTTGTAGGATTGTGATCCATTTCCTTTCTGGGGAGCGGCACATGAGAAGGCTTTTTCTCTCGATTGCATTGGTGGCGGGCTTGGCTGGCGTGGCATTCGGGCAGACGGCGCCCGCGTCGGAGATCGCGCCCGGCGGAAAGCTGCGCGTTGGCATGATTTCCATCTCGGTGCTCGGCGGCGTGGCAGAGCCCGTCGCGAGGTTCATCGGACAGAAGCTCGGTGTGGCCGTCGAACCAATGATGTATCCGAACCCCGAGGCCTATCTACAAAGCTTCGGCAAGGGTGAATGGGACATCGCCATCGGGCCGCGCGTCCTTGCCCCCGCAGACAAGGCGGACTCCACAGCGGCTCTTTGGGTCATCAGTCTTGTCTATGTCGCGGCGCCGGGAAAGGAATTTCCCGATATCGCTTCGGTCGACAAGGCAGTGTGAAGATTGGCACGATCCGCGGGGCTCCGTCCGACCGCGTGCTAACGCGGGAGATCAAGGCCGCCGAGATCGTCCGTATTCCGCTGAGCCCGACCATAGCGGCTGACGCAGCAGACCTGCTCCACTCCGGCAAGGCGGACGTCTTTGGGGCGGACTCTGGCGTTGGGTATCCTGCCGCCGAGGGCCTGCTTGGCGCCAAGATCGTACCGGGCGCTTTTGCAATGGTTCGCGTGGCGGCGGCGCTGCCGAAAGGACGCTCTGCCGCGGCGCAGGCTGCGCTTGCGACACTCTTAGACGAAGCAAAGCAGACCGGCGTGGTGCAGAAAGCAATCGGCGCGAAGGGACTCAAGGGCGTGAATGTCGCGACGAAATAGCGGGACAATCGACGGCAGCCCGGATGTACGAAGCGAAATCCGGGACGCAGGCCCAAATCTGCATCAAATTTGTCCACACGGCTTAGTCGTTTATGTCGGCTATCCGAGCGCGAGTGTGCCAATTCTAGCGATGGTCACCGCCCGTGCACTTGCTCTGGCATCGATAGGACGATGCTAGCGGCGTCGGCCGTAGCGAGGCGGTGCGGCAATTGATCGAGGCGGGGCTGAAGCGGGCGTGGTTAGGGAGGGGCAAGCGCCTCATCTATTGGCGGACCAGCGAAAGGCGCACGCAAGCGAAGTGGATGAGCAACGGCAGAGTTGCGCCGCTTGTTAGCGGCACTTCTGGATAATTAGTGCCGCGCAACGCGAACCTGCTAGACGACCCCCTCCTGGCGTAGGCGTTTCGCCTCATCGGGCTCGACCCCGCACAGAGATTCAAGCAGTACGTCGGTGTGCTCGCCCAGCAGTGGCGGACGGCTGACTGCGACGGGTGAATCCGACAGTTTGATCGGGCAGCCGACCGTCTGATAGGTGCCGCGGGTTGGGTAATCCACGTCAACGATCATCTCGCGCGCCCTGAGATGGGGATCGGCCAGCACCTCGCCGGTGTCCTGGCAGGCGCCGCAGGGAACGCCCGCATCCCCCATCAGACGCATGACTTCGTGCTTGCTGCGCCGGCGCGTCCACGCCTCGATGATAGCGTTGAGTTCTGTCCGATTGTCCCACCGCGCTTCCACGGTCTTGAAGCGCGCATCCTCGGTCAACTCCGGCTGCCCCAGCACTTTCGCCACCGCCGGCCACATCTGCGGCTGTGCGTAAAGGTAGACGTAGTCATTCGGGCCGCCCGGCGCGCAGGGGTAGGTTGTGCCAGGCACGTTGCGCCCGAGTTGATTGCCGGTGCGCGGAATCGGATGGCCGAAGCGCTGGTGGTCGCGCAGGCTCACCCGCACCAGGTTGACGACCGCGTCTTGCATGGACACCTCGACGTGCTGGCCGCGGCCAGTCGCATGGCGCTGCTGCAGCGCTGCCAAAATGCCGATCGCCATGTGCATTCCGGTGCCGGAATCCCCGATCGCCGGATAGACGTAGGTCGGCGGATTTTCGGGGAAGCCGGTGACGCTCATCGCCCCGCCCATGGCCTGGGCGACCGGCTCGAAGCTCTTGAATCCGCTGTATGGCCCGTAGGTGCCGAAGCCCTTGATGGTGGCGTAGATAAGTCGCGGGTTGATCTTGGCCAGGGCTGCGTAGCCGAACCCGAGGCGATCGAGCGCGCCCGGCCCAAAATTCTCCACCAGCACGTCCGACTGGGCGATCACCTTCCGGAACAGATCCTTGCCGGTGTCAGTCTTGAGATTCAGCGTCAGGCTGCGCTTGTTGGCGTTGAGGATCAGGAAGAACAGGCTGTCACTATCCTTCTGGTCGCGCATGTTCACCCGCGCAATGTCGCCGCCCTTGGGCTCCTCGAGCTTGATCACGTCGGCACCGAGGAAGCCGAGAATCTGCGTACAGGCGGGGCCCGCCTGGTTGTGCGTCATGTCGATGATGCGGACGCCTGACAAGGCCTGGTCCATGGTCGCGCTCCCTCTTCCCCGCCTCCGCCCATGATAGTCGGAAGACTGCTGGTGATCACCCTCTTGACCGCTCAGGGCAAGTCCCGCGGAGATCAGAGTTTGGTCTGAGGCAAACCCTCACCGCACTTGTCACCAATCCTGCACCGACCCATCCCGTCCGATCGGCGGCTCGGTCACGACCTCGCGCAGCCTGAGCCGCGCCAGGGCGGTATCGTTCAACTCGATGCCGAGGCCGGGCGCATCCGGTACCTCGAGGTAACCATCCGTCAACACCAGTGGCTGCACGACCATGTCGCGCTTGGGCGGATCCGACTCGCCCGTGTATTCCTGCAGCGCGAAGTTCGGGATGCAGGCGTCGAGCTGCACGCAGGCCGCCGTCGAGATCGGGGACAAAGGATTGTGCGGGATCACCTTGACGTGGTGCGCCTCGGCCATCGCCGCCACCTTCTTGCTACCGGTGAGCCCCATGCAGAGGCAGACGTCGGGCCGGACATAGGCGCAGCCGTTGTGCGCCAGAAGCTCCTGGAACTGGAAGATCGACGAGAAGCGCTCCCCCGTCGCCACTGGCAACCCGCTCCGCGCCTGCACGTCGCCCATCATCGCCGGACTGTCGGGCAGCATCGGGTCTTCATAGAAGTACGGATGGAATTTTTGCAGGCGCTGTCCGAGCGCAATCGATTCGGCCGGGTTCATCTGGCGGTGTAGCTCGATGCAGATGTCGGCGTTGCCCTGGAGTGCCTCGTGCACCGCGCCGACGCGGCGCTCGGCCTCGGTCACCCATTCCTCGAAGGATTTGCGCCGATGATAGTCGGGCGCAAAAGGCGAGAAGCGGATCGCCGTGAAGCCCTGGCGCTTCTTGGCGACGGCATCGGCCACCAGCTCGTCGAGTGTGTTGCCCTTTGCGTGCATGTAGCAGCGCACGCGGTCGCGCGTCTTGCCGCCCATCAGCTCGTAGATTGGCACGCCGTAGCGCTTCGCCTTGATGTCCCAGAGCGCGATGTCGATCGCCGAAATGGCGCCGCCGACCAGCGCGCCCATGAAGTGCGAGTGCCGCTGCAGCGCCTGCGCGTGATGCTCAATCGTCGAGGGGTCGCGCCCCACGAGATAGGACTTCATCTCGTCGATCATGGCGGCGGTCGGCCGTGGCCAGCCGTGCACGCCTGCCTCGCCGGTACCGACCGTGCCGTCCTCGCAATGGATGCGCAGCAGGCACCAGCGCTCGATCAGGAACGTCTCGAGCTTTTCGATCCTGGTCGGGGGCAGGTTGCTGAGGCGTGCGGTCATGGGCCAACTATAGCAGGGCCAGCTCCGCTCGCCCTCCGCCAGAACCTCATCCCGCCCCTCACCAGCGACCACGGCCCGGTGAGGCAACCGCCTCGTCCGGACTTTCGTCCTGTGCGGTCATCGCTTGACCAGGGCGCCCGGCCCGTCGGTAATCAATCGGGCCGCGCTTTCGCGGAGCAGGAGACACACCATGCCGACCGTCCATCCGCAGGTACAGAAAGCGCGAGATCTCATGCCCCTGATCGTCGCGGCCTCGGACGAAAACGACGAAATCCGGGAACTCACCAAGTCCGTCGTCAAAGTCCTGATCGATGGCGGGTTCTTCACCATGCTGAAGACGAAATCCGTTGGCGGAATGGAGCTGAAACCCTCGATCTTTGCCCAAGTGACCGAAGCGCTCGCCTATGGGGATGGATCCACCGGGTGGGTGGTCTGCCAAAGCAACGGCTGCTCGACCACGAGCGCATATCTTCAGCCGAATATTTGCGAGGAGATCTTTGGGAGGCCGGACGGAATCGTCGCGTGGGGACCTCCCGGTTCACCCTACGAAGCCACACCAGTGGAAGGCGGGTACCGCATCACTGGAAAATGGCGCTTCATGAGCGGCAGTCAGAACGCCACTTGGCTTGGCGCGCATCTGCGGGTGGCGGGCACCAAGGAAACGAAGACCTTCCTGTATCCCAAATCGAGCGCCACGTTCCACGATATCTGGCACACACTTGGACTGCGCGGCACGGCCAGCAACGAGTATTCTGTCGACGATCTGTTCATTCCGCACGAGCGCGCCATCTATCGCGACGATCCGCGCGACCGCCGGAGCGACAGCCCACTTTACCGTTTCACCAGTAACCAGCTCTACTCGATCGGGTTCGGTGGAGTCGCACTTGGTATTGCCCGCGGCACGATGGACGCGTTCTTGGGCCTGCCGCGGGAAAAGACTCGCCGTGGCGCGGGCAAACCGATGGTGGAGAACAACGTCGTCCAGAGCCACGTGGCGCAGTCCGAGGCGAGCTGGCGCTCAGCGCGCTATTTCCTTCACGCTGCGGCGGACGAAGCGTTGGAAACGATCGAGGAACGCGGCGAGATGGACCTGGATCAGCGTACCCGCCTACGCCTCGCCTCCACCTGGGCCATTCAGTCGTCACGGGAGATCGTCAATACGCTGTTTCACGATTGCGGCTCGATGGCGGTGTTCGAGGAAAATCCGTTCGAACGCCGTCTGCGCGACATCGACACAGTCGCGCAACAGGGCCAGGGGCGCATACTGCACTACGAGACAGTCGGTCAGGTCATGCTTGGCGTGTCGCCCGAGAATATCTTCTAGCTTTGGAGGCGATGAGGCGCATGAAGTCAGTGCAATCGCACCCATCGGCGGCGCTGTTGGGCATCGCGAACAAGCCACCGCTCGCATGGGAGCTGCCGCAGCCCAAGAGGCCGATCGCTCTCAAGGTCGCCACCCTGCTCGACGGCAAGGGCGGGACGCTACGAGACACCGTGGTCGTCGTCTCTGGCGACAAAATCGAACGCATTGGTGGGCCGGTCCCACAAGGAGCCCAAGTCTACGATCTCGGCGGCCTGACCGTGGCACCGGGATTGATCGACACCCACGTTCACGTGACCTACCACTTCAGCCACGATCGCTTCATCGACAACCGGCTCGTCGGACAGGACGAGCCCGTGCCCGAGTTGGTCCTGTTCGGCGTGGAAAACGGCGTGCGCATGCTCGAGGCCGGCTTCACGACGGTGCAGAGCCTGGGACCGGGCACCGCGTGGGATCTCCCTTTACGCGAGGCCTGGGCGCGCAACCTGGTGCCGGGGCCGCGACTGCTGACCTCGCTGCAATGGTTCCGCTACGATCAGCCCGGACAGACCGTGCAGCCTGACTCGGAGCTCCGGGCCATGGTACGCGATCTCAAGGCGCGCGGTGCCAACGCCATCAAGATCTTCGCCTCAACGAGCGTGCGCGAAGGGTCGCGACCCACGCTCACGCAAGCTCAGCTCGACGTCATTTGCGGCGAATGCAATAGCCAGGGCCTGCGCAGCGTCGTTCACGCATATACGTCGGCTGTGAAGATGGCGGTCCAGGCGGGGTGCACGGCGATCGAGCACGGCACCGGCGGCATGACCGATGAGGCTCTGGCCCTGATGGCGGCCAAAGGCACCTTCTTCGATCCGACAGTTGGCGTGGTCACCGAGAACTACGTTGCCAACAAGGCCAAGTACCTGGGCGTCGGCAACTACACGGCGGAGGCGTTCGCGATGATGGAAAAGCTGATCGCCAATCCGAAACCGCCGGAGGAATTCATCCGATCCCTTAAAGTACCAGGCCTGAAGATCGTCTATGGCAGCGATGCAACCGCGGGCGCTCACGGCCACAATGCCGAAGGACTGCTGTACCGCATCAAGTTCGGCGGCCAGGATGCGATGCAAGCGCTCATCTCGGCGACGTCGCTCGCGGCAGAATCGCTCAATCTCGGCAGCGAGATCGGCACGATTGCGCCTGGCATGACGGCCGACATAGTGGCGATGCGCGGCGACTACCTTGCCGATGCGACCGCGCTGCGCCAAATGGCGTTCGTGATGAAGGGCGGCAGGGTCTTTAAATACCAACCCTGATCGTAACCCTCCGCCGAAGGCCGTCTTGTAGGTTTGTGGCCGCTGCAGCACGCACGCGTCCGGGACTACCGCATCGTTGACCGCAACGTCGGCACGATGCGCTGGATCTTCATCTTTTCGCGGTCCAGGCAATCCGGCACGCGCGGCGCAATCTTGGTCTTCCAGTGATCCGTCTCGTACACCGCCTTGTACTGCGCCTCACGTTCAGCCTCGCTGTTGAAGCGGCGGATCCAGATATAGGCGGAGTCGTCCGTCTCACCGCGGAAGCTGCCGCAGATCACCATGCCCTTGGAGACCTGGAACGGGATGATCTCCTCCTCCATGATCTTCACCCACTCGTTCATCTTGCCAGGCCGCACGAAGTACTGGCGAAGTTCGTAGAAAGCCATGCTGTCGTCTCCTCTCAGTTTACCGTCAGAGCATAGACGGCGGCTCGCCCGCGCGTCATGTCCGCTTGGTGGCGCGTCCCACCGGAATGCTGAATGGCGGCCTGTCCTGAATGGCCCAGACACGGTAGCGTTTGGACTTCTTCGGGATCTGGTTCCCATCGGTGGCGCAACGTTGACTGCATAGCGAGGAATCCTGATGGCGCGTATCCGTTTCGGCACATTCCTGGCACCGCATCATCCGGTCGGCGAGCACCCGGCTCTGCAATTTCAGCGCGACCTGGGACTGGCCGAGCATCTCGACAGACTGGGCTTCGATGAGTTCTGGTGCGGCGAACATCACTCCTCCGGCTGGGAGATGATCGCCTCGCCCGAGCTGTTCCTGGCCATGGCCGCCGAGCGCACCAAGCGCATCAGGCTTGGCACCGGTGTCGTTTCACTGCCCTACCATCACCCCTTCAACGTCGCGCAGCGCATCGTACAGCTCGACCATATGACCTTTGGGCGCGTGATTTTCGGCACCGGCCCCGGCGCCTTGCCCTCCGACGCGCGGACGTTCGGCATCGACTACATGCTCCTGCGCGACCGCCAGGACGAAGCCATCGGTGTCCTGAAGCGGCTCTTCGCCGGCGAGCGCATCACCTACCAGGGCGAATGGTTCCAGCTCAACGAGGCGCAGCTCCAGATTCTACCCTATCAAGAAGAACTGCCAATGGCGGCCGCTTCCTCGATCAGTCCATCGGGCATGCAGCTTGCCGGAAAGTACGGCATGGGCGTGTTGTCCATCGCCTCGACCTCGCAAGAAGGCCTGCAGGCACTGCCGACCCAGTGGTCGTTCGCCGAAGAGTCGGCGAAGAAACATGATCAAAAGGTCGACCGGAAGAACTGGCGTGTGGTGATGGCCTGGCACCTCGCCGAGTCGAAGAAGCAGGCCGAGCAGGAGGCGGTGGACGGCCTTCAGCACTGGCACAACGAGTACAATGTCCGCGTTCTCGGCCGGCCTGGTTCCACCCATTTCGTAGACAAATGGGAGCTTCTGGCGCGAACGACCGGCATCGGCAACGCGGTCGGCACGTCGGTCATCGGCACGCCCGACGAGATGGTCAAGACGATTCGCGCTCTGCAGGAGGTTACCGGTGGGTTCGGCGTCGTGCTGGGGTTCGCGCACGACTGGGCGAATCACGAAGCGACCTTGCGCTCGTGGGAGCTGTTTGCCCGCTACGTCATTCCCGAGATCAATGGACACACCCGCAACCTCAAGGCGTCGGCCGAGTATCTGGCAGCAAACAAGGTCGAGCTGATGGCCGGACTGAGCGCTGCGATCGCGGCGAAGGTCCAGGGTAACAAGGTCGCTGAGGCTGCCATGGCGGTGACCAGGCAGCGGATGGCAGCCCAAGCTCAGGGCGGTTCGCGATCAGAACCCGGTATCCCCGCAACCGATCCAGACAACGCTGCACAATAGGCAAGAACATGGACGATGGACGTGCGCAACGCATCTCGATTGAAAGCGCCGAATTGCAGGCGACGATATCGAGCCTCGGGGCCGAATTGGCGAGCCTCCGTGGTTCTGACGGCTTTGACTACCTGTGGAACGGTGACCCGGCCTGGTGGCCGAGCCATGCACCGATCCTCTTTCCGATTGTCGGCGAGGTGCGTGGGAATGCCCTGAAGGTGAACGGCAGGTCATATCCCATCGGGCGACATGGCTTTGCCCGCGGATCGACGTTCGACGTCGTAAAAGCCGAAAAAACACGGTGCAGTTTTCAACTCCGCGCCAACGATCAAACGAGAGCGCACTATCCCTTCGAGTTTGCGCTCGACATTCACTACGAAATCGTCGGGCGTCAGTTGCATGTGCGGGCCGAGGTAACGAACCACGGAGAGGACGTGATGCCCGCGTCCTTGGGCTTCCATCCTGCGTTCAGGTGGCCCTTGGTGCCTGGAGTGGCAAAGGAGGCTTACGCTGTCTCCTTTGAGAAACCTGAAGATAAACCGATCCGCCGCCTTGCCGGCGCCTTGCTTGCTGCAGATCCAATACCGTCTCCCGTGCACGACAGGAAGCTCGCTCTGACAGATGCGCTGTTCATCAAGGATGCTTTGATATTCGATCGCCTGAACAGCAGATGCGTCACTTATCGAGCGTCGACGGGGCCATCGGTCGAGGTGCGATTTGATAGCATGCCGCATCTCGGCATTTGGTCGAAACCCGGAGCGGGCTTCGTGTGCATCGAGCCTTGGCAAGGATATGCGAGTCCGGAAGAGTTTGACGGCGAGCTCAAGGATAAGCCTGGAATGACCCTCGTACAGCCCGGCACAACGAAGCAATTCGAAATCGCAGTTGGAGTATCCAGGGGGCTTTGAACTGATCCAAGGCCGGCATCGAGGCACCGGAGAAACGCCACCACTACTCGTGCTGCCTCGGCAGGCGTACGCAGCCCTATCGCGGCATACGGCCCGTATGCTGCATACTGCAGCCCGATCGTGAAACAAGAGGGGAGCTCGCCATGACCAAAGTGACCAGGCGCCTGTTGCTGGCCGGAACCGCCGTCGCGCCTTTCGCCGGCTGGGTGCGCGTTGTCGACGCCGCCGTCCCCAAGGACACCGCCGTCTTCGCGAAGCAAATCGACGACCTCATCTCCCTCGATCCCGGCGAGAGCTACGAAATCTCCGGCGGGGAAATCGCCACGAACGTCTACGACCGGCTGCTGCGCTTCGAAGCGGAGGACATGAGCAAGCTGGTCGGCGGCGTCGCCGAATCCTGGACCGTGTCGCCGGACGGCAAGACCTTCATCTTCAAGATCCGCCCGAACCTCAAGTTCCACTCGGGTGCGCCGGTGACGGCGGAGGACGCAGAGTTTTCTCTGCAGCGCGTCGTGCTGAACGCCAAGACACCGGCCTTCCTCATCACTCAGCTCGGCTGGTCGAAGGCCAACGTCAAGGACATGGTGAAGGCGAGCGGCGATACGCTGACCTTCACGATCACCGCCGATCTCGCACCCTCCCTGGTGCTCAGCCTGATGACCTCCATCGTCGCCTCCGTGGTGGAGAAGAAGGTGGCGCTGGAGCACGAGACCAACGGCGACTTGGGGAACGGCTGGCTGAAGACCAACTCGGCGGCGTCCGGCGCGTTCAAGCTGGTGTCGTGGAAGGCCAACGAAAGCGTCACCCTGGAGGCCAACCCCAACTTCCGCCTGGGCGCCCCGCCGATGAAGCGCGTGGTCATCCGCCATGTCCCGGAGCCGGCCTCGCAGCGCCTGCTGCTCGAGAAAGCCGACGCCGACTTCGCCCGCGACCTGACACCGGATCAGATCAAGCCGCTGGCCGGCAATCCGGACATCAAGGTCGAATCCTTCAAGGCCGCCAACACCTTCTACATGGGCCTGAACCTGGGCTACGAGCCGCTGGCCAACCCCAAGGTGCGCCAGGCGATGAAGATGCTGGTGGACTATGACGGCATGGTGAAGAGCTTCCTGGCGGGCCGCTTCTTCGTCCAGCAGAGCTTCCTGCCGATCGGCTTCTTCGGCGCCATCGCCTACACGCCCTTCAAGCTCGACGTGGCGAAGGCCAGGGCGCTGCTGGCCGAAGCGGGCTTCCCGGACGGCTTCGCGGTGAAGATGGCCGCGCCCAACGTCTCGCCTTGGACCGAGATCTCGCAATCGGTGCAGCAAACCATGGGCCAGGCCGGCATCAAAGTGTCGATCGAGCCGATGGAGCTGAAGGCGGTGATCGGCCAGTACCGCGCCCGCTCGCATCAGATCGCCATGCTCTCCTGGGGCCCCGACTATTTCGACCCGCACACCAACGCCGACAGCTTCGTGCACAATGACGACAACTCCGACACGCCGAAGATCAAGCCGATCGCCTGGCGCAACAAGTGGTTCATCCCCGACATCACCAAGGACATGCTGGCGGCCGCACGGGAGCTCGACACCGCCAAGCGCGCCGAGCAATACGCCGTGCTGCAAAAGAAGGTGACGGACGAGGGCCCGTATATCTTCATGTTCCAGAACAACATCCAGGTCGCGCGGCGCGCGACAACGACCGGATACAATCCCGGTATCTCCGGAGACCTGAGTTACTTCCGCAACATCCGGAAGTCCTGACACGTTGAGTGACGCGGCCACACAGAGAGGAACCTCGGGCGCTCGCGCCTGGGGCTTGGCCAATCGGGTCGCGGGTAGCCTGTTTTCGGTCGCGCTCACCTTCCTTGGGCTCACCTGCGTCACTTTCTTCATCGGCCGGGTCATTCCGATCGATCCGGTGCTGGCCATCGTCGGCGACAAGGCCCCACCGGAGACCTATGCGCGGGTGCGGGCCGAGATCGGGCTCGACCTGCCCCTGCCGGTTCAGTATTGGCGCTACCTGATGAAGGTGGTGCACGGCGATTTCGGCAATTCCGTCATCACCTCGCACCCGGTGCTGCAGGACCTGCTGCAGGTGTTTCCCGCCACTCTTGAACTGGCGATTCCAGCTTTGTTTATCGGCGTCGTCATCGGCATCCCGATGGGCGTGGTAGCCGCAACCCATCGCGGCCGGTGGCAGGACCAGGTGATCCGCCTCTTGTCCCTGTTCGGCTATTCCATGCCAGTGTTCTGGCTTGGCCTGGTCGGCCTGCTGCTGTTCTACGCCGTGCTCGGCTGGGCCGGCGGGCCGGGCCGGCTGGATGTCGCCTTCGATGACATCGTGCCCCAGGTCACCGGCCTGATCACCGTCGACAGCCTGCTGGCGGGCGAATACGAGGTGTTCTGGAACGCGCTCTCGCACCTGCTGCTGCCCGCCTCCATCCTCGGCTACTTGTCGCTCGCCTACATCGCGCGCATGACGCGCAGCTTCATGCTGAGTCAGTTGCGGCAGGAATATGTGCTGGCGACCCTGGCCAAAGGCCTCTCGCCCTGGCGCGTCGTCTGGGTGCATGCGCTGGGCAATGTCTGGGTGCAGTTGGTCACCGTCATTGCGCTCACCTTCGGCAACCTGCTCGAGGGCGCCGTGCTAACCGAGACGGTGTTCGCCTGGCCGGGCCTCGGCCTCTACGTGAAGAATTCCCTGTTCAACGCCGACCTCAACGCCGTGCTTGGCGGCACAGTGCTGGTGGGCGTGGTCTTTATCACGCTGAACATGCTGTCCGACCTGATCTACCCGCTGGTCGACCCGCGCGCGAGGGATCAGTGATGGCAACGCGGGCCTGGCTGCTGAGTCCCGCGCCCGCCAGCCGCACGCAGGCGCGCTGCGGCCGCTGGTTCCGCGCCTGGCTCGGCTTCTGCCGCAACGGGCTCGCGATGACCGGGCTCGGCATCGTGCTGCTGCTGGTGCTGATGGCGATCTTCGCGCCGTTGATCGCGGATCGGCAGGCCACGACCTTGCAGGACCTGGGGAATCGGTTGCAGCCGGCGAGCTGGCATCATCTGTTCGGCACCGACGAGCTGGGGCGGGACATCTTCGCCCGCGTGGTCTTCGGCTCGCGAATCACGCTCACCATCGTGGCCATGGTGGCTGTGATCGTGGTGCCCGTCGGCCTCGCCATCGGCCTGCCCGCCGGATATTTCGGCGGCGTGGTCGACAAGGTGCTGATGCGCATCACCGACATATTCCTGGCTTTCCCGCGACTGGTGTTGGCGCTGGCCTTCGCCGCGGCCCTCGGCCCGGGAATCGAGAATGCGGTGATCGCCATCGCACTCACCGCCTGGCCGCCCTATGCCCGCCTCGCCCGCGCCGAGACGTTGACCAGTCGGCGGGCCGAGTTCATCCAGGCCGCGGAGCTGCAAGGCGCCTCGGCGCTGCGCATCATCGCGACCCAGATCGTGCCGCTCTGCCTGCCGAGCGTGATCATCCGCCTGACCCTGGACATGGCCGGCATCATCCTCACCGCCGCGGGGCTTGGCTTTCTCGGATTGGGCGCGCAGCCGCCGGCGCCCGAATGGGGAGCGATGGTCTCCTCCGGCCGCCAGGTCCTGCTCGACCAGTGGTGGGTCGCGACCATCCCGGGACTGGCCATCTTCATCGTCAGCCTGGGCTTTAACCTGCTGGGCGACGGACTGCGCGACGCGGGCGACGCAAGGTCATGACGGACACGCTGCTCACCGTACGCAACCTCAGCGTCACCTATCCCGGCGACGACGGCGAGGTCCGCGCCGTGCGAAACGTGAGCTTCACCTTGGGCCGGGAGCGTCTGGGTATCGTTGGCGAAAGCGGTTCCGGCAAATCGACGACGGGGCGGGCCATCATGGGCCTCGTCGGTCACCCGGGCCGCATCCAGGCGGACGAATTGCGACTGGGCGACACGGACTTGCGCGGCCTGTCAGAACGCGGCTTCCGCAAGCTGCGAGGGCAGCGCATCGCCATGGTGCTGCAGGACCCGAAATACTCGCTCGACCCGGTGATGTCCGTTGGCCAGCAGATCGCCGAGACGCACCGCAGTCATCTGCGCAGCAGCAAGCGTGACGCCAGGCGCGCGTCGCTGGAGATGTTGGAAGCCGTGCATATCCGCGACCCCGAGCGGGTCTATACGATGTATCCGCACCAGGTCTCCGGCGGCATGGGCCAGCGGGTGATGATCGCCATGATGCTGATCGCGGGCCCCGACATCCTAATCGCCGACGAACCCACGTCGGCGCTGGACGTCACCGTGCAGACCCAGGTGCTGGCCATCCTCGACGAGCTGGTGCGCAGCCGCGGCATGGGCCTGCTCCTGATCAGCCACAACCTTCATCTGGTCTCCTCGTTTTGCGACCGCGTACTGGTGATGTATGCCGGCCAGGTGCTGGAGACCTGCGAGGCCGGAAAGCTGTCCGAGGCGACGCATCCCTACACGCGCGGCCTGCTCGCAGCTCTTCCCCAGCTCGGTCATCGTCGCGCGGAACTGCCGCAATTGCAGCGCGACCCCGCCTGGATGGCAGACCTCGCATGATCACGCTCGATGACGTCACCATCGCCTACGGCACCGGCCCGCGCGCCGTGGTGGCTGTCCATAACCTCACGATTGCCGTCCCCGAGGGCCAGGCAGTCGGCCTGGTGGGCGAGTCCGGCTCGGGCAAGTCCACAGTGCTACGTGCCGTCGCCGGGCTGATCCCGTATGCGACGGGCGAGATCACGCTGGCCGGCCGCCGCGTGGACCGACGCCGCACCACGGCGCAGCGCAAGATGAGTCAGATGGTGTTTCAAGACCCCTACGGCTCACTGCATCCGAACCAGACAGTGGACCAGATCCTCGCCCTGCCGGTCGCCATCCACCGGCTGGACCGCAGCGAGGCGCGCATCGTCCAGGCGCTCGCCGAAGTGGGCCTCGGTCGCGAGCACCGCTACCGATACCCTCATCAGCTTTCCGGGGGTCAGCGCCAGCGCGTCGCCATCGCCCGCGCCCTGATCCTAGAGCCGCGCATCCTGCTGCTGGACGAACCCACTAGCGCCCTGGACGTCTCGGTACAGGCAGAAATCCTCAACCTGCTCGCCCGCCTGCGCCGCGACCACGGACTCACCCTGCTGATGGTCAGCCACGATCTCGCGGTCATCGCTCACCTCTGCGAACGCATCGGTGTGATGACTCGCGGCCAGTTGGTGGAGATCACCACCGCGACGGCGATGGCAAACAACCAGGTGACGCACCGCTACACGCGCGAGCTCCTGCGTTCCAACGCCGGTTTCGACCGAAGCAGCATCGCCAGCAGCAACCTGGACGTGGCGGCAGGTTAGGAAGGCAAACTCAAGGGCTTCTGCGGTGCAGAAATCTCAAAACCCTCGTGCCGATGCCCGGCAAGAAGGTCCGCACCGTCGCAGTTGGCAGCAACGTCTACCTCATCGTGCACGATCTCGGCGGCGGCAAGGTTCGCCGCTGGTGGCCATCACTTCGGCTTGGGCTTCTTGCCGCCGGTGTGGATGACGATGCCGCGCTTGGGGTTCACGGCGGGCCGCCCCAAGTTGACGACCATGCCGCCGGGCGTGGTCTTCATCAAGCCGAGGCGCACCCAGTAGTCCACCAGCAACTCCATCGGCCTACGCCCGGCGTCGAGCCGCATGTCCTTCAACCTCGACTTGTCGTCCGGCTTGTCGCCTTGATTTCCCATGCAGCGCACCATACCAGAGCCGTGCCAAGTCTTGGCAATATGGAAGTGCGGCAGGGAACGCGCTGAAGTGGCGGAAACATTGAGGGGCAAGAGACGCCCTGTCCGCCAGTGAGCCCGCTAACTTCTTCTGCGGGCGTCGACACGTCGCGAGCAGCGCCCATTTCAAAGGCCTTTTCGCGCGCGAAACTACCACCATACGGCGCGCAAATCGGCTCAAACACCGGCGAGTTTGGGCGCGTTCGGCGCGTTTTCTCCGGGCCGGGATTGGCCACGCGCCACGCTGCTTGAAGCAGTGACAATCAGATCTCACACCGCGTGAGGCGAAGAATCTTTTTGCGCCGCAAGTGTTCCGCCGATGGAGCGCACTGCGGACCCACACGGTGCTGTTGCCAATACCCTGCAAACACCAGAAAATATCCGCCTGTACAATTTCAATTGGAGAAGCGTCCGCGTAGACCAAAAAAGCAATTCAGGAGGACTCGCCAATGTCCGCATCGAGTGCACCCGCGTCCGCGTTGCCGTGGTGGAAAGAACCCACCAAAGATCAGTGGTACGCTTATTTTGCTGCATGGATGGGCTGGACGCTGGACGCGTTCGACTTCACCGTCTTCCTCCTGATCATGGCGCCGATCGCGCAGGAATTTGGGGTTCCGCTGATCGAGGTGACCGCGGTCTTCTCGGTCACGCTGGTCATGCGCCTGGGCGGCGCAACCGCGTCGGGCTGGTTGGCCGATCGATTGGGGCGCCGGGCGCCGCTGATGATCTCCATCCTTTGGTACTCCTTCTGCAACCTCGCCGCGGGGCTCTCGCCCACCTTCACGTTTCTGTTCGTGGCCAGGGCCTTGCTGGGCATCGGGATGGGCGCGGAATGGCCGGCCGGCGCGGCATTGGCAATGGAATCCTGGCCGGTGCGCTCGCGCGGCTTCATGTCCGGCGTGTTGCAAGGCTCGTGGGGCCTGGGTTTCGCGCTGTCGGCGCTGGCCTACGGCTTCCTTTACGGCCCGCTCGAGGCCATGGGGAAAGGCTACGGTTGGCGCGGCATGCTGATCCTGGGCGTGCTGCCGGCCTTGGTGTGCGTCTGGATCCGCATCTATGTGAAAGAGCCGGCAGTCTGGACGGAAAACAAGAAGATCCAGAACGCGACCAAGAAGCAGGTCACGCTTCCGCTGTTCGCGATCTTCAAGCGCAAATATCTATGGAACACCTGCACGGGTATTTTGTGGATGGCCGCGAATTTCTGCGTCTACTACGCCATCTGGGCCATGCTGGGCACCTACCTGCAAAAGGAGCTGGGCTGGACACCGGCCCAGGTGGCGGTCCCGGTATTCTGGGGCAACGTCCTGACATTCCTCGCCTGCAGCTTCTGGGGCGGGATGTCGGAACGGATCGGCCGGCGCTGGGCGCTCATGCTGCCCTGCGCCATCTCCATCTTTCTGGTGCCGATCTATCTGACCACGACTGATCCGACGTGGTTCCTCGCGTCCTTCCTGCTGTTCATCTGCTTTGTCGGTGGCAAGGATGCCCTCAACCCGGGCTGGCTGTCGGAACGTTTTCCGACCGAGGTCCGGGCAACCGCGGCAGGCTTCGTCTACCACCAGGGGGCGGTTTGGGGTGCAGCTGTTGCGCCGCTGCTGACCTATTACGCAGTGAACCAGGGCATGGGATTCGCCAAGCCGATGATGTACGGCACGATCGGTTCGCTGGTCGTGTATGTGGTCGCGGTCTTCCTCGGTCCAGAAACCAAGGGCAAGGTGATGACCGCCGATCTGGAGGTGATCGAGGTCGAAGTGCCGGCCTGACATCTGGGTCAAAGTTGAGAGAGCAGGACGATCGGGACACCTGTCCCGATCGTTTCGGTTGCTGGCACCCACTGGCTTAGGCGGGCCGCAAGCTTTCAATTCGCTAGTTTGATGCAAGCATCATAAAGCAACCGCAGGTTCGAATCCGATGCCGACACGGCCCACGATGATGATATTGGGCTGCGCATCGATCATTCCGTAATAGGTCTCACTCGCGAAGTTGGACACATGGCGGACGGCGGTTGCGACGGCCTGACAATCTGCCGGCCGCAGGCGCTTCGCGTTCTTCGGTCGGCAACGTAACAATGCCGTCCCCTGCGCAAGACCGGTTGTGTCGTACCGGGCAAGTTGCCACACTCGCACTCAGACTGAACCGGCCGAGGCAGACCACGACAAACGGGGCCGCCTTCGCCGAACGGACAGGAATGCCACTGCGCGCCAGAACGCGGGGCAAAGGGAAGGAGCCGAACGATGGCGGTCACGACCACGATCGACAGCCCGGCCGCGGCCACGAACACCACGCCTCTGGCGCGGCGACGCGGTATCTTTGGCGCCGACAAACTCTGGGCGTTGGCCTTCGTCACCCCCTATGTCGCGGTATTCGTCGCCTTCGTGATCTACCCGATCGGCTATGGGCTGTGGCTGGGCAGCGATCCGGCCAGCTATCGCGCGTTGTTTGGCGATCCGGTCTATCCGCGCACGGTGGTGAACACGCTGCTCTATTTGCTATTCGGCGTGAACCTGAAATTGCTGTTGGCGCTGCTGCTCTCGGGCTTTTTCATGCGCAAGGGCTGGTGGACAAAGATCCTGCTGCTGGTCTTCATGCTGCCCTGGGCGATACCGGCGCTACCCAGCTATCTGTCCATCAACTGGATGCTGAACGGGCAATGGGGGCTGATCAACAATATCGTCTGGCTGGTGGCGCAGGTGGATGGGCCGCCTTGGCTCGACAGTCCGGGCTTGGCGTTGGGTTCGGTCATCTATGGCCATATCTGGAAATGGCTGCCCTTCTGGACTCTGATCTTCCTCGCCGGGCGCATGGCCGTTTCGCGCGAACTGTATGAGGCCGCGGATGTCGATGGCGCCAGCCCGGTCCAGAAATTCATGCACGTGACCCTGCCGCTGATGGCGGGGATGTACCTGGTCTGCACAATGCTCTCCACCATCTGGGCGCTGGGCGATTTCAACGCCGTGCGCTTCATCTCCGGCGGCGGGCCGGCGCTGTCGACGCATGTGCTCGCGACCCTGGGCATCCGCAACGCGTTCGAACTGGGCGATCCCAAACTGGGCATGGCGACGGTGCTGACGGCGCTGCCCTTGCTGATCCCGCTGGTGATCCTGCTGATGCGCCAGTTGCGGCGCAGCGAGGTCACGATATGACCGCACAACGCCGGAACCGCGTTATCAGCAGCATTGGCGTGTGGTTGCTGTCGGCGGTGCTGCTAGTTTGGACGTTGCTGCCGATCTACAACATCATCCGCGTGTCGATGCAGGAAAAGGAGGAAGTGCTCAGCACCTCCGTCTACCCGATCGCGCCCAGCCCGCATGCGTTCAGCGTCGTGTTCCACCAGGCCTTCTGGCTGCTGGAGACATTCTGGAACCAGATGGGCAACAGTTTCTATATTGGTATCGTTGTCGCGTTATTGACCCTGGCCATCGGGTCCCTGACCAGTTTCACCATCAGCCGGATGCGCATCCGCAGCGGCTGGATGCTGACCAATGCGGCGCTGCTGACCTATGTGATCCCGATGTCGTTCCTGGCCATCCCTTTCTACGGCATCATGGGCAAATATGGCCTGACCAACAATCCGCTCGCGGTGATCGCGGTTGAAGTGACCTTCGCCACGCCCTATGCGATTTTCATTTTCCAGCAATACGGCGCCTCGATCCCGTTCGAACTGGATGAGGCGGCGCGCATCGACGGTGCCTCGCCGCCGCAAATCTTCTTCCGCATCTATCTGCCGCTGATGGCCCCCGCCCTGGTAGCGATCGGCACCTATGCGCTGCTGCTGTCATGGAACGAATATCTCTATGCGTTCCTGCTGCTGTCGGGCGGCAAAGTCGTCACCGTGCCGGTGGCACTCGGCAAATTCCTGGTGGGGGACGAGGCGCCCTGGAATTATCTGATGGCGGCGGCAATCATCTACGCCATTCCGCCCTTGCTCATCTACTACGGTTTCCGCCGCAAGATGAGCGGCGGTCTGACCATGGGCGGGGTCAAAGGTTGAAGGCGGCGCCAACGGCGTCGGGGGAGAAAAACAAGATGAAGCGCATTTCACGGCGGCGGGCATTGGGCGGCGTGGGTGCCGCGGTCGCGGCGGGGACCGGCCTGATGCCGCGCCGCGCCAAGGCGGCCGGGGAGCTCACGGTCTGGTGGACCCAGGGTTTCTACAAGGCCGAAAACGATGCCGTGATCGCCTGGATGGCGGACTGGGAAAAGCGCAGCAACACCAAGGTCAATTTGACCATCATGAACGGGCCGGATGTGATCACCAAGCTGATCGCCGGCATGCAGGTGGGCGACGTGCCGGATGTGGTGCACACCGTCACCGGCGACCGCTTCCTGGTGCCACGCGCGGCATGGAACGATCAGTTGGAGGATGTCTCCGATGTTGTGGACTCCCAGAAGGCCGAGTTCACCGAAACCGCGCTGATCAGTGCGCGCCTCTATAACGCCAAGCAAAAGAAATCTTCGTATTACGGCGTGCCGACCAAAGGCTCCTCGCTGCTGGTATCGGTCTGGCTGCCGTTGTTGGAGGAGGCCGGCTTTGCCGCGACCGACATGCCGGGCACGCAGGACAAATTCTACGATTTTTTCCAGACCGTGCAGGACAAGCTGCGCTCCAAGGGCAAGCGCATCTTCGGCCTCGGCTATTCGATGGCGGCGAAGGAGGCGGATGCCGGCAATCTGTTCCACCAGTTCCTGGTCGCCTATGGCGGCGTCGGTATCGTCACGCCGGATGGCAAACTGAATATCGACGATCCCGCCGTGCGCCAGGCGGCGACCACGACGCTGGAGCGGCTGACGACGCCCTTCAAGAAAGGCTATGTGCCGCCAGGTTCGATCAACTGGGGCGATGTCGACAACAACAACGCCTTCTTCGCCCGACAGATCGTGATGACGCCCAACGCCACCATTTCGATTGCCGCGGCGCAGATGGACAAGCCCGATCTTTACTACAAGGAGATCAATACCCGCGGCATCCCCTTGGGCAATGACGGCAAGCCGGTGGCGAGCGTGCTGGCGATTTCCCCCACCATCATCCCGAAAGGGTCGAAGAATGTGGACGCCGCCAAGGCGTTGCTGCGTGATTTCATCCAGCCGGCGAACTTGAACGCCTATCTGAAGGAAACCCGCGCTCGCTATTTGCCGGTGATGGCCTCCATCGTGAAGAACGATCCATACTGGACCGACCCGAAGGACCCGCACCGCCCGGTTGCGGTGGATATGGGGCTGATCAAGCCGACGGTGCCGTGGTGGATGTCCTACAACCCCGCTTATTCGGCCGTGCTGTCCGAACAGATCTGGCCACAGGCGGAAGCCAATATCACGCAACGCAACATGACCCCGGAACAGGCCACCGAGGACGCGGCCAAACGGATCAAGCAGCTATTCGAGCAGTATCAGAAATGACAACCCGGCGGCGCGAAGACAGGGTACGCCCTGTCCGCGCCGCGTCCATCGCCACCGCTGAATGACTGCGCGGCAGCCTGCCTTCAGAACCAGGACGCCTTGTCGACCTGATTGCGTAGCGGGTGCCCGGCAGCGAAGGCGCGGCAGTTGTCTGCCATGATTTCGAACCGACGCTCGTCGAGGTATGGCCCGTGTCCTGCCATGTGCGGTGTGAGCAACACGTTGGGCAATGCCCAAAGCGGGTGCTCGCCCGGCAGCGGCTCCAGCTCATAGACGTCGAGCGCAGCACCAGCAATCTCGCCTGCTTGCAGCGCGGCGACCAGGTCATCCAGCTTGGTCGTCATGCCACGACCGATGTTGATGAAGAACGCCGTCCGCTTCATGCGCTGGAAAAGTGCGCGGTTGAAGAAGCCCTCGGTCGCCGGCGTATGCGGCACCGTCAGAATCACGAAATCCGCGCGTGGCAGCAGGTCTTCCAGGGCATCCGGCGGATGCAGCTCGGCCATCCCGGCCGGCGCCACCGTGCGGCGGGCATCTGTCGCCAGCACGGTCACACCGAAAGCCGAGAGCAAACGCGCTGCCTCCGCACCGATACCGCCCAAGCCAACGACCAGGGCCGTCGCTTCGGGCAAATGTACGACATCGCCAGTTTCCAGTGGGCTCTTCTTCCACTCGCGGCGCAGTTGTTGCGGAATGAACACATGCAGCCCGCGGGCAAACGCCAGTACGAAGGCCAGGATGTGGGCGCCGATATGATCGTTGTAGATCTCACGGAAGTTCGTAACGCTTACAGGATGGCCAACCAGCTCGGGATAGAAGTAGCCGGCAGCCGGCGCCGCCTGGGGCGCCTGCAGCCAGCGCAGGTTCTTGGCCTTCGACAAGAGCTCCTTGCCGAGCCAGCCAAAGGCGGCTTCTGCGTCGGCGATCTCGCGCGCGGCAGTATCCGCATCCTCGGCAATGACCACGCGGACCTCCGGCACCGCTTCGGCCAGGCGCTTGGCCCAACCGCGGGTCGTGTCGGTCTGCGGCGGCAGCATGACGAACTTGAAGGAATTCCTGCTGACCACGATGGTTCCTCTTTTTGCCAGGGGCAGACGTAGTGTAGACCGGCCCAACGTCGATCAGCAAAGGATCAGCCAGAGATCCAGGACGAACAGATGAAGCAGATTCCGCTAGGGACCACAGGAACGGCGACATTGCGCGTCCAACCCGAACACCTTGCCAATCGATTCAAGGACGCCATGTTGCCGCAAGTGCTTGCGACGCCCGTGATGATCCTGATCATGGAGAACGCGGCGCTCAATGCCATCAGGCCGTTTCTGGACGCAGGCGAAAGCGCAGTCGGGATTGCAGTGGATGTAAAGCACCTCGCCGCCACGCCAGTGGGCCACGAGGTACGCGCGACGGCCGAAGTCGTCGGCGTCGACGGAAAGCGGATTGACTTCGAAGTGTCGGCGCGCGACGGCAAAGAAGAGATCGGCAAGGGAAGCCACCAACGAATCGTGATCGATCTTGGTTCGTTCAACGAGCGACTTGCCAAAAAGAGCCTGTAGTAGCCGGGCGGTCGTCGTATTTTTACGTGAGCTTGTATTGCCTCTGAAAAAACGCCGAATGCAATCCGCCGTCAGGCGGTCGGGCGGCGATATGTTGTGTGACTTGGGCATTTTCTGAGCTGTTTCCGGCGACCATCAGCATGACGCGATTTACCGGAATGGTCCTAAGCGTCTCCCGCTTCAACAGTTCATCCAGAATATTTTCCGGCTCCCCCTCGGGAACGGCAATCCAATATCTCAATGCTTTAAGCATACTCTGCGTTCTAGGGTCATACGCCTTGTAATCACCGGCGGCGTAGTGCGTTCCCAGAGTTTCAATCCTGGCTATGCAGATCGGTTCTCCCGCGCCGTCCGGATCCTCTGCACTATGGTCAGTATGCAGACCATGCGGTGCGGGAACCGCAAATTTTCCGTACGCATAATGCCCTTTGCGATAGCGCGCTGAGGGAACAAGTACGCCCATCATTTCATCGACATCGTCATTATACAGACGGACGCAATTCGCCATCATGTCGGGAGTGCCGTTGGCGAATTTCTCTGCAAACCAACTGTCATCGACAGATACCGTCTTCACATCGTTGAACTGCTTGGCATGTTCATAAATCGCTTTCCTTGCAGCCTCTCGGAAGCGGGCAATCGGTATGGGCAAATGAGTATGCGCTTCGCGATCATTAAAATTGGCATGCATGCGTTCAATGAGAGACCAATGGTCGGAAGAGAACTGCACTGGTTCCAATATTTTCAGTCTGGGCTGTAAGGTCGCCCATGCCTGATGAAGAGGCGTCATAATCTTCTTACCTGCTAGAGCAGATCGGCAACCGCGTTCCAGTACCTCTGGATGGCTGCAAGATGCGCAGATAAAGACCTGCCCTCGATGCGACGGAGGTGACCTCGCCCAGAGTAGGTGCCGAGAGTCAGATCAGTTACGCCGCAAGACTTCCAGAACCGAACGGTGTCACGCCAGGCGGCTTCATCTCCGATGCCCGCAGTCACCCTAGTGTCGATTCCAATGGCCGCCGAATCGCGGCCGGCGGCCTCGGCATACGCGCGCATTCTATCAATAGCTGCCTTGGCCTCGTCGCCCGGTCCATAGCTGAGCGGCATCCAACCATCGCCCCAACTGGCGACCCGGCGCAACGTGGCGTCAGCATGGCCTCCGAGCCAAATGGGAATTGAACGCCTCGTGGGCAGAGGATTGATCCCCGCATCTTCGATCGTGTGATACTTCCCTTTAAAAGTGACGTGGGGATCGGCCCACAGCGCCTTCATGACTGCGACCTGCTCTTCGGAGCGACGGCCGCGGTTGCGAAACGACTCGTTTAGTCCGACGAATTCCACTGCGTTCCAACCGACGCCGATGCCAAGGCGGAATCGCCGCCCACACAAGACATCCAGACAGGCCGCCTGCTTTGCGACAAGTACTGCTTGGCGCTGAGCAAGGATCAACACCTGCGTGGAAAAGCCGATCGCCCGCGTACAGCCTGCAAGAAAGCCGAAAAGCACGAACGGATCCTGAAACAGATCCGCCGACGTGTTTCGATCTCCCCATCCCGGGCGGCTCGCCGCGTTGACGCCAAGCACGTGATCCGGCGCGGACAAATCGCGGTAGCCGATCTCTTCCGCCGCTTGGGCGAAATCGCGGATCGCATCCGGATCGCCGCCGACCTCGGCGTCGATCACGGGCAATGCAACGCCAAGATTCATTTGGGACAAGCTCCTGTTCGGTCTCGACAATCTAGCGCCGCATCCGACTGACGCTAATTCAATTCTTGAACAAGGGATGGGGCCAGATCTGGCCGCTTGGATTCGGAACCGATTGAGAGATACCATCACACCTGGAACAAGCATCGCCAGCAGACCGAGAGAGGGAACTGTGCCGGACCTCGTCACTTCTGAAGCGCAACTCGATGCGATCTACGGCCAGCCAGCCGGCCCGGCCGTGATCAAGGAGATCGACCACATCTCTGAGCATTATCGCCGCTTCATCGAGACCTCGCCCTTCGTCATCCTCGCCACCTCCGGCCCGGAAGGGCTGGATTGTACTCCGCGGGGCGATCCGCCCGGCTTCGTTCGCGTGGTGGACAGCCGGACCGTCATGCTGCCGGATCGACGTGGCAACAACCGCGTTGATTCGCTACGCAACATCGTCCGCGATCCGCGCATCGCGCTGCTGTTCCTGATCCCCGGTGTGGGCAGAACCCTTCGCATCAATGGCCGCGCAGCGATAAGCATCAATCCCGAGCTCTGTGCCTCGTTCGTAATGGAAGGCAAGCTGCCGCGCAGCGTCATCGTCGTCACCGCAGAAAGTGTCTACACGCAGTGCCCCAAGGCACTCGTTCGGTCCAAATTGTGGGACCCGCATCTGCATGTTGACGAAAGCAGCCTGCCGAGCAGCGGCACAATCATGAAGGCGCTGCAGAAGGGCTTCGATGGCGAAACCTATGACCGCGACTACCCGCAGCGGCTCAAGGAAACGATCTACTGAGCAGGCGCGCGAGGGCAGACCGCTCTACGATGGTCGGCGTGACGCTGCTAACCGGATTTAATGTCGTTCAGATCGGCGGTGGTTCGGCTGCCGCCGTTTGCGGTCGACTGCTGGCTGACGTCGGCGCCCAAGTGACCTGCATTGATCCCGGCACCAGCACAATGCTGCTAGCCTGCCTGAACCGTGGCAAAGCCGCTGCGACAGATGCGACGGCACAGCATGAGGGCTTGGCAGCAGCGCATTTTATCGTGCGCGAGGGACAACCGAAAGATTGGGCGGCGAGCCCCTACGACTTGCCTAAGCTACGGCAAATCAATGCGTCGGCGATTGTCGTTACGATCTCTCCGTATGGCGAAACAGGTCCTCGGGCAAATGATCCGGCCACCGACCTGACCCTGTTCTTTGCCAGCGGCATTTCGCGCCAGCTGACGGGGCAGCTGGACGACCTATCGGAGGCGCCAATACGTCCCGTCGGCGAGCAATCCGCGTTCATCGGTGGATTGGCCGCCGCCTGTGCCGGCATGCATGCGTCGCAGGGCGATCAATCCGGCGCATCTATCGACGTGTCGATTCACGAAGCCTTGGCGACGCTCTCGATGACCGAACTCGCCCGCGCGGGCTTGAGCAACAAAAGCTGGGAACGCAAGCGCTTGGGTGACGGCAATGGCGCAACGGTAACGATCCTGCCTGCAAACGACGGTTACGCCGCGATTTCCCCGCGCGAAGAGAAGCAGTGGACGTCGTGGCTGAAAGCGATGGGATCGCCCGCCTGGGGCACCGATCCACGCTTTGTCTCCAAGGCCAATCGGGTGAAAAACTGGGATGCCCTGCATGCACTGATGTCGCAATGGACCAGGCAACGCGACAAGCAATGGATCGCGAACACGGCACAGCGCGAGCACGTACCCAGCTTCCCATTGCGCGACGTTTCGGAGCACCTGGACACGCCGCAGATGCGGCATCGCCGTTACTACAGGCCAAGCAATCTCGCCGGAAAAACAATCCAAGTACCAGGCACGCCGTTTGGACTGAGTATTACCGCGGCGGGCCACAAACTGCGCGCGCCGCACGGTCCAATGCCATTGTCCGGCATACGCGTGCTCGATTTCAGCTGGGTGATCGCGGGTCCTACGACGACGCGCTACCTTGCCGCCATGGGTGCGGAGGTCATCAAGGTCGAAGCGCCCGGCAGAGGCGACCCCGGGCGCGAATTGGAACTGCATACGGTACTTGGTCAAGCCAAGAAGAGCATCGTCCTTGACCTGAAGAAGCCACAAGCTGTCGAGATCGCGCGGGCGCTTGCCGAAAAGTCCGACATTCTGATCGAAAACTACGCCACCGGTGTGATGGACCGGCTCGGTCTGGGCGCAGCGGCACTGAAGACGGCGAACCCGGATCTCATCTACATCTCTGCATCGGGGATGGGCCGAACAGGGCCGGAGTCACAGGCGGTAGCATATGGGACGCTGCTGCAGTGCTACGCCGGATTTGCCGGACTGAATCGTCATCCCGACATCGCTCCACGCATCGGGTTGGCGTGGCTCGATCCGATGTGCGGCCTGATGCTTGCCTTTGTCGCTGCCGCCGCGCTCTGGCATCGGCAGCACAAAGGAGGCGTGGCACGCATCGATTTCTCGATGATCGAGGCGATGCTGTGGACCATGGCGGAGCCACTGCTCGCGACCCAGCTGGGTACACCGGCGAAGCCGATGGGCAATGCATCGACGCACCATGCACCGCACGGCGTCTGGCGCTGTGCGGGCGACGATGACTGGATCAGCATCGTTGCGCGCACGGACGCGGAATGGCGCGCGCTGTGCACTCTCGTGCCGGGATTGCTCGGCATGGCCGCGCTTGATCTCGGTCAGCGCATCGACGCACAGCACGCAATCGATTCAATCCTATCGGCTTGGGCCGCCTCCCGGTCAGCTGCAACGGCAGCCGAGTTGCTGCTGACTGCCGGCATTCCCGCCGCCGCCCTTGCACGCTACGTCGACCTGGTGAAAAGCCCGCATCTCGCTGCCCGCGAATTCTGGGATCGGCACGGGGCAGGTGTGCTGCCGGGTTTGCCCTGGCGTACAAGTTTCGGCCGCACGACAGGCGCCGCGCCAACATTGGGCGCGGATTCCGACCAAGTGCTCAGCAACGTCCTTGGGCTGTCACAAGACCGTATCGCCGACCTGCGGACGAGTGGAGCGCTCGTCTAGGCGCTCAGAACTCTCCGCTGCGATACACCTCGTCCAGCCGCTTTGCATCCTCTTCCGAGAGATCCGGCCAGGCTTCGCCACGCTTGCGCAGCTTGCCGTCGAAGTCTGGCTTGCGCTTCTCGTTGAACGCCTGCCGGCCTTCTTCGCCGTCTATCGTGGTCTGAATGAGCAGCGAGTTGATCAGGTTCTGCACGTGCCACGCCTGGTCCGTTGGCAAATCGCCGAAGCGCACCAGGAACTCCTTCATCATCCGCACCGCAGTCGGCGGCAGGGTGCAGATGTGGCGGGCGATCTTCTCCGCCCGTTCCAGCAATTGCGCGTGCGGAACGACTTCGTTGATGAGGCCGATTCGCAGCGCTTCCTGCGCATCGAATGGTTCGTCCGTCAGCAAGATCTTCATGGCATCGATATAGCGCAACTGCTTGGCGAGCAAGCTGGCGCCGGGACCATGACCCAGCCAGCCTTGGGACAGCAGAGCAAATTTGAAGCGCGCGTGCTCGGCGCTTGCGATTCGGATGTCGGTCGACGAAAGCAGGATGTACAGGCCGGCACCCGCCGCCCAGCCGTTCACGGCGGCGATCACCGGCTTCCACACGCGGGGATAGTGATCACCCATGCGCCCGTCGACGCCGGTCTTCTGGCCGTGCACGGTTCCGGCCAGCGGCCAGAAGATGCGCTGCGTACGGAGATACTCGCGCTCCTCCTCCGTGATGTTCTCGCGCGGCGCGAGGTTATGACCGCCGCAGAAGTGCGTATCGCCCTTTCCGGTCAGGATTGCGCAGCGGATCGAGCGATCTTCCCACAGATCGATCCACGCCCCGGAAATCGCGTCGGATGTCTGCTTGTCGAGGATATTTGCCTTGGAAGGGTTGTTCAGCGTGATGTAGGCGACGCCGTCGCGCTTCTCATATTCGATGGTCAAGCGGTCATCCTCCACAAAGGAAAAGCGGCGGGGCGCTATACATGCGGCCGCCGGGCAGCCAGAACGCGCAGCACGGCACGCACGATGCCGCGATATCCTGTGCAACGACACAAATTGCCGGCCATCTCCTCGCGCACCCGCGCCTCGTCCGCCTCAGGAAGCCGCAGCACAACGTCGCGGGCGACCAGCAGCATGCCCGGCGTGCAGTAACCACACTGCAAGGCATGCTCCTGCGAGAAAGCCTCGCGCAGGTCGGCCATCACGGCGTCGTCGCCGAAGCCCTCGATGGTTCGAACGGTGGCACCGTCGCAACTGCCGGCATGGGCGATGCAAGAGCGCGCCGGCGCGCCGTCGATCTCGACGGTGCAGGCGCCGCAGACGCCGTGCTCGCAACCGACGTGCGTGCCGGTCAGCATCAGATCGCGTCGCAGCAGATCGGCGAGCTGCTCGCGCGGTTCGGCCAGCACCTGCTTCGACTCGCCGTTCACGGTGAGCGAGATCGCGATCTTGCTCATGCGCCGCGCGCCCTCTCGACGGCGCGCCGCAGCGCCGTCTCCGCCAGGGCGCGGCGCCAGGCGCCGAGTTCCGGAAAGGCAGTCACGATGCGGGCCGCTTCTGCGACAGGATCCTTCGCCAACATCGACGCGTCCTCGATCACCAGTGGCGGCCCATCCAACGCGGCCAGCACAGCGCGCGGCGCCTTTCCGGGCAACGCGAGGACGCAGGCCGTAGCCTTGGAGAACTCTCCCACCTTGCGGCAGAACTTCCAGTGCCCCCACCGCGTTTCGGCAGGCAGCACAGGCACTTCGATCGCAAGCAACAACTCGTCGGAGGCGAGCGCTGTTTCGAAGATGCCTTTGACGAAGTGTGCCAAGGCAACGCGCCGCTCGCCTCGCGGTCCGAGAGCGACCGCGGCGCCGCCAAGCGCCGGCAGCACCGCGACCCAGTCGGCCGCGGGATCGGCATGCGCCAAGCTGCCGCCGATCGTGCCGCGGTTGCGTACTGGGCGATAGGCGATGCCCCGCGCGACCGCGGCCATGATCTGACCGACGCGGCCCGGCACCGCACCATCCTCGATCGCCGCGTGCGTCGTGCCGGCGCCGATCCGCACCACCTCGCCCTCGACCACGACGCCGGCATAGCCCGGCAGATGACGCAAGTCGGCAATCGTGTCGGGCTGCACCAGACGAAGGTTCAACAACGGCCCCAGCGACTGCGTGCCCGCGCCTGGCCGCGCACCGTCGGCGACGAGCTGCAAAGCCTCCGACCAGCTGTTCGGCCGGACATAGGCGAAGGATGCGGGCTTCATCGCTTGGCGGCTCGCGCGGTCTCGATGGCCGCCAGCACACGTGGCGGACTGGCCGGCAGATCGGTCACCTCTGCGCCAAGTGGCGCCAGTGCATCGTTGATCGCGTTGACGATGGCGCCCGGCGGGCCTATCGCGCCGCTCTCGCCGATGCCCTTCTGGCCGAAGGTCGTCCAGGGGCTGAGCGTTTCCATGTGGTCGAGCCGCACGTCGGGCAAGTCGCCGGTCCCTGGCAGCAGGTAATCCGCAAGGGTTGCGGCCAACGGCTGGCCCGCGTCGTCGTACGGCATCTCCTCGTAGAGCGCGGTGCCGATTCCCTGGGCCAATCCGCCCAGCACCTGCCCGTCGACGATCATGGGGTTCACCAATTTCCCGCCGTCTTCGACGATCAGGTAATCCTCGATCACGACGGCGCCGGTCTCGGTGTCGACTCGCACAACGGCAGCATGGCAGGCGTAGGAGTGCGTGCCCGTGTCGGGATCGGGCCGGTAACCAGCGGTCACCTCCAGGCCACCCTTGTTCACGCCGGGCGGCAGATTCTGCGGCGCGCGATACCAGGTGTGCGCGACATCGGCGATGCTGACCGAGCCGTCATTGTCGCGGCGGCGCACCTTGCCGTCAGCAACCTCGACATCGCTCGCCGATACCTGCAACAGCGCCGCACCGATCGCACCGACGCGCTCGGCAAGCTGGCGGCAGGCCTCCGCCACGGCGCCACCCGCCATGACCATCGCCCGGCTACCCCAAGTGCCCGTCGAATAGGGCGTGAGGGCGGTGTCGCCATGAACCACACGCACCTTGTCGGGATGAACACCCAGGATCTCGTGCGCGACCTGCGCCAGCGTCGTCTCCATGCCCTGGCCGTGGCTGTGCACGCCCACGCGCACCTCCAGCACGCCGTCGGGGCTCAGTCGCACATGTGCCTGTTCGAAGCCCGGCACAAAAGGAATGCCCCAGGCGTGATAGACCGAGGTGCCATGCGCGCCCTGTTCGCAGAAGGTGGCGAGGCCGAAGCCCACCGCCTCGCCTTTGGCCTGCCGGGCGCGAATGGCATCGAGGTCGAAGGCCGCCACCGCCCGGCGCAGCGATTCCGGGTAGTCGCCGCTGTCGAACACCTTGCCCACCAGGTTGCGGTACGGCATCGCCTCAGGCGGTACGAGATTGGCGAAGCGTATCGCTTCGGCCGAAATGCCGAGCTTGCGTGCGAGCGCGTCGAGCGTGGTCTCCATGGCGTAGCAAACGCCTGTCCGCGCAACGCCTCGATAAGGCAGGATCGGCGGCTTGTTGGTGCAGGCCGAGATCGTATGGCAGCGCAGAAGCGGCAATACATAAGGTCCTGGCAGGATCGAGCCAACTTGGGCGGCCTCCAGGCACGCGCCGAACGGATAGGAAGAGTAGGCGCCGGCATCGACCGTGGCCTCGCATTCTACGCCCAGCAACTTGCCCTCTCGGTCTGCCCAGGCGGTGATCACATAGTGATGCTCGCGACAGTTGGCGCTGGCGGTGAGCTGCTCGTAACGGTCTTCCAGCCAGCGCACCGGCCGGCCGAGCTGCATGGCGAGGCTCGCGCAGACGATCTCCTCGGGCAGCAGGATGCCCTTGTAGCCGAACCCGCCGCCGACATCGGGCGACACGATCCGCACCTGACCCTCATCGAGACCGAGGCAATCAGCCAGACCGGTCTTGGTGACGTGCGGCATCTGGGTCGAGGTTGTGACGATCATCTGCTCGAGCCGCGGGTCCCACTCGGCGAGCACGCCCCTGCCCTCGATCGGCGCCATGCATTGGCGCGACGTACGCAGCACGCGCGTCACCTTTGCCGCTGCGATGGCATCGAGGCCGGACACGTCGTCATCGCGCCGCGTCTCCAGGAAGGCGTTCATCGACCAGCCTTCGTGCACCAGCGGCGACGTGGGCAACGGAGCGGCCAGCATGTCGTGCACGGCAGGCAGGGCTTCGTAGTCGAGCATGCAGGCCCCTGCGAGATCCTCGGCTTCGGCACGCGTTTCGGCCACGCAGGCGGCGATGGCCTCGCCGACGTGGCGCAATTTGTCGTTGGCCAGCGCCGGCTGCTCGGAGACGCGGAAGCCTGGCAGCGCGGAGTTGGCACGGATGGTCCGTATGCCCGGCAGGTCGGCGAGCGTGAATACACTCTTCTCGCCGCCGGCGGGCTTGGTCACGGAGCGCAGCTTCGCATGCGCGACGGGGCTGCGCAGGAAAGCCACCTCGAGCATGCCCGGCCGGATGATGTCGCCGACGAAGCGGCCGCGACCATGGAGAAAGCGCGCGTCTTCCTTGCGCCGAAGCGACGCCCCGACGCCAAGGCCCCCCTGCTCCGCCGTCATGCGGCGGCGGCGAGAAGCGGCTTGGGCAGGATCACGGCGTCGGCGTCGAAGCGCTTGCCGGCGCGCAGGCAGAAGACGGGACGGATGAAATGGTCGGCCACGACCTGCGTGTCCTCATTGTCCTTCAGCAGGAACCGACCGACCTCGTCCGCCACCACCGAGACGTCGGCTTCGACGCCAGGCTTCAGCGTGCCGATCTCGTCCGACATGCCGAGCATGGCGGCGCACTTGCTGGTCACCATCGGCACGACCTGCTCGAGCTTCAGTCCCAGCGCCAGCATGCTGGTCATGGCCGAGGTCAGCGAGAAGTTCTGCGAGCCCGCAAAGAGATGCATCTCTTCCTTGTCGGGATGCGCCTCGGGCGTGCCACGCGGCTTGGGGATGGTCGTGTTGTAGCCATGCATGTCCGCACCCAGCGTGTCGGGCACGAGACCCGCATCGAGCACCAGCCGCGCCATCTTGAAGGAGAAATGCGAGCCGTGGCCGACGTCGGTCTTCAAGCCACGCGCCAAGGCCTCGCGCACCACCGGATGGACCTTGCTATGGCGATCGACGAAGCCGCCGGGATGGCGCGTGAAGGGATGCGCCAGGATATCGCCCGGCCGCAGGATCTCGAGCATGTCTGGCAGGATGGCGTCAGGATCGTAGGAATCCTTGTCGTCGGGCAACGGCCAGAGCTGGCCGAAGTGAATGTAAAGCGGCAGGTCGAGCGCCTGGCCGATCTTCGCGGCGCGGCGCATCGCCTCGTCACCCCAGCGCGTGAAGCCGCCAATCTCGGCATGGCCTTTCACGCCGCGCACCAGGTCGGCGTTCTCGCGGCCGGCACGCACGGTATCGTCCACCGCGATGCAGTCGGGACGATAGAGCTCCGGATAATAGTGTCCTTCGAGGCCACCCACCATGTAGGCGGAGATGAAGGCGAGCACGCGGGTGGCCGCGGGCTTGACGGCATATTCGCGAAAGCCGGGAAAGGTCAGCACCGACGGTCCGCCCTGGTCGACTACCGTCGTCACGCCAGAGTGGACGCCCACGGTATCGGCGTCGAGCCCGAACCGGCCACTGACATAGCGATAGACGTGCGCATGGGTGTCGATCAGGCCGGGCAGCACCAGCTTGCCCCGCACATCGACCGTTTCCTTCGCGGGCGTCGTCAGGTTTTTGCCGACCGCCGCAATCCGGCCGTCGCGCACCGCGACATCCAGGATGCCGTCGAGACCTTGAGCCGGATCGATGACGCGGCCGCCCTTCAGCAACAGGTCGTAGGGCGCGTTCTGCACGATATCCATGGCGCTTCTCTCGGTTGGTCGTCGCGTATTGTGTTGCTCGGGCGTCGCCCGGACAAGGCCTCATCGGCGGCACGTGCCTTGCATTCCTGGCCTGCCCGATCGCAAAGGGCGTGGTACGGTGACGCTGCGGATCGGGGCCAACCCCGGCCGTCAGCCTGCTGGGGAAAGGGCCCATGACCCAAATTCTGACCGAGATCGTGCGCCACCCGTCGGCCTGGTACGGCCGGGATCTGATCAATGACGGCTCGTGGATCGTCCATCTCGAGCCGGGACATCTTGTGGAGATCGCCGCGGCCGTCCAATCGGTCACCCGGCGCGGCCTGCCCTTCTCGGCCCTCAACCGGGACGACTTCCCGCTGCCCACGCTCGGGGCCGCCTTGCGCGAATGGCAGAAGGAAGTCACCGACGGCCGCGGCTTCTACGTGCTGCGCGGCCTCAACGCGCGGGACTACAGCGACGAGGAAGTTGGCACGATCTTCTGGGCGATGGGCCTCCATCTCGGGCACGCCGTCACCCAGAACCCGCGCGGCGACCTGCTGGGTCACGTCTACGACCACGGCCGCAAGTACGGCCAGATCGACGTGCGGGGCTACGAGACCAACGCCCACCTCCCCTTCCACACCGACTCTGGCGACGTCGTGGGTCTGCTCTGCCTGCGCCAATCCAAGAGCGGCGGCCTGTCGAGCGTGGTGAGCGCCGTTACCATCCATAACGAAATCCTCAAGCGGCATCCGGAATACCTGGCGCCGCTCTACCGCGGCTTCCACTACATCCGCCGCGAGGCGGCCCTGACCGACAGCCCGATCACGCCGCACCGCCTGCCGGTGTTCGGCGCGCGCAACGGATTGGTGAGCGTGCGGCTGGTGCGCAACCAGATCAACGCGGCGGCCGCCAAGTCCGGCGTGCCGCTGGAACCGATCGAGAAGGCGGCCCTCAACCTGTTCGACGAGCTCGCCTACGACCCCGCCATTCATCTCGACATGGACCTGCTGCAGGGCGACATCCAGTTCTGCAGCAACTACACCATCCTGCATTCGCGCACCGGCTTCGAGGACCATCCCGAGCCCGAGCGGCGGCGTCACATGGTCCGGCTGTGGCTGACCATGGATCAACGCCGGCCGATGGCCGACGGCTTCCCGCCACACAACGGCTATGGCGACCGCCAACTCGTCGAGCCCGCCCTTCAAGCGGCGAGCCGGCCCGCCGCCGCGGCCGGAACCGGCAGCCCGAGATGATGGCGTAGCATCGAGCCCTCGTAGTTGCGGCGGAACAGCCCGCGGCGCTGCAGGATCGGCACCACCTGGTCGACGAACAGGTCCATCTCGTCGTGGAACCAGGCCGGCATGATGTTGAAGCCGTCGCATGCGCCTTCGTCGACCCACTGCTTCATGTGATCGACCAGCATCTCCGGCGTACCGACGAAGGAGCCGTGTGAGCGGCTGGCGGCGACCAGCACACCGCACTGGTGCACCGTCAGCCCCTCGCGGTCGGCGCGCTCCATCAGATGCACGACACGGGGCGTGAAAGCGTTGCCGCTCGCCCGGATGTCGGCGGTCGGCAGCGGGCCGTCCTGCGGGTAGTCGTAGAGGCGGAAGTCCATTTGCTCGCTCAGCATCCAGATGCCGACCGCCGGGTGAAGAAGCTCGTTCAGCATCGTCTCCTTTTCGAGCGCCTCCTTCTCAGTCGAACCCAGGATCGGTAGCAGGCCCGGCAGCACCTTCAGGATCGCCGGATCGCGGCCGTGACCCGGCATGCGCTGCTTCACCGCGGCGCGGAACTTGATCGCCTCCTGGCGATTGCTCTGGGCGGCGAAGATCACTTCGCCCACCGTCGCGGCGAACTCGAGCCCGGCGGGCGAGCCGCCCGCCTGCACCATGACCGGCCAGCCCTGCGGCGAGCGCGGCAGGTCGAGCGCCCCCTTGACCGCGAAGAACTGCCCCTTGTGGTCGAGCTCGTGCACTCTTGCGGTGTCGACGAAGGTGCCGGTCGCGCGATCGGCCGCGATGGCACCGTCTTCCCAGCCGTCCCACAGGCCCTTGCAGATATCGACGAACTCCTTGGCGCGCTGGTAGCGCATGGTCTTTTCCATGTGCGACTTGCGGCTGAAGTTGAGCGCGGCATCGTCGTTGGCCGTTGTGATGATGTTCCAGCCGGCACGGCCGCCGCTCAGATGGTCGAGCGAGGAGAAGCGCTCGGCGATCGCGAACGGCTCGTTGTAGGTGGTCGACAGCGTCGCCACGAGGCCGACGTTCTCGGTGGCGCCGGCGACGGCCGAGAGGATGGAGATCGAATCGATGTTGTTCAGCGCACCCTGGGCGATGACGCGCCCGTCCTTCTCGCGTGCCGCCAGCATGTCGCCCACGAACACCAGATCGAACTTGCCGCGCTCGGCGGCCTCAGCGGTGCGGCGGTAGTAGTCGCAGCTCAGGATCTCGGTGGGCACGACAGAGCCGTGCCGCCATCCCGCGATGTGATGGCCGCCTGGATAGGTGAAGACACCGAGATGCATCTGCGTCATGCCGCGAACCTGCTGATCGGGCGTGCAAGCTGCAGATGCTCGCGCAAGGTGCGACCGGCGTATCCCGCGGGACGCAAGCCCCGTGCACGCAGCAGTGGCACGACGGCGGTCACGAGAAGGTCGAGGTCGAGCGGCATGACTGCCGGTTGGATGTCGAAGCCATCACACGCACCGGCCGCCCGCCAGCCGGCAAAATGCGCGACGAGCTGCTCGGGCGTGCCGACGAAGCGCGGGCGGCTGTCGCTCGCCAGAGCATCGAGCTCGGCGGCTCGCGTCACAGCAGCAGTCTCGGTCTCGCCCAGGACGACCTCGAGCCGGACGACGTAGCGTGCACCCGGCTTCAGTGCCTTCCACGCGGTGCATGCCGCCTTGGCTTCGGTGAGCGTTGCCGGTTCGCCCAGAACGATGTCGGCACTCGCGGCGAGGTCCGTCCGTGCCGCGGCCACGTCACGGTGGAGGATCACGGGCTGGCCCTGCACTGGCCGCGGCACGTTGAGCGGCCCGCGCACCGTGAAGAACCGGCCGGCGTGCTCGATCGGATGCACGTGCTCGGGATCGGCGAACGTGCCGGTCGCCTGGTCGACGACGAAACCGCGGTCCTCCCAGCTGTCCCAGAGCTGGCGGGCAACGTCGATCAGCTCGACGAACCGTGCGGCCGCATCGGCGTCGCTGAGCGCAAGGTCAGCGCGTTGGAAGCGCCCGGCGGTCTCGGCGGCCCCAGCAAGCCCCGCGATCCAGCCGGTTCTGCCGCCCGACAGATGGTCGAGAGTCGCGAACACGCGGGCGACGTGAAACGGCTCGGCCACATCCGCCGGCCAGTAGCCGCAGATACCGATGTGCCGCGTGGCGCTGATCAGCAAGCCGGCGAGCGTCAGCGGATCGAGATGCAGCCCGTCGACCTTGCCGGATGTCCGCATCGGGCGCGGCGCTGTCGGCAGTCCCAGCAGCACCGCATCGAGACCGCCACGCTCGGCCGTCCGGGCCGCGCGCAGGAACGGCGCCGCCGCCTCGAAGCCCGGCTGGCCGGACAGCCGCCAGGCGGCCGGATGCCAGCCATGTGCCGCGAGGGAAACGAAGAGATGCACGCCGAAGCCTATCACGCAAACCACATGCCAAGCGAAAGCCGCCACTTACCGCTCGTTGTCCGGCCGGCGGCTGCCGTGCGAGCATGGCGAACCAGACGGGGACCGGGTGGGCTTTGAGCAATCGGAAATTTTCTCTCGCAATGTTGATCGGCCAGGCGGCCGGCGGACATCCGGCGGCTTGGCTGCATCCCAACGCCAACGCCGCGGGCTCGACCGACATCGACTACTACCGCTCGCTCGCCCAGCTCGCCGAGCAGGGTCGGTTCGATCTGTTCTTCATCGCCGATACGCCGGCCGCACGAACGGACAACCTCCACGCATGGAGTCGCTTTCCGATGTTCATGAACGCGCTCGAGCCTGTGACCCTGCTCACCGCGCTGGCCGGCGCGACAAAGCGGATCGGGTTGGGTGGCACGGTCTCGACCAGCTTCTCCGAGCCTTACAACGTGGCCCGCCAGTTCGCCTCGCTCGACCACATCTCCGCCGGCCGGGCGGCGTGGAACGTCGTGACCTCGGCCAACGACTACGCGGCGCGCAATTTCGGCCATACCGCGCTGCCGCCCCATGCCCTGCGCTACGAGCGGGCCGGCGAGTTCGTCGATGTCGTGAACCAGCTCTGGGACACCTGGGACGACGACGCCTTCATCCACGATCGCAAGAGCGGGCTGTTCTTCGATCCGAAGAAGCAGCATGCGATCCATCACCAGGGCAAGTTCTTCAAGGTCGACGGCGCGCTCAACATCGCCCGCTCGCCGCAGGGCCACCCGGTGATCATCCAGGCCGGCGCCTCGGACACCGGGCTGGAGCTCGCGGCACGGACCGCGGAGATCGTCTTTGCGAGCGCGTCCAACCCGCAGGACGCCAAGCGCGGCTACGACGACCTCAAGGGCCGCATGGCCAAGTATGGCCGCGATCCCGATTCGATGAAGATCCTGGCCGGCCTGCCGGTGGTGATCGGCCGCTCGCAGCAGGAGGCGGAGGACAAGCAGCAGGCGCTGCAGGAAATGATCCATCCTGACGTCGGCCGCTTCCGGCTCGGCACCGACCTCGAAGCCGACCTGTCGGACCTGCCGCTGGACGAGCCCATTCCGCAACACCGCTTGCCCAAGAGCGCCAACCAGCACAAGGCGTTCTTCGACGGCATCATGAAGATCATCCGCGAGGAGAACCCGACCCTGCGCCAGCTCTATCTGCGCTACGAGCGCGGCCGCAAGACCATCAAGGGCACGCCCCAGCACATTGCCGACGTGATGGAGGACTGGTTCCGCATGGGCGCGTCGGATGGCTTCATGATGCAATTCTCGACCCTGCCCGACGGCCTCAACGACTTCGTGACCCTGGTCGTGCCGGAGCTGCAGCGCCGCGGGCTGTTCCGCACCGACTACGCCGGCGCCACCCTGCGCGATCACCTGGGGCTGGTGCGGCCGGCCAACCAGTTCGCTTAGGCGCAGCGCCGCACCTGCCGCGACTACCACATATTGGGGCAGCGACCGCGCGCTCGAATAAAATAATGGGAAAATATTGGGGGCCTGCCATGGCCCGACTAGGAGTTGGGTCACCAAGTCACCCATCCACAACCGTCCACACCGTGTGGACGGGTTCGATGCCGATGGAATCGGCATTTCTGCCCCCTCAGTCCGCAAATCCGGGACTCCCTTCTCGACAAAAAATGCCGGTGTTCGTAGGGCGTAGTTGACTAAATTGAGAGATACCGAACACACGCGACTGGATGCGTCTTCGCGGTCCGCAATGGCCGGCAAGTAACGACGCGATCTTAAACACGCTGGATTCCTACGCTTTGCAATGTCGCCACTATAAGTCCGATCGGTACGCGCCTCCTATTTTGGTCATTAGAACGTCCGGGAGTTCAGCAGGTCGCGGGCGAAGTCGAGCAGCTTGCGGCGGTCCTCGGCCAGCCAGCCCTCGTTCACCGTGTAGTACTTATCGAGCCACGCCTTCGTCGCCAGCGCCTCGAAGGCGGCCTGGTCGGGCGTGGCGCAGATCTGGCCGCGTCGATTGCCGCGTTTGACGTGTAACAGGTCGCAGAAACCAGTCGTCTAAGGAAAGGGACAGGGTTCTTAAGGGGCAGCACGATGGAATGGGCCAGAGGCGATGTTTTGCGGGGAATCCATGATAGCGTCGCCCCGCCACGCGGCGCAGCGAACCGGATGGACGCGTTTGCGCGCCCTATCAGAATCAGGGATTGCAGCTTTCTCCCGCGAACCGTGGAGACGGTGACAGATGCGCTCGAAGCAATCGAACGTCTTCCAGCGCACGTCCTGAAGACCAAGCCTTGGCAGACGGCCGTCACGACGCTCAAATTCGCCGCCGGCGCCAGGGCGAAGCAGCCTGAACTCGCCAACATGGCGGCCGCCGAGATTCGAGCTGCGCTCCTGCTCAGGGGATGGCTGGGATAGACTTTGACGGGGGGCCGCGGGGCGCCCCTTAGGGCGCCTAACCTGCCCAAGGCCGCAAGGCCGCGGCGACCCTGGCGCCAGGCATCGACGCTACTTCCTCGTCTTGCTGACGCTCAGCACGCGGTCCAACAGGCCGGCCGACTTCTGCACGAAGGCGAGCGGGCCGTCCCCGTCGAAGTTGCGAGTTGAAGTCGCAGATAAAGCCGATGTCTCTCCGACGATCATCGACCCGCGGCCTTCGCCGCGGCATGGTACGCGAGATATCTGCGCTGCGTGGCAATGCGGTCCGCGACATGCTTGGCGTCATGCCAGACGCCCCAAATGAAAGCCGATCCCCTTCGCGACTGCCACGGAAGTCCCAGGAAATAAATACCGGGTTCGGAGGAAACGCCGCGCTGATGCTTCGGGCGCCCTCGATCGTCGAATGCATCGACCTTGAGCCAGCTGTAGTCCGAGCTGTAGCCCGTCGCCCAGATGATCGTTTTCACCCCGGCATCAGCCAGGTTCAGGCTAAGCACCGGATTGGTCATGCACTCCGGATCGGAACCAATCACCCGAGCGTCCGGCTCTTCCGGAAGATCGAGACCATTGTGAAGGGCGTAGGCATCTGCTTCATCCAAGACCGCCAGATAGTTGGCATCGCCTTGCGCGACATTCTCGGCGAGATCCGGCTTGAAAGTCAGTGTGCCGTCCTTGCAGGCCTCGGTCATGCCGAGGAGCGTCATCCCGGCGGCGGCCAGCCGGCGAAAGTCGATGGTGTGTCCGCCGCGCGCTCCGCTCACGGCGATCGTGATGTGCTCTCTGCCCGGCACTCTTGTCTCAAGGTCCCATTTGCCGAGCACGCCGAGCCACCAGCAATAGTCACGCGTACGATAGGCCCGAGGGGGACGCTCGTGCGGGCCGACCGAGAGATAGATGGGCCTGCCGGCCAGCAGCAGCTCTTCCGCAATCTGCACTCCCGAGGAGCCCGCGCCGACGATCAACACCGCACCCTCCGGCAACTGATCGGGATTGCGGTAGGCGGCGGAATGTATCTGCAAAACGCCCGAGTTCTCAGGAACGATTGGCGGGATGATCGGGGATTGGAAGGCGCCGGTTGCGACGACGACGCTGTTGGCGTCAAGCCTGCCGTGCGACGTGTCGAGTGAAAAGCCACCCCGACCCTTCCGCCTCTCCACTTTCTTCACGTCCACGCCACAGCGAACAGGAGCCCCGATCTTCTTTGCATAGGCCTCGAAATAGGCCGCGACCGTCTCCTTGTTCGGAAAGCTGTCGGGATGGGTATTCGGGAACTCCATGCCAGGAAATCGGTCGTGCCACGCCGGACCGTTCATGGCCAACGAATCCCATCTCTCCGAGCGCCAGCGTTCCGCAATCCTGTGTCGTTCAAGCACTAGATGAGGAACGCCGCAGTCCGTCAGATGCTCGCTCATGGCAATGCCCGCCTGGCCTCCGCCGACCACGATCGTATCTACTTCTTCAACTGCCATGGACCAGCTTCCTCCTAGCTCATGATGCCGCGCGTCGCCGGATCGTGCTGCATGTCGTAGAAGCGCGCGCGGATGTCGACCAGAGGCTTGAACATGGGTGATTCGTCTCCCTCCTCCGGTATCCTTCTTGCTAGCCGAGAAACATGGTGCTTCTCGACCTGCACGACTGGTCGCTCACCGCCCTCTTCGCGGCGCTGCTGGCGACCAGCCTGACGTTTCAAAACCTGCCGGCCGACCATAGTGCGTTCCGGGACGCAGGCGTCTGCGAAAAACCGGGCATCCCTTTCCTTCCATTTCACTGACTGCCGGCGACGAACAACGCGTCGACCACCCGCACGTCGCCCGATCCCTTGCGAATCAGGACCGGGTTGAGATCGCACTCGGGCACGCGATCGGCAAAGTCGGCGGCCAGCTCCGACAAATTCGCGACCAGCTTCGCCAGCGGCGTCATATCGGTCTTCGGGATCAGGTTGCGGTAGCCGTCCAGGGTCTTGCCGAGTCGCGTCCCGGCCAGCATCGCGCCAGCCTCGCCCGCGTTCACCGGACTGAGGCTCAGCGCCTTGTCCGACTCGAGCTCGACCAGCACGCCGCCCGAGCCGACGATGGTGAGCGCGCCATAGGGTGGTGCCGCCTGATAGCCGACCATGGCCTGCAGGCAATCGATCAGTTCCTCCTGCAGCTCGTAGCCCTCGATGACGGCGCCGGGCACCTTCTCAGCCACGTTCTTCTCGATCAGCGCCACGGCGGCGTGCAGCCCCGCCTCGTCCTTGATGCCGAGCTGCACGGCGCCGACATCGGAGCGGTGCGGTACGCCGGCCGACACCACCTTCACCACCATCGGGTAGCCGATCTGCCCCGCGAGAGAAACGGCCTCGGCCGCCGACTTCGCCACGGTGGATTTGACGACCGGAATGCTGTAGCTCGCGAGCAGGCGGCCGACGAGCGGCCTGGGCAGCGAGCCACGCTGACCGTCGATCTCGCGCTTCAGCGCCGCGCGCTCGGACGTGAGCTTGCGGTCGGCAAGACGACGCGCATCGGGTTTGCGGCCCGCCCAAGCGAGCATGCTTCTGACCGCCACCAGGCCCGGCCACAGGCCGCGCAGCGCCGGCACGCCGGTGCCGTCGAGGCAAGCGAGCAGGCGCTCGCTCATGATCTCGGCCGTGGGCGAGATCACCACGACCGGTTTGTCGGTCGCGCGGCTGAGCTCGGCCACGGTCGTCAGGTGGCCGGTGTAGTTGCGATGGCTGCTGGCCGGCAGGGAGGCCTGCATGTCCTGCAGGATCACGCCGACGCCGGTTTCCCCGGCCATCATGACCGCTGTCATGCCGGCAAGCGCCGCGCCCTGCTGGCGGCCGACACTCTGGCCGATGTCGACCGGGTTCTGGCCTGGCAGTCCGGGCAAAGCGGCGCGCACATCGGCGGCCGTCGCCTCGGAGAAGACGGCCAGCGGCAGGTCGATCTCGTCGCAGATATCGCAGGCGAGCGCGGTCTCGCCGCCCGAGATACCCATCAGCCCGAGTCGTCCGCGGCCGGGGCGCTTGGTGACGACGGCGAACGCCTCGAGACCGGCGATCAGCTCCTCGTAGTCGCCGACGACGGGAACGCCGTAACGCTCGACGAAACCCTTGAAGGCGTCGTCGTTGCGGATCAGCGCTCCGGTGTGCGCCAGGGTCGCGCGCGCACCGGTGACGGACCGTCCGACCTTGAGCATGACCAGCGACTTGCCGGCGGCGTGGACGCGATCGATCGCATCGGCGAAGCGGTCGGCGTCCTGGATCGATTCGAGGATCATGCCGACCACCGACGTGTCGGGATCGGCCGCGAACCATTCCAGGTAGTCCGCGCCGGTGACCCGGTACTCGCTGCCGATGGTCACGACCTTGGAGAAGCCGGCCGTGCTGGAGTTGATCACCGAGATCGCCGCCGAGCCCGACTGGGCGATCAGCGCGACCGGCCCCTTGCGGATGCGCGAGGTGATGCCGCCGGTATAGATCGGCGTCGCGTCCGACAGGTTTATCAACCCCATGCAGTTGGGGCCGTGCATCAGGATGCGGCTGCTGTTCACCAGCTGCCGCAGCTCGGCGTCCTGGGCCTCGGAAAATCCCGCCGTGTTGACGATCGCCGTCTTGACGCCGCGCTTCTCGAGCCGGCGCACCACGTCGGCAACGCCCGCCGCCGGCACCGACGCAAGCGCCACGTCGACGCCGTCAGGCAAGGTCTCGATCGAGGAGACCGCCGGCAATCCGGCGATCTCCTTGGCCTCGCCATGCACGGGAATCACCGTGCCGGAGAACTTGTAGTTCGCGAGATTATCCAGCGCCACGTTGCCGAGGGTCACCCGATTGGGCGACGCGCCGATCACCGCGATGGTCCGCGGCCGGATCAGCGCGTCCATGAGAGTATCCATGGGGATTGCGCTTCTCGCTATTTGACCCAGACGCTCGACATGCTGGGATTGCCGTTGAAGGCGAGGTCCATTTCCTCGTCGATGCCGCCGAAGCGGCTGGAAAAAGCGAAGAACTTCTTGGCATTGGTCAGCGTCAGGTGCGGCATGTCGCGAGCGATGATCTCCTCGTATTTCTTGTACCACTGCCGGCGCTCTTCCAACGGCACGGCGGCGGCCTTGGCGGCGATGGTATCGAGGTCGGGATTGCAGTAGCCCGTCGGATTGACGTACGGCACGTTGGTGGTGTTGCACAGGAACGAGCGATCGACACCGAACAGCGGGTCCGTCCGCGCCGTCAACGACACCATCGAGACGTCGTAGTTGCGATCCTTGAAGACCTTGTTGGTCCACAGCTGACCTTCGAGCAGGCTCAGTTTCACGTCGATGCCGATCGCGCGCCAGTTGGCCGAGATGATCTGTGCCGCCGGCTCGGCATAGAAGGCATCGGCATTGACCGCGCCGGTGAAGTCCACGGTGAAGCGCTTGCCGTCCTTGAGGGGGAAGCCGGCCTCATCGAGCATCTTGCCCGCCTTGATCGGGTCGTAGGCGAATTGCTTGTTATAGTCGACCGACGGATCCGTCAGCTTGGTGAACTGTTCGGGGATCGCGTTCATCGCAGGGAACGCCAGCCCCTGGTAGACATCCTTCGAGATGCGCTCGCGATCGATTGCAGTCAGCAGGGCCTGCCGGACCAGCGGCTTGCTGAGCGGCTCGCGGCTGATGTTGACATCGATCGACAGCCGCTCGGCCGCGTTGACCTTGATCTCCCGCACCTCGAAAGCGCCCTTGGCCTTGGCTTGCTCCATGGTGCGGCCGATCTGCGGCAGCGCCGGCCGCAGCACGTCGATCTCGCCGCGGTAGAGCGCATTCTGCTGCTGCTGCACGTTGGGAATGAACACCGCGACCACCGAGTCGAGATAGGGTCTCGGCTGGTCCCAGTAATATTCGTTGCGCGCGAAGGTGATGCCGCGGCCTTCCTCCCATGTGACGAACTTGAACGGACCCATGCCGACCGGCGCACGATTGGCCGGATTGGTCGGAATGTCGGTGCCGTCGTAGATGTGCTTCGGCATCAGCGGGAAGACTTCCTTGTCAAACCCTTCCAGCGCTGCGGACTGCGGCTCCTTCAAATAGACGATGAACGTGTTCGCATCCGGCGTCTCGACGCGGTCGATGTTCGGCAGCACCTTCACCAGGTAGGTGTTGTATTTGGCGAATGCGCTCAGCGTGAAGGCGACGTCTTCCGACGAAAACACATGGCCGTCCGACCATTTGAGGTTGGGCCGCAGGTGAAACGTGTAGATCCTGCCGTCTTTCGAAATGTCCCAGGAGCTGGCGATCTGCGGCTTCTTGTTGCCGGTCCTGTCGTACTTGAAGAGGCCGCCGGCCCAGAGATCGGCAATGATCAGCGGCGTCACCGCGGAGGTGAGTTGGGTATTGAGCGAGGAGCCGGCGACACTCACGCCGATCACCGCGGTGCCGCCGCGCTTGGGCATGCCCTGCGCCTGGACACTGCCGGCGCCGCCCATAACAAGAGCCGCCAAACACGCAAATGCCGCCAGCCGCCTCAAAACAGTGGTCATCGCGGAACTCCTTGGGGGTCGGATCGAGGTGTTTGTGGTGGAAGCCCAGGCTGAGCGGACTGTGGCGCGGAAGCCGCCGCCGAGTCCATGGCCAGTCTGCGCGCCCGAGCGATATGCGGATCGGCAACCAGCTTGGCGGCCAGCAGGGAGCGCGTGTAGTCGCTCGCCGGGTTGCCCAGCACCTGGCGGGTCGGGCCTGCCTCGACGATCTTGCCGAGGTACATCACGATCACCCGATCAGAAATTGCATCGACCACATTGAGGTCGTGGCTGATCAGGACCAACCCGAGATTACGGCTCGACTTGAGGCTGACGAGCAGATCGAGGATTTGCGCCTGGACCGACATATCGAGGCTCGACAGCGGCTCGTCGGCGATGATGAGCTTGGGACGCACCGCCATCGCCCGGGCGATGGCAATCCGCTGCTGCTGGCCACCGGACAGCTGATGCGGGTAGCGGTCGCGAAACTGGGTGGCGTCGAGGCCGACGGAAGCCAGCAGCTCCATTATCTCGGCATCGAGGGTGTTCCGCGTCGCGAGCTTATGGCGCCGCAGCACGTTCGCCAACGTCGTGTCGACGCGCATCCGCGGATTGAGCGACGATGCCGGGTCCTGGAAGATCGGCTGAACGGCCTTTCGAAACGTCGCCCAATCGGCCGCCGCGAACCCATCGACGGGCCGGCCATAATAGGAGACGTCGCCCGAAGTCGGCTTGACGAGGCCCAGCAGAATGCGCGCGAGCGTGCTTTTGCCGGAGCCGGATTCGCCGACGATCGCCAGGGTCTCGCCCTCATTGACATCGAGGTCGACATTGTCGACGGCGCGCTTGGCGCCCGCGCCGGCGGCGAACCAGCCTCGGCTACCGAAGCTCTTGACGATGGAACGCGCGGAAAGGATGGGAATGCTCATGGCAGGGGCGCCGCCGTCGTGGCGCTTCCGAGAGCCTTCGTCTGATGCAGCCGGCGCGCCGCTGCGAGAAGGCTGGCCGTATAGGCATTCTGCGGCGCGTCGAACAATGCGAACACGTCGGCCGCCTCGACGATCTTGCCGCCATTCATTACGTAGACCTGATCGCAGAGCTCCGCGACCATGCCGAGGTCATGGGTGATGATGACCATGGCGAGGTTGCGCTCCTTGTTGAGCCGGCGCAGCGTCTGGATCACCTGATACTGCACCGTGGCATCGAGTGCGGTCGTCGGCTCGTCGGCGATCAGGATCTGGGGGTCGGGCGCAAGCGCCATCGCGATCAACACGCGCTGGCGCATGCCACCCGAAAGTTCGTGCGGGTAAAGTCGAAGAATTCGTGCGGTATCATCGAGCCCGACCTGCTGCAGGAGCTCCACCGACTTCTGTCGGACGGAGTGCCGGTCCGGAAGATGGCGTAGCGCCTCCGCGATCTGGCGGTCGATGCGAAGCGTCGGATTAAGGTAGGAAAGCGGGTCCTGAAACACCATCGACATGCCGCGATGGCGACGCAGGGCCCGTATTGTCTGCGGCGCCATCGCCAGCACGTCATCGCCGCAGAAGCGCACCGAGCCCGACAGCTCCGCGATCTCGACATTGGGCAGCAGCCGCGTCATCGCCCGCCCCAGGGTGCTTTTGCCCGAGCCGGATTCGCCCACGATACCGACGCATTGGCCGAAGCGGACGTCGATATCGACACCATCGACAGCCTTCACGATGCGGCCATGGACACGAAGGTGCACCTTCACGTCGCGCGCGGTCAGCAGGGGCAATCCGACAGGCGGCACGTTCACGGTCGCCTCCTCAACCTTCGAGCTTCGGCGCGGTGACCGAAGCTCGCGGATTGAACATTTCGGTCACGCCGTCGGCGAAGAGATTGAACCCGAGGACGGCAACGCAGATCGCCATGCCCGGAAACACGCTCATCCACCACGCCAGCTCGAGGAATTCCTGCCCGCGGTTCAGCATCTCGCCCCAACTCGGGACTGTCGGGTCGGAAAGACCGAGAAAGCCAAGGCCGGCCTCGATCAGGATTGCGGTGCTGGCGTCGAGCGCGACCTGGACGATGACCATCGGCAAGGCATTGGGAAGAATCTCCTGGAAGATGATGTGAGAGGTCGAGAGGCCTGCCGCACGCGCCGCCAGCACGAATTCGCGCTCCGACAGGGTGATGAACTGGCCATAGACGATCCGCGCCTCGATCGGCCAGATCGCCAGCGCGACCGCGGCGACTTGCAGCCAGAAGCTCGACCCCATCAACGACACACTGAACAGCACGATGATGATCGCCGGCAAGGTGTGAAACAGGTCCGTGATGCGCAGCAGCACGGCCGCGAAGGCGCCCCGGAAATAGCCGGCCAGCGCCCCGATCGTGCCACCGATCAGGAACGCCATGGTGGCAGCACAAAAGCCTATCGTGAGTGACGATCGCCCGGCATAGAGCATCACCGAGCGCACATCCCTGCCCAGGCTGTCGGTGCCGAACGGGTGCTGCCATGACGGCGGCTGCATCGAGGGCGAACCGATGTCCATGGGGCCGCTGGAAGCAAACCATGGCGCGAACACCGACAACGACGTGATCACCACGAGGATGACGATCCCGATACCGCCGAAGCGAGTCCGAAACAGACGCCGCAACAGATCGAGCGGCGCGGACGTCCAGAACCGGCCCGCTTGGGGCACCGACATCAGCACGCTGGGTTCCGCAGGCATCTTAGCTTTGTGCCGATGAGACGCGGATTCGTGGATCGAGCCATGCGTAGAGCAGGTCGACCACGATATTCATTACGACCACCGAGCAGGCGACCAAGATGACCACTCCAACGATCACCTGGGTATCGCGGGCGCGAACCGCCTCGACCATGAGAGAGCCGACGCCCGGATAAGAGAAGACCGTCTCGAGCAGGACAGCGCCGCCCATGGCGGTGCCGAACGAGTAACCCATCACCGTGATAACGGGCAGGATCGAATTGCGAACCACATGCCCCATGATGATCTCGCGCCGCGACAGGCCTTTCTGCCGTGCCGTGACGATGTATCCCTGCTGTAGGGTTTCCGACACGCTGGCTCGCATGAAACGTGCCACGCGTGTGGTTTCCAGGATGGTGTAGGTCGCGACCGGCAGCACCAGATAGGTCGCCCGCTCGAGAAGCCAGTCGACACCCGAGGCACGCGAGATCATGGGGCCCATGCCTTGCGTCGGCAGCCAGCCAAGATTGATCGAGAACACCATGACAAGCAGCTGGCCAACCCAGAAGGTCGGCATCGCATAGCCGACCAGCACGAGACTGGACCACGCCCGATCGACGCTTCGATGCGGTGTAACCGCGGAATGAATGCCGATCGCAATTCCGATCATGATGCCAAACGCATAACCTGTTCCGGCAAGCAGCAGCGTCCGTGGAAACCGTTCGGCCAGGATATCGAGGACCGGACGGCGGTAGTTCATGGAGTAGCCAAGATCGCCGTGCAGAATATTCACCACATAGCTGTACAAGCGCTCAAGGAACGGGTCGTTGAGATGAAAGCGCTGCTCCAGCGCAGCACGCAGTGCCGGCGGGACCGGCATGTCGCCGACCATGGCCTGGACCGGATCGCCCGGGATGAGCTGCAGCAGGCAGAAGATCGCCACGACGACGCCGATTAGAAGCAGCAAAGCCTGCGCCAAATGTCCCGCGGTATGCCGCAGCATCAACTTCCCGCCTCCAGTCGTCCGAACCCGACGACAGCCCCTTTGATGCAATGCATCATAGGGTCGTGTGGACGTCAATTACGCAGCGGCAAATCGCGCCGCGCCGCTCGGTCGATCGTGAAGTTGGCAGATCAATTGCATCACGAATAGACGCTCATCGAAGGATATGCTGAGCTTGCGGCCGCCTGGAACGGAATGAACAGCATCGCCGAGGGGGAAGAGACGTGGTTAGGAAAATTATAGATCTGGAGTGCCTGCTTCCTCCGGATGAGCAAGGAAAGCCCCGGCAGTATCACGAACAAGCGTCGCACCGCATCGGCTACGGGGATCCCGAGCTGCTGGAGCCCCGTCCGGGCTATGGTTTCGCCAACTACAAGCACATCTTCCGCAAGCGCGTGGATAGCGCATCCACTAGCGGGACCGAAAAGAAGGTTGCCGGCCAGTCGATCAAGGAGTTCGTCGCCGAGTTGGATCGCGAGGGGGCCGAGGTGTCGGTGCTCGGACGCGTCGACAACTACGTGCTGGCCGACGTCGTGAAGGAATTTCCCAAGCGGTTCTTCGCGCTGGCGTCAATCAGCCCGTTCGACGGAATGCGCGGCGTGCGCGAGTTCGAGCATCTCGTCAAGGAGCGCGGCTTGAACGGGCTGCGCGTCGCGGCCCTCTACAACAATCTCCCGGCAAGCGACCGGCGCTACTATCCGCTTTACGCCAAATGCGTCGAACTCGATGTGCCGGTCCGCATCTATTCAACGATGAACTATGCGAACGATCGTCCCTACGATCTTGGCCACCCTCGTCATCTCGACCAGATCGCGATGGATTTTCCGGAATTGCGCATTGACGCGGCGCTGAGCGGTTGGCCCTGGGTCAACGATCTGGTCGGACTGATGCGCCGCCATCCCAATCTTTATTGCGACACCTCTGCCCATCACCCGCAGTATTTCGGCGTGTCCGGATCCGGCTGGGAGATGTTCATGCAGTTCGGCAACACCTTGTTGCAGGACAAGATCATGGTCGGGTTCTCCAAGGATTCTTTCGGACTCACCATCCCGCAAAGCGTGGCGATGTACGAAAAACTGCCTCTCAAGGACAAAGTCATCGAGAAATGGCTCTATGGTAACGCCAAAGAATTCCTGCGGTGCTGAGAAGAAATATCTTAACCTGGCGGCGATGCGTTCTGCGGCTCGCGACCGAATGTGATTGAACGCGACCGTGACCTGGCATCGCGTGATAGGGCGCCGGGTCCGTAAACGATCAGAACGCATAGCGCGCCGACTGTGGTGACGTCCTTGAAGAATGTCGCCGCGCCGCGATTGGAGAAATTTTTCGCAATCGCCGAACCAAAATCGCCGCCAAAAATCGCGAAGTCGTAGTGAGGATTGTGGATCGTCAACGCCAGAACGACCGACCATACAAGGAGCACAATCGCAGCCAGCCGCGTACCCCATCCCACAAGTAGCGCTAGCCCGCACACAAGTTCGATCAGCATCACCGCATAGATCGAGTCGCCGGGCAAACCTGCAGCCTCGAACACCGCGCGCTGCGGAACAAAGTGAACGATCTTTTTGATCACATCTGCGAGGAACGGAAACGCGATCAGCGTGCGCGCCACCAACATGACGCGATCGATCAAAGTCTGGTTGCTGATAACCGTCGGAATGACAGAAACGACGACATCGCGGATACCGTGACGTCGATCGAGCGAGAACGGGCCCGGCCCGAATAGAACGAGCAACATGAATCCGCCCGCCGCCGCGTAGTCGCGCGACAAATGTTCCAGCGTATCCAGCCAGAAGATCGACGGCGCCACGATGCAGAACCAGCCGAGCGCGGCGGCCGCCAGACGAGTTTGCAAGCCCAACAGCACCAGCAGGCCACAGCCGAGCTGCAGGACGATCGTCGGATAGACGAGCGCTCCCGGTAAATGATGCGCCTCGATTAGTTTGTAGATGATCGAAGGATCCGAGAATTTTCTCGAACCAAAAAGCATAAAATCGGCAGCAAAGCAGATACGGCCGAAAAGCAGCGTATACGCGCTCCAGTCGGACCTCTCGTGGGCGCCCGCCCAACTGGTCGGCTGACTGTAATCCGCCATCATTGCCTCCCCCTGCGCACCGGAACCTTACCGCTTTCACCGAGTTACCAGACGGCTCACTTACCAAGCACCTCGCTCAGGCCACCGAGCGCGTTTAGTGCCGGGGCAAATCCACTTATCGGCGCCGTCTGGATCACGGCCTCGATCACCTCGGTACGGCTCAGGCCCATGTTGAGTGCCGACTGGCCGAATTTCTTTACCTGACCATCCAGCTTGAGCGCAGTGAAGGCGGCCACGGCGACCAGGGCCCGCTGCCGCAGGTCGAGGCCGGGACGGAACCAGATCTCGCCGTATCCGTACTGGACGGCGAGGGGGTAAAGCGCGCCGGTCACCGTATTGCCCGGTGTGGCGTATCCCTGTGTGGCGCGGTCACCGTGCAGCTGCTCCATCAGTTGCCGGCCACGCGCGGTTAGCGCCTCCAACGTATCGTCGCGTGCCGTCTCTTCCGGCATGGCGAGACCACGGGCGGCGAAGACCGCGGTGGCCGCCTCGACGGCCTCCTCCGACGCGGCAAAGCCGGCGTAGATGCCGATCTGGATCAGGATTTCGACGATCGACCGAGGGGAGAGGCCGAGGCCGAGCGCCGCCCCGACATGTCGGCGGAGTTTGGGCAGTCGCTGAACGGCACCTAGTGCCGCGAGTGCACAGACCATGCGGTCGACAAGCGCCAGGCCGGGCCGGCTCCAGATCGCTCCGTAGCTCACCTCCGTGTTCAGCGTTCGCAAAATCGCCGGTGCGCCATCATCGTCGCCGAACAAGCGCTGGCGCATGGTCTCGCCCCGCTCCCGCAGGGATGTGCGCGTGCTCATGGTCGTGCCCCCTTGATATCCAGTCGCTTTCAACGCGTCACACGCCGCCGGTCACGTCGATGGTGAGGCCGGTGACGAAGTCGGCGTCGGCCGAGGCCAGGAAGCAGATCACATTGGCCTGGTCGGCCGCTTCAGCGACGCGTCGCAGCGGCGTGCGTTCGATCTCTTCGGCCTGAGAGGCCTGGGAGCGCTTGTCCCAATGTGGGCGGATGCGTTCGGTCAGCGTGATGCTCGGCGCGATGGCATTGACGTTGATGCCCTCCGGGCCGAGCTCGTGGGCCAGCTTGCGAGTGAAGGCGATGATGCCACCCTTCGCCGCGGCATAGGCGCTCGAGCTGTTCCAGCTCAGTCCGCGCCCCGCAATCGACGCCAGATTGACGATCTTGCCGCTGCGCCGCCGTTTCATCACCGGGATCACCGCGTGGGTGAACAGGAAGGTGCCGTCGAGATTGAAGGCGATGAGCTTTTGCCAGTCGGCCAGCGTCAGTTGCTCGGTGGTCGCCGTCGGCTTGTCGATCACCGTGCTGCCGCCAACCGCGTTGACCAGAATGTCGATCCGGCCATGGTCGCGCTCCACCTCCGCGACCAACTGGTCAACCTGCGTCGCGTCCAGTGCGTCAACCAACCTGCCCTCTGCCTTGCCGCCGTCCAGGCGCAGAGCTGGCAGCGCCTCATACAGGTGGCCTTGGTGGTTATCGACGGCGATCACCATTGCACCCTCTCGCGCCATGATCGCGGCGGTGGCCCGGCCGATGCCGTTTGCCGCCGCAGTGATCAGCGCCACTTTGCCCTCGAATTGCATGGTCGTTCCTCCCAGACGCACTATCTCAGGCTCACTGCCCGATCGAAGTCCACACCCCCTTGTTTAGAATCATTTTAAACTATATGGAAAGAGACGAACCCGATAGGAGAAACCATGGCCAGCGACAGCAAGTGCCCGTTTACGGGCGGACCCCGCGCGCCCTCGAACCGTGACTGGTGGCCGAACCAGCTCGACCTCCACGTTCTCCACCAGCATTCCGCCCTCGGCAATCCGATGGGCGAGGCGTTCGATTATGCCAAGGAATTCAAGAGCCTCGACCTCAATGCCGTGACCAAGGACCTGCATGCCCTGATGACGAACTCGCAGGATTGGTGGCCAGCCGACTTCGGCCATTACGGCGGCCTGTTCATCCGCATGGCCTGGCATAGCGCGGGCACCTACCGCATCGCCGACGGTCGTGGCGGCGCCGGTGGCGGGCAGCAGCGCTTCGCACCGCTCAACAGCTGGCCGGACAACGCCAACCTCGACAAGGCGCGACGCCTGCTGTGGCCGATCAAGCAGAAGTACGGCCGCAAGATTTCCTGGGCCGACCTGTACGTCCTCGCCGGCAACGTCGCACTCGAGTCGATGGGCTTCAAAACCTTCGGCTTCGCCGGCGGCCGCGCCGACACCTGGGAGCCCGAAGAACTCTATTGGGGTCCGGAAGGGACTTGGCTCGGCGACAAGCGCTACAGCGGCGAACGCGAACTCGCCAATCCGCTCGGTGCGGTGCAGATGGGCCTGATCTACGTCAATCCGGAGGGCCCGAACGGCAAGCCGGATCCCGTCGCAGCAGCCAAAGATATCCGCGAAACCTTCGCCCGCATGGCGATGAACGATGAGGAGACGGTCGCGTTGATCGCCGGCGGTCATACCTTCGGCAAGACGCACGGCGCGGGCGATCCCTCGCTGATCGGACCGGAGCCGGAAGGCGGCGCCATCGAGGACCAGGGCCTCGGCTGGAAGAGCAAGCACGGCACGGGCGTCGGCGCCGATGCCATCACCGGCGGCCCGGAAGTAACCTGGTCGCAGACGCCGACGAAATGGAGCAACCACTTCTTCGACAATCTGTTCAAGTACGAATGGGAGCTGACCAAGAGCCCGGCCGGCGCCCAGCAGTGGAAGGCGAAGAACGCCGAGGCTGTCATCCCGGATGCCTTCGACAAGTCGAAGAAGCATGTGCCGACCATGCTGACCACCGACCTCTCTCTCCGCATGGACCCGGCCTATGAGAAGATTTCGCGGCGCTTCCATGAAAACCCGAACCAGTTCGCCGACGCGTTTGCGCGCGCCTGGTTCAAGCTCACCCACCGCGACATGGGGCCGATCCAACGCTATCTCGGCCCGCTCGTGCCGAAGGAGACGCTGATCTGGCAGGATCCGATCCCCAAGGTCGACCATCCGCTGATCGGCGACGGCGAGGCTTCGTCGCTCAAGCAGAAGATCCTGACGTCGGGCCTCTCGATTCCCGAACTGGTCTCGGCCGCCTGGGCGTCGGCCTCGACCTTCCGCGGCTCCGACAAGCGCGGCGGCGCCAATGGCGCGCGCATTCGGCTCGCGCCGCAGAAGGACTGGGAGGTCAACCAGCCGGCTCAACTGAAAGCGGTTCTGCAGAAGCTCGACGTGATCCAGAAGGAGTTCAACGCCTCAGGTGGTGGCAAGAAGGTGTCGCTGGCCGACCTGATCGTGTTGGGCGGCGACGCCGCGGTCGAGAAGGCTGCGAAGGACGCCGGCGTCGACGTGAAGGTGCCCTTCACGCCCGGCCGCATGGATGCGTCGCAGGAACAGACCGACGCGCACTCGTTCGCACCGCTCGCGCCGCGTGCCGATGGCTTCCGCAACTATCTCAGCGGCAAGCAGTTCATGGCGCCCGAGGAGGCGTTGATCGATCGCGCGCAGCTGCTGACCCTGTCGGCGCCCGAGATGACGGTGCTGGTAGGCGGGCTACGCGTGCTCGGCGCCAATGCCGGCAAGTCCAAGCACGGCGTGTTCACACAGAAGCAAGGGACACTCACCAACGACTTCTTCGTCAACCTGCTGGACATGGGCACCGAATGGCAGCCGCTCGCTGGCCAGGAGGGCGTGTACGAAGGCCGCGACCGCAAGACGAAGCAGGTCAAGTGGACCAGCACGCGTGTCGACCTGATCTTCGGCTCGCACGCGGTGCTACGCGCGCTGGCCGAGGTCTATGGGTGCAGGGATTCGAAGGAGAAGTTCGTGAAGGACTTCGTGGCGGCGTGGACCAAGGTGATGGACCTCGATCGCTTCGACCTCGCCTGATTTATGCACATCGGCCTGGATGGCTGCTAGGTCATCCAAGCCGATGCGCCATCCAGCAACGCGGCCAGGACATCCTTGTCATTGCGTCCGCTCTTCGCCGGCACATGAAAGGCGTGATCGGCGTCGGGCGCCAGGATCAGTTTCGCCCGGCGCCCGAGCGCCTGGACGACCGGCTCCAGCAGCTCGAGCTCAGCCAGTGCGTCGCGTGTTCCCTGGAGGAACAGCAGCGGAATGGCGACCTTGGCGAGGTGATCCGCCCGGCTCACCGACGGCTTGCCTGCCGGATGAAGGGGAAAGGCGAAGAACACCAGTCCGCGCACGCCGGGCAGCGGCGCAGCGGCCTGGGCCTGTGAGGTCATGCGCCCGCCAAACGACTTGCCGCCGGCGAAAAGCGGAAGCTTGCCCGCGAGAGCGGCCGCCTTGGCGCAGGCGGCGCGCACGGCGGCGTGGGCAACCGCAGGCGGATCAGGGCGCTTCGATCCCCGCTCCATGTAGGAAAACTGATAGCGCAGCGTGGCCACGTCACGCTCGGCAAGCCCGTCCGCGAGCGCTGTCATCGACTTGTGTGCCATGCCGGCGCCGGCACCGTGGGCAAGCGCCAGACAGACCCGCGCCTTCGCCGGTCGCAGCCAAAGGCCGGAGACACTTTCACCTGCGCCAAGGCCGATGGTCACCTTCTCCGCGGCGCCGGATGCTGCCATGGGCCGGCCGGTCAGTGCTTCCAGGTGAAGGGGAAGAGCTGTTGCTTGACGTAGCTCCTCGGCATGTAGTCCCCCAGCACGCCGTACTTGCCGGGAAAGCGCCGGTCGGCCTTCACGGCCGTGCCGAAGAGATAATCAATGAAGGCGAAGTGGGCGGCGTAGTTGCGGTCGATCGCCTCGCGCTCGGAACTGTGGTGCCAATGATGGAAGTCGGGCGTCACGACCAGCCACTTGAGCGGCGCCTTGGCGAACGCGCCGGGCAGCGCCACGTTGGCGTGATTGAACACGGCCTGGAAGCCCACAATGATGATGTAGACGTTCATCGACGCTTCGGTGAAGCCCAGCACATAGAGCACACCCAGGATCGACACGCGCGTCGTCAGCAGTTCGAACAGGTGCAGCCGCGACCCCGCCATCCAGTCCATGTATTCGGCGCTGTGATGCACGGCATGGAAGCGCCACAGGAAGGGAATCTCGTGATAGGCGCGATGCGTCCAGTACTGCACCAGGTCGGCGACCAGCAGGACCAGGAACAGCTCCGCGAAGAACGGCAGGCCGCCGATCCACCTCTGTAACGGCGCATAGACCAGCCAGCCGAACAGGCGATGGATGGCAAAATTCACGATCAGCAGCGCCAGCCCCACCAGCAGGTGGTTGACGATGAAATGCGTGAAGTCGACCTGCCAGCCCGGACGGAACACCGGCTGCGCCCTGTGCAACGGGAACATCTTCTCGATCAGGATGAACACCATGCTCGAGCCGAGAAGATCGAGGATGAACCAGTCGAGGCCGATATAGGGCGTGTTGTCGGGGAAATCCCCGACCGGTACGCGATGGCCGCCCATTGCCACGGCGAGCCCGAGAAGCAACAGCGCCGTGCCGTTCAGCCAACGATTGCGCAGCCGAATCAGATTGGCGAGCGCCATGCCGCCGGCGATCACCATGCCGACCAGCAGGATCTCGCGCAGCACGTTGACGTCGTATTTCTTCCGCAGGTCCGGTGTCGTCAGATACTCGGGGAAATGGAAGGCCAGTACCGACAATACGGCGAGTCCGCTCAAGGTGAGTGCGATCACGCCGGTGATCTTGCCCCGCCCCACTTCGAGGGCGCCGGTTTGGTGAAAGACGGCAACAGGCTTACGGACGACGGGCGGTGGCTTCATGGCCGCCAAGTGTAATTGCAACCGAGGTTGGCTGCACCGGGTGTTTATCCGATGATCTCGTAGTGCGCCTCGGTCGTGGTGCCGGTCTTGCCGTTGATCGGCAGGATGTCCTGTGGGCAGGCCGACATGGCCACGATGCAGTCGAGTTCGGCCCGGAGCGTGACGCAGTCGCCCGGCTTGGTGGTAGGCGGATCGAACGAAAGCTTGCCGTTGGGCGTCCAGGGAATGTTCATGAAGAGATTGAGCGGGCTCGGGCATTCCGGCGGCACCAGGCCCAATGACTGCATGGCGGCGAACAGATTGTCGGTGCAGTTGTCGTGATATTCCTTCACGCCCAGCAGGATGTAGCGCTCACTGTCGCAGGCCGCCATCAGCGTGTCGTGGTCGCCACGACTGGTATCCTCAGTCATCGTCAGGATCTTGCGGCGCCGGTTGGTGTAGAGCCCATCCCCCACCTTGGGCACCATCTTGGTCAGCGTGGCGCGCGTATGCTCCATGGACATGAACTCGGTGAGCATGCCGGCGGTAAAAGCCCAGGTATCAACCACCTGTGCGCCATGTGTGTTGACGATGCGGATCGACTGGCCTTGCTTGAGATAGGCGGCCTTGCCGCGGCGGGCAGGTATGACGTCCATCAATCGGGCTCCTCAATTGCCGAAAGGCACGCTAGGCCGGCTGCAAGGCCTGTGCCACCGCATCCTCCACCCGCTCGAGCCAGATGAACTCCATCGACGTGCGCACTTCCTCGGGAATGTCGTCGTAGTCGCGGCGGTTGCGGGCCGGCAGCATCACGCGCTTGAGGCCGGCGCCGGCGGCAGCGACGACCTTCTCCTTGATGCCACCCACCGGCAGCACCAGGCCGCGCAGGCTGATCTCGCCGGTCATGGCGGTGTCGCTGCGGATCGTGCGGCCGGTGAGCAGCGAGGCGAGCGCCATGAACATCGCAACCCCCGCGCTCGGCCCGTCCTTGGGCGTCGCGCCGGCCGGCACATGGATATGGATGTCGTTCTTCTCGATCAGGCCGGCCTCGATATGCAGCGAGGCGGCCTGGGCCTTGACCAGCGTGAGTGCGGCCTGGGCGCTTTCGCGCATGACCTCGCCCAACTGGCCGGTCAGGATCAGCCTGCCGCCGCCCGGCGAGCGCGCCGCCTCGATGAACAGGATGTCGCCGCCGACCGGCGTCCAGGCAAGCCCGGTGGCCACCCCCGGCACGCTGGTCCGCATCGCGACCTCGCCTTCGAAGCGCAGCGGACCGAGGAGCTTCTCCAAGCCATCGACGCCGATATGCACCGAGGTCGCCGTGCCCTCGGCGATCTCGACAGCGACATGGCGCAGTGCCCGGCCGATCTCGCGTTCGAGGCTGCGGACGCCCGCCTCGCGCGTGTAGCCTTCGATGATGCGTTTCAGCGCCGCATCCTCGATCTCGGCCTGGCCGGCCTTGAGCCCGTTTGCCTCGAGCTGACGGCGCACCAGGTAGCGCTTGGCGATCTCGAGCTTCTCGCCAGCCGTGTAGCCGGACAAGGCGATGATCTCCATGCGATCGCGCAGCGGACCGGGAATCGTCTCCAGGAGGTTCGCCGTCGCGATGAAGACGACGCGGCTGAGATCGAACGGCACGTCGAGGTAGTTGTCTCGGAAGGTGCCGTTCTGCTCCGGATCGAGCACCTCCAGCATGGCCGATGCGGGATCGCCATGGATGCCGGTGCCCATCTTGTCGATCTCGTCGAGCATCATCACGCAGTCGCGGGAGCCCGCCTTGCGGATCGTCTGGATGATGTTGCCAGGCAGCGCCCCGATATAGGTCCGGCGATGGCCGCGGATCTCGGCCTCGTCGTGGACGCCGCCCAAGCTGACACGCGCGAACTTGCGGCCCATGGCGCGCGCGATCGACTGGCCGAGCGAGGTCTTGCCGACGCCGGGCGGTCCGACGAAGCATAGGATCGGCGCCTTGCCTTCGGGCGCCAGCTTGCGCACCGCGAGGTATTCGACGATGCGCAGCTTGATCTTCTCCAGGCCGTAGTGGTCGGCATCGAGGATGCGACGCGCTTCGGCGATGTCGATCGGCGGCTGCTCGGGCAGCGCCCAAGGCAACTCGACCAGCGTGTCGAGATAAGTGCGGATCATGCCGTGCTCGGCGGCCGCATCCGGCGTGCGCTGCAGGCGGCGCAGTTCCTTGCGTGCGACGGCTTCGACCTCCGGTGGCATGCGGGCGGTGGCGATCGCCTTCTCGAGGTCAGCGATCTCCTGCTTGTTCGAATCGTCCTCGCCCAGTTCTCGCTGGATGGCGGCCATCTGCTCGCGCAGCACTACCTCGCGCTGTCGCGCGTCGAGAGAGGTCTTGGTCTGTCGACCGATCTCGTTGGACAGGCGCAGAACCTCGAGCCTCTGGGCAAGCAGGCGCGAAACCTTGTCGAGCCGCGGCACTAGATCGACCGTATCGAGGATCTCCTGCTTTTCCTCCGGCTTGGAATTGAGATAGGTCGCAGCGAGATCTGCCAGCGCGCCGGCTGAGCTGGTCGCCTCGACGTTCTGGCGCAGTTCGGGCGGCACCTGCGGCAGCAGGTCGAAGACCTCGCGGACTTGGCCCTGGAGTACCAGGAAGCGCGCCTCGACGTCGGTGCCCGTGCCCGACGGCTCGGTGAGGTGCAAGCCCCGCGCCAGCAGGAACGGATAGCCCGGCACGAATTCCGTGATCTGGAAGCGCTGCACGCCCTGGCAGACGATGTGGTGGCCGCCGTCGGGCGAGGTGACATAGCGCAGAAGATTGGCGATCGTGCCGACGCGGTACAGATCATCGGCCGTGGGCTCTGCCTTCTCCCCATCGCGCTGCAGCACAACGACGATCTGGCGTTGCTCGCGCACGGCTTGCTGGATCGCCGCCACCGAGGAGGCGCGTCCCACGGTGATCGGCAGGACGACCTCCGGGAACAGCACGATGTTGCGCACCGGCACCACGATCAGGGAATCCGACGGCAGCGTAGGCGCGGGCCGGCTGGCCGCGGTCGGGCCGTCGGCGTTGTCCGGCGCGGTCACCGTGCACCTCGTGTGACTTTGGTCAGGCTGACCACGAAGCAGCCGTTGGCAGTGATGCTGCGCACGGCGCCGTAGCGGCCGGGCGGCAACTCAACACGACGCTCGAAACGGCCTTGGGGGAGCTCCAGCCGGTGAATGACGGCCGTTCTCACCTCGTCCGGCAACGTGCGCTCGCCGCTGATGACCAGGGTGCCGCCCTCGATCACGGCCTCCACTTGGTCGGGATCGACTCCGGGCAGCGCCGCCAGGATCAGGACGGCGTCCTTGGTCTCCAGAACGTCGACCGGGGGTTCCCAGCTCGCGCCCCGAGGGCTCTGCACGGGCTTGAACACTTCGCGCTGCAGACGTTCGGCCTGAGCCAGCATCTGCAGCGCTTCCGACCACATCCAATCGCGAGCATGGTCCCGGGCCATTGTCGACCAGCCTCCGTGGCTATGGAGCCGTTGAAAAGCAGCTCTTGTACTTCACACAGTTTGAACGCAAGTGTCCATGGTGCGTGCCAGGCACGCGAAAATATCGGGCTCCCACAAACGCGGTGCGTGTGCGGCCGGAGCTATGATGTGGCCGCCCCGGTCGTGACCAAGGAGGAAGCGCATGCGCGTAGGCATCCCGAAGGAAGTGAAGACGCACGAGTACCGGGTCGGCCTCGTGTCCGGGAGCGTGCGCGAGCTCGTCCATCACGGCCATCAAGTCGTCGTCGAGCGAAGCGCCGGATCGGCGATCGGCATCGATGACCAGGATTATGTCCGCGCCGGCGCCACCATCGCGTCGAGCGCTGCCGAGGTCTTCGCCACTGCCGACATGATCGTCAAGGTGAAGGAACCCCAACCCGCCGAGATCGCCATGTTGCGCCAGGGGCAGGTGCTCTTCACCTATCTCCACCTGGCCGCTGACAAGAAACAAACAGAAGGCCTGCTGAAGTCCAGCGCCACCTGTATCGCCTACGAGACGGTCACGGACGCGCGCGGTGGGCTGCCGCTGCTGGCGCCGATGAGCGAGGTCGCCGGCCGCATGTCGGTCCAGGTCGGTGCGCATTGCCTCGAGAAGGAACAGGGCGGCAAGGGCGTCCTGCTGGGCGGCGTTCCCGGGGTCAAGGCGGCCAAAGTCGTGATCATCGGCGGTGGCGTATCGGGCACCAATGCCGCGCGCATGGCGATGGGCATGGAGGCCTACGTCACCGTGATCGACAAATCCCTGCATCGGCTCTACGAGCTCGACCTGCAATTCGGCTCGCAGCTCCACACGCTTTTCTCGACGGTCGAGAACATCGAGAACGAAGTGCTCGAAGCAGACCTGGTGATCGGCGCCGTGCTGGTACCGGGCGCTGCTGCGCCGAAGCTCGTGACACGCGACATGGTCAAGCGGATGAAACCGGGTTCGGTGATCGTCGACATTGCCATCGACCAGGGCGGTTGCTTCGAGACCAGTCGCCCGACCACGCACGCCGAACCGACCTACCTAGAGCACGGCGTCGTTCACTATTGCGTCACCAACATGCCGGGCGCAGTGGCACGCACCTCGACCTTCGCGCTCAACAACGCGACCTTGCCGTTCGTTTCGGCGCTCGCCGACAAAGGCTGGCAAAAAGCGCTCACAGAAAATGTGAACCTGCGGCGCGGCCTCAATATCCATGCCGGCGCCGTCACCTTCGAGGCCGTAGCGAAGGACCTTGGCCTGCCTTTCATGCCGCCCGAGAAGGCGCTCGCCTAAGTGGCGACCGGCAAAACCTGTCATAGCCATGAGGTGTATTTGCGCGCTGTGACGGCAGGCGCTACCTACGTGATGTAATCAGGTGGAGACGGTAATGCCTGAAAACACTCGCGCTCCGATCCCGAAAAGACGTTGGTTGCCCGCCTTGGGGGTAGCCGTCATTGCCGTCGCCGCGGGCGTGGGCTGGTTCTTCCTGAAAGAAATCCGCACGCCTGCACCCTCGGCCGCAACGGCAGCGCCCGCACCTGCCGTCGGCGTCCGGCTGGTGGTGCAGAAGGGAGTCAGCGAATCCTTCGAATTCGTGGGCCACATCAAGGCGGTCGACAAGGTCGACCTTCGCGCTCGCGTAGAGGGCTTCCTCGAGAAGCGCCTGTTCCGCGAAGGTCAGTTCGTCAAGGCCGGCGATCTGCTCTATCAGATCGAGAAGGTCCAATACGAGGCACTGGCTGAGCAGGCCAAGGCCAACCTCGCCTCGGCCGAGGCCGAATTGGTGAACGCCAAGCTCCAATACGCTCGGCAACTGGACCTTTCCAAGAAGCAGTTCAGCCCGCAGTCCGTGGTCGACCAGGATCGCGCTGCGGTGGACACGGCCGCTGCCAAGATCATGCAAGCGAAGGCTGCCCTTCGCCAGGCCGAGGTCAATCTCGACTATACCGACATCCGCTCGCCCATCGACGGCCGCATCGGGCAGACCATCTACACTGTCGGCAACCTGGTCAATCCGGCGAGCGGCATCCTGGCGACCATCGTCAGACAGGATCCGATCTACGTGCTGTTTCCCATCAGCGTGCGCGACCTCGAAACGATCCGCGAGGCGCGACGCAAGGAAGGCGGCGGACTGAACAAGATCGAGATCCTGGTGCGGCTGGCCAACGGACAGCTCTACCCCCATCCAGGCATCTGGAACTTCACTGACCCGCAGGTCGATCAGCTGACCGACACGCTGATCATGCGCGCCACTATCCCCAACCCCGATGGAACGCTGGCCGACGGCCAGGTCATCACCGCGATCATACGCGAGCGCAAGGAGGAGCCGCGCCTGGTAGTTCCACAGACGGCCCTGCAGGTCGACCAGTCCGGCTACTACGCGCTGGTGGTCAACGCCGAGCGCAAGGTCGAGGTGCGCCGGATCAAGACCGGCCCGAACATCGGCACCGACGTCGTGGCGCTGTCGGGCCTGCAGGAAGGCGACAAGGTGATCGTGGACGGCATCCAGAAGGTCCGCCCCGGCCAGGTGGTGCAGGAGACCGTCCTGCCGCCCAGGAACGGCTGACGCACGGCTAATGCAATGATCTCCAGCATCTTCATCGACCGGCCGCGACTTGCCTTCGTCGTATCGATCGTGATCACGCTCGCAGGCCTGCTCGCCATCACGCAGATCCCGGTGGCGCAGTTTCCCGACATCGTGCCGCCCCAGGTGTCGCTGACCACGAACTATCCCGGCGCGGACGCCGAGGTCGTCGAGGCCACCGTCGCCCAGCCGATCGAGCAGCAGATCACCGGCGTCGACAACGCGCTTTACTATCAATCGGCGAGCGGCGCCGACGGCAGCTACTCGCTGAACGTCACTTTCGCGCTGGGCACCGATCCCGACATCAACACCGTGAACGTGCAGAACCGCGCCCAGCTCGCCACGCCGCTGCTGCCGCAGGAAGTGCAGCACCAGGGGCTGACCATCCGCAAGAAGTCGGCGGCGCTGCTGCAGATCATCACGCTCTACTCGCCCAAGAACACCCACGACGCGCTCTATCTCAACAATTACGCCACCATCAACGTTCTCGATCCGCTGTCGCGCGTGCGCGGCGTGGGCCAGGCGACGCTGTTCGGCGCACTCGACTATTCGCTGCGGCTCTGGCTCGACACCGACCGCCTCACCGCGCTCAGGCTCACCCCCTCCGACGTCGTCGCCGCCATTCAAAACCAGAACGTCCAGGCCGCCATCGGCCGCATCGGCGCGGCGCCGACGCCGCAAGCGCAGCAGTTTCAGCTGACGATCAAGACCCAGGGCCGGCTGGCGCAGCCGGATCAGTTCAACAACATCATCATCCGCGCCAACCCCGACGGCTCGGTGGTCCGCATCAAGGACGTCGCCCGCGCTGACCTCGGCGCCAAATCGGAGGAACGCCACAGCCGGTTCAACGGCGCGGCCACGGCGGCGATCGGCATCTACCAGTCGCCCGGCGCCAATGCGGTCGAGGTGGCCGACCATGTCCGCCAGGTGATGGAAAACCTCAAGCAGCGCTTCCCGGACGACCTGGTCTACGACGTGTTCTTCGACACCACGGTGTTCGTGAAGTCGACCATCGACGAAGTGATCCGTAGCCTGGTCATCGCCTTCGTGCTGGTTGCCATCGTGGTGTTCCTGTTCCTGGGCAAGCTGCGTTCGACTCTGATTCCGCTGGTTGCGGTCCCGGTATCGATCATCGGCACGTTCGCCGTGCTGCTGGCCGTCGGCTACACCGCCAACACCGTGTCGCTGCTGGCGCTCGTGCTGGCGATCGGCATCGTGGTCGACGACGCCATTGTCGTGATCGAGAATGTTGAGCGCGTGATCGAGGAGGAGCCGGAGCTCTCGATCCCGGCCGCCACTAAGAAGGCGATGGCCGAGATCACCGCGCCGATCATCGCCATCACTCTCGTGTTGCTCTCGGTTTTCGTGCCGGTGGCCTTCATCCCCGGCGTCAGCGGCCAGCTGTTCCGCCAGTTCGCCGTTGCGGTGTCGGCGGCCATGGTGATCTCGGCGATCAATGCGCTGACCTTGAGTCCCGCCCTGTGCTCGGTGCTGCTGCGGCGCGGCGAGCGCAGCAGCGGGCCGATGCGGCGCGTGCTGGCGGCGATCGACTGGTTCCGCGACGGCTACGTCACCATTGTCCGCCGGCTCGTGCGGGTGGCGATCTTCGGCCTGGTCGGGGTGGCGGTGGTGCTCGCTGCGTCATTCGGGATCTTCAGAAGCACGCCACGTGGCTTCCTGCCGTCCGAGGACCAGGGCGCGTTCTTTGCCGCCATGCGCTTGCCTGAAGGCGCCTCGCTCAACCGTACTGAGGAACTGGTGGCGCAGGTCGAGAGCATCCTGCGACCGATTCCCGGTGTGCAGGGCGTGCTGTCGGTCGTCGGCTTGAACTTCATCGATTACGTGGTGTCGTCGAACAGCGCCTTCTTCGTGGTGCGACTAAAACCCTATGAGCAGCGAACCTCGCGCGACCAGCAGGTCGAGGCCATCCTCGCGCAGGTGCGACCCAAGCTTGCCGCCATCCAGGGCGCCATCGTCTTCCCCTTCAACCTGCCGCCGATCCTCGGGCTCGGCAGCACGGGTGGCTTCCAGTACGTGCTCGAGGCGCTGCAGGGTCAGTCGCCGGAGGATCTCGCCCAGGTCATGCATGGTCTGATCGTCGCCGCCAATCAGCAACCCGAGCTCGCCGGCGTGTTCAGCACCTTCGCCGCCGACACGCCGCAGGTCTATCTCGATATCGATCGCGACAAGGCGCAGGTGATGGGCGTGAAGGTGAGCGACATCTTCACCGCCCTGCAGGCGACCCTGGGTGGCTTCTATGTCAACGACTTCAATCTTTTCGGCCGCACCTGGCAGGTCAATATCGAGGCCCAGGGCAAATTCCGCGACGCCGTCGAGGACATCTATCGCATCTATGTCAGGAACAGCGCCGGCGCCATGGTGCCCATCCGCTCGGTCGCCCAGGCGCGGCTGGTGCAGGGGCCGCAGGTGCTGGTCCGCTACAACGGCTTTCGGGCGGCGGTGATCAATGGCGCGCCGAAACCGGGCTACAGTTCGGGCGACGCCTTGGCCACCATGGAGCATATCTCGGCCGCTACCCTGCCGCCCGGCTACACGTTCGAATGGACGGCGATAGCGCTGCAGGAGAAGGCGGCCGCCGGCCAGGCGGGCATCGTGCTGGGGCTCGCCATCCTGTTCGCCTATCTCTTCCTCGTGGCCTTGTACGAGAGCTGGAACATTCCCCTGCCCGTGCTGCTCTCGGTCAGCGTCGCCGTGCTGGGCGCGATCATCTGCGTGTCGCTGGCGGGCCTCGCCTTCGACATCTATGCCCAGATCGGCCTGGTCGTACTGGTGGCGCTCGCCGCCAAGAACGGCATTCTGATCGTCGAGTTCGCCGTCGAGCAGCGCCGCCAGGGCAAGGAGTTGCTGGACTCGGCGATCGAAGGAGCACGGCTGCGCTTCCGGCCCGTGGTGATGACCAGCTTCGCCTTCATCCTGGGCTTGCTGCCGCTGGTCATCGCCCAAGGCGCCGGTTCGACGAGCCGACGCGCGGTCGGCACGCCGGTGTTCGGCGGCATGATCGCTGCCGCCCTGGTCGGCATCTTCGTGATCCCGATGCTCTATGTGGTATTCCAACGGCTGCGCGAACGCAGCGCCCGGACGGCTGAGCCGCCCGCTTCAGCCGCTGTTGCGCAGGGCAGCGGCGATGCCGTTGATTGAAAGGTGGATGCCCTCGACCACGCCGGGACTGTCGTCGCCGGCCCGCAGGCGGCGCAGCAGTTCGATCTGGATGTGGTGCAGCGGGTCGATATAGGGAAAGCGGTTCCGGATCGACCGCGCCAGCAGCGGGTTGCTCTCCAGAAGTGTCGTCTGCTCGGTGATCAAAAGGATCGCCTGGACGGCATCGCTCCACTCGTCACTCAACCGTCCGAAGATCGTGGCCCCTAGCTTCTGGTCGGAGGCGAGTTCGGCGTAGCGTGAGGCGATGGCGATATCGCTCTTGGCCAGCACCATGTCCGTGTTCGACAGCATGGTCCTGAAGAACGGCCACTCGGCATACATGCCGCGCAACAGAGCAAGACCATTGCCCGGATTTCGCGCGAGCCACGCCTTGACCGCTGTGCCGAAGCCGTACCAGCCCGGCAGCATCAGGCGGCACTGCGACCAGCTGAACACCCAGGGAATGGCGCGCAAATCCTCGATGCTCTGGGAATTCTTGCGCGAGGCCGGGCGGCTGCCGATGTTCAGGCTGGCGATCTCGCCGATGATCGTTGTTTCCTGGAAGTAGCGGCCGAATCCCTCCGTCTCATAGACCAGTCCGCGGTAGGCGCGATAGGCATCGGCCGAAAGCTCGCTCATCGCAGCGCGCCAGGCCTCGCTCGGCGCATCCGTCGGCTCGAGCAGGGTCGCCTCGAGCGTGGCCGCCGCCAGGATCTCGAGGTTGCGCCGTCCGACATCGGCTTTGGAATATTTCGCGCCAATCACCTCACCCTGCTCGGTGATGCGGATGGAGCCCTGGATGGCGCCGGCAGGCTGGGCCAGGATCGCCTCGTAGCTCGGCCCGCCGCCGCGGCCGACCGATCCGCCTCGGCCATGGAACAGCCGCAGCCCCACGCCATGGCGGGCGAACACCTCGATTAGCGCCAGCTCGGCGCGGTAGAGCTCCCAGGTCGAGGTCAGGTAGCCACCGTCCTTGTTGCTGTCGGAGTAGCCCAGCATCACTTCCTGCACGCCACTGCGCGAGGCAAGCAGGCGGCGATAGGCTTGTGTCGATAACAGCGCCTCCATGATCTCGCCGCAGCGCTGCAGGTCGCCGATGGTCTCAAACAACGGCACGATATCGACGGCGAGCCGGCGCTCCTCCGGATGGAGCAAGCCGACATCCTTCAAGAGCGTCGCGGTCTCCAGGATGTCGGAGACGTCGTCGGTCTTGGAAATCACGTAACGCGACACCGAGTCGGCGCCGTAGCGGGCACGTACCTCGGCCGCGGCACGCAGGATCGCCCGTTCGGACTGCGTCTCCTGTGAGTAGGGAAGATGTGACGAGCCGAGCGGCCGCGCATTCTCGATCTCGCTCGCGAGCAGCCGGCGGCGCTCCATCTCCGGCAGGCTGCGATAGTCGGGGCAAACCGACACCGCCTTGGCCACCTCGGCGATCACCCGCTCATGGACATCCGAGTTCTGGCGCAAATCGACCGATGCCAAGTTGTAGCCGAACACGTCGACCGCGCGCCGCAGGTGCCGCAGCCGACCATGCGCGAGGCCAGCCGACCCGTTGGCATCGAGAAAATCGTAGATGATCTTGAGATCTCCGGCGAACTCCTCGACATCTCGATAGGCCGTCGCGGTCCCGAGCGCTCGCTGCGGTGCCTCGACGCCCGCCAGCTCCTGCGCGGTCGCCGCCAGCCGTCCATAGATGCCGACAATCGCCCGGCGATAAGGTTCGAGCTGGCGATGCGGCGACGGGTCGTGCGAGCGCTCGGCGAGGGCGCCGAGCTCGGCCGTCACGCGGACCAGGCGGCCGTCGAGCGATAGCTCGCTGCCCAGCGCGTGCAGCTCCTCGAGATAGAACTCGAACGCCTTGGTGCTCTGCATCAGTAGCGTCTGGCTCAGCACCTCGGCCGTCACGAACGGATTGCCGTCGCGGTCGCCTCCGATCCAGGAACCGACGCGCAGGAAGGACGGCACGTCGATATCGGCCCAGCCGGCATCAATCTTGGCCAGCTGCTCTTCGATGTCGGTGTAAACGCGCGGCAGCTCGCGCAGGAACGTGTAGTCGTAATAGGCAAGTCCGTTGGCCACTTCGTCGATCACGCGCAGCCGCGTGTTGCGGATGATGCTGGTCTGCCACAGGGTCAGGACGGCGCGGCGCAATGCCTTGCGGTTGGCCGTCAGCTCATCGGGCGTGAACTGGATGCGGTCGCGCTGCTCCAGCAGGTCGGCGATTTCGATCTCGCGATCGATCGCGCTCTTGCGCCGGATTTCCGTCGGATGCGCCGTCAGGACGGGCATGCAGAGCGCGCTGTCAAAGAACGCCTGCAGCCGCTCGCGCGACAGCCCAGCCTCCTTCACCTGACCGAGAGCGTAGGCAAGCGTACCGGGGCGCGCCGCCGCCTTCACCATGTTGTGGGCGCGAGTGCGCCTCACATGGTGCTGATCCTCGGCGATGTTGGCGAGGTGCGAGAAATGGCCGAAGGCGCGGATGATGCGGATCGCCTGAGCGATCGGCAGGGCCGCGATGATCGCCTGCAGCTCCTGTCGCGCTGCATCGTCGGCGTTACGATGGAACCTAAGCGCCGTCTGGCGGATCTGCTCGACCAGGTCGAAGGTCTGGCCGCCATCCTGGGCACGAATCGTCTCGCCCAGGATGCGGCCCAGCAGACGAATGTCGTAGCGGAGCGGCGTATCCTTGTCGTCGGCATCGAGGGATGACGGCGTGTCCACGGCCGCGACGTTGCGCTGATTCCGCTACAGCTTCAACTCAGGCACGCTCATCCAGCGCTTCTCGGCGACGCTGCGATAAGCGAGATCGGCGAGCTGCACGGCCTTCGCCCCCTCGACCAGCGTCGGCAGGTAGGGCGCATCTTCACCGACATGCCGCAGGAATATCTCCCAGCACTGGCGGAAGGGATTCTTGGCGCCGGGCGTTTCTGGCACTTCCTGCCAGTGGGCCATCAGGTCGACGCCGCCTGGGCGGGCGGCGGCGGTGAAGGCCTCCGGCGTCGCCGCCGCCGATTGGGTGAAGCAGCGGAACCGCCCGGCAACCGCCGAGCCTTGGGTGCCGTCGATCTGGACCACCATGGTGTCGTCGCGGCGCGGACGCGAAGCCCAGCTGTTGGTGATCACGCCGACCGCACCGCCCTGCATTCGCAGCAGTGCGTAGTTGGTGTCCTCGGCGTCCACTGTGTAGCGGCGGCCGCCCTCATCGACGCGCTCCGGTATGGCGGTGCTCATCAGCGCGCAGACATCGGTGATCGGTGCCACCAGCCGATCGATCATATAGCGCCAGTGCGCCATCATATCGAGCGCGAGCCCGCCGCCTTCCGACTTCTTGTAGTTCCAGCTTGGTCGCTGGCATTCCTGGGTGGTGCCGTCGAAGATCCAGGAACCCGCCTCGATCTTCACCGACAGGATGCGGCCGAAGAAACCCGACTTGCTGATCGACAGGAGCTTGGCGTAGCCCGGCAGGAAGAGCTTGTCCTGGATGACGCCGTGCTTGAGGCCGGCACGACCGGCCAGACGCGCCAGCTCCATCGCTTCGTCGACCGTCGGCGCCGTCGGCTTCTCGATGTGGATGTGCTTGCCCGCCGCGATCGCCTGACGCACGCGCTTGGGCCGATCCCCTGTGGCGGCGCAATCCATGAACACCTTGTCCGGCCCGGCGAACGCTTCTTCGAGGCTCGTGGTCCAGCGCAGGTTGCCGTGAGCCGCCGCAAGCGCGGCTGTGCGTTTCGCGTCGCGGCCGACCACCAGCAGATCCGGGATCAGCCGGTCGCCGTTGCCGAGCTTCAGCCCGCCTTCGGAGGCAATGGCCAGAAGATTGGCCATATGTTGGGTGGTCCCCATGCGGCCGGTGGCACCGTTGATGATGATGCCGAGTCGTACATCGCCCATGTTTGCCTGCTCCAAATGCGCCTCGTCGGACCGATGGCAGCATGTCTGGCCTTCTCATGCTAGATCGAAGCGTGGCACCGCAGGGGGAAACGATCGTGACCGCCCAAACCAACAAGTATCGGTTTCTGCTGATCAACGCCTTCAGCCTGGCGCCCGGCAGCGCCTTCCAGATGCGCTCCTTCACCGGCCCCAAGGAAACCCAGCTCTACAATTACGAGGACCTGAAGCCGTTCCTGGCCGATATCGACTGGGAGCTCCATCCCGGCGCGCGCGCCACCCATGGCAACTGGCCGGTGACGACCAAAGAGGCCTTCATGTCGGTCGGCAACAACCGCCTGCCGCTGGTGCGCGAGGCCTGTGCCGGCGGCAAGTACAACGCCATCGTGCTGCTGGGCGGCGGCGATCCCGGCTACATGGAGGCGCGCGAGATCGGCCACCAATACCGGATCCCCGTTACCTCATCGGCCCACGCGCAGATGCATGTCGCAGGCCTGCTCGGCAACAAGTTCAGCATTGTCGACATCGCCGAAACGCATAACATGCAGATGTACCATCTGGTTGTGCAGTACCGCATGACCGAGCGTTGCGCCTCGATCCGCAATGTTAATTTTCCCCTGCCCAGTCCCAACTATCCTGACGACCGGCCGATCCAGGCCGAACGCGACCGCGCGGTGCAAAGCGGCACCTCGGACATGCTTGACGCCGCGGTACGCGAGTCGATCGCCGCCATCGAGGAGGACGGCGCCGACGTGATCATGCTCGGTTGCTCGGCCGCCTTCTGGATGCAGCCGCTGCTGCAGAAGAAGCTCTCCGAGATCGGCTGGGACGTGCCGGTGCTGGAAGGCGCGCGCTCGGCGATCGCGGTCGCCAAGATGCTGGTCGATCTCGGCCTCGATGCCAGCGGGCTTGCTTTCCCCGGCGAGCGCCCGGCCAAGTGGCGGCGGAAGAAGGTGTTTTAGCAATGATTTCGAAGATGATCGGCAAACGCAGGCTTCTCGTCTCGACCGCAGGGCTGCTCTTGGCTGGGACGGCCAAAGCCCAGGCCAAGTATCCCACCGAGCCCATCAAGCTCGTCGTGCCCCGCGCTCCGGGCGGCGGAACGGACATCCTGGTGCGCTTGCTGGCGCCCGGCCTCGAGAAGAAGCTCGGCGTTCCCATCATCATCGACAACCGGCCCGACGCGAGTGCCGTGGTGGGCGCCGTGGTCGTGGCCAAAGCCAAGCCTGACGGCCACACCTTCCTCGCCGCCGACAACGCATTCTACCAGAACCCGGCGATCCTCGAGTTGCTGCCGTACAACACGCTGATGGATTTCACCGCTGTCACCATGATGGCGCGGGGGCCGGTGATCCTGATCGTCCATCCCAGCATTCCAGCCAAGACCCTGCCGGAGCTGATCGAGCTCGCCAAGAAGACCGACCTGACCTTTGCCTCCGGTGGCATCGGCGCCTCGACGCATCTGGTGGGCGTAATGCTGAACCTGGTCGCCGGCACGAAGATCATTCACGTGCCCTTCAAGGGATCGGGGCCGGCGCTGATCGCGTTGCTGGGCGGCCACGTCTCGATGCAGTTCGGCGGCATCAGCTCGGCTGCGCCCTACATCAAGGATGGCAAGGTGCGCGCCATCGCGCTGACCGGCGATCATCGCGACCAGACCTTGCCGGACGTCCCGACCTTCCAGGAGAGCGGCATCAAAGGTGCCGACGTCGAGAGCGTGTGGGGCCTGCATGCGCCCGCGGGAACGCCGCCCGCCATCCGGCGGATCGTGCGCGACGCCGTGGCCGAGGTGATGCGCCACCCGGACACCGTGAAGAAGCTCATCGAGCGTGGCTACGAGACCGTCGCCAACACACCGGAGGAGCACCAGGCGCAGACCAACGCTCTCGTGGCGCAATGGATCGAAGTCGGCAAGAAGGTGAATCTCAAGGAATGACTATCGTCATTTTCCCAGAATGTTGAACGTGGCGTGCGCCGGCGCGCTCGAGATGTTCAGGAAGCCGGTGAACGGATCGCCGAGGTCGACGATCAGGAATATGGCAGCCGCCACGGCGAGAGCCGCGATGGCAAATGAGAAGATGACGGTCGCGTTCGGCGGCACAAAGAGGCCGAAGCCGGCAAAAATGAACGCGCTGCACAGCAGCACCACGGCCAGCACCGCCCAGGGCGGTGCGGACGACTCTTCCTGGCTGATCGCCAAGCGATGGATCTGCGACAACGCGCTGGTGAGCTGCAGCGCCTGCGACTGGAACCATTTCTGCTCCGCGTTGGCCGGCGCAAGAGCAAGCATGCTGCGCTGGAGATCGACCAGTTGATTGCGGTCGCCGGTCAATTTCCGGTCGCGCACGCCGAAGTCCTCGTTGGGCCAACGCCGGCTGAAAATCTCCGCAAAGGCATCGCGCAGTTGCTGGCGCACACCCGCTGACTGGGGCCCATAGGCGGCGAGATAGCGGTCGAGCTGCACGGCATCGGCGAGGGCCACCTTGTATTCGTTCTCGACCGCCACCCGGACGCTGTTGGCCGACGAGATCAGCAGGCTGAGCACCAGGGCAACCAGCGTGGCGACCAGCCCGGTCGCGAGCTTGATTACGTCAGTGCTTTCGCGGCTGAGATGATGCTCGGGCAGGCGCGTGCGCACGGTCATGCCGACGGCCGCGCCGACCAAGGGGCACAGGAATGCCAGCACCGCCAGCCACACGGAACTCATCGATCAGAACTCCCCTGAACAGCATGCCTGCATAGCACGCCGGGTGGCATGGTCGCCGCCGATCTTCGTGCTACGCTGAGCCCCGGGAGGCCGCCATGGACACATCGACCGAGCTTGCCACCGGACTCGACCGCGACATCGCGGCACTCAAGGCCAAGGCCGCCGACTACGGCGCGCGGCACAAGGTGATCGAGAAGGTGACCTGGCCCAACGGTGCGCGCATCGCCGTCAACTTCACTGCCGACTTCGACACCATGCTGCTGCGCCGCCTCCTGAACGAACCGCCGCAGCAGCTCGCCAAGGGCGAGTTCGGCGGCCGGGTCGGCATCTGGCGGCTGATCGAGCTGTTCGACAGCCACAAGATCAAGGCGACGATCTTCACGCCCGGCCGCATCTGCGAGCTCTACCCAGAGTTGCTGCGCGCGGCGGCCAAGAGCGGCCACGAGATCGCCGACCACATGTGGGAACATCGCGTGCCGAAGGAGCCCGAGCTCGAGCGCGATCACCTGCGCAAGACGATGGCGGCGATCGAGAAGACGGTCGGCAAGAAGCCTGTCGGCACGCGCAGCACCCACAGCCGCGAGCTGCTGCTCGAGCACGGCTACATCTACACCTCGGAAGATTCGATGGATCACCGGCCGAACTGGCTGAGCGCGCCGGACGGCTCGCGGCCGATCCTCAACCTGCCGTTCCACTACGCCATCGACGACGCGATGTTCTTCAGCTTCGCCTGGCTCGGCAGCGACAACAGCGCCCAGCGCATGATGGATCCCGACCATGTCGAGGAGCTGTGGTGGCGCATGTTCGAGCAGTGCTACCGCGACGGCGGCTACATGAACGTCTGCATGCATCCCTTCGTGTCGGGCCGGGCGTTGCGCATCGCCATGCTCGACCGGCTGATCACCCGCATGAAGGCGCTGCCTGGCGTGTGGTTCCCGAGCTGCGAAGAGGTCGCCCGCCACATCATCGGAGCGCAGTGAATGCCCTGGAAGGAGCGCTACACGATCAGCGACGAGAAGAGCATTCGCGACGGCGACATCAAGTGGCCGGGCAGCAAGCGCTGCTGCTTTCGCGTCGTCGTCGATCTCAGCCCAGCCTGCGGGCCCGACGGCATTAGCCCCGCGGACCTGACCACGCCCGATGCCTACTACGGCATGAATGGCGGGCTCGACGCGTTGCTGGGTGTGCTTGACCGCCATGGCCTCAAGGCGACCTTCGCGGTGCCGGCGGTGATCGCCGAGATCCAGGCCGACAGGCTGAGGCGGCTCGCCGTCGCCGGCCACGAGATCGCCGCGCACGGCTTCAAGCATGAGGATGTGAGCCTGCTCGACAAGGACGAGGAGCGGGCGCGGCTTGCCCGCACGACCGCGATCATCGAACGGGTGGCGGGCAAGCGGCCGGTCGGCTGGTTCTCGCTGGCGCGACCTTCCGACAAGTTCGCTGGCGGCGCCGTCAGTCCGCATACCATCGATCTGCTGCTCGAGGGCGGCTACGAGTATTTCGGCAACGGTCTCGCCGACGACGCACCGCACTATTGGGTGTCGGACTTCGCCAGTCGCCGCGCCATCCTCACCCTGCCCTACTACTATCACTTCGACGACCAGTTCTTCCTGCTGTTCCCGCGCAAGGGCACGGGGCTGGAGAACCCGGACTCGCTGTTGCGCAACTGGAAGGCGGAGCTCGACGCCCAATACAAGCGCGGCCGGCACTTCTCGATGGTGCTGCATCCCCATGCCATCGCCTGGCCGAACCGGCTGCACATGCTCGAGGAGTTCCTCGATCATGCTAAAAGCCTGCCGGAGCTCTGGTACGCCACCAGCGTCGAGTGCGCGCGGCACTGGACCGCGACTTTTCCCGCCGCCACGCACCTCAAGCTCGAGCCGTCGATCTGGCGTGATCATCCCGGCAGCCTGAGCTGAGGCCCCAGCACCGGCGCGGCGGCGACCGACATGCGGTCGCCCTCGTGGCCGACATCCGGCACGTCGATGATCTTCCACGCGCACTCGATACCCAGCCGTGACGCGGCGGCGCGTGCGTTGGCGATGTAGCGATGCGCGCGCTCGTAGCGGGTGCCGCCCTGCTTCATCGCCTGTTCCTCCTTCGGGAAATGCTCGCTGGTGGCGTCGATGTCGGCGGTGCCGGCCATGACGATCAGCGGAAAACGCAGGAAGGCCTCAACCGCCGCTTGGTCGAGGCCGACGCCGCCCAGACCGTAGGGAAACTCGACGTCGAGGTCGGGCATGGCGTAGGTGCCGGCATTGGCGGTAACCGCGGCCACGACCTGCTCGCAGAAGCCCAGCGACAGCATGCGATGCACGAACTGCCCGCCGGCCGAATGGCCGAACAGGCCGTAACCCGTGCGCCGCGTAACGCCGTCATGACGCAGCGCCTCGAACAGCCGGCCGACGATGCCATAGGTCCATTGCTCGCGCGGGCGCAGCTTGCCCGCTTCGTCGCGCAAGTTGCCAAAATTGTACCAGGGTGGCTTCGGGAAATGCTCCTCGGAGAACTCTGGCGCGATCACCAACACGCCTGCCTTGTCGACCAGCGGCAGCCAGAAGTCGCGATAGTCGTAGCCGTTGCGAAGCACGCCGTGATGCACGAACAGCACGGGCGTATCCGCGTCGCAGCTTTTGGGCCGGGCGATGCGCAGGATGAGCGGGCGGTCCGGGAAGGCCGGGTCGACGTAGGGCACGTCGCTCGAGCCCGCGCGGGCCGTGACGGCGCGAAGATCGTTGGTCATCAGCGATTGGCGCGCGCCACGGCGGCGTTCAGCAGGAGGTTTGCGCCGGGCACCGAGCGCGTGAGCTCGATGTCCTCCTTGACGTTGTGGCTGATGCCCTCGAAGCAGGGCGTGAAGATCATCGCGGTCGGCGCCATGGTGGCGACGGCATAGGCGTCGTGGCCGGCCTGGCTCCTCATCTCGCGATACGGCAGGCCGAGTTCCTTGGCCGTGGTTCTCAGGAGCTCGATGCACTCGGGCGCGAACAGCTCGCTGCCCCAGCTCCAGCCCTGCTGGACGTCGATCTCGACATTCGCCTTCCTCGCCGAGTTGGCGATCGCCTTCTCGATGTCCTTGCCCATCGCCTCGAAGCGCGCTTGATCGATATGGCGATAGTCGAGCGTGAGCTTGACCTCCTCGGCGTAAGTGCCGGGCAGGTTGGGGAAGCTTTCGATTCGCGTCGTCGTGGTGCGGCCTTCGTCGGCGGCATAGGCGAGGCCGATGTCGTTGACCGCTCCGATGACGTAGCCCGCGCCGACCAGCGCGTTCTTGCGCATCGCCATCGGCGTGCCGCCGGCGTGACCGGTATCGCCCTTGATGGTGAGCCGCAGCGCTCGCGTTTTGTAGCCGCCGACCACGATGCCGACGTCGACCTTCTCGCGATCGAGCACCGGCGCCTGCTCGATGTGCAATTCGAGATAGGCATCGAACGTGCGCTTGCCGAGCGGCTCGGGCCCGGCGTAGCCGATGGCGTCGAGCGCCTTCTCGACGGTGATGCCGTCGTCGTCCCTGGTCGCCAGCACGTCCTTCAGCGGCAGCACGCCCGCGAAGGCCATCGAGCCCATCATCGGCGGCGCGAAGCGGCCGCCCTCCTCGTTGGTCCAGCAGATCACTTCTATGCCGCGCTTGGTCGACAGCCCTCGATCATTGAGGGTGCGCACCACCTCTAGCCCGCACAGCACGCCCAAAATCCCGTCGTAGCGGCCGCCGCAGATCTGGGTGTCGAGATGGCTGCCGATCGCGACCGGCGGCAGGCCGGCATCCGTGCCCGCGCGGCGGGCGAAGATGTTGCCGAGGCGATCGATCTCGACCGTGCAGCCCGCCTTCTTCGCCCAATCGACGAACAGGTCGCGCATCTGCTTGTCCTCGGCCGACAGCGCCAGCCGGCGCAGGCCGACGTCGCGGAAGCGGCCGATCTCGGCCGATCGCTCCAGCGTCTCCCACAGCCGCTCGGGGTTGATCTCGAGGACGTTAAGCGCCGGCATACGGCTGGCCCCACTTGTCCTGATAGACGACGTCCTTCAGCGCGGCGCGCTTCACCGGGCCGAACTTGCCCATCGGGTAGCCGATGGGAAGGATCGCGTAGGAGTGCACGCCCTCGGGCAAGCCGAGCGCCTTGTCGACTTCCTTCTGGAAGAACATGTGCCGGTTGGTCAGCGTCGTGCCCAGCCCAACCGCGCGGCACGCCAGCACCATGTTCTGAACCGCCGGGTAGATCGAGGCGCCGGCGGCGGGGTTGTGGTTCGCGCCGGTGTCGAGGCAGGCGACGATCCAGACCGGCGCCTCGGCGAAGTGGTCGGTGAGATACGACACCGCGTTTTGCTGGGCCTTGAACCTCTCGGGGCTGACGCCGGGCGGCGGTGCGACCGAGCTGTAGCGCGGGCCGATGATCTCGTCATAGGCCTTCTTGTACCAGGCCGTAACAGCCTCCTTGATCTTGCGATCCTTGAGCACGAGGAAGCGCCATTTCTGCGCGTTGCCACCCGACGGCGCGCAGGTGCCGGCGTGCAGGATCTTGGCGATCAGATCGTCCGGCACCGGATCGGGCTTCAGCCGACGCATGGCGCGGCAATTCTCCATGGTCTCGAATACGTCCAGCATGGTGCTTCCTTCCCTTTCGCTGAGGCCGTAAGTGTAGCGCAGCATGACCGAACTGAAGCTCTACTGCACCATTGCCACACAGCCGGTGGTCGAAACCCTGATACCGCGCTTCGAAGCCGAGCACGGATGCCGGTTCGCGGTCGTCTGGAACACCGCACCGGCCATGGTGAAGCGCCTGCAGTCGGGCGAGCACGGCGACGTGCTGCTGCTGAACCGCGCCGGCAGCGAGACCATGACGGCGGCCGGCCGGTTGATCGAGGGCTCGCAGACGCCGATCGCGAGCTCGGCGACGGCGATCGCGGTCAAGGCTGGCGTCAGGCATCCCGACATCTCCTCCGTCGAGGCGCTGAAGCGCTCGCTGCGCGAGGCCATGGCGATCTCCTACAGCCATCCCGACGCCGGCGGCGCGAGCGGCATCTACGTCGCCAAGCTCCTGCAGCAATGGGGCATGGAGCGCGAGATCAACGCCAAGACCAAGTTCCCGCCGCCGGCCGGGCTGACCGCACAGTTCCTGATCACCGGCGAGGCCGACTTCGCCATCCAGCAGAAGTCCGAGCTCCTGCAGGTGCCGGGCGTCGAGATCGTCGGCTTCCTGCCGGGCGAGCTGCACATGGTCACGCACTTCGTGGCCGGCATCGAAAAGCAGAGCCCGCATGCGACGCTGGCGAAGGCGTTCATCGACGCCCTGCGCACCCCCGAGGCGCGCGCGGCCTTCGTGGCGAAAGGGCTCGACCCGGCCTAGAGGCACGGCCGGCACGCCCCAGTCCACAACAGTCTACACCCAGTAGACAGCTCCGATGCCGATGGCATCGGCACTTCTGCCCTCTCAGTCAACAAATCCGGGACTCCCCCTCGGAAAAAATCACGCCGGCCCCCGTGGACGGATCCGATGCCGATGGCATCGGCATTTCTGCTCCCACAGTCCGCAAATCCGGGACCCCCTCCCCGAAAAACGCAGCGCGCCGGAGAGGGGGTAGCGGGGTCGCTAACTGCGCTAACTCCATCGCCCCGCGAAACCGACCCGACATCCGCCGCGGAAAAAGCATCTAACATGTCGATCCTGTGCGTTGACTCCCTTCGGAATATACGTTAAACGTACTATATTGTCAATTTACGTATAAACCAGGGCAGGCCCAGACCGCGTCCTGCAGCACCAACCCGGCCGCCTTCTCGCCGATCGGTGACGACGGTTTCGGCAGAGCCTGGGCCGACAACGATGTAGTTGTCGTTCATTCCCGTTATTCTGACCCGATCGACCGAGCGACGAAACTCAAGGGGAAGAAACGCACGATGCCCGCACCCTACGCGACCCACCGCCGCCAGCTCGAGTTGATCCTGCGCGCCTGGGGCATGGACGGGCCGACCGCCGCCGATACCGCCGAGATCATGAGCTGGGCCGACCTGCATGGCATCGACACGCACGGCATCTCGATGATCCCGCCCTACGACGAGCGCCGCCGCACCGGCAAGGTCGACATGAGCGTCGTGCCCACGGCGTCACGGCACACGCCGGTCTCGGCGCTGGTCGATGGCGGCGGCGGGCTCGGCCACCCCGCGGCGCGCCTCGCCATGTCGATCGCCGTCGACAAGGCCCGGACGAGCGGCGTCGGCATCGTGCCGGTGCGCAACTCGGCGCATTTCGGCGCTTGCGGCTTCTACGCCCTGATGGCGGTCGAGGCGGGCTTCATCGGCATGGTGACGACGTCGGCGGCCGGCATCCAGGTGGCGCCGACGCATGGCGCACAGGCCCGGCTCGGCACCGACCCGATCGCCTTCGGCGCGCCCGGCAAGCCCGGCGAGCCCTTCCTGCTCGACATGGCGACGACGACGGTGGCGGCGGGCAAGATCCGCAACAAGGCCAACGAGAAGCTGCCGACGCCGCCCGGCTGGCTGGTCACGGTCGACGGCAAGCCCAGCACCGATCCGCTCGAGGTGAGCAAGGGCGGCTTCATGACGCCGCTTGGCGGCACGCCGGAGGGCAGCAGCTACAAGGGCTATGGCCTGGCTGCGATGGTGAACATCCTGTCCTCCGCGCTGTCCGGCGCTTTCATGGTCACCGATCCGACGCGCGCCACGAAGAGCGGCATGATCGGCCACTTCATGATGGCGATCGATCCCGGCCTGTTCCGCGACACCGCCGATTTTCGCGCCGATGTCGCGTCGTTCTGCGACGCGCTGCGCGCCACCAAGCCCGCCGATCCGGCAAAGCCCGTCCAGGTCGCGGGCGATCCCGAGCGCCGCATCGCCGCCCAGCGCCGCGAGACCGGCATCCCGGTCGGAGCGGGCCTGCTGGCCAAGGTCCGCGACGTGGCGCGGCATTCGAACGCGGAGTGGATATTGGACGGTTAGGCAAAACCCTCAGTCTACTCCGGCACTCACCTCACCCTGAGGAGGCGCGCAGCGCCGTCTCGAAGGGTGGGAACGAGCACTGCGCCCGTTTCCATCCTTCGAGACGCGCCGCACGCGGCGCTCCTCAGGATGAGGACATTGCTTAAATGTCGAGTGCCGCCTCGATGGCGCGATCGAGCTTGGCGCCCATGCCGCCCGCCGCCGTGAACCACTCGACGATGCGGCCGTCACGGCCGATCAGGATCTTGTGGAAGTTCCAGGTCGGCACGCCGAGCGCGCCGGTCTGCCGGGCGGCCCAGCGATAAAGCGGATGGGCCTTGTCGCCTGACACGACTTCCTTGTCGGCGAGCGGAAAGGTCACGTCGAAATTGGCCTCGCAGAATTTCTTGATCTCGGCATTCGTGCCGGGTTCCTGCTCGCCGAAATCGTTCGACGGCACACCCAGCACGACAAGACCCTTGTCCTTGTAGCGCCGATACAGCGCCTCGAGGCCCTTGTACTGGCCGGTGAAGCCGCAGAACGAGGCCGTGTTGACCAAGAGCACGACGTGGCCCTTGAATTCGGCGGTGGCGAGCTTGTCGCCGCCGATCGAATCGATCGACACGGAGGCCCAGTCGATCGGCTCGCGCCCCACCTGCGCCCAGGCCCCGCCAACGGCCGCCAGCAATCCGCCGATCACGGCGAACGCCAGCATCTTCACGACTTTGAAGATCATCTAGACCACTATCCTCACCCTGAGGAGCGGTCCGTAGGACCGCGTCTCGATTACCGCGGAGTAATCTCCGCGGCTTGGTGGCACGAGCACCTTGTGTGTTCCCACCCTTCGAGACGCGCCCTGCGGGCGCTCCTCAGGATGAGGTGAATTGGATTGAGCGGACAAGGCCCTATCCGCGCAGCACCTTGCCGGCCTTGGCCTCGGTGAGCTTGCCCTGCTCCCAGGTCACGGCGCCGTTGACGACCGTGTATTCGACGCCGCGCGACGGCATGACGATGCGTTTGGCGCCCCCCGGCAGGTCGTAGCGGCGTTCACCGTGGTTGTTCGAGCCGATGCGGCTGGGGTCGAAGATCGCCACGTCGCCCGGCGCGCCCTTCACCAGGCGGCCGCGATCTTTTAGCCCGAACAGGTCGGCCGGATCGGAGGTGAGCTTGCGCACGCCTTCCTCCAGGGTGATGGCTTCCTTCTCGCGCACCCAGGTGCCGAGCAGGTAGGTCGGGTAGCCCGCGTCGCACAGCATGTCGACATGCGCGCCGCCGTCGCCCAGCGCCATCAGGATGGACTTGTTGTTCAGCAGCTCGCGCATGCGGTCCTCGCGCGTGTTCCACGACGCCATGGTGAGCTCGCAGTCGACATTGTCGGCCAGCACCAGGTCGAGGAAAGCGGCGACGCCGTCCTTGTTCTGCTCCTTGGCGATGTCGGCGATCGAGCGGCCTTCCAGGCCCTTCAACGCCGGGTTCTTGACGGCGTAGACGCCGATGCGGCCCCAGTTGGAGAAGCCCGTCGGGTTCTTGAGGTCGTGGCGGAAGGCGTTGCGGAAAGCCTCGTCGGCATAGACCTTCTTCTGCGCTTCCTTGTTGGTGTCGGCGAAGACACGCTTCCACGCCGGGAAGGCGGCGAAGGAGAACGGGTTCTTCATGTCGACCTCGCGCGTCAGCGGCAGCGGCGAGGTCTGCGGGCGGGCGCCCTTGGCGATCATAGGTGCTGCGCGCCGCAGCGTGTCGCGCACGGCTTCCGGAATGTCGTCGCGATCGAACAGGGCGATGAAGGTGACCGGCCGGCCGCTCTCGGTCAGCAGGAAGTCGAGCAGCTCGCACTGGTCCTGCTCGAGCACGCCGACCTGCCGGGTCAGCGCGATCTCGATCGCGCCCTTGCCGCGCTTCTTGAGTTGCTGGCAGTACGCCGCGAGCTCCTCGCGGCTGGCGTTGCGGCAGGCCAGCGGCTTGGCCTCGTAGCCGATATGCTGGTTGAGCGTCGTCGACGAGAAGCCGAGCGCGCCCGCATCGACCGCCTCGCCGATCAGCGTGGCGATCTTGTGCGTCTCCTCGGAGGTCGCGGCCCGCTCCATCGAGGCCTCGCCCATGACGTAGTGGCGGAACGGCGTGAGCGGCGCGATGAACGCGAGATTGAGCGACGGGTTGCGCGCCGCGGCGGCGTCCATGAACTGCGGGAAGGTTTCCCAATCCCAGGTGATGCCCTTGTTCAGCACGTCGAAGGGGATGCCCTCGACGTTCACCAGGTCCTTCATGGCGATCTCGCGGGTCTCGGGCTTGCAGGGCGCGATGCCGACGCCGCAATTGCCCATCACCACCGAGGTGACGCCGTGCCACGACGAGGGCGTGACCGCGCCGTCCCAGCAGATCTGCGCATCGTAGTGGGTGTGCGGGTCGACGAAGCCCGGCGCCACGACCAGCCCGTCGGCATCGATGGTGCGCTTGGCGCCCTCGGTCACCTTGCCGATCTCGGCCACCTTGCCGCCGGCAATGGCGACATCGGCCTGGTAGCGCTTGGCCCCGGTGCCATCGACCACAGTGCCGTTCCTGATCACGAGATCATAGCTCATGAAGTCCTCCCAAGAATTGTCTCAAAAGTAACCCGGCTTTGCCGCCCGGCGCATGCGAAATGCAAGGACGAGCCAAGCACCGGTGGAAAGGCTGGCTCCCGGGGTGGCATGAAAGTGATCAAAATCGAGGCTCAGGCGGGCTACAAAGGAGGGGTGAAAAGCCTCCACTCGGCCGCCCACTAGATGCCGCCGCATACGATCAGCAGCGGACAAACCTTCACTGTCTCGTCTGGCCAGTTCAATTCAGGAGACACCGTTTTATCGAGCGGCGTCGAGGTCGTTTCGTCGGGTGGCTTCACCACCGCAACGACCGTGCAGTTCGGCGGATTTGAGGTCGTGGTAGCGGGCGGCACGGCCGTTTCCGCCCTTGGCCTCGAGCATGTGCTGGCCGGCGGAGTTACGGTCGGTGAGAACCTGATCGGCAGCGG
>CAWCPC010000006.1:0-1112942 GCA_963797365.1 uncultured Alphaproteobacteria bacterium | reverse complement strand
ACCTCGCTTGCGGGCATCTCGGGGTTCTCGTCAACGATCCGCTTCAGCAGGTGGGTGGCGTCACGAAGTGTGTTCATCGCTTGCCTCCTTGTTACCCCCTGTCAGGACAAGCGAAGCACGCGCGCAAAGCTGATGTTCAGTGATCTTTAAAGGGCCGCCGCTGAGACTGTCTCCTCAGCTTTGATCGCAGTCGCCCGCGGTGTTGTTTGGTGCTTGGGCTGGCACGGCCACGGAGCGCCATGCGGTCACAATTCGATCACTGCTAGCACTGGGACTGCATGCTCTAGTCCATTGCAGTGGGAATGCGGTCCATCGCTCTTGCTATGTGTGGTTGCAAGCGCAATGGCGACGCACGTGGGAACGAATTCTAAGGAGCGAGGAGGCGCGCGCCGTGACCGTTCGCGAAGCCGATACCACGAGCAAACTGATGGCTGCTCGCCCGTTGCCTGAAAACTTCCATAGCCTTCATGAATGGGAGGAGAGGCTACGCGCCCAGAGCCTAAGCGAAATCGCTCGTGTTGAGGATTTAGCTTGCCATATGCGCGCTCTGGAATCCGCGATGGACACTATTGAACACTATGCGCGGAGTTGGGAGACGGACGATCAAAACAAACTGATAATCCAACTACTAGGCGTGCGCCTCTTTGATGGCGCTGCTGCGTCTCTGAAACTCCTCCTGTCTGGCTATTATCAGCCCGCCGCCGCACAAGCGCGGGACCTGCTGGAGACTTCGTTTCTGTTGGATTACTTTCGGGTCGACGACACGTTGATCGCGGTATGGCGAACGGCGACGGAGCGAAAGCAGCGCAACCGCTTTAGACCCGTCGTGGTTCGGAAAGCGCTTGATGCGCGTGACGGGTTCACAGGTGAGAAACGAGCGGAACAATATCGGCTTTTGAGTACCTACGCCGCCCATCCAAGCCCTCAGGGATTTCGGATGCTACACCGCACTCCAGAAGGGCTTGCGTTGATTGGACCGTTCTTCGAGTTGCAGGCGCTTGGGGCGATCTTGGCTGAGTTGGTAAAGATCGTGATGCCGGCTGCGCATTACTTCGGCCACCATTTTGAGCCGCGACTTAAGATCGACTACCTCGTAAAGATTGCGTTCTTGCAAACAGGCGGCGAGTGGTTGGAACGCTTCGCAGGCCGCCCGTTTGATCGCGCCGCTGTTGAGGAGCTAAAGGCGTTGGCGTTGCTGGCTCCCGCAGACGTGGCATCCTCAGCGTCGCCTACGGAGGCTCCGTGAGACCAACGGAGGCGACGGTCGGGTCCAAGGGGTGACCTAACGGCGCCGCTGTGGAGACCGCTCCACATGACGCCGAGGGCTGGTTCACGGTCTAGCGAAGCACGGCGAGCGGTTGCCGAAACCGGCGTAGGCACCAACTTCAGGTGGCCCTCCGTGGCTGTCGCGAGCGGCTCCGATCTGCGTAGCACCTCGACAACGCGGCTCCCCAAAACACTTCTCCCAGTTAAGTCCCACCTAAAAACGGTGTGAGAAATCTAACGCGCGATGAAACTGATCCCCGGTGTGGGAGCGTTTCTAGGCCAATGCAGCCCATGACCACATTCGATCCTGACCGGCCGTGCAGAGTTCACGACCGGTTGAACGACAAAACGTTCCAATGGCGTACCGCGTGGGCGCACGAATACCGCCAATATGCTTGCCCGTCGGACGATGGACACGGCATCGTCTACTTCGATGACTTGATCCTCGACGGATGGGAGCCCTGAGGGACTGCGGCCAGATCCAGCAGCGGCCCGGTGGGCTTGGGTCCGCCCATGGCTGATGACGATGATGCCGCGGCCAGCACGAAGCAGGCGTGCCGAACTAGCAAGGCCAGCTGTCACCAAGATGCCACAAAAAAGGCTCTCGGGACGAAAAGCGACTGAAGCTCTCTCCTAGCCGTTCGTTCCTCATGTGGACTCTTAACCACTTGCCTTGAGCCGACCCTTGGGCGGGCAGTAGGAGCATAAGGATCAGTAAGGATGGGGTTAGTAGGCGACAGTTTTTCCCCACTCCACCTCTGAAGTCATTCAGACATCACGTGAGAGGCCCACGGCCATGGGCATTACGCCAGTTGAGTTCGATTTTCTGAAGGCGGCGCTCGACAGCGGGCACTTCGCGACGGTCAAGACCGTCCTCGAGTTCGGCGAGAGCAACACCCACAATCTCGACATGCGGCAGGCCATTCCCGCGCTGGTGCCCGAGGGTGAAGTTCGAGAGGCGGCGCTGGCCGCAGCCGAGGCGGCGCGAGCCAATGATCGGCCGGGCTATCCGTGGGCGCGTCAGCTCTATGGTCTGATATTCAAGGGCGCGGAATACACAGCGATCGACCTCGATCCCAAGCCGCCCTCGTCATCCAGCAGGACCTCAACGAGCCATTCGATCTCGGTCGGCGGTTTGACCTCTGCATCAATAACGGTACGTCCGAGCACATCTTCAATCAGGCCAACTTCTACAAGGCCATGCACGATCATACCCGCGTCGGAGGCCTGATGATCCACTGGACGCCGATGTTCGGGTGGACCGGCCACGGCTTCTATAACGTGCAACCCGGGTTCTTCGAAGACCTCGCGGCGGCCAACGGCCACGACATAATCACCCTCTACGCCGGCGAGGTATTGCAGCAGCACGCCCATCTGCGCCTGTCGCCCTGGTCACCTCGCCGACTGCGCCTATCGCCTCAGTCACTTCGCCGAGCTGTGCGCCGTGTGACGGCTGACGTGTGGCGGCTACTCGTTCCTGAAGCGAAGGTGGAGCGAGACGCTCTCGCCATGGTCATGATGCGCAAGACCGCCGAGCGGCCCTTCCGGCATCCGATGCAGGGAGCCTACAAGCACCTCTCCAAGTACAAGGTCGCATAGATCGACGCGCGAGCAATCGATGAAGTCGCCAGAAACTCTGGCGCGGCGCTGATCCCTTTGCCGAGCGGCCTAGCCGATTAGCGGCGCCGGGCGACGGGCCGCCGCAACGGTCGATCCAGTCAGCCGCACCTGGCCACTCAATACCGCCGAGCACTGGCGTGCGCGCGGACGCGGGCGACTTGCCCGCTGCTGGAGTTCGTCGGCGTACTGGTCGAGATGTGACCGCTCCGGGTCATCTGCTAAGGCTCTGGGCAAGCCGGCGCATGCGATCAGCAATATCGCGCCATTCGTCGGAAGGCTGGGCGGACCGACTTTTTTGTTAATCTCCTGACAGGACCTGCCGGGGGCTCGCTACGATGCTGGGTGGTGCGCGAATGCAACTGACTGAATATGCACTCAACGAAGCGCGCCGATGTCCTTGGTGGGCCGCTGCCCGTAAGGCCCACGTAAGAGCAGCGGACCATTCTTCGGCGACAGCGGTATGGCAACTTCTGAAGCGTTACGGATGGCGCTCACACGCAGACCGTACGCGCGGCGCGCCTCGACGCTATGACCGCCAAGGGATGCGCTAAAATCGCCACCGCCAAGCCAAGTCGCAGGACCCCTGCATGAAGAAAATTGCGATCGGATTGCCAGTTTACAACGGCGAGAATTTTCTTTCAGCCGCCATAGAGTTGATATTGGCGCAGACCTGTGGCGATTTCGATCTCGTTATTTCGGACAATGCTTCAACCGATGATACGGAGGAGATCTGCCAGGCTTATGTCCGGAAGGATTCGCGCATCCGGTATATTCGCCAGTTGACCAACGTGGGTGCAGCGAACAATTACAACGTGTCTTTCCGCATGAGTGATAGTCAGTATTTCAAATGGGCCGCACATGATGACGTGTTGGCGCCAGGCTTTCTTGCGGCGTGCGTCCGCGTTCTTGACCGCGATGCCAGCGTGGTGCTCGCCTCGCCCGCCTCGGCATTGATCGACGAGGTTGGCCTGCCCTTGCACTATTCGGCCGAGAGAGGAGGCATGATCGACCGCTCCGGCGTCTGCTGGCCGGCACTGGAGGAAAAGAATAATGGGCTCATGGCGGACGATCCGACCGTGCGCTTTGCGGCCGTGTTGCTGAATATGTTCATGTGTGTCGAGATATTCGGCCTGATGCGTCGATCGGTACTGATGAGGACATCTCTTAACGGCCCATTCTGTGGGTCCGACAAAGTCTTGCTGGCGGAAATGAGTCTGCTCGGGCGCTTCTGGCTCGGCCAGGACACGCTGTTCTATCGCCGTTGTCACGCCCAGCAATTAAGCGCTTCTACTTCCGGTAGCTATCGCGCCACATGGTTTTCGGGCCGCCGCCGCAACTCGGTGGCTGTCCATCAGGTTAAACTTCTGCTGGCTTACTGCCGCGCCCTCTATATCGCGCAACTGACGACGCAGCAGCGCTACGACTGTCTTCGCGCAATGTTCAACCGGACCGTTTCACGCGGCAATAACTGGCGGCGATTGATCGCAGGAATGTAAGGGGCTCGCCGCACGGTCACGTTTGAGGGGATGGCCGAACAACACGTAGCCGTAAGCGACGGTTAGGATCGTGAAGCGCGATCTCTTGCTAGGCGTCGGCAAACGCCGGCAAGAACACCTTGCGCGTGAACACTCGGGGAAAGCAGGTCGACGATGCGTGCGTCGTATATTGGATGTAGCCGATGCGAGTGCGTCATGATCGTCCGCAATGCGGGTAACTGCGCGATCAGCGGCGCCTCGCCTAACGTGCCGGATCTTTGGGTCGTCTCCAGCGGTAACCGAATGAGGGATAATTCTCGGTCTCAGCGAACTCGGGATCAACGAGGCGAAACTTGTTTCGTATCCGCTTGATCGATGAACGGACGTTGGTTCGATAGCCCTCTTCTCCGCTCCCCGAGATGAAGCCGACGCTATGCATGCAATCGTAGACCGCGCGGTAGGTCACGTGATTGCCGACATTCGAAACCAGCAGCCGCACGACGTCGAACTCTGACACGGTAAGGTTGACGTCGATTGCATCCCAGAAGGCCCGGCTGACCCTGGGCTTCAGCATCAGGCGGCCGCAATGTTGGGTTTCGTCGACCTCGAGCTCTGGTGGCCGCCTGGAGGATTTGACGATGGCATGGATGCGCTTGGCCAGGATCGGCACGCCGCGCGACTTGTCGACGAAGTCGACTGCCCCACGGTCGAAGGCGAGATGTTCGTGGCTGTGGGCCGAACGTCCGGTGAGGAAGACGACGGGAAGCCGGATGCCTTCCCGGCGCAGCCGCGGCAGCAGTTCGATGCCGGACATGGTTGGCATGCTCCAGTCCAGCACGATCACGTCGGCATCAAGGCCATCGACCACAGAAGCCAACATCGAGGCGCCGTCGGCGAAGCTCTCCACCACGAAGCCAAAGTCGACAATCTCGGCAGTCGCCGCTTCGCGGTAGTCGTCATCGTCGTCTACGAAGATGAGCCGAATCGGTTTGTTTTCCTCACTAGTCGCCCTCGAGCTAGGCGCGCCAATGGAGCCAGCAATCATTTCACACCCTAATTTTCGCCCTGGTCGAGCGACCCACGGGGGAGGAAACGCAGCCCTTGAGGATTGGTTGCGTCCGAAAAAACTTGGCCGGCAAACATTGCCTGTCCGCGCCAATTAAGAAAAGATAATTCGCTGATATCTGCTTCTGGCCCAAAGCGGACATAGCGCAGTCCGAAGAGAAACAAATTTCGCGCTCTCCACGACAACCCACAGCCTATTCACAGCGCCTCGGCGTTTCATTTCTGGACCGTAACGAGGGGTTTCATGGCGGTACGCGAGAAGCGAGCTAATATTGCCAATCCTGTCACTACATTTCGGCGCGCATTAGCGATAGGTACAAGCTGTAGTTGGGCGCTGGCCACTGGCCGCTCGCAACTCGTGCACTCCCGGCCCGGCCGTTCTTTCGAACCCAATCGCGACCAATATTGGTTGCACCTCGGCCCGCCCTCAGACGCCTCACACCGATGAGTTAACAACTTGAGCGCAACACTTCCCACCCGGACTGAAATATCCAGCGCCGCAAGGCCTTCGCCTCCTTCGGGCGGCAGCTGGTGAAGAAGCGTTAGCCCGCCCTGTTCCGAGAGACTGCCGGCGCACCATGCCATGCATCGGACCCTCGGGCGGCATCGTTGGCCGCGTCTCCGGTGGCTGCTCGCTCGCCAGCACGCTCAAGTCGATGCCACAACTCTCCGACCAGGCCTTGAAGGCGGCGGCTTGCTCGGCAGTCTTGAATCAGCAGATTCACCGCCCGCCCTCGAACCATTGGACCAGGTGGGCCGGACACGATCTCGCGCGCCTTGGGGCTGCAGGGCCGATCGCGCCACTCGCCCGCGTTGGCGAGCTTCACTTGATACGGGTACTGGCGCCGATGGTCAGCGACGATGTACCGGTAGCCGGTTGCAGCTACGTGTTGTTCGGCCATGCCCTCAAATACCGGACCGCCGTTCAAATACCGGACCGCCGTTCGGACCCGTCTTCGAATAATTTTGCGCTCTCCCTTCCAAATTCATCGGATTCTAGGACCTCGATAAGGTCACGGCCCGATGCGTGGGCGCGGGACTAATGTTGCTGCGAGGATGGCCGCCTCTGATGTTTGAACCGCATGGGATTGGTTCACGCCAGCATCATGCAGCCGCCATGGCAGCCGGGAGCTGAGCAATGTGGCGCAGCAGGAGGCGCAGGGAATTCGCAGTGCCACCGTCAATGGCGCCGGCGTCACCAACGTCGGCAGAGTCCGGCAATCCCAAGCCTGGTCGCTCCCCAAGCCAAAATACCGCGCGGGAAGGTGACCGCAGGGCCAGCGCGGACCCGTTGGACAGGCTTGACCCAATCCTGACGCTGCTTGCTGGCGGAGCGGACCCGGATCCACTCCCGCGGCGATGGCCGAAGTTCGCACTGTTCGCCGCTTGCCTGGCCGTGCTGGCGGCCGGTTGGTGGTTCTACCGTAACGATGCCGGCGATCGTAGCGAGGGGACTCTCCCACCCGTGTTGACCGTCCCGGCAAAGCCCAAACAGGCCATGAAGCCAGCCGAATTGGACGGGGCGCAGCAGGCGGAATTGCCGTCGAGGACATACGAGGAATTGCTGGCGAAAGAGCGGAGCACCAGCGCGGGGCTCGAGCAGAAATTGGCGCCCCGCGAGAAAGATGGTCAATTGCTGGTGCTGGAACGCGCACGGACAAAGGAACTCGAGGAGCAGCTCGCCACACGCCAGAACGATCAGCAGTCGCTGGCGCAAGCGCGCGCGCGCGTCAAAGAGCTCGAACAGCAGCTGGCCGCGCGCCAGAACGATCAGCAGTCTCTGGAGCAAGCGCGCGCGCGCATCAAAGAGCTCGAACAGCAGCTTGCCGCGCGCCAGAACGATCAGCAGTCGCTGGAGCAAGCGCGTGCGCGCGTCAAAGAGCTCGAACAGCAGGTGGCCGCGCGCCAGCAACCGCCGCCGGTACGACAACCGACGACTAGCCCCGCTGCCGCCAACGACTCGCGCAACGCGGCGTCGGTCTACCGACCGCCGGACGAAATGACAAAGCCGCAGCCCACCGTGCGGCGCACTGGCCCGAGGCCGCTGCCCGAGGCCACTCAGCCGATGCCGCGGCTGAGCTTGCAGGCGAGCGACCTCACCTACAATCCGGCGGGCTATTGGCAAGTGACCGCCACCCTCATCTCGAACACATCGCGCGCGCTCGACGCCCGGGTCCAATGCTCCTTCGTGAGCGCCGGGCGGCCGGTCGGCGCTGCCGAATTCGGGCCGACGTCGGTTGCGCCGGGCGAGCAGATCCGCGCCGACCTGATCGGCCCACCCACGACGGCCCACGTCGATTCGACAACTTGCCATCTGGTAGGACAGTAAAATCCGGTCTCCGTCTCAAGCGGCGTGGCAAAAGGAGAATTGCTCGAGTTTGCCGCCTCTTTGCCGGCCTCCCCGGCCCGGCATCTGGTGGGCCTCGCGGCTCCGAGTAGCACGCTTGCTGGCGTTGTATCTTATCGAGGAAGGTCGAGAACCTTTTTCGCCACATGGATGCCCGCGGCTTTCAGTTCGACGTATTGGAAACGCGTGCGCAGCCAGTCGCACTGGACGGCCCAGGCTTGGATCGCTCTGAATAGATCTCGCGGGAGTTTGGAGGCAGCCATAAGCTCATTCCCGCTCATTGCAAATCGGCCCTCGTGCTTTCCGCTGAGAAGGAGCAGCACGCAAAGTTCTGCGGCCATTGCGTCATCGCTACGGCGGCTGCGGGACGGGTTTGCGCTATAATCAGGGAATCGGGGCACTGTCGCCGGGTGCGGGAGCGGCGGGTGCGGGCCTGGTTGGTGATACAGGTGCCTCGACCTTGTCGGCGCTCCATTGCGTGCGGACCCTGCAGGGCGTGGCACTCGCTTGGAAGACGTCGTAATAGCGGCGCTGGTCGCACAGCAGTTCCTTTGCCGCCTCGCGATTGCCACGGTCAAACAACACCATGGCCAGCGACTCGCTCACGGCTGCTTCGCTGCCTGGTTCCGCCTCCGCATGCACCGTCGCCTGAGCGAGTACCTCGCGTAACAGGGCGTCGTCTGACGCCGGCTCGGCAGAGCCAGGCTGGCCCGCGCCGGCCTTCCGTTCGGTTTCGCCAATATTCCCGGCTGCCCCGTTGGCGCCGCTGCCTGAACTTGATGGGCCGACGCTGCCCGCGGCTGGGGCACCGCTTCCTTGAGCGCTGGCCGACTCCGTTGCGGCCGCCGTTGCAGGCGCGCTGCCGGCGCTCTTTTGGGCTGCCGTGCCCGAAAGAAATGATGTCGATGTATTGCGCATCGGCTGCTTGGCTTTCGCAACGGCACTCATGTCACTTTGGTTTGCTGTCCCCGCGGGCCCGGCCTGGGACCCGTCGACCGGCCGCGGCTGCCCGCTGACGACGCCTCCATCGGCGCTTGACGAACGGACCACGGCAACCGATGCGCCAAACGACGATCTTTCGCTGGATCGATGCCTGGTTGCGACGAGTTCTCGCAATTGCGGCGTTGACGTTGTTGACCGCGGCTTCGGAGCCGGCAACGTCTGAGGCTACGCCTGAAGGTCCTACTCCCGGCTCACCGCTTGCTGAACCATCGCCGGCACCTGCGCCACCAGCGGCACCGCCCCCTGCGCCACCCGCACCACCACCGGCTGCACCGCCCGCCGCGCCAGCCGCCCCCCCGGCGGCACCAGCGGCCGCGCCAGCGGCACCAGCGGCCGCGCCAGCGGCACCAGCTGCCGCACCAGCGGCACCAGCTGCCGCACCAGCGGCACCAGCTGCCGCACCAGCGGCACCAGCTGCCGCACCAGCGGCACCAGCGGCGGCGCCGGCGGCACCATCTTTAGCGCCTGCATCAATTGGCCAAAAAGCCGGCGACAGCGCGAACAACCACATCATCGCGATGGCGGTCGCCGGTGGAAGAGTGACACACCTGGACATAAGGCGCCTCCGCAAGGCGCCCCCCACACACATTCCCTTATATGATCGCCGAGAGAATTGATCACAAGCAGGGCATCATCGCGACACGCAAATGTCACCGTTGGAGTTCGGCGACCGTGAACTGTGATGGTGCGGCAACGGACACCAAGCACCCGAGTTTGTCAGCTCGCTGAGGCCTTTGTTTGTTCGGCAAAAAACCGCCTTCAACGCGTCAGGTCTGCGAGCCGCCGAGTCGGTCCGGGTGCACGCCGTCGCGCCGCACCGAGGGGATGGTCATCGCCTTGTCGCCGAAGTGCGCGACCAGCTTGCGCACCGGCGCTTGCGCGCGTGAAGCGCTGCGGGTTCTGAGAGAACGAGATGGTCGTCGCCCGCAGGCTGCGGACACCGCAATCGCCGTCCTCCGATCGGCTTTCACACCGCCCATCAAACTACCGGAGTTGTATAGGCAAGCCGCTTCGGACGCGCGCGCCATAGGCCTTGTTTGCTCAGCCTAAAAGCGCCTGCATACTCCTCGAACAAAGCTTGGCAACAAAGCCACGAGGTGGCGTCGAAAATTCAGCGCGTCAGGATGAATGCAGTTCATGAAATCTATGTTGGACATGTCCTTGTAGCCCGAGTTCGTCACTAGTTGCCATTCCGAGCTGTCTTTCCGGACATACAGAAATACGTTCTGCCGATACCAGAAATCGATGTCCTCATGGCCCCAGAAAACCGGTCGGAACAAATCAAATGGATAGAAGCAGTGTGTTGCGAACAGCTTCGCCCAATAGGAATGCTGTTGTTCATTGATGTGGTTGGTCCCGCCTTGGTTCAAATACGCAGCACTGAACAACACCACATCCGATGAGTCCGTCAGGCACTGGATAAACTGGGGCGCCGACTTTGGCTCAAGATGCTCGGCGACTTCGACGGATATCGTGAGTTCAACCTTGTCCGGAACAGAAAATGGTTTGTTGAGATCAATGCTTCGGAACTCGATGGCGTCATCAATCATCAAAGATTGCGAATTCCAGTCTCCATCCAGGCCCCAGAGCCGAGCTGCCCCAAGTTCATGACACGACTTCAGCCAAGCTCCACGACCGCAGCCAACGTCCAACACGGATTTGGGCTGGAGAGTAGTCCACAAATGACTCAGATAACGCCTGGCCGAGTGGAGTGATCTACCAACCTGCTTCTCATAGAAGCTCTCATCGTAGATTGCTTTGCTTCTGGAAGTTTCGCGCTTCTTGTTCATCGGCAAGCCTTTGCAACGCTTTCTGTACGACAAGCCTGGTCGGAAAGGCTCCCTTACCTGCCCTATCGATTTTCAGAGCGCAAGCATGACCTTTCTGTGATCGACAACGTTGGTCGAGGCGACATTTGACGCCGCGCTCAGCTCGAACCGGAAAGCCAACATGCCTCTTACCTCTTCACCATGAAGCACAAGCCCTCGCCTCCCTCGATTCGTTCCAGTGCTTCGCTCCGCGACAAGTAATCATGAACAGCGCGCGAACATCCGTCCCACGTAAAATAATCGTCTATGATGATAAGGCCTCCTGGCACGACATGCGGATAAAGAGCGGTCAGGCATTGCATGGTCGATTCGTACCAGTCGCCATCCAGTCTCAGGATAGCGATCGGCTCTTCTGGGGTGAACCCGACCAACGTATCGCGGAACCAACCCTCGACCAACTTGAAGCGCTTCGCGGCCGACATCCGCATCGCGCGCTCGGCGTAACTACGTTCAGCGCGACAATTGTCATAGTAGCTCACTGAGCTCGTGTTCTTTTGCCACGAGACTGCGGTCTCGCCGTCAATGTCCTGAGCTGGCGGCAATCCTTCAAAGCTATCGAAAAGCAAATGAAGCCGGCCGGGGACCACGTCCGCCATTCCAGCGCTCATTCCACCGCGCCAAACTCCGCACTCAACTATGCAGCCAGAAGCGGGGGCCTTGGTCGCGCAAAGCGCCAGATTTCTTGCAAAGGTGAACGGGGTAGTCATGGTGAAGTCCCGGTACCGCCGGTAAGTCACGAGACCTTCAAAAATCTTTGCCGAGTGACTGAGCTCGGTTGTGAATTTTTTCGCGATCTTCAGAGGAGTTGGCATGACCATTCCGTCGAGTAGATAAGGGAAGAGTGCCGGTCAAATTCCTTAAAAAGTGTAACTACATTCGGGGCCACAGAACGATCACACGATCCGTCCGGTCAGTCGTAGAACGAGCAGCGAGCGCAAGGTATGTGATCTCGTAAGGCTGTCCCCTCCCTAAAACAGAGACAGCTCAAGAGACGTGTCTTGAGCAATTTGTCAATTCCGTCTGGCGTTTCCACTGCATCTCACGCCGCCTGGCCGCGGTTGGGACTCGGCTGTAGTCGAATTGGTTCGTTCAACAGTCCGTATTCGATCGCCGACAGCATCGCGTTGATCCGGCGCGCGTTCGAGCTTGGCGTTACACTATTCGACACCGCCAACATCTATGGCCAGGGGGACAGCGAAAGCGCGATTGGTCGAGCGCTCCTCGGTCATCGCGATGAAGCGGTGGTCGTCACCAAGGCAGGGAACGCCTTCTCGGCGAGAATGGCATTGATGCGTCCGCTAAAGCCGCTCTTACGGCCGCTGACGCGTGCCAGGCGCGGCGCGTTCATCACCGCCGCGCGCCAAGGCGCGCTCCGCCAAGACTGGCAGCCCAGGGCCTTGATCGCTGCACTAGACGCCTCACTTGCCCGTCTCAAGACCGATCGTGTTGATGCGTTTCTGCTCCATAGCCCGCCCGGCGCCGTGATCGCAGCCGAGGAGACAGCAAGGGTACTGGAGCGAATCCTGTCGTCGGGCCGTGCACTGCGGGTGGGAATCTCGTGCGATAATATGGTTGCGTTCGACGCAGCGTTGGTTCTGCCCACCACCTCCGTACTCGAACTGCCCTGGGACATGATCGCAACGCTCGAAGGCGATCCGCGAATGGCAGGGATGCAGCGCCGGAAGCTTGCCGTTTTGGCGCGCGAGGTGATCGTGCGACAACCCGGCTGCCGCCCCGTCGAAGCGATCGCGCGTGCTGCAGCAAGCCCGCTTGTCACCACCACACTCGTCGGTACCGCCAGCCCGGCGCATCTTGCTGAAGCCGCCGCGGCGCTGAAATGATCGTCGATGCGCGCAAAGCGGGACTGCCCGACCTCACCGCTTTCGATCTCGTGATCGTCGGCGCGGGCGCAGCCGGGATCGCGGTCGCACTTGCTTTGGCCAAAACTCGAATCACCATTGCCCTGGTCGAGGCAGGAGGCGACCGGTTCTCGGCGAAGGAACAAGAATTCTACGCCAGCGATAATGTTGTGCCCGAGACCCATAGTCCGGCGCATTTGTATCGACGGCGCATCTTGGGCGGTTCTACCTCGATCTGGGGCGGGCGCTGCATCCCCTTCGATCCGATTGACTTCGAGGCGCGCGACTGGATGGCGCACGCGCGCTGGCCGATCTCGTATGAAGATGTTGTCGGCTACCTGCCGGCAGCAATGCAACTCGCCGAGGGCGGGCTGCCTGAGTTCGATGCATCCCACGCCCTTCCCGGCGAGCCGGGGCCGATGGTGGACGGGGTGCCGGCGGACGAGATCATTCTTGATCGGGTCGAACGATTCAGCAAGCCGACCCATTTTGGGCGGACCTATCGTGCCCGGCTCGCTAAGGCCGAGCGCCTTACAGTGTTCACCCATGCGCCAGTCACGCAGATTCTCGTCAAGCACGAGAGCGGGCACGCACGCGGCGTACGGATCCATGCCGGCGGACGCTTCGTCGACCTGGCGGCGCCTCGGGTGGTGGTCGCCGCGGGTGGAATTGAGACCGCACGGCTGCTTCTGGCGAGCAACGAGGCGCGCGCCCTCGGGCTCGGCAACGAAGGCGGTTTGGTGGGTCGCTTCTACCAGTGCCACATTGAGTGCCAAGTGGGAACGCTGCGCTTTCTGGTGCCACCGCAGTCAGTCCGCCTCGACTATGCGCTTAGCCACGACTCAATCTACTGCCGCCGCTATGTGTGGCTGTCGCCTAAGGCGCAGCGAGAACATCGGCTTGCCGGACTGGTGGTGCGCCCAGAACATCCTCTCATCGTCGACCCTGCACATCGTCATCCGGTGCTTTCGGCGATGTATTTGGTGAAGAATTTCATTGTCCCCGAGTATGCGCGAAAGATTAGCGCGCTCGAGCACCTGGCGCGGGCGAAGTATCCCTCGAGCTACGGATACTATGGGGCACATCTGCGAAATATCGCCTTTGGCACGCCTCAACTAGCGCGATTCGCGTTCGACTGGACACGACGCCGGATTCTGGCCGAGCGCAAGCTGCCGACGGTCGTGCTTCGCGACCCGCGCGGCATCTATCCGGCCGCTGTCATGGCCGAGCAGGAGCCCAACTACGACAGCCGTGTGCTGCTCGGTGACAGCCGCGATTCCCTGGGAATGCCGCGGGTGGCGATCGACTGGCGCACGACAGATGCCGATTACGACCGGCTCGCCGCTGGCCTGCGCATAATCTCGCAGGCTTTCGCGGCATCGGACAGCGTGCGCTACGAGGTCGAAGGGACCGACCCCCAGACGCTGCGCGGCGCAATTGTTCCGGTTGCCGGTCACCACATCGGTACCGCGCGCATGGCTGAAAGCCCCGAAACCGGCGTATGCAATCGCAATGGCGAGGTTTTCGGCGTACCCGGCCTCTACATCGCCGGTGCGGCCGTCTTTCCAACTTCCAGTTTTGCCAATCCCACCCTCACGCTGATTGCGCTGGCGTTTCGCCTCGCCGATCACTTGCGGAGCGGTGACGAGGCATACGTTATCGTCCAGATCAGGAACACCACCTCACGTCGCGATAGGACCCCAATATGCGTTCTGACGTTACAGCAATCGTGACCTGTATGACCGATGCGGAGCGGCCGTTCATACGGGAGGCGCTGCAGTCGGTTCAAGATCAGACCATGGCGTGCGAAACGATTGTCGTCGTCCTGGAATCGAACACATGGATAGACGAGGTCACCGCGGATTTTCCACACATGAAGGTAATGCGGAGGCCACCGGGCTGGGAGGGGGCGGCACGGCATACTGCGATTGACGCCGCCCGGACGGAGTTCGTGGCGTTCCTCGATGGCGATGATGTTTGGTTACCCAACAAGACGAGTAGGCAGGTCGAATTTCTGCGCCACGCCTGCTGGGACTTCGTCGGTACCGACTACATTCTGACCACCGAGGAAGGCAAGCCGTTCGCCTATGGTCTTGCCCGGTACATGCCGCCGCCGAGTTGCTGGATGGTTCGCCGCGAGACGATGTTGCGCTACCCCTTTGATCCCAACACACCGTTAGCCGTCGACTGGCAGTGGTGGGTGAGCACATGGCACACGGTGCGCAGGTTTCGGCTACCCGAGCCACTCATGAAATACCGTATCCGCCGACAATCGCTGTCGACCGCGTTGCCGGCCAAACGACACAAGCTCGCCCTTTCGAAGTTGAGTAGCGTGCCAACAGCTCGTCCTCTGCTACTAGCTGCGACCTATGCACTCTATCGGCTATCCCGACGTCGCGATTACGTTGTGCCTAAGGTGATCAGGCAGGGCCTTCATGCGCGCTGAAGCGACTTAGCCCGCGCAGATGGGCTCACGCATCCGTGCCGTAGAGGGCCGCCGACAAAGACGGCCAGATTGATCTTCGGCTTCGATTAATCCGCAGGTTTCGCAACCTAGAGAAGCGGTTGCCGTCGTTGACGACGTTGCGAATGCGCCGGCAAGCTCTCCGATCGCCGGTCATCAGGGCCGCTCGGATAGCCACAGCTAAACGCTCCCGTGATCGAATTCCGGGCGCATGAGTCGCAACATCTACCTCGATCTCGCGGTCCGGGAGAGATGGTCGAAGTTTCCCGGAAAATTTCCAAATACGCAGTGAGCGTCCGAACGAATCATCGCGAAAGACTCCTGGCTCGCCAACCATTGGCGTATTTCCGGGTGGCAACTCAATACGGATGCATTCGCTGGCAGGTCCGCCACCGTCGTCAGCAAGCGCATATAGGCGCCATGGCGTTCAGCCTCCTCGATGAAGAACCGCGCGATCGGACTGAAGTAACGAGGATCCCCGCGTGGCCGCCCCGTTCGAGGACGATGACGCCATCGAGGGCGTGGGGATCTGGAAACTGCGCCATGAAGGGACCCATACCAAACCTGGTCGGGCACAGAATAGAGACTGTGGGCGATCGGGCAACGTACGTTCAGAAACCAGTAAGACGCCGCCAGCGCGAGGAGGATCGGCAGGCCGATCAGTCGCATGCCGAAGCACAATCGACTTCGGCCATGAACCTCCTCCCCGCAGCCAGGTCGAAGTCGAGACTCCGATGGCCACTGCGGCCAAGGGCAGGACGGGAGCTGCGTACCAGTAGTACCTGCTGTTGAGGAAACTGATGACGGTTAGGCACGACAAGGCGGCCAGCCCCGTCAGAAGGCAGAGCTGCCGCCGCTTCGGATCCGGGTCCCAGGGCATCACCAAGAGCGTCGCAGACAGCAGCATGGCGGGCTCAAACCCTCGAAGGAGAACCCATACGTAATAGGCAGGGCCTCGCTGGTGGCCCTCCGGGACGGTCAGGATTGTACCTGCAATGTCGTAGTGCCAGACGGCGGCGAGGTAGCCGGGATCGAGCGACTCGCGCAGCACGAACCATCCCACCACGACGGCCGCAGCTCCAGCGACGGACAGCCAAGCCTGCCAATCGGCCAGCACGGCAGGCAAGACGCCGGCGCACGATCGCATAGACCACCACACCGGGCGCCGCCAAACCGCCCGCCACGCTCTTGGTCAGGACCGCGAAGTACCAGCAACGCTGCGGCCGCCGCAATCCATAGGCCGGGTCCCCGTATCTGCCCACCAGTCGTCTGCCGGTCAATATAGAGGCCAGCACAGATCACGAAGCCTAGGGTCACAAGGCACAATAACGCATCGTAGTCGCCGGTACGGCCGACATGGTCGCCCATGAACAGTACCGAGCAGACCAGCAGCAATCCGCCGATAAGGCCGGCCAGCCGGTCCTTGAGCAGCATGCGGCAGGACGCGTAGACCAGCAGCACGCTGCCCATCGTGGCTAAAATCGAAGGCAGGCGGATCGCCAGCATCGGATCCATGCCCGTGCGGAGCAGCGCCGCCATGGCCCAGACCAGCAGCGGTGGTTTGAGCTCCCAGTGATCCGGCACGCCGCCGAAGGTCGCGACGAGCCATCCGCCATGCTTCGCCATTTCGATCGCATTGTTGGCGACGCGGCTTTCGTCCCAAAGTTCCATCGGCAGCCCGAGCGCGCCCGGCAACAGCATCAACGCCGTCACGGCCAGCAACAGACCGGCAAGCAGCAGATCGACGGAAGACCCGCCCCGCAATCGGGTCAAGTCGACATGTCCTTCGCCTGGCCTGTCGCGCATCGAGGGAAAGTCGCGGGCTGTGGCAGATGAGTTCGTCATTTCTGCATGTGGTTTCCCCCGCTTCCTCGCGGTGACGCACGCAGTGCGTCCCACAGCAAGTAAGACAGGAAGATGGAGTTATATCGCAGGTAGCGCGGACCTAAACGGAACGGCTCCCTGCAGAGCCGGTACGCCCAGGTCAATCCCATCCGCTGCATCCATGACGGAGCGAACGACCGGCGGCCACTAAGCAGGGCAAATGCATCACCGACCGCAACGAAAACGCCTCTCCGGTATCGCATCTGATTGCCGATGATCCACTCCTCCATCCGCACGCCGGGCAACGCCACCCACACGAAATCCGGGGCGGCGCTATTGATGGCTTCGGCGAACGATTCCTCGTCGGCGTCGGTGAACGTCCGAAATGGCGGACTGAGCATTCCGACAATTTCGATGTCAGGTTGCAACTGGAGCAGCACGCGCCGCAGATCGGCGAGGCATTCCTCGGAATCGCCGAAAAAGAAATGGCGCCAGGGCCGCGGGGTGCTCCGCAGCGCGTGTCGCATAAGATAAGGACCGTACACCCGGTCCTTCAGGTCGGCCCCGAAAAAGTTGAGTGTCCAAACAATCGGCATCCCGTCAGGCAACACCAGGTCAAACCGGGCCAGGCACTTTGCGAATTTCGGGTTGTGCCGCGCTTCGCCAAGGATGTGCGTGTTGGCGGGGCAGACCGCGGCCGCTCGCGGTTCGCGAGCGAGCGTCATGAGTTGCTCAAGCGCTGAATCGTAAGTGCAACAAGTGACCGGAGTTCCCAAAACCTCAATGGATTTCAACGATGCGTCGCTTGGACCCGCGGCCGCGAGCTGCGAGGGGTCGCAAAGACGGGCGCCTGTCCGGTTTCCATCCAAGTTTTTCATGAGCCGAGATTAAAGATAAGAAAAACACTACGAAAGAAAAGAAACAAAAATGAAGCGAGGAACACGCCATTTTTCAATCAGCGTAGGCGTATTTTGCTCAGATGGAGCGCGTTTTCTGCAGTGATAATTCGGTGACGTCAGCCCGCCGATTGAAGTGACGTGACTGGAGAATGGTTCTCACCCAAGTGAACGCTCAAACCCAGCTGCAGCTATTCGCCAGCGGTTGGCAGTTGTGGCTGGACATCGAGAGTCTTCCGGACAGAGAGAGTCTCCAAGAGCCTATTGATGGAAGCTATGGCGTCGTAGCCAAGTGCGATCTGTCTTACGTTTTCGTCCCACGAGAGCGTTTTAGCTCGGCGTAGTGCGCCCTCAGAGAGTTTGTTCAGCAGTCCCTGAGTCATCACAAGCCGAGTGATGGCATCAGCAAATTCCAAGACGCTGGTCTGGCGATCGCGCAAGGGAACTTTGATTCCACAATTCTCGTCTACGGCATAGGACATGCCTGAAATGTCGTGACAGATAATCGGCAGGCCGGACGCCAGCGCCTCCATGAGGACGGTGGAGGTGCCGTCCTGCACACTGGACACCACTAGCGCGTCTTGTCTGCCCATCTCTTCGTGCACTTGCTGGAATGGCACTTGGCCCATCCAAGTCGTCATTTCCTGAACTCCAAGCTTCCGGCAAAGCGCTTGCCAGGTACGGGTCTCGGGTCCACTGCCCATGATCGCAAGGTGCACTTTTTCGCCGAGCCCACGCGCCTTCAATTCCCGCAGCACCCGCAAGATAATGGGAAGGGCCTTCCGACCGATATGCAAGCCTATCCAGCACAACCGCAGAGGGCGCACACCGTCATAGTATCGCGGCCGGCCCGACCAATCCGGCGCCCCCACTTCAAGCATCAACTGCGGTGTACCCCCCCAACGAACCAACATTTCATGCAACTGTGCACTCGTAACGAGCACACGCTCCGCCCGTCGTGCGGCTATTCGGCTGCGCCGTTTGGTCCAACCATGCAGATTGTTTGCAACGTTCTTGAGAGCGTAATAGATCCTGTCATGGACTCCGAAGTCGGCGAAGTAGGTCCATGGAATATTCTCACCCCCGCCGATCGGGCCCCAAATAAATGGCACGCCCAGCTTCCAGAGGTATCCGGGCTCTCGGAAGGTCGCGACCGTCAGTTGGTGCGTGACGTCGAAGGGCCGCTCACTATGCAATCGAACGGCCTCGCGGTAAGCCGCTCGCTGCCAGGCGGCGTAGCCCTGGAAGTGAAATGGCGAACGCAAGCTGACGTGCGGACGCGGCTGCAGCAGCCGTGAAAGCGCTGGCGAGTCGACAAATTTTATCGTCAGTCCCGGGATCGGGCCGCGTTCCTGCATAAACCGTTCGGCGTCTTCTCTATGTTTCTCATCCCCGGGCCAGAGCTTCTCGTCCCATGACCGGGTCAGCACGGTCACGTCATGGTAGGCTGAAAGACGCGAGCAGATGTTCCATCCCACACCCTGCTCCGAGCCCATCACTGGTGAAAAGAGATAGGCCGACACTAGGATGCGCCGACGCCGGTCGTCTGCGCCCGTTGATAGACCGTACGAGGATAGACCATGCGAGGATTGTCTTGCGGGCCTGATTTCATCGCGTTCGTTCATTTTTACGCTCCGCCACGGCCGGCGCCGACCAAGTTGTGAATTGTCGCGGTAAGACGGCGCAATGGGATCCTCCTCAAATCAAGCCCCGTCTATCTTCAGGCGTCGACGTTACGGCGCGCTAGGTAGGTCGGGACGAGTACGCATAGGGCACCGCCAGCTTCAGCGCCCGAGGGTGGGAAGATATTGGCCCATTGCAATTTTTCCCCGCCGATTGCACTCACTTCGACATCTTGGATCTTGAAACGGCAATCAGCGGCTCCCCAGACGCCATGCGCTCTGACATTGGCCACGGACTTTGCAATGTGAACACGCGATGGCGATGAAGAATCAAGGCCGCCATCCCAATGCCATGGATCGTCCAGAACCAGATGCCCAGGAGAGGCCCTTCCAGGGCCACATCGAAGGAGCCGGAAATCAATATTATCGTCCAATAAGTGAGCAGAAACGCGAAAACGCCAGCCCACCAGTCGTCTTTCACCCGTCTCGCCTCGATCAGCTGGTGCACCATGGCAACAAGCCAAGATCCAAGTGCAAAGATCCACATTAATAGTGCGGGCACACCTCCTCGTGCCAGGATTGTCATATGGGCGTTGTGCGGGCTGCGCAGCGGTGCCACGTCAGAGTTGTCGTCGAAAGTCTGATAGCCATCGGCGTCGGCCAGGTTCACACCGAAACCCTTGCCTTCCCAGAAGTACCGACCGTGTAGCGTGTAGTGGATGATGTCCGACCACCAATTTAGCCGCCATTCTCTGGTCTCATCGCCTCGCGAAGAGCCGGAATTGGAAAATACATTCGTCGCATTGATCATGAGCTGGCGAGCGTCAAAGGTGCGGCCTTCGCCCTGGCCAGCGAGTTGCAAATTGAGAGCGGAGCCAATGCCTAGCATCACGACCAAAACACCTACGACCGCAAAGAAATTCCGCAATGCATGACGATTCGGTGAGAAAGCAGACGCCATGAAGCAGCCGATAGTGAACGTGAGCATGGCTTGTCGTTCCTGCGAGGCGAGGAACAGCCCGATCAGTAGAACGAAAATAAGCGCCAGGGTTCGCAGCCGAACGAAGCCGATCAACGAAAAAGCAATGACCGCAGGCACATGGCAGGAAAGCTCAGTGATTTTAGGTCCACCGATATCCCTGGACCCGTAGGTCCACACCATTGGAACACCAGAAAGATAACCCGCCATCGGAAGAACCGGAGACAGAAAAATTATGCAAGGGATGAAGCGCTTATAGCGTTCGATGAGGAGCGCCAACGTTGCTGGCCGTTGCAGGATCAGTGACGCGATGACGTAGGCAAACAAGCCATAGAACACGATCACCGCGTCGCGCAGCGCGTCGAACCTATAGATGTTCCAATACGGAATAGTGCGAAGCGCGGTCCAGAGCATGAGGAGTGCCAGCGCGAGCCCTGGCAAGTTAAAGATCGCACCAGTCAGGTTTCCGGCCATCAACGCGGCAGCTATGCCAAGCACAAGAGTGATCTCGCCGATGTAGAGGGGCGGAAAACCGAGATAGGCAAAGGCTCTCCCTAGCAATACATAGCCCGCAAGTACGAAGCATAAGAAGTAGAGATATACGCTGATCAGACGCGGCATCGGTGCCCGATGGACGTGAATGCGGGCGGCGGTCATCGCGGGTCGCGCGTTAAAGCAGTGGTTCTGGTTGCTTGCACATAGTCGTCGGCGTAGCTGAAGCTGCAAACGCCGCCCCGATCGTACTTTTCGTATTTCGCAGGAGTCACGCAAGTGGGCATCGTCACGCCGCCTTGCCATTGGCTCGGCGCGTCCGGTCGACGGCGATACGTTGGCCCAACTCCTTGTTGGAAATCATGCGATCGGAAAGAATTTCAATCCGAAAACTCGTGTTTGCCCCTTTAGTCATTAGCTGAGCCGTTCTCCAGGAGCGATCCGGCGGGCCGACGATTGCAAGGCAAGGCGGTGCCAATGCGCGCGAGGTCACTTTGTGGCGCCCCAGCTCGAGTGAGCCAAGTGGCGAAACTGACACCGGCGGCATCGATCAGCGCCCCAATCCAAATTGTGGAGATGCATTAGGAAGCCCTCGGATACAGTCCGAAATTGTCGCGACCAATTGGCCATGAAATATTATCGTTCAATTTTGAAGTCGGCCAAGTTTCGCTGCCGAGGTCTTTTTGTGATTGGAAGCGGGATCAAACCGCCGACCCGGACAGTTCCCCCGCCATCACGCCGCCATCATGACGGCGGTCAACGTGACCAAGAACTTGGAAGACGAGCAACTTTCCATGACGCCAATGACTTATTGTGGTCACTTGTCTCGTTGATCGGTGCGGAGCGCACACAAACTCAGATCCATTGTGCGCATTCAGTCGCGCTCGATTTGAAGGGCAGGCAGTGAGAAGGACTCTCATCTACGAAGTCGGCCTTCGTCTTGGGGAGGACAGCGAGTTCTATCTCAAGAACGGATTCTACGTTGTCGCCGTCAATGCAAATCCAGTCATCACGGCCAAAACTCCCGACGATTGAAGGCTCACCTCGACGCCGCAAAGCCTCTCCGTCAAATCGTGTACGAAATTCTACATATCATCTGAGAGTCCGATAATTCCCCTGATCCTTATCTTGTTCGACGAACTCCCAAAATGTCTTCGGAGTCCAGATCTTCTTGGCCAGACTTCTGCCTCCAAGCATCCGTACCAGCACTCGAATCATGAATTGGAGGGTCGACAAGTCGCCCAATTGAGCGGGTTGCGCCCGAATCGCTCGAGCGCGAAACAAGACAGCGTGCCGGAAGGCGTTGTTCTCGACCGCCATATCCGCAAGATACGTATAAGTAAGGTACCGCTCCCGGTTGCCATGTTTTTTGGCCAGCAAAGGCCACCGCTTTTGCGTCCATTGGCGAACGAGGTCCATAGATCTTTGCATCGTCACAAAGTTTGCAGACATACTGCTTTGTGATTTGCGGTATCCGACCAAACAGTGCGGGACGAGCGCGAACTCCCAGAATTCGGCCAGTGTGAGATAGAGCTTCCAGTCCTCAGCTCCTTGCGCACCGTCGAGATAGAGATCCGAATCGTAACCACCAATCAGGTCCAAACAGGCGTGCCGAATAAGCGGTGTACTAGCGTTGCCCAAAAAGTTCAGCTCCATCATTGCTGGTAGAACATTGCCTTCAAGGTGCGGCCGCCACGCCGCACTGCGTATTTTGCCTGCAATGGTGTTGTCCGCTTCGTCAATGATCACGCTCCAACAATAGGCGACCCCGGCCCGCACCCCTGCTTTGCGTATGGCGTTCAGTTGAAGGTGAAGCTTGTCCTTGTGCCACAGGTCATCGGCGTCGACAGGCGCAATAAATTCACCGCGCGATTGTGCAATTCCGCAATTCCGCGCGGCAGCGACGCCTGCTCGAAGTCCTGAATAGTAACGGACCCGCGGATCGCGCGCCGCGAGTTCCTTGACAATGGCCAATGTCGAGTCAGTCGATCCATCGTCAACAACGATCACTTCGATCTTTTGATAGCTTTGGTTCAGTACGGACAGAAGAGTTCGTCGGATGAATCTCTCACCATTGTAAACCGGGATCACGACGCTGATCAAATCGCTAACATGACTGCTCTGCTCTGCGTCAATCATGCGGCGCTCCCACTCCGATGATTTCGCCAGTCCTCCCGAGACCGCACCGCTACGGCTCGAGCAGACCTCAACGACAGCGCTCCGGGCGCCCCTGTTTGCTGGAGTTGCGATAGCGCAACGCGAACCTCTCGAGCATGTGCTCTTGTCGTCATGACGAATTTTCCAGACACGACCCCCATCACCCCAGGGGCATTGCGCCTAGTAGGCGGGCGCAACTTCCGGAACCACACTTCCAGTCGAGCGCCAGAACTACTTCAATAAAGGTTTCGATAGGATATTGTGTGATGCTTTGCTTGAAAAGCTGAATCCAATCTAGCGCTGCCGAATATCATCGCCAACAAATGGGAGGTTCAGATTGCAATGCGCGTGCTCGTTACCGGCGGTGCGGGCTATGTGGGCTCCCATACCTGCGTAGCCTTGGCCGAAGCGGGTCACGAAATTATCGCAATCGATAATTTCGCAAATAGCGACGAAAGCGTCCTGGCTGCGGTTTCCTCGCTCGTCGGCAGGCGCGTTGAATGGTCCAGAGCCGACATTCGCGATCGCGATGCTATGGCGAAGCTGATTGTCCCGGGGGCATTTGACGCAATATTGCATCTGGCTGCCTTCAAGTCGGTGCCGGAATTGCTGCAGGAGCCGGACCTCTACTGGGACAACAATGTTGGGGGAATGGCAGTTTTGCTGAGAGCGGTGCGAACGGCCGGGATCAGCATGTTCGTTTTTAGCTCGTCCGCCATAGTCTACGGCCCTCAAGAGCGTGTTCCCATTTCAGAATCAGCGAGTGTGGCGCCCTTGAACCCCTATGCATGTACGAAACTTGCCGGAGAGCGAATGCTCCGTGACCTCGCGCATTCGCAGCCTGATTTCCGTGCCTGTATACTTCGTTACTTCAATCCGGTTGGTGCTCACCAGTCCGGCGAGCTTGCCGAAAATCCAAGACTGCCACCGTCCAATCTGCTCCCAATTGCCTTGGCTGCTAGTCGCGACCGGAAAACAATCGATATCTTTGGAACGGACTATGACACACCGGATGGCTCTGCAATTCGCGATTTCGTTCATGTCATGGATATTGCCGAAGGGCATGTATCGGCCCTGAACTTCCTTGCGAACGATAAGAGCAGGAGTTGCGGTGATGCATGGATATTCAATCTCGGGACGGGTCGAGGTTGCTCTGTCTTCGAATTGATACGGATAGTTGAGAAGGTCGGTCGAAGAGCAATTTCCGTCAGGTTGGCTGGACGGCGGAAAGGAGACATCGCCATAAGCGTGGCGGACCCTTCGCTTAGCGCCGCTCTTCTAGGCTGGCGAGCGCGCAGGTCGTTGGACGAAGCTTGTGCTGACGCGCTGCGCGGCAACAGTCGACGATGGAAGTGAGGCAGATTGGAGTTCTATGCGACGGCGGCAGAGCCAGAGACAAGCTATCATCCCCGTTACCGTGACACACGACGAGGCGCATTTCTGCTTCCGGCAACCCATGCAACCGGCGAAGAAGACCCCGGCACGATTTCTGGGTGGACCCGAGGGTTGGCAGTATGCCCAAGTGGAGGATGCATCCTGCAAAGCAGAGCCTATTTGCTTACTCGGTCATCCCTTGCGAGTAAGCGAGCCGAGCAAGAGGTCCCTGCTCTCGCACCCGCCCTTCTTCAAGGACGATACCTTGCTCGCAGGCCATCAAGGTGCTGCGTCTGTGGCTGATGACCAGAGCGGTGCGGAAGTGTTGCCTGGACGACAGGAGCCGCATGATCTCGCTTTCAGAGATCGCATCGACTGCGCTCATCGCCTCGTCGAGAATCAGGAGGTCGGGACGGCGAAGCAGCGCCCGGGCGAGACCGATGCGCTGACGCTGCCCGCCAGAAAGGCGCAGGCCGTCGTCGCCCACCAACGTTTGGTAGCCCTTGGGAAGCCCCAGGATGAATTCGTGTGCATTCGCCGCGCGAGCCGCATCCTCTATCTCCTCGTGACTGGCGTCGGGGCGGCCATAAGCGATATTGAAGGCGACCGTCCCCCCGACCAAGTCGACGTCCTGTCCGGCCAGGGCTATGCGCGCAAGCCAACTTTCGCGCGCGACGACGGCAAGCGGCGTCTCGCCATGGCGAATCGTACCGGCTTGCGGTTCCAGCAGCCGGCACAGGAGGCTGACTACAGTTGATTTGCCGGCACCCGATCGGCCGATAAGCGCCGTGACCCTGCCCGGCCGAATCTCGAATGTCGCGTTCGTCAAGCCGACGGTACCGTTGGGATAGCCATAAGTTACCGAGTTGAAGACAATTGGTCGATCAATTGCCGGCACCGGCGTCACCGGCATCTCGATACGGGTCGGGCCGGCTTGCGCCAGCAGCCACTCGATTTGGCGCAAGGATCCCCCGACAGCAGCGATTTGCAGGCGCGCGCTGTTGATGGTCGCAAGCTGGGGCTGGACCCGATAGAGCAGGATCAGGAAGGTGGGCACGATCGCGATCGACCAGCCAGTGCGGTACGAGAACACGATCAAGACAACGAACAGAACCGACAGCAGGACCTCTACCAGCGGCCTCGCCAACGCCGACCAACGCTCGATCAGTTCCAGGGCGCGCCGGACGCGATCTGACGCCTGCGTGAAGCGCGCGAGCTCGTTGTCTTGCTGCTGAAAGATACGAATCGGACGGTAAGCGCTGACGACTGCAAGCATCCGCGCTGTCAAAGTCTCGTATTCGCGCGTAAACGTTTCGCCCAGACGGCTAACGCGCCCTTCAAGCCGATTCTGCAGCACTCGGATGGCAACGATTGCGACCACCACCGTCAGGAAGAGCTGCCAATCAAGCCAGAGCATCAATGCCCCAAAAACCGTCACAGCCGCAGCGCCCGTCAGAAGTTGGAAGCCGCAGCGCACTACCTCGAGCCCATACCAAGTGTCAGTGGTGACGATCTTGACCAGACGGGCTTGATCATGAATGAGGAAAAAGGGGTAGTCCAACGTCACGACTTTCTTGGCAAGTGCGGTGCGCACCTGATGAAAAACTCGTGTGTCGATCCACGCAATAAGCGCGGCGTTGGCGAACTGCACGATTCCCTTGAAAGCGATGAGGGCGACGATTGCGCCACCTATGATCAGGAGTTCTGGTCTCCACGGCACAGGGCTCGAGAAGCTCTACCACCTCGCGAATTGCACCGGGTAGTGCTCGCGGAAGCGCTCCTCCCGTAAGCTGTGACATCAGAGGAATGAGCAGACTGATGCCAGTCCCCTCGGAGAGGCTCGCAATGCTTCCAAGCAGGACCACAAGCGGCGTCGACCAAGCAAGACGCTGCGCGATCGGGACAAGTGGTCCTTGTCCGCGCTTTATGCCGAGCGGGAACATTCGAGTTGCCAGCCGGCTCAGTAATGTCACAGTCCGACACACCTCTGTTACGTTGATGCAGCCCCATAAGGACTGCCATATTAACTTGTAGGTCACGCGAGAGGCCCGTGCATCTCCAGTGTCTTTGTCGTGATTGCCGACGAGAAATCATATTTCCCTTTTCGTTCCTTCCACCCGGACGAAGTTCCGAATGGTCCTTCCGACCTTTGAACCAGTCATTAATAGACGCCCGTTGCAGGCCGGTCACCGACCTGCCATGCCGGCGCAATGTGCGGTGCGAGATCCTCCAAGCCATTTGAGATCAGCCAGAAACGTCTGGATCAGTAGCTTCTCGGATGGGCCTGACCGCTGGAACCGCCATGGGAAACACGCATGCCCACCGGCCTGATCGCGCGTGCACGCAGTTTCCCAGGGCGCATCATGCGCCGTGCACTTGGACGCCCTCATGAACCGCTCATCTTCATGTACCACCGCGTTGCCGAGACAACGTGCGACCCATGGGGTATCAGCGTTCCGCCGGAGCGATTTCGAGAGCAACTTGAGCACCTGCGTACCCATTGGACGATTTTGGCCATGGACGAGCTCGTCGCCGCGCTTGAGGCGCAAAGTCTTCCGCGCCAGGCGGCGGCGCTGACTTTCGACGACGGTTACGCTGATAATGCACTGGTGGCCAAGCCGATTCTCGAGGACTACGGAATTCCCGCGACGATGTTCCTGACCACCGGCAGCCTTGGGAGCCCGATCCCCTACTGGTGGGATGAGCTCGCTGCGATGGTACTGGAAGGGCCTGAGGGCGCGCATATCGATTGTGAGGCTGGCGGAATCCACCTGACGGCCGAATGGCAAGCCCAGCAATCTCCCCCGCCTGAGTTGCGCGCGTGGCGCGCGAGCAGGACCCCGCCGCCGCATCCGCGCGCTGAAGCGTACCTCGCTTTGTGGCGTGCGCTACAGCGCCTCCAGCCGACACAGCGCGCGGAAGCTATGGCGGCGTTGCGCCAACAAGTGTGCCCCGGTCCGGCGTTCTCCCGGGAAAATCTTCCGATGAGCGTGATGCAGGCCCGCGCAGTCCCCTCTTCCTGGATCGCCCTTGGCGGACATGCCCGCAGTCATGTTCCTCTCCCGGTGCTTTCGGAGCCGGAACGGCGCGACGAGATCGAAGGATGCCGTGCGGATCTTGAGCGCCTTTGCGGCGCGAGCGCCGTGCCAGGCTTTGCCTATCCTCATGGCGAGTGGGATGCCCCGACCCGAGCGATGGTGAGAGAAGCGGGGTTTGCTTGGGCGGTGGCAACGTGCGATGCACCGGTCGATCCACGAAAGTTTGACCGGTACGCTTTGCCGAGGATCCAGATGGATGATTCTGCGACGGATCTGTCAGCCTACCGTTAGTTCGGGAGGTCAATGTGACACCATCTTTCCAAGAGGCTGCGCAGCCTCATCAGGCACACCCGCCGGTATCGGGCAAGATGTGGCAGTTGGTTCCGTATAAGACGGATCTGGCGAAAGTCGTCGGCACCGGCGCAAGGTGGATCCAGCCATGACCGATTCGAATGAGCGCGCGTCGGTCGCAGTGGTGATTTCCACCTTCAACCATGCCCATTTCCTCTCCGAAGCGCTCGACAGCGTGATGGCGCAGACTCGTCCCGTCGACGAGATTGTGGTCGTTGACGACGGATCGCAAGATGATCCGGCGGCCATCGTCGCACGCTATCCAGGCGTTCGGCTGATTCGACAGGAAAACGCCGGCCTTTCGGCCGCGCGTAATCGTGGGCTGGCGGCGATCAAAACCGCCTGCGTCACCTTTCTCGATGCTGACGACATCCTTGCTCCGGCAGCTATAGCCCACAACACTACCTTGCTCGCGCAGCATCCCGAGGCCGGTTTCGTGTATGGTGCCTACGATCGGGTCGACATAGGCCGGCGACGGCTTTCGGGGCCGCACTTTCGCCCTGTTCCGAGCGACGCGGCGAACGCAATGCTGGTGGGCAACCCCGTGGCAATGCATGGGACGGTTCTCTACGACGTTGCGCGCCTGCGCGAGGTGACTGGTTTCGACGCCACGCTTCGCAGTTGTGAGGACTACGATGCTTATATCCGGCTGACACGCAGATACCCGGTGTTTTGCCATCCGGAGCTGACAGCATCCTATCGCACCCACGGTAGCAATATGTCAGGACACCCAGTCAAGATGCTGTATTGGGCGTTGCATGTGCTGAAGCGCTATCGTCCCCCGGCCACCGACCGCGATGGTTTGCGCGCCTGGGCCGAGGCAAAGCGCTTCTGGAAGCGTTACTACTGCGAAACGGCCGTGCGCGGCGCCGGGCACAAAGACATTGCCAGCCCGTTGACGCTGATCCTGGGCACATTTCGCCTCGCGCCGGCTACGACGACCGAGTACATCCTGCGAGCGGTGAAGCGGCGCTTGCGACGGATCGGCGGGCGGCACGATCGACGCGCAAGCCTCCCGATCGGCGCGATCGACATGGGTCAGCTATCGAGCCTAGAGCCAGTCAGCCGCAACTTCGGCTTTGACCGCGGCACTCCAATCGACCGCTACTACATCGAAAATTTTCTTGAGCGACATCGCACAGATATTCGCGGGCGGGTGCTCGAGATCGGTGACGCCAGTTACTGCCGGCGGTTCGATAGCGGCATCACACGGCAAGACGTCCTTCATGTCTCGCCTGATGCGCCCGAAGCGACCATTAGCGGCGACCTTGCGCAGCCGGGCGTTCTGCCCGAGGCCGCTTTCGATTGCATGGTCATCACCCAGACACTCCATCTGATAATCGACGTCCGAGAGGCAATCGCGCGCATGTATGCCGCCCTCAGGCCCGGCGGCATCCTGCTGCTTACAGTGCCGGGTATCTCGCCGATCGACCACAACGACTGGAAGAGCACTTGGTACTGGTCGATGACCGGGCAGTCCGTTACCCGCTTGTTTGGAGACATCTTCGGCGCTCAGGCGATCGAAGTGACGGTCCACGGGAACGTCTACGGCGCAACATGCTTCCTTCAAGGCATGGCGCTCGAGGAAGTGCGGCGCGACTGGCTAGACCGAGAAGACCCGTGCTACCCGGTAGTCATCGCGGTCAGAGCGAAGCGGATTGGGACGGCTTGACTGCCGCCGCCAGGCTACACATGCAACCCGGTTCAAGCAGCGTGTGCAGACGAAACAGGTAGAAACATCTCACCTACCCGCCGCTCGTCCTTTTGCGGCGAATTGACTGCTCGCCCTCGCCGAACTCGGAGACGTCACCAACGCCAAGGTATCGCGGTCTGTAAGAGTCGCCTGAATCTCATCGCCTCGCCGGCCTTCATGCAGGAAAAGCAAGCTCCCGTATTCTGCGATAGCAAGAGTAACCAGCAGCGATCTGTGCCTCTGCGCTAGACAGAATAGCGGGGCGAATAGTTTCGGCAGATGCATACAGTCTGTGAATCGCATCACCAAGCGATATCGGATATTCCGACTTGTCTAGCGCCACGGTTTCGCAGCCGACGGCGAACATGTCCGCCAATCCCAAAAATTTATCGAGATAGTATGACGATTTCGCCAATCCAACGACGGGAATTCCACTAGCGAGCGCGAACACGCCTGCATGATAACTACCAGTCACTACCAGACGACACCGTTGTATCTGTCGGATCACCTCAATTGGCGTCTTGAATCCGGCTGCCAGCGACAACTCGGGATCACTTGAGTCCATCAAACTCCCAATAGACCGGATATCCTCTTCCCCGGGAACATGTGAAATTGGTACTGGTATGAGCGGGGCGCCAAGACTGGCTGATGCGTCCCTAAGGCCTTCGCGAATACGATCGAGTATTTGACAGTCCACGCCAGAGTAGTCCGAAACACGAGAATTCACACCAATACCGACACCCAATACTTCCGGTCTAATGACGTAAGCCATCTCAATTGCGTCGTCGCCCGTCACCAAGATCCGCGCCGGGTCGACACCCAGTTCGTTCAAGAGTGGCCTGCCAGCTCGCTGTTCCCGAAGGGCGATCAAATCTAACTGGGGGAGGATTGCAGCCGCTCTCGCCTTGAGTTCCGCATTCTCCAATGGCCCCATGCCTTGCCCGACCATCACTGTGCGGCGTCCGGCATGAATTGCCAAGCCGAGTACTTCCAGAACACCATATGCATAGCTGGGGAAGTAGTCAGTAATGCCCCCCATGCCCGCCACGACAACCAAATCGGCGTTTGAGATCAAACACCTAAACTCGTCCAGGGCCGCCGCGATCGTCTCGTTGTGTCTATAGCGATAGCGCCACAAGGGACCAATGACGTGCGGCGCACGTCGACGCAGTTCCCTGAACAGACGATTTGCTACAGTGCCAGGTAGAAAATTGTCGCGAAGCCATTGCGCTCGTCCGGCATCCAACAAGGGGGTGGCGGCCGGCGCGAATCGCACAAGCGAGGGAGCGTCCTTCGTAAGTACATTGATTTGACTTTCCGGAAACAATCGAGCAAGGCGTTCGATTGCAACACCGAGCATGGCCATATCGCCGACGTTCCGGAGAACGTAGTCGCTTGGCTCGACAAGAATGCTTCGAGGTCCAAGAGCCGTCATAGGTTGCCCCGCCGGATAGCTAATCTGGGCCACCCGCAAACAGCATCGGCGTCCCACCAAGCCATCATGCAATTGCGTCGCGACCGTCCATCGCTGCCTCCGAAATGGCGTCCGTATTTTCTAGCAGTCGCGTGCTGTACGTGATTTACACGCGCCAGCGATCGTCTGTTCCATCCTGCGGCCTCTTTCATTCGGTGGCCTCGCCCATCAGGTGAGCCAAACTGGCGAGCATTGGCGCACCGCGGGGAGACCGGCATCACGGAAGGTATCACCCTTCCGCGGGCGAAGCCCAGGTCGGACGCGGACGGCGTGACTGCAGGGTCATAAGCGCAATTAGTTCACGCCTTGTCGGGCCAAGCCCCTATGACCGCCAGCGCCGTCAACAACGCCGTGGCTACGCGACTGCAGCAATGCCCGTGACCGAGGGCTCGACTTCTACGTGACGCACAAGCGACACCATTGCGGCCACGACGGTGGCGGCCGACGCTGGCGGCGTGATCGCTCGCCAGATATGGAACACGACCGCCGTTGCCGATTGGGCTCAGTCCGCGCGCCCGCGAGTCCACAGGCGTCGCACCGCTGCCAGCTGAATGTGATCCCACCGATAGCCGCCTCGACGGAACACGACCACACCCATCGCCGCCGTCACGAACGTTTCCGTCAGAGTCGCAGAGATTGCGGCCCCGACGGCGCCGTGTGTCGGACACAGAAGCACCATGGCGACGAGGTTGATCGCAGCGGACGCTGTGACGATTGCGGTGACCTCGCTCTTCATGCCCAGAGGGAGCATCACGTTCACACCCAGAACGTTGTTCAGACCGATAAGAAACGGAATGGGCGCGAGCCACTGAACCACGGGCACCGCCGCCGAGAATGTCTGACCGAGAGCGAGAGGTACACCCCAGGGTGCGGAAACGTACATGACCACGCTGAGCACAAACGTCCCTCCCCCCTGCAAGATCAGCATACGCCACATGAGCTGCCGGGCGGCCGCCCTGTCTCGCCCGAGGAGATTGTTGATCCGGGGAAACAGGGCAGTGCTTGCGGGGCCGATCAGGGTTTGAACGGCACGGCGGATCCGGTCGGCGCCGTGATAGAGCCCCACTTCCGAGGTCGCGGACAACGCGCTCAGAATCAAGACGGTGCTCTGTGTGTATAAGTTGACAGCACTCATGGTCAGAAAAAGCTGCGCGCCGGCGCGCAGCTGACGCCACATGCCGAGCACGTCAAATCTCACTGGAAATAGCGGCACGAACCGGCCCGCCATGTAGAACGACACCGCCGCCGGGATGAAATTGCACAGCCCCGGGATCAGGGTTGCCAACGCGACATCGGACGGTTTGTGAACAAACAGGACCAACAGTGGGATGGATAGAGTCCTACCCGCGATGGAGGCCGTCGCCAAGGCCCCCATGCGCTCGAGCCCCTGAAGAAACCAGCCGACGCTCAGCATCGAGGCGAGCACCTGCACGGCAGCCGCGAGCATGACGACGCCGAGCCCTCCGATTGACGGCACAACCGCCATCACAATGCCGAGCCCGAGAAACGACACCGCGCCAAGGCCTAGGCGCGCCCAGCACGTATCCCAGAGAATGCGGCGAAGGATTTCCGGATCGTTCGCGTGGTGCGCCACCTGCTGCGTCGCGGCCAGGGAAAATCCCCAATCCGTGATCGACGTCATGACTGAGACGACCCCGAGGGCGATACCGAACACACCGAAATGCTCGACACCCAGAACGCGGGACAAATAAGGCAGGGTCACCAAGGGGACGACATAAGACACCCCCCTGAAGAATGTAGAGGAATGCGATATTTTTGCGAACCGTGCTCATGCGGTTGACGTGGACTCGAGCTCTTTCATCACCACGCAGACCTGTTGGTGGCTCGGAACATATCCGATGTAATCGAAGCCGATCCGCCGCTCTGCTATGAACTCCTGAAAGGCTTTGTGCTCGTCCTGCCTCCAGGTCGGGTGGTTGAAATATTCGTCGAACACAATGACCGTTCCCGGCACGATCCGAGGTCCGAGGCGGCGAAAGATCTCGCGCGTTGACTCCGGTAATGTCCTATCGAACCATCCGATGTGGAGCTGGACGTTGGCATGGACCGACGGAGTTTTTTGTACGAACGCGCCCTTTTCGAACCCCGTACGCCAATCCTCCGGCAAGCCTTCAAAGCTGTCGAAGCCGTGGACGGTGCCGGAAACCTGCTTCGCGACGTGATTGATCGTCCTTCCGCTCGCAACGCCGAACTCAAGATATGCCCCTTTGATCGAGACCCGGCTCAGGGCAAACGCCAAAATATCCAGCGAGGAGGGAAACGTGCGTGCGCGCGCCATATGCACGATACAATAGTCGGCGGTGTCCATTGCTGCCCGAATTCGCATCAGCTCACTGATGTCATAGCCGTCGGCACCTACGAATGGCAGCTTCTGCCATACGCGCTGAATCACATTTGCCGCATATCGACCTAGGACAGGCATTGACGGACACCTTTCCGGGATGTTCCGGGCTTTGCCCTTGTTGGATATTCCTTGAAAAACCGCGATTATTGGCCATTGTAGGCATCAGCTGGAAAACTTCCGGAATTTCCCGGATTTTCCGCCAAATGTGTCCCCTCTGTGTCCCCAGCCAAGTGGGCCATCCCGGAGGCCATGCGGAGGCCTGATGCCTAAGCTCACCAAACGTTTCGTTGATGGCCTTAAGCGTGTAGAGCGCGACACGCTCTATCGAGACGATGACCTGAAGGGCTTCGCCCTACGCGCAAAGCCATCAGGCGCGCGGACTTGGGTTGTGCAGTACCGAAATTCGGCTGGTAGGACGCGAAAGCTCGCCCTCGGGCGTGTCGGAGTCCTGACACCCGACGAAGCGCGCCAGCGGGCTCGCAAGGCCCTTGGCAAGGTGGCCGATGGTGAAGACCCCTCCGCGACCCGCAATGCCGCGCGCGGAGCCATACTGATTGCCGACCTCTGCCGAGACTACTTGGCCGCCGCGGACAAGGGACTCATCTTAGGCAAACTCGGTCGTGCGAAGTCGGAAGCCACGGTCGCCGGCGACCGAAGCCGGATCACATGCCACATAGTTCCACTCTTGGGCAAACTAACCGTGTCCGAGGTGAAGCAGCTTGATGTTCGCCGATTTATGCATGCGGTGCAGACGGGCAAGACCGCCAAGGCAACCAAAGGCAAGGGACGAGACGTCACGGGCGGAGTCGGCTCGGTAGCTCGAGTGGCGGGTCTGTTGGGTGGAATTTTCGGCTATGCCATTCGTGAGGGTCTTCGTGAGGACAACCCTGTGCACGGCGTTGAGCGACCCTCCGACGGTCGTCGCGACCGCTTTCTTACGATGGAAGAGTACCGGGCGCTGGGCGCCGTCCTGACGGCCGCCGAAAGCGAAGGTGAGAACCCGCTAGCCATTCGTGCCGTGCGACTGCTTGCGCTGACCGGGTGTCGGAAAGGCGAGGTCGTATCGCTAACGTGGCCGGAGGTTGATCTCGCCGCGCGTCAGCTTCGACTTTCCAACACGAAGGAAGGACATAGCCTCCGGCCATTGGGAAATGCGGCGGCTGATCTGTTGGCTTCTGTTCCCCGTCATCCCAAGAGCGAGACCGTCATTGCGAGCGGTCCGAACGGCGCCCCGTTCGTAAGCCTGCGGCATGCTTGGGAACGGATCTCGGCGCGCGCCAAGCTCAAAGGCGTGACGCTGCACACGCTGCGGCATTCGTTCGCCACGACGGCGAACACGCTCGGCTGCAGTGAGCCGACCATCGCGGCGATGCTGGGCCATTCGCGCGGCACCATGACCAGCCGATACGTGCACGTCGTTGATGCGACCCTATTGGCCGCTGCCGACCGTGTGTCTGGTGCCATTGCGCGGGCGATGGCCGGAGAGAAGCCGGCCAAGGTTCTCAAGCTAGGCGACCGACAGCGCGCCTAGTATCATTCCAATCGGCGCGGCTAGGCTTGGCCGCCGAACATCCCGTCCGCACGGGACCGCCGCGCCGACTCATCCTGCGGATGCACCGAGCGGAGGTGCCAAATGAAAACAAAATCTGTTCGAACTACGATCGTCGTTCCAACGCTCCTCGCCAAACCGATGTCCGAGAAAGAGTCACTCGACAATTGGAAAGACATTTGGGGGGCCATATTTGAGTGGAATGGCGTCAAACGCGATCAGGATCAGCCTGAGCATCCCGATAGTGCAAATGCATGGATGAAATTGGCTGGATTCCTCGCCTACCAATTGCTCCCTTGCTATGGCGACGCGCGGCGCAAGAGGCAGGAGACAAAAGCAGGCCGGCCAAGGCTAGACAGCCGCAACGCCCTCTTGGGAAATCCACATCGCGCGCTCCTCAACGCCATCGAACTTAACATAAAGGCACACCCAGGACGTTCGGTCATGAGTGCTTGCAAGGACTTGGCCACTACTCCACATGCGCTTCCGAGCCGATACCACAACCGGACTTATCGCAGTCTCGCTCGTCTGTTTTACGATGGCATGGAACACGACCGGCAATGGCGCATCTCATTGGCTAAACTACTAATGAAAGGTTCCCCTGTGGCCCTAGCTCTTGTGAAGAAGAGCGGCTAGGGCTCGATCAGGTGTGCGGAAATTCGCGGCATAGTTTTTGTGTCAGTGCGGATATGGCTGCCAACTTTTTCCGCACGAAATGCCGGCGTTTACTCCAAACCAGGCGCAATTCCGCGCAACGTTTGGAGATTTCAATTGGATCAGCATGCAATCTGGCCCCCGAAACTTCGGAGAGTTGAAGCAGCGCGTTACCTGCGGGAGGTGCATGGAATACCTGTGCAGCCTTCTACCCTGGCGAAGTGGCACTGTCTTAAATCTGACGCTCCGCCGGCATACTGCGCGGGCCGTATTCCGCTGTATCCGCGCGACGCGTTAGACGCTTGGGCCGTGAAGCGATTAGGCCCTCTGCGCACGTCTACCAGCGATAGCCGTGCGACCCAATGAGCGAGCCCGTGGAGGAGTGGCGCGGTACGATTGCCGAGCGTGCCGCCATCCTCGAATACGACGGTGAAATGACTCGTGCCGATGCTGAACGAGTGGCGATCGGCGAGCATCTGGAGCGGTGCTACGCCAGCAACGTGCAGCTCGACGGCATCCTTGGCGAGCTGGTTCGGGCAGGCCGCAGCGCAATGCACGCCGACCTTCGGCCCCTGCTTGCTGCCCTAGGTCTATTGAATGCCCGGACATCCTTATGGGGCTTCGCGGCGGTGGTTCCAGATGGCGGCGGCGCCTATCGCCGAGCACCACGGGGAGAGCAGGGCCGGTCTGCGCTGATCGTTCCGGTGTTCGATCGTTGCGGACTTGCCGATCTCGTGGCGGAAGACCTTCAATCGCGCCGGCTGCTCAGGCGTCTTGGGGTTACGAACCTTCTAGGTGTCGATCAGATCGAAATGGCGCGAGAGACGGACCAGCCGCTGTTAATCTTTGACAGCGCACTATCCTGGCTACGCGGCCATACGCTCGGCGCCGTTATCGTCGATTGGTCCGCTGTCGGCCGCGAACTCGATGGGGTTGCCGAGATCTTGTGCCATCCCTCGATCGCGCTCCGGCTGCACGCTGCGACACGGCGCTGTTGGCCGCGCCCGGTCGTCGCAATACCGGGAAAGAAAATGTGCCATGCCGCGTGAGATCATCGGCCCTGGCGGCGGTGTGTTCGACGTATTCGACCCGGACAAGCCCGCGTCGATCACGCTGGCGCCCGTCAACGGCCATGCAAAGCTACCTGCGACGGTCAAGTTATTGTCTGCCGCCTCAGTCCGGGCCGTTCGGGTCGGATGGCTCTGGGAGGGTTGGCTTGCGCGCGGCAAGGTCCATCTCCTCGCCGGCTCTCCTGGCACAGGCAAGACCACGATTGCAGTGTCGTTTTGCGCGGCGATTACCGCTGGCGGACGGTGGCCGGATGGCACCGACGTTGAAATAGGCGACTGCCTGATCTGGTCTGGGGAGGATGGCCTTGGCGATACGCTGGTGCCGCGGTTTCTCGCGACCGGGGGCGATCCCAAGCGCCTCCAATTCGTGAACAATGTAACCGAGCGTGGCCAGCCGAGGCCGTTCGATCCCGCACTTGATATGCCCAAGTTAGAGGCCGCCTGTCGGGCGTTGCCGGCACTGAAGTTGATTGTGCTCGATCCGGTCGTGGCGGTGGTAACTGGCGACAGCCACAAAAACACCGAGACCAGACGGGGGCTTCAGCCCGTCGTGGATTTAGCGGCCGAGCTTGGGTGCGCGGTTCTCGGCATTACGCATTTGAGCAAGGGCACGAGTGGGCGCGAGCCGCTAGAACGTGTGGCGGGTTCCATCGCATTCGGTGCTGTCGCGCGTATTGTCCTGGCAACGGTGAAGCCTGCCGATCCGGATGCGCCGAGGCGCCTAGTCCGGGCCAAGTCCAACATAGGGCCGGACACTGGCGGATTTGAATACACGCTGTTTGGAGCGCCAGTCCCCGGGCACGACTTCAACGCCCAGCGCATCGAATGGGGCCAAGCCCTGGAGGGCAGCGCCCGCGAGCTGATGGCAATCGAGCAGCCCGACAATGACGCAGGCGCCGCGGAGGATGCTGAAGACTTTCTGCTGCAAATCCTCTTGGACGGTCCGGTGCCTACCAAGGAGATCAAGGCTGCAGCCGCCGCCCAAGGCCACAAATGGCGCACCGTGGAGCGTGCAAAGAGCCGGCTCGAAATCGAGGCTGCCAAGGGTACTGATGGCCTGTCTTCCGGCTGGAGCTGGCAGCTGCCCAGGTCGAAGGCCGCCAATTCTGACAGCGAAGACCGCCACCATGATTAACCTTGGCGGTCTTCGACAAAAGATAGGCAAATCAGGCCCGAAATCACTGCATCGGACCGAAGACCGCCAGATCCCAGAGAGTTGGCGGTCTTCACCCTTCCTTTGGCGGTCTTCGCCGGAGCTGGTGCCATGACGGTGAAGAAGCCCAAGCCTGCCAAATCAGGGCGCCAGCAGGACGGCTCATTTGCTCCAGGTCATTCTGGCAACCCTGCTGGCCGCGCTGCTGGCTCGCGCAACAAGGCGACCGTGCTGCTGGACCAGCTGGCAGACGCCGACGGCGAGGAAATCCTTCGCAAGACCCTCGAGGACGCCAAGTCGGGCGACCCGAACGCACGCAAGCTTGTTCTCGATCGGATCTGGCCTGTCAGGAAGGGCCGCCCAGTCACCCTCGATCTTCCGTCGATCAGCGCGGCGTCCGACATCGTGACGGCACTGGGCCTAGTGGCCGATGCGGTGGCCGGCGGCGAGATCACCCCGGACGAAGGCGCGGCGGTGGCTGCCGTCCTCGAAACGAGGCGCAGGGCGATTGAGACGGTCGAGCTCGAAAGCCGAGTGGCCGCCTTGGAAGAGAAGAAATGATGACACGGAGCATCGCCAACATCCGGAGTTGGCTCGACAAGCTGGAAGCTGCGGCACGTCAAGACTTGGTGGTGCTCTGGCGTCATCACACGGAGACGGACGAACGAGCCAAGGCACGATGGCGAGCCGAGAATCCCGGCAAGGATCTGGAGCGGGCTGGGCTTGTGGTCATCCTCACAGAGTGGGCCGAATGAGCAAAGGCAACCTCACAACTCGGGTGGAGAAATTGGTCGAGCGGCGCGGCAGTCGCTCACGATGCATGGTTGTCAGAGTGCGAGAAGGCGAAACCACCGAGCAGGCATTGGCACGGAGTGGCGTGACCTGGCCCGTGATTGTCGCGCCGGAGCCGTCCGCGACCATCGAGAAATGGCTCAGATGCTGCGCCCCAGCTAGAGCAAAGCCATGACTACGGGCCGCATCTCGATACCGATTGCTAGTCATTAGGGACTCTGTGAGTTGATTTGGGTGCTAGCCACCGGTTTTGGGTCACCGACGGCAGATCGAGTCCTAGAGTCAAATTTGGGCTTCCTGATCGCCTCGGCATGTCCGCTTTCCCCCTGTGAGTTCAACCGATCAGTGCAACACCGCTTGTAGTTTATCGGCTGGGGTTTCGAAGCCCAAGATCTTTCGCGGACGTTGATTGAGTTGCAAGGCAATCGCGTCGAGATAGGCTTGGGAGATGCGTGAGAAGTTGGTTGCTCTCGGGAAGTACTGGCGGACCAGGCCGTTGGTGTTTTCGTTGCTGCCGCGCTGCCAGGGACTGCGCGGGTCGCAGAAGTAGACCTGCACGTTGGTGGCGACCGTAAAGCGCTTGTGGGCATGCATCTCCTTGCCCTGGTCCCACGTCAGCGAACGTCGCAACTCCTCAGGCAGTTTGCGGACGTGCTTGGCAAGCGCTGCAACAACCGTCGTCGTGTCCTTACGAGGAAGCTTGACCAACATGGTAAAGCGGCTGTGGCGCTCAATGAGTGTGGCGATGCGCGTATCATTCGCTCCGGTAAGAAGGTCGCCTTCCCAATGGCCCGGCACGGCACGATCCTCGGCCTCGGCGGGCCGCTCGCGGATCGAGACCATATCGAGGATGTGTCCCCGTCTACTTTGGGCGTTGTGGCTTTTGGGGAGGCGCATCTGACGTCTGGTGCGCAAGTGCGCCGTCAGCTCCTTTTTCAGCACGCCGCGCGTCTGAACGAAGAGACTGCGATAAATCGCTTCGTGGGATATCTGCATGTCTTGGTCGGTCGGGAACTCCCGCTTTAGCCAGCCAGAGACCTGCTCCGGTGACCATTGCAGCGCGAGCTTCTGCGCCACACGCCAGCGTAGCTCCCTGTGGAGCGCCAGGCGACAAGGCTTGGGACGCAGCGCCCGTTCCCAAGCGCTCCTGTCCGCCTGGTTGGCACGGTAACGTTGGCTGCCACAGTTACGCCTGATCTCCCGGCTCACCGTCGACGGCGCTCGTCCAAGGCCAAGTGCAATCTGTCGGATCGACTGGCCCACCGCAATGCCACGGGAGATCTCTTCGCGTTCTTCAAGCCTGAGCGCTGTCAAAGCTCTCCGGCGCGGCGCCGGCGCGATTCCTCCATGGAGCGTCACAATGCGCAGAACGCCAGTCTTGTTCCTCCGATCCAGTGCCCGGGAGATCGCTGCAGCACTTGACCCACTCTTCCAGCGCTCCCACAGCTGCGCCTTCTGCGCTGCCGTGAACCATATCCGTGATGTCGTCATGCGCCACCTCCTGAGCCAGTAAGACTAGGAGGTGTTGCGCCGACCTATTGAATCCGCCCCCCGAAACGGACATCCCTCCGGGCCGAGGTCATGTCCGCTTAGGGCCGATTTTGTTGAAAAGCTCGGGGAGCCTTGATTCACTCCTGCCGTGACGATGGGAGTTTGCGATCAATGATGGGCGAGCGGCGCGTCGATCAGGGTGCCTTGTTTTATGAGTTCTCGCTTGAGCGGCATGTTCCGGCGGATCATCTGCTGAGGGCGATCGATCGCTTCGTTGACCTCGCCGATCTACGGGTTCGGCTGGCGCCATTCTATAGCTCGATAGGCAGGCCTTCGATCGATCCGGAGCTGCTGATCCGGATGCTGTTGATTGGTTATTGCTTTGGCATCCGCTCCGAGCGACGGCTGTGCGAGGAGGTGCACCTGAACCTGGCTTATCGCTGGTTCTGTCGGCTTGGCCTCGATGGCGAGGTACCCGATCACTCGACCTTCTCGAAGAACCGGCATGGTCGTTTCCGCCAGAGTGATCTGCTGCGCCGCTTGTTCGAGGCGGTGGTGCGCCGCTGCATCGAGGAAGGTCTAGTCGGCGGCGAGGGCTTTGCCGTCGATGCCAGCCTGATCAAGGCCGAGGCCAACCGGCAGAAGGGCGTCGAGGGAACCAAGGGTCTGCCGCCCGAGCTGACCAGCCGCGCCATCGACGAGTATCTTGCCGTGCTGAACGATGCGGCGTTCGGAGCTGGGAGCGAGATCACCCCGAAGTTCATCTCGCCGGCGGACCCGGCGGCGCGCTGGACCGGCGCCCATGGCGGACAGGCCTTCTTCGCTTACTCCGATAACTATCTGATCGACCTCGACCACGGCATCATCGTCGATGTCGAACCTTCCACCGCAGTGCGCCAGGCCGAGGTGACGGCAGCCAAGACCATGATCAGCCGCTCCGAAGCACAGTTCGGCCTCTGCCCGGCGCGCCTGGCCGGCGACACGGCCTACGGCTCGGCCGAGATGCTACAGTGGTTGGTGCACGAGCGCGGCATCGAACCTCACATTCCGGTGTTCGACAAGTCCAAGCGCGCCGATGACACCTTCTCGCGCAGCGACTTCGCCTTCGATGCCCGGACCGACACCTACCGATGCCCCGGCGGCAAGCAGCTAACGACCACCGGAACCGTGGTGAACGACGGCACGACGCTGCTCTACCGCGCGAGCAAGCATGATTGCCAAGCTTGCGTGCTGAAGCCGCGCTGCTGTCCGAAAGAGCCGGCGCGCAAGGTGCCGCGCTCCATCTATGAAGGTGCTCGGGATCTGGCGCGCGACATCGCCACCACCGAGGCTTATGCCGTCTCCCGACGCCAGCGAAAGAAGGTCGAGATGCTGTTCGCCCACCTCAAGCGCATCTTGCGCCTAGATCGATTACGCCTTCGAGGGCCTACAGGGGCTCGCGACGAGTTCCTTCTCGCCGCCACCGCTCAGAACCTACGCAAGCTCGCCAAGCTGATCCCGGCCCCGACGCTGGCCCCCGCCGCATAAACGGGGCCGGTCGAGTTCACCCCTGACGCCAGCAAAGGCGCTCGCATCCCTCAGCGCTACAAGCCGACCGACTAAATCAACAGAATCTGCCAGGAGCGGACATCGAGACCATGTCGGATGCGTCATTGCCGAGCCGGTTCGCCCCCAGTGGGTAGATGCTTGTTGTTTTCAGAATGCACTTTGGGCGACGCAAATTGATCTCAAGGTTTCTCCGCCCGCGCGTCTGTCGGGGCGGAGACGCAAAAGACCCGCTGGTCCTGCTGTATTCCTCGGAGCTTGGCAATCTTCGATTCGACTTTGAACGGCTCGAGGACGGCTTCCACGCCAGCGTCGTAGGCGTCCTCGGAAACGTAGATCTCGTCGGCGCCGGCGAGATGCTGTACGCGGGCGGCGATGTTGACGGTCTGGCCGAAATAGTCGAGCCGTTCGTTCAGCGTGACGGCAATCGCGGCGGACAGCTTGTCGCATTGGGGGTGGATGCTGCTTTGCGAGGCTTCGTGACCACCGAAGCCCAGATAGTCGCTAAAGAAGACGACGTGCACAGTGGCGTCAACGGAGGAAGGGCTGCCACTGAGTCCCGTGCTTCGGCGCAACAAGCTCGGAAGGACTTTGCTCGTGCTTCTCGATCACGGTCACGAACGGATAGCAGTGGACGGAGTGAATTGCGGATTGAAATGCTGACGGCTTTACCACACTCCGGCGCTCGAAACTGTCTGGGTCCGCCGACGTCACATCAGCAGTGTTCAGCTGAAGAGCCAGGCCTCCCACATAGGTTGCGAAACGGTTGTAAGCACCGTACAAGTCCTCGCACAGGAACACTCCACCAGGCTGAAGGTGGGGCAACAGTTCTTCAAGGGTGGCTATCTGCTGTTCCACCTGATGGCCACCGTCGTCGATGACGATGTCAACGCGAGGCACTTCCTTCTTGAACACCTGCCAAAACGCACGGTCTTGCTGATCGCCGATGAAGACGCGCACCGCATCGCTCTCGTAAGTCCGACACGCGGGTTCCATGTCGACACCATAGATGCGGCACTCCGTACCGAAGTACTGCTGCCACATGTTGAGGCTGCCACCGCTGTAGATTCCAATTTCAAGAACATGAACTTCTCGGTGTCGGAACCGCGCGAAGTGTCGGTGGTAAATGTCGAAGTAGTGCTCCCACTTCCAGACACCTGGCCCAGTTTTGTGCGCGCTGAAGTAGTCTGCAAGCGGGTTAGGCTCGGGCGTTGCTGCTTCATAAGCTTCGTTCGACCTCCACTGAGAAGCAAACGAGTAGCCGCGCAGCATCGTTTTTGCACCGAGTACTCGGTCGACCCTCACAGGCCCGATTGACGCCCGAAGCGCACGCTTCCAGAACGCTGAATGTGCTGAATGTTTAGCCGCCATGTCCCGTTGAATTCCTCAGGCTGTCGTTAGCAGAGCGGCACCTTATTCTATTCGACCCCGCACTTACACCCGGCCAAAATGCTTTCTTCGAACTTTGAGCAGAAGATCTTGTTAGGCATCATGGTGCCATCCCCTGCCCATCCCCGGCGTTCACTCGCCGGATGTGACCAAGAAGTGGCACGCTCCTTTTCCGTGTGCATTACTCCGTTGCTACACAATCGGCAGATCGACCAGAACGACTTCCCATTCACCCACCAGTTCATCGCCATGATGCTGGGCGTGCGCCGCGCCGGCGTCACCGACGCGCTGCACATCCTAGAGGGCCAAGGCATGCTGCCTTAGGTGCGGTGGCCGATGCGGTGGCCGCTGGCGAGATCACCCCGGACGAAGGCGCGGCGGTGGCTGCCGTCCTCGAAACGAGGCGCAGGGCGATTGAGACGGTCGAGCTCGAAAGCCGAGTGGCCGCCTTGGAAGAGAAGAAATGATGACACGGAGCATCGCCAACATCCGGAGTCGGCTCGACAAGCTGGAAGCTGCGGCACGTCAAGACTTGGTGGTGCTCTGGCGTCATCACACGGAGACGGACGAACGAGCCAAGGCACGATGGCGAGCCGAGAATCCCGGCTCTGACACGTCAAAGTTGTGCTGCCTCATGCGCAAAGTCGCTAAACTCGCCGCAGGTCCCCAACAGCCTCTTACTTTAGACGGTGCGGTAGCGAAGCATCAATACCTATCCAAGTAGTGCGTCCAGCTCGATCACAGGTGCTGCGCTGGAAAGATAGAAAAGGTTCCGCCGGTGTCAAAGCGAGACCTCACGACCTCAAACTGGCCCCACAGTGGGAAAGCCCTCTTCATGTAATCCAGATCAGGCAACTGGTGAAACTTGCCCCAATGTGGCCGTCCATGTAGCTCGCGCATCAGCTGCTCGAACGGGGTGAATATCTCATCCTTAGCATCGACGTGCTTGCGGCGCGGTCTCGTCGCACAAGTTATCGGTACCGCCGTTGCCGATTGAACTCAGTCCGTGCGCCCGCGAGTCCACAGGCGTCGCACCGCTGCCAGCTGAATGTGATCCCACCGATAGCCGCCTCGACGGAACACGACCACACCCATCGCCGCCGTCACGAACGTTTCCGTCAGAGTCGCAGAGATTGCGGCCCCGACGGCGCCGTGTGTCGGACACAGAAGCACCATGGCGACGAGGTTGATCGCAGCGGACGCTGTGACGATTGCGGTGACCTCGCTCTTCATGCCCAGAGGGAGCATCACGTTCACACCCAGAACGTTGTTCAGACCGATAAGAAACGGAATGGGCGCGAGCCACTGAACCACGGGCACCGCCGCCGAGAATGTCTGACCGAGAGCGAGAGGTACACCCCAGGGTGCGGAAACGTACATGACCACGCTGAGCACAAACGTCCCTCCCCCCTGCAAGATCAGCATACGCCACATGAGCTGCCGGGCGGCCGCCCTGTCTCGCCCGAGGAGATTGTTGATCCGGGGAAACAGGGCAGTGCTTGCGGGGCCGATCAGGGTTTGAACGGCACGGCGGATCCGGTCGGCGCCGTGATAGAGCCCCACTTCCGAGGTCGCGGACAACGCGCTCAGAATCAAGACGGTGCTCTGTGTGTATAAGTTGACAGCACTCATGGTCAGAAAAAGATGCGCGCCGGCGCGCAGCTGGCGCCACATGCCGAGCACGTCAAATCTCACCGGAAACAGCGCCACGAACCGGCCCGCCATGTAGAACGACACCGCCGCCGGGATGAAATTGCACAGCCCCGGGATCAGGGTTGCCAACGCGACATCGGACGGCTTGTGAACGAACAGAACCAACAGTGGGATGGACAGAGCCCTACCCGCGATGGAGGCCGTCACCAAGGCCCCCATGCGCTCGAGCCCCTGAAGAAACCAGCCGACGCTCAGCATCGAGGCGAGCACCTGCACGGCAGCCGCGAGCATGACGACGCCGAGCCCTCCGATTGACGGCACAACCGCCATCACAATGCCGAGCCCGAGAAACGACACCGCGCCAAGGCCTAGGCGCGCCCAGTACGTATCCCAGAGAATGCGACGAAGGATTTCTGGATCGTTCGAACTCGCGCGCCACCTGCTGCGTCGCGGTCAGGGAAAATCCCCAATCCGTGAGCAACGTCATGACTGAGACGACCCCGAAGGCTATACCGAACACACCGAAATGCTCGACACCCAGAACGCGTGACAAATAAGGCAGGGTCACCAAGGGGACGACATAAGACACCCCCTGAAGAATGTAGAGGAATGCGATATTTTTGCGAACCGTGCTCATGCGGTTGACGTGGACTCGAGCTCTTTCATCACCACACAGACCTGTTGGTGGCTCGGAACATATCCGATGTAATCGAAGCCGATCCGCCGCTCTGCGATGAACTCCTGAAAAGCCTTGTGCTCGTCCTGCCTCCAGGTCGGGTGGTTGAAATATTCGTCGAACACAATCACCGTCCCCGGCACGATCCGAGGTCCGAGCCGACGAAAAATCTCGCGCGTTGACGAGTAGAGGTCGCAATCGACGTGCATAAAGGCGACGAGCTCGCTGTTGGTTTCCACAAACGCCGGCAATGTCTTGTCGAACCATCCGATGTGGAGCTGGACGTTGGCGTGGACCGACGGAGTTTTCTGTACGAACGCGCCTTTTTCGAACCCCGTACGCCAATCCTCCGGCAAGCCTTCAAAGCTGTCGAAGCCGTGCACGGTGCCGGAAACCTGCTTCGCGATGTGATTGATCGTCTTTCCGCTTGCAACGCCGAACTCGAGATACGCCCCTTTGATGGAGACGCGGCTCAGGGCAAACGTCAAAATATCCAGCGAGGAGGGAAACGTGCGCGCGCGCGGCATATGCGCGATACAATAGTCGGCGGTGTCCATTGCTGCCCGAATTTGGATCAGCTCGCTGATGTTATAGCCGTCGGGACCTACGAATGGCAGTTTCAGCCATGCGCGCCAAATCACCTTCGCCGCATATCGATCTAGGAGATAGAGCGTGTCGCGCTCTACACGCTTAAGGCCATCAACGAAACGCTTGGTGAGCCTAGGCATCGGGCCTCCGGGATGGCCCACTTGGCTGATGCGCCTGGAGCAGCGGGGGAGCTATCGCTCTTTTCCCACACACAAAGGCGAACTTAGCACCCGGTCATGACGTGTCGCCTGTGACAAAAGCGGAGCACGAAAGCTGTGGCTGCGTTGCAACACACTCGCGGTCATCGACGCCTGGCATTCAGGTTTGCCGCGGCAGTCACGCGGTGCCTGATAAAATCAACGGGCTGCCGGTAGAGGACTTTGACCTGTGGAATTGGCCTGTCCTCTACCGGTCCGCCGGCTTCGGGGGTGTTTGCGAAGTTGCGGTGCCCGCCGATGCTGCCGCGCCTTCTCCGGACTCGCGCTGCATCGCTACGGTCTTAGTTCGCTGCTGGATAGAGGTTCAAGCTAACCGCTAAGTCATTTCCGTGGCGCCGGTTAGCAGAACCGGGCAGACCTCGCTGATTTGTCGCTTAACGCTGTCCAACATCGTCATTGGCATCTCTGCCTAGTCAAGCGGCCTCACGACCTACGGTCAGAAAGACCGGCGCCGCTAACGGGCCCTCGCATCCCTCTCTTGGAAATTGGACAGGCGAGCGGGGGCGTTCTGCGGCGTGTACTTTGCGACGAGCACTCCAGCTTGGAACATTTCGGTGGCCACCAAGAATTGGTTTCAATGTTCACAACACCTGTGGTTGATTTCCGTTGGGTGTGACTGGTGAGCGGACCAACGATGATCGACGAAGAAGCTGGGTTGCTTGAGGACGAGGTGCGCCTCTATTGGGAGATTAGTTCCGCAGCGGCCATGTCCAGTCGCGGGGCGGATACGAAGCGAGCGCGCGAAGACGTTGAAGATCTGCATATGCACGCCGTTTACGGGACGACCGCGCGACTACGCGCCAGCGCCGAGCGGGCCATTCGGGCGATTGCCGAATCGCCTCTTTCCGTTAGGGGAGCGCGTCGCGCTGCCAAAATTGCGCTGGCCGGGCTGGCGCCCCAGTCGGTGATGGATGGCGTTGCCTGAAATCGGGATTGAGCCGGCCAAAGAGGAGGTCCGATGATCTAATTTAGGCTCGGCGGTCTGAGCCACTCTCTCGTTCGGCTGCTCGCCAGGCCATCGCCTCGTACATCTGCGCAACCTGCAACAGCATGTTGGCGTCTGCGCCGTCGTCCAGCTCCTCGGCCATTCTACGGGCTTGCTTCGCCGCCTTGCCGAACCAATACGCTTCGTCTCGTGGGCCGTCGTCCTCTGCCATGGCACCCCCTCCCCTTCTGCTTGAACTTTGGGTTCGCGCTCGTTCGCCGCGCCCGCGTCCATGGTTAGACGGTAACCCCGATATTGATTGCTTCGACCTCTCGCAGTCCGCTTGCCGCGAGGATTTGGGCGCATGGACCGGGTGATCCCAGGGCCGGGACTGCCAAGCGCGGCCTGGATGGCGGCAAGAAACGTGGGGCAATCGGAACAACGGGCTTCGCAGTACCGTCGAAATCTCTCCCTTCGTGTCCCCCATGTGTCCCCGAGAATGGTATCCGCAAAGTATTATATGTAATTCATTGATAATATTATATAAAATACTATCAGACGATCACCGTCTTCCCCTAGGACAGGCATTGCGAGCCTCCTCCAACAACGGAGAAGGGCGTTGGCTGTTGGCACTCGGCCTCACGCGGCGCGATCGTATAGGCCCGGCTCCCACTGAACAGACGTTTTTCGAGCATCCGGCGCACCTTTCCTTTCAGCGAACGCGCACGGGCGGCGGGTAGCTGCAGGACAGGAACTCCCACCAGGTCGGCGTATTCTTGCAGAAGGCCGGTTCGGAGCAGTTCCTCCTCCTGCGTGAAAAACGAAAAGTGGGAAACGATCAGGTTTCCGATGATCCGACCGGGCTTACCGGTCAAGCTCGGCAACACAGCCGAGATCCACTCCTCGTCATCCACGCCAAGCGGACAGAAGGCATCGCCCAGCGTAGCGACATCCTCCCCGAAAAAGCCGATGCAGTTTATTGAGAACCGTGACAGGGATATGTCAAAGTTCGGCACGTGGAAGGCCGCGAGATTGCCCACCTTGAGCATATCGATAAAGGAGCGGTGGAGCACTTCGGCGAAGCGCCAGCTACGCCAGCCGTGAACACATTCCGAAGAAGCGGAAACATTCGCGTCGATCTTCATCCGGCTGTGATATTTCAGAAGCCAGGAGCAGATCGCGTTGTTGACCACAAGCGGAGACCAGTAGGTGTATTTCCGCCGCTCGGCTGACGCCGCGCCATAGAGGGCAGCCCCGAACCGGTCCGGCAAATAAAGGACATCGTCGTCCATTTTTATGTAGAAGGTCGAACGATCGCTCGCGCACCGATAGAATTGATTGATTGACCGGTTTGATCCATCCACGGAAGGCGCATCGACAATGCGTATTTTGTCATGCACCTTCGCAAGCTCTCGAATATAGGTGCGATCAGCTTCTGCCCGGCAATTGTCCCACAGGTCCCATCGTTCGATGGTCTCATCGCGGAGAATATACGCTTTCAGTATTTCCAGATAAGGGCGGCGGCCAGCGGGAGTGACGGCCACGATACGACAACTCATGCATTCTCTCCACGGCAGATCGTCGTGCGAAGCCTACAATCCAATAACGTTCAGGCCCATGACGAGTTTGATCACCCGATACATCCGGGGCGCCAGGCGCCACCGGTTAAGCTCCCACGAATGCCTTTCGACCCGTCCATCCGGTAGAACGCCTTCCAGCGCGTAAAGTCGAACGTCTTCCAATCCATATTTCCGAAACATCTCTTCTCGCTCCTGATGCGGCAACAGGTCCGTTCCGTTCCCCTGGTACTGCGTGCCTTTGCCGATTTCGCGTGTATGCAGCAATGCGGCCGCGTCGATGACCGCGAGCCGCTTCCCGACGCTTTCGAGCCGGCTGCTCCAGAGAGAATCCAGGCCCCAGCTCGACTTGTTGTCCCGGAACCGTGGCAGCAAATCCCTCAAAGCATCTCGGGTGAAGATGGGGCACATGACCTCGACAAAATTGGTGCGCCGATATCGATAACGGCGGCGCTGAAGCGTCACCGCATAGCTGTAGAATGACCGCGCATCCAGGGAGGGTTGCGCGATGGCGGCGCCCGAACTCCGCGGCGATCTCGAAAATCTCGCTCCAGCTCCCCGCCGCGACCTCGAGATCGTCGTCCGGACACCCGATCAAATCGTAGTGCTCGAGGAAATGTGGATTATGATCGAAGCAGTCCGCGAGGCCGACATACTTGGGGCCTTTTTCCATCGAGAGGCTGACGCCCTCCGGCAGCGTGCCGAAAGGCTCGGATCGGTTGCCGAAATAGCTGATATGGAGATCCCAGTTTCGCTTCTCGCCTTCCATCGCGAGCCAGCTCGGGTGCAGCGAACGGTCCCCCGCCCTTAGCACTAGTAGATTCCGCCGGTTCATTCTGCGGCCTGGGAACTGACCGCGGGCGCGATGCGCTTCTCAAACAGCGCCAGAGCCCGCGCGCAGGCCTGGTCCATGTTATAGTAGGCATAATCGCCGAGGCGTCCCGCAAACCAGACCTTGCCTTCCACCGCGCGAGCCAATTCCTGATAGGGCTTCAGTTGCGTAGCCGTGCCCGGCGTCGGGATGGGATAATAGGGCTCATTCTTGCCAGCCTCGAAAGCCTCCGGATATTCCTCGACCAGCACCGTCGACGCCGATGTCTGACCCGTCAGATGCTTGATCTCCGTGATCCGCGTGAAATCGAACTCGTTGGGATAATTGACCGTACCCACGGGCTGGACGAGCGAACAATTCTCCTCGCGCAGGCGGAAGCGGATGCTGCGGTAGGGCAGGCGACCATGTTGGAAGTCGAAATACTGATCGATCGGCCCTGTAAAGACGATCCTGGCGTCCGGATAGAGCGCCTTCACGCTGTCAAAGTCGGTCGAAAGCGCGACGTCGATGTTAGGATGGTCGAGGATCTTCCGGAACATCTCGGTGTAGCCATCCTTCGGCATCGCCTGATAGGTGTCCTGGAAATAGCGGTCATCGCGGGTGATCGAGACGGGGACACGGGCGGTGACGGACGGATCGAGATCCTCCGGGCGAAGCCCCCACTGTTTCTTCGTGTATGACTTGAACACATGGTCGTAAATGTAATCGGCGAGAAAATTCAGCTGAGGATCGCCGCTTTCCCGAAGCTTCAAAATCGGTATTTTTTTGCCGTATCCGTAGGTACGGATCAGGCTTTGGGAAAGATCCTCGGCGAGAAATCGCGGGAAGAGCGCCGCGATGGCGTTGAGATTGAAAGGCAGGGGAACCGCATTCCCCTCCACCATTCCCAGAACGCGATGGTAATACAGACGCCACTCCGTGAAGCGGGAAAGGTAATGCCAGACCTTTTCGCTGTTGGTGTGAAAGATGTGCGGTCCGTATTTGTGTACTCGCAAGCCATGGCTTCCGATGTCGTCGAAGGCGTTGCCCGCGATGTGATCGCGCCGGTCGATCACCAAGACGGGCTCTGACAGCTCAGACGCTATTCGTTCCGCGAGCACAGCTCCCGTGAAACCTGCACCGACGATCAGCCACCGGTATCGTGCCATCTCATTCGTCCTAGTCTGGAGAGATGAGCTTTACTCGTCCAATAGTCGCCGCTCCGTCAGAGAAGGAGTTGACGCGGGTTGCAGCCAAAATCGGCAGCCATCCCGAAGACGAAGACATAGTGCAAGATACGCGGGATCCAGCTTGTCTAGGGGCAGGGGCGTGCAGGTGTATCGATCTTCGCACTTGAACCATCAAGTCGCTCCTTGTCATAGAGTTGCTCCGATCCATACCTTGCATTCGTTGTGTCGCGCCCAGCTCGACGTGCTGTTTTGCGATTTTGCGATATCCGACCAAAGAGCGCGGGACGAGCGCGAGCTCACAGATTTCGACCAGTGCGAGATAGAGCTTCCAATCCTCGGCTCCTTGCGCACCCTGGGTACAGCCCGCATTCGATCGTCGCGCCGTCGCCTGCGCTATGACCCGCTGATCCGCTTGTCTACAAAGACATGCCAGAATAGGAACAAAGGTCAATGGCTTACCTCTGAGTGACAGTTAACTCGATCATGCATCCGTAGGCCGGCAACCCCACGATCTCGACCTGCCCCCCATTTGTCACAAGATGGTTTGCTTAAGTCTATTCCGGTATTGCTAAAACTCGCTGGCAGCCAAGCGCACAACGAACTGTTGAATGGCGTTCCCTCGGGAACGTGCCTACGGCTTCGTCCAGGAACGTACCGGCAAAAAAATTTGCCGTGGAAGAGCCAGCACAATCCGCAGGGCAACGATGACGACGACCGGCGCGACAGCTTCTGACCAGAACCATTGAGGCGAAGATGCGATCTCTCGTCATGGCCGTGGCAATGACCATGGGATGGATCGTCCCGGCGCTGGCAGAGTCCGCCAACGGCACGACGATCCCGGTTGCCACTCAGATCGTCAATTCGCATGGCGCGACTTGGACCCTGCGGCTCTCGGACCGAGCTGTCCTGAAGGATGGGGCGGAGACAGGCGCCAGCAGTGTGCTGGAATTGTGGTATCTGGACCATGCTGTCTGGGCCTATTTCGGCGGCTATTGGTGGCGCAGGCTCGATCAGTGGCAGACTTCCGGGCAAGCCCTCACCTGGCCGGCCAAACCCAACATGCCCACTACACCCGGCCTTCGGCTCTCTGTCGGGCCGCAGACCGGGGTTAGCTGTAGCGGCGTCGCTGTAAATCCGGGCGACAACATGCAAACGATCGTCGACAGGCATAGCGCCGGAACAACCTACTGCTTGGCCGTGGGCACATACAATCAGTTGGGCGTGGTGCCCAAGAACGGCGATCAATTCATCGGCGCCTTCGACGGAACGAAGGGGGCCGTGCTCGATGGTCGCGGCACGACGGCACATGCCTTTTCGGGTACCGCCACCCACGTCGTGATCCGCAATTTGTTCATCAAAAATTACACCGCGCCAACGCAACACGGTACCATCGAAATCACGGGCACCTACCTGCTGCTGCAGCACAACGACATTTCCCAGGCCACGCAAGGCTCCGGGGTCTACGTCGCCGACCATGCCGTCGTAATCGCTAATCGCCTGCATCACAATGCCCAGCAGGGCTACGCGGTGCACGGCGACATCATCCACCGCCCGATCGTGGGGGTCCTGTTCAACTCCAACGAGATCGACAATAACAATCCAACACACCAGACTTGGGATGGCAGCGAGCAGGGAGGCGGAAAGGCGCTCAACACCCAGTATCTGACGTTCTGGTACAACTACAGTCACGACAACGGCGGCGCGAACTTCTGGACCGACTGGAACAACATTTATACGAGTTACTGGTACAACAAGGTCGGCAAGGGCTGGAACGGCATCGAGCACGAGATCAGCTACAACGCCTCGATAATCGGCAACGTCATCTGGGATGTTGATGCCGGCGCGAGCTGTTTGAACGGCTACTTCACATGCGGTGCCATCAATATCGAAAATTCAGGCGGCGCAACTAGCGCTTACGCCGGCATCATCGAGATCGCCTACAACACGATCACTGTTCCCAGGTACGGCCGTGCAATTCCCATGCGGCAGCAGAACCGTGGGGTCGGTGATCGATATTCTCTCGGAGAATACCGTTGGCTGCGCAATATCTACGTGCATCACAACACGATCGACTGGTCCGCCGCGACCGGCGTCCCCAATGGGCAGATTGGGGCGGTGCAGGATACAGGCGACGCCAAGATCTTCCACAACAACATCCAATTTGAAGACAATACCTACATTCAGGGCGCGAGGATCAACCAGTTCACCTGGAACAACCGGAACAACAACAGCTTCACCCAATGGCAGGCCTATGGTTTTGACCGTCATGGCAGTGCGCAGTGATGCCTGAAACCTTAGAGGCGCGACCTCGGGGGAACTATTCCCAGCTGCAAACCCGGTTTGCGCGCGGCAGGACACGGCGTGCCTCGCCGGACGGAGCGATCAGTTGGTCAACATCGGCGGCGGCGGAAATCCGGCAGGGGGATGGGTGGATCTTGGCGTTCGCCGTGGCCCGAAGGTCGTGTGCTGGGATAGTCGCTGCGGGCTACCGTTCTAGGATAAATCGGTAAGCCGAGATAGGCGCAGCTTTTCCCCAGCAATACGTAGCCCGCAAGGGCGAAGCAAAAAACGTTGGGAAATGCGCGAACTAAACGCGAGACCGGCACCGAGGTGACGTCAACGCTGGCGATCGCCACTGGGGTCACTGTCTCGTAGCAGCAGTCGTCGTCGCACGGTAGTAGTTCGCATATCTGAAGCCCCAGCCGCCATCCCGATTGTACTTGCGATACTTAGCTGGAGTGACTCGATTGAGTATTGTGACGCGAACTGCTTTGCCATTGGCGCGGTGCATTCGATCAACCGCATCGAGCACGACCGAACGTCCCGTCCGTCCCCAACGAACGACGTGTAGAACGACATCGGCGTATCGAGCAAGAATTGCCGCATCGGCGACGACCACCGCCGGCGGACTATCAATGACGATTAAATCGAACTGCGCTTTTGCCGCCTCTAGAAAGGTGCCAAATTGCGGTGACAGAAAAACCCGTTGGGCGCTCTCGTCCGCCCCGCCGCCCCTAATCACGTAGAGATCCTTGGCGACCTCCGTGGCGGCCGGAGCGCCTCCTTCATCTATCAGAATCGACGCCAGGCCCGGTGAGTGCGATGCACCCGCCAGATAGGCGTCCACCCTTGGCCTGCGGAGATCCGCATCGATGAGGAGTGTTTTGGATCCGGAAGCAGCCAGCGCGGTGGCCAGGGCAACACTGGAAACCGTCTTTCCTTCTTGCGGCAGAGCCGACGTTACGAGTACGACGCGGCTTCTTTTCTCGTTGTTGACGCCGATCGCCGCATCCAGCGCTACGTGGATCGTCCTAACCAATTCTCGAAACATGCGCGTGCTTCCGGCGAAGAGATTCTTGCTACCCGCACGGTGGAAACCACGTGGCAGATCCGGCAGGATTCCGAGGCAGGAAAGCCCGCTGACTTCTTCCAATTGCGTTGGCGTTCGAAAACTCTTGTCGGCAAATTCAAGCAAGGCAACAACGGCGGCGCCCAAGGCTGCGCCGAGGACCAAGCCTGCCGTGAGAACAATGGGAATATTCGGCCACGAGGGAAGCGGTTGTGGTGTCGCGCTGGAAACTACGCGTGCATTCGGATAAACGCCGTGCATCAGCGCCGACGTCTCCGCATACCGCTTTTCAAGCCCGGCGTAAAAGGTCCTGCGTCCTTCGGCTCGCCGCTCGAGAATTGACAGCTGGAGTTGCTGCTGGGAGGCGTCTCCAACCTCCAAGCGCAGCGCTTCGACTTTCGACGCTAGCTCTTCTTCTCGTGCCCGCGCATCCCGGGCATTGAACTCAAGAATTCGAGACAATCTGAGTGACTTTAGTCCCAATGGTGGCTCGCAAACTGGCCAGTTCGCTTTCCAAAGCCTTCCTGCTGGGATACTGCGAACCCAATGTGGCCTGCGAGTTTGCAAGTCGTGCCGTCGCGCGCGCCTCGTCAACTCGGAGCTGCTGAATGAGCGGGGAATTCAGGACATCTGGAATGGCGTAGACGTCATGATGTTTCATCAGGTCGTTGGCGGCGGCGAGTCGCGTTTCCGCTGCAATCCGTGCCTGTGCCGCACCAGCCAACTGAATGTTCAAGTTGGAGAGTAACTGGGCCAACTGCTGGTTTACTGCCACAGAATTTCCCGGCGCCACTTCGATGATTGCGTTGTGTTGCGCACGGAACTGCTCGATGGCGGCTTCCGCTTCGCGCAGTTGCTTCCCCGCGGCATCCAACTGCAATTCTGCCCACTCGTTGGCACTTGCTGTGAGCGCCAACTTTGCGTCGATTCGGGCGGCGAGATATTGCTCTGCAACGGCATTGGCGAGGCGAGCGGCCTTTTCCGGAGTGGACGCGGCAAAAACGATCTTGATGATGGACGAGCGCCTGTCGTCTTCGACGGAAAGCTTCGCTCGCACTAGCTGTATCGTTAGCGCCAGCTTGTCTTTGTCCAAGCTATCGTGCCGCCGGCTGGCTGAGGAAGCAGCGTCATTGGCGATGCTGCCTAGAATTACCCCATTGTTGTTGGTCAGTACCGTACTGCGCATGCCGTTTTGCGCCGGATGACCGGAACCAACGGCCTGATTGGGTGTACCGGCATCGATATCGCGCGAGCCCGATGGCACACCACTGTCGCCCTGCAGGAACGAGTTGAAAAAAGTTCTGAGTTCTGCGAACACCAAGTCCGCGAGTCTCGTGCGCCACGTCGCCGGAGGGGGGCTGAATTCCGGATCATTTGTCAGATCAAGCGCGCGCACTACCCTTTCTACCACGGCGTCCGAGCGAAGGACCTCGACTTCCGTCCAACTCGCGTCGGGATCCCCTTCCCTTGCACTGGTAACGACATTGTCAAAGTTCGAGAACTTATTGCCCAAATCAAGCTGGACCAGCGCCGTCGCACTATATTGTGGCTTTGCGAAGCTCAGCCACATCGCCGCTCCGGCAAGCCCCACGCAGCCGCAAAGCACAATAAGCCATGCTCGACGGCGCATTGCGGCAAGAGAGGACTTTACGCGCCTCCCCTGCCACTTCGCGGCCGTATCATCCAGAAGCGCGAGAGATGAAAAGTCCGTAGTCAGTGTTTTCATTTCAGTACGCATTTAACGGTCTCAGGAGGACGAGAACTGTCGCGATCGCGATCTTCACGTCCAGCAACAGGGAGTAGTTGTTGATATAGGCGAGATCGTAGGCGAGCCGCTTCTCCAAGTGCTCAGCGACTTCCATTCCACCGCGCCAGCCGTTGACCTGCGCAAGTCCAGTAACCCCGGGGCGTATCCTGTGACGAGCAGGATAATGTGGAAATTCACGGCAAAGTCGGCCCTCGACCCTTAGATCAACAGGCAAAGGCCGCGGCCCGATCAATGACATGTCGCCTTTCAGGACATTCAAAAGCTGAGGTAGTTCATCAAGACTAAGCGCGCGGAAAATCTTGCCAATTGGCGTGACGCGCTTGTCGTGTCGTTGAACCGGCTGCCAAGCATTTAGGTCGGCACGATGGTCGTAGAGAGTGCGGAACTTGAGAACCGCGAACTTTTGGTTGTTGAGACCGAACCGCTGCTGGCGAAACAGGACGGGACCAGGACTAGTGAGCTTCACAAGCAGAGCTATGGAAAGCAACAATGGCGCTATCAGCACAAGGAGGAGGAATGCGCAGACTTTGTCTAAGGTCGATTTGACAAAGTTCTGAAACGGGGTCAGCGGCCTCTTCAATACCGGCGCGATACAGACATCTCCTGCCGCTCCAAAGCGCAAGTCCGTCGAAAAACCTTCGAGGACTATGAGGTCGACGTTGGCGGCTGTCCCCTCAAGCCGTCTGATGACTGCTGCTATCCGTTCATGCTCTCCGACCGGCGTCGCAAGCAGTACACGACCGATCTGGCCGCTGCTTACAAGCGTGGTCAACCGATCGATATCGGTTCCCGCTTCTCCCACCTTCTCGTCGGGAGCCATGCGGTCGGAGAAAACTTCGATCCGAAATCTGTTTCCTGTACGCCCTATCCGTCGAGCCGCTCTTGAAGCACGTTCCGGCGACCCGACGATCGCAAGGCGATTCTCAAGTCCGCCTGAACTGAATTTGCCTAGCTGTGAACCAACGGGCCCATGAAACGAAAGCGTTAGCGGCATTGATCACTCCCCTGAACGCGGACTATGCCGGCGTAGTAGCGTGTGTTGGAGCGAAGGGCCCAGTCCGCACAATGCAGAGCGTTCCCACAACCGGCGTAGCATCGGGCGCCTCTTTGCTGTTGGAGCAATTCTGTGACTTCACTTCACTTTGGCCGCTTGCGTTCAGGTCGGACACGAACGTCAAACGTTCGGCAATCGCTAAAGTTCTTGCGTTCACGTCGGTCACGAACGTCAAACGCTTTGGTAGCGATCGCTACGTTAGAGTAGCCGCATGATCGTCACGAGACACCGAAGGTCGCGTAAAGCAACGCAACTGGCACGCACCAGCGTGATTGGACGATTCCCCCAACTGTATGCGCTGGCGGCCAGGCAAATGGTCGGTGCCGGCAAAGAAGCCGTGGTCACAGAATGTTCGTTGGCTCTTGCTGGCCCCAAGGTGCGCCGCCATTTTTATTGAGCCCAAGGTGCAATCACTCCCATGTGTCTGTCCGCTAGCCGACCTTGATGCGCGTACTTACTAAGCAGAATCGGAGAACGCCTCCCACCTCGGTGTGACGGAGGGGCGCTGTGACATTTGTGTGTCTGTCCGCTAGCCGACCTTGGTGTATACTTACCGAGCAGAATGGGGGAATGCCTCGCACCCCGGTGCGAAGGAGGGCGCCGTGACATTCGTGGCAATTTGGTTCGGCGTTGCGGTGGTCGTGGGGGTCCTTCTGGGCTACGCAGCCCGCCGACTGAAACGCGCCCCAAAAGCACGACAAGAAGGACGAGAAGCCAGCAACGAGAACACTGACGAGATCAGAGATCGGCGCGAATTCGGGTTTTCAAGTCAGTCCTCCATGAAAACCAAGAAGCTGGATGGGTAGACTTTGGCGTATCTGACAGCGCCACTGAGCAGGCGTTGGGTTTCAGTGCCTGCTTGAGGCGAATCCCACCCGTGTGGTAGTGCCGGCTCGAAGCCAAGCGGTCGTTCGGCTGACCGGCGCCCGCACCGATGTCCGGAAATGACCGAGGCCGTGTGAGAACGCGACAGTGGCAGCGCACGGGCTGGTTTCTATTTGGGCGTCAGGGATCGCAGGACCGTTCAGGCCCGGATCACCTCGATCAGCGACTGCGGGCCGAGCATGGCGATCATCCGCTTCAGATTGTAGGCCAGAACGTGGAGGCTCATCTCTGTTTTGACCCTTTCGAGGGTCCTGGTGCGGAAGTGGGTGGCGCCCATCCACGCTTTGAGCGTGCCGAAGGGGTGTTCGACGGTGGCGCGGCGGATGCTCATGGCATGGGGCGTGCGGTTGAGCCGCTCCTGCATGGCGTCGATCACGGCCTCATGTTCCCAGCGCTTGATCCGGCGCTCACTGCCGCTCGTGCACTGTTGCTTGAGCGGACAGTTGGCGCACCTGGTGGTCCAGTAGGTGTGCATCGTCTTGCCGTCCTCCACCGAGCTGAAGCGGCGCGTCAGCCGCTCGCCGGCCGGACAGCGATAGACGTCGCCGTCGGCCAAGTAGACGAAGTCCTGTTTGCCGAAGCGTCCCTTGGCCTTGGAGCCTGAGGTGAGCGGCTTGGGCACGTAGGGTGTGACGCCAAGGGGTTCACAGGCCAGCACTTCCTCGCCGCTGAAGTAGCCGCGGTCGGCCAGCACATCGAGCCTGTCGGTGCCCATGGCGGCCTTGGCCTGGCCGGCCATCTTCGCCAGCTGAGCGCGATCGTTGCCGACGTTGGTGACCTCATGGGCCACGATCAGGTGATGCTTGGCATCGACGGCAGCCTGGACGTTGTAACCAACCACGCCGCTCCCGCGCCCGCTCGTTGCCATCGAGCGTGCGTCCGGGTCGGTCAGCGAGACCTGCTGGTCTGGCGCAGCGTGCACCACCGGTTCAAGGGCTTTGAACGTCCGCATCTGCTCGCGAAGCGCCGCGATCTTGTCCTTCAGGCGGACCGACCTGGCTTGCGCCGGCTCACCCTCCTGGCGGTCTGCCGTCTCCAGGGCGGCCATGTAGTGCTCGATGCTGGCCTCGACCTGGTCCATCCGCTTCTTCAGCTTGCCCTTGGTGAAGTTCTTGTCCCTCGTGTTCACCGCCTTGAACTTGCTGCCGTCGATCGCCGCCACAGCGTGGCTGAACAGATCCAGTCGCCGGCACAGATCGATGAACCGGCGGCAGGTCGCCCGGATCGCCAGGCCGTTGTCCTTCCTGAAGTCGGCGATGGTCTTGAAGTCCGGCGCCAGGCGCTGCGTCAACCACATCATCTCGACGTTGCGCTGGCTCTCCCGCTCCCAGTCGACGGCTCGAGGCGATCTGGTTGATGTAGCCATAAACGTAGATCTTCAGCAGCACAGCAGGGTGATATGCCGGCCTTCCGGTCGCCTCCGGCACGACGCCCGCGAACCCAAGTGACCCCAGGTCCAGCTCGCTGACGAACACATCGATCACCCGGACCGGGTTCTCCTCCGAGACATAGTCATCCAGATATTCTGGAAGCAGGACGGCCGGCCGGCGGTCCTCACCCTCGACGAAGCGTTTCATCTCAAACCCCAAAGCCGTAGCCTCAGGATTCTAACCAATAACGCGTTTTCACACAGCCTCGACCGTTGGCGGGTCGTGGCGCTTGCTCGATTACCTCGTCGGTGTGAGCGAGGATGCATTACACCGAGCGGCACACCAGCCCGACGGGCTGGCTCCGAAGCGGCCGCGAAACCAGCGCGAAAAAGGCGTTGAGGCCGGAGAAACCCGCCAAGTCGGCAACCGAGCTGCGAAGGGTCGACTCCAAAACTAACGAGAAATGGCAGGCCTCTGCTCGCGGATGTCCGTGTTCGCTCAGGGAGGAACGCAATGACTGGCCAGCAAATGTCGCTCACGGAGCGACTCTTGGGGATGGTGCTGCCCGGCAGCTCGGTGCTCCGTCGGCTTCAGCCCTCGCAACGGCCAACGGGTGCCTACGAAGAGCGCTGTGCCAATTTTATGTCGGAGCCCCTTTGGCCACCGAATAGTTCCTCGCGTGCTACATTCCCCAACAACCTGGGCGGGTCAAGCTACCATAGCGTTGCGTGACACTGTCTGGGGGAGGAGGACGGGTCGCATATGTCGACGGCGTCGACGATCGGTGAGATTCTTTCGGATCACGCGACGCGGGATCCAGATGCAGCGGCAATCGTGCGCTCCCGTTCGGACGTTCTGTCATTCGGCGATCTTGACCGGCTTATCACGCAAGTCCGCGTTCAGTTCCGGGCCGCTGGCATCGGTTCCACGTCACGGGTTGGTATTGCCATGCCACGCGGGCCGGAGGCAGCCGTTCTCAGCATCGCCGTTTGCTGTGCCGCCATCTTGATTCCGCTTAATCCGCATCGCTCGACGGACGAACTGCAGGCAGAGCTGAAGGCGCTGCGTCTTGATGCGCTGATCGTGCCCCGTGATGGCACCCTTCCGGGTTGGGCAAAGGCAGCCGGCGAAGGCTGTGGCCTGTTCACTGTCGACAACTCACCTCTCGGTTCGGTCGACGCCGCGCTCCAACAGGTGCGAGTGGTCGGGAACTCCAGAGGCGCGTCGCATTTGTCCGCACAGTCCTTGGCCACCATCTTCAGTACGTCAGGGACAACGGGCACCCCCAAGCGGGTGCCGGTGACGCACGGAAACCTGTTGGCCATGGCCGACAAGATGGAGCGATGGCTGGCACTTACGCCGGCCGACCGCTCGGCCTGCATTATGCCGATCTATTACAATGCCGGCTTCAAGGCGACGCTTCTGGTGCCACTTCTGGTCGGATGCAGCGTCGCGTTGCCGGCTTCTACCGCACCGCGTGATTTCGAGCAGTGGGTTGGCGAGTTGGGTCCTACCTGGCTTGCCGCAGCCCCGCCGTTCCTGCAGTCGCTCGTCGAGCAGCTCCGCGGCCGATCGGACGGAGAATCGGCGCCTTCCTGGGCATCGCTGCGTTTTGTGCTTTCCACGGCTTCGTATTTGTCTATCGGCACGGCCGCAGAGCTTGAAGCGTTGCTGGGCCGTCCCGTTGTCGAGTTTTATGGCCTTGCCGAGGCAGGCATGATGACGGCTCCGCTTCTGCCGCCCGCCCGCGCGAAGGCGGGGACAGTAGGCCGCATACCCGAAGGCGAGCTCGCGATCCGGGCGGACAACGGAGTCTTCCTTCCCGCGGGGCAGACTGGCAACGTCGTCGTGCGTGGACCCAGCGTCATGCCTGGGTACATTTTCGGCGACATCGACGATGCGCCGAGCGGGCTTGAAGACGGATGGCTCTCGACCACGGACGTCGGCGTCGTCGACGACGATGGGTCACTGACCATCATCGGTCGCCGCACTGAACTCATCAATCGCGGCGGTGAGAAAGTATCACCCTATCAGGTCGAAAGGGCGCTTCTCCGTCACCCCGCGGTTCGCGAGGCTGCGGTCTTTTCGATACCGCATCCCCGTCTTGGCGAGAATGTCGGAGCGGCCGTCGTGCTGCATGACAGCGCTCCGGCGACGTCCAGGGAGCTTCTGGAGTTCCTCTACGATCGAGTGGCGTACTTCGAGATGCCACGGCGCATTCACATCGTGGAGAGCCTGCCGGTAAATGCGAGGGGCAAGATAGTGCGGTCGGAGCTGTCGCAAATGTTCGCCAATCGCACGCGGCAGGAGGAGGCGGCTGTCGGACCGCTCGAAATCCTGATCGCCGGGATGTGGCAACGTTTGCTGCAGCGTGACGATATTGGCATGGATGAGGACTTCTTCGACCTAGGCGGGGATTCCCTTCAGGCCGTGGAGATGATGCTCGAGGTCGAGAAAGCGACCGGCCGTGAAATCACGCTGTCGGATGTGCGGGTACAGTTGACGATCCGCCATCTGGCCGAAGTCCTGGCGACCGCAGCGGCGGCAGAAGCGAAACGGGAGGTCATGACACTGGCGAGGTCCGGGACGGGCACGCCTGTGTTCTGGTGGCACGGCGACTGCAGCGGTTGGGGGCTATATGCCGTCCGCCTCGCAACTTTGCTCGAAGGCAATAGCCCCGTATACCTGCTTCATTCAATTCTCGACAACGATGGAATCGAAACCATCGAGGACATGGTGCGACACCACCTGCCGCATATCGAGGCAATTGCGAAGAATGGTCCCATAAGGTTGACCGGGTTTTGCAATGGCGGGCTGGCTGCTCTCGAGACTGCGGCACAACTTGAAAAGGCTGGGCACACGGTCAAAACTGTCACACTGATAGACGTCTTTTCGATAAATGCACGTCCCTTCCCGCGCTTGATCGCTTCTCTCATATCGCTGGCTTGCCGCGTTGTGCCAGGACGAACGGGATTCAGGCTGCGTCGCGATGGCATGTTAGCGCTGTGGAGCGCAATCCGGTTTTTGCTAGGAGATGAATTGATTATTCGTCGCGTGACCCGAAAGATGCGATGGGGTGCCCTGCAGACATGGCACCAGTCGTCGCGAGCTCTCTACTATCGGGCGATGGCGCAGTATATTCCACGTCCGATTCGTGCCGACGTGATCTGCCTTCTTTCTGAGGACGCCTTGGCGAGGAAGGACTACGCAACCGGACCCTGGAAGCGACTGGCGGCAAGCGTGCGACACGCACCGATCCCGGGAGAACACCTCACCTGTGTCAGCCGCCACGGCGGCGAGCTTGCCGCGTGCCTTAACCGGATGATGGTGGCCTAGCCGAGCCTGTGGTTGGTGACTTGTCCTACTTCAACCGCATTTTCAACGTTGCTACGGCCTGACGCCGTCGGAAGTGCGCGACGCGGTTAATTGCTAGTCGTCCAGTATTAGGCGCCACTGAGCCACCTGCTGGAACAGCCGGAAGGGGTACATGACTGAAACCACGGAGGTTGTCGTCATTGGCGCCGGCCCTGCAGGACTCGCGGTAGGTGCCTGCCTTCGAAAGGCGGGACTGGATTTCATCATCCTCGAAAAGACCCAACGGGTTGGTTCGTCGTGGCGCCAACGATACGAGCGGCTGCACTGCATACCATCAAGCAGCTCTCTGCTCTGCCATATGTTCCCTTCCCCGGATCCTATCCTCGCTACGTGCCGAGAATCCTTATGCTTGGCTACTTGGAGAGATATGCGGCGACGTCGATTTGAAGCCTCAGTTTGGCGAGACTGTGCGGGGCCGTGCGCCGAATTGGAAGGGAATGGTCAATCGAGGCGACGTCCGCTTCAATCGTCTCTCGCCATGTCGTCTTCGCGTCCGGATTGAACGCCGACCCTGTAAGCCCTTCCGTGCCCGGAATCGAGAAATTTGCGGGCAAAGTCATCCATAGCATCGACTATGTGAACGCCAAACCGTTCGCCGGGCAATCGGTCTTGGTAATCGGCATGGGAAACACGGGTGCCGAGATCGCCCTCGACCTATGCAATGGCGGCTCGAGGACGAGTATCTCGTTACGCAATGGGGTTCATGTCGCCCCGCACGACCTGTTCGGCATCCCGATCCAGATCGTGGCAATCCTCTCGACCCGAGCCTTCCCATGAAGGTAGACGACGCCCTATTTCCGCCAATCCTGGATGTGGCTCTCCGCCATCCTGCAAGGTATGGAATCAAGCGGCCGAAGGAAGGTATTTTGCGGCAGATAGCCAAGTCCGGAAAAATTCCAGTGCTCGATGTCGGCACGATCCGAAAGATCTCTGATGGAGCGATTGAAATCGCCCCTGGAATAGCTGCGGCCACAGAAGACGGCGTCGTCTTCAACGGCGGAAGCCAAGGCAAATTCGACGCGATCATCTTTGCTACGATCTCGTCCTACTCATCCGACGTTCCTCGAAGCCGAGGACATTAGGACTTTCAACCAAGGAGCGCGGCGAGACATTAGAGAGGCTTCAATTCATTTTGTTGGATTCAAAAATCCCGTAACCGAATTGATTCGGGCAATCTCCAAAGATGCCGTTCGCATTGCCGACAATATCGCCCGCAACCGCAATGAACTGGACCGCCAATCTCCTTGACAGCGTCGTGTAGAACTTGCGTCACGGCGCCCCATTCGGACAGCGCCTGGGTGCGGAAGAAGACGTCCGGACCCAAAGCGGACGCAGCAATACCGGTCACTCAATGCCTAGTCCCAAGTCAGTTTTCTTTTGGCTTCGTCCGAGCTTGGTCGTATTTCGCCAATGCGGGCGCAGCCTGCGACCGAAGTGCCGCCAGTTGAGCTTCCGTTAGGTATCCTGTCTCAGGCAGCCCTTGTGCCTTCTGCCATGCTTTGATCATCGCCCGGGTGCGTGGACCAAAGTAGCCGGTCACCGTAGGCATCTCGTGGCCCAGCGAATTCAGCGCCACCTGCACCCTCTTGCGATCCTGCTCAGACAGGTTCAAGGCGGCTTCAGCCGATTCAGGTTGCTGCCGCGCATCGAGCTTCGCCTCGTCTGCGCGCTTCGCTTGCGTAGTCTGCTCCCGTAATGCAGCAAGCTGAGATGCATCCAGGTAGCCCGTTTCTGGCAGGCCTTGCTTTTTCTGCCACGCCGTGATCATCGCACGGGTACGAGAGCCAAAGTAGCCGGTCACCGCAGGCATTTCGTAGCCCAGTGAATTCAGCGTCATTTGCACCTTCTCGCGATCCTGCGCAGACAGGGCAAGGGTAGCCTCGACCTTTTCGGCCTGTTCTCTCAGTTCCGCGGCCGACTTTGGCTTCTCTTCCACCGCTTTGCGTGCTTCCTCCTCTGCCTTAAGACGGGCATCCTCGGCCGCAAGCTTCTGCTCAGCAGCCCTCCGCGCGGCTGCCTCCATCGAAGCCTTTTCTTCGGCACTCTTCCGCGCGGCCGCCTCCGTCGTCAAAGCCTTTTCTCCGGCGGACTTTGGCGGGACGGCCAGGGCTTTTTCTTCGGCGGCTTTGCGCGCGGCTGCCTCAGCTCTGGCTTTTTCCTCGGCCGCTTTCCGCGCGGCCGCTTCAGCCGCGACATTCTCTACACCCGTCAGCCGCTGCACTTCCGCGAGCGTGCTTCGATATGCATCTTCGGCGATCTCAAGCGGCCGGCCGATCAGCGATGTCGCGCCCCCCGCCAGACAAAGCACGATGATCACCGCCGCGAGTACGGGCCCCCACTTACGGCGCATGATTGGAGGATCATTCTTGAATGTGGCCACCAAAACGCGATCAGCAGGATGCAAACCGATATTGTGTCGATCTTCTTTTCCGCCTTCGATGATCGACGTGACTTCCTCATTCGAAACGCCGAGAACTCGAAGCCCATTCGCTGCATCCAAATTTTCCGGATTGAGCTTCAAGGCCGACTTATAAGACTGCACCGCCTTTTGCGTGTCGCCCTGCACTTCGTGCAGGTGTCCGGCCCGTAGATGGGTATCGGACGAGCTGTCCGCCTCCAAGGAGAGCGCCATTGCATAGGCGTGTGCTGCGAAGCCCAGCTCACCAGATTCTTTAAGGGCGTGACCATACCGAACCCAATTTTCGGCCGACCAGTGACCCTCCGCCAGATACCGCTGATAGCGACGAGCTACGCGTTTCCAGTGACGGCGATCACGCGGAGTGTTTTCCTCGGCGCGCGACGGTCCGTGTCCCATGACACCCCCCATTTGTGTTTGGCTGCGACGCTACGTATTACCAACCTGAGGCCGCTCAGCCTTAGAGGATCTCGCGCAATAGCACCTGTCATCAGCCAAGGAAAGGCAGCTTGGCACCAGACCTAAGGCATTCTAGCACCGATTGAAAAGGCGAAGAGCTGATGACCTTGAGCCTCTCCGCCGCAGGGGCAATGCTCGATCACCTCGTCTGCGCGGGCCAACGTTGTTTCGTCCACATTTTTCGTTGATCTTCAGCACCTCATCTCTTTGCTTTTGAAGCGCCGGGGGAGAAGCCTTGCATGCAGCCGCCGAACCGCCCAAGTCCTTGGACTGTCCATCGGAAAGAAGAGACGTTCACCTGTTCACATTTTTCGGTCCGGAGCGACACCGTTCAGTTCGGCACCGGTCTTCCTCGCACGTACAACAGCGTCAGGATGAAATCGATCGGCGTCATCATCGCGCCTATCGATGACGCAGGATGCACAACGCTGGTTGGGCAGTACCGTTACGTCCTGGACCGCTTCACTTGGGAACTTCCGGCCGGTGGGTGCCGGCTGGATCAGGTGCCGGTGGAAGCGGCAAAGCTCGAGCTAAGCGAAGAGACAGGATATGCTGCTGCACATTGGCTCCGGCTATTAGACGGTATCGTGTCGCCCGGCTCAACTGACGGGCGCAGCCAATGTTTTGTCGCGTGGGGCTTGCAACCCGGCGCTCCACATCCTGAGCCCGAAGAAGAATTGGTGCAACGACGCGTGCCATTCGCCGAGGCCATTTCGATGGCTCTGTCCGGTGAAATTTGCCAATTTGGGGCCATCAGTTTGCTTTTGGGCATCCAGACCAAATTGGCTCGTGGTGAACTGCCCAAAGATTTAATGATGCTGCTGCGGCTGCAGCAGCGATGATCGCGCGAGCCTGCGGCATAAGCTTCAGTCACTCACTGGATTGCACGGCGTTGGCGTGCCCACCGATGGCACTTAGCGGACGTGGCGCGATGTCCGGCGCAAGTCCGCTTTCAGCGGTAAAGTCGTGGCGGCGCGGGTGTCACCGCCCTTCGCAGACTCGGCCAGCTTCTCGAGGATCTCTTTGGCCGCTTCAGCTCGCGTGCGTTGCCTTCCAGCGTCTGGCCCCATTTCACCCGTTGGGCATTGAAGTCGTGACCAGAGGTCGGCGCGGCGGGCAGTCGCTCTTTTCGACGTCAGCACTATTCGGCCACCGTCCGCCCGCGGCGATTGCCGCGCAAAAGGCCACCGCGATTGTGGTCTTGCCCGTGCTGGAAGAGCCGGCCAGGAGGTGTACCTTGCCGCGCGCAAGCCAACCCTCCCAGGTGTGGGCCTACCGGTTATAATTAGCCGCTTCGCGGGGGGCCCGCGTTGCTTGCGGTATAATCTAGTGTTCTTGTTTACTTGGGACTTCCAAAGCAAACATTCGCGTCGACAGGACAATAAGAAAAGAAACATAATAAGAAAATAAGTGGGCGCGAGGTGGCGGCGGTGGCAAACGGTGACGAAGCGCCGCAAAGCCACAGGAGGAGAAACCGGTGGTCAGTGATGGCGGCCCTCTCCCCAACTGCTGTCGAGCGTTTGGCAGTAGCCCGCGCACTGTCGTGATCTGCGCGCACTGCTCCGCCGGCAATCCCCTCAATCTGAATTGCCTGCTGTCGTTCGAGACCGTTCGCACGAGTTCGCACTGAGCCAAAAGAGGGAGGGGGCAATGAGGTTGTTTGACATCTTAAGAGCGAACGACAACGTCCGACGGCGGCTAGTCCAAACCATTCTTTTGAATGCCTACATCATCCAGAAGACGGAATTCAAGAGCCGTCGGGAAGCCGAGTATCTGTCAATCTGCACATTGCTTGATTCACTTCGCACGCAAACGGGTGGCGCGAATGCTCGCGCCATCCTGATAATGATAGTGGAAAGAGCATACCCGCAGCATCTCCGGGACGTGCTCGAATTCTCCGATTGGCAGAGCGGTAGGCGGAAACTGGGGCCCGCAAGAAGAAGCGGCCATGGAAAGACGACACGCCAAGAGTCCCTTGGCTGGGTCAAACGATATGTCAAAGCTTGGCGTCATAGGCGGCAACGCAAAGAGGCCTCTCTTAGCAATCGCCGGCCTTGGGCTTGAGGACGGTCCCGCACCCCTTGCAGTTAAACAAGCGCGCGATGGGCGAGAAGATTCTGATCAATCCAACAAGGGTTGAGCGACATCATGGCCGCACGTACGTCCAGCCCTGCTCCTGCAACTCCATGACTCGCACCACGCCGGACTTCACGACGGTGGCCTGCGATACCAGGGGAATCTGCTTGTTCTCGGCCTTGCCCATGTTTTCTTGCGTATTGCCGCAGGCCTTGAACGAGATCGACGGCATCTTCTCCGCAATTGCTTTGATGCGGTCTTTTACCGGCGAGGTGTCGTCACGCAACATGTGCAGTCCGGGTCCAAAAGTGACGATCTCGATCTCCACCTTCTCGCCGAGGCCATTGTAGTACTGCTCGACGTTGGTGGCGTTGTTGAGCGCGAGGTTCATCGCTGCCGCGTCCGCGCTGTTCACCTGCAGGACAAGGCGATGGGTTTTCTTCACGCCGTTCGGGATGATCGGCGTCGAGGCCAGCTCATTGCTTTTGCCTTGGGAGGCCACCGGTGGGCCGGTGAGCGTGAGCGCCGCCACGCATATAATCGCTGCCCATGTCACAAAGCCGAATTTCGTCATCTTACCTCTCCTGCGATTTGAGGACGTCATTTGCCCGGCTGAGCGACAACAGGCCACTTGCAGGGACCGGCCAGCCGTTTGAATGCCGCATTCAAGCTGGCCAACGCGTAGCTGCCCTCGAGCGGCGCTCCCTGGTACGCGGCGATGCGGAAGGAGATGGTCCCATGGTCGGGCAGCGACGTCAGCAGGTGCACCACATCGCCTTTGATGGCGACGCCCGTCCCTGACGCCGGCGTACCAGTCGCGACTTGCACCGGCGCACCATCGTCGATGCGGTAGGTGACAGCGTAGCCCTCGCCACGTAGCGCAGGCGGAGTGCTCGCCAGCACCAATTCCGTGCCGCCGCCGCGACACTGGATCGACAGCTGTAGGGCGACGCCGTCCGGGCCGCTCCTCGTCGATGCGGTGGCGATGGCGATCGGCGAATAGTCGAAGGGCGAGGTCGTCTGGCTGACGACCCAGTTGTCGGCAGCGGACAGGACTTCCGCGCCTGGCACGGAAGTCGGGTTCGCCGGCGGTGGCCCGATGTCGCGAGACAGCTTATCCAGACATTCGACCCGTTCGGCAGGGGTAAGCATTGAGCAGACCCGCAGCCTTTCCATCGGATCGGCCTGCGCCTGAGCATCGACGCCCGCGGAAGCCAATGGCAAAGCCAGGCACGCCACCAGGATCTTCATTGCCTAGCCGACGACTGGCGGGACTGGCGGTCCAGCCACTGCTGCGCCGCCGGGAAGCGGTTGAGGCCCGGCACGGTCGCGCCGAGATTGATCGTCTGCCATTTCGGGTCGAAGCCCGCGACCTGCAGCTTGTCTATCCGGCTGAACAGGTAGTCCGTGAAGCGCGTGACGCGGTGGTAACGGTTGGAACCGAAGGGCCAGTTGTAGGAGACGAGTGCGGTCGGCACCGAAATGGTCGGCACGTGCTCGCCCTGCTTGATCAGGCCGGGATACTCGGCCGCCTCGAGAGACGCCGGCAGATAGTAATCCTCGAATTTGCTGTCGTAGGCCACCGGCAGGAACCTGAAGCCGGGCTCCCACTGCGCGCGCTGAAAGGCGTCGACCGGTTTGGTGGTGATGAACACCACCGCCGCCATCCCGTTCTCGCCCTTGCGCATCTGCTGCAGCGCCATCGGGTGCGGGATGAAGGTCTTCTCGACGTCGATACCCAGCCGGCTGAAGATCAGGGGGCCGGAATAGGCGGCGGCGGTGCCGAGCGTATTGAAGTTCACCTTTTTGCCGGCGAGATCCTGCAGGCTCTTGATCTCGGGACGCACGAAGACGTGCAGCTCCGAGGGAAAGAGTCTCAGAAGGTAGGCGATGTGATCACGGATGGTGGGGAAGCCGATCCGATACTCCTCCAGCACGTCGGAGTTGATCATCGCGAGATCGACACCGCGTAGATACAGCAGCGCGTTGAGGTTCTCCGTCGGTCCCCGCGTGACGATCGGCAGAACCTGCAGGTTGGGCCCGTCGTCGACGACCCGGGACATCTCGGCCGCAAGCCTGAGTGGCGCGCCTTCGATCAGGCCGGCTGCGAGGCCGACCGTCCAGGCATTCATCTTCTCCTGTTGCTGCTCGAAGCTCGGCGCCCGCCGCGGCGCCGCAGCCTGCTCCTGCGCCGCGGCGTCTGGCGACGACAGCGCCAGGACGATAGCCGCCAACACCGTCAGGGCGCACAGCGGACGGGCAGCGAATTTTCCGATCATCAACGAGCCTCCCCTCGAATTGGTCAACGCAGCGTCTTCAGTCGATCCTTCGCAGCCTTGTCCCCGCCGGCCGCAGCTTTGGCGTAGAGTTCCTGCGCCTTCGTCGCATCGCCTTGCGTGCCGACGGCGCCCCATGCCGACAGGACGGTTGGGTCGTAACTCTCTGCCAGCATGAACGTGGCGAGCGGACTGCCGGCCTCGACGGCGCGCTCGAGCACGCTGCGCGCCGCGCCGACATCGCCCTGCTCCAGCAAGCGCTTGGCGCGGGCCATCAGACGAACCACCTCGGCATTGGCGGCTTGCGGTGGCGCGGGCGGCTCAGTCGTTGCCACCTCGTCGGCCGGTACCGGTGCCGTCGTCGCGGTGCGCTCGATGGGGGTCGGCGGTGTCGGTTGTCACTGGCCGGCGCGGACAGGCGCGAGATGGCGTCGCGCTCCCTGCCGGGCGTGGCATTCGCGCGTTTCGCCAGCTCCTGCTGCAAAGCCTGGCTGCGGGCACGCTCTACCGCCAGCGCCAGTACCAGCGCCTTCTCACCGCTTTGGCGCGTCGCCAATTGCCCCTCGAGTTCCTTGGTGCGTGCGCGCTCCTTGGCCAGCACCTCCTGCCGCCCTGGCGCGCCGCCAATTGCCCCTCAAGTTCCTTGGTGCGCGCGCGTTCCCTGGCCAGTGCCTGCTCACTGCTCTGGCGCGTCGCCAGCTGCCCTTCGAGCTCCATGGTGCGCGCGCGCTCTCTGGCCAGCGCGTCCCGATCACCCTGGCGCGCCGCCAGCTGCCCCTCGAGCTCCTTGGCGCGCGCACGCTCCCTGGCCAGCGCGTCCTGATCACCCTGGCGTGTCGCCAGCTGCCCCTCGAGCTCCTTGGTGCGCGCGCGCTCCTTGGCCAAAGCCTCCTGATCGCCCTGGCGCGCCGCCAGTTGCCCCGCCAGCTCCTTGGTGCGCACGCGCTCCTTGGCCAGCGCCTCCTGATCGCCCTGCCGTGTCGCCAGTTGCTGCTCGAGTTCTTTGATGCGTGCGTGCTCCCTGGCCAGCACCTCCTGATCGTCTTGGCGCGCCGCCAGTTGCCCCTCGAGTTCCTTGGCGCGCGCGCGCTCCTTGGCCAAAGCGTGCTCACTGCTCTGGCGCGTCGCCAGTTGCTGCTCGATCTCCTTGGTGCGCGCGCGCTCCCTGGCCAGCGTGTCTTGATCACCCTGGCGCGCCGCCAGCTGCCCCTCGAGCTCCTTGGTGCGCGCGCGCTCCTTGGCCAGCGCGTCCTGATCACCCTGGCGCGCCGCCAGTTGCCCCTCGAGCTCCTTGATGCGCGCGCTCTCTCTGGCCAGCATATCCTGACCGCCGTGGCGAGCCGCCAGCTGCCTCTCGAGTTCCCTGATGCGCGCTCGCTCGTTGGCCAACACATCCTGACCGCCCTGGCGAGCCACCAGTCGCTGCTCGAGATCGTTGCTGCGCGCGCGCTCCCTGGCCAGTAACTCCTGGTCGGTCTGACGGGCAGCCAGCTGCGTCTCCACGTCCTTTCTGCGGGCGTGCTCAAGCGCCTCCTGCTCAGCGAGACGCGCGGCCAATTGCTGCTCGAGGTCCCGTCTGAGGGTGCGCTCCTGCTCCAGCTGCTGTTCGAGTGGGATTTCGGCACGGTCGTCGCCATGCAGAGCGGCTGCTGACGCCTCCGCCGCCGCGATGTGGCCTGAGTGGTGGTTGCGGTAGAGGCCCCAGCCGAGGGCGGCCATGAAGACGCACGCTGCCACCAGCAAGAGCGACTTGACCCGCCGCGGCTCGCGGCGCGGCGGGTTTCGCGTTCGAGCGGGCGCGCTCGCTCCCTCGGCGCTGAACTCCGGCGACCCCTTCAAGCCGTCGCGGGTGCCACCGGCGCCGGACACGGCGCCCTTGGTGCTGTTCCCACTGGTCGACATTCCCCGTCTCCACACCTCGACGCTCCGCTTGCGGCGGAGCGACGCCGAAAACGCGTCCTTCCCAAAACGCGTTACCCAAAACGCGTCTTCCCAAGACGCGTCGCCCATGCGCATTGAGGGCCGAAGAACGGCGCGCGCGCAATAAGGCGTAGCGCTGTCGAAACCAAAGTCACAGAACGATCATGCATTGCGCCGACGTTTGAGTTCGTGACCGTACAGTGAGGTGTGTGGAAGCGTCCCAACAGTCCGACATGGGCTTTTGCGAAATGGGAACGGGCGCGGGCGATGTGCGCGCTGAGTTGGACGTCGGCGGCCCCGACGTTGTGCGTCAACCCGCCGTCCGGTTATACAACCGAGCGAAGTCATTTTGTTCGTTTGCGTCGCCAGCAGCCGACAGTCCCGGACGTAAAGGGATCGTGCTCACCGTCTCGCATTCAGATGCCCATCACCAAAAGCGCCCCGACCACCAACCGATCAAACAGCCTGCAACGAGAAGCGTCGCAAGGGCGTCGAAGTGAAACAGGCGGTTCAACCGAACGTCAGGGCGTCACGAACGCGAAGAGCGGCCACGCCGGTGCCGACAACGGCGACGGCGCCAGCGCCACCAACGCCCTCGACAACGGTGGCCGTGCCTTGCTATCGCGACTCCTTCAAAGACATTTTTTCGTTTCTCGCCCTCAAATTTCGCAAGACCCCGCGACCTCGATAAGGTCACGGCGCAGCGGCTAAATGCGGGACTAATGTTGCTGCGAGCTGGCTGCCCTTGATGCGCGGACGGTATGGGGATCGGTTCGCGAGTGTACCAAGCCGCAGCCGTAGCAACTGGGGAGTGAACATGTCGCCCAAGGGCAGGCGCAGGTCCGTGCCAGACCCGTTCGCGCGGCGATGGCCGAAGATCACGCTGATCGCCGCTTGCCTGGCCGTGCCGGCGGCCGGTTGGTGGTTCCACGGCCACGACGCCGGGCGTCAGGGTGATGAGACAATTCCACCCGGCGCGCAGGCCAGCGAGGCTCCGGCACAGCTCGAGCAGGCCGCGAAGCCGGCTGAGCTGAAGCAGGCGGAATGGCTGTCGACGGCATATCGGGAGTCACTGGAGAAAGAACGCCGTCGCAATATGGAACTCGAGCAGGAATTGGCAAACGATCGTCAGTTGCTGGCCCAAGAACGCGACCGCAGCAAGGGCCTCGAGGAGCAGCTGGCGGCGCGCCAGAACGATCAGCAGTTGCTGGCCCAGGAACGCGAGCGCACCAAGGGCCTCGAGAAGCAGCTGGCGGCGCGCCAGAACGATCAGCAGTTGCTGGCCCAGGAACGCGAGCGCACCAAGGGCCTCGAGAAGCAGCTGGCCGCGCGCCAGAACGATCAGCAGTTGCTGGCCCAGGAACGCGAGCGCACCAAGGGCCTCGAGGAGCAGCTGGCCGCGCGCCAGAACGATCAGCAGTTGCTGGCCCAGGAACGCGAGCGCACTAGGGGACTACAGCAGCAGCTAGCGGCATTCCAGCCCAGCCAGGAACTGCTCGCGCAGGAACGCGACCGCATCAAAGAGCTTGAACACCAATTAGCCGCGAGCCGGCAGCCGCCGCCCGCACAACCCATGACTGGTCCCGATCCACGCAACGCGCCGCCAACCTACCGCCCGCCCGAGGGAATTATCAAACCGCAGCCCATAGTGCGCCGCACAGGCCCAAGGCCGCTACCTAAGGCCAACCAGCCGATGCCGCAGTTTACCCTGCAAGCCAGCGACCTCACCTACAACCCGGCAGGCTATTGGCAAGTGACCGTCACCCTCACCTCGAACACGCCGCGTGCGCTCGACGCTCAGGTCCGGTGCTCCTTCCTCAGTGCCGAACGGTCGGTCGGCGAGGCTTCTTTCGGGCCGACGGCGGTCGCGCCGGGCGAGCAGATCAGTGCCGACTTAATCGGCCCGCCGATTACGGCCTATGTCGTTTCGACGACTTGCCGCCTAGTGGGACAGTGACGCCCGTTTTGCCGCCGGCGACCAACCAGGGAATTTCCCCCGAAGAATGGTTCGCGTTAGACTTATCGCGAGCCAGCCCGCCAACTTTTTCTCAGCGGCTGGTGTCAACTGGATCGGTGCTTCGTCTCACATCCCAGCGATAGGCGGCGCCTTTTGGTGCCGACTGACAGATCAGGCTCAATCGGCACCTGCATGCGGCATCAAGAAAGGCGGCGGGGCCTCTTCCTCTCCCCACGACAGTTGATCTTGACGTTCAAGATCAAGGAGAAGGGCCCGTCCTTCGTCGCGCAAGAGCAGACTGAACGACGTGCAGATCACCCATCCGCGAACGTGCCCGTACACTGCCGCGCCAACGACGACCTGTCGTGAAAGGTTCAGGTGTTTGCAGAGAGTTGGTATCGGAATCCACTGGTTCCTTCGCTTGCTCAGCACATCCATTTCGCGACAGACGCCGATGGCCATCGCCGAAGGATCGAGAGAGGGCGAAAGAGGCGTTAAGTCGCGCAGTGGGCCGACGCGATTTCGTCTCTTGCGGCGTTCTGTGTCGAGGTGCACGATTTGGCCCCGCCCCATCTTTATTTCCCCAATTCCCTTCTGTCCCATCCGATCCGCGTCATCCCGTCTCCGCGTCGTCCATCCGCGTCATCACACCCGCGTCAAGAACGTCTCCTAGCGCAGCATAGTTGCCGCCGCATGCACATTTCGGCCAGAAGCAAAAGTGTGGCCGCGGCGGACAAATCGCCCTTTGCTCTTGTCGGACACTCTTCGATTTTTCTTATCTATTGCCAGCTGTCTATCGTCAGCTCGGCTGAACGGCCAACCACTGGTTGGGTCCGTTGCTGAGGGGCGGATCGAATTCAGCCCGTGCGTAGCGGCGGCGGAGCCTCGGCATCCAGCGCGCGCGCCACGTCGCGCAGCATCTTTACACCTTCACGCCAGATCCGGGCTCGCAAGTTCTCGATCGTCTCACCGCTCTCGTATTGAATGGGCACGCGCAGCACCACCTCGGGGCAAGGCCCTTCTTCAGGGGTTCCGATGCCCACCGAGATTTGTGCCCATGCAAATCCGCCGAGCATGTCATCGATCCGGTCAATCGAGACAATCTCGACTGCGAAGCCATCATTCATGCAATCCCCCAAAACCCTACACACCTACAACCCACTTAGGTGCTTGCTACTGCTGCTCGTTTTCCCAGTCACAAGAATGCCACGGCGATATCGACCGGCATAGGCGCCAAAACCGCGGCATAGACGCTTGAAACAGCAAGTTTATGTGAAAGGGCTCAGCATCGAGGCTAGTTGCTCGAAGCAACTAGCTTATCGGTATGCTACCTTACGTTGAGCGTCCGCGGCCTTCACGGGCAGCGGAGCTCGGGTCGTCCTGATCTCGACCGCCCTTTGGACGGCAAATGCCGAAGGCCCGCCAAATTGCGGCGGAGCAAAGGGAGGGTCCCGGAAAGCAGAAGGTCGAGCAACGGGGTGTCCTGGAATTGGCCGCTATAGGTCAGACGCGGCAGCGACAGCATCCGCGCCTGATCGCAAAGCCGTATCGTATCGCACTCTGTCGTTACTGCGCTGTCGAAACCGAGGCGCCGGCAAATCGCGATCTCCCGTTCGCCAAAAGCGCTGCTGTCGCCGTACGGGTAGGCGAAATGGTGTACCTCATGACCGAGCAGCGCTTCACAATGCTGCTTGCTCTGGGCGATTTCACGCCAGGCTGCCCCGTAGTCGAGCCGGCTGAGATAGGCGTGGTGGACGCTATGTGCGCCGAATTCCACCAGACCGGTCCGCTGCATTTCCCGGATCATCCCGAGGGTCAGCATATGGTGGTGGCCGATCGCGAGGAAATCGACGCCGTAGCGCCTGCCCAGGGCGTCGCAGGCTTGCGCCACCTCGTCCGGCGGCGCCAGGACGAGGCGCGATGCGATGGCCCGATACGCCAGCTGCTTCTGCGGCCGCGTGCCCGTTTCAATCGATACGCCCCAGGGAAGGTCGATCTTTGACTGGGTGGCAATTATCCGTTCGAGCGCGAACGACCAGGCCGGAAACTCGTTCCGGATGAAAGACGAGACGAGGTAGATCGTCATCGGCACCCCGAACTCGCGGCAGATGGCGAAGGCATTCGTGTAGGTGTCCATGAAACCGTCGTCGAACGTCAGGCAGACCACCTTTCCGTCGCAGAAATTGCCCGTTCGCAGTCGTTCAACGAGAGCGCTCATCGTGAGAAAGCGATAGCCGCGCCGGGTTAGAGCCTCGACGACATAGCGGAAGTTTTGCGGTGACACAGAAAGGTTGAGCGAACCGAACTCGTCTTCAGTTGGCGTATGTATGCGGTGAAAGGACAGGATGCCCCCTTGGCCCGCGTAAAATCTCGCCATAAGCGCCGGCAGGCCGCTGGCGGAGAGCGACCTCAGAGCCAGACGGGACAGGCCTCGCCCTAGTCTCATGGGATGCTTCCCGCTTGGAGCTGCGTGGCCTCGACTGCCGCCCTGCGCACGGCCGAGGAGTTAGTCTCGTGGCGCAGAGGGATCCACAGAACGATCATGCGGATAATCTCCACTACGAGCGAGCCGAGCGCGACGCCAGCCAGGCCGCCGTAATGCGTCAAGGGATAGGCAGCCATCAAGGTGAAGGCCGTGGCGATGGCGTAGGACATGAAAATCGGCCGCGTCTTCTCCATTGCCGCCGCCCAGATCACTAGAACGGTGTTCATGCCGTAGACCACGGCAGGTGCGCAGAACCACCGCACCAGGTAAGCGCTGCCTTCGTATTGCTGCCCGAACAGCAGGCCGACCAGGTATCCGGGATCGACGATGAGGAGAGCCACGATGCCGGCAATCAGGAGGGCTGTCAGACGTGCAAGACGCGCGACATAGCGGCAGAGGGCGACGCGCCCTCCCTCATGCCACGCCCGAGCTGCCTGCGCCGGGGCAAAGTTGTCGAGCGCCAACAGCAGGATATTCAGAATCCCTGTGATGGAGAGAGCAACCTTCACCGACCCGGTTACCGCTGCGCCCAGCACAATGCCGGCCATGACGACAAATGCCTGGGACGTCATCCAGAACATGATTGCTGACGGCAACAGCCATTTCGAGAATTGCCAATGGCGATCCCAAACCTGGCGTAGCACGGATCGCCTCAAGCGGAACGGTCCGAAGAAGAAGGCACCTTGCACGGTGGAGAGCACGCAGGCGCCGGTGACGATCCAGATGCCGGCCAACGCCGTTGGCTGAGGGTACATGGCCGGCAACGCTGCGATCGCCGCGATCTGGGCCACGAAGCGCAAGCCGTCGTTGCACAGCGCCGCCATGCCTCGGTCACGCACGAAGAAATAGCGTCGCAGGAAATTGTGGAGCTGATAGGCGACGATCGCCGCGAACAGGGGGACGGCCAGGTTGCTCAGTTGCGGCTCCGACAAGGCGTAGCCCGCGAGGGCAATGCCAATCGACACGAGGACCGCAAGCATGAGGCAGAGCAGCCCTTGCTGGGTGGCCACGGCCGCATAATAGTCCATCGCATCGGCTTCCGCCTGCTTTGGCCCGATGTTCATCATCGGCTGAATGACAGCGGCGAACTGCAGCGACCCGACAAATTCGATGAGCATCCAGGCGAGCGCAAAGCAGCCGTATTCGTGCAGGCCCAAGCTGCGCGCCAACAGGATGCCGGCGACGAAGTTCGCCCCACTCACGACCACCTGATCGAGGAAAGCGAAATTGGTGGCGCGCTGACTTGCGAAACCGATCAGCACATTGACGATTGCCTTGACCATTGCTCGATACACGCGTGCTGCTGGCTGTTGACTAGTCGGCCTGGGCGGACGCCGCAGGACGCAGCTGCTCCTTCGTGCGCAGGCTCAGGGCGAAATGGGTCTCGTCCACCAGATCTCCGGGCCCGATGATACGGGGCTGGGGCACCGGCACGAGGAAATGGCCGCCAGCGTTACGATAGTGAGCCTGCTGACGTAGCACCTCACCCGCAAAATTCCAGACAAGCAGAAGCGTCAAGTCGGGTTGGCTCTCCATCAGCCGGTCCGGGTGGACGATCGGAATTGCCTGGCCGGGCATGAACCGGCCCTGCTTGAAGGGGTTGGCGTCGGCGACAAACTCGAAGAATCCAGGCTCGAGATCCAGGTAGTTGACCAAGGTGGCGCCCTTTGCCGCCGCGCCGTAGCAGGCGATGCGAGCGCCGTTCGCTTTCTCTCGCCGCAGCAGCTCGATTAGCGACTGCCGGAGCTTGCGGGTGCGCTCGGCAAAATCGCTGCACCAGTCGACCGTATCGACGCCCTCCTCACGTTCCTTCGCGATCAGCGCTTCAAGCCTGTCGCTGCGTCGGTCGCTCCGGCTGGCGAACACGCGCAGCGAGCCGCCATGGATTGGAAGGCGTTCTACGTCATTTAGATGCAGGCCATGACGCTCGAAGAGCGGCTTCAGCCCATGCAGAGTGTGATAGAAGAGATGTTCGTGATAGATCGTGTCAAATTCGCTTTTCGCGATCATGTCGACCGCGTAGGCGCATTCGAACACGGCGACACCGTCGGGCTTGAGCAGCCTCGCGAATCCAGCCACGAAGTCATTGATCTTGTCTACGTGCGCGACGACATTGTTGGCGATCATCGCGTCTGCGCATTTGCCCTCAGCCGCCAGCTTCTCGGCAAGCTTCAGCGAAAAGAAGTCGTTGATAACGGGAACGCCGATCTTTCGTGCGTGCTCGGCCGGACCGGCCGCAGGATCAATCCCCAAACAGGGAATTCCCCGCTCGACGAAGTTGCGCAGGAGATAGCCGTCGTTGCAGGCGACCTCGACGACGAAACTCTTGGAATCGAGCCCGCGATCGGCGATCAAGGCTTGGGCGTGAGCCGCGGCATGGCGCAGCAGCGCTGGCGACGAGGAGGAAAAGTACGGGTAGTCCCGTTGAAATAGCACGTCGGGCGGGATGGTTTCCGTCACCTGCAGCAACGAGCAGCCTTCGCAGAAGGCGAGTTGCAGCGGATAGCGCGGAAGATCGCGCGCTTCGCGTTCGGATATCAGAAGTGCGTCCGCCAGCGGGTGCTCGCCCAGATCCAGGACGACTTGGAGCGAGGGCGAATGGCACGAGCGGCAATTGTGGATTCTCATGGATAGCTCCTCGACAATTGGCCCGGAATTTAGATTTCGATCTGCTCTGCCCGCAAACGCAGACGTTCGCGAATCAGCAACATCAGGAACTTGGAATTTGAATGGAGATAGCGTCTCGCCAGGCGCTTCGGCTCCTGGCTCAGACGGTACACCCATTCGAAGCCGGTCTGGCGCAGCATGAGCGGTGCACGCTTGACGTTGCCGGCGATCATATCGAACGCGGCCCCCACCCCGATCAACACGGGAGCATCGAGCGACGACCGCCGCGCCGCCATCCATCGCTCCTGCTTGGGCGCACCCAGCCCGACCCAGACGATATCAGGCGCGGCACCATTCACCAGGCTATCGACGCGGCGCTGCTCCTCGGGCGCCAGCTGGCGAAACGGCGGCGAGTAGCTTCCGACGATGGTCGCCTTGGGGTATTGCCGGTGCAATTCCGACCGAAGACGGGCCAGCGTGGCCTCGGTTGAGCCGTAAAGAAAATGCCGATAACCATGCTGCTCGGATGCGCGAAAAAGCGCCGGCATCAGGTCAGGCCCGCACACGCGTTCGGCGCTGGAGTAACCCATGCGCCGCAGCAGCCATACAAGTGGCATGCCATCAGCAGCCACCATTCCGGCCTGCCGATAGATCTGCTGAACGTCGAGCGCCGACCGGCTCTCCATCAGGGCGTGGACGTCGAGCGTGCAAACGAAGTTCGGATCACGATCGACGATCCATGCGTGAATTGTCTGCAACGCTTGCTGCATGGTCAGGGCGCTGATCGGAACACCAAGCACGTTCGCCCGACAATGATCCGATCGGCTTTCCAAGTGGCTCTCTCCTGTGATCCGGCGCCCTCGGTCAGGCGGGAATTATTCGAAAGTTGATGTCAAACCTCGGGCCCGAGTTAGCGCTCGGCTCGCCCAGCGCGAGCAGCGTCGCGTTGGGGCTTCCTAGTCGCCGCAAATCGGCTGTGATCTCCTGCCGATAAACTGGGTTCATCGCGACCACCAGGTCGGGCTTGTACTCGGCGAGAAAATCCGGTCCGACGATCTGCTTGACATGCCCCGGCACGAACTTGCCCCACCGGTGCGGGTTGATGTCGACGAGGTACTGGATGTGGCGATGGGCATCCTCCATGGCGGAGAGAAACGCCACAGCCTTGGAGCCCGAGCCCCACAACACGATCCGGACGCCCGCCTGGCCACTCGCCCGCATGGTCGCTGCCCATTGCGCCCGTACGCGCCGGGCCCTCCTGTTGAATGATGCCACGCTTAAGGCAAGGTCTTCGCCGACCGAAGCGACCGGCCGCGCCGCAGAAGACGACGGACGGGCTTCTATCGTCAGATACTGGCCGGTAAAGCCCGTTGAGATGCGAAGAATTTCGAAGCCTGCGTCCTGGAACACGTGCGCCAGAGACCTCGGGGAGAAGTACGAGCAGTGCTCGTAGTAGATGTCCCAGAAGGCGCCCTCGTCGAGAATCCGGCGCACGTCAGGGACCTGAAAGACCACGACCGTGCCACGTTGTGGCGAGGCAATCCGACGGACCGCCTGCACGAAGGCGCGCGTCTGGGAAATGTGTTCAAGCGTCATCCGGCAACAGACGAGGTCCACGGGCTCCTGGACAGTCTCTTCGGAGAAGTACTCCTGCTTGAAGACGATATCGGCTGATCCAGGCTGCCGGCGCTCGGGGACGAAGCTCGGGTCGTAGCCAACCCCTCGGTTGCCGCCGAGCTCGCAGAGCAGCGTGAGAAACTCGCCTTTTCCGCATCCGATCTCGACGACGTCCTTGTCGAACACGCCGTAGCGGTCCACCAGGTCGCGCGCCTGCTCACGCTGGAACGCGGTGAAGGTCGGCGAGAAGCCCTGGGTTTCCTCATACTCGGTGGAATACGTGGTTCTGTCGGGCTTCCACCCGGCATTGAAGATGAAGCTGCAGTCCGGGCAGAAGGCGAGATCGATGTCGCCGGCCGGCAGTGCATGGGCCGCCCCTGGATCGTCGAACAGCAAGCAACTGTTCACCGGGACGCCGCCCATATGATAGAAGCTGTGGGCTCGCTCCCGCCCGCAATTTGGGCAAGCGCACGTCGACATGGACCTAACTCCTCGGCGGTTATTGGGCTGCAGCCAGGATCTGGTTCGGCACGTCGTCTGGGCGGCGGCGCCTCCACTCATCTGCCGGCGGCAGCCAACGCAGGGAAGTGTCGAGGAAACCCTTGCCGAGGAGAGCCTTCAGATAGGCAAGCCGCTGGTAGCGCTCGCCTTCGAAATCGTCCGACTGGAGACCGAACTGCGTATAGCGCTGGGAGAGCTCCCGAGCGCCTGCCAGTGCCGTCCATTGCGGCCGGAAGTTTGGAAGCCTCTTGGCGATCTTCGAGCAATCCACCCTGTAGGAACGCTTGTCTGCGCCAGCGTCGCTTGCGTAGGTGATCGAAGAGCCAGGCACCGTCCGCCGAACGATCTCGGCGATGTCCCGTACCCGGTAGTTTTCCGTCGTCGAGCCGACGTTGAAAACCTCCTTGTGGACGACCTCTCGCGGTGCTTCGAGCGCGGAGAGAAAAGCGCGGCTGATATCTTCGATGTGGACAATAGGACGCCATGCCATCCCATCGCTCTTCAGGAAGACACGCTGACTGGTGAAGGCGTAGGCCATGAGATTGTTCAACACCAGGTCGAAGCGGATGCGCGGCGAAAAGCCATAGGCTGTCGCGCTGCGCAGCAGCACCGGACAGAAGCGGTCGCTAGCGAGAGCGAGCAAGCCACGCTCTGCCTGATACTTCGAAACGCCGTACGGAGTGACCGGATTGGCCGCCGATGTCTCGTCGACCCAATCCTGAAGCGCGGCACCGTAAACGCTGCAGGTCGACGAGAAGACGAAGCGCTTGACGCCGGCTTCGACCGCAAGCTCAGCAAGCCGAATTGTGGCCGCCTCGTTGATGGCGAAGGTCGTTTCCGGGAGCAGATCACCCAGGGGGTCGTTACAGACCCCGGCGAGGTGAACGATGGCGTCGAACGAGCACAGTTGCGCCGCGCTCACCTCGCGGATGTCGCATCCTATGGTTGCTATCGGGGAGCCGTCGTCTCCGAAGGTGCATCTTGCGAACAGATCTGTGTCGATCCCGACGACCTCGTGGCCTGCCTCCACGAGCAGAGGCGCCAGGACCATCCCGATATAACCACTGTGGCCGGTAACGAGTACTTTCATGATGCTACTCCCATGTCTTCCACGGCGCAGCACCGCTGCGCCACAACTCATCGAGCAAGGTCTTCTCGCGAAGCGTGTCCATGCACTGCCAGAACGACGTATGGCGGTACGCCACAAGCTGCCCTTCGACGGCCAGCTTCTCGAGGGGTTCGCGTTCCCACATCGTCGCGTCGCCGGCGATGTAGTCGAAAATGCCGGGTTCCAGCACGAAGAAGGCGCCGTTGATCCAGCCTTCGCCGTGGGCGGGCTTTTCGCTGAAGCGCTCCACGGCTCCATCGTCAGCCAGGTCGACTAGGCCGAACCGCGACGGCGCGCGCACGACGGTCACCGTCGCTAGCTTGCCGTGGGCGCGGTGGAAGGCGAGAAGCCCATCAAGATCGACATTCGACAGGCCGTCGCACCAAGTGAGCATGAAGGTCCCGCTGCCCACGTAGGGCTGCAACCGCTTGATCCGGCCTCCGGTCATCGTTTCGGGGCCGGTATCAATGAGATGGATTGTCCAGTCGAGGCAACGCTCAGAATCGTGGAACGAAACCGATCCATCGCGCGTCCGGATCGTCAGGTTTCTGTTGGAGGTGTGCAGGTCGAGGAAGTAGCGGATCACCGCTTCCTTCTTGTACCCCAGCGCAATGGCGAACTCGGTCATGCCGTGAGCTTCGTAGTGCTTCATGACATGCCAGATCACCGGCTTGCCGCCGACCTCGACCAGCGCCTTCGGCCGTTGGACAGTCTCTTCGGATAGCCGAGTCCCGAGCCCGCCCGCCAAGATGGCAACGGGCGGCTTGGCCAGAGATTTCCGAGGGTGGGCTGTGACGTTCTCGGCCGAAAGGGCGCCTACATTCTCGATGAACTTTGTCATTGTGCGCCGGCCGGCCTTCCACATAACTGGTTGACAAGCGGCATCTTATCGAAAAGATAAGAAAAGAAAATACAAATCGCGAAAACAGACGAGATATTCGCGTGACCGACCAAGGTATTCGCGTGACCGACCAAAAGTAGATGTTGTTTTCTTATCTTGCCGGTCTTATAGGAAGGACAGTCACAGCTTTATCACAAGCTCATAGGCGCACGGAACATTCAGGTTATCGCGTAGTTGGAGGGATTGCGTGGAGTCCTATGTTGCTTTATCTTTGCTGTTAAGAAAGAGGGCCAATACCTTGGCAAACGTAAGAATTCGAGGAAAGATCCCTCACGAAGAATGGCCCAAGATTGCCGACCGTTTTCGGCGCGGCGAAACACTGACTCAGATCGCGCGGAGCTATCATTGCACGGCTCCAGCCATCCGTTACATCGTTGCCCGCGTTCCTCTCAAAGGTACGAAAGCTAAGCAACGGAGCATCGGGGCGGCCGCCGCCGATAGGGCCGACCTGTCGTTCAGCCTCCGCCCCCCCGAACCGCGCAGCCGGCAGGCACCGCTCACTCATACTTCTACCGGCGTCGTCTGGAATCGCATGCATAGTGAAATCGCATCCTTCTTGGGAGCGGTGGATGCTCTCTCGATGGAGGAGACCGACGCAAACTATGAGACGCTGTTGATGGCGACAGACCGCCTGTTGTGGGGCAGCGCGCGCACGCGGCTGGAGGTCGAGGAGATTCTCAAGAAGCGCAAGGAACTCGCCCCGGCGATGCGCAGTTCCGGCTGAACGATCTCGTCAGTAGGCGTTGGTCCCTCGCAGCACGACCGGAAAAGTCATTAGAATGACCTTGATGTCGAGCAGCAACGACCAATTGGCGATGTAAAAGAGGTCGTGCTCGAGGCGCCGACGCATCTGCTCGGTCGTTTCGGTCTCGCCGCGCAAGCCATTCACTTGCGCCCAACCAGTGATGCCAGGCTTCATTCGATGGCGTCCCAAATAACCATCGATCAGGCGGGCATATTTCTCGTTGTGGGCATCGGCATGCGGCCTCGGCCCAACCAGCGACATGTCGCCACGAAGCACATTTAACAACTGCGGCAGTTCGTCGAGGCTCGTCCGCCGAAGGAAGGCGCCGACGCGGGTCACACGCGGATCATTACGCCTCGCCTGCGGGATATTCGGATCCGGATGCAGATCGTGAAGCATACTGCGAAACTTGAACATCAGAATCCGGTTGTTGTTGAAACCATGGCGTTCTTGCCGAAAGATGATCGGACCACGGCTGTCGATCTTGATCGCCAACGCAATCAGGACGAACAACGGCGCCACAATTGCCAACGCAATAGTGGCGACCACGATGTCTTCCGCACGCTTCACCGGCGCGTCCCAGCCGGACAGCGGCCTCTGTTGAACGGTCAGCCTCGCGACCCCGGCGGTAATGGCAAACGCCTGCGGTGGATACTCGAGCTCGTTCAGCGCCGGGTGGATGCTGATCTCGACCTGGATGTTGGAAAACCTAGTTATGGCGCGATTCAAGTCGACAGGCGACGACCAGGGCATGGCCAGCATGATCTCGTCCACCAAGCCGGAGCTGGCCCTCGCGGCCAAGAGATCCAGGTTGCCATCGGTGCCGGCCGGCAGGTTGGCGGCACCCACGTCGGCGAACACCCCCACTAGATTCACTTCTTCCTTTCCTGCCCTAAGCTTCTCGGCCAGCGCCAACGCCGCAGGCCCCGTCCCGAGCACGGCGATGTTGCGGACGAGGCGTCCTTCCTTCTGCCACCGCGCTAGCAGCACGCTTGCCATGAGGCGCGACGTCAGCAACAGGATGCCGTTTGCTCCAAACCACATATCGGTCGCGTTGCCGAGCAAGCGGGCCGATCCGTCCGTGAGATAAGCGATGGCGGCAACGCAGGCGAACGCCGACGTCCAAGCCATCGTTACCTTTCCAAGTTGCGACCCCAGGCGACTCATGCTGCGAGAGCCATAGGCCCGCACCACCTCAAGCCAGTTCACCGTTATGGTAGCGACGAGAACGATGCCCAGTGCTTGCGCGAGCGGAGACCGGTCCGGCGACCCGAGGAGCTGATCAAACGCCAGACCGGTGACCGTGATCGATAGCCAGTCCGCCAGCCGCATCACCCCCTGCAGACGAAGCTGCAGATCAACTCCTGATAGCGGGGCGTGCAGTTTGCCAAGTGAGCGCGCTAAACCAAGGTTTCGCCGGCCCGACAAGGGACCGCCATCGCTATAGGTCGACATGCACCCTCCTCGGGCACACCACTTGGGGCAATTCGGTGTTCGCCTTGTTTATTTTCTTTTCTTTTCTTATGGTGTTCCACGAGTTTTTGCAACAGGTTTCGCTGCTGTTGCCCAAAAAGTTATCGCGACCCCTCAACCAGAGGTTCCCATGACGGATGCCAGACTGCCGCACAGTGTGCCCGCCCTTCACAGATGGAACTCGATCCATGGAGGCCGCGGCGACACCACAATGAAGGTCCAAGCGCTTGCCCATCATCCGCAAAGGTCGGAGGAGCACGAAGGCATCGAGTACGGACTGTTTTTGCGCAAGTTGTGGCGTCGGAAGCTTCTGCTGCTTGCCATCACCGTCACGGGTACCGCTGTGGCGGCAGCGGTCATCATGCGATTACCACCGCACTTCGTCGCCCATGCCTATGTCTCGATCGGCGATCCGATCGCCAAAAACCGCGCAGCTGCGGGAGTCAACCAGGCGCTCGGCATGGCCCTTCCCGATACGGGAACGGTCAAAACGGAGGTCGAGGTCCTGAAGTCCCCCCAGCTGGCGTTGGAAGTCATCCGGGATCTCCATCTGGCCGACGATCCTGAGTTCAACCCTGCGCTGGAAAGCAACGCCCCCCCAGGCCTGATCGCCCGGCTCGCTCAACAACTGACTGGCTCACCTCCGCCAGCCGACGTACAGGCCGAGGCGGCGATGGATCTGTCGCGCACGATCGACAACGTCCTTCGACGCCAGCGCATCGAGATCAAAGAAGCCTCGCGCATGGTCGACGTCGCCTTCGACGCTCCTGACCGGCAACTGGCGACGCGCGTCGCCAACGCTATTGTCGATCGATATGTCAATAACCAGATCGCGCTCCGTTCGCAGTCGGCAATGAAGAACACGGCCTGGCTTCAGGAGCGGATTGCCGAGCTGCAGGGCCGCGTCGAAGCGGCGGAAAACGCCGTCGAGAAGTTTCGCTCTCAGGCTGGACTGTTTTCCACCCCGGGCGGTTCACCGCTGTTGTTGAAGCAGATGACGGACACGAGTGCCGAGCTGGCCGTTGCCCAGTCAGCCCGGGCCGCGATCGAGGCGCGGCTGAGCCAACTCAACGCCGCCAACCAGGCCAAGGGACGGTCCGTCAGCGAGCTCATCGATTCGCCCTTCATGAGGACTCTGGACGCCCAAGAAGCCGATGCGGTGGAGAAGCTGGCCGAAGCGTCAGCGTCCATGGGCTCCAAGAATCCCGTCACGATCGGCCTGAGCGAGCGGCTCAGGCACGTCCGCAGCGCGAAGAAAAACGAGGGCCTTCGCGCGATCGCCACCCTTGAGAACGATCTCAAGATCGCAAGCTTGAAGGAGCAGGATCTGAACGAGCGCCTGCGGCACCTGCAGGATGACGTAGCGCGTATGAACAGCTCGGAAGTGACCTTGAGAAAGCTCGAGCGCGATGCGCAGGCAGATCGGCTAGTCCTGAACAACTTCCTCGCCCGCTTCAAGGAGAGCAGCCAGGAAGGCGATGTCGGGCGGCCGGACGCCCAGATCGTCTCCTACGCCCAGCTGCCCGTCGAGCCAGAACGGCCGAAAAAGGGCCTGCTGTTGGCGATCTGCAGTGTCCTGTCGTTGATGGTCGGTGCCGCTGCCGTGCATCTGCTCGAGAAGGCCGATCAAACGATCAAAGGGTTGCAAGACCTGGAAGACCTCGGGATAGCCGGCCTCGGCCTTGTGCCCTTCTCGCGCGCTGCGCGACTGTCACCGGCAGAAGCTGCGCGGTTCGGCTCGACCTACCGTGAGGCCGTCAAGGCCATCTACTCCCGGATTTTCTGGGGAGGCGACGCTCCTCCCCAGGTGACGGTCGTCACCTCGTCCCTCCCCGCGGAGGGCAAGACGAACCTCGCCTTGGGCCTGACCGCCCTCGCGGCCCAATCCGGACAGAGGGTCCTGTTGATCGATGCCGATCTCTGGAAGAAGGGAGCCAGTTCGGCTCTGGATATTCTCGGCGGATCCGGACTGGCGGAGGTACTGGAAGGCAAGGCGACGATGGCCGGCTCCATTATCACCGACGTCGCTACCGGTGCTGACATCCTGCTGCCAGGAGAATTTTCGCGCGGATCGTTCCTCTCCTGGATCGACAGACTGCCGGCGCTTCTCGAATTGTTGCGTAGGCAATACGACGTCATCATCGTCGACACGCCTCCGATCTGCTCCATTGCGGAGGCGACCCTTCTGGCATGCTGGGGCGATACGACGGTGCTCGCCGTCCGGTGCGGAAAGACCCCCCGAGAGGCCCTCAAGATGGCTCTCAGGAAGCTGGTCGAGGCCGGCGCGGCGCCAGCCGGCGCGGTCCTTACCCTGGTCAAGGAGCAGCACCAGGACAGCTACGGCTATGCCGAAGCCAAGTACTTGGCTCGGAGCACCGAGGCCTATCGTGCACCTTCCGGTTCAGCTACCTGGTTGCCCACCGACGGCACGTGGCCAGCCCAGTTTGCAAGCCTGCGCAATAAAGCCATCGCGGCTGCAATCGGCATCGCAGCCGACGGCGTGGTACCGCGGAGGTCCCGCACAGCCGCCGTGGCCGTTGCGAAAGCCTTTCGCACCGTGCATGGGCGGCTCGCGGCCTTGACGACCCTGGTTCCGCCCCCAGAGAATTCTCCCAAGCCTGCAGAGGCGCCTCCCGCAGATGCGCCCAAGGTGAACGAGCCGAACGACGGTTCGCCGGGCTATGCCATCGTCATCCTCGGCATCCAGCAAGACTTCACTTCGCCGTCGCGCTGGTATTCCCTGCCTCAAGCCGCGCTGGACGGTGTGATCCACAAAATTAACGCCGCCTCGCGTCTGGCAGCGAGATTCGACGCACCGGTGCTGTATGCCCAACAGGAACCCGACAGCGCCACAGGCAAAGCGGTCTTCCGTCTCCTTGCAAGGGACCACAACGCCGACGCCAGCCGAAATGGAGCCGACAAGCGCCTGGAAACAGTTCCCGGCTTCCGCTTCTCGACGCCGGCCGGCGACGCCTTCTCCAACGACGGGTTCGACACTTTCCTTCGGCAGCAGGGTATTGGCCACCTCTTCCTGGCCGGCATCGACGGCGCAACATCGATCGCGCGGACGGCCCGAACCGCCATCGCTCATGGATATCGTGTCAGCTTCATCCGCGACGGCATCTTCACGGCTTTCGAACGGAAATGGGATCGCCAGTTGAGGGCGTTCGAAGCGTGCGCCGCCTTCGCGATCAGCAGCGAGGAGTTCGGGGAATTTGCAGCCACGGTCCAACGCGCCAGGGAAGTGAGGTCGCGGATCGAATTAGGGTTAGGGACAGCGACAGGAACTCGGAATTAAAGAGGGACAACATGGACGTTTCATTTGCGATCGGCACGAGCGACGACGAGCGGCGCGCAGGCTTATACCGCGGCGAGATCATCGTCTTGCCAGCCACGCCAGCGAGCCTCGAGCTGGTGCGCTTTGCGCGAAAGATGATCGAGGATGCCTTCGCCCCATACTCGCCTCGGACGGCGTACCAGCACCTCGAGGTCACGGAGACGGTGCAGATCCTGTCGCGGTTGAAGCCGCAGTTCATTCACGATCCCCGCACGCGCTTCCTGCTTCGCGACCTCCTCCTCGGCTATGGCTGCAACGCGAGCAGTACCTATCAGGACGTGCCGCGATTGCGGGCCGCCTATCCGGCGAGCTACCTGACAACAGGCATCGCCTATGCCCACCATCCGCACCGAGACACTTGGTATTCGGCGCCGCCGTGTCAGCTAAACTGGTGGATGCCCCTTTACGACTTCGATGCGAATCAGGGCATGGCCTTCCATCCGGCTTATTGGGACCGGGCGATAGTGAACGGATCGAGCGACTTCAATTACTATCGCTGGAATGCTGTGGGTCGGCAGAACGCCGCAAACCACATCAAGAGCGACACGAGGGTGCAGCCGCGCGCCAAGGAGCTTATCGAGCTAGAACCGGCCATCCGGCTGGTCGTGCCGCCAGGCAGCGTCATCCTATTCTCGGCTGACCAACTGCATTCGACCGTGCACAACGAGACCGCCCTCACCCGCTGGAGCATCGATTTCCGCACCGTCGATCTTGGCGACGTGGTCGCCCGACACGGCGCGCCCGCTCGCGACGTTGCCTGCAGCGGAACGTCCTTGCGGGATTTCAGGCGAACTGATGATTTCGAACCCATGCCCATCGAGGCTGTCGCCCTGTACGACGACGGATCCTCATCCGAGGGCATGGTCGTCTTCGCGCCGGGCGGCCCTGAGACAGTCGAGCAGGCGGCTAAGCCTGCTCCAGTTCCGCCGCCGGTCTCGACGACCGCGGGGGTTGCGAATTGCCGACCAACGCTCCCGTCAGCCTCTGCCAGTGATGACCACGCGAAATCGCACGCCGAACGATCGCCTGCAGACAGTCGTATCGTTGCCGGAGAGTGAGATCTGTCGGCCCTAGCGCCTGGACATATGCCAGCGCCAATTTGATCTGCTGGACAACTATCAAATCGCGGCGCCCGGAAAACCACTGGGCGCGGTAGCTGCCCGAGGAAGAAGCGCTGAACTGTTGTGAATGGCAGCGCCGCGAGAACAACACCTGCGAGCCTAGCCAGAACGGGCCCAACAGGCTCATTTCCGCCAACAACACCTTGTCCGCCCCACTGAAGGGACCTTGCAGACGGGTGCGCAACAGCGCGGAACGCCGCATGACGCCGAAGATCTCGACACACATCACCATCTTCAGCATCACCGCGGTGAAGCGGACCACGGGGTCAGCCGCGCCGAGGCCGTCATTGCCCTCGGGCAGGACAGGCCAGCAAACGCCGGCGCGATCAATGACACCGCCTCTTTCGGGCGAGAAAGGCAAAGGCATGCCGTCCTCGTCGATCAAATTTGAAGCGGGCGAGGCGACGACGACGGACGGATTGGCATCCAGGGCCCCAACGCAGGCGGAGAGGAAACCAGGGGCGATCAAATCGTCGTGCGCAGCCCATTTGAAGTACTGGCTGTCCGTCATGCCTACTAGCACATTGTGATTTCCGGCCGCGCCAAGATTGCGGGACTGGCGTACGTACCGTATGCGGCCATCCCGCCGCGCATAATCCCGGCAAATCTCCTCGGTGGCGTCAGTCGAGGCATTATCTGAGATGATGAGATCGAAGTCGCCGTAGCTCTGTTGCAGGATCGATTCGATCGCCGCCGCCAGATAGTTCGCACCATTGTAGACCGGGATGCCGATTGCGACCTTTGCCATATACACGCCCCTTAAGAACCAAAGGAAAGAAACGATAAGAAAATAGTCATCCCCCCGATGGTAAGTGGTGATAAAGCCGTGATAATCATCGTTACGTCGAGATTTATATTCTTTTCTTTTCTTATCTGATATCATCGATGCCGAAGGTTCACGAGGGTACGTGTGAAGATCCTGCTTTCGGCATTCGCATGCGAGCCTGACAAAGGATCGGAATTCGCAGTCGGCTGGAACTGGGCCATCTTCCTCGCACGCACGGGACGCCAGGTGGTCGTCCTTACGCGCTCGGAATCTCGTCCAGCGATCGAGCGGGCCCTCCAGCATATCGACGTGAAGGGTTGCCTGCGCTTCCGCTATTTCGACGTGCCGCAGGCGCTGCGCTGGCAAGCCCGCGGTCCGCTTCATGCCCACAACGCGATTTGGCAATGGCTCGCGGCCCATCACGCCAAGAAGCTGCATCGCGCAGAGTGCTTCGACTGCGTGCACCATGTCACCTATGCCGGCCTGCGTGCTCCGAGCTTTATGGGCCGGCTCGGAATCCCCTTCATCTTCGGCCCCGTAGGCGGCGGTGAGCGCGCTCCCTGGCGACTGCGCCTAGGCTACAGTCTGCCCGGCCTGCTACATGACACGCTGCGCGACGTCGCCAACTTCCTCACGCGCTTTGTGCCGTTCATGACGGCCACCTTCAACAGTGCCCACCGCATCTATGTCACCTCAGCCGAAACGCTCAGGCTGATGCCGTCGGCGGTCCATGGCAAGGCTCGCATAGAGCTAGCGATCGGCACTGAGCAGCAATTGACTGACAAGCAGCGCATGCCGCTGCGCAGACGGAGTCCCGACGATCCGTTCCGTGTGCTGTATGCGGGGCGCTTCGTCGACTACAAGGGAATGCACCTCGGATTACCCGCCTTCGCGCAGCTCGCACAGACGATGCCGGGGGCGCGCCTGACGATGGTCGGTAAAGGACCATTGGAGAAGCGGTGGCGCAAGCTCGCCGGCAATCTCGGCGTCGCCGACCGCATCGACTGGCAGCCCTGGCAGGACCGTCGCTCAATGGCGACGATGTATGCGAACCACGACGTGCTGCTCTTTCCCGCGCTGCATGACTCGGGCGGGATGGTCGTCCTCGAGGCCATGAGCCATAGCCTTCCCGTCGTGTGCCTGAAGCTCGGCGGCCCAGCGACAATGGTCGATGATCGCTGCGGATACGCCATAGACCCCGCCGGCAAGACCGCGGCCGAGGTAAGCAAGGAGATGGGACGCGCCCTTGTCGAATTGGCCGTCGAGCCCACCCGGCTGTTCTTCGCCGAATCAGCAAAACGCCGCTGCGACGAATTCTCCTGGCCTGAGAAGGTCGAACGCATCTACGGGCTGGTGTCATGACGAAGGCACGACCTGCGAAGGGCGCCGTCGCGATGGTCGCACTGATCGCGGGCTATTTGATCTTGAGCTACCCGTTCATGCAGCTTCGCGTACCACCGGCGGGCTTCGGCGTTCCCCTGGGGGAACTGCTGCTCATCATCGTGCTGCTGACCTCGAACATCCCCAAAGTCCTGGCGCGGATGGGTGCGACCGTGGCGCTGTTCCCGTTCGCCGTCTGGTGGATCTGGGCACTGGCCAGGCTGGTTCTCGATGGCATGGAGTATGGCTTCTGGGCGTTCCGTGACGCCACGCAGGCCGTCGAATCACTTTACCTGATTGCGGGCTTTACCCTGGCCGGCCAACCGCGCAGCGTGGAATTGCTCGAACGCTGGCTCGGTCCGATCATCGCCGTCTCTTGCCTGTACGGTCTGACGTTCGTCTATGCCAACGAGATTGTAGCCGCGTCGCCGACGCTGCCAGGCGCATCGGAACAGCCCATCCCGATCTTCGGCAGCTTCGCGACAACCGGCCAGATGCTGCTCTGGGGCGCCTTTTACTACTTCACGCGACCCGCATCGCGGCAGGCTCAGCGCACGCGCTACGATTTGATCGGCGGCTTCCTGATCGCCTTCGCTGTCATCGTTCTTCAGGCCCGCACCACCTATTTTCAGATCGTGGCCTTGGCGATTTTGTTGTGGATCGTGAGGCCCCGCATTCTCGGCCGGCTGAGCCTGGCGGTGCCGATCATGGTCTTTCTGCTCGCAGCCATCACGGCGTTCGAAATTCGCGTCACCGGCCGCCTATCGTCGGAGATCTCGATCGACTTCTTCATCGACCACATCCTGTCGATCGTCGGCATCAGCTCGGGCGGATATACCGGCGTCGCCGAGGCGGCGGACGGCGTAGCGCTGCGCATGGGCTGGTGGATGCGTCTTTACGACCTGCTGACGTCGGATGCGGTGACCCTGATGGCCGGGCTGGGCTTCGGTGTGCCGCTCACCGACTTCAGAGACCCGCTGGGCGTGTTGGCGCGCGAGCCGCACAATTCGATGATTTCCGTTGTCGCGCGACTTGGGCTGTTCGGCATGATCGCCTGGACGTGGCTGCAGGCCGAGCTCTTCCGCGCCGGCATTCGTGCCTATCGCGAGTGCCGCCGGCTCAGCCTCAAGGAGGCCGACTTCCTGCTTCTCGTGATGGCGTTCGCGGTTCTGACACTGGCGAGCTGCTTGGGCGAGGACACGATGGAGAAACCCTACAACGCCATCCCCTACTACGCTTTCTGGGGTTATGCCCTGCGCATCGCCTACGAGCTGCGCCACGAGCCGGCCGCTCTGACCGGTCAAAAGGCATTTGCCGAAGGCGCCATGAGGACCGTGCCATGAGACGTCTGCTGGCCCTGCTGCGTCCGCTCTGGATGCGGCTCTTCAAGCTCTACGCCATCCGTTCCAACGTCCGCGTCGGCAAGAACCTGCATCTCGGCATAGGCTCTAAGGTCGCGGCGCCGAGAGGGCTGACCATCGGCAACGACGTCTATATCGGGAAGCTCTGCACCATCGAGTGCGACGGCGAGATCGGTGACGACGTGCTGATCGCCAATTCCGTTGGCATCGTCGGACGCTTCGATCACGACTACACGACGTTGGGCGTTCCGATCCGCAAGGCGCCGTGGATCGGTGACGGCGACTTTGGCCACCGCGGCGAGGGGACGCGCATCGTCATCGGATCGGACGTTTGGATCGGCTACGGCGCGATCGTGCTAAGCGGCGTGACGGTCGGCCGGGGTGCCATCGTCGCGGCGGGCTCGGTGGTGACCAAGGACGTCCCGCGCTACGCCATCGTCGCTGGCAATCCTGCGAAAGAGGTCGGCCTGAAATTCGCGCCCGCAGCCGCCCGCCAACATGAGGCGCTCATTGCCAAGCGGGCCAAGTCACGACCGATCCTTCCCGCCATCGCAGCGATGCGTACCATCGGATCGGTCCTGGGGTTCGTGGCCGTCGTTGTGATCATCGCCGCGCTCAGCGTGAACATCGCCTTTGGCGCGCCGCTGAACGCCATCGAACAGGCTATGGGGCGGCCGGCCAATGGCGGCGTAGTTGTGCTCGATCCCGGCACCTACCGTGTCTCAAAGTTGATAGTGAAGCCCAACATCATACTTTATGCCCTGAAGGGCGCCACCATCATCGGCGACCTGATGGTCCGGGGGCCGAACGCTGTGATCCGGGGCCTCTCGTTCGTAGGTGGTAGCATCGACATGTCGAACTCGCAGGCCGTCACTGTCGGCGACTGCCGCTTCACCGGCGGCGAGACCGCCATCAACCTCAATGACTCGGTCAACGCGCTCATCATCAATAACGACTTCGAGAGCGTGGCAGGCGGCTCAATCATGGGGTGGGGAGTTGATCGCACAACCATCTCCGGCAATCACTTCCGCGATTGCGGTCAGTGCATCACCCTCGACTTCAAGAACGACCCCTCCCACGGCCGAAGCATCGAGCGCAACATCTTCTTCGGCACACGCCGCATGCCGGTCGAAGTCGGCCCGATCGGCTTTAACGTACACAGCAACAACTTCGTCAACACCGCCATCGCCACCGTTCTCGACTATTCGAAGCGTCCAGGTCGTATCGCCACCAACATGACCCTGCCCGGCCCCCAGGTACGCCGGCAAACCAAAGCGACGGCCCTGGCCCTAGCGGCCTCAGCGCGCACGCCTGCCGGCTCGCGTCCGCCATGCGAGACTATGCAACCGACATCATCGTGGTGATGAATTAGGAATACCTTACCGAGATCCACGCGACCCTCGCGTATCTCAGGCCCGACTGCGAAGTCGCGAACCTGTCGCCCGTGGTAACGAGCTAGGGCCCGCCATGAGTCCCGGCCTCGTCAAACGTTTCACGGAGCTCGGCGATCCGACGCTGTTGCTCCTCGCGGCTCTCGCTATGTTCTTCTATCTCTGGATCGACGATGACCGGCGCCAGATGGCTGGCCCCTGGGCACAGTCAGTCGGCCTTTGCATCGGGCTCATCTTCATCAGCAAGCTGGTCCTTCACGTCTACGGACGGGCCGAGCTTGGCCCTTCTCGCCTGTTCAGCCCGAGCGGCCACGTCGCCATAGCGACGAGCTTCTACGGCAATCTCGCGATCCTGTTGGCGAGGGGTCGCAGCAGGGGCTTCGGGATCGCCTTGTTCGCCGGCGCCGCGCTGCTGATCCTACTCCTTGCAGCGAGTTGCATAGTGCTGCGATTGCATTCCTTTCCCGAAATCGCCATCGCGCTGACGATCGGGCTTGTGGCTCTGCGGCCGTTCTACTTGGCGCTCGCGCGGCATCCCATCATCATAAGCGCCGGTCAACCGATCGCGCTGCTTGTCTTGCTCGCGGTTGTGCGAGCCGCGCATATCGATGGCGAGGCGCTGATTGGCCACCTCGCCCAAAACGTCCCAGCTACGACGAACCGATCCATTGCAACTACCTCTGCACGCACTTTAGGGATGAGTTTGGATTAGATACTCTAGGATGGGTTTCGCTGCATAGCGAAAGGAGACGGTCGTCAGCGGTGGCGAAAGCGGGCCTTGGCGTTCACTTGTGTCTTGCCGTCAGCGTCGCGTAAGTCCCCTTGAAGCACTTCAACGCTGTCAGGCCTTCGCGGCCGATCTGACAGGCTTTTCCTCAAGGACTAATTGATAAGAACCCGTCTTGGTCATTCTACAATGACGTCAGCGCGGGCGAGGAGCAGAGGAGGAATGTTGAGATGAATTGCCTTCGCGGTCTTCATATTAATGAGGAGTTCAAATTTGGTTGGCTGCTCGACCGGAATATCGGAGGGCTTTGTGCCTTTCAGGATTTTGTCCACGATGGCGGCGGCACGACGATAGATCTCCGCTTCCGAGGGCGCATAGCTCATTAGCCCTCCTTCTTCGACGAACCCATTAATGACGGAAACAGCCACAATCTCTTGCGCAATTGCGAGTTCTGCAATTCGCCTCCGCGGCAAACTCGGCTGAACGATCAGCGCGTCGGGCGGGTCCTTGGATATTTCGTCGAAGGCCGCCTCGAGATCGTTCTTGCCCTGAACCATTCTCGCGTCAACTTTGAAGCTCGTGGGCGCGCCAGCATTCCGTACGAATTCGACAAAAGGCTTCGAAAAGGGATCCGCGGCATTCGCCAAAGCCAGAACACGACGCGCCGATGGCAGCATCTCCCGGATGAGCTCCATACATTTGCCCGCAAGTTCAGCGGCTGAACCGGCCATGCCGGTGATATTGCCGCCCGGCCGATCGAGACTTTCGACGAGGCCGGTTTCGACCGGATTTCCGGCAAGAGCCATGACAATCGGTATATGGGTCGTGGCCCGCTTTGCGGCTTGTGCCGGAGGCGTGTACCACGTGACGATCAGATCGACATTGAGCTGTACCAGTTCCGAGGCCAGACTAGCCAGTCGCGATGGCTCTCCGTGATCGGACCTGAATTCATAGCGGACACTCTGGCCGTCGACGTAACCCAGATCGCTCATCGAGCTCCGGAACAATCGCCAGAATTTCTCCCAGCCGGGCACTCCGACAACCAGAACACCAATCGTCGGTACCCTTCGGTCCTGCGCGCGCCCGTCGACGCTCTGGAGGCTGGCAGCCGCTATGACCGCCAATAGTCGGCGACGCCTCATTCGTCGCGCTCTTGCTGCGCCGACAACCCGTAGGAACTGTATTGTTGAACACGGTACTGAAGAGCTGGAGACATTCACTTACTCCCCTCTTCTCTTTGTGTCTTAGCGCACCTCAACTAGACGTTACAAAATTACCTTGTCTTTGCCATCCTTCGCCCGTGACATTAATGAGGCCTACATGGCCCTTCGTGTCGCTGAATGTCGATGCCACATTGGCGGGGTCATTCCAGATCACCAATCGCAGCCGTCCGACCTGCTCCATCAGTGGGAGGAGCGACATCTCGAACGATGCGACCACTATCGTAGAGAACGCGCCAAGTGGATTGCCACTGGTGGCAGCCGTAGTTCGCATCCCACATCGCCCCGCCGAACCCGGCGCATCGCCTGTCTGTTGATCTCAGATTCAAGTTTGGTACGATTCGGTGTACGAACCTCACCGTTCCGCGCTCGAAGGAGACAACTAAAAGCCTTATAAGATCAGCCTCCGACCTTTTGCTCGCTGCGTCCCGTAGGGAGCGCCGACAGGCGGATCACCCCGACAACATAAGGATTGCGCGGCTACGAGCCTGACGCTTCAGCGGGGACCCGCTCAGGACGCTGAGTTTTGGGCGCGGCGGCCGAGGATGCCACTCCAGACAGCTTCGTCCCACAAACGGATACCGCCCGTGATACCGGCGTCGTTGGAGGCGATATGGATGTTGTCCGGCAGGGCCACAGTCACCCGGGCGGCGTTTCCTCCACCCAGATACAGGACGTCATAGTGCACGAGCGAGTAGACGTGCTCGATGACCTTGAGCACGCGCTTGTTCCACTTCCTGCTGCTGAGCGCCTGGCGCGCGGCGTTGCCGACATACTCGTTGTAGGTCTCGTCCTTGTGGATCGGGTGCTGCGCCAGCTCGAGATGTGGCGTAAGCGCCCCGTTGCTGAAGATCGCGCTGCCGACGCCCGTGCCGAGCGTCAGCACGACCTCGAGCCCCCGCCCCTTGATGATGCCCAATCCCTGGACCTCGGCGTCGTTGAGCAGGCGGGCCAGCTTGCCTAGACGGCGCGCCAGAGTGTCTGCCAGCGGATAGTCGACCCAGCTTTTGCCTTTGAAGTGCGGCGCCGTGATGATCCGGCCGTCCCGTACGACGCCAGGAAAGCCGATCGAAATACGGTCATAGGACGTGAGAGGCGCCGTCAGCTTGACCAGCGCCTCGACCAATATGGCCGGCGAGCAAGGATAAGGCGTCGGCATGCGCACATGGTCTTCCACCATCTTCCCCGAGTCATCGAGGACAGAAGCCTTGAGTCCCGTGCCGCCGATATCGATCGCCAGAGTTTGCGGCGGATGGCCTGCAGGGTCGCTCATATACCTTGCTCCACGGATTCCAGTCTGAAGACGTTGTAACGCCATGCTCCCAGGTCGATAAAGAGGCCCGGCTCAACCAGGCCGGCGCCGTCTCGGTCGTAGACTTCGACTTCCCATCACGTCGACGAGCCGGACTTTCCGGCCGGCCAACCCGGCGAAGGGCAGCCGCAGATGGCATTGTCCCTGATGATCCGAATAGTTGACGACGACGATATAGCCGCCGCCGTCCTGCGTCTGCCAGGCGAAGGAAACAAAATCCTGGCTCGTCGGATTGCCATCCCACGCCGGTTGCGGCGGAATTAACGACCAGGCCCCGTCGCGAAACCCGTCGCTCCTCAGCAGCGACAGCAGCCTGTCGTAGAAGGCGGCGATGTCGGCGTTCCGTGGCTCGACCGGGCCGCGGCACAAATGCGCCGGCACGCGCACGCGGGCGCCCTCGAACTGGCCCTGGTGGAAGAATCGCAAGCCGGGTGCGAAAGCCGTCACGACGGCGGTCGCCTGATGGCGCGGCCAGGGAAATACGGCCGCTGCGCGCGGCTCATCGTGATTCTCGAGAAAGCGCGCCAGCCGATCCTGATAGTCGAGCCCAGCCCCCAGATGAGCGCGAATGGCGCCGGCATCGGAATGGCGGAGGCGATCGTACAGCCGCTTGTCATAGCAATAGTCGAAGCCCTGCTGCTGCAATTCCCACTCGAGGTCCCAATAGGCCTCGGCCAAAAAGGTGAAGCCGCGATGAGCCTCGCGCACGGCTGCGATCGCCTTGGGCCAGAACGGCGCCGGAGTGAGACCCCAGGTGCGCTGAAAGACTTCCGGCAGCAGGAGCATCGCCATGTCGCAACGCAGGCCATCGCATTGCCCGGCAATCATGGCCAGCTCGGCCATCCGCGCCGACTGCAGCGCCGGATTGGCATAGTCGAGCTGCAGCGTGTCCGCCCAGCCAGGGAAATTGGGATCGCGCCCGTAGGCCAGAATGCGCGCGCCCTGATCAGTCTCGACCCGGCAATAGTTCGCCGGCGACACGGCCAGAGCCTGCTCGTCGCCTTGGACATAGAAATCGGGATGCGTTTTGACCCAAGGATGACCGAGCGCCGTATGGTTGGGCACGAAATCGAGCATGAGCCGCAGGCCGCGGGTGGCGAGCCGGCCGCGGAACGCAGCCAGCGCCGCCTTCCCGCCCAGCGCCTCATCAGCCTCGTAGGCGCTGATGGCGAAGCCCGAGCCACAGATGTCGTCTTCCGTCAGATCGGGCAGCGCGGCTCGAAACTCGGCCTGCCAGGCGGGGGTGCCGCGCGACACCGCCCGACTGGCCGTGCCTGTCTGCCAGACGCTCAGAAGCCAGATCCAGTCGAATCCGCGGCGCGCAAGGTCATCCAGGGTGTCGTTATCGATGTCGGCGAGAGTGACCGGCTTGCCGGCCTCCTGCGACAGGCGGCACAGCCAGACCCTCGTATTCATCTCGTACAGCGAGGGATAGCGCACGCGCCCGTCCCTATTCATGCAGCTCCGCGATCATGTTGGCGACCAACGCGCTCCACCCCGTCTGATGCGAGGCGCCCAGGCCGCGGCCGGTATCGCCGTCGTAATATTCGTGGAACAGGAGGTGGTCCTTGAAGTGCGGATCGGTCTGCATCTTCTCGCAGCTGCCGAAGACGGGACGTCGTCCGTTCCTGTCGCGCCGAAAGATGTTGATCAGTCGGTTGCGCAGCTCGTCAGCGATCTCCTCCAGCGACAGCAGCTCTCCGGATCCGATCGGGCATTCCACCTTGAAATCATCGCCGTAGAATTTGGCGAACTTGTTCACGCTTTCGATGAGCAGGTAATTGATCGGCATCCAGATCGGCCCCCGCCAATTGGAATTTCCACCGAACAGATCGCTATCCAATTCGGCGGGGACATACTTGACCTCCGAGCGGAAGTTGCCGGCCTCGAAAACGTAGGGATGCTCGAGATGGTACCGCGACAGCGAGCGGATCCCGTAGTCCGACAGGAATTCGTTCCGGTCCAGAACGCGCTCCATCACCTTGGACGAGCGGAAAGCACGGGCGATGGCCAGCAGGCGCGTGTCGTCGGCGCCCGGCGCGTTCCAGCGGGACACCAGGACCGCCAGCTTGGGGCGGTAGCGCAAGTACCAGTCCCGCTGCCGGGTGAACGACGGCAGGTTCTTCAGCAACGTTGCCTCAATGGTCTCGACGGCGAACGCCGGAATCAGGCCGACCAGGGAGCGAACGCGCAGAGGTGTTGCCTCGCCGTTGCTCATGACGAGCCAGTCGTAGAAGAAACCGTCGGTGTCGTCCCACAAACTCAGCCCCTTGCCGCCGAGATTGGTCATCGCGCCGCCGATCATCAGGAAGTGTTCGAAGAACTTGGTCGCGATGTCCTGATAGGCATCGTCTTCCTGCGCCAGCTCGATGGCGATGCGCAGCATGTTCAGGCTGTACATCGCCATCCAGGATGTTCCGTCGGACTGCACCTGCACGCCGTCCACCGGCAGCGCGGCGGACCGGTCGAAAACACCGATGTTGTCCATGCCGAGGAACCCGCCTTCGAAGACGTTCAGGCCGCGCGGGTCCTTGCGGTTCACCCACCACGTGAAGTTGAGCAACAGCTTGGTGAAGACGCGCTCGAGAAATTTCCGGTCACCTGCCCCGTTGCGCTTCCGCTCCTCCTCGTAAAGGCGCAGAGCCGCCCAGGCTTGCACAGGCGGATTGACGTCGCTGAAGTTCCATTCGTAGGCTGGCAGCTGTCCGTTGGGATGCATATACCAGGATTGGCCGAGCAGGATCAGTTGATGCTTGGCGTCCTCCAGATCGAGACAAGCCAGCGTGACCAGATGAAAGGCCCAGTCCCAGGCTGCGAACCAGGGAAACTCCCATTTGTCCGGCATCGAGACGACGTCTTCCATGGTGGCATGAACCCACTCGCTGTTGCGTCCCTTGTGGCGGCTCCCGGGGGGCCTGGGTTCCGCCGGATCGCCGTCGAGCCACTCGGTGACGTCGTAGTAGAAGTATTGCTTGGACCAAAGAACGCCCGCGAAAGCCTGGCGTTGAATGCGGCGAAGGTCCTCATCGACCACCTTGCCCTGCAGTTCGGCATAGAAGGCATCAGCCTCGGATTTGCGCAGGCTGAAGATGCGCTCGAAATGGGTAAAGGGTGCGGCCTTGGGTGGGCCCAGGCTCAGCCGGACCTGGATGGCAGTGCTGGCGCCCGCCGCCACGGTGCGACGGTAGATACCGGCAGCCTTTGTGCCCTTGTGTGAACTGACCGCGTCCTTGCGGCCTCCCACCACATAGTTGTGGAAACCGTCCTTGTACAAATGTCCGGTCTCTGCGTCCCCGAATAGCTTTGGGCCATTGCTCTCGTTCTCGCAGAACTTGATCTCATCCGGCCCGTCGAAGTGGATCGCATAGGCGCCAAGCGTCTCGTGCCTCACCACGACATCGTCGTCGACGCGCTCAAGAACGGGTTTAGGTCGATCCGTGAACCAGCTCCAGGTGTTGCGGAACCAGACCTGGGGAAGCACGTGGATCGTCGCTTCGAGGGGACCGCGATTGGTGATGGTCAGGCGCAGCAGGATGTCGTCAGCGTCGGCCTTGGCATATTCGATATCGACGTCGAAATAGCGATCGGCGTCGAAGATGCCTGTGTCGATGATCTCGAACTCGGGCTGCTTCCTGTCGCGCCGCGCGTTCTCCTGCAGCAGAAGGTCGTAGGGAAATTCGGCCTGCGGATATTTGTAGAGCATCCGGGCGTAGCTGTAGGTCGGCACCGCATCCAGATAATAGTAGAGCTCCTTGACGTCCTCGCCGTGATTGCCCTCGCGGTTGCTGAGGCCAAACATGCGCTCCTTCAGGATCGGATCCCTGCCGTTCCATAGCGCGACGGCCATGCAGAGCTGCTGCTTGGCATCACAGAACCCACCGATCCCATCCTCGCCCCAGCGATAGGCCCGGCTGCGCGCGTGATCATGGGGGAAGTAGTTCCAGGCGTGGCCCTCGGCGCTGTAGTCCTCGCGTACCGTGCCCCACTGGCGTTCACTCACATAAGGACCCCATTTGCGCCAGGCTTGGCGGCGCGCATTCGCCGCGCTCAGGCGTTCCGCTTCGGCGTTGGCCACTTCGGGATTCGTCCTAGCCGGCATGCGCCGATCCTTCAGTGCGATGGGAGCGCGGGCCGTCAAGGCGGCGGACGCCAGCTGCATCGGCGACGAAGACCGGATCGGCGCGGTTGATGAACAGGCCGCTTTCAACGACCCCGACAATGCGCCCGATGCGCTCCTCCAGCCGCGCCGGATCGGCGATCGGACCGAAGCTGCAATCGATAATGTGGTTGCCGCTGTCGGTGACGAACGCGACGCCTGCCGGTGACAGCCGCAGCCGGACGCTGGCACCGAGTGCTTCGAGGGATGCCTGGGTCGCTTCCAACCCGAAGGCGACGACCTCGACGGGCACAGGTGCCCGCGCACCCAGCCGATCCACCAACTTCGCCCCATCGACGATGATGGCAAGGCGATGGCTTGCGTTGGCGACGATCTTCTCGCGCAACAATGCGCCGCCCAGCCCCTTGATCAGGTTGAGGGTGCCGCGCTCAACCTCGTCTGCGCCGTCGATCGTGAGGTCGATCTGCCGGTGCTCTGCGAAGGAGGACAGCGGAATACCGGCCGCCTTCGCTTGCGCGGCGGTTCGCTCCGACGTCGGGATACCGACAAAGCGCAGGCCCTGCCGATGCCGCCGGCCCAGAGCCTCAACCGCAAAAGCCGCCGTCGAGCCTGTGCCCAATCCGACAACCATGCCATCTTCCACCAGCTCGACCGCTGCCTCCGCCGCTGCGCGCTTGAGCGCGTCGCGACTGGCGTCGGGTGCGATTGCGTCTGTGGTCATGGCTTGGCCGCGCCCGCGATCGCGCTTGCCCGGATCGCCGCGACAGCTGCCTTGTAGTCCTTGGTTCCGAAGATCGCCGAGCCGGCCACGATCGCGGTGGCGCCGGCCGCAGCCGCGTGTCGCGCTGTGGTCGCGTTCTCGCCGCCATCGACCTCGATTACCGGATCGAGGCCGCGTTTCGTGCACATCTCGCGGATGCGCCGGATTTTGGGCAGCATTTCGGGCAGGAACGACTGCCCGCCAAAGCCGGGATTGACCGTCATCACCAGGATGATGTCGCAGAGATGCAGGACATACTCGATGAGCTCGGGCGGGCTCGCCGGGTCGACTACCACTCCCGCTTTCTTCCCGAGGGCGCGGATCTGACCCAGCGCCCGATGCAGGTGGATCGTCGAGCCGGGCTCGGCCTGGACCAGCAGATGATCGGCGCCGGCCTCGGCGAAGGCTGCGAGATAACGCTCCGGTTCGACGATCATCAGATGAACGTTGAGCGGCTTGGACGTCGAGCGACGGATGGCCCGCAGCACGACGGGCCCGATGGTGATATTGGGCACGAAGCGGCCGTCCATCACATCGACATGGATCCAATCGGCGCCGGCGGCATCGACGGCGCGGACCTCCTCGCCCAGTCGCGCGAAATCAGCCGACAACACCGATGGCACAATGAGGATGGGGGCTGGCATTGCTAGTCTTCACCCGCGGCCGCCCGATCGACGAACCAGATGAGCTCGCCGATGGGCTTCACACGCGCCGCCGGAACGTCGCTGCTCCCAGCACGGATCGTCTTAAACATCGCGGCCTTCTCTTTGCCCGCCGCCAGGAACGCGACCCGTCGACTGCTCTCGATCACCGGATAGGTCATGGTGATGCGAACCTCGGGCCGGCCGTGGGACACGGCGGCGACCCAGCGCTTGCGCTCCTCCAGCACCGGTTCGCCGGGCAGCAACGAGGCAGTATGGCCGTCGGGCCCCATCCCGAGCAGAGTGATGTCGAACATTGGCCTCGCGGGATCGAGCACCGTGGCGCCGTAGGCTGCCTGCAGCGTCCGCTCATAGCGCGCCGCAGCGTCGTCAGGGGTGCCGTCGGCTGGCACGGGATGAATGTTTGCCGGGGGGACAGGCGCCTTGGCCAGCATCGTCTCGCGGGTCATCCGGTAGTTGCTCTCCGGATGATCGTAGGGAACGAAGCGCTCGTCGCCCCAGAACCACGAAACTCGACTCCAGGGAAAGCGTCCGATGAACGGATCGGAAGCCAGCAGCGCGAACAGGGCCTTCGGGGTCGAGCCGCCGGAAAGCGACACGCGAAAGTCGCCCTTGGCCGCAAGTGCAGCCGACGTCATCCAGTCGGCCACGTGGCGCGCCAGTGCCGCCGGATCGGGAAGTATCTCGATGCGCCCATTCATCGCCATGCCTCACCTCGATCCAATCAGCCCAGAATGAAGCGTTCCATCGCCTTGGCGAAGCCTTCGTCGTTGTAGGAGTCTGTGGCAACGCTGGCCTGCGCCTTGACCTGGTCCGACGCATTACCCATCGCGATGCTGAAGCCCGAGCGCTTGAACATGGGCACATCCGTGGGCTGGTCGCCGATGGTGGCGATCTCCTCGACAGGCACCCCGAGGTGCCGTGACAGGAAATCCACCACCGCGCCCTTGTTCGCATCCTTGTTCGTCACGTCGAGATAATAGGGCTGCGATCGGTTCGCCGTCGCCAACTGCCCAAAGGCCGTCCGGGCGGCCGCCTCGCAGCGCTGCACCGCGTCCAGATCGTCACTGACGCCAACAACCTTGGAGACCTGGTCCAGCTGTGCTGCGACATCCTTCACGATCTTCGGCTCGAACTTGACGGTCCAGGCTTCGCGGGCGACGTGCGGCGCATCGACCTTGGCGATCAGCCAGTCATTGCTGCGATAGACCCAGACATCGAGTCCATTAGCGCGGATCAGTTCGATCGACTTGCCGGCGACATCGACCGGCACGGTCTTCTGCTCGATGATCGAGAGGTCCGGCTTGATGACAAGCCCGCCGTTGAAGCCGGAGATCGGGGTATCGAGCTTGAGAGCATCGAACAGCATGGCCATGCCCATGGGCGGCCGGCCGCTGGTAATGGCGAAGCGGATTCCCGCTTCGCGCAGATGCTGCACCGCGGCCTGGGCACGCCTGGTCAGCACCTTCTCTTCGGTGACCAGCGTGCCGTCGACGTCCGCCAACACCAGTGAAATCTTTCGCTTGTCTGTCATCAGAACCTCAGTGGTATTCGTTCATTCTAGCGGGCGCCAGGCACGCCCGTCGCGCGCCAGCAACTCGTCCGCCGCGGCCGGGCCGTCGCTGCCGGCGGCATAGTTGGGAAAATCCGTTGCGGGATTGGCGGCCCAGACGTCGATGATCGGCTGCACCGCGCGCCAGCCCGCTTCGATATTGTCGGCGCGCTGGAACAACGTCGCGTCGCCGATCATGCAATCATAGAGCAACGTTTCGTAGCCCGTACTGGGCGCCATATCGAAATAAGACTTGTAGGCGAAGTCCATGCGGACGTTGCCCAGCGTCACGGTCGGGCCGGGACGCTTGGCGGCGAACTGGAGCGAGATGCCCTCGTCGGGTTGAAGGCGCAGGATCATCCAGTTGGGATTCATCCGCTCGACATTCGTGCCGCGGAAAAGCGTGTAAGGCGCCTGGTGGAAACGAATGGCAATCTCGGTCCATCGGCTCTTCATGTATTTACCCGTCCGCAGATAGAAAGGCACCCCGGCCCAGCGCCAATTGTCGATCTGCAATTTCCACGCGATGTAGGTCTCGGTCATCGACTGCGCGGCCACATCGGGTTCGCTCCGATAAGCCTGGGCCGGCTTGCCCAGAACGGTACCGGCCGCGTATTGGCCGCGCACGGCGTCCTTCAAAGCCCGCCGCGGCGTGACCGGTCGAATGGCCTCGATGACTTCCGCCTTCTTGTCCCGGACAGCGTCGGCATCGAAGGAGATCGGCGGCTCCATTGCCGTCAGCGACAGCAATTGAAAGATGTGATTGGGCACCATGTCGCGCAGAGCGCCGGTCACCTCATAGAATTTGCCGCGCCGCTCCACTCCAACCGTCTCGGCGGCGGTGATCTGGACGTGGTCGATGTGCTGGCGGTTCCACAGCGGCTCGAACAGGCCGTTGGCAAAGCGCAGCGCCATGATGTTCTGGACCGTCTCCTTGCCGAGAAAATGGTCCATCCGGTAGATCTGATGCTCCTGCAGGGTCTTCAGGATGGAGGCATTGAGTGCCTTGGCCGATGCCAGATCGTGCCCGAACGGCTTCTCGATCACGACGCGTCGCCATTGCCCCTCCGTTTCCGTCACCATGGCCGCAGCCCCGAGCCTCGCCACGACGACGTCGAAGAAGCGGTCCGCGACGGCGAGATAAAAGAGGTGGTTGCCGCCCGTCCCGCCCGTCTTGTCGAGTCCCGCGAGATGCTCGCGCAGACGGTCGTAGGCTTGCGGGTCGGTGAAGTCACCCTGCAGGTACGTCATGCGGTCGCACAACCACTTCCAGGCCGTCTGGTCGATATGGTCGGCCTGGAACTCGCCCTGACGGGTGGCGACGAATTCATTCATCATGTCGGTGAGGTTCTTGCGCCATTGCTCCACGCTGCTGAGCCCGTGGTCGACGCCGACCAACCGGAACCCGTCGGGCAGCCTTTTGGCGGTTACCAGATTGTAGAGTGCTGGTGCCACCAATCGCTTTGTCAGGTCGCCTCCGGCGCCGAAAATCACCATGGCGCAGGGCGGCGCGACTGCAGGCGTCGCGGCCTTGGCGGTATGCCCCGCGTTGGTCGGTGAGTTCTGCTTGTTCGGCATGGTTTCCTGCTTTCTTCCCAATCCTACTTGCGTCCGAGCAATTCCATAGCCAACGCGACGACCTTTTCGGGCTCGAAGCCGAACTTGCGCTGCAGCTCCTTGAGCGGCGCCGAGGCGCCGAAAGTCTTCATGCCGATGACGCGGCCGCCGGCCCCGACATAGCGGTCCCAGCCTAGTTCCGATCCTTGCTCGACGGCGATGCGCGCCTTCACTGCAGGCGGCAACACCTCGTCGCGGTAGGGCTGCGGTTGGTGCTCGAAGATGTCCCACGAGGGCATGGAGACGACGCGGGAACGAACGCCGCGCGCCACCAGCACCTCATGGGCCTCGACGATGAGCGAGACCTCGCTGCCCGTTGCGATGAGGATGATTTCAGGCGGGCCGCCCTTGGCCCCTGACGCCGGGGCATCCGCCATGACATAGGCGCCGCGGGCGACACCGGCCGCCGACGCGTACTTGCCGCGATCGAACGTCGGCAGCGGCTGGCGCGAGAGCGCAATCACCGCCGGCTGATGGCGCAGCTTCATGATGTAACGATAGGCCTCGACGACTTCATTGGCATCGCCGGGCCGCAGCACGACCAAGCCGGGAATGGCGCGCAGCGATAGCAGCTGCTCGACCGGCTGATGCGTCGGTCCATCCTCGCCGTCGCCCATAGCGTCATGGGTGAAGACGAGAAGCGTCGGAAGCTCCATCAGCGCCGACAGCCGAATGGCCGGCCGGGCATAGTCGCTGAAGATGAAGAAGGTCGCCCCGAAAGCCCGCAACTTGGAGAGCGACAGTCCGTTGACGATCGCGGCCATGGCGTGCTCGCGGATGCCGAAATGGAGATTGCGGCCGCCGGGGCTTCCGGGCTCGAAGTCGCCCGCACCGGCGAACTTGAGCGTGGTCTTGTTGGACGGACCGAGGTCGGCCGAACCGCCCAGGAACCAGGGAATGTTCTGGGCGAGCACGTTCAGCACCTCGCCCGAGGCGTCGCGCCCGGCAATGCCCTTGGGGTCCGGCGCAAAGCTCGGCAGGTTGCGGTCCCATCCCGCGGGCAGCTCGCGCCGCTGCATCTGGTCGATCTCCGCAGCGAGCTCCGGGAATTGCTTGCGGTAGTCGGCAAAGAGTGCCTCCCAGCGCCGCCGCGCCGCGTCTCCGCGCGCACCGATGCCAGCATCGAAATGCTGCATGACCCCATCGGGCACGAGGAACTTGGCGTCCTCCGGCCAGCCATAGGCGCGCTTGGTGAGGCGGACCTCGTCGTCGCCCAGAGGTTCGCCATGGGCGGCGGCGGTGTCGATCTTGTGGGGAGAGCCATAGCCGATATGGCTATCCAGGATGATCAGCGTCGGCCGGCCCTTGGTCTGGCGGAAGACCGCCAGCGCATCCTCGATCCGCCCGAGATCATTGGCGTCGCCCACCCGCAGCACGTTCCACCGATAGGCTTGAAAACGCGCCGCGACATCCTCGGTGAAGGTGATGCTGGTCTTGCCCTCAATGGTGATGTGATTGTTGTCGTAGATCCAGCAGAGGTCATCAAGCTCGAGATGGCCGGCCAGCGAGGCCGCCTCCGAGCCCACGCCCTCCATCAGACAGCCGTCGCCGCAGACGGCATAGATGTCGTAGTCGAAAATCTCAAAGCCGGGCCGGTTATAGCGGCAGGCAAGCCACTTGCGCGCCATCGCCATGCCGACGCTGGTAGCAATGCCCTGGCCCAGCGGACCGGTCGTCGTCTCGACGCCCGACACCCAGTGATATTCCGGATGCCCCGGCGCCTTGCTCTCGAGCTGGCGGAAGTGGCGGATGTCGTCGAGGGTGACCGACGGCTTGCCCAGACGTTCGTAGTCCGCGTTCACCGCCTGAGTGCCCGTCAGATGAAGGACCGACCACAGCAGCATCGAGGCATGGCCGTTCGACAGGACAAAGCGGTCGCGATCCGGCCAGATCGGATCCTTCGGATCGAAGCGCATGACCCGGTTCCACAGCGTATAGACCAGCGGCGCCAATGCCATCGGCGTGCCGGGATGGCCCGACTTCGCTTGCTGGACAGCGTCGATGGACAGCGTGCGGATCGTGTTGATCGCCAGTTGATCGAGCTCTTCGTTCGTCATGCCATTGGACTCCCGTTCCTGCATCCGCGCTCAGCGATGACCCGGCCGCTATGAGCCAGCAGGCTTCTCGATATGGCCGCCGAACTCGTAGCGCATGGCCGAGAGCAACTTGTCGGCGAAATCCGCCTCGCCGCGCGAGGCGAACCTCTCGTAGAGCGCCGAGGACAGGACATGGGCCGGCACCCCTTCGTCGATGGCAGCCTTGATCGTCCAGCGGCCTTCGCCGGAGTCCGAAACCCGCCCGGCGAATTTCGACAGGGTGGGATCCTGGATCAGAGCCGAAGCCTGGAGATCAAGCAGCCACGAGGCGATCACGCTGCCGCGGCGCCATACCTCCGAAATGTCCGCGAGGTCGAGATCGTATTGATAATGCTCGGGATCACGCAGGGGCGTGGTTTCCGCATCGACCTTGCCGGACTTCTTGCCGATGTTGGCCGCCTTGAGAACCGCCATGCCCTCGGCATAGGCCGCCATCACGCCGTATTCGATCCCGTTGTGCACCATCTTGGTGAAGTGGCCGGCGCCATTCGGACCGCAATGCAGATACCCCTGCTCGGACGTACCGGCCTTCTTCTCGCGTCCCGGGGTGCGAGCGATGTCGCCGATGCCCGGTGCCAGGGTGGCGAAGATCGGATCGAGACGCTTCACCACGTCGGGCTCGCCGCCGATCATCATGCAATAGCCACGCTCCAGGCCCCACACGCCGCCGCTGGTGCCGACATCGACATAGTGGATGCCTTTGGGCTTCAGCTCCTTGGTCCGGCGGATGTCATCGATGTAGTAGGAATTACCGCCATCGATCAGAATGTCGCCCGACTCGAGGTGGGGCAGCAGATCGGCAATGGTCTTGTCCACGACGCCGGCCGGCACCATCAACCAGACGGCGCGGGGTTTCGTGAGATTCTTGGCGAACTCAGCCAGCGACGCGGTGCCGACGGCCTTGTCCTTCACGACTTCCGCCACCGCCTTTGGTGACATGTCGTACACCACGCATTGATGGCCGCCCTTCAAGAGGCGGTGCACCATATTCGCTCCCATTCGGCCAAGGCCGATCATTCCCAATTGCATGTGCTAACCCCTTACTTTGAAGACGACGTTCCGAATCGGACCCGATCACGCGGTGGGCGAGATGTAGAGCGGGCAACCTCAAGCCATCAGGCAGATCCCCTGTGCTTGCGATAACGGCGGATCAACGCATTGGTCGAGCTGTCGTGCTCGAGCTTGGGTTCCTCGGTACTCTCGAGCTGGGGAACGATCGCCTGGGCGAGAGCCTTGCCCAATTCCACGCCCCATTGGTCGAAGGAATCGATCCGCCAGATCGTGCCCTGGGTAAAGACGCTATGCTCGTAGAGCGCCACCAGCTTGCCGAGCGCAGCCGGCGTCAAATCGTCGAGCAGGATGACGTTGGAGGGACGATTGCCCTCGAACAGCCGATGGGGCACGAGCCAGTCAGGCGTGCCCTCCGCCGTGACCTGCTTGGCGGTCTTGCCGAAGGCCAGTGCCTCCGCCTGGGCCAGAACACTGGCAATGAGAATGTCCTGATGCCTGCCCAGCGGGTTCAGGGTGTGGGAGAAGGCGATGAAATCGCAGGGGATGAGGCGGGTCCCCTGGTGAATCAGCTGATAGAAGGAATGCTGGCCGTTGGTCCCCGGTTCGCCCCAGTAGATCGGCCCGGTGTCGCAGTCGACGGCGACGCCGTCCCAGGTCACGTGCTTGCCGTTGCTCTCCATGGTGAGCTGCTGGAGATAGGCGGGAAACCGCTTCAGATACTGCTGATAGGGCATCACGCCGACAGTCTGGGCGCCGAAGAAATCGTTGTACCAGACGGAGAGCAGCCCCATCAGCACCGGCAGGTTGCGCTCGAACGGGGCGGTGCGGAAATGCTCGTCCATTTCATGGAAGCCCACCAGCATGGCGCGGAAATTGTCCGGGCCGATGGCAAGCATGGTCGACAGCCCAATGGCCGAATCCATCGAATAGCGCCCGCCAACCCAATCCCAGAAGCCGAACATGTTGGCCGTGTCGATGCCGAACTTCGCCACCTCCTGGGTATTGGTGGAAACGGCGACGAAATGCCTGGCCGTCGCCGCAGACTCGCCGTTCAGCCCGGCCAGCAGCCAGTCACGCGCGGTATGCGCGTTAGTCATGGTCTCGAGCGTGGTGAAGGTCTTGGAGGAGATAATGAATAACGTCTCTGCGGGATCGAGACCCTGCACCGCCTCGGCGAAGTCCGAGCCGTCGACATTGGAGACGAAGCGGAAGGTCATGGCGCGCTCGCTGTAGTGCTTGAGCGCTTCGTAGGCCATGACAGGGCCGAGATCGGAGCCGCCGATGCCGACATTGATCACATTGCGGATGCGCTTACCGGTATGGCCCTTCCAGGCACCCGTGCGCACGCGATCGGAAAAGTCCGCCATCTTGTCCAGAACGGCATGGACCTCGGGCACCACATTCTGGCCGTCGTGAAGGATAGAAGCGCCGCGCGGTGCGCGCAGGGCGACATGAAGCACTGCGCGCTTCTCGGAGGTATTGATCTTGTCACCTCGGAACATGGCGTCGATGTGCTCGCGCAACCCTGATTCCTGGGCTAGCTGAAACAGCAGCCCCAAGGTTTCGTCGGTGATACGGTTCTTGGAATAGTCGAAATATATTCCGGCGGCCTCGACCGCCAGCTTCTCGCCGCGCTGGCGATCCTTGGCGAAGAGTTGCCTGAGGTGGACTCGCTTCATCTTCTGGTGATGCTTCTTCAGCGCCGCCCAAGCCGGACGTTGACGCAAAGCCGGTACGCTCATTGATTGCTTCCTCGCAGACAGTGGGACGGCGCTCAGCTCGCCTTGCGAATCGCGACACGCTTGGAATCGATACGTTCCATCAGATCGTTCCAGGACTTGACGAACGACGAGGCGCCCTCGTCCTGGAGTTGGGCCGCAAGTGCCGCGGTATCGATACCCGCCTTGGCAAAGCTGGCGAGAACCGTCTCGCAGTCGCCGCCATCCGGCGCAATGGCTTGGCCGACCTCGCCGTGATCCGCGAAGCCCTTGAGGGTGCCCTCAGGCATGGTGTTGACCGTGAAGGGCGCGGCAAGCGCCTTCACGTAGAGGGTGTCGGACGCTTTCGGGTCCTTGGTACCGGTACTGGCCCACAGCAGGCGCTGGGCGCGGGCGCCGCTATTGGCGACACGCTGAAAGCGTGGCGAAGCGAGCAACTCGAGATAGGCCTTGTAGGCACGCTGGGCGATGGCGATGCCCAACCGGTTAGTGAGCTCAGCCGGCACCTTGCCGGCGACCGCGACGTCCCAGCGGCTGACGAAGAGCGAGGCGACCGAGGCGACGGCTGGGTTCAGCCCCGCCGCGATGCGGCGCTCGACACCGCGCAGGTACGCTTCGGCCGCCGCGACGTATTGTTCGCGAGAGAACAGCAGCGTGACGTTGACCGGCACGCCAGCAAAGATCGCCGCTTCAATGGCAGGCAATCCCTCCGCAGTGCCAGGAATCTTAATGAAGAGGTTGGGCTTGCCGGCGCGCTTATGGAGGTCGAGCGCCGCCGCCAGTGTGCTCTTCGTGTCGTGGGCCAAGAGAGGCGAAACCTCGAGCGACACCCAGCCGTCCACGCCATCCGTCCGGGCAAAAACCGGCTGGAACAGATCGGCGGCACGCGTCAGATCCGCGAGCGCCAGAGGGAAGAACAGTTCCTCTCCCGTTTTGGCCGAGGACGCCGACCGGGAAATGTCCTCGTCATACATGGCACTGTTCTTGATCGCATTGTCGAAGATCGTCGGGTTCGACGTCAGCCCTGTCACCGAGAGATCGTCGATATAGCGTTTCAGCGTGCCGCTGTTCAGCAGCTCGCGCGTGATGTTGTCGAGCCACAGGCTCTGGCCGAGGTCGTGAAGTTTCTGGGTCGATTTCATCGTGTCACCTTCAGGCTGGATGTAAGGCGGCCGTCCGCAGCCGCGCCAAGTCATAGTCGAGCAGATCGCCGATGCGCTCGATCGTCAGGTCCGCCGGCGGAAAGGCGCTGATCACTTTCGCGTCGAGCGCATACTGGCCCTGGCGCGGCAACACGGTCGTCACACGCGCTCCCCAGGCTTTCTTAGCCGCGGTCAGGATTTGCAGCTTGTCGTCCACAAGAACGTAGTGCTCCGCCGGAAAGCGCCGCTCGACGTCGTCGAGCGCCTCTTCCTTATGGATATAGATCAGTACATCTCCGTCCGCGACCTTGGCCAAGCCTGCATGGTCGACCTTGCGCGGCTGGAAGACGACATCGCCGTCCGTCAGGATCACGGTCTTGCCCGCGCCTCGCAGCCGTTTCAGCACCGCCAAAGCATTCGGGTAGAGCCGGTCGGCGAATGGGTAGTCCATGAGGAAGGAGGACATCGCCAACAGCTCGATCTCGAGCGGGTGCTCGACGCGGAAGTTCTGGAGCGCGCCGATATAGTCGCGGTAGCCCAGCTCCACCATTAGATCCTCGAGGATCTTCCAGTAGCGGTCACGCGCAGCGACGCCATAGGTCTGCTCGAGATGGTCCTTCAGGTCTTGTTGAATCGCGTCATTATCGACCAGCGTGTTGTCCACGTCGACGAGGAAGACGATCGGATAAGTCAGCGTCATCTGGCCCCCGCCACGCAGCTACCGCCGAAGTAACCATGCGCCTGCGTCATGCCGAAGGCAAATCTTGGCCCGGTTTGTCTGCACATTCGCATTTCGAAGCTGCCGTCCACCGGCGCCATTCTCTTGGTAAAAGTGCCGGTCGCACAAGCCGAGGCCAGAACTCACTTGGTCGCACGTCCGCCGCGACCGCGGATTTTTTCATTTGTTACGGGAACCATTTGGAGGTTCAGGCCTTTAGCTCATATGGAGCGGCGGCAGCTGCAGCAGGGGCATGGGGAAGGCTCCGGCGCGAAAGCGTTCGGGCGTGCGTCGGCATACAAAATCTATTATGTGCCTGGGTTTCTTGCTGGCCCTGTCTCGGCTTGGCCGACGCACTTCGAGCGCATCCGCAAGCTCGGCTTCGCTCAGATCTGCCTCGCGCCCATAAGCCTGCCCGGCCGCTCAGGCGATATGTTTCTGACCAGTGACATCGATCAGGTGGATAGTCGCCTCGGCGACTACCCGACCGCCCGTCGCCTGCTCGCCGACGTCGCGAGAAGTGCTCAAACTCACGGGCTCGCGAGCTTCGTCGACATCGTGCTCGAGCGAGTGGCCGTCGACGGCGTCGTGGCCTCGGCGCATCCTGAACTCTTTCATCGGTCCGTCCGCACCGGGGGAATTCTCGATCCACGTGCAGACCGGCTGAATGCCACTGCTGCCTTTGCACGGTTCGACGACCTTGAAGCCGCCCGGATCCTCGGCCAGCAATGGAGCGACCGGCTCGCGCACTGGGTCGATGCCGGCATAACAGGCTTCCGGGTGCTGGGGCTCGATCGCGTCCCCACCGAATTCCTTGCCGACCTGATCCGGACTGTCGGAGGCAAGGCCGGCAGCTGCCGGTTCCTGGGATGGACGCCGGGATTGAGCTGGAGTTGCGCCACTGAGCTCGCGAGCGCGGGTCTCGACGCCGTGTTCGCTTCTACGCCGTGGTGGGACGGACGGGCCAGTTGGTACGCCGAAGAGCACGAGATCCTGCGCCGCGTCGCTCCGATCATCGGTCCGGTAGAAGCACCGTTCGGCCCGCGGCTGGCGCAACGCAACGAGCAGCATCTTCCCCTCCTCTACAAGCAGGCTCTCCACGTCGCCGCCGCGACCACGGACGGCCTCCTGGTTCCGATGGGTTTCGAATTCATGTCGCGTCGACCCTTCGATGTCCGCTTTTCGGCGCCGGAGGACTGGGAAGAAGGCGACGCCGCGCTCCACGACGAGATCATCGCGGCCAATCGGCTCGTCGATCGCCCGACCGACGAATGGCGCGACAAGATGCGCAGTCTGACGAGCCCCGGCAGTCGCGTCACGGCGCTGCAGCTCGCGAAACACGGGGCGGTCGTGCTGATCAATACCGACGTCGCGGCAAGTCGCCCGACTCCAGAGGCGCTCGATGCCGGTGACCCGCTACAGCCTGGCGAAGTGCGCGTCGTTCCATTCATGCGAGATCCGCCGATCGTCGAGGCTGGACGCAATCGCAAATCGGCAGTCCGGACCGCAACCAAGGCACCGCGCATCGTCATCGAAAACCTGTTGCCGAGGGTCGACGGCGGCGCGTTCGCGGCCAAGCGGATCGTCGGCCAGAAAGTTGTCGTCGAAGCCGACGCGTACATGGACGGCCATGACGTTCTGGCCGTGGAGCTGCTGTGGAAGGCGGCCGACGACAAGGACTGGCAACGCCAACCGATGGCGCCCATGGGCAATGCCCGGTGGCAGGGCGCCTTCGTTCCCTCGCGTGTCGGCCGCTGGCAGTTCACCGTCGAGGCCTGGCTCGACGAATATGCCACGCTCTGCCGCAGCCTCCGGCTGAAGTGCGAAGCCGGCGTCGATATTGCGGTCGAGCTTGCCGAGATGCGCCTGACGCTCGAGGCGGCGATCGCGCGCAAGATCTGCACCCGCACGGTACTGGCGGACACTCTTTCCATTCTGGCGAAGGGAGACATCGAGGCAAGCGTAGAAGCGTTGGTCTCGCCGCAGACCGTCAAGGTCGTTGCCGAGTCCGGCGCCCGCGACTTCGCCGTGCGGCACGAACCGCGGACGCTCGATGCCGACCGCCGTGAGGCAGGCTTCGCGAGCTGGTACGAGCTCTTCCCGCGCTCGCAGACCGACGACCCTGCACGCCACGGCACCTTCGCCGACGTCATCGACCGCCTGCCGCGCATCCGCGACATGGGCTTCGATGTCCTTTATTTTCCGCCGATTCATCCGATTGGCGTCACCGCCCGCAAGGGCCGTAACAATAGTTTGGTGGCTGCGCCGCAGGATGTCGGCAGCCCCTATGCGATCGGCAGCCGCGAGGGCGGCCACGATGCCATCCATCCGGCCCTCGGCACGTTCGAGGAGTTCCGCCGGCTGGTCGCGGCGGCCCACGACCAGGGCCTGGAGATCGCTCTCGACTTCGCAATCCAGTGCTCGCCCGATCATCCCTGGCTCCGTGAGCACCCCGAATGGTTCCGCCATCGCCCCGACGGCACCATCAAATACGCCGAGAACCCGCCCAAGAAGTACGAAGACATCGTCAATGTCGATTTCCACGCTGAAGGCGCCGTACCCGGCCTGTGGGAGGCGCTGCGCGATATCGTGCTGTTCTGGATCGGCGAGGGCGTGCGCACCTTCCGCGTCGACAACCCGCACACCAAGCCCTTGCCCTTCTGGGAATGGCTGATCGGCGACGTGCGCGGCCGCCATCCCGACGTTGTCTTCCTGGCAGAGGCTTTCACCTATCCCGGGATGATGTACCGGCTGGCGAAGGCGGGCTTTACGCAGTCCTACACCTACTTCACATGGCGCAACACGCGGCAGGAGCTGACCGACTACTTGGGCGAGCTCACGACCACCGAGGTCACCGAGTTCTTTCGCCCCCATTTCTTCGTCAATACGCCCGACATCAATCCATTCTACCTGCAGAGTTCTGGCCGCGGCGGGTTCCTCATTCGAGCCGCACTGGCCGCGACCCTGTCGGGACTGTGGGGTGTCTATTCGGGTTTCGAGATCTGCGAAGCCGCAGCGTTGCCCGGCCGTGAGGAGTATCTCGACTCCGAGAAGTACGCGATCCGCGTCCGTGACTTCAATGCGCCCGGCAATATCGTGGCGGAAATCACCGCGCTCAATCGCATCCGCAAGGCCAATCCGGCGCTGCACAGCCATCTCGGCCTCTCGTTCTACAATTCCAGCAATGAACACGTCATGGCCTATGGCAAAAGCCTGCCCTCGCATGAGGACATGATCTTCGTGCTGATCAGCCTCGACCCTCACCAGCCGCAGGAGACGAGCTTCGAGATCCCGCTATGGGAATGGAACCTGCCAGACAACGCGGCCCTGGAAGCCGAAGATTTGATGACCGGCCGGCGCTTCACGCTGCACGGCAAGCGCCAGTGGCTGCGACTTGATCCTGCCGTCCTGCCGTTTGCCATCTGGCGCCTGTCGCCTGACCTCGGAGTCACGGCATGAACGCGCCGACCCCGCAGTTCGCCCGCGCCGTGATCACGACCTCGGATGCGCTCTGGTACAAGGATGCGATCATCTACCAGCTGCATGTGAAGTCGTTCTTCGATTCCAACGATGACGGCATCGGCGACTTTGCCGGCCTGATCTCCAAGCTCGACTACATCGCCGATCTCGGCGTGAACACGCTGTGGCTGCTGCCCTTCTACCCGTCGCCGCGGATCGACGACGGCTACGACATCAGCGACTACCGCTCGGTCCATCCCGAATACGGCAAGCTCGCTGACGTGAAGCGATTCATCGCCGCTGCCCACAAGCGTGGCCTGCGCGTCGTGACCGAGTTGGTGATCAATCACACCTCGGATCAGCATCCCTGGTTCCAGCGTGCGCGCCGCGCCAAACCCGGCTCGGTAGCGCGGAATTTCTACGTCTGGTCGGACAACGACCAGAAATACCAGGGCACGCGCGTCATCTTCGTCGACACCGAGCGTTCCAACTGGACATGGGATCCTGTCGCCGAAGCCTACTACTGGCACCGCTTCTATTCGCACCAACCCGATCTCAATTTCGACAGTCCCCAGGTGATCAAGGCGGTGCTGAGCGTCATGCGCTTCTGGCTCGATCTGGGGATCGATGGACTCAGGCTCGATGCCGTTCCCTATCTGGTCGAGCGCGAAGGCACCAACAACGAGAATCTGCCCGAGACCCACGCCGTGCTGAAGCGCATCCGTGCCGAGCTCGACGAGTTCTACCCCGATCGCATGCTGCTCGCCGAAGCCAACCAGTGGCCCGAGGACACCAAGGAGTATTTCGGCGAGGGCGACGAGTGCCACATGGCCTTCCATTTTCCGCTGATGCCTCGCATGTACATGGCGCTGGCGCGCGAGGATCGCTTTCCCATCACCGACATCATGCGCCAGACGCCGCAAATCCCCGACACCTGCCAGTGGGCGATCTTCCTGCGCAACCACGACGAACTGACGCTCGAGATGGTGACCGATTCCGAGCGGGATTATCTCTGGCAGACCTACGCCACGGACCGCCGCGCGCGCATCAATCTTGGCATCCGCCGCCGCCTGGCACCGCTGCTGGAGCGCGACCGGCGGCGCATCGAGCTGATGAACTGCCTGCTGCTCTCAATGCCCGGCACGCCGGTGATCTACTACGGCGATGAGATCGGCATGGGCGACAATATCCGCCTCGGTGACCGCGACGGCGTGCGCACGCCCATGCAATGGGCGCCCGACCGCAATGGCGGCTTCTCGCGCGCAGAGCCGGCCTCGCTGGCGCTGCCGACCATCATGGACTCGCTCTACGGCTACGAGACCGTCAACGTCGAAGCACAGTCGCGCGATCCCCATTCGCTGCTGCACTGGATGCGACGCATGCTGGCGGTGCGGCGGGCGCACGCCGCCTTCGGGCGCGGCGTGCTGCGTTTCCTTTACCCGAAGAATCGCAAGATCCTCGCCTACCTGCGCGAACACGACGGCGAAACGATCCTTTGCGTTGCCAATGTCTCGCGCACGCCGCAGGCGGTCGAGCTCGACCTCTCAGAGTTCACCGGCCGCGTGCCGATCGAACTGAATGGCGGCTCACTCTTTCCGCCGATCGGCCAGCTTACCTATCTGCTCACCCTGTCGCCCTTCGGATTCTACTGGTTCATCCTCGCGAAGGAGAGCGAAGCGCCGTCCTGGCATACCCCCGCCCCCGAGCCGATGCCAGACTATGTGACCGTCGTGCTACGCGAGGGTCTGGCCAACGCGCTCCACCAGTCGGGCCCCGCCCTGCTGGAGCGTGATGTGCTGCCGGCCTATCTCACTAAGCGCCGCTGGTTCTCGGCCAAGGACCAGAAGCTCGAGCAAGCGCGCATCGCCTATCTGGCGACGCTGCCCGGCGGCGATCGGGAGTTGCTGCTGGCGGAAGTCGAAACGACAACGGACGGCGGCAAGACCCGCTGGCTTCTGCCGCTGTCGATCAGCTGGGAGGACGAGCAGACCGCTGCCCTGCCCGGACAACTGGCGATCGCCCGGGTGCGGCGCGGTCGCCGGATCGGCCTGCTGACCGATGCCTTTGCGCTCGCGCCCTTCGCGCTGCAGATGCTGGCGGCGCTCGCCGACAGCATCTCGATCGAGACGAGCGAGGGACGCATCGTCTTCGAGCCGACGCCGGAAAAAGTCGACGTGCTGCGCTGCAAGCCGGATGCCACGGTGATGTGGCTGACGGCCGAACAATCCAACAGCTCGCTGATAGTCGACGATGCGGTGATGTTGAAGATCTTCCGCCGAGTGTCGGCCGGCCATCACCCGGAAGCCGAAATGGGTCGCTACCTCACCCAGCACGGCTTCGCGAACTTACCGCTGCTGCTGGGCGAAGTCGTGCGCATCGACGAGCAGGGCGAGCGCCATTCGCTGGCGGTCGCCCAGAGCTTCATCCGCAACCAGGGCGATGCCTGGGCCTGGACCTTGAACCAATTCGGCCGCGCCCTGGAAGACCTCGCCACCCACGAGGCGGCCAGCGACGCGCGGGCCGACGACGTTGAGGACTACAACACCTTCGCCGCCACCATAGGTCGCCAGCTCGCTGCCATGCATACCATCCTAGCCGAGCCCACCGACGAAGAGGCGTTTCGCCCACGCGTCGCCGCCGCTGAGGACATCGCCCAATGGAAGGCGCGCGCCCGCGGGCTTCTTGACGGCGCCTTCGACATTGTCGCCGGCAGGTCGACCTGGGAGGTCGAGGCCGACGGCACCGCGGCTGCCGCCGTGCTGGCGCAACGCGAGCGATTGCTTGAGGCGATGGATCGCATGGCCGATACCGGCCTGGGATCGCTGGTCAGCCGCATCCACGGCGATTTCCATCTCGGCCAGGTGCTGGTCGCGAGCGGCGATGCCTACATCATCGATTTCGAGGGCGAGCCGACGCGCCCGGTGGAAGAGCGACGCGCCAAGGCGAGCCCGCTGCGCGACGTGGCAGGCCTGCTGCGCTCCGTGGATTACGCCATCGCCAACACGCGCGACCCCAAGAAGCTGATGGCGGCACCGCCGCTGGCCGACACCGTGCGCAGCAGGTTCGCCTCCCGCCTGCGCGACGGCGCTCAAAAGGCCTTCCTCGATGCCTACTACGCCGGCATCGGCGAGCAGCCGGGCCTGACGAACCACGACTTGCTCGAGTTCTTCATGGTCGAGAAGGCTGCTTACGAGCTGATCTATGAGGCGGGCAACCGGCCGATATGGATTTCGATTCCTCTGCAGGGACTTTATCGCCTCGCCAATCGAATCCTTCCTGTCCAAACGCGAGCGGATGCATGAGCGCGCAGGCAGTCGCCCACATCCCACCGGAGATCGAAGCGCTGGCTGAAGCCCGTCAGGGCGATCCGTTCACCGTGCTCGGCCCGCACGACACGGCGGCCGGCCACACCGTGCGGGCCTTTCTTCCAGGCGCGCACGCGGTCGAGGTGCTGCGGCGCGCCGATCGTACCTCGATCGGTAAGTTGATGGCGAGCCCGCCGGACGGGTTCTTCGAGGGTCCGGTATCCGATCGCGCACCCTACCTGCTGCGCATCACGTGGCCAGAGGCTGTCCAGGAGACCGAAGATCCCTATTCCTTCGGTCCGTTGCTGGGCGAGCTCGACCTGCACCTGTTCAATGAGGGCCGGCATTTCGAGCTAGCGAAAACATTCGGCGCCAACGCCATGACCTTCGAAGGCGTCGAGGGCGTCGGTTTCTCCGTCTGGGCACCCAACGCCAAGCGCGTCGCCGTGGTCGGCGACTTCAACGCCTGGGACTCGCGACGCCATCCCATGCGCCTGCGCTACCCGGCCGGCATCTGGGAGATTTTCGTGCCCCGCGTTTCGCCGGGCGCGCGCTACAAGTTCGACATCATCGGCGCCGGCGGCGTGCCGCAACCGCAGAAGGCCGATCCGCTGGCGAAGCAGGCCGAACCACCGCCCGCGACGGCTTCCATCGTCGCCTCACCCGCCGCCTGGAAATGGCGGGACGCCGACTGGATGAAGGCTCGTGCACAGCGCCAGGCGGCCGATGCACCGATTTCCATCTACGAGGTCCATCTCGCGTCCTGGATGCGGCCGGGCAAGACGCTGCAATGGGACGATGCCGCCGACAAGCTAATCCCCTACCTGGTCGACATGGGTTTCACCCATCTCGAGCTGCTGCCGATCACCGAGCATCCGTTCGGTGGCTCCTGGGGCTATCAACCGCTCGGCCTGTTCGCACCAACCGGCCGATACGGCACGCCAAAAGATTTCACGCGCTTCGTCGATCGCCTGCACGGCGCAGGCATCGGGCTCATCCTCGACTGGGTGCCAGCGCATTTCCCGACCGACCCGCACGGCCTCGCCCGTTTCGATGGCACCGCCCTCTACGAGCATCTCGATCCGCGCGAAGGCTTCCATCGCGACTGGAACACCTACATTTACAATTTCGGGCGGCGCGAGGTGCAAGGCTTCCTGATTGCCAGCGCACTGCACTGGCTGGAGCACTTCCACGTCGACGCGCTCCGCGTCGATGCCGTGGCATCAATGCTGTACCGCGACTACAGCCGCGCGGCCGGCGAATGGATTCCGAACGTCTATGGCGGGCGCGAGCATCTCGAGGCCATCGATTTCCTGCGTCATCTCAACGCCGTCGTCGCCGAACGTTGCCCGGGTGCGGTCGTCATCGCCGAGGAATTGACCGCCTGGCCGGGCGTCACCCAGCCGGTGTCCGAACTCGGTCTTGGCTTCTCTTACAAATGGAACATGGGTTGGATGCACGACACGCTGCGTTACATGGCTCGTGATCCGATCCATCGACCCTATCATCACGACGACTTGACCTTCGGCCTGCTCTACGCCTTCTCGGAGCGCTTCATGTTGCCGCTGTCGCACGACGAGGTCGTGCACGGCAAAGGCTCGCTGCTCGGTCGCATGCCCGGCGATCGTTGGCAGAAATTCGCCAACCTGCGCGCTTATTTCGGCTTCATGTGGGCGCACCCGGGCAAAAAGCTCCTGTTCATGGGCGGCGAGATCGCGCAGGAGCGTGAATGGAACCACGATGGCGAGGTCGACTGGTTCCTGCTCGGCGATGCTGCCCATGCCGGCATCCAGCGGCTGGTGCGCGACCTCAATGGCCTTTATCGCCGCGAGCCAGCCCTGCATGCGCATGACAGCAAGCCGGAAGGCTTCCGTTGGATCATCGGCGATGATCGCGCCAACTCGGTGTTCGCCTTCCTGCGCCAAGCAGCGCCGGGCGACGCGCCGGTGTTGGTCGTCTGCAATATGACTCCGGCTCCTCGCCACAACTACCGTATCGGCGTGCCGCACGCGGGCCTTTGGCGCGAGATCGCCAACACCGACTCTCGCTTCTACGGCGGCAGCGACATGGGCAATGCGGGCGCAATCGGCACCTCGGCGGCGGCGATGCACGGCGAGCCGCAGTCACTTGAACTCAGCCTGCCGCCGCTCGCTACGATCATGTTGAGCCCCGAAGGCTAGAGCCGTGGCTACCTTTCCCGACCGCCTTCTGCCGGGCGCACCTTTTCCGCTCGGCGCCACCTGGGATGGGCTTGGCACCAATTTCGCCGTCTTCTCCACCAACGCGAGCAGGATCGATCTTTGCCTGTTCGATCCCTCCGGCCGACGTGAGGTGTCGAGGCTAACGCTGCCGGAATTCACCGACGAGGTCTGGCACGGCTACTTGCCGGAGGCCCGCGCCGGCCTTGTATACGGTTACCGGGCGTACGGCCCATACGAGCCACAGCACGGCCATCGCTTCAATTCGCACAAGCTGTTGCTCGATCCCTATGCCCGGCGCACGACCGGCGCGTTACGGACATCCGAAGCATTGTTCGGTTATCGCGTGAACTCGCCGCGTGGCGATCTTTCACAGGACCGCCGCGACAGCGCGCCCGGCATGGTCAAGGCCGTCGTCACCGCCGACAGCTTCGACTGGGCGGGCGATCGACCGCCGAACGTGCCGTGGTCGGACACGATGATCTACGAAGCGCACATAAGAGGCTTGAGCATACTGCGGCCCGACCTGCGCCCGCGCGAGCGCGGTACGTTCGCCGCCCTCACCGAACCTGCGATGATCGATCACCTGCGCCGCCTTGGTGTCACAGCCGTCGAATTGATGCCGATCCATGCCTTCGTTCAGGACCGTCATCTTCTCGAGAGGAAGCTGCGGAACTATTGGGGCTACAATACGCTCAGCTTCTTCGCCATCGAACCGCGCTACCTCTCCAACGGTTCGGCCGATGAAATGCGACTTGCCGTTCGCCGGCTGCACGCAGCCGGCATCGAGGTGATCCTCGACGTCGTCTATAACCACACGGCCGAAGGCAACGAGTTCGGTCCGACGCTGTCGTTCCGCGGCCTCGACAATGCGAGCTACTACCGGCTCGTCGCCGGTGACGCCCGGCACTACGTCAACGACACCGGCACCGGCAACACGCTCAACCTGTCGCATCCGCGGGTGCTGCAGATGGTCATGGACTCGTTGCGCTATTGGGTGACGTCCTTCCATGTCGACGGCCTCCGTTTCGATCTCGGCGTCACCTTGGGCCGCGAAGGCAACGGCTTCGATGCCGGCTCCGGCTTCTTCGACGCCATTCTCCAAGATCCCATCCTCTCCCGCGTGAAGCTGATCTCCGAACCCTGGGATCTCGGTCCCGGCGGATACCAGCTCGGTCAACATCCTCCGGGCTTTGCCGAGTGGAACGATCGTTTCCGCGACGGCACGCGCCGATTCTGGCGCGGCGACGAAGGCGTGCGTTCCGATTTCTCCGCCCGGTTGGCCGGGTCGAGCGACATCTTCGAACGTCGAGGCAGGCGGCCCTACGCCTCCATCAACTTCGTCGCCTCGCATGACGGCTTCACGCTGCGCGATACGGTGAGCTACGCCGAGCGTCACAACGAAGCCAATGGCGAGGACAACAAGGACGGCCACGCCGATAACTACTCCGCCAACTGGGGCGCTGAAGGCCCGAGCGACGATTCGGCGATCGAGCAGACACGACATCGGCTGCAATGCGCCATACTGACAAGCCTGTTCCTGTCCCAAGGCACGCCCATGTTGCTAGCAGGCGACGAGTTCGGCCGCTCACAAGCAGGCAACAACAACGCCTACTGTCAGGACAATGAAATTTCCTGGCTCGACTGGACGCTGGCGGACACGGCCGCCGGCAAGGAACTGTCGGCTCTCGTCACCCGACTCGCGAGACTGCGGCACCAATATCCCATCCTGCGCTGCGACAAATTCCTGCACGGCAGGGACGAACCTGCCCCGGGCCTCATCGATATCGCCTGGTTCGACGAGCAGGGCCAGATCATCTCGTCCGACGCCTGGAACGACCCGCAACGACGCACGCTCGTGCTTCGCCGCGTCCAGGAAGTGGACGGCAATGCCGTCGTTCTTACCTGCTTCTTCAATCCCGAGGCCGATGATCGGGCCTTCAAGTTGCCTCCGCCTCGATTGCCGACGCAGGTGCTGGTGGATAGTGCTGCCCCGACCGCGCCGGAATGGAAGCTCGAAACCGACACGCTCACGGTCACGGCACGAAGCGTCGTGATGACGCGAGGTGTCCAGGCGGCCGAGCCAAAATGAGCACCGCTTTCGCCCGGGCTTTGCCGTTTGGCGCGACCTATCTCGGTAGCAACCGGACGTCCTTCCGCCTATGGGCGCCACATCAGAAGACCGTCGGTGTGGAGATTGACCAACGCAGTCCCCTCGCGATGGAAAGGCAGGCGGATGGCTGGTTCGAACTCCAGGCTGCCTGTAGTCCGGGCTCCTCGTATTTCTATCGTTTGGGCACCGGACAGGCTGTGCCCGACCCCGCATCGCGGACGCAGGCCAACGATGTCCACGGCCCGAGCCTGGTGATCGATCCGACGAGCTATCGCTGGCGGCACTCCGATTGGCGCGGCCGACCCTGGCATGAGGCGGTGCTCTACGAACTCCATGTCGGTACCTATGGTGGCTTCGAGTCAGTGCAGGCGGATCTCGATCGTCTGGCCGGCATCGGCATCACCGCCATCGAGCTCATGCCGATCAACGATTTCCCGGGGCAGCGCAACTGGGGCTATGACGGCGCCCTGCCGTTCGCACCGGATAGAGCCTATGGCTCTCCGGACGAGCTCAAAGCGCTGATCGATTACGCGCATCAGCGGCAGCTCATGGTCTACCTCGACGTCGTCTACAATCATTTCGGGCCCGACGGGAATTATCTCAGCCTTTACGCGCCGGGCTTCTGCCGTGACGACATGGCGACGCCTTGGGGCGCGGCGCTCGACTTCCGCAAGCCGCAGGTACGCCGCTTCTTCATCGAGAACGCCCTCTACTGGCTGATGGAATACCGCTTCGACGGCCTGCGCTTCGACGCCGTTCATGCGATCTGCGACCCGACGTTCCTCGACGAAATGGCAGCCGAAATCCGCCGGACGGTCGAGAAAGATCGACACGTTCATCTCATGCTGGAACACGACGGCAATGACTCCGAGCACTTGCGACACAGCTTCGATGCTCAATGGAACGACGATGCGCATCACGTACTTCACGTGCTGCTGACCGGAGAGTCCGACGGTTACTACGGCGACTATGCCGACCAACCCGCCGATCGGCTCGTGCGTTGCCTCACCGAGGGTTTCGCCTACCAAGGTGAGCCTTCGCCCTATCGCGAGGGCCGAAGCCGCGGGACGCCGACCGCCGACCTGCCACCAACAGCCTTCATTCTGTTCCTGCAAAACCACGATCAGATCGGCAATCGCCCGCTCGGCGACCGCTTGACGACGCTCGCCCATCCGGAGGCGTTGAGAGCCGCGATCGCCCTGCAGCTCCTTTGCCCCAGCGTCCCCCTGCTGTTCATGGGCGAAGAAGAGCTGAGCCGCACGCCCTTCCAGTTCTTCACCGATCATCACGGCGCGTTGGCCGACGCCGTCCGTGAAGGTCGCCGACGGGAGTTCGCGGCCTTCGCTGCCTTCAGCGGCAAGCAAATCCCCGATCCGAACGCCCTTAAGACCTTTGAGCGCAGCAAGCCATCGACCAAGGGCGACGCAAGTCTCCATCGCGAACTACTAGCCCTACGCCACAAGATCATCGTGCCGCGTTTGCCTGGAACGTACGCCATTGGTGGGGCGACCATCGGGCCCGCGGCCGTTAGCGTCAGATGGCGCATGGGTGACGGCGCGGTCTTGAGCATCGCCACGAATTTGGGCACGGAGGACCATCCTTTGGCCGTGCCGGCTGGTACCTGCATCTTTGCAACTCATCCGGACGCTGCGGCCACCGCCGTGGCCGCAGCCCGCAGCACATCGGTCTTCCTCGAGCCGGCACCGTGAACGACGAAGCGATCCACCAACTTGCTCGCAAGGCCGGCATCGCCGTCGACTGGATCGACGCCAACGACCGACCGCAACGCGTTTCAGCGAATTCACTATGGCGTATCCTAGCGGCGCTCGACCACGATGGCAGGACGCGCGCACCTCGACTGATCACAACCACCCTGGGTAAGCCGACAGTTCTTCCCGACCTGCAGGAACGCAAAGCCGCCGAGCTCATGCTCGAAGGCGGCGCGCCGCAGTCGATCGTGCTGGAACCAGCCCAAGGGATTCCGCCGATCATAACGCCGGGCTATCATCGGCTGCGCTATGGCGATCGCGAAGTGACGGTCGCCGTCGCTCCGCCGCGCTGCCTGACGCTATCCGATGTCTTGGGGGACCGGAAATCCTGGGGTTTGGCGGTTCAGCTCTACAGCCTGAGACGTGCCCGCGATGTTGGAATCGGGGACACGGCAGCGCTCACGGTGCTCGCGCACGCTGCAGCAGACTGTGGGGCGGACGCGATTGCCCTCAGCCCGACCCATAGCCTGTTCCCACACGATCCTTCGCGCTACCAGCCTTACTCACCGTCCAGCCGACTGTTCCTCAATCCCCTTCTCGCTTGCCCTGCGGCTGTTCTCGGGGAGGAGCGTGTCGCCGCCGCCCGCCATACCGACCAGGCCTCAGACGGTCCGCTTATCGATTGGCCGAGAGTGGCCGCCGCCAAGTACGCGCTATTGCGCCGTCTGTTCGACCAGTTCGCGCTGCAAGACCTCGCAAAGAACACCGCTCTGGCGTCTGAATTCAACACCTTTGTCCGCAAAGGTGGCAGTGCGCTCGATGAGCATGCAAGGTTCGAAGCGCGGCGGGGCGATTGGGCGGCGCCGGTTCTCTATTATGCTTTCCTGCAGTGGATCACCTTCGGCGCCTTTATAGCGACCCAAGCGGCGGCAAAAGCGGCCGGAATGCGCATCGGTCTCATCGGCGACCTTGCGATCGGAGTCGATCGGACCGGCTCACAGGTTGGCGTACGGCCGCGGGATTTCCTCGAGGATCTTAGCGTGGGCGCTCCACCTGATGCGTTCAACCCGCAGGGGCAGGACTGGGGCCTCACTACATTCGCGCCGCGCGCGCTGACCGCGAACGGCTTTGAGCCGTTCATCGCCACCTTGCGTGCCAACATGCGGTATTGCGGCGGGCTGCGTATCGACCACGCAATGGGCCTGATGCGGCTTTGGCTGGTGCCACGCGGCGCTTCGCCTTCTGAAGGTGCCTATCTCACCTATCCATTCGACGATCTGCTGCGTTTACTGGCGCTCGAATCGCATCGTCACGGCGCTATCGTGATCGGTGAAGATCTTGGGACCGTTGCACCGGTCTTTCGCCGCCGCTGCCGCGCTGCCGGGATTGCCGGCATGGACGTCCTTTGGTTCCAGCGTGAGGGTGAGTGCTTTCTGGCGCCTGGCGAATGGCGGGCCGACGCCGTCGCTATGACGACGACGCACGACCTGCCGACCGTCGCCGGCTGGTGGCAAGGTGCCGATCTTGACCTGCGCCGCGATCTTGGCATGGTCGGTGCGGCTGAGCATGCGCAACGGGAAGCGGATCGCGCATCGCTATGGCAAGCTTTCACGGCAGCGAGCAGCGGAACCGGCCCCCCTCCGCTGGCCGATCAAACGGCACCCGTTGTAGACGCTGCCGTTGACTATGTTTCCAAGACAGAAAGCCCGCTTGCTTTGGTGCCAATCGAAGACGTGATGGGACTGGTCGAGCAGCCCAATGTGCCCGGCACGACCAATGAACATCCCAACTGGCGGCGGCGGCTCAAGCCACCCACTCGCGATCTGTTGCAGCAACCTGTAGCCAAGCGCCGCCTCGAGCTGCTGGGCAGCCGTCGAAAACAATGACACCCCGCGCGACGCTGCGACTGCAGTTCCACAAAGGGTTCACCTTTGCCGATGCAGAGAGGTTGGTGCCCTATTTCGCAGCGCTGGGCATCAGCCATCTCTATGCCTCGCCGATCGCCACCGCGCGGTCTGGCTCACTGCACGGCTACGATGTGATTGACCCCACGCGCGTCAACCCGGAGCTTGGCGGAGAAGACGGGCTGAGGAGCCTCATCGAGGCTCTCCGACGCAAGGACCTCGCGCTGATCATCGACATTGTCCCCAACCATATGGCGGCGGTCGTCGAGAATGCCTGGTGGGCCGACGTGCTGCGCCACGGGCGCCACAGTCGATACGCACGATCGTTCGACATCGACTGGGGAACCGAAGACCCCGAACTCCGGGACAAAGTGTTCCTGCCCGTACTGAGCCGGCCTCTGCAGGAAGCGCTCGATCGGGGCGAGATCGTGCCCATCCAACGCGATGGCCTGGACTATCTGCGTTACGGCGACCTCTTCCTGCCGGCGCGCGGGACTGATCCCCGACAACAGGCCTATTGCCTGGGGTGGTGGCAGGCAGCCAGCGACCGGCTCAATTGGCGGCGGTTTTTCGACATCAACGGGCTCGTTTGCCTGCGTATGGAAGACGATGAGACCTTCGAGAACGTTCATGCCCTGACCGCACGCCTCTATACCGAAGGCTTGATCGACGGCGTGCGCGTCGATCACATCGACGGGCTGAGCGATCCCGCCGGCTACTGCCATCGATTGCGCCGGCGCCTCGATCCTGTGGTGCCATCGCGACCTTATCTCGTGGTCGAAAAGATCCTGATGCGCGGTGAGACCTTGCCGGCCGACTGGGGCTGTGACGGCACGACGGGCTATGACTTCATGGATCAGGTGAGCGCGCTTCAGCACGATGCGGATGGCGAGCTGGCGCTTGCAGCTGGTTGGGCCCAACTCAGCGGCCGTGCCGCCGAATTCGCGCCGGAGGAGATCGCAGCTCGCCGCGAAATCGTCGCCCGCAGTTTCTCCGCCCAGCTCGAAGCCTGTGTCGCAGCGTTCTTGCATCTGTCCAAGACCAAGTCGGCCGCCAGCGATCTCAGTCGGCCCGCGCTTCGCCGCGCTCTCATCGAGCTGCTGGTGCATTTCCCCGTCTATCGAACCTACGGCACCGTCGCCGACCGACCGTTCCTTGAGCGGGCAGTCGAAGGCGCAAAAAGCACCTGCCTTGCCAGCGATCGCTGGGTGGTCGATCTGTTGCATCATTGGATGCATGAGCTGCCCTCGGATGCCACGGCGGTCAGGCGCTTTCGGCAACTGAGCGCGCCTATCGCGGCCAAATCGGTCGAGGATACGGCGTTCTATCGCTACGGCCGATTGCTATCGCGCAACGACGTCGGCTTCGACGTCGAACGCTTCAGCGCTTCGCCGCCCGATTTTCACGGCTGGATGCTGCAACGTCAGAACCAGTACCCACGCGGCATGCTGGCCACGGCGACACATGACCACAAGCGCGGCGAGGATGTACGCGCTCGCCTTGCGATATTGAGCGAGCTGCCAGAGGCGTGGATCGACAATGTGTCGCGCTGGATCGAAGCCGGCGCCGGGCTCAGGGACAACGGCCGGCCGGTGGCAGCAGACATCGCCATGCTGTTGCAGATGGTCGTCGGCGCTTGGCCGCTCGATCTCGAACTTGATGATGCTGCCGGCCGCAGCGCGTTCGCGCAGCGGCTGGCCGGATGGCAGGAGAAGGCGCTCCGCGAGGCCAAGCTTCGAAGCGACTGGACCAATCCGGATCGGCACTATGAAGAAACGGCGTGCGCGTTCCTGATGGGCCTCGTCGCCGAAGGTTCGTCGCCCGATCTTCTGGCTGATATCTTCGCCTTCGCGCAACGTATCGCCGCGGCGGGTGCCGTGAACAGCCTGGCTCAGCTTCTGCTCAAGCTGACCGCGCCGGGCGTGCCCGATCTCTACCAAGGAACGGACAATTGGGATTTCAGCCTGGTCGATCCCGACAACCGACGCCCTGTCGATTTTACCCGGCGCCAGAAAACTCTGGCCGCTCAATACATCCCGTCCGCTCTGGAACGATGGCGTGATGGTCGACTAAAGCAGGCTATTGTCGCGCGCACGCTGGCACTGCGACGCACGCTTCCGCGACTGTTTGCGGCCGGAAGCTACGAACCGGTGATCGTCGAAGGACCAATGACCGATCACGTGGTGGCCTTCCTCCGGCGTCACGACAATGAGGTCGTCCTGACTGTTGTGCCCCGCTTGCCAACATCATTTCTAGCGGCTGCCGATCGACTTGCTCTAGATGGGGCAGCGTGGCGCGATACGACGCTGCGCTTCGCCGCGCACCTCAGCCTCACAAATGTGCTTGATCCGGAATCAGCTCCGCTCCTCGGACGGAATGCTGCGGTGTGTCAACTATTGTCGCGCGTACCGATCGCGCTGTTTTCCACACGCCTGCCTTAGAGGCTTGTTCCACAAATCAATTTTGCCGGCTAGAAACAACGCCTCGCGGCGGCGTGGAATGCAGACACGCAGCTTCACGCACGGGAGCCGGGGAGGGAAATACCCAAGAGCGGCAATCCGACAGCAAGCGGCCATGACCTCACGGTGCGTAGGTAGCAAACATGGCCAGCCGGGGTGGCGGCCGGCCCGCGAGAACATCTTATGAAGACTGTGATCTGGTAGTTGAGCCCGCGCAGCGGCCTGTGCCCACCGCCAGCAAGGCCGATAACTCGTTCTTCGCTCGATCGGACAATGACCTAGCCGCCGCTCAACTCACTACCGCAACGCCCAGGACGGCAACGCCGGAAGCACCTGGCCTTCTCAGGCTGAGCAGATGCCGCGCTTCGCTCAGCCGATTGACGCTGAGATAGGCCCTCAACAGAGTGAACTCGATCAGGTCGTGCTGCGCGCGGCTACCGCCAACGCGTTCGTTTTCCCCCGTGAGCGGCGCAAGCCTCTCGATCGTACCGGAAAAATCCCGGCGTTCGAACGCCACGAATCCGCCCGCCAGCGTGGGAAGGTAAGAGCCCGACGGGTAACGGCCCTCTCGCGCCAATGCCTCGATTTGGCGCGCGCGCGTGTCGAGCGCAACCTCGTCGCGCATGACGGCCTGCGCCAGGAGGACATGCAGATCGGCGAGCCCGTTGCCCGGCCGCGGCAGTGAACTGTTCGCGTACCCATGCAACGCGCGCCAGGCCGCGGCGTCGCGCGGACGACCCGCGAGTTCCGAGCGCCACAAGAACGCGGCTCCATCAGAAACTTTCTGTTGTGGTCCACCGCTGTGCCGGTCGAGCGCAATGGCGTCGTGATAGATCCGCAACGCTTCCGTCCAATTGCCGGACTGGATCTCACAAAGCGTGAGATGCCAGCTTAGATGGCCATAGAAAAAACCTTCCCGCGGATAAGTTCTGAGCCACGACGAGAGAAAGCTGCGCGCCGTATCGAGTTCGCCACTCTCGTAGCACATATGGGCGAAGCCATGCGCACCATGCGCATTGTTCGGGTTCGCAGCCAGGGATCGCTCGATCTTCGCCCGGGCGACGCCAAGCTGCCCATCCTCGGACAGGGCCATGGCGTGATAGGAGACGAACCAGAAATCGTCGCCATAGTTCGGGGCCAGGCTATCCATCAAAGCCGCGATCTGGTGCTTCTGCCCGATGTGGCCAGAGGCGCCAATCAAACCGTTAGGGTTCGCGGCACTGGAGACGACCAGCGCGTCGCGCGGCCACGCTGCGAGATGTGCATGCAAGGCAGCGATCGCGGCCTCGGTCTGGCCCGCGAACACAAGGTCGAAGAAACCGATGTGACTGGCCTCACGCTCAGATACATCCGAAGCTAGACTTTTGGCTGCCGACAGAGCCGCCCGTGCTGCCCTGACGTCGCCTTGTCTCATCAGGATCTGCGCCTTGCCGGCGTGGGCCAAGGCAAAACCGGGATCGGCAGCGATGGCTCGGTCATAAGCCTCGACTGCACCGGGGTAAAAAGTCAGCGCCAGACCGGAGGCCTGAACATAGGCATCTCGCGCGGCACCCGACGCCGTCGTCAAGGCAAGGTCGTAACGATCCCGCAGCATGACAAACCCCCACTGCCGGTTTCAATCCCTTCCGCGCGTGGACAAGGAAGGATCTTCATAGTGCGCCCCAAACGCGGATTCCTATAAATCCGGATCTTCGATCCCACAAGCGATGGAGAGCGTAGGCCAAGAGCTAGTGGCGCGGCTATGGGCACACGGGCGGCTCGTGCATCTCCAGGGCCAGGAGATCAGCGGTTACGGTGACAGTGCCCGCATCGACGGTCAGCCGGTCCAGGACACCCGAGTTGAACACCCTGGCGCGCACCGAAAGAAGAGGTTTTTCATCCTGCTGGCGCGCGGGGGTGAAAGTCATGAGAACCGCCCATGATCGCGTTGCCGGTACGGCCACGGGTTTGATGGCGGGCGGAGCTGCCTGCAGGGCGTCACGATCGAGTTCCTTAACGTCGACCAAGAACGCGTCGCCTGTCGCCTCGGCTCCGAACATGAACGCCGGGAAGGACGCGGCGCCGGCGGCACTCAGACGGTCGACGAGATGGCTGACAGCGGCGACTGGCGTCAAGGTCGGCGGCGGCAAGATCAGATGTCGAGACCCATCGGGCGACACAATGTCGATGCTGGTCTCGCCGCCAACTCGCCGAATCTTGCCGAGTGTGTCGCGCTCGGCGCCATTCTGGGTTTGAACATTGCGGTAGCGAAAGGCATTGCCATTGCGGTCCTCCTCGCCATTGAACCGCGATGCAAGACTGACTTTCAGGGAGGGCGTGAAGGCAATTTCCGAAGCAACGTCGCGCCTGATGCGCCAGCCGGCGCAATCTAGCGTGATATCCTGCGTGGCCGTGCCGATGCGGGGCGCATTGGCGGCGGTACCGAGACGCAGGGAATACTCGGCGCGATGCGGTTGCATCTGCGCCCAGGCCAAATGGGGCAGCAGTAGCGCCGCCGCCACACAGAAACCGGGCCACGCCGTAGGCGCTGATCCATTGAAACGCATAAAGAGTCCAGCCGTTCACTGTCTTTCTGGAATTCGCGCGTCAGCTCTGTGCAGGGGAGGCAAGGAGACTGCGCCAGGCTCAACCTCGGCCCGCACACTCCATAGGCGCAGCGCCTTGAGGGCAACTTCCGTCAGCTGCGGCAGGAAGCTCGGACGCAGCAATTCCGGATCGAAGCTGTTCATGCGGCGACTGTTCTCTGCGTAGCAGTCCTCGAGAAAGCTTCGGAAGTTGAATCCGTCCAGGAACATGCCGACCTGGGTGGCGGCGAAGTTCTTGCCGTCATTCAACTTCTTACCGCGCCGCGCCAAGCCCATCATGCGATTCACTGCGCGAAGGTAATAGTGCAGGCTGGTCACCGGCAATATCGTGCGGGCAACCCATCCTCGCCGCGCCTCCGTGTAAGCCATCCAGTTGATGAAAAAAACGATGTGGCGCGTCTCCTCGTACATCAGGGTCTCGAAGATCCGCAGCATTTCCCTGGGCAGGAATTCCGCTTGCCATGCAATCTTGAACAGGCCGAAGCCCAGGAACGAATCGAGACATTCGCCGAAACCAAAGTCCTTGAAGCGCGTTTCGATGTCGGGGCCGAGGTCCTCCATCGGCCTTTCCGGCGCGTTGAGGCCGTATCTATCGATCATCACGCGGATCAGGTTGGCGTGCCGTGTCTCCTCGTCACCCTGCAAGGCAAGTGCGGCCTTGAGAATCGGATCGCTGACGGTATGAGTGAAGGCGGCAACGATCGCGCCGGCGCGGCGCTCGGTGTAGAATACCTCTTCCCAAAACGGAACGGATTGGAGGCGGTGCTGCGCGGCAGGGTCCAGCACCGGCCAAGGCAAGGACTTGGGATCGTATTCGACATAAGTCCGAGTAAAATGTGCGCAGAACGCATCACGATGTTCTTGCGACCCGATTTTCATGCTAGCCCACCTCGCTTCGCCGTCACTATTCAAAGCTACCGTTTTGGTTCTGTCCATTCACAGTACCAACGCCCAAGGCATGACTTGACAGGTCCAGCACACGCACCCACCGCGCATTCTCCTCATCGCATCCATTTCCGAGGCGTTTCTTGTCCACCGGCACCCCGCTGATCGGCCGTATCGTCGCAGTCAGTACGCGCCATCCAGTGATCGTCGTGCTCGTCGCGACCCTGCTGACCGCAGGTGCGGCGATGTATGCCGTACGGCATTTCGCCATGACAGCCAATACCGACGACCTGATGTCGCCCAAGCTGGAGTGGCGGCAACGCGATTTCGACTTCCAGGCGGCATTCCCGCAGCTCGACAACCTGACCATAGTCGTGGTGGACGGCAAGACCCCCGAATTGGCCGGCAGTGCCGCCGCGAGGCTCGCTGACGCCTTGAGGTCGAAACCGCAGCTCTTCAAGACCGTGCAGCAGCCAGAGGGCGGCCCGTTTTTCGATCGCAACGGCCTGTTGCTGTTGCCGCTCGAGGAGGTTCGCGCCACGACGGAAGGGCTTGTGCGAGCACAGCCGCTGCTGGCGTCGCTCGCTGCCGATCCGAGCTTGCGGGGCGTGCTCGCCGCGCTTTCGAGCAGCCTGCAAGGCGTCAAGTACGGCCAGATGAAGCTCGACGACATCGAGCCCGAGATGACGGCGTTGGCTGACACATTCGAGAAGGTGGGCGCCGGTCAGCCCGCGTTCTTTTCGTGGCACAAGTTCCTGACGGCAGCATCCGCTGACGCAGCTGAAACGCGCCAGGTCGTTCTTGTTCAAGCCGCCATGGACTACAGCGCATTGCAGCCGGGCACCGCCGCCAGCGACGCCATCCGCACGACCGCTCGTTCCCTCGGAATCGATCCCGCGCACGGCGTCACCGTACGCCTCACCGGGCCAGTTCCCTTGTCGGATGAGGAGTTCGGCTCATTGGCCGGAGACGCGCATACGCTCATGGCAGGCATGGGTGTGGCGGTCCTGGTCATCCTGTGGCTGTCGGTGCATTCGATGCGCACCGTCATTGCCATGCTGTTCACGACTCTTTTCGGCCTGGTGATCACCGCGGCGATCGGCTTGTTGGTGATCGGTCGCTTCAACGTCATCTCGGTCGCCTTCATCCCGCTGTTCGTCGGCCTTGGAGTCGATTTCAACATCCAGTACAGCGTCCGCAGTCGCGCCGAGCGCCTCATCCACCCGCACCTTCCCGCGGCGCTGGTGATGGCCGGCCGCGGCGTTGGATCTGCGCTTGCCCTGTCGGCAGCCGCAATCAGCGTCGGTTTCTTCTCGTTCCTTCCGACCGCATACGTCGGCGTGGCGGAGCTCGGCGCGATCGCCGGCCTCGGCATGATCGTGGCCTTCGTGCTGACCATCGTGGTGCTGCCCGCACTCCTGATGGTGCTGCGCCCGTCGGGCAGAGGAATGGCCGAGGTCGGCTTCACGATGCTGGCGCCGGTCGACGCGTTCATCAGTCGGCGGAGGCGCGCCGTACTCACCGTGGCGCTCGTGGCGGCACTTGCCTCGTGCGCCCTGCTGACGCAGCTGCGCTTTGACTTCAACCCGCTCAATCTGAAAAGCCGCACCGCCGAATTGATGGCGACCCTGGAAGCGCTGGCCTCCGATCCGGACTGGACGCCTAATGCGCTCAATGTGCTCGCCCCGTCGCTGGATACGGCTCAACGCTTGGCACCTCGCCTCAACGCGCTGCCCGAAGTTTCGCGGACGGTGACGCTCGCGACCTTCATCCCAACCGAGCAGCAGGAGAAGTTGGCACTCATCGGCGAGGCCGCCAAGCGCCTCGAGCCGGCGCTCGCCACGCCGCCCCGCGCGACGCCGTCCGACACAGAGGTGCAGGAGAGTTCTGGCGGCCACCGCGACTACTTTGCGGCAGGCTGCAGACGTGGGGAGCAACACGGCCGCGGTCTCGGCTCGGCGGCTCGCCGATGCCCTGGCGCGATTGTCCCCTGCAACGCCGGATGTCCGCGCGGCGGCGACGGCAGCCGTGGTGACCCCGCTCAAGGTTCTACTGAAGCAGATCAGGGTGATGCTGCAGGCCCAACCCATCACGCTCGATAGCCTGCCGCGCCAACTGGTCGCCGACTGGGTCGCCAAGGATGGCCGAGTCCGCATCCAGGTCCTGCCGCGCACCGGCCAGGGCAGCGCGGCCTCGCTGCGTCGGTTTGCCGAAGCCGTTCAGAGCATCGCGCCCGAAGCGACCGGCGCGCCGATCGACACCCGGAACTCGGGTGACACTGTCGTTCGTGCGTTTCTGGAGGCTGGCGCCTACTCACTCGTGTCCATCACGATCATCCTTGTGCTGGTCCTGCGACGGACACGCGACGTGGTGCTAACATTGGTCCCGGTGCTGCTGAGCGGCCTGCTGACGTTCGCCACCTGCGCGGCGCTGGATTTGCCATTGAACTTCGCGAATATCATCGCCTTGCCGCTGCTGTTCGGCGTCGGCGTGGCCTTCAACATCTACTTCGTACTGGCTTGGCGCGCGGGCGAAACGGCGATGCTTCAGTCGAGCCTGATGCGCGCCGTGGTGTTCAGCGCCATGACCACCGCCACGGCATTCGGCACGCTTTGGCTGTCGAGCCATCCCGGCACAGCTAGTATGGGCCGGCTGCTGATGATTTCGCTCGGCTGGGAGCTGCTGGTTACCGTGCTGTTCCGGCCGGCCCTGCTCGCGCGACCGCCGGTCAGTACCTAGCGGGTGACGCGCCACACGTCGGCCTTCACGTTGGGACTTTGGGAATTCGGTCACGCATAAAGCTGCGTCCTGCCGTCTTGCCCAGCGTGGCGAGCGCTGTAGCCACGATATGCGGCGCATCGAGGCCGGCTTCGGCGTACTGCTTGGCGGGCGAGGCGTGGTCGATGAAGCGGTCGGGCAGGATCAAGGGCCGCACCTTCAGGCCATGGTCCATCAGGCCGGCGGTGGCGAGATACTGCAGGACGTGGGCCGCAAAGCCGCCGACCGAGCCTTCCTCGACGGTGATCAGCACCTCGTGCTCGCGCACCAGGCGGCGGATCAGGTCGGTGTCGAGCGGCTTGGCAAAGCGGGCATCGGCCACCGTGGTGCTGAGCCCCTTGGCCGCCAGATCCTCGGCCGCCACCAGGCATTCGGCGAGCCGCGTGCCCAGGCTCAGGATGGCGATCTTGCTGCCCTCGCGCACGATGCGGCCCTTGCCGATCTCCAGCGGCGTGCCGCGCGCCGGCAGCTCGATGCCGACACCCTCGCCGCGCGGATAGCGGAAGGCCGAGGGCCGATCATCGATCTGCGCCGCCGTCGCCACCATGTGCATCAGCTCGAGCTCGTCGGCCGCGGCCATCACCACGAACCCCGGCAGGCAGGCGAGGTAGGCGACGTCGTAGGAGCCGGCATGGGTGGCGCCGTCGGCGCCGACCAGCCCCGCCCGGTCGATGGCAAAGCGCACCGGCAGGCTCTGGATGGCGACGTCGTGCACCACCTGGTCGTAGCCGCGCTGCAGGAAGGTCGAGTAGATCGCCGCGAACGGCTTAAAACCCTCGGTCGCCAGGCCGGCGGCGAAGGTCACGCCATGCTGCTCGGCGATGCCAACGTCGAAGCAGCGCTCGGGGAAGCGCTCGGCGAACTTGTCCAGGCTGGTGCCCGAGGGCATGGCCGCGGTGATGGCGACGATCTTCCTGTCGGTCTCGGCCTCGCCGATCAGCGCCTTGGCGAACACCGCCTGGTAGGCCGGCGCATTGGCCACCGGCTTGGACTGCTTGCCGGTGACGACGTCGAACTTCACCACGCCATGGTACTTGTCGGCGCTCGCCTCGGCCGGCGGATAGCCCTTGCCCTTCTGGGTCACGACATGGACCAGGATCGGCTTGTCGAGCTTGCTGTCGCGGGCGTTCTTCAGCACCGGCAGCAGGTGGTCGAGGTTGTGACCATCGACCGGACCGACATAGTAGAAGCCCAGCTCGTCGAACAGCGTGCCGCCCGCCACCATGCCGCGGGCGAACTCCTCGGCCCGGCGCGCCGCCTTCTCGAGCGGCTTGGGCAGCACTTCGGCGACCGAGCGGCCGAGGTTGCGCAGGGTGACATAGGGCCGGCCCGACAGCAGGCGCGACAGATGCGCCGACATCGCCCCGGTGGGTGGCGCGATCGACATGTCGTTGTCGTTCAGGATGACGATCAGCCGGCTGCGCAGGTGGCCGGCGTTGTTCATCGCCTCGTAGGCCATGCCGGCGCTCATCGCGCCGTCGCCGATCACGGCGATCACGTGGTTGTTGCCGCCCGCGAGGTCGCGCGCCACCGCCATGCCGAGGCCCGACGAGATCGAGGTCGAGGAGTGCGCCGCGCCGAACGGGTCGTACTCGCTCTCGGCCCGCCGGGTGAAGCCCGACAGCCCGCCCTCCTGGCGCAGTGTACGGATGCGCTTGCGCCGGCCGGTGACGATCTTGTGCGGATAGGCCTGGTGGCCGACGTCCCACAGCAGCCGGTCGCGCGGCGTGTCGAACACGTAATGCAGCGCCACCGTGAGCTCGACCACGCCCAGCCCGGCGCCGAGATGGCCGCCGGTCACCGACACCGCCGAGATCGTCTCCTGGCGCAGTTCGTCGGCCAGCTGGCGCAGCTGGTCGGCCCGCAGACGGCGCAGGTCGGCCGGGATATCCACGGTGTCCAGAAGCGGCGTCTTACTCTCGGTGCTCATGGCTCACATATATACGCTTCGACAGGCCTTCACGCCCGCCGGCTGACGTACCCGATCAAGAAGTGGCCGTCGACAGATGGCACTGAAGACCGCGCGGCATTGTGCCGCCGTTGATGGTGATGCGCACCAAGCTAACCAACATAATTGCGGCTCCTGAAGGCCAATCGAAACCTTCAGCTTTGTCAGCCTCTCAAACGCCAAGCCGAGGGCTTGCGCTCAAGGTCACAGTATCGGACAATTGGAAAGGTCTACAAATACCGTTGGGCATCGGCTGCCCGCTTGTTCACCTCGTGTGGATGCAGCTCATTGAAGAAGGCTGCTATTGCCCCCTGGTAAGACAGCCCACGAATACCGAAGTCTGATCGTGGCTTGCCTCCATTGAGGAGTAAATCTGGATGCGGGTTTTAATGGCTCAACCCCGAGGTTTTTGTGCGGGGGTTGTGCGCGCAATAGAGATCGTTGAGCGGTCCCTCGAAAAATTCGGCGCTCCGGTCTATGTCCGCCACGAAATCGTGCACAATCGTCATGTCGTCGAGAGGCTCGAGCGGTTAGGGGCCGTCTTCGTCGAAGAGCTCGATGAGATTCCCGACGGTGCTGTGACGATCTTCAGCGCCCATGGCGTCGCCCAGTCGATCATCGACGAGGCGAAATCACGCGGCCTTCCTGTGCTGGATGCGACGTGCCCGCTGGTTTCGAAGGTCCACCTCCAAGGCAAGCGATACGTGGAGCGCGGCCGGACGTTGATCCTGATCGGCCATGCGGGCCATCCCGAGGTGGAAGGAACCATGGGGCAGGTCGGTGCCCCAATTCATCTCGTCTCCACCGTCGAGGACGTGGCGCAGCTCGACCTGGCGGACGACACACCCGTTGCATATGTGACCCAAACAACGCTCAGTGTCGACGATACGCGTGGCGTGATCGGCGCGCTCCGGGCGCGATTTCACGACCTCGAGGGCCCGGACATCTCGGATATCTGCTACGCGACGCAACATCGGCAGTCGGCAGTACGGGACCTCTGCGAAGTGGTCGACCTTCTGCTGGTCGTGGGAGGCCGCAACAGCTCCAATTCCAACCGGCTGCGCGAGATCGGGCTGGAGCAGGGCTTGCCCAGCCATCTGATCTCCGACGGCAGCGAGCTCGATCCGGCATGGCTGAGCGGAGTCAAGACGGTAGGACTGACTGCGGGCGCCTCGGCCCCGGAGGAGCTGGTGCTCGACGTCATCGAAGCCCTGCGCCGGCATGGCGAGGTCGAAGTCGAGCAGATGGACGGCGTCCGCGAAGATATCGAGTTCCGGCTGCCGGCCGAGCTCAGGACGCGCTCTCCGCGCAAGCCTGCCGCAGCGTAAATCCGACAAGGAGCGGCGTCTTGGGAATTCCTTTGAGGCAGGCGGCTAAAATCGGCACCTATCTGATTCGCCAACATTTGGTTGGGCAAAAGCGCTACCCGTTGGTGCTGATGCTCGAGCCATTGTTCCGCTGCAACCTGGCGTGCGCCGGCTGCGGCAAAATCGATTATCCAAGCGAGATCCTCGATCAGCGCCTGTCCTACGACGACTGCATGGCGGCAATCGACGAATGCGGCGCGCCCGTCGTCTCGATCGCCGGCGGCGAGCCCCTGTTGCATCGTGAGATGCCGCAGATCGTGGAAGGCTACCTCGCGCGCAAGAAGTTCGTGATCTTATGCACGAATGCACTGCTGCTCGCCAAGAAGATCGACGATTACAAGCCGCATCCCTCCTTCACCTGGTCCATCCATCTCGATGGCAACCGCGCGATGCACGACAAGTCAGTCTGCCAGGGGGGTACATACGACAAGGCGGTCGAGGCCATTCAGTTGGCCAAGTCGAAAGGCTTCCGCGTCAGCATCAACTGCACCCTCTTCAACGACGCCGATCCTGCCGAAGTTGCCCTCTTCTTCGACGACATGAAAGCGCTCGGATTGGATGGCATCACGGTCTCGCCCGGATACGCCTATGAGCGCGCGCCGGACCAGAAGCACTTCTTGAATCGCACCAGGACCAAGGAGCTGTTCCGCGGCATCCTGGCGCGCGGAAATGGCGGTCGGGAATGGCCCTTCAGCCAATCGATCAACTTCCTTAATTTTCTTGCCGGCAACGAAGCCTATCATTGCACCCCGTGGGGCAATCCGACGCGCACCGTCTTTGGCTGGCAGAAGCCTTGCTACCTGCTCGGCGAGGGCTATGCGAAGACGTTCCGGGAACTCATGGACGACACGGAATGGGAGAAGTACGGCGTCGGCAAGTACGAGAAATGCGCGGATTGCATGGTCCATTGCGGCTTCGAGGCCTCCGCCGTTAACGACATGATGCGGCACCCGTTGAAGGCCCTGGCAGTCGCGATTCGCGGCGTCCGCACCGAAGGAGCGATGGCGAACGACATCTCGCTGGAAGGCCAGCGGCGAGCGGAGTTCGTCTTCTCAAACCATGTCGAGCGGAAGCTGACCGACATTCGGACCGCCAAGTCCGGGACCCAGAAGGCGGTGGCCGCGGAGTAACGCCCGAAAGCCCAGCTCTGCCTCGAGCCCCGTGCGGATCAGAGCGGGAAGTTGCCACGGGGCGGCCAACAGCGATTTCAGAACAGCCGGCAGATCCATCCTGCCATCCCGTCGCATTCCGACACGGGCTGCCGGCGGCAACGTTCTGTGCGCAGCATCGGAAATGACACGCGCAGAAACGAAAGGCAGGCCATACCGCCGCGCAATTCGTGCCGCGATATGCGATTCCATGTCGATAGCCACAGCACCGATCGCCCGATGGAGCGTGGCCTTTTGCGCCGCAGTCGTCACCAAGGCATCGACGCCGAGCAGCAACCCCTTGGCCGCTCGCGGCAAGCGACGGGCAAGCCGGTCGGTCCACTCCGGGTCGGTCGGTACCGCTTCGCCGGCGTCGCGAACCGCATCGGCCACGACCCAGTGGCCAGGTCGCAATCCGGGCTCCAGCCCTCCGGCGATGCCAATACTGATAATGCCGGCCATACCGCTGGCGAGTTGATCGAGCGCTGCTTCCAGTCGCACATGATCGCCGCCGCCGGCAACGGCCTCAACGCCCGGTCCGGCAAGCATGCGCCGTTCCCGTTCCAATCCGGTGACCGCGAGGATCATCACATGCCGTAGGTCACGCGCCGGTCATTGGTGCTGCGAAGGTTACGGTAGCGCGCCAATGCCCACAGCGGAAAAAATCTCGGATAGCCGTGATAGCGCAGGTAAAAGACGCGAGGAAAGCCGCCGCCAGTATAGGCCTCCTGTTGCCACAATCCCGTCTCGTCCTGGGTTCGCAGCAGGTACGCTATCCCACGTTCCACCGCCGGATGTTCGACTTCTCCGGCCGCCATCAAGCCCAAGAGCGCCCAGGCGGTCTGCGATGCATTCGACGGAGCGGGTTCGTGGCCGCGATAGTCGAGCTTGTAGCTCGTGCAATCCTCGCCCCATCCACCATCCTCGTTCTGGATGGAAAGCAGCCAGTTCGTCGCTTTTCGCACGCTTGGCGTTGCTGCATCCAAGCCGGCAGCGTTCAGGGCGCAAAGCACCGACCATGTGCCGTAGATATAGTTCACGCCCCATCGACCGAACCAGCATCCATCCGGCTCTTGCTCGCGCTCCAGGTAGTCGAGCCCAGCCCGCATTGCGGGGCTGTCCGGCGGTTCGCCGAGTTGTGCCAGCAGACTGATACAGCGCGCGCTGACATCCGCCGTCGGCGGATCGAGCAGTGCGCCATGATCGGCGAAGGGGATGTTGTTGAGATAGTGGTCGACGTTGTCAGCGTCGAAAGCGGCCCAACCTCCATTGCGACTCTGCAGACCGGCGGTCCACTCGACGCCGCGCGAAATGGCATCGTCGTAGGTCGCACAGGCAGCGAACTCGCGCCGCGCCCGATCCATTGCCATGACGACGACCGCCGTATCGTCGAGGTCCGGATAGTGCGCATTGCGGTATTGGAAGGCCCAGCCGCCGGGACGCACATCCGGACGCCGTTCGGCCCAATCTCCTCTCACCTCCAGCTCCTGGAGCGGTCGCAGCCAGGCCAATCCCCTGAGCGCGGCAACGGTCGCGTCTTCGCGCTGCACTTCCATCAACGCCTGGCTGGCCAGCGCGGTATCCCAGACCGGGGACACGCACGGCTGGCAGTAGGCCTCGTCCTCGCGGACCACCAGCAGCTTCTCGATCGCCTGCCGGGCAATGGCTCGAGCAGGATGGTCCGGCGGATAGCCCAGGGCGTCGAACATCATCACCGAGTTCGCCATGGCCGGGTAGATTGCGCCAAGTCCATTTTCACCATTCAGCCGCTCCGTGACGAAATCCACGCAACGTTCGATGGCGCGACGGCGCAGGGATTTCGGCCAGAGCGGCCCTGCTACCTTCATCACACGGTCCAGTGTGTTGAAAAAGAGGGCCCATCCGCGGTGCTGATGCGCCGCCACCTTATGCATCGTCGTGCGCGTCGTGCCGAAAAGTTCCTGGATGCGGACCTTGCGGGGATTGTGCGCACGCGGGCGGACCACAGCCAGAACGAGGAGAGGCACAATGACGACGCGCGCCCAATAGGACATCCGCGAGAGATGGACCGGAAACCAGCGCGGCAGCAGCACCATCTCCACCGGCATAGTAGGCACGTGCGCCCAAGAGTGTTCACCGAACTGCGCGAGCATTATTCGCGTGAAGACATTCGCCCGCTCTGCCCCGCCATGCGCCAGGATCGCCGCCCTCGCCGTCACCATATGTGGCGCGTCAGGGCTGTCACCGATCATCTTCAGGCAGAAATAAGCCTTCACCGACGCGCTGATGTCGAAGGCACCCCCATGGAACAGCGACCACCCGCCATGCGCGCACTGGATGCGGCGAAGATAGACGCCTACTTTGCGCTCCAGCTCCGGCTCATCCCGCTCGCCCAGGTACTGGCGTAGGAGGATATACTCGGCCGGGATCGTGGCATCGGCCTCCAGCTCGAATATCCAATGCCCGTCCTCCCGCTGCTGGTGCATGAGCGCCTTTGCCGCACGGCGGATGTTGTCGTCGATCCCATTCAGCCCGCTCCTGTCTGTCATGGCCGAAGTGTCGCCGAATTGATCGCTCATCAGCCGGCCTTCCCGGTGGGAGATCTGTCGGACAGAGCGAGAGTCGCAGCCGCCTCTCCTGAACGGAGCGCACCCTCTATCGTCGCCGGCAGGCCGGTGTCGATCCAGTCGCCGGCGAGGAAGAGGTTAGTCCAGGAGGTGCGGACAGAAGGCCGCATCGCATTCTGCGCGGGTGTCGCGGCGAAGGTGGCGCGTTTCTCCTTGACGATGCGGCAAGGCGGAACTGGGCCGGCCAGATTGTGGACCGCCGAAACATCGCGCCACAACAACGCCGTCAATGTGTCGTTATCCATTTCCATGAGGTGGTCTGCAGCGCTGACGGTGACGGAGAGGCGGTCGTTGAACGCGAACACCCATTCCGCCGTGCCACCGATAAGACCGACCATGATTGGAGCATCTGCCGGCGGAACGATTTTGAAATGAGCGTTGACGATGGCGCAAAATGCGTCGGGGGCAACCACGCCGGGCAGCAGTTTCTGGACAGTCCAGGGAGGTATCGCGAAGATCACGCGGTCCTGAGAGCCCAACGTCTCCTCACCTTCATCGAAGATCAATCCGGTCACCCTATCCCCTTCCAATCTGACGGTGCGGAGTGAGCGGCCGAGCCGGATTTCCGCCCCGCTCTGGCGCAGCAGATCCAGGGCCGGATCCACAAAAGCGGCGGCCAGGCTGGGCGTTGCGACTAACGGGTAGATGTGGCGCCCTCCCTTCGCAAAAGTTTCGCGCACGATGGCTCCAGCAAGATCCGCCGATGCTTCTTCCGGCGAAGTGTTGAGAGCGGAAACGAGTATGGGCCGCAGGAACTTGTCCCATAGCATGCCGTCGCAGCGAATGACTTCGTCGATCCGCCGGCCGGGATGGCGCAGTATCAGGGCCGCCAAGGCAAGATAGTCGCGGACACTTGTACCTGGCACTCGACGTCCTGCAGCCAGGATCCACCACGGAAAAAGACCGTCGTTGGGGCGTAGCGTCCAGCGCTGACCCGTTTCAAAGTCGAAGAACGGAAATTCGGGACGGCCCGGACCCGTCAGCCGGTCTTGCACGCCAATCGCGCGGAGATAGCGGCCGACGGCCTGGTTGCCCGACAGGACGAGGTGATTGCCGTTGTCGATCACCATGTCGAGCAAGCCGTCACGATAGGAGCGGCAACGCCCACCGGCGTACTTCGCCGCTTCGGAGAGAACGACAGGGGCACCTGCACCGGCCACGCTCACCGCCGCCGACAGCCCGGCCAGCCCAGCGCCAATGACATGGATCCGTGTCGGTTCCGCCGATCCCGTCATCCGAACACACTGCGTCGCGCGACAATCGCCAGCAATCGCGGCTTGCTGATCCGTACGCGGCGGCGAGGCGGAGCCCAACCTAGCGTCGACATTTCCTGCAGCACGGCGCGATACACGGCTGCCATCAGGCGCGGAGCGCGCAGGTGGCCACGCGGCCTGGATCGAAGCAGCCGATCAGCCATCGCAAAATGATTGGATGCCACAGAGGCCAGGGCTCGGCACGCATGATCGACGCGCGGGTCGCCGACGGCTACACTTGGCTCGGTGCTGACGATTCCTGACTCCACAAGCAGCTCGTGCGGCAGATAGAGGCGGTCCATCTCGGCATCTTCATCGAGGTCGCGCAGGATGTTGGTGAGCTGAAGGGCGTGGCCGAGGTGGTGCGCCAATTCCAGACCGGGCGTCTCCTCCATGCCGAAGATGCGTGTCGAAAGACGCCCGACTGCACCGGCCACGCGGCCGCAATAGAGATCGAGCGTCGCGAGGTCGGGGGCACGGATGTCGGCGGCGACGTCCATGTCCATACCGTCGATCACAGCGAGGAAATCAGCCTGCCTCAGACCAAATTTGCGCACCGCATCCTTCAGGAACGCCGCCTGCCCGGCCGGACGGTCGGCATAAAGCGCATCGAGATTCCGGCGCCACTCAACCAGCTCCGTCGCGCGCACGTCACGCGGCCGCGTTCCATCGTCGGCGATGTCGTCGACCAGCCGGCAAAACATGTAGATCGCGAACATCGCCTCCCGCTGCACCTTCGGCATGAGGAGCATGGCGAGGTAGAAAGAACTGCCGGAGATCCGCGCTCTGAACGCGGCAGCATCGGGGTGAGCGACGTCGGTCATCCCCGGCCGCCATGCAAACTGGCTTGCTTGCAACCGAGCATGCGCCCGAGGCGTCGTGCGGCGACGCCAACGCCGCCGCGGAGCGCGAGCCCGACGGCCTCGACAGGACGATGGTGGACACGCTCCGACAACGGATCGCGCCGCGTGAGACGAAGCGCGAGACTGTCCGCCAACGCCTGGATAACGCCCACCTCCAGCGCCAGCCGCCGATCCGAGATACGGTCGGCGAAAGGTCGCGACTGGTCGAGCAGCGTTGCGGTACGTCGCGCAAGAGCGGTGATCGACTTGCGCAGCTCCGGCGAGGCCGCGCGATCGGCAAGTGCGGCGACGCCTGCTCCCTGCGCGGCCAGGGCATCTATCGGAATGTAGACGCGATCGAGGTTGCGGTAGTCCTTGGCGCAGTCCTGCAGATGATTGATCACCTGCAAGGCGGCGCATAGCGCGTCATTGAGGGGCCAAATCGCGGGCGGCTCGCCGTGCAGGTCGAGCACGAAACGACCGACCGGCGCCGCCGAATAGCGGCAATAGTCCATGAGCTCGTTCCAGTCGGCGTAACGCCGCTTGCTGACGTCGCGGCGGAATGCCTCTAGGAGATCGAGCGCGTGGCGGTCCGAGAGGCCTCGCGCCTGCAGCAGGGCATACAGCGCTTCGCCCTCCGGGTTCGTGCCGGCGTTGCCGCGCAATCCCGCCTCCATGCGGTCGAGTTGCGCGAGCTTCTCTGCGGTCCCCGCCGTTTCATGGTCCGCGACGTCATCTGCCGCGCGTGCGAATCGGTAGAAAGCTAGGATCGCCGGGCGCAACGCAGGCCGGACCAGGCGCGAGGCGACGGGAAAGTTCTCGTCATGGTGACCCTTCCCGGAGGCGAAATCGGCGACGCTCGTCACGTATCACCCGTCATGGCCTGGGCCCGTCCCTTCCACATCCCACCGCGGCCGCGCCACACCTCGAGCGCGGACTGCACCGTGAAGAGGGTATAGGCGGCACCAATGGCGGGAAGCGCGAGCCCCCACAGCGGCGACAGGCGATAGAAACGCAGCATGGGCTGGAACGAGAGCGCCATCATCATCCAGACGCACAATCCCAACCACCGCGCCACCCCCTCGCCCAGCAGCGCGAGCAGGGACGGCAGGGGATAGAGCAGCACCATGGCCACCACAGTGCCGGCAAGCATTGCGGGCGAGTAACCGAGCTGCGCATAGGCCGAGCGCGAGATCATCCTACTGATCTTCCGGAAACCGCCATAGGGGCGCAAGCTCGCGACGCGACGCGTAAGGCCAAGCCAGATCGGCCCCTCTCTCTTCAATAGACGCGCCAGCGCGCAGTCGTCGATGATCTCGGAGCGGATTGCGGCAATACCGCCCGCGCGTTCGAACGCATCGCACCTGACGAATATGCACCCGCCGGCAGCTGCAGCCACCTTGCGATCCTCTTGCGCGACCCAGGCAAATGGATACAGCATCCGGAAGAAGAAGACGAAGGCTGGAATCAGGAAGCGCTCCACCCAGGTGGTGCACGACAATCTCGCCATCAACGACACCAGGATCCTGCCCTCGTACTCGGCACGGGCAGCGAGGTTGCGCAGGTTGTCAGAGGCATGGCCGATATCGGCATCGGTCAGCAGGAAATAGTCGATCGCCTCGCCCGATGCTCTTGCGTGCCGCGTCCCCTGCTCCAGAGCCCAGAGCTTGCCAGTCCATCCGGGCGGCAGCTCCGCTCCCCGAAGGACTTCGAGGCTCCGTCCGGCTGCCGCCCTGGCCGAAGCCTGCAACGCGGCTGCGGCGGTGCCGTCGCTGCTGTTGTCATCCACCAGCACGACGCGGAAGGGGCCAGGATAGTCCTGGCGCAACAGGCTCTCGATCGATTGCGCGATCACATCCGCCTCGTTACGCGCCGGCACCACGGCGACCACGGAAGGCCAACGATCAGGCGATGGCACGCTCACAGCATCATCGCGTTCGCGGGTCAGCCAGAAGCCGCCGCGGGCCGCGATCAGGTAGATCCAGATGGCAAGCGCCAGCAGGCCGACAGCCGTCCAGGGACTCATGTCAGGTAACCGGCATTGCGGAACCACGCCAACGCGTCGGCCACGCCCTCTTGGTAGGGACGGCTCGTGTAGCCGAGTTCGCGTTCGGCCTTCGCCGAGGTGAAGTACATATGATGACTCGACATGCGCAGAGCATCGATGGTCAAGAGCGGCTCCCTCCCCGTCAGGCGCGCGACGGCCTCGGCGCCGAACGCGAGCGGGTACAGCGGCGCGCGCGGCAGCCTAAGCCACGGCCTACGGCGCCCAGTGAGGCGGGCGACAGTGCCCAGCAATTCCCGCAACGGGACGTTCTCGCCGCCCAGGATGTAGCGCTCGCCGATGCGGCCGCGCTCGAACGCCAGCAGATGACCGGCCGCGACGTCGTCGACATGGACGAAGTTCAAGCCCGTGTCGACGAAGGCCGGGATCCTACCACGCGCCGCATCGAGCAGGATGCGGCCGGTCGGCGTCGGCCGGATGTCGCGTGGACCGATCGGCGTCGTCGGGCTGACGATGACGGCGGGCAGGCCGTCGCGCAGGATCATTTCCTCGACGGCGCGCTCCGCCATGGTCTTGCTGCGCTTGTAGGCGCCGATCGCCTCGTCTGGCGTGAGCGCCGCCGTCTCGTCGACCGGGATGGTCGCGCCGGCGACTCTGAGTGCAGCAACGCTGCTGGTATAGACGATGCGTTCCACGCCCGCGGCTAGTGCCTCGCGCTTGAGATTCAACGTACCCTCGACGTTGGCGCGGGAGATGATCGCCGGGTCGCGCGCCCAAAAGCGGTAATCGGCCGCCACATGGAATAGGTAGCGGACACCATTCATGGCTGCCTTGAGGGAGTCGCGATCGGTGAGGTCACCGACCACCACCTCGCAGTCCAGCCCGTCGAAATTGTCGCGCGGACTGGTAGGACGCACGAGCGCACGCACCTTCACCTCGCGTTCAAGCAAGGCCCGCACGACGGCCGATCCGAGAAAGCCTGACCCGCCGGTTACGAGCGTCAGATCTCCCGGCCGCAGGGATGCCTTCATTTGAGCAGTTTTGGTCGTGGCGTCAGGCAGTACTGTTGCGGCAGACATCGGCTCGACCGATCCAAGTTACCGTCATGTATTTCATCGCGGAATTATGGCGAAGCATACGGCTCGCCGGATGAGGTTTCTATGCGCTTGGACTGCGACGGTCAGCCTCAAAATCACGGCGAACCTTTTGCCTCGCCCATAGCGAGCTGACCCTGAGGGCAAGCCCGGCCAGCCGAGGGACCGCCGTCGGCCGCAGCAGACGGGAATCGTAGCCCGCGAAGCGGCGGTCGTTTTCCTCCAGGCAGAGCTTCATGAGATCGCGGATGCCGACTTCGACGGGGGCAATCGCCTGCGCCCCATCTACGGTGAAATTGCTGTTCTGGTGCGCGGCCTTGCCGTCCTTGTCCATGCTGCGGGCCAGTCCGACGCGCAACCAGGCGATGTGGATCCAGACGGCCGCGACACGAAGCTCGAAATAGGGCCTGCGCCACCATGGCAGGTTCGCGCGATGCCATGCCAACCAGTTGGCGAACAGCAGGATGTGGCGGCATTCCTCCTGGATGACCGGCTCGAACGTCTCCACCAGCTCGGCCGGAAAAAAGCCGGATCGCCGGGCAAGATCGAACAGGCCGAAGGCGAAGAAGCTGTCGATGCATTCGGAATAGCCGGTGACCAGGAATGCCCATTCCGGATCTCGTGGAGGACTGAGAGACGGCTCGTCGGCGAGCTTGATGCCATAGGCCTCCACCATCTTCGACAGGACTTCCTTGTGGCGATTTTCCTCCCAGGCATTCAGCATGATCGCATCGCGCATGTCCGGGTCGGCGAGCGTGCCGGCATAGGCGGCGAAGCGCAGACGCGCCCTGCCCTCGGTATGTAGGGCAATGTCCCAGATCGGCAGCGACTTCACGCGCCGCAGTTCCTCGGGGTTGAGCTCCGGCCAGGCGATGACGGTAGGCCGATAGGGATTGAAGGTCTCGCGGAACATCCGACAGACTTCACGCTTGTGAGCCTCGGAGCCCGGACGCAGCACGCCGGCCTGGGCGCTGGTCCAGTGACGCGAGATCTGGTCGGCCGCCTGGATAATTGCAGGAGTAATGGCATCCATAGGCATTTCATGGCCAAGGGGGTCGAATACGTGTGCTTCGGTCTCGAGGACGTCGTCGCGGCCGACCGCCGCGTTCGCTTTCGTATTATCTGGTCCCATGACCTCCAACTCGCCCGGGGATGAACAGAGTTAGATCGCAATCTGCCGAAACACAACAAGCGTGCGAGAACAGGAGCTTACCTGGGTAATGAACGAGATCCCAGTTCTTCGGTGCCGGTCTAGCCGCGGGGCACACCCTCATTATCCTTTCACTGCCAGCTCCTTCACGCTCAGGATCATGCCGAGCGGGATAGTGACATCGCCGTCACAGTGGTCGGCGACGACCGAGCCGACCAGCGTGAGGTGCGTGCGCGTGCGCTTGACCAGCCAGCCAACGGACTTGACCCGCATCGGCTTCTGGCCGGCGACTTTCTTCAGCGGCTTCCAACCCGAATCGTCCGAGCAGGCGTCGCGCCAGGTGACGAGCAGGAGCTTCATGGCCCGCACCGCTTGTCGCGCACGGTATCGAAGCTCGCCAGCCACTGAAACAGCGCGAACCAGGTCGCGGGATCGGCCTTCACAGCAGTGCGCTGGGCGTCGGTCGTGTGGTAGCGCGTGGTCTCCGTGCACAACAGATCGACCGCCACCGTCACCGGCGGCTTCTCGGCGCAGGCCGCGACCAGAACGACTGGCGCGTTAGCGAGTGCTATTGATGACAGCATCAGCAGGAGATGTGCGAACTTTCTCATCGGCGGCGTCCTTGTCCTTGCGGGCCTTCTCGAGCTCGACATTGGCGGTGTGCTCGATGGCGGTAGTGACGGAAGCGGCACCCGCCGTCTCGCCCTTGCCATAGATCACGGCGATGGCGATCGCGGCCGCGAGCATGGCGGCTACGCTCCAGACGATGGGGGATTTCAGGAGCGACAACAGGTTCATGCGTGCGCTCCCGCGAGAACCAACCCCTCGTCGATGACGTTGTCGTTGGCGTAGGGGTTACCCGCGCATTCGACGGAGATGATGCCCTCGACGACGGCACGGAGGATGCGCGGGTCGTGGATGTCGACCTGGTCATCGGGTTCCCGGCCGACAGAAGCCGCGACGCGCGCGATATAGCCCGCCGTGTTGTTTTCGTTGGGCGGCGCCCAGCGGTTGATGTAGTCGCGGATCGTCCGGCAGCCCAGGCGATCGTGATAGGCCCAGAGGTTCTTGACCATCGCGCGGATGCCGTGCGGGGCATCGACGAACACGCAGAACCGGCCATGCACAAGCTCACCTTTCTGCACCTCGTTGGCGCAGTGTGCGAGATCGCGTATCTCGCCGTTCCATGGCGGCTCACCGCGATCCATGTTGCCCGGATTGCAGTTCAGGAACCCACGCGTGCTCTTCGGATCCATCATCGCGACCTCCACCAGCGGAAAAACCATTCGCGGCAGAGCGCGTAGACCACGATCGCACTGCACAGCGCGAGCAACTGCACGAGATGCAGGCTCATGACGGCCCCCTCATGATTGGCCCCTATTCCACCAGGCGCCCCACCACGCCTTGAAAGTCCCGATCGGGTCGGCGCGGAACGCCGCCGCCAGGGCCATCAGCCCGCCGATCACATCCATGCCCACGACGGCGATCAGAATGCCCGCCGCCACCGCGGCCTTGGGCCCGAGCGCCAGGATCTCGGCGACCGCCGGCCCGAGATAGACGCCCAGCCCGAACGACAGGCCGAACGACATGACTTTCTGCGTGGCCGTCTGATGCCGCGCCCAGCGCAGCCCGATCAAGGCGCCGAAGGCGGGCGGCAGATAAGGCGCGAGATCGCCCAGCCAGGAGAGACGGCCTGCGCCGAGGTATTCCGAGGGGTCGTTCATCCTGCGGCTCCGATAAGGACGGGCAAACTCTTCGCGAGATTGCTCACGGGAACGTTCCCGAATTCACGGAGTTGAGGTAGGTGTGAATGCGGCTGTAGAAGGCGCTTGCGCTCCCGCTTAGGTCAGCGCCAGCAAAGACCATCGCGAGCTGGCCGGCGAAGAAACTTTGGGCGTTCCCGGTTCCGTTGTTGGGAACGGCCAGTGTGAACAGGTTCCAAGCGTCGATGGTGTTGCTGCCCTTGGTGTCGGTGATGACAGAGGAGCCATTCTGATAAAGCTGCGTCGCGTTTGAGGCGGAGCGATTCACGTGCCACAGGCCGGTTACATTGCCGAACGTAAAGGTGGTGGAAATGCCGTGGTTAATATTGAAAAGCATGCCGGTGCCACTTCGGAAATCCGTAAACCGCACGAGACCCCGACACAACAAGGCGCACAGACCCTCACGGCAAAACCGACACGAAATATACTGATACTACATAACGTGTTATCACCAAATCAACAACTCTTTTTTGCCCGAAACCAGCACCCGGTTGGAATCCGAGCCCATATGAACCTGGCCCGATGAGGCTCCGCCGACGACCACCCAACAGCCGAAGCTGGCGCTGTCCTGGACGTAGTTTGTCGGTGATGTGACTTCCGGGCGATAACCTGTGTCGATCCACGCCGCCGTACCATCTCCTTGATATCCGGCATTTGCCGTAAACATCGGGGATGAGTGCAGCGTGTGAGTGGCATTCACGATAAGATCGATGTTTGCCTGCGCCGCGTTCTCGCTCGCATAAAGCCAGAGCCGATCAAGTCTCGACCATATGCCGTCAACCTTCAGGCCCTTAATCAGGGCATCGACGTTGCCCTGTTGGGTGGCGCTTGCAGATCCACCCGCTGCCACGACAGCGTTCACCCATGCCGTCGTGGCGGGATCGACGCCCCCCGAAGGCGGCGGCGCGTTACCCACGAAAAGAGCGTGCGGAATCAACATCAGCTGAACTGCCCGAACGCCACGACGCTCACCGAAGCGCCGGTGGTGACCTTCCACGCGCCGCTCGCGCTCTTGGCGCCGAATGCGACCGTGAACGGAGCCAGGTTCGACAAGCTCCCGCCGCCGCCGGCGAAGACCGTGATCGCGCCGCCACCGTCGTCGGCGATGCTCACGGCGCCCGGCGACGTGCTCGCCGGCACGACCGTGATGTGGCTGAGATAGTCGCCCGCCGCGCCGCCGCCCGGGCCGAGGGCCTGGCTGGTCGCCGAGGCGGCGACCGCCTGGTACTGCGTCGAGTTGGCGAAGATCGGATAGTCGGGTGTGGTCATTTGTTGCTCCTCAGTTGTCGCGGCCCCGGCGATCGATCCAGCCCTGGGTCGAGATGTAGAGAGTCGTGCTGCCGTCGCTGAAGGACAGCCGGGACCGCACTTGGCCGCTGGTGTTGGTGCGGGGCGCGATGGCGGCCCAGGGAACGGTGCTGCCCGCGATCAGGGTGAGCTGGCCGCCGGGCGAGGCGGTTTGGCTCGGCGCCTGGTCGTTTGCGTCCAGCGACGAGATCAGCACCTGGATCGGGCCGCCGGCACCGCCGGCGATGCCGACGTTCATCAACGCCGTAACCTGCACGCCGCTCGGCACGGTGAGCGTGCGCGTCACCGCAGCCGTCCCGGGATTGGCGGCACTGACGTCGAGCGCCGGCGCCGTCTTCCACAGGAACTCGTCGCCCAGCTGGCTGAAGGCCACGAAATGCGCGGAGCCGTCGGTCAGCAGCGAGCCCAGGCGGCGAAACAGCGTGTAGTTCGCCGGCAGTGTCGGCGTAGTGGCCGACAGCGAGAGCAGCAAGTCGACCACGCCGGTATCGGGCCGCTCTATCAGGTGGACGTGGTACCAGGTGCCGTTGGCGATGGCGCCCGTGTCGAGCGCGCCATTGCCCGAGCCGACCGCCCAGGCAGCGGTGGTCTTGGTGTAGGCCGAGGCCAGCGCCATCATGGCAGCGCCGGTGCTGTTCGCCGCGGCGCCCGCTGCGACGCCGAAGCTCGAGCTGCCGCCAGCGGTCGAGAGGGCGAGGCCCGCGAGATAGGAACGCACGACATAGGCCGCGGCGGCGCGGTCGGCGTAGGCGGTCGAGGCGGCGTCGGTGCCGTTGTCGGCCGCGCTGCGCGTCGGCACCTTGATGCGGCCGGCAGTGAAATCGTTGGTGCCGGTGAAGCTGTTGCTGCCCGACGCCGTGTTGTTGCCGCCGAGGAAGAACGCGCCAAGCGCGCTGCAGGCGGCGGCGGCCGAACTCGCGGCGCCCAGGAAGTTGCTCACCAGCCAGGCGTTCACCGAAACCAGCGAGCCGGTGATCACGGCCGGATAGGGCTGACCGTTATTGTCGAAGCCCAGCACCGTGTTCTTGCGCGCCGCCGCCGTCGGCAGCGGATTGAGGGTTACCGGGTCGGTGGCCGGCGCCTGCAGGCTGCGGTTCACCTGATCGATGAAGCCCTGCACGATGGTGACCAGGCGGTCGAGCGCCTTCTCGATCACCTGTGGCCAGAACGCGCCTTGGTTGGAGAGCGTGGTGGGCTGCGTGCCCGCAACGATCCGCTGGATGGTGAGCGTGCTGCCGACCGCGATCGGGCTGCCCGGGTTGTAGGTGATGGTCCCGCCCGTGGGCCAGCCCGGCGCCGGAACCGCCGGTGCGGAGATCTGGTAGCCAGCAGGCGTGGAACCAGGCGCGACGACGGTCTGGTTGCCAGCGGCGTCGGTGTAGGTCACGACCAGGTCGCCCTGGTCGCTGACGTAGAAAGCAAAGCCGAACGACGACGTGGCGCCGTCACCAGAATAGACGACTCGGGAAGATGTGCTCGATATGGTCATTACGCTACGCGACCTCTTGCGAGTGTTATAAGCCGGTTGGGTCCCAACCTCCTATTTTGGTCATTAGAAGTTCAGCGTGTATCCGGTCGCGGGTTTCGGCCGGTCTTCGTCAGGGCTCGATTTCAAAGTTGACCTCGGCGTCCTTACCCTGCCTCTCCTGGAATTCCTTGCGAGCCCCGGCAAGATCCTCTTTCACCAGATTGATGTGATCGCGGACGTCCTTGGATAGCTTTTGAGTGCCCACGATTCGGATCGTATATGGCGGCTCGATCGCGTTGATGCGGCCCCAGATCATCGAGTCAATCAAGGCGTCGACGCTTTCGCCATGCCACTTCGGAGCACCGAGCGCAGGAAGCAGGGCGTTGTAAAAATCGAGCACTGTTTTTCACTTGGCGGCGTCGAGTTCGATGATACGCATGGTTCCTCGGCTCAGCCTGGTGTCAGCTTGATCGGATAGAAGCTGCGGTAGTGATTGTTGGTGTAGTACATAGATCCGGTCGCCCTATCGACAACAATGCGTAGACGGGGTCACATAGGCGCCCGCCGCAAACAGCTCGACCTTCACCGGGTCGTTGTGGTTGGCCGCCGCCTCTTCCGCCGCGGTCTTCACCAGATTGTCGGCTACCGCCTGCTGCCAAGCCTGCCGTTGAGCGGAAAAATGGCGGAAGATGCTGCGCGTCGCCTCGCCGTGGTGCCAGTCGAGCCGCTTGGTGAGCGCGTCGCGCTGGTGGTCGTTGGCGGTCTGCGCCAGCGTGTCGTCCTTGAGCTGCTGCAGGGCCTCGACGGCAGGCGGCGCGGCGTGGATCGCCGCCTCGCCCTGCTGGCGGTAATAGGCGTTGTCGCCCAGGTTCAAGATCTGCCGCTGGCCCGCGAGATACTGATCGTTCAGCTGCTGCTCGCGCACCGCGTCGGACTCGGCGTATTCCGGCGGCGGCAGATCGACGGCCTGCGGCTCAGCGGCCACGCGCCATTCGGGGAAATTGAATTCAGCCATTAGTAGAAAGGATCCTGTCGTGGCGATAGCCAGCCCATCTTCCGGTGAGGCTCGACGCACCGCCCAGCAACGACGAGCCGGTGGCGAACGGCAGGTCTGCCATCGCGTTGGCGGCGTTCGTCGAATAAAGATTGGCCTGCCCGCCTGCGGCGCCCGCCTCGAGCTGGTGGCCGTAGGCCTGCATCATCGCGTTGTTGCGGATCGTCAGTGCATCGCTCTCACCGGCGCGCGCGGTGTCGCCCAGGATGTCGAGGTCGGAGCCCTGGTTCACGTCGCCGCCTTGTGCCGCGAGCGCTGCACGCCGGCTGCCCAGCAGCTGCGCGGTCTTGAGCCGCTGGCGGTCCTCCTGAACCTGGCCCTGCTGCAGGGACAGCGTCGCGTTGCGCTCCGCGATCGTCTGGTTGTTGCGCGCGACCTGCGCCTGGTAGTTCGCCTGCGCGGCTTGTTGCCCGGCCTGTTGGGCCTGCCCCGCCATCGACATTGCCGTGCCAGCGGCGGCCGTGACGAGCGACGCGGCTGCCAGGGTTGCTGTCGTAGCTGCTGTCATAATTCATTCCCCCGTGATGACGGTGTGGTTGCATTCCGGATTGCGGCGCGAGATCAAGATCTCGGCCTCGTCGGTGAACTCGCGTTCGGCCTCCTCGATGCTCTTGGCTTCGGTCGGGAAGATCGCGGTCATCTCGACCTCGGTCTCGGTGAGGAACGCCTGCTTCCTCCCGGCACTGGCTGGCAGCACGGTGTAGCCCTCGAGCCGCAGCGGTTCGTCCTCGCCAATATAGACGAGGGTAGTGCCCTGAACGATCAGCACGGTCGCGACCTTGACCAGCGCGCCGGTCAGCAGCACGCCGGCCGGAATGCGGATCGTGCGGGCGTACAGGCCGCCATGAAGAACGTGATGGGTCTCAAGCGGCACCTGGGGCAGATCGAGCGCACGCACCATGCCTTCGATCTCGCGCACCTTGTCGACCGCGGCGGCGTTCATGACCGGGATGCGCGGCCGCGCGACGGCGAGCTCAGCCATGGCCGACCTTTCTGGCAAACACGCGGTTGGTCTCGACATAGCCAGCGCGGGGCAGCACCTTGGCCAGGGCGCCGTTCGCCGGCGCGCTCACCAGCAGCAGCGGTGAGCCCGCCTCGCGCGCCTTGTCCTCGGCCGCGCGCAACAGCCGCAGCCCGGCGCCGGTCTTGCGATGGGTCTTGGTGACGAAGAAGCTCTCGCTGCAGGCGATGGGCACGCCGTAGCGCGGCAAGGTCGAGGCCAGCACCGAGATGAAGCCCACCAACGTGCCGCCCACGGTGGCGCGCAGCACGTGCAGCAGACCCTGGGCCTCGAGCTGCCGGTAGGCCGCCCACTTGGCGCTCGGCGGCGGCATGCCGTCGATCAGCGACTCGGCTGCGTATTCGGCCGCCAGCACCGGGAAATTCGGCGCCCGCTCGATCTCCGCGACGGGGACCGCCTGAATGACGACCTTCTCGCCGATCGAGGCCCGGCAGAACGGCGCGCCGAGCGGCCCAAACAGCTGCGGCGGTGCCACGGTGAAGCCCAGCCATTCCAGCCAGCGGATGGCCTGGCGATAGTCGGCATGCACGTGGTTGACCAGCACCGGGCACTCCGCCCGCATGCGCGCGACGCCGGCCCGCGTCAGCCGCAGGAAATCCTTCCGGTGACGATCGACAGGCCTGCCGGTGAACAGCCAGGGCGATCCGATGCCACCGAGCAAGCTGTTGGTGCTGAGCCCGACCAGCGCCGCCACTTCCCCGTCGATGAGATAGGCGTCCGCCCACAGCGCGCGGCTCATCGAGAGCTCGAGGGCCTGGGGCATGGTGACTCCCAGTGCTGCGATCTCGCGGCGGTCACCGTCGCGCAAGTCGATGCGTGTGGCGTGCGCCATGGTGGCGGGCACGATGACGATCGCCGATGACCCATCCCTAATCACCGACGCTGACCTCCGGCACGATGGCGAGGACCGTGCACGGCAGCGGATAGCTCTGGCGGATGAACAGCCGGCCGCCGCGGTTCCATTCGGTCGGGATCGTGACCTGCCAGTCGCCGCTATAGGGCTGCATCGGCGAGCCAAGCGTCTCCATCGAGCGCTGCTTGACCTCGACCAGCGCCGGCGCCCCCGATGCGGCGCCCCCAAAGGCGCCTGGGGGCACCTCCTGCTCGATACCGGCCTGGATGCCGCGCGCATCCTTCACACGGATGGTTGCTTGGGCGATCTTCTTGGGCTGGCCCTGCACGGTGCCGCTCTGGCTCGGTAGCTCGAGATCGAGCGTCACCAGGTCGGCCGTGTAAGGCAGCCCCACGGTCACCTTGCTGTAGGGGCCGTCGAGTGCAACCGCTCCGCCCATCACGACCTGGTTCGGTACCACCGAGCCATCACCCAGAATGGACACGGTCTTGCCTTCGAGGTGGCCGAGACCGGAGATCGAGGTCACGGTGGTGACGCCCGGCAGCGTCCAATCGGAGGTCGCGATGTTCCGCAGGCTCGCCGGGCAGTCCTGCAGCAGCGTGCCGTAGGCGTCCGAACCATCCACCACCTCGGTAAGAAGGACCTGCACGCTATCGGCGCCGGATCGCGCTGTGACGATCGAGCCCACCGAATCCTGGGTAAGGATCGCCCCGGCATTCGAGAGAATGACGCTGAGCAGCGTGGCGCCGGCGGCGTAGCTGTTGTCGAAGCCGTTGGCGCGAATGGTTACGGTCTTGATCGGAGCGGTGTTGGCCGCGACGTATTGCAGCGCGCAATCGACGAACCAGGCATCCGCGATGGTCGGGAAAACCCGCTCGACCATGCGCTCGACATAGCGCTTGATCTGACCGCCGATCGTGCGCTTGACGATCAGATAGACCGCATCGACGTAGCCGCCCTGCCCGTCCGGCTCAGGGATCGAGCACACGCTTTCGACGCGGCCGTCGGTCGTGTGGCGATGCCAGGCATAGACCTCGTGCTCGCGCATGAAGGTGAAGCCCAGCAGCGCGCCGTCGGAGCGCACGCACCAGATGACGCGGAAAGGTTCCTCGGCGAAGGCCCATTCCTGGATCTGGTACTGCGCACTGGTGTCAGAGAGCAGGTGCTGGCTCAGCACACTCATGTCGGTGGCCTGGTATTGATCTTGCAGGAGATCAAAGCGCAGCTCGCGCACGCGGCTGCCTCGCTCCTGGACAAACAGCACCGATTGGCCGGCCTGGATCGGCGGCACGTGGCTGCAGCCGTAGGCACTCTGCGGCAGGGTTACGCAGGTGCCGGGCGTGATCGCGGTCGCGCTGGGGCCAGGCCAGCAGCGCCACTCGGCGCCCGATGTCATGACCAGGAGTGAGACGCCCGGCACGAGATGGCGGATCTCGTTGACCTGCCGGGACGTGAGGGCGCGCGTGATCGCGTCGTCGTCCTTGGTGGGCTGGCTGACGCTCATGTTGTTGAACGCGCCCGTCACCGAGAACCACAGCGTCTGCGGCGACGCTAGCGTGCCGCCAAAGGCCTGGCGCTGCATGTAATAGGTCGAGCAGCCGGGATAGGTCGCGGGATCGGCGGTAAGCGTCGGCGTCAGGACCGCGCCGGTGCCGCTGGCGTCGTAGACCTGGGCATAGGGGAACGGGAACGTCGGGTTGAAGCCGAAGCCCGGATTGACGACCGCGCAGGAGATGATGGCGCCGGCGGCAACGGTGAGCGAAAGCGCCGCGCCGTTGTTCGTGCCGCCGGGCTGAACCACAATGGCGTAAGCGCCGGCATGGTAGGCTGAGCCCCCGGCCAGCACAGTGACACTGTCGATCTTGTAATGCACACCGTCGGTGCCGTCGTCGACGAAGTTTAGCTGGAGATTGGCGCCACTGCCGCCGCCATCGCTCACCTGCAGGGTGGTGTTGGGGCTGTAGTTTTGGCCCTGGCCATTGACATCGACCGAGGTGATGGCGCCGCCCGAGATGTGCACCGTAAAGGTGGCGCCGGAACCCGCTGTGTCGACCGCCCGGAGCGTCGGACCGACATAGCCCGACCCGCCGTTGCTCACCGTCACTGCCGTGATCTTGTTGGCGCCGAACGGATTGCGCTGGGTCGGCGGTGTGTTGCCGATGTCTGGCGCCAGATTGGCGTCTGTCCAGCTATTGGTCGCGGCCTGCGCGACAAAGCCGAAGATAGAACCCGACTTCTTGTAGATGTTGTAGTTCGTGCAGCCGGCCACGGCGGTCCAGTTCCAGGTATCGGAACTGCCCGCTCCCTGGGCGCTCGAGCTCGGCAGGCTCTCTTCGCCATTGCTGTCGTTGATGGCGCTGACGACGATCGACGGACCGCCGCCGGGCGTCGTGCTGGCAAGGCCGGTCGGCGACGGTGTATTGGGCGCGAAGGTGATGGTGTTGAGCTGCCATGCGGAATGACCGGTGCGCGTCAGCTTGCGAGGCGCGTAGCTCGGATGCGTCAGCGTCATGGTGTCGGCCGATTGGAGGTATTTCAACGTCGGCAGATCGGCCAGCGCATAGGGCGTGGCGAGCGTGAAGCGAACGCCCGAGCCGGGAGCCGTCTCGACGAAGCCCCAGCTCGTGCCGTTGAACATCACCACCTGCATGGTGAAGTCGCCAAACACCAGCACGTAGTTCTGCCCGCCCGGGCTGGCGCGGAACTTGAAGTCGATCAGCCGGTGGCGCTTGTTCGAGTCGTCGACCTCGCCGATGAAGCGCGTGCCCGGCCGGTTCGAGGCGCCGCCGTGCGGATGCACGAACATGTTGAGCATGGTGCGCGCGCCGACATGGAACTTCGCGAGATCGACGCGGCCATAGAGGAAGGGGCTCAGCTCTCCCGCTGCAAAGCTCGGCTGGATGATGGCGGTGGTCATGGGGAACCGTCATCGAAGCCGCGCGCGGTGAGGCTTTCCGGCAGATAGGTGCGGTTGAGGCCCGAACCCTCGTTGGCCATCTCGGCCGCGGCGTCGCGGATCGCCGCCATGCGCATCTGGGCGAGCCGGGCCAGGCGATCCTCCTTGCCGGTCAGTTCGACGCAGACCCGCATTGCGAGATCGTAGGCGAAGGCATCGGTGAAGCCGGGATCCCAGCGTGCGGGATCGGGGACCTGCGCGGTGTAGATCGCACTCACCGGACTCGCATTGGTCAGGATCACGTTGATATAGGCGCCGGTCGCGTCCTTGTCGGCCGCCACCTCGCAGAAGGTTTCGGGCAGCAGCAGCAGAGGCGTGTCGTTCAGCCGGCGCAGCCGCAGGCAATCGACCGGCAGGGCGTACTTGTAAGCCCAGCGGGCCGGCGGGCTCTGCAGCGCGCCGAGGCCCGTAGTGAGGCGCGCGAAGTTCCAGTCAAAGGCGCGCAGCAGGCTGTCGCGGGCGAGCGCGAAGTGCGTACGGCAGGCGTTCGCCTCTGCCGAGCCCTCGTCGATGCTCGCGATCTTGCTGCGGGTGCCGCAGTGGGAAATCGCCGCGTTGCAGATATCGGTTACCGACGTCATTGGCGGTAACCGAGGCGGGCGGCAGGCGCTGCAGCGAAGCGACGCGCCTGGAGCCCGCATAGAGCAGAAAGAATCAAGGTATTGGCCATACGCTACTCCGGCCGAAGGAAAGGACGGGGAGAGGTGGAGACCCCTCCCCGCTACGCTCAGTTCATCGCGTTCACTTCCAGGAAGTTGAACACGATGTCGGTCAACGCCGATGCGGCATTGCCGATGACCGCGATCAGGATCGGGCCCGTCTCGGTGGCCGTGATAAGACTCGGCGCCACCGGCGCGACCGCGGTCGAGACGATCGCCTGGTTGTGGATGCCGATCTGGGTGTTGGAGCCCGCCGCGCCGTACTTGAACACCGACGCCATGAGCTGCCACCCGCCGCCGTTCTGCGCGATTGTGCCGGTGTCGCAGATGATCGAGCCGCCACCGCCCACCGTGCTGCCCACGACGGCGGTGCTGGGGTTGAAGATGATCTTGACCCGCTTGTTGTTGGCAGTGCCGCCGAAGCTGCCCGCGGCGGTGATCGAGATACCGCGGCCTGCAACGTCGAAGGCGTTAGCCGGCAGCGAATAGACCGCCAGCACGTTGTCGCCCGCAAGAGCACCGGGCTGCACGCCGCTCGGCGCGGCGACCTGCAGGTTGATGTTTCCTTCCGACAGCATCGGCGCCAGGCTGGCGCCGAAGCCCGAGGCGATCACCGCGTGGCGGCTGCGGTCGCCGAGATAGGCGCGCAGCACCTGGCCGTCGTCAAACCAGCCGGCGATGGTCGAGGGATCGAAGAAAGTAGCCATGGAACGTTACTCCTTAGGCCGCGTAGGCGCGGGCATAGGCCGGCTGCTGGTCGAGCGACGGCACGAGGGCTGCAGTGACGGTGCCGCCGGTCATGGCCGCGGTGCCAACGACGTAGTTCAGCCGGAGGAACCGGCCCGGCGTCGCAGGCGACACCATGGCGCCCGGCAGGAACTTGTAGCCCTGCACGAGCGTGACCACCGGAATGGCGTCTGACTGCTCGATGGTCGACCAGGCACCGGGAACGCCGTTGTTGTCGGGCGCGCTCTGCACCTGCACCTGCAGTGTCGCCGAGCCGCCCGACGTGAAGGCGGTGGCGACTTGGCAGAGCAGATAGAGCGACGCGGTCACGGCGTCGCCGATGTCGCGGGCGATGCCGAGGTCGATGATGTTGGTCGAGGCCGTCGAGCCGATCGAGGTCGGGCTCTGAGTGGCCGAGAACTGGTTGCTGCTGTCGAGAAGCATGGTCTGTGTCTCCTTCAATCCGCGATCAGACGACGCGGGCTTCTGAGTTGGTGATCTGGTCGCAGATGCGGATCGGGATGCCACGGAAAGCCGTGTAGGGCTTCGAATTCTCGGGTCTCGATCGTCAGGAAGTTGTTGGTCTTGGCCATCGCCTGCGTGTCGAAGGCGGTACGCACCGTGCGGTTGCAGTAGAACGAGAAGTTGACCTGCCCCGGCTTGGTCGCAGTCCCGCCCTGCGCCCCCGGAGGCGGCGAATTGCCGGCCGCCGAGATGAACGGCACCTTGTTCACCGCCGTGATCAGGGTGTTGATCAGGTTCGACGTCGTGACGGCGCTGGCGGTGACGTTGATGTTGGCGATGCGGACCACGAATCGCCAGTCGCGCACCGTGAGCCCGCAGTCCCACTTAAAGTGAGTGCGATAGCCCTGGTACACGTTGTTGTTCTGGTCGTAGAGCGGCACCTCGCCGAGGTCGCGCACCTGCAGCCCGGCCTTGCTGCCCTTGGGGAACAGGCCGTGTGCGGTGTTCTGACCCCAGCCGATCAGCCAGATCGAGCTGTTGGTCGAGCCCGAGCCGCCGGCGTCGATGACGTTGCCCGCGCTCGCGCTGTTGGCGGTGTTGACCGTATTGAAGCGCGGGCCAAGGCCGGTGAAGCGTTCCGGGCTCACGGCGGTCGAGCCGTAGAGCACCGTCTGCTGCATGCCCTGATTCATCGCTTCGATGAAGGCCATGTCCTCCCCGAGGCGAAACTCGGCAGTGTTGCCGTTGAGGTCTGCCAGTGCCTTGTCGATGTCGCTGTAGGCCTCAAGCATACCGGTGGCGTCACGCACCTGTGCCGTGTTGCTCTTGGACTTCTGGACGCCATAGTTCAGCAAGCGCCAGGTCGCGGTGGGCAGGCCGGTACGCACGGTGGTCTTGTGGCCAGCGCCGTCGTTGCACTGCATCCACAGCATGTCGGTCAGCATCTCGTTAGTCTGGCCGAGCAGTTCGATGACCGCGGCGGGAATGCCGCCGGGATCAAGACGCGTGGCCCACTCGCCGAGGGTCAGCGCCGAAGATGAAAGGGTTGCCATTTACGCTACTCCTGAAGGGTTCCTAGTCGACGCTGCCTTTCGGCTGGGCGCCGTAGATGACTTCGGCCGGCGACTTCGCGGTGGCCGACGGGGCGCCATTGCCCGGCCGGAACCTGTCCTCGGAGATCATCTGACCGATGCGGGCGAAGGCCTTCACGACGGCGGGGTTGTTGCCCGCGCCGGTGAGGTCGAGCGCCTCGCGAAGTCCCGGAATTGCAAGGCGATCGATCGCGCGGGCCGCCGAGGCAATCGTTGCCTGGAACTTGTCGCCGCCGATGTCGGGATCCGCCTTGATCTCCGAGACCCATTTCGTTTGCAGGTCGACAAAGGCCTGCACGCCCTTCCGGGCGGCGACCTGCTCGCGCGACACTGCGAGATCGATGAATTTCTGCGCCTGCTCCTGGCTAAGGCCCGAATCGGCAAACAGCGCCGAGGCAGCCTTGAGCGAATCGTCGTCGACCGACGCGCCCTCGGGTAGCTTGAAGTCGCCGTAGGTCGGCGCGGGCTCCGGCGCGTCTGACCCCAGCATGCTCGGCGCGGACGCAGCGGGAACCGTCGATGGACCAAAAAGTTGTGCGGCCGCTCCGGTTGCCGGCATGCCAGGCGTCGGCGTGCCGGGCGCGGGTGTCGTGTCAGGGCTGGGAGTCAGGTCGGTCATCGCTCTCTCCGTCGGGTTTCGCCGACCGGGCAGTCTGGGCCGCGTTTGACGCGGCTTGCTCGGCCTGCATTGTGATGAACTGCTGCGGCGCCAGACGCTGGATGTCGGCCAGGTACTTCAGCCCGACATTGCGCGCGCCCTCGTTGAACAGGAGCCGCGCGGTATCGATCAGGCCGCCGCGGAACACGCCGGTCTTGTCGAGGAGCTCCCACATCAGCAGGCGCCCCTTGCGGTCGGCCATAAGCCAGCGGAAGGCTTCATCGCGCTGCCGCGCCTTGGTGCGCGCGTCGCGGGCGATGACCTGCTCCTTCTGCTGGTTGCCGAGCGGGCCGGTTTCGACCAGATCGCTCATTTGCGCTCCCCTTCCTTGGCAGCCTCACGCTCGGCGAGTTGCAGGAACTCGCGGGCGAGCGGGATGATCCAGCCGAGGTCGCGTGGTGCTGCAAGGATTTGCCGGGCGATATCGTGCGCCCGCTCGCGGTCGGCCTGCCCCGAGGTCTGCCGAAGGGTCATTAGCTCCTCCCCAGCGCGAGTTGGACGGCGTTGGCGCCGCCGCCGACATCGATCTGGCTGGCGTTCTTGGCCGTGGCCGCGAGCTGCTGGACGTTGGCCAGTGACGCCTGCTGCTGCTGGGCCTTGGCGCGCTCGGCGCGGACCTTGCGCGCCTTGTCGAGCTCGACGGTGATGCCGGCCGGCACACCGGTCATATCGGCGTAGGCATCCATGGTGCCGTCGGGGTCGAGGCGGTCCATGGCTTCCGGCTTGGCACCGGCGATCTGCATTCCGAACTGCCAGAAGCGCTCGATGGCGCCGGTCGCCACCGCCTTCTGCGCCTGGGCCAGCATGGAGATGAACTCGATGGTGAGCTGCTGCGGCCGCACGCTCCTGGGTGGCGGCGGGATCATGCGGTGGCGCGCCATGATGCTGAACACGCGCTTGACCAGCGGATCGAGCAGCTCGTCGTGCAAGCGCTCGAGCACCGGCCCGAGCATCAGCATCTTCTCCTCGTGCCGTTCGTCGATCTCGCGCGCGGTGATCTCGCGGCGGTCGCTCTCGGCCATCATCAGGAACAGGTTGGCGTAGAAGGCGTCCTTCACCCGCTCCTGCGTCTCGCGGATGTCTTCGGTGAGGTGGCTGATGTCGATGCGCACGTCGATGGCGCTGCGGAAGGCCTTGCCGGTCGGGTCGCTGGTGTAGGTGATTCCACCGGGCAGCAGGCTCGCCGGCTCGTTGCGCAGCTCGGGCGGCCCGACCATCGGCGGCTTGTGCATCTTCTGGATGGCCTGCAGCTTGTCGCGCTGCTGGATCTGCAGCTGCTGGCTGTCACCCAAGGCGACCCAGCCGGGGCCGGAACCCCAGGTATCGGTGCCCACGACGTCCCAGCGCGGTGCCATGGTCGGGAACTCCTCGTAGCCCGAGACCTTGAGCAGTGAGCGTTCGCCCTGCTGGCCGCGTTCGAACCATACCGAGCGGAAGGGCAGTTGGCCGGTGAGCCGCCCGCCCCAGGGAAACGTTGCATCGTCGGGCAGGCGCGCGGCCACCGGAGCAGCGTTCGGATTGGGCTCAACGGCGTGGATGATCTCGTATTCGAGATCGAGTATCCCTGCGTCGTAATTGGCACGAACGCCGGCGGAGACCGCGTCGCGGCCGAACGCGTCGACGATCTGGCGCACCGTCCACCACATCGAGCGATAGAGCGTGTCGACGGCGAGCCGCCGCGAGCTCGCCAGCCAGTATTCGCCGACGGTGAGCGTGTAGCCGCGCACCACGGTCTCCTCGTCCTCGTCGACCCATAGCGCGCCGGTGCCGAACACGCCGAGCTCGCCGTAGAGCGTGTGCAGGCAGTTGTAGAGGTTGGAGCGCGCGAACACCTCGAGCATCAGGCGCTGCACCTGGTCGAGCCAGGCACGGACGCCGGGCTGCTCGTTCAGCGTCTCAGTGGCCAGGCGCAGCCGAAACCATGGCCGCGCCGGGCTAGAAATGCCGGCCATCATGCCCGAGGCCATGGTGCGTGCGGCCAGGAGCGGCGTGTTGTCGATGATGCGGCGGTCCTTACGGGCGCCGCGCCGGCTGTCGTTGGCGCCGCTCAGGAAACGGCCGCGGCGCGGCGCGAACTGGCTGGCGAGATCCTGCCAGGTGGTGAAGAACGAGGAGCGCTCGCGATCGAGCGAGGAGAGCCGGGTGAGGAAATAGCTCCGGAGCCACGGATCCTTGAGGTCTTGCGCTGACTGTGCCGCCACGTCGGTACTCGTACTCTACAGAGGCCGGTACACTGGCCCCTTGGGTTGACGCGGCGGCACAGTGCCTCCGCGCGAAGACGTTGAATTACTGTCCCAGCAAGGTCTTGCCCTGCACGCCCGCGACGCCGCCGGCGCCTTGGCCTCCGGTCAGCAGCGTGCCGCCATAGCCGCCCGCCGCCGCATAGCGCGCCTTGGTCTCGGCCGCGGCCTTTTCGGCCGCCGGATCGACGGGAGTGGGAGGCGGTGGCGGCGCTGCAGGCAGCGGCGGCACGTAGGGGGTGGGTTGCGAAGGAGAGAAAATTCCCATGGCCGGGAGAATACTCGCAGAGCCCCTCAACCACCTATTTTGGTCATTAGAAGTTCAGCGACGGTCTCTCAAAGTGTGCGAAATGCCACTGAAACCGCTTCGTCATGCGCCCACTGTCGCGACATTGGGGAAGTGGAGGGGTCCATGATCACTCTGATCGATGTCATCGTCCTGCTGGCCGCCTATGCGGGCCTGAGCATCGGCTGCGCGGGTCTGATGAGGCTGCTGCGCGCGCTGCCGCAACGCGAGCGCTACGAGGGCGTGGCGACCAAAGGCCGGTAACCGGCGTCAGCGGCCCATCATCGCGCCGATCGCGAGCAGGCCGCCCAGCAACACGACAAAAGCGGCGCCGGCGACCACAACGATCGTGAAGGCGTAGCCACGCGTGCCTTTTCGAATCATGTCCCCTCGCCGGCCGTCACCAGCGCAGCAGCCGGCGGCCGGCAAGAGCGCCGATTGCCACCACGAGCAGCGCTGCCAGCGTATACCAGGTGCCGACGAAGAGCGGCGAATTGTCGAAGCAATGGAAGGCATAGAGCGAGGCCCCGCTCGCGGCCGCCAGCAGGCCGGCTGCGGCGCCGGCCAGCACCGGCGAGGCGGGGGCGGCCGACCGCAACATCGCCAGTAGGACGGCAAGCGGCGCCAGTGAAAACACCGGCACGGCGGTGAGGCAAATCAGCGAATTGCTGCCGACCAGCCGCGTCTGCCAGGCGTCCATCGGCACGACCGCGCACTCGATCGCGATCGCGGCGAGGGCGAGCACCACCAGAGGCAAGAGATAACGGCCCGGATGCCGTACCGGCACCGGCCGGCTGAGCGCGCGGCAGAGAAAGAAGGCCAGCACCAGCGCCAACGCCACCAGGAGGAGCTTGAGGTCGAACCGCCATGTCTCAAGCGCGGGAGCGAGATCCTTGCGTGGGCCCAACGTGGCGAGGAACAGGCCGAGCGAGATCGCGCCGCCCGCCAGCAGGGCGAGCGACAGCCTCCGCGTCAGCGAGCGTGTGCCGGCGGTGCGGTCGGCGATCAGCGCGGCGACCAGTTGTTCGGTCTTCATGGCTGCCACTCGCGATAGGCAGCAGCGAGCGCCTTCAGCGCGCGATGCAACGCCACGCGCACCGCACCCTCGCTCATGCCGAGCCGTTGGCCGACGTCGCGGGCGCTGCGGCCTTCGATGGAGATCGCCTCGACGATGACGCGCTGCCGTTCTGGCAGGCTGGACAGCATCTGCCTGGCATCGGCCGATGCTCCCGCCTCGGCAAGCTGCGGCGCCGCCAGCATCCACGCATGCTCGTCGATATCGACGTGGTCGCGAAAGCCGAACCGGCGCAGGTGATCGATCAGCTTGTGGCGGGCGATGGCATGCAGCCAGGGCTCGAGCGGCTGGCTGTCGTCCCAGCTGTCGCGCTTCAGATGCATGACCAGCAATGTCTCCTGCACGATATCCTCGCTGTCCTCCGTACTGCGTCCCGCCCGCGCCAGTCCGCGACGCGCCACGGAGCACAGCCAGTCCGCGACGCAGTAGAGCAACCGCCGGTACGCTTCGTCATCGCCCCGTCGGGCCAGCCGCATCAGCTGGGAGAGATCGTCGGAACTGGACAAAGCGTACGGTCTCTTGGTCTTTCGGCTGAGATTGCCGAAACATTACAGGAAATAATCTCCTGGCGATGTAACGCCGTGGTCACCCGGGCCGAATAGACCTGATGCGAGCATGCAACCCTCGCAGACCAGGAGGCTCATGATGAATAAGCGTACGATGCTTGCGACCGCCGCTTCGATCTTCGCGGCCACGACCTTCGCGTCCACTGCGGCTTTTGCTGCCGGTGTGAAGTGCGGCGGCACCAACGCCTGCAAGGGCCAGAGCGCCTGCAAGGGCGCGGCCAATTCCTGCAAGGGACAGAACGCCTGCAAGGGCCAGGGCTTCACTGAATCCAGCACCTCGCTGGACTGCCAGGCCGAGGGCGGCAAGGTCCTCTAATCGAGGTTGTCGATGCTTCCTCCCCATTCCCATGGGGAGGAAGATGACGCCTCAGCGCGGCGCGAACTTGTAGCGGAAGGTGCAGGACTTGGCGCCCTGCATCAGCGTCTGCTCGCGCTTGAAATCGACGTCCTCGGCCCCTGCCGCGGCGATGTCGATATCGGTCGAGCAGACCAGCAGCGCGCCGAGCTCGGGCTCGCCCAGAGCGCGGAAGAATTCGGCGAAGCGGCAGGCCGTCACGTCGAACTCGAGCGCTTCCTTGTCGCGACGATGCATCTCGAACGTCACTTCGCTCATCGTCACGTCTTCCAGCGCGCGGTTCATCTTGGCGAACTTGCGCCCCGGGCTGCCCTCGATGCCCTCGCCGACCTTGGCAAAGACCTCGCGCGACCAGTCGCGCAGCGCGCCCTTCACCAGGGCGTCAGCCTTGTCGCGGCCGAGCTCGGACCTGAGCGCGCGCATCACCGGCACCAGCACCTGGGCCTGGATCCGGGTCTTGTCCAGCAGGGAGAAGCCGGGAGCCACCATGTAGTCGTCGAGCACGCCCATCGCTTGATCCCCTTTCTTGGTTCTTGCCCCTCAGATAGGGAGGCGTCCGGTGTGCGCAAGATCACCTAAATAGCCATCACCTCTGTGCGAAACGCCACCGAGTGTGCGGTAGCCCCAGCGCAAGGTGCCGGCCTCGACGAACGTGGGAGAGGCCGATGGATACCCTGATCGATATCACAATCCTGCTGTCAGTTTACGCCAGCCTGAGCCTGGTCTGCGCGGCCCTGCTGCGCGCGCTGTGGGCGGCGCTGCCGCAGCGCTCGAACTACGAGTTGGTGACGACCCGCGGCTGGTGAAGAGCGGCGGCCGTCCCGAGCGGGGGGCGGCCTTCACTCCGGCTGAACCGCCAGTCGTTCCCAGCCATGCAGGGATGATTGGAGCGCGCCTACCGTAGAAAATGCTGTCGCTGCGGCAAATCGGTGGGCATGGGCTGGAAACGTTGCGTCTTTTTGGGCTGGCTCGTCGCCTCGGCGGCCTGGATCGCCTTCGCCTTCCTGGATGTGATCGAGCCCGAGCTTGGCGAGATCGCCTGGAATTTCGTCGACATCGTGGAATGTCTGGCCGTCCTCTTCGGCCTTCCTATCGCCGCCCTGGGTGCCGGTATCGCGGTCCTGTGGATCGCACGGGCCGGCCGCGAGCCGGATCACCCTGAACGGAGTTGAGCGAACACCATTCAGGATGTCGGCGCGGCGCTGGCTACATCTTCTTCGGCAGCTTGAAGCCGTCGTCGGTCAGAGCCTTCTCGAGCACGGGAATGCTTGCGGCCGGCGCGCTGTTGCACTTGGTGAGCGCCGTTGCAATCGAGGTCGCGGGATCGCTGCCTTCGTTGTAGGCGCGATAGACCGCGCTCAGCTTCTTGCAATAGGCGACGTCCGCCGGTTGGGCGGAGGCGGCGAGCGGCAGCAGCATACGGGGCGCCCACGGCCAGAAATGTCAGCGTCCCTTTCTTCTTGTTCTCCTTCAGCCTATGTTTACGGCCGGCGTCGGGACCGGCGCATTGGCATCATCGACTCGAAACGGAGTCGGGACAAGCGACGCATCAGCTGGGCGCGGGCATCACCGTGCCGCAGGCCTTGCAGGTGCGCGCCGCGACGCTGTCGAAGAAGCGCTTGTAGGCGAGTGACACCGGATCCTTGGTGTAGTCGTCGACCACGAAGGTCTCCTCGTGCAGGAAGCCGCCGCAGCTTTGGCAATACCAGTGGAAGCGGTCGATCTCGCCCGGCCGCCGGCCGCGCTCGAGGATCAGCGCGAAAGCATCGGGCGGGAAGCGCGGCGAATGCGGCGTGCCGGCCGGCATGAAGTTAGTGGCGCCCTCGGGAATCACGGCCACCTCTTCCTTGCCGTCGAGCGTGCGGGTAGTAGAGCCGCATCGTGCCCTTGATCATGTAGGTGACCTCGTCGCTGTCGTTCACATGGAACTCGCTGCGGTATTCCCGCCCGCGCGCGCGACGAAGGCGAGCGAACCCGGCTGCTGCCAGAGCACTTTCACGCGCCTGCCGCTGGCGGCCAGCTCGGCGATGATCTCGCGCAGTTGAACGACGTCGAGGGTCTGCATCGCCGTCTCCCGACCATGTTCTCCCTCCCCGTTCAACGCGGGCCCTTCAATCTATTCGGGCTTCTTCGGTGGCGAGTTTGGCGCCTCGGATGAGTCCTGTTGCTGCTGCTGTTGGGTTTGCTGTTGCTGCACTTGCATCTGAGGTACGCCGCCTTCTGCCTCGAGCCGCTTCGCCTGCTCGTCCAGCTCTTCGGCATATTGCTGCAATCGCGCGCGGTCGGGACCCTCAGGCAGCGCCTGCGCAAGCCGCCGCGCCCGCCGCGCAAGGTCGCGCGACGCGGCGGCCTGTTCGAGTGGGGAGACTTCCTTGGCCATTGCCTTACAGCAACGGACCAAGCGACCGAAAGTTACCGACTCCGACCTATTTTTGGCCTCGCGCCGCCCCGTCGGTCTTGGACACGCCGAAGTCGCGCGATTTCATGGCGCCATCCGCCTTGATGAAGCCTTGCGCGCTCAGCCCCCGCTTCAGCAGCTCGCGGATCGCTGACGCCCGGCTCGGCATGCGGGCCGCGAAGCGCCAGTTGTCCAAAGCCTCCAGTTCCTTGGCGGTCAGCATGATCTGGAGACGCTCGCCCCGTGTGATCTCAGCCATTTCACCCTCTCTACCTATTTTGACAAACCGAAGTCACTTACTCATTAGTCGTAAACTAAGTGGCTTGCGCAAAAAGCGCAAGAGGGCGGATTTAACGCAGCGACGGATAATCGGATTCCGACGTACTCGCCCCCCAATCCCCCTAGTTAGCCTCTAACATATTGATATCGTTGAATAATTGGCCAAACTGCACGCTAATCCCCGGAAGGGAGACCGAAATGTCGGCATTTCGCGTGCTCAAGAATCCGCATGTCCGCCCGATCGACCTGGCCCTCGAGGCCAATCATCGGATCGCCAATCATCTTTCCATGCTGGTGGCGACAGTGCGCCGCCAGCTTCACGCGGTCGAGGGAGGTCCTCTCACCGTTCCCCGCGAGCTGGTCGCCGACCTGTTGAATGACATGGCCGGCAAGACCCTCGCGGTGGCTCGCCTCCATCTGATGCTCGCCAAGCAGCCGGCGGCGGGCGAGGTCGAGCTGAACAAGGTGCTGATGGCGACTGTCGATGAACTTCAGTCGTCCGGCATGTTCGGCGATCGATTGCAGGTGACGTCGAGCCTCAATGGCTACCTCGTCGAGTCCTCGCAGGCCTCGATGCTGACGATGGCCTTTTCCGAGATCGTGACCAACGCCATCAAGTACGCCCATCCCACCGGGCTGCCGGTCGAGCTCACCGTCGCCGGCACCGAAACGCCGGATGGCGGCCTGCACCTGGAGATCGCCGACGATGGCGTGGGCTTCCCCGAAGGCTTCGACGAATGGCGCGACGCCGGCATCGGCCTCAGGCTGGTGCGCACGCTGGTGGAAGGCGCCGGCGGCAGCTTGGCGATGAAATCGGAGCCGCTCGGCCTCACCTTCTCGATCACGCTGCCGGCGCGGCCGCAGTAGCGCCGTACTCTAGAACAGGGATCGCCGACGGGCCGGCGCTTCTGATAGAATTGGCCGTGTTATCCGGGGGGAGAACATGGGCCGATCGATTCTCAAAAGCTGCGCTGTCGGCGCACTCCTGCTGGCGGGTGCTGCGGCTGCGGCAAACGCACAGACAACGGCGAAGCCCGGCGGTGGCAGCGTGTGCAGCGCGACCTACACGACCACGGCCAACCCCGCGCAGCGCGCGGTCAACAATACGGGCGCGGCGGTGCTGGTCTTCGGCTCGGGCAATGCCGCCACGCTCTATACGTGGCGCGGCCCCAAGCCGTACGACAAGCCGCCGACGGCGCTCACGGGCTACGACTACCAGTACCAGCTCTTCTTGACGCCGACGGCTTCCGGCTACGACACCACCTACTCGAGCCTGGCGAGCGGCACCACGGTCGACGTCAGGATCACCAGCGACAGTAGCGGCAACTGGACGCTCGGCATGACGCCGCGCACCAGCGGCTCGGTCACGGCGACCGGCAAGCTGCACTGCGGGTCGAAGCCGTTCGAAGCCAAGTAAGGCGCGCCGGTATCACCACCAGTCGATCAGTCCGGATTGTTCTCCCGCCCTTCGCGCGCGGTGGCGTGGACGGCGAGCAGGTCGTACATGCGGGCGCTGCGCTGCATCAGGACGCGGGCTTCGCCATCGGGCATGTCGTCAACCCTGGCGCGCGATTCTTCCGCCCGCTTCTTCCAATATACTGACCCTCGCATGCCATCGTCGTCGGCCATCTTGTCCGCTGACTGACGCGATGCCGAAGCAAATGCCGTCGAGTTGGGAAGTGCGCTCGGGCGAGCCCTGCGGGAAACCTAGCCCCCTTTCGACGGCACCACCATGATGGGTGCGGTACCGCTCACTCCTTCAGCAGCCGCTCGATCCGGCGGTCGGGAACCAGCCACATGACCGCCACCACGACGTAGATGGCGATGGCGATCCATTCGCTCACGAAGGCGAGCGGGACGGCGGCGGCGCAGAGGACGATCGAGAGGTTGCCCTTGCGGTCGCGGCCGATGGCGTGCGCCAGCGTCGAGCCGGCACCGTGCAGCGCGATCAGGCAGCGCGCCAGGATGACGTAGGCGACTCCGCACATCAGCAGCACCGCGCCGTAAAGCGCCACCGGCACGCGGGCAAAGTGGTTCTCGCCCATCCAGCCGGTAACGAAGGGCACCAGCGACAGCCAGAACAACAGATGCAGGTTGGCCCACAGCACCGGCCCGTTCACCAACCGGCTGGCATGCAGCATGTGGTGGTGGTTGTTCCAGTAGATGCCGACGAAGGCGAAGCTCAGCACGTAGCTCAGCAGCTCCGGCACGAGCGGCTGCAGCGCCGCCAGGTCAGCGCTGTGCGGCACCTTCAGTTCCAGCACCATGATAGTGATGATGATGGCGATCACGCCATCGCTGAACGCTTCGAGCCTCGACTTGGCCATCGTCGATTTGTCACCGACGGGCGAGCTGCGTTCAAGGGGCGTCGCCCGGCAGTTAAAGGAGAGCCATTATCTCCGGCAGGTCGGCAAGCGCGAGCACAGAGCAGAACGACAGTACGAACCCAATGGCGCTGAAGAGGCAGACCTCCAGAAAGTCGAGCTCGTTGGCTGCAGCTCCCAGGCGAGCGGACGTCCCATCGAGATCAGCCCACATCGGGGCGGGCCGCCGAGTGCCAGACCCAAATGGCGAAAGCCAGGACTCCGAAGGTCTCGACCGGATGCTGCAGGGCCAACTGGAAGACAAACATGATCGTGCTCATGCCACTCTCCGCTTTCCGCCTTGATCCACCCCAACCAAGACCGGCGGCCGTGCACCAACATTAGGATGCTTCGCGAGCGATGCGGAAGCAGTTTCGTGTTCAGAGCCGCTGAACCTTGGCGGCAGGCTCCGCTGCAATGACGCCGACCGGCGCCCAGCCCGCGGGGGAAAGATGGCTGTAAGCCTTCTTGTGTAGTCTCGGCCCGGGTTCGGGGGACAAGAGAATGAAAGCTACGCGGAGCGTTGCACATATGATGCTGTCGACCACTGGTCGGTATCGGCCCTTTGCCGTCATCGTCGGCCTGGCCGCCGCCACGCTCAGCGCGATGTGGCTATGGGGCTGATCGCCTCGCCGTAGCTTCGCGCCTCACAATTGATCGAGAACGACGATCGACGAAATGCTGATCAGCGGCAGCAGAAAGAGCCAGCCGGCGAACTTCTTGCGCCTGAAGACCCAGGGCAGGATGGCGGCGAGCAGAAACAGGACCGGCGTCGCAGCGATGCCAAGGGCAAGCCCCTGGACCTTGTGATTTTCCAGCGCGCCCGGCGCATCGAACAACGTGGGCAGAAACATCGCCATCACGAGCGACATCGCGGCTGCACAGAGCCACAGCACGGTCGTGGCCACCCAGATGAACTTCTTCATCGCCGCGTTCCTCTCCCCGCCGGCCTCATCCGGTGAAGCGCAAGCCAGGCAGGGTGTCGGCCAGCCAGTCGCGCACGCCCGAGACGCGGGCAAAATACGAGGATTTACCGTAGACGGCATTGCCGGTGCCGCTGGCGTTCACTCCGGCGATCGCCCACTGGCCGGAGCTGCGGAGCCACGTCGAACCACCGCTGTCGCCGGAGCCCAGCAGCCCATCGAGCCGCGACGCGCCTTCGGACTCCCGCAGCAGCGTGACGCTCAGCCAATTGCCGGCATCCTTGTCCTTCGGCACGGGGTTCACCGCCGTCATGATCTCGTCCACCGTGTTCTCGGCGGCGGCCTTGCCCCAGGATGGCTGGTAGATCGATTTCTGGCCGGTCGAGCCGATCCCGCGGGCGCCGTAACCGACCATCACGATCCGCGCGCCCTCTTCCCTGTCGCCACCATAAAGAAGAGGAGGCGCGCCGACGCCCGATACCGGAGACTCGAGCTCGACGAGGGCGAAATCGTATCCCGTGCGCTTGTCGGTCCAGTTGTAGAGCGGGTGGAAGGTGACGCTGGCGCCTTCCAGGACCGTTCCGTCCGGCAGCCGATAGTCGAAGTCGGCCGCCGTTCCGGCAGGCTCAAAGACATGCGCGGCCGTCAGGACATAGCCGGCGCCGTCGAAATTGCCGAGCCAGGTGCCCGACCCGATGCTCCACTCGTCGTCGCCTGCGCGAGACATCGGGATGATCCTGGCGAATTGCGGTTGATTAGCCAGGGCGACGTGCGCGCCAAAGCCCTCGCTCTCATGGCCGGGCCCGCCGCCCTCACTCCGCCAGGTGCTGTCGAGCACGATGACAGCACCGGCCTGGCTCACGGGTGTTGCCAGGCATGCGCTCACAAGGCCGCCGGCCAGGGCGCGACGTCGCGTGAAGATCATCGATGGGCTGCGATCAGGCCTTTTCGTCGGGTTCGACGTCGCGCGGGGCCGCGTCGCCTGGCGCCGCATCGCCCGGCGCAACAGTGTCCCCGGCTTCCGCCCGGGCGCGCTCGCGGGCTTCCTTCTTGGCGGCGGCCTTTTCGGCGTTCTTGAGCGCCTTCAGGCGCTGACGCTCGCGGCGTTCGAAGTCGTAGTTCGGCTTGCGTGCCATCGGTTTGGTCTCTTCGTTGTGCGTGTGCCGTCTTCAGGCGCGACGGGGACGATGCAGTGGGCACCACGATTACGCGCTTGAGTGTCCCGTGTCCAAGGCCTGCCCGTGTCCCGTAAAGCAAAAACGCTGACGCCGGATCGCCAAGAACAGCCTTCCTCGGAACACTATTTAGGCGCCTTCTATCGGTCCGGCATTGGCCGGCCAATAGAAAGTCCCCATCATGCTCAATCAAGCACACATCAGGGCTGCGGTGTTCCATGAGAACGCGGCCAAGTCGCATCGCACCGCTGCCGAGTACTACGGCAACAATGACCGGGCGAAGGGCGACGAGCACGCGATAGAGGCTCGGGCCTACTCCCGGAGCGCCCGCGACAATTCCGAGCAAGCGCACCTAAACCGCGCAGCCAGGACTAGACCTTCCGTCGCGAGATAGGGGGCAATGAAATGCTGACCAGAGAAGAAGCCAGGGTCGCCGTGCACGCCGAACTGCGCAGCCGCAATCTTACCAAGCCTTTGGGCTCCGCCGACCTTCTAGCCTTCTGCAAGGAGATGCATGGGCGTCTTGAATTTCGCACGCAAGGCGCGGCGATGTCGGATATCGTGGTGTGGACGGAGAAATGGGAAGCCCTCTGGCTGCGCTGAAGCTTGACGACCTCGACGAGGCGCTGAAGCACATCAGCGGCCTGCTCGACCAGCTGCGCGGCAAGCTGGGCGACCGCTTCCTGCGCCTCGAGCTGGCCGATCGCCTCGCCCCGAAGAGCACACCCCTGCGTGTGCCGTCAGGGTTGGGCGAGGCCGTCGACAAGCGGATTGCCCCGGCCGGCATGGATGCGCTGCAGCTTTTCCGTGCCATTCGGGACGTCAACAGGGACGTGCCCGACAATCCCGACAAGATCGATGCGGTCGTCGCGGCGATCGGGAAGTTGAAGCTATCGATGATCCCCCTGTCAGCCGAGGTCGCCATCCAGGTCGCGTTCCGGTAAGCCCGTCTGCGCGCTCATTGACAGCTCCAGACAACCGATTGACGCTGGACGCCACCTCGATTGGCCGGCAATGCCCCACCCCCACAAGATCGAAGCGCGGTTGGCGACCAGGGTCGTCGGCGACCTCCGCCGGCACGGCGTGAATGCCGACGGCCTCCTCAAGGAAGTCGGCCTGAGACGCGCCGACGTGTCCGATCCGGAAAACCGCATCCCGTATTCCGCCACAATTGGATTGATCGAGCGTGCGGCCACCACGCTTGACGATGCCAGTTATGGGCTTCGCCTGGGCGCGGCCCAGGACACGAGAGACGGCGGCATGCTGGGCTTCCTCATGCTCAATTCGCCCACGCTGCTGGACGCGCTCAGCAACGCCCAGCGCTACTTCCGTGTTCTGGGCGAAGGCGAGGACATCGAGATCGAACGTGCGGGGCCGCACGTCACCCTGCGCTTCCGCGAAACCGACAAGGCTTTGCGCGGCCTGCGTCACAACTCGGAATACATCGCAGCGATCCTCGTGCGGGCGTGCCGCGACATGACCCGCAAGCGCATATCGCCCGTGCGCGCCGAGTTCATGCACGGGCGGCCCAACGCCAAGGTGGCCTACGCCGAGTACCTGGCCTGCCCCGTAAAATTCCACGCCGAGTGGGATGCCCTGATCTACGGCGCGGAGACGATGCGCCTGCCGGTGATTGGCGCCGACAGCAAGCTGTTCAGGGTGCTGGAGCGGGCGTGCCAGAAGATCCTCGGCCCGACGCCCAAGAAGCAGGATATCCACCACGATGTGCGCGAGCTGGTGATCGACAAGCTCGCCAAGGGGGCCGTCCAGTTCGACGACGTGGCACGCGAGCTGAACATGAGTTCCAAGACGCTCGAGCGCCGGCTGGCCGATCGCAAGACGACATTCAGCGCGCTGCTGGACGACGCAAGGAGCGGACTCGCAAGACACTACCTGACGGATACCGACTTGCGCCTCGAGCAGATCGCCTACCTGACGGGCTACTCGGAGCCGGCAGCGCTCGTGCGGGCGTTCAGGCGCTGGACGGGCACGACGCCCATGCAATTCCGGGCAAAGCACGTCTGATCGGCCCGCGCGGGTCGTCGCCCCAGGTCAACAGACTGTCGTCCAGGGTCAATGCCGGTTTGGGCGGCCGATGCGATATCGGCGGCACACACCACGGGCACTCGACCATGAACGATTCAGCTCGCCGCCTGCGTGCGCAGAAGGCGTATTCCACCGATCCCGCCTATCTCGAGCGCATGGCTCGCCAAGAGGAAGCCCGCGCCTTCGAGCCCGCCAACGACGCCACCGCCGAGGGCGGGAGCGTTCCTGCGTGTCGCGCCGCCGATGTGCGAAGCCAGAGATCGCGGGACGCCGGGCGCGCAGCCCGAAGGGCCTGAGCCGTCCTGAGCTCATCAAATTCGTTGCAGGCCGGGGCGGCCATCATCCGGCGGCAGTGACCAGAAGGGACAGCAGGCAGCGCAGCGACGGCGATGGATCGCCGGACCACACGATATAGGTGCGGTTGTGCGAGAACCGCTTGGGGAGCGCGTGTTGGCGCACGCTCCGGCTCGCGCGCAGGCCCTCCAGGACAGACTTGGGCACCACGGCAAATCCGGTGCCGGCGGCGACGCAGGCGATCATCGCCTGATACGAAGCAAATTCCATGTTCCGTTCCGGCATCACATTCGCGCTGCCCAGCCACTCCTCGATGCGCTTGCGATAGGAGCACCCCTGCGCGAACGCGATCAGCGTCGAGCGTCCGAGGTCGCCTGGGCCGGACACCTTGGAGATCGCGCGGGATGTCACGAGCACCAGCTGCTCCTCGAAGACAGCGCGCGCCTGGAGGCCGGGGGCGGTGAAGGGCTCGGAGACGAAGGCAGCCTCGAGCTCGAAATTCACAACGCGGGTCACCAGCCCCGCGGTCGTTCCGCTGGCGAGTTCCACCACGACGTCGGGATAAGCGCTGTGATAGCGCGACAGGATGGGAGCAAGGCGGCTGCCGGCCGTGCTCTCGAGCGCGCCCAGCCTGAATACACCCTTGGGCTTGCCGGCGCGCATTTCGCTGACCGTCTCGTCCGCTAGGCGCAGCAAGCGATCGGCGTAGGCGAGCAAGGTGTGGCCCTCCGCCGACAGACGTATCGAGCGCCCCTCGCGGCGGAACAGCCGGGTACCGAGATGTTCTTCGAGCTGGCGAATGCGCGTCGTCACGTTGGATTGGACGCGATTGAGCTTGTTGGCCGCGCGGACGATCCCGCCCTCGTCAACCACGGTTCGGAAGATCTTCAGGGATTCCAGGTCGATCGTTCTCATAAAGAGAACGATACAACAGAATTATTCATTTGTTAAAGGCGATCCGGATAACGTTATTCCGCACGCGCCAAGGCTGTGGCCTGGGTCCCGACCACATCGGAAGGATGGAAAGACACGAACATGAGCACCGAACAGAAAGTTGCCGTCATCACCGGCGCATCGCAGGGCATTGGCGCTGCGCTCGTCGAGGCGTATCGCAGCCGCGGCTACCGGATCGTCGCGATTGCGCGCTCGATCAGCCCATCCAACGACAACGACATCCTGGCCGTTGCTGGCGACGTCGCCGACCGCAGGACGGCCGAGCGTTCGATCGCCGAAGGCGTGGCGCGGTTCGGGCGCATCGACACGCTCATCAACAACGCCGGCGTCTTCGTCGCCAAGCCCTTCACCCAGTACAGCGCGGCCGATTACGCGACGCTGCTCGGCGTCAACCTGGCGGGCTTCTTCCACATGACGCAGCTCGCGATCGCCGAGATGGAAAAGCGCGGTAGCGGCCACGTCGTCCAGATCACGACGAGCCTCATCACCCACGCCAACTCCAACGTCCCGTCCGTGCTCGCCTCCCTGACCAAGGGCGGCCTCGACGCCGCCACGCGGTCGCTGGCGATCGAATACGCCAAGCGCGGCATCCGGGTGAACGCGGTCGCTCCCGGCGTCATCAAGACGCCGATGCATGCCGTCGAGACACATCAAGCGCTCGCCGGCCTCCACCCGCTCGGCCGGATGGGCGAGATCGCCGACATCGTCGACGCCATCCTCTATCTCGAATTGGCCGCCTTCGTGACCGGAGAGACCCTGCACGTCGACGGCGGCCAGAGCGCGGGTCACTGAACCTTCATGAAGGAGAGCGATATGAACCGACTTGAGAAAGTGCTGTACACGGCGAGAGTCCACACCACGGGCGGACGTGCCGGAACCTCGAGCAGCTCCGACGGCCGCCTCGAGATCAAGCTGTCGCGGCCGGGCAGCACCGGCGACGGCACCAACCCCGAGCAGCTCTTCGCGGCCGGCTGGTCGGCGTGCTTCGAGTTGGCGATGGAGTTCGCCGCGCGCAACCTGAAGATCACGCTGCCGGCCGATCACGCGGTGGACGCCGAGATCGATCTCGGTCCCGCCGGGGGCGGGTTCAGCGTGGCGGCTCGCCTCTACGTGAGCCTGCCGGGGATGGAGCCGGAGACGGCGCAGCGCCTCATCGAGGCGACCCACCAGGTGTGTCCCTATTCGCTGGCAACGCACGGCAACATCGCCGTCGAAACGACGCTGGTCTGAGGGCGCCCGATGGGAGCAAGGCCATGATCTGCGAATTGCGGGTCTACCGCTGCATGCCAGGGCGCATGCCGGCGCTGCTGTCGCGGTTCGAAAACGCGACGCAGCGGCTCTGGCAGAAGCACGGCATCCGCCAGGCCGGATTCTGGACGACGCTGATCGGCGCGAGCAGCCGGGAGCTCACCTACATGCTCGCCTGGCAGAGCCTCGCCGAACGCGAGAAGCTGTGGGCAGCGTTTGCCGGCGATGCCGAATGGCTTGCGATCGTCGCCGAGACCGAGAAGGACGGCCCGCTCTGGCAGGACATCAGCAGCCAGCTGCTCGCGCCGACCGCGTTTTCCTCGGTGAGATAGCGGGGAAATTCGAGCGGGACCCGGAGCGACACCAGAAGCCCTGTGAGAACAACCAGCGCTTTGGCCTGGACAATCATTGCCCCGCCGGCAGCTTCAGGTCGGCGCCGTGAAGAGCTGCGCCGGATCCGACCCCGATGCGCTTGATGATCGCCATGGCCTCGACCATCGTGATGTCCAGGGGCCGGACGCGGTCAGCGGGAAAATACATGACGTTGCCCGACATCGGCGTTGGCGCCTGCGGCAGGAATACGCTCAACCAGCCATTCTCGAGCGGCTCGAGCAGGTAGCCGATCTGCCAACCGCCCTCGATGCTGATCAGCGCCGGCTTTATGCCTTCTGCGCTTTCGAGCTGGGCCAGTCCCTCGGCCATGCTTTTGAGCATCTGATATTGCGGCAAGCGGCCAAGCATGGAGCCCTCGAACCAGCGCGTGATGCGCTCGCCCAGATAGGTGCGGGCGGTCATGCCGGCGGCGAACGACACCAGCAGCAACACCAGGACCGAGAGAAGCGTGACAACCCCGATGCCCGCCACGCCGCCCCAGCGCTGCAGGTCGAGGCCGTCGGAAATCGGCTGAGCCACCGTCGCGGCCAGCCGCAAGGCGTAGCCCAGGATCATCAGAACAATGGCCAGCGGCAGGAGGAACAAGACGCCTCCCACCAGCGTCGTCTTCAGGAACGCAGTCATGGAAGTGGCCCGTCGTATATAGTTGGCGTTCGTCCAGGGGGACGGTAGCACGGCGCCTTTCCTCCTGCGCGGTTGGCCTGCTGCTTCTGCGACTTATGAGCCACCGAGCTTGCGGGCGATACTTTTCAAGACGCCGGGCTCCCTTATGGCGCCTGCCATGAAGCTTGCGACAGCCGTTTGCAGTTCAGCGACCCTCGCGCGCAGTATCCGGCACGCTCCATCAATTGGGCGATGCGATCGACCAGCGTCATCTTTGTTTCGAGGTTTTCTGCGTTGTTGCGCCGCCGCCGCGCTGGTCTCTCTCCCCGGCTCGATTTAGCAAGCTAACAGGAAGGCGGCAGGTTTCAATTTGGGACCGACCTGCCCCCTCACACCCCCTCCAACGGATCATACTCCGTCAGCACCCGCCCCGGCCTGCCACCGCCCGCCCCTCTTCTCACCGCCGGCTGCGCAAACGTGAGCGCGAACGCATCCGCCTCGTCCGGTGAGAACCCCAGCCGCTGCTTCAGCTGTTCCTTGTCCTCCAGCAGGAGCTGGTCGCCCTTGAAGCTGTAGGTCGTCTGCGTCAGCGCCGCGATCAGCTCGGGGCAGTCGGTTGGGAGCTGGCCGCCGTCTTTGATCCAGCGCGCGGCGTCGAAATACATCTCAGCCCGCTTGTTGGCATAGCGCGGATCGGCCGCGCGGCTGGCGAAGCCGATGCCGATCGGGTGGCGGCCGAGCCGGCGCAGGCCATCGATCCAGCTCGCCCCCCAGCCCCCGGTGTCGTCGACGAACACCGCGTCGGCGTTCCAGTCCTGCCACTTGCGCGCCACCGCGCCCGCGCCCTGGTTGCCGTCGAGGTGGCGGAACTTCTGCGGGCTGTAGGCCAAAAGGCCCTGGCGCGGGAAGATCACGCTGGCATCGTCGCCGAAGCGCGCGACATCGACGCCGAGCACGCGCGCCGAGCTTGCGATCTCCTCGGCCCGCCACGCGCGCCTCGTGGCGTCCCGGCATTCGTCGGGACCTATGAGTGTGTTGAGCGATGAAGGCGGGAACTTGCCGAATACGTTCACCAGCACCCAGGGATTGTCCCTGCCGTATTTCTCGATCTGCTCCCGCGCCCACTCGGGCCTGACGCGCGTGCTGCGCCTGGGGTCGTCGGGATCGCCGGTGATCTCGGTGAGGTGCCACAGCCGGCGCTCGCTGGTCGTGGCGCGCCACAGCGGGCCTTCGAGATGCGTCGGGTTGCCGGCCATCACGATGTGGCCCTCCTCGCACGACGAGAGCGCGGCCTCGGCCGACGCCATCACCGCATCGGGGATGCCGCCCGCCTCGTCGAGCACGAACATCACGCAGTCGGCATGGAGGCCGGCCAGCGTGTCGCCCTGCATGGTGCGATCGGCGGTGCGGGCGAACGAGCGCGCCGACAGGAACCACGTTTCGGGCGCCTCGCGGGCGAAGATGCGCGTGCGGGTCCATTCGAAGTAGCCGCTGAGGAAACGGTCCTTGGCCTGCCACTTCGCCATCTCGGCCCAGAGATTGTCGGCCAGGTTCTCGCCGGTGATCGAGGTTGCCGCCATCTTGGCGCCGCGCCGGGTGGCGAGGAAATTCCACGCGAGCCAGGCCAGCACCGCGGTCTTGCCCGGCCCCTTGCACGCCTTCATGGCCAGCCGCTGGTGGCGCGGGAACGCCGCCAGCACCTCGTCCTGCCACGGGTCGGGCGTGACCTTGAAGGCCTCGCGCACGAACACGCGCGGGTCGGCCTTCCACGCATCGAGCCTAGGATGCGCCATAGTCGTCATCCAGCATCTCGGCCAGGGTGACCGGCACCTCGCTCTCGGCTTTCGGCTTGCCGTGGGCGCGGTCGAGCAGCTTGTCGGCGGCGGCGATGCGGGCCTGTTCGCTCGCACCCTGCTCCATGATCGTGGCGAGCGTCTTGAGCGCCCGGCGCGTGTAGCGTTGCGCGAGCGTGCGCACATCCGGCGATTTAGCGCTGACCATTCTTGAACGCCTCCCGCTTCAGGCGCCGCAGCACCGCATGGTCGTCGAGGCTGGGCGTCTTGCGCTCGGTCCAGCCCGTCCATTCGCCGCCAGCGCGCCGCAGCCGCCGCAGGCCGGCGCGTCCGTGCAGGCGCTCCTCGATCTCGATCAAGGGCGGCTCGCGTTCGGCCAGGCTTTTCAGGAACGGCCAGACGTCGCGCCGCGGCAGGCCGGTCCATTCGACGATCTCGCGCCGCGTCGCGCAGGGCTTGCCACGATGCGCGTCGATCATCTTCAAGATCACCTCGGTGACCTCCTCGACGCGGATGTGGTTTGGCGTGCGGCCCTTCATGCCCGCCACTCCCCCTGCTGCCATTCGTCCAGCGAGGTCGTCACGTTCCAGCGCGCCGCGATCGCCGAGATCTGCGCCCACCAGGCGTCGGCGCCGAGGCGCTCGGGCGGCCCGCGCTCGCAGCGCCGCTGGAGGCTGATCACCCGCTGCACCGCGAGCTGGCGTTGCCTGGCCGTGAGCGCGATCGGTTTGCCGGTCTCACGCCAGGCCGCGGCGTCGGCGAGGGGCTCGCCCTCGCGATGCCTGAGCTGGGCATAAAACACCGGCTTGAAGGATTTCATCGCCTCCAGGCTGGCGCCCGGATAGGAGGCGATGAGGTGGGTGATGAGCTCGTCGACGGTCATGCGTCCCTCACGGCTTGCTGGATTTCTCGGATCTGCCGGTCGCGCCAGTTCTCGCGGGGCTTGCCCGCCAGGGGCAGGCTGTCCCAGGCGCGATAGAGTGTCCGGGAGGCGCTGGACCTTGGGATTGTCGAGCTTGGCCGTGCGGCTGCGGAACCAGCGCCATGTCAGCCTTCCTCCGGCATGAGCAGTGCCCGCGCCTTTGCGTACCAGCCCGCCGACGGGCTTGCGGGATCGGCAATGCGCTCCGCTGCGGCGAGGCGTGCCTCGACGATCGCGGCGGCATCGCAACCGAACACACGGGCGATCTGCGCGGTCTCGAGCTCGGGCCGCAGTTCGCCCAGCAGCAGGATCGCGACCTCGCGTGCCGGCAGGAGTGCCGCCGTCGGGCACGGCGCCACCAGCTCGGTCACCGATGCCGCCAACGACGTCGCGCGCGCCACCGCGTTCAGGATGTCGCCTATTTGCGGGCCCTCGGCCGGTAGCGTCAGTCTGAGCTCGGCCAGCCGGCGGTGCGCGCGCTCGGCCACCCGCCGCCTCACCTCGCGGCGGACGCGCTCGGCGACCTCGGCCTCGATCTGCCGCTCGGTGAGCGGGTTTTTGAGCACTGCCGCCACGCGCCGCTCGATGTAGCGGGCGTAGACCTCGCGCCGGCGCACACCCTCCTCGATGATGCCCAGCCGCTCGTTTCCCAGGGTCGGCATGGGGCTATCGATCCTGTGCCGCCATCAGCGCCTTGGCCTGCCAGTAGATCCGCGCGCAGTTGCTGACGGCATCGGCGATGCGCGCGCGGGCAACCTGGCGGGAATACAGGATGGTGGTGTGATCGCGCCCGCCGAAGGCGACGCCGATGGCGGACGCGCTGAGGTCGGGCCGCAGTTCGCTCACCAGCAGGACCGCGACCTGGCGCGGCCAGGCGAGCTCGCGGGCGCGGCGCGGGCCGAGCAGCTCGCCCACCGTGACCCGCGCGGCACCGGCGACCGCCGCCATGATGTCGCCTACTGGTGGGCCCTCGGGCATGACCACGCGCTCGATCTCGGCGAGGCGGACCCTGGCCCGCTCGCCGACCAGGCGGACGACCTCTGCCTCGACGTGCTGGTTGACCAGGTGCTGGATGCGGCGCTGCGTCTCGGGGTTCTCGACGAGCACCGTGGCGCGGTTTGCGATGTAGCGAGCGTATTGCTCGCGCCGGCGCCTCGCCTCTTCGGCGATGCCCAGCGGTTGGTTGTCTGCGGAAATGTGCATGATGGGAAGATACGTATAACGTATATCTTCCGTCAAGAACATTATACGAACAAAAGGGCGGCCGAAACCGCCCAGTTCGGCATCCGACCCGAGAGTTATCCCCGCAATTATTCCCCGACGCGCGTTTCTAAATCGCCGGCCGGGCGTTGGTCAGGCAGGGGGCGGTAGACAGTCTCCCACTCTCGACGCCCTTCAGGTCCGTTGCGCATGCCCCCCGCTCGCGCAACGGGCCGTACTCCTCCGTGCTGGCGCCTTCATCACCGCTGCATGCGCCCATGCCACGGGAGCGGGCCCGGTCCTCACGCCAGCCGCGCGTTGGCGAGGCCGGGAGCGACGTCCCGCACATCCTTGAAGAACGTCCTCATCACCTGGACCAGCATGCGGTGCAGGTCGTCGCTGACGGCTGGATCGGACTCCACGACCAGCGTCACGAGCTCGGTCTTGGTCAGCCTCCACGGTATCGGGTGGGAAGGCGCTCGGGGCACGCCGACCACCGAGACAAGGCCATGCGCCAGCGCGCCTTTGTCGGGTGCGACCTTGGCCTCTTCACTGTCGTCGCCGAGGCAGAGTGTTACGGAGAAGGCGGCGTTGGTGCCGTCGGGGAATTGGTACTCGTACTTGCGGCTTGCCACGGAACCCGAATCATCCGGTGTGTTTGCTTGCGCCGACAACTGTTGACAAATGCCGATACCTCAACGCCGCAGACCGCTGAAGGCACCGCTAACGATCCCCTATTTCTGTATCTCCCTCACGAACGTTTGCACCACCGAGCTTGCCCTCGTCATCGATGACGTTGTGGGACGCGCCGTCGCCCTTCTTGTTGTTCAACCGGCCATAACGTTCGTGGCCGAGCGCAGTCAGGACGAGACGCTCGTCGCGATTTTCGATCAATTCCAGGTTGCGCAAGCGCAGCACATCTGCTGCAGGGAGATCCTTGGCCGGCGCGATGCCGAGCGCCACGCGGCGCAGGGTGAGTTCTTCGTTGAGGCTGAGAGGCGCTCGCAGTCCACGTGCCATTGATGATGCCTGAAGCTCGCGGCGCGACTTTAAAATTCGGCAGTCCGGCAGATCGATGGGTTCAATGCCGCGCACGTAAATCGGTACGTTTTCGTACTGTTTTGCGTACCACTTATATTGCTCTGGTCAGTCAAAAGGGGCATTGGTTAAACATCGTCTGCTGGTTGCATACGGGCGCAGGCGTTGGGAGTGCCGAAGCTCTTGCCCTCGACACGAGGATAAAGAGCATGTCGTCCTTGGCCGCATCGGCCCACCGCAACCAATTGCTCTTGTCTCTCCAGGCCGACGATCTGGCCCTGCTGCAACCCGCGCTGCAGCGCATAGAGCTGCCCCTCTCGACGGTGCTCGAGGAACCAAACGTTGCCATCGAGACCGTCTATTTTATCGAAAGCGGCTTTGCCTCGGTGGTCACCGGCAACAAGGCGCCCATCGAGATCGGACTGATCGGACGCGAAGGCATGTCGGGCCTCAGCATCGTCATGGACGACGATCGCTCGGTGAATCAGACCTTCATGCAGGCCGAAGGGACAGCGCTGCGCATGAGTGCCGATCTCCTGCGCGAGGTGCTGCACCGCAGGCCGACGCTGCGCTCCAGGCTGCTGCGTTATGCCCAGGCCTTCGCCGTGCAGACCTCGCAGACCGCGCTGGTCAACGGACGGGCCAAGCTCGAGGCGCGGCTCGCGCGGTGGCTGTTGATGGCACATGACCGTCTGGAGCAAGCCGAATTTCCGCTCACGCATAGCTTCATCGCCATGATGTTGGGCGTGCGCCGCGCCGGCGTCACCGACACGCTGCACATCCTCGAAGGCCGCGGCCTGATCAAGGCGCGTCGCGGGCAGATCACGGTCGTCAATCGCAAGGGCCTGGAGGCCGCGTCCGACGCGTCCTATGGCGTGCCCGAAGCCGAATATGCGCGACTGGTCGGGGGCGCGTAGGAGCGTCATAGGGGGAGGTGCAACGGTGCGAAAGCGGACCGTAACCGCGAACGAGCTGTGACGTTGTTGTGGTATGCCCGTCCGACCCACTCCGCGCCGCGTAAGCGATGAGTTGGCGCTGTTGCAGCGCCTTGGCCAGATCCGCCGGGCCTTTTCCTTCAAGATGGCGATCGAGCGGAACAAGGCGCTGCCTCGTCCCCCTCTCCGGCCCTCACCTCTCGTGGCACCGCGAAATGATCTCGTGCCCTCCGACTTGTCGGCGCCGGCCGCGCGCCCGGCCTCACCAGCAGGAACCGACACCGCCGACTGATCGTTTCTCGGGGCGGCTGTCGTACGCTTGCGTACAATCCAGGAACCAAACCGACTGCCAAGCATTCACCCTTCGAGGGCGTGGCAGGCTGGCTCCCCCCTTTCCTCCAACGCCTTCAGGCCCGCTGCAGCGTCACTGCCCCGATCTGCAGCGGGCCCACGCTCATCAACTCACCCGATCGCTGAACACGTGAAGTGCGGCCGCGGAATCCGCGCGCGCTACTTGCGCTTGAAGGTCTCCAGGTGCTGCGTGAGCTTGCTCTCGGCATCGCTTGCACCGTTCGCCGCGGAGGCGCGCGTTTGGTGGAAGCGCTGATAGCGTTCCTTGCCGAGTGTCGTCAGGCCGAGACGCTCGCCGCGATCTTCGATCAATGCCAGGTTGCGCAGCCTTAGCAAATCGGCTGACGGGAGATCCTTGGCAAGCGCGATGCCGAGTGCCACCCGGCGCAAGGTGAGTTCTTCGTTGGGGCTAAGGGGCGCGCGCAGACCACGTTCCATGGTGATCACCGGGCTTGCGCCATGCACTTTAGAAAGGCCGTGCAGCCGATCAAGAAATCAACGCAGCGCCGTACAGATGGGTACGTTTTCGTACTGTTTTACGCGGCAGTTACATTGGGCTGGCCGCGCGAAAGGATGATTGGCTAGACATCGTCTGCATGCCGTCTTCGGCCATATCGGCGTCCCAAGCCGACGATCTGGCCCTGCTGCAACGCGCCCTGCAGCCGGTCGAGCTGCCCCTCACGACGGTCCTCGAGGAAACGAGCGTTCCCATCGAGGCTATCTATTTCATCGAAAGCGGCTTCGCTTCGGTGGTTACCGGCAACAAGCCTCCGGTCGAGATCGGCTGGTCGGGCGCGAAGGCATGACCGGCCTCAGTATAGTCTTGGACGACGACCGCTCGGTGAACCAGACCTTCATGCAGTCCGACGGAACGGCGCTGCGAATGAGTGCCGACCGCCTGCGCGCGGCGCTGCGCGACAGCCCGACGCTACGCTCGAGCCTGCTGCGTTATGGCCAGGCTTTCATAGTGCAGACCTCGCAGACCGCTCTGGTCAACGGGCGGGCCAAGCTCGAGGCACGGCTGACGCGCTGGCTGCTGATGTGCACGACCGCTTCGACCAAAACGCCTTTCCCTTCACCCACCGCCTCATCGCCATGATGCTGGGCGTGCGCCGGGCCGGCGTCACCACCGCGCTGCACACGCTCGAGGGCCACAAGCTGATCAAGGCGCGGCGCGGGCAGATCACGGTCGTCGATCGCAAGGGCCTGGAGGCGCTCTCCGACCCGTCCTACGGCGTGCCCGAATCCGAATATGCGCGGCTGGTTCTGAACCGGCGCTAGGGTTCACGCGGTTGCGCCGCCTGGCGCTCCAGGACCTGGGCTTCGCGTTCCAGGTCCTGGGCGTACCACAGCAAGGTTTGGCGATCGCGGTTCAACGATATGCTGAGCGCCAACCGGCGCGTTGCCTCAGCCTCCTGCCTCTTGTCGCGGGCGGCGGCGGCAAGCGCATCTGACGGCGCCGAATTGAGTCCCCGGGCGGCCATAGCCCGGAGTCGTGGCAGGAAATCTGCGGACCTTCAGTGCAAATTTGAACACCCCCGCCGACGAGGCGGCGGACGCCTATCTAAAAAAGTGCGGGCTGGCGGATCTCGGCCGCTCGGGCCTCGAGCACTGCCGCCTGCTGCTCGAGCGCGTCGGCGTCGCGTTTCAGGCGGTCCTTGTTGTCAAGTTGGCTATGCGCCAGGCGGCGGATGCGCCGGGCGAGGCTGCGCATGTTGCGCGCCTCTTTCAGCAGGTCGACGATTTCCAGGTCTGGCATGCACTGCTCCCCCTGCGGCGATGAATGCTGCCGGCACCGAAAGGTTGCATCCCGATTGTGGATAATTTCTCTTTTCGAACAAGGGCTTGGGAGCCCCGCCCGTGCCCGCGCCACGAATCACGTATGGGACCGTGACGGCCGGCATACGGACATCGTGTGCGGGCCCTAGCCAGCCCACCGCCCGCCGTCCTAGGGTGCCCGCCATGAAATGGATCAAGGAACGGCTCGACGAGATCGGCCGACGGCCTATCGAGCTCGCCCGCGCACTCGGCCTGCCGCCGGCCCGCGCCTACGAAATGATCAAGGGCATTCGCCGCATCCAGCCGGACGAGATCGGACGGCTGTCGGCCTTTCTCGACTGGCCGGAGAGCCATGTCGTGGCGATGATCGACGGCCGCGCCACCAGCAAGGGCGGCAAGCGCAGCCCCGTCACCGCCCGCCCACCCATCCCGCCGCCGCGGGGAAGAGCCGCAACCAGTGTCGCGCTCGCGGCCGAGGCCGCGCGCGAGGGCCGCCCCGACATCCCGGTGTGGGCCGCCGCGCAAGCGGGCGAAGACGGTGCGCTGATCCTGGTGCCGGATCCGGTCGACTACGTCTTCCGTTCCGAGCGCATGCGCGGCGTGCGCAACCCGTTCGCCTTCCAGATCGTCGGCGGCAGCATGAGCCCCGCGCTCGAGCATGGCGACCAGGTAGTGATCAACCCCGCGTTGCTGCTGCGGCCCGGCGTCGATTGCGTCTTCATCCAGCAGCAGCGCGACGGCAGCTTCCTCGCGCTGGTGAAGCGCCTGCTGCGCCAGACCGCCGACAGCTGGCACGTCCGCCAGTACGATCCGAAGAAGGACTTCGACCTGCCGAAAAAAAAATGGCCGCGCGCGCACGTGGTGGCGGAGATCCGGCGCGGCGGGTTGTAAGGCATGAGCGGGCGCGGTGCCGGCGGGCATCGGACTCGCGCTGCTTGCCGCTTGCGCGGATGGGCCGGCCCACCGTCACGCCGGCGGCCGAGCAACAACACCGCCACCACCCTTCGAGGTGGCGGTGTTGTTGCTCGGTGGCGGAGTCGGCGGCCGAACGGTCGTGCTTCCCATCAACACCGCCACTCCTGATCGTGGTGGCGGTGTTGTCGAGTGGCGGCCTTGCGCAGGAGAGCCTCGAGTCTGGCGAAGGGCTGATTGCGTATTCTGAGAGGGGAGTCCCGGATTCGCGGACTGGGAGGGCAGAAAAGCCCATTTCATCGGCATCCGACCCGTCCACCTGGAGTGGACTGTTGTGGACGGGTAAGGCGCTGGCCCGGTCGCCTGGATAAGCTAGCCCTAGCGCGCCGCCCCCGCCACCATCGCGATGCCCTGCTCCCGGAGCTTGAGCCGGTCGATCTTGCCCATCTGGTTGCGCGGGATGGCCGCCGTTGTGACGACCTGAAGCTCGCCGAGTTGCGGCCAGCGCGCCTTGAGCTTGCCAACCAGTTCGCCCGGCTTGTGATCATCGCCGCGCACCACGGCGATCCATGGCGTCTCGACGCCGAGGCTGTCGGGCACCGAGAAGGCGGCAGCATCGCGGATGCCGGCGCAGGTGAGCGCCAGCTCCTCGAGCGCCTGCGGGGCGTACTTGTTGCCGCCAATGTTCAGAAGCTCGCTGGCGCGGCCGTGCAGGATCACCAGCCCATCGGCCGATACCGAGCCGAGGTCGTCGGGATAGAACCAGCCGTCGCGCACCGCCGAGGCGGCGGCCTGCCCGGGATCCTCGTCCAGGTAGCCCGAGATCATGCCGCCGGTGCGGATGCGCAACTGGCCCATCGCGCCGGCTGGCACGCGCTTGCCGTCGGCGTCGACGGCCTCGACCGCCGCACCCGGCAGGACATAGCCGACCGTGCCTTCGTGCTGCTGCAGCACCGTGGGCGAGGCGACGGCAACGCCCGCCACTTCCGTCGTGCCGTAGGACGAGCCGATGTTGGGGCTGAGCTTGCGGCGCGCCTCGTCGGCCAGCGCGCGCGGCAGCGTGCTGCCGACGGCGTAGACCATCATCGACGGCAGCGGTGCCGCGATCGCCCTGGGCCCGCGCACCAGATCGACCAGCGTGCCGATCGCGATGTAGAGGTGCGTGGGCTGGACGCGCGCCAGCGCCTCGGCGATCGAGGCGGAGTAGATCATGTTGAGCACGACGGAGCCTCCGGCCATCCAGATGGCGAGCGGCCAAGTGTAGCCGCCGCTGGTGCCCGGCCCGAACAGCACACAGCCCCGGCTGGCCGCCCCGAAGCCGCCGCTCAGGCGCTGGGTCTCGACCCGCGCTGCCACCTGCGCGCGCGTGAGCGCCATCGTCTTGGGCGTCCCGGTGGTGCCCGACGAGCTGAAGAAGCGCACTGTTTCCTTGTCCGCCGCGCCGCGCCGCGCCGGGCGGCCGGTGGGCGGCATCTGCCGCACCGCCTCGAGCCACGCCGCCGAGACTTCTAGCGTGCCGGGCTGGCCCTTGTTGACGGTCAGCACGAGCGTGGGCTTGAGGGCGGCGAGAAGCGGATTGTCCGGCCGCACCGCGCCGACCGAGGCCGAACCCAGGCCGAGCCGATCGAGCGCCAGCAGCAGGAGCCAGTGGATGTATTCGTCGGGCACGTGCACAGCCACGCGGGCACCCGCCGGCAGGCCGAGCGTGGCGAGGCGGGTGGCCGTCTTGTTGATCAGCCCGTCGAACTCGGCGTAGCGGACGACCCCGCCCGGCGTCACCACCGCGATGCTGTCGGGGCTGCGTTGCGCCCAGTGCGAAATCCACTCCTCGTACATCGCCATACCCTACTGTTTGGCCGCCGCCGCCTGGCCCTGTTGCCGCAGCGTCAGCCGGTCGATCTTGCCCATTTGGTTGCGCGGGATCTCCGTCACGACGACGACCCGGATCCCGGCGAGCTGAGACCAGCGCGCCGCGAGCTTGCTCACGAGCTCGCCTGGCTGGTGGCCTTCGCCGCGCACGACCGCGATCCACGGCGCTTCGACGCCGTGCTTGTCGGGCACCAGGAAGACCGCGGCGTCGCGGATGCCGGCGCAGGTGAGCGCCACCTCCTCGATCGCCTCTGGGAGGTACTTGTTGCCGCCAATGTTCATGACGTTGTTGGTGCGACCCGCCACCAGCACCACGCCGTCGGCCGACACCGAGCCCACATCGCCGGAATAGAACCAGCCGTCGCGCACCGACGAGCGGGCGCCGCCCTTGAGGTCTTCGTTGAGATAGCCCGAGACCGTGCCGGCCCTGCGCATGCGCAGCGCGCCCGTCGCGCCGGCCGGCAATGCTTTGTCATGATCATCGACCGCCTCGATGTCCGTGCCGGGGAAGACATAGGCCGCCGTGCCATCGTGCTGCTGCAACAGCGCCGACGGGCCGATCCCGACGCCCGATACCTCGGTCGAGGCATAGGAGACGTTGAAGTCGGGAGTAAGCACCCGGCGCGCGGCGTCAGCCAGCGCCTTGGGCACCACGCTACCGACGCAGAAGATCTTCATCGACGGCATCGGCGGCAGCTTGGCCGCCTCGCCGCTCACCAAGTTGAGCAAGGTGCCGGCCGACAGGACCACCTGGTCGGGCTTCGTGACCCGGAGCGACTCGGCGAGCGACTTGGTGAAGGTCATGTTGAGGATGACCGTGCCGCCGGCCATCCAGTAGGCCAGCGGCCAAGTGTAGCCGCCGGCCGTGACCATCCCGAGCAGCGTGCAGGAGCGCGTCGTCATCCCGGCGCCCATCGCATCCACCGCCTGCCCCATCCGCGCTTCGACCTGCGCGCGCGTGACCGCCATCAGCTTGGGCGTGCCGGTCGTGCCGGAGGAGGAGAAGTAGCGCACGATCTCGTCGGGCCGGCCTTGCCTCGGCGGCCGGGCGACCGCAACCATGGCCATGGTCTGGCCGTACCACTCGGGCGTGACGGCGAGGCTCCTGAGCGGCGTCTTCTGGGCGCCTTCAGCGTTGGTCACCACGAGATCGGGCCGCAGCGCCAACAGCAGCGGATGCTCCGGCGAAGGCATGCCAATGGATACCGAGGCGAGGCCGAGCCGATCGAGCGCCAGCACGAACAGCCAGTGCACGTATTCGTCGGGCAGGTGCACCGCCACCGTGCCGCCGACCCTGATGCCAAGCGCGGCCAGGCGCGCCGCCACCTTGTCGATCTGCGCGTCGAACTCGCCGTAACGCACCGGACCGCTCGGTACGACGACCGCAACGTGGTCAGGCCGCGATTTCGCCCGGAACGAGATCCACTCGTTATGCATTCCACCCCCCAAGGGGCGGCAGGCTGGCGCGGAGGGCATCGTCCGTCAATTGGGAGCCGCCTGCGTCATCGCGGCCATTGCCTGCTGCCGGAGCCTCTGGCGCTCGATCTTGCCCATGCCGTTGCGGGGAATCTGCCTGACGAAGGCGACCTGCACGCCGCGCAGCGTCGGCCAGCGTGCCTTGAGCTTGCCCATCAACTCGCCCGGTTTGTGGTCCGCGCCGCGCACGACGGCGATGAACGGCGTTTCGACGCCGAACCTGTCGGGCACCGAGAAGGCCGCGGCATCGCGGATGCCGGCGCAACCCAGGGCCATGTCCTCGAAGGCCTGCGGCGAGAACTTCTCGCCGCCGATGTTCAAAAGATCGCTCGCCCGCCCGTGCACCAGCAGCAGTCCGTCGGCCGACACCGAGCCGATGTCACCCGGGTAGAACCAGCCGTCACGCAGCGGTGAGTCCCCATGGGTAGGCTCGTTCAGGTACTGCGTGACCATGCCGGCGCTGCGCACGCGCAACAGGCCGGTCGTGCCGGGCGGCAGCACCCTGCCCTCGCCGTCGACCGCCTCGGCCGCGGCCGTCGGCAGGACATGCCCGGCCGTGCCTTCATATTGTTCCAGCAGCGCGCCCGACCCAACGGCGACGCCCGGCGCCTCGGTCGCCCCGTACTTCACCGCGAGGTTGGGGCTCAGCACCCGGCGCGCCTCCGCCGCGAGCGCGCGTGGCAGCGTGCTGCCGACGACATGCACCTCCATCGACGGCAGCGGCCGGGCGATCGCCGCCGGACCGCGCACCAGGGAGAGTAGCGTCCCGGTGGCGAGGAACAGGTGGCTGGGCCGCGTGCGCAGCAAGGCGTCGCCCGGCGAGCGCGCGAACTTGAGGTTGAGCACGACGCTGCCGCCGGCCGACCAGAAGGCCAGCGTGTAGGCAAAGCCGCCGCCGGTCGACGGCCCGATCAGGACGCTGGCGCGCGAGGCAGCGCCTGCGGCGAAGCTCAGGCGCTGGGCGTCGACGCGGGCGGCCACTTGTGCACGCGTCAGCGCCATCAGCTTCGGCGTGCCGGTCGTGCCCGACGAGGCGAAGATGCGCACGACTTCGTCCGCCGGCCGGCGCGGCAGCGGCACGCAAGGCGACAGGCGCATCGCCTCGGCGAACCACTCCTGCGAGATCGCTACCATCCTGGCGGGCGTTCCGGCAGCGGACCCGACGTCGGAGAAAACGAGATCGGGCTTCAGGGCGGCGAAAACCGGGTCGTCGGACGCGAGCGTGTCGAGCGAGGCCGAGGCGATCCCCAGCCGGTCGAGCGCCAGCACCAGGAGCCAGTGGAGGTAGACATCGGCTACATGCACCGCCACCCGGCTGCCCGGCGGGAGGGCGAGCGCGCCGAGCCGCGCGGCGACCTTGTTGATGTGACCTTCGAAGGTGGCGTAGCCGATGGCCGCCCGGGGCAGGATGACGGCGACATTGGCCGGGCTTTGCTTCGCCCAGTACGAAATCCACTCGCCATACATTCGCCACGCCCTCCGGGAATATGTCCAAATTGGCCAAGGTTGGGCCGTGATGTCCAGCGCGGCGCGGCGATCAATAAGGAAGGCAGGTCGTGACATGACGAAGCACAGCATCCTCGCAGCCGTCGTCCTTTGTCTGCTCGGTGCATGCGCCGAAACACCGCCACCGTCGACGGCCCCGGACTACGAGTTGACGCAGGCCGTGCTGGTCTTCTTCGACGACGGCAGCGACCAGCTCACCGAGCAGGGCCGGCACGTGCTCTCCCTCATCGCAGCCGACCGGGGCCGCATCGAGGGCGACTGGGAACTCTGCGTGACCGGGCACGCCGACAACAACGGCCCGCCCGAGATCAACGAGCGGCTGTCGCTCCGCCGCGCCGGCGCGGTCGCTGCCTACCTGGCCGGGCTCGGCATCCCGGGCCGGCGCATGGTCGCCCGCGGCGTCGGCAGCGCCGATCCCCTGGTCGCCACGCCGCCCGACACGCCCGAGGCGCAGAACCGTTTCGTCGCTGTCGTGCTCAAGGGCGGCGGCGCGTGCACGGGCGAGGGTCTGTAGAGCTTTGTTTCCGGCATCTACTTCAGGAGTTGGTGGCCTGCCATGCTGGTGAAGTCGAGTTGGACGACCACGTCGTTGTAGTCGCGATCGCCGCCGCCGAAGGTGTCTTCGAAGCCCCAGGTATTGAAACCGTAGCTCCAGAGATGGCCGACCGGGGTGCCGTTGATCGCCTCGTTGGCCTGCGCCCGCCAGATGCAAGCTATTGAATCAAGATCGCCGCAATTTGCAGTCAACCCACGGGGTCGAACTTCGGATGCTTGCCAAGGCCGAGCAAGCGGTAGGCCTCCTCGAGCGTGGCGACGATCTGCACGTTGCCCTCGCCCGCGAGTGCCTGTTCAGCGGCGAAGGTGCGGGCGATCTCGAGCGCCTGCGGGCCGTCGCCGACCACGAAGACGCGCTGGTAGCCGGGGCTGAAGGGAGGCTGCCGGCTGCGCTGCAGCAGCCGGCTCATCGGCACCGACACCGCCTCGACCCCGGTGAAATCGAGCAATCCGTGCGAGGATCCTTCGCGCGCCGTGACGGCGATGACCTCACGGTCGAGTTCCTCGATGTCCTGCGAGCTGAACACGCCGCTGAAGCGCGCCAGAAGTACCTTGTGCTTGCGCTCGAAAGCCAGGGTGAACACTCAGCGACTCTGTCACCGAACGGCTGGCGTGGGAACGCCTAACGCACTCTCTTGCCGTCCAGCAGCCTCGCCGCCATCACGGCGATGAGCGCGCCGATCACCTGCGCCACGATGAAGCCCGGCGCGTCGGCCGGCGCGATGCCCGCGAAAGTGTTGCTGAGGGCGCGCGCGATGGTGACGGCGGGGTTGGCGAACGAGGTCGAGGCGGTGAACCAGTAGGCGCCGACGATATAGACGGCGACCGCCGCCGGCAGGCCGGGCGCCTGCTTGCGTACGCCGAGGATGATCAGCAGCACCAACCCGAACGTCGCCGTCGCCTCGGCGCTCCATTGGCCGATGCCGGTACGAACTTTCGTGGAGGCCTGCAGGATCGGCAGCTCGAACATCAGGTGGGCGAGCCACACGCCCAGGATGGCGCCCGCCACCTGTGCCGCGAGGAACGGCAGCACGCGGTCGCGCCCGCTGTCGCCGCGCCAGGCGAGCGCCAGCGTCACCACCGGATTGAAATGCGCGCCGGAGACCGGGCCGAACATCACGATCAGTGCATAGAGCGCGCCGCCGGTGGCGATGGCGTTGGCCAGCAGCGCCAGCCCGACGTTCCCGCCGCACAGCCGCTCGGCCATGATGCCGGAGCCGACCACGGCGGCGAGCAGCAGCGCGGTGCCGATCAACTCGGCAAAAACCTCGCGCCTCACGCTTGCGCCACCAGGCCGGCAATGCGCTGGACGAGCGCCTCATAGGTGTCGGCGAAGGCGCGGTGCCGCTCGGCCTCGCTGCCCCCCACCGCCGCCGGATCGGGCAGGCCCCAATGCGCCACCGCGGGACGGCCGGGCCACACCGGGCAGGCCTCGCCCGCGGCGTTGTCGCAGACGGTGACGATGCGATCCATGTGCGGCGCGCCGTTCGTGGCGAACTCGTCCCAGCTCTTGGAGCGCAGGCCCGCGACGGCGTGGCCTTTCTCGCGCAACAAGGCGAGCGCCAGCGGATGGACCTCGCCGCGCGGATGGCTGCCGGCGCTGAAGCCCGCGAAGCGGCCGGCGCCGCGGCGATTCAAGATCGCCTCGGCCAAGATGCTGCGCGCGCTGTTGCCGGTGCAGAGAAACAGGACGTTGATCACGCCACTTTGGGGCCGCAGCAGGCCGCCGCCGGCTTCAGCGCCTCGACGCGCGGTGCGCTGGTGCCGTAGACGGTGCTCTCGCCCGTGGTCAGGAAGGTTTCCCACGACACGCCCTGCGGATCGGCAATCCAGCTCTTCTCCGACTCGGCATAGCAGCAGGTCGTCTTGCCTTCCTCGAGCACCGGCCCTTCGGCCTGCTTGAGCCGGCCATAGACCTCCTGCAATTCGTCGCCGTCCTCGACCTGGATGCCGAGATGATCGATGCCGGCGGCGTGGCCGGAATGGGTCGAGATGGCGAAGTTCACACGCGGATCCTCGAGCATCCATTTGGCGTAGTCGGGCTTGGTCACCGTGGGCTCGACGGCAAACAGCGCGGAGTAGAAGCGGATCGACTGGTCGAGATCCACCACCGACATATGGACGTGCAGGCGCTTCATCGGATCGCTCCTTTGCTCTTGCGTCTAACGAGCCGCGCCGATTGCGGCTCGCACACCGGCACGCCACACGACTTGTCGCCGGCGCAGCAATTGTCGGTGAGGAAGCTCATCAGCGCGTTCATGCCGTCAAAGTTGGTGGCATAGATCAGCGAGCGGCCGTCGCGACGCTGATGCACCAGGCCGGCATGCTTGAGCTGCGCCAGGTGAAAGGAGAGCGTGGGGGCGGCGATGTCGAGCTTCTCGGCGATCTGCCCGGCCGGCAGTCCGGGGGCGCCCGCCTGCACCAGCAGCCGGAACACTTCCAGGCGGTTCTCCTGGGCCAAGGCGGACAGCGCGGCAACAGCGGTTTTCGATTCCATATTTCGATAATTATGAAACAATGGACCGGATGTCAAGGAGCCGGGAGAACACGGGCGCCCCCCTGGTCGCCATCGTCTGCGCCGCCCAGGTGTTCGTGCAGATCGGCGCCTATTACTGGCCGGCGCTGTTGCCCGACATGATGCGGCGCTGGTCGCTCAGCAACAGCGAGGCGGGCTGGATCACCTCGGCCTTCTACGCCACCTACATGGTCTCCGTGCCGGTGCTGGTGACCCTGACCGACCGCATCGACGCCAAGCGCGTCTACCTGTTCGGCGTCGCCTGCTCGGTGCTGGCGCATGCCGGCTTCGGCGCGCTGGCCGACGGCTTCTGGTCGGCGCTGGCGCTGCGCGGACTCGCGGGGATCGGTTGGGCCGGCACCTACATGACCGGGCTGAAGCTTTTGGCCGACCAGGTCGATGCGAAGATGATGTCGCGCGCGGTGACAGGCCATGCCGCCAGCATCGGCATCTCGGGCGCCCTCTCCTACCTGCTGGGCGATTTCTTGGCGCACGAACTGGGCTGGCGGTTGGCCTTTGCCAGCGCAGGGCTCACCGCCGCCACCGCCTGGGCAACGGTGGCGCTCGCCGTGCCCGGCCGCGCGCCGCCGGCGCCCACATCCACCGCGTCGCCGCATGCGCTATTCGACTTCCGCCCGGTCCTGCGCAACCGTTCGGCCTTCGCCTATTCGCTGGCCTATTGCGTCCACACGCTGGAGATGAACGCCCTGCGCGGCTGGGGCGTGGCCTTCCTTGCCTGGGTCGCGGCCAGCACCGGCATCGCAGGCGAGCTTCTATCGCCGACAGCGGTCATCACGGTGCTGGGCCTGCTTGGCACGCTCACCAGCGTCGCGGGGAACGAGGCCTCGATCCGCTTCGGGCGGCGGCGGCTGATCGCGGCCGCCATGCTGCTGTCGATCGTGGTCGGCGCGTCGATCGGCTTCGTCGGCGCGCAGGGCTACTGGATCGCCGTCGGGCTCGTGGTGCTCTACGGCATGATCATCTGGCTCGACTCATCGTCTCTAACCGCCGGCGCCGCCGGTGCAGCCGACCCGGCGCGCCGCGGCGCCACGCTCGCGGTGCATTCGATGCTGGGCTATGCTGGCGGCTTCGTGGGCCCCCTCGCCATCGGCTGGACGCTCGATCTCTCGGGCGGAATGTCGGCCATGGGCTGGGGCTTGGCGTTCAGCGCCGTCGCCATCCTGATGGCGCTGGCCTTGGCGGCATTCTTGGCGATCCACCCTCGCGAACTCGAGGGAGATCGACCGATCTCCTGACCGTCGAGGGTCAAGCCGACTTGGGGCGCGTCGCCTCGCCTTCGTCGTTGGCCACAGCCACCGGCTCGCCGTCGACCGTGGCGAGCTTCGGGCCGGTCTCCGCCGGCGCGAGCATCTGCACCAGATCGGCCATAAGCTTTTCGGCGACGTGCGGCTTCTGGACGAACGGCCGCTCACGGTGCTCCGCCGGGATCGAATCCGGCGCATAGGCGGTCAGGAACAGAAACGGCACCTGCGCGGCGGCGAGCGCGTGGGCGACCGGGAAGACCCATTCGTTCTGCACGTTCACGTCGAGGATCGCGCCATCGACCACGTAGTGGACGATCGTGGACAACGCGGAGGCGACCGACGTCGTCGGCAATACGGCCTTGCAGCCGGCCTCCGTGAGGAGCGCCGCGAGGTCGGTGGCGAGCACGATATCGTCCTCGACGATCAGGATCGATCGACCTCCGAGTGGCTTGTCCACGGTGTTCCCAAGGTTAGAGGCCCGCTCGGAGGATGGAGATGACCCCGCGATATGTCTACTAACGAACTTTTGCGTTCCGCGGGAACCGGGCCGCGGCGAGTGCGTTAATTCTGCCCTCTCCGTCAGTCCTGCGGCCGCCAGCGGTAACCGAGGCCAGGGTGGTTCTCGATCTCGGCGAAGCCGGGCGCATGGACCCGGAATTTGTTACGGATGCGCTTCATCGCCGAACGGACATTGACGCGGTACCCGTCATTGCCGCAGCCCGCGATGAATCCTGCGTAGTGCATGCAATCGTAGACCTGCCGGTAGGAGAAGAAGCGGCCGACCTGGGCGGCCAGCAGCTCGACGATCCGGTACTCGGTCACGGTAAGGTCCACGTCCTTGCTGTCCCACAGCGCACGACTTACCTTGGTGCGTAGCGTCAGCCGGCCCTGGCAGACCAGCCGTTCGGGCTCGACTTCCGCCCGCTGGGTCCTGGCGCGCCAAGGCCCCGCGATCGTGCGCAGGCGTTTGACGATCACCGGCACGCCGCGCGACTTGTCGATGAAATCGAGCGCGCCGCGCTCGAAGGCGAGCATCTCGTGGCTGATGCCGAGCGCCTGGCCGGTCAGGAAGACGATGGGGAAATCGACATTGCGGCGGCTGAGCTCGAGCGCAAGGTCGATGCCCGGGATGTCGGGCAGGTTCCAGTCGAGCAATGCCACGTCGGCGTTGGCATCGGTGGCGAGACCGTCCAGCATCGATCGGCCGTCGCGGAAACTCTCGACCTCCAGCCCGTGATCGCCGAACTCGGCACTCAGCGCCTCGCGGCAATCGTCGTCGTCCTCGACAAACAGCACGCGCATCTTGTGGACCGCTGCCGCAGATTGCGGCGAAAACAAAGCGCTCGGATTTGACGTAACAGTCATCGGGAATCCCCAAGCCTGAACCACACCAAGCGAGCAACGATGGCTTGACCGGGCTGGTTGCCGTGAGCGCAGCGGGTCAACGCAATCGGCACAAGCTGTGGCAAGGCCGCCACATCCGCGAACCTTTGGGGCTTACGCGATCCTGACTAGTGGCGGGTTCGCGGCCGAATGCGCTCTTCGCCTTCCTATTCCCGCCCCTAAAAAGCCTTCGCCACCGTGAATCTCACCGCCAGCGGCTCGACCGGATGGAAGTGCATGTCGTTGACGCCGCCCGCCGGCTCGCCGGGCAGTCGCGAAGTATAGTAGTAGGAGATCTGATCGGCCTGGGTGTTGAAGATGTTGAATCCATCGAGCTGCAGCTTGAGGCCGTTCTGGAAGACATAGCCCAGCCGCGCATTGACCAGCGACGTGGTGCCCGACCACACGCTGCCATCCTAAATCAGCGGCGGCGAAACCGGGGCCGGCGCCGGAGACATCGCCGGAGCCGGTGGCGCTTGGGCGCACACTTCGCCGCAGGCGATGATCAGCAGCGGCAGCCAAAAGAATTGACGTGTATGCACTAAACGTAAATTCTGCATACATCGTGCCCGTACGCAACCGCACCGCTTCTTTGCCTCTTCGCCCCCGTCTCCTCGGCTTGTTCGGGGTCCTGGCGGCGGCCAATGTCGTCAGCTGGGCGTGGGCTTTGGTGGCGTTCCGCGACCACCCACTGCTGCTCGGAACCGCCCTGCTCACCTGGGGCTTCGGCGTGCGCCACGCCGTCGATGCCGATCATATAGCGGCCATCGACAACGTGACGCGCAAGCTGATGCAGGACGGACAGCGGCCGGTGACCGTCGGCTTCTTCTTCGCGCTCGGCCATTCGGCGGTGGTGACCCTGGCCGCAGCGGCGGTTGCGATGACGGCGACGCTCCTGAGCGGCCTAGGCGAATTCAGGACCATCGGCGGCCTCGTCGGCACGCTGGTCTCCGTCCTGTTCCTGCTGGCAATCGCCGCCGTCAACACGGTGATACTGTTGCAACTGTGGCGAAGCTTCCGCCAGGTACGCAGCGGCACCTACCATGGCGGACAGGACCTCGACCTGCTGTCCGGTGGTGGCCTGCTGGCGCGGCTGTTCCGGCCGCTCTTCGGGCTCGTGACCCGGGCCTGGCACATGTTTCCGCTCGGCTTCCTGTTCGGGCTGGGCTTCGACACGGCGACGGAGGTGGCACTGCTCGGCCTCTCCGCCACGCAGGCCGCGCAGGGCCTGTCGCTGTGGTCGGTCATGGTGTTCCCCGCCCTGTTCGCCGCGGGCATGTCGCTGGTCGACTCGGCCGACGGCGTCCTGATGCTCGGCGCCTACGACTGGGCGTTCGCGCGGCCAATGCGCAAGCTCTTCTATAACCTCACGATCACGCTGATGTCGGTGGTGATGGCCGTGCTGATTGCCGGCATAGAGTTGCTCGGGCTAATCGGCGGCCGGCTGGGGTTGTCGGGCCACTTCTGGCACGCAGTCGGGGCCGTGAACGACAATTCCAGCAAACTGGGCTTCGTCGTCATCGGCACTTTCGTGGTGACCTGGATCGGCGCGGCGGCGTTCTGGCGCTACAAGGGACGGGACCGGATCGAAGCGGCCGACGATTGATCTCTTGCAGGAGAATTGACATGCAGCGCATCACACTTTCGATTGACGACGATCTTGCCCGCTCCCTCGACCAGCACATGAAGAAGCACCGCTATGCCAGCCGGTCGGAAGCGCTGCGTGACATCCTGCGCGAGGCGCGGGCGCGTGCCGAGTTCGAGGAAAAGACGGAGGCGGCGCAGGACGGTGGCTTCTGCGTGGCTACGCTGGCCTATGTCTACGACCACGAGACGCGCGAGCTCGGCCGGCGGCTCACCCGGGCACAGCACCGGCACCACGACCTGCAAGTGGCGACCCTGCACGTCCATCTCGACCACGAGAGCTGCCTGGAGGTCGCAGTGCTGCGCGGTCCCGCCCAAGCGGTGCGCGCGCTCGCCAGCGAGACCACCAGCCAGCGCGGCGTGCGCCACGGCCAGCTCCACCTCGTACCCGCCGCGCTGGACCAGAAGCGGCATGCCCACGGCCACGGCAAGCACGGCCACGCGCACATTCATGCGTAATGCCAGGGCAGCGCGGCCGTCAGCAGGAATGGAAGCAAAAGGATTGCCGAGGACATAGACAAGACGGACTCACGGCACAACATCCGTCACCGCGAGCCGTAGCCAGATCGCATAGCCCCCAGAATTTCGAAACGGGATTAGAGGCCGACTGGCGAGCCCATGGGCAAAGGCGGCCTGTCGGGCAAGGCCGGCCGGATCGCGTCGCACGGAGGAGTCATCTTCGCCCATTGCAGATGGGCGACCACGCCGCGCAGGTAGAAGGCCAGCGTGCGGCAGTGCCGGGCGATCAGGAGGATGCCATCGAGATCGACCTCGGCGCCGCGGAAGACCAGCCTGCCTTTGCGGTCCGTCGTGAGCACCATCGGCAGTATCGCGTCGTCGATGTGCGCCACGAGGGCGATGTCATGCGCTGCGCAAGCGCGCCAGGCGCGTATCGCCTCCAAATAATTCGTGGCGTGCTCCACCGCCGCGGCCTGTTTGTCCTCGAGCGACTGGCCAACAATTGTCGCCAGAAGATGCCACATCTGCGCCTCGGCATGGTTCCACTCCACCATCATGCGTCCGAGGGCGGCATAGAACGGCATGGCGATCGGCGGTGATTGCTCGAACTCGGGGGGCGCGCTGATGATCGAGTCGTGCATCGCATCCTTCTCTGGCAAGCCCTCGCCCGAATTGTGCGGCACGCATCGCTCGCGGTCACGGAAGCTCATCGAGCCGGCGATAAATTTCTCGCACTGCAACGCTGATCCGCTAGCGTGGCCGCCGCGTACACTATTATTGGTGGAGTCCGAATTAGCATCACCATCGATGCGAACTTCGCGTCGACATTTCACAGGTCGACCGCGTTACACAGCAAGTGACGAGAAGGTTCCGCGGTTAGCCGCATCGAAGGTGTGGCAACACCGCGGAGGTGTCTCGCGTTGAGGTGCCAGAGTGGAGGTACCAATGGAAACGATACGCGGCCTTTTGCTTGGTGTGGTCATGCTCGGAATGGCGTTCCTTCTGGTGGACGTCATCTCCTCCAGCCTGGAGTCCCATCAGACCACGTCGGTTGAAGCTCGCGTTCCGTGAGATGCGTCAGCCCTGCATGCAGTCGAAGGACGCGCTTTCGGTCGGCTGTTTGCGATAGGCACGGTGCCTTTCCATCTGGATGAAATGCGCGGCCCGGCCCTGCTTGGCGCAGTAGGCTTGGGCCCATGGCTCGGCTTCCTGCTCATTGCGCACATTGACGATCGTGACGCCGTGCCCATCCGCAACGACGCGCGGCTGATTGGGGCCAGCATAGGGGCTGTCCGGGACCTCGCTGCAAGCCACCAGGCCGGCCATCGCCAGCAAGGGAAACCAAGTCTTCATGCGGTCCCTCCCTGGAATCGCTCCAACTATTCTAGAACTTCTGGTTCAAGGTCACCAGAAAGGCGCGGCGCATGCCGAATTGCGGCGCGCCGACGCCGACGCCGGATCCGTCGCGGATCTGGTAGCTGTTGTCGAACACGTTCAGCACGTCGAGCCGCAGCTGGGCGCCGCGCGTGCCCTTGATGGGGATGCGCTGCGCGGCCGACAGGTTGACCACGGCATAGGACGGCACCGAGCTGTCGTTCGGGTTGACCACCGTCTTGCGCAAGCCATTGCCATAGATGAAGTCGGCGCCCAGCCGCGTCGCCCATTCCGAGCCCTGGCTGAAAGTGTAGGCAGCCCCCGCCGAGGCGGTCCAGCTCTGGTCGTGGTCGACGTAGATGTAGTTCTGCGAGATGAAGGCGAGCTCGGAGGCCGCGAAGTTGAACTGGGCGGAGGTGATGTTGGTGGCTAGCGCCTGGCTCCAGGCAAGGTTGCCGTAAATCGACCAGGGACCGTCGTCGTAGCTCGCCGTCAGCTCCCAGCCCTTGATGTTGGCGTTGGCGTAGTTGAACGAGGTAAGGAAGATCGGCGCGCCGAACTGGCCCTCATCCAGCAGGTTCTGGGCGATCTTGTAGTAGGCGTCGAAGCCTACCGTCAGGCCGGGCAAAGGCTTCACCTGGAAGCCGGCATCGAAATAATCCGCCCGCTCGGCCCGGACTGGATCGTTGGTGGTGACCTCGGGCGCCGCCGTGGTGCCGAGAGTGGCTGCGATGCCGTTGGTATTGACCTGCGCCAGCGGCGGCGGCGTGAAGTAGCGGGCGTAGCCGGCGTGGGCGACCAGCCATTCGTTGGGCTGCCACACGACGTTGAGGCGCGGGCTGAGCTGGTTCTCTGCCGTCGGGCTGTAGAAGTCGAAGCGCGCGCCGAAATTCACCGTCACGGTGGGCGTCAGCTTCCACTCGTCCTGCAGGTAGGCGCCGCCCAGCCAGCCGATCGCGTCCGATCCGAACAGCAGGCCCGCCGGCACGTCGCTGGTTGGCATGCCCGTGGCATCGACCGGCAGGACCTGGCCGTTGGTCTGAGTGGTGGCCCGCTCACGCTGCACCAGGAAGCCGCCGCGCAGCGTGTGGTCGGCCGCGATCTTCCAGCTGCCGTCGCCCTGCACGCCGGTGGCAAGGCTCTCGCGAGAGGCCCACGGCGAGATGCCGTTGAACATGAGGTCGCCCATCGGGTCGGGCTGGTAGGCGAGGCTGGAATAGCGGCTGAACAGCGAGAGCTGGAAGTCGGCCGCCTCGTAGTGCTTCTGCAGCGACAGGATGCCGAAGTAGTTGCTCTCCCACTGGCGCTGGTCGAGCGAGGCACTGTTGGTCGTCGAGTTGCCGAGCACCGTGAAGTTGGGCACCGCGCCCTGCAACTGCGGGATCTGGAAGCTCGCCTGCGCGCCACCCAGGATGAAGGAGACCCGCGTGCTCTCGTCGATGATGTGCGTGGCCTTGGCCAGCGCATGCCACTGGTCGGTCGAATCGTGGATCGGGTACGCCGTCGGCGCGGGATTCTCGATGCCGATGTCGTTGTGCAGGTACTGGCCGGTGACGAACCAGTCGCTCTTGCCGCTCGAGCCACCATAAGTGAGCGCGGGCTGCAGCCAGTTGTAGGAGCCGCCGGTCATGCTGGCCTCGGCGCCAGGATCGCTGCGGCCGCTTTTCAGCGTGATGTCGATGATGCCGGCGGTGCGGAAGCCGTACTGCGCCGGCAGCGCGCCGGTGATCAGCGCCATCTTGGCGGCGTATTGCGTGGCCAGCGCGTTACTGAACAGCGACATGCCTTCAGGCAACTGCACGCCATCCAGCCGGTACTGCAGGTTGCCGTGATCGCCGCGCACATGGATCTGGCCGAAACTGTCCTGCACCACGCCGGGCGCGCGCAGCAGCACCTGGTTCAAGGGCGCCTGCTCGCCGAGCGGGATGGTGGCGATGGTGCTGGGCGTGAAGTCGTAGGTCGAGGCGCCGAGGCTGGGCTGGATCGATTGCCTGCCCTCGTCGAGGCGCTTGGCGGTAACGGTGATCTCGAGCCCGCCCGGCGTGGCCGGACTCGCCGGGGCAGCGGGAGTCGTCTGATCGGCCGGCGCGGACGGCGGCGTCTGGGCTCGTGCCACCGACAGGCCCGCGAGCGAGGTGCCGATAGCAGTGCCGAGAATCAGCGCTCGCCCGGCCAGCTCCCGCCGCATCGTCTCTCCCCAAGCCTCTAGACGTTACTTTATAACAAATAACGTTACAGCATAACGTTTCACGCGGTCAACTCGGCGGCGCGCCATCCATCCCCAGGTATATACGTCTAACGTAGTTCTACATTGACTAATGATATACTTTTATCGTATATATCTGTCATGCCGCGCTTCGCCGAGCAGATGGCCGCCTTGGAAGACTCCCTCCGCCGCGCGCGCCGCGCCCTTCCCGCCTATGATCCCACGGGCACCGGTGATCGCAAATGGGCGGCTGCCGTCCTGCAGGCCGAGGTCAAGCACGCCACCGACGATTTCTGGCGTTGCGTTTACGCCCACGATGCGGGCCTGCTGTTCGACCACCGCAGGCGCGACGACGAGGCCCGGCCCTTCCGTTTCGAGCATGAGGTCAGGGCTCGCATCGCCTGGGCCGCGCTCGGCGACCTCAACATGCATGACGGCGATGCCCGGGGTCCATGGTCGTGCTGGGAGCTGTGGGACCGCGGGCGTAAGCGGCAATGGGCGCGCGAGCGGCTCGAGCGGAAGCGTCGATTCTGGTCCGACTTGGCGGCTTATCGGAAGGCTCGGGCGGCACTGGCTCGTTCGCTGCCAAAGGCCGCGTAGGCCTGGTGTGAGGTTTTTCACCAAGTTTTTCTGAGAGCGGCCGCACCCCATCCAATTGGACCAACCGGAAGTGTGGATAGGACTGAAAGGAAGTAACCGGCCGTTCTGTGACATCCTCATTGCGAAATGCCGACATCGATGGGATTCTAGGCATTGGAACTGTGGCGTCCAAGCGTAAGGGCGAAGAACGAGGACGATGCGCCTATCGACCGAAGACCTTCCGGTGCGGAACCGGCGGGAGATCATCCACGAGATGTATGCCCGGACCGTCTTCCGGGCCGATCTGGAACCGCAGAAGGGCGCCCCTTTTCAATTCGACGTCAAGCTTTACGGCCTGCCTGATCTTGGCGTGGCCGCCGCGACGTTTTCCGATTGCCGGACGTTCCACCGCACCGAGCATGGCTGCGGCGAGGATCTCATCTTCAACCTCACGCTCGAAGGCGGCCGCACCGTCAGCCAGCGCGGCCAGGAGGTGACACTGGGGACCGGCGAGGCGGTGCTGGCAACGATAGATCCGGTGATCACGACCATGCGACCGTCGCGTTTCCTGAGCTTTCGCCTGCCCCGCGCCAGGCTGGAGCCGCTGGTCGCCAACCTCGATTCCTGCCTGCTGCAAGCCATCCGGCCCAATATCGGCGCGCTCCGGCTGCTGCCGAGCTACATCAGCGCCATCGACGAAGCGGCCTCCGCGCCTGCCGAGGCGCAGGAGCTCGTGGTCGGGCATGTCTACGACCTCATCGCGCTCACGCTCGGCGCCAACCGCGATGCCGGCGAGGTCGCCGCGGGCCGCGGCGTGCGCGCCGCACGGCTGCGGGCGATCAGGAACGATGTCGCCGCCCATCTCGGCGATCCGGCGCTGTCGCTTGCCGCCGTTGCCCAGCGCCAGGGCGTGAGCCCGCGTTATGTCGGCATGCTGTTCGACGGCTGCGGGACCACCTTCTCCGGCTTCGTGCTCGACCAGCGGCTGGCGCGAGCGCGCCAGATGCTGACCGATCGCCGCCATACCCACCACGCGATCGGCGCGATCGCCACCGCCTGCGGCTTCGGCGACGTCTCGTATTTCAATCGCTCGTTCCGCCGCACCTTCGGCGCGACGCCGTCCGACATTCGCGCGGCAGGGCGCGAGAATGGCGGCGCGGCGGCAAGGTAAAAAAGAGCACCGAAGAAGTTTCGCCGACCAAGACGAGATAAGGCGGCCGATCAACGCCTCAAACTATTGCGGCGGCGCAGCCGCCGCTCCGACCAGCTCCGCGAGACGATCGACGAGTGCCTCCGGCTGGAAGGGCTTGTCGATCTTGGGACGGTCCCGCATGTCAATCGGCAGATAGGCCACGGGATAGGCCGTGAGGAAGACGAACGGGATCCCGAGGGCCGCCAAGCTGTGCGCTAGGGGTACGGAGGTCTCGCTCTCGCCCAGCCGCACATCGAGGCAGGCAACGTCGATCTTATTGTCTGCGAGCAGGCGTTTGGCGGCCGTCAGGTTGGCCGCGGGGCCAATGACGCGGTAGCCGACATCCCTGAGGTTGCCAGCCAGCGCGTACGCCAGAAGCGCGTCATCTTCGACGACCAGCACGGACGTCATGCTGCCCCCTTTGGCCGATCGGCCTGTGTCATCTAACGCACATCACAGCCCTGGGTTGCCGGCCGCAAGCGATTAAACGGGATGATCCGCCAAGCGATCAGCAGTGCCGCCACGAACCCCAGTATCCTGAGCCAAAGCAGCCTGTCCACCCAGGTTTCGGAGACCGTCACCAGCGCGCCCGAGGGCAGCGACCCCAGCACCAGGTCGGCCTCACAGGTTCCGGGCTGCGCCGCGGCGCCATTGACGCGGTAGTCGACCAGGCCCACCGGGGCGCGGTGCACGACGAGGACCGGGCCAGCGGCCTTCAGGCCGGCGCGCAATTCGTCGAACGTCGCGACCTGCGCGTCCTGTACGCCATCACAAACGCGCGGCGTCCTCGCGTAGTTCGGGAAGAACTCATGCACACCCCAGATACCCCTGCCGCGGTCGTAGTCGACCAGGGCGCGCTGGTCGTCCATGCCTTTCGATAAGGTGGCGATGTGGTAGGGCTCGACGTCAAAGACCACCAGCATCATGCAGACCGTCGACAGGATGGCGATCGGCGCGAGGCCCCGCCGAGGCGGCCAGCTCACCTCACGCCAGCCCGCCAGCAGCGCGCCGAAGCCCAGGAACGCTGCCGGGAAGGCGAGCCGCCAGACGAAGAGCGACAGCTCGAGCGTGGGGATGCGCAGCGCCAGGCCATAGAGATAGACCGTCTGCAGCGCGACGATTGCCAGACACGCCGCGATCGAGGTCCACACGCGCACCGAAAGCCTCGCCTGCGCCACGACGATCAGCAGCAGCAGCGCAAGCGGTATCCACACGCCGATGGTCCGTGTGTTCCTGGGATTGATCACCTCGAGGAAAGTCAGGAAGGAGTCGGAGAACGGCACCGGCAGGCCCTTTGGTCCCAGGATCCAGTCCTGCCACAGGAACTGCGGCAGCCAGAACGGCGCAGACAGCAGCACGGCCACAACAGCTGGCACGATGCCACGGCGCAGCAACTCGATCGGACCCATCTTCGAGAGACTAAAGGCCACCACCGCCTCGGCGATCAGGCTCTGCAGCAACACGATGGGATGGCCGCAGATCTGCAGGAAGAGCAGCACCGTGGTCGACCGCTCGCCACGCGGCGTCAGGGCGGCGTTCACCACCCACGGCACCAGGCAATAGACCCACAGCTCGGCCAGCGCACCGCGTGTGCACCACAGGCAATAGACGTAGTTGGCGGTGACGAACAGAAAGGCGACCAACTGGTCGATGTCGCGCTGGCGCGGCGGGCTGGCATCGACGGCGGCGCTGCGCGCAATCAGCGCCTGTAGTCCCAGCGCCATCACTACGAAATGCCCGCACATTACCAGCTTGAAGGCATAGAAGGCCGGCACGCCCGCGAGGTTCAGCACGGTCGGGATGACGTAAGGCAGCGCGTTGTAATAGACGAAGACCGGCAGCGTCTCGCCGGTCGTCGGGTTGACCAGGAACTGGCTGAGCGCCCCGTGACGCACCTGCTCGGCGAGCGCGGTGATGCGATAGATATGGGTGAAGGTGTCATCGCCCCACGAGAACAGGAAGTCGACCAGGACTGTGGCGATGGCGCACCAGAAGGCGCGGCGCGGCTCGCCGCGCCACACGAACCACATCGTCAGCAAGCCGAGTGAGCCAAATGTCACAAGATAGATCGGCCCCAGGATCGGATGCGCGACGAGCAACTCGCCGAGCCCGACGAAGATCGCCAGCACCCTGTGCAGCAACGCCGCCGCCATGCCTCGATTTCCCCCAACAATTCGGCATCCGCTGTCTGTTGCGGCTCGCCGCCCTTCCGATACTCTGGAGCGGGCTGTGGGGGTACCGGCCATCGGTCGCAGTCGGCAAGAGTTGCAACAATGTGCAGTGCGCTTGAGCCTGGGGGAATTCACAAGCAATGAAGCGTGAGAATTTGCATTGGGGAGAGCGGGCTTGGCATTCGCCTGGCTGAGCGATGCTCCGGAACTGAGCGCAGCGAGCACGACGCGAGCAAGAGGTCACGTTACCGACCTCGTCCTGCTGCTGGTCGGCAGCGGCGCCTTCCTAGTCGCCGTCATCCTGTGGCTCGATAATGCGCAGGCGGGCCTGACGGGTAACGGCGTGTACAAGAGCCTGGAGCTAAAGGCCTGGATCGCCGATCCCGCCCATGCCCCGCTCTATCCATCCAACTACTTCTTCTATCCGGCCTATGGCGCGCTGTGCCGAGTGCTCGACCTGCTCGGCGTCTTCGCCGGCGACCCGCGGCGGCAGCTCACGATCCTGAACGCGGCGAGCGCGGCGCTTTGCCTCGGCGTGGTCTATCTGCTGGTTCGTGCGCTGACCGGCGACCGCCGAGTAGCGTGGATCGCCGCGTTCTTTCACCTCGCCTCCAGCTACGTCCTGCTGCTCGCCATCAGCAACGAGGACATCATGCCGAGCTACACGATCACCTTCGCTGCCATGGCGCTGGCCGGCGTGTGGTTCGCGAAGCCGACGGCAGCGCGAGTGATCGTGGTCTCTGTCCTGTTCAGCATCGGCTGGCTGTTCGAATGGCGGCTGATGTTTCCCACCCTACCCGCCCTGCTGGCAGCGCTATGGCTGTGCGAAAGACGGCCGGCAGTGCGGCTCGGCTGGATCGCGTTGCTGCTGGCCGGCATGGCGTCGACAGCGAGCATCGCTGCCTGGGCGTGGCGCGGGCATCCCGGCGCGGTCGGCCTGTTCGAGCTCTTGTGGACGGGCAAGGGCGTACATTCGTCCTGGGCAGGCTTCAGCTGGGCCAAGATCGGCTATCTGTCGGACGGCGGCGCCGGCTACCTGCTGGGCACGGCGATCACCGGCATCGAGGCCATTCCGGGCTGGGACGTCTGGCGGTACGCCGCCCTTGCCGCGATGCTCGCGATCGCGGGTGTGGCGCTCCCCATGCTGTGGCGGCAAAGGAACGACAGCCGCTCGCGCGCCCTGCTCGCGGTGTTCGGCGGCACGTTCGTGGCAGGCGAGGTTTTCAACCTCTATTCCCAGCCGCAGGATCCGCAGATGCAGATCAACGTCATGGCCTGGCTGACGGCGGGCTGGGCGCTGGTGCTGGTGGCGGCGCGCGACCGCTGGGGCAGGCGTGGGCTCGCCGCGCTGGCCGGCCTGACAATGGCCCTGCTGGCCTACAATATCCTGAGCCTGGCGCCACTCCGTGGGCGCGACACTGCCTGGCAACAGTCGCTCGACGATATCGAACGCCGGGCCGATCCGGCGCGCACGGTCTTCCTGCTCCACGATTTCGACTGGATGAAGGTCTACGCCTCACTCTATTGGGGTCTGGAGGAGTCCGGCACCGATGCGCTCGGGCCCTCGCCCCAAAAACTGCCCAAGCTCAAGTGGATCGGCTTTGCCTACCAGCTGCTGCAGCATCCGGAATGGAGCACCGAGCAGCATGTCGCCGACCTGCGCCTGCAGATCGACCATGCGCTCGAGCTTGGCTACGACGTGCTGGCGGTGCGGGTCTGGCGCATGGAGCTGCCGAAGCTCTCGGACGACACCGCCATGGTGGCCGACCGGCACTGGCTTGCGGAAATGCGCGCGATGCTCCATCGCGACTACGTCGCCGTCCCGGCCTTCGACGATCCGACCATCGGTGCCATCGACCACCTGCAGCGCAAGCCCGGACGCTGACATGCGGCACGCCGTTATCCGCGACGGCGTGTCGTCCGGCGAGGATACCGCGACGGACATCTCGTGGTGGAGCTTCACCAAGACCGTCATCGCCGCCGCTGCTCTTGCTCTCGTACGCGACGGGCGCCTCGTCCTCGATGAGCCACTGCCTGGCGGCTATACGCTGCGCCAGCTCCTGCAGCACCGCGCCGGGCTGCCCGACTATGGGTCATTGGCCGCGTATCACGCGGCAGTCGCCCGCCACGAGGATGCCTGGCCCGCCGCCCTGCTGCTCGAACGCGCCGATGGCCGGCGCCTGATCTATCCGCCGGGGACCGGCTGGGCCTATTCCAACATCGGCTATCTCTTCGTGCGGTACCTGATAGAGGAAGCCACCGGCGAGGACCTGGGCACCGCGCTCAGCGCGCTCGTCCTGCAGCCGCTCGACATCGGGCGCGCCCGCTTTGCCGCGACACGGGCCGACCTTGAGGGCGTCACATGCGTAAGTGGCTACGATCCGCGCTGGGTCTATCATGGGCTGCTGGTCGGCCCGCTGGCTGACGCCGCCCTCCTCCTGCACCGGCTGATGGAAGGAAAGCTGCTGCCACCCGATCTGATGTCGGCCATGCGCGCGAGGCATCCGCTCGATGTGCCGACCGTCGGCCGTCCCTGGCTGGCGCCCGGCTACGGCCTCGGCCTGATGACCGGCGACATCGCTGGCGGCAACACCGTCGCCGGCCACACTGGCGGCGGCCCTGGATGCGTGGTCGCGATCTATCACGCGCTCGGGGCCCCACACGCCCGCACCGCCGCGACATTCCTGCCTGGCGACGACCAGGGCGCCGTCGAAAGAGGCTGCTTCGCGCTGCTGCGCGACTGAACTACATCGTCGTTTGCTGGATGCGCCGCTCGTCCAGCCCCACGGAGCGTGCAGTCTCGACGATGGCGGCCCACGTATCATCGGGCAGCGGCACGCCCTCGGCCAGGCGGCTCTTGCGCATGCGGGCCTCGGGCTCGCCCGGTACCAGGATCTCACCGCCCGGCGCCGAGGGCCGCGAGCTCTTCACGAAGCCCACGTACTTGGCGATGTCCTTGGGGAAGAAGCCCGCGGGATCAAACACCTTGGGATCGAGGTAGAACGACAGCATGCCGTTGGCGAAACGGCCGCGCTTGGGGTCGGTGGCACCGTTGCCGCTGAACGAGCCGCCCAGCATCTCGCACATGAAGGCGAGGCCGGCCCCCTTGTGGTCGCCGAACGCCTGGATGGCACCCGTCCCCTTGCTATGGTCGCGCGGGCCGGTCGGCGTGTAGTCACCATAGAGCAGGTGCGGGTCGTTGCTCGGTTTGCCGTCGGCTCCGATGAGCGCGCCTTCGGGCACCTTCTTACCGCCCTGGCTCGCCACCAGCACCTTGCCCTCGGCCACGATCGAGGTGGCGAAGTCGAGAACCAGCGGATCGTCACCTGGCCGCGGGATGCCGACGCAGTAGGGCGCGGTCGAGAACCGGCGGTCGACGCCACCGTAGGGCGCCACCAGCACGCTGCCGGAGGCATTGACGAAATGCACCGAGACCAACCCCTCGGCCGCTGCCATCTCGGCCCAATCACCGACCCGGCCGACATGGCCGGCATTGCGCAAGGTCACGGCGCTGAGGCCGTACTTCTTGCACTTGTCGATGCCGATGCGCACGGCCTGCGGCGTCACGGTCTGGCCGAAGCCGTACTTGCCGTCGATCACAGCGATCACTGGCGTGTCGACCACGACCTCGACCTTGACGTCGGCCAGCACGGTGCCCGCCTTCTTCTGGCTGGCATAGCGCGGCACGCGCACCACGCCGTGGCTGTCGTGGCCCGAGAGGTTGGCGCTCACCAGGTAGCGGCCGATGCGGCCGCCTTCTTCCTTGGAGCAGCCGGCCGAGGCAAAGATATCCGCGACGAAGGCTTCGAGCGCCTCCGCCTTGATGGTGACTGTCATGTCAGGACTTCGTGGTGCGGGCGAGGTTCGCGATGTAGCCGCGGTTCCAAGTCGGGGTGATCCAGACTTCGTTGATCGTCACGTGAGCCGGCAGGCAGGCGACGTAGCGGATCAAGTCGCCGACATCCTCCGACTGTGCCATGCGGGCGCGCTCCTCCTTGCTGACCGGGACCGGCCGCTTGTCGAGGATCGGCGTCGCCACCTCGCCCGGACAGACCACGCAGGAGCGGATGCCATTGATGCACTCCTCCATGTTGATGGTGTGGCTCATCGCCACCACGCCGTGCTTGGCGGCGGAATAGGCCGCGCCCGACAGCGGGCTCGGGGTGCGGCCGGCCATCGACGAGGTATGGATCAACACACCGTCCTTCCTCTTGCGCATCATCGGCAGCACCGCGCTCGAGCAATAAAAGGCGCTCGACAGGTTGCCGTCGATCACCAGCTCGGCGCCGGCCGGCGTGAGCTGGTTCCACTTGCGCTCGAGGATGTTGAGGCCCGCGTTGTTGACCAGGATGTCGCAGCGGCCGAACTTCTTGTCGATGTCCTTGGCGATCTTGGTGACCGAAGCGCCCTTCATCAGATCGCCCGGCTTCACGAGGACCTTGCCGCCCATTTTCTTGATGGTGGCCGCGGTCGCCTCCAGCGGCTCCTTGCGCCGGCCGGTCAGCACCACGGTGGCGCCTTCCTTGGCGAGCGCGATTGCCGCCGCCTGACCGATACCCGAGCCAGCACCGGTCACCCAGGCGACCTTGCCCGTCAACGCAGCCATCGATGTCTCCCTAGATAAAGCTAAAGCACCTTGCCCGTAGAGTTGTCGATCAGGTGCATGTTGCTGAGATCGGCCCTGAGCTTCATCGGGCGTTCCGCCGTGGCGCCGGCATTGGGATTGACGCGGCCGCACACCTCGAAGCCGTTCAGGGTGAAGTAGACCAGCGTCTCCATGCCCATCGGTTCGACGACCTCGATCATCTGCTCGAAGTCGTGCTGATTGGGCTCGGTGTGCGGCCTCGTCTCCATGATGTGCTCGGGCCTGAGACCCAGCACCAGGTTGGGCTTGCTGGCGTGGCTCAAGTAGCGGCTAGTGCGGTCGGCCGGCACCGGGAAGGAAAGCTTGTCGCTGATCCGGATGCGCAGCGCGCCGGCGGCCTGATCGAGCTGGCAGGGGATGAAGTTCATGGCCGGCGAGCCGATGAAGCCTGCCACGAACTTGGTGGCCGGCGAATGGTAGAGGTCGTTGGGCGTGCCGACCTGCTCGATCAAGCCGGCATTCATCACCACCACGCGGTCGGCAAGCGTCATCGCCTCGACCTGGTCGTGGGTGACGTAGACCGTCGTAGTGCGCACCTTCTGGTGCACCTTCTTGATCTCGGTGCGCATTTGCACGCGCAGCTTGGCATCGAGATTCGACAGAGGCTCGTCGAACAGAAAGACCTTGGGGTCTCGCACGATGGCGCGGCCCATGGCGACGCGCTGGCGCTGGCCGCCCGAGAGCTGCTTGGGCTTGCGGTCCAACAGCTCGGTGATGTCGAGGATCTGCGCCGCCTGCTTGACCCGCCGATCGATCTCGTCCTTGGGCCGGCGCTTGAGCTTCAACCCGAACGACATGTTCTCGTAGACGTTCATGTGCGGGTAAAGCGCGTAGTTCTGGAACACCATGGCGATGTCGCGGTCTTTGGGCGGCACGTCGTTCACCACGTCGCCGCCGATCGCGATGTCGCCGCCGGTGATCTCCTCGAGACCGGCGATCATGCGCAGGGTCGTGCTCTTACCGCAGCCCGAGGGGCCCACCAGGACGATGAATTCCTTGTCGGCGATGTCGAGATCGACGCCGCGCACGGCCAGAACCTCGTCGTACTTCTTGATGACCTTGCGCAACGTGACCTGAGCCATAATTCCCTGCCCTTAACCTTTGGTGGCGCCGGCGGTGAGGCCCGCGATGTAATAGTCCATGAGGAAGGCGTAGATGATGAGCGGAGGTGCTGCTCCCAGCAGCGCGCCGGTCATGATCTGGCCCCAGTTGAAGACGTCGCCCTTGATCAGGGTAGTGACGATGCCGACGGGCAACACCAGCTGGTCGGTCGAGGTGGTGAAAGCAAGCGGATAGAGGAACTGCGCCCACGACACGGTGAAGCTGAAGATGGTCGCGGCGATGATGCCGGGCAGCGCCACCGGGATGAAGATCTTGGTCAGCGTCTGGAACCAGCTCGCGCCGTCGATCAGGGCCGCCTCGTCGAGCTCCTTGGGGATCGAGGCGAAGTAACCGATCATAATCCAGGTGGCGAACGGCACTGACAGCGTCGGATAGATGATGATCAGCGTCCACCAGTGGTTCATTAGCTCAATGCCCGTAAGATCACGCACGAAGGCAAACATCTTGAACAACGGGATGAAGAGCAGCGTGTCGGGGATCAGGTAAGTCAGGAACACGCCGGTGGCGAGAGTCGCCGATCCCCAGAACTTCATGCGGGCGAGGGCGAAGGCCGCGGTGACGCTGATCAGCATGGTGATCGCCACCACGCAGACCGATACGATCGCCGAGTTGCGGAAGAAAGTCAGGTAGGTGTTCTGACCCAACAGCTCGACGTAGTTACTGAGAGTCGGCGCCTTGACCCACCACGGGTTCGTCGCCGCCGAGATCTCGCCCGAACTCTTGAGCGAAGTGATGAACATGTAGATCGGCGGCAGCAGAAAGAAGATCGCGAACAGCACCAGGAAGAAGTACGACCAGCGCAAGGCCCAGCGCCGGTCGCGGCTCATGCTGTTCAGCCTGACGGGGCGGCCGGCTGTGCCGGCGGCGAGTGCGGCGTTGGCCATCAGACTTCACTCCCACGCTTGGAGATGTCGCGCAGGATGAAAGTCGCGGCGACCGCCAGGATCGGCACCATGAACAGCGACACGGTGGCGCCGAGCGGGATATCGCCGCTCTCGATTCCGACCTTGAAGGCCCAGGTGGCGAAGAGCTGAGTAGAGGTCAGCGGGCCGCCCGACGTGAGCACGCGCACGATGTCAAAGTTGGCGAAAGTGACGATCAGCGAGAACAGCGCGGTGATGGCGATGATGTTGCGCATCATCGGCAAAGTCACGTACCAGATGCGCTGCCACCAGGTGGCGCCGTCGATCGAGGCGGCCTCGTAGAGTTGCTCGGGCACCGACTTCAGCGCAGCGAGATACATGATCATGAAGAACGGCGCGCCCGCCCAGATATTGACCAGGATCACCGAGAAGCGCGCCCAGTTGGCCTCGCCGGTCCACGGAATACCCGCCATGCCGAGATGCGCCAGGATCCAGTTGAAGGCCGAATAACTGGGGTCGAACAGCCACAGCCAGGCGAGCGTGCTCATGGCGGGCGGAATGACCCACGGCACGAGCAGCATGCCGCGCCACTTGCGCTGGCCCTTGGTCGGAATGTTGTGCACGAAGTGCGCGACCACGAAACCGATGATCGCCTTGAAGATGACAGCGCTAATCGCGAACAGGCAGGACTGGAAGACGATGTCCCAGAAGGTGGCACGCTTGAACAGGAAGTCGAAGTTGCCTAAGCCGACGAACTTGGTCATCGATTTGTTGAGCATCGCCAGATAGACCGCGTAGCCCGCCGGATAGGCGACCAGGATACTGATCAGCAAGATCAGCGGCAGCGCCATCAGGAAGGCGATGGTCGACTTGCGCTGCATCAGCTTGTGCAAGCCGGTGCGCCGGTCGCCTGAAATGCGGGTTGCACTTGGGGCGGCGATGTCTGCCATGGTCTGCTCCGTTCCCTGCCGGTGCTGTCTTACTTGTTATGACGTCTTCTTCTTATTAAGAGGACGCCGCCTTTCGGCGACGTCCCCCATTTTCGTTCGCGCCTAGTTGCGCATGAAGCCTTCGAGTTCGCCGGACGCCCAGTCCAGCGTCTTGTCCAGCGACTCGCCCTTGAAGTAGCGGACGGCCATCTGGGTCTGGATGCCCTGGTTGTAGATCTGCTCGGCGATCTTGTGCGGCGCCGGTGCGCACGACACCGAGAGGATCTGGTGATTGTGCGGGTTGGGATAGTGGTAGAGCGTGCCCTTCGGCGGCTCGGCCTCGGCCCACACCTTGAAGGTGGTGAGCTTCTCGAACGACGGCAGATCGTAGCCGCCGCTCGCGGTAGTCATCGTCTCGGCCGACTTGGCCGTGGACATCTCCATCAGCAGGCTCTTGGCCGCATCCTGGTTCTTGCTGAAATTCCAGATGCCCCAGAAGAACGGCAGGAACGGCGCGTAGCGGCCCTTCGGTCCGGACGGGAAGCCATGCGTCCAGCACTGTTCGGCGACCTGCGGTGCGTCACGCTTGGCGACAGCCCAAGCGCTCGGCGGATTCATGATCATCGAGGCCTGGCCGGACACCAGGAATTTGTTGTTCGAAGCGTCATCCCATGCCGGCACGTCGGGCGGCAGGAACGCCATCAGTTTCTTGTAGAAGTCGAGCGCCTGGCGGACCTGGTCGTTCTTGACGACGATCTCTCCCTTGGCGTCGACCATTACTGCGCCGAAGGCGTGGAAGATGGCGCCGATCGTGTCGACGTTGTCCGACGTGGTGCCGAGACCGATGCCGAACGGATTGCCGCCTTTGTGGCAAGCTTCCGCCGCCTTCAGGAAAGTATCGAGCGTCCAGTCATCCGCCTTGGGCGGTGCGCCGGCCGGATACATCGCCTGGATGTCGATGCCGGCATGCTTCTTCAGGAGATCGATGCGCGAGCACGGACCCTTGATCTGGCTGCCGATGGTGGCCGGAATGGCCAGCCACTTGCCGTTGAGCTTGCCGAGATACTCTACAGTGCCGTTGACCTTGCCGTTGTCGGCGATAAGCTTCTCCATCTCGGCGTTGACCGGGACGAGCTGCTCGGAATAGCGCGCCGGCAGGAAGGTGTTCATCGCCAGGATGTCGTGACCCGACCCGGCCTGAGCCTCGGCGGCGGTGGTGAGCAGGAGCTTGTTGCCCTGCGACGTGATGAAGTCGATCGTGATGTCGACCTTGGCCTTCTCCGCCCAGTCACGAATGATCTTCTCAGTGGGCACGTTGGCGCCGGGCACCCAGTGGTCCCACAACCCGATCGAGAGCTTGCCCGCGGCATGGGCGCCACGCACGAAGGGTGCCGCGACCATTGCGGTCGACAGCGCAGCCGTGCTGGCCACAAAACGACGACGACTAACCTTACGCGAAACCATACAGTTCCTCCTAAAAGCCGTCCTTCGGACTGGCTTGTTGTTGATTGGCTCTCACCCGGAAGCCTTGCTGCGGATGCTATGCATAAGGGGAGACCCAAGCAATGCATTTTCCAATGGACGCACGGTCGCAGCTCAGGTTTGACAGGGCCCAATTGCACCTGAATGCTCCGCCCGTAAAAACTGTGTGAAATCGAATGCCGGACGCCCCCGCACCTAGTTCCTGGCCGGTCCCCAACCCCTGGTTGGCCGCCGTCGAACCCTCGCCCATCGGCGAGACCAAGCGCTGGGTGTTGGGCCGAACCTTTCCCGCCGACCGACCACTCATCGACCTCAGCCAGGCCGTCCCGGGGTATCCACCGGCGATGGAATTGCGGCGGCATCTTGGTGAATTACTGCTCGATCCCGCGCTGCACGGCTACACGCCGATCCTCGGCCTGCCATCCTTGCGCGAGGACTATGCCGCGCATCTCTCTTCTTTCTATGGCGCGACGATCTCGCCCGGCGAAGTCGGCATTACTTCGGGCTGCAACCAGGCCTTCTGCCTCGCCCTAATGAGCATCGCCAAGGCGGGCGACCAGGTGATCCTGCCCCGGCCGCACTACTTCAACCACGACATGTGGCTGCGCATGCAGGGGATCGAGCCGGTGTCACTCGACTTCCGCCCCGGTTCCGGCGCAGTGCCCAATGCCGAGGATGCCGAAAAATTGATCGGCCCCAGCACGCGCGCCATCGTGCTGATCTCGCCCAACAACCCGACCGGCGCCGTCTATCCCCGCGCCACCATCCACGCCTTCTTCGAGCTCGCGAAGAAGCACAAGCTCGCGCTGCTGCTCGACGAGACCTACAAGGATTTTCTGCCGGAAGGCGAGCGGCCGCATGAGCTGTTCAGCGACCCTTCGTGGCGCGGCACACTGGTGCACCTCTACAGTTTCTCCAAGGTGTTCGCGCTCACCGGATATCGCGTCGGCGGCGTCACCGCGGGCGCGGGCCTGATGAGCGAGATCGAGAAGGCGATGGACTGCGTCTCGATCTGCCCACCGCGCCTCGGACAGGAGGCCGCGCTCTACGGCCTATGCAATCTGCTCCCCTGGGCGCGCAAGAACACCGAAGGCCTGAAGGCGCGCGCCGACCTGTTGGGCGACGGCCTTGCCCGCTCCAATCGCTGGCGGCTGGTCAGCATCGGCGCCTACTTCGCCTACGTGGAGCATCCCTTCGCCGGCAAGCGTTCGACCGAGGTGTCGAAGAAGCTCGCCGACGAGGAGAACCTGCTCACCATTCCCGGCGACATGTTTGGCGCGGGCCAGGAGCGCTTCGTGCGACTGGCTTTCGCCAATGTGAGCGACGACAGGATCCCCGTGGTGCTGGAGCGGCTCGAACGCTTCGGCACCTGAGCCGACTACGGAGCCCGCGATGCCGCATGCCACGACGTCCGATGGCGTAAAGCTCTATTACGAAGAAGCCGGCACCGGCACGCCGATCCTCTTCGTGCACGAATACAGCGGCGACTGGCAGAGCTGGGAGCCGCAAATGCGCTTCTTCGCGCGCAAATATCGCTGCATCACCTATTCCTTCCGCGGCTATCCCGGTTCCGACGTGCCCGAGAGCCGCGCGATGTATGGCCAGAAGCACGCCGTCGATGACGTCAAGCACATGCTGGACCGCCTCAAGATCGCCAAGGCGCATGTCGTCGGCCTGTCGCAGGGCGCCTTTGCGACGGCCCACTTCGGCCGCCAGTACGCCGATCGCGCCCTGTCGCTGACGCTGGCCGGCGTCGGCTCCGGCGCCGGCCGAGAGGGCCACGAGCAGTTCAAGAAAGATGCGCAGACCACAGCCGAGCGCATCCGCAAGGAGGGCATGGCCAAGTACGCCCACGGCCTGATCACCAACCCGACGCGCTCGCGCTTCAAGCAGAAGGACCCGCGCGGCTTCGCCGAGTTCGTGAAGAATTTATCGGAGCATTCCGACACGGGTGCGGCCAACACCATGGCCGAGTACCAGGGCAAGCGGCCCTCGCTCTACGACTTCGAGACCGAATGGAAGAAGCTAGACCTGCCGACACTGATCATCTGCGGCGACGAGGACGAGCCCTGCCTGCAGCCAAGCCTGTGGCTGAAGAAAGTCCTGCCCAATGCCGGTCTCGCGATGTTCGCCAAGACCGGCCACACGGTGAACATCGAGGAGCCGGACGCCTTCAATCGCGAATTGTGGAACTTCATCGCCCTCGCCGAGGCCGGCAAATGGACGCCAGGCCACGCCATGGCGCCGGGCGCCAGCCTGATCTGACTAGTCGGGCCGGACCGTCACCGCGTGATTGAGCGGACCGTGGCCGTGGCCGAAGCCGGGCGCGGTCTCAATGGCCTTGCGGACATAGGCGCGCGCGCGGGCCACGGCATCGCGCAGGCTCATCTTCTGGGCAAGGCCTGCGGCGGTCGCGGAGGCGAGCGTGCAGCCCGTCCCGTGCGTGTTGCGGCTTGGGATGCGCGCATCCTCGAAGCGCTCGACCCTGCCGTCATGGATCAGCAGGTCGATGACGCGCTCACCCTCGAGGTGGCCGCCTTTCATCAGGACAGCCTTGGCACCGAGCGCCAGCAGCTTCTCGCCGGCGCGCAGCATGTCGGCCTCGACCCTCACCGGGAAGCCCGCAAGCGCCTCAGCCTCGGGCAAGTTGGGCGTCAAGAGCGCAGCCATTGGCAGCAGCCTGTCGCGCAGTGCCGCCTCGGCCTCACCTAGCAACAGGCGGTGGCCACCCTTGGCGACCATAACGGGATCAACGATCAGCGGCACGCCGGCCGAATGCTTCTTGAGTGACGCGACCACGGTGGCGATCACCTCGGCGCTGTGCAGCATGCCGGTCTTCAGCGCATCGGCGCCAATGTCGGTCAGCACCACCTCGATCTGCTGGGCGATGAACGCGGGATCGACCGGCACCACGCCGTGCACGCCCATCGTGTTCTGCGCCGTGAGAGCGGTGATCGCGGTGGCAGCAAAGCCACCCATCGCCGTCACCGCCTTGATGTCGGCCTGGATGCCCGCGCCGCCGCCGGAATCGGAGCCGGCGACGATCAGGACGCGGCCCTTCATCTGCCGCTCCTCACGCAGCCTGGCGGGGGATCGCCTCGATGATCCGGTCCACGACGCTCGTCACCAGATCGGAATCGTCGCCCTCGGCCATGACGCGGATCAGCGGCTCGGTGCCGGACTTGCGCACCAGGATGCGCCCGCTCTTGCCCAGCTCCTTCTCGCCGGCCGCGATTGCGGCGATCACCGCCTGAGCCTCGAGGGCGGCCGTGGCATCGCGCACCCGGACGTTCTTGAGGAGCTGAGGCACCGGCTCGAAGGCACGGAAGGTCTCGCTGGCGGGCTTGCGGCTCTTGATCAGCGCCGACAGGGCCTGAAGGGCCGCCATCAGGCCGTCACCGGTGGTGGCGTGGTCGGTCATGATGATGTGCCCGGACTGCTCGCCGCCGAGATTGAAGCCGTCGGCCCGCATGCGCTCCAGCACATAGCGGTCGCCGACCTGGGTACGCACCAGCTTGAGGCCGTGGCCATCGATGAAGCGTTCCAGACCAAGGTTGGACATCACCGTGGCGACGACGCCGCCGCCGGTCAGCCGGCCGTCCCGCCGCCAGCGCTCGGCGATGATCGCCATGAGCTGGTCGCCGTCGATCACCTTGCCCTTCTCGCAGACCATGGCGAGCCGGTCGGCGTCGCCGTCGAGCGCGATGCCGATGTCGGCGCCGTGCATGACGACGTGCTCCTGCAGCGCCTCGGGATGGGTCGAGCCGCAGCCGGCATTGATGTTGAAGCCGTCGGGCGCCACGCCGATCGAAATCACCTCGGCGCCGAGTTCCCACAGCACGGTCGGCGCCACCTTGTAGGCCGCGCCGTTGGCGCAATCGACGACGATCTTGAGGCCGGAAAGATCGAGCCGCCGCCGCGCCGATGCCTTGACCGCCTCGATATAGCGGCCGTCGGCGTCGTCGAGGCGCTTGGCGCGGCCGATCGCCTTGGGGCCGGCGAGCTGGATGCTCGAGGGTGAACTGACCAGCGCCTCGATTGGCGCTTCGACCGCGTCCGAGAGCTTGAAGCCATCGGGGCCGAATAGCTTGATGCCGTTGTCCTCGTAGGGATTGTGCGAGGCCGAGATCATGACGCCGACATCGGCCCGCATTGCGCGCGTCAGGAAGCCGACTGCCGGCGTCGGCACGGGCCCTAGCAGCAGCACGTCCATGCCGACCGACAGGAACCCCGCGGTCAGCGCCTGCTCGATCATGTAGCCAGACAGCCGGGTGTCCTTGCCGACCACCGCGCGGTGGCGATGGTCGCCGCGATTGAACACCATGCCCGCCGCCATGCCGATCCGCATGGCGATCTCGGCGGTCATGGGCGCTAAATTGGCGCGGCCACGCACGCCGTCGGTACCGAAGAGAGAACGGGCCATCGGCAATAATTCTATCGTATCGCTGTCCAGACCGCGAGCGCCTGGCGGGTGCCGGCCACGTCGTGCACGCGCAGGATGGCGGCTCCGTGCTGCGCCGCCTCCACGGCCAACCAGACCGAGGCCGGGTCTCGCAGCCTCGCCTCCTTGATCCCGGTCAGTCGGCCGATGAAGCCTTTTCGCGAGGAGCCGACCAGCACCGGATAGCCCGCGGCGGCGAGACGGCCGGAGCCCTCGATCAGGGCGAGATTCTCCTCGACGCTCTTGCCGAAGCCGATGCCCGGATCAATGGCGATCCTGTCGGGCGCCACGCCAGCCGCCTCGCAGGCCGCAGCGCGTTCGAGCAGGAAGGCGCGCACATCCTCGACGACGTCGCGATAAGCCGGGCCCTCGTACTTGTCCTCCTGCCGGCCGCGGCGATGCATCAGCACGACCGGCACCCGACGCTCGACGAGCAGCGGCAGCATCGCCGAATCGTCGCGTAGCGCCGACACGTCGTTGACGATGCGCGCACCGGCATCGAGGCAGGCACGCGCCACCGACGCACGCCTCGTGTCGACTGAAACGATCACGTTCTTTGCCGCGAGCGCCTCGACGACCGGCAGCACTCGGCGCAGTTCTTCTTCGACAGACGTCGGCTGAGAGCCCGGTCGGGTCAATTCGCCGCCGACATCGACGAAATCGGCGCCCTCTGAAACGAAACGCAGGCCATCGTCGATGGCCTGCGTTTTGTCGAGGCGTTCGCCGCCGTCGGAAAAGGAATCCGGCGTCACATTGACGATCGCCATCATGCGAGGGCGATCGAGAGCGACGCCGCCGAAGCTTGCGATCAAATGCCCTCTTCTAAATGCCGGGCTGCGGCTCGGGATTGGCGCCCGGCGCGGGGCCGCTGCTCGGCACCGAGGCACGGCGCCGGCGGTCCGGGCCGGAGCCTGCGCCGCCAGTATCGTCGCGCACCACGGGCTCGCCGCGGAGGACCTGGCTGATCTCGTCGTTGCTCAGCGATTCGTACTCGAGCAACGCCTTGGCAATGAGGTGCAGGTCGTCGAGATGCTCGGTCAAGATGCGCTTGGCCTGGCCCTCGGCCTCCTCGATGAGGCGGCGGACCTCCTGGTCGATGATCTGGGCGGTCGCCTCCGAGACGTTCTGAGTCTGGGTGACGGCGTGACCGAGGAAGACTTCTTGCTCGTTGGCCTGGTAGCGCACGCGGCCAAGCTTGTCGGACATGCCGTAGGCGGTAATCATGCCGCGCGCCATTTGGGTGGCGACGCCTATGTCACTCGCCGCGCCGGTGGTGACGTTCTCCGGTCCAAAGATGATCTCCTCGGCGATGCGGCCGCCGAACAGAATGGCCAGCCGCAATTCGAGGAACAGCTTGGTGTGACTGAGATGGTCGCGTTCCGGCAGCTGCATGGTAACGCCGAGCGCGCGGCCGCGCGGGATGATCGTGACCTTGTGCAGCGGATCGCTCGTCGGGACGTTCAGCGCAACCAGCGCATGACCCGCCTCGTGGTAGGCCGTGAGCTTCTTTTCCTCGTCGGTCATGGCCATCGAGCGGCGCTCGGTGCCCATCAGCACCTTGTCCTTGGCGTATTCGAAGTCGGCCATGGTGACGAGGCGCTTGCCCACGCGCGCCGCACGCAAGGCGGCTTCATTGACTAGGTTGGCGAGGTCGGCGCCGGAAAAGCCCGGCGTGCCACGCGCCAGCACGCGCGGATCGACGTCGGGGGCCAGCGGCACCTTGCGCATATGGACCTTGAGGATCTTCTCGCGGCCGCCGATGTCGGGGTTGGGTACCACGACCTGGCGGTCGAAGCGGCCCGGCCGCAACAAGGCGGGATCAAGCACGTCAGGTCGGTTGGTGGCGGCGATCAGGATCACGCCTTCGTTGGACTCGAAGCCGTCCATCTCGACCAGTAGCTGGTTCAGCGTCTGTTCGCGCTCGTCGTTGCCGCCGCCCAGGCCCGCGCCGCGATGGCGGCCGACGGCGTCGATTTCATCGATGAACACGATGCAGGGCGCGTTCTTCTTGGCCTGCTCGAACATGTCGCGCACGCGGGAAGCGCCCACGCCGACAAACATCTCGACGAAGTCGGAGCCTGAGATGGTGAAGAACGGCACGTTGGCTTCGCCCGCGATCGCGCGCGCCAGCAAGGTCTTGCCGGTGCCCGGCGGGCCGACCAGCAAGCAACCCTTGGGAATCTTGCCGCCCAGGCGCTGGAACTTCTGCGGGTCCTTCAGGAAGTCGACGATCTCCTCAAGCTCGGCCTTGGCCTCGTCGATGCCGGCGACGTCCTCGAAAGTGACGCGGCCATGCTTCTCGGTCAGCAGCCGGGCGCGCGACTTGCCGAAGCCCATGGCGCGTCCGGTGCCGCTCTGCATCTGGCGCAGGAAGAAGATATAGACGCCGACCAGCACGAGAACCGGCAGCCAGCTCACGAAGATGCTGCCGATATTGACGCCCTCTTCCGGCGGCCCGGCATCGACCCGATCGACGTTCTTGATCAGCATCGGCATCAGCTGTTCGTCGGGCGGGGTGCTCGGCGCATAGGTCGCGAACTTCTGCACGCCGTTGCGCGGCTCGCGGAAGGTGCCGGTGATGGTGTTGCCGGAGATACGGACGTCCTGGACCTGGCGCTGGTCGACCGCCCGCACGAAGTCGGAATAGGAGATCGTGTTGCCCGCGGTGCGGGTCGTGCCTCCCTGGAAGACGCTGTAGAGCAGCGCCAGCAGCAGGACGATGACGATCCACAGGGCGGCGTTACGATTGAACGGGTTCACAGGACTTCGATCCGTTGATGGGGTTTCAACAAAGATGGGGCGTGCGAGGCCCGCCGCAAGCGAAAAATGCAGCCGGAATGAGGGGCTGGCCGGCTTTCCTAGCGTCTTTCCTGCCATTTTCAGGCCGGATAATCCACCGCAGCCGCCGGCCGCCCGGCGCCTGACGCAGTTCCAGACGGCATTCAGATAGCGTGAAATCCTGGCTTTTTCCCGACTTGCCACGGGAAACGCCTTGCGAAAGTCGTGCCGCGGCTCGCTCCAGCCGCTCGCGCCGCGGCGGATGGTCCCGCCTGCCCACGGCTTGGATGATCCGGCTGAGCAGGCCCATGCCAAGCTCGCGGCCAAGGCGAGCGAAGCCGGCACGGTCGATGGCAACGGCCCCCGGCAGATCGAAGTCCACGAGAGCCACCGCCGCCGCCGCCAACCGCTCATCGCGAGCCGCCCGCGACTTGTCCCGCCCAGCGAGCACCGGCGCGGCGGCGGGCCCAGCCTTCCTGAGACGCGCCCGCTCGAAGCGGCTGTCGAGGTTCGATGGGTCATCGATCCACGCCACGGCGCGCGCCTCGAGAGTCGCGGTGAGCCTCGCCCGTGGCACCGACAGTAACGGCCGCACCAGGCGGGCCTCGCGCTGCTCGACCAGGGCGGCCATGCCGGCAAGCCCATCCGGCCCACTCGATCGCGCGGCGCGCATGGCCATGGTCTCGGCCTGGTCGTCGGCGTGATGGGCGATCAGCAGATGCAGGATGCCATGTTCGCGGCAAGCCTCGAGCAGCAGGCGATAGCGCGCCTCGCGCGCGGCCTCCTGCAAGCCGCTTGCCGGCTTGGCGCCGCGCCAGTGCAGGATCTCCGCCGCGATGCCGCGGCGAGTGAGCAGATCACGCGTCATCGCCGCCTCGCTGGAGGATTGGCGACGCAAGCCGTGATCGACGATCAAGCCAACGATCCGGCCTTCCAGCTCGGCGGCCCATTCATGCGCCAGCAGGGCGAGAGCGAGCGAATCGCGGCCGCCCGAGACAGCAACGGCAAGGAGGGGGCGGGATTCGAAAGGTGCGAACGGCGCCATCAGCGGCGCGAATTCAGCGCCCGTAAGCGGCTCGGCGGCGGCGCTCACCCGCAGCCGTTCTTCTGGCGCTCCTGGTCGATGCGCCGCTTCTGCAAGTCGGTGGCGCGCGGATAGTCCTGGCTGAAGCGCGCGAACACCGCGCAGGCATCGGACTTGCGGTTGAGCGCGGCAAGCGTGATGCCGAGCTTCAGGAGATTGTCCGGACCCTTGGGGCTGGTCTTGTAGACCTTGAAGCCCTCAGCGAAGGCCCCCATCGCGTTCTGGTAGTCGCGGCGCGCGTAGTAGGTTTCGCCCAGCCAGTATTGCGCGTTACCCGCCAGCACATGCTGAGGATTGCGCTGCACAAAGGTCTTGAAGCCCTTTTCAGCGCCGGCGTAGTCGCCGTCCTGCAGCATCTTGAAGGCGTCGTGATAGAGCTGATCGCCGATTGCCGCGTTGGCCGGTCCTGGCGGCGGCGCCGCCCCGGCGGCGTGCGGTGGTGGCGGCGCACTTGAGGGACCGGGCGGTGGCACGCTCGGCCTTGGCCCGCCTCCGCCCCTGCCCTTCTCGAGCTGGTCGAGGCGGTACTCATAGTCCGCCTGCATCTTCTCCATCTGCTGCTGGAGCTGCTGGTTCTTGTATTGCAGCTGCTCGATCTGGCCGGTCAGCAGGGTGATCGATTGCTGCAGCTGGTTGAGCCGGTCCTCGGTATAGCCGGGACCTTGCGCCGCCACCGCCGTCGGCAGGGCGAGGATCATCAAGATCAGCAGCTTGGGGTAGAGCATTTTCATGCGGGCAATAGTCTCTTGTCGAAGACGGCCATTTTCAGGCAAGGCGACGCTGCCAACAAACGAAAACGCCGGTCGCTAGGCGACCGGCGTTCGATTTCGTTGCGGGCGAGCCCCTATTGCAACGCGGTGATGCCGACGCGGTTGCGGGCCCAGGCGCCTTCGTCGGAGCCCACGACTTCCGGGCGCTCCTTGCCGTAGCTGATGGTGTTGACGCGCTGGGCGGGCACACCCTGAGCGACAAGGTATTGCTTGACGGCGTTGGCGCGCCGCTCGCCGAGGGCGAGGTTGTACTCGCGCGTACCGCGCTCGTCGCACTTGCCTTCGATGGTGATCGGGTAGTTGGTGTACTTCTTCAGCCACTCGGCCTGCTTGCCCAGCGTCTGCCGGCCGTCCTCGCGGACGACGGACTGGTCGGTGTCGAAATACACGCGATCGCCGACGTTTTGCTTGAAGTCGGCAATGGAGCCGGGGGTGACGGTCGTACTCGCCGGTGCTGCCGCTTCGTTGTTGCTGCTGCAGGCAGACATGAAGATGAGCGCCGCGATTGCAGCAAGTGCCTTGATGGTTCGCATTCAGCCTCTACGCACCGCTTTCACGGCACGCTCCTCTCGGTTTCCCACTCTTTAGCCACCGCTCCCAGACAACGCGACCCGAGCGTTGCTACGCTCGGGCCGACGCTCAAGATCATATCCCTCGTCATTGCGGAATCAAGGGAGACCAAGCGGGATCCGATGCGTCGCCAGGCGTCGGAACCTGCCGCTCGAATCGTCCCGTGATGTCGATTGCACTCAGACTAACGCTACCCGCCCGGCCGCCCGAATTGGGATTCTGCCGGAAGTAGGCGAGCACGCGACCGTTAGGCGCCCAGGTCGGACCCTCGACCAGAAAGCCGTTGGCCAGCAGTCGTTCGCCGCTGCCGTCAGGCCGCATGATGCCGATGCCGAAACCGCTGCCCGCGATCTTGGTGAAGGCGATGTAGTCGCCGCGCGGCGACCATACCGGCGTGGCGTAGCGGCCGTCGCCGTAGCTGATGCGCCGCTCGCCGCCGCCACCCGAGGGCATGATATAGAGCTGCTGCGTGCCGCCGCGGTCGGAGTTGAACACGATCTGCGTGCCGTCGTTGGAATAGCAGGGCGAGGTATCGATCGCCGGCGAGTTGGTGAGGCGGTGCAGGCCGCGCCCGCGCACGTCCATCTCGTAGAGATTGGTCCGGCCGTCCTGGGCGAGGCTCATCGCCACCCTGGTGCCGTCCGGCGAGAAGCGCGGCGCGAAGCTCATGCCGGGGAAATTGCCCATCAGCTCGCGACGGCCGCTGTCGACGTTCTGCAAGTAGACTTTCGGCGGCGAGCGATCCTCGCCATAGGCCATGTAGACGATCTCCTGCAGCGTCGGCGAGAAGCGTGGCGTGATGGCGAGCGTGCGGCCGTCGGTGATGTAGCGGTTGTTGGCGCCATCCTGGTCCATGATGGCGATGCGCTTGACGCGGGCATTGAGCGGCCCGGCCTCCGAGACATAGGCGATGCGGGTGTCGAAGTAGCCCTCCTCGCCGGTAACGCGCTTGTAGATCGCGTCGGCGATGATATGCGAGAGGCGCCGCCAGTTGCTGGGCTGGCTGGTGAAAGAGAGCCCGGTGGCCTGCGAGCCCTGGATCACGTCCCACAGGCGGAAGTCGACCTTGATGTTGCCGCCGGCCTGGGCCACCGAGCCGACGACCAGTCCCGCCGCGCCGACCTGGCGCCAGTCGGGAAAACGCGGCTGCGCGCCGGCGTCGAGCTTCTGTTGGATGAACGAGGCCGGCGGGATCGAGCGGAACAGGCCGGAGCTCTGCAGGTCGTTGCGGATGACCGACGCCATCTGCGCACCGACGGCGTCGCCCTGGAAGTCGACGATCGCGATCGGCACCGGCTCGAAGCTGGGCTTGGTCATGTCGATCGTTAGCTGGGCGCGCGCCGCCGAAGCCGTGGCCGCGGTGAGCGCTACGCCCAGGATCGTCCGTCGAGGGAGCATCATGTCGAACCTCTTGGTCGTTTGAGGGATGTTTCTATAGCGCGAGCCCACTCAGTAGTCGCGTGGGTCGAAGTTGAAGGTGATGGTGCGCCAAGCGTTGTACTTGTCCGGCGATAGTGGCCAGGGTTGACAGCGCGGATTGCTGACGGCGCGCATCGCCGAATTGGCCGCAGCGCGGAAGGTCGGGTCGTTGTAATAGCGGCCGGTGTCCTTGAGGTCGACCTTGGTCGGCGTGCCGTCCTGGTTCATCTGCACCACCATGGTGACGACCAGCGACGACTGATCCTTGACGCCGGCCGGGAAGTTCCAGCAGGGCCGGATTTTCTCGCGCACGCCCTCGACTTCGCTCGCCGTCACCACGGCGGCGAGATTGGGCGCGGCGGCCTGTTGGCGCGTAATCTCCTTCACCGGCTTGGGCTGCTGCTCGGGCGTCTTGATCTTCTGGGTGGTGTCCTTGTTCTTGAGGATGTCATCGATCAGCGAATCGACCGGCTGCTTGGGCGGCGGCGCGGGTTTTGGCGGCGCCGGCTTGGGCGGCTCGACCTTCTTCACCTCGGGCTTGGGCGGCTCAGGCTTGGGCGGCTCGGGCGGCTTCTCGACCTTGGGCGGTTCGGGCTCCTTGGGCTTCAAGGCTACGACGTCGTCGGGCGGCTTGGGCGGTTCGGGCTTGGGCTGCTCGACCGGTTTGGGCGGCACCGGCTTCAGTTCAGCCACATCGGGCTTGGGCGGCTCGGGCGCCGGCGGTGGATCGGCGGTCTTGGGCGGCGGCGCCTTGGTGGTCTCTTTGTCGATCTTGGCTTCCTTGGGCTGCGGTGGCGGGTTACCGATGGTCGGCGCCGCAGCGTGCTTGGCGATCGCCACGAAATCGACCATCACCGGCTCGGGCTCAATGGGCGGGCGATTGAAGAAGTTGAAGTTGACGATCATCGCCACCAGGGCAACGACATGCACGGCCGCCGACAAGACTGCCGGCGTGCGCATCTCGATGCTTTCAGGCGAGCGGTCGAACATCGAACGCTACTCTCCGGTCGGTTACCGGCGCGGTGGAGCCGTCGGCGGTGGCACGGTGACGGTGCCGCCGGGCTTGGCCGGCGCGCCCTGCGCCTGCTCGCCGAGCAGACCGAGCTGGCGGAAACCAGAATCGATCACAACGCCCATGACCTCCATCATGCGACCGTAGTTGATCGCCTTGTCGCCACGGATGAAGACACGTTGGTCGGGCTTCTCGTCGTGCACGGCCTTGAGCTTGTCGGCTAGATCGCTCAGCTCGTACTTGGTCTCGCCCAGGAACACCTCGTCCTTGGAGTTGACCGAGACGACCAGCGGCTCGTCCTTGCCGCCGACCTGCTGGGCGCTGGTCTTGGGCAGGTCGATCGGCACGCCGACCTGAAGGAGCGGCGCGGTGATCATGAAGATGACGAGCAGCACCAGCATGACGTCGACAAGCGGCGTCACATTGATCTCGGAGATCGGCACGTAGCGCCGTCGCCGGAACTTGCTGCCGCCGATGCCGCCTGGAGCGGGAACGATGCCGGCCATCAGACCTGCTCCTCGAGTTGGCGCGACAGGATGGTGATGAATTCGCCGGAGAAGGCCTCAAGCTGCTGGGCGTAGCGCGAGACCTGACCCGACAGGATGTTGTAGGCACCGGCCGCGGGGATGGCGGCGACCAGGCCAATCGCGGTGGCGAACAGCGCCTCGGAGATGCCGGGCGCCACGACGGCGAGCGAAGTGTTCTTCGACATCGCGATGTGGCCGAAGCTGTTCATGATGCCCCACACCGTGCCGAACAGCCCGACGAAGGTGGCGTTGGCGCCAACCGTGGCGAGGAAGCCGAGCCGCTTCTCGATCGCCTCCATCTCGCGCGCGATGGTCACGCCCATCACCTGCTCGATCCGCTGACGGAGTGCGGCGCGTGCCGTGGCGCTGGTCGCCAGTCCCTTGGATACCGAGCGGCGCCATTCGCGCATGGCGGCAGAGAAGATGCTCGACATGGGATCATCAGGCTTGGCGCCGACGCGGTCATAAAGATCCTCCAGCGAGACGCCAGACCAGAAGGTATCCTCGAAGGCCTGCGCGCTGCGCTTCAGGGCGCGCAGCCGGATCATCTTCTCGAAGATGATCGCCCACGACCAGAATGAGGCCAGTAACAGGGCGATCATCACCGCTTTGACGACCCAGTCGGCCTGAAGGAACAGCCCATAGACCGACATGTCGATCGGTGGGGTGCTGCCGCCCAGAGGGGTCCCGGCGACCTGCGCAAACGCGTCCATTGGTATCTCCGTTGTTGTAGAGCCTTATATCTGAATATGGCGTGAGCGGGGCGGCCCCGTGCCTGCAACCTGTGCAAGAGCCGTCCGTACAGGGGCGGGCAGGCGCGTCGGCCGTCCGGCTTCGTCCATGCAGGCAATCAGCAGATCGGCACGGACCAGGGTGTCCTCGCCGCGACGGGCCTCCTGCAGCATATGCAGCGAGGCGCCGCGCAACTCACCGCATTCAGTCAGTATTTGCACGGCTTCATCGAGGCGCGCCGGCTTCAGGTAGTCGATGGTGCAGCGGCGCACCACCCAATTGAGGCCGCGCTCGGCCCGCAACGCGCTGTGCTCCTGGCCGAGCAGGCGCAGCAGCTCGGTGCGCCCGCGCTCGAGGAAGCGCATCCAGTTGGCGTAGTAGACGATGCCCTGAGCGTCGGTATCCTCGTAATAAATTCGCAACGGCAGCACGTGCTGGCCGTCGACGATCTCCCCTGAGGTCGGCCCGCTCACGCGTCGTCCGCCTGCCCGCCGCGGGCCAGCAGGTCGAGCTGCTGCTTCTGCTCCTTGGGAAGCGCGATGCCGAGGTGGCGATAGCCGCCCTCCGACAACAGTCGCCCGCGCGGCGTGCGCATCAGCAGGCCAAGCTGCATCAGGTAGGGCTCGATCACGTCCTCGATGACGTCGCGCTGCTCGGAGAGCGCGGCCGCCAGCGTCTCCACCCCGACCGGACCGCCGCCGTAGTTCTCGGCGATGCAGGCAAGGTAACGTCGGTCCATGGGGTCGAGGCCGCGGCCGTCGATCTCGAGCCGCGTCAGCGCCGCATCGGCTGCCTTGGCATCCACCACCTCGTGGCCGGCCACTGCCGAAAAGTCGCGCACGCGGCGCAGCAGACGGTTGGCGACGCGCGGCGTGCCGCGCGAGCGCTTGGCGATCTCCGCGCCGCCATCCTTGGCCATGTCCATCTTCAGCACCCGCGCGGCGCGATGCACGATGGTCTCGAGCTCGGCGGGCTCGTAGAAGTTCATGCGCAAGGGAATGCCGAAGCGCTCGCGCAACGGCCGCGTCATCAGCCCCGAGCGCGTCGTGGCGCCGACCAGGGTGAAGGGTGGCAGCTCGATGCGGACCGACCGCGCCGCCGGCCCCTCGCCGATCATCAGGTCGAGCTGGAAGTCCTCCATCGCGGGATAGAGGATCTCCTCGATCGCCGGATTGAGCCGATGGATCTCGTCGATGAACAGTACGTCGCGCGGCTGCAGGTTGGTGAGCTGGGCGGCGAGGTCACCGGCCTTCTGGATCACCGGCCCCGAGGTGGCGCGAAAGCCCACGCCCATCTCGCGCGCCACGATCTGCGCCAAGGTCGTCTTGCCGAGGCCGGGCGGGCCATGGAACAGGACATGGTCGAGCGCTTCCTGGCGCGCCTTGGCGGCAGCTATGTAGATCTTGAGGTTCTCGCGCAGCTGCTTCTGGCCCACGAACTCGTCGAGCGTCTGCGGGCGCAGCGCCAGCTCCGCGGCATCCTCCTCGGCGCGCTTGGCGGCAACCAGCCTATCGGTCGCGTCATTCATCGCGCCAGCTCCTGCAGGCCGGCGCGGATGACCGCATCAAGCTGGGCGTTGGCGCCGAGCCGCTGGGTGACCCGCGCCACGGCGCCGAATGCCTCGACGCGGCGGTAACCGAGATTGACCAGCGCCGACACGGCATCCTCGTTCACCGAGCCACCCGGCCCGATCGCCGCGGCATCCGCCGTGCGTGACGGCGATGGCGCCACGCCGAAGGCCGCCGCCTTGTCCTTGAGCTCGGTCGCGAGACGCGCCGCGAGCTTGGGCCCAACGCCCGGCGCGCGGCTCAGGCTGGCACGGTCCTGGGCGGCGATGGCGCGGGCGATCTCGTCGGGCGCCAAGGTCGAGAGGATCGACAGCGCGACCCGGGCGCCCACGCCCTGGACGGTCGTCAGGATACGGAACCAGTCGCGCTCGGCGGTCTCGAGGAAGCCGTAGAGTGCGATGGCGTCCTCGCGCACGATGGTCTCGACCAGCAGCGTCGCTGGGCCGCCGACCACCAGGTCGCGCAAGGTGCGCGCCGAGGCAGAGATAAGGTAGCCCACGCCATTGACGTCGATCACCGCGCTGTCGCCGTCGATGGCATCGACCGTGCCCTTGAGCCTGGCGATCAAAGGGCCGCCTCCACGCGTTTGGCCGTGGCGCGATGATGGGCGTGGCAGATCGCGACCGCCAATGCATCGGCAGCATCGGCGGTTGCCTCGACGCCGGGCAGCAGACGGCCAACCATCATGGCGATCTGGCGCTTCTCGGCATGGCCCACACCGGTCACCGACTTCTTCACCAGGTTGGCGGCATATTCGAACACCGGCAGGCCGGCCCGTGCCGGCGCCAGCATCACCACGCCGCGCGCCTGACCGAGCTTCAGGGTCGAGCCGGGATTGACGTTCACGAAGGTCTCCTCGACCGCGGCTTCAACCGGCTGCTGCGCCGCGATCACGGCGGCGACGCCGTCGAACAGCTCGCAAAGACGCTCGGCCAGCGGGCGGTCGCCCGCAACCTTGATCACGCCATGCGCGACATGGCGCAGCCGGTTGCCTTCGACATCGATCACGCCCCAGCCGGTCAACCGCAGACCGGGATCGAGGCCGATCAATCTCATGCCGGGCCGCGTCAGGCCGCGAACTTCGCGAGCGCGTCGTCCGACAGCTCGAAATTGGCGTAGACGTTCTGCACGTCGTCGTTGTCGTCGAGCGCGGCGATCAGATCGAGGAGCTTCTTGGCGGTCTCGCCCTCGACCGGCGTGGTGGTCTTGGGCCGCCACATCAGCTTGGCCGACGTGGGCTGGCCGAGCGATTTCTCGAGCGCCTCGCGCACCGCGGTGAAGCTGTCCTGCGCTGAGTAGATCTCATGCGCGCCCTCCTCACCCTCGCCGCTCGCCACGTCCTCGGCACCCGCTTCGATCGCCTTCTCCATCACCTCATCGGCGCTGCCGACCTTGAGCGGAAAGCGGAACTCGCCCATTCGATCGAACATGAAGGAAACGCTGTTGGACTCGCCGAGATTACCGCCGTGCTTGGAGAAGGTGGAGCGGACTTCGCCGGCGGTTCGGTTTCGGTTGTTGGTCAGCGCCTCGACGATCACCGCCACACCGCCCGGGCCGTAGCCCTCGTAGCGGATCTCATCGTAGTTGGCGTCGGCGTCGTTGCCCGAGCCGCGCTTGATCGCGCGATCTATGGTATCGCGCGTCATGTTGGCTTCGCGCGCCGCGATCAAGGCCGCCCTGAGGCGCGGATTGGCACCGGGATCGGCCGAACCCAGCCGCGCCGCCGTGGTGATTTCCCGGATCACTTTGGTGAAGATTTTGCCCCGCTGGGCGTCCTGACGCCCTTTGCGGTGCATGATGTTCTTGAATTGCGAATGGCCCGCCATCGCCGGATAACCAGATTGAGTGAGGAGTCAGGCCGGCTATACCACTTCTCGTAGGTTTTGGGAGTGTTAGAGACGCCGCAAAGACCTGCGGCACAAAAAAAGGCGGGGGCCGAAGCCCCCGCTAAAAAACGTCGGAACCTAGATTCCGACGCCCCCTCTAACCTTGAAGACAGTCCGCCGGTACGGCGAAAAATCGTTTAACATCAAAAGGATGCCGAATTTTCCCACAGGCGTCAATGACGGTTTCCAAGGCACATCTAATAGCTATAGAGCCCCGCTGTGGGATACAAGATGCTGCGAGCTAGTCGGTGGGCGGCAGCCGCCCACCGATGCGGACCGGCCGGATCGACCGGGCGAAGCCGGTCTTGTCGTCGGTTTCGAACAACGCAGCGCACATGGTGCCCTCACCTTCGGCCGGCGCCAGACGTTCGCCGGGCACCTTCTTTATGAAGCGCAGGACGGCCCCTTCCTTCTTCATGCCGATGACCGAATCGTAGTCGCCGCACATGCCGACATCGGTCTGGTAGGCCGTGCCGCCGGGCAGCACCCAGCAGTCGGCGGTGGGAATATGGCTGTGCGTGCCCAGCACCGCCGAGACGCGGCCGTCGCAGTGATGGCCCATCGACTGCTTCTCGCTGGTCGCCTCGCCATGCACATCGACCAGGATGCAGTTGGCCGAGCGCCCCAATGAGTACTTCGCGAGCTCGGCATCGATGGTGCGGAACGGATCGTCGAGCGCATCCATGAACAGCCGGCACATGACGTTCACGACCACGATCTTCTGGCCGCGCGCCGTCTCGAACAGGTTGGCGCCCCAGCCCGGCGTGCCGGGTGGGAAGTTCACCGGGCGCAACAGGCGCTTGTCCTGGGCGATGTACGGAATGATGTCGCGCTGGTCCCAGACGTGGTTGCCGGTAGTGATGCAGTCGACGCCGGCATTGTGCAGCTCGGCGCAGATCTTGGCCGTGATGCCGAAGCCCGCCGCCGCGTTCTCGCCATTGACCACCACGAAGTCGAGGCCCCACTCGCGGCGCAGGCGCGGCACGTTCTTGGTCACGGCCTCTCGGCCGGAGCGTCCGACGATGTCGCCGCAGAACAGGACCTTCATGGCTCAGACAAAGGCGCAAGCGCGCTTGTCGGTCAACAGCCAATCCAGACGCTGATCGCTTGGCCCGTGCGGAACCTCGGGCACGAGTTGGTCGTTGAAGCCGACCCCGACAGCCGTGATGGTCTTCTTGGCGCGCAGGCCGGCGAGCGTGCGGTCGTAGAAGCCGCCGCCATAGCCCAACCGCCATCCCTCCTCATCGCAGGCAAGCAACGGCACGATCAAGGCATCGGGTTCCATCACCTCGCGCTTGGCCGATGGCTGCAGGGTGCCGAACACGCCGGCCTCGAGCGGGTCGCCCGGCCGCCAGGCGCGGAAGATCAGCGGCAGGCCCTTGCCTTGCACCACCGGCAGGGCGAGCTGGCAGCCTTGGTTGGAGAGTTCGATCAGCAACGGGCGGATGTCGATCTCCTCCTTGATCGGCCAGAAGCCAGAAACGACCGCCGGCGTCTCGATCGGCCGCTCGCGGCGCAGCGTGCCCAGCAGGCCGTCGGCCGCCGTCCGCCGCTCAGCCTCCTCGAGGCCCGAACGCCAGGCCAGCATGGCGCTGCGCAGGGTGCGCTTGTCGTCCATCAGGTTCATGTCGGGGGAAGGAGAAGCAAGGTGGGGCGGCTCCACGATGGGCCGTGGTTCGTGAAACCTCCAAGGCCTGCGTAAGCAGGTGGGCACCGTGTAGCCAAGACCACGGTCAAGGCCAGGAACAGCTCCCAGGAGATCTTATTGGCCCCGGGGTTTTAAGCGAACCACGCACCGCGCAGAAATCCGCCCCGTCTTTAATCTAGGCACTAAGGCGGCCTATCGCAATGCGCCCCAAGGGTCATCCCGACCGCAGGGAGGGATCTTTCCTGGACCTAGATCCCTCACTTCGTTCGGGATGACACGGTTTGCTGAGCAAACCGTGTCAGGCTGCGCCACTGACCTTTTTCGACATTTTGTCGACCCGCGAGGTGATCAGCTCCTCGAGTGCCGTTGCCAGGGTCTCGGCATTGTCGGTGGCCGAAGCCCGCGCGGTCTCGGCTTGCTTGGCCATGCCACGTGCCTCGCGGCTTTCCTCGGCCAGCAGAACCGCGGCGAACACCAGGAGCTTGATTTCCGGCGTGCCGGCGGGAAGCCGCTGGCGCAGCGCGCTGACCTTTTCGTCGACGTAGGTTGCGAGTTCGTGGACCCGGTCTTCCTCGCCTGCGCCGCAGGCAAGCTCATAGGTCCGGTTGGCGATGTTGATCGACACCTGCGGCATGGCCGCTACTCCTTTTACTTATTGCGCCGTTATTCGGCGATTGAGAGGGGCCTCTACTCTACACTCACTTCTGATCGGCGGCGAGCAGCGAGCGAATATATTCCATCGCTCGCTCGAGGCGGCCCTCGACTTCGTGGGCGACCCTCCTCAGTTCCTCATGATTCTGTTCGAGCCGCGAGAGGCGCTGTGCCAGTTCCTCGGAACGCGCCTGCTCGCCGCGCAGGCGCTCCTCGACCATCGACTCCAGCCGACTGAGCGCACTGTCCACACGATCTTTGGCGCTGGATGCCTTGGACATCGCTCCCCCGCCAGCGGATCGGCCTAGGCCGCCAGGCTCCGTCTGCTGCATCGTGGAAGGATAAGAGGAGCGCTTGTGAGCGGTCAACATCTTGGCGCTCCGATCGGTGAATCCCCGCAATATCTTGGCTGCACCCCCGGGCTTTTGCGCATTGACGGGGGTAGGGGGTGGCCGTCATGTTGCGCGCCATTCAAAAAACCCACGGCGCACAGAGAAAAATGACTGAACAAACCGCCGCTCAGCGCGACATGGCGAATGCCATCCGGGCCCTGTCCATGGATGCGGTCGAAAAGGCGGACTCCGGCCATCCCGGTCTGCCGATGGGCATGGCCGACGTCGCCACGGTTCTGTTCACCAAATTCCTGAAGTTCGATCCGAAGGAGCCGCATTGGCCCGACCGCGATCGCTTCATCCTGTCGGCCGGTCACGGCTCGATGCTGCTGTATTCGCTGCTTTATCTGACCGGCTATCCGGACATGTCGCTGGATGACCTGAAGAATTTCCGCCAGCTCGGCTCCAAGACCGCAGGCCATCCCGAACACGGCCACGCCACCGGCATCGAGACGACGACCGGCCCGCTCGGCCAGGGCATCGCCAACTCGGTCGGCTTCGCGCTCGCCGAGCGCCTTCTCGCGACGCGTTTCGGCGCCGATGTCGTCGATCACTTCACTTACGTGATCGCCGGCGACGGCTGCCTCATGGAAGGCGTCGGCCAGGAAGCCATCACCTTGGCCGGCCATCTCGGTCTCGGCCGACTGATCGTGCTGTTCGACAACAACAGCATCTCGATCGACGGTCCCACGTCGCTCGCTACGTCGGAGGATCATCTCAAGCGCTTCGCCGCTGCCGGCTGGCATGTGCAGGCCATCGACGGCTTCGACCAGGACGCCGTCGCGCGCGCCATCCGCAAGGCGCAGAAGGTCACGAACAAGCCGTCGATGATCGCCTGCAAGACCATCATCGGCTATGGCGCGCCGACCAAGGCCGGCACCAAGGAGGCGCACGGCGCCGCGCTGGGCAAGGAAGAGATTGCCGGCGCCCGCCAAAACCTCGGCTGGCACTATCCTCCGTTCGAGATTCCCGAGCCGATCTTCACGGCCTGGCGAAAGGCCGGCGCCAAAGGCAAGTCGGCGCGCCGCAAATGGGTCAAGCGGCATGCCGCGATGCCCGAAGCCGACCGCGCCGAGTTCGATCGCCGCCAGGCCGGCGACGTCCCCACATCGGTCGACGACGTCATCAAGGCGTTCAAGACCAAGATGGCGACCGACAAGCCGTCGTGGGCGACGCGCAAGTCGAGCCAGGAAGTGCTCGAGGTCATCAACCCGGTGTTCCCCGACACGGTCGGCGGCTCGGCCGATCTGACCGGCTCGAACAACACCAAGACGAAGACGATCAATAACCAGAGCGCCAGCGATCCGGCCGGCCGCTACCTCCACTACGGCATTCGCGAGCACGCGATGGCCGCGGCGATGAACGGCTTGGCGCTGCATGGCGGCGTGATCCCGTACGGTGGAACCTTCCTGACATTCACCGATTACTGCCGCGGCTCCATCCGTCTGTCGGCGCTGATGGGGATCCGCGTGGTCTACGTCATGACCCACGACTCGATCGGCCTCGGCGAAGATGGCCCGACGCATCAGCCCGTCGAGCATCTCGCGGCGCTGCGGGCCATTCCGAACATCCTGGTCATGCGCCCGGCCGACGTGATCGAGACGGCGGAATGCTGGCAGATCGCCATGGAGACCAAGGCGCATCCCAGCGTCCTGGCGCTCACCCGCCAGAACCTGCCGACCCTGCGCGGCGCCGGCGACGAGAATCTCTGCCGGCGCGGCGCCTATATCCTGGCCGGCGACGCGTCGGCCCCGGTCCGCCTGATCGCTTCAGGCTCGGAAGTGATGCTCGCCACCCAGGCGCGCGACATGCTGGCCAAGAACGGCATTGCCGCCGCGGTCGTGTCGATGCCGTCGTGGGAATTGTTCGAGGCGCAGGACGAGACCTATCGCGCGCAGGTCATGGGCGGCGACGGCACCGTGCGCGTGGCCTGTGAAGCGGCATCCGGATTCGGCTGGGAACGCTGGCTTGGCGCCAAGGGCGCCTTCATCGGCATGAAGGGCTTTGGTGCGTCGGGCAAGGCGGCAGATCTCTACAAGCATTTCGGCATCACGGCCGAGGCGATCGCCGAGGCGGCGCGCCGGCTGGCAGGCTAACGGAGGAGACCATGGCAGTTCGGGTTGCAATCAACGGCTTCGGGCGCATCGGCCGCAACATTATGCGCGCCATCATCGAGTTGGGCCGCAAGGACATCGAGGTCGTGTCGATCAACGATCTCGGCCCGGTCGAGACCAACGCCCACTTGCTGCGCTTCGACTCGGTGCACGGCCGCTTCCCGCACGAGGTCAAGGTCGACGGCGACACGATCGATGTCGGCCGCGGCAAGATGAAGGTCACCGCCGAGCGCGATCCCTCCAAGCTGCCGCACAAGGCGATGGGCGCCGAGATCGTTCTCGAATGCACCGGCTTCTTCGCCTCGAAGAAGGCGGCGTCGGCCCACCTCGACGCCGGCGCCAGGCGCGTGCTGGTCTCCGCCCCCGCCGACAATGCCGACCTCACGGTCGTCTACGGCGTCAACCACGACAAGCTCACCAAGAGCCACGTGGTCGTCTCCAACGCCTCGTGCACGACCAATTGCCTGGCGCCCGTCGCCAAGGTGCTGAACGACGCGGTCGGCATCGAGCACGGCTTCATGACCACAATCCACGCCTATACCGGCGACCAGCCGACGCTCGACACCATGCACAAGGATCTCTACCGCGGCCGCGCCGCGTCTTTGTCGATGATCCCGACCTCGACCGGCGCCGCCAAGGCGGTGGGCCTGGTGCTGCCGGAGCTGAACGGCAAGCTCGACGGCGTGGCGATCCGCGTGCCGACGCCCAATGTCTCGATGATCGACTTCAAGTTCGTGGCCAAGCGCAAGACCGACATGGACGAGATCAACAAGGCGGTGAAGCTCGCCGCCGCCAACCAGCTAAAAGGCATCCTGGGCTGGACCGACGCGCCCAACGTGTCGATCGACTTCAACCACGACCCGCACTCCTCGACTTTCCATATGGACCAGACCAAGGTCATGGACGGCACCTTCGTCCGCGTCCTGAGCTGGTATGACAACGAATGGGGCTTCTCCAACCGCATGGCCGACACCGCCGTGGCGATGGGCAAGCTGGGCTAACGATGGAGCTCGTCCCGCAGCCGCTGACGCGGGAGGCCTTCGCGCCGTTCGGCGACGTCATCGACGTCCCCAAGGAGGCCGGCCGCACCTACTACGAGGACGCGCTGGGCAACCTGCGCACCGAGGCCAAGCCCAGCCTGTCGATGAGCTTTCGCCCGCCCACGCCCGATCGGCCGTTGAAGTCGGAGCTGATGGAGCGCCACGAATTTTCCTCGCAAAGCTTCGTGCCGGTGGACGTGGCGCGCTGGCTGATCGTGGTGGCGCCGCACGCCCCGAAGGGCGGCCCCGATATGGCGGGCGCCCGCGCCTTCATCGCCACCGGCCAACAGGGCGTCACCTACAAGCCCAACACCTGGCACCACGGCCTGACGACGCTCGACAAACCCGGCCGCTTCGCCGTCTTCATGTGGCGCGCCGGCACCAAGGACGAGGAGTTCGTGCCGGTCGCCACTTTCACCGTGCGCCTCTAGTCGTACGGCCCCAGCTCCTCCAGGACATCGTCGATCCGGTGCAGCAAGCTGGTCAGCTTGGCGACGAGGTCGCTGTTGTCGTTCATCACGCCAGTGGTTCGGAAAGGAGGCCCGAAGCCGCCGCCCACGAGCATCAAGAGGCCGCCGACCAGCCCTACGTTGGCATACGGATAGGACCGCCCGCGCAGCAGGTCGATCTGCCGCTCGACCCTGGCGCGGGCCACGGTGAGCTGCGCGCGCAGGCTGGGCTCGGCGTCGGACATAACCGCACTATACGCCGTGACTGTTGTATCGTCGCTGCCGTGGACAATCGCCCCATCCTCGTGCGCGACTGGCGGGAAGCCGAGGCGGCGCTACTGAAGGCGCGTGCCGACGGCACGGCGCCGACGCTGGTGACACCCGAAGACGCCGCTGCCCTCTATGGCGCGGGCTACCTCGCCGCCCTGCAGGGGCGGGCGCGGCAGGAATTCGCCGATGTGGCCTTCACCCTGGTGGTCGATTGCGGCGACGCGCCCGGCTATGCGCTGGCCTGCCTGCGCGCCGGCGTGAAGCGCATCTCGATGAACTCGTCCAACGACAAGATCGCCGACATCGCCCGTCAGATGGGTGCCGAGCTGGTAAGGAGGCCGACATGAGTTCGCAAGAACATTGGCAACCCACACGCGACCTTTTGGGCTATGGCGCGAACCCGCCCGATCCCAAGTGGCCGAACGGCGCGCGCGTCGCGGTGAACTTCGTCATGAACTACGAGGAAGGCTCCGAGCCGTCCATGCAGGATGGCGAGGGCCATACCGAGACCGGCCTCACCGAGGCCACCAGTTCCTCGATGGGCCTGAAAGGCCGCGACCTCGCGGGCGAAGGCATGTTCGAATATGGCAGCCGTGTCGGCTTCTGGCGCCTGATGCGCGCCTTCCAGGAGCGCGGCCTGCCGATGACGGTGTTCGGCTGCGCGCTGGCGCTCGAGCGCAACAAGCTGGCCGCCGAGGCGATCAGGAAATCGGGCTTCGACGTCTGCTGCCACGGCTGGCGCTGGGTCAAGCATTTCGAGCTGAGCGAGGCCGAGGAGCGCGAGCACATCGCCAAGGCGGTGAAGTCGCTGCAGCAGACCGTCGGCGCGCGGCCGGCCGGCTGGTATTGCCGCTATGGACCCAGCGTCAACACCCGCCGCCTGCTGGTCGAGGAAGGCGGCTTCACCTACGACAGCGACTATTACGGCGACGAACTGCCGTTCTGGCAGACCGTGCAGGGCAAGCCGCAGCTGATCGTGCCCTACTCGCTCACCAACAACGACGGCAAATACGCCACCACCATGAGCCATGCCGACGACTGGTTCAGCCTGGTCAAGGACGCCTTCGACGTCCTCTACAAGGAGGGAGCCACGCAGCCCAAGATGATGTCGGTCGGCATGCACATGCGCCTGATCGGCCATCCCGGCCGCACCGCCGGCCTGTGGCGGCTGCTCGACTATCTGCAGCAGCAGCCGGGCGTGTGGATCACCCGGCGCATCGACATCGCCAACCACTGGAAGGCGACGCATCCCTATCCGGGCAAGGGGCTGAACGAGTAGAGGCGAGCGCACGAACGAACCACCACCTCACCCTGAGGAGGCGCCCCTCATTCTTCGGGATAAACTCCGCGCCGTCTCGAAGGGTGGCAACAGCATCAGTGCTCGTTCCCATCCTTCGAGACGCGGTCCTCCGGACCGCTCCTCAGGATGAGGTTATTCGTGTAGCCTTTCCGACAAACTGGGGAAGGAAACACAATGAAATTTCGCCGCCGCACATTCGTGCATCTGGCCGCAGGTGCGGCTGCGCTGCCGGCCCTATCGCCGATCTGGGCCCGCGGGGCGCGGGCCGACGCCTATCCGTCGCGCCCGGCGCGCATCGTCGTCGGCTTTCCCGCCGGCGGGGCGACCGACATCTTTGCGCGCCTGATGGCGGACTGGCTGTCGCAGCGCCTCGGCCAGCAATTCCTGGTCGACAACAAGCCCGGCGTCAGCGGCAACATCGGCACCGAGGCGGTCGCCCGGGCGCCCGCCGATGGCTACACGCTGCTGCAGATCGTGACTCCGAATGCGATCAACGCCGCGCTCTACAGCAATCTCAGTTTCGACTTCAGCCGGGATATCGCACCGGTGAGCCAGATCGCGCGGCTGGCCTACGTGGTCGTGGTGCATCCGTCGGTGCCCGCCAAGACGCTGCCCGAGTTCATCGCCTACGCCAAGGCCAACCCGGGCAAGATCAACTACGGGTCGGCCGGCAGCGGCACGCCGCAAAACATCTGTTGCGAGCTCTTCAAGATGATGACCGGGCTGGACCTGGTCCACGTCGCCTATCGCGGCGGCGCGCCGGCGATGAACGACCTGGTGAGCGGCCACCTGCAGGTGATTTTCGCTCCCGTGGCGGAAGCGATCCCGCACATCCAGGCCGGCAAGGTGCGCGCGCTGGCGGTGACGACCGCGACCCGCCTGGACGTGTTTCCGGACGTTCCGACGGTGGGAGATTTCGTGCCCGGTTACGAGGCCAGCGGTTTTGCCGGCATCGGCGTGCCCCGGAACACGCCGGCCGACATCGTCGACAAGCTCAACAAGGAGATCAATGCCGGCCTCGCCGATGCCAGGATCAAGACCCGGATCGTCGAGCTGGGCGGCACGGTGGTTGGCGGCACGCCGGCGGCCTTCGCGACGGTGATCTCGGAGGCCACCGCAAAATGGGCGAAGGTGATCAAGTTCGCCGACATCAAGGTTGAATAGGACCGGTCGCGACTGGATTCCAATTTTACATTTACGGCCTACACAGGTGCGTTCCCGTACCAAACCGCAACCGTGGCGGCGGCATTCTCGTTGATCACCGAATCAAAAGGAGAAGCCAATGCATCTTCTGGTGATGACGGCGGGCACGCTGCTCGTTGCGTATGCGGCCGCGCTGTTCTTGTGGGTGTGTCTTGCCTGAGTAGGCGTCACGGATCTCGGCCTTGCCGGACGGGGGCCCCGTCTATCCGGCCGCACATTGGGAGTGCGGTCGCGCACGACATCGTGACCCGCGGCCTCGGGTTAGGCCAGCGTAGTGGTCCAATACTGAACACGTAACCACGACTCCGACTGCAACCGCAGGAGGGCTGTGGCGTTTTCTTATTGGGTGTGTGTTTTCTTTTCATTGCTCCTCCGAGCTGGCGTAGTGGCTTAAGGCCCGCTGCAATGGTTCCGTGCGCCCGCGTCCATCCAGCGGGGCTCTCTATTTGCATTCGACGATTGAGGCACGATCGATGGACGCCAAGCCGCCAGCAACGAGCCGACGCAATGCCCCTCTGCCCAGCCTGAGTGCCCTCGCCGCGATGCAGGTGGCATCTTGCCTCACATACGTCCGGCTCGCTGCAGGTGACGTGCTCGAAACGCCGGAGCAGCCTCCCGACTTCCTGTTCTTTCCCCACACCGCCCTGGTCTCGTTCGTCGCGCACGGCTTCGATGGGGAGCGCATCGGCGTCGCGACGGTCGGCCATGGCGGCGTGACGGGCATCGGGGTCTTGCTCGGATCGGCCCGTAGTGCTCACGAAGCAACGGTGGAAGTGGCGGGAACCGGCTGGCGCCTCTCAGCGAAGGATTGCCTGCATCTGCTCGGCATCAGCGCCGAGATCAGAATGGCCTTCCTGCGGCTGGCCAACGATCATCTCGACCGCGTCGCCCGCACGGCGCTGGCGATCGGCCGCCTCGAGCTTCGCCAGTTCCTCGCCCACTGGCTGCTGGCCGCCAGCGAGGCGCTCGGCCGGCCGATTGTGCCGATCACGCACGAGAGGCTGGCCGTCCTGCTCGGGGTGCGCCGCGCGACGATAACGATGGGCCTTGCAGAGCTCGAAGGCGTCGGCTTTCTGCGGGCACGCCGAGGGGCGATCGAAATCAGGGACGCCACCAAGTTCTCGCAGATCTCCTCGAGGGGGCAAAGTCCGGGGGAGCGGCTTCCGGTGTTTGGCGCGACCGTGCGCCCCGAGCCGACGCCCGAGCCGTTTCCGGTCACTTCGAAGGGCAGCGGCGGGCCGGCTTTTTGATCGGCGCTTGAAGGCCAAGCGATGCCCGCTGCAGCCCGAATAGAGATGCAGCGGGCATCTGGTGCTTATCGCTCGATCACTCGCATTGGCCCAGCGGCTGGCCGGCGGCAAAAGCCGCGGTCAGGCATTCCGAGACGCTGGAATAGGCACGCACATTGAAACCCCTGACAGCCTGGGGGGTCTGGGCCGAGTAGCGGTAGACATCGTCAGCTCCAGTCCGCCTGCTGCCCGTGGCTGCTGCTACATCGTTGGCGCCCGTGCTGCCGCGCGCGCCGCTCACACCGGGATCAACAATGCTGCCGGCAACGTTCCCGGGGTCCGGCCCGGATCCGCTAGAGCCACTGGCCGCGCCAGCTCCGGAGGCACCGGCCCCACCGGCGCCACTGGCCGATCCACCACCACTGGAACCACCGCCACTGGAGGCACCGGCACCGCCTGCGCCACTGGCCGATCCACCGCCACTGGAGCCAGCGCCACTGGAGCCAGCGCCACTGGAGCCACCGCCACCAGAACCGCCGCCGCCAGCGCCTCCGCCACCAGAGCCACCGCCACCAGCGCCGCCGCCACCAGCGCCACCACCACCAGAGCCACCGCCACTAGCGCCTCCGCCGCCAGCGCCACCGCCGCCAGCGCCTCCGCCACCAGCGCCGCCGCCACCAGCGCCGCCGCCACCAGCGCCGCCGCCACCAGCGCCGCCGCCACCCGAGCCGCCGCCGCCACCCGAGCCGCCGCCACAACCCCCACCTCCGGAACCGCCGCCCGAGCCACCGCCGCCACCGCCTGATCCGCCGCCACCGTGCACGAAAATGAGCAGGGCGGATGGCGACGTCATAGTGGGATCGCTAACGCACCTCATTGGTGCGTCGCGCGATGAAACACCCGGCGGTAAGATTGGTCCCGCGTGGGCCTCCGATATGAATGCGGGCCACACTGCGACCTGCGCTGAAAGTGCGGCTAGAACGGCGAGACGTGCTGACATTGTTCGCTCCTTTAGTTGTTGCGGGAACAACCAAGGTCAGTGCCCGGTGGCGTCGCACGTCATCCCATCGCGCCGATGCGGGTGCATGCGGCGGCTCTGACATCGCGTGCTGCGCTGGCGCCGGCATCTCAGCGATGTCGCGGCGACCTCGCCATGAGCGTTGACCCAGTCCCTTCGCACCGTCCCAACAGCGCGAATCCTTCCACGCTCAAACAACGCGTCACCGATCACTCGGGGTGCGTGTCCTTTAAAGGGCTGTTCTCTCTAAGATTGTGCGAGCCATAAAGGTGGAGGCGATTTACTGTTCCCGCGCCCATTGGGCCGGGGGCCGCGCGATGCCCGCGCGAAATCTTCCTCTCTCAACTAACGCGGACTGCGGCCATGCGCTGCTTATGCGTCACGCTCAGTACGAAAGCGCGCATGCGCCACGCCTGGTACGAAACCGCGCAGTCCGCATCGCGGCAGCGTCGGTGGGGCACATGCCTGCGGTTCGTGCGTTGACGCACGGAGATGCGGTGCGTGCCTTTGGAGGTCCGATTCATGTCAGTGCGAGACAAGACAAATGGTTTGGATCCGGACACGGTCGCGTATCGCGAATACGAGTATCATATGCCAGACGGAACCGAGGCCAGCGTCTCGGTTAGCCTTGGCGGCCCGACGCAGGTAAGCCCCGCCGCTACCTTCGCGCGCGAGAGCGGAGCCCGGGCACATGGGCACATTACGGTGCACGGCATACGTGGCCTGCCGTCGCATCCGATCTTGTGGATGCATGCGCCGAGCGGCCTCAAGATCGTCATCGCCGAGGACGATCCGAAGCTGCCCGACGAGGCGGAGCGCCTGCTGGTTCGCGTGCTGCGCACGTTCTTCAGGGACGTGCGCCATGTCGCCCCCGGTCTTGCCGAGCTGCTCCCGGGTATTGCGGCGACGCGCTGATCCGGCTCAGTTCGGTCAACGACCGAGTTCATGAAGCTGCGGCCGGAGCCCGTCGCCTGTCTGTCCGAGGGGCGCCAGCTCGAGGGTCGCCAGCGCGATCGGCAGGGTGAAGCGGCGCGGGCCCGCACTTCCCGGATTGAGGTAGAGGACGCCGCCTACGGTCTCGATCTTCGGACGATGCGAATGCCCCGAGACGACCACGGCGATCCCGGCGGCGGCGGGATCGAGGTCGAGGTCCTTGAGGTCGTGAAGCACATGGATGGACCGGCCGCCGAGCGTCAGGCGGGCGGTGTGGGGGTAGCCCTTCGCCCACCGGCCGGTGTCGATGTTGCCGCGGATCGCCGTCGTCGGCGCGAGCTCACGCAGTCCGGCAATCACCTCGGCACGGCCGATGTCGCCGGCATGGATGATATGGTCGACGCCCGCCAGCCGCGCGCAGGCCTCGGGGCGCAGCAGACCATGCGTATCCGAGATGATGCCGATCATCATGGCCGAGGCGTCGCAAGCCCCGGCCGACGTCGCCTCAAGGCCCTACTCCTGCAGCTTGATGCATTCGAACAGTTCCATCGTCTCCTTGCCCTTCAGGTCGAACAGTCCGCACGAGCGCGCGTCGATGCGGTCGCGGAGGTGCACCCAGGCCCGGCCGCTCAGCCACACGCTGCCCGGTCGCGCCGAGGCCTCGATGGCCTTCGCCGAGTTCACCGCGTCGCCCCACACGTCGAACTGGAACTGCTGCTTGCCCATCATGCCGGCCAGCACAGGGCCATGGTCTATTCCCGCCCGCACGCCGGCACGCTGTCCAAATGCCTGCCCGGCGGCGACCATTTCGAGGGCGCCCGCGACCGCGCCATGGACCGGATCATCGTGCGCCGTGAGCAGGCCCGCCGTGGCGACGAAGGCGTCGCCCACCGTCTTGATCTTTTCCAGTCCGTGCCGGGCGGCGATCGCCTCGAAGCGCTCGATGAGCTCCTCCAGTTCGTGGAACACCTTCTTCGCAGGCTCGCGCTCCGAATAGGCGGTGAAACCCACGATGTCGCAAAACAGCACGGCAACATTGTCGTACAATCGCGGCTCGAGCCCGCCGGTCTTCAGTGCCCGCAAGACCTCGCGGGGCAGCACGGTGGCGAGGATCCCGTCGGCGCGGCGTTTCTCGCTTTCGAGATTTTTCTGGTACGTCGCCTCCAGGGCGCGCAGGCGCAACTGGTCGACGCAAGCGTTGACGCGCGCCTTGAGCAGGACCGCATTGAACGGCTTGACCAGGTAGTCGGTCGCACCAAGCTTGATGCACTTCACGACGCTCGCCATGTCATCGACGCCCGATATGACCAGGACCGGAATCGCGCGCAGCGTCGGGTCGGCCCGCATCGTCTCGAGCACGCCGTAGCCGTCGACCTCCGGCATCATGATGTCGAGAAGGACGAGGTCGATCGGCCGGGCCCCCATCATGTCCAATGCCTGGCGCCCGTTCTCCGCCGTCAGCACCGTGCCATACCCGGAGGAATTCAGGCGCAGGGTCAATGCGCTGCGACTGTCCTCGTTATCGTCCACGACGAGGATGGTAGGATCCATTGGTTCGTCTCGCGATCCCCGTCGGCAAGTCGTCGGGGCGACTGCTTGTGGCCTCGGCATTTGCGACGGCCAGGAGTGAGAGCAAGCCTGTTTATCAGTTGGACGGACCGCTGGCCACCGGCAAGCCGCCGGCGCACGCGCCGACGGCAGGGCGCGCACCAGCCCCGGACCACATCGCCACGCTGATCGCCATGGCATAAGATCAACGACGCCAATCGCGGAGGCGACCCGATGAGCAAGAAGATACTGATCGTCGAGGACACCGATGACAATCGCCGGATCCTGCGTGACCTGCTCGGGACCGGAGGGTACGACGTGATCGAGGCGGAGGACGGCGCCGAGGGCATCGCCAAGGCGAGCGAACACCGGCCGGACCTGATCCTGATGGATATGCAAATGCCGGTGATGGATGGCTACGAGGCAACGCGCCGGATCAAGGCCGACCCTGGGATGAGGGCGATTCCAGTGATCGCCGTGAGCTCCTACGCCTCGTCGGGCAGCGAGGGCAAGGCGCGCCAGGCGGGCTGCGAGGGTTATATTGCCAAGCCCTTCAGTCCACGCCAGACGCTGGCCAGGATCCGCCACTTCATAGGTTAGCTCCGCTGTCTCGGTCGGTGTGGCGGTAGCCGGGACATCGCCATTCCAACAGGCATCGCCAGCACACGGGAGAATGATCATGGCCAATGACGAGATGTACAAGCAGATGACCGCCAAGCCGGGCTTCGTCGCTGCGCTCGACCAGAGCGGCGGCTCGACGCCGGGCGCGCTGCGTCTCTACGGCATCCCGGACAGCGCCTGGCACGGCGATGAGGCCGAGATGTACCGGCTGATGCACGAGATGCGCGTGCGCATGATGACGTCGCCGTCCTTCAGCGGCGCCAAGGTGATTGCCGCCATCCTGTTCGAGCGCACCATGGACGGCGAAGCGAAGGGCAAGCCGGTGCCGGCCTTCCTGTGGCAGGAGCGCGGGGTCGTGCCGTTCCTCAAGGTCGACAAGGGGCTCGAAACCGAGAAGGACGGCGTCTCGCTGATGAAGCCGATGCCCGGCCTCGACGCCCTGCTCGAGCGCGCCGTCAAGCTCGGCGTCTTCGGCACCAAGATGCGCTCGGTGATCAATACAGCATCGAAGCCGGGCATCGCGGCGATCGTCGCCCAGCAGTTCGAGGTTGCCGGCCAGATCTCGGCGCACGGGCTGATGCCCATCATCGAGCCGGAGATTTCGATCAAGAGCCCCGACAAGGCCGGCTGCGAGGCCCTGCTGCGCGATGCGATCCTCGGCCGGCTCGACGCTCTGCCGAAGGGCACGCAGGTGATGCTCAAGCTCACCCTGCCCGAGACCGCCGACTTCTATATGCCGCTGATCGAGCACGCCGCCGTCGCCCGCGTCGTGGCGCTGTCCGGCGGCTACACGCGCGCCGAAGCCTGCCGCCGCCTGGCCACCAATCGCGGCATGATCGCGAGCTTCTCGCGCGCCCTGACGGAAGGCCTCACGCGGTCAAAGAGCGACCCCGAGTTCGATACAGCGCTGGCCGCTTCGATCGACGAGATCTACCGCGCGTCCACCGTCAAGGTCTGACGTTCCCGCTAGCCCTAGCCGGTCAGCGATTGTCCGCGGTAGAGTTGTGCCCTTCTCAACTGCAGAAGGGCGATCCACGCTCTCTGGTCCATCAAGTCCCTGAACTCTCGCTTGAGGGCCCGCTTCTTCGCTGTAAAAGCCCACGCGGCCCGAGAGCGTGCCGAATCCGCAGCCAAGTAGGCGGTCGCCGCGGCATCCACTTCTGCTGGCACTGAATGGGAAATGGAGAGGGTGAACTGCTCCGGCATCTTCTCGCCCGCCTTGTTGAGCTCGACGAACAGAGCATCAAGGACGCCACCAATTCGGCCGGAGACCGCTGCAGCCGCTATTGTTGAAGCATAGGATGGCGCCCGCTTTTTCATCTCCGCCATTGCCACCCTTTCAGCTTCGAGAAGCTCGCCTTCCTGCACCTTCGTTAGAACACGTGCGCCCAAAGCTCATGCCCTTAAGGTTTCAGTTGATCATTGGAACAATATCGGCGCGCACCCCTTAGGGCAAAGCGCCGACCGGCCGGCTGAACAGCATCAGCGGCCAGGCGGCCAGGATGCGGACCATCATCGCCGGCGGATAGCCGGGGTGGCTGCGCACGCCGTCGTCGGCCTTTCCTGCCGACCGTCTGAACCGGGTGCAGATCCGCATTTCCACCGGCGGCGCATCGGCCCCGAAGCTCGCGCGGAACGCCGACACCCAGGGCCGCTTGTCGTCGAAGGCCAGGTACATCGGCGTTGCGCAGCATCCGGCGATCATCCGCCGGGTCTTCGAGACGTCGCTGAGCCTCATCGCCTGGAGGCGGTCCGCGCCCCGCGTGCAGGCGAGGCGGTCCCGGCGGAACAGCATGAATTCCGTGCCGCCGTCGGCGCCGGCCGCCGCCGGCCCCGGATCGGCGGAGGCGGCGAGCCGCTGGGCCGCGGCCTGGCAGTCGTCGCAATAGCAGGCGTTGACGGCAATGGGCTCGCCCCAGGCGCCGATCTCGACTACGCCACATCGGCACTGCGCCACGTATGTTGGACTGTACTTCGTCATCGGCTCTGCTCCGCGAGGCTTGACCGCCTCGCCTATTGGTTCGCTCTTACGCCTTCGGCGCGCCTCGCAATACCCCGGCCGACGTCATCGACAGGCGCGGGTTTACCGCCCGCTTGCGCTGTGCGAGGCTGAGGTCCCATCAATCTTGAAAGGAGGTGATTACGTGAAGTTCACCATTGCGACGCCGGCGACCTTCGCAGTAACCGCCACCGGGATCGTTCCTGCACTGGCAAATTGCTGCCCGTAAGGGGTCGACGGTAGTCGGCGCAAAGCCGCCTCCGGGCGGCTTTGTCGTGTCTGGGCTCGCCGCGACACGTCGTTCCGTTGCGTGGTCAACGACCGAGTTCATGGAGCCGCGGCCGCAGCGCGTCGCCTGTCTGTCCGAGGGGCGCCAGCTCGAGGGTCGCCAGCGCGATGGGCAGGGTGAACCGGCGTGGGCCCGCACTTCCCGGATTGAGGGTGAGGACGCCGCCCACGGTCTCGATCTTCGGACGATGCGAATGCCCCGAGACGACCACGTAGATCCCGGCGGCGGCGGGATCGAGGTCGAGGTCCTTGAGGTCGTGAAGCACATGGATGGACCGGCCGCCGAGCGTCCGGCGGGCGGTGTGGGGGTAGCCCTTCGCCCAACGGCCCGTGTCGATGTTGCCGCGGATGGCCGTCGTCGGCGCGAGCTCGCGCAGCCCGGCAATCACCTCGGCGCGGCCGATGTCGCCGGCATGGATGATGTGGTCGACGCCCGCCAGCCGCTCGCAGGCCTCGGGGCGCAGGAGACCATGCGTATCTGAGATGATGCCGATCATCATGCGGCGTGCGATTTCACATTGACGGGTAGTTCAAACTTCATGCTTGATGATCGCCTAAGCGCCCCCTCGCATACCGCGTTGTTGTAACTGCGACGTTTGACCGAATGGTACTAGATATGATCGGCGCCCCGTGCGCGACGCTCGGGGGAGAAGGAGGGGGCGCTCCCTTTTATGGCCAAGCTGCCTAGCTTTGGGTTCAAAACCCCCAGCGTTGTAATCAAGTTGCCCAGCCAACTGAAGTCTGCGGATAATTTCTATTCCTATCTCGCAGTGAAGGCGGGAGAGCGCGCGTTCTTAGAAAAGTATGCTTCCTTTAGATACGCTGAAGCATCGATCCCGAAGCGAAGAGGCGGCACGCGGACGCTGCTAGTGCCGGAGCGCCGCCTGAAGTTCTTGCAACGGCAGACGCTAAAGTTGTTGGAGCAGTTGCACTCGTCGCGCGCTCCGGTCCATGGCTTCGTGAAAGGCAAGGGAGCGATCACGAATGCCAACGAGCATCAAAAGCGACCTTATCTTCTAAATCTCGACTTGGAAGACTTCTTTGGCACTATCTCGCGCCGGCGAGTGGTCGGCCTATTGGAAGCGCTAGGCTTAGACACGGAGGTCGCGAAAGCTATTGCAGTAATTTGTGTGACACGGAACCAGCTGCCACAAGGGGCTCCCACCTCACCCATCTTGGCAAACATGATTAGCTACCGTCTAGACGGCGCTCTCATGAGCGTCGCCAAGAAGCACCATTTGAGGTACACACGCTACGCGGATGATATTTCTTTCTCGAGTTACGCTCAGCCGTTAGCACTGTTCGAGGGAGGACTGCCTGTCTCGGGCCGGGTGCCGGTGGATCGGTTGTCCGATTCCCTTCGCGCCGCAATTCAGGCAAACGGTTTCGCGATCAACCCTGAGAAGGTTTGGTTCTCCGGACCCAAATCTCGCAAGGAAGTCACGGGGCTCATCGTCAACGAATTCACGAATGTAAAACGAACATTTGTGCGCAATGTCCGCGCCGCTCTGTTCAAAGTCGAGGAGATGGGCGTCGGCCCAGCGGAGAAGGACTATCAGGATCGATACAAGACCACGGCCTCCTTGGAGAACGTGATTCGCGGACGATTGGACTGGATAGCCCAGGTTCGAGGCAGAAGTTTCGGCGCCTATCGAACCTTGGCAAAGCGCTTCAACAAGCAATTTCCATCATCCGTACTTCCGATAGAGCCCACGTACGAGGAAATCGTCGAGCGTGCAGTCTGGATTGTCGAATTCTTTGAAGGTGACACCTGCAAGCAAGGAACGGCCTTCTTCCTTGAAAAGATCGGCTTGGTGACCGCTGACCATGTTCTCGAGGGGCTGCCGCCAGGTAAATGCGCAGATCTCTATCGGCCGAATTCGCCAACCAAATATAAGGCGGCACCCTCTGCTTGCCGGTGTCCTGATCGGGATTTGCTCGTACTCACCCATGACGTGCCTGCCAACGAGTACCTAAATCTTGCGGTCGCGACCTCCCCCAAGAACAGAAATGATCACATCATCGCACTTGGGTTCCCGGATTACGGGCCGGGCGACGAACTGAGCAAACGTGACGGCAAGATCGTCGCACGAACGACGAAGCACGGAGTGAAATTGATTGAAGTGTCGGCTGTCCTTCCCGACGGCATTAGCGGCGGTCCGATCGTAAACGACCGCTACCAGGTGGTTGGGATAGCAAAGAGAGGCGGCAACAACGAGAACAGACAACAAGCCGTGGAAATATCGGAGCTTTTAGGGCTGATTGAAGAGAAGGCAAAAGCAGAGTGCAGCTAACAAAGCACGGCAATCTGTAATTCGCGTCGCGACCAGCGGAAGACCCGGTCGCTAATCCGAGTTCGTCGGCCTATCGCCCGGTATCGGCAAGTTCGTCACCGTATAGAGGTTCAGGATATCTTCCCGGTCCATGAACATGATCTGACTGCGCATCGAGGCATCGAGCCGCTCCCCAATCCAGTTGCGCGCGGCCTTTGTGATCTCCCCGCCCGCGATGATGTAGGCGTGATCGACCAAGACTCGACGCCCGCTCTCCGGGTCGAAAATCTTGTGTCCAAGCATCATGACCGCTTGCCGATGGACCTCCGCAACGTTTGCGTTCGAGCCTTTCGTCAATCCGGCTGCATCGAGCTTTCCCTTCTTGGCCTGAATACCGAAGTAGAGCTGGTGCGTCGTCGGCAGTGTGAGCTTCATCCACACGTCCTTGCCGTATTCGAGTGCCTTGTCCTCATGTCCTGCTGCCGTGATGCGCTGGAATCCAAGCTGTCGAAAAAGTGGGAGTAGCACCTCACCGATAAGCGCATCTTCCGAGCACCTATCGAGGTACGTAGCGAGCTGCTCGCGTCGCTCCACCTCCGCCGGCGTGAAGGGCCGATGCGGATTCGGAGCGGTGACGGTATTACTCGCGATATGGCGAAGATGGCACTTCTTGTCGGCGCCGTAGCATGCCTCGAAGCCTTCGCGGGCGAGCGCCAGATTGAGCACGGCCAGAGCGCCGGACCGGTCATGCGCTTCGTTCGTAGCGTCCGCCGGGTCCATGAGCAATTCGATGACGCGCCCGAAGGTCTCGGGCGGCGTGTTGGCATTCGGGTGTGGTTCGTCGAGGATCTTCTCAAGCGCGTCCGCGACCCAAAGCTTTCTCGTCGAGCCGTCATGTCGGTAATCGGTATCGCACTCGATGAAGAACTCGGAGAGGTAGCTGCTGCTGCGGTATTTAAATAAGATTGGTTTGCCAACCTCAGCGTTCCCGCAAATCATGTCAGCTATTGCGTAGATCGTGCGCTGTCTGAACTTCATGCGAGGGGCGCCCAGGATCGGAGGTTGTCCTATAACTAGAACGGAAGGTCGTCTTTCGCCGGTGAAGATAGAAACGGGACTCCGTTCCTGAGCTTAAGTGCGGGGTTGGTAGCGTCGGTCTCCGCCTCCAGGGCCTTGGCGAATAGTATCTGCCAGCTGTTCGGATAGTCTCGGATAGCTCCTAGGAGATTTGTACGTGCAACTCCGTCGCCAGCTTTGATGGCGCGTGAAAATTCACCCACGCAGAATCCTTTGTTTTCGTCGCCCAACACTACTTCTGGAAGGTGGTGCATGAAATAGCGGGCGATGTAATGGCGATCATCCTCGGTCCCCCATAACAGCTTCCCCGTGATCGCCTCCTCGGCATTGGCCCGAAGAGTAAAGGCCTTTAGGAAATCGCTCGACCAAGTAGCCAGAGGCTCGGTGACAGTTCCTCCCACGGGTGCTTTTCCAGCCGTTATTCCATTGATGAGTTTAGTCTCGATGCGTAGCCGTACGACTTCATCAAGACGAGGCCATAATGTGGGATTGAGCATCTGCAGCGACGTGCGTATGGACGCATCGTCCGTCGCCGACCGCAGCTCTTCCGACACCACGGCTAGATAGGCAGTCGTTTGAGGGTCTGATAACCCGTCTAGCAATTTTCCGATCAGTATCATCGATTTCTGCAAATCGATTCGGGACCTCTCTTCGTAGAGTGCGACTAACGCTTCCCCTCGTCTCATTATTGGAATTTCCGCAATTAGGAGTTCCGCATAGCGTTCCGAATTGACGAATTCCCGATCAGCGACGCGCGAGATGAAGGTGTCCCTCGTAAATGCCTCCCGGGCTGCTTCAAGGACTGTGAGCAAATAGTCAACGAAGACGATCACGGCATCGGCTGTCGCCTTGCTATCGGTCGCGTGGTCGTGGCTGCGTGGATTTCGTATACCCAGGTAAAGGCCTCTTAAGATCTGCTCCATACCCTTCTGAACATTGCGCTCCGACTCAGTCTGCAATGAGTTAACTCGGATGCGCGGAAACTTACCACCAAGTGCTTGACCTACCAGCGCACCGCCGTCGCCATCTAGTCCGGACTTTTCGCGAAGCGCGTTACTAAGATGGTGCATGGCGTCCAATATGGCATTGCTGTAGTGCCCTCCCTCGTAGGCTTTGGAAATTGCCCTCCATAAGTCGGTCGAGATTTCTTGTGTGACGTTCATGGAAAAGGTCGCCCGAGTTTGTGGGGTGTTTCGAGAGGTGACTCTGAGAGGGAACGCCAAAAATGCTGTAGCGAACGGATTTTCGTCGCGTCGCTAACGGTCAAGGCAAGTGCCCAGTGCGCCGTACTTTAGGATGATCTGACATGGCATCCATCCCTCTCCCTTCTGTTGTTGCCATTCTGAACTTATTGCGAGAAATTCTAAAGGGGGATGCGACCGCCGCAGCGAGATCGCGCCCGGTCGCGCGTCACGAGTTATGGGGCAGTAATTATGCAGAAGAAGGCCGCACAGGAACTAGAGCTCAAATCGACCCTGCAAGCGTTCAATGTCATTGCAAGAAAAGATTACGGCGTTCCATTCAAAAAAATACTCAAGGACACCAATAAGCGGCGGCGCGCCGGCCGCATGCGTCATCTCTTGGGTGTTTCTATGAAGATGAGCTATAGCCGAATCGTTCGCGAGCAGTCGGGTGAAGTGCCACACAAGTGGATGATTGATCCAATGCTACTCAGCAAGAAGTCTGTGAAGGATTGGGAGTTACGCGTCCTTTCGGTATCCCCGGAACGACGCTCACATGAGTCGGCTAAGGAGGTCGCTCTGAGGCTCCACAGGGAGACGCTTCTTGCGAAAGCCTTCTTGAAATCCATTCATCAATATATTTGCGAAGACGGCGAGACACGAAAGAAGGTGAAGGAGATCTTGTCGGGAATCGGCCTGAAGGAATTTGCCGATGCTGCCACCCCGACAGGCTTGATCAAGATTGGTGCGGGTTCTCTTCTGGTTTATTTGACGCCCCTTTTATCCGGCATCCCCGCGACGGGAGTCGCCGTTGCTACTGTTGTGCTGTGTGTACTAGGCCTCGATGCGATATGTGCCGCCTACCGCGACAGGAAATAAGACCGTCTTAGATAGCTCGCGCCCGAGAAATGACAGTGGATCTGTCTTCGACAGTGACACGACTACTCCTCCAACGGATCATACTCCGTAATCACCCGCCCCGGCCGCCGGCGTGCACCCATCGCCAGCCCCTCCATCGTCCGATCATAAAACCGCACCCGCGCCGCCACCTGCTGCGCGAACGTGAGCACGAACGCATCCGCATCGTCCGGCGAGTAGCCCAGCCGCGCCTTCACCTGGTCCTTCGGCTCGAGCAGCAGCTTGTCGCCTTTGAACGTGTAGGTCGTCCGGCTGAGCGCCGCGATCAGCTTCTGGCTCGCCGTGCCGGGCGGCAGGGCGCCGCCCCTTCGGATCCAGTCGACCGCGTCGAAATACATCTCCGTGCGCTTGTTGGCATAGCGCGGGTCGGTGGCGCCGCCGGAGAACGGGATGCCGATCGGGTGGCGGCCGAGGCGGCGGAGGTTGTCGATCCAGCTCGAGCCGAAGCCGCCGGTGTCGTCGATGAAGCAGGCGTCGGCGTCCCACTCCTCCCACTTCCGCGCCACCAGCCCGGCGCCTTGCGTGCCGTCGATGTGGCGCACCTCGATCGGCGCGAACGCCTGCAGGCCCTGGCGCGGGAAGATCACGCTCGCGTCGTCGCCGAAGCGCGCCACGTCGACGCCCAGCACGCGCGGCGCCGTCGCGATGTCGGCGGCGCCGTATGTGCGCTTCGTCGCCTCGGCGCATTCGTCGGGGCCGATCAAGCTGTCGAGCGAATGCGGCGGGAAGCGGCCGAACACGTTGACCAGCACCCACGGATTATCGCGCCCGTATTTCTCGATCTGGTCCCGCGCCCACTCGGCCGAGACGCGGGTCGAGCGCCGGGGGTCGTCGGGATCGGCGGTGATCTCGACCAGGTGCCACAGCCGCCGCTCGCTCGAGCAGGCGCGATGGAGCGGGCCCTCGAGACGGGTCGGGTTGCCGGCCTGCACGATGTGGCCTTCGACGCACGAGGCGAGTGCGGCTTCCGCCGTCGCCATCACCGCGTCGGGGATGCCGCCGAACTCGTCGAGCAGGAACAGGATGTAGTCGCTGTGCAGGCCGGCCAGGGTCTGGCCGAGCCGCGCCGGGTCGGCCGCCTTGGCCCACGACCGCGCGCTCATCCACCAGGTCTCGCGCCGGCGGTTGTTGAAGATGCGGTTCCTGGTCCAGCTGAAGCTCGCGGAGAGCAGCGGCGACTTGGCCTGCCACTTCGCCATCTCGGTCCACAGATTGTCGGCGAGGTTGTCGGCGCTGACGCTGGTGGCGGCGACCTTGGCGTCCTCGTTGACGACGAGGAAGTTCCAGGCGAGCCAGGCCAGCACGGCCGTCTTGCCCGGCCCCTTGCAGGCCTTCATCGCCAGCCGCTGGTTGCGCGGGAACGCCGCCAGGACGTCGTCCTGCCAGGCGTCCGGGGTGACGCCGAAGACTTCGCGCACGAAGCGCGGCGGGTCGCGCTTCCAGGCGCGCAGGAGGTCGGTTTCGGTCATGCTCCTCTCACCGCTCATGCTCATGTTCCTCTCCCCGCTCATGCTCATGTTCCTCTCCCCCGATTGGCCTCACCCCGAGCAGCAATGACCTCACCCTGAGGAGGCGCGTAGCGCCGTCTCGATTACCGCGGAGTAATCTCCGCGGCTTGGTGGGAACGAGCACTGCGCGCGTTGCCCACCCTTCGAGACGCATCGCTGCGCGATGCTCCTCAGGGTGAGGTTAAGTGCCTGAGCCGACTCAGCATGAGGTTTCCCCCTCGTCATCGGCGAGCGGGTCGTAGTCGGTCTGGCAGAAGCTCGGCGCGCGGCGATGGGCGTAGTCGTGTGGACTGCGGCGGCCCCAGCGGCAGTGGTCGGCGATGTATTGCTCGTTCGGCGTCAGTTCGGGCGGCGGCGGCCCGGGGATCGGCTCGGCCACCGGTGCAGGCCGAGGCGCCGGCTTGGGCGCATGGCGGTCGGCCGGCCAGCGGCCGGACGCACGCAGCGCGGCCTCGCGTTGCTGCGGCGTCACCATCACCGGCGGCTCGGCCGGCCGCGCCGCGCGGACCAGGGCCTCGAACTGCCCGCGCTCCGCCGCGCGCAGCAGCTTGTCGTACGGCGTCAATGCTTCGTCGACCGTCGGCTCTGCCGCCTCCGCCGCCGCGAGCTCGCTTTGCACGTCGGCCGTCATTTGCTTGCGCCAAGTCATGACTTCTTGCCCCTGCCCTTCGCCTGGGCCTTCCGCAGCTCTTCAATCCTTGTCATCTGCTCCTCGAGCGTGCGATCACCGATCGCGCGGCGGCGGTGCTCGAGCATGCGGCTGTAGAAGAGCGCCTCGCGGACGTCGAGGCGGCCCTGGGCGGCCAGCCGGACGACCGCGATCTCCGCGGCGTTGACCGCTTCGAGGTCGACCGTGTCGGGCAGGTCGAGGCCTTGCGGCTCCTGTTTCCTCTTCATGTCAGCAATCCCTTCGCGCGGGCCTGGTCCCTGAGCTTGAACACCCAGGCGCGGCTGATGCCGAGCGCCTCGGCAGCCTCGCGCGCGCTGAGGCCGCGGTTGAGCAGAGAAGCGGCGCGCTCGAGCCGGCTGCCCGGAGCCGGTCCCCAGCGCCAATGGCCGCGGCCGCCCTTCCCCGTTTCCAATTCCTCGGTCTTCAGCTCGGCCAGCACCGGCATCAGGGGCGCGCCGCCACGCCCCGGATGGTGTTGGCGGGTCTTCTCGAAATGAATCTCGAAGCGGGCGTTGCCGCTGGCGCGTCCCTGCTCCGGGCGGCGCAGCGCCATCATCAGGTCGAGCGCAGTCTCGCGCCGGCTCGTGCCGTAGAGCTCGCCGTCCTTGTTGGCATGGTGGACCATCAACACGGCGCGACGGTGCGTCCGCTGGTGCAGCAGGAAGCGCTGCAGCCGGTTCCAGCGCTCGGGAACGCCGCTGGCCAGCCCGGCCAGCGTCGAGAGGTCATCGAGCACCACCAGCTCGGGGTCGCCCCACGCCGCCATCAGCCGCACGATGCCGCCGTCCTCGCCGAGGTCGAGCAGCGGCCCCCGGCCGAGCCCGTGGGCCGAGATCATCAGGCGCTCCGGCGGCGAACCGAACAGCGCGAGCCGGGCGCGCAGCTCGGCCGCGCCGAGCTCGCCGTCGACATAGAGCACGCGGTGCGGCCTCGGCGCCTGCCAGCCGAGGAAGCAGCCGCCCGAGGCCACGGCCCAGGCCAGGCTGAGCGCAAAGAAGCTCTTGCCGATGCCGGACGGCCCGTAGACCAGCGCCGCGGTGTCGGACGCGAGCAGCGGCGCCAGCACGTCGGTGCGCGGCGGAAGATCGCGTGCCAGCAACTCGGCGGCGGTGAGGATCGAAAGACCGGTTGCGTTCTTCATGAGGAGATAGTACGATATTCGTAGATGAAGATCAACGAATTTCGATAGGCCGATCGTCAGGACGACAGAAAGGAAGAACTGGCGTGATTCGTTTTCGACGGGGAGTCCCGGATTTGTTGACTGAGAGGCCAGAAGTGCCGACACCATCGGCATCCGACCTGTCTACAGCGAGTGGACTGGTGTTGACGGGGCAACCCGAAGATTGTCATCCCGAGGCCGAAGGCCGAGGGACCTTTAAGGCAACACTAAAGGTCCCTCGCTACGCTCGGGATGACACCGGGGATGTTGCTGCAACCCAGAGCGATAGGTCGTTACCGCAAGCTGCCCGCCACCACCCTCACCTTGCGGGGGGCGGCGATCCATACGGCGATCGTGCTGACGGCGCTGAAGACGATGCCGAGCGCGAAGGCGATGGTGTAGGTGCCGGTCCAGTCGTGCAGCAGGCCGGTGAAGAACGGCCCGGCCGCGCCGCCGCCGATCAGCGCCACCATCAGGAGGCTGAAGATCGAGCCGAAGCGCGCGCCCTCGAAGATCTCGGCGACGACCGGGCCCATGACCGCGGCGAAGGCGTAGCCCAGCAGGCCCTGGCTCAGCACCATCAGCCACAGCAGCGGCTGCGTCGGGTCCACCGCCAGCAGCAGCAGCGCCCCGTAGCAGATCGCGAAGCCCAGGCAGCTCAGCGTCCAGACGATCTCGCGCCCGAACCGGTCGCTGAGCGCGCCGAGCGCGATCTGGCCCGGAATGCCGGCCATCGCCACGACGCCGAGCGACCACGCCGCCAGCATCGGATCGAAGCCGATCTCGACCAGGTACTTGGTCTGGTGGATCTGGACCGAGTACCAGATCCAGCCGCCGCCGAAGAAGCTCAGCGCCAGCCACCAGAAGCGGCCGGTGCGGATGGCGCGCGGCACCGTCCACTCGACCGCCGCCCACTCGGCGTCGACGATGTTGGCCGGCCGTTTCTTTGCCGCGCCGCCCGGCGTGTGTCGCTCGCCGTCGGGCAGCAGGCCGAGCTCCTCGGGACTCTTGGCGACCAGGAGATTGATCGGCAGCAGCACGATCAGCGTGATCACGCCGAGCTTCCAGCAGGCCGAGCGCCAGCCGTCGTGCAGGATCAGCCCCTGCAGCCACGGCAGGATCAGGATCGCGCCGGCGCCGACGCCCGAGAAGGCGATGCCGATGGCGAGCGCCCGGTTGCGCACGAACCAGTTGGGCAGGTACTGCGACTGGACCGAAAAGCTCATGCAGTTGGCGCCGATGCCGACCAGCAGGCCGAGCGTGGCGTAGAGGTGCCAGGGTGCGGTGATCAGCGTGGCGGCGATCAGGCCGGCGGCGGTGACCAGCACGCCGACCTCGATCACGAGGCGCGGCCCGCGCCGGTCGATCAGCCGGCCGAGCACCGGGCTGATGCCGGCCGAGACCAGGAAGCCGAAGGAGAAGGCGCCGGCGGCCAGCCCGCGGTCCCAGCCGAACTCGTCGACGATCGGCGGGAACATCAGCGAGAACGCCGTGCGGACCGAGACGCTGAGCGCCATCGTCACGAAGGCCACGGCAATGATCACCCAGCCGAAGAAGAACGGCAGGCGGGCCGCAAGCGAGCGACGCGCGTGAGTTTGCAGTGACATCTCGGTGTTCGTTCGTTTCGCCAGCCGCGTTGAGGGAGTCGCGTGAGGGGGTCGCGTGTTGTGGGCTGTAACCTGTTGGCTGCGTCGGCCGGGGTCAATGACGCGGCGGGTAGTTGTTCCGGCCGGTATCGGGCAGGACTTGAACGCGAAGTCGGCCGCCGCTATCACCGGCGCTCTAGAGGGAGGCCCTGCCGTGAAGATCACTCGCACCGTCAAGAAGATCCTCGACAACTACGAGAGCGACTGCCCCGGCACCAAGGCCAACCTCGCCCGCATCCTGATGCACGGCCGTCTCGGCGGCTCGGGCAAGATGGTGATCCTGCCGGTCGACCAGGGCTTCGAGCACGGCCCGGACCGCTCCTTCGCGCCCAACCCGGCCGCCTACGATCCGCACTATCATTATCAGCTCGCGATCGACGCGGGCCTCAACGCCTATGCGGCACCGCTCGGCCCGCTGGAAGCCGGCGCCGACACTTTCGCGGGCGCGATCCCGACCATCCTCAAGCTCAACAGCGCCAACTCGCTCTCGACCAACAAGGACCAGGCGGTCACTGCCTCGGTGCACGATGCGCTCCGCATCGGCTGCTCGGCGATCGGCTTCACGATCTATCCGGGCTCGGAAGACCAGTACGAGATGATGGAGGAGATCCGCGAGCTCGCCGAGGAAGCCAAGGCGGTCGGCCTCGCCGTGGTCATGTGGTCGTATCCGCGCGGCGGCAAGCTCGACAAGGCCGGCGAGACGGCGATGGATGTCTGCGCCTACGCCGCCCACATGGCGGCGCTGCTCGGCGCGCACATCATCAAGGTCAAGCCGCCGACCAACGTGCTGTGGCAGCCCGAGGCCAAGGCGGCCTTCGAGAAGGCCAAGATCGACATCTCGACCCTGGCGGCGCGCATCAAGCATGTGATGCAGGCGACCTTCAACGGCCGGCGCATCGTGGTGTTCTCGGGCGGCGAGGCCAAGGACCTGGAAGGCCTGTTCACCGAGGTCCGCGGCCTGCGCGACGGCGGCGCCAACGGCTCGATCATCGGCCGCAACACCTTCCAGCGCCCGCGCGAGGAAGCGCTCGACATGCTCGACAAGATCATCGCGATTTACCAAGGCAAGATGTAAAGGCCTCGGTTGGAAAGCCCCGTCACACCTGGCGGGACGGGCCTGGTCGCCTATCAGTGGATGGCCTGGCGGGGTTTCCTGGCGGCCCGCCTCTTTCCGGCGGCGACGCCGCTGCTCGCTCGTTTCGACGACAGCGTCGAGGCCGTGCTGGCGGCCATCCCGGCCGGGGCCACGCACTTCCTGTTCCACATCAATGTGTCGGTGACGGCGGGCTTTCCGGCGCGCCGCGCCGAGCTGCTCGCGGCGCTGGCGGCGCGCGGCATCCGGACGATCAACGATCGCATCACCGACATTTCCAAGCCGTCGCTGCAGCGGATGCTGGCGTTCCTGGCGCTGCCCGTGGTCCTCGCCGACCGAACGATGCCGGCCGATACGCCGGTGATCGTGAAGACGTCGTTGAACCATGGCGGCCAGACGGAGAGGTACTTGCCTGCGGCCGAGCTGGCGCGGCTCGGCATGCATCTCGCGCCGCCCGGAGTGGGAGCGGAAGACTACAGGATCATGCCGGCGGGCGACGTGCCGGGGCCGGCGTGGGACGACAAAGCGCTCTGCATCGAGCGCTTCATCTCGAACGACGAGGGCCGCTATCACCGTGCCTATCTCTGGCAGGACCGCCTGGTGCTGTGGGAGGGCATCAATCCGGCGCCGATCAAGAAGAGCTTCGCCGACACGAGCAATCGGTTGTCCCGCTTCGTCCTGGTCGAGGGCCGGTACCGGCCCATGGCGGGATCGGATACAGGACCGGAGGCGTTGCTCGAGCAGCTTGCCGCCTTCGCCCCGGCGATCGGTCTCAGCTTTGCCACGATCGACGCCGTCTGCGACGACGGCGGCCGCCACTACATCATCGACGTCAACACCACGCCCTATATCGACGTCGACACGCCCCATTTCAGGAGCCGGGCTGCCGACATCCTCGACCACCTGGGCGGCGGGTAAGTGACGGCAGGAACCGTTGGTCGGCGTCAGCCGCAGCTATTGGCGACCTGGCGGGCCTGATCCTCGATATAGGAGCTGCCGCCCACGGTTCGGATGGCGCTGCGGAAGACCACCCGGCTGTTGTTGTCGTCGATGCGATAGACGTCGAACTCGCCGGCTTTCTGGCCATTGCTCTTGGAGGTCAGCAGCACGCCGCCGAGGTTCTGGCGCTGGTCGATGGCCCGCGTCACCTGGTACTCGACCGGCGTCATCTGCGCGAGGCAGCTGGTCATGGCCTCGTAGGGTTTGGCGTAGGTCGCCGACCAGGCGAGCGGATTGGGATCGGGGCCATTGCATGCGGCGAGGCCGAGCAGGCCGAGAAGAAGCGGAGCCGTGCGAGTCATCGTGGTTGCAACCTCCCATGGCCTCGGCGGCATGGCAACAGTGCAGGCATTGCTCTAACTTCTCGGCTCGCAATGGATCCCTCATCGACCCGCCTCTATCTCATCTCGCCCGAGCGCATCGCGCATCCGGCGATCTTCGCCGACGAGCTGCGGGCCGCGCTCGATGGCGGCGATGTGGCGGCCTTCCAGCTCCGCCTGAAGAACGTCGACGACGCCGCGATCGCCCGCGCCGCCGATACGCTCCGGCCGATCTGCCAGCAGCGCGGCGTCGCCTTCTTCATGAACGACCGGCCCGATCTCGCGGTGAAGCTCGATTGCGACGGCGTGCATGTCGGCCAGGACGACATGCCCTATGCCGAGGCGCGCCGCATCGTCGGCCCCGACCGGCAGGTCGGCGTCACAGCCAAGGCCTCGCGGCACCTCGCCATGGAGGCAGCCGACGCCGGCGCCGACTATGTGGCGTTCGGCGCCTTCTTCCCCTCCGCCACCAAGGCCGTCACCACGCCGGCCGACCTCGAGATCATCGAATGGTGGAGCGCCCTGATGGAAGTGCCGTGCGTGGCGATCGGCGGCATCACGGTCGAGAACTGCCGACCGCTCATCGCCGCCGGCGCCGACTTCCTGGCGGTGGCGGGCGGCGTGTGGAATCACCACGGCGGGCCCAAGGATGCCGTCGCGAAGTTCAACGAACTCTTCTATGCTCGTGACTGATGCCGATCGTCGACACCGCCTCCCTGCCCGAAATCCTGATGCGCCCCGGCGTAGCGGGCAAATGGCTGTGCGCCCGCGAGCAGGGTGCGGCCAGCACCAGCGTGCTGCGGAACTGGGTCGAGCCCGGCGTCGCGATCCCTCGCCATCTTCACGACCAGGAGGAGATCGTCGTGGTCGAGCAGGGCGAGGTCTGGGTCGAGATCGATGGCGTGCGCCATCAGGCCGGTCCCGGACAGACGGTCATCATTCCCCCGCGCGCCGCCCATGCCTGGGGCACGCTGCAGGGCAAGGCACAGGTGCTGTTCATCTGGCCGGAGCTCGATCCGTTCGCCGCCGGCAAGAGCACCTACCTGGAAGGCAAGCCGCCGACCACGGCGTGACCTCCGATTATCGCACCGGCAGCCACAGCACGTCTTCGATGTGCGTGGCGCCTGTCGCCAGCATCACCAGACGGTCGAAGCCGAGCGCGATGCCCGAGCATTGCGGCAGGCCATGATCGAGGGCCGCCAAAAAATCCGGATCGACCGGCCAGCGCAGGCCGTAGAGCCGTTCCTTCTCGTCCATGTCGGCCTCCAGACGCGCGCGCTGGATCGCGGGATCGGTCAGCTCGCCGAAGGCATTGGCGAGCTCGACGCCGCAGGCATAGAGCTCGAAGCGTTCGGCAACGCGCGGATCGCCGGGCTTGGCGCGCGCCAGCGCCGCCATCGTGATCGGATACTCGCAAAGGATGGTCGGCCGGCCCATGCCGAGCCGGGGCTCGATCTTGGCGAACATCACCCGGAAGAAGACGTCGTCCCATGTATCGCCGGCGTGCATGACGATGCCCGACGCCTGCGCGAGCTTCTCCGCGTTGCCGACCGTCGCCAGCACGTCGACGCCGGCATAGCGGTCGAAGGCCTCGGCGACGGTCAGCCGCTCGGGCATCGCCGCCGGATCGCAGACCTTGCCCTCCCAGCCGAGCGCGCGCGCGCCGGTGAGGCCGAGCAGCGCGGCGCAATCCTCCATGATCGCCTCGTAGCCCGCCCCGGCGCGATACCATTCCAGCATGGTGAACTCGGGATGATGCAGCGCCGAGCCCTCGCCGTTGCGGAACACGCGGGCGAACTGGAAGAGCTTCGGCACGCCGCCGGCCAAGAGCTTCTTCATGGCGAACTCGGGGGAGGAGTGCAGCCAGCGGGTCTGCTCCTCCTCCCCGTCCGGCGTCTCCCAGTCGGTGGCGAAGCCCTGCAGATGCACCTCCGCACCGGGCGCCACCTGCAGGATCGGCGTCTCGACCTCGACGAAGCCTTCGCGCGCGAACCACTGGCGCAGCGCCGCCTGGATGCGCGCGCGCGCCTGCAGGAAGGGCATGCGTCGGGCAAGCTTGTCGGCGCGCCAGTCGGTCATGGCCGACCATCGCATGCGGCGCGCGCGACGTGTAGGGTTGGTGCCGATGACGATGACTCCGAGGCAGATCGACACCTATTGCGGCAAGCTGCCGGCGGCCAAGCGTTCCGTTCAATGGGAAGGCGTCATCGTCTTCAAGGTGGGCGGCAAGATGTTCGCCATGATCGTGCCCGACGACAACGGCAAGCCCTCCGATCTGTGGTTCAAGTCGGCGCCCGAGCACTTCGATGCACTGTCGCGCTCAAAGGGCTTCAGGCCTGCGCCTTATCTCGCCCGCGCCAAATGGGTCGCGCTCGACGAACCCAAGGTGCTCACACCCGACCAGCTCAAGGCCTATCTCAAGCGCGCCCATGCCGTGATCGCCGCGGCACTGCCCAAGAAGAAGCAGGCCGAACTGGGACTTTGAGCGCGGTTGCGGCCATCCCGGCCCTTTGATACAAGCCCGCGCCGGCCTCGTCCCGCTGACGCGAATTCCCCGGGAATTCGCCTAAGCGCGCGAGGCCGAATTCCATTCATTCGACCCTTCGGTAGAGCCCCATGAAAGTTCCCGTCAATTCCATCCGCGCCGGCAACGTCATCGAGTACAACGGCAAGCTCTGGGTCGCGCACAAGGTGCAGCACATCAGCCCGGGCAAGGGCGGCGCGTTCGTGGCCATCGAGGCAAAGGCGCTGCGCGAGGGCAACAAGCTGCAGGAGCGCTTCCGCTCGGGCGAGACCATCGAGCACGTCCATATCGACGAGCGCGAATGCACCTACCTCTTCAAAGACGACAACGGCTTCACCTTCATGGACAAGGAGAACTACGAGCAGCTCACCGTGGGCGCCGACGTTCTCGATCCCGACCAGTCGCGCTGGCTGCAGGACGGCATGGAAGTCCAGGTGTCGCTCTACGAGGGCACGCCGGTCGGCGTCGAGCTGCCCAAGAGCGTGGTGCTGGCGGTCATCGAGGCCGATGCCGTGGTCAAGGGCCAGACCGCCTCCTCGTCGTACAAGCCGGCCGTCGTCGAAGGCGGCATCAGGGTGATGGTGCCGCCGCACATCGGCGTCGGCACCAAGCTGGTGATCAACACCGAGGACGGAAGCTACATGGAACGCTCCAAGGACTGAGTGACAGTCCGATGGCGCTGCCTCCCCGAGATCGTCCTTATAGCGAGCGCCCGCCGGTAGCGCGCGTCGGCCGCGCGCCGATGCAGCCCGGCCGTGAGCGCTCCGGACCGCCCGAGCGCAAGTCGCTGGCGGTGCGTTCGGCCACCGTGACGGTGATGATCCGCGCGGCCTTCGCCGCGGCCAAGGGACTGAAGCGCGACTTCGGCGAGGTCGAGAACCTGCAGGTCTCCGAGAAGGGCCCGGGCGATTTCGTCAGCCGCGCCGACATCATGGCCGAGCGCACGCTCCGCAAGGAACTCGAGCGCACGCGGCCGGAGTACGGCTTCCTCGGCGAGGAAGGCGGCGAGACCAAGGGCGACGGCCGCAACCGCTGGATCGTCGATCCGCTCGACGGCACCAACAACTTCATCCACGGCGTGCCGCACTTCAACATCTCGATCGGGCTTGAGCGCGACGGCGAGATCATCGCCGGCGTGGTCTACCAGCCGATCTCCGACGAGCTGTTCTGGGCCGAGAAGGGCAACGGCGCCTTCATCGACACGCCCTACGCCCGCTCGCGCCGCCTGCGCGTATCGGGCCGCAAGGATCTGGCGCGCGCGCTGGTCGGCACCGGCATCCCCCATATCGGCAAGGGCGATCATGCGGCCTACCTCCGCAAGCTCGGCGTCGTCATGAGCAAGACCGCCGGCGTGCGCCGCTGGGGCGCTGCCGCGCTCGACCTCGCCTTCGTCGCCGCCGGGCGCTTCGACGCCTATTTCGAGTACGGACTGCAGCCGTGGGACGTCGCCGCCGGCATGCTGCTGGTGCGCGAGGCCGGCGGCATGATCAGCGACGCCAACGGCCAGCCTTACGAGCTGGGCGGCCCCTCGCTGCTCGCCACCAACGGCAACCTGCGCGAGCCGATGGTGGAGATGCTGGCCTAACGTCCGCGCTGGGAAGTCAAAAACGATTCGATATCAAGGGCTTACGGAACGGTATCCTAATACCGCAAGCGGAATCCTTTGATATCAATGACTTGAGCGGAGGGGTGGCGCAGATTCTGGGAAGAATTGCCTAAAACTCTTATGCCATCGGCATCGGAGGCTTCCCAGCTTGGTGGGAAGTCCTGGGAAGTTCCAGGGACGAGCTACTTCTTCTGCAGCACGTCGAGCAGCACCAGGCTCATCGCCTCGGTGCCGGTGCGAATGGTGGGTTCGGGCACCGGAGCGAACTCGGGCGAGTGGTTGCCGGGCACCGGAGTCTTGTTGGCTGCCGCCTGCGCCAAATGCTTGGGATCGAGCCCGCCGATGCCGAAGTAGAAGGACGGCACGCCGGCCATGATGAACTCCGAATAGTCCTCGCTGGCCGAGCCGGGCTCCGACAACAGCCGCGCCTTGTCGCCGAACGCCGCCTTCAGGACCGCGCCGCTACGAGCAGCAAGGGCGTCGTCGTTGACCACCGCCTTGGCGCCTTCGCTGATCTTGATTTCCGGCGCCGGCGCGCCGGCCATCATCGCCACCGCCTTGGCGGTGCGCTCGACGCCCTCGAGCATCTTGAGCCGCGTGGCATTGTCGTAGGAGCGGATGGTGCCGCGCAGCGTCGCAGTGTCGGGAATGACGTTGCCGGCATTGCCCGCGGTCACCGAGCCGATGGTGACGACGCCGAAACGCGCGGCGTCCTTCTCGCGGCTGATCACGCTCTGGACGTCGACGATGAAGTGGCCGGCCATCATGATCGGGTCGATCGTGGTGTGCGGCCGCGAGCCGTGGCCGCCCTGGCCAATGAAGGTGATCGAGAAGCCGTCGGAGGTCGAGTTGATGACGCCGGGCTTGTAGCTCACGTAGCCAAAGGGTCCCGGGCCGACATGCAGGGCAAAGCCGTAGTCGGGCTTGGGAAAGCGCGTGAACAGGCCGTCGGCCACCATGGACTTGGCGCCGCCACCGCCCTCTTCCGCCGGCTGCGCCACGAACATCAGCGTTCCGCTCCACTGGTCCTTCAGGTCGAGCATGGTCTTGGCCACCGCGACCCAGACGGCCATGTGGATATCGTGGCCGCAGGCATGCATCACCGGCGTCTCGACACCGCGCAAGGTCTGCTTGGCCGTACTGGCATAGGGCAGCCCGGTCTTCTCCGGCAGCGGCAGGGCATCGAGCTCGGTGCGCACCATCACGGTGGGCCCGGCGCCGTTCTTGTAAATCGCCACCAGGCCGGTCTTGCCGACGCCTTCGGTCACCGCGTAGCCCAGCGCCCGCATCTCGCCCGCGAGCTTGGCCGCCGTGCGTGCCTCCTGGAAGCCCAGCTCGGGATGGCTGTGGATGTCCTTGTAGAGCGCCTCGATGTGCGAATATTGCGTGTCGAGGCCGCGGGCGATGCTGGTCTTCGCGCCGGCGAGGTCGGCAGCTTGGCTGGCCGGCGCCGCAGCCAGGGAAGCCACCAGCACGCACAGACACGAATTGACCCTGATCATGCGATTTCCCCCTTCGAGCACCACGTTTGCGCCACGTTAGCGTATGGTGATGGCGTCGGCCACGACGCCCCGGGTTGAGCCGCCGAGTGCCTTTGGATATGGTTTTTGCTACGGAAACTCCCCTTGAAAGGCAATCTTCTATGACAAGGTCTCGGCTTGTCTGCAGCCTCGCGCTGGCCGCTTTCGGCCTTGGCGCAAGTGCGGCGTCTGCCCAGACGTCGGGGCACGCCCTGTCGATCACCCAGGAGGAGCCGAAATCCTCGCGCCCTGGCCCGAACGAGCCGCGCGAGGCGCCGCCCGCCGGCGTGGCGCCGGCTGTCACGGTGCTGTTCAAGAGCAACTCCGCCGACATCAGCGATCGGGCGAAGGCCGACCTCGACACCATCGCCAAGGCGATCAGCGAACAGCGCATGGCCCAGGTCGAACTGCGCGCCTTCGCCAGCAGCGAGGACCCAGCCGAAGCGCGCCGGTTGGCGCTGGCCCGCGCCCTCACCGTGCGCAGCTACCTGATCGACCAGGGTGTGACGGCGCGCATTGAAGTCGGCGCCTTCTCGGCCACGCGCAATGCCCGCTCGGGCGAGCGCGTCGAAGTACTGGCGCCCGGTCCGTGAGCAACCCGCTCCCTTATCTGGTCCGCATGCTGCTGTTCCTGGCGGTGGTGGCGGGAATCGGCTGGGTGCTGCACGAGGACCTGCTCAGGGTGTTCAATAACACGCCGGTCCTCAACACGGTGATCGTGGGTGTGCTGGTGCTGGGCATCTTCTTCGTCTTCCGCCAGGTGCTGATCCTGTGGCCCGAGGTGAAGTGGCTGCGCCGCTACATCCATCGCGAGGAAGGTGCGCCGCCGCCGCCCGCCGAGTCGATCAACCTCTTGGCGCCGATGGCGACCATGCTGGGCGAGCGCGACCAGATCAGGCTGTCCCCCACCGCCACGCGCGCCGTGCTCGACGGCATCGCCACGCGGCTCGACGAGCGCCGAGAACTCGCGCGCTACATTATCGGGCTGTTGATCTTCCTCGGCCTGCTCGGCACCTTCTGGGGCCTGCTGCAGACCATCGGCTCGGTGGCCGACGCCATCAACAGCCTGCAGGTCTCGGCGGGCGATGCGGCGCAGATGTTCGCCAAGCTCAAGGGCAGCATCGAGGGGCCGCTGGTCGGCATGTCGACTGCCTTCGGCGCCTCGTTGTTCGGCCTGTCGGGCTCGCTGGTGCTGGGCTTCCTCGAATTGCAGGCGAGCCAGGCGCAGGGCCGCTTCCATATCGAACTCGAGGAATGGCTGGCGCGCGCCACCAGCCTGTCGAGCGCGAGCCAGCCGGGCGGGCCGCAGGGCATCCCGGCTTATGTCGAGGCGCTGCTCGAGCGCAACACCGAGGGCGTCGACGGCCTGATCCGCGGCCTGCAGCGCATCGAGGACAGCCGACATGCCACGGCGGCCAGCAACGCCACGCTGATCGAGCGCCTGGCGGCGCTGGCCGAGACCACGCGCGCCCAGCAGAACCTGCTGGCCCGTTTCACCGAGCTCTCGATCGAGTTGCGCGGCGCGATCAGCCGGCTCAGCGATCGCGCCACCGCGTCGGAGGCCGATCGCGCGGCGATGCTGGGCCACCAGGTCGCCATCGAAGGCCACCTCGGCCGCCTGCTCGAGGAAACCGTGCGCAGCCGCGCAGCCCTCGCCGACGAGCTGCGCGGCGTCGCCGGCAAGCTGGGCGACCGTTCGGCGTCGGAGGCCGACCGCGACGCCGTCCTGGAGCAGCAGCGCGGCCTCGCCGCCCATATCGACAGCGCCATGGAAAGGATGCGCGACCGCTCGGCGGCCGAGGCCGACCGCGAGGCGGTGCTCGCTCACCAGCGCGACCTTGCCGCCCAGGTGGCGCGGCTGGCCGAAGAGGCCGAGCGCGAGCGCGCCCGCCTGATCGAGGAATTGCGCAGCCTGGCGGCGCGCGTGACCGATCGCTCGGCCGCAGACACTGACCGCGAGGCGATGGGCGCCCATCAGCGCACCGTCGAGAACCGGCTGGCGAGCCTCTCCGATGAGACCGCGCGCCGGCACAACCAGCTCTCCGAGGAGCTCAGGCAGGCCGTCGACCGGCTCGCCGACGGCGGCAGAGCCGAGGCCGACCGCGAGGCGCTGGCCAACCTGCAGCGCAACGTCGAGAGCCAGCTCGGCCGCCTGCTCGAAGAGCATGCGCGCGACCGCACCACCCTGGCCGAGGATCTGCGCACCGCCATCGCGCGCCTCGCCGAGCGTTTCGTCGACGTCGACCGCGACGCCATGGCGGCACACCAGCGCAACATCGAGGCCCATCTCGCCCGCTTGGTCGAGGACACCGCGCAGAACCGCGTCGCGCTGGCCGACGAGCTGCGCGGCGAGATCCGCCTGCTGGCGCGCACCATCGCTCTCAAGAGCGGCAGTGCGGTGGGCCAACCGTCGGCGGACGGCTGATCCGGCATGGCCGGTGCCCTCTCCCGCCGGCGCGCCGGCGCCGCCGATTACACCTGGCCAGGCTATGTCGATGCACTGACCACGCTCCTGATGGTGCTGATCTTCCTGCTGTCGATCTTCAGCGTGGCGCAGTTCACGCTGTCGACCACGCTCTCGAGCCGCGAGAGCGCCATCGACATCCTGAACCAGCAGGTCGGCACGCTGGCGAGCCAGCTCTCGCTCGAGAAGAAGTCGGCCGAGGAGCTGCAGAAGGACGTCGCCCGCCTCACCATCCTCGCGAACCAGCTGCGCGCCGACCGCGATACCGTCAAGGCCGAGCGCGACCAGCTTGCGGTCAACGTCAAGGAACTCGACACCAAGTCGATGGATCTGCAGAAGGAGACCGAACGGCAGAAGCTCGAGCTGACGCGGCTTGCTGCGGCGCTCGCCGCCGCCAACAGCGAAAAGGGCAAGCTGTTCTCCGACCTCACCGAGGAGCAGAAGCAGACGGCCGAGCAGAAGGCCAATATGGTGCGGCTCACCGCCGAGATGGCGGCGCTGAAGGACGAGCTCGCCCGTCTCAACGCCGCGCTCGAGGCGGCCGACGTCAAGGCCAAGGAGCAGAACGCCCAGATCGTCGATCTCGGCCAGAAACTCAACCGCGCGCTCGCCAGCAAGGTCGAGGAGCTGGCGCGCTACCGCTCGGAGTTCTTCGGCAAGCTGCGCGAGGCGCTGGCCGGCCAGCGCGACGTGCAGATCGTCGGCGATCGTTTCGTGTTCCAGTCGGAGGTGCTGTTCCCCTCGGGCTCGGCCCAGCTGCAGCCGAGCGGCGAGAAGCAGCTGGCGAGCGTCGCCCAGCGGCTGATCGAGATCAGCTCGAAGATCCCCAAGGACATCAACTGGGTGCTGCAGGTCGACGGCCACACCGACAACAAGCCGATCAACACTGCGGCCTTCCCGTCCAACTGGGAGCTCTCGGCGGCGCGCGCCATCGCCGTGGTGAAGTTCCTCAACAGCCAGGGCATCGCCAACGAGCACCTGGTGGCGGCGGGCTATGGCGAGTACCAGCCGCTGTCGCTGATGGACACTGCCCGCAACCGGCGCATCGAGCTCAAGCTCACCAACCGATAACAATCCTGCTTGCTCACGACCACGCCTCCGGTGGATCCGCGATCTCAGAAGATGAGATGCAGAACGAGGCCAGAGCGTTCGTGATGGTGGCCGGCTATTTGACCATCTGTGCGCTCGCCACCCTGATGCGGCCGGTTCGGCGCGCCTTGTCCAGCGTCTCGTAGTCTTCTTCCGTCTGCTTCATGTAGGCCAGCGCGAACTTCGCGATCGCATCGTCGAGCGCGTCGCTATTGCCGCAATAGCCCGCGATCATCGCCGGATCGCCCGACTTGGCATGTGCCAGCGCCAGCGCCCAGCCACAGAGGCCGCAATAGTCCTCGAAGCCTTCGCCACCCTCGTCTTCGCCCTCGCTGAACTTTACGCTTCCCTTCATGTCAGCGAGCTGGCGCACATAGTAGTGCGAGCTGTCGATCCCACCCCAGCCAAGGAAGATGTCGGGCGAACCCTGGATGACGCGCTGACCGACCACCACGCGCTCGCCCTCGTTCGCCAGGCGCATCTTGAAGTCGACATAGGGGGCCAGCACCGAGGCCTGGGCCTGCTTGACCTGCAGGAACAGCGGATCCTGGTTGTCGACGCCCTGCAGCAGGACCACCCAGCAACGGGTGCCGACGCTGCCCACACCCACCACCTTGCGCGCCGAATCGACGACGCGATAGCGCGCCAGCAGGCGACGCCGGTCGATGCCGAGCGACTCGAGGTAGGAACGCAGCATGTGATCGAGCGCCACCATGGCCGGCATGCCGCTCTCGGTGTGGGTCTCGCGCACGATCAGCGGGATATCCTCGATGATGCGATGCTCGCCGGCAACTTCCTCGGTGAGCTTCTCCAGCACCGCCACATGGCCCTTTGAACGCGCCTTGGCGATGACCTTCTCGGCGGTGCGCCGGCCCCTGGCCGACAGCGTATCGAGCACGGCACGCTCGTCGATGCGGTCGTACCAGACTTCCAGGTAGCCCATCTCGGCATAGCGCCGCATGCGCTTGCGATAGCTGCGCACCGTCGCTCGCGCAGCGTCCTCGGATCCCGCCTTGTTGCCGCCACGGAACTTCACCGCGACGGCGGCACTCGCTGCCAGGCGCTTGAGGTCCCACTCCCAGGGGCCGGGAAAGACCTCGTCGAAGTCGTTGATGGCGAAGATCAGATGGCGCTCGGCGGAGGCGAAGACGCCGAAGTTCGAGACATGCATGTCGCCGCACGCGGCGACGGCCAGGCCACTCACCGGCGTGCCGGCAAGATCGGCCGCCATCACCGCCGCCGAGCCGCGCAGGAAGGCGAAGGGGTTGACGAGCATGCGGCCATATCGCACCGGCACCAGCTTCTGCACGCGCGTCCGGTTCTGTTCCTCCAGGATCTCGACGGGATCGCGGCGCGTGGTGTCCTTTCCGTATTTGCCGTGGTCGCTACGCGGCACTTTTTCGCGGAGCTTCTTGCCCATCTCCAGCCGCTCGGCCGCCGACGGCCGGCGCGCCTGGAAGCTCTTGACCAGCGAGGTGTCCTCGCTGAGGCGCATCAATGTCTGGAAGGTCTGATCGGGGTTGGCCTGAAGGTTCACGACGCTCATGGTAAGATCTCCCTGTTGAGAGAGGGCGTGCTGCCCAGTCGCCACTTATCGTCGCCCGCGCTCCTGGTGCTGCTGCTCGGTCATCCTGTTCAGCCCGCCGCGGATGCGGTCGAGGTCGATCTGCTGCTTCAGCCTTCTGTCCTGCTTGATGCCGTCCATCGTGCTTTCCACGATGTTCGCCGGGTTGAAGCTCAGTGGAAACGAGCGAGGCGGAAAGTCCTGCCGGCGCGGGCTGGCCGAGGTGGCTCGCGCCACGAAGTCGAGGAGAAGGGCTGCGCAGGTCGCAGCGGAGCCATTTGCCGCGGCATGTCCCAAGCTGAACGACCGGTGCAGCATGAAGATCCCCTCCCCGGCGTCAATCACGACTCTACCGAAGTATCGGTGGCGTGTCACATGCGCAGGTGCTCAGCTGGTCTTTCACGAAGGCGTCAAACGCTCGGTACTCTGGACGGCGACGCAGCGCGAGCTCAAGCTCACCAACCGATAGGTATGCCGGCTATTTGACCCGCTCGGCGCTCGCCACCTTGATGCGGCCGGTGCGGCGGGCCTTGTCGAGCGCGTCGTGGTCTCGCTCGGTCTGCCTGGCATAGGCGAGCGCGAATTTGCCGATCGCTTCGTCCAGAGCATCCGAGTTGCCACAGTAGCCCCCGATCATCGCCGGATCGCCGACTTGGCATGCGCCAGCGCCAGCCCCCAGCCGCACAGGCGGCAATATTCGAGGAAGCCGTCGATGCTCATCTCGTCGTGCTCGCCGAATTTGACGCTGCCCTTCATGTCGGCGAGCTGGCGGACGTAGAAGTGCCGGCCCGAGACCTCGCCCCAGCTCAGGAAAATGTCGGGCGACCCTTGCGTCAGCTGCTGCCCCACCACCACGCGCCGGCCCTGGTCCGTGAAGGCGAGCTGGCTCGAAACGTAGGGCGCCAGCACCGACTGCTGGGCCTCCTTGACCTGCAGAAACAGCGGATCGTCGTTGTCAACGCCCTGCAGCAGGATCACCCAGCAGCTCGTGCCGACGCTGCCCACGCCCACCACCTTGCGCGCCACGTCGACGATGCGATAGCGCGACAGCAGGACCTTGCGGCCGTAACCCAGCGAATCGATGTAGGCGTGCAGCATCCTGTCGAGCGCCACCTCGGTTGACAGGCCGTCGTCTGCCCTGGTCTCGCGCATGATCAGCGGCACATCCTCGATGAAGCGATGTTCGCCGTCGACCTGCTCGGTGAGCTTGTCGAGCGTCTGGACATGGTCCTTGCGCCGCGCCTTGGCCAGGGTGCGTTCGGCGCCGCGCCGCAGCCGGGGCGAGATCGCATCGAGCACGGCACGCTCGTCGATCAGGTCGTACCAGACCTGCAGGTAGCCCATCTCGGAATAGCGACGGATGCGCTTGCGGTAGGCTCGCACGACCTCCTGCGCCGCCTCCTCGCTCTGCGCCTTGCCGCCACCCATGAAGCGTATGGCAACGGTGGCGCTGGCAGCGAGCCTCTTCAGGTCCCATTCCCACGGCCCGGGATGGACTTCGTCGAAATCGTTGATCGAGAAGATCAGGCTGCGCTCGGCCGAGGCGTAGACGCCGAAGTTGGAGACATGCATGTCGCCGCAGCACGCCACCTGCATGCCCGTCACCGGCGTGGTCGAGAGATCGTCGACCATGACGGCAGCCGAGCCACGCAGGAAGGCGAAGGGCGAGGCGAGCATGCGGGCGTAACGCACCGGCACGAGCTTGGAGACCCGTGTCTCGTTCTGCTTCTCCAGGATCGCCACCGGATCGGGCCGCCCCGAGCCACGCTCGAAGTTGGCATGGCTGGAGCGCGGCACCTTCTCGCGCAACGCCTTGCCGGCCGCCGCACGCTCGGCCGAGGAAGGCCGCTTGGCCTTGAAGTTCTCCGCGAGCGCCAGCTCCTGGTCGGCCGCCAGCATGCGGTAGTAGCTCTGGTCGATGTTGGCATGCAGGGACACGACGTTCATGGCGATTCTCCCCGTGGACGAATGAACGGCGCAGCATGAGTTTCCCCTCCGCCAGCGTCCCAGTGAGTTCTACTGAAGCGTGCGCGGGGTGTCATATGCGGGAGCGCATGGCTGGATACTGGCGAGCAAGTCATTCGTCCGACGCTCTGGACGATGCAGTGCCAACCACGTTACCGTCGAAGAAGCGCGTTCGGAGGGAGCAGAACATGCAGCGACGCACCTTGCTGACCTGCTCGTTGGCAGCGATCGCGCTCGACGCGCTTCACACGTCCGCGCAGACCGACAAGCAGCCCTTCAAGCCCGAAGAACTCGACCAGATGCTCGCGCCTATCGCGCTCTATCCCGATTCGCTGTTGTCGCAAATCCTGATGGCCGCGGGCTATCCGTTGGAAGTCGTTGAGGCGGCCCGCTGGTCGAAGGCCAATCCCACGCTCAAGGGCGACGCCGCCGTCGCCGCGGTCAAGGACAAGACCTGGGACGTCAGCGTCATGTCGCTGGTCGCCTTTCCCGACGTGCTCAGCCAGATGAACGAGCACCTCGACTGGACCCAGAAGCTCGGCGACGCGATGATCAGCCAGGAAGCTGACGTCGCGGATTCGATCCAGCGACTGCGCGCCAAGGCCTCCGCCGCCGGCAACCTGCAGAGCACGCCGCAGCAGACGGTCACGACGCAAGGCGCGGGCGACAACACGCAATACATCATCCAGCCGACGAACCCCGAGGTCATCTACGCGCCGTCGTACGATCCGAACTGGGCCTACGGTGGCTGGTCCAATCCCGCCTATCCGCCGACCTATTGGCCGTTCGCGGGCACACTGGCGCGCGGTTTCCTATGGGGCGCGGGTTTCGCCGCTGCAGGTGCGATGTTCGGTGGCTGGAACTGGGGCGGGCAAGGCAGCTCCTACAGCAACATCAACGTCAATCGCGCGACAAACATCAACAGGAACTTCGACCGCACCCAGATCGGCAACGGCGGCCGTTGGCAACACAATCCCGAGCATCGCAAGGGCGTCGGCTACCGCGATCCCGGCACTCGGCAAAGGTACAACCAGGGGCCGCGTCCGGGTGCCGCGCAGCGCGATCAATTCCGCGGCCGCCTCGACAGCAACGCGCGGCCCGGCGGCGGCCCTGCCGGCGGCGGGCCGCGGCCAGGCGGCGGCGCGGCGCAACGGCCCGGCGGCGGCCCAGGTGCCGCACAACGGCCGGCTGGCGGCGGACCGCAGGGACGCCCGGGCGGGGGCCAGGGCGTCCGCACCGACAATCAGCGACCGGGCGCCACGAGCGGCGTCAATCGCGGCCAGCAGGTCAACCGCGAGGGCGCGCGCGGTCGCCAGCAGATGAACCGGTCGGGCGGCGGTGGACGCGGCAGCTATGGCGGCGGAGGCGGTGGCGGCCGTCCCGCTGGCGGGGGCGGAGGTGGAGGCCGTCCCGGTGGTGGTGGTGGCGGTGGTCGCCCGGGCGGCGGTGGAGGACGGCGATGAGCATGACGTTCATACGACGCGGATTGGCGGCTCTCGTTTGTGCGATCGGGCTGGCGCTCGGAGCGCTTGCCCAGACGCCAACACCGCAGACCACCAACGCAGCCCCCAAGCTCCAGACCTTCGCCACACCGCAAGCTGCGGCCGATACCCTCACCGAAGCGCTGCGCAAGGACGACGACAAGACGATAACGGCGATTCTCGGCGCAGGCTGGCGGGACCTGGTGCCGGGAACCAAGGAAGAAGAGGACAAGGCGCGCGCCGACTTCCTCAAGGCCTGGGACGAAAGCCACAAGATCGTGCCGAACGGCGACGACAAGGCCGGCGTCGAGGTCGGCACGACCGGCTTTGTTATGCCGATCCCCTTGGTCAAGGAAAACGGCGCCTGGCACTACGATGTCGACGCCGGGCGCCTCGAGCTGCAGGCGCGCTACATCGGCCGCAACGAGCTGCGCGTGATCCAGACCTTGCTCGCGATCGTCGACGCCGAGCAGGACTATTCCGCCCAGGATCCGATGAAGACGGGCGTGGCAACCTACGCGCGGCGACTGCTCAGTACGGCCGGCAAGAAGGACGGCTTGTACTGGGAAACCCAACCCGGCGAACCCGACAGTCCGCTCGGACCGCTCGTCGCCAAAGCCCAGGTCGGCGCGAAGGCAGGTGATGGCTACTGGGGCTATCACTACCGCCTGCTCTATGGCCAAGGCCCGGAGGCGAAAGGCGGCGCCTACAGCTATCTCGCCAATGGCCGCATGATCGGCGGCTTTGGCGTGATCGCCTGGCCGGTCACTTACGGCGACACGGGCGTGATGACCTTCATCGTCAACCAGGACGGCGTGGTCTACGAGCAGGATCTCGGGGCCGACACTCCACAGAAGGCCGCGAACATACTGGTGTTCAATCCGGACAAGGACTGGCAGAAAGCAGACATGACGCCGCCGTGACAGACGGCCGACGTCGCTGTTGGCGGTAGGGGGAAGAATTGCGGACGACGATGATCGTACTGGTGCTTGTCGCGGCGGCCCTATGTGGCGGATGCGACAACCTGAGCACTCCACAGAAGACCGCCATCGGCGGCGCGGCGTTGGGCAGCGGCATCGCGGCGGTGGCTGGCGGGCCTTTCGGGGTGGTGGTGGGCGCCGGCCTGATCGGCGGTGCGGTCGGCTATCTCGGCGGCCAGGCGCTCGAGTCCAACTCGCTCGAGACCCGTTAGAGGCCGCGGCAGGACTGGCAGAAAGCGAGGAATAGATGCGGAAGAAAGCGATGATGTTGGTGCTCGCCGTGGCGAGCCTGTTGGGTGGGTGTGAGAACATGAGCACCGCTCAAAAAGGGGCGGTCGGTGGGGCGGCGCTGGGCAGCGGCATCGGCCTGGTGACCGGCGGCAGCTTCGGCACGGTGGTCGGCGCGGGCCTGATCGGCGGCGCGGTCGGATATCTTGGCGGCACCGCCATCCAAAACAGCAGATAGAGAGGACCGCATCATGAAGCTCGCGATTTTGACGGGTGCTGCGGCGCTCCTCACCCTCGCCTCGACAGCACAGGCTCAGGTGGCACAGCCGCCGGCGGCGCCCACCACCTTCGACCAGGCGGCCTACATCACCTGCCGCGAGGCGCACACCATGCCGCCCGATCAGCGCAAGCAAGTGGCGATCATGCTGGCCGAGCACTCCGCGCGCCACCGCGGGGTGATGATTCCGGATGACCAGCGAGGCGGGCAACTGGCGCTGCTGGTGCGCGGCGGCTGCACGCTGGCGCCGGATGCGTACCTATTCACCGTGATCGACCGGGCGATCGTCGCAGAGACGGACAAGCTGCCGAAGCGATAGCAGCCAGAGCCTGCCCCTTTAAAGCAGGCCGAGCCGCTTCAGCTCGTCGGCCATTTCCCTGGGCATGTCGCCGGTGTCGCCCTTCGAAAGGTCGGGGGGCGCGTCCTCAGGCTTGTAATAGCGCCAGCCCTGGAATGCCCGGCAGGCACGCGGCGCGGTCCGGATGATCGTGCGCTTGACCTTGATCTTGCAGTACTTGTGGGCCTCTTCCTTGTCGAAATCCTCGTCGAACCCGACCAGCTCCTGGCGGCAACGGATGACGCCGCGCACCACCCAGTAGAGCGAGCCGCCGGCCAGCAATTCCTCGGCGCGGCGCGGCGTGTTCCGTGTATAGACCCAATGCGGCGAGCGCGGCGGCTGGCGGCGCTGCTTCCTGCGGTTGGCCTGAAGCTTTTTCATGTGCGCGAGGTCGTCGACACCGACGGCAAGCTTGATCAAATGTAACACCATTACCTTCCAGTATCGCAGCCGTTGCGGCCGCGCCACAGAAGCGAATTATTCACAACTGCTGGTTCGGTCTCCACAGTCTCTGCACAATCGCGTCCGTAGAGTGTGCAGCGTTTTTAGCGGGGGTTCTCGATGAACAAGTCTACGCTCAGTGCCATGGTCGTGGCTCTCATGCTGGGATCGGGCATCGCAGGCTATCTCATCGGCAAGCCTGGCGATTCGATCGACCGGCCCCCGCCCGCTCGAACGGCAACGACCAACACGCCCCAGCCTGCGACGCCGTCGCGTCCGGCCGTCACTCCGGCCGCTTTGCCGGCCGCCGCGCCCGGCGAGGCCTTCGCCTACCGCCGCATCGGCATCGACAGCTCCAAGCCCGAGGGCGAGGCCTGCCTCTACTTCAACAAGCCGCTGTCGACGGCCGACTCCGTCAAGTACGCCGACTATGTCCGCATCTCGCCCGACGCCAAGTCGGCGCTGCGCGTGGTCGACGATCATCTTTGCGTCGCCGGCCTCGCCTACGGCCAGGACTATGCGCTGCGCCTGCTGCCGGGCTTCCCGAGCAAGGATGGCGGCAAGTTGAGCGAAGAGCAGAAGGTCGATGTGGCGCTGGGAGCGCGCCCTGCCGTCGTGACGCTCCCCGGCAAGGGCTTCATCCTGCCGCGCAGCATCGCGGCCGGCCTGCCGATCACCACCGTCAACATCGCCAAGCTCGGCATCTCGGTCTATCGCGTCAACGAGCGCGGGCTCGACAAGTTCATCGAGCGCTACTACGCGACCTTCCCCGGCACAGAGCCGATGACCGAATTGTGGTCGCTGCGGCAGTGGCTGGACGGCAACAACGGCAAGCGACTGTGGCGCGGCACGATGGACGTGCGCAACGCGCTGAACCAGCCGGTGACCACCGCCTTCCCGATGCGCGAGACGATCAAGGACTGGAAGCCCGGCGCCTACTTCGTCGTGGTGTGGAACGCCGCCAACAAGCCCACACCGGAAAACGAGGACGAGGACGACGACAAGTCCGGCAGCGCGGCCGGCATGTGGGTGATGGACACCGACATCGCGCTCACAAGCTTCACAGGGCGCGATGGGCTGAACGTCTTCGCGCGCTCGCTCGAGAGCGCCCAGCCGCTCCCCAATCTCGAGGTCACGCTGCTATCGCGCGGCAACGAGCCGATCGGCAAGGCGGTCACCGGCGCCGACGGTCGCGCGACCTTCCCTGCCGGCCTGATGCGGGGCCGCGGTGCCGCCGAGCCGACCGCCGTCATGGCGACCGACGAGGGCAAGCAGGAGTTCTCCCGACTCGAGCTTACCAAGGCGGCCTTCGATCTCAGCGACCGCGGCATCGACGGCCGCAGCCTGCCAGGCCCGGTCGACGCCTTCCTCTACACCGAACGAGGCGTCTACCGGCCGGGCGAGACGGTGCAGCTGATGGCCATGCTGCGCGACGATTCGGCGACGGTGCTGAAGGACATGCCGGTAACGCTGATCGTCAGGCGTCCCGACGGCAGCGAGTTCACGCGCTATGCGCTCGCGCTGGCGGGCTCAGGCGCCCTCTACCAGGCGCTGCCGTTGCCCAAGTCGTCGCGCCGCGGCCGCTGGTCGGTGACGGCCCATATCGATCCCAAGGCGGGACCGGTCGGCCGTGTCGAGTTCTCTGTCGAGGATTTCGTGCCGGAGAAGCTCAAGGTCGAGCTCCAGCCCGAAGCGCCGATGCTGCGCACCAACCGTACCAACACCCTGAACGTGCAGGCCGACTTCCTTTACGGCGCGCCCGCGTCCGGGCTGACGGTCGAGGGCGACCTGCGCGTCGACGTCGATCCGGTGCCCTTCCCGAACTTCAACAAGTACTCGTTCGGGCTCGAGGCCGAGCGCGAGAAGTTCGAAGCGCCGCTGATCACGCTCACCGCGCCCGACACCGACGACAAAGGCAAATCGAAGATCGAATGGGCCGGCGACAAGGTGAAGGAGACGGCGCTGCCGCTGCGCGGCCAGGTCCAGGTGCGCGTGTTCGAGCCGGGCAACGGCCGCGCTACCAAGAACGATAAGACCCTGCCGCTGCGCACGCGTGAGGTCTATCTCGGCATTCGTCCGACCTTCGAGGGCCGCTATGCGCGCGAAGGCGCCGAGACCGAGTTCGACCTGGTCGCGGTCGACGCCGAGGGCAAGCAGGTCGCGCGTCCCTCGGTCGACTACAAGATCGAGCGCATCACCTATTCCTATCAGTGGTACGAGGCCGACGGTAAGTGGCGCTGGCAGTCGATCCAGGCCGAGCGGCTGGTCGCCGCCGACACGCTTGCTTTCAAGGCCGATGCGCCGGCGCATCTCGCCAAGCAGCTGAGCTGGGGGCCGCACCGGCTCACCATCAACGATCGCGAGGCCAACACCTCGACCAGCCTCACCTTCTATGTCGGTTGGTGGGGCGGCAGCGGCACCGAAGATGCGCCCGACAGCTTGCGTGTGGCGAGCGACAAGAAGAACTACGCGCCCGGCGAGACCGCCAAGCTGCGACTGGAAGCGCCGTTCGCCGGCGAGGCGCTGATCGCCATCGCCACCGACCGTATCGTGGCGACCTACACGACCAAGGTGTCCGCCGACGGCACCACCGTCGAGATCCCGGTGAAGGCCGAGTGGGGCGCCGGCGCCTACGCCCTGGTAACCGCCTGGCGGCCGCTCAATGCGCCGGCCGAACGCACGCCGACGCGCGCGGTGGGAGCCGCCTGGCTGGGACTCGATCCAGGGCTGCGCACGCTTGCGGTGCAGATCGCCGCGCCCGAGAAGGTGACGCCGCGGCAGCGCATCGAGGTGCCGATCCGCGTCGCCAATGCCCAAGGCCCGGAGGCCTATGTGACCCTGGCCGCGGTCGATGAGGGCATCCTGCAGCTCACCAAGTACCGTACGCCCAATCCGGCCGACTATTACTTCGGCAAGCGCCGGCTCGGCATCGACATGCGCGACGATTACGGCCGGCTGCTCGACGTGCATGCCGACGAGGTCGGCCGCATCCGCACCGGCGGCGACGCCGGTGACATCGGCGGCCTCGACATCGTCCCGACCCGCACCGTGGCCCTGTTCAGCGGGCCGGTGAAGCTCGATGACAAGGGCGAGGCCAAAATCGGCCTCGATATCCCCGACTTCGTCGGCCAGCTCAGGCTGATGGCGGTCGCCTACGACAAGAGCAAGGTCGGTTCGTCGGACGCGCGCCTCTTCGTGCGCGACGCCGTGACCGCCGATATCGTGCTGCCGCGCTTCCTCGCGCCCGACGACAAGGGGCGCGTGGCGCTGTCGCTGCACAATGTCGACGGCCAGCCCGGCGACTACAAGGTGACGCTCGAAACGACGGGCTCGGTGTCGCTCGAACGGCCGGTGACCGAGACCATCAAGCTCGTCGCCAACCAGCGCGAGCTCCGCACGTGGCCGCTGCGCGCCGGCGATGTCGGGCTCGGCAACGTCACGGTCGCGGTGAGCGGCCCGGGCAATTTCTCGGTCAAGCGCGACTGGGACATCCAGGTGCGCGCCTCGCAGACGCCTAGCGCCGTCGACACGGTGTCCCAGCTCGACGCCGGCCGCGAACTGACGGTCGATCGCAACCTCACCGCGCCGTTCCTGGCCGGCACGGCACAGGTGAGCGTGGCGCTGTCGCGCACGCCGGGCATCGATGTGGCGGCACTGCTGCGCGCGCTCGACAAGTATCCCTATGGCTGCATCGAGCAGACCACCAGCCGCGCCCTGCCGTTGCTCTACTACAACGATGTGGCGCTGCTGGGTTATGGCCCGGGCGATCCCAAGATCACCGATCGCGTGCAGGAGGCGGTCTATCGTATCGTCGACATGCAGACCACCGACGGTTCGTTCGGCATGTGGGGGCCCTTCTCCTCGCCCGCCGCCGAATGGCTGCAGAGCTACGCCCTCGACTTCCTGCTGCGTGCGCGCGACCAGCAAATGGCAGTGCCGGCGGCGTCGCTGCAGCGCGGCCTTACTTGGCTCAATCGCTCGGCCGATCGCATGGTCTCGGCCAACGCCCAGGCCTATGCCTGGTACGTGCTGTCCAAGGCGGGCCTCGCCGACGCCGGTCGCGTGCGCTACTTCCAGGACGCCAAGGCGGGCGAAATCAAGGGCGGGCTCGCCTGGGCCCAGCTCGCCGCAGCGCTGAACCAGGTCGGCGAGCCTGGCCGCGCGCGGCTCGCCTTTGCGCTGGCCCAGAGCCATCTCGATGAGCGCGACAGCCACGACTACTACGGCACGCCATTGCGCGACCATGCCGCGCTGCTGGCGCTCGCCTCCGAGGCCGGCGGCCGCGAGGGCGTCGCCGCCGTGATCGGCGCGGTGCGCAATCGCCTGGTCGCCCGCGTCGAGGAGACGACGACCCAGGAAAAGGCCTGGTTGGTGCTGGCCGCTCATGCGCTGGGCGGCAGCGGCGACCTCGCCTACTCGGTCGACGGCGACAAGCGCACGGCCAAGACCGACCCAGCAGTGATCAATCCCGACGCCGCCCAGGTAGAACGCGGCCTGAAGGTGAAGAACGAGGCCGCCAACGCGCTCTGGCTGCAGGTCACGGCGCGCGGCGTGCCGAAGGAGCAGCAGCCCGCCGCCGCCAACGGCCTCAGCATCACGCGCAGCTACTACACGCTCGATGGCCGCGAGGCCAACCTCGCGACGGTGCGCCAGAACGACCGGGTCGTGGTGTCGCTCGCCGGGCGCAATCTCGACGGCAACTACCACGAGGTGGCGTTGCTCGACCTCCTGCCCGCCGGCTTCGAGATCGAATCGGTGGTGAACGACGAGACCGTCAAGAGCTTCCCGTTCCTGCCCAAGATCACGCCGACCCGCATCTCCGAGGCGCGCGACGACCGCTTCTTCGCCGCCTTCGACCTCGGCCAGCGCCTCTATCGCTCGTGGTGGGACGAGGACAAGAACTACACCAACGCCTTCCACGTCGCCTACGTGGTGCGCGCGGTGACGCCGGGCAGCTTCGCCCTGCCGGCCGTCAACGTCTCCGACATGTACGCGCCACGCATCTATGCCCGCAGCGACATGGGCCGCGTCACGATCGCGCCGCGCTGACGATGAACGTGCGGCGCCTCCTCGTCCGCTCAGCCCTCGCCGTCGCCATTCTGGCGACGGTGGGGCTAGCGCTCGATCGCCTCTTCCCGCCCAACCTCGCGCGCTACGAGGATCGTTCGACCGAAGTGGTCGATGCCAATGGTCGCCTGCTGCGCGCCTTCACCACCGAGGACGGCAAGTGGCGGCTCAAGACCACGATGGCGGACGTCGATCCGGTCTATCTCGCGCTGCTCAAGGACTACGAGGACCGTCGCTTCGATGACCATTGGGGCGTCGATCCCTTCGCCGTGGTGCGCGCCGCGGGCCTGTGGATCGCGCGCGGCCACATTGTGTCCGGTGCCTCGACGCTTTCCATGCAGGCCGCCCGTCTGCTCGAGCCCAGGCCCCGCAGCCTACCTAACAAAGTCATCGAGGCCGCCCGTGCGCTGCAGCTCGAGTGGCACTATTCCAAGCGCGATGTGCTGGCGATCTACCTGACGCTGGCGCCGATGGGCGGCAACCTCGAGGGCGTGCGCTCGGCCTCCTTCGCCTATTTCGGCAAGGAGCCGCGCCAGCTCAGCGCTGCCGAGGCGGCCCTCCTGGTCGCCATCCCGCAATCGCCCACCCGCCGTCGGCCGGACCGCTCGCCCGCCGCCGCGCAAGCGGGCCGCGACGGCGTCCTGCAGCGTGGCCTGGAGCACGGCGTGATCGATCCGGCGCTGTTCGCCTCTGCGATCGACCGCCCAGTGCCGGCGCGGCGCCTCGGCATGCCGATGAACGCGCCGCATCTCTCGGCCTGGCTCGCCGGCCAGTCGCCGGGAGCGATCGTACCGACGACAGTGCGCTTCGAATTGCAGAGCGCGCTCAGCCGGCTCGTCGACGACGAGCGCGGCCAGATGCCCGACAGGGCGCAGATCGCCCTAGTCGCCATCGACAACCGCACCGGCGGCGTGGTGGCCTGGCTAGGCGGCGGCGACTTCTTCGGCCGCGCCGGACAGGTCGATCTGGTGCGCTCGCACCGCTCGCCGGGCTCGGCGCTGAAGCCGATGATCTATGCGCTGGCCTTCGACGACCGCACCCTGCATCCCGAACTCGCTGGTCGAGGACGTACCGGTACGCTTCAAGGACTGGCTGCCGCGCAATTTCGACCGCGACCACCAGGGCGCCGTCACCGTGCGCCGCGCACTGCAGCAGTCGCTGAACGTGCCGGCCGTGCTGGCGCTTGAGAAGGTCGGCGCTCAACGCTTCATCGCCACCCTGCGCTCGGCCGGCGCCTCGCCCGGCCTGCCGCCCGGCGACAATGGCGCCTCGCTCGGCATCGCGCTCGGCAGCGCCGCCATCTCGCCGCTGGAGATGGCCGGACTCTATTCGGGCCTGGCCAATGGCGGCCAGTTCGCGCCGCCCATGATCCGCCGCGACCAGCCCAAGCCCACCCCGGTGCGTCTGGTCGGTCCGGCGGCCGCCTGGTACGTCTCGGACATCCTGGCCGACGCGCCGCTGCCCGAAGGCTTCGCCTCGCTGCCGGTCGCCTTGCGCGAGCGGCGCATCGCCTACAAGACCGGCACATCGGCCGGCTTCCGCGACGCCTGGGCGGCTGGCTACTCGGCCAACTGGACAATCGTTGTGTGGGTCGGCCATGCCGATGGTACGCCGCGACCGGGCCAGCTCGGCCGCCTCGCCGCCCTTCCCATCCTGTTCAAGGCCTTCGGCCGCCTGCCGGGCGAAGACAATCGCGCCCAGCGGCCGCCGGCCGACGTGCTGCGCGTCGCCTCCAACCGCGACCTGCCGCTGCGCATGCGCACGCTTGGTCCCGCGGCGATGGCCGAGGGCGGCCCACGCATCGCCTACCCGCCGCCCGACTCGCGCATCGAGCTCGCGGCGCACGAGGCGGTGCCGCTCGCCGCCAATGGCGGCAACGGCCAGCTGCACTGGCTGGTGGATGGCAAGCCGATCGACGGCACGAAATGGACGCCCGACGGTCCCGGCACCGCGCGCGTCGCTGTGATCGACGGCCAGGGCCGCTCCAGCGCCGTGACGGTGCGCATCGTCACCAGGCGATAGCCAGCGGCACCGAAGCCAGCAGCAGCAGGGCAAAGACGACGTTGGTGATCCGGTTGCTGCGCGGCTCGCGGAAGAACCGCGTCAGCAGCGCGCCCGACATCAGCCAGGCGATGTTGACGGCGGTGATCAGCACGGTGAGCAGCGCGATCTTCAGCCCGACATCGAAGGCGAGCCGATCGCGCAGCAACACGAAACCCGAGAACAACGCCGCCATCGCGGCATAGCCCTTGGGATTGACCAGCGACAGCGCGAGGCCGCCCGCGAGGCTCGGCGGCCGGCGCTGTCCCGCCTCTTCGGTGAGAGGCGCCGCCGTGGCGATACGCCAGGCGAGCCATACGAAATAGAGGGCAGCGGCGACGGTGACGACGGGCGTGGCGCCGGGTACCGCCAACAGCAGGCCCACCAAGCCGCTCGCCGTGATCGCCATGACCGCGACCATGCCCACAACGATGCCGACGAAATAGCCCGCCACCCGCCGCGCACCAAAAGCGGCGCCCGCGGCGGCGAGACTCAGCGTCGCCGGACCGGGGCTGCCGGCAAGCGCGATCGAGGCCAGCAGGAAACCAGGCAAGCCTTCCATGGCGCCCGATATGGCGCAGCCGTCGGCCGGCGTCTTGAACGTTCGTGCGTCAGACCGCCTTGGCTTTCAACGCCTGCGCCACTTTCGACGCCGGCTCGCGGCCGAGGGCCACGCAGATCTCGCGGCCGGCCTTGGCAATGGCATCGAGATCGACACCGTGCTCAATGCCGAGGCCATTCATCAGGTAGATCACGTCCTCAGTGCCGACATTGCCCGAGGCGCCCTTGGCATAGGGGCAGCCGCCCAGTCCGGCGACGGCGGTGTCGAACACCGCGATGCCGCGCTCCATCACCGCCATGATGTTGGCCAGCGATTGGCCGTAGGTGTCGTGGAAATGCGCCGCCAGCTTCTCCCGTGGCACCTTGGCGGCGACGGCATCGACCATGGCGACGCACTCGGCGGGTGTGCCGACACCGATCGTGTCGCCGAGAGAGACCTCGTAGCAGCCCATCCGGAACAGCCGCTCCGAAACTTCTGCGACCTTTGCAGGTGCGACCTTGCCGTCATAGGGGCAGGCGATCACGGTCGAGACGTAGCCACGCACCTTCATGCCGTGCTTCTGCGCCGCCTCCATGACCGGCGCAAAGCGCTCGAAGCTTTCGTCGATCGAGCAGTTCGTGTTTTTCTTGCAGAACGCTTCCGACGCCGCGGTGAACACGGCGATCTCGCCGCAATGGGCTTCGACCGCGCCGTTCATGCCCTGCTTGTTGGGCACCAGCACGGGATAGCTCACGCCCGATTTGCGCTTGATCTGCGCCATCACCTGGTCGGTATTGGCCATCTGCGGCACCCATTTGGGCGACACGAAGCTGCCGGCCTCGACCGCACTGTGGCCGGCGGCACTCAGTGCGTCGATCAGCTTCACCTTCGCGTCGACCGACACGGGCTTGGCCTCGTTCTGCAGGCCGTCGCGCGGGCCGACTTCGACCAAGCGGACTTTCTTCGGGTAATTCATGACAACCATTCTACGCCAATCTCTCGATAACGAGATAGGCGCCGAGCAGCAGCAGGCCCGCGAAGAATACCCTGCGAAATGCCGGCGTGGAGATGCGTCGACGCAGCGCCTGGCCGAACCACATGCCGCCCAGCGCCGGAGCAAGTGAAATCGCCGACAGCCCCATCGAGGCCGCGTGATAGGCGTCGACGCCCAACAATCCGGCTGCGAGAGCTAAAGTCGACACCGTGAAGGAGATCCCGAGTGCCTGGATCAGCTCGTCTTTCTCGAGGCCAATCGCCTGCAGGTACGGCACAGCCGGGATGACGAACACGCCGGTGCCGCCGGTCACCAGACCGGTGGTCACGCCGACCAGCGGCGCGAGCCAGCTCTCATGGCGCCGTGCCACCGTGAACTTCCAGCCGGCAAGACCGATCGCGGAATAGACAACGAGGGAGCCTCCCAGGGCCAGTGACGCCGCACCCGCCTTATTGCCGGCCAGGATGCCAGCGCCCGCCAGCGTCCCCGCGACCGCGCCGGCCATCATGCTCCACAAGCGCCGCATCAGCGCGCCGCAGGCCGGTCCCGCAAGAAGCTGCCAGACGTTGGTCACCAGCGACGGCACGATCAGGATTGCCGCCGCCTCAGCGGGCGGCAGGGCAAGCGACAGCAATCCCATGGCAACGGTCGGCAGGCCCAGACCGACAATGCCCTTCACCAGGCCCGCCAGAAGAAAGGTGAAGCCGCCGAGCAGCCAGATCTCCATCGGCCAACGCTGCGGCCCCTGTTGATCCCGCACAATGCGGAAGGTTCGGATCCTGCCTCAGGTTTGGCCGAAGGCTGATTTTCTGCCTAGGATAAGTCATGCGCTTCGATCTGATCGATCTTCGCCTCGTGCTGAACGTCGCCGAAGCCGCCAGCATCACCCACGGCGCGGAACGCTCCGGCATGGCGCTGGCCTCGGCCAGCGAGCGCATTCGCGCCATGGAAGACGCGTTGGGCGTGCCGCTCTTCGACAGGAAACGCCGTGGAGTCAGTCCGACAGCAGCAGGCGCGGCGTTGGTCGAGCATGCTCGGCTGGTCACGCAGCAACTCGAGCGAATGCGCGGCGAGCTCAACCAGTTCGCCAAGGGGCTGCGCGGCCGCATTCGCCTCATGTCCAACACCGCGGCCACGCTCGAATTCCTGCCGCCGCTGCTTGGCCGCTTCCTCGCCGGCCATCCCAACGTCGACGTCGACCTCGAGGAGCGCACCAGCTCCGAGATCGCCCGCGCCGTGGTCACCGGCCGCGCCGACATCGGGATCGTCGCCGACGTCGTCGATGCCGCGTCGGAGCTCGAGACCTTCCCGTTTGCCGACGACCGCCTGGTTCTGGTCACACCCCAGCGTCACCCGCTCGGCAAGCGCCGCCGGATCGCCTTCGGCGATGCCTTAGGCCACGACTTCGTCGGCCTGCCGGTCGGCAGCGCGCTGCAGGAGCATCTCGATGGCCATGCCACACGCCTTGGCCATAGGCCAAAGCTCCGCGTGCGGCTGCCTGGCTTCGATGCCGTATGCCGTGTTGTCGAAAGCGGCATCGGCATCGCCGTGGTCTCGAAGGTCGCAGCCGATCGCTGCCGTCGGACGATGGCAGTGCGGGTCGTTCCGCTCACCGATCCCTGGGCCCAGCGGCGCCTCAGGATCTGCGTGCGCCGCCTCGGCGCCTTGCCCGCGCATGCCAGGAGTCTGGTCGAGCATCTGCGCGCTTCGGTATGATAGGCTCGATCGGCAGGAGGACGTCATGGCCCAGCAGCTCAGCAATCAACGCATCGCCTGGTTCAACGGCAAGTTCATGCCGGAAGGCCAGGTCATGATCCCGTTCCGCGACCGCAGCTGGAAGTACGGCGACGGCGCCTTCGACATGACGCGCACCTTCGAGGGCGCGCCGTTCCGCCTCAAGGAGCACATCGACCGCTTCTACCGCTCTCTGCGCTATTTGCAGATCGATCCCGGCCTGTCGCCCAAGGAGATGGTGGCGCACAGCGAGGAAGTCGTGGCGCGCAACGAGCATCTGCGTCCTGCCATCGGCGACTGGTGGGTCGGCCAGCGCGTCAGCCGCGGCGTCGATGCCGTGGGCGACGAGGGCTGGGATCACACCGGGCCCAACGTGGTGATCGAGGTCCTGCCGCTGCCGCTCGCCAAGCGCGCGAAGCTCTACAAGGACGGCGCCGAGGTGATCACCACCACTGCGCGCCGCACCGCGCCCTCGATGCTGAGCCCGCGCGCCAAGACGCACAATTATCTCAACATGATCATGGCCGAGAAGCCCGTTAAGGCGCTCAAGGAAGACGCCTGGGCGATCCTGCTCGACGAGAACGGCAACCTCGCCGAGGGACTGGGCTCCAACATCTTCATCGTGCGCGAAGGCGAGCTCTTCACGCCGTCGGAGCGCTACGTACTGCCGGGTGTCAGCCGGCAAATGACCATCGATTGCGCGGGCAAGCTCGGCATCAAGTGCACCGCAGGCGATATCGACCTGTTCGACGCCGCCAATGCCGAGGAAATGTTCCTCACGTCGACCAGTCTTTGCATCCTGCCAGTGAAGAGCTTCAACGGCGCGGCCGTCGGAGATGGCAAGGCGCCGGGCCACATCACCAGAAAGCTGATCGAGGCTTACTCAAAGGACGTCGGCTGCGACTTCGTCGGGCAGTACCTCAAGTTCCTGAATTGAGAGGACTCTCGTCCGCCTCCGAATGTGCCTTTTGATTCGTTCGTTCGGTAGCTAACGCAGGCAGAGCGAAAATGCCACGCCGTTTTTATTCAAATAAATGGTGACAAGAGGCCCCCTCATTTGTCACAGTTTGGCCACGCTTTGATATCGTCTGCATATTCTGATCTTCGATTTTTGAACGTTTATTTCGTTAGGATCGGCCGATGGATATCCTGCTCATCGAGGATAACGATTACCGGCGCGTCACTATCCTGAAATACCTGCTGCGCTGCGGTCATCGCGTGACGCCCTGTAGTTCTGTCAGTGAGGCGGAAGAAATCCTCCAGTTCGTCGCCGCAGGGGAGACTCTCGGTGATGTCGTCATCGTGGCCCAGGAACTCATGGCCGAAGGCGGCGCTGGTCTACAACATGCGCTCACCGTGCACGCTCCCGAGATTCGCTGGATCCTGCTTCCCGCCAACCGCGGCGTCGCCTGGCTGGCCGACAGGCTCGCCCATCCGGCCGACGACGACGTGGCCGACGGCAAGGCCGATCCGCGCCTCAATATCCTGATCATCGAGCCGGACGACGCCCGCCGCTCGGCCATGATGACCCGCATCGCCGATCGCGGCGACCGCGTCACCGCCTGCCGGCGCGTCGGAGATGCCATGACGGTGCTCAGCGGCCTCGCCAGCGCCGCACAAGCGCCGCACGCCATCGTGTCCGACGTGCATCTAGGCGATGGCGACGGCCTCAGCTTCTATCTCGCCGCCAGTCGCCGCTTTCCCGGCATCCGTTGGATCGTCACGGCGCCGCCGCAGCGCCTGCCGGCGATCGCCTGAGAGTTTTGTTGTCTGTCGTTTTTGTCTGTCGTTGATTTTTGAGTAGCTATTTAGACCGTCGCATATAAGAGCTGTCCGGATCCTTTGAATTGATAGCCGGGGCCTGATTATTTCATTCGTAATTGGCCCCGGCGTCGCTCTTGTCAGTCTCCGGAAGCAAAAGACACCACCGCCTTCCCATAGTCTCCCGAACCCATGCGGCCGTCGGCGAAGATCTCGTGCTTGGCGATCCATTCGAACGACTGGTCGTAGGTTTCGCGCGAATAGGTCTCAAACACGATGCGCTCACCCGGCCCCCAGCGCCTGGTGTCCATCATCGCGTGATAACGTTCGGGGAACTCGTTCCTGTAGTAGTGCGTGTAGAGCTCGGGCCTGAGGTCGATGTCGCGTTGAGCCGTCTTGAGCGCGCGGAAGAAGCGCCGGATGTCCTCGGGTTCGGGCGAGCCGTTGATCATCGAGGCGATCATGAACGTGGTGTCGATCACCTTGCGGAAGCCCAGCTGCTCGACGAGGTAGTACGGCCCACTGAACAGGGCCGCCGCCCGGCTCTTGCCTTCGATCAGAAGCTCGAGGCGGCGGAACAGCATGCCGTCCTCAAAGGTGAGGTTGATATCCTTGGGCGCGAGATATTGCTCCAGTGCCTGGATGGTCGAATAGTGGCTGCCCGACTGATAGCCGACCGAGATCGGGACGCCGGCCAGGTCGGCGGGCGCGCGGATAGGTGAATCGGCGGGAACGAAGATGCCCGAGGGCGCGACCGAATAGGCATCGGCATAGAGCTTGGCGTGGCCGTTGGACGCCGCGACATTGACCGTCCAGTGGCAGGCGCAACTCACATCGGCCTCGCGGCCCTTTTCGATGCTCTGAAAGGCGCCCTGCCCTCGCCTGTTGTGATGCTGGCCGGCGGTCGAGCGGATCAGCTCGCGGAATTCGTAGTCGAGGCCCTCTGCGCGGAAGTAGCCCTTCTCCTCGGCCACCCACTCCTGCAGGCGGAAATGGGGTTCGACGATGAACTTGCCCATGGCAGTCTCCTCGCTCAGCTTTCCTCGAACTCCACCAGCTCGGCGCCCTCGGCGACCTGCTCGCCGACGGCGTAGCGCACGCTCTTGATCTTGCCGTCGGTCGGAGCCGCCAGCGTATGCTCCATCTTCATGGCTTCAAGGACAAGGAGCGGTTGGCCTTTGCTCACCATGTCGCCGGCTTTCACGCGCAGATCGATTATCTTGCCGGGCAGCGGCGAGCGCACCGATGCCTCGCCTGAGGCCACCGCCTCGTATTGCGTGACATCGAGCGGATCGACAAGGCGCAGGCGACGACTGCTGCCGTCGGCAAACAGCGTGTAGTCGAGGCCGTCGCTCGTCTGACGGTGCACCACGGTGGCAGTGAAAGTGTCGCCGCCCAGCTGAATCGACAGCCGGCCATCGGGCTGGCGTTGGACGCCGGCTTCTCGCGTCCCGCCGGGCAGCTCCAAATTCAGCAGGCCGTCGCGACGGCGACGCACCATGACGCCGACCTCGCGCTCGCCGTCCTTCCAGCGCACTTCGTCGTGGCCGATATCGAGCAGGCGGAAGCCGTTCTTCTGGTCCCAAGGGTCGGCCGAGGCCGGCGCCCATTCGGCGACGCGTGCCAGCGTCGCGATGGCAAAGGCTTTGTCGTCGGCCGGAGCGGGCTTGGCGAACAGCTCGTCGCGATGGCGCTCGATGAAGCCCGTATCAACCTCGCCCCCGACGAAGGCCTTATGCGAGCAGAGCGCCTTCAGGAGCGCGGCGTTGGTCGTGACGCCCACCACTTCCGTCTCGCCCATCAGCGCCGCCATACGCCGCATCGCGGAGGCGCGGTCTCGGTCGTGCACGATCACCTTGGCGATCATGGGATCGTAGAACGGCGTCACGGTATCGCCCTGGCGCACGCCGGTGTCGACGCGCACATGCGCGTTCTCTTCGGGCAAGCGCAGATGCACCAGCGTGCCGGTCGAGGGCAGGAAATTGCGTGCCGGATCCTCCGCGTAGAGGCGCACTTCGACCGCGTGGCCGTCGATGCGCAGCTGATCCTGGGTGAGCGGCATCTTCCCGCCGGCCGCCACGACGAGCTGCCATTCGACCAGATCCTGGCCGGTGATCATCTCCGTCACCGGATGCTCGACCTGCAGACGGGTGTTCATCTCCATGAAGAAGAAGGTACCGTCCTGGTTGGCGATGAACTCGACGGTGCCTGCGCCGACATAGCCGATCGCCTTGGCCGCGGCGACGGCCGCCTCGCCCATGGCCTGGCGTCGCTTCGAATCCATGTCGGGTGCAGGCGCCTCCTCGATCACCTTCTGATGGCGGCGCTGAATCGAGCAGTCGCGCTCGAAGAGATAGAGGCAGTTGCCATGGCCATCGGCAAAGACCTGGATTTCGATGTGGCGCGGCCGCGTCAGGTACTTCTCGACCAGCACATGGTCGTCGGCGAACGAGGCCTTGGCCTCGCGCTTGGCGCCGGCCAGTGCCTCGTCGAACTTGGCCGCCGACTCGACAGAGCGCATGCCCTTGCCACCACCGCCGGCCGAGGCCTTGATCAGCACCGGGAAGCCGATCCGCTCGGCTTCTTTGGCGAGCAGCGCCGGCGACTGGTCGTCGCCGTGATAGCCCGGCACCAGCGGCACCTTGGCCTTCCCCATGACCTTCTTGGCTTCGCTCTTGGAGCCCATGGCGCGGATCGCTGCGGGCGGCGGACCGATGAACACGATTGTCGCCTTGGCACAGGCCTCGGCGAAACCGGCGTTCTCCGACAAGAAGCCGTAGCCCGGATGGATCGCTTCCGCGCCCGTCCGCTTGGCCGCCTCGATGATCTTCTCGACCACGAGATAGCTCTCGCGCGCCGGCGATCCGCCGATATGCACCGCTTCGTCCGCCATCGCGACGTGGCGCGCCCCGCGATCGGCATCGGAATAGACGGCAACCGTCTTGATGCCCAGCCGCTGCGCCGTCTTGATGACCCGGCAGGCGATCTCGCCGCGATTGGCGATCAGGATCTTGGAGAACATCGGATCATCACTTATTGAGTGTGAACGCGGTGGGCCAAAATTCTTTGTCACACGGCCGGTAAACCCAACCCGTGTCCTTGCCCAAGGATAGAACAGACACCATCACCGCAAGTGCCTTTTCAATTTCACCGTTGGGAGCTACTCGTTTATCCGCCTCGATCTGTTCGGCCGTGACGGCTTTGGGATCGAGCATCATCTTCCACGGGGTTTCCCCACAAAAGGATGCGCCTTGCGCCACCGCTCGGCTGCCTCGCGCCTGCATTGCCCGCATGAAAAACAATGCACCAACGCCCGTAGGTTGGCCTTTCCTACTCGCTTCCTCGAGTTCCTGCTCCAACCCGTATGTCAATGCTCTCCATTTTGGATCTTGGTCTATGCAAAACGCGTAGCGGTTGTCGACGGCCATGAGCACCGTTAGCCAAGGCTTCCTGTCGCCGACAGAGCAAAGGTCCGTCGCTACGACTGCCAGTGCAACCGTGCCGATGACATTCCGAACATTGACCGCCGCCGAACCAATTCTCGGATCGGAGTCCCAAATGACCTTGAGGTCCGTTTGAGCCCACCCAGCAATGGGAAAGGAGATCCCGGCGAGCACTGCGGGGAGGGACCTTAGCATCACGACGCCCACCTCGGCTTGCGCTTGTCGAGGAAGGCCTTCATGCCCTCGAGCGCCTCTTCGGTGACGCACTGGTTGGCGACGTGCTCACCCAGGATATCGGCGGCGTTGGAGTCGTGCGGCAGGGCGTTGATCTGGGTCACCAGCTTCTTGACCAGGGTCTGCACCGAGGGCGCGCCGAGCTTCAGCTCGCCCACCAGCGCCGCCACGGTGGCGTCGAGTTCATCCGCTTCGACGACTTGGTCGAGCAGGCCGATGCGCAGCGCTGTCGCCGCATCGAACATGCCACCATGCATCAGGAGCTGACGTGCCACGCGCGGCCCCACCGCCTCGATCAGCACGGGAATGGCGATGCCGGCCAGTAGGCCGTTGCGCACCGAGGTCAACCCAAAGCGCGCGGTCGCGGCGGCCACCGCGAAGTCGCAGGCCAGCATCAACCCGACACCGCCGCCGACCGCCGCGCCGTGCACGCGCGCGATCGATGGCTTGGGGAAGTCGTAGATCGCCTGCACCGCCGCCATGATGGCATCGGCATGGGCATGGCGGGTGATGGCGTCGAGCTCTGGCCAGCCCAGCACCCAGTTGAAGTCTCCGCCGGCTGAGAAGGCCGGCCCCTCACCGGCCACGACCATCACGCGCACCGTCTCGTCTGTGCCGAAGGCCTCGACGGCGTCGCGGATTATCCGCGCGGTCTCGGCGTCGAGCGAGTTCATCTCCTTGCCGCGGTTCAGCCGGAGCGTGGCGATGCCGTCTGCGATGGAGGTAAGGACCGACTGGCTCATGGCGCGCTCACATCCGAAAGACGCCGAACTTGGTCTGGCCGATCGGCTGGTTCATGGCCGCCGACAGGCCGAGCGCCAGCGCCATCCGCGTATCGACCGGATCGAGGATGCCATCGTCCCAAATGCGCGCCGTGGCGTAGTACGGATGACCCTCGCGGTCGTACTGCTCGAGGATCGGCTGCTTGAAGGCGGCCTCCTCCTCCTTAGACCAGCTGCCGCCCTTGGCCTCGATATTGTCGCGCCGCACGGTGGCGAGCACGCTCGCCGCCTGCTCGCCACCCATCACCGAGATGCGGGCGCTCGGCCACATCCAGAGGAAGCGCGGGCTATAGGCGCGGCCGCACATGCCATAGTTGCCCGCGCCATAGCTGCCGCCGACAATCACGGTGAATTTCGGCACGCCGACCGTGGAGACCGCGGTCACCATCTTGGCGCCGTCGCGTGCGATGCCGCCCGCCTCGTATTTGCGGCCGACCATGAAGCCCGTGATGTTCTGCAGGAATAGCAGCGGAATGCCGCGCTGGCCGCACAACTCGATGAAGTGCGAGGCTTTTAGCGCCGATTCGTTGAACAGGATGCCGTTGTTGGCGACGATGCCGATCGGATAGCCCCAGATGCGGGCGAAGCCGGTGACGATGGTGGTGCCGTAGAGGTGCTTGAACTCGTCGAGCTCGCTGCCGTCAACCAGCCGGGCGATCACCTCGCGCATGTCGTAGGGGGTGCGGCTGTCCGGCGGCACGACACCGTAAAGCTCCTCCGCGGCGTAGTTGGGCTCGCGTGCATCGATCAGCGAGACCGACGGGTTCTTCTTCCAATTGAGGTTAGCCACGATGCGGCGGACCATGCCGAGCGCATGGCTGTCGTTGTGCGCATAGTGGTCGGCGACGCCCGAGGTGCGGGCGTGCACGTCGGCGCCGCCCAGGTCTTCGGCGCTCACGATCTCGCCGATCGCGGCTTTCACCAGCGGCGGGCCGCCGAGAAAGATCGTGCCCTGCTTGCGGACGATGACGGTCTCGTCACTCATCGCCGGCACATAGGCGCCGCCCGCCGTGCACGAACCCATGACACAGGCGATCTGCGGAATGCCCTGCGCCGACATGTTGGCCTGGTTATAGAAGATGCGGCCGAAATGGGTCTTGTCAGGGAAAACCTCCGGCCACTGCGGCAGGTTGGCGCCGCCCGAATCGACCAGATAGATGCAGGGCAGCCGGTTCTCCATCGCCACTTCCTGGGCGCGGAGATGTTTCTTCACCGTCATCGGATAATAGGTGCCGCCCTTGACCGTGGCGTCGTTGCAGACGATGGCGCATTCCACGCCGCTGACGCGGCCGACGCCGGTGATCACGCCCGAGCCCGGCGCCTCATTGTCATACATGCCCATGGCCGCGAGCGGCGACAGTTCGAGAAACGGCGAGCCGGGATCCAGCAAGGCCCGCACCCTCTCGCGCGGCAACAACTTGCCGCGCCCGACATGGCGCTTGCGCTGTTCCTCGCCACCGCCCAGCCGCACCTTGTCGGTGCGCGCGCGCAAGTCGGCGACCAGCGCGCGCATAGCCTCGGCGTTCTTCTTGAAGGTATCCGAACGGGTGTCGATGGTTGAGGAAAGGACGGTCATGCCCGGACGAAACTGCCCGGACCCGTGCTTCAGGGCAAGCGGGAGAGCGACCGCCAGGCGACCCCTTGCGCCACGAACTTCCTCTGGTTGGCCCAGGCGGCGGCAAAGTCGCCATCGTGCTCCGCCCAATCCTTCAGCACGATATCGGTGTTCTTGCGGAACGCCTCGAGCAATTCCGGCGACCATGGCTTGATGACCACGCCCGCGGCTTGCAGTTTCTCCAGCGCCAGCGCCTGGGTATGCGGCGAGCGGCTCAGCATCCAGGCGATATTTGCGCGGCAGGCGGTGTCGATCTGAGCGCGCTGCTGTGCGGTCAGCATTTCCCACCTGTCCTTGCGCATCAGGAAGTCGAGCACCGCGGACGGCTGCTGCCAGCCCGGCATGTAGTAGGGCAAACCAAGCTTGTCGAAGCCGAGCGCTGCGTCGATGGCCGGTGTCGCCATCTCACCGCCATCCACCTTGCCCTGCTGCAGGTTGTAGAAGAATTCACCCTGCGAGAGCGGCACCAGATGGGCGCCCAGCCGCTCGATCACCTTGCTGGCGATGCGCCCGAAGCGCAGGCGCGCACCTTTGAAGTCCTCGACGGTGTTGAGCTCGGTACGGAACCAGCCGCCGCCCTTGGGGCCCTGCACGCCGCACGGAACACCGACGACGCCGAGCTTATCATAGGCCTCGTGATGGATGCGCCCACCATCGCCCTCGAGCAGCCACGAGGTCATGTCCTCGGGCCCTGGGCCGAACGGCACGGTGGCGAACAGGCTGAACACCGGCGCCTTGGCCATGGCGTAGCCCGACCAAGTGAAGGCGGCCTCGAGGTCGCCGTTGACCACGGCGTCGAGCATGTCCGGCGTCGGCGTAACGCGGCCGGGCTCGATGATCTTGATGGCGAGCGCGCCCGCCGACAGGTGCTTCAGCGTCTTGGTGAAGGTGCGCACGCCCTCGCCCGCGCCCGGCAGGTTCGGGTTGAAGGCGGTCTGCATGTGAACGAGGCGGGTGCCGTCGGCGTCGGGCTGTTCGCCCAAAGCGAATTGCGCTGTGGCCAGCGAGGCGACAGCGACCCCAAGTGCTGCAAAACTACGGCGCACGGTCAATCATTCCGCCGCCCAGGCTCCCCCTGCCTTTTGGAGCCGCTTAGGCGGCCCTCTTCATAGGGAATGAGTCTCGCATTTTGCAGAGCCTACGACAAGCGACAGGCAGGTATCACAGTGCCGCCAGGCCCCGGCCGATCAGAAGTCTTTGCACGTCGCTGGTGCCCTCGTAGATCTGGCACACCCGCACATCGCGCCAGATTTTCTCGGCCAAGTAGTCGGCGACGTAGCCGTAACCGCCGTGGATCTGGATCGCGGCCGAGCACACTTCCTCCGCCATCTCGGAGGCATATAACTTTGCCATTGCGGCCTCTGTGAGGCATGGCTGAGCGGCGTCACGCAGCGTCGCGGCGTGCAGCACCATTTGCCGCGCCACCGTCACTTTTGTGGCCATATCCGCCAACCGGAATTGCACGGCCTGGTGGTTGATGATCGGGGTGCCGAAAGCCTCGCGGTCGCCCGCGTAGGCGCGCGCGAGTTCAAATGACGCACGCGCCATGCCGACCGCCTGGGCCCCGATTCCAATGCGTCCGACCTCGAGGTTTGCCAAGGCGATGCGATAGCCCTCGCCTTCGCCACCCAACATCGAATCAGCGCCGACGACGCAATTCTCGAAGGCGATCTGGCAGGTGTCGGACGATTTCTGCCCCAATTTTTTCTCGATCGAGGCCACGCGATAGCCGGCAGTCTTGGTGGGCACGATGAAGCAGGAGATCCCGCGCTTGACGTTGGCCGGATCGGTCACGGCGAAGACCAGCGCCATGTCGGCGGTGCGGCCCGAGGTGATGAATTGCTTCACGCCGTTCAGCACCCAGCCATTGCCTTTGCGCTCGGCCCGCGTCCTGAGGTTGGAGGCATCGGAGCCGGCCTGCGGTTCGGTGAGGCAGAAGGCCCCGAGGATCTCGCCCTTGGCCAGAGGCTTCAGCCACTTCTCCTTCTGCTCGGGCGAACCATAGGCTAGCAGCGCGGCACAATCGGGCGAGTTGTTGACGCTCATCACCGTGGACAGCCCGCCATCGGCAGCGGCGATCTCCTCCAGCGCCAACACGTAGGACACCATAGTGGCGCCGGCGCCGCCCCATTCGTTCGGCACGCACATGCCCATGAAGCCCATGTGGCCCATCTCGGCCAGCAGCGCGCGCGGGATCTCGCCGGCTGCTTCCCAGGCGCGGACATGCGGCAGCACCTGCTCCTGTGCAAAGGCGCGGGCGGTGTCGCGGATCAGGATCTGTTCTTCGCTGAGCAGCATCGCGCTACCAGGGCAACTCGCTGCCGTCGTAGCTCACATAGCGGCCGTTGTCCGATGGCTTGAGGCCCTCGATCACCTTCACCATGGACGGCACGCTCTGCTCGATCGTCAGCGTCGCCGTCGGCCCGCCCATGTCGGTCTGCACCCAGCCGGGATGCAGGGCAACGCAGATCACGCCCTTGCCGCCGAGTTCCTTGGCGAGGCAGCTCCATTCCATGTTGAGCGCGGTCTTGCTGGCGCGATAGGCGTAACGGCCGCCGTTGTTGTTGGCGAGACTGCCCAGGATCGAGGTGATGGCGATCAGCTTCTTCTGCTGCGAGCGGGCGACGTGCTCGGCGAAGGCTTCCGCCATCATCAGCGGGGCGAGCGTGTTGATCTCGAAGACGCGCCGCATCTCGTCGGCATCGAAGGCGCCCAGCACCTGCCCGCGCTGCTCGCGATCGCCGCCGACGCCGGCATTGCAGATCAGCACATCGATCGCCTCGCCATTCAGCTTCTTGGCGAGAGCCTTCACCGCCTTGTAGTCGGTAACCTCGAGCGTGTGATGATGGATGTCGCCCTTGATATCCTTGAGCCCGTCGGGCTTGCGCGCGCAGGCCAGCACCTTCCAGCCCTTGGCGGCAAACTGCCTGGTGAAGTCGAGGCCGAGGCCGCGCGCGGCGCCGGTGACCAGGACGGTGCTCATGACGCTACTCCTCTACGCCTAGCGGCGCGCCAGCAACCGGCTGCGTTGGCGCTGCCAATCGCGGTCCTTGATCGACTGCCGCTTGTCGTGCGCCTTCTTGCCGGTGGCCAGTGCGATCTCGATCTTGGCGCGACCCTTGGGGTTGAAGTAGATCTGCAGCGGCACCACGGTACGGCCTTCGCGCTGGATGGCCCCGATCAGCTTGCTCACCTGCGAACGGTGGAGCAGCAGCTTGCGCGGCCGGCGCGGCTCGTGATTGAAGCGGTTGCCCGAGGCGTATTCGGGAATGGTGGCGTTAACCAGCCAGGCCTCGCCTTCGAGCGCGGTGATATAGGACTCGGCAATGGTGCTGCGTCCGCCGCGCAGCGACTTGACCTCGGTGCCGGTCAACGCCAGCCCGGCCTCGAAGGTCTCCTCGATGAAGTAGTTGTGCCGCGCCTTGCGGTTCTGGGCCACCACCTTGTGATCCAGGTCCGGTTTCTTCGCCAACGGAACGCCTTTACTTAGTTTATGAGACCCGCGTGGACCATCGCCTCGCGCACGGCCTTCTTGCTTGCCTCCGCGATCGGTACCATCGGCAGGCGCATCTCGGCGCTGCACTGGCCGATCAGCTCGGCGGCGTACTTCACCGGGCCGGGGCTGGTCTCGCAGAACATCGCCTTGTGCATCGGCATCAGCCGGTCCTGGATCTCGAACACCTTGTCGAGGTCGCGCTTCTTCCAGGCGTCGTGCATGTCGCCGCACAGCCGGGGCGCCACGTTCGCCGTCACCGAAATGCAGCCGTCGCCGCCCTGGGCCATGAAGCCCATGGCGCTGGCATCCTCGCCCGAGAGCTGGATGAAGCCCTTCTTGGCCTTGAGCTTGGTCAAGGTCGGCCGCGCCATGTCGTAGCTCGCGTCCTTGATGCCGATGATGTTCTTGACCTGCGACAGCCGGATCACCGTCTCGACCTGCATGTCGCCGCCGGTGCGCGGCGGCACGTTGTAGAGCAGGATCGGGATGTCGACCGCCTCGGCCACCGCCTTGAAGTGCTGGAACAAGCCTTCCTGGGTCGGCTTGTTGTAGTAGGGCACGACCAGCATGGCGGCATCGGCGCCGGCCTTCCTGGCGTGCTTGGTGAGTTCGATCGCCTCGGCGGTCGAGTTCGAGCCGGTCCCGGCGATCACCGGCACCCCCGAGCCCTTGGCCGCGGCGATGCAGATGTCGATGACGCGCTTGTGCTCCTCCATCGACAGGGTCGGCGACTCGCCTGTCGTGCCGCACGGCACCAGGCCATCGGTGCCCTCCTTGATCTGCCAGGCCACGAACTTCTCGAATCCTTTTTCGTCGACCGAGCCGTTCTTGAACGGCGTGATCAGCGCAACGAGCGATCCGTTGAACATGGCTTCCTCCGATTTCCCCCTGAAAAATCAGCATAGGCCCCACCCCCCGGCCCGGCAAGGTGAGCAACTTGCCATTGTGATGCCGCGATGACCTGCCTACGATTCCTAGAGTGAAAAGAACAACCCTCCCCCTCATCTTGGCCCTGGCGGCATTACCCTCGGCTGCCTCGGCGCAGGGCGTGACTGTTCTGCGCGGCGAGAGCGGCGAGCAGCAGCGCCCGGGCGTGCCCGACACGGGGGTGCGCCGCGTCCCCTCGCCCAGCCATCCGGCGCCCGCCCAGGCCAATGCCCCGCCGACGGCGAGCCCCTCCAGCGGTGGACAACTTCCGATCGGCAACGGCAATGGACTGGTGCCGGCCGACCCGCCGAGCGAGGTCGCCAAGGAGATTTCCACCGGCAAGCCGCTCAGCCCCGCCGAGGCGGCCGCGCTGGCCGCCGCCTTCAAGGCGATCGACGACAGCCGCTGGAGCGATGCCCGCGCCGCGGTCGCGAACTTCGGCAATCCGCTGCTGAAGCGCATCGTTGATTGGAGCGTGCTGCGGGTCGCGCCCAAGACCGACGCCGACCTCGCCTCGACCTGGCGCATGCTGCGCGAGAACCCCGACTGGCCCGAGCCCGAGTTGCTGCGCCGCCAGGCCGAGGACCGCATCGGCCCCGACGCTTCGCCGCAACAAGTCTTCCTTTACTTCACCGCCTTTCCGCCGCTCACCAGCGCGGGACACCTCAAGCGCCTGGAGGCGGCAGCGGCGGCCAGTCCCAACGACGTGGCAAAGTTCGCGAGTGACAGCTGGCGCAACGCCACCTTCCGCGCCGCCGATGAGGACGACTTCCTCAACAAGTACGGCCGCTATCTCAGCGGCGACGACCATATCGCGCGCTTCGACCGAATCCTGCGCGACGGCCGCCCGCAGGTAGCGCGCGACCTCGTCTCAAAGCTGCCGCCCGATTACCAGCCACTGGCCAATGCGCGGTTGGCCATGGCCACCAAGGCAGCCGATGCGCCGACCATCCTGAAGGGCGTGGCCGCGGCCAAGCTGAACGAGCCCGGCATCAAGCTCGAGCGACTGGCGTGGCTGCGCCGCAGCGGCAATTTCGATGAAGCCAGGGCGCTCGCCGCCGCGCCGCCGACCGGCCAAACCGAAGCCTGGTGGAACGAGCGCCAGCAACTCGCGCGCGATCTTCTGGCCGCCGGTCACCCCGCCGATGCCTATGCCGTTGCCCTGCAGCACGGCCAGACACGCGGCGTCGCTTTCGCCGAGGCCGAGTTCCTCGCCGGCTGGATTGCGCTCCGCCATCTCAAGAAGCCGGCTGATGGGCTGAAGCATTTCCAGACGCTCTATGACGGCGTGTCGACCGACATCTCGAAGAGCCGCGCCGCCTACTGGATGGGCCGTGCGCTGGAAGCGGCGGGCCGTTCAAAGGAAGCGATCGACTGGTTCGGCCGCGCCGCCGCCTTCGGCCAGACGTTCTATGGCCAGCTCGCCGCGCGCCGCCTGCCGGGCGGTGCCGTGAAGCTGCCCAGCGATCCCGTGGCCTCCGATGCCGACCGCCAGGCGCTGGGCGGCCGCGAACTGGTGACGGTGGCGCGCTATATCGGTCAGGCGGGAGATGCTGAGCGCACGCGACCCTTCCTGCTCAGGCTGGCGCGCATGGTGAACGGTCCGGGCGAGACGCTGCTGCTCTCCCATCTCGCGACTGAACTTAAGCGCCCCGACATCGCCCTCGTGATCGCGCGGCGCGCCACCGAGAATGGCGTCACGCTGTTCGAGGCTTCCTTCCCGGTGGTCGATCTCGGCTCGACCGGCTCGATCGAGCGCGCGCTGGCGCTGGCGGTGACGCGGCAGGAGAGCGCCTTCAATTCCGGCGCCGTCTCCTCTTCTGGCGCACTCGGCCTGATGCAGCTGATGCCGGGCACGGCGCGCGACGTCGCGGGCCGCATCGGAGTGCCCTACATCCAGGACAAGCTGACGCGCGATCCCGCCTACAACGTGAACCTGGGCAGCCAGTACCTCGCCGAGATGCTGCAGCGCTTCGGCGGCTCGTATGAGCTCGCGCTGGCCGCCTACAATGCCGGACCTAACCGCGTGGCGCGCTGGCTCGACACGATCGGCGATCCGCGCGCCGGCAAGATCGACATGGTCGACTGGATCGAGATGATCCCGTTCCGCGAGACCCGCAATTACGTGCAGCGCATCATGGAAGGCGTCGGCGTCTACCGCGACCGCCTGAACGCGCCCTTCCGCGCCGTCGCCCCGGCGATGGGGCGGTCGTAAACTTCCCAAACTTCCCAAAACTTCCCAGCCGGTTGGGAAGCCTCCGATGCCGATGGCATAAGGGCTTTAGTCGATTCTTCCCAGTTTCCCACGCCACCCCCTCTCGGCAAGTGGTTGATTTTAAACGATTCCGGTAGCGGTATTAGGATACCGCGCCGCAAGCTATTGATATGACGCGGCTTTAAGAGGCGAAGCCTCGCCGAGCGTGTCGAGCAGATTGGCGTCGAGCTCTGAAAGCCTGGGCGGATCAGCGCCACGACGCCCGCAAGTGATGGCCGCGCACCCTGTCGCAAAGGACAATGCGCGTTTGAGGTCAACCGCGCTCAAGCGAACGAGGGTCTCGGGGGAGATCCGCCCCGTCGCCCGCAGCGCGAAGAGAAGCCCTGCCTGGAAGCTGTCTCCGGCACCAACCGTGTCGACCACGTTGACCGGCGGCGCCTCGACTTCGATTGCACCCGCGTTCCGGTGCCAGGCCAGCGCGCCGCGAACGCCGCGCGTGACGATCAACAGCTGGGTGCCAGCTGCAAACAAGGCTTCCGCTCTGCCGGCATAGTCGCTACCGCCATAGAGGTAAGCGAAGTCGCTGTCTGACAGGCGCACAACGTCGGCACGTGCCGCAAACTGGTCCATATGGTCGACATAGTCGGCCTTGTCGTGGACGAGATTGGGCCGACAGTTGGGATCGAACGAGACAGTGGCGAGGCCACGCGCTTCGTCGATCAGGGCCATGGCCTGAGCCGCCCCCGCACGATGGACGAGCGTCGTCGACCCGACATGGAGCGCGTCGATCTCGGCAAACGGGATGGACCCTGGCTGATGGATCCAATGCCGCGAGGCCGTCCCTTCGTCGTAGAAGGCATAGTGCGGCTCGCCGTTGATCGAGCGCACGAAGGCGAGCGTCGTCGGCCGGTCGCTGCGAGCGGCGTAACGCAGGTCAACCTGGGAGGCCTGGGCGTGCTCGGCGATCATGCGGCCGAACAGATCGGTCGAGATGCCGCCGACGAACCCGACCGGCGCGCCCAGTCGCGCCATCCCGACCGCGACGTTGAAGCATGAACCGCCCACCGAAGGCAGGAGGGCGTCGCGCCCATCGGCGGATTCCACCGGCAAGAAATCAACGAGTGCGTCGCCACAGGCCAGCAGCATCAGGCGCCTTCCCGCACCTTGGCGGCGGGGCCGCATGCGCCAAGCGCGTCCATCTTGGCCCTGCTCTTCTTGTCGAGCTCTCGCATGAGCGCATAGACCTCGCGCTTGGCGTCGTGAAATGCCGTCAGCTTGGGACCGGTGGCCTGCGTCAGAGGGCCCAACCGCGACATCACTTCCATGGCCTCGCGAAGCGACCGAAAGCCGCCTGCCGCGACAGCACCCAGCATCGCCGCCCCCAGCAACACCGGCTCAGCCGTGGACGGCAAGGCGACGGCCAACCCTGTCGTATCCGCCATGATCTGGCGCACCAGGGGACTTCGGCTGGCGCCGCCGCTCATCACCATCATGCGGCACGGAATGCCATGCGCCCGCATGGCGTCGACGACATCGGCCAGTCCGTAGGCAAGGCCACAGAGGCCGGACACGAACACGCGTTCCAGACTCTCGAGATCGGTGTCGAGATTGAGGCCGGCAACGACGGCGCGCACATGGGCATCGGCGTACGGCGAACGATTACCGAGGAAATCGGGCAGCACGTGGATGTCTCGTGCAAGGCGTGCGGTTTCGCCCACGGCGTGACAGCGCGCGACCGCCCGGTTCTCGAGGAACTCGAGCACGGTGACGCCCGCCGCCTTGGCGGCCGCCGCGGCCTCGGGGTACGCCGGATGCGAGCGCACGAGGTGGTCGATCCCCGCTCCCGCCGCCGATTGGCCGCCTTCGTTCAGCCAGAGGCCGGGAACCATCGCCGAGTAATAGGGCCCCCAGACGCCGGGCACGAAGCGCGGCGTCTCGGTCGTCGCCATGATGCAGGCCGAAGTCCCCATGATATAGGCGAGACGCTCGAGCACGTTGGCCGACGCGCCATCGGCGCCCAGCCCGCCAATGGTGGCAACGCCGCCGGCATGGGCGTCGATCAGGGAGGCACCAACCGCCGTGCCGGGAAGAAGCCCGAGCTCGCCCGCGGCCTGCGGCGCCAAACCATCGCCGAGGTTGGTGCCCGGCTCGACGATCTCGCGGCCGATCTTCTCGCAGTCGTCGGCGAGCAGATCGGCGAGCCCGATCCGCTCGAAGTAGCCTCGGCTCCAACGCTTCTCGTGCGCAAGATAAGTCCACTTGCAGGTGAGAGTGCAGGTCGATCGGGCGAGGCTCCCGGTTGCGCGAAAGGTCAGGTAGTCGGCGAGGTCGAGGAAGTGCCCGGCATCTCGCCAGGTTGCCGGCAAATGCTCCTTCAACCAGAGCAATTTCGGCGTCTCCATTTCGGGCGAGATGATCCCGCCCACGTGCCGCAAGACCTCGTCCTTGGTTGCGCTTATGCGCTCGGCCTGCGAGATCGCCCGGTGATCCATCCAGACGATGACGTTGCGCTGCGCGTCGCCCGAGGCGCTGACGCTCAAGGGATTTCGTGCGCGGTCGAGCACGACGAGCGAACAGGTGGCATCGAAGCCCACGCCCTTCACGAGAGCGGGCGCGAGCGCCGCCTCCTTCAGGACATCGCGGACTGCCCCCGCGCACGCATTCCAGATGTCGGTCGAGGATTGCTCGACGATGTCACCCGCTTCGTGCCAGACGGCGATCGGCCGACGGGCCGTGGCCAAAAGAATCCCCTTGGCGTCGAAGAGACCGGCGCGGGCGCTGGCCGTGCCGACGTCGACACCGATGAAAGCCTGCTGCATACGGGCACCCGCCTTGCGTCCGACTTGCTCACCAGCATGTGTAGCCACCATCGGCGAGGACGATACTGCCGGTCATCAGGCTCGCGGCGTCCGATGCGAGGAACAGCACGACCGACGCGATCTCCTCGACTCCGCCGAGGCGGGCCATCGGCGTTCCACCGATCCAGGCATCATACATGGCGGGATTGGACTTGACGAATTCGTTCAAGGGCGTGGCGATATAGGTCGGCGCGACTGCGTTGACGCGCACGCCCCTTGCCCCCCATTCGGCCGCCAGCGACTTGGTCAGGTGATGAACGGCGGCCTTGGAGGCGTTGTAGTAACACTGCTCTTGGGGCTTGTTGACGATGAAACCCGACATCGAGCCGATGTTCACGATGGCGCCGGACTTGGCCTGCAGCATGTGGCGACCGAAGGCGCGGCAGCACCAGAAGGTGCCGTTGAGGTTGACGTCGATGACGTTCAGCCAATGCTCGTCACTGACCGTCTCGGCTGGCGTCTCGCTGCGCGCTATGCCGGCATTGTTGACCAGGACATCGATCCGCCGGTGACGCGCCGCCAGCTCATCAGCGATCTCGGTCACGCGCCGGGAATCGGTCACATCCATGATCACGATTTCTGCGTCGAGGTTCTTGGCGCGAAGGGCTGCGCGCCCTTCTTCGGCGGTCGCGGCGTCACGGTCGGCGATGATGACGCGAGCACCCGCCTCGGCCAGCGCGTCTGCGCAAGCGAGACCTATGCCACGGCCCCCGCCGGTGACCAGCGCGACGCGATCGGTGAGCTTGAACCTGTCGAGATACATCACTCTCTCATTTGCTCATGGCCTTGCCGTCCCGATCGAAGCGATGGATGCGGCCGGGATCGGGCTGCAGCCGGACGTCATCGCCGGTCGTGAGGCCAAGCTCGCCGATCGAACGTGCCGTCAGATTGCCAACGCCGGGCACATCGACATGCAGGAAGGTGTCGCTGCCGAGATGCTCGGCGACGGCCACCCTTCCCTGCCATCCCTCACCGTCGCGGGCGGCTTTCAGATGCTCAGGACGGATCCCGATCGTCTCGGCCCCGTAGCGCTGCGCCGCCTCCCGCCCGATCAAGTTCATGCGCGGCGAGCCGATGAAGCCCGCGACAAAAAGATTGGCGGGCCGGTCGTAGAGTTCGAGCGGCGAGCCGAACTGCTCGATGCGACCGGCATTGAGCACCACGATCCGGTCGGCCATCGTCATGGCCTCGACCTGGTCGTGCGTGACATAGACGGCGGTCGTCGCCAGCTGTTTCTGCAGCGTGGTGATTTCCAGTCGCATCTGCACGCGCAGCGCCGCATCGAGATTGGACAACGGCTCGTCGAACAGGAAGGCTTTCGGCTCGCGAACGATCGCCCGCCCAATCGCCACGCGCTGGCGCTGGCCGCCGGAAAGCTCGCGCGGCTTGCGATCGAGATAGGCGGTGAGGTTGAGGGTCGCCGCCGCCGCCTCGACCTTGCGGCTGATCTCGTCCCGCGGCAGGCCGGCCATCTTCAGCCCGAAGCCGATGTTTCCCCTGACACTCATGTGGGGGTAGAGCGCGTAGGACTGAAACACCATCGACAGGCCGCGCTTGGCGGCGGCCACCCCGACGACGTTGGCGCCGTCGATCAGGATGCGGCCATCACTCACGTCCTCGAGGCCGGCGATCAGGCGCAGAAGCGTGGTCTTTCCGCAACCGGAGGGGCCCACGAACACGACAAACGATCCATCGGCGATCTCGAGATCGGCGCCGTGGATGACGGCATGCGCTCCGAACGACTTGCGGACGCCTTCGAGAGTGATGCTGCCCATGACGGTGGTCCTACTTAACGGCGCCGAAGGTGAGCCCGCGGACGAGCTGGCGTTGGCTGAACCAGCCGAGCACGAGGATGGGAGCGATGGCCATCGTCGACGCGGCCGAGAGCTTGGCCCAGAACAGGCCTTCCGGACTCGAGTAGGAGGCAATGAAAACCGTGAGCGGCGCCGCGTCCGACGTCGAGAGGTTCAGCGTCCAGAAGGCTTCGTTCCAGGCCAGGATCACATTGAGCAGCAGGGTCGAGGCGATGCCCGGCACGGCCATCGGTGTCAGCACGTAGATGAGCTCGCGGCCGACCGTGGCGCCGTCCATGCGGGCGGCCTCGAGGATGTCCTTTGGAATTTCCTTGAAATAGGTGAACAGCATCCAGACGACGATCGGCAGGTTGCCGAGGCAGAGCACGAGGACCAGGCCACCCAGCGTGTCGAGCAGACCGAACGTGCGATAGAGCAGATAGATCGGCACCAGGACGCCGACCGGCGGCATCATCTTGGTCGACAGCATCCACAGCAGCGTGTCCTTGGTGCGCTTGGAGGGTGCAAAGGCCATCGACCAGGCGGCGGGAATCGCGATCAGCATGGCGATCAGGGTCGAGCCGCCGGCGACCACGACCGAGTTGATGGCGTGATGGAGGTAGTCACTGCGGCCCTGGACGGTGGCGTAGTTCTCCGTCGTCCAGTGGAAGAACAGGAACGATGGCGGGATCGTGAATGCTTCGAGCTCGGTCTTGAAGCTGGCGAGGATCATCCACAGGATCGGGAAGAAGATCACAAAGCCCACGCCCCAGGCTGCGACCGTCGCCACTGCCATCCTTGTCGGGGTGACCCTTCGCGCCATGATCAGGCCTCCAGGTTGCGGCCGACGATACGGACCAGGAAGAAGGCCAGGATGTTGGCGATCACCACCGCGACCATGCCGCCCGCCGAGGCCGAACCGACGTCGTACTGGATCAGGGCCTGCGAGTAGATCAGGAAGGCGATGTTGGTCGTGGCGAGTCCGGGGCCGCCACCGGTGGTGACGAAGATCTCGGCGAACACCGTCAGCAGGAAGATCGTCTCGATCAGGATGACCACGGTGATCGGCCGCGCGAGGTGGGGCAGCGTGACGTAGACGAAGCTCGACAAGGCTCCGGCGCCGTCCATCTCCGCCGCCTCCCGCTGCTCCTCGTCGAGGGACTGCAGAGCCGTCAACAGGATGAGCGTGGCGAAGGGCAGCCATTGCCACGAGACGATCAGGATGATCGCGAGCAGCGGCATGTCGGCAAACCAGTCGATCGGCGCCAGGCCCAGCGACGTGGCGACATAGGCGAGCAGGCCGGACACGGGATGCATCAGGAGGTTCTTCCAGACCAGCGCGCTGACCGTCGGCATGACGAAGAACGGCGCAATGACCATCAGGCGCACGATGCTGCGCCCGATCACCGCCTGGTCGAGTAGCAGCGCGATCAGCGTCCCGAGAACGATGGTGATCACCAGCACCGAGCCGACGAGCAGCAACGTGTTGTAGAGGGACGCCAGGAACGCCGGATCTGTCAGGAAGTAGGTGTAGTTCTCGAGGCCGACGAACTGCTCCGACCCGGGATTGAGCAGATTGTAGTGCAGCGTCGAGAAATAGATCGTCATCGCCAGCGGGACGATCATCCAGGCGAACAGCAGGGCGACGGCCGGCGTCAGCAGAAGCCGGCCGAGCGCCCGGGTTTGTTCGGTCACTTGATGTAGCCTGCCCGCTTCATTTCACGCTCGGTCGACGCCTGGGCGGCGGCCAGCGCCGCATCGGCGGTGGTCGTGCCGGCGAGCGCCGCCGAGAATTGCTGGCCAACCGTCGTGCCGATGCCCTGGAATTCCGGGATGGCGGCGTATTGCACGCCGACATAGGGCACCGGCTTGACCGTCGGATGATTGGGGTCGGCCGAATTGATCGAGGCGAGCGTGAGCTTCGCAAACGGAGCGGCCTTCACGTACTCCGGATTTTGGTAGAGCGAGGTGCGTGTCCCCGGCGGCACGTTGGCCCAACCTTCCTTCGACGCAACGAGCTGGGCGTATTCCTTGCTCGTCGCCCAGGCGATGAACTTCGCGGCAGCATCGACCTTCTTCGAACCGGCCGGGATGGCAAGGTTCCACGCCCATAGCCAGTTGGCGTTCTTGCCGAGTCCGGTGTTCGGCGCCAGCGCAAAGCCGACCTTGTCGGCAACCTTTGACTCCTTGGGATTGGTGACGAAGGAGGCCGCCACCGTGGCGTCGATCCACATGCCGCACTTGCCGGCATTGAATAGGGCGAGGTTCTCGTTGAAGCCGTTCGAGCTGGCGCCCGGCGGGCCTGCCGCCTTCATCACGTCGAGGTAGGTGGTGAGCGTCTTCTTCCATTCCGGGCTGTTGAACTGCGGCTGCCACTGCTCGTCGAACCAGCGCGCGCCGAAGGAGTTGGACATGGCGGTGAGGAACGCCATGTTCTCGCCCCAGCCGGCCTTGCCGCGCAGGCAGATGCCATAAACGCCGGCCGACTTGTCGGTGAGCTTCTTGGCGGCGTCGACGACGAAATCCCAGGTCGGCGACTCCGGCATGGCGAGACCGGCCTTCTGGAACAGGTCGGTACGATACATGATCATCGAGCTCTCGCCGTAGAACGGCGCGGCGTAGAGCTTGCCGCCGACCGACACGGCGTCTCGGATCTTGGGCAGCAGGTCGGCCACGTCGTAGTCCGCCGGAAGCTTGTCGAGGGCGACCAGCCAGTTCTTCTTGGCCCAGATCGGCACCTCGTAGGTGCCGATGGTCAGGATGTCGAACTGACCACCCTTGGTGGCGATGTCCGTCGTGACGCGCTGGCGCAGCACGTTCTCCTCCAGGGTGACCCATTTGACAGCGACGTCCGGGTTCTTGGCCGTGAAGGCGCTGGTAAGACCCTGCATGCGGATCATGTCGCTGTTGTTGACGGTGGCGATGGTCAACGTGGTGGTCTCAGCGAAACCGGGAATGGCGGCGAAGAGCGATAGCGCGCCCGCCAGGGCGCTGAGGCGGTGCTTCACTGAACTCCTCCCATGGCTAGCGAGTGGGCATATGCTCTCGCTTTGGGCATATGCTCACGCCGGCCCGTCAGCTTGTCAAGGGTGCCGGCCGGCTATTGCGCGAGCAGGGACTTCGCCGTCGCTTCGTCAGTGATGAGCCCGTTGATCAACCGACCCCGCAGTGCGGCAAGGATGGCCGGCACCTTGGCCGGTCCCACGGCGGCGGCAACCGTCAGCGCGGTCGCCGGCACAGGGTGCGGCACGCTGGTAAGGCGCGCGTTGGTGCCGCCCTTCAGGAAGCGACCGCGCGCATCATAAGCCCAGCCCGTGAGCTCGCCGACGGCGCCAAGCCGCATCAGCTCCCGCAATTCAGTCCGACTGACAAAGCCGTCGACGTGGAGTTGGGCCTTCTCGTCCATCTGGCCGACGCCGATCAGGCGCAGGTCCGCCCGGCCCGCAATGGCGCGGACCTTGGCGACCGCGCCCATCTTGAGCATCCGGTCGCGCTCGTCTTCCGACGACATCAGCACGGGCAATGATGTCGGGTAGTGGCGAGCCTTCGTTAGCTCGGCGAGCCGGCCTACTGTATCGAAGAAGTTTGCCGAGCCATCGGTCGAGATATTGCTCACCAGCGACACGAGCTGGTGGTCCGGGCGATCCATGGGCGGAACCTGCTCCACGGCGGCGCGCATCGCCCGGCCAGTGCCAATCGCCACGATCACCGGCTTGGAGCTGCGTAGAGTGGCCTCGAGAAGGCTGGCCGCGCGCTCCGCGATTCCGGCAACGGCCGTTGCAGAGGTAGGGTCTGTCGGAACGATTTCACAGGTTCTGAGCTTGAAGCGATCGACCAGCTGCGTCGCGAGGTCCATGCACGCCGCGATGGGATGTTCCAGGCGAAAGGTGATCAGGCGCTCTGACAGGCAGAGCGAGACGAGGCGCTGCACGGTCGCGCGCGAGACTTTCAGTCGCTTGGCAATCTCGTCCTGGGTCTGCCCCGCGATGTAGTAGAACCAGCCCGCGCGCGCGGCATCGTCCAGACGAGATTTTTCATTGTTCGAGGGCACCGTTGATCAGCCCATGCGCCGGAGCACAGCCTCCGGCAGCGGCCCCTTGTTCACTGCGCCGATCGCCGCCTCGAGGTGGTCCAGCGTCGAATAGCCGACCAGCATGGTCGACACCGCCGAATGGGAGATCACGAAGCGCTCGGCGAACTCGGTGAGGTCGGCGGCGCCGCCATCGCGCGCCAGCGGCTCGAGCGCCTTGGTGCGGGCCACGTCGGCGGCGAAGTTGGGTGCCGAGCCAATCGGATCGACCACCTGCATGGCCAGCGGATGGCGCTCGACGGTACCGCTGAGCGCGCCGCCAGCCAGCGCGCGGATGATGATGGTGCCGACGTCATTTGCCTTGGCCCGCTCGAGCAGCCGGCCGTAGTCCTGGCCCGGCGCGCCCTTCGGCATTGGGCCGCCGGCGCTGGGGTTCAGCGCATTGTAGACGACCTGCACCGTATCGAAGAGCTTGGAGTTGATCGCCTTCAGGAGCGCTGGCGTCTCGCCGACGCCGCTGAAGCCGATGAAACGCGTCTTGCCCGCCTTGCGCAGCTTGTCGAGCGCCGGCGCCACCTCGTTCAGCGCGATGTCGATCGCGAGGTGATCGCCGGCATCCTTGGCGACCAGCGGATTGTGCAGCTGGAAGAGGTCGACATGGTCGCGGTCCATGCGCTTCAGGCTGTCGTCCATGCCCTGCGCGATCGCCTTGCCGACATCGGCGCGATGCTGGACACCGAGCCGCACCTTGGTGCCTACCACGACATCGGCCTTCAAGGCCTTCAGAACGCGACCGAGATTCTTCTCGGACTCGCCATTGCCGTAGAGCGCCGCGGTGTCGAAGTAGTTGATGCCGGCTTCGATGGCGCGCGCCACGGCACGCTCCTGGTCGGCTGCCGCGCCCTTGGTGAACAACCCGCCGACCGCGCCGGCGCCATAGCCCAGCACGGATACCTCAAGCCCGGTACGTCCCAATCTGCGCTTCTGCATTTTCATTCCCCTTCGATACGAACCTTGCCCACCTCGTTGTCCACGACGACATGGTTGTCGTAGTAGGTCACCTTGGGCTTGGCGCCGAAGGCCGACTCCATGCGCTTTTCCCATTCCGGCGTGTACCAGGCGCGGGCGGCGGCCTTCGATTCCCAGAGGTAGACACCGCCGCCGCCGGCCTCACCGTTGAGATAATATTTCTTCAGCAGGCCCTTCGCGCCGAGAGCCGTGTAGGTCGGCGCCGATTTGCGCGCCGACTCGACGGCGGCGTCTCGCGGGCGCTTGGTCATGGGGATTTGAACGATGGCGACGAACATGCGAGTTAGCCTAGCACATGACTGACACCGACATCTGCGTCTTCGATGCCTACGGCACGCTCTACGATTTCAACTCGGCCGTGGCGCGCCATCGCGCGGCGATCGGGCCCAAGGCCGACGCCTTGTCCGAGATGTGGCGTACCAAGCAGATACAGTACACCTGGCTGCGCAACAGCATGGCAGCCTATGCGCCGTTCTGGCAGGTCACGGGCGAGGCGCTGGACAACTGCCTCGCCGCGCACGGCATCGCCGACCCGTTAGTGCGCGAGAATCTTTTAGGCGCCTATCTCGCGCTCGATCCCTTCCCCGAAGTACCCGCGATGCTCGACCGGCTGAAGCGTGCCGGCATGCGGCTGGCGATTTTGTCCAACGGCAATCCCGAGATGCTCGATCCGATGGTCAAGGCATCGGGCCTCGCCGATCGCTTCGAAGCGGTGATCAGCGTCGATGCGGCCAAGGTCTTCAAGGTCGACCCCAAGGCCTATCGGCTGGTCGAGGCGCGCTGCGGCGTCAAGCCGGACAAGGTGTGCTTCCTCTCGTCCAACTGCTGGGATGCGCACGGCGCGGCGCACTTCGGCTTCCGCAGCATCTGGGTGAACCGCGCCAGCGCACCCGACGACAACCTGCCGGGCAGGATTTCGACGCAGATCAAGGATCTCTCCTCCCTCCCCGCTCTTCTCGGAGTCGCCTGATGGCCTCGCTGCCGACTTTCGCCGATGTGCAGGCCGCCGCCCGCCGCCTCGACGGAATCACGATCCGAACGCCCTTGCTGGAGAACGAGCGCGTCAACGCCATGCTGGGCGGACGACTGTTCATCAAGGCCGAGTGCCTGCAGCGCACCGGCTCGTTTAAGCTGCGCGGCGCCTACAATTTCCTCGCCTCCATGCCGGAGGCCGACCGCAAGAAGGGCGTGGTTGGCTGGTCATCGGGTAACCACGCGCAGGGCCTGGCCGAAGCGGCGCGGCTGTTGGGCGTGAAGGCCACCATTGTCATGCCGGCCGACGCACCGGCGTTGAAGGTGGCCAACACGCGCGCGAGCGGCGCAGAGATCGTGCTGTATGACCGCGTCAAGGATAGCCGCGAAGAGATCGGCCTTGGCATTGCGAAGAAGACCGGCGCCACCGTTGTCCCGCCTTATGACCATGTCTGGATCCTGACCGGCCAAGGCACGGCGGGGCTGGAGCTTGCCGAGCAGGCCAAGGCGCTGGGCGTCACCCTCGATGCCGTGGCCGCGCCCTGCTCCGGCGGCGGCCTGTCGACCGGCGTGGCGCTCGGCGTCAAGGGCATCAGCCCCGGCACGACAGTGCATGCTGGCGAGCCGGCAGGCTTCGATGACCTCGCGCGCTCGCTGAAGAGCGGCAAGAAGGAAAAGAACGACAAGCTCACCGGCTCGATCTGCGATGCGCTGTTGGCGCCGACGCCGGGCGACGTGACCTTCCCGCTGGCGCAGAAGGTGCTGGGACCGGGCCTGGTCGTCAGCGATGACGAAGTGCTCGACGCCATGGAACTCGCCTTTCGCGAATTCAAGCTGGTGGTCGAGCCGGGCGGCGCGGTGGCGCTGGCTGCGACACTGACCGGCAAGCTGGCTGTGAAAGGCCGCAAGGTCGCGGTCGTCTGCTCGGGCGGCAACGTCGATCATGCCACCTTCGCGCAAGCACTGGCCCGGCGCACGCGCTGAGCAGAACGGAGCGCTAGCGCATCACCCGTCGATTCCTGAGGCGCGTCAATTGCTGGTCGGCAATAACGCCGATCAGGATCACCGTGCCCATCACCGCGAAGTTGAGCGAACTCGGGATGCCGAGCAGGTTCACGAGGTTCTGCAGCACCTGGAGCAAGATGGTGCCCAGCACAATCCCGAGGACGGATCCCTCGCCGCCGCGCAGCGAACAGCCGCCAAGCACGGCGGCCGCTATACCGTAGAGCTCGTAGAAATTGCCGTGTGAAGCCGGCGAGATCGAGCGCGTGTACATCGCGAGATAGATCGAGGAGAGACCCGCCAGCCCGCCGCTGATGACATAGGCCGCCGCCACGATACGCCCCGTGCGGATGCCCGAATAACGCGCCGCCTCTTCGTTCTTGCCGACGGCGAAAAGATAGCGGCCGAACACCGAACGGTGCAGCACGACCGCCATTATGGCGGCGACCACGAGAAACATGATGAAGGAATGCGGCACGCCAAAGGTGCGGCCTGCTGCCAGCCATTCGAGCGTTGGGAAGGACTGGCCGAACTCGAAGCCCGCCGTGCCGTCGTTGGTGTAGTAGCGCGCCACACCGCGGTAGATCAGCAGGCCACACAAGGTGACGATGAACGGCTGCAGCCGAAGCCGCGTGACGAGGAAGCCGTGGATCGCGCCCAACACGACGCCACCCAGCACGGTGAGCAGTGCGGCGAGCCACCAGCTCAACTGATAGGTCACCAGAAGGTCGATATAGATGACGCCCAGCAGCGCGAACATCGAGCCGATCGACAGGTCGATGCCGCCGGTGATGATAACGAAGGCCTCGCCGATGGAGAACAGGCCGAACAGGCCGATCAGGTTCGCGGTGTTGCCGAGGTTGATCGGCGACAGGAAGCGCGGATTGAGAATCGAGACGACGACGCCGACCACGACGATCAGCAGGAAAAGACCGAGATCCTTCTTCAGCACGTCACCGCCTCCGCTTCCTGCATGTCGCGCTGCCCGACGGCAAGCCGCATGACGTTCTCCTCGCTGAAATCAGGCCGCGCCAGGAAGCCGCCGATGCGGCCCTCGCGCATCACCACGATGCGGTCGCTGACGCCGATCACCTCCTCCATGTCGCTGGAGATCATCAGCACGGCAACGCCGGCATCGGCCAGCTCGCGCATCAATCGGTAGATTTCCGATTTCGACCCGACGTCGATGCCGCGCGTCGGCTCGTCGAAGATCACCACTTTCGGCTTCATCGACAGCCACTTCGCCAGCACGACCTTCTGCTGGTTGCCGCCCGACAGGGTGCCCACCACCGTATCGATCGAGGCCGCCCTGATGTCGAGCGCCGCACTGCGCTCCTGGGCATTGCGGCGCTCCGCGCCGCTGCGGATCAGCAGGCCCGAGGCGAAGGCCATCAGGTTCGCCAGCGAGATGTTCTCGTTCACTGTCAGCTCAAGCACGAGCCCGGAGCGCTTGCGGTCTTCCGGGATGAGGAAGATGCCGAGGTCGATGGCATCGCGTGGGGTGCGTATGGACACCTTGCGGCCGTCGAGACGCAACTCGCCACCGGCCGCGCGATCGACACCGAAGATGGCGCAGGCGAGTTCGGTGCGGCCGGCACCGACCAGGCCAGCCATGCCGAGAATCTCGCCCGAATGAAGGGAGAGGTCGAGGGCATGCTCGGGATGGGCCGACGTCCGGAAACCCACGACATCGAGCACCGGGTCCCCTGGCGGGCGTTCGGCCGGAACATGAAGCGATTTCAGATCGCGACCGATCATCATGCGGATCATGGTGTCGTGCTGGATCTGCTCGCGCGCCAGTTCGCCGACGACGGCACCATCGCGCAGCACGACGACCCTGTCGGCGCACTGCTCGACCTCGTTCAGGCGGTGCGAGATGAAGATCACCGTCACGCCGGCCGCCTTCAGCTCGGCGATCACCTTCAGAAGGCGTGCGGTCTCCGAGGCCGTGAGGCTCGAGGTCGGCTCGTCCATGATGACGATGCGCGCCTCGAGAGACAGTGCCTTGATGATCTCGACGAGCTGGCGCTGCGCGAGCGACAGGTCGGCGACCGGTGTCTTTGCCTGGAAATCGACACCTAGCCGGCGCAGCAGGGGCGTCACTTTGGCCTCGAGCGCCGTGCGGTCGATGAGCTCAAGCGGTCCAGCGAAGACCGGTTCGCGCCCGATCATCACATTGGCGGCAACGTCGAGATTTTCGAAGAGGTTGAGTTCCTGATGCACGAAGGCGATGCCCGCCGCCATGGCGCCCGCAACCGTGAGCGATGTGTGGTCGACCCCGTCGATACGGATCAGGCCTTCGCTCGGAGCGACGACACCGCCCAGGATCTTCATCAGGGTCGACTTGCCGGCGCCGTTCTCGCCGATCAGCGCCAGCACCTCGCCACGCTCGACACGCAAGCCGACACGATCGAGTGCCTTCACACCGGGATAGGTCTTGCCGACGGAGACGAGTTCAAGGAGCGGCGGAGTCACGGCTGTTGCACGCAAAAAGGGCGCCGCGCAAGTCGCGACGCCCGTCAGTCTAAGGCCAATCCGGCCGGTGACGCAGCCCTACTTCTTGCCTTGCCGTGTCTTCAGCTCGGCCCAGAAAGCATCGACGTTGCCTTTTTCGATGATTTTGGTCGGGATGATGATCAGCTTGTTTGCCGGAACGAAGGACTTGTCGCCTTCGAGGAACTTCGCCATGTCCTTCATGCCCTGGTAGCCCCATTCGTAGGGTTGCTGCACGACGGTGCCGACGATGGTGCCCTCCTTCACGCCGCCCAGAGTGATCGGATCCTCGTCGAAGCCGATGATGGTAACCTTGCCGATCTTGCCGGCCTCTTTCAGCGCCTCGTAGATGCGCGGCGTGTTGTAGGAATAAAAGCCGACCATGCAGTTGATCTCGGGATGGGCGGTGATCGTGTCCTCGACATTGCGCTTGGCACGGGTCTGATCGATGTCGTCGGCGCGCACGTCAACGAGCTCGATCTTCGTTCCCTTGATGACCTCCTTCACGCCGTCGATGCGCTCGCGCGCATTGTCGGCGCCCGGCAGGCCTACGAAGCCCATGCATTTGCCGCCGTTGGGCAGCGCCTTGACCATGAGCTGGCCGGCCTGCTTGCCGGCGTCGACATTGCTCGAGCCGATATAGGCGATGCGCTTGCTGTTGGGCGCGTCGCTGTCAGTGGTGAACAGCGCGACCTGACCGCCGACACGATTGAGCGCGTCGCCCATGGTCTTGGGATCGACGGCGCTCACCATGATGCCGGCCACGCCGGCGGCGACGAGATCGTCCATCATGCGGGTCTGGATCGCTGCCGAGGATTGCTCGGGATACTTGAAGACCAGCGTGTAGTTCGGCAGCTCGGTTTGCGCCTTCTTCACGCCCGCCTCCGCCGCCTTCCAGAAGTCGGAGGCCCCGTTGACCACGAAGGCGAGCGTCTTCTTGTCGGCCGACTGTGAGGCTCCGGCGAGGCCCAACAGCGCGACGGTGGCGGCAGTCAGCAGCAGCTTGTTCATGAGCGTTCTCCCTCGTTGACGGATTTGATGTCGATTGAGCGGTGGAATCGCTGCTAAACAGGCTAGGCGGAGGACTGACGGATCGTCAACTCTGCGAGCATAGGTGCGGAGATATGCAGACGACATGAAGATGACACGTCGCAGCCATCGCGAATGGCGCATCTTCCTGTGGGTGAGCCTCGCCAGCGCCGTCGTGAGCGCCATCTTCGGCGCCCGCGTGGGACCAGTAGATGAATGGTGGCTGCGCTCGGCAACGCACGGTGCGATCTACTCGCTGGTGATCGCCACGCCCATCGTGCTCTTCCAGCTGAAGGGCGATCAGCTGGCCTTCATGCGTCGCCTGCGCCGCCGCCCGCTCGCGGTTTATTTCGCCTTCAAGGTGCTCTTCTATTTCGTCGTAATCGTGGGCGGCCTGCTGTTCGTGCGCCTGCTCCTGTCGGACGACTTCGCGACCTACATCAATTTCAGCCCCGTGTTCCGCCAATCCCTGGTCTTCTCCATCGTCATGTCGGTAGTCGGCACCCTGTTCTTCGAAGCCGGCGGCCTGCTGGGCGTGACCACGCTCCGGAACCTGCTGACCGGCCGCTACGTGCAGCCGAGACACGAGCAAAGAAGCTTCCTGCTGATCGACATGAAGGATTCGACGGGCATGGCCGAGCGGCTGGGTGCTGTGCGCTTCCACGAACTCCTGAACCATTTCTTCCGCGACGTCGCGGATGCCGCCCTCGAATGCGAGGCCGAAATCCACAAATACGTGGGCGACGAGGCGATCCTCACCTGGAACGCCGATGCGGGGCTAGTGGACGGCGCGACCCTTCTCTGCCCGTTCGTGGCTCGCGACTTCATCGCGGCGCAGAAGGCGCAATATCTCGCCCAGTTCGGCGCCGTGCCAGAATTCCGCGCCGCGCTCCATTGCGGCGAGATCGTCGCCGGCGAAATCGGCGACGTGCGTCGCGAGATCGCCTATGTCGGCGACACGCTGAACGTTGCCGCCCGCCTGCTCGACGCCGCCAAGGAACTCGGCCACGACATTCTCGTGTCTGAGGATCTGCTGACGCGAACCACCCTGCCGAAAGAACTCAAAGCCGAGAAGCTGCCGACCCTCACGATGCGCGGGCGTGTGGCCCCACTCGGCATCGCCGCGCTCGAGCGCGCCTAGCTAGCGCCGCACGCGCGCGAGGATGCTGCCTAAAATGCCCTTGGGCAGGAAGATGATGAACGATACCAGCAGCAGGCCGTAGATCAGGTTGTCCCAGCCGACCGCCTTGGTGCCGAAACCGATGCGCAGGGTCTCGGCCAGCAGGATGGTGATGATGGCGCCGACCGTCGGCCCGAGCGTCACGTAGAGCCCGCCGACGATGACCGCGAACACCATCTGCAGCGACACCGCGATGCCGCTCACCGTGTCGGGCGAGATGAACATCTGATACTGGCAATAGATCGCGCCCGCGAAGGCGGTCATGAGCGCGCTCACGATCGTGATCTTGAGCTTCTCGAAGGTGACGTTGACCCCGGCGGCGGCGGCCGCGTCCTCGTCCTCCGAGATCGCCTCCAGCGCATAGCGGTCCATGCTGCGATCGACCCAGCGCCAGATCAGCAGGCCGATCGCCCAGATGCCGAGCGCGATCAGATACCAAGTCGTCTTGTCGGAGAATTGCAGCGCGGCGAGGTGATTGCCCTTGGTCGCCTCCGGCGTGTAGCCGAGCGAACCGCCGGTCCAGTCGCGCGTGGCTGTGATGACCTGCAGGACGATACCGGAGAGGGCGAGCGTCACCAGCACGAAATAGTGGCCGGTGATGCGGAAGCGAAAGCAGGGATAACCGACGACCACGGCCAATGCCGCGGCGCAGACCATCGCGAGCGGAATGCCGAGCCACGGCGAGACGCCGAGATGGTTCCACAAGAGCGCCGTCACATAGGCACCGACGCCCATGAAGCCACCATGGCCGAGCGACACCAGGCCGAAGCGTCCCATCATCGACCACGACGTGTAAGCGAACGACCAGATCAGGATCAGGATCAGGATGTGCAGATGGTAGGGGTCCCGGTGCACGAACGGGAATGCCACCAGGATGACGGCCGCCACCGCCCACCACAGGTGTTGCATGCCGAGGCCGGGCATCACTGCCGCCTCGCCAGCAGGCCGGCGGGCCTGATGAACATCATGATGATGAAGAAGCCGAAGGCCAGCACATAGCCCCATTCGAGGTCGGAGAAGAGCCCGCCCATCGAGATGATCTCGGCGAAGACGAAGGAGGCCACGAAGCCGCCGATGAAGTTGCCGAGCCCGCCCAGCACGCAGATCAGGAAGGTGATCGGCCCGATCGAGAGCCCGATGAAGGGATGCACGTCATAGAGCAGCACGAGCAGGCAGGCCGCGAGCCCGGCGAGCGCACCGCCCAGCGCCGATGTGATCAGGTAGATCTTGCGCGTGTTGACGCCCATCAGCGGCATGATCTGGCGGTCCTGGGCGATGGCGCGAATGGCGGTGCCGACATAGGTCCGTTTCATGAAGACATAGACCGCGATCATGCCGGCCAGGGCGGCGCCGAAGGCGAGCAGGCGGGCGTAGCTGAAGTTCATGTCACCGAAGCGCAACACCGGCAGCCGGATGCCGAGATTGTGGAACTCGATTCCGAAGGCCACCGTGGCGGCGCTTTGCAGAAAGAACAGCACACCGCCGGTGGCCAGAAGCTGGTTGATCGGCGGCGAGGTGAGCAGTGGCTCGATCACCAGCAAATGCAGCAGCGCGCCCAACACCGCGACCACCAGGATGCAGATCGGCGCGGCAACCCAGTACGGAAGATGATAGATGCTGAAGAGATAGTACATCGCATACATGCCGATCATGATCAGCTCGGCGTAACAGATCCACGTCACGTCGATGACGCCGAAGATCAGGTTCAGTCCGAGCGCCAGCAAGGCCAGCACGCCGCCCAGCAGGATGCCATTGATCAGAGCTTCGAGCAGGTAGATGTCGAAGATGTCGAGGAAGGAGTCCATTGCGTGCCTATACTCCGAGATACGCCTGCTTGATGGTGTCGCTGGCCAGCATCTCGGCCGACGTACCCGAGGCGCGGATGGTGCCGGCTTCCAGGAGATAGGCTCTATCGACCGCGTGCAAAACTTGTTGCACGTTCTGCTCGACGATTAAGACGGTGAGCCCGCTCTGGCGGATCCGCGCGAGGAGCTCGAAGACCTGCTGCACCACGACCGGCGCAAGGCCCGCCGACGGCTCGTCGAGCAGCAGGAGCTTGGGATCGCTCATCAGCGCGCGGCCGATGGCGCACATCTGCTGCTCGCCGCCCGACATGGTGCCAGCGAGCTGATGGCGGCGCTCCTTCATGCGCGGGAACAGGCTGAACACGAATTCCAGCCGCTCGTCGTGCCGGGCCCGCGCCTCGGGCATGAAGGCGCCCATCTTGAGGTTGTCCTCGACGCTGAGCCGAGGGAACAGCCGCCGATTCTCGGGAACATGTGCGATGCCGAGGCTGACGATGCGATGCGCCGGTGTCGCCAGCACGTTGGTCCCCTGCATGGTGATCGTGCCGCGCCGCGGGCGGATCATGCCGGAGATCACGCGCATCAGGGTCGTCTTGCCGGCTCCGTTGGGTCCGATCACGCCGACCGCCTCGCCCGCGCGCACCTCGAGGCCGACACCGAACAGCGCCTGGAAGCTGCCATAGCCCGCGTCGATCGCCTTCAGCTCGAGCACGCGCCGCTCACTTTCTCGCCGCCGCGGCCTGGGTCGCGTGCGCGTCGGTGCCGAGATAGACCTCGATCACCCGCGGATCGCTGGCGACCTGGCTCGGCAGCCCTTCGGAGATCTTCTCGCCGTGGTCGAGCACCATGACGCGATCGACCACGCGCATCAGCACGCCCATGATGTGCTCGACCCAGATGATGGTGATGCCGAGCTCGTCGCGGATCCGGCGCAGCATGTCGGCGGCTTGGTCCATCTCCGTGTCGTCGAGGCCACCCAGGCTCTCATCCGCAAGCAGGAGCTTGGGACCGGTGGCCAGCGCCTTGGCGAGCTCGAGCTTCTTCAGCCCGGCGGCGCCAAGACCGTCGACCGGCGAGCGCCGATCGACCGGCAGACCGACCGTGGCGAGCGCCCGCTCGGCCGCTTCGTCGGCTTTGGCGCGGCTGTGGCGGCCCTGGCCGAAATAACCCGCCAATGCGACATTCTCGAAGATCGTCAGCCGGCGGAAGGGCCGTGGGATCTGGAAGGTCCGGCCGACGCCCCGGTTGATGATCTTGTGCGGCGCCAGGCCCGAGAGCTCGTGGCCTTCGAACTTGATCGATCCCGCCGAGGGCGGGAACGTCCCCGACAGCATATTGAAGATCGTGCTCTTGCCCGAGCCATTCGGGCCGATCAGGCCGAGAATCTCGCCCTGATCGACCTTGAACGACACGTTGCTGACGGCGGTGAACCCGCCGAAACGCTTGACCAGACTCTCTACGACGAGCATGGCCCGCCTGACGCTGTTGCCGGACTATCCTACTTGTAGCTGTAGGTCGTGCCGGCCGGCAGGGGCAGCACCGGGTCTGCCTGCTGCTGACTCTTGGGCCATACCACCGTGGCCTTGCCGTTGATGTACTGGGTGACGACCGGGAAGGCGCGCTCGTTCTGACCAGCAAGTGCAGCATCTTCGGGCAGGAACTTCACGCCGAAGCCCAGCATGGTGCCGCCCTCGGGCAGGTCGACGTCGAGCGCGGCCTTGCGCAGCGACTCGCCGTCGATGCCGCCGTACTTCTTGATGGCCCGTGGCAGGACTTCGGTCATGAACAGGTAGGTGTTCGAGGCGGCCATGCCGATATGCGCCGACTTCGACGCGCCCGGCTTCAGCTTCTCGAACTCATCGCCCACCATCTTGATCATCGGCGGCAGCTTCGGATCGAGGCTCTTGGGATTGGTGAGCCAGATCGAGATCGGGTCGATGGTGAAGAGATAGTTGGAATCCTCGCCGAGGCCTTCCTTCAGCTTGTCGTAGACGCTGTAGCCCGCGCCCTGGCCGACGATCGCACCGACCTTCAGGCCCTGCTCGCGCGCCTGGCGCAGCAGCAACGTGATGTCGGGGTTGTAGCCGGTATGGAAGATCACGTCGGGCCGGGCACGCTTGAGCTTGGTGACCAGGGCCGAGAGGTCGGGCGCGCTGATCGAATAGCCCTCCTTCAGCACGACGTTGAAGCCATATTTCTTGGAGCCGGCCTCGTCGCCCTTGGCGACGTCGACGCCGTAGGCTCCGTCCTCGTGAACGATCGCCACGCGCAGGTCCTTCGGCTCCTTGCCGAACTTCTCCTTGGCGTAGGCGGCGATCATGTCCGTCGCAGCGACGCCGTAGAGATTGCCGCTGACCTGCGGCCGGAAGACGTAATGCAGGTGGCGGTTCTCAAGCACCGCGCTGGAGATGCAAGTGGTGATCCACATGAACTTCTTGAGCTGCTCCACCTTCGCCGCAGCAGGTACGCACTGCGCGGAAGAATAGAAGCCGAGCAACATGTCGACTTTCTCCTGCTCGACCAGCCGGACCGCCTCATTGATCGCGACATCGGGCTTGCTCTGGGCGTCGGCATAGACCGGTTCGATCTTGTAGCCTTCGACGCCACCCTGCTTGATGAAGTAATCCATCATGATCTTGGCGCCGGTGTACTGCAGCTCTGAACCGCCGCCCGCGAACGGGCCGGTCAGGTCGTAGACCACGCCGATCTTGATCTTCTTTTCCTGGGCCCCGGCGGATGCCGCCAGTCCCAACGCCGCAACCGCGGCAAATGCAGCGCCTACAAGACGCCCAATCTTGCCCATGGACATGCTTCACTCCCTGATATTTGTGTGCTTTTCGCGTTTTTATTGACGTGCATCACAGGGGCCGTGCCGTCCGATGTCAAGCGCCTAGCGGCCGGCACCAGGCTTCAGCACGTCGAACATCAACCCTGGCGGCTGATCGAGCATGCCGAACAGCAGCTCGAACCGCGACGGGTCGCCCTCCGCCTTCAGGGCCCCTGAACCCAGGGCTTCCTGTGCGGTGATCTTGCGCAACACCAGATCGTCCAGGATGACGCGCGTGGTGGTGACAGCGGCGGCGGCCGCGGCCGACCAGTCGCCCATGCGGTGCGTCAACGTGCAGTGCTTGAGGCAGATCGACAGGGTTTCATCCCGATCGGTGAAGCGCCAGTTGAGCACGAAGCTTTGGCCGACCGCCTTCGCCGGATCGAGCCGAATGGCGAGCGCGTCGAAGAACACATCGGTGCTGAGGCCCGCCAGCGTATCGGCGCTCATGCTTGCGCGCACCGGAACCTGAAACACGCCATGGCGCAGCTCCTGCGCCCCGTAGAGGAAGGCGTTGCGCCAGGTCGCCGACTCGGCCTGGTAGCCCATCTGCTCCAGCGCGTCGGCGCAGAGCGCGCACGCCTCCTTGTTGTCGGGCTCGGCGTAGACGACCTCCTTCATCACCTGCGCCACCCACCGGAACTCACCCTTGGCAAAGTCGGCCTTCGCTCGTGCGATCACGGCCGCAGCGCCGCCCATATACTCGACGAACTTCCGGGCCGCCGGCGTCGGTGGCAGTGGATGGAGATTGCACGGATTGCCGTCATACCAGCTGAGATACCGCTGATAGACCGCCTTCACGTTGTGGCTGACCGTGCCGTAATAGCCGCGCACGCTCCAGCGCTCGGCCAGACCCGGCGGAAGGTCGATCGCCTCGGCGATCTCGGCCGGCCGCCAGCCCTTGTTCATGTAGCGCAAGGTCTGGTCGTGGATGTGCTTGTAGAGGTCGCGCTGCGCCTCGAGATAGTCGATGACCGTGTCGCGGCCCCACACCGGCCAGTGATGCTGGCCGATCAGCACGTCGGTGCCGGGTCCGTACATCTTGATGGCGTCGCTGATGTATTTCGACCAGACGCGCGGATCGCGCGCCACCGAGCCGCGCAACGGGATGAAGTTGTGCAGCAGGGGACAGGCGTTCTCCGCCATGTTGAGCACGCCGAGCTCGGGATAGAACATGTGCATCTCGGCCGGCGCTTCTGTTTCAGGGGCGAGCTGGAAGATGATCCTGACGCCGTCGATCGTGTGCTCCTCGACCGGCTGAACGATGAGCTGTGTCGGCGCGATCAGCCCGGGCGTGCCGCGGGCGATCCCCTTGCCCAGCCCGGCGTCGACCTGGCCGCGCGGCCCGCGAGGCAACAGCGGGCCGAACTGGAACTGGGCGCGACGATTCATCGGCAGGCCGGCCAGCACGTTCTCGCCGGAGATCGCCTCCATGAAGCCGTTGGGCGCGATCACCCGGACCCTGCTCGCCTTCACGTCGGCTTCGTCGATCACACCGCGCACGCCGCCGTAGTGATCGACATGGCTGTGGGTGTAGATCACCGCTACGATCGGCTTCATCGGCCGGTGCGCGTAATAGAGCTCGAGCGCGGCGCGCGCCGATTCCGCGACTGTCAGCGGATCGATCAGGATCAGCCCCGTCTCACCCTCGATCACCGTCAAGTTGGCGATGTCGAAGCCGCGCAGCTGGTAGAGACGCTCCGTCACCTTGAACAGGCCATTGGCGAGATTGAGCCGCGCCATGCGCCACAGGCTGGGATTCACCGTCGCAGGTGCCAGTTCGCCGTCGATGAAAGCGTATTCGCCGAGGTTCCACAGCATCGTGCCGCTCGCGGTCTTGATCAGCCCGTCCGGCACCGGCGCTATCAGGCCACGCTTGGCTGATTCGAAATCGCGCGTGTCGGCGAACGGCAATCCGACGGCCATCGCTGCATTGGCGGCCTTGGTGGCGGCATCGGCCTCACGCGCCGCGTCAAGGTGAGATGCCGGTACCGGCACGGCGGAGCCTGCAGCCATTTTGTCTTTTCCTTCTTGCCCTGGCCCGGCACTGTGGGTTTCGCCATGGCCGCCCGCAAGCTCACGCTCTCAACCATCCGCCGCGTCGCTTCAGCGCTGCCTGGACTGCAAGAAGGCACGTCATACGGCACCCCTGCGTGGCGCCACAAAGGCAAGCTGCTGGCACGTCTGCATCAGGATGGGCAATCGCTGATGCTGAAGGTCGGCTTCGAGGCGCGCGAGCACCTGGTGCGCGCCGATCCCGAGACCTTCTTCGTCACCGAGCACTACCGCAACTATCCCAGCGTGCTGGCGCGACTCGATCGGCTGAGCGCGGCGGACTTGCGCAAGCTGCTCGCCCGCGCGGTCGGGCGCCGCTAACCCTCGATCTTGATGTTGTTGTCCTTGACCACCTTGGTCCAGCGCTCGGTCTCGAATTTCAGCTTCTCGAGATAGGCCTCGGGCGTCGAGCCGGCGGTGAAGAAGCCGAGCTCGGCGAACTTCGCTTTCACCCCTGGGTCCTTGAGACACTCGAGACAAAGCGCGTTCAGTCGATCGACGATCGGCCGCGGAATGCCGGCGGGACCGACGAGGCCAAAGAACACCGCGCTTTCCATGTCCTTCATGCCAAGTTCGGCGACGGTCGGCACGTCGGGGCAAACCGGCGAACGTTCGGGCGAGGCCACGACCAGTCCGGTCATCCGCCCCGCTTTGACGTGCACGCCCGTCGGCAGGACCACGTCGACGATCATCTGCACATGTCCGCCCATCACGTCGCGGATCGCGTCGGCCGAGCCCTTGTAACCGACGACTTCCATGTTGAGCTTGTTGCGGGCCTTGAACAGCTCGCCCCAGAGATGCGGCTGGTTGCCGATGCCCGAGCACGAGAACCGCACCTTCTGCGTCTGCTTGTTCGCCCAATCGGCGAACTCGGCATAGCTGCGCGCGGGAATATCCTTGTTGATGGCGATCAGATCGGGAATGTCGGCCACGGTCGAGATAGTCTGGAAGTCTTTCAGCGGATCGTAGGGCTGTTTCAGGCCAAGGGCTGCGTTGGTGGCGAGCGTGGTGGTGCCGAGCAGCAGTGTGTGGCCGTCGGGCTTGGACTTGGCCACCGCCTCCATGCCGATGATGGTGTTGCCGCCGCCCTTGTTCTCGACGATGACCTGCTGGCCGAGCAGCGCGGTCATCTTCTCCGCGACGAGGCGGCCAGCCGTGTCGGTGGCGCCACCCGGCACGTACGGCACGACGATCTTGACCTGCTGGCTCGGCCAACTCTGTGCGCGCACCGCCGTTGCAGCGACGATCGTCCAGCCGGTCGTTCCCGCCAGCACACTGCGTCTTTTGATCATTGGCCCTCCCAAGCGGGAGGGAGTCTTACTCTGCGGGCTTCAGCGCCGCCATAGCGCGCTGCCTTTCGTTGGGCAGAAAGGCGATGGCGATCATGGTGAAGCACGCGACGCCCGCCAGCAGCATCAGCAGAGTCGGAAAGCCCGCTTCCTTGACCGACGGCCCGATGCCCGCCGTCACCAGCGAGCTGACGCCAAAGCCGATGGCGAGGCGCATGCCGGTGACGCGGCTGCGCAGGCGATCGTCGATGTATTTCACGATCATAGCATCGGTGAAGGGAATGGCGCCGAACACGAACACCATGAAGAGCGTCGTGACGATGAGCAGCGCCCAGCCATCGACCTGCGAGGCGAGCAGGAACAACGGCACCTGACAAAGCAGGATCGGCAGGTAGATGTTCTTCAGCGGATAGCGATCGATCAGCGCGCCGACCACGAGCTGCATCAACGAGGCGACCGAGAAAATCACCAGCAGCGCCATGCTGAGCAGCCAGGGACTCTGCGCCAGCTCGGCAATGCGCGCCTTCAGCATCTCGCCGTTGCCGTTGGTGGTGAAGTTGAAGACGATCGAGCCGGACACAGCCGCGCAGGTCATGATGAAGAAGACCCGCGCCATGATGTTGGGCGGCAGGTCAAGCACCTTGCTCCTGCGCTTGGCCGGCGCCTCCTCTTCCTTCGGGACTATGAGGGCGAACAGCACCGCCGAGATCAGACAGATCACGCCGGGCAGAATGTAGGCCATCTGCCAGCCATAGCGCGTCGCCAGCAGCACTGAGACGCTCGAGCCCAGAGCAATGCCGAGATTGCCGACCAGCCCGTTCACGCCGATCACGAAGCCTGGCTTCTCGGCCTTCTGCACCAGCATGGGAATTCCGACCGGATGGTAGATCGAGGCGAAGGCGCCCATCACCGTCAGCGCCACGCCGATCTGCCACTTGTTCTGGCAGAGCGCGATCGCCAGGGACGACACACCCATGCCGGCGAAGAACAAAACCATCATGGCGCGGCGGCCCCACTGGTCGCCGAGCTTGCCCGACACGATCGAGCCCGCGCCGAACATGAAGGACGCGCCGAACGCGTAGGGCGTGAGTTCCTTCCAGTCGGCCCCCCAGACGCCGGCGATCACGCTCACCGTGTAGAGAAAGATCGCTAGGACCCAGTGGTCCATGGCGTGGCCGAGATTGAGCAGGAGGGCGGTCGGGCTGCTGAGCTTCATGACTGTAGAATAAGTGGAGCGGTCTTGGCTGTCTTGCGCTAGAATGCCAACTTATGTCGAGAAACCGACAAGTCATTCGTTCCACCGATCCGGCCGACTATCAGCGCGTGCTGCGGGCCGTCGCGGCCATGCCCAAGGATTTTGCCGCCGGGTTCGAAATCCTGCCGCACAGCCACGAGCGGGCGCAGCTGATCTACGCGACGGCAGGCACGATGCGCGTGGCCACCGACGACGGCATGTGGATCGTACCGCCGCTGCGGGCGCTGTGGATGCCGGCAGGCGTGCGCCATGGCATCGTCATGCTGGGCGAGGTCACCATGCGCACGCTCTATGTGCGCAACGATGCCGCCGCGTTCATGCCAGGCACCTGTCACGTGCTGCCGATCTCGGCGCTGCTGCGCGAGCTGATCGTGCGCGCGACCGAGCTGCCGCTGCACTACGACGAGCACGGACCGGCAGGTCATGTCGTGGCATTGATCCTGGCCGAACTGCGCGGCCTCCAGTCGCTGCCTTTGCAATTGCCGATGCCGCGCGATGCGCGCTTGCGCGCCCTCTGCCAGGCGCTGCTCGACTCACCAGGCGACCAGCGACCGCTCGCCGCATGGGCGAAAAGCGTGAATGCCAGCGGACGCACCTTGGCGCGTCGGTTCCAAAGCGAAACCGGCCTCAGTTTCGGCGCCTGGCGACAGCAGGCGCGGGTGCTGGAAGCGATGGGTCGACTGGGCGGCGGTGCGCCTGTCACGCAGGTCGCGCTGGATCTCGGGTATGAGAGTGTGAGCGCCTTCAGCGCCATGTTCCGCCGTGCCGCCGGCGCCTCCCCCAGTCACTACCGCCACCGTCCGCAGACCGACTGAAAAATCCCTTTCCGGCGTGGGGATTATCGATGTCCCTGCAACCTCTTAGCGCACAGAATCCTTGACGGAATGCTTGACGGAAAGCCTTGGAATATCCCCAATGCGCCTCCCATTTGCGGTACTCTAAACAGTCATTTACACCAGATCGGCCGCTGCTCGGCGCAGCCCGGAGTTCGTTTTGAAGCCGACCGACATCGCCAATCCCGATTACTTCCACAAGGTCGTGGATTGTCAGTGGGCGTGCCCCGCCCATACGCCCGTTCCCGAGTATATCCGCCTGATCGCCCACGGCCGGTACTCCGACGCCTACATGATCAATTGGAAGTCCAATGTCTTCCCGGGAATCCTGGGCCGGACCTGTGATCGCCCGTGTGAGCCTGCCTGCCGGCGCTCCCGGGTCGAGGACGAGACCCTGGTCAAGGGCAAGAAGGAGCCGGTCGCGATCTGCCGTCTCAAGCGCGTCGCCGCTGACTACAAGGACGACGACGGCATCAAGGCCGCCATGCCCAAGGCGCCAACGAAGAACGGCAAGCGCATCGCCTGCGTAGGCGGCGGCCCGGCGTCCCTCACCGTGGCACGCGACCTCGCCGTGCTGGGCTACGAGATCGTGATCTACGACCAGGATCCCAAGCTCGGCGGTTTCATCCGCACGCAAATCCCGCACTTCCGTCTCCCCGAGTTGGTGATCGACGAGGAGGTCGGCTACATCACCGACATCGGCAACATCGAGTTCCGCCACAAGAAGATCAACTCGATGAAGGCGATCCTGGCCGAAGGCTATGACGCGGTGTTCGTGGGGTCGGGCGCTCCGCGCGGCCGCGAACTCGATGTGCCCGGCCGCAAGGAGGCCGCGGACAATATCCACATCGGATTGGATTGGCTGAGCTCCGTCTCGTTCGGTCACACCACCAAGGTCGGCAAGCGCGTGATCGTGCTGGGCGGCGGCAACACGGCGATGGACTGCTGCCGCACCGCCCGTCGCCTTGGCGGCGAGGACGTAAAGGTGATCGTTCGATCGGGCTTTGACGAGATGAAGGCGTCGCCCTGGGAGAAGGAAGACGCGATGGGCGAGGATATCCCCATCCTGAACATGCTGGTGCCGAAGGAAGTGAAGCACGAGGGCGGCAAGATCAAAGGCGTGCTGTTCGAGAAGGTGAAGGCCGAGTACGACGACAAGGGTCGCCGTACGCTGAAGCCGTCGGGCGAGCCTGACGAATTCCACGAGTGCGACGACGTCCTGGTGGCGATCGGCCAGGAGAATGCCTTCCCCTGGATCGAGAAGGACGCTGGCATCGAGTTCGACAAGTGGGGCCTGCCCAAGCTTGGCGAGACGACACTGCAGAGCACGCAGAAGAAGGTGTTCTTCGGTGGCGACGCAGCCTTCGGCCCGAAGAACATCATCTGGGCGGCCGCGCACGGCCACGATGCCGCGATCTCCATCCATAAGATGCTGATCGGCGAGGATGTCGAGGAGCGGCCGGCGCCCGGCGTCAACATCGTCAGCCAGAAGATGGGCATCCACGAGTGGAGCTACGACAACGCTCCGACCATCGACCACCGCTTCAAGGTCCCGCACCGCAAGAAGGAAGAGGCGCTGAAGGACATCATGGCCGAGGTCGAACTGGGTTTCGATCCGAAGCTCGCCTTCGAGGAGGCGCAGCGCTGCCTGAACTGCGACATCCAGACGGTGTTCGAGGGCAAGCTCTGCATCGAATGCGACGCCTGCGTCGACATTTGCCCGATGGATTGCATCACCTTCACCGAGAATGGCGAGGAAAAGGACCTGCGCGCGCGCCTCAGTGCGCCGGCGGTCAATCCGACCCAGGACCTCTACGTCGCCAACGACCTCAAGACGGGACGGGTGATGGTGAAGGACGAGGATGTCTGCCTGCATTGCGGGCTGTGCGCCGAGCGCTGCCCGACCGGCGCGTGGGATATGCGCAAGTACTACATGGAAATGACTCAAGCGGAGCACGCATGCCGCAAGCACTAGCCGCCGTTAACGACTTCGTCGTCAAGTTCGCGAACGTCAACGGTTCCGGATCGGCTTCCGCCAACGAACTGTTCGCCCGCGCGATCCTGCGCATGGGCGTGCCGGTCAGCCCGCGCAACATTTTCCCATCGAACATCCAGGGCCTGCCGACCTGGTACGAAGTGCGGGTTACCGAAAAGGGCTATCTCGGCCGGCGCGGCGGCGTCGACATGATGGTCGCGATGAACCCGCAGACCTGGGCCGAGGACGTCAAGGAGATCGAGCCCGGCGGGTATCTGTTCTACGATTCGACCAAGCCCATGCCGTCGTCGATGTTCCGCGAGGACATCAACGTCGTCGGCGTACCGCTGACGGCGATCACCAACGCCACCTACTCCGACGCCCGCCAGCGCCAACTGTTCAAGAACATCATCTATGTCGGCGCGCTCTCGGTACTGCTCGACATCGATCCCGAGGAGATCAAGCGGCTGTTCGGCGAGCAGTTCAAGGGCAAGGAGAAGTTGCTCGATTCCAACGTCAAGGCGCTGAACCTCGGCCGCGACTGGGCCACGCAGCACATCGACGTCGACGCCGTGAAGCTCAAGGTCCGCCGCGCCAACAACGTCGGCAACCGCATCTTCGTCGAAGGCAATAATGCCGCCGCGCTGGGTGCCGTCTATGGCGGCGCCACGGTCTGCGCCTGGTATCCAATTACGCCCTCCTCCTCGCTCGCCGAGGCGTTCCAGGCGCACTGCAAGCGCCTGCGGCACGACAAGGAAACCGGTAAGGCCAAGTACGCCATCGTGCAGGCCGAGGACGAGCTCGCCTCGATCGGCATCGTGATCGGCGCCGGCTGGAACGGCTCGCGCGCCTTCACCAGCACCTCCGGTCCCGGCATCTCGCTGATGACCGAGTTCATCGGCCTTGCCTCGTTCGCCGAAGTCCCGGCTGTGATCATCAACGTGCAGCGCGGCGGTCCCTCGACCGGCATGCCGACGCGCACCCAGCAGTCCGATCTGTTGTCCTGCGCCTACGCCTCCAACGGCGACACCAAGCACGTGCTGGTGTTCCCGGAAGATCCCAAGGAGTGCTTCGACTTCACCGCCACCGCTCTCGACCTCGCCGACCGCCTGCAGACGCCGGTGTTCGTCATGACCGATCTCGACATCGGCATGAACCATCGACTGTGCGAGCCGTTCGTGTGGGACGAGAAGCGCCAACTCGACCGCGGCAAGGTGATGACGGCCGCCGACCTCGACGCCGGCAAGGTGTTCGGCCGCTACCTCGACGTCGACGGCGACGGCATCCCGTTCCGCACCTATCCCGGCACGCACCCGACCAAGGGCTCGTACTTCACCCGTGGCACGACCAAGGACGAGTACGCCAAGTACTCCGAGGCAGGGCCGGTCTATGTGCGCAACATGGAGCGGCTGCAGAAGAAGCTGCACACGGCGGCGAAGATCGCGCCGCAGCCGCTGCGCTATTCCTCGCCCAAGGCGACGCGCTACGGCGTGATCTATTTCGGCTCGACCAGCCCCGCCATGAAGGAAGCGCTCGATCATCTCGAGGAAGCGGGCAACCACGTCAATGCGCTGCGCGTGCGGGCGTTCCCCTTCTCGCAGGCCGTCGAGGACTTCATCCACGAGCACGACAAAGTGTTCGTCGTCGAGCAGAACCGAGACGCCCAGCTGCGCACCATGCTGATGGCCGACTTCGCGCTCGATGCCCGCAAGCTCGTGCCTGTCCTGCACTACGACGGCACCCCTATCACGGCGCGCTTCATCGCTGCCGACATCGCCAAGAAGCTCGCCCAGTTCAAGGTCGTTCCGTTCGAGAAGGCCGCGTCATGACCTACATCGCCAAGCCCAAGTTGCACCATCCGTCGCTGGTCAAGAACAAGGCCGGCTTCACTCGCCGCGACTACGAAGGCGCGGTCTCCACGCTGTGCGCCGGCTGCGGCCACGATTCGATCAGCGCCGCCATCATCCAGGCCTGCTACGAGCTCGATATCCTGCCGCACCAGGTGGCCAAGCTCTCCGGCATCGGTTGCTCGTCCAAGGCGCCGACCTACTTCGTGGGCGCGAGCCACGGCTTCAACACCGTGCATGGCCGCATGCCGTCGGTGATGACCGGCGCCAACCTTGCCAACCGCGACCTGATCTACATGGGCGTGTCGGGCGACGGCGATTCGGCCTCGATCGGGCTCGGCCAGTTCGCGCACATCATGCGCCGCGGCGTGAACATGACCTACATCGTCATGAACAACGGCGTGTACGGCCTGACCAAGGGCCAGTTCTCGGCTACCGCCGACAGGGGCTCGATCAGCAAGAAGGGCGTCGCCAACTCCGATACGTCGATCGACATGGTGTCGCTCGCCATCCTGATGGGCGCGACGTTCGTCGCCCGATCCTTCTCTGGCGACAAGCACCAGCTCGTGCCACTGATCAAGGCGGCGATGACCCACAAGGGTGCGGCATTCCTCGATGTCATCAGCCCTTGCGTCGCGTTCAACAACCACCCCGGCTCGACCAAGAGCTACGATTACGTACGCGAGCACAACGAGTTGCTGAACCGCATCGATTTCATCGAGGGTCGCGAGGAGATCACGACGCAGTACGAACCCGGCACGGCGACCGCCGTGCAGCAGCATGACGGCTCGATCCTGCGCCTGCGCAAGCTCGGCGAGGACTACGATCCATCCGACAAGATCGCCGCCATGAAGCGCGCACAGGAAGGCGAGGCGGCCGGCGAGGTCGTGACGGGGCTGCTCTATGTCGATCCCTCGCCCAAGGACCTGCACGATCACCTGAATACGGTCGCGGCGCCGCTCAACACGCTGAATTCGGCCGAACTTTGCCCCGGCCCCTCGGCCCTCGAGCGGATCAACGCCAGCCTGCGCTAGTGCGCATTCTCGCCTAGGCCGGCGCCGGCAACGGCAGATCGACCAAGCGGCCGACTTCTCCCGGCGCGCGCTGCAGTTCGATCCGGCGATCATGCCACTTTTGCAAGGTCGGGCGATGGCCGATCGACACCATGGTCGTCGTCGGCAGGCTTTGCTTCAAGGCGTCATAGACGGCGGCCTCGGCAGCATCGTCGAGCGAAGCGGTGGCCTCGTCCATGAACAGCCAGTCGGGTTTGAAGACCAGGGCGCGCGCCGCCGCCAACCGCTGCTGCTCGCCACCCGACAGCACGTTGCTCCAGTGTGTTTCGTCGCCGAGCCGGCCAGCGAGGTGGCCGAGATTGACGGCCTGCAGCGCTGCCACGATCTCGGCATCGCTCGCCGTCGAGTGCTCATCCGGATATTTCACCGCGTCGCGCAGCGTGCCGATCGGGATGTATGGCTTCTGCGGCAGGAACAGCACTCGCGCGCCAGCCGGTACGTGCACGTGGCCTTTGCCGAACGGCCAGATGCCGGCGAGCGCGCGGAACAGCGTGCTCTTGCCCGAACCGCTGACACCCGAGATCAGCGTTGCCTGCCCTCTTGGCAATTCGATCCTGGCATTCTCGAGGATCGGACTGCCGGTGGGCAGCGCGAGCGTCAGGTTCTCGGCGCCCACCGCCGTGGCGCCAGGTTGCGGCACGACGTCGAGCGCCGTTTCTGGCTTGGCGTCGGTGGCCTGTTGCAGGCCCTTCAAGCGGTCCATCACGGCGCGAAGCTCGGCGAGCGTGGTGTAGTTGTCGATGAAGAACGACAGCGCCGACTGAACCTGGCCGAAGGCCGACGCGGTCTGGGTCATGACGCCGAAGGTGATGGCGCCGGCAAAGAACCGCGGTGCGGTCACAACATAGGGAAAGATAATGGCGAGCTGTCCGTAGCCCGACTGATAGAAGGCGAGCTGTGCCTGCGTGAATAGCACCCGCCAGCCGTTGTTGAAGACGTCGATAAAGCGTGCATTCAGCGAATCGGCCTCGCGCTGCTCGCCATGATAGAGGGCAATGCCCTCAGCGTTCTCGCGCACGCGCACCAGAGCGAAGCGGAAGTTCGCTTCGTAGTTCTGTTTCAAGAAGTTGAGCAAAATCAGCCGCCTGCCGACCCGATTTGCAAGGAACGTTCCCACGAAGGCGTAGACGAGGCAAACCCAGGCCATGTAGCCGGGGATGGTCACGTTCAACCCGATCGACGCCAGCGACAGCGGACCCGACAACTCCCACAGGATGAACAGGAACGACAACAGTGTCGCGACGGCGCCCAGCAGCCCCAGCAGCAGCGTCATCGTATACTCGCCAAGAAAGCGCAGATCCTCGGCAATGCGCTGGTCGGCGTTGTCGACGGTGCGCTGCAGCTCGATGCGGTAGTAGCCGCGGCCGTCGAGCCAGTGCGCGAGATAGCGCTGCGTCAACCACCGGCGCCAGCGCAGCCTCAGATAGGGGCTGACAATCGCGCGAGCGACGTAGTTCAGGATGAAGAAGGCGGCCAGCCAAGAAAAGACGATGATCTCGCGCCAAAAGACAACTTCGTCCTTGTTCTGGATGCTGTCGTAGAAGCGGCGGTTCCAGTCGTTGAACAGCACCTCAAGCCCGACGCCGGTGAAGGTGAGCGCGACGGCGCCGATCAGAAGCGGAACGGCGACCGGCCAGTCCTCCGACTTGAAATAGGGAATGACGAGTCGCCACCAGTCGCCGACGAACGAACCTACTCTTTTCATACGGGAATCCTTTCAGGCCCGCACAGTAGCCTCACATGTGACTGGGCAGCCAGAGTGCGATGATCGGGAAGGCGATCAGGATAATCAGCCGCAGGATGTCGGTGGCGATGAACGGCAGCACGCCCTTGAAAATTGACGAGAACGTGACCTCGGGGACGACACTTTTGATTACGAACACGTTCATGCCGACCGGCGGGTGGATGAGTCCGAGCTCGACGGTCATGACGATGATCACGCCGAACCAGATCGGATCGAAACCGAGCTCGGTCACCACCGGGAAAATGATGGGCACGGTAAGGATGATCATCGCCAGGGCATCCATCAGGCAGCCGAGCACCAGGTACATCAGCATGATCAACGCCAGCACGCCGTAGGTGCCGACGCCCAAGCCGGTCAGGAAGACGGTCACCTTCTGCGGCACCTGGGTGATGGTGAGGAAATAGCCGAACAGCAACGCGCCGATCAGCACGGTGAACACCGCCGCCGCGGTGCGCGTGGCCTGCAGGAGCGAGGCGCGGATCTCGGCCTTGCCCAGCTTGCCGCGCAACATGCCAAGCAGGAAGGCGCCGCTCGCCCCCATGCCGCCCGCCTCGGTGGGAGTGAAGACGCCGCCATAGAGGCCGCCGATCACCAGGACGAACAGCAGCAGCGGCGCCCACACGTCGCGCGCACCGGCGAGGCGCTCGTCCCACGAGGCCTTCGGGACCGTCGGCAGGAAATTCGGCCGCACGCGCACGATCACGGCGATGGTCAGCATGTACATCGTCATGGCGAGCAGTCCGGGCAGGATCCCGGCCTGGAAGAGCTTGCCGACATCCTGCTGGGTGATCAGTGCATAGACCGCGAGCACCGTCGACGGCGGCAGCATGGCGCCCAGCGTGCCGCCGGCGGCGATCACGCCGGTGGCGAAGCTCTGCGGATAGCCGTAGCGGCGCATCTCGGGATAGGCGACCGCGGAGAAGGTCGCGGCGGTAGCGACCGATGAGCCAGAGATCGCGGCAAAGCCGCCGCACGAAACGATGGTCGCAAGCCCCAGACCGCCGCGCCGGTGGCCGATGAAGGTATTGGCGGCACGGAACAGCTCGCGGCTGATGCCCGAGTGCGAGACGAACGCGCCCATCAGCAGGAACATCGGGATGACGCCGAACTGGTAGCTGGTGACGGTGCGCATGGAGGTCTGGCCGACCAGCTTCAGCGCCGGTGCGCCGCCGCTCAGGTAGGCATAGCCGGTGACACCGACCAGGCCCATCGCCATGCCGACCGGCACGCGCAGCAGCATCAGCGCGAACAGCACGACGAAGCCCAGTACGGCGACGGCGTCGGGGCTCACGTCGCGCGTCCCGTGTCGTGGATGTCCTCGGGATGGAAAATCAGGCGGTAGGTGCGGATGGCGATCAGCACGACCGCCGACACGTCGCCCACCCAGGCGACGGCGAAAAACGGCCAGGTCGGCAGGCCGAGATCGAACGTCAGGACATGGTCGTTGTAGGTGGCGTGCACCTTGTCGAACAGCGTGTAGGTCTGCACCGTCACCACGAACAGCAGCACCAGCGTGGCGAAGACGTCGATGACCCGCTTGCCTCGCGGGCCGACCTGCGCCCAGACGAGATCGACCGTGATGTGGCCGCCGCGATAGGAGGTCGCGGCGATGCCCCAGAAGATCAGGATGCCGAGCAGCATCGAGCCGAAATCGTAGGCGTCGGGGATCTGCATGCTGAAGAAGCGCCGCAGGATCACCGAGATGAAGATATCGGCCGCCACCAAACCCACGAACAAGGCAGCGATCGCCTCGATCGTGTCGATGATGCGGTCCATGACGCTGCGCTTCACGACCGCCGCTCTCGACCATAGCTGGGGTAGGGCAGTTTCTCCGCGGTAACACTTATAATAATGGAAAAACCACGGGGGACCTCCCTGCAGTCCCCAATAATCCTCATCGAGGCAGCGACGTCGTAATTCTGAACCGCAGGAACCACGACGTGACTATATGCGCGTTCGCCGCCGCAACCTATTTTGGTCATTAGAAGTTCAACGGCGCGTCAGATGCCGCCGCCGTTCTTGGCGATGCTGGCCTCGAGCTCCTTGTAGATTTCGTCCGGGTTGCCGCCCGCCTTGGCGACGGCATCGGCCCACTGCTTGTGCAGCGGCGCGGCCACGGCCTTCCACGCCTTGAGCTGGTCGGGCGTCAGCGGATAGACTTCGTGACCGGGAGCGGCGAGCATTTTGGCTCGGCCGGCTTTTTCAAAGTCGGCGAAGGGCGAGGCGACTTTGACCGCCCATTCGGTGGTGCAGTGCTCGTCGATCACCTTCTTCTGCGCCGGTGACATGGCGTCGTACTTCGCCTTGTTCATGGAATAGGTGAAGACTGCCGTAAAGAGCGGCACGTCCATGTCGTACTTGGTGACCTTGTCGAGGCCGAACAGGAACATCGAGCCCCACGGGAAGAAGATGCCGTCGGCCACACCGCGCTCCAGCACGTCGCGCGCCTCGGGCGCCGAGGCCTGCACGTTGGTGCCACCCAGCATGGTCACCATCTGGCCGATCGTGCTCTGCGGCGGGCGGATCTTCATGCCCTTGATATCCTCCGGCAGCACCACCTTCTTGCGGCCATGATAGCCGCCCGGCTCGAGCATGAAGGCGAAGCAGAAATGCGTGTCCTTCATCTCCGCCGCGGCGTACTTGCGGTACCACATGTCGAGCGCCGCCGTTCCCTTCTTGGCGTCGGAGAACATGAATGGCAATTGTCCGGCCGAGATGATGGCGAAGCGGCCCGGCTGATAGCCCGGATTGACGTAGGTGATGTCGGCGATGCCGTCGCGCGCCATGTCATAGTGGTCGAACGCCTTGCCGAGCTGCTCGGACGGGAAGATCGCCGTCTTGATGGTGCCGCCGGACTGCTTCTCGATGTCGGCCGCCCATTCCTTGGTCGCCGGCACCAGCGGATGGGCGGGCGGCAGCCAGATCGAGATTTTCAGGTCCACCGTCTTGTCCTGGGCGAGCGCGGACGAGCCCAGCAGGCCGATCGCCAGCGCCAGAGCGAGCTTTTTCATTGGGCCGTTTCCTCCGATTTGTTTGTAGGACCAACATACCGGGCCATGACAAGAGCGCCAACCGCGTTTATAGCGCCGGGCGATGGATGCCCTTCTCGCCCCCCGGCGCACCGCGCTCGAGCTCCTGGTTGCCTGCCTCGACAAGGGCCAGCCGCTCGATGAGGCGTTGTCGCGGCACAACGGCTTCCCCGTCCTCGACCCGCGCGATCGTGCCTTCGTGCGCCTCCTGCTCGCCACCACCTTGCGACGCCTGGGCGAGATCGACACGGTTCTGGGCCTGCTGATCGAGCGGCCGTTGCAAGGCGCCAACGCCCTCGGCCATCAGGTCCTGCGGCTGGGCGCCGCGCAGCTTCTCTTCCTCGGCACGCCGGCACACGCCGCCGTCGATACGTCGGTACAGCTGATGGAGATCACCAATCAGACGCATCTGAAGGGGCTCGCCAACGCCGTGTTGCGCAAAGTCGCCCGCGACGGTGCGGCATTGCTCGGCGATCGCGATCCGGCGCGCCTCAATACGCCGCAATGGCTGTGGGAGAGCTGGACCGAGAGCTATGGCGAGGACACCACGCGTGCCATCGCCGCCGCGCATCTCATCGAGGCGCCGCTCGATCTCACGGCACGCTCCGATGTCGCTTTCTGGGCCGGCCGCCTGGAGGCCGATGTCCTGCCGACGGGCACGCTGCGCCGGCCGTCAGGCGGCGCTATCACCGAGCTGCCCGGCTTCGCCGAAGGTACCTGGTGGGTGCAGGACGCGGCCGCCACCCTGCCCGCGCGCCTGCTCGGCGACATTGCCGGCAAGCGCGTGGCCGATCTGTGCGCGGCCCCAGGCGGCAAGACCTTGCAACTTTGCGCAGCTGGTGCACATGTCACGGCAGTCGACATTTCGGAACGCCGAATGATCCGGTTGGGCGAAAACCTGAAGCGCGCCGGCCTCTCGGCCGACCTGGTGACAGCCGACGCGAGCAAATGGACGCCGGCGGAAAAGTTAGACGCCATCCTGCTCGACGCGCCCTGCTCCGGCACCGGCACACTGCGGCGCCATCCCGACATCGCCTGGCTGAAGGACGAAGAGGATGTGAGCCGCCTCACCCTCACACAGGACCGCCTGCTGGTTCACGCGCTCGATCTGCTCAAGCCAGGCGGCATGCTGGTATTCGCCGTGTGCTCGCTGCAGGACGATGAGGGGCCAGCACGCGTCGAAGGTCTGTTGACCCGTGAAAAGCGGCTGCAACGTGTGCCGGTCGAGGCCGCCGAACTGCCCGACCTCGCCGAGGCGATCACCCCCGCGGGCGACATTCGCACCCTGCCCTCGATGTGGGCCGAGCGCGGCGGGTTGGATGGATTCTACGTCGCCCGGCTTCGACTTACCTGAACGGCCTTACTCCACCGTCATGCCGGACTCGCGCACGATAGTTTCGTAGCGCCGGCGTTCAGCCTGGATGAACTCGGCGAAGGCCTCAGGCGTGCCGCCGACCGCGACGCCGCTTTGGGTGGCGATCACGGCCTTGACCGCATCGCTTTGGGCGGCGCGCATCACCTCGTCGCTGATCTTCTTCAACACGTCAGCCGGCATGTTCTTCGGCCCGATCAGGCCATACCACGCCACCGACTGGTATCCGGGCACGCCGGCCTCCGCGACCGTCGGCAATTCGGGGTAGTCCGCGCTTCGGTCCTTCGACGACACGGCCAGCGCACGGACCTGTCCCGACCTCACCTGCGCCGGCGAGTTCGGCTGGATGATCATCATGTCGACGTTGCCCGCCATCAGGTCCTGCAGCGCCGGATTGCCGCCCTTGTAGGCAACATGGGTCATGGTGATCCCGGCCATGTGAGCGAACAGCGAGCCCGCGAGGTGCTGGGAGGAGCCGTTGCCACCGGAAGCGTAGGTCAGCGGCGTCTTCGAACTCCTCGCCAAAGCCAGGAATTCCTGCAGCGTCGCCGCCTTCACCGATGGATGCACCATGACGAGCTGCGGATAGGTGGCGATCAGGCTGATCGGGGTGAAATCCTTGTCCGCGTCGAACGGCAGGCGCTTGTAGATCAGCGGATTGGTCGCATGGCCCAGCGCCACCAGCTCGAGCGTGTAGCCGTCGCCCGCTGCCTTGGCGACGACCTCGGTCGCAATCACGCCGTTGGCGCCCGGCCGGTTGTCGCTCACCACCGTCTGGCCCCAGGTCTGGGTAAAATGCTGGCCGACCGCACGTGCCAACAGATCGGTCGTGCCGCCCGCGGCGAACGGGATCACCATGCGGATCGGCTTGTCGGGATAGCCGCTTTCGGCTCGCACGATCGACGGCGCCGCCAGCGCAAACGCCGCGGCGCTTCTTAGGAAATGGCTACGCTTCATTGCAGATAGTGGCCCGAGGGCGTGCCCTTGACCGTGGTGCGCTCGAGATGGCGGATCTCGCCCTCCTCGTAGTCGCCGAGCGCTATGTGCATGGTGCAGCGGTTGTCCCACAGCACGATGTCGTTGGCACGCCATTGGTGGCGGTAGATGAACTGCGGCCGGGTGGCGTGCTTCACCAGATAGTCGATGAGGGGCCGGCTTTCCTCGACAGTCATGCCCTCGAAGCACGACACCTTCTCGCCGATATAGAGAGCCTTCCTGCCGGTCTCGGGATGCACGCGCACCACCGGCTGGGCGATCGGGGGATTGATCTTTCTCTGCTCCTTCTCGCGAGCGGAGTTGGGATCGTCGACCTTGCGACTGCCGGTGTGGATGCCGTGCAGCCCGTCGATCATCTTCTTCATGCCGGCCGAAAGCGTGTCGTAGGCCAGGTACATGTTGGTGAACATGGTATCGCCACCGACCGGCGGGATGGTGATGCCGCGCAGCAGCGAGCCGAGCGACGGCACCGGCGTGAACGACATGTCCGAATGCCACTGCTGGCCGGTGTACTTGGAGTTGGACGGCTTGCCGTTGTCCTTGGGAATGTTGGTCACCAGCAGCAGCTCGGGATAGTCGGGATGCCGGTCGCGCGGCAGCGGATCGTGATTGTCGAGCTCGCCGAACCGCCGGCTGAAGGCGATGTGCTGCTCGCGGGTGATCTCCTGGTCGCGAAACAGCAGGATGCCGCTCTCGAGGAACTTGCGATGAATCTGGTCGAATTCGGAGTTGCTGAGCGACTTGGCGAGATCCACGCCCTGAACCTCGGAGCCTAATGCGTGCGACAGCGGACGAAACGAAAGGGACATGCAAACCTGCGGGCCAAACGGAGGTCCCGATCATGGACCTCTAGGCAGCGGGCAGCCAGACCGCCGCCGCAGGGCAGCTAGACCATCGAACTCGGCCGGTAGAACGGCTGGTGCTTCGAGGTGTCGATGTAGTTGGCGTAGAACTTCCGCACGTGCGGCAGCAGCGCCACCGAGAGCTTGCGCCGCTCGACCTCGTCGTCGGCAAGCGCCTTGCTCAAGTCGTCGTGAAGCGCCTTGAGCGCCGCGGTCCTGTCGACCTTGGTGAACTTGCCGTCCTGGAAGATCACCTCACCGTCGCACATGGTCATGGTGACGGCCTGATTCTTGGCACGCTGGATCACGGCATCGAGTGTCGGCGTCAGCTCGTCGAGATAGGGATAGGCCACGCTTTCCCAGTCGATCAGCACCATGTCGGCCGCCTTGCCGACTTCCAGCGTGCCGAGCTGGGTGCCGTACGGCGTGGTCTTGGCGCCGCCGACCGTCGCCATGCGCAGCACCTGCGCCATGGTCGGCACGTCCTCTTCGACCATGCCGGGCACGCGATGGGCGCGTAGTACCAGCTTCAGCTCCTGCAGCATGTCGCGGTCGTCGTTGATGCCGGCCTCGTCGAGGCCGATCGCGGTATTGATGCCCTTCTTCTCGAAGAAATTCAGCGCCGCCACACCCGAGCGGAGGCGGAAATTGGACGAGCAGTTGTGGCAGACGCAGCCCTTGGCCGCCGCCAGCCGGTCGATGTCCTTCTCGTTCAGCCATACGCCGTGGCCGAGCGTCAGGCGCTCGTTCACCATGCCGAAGCGGTCGATGTATTCCAGCGCCGTGCAGTCGCCGCGCCGCTTGGCGTATTCCTTCTGGTAGGCGGTCTCGACCAGATGCATGTGCATCGGCGCGTTGTACTTGGACGAGGCGTCAGACAGGAGCGTCAGCGCCTTGTCCGAGCACCAGTGCAGGTTGGCCGGTGCGAGCTGAATCTTCACCCGACGCTTGTTGTGATGCTGCGAATGGAACGACTTGAACATGTCCATCGCGTCGTCGAGGCTCATCTTGAAGCGGTCGAACCAGCGCTGCATCGGACCCTGCAGCTCCTTCGGCAGGCTCCTGACGAACTCATCGTCGGCCTGGTAGACGAGCCGGTTCTGGTCACGCACGGCGTAGCAGTAGCTCACCCGCATGCCGACATCTTCGTAGGCCCTGATGGTCTCGGTCGCGCGCTTCTCGACGTCCGGCAGGGTACCCGGCATCCAGCCCTGGATATGCTGCACCGTGGTGATGCCCGAGCCGATCATCTCGAAGGCCGAGTAGAGTGTGTCGAGATAGAGGTCGAGATTGCGGATCACCATGCGGGTGATGAACCAGAGCTCGAGCGGCATGTCCGGCGAACCAAGCTGTACCGGCGTGAGGCCGACATGGTGATGGCCGTTGACGAAGCCCGGCAGCAGGACCTCCTTGCCGGTGCCGATCACGGGCGCCGTCGGATACTTCCGGTGCAGCTCGTCATAAGTGCCGACGGCCACGATGACGCCATCCTCCTGCAGGACGGCGCCGTCCTTGATCTCGTTCCAAGTGAGACGATCCTTGGTGCCGGTGATGGCGGCGCGGCTACGGATCAGGCTGGTGGCCATTGTGGGCTTCTCCTCAAGCAGGCTTCTTAAAGTGCAGGCGCGAGAGCTTCCTGTTCGGCAAAGGCGCGGTCAACTTCGTCGCGCAGAAGCTCGGTGAGCTGGATGCGCAGCGCCTCGGCCTCGCGCGAAAAGAGATTGCGCGGCCGCGGCAGGCCGATCGGCACGATGGTCTTGATGCGGCCAGGGCGCGCGGTGAACACCACCACGCGGTCGGCCAGCGCCACTGCCTCGTCGATGTGGTGCGTGACGAACAGCACCGAGGCGCCGCTGTCGCGCCAGACATCGAGCAGGAAGTCCTGCATGCGCGCGCGCGTCTGAACGTCGAGCGCAGCGAAGGGCTCGTCCATCAGCAGCACCTTGGGCCGCATGGCAAGCGCGCGGGCGACGGCGACGCGCTGGCGCATGCCGCCCGACAGCTCGTCGGGCCGCTTGTCCATGGCGGCCGTCAGCCCCACACGCTGCAGCGCCTCCGAAGCCACGCCGCGCCGCTCTTCCTTGCTGGCACCACGGATCGAGAGACCGAAGCTCACGTTCTCCCACACCGTCAACCAGGGGAAGAGCGAGGTTTCCTGGAAGATCAGGCTGCGATCGGGCGACGGCGTCTCGACGCGGTCGCGGAACGACCAGATCTGGCCTTCGGTCGCCTCCTCCAGCCCCGAGATCAGGTAAAGCAAGGTGCTCTTGCCGCAGCCCGAGGGGCCGAGGAAGACGACGAACTCGCCGGGCCTGATGTCGAGATCGATGTCGCGCAACGCCTCGTGGGCGCGCTTGGTGCCGGCCGCCCAGGTCTTGCCGACGCCGCGGCAGACCACGGCGTCCTTCGAGGAGTAGCTCGGCGGCGCTTCAGAGGACACGCAGCTTCTCCGTCTGGTCGGGCAGCCAGTATAGGATGCGACGCTGCGCCTGGCGCAGCAGCCAGTCGAAGGTGAAGCCCAGCACGCCGATCACCGCGATGCAGAAGAACACCAGTGAGGGATTGAAGGTGTTGCGCGCCAGCATGATGACCTGGCCCATGCCGTAGCCGACGCCGGTCAATTCGGCGATCAGCACCACCATCCAGCCGGCAAACAGGTTCATGCGCAGCACCGCCAGCATACCGGGCAGGATCGCCGGCACGATGACGCGGCTGTAGATTTGGCGCTTGCTGGCGCCCATGGTGCGCGCGACGTTGACCAAGTTGGTGCTGACATTGTCGATCTGCTGGATGGTCGCCAAGACCATGTGGAAGAACAGTGCGACCACGACCATGAAGATCGCCGGGCCGTTGCCGATGCCGAAGATGAAGATCGCCACCGGCAGCCAGGCGATCGGCGACACCGGCGACAGCAAAGTGATCGTCGGCAGCACGAGCTTGTCGAACAGCGCATGGTAGCGGACCAGCACGCCGATGCCGACGCCCAGCACCGAGGCAATTGCCAAACCGGAGAACACGCGCATGGTCGTGGCGCCGATCGTGATCATCACCAATTCGAAGGCCGAGGGGCCTCCGGTCATCGACTTGCCGACCTGCCAGCGCGTCGCGGTATTGAAGAACTTGCCCTGGTCGACGATCGACCCCAGGAAAATATGCGGCGGCGGCAACAGCTTGGCGTCGGCCCAGCCGACCGCCCAACAGAACTCCCAAATCCCGACGAACAAGGCGACGGACAGGCACGTCCACCAGATCCTGCCGAACACGCTCTCGCCCGCCATCGAGGCGAACAGGCGTGCAACCGCCGCCGGGCGGGATGCTCCGGCGGCGGACGCCCCGTCGGAATAATCGGGGGGCGTGACGACGGCCATTAGACCGCCGACTTGTACTTGAGCTTGCCGTAGAGGTCGGGATTTTCCTTGATGACCTCTTCGAGGAGAGTCCAGTCGATGGCGTCGCGGCCGGGCTTCTTCTTGATGTAGCCCATCTCCATGACGCTGTCGGTGCGGTCGAGGATGAACTGGGTCTGGCTGCGCGCGTCGACCACCGCCGGCTGCTTGCCCTTGGCGATCTTGGCGTTCTCCATCGAAGTCTTGTAATAGGCGCCGACCAGCTCCTTCAGGACCTCGTCCGGCTGCTGCTCGGCATCGTACTGCGCCTGCATCATCGATTTGATGATGGCCTTCAGTCCGGCCGGATTGTCCTTCACGAGACTGGCACGCGCCGCCAGCACGCAGTCGGTATAGCCCTTGCCATACATGTCGATGCCGTCGGTCAGCATGACCGCGCCCTTTACGTCGTTCACCAGTGCCGAGGCATAGGGTTCGATGGTGCAGATCCAGTCAAGTGCACCAGCCTTGAAGGCTTCGATCGCTTCCGGCGTGTTGCCCATGTAGCGCACCTTCACGTCCTTGAAAGCGACGTTGTGCTTCTTCAGATAGTCGTACGGCATGACTTCGAGCGTATCGAGCTGGAAGGTCCCGAGTGTCTTGCCCTTGAGCTTCTCGGCCGAGTCGAGGCCTGGTTGGGCGACGATGGCGCAGCCTTCGACGCCGCCGCCGGCCACGATCTTCACCGGTGCGCCGGCGTCATAGAGCGCCATGAACGAGGTGTAGGGCATCAGGCCGATATCCACCTGCCCCATACCGAGGAAGGTCACCATCTCGGCCTGGGTCGGCGTGTTGACGAATTCGAGCTCGACGCCCGCCGCCTTGGAATACTGGCGCGCATGCGCGAGAAAGATGTTGAGGTTGCAGAATCCCGAGCCGTGCGTTGACTTGATGCCGCCCGCGGCATGGGCGGTCCCCATCATGCCGCCCATCCCCATGGTGATGGTCATCGCCGCCGTGGCGCCCTTCAGGAACTTGCGGCGCGACGCGGCAGGTGCGCCCGAGAAATCCATGTCCTGCAGCTTGGGGAAGTGCGTACAGCCAATTCGGTCACACATAAGGTGCCTCCTCGATCAGTCAGTTGGAGTTGGACGGGCTACTCGGTGCTTGGGCTCTGACAACTCCTGCCGGCCGTCGAACAAGACAGCCGTCGCGAAATTGTCGGCACGCCAACCGAAGAGAACCGCTGAAGCGGCCTGCGCTGCACACGCATCGTGCAAAGCCTGTGCCATCGCCAGCCGAACGGCGGCGATGTCGAACAGCGAGACGATTGCTGCACTGCACGCGCTCAAATCTTGTTCAACTGACCAAAACTTGCCCGCTCCAGTTGACTTTGAAGCGCGAATGAATCTTTATCCGCCCCAACCAACAAGCATCTGTAACCATTGGAGGAAGCGCTTATGTCGACGACGCGCCGACGGCTCCTGGCCGCCACGGCAACCATGCCGCTCGCTGCTCCCTGGATCGCCGGCACCGCCCGGGCCGAGGCCAAGCAGCTCAAGATTTCCCACCAGTTTCCCGGCGGCACGATCGACAGCGGCGACTTCCGCGATCAGATGTGCCGGCGCTTCGCCGCCGAGCTCGCCAAGCGCACCAATGGCGCGCTGACGGCCGAGGTCTATCCCAACTCCTCGCTGGTCAAGACCGTGGCGCAATACTCGGCGATCCGCCGCGGTGCGCTCGATATGACGCTCTATCCTCTGAATTACGCCGGCGGCGAGGTCAGCGAATACAATATCGGCTTCATGCCGGGCGTGATCAGCTCCTACGCTCAGGCCTATGCCTGGAAGAAAGCCGAGATCGGCAAGCGTCTGACGGCACTCATGGCCGAGAAAGGCGCGATCTGTGTCACCTGGCTGTGGCAGGCCGGCGGCGTCGCGTGCCGCGAAGCCAAGCCGGTCCTCGTGCCCGACGACGTCAAGGGCAAGAAGGTGCGCGGCGGCAGCCGCGAGATGGACCTGATGCTGAAGGGCGCCGGCGCCTCGGTGGTGTCGATGCCGTCCAACGAGCTTTATGCGGCGATGCAGACCGGCACGATGGACGTCGCCATGACCTCCTCTACGAGCCTGATCTCGTTCCGGCTGGAAGAGATCGCCAAGAGCCTGACTACCGGCCGCAACAAGGGCTTCTTCTTCATCTTCGAGCCGCTGCTGATGTCCAAGCAGGTCTTCGATTCGCTGCCCAAGGACCAGCAGACTGCGATCATGGATATCGGCGGCGAAATGGAGAAGTTCGGCATGGAGCGGGCCAAGGCCGACGACGAGGAAGTGGTCAAAGTCTACGCCAAGCGCGGCATCAAGGCCTACGACATCGATCAGGCACAGGCCGACAAGTGGAAGGCCGTGGCGCGCGACACCTGCTGGAAGGATTATGCCGATAAATCGCCCAGCAACGCCGAGTTCCTGAAGCTGTCGCAGGAAGTTCCGGCGGCGTGAGGTTTCTCGGCTACCTCAACAGGGCGATCGTCGTTCTCTCGTCGATCGCCCTTGTCGTTGCGTCCTGTGTGCTCACCTACTCGGTCGTGCTGCGCTACTTCTCACCCGAGCCGACCGACTGGCAGGACGAGTTCTCGGTCTTCCTGCTGATCGGCGTGACCTTCCTGTCGGCCGCCTGGGTCCATTCCCAGCGCGGCCATATCGGCATCGAAGCGCTGGCCGAGATCCTGCCGCCGTCGGTCAATCGCGCACGCCTGTTCGTGGTCGACATGCTGAGCGCGCTGTTCTGCGCCTTCTTCGCCTGGAAGTCGTGGACGCTGCTGCACGAGGCCTGGGTCGAGGGCTATTACAGCGCCACCTCGTGGGCGCCGCCGCTCTGGATCCCCTACCTCGCCATGTCGGCGGGCATGACGCTGCTCACGGTGCAAATCGTCGTGCAGGCCTTCCACAAGCCATGACCACCTTCGAAATCGGCCTGCTCTACGGCGGCTTCACGCTGCTCGTGATGTTCTCGGGCATGCCCATCGCCTTCGCGCTCGGGCTGGTGGCGACGGTTTTCATGGTCTTGTTCATGCCGGCGGCAGCGCTCGATACGGTGACGCAGAACGTCTACGAGGAAATGTCGTCGATCACGCTGCTGTCGATCCCGCTCTTCATCCTCAAGGGCGCCGCGATCGGCCGTTCGCCGGCCGGGCGTGATCTCTACGGGGCGCTGCATGTCTGGATGAGCCGCGTTCCCGGCGGATTGGGCATCGCCAACGTCTTCGCCTGCGCCCTCTTTGCCGCCATGGCGGGCTCGAGTCCCGCCACCTGCTCGGCGATCGGCTCGGCCGGCATCCCCGAGATGCGCAAGCGCGGTTATCCGGGCGGCTTCGCGGCCGGCCTGATCGCGGCCGGCGGCACGCTCGGCATCCTGTTGCCGCCCTCGATCACCATGATCCTCTACGCCGTCGCCTCCGAGCAGTCGCTCGGCCGACTGTTCCTGGCGGGCATCGGGCCGGCGCTGCTGCTGGTGGCGTTCTTCGCGACCTATGCTGCCTGGCGTTACGCCCACGAAGCCCGCAAGGCGCACGTCGTTCATGCCGGCGGTGGCGTGTCTTCTGCCCTGCTCGACGACGAGCGCTTCACGCTTCGCCAGAAGTTCGCCGCCCTGCCGCGCGTGCTGCCGTTCGTGCTCCTGCTGACCGGCGTGATGATCGCCCTTTATGGTGGCTTTGCCACGCCGTCCGAGACCGCGGGCCTCGGCGCCATCCTGGCGCTGCTGCTGATCGCGCTGATCTACAACACCTGGCGGCCGAAGCAGCTCGAGCCGATCATGGTCAACACCATCCGCGAATTGACCATGCTGATGCTGATTATCGGCATGTCGCTGTTCTATTCCTACGTGATGAGCTATCTGCACATCAGCCAGTCGGTGGCGCAGTGGATCGTGGCACAGCACCTGTCGCGCTGGGTGCTGCTCGCCGCCATCTTGGTGATGGTGGTGGTGCTGGGCTTCTTCCTGCCGCCGGTGTCGATCATCCTGATGACCGCGCCCATCATCCTGCCACCCCTCAAGGCCGCCGGCTTCGACCTCGTCTGGTTCGGCGTCGTCATGACCATCGTCATGGAGATGGGGCTGATTCATCCACCCGTCGGATTGAACATATTCGTCATCAAGAACATCGCGCCCGACATCCCGCTCGGCGACGTCATCTGGGGCGTGCTGCCGTTCGTGGTGCTGATGATGCTGGCCGTCGTGGTGTTGAGCTTTGCGCCGGACATCGCCATGTGGCTGCCGGACAAGATCATCACGACGACCCGCTAGCCTTGGCCAGGCGATAGCGCACCCGCTCGCGGTAACAGATGTAGAGTCCCGAGGCGATGATCACGGCTGCACCCACCCAGGTCCAGAGATCGGGCAGGTCGTGGAAAACCAGGTAGCCCAGGATCGCCGCTCCGATCAGCTGGGTGTAGTTGAAGGGCGACACGATCGCGGCCGGCGCCTGGCTGTAGGCGATGGTGAGGAAGTAGTGGCCGGTGCCGGCCATCACGCCCATGCCGACGAACAGTGCGAGGTCCCAGCCCCAGCTCGGCATCATCCATTCGAACGGCAGGAACGGGCTTGCCGCCACCGTGCCGACGATGGTGGCAACGGTGGCCGAGGCGTCCGGTCGCTCGGTCTGGCCGTAGCGGCGCGAGAACAGCTGGTAGAAGGCGCTGCACACGGTGCTCGCCACTACCAAGAGCACGTGCCAATCGAACGCCTCATGGCCCGGGCGCACGACGATCAAGGCGCCCAGGAAGCCCACGCCGACTGCCGCCCAGCGGCGCGGCCCTACGTGCTCACCGAGCAGGCGCGGCGACAGCGCCGTGACGATGATCGGGCTGGAGAGCGAGATCGAGGCCGCAGTCGCCAGTGGCATGTAGGCGATACCGTGGAAGTAGAGATAGGACGAGAAGAACAGCAGCAGGCCGCGCACGATCTGCGTGTCGAGCCGTCGGATCGAGAACAGCTTCAGTCCGCTCCTCGGCAGGAACATCGCCAGCATGAAGATGAAGGCGAAGAAGTAGCGGGCCCAGATGACCTCAAGCACCGGATAGTGGTCAGTGGTCAGTGTCTTGGACATGGCGTTGAGCACCGAGAAGCACGACATCGCCAGCACGGTCGACAGGATGGCGCGCAGGATGCGGTCGGTCGGCGCCGGCGGGGGCCTGTTCAGGGCCAACGCTTCAACCTAACGGCCCTCCGCCGGCTCTACATCGTCCGACCACAGCAACAGCGAAACCACCAGCAGGATGCCGAGTCCGCCGGTGATGCCCGCAAAGCGGTCGATCCCCGGCATGATGCTCTCGGGCGGCGCTGCTCCCTGGATCATGGTGACGATAAAGACGAACGCCGCCTGGGTGCCGACATAGCCAACGCCGTGGGCGCCGACCTGGACATGCATGCCGACCCAGACAGCCGCGCCAATGATGGCCAGCCACCACGGGAACGCTGTCACGTCGAGCGCCAGGCACCCAAGCGCCATCACGCCGCCCAGCAGGCAGCCCATGACGCGATGAATCGAGCGCAGGTAGACGCCGTGGCGCGTGCCGAGCCCGCCGACGGTGACGATCGGAGCCGCCATCACGACGGCGATCGTCACCGCCATCTCGGTGACCTGCGGCAAGTCGATCAGGATCCAGATCTGCATGACGGCAACGACAGCGATGGCCGCGCGCGTGCCGTGCAGGACGACGGGCCACTGCGCGCCAAGCAGATGGCGCCATCCCGGCGTGGTCGGTGGCGGATCGGCGTGCCAATCCTGCAGCAGGTTGGCGACAATGACGGCTGATGCGACGCCGACGGCCACTTCGAGCACCCGGTTGCACGCCACTTCGAACACCTGCTCCGGATTGTTCAGGCTCATCAGCAGCACCAGACTGGAGGTGATGGTGAGGAAGAGCCAGGCCAGGCCATGCGGGCTCACCTGCATGGCGACGACGCCCAGCAAGGTCGTGGCAGCGAGGAAGAGATAGAGCGCGAACTGATCGTAGAGCAGCCACCGCGCCATGATGAACGCCAACAACGCTCCTGCCACCGTTCCCGTCATCCGCAGCATGCCGCGGCGCAGCGAGCCCGCGCCGGTCGACATCAACGACATGAAGCCGCTGATCGCCGCCCACCAGGGCGAGTCGAGCTGCAGCGCCAGCGCGAGCGTGGTGGCGAGCATTACCGAGCAGGCCGCCACGATCCCCTGGCGTGTTCGCGCGGGATCCTGGCCGAGCTCGCCGAGCTCACGCCAGCACCCGTCGACCGTTTGCGCGATCATGTCGCCGATCTCGACGAAATCCTCGCGCACTTCCCTGGTGAGGCGCTGCATCATCGGAAGATGACCGTGCGGGCGTCCGCTCCCATGTAGAGCTTGCCGCCCGGCGGCTGGTCGATCAGCACGATGGTGACCGGAATGCGCCGCTGCAGGCGGATCCAATCGGTCGTCGGGGCGACGTAGGGCAGCAGCATCGGCGCCTGCGGATCGCGGCTGAAGCCACGGGCAACGCCGGTGATCTTGGCGCGATAGAAATGCCACGGATCGCTGTCGAGCCACACCCAGGCCGTCCCGCCGACCTCGAAGGAGCGGACGTAGTATTGCTTGTAGTTGGCCATGATGCGCCAGGCATTGGCATCGACGATGCCGATCATCGGGATGTTGATGGTCCCGGTGTCGCCCACGCGCAGCGTGAGGTTGGTGATCGTGCCGTCGGTCGGCGATATCACGTCCGTGCGATCGAGGTTCCACTGCGCCGAGGCCATCTCGGCCTGGGCGAGCTTGATCGAGGCCTGGTGGGCGCCGATGTCGGTCTGTGCCTTTTGGATGGCCACCTGGGAGATGGTCATCTCGGCTGTGGTGCGGCGAAGTTCGTTGTTTGCCTTGTCGAGTTCGGCAACGGGTGCGTACTGGCGCGCCGCAAGGTCGGAGTAGCGCGCCTGCTCCTGGACGGCGTAGGTATGCGCGGAAGTCGACGCCGCGAGTGCGGCCTTTGCGGTGTCGAGCTCCTCCTGCGCCACTTTCAACAAGGCGCTCTCTCGTTCGATTTGGGCCTTGTACTGGTTGACCACGAGCTGGAACGGCAGCGGGTCGATCGTCGCCAGCTTGTCGCCCTTCTTGATGGGCTGATTGTCGACGACGTGGACGGCGATGATGCGGCCCGTTACCTGCGGTGCCACCGCCACGAGATCCGAACGCACATAGGCATCGTCGGTGTAGGCGATGAAATAGGTGAAGGTCTCCCACAGGATGAACAGCACCAGCAGCGTGCCGCCGACGGTGAGGACGCGGCGCAGGCGGCTGCGGGCAAGCGCCGACATCGGTGCCGGCGCTGCAGGCGCCGGTACGGGAGAGGCGGCGGCAGCATCGGCGTCATCGGCCGGTTCCGGCTTCCGGTCGACCGCGGGCGCAGGCGCGGGCTCGACCTTCTCCGACGGCACAGGTTGGGCTGTGTCGGGACTCATGCCCCAAGGATACGCTTACTCTGCCGCCCTCGCCATCGCGGGCTGCGGCTTGAACGGCAGGATGGTCGTGGCCCGCACGGCCGGCAGCGGCAGCGGCGGTGTTTCGACGCCAAGCGCCCGTGCCGCGTTCCAGCCCCAGCGCGGGTCGAGCAGGAAGGCACGGGCATGCGCGGTGCAGTCGGCCTCGCCCGCCTCGATGATGCGCTCGGCCTGCTCGGGCTCGGTAATGACGCCAACCGCCCATGTCTTGATGGCGGCTTCCTTGCGGATGCAGGCAGAGAAGCCGACGTGATAACCCGGCGCCACCTGGATCTTCTGCGCCGGTGAATTGCCGCCGGAGCTGACATCGACGAAGTCGCAGCCGAGCGCCTTGAGCTGGCGCGCCGTCTCGATCGTATCCTCGAGCGTGACGCCGCCTTCTACCCATTCGACCGCCGACAGGCGCATGCCGAGCGCCTTGTCCCGCGGCCACACCGCACGACAGGCCTCGAACACTTCGAGCGGAAAGCGCCGGCGCTTCTGCGCGGTCCCGCCATATTCGTCCGAGCGACGGTTGCTGAGCGGCGACAGGAACTGGCTGAGGCAGTAGCCGTGCGCGCCATGCAGCTCGACCAGGTCAAAGCCCAGCCGCAGGCTGCGCAGGGTCGCCTCGACGAAGGCCTGCTTGACGCGATTCAGGCCCACGGCATCGAGCGCCACCGGCGTGTGCCACTTGGTATCGAAGGGAATCGCCGACGCCGAGACGGTCGTCCACGGCAGGTCGGGCGCATCGGCCTGGGTGAGCGACCCCCCGCCCTTCCACGGCCGCTGCGCCGAAGCCTTGCGGCCGGCGTGGGCCAACTGGATGCCGAGCTTCACGTGAGGCATCCAGCCGCGCACCCAGTCGACGATCGGCTTGATCGCGGCCTCGTTCTCGTCGCTGTAAAGGCCGAGGCAACCCTGGGTGATCCGACCCTCGCGCTCAACGTGCGTCGCCTCGAGGCACAGCAGGCCGGCGCCCGACATCGAGAGCATACCGTAATGCACCTGATGCCAGGGCTGGGCGCTGCCGTCGACGGCCGAGTACTGGCACATCGGCGACACGACGATGCGGTTCGACAGGGTGATGCCGCCCAGATCGACGGGCGTGAACAGCTTGGCGGTCATGACGCTCCTTTAGCCGGATATCGACGCCCCGGCCTCGTGCCCGAGCCATTCCTCGATCAGCCGGCGGGCGATCGAATCGCGGCGCGGCATGAAGAACGAGCCGTCCTTTGGCATGTTCTCGGGTTTCAGATCCTCGCGGCTCATCCAGAGCGCGCTGTCGAGCTCGTCTTTGTTGACCTCGAACTCGAGCGAGTTGGCTTCGGCGTGGAAGCCGATCATCACCGAGGCGGGGAACGGCCAGGGCTGCGAGGAGCGGTAAGTGACGTTCCTGACGCGGATGTGCACCTCCTCGAACACCTCGCGCGCCACGGCATCCTCGAAGCTCTCGCCCGGCTCGACGAAGCCCGCCAAGGTCGAATGCATGCCGCGCGGGAAATGCTTGCCACGGCCCAGCAGGCACTTGTCGCCGTGATGAACCAGCATGATGACGGCGGGATCGGTGCGCGGGAAATGCTCGGTCTTGCAGTTCTCGTTCGTGCAGAGGCGAACATGGCCGCCGCGCGTCACCTTGGTGCTGGCGCCGCACACGCCACAGTAGCGGTGCCGGCGGTGCCAGTAAGTCATGGCGCGGGCATAGGCCAGGATCGAGCCCTCGCGCGCGAACAGCAGCGCGCCGACCTGGCGCAGGTCGACGAACTCGCCCAGTTCGCCAAGCGGCGTCTCCTTGCCCGTGACGTCGATGGCGAAATACGGCGTGCCGTCGACATAGCCCAGGAAGACGTGATGGTCAGCCGAGTTGGCTACGGCACGCGCCATCATGCCCTGCAGGAACACCGCCTCGGGATTGCCGCCGGTCTTGACCAGGTTCTTCTCCGAATCGATCGGCACGAAGCGCGCGGCGCCTGAGGAGGCCAGCTCGATCATGCGCTCCTCGTTCTCGCGCTCGTGGCTGGAGCGATCGATCTCGGCGCTGGAATAGGGATTTCTAGGACGCTGTTGCATGCCGCAATGTGACCTCAAGCGAGCGCGCGTTCCAGCACTTGTGCGACGTGTATCGCCTGTCGGCTGACGCCATCGGCGATCTGGTGGCGGCACGAGGTGCCGTCGGCCACAACCAGCGCATCGGCAGGGGTCTTGCGCAGCGCCGGCAGCAGCGAGAGCTCGGCCATGGCAATCGAGGTGTCGTAGTGTTCGGCCTCGTAGCCAAAGCTGCCGGCCATGCCGCAGCAGCTCGACTCGATGGCCGTGACGGCAAGGTCCGGCACTAGCGCTAGCACTTCTTGAACCGCGCTCATGGCGCCGAACGCCTTCTGGTGGCAATGGCCATGCAGCAGCGCTGTCTTGTGAGGTAGCGACTTGAGATTGAGTGTGAGGCGGCCCGCCTTCTTCTCGCGCGCCAGGAACTCCTCGAACAGGAACGCGTTGTCCGCGGTCTTGTGCGCCAGCTCGCCAAGACCCAGCGCCAAGAACTCGTCGCGCAAGGTGAACAGGCACGACGGCTCGAGCCCGACCACCGGCACGCCGCGGACCACGAAAGGCGACAGCGCCTCGAGCAGTCGCGCAGCTTCAGCACGCGCCTTGTCGACCTGCCCCGTCGCCAGATACGTCCGCCCACAACAGAGAGAACGCGCGCCAAGGGTCGGCCAGGCGACAGCGACCCGGTTACCCGCCGCCTCCAGCACGCGCCGTGCAGCATGCAGGATCTCGGGCTCGAAGTTGTTCGAGAAGGTGTCCGCGAAGATCACTACCGTGGCATCCTTGGCATCGACATCGGTCGTCGCCAGGAACGTGTCGCTGCGCCATTTGGGCAATGCGCGCTGCTTGGCGAAGCCGAGCCAGGGCTGCACGAGGGCCGCCAGGTTGAACAGCCACGGCAGGCGGCGCGCCCAGGGCGCCATCGCCGGCAGGTCGCCGATCAGCCGATCGCGCAGGCGCAGGCCCTTGCTCATGCGTCGCGCCGACTTCGCTTCGATCTTCATGCGCGCCATGTCGACGCCGGTCGGACAATCGCGCTTGCAGCCCTTGCAACTTACGCAGAGATCCAGCGCCTTGGCGACCGTGTCGGAGCTGAGTGCCGCCTTGCCGAGCTGTCCGGACAGCGCCAGGCGCAGCGTGTTGGCACGGCCGCGCGTCAGGTGCACCTCATCACGCGTCACGCGGAAGGAGGGGCACATCGTGCCGGCATCGAACTTCCGGCAGTGGCCGTTGTTATTGCACATCTCGACGGCCTTGGCGAAGCCACCGCTGGGATCGCCGCCGCTGCCCGGTTCGGTCAACGTCTCGGTGGTGGGATCGTTCTGCACGTTCCACGCCGACCAATCGAGCGCCGGCTTGTAGTCGATCGCCTCGTAGCCCGGCTTGAAGCGGAACAGCGAGCGGTCGTCCATCTTGGTGGGGCGCACGATCTTGCCGGGATTGAGCCGGTCGTCGGGATCGAACAGCTCCTTGATCGCCCCGAAAGCCTTGGTGATGCGCGGCCCGAACTGCCAGGCCACCCACTCCGAGCGCACCAGCCCGTCGCCGTGCTCGCCCGAATAGGCGCCCTTGTATTCGCGCACGATGGCCGACGCCTCCTCGGCGATGGCGCGCATCTTGGTCGCGCCCTCGCGGCGCATGTCGAGGATCGGCCGCACATGCAGCGTGCCGACGCTGGCATGGGCGTACCAGGTGCCACGCGTGCCGTGCTTGGCGAAGACGTCGGTCAGGCGCTGCGTATAGTCCGCCAGGTGCTCGAGCGGCACCGCGCAATCCTCGATGAAGGAGACGGGCTTACCGTCGCCCTTCATGGACATCATGATGTTGAGACCGGCCTTGCGCACTTCCCACAGCGCCGATTGCGGCCCGGGTTCGGGCATTTCGACCACGCTGCCCGGCATGCCGAGATCGGCCATCAGCACGACCAGGCGCGCGAGGTCGCGTAGCTGCGCCTCGTGCTCTTCGCCCGAGAACTCGACCAGCAGGATTGCCTCCGGCTTGCCGATCAGAGCCCGCTCAATAACCGGCCGGAATGCGGGATTGGCGCGCGCCAGTTCGATCATGGTGCGATCGACCAGCTCCACGGCGGTGGGCTTCAGCTTGACGATGTGTTGGGCGCTTTCCATCGCCTTGTAGAAGGACGGGAAGTTCACCACGCCCAGCGTCTTGTGCTTGGGCAGGCGCGAGAGCTTCAGGGTCAACCGCTCGGTGACAGCGAGCGTGCCCTCGCTGCCGACCAGCAGGTGCGCGAGGTTCACCGAATTGTCGGTGGTGTAGGGCCGCTCCGACTGCGGGAAGAAGATGTCGAGGTTGTAGCCGCCGACCCGCCGCAGCACCTTGGGATACATGCGTGCGATCTCGTCCTGCTCGGCGATGGCTAGCGCCGCCACCTTGTCGGCGATGGCGCGCACGGCAGGCTGCATGTCCTCCGGCCGTTTCGAATCGAAACGCGCGCGCCTGCCGTCGGCCAGGATGGCGTCGATGGCGGCGACGTTGTGCACCATATTGCCGTAGCGGATCGAGCGGCTGCCGCAGGAATTGTTGCCGGCCATGCCACCCAGGGTGCATTGCGCCGAAGTCGAGACGTCGACCGGATACCAGAGACCGTGTGGCTTCAGCCAGGCATTCAGCTGGTCGAGCACGACGCCGGGCTGAACCGTGACCTCGGCGCATTGCTTGTCGAAGCCCACGACCTCGCGCATGTACTTGGAGAAGTCGACGATCAGGGCGGCACCCACGGTCTGGCCGCACTGAGAGGTACCGGCGCCGCGCGGCAGGATCGCGGCCTTGGCAGCGCGCGCCACGTCGAGGGCCAGCGCCAGATCGGTCTCGTCGCGCGGGATTACCACGCCGACGGGCTCGATCTGGTAGATCGAGGCATCGGTCGAATAGCGGCCGCGCGAGGCCTTGTCGAAGAGCACCTCGCCCTTGATGGTGCGGCGAAGGGTTTGTTCCAACGGGGTCACGGAGGCTACAATAGCGAAATGCGCCTGAACTCACATCCCAGCGGCCGGCATTTCCTGCAAATCCCCGGCCCGACCAACGTGCCCGATCGCATCCTGCGGGCGATGGACAATCCGACCATCGACCACCGCGGACCGGAATTCAATGCACTGGCCAAGAAGGTGCTGCGCAGCGTCCGTCAGGTCTTCCAAACCAAGCAACCGGTCATCGTCTATCCGGCCTCGGGCACGGGCGCGTGGGAAGCAGCCCTCGTAAACACGCTCAATTCCGGCGACACGGTGCTGATGTGGGAAACCGGCCACTTCGCCTCCCTTTGGAAGAAGATGGCCGACAAGCTCGGCATCAAGTCGGAGTTCATGGGCGGCGACTGGCGCAAGCCCGCCGATCCGGCGGCCATCGAGAAGCGCCTGAAGGAAGACAAGGACCACACGATCAAGGCCGTGTGCATCGTTCATAACGAAACCTCGACCGGCATCGTGAGCGATGTCGGGGCGGTCCGGCGCGCCATCGACGCGGCGCGGCACCCCGCCCTTCTGCTGGTCGACACTATCTCCTCGCTGGGCTCGATCGACTATCGCCACGACGCCTGGGGCGTCGACGTCACGGTCGCTGGTTCGCAGAAGGGCCTGATGCTGCCGCCAGGACTTTCTTTCAACGCGGTGAGCGAAAAGGCGGTTGCGGCATCGAAGACGTCCAAGATGCCCAAGTCGTTCTGGAGCTGGGAGGAGATGCTGGCGTCCAACGCCAACGGCTGGTTCCCCTACACACCTGCCACCAACCTGATCTACGGCCTCAACGAGGCCTGCGACATGCTGCTCGAGGAAGGCCTCGACGCGGTGTTCGCGCGCCATGCCCGCCATGCCGAGGCGACGCGCACGGCCGTGAATGCCTGGGGCCTGGAGATCCTGTGCAGCGATCCCAAGGCCTATTCCGGTTCGCTGACGGCGATTGTCATGCCCGAAGGCCACGACGCCGATGCCTTCCGCAAGGTAGCGCTGGAGAATTTCAACATGTCGCTCGGCCAGGGCCTCAGCAAGGTCGCCGGCAAGGTGTTCCGCATCGGCCACCTCGGCGACTTCAACGACCTGATGCTGATGGGCACGCTGTCGGGCGTCGAGATGGCGCTCGGGCTGGCCAAGGTGCCGCACAAGACCGGCGGCGTGCAGGCTGCGCTCACCTACCTCAAGGACACCGCGCCCGGCGCGCGCCACTCGTAGCCATGCGCCTCTATGTGACGCCTGCCTCGCCGTGGGTTCGGCGAGTCCGCGTGACTATCCTGGAACTCGGCATCGAGAACCGCTTCGAGTTCGTGCAGACCAAGTGGCCGCACGCGTGGGGCACGCAAACCGTCTCGATGCCCGCCGATTTCACCGAGGCGACACCGGTTATGCGGATTCCGGCGCTCGTCGCTGAGGGCGTCACGCTGACCGATTCCCATTCGATCTGCGACTATCTCAATGCCGAGCACGGCGATTATCGGCTGCTGGCACGTGACGGTGCCGCCCGCTGGCAAGCGCTGGCCATCATGGCAATCGCCGGCGGCGTCATAGAGGCCCAGATCTCGCGGCGTGCCGAGCTGCTACGCTCCGACAAGGAACGCTCGAACGATTTCATCGCCAAGATGCGCGACCGGCAGTTCCGCTGCTACGCCGCGCTCGAGAAGCAGCACTTGCCGGGCTTTGGCGCCGAGTTCGATCTGGCGCAGATCACAACTGCCGTCGCCTGCAGCTACGACGACTGGCGCTACGGCCGTGAGTGGCGTGGCGCTGCGCCCAAGCTCGCCACCTGGTACGACTCAGTGGCGGACCGGCCCTCGTTGAAGACCACCGAGCCCGCCGAGACGCCTCAGCGCTGACTAGAGCAACATGAGTTGGATCCGAATCGGAAAGGGGACCGTTTTCGCCGTTTCTTAACGGCGCGCGACGGAGGAAAAACGGGCGAGGACCTGATTCTTCGGGCGATTCCCGAGTCGCGGCGATCCGAAAAACGGTCGTAAACGGTCGATAAACGGCGCGAAAACGGTTTTTGAAGGGTTTTCGCGGCCTTGGCTCGCCGCGCGGCAACACCGCCGCCGCCATGAGAGTGGCGGTGTTGGCGGCGGTGTCAGTCAACACCGCCACCATCCGTGAGAGTGGCGGTGTTGACCGCCACCGCCGTGAGAGTGGCGGTGTTGGCGGCCAGGCGGCATCGAGTGATGTCGCCTGATCTATTTCAAGTCATCGCGCCGTAGCGCAGATGGCAGGCAACGTGGTGGCCGGGGGCGATTTCGCGCAGTGGCGGGTCCTTCACCTTGCAATCGGCCACGGCATAGGGACAGCGCGTGTGGAAGTGGCAGCCCGGCGGCGGCTTGGCGGGGCTCGGCACATCGCCCTGGACAATCATCTTCTTGCGTCGGCGGCGGCGCGGATCGGGGGCGGTCGCGGCAGCGAGCAGCGCCTCGGTGTAGGGATGCAACGGCTTGGCAAACAGCGTGTGCTTGTCGGCGAGCTCGACGATACGGCCGAGATACATCACGGCGATGCGATGACTGATATGGCGCATCACCGCGAGATCGTGGCTGATGAAGAGATAGGCGAGCCCCAGCTCGTCCTGCAGGTCGATCAGCAGGTTCAGCACCTGTGCCTGCACCGACACATCAAGCGCCGACACCGGTTCGTCGGCCACGATCACCTCGGGATTGACCGACAGGGCCTTGGCGATGCCCAGCCGCTGGCGTTGGCCGCCCGAGAATTCATGGGCGTATTTCCGCATGGCGTCGGGCCGCAGGCCGACGCGCTCGAACAGCCGCGCCACCCGCTCGTCGCGTTCGCGACCCTTGGCGATATCGAAATTCTCCAGCGGCTCGCCGACGATAGTGCCGGCGGGCAGGCGCGGATTCATCGACGAGTAAGGGTCCTGGAAGATGGTCTGGATGCGCCGGCGATGCGGCCACATGGCGCCGGGCTTAAGCTTCGTGATGTCCTCGCCTGCCAGCAGGATGCGACCCGCGGTCGGCTCGATCAGCTTCAGCACCGTCTTGCCGATGGTCGACTTGCCGCAGCCCGATTCGCCCACCAGGCCGAGCGTCTCCCCCTTGGCGATCGAGAAGCTCACGCCATCGACCGCCCTCACCTCGCCCACGCGGCGCTGCAGCAGGCCGCCATGGATCGGGAAGTGTTTCACCAGGCCAGTGACCTCGAGCACGCTCACGGCCGTGCCTCCCAGCAGGCGACGGTGTGGCCGCCGCCGGCATCGACGACGGGCGGCGCCTGCGTGCGGCAGCGATCGGTGACCAGGCTGCAGCGCGCCGCGAACGGGCAGCCGACCATGGCGCGCGTCAGCAGCGGCACCATGCCGGGAATCTCCTGCAGGCGCGGTCGGGTGCCCGCCTCATCGGCATCGAGATCAAGGCGCGGGATCGCCTGCATGAGGCCACGCGTGTAGGGATGCAGGGGATTGTCGAACAGTGCCTCGACCGGCGCCTCCTCGACCTTGCGGCCGGCATACATCACGACGACGCGTTGCGTCGTCTCGGCCACCACGCCGAGATCGTGGGTGATCAACACGATGGCGGTGCCGGTCTTTTCCTTGAGCTCCAGCATCAGGTCGAGGATCTGCGCCTGGATGGTGACGTCGAGCGCCGTCGTCGGCTCGTCGGCGATCAGCACCTGGGGGTCGCAGGAGAGCGCCATGGCGATCATGACACGCTGGCGCATGCCGCCCGAAAGCTGGTGCGGATATTCGTCGAGCCGGCGTCGGGCATCGGCGATGCGCACCAGGTCGAGCATCTCGCGCGCCCGGTCACGCGCCGCCTTCCAGGACACGCCGAGGTGGCGCACCACGTTCTCGGCGATCTGCGTGCCGACCGTCAGCACCGGGTTGAGGCTGGTCATCGGCTCCTGGAAGATCATCGAGATGCGATGGCCGCGCAGGCGCTTCATCGCCTCTTCGCTGAGGCCGGTCAGCTCCTCGCCCTCGAAGCGGATCGAACCCGCGGCGATGCGCCCGGTCTCTGGCGGAATGAGGCGCAAGATGGAGAGAGCCGTCACCGACTTGCCGCAGCCCGATTCGCCCACGATGCCCAGCGTCTCGCCGCGCTCGAGGTCGAACGATACGCCGTCGACGGCGCGTACCACGCCGTCCAGCGTGTCGAATTGCGTGTGCAGGTCGCGGACTTCGAGGATGGCGGTCACAGCCGCCTCGCCAGACGCGGGTCGAGGCGATCGCGCAGGCCATCGCCCAACAGGTTTACCGCCAGCACGGTGACGGCGAGGAAGGCGCCCGGTATCAGGATGGTCCAGGGCGCGATCTGGAAGAAGGTACGGCCCTGGGCGATGATATTGCCCCAGCTCGGCACTTCCGGCGGTACGCCGGCGCCCAGGAACGACAGGCCCGCCTCGATCAGCATCGCCGAGGCGCAGACGTAGGTCGATTGCACGATCAGCGGCGCCAGGGTGTTGGGCAACACATGGCGCAGCAGCAACTTGGCGTTCTTTGTGCCGCCGGCGATGGCGCTCTCGATATAGGGCTGGCCGCGGATCGAGAGCACCACGGCGCGCACCACGCGCACGATGCGCGGTACCTCGGGTATCACGATGGCCACGATCACGATGCCGAGGCCGGGTCGCGTGAGCGTGATCAGGGCGATGGCGAGCAGGATCGACGGGATGGCCATCACCCCGTCCATGACCCGCATGACGATGCCGTCCAGCCGGCGGAAGTACCCGCAAGCCAACCCGAGCGCCAGCCCCAGAAGGCTCGACACCATCGCCACCGAGAGCCCGACGATCAGCGACACCCGCGAGCCCCAGACGGTGCGGGAAAAGACGTCGCGGCCGAACTGGTCGGTCCCGAACCACCAGCGCTCCGACGGCGGGCGCAGGCGGTTGACCGGCGCGATCTTCAACGGATCGCCGACGAAGGATGGTCCGACGATGGCGACGGCGATCAGCACGAGCAGCAGTACGGCACCGAAGGTGATAGTGGGGTTGCGCCGGATCGCCGTCAGCAGCGAGAAGCGGCGCGGCGGCAGCGGGAGATCTTCGGCAAGAGCCACCATGTCAGTAGCGGATGCGCGGATCGAGGAAGGCGTAGGAGATGTCGATCAGGAGATTAATCAGCACCTTGACCGCCGCGAACACCAGAATCAGGCCCTGCACGATCGGATAGTCGCGCTTCAGCACGGCATCGACCGTAAGACGGCCGAGCCCCGGGATGTTGAACACCGTCTCGGTGATCACCACGCCCGAGATCAGGAGCGCAATGCCGATGCCGATCACCGTGACGATCGGCACCGAGGCATTCTTCAGGGCATGCAGCAGCAGCACGCGGTCGGTCGCCAGGCCCTTGGCGTTGGCGGTGCGGATATAGTCCTGCTGCAGCACCTCCAGCATCGAGGCCCGCGTGATGCGGGCGATCAGCGCCATGTAGGTGACGCCGAGCGCCACCGACGGCAGGATCAGGCTCTCAACGAAGGGCCACAGGCCTTCGGAGATCGGCGAATAGCCCTGGACCGGCAGCAGGCGCCATTGCACGGCGAAGAAATAGATCAGCACGTAAGCCAGCACGAACACGGGCACCGCAAAGCCCAGCACCGCGAAGCCCATGACCAGCCGGTCGACCAGCTTGCGTGCTTTCCAGGCCGCCACGACGCCGATCGGAATGGCGAAGGCAAGCGAAACGACCAGGGTCGAGAGCGCGAGCGCGGCCGTCGGCTCGAGGCGCTGGCGGATCAGCCGCGTCACCGGCAGGTTGGAGAAGATCGAGACGCCGAGATCGCCCTGCAGCAGGCCCCACAGCCACACCACGAATTGCTCGACCACCGGCCGGTCGAGCCCGAGCTTGGCGCGCACCGCCGCGATAAGATTCGGTCGTGGCGTCGTCACCCGCGATGATTGCCGCCGGATCGCCGGGTGCTAAGCGCAGCAGGAAGAACACGAACAATGCCACCACCGCCATCACCGGCAGGGTGGCGAACAGGCGACGGACGATATAGGCGGTCACGCTATTTCTTCGTAATCCCCCACAGCACGACCATCGAGTTGGGCACGATCCCCTGGATGCGGTCGGCGCGATAGGCGAGCGGCGAGTCCCACTGGCCGAAGGGAATGAACACGACGTCGTCCATGGCGCGCGCCTGCAGGGCGGCGGCGACCTTCTGGCGCTCGTCCTCGCTCGCGGCCATGCCGAAGGCGTTGCGCAGCTTCTCGACTTCGGGATCGCACGGCCAGCCGAACAGACCCTTGTCGCAGGCCGCGCCGATCCAGGTGTGCAGCACCGGATTGGACGAGCCGCTGCCGGTCGAGGTGGTGACGAAGATGTTCCAACCGCCCTGCGCCGGCGGCTCCTTCTTGGCGCGCCGCGACACCACCGAGCCCCAGTCCATCGACTGGACGTCGACGTTGATGCCGGCCTCGCGCATCGCCTGGATCAGCACCTGTGTGGCGGGCGTGATGGTGTTGTGATCGGTGGCGGCCAGCACGGTGATCGGCTCGCCCTTGTAGCCGGCCTCCTTGAGGAGTTGCATGGCCTTCTTTGGATTGTACTCCTTCATCCATTGCTTGCCGGTATCGGGGTCATAGGGACCGCCGCAGGTCAGCACACCGTGGCAGACACGGTAGTATTTCGGGTCGCCGACGATGGCGCGCAGGAAGTCCTCCTGGTTGACCAGGTAGTACATCGCCTGCCGCGCCTTCACGTTGTCGAACGGCGGATGCAGGTGGTTGAGCCGGATCATGCCCTGGGTGCTGTCGATCGTGCCGGTCTTCATCAGCTTCACGCCCTTGGCCTTCTCCAGGATCGGCAGGAAGTCGATGTTGGGGTTCTCGTAGAAGTCGATCTCGCCATTGACCAGGGCCGACATCGCCGTCTGCGGATCGGAGATCCAGATCAGCTCGATACGGTCGACGCCGGGCACCTTGGAGCCGGCGAAGCCCGAAGCCGGCTCGTTGCCCGGGCGCGGCACGTAGTCCTTGAACTTCAGGTAGACAGCCTTGCTGCCGGGCACCCACTGGTCCTTGGCGAAGACGAACGGACCGGAGCCGACGGACTCCTTCACCTGCTGCTGTGGATCGGTGAGCGCATCCTTCTCGCGCATGATGGCGGCGATCGAGCTGCCGTTCTTGCCGAGCGACTCCAGTACCATGCCGTAGGGCTCGCGCAGCACCATGGTCAAGGTCTTGTCGTCGACCGCCTTCATCTCGGTGACGTAGCCCATCAGGCGCTGACCGACACCATCCTTGGCGCCCCAGCGCTTCAGGGAGGCGATGACGTCCTTGGTGGTGACCGGCGAGCCATCATGGAACTTGAGCCCGTCGCGCAAGGTGAAGGTGTAGGTGAGCCGGTCGGGGCTCACCTCGTACTTGCCCACCATTTGCGGATGCGGCTTCTGGTCGGCGTCGTTGCCGAACAGAGTGTCGTAGACCAGCGCGCCATGGATGTTGGCGATGGTCTGGGTGGTCCAGATCGGATCGATGACGCGCACGTCGGCGTGCAGGACAGCGCGCAGAACCTTTTCCTGCGCGGACGCGGAAAACGGCAGGACAAGGGCCAGAAGGCCGGCGAGAATTCGGTACATCATTCACAGAGTATGCGAAGCGCGGCGCGTGCTTGTCCAATCAGAAGATCAAGCCGCGCGGCTTGGCGTCAGGATCGAGCGGCCAGATCGGGCGCTCGACCTTGGTGTAAGGCACTTTGGCCGGGTCGCGCTTCAGCGGCCCGCTCGAATCGACGTAGATCACCTTCTTGGCGATTGGCCCGTAGGCCGCCATGAAATGGTTGGTCGATTTCACCACCACGATCTTCTTCTGCGTCGGATCGATGCCGAGATTGGTGAACAACTCAAGGCCCGTGGCCTGAGTGCGCTTGGTGATCAGCACGACGTCCACACCTCCGACGCGCACCGCCGCGCAGTCACCGAGCGGCACCTGGGTCGGGCCGAAGCTCTGCCAGGCGTCATGCTTCAGGCCCACGATCTCGACCTCGGCATCGATCGGCTGGCCGGACGTGACGGCGATCTTGCCGCCGAAGCGCAGGTCGATCTTCGCCCCCAAGCCCGCATCGAAACAGATGCGCACGGTAATCGGGTCCCAGATCGGGCCGATGCAGGCATTCTCAACCTTCTTGTCGATCAGGTGTTGCAGGATCTCGGTATTGTCCGAGGGCGCGCCGCCGCCGGCATTGTCGGCCGGATCGGCGATCACCACGGGCAGGTCGTTGAAGGCCACGCCCTCGCCGATGCCGCCTTTGACGTCGGAATAAGGCGGCCGCGTCTTGCCGCGCAGCGACACCAGCTCCTCGCCGAGCTTGGTTGCCAGCGCGTCGGCCTTCTTCTTGTCGCCGTCGGCGATCACCAGAACCCGCGTGCCGATCTCGGCCACGTCGCCGTAGGGAAAGCAGTGCGCGATCGACACCGACAGGATGCCGTCCTTGCCCTCCATCGCCATGATGCGGTCGACCAGGCCGCGCATCGGCTGGATGGTCGTGGGATAGCTCTGGATCTGGCGGCAGTCGTAGACCGACATCACCGGCTTGATCTTGCCGCGCAAGGTCGCCAGCACGAGGTCGAGCACATCCTCGGCGCGCTCGACCACGTCGGTATGCGGGAACTCCTTGTACAGCACGACGATGTCGGATTTCGCGAGACGCTTCATCGTGAGATGGCAGTGCGGATCGAGCTCGACGCCGATCACGCACTTGGACCCCACGATGGCCCGCGCGCGGTCGATGATGTCGCCTTCGACGTCGTCATAGCCGTGCGCCACCATGGCGCCATGCAGGCCGAGCAGCAGGCCGTCGACCGGCAGCGCCTGCTTCAACTGCTCGAGGATCTCATCGCGCATGGTCTCGTAGTCGGCGCGGTTGGTCGTGCCGGCCGGACTGGCGGCAAAGCAGCTGCCCTCGATCAGCTCGAAGCCATCCTTCTTGGCCCGCGCGCGGCCGACGAACAGCGGCGCTGTGCACATGCGCGGCGCGTCGGTCGGATGCTCGCCCGGCCGGTAGAACACGCCCTCGCGGTAGCTCTCGAGGCTGGTCGGCATGGGCGAGAAGGTATTCGTCTCGGTGGCAAGCGTGGCGGTGAACAGACGCATGAGACTCCTCAGGGAATGGGCTGATCGGCGCAGTGCCGCGCGATGGCGCCGGGCGTGGTGAGCCAGATCGCATCGCGATGGGCAGCGATGTGGCGGAGCGCACGCTTGAGATGGCGCAGCCGGTAGGGTTGGCCGACGATGTAGGCATGCAGTGCCACGCCCATGACCAGCGGCCGCGTCTCTGAGAGCTCGATCATCTCGTCGAACTGGTCGACGACCATGTCGGCGAAGGTGGCGGCGCTGGCGCGGCGCGCGGCGATGGCGGGAATATCGTTCAACTCCTGCGGATAGGGCACCGCCATGATCCGCTTGCCGCCGCGGCAGCGGAACCAGATCGGCTGGTCGTCCATGCACCAGTCGAGTAGATAGCGATAGCCCGCTTCCGCCAGGAGATCGGGCGTAAGATGGCTCTGCGAAATCCACGGGCCGAGCCACCCTTCCGGCGGCCGCCCCTCCTCCTGCTCGATGCGTCCAGTGGTTTCGCCAATCAGCTTGCGCTCCTCTGGCTCGGCGAGCGTGCCCTGTCGCTCGGAGTTGCTGCGACCGTGGCCAACAATCTCGTCGCCGCGCGAACGATGCGCCGCCACCAGCTCGGGTGCGTAGTCGTACATCGCGCTGTTGACCAGAGCCGCCATCGGGAATTTCAGGGCGTCGAAGGTGTCATGCAAATACCATGCGCCCACGCGATTGCCGTAGTCGCGCCAGGCAAAGTTCAGCACGTCGGGTTGCGGACCGCCGGGCGAAAGCTCGGCGCCAAACCCCTCACCGAAGGAAAAGTGCTCCAGATTGAGGGCGAAATAGACCGCCAGCCGTTTCCCCTGCGGCCATGTGTAATTGGGACGGCCGCGCAAAGCGGAGTAGTCGTAGCGGCCGTGGCCGGCGAGTTTCATGAGCGGAACGTAGCGCGGCAAATGGCGATGGGCTACGGTGCACACCAACTGAAGAAGCCGCAGCTTTGGGCAGCGGACGGGCCGGGAGGAAGAAGCGTTGACGGCGACGAGTGCAGCCGCCTTTCCTGAATCGAAAGAAGCCGTCGCCGCGCCGCGCCGGCTGGCCGCACCGCTATGGGTCGCCTTCCTGCTGATCCTGCTCGCCTTCCTCGTGCTCTATCCACTGCTGATGCTGGTGTTCGGGGCGCTGAGCGATTCCAATCCCGTGGTCGACGGCTTCGGCAAGTTCCGCCCCTCGCTCGATCACTTCCTGCAGGTACTGGGCAACGAGAACGTCCACCTCGCCTTCTTCAACGCATTGGCGGCCTGTGGCGGCGGCACGGTGCTGGCGGTGGTGATCGGGCTCGCCTTCTCCTGGATCGTCGTCCGCACCAACACGCCGTTCCGCGGCTTCATCGCCGCCGCCGCTATGATCCCGCTGTTCGTGCCGCCGCTGGTCGCCGGCGTGGCCTGGGGCATCCTCGGCTCGCCCAAGACCGGCCTCCTGAACACCGCGCTCAAATGGGTGGGCATCGACTTCCGCTTCAACTTCTACTCGATGGCGGGCCTGATCCTCGTCTTCGGCATCTACTATGCGCCCTACGTCTACATGTTCACGGCCTCCGCGCTGCGCAACATGGATCCAAGCCTCGAGGAAGCCTCCGAAGTTTCCGGCGCCTCGGCTTTCACCACGCTCTTCACCGTCACCTTCCCACTGATCGCGCCTGCGATCCTCGCCGGCACGCTGCTATCCTTCGTGGTGATGCTCGGGATCTACGGTGTGCCGGCGGCACTGGGCGCGCCAGCCAACATAAACGTGCTCACCACCTACATCTTCAAGCTCACCGCCTGGAGTCCGCCCCTCTACAACACAGCCGCCGCGGTCGCGATCCTGCTGATGATCGTGACGGCGATCCTGGTGTGGGCGCAGCAAAGGGTGCTGGTCGGCAAGAGTTTCGCCACCGTCGCCGGCAAAGCCTTCCGTCCGCGCGCGCTCAATCTTGGGCCCTGGCGCTGGTTCACCTTCGGCCTCGCCATCGTCTACCTCTTCGTCGTCGTCGTGCTGCCGACGCTGGCGCTCACCGTCGCCGCCTTCCGCAAGTTCATGTTCTTCAAGGATTTCGACGCGCTGTTCGACGCCCGCCAATACAGTCTCGTGCACTTCAACGCGATATTCGACAATCCGCTCACCATGCTGTCGATCTGGAACAGCCTGAAGGTCGGTGTGATCACCGCCATCGTGGGCGGCGTCCTCGCCTTCGCCATCGGCTATACGGTGAACCGCACGCACGTCCCCGGCCGCCGCGCCATCGATCTCCTGTCCACCATCCCGGTGGCCATTCCCGGCCTGGTGATCGGTGTTGCCTATCTCTGGGCATGGATCGGCCTGCCGGGCGGGCTCTACGGTACGATCTGGATCCTCGCCCTGGCCTTTGTTGCCCGCTTCATGCCCGACACGGTGAAATCGCTGTCGACATCGTTCCTGCAGATCCACAAGGAACTCGAGGAAGCCGCCTGGATTTCCGGCCGCGGCACGCTCAGCACCATCGCCACCATCGTGTTGCCGCTGGCCCGGCCTGGCGTGGTGGCGTCGATGACGCTGCTGTTCGTGCTCTCGGTGCGCGAGCTCGGCTCGTCGCTCTTTCTCTATACCAGCGACACGACCGTGATGGCCGTGCTGCTGCTCGACTATTACGAGGGCGGCAATACCGGCAAGACCGCCGCTTTCAGCCTGGTGCAGACGGCGATCCTCGCCGTCCTGTTGGGCTTCACGACTTGGCTCTCGCGCGGCGCCGCGCAAAGCAGTGCCCGTACTGGGTAATCAAGGAGGAAACACGTGTACAAGAAAACGATGCTGCTGATCGCAGCGTTCACCGCCTTCGCCGCCGTGCCGGCATGGGCACAAAGCGAGTTCGGCTCCAAGGAGCTGATCGAAGCGGCCGAGAAGGAAGGCGCGCTCACCTACTACACGGCCAACTTCACCGAGGTCGAGCAGGAGGTGGTCAAGGAGTTCAACAAGCGCTTCCCCAAGATCAAGGTCTCGATCGTGCGCGCGCCGGGCGGCCAGCTGATCACCCGCATCAAGACCGAGGCGGCGGCAGGCAAGCTGGCGGCCGACGTGGTCGACCATTCCGACCGCGGCCTGATGAAGGACATGGCCGACCTGTTCCAGGACTACACGCCGCCCAACGCCGCCGACTACCGGCCCGACGCCCTGGTCAGTCCCAAGTTCTGGCCCGGCGTCACGCTCGGCTGGGCGATCGCCTACAACACCCAGCTGGTGAAGAATGCGCCCAAGACGTGGATGGATCTCACCAAGCCGGAATACAACAACAAGCAGATCGGCCAGGTCGTCGGCCCGTCGGGCGGCACGACCTGGACGCGCATCATGTTCGAGCGCCAGGTACTGGGCGAAGATTACTGGAAGAAGCAGGCCGCGCTCGGCATCGCCCTCTTCCCGTCCGGCGCTCCGACTTCTGACTCGCTGGTGCGCGGCGAGATTTCGATCGCGCCGCTGCTCTACAACATCATTTACACCAAGATCGTGGAAGGGGCGCCCGCCGAAGCGATCTTCGCGCCCGAGGGTGTGCCGATCATTCCCTACGCTGACGGTATTCCCAAGACGGCCAAGAGCCCGAACGCGGCGAAGTTGTTCATGAACTGGCGTCTCAGCAAGGAAGGCCAGGCCTTCGCCATCACCAAGCTCGGCAACATCACCTCGCTCAAGGAGCCGCCCGCCTTCCCGAAAGGCTGGGACCCCAAGGTGATCAAGGTCTGGGTGCCGAACTTCGAGCAGTTCGAGAAGCTGCGCGATCCGTGGCTCGAGGAGTGGAACAAGACCTACGGATACCGTCAGTGACCGCAGCGCTCGTCATCGAGAACCTCCGTAAGCGCTTCGCCACCGGCAAGCCGGCCGTCGACGGCGTGAGCTTCGACGTGCCGGCGGGCGAGATCGTGGTGCTGCTGGGGCCGTCGGGCTGCGGCAAGACCACGACCTTGCGCTGCGTCGCCGGCCTCGAGCACCCGACCGGCGGGCGCATCTCGATCGGCGAGCGCGTGGTGTCCGAGCCCGAGCGCGGCGTGCTGGTTTCGCCGCGCGAGCGCGACATCGGCATGGTGTTCCAGTCCTACGCGGTGTGGCCGCACATGACGGTGCGCCAGAACGTGGCCTATCCGCTGAAGTACCGGCGCAACAGCGGCGCCAACGGCCGCAGCGGCGATATCAACGCCAAGGTCAACGAGACGCTCGAGCTGGTCGGGCTGGGTGACTATGCCGAGCGTCCGGTCACCTCGCTGTCGGGTGGCCAGATGCAGCGCGTTGCGTTGGCGAGGAGCCTGGTCTATCGCCCGCAACTGCTGCTGCTCGACGAGCCGCTGTCCAACCTCGACGCCAAGCTGCGCATCCGCCTGCGCGACGAACTGCGCCGCATCCTCAAGATGACCGGCATGACCGGCCTCTACGTCACCCACGACCAGTCCGAGGCCGTGGTGCTGGGCGACCGCATCGGCGTGATGCGCGAGGGCAAGCTCCTGCAGATGGCCCCGCCGGGCGAGATTTATAACCGGCCGGCCGACTCCTTCGTCGCCAATTTCACCGGCGCCTCCAACGTGCTCCTGGGCAAGGTTCTGTCGCGCAGCGGCGAGAAGGCCACCATCGATCTCGGCGCGGCCGGCCGCATCGAGGCCTGGACGCCGCAACCACTCAGCGTCGGCGACAAGGCGCGCGTGGCGTTGCGCGCCGAGAACGTGCGACTGGGCGAGCGCGGCCCAGCCAACGCCTTCTCCGGCCGCGTCGTCGAGCGGCGCTACCAGGGCATGCAGACAGTCTACGACCTCGAACTCGGCGGCCAGCGCCTGGAAGCGCTCGAGCTTGGCACCGCGGCACGCTACGAGCAGAACGGCGAGATTGCCCTCACCCTGCCACCCGACATGTGCTGGGCCTATCGCGACGAGGGCGGCGCAGTCGATTAACGGATGGGAAACTTCCCACAGTTTCCCACTCGCGTGGGAAGCGGATAATGGACGCCCGCTTGGATTTCAGGCGATTCTTCCCACGTGGGAAACACACCCCCCGGCACAACCTATTGAAAACAAACGATTCACGATTCTTCACAAGCCATTGATATCGCAGGCGTTTTCCGCCCCTTAAAGCGCGGCCTTGAGCGCCGCCACCAGCGGCGCGTCGTGCTCCGGCAACAGCACCTGGGGATCGAGGGTCAGCACCCCGCGCCCGGCATGCCGCTCCGACAGATGCACCGGCGGATCGCCGCGCTGCAGGCGGGCGCTGACCTGGAGCGCATCAGGAACGGCGATCTCCAGCACCGGCACGCGGCCGGTCGTGGCGGCTGGCACCAGCGTCACCGCATGCCCGTTGAGCGCCACCGCAATCGCCCGCAAGCGCGTCTCGAGCACGGCATTCGCCGCAGCATCGTCCGCCTTCACGAAGCGATCGAGTGCCGTCAGCAAGCCGACGATCTCCTCCTTGCCGGCCTTGAAGCCCCGGCCGATGCCGTGGTGCGGCACGCCGCGCAGGTTGGCGCGATCGATCAGCTTGGGCGGCGACCAGGTATCGGGCGCCACGTCCATGTCGAGCTGCTGCAGCAGCGCCGAGGCGATCAAGTCGCGCCGGCCGGCGAGGATGCCGGAGGCCTGCGGCCCGCCCAGCGCCTTGCCGCCCGAGAAGGCGACGAGATCGGCACCCATGGCGATGAAGCGGCAGAGATTCTCCTTGGGCGGCAGCTGTGCCGCGGCATCGACGATCAGCGGCACGCCGTGCGCGCGGCAAACGGCGGCCGCCGTCGGCAGGTCGACGATGCTGGTCGCGTTGACCGAGAAGCCCACCGCCACGACCGACGGCGACAGCACAGCCTCGATCTCCCACGCCTCCAGTCCGCGCACGCCTGCGCCGGTGCCGCGGTCGTTGTGGCCGATATCGACCAGCCGCGCGCCCGAGGCCGCCAGCGCATGTGCATAGCCGGTGCGATGGGTGCGCGGCAGCAGGATGTCGGCGGCGACATGCGGTAGCGCCGCCATCTTGGCCACGTCCCATCGCGCGATCGCGGCCGCGGCCGCCAGTGTCAGCCCTGCCGCCGCGCCGGTGGTCACCATACCGGCTTCGGCGCCGGTCGCCTCGGCGATCCGCACGCTTGCAGCGTCCTGCAGCTCGCCGATATCGACCGAGCCGCGCGACGCCGCGGCCATCGCCTCGACAACTTCGGGCGCCATCACCGCGCCGCCCAGCCGGGTCAGCGCACCGGCCGCATTGATGCGCCGGCGCACACCGAGACTCTTGTAGGGATCGTTCATCGGCCGAGCTTAGCCCAGCCCGTCACACCCGCCCAATGATTGCGACCGGGCCGCCGCCGGCGGGGCCCTGGTGCTCGGCGCCACCGGAGACGTAGAGCATGGTGTCGCCGATCACACCGGCCAGCACGCCGCCCACCAGGGCGCGGGCATGGCGGGTCGAATGGATGTCGCTGTCGTCGAGCATGGTGTGGCGCCGGCCACGGATCTCGCCCGACGGGTTGGCCTCGGCCTTGGCCAGAACGGCGACGGTCTTCCCGCCGACGGCCGCGAGAACGCGGCGGGCAGCGTCGGCGTCGATGGCGTCCTTCATGACGTCGTGGCCGACTAAAAGGTCGCCGCCCCACCCCGAGGCATTACCCAGCACGACAATCTCGTTGCGCAGCAGCTCGACGCCAGCGGAGGTACTGGCGACGCTGGAATAGAGCGACCAGTCCTTGCAGACCGCGGCCTCGGGAGCCGCCTTGATCTCGCCCAGCGCCAGCGCGACCCCAAGGGCGGAAGCGCCGCGTGAAACCGCCATGGAGTAATAGGTGTCCGCGGTCGCGGTCTTCGCTCCGCGCCGCGCCGCCTCCTCGATGCGCTCCTTGGTCAGCAGCGGGCACTTGATCTGCACGAAGTGCACGTCTGCTGCCGAGGCGATGCCCGCGTCCTTCATCGCGGCCGCCACGGCGCTTGCCGTCTCGTCGATCTGCGCCTGGCGGCCAATCTCCTCGGGCGTGAAGGCCCGCGTCAGGCCGACGCCGATGGCGAGCCGTGGTGCCGTTGCCGCAGCCGAAACCTCGTCGCGGCAAAAGACCAGCAAATGCGGCGAAAGCCCGCCCTCGGTGCCGCCGGACATCACCACGGCAACGCGCCTCTCGATCTCCGATGGCGGGCATTTAAGACGCTCGGCCAGCAGCAGCTTCAGCGCCAGGGTCGCATAGCCGCGCGTAAAGTCGTTCACGCAGCCATTGCCCTCGGTCTTCCCGACGATGGCAACAATAGTGGCCGGATCGACCTCGCCCCTGTCGATGGCGGCGGCGAGCGGCGCGGTATCGTTCGGACCCGCCGTCGCCAGCCGCAGCACGCGGGTCCGGCGCGCCATTTCAGGCGGCCTTTCCTGCGTCGCTGCCGTGCCGTTCGCGGCGACGGCGCAGGATGATCGTCGAGACGAGCGCCAGCGCAATCACCAGGAACGACACGCCGGTGGTGACGGTCCCCAGCGCATAGAGCACGGGCGTGGTGACGTTGGTGGTCATGCCGTAGATCTCGAGCGGCAGGGTGTTGAAGGTGCCGGACGTGTAGAGGCTGCGGGCGAACTCGTCGTAGCTCAACGTGAAGCCGAACAGGCCGACACCGATCAGGCTGGGCAGCAGGATCGGCACGATGACGTGGCGGACGGTCTGCCACGAGGTGGCGCCGAGATCGCGCGCCGCCTCCTCGTAGCGCCGGTCGAAGCGGTTGAACACGGCAAACATGATCAGGAGCCCGAACGGCAGCGTCCAGGTGAGATGCGCGCCGAAGGCCGAGCTGTACCAGGCCGATTCCAGATCGAGCACGCGGAACAGGAGCCCGATGCCGAGGCTGATCAGGATCGAGGGAACGATCAGGCTGGCGATAGCGAGGTAAAAGACCAGGGCCGAGCCGACGAAGCGTTTGCGGAAAGCGAGCCCGGCCGAGAAGGAAACCAGCACGGTCACCACCATGGTGGCGAGCCCCAGGATCATCGAGCGCTGGAAGGAGCCCGCGAAGTCGCCGACCATCTGCCTCTCGAACAGATTGCCGAACCAGTGGAACGATACGCCCCGCATCGGGAAGGTGAGCCCGCCCGACGGTCCCTGGAAGGAAAGGACGACGATGGTGATGGTGGGTCCGTAGAGGAACAGCACGAACAGCGCGAAGAAGGCCGCGAGCAGCCAGAAAGCCGGTCCGCGGCGACCCCGGCTCACGTCACAACTCCTTGCGGATGTCGACCATCCGCATCATGGCTGCGACCGTGAACAGGACCAGCAGCAGCAGGATCACCGCGTTGGCGGCCGCGGCGGGATACTGCAGCAGCGACATGGCGTTCATCATCATGAGGCTGACCGACGCGCTCTGGCCGCCGCTCATCATGCGCACGGTGACGAAGTCGCCCATCACGATGGTGACGACGAAGATCGAGCCGATGGCAATGCCGGGCTTGCACAACGGGATGATGACGTTCCACAGCGTCTGCCAGCCCGAGGCGCCGGCATCGAGCGCCGCTTCAAGCAGCGAGCGGTCGATGCGCATCATGGAGTTGAAGATCGGCACCACCATGAACAGCGTGTAGAGGTGGACATAGGCCAGCACGACGGAGAAGTTGGAGAACAGCAAGAACTCCAGCGGCTGGTGGATCAGGCCGAGATGCAGCAGCGCCGAGTTCAAGAGCCCGTTGCGGCCCAGGAACGGGATCCACGAGATCATGCGGATGATGTTCGAGGTCCAGAACGGGATGGTGCAGACCAGGAACAGCACGGTCTGCCAGGTCGCCGAACGGACATGGAAGGCGAGGAAATAGGCGATCGTGAAGCCGATCGCCAGCGTGAGCGCCCAGGTGACCACGGTGAACTCGAGCGTCTGCAGGTAGGTCTTCCAGGTTACCGGCGAGAGCAGCAGCTCCTCGTAGTTCTGGCTGAGGAACGCCGGGATGATCGAGGTGGTGTTGTAGTCGAAGAAGCTCACCACGACGATGGTGAGGATCGGCACGACGAGGAACAGCAGGAACACCAACGCCAGCGGCGCCACCTGCACATAAGTTACCCAGGCATCGATACGTTTCATTTTTGTAAGACAAGGGCGCCGCTTGCGCGGCGCCCTCTCTCAAGTTCGACGGTTACGCGGCGATGAATGAATTCCACTTCTGGACCATGTAGCGATCCTCATCCATCACGGCATTCCAGCACGACACCGCACCCATGCGGTCGTAGAACGAGCCGCCGTCGCGCACGGTGCCCGCCTTCTCCATCAGCTTGCCCTGCGGGCTCATGATGTCCTTCTGTGCAGGCTTGCCTTCCATCCAGAAGCCCCACTCGTCGGGCGTCATGTTGGCCTTGGCCGTCTCGAGCACCGCCGAGTAGTAGCCCTGGCGGTTGAGGAACGCGCCGACCCAGCCCGACATGTACCAGTTGATATAGTCGTAGGCCGCGTCGAGCTGCGTGCCGCTGAGGTGCTTGGCGAGCGCCAGCCCGCCGCCCCACGCGCGATAGCCTTCCTTGAGCGGCTGGTAGACGCAGGGCACGCCCTTGGAGCGCACCGCCGCGACCGCCGGCGACCACATCGACTGGATCACCACCTCGCCCGAGGCCATCAGGTTGACCGATTCGTCAAAGGTCTTCCAGAAGGCGCGGAACTGGCCGTCCTTCTTGGCCTTGATCAGGAAGTCGATGGTCTTGTCGATTTCGGCCTTGGTCATGTTGCCCTTGTCGGCGTACTTCATGACGCCGGCCGATTCGCAGATCATCGCCGCGTCCATGATGCCGATCGAGGGCACGTTCAGGATCGAGGTCTTGCCCTTGAACTTCGGATCAAGGATGTCCTTCCACTGGGTGATCGGCCGCCCGACCAGGTCAGGACGGATGCCCAGGGTGTCGGCGTTGTAGATCGTCGGGATCATGGTGAACCAGCCGGTCGGCGCCTTGGCGAAGGTGGTCGAGTCCTTGCCCTCGACGAAGCCGACGGTGGACGGCGCGGTGCCCTGGGCGACCACAGAATCGGGCTTCAGCTTGCCGGTGGTGAAGATCGGCACGATCTTATCGAAGTACTTGATCTTCTTGGTGTCCATCGCCTGAAGGTTCTTGGTCGGGAAGACCTTCTTGATCATCCAGTATTCGATGTCGCCGATGTCGAACGAGTTCGGCTGCGTCACCACGCGCTGGACGACCGCATCCGAATCGAGCGCCGTCATCTGCAGGGTGAAGCCCAGGTCGGCCTTGGCCTTGTCGGCGATCTCGTTGAACGCCGACACGCCGGTGCCGCATTGGCGCAGTGTGATGTTCTTGATGTTCTGCGCCCAGATCGTCGGAGCGCCGATTACGCCACCACCCAACGCCGCGCCGGCGAGACCCGCGGCGCCTTTCAGGACCTTGCGACGGCTGAAGCCGTCCTTGAGTTTGCGAGCCATCTTGAACCTCTCCTTCTTCAGTAACGGCGCGGGGCCGTCTCCCCTATCGACACCCTCATCGCCCAAGGGCGTGCACGTCCCCGGGCATCCACGACAGCGTCACCGCCTGACCGGGCACCACGGGAGCTGCATCGAAGCGCGCCTCCGGCACCACGGCGGACAGCGTATCCAGTCCCACGACATCGATGCCGACCTGCACGGTCGAGCCGAGATACTCGACCGAGCGCGCCACGCCGGTGAGCGAGGAGGCGTCGGTCGGCGCCACGCCCGGCTGCACGGTCATACGGTCGGCGCGAATGGCAACGAAGGCGGTCTCGCCCCTGGCGCGCGCGACCGCGGCAGGCAGCACGTTGTGGCCGCCGATGAATCGCGCCACGAAGGCCGAGGCCGGCTTGTTGAAGACCTCGCGCGGCGGCGCGGTCTGCTCGATCTTGCCCTGGTTCATCACCACCACGCGATCGGCGAGCGCCATCGCCTCGTCCTGACTGTGCGTGACATGGATGAAGCTGATGCCGAGCCGGGTCTGCAGTGCCTTCAGCTCCTCTCGCATCTTGACGCGCAGGAACGGGTCGAGGGCCGACAGCGGCTCGTCGAGCAAGAGGACCTGCGGGTCGGTGATCAGCGCGCGTGCCAGCGCCACGCGCTGCTGCTGGCCGCCGGACAGCTGGCCGGGCAGGCGCTTGGCGAAGGGCTCCATTTGCACCCGCTTCAGGAGCTCGAGGGCCCGGGCGCGGCGGGCTTCCTTGTCGACCCCGCGCATTTTCAGGCTGAAGGCTACGTTATCCGTGCAGTCGAGGTGCGGGAAAAGCGCGTAGCTCTGGAACATCATGGCCGTGCCACGTGCCGCGGGAGCCAAATGGGTAATGTTCTCGGCCCCCAGGATGACGTCGCCCTCGCTCGCCTCCTCGTGGCCGGCGATCATGCGGAGCGTCGTGGTCTTGCCGCAGCCCGAGGGACCCAGCAGGCAGCAATAGGAGCCAGCCGGGATCTTGAGGTTGATCGAATCGACGGCGAGCGTGTCGCCATAGCGCTTGGAGAGCGCCACCAATTCGATATCGGGCCGTTTCGCCATGGGGTCGGGGAAGCAAGCGCCATGCCATTACTGTGAAATAGCCGGGCCCCGGGAAGACATCGTCGCCCTATTGGTCTAGGCTCAAAGGGGAGCTCTCCGAAGAGGGAGCCCAGGTACAGGGAGGAGCACATGAGTTGGCGCTTGAACAGCGTCCGGACGATGTCGCCCGGCCGCGAGTCCAATTCGATCACACGTCGCAACGCGCTGGCGCTCGCCGCCGGCACTCTGGTCGCCGGCCCGTCCGGCGCAATGGCAGCTGCGCCCCAGGGGCAGCTGACCTGGGGCATTCACGTATCGATGGCCCCGACCTGGTTCGATCCGGCTGAGACGTCGGGTCTGATCACCCCGTTCATGGTGCTCTATGCGCTGCAGGACGCGATGCTGAAGCCGATGCCCGGCAATCCGTATGCACCGTCGCTCGCCGAATTGTGGCAAGCGTCGGAAGACGGTCGCAGCTACGAGTTCCAGCTGCGCAAGGGACCGACCTTCCACAACAGCGAGCCGATCACCGCTGAGGACGTGAAATTCTCGTTTACCCGTTACCGGGGAGTGTCACACGACCTGCTGGCGAGCCGGGTGGCGTCAATCGAGACCCCCGACCCACAGCACGTGCGCTTCCACCTCAAGGAGCCGTGGCCGGACTTCCTGACGTTCTACGGGACGGCGACCGGCGCCGGCTGGATTGTGCCGAAGAAATACGTCGAGAAAGTCGGCGACGACGGCTATCTCAAGGCCCCGATCGGCGCCGGCCCCTACAAGTTCGTTTCCTTCAAGCCGGGAGTTGAACTGGTGCTCGAAGCTTTCGACGGCTACTGGCGCAAGACGCCAAGCGTGAAGCGCCTGGTGTTCCGCGTCATTCCCGACGAAGCGACGCGTCTGGCGGCGCTGATCGGCGGCGAGGTCGACATCGTCTATTCGATCCGCGGCGAGCTTGCCGAAGAGCTGCGGCGGAAGCCGGGACTCACCTTGAAGCCCGTGAGCATTCCGGCTCCGTTCTGGCTCTACTTCGCCGACCAGTGGGACGAGAAGTCACCATGGCACGACGAGCGGGTGCGCAAGGCCGCCAGCCTGGCGATCGACCGCGACGGCATCAACCGGGCACTGACGCTCGGCTTCTCCAAGATTACCGGCAGCCTCATCCCGCAAAGCTTCGAGATGTATTGGCAGCCGCCGGCGCCGGTCTACGATCCCGCCGGCGCGAAAAAGCTGCTCGCCGAAGCTGGTCGCCCCGGCGGGTTCGATGCCGGGGAACTGTATTGCGACGCTTCATATGCCAATCTCGCCGAGGCCGTGCTGAACAACCTCGCGCAAGTCGGCATCCGCATCTCGCTGCGTCCAATCGAGCGGGCCGCCTTCCTCAAGGCCTGGGGTGACAAGAAGTACAAGAACGTCATCCAGGGGGCGAGCGGCGCATTCGGCAACGCGGCGACCCGCCTGGCCGCCTTCGTCGTCGGCGGCGGCACCTACGCCTACGGCAGCTACCCCGACATCGACACACTGTTCAAGGAACAGGCTGTCGAGCTCGACAACAAGCGGCGGACCGAGATCGTCGAGAAGATCCAGCGGATGGTGTACGCGCGCACGGTCATTGCACCGATCTGGCAGCTCGGCTTCATCAACGGCGTCGGGCCGCGCGTCGGTGAATCCGGGTTCGGCCTGATCACCGATTTCGCCTACACGGCACCTTTCGAGGACATCACGCTCAAGGCGACGTGATCTAGCCAGGGCGTCCACTCATAAACCCGAACCCATCATCGCAGGACCATGAGGGTAGGACGATGAACACTTATACTGTGACCTACAACGTGACCCTGACAATTAAAGTGCAAGCGGACAGTGAGGACGAGGCGGAACGACTTGCGGACCATGAGTTGCCAACGCATTGCGACGTCAATTCCGCCGTGAGTTGCCATCGCATTGCGACGTCAATTGCGCCGACTCGAGAGGACGATTAGGACATCGGAGGCTAATGTTTGCTTTCGGCACTTGGGCGACTTGGCAAGGACACGAACGAAGGCCGCTTTAGGGCCTAGTCCTTGACCTCCATGTCCTCGTAGGAGGGGAACGGACTCATCCACACGTCGGTGATCGTGTGCTTGGTGACGCGCGGCCCGATGCCATTCAGCGTCCGAAGATCCATCACTGGCGCGAACATCGCGCGATCGATACTGAGCTGCTGGATCTTGAAGAGCATCGCCTCGCGCTTGGCGGCGTCGCGCTCCCCGGCCTGTGCAAGAAAGAGCTCGTCGATGTCGGGATAGCCGCCGTTGGCGTAGGTGCCTTTGGAATAGATGAAGGCCTCGACCCGGCTCGCGGCGTTGCCGGAGTTGCCAGCGGCAGTCATGTAGACCCCGGGCAGCTTTTTCTCTTGCCAGGTGGCGTAGAAGGCCGCCCGCTCCATCTGCCGCAGCCTGACCCGGACGCCCGCGGCATTGAGGTCGTTGACCACCGCCTCCGCGACCGTCGGGAACCCCGGGATGGCCGAGAAGTCGCCGGCATCGAAGCCCTTGGGGAAGCCGGCCTCGGCCAAGAGCTGCTTCGCCTTGGGCAAGTCATACGGCAGCGCCTCTACCTGCAGCGCATAGTCCATGACCCGTGGCACGATCACGCCCGCCGGCGGGCAGAAGCCCAGGCAGGCAGCTTCGTTGATCTCCTTGCGATTAAGTGCGTAGTTGGCGGCAAGCCGCACGCGCTGGTCGTGCCACGGGGAATTCGCTTCCCACTGCTTGGCGAATTCAATCCAGAAGATGGACGCGTGCTTGCTCGCTACGATCTGCAGGCCCGGCACTCCCTTCAGGCCCTGGGCGTCGGGTCCGTCGAGCGCGATGCCGATGTCGGCTTCTCCGGTCTTTACCATCAGCGCCCGCGTGGTCGCCTCGGGCACGCTGCGCATCACCAGGGTCTTGACGTTCGGCACGCGCCGCCAGTAGTCGGTGTTCGCCTCGAGCACGACCTCTATGCCAGGCGTGCTGCTCACGAACTTGTAGGGGCCGGCGCCGATGGGGTGCTTCTTGAAGCCATCGTCACCCACCTTCTCGATATACCGCTTGGGCACGACGATACCGGCAGCACTTGCGGTAGTGCCGTAGAACGTCATGAAGTCGGGCCACGGTTCCCTGAGATGGAAGCGTACCGTGCGCGGATCGACGATCTCGACCGCCTCAACGTGCTCGCGCAAGGCCGTAGCACCCGTCCCCTTGTACCGGTCGAAGCTGAACTTCACGTCTTCAGCGCTCACCGAGTTGCCGTTGTGAAACTTCAGGCCAGAGCGCAGCGTGAATTCGTAGGTCTTGCCGTCCGGGCTTTCCTGCCACTTCTCGGCCAGGCTCGGCCCCATCTTGTGTCCCGGATACGGCCGCACCAGGGCATCGTGGATCGCATAGAGCATTCCGAACGGCGTGATCTGGGCCGGTGCGCTCGACGGATCGAACCAGCTGGGCGAAATGGTCACGTGCCATGCCTGGACCACCTTGCCCTTAGGTTCGGGTTGACCGGCGAGCGACGGGCTGGCCACGAGCACGAATGCGCCGAGCAACAGGGCGCGCCAGGGCATCATGCGAGCCTCCTTGAGTTCCCTTGAGGGGCAGATTCCGAGCCGGCAGCCGCGCCGTCGTAAAGATGGCAGGCGATGAGTTGGTCATGCGCCGTCCCAAGCCGCGGTTCGTCTTCGCTGCAACGTGCCATTGCCCGCGGGCAGCGCGGATGAAAGCGGCATCCTGCCGGCGGCTTCAGCGGGCTCGGCACCTCGCCCGGCAGGATGATCTCATCGCGGCGCTCGTCGGGATGACTGGGCAGCGCCGCTGAAAACAGCGCCTCTGTGTAAGGGTGCTTCGGGTTCATCGCCAGCGACTGGGCGTCACCGCACTCGACGATCTTGCCGAGATACATGACCGCAATGGTATGGCTCATGTGCGCCACCGCGGCGAGATCGTGGGCGATGAACAGATAGGAAAGCCCGAGCTGTTCCTGCAGATCGCGCAGCAGATTGAGGATTTGGGCGCGGATCGACACGTCGAGGGCGGAGACCGGCTCGTCGAGCACGACCAGCTTGGGCGACAACGAGAGCGCGCGAGCGATCGCGATGCGCTGGCGTTGGCCGCCGGAGAACTCGTGCGGGAACAAGTCGGCCGACCGTTCGGGAAGGCCGACCAGATCGAGCAGTTCCGAGATCCGCCTCCTAACCTCGCCGCTGCCAAGCTGCACATTGGTGACGAGCGGCTCGGCGATGATCTGGCCAACCCGCATACGCGGGTTGAGCGAGCCGAACGGGTCCTGGAACACCGCTTGAACCGACTTGCGGTAGTTGCGCCGCCCCGCCGCATCGAGCGCCTGCAGGTCGCACCCTTCGAACCGCATCTGCCCACCCGTCGGCTGCTCGAGCCCCAGCACGAGTTTCGCCGTCGTCGTCTTGCCGCAGCCGGATTCTCCGACCACGCCCAGGGTGCGACCAGGCTCGACGGCGAACGAAATACCGTCGACCGCCCGCACCACGCCCGGGTCGGCGCTGAACAACCCGCGCTTGGTCTGGAAATGCTTGGTCAGGCCTTCCGCCTCGATGACCGGCATCAGTCCGCTCCTGCCAGGGCGCCGCGTTGCGCGCCGATGCCCTGCGACAGCCAGCAACGCGCCATATGCCCATCGCCCAGCGCGAAGGCCGGCGGCGCCTCGTTGCGGCAACGATCGACCACCTGCGGGCAGCGCGGCGCAAAAGCGCAGCCGCCCGTCAGCTTGGCAAGATCGGGAGGCTGGCCGGCGATTGCGGTCAGGCGCTGGCTGCGATCGCTCATGCGCGGGATCGAATTGAGCAGGGCCTTCGTGTAGGGATGCGCCGGTGCATTGAAGACACGCGAGACCGATCCCAATTCGACCAGCCGTCCGGCGTACATGACGGCGAGCTGGTCGCACATCTTGGCCACGATGCCCAGGTTGTGGGTGATGAAGATCAGGGCCAGGCCGTGCTCGCGCTGCAATTCGCGCAGCAGGTTCAGATATTGGGCCTGGATCGTCAGGTCGAGGCTCGTCGTCGGCTCGTCGGCAATCAGCAGGCGTGGCTCGCACGCGATGCCGATGGCGCCAACGATGCGCTGCCGCATGCCACCCGACATCTCATGGGGATATTGCCGGAGCCGCGTCTCGGGCGATGGAATGCGGACCGCCTTGAGCAATTCGCGCGCCTTCGCCCAAGCGGTCGAACGCGACGAGCCGTTGTGCACGCGAATCGGCTCGGCGACCTGGTTGCCGATGCTGAACAGCGGATTCAGCGAGGCCATCGGATCCTGCAGGATCATGGCGATGCGCTTGCCGCGAATCTCGCGCATCTCGGCGTCGGACTTCGCAACGAGGTCCTCGCCCTCGAACAGCATCCGGCCGCTGACGATCCGCGCCGCCGGCGGCAGCACCCGCAACATCGTGAGGGCGAGCGTGCTCTTGCCCGAGCCGCTCTCACCGACGATGCCCAGGGTCTCGCCGGCATTGAGGCTCAGCGACACCTCGTCGACCGCCCGCACCACCCGGGTGCCTCGCGCCGACACGTAGTGCGTCGACAAATTCTCCAGACGCAGCAGCGGCTCGCCGGTCATGGTCAAAGCTGCCGAAGCTGCGGGTCGAATTTAACGCGGAGCCAATCCCCCAGGAGATTGGCCGACAGCACCATCAGCATGATGCAACAGCCGGGGAACACGGTGAGCCACCAATAGCCGACCATCATCCCCTGCTTGCCGTCCGACAGCATGAGCCCCCAGGCCGGCTGAGGCGGTGGCACGCCGACCCCGAGGAACGACAATGTCGCTTCGGTGATGATCACCACGCCAAGCATCAGGCTCGCCAGCACGATGGCCGAATTGACGACGTTGGGCAGGATATGCCGCAACATGATTGTCCATTTCGAGCAGCCGGCGACGATCGCCAGGCGCACGAACTCGCGTTCGCGCAGCGATAGCACCTCGCCGCGCACGACGCGGGCGTAGCGCGTCCAATAGGTGAGCCCGAGAATGAAGACGATGTTCCACATGCTCGGCCCGACGATCGCGGCGAGGAAGATCGCAAAAGTCAGCGCCGGCAGGGCCAGCCAGGTATCGGTCACGCGCATGATGACTTGATCAACCCAGCCGCCGAGATAGCCCGACACGATCCCCAGCGCGGTCCCCAGCGCGCCGGCGAAGAGGACCGCCGTTATGCCCACGACCATCGACACCCGTGCCCCGAAGATGAGCCGCGACAGCACATCGCGTCCGAGCTGGTCGGTACCGAGCAGGTATTTGGCGGTTCCGCCGGTTTGCCAGAACGGCGGCTTGAAACGCGCCGTCAGGCTGCCGATTTCCGGATTGTGCGGGGCAAGCTGGTCGGCAAAGACTGCAACCAGCGCAATGGTCAGCAGGATCAACGTGGGAATGAGCGGGAAACCGCCCAGCCACGTTGCACGGCCGAGGGTCGCATCCGGCTGCGGAGACGGAAGGATAATGATGTCTGCTTGTGTACTCATCGCCCTCACCTCTCCAAACGGATGCGGGGATCAATCACCGCGTAGAGAATGTCGATTGCCAGGTTGACCACGATGATCATCGCCCCGCCCAGCAGCACGACACCCTGGACCACCGGGAAGTCACGGAAGGTGATGCCTTCGTAGAGCAGCCGTCCGATGCCGGGCCAGGCGAAGACCGTTTCCACCACCACAGCCACGTTGATCATGATGACGAGATTGATGCCGGCCAGGGTGATCACCGGGATCAACGCGTTCTTGAAAGCGTGCTTGGCGATCACCATCGCCTCCGGCAGTCCCTTGAGGCGGGCAAGCTTGATGTATTCCGAGCCCAGCACGTCGAGCATCGAGGAACGGGTCAGCCGCATGTGAGCGGCGGCGAAGTACCAGCCGAGCGCAAAGGCCGGCATGATCAGGTGCAGCGGGGTTCCGGCGCCGGATGATGGCAGCCAGCGCAGATAGACCGAAAAGACGAGAATCAGCACCAGCCCGACCCAGAAGGACGGCAGCGACAGGCCGAGCAGCGCGAACAGCTTGCCAGCGCTGTCCCAGAAACGGCCGACCCGCACCGATGCCAGTACACCGCTTGGAATGCCGATCACCAGCGAGAACACCATTGCAGTGGCGGCCAACAGCAAGGAATACGGCAACCGCGACAGATAGAGCTCGAGGACCGGCGTTTGATAGTAGAAGGACTGGCCGAGATCGCCCTGCGCCAGGCTCCACATGAACAGGCCGTACTGCTCCCAGAGCGGGCGGTCGAGGCCGAAGCGGCGATGGATGGCGGCGATGTCTGCCGCACTCGCACCAGGCTCGACCAGCAGTGCGGCGGGATCGCCCGTCACCCTGACAAAGAAGAAGATCGTCAGCGACAACAGCAACAGCGACAGGAGGCAGTAGCCTACTCTTCGACCAATGAATCGCGCCATGACGTCCTCGAGGTTGACGGACCGTCGTTGCCGGCCCGTTACGCTTTCATCGTGATGTCCTCATACGGTGCCGTGTAGGGAAACAGTGGAATCCTGCCGAACCCAGACTCGCCGACACGCGGGCCGATGCCGTTGATGAAAGCGAGCTGCCAGATCGGCGCATAGATCATGCGCTCGACCATGAGCTGCTGGATCTTGAACAGCATGGCCTCGCGCTGCGCCCGGTCCAGTTCGCCCGCCTGCTGACGGTAAAGCTCGTCGATGTCGGGATAGCTGCCGTAGGAGAAGACCCCGCCCTTCACGAGGTGGGCTTCGATGCGCGTCGCCGCATTGCCAAAGGCGCCCGGCCCGGCCTGGATGATGTTCCGGTACTTCTTCTCGCTGAATTCCTTGATGAACGCGGCCCGCTCGATGGGTCGCAGCTTGCTGCGGATCCCGACGGCCAGGAGATTGTCGACCGCGACTTCGCCGACGTTGGCGTACGACGTGTCGCAAAAATAGTTGCCGGCGTCGAAGCCGCTGCGAAAGCCTGCTTCGGCAAGAAGCTTCTTGGCCCGGTCCGGATCGAATTCAGGAAGCGGCGGCTGCCAGTAGAAGTCGAAGCCTTTGGGGACGATCGAGTTCCCGGTCACCTCCGAGTATCCCAGGGTCAGGGCATCGTTGATGCCCTTGCAGTCGAGCGCCAAGCTGGCGGCCTTGCGCACGCGTACGTCGTGCCAGGGCGACTTCTCGTCCCACTGGTCGGGGAAGTAGAGGCAGAACGGTGCCTGTACCACGGCCGGCTTCAAGGCGAGGCCGGGCGTGCTGCGCAATTTCTCGGCGAGTTCACCTCGCACCGAATAGGCGATGTCGATCTCGCCCGCCTTGAGCGCCGCAAGCCGGGTGCTCTCGTCAGGGATCACCTTGAAGACCAGGCGCTTGACCTGGGGCTTCTTGCGCCAATAGCGGTCGTACGCCTCCAGGACGAGCTCCACGCCGGGCGTGAAGGAGACGAACTTGTAGGGGCCGGCGCCGACCGGCGCCTTCTTGAAGCCCTCATCGCCGACCTTCTCGACGTAGCTCTTCGGTACTATCCAGCCCGCGCCCGTCGCCGTCGCATAGAAGGTCTGGAAATCCGGCCACGGTTCCTTCAGCCGGAAGCGGACCAACCGGACGTCGGGCGTCTCGACCGCGGCGACCCGGGACTGCAGCAGATCGTGAGCCACCCCGCGATAGCGCTCGAAGGAGAATTTGACGTCGGCCGACGTCACCGGCTCGCCGTTGTGGAAGGTGGCGCCGTCTCGGATCGCGAAGTCGTAGGTGCGGCCGTCCGCCGAAGCTGTCACCGACTGCGCCAAGCTTGGAGCCATGGAATTGCCGGGCATCGGCTTCACCATTGCGTCGTGCAGGGCGTAGAGCACCATGAAGGGCGTTATGATGCCGGAGGCCTCGGCGGGCTCGAACCAAGTGGGCGCGAGCGAGACATGGATGCCCCATGTCAACTGGTCAGCAGGCGCCGCCGTCGCGAGACGCGGCGCACCTGCCAACAGGCCAACGCCGGCCGCAGCAACGAAACCGCGCCGACCCATCGTTGGGCTGGCGCACGCCGGACACGGTTCTCGGCCTTCTGGACCTGAACTCATTCCGCCTCCCAGTATTCTGCCCGTTATTTGCCGGGCTTGGCGCCACTGTAGAGCAACCCGGCACAAATGTCCCCGCCTGATCGTCGGTAGCCCCTAAGACCGGGGGCTGGACGGCAGGGGTTGGCCCGTGTCTTGCTCCATTTGAATGGCGCGGCGAGGGTCAGGAGGCAGGCTATGCGATTGATCGGCGTGGATGTTGGCGGGACGTTCACCGACCTGGTCTATGCCGACACCGATGCCGGCCAGACGGGCGTCCACAAGATCTCCACCACGCCCGACGACCCTTCACGTGGCGTCGTCGCCGGCCTGACTGCGCTCTGCGACAAGTACGGGATCGCGCGTAACACCATCGACACGGTGTTCCACGGCACCACCATCGCCACTAACTCGATCCTCGAGCATGACGGCGCGGTGACCGGCATGATCACCACCGGCGGTTATCGCGACATCCTCCATATCGGCCGCCACCAGCGGCCGCAGCACTACTCGATCATGCAGGACATCCCCTGGCAGGATCGTCCACTGGTCAAGCGCCGCCATCGCAAGACGGTGACGGAGCGGCTGGTGCCGCCCAAGGGCGAGGTGCTGGAGCCGCTCGACGAGGCGGGGGTGCGGCAGGCGGTGAAGGAACTGAAGGACGCGGGCGTACAGGCGATCGCCATCTGCTTCCTGTTCTCCTATCTCGACGGCACGCACGAGGCGCGGGCCATGGAGATCGTGCGCGAGGAATATCCCGAGTGCTTCGCCACCACCTCGTCGTCGGTGTCGCCGCAGTTCCGCGAGTTCGAGCGCTTCACCACCACGGCGATGAACGCCTTCGTTGGGCCCAAGGTGCGCAACTACGTCACCAAGCTCGAGAACGACATCGAGCGGTCGGGCTTCAAGGCGGATCTGCGCATCATGGCGTCGAACGGCGGCGTTGCGACGCCGGCCATGGTCGCTGAGCGGCCGGTGCTCACCCTGCTCTCGGGCCCGGCGGCCGGCGTGATCGGCGGCGACTGGGCGGGCGAGCTTAGTGGCCAGCGCAACCTCATCACTTTCGACGTCGGCGGCACCTCGGCCGATATCGGCATCGTGACCCAGGGCGGCTTCGGCGAGGCGACCGCGCGCGACACCTGGATCGCGGGCTTCCCGGTGCTGGTGCCGATGATCGACGTGCACACGATCGGCGCCGGCGGCGGCTCGATCGCCTTCGTCGACCAGGCCGGCGCCTTCAAGGTCGGGCCGCGCTCGGCCGGCGCGGTGCCCGGCCCGGCGGCTTACGGCCGCGGCGGCAATCGCGCGACGGTGACGGACGCCAACGTCGTGCTGGGGCGCCTGGACTCCAAGAACTTTTTAGGTGGCGGGATGTCACTCGACGAAGTCGCGGCACGCCGCGTCATCGGCGAGCTGGCGCGCGAGTTAGGCATGAGCGAGCGCGAGGCGGCGGAAGGCGTGGTCACGGTGATCAACGCCAACATGGCCAACGCCATCCGCTCGCGCACCGTCCAGAAGGGCATCGATCCGCGCAACTATGCGCTGGTGGCGTTCGGCGGCGCCGGACCTTTGCATGGCGCCGAAGTCGCCGACATGCTGGGCGTGCCGGAAGTGATCGTGCCGCCCCATCCCGGCATCACCTCGGCCGTCGGCCTTCTGATCAGCGACCTGCGCTACGACGCCATCCGCACCTCCTTCCAGGTCTCAGGCGCCGCCGACCTCAAGCGCATCAATTCGGACTTCGCCGCCATGGCCAAGGAGCTGGCCGAGCGGTTTACTGCGGACGGCATCGATCTCAAGAAGGTCACCTTCGAGCGCCGCGGCGATCTCCGCTATGTCGGCCAGGGCTACGAGCTGAAAGTGCCCTTCCCCAATGGCACGATCGACGAGGCGGCGCTCGCCAAGGCCTTCGAGGCCTTCCACGAGATCCATCGCCGCGAATACGGCCATCACTTCGCCGACTCCGGCATCGAGATCGTGAACTTGCGCCTGGTGGGTGCCGCCAGTGCGGCCAAGATCGCCAAGCCCACCGTCGGCGCGTCGACCTCGAGCGCCGCGGCCAAGGTGAAGAGCGGCGCCTGCACCTTCCGCGTAGAGGGCAAGCTCGCCGACTATCCCACCGATTTCTACCGCCGCGACCTCCTGCCGGTCGGCGAGCGCATCGCCGGGCCTGCGGTCGTGCTGCAGATGGACTCGACCACCGTCGTGCCGCCGCAGCACAATTTCGAGGTCGACGCCGCCGGCAACCTGATCATCAGGAGACACCAATGAGCACCGCCGTTCGCCGCGTTCCTGCCCCCAAGCCTGACCGTATCGACCCGATCACCACCAGCGTGATCCAGGGCGCGCTGGAGAACATCGCAGTCGAGATGGGCTACAAGCTGATGCGCATGAGCTACTCCTCGATCATCCGCGAGTTGGAGGATTTCGGCGCGGCTCTCGTGGACGCCGAGGGCCGCGGGCTGGCCGAATCGGCGCAATCGACACCACTGCAGTCGGGGCCGATCCCCGGCTACGTGCGCGGTGTCCAAAGGATCTTCGCCGAGCGCGGCGATCAGTTCCGGCCGGGCGACGTGGTAATGCACAACGACGCCTATTCGGGCGCGAGCCACGGCCCGGACGTCGCCTTCATCGTGCCGGTGTTCGTGCAGGGCAAGCTGATCGGCTTTGCCGCGACCACGGCGCACCATCTCGACATCGGCGCGCTCTCGCCCGGCTCCTGCGGCATCGTCGAGGCGATCGACGCCTATGCCGAGGGCCTGCAGTTCAAGGCGATCAAGGTCTACGACCGCGGCGTCAAGAACGACATGGTCTGGCAGATCGTGCGCGACAATATCCGCGCCTCCGACCTGGTGGTCGGGGACATGGATGCCCAGGTGGCGGCCGCCCGCATCGGCGCCGAGCGCATGGCCGAGCTGGTCGAACGCTATGGCGTCGAGACCTTCGATCTCGCTTGCACCGCGCTGATGGACCACGCCGAGCGGCTGATGCGGCAGGCGATTGCCAAACTGCCTGACGGAGTCTATCGCGCCGAGACGGCGATCGACGGCTACCTCGACAGCGACGACGCCAACAAGAAAGAGCTGCCGATCGTCGTCACCATCACCAAGAAAGACGACTCATTGGTGGTAGATCTGACGGGTACCGCGCCACAAGTGCCCGACCGGCCGATCAACATGCCGCTCGAGGGCACCGCCGACATCGCGATCTGGCTCACCATCCGCTCGGTGCTGCTCGACACGGAGATCCACGGCCACATCCCGGTGAACGCAGGCCTCATCCGGCCGATCACCATCGTGGCGCCCAAGGGGTGCCTCGCCAACCCGACCTTTCCCGCGCCGACCATCGCCCGCTTCTGTCCGGGCAATCAGCTCGCCGACACGGTAATGAAGGCGCTGAGCGCCGCGATGCCCAACAATGTCTCTGCCGGCATCGGCAATCTGAAAGTCATCGCCTTCTCCGGCCTCAAGGACGAGACCCACTGGGTGCATATGGAGATCTTCGAGGGCTCTTATGGCGGCCGTCAGGGCAAGGATGGCATGGACGCCGTCGACACGCTCTATGCCAACACCCGCAACAACCCGATCGAAGACATCGAGACCCACCTGCCGCTGCGCGTGCTGCGCTACGAGCTGCGCGAGGACGTGGCCGGCGCCGGCAAGTGGCGCGGCGGCCTGGGCTCGGTACGCGAGTTCGCGTTCCTGAGCGACGGCGGCGCCTCGGTCGAAGGCGAAGGCCATCGCTACCGCCCGTGGGGATTTTTAGGCGGCGGCGAAGGGATGCCGGCGAAGCTCGATCTCGTGACCGCCGGCACCACCAGGGCGCTGCCCTCGAAGGTGCCGCACATGAACATCGGCAAGAACGGCCGCTTCATCTGCTACGGCCCGGCCGGCGGCGGCTATGGCAACCCGCTGGAGCGGGATCCAGCCAATGTGGCTGACGACGTACTCGACGAGCTGATTTCGCCCGCGACCGCGCTCAGGGACTATGGCGTCGTGATCTCCGCCAAGGGCGTGGTCGACCAGGCGGCGACGGCGAAGGCGCGCGCCAGCCGCTAGCCTCGCGCGAGTTTGTCGCGCTGCTTGATCAGGGCCGCGAGCTTCGCCTCCTGCTCGGCGATGCGGTTGGACATCAGTTCCTCGGTCGAAGCGCCGGAGTAGGCGGTGGCCTGCTCGGTCAGGTCGCGCAGGTTGTTCCGCAAGATCGCGATCCGGTTGTCCATGTCCGCGATCGCCGGCGAAACTTGGGCCTTCTTGGCGACCTTCTTCTTGGTCTCCGCCCGGGGTTTCCGCGACTTCGGTGCCTTCTTCTTCGCCGCCTTCTTCTTCGCGGCGGACTTTCGTGAAGCAGACTTCTTCTTCGCGGCCATGTTCCCTCCCGAACCGGAACTCCGCCGCGACCATACGCCAGCTTCAGCTGGAAATCTTGAGCTCGCCGAAGAAACCGCGCGTGCCGTCGTCGACGAACAGTCCGACAAGGCCGCGGCGGTGGGCATAATGCAGGTCGTCCACGACCAGGGCTTCGGCGCCATCGACCAGGGCGCGCAGGCGCGGGCCCCGGATCTCGAGCCTGAGCCGGAACCAGCGCCCGATGGCGATGTCGGCACCCTTCTCGTAGCGGCCGGGGAACTTCTCGCGCGACACCGGGAAATGGAAGTCGGGATGGGCCACGTACTGGATGGCGCGGTCGATGCGTGGCATCGGCGGCGGCGGCACGTTCAGCCGGCCGTTGGTCATGCGCAGATAGACCGTCTCGTGGGCCTGGAAGTCATCGCTGATATGAAATGAGAGCCCGGCAAAGCCGCGCGCATCGTCGCCGCCCTTGCCGTTCAGTTCGGCGCCGACCTCGACCTCGATCACGCCGTCGCTGAAGTCGCGCCCGACGATGGCGAAGGTGGGCGCATTGGGGCTGCGGCTGCCATTGAGGCGGCCCTGCTGCTCGTCGTCCGCGAGTTCGACCGCCAGGCAATCGCGTCCATTCCAGTGGCTGCGCGTCGCCGATACGAGGTTGGCGCCAAGCAGGTTCGGCACGGCGGCTCCGGCGTGCGCGGGAAGCGGTAGCACCATGGCGGCGGCGCCCTGGATCAAGGTGCGTCGATTCATGGTTCCATCCTGATTTGCCGCCGCACATCGATCCAACGCATAATGTTAATCAGTCATGAACCAGATCGATCTGCGCGGCTTCGACCTCAACCTGCTGGTAGTGTTCGAGGTGCTGATGGTGGAGCTGAGCGTCACCCGCGCCGCCGAGCGGCTCGGCCGCACGCAATCGGCGGTCAGCCATTCACTGGCTCGCCTGCGCACCCAACTCGGCGATCCGCTGCTGCTGAAGGGCGCCCGGCGCATGGAGCCGACGGCCTTCGCGCTCGAGCTGCTCGAGCAGGCGCGGCCGATCCTGCGCAGCCTGCAGCGCGTGCTGTCGCCACGCCGGAGCTTTCAGCCCAAAACCTCGCGGCGTGTCTTCCGGCTTGCCGCGCCCGACTTTGCCCTCGCTCTCTTCACCGACCTGCTGGCCGGCCTGCGCGCCGAGGCGCCGGGTGTCGCCGTCGAATGGACGGCGCCGCGTGAGGCCATGCTGCTGGAGATTGCCGACGGCCAGCTCGACGTCGCCATCGCGCCGTCGGGCCTGCGCCTGCCCGACGGGGTCGCAGCCGAAAGCATAGGCGCGCTCGGCTGGCGCTGCTTTGGCCGGCGCGGCCATCCCGCCTTCGCCAAATGGGGCGTGCGCGCCTGGGCGCGCTGGCCGCATCTCGTGGTGCGCGTCGGCGACAAGTTGGACAGCCCGGTGAATGCCGCCGCTTCCACCGCACACCTCGAGCGCACTGTCGCCGGCTGGGTGCCGAACTTCTCCGTCGTGGCGCCGGTGCTGGCCGGCTCCGACCTGCTGGCGACTTTGCCCGTGCTCGCCATGGCCGACACGATCCGGCCCTACGGCCTCGACTCGCGCCGCGTTCCCTTCGCCGTCGCGCCGATCGCACATGCCCTGCTATGGAGCGCCGCGCGCACCCACGATCCGGAGATCGCCTGGCTGCGCACCAAGCTGCGGCCGATCGTGACGCGCAGGTTTGCACCCTAGCTAGTCCCAACCGCCTATGTAATCGTGTCCTGATCAATCGGGGCAGAGACATGAGGTTCAAGAAGATCGCGATACCGTTCGTGGTCGTCGGCATCGCCATCGCCCTGTACATCATCGGACAGTTGCGGGCAGCGCCGGACGCCGGCCGGCTGTACCAGGCCTGCGTCGGCGGACTGTGGCCCGACGAGGACGACGCACGGAGCCGTGCCCAAGCCTGCTCGCAGGCACTGCAAACCCGTCGCCTGCGGCCCGATGAGGTCGCCCTCGCCCGCCTCACGCGCGGAGTCGCTCGGACCATGCTGGGCAACAGGGTCGCAAGCTCCGACGACTATGCCGAAGCGCTCAGGCACTACGACAGCACCATCGACCCGACCCACCCCGATGCCCTCGACCTTTATCGCCGCGCCATGGCCGAGCAGGGGCTGGGCCACACCGATCGCGCGCTGGCCGACTTCAACAGCGCGCTGCGGCTCGATCCCAAGAACCAGCTCGCCTATCTCGGCCGCGGCATCCTGCTCGCCACGCGCGCGCGAAACTACCGCCGCGCCATCGACGATTTCAACCGGGCGCTCGAGATCGAGCCGCGCAACGTCGCCGCTCTGATCGCCCGCGGCGAGGCCTGGAGCCAGCTTGGCGAGTTCGAGCCGGCCGTCGCCGATCTCGAGCAGGCGATCAAGCTGTGGCCTGACCACCCGCACCCGCTGGTGGTCCGCGGATTGGTCCAGGCGAGGCAAGGCAAGTCTGGCCTCGCCCTCCAGGACTACGACGCGGCGCTGAAGCTCGTCGAACGCGAGCCCTATGCCCTGATGAGCCGCGCGGCACTCCACGCCCAGAACGGCAAGTACGATCTCGCCGTGCGCGACCTCGATGCCTCGCTCGCGGTCAACGACAAGAATGCGCTGGCTTTCTACAATCGTGGCTATGCCCATTTCGCCCGCGGCGACTATGCGACCGCCATCACCGACTACGACGCGGCCCTGCAGCTCGACGACAGCATGGGGCTGGCTCACCTCAACCTCTGCCTGACGCGCGTGCTGGCCGGCCAGGCCGGCAAGGACGACCTCGGCGGCTGCGACACCGCGCTGAAGCTGATGCCGCTCAACCTCGAGGCCCGCGAGACCCGTGGCTTCGTCTCCCTCAAGCTCGGCGAACCGACGCGGGCGTTCAAGGAATACAACGCCGTGCTCGAGATCGACGCCAACCGGGCCCAGGCGCTGTATGGCCGCGCCCTGGCCGAATGCCGTCTCGCCCGGGACGACGACTGCAAGCACGACAAGGCCGCCGCGCTGGCGCTCAATCCCGACGTCGAGCAGAAATTCAAGCGCTACGGGGTCGACTAGGCACCAAAGGCGATTGCGCAGCCACGCACCACTGGCTTACCGTCGAGGCTGACATCCACCGCCAGAGATCGGCCCCCTCCCCCAACATGCCCCGCAAACCTCGTCCGCCCGCCGCTCCGGCGCCGGGTTTCGACGCCCTGAAGTGGCGTTGCATCGGCCCCTCGCGCGGCGGCCGCGTCGTCGCCGTCTCGGGCGATCCCGTGAACAAGATGACCTTCTATTTCGGCGCCTGTGCCGGCGGCATCTGGAAGACCGAGGATGGCGGGGTGTTCTGGCGCTGCGTCTCGGACGGCCACATGGGCAGCTCTGCCGTCGGCTCGATCGCCGTGGCGCCCTCCGACGCCAACGTGATCTACGCCGGCACCGGCGAGACCGCGATCCGCCTCGACGTCTCTTATGGCGACGGCATCTACAAGTCGAGCGACGCCGGGCGCAGCTGGCGCCATGTCGGGCTCAAGAACTCGAAGTTCATCGGCCGCATCTGCATCCATCCGCAGAACCCCGACCTCGTCTATGCCGCAGTACTGGGCGACGTGTTCGGCTCCAACTCCGAGCGCGGAGTCTACCGCTCCAAGGACGGTGGCAAGAGCTGGCAGAAGGTCCTGCACCGCAGCGACGTCGCCGGCACGATCGATCTCACCATGGATCCCAACAACCCGCGCCTGTTGTTTGCCTCGATGTGGGAGGCGCGGCGCAATTTCTGGAACATATCAAGCGGCGGGCCGGGCAGCGGCCTGTTCAGGAGCTTCGACGGCGGCGACACGTGGGAAGAGATCTCGCGCAACGCGGGCCTGCCGGACGGACTTCTGGGCAAGATCGGCGTCACCATCTCGCCCGCCCGTTCGGGTCGTGTGTGGGCGCTGGTCGAGGCCGAAGGCGACAAGACCGGCCTCTACCGCTCCGACGATTATGGTGCGCGCTGGACCATGGTGTCGCCCAATCGCGACCTGATGCACCGGCCCTGGTACTACACCCACGTCTTCGCCGATCCCGGCCACGGCGATACGGTGTACGTGACCAACCTTCAGATGTGGAAGTCGACCGACGGCGGCGCCTCGTTCAGCGAGATCACCACCCGACACGGCGACAACCACGATCTCTGGATCGACCCGAAAGACCCGAGCCGCATGATCGAGGGCAATGACGGCGGCGCCAACATCTCCTTCAACAGCGGCGCCTCGTGGTCGACGATCTACAACCAGAAGACCGCGCAGTTCTATCGCATCGACATCGACAACCAATATCCCTACCGCGTCTACGGCACCCAGCAGGACAACACCTCGATCTCCGTGCCCAGCGCCTCGGAATGGGGCGTGATCACGCTCGCCGACTGCTCCTATCCCGGCACCGGCGAGTCGGGCTTCATCGCCGTCCACCCGAAGGACCACAACATCGTCTATGTCGGCGCCGTCGGCTCCAGCCCAGGCGGCGCGGGCGCGCTGCAGCGCTACGACCACCGCACCCGCCAGCTCCAGCTGGTGAATGTGTGGCCCGAGGAGTCGACGGGCATCGCGCCCAAGGACCTGAAGTACCGCTTCGCCTGGACCTACCCGATCGTGTTCTCGCCGCACGATGCCAACACGCTCTATGTTGGCGGCAACTGTGTGTTCCGCACCCGCGACGAGGGCATGAGCTGGCAGCGCATCTCGCCCGACTTGAGCCTCAACGACCGCAAGCGCCAGGGCGCGTCGGGCGGGCCGATCACGCGCGAGAGTGCCGGCGCCGAAGTCCACGCCACTTGCGCCTGCGTCACCCCCTCGCCACACCGGCCGGACGAGATCTGGGCCTCGACCGATGACGGCCTGGTGCATGTCACGCGCGACGGCGGCAAGAGTTGGAAGGACGTGACGCCCAAGGCCATGCCCTACCTCGCCTACGTCGGCTGCGTAGAAGTTTCAGCGCACGATCCCCATACGATCTATGTCGCCGCCACGCGCTACAAACTTGCCGACTACAAGCCTTACCTGTTCCGGAGCACTGATGGCGGGCGGAACTGGAAGTCGATCAACGGCGACCTGCCGAAGGACGAGATCAGCCGCGTCGTGCGCGCTGATCCCGTCGCCAAGGGCCTGCTCTTTGTCGGCACCGAGACCGGCATTCATTTCAGCCTCGACGACGGCGCGCACTGGATGCGCATGGCCGGCGGCCTGCCCAACGTGCCGATCTACGACATGAAGCTCAAGGACAGCGACCTGGTGGCGGCCACGCACGGCCGCTCGTTCTGGATCCTCGACGACGTCTCGGCGCTACGCGGTCTGGCAAATGGACGCAAAGGCACGCGCCTGTTCGCGCCGCGCACCACCATCCGCACCAAGCTGCATTGGAGCGCTGGCGCCAATGTGCGCACCGGTATCGCCTATGGCCCGGCCTTCGGCATCGACGGCAGCACGGTGATGGTCGAGCGCGCCGACGGCACGCGCTATCGCGAGCATCTCGATGTCGGCGAGAACCCGCCCAACGGCGCGATCGTCTATTACTGGCTCGCCGAGGAGCCCAAGGGGCCGCTCACACTCACCTTCCGCGATTCGCGCGGCCGCAAGATCGCGGCGTTCGCCAGCAACGACGAGTCGCTGCCGCCGCCGCGCCGGCCTAGCAAGAAGGCGGGGCTGAACCGCTTCGTCTGGGACCTGAAGTATCCCGGTCCCACCAAGCTCGACTACGATCTGGCGCCGCCCCGGCCCAAGCCCCTGGCGCCCGACCCCGACAATCCGCCCGGCCCGACAATCGTGCCTGGCAGCTATGGCGTCGATCTCGCCGTCGGCGGCAAGACGCAGTCGGCGAAGTTCACCGTCGTCAAGGATCCACGGCTGCCCACCACGCAGGCCGGGTACGAGGCGCAGTTCGGCCTGCACCGCGACATCGTGGCCTCGCTCTCCAAGCTCAAGGCCGCGGTCAATCGCCTGCGCCGCACCAAGCGCGAGCTGGCCGAGATCGCCGGCCGTACGGCGAAGTCCGACAAGGCGCTGAAGCGCGCCGCCACCTCGATCGTCGAAAAGCTCTCCGCCATCGAGCGCATCATGGTCGATCCGCAGCGCAAGTCGGTGCGCGACGTGCTGCGCAACCCGGCCGGCCTCAACGACACGCTGATGGACATGGTCGCCATGGCGACGACGGCCGACCGGCCGCCGACCAGCCAGACCCAGGCGGTGTCGCGCGAAGTCATGGCTAAGGTCGACAGCGAAGTGGCGAAGTTCGAGGCACTGGTCGCAGGCGACATCGCCAAGCTCAACGCCGCCCTCACCAAGGCCCGCGTAAAGCATCTGGCGGCGGCTTAGCAAACACCAAGGGAGATACGACCATGGACTTCATCGAACGCCTCTTCGGCCTCTCGCCCGACAATGGCGACGGTTCGACCGAGATCCTGTGGCTGGTCGTGCTGGCGCTCGCCGTCGCGACGTTCGTCTATTTCCGGGTGCAGAAGCGCCGTCGCTCATGAAACTGGGCATCATCGGCGTCGGCGCGGTCGGCTCCGCGGTCGCCATGGCGGCAGCATCGCGCGCCCGCATACGCGAGATCGTGCTGATCGACCAGAACCGCGCCCGCGCCAAGGCGGTGGCGACCGACATGCACTACGGCGTGGCCCTCTCGCCTCTCGTCACCATCCGCGACGGCGACTATGCCGACCTGGCCGACGCGGGCCTGGCGATCATCACCGCCGGCGTCAACGAAAAAGCCGGCGGCGCCACCGACCGCAGCGATCCGGCCGGACGCCTGCGCTTGCTCGGAGCCAACGTGAAGGTGTTCCAGGACATCGTGCCGAAACTGGTGAAGGCCGCCCCGCAGGCGGTGATCGTGGTCGCGACCGATCCGCCCGAGCCACTGGTCGACGTGGCGCGCCAGCTCGCCGGCCACGACCGCGTCATCGGCACCAGCACCTACCTCGACAGCCTGCGCTTTCGCCTTCACGTCGGCGAGCGGCTGGGCGCCAGCCCGGGCTCGGTGGAGGCCTATGTCGTGGGCGAGCACGGCACGTCGAGCGTGTTCCTTTGGTCGTCGGCCCGGGTCGGCGGCATGCCGGTGCGCGACCTGCTGGCTCGCCGCAAGATCGAGTTCGAGACCTTCCGCAAGGCCGTCGAGCAGGACGTGCGCTACGCCAACATCACCATCATCGAGGGCATCGGCGCCAGCCAGTACGGCATCGGCATGGTGTCGGCCCGCATCGCCGAGGCGATCCTGCGCGACGAACGCGCGGTCTTCCCCGCCGGCTCCTACCATCCGCGCTTCGGCACCACGGTGTCGTTGCCCAGCATCATCGGCCGCCAGGGCGTCATCGAGGTGTTGGAACCTGCCATGTCCGACGATGAGAGGCAGGCGCTGGAGCGCTCCGCCGAGCGGCTGAAGCAGACCGTCCGTGAACACGTCGGTGGGTGATGAGCTGCACCTACCTCATCCTGAGGAGCGCTCCGGAGGACCGCGTCTCGAAGGATGGGAACGAGCACCGTGCCTGTTGCAACCCTTCGAGACGGCCCTGCGGGCCTCCTCAGGGTGAGGTGGTAGGTTTAACGTGGGGACTCGCGCCATGAAGAAACTTCTCGCTGCAGTCCTTGCCCTTGTGCTCGCGCCCCTCGCGGCACGCGCCGAGAGCTGGCAGACCTCCTCGCCCGAAGCCCAGGGCATGAGTTCGCAGGAGCTGGCCGGCCTCGTCACCTTCGGCATCACCAATGGCATGGACAGCCTGCTGGTCGCCCGCCACGGCAAGATCGTCGCCGAGGCTTATTACGCGCCGTTCCCGTCCGGCATGAGGCACCGCGTGAATTCGGCCACCAAGTCGGTGATCGGCAGCCTGATCGGCATCGCGCGCAAGGACGGGCTGATCAAGAGTGTCGATCAGCCGGTGCTGGAGTTCTTTCCCGGCCGCAACTTCGCCAACACCGACGAACGCAAGAAGGCGATCACCTTGCGCCACCTGCTCGACATGACCTCGGGCCTCGACTGGACCGAGCCGCTGAGCAGCGCCACACCGCGATCGATGCTGGAGATGGACCGCAGCCGCGACTGGGTGCAGTACATCCTCGACCAACCCATGGCGCGCGAGCCGGGCAAGGCATTCGAATACAACAGCGGCGGCACGCACGTGCTCTCCGCCGTGTTGTCCAAGGTCACCGGCAAGAGCGCCGAGGACTACGCCAGGGACAAGCTGTTCGGACCGCTCGGGATCACCGACGTATTCTGGCGCCACGACCCGCAGGGCGTGTCGACCGGCGGCTACGGCCTCTACCTGCTGCCGACCGACATGGCGAAGCTTGGCCAGCTCTGGCTGCACGACGGAGCATGGAACGGCCAACGGCTGCTGCCCGAGGGCTGGATCGACATCGCCCGGCAGGGCCGGATCGACATGCCGTTTCCGGGGCTGCGCTACGGCAACCTCTTCTGGTCAATTCCGGGAAGGGACGTGTTCATGGCGGTGGGTTTCGACCGCCAGCTGATCATCGTCCTGCCCAAGCTCGACATCGTCGCAGCCTTCACCGGCGCCAACCGCTACAGCAACTACGACGGCAAGCCCAGCGTGGCGGCCTATCCGACGTCTGCGGTGGTCGAGCGACTGAAGTCGGCGGCAAAGTCCGACATCGCGCTGCCCGAGGACCCGCCGGCGCTCGAGCTGCTCGCCGACAAGATCAAGGCGATGACGGAGGAGGTGCGCACTGAAGACGCCGGCAGCTCACCGCTCGCGCCGTCGATCTCCGGCAAGATCTGGCGCCTGCAACCCAACCTGTTCCGCATCCGCACGATCTCCTTCATGTTCGAGAACGACGAAGCCTCCTTCACCTACGACCAGGACGGCCGGCGCTGGGGCGGCCCGATCGGCCTCGACGGCTTCTATGGCATCGGCGGCCGCCGGCTCTACGGTAGGAGCGCCGCCAAGGGCCGCTGGCTCGACGACAAGACCTTCCAGCTCGAGTTCCAGACCCTGGGCAACGATGACGCCGCACTTGTGCCCTTCGTGTTCGACGGCAAGACGATCAGCGGGAAGCTGGAAACCCTCGGCGGCTTCAAGACCGAACTGCAGGGCGAGACGGAGGATTAAGGGCCGGACCACGAACGGCGAGGACCCTGGTCACGAACTCCGTTTCGCCGACCCTGATCCACATGATCTCCGGCGCCTTGTGCGGCCGGCATTCCGGCACGCCTTCGATTCGGTGGCCATGGCCCATCTTGAGCGCCTTGTCGATCATGTTGTCCTTCTGCGTGCCGAGGAACAGGTGGTCGGGATTGATGCAGGGACGCACGTCGCACTTGTGGCAGACATAGAGGCCTTTTGGGATCGGACCATGCCTGGCCACCCATGCTGCGCGATGCGCAAGCTGCGGCACGCCTTTCCAAAACAGGTGGCCATAGCCGCTGCGGTTGCGGCTCGCGGTCCACAACAGGCAACCGGTCTTGGGATCGAGGACACCGCGCTCAGCCAGGCGGCGCTGCAGCGACCATTGGGGAGAACAACGCTTTACGGGCATCGGATACTCACGCTGATGCTCTGATGTGCGTGACTATAAGCGAACCTGCCCGCAACCGCCTATTTTGGTCATTAGAAGTTCAGCGTCATGTTCCTCTCCCCCGCTAGGGGGAGAGGATAGGTGAGGGGGAATCGACGTGCGCAGCCCCCTCACCCGTCCTCTCCCCCTAACGGGGGAGAGGAGATTTGAGTCATTAGGGAGCATGACCACCACCCCTCCCCGCCACATGCGCCTTGGCGTCTTCGTGCAGACGCCGGGACACCACGTCGCTGGCTGGCGGCATCCCGACGCCACGGCGGACGGTTGGCCGAACCTCGCGCTGATGAAACACATCGCGGCCACCGCCGAGGCCGCGAAGTTCGACATGTTCTTCCTGGGCGACGGCTTCGCCACCGGCTACGGCGAGCACCCGTCGACCATCGGCAAGTTCGAGCCGCTTAGCTTGCTGTCGGCGCTTGCCATGACGACCTCGCGGCTCGGCCTCGCCGCCACCGGCTCCACGACCTACGCCGAGCCCTATCACGTGGCGCGGAGCTTCGCGTCGCTCGATCACCTCTCCGGCGGGCGCGCCGGCTGGAACGTCGTGACGACGGCCTATTCGAAATCTTCCGCCGTGTTCGGCCGTAACCACCCGCCGCACGCCGAGCGCTATGCCATGGCCGAGGAGTTCGTCGAGGCCTGCCGGCTGCTCTGGGACTCGTGGGACGACAACGCCTTCACCGCCGACAAGAAGAGCGGACAGTACGTGCGGCCGGGCAGCCTCACCGTGCCGCACTTTCAGGGGAAGTATTTCACCGTCGATGGCGGGCTGAACGTGCCGCGCTGCCCGCAGGGCCATCCGGTGTTGATCCAGGCCGGCTCCTCGGGTCCCGGCCAGGCGCTGGCGGCGCGCATCGCCGACGTGGTGTTCACCGCGCAGAACGATCTCGCGGAGGCGCAGACCTTCTACAAGGGGCTGAAGGCGCAGGTCGCGGACTTCGGCCGCGATCCTGAAAGCGCGCTGGTCATGCCTGACGTGTTCCCGGTGGTCGGTCGCACCGAGAAGGAAGCGCAGGAAATCTTCGCCGAGCTCAACGCCAACATCGAAACCACGCCGCAGGCCCTGACCGTGCTATCGGACCGCCTGGGCAGCGACATGTCGGTCTATCCGCTCGATGCGCCGGTGCCCGACCTGCCCGAGACCGAGCATCTCAAGAGCCGCGCCGCGCTCCTGCTGCAGATGGCCTGCCGCGAGAAGCTCACGCTGCGCCAGCTCTTTTACCGGGTGGCTGCGGCACGCGGGCATCTCCTGCTGGTGGCAAGCCCGGTGCAGATCGCCGACACGCTCGAGGCCTGGTTCCGCGCCGGCGCCGCCGACGGCTTCAACGTCATGCCGCCCTTCTTCCCCGGCCAGTTCGACGATTTCGCCAAGCTGGTCGTGCCGGTCCTGCAGGAGCGCGGCCTGTTCCGCGCCGACTACGCCGGAACGACACTCCGCGACCATCTCGGGCTGACCCGAGTCCCCCGCCGCACGCACTGATCTCGACCTCGCAACCCGCACAACCTCACCCTGAGGAGCAACGCGCAGCGATGCGTCTCGAAGGGTGGGCACGAGCACCCTACCCATTGCCCACCCTTCGAGACGCGGTCCTCCGGACCGCTCCTCAGGGTGAGGTTAGTCACCATGGAACCACCCACCCGAGTTCCAGTTGTCACAGCCCCTCAGTACGAAAGTGCGCAACCGAACAGAGGCCAACTGCGTTGGCTGCTGTGGAGGGGGAGCGTGCGTGGAGAAGTTGGTTGGTTTTGTGGTGTATCAGTATGTCGGAACGCCCAATGAACGCCGGCGCCATGGCAAGTGACGCGCGGCCCAACAACCCTTCCCAGGCGTCGGTCGCGTTCGACGCCCAGTTGACGCACCTGCAGGAGCAGGAACAGCTGTGGTTCTCCTGGGTGACCATCCTGCACGAGCGGTTAGGCAAGGCCGACGTCGCCGGCAATCTCGAGGTATTGGAAGTCGCCCGCAGGCGCTGGCTGGAGGCCAAGGGGGCCTTGAAGCGCCACCAAGCAGGCGATTGAAATTCCTCCGCATTCCTCCTGATATGGCCTCGAAGGGCCGCCGGGCCGATCTCTAGCCGCGCTTGGCCCTCGTCTTGTCGAGCGCCTCGCGCACGCCCTTCGCCAGGGTGACGGCGTCGGCGTTGGCCCAGAAGTGCATGAAAAACAGCCGAGGCTCGTCGTTCAGCATGTGGCTGTGCAGCGCGGTAACCTCGATGTTGTTGGCACGCAGCGCGCGCAGCACGGGATTCACCTCGTCGGCGAGCAACACGAAGTCGCCCGTGATCGCTGCCTTGCCGCCTCCGGTCGGCTGGAAGTTGATGGCATGCGCCGATCCCATGGCGATTGGCATCTCCATGCCGGCATCCTTCACCGGCGCAGACCGGCGCACGCTGAACTGATAGACGCCGCCGTTGGACGTGCCCTTGGCACCCATGGCCATATCGATTCCACTCATGTCGATCTCAAGTGCCGCCTGAAGGGGCGCCGCACCGGCAGGGGATGGCGGAATCTTGCTGAGCGCCAGCGCATCGTGCAGCGTCGCCGCGAGCTTCAGCGGATCGCCGTGTCCTTCGACATGCATGTACATCGGCATCACGTCGGCCCGCAGCAGGTGGTTGTGGATCGCCGTGATCTCGATGCCGCCCGCCAGCAGCCGCTTCATCACCGGATTGATCTCGTCCTGGGTGAGCACGAGGTCGCCCATCGCCATCGCTCCGTCAGCCATGGGCATGAAAGCGATCCAGCCGCCCAGCGCCAGGGCGGGCTTGATGGTCACGCCGTCGACCACGACCTTGAGGTCGGAGCGCGGCAGGCCGAAGCGGTAGACACCGCCGGCAGCGGCCGTCGGCAGAGGGCGTCCGAAGGTCGTCGCCACCTTGTTCCAGTCGATGTCGGCTGCACGGGCAACGGGACTGCCGAGGAGGACGCAGGCAACAAGTGTCAGTGCCCGTCGGACGAGTTCTGCCATGGCCGCCTCCTGTTATTGCGAAGGGGCGCTCATCCTTTGCCGCGGTGTTTAACGCAGTTTTATGGAATCGGGCGCACAACTCATCGATGGGGCAAGCCGCCAAAGCCGAATGTGACACCTGCGCGAACTTCCTTGAGCGGCTGGTCGTCGATCCGGCCGCCGCGCAGGCCGACGTCGAAGGCGACATTGTCGCGCACCTGCCAGATCGCGCCGACCAGTACGGAGCCGGTTTCCGACCCGCCGAAGTCGCGCTCGTAGAAGAACTCGGCCACCGGCCGGATCTTCCAGTCGTGTGGGCCCTCGACGATGGTGCTGAAGGCGAGATCGGCATGCTGCTCGCGCGTCAACGCGACCTGGGCGTTGAAGTGAGCGGTGAGCCACGGGCAGCGCTGCGAGACGATGACGGCGGCGCTGGCACCTGTGCCTGGCTCGTCGCCGATGCCGGGCAGCAGAAACCCGAACTCGGTGGCGACGCTGGGTCCCGGCTTGTCCTGCAGGCTGCCCTCGCGCAGCACGCCTTTCAGCAGCAGGGCATTGCCGAACAGGCCCGACGTTGCAGCATCGGGGTTCAGGCCGAGCCCCAAGTTGCCCTGCAGGACGGCCTCCCATCGGTCGGTGATGCCGTAGTTGAGCACCAGCGCGGGGGCCACCAGCGTCCGGTCGGGTCCTCGTTCGAGATACTGCGATGGACCCAACTCGATCTCGAGCACACCCGGCTCGGCAACCGCCGCGTCGGTGCCATCGAACGGCCGGTAGGCGAGCGCGTCGGGGCGCCAGGCAAGGGACAGTAACGCGGCGAGAAGAGCCGCCCGCGCGTGGCGCCTCACGACTCGGCTCCGTGGGATCAGTCGAGGTTCACGTTCACTGTCTTGACGTCCTGGCCCTTCATCAAGGTGATGGCTGCGACCGGGCGGCCGCCCTCGAGCTTTGGCTCGACCTCGACGGCAAGGTAGCCGGCATTGGCCTCGACAGCGCGGTCGACCGCGGCCGCTAGTTTGGTATTCGCCTTGGCCATTGCCGCGCCCTGCTCGCCCGCTTCCTTCAGGTCGCCGCCCGACGTGATTGCTTCGGACTTCGTGATCGCACCCGACCAGTGATCGACGATAACCTCGGTGAACTGGTCGCGGTTCATGGTGTAGACCGACAGCTGCAGGCCGCCGTTCTCAATCTCGAACTTGGCCGAGATCGGATTGCCCTTGCTCTCGCTGGCCCTCATCGCTTGAGCCAGCGAGACGGTCGCTTGCGGCACGGCTTGCGCGAGCTCCATAGTGTTGGTCCGCTCCTCGGCCCATGAGGGCGCGCCAGCGAAAATCAGGAACGCGGCGGCGATGCTGTGAAACAGGCTTGGCTTCATGACGTCCCTCCAGTGAATGGACGGCGCATGCTGGGTCGCGGCCTTTAACGCAGTGTTATGCGCAAACATAACGCTGCGTTAAAGGCGCGATGCTTCTCTGTCGCCCCTCCCCGCAGATCAACATGATGGAGAAGCCAGATGAATCGACGTCTCTTGACGGCAGTTATTGGTGGCACCGCGCTCATCGCCGCCACCGGCGTTTGGATCGCTGTGGCGGAAACGACAAAGGGGCCGGTCTTCATTCCCGGTGACAAACCGGTGACGGAAGAGCAGGTGCGGCACAAGATGGAGGCCGACGGCTACCTCAACATCCAGATCGTCCGGCAAGGCCGCACCTTCGAGGCAATCGGCGCCAAGGGCGGCAAGGTGGGCAAGGTGGTGGTCGATGCTCAAACCGGCCGCCTGGCAAACGACGACGACGATGACGACGACTAACTGGTCGAGAAGGCGAGCGTGAAGACCGCGCCGCCGGTCGGACCGGCCTCGACCGTGACGCTGCCGCCGTGCGCCTTCATGATCTCGGCCACGATGGACAGTCCGAGGCCGGCGCCCTGCGCAGCCGTCCGTTGGCCGCGCCAGAAGCGCTCGAAGATGTGCGCGCGATCCTGCTCCGGCACGCCGGGTCCCCGGTCGGCCACCTGGACGCGGCCGTTGGCGCTGGCGCTCACCGTCACTTCACTGCCGGGCGGCGCATGCGCAACGGCGTTCTCGACCAGGTTGCGCAGCGCGTCGGCGATGGCATAGCCGTCGCCCTTGACCACGACAGGCCGATCCTGACCAGCGAAGGCAATGGTGCGCCCCTGGGCGAGCACCCAAGGGGCTAGGTTGGCGACCGTCTCGCGGCCGATGCCGGCGAGATCGGCATTGCCCGAGACATCGAGCGCGATGGCATCGAGACGGGCGACGCTCAGGAGCTGCTCGACCAGGCGATTCATGCGGTCGACATCGGTCTTGAGTTTTGCCACCTCGGGCGTGCGCTCCATGTTCTCCAGAGCGCCGGTGACGATGGCGAGCGGCGTGCGCAGTTCGTGGGCGGCATTGGCGGTGAACTGGCGCTGCACAGCAAAGCCCTGCTCGAGCCGCCCCAGCGCCCGGTTCACGGCGGTGACCAGCGGCGTGATCTCGCGCGGCAGGTTCTCCTCAGGCAGGCGGACCGACGTTGTGCTCGGTCCGATCGAGGCGGCGATCTCGGAGACCTGGCGGACCGGCCCCAAGGAGCTGCGGACCGCCACGATGGCAATGGCGAGGCAGAGCAGCATGAAGAGGGGGATTACCCAAGCGATGTCGAGGACGAATTCCTCGAGCAGCGAGTGAATGAGGGCCGAGCCGCCGCCGGCGCGCGCCACCCAGATGGCCACGGGTCCCGCGGCGCTGTCGACGGTGAGGCCGAGGCCATAATAGTCCTGCGCGCCGCCGGAGATTCCAGCGAGCCGAAAGTAACTCGGGTCGTCAGTCGGTGCCGGCCAGCGTTCGACCAACGGGCCGAAGGCGGCGGGCTGGGCGGCGATGACGCGGCCATCCCCGCCGCGGATGGCGAAGATGTCGTCGCCGGGAGCGGCGTCATAAGCCTTCTGCAGTTGAGGCGGCAGCTCCAGCCGCGACCCCCCGTCGGTCTGGCGGACGACGTAGCGGGCGAGGTCCGAGGCGCGCAGGCTGAGCTCGCGATCGTTCAGCGTGTCGGCGGTGTCGTAGGCGCGATAGACCAGAACGCCCATGATGAGCAGCGAGCCGGCGACGAACAGCGCTGCCAGCCGGACGGCCAGTCGGAACTGCAGCGAGGACGTCCGGCGGGTGATCACGAACCGGCGTCGACCAGGAGATAGCCGACGCCGCGCACCGTGTGGATCTCGGCGGTGGCGCCGCCGTCAAGCAGCTTGCGGCGAAGATGATGGACGTGGACCGGAATGGCATTCGAACTCGAGTTCGTCGTCGAGACCGTAGAGCTTTTCCTCCAGCACCGTCTTCGGCACGACGCGGCCGGCGCGGCGCATCAGGTGCTCGAGGATGGCCGTCTCGCGGCGTGGCAGATGCACCACCTTGTCGTCGATGCGCACGTCCCGACCGACCGTGTCGAAGGCGATATTGCCGGCCTTCAGGACGGCGCCAAGCGCACCGCCCGGCCGGCGCAGCAGGGCCTTGGTGCGGGCGATCAGCTCGCTCATGGCGAACGGCTTGACGAGGTAATCGTCGGCGCCGGAATCGAGGCCGGCGACGCGGTGCTCCACGGCATCGCGCGCCGTCAGCACGAGGACGGGCATGGCCTGGCCACGGGTCCGCATCTCCTTCAGCAGTTTCAGCCCATCGCCGTCGGGCAGGCCGAGATCGAGAATAGCGGCGTCATAGGGTCCGACCTCCAGCGCGGCGCGCGCATCGGCGCAGAGTCCGACGGCGTCCACCGTGAAGCCGGCACGCGACAGCGCCGCGCGGAGGATCTCCACGATGCGCACTTCGTCCTCAACGACCAGGAGCCGCACGTTCGCCACCTAGTAATTTGCGTCGCGACCTGCTGGTTGCGATGCGCACCATCCTACCCCACGGCAACACACGAAGTTTATGGCAGCTTTAAGCCGGCGCACCTGGGCTGTGCTGGACAACCTGTGCCCGGATAGATCATCCAATAGGGTATGCGAACCAGGGTAGCGCTGCTGTGGCGCGGAGATCGGGACGCGCGGCATAACGCGGCGCCGCACAACAGCCGGTTCAGCCGCGTCTTCGAGGCGCTGGCCGCGCTCGGGGTCTACGCCGAGCCCGCGGTCTATGCCGATGACATGGTGTCCGAAGTGCGCGAGCAGCTCTTGAAGCTCGACGGCGTGCTCGTCTGGGTCGATCCGATTTCCGACGGAAAGAACCGGATTGTGCTCGACGCGATGCTGCGCGATATCGCATCCCAGGGAGTCTGGGTCAGCGCCCATCCCGACGTCACCCTCAAGATGGGCGTGAAGGAGGTTCTTCATCGCACCAGGAGTCTCGGCTGGGGCACCGATACCCATCTTTATCGCTCGCCTCGGGCCTTTCACGACGAGTTTCCGACGAGGCTTCGATCGGCGGGCTCTCGTGTGCTCAAGCAGAACCGCGGCAACGGCGGTCAGGGCGTCTGGAAGGTCGAGCTCGCGTCTTCTGTCGCGGACGACGGTGCGATCGCGAGGGTTCTGCAGGCGACCAGGGGCAGCGTTCCCGAAGATCTACCGCTTGATGAATTCATGAGGCGCTGCGACGCCTATTTTGCCGGCGACGGCTGCATTGTCGATCAGCCGTTCCAGCCGCGGCTGCCCGACGGCATGATCCGCTGCTACATGTGCGCCGACAAGGTCGTCGGTTTCGGCCATCAGTTGATCAAGGCCCTGATTACACCGCCGCTCGAAGGCCCGGAACTTCCAGGCCCCCGCATCATGCACTCTGCTTCAGCGCCGCCATTTCAGGCGCTCAGGACGAAGATGGAGACAGAGTGGACGCCCCAGATGATGCGATTGCTCGACATCGACGCTCAGTCGCTGCCGATCATCTGGGACGCGGACTTCCTGTACGGGCCACGCACCGCATCCGGCGAGGACTCATACGTGCTTTGCGAGATCAATGTCAGCTCGGTCTTTCCGATTCCAGACCAGGCGCCTTCGGCGATCGCGCGACGCGTGTTGGAGCGGTTGTCTCGTTGATAGAAGGCCCGCGGGGCCAACTATTGTTCAAAGTTTGCATCGCTCAGGCGATAGACCTCTATTCCGGTAAGAGCCGCGGGCAACGGAAGCAGGGCCACGGGTTGCAACCGGTTATGCGATGGAGTGCCGAACAGCGCATTGCGGACCGCGGCGGTGACGAATATGCCGTTCTCCCCGCTACCCAGGTGCTTACCCGACGAACTCTGTAGTTGCGAGGCGATCCAGACGTCCCGCCCGTAGAGGAAGGAACGGAACATATAGATCGTTCCACGGTGCAGCCCGATGCTGATCGTGCAGCCGAATTGTTCCTGGTGCCGAATTGCGTCCCAGTCGTGGTCAAACGCTCTGCCCAGGCAATGGCCTGCGCGGCCTCGGCGAAGGTCACGCAATAGGAATCTCCGGCATTGAAGCGCACCGTACCGCCGAATTCCTGCGCGCTGCCACGAGCCAGCGCATCGAGGGCATCGAGGATGCGCTCGACCGTGGCGCTGGAGGGCCCGGCATCCATCATCCTTCCGAAGCCGCTGAGGTCCGAGAACAAGATGAAGGCATCGGTAATGACGCGCGTACGATGGCGCTGCTCAATACGATAGACCGGCATCGGTTCGGGAAATCCCTTGAAGGTAAAAGTCTCGACGAGCGCGGTCTGGATTTCCGCCGACATGAGGGCGAGACGAGCAGCAGCCGTGAGATAGATCTCGTCAGCTGGCGTCACGGCCTCCACACGAGTGGCGAGGGCAAAGGCATCCCCGATGTAATCACCATCCTGAGCGGCGATATCACCTAGGGTCAAAACCCAATAAAGCGCGGTCGTCTGCTTCTGCTTTCGAGCCGATTCAAGACATTGGCCACGCTGAGCAGTTCGTCGGAGTTTGACCCATCTCGGACATCGGCTGCTCCTCGTACCGAGGGCTCCGGCTAGAGTCGCACGGCGCAGACATGCCGGTATTTTGCTTTTTCTTGCGCAGGATTTGTCAATTCTTGTGCTCGTGAGCGACCGGTCACGCAACTCTCCCGACAGTGCATCAAGAAATCGTAAACGAGAGATGCAAGCCTATCGGTTGCGATACTCGCCTTGAGAGCGCACAGTTCACTTGGGCGTGTGTCAACCTTCAGGAGGGAGGGGGATATGACGCAAACCATGTCGTGCGGGCCAGCCATCTCCGGCCTCCATCCAATCGCCTCGTTGTCGGCGGGCGCGTTCTTGGCACAAAAATTCACGCGCGGCGGTGGCGAGATAGAGTGGCGCCAACCGCATCATCGCATCGTGCTCCCGTTGACGGATGCCGACGACCGCACCCTCACCGTCCAGTTTGAAGGCGGCCGGACGCGCGACTTCATCTGGCATAGTTCTTTTGCCTTCGTTCCGGCGGGAACGCAGACACGAGTCGTGACCTCGGCGGCGACGGCGTTGCAGATAATGTGGGCGCCCGATCGAGAAACGGCTGGCAGCCTCGAGCCGCTGGTTCCGTTCGAACATCCTTTCATCCAGCCGAGCCTTCATGCCATCGCCCGCGAGATCGTCTGCGGCACGCCCGATCGACTGCTCGTCGAAACCGTCGGCACTGCCATCCTGATCCAGTTGATGCGCCACTTCAGCGGGAAAGGCATCGAGCTGTCGCGGCCCCATGGCCTGTCCCGCGAGCGCCTGCGGCGCATCGTCGACTATGTCGAGAGTCACCTTGGCGAGTATCTGACCCTCGACACGCTTGCCGGCATTGCCTGCCTCAGTCCGCACCACCTCAGCCGTTCCTTCCATCGCGCCACCGGCGTGGGTCTTCACCGCTACGTCGTCCAGCGCCGGATCGAGCGCGCGAAGCATCTCGTCCTGCAATCGGAGCTGTCGATGGCGGAAATCGCCTGGACGGTCGGCTTCGGCAGCCAGGCTGCCTTCACCAAGCGCTTCCACCAGGAGGTCGGCCAGTCCCCGGCGCGGCTGCGGCGCGCCCATTGAGGGCGAAAGCGCAAGCTTCGACAAGCCAAACACAAGAACGGCAAATACGCCCCCGGCAGGGCCGCGCTAACTGAGGTGGCGCAAGGAGTCCGCCGATGCGACGCGCTCGTCGGAGCGATCTGAAACGATTGGCGACCGCCGCGGGGCTTCTCGAATACCGCGACGTGGGGGCGGGCGTGCAGGTGGTCTTCGTGCATGGCGCCTTACTGAACGGCGGCCTGTGGGACGACGTCGCCTTCTATCTGCCGCCCGGCTTGCGCCTGATCCGGCCCGACCTGCCGCTGGGCGGTCATCGCTATCCCGCGGCCACCGACGCCGACCTAACGCTGCCGGCGCTCGCGCGCCTGCTGCTGGACTTCATCGAAAGCCTTGACCTGAGTGACGTGATTCTCGTCGGCAGCGATGTCGGCCAGACCATCTGCGAGTTGGCCGTTGCGAGCGAACACAGGCGAGCACGATGCATCGCGGGTATGCTCTTCACCAATTGCGATGCATTCGATGTCTTTCCTCCGGGCGGCATATTCGACGTGGGCGAACTGGATGAGGAAGCCCTCGAGAGTGCGGCCTGGAGCTTGACGACGCGCGACGGACGAAAGGCCTTCTTCCACAGCCTGGTCTGGGAGCCGCTGCCCGATGACCAGCTTTGCGAACTGCTCGGCGGCTTCATCGAGGACGTCAACGTCCGTAGTGACGCCCTGCGTGCCCTTAACGGCGTGCGACAGCGCCGGACGTTCGCCGCGAAGGCGTTTAAGGGTCCCGTGAAGATCCTCTGGGGAACCGAGGACAGTCGCCTGCCTACGGCGGTAGGCGCACAATTGGCAGCGCAGTTCGAGAACGCCGAATTCCGCCAGATTCCCGAGGCGCGCATGCTGGTGCCGCTCGATCAGCCCGAGCGGGTGGCCGAGGCGATCCTGGACCTGGTCGAGCAGCGTATGCGCGGGCGCTGACGCTCCAGCAGAAGCTCATAGGAGCCATTTGTCGAAGGCCCAGCTGAACTGGACGTGGAAACCCCCATCCTTGGTTGGGCAGGTTGGTTGGCTCCTTGTAGTGGGTTTCGCGGTAGGCCGCGGCCGCGAGCTTCGTCGATGAGGCCCGGAGCCGCTTGACGGTTTCCGGCCTCGGCGAAGTGAAGTTCTTCGTCTCGAAAACCTTCCCTAAAAACCAAATAGGTGCCTATCGAAGGCCCAACTGAACTGGGCGTGGAAACCCCATCCTTGGTTGGGCAGGTTGGTTGGCTCCTTGTAGCGGGTTTCGCGGTAGGTAACCTCGAACGCGAGGCGGAATGCCTTGTTCACATCCCAGATCAGATTGCTCCAAAGGGTGCTGTTGTAGGTACGCCCGAAATCGGTATTGGGGATGCCCGTGATGTCGTTGGGGTTGGTTTCGTCGAACCCGAAACCGACATGACTGTGCAGCCCTGGCGTCCAGTAGACGAATCCCTCGACCCAGCCGCCCCAGGAGCGGATCGGTTGCCAGGTCACGGCATCGAGTGTTTGGAGGATGCTGCCATTGTAGGTGCCAAGTGCCTGTCCAGTATACGCTTCACCCTTAAGCCCGAAGTCACCATTAGTTCCGGATAAGCGTGCCAGGTTCACTCGCCAGTCGACGGCGGCTCCCCAAACGTCAGAAACAACCCGTCTTGGAGCGGCGGGTGGCTGGGCGGTCCTGCGGAGCTGGCCTGTCACGCCTGAAACACCGACCTCCAGGGGACGCTGCATCAGCAGGCCGATGCCGACGGGCGCCGGCTGTCCCCAACCGAAAGCTATGCGTCCTTCCACGTTCGGCCAACCGTTATCCTCGTCCAGTTGGGTATCCGGAAGGTTGTAGCTACTGAACGGCTCGCTTACCGCCGCCTGCAAAGTCAATTGGGAGTCGCTGCCAACGGGCACGAAATGCTCCACCCGGATTTGGCCCGTGATGGTGTTACCGACGCTGCCCGAGCCACCTAAGCCGGAAAAGGGCAGAACCGTCGGCAAGCCCGGAGCGAAGACATCCAATTGCAGACCCGCGGCGAATCTCCAATGATCGTTGAACAACTCGCCGTACGATTGCTGCAGCAAGAACCCATTTCGGTCTGCCAAGATGGTGCTGTCGAAAAACACCGCCGATATTCTCCCCCCGGATTGGAAGGGCCCGATCATGGGTCCGGTGAAGGCAACGCCTAGCTGCGACTGCCGAGCGTTAACATCCATGGTGTTCTGCGAAAATCCGTTGGCAACCGTCGGAACCAGATAAAATGGAACACCGGGCGCCTGGGGACGCCGTTCGTTGTAAATGGCGTCCAGCGTAGCCTTCCCGAAAATTCTGAAATTGAAGTTGGCCGGTTCAGAGGTTTGTTCTGGAGCGATGGCCGGATTCGCTGGTGGATTCGCAGTCGCAAGCGTTTGCGGCGGCGGCTGTTGCGGAGGGGCTGGCGGATTCGCGGTCGCAAGAGTCGGCGGCGGCGGCTGTTGCGGAGGGGCTGGTGGATTCGCTGTCGCAAGCGTCGGCGGCGGCGGCAACGGCTGTTGCGGAGGGGGTGCGGGCTTGGCAGCGATTTTCGCCGGGTTGTTCTGCCGTTTCATCTCTGCTTCAAGCGCTCGCATGCGGTTGTCGAGGTCCTCCATCTTGCGAAGCAGGTCCTTCTTCATAGCTTCGACTTCCTGCAGGCGCTGCTGCACCTTTGGATTGTCGTCGACGGTCGCCTCCGTTTGCGAATAACCGGGTGACGCTAACAGCGCGAAAGCCAACATCCATGCCAGGACGCAGACCGACACGAGGAACTCTCGCGCGAGAATCACACGCATGGCGTATCCCGGCGAAACGTTGCTCAATCCATGAAGGGCTTGCTGTAAAGCGGGCGCTCCTTTTCGCTGGCCAGCCGCTCATGCCGGGGCTTGGCAAAGTAGTCCCAGCGCGCGGACGGCGTGAACACGCCGGTCACCGCTGCGTTGATGAGGGCCGGCGGGTTAGCGAAGATCCAGTTCAGGTTTTTCCAGCCACCTCCGAGCTTTACGTACTTGAAGCTCGTCGTGCCGACGGTCGTGCCGTTCGGGTACTGCGGCACCGGGTTCATCCCCATGCAGGTTTGGTGGTAAATCTTGCCACCGGCTTCCTCGATGATCTTGGCGTCTCCGTAATGGTGAGCCATGTGGTAGGAAGGTGTGTCCGTCTGAACCCACAGCATCACCCCCGGCTTCACCTTCTTGCCTTTCAAGAGGCGGGCGACCTCGCGGACCTCTTCAAAGGTCGCGTGCGGACAGCCGAAGATGACAATGTCCAGTGGTTTCGCTCTTTCCGGGCCAGGCGCCGGCTTGATGTTGTTGATGTGGCGGTACATCTCGACGATATCATCCATCGTGATGGTGAACCGCTCGGGGTTCTTCGGCATCTTGCCCTTGAAGGCGGCCTCCAACGTCGGGGACTCCGGCGTATAGCCCATCAGATGCAGAATCGGGTCGTTCATGCCGGGAGAGCAGCAGGAGATGATCTGTTTGCTTGCCGTCGGGCCCATCTTCTTGGGCAGGTTGAGCACGGCCGGGATTCGGTTCTCCGCCTTGTCGGCAATGGCGGCGCCCAGGGCCGCCCAGTCCGCGGCGCCCTCCATGTTATCCCGGGTCTCGTCATCCAGCTCGACGATGCATTTGGCCGCCCGATTCTCGTCGAGGTGGCTGCCGTACTTGGGCAGGCACCCGGTGTAGGCCGCGTACACCGTATTGATAGGCGATTCCCGATTGGTGCGGGCGCCGAGGATGGTGTTGATGTAGGCTGCGGCGCTGGATTCGGAGCTGGCGCAGTACTCTCCCATCTTTGGGATGCGCGTGTTTGCCCAGGGGTTGCACGAGAGCCAAGGGAGCCAGCCATGCTCCATCAGCTTGTCGTATCCCGCCTTTAAATCCGTTACCATTTCCTGGTCGACCTTGAAGCTGCCCTTGCCCGGAAGCTCGAAGTTCCAGGGGTAGCCCTTCTCTTCGACCTTATCGAACTGCACGAGGTACGGGTCGTTTCCGGCCACCATGCCCGTATCGTCCGCGACGTGGGCGCCCTTCATAGCGAAGAGGGGATCGTAGAGCGGGCTGTGTCCCAGATCGTATTGCTCGAGTTTCTTCTTCGTCGCGGGATTCTGGCGATCCTTGGAATAGATGGGACAGCAGTTGAGGACAAGGGTGAGGTCCACCATTTCCTTGGACTCGACCGCTTCACCAAAGTCCGTGAGCTTCTCCATGCCGAACTGCTTGGCTTCGCCATGCTTGCCGTCAAGCATCTCTTGTTGGTATTTCGTCAGTTTCATCGCCATGGCTATCTCCGTTCGATGGAGTGCGTTTCCAATGTCGTTGGAACGAACTATCCCTTCCGCGTGATCGTGACCGTGGCCTTCTGGCCTACCTTTGGCGCGTCGACTTCCACCCAGTCGCCGGTCTTGATGGTCGTGATCGGGTCCTGGTCCAAGCTGTCGATGGCGGGAATTTCAGCGGCAATGGCTCCGCTGATGTCGATATCGTGGACCTTCTGGCAGATGATGGCTGCAGGGCCGTGATGTGACTGCTTGGATTTGTAGTACAGGCTGATGGCGCCGGTGGTGGAGCCAATCACCGTGGGATAAACCACGACTTTGCCAGCAAGACTTTTTCCATAGAGGTCGGCGCCGGGCACGATCATGACGCCGTCCTCGTTGCCGACGTAGTTGTACGCCCACCCCATCCGTTGGCGGTTCACCGCCGCTTCGCCGGCGGCCTTTCCTTTCGACCGTGCGATGCCGGTCAACACGAACTTCGTTTCCTTTGGCGTCTGAGCGTGTGATTCAGGCGTCAAGGCAGCGCCAGCCATCACCGCCGCGGCACCGATGACCGCGTTATGCATGAGTGAACGACGATCGATCACAGCGGGAAGAGCCGGGTCCGCCGACGGAGTCTGGAACAAGCCCTCGTCGTTGGCCTCTAATGCGGCGCTCATGGTCTATCTCCTCAAGATGCCAAGATGCGAGTGTAGAAATCGCGCAATTATCGGTCCCCTCTCCTGCGAGCTACTCCGGGACGCCATGCCATTTGCAGCCACGGTTCTTCTCGGTGATGGTCAGGGACCGGGGCGTGACGGCCAAGTCGGCGACGACGTCCAGCCGGACGCCGCCCAGCGAGAAGTCGGTCGCGTAGACGTTGGGCCTCACCATCTTCATGTCGTCGTCGACGCCGCCGGCCGACTTCAGTTCGGCCTTTCCACCGCTCAACGTGAAGGTGTGTATGCGGGTGAACGCAGAGTCGAGGTTGGTGCAGCCCTGGATGTTCTTCGGATCCTGGGTGAGGCGGAACCTGACCGGCCCGTCCTGCGCCGCCGCCGTCAGCGACAGCAGCGAAAGACCGATCAGCGGGAGCAACAGGCCAGCGACTGTCGGTGTGATGGTGAGCCTCCGCGTGGATGCTCCCGATGCTTACCCGGTCGGCTGACGGCTGTTTTGCCGGTTCTTGCGCTTGCTTTGTCGAAGGTTGCGCTTCTTGCCGCGAAAGGTGGCAAGCTATCGTGTCCGAGAACATATTTGGGATGCCCGGATGATGATCCGGTTCAAGGGGAACTCTCTATGAAACCTGTCAAGCTAACGTTCCGCCTCGAGAAGAACGAGCGCAATCCGGGTTCCTGCATGGCGCTCGATGCCACCCTGTCTAGACAACACACGGTTACGATCGTCGGCGACACCGCGGTAGTGAAGTCTGCCGGCGGCATCGACGACGTCGCCAAGCAAGTCAGCCCGGGCGTCTACCGGACAAAGTTGTCGGTCAGCGGCGCGACGCTCGACATCGTTTTCGACGTGTCGACCTCGCCCAAGACGCTGAGCGCGACCGAGGCCAAGCTGGGATGCAAGTGGTCCGGCGCGGCCTCATAGGTCGAACACAGAAGTGACGATGATGAGATTGATCATCGTCACCGTCCTCGCCTTGCTCGCCTCCCTAGTGCTGACGGGGTGCAAGGACGCCCCGGGAGCTGACGGCCGTTACGCCCACCGCGACCATGGTAACTACCGTCCGCCCTAAGGTACTGCGAGGCCTGCCCGGCGCCGGCCTGCCACCCGCAAAGGACGAGGTTCGGGCGTTGCGGGCCGCGAGGATAAGCGAGGACGGCGGAAGATAGGCCATCTTCAGCTCAACCGTTATCGTAGAAGGGCTTAGCCGACTCAGCAATGCGGCCTCGTCCGGTTCTGGCACATATCTGACGAACTGCTCAGCGCGGGCCATGTCTGGAATCGGCCCGAAAGCAGAAGCAGACGACCACGCTTATTGGGTTTTGACCCTAGTGTAATGACGATACGTATCGCAATGCGATCGTCACCACGGTTTGGCTGTGCGAGGCGCAACTCCTCTTGCATCTCGATCGCTGCTTTGGCCGCGCCAGTGACGCCGGGAAATTCCAGCCAATAGCCGTCGCCCGCAGCTTTGATGATGTGGCCTCCGTGCTTGGCGGCATGGCGCGTCAGGAAGTCTCGATGCTCGCTGAGAAACGCCTGCAGATCCGCCGCCAGAAGTTCCCGGAAGCGGGATGTCGAGCCGCCGATGTCGGTCTTCATAAGTACGGTAGTGCGAAGCGGGTTCATCGTGCGCCATCGAACCTATGCGCCGCTTGTCTCTGCATGAGCGGCTGGGCGACGCCGCCACGAGGGATAGCCTCGCAGTGCCGGATATTGCCAGCAAGCGCTGGCTGGACGTCAAGGAAACCGTGCAGCGCTACCAGACAGGCAATTGAAATCGCTGCCGAATCCGCCGCGCATTCCATCCCCGGCTTCCCCTTGTGCCGGGCGCCCGGACTCCTGATATAACCGCATCGAGGGGCCGGTGTGGGCGGAGCAGTCGCCAACCCGGTCAGATCCGGAAGGAAGCAGCCGTAACGAATTCGCTTCGGGTCATGCCGGTCTCTCACCCGTCACTTCCGCGCGCCGCCGCGGCGGCCGGGGAGCCGGGCGCGACGACCGCCGGGCATGAGAGGGGCCGCGGCATTCGAGCGGGTGACGCCATGGCGAAAGCCACAACAGCGACCGGGGACAAAACCCTCCCCTATCGCGTCCTCGCCCGCAAATACCGTCCCGTCGATTTCACCACCCTGATCGGCCAGGAGGCGATGGTGCGCACCCTGCGCAACGCCATCGCCACCGGCCGCATCGCGCATGCCTTCATGCTCACCGGCGTGCGGGGCGTGGGCAAGACAACGACCGCGCGCATCATCGCCCGGGCGCTGAACTGCGTCGGTCCCGACGGCAAGGGCGGGCCGACGGTCGATCCCTGCGGGGTGTGCGACAACTGCAAGGCGATCACCGAGGACCGCCATGTCGACGTGATCGAGATGGATGCGGCCTCGCGCACCGGCATCGACGACGTGCGCGAGCTGATCGAGGGCGTGCGCTATCGCCCGGTCTCGGCGCGCTACAAGGTCTACATCATCGACGAAGTGCACATGCTGTCGGAGAAGGCGTTCAACGCCCTGCTCAAGACGCTGGAAGAGCCGCCGCCGCATGTGAAGTTCCTGTTCGCCACCACCGAGATCCGCAAGGTGCCGGTGACGGTGCTGAGCCGCTGCCAGCGTTTCGACCTCAAGCGCGTGCCGCTCGAGGTGCTGGTCGAGCACTTCGCCGGCATCGCCGCCAAGGAAAAGGTCGAGATCTCGCCCGAGGCGCTGGCACTGCTGGCGCGCGCCGCCGACGGCTCGGTGCGCGACGGGCTCTCGATGCTCGACCAGGCGATCGCCCATGGCGGCGGCGTGGTCGATGCCGCCCAAGTGCGCGACATGCTGGGGCTGGCCGACCGCAGCCGCGTGCTCGATCTCTTCGAGAAGACCCTGCGCGGCGACGCCAAGGCGGTGGTCGCCGCACTGGGCGAGATGCACGATGCCGGCGCCGACCCGGTGGTGATCCTGCAGGATCTGCTCGAGCTCGCGCACTGGGTGACGCGCCTCAAGGTGGCGCCGGAAGCCGGCGCCACGGCGGCCAACTCGGAGCGCGTGCAGGGGCTCGCCATGGCGCAGAAGCTTTCAATGGGCTCGCTCACCCGCGCCTGGACGCTGTTGATGAAGGGCCTGCAGGAGACGCTCTCCGCTCCCTCGCCGGTGCGCGCCGCCGAGATGGCGCTGATCCGCCTCTGCTACGTCGCCGACCTGCCCTCGCCCTCCGATGCGCTGAAGGCGCTGCAGAATGGATCGACTCCGGTGGCAGTCCCGGGAGCGACGGCCGGGGCTCCCGCCGCTGCACCGCCGCCGCGCGGTGGCGGTGGCGCCACGGCGCTGGCAACCCAGCCGGTCAACGCCGTCGCGGCCCAGCCGGCCCCCCTCGCCAACCCGAGGAGCTTCACCGACGTGGTCGCCCTGCTGGAGACGCGGCGCGAGGCCCGCCTGGTGCACCACCTGATGCATCACGTGCACGAGGTGCGGTGCGAGCCTGGCCTGATCGAGTTCCGTCCCGAGCCGCAGGCGCCGCCCGACCTCGCCCCGCGCCTCGCCGAGCTTTTAGGCCGCTGGACCGGCCGGCGCTGGATCGCCACGGTGTCGCGGGCTGACGGCAAGCCGACGCTGGCCGCACAGAAGGCCGCCAATGCCGACACGCTGCGCGCCGCGGCCGAGAGCAATCCGACGGTGCAGGCCATAATGAAGACATTCCCCGGCGCCAAGCTCGAGGCCGTGCGGCGCAAGGGCGAGGAGGCGTCGCTGGTCGCCGGGCTGGGCGGCATCCCCGGCGATGAGCCACCGCCCGCCGAAGAATATCCCGCCGACGACGACATCCCGGAAAGCGAGTTCTGATGTTCGACAAGCTCAAGGACCTCGGGGGCCTGATGCAGCAGGCGCAGGCGATGCAGCAGAAGGTGCAGGAGCTGCAGGCCGAGCTCGATCGGATGGAGATTGTCGGCAGCTCGGGCGCCGGGCTGGTGAAGGTGACGGTCAACGGCAAGAACGAGACGCGCAAGGTCGAAATCGATGCCTCGCTGCTGAAGCCCGACGACAAGGGCGTGGTCGAGGACCTGGTCGTCGCCGCCTGCAACGATGCCCGCACCCATGTCGAGGACCTGGTGCAGGAGAAGATGAAGTCGATCACCGGCGGCCTGCCGCTGCCCCCGGGGTTCCGGCTGTGATGCTCATGGCTGGGAGCGCGGCACTCCAGTGCCGCTCTTCTCTTGCTCATGACATGAGCGCCACTCTAGCGCGGGTTTACCCGCGCGCGGTGGCGCGCTCCCAGCAATGAACGGGCCCGAGATCGAGCGGCTGATCCAGTTGCTCGGCCGCCTGCCGGGCCTCGGGCCGCGCTCGGCACGCCGCGTGGCGCTGCATCTCTTGAAGAAGCGCGAGACGCTGATGCAGCCCCTGAGCGCCGCGCTGGCCGATGCCGCCGGGGCGATCCGCGCCTGCTCGACCTGCGGTAACCTCGACACTGTCGATCCCTGCTCGATCTGCGCCGATCCCGAGCGCGACGCCGGGCTGATCTGCGTGGTCGAGGATGTCGGCGACCTGTGGGCGATGGAGCGCGGCAAGATCTTCGCCGGCCGCTATCACGTGCTGGGCGGCACGCTGTCGGCGCTGGACGGCATCGGCCCCGATGAGCTCAACATCGCGGGCCTGGTGGCGCGCGTGAAGGCGGGCCCGGTGCGCGAGGTGATCGTCGCCACCAACGCCACGGTCGACGGCCAGACCACGGCACACTATCTCGCCGAGCGCCTGGCCCAGTCCGAGGTGCCGGTGACGCGCCTGGCCCATGGCGTGCCGATGGGCGGCGAGCTCGACTGGCTCGACGACGGCACGCTCGCCACCGCGTTCAAGGCCAGACGGGCGCTATGAGCGATGATCTGTCATGGCTGGGAGCGCGGCACTCCAGTGCCGCTCATGTCTCCGCCACGAAAAGAGCGCCACTGGAGTGGCGCGGTCCCAGCAGATGAGCGGCGAGACCCTGGCCGCGCTGGCCGTCGCGCTGGGCGCAGGCTGGGCGAGCGGGCTCAATACCTATGCCGCCGTGCTGGTGCTGGGCGCCGCGCAACGGATGGGTTTCGTCACGCTACCGCACGACCTGCAGATGCTGGCCTCGCCGTGGGTGATGGGCGTGGCGGCGATCCTGTTCGCGCTCAACTTCTTCGCCGACAAGATCCCCTACATCGACAGCCTGAACGACATCTTGCACACCTTCGTGCGCGTGCCGGCGGGCGCGCTCCTGGCCTACGGCGCGGCCGACCAGCTCGGCCCCGAGGTCGGCGTCATCGCCGGCCTGCTGGGCGGCACGCTGGCGGCGGGCAGCCATGTCGCCAAGACCGGCTCGCGGGCGCTCATCAACGCCTCACCCGAGCCGCTCAGCAATATCGCGGCGTCCTTCGCGGTCGACGGCGTGGTGATCGGCGGGCTGGTGCTGGCGATCGCCCATCCGATCACTTTTTTGTTCCTGCTGGCGCTGTTCGTCGCCGGCCTGGTCTGGCTGCTGCCCAAGCTGGTGCGGCTGGCCCTGCTGCCGTTCCGCCGGATGGCCCGCGGCCGACAAAGGCCTTAACTCGACGGCCGAACGGTCAATCCGCCGCGTGACGCGGCGCTTTCCTTCGCTGGGTCCTGCGCTACACTTGGTCTGCCATCATGTTCATCCGCCAGAACATCCAGACCCTGCGCTTTTTCCGCACCACGCCGGCGATGCGGTGCCCGTACCTGCCGCACCGGCTGGAGACCAAGCTCGTCACCGAGCTGAGCGGCCCCGATGCGATCTCCCAGCACGACACCCTGACCGACGCCGGCTTCCGCCGCTCGCATCACTTCGTCTACAAGCCGCTGTGTGACGGCTGCCGGGCCTGCGTGCCGGTGCGCATCCGGGTGCGCGACTTCGAGCACAACCGGGTGCAGCGGCGCATCATCCGCAGGAACGAGCACGTCCATGCCGTCGAGACCCAGCCGCTCGCGACCGGCGAGCAGTACGCGCTGTTCTCGCGCTACGTGATGGCGCGCCACCACGACGGCGACATGGCCGACATGGATTTCGACGACTATCGCGCCATGGTCGAGGAGAGCCCGGTCGAGACGGCGATCGTGGAGTTCCGCGACGACTCGGCCGACGGCCGGCTTGTCGGCGCCTGCCTGGTCGACTGGCTGTCGAGCGGCGTGTCGGCGGTCTACAGCTACTTCGACCCGCAGGACCCGCGGCGCGGGCTCGGCACCTACATGATCCTGTGGCTGGCCGACGCCGCCGCCAAGCGCGGGCTTCCCTACGTCTATCTCGGCTACTGGATCGCCGATTCGAGCAAGATGGCCTACAAGCGCGCCTTCCGGCCGCTCGAATTTTTCGGCCCCGAAGGCTGGATGGAACTGCCTACGCTGTAGGCAGTTTTGCCGCTAGCGCGCCTTTGTCCGACGCGTTATTAGGGCTGGCCCCTGGCGGGAGGGGCAAACCGACAACAACAACTCGCACGCGGGGAGTGGGATGCATCTTCTGCTGAAGTTCAGCGCTGTCATCGATGCAATCAACGAAAAGATCGGAGTCGTCTGCAACTGGCTGGTGCTGCTCGCCTGCATCGTCAGCGGCGGCAACGCCATGGTCCGCTACGCCTACGACGAGAGCTCCAACGCCTGGCTCGAGGTGCAGTGGTACATGTTTGCCGTCATCGTCATGTTTGGCGCGGCGTATACGCTGAAGCGCAATGAGCATGTGCGGGTCGATATCTTCTACATGACGCTCGGCCGGCGCGGGCAGCTGTGGATCGACATCCTGGGCACCGTCGTCTTCCTGCTGCCGACCTGCGCCATCCTGGCGTGGCTGAGCTGGCCGTTCTTCATGCAGTCCTACAACGTGCTCGAGCATTCCTCCAACGCCGGCGGGCTGGTGCGCTGGCCGATCAAGCTGGTGCTGCCGGTCGGCTTCGCGCTGGTCGCCCTGCAGGGTCTTTCCGAGCTGATCAAGCGGGTCGCCTTCCTCAACGACATCCCGGTCGAAAGCCTCGAAGCGCACTACGAGAGGCCGACGCAATGATCATCCCTCTCGAGTGGATGCCGCCGCTCATGTTCACCGGGCTGGTGGTGTTCATGCTGATCGGCTACCCGGTGTCCTTCTCGCTGGCCGCCGTCGGCTTCTTCTTCGGCTTCCTGTCGATCGAGTTCGGCTATTTCACCATGCCCTTCATGCAGGCCATTCCCGGCCGCGTGTTCGGCAACATCCTGTCGAACGAGCTCTTGCTCGCCATCCCGTTCTTCACCTTCATGGGCGCCATCCTGGAGAAATGCGGGCTGGCCGAGGACATGCTGGAATCGATGGGCCAGCTGTTCGGCCCGGTACGCGGCGGCCTCGGCTACTCGACCATCATCGTCGGCTTCATCCTGGGCGCCATCACCGGCACGGTGGCCGCACAAGTCATCGCCATGGCGCTGATCACGCTGCCGATCATGATCCGCTACAAGTACGACATGCGCTACGCCACCGGCGTGCTGGCGGCCTCGGGCACCATCACCCAGCTAGTGCCGCCGTCGCTGGTGCTGATCGTGCTGGCCGACCAGCTCGGCCGTTCGGTCGGCGACATGTATCTCGGTGCCTGGGGACCGTCGCTGCTGCAGATCGCCCTGTTCGCGGCCTACACCTTGTATCTCAGCATCGTGAAGCCCGAGGCGCTGCCGCCGGTGCCGCGCACGCTGTTCGGCAGGGCCCTGCTGGTCAAGTGCGCCTGGGGCATCATTCCCGCGGCGATCCTGATCTTCCTGGTGCTCGGCACCATCATGATGGGGCTGGCCACTCCCACCGAGGCGGGCGCCATGGGCACGATCGGCGCCATCGTGCTGGCCGTGGTGCGCAACGCGCCGCTCACCAGGTTCGACAAGTGGGTATTCGGCGCCGGCGTTGCCGCTTCCGGCGTGGGCTTCGTGATCGGCCTGTTCGCCTTCAAGTCGCCGCCCTTCCAGGCGGCGTTCACGGTGATGTTCGCCTCGATCGTCTGGCTGTGCTGGCGGGCGTGGGAAGACAAGTCCCTGCACGACCTGATCGTGCAGGCCTTCCAGGCGACCATGCGCATCACCGCCATGGTGGCCTTCATCCTGGTCGGCGCCACCTGCTTTTCGATCACCTTCCAGGGCGTCGACGGCAACAAGTGGGTCGAGCACCTGATGTCGAACCTGCCGGGCGGCGTGTGGGGCTTCCTGATCGTCGTCAACCTGTTCGTGTTCTTCCTCGCCTTCTTCCTCGATTTCTTCGAGATCGCCTTCATCATCATCCCGATGCTGGCGCCGGTGGCGCAGAAGATCCTCGAGCCGGTGGTCGGCCACGACGCCGCCCTGATCTGGTTCGGCGTCATGATCTGCGTCAACGTGCAGACTTCGTTCATGCACCCGCCGTTCGGCTTCGCGCTGTTCTATCTCAGAAGCGTGGCGCCCAAGGAGGTCAAGAGCTCCGACATCTACTGGGGCTCGATCCCCTGGGTGCTGCTGCAGCTCATCATGGTGGTGATCGTGATCGGCTTCCCGCAGTCGGTGACCTATTTCCTCGACGCGCCCTCGACCGTCGATCCGACCAAGATCAAGATCGAGATCCAGGCGCCGCCGACCGAGGACTCAGCACCTCCGGTCTTCAAGTAACGCCAAACGCTCGCCTCCTCGGCGCGCTCGTCGCCTGTCTCGGCCTTGGCCTTGCCCTGGCATCGGCGGCCCATGCGCAAATCGTCGAGGACGGCGGCCTGATCACCGTCGGCAGCCGGACTTGGCGCCTGTGGGGCCTCGTCGTGCCGGACCGCGACACCGCCTGCATGAGCGACTGGAACGCCGCCCATGCCGCCAACCGACACCTCCAGAACCTGGTGAGCGGCCGCGTGGTCGAGTGTGAGTATCGCGGCCAGGACAGCGACGGCACGCCCCTCGCCGTGTGCCGCGCCGACGGCCAGGACGTCGGCGCCGACCTGGTGCGCACCGGGCTCGCCTGGTCGCATGGCCGCCAGAGCCGCGACTATGTCGTCGACGAGGGACTGGCGATGGCGCGCTTCCAGGGCGTGCACGCCCATGGCTGCCGCGTGCCGGCGGTGCTGCTCGGCCGGCCGAAGGTGGCGCCGCAGTGAAGCCACGGCACCTTCGAGACCTACACCTACGACAAGCTCGACCTTGCCTCATACCAGGACCGCCAGATTCGCACCTGGACCTATGCGCACGACGCCAACCGGCGGCTCACCAGCATCATCGATCCCGCCGGTGCGCAGACGCAGTTCGGCTACAACAACGACGGCAAGCTCAGCAGCCTGACCGACGCCCGCACCAACGTCACGCAATGGACCTACGACGTGCAGGGCCGGCTGACCGGCAAGCAGTATCCTGACACCAGCACCGTCACCTACACCTACGAGACCACCACCAGCCGCCTGAAATCGATCAAGGATGCGCTGAACCAGGTCAAGACCTTCAGCTACGCCAAGGACAACCTGCCGCTCGGCATCACCTACACCGCCGCCGTCAACCCCACGCCCAACGTCAGCTTCGCCTACGATCCCTATTTTCCGCGCCTGGTCTCGATGACCGACGGCACCGGCACCACCAAATACACCTACGTGCCGATCGGCTCCCTGGGCGCCCTGCAGCTTCAGCAGGAGCAGAGCCCAGTGGCCAGCAGCGCCATCACCTCGGCCTATGACGAGCTCGGCCGCCTTGCGTCGCGCACCGTCCAGGGCGCCGGCGTAGAAACCTTCGCCTATGACGCGATCGGCCGGCTGGTCATCCACACCAACGACCTCGGCGCCTTCACCCTGGGCTATCTCGGCCAGACCGGCCAGATCACCAGCCGCGCGCTCGCCAGCAGCACGCTGGCCACCACCTGGAGCTACCTCACCAACGCCGACGACCGCCGGCTCGCAAGCATCGGCAACACCGGCCTGACGGCCGGCCAGTTCTCCAACTACAGCTACACCACCACGCCCGAGAACTTCATCAGCGCCATCACTGAGGCGAGCGACGCCAGCGCGGTCTATCCCGCCGTCGGCTCGCAAACCGCGACCTACAACACCCTCAACCAGCTCACCAACCTCTCGGGCCAGGCGCTGACCTTCGATGCCGTCGGCAACGTCACCTCCGACGGCCAGCGCAACTACACCTGGGACGCCGAGAACCGGCTTTTAGGCATCACCTATCCCGGCGTCTCGGGCAAGGCGACCGCCTTCACCTACGACGGCCTCGGCCGCCGCGGCTCAGCCGATCCAGCGCCAGGCAAACAGGGAACTCATCCCAACAACACCGCCACCACCATCAAGGTGGCGGTGTTGTTGCCGGTGGCGGTGTTGCAAGTCTGCCACACCGTTCAACACCGCCACTTTCGCGGTGGTGGCGGTGTTGTTGTCTGATGGCGGGAGTTCGCTGGGCTGCTGCCGGGTTTCGTGGGCCGCAAGTTGAGCTCCACCTGCCAGGCTGCCGATCGAACCGCTCCCAGATGGTGCCGCAGTGAATACCGCCCGGCGGTAACGCCCGTGGGCGGATTCGCCCTGCCCCTCGTTCTCTGTTGAGATACCAAGCCAGGGTCGAGGCGGCTGCGGGGGAGACCGTGAAGCGCTTCAGCGAACGACGTCGACGCGTCTTCGGGCTGTTCGCGGCCCTCGCCGCCGCCGGGATCGCCGCGACCACCCGGGCGGAGAACCCGAACGACGGGCTGCCGATTTCCGATTCGCCGCAACACGATCTCACCGCCATCGACCGGCTGTTCCGCCCGCCGCCGCCGCCGCCGCTGTCGCTGTTTCCCCGCATGCGCGAGGAGATGAAGGACGCGCCGGCCGTCGTGCGCGAGTTGAAATGGTCGATCAATCCGCGCAGCTACTACCGCGACCAGGCCACCAGCACGCCCACCGGCACGACCATCAGCGAGGCCTGGGCGGGCGGCGGGTCGATCGCCTTCGAGACCGGCCGTCTGTTCGATGTCGTGTCGTTCGGCACCGTCGTCTACGCCACCTTCCCGCTCTATGCGCCGCTGAACCGCGGCAACACCGAACTGCTACAGCCCGACCAGGCAGGCTTTGCGGTGGCGGGCCAGCTCTACGGCCGCGCCCGCTTGTTCGAGGCCACCTACTTCACCGCCGGCCGCTACCTCTACGACACGCCCTATCTCGGGCCGCAAGACAATCGCATGATCCCCAACACGTTCTACGGTTACTCGTTGACCGGTTCGTGGGGCGACCCCGAGCACGGCCCGGTCTTGCGCTATGGCGGCGGCTATATCGCGACGATAAAGCCCCGGGACTCGGCCACCTTCCTGTCGATGTCGCGGCAGGCCGGCGCCAACGTCGACAACGGCGCGGGCGTGCTGGGCGGCCGCCTTACCTGGGGCCTCGCGTCGATCGGCGCCATCGAATACTACGTGCAGGACACGCTCAACATTGCCTACGTCGAGGGCAAGTACGGCGCCGACCTGCCCTGGAACATCTCTGCCATCCTGGCACTCCAGTATGCCGACCAGCGCACGGTGGGTGCCAACCTCACCAATGGCGGTGCGTACTACCAGACCAACCAGTTCGGCTCGCGGCTCGAATTCGGCGGCCTCGGCACCGGCATTCTCACCCTGGGCTTTTCCACGGTGAACCCGACCTTCGCCATGGTGAACCCATGGAGCACCAATCCGATCTATACCAACGCGCAAATCCAGTCGTTCCAGCGCGCTGGCGAGAACGCGCTGATGGCGGGTCTCTCCTACGTCATGACACCGATCGGCCTGCCCGGCGTTGCCGCCTCGGTCTTCTACTACAACGGCTGGACGACCGCGGCCGCCGCCGGCGGTCCGCTCAACGAGCACGAATGGGACTTCAAGCTCGAATGGCGACCCGAGTGGAAGCCGCTGCCGGGCCTCTGGATCCGCGCGCAATACGGCTCCTCGGCCACCGACCAGAACAACATCCGCACGACGATCGACGAGGTGCGGCTGGTGCTGAACTACACCCTCAACCTCTATTGAGCGCTCCGACCGCCGGACATGCGATCCTGCACTGGACGCTGCAGGCAGGGGGAGGCTAGGCTTCATGCCTCAGAACAGGGGGCCGCCATGAAGCGACGCGCTTTACTGGCGTTACTGTTTTCAGTGCTCGCGATCGGTCGCATCCGACTTGTCGCCGCACAGACCGACAAGCCGAAGTTCAAGCCGGAAGAGCTCGATCAGATGCTTGCGCCGATCGCGCTCTATTCGGACGCGCTGCTTTCACAGATCCTCATGGCTGCGAGCTATCCGCTCGAGATCGTCGAGGCATCCCGATGGTCGCAGGCCAATTCCAACCTCAAGGGCGATGCCGCGGTCAGCGCCGTCGCCGACAAGAGCTGGGATGTTAGCGTCAAGTCGCTGGTCGCCTTCCCGCCCGTGCTGTCGCAGCTCAACGAGCATCTCGACTGGACCCAGAAGCTGGGCGACGCGATGATCGCACAGCAGCAGGACGTCGCCGCGTCGATCCAGCGCCTGCGCGCCAAGGCGGCCGAGGCGGGCACCCTGAAGACCGGCAAGGAGCAGACCGTCTCCACCCAGACCCAGGGCAGCGAAACGATCTATGCGATACAGCCGACCAATCCGGAGGTCGTCTACGCGCCGAGCTACGACCCCAACACCGCCTATGGCCAGTGGTCCGATCCGGGCTATCCGCCGACTTACTATCCTCCGCTGGGCGGGGCGTTGCTCAGCGGTCTGACATGGGGGCTGGGTTTTGCCGCAGCCGGCGCGATGTTCGGTGGTTGGAACTGGGGATACGGCGGCAGCGGCAGCTATGTGAACGTCAACGCCAGCCGGGCCACGAACATCGACCGCAGCTTCAATCGCAACAACATCGGCGATGGCGGCCGCTGGCAACACCAGGTGGACCATCGCAAGGGAGTGGCCTACCGCGACAACACCACCCGCCAGCAATTCGGGCAGAACCGACCGGGCGCCGATCAGCGCCAGCAGTTCCGTGGCCAGATGGACCAGGCTGCACGACCCGGAGGCGGACCGGCCGCTGGCCAGCGGCCGGCGGGCGGTGCCGGTGCCGGTGGCGGCCGCCCCGGTGGTGGTGCAGGCGGTCGCCCCGGTGGTGGCGGCGGCCAGGCGAGGCCGAGCGCCCAGCCTCGCGGGCCCGGTAGTGGTGGTGGCGGACTGGGCGGCGTCGATCGCGGCCAGCAGGTGAATCGCGAGGCCCAGCGCGGCCGCACCCAGCAACAGAGAGCCGCCCAGCCCAGAGGCGGCGGCGGTGGTACGAGAGCAGCAGGCGGTGGTGGCGGACGACCCGCCGGCGGCGGTGGTGGCGGTGGCGGTCGACCCGGCGGTGGCGGCGGCGGTGGCCGGCCAGGCGGTGGCGGAGGACGTCGATGAGCAAATTCATTCGCCGCGCCTTCGTGGCGCTCGCGCTGTGCAGCGGCCTCGCCGTGGTGGCGCTGGCACAAGCCCCGCAACAGACGCCGCAATTGCGCGGCTTCCCGACGGCGGAAGCAGCCGCCGATGCGCTGACCGACGCCATCCGCAACAACGACGACAAGGCGATGATGGCGATCCTGGGCTCGACCTGGCACGAGTTTGCGCCGGGCAACGATCAGGAAGACGACGAGCAGCGTGCCAAGTTCCTGAAGGGCTGGGACGAAAGCCACAAGATCCTGCCGCAGGGCAACGACCGCGTCCTGGTCGGCGTGGGCAACACCGGCTGGGTGTCACCAATGCCGATCGTGAAGCAGGGCAACGAATGGCGCTACGACGTCGAGGCCGGGCGCAAGGAAATGCAGGCGCGCGCCATCGGGCGCAACGAGCTTGCGGTCATTCAGACGCTGCTGGCGATCATCGATGCGCAGCGCGACTATGCGGCGCGCGACCCCATGAAGACCGGCATGAACGTCTATGCACGCCGGCTGCTCAGCTCGCCCGGCCACATGGACGGGCTCTACTGGGAGACGAAACCCGGCGAGCCGACCAGCCCGCTCGGGCCCTTGCTGGCCAAGGCGCAGCTCGGCGAGGTGCAGGAGAAGGGCTACTACGGCTACCGCTTCCGGCTGCTCTACAGCCAGGGAGCCGACGCGCCGGGCGGCGCCTACGACTATCTGGTCAAGGGCCGCATGATCGGCGGGTTCGCCGTCATCGCCTGGCCGGTGAAGTACGGCGAGACCGGTGTCATGACCTTCATCGCCAGCCACTCCGGCGATGTCTACGAGCAGGACTTCGGTCCGGACACGGCGCAAGAGGCTGGAGCGATCAACGTCTTCAATCCCGACAAAGGCTGGGAAAAGGCCGACATGACGCCGTAGAAGCTTGCAGTCGGCCGTCGCCAGCCGCATCCACGGAGGCGGAAGATGGCGAACGGCTCATACGATCTTACGCGCACGACGCTTGCCGTCCTGTTCATCGGCGGCCTGATCGCCGCGTCCCTCCTGGTGCTCCAGCCGTTCCTCGCCGCGACTGTCTGGGCGGCGATGCTCGTGGTGGCGACGTGGCCTGTGCTGCGCTGGCTGGAAGCGGCCCTCGGCGGGCGGCGGGGATGGGCGGTCACGGTCATGACATTCGTCCTTCTGGTGCTGGTCATCCTGCCGCTGTCGATCGCAATCAGCGCCGTCGTCAGGCATGCCGACGTGATCGCGGCCTTGCCGGATGCCGCTGCGAATTTCCACATACCGCCGCCGCCGGCCTGGCTCTCCGACATCCCGCTGATCGGTGGCCCCGCCACGCAAGAGTGGCAGCGCCTGTCTGCGAGCAGCAGCGGCGAAATCGCCGCCCTGTTGCGTCCCTATGCCAGGACGATCGCTCAGTGGCTGATCGGAGCCATCGGCGGCTTCGGAGCGGTGGTCGTGCACCTCTTCCTGACCATCGGCATCTCTGCCGTGCTTTATGCGAAAGGCGAGGCTGCGGCCGACTGGTGCCGCCGCTTCGGGCGCCGGCTCGCCGGCCAGCGCGGCGAGGGGGCCGCCATCCTTGCCGGCCAGGCGATCCGCAGCGTGGCGCTCGGTGTCGTCGTCACGGCCCTTGCGCAGTCGCTGGTGACCGGCGTCGGCCTGACGCTTGCCGGCGTGCCTCAGGCCGGGTTGCTCACCGCCATCACACTGCTCTTGTGCATCGCGCAGCTTGGGCCGGCACTGGTGGTCATTCCGGCAATCATCTGGCTGTTTTCAACTGGCGCGACCATGCCCGGGATCATCCTCTTGATCATCGGCGTTCCTGCGCTGCTGATGGACAATATCCTCCGGCCCATCCTGATCCGGCGCGGAGCGGACTTGCCGCTTTTGCTTATCCTGGTCGGGGTGATCGGAGGCCTGGTGGCCTACGGGCTGCTCGGCCTGTTCGTGGGTCCGGTGATTTTGGGAGTCGCCTATACATTGCTGCAGCACTGGATCGCGGATGCCGAGAATTAGGCCTCCCTCGACGTCCGCGATCAGCCCCCTCCTTCCCTGGCAAAAAAGAGCCCGTCCGGCCGGGTCGGTCGGCTGGGCGGGCAGTTCGAAAACAGGGAGGGACGCAGCCCGGTACGTTGGACCGCATCGCCAGCAACTGCGGACGCCGGCGATCGGGAAAGGGAACGGTGACTCTCGCCATCCGACCCAAGACTGCAGGTGCTTACCTCACGTTAGGCGCCTGCCGCTGGCGACCTATCGTCAGCAGTTCTTACGTCTTACGCGCGCGACGGCAGCGGGACCCTGTTGTCCGTGAGGTACTTCTCCATAAACGGGATGCCGTAGTTCCCGATGCCGTGCTGGCAGTCCGAGAGCGCCTTGCCGAGGTCACCCGTCGGGTCAGTGCCGCGGCTGATGTCGCGAACCTTCGGCGCCAGCAGCGCGCAATACTGCGCATCGCTCATCATCGTGCGCGCCATTTGGACGACGGCCGCGTGGTGTTACGTGTGCTCGTGGGTAATAATTTTGCTTGTGACCATTCGGTGTCGCTCCGATTACGCCAGATTGACTTACCGCGCATTTCGACGCGCGCTTGCCACCGGTAACGTGCTCGACGAAGGCGGTACGAAATCGACAATACAGCGCCTCGATGGTTTCCAAGTTGTTAACCAACTCGAACTTCATTGTCTGCTGCACCGACAGGCCGTCGTGATTCGCGCGCAAAGGGCTGCGACGTAGCTTGCATCAAATCTTCATCATTCGCGGCTTGCGCCGCGGCGTGTCGAAGCCCACGCTCCGCGTCACTAGGCGGTGCGCGACACCGGCCAAATGAACCTGAAAATCTAAAGACGATGGGAACGATCCCTGAATTGGAGGGAATGCGATAGCCATTGGGCATGGACAAGTCGTTCTCTCCGCGATTTTGGGCACCGAACTCCAAAGGAGTTGCAAATGGCTAAGATCAAAGAGACCGTGGAGACCCGCAAGGAACCAAACGAGAAGGCGCCATCGCCTGTCGGACCGGGACTGTTCGCGTTCACCATCGACGCGAGCACCGGCCAGATTGCCGAACTGGAGAAGGTGGATAGTGCAGGCGTGCGCCGTGTGCTGTCCGACCAGGACAAGGCGAGCCTGCAGGCATTCAAGTCCTGGCACACCCTCGAATTGATTGTCGAACAGGCCTTCGAAGCGGGAATAGCCTGCGTCCTCGGAAGCGGCGACGACAAGGACGAGGCGCAAGAGCTGGAAGGGGAAGCAGAGGTTCGGCGGACGCTGCTGCTGCCGCTGATGGAACGAAGCCGCACGATGGCTTTGCTCGATCGCGGCATTCTGGGGCAGGCGATCCTGGCCACGGCATTGCAGCAGGCTACCGCACCGTGCGCTTCGGAAGCCGAGGGAGCTCCGGACCAACCCAAATCCAATGTTGCCGCGAAGCTGCACCAGTCCGGTTCACCCGGACCGGCCCCGCACTAGGTTTCAACAAGAGGAGGATGCCATGGCGCCCGACACGTTGTTGCGAGATCGAGATGAGGTTGGCTCGGAAGGAGGCGGCCGGGACGAGAAGAACATCATGAGGTTGCTGGTCGGCGGGCGCATGCTGCGCCGCCGGCGCATACGCAATCTGCTGCTGGCGCACCTGCTGCGGGAAGGCCAGGAGCACGAGGACGAGAATGGCGACGAAGGCGGCAGTGAAGACCATCGCCTCGCCCGCCTCTTGATCGGTGGCGGCATCGCCCGCCGGCGCCGCCTGCGCCGTTTGCTGCTGGCAAAGCTGCTCCAGGAGCGACATGAGCGGGACGACGAGGACGACGAAGATGAGGACGATGACGAAGGCGGCAGCGATGACCATCGCCTTGCTCGCCTGCTGATCGGCGGCCGCATCGCCCGCCGGCGCCGCATGCGTGGTCTTCTGCTCGCAAAGCTGTTGCAGGAGCGGCATGAGCGCGAGGACGACGAGGACGACGAGGATGAGGATGGTGACGAAGGTGGAAGTGACGACCATCGCCTCGCTCGTCTGCTGATCGGTGGCGGCATCGCCCGCCGACGCCGCCTACGCCGTTTGCTAGTCGCCAAGCTGCTCCAGGAGCGGCATGAGCGGGACGACGAGGACGACGAGGATGAAGAGGAGGACGAGGGCGGCGGCGATCGGCGCCTCGCTCGCCTTTTGATCGGCGGCGGCATGATGCGCCGTCGTCGCAGGCGCCGGATGGCGCTTGCTCACCTGCTCGGAGAGCGGCGCCACTGACGCCGCCGGCGTTGCTTTCGGTGCTGTCGCGCTACGCTCCCATCTCCCGCGATAGCATCGGGGGGCATTGAAGCCGCCGCTTCAAATCGGCCGATGGACATCGTCGATGTCCATCGGCCGCCCCCAGCAAAAAGCCCCGCTGTCTCCAGCGGGGCTTTTCTTTGTCGCGATGACGACGGAGCTAGCGACCCTGCGCCGACATCGAGAAGTTGAAATTGTCGAAGGTGTTTTCGGCCACCCGGAACCACAGGTTCTGGTCGGCACGGAAGGCCTTCAGGCTGTCGTAGATCTTCTTGAACTTCGGATCCTTGGCCGAGAGCTCGTCGTAGTACTTGTAGGCCTCGTTGAAGCAGGGCTCGAGCACCGCGCGCGGGAACGGGCGCAGCTCGGTGCCCGCCGCCACCAGGCGGCGCAGCGCCGCCGGGTTGCCGGCGTCGTACTTTGGCACCATCCACGAGGTGACCAGACCCGCCGCCGTTTCGACCATCGCCTGGTACTGCTTGGGCAGCTTCGCCCAGGCGTCGTTGTTGATGTAGATCGAGCCCAACGAGGCGCCTTCCCACCAGCCGGGATAGTAGTAGTACTTGGCGACCTTGTTGAAGCCGAGCTTCTCGTCGTCGTAAGGGCCGACCCATTCGCAGGCGTCGATGGTGCCCTTCTCGAGCGCCGGATAGATGTCACCGCCGGCGATCTGCTGCGGCACCACGCCAAGGCGCTGGAGAATCAGGCCGGCGAAACCGCCGACCCGGAACTTCAGGCCCTTCATGTCGTCCATCGACTTGATTTCCTTGCGGAACCAGCCGCCCATCTGGCAGCCGGTGCCGCCGAAGATGAAGGAGCGGAAGTTGTATTCCTTGTAGAAATCCTGGATCAGCTCGTTGCCGCCGCCGTGATAGCACCAGGCGTAGTATTCACGCTGGTTCATGGTGAACGGCAGGCCGGTCTCGAACACGAAGTTCGGATGCTTGCCGAAGTAGTAGTAGGCCGCCGTCTGGCCGGCCTCGACGGTGCCGTTCTGGACGGCGTCGGCGACTTGCAGGCCCGGGACGATTTCGCCCGCCGCGAAGACGCGGACCTGGAACTTGCCGTCCGACATCTCGCCGATCACCTTGGAGAAGAGCTCCGAGCCGCCATAAAGCGTGTCGAGCGACTTGGGGAAGCTCGACGTCAGACGCCACTTCACTTCCGGCATGCTCTGCGCGATCGCCGGCGCTGCCACGGTCGCGGCCGCGGCCACGCTCGCTGCACCCACCCCCGCCGTCTTGATAAACTTTCTACGCTGCATTTTCTCTGTCCCTCCCAGGACTACAGGATCACTAAAGCTCCCCGTTCATGAGCGCCGGGAGACTGACATGGGGACTGCACTTTGGGAAGCGTCCGAGCGGCGACGGCAATGCAAAAACCCCGCTGGGGCGGGGTTTTTCAAGCGAGTCCCTTACCTCATTCACCTCCCCCGTCTTCGGGGGAGGTGCCCCGTCTGACGGGGCGGAGGGGGTCAGATCCCGCGGTGCTTCAGTCCATGCGTCCGTCCATCTCCTTGCAGTGTAGTGCTCGCACGATCGTCTCAAGCACGATGTCCGTCTTCGACAAAGCGTCCGTGTTCCAAAATCGCAAGACCCGAAAGCCATAAGATCTGAAGAATGCATCGCGGCTCTCGTCATACGTCATCTGCGTGGCGTGTTGGCCGCCATCCAACTCAACGACAACGGACGCTTCGAGGCAGATAAAATCGCAGACGTAGGGGCCGAACGGTCGCTGCCGTCGGAACTTGAAGCCGTTCAGCCGCCTGGCCCGCAAGTGATTTCACATATGCCTTTCGGCATCAGTGGGATCCTTGCGCAGCGCTCGGGCGAAGCGGTTCATTCCCCGAGTCGGCCGTACTCGCTGGGCGCAAATATGGCAGATTGTGCTACTTATGCGAGCAACAGTCCTTGACCCCCTCCGCCCTCATAAGATGAGGGCACCTCCCCCGAAGACGGGGGAGGGGAAGGTGATGTGGTGCGCTCCCAGTGTCAGAGCTTATTCGCGGCCGACTGGCGGGCCATGTAGTTGTCGAAGGTGTTCTCGACCACGCGGAACCACAGCACCTCCTCCTTGCGGAAGGCGACCATCGAGTCATAGACCTTCTTGAACTCGGCGTTCTTGGCCGAGGTCTCGGCATAGACCTGGTTGGCGGCCGCGAACGAGGCATCCATGATCGCCGGCGAGAACGGCAGCAGCTTGGTGCCGCCGCCCACCAGTTCGCGCAGCGCCTTGGGGTTGTCGGCATCGTACTTGGCCGTCATCCAGGAGCCGGCATCCTCGCAGGCGGCGCGCACGATCGTCTGGTAGCCCTTGGGCAGCTCGTTCCACTTGTCGAGGCCGATGAAAGTGTGGAGCGTCGCGCTGCCTTCCCACCAGCCGGGATAGTAGTAGTAGGGCGCGATCTTGTTGAAGCCGAGCTTCTGATCGTCGTATGGCCCGACCCATTCGGCGGCGTCGATCGTGCCCTTCTCCAGCGCCGGATAGATGTCGCCGCCGGCGATCTGCTGCGGCACCACGCCGAGCTTGGCCATCACCTGGCCGGCAAAGCCGCCGATGCGCATCTTGAGACCCTTCATGTCGTCGACCGAGTTGATCTCTTTGCGGAACCAGCCGCCCATCTGACCCGCCGTGTTACCGGTGGCGATGCCGAACACCTTGTAGTTCTTGTAGAAGTCGTTCAGCAGCTGCTCGCCGCCGCCGAACTTCAGCCACGCCGCGAACTGGCGCGTGTTCAGCCCGAACGGCACAGCGGTGCCGAACGCGAAGGTCGGGTCCTTGCCGAAATAGTAGTAGGACGCTGTCCCGCCCATCTCGACCGTGCCGTTCTGGACCGCGTCAAGCACCTGCAGGCCGGGCACGATCTCGCCCGCCGCAAAGGTGCGGATCTGGAACTTGTTGTCGGTCGCCTCGGCCACGATCTTCGTCATCCGCTCGCCCGCGCCCCACAGGGTGTCGAGCGACTTGGGGAAACTCGAGGTGAAACGCCAGTTGAGCGTCGGCGCCGACTGGGCGATGGCGGGCGCCGCTACGCCGGTGGCGGCGACGGCCGCACCGCCGGTCGCGGCGGTGCGCAGGAATTTGCGACGTTGCATGACTTGATAGCTCCCTGTCCTTTTCCGTTGATTTGCGGGGCGCGCCACCCGCAGGTGGCGCGCCCCGAGCTCGATCAAAGCTTGTCGGCGGCCGACTGGCGGGCCATGTAGTTGTCGAAGCTGCCTTCGGCGACGCGGAACCACAGGATCTCCTCGTTGCGGAAAGGCTTCCAGGAGTCATAGACCTTCTTGAACTTTGGGTTCTTCGCCGCTTGCTCGGCCCACACCTCCTGCGCCGCAGCGAAGGAGGCGTCCATCACCGACTGCGGGAACGGCGCCAGCTTGGTGCCGCCACTCACCAGCTCGCGCAGCGCCTTGGGGTTCTGCGCGTCGTACTTGGAGACCATCCAGGTCTGCGCATAGGCGGCAGCGGCCTCGACGACGGCCTTGTAGCCTTTCGGCAGCTCGTTCCATTTGGTGAGGCTGATCATGGCGGAGGTCTGCGGCCCGCCTTCCCACCAGGCGGGATAGTAGTAATAGGGCGCGATCTTGTTGAAGCCGAGCTTCTGGTCGTCGTACGGCCCGACCCATTCGGCGCCGTCGATCGTGCCCTTCTCCAGCGCCGGGTAGATGTCGCCGCCGGCGATCTGCTGGGCGACACCGCCAATCTTGTTGATCACCTGGCCGGCGATACCGGCGATGCGGAACTTCAGTCCCTTGAAGTCGTCGACGCCCTTGATCTCCTTGCGGAACCAGCCGCCCATCTGGGCGCCGGTGAGGCCGCAGCCCAGGGAGTAGACGTTGTAATCCTTGTAGACCTCGTTCAGGAGCTCGCGCCCGCCGCCCCACCGCATCCAGGCTTCCTGCTGGCGCGAGTTGGTGCCGAAGGGAAGCGCGGTGTCGAACGCCAACGCCGTCTCCTTGCCGACGTAATAGGTGCCCGCCGAGTGACCCATCTCGACCGTGCCGTTCTGCACGGCGTCAAGCACCTGCAGGCCCGGCACGATCTCGCCGGCAGCGAAGATGCGGACGTTGAACTTGTTGTCCGTCATCTCGCTGATGTACCGGGCGAAGGTCTCGCCGGTGCCGTAGAGCGTGTCGAGCGACTTGGGAAAGCTTGACGCCAATCGCCACTTGAGCTCGGGCATCGATTCGGCGATGGCCGGAGCGGCAAGCGTACTCACAGACGCAACTCCGCCGGCGCCAAGCGCGGCGGTACGCAAGAATCTGCGCCGTTGCATGGTTTTGTCCCTCCCAGGACTTCTTTGTTTTGCCAGATGAGGTTCCACCCAGCGGAATCAGCGTGCCACGGGCGAAGGGACTTGGCAAAGGTGCAAAAGAAAAGCCCCGCCGAAGCGGGGCTTTTCGCGCAAGGCGTGGGCGATTCTACTACCTCATCCTGAGGAGCCGCGCTAAGCCCGCGTCTGACGCGGGTATGCGTGGCGTCTCGAAGGATGGGCAACGGAAACGGTGCTTGTTCCCACCAAGCCGCGGAGATTACTCCGCGGTAATCGAGACGCGGTAGGGCGCGGGGGTTACCCCGCGCTAAGCGGGCCGCTCCTCAGGGTGAGGTTATTCTACGCGCTAGAGCTTATTGGCCGCCGACTGGCGGGCCATGAAGTTGTCGAAGGTGTTCTCCACGACGCGGAACCACAGCACCTCCTCGTTGCGGAAGGGCTTCCACGAATCGTAGATCTTCTTGAACTTCGGGTTCTTGGCCGAGGTCTCGGCGTAGAGCTCGTTGGCGGCGTTGAACGAGGCCTCCATCACCGATGGCGGGAACGGCAGGAACTTGGTGCCGCCGGCGACCAGCTCGCGCAGCGCCTTGGGATTCTGCACGTCGTACTTCGCGACCGAACGCGCATTGGTCTCGCCGCAGGCCGCGGCGATCGCTTCCTTGTAGATGTTGGGCAGCGCGTCCCAGGCCTTGAGCCCAACGTAGAGCGACAGCGCGGCCGAGCCTTCCCACCAACCGGGGTAGTAGTAGTACTGCGCCACCTTGTTGAAGCCGAGCTTTTGGTCGTCGTAGGGACCGACCCATTCGGCGGCATCGATCGTGCCCTTCTCCAGCGCCGGATAGATGTCGCCGCCGGCGAGCTGCTGCGGCACCACGCCGAGCTTGGCCATCACCTGGCCGGCGAAGCCGCCGATGCGCATCTTTACGCCCTTCATGTCCTCCGGCGACTTGATCTCCTTGCGCCACCAGCCGCCCATCTGGCCGCCAGTGTTGCTCATCAGGAAGGAGGTCATGTTGTAGTCCTTGTAGAACTCGCGCATCGCCTCGAGCCCGCCGCCGTAATAGACCCAGGCGTTGTGCTGGCGCGTGTTCAGACCGAACGGAATCGCCGTGTCGAAGGCGAAGGTCGGGTCCTTGCCGACGTAATAGTAGGAGGCCGTGTGACCACACTCGACGGTCTCGTTCTGCACGGCGTCAACCACCTGCAGGCCGGGCACGATCTCGCCGGCGGCAAAAACGCGGATCTGGAATTTGTTGTCGGTGATGCCGGCGACGCGCTTGGCGAAGTCCTCGCCCGCGCCATAGATCGTGTCGAGCGACTTGGGGAAGCTCGAGGCGAGCCGCCACTTCACTTCCGGCATGGACTGCGCGATGGCCGGTGCGGCGAGCGTGGCGCTCGCGGCGACTGCGGCACTGCCGACACCGGCGGTACGCAGAAACTTACGACGTTGCATGACAGCATCACTCCCTAAACTTCGAGGCGGCGGGTTATGCCACGGTGCACTCGCGCTGAAAAGCGCGGCGGCGGGCCGCAACTTCAGCGTGCCAGGAGCAACACCAGCGCCAGTGCGCCAACCGCGATGCGGTACCAGGCGAAAGCGGCGAAACCGTGCCGGCTGATGAAGCGCACGAACGGCTTGATGACCACCAGTGCGGAGAAAAAAGCCACCACGAAGCCCAGCGCAATGACGCCGCTGCCATGCCAGTCGAGCGTCGCGCGGTTACTGTAGAGGTCGTAGACCGTGGCCCCCAACATGGTCGGCATGGCGAGGAAGAACGAGAATTCGGCGGAAGTCGCACGATCCACGCGCAAAACCCGGGCGCCCATGATGGTGGCGCCCGAGCGCGACACACCCGGGATCATCGCCAGGCACTGGGCGATGCCGATCCACAGCGCCGTCTTCCAGTCGATATCGTCCACCGATTTGACGCGCGGCCGCTGCACCAGCCGCTCGATCACCAGGATGGCAATACCACCCACGATCAGCGCAACGGCCACGACGAAGGGATTGAACAGGTGCGCCTTGATGTAGCCGTGGGCCATGACGCCGATGATGGCGGCGGGCAGGAAGGCCACGATCACGGCGGTGGCGAAGCGCATCGCGCGCGCATCGCGCCGCACGACGCCCGTCACCGTGCTCCAGATCTTCATGCGAAAGAGCACGCACACCGCCAGGATGGCGCCGAGCTGGATCACGATATCGAAGACCTTGCCGGGCGGGCCTTCGAAATGCAGCACCTCCTCGGCGAGGATGATGTGTCCGGTCGACGACACCGGCAGGAACTCGGTCAGCCCCTCGACGACGCCGATCAGCACCGTCTTCCAGATCAGCGTCAGATCCATTCGTTCAGTCCTTGAACCGCTTCGCGCGCGGCCATCCCTTGCCGGGCATCTTGCCGGCCTGCGCGCGCTCGCCGCGCCAGAACTTAAGTTCGTCGGCCGGCAGCACCCGGTTGGCCCACGCCAGGCCATCGGCCAGCTTGAAGGCCTGTGCGTCGGCGAGCTGGCCGCCCTTGGATTTCTGCAGCGTGACGCCGCGCCCACGGCTCATCTCGGGCAACTGCTCGAGCGGGAAGATCAGCAGCTTCTTGTTGCCGCCCAGCGCCGCCACGGAGTTGGCGCCGTCCGGCACGACCGAGCACGACACTGCTTTCTCCTTGTCATTGAGGTTCAGCACCTGCTTGCCGTTCTTGGTCTGCGCCATGACCTCGTCCTCGGGCACCACGAAGCCGCGGCCGGCGTCGGACGCCACCAGGAACTTGCGGCCGCCCTTGAAGACGGCGAGATCGACGATGTCCTGCTCGTTGCCGAGCTCGATCATCAGCCGAATCGGTTCGCCATGGCCGCGCGCGCTCGGCAGCTTGTCGCAGCCCAGCGTGTAGAAGCGGCCGTTGGTGGCGAACACCAGGATCTTGTCGGTCGACTGGGCGTGCAGGACGAATTTCTTCTCGTCGCCTTCCTTGTACTTGAGCTCTGCCGCCGCCTTCTCGTCGAGATGGCCCTTGGCGGCGCGGATCCAGCCCTTGTCCGACAGCACGATCGACACCGGCTCGCGCTCGACGAAATCCTCGACCGCGTGCTCGACCTCGGCCGGCGCGTCAGCAAGCTCGGTGCGCCGCTTGCCGAGCTTGGTCTTGGGCCCGAACTTCTCCTTGGTCTCGCGGACCTCGTCGGCGATCTTGCCCCACTGGAGCTTCTCGTCCTTCAGGAGCGCCTTCAGATCCTTCCGCTCCGCAGAGAGCTTCTTGTGCTCGCCCTTGATCTCGAACTCTTCCAGCCGGCGCAGCGCGCGCAGCCGCATGTTGAGGATGGCCTCGGCCTGCAGGTCGGAGAGCTTGAAGGCCTTGATCATCTTGGGCTTGGGCTCGTCCTCCTCGCGGATGATCTTGATCAGCTTGTCGAGGTTGAGATAGGCGATCAGGTAGCCATCGAGGATTTCCAGCCGCCGCTCGATCTCGGCCAGCCGGAAAGTCGAGCGCCGCACCAGCACATCACGGCGATGGTCGAGGAAGGCCTGCAACGCCTCGCGGAGGTCCATGACCTGGGGCGTGTTGTCCTTGTCGAGCACATTGAGGTTCAGCGGGAAGCGGATCTCGAGATCCGTCATCTTGAAGAGCTGCTCCATCAGGAGCTCTGCCGGTACCTGGCCGGTGCGTGGCTCGAGCACGATGCGCACGTCCTCGGCCGATTCGTCGCGCACATCCTCGAGGATGGGCAGCTTCTTCGCGTTGATGATCTCGGCGATACGCTCGATCAGCTTGCCCTTCTGGACCTGGTAGGGGATCTCGGTGACGACGATGCGGTATTGGCCGCGCGCCAGTTCTTCCTTTTGCCAACGCCCGCGCAGGCGGAACGAGCCCCGGCCGGTCTTGTAGGACTCGACGATGGAGTCGCGCGGCTCGACCAGGATGCCGCCGGTCGGGAAGTCCGGTCCCTTGACCAGGTCGACCAGGGTGTCGACGCGGGCGTTCGGCGTCTTGATCAGGTGCAGCAGCGCATCGCACAGCTCGCCGGCATTGTGCGGCGGGATCGAGGTCGCCATGCCGACGGCGATGCCGGCGGCGCCATTGGCCAGCAGGTTGGGAAATCCGCCCGGCAGCACGATCGGCTCTTCCGTGGAGCCGTCATAGTTGGGCCGGAAGTCGACGGCGTTCTCGTCGATGCCCAGCAGCAACGCCTCGGCGACCGCGGTGAGCCGCGCCTCGGTGTAGCGCATGGCGGCGGGGTTATCGCCGTCGATGTTGCCGAAGTTTCCCTGGCCCTCGATCAGCGGATAGCGGACGGAGAATTCCTGGGCGAGCCGCACCAGCGCGTCGTAGATCGACTGATCGCCATGCGGATGATACTGGCCGATCACGTCGCCCACCACGCGCGCGCTCTTCTTGAACGCGCTGTTGGGGTCGAGCCGCAGCTGCCGCATGGCAAACATCAGGCGGCGATGCACCGGCTTCAGACCATCGCGCACATCCGGCAGCGAGCGCGCCATGATGGTCGAAAGCGCATAGGACAGGTAGCGCTCGGAGAGCGCCTGTCCGAACTGCACCGGTCTGACGGGGCTAAGCGGTATGACGTTGCTGCGTTTGGCCATCGCGCGAGGGGTTTTCAGCCGCGATTCATGCCGCAGCCTTCATTGTTGTGCCTAGTGTAGCAGGGTTTCCATAAATCTCACCCGTGCGGCAGGCAAGGGCTTGTTGTGCGGCCAAAACACGTGCCGCTCAAGGAAATAGCCCGTCAAATCGAGCCCCAGCCGCAGCTCGACGTCATCGGACGGCAATCCACCGGTGGACAGAAAGGTCGGCAGGACCAGGAGCTTCTCGCGATAAGGACCGGCCGCCGCGCGCGACACCGCGCGTCCGGTCTTGGGCGAAACAAAGGCGAGATCTTCGGTCGCGCCGGTGGCGGCACACTTCTCGAGATCGAGGCCGAAGCCCAGCTCCTGCAAGAGGCCGAGCTCGAGCCTGACGTAGATCGCGGGCCATCCCGGATGACCAAGCGCGCCGAGAAAAGCATGAAAGCCATCGAACATGGCGGGGTGCGGTTCACGCTCGGGCAAGGCCGCGTCAACGAGAGCGCAGGCCGCCGAAAGGCCGGCGAGCTGAGCGGCATCATCGAGGACGCGCGCGGCGTTCGGCTCGCGCAGCTCGCCCGTGAAGTTGCCGAGCTGATCCGCCAGCCGCGCCCGCCAGGCGACCTCGACGACATTGCCGAGCTGCCACACCGGCCGCACGCGGCGCGACACGCCACCCGGGACGAAGCCTGCATGGCGGCCGTGTGAACGCGTCAGCAGTGATGCAACGAGGCCGGTCTCGCCATGAAGACGGCTCGCCAACACGATCCCGTGATCGTTCCATTCCATGTCGCGGGTATGCCGTGTTTCGCCGATTCGCGCTAGGCTAGGTGATGCCCAGCTTCAACCGGCGCAAGTTCCTTGGGACGAGCGCGCTGGCCGCCACTCTGCCGACGCGCATCTTTGCCCAGACCGCGACGTCGCGGCCGCAGCTCCTGCAGAGCGTTCAGTCGGGCGATGTTTCGAGCGACGGCACCGTCGTGTGGAGCCGCGCCGACCGGCCGGCGCGCATGGTCGTGGAGTACGCCACGACGGAAGGTTTCGTCGATCCCATACGCATCGACGGACCGCTGGCGCTGGAAGCCACCGACTTCACGTCCCGCGTGCACATTCGCGGCATCGGGCCGGGCCAGACCGTGTTCTATCGCGTCTCCTATCTCGACCTCGGCGACCTCAAGACGATGAGCGTGCCGGTCGGCGGGCGCTTCAAGATGCCACCGGCCGCCAACAACGACGTGAGCTTCGTCTGGTCGGGAGACACTGTCGGCCAGGGCTACGGCATCAACCCGGACGTCGGCGGCATGACCATCTACGAGGCGATGCGCAAGCTGCAGCCCGACTTCTTCGTGCACAGCGGCGACACGATCTATGCCGACAATCCCCTGGCGGCCGAGAAGAAGCTGCCAGACGGCAAGGTGTGGAGGAACATCGTCACCGAGGCCAAGTCCAAGGTGGCCGAGACGCTCGACGAGTATCGCGGCAACCATCGCTACAACCTGCTCGACGACAACCTGCGCCGCTTCAACGCCGAGGTGCCGACCCTCGCGCAATGGGACGACCACGACGTCCTCGACAACTGGTACTGGGAGAAGCGCCTTGATCCCGACCCGCGCTACCACGAGAAAAGTGTGGCCAGGCTCGCGGCCTACGGCCAGCGGGCGTTCCGAGAATACATGCCGCTGTCGGGCGGCCTCGAAGACCCGATGATCCTCTATCGGCGCTTCCCTTTCGGCCCGCGTCTCGACATCTTCCGCGTCGACATGAGGAGCTTTCGCGGCGCCAACGGCGAGAACCGCCAGTCGGCAATGGGACCCGACACCGAATTCCTGGGCCGCACGCAGGTTGAATGGCTGAAGGGCGCGCTCAAGAACTCGAAGGCGACCTGGAAGATCATCCAGGCCGACATGCCGATCGGCGTCGTGGTCTACAACGACTTCCGCGCCAAGACCGGTTCGGAGGCGGTGGCCAACGGCGATGACGGTCCGCCGCTCGGCCGCGAGCTCGAGATCGCCGACCTGTTGGGCTTCATCAAGCGCGAGGACATCCGCAACGTGCACTGGATCACCGCCGATGTGCACTACGCGGCGACCCACCGCTACGACCCCAACCGCGCGCAGTTCTCCGACTTCCTGCCGTTCTACGAATTCGTCTCCGGCCCGCTCTGCGCCGGCGGCTTCGGGCCCAACCTGCTCGACAAGACGTTCGGCCCCGAGGTCGTGTTCCAGAAGGTGCCGCCCGCCGGCCGCTTCGACCTCGCGCCCTCCGAGGGCTCGTGCCATTTCGGCCACGTCAAGATCGACGGCCGTACCGGCGCGATGACGGTCACGCATCGCGACGCCATGGGTGGCGTCCTGCACGCGCTCGATCTCGCGCCGACCTAGGTCTTAGCCTTTGGGCTCGTAGTCGAGGCCGATCGTGCGGTAATGCGCCGGATCTTCGGCCCAGCGTTCGCTCACCTTGACGTGCAGGAAGAGATGCACCGGACGCTCGAGCATCTGGCTCAGCTCATGCCGCGCCCGGGCGCCGATCTGCTTGATGCGGGCGCCCCCCTTGCCGAGGAAGATGGCGCGTTGACCGTCGCGCTGGACGTGGATGATCTGCTCGATGCGGACGCCGCCATCCTTGCGCTCTTCCCATTTCTCGGTTTCGACCGCCGCTTCGTAGGGCAGCTCCTGATGGAGCTGCAGGAACACCTGCTCACGTGTGACCTCTGCGGCCAGCAGGCGCAGCGGCAGGTCGGCCGCCTGGTCCTCGGGATAGAGGAACGGTCCGGCGGGCAGCGCCGTCGCCAAGGTCGCCAGCACGTCGCCCACGCCGTCGCTCTTCAGCGCGCTCACCATGAAGGTGCGCTCGAACGGCAGCAGCGCGTTCAGCTCTGCGGTCAGCACCAGCAGCTTCTCGCGCGCCACGAGATCGATCTTGTTCAGGATCAGGTAGCGCGGCGCCCGGCTCTCCTTCAGGCGCTCGACGATGGCCGCCGTCTCCTGGCCGACGCCGCGCTCGGCATCGACCATCAGCGCCACCACGTCGGCATCCTCGGCCCCCTGCCAGGCCGCTGCGACCATGGCGCGCTCGAGCCGCCGCTTGGCGATGCGGAAGATGCCCGGCGTGTCGACCAGCACGATCTGGGCGCGCTCACCTTCCGGAAGATCCGTCATGGCGATGCCGATCACCCGCATGCGCGTGGTCTGCACCTTGGGCGAGACGATCGAGACCTTGGAGCCGACCAGGGCGTTGACCAGCGTCGACTTGCCGGCATTGGGCGCGCCGACGACGGCGACGAAGCCCGCGCGCGTTTTCGGCGCGTTCATGTCCGCACCAGCCGGTCGAGCAGCGCGGCCGCCGCCAGCCGCTCGGCTTCGCGCTTGCTGCCGCCACGACCCTGCGCCGGCTCCTGGTCCTTGACCGCGACATCGACGACGAAAATCGGCGCGTGCACCGGCCCTTCGCGGCCGATTTCACGATACTTGGGCAGCGGCAGGCGCCGCGCCTGCGCCCATTCCTGCAACTCGGTCTTGGGATCACGCGGCGCCGTGCGCTGGGCAGTGAGCCGATCGCTGAACAGGCGCTCGATCACGCTCGCGGCGACCTCAAAGCCGGCATCGAGGAAGATCGCACCCAAGAGCGCCTCGAGAGAGTTGGCCAGGATGGCGGGTTGAATGCCTTTGCCCTTCTCCGAGGCTCCGAGCACGATATGGTCACCCAGCCCGATCGACTCGGCCACCTCGGCCAACGGACCTGCACTCACCAGCGCATTGTGCCGCAGCGCCAACTCGCCCTCGCGCTCATGCGGGAAGCGGCGCAACAGCAGATCGGCGACAGCCAGAGACAGCACCCGGTCGCCCAAGAATTCCAGCCGCTCGTTGCCGTTGGGGAAGGCCGCCTTCAGCGCGGGTTGCCGGTCGAGCGCGCTGCGGTGGGTCAGGGCCTCGGCGGCAAGCTCAGGCCGCGCGAACGCATGTCCGATGCCCTTCGCCAGCGCCGCCAGAGTGGCGTCGCCTGGCTTCAGTGGATCGCCTGGAAGAAGCGGCTGAAGCGAATCGCCTGCGGCCATTTCCAGGGCTCCAGCCATCCCGCGGCCGACGGGTCGTGGGAGAAGAAGATGAACTCGGCGCGGCCGACCAGGTTCTCGGCCGGTACGTACCAGCCGAGCTCGTCGCGCTGGCGTAGCGCGCCGCCGGCATCGCGGACCTGCAGCTGGGTGCGGCTGTCGAGCGAATCGTCGCGGTTGTCGCCCATGGCGAAATACTGGCCGGCCGGCACCAGGAATTCCGGCGTGTTGTCCGATATGCCGTTGTCGGTGGTTTCCAGGATCTCGTGGCGGCGCCCGTTGGGCAGGACCTCGGTGTAGAGCGTGCCCTTCTTGTAGCTGCCGCCGCGGGTCACATAGTCGCCGATCTGGATGCGCTCGACCGGCTTGCCGTTGATCTGCAGGATGCCGTTGACCACGCGGATGCGATCGCCCGGCAGGCCGACGATGCGCTTGATGTAGTCGGTGCGGTTGGCGCCCTGCCCCTGGTCGCCGGGATACTTAAAGACGGCGACGTCACCGCGCTCCGGCGGATGGCCGAAGATCCGGCCCGAGAAGAAGCCGAGGGAAAAAGGGAATGAGTGCTTGCTGTAGCCGTAGGAATACTTGGAGACGAACAGGTAGTCGCCGACCAGCAGGGTCGGGATCATCGAGCCGGAAGGAATGTTGAAGGGCTCGATGGCGAAAGTCCGCACCACCAATGCGATGAGGACGGCGTAGACCACCGTCCGGATGGTTTCCCCCCAGCCGCCAGCCTTTTCTTGTCGCTTCCGACGCTCAACCACGTCTGTCATCGCCATGCCAGTTTACAAGAGCCGGGCTTGTAGCAGGGCTGAAAGACGCTGTCTCCCACCCTGCTCGCCGCATGGGAGCGGTGCAAATTGGTCATTTCAAGGCCACGCCGATGCGACCAATACGCTCGAAGCCCGACCAGTAGATGTAATTGGCGCGGCCGATGATGTCGGCCGCGGGCACGAACCACCATGCTCCGCCCGGCACGGCCTGGCCGCGGCTGTCGATCGAATCGTCGCGGTTGTCCCCCAGGACGAAGTAAGCCCCTGCCGGCACGGTAAAGGGTCCGCCCTCATCGCCTTGTTGGCCCTTGCTGTATTTCAGGATCTCGTAGCTTGTGCCATCCGCCAGTCGCTCTTGCAGCCGAGTCGCCTTGTACATGCGGTAAGGCTCCTCGCGCAGCACCTGCCATTCGACAGCCCGGCCATTGATGATCGGCGCGGCCGCCTTCATCGCGATGCTGTCGCCCGGCAGACCGACGATGCGCTTGATGAACTCGACACGGCGGCCGCCGGAAGTCGGGTAAGCCTGAGCCGGCGCATAGAAAGCGATGATGTCACCGCGCCCCGGCAAACGCCCATGACCATAGGCATCGCGGTCAACGAAGAAGTAATCGCCCACTATCAACGTCGGCAACATCGAGCCGCTCGGGTGATAAAAGGAACGCCATCCCATCGCCTGCACGAGCAGGCCGGCGACGGTGACAAAGGACACGACCGCGATCAGGACGGCGAGGCCAGCCCACAGAAAGGTTCGGCGGCGAGGCGGCGCCTGGTCGACGACAGGCGGTGGCGGCGGCACCTGGTCGTTCATGCCTTTGGCACGGCCGAGATGATCACGATGGCCTGGGCGAGCGGATACTCGTCGGTGAGCGTCAGGTCGATCTGCGCCGTCATGCCGGGCGGCGTGATTTCGCGCAGCCGGGCGAGCGCCCCGCCGGTCAAGGCGAGCGTGGGTTTGCCGCCGCGCATGTTGACCACGCCCATGTCGCGCATGAAAACGCCGCGGCGGAACCCCGTCCCCAGCGCCTTGGAGCAGGCCTCCTTGGCGGCGAAGCGCTTGGCGTAGCTCGCCGCCCGCGTGGCGCGGCCTTCCGAGCGCTTCTGCTCGATCTCGGTGAAGACACGCTGCACGAAGCGTTCGCCGAAGCGCTCGAGCGACTTCTCGATGCGGCGGATGTCGCAGAGGTCGTTGCCGACGCCCAGGATCACGCCTTCACCTCAGCCCGCGCCTCATCCATGAGGCGACGCATTTCGCGGATCGCGTCCTTCAGGCCGACGAAGATCGCCTCGCCGACCAGAAAGTGCCCGATGTTGAGCTCGCGTACATTGGCGATGGCGGCGATCGGCGCCACGTTCTCGTAGTTCAGGCCATGACCGGCATGGCATTCGAGGCCGAGCTTCTGGCAATAGGCCGCGGCCTTCTGGATGCGCGCGAGTTCCGCCTTCTGCGCCTCGCCCTCGATTTCGCAGTAGCGGCCGGTGTGCAGTTCGACCACCGGCGCGCCCAGCGACACTGCAGCATCGAGCTGGCGCGGATCGGCCTCGATGAACAGCGAGACCCGGATGCCGACATCGCTGAGGCGGGCCACCATCGGCTTCAGGTGATTGTGCTGGCCGACCGCGTCCAGCCCGCCCTCGGTGGTACGCTCCTCGCGCTTCTCCGGCACGATGCAGGCGGCGTGCGGCCGGTGCTTTAGCGCGATCGCCACCATTTCCTCGGTCGCGGCCATCTCGAAGTTGAGCGGCAGGCCGATACTGTCCTTCAGCCGGGCGATGTCGTCGTCGACGATGTGGCGGCGATCCTCGCGCAGGTGGGCGGTGATGCCGTCGGCGCCGGCCTCGGCCGCCAGCAGCGCGGCGCGCAACGGATCGGGGGTGGGGGTGCCGCGGGCGTTGCGCACCGTGGCGACGTGGTCGACGTTCACGCCGAGGCGAAGGGGCTTTAGCGATGTCATGACCCGAAAGGTACCCTCTTGTCGTCCTGAGCGCAGCGAAGGACCTCGCGCCTGCCACACAGGGCGTCCCTGCGGCCAATGCTAGATCCTTCGCTTCGCTCAGGATGACAAAGAAAAGGACTCGCCATCACAGCTAGTTGCGCGCGCGCTCGACGGCGTTGATGGCAGGCGTGGCGCGCAGCGCAGCCGTAATGTCGGCGAGATGCTTCACGTCATTCACCTCCACATCGATCACCATGTCGAAGAAGTCCATCGAGCGGTTGACGATGCGCAGGTTTGAGATGTTGCCCTCGTGGCGGGCGATCACCGTCGACAAACTCGAGAGGCTGCCCGGCTGGTTCGCCACCGTGATTTTGAGCCGGCCGGTATAGATGCCAGCATTCTCGCTGACCGAATCCCATCCGACATCGATCCAGCGCTCCGACGCGTCCGAGAAGCTCTCGAGCGTGGCGCAGTCGATGGTGTGGATGGTGACGCCCTTGCCCGTGGTGATGATGCCGACAATACGATCGCCCGGCAGCGGATGGCAGCAGCGGGCGAAATGCACGGCCATGCCCGGGATCAGCCCCTTGATGGCGATCTGGCCGGTCTCCTTCTTGCCCCGGCTGGGCTCGCGGCCCTTGGTGGCCTTGTTGCGCGCCCGCGTGATCGGCACGACGTCGGCGCCGCCCGGCTTGCGCGGCTGCTTGAGCCCCGGATAGACCGCGGTCAGAACCTCGCGCGCGCCGATCAGGCCGGCCCCGACATTGGCGACCAGGTCGTCGGTGGTGGCCTGCTTGAAGTTTGCCTTCACGCCTTCCAAGCCCTTGTCGGTGACCTCGTAGCCCTCCTCATGGAAGGTCTTGTCCAGAAGCGACTTGCCGAGCTGCAGGTACTGCTCGCGCTGACGCGTGCGGATGAAGCGGCGGATGGCGGCCTTGGCCTTGCCGGTGACGGCGAAGCGCTCCCAGGTCGGCGACGGCGTCTGCGCCTTCGAGGTCACGATCTCGATCTGGTCGCCGTTGGCGAGCTGGGTTCGGAGCGGCAGCATGCGGCCATTGATCTTGGCGCCGACGCAGGTGTCGCCCACTTGGCTGTGCACGGCATAGGCGAAGTCGATGGGAGTGGCACCGCGCGGCAGGGCGATCAGCTTGCCCTTGGGCGTGAAGCAGAACACTTGGTCCTGGAACATCTCGAGCTTGGTGTGCTCGAGGAACTCCTCGGCGTTGGGCGCCTTGTCGAGGATGTCGATGAGGCTGCGCAGCCAGGCGTATTGCGGCGCGTCGGTCGACGGACCGCCCTGCTTGTAGACCCAGTGGGCAGCGACGCCGCGCTCGGCCTGGTCCTGCATCTCCTCGGTGCGGATCTGGATCTCGATGCGCTGGCCGAGCGGGCCGATCACGCCGCTATGCAGCGAGCGGTAGCCGTTGGGCTTGGGGACCGAGATGTAGTCCTTGAAGCGCTGCGGCAGCACCTGATAGCGGCCATGCAGCAGGCCGAGCGCCTGGTAGCACTCGGCCACATCGGCCACGATGATGCGGAAGGCCATGATGTCGGCGAGCTGCTCGAACGACACGTTCTTCTGCTGCATCTTGCGCCAGATCGAATAAGGCGTCTTCTCGCGGCCCGAGACTTGGGCCACCAGCCCGCCGTCCTTCAAAGTCTTGATCAGCTCGGCCTCGACCTGCGGGACGATCTTGTCGCCCTTTTCCTTGAGGTAGCCCAAGCGGGCCTGAACCGACGCGCGGCCGTCGGGATTGAGCTCGGCGAAGGCCAGCTCCTCGAGCTCGCGCTTGACCCTCTCCATGCCGATGCGCGAGGCGAGCGGCGCATAGAGGTCCATGGTCTCATGCGCAATGCGTCGGCGCCGCGCCGGGTCCTTGATGTGATGCAGGGTCCGCATGTTGTGCAGGCGGTCGGCGAGCTTCACCAGCAGCACGCGGATGTCCGACGACATGGCGAGAACGAGCTTGCGCAGGTTCTCGGCCTCCTTGGTGCTCTCGGACTGGACTTCGAGGCGCGACAGCTTGGTCACGCCATCGACCAAGCGGGCGATATCCTCACCGAACATGCCGGCGATTTCGTCGCGAGTGGCGTCGGTGTCCTCGATCGTGTCGTGCAGCAGGCCGGTGACGATCGACGAAGCATCGAGCTTCATCTCGGCCAGGATGCCCGCCACTTCGACAGGATGAGAGAAATAAGGGTCACCGGAGGCGCGCAGCTGCGTGCCGTGCTTCTTCAGGCCATAGACATAGGCGCGATTCAGCATGTCCTCGTCCGCGTGCGGATCGTAGGACTGGACCCTTTCAACGAGTTCAAACTGCCGAATCATCGCAATCGTCCATTATATGGGGACGATTGCGCTCACTCCACGATCAATGCGGGTATTGCAGGGCTGAGCCCCGCTAATACCAGCCGGTGTGGCTACTCGGTAACGTCGTCTTCCTCGGCCATCGGCAGGGCCTTAGGCTGGGCTGCCTCGGCGCCGCCCTGGGCCAGCGCCGCCGCCAGCTCTTGCTCGAGTTCGGCCATCTCATTGACCTCCTCGGGCTTGTCGATGTCGGCATGCTTCTGCATGCCCGAGATCAGCGAGTCCTTGAGGGCGGCCTGGTCGAGCTTGGTCTCGGCGATCTCGCGCAGCGCCACGACCGGGTTCTTGTCGCGGTCGCGATCCACCGTGATCTGGGCGCCGGCCGACACATCACGCGCGCGCTGGGCGGCGAACAGGACGAGTTCGAAACGGTTGGGCACCTGCACAATGCAGTCTTCGACGGTGACACGCGCCATGGAGACCTCTGATTTCGCGGGAGCGGCGGGTTATACGCGGATAGGCCCAAAATTCAAGTCTATGTGCGTTCTATGATTTGGTCGCCCGGCAGGGCTGCGACAAGGGCCTGGATCGAGGCGCCGCTGACCGGGTGGCGCCATTGTGGCGCAAGGTCGGCCAGGGGACGCAGGACAAAGGCCCGCCCGATCATCCGAGGGTGTGGCAGGGTGGCCTTGCCGGGGCCTCCAGCCTCGATTTCCCCGCGATAATCGAGCAAATCGAGGTCGATGATCCGGGGGGCGTTCGGAGCGCTGCGGACCCGGCCAAACTCCTCCTCAACGGCATGCAGCTCAGCCAGCAGGCGATCAGCCGGCAAAGCCGTGGAGATTTCGGCTACAGCATTGAAATACCAAGGTTGTTCCGATGTCGGCACGGGGGCCGTCCGATACCAGGGCGAGACCCGGCGAACCGTCACGCCGCGGCTTTCCAAAGCAGCCAAGGCCGCCTGCAAAGTCGCCTTCGGAAGCCCATATCGGGGGTGGGGCAGATTTCCCCCCAAAGCGATGTAGATCGCGTTATCCACCAGAGACCGGCTCCAACCCCTTGTGATCTATGAGTTAATGACCTAAACTTAAGATGCGATCGGAGAGGTGTGGGTTACTGTACTCCTTTCGCTCAATAATTTATTTCGCTCCCTCTGCGCATATTTCCAAAAAAGGATTCCCGCCATGAAAGGCAATTTCTACGAGAACGAGCGCGTCGCGCTCTTCATCGATGGCGCCAACCTCTACTCCGCCGCTCGCGCTCTCGGCTTCGACATCGACTATCGCCGCCTCTTGAAGGTGTTCCGCGAGAAGGGTCGCATGGTCCGCGCCTACTACTACACCGCCCTGGTCGAAGATCAGGAGTACTCGCCGATCCGGCCGTTGATCGATTGGCTCGATTACAACGGCTACACGATGGTGACAAAACCCACAAAAGAATTCACCGACGCCATGGGCCGCCGCAAGATCAAGGGCAACATGGACATCGAGCTCGCCATCGACGTGCTCGAGATGGCCGAGCATCTGGACCACGTGATCCTGTTCTCCGGCGACGGCGACTTCCGCCGCCTGGTCGAGGCCGTGCAGCGCCGTGGGCTGCGTGTCTCGGTGGTCAGCACCATCAAGTCCTCGCCGCCGATGGTGGCCGACGAGCTGCGCCGTCAGGCCGATGACTTCATCGAGCTGTCGGAGCTCGCGCCGCTGATCGCGCGCAACCCGTCGGAGCGTGCGCCGCGTCCCGCCGTGGCGGCCAGCAACGGCCATCGCGATGCCGACGACTACAGCGGCGACGCGCCTGCCGAACACCTGATGCGCACGGCCTAGTCGCCGGCTCGTGGCCGCTCTGCCGTTCGAGGAGCCGCCGCTCGACTGTCCGCGTTGCCCCCGGCTCGTGGCGTTCCGCAACGAGCTTCGGGCCAAATATCCCGATTGGGGCAATGCACCGGTGCGCTCGTTCGGCCGCGTCGATGCGAGTCTGCTGATCGTGGGTCTCGCCCCCGGCATGAAGGGCGCCAATCGCACCGGCCGACCCTTCACCGGCGACTATGCCGGCGACCTGCTCTACGCCACCCTGCTGAAGTTCGGTTTTGCGCGCGGCATCTACCGCGCCGATCCCAATGACGGGCTGCAGCTCGCCGACTGCCGCATCGCCAACGCCGTGCGCTGCCTGCCGCCGGAGAACAAGCCGCTGCCCGACGAGTTCACGCAATGCCGGCCGTTCCTGCAGGCCGAACTCGCGGTCATGCCGCAGGTGAAGGTGATCTTGGCGCTGGGCAAGGGTGCGCACGATCAGGTCCTGCGCGCTCTGACGGTGCGGCCGGCCGGCGCCTATCCGTTCATCCATAACCGCCTGCATGACCTGCCGATGGGTCTGAAGCTCGCCGACAGCTATCATTGCTCGCGCTACAACACCAACACCGGGCGACTGACGACACCGATGTTCGAGGACGTGTTCAAAACCGTGCGTAAGGTGATCAAGCCCTGATGCGGCTGTTCGATCATCGCGCTCTCGTCGCGGCTGCTCGCCTGCACTACGCACAGCCGCACCGGGGCTATCATGGGGCTGAACACCTCGATGAACTGATCGAACTCGCCCGCCAACACACACCCGATCTCGACGACGCCGAGCAGATCGCGCTGCTCTTCCACGACGCAGTCTACGTGCCGGGCGCCGGTCACGGCGAGAATGAGCGTCTGTCAGCGCTGCTCATGCGCGCAATTGTGGCAGCATTCGACCTCGGCCAAATCGATCTCGACCGCGCCAAGCTCATCATTGAGGCGACGACCCACGCCGAGCCGCCACCGGCGGAAGCAGCGCGTGTCTGCGACCTCGATCTCTGGCGGTTGGCGGCGCCTTGGGAAGCCTTCCAACGGCATGCTCTCGGCATCCGCCACGAATATCTGCATCTGCATGCCGATGAGCCAGCCTTCTGGACGGCGCGCAAGGCCTTCTATAAGGCGATGCTGGCCAAGCCCACGCTGTTCGCGACGGCCTATTTCCGCGACCACTTCGAGCCGGCCGCACGCGAGAACTTGAGGCGAGCGCTAACCGAGGGCTGACTCGATCGATTTCCGGACCTCGGGCGCGCCGGGCGACACGCGGCTGCCGAAGGTCTCGACCAGTTCGCCCTTCTTGCCGATCAGGTACTTGTGGAAGTTCCACTTGGGCGTGGCAGCCTCGCCCGCCTCCTTGGCGATCCATTGATAAAGCGCGTGCGCGTCGGAGCCGATCACCTTCTGCTTGGAGGTCATCGGGAAAGTAACCCCGTACGACGTCTCGCAGAACTTGGCGATTTCCGGCTCGGTCTTGGGCTCCTGTGCGCCGAAATCGTTCGACGGTACGCCGAGCACCACCAGGCCCTTGGGACCATAGGTCTCGTGCAGCTTCTGCAGATCACTGTACTGCGGCGTCAGCCCGCAGAACGACGCGACGTTGACGACCAGCACCGGCTTGCCGGCAAAGCTCTTCATCGGCAGCGGCTTGCCGTCGATCGTGGTGAAATTGAAATCGTGTGCAGAGGTCATGTCACGTCTCCTCGTCGTAGCGTTGCTCGAGCCAGGGATCGCCGTAGTTGTGGTAACCGCGCACTTCCCAGAAGCCCGGCTTGTCGAGCACCGAGAATTCGATGCGCTTGATCCACTTGGCGCTCTTCCAGAAGTAGAGCTTCGGCAGGACGACGCGCAAGGGCCCGCCATGCTCGCGACTGATCGGCTCGCCGTTCCAGCTCCAGGCCAGCAACACATCGTTGGCCGAGAAGTCGGCCAACGGCACGTTGGTCTTGTAGGTGTCGTAGGAATGAAAGATGACGTGCTTGGCCTCGGCTTTTGGCTTCACACGGGCGATGATCTCGCGGGCAGAAATGCCTTCCCATTTGTTGTCGTAGCGCGACCACGCCGTCACGCAATGAATATCGCTGGTGAGCGTCGTCTTGGGCAGGTCGGTGAACTCACCCCACTTCCAGTCCATCGGCTGTTCGACCTCGCCGTCGACGAATAGCCGCCAGGCATGGGTTGGGATCTCGGGCTGGACGCCGAGATCGAGCACCGGCCAGTTCTCGACCTTGCGCTGACCGGGCGGCAAACGCTGGCCGTGCGCCGCCGTCTTGCCGGTCAGCAGGCGGCCGTCCTCGGCCCACTTCTGCTTGCTGTCGATCAGCTTGCTCTTCAGCTTGCCGAACAGGGTGACGTCGTCGTCGGCCATCGTTTGTCCCTAGATGCTGCGTCCCGCCTTTTCCCAATATGGGGCGCGCAGCTTGCGTTTGAAGATCTTGCCGGAGTCCTCGCGCGGCAGGGCGGTGCTCAGCTCGACCACCTTCGGCACCTTGTAGCGCGCCAGGCGCTGGCCGAGGTAGCTGCGCACAGTCGTCACATCGATGGCCGAACCGGCCAGCGGCTCGATGTGGGCGCAGATCTGCTCGCCGAACTCCTCGTCAGGGATGCCGAACACCGCGCAGTCGCGCACGCCCGGCATCTGGATCAGCACCGATTCGATCTCGGCCGGGTAGATGTTGACGCCGCCCGAGATGATCATGTCGCGCTTGCGGTCGCACAGGAACAGGTAGCCGTCGGGATCCTGATAGCCGACATCGCCCACCGTCACGAGGTCGCCCAGCGCGATCTCGCGGCGCTTGGCGTCGTCGTTGTTGTAGGTGAAGTCCGACAGGAGCGGCCCGCGCAGATAGATCTCGCCGATCTCGCCCTGCTTCACGTCGCGGCCCTGCTCGTCGACGATGCGCATGATGGCGCCGTTTACCACGCGACCGACCGTGCCGGGCTTGTTCAGCGCCTCGGCCGAGTTGTGCCACACCACGATGCCTGTCTCGGTGGCGCCGTAGTACTCGTTGATGACCGGCCCCCACCAGTCGATCATCTGGCGCTTCACCGCCGGCGCACAGGGTGCAGCACCGTGGGTGACCCAGCGCAGCGACGAGAGGTCGTATTTCTTCTTCACCTCAGCCGGCAGACGCAGCAGGCGCACGAACATGGTGGGGACGATGTGCATGTGGCTGACGCGATGCCTTTCGATCAGCCGCAGCATCTCCTCGGCGTCGAAGCGCGGCTGCAGCACCACGTTGAGGCCAAGCCGCGCGCTACCCATGGCGTAGGCGGCGGGCGCGGAGTGATACATCGGGCCGTTCATCATCACCACGATCGAGGGATCGGCCACCAGGCCCCAGTACTTGCCGACCTCCTCGGCTCCCTTGGCCTGCAGCTCGGGCGTCGAGGGCTGGCGGCGCACACCCTTGGGCCGGCCGGTGGTGCCCGAGGTGTAGATCATGCTGCCACGCGATAGCTTGGGCGGCTCGGGATTGGCGTCGCTTGCCGCCACGAACGCCTCCCAGCTCTCCACGCCGGACGCCGTGCGCCGCTCGGCCGGCACGCCGTAGGCATCGCCGATTTCGGTTGGCGTCGGCACGACCAGCACCTTCACGCCGGCGGGAATGCCGGACGCGATCTGCTCCAGCAGATCGGCGTGAGCCACCAGCACCTTGGCGCGACTGTCGGAGAGGATGTAGCCCGCCTCCTCCGGCGTAAAATGCCAGTTGATCGGGACGGCGTAGGCGCCGAGCTGGCCCGCTGCCATGTTGACCTCGAAGGTGGCGAAGTCGTTGCGCAGCATCAGCGCCACGCTGTCATCCTCACCGACGCCGAGCGCCCGCAGGCCGCTGGCGGCGCGCGCGGCATTGGCCTGGATCTCCGGCCAGCTTCGGAAGCGCTCGCCTGAGGTGACGCCCGGCTTCATCGCTTGTTGCCTTTCGCTCCCTTCACCATGGTCGTCCCCAGGAAGGCCGACAGCTTCTTGTAGTCCGGTCCGTGCGCCAGCATGCCTGACTGGTGCAGCATGACAATGCCGTGGAGCGACGCCCAGAACGCATAGCCGAACATGGCGGGATCGGCATCGATGATGCCGCCTTTGGCCATTTCCTCAGCGCCGCGGGTGATGTGGCGTGCCGCGCGCTCGGCCTGCGGTCCGAGCTCGGGGTGCTTCTCGTCGATCGGCGCCTCAAGGTCGAACATGATGCGGTAGGCATGCGGGTTCTTGAGCGCGAAATTGAGGTAGGCCTCGGTGGTGCGCCGCCCTCGGTCCGCGGCCGGGCCCTTGGCTGCCGCCTCGAGCGCATCGGCGAATTTGCCGAAGGCCTGGGCACGCACGGTGGCCAAGATGTCGGCCTTGTCCTTGAAGTAGCGATAAGGGGTCTTGGGGCTGCAGCCCAGCGCCTCGGCGAGCTGGCGCATGGTGACGCCCTCGTAGCCGAAGCGCGCGAACCGCTCGGTCGCGACCTTGCACAGCTCGCTGCGGAAGTCGGCGATGTCCTTGTCGGTGAGATAGCGGGGCATTTTGGATACACAGCGTGTATCAAAAGCACGCCCCCGTCAATCGCGCAGGCCGTCCAGCACACCCGGCAGCATTTCCACCAAGCGCTCGTAGTCGGCCATCTCGTTGTACGCGTAGGCCGACAGCCGTAGCCACAGCGCACCGGGCAGCGGATGCACGGGACTGTCCGCACCATCATTGCGCAGGGCCTGCCGGATCCTGTTCAATTCTGCGAGCTCGGGCTTGAGGGTGGTCGGCAGGCGAACCATGGCCATGCTTCCGCTCATATCGAATGGGCCACCGACCTCGGTACCCAGCCGATCTGCGAGCAGCTTCGCGGCGTTTGCGACCAGGCCGCGGTTGCGCTCCATCAGCGCGGTGCCGCCGAGCCGCTCGAAGAACGCGATCGCCGCCGGGACAGTGAGATAGGCGCTCGGATCGACCGTGCCCGGCCAGTCGAACTCCGCTGTGAAGCCCTCCCGGTAGCCATGCGAGATGGTCCCGGGATGAAGGCCGTCGCGACGATCGGCGCGGGCATAGAGGAAGCCGCTGCCCTTGGGTGCCGATAGCCACTTGTGGCAATTGCCGACATACCAGTCAGCCCCGAGCCTCGGCAGGTCGAGCGGCACTTGCCCCGGCCCGTGTGCGCCGTCGACCAGTACCCGCACGCCGGTGGCGTGGCAGAGGGAAATCATCTCGGCGATCGGCAACACCAACCCGCTGGACGAGGTGATGTGATCGAACACGGCAATCCTGGTGCGCCCGGTAATCGCCTGCTCAATATTGCGCAGGATCGTCGCCTTGTCGGGTTGCGGCCAGGGGATTTCCGCCACCACCATCTTCGCGCCCACTCCATCGGCGACATGGATCACAGTATTGCGCACGGCGTTGTAGATGTGGCTGGCGTACAGGATCTCGTCGCCGGCCTCGAAGCTGAGCGAGCGCAGGACCGCGTTGCACCCGGTCGTCGCATTGGGCACGAAGACCACATCCTCGCCTTGCGCTCCGACGAATTGCGCCAGGCTGGTGGCCGCTTGGCGCAAGGCCGGGATCAGTTCCTGCGAGAAGAAGCGCGTCGGCTGCGCCTCCATGCGCTTGCGCCAGCGGTCCTGCTCGGCCAGCACGGCAAGCGGCGTGGCGCCGAACGAGCCGTGATTGACGGTCAGGAAGTCCGGATCGAGCGCCCATTCGTGGCGGACGGCGGCACCGAGAGCGTTGCGCACCGTCAGGCCGACTCCGCGAATAGCTCGCGGCCGATCAGCATGCGGCGGATCTCGCTCGTTCCGGCTCCGATCTCGTAGAGCTTGGCGTCGCGCAGCAGCCGGCCGGTGGGATAGTCGTTGATATAGCCGTTGCCGCCCAGCAGCTGGATGGCGTCGAGCGCCACCATCGTCGCTTTCTCGGCGGCATAGAGGATGGCGCCGGCCGAATCCTTGCGCGTGGTCTGGCCGCGGTCGCAGGCCTTGGCGACCGCGTACACATAGGACTTGCAGGCGTTCATCGTGGTGTACATGTCGGCGAGCTTGCCCTGCACGAGCTGGAACTCGCCGATCGCCTGGCCGAACTGGTGGCGCTGGTGGACATAGGGCACGACGATGTCCAGGGCCGACTGCATGATGCCGAGCGGGCCGGCCGCCAGCACCGCACGTTCATAGTCGAGCCCGCTCATCAGCACGTTCACGCCCTTGCCGACCTGGCCCAGCACGTTCTCGGCCGGGATCTCGCAATCCTCGAATACCAGTTCGCCGGTCGAGGAGCCGCGCATGCCCATCTTGTCGAGCTTCTGCGCCACCTTGAAACCCTTGGCGTCGGTCGGGACGATGAAGGCCGTGATGCCACGCGGGCCCGCCGCGGGATCGGTCTTGGCATAGACCACGATCACCTGGGCATCGGGGCTGTTGGTGATCCACATCTTGGTGCCGTTCAGGACGTAGCGGTCGCCCTTCTTGTCGGCCCGCAGCTTCATCGACACCACGTCCGAGCCTGCACCCAACTCGCTCATGGCGAGGGCACCGACATGCTCGCCGGAGATCAGCTTGGGCAGGAAGTGCTTCTTCTGTTCGTCATTGCCGTTGCGCCGGATCTGGTTAACGCAAAGGTTGGAGTGTGCGCCGTAGCTGAGGCCAACCGCGGCTGAGCCGCGGCTCAGCTCCTCGACGGCGATGACATGCTCGAGATAGCCCAGGGCCGAGCCGCCATATTCCTCCTCGACGGTGATGCCATGCAGGCCGAGCTCGCCCATCTTGGGCCACAGCTCGCGCGGGAAGCGGTCGGTCTTGTCGAGCTCGGCGGCGATCGGCGCCACCTCTTCCACCGAGAAACGCTGCACCTGGTCGCGTAAGGCATCGGCGGTCTCGCCCAGGCCGAAATCGAAGGGCGGCATGGCATTGGGGAGCATGATGTCTGGCCTACTGAATTGAGGGAGCTAGTGAGCGGGACTCACTCTCACATTGATGCGGATCAGCTTCCATTCGCCTTCTCCAGAAATGAAATCCATCTCGAAGGAGACCCGCGACGGCTCGGTTGGAAAGAAGCCGCGCACGATCAGCTTGCCCTCGGCGTCGACATAGGGCGGCTGGTCGTAGGTCGGCGTCATGGCGGTGACGATGTCGATGTCGACATTCTTGTCGCTGAACTCCTTGAACGTCGCCTTCAAACGATCCGGCGTGTACTGCTTGCGAAACGGCTCCGACAGCCGGGCATGGAGCACCCGATAGTCGCCGGTCAGGTTGGCGTCGTTCAACGACATGAGCGACGACTTGACCAGCGCCTCCAGCGGACGCGCCGGCGGCACCTTGTTCTGCGCCGCGGCCGACATGGCCAGCAGCAACAGCAAAACGAATCCCCCGACCCGCCGCGCGATCGCCGATATCATGCACTCTCCCCCCGCCCACGATACCGCGGCGCGAGGAAGATGCGAAGCCTCGGCTACAGCAGGAACAGCGTTGCCAGCCCCAGGAAAGCCAGGAAACCGATCACGTCCGTCACGGTGGTCAGGAACACCGTCGAGGACACCGCGGGATCGACGCCGGCCTTCTGCAGGCCAAGCGGGATCAGGGTGCCGGCGAGCGCCGCCGCCAGGAGATTGCAGATCATGGCGGCGCCAATCACCGCGCCCAGCCGCAAGTCGTGGTACCAGGCGAGCACGGCCGCGCCCATGAGGATGGCGAAGATGATGCCGTTCAGCCCGCCGACGAAGAACTCCTTGGCAACGAAGCGCCACGCGTTGGCGGCCGTCAGCTCGCCCATGGCGAGCGCCCGCACCGCCACGGTGACGGTCTGGGTGCCGGCATTGCCGCCCATCGAGGCGACGATCGGCATCAGCACAGCAAGCGCCACGATCTTCTCGATGGCATTCTCGAACTGGCCGATCACCAGCGACGCGATGATCGCGGTGACGAGGTTCACGGCCAGCCACCAGGCGCGCCGTTGAGTGGTGCGGATGGTGTTGGCGTGCATGTCGTCCATGCCGACGCCGCCCATTTTCAAAAGATCCTCGCTCGCCTCCTCGTCGATCACGTCGACGATGTCGTCGACCATGATCACGCCGAGCAGGCGACGGTCGCGATCGATCACCGGGCAGGACACCAGATCCTGGTCACGGAACAGATGCGCCACCTCCTCCTGAGGCGTGTCGGCTGCCACGGCGGGAATCTCGGGGTCGGCGAGCTCGATGATCGGCACTGGCCGCTTGGTGCGCAGCATGCGGCCGAGCTTGACCGAGCCGCGTAGTCGGCCTTGTCCATCGACCACGAACAGGTCGTAAACGTCTTCAGGCAGCTCGCTTGCTTCGCGGCAATAGTCGATGACCTGGCCGACAGTCCAGCTGTCCGGCACCTTGACCAGCGAGAGCTGCATGAGGCGGCCGGCGCTATCCTCGGGATAAGCCAGCGCCTTTTCGATGTCGGCGCGGTCAGTGGCCGACAGCTCAGCCAGCACTTCGCGCCGCTCCTCCTCCGGCAGGTCTTCCAGCAGAGTGGCCGCGTCGTCGGTCTCGAGCTCGCGCGCGACGGCGGCGATCTCCTTGCTGTCGAGCTGATCGAGGACGTCATCGCGCACATCCTCGTCGAGTTCGGCCAATGCCTCGGGATCGAGGTCGCGCTTGAGCAATGCCACCAGCCGGTCGCGGTGCGGCTCGGTGATCTGCTCGAGCACCGCCGCTTGGCCTACCGCGCTCAGGCCAGCGAGCAGGCCTTTCGCCTCGTCGCCTGGGCCGCCGTCGAGCGCGTCCTCGATGCGCCGGACCAGCTCCGGCGTCACCTCGTCGAGGATTTCGCCCTCGGCGCTCATCCCCTCACCTCCCCGCGGGCCTCCGCGAGGCGCTGTGCCTCGACCACCGAGAGTGCCGTCATGTTGAGGATGCCGCGCGCAGTCACCGACGGCGTCAGCACATGCGCGGGCAGCGCCGTGCCGAGCAGCATCGGTCCGACATGCAGCCCGTCGGCCGCGGTCTTCAGGAGATTGAAGGCGATGTTGGCGGCATCGAGCGACGGGCAGATCACCAGGTTGGCCGCGTTCCGGAGCTTGGAGTTGGGGAACACGTTCTGGCGGACCTCGGGGTCGAGCGCGGCATCGCCGTGCATCTCGCCGTCGACCTCGAGCGAGGGCGCGCGCTGGTGCAGGATCTTCACCGCCGCCGCCATCTTGCGCGCCGACGGATGGTCGGAGCTGCCGAACAGCGAATGGGAGAGCAGCGCGACCCGCGGCTGGATGCCGAAGCGCAGCACGGCGTCGGCCGCCTGCAAGGTGATCTCCGCCAACGTCTCGGCGTCGGGATCTTCGTTCACGTAGGTGTCGGCGATGAACAGCGAGCGCGTCGGCATGACCAGGAGGCTGAGGCCCGCCATGTGCTGGACGCCTTCGCGCGTGCCGATGACGTCGCGCACGTGGTTGAAATGGGTGCGGAAGCGGCCATAGGCGCCGGCGATCATGGCGTCGGCATCCCCGAGGCGAACCGCAAGTGCGGCGATCAGCGTCGGGCTCGAGCGCACCAGGTTGCGCGCCGTGGGCTCGCTGACGCCGCGGCGCTCCATCAGCCGGTGATAGGCGCCCCAGTAGCGGTCGTAGCGCGGATCGCTTTGCGGATTGATGACCTCGGCGTCGGTTCCGGGCTGGAAGCGCAGGCCGAGCCGCTCGGCGCGGCGGCGAATGATCTCGGGCCGGCCGATCAAGATCGGCACCGCGATCCTCTCGTCGAGGATGATCTGTGTGGCGCGCAGCACGCGGTCGTCTTCGCCGGCCGAGAAGATCACCCGCTTGGGGTTGGAGCGGGCATGCTCGAGCACGGGCCGCATGACCAGGCCGGACTTGAAGACGAACTGGTTGAGCTGCTGACGGTAGGCGTCGAAGTCGTTTATCGGCCGGGTGGCGACTCCGGACTCCATGGCGGCCTTGGCGACCGCCGGGGCGAGCTCGACGATCAGCCGCGGATCGAACGGTTTGGGAATGATCTGTGTGGGGCCAAAGCCGCCACCACCGGCCTCGCCGAAGGCGCGCGCCACCACGTCCGACGGCTCCTTGCGCGCGAGGTCGGCGAGCGCACGCACGCAGGCGATCTTCATCTCGTCGTTGACCGCCTTGGCGCCCACATCCAGCGCGCCGCGGAAGATATAGGGGAAGCAGAGGACGTTGTTGACCTGGTTGGGATAGTCGCTGCGGCCGGTCGCCATGATGGCGTCGTCGCGCACGGCAGCCACGGCTTCCGGTGTGATCTCGGGATCGGGATTGGCCAACGCGAAGATCAGCGGCTTGGCCGCCATCGTGGCAACCATCTCGGGCTTCAGCACATTGGCGGCCGACAAGCCGAGGAAGACGTCGGCACCGCCGATCACTTCTGCGAGCGTGCGCGCCGTGGTGTTGCGCGCGTAGCGCTCCTTCCACGGGTCCATCAGCTCGTTGCGGCCCTTCCAGACCACGCCCTTGATGTCGGTGACCCACATATTCTCGCGCGGTAGGCCGAGCTTCTCGAGCACGCCGAGGCACGACAGCGCGGCCGCGCCGGCCCCCGACACGACGAGCTTCACCTTCTTGATGTCCTTGCCGACCAGCGACAGGCCGTTCAGCATCGCCGCGCCGACGATGATTGCGGTGCCGTGCTGGTCGTCGTGGAACACCGGGATCGACATGCGTTCCCTGAGCTTCTGCTCGACGTAGAAGCATTCCGGCGCCTTGATGTCCTCGAGATTGATGCCGCCAAAGGTGGGCTCTAGCGCGGCGATGATGTCGACCAGCTTGTCCTGGTCGAGCTCGGCGAGCTCGATGTCGAAGACGTCGATGCCGGCGAACTTCTTGAACAGCACGCCCTTGCCTTCCATCACCGGCTTGGCGGCAAGCGGACCGATGGCGCCGAGCCCCAGTACGGCCGTGCCGTTGGTCACCACGCCGACCAGGTTGGCGCGGGCCGTCAGTTCGGCGGCGGTGGCGGGGTCGCGCACGATCTCGTTGCAGGCAGCGGCAACGCCCGGCGAGTAGGCCAGCGACAGGTCGCGCTGGGTGGCCAGCGGCTTGGTCGGGACGACCTCGATCTTTCCCGGCCTCGGGAGGCGATGGTAACGGAGCGCGCTTTCGGTCAATTCATCCGTCAAGCCCGCCTCCCGCCCTCACATAACAAAAAGGGCCGCCACTGGACGAAACCAATGGGCGGCGACTTTAATCACCTTTTCGATCGAACCGGCAGTTGGTGCGGCCAAGAAGACTCGAACTTCCACGCCTCGCGGCACTAGCACCTCAAGCTAGCGCGTCTACCAATTCCGCCATGGCCGCGCCGGTTCGATGCGGCGGGGGATACCAAATAGGCCCTGCAGTGGCAAGGCGCGTGGGGCCGTCCTGAGCAAAGACTTGCGCGCGGGCCAAGAAGTACCGATTTTGACACAATGACCGGCCCCGAATGGCGCATATCGGACGGCCTCGTGCCCTACGACGAAGCCTTGGCGACGATGGAGGCCCGCGTCGCCGACATTCGCGCCGGCCATGCGCGCGAGCTGCTCTGGCTGCTCGAGCATCCGCCGATCTACACCGCGGGCACCAGCGCGAAGGCAGCAGATTTGTTGCAGCCCCTGCGCTTTCCCGTCCACGTCGCGGGGCGCGGCGGGCAATACACCTATCACGGGCCAGGGCAGCGCGTGGTCTATGCCATGCTCGACCTGAGGTCGCGCCGCCAAGACGTGCGGCGCTTCGTATTCGATCTCGAGGAATGGACCATCCACACGCTCGCCCGCTTCAACGTGACGGCCGAGCGCCGGCCGGGCCGGGTCGGCGTCTGGGTGGCGCGGCCGGGGCGAGAGGACAAGATCGCCGCCATTGGCGTGCGCATCCGGCATTGGGTGTCGTTCCACGGTATCTCGATCAACCTCGAGCCCGATCTCAGCCACTATGAGGGCATTGTACCCTGCGGCATCGCCCAGCACGGCGTGACCTCGCTGGTTGACCTCGGCCTACCGGTGACGATGGCCGATCTCGACGTCGCGTTGGCCGAGACCTTCGACGAAGTGTTTGCGGCGATCAGGCCGTCGGCAGCTGCGTAAAGCCGTCCGGCAGGATATCGAGGTCCACCGGATCGACATCGACCGCCTCGACCCGGGCCATCGAGGGCCCACGCTGGCAGGCTTCGATCATCTCGCCGACCGCTGTTTCGTCGCCGACGATCAGCGCCTCGACCGCACCGTCGCGGCGATTGCGCACCCATCCCGTCAAGCCGAGCCGCCGGGCCATGGCCATCGCCCAGTCGCGATAGCCCACGCCCTGGACGCGGCCCGTGATGGTGAGGCGGGCCTGCAGCGCCATTGGCTCAGGCGAACTCGAGGATCTTCTGGTCGACCTTGAGGCTGTCGCCGGCCTTGGCGTGCAGCACCTTCACGGTGGCGTCCTGGGCCGCGCGCAGCACGTTCTCCATCTTCATCGCTTCGACCACGGCCAGCGCCTCGCCGGCCTTGACCTCCTGCCCTTCCCTAACCGCGACGGAAGCGAGCAGGCCAGGCATCGGTGACAGCAGGAACTTCGAGGTGTCGGGCGCTGCCTTCACCGGCATCAGCGCGTAAAGCTCGGCCTGGCGCGGCGTCAGCACCAGCGCCTCGGCCTGGCCGCCCTCGTTGATCAGCCGCCAGCCGGATCCGACGGCATCGACCTGCACCACCAGCGCCTCGCCATCGACCTTGGCATGAAACAAGGGGTCGCCTGGTGACCAGTCGGTGCCGATGGTGATCCGACGGCCCGCGACGTCGATGGCGAAGTGCGGATTGGTTCCGGTAATGGCAAGGCTCACCGGCTCGCGGTTCAGCATGACGACACGGCTGTTCTGGGTGGCGCCGTTGCGTTCGTCGCGTACCCGTTCGGCAACGGCGGCAACAGCCGCCAGCACAGCGGGATCACGCGGCGGCAGGTGCTTGGCGGTGAAGCCGCCCTTGAACTCCTCGGCGATGAAGTTGGTCGTGAGCTTGCCGGCGCGGAAGCGCGGATGGGCCATCAGCGCCGCGAGGAACGGCACGTTGTGCGACACGCCACGGACATAGAACTCGTCGAGCGCGCGGCGCATCCGGTCGATCGCAGCGTTGCGCGTCTTGCCATAGGAGCAGAGCTTGGCGATCATCGGATCGTAGAACATCGAGATCTCGCCACCTTCATAGACGCCGGTATCGACGCGAACATCGGGTCCCGCCTTGGGCTCGCGGTACTTCACCAGGCGCCCTGTCGAAGGCAGGAAGTTGCGGAACGGATCTTCCGCATACACGCGGGCCTCGACTGCCCAGCCGTCAAGCTTCACGTCTTTCTGCTGGAACGGCAACTTTTCGCCCGCCGCCACGCGGATCATCAGCTCGACGAGGTCGAGGCCTGTGATCAGCTCGGTCACCGGATGCTCGACCTGCAGGCGGGTGTTCATCTCGAGGAAGTAGAACTTGCGGTGCTTGTCGACGATGAACTCGACCGTGCCGGCGCTCTTGTATTTCACCGCCTTGGCGAGCTGAACGGCCTGCTCGCCCATCGCCTTGCGCGTCTTGGCATCGAGGAACGGACTCGGCGCCTCCTCGATCACCTTCTGGTGGCGTCGCTGGATCGAGCACTCGCGCTCCCAGAGATAGACGCAGTTGCCGTGGCCGTCGGCGATCAGCTGGATCTCGATGTGGCGCGGCTCCTCGACGTATTTCTCGATGAACACGCGATCGTCGGCGAACGACGACTTGGCCTCGCTGGTCGCCGACACGAAGCCTTCCCGGGCCTCGGTATCGTTGTAGGCGATGCGCATGCCCTTGCCGCCGCCGCCGGCCGAGGCCTTGATCATTACCGGATAGCCGACCTTCTTGGCGATCTTCACCGCCTCTTCGGCATTGGGAATGGCGTGCAGATACCCCGGCACGGTGCTGACGCCGGCCTTCAGCGCCAGCTTCTTCGAACTCGATCTTGTCGCCCATGGCGTGGATGGCGTGCGCCTCGGGACCGATGAAGGCGATCTTGGCCTTGGCCAGCGCCTTCTGGAATTCCTGCTTCTCCGACAGGAAGCCGTAGCCCGGATGCACCGCCTGTGCGCCGGTCTTCTTGCAGGCCTCTACGATCTTGTCGATCAGCAGGTAGGACTGCGTCGAAGGCGACGGGCCGATGAACACCTTTTCGTCGGCCTGGCGCACGTGCAGGGCGTCGGCGTCGGCCTCGGAATAGACGGCCACGGTCTTGATTCCGAGCCGCTTGCAGGTGTGGATGACGCGGCAGGCGATCTCGCCGCGGTTGGCGATCAGGATCTTGTCGAATAGCTTGCCGGACTTCACCGGCGCGGCTTTCCTCGCAACGGCCTTCTTCTTCGCGGCCATACTCACGATCCTTCTTTATTTCGGTCGAACAGGCCCATATTTCGGTCGAACAGGCCCATGCCCCAGGCGGTGTGAAGGGCGATCAGCGGCATCCAGGCCGTCAGCACCCATAGCCACCACGGATACCGGCTACTGGTGACGGCATTGACGGCAATCAGCGCCAGGAGCGCAAACAACGCCACGATCACGTGCAGGCGCACGGACCGGGCGCGCTTCAAGCGCTCTTCCGGCGACAATCTCATAAGGGGATGTTGCCGTGCTTGCGCCAGGGATTCTCGAGCCGCTTGGTCTCGAGCGTAGCCAGCGCCTTGCAGACCCGCCGGCGCGTGCCGTGCGGCATGATCACATCGTCAATGAAGCCGCGATTGGCGGCGATGAACGGATTGGCGAACTTCCGGCGATATTCCTCAGTGCGCGCCGCGATCTTCTTGGTGTCGCCGATGTCCGAGCGGAAGATGATCTCGACCGCACCCTTGGCGCCCATCACGGCGATCTCCGCGCCAGGCCAGGCATAGTTCACGTCGCCGCGCAGATGCTTGGAGGCCATCACGTCGTAAGCACCGCCATAGGCCTTGCGGGTGATGACTGTGACCTTGGGCACCGTCGCCTCGGCGTAGGCGTAAAGCAGCTTGGCGCCGTGCTTGATGATGGCGCCATATTCCTGCGCCGTGCCCGGCAGGAAGCCCGGCACGTCGACGAAGGTCACGATCGGGATGTTGAAGGCGTCGCAGAAGCGCACGAAGCGCGCGCCCTTGCGCGAGCTGTCGATGTCGAGGCAGCCCGCCAACACCATCGGCTGGTTGGCGACGAAGCCCACGGTCTGACCCGCCAAGCGGCCGAAGCCGACGACGATGTTGCCGGCCCATTCCGGCGACAGCTCGAAGAAGTCGCCCTCGTCCACGACCTTCAGGATCAACTCCTTGATGTCGTAGGGTTTGTTGGGGTTGTCGGGCACCAACGTGTCGAGCGAGAGATCGTCGCGGTCGGCCGGATCGTGCGTCGGCCGGCGCGGCGCCTTCTCGCGATTGTTCGCGGGCAGAAAGCCGACGAAGCGGCGCAACTGCAGGAGCGCCTCGATGTCGTTCTCGAAGGCGAGATCGGAGACGCCTGATCTTTGCGTGTGGGTGAGCGCGCCGCCCAGCTCCTCCTGGGTCACCGTCTCATGCGTCACGGTCTTCACCACGTCGGGACCGGTGACGAACATGTAGGAACTGTCCTTCACCATGAAGATGAAGTCGGTCATGGCCGGCGAATAGACCGCGCCGCCGGCGCACGGCCCCATGACCATGGACACCTGCGGGATCACGCCCGAAGCCAGCACGTTCCTCTGGAAGACGTCGGCATAGCCCGCCAGAGAATCGACGCCCTCCTGGATGCGCGCACCGCCGGAATCGTTCAACCCCAGCACCGGCGCGCCGACCTTCATGGCGATGTCCATGATCTTGCAGATCTTGGCGGCATGCATGCCCGAGAGCGCGCCGCCGAACACGGTGAAGTCCTGGCTGAAGACATAGACCAGCCGGCCGTTGATGGTGCCGTGCCCGGTGATCACGCCGTCGCCCGGAATCTTCTGGTTTTCCATGCCGAAGTCGATCGAGCGGTGCTCGACGAACATGTCGTATTCCTCGAACGAGCCCGGATCGAGCAGCGCATCGACACGCTCGCGCGCCGTCAGCTTGCCCTTGGCGTGCTGCGCCTCGATACGGCGCTGGCCGCCGCCCTGCCGCGCGGCCAGCCGGCGCCGTTCAAGCTCTTTCAGCATGTCTTGCATCAATTGTTCCCCGGCCTTTGCACTGTTTTAGTGTGAGATCGGTAACCTTGTCATCCCGAGCGAAGCGAGGGACCTTTAGGGCTACAGTAAAGGTCCCTCGCTTCGCTCGGGATGACACGGGATTTGGTTGGACGATCGCGACTCATTTCAGGAATCGCTTCTCGTCGTCCTTGACCTTGCCCATGCCCTGCAACTCGAAAACGTCGTCGACCGTGGCGATGGCCGCTTCCACGCCGTGGATACCGCCCTCCTTGCGGATCTGGGCGAAGGTCTTGCGCATGGCGCCGACCGAGGCGCGGATGGCGTGGTTGCCCCAGATCAGGAGGCCGATCTTCTTGAGTTCGCGCACCCGCGCCACCGTCATCTGAGGATAGGCCGTCGGCACCAGCGCGATCGGCGCCTTGCCGTTCCACGCCTTCACGAAAGCCACGACCTCGTCGGGCGTCTTCTGCTTGGAATGCACCAGGATCAGGTCTGCGCCTGCGGCCTCGTAGGCATGCGCTCGCTTCAGCGCCTCGTCCTGGCCGAGACCCGCGATCAGTGCCTCGGTGCGCGCCACGATCACGAAATCCTTGTCCTTGCGCACCGAGCGCGCAGCCTCGATCTTGCCCTGGAACTCCTCGATGCGAACCATGTCCTGTCGGCCGCCAGCGATCAGGCTGGTGACCTTGGGAAAGCTCTTGTCCTCCATCACGATGGCTGCCGCGCCGGCACGTTCGTACTGCTCGACGGCGTAGAGCACGTTGATCGCGTTGCCGAAGCCGGTGTCGATGTCGGCTACCACGGGAATGCCGGAGCGCTCGACCATGGCGCGCGTCATGTCGAGATGCTGGGTCATCGAGACCACGCTGACATCGGGCACGCCATACATCGCTGAAAGCTCGAAGCCCGACGCCCAGATCGCGTCGAAGCCCGCCTCGGCTACCAGCATCGCCGAGAGCGGACTGTGCGCCGCCATAGCCTCGACAAGGCCGTTCTTGGCCAGGACCTGCCGGAATTTAGTGCCTGCGCCCATCTTCATCCCCTCAATCGTTCTTTTTCCAGCAGCGCGAGGAAGCGCGCGCCGGCCTCGATATCCTTGGCGACACCTTCGCGGTGCTTCTGCGCCAGGGGATCGTCGCCCCAGCGCGCGACCTGGTAAAGCTCGTCGACCTGCGCAGCGGCAATCGCTTCCTGCGCCGTCAATCGCCCGTCCGACACCGCGAGCGCGATCACCAGCGAACCCGCGGTGTGAGTGAGATTGTAGAGCGCCGCCAAGGCAAGATCGGCATGCGCGGCCACGGCATCGCGCAGGCGGGCTTTGGCATCCTCAGGTTGCTCGACGAAAGTGATCCCTTCCACGACGATAAGCCGAGCGCCATAGCGTTCAGCGGCCCAATCGAGCAGCGGTTGCCAGGTCTCGCGCAGCGCTTTCACCAGGCTGTCGGGCGCCGTCGCGCGATAGCACAGGAGATCGGAGCCGGCGTACTTCGCGGTGTCAGCGACGATCTCGGCGTGCCGGGCGGCCACGCGGTCGAGGCCGGTCGCGGCCAGGCGGGTCAACGGCAGATGGGCGGTGTTGATCTCGGAGTTCTCCGGCACGGCGCGCCATTCGGCGGCGAGCGCCTCGGCCAGCGCATGGGTCGGCACCATAAGCATGGTCTTCGCCGGCGTGCGCATCGGCTTGCCGTCGAGCAACACCCGCCAACCGCCGTCGCCGGCATCAACCGCCGCCTGCTTGTAGAAGCGCTTCATTGCCGGAACGCCTTACACGCCCGTGCGCCCCGACGACAAGGCCGGAGGCTAGGGCGTCCGCTTCGGCGGGTTCTGGGCCTGCGCCGGCGCGCGACGCGAATTGCGCAGATCGGCCGAAGGCACCGGAAGCTGGCCGCGCAGGCCGGGCCGCAGGCCATCGACACGCGGCGCCATGGTGGCGCAGGCGTTGGCCGTGGTCTGGCGCGAGATCTGCGTGAGGGTGCCGGCGAGGCTCGGCACGGCACCGCCACCAATCAGCAGCTTGGACAGACCGGGGTCGAGCGCGCCCGTGACCTGCTGGCCGGTCCCGCCCTTCAAGCGCAACGGCAAGGCAAGCGGCGCGCCCTGCGCGTCGCGCGCCTCGGGCGCCAGGATGAATTCCCAGGCCTCGCTGCGTAGATGCACGAAGCCCCCGCCGACCATGGTCGTGCGCGGCGTGTCGACCACCAGGCGCCTCAAGTTGGCGACGCCGCCCGACACCTCGAAGCGCCCGGCAATGCAGTTGAACGGCACGCCGCCGTCCCCGCCACCCAGCAGGCGCTGCGTCTCGCCCGGCCAGCCCGCCAAGCCGTCACGCGGCCACACGCCCTTGCCGGCGGAGATCTCGATCGCACCGCTCGCCACATTCAGGGCATCGCGCGTGCTGCGCCCGCCGCCGCGCAGGCGGAGGTCGATGTCGCCCACGGCGTCCTTGAGGCCAAGATCGATGCCCAGCAGCGCCGACAGGTCCTCGAACGAGACGCGGCTCGCCGTGGCGCTGAGCGTCGCCTGGCCGATGCGGCCGGCCGGATCGTAGACAAGATCGAAGCCCGCGGAACCCGCGCCAAACGAAGCGGCGGCGCGCAGGGCAAAGCGCGTCTCGCTGGAATTCAAGGTCACCGAGCCGTTGGTTACTTTGCTGCTGAGCCCCGTGACCTCGCCGATTCGCGCCGTGACCGAGAGCGTCGAGCGGCCGAGCCAGCTTGCCGAGAACGGCATGGCTGGCAGGAAGCGGCGCTGCACCGGCGCGCTCGAGCCGATCGTCGCGGCCGCAGGTGCAGGCCGCAGTCCTGACGCATCGATGACATTGGCGTCGATATTGACGGTGACCGTCGGCACATCGTGGCGGTCGACGCGGAACAGTACGTCACCGCTGAGGTCCGACTTGCCGACCTTGAGGGTCGGCACCTCGACCTTGAAGCTGTTACGCACGGTCGAGGCCTTGGCACTCAGGATGTAAGGCCCTGCACTCGGCAAGGGCAACCGCACGTACGGTCCAAAAGCTGCAATATCGGGTCCCTCGCCGGTGATCTGGACATTCGTGCCCTTGATGCCGACGCCGCCTTTGATGGCGACCTTGCCGCCGCCGAAGCTGCCTTGCAGATCGATATTGCCCGGCAGGCCCCGCATCCAGCCGTCAAACGAGCCGATGGTGCCGGTTAGCGCGAAGGCCGCGGCCTGCGGCGAGGCGAGGCGCGCGTCCATCTGCAGGGGCTGATTGGGTGCCGACGACTTGAACGTGCCGTTCGCCACTTCCAGCACGACTGGCGGCCGGCCGGCGCCCTCGGCGATGGTCAGCACGGAATCGCGCACCTCGATGGTGTCGATCCAGGGGAAAGCCGGGTTGGGCTTCAGCCTGAGCGACCGGTTCTCGCCGGGATGCGGGCCAGACCCCTCCGGCGGCGGCAGCATCTCGAGATTGGTGTCGCCCGCCTCGTTGCGCTCGACCAGGATGTCGGCGCCCTCAAGCAACACGCGGCCGACCCGGGCCTCGCCCAGGAAAAGCGCGAAGGGATCGAGATACATCGTGACCTTGCGCACCCGCGCAAGCTCGGGCCGGCTGCCCCAGGCGGCGTTGGTGAGCGTCACGCCCTCGGCGACCAGCGCCGGTTCGCGGCTGATGTGCACCGACAGCGGCACGCGCGTGGTGAGCTCGCGGCCGGTGACCTTGCGGATCTGCTCGGTGAGGCGCGCTTGGTAGCGCGAGAGGTCGCGGGTGCCAAGCCACAGGATGGTGCCCGCTGCCGCCAGCGGCACGAGTGCGATGACCAGCCACAGCCGCCGCCGCCAAGGAATCTTCATCTGCAGCCGGGTTCCCGCTCAATCACCGGTCGTCGAGAAGCCAAATGCCTCGACGGTGCGGCGGAAGTGAGGCGGCGGCTCGGCCTGGACCTTGAGCTCACCTTTGCCCGACGGATGCGGCAGCGTGATCCGCCGGGCGTGGAGATGCAAGCGGCGGGAGTCGGCGACGGCCGAGAGCAGCGCTTCCTCGCCGCCATATTTGCGGTCGCCCAGGATGGGGCAGCCGATCTCGGCGCAGTGCACGCGCAGCTGGTGCGTGCGGCCGGTGCGCGGCCATAGCGCCAGAAGCGCCGCGCGCTTGGCTGCCCGATCGAGTTCGCGGAAATGGGTCAATGCCTTCTGCCCTTCTTCGTGATCGACCTGCATGGTCTCGCGGTCGCGCGCGCCCGGCCGTTTGGCGAGCGGCAGGTCGATGGCGCCTTCGGGCCGGGGCGGCACGCCGACCACGACCGCCCAGTAGAGCTTCTCCGTCTCGCGATCTCGGAAGGACTCGGCCAGCCGCTTGGCCGACTGGCCGGTGCGCGCGATCAGCAGCAGACCGGACGTGTCCTTGTCGAGGCGATGAACCAGCCGCGGCCGCTCCTCGTAGCCGAAGCGCAACGCGTCCAGCATCCCGTCGACGTGACGCTCGGTGCCCGAGCCGCCTTGCACCGCGAGCCCCGGCGGCTTGTTGAGCGCGATCACTTGGTCGTCGCGATGGATCACCAGCTTTTGGATCTCAGCCGTGTCGCGTTCCGAAACCGCGGGTCGCTCCTTGGCCTTGGGCGGCGGCGAGGCCGTCACGCCCGGCGGCAGGCGCACGGTCTGCCCGGGCTCGACCCGGTCCCCGCCCTCGACCCGCTTGCCGTCCAGCCGGACCTGGCCGGTGCGCAGGAGCTTCTGCAGCGCGCCATGGCTCAATTCGGGGAAATGCCTCTGGAACCAGCGATCCAGCCGCAGGCCGGCTTCGTCGCCGGTGACGGCGCGCGTCTGGACCTGACCCCGCACTTCGCTCATGGCGGGCAACCTACGGGACAAGCTAAAAAGCGTCCATGGAATTGGTGTCGTTCGACACGCTCGTCTTCGACCATCCCGCGGCCTGCCGGCCGGCGCGCGTGTCGGGGAGCCTGCACCTGCCGGTGCAGGCGTCATCGCCGTTTCCCTGCATGGTGATCCTGACCAGCAGCGCGGGCGTCCAGCGGCACCGCGAGCACTACTATGCACAGGCCCTCAATGACGCAGGCTGCGCCGCCCTGATCGTCGACAGCTTCACCGGGCGCGGCGTGCGCCGCACGGTGGCCGACCAGAGCCTGGTGTCGGCGGCACAAATGGAGGGCGACGCCTTTGCTGCCCTGGCACTGCTGCGCGCCGATCTGCGCATCGACCCCGACCGGATCGGCGTGATGGGCGTCTCCAAGGGCGGTGGGGCGACCCTCAACACCACCATCGCCGTGCGGCAGCGCTGGCGCGATGGCTTCCCTCACCTCTTCGACCTGCATGTCGCCATCTGCCCGGGCGCGACCGCCCAACACCGCGATCCCACGACGAACGACCGGCCGATCTACCTCATGCTGGCCGGCCGCGACGACTACACACCGGCGACGCTCGCCGTCGACTATGCCCAACGCATGCGAGCGGCCGGCAACCAGCGGATCAAGGTCAAGGTCTATGGCGGCGCCCACCATGGCTGGGAGTCGATCGGTCCGGTATTCGACATCCGCGACGCGGAAAATTGGTCATGCTGTACAAATTTCATAGAGGACGACGGAAGGCATTTCGTCGTTGCCGCGGGCCGCGCCATGAAAGAACCGGACTACCAGAGCTGGGCGCGTCGGCACTGCGTGACACGAGGGGCACGCGCCGGCGGCGGCACAGCGGAGCTCAAGCAGCGAGCAACCGCCGACTTGATCGCCTTTTTGCAGAGTCATCGATTTGCCGTGGCAAAACCGCCACACGACGATGCCATTCGGAAAGATATCGCCGTCTCGGCGTGAGTCGCAGGCAGAGCGCGAGTAGAATTGCGGCGTGCGGTGGGCAGCTTATTTCGTCGTCTTTTTGGCGTTCGTTGCGCTTGGAAGTTCTCCATCCCAGGCTGACGAAACACTGTGGACGGGATCGCGCGCCGCCCAGGCCCGCACCGAAGCCCTCCTCAAGGCACTCCGCTCCGCCGGCGATCATGGCCTCGATCCCGACTGGTACAGGCCATCCGATCTCGAGAAGATCGCGGCCGACGCCGAGAAGTCGACGTCCGATGCCGAGAAGGCGCGGGCCGAGCTGCTTCTCGCCGATGCCTTCGTGGCCTATGCCAGCGACATCTCGACCGGCCGCGTGCGCGCCAACCGCGTCGACAAGGACATCGACATCCAGCAGCGCAAGGTCGAGCGCGGCGATCTCCTGAAGGCTGCCACCGAGACGAACGACTTTTCTGCCTATCTCGCATCGCTGCCGCCTAAGGGCGACTACCCGGCGCTGCAGAAGGCGCTTGCCGACCTGCGCGCCATGCGCGCCGCGACGAGCTACACGCCGTTGCCCAGCGGCGACCTACTCAGGCCCGGCATGACCGATGCGCGCGTCTCGATCCTGCGCAAACGGTTGGGCGAACTCGGCCTCCCCACACCGCCACTCGGCGGCCCCACGCCCGACTTCTACGACGAGCCGCTGGCCGCCGTGGTGAAATCCTACCAGGAGACCAAGGGCCTCACGGTCGACGGCGTGATCGGCACCAACACAACGCGTTCGCTCAACACCTCGATCGACGATCGCATCGAACAGGTCGTCGCCAACCTCGAGCGCCGGCGCTGGCTGCCCGAGGATCTCGGCAGCCGCTATGTGCTGGTGAACGCCGGCGACTACTCGATGGTATTCGTCGATGGCGGCCAGCGCGTATTCGAGAGCCTGGTGATCGTCGGCACGCCCAAAGATCCGACGCCGGAGATCCAGTCGGTGATGCACGGCTTCCAGACCAATCCCTACTGGACCGTGCCGCAGCGCATCTCGGGCGAGGAGTACCTGCCGCTGCTGCGCCGCGACCCCTATGCCCTGCAGGCCAACGGCTTCAAGATCTTCGCCAGCTGGAGCGACAACGATTCGGAGATCGATCCAGGCTCGATCGACTGGAACACGGTCAATCCCAAGGCCTTCCCCTACCGCGTGCGCCAGGAGCCGGGCGCCAGCAACGCGCTGGGCTACATCTTCTTCCCGTTCGCCAACCAGTACGGCATCTACATGCACGACACGGCGAGCCGCTGGCTGTTCACCGAAGGTAGCCGCAACTTCAGCCACGGCTGCATCCGGCTGCAGAACCCGCTCGACTTCTTGGAGAAGGTGTTCAAAGGCAAGAACGGCTTCGACAAGGAAAAGGTGCGCGCGGTGATCAACGCCCAGCAGCAGGTGCACTACGCCTTCCCCGAATTGGTGGCGCTGTTCGTTACCTACCGCACGGTCAGCATCGGCGCTGACGGCGCGCCGGTGTTCCGCGACGACGTCTACGGCCGCGACAAGCGGGTCGTGCAGGCGATGGGCAGGCCGAGAAGCTGAAGCGCCGCGGCGGTCGCCGCGTCAGGCCGCCTTCTCGGTCGTCGGATCGATCATCTTCGACACTTCCGTGATCTTGCTGGCCGGAAAGCCGCTGATCTCGGCGTGCTTGCGGATCACCGCCTCGTCCTTGGCGAGATAGACGCAGAACGTCTTGTCCTGTGCGACGTAGCTCTCGACCCACTGGATATCCGGTCCGAGCTGGCGCAGCACCTCGTTCGACTTGCCGGCAGCTTGCCGAAGCTGCTCGCGTTCGAAAGTGCCGACCTTCGGGATATCACGCTCGATGATGAACTTGCGCAGTGCCATGGCGTTCCTCCTTTCGAGTTTCACTCCGACTTGATGTTGGCAGCCTTCATGATCGGCCACCATTTCTCGATGTCGGCCTTGTGCCGGGCGGCCAGCGCTTCGGGCGTCTGCTGATCGCGCGGCGGGATCTCCTGGCCCATCTCGATCAGGCGCTGGCGCACCGCCGGATCGGCCAGCGTCTCGACGACCGCGCCGTTCAGCTTGGCGACGATCTCCCTGGGTGTTCCCTTGGGCACCCAAAGACCGTTCCAATAGGGCATCTCGAGGCCCGGCAGGCCGCACTCGGCGGTCGTCGGCACGTCGGGCGCCGCCGCCCAGCGAGACTTGGTCAGCATGGCGAAAGCCTTGATCTGGCCGCTCTTCACATAGGGCAAGGTGCTGGAGGCCTCGAGCGAGGCGAGGTCGATGCGGCCGGCGATTATGTCCTGGATGGCCGGCGCAGCGCCGCGATAGGGCACGAGCTGGAAGCGCGTGCCGGTCTGCTCCTGGAAGAACACCGCCCACACATGCGCCGGACTGCCCGTGCCGATGGTGGCGACCGAGGCTTTGTCGGGATTGGCCTTCAGCCAGGCAACGACGTCCTGCAGGCTGCTGCCCGGCAGGGTATTGCGGCCGATCACCCAGAGCGGCGACGTGGTCAGCATCGCCACCGGCTCGAGATCCTTCAGGAGGTCGTAGTTCGTGGCATAGGCCGCCCCGCTCATCACGTGCGAGGTCAGCTGGCCGATGCTGAGCGTGTAGCCATCGGCCGGCGAGCGGACCGCCTTGGCCACCGCGATGGTGCCGCCGGCGCCGGAGATATTGTCGACGACGACCGTTTGGCCAAGCGCGTCCTTCAGGCGCGCCGCCACGATGCGCGCCAGCACGTCGGTCGGCCCGCCCGCCGGAAACGGCACGATCAGGGTCAGCGCGTGCGACGGGTAGGTCTCGGCGACGGCGGGAACGGCCGGGGGGATGCAAAGCGACGCAGCGAGGGTACGCAGAAACGCCCTTTTCGTCGGCATGGCGTTCCTCCAGTCTACCGAGAACGCGCGTGAACCATAGCCGTGCGGCAGCCGGGAGAGAAGCATGGAGGAGGTGCCCGTTCTGATCGTCGGTGGCGGCCCGGTGGGGCTCACCGCATCGATCCTGCTGTCACAGGCAGGCGTGCGCTCGCTCCTGATCGAGCGCCATCCCGGCACCGCGGTGCATCCCAAGGCGCGCGGCATCAATGCACGCACCATGGAGATGTACCGCCAGTGCGGCGTCGAGGCGGCGATCCGCAAGGCCGGCCTGCCGCCCGAGCGTGCCGGCCTCATCGTCTGGGCGAAGACGCTGGCCGGCGAGGAGATCGAGCGGCGCGTACCCTGGCGATCGGGCCCGCAGAGCGCGATGGTCAGCCCGGTCCGCAATTGCCTGTGCGCCCAGGACGATCTCGAGCCCGTGCTGCGCGCCTTCGCCGAGCAACAGGGTTTGGGCGCGTTGCGGTTCAACACGGAGCTCGAGGATTTCGACCAGGACAACCGCTTCGTTTGGGCAACGCTCACCGACAGAAGCAGCGGCGCGACGCGCAAGATCAAAGCGCAGTACCTGATCGCCGCCGACGGCGCACAAAGCCGGGTACGCCGCCAGCTCGGCGTCAGCATGCTCGGCAAAGAGGACGTCTACGACAGCGTCAATGTCCTGCTGAACGCCGACCTCCGGCCCTGGACGGCGCATCGGCCGGCGGCGCTCTACTTCATCGAGAACCCGCGCATGCGCGCGACCTTCCTCACCATCAACGGCATCGACCGCTGGGGCTTCCTGGTGAACTCGCTGGCAGCCTATGGCTACAAGGCGAGCGACTTCACGCCCGAACATTCGACCATGCTCATTCGCGAGGCTGCGGGCGTTGCCGACCTCGACGTGAAGGTGCTGGGCGTCGCCCCCTGGACGGCGTCGGCGCACGTAGCGGAGCAATATCAGCGTGGCCGCGTTTTCCTGGCCGGCGACGCCGCGCACGAGATGCCGCCGACCGGCGGCTTCGGCATGAACACCGGCGTACAGGACGTGCAGAACCTTGCCTGGAAGCTGGCGGCCGTCCTCGGCGGGCGCGCGGCACCGTCGCTGCTCGACACCTATCACGACGAACGCCAGCCGCTCGGCAAGGCGATCACCGAGCAGAGCCTGATCAACGCGGTCTCGATGGGCCGGCTGAACCGCACCAACGAGACCGCCAGCGCCCGCCCGGAATATCTCAACGAGCAAGGCATGATCTTCGGCGCGTCCTACGCATCGTCCGCCATCGTGCCCGACGGCACGCCGCCGGTGCCGGTCGCCAACCCGGTCACCGACTATGTCCCGTCCGCTCGGCCGGGCGGGCGGGCGCCGCATGCCTGGCTGCAGCGTGACGACCAGCGGGTCTCGACCATCGACCTCCTGGGCAAAGGCTTCGTGTTACTGGCCTCGGCCGAGGCGAAAGACTGGACCGCGGCCGCTCGGCGTGTCGGCATCGCCGGCCATGATCTCGGCGACAAGGAATGGGCGGCCGCCTACGGCGTCGACGAAAGCGGCGCGGTACTGGTGCGACCCGACGGCTATGTCGGCTGGCGCAGCGCCTCGATGACGAAGGACCCGGTCGCCGCCCTCGGCGGCGCCATGGCCACCATCATGGGTCACACCTAGCGCTGACTCCACTCAAGTCTACTCGCCTCATCCTGAGGAGGCGCGAAGCGCCGTCTCGAAGGATGGGCAGCAGAGAAAGTGCTCGTTCCCGCCCTTCGAGACGCGGCCTGCGGCCGCTCCTCAGGGTGAGGAGGACCTACTGAACCAGCTTCGCCTTCCTGAGCTGCTCGACTGGGCTCCACCCTACCGGCGGAATTTGAAGGTCGCTGTACCAGCACATCCCGGCGTCGATCCAGCGCTGCCGAAGTACGGCATGCGGGGTGGCGGCATCTTGGTAGCCAAACTCTATCCCACAGCACGGGCAAATTTCGAAGCTCGCGCAGCCGTGTCCGTCATACGCGGGTTCGTGGAGACCGTCGTAACCACATATGGGACAGAAGTGCGTCGCGCTCATGCTAGTGCTTCTTCTCGCGCAGCTTTTTCCAGTACTCCAGGCGCTTCAAGATCTCGCGCTCGAAGCCGCGCTCGACCGGCTGATAGAATTCCTGGCGGGCCATGTCGTCGGGAAAATAGTTCTGGCCGGAGAAGCCGTCTTCGGTGTTGTGGTCGTACTCGTAGCCCTTGCCATAGCCGATGTCTTTCATCAGCCGGGTCGGCGCGTTCAGAATGTGCATGGGCGGTGTCAACGAGCCGTGCTCCTTGGCAGCGCGCTTGGCGGCGCCGAAGGCGGCGTAACCCGCGTTCGATTTGGGCGCCGTGCCGAGGTAGATCACCGCCTGCGCGATCGCGAGCTCGCCCTCGGGCGAGCCCAGGCGATCGTAAGTCTCCCACGCCGCCAGAGTCTGGGTCAGCGCAGTGGGATCGGCCATGCCGATATCCTCGACGGCAAAGCGCACCAGCCGGCGGGCGATGTATTTGGGATCTTCGCCGCCATCGAGCATGCGCGCGAACCAGTAGAGCGCAGCATCGACGTCCGAGCCGCGCAGCGACTTGTGCAACGCGCTAATCAGGTTGTAGTGCGCTTCCTGCGCCTTGTCGTAGAGCGGCGCGCGCTTCTGCAGGAGCTTGGCCAGCCGCGCCATCGGCAGCGGTCCCTTCTCCTTGAGCTGGGCGAGCTGCTCGGCCAGCGTGATCAGGTAGCGGCCATCGCCGTCGGCCATGGCGAACAGCGCCTGGCGTCCCTGCTCGTCGATCGGCAGCGTCTTGCCGAGCGCGGCCTCGGCGCGGTCAAGCAGCACGCTGAGCGCGATATCGTCGAGCCGGCGCAGCACCAGCACCTGGCAGCGCGACAAGAGAGCGGCGTTGAGCTCGAAGGACGGGTTCTCGGTCGTGGCGCCGACCAGCGTGACCGTGCCGTCCTCGACATAGGGCAGGAAGCCGTCCTGCTGGGCGCGGTTGAAGCGATGGATCTCGTCGACGAACAACAGCGTGCCCTTGCCGTCCTTGCGGCGCTGGCGCGCGCCCTCGAATATCCGGCGCAGATCGGCGACGCCGGAGAACACCGCCGACAACGGCTCGAAGTGCAGGTCGACGGCCTCGGCCAGCAGGCGCGCGATGGTGGTCTTGCCGCAGCCCGGCGGTCCCCACAGGATCAGCGACCCGAGCTTCTTCGCGGCCAGCATGCGGCCGATCGGGCCGTCGGCGCCGAGCAGATGATCCTGCCCCAGGATATCGCCCAGCGCCTTGGGCCGCAGGCGCTCGGCCAGCGGGGTCGGGGCGAGAGAAGCGAAGAGCTCGGCCGGCACGACCCGACGCTACCACGCCTCAGCGGAACTGGATGGTGGATACCAGCCCTTCGCGGCCGATGCTCACGCTCGACACGCCCGAGGCGATGCGCGTCTTGAGGTCGGCGACACTCTTCAACGGCTGGCCGTTGACCGCGGTCACCATGTCGCCCGGCCGCAGGAAACGGCCGGAATAGGAGCCGGCCGTCACTTCCAGGACCGCGACGCCGTCCTTCCACTCGATCAGGCCGAGCTCGTCGGCGACGGCCGGCGACATGTTGACTACGGTGGCGCCCGACAGCGGCTGGCGGCCGTCGAGCAGCGAACGGTCGCGCGGCGGGTCCTCCGGCGGCGCCATCAGCGGGACGTCGAGCGTGATCTCCTTGCCGCCGCGCATCACCTTCACCGGCACCGTGTCGCCCACGCTCAAGGTGGCGAGGCGAAATCGCAGGCTGGCCTCATTGTCGATCGGCAAGTCGCGCAGGCCCACGATCACGTCGTTGCGCTTGAAGCCCGCCATCTCGCCCGGCCCCTTGGGATAGACGTCCTTCACCACCAGGCCGGCCGGCCGGGTGAGGCCCAGTCCCAAGGCGAGGTCGGCGGTAACGCGCTGCATGGAGATGCCGAGCCACGGGCGCACGATGCGGCCGCCGGCCATGCCGGTGGCGACGACGCGGGCGACGATGTTGGAGGGCGTGGCGAAGCCGATGCCGACCGAGCCGCCGGTCTGCGAGTAGATCGCGGTGTTGATGCCGATCAGGCGGCCATCGAGGCTGACCAGGGCGCCGCCCGAGTTGCCGGGATTGATGGCAGCGTCGGTCTGGATGAAGAAGCTCGAATCGTTGACGCCGCCGGCCGAGCGCGCCAGCGCCGAGATGATGCCGCTGGTCACGGTCTGATTCAGCCCGAAGGGATTGCCGATCGCCAGCACGACGTCGCCGACCTCGATCGAGTCCGAATCGCGCATCTCGAGGAAGGGGAACTTCTCGCCGGCATTCTCGATGCGCAGCAGGGCGAGGTCGTAGCGTTCGTCCTGGGTGACCAGCTTGGCGTCGAACTCGCGGCGGTCGAACAGCACGACGCGAATCTCCTCAGCGCCCTTCACGACATGGGCATTGGTCACGATCAGCCCGTCGGCCTGGACCAGCACGCCCGAGCCCAGCGAGTTCTGCACCCGCTGGCCCTCCTGCTGCGGCATGCCGGGAAACGGAAACGGCAGGCGCCGCGCCCGCGCGGTCGTGGTGGTGTAGATGTTGACCACAGCCGGCGACACGCGCTTGACCAGCGGCGCGAAGGAATAGGCAAGGTCGCTGCGGCTGGTCGGCAAGGGTTGCGCCAGCACCGTTCCCGCGGTCGCCAGCGCGACGGCCACCCCGATGAGTGCCCAGCGCTTCATCGGCCACCCCCGAGGTAATAGCTGCGGTAGGGTAGTTTCTCTGCGGTAACGTTTAAAATAATGGAAAAACCAGGGGGGTCTGCCCCCAAGCCCCCAATAATCCTCATTGAAGCAGGCACGTTGAGATACCGAGGTCCAAGCATGATCGTGATTATAGGCGCGGTCGTCGGCATGACCTATTTTGGTCATTAGAAGTTCGCGGCTATCCGCAGCGGGAATAACCGCAGTTGAGGCAGATGTCACAGCCTTCCTGATGCGTTAGTGCCGCAGCGCCGCAATTCGGGCATTGCCCGACCCGCGCCGCCGTGCCGCCTGGCCCGTCCGACAGTGGTTCCCGGGCTCCGGCCGCCAGCCGCATGCGCTGCTCGGCCCGTTCGGCGAGGCCCGGCGCATCCGCCGGCGCCAGGAAGCCGATCTCGATCAGATGGCGCTCGATCACGCCGCCGATCGCCGCCAGCAGCGAGGGCACGTAGCGACCTTCCATCCACTGCCCGCCGCGCGGATCGAACACCGCCTTCAGCTCCTCGACCACGAAGGAGACGTCGCCGCCGCGGCGGAACACCGCCGAGATCATGCGCGTCAGCGCCACCGTCCAGGCGTAGTGCTCCATGTTCTTGGAGTTGATGAAGATCTCGAACGGCCTGCGGCGGCCATCCTGGATCACGTCGTTGATGGTGATGTAGATCGCGTGATCGCTGCCCGGCCATTTGATCTTGTAGGTCTTGCCCGGCAGATCTTCCGGCCGGTCGAGCGGCTGGGCGATATAGACCACGTCGCCATCTCGCGCCGAGTCCCGCGTCGCCGGCAGATTGCGCACAGTCTCGACGGGCTTCGCTTCCAGCACCGCACCCGTCACGTCGTTCGGACGGTAGGTCGTGCAGCCCTTGCAGCCCTGCGCATAGGCCTCCTCGTAGACATGCTTGAAGGCCTCGAAAGAAATGTCGCGCGGCAGGTTGATGGTCTTGGAGATCGAGCTGTCGACGAAGTCCTGCGCCGCCGCCTGCATGGCGAGGTGATCGTCGGGCGTCAGCGTCTGCGCGTCGACGAACACGTCGGATGGCGGCTCGACCGGACCCTTCTCCGAGTGCCAGCGGCGCAGAGCAGGATCCTCGACGCTCTCCTCGCGCCTCGAGCCATCGGGCTGCAGGACGTGACGCACATGGCTGAAGGCAAAGACCGGCTCGATGCCGGAGGAGACGTTGTCGGCGAGCAGCGAGATCGTGCCGGTCGGTGCGATCGAGTTCAGCAGCGCATTGCGGATGCCGTAGCGGCCGATCGCGGCGCGTGCGTCTTCCGGCAGCGCCTTGATCGTCTCGCCCGCCAGATATTTGGCACGATCGTAGAGCGGGAAGCTGCCCTTCTCCGCAGCGATGTCGGCCGAGGCGAGATAGGAAAGACGCTGCACGGCCCCCAGCCATTGGCGCGTCAGCCGCACGGCCTCACTCGAGCCGTAGCGCACGCCACACAGGATCAGCGCGTCGGCCAACCCGGTGACGCCAAGCCCGATGCGGCGCTTGGCCTTGGCCTCGCGCTCCTGAGCGTCCAGCGGGAAGCGCGAGACGTCGACCACGTTGTCGAGCATGCGCACGGCGAGCGGCACCACCTCCTCCAGCGCCGCCATGTCGATACCCGCCTTCGGCGTGAATGGGTCCTTCACCAATACCGCGAGATTGATCGAGCCCAGCAGGCATGCGCCGTAGGGCGGCAGCGGCTGCTCACCGCACGGATTGGTCGCCTGGATGGTCTCGCAGTAGGAGAGGTTGTTCCGGCGATTGACGCGATCGATAAAGATCACGCCGGGCTCGGCGCAGTCGTAGGTGGCGCGCATGATGCGCTCCCACAGCGCCTTGGCTTTCACCGTCCGGAAGACCTTGCCGCCGAACACCAGGTCCCAGTCGGCATCGTCCTTCACTGCCGTCATGAAGGCGTCGGTCACCAGCACCGAGACATTGAACATGCGCAGCCGCTTGGGGTCGCGCTTGGCGTCGACGAAGGCCTCGATGTCGGGATGGTCGCAGCGCAGGGTCGCCATCATGGCGCCGCGACGGCTGCCCGCGCTCATGATGGTGCGACACATCGAGTCCCAGACATCCATGAAAGAAAGCGGGCCGGAAGCGTCGGCCCCGACACCGCGCACCGGCGCGCCCATCGGCCGAAGCGTGGAGAAATCGTGCCCGATGCCGCCGCCCTGCTGCATGGTCAGCGCTGCTTCCTTCACGTTCTCGAAGATCGACGCCATGTCGTCGCCGATCGTGCCCATGACGAAGCAGTTGAAGAGCGTGACGGTGCGGCCGGTCCCGGCGCCGGCAATCACCCGTCCGGCCGGCAGGAACTTGAAGCCCTGGAGGGCCTCGTGGAACCGGCCGGCCCACAGTTCCGGATCGCGCTCGGGTGCCGCCAGGGCACGCGCCACGCGCCACCAGGTGGCTTCCAGGTCGCTGTCAGACCCCCTGGAATCGTCGCGAAATCGGTATTTCATATCCCAGATACGCTGGGAAACCGGAGCCCAATCCATCGCCAAAAAGTAGGCTTGGACCAAGGAGATATCAACAGAAAGTTCTTACTTCGTTCCCTGCACGTCGACCGCCTCAACCAGCCGGACCGTGGCGTTTTCGATGCGCTCCCGCAGTGTCGCCAAGAAGGCCTCCCGGCTGAGCCCAGGTGCGATCGGCGGCAGCACCTCCATGGTGATCACGCCCGGCCGCTTGACCCATTGGCGCCGCCCCCAGAACAGGCCGGAATTGAGCGCCACCGGCACCACAGGCACGCCGAGCTGGCGATAGAGCGCCGCGGTACCGACCTGGTAGGGCCGCTGGTCGCCGGGGGCCACACGGGTGCCCTCCGGAAAAATGACGATCGATCGCCGGTCGGCGACGACGGCTTTGGCCTGCCTCAGCAGACCGCGTAGCGCCGCGGCGCCCTCGCCGCGATCCACGGCGATGTTGCCGGCCCGCGCCATCGCCCAGCCGACGATGGGGATGAACAGGAGCTCGCGCTTCAGCACGATGGCGATGTCGGGGAAAAGCAGCGTGAAAGCCATCGTCTCCCAGGTCGACTGGTGCTTGCAGGCGATGATCACCGGCCCGGCTGGCAGGTTCTCCAGCCCGCGCAGGCGATGACGCAATCCACAAGTGACGCGCAGCCACCACAGGACGACAGTAATCCACACCTTGGCCCAGGCGACGACCGCGCGGCGCGGCATCAGCAGGATCGGCGCACCTGCAATGGCGATAATCGCAGAAGCCGCGTACCAGCCGACATTGAAGGCGAGCGATCGCAGCCAGAGAACGAGGCCTGTCATGCTTGTCCGACCAGTTTTAGTGGCCTGACGCATATCCATCCAGCCGGAATCGGCTGGATAGATATGCCCATTGGTCCAGGCGCCGGGAGCAACGCGTTTGCGATCAAATGGAACCGCAAGCGGTTCCATTTGATCGCAAGCCGCGCTAATGTCCGGCCGCAAGCACAATCTAGCGGCTCCTTCGCGCTCGGCCTTATGATCGTTACCTGTTCAAATTGCGCGGCGCGCTACGCGGTCGACCCTCTGGCGATCGGCCCGGCCGGCCGAACCGTTGAGTGCGCGCGTTGCCACCACCGCTGGTTTCAGCGGGTCGAGGCTCTGCCGGCTCCGCCCGACCTGGTGATCCGTCCGCCAACTCGCGGCGTCACCGCCCAGCTTCCTGCCGTCATCGAGCCCAAGCCCGACTTTGCCTGGAGCCGCGTCCTGGCGGCGGCAGTCGTCGTGGTCGTCCTGTTGGCGGCCGCCGCCTTCGCCTTCCGCCAGGAGATCGTGGCGATGATGTCCAACGAGGCGAGCGTGGGCCGCCCGGTTTCGGTCGCGGCCGCGGCCGCGGCGCCTGCCCCGCCGCGAGCCGCCAAGATCACCATGCCCGATCCTCCGGCGCGCCCCCAGCTCGAGATCGATGTCGCCGCCAGCAAGATCGAGTTGATCGACGGCCACTACGTGGTCCAGGGTGAGATCGTGAATACCGGCCAGGCCATCGGCTCAACCAGCACGCTCAAACTCACCTTCAAGAAAGACAATGACGTGCTGGGCGAGCGCTCCTACGCGCTGGTCGAAGGGCCGATCGCTCCCGGTGCGCGGCTGGGGTTCCGCCAGACGCTCGACGATCCGCCCGACGGCACCACCGACATCGTGCCCGCCGTCGAATGAGCGCCGACAACATGGCTGACCGCCCCACCGTTTCCATCCGCTTCTCTGCCGCCGAGATCGCCGCCCGGGTCGACGTGATGGCGGATGAACTCGCCGCCAAGCTGCCGGCCGACACACTGGTCGTGTCGGTGCTGAAGGGCAGCTTCGTGTTCGCCGCCGACCTCATCCGCGCGCTGAGCCGCGCCGGCGCCAACTGGTCGATGGATTTCCTGACACTGTCGAGCTACGGCACCGCTACCCAGACCAGCGGCAACGTGCGCATCGTGCGCGACATCGTCGACGATGTGCGCGACCGCGACGTGCTCCTGGTCGACGACATCCTGGAGTCCGGCCTGACTCTGTCCTTCGCCAAGAACCTCATCAAGGAGCGCGGGGCGCACCGCGTCTGGGTGTGCACGCTGCTCGACAAGCCGCACAAGCGCCGGGCGCCCCTGCAGGCCGACTTCACCGGGTTCGAGGCGGGCGACGAGTTCCTGGTCGGTTATGGGCTCGACTGGGCGCACCGGTTCCGCGGCCTGCCCTATATCGGCGTGGTCGAGAGGACCGCGGCGGAATAGAGCGGGTTCTGATCACATGGAACCGCTCCGCGGTTCCATGTGATCAGAAACGCGTTGCTCCGGGCGCCTCGACCAAGGGCATCTCCGGTTCGGCTGATTCCAGCCGAACCGAAGATGCTCTAACTAGCGCGTCAGGCCCTCGATACACTGGAGAAAAGCGCCGGTGACGGCATTCGAGCCGGCGAGGCTCAGCGACCACTCGGCCGAGTCCGAGCCGCTCAACTGAACGCGCAACGAGCTGCTGCTGCGGAACTCGGCAGAAAACTGGTCGAGTTCGTTACGGCTGATTGTGAATTCGAGCCCGGCGTCGCCGTCATTGAAATGCATGCCCGTGCCGGTGGCGGTCCACGGCCGGTTGCCGTCCAGGATCATCTGCAGCTTTTGCTTGGCGCCATTTTCGATGTGCCAGGACTTCGCGCCCATCTGGATCGTGAAGGTCGAATTGCCGGAATAGTACTTGAGGCCGAAATAGCGCTCGCCGGCGGACTGCGAGACGCCGCACACGGGACGCCCGCTGGTCGTCGTGCCGCCAAAAGCCTGCCAGGCCCCGGCCCTGGTGATGAGACTGGTTTCCGCCGCCGCGCCTGATGCGGCAAGGCCTACCGCGAGCGCCGCCGCCTTGGCGAACATGCCGCCTGTCATGGATCACTCTCCCCCGGATCCTGGCGCGATCCTGCCGGAAGGGCGTCCCCTTGGCGAGGCGGCGTAGAGCACTTCACCCTTGCACGAGATAGTTCAGTGGCATTTCCGTGATGATTGCTGCTGCGGCACTGCGGAAAACGCCAGCGCCATTGTCGATGCGCGGTTGCGGTGACTAATGTAAGTCATGCCTCTTCATTGGACCCTGTCTCACCCACAGCGCCTGGTGATCGCGATCGCCAAGGGCGAGGTGAAGCCGCAAGAGGTGGAGAAATACCTGGCCGACATGTTCGCGCAGGGCGGCGCGCCCTATCGCAAGATGTTCGATGTCTCACAGACGCAAACCGCCTTCGACGACAGCGTCCTGAAGGGATTCGCCGAAACGGTGCGCCGTCATGGTGCCGCCGGGCCGATCGGCCCCATCGCCATCGTGGCCGCCAACGACGAGACCTTCCGCCAGGCCGCGGTCTTCGCCGAAGCAGCAACGGTCGACCGACCGATCAAGATCTTCCGTGAACAGCACGAAGCCAGACGCTGGCTGAATGCCTTTGCTGAGGAAGAGCAGCGGGTCGGCGAGAAGGTCGACACGATCCGCGCCAAGCGTTCCTGATCTTTCAGCGTCTGACAGCGAACATTGTCCGCTACCAGTGGCGAGCAACCCTCCGGCGCGTGATGCATTGACTAGGGAGCCGCATCACAAGGAGGAAGAGTCATGAAAACAGCCCTGATCGCGCTGCTGGTCGTCGGCGTCGCCGGTGCCGCCAGTGCACAGAACGCGCAAATGCCGGCCGGCCCGAGCAACCCGCCGCCGGGCACGTCCTATTCCGGCCACGGCCAGAACCCGTACCTGCCGCCGTCGACGACAGGCACGGCCAAGCCGAACGCCCTCAACGGTAATCCGTCGGGCGCCGAAGCTGCGGCGCGTTATGCCTTCGAGCAGCGCGGCTTCCACGACGTCAAGGGCCTGTCGCGCAGTCCGGACGGCGTGTGGTCCGGTCGCGCGGTGAAGGGTGGTGTCGAGATGGCCGTCAGCATGGATGCCGCCGGCAACATCGCCACCCAGTAGCGTCGCGTAGAGTACCCTCGCAAACGATGGAGCCCGCCGGGTCGCCCCGACGGGCTCTTTTCGTGGCCGAGCCGATCAATAGGTCTTCAGCAGCCGATCGATGTAGTCGAGCTCTTCCTTGGGTCGCTGCTCGCCGGCGCGACGGCGGAGTTCGTCGAGGATCTCGCGGCTCTTCTGGCGCTCGAGCTCGAGCGGGACCTTGTCGACGCCGGTGTCGACCGAGTTGCCGTAGTTGCCGTCGGAGCGGCCGAGCGGGTCGCGGTCCTCGCTGCGCCGCTCACGCTCTTCGATCTCGGCGAGGTCCTGGCCGTTGCCCGGGCCGCGATTGCGCATCTGCTCGGCCATGTCGCCCATGCCCTGCTGCAGCCTGTCGAGCGCGCGCCGTTGCGAGCGCGAGGCCTCGCGCGGGTCGCCGCGGCGCAGCGCATCCTCGGCCTCGCGCATCGAGCGCTCGGCTTGGCCCAGCGACTCCGGCATCTGCATGCCGTTCTCGTCGAGCTTGCGCATGAAGTCGCCAAGCTGGTTGCGCAGGCCCTGTTGCTGGCCGCGCTGCTGCTCGCCCCACTGCCCGTCACCCGGCTGCTGGCCGCCCGGACCTTGCTGACCCTGTTGGCCTTGCTGCCCTTGCTGACCGCGCTGGCCTTGCTGGCCGCGCTGGCCCTGCTGCTGTTGGCGGCCTTCGCGCTCGCTCTCGCCTAAAAGCTGGTTCTGCCGCCGGGACAGCCGGTCGAGCTGGTTCATCATCTCCCGACCCTGCTGGTTGCCCTGGCCCTGCTGACCCTGCTGGCGCTGCTGTCCGCGCTGGCCGGGCTGCGCCATCATCGGCGTGGCGTTCTCCATCATCTTGCGCAGCTCTTCCAGCAGGCGCTTGGCCTCCTCGCGCTGGCCGTTCCTGGCCATCTCGCGGATCTTGTCGAGCATCTTCTGGATGTCGTCGGAGGTGATGGTGTTGTTGGGATCCATCTTCTCCGCCTGCTCCATCATTCGGCGGCGTTCCTCAGGATCCTGCATGCGCTCGGCCAGCTCCTTCTGCCAGCGGTCCATGGCACTGTAGAGCTGCTGGATCAGGCGCTCGATCTCCTCGTCGCCGGCCTGGCGCTGGATGGCATCGCGCAGGTCCTGTCGAGCCTGCTCGAGCTGGCGCTCGGCATCGGACGTGGCGCCCTGCTCGAGCCTGAGCGCCAGATCCCACAGGAGCTTCTGGGTATCGGTGATGATCGGCTTGTCGCCGCTCTGCGCCAGGCGCGCCGAGCCGATGCGCAGGCCGAGCTGCACAACAGGGTCGCTACGGTAGCTCTCGGGATGAGTGCTGATCAGCCGCATGCCGTCGGCGACGTCCAGGCGCAAGGCCTTGGGATCGCGCGTCAGTTGCTTGCGCAGGACGATCAGGGCACGCGCCGTCGGGTCGTTGAACACGCGCTCGGGCAGCAGGAAGGTCTCGACCGAGCTGCGGCCCTTCTGGCCCAGCGCGTCGGTCGCGAACAGCATGACGCGGACCTTGAGGCCGGCCCATGGATGGCTGGTCAAATCGCGCACGAAGGTGTCGGCCACCTTCTTGGCGCCACCCGCCACCGGCAGGTCGACGCGCAGCACCTCGGGCTCCTCGTCATCGGTCAGCATGTCGTCGCCCAGCACGCTGCCGTGCAGGCGGATCTGCAGCTGAACGCCGGTGACGCCGAAATCGTCGCCGGCAATGTACTCGATCTTCGTCGACCACTTGTCGACGCCGATGGGACGGGCAAACTCGATGGTCGGCGCCAGGTCGGGAATGACGTGCAGCTTCCAGCGCGCCTGCTCATCGCCGCGCGCTTCGAGCGTGATCTGCTTGCCGTCCATGATCGTCTGCTCGACCTGGTACTTACCCTTGGAGACGGTGTTGAACTCGGTCTCCTTGCCGTCGATCACCAGTTTGGGCGCGTGGCGGCCGCGCACATCGTCGACGAAGCCCGCGAGCTTGCTGCCGACCGGCACGCGCAGGACTTTGTCGTGCTCGGCCATGTCGAGATAGATCGGCGGCTTGCCGGTATAGGCCGGCGGCGCGATCCAGAGATTGGCGACCACCGGCGGCGGCGGCGGAAAGGCGGGCGTCACGGCGGCAGCCATGCGGTCGGCGCGCCAGCCGCCCGCAGCGGCGATGGCCACGATCAGCGCCAGGATGGGCACGATGCGCAGCGCCCAGGTGTCGAGCTTGGCGAGGCCGGGATGGGCGGGCTTGTTGCTGAGGCCGGCGAGACGCGCCGCTTCGCGCCGGCGATGCGCGTCCCAGAGTGCCGCAGCCATCGAATCGCTTTCGCCGGCGGCGAGCGTGTCCTGGACCGCGACCAGAGGTCGGTGCGGCACGTCGGAGTCGCGCTCCAGGCGCCGGATCGCCTCCTCGCGGATCGGCCAGCGGAAGCTGCGCAACTGCCAAGCCGCGACACCGCAGAACACTGCCGCCAGGAGCCCCAGCAAAACGGTATGGACCCAGGGATCGAGCCCGGCGAACAGGTCGAGGTGGGCCGCCGCGATGAACAGCGCCACGAGAGCGAGCAGCGGCATCAACCGCGGCCACAGGCCCTCCCAGGCCAGCGCCGCCCATGCCAAGCCGATCTTGCGCGCCAGTCCAGGGGCGGCGATCGGGGTGGCTTCGGTGGCGTCCATCGCGTCCTTTCGCTTAGGCCTTGTTCTCCATCCAGGGCGGAAGCCGCTCGGCGGAGATCATCTCCTCGATCGAGGGTCTTGGCCGGGTAACCGCAAATCGCGTGCCATCGACCATCACCTCGGGTACGAGCGGCCGGCTGTTGTAGCTCGAGGCCATGACCGCACCGTACGCGCCCGCCGATCGTATCATGACGAGGTCTCCGGCAGAAAGCGGCGGCAGATCACGGTTTAGTGCCAGATAATCGCCCAATTCGCAGATCGGCCCGACAATGTCACAGCGGATCGTGGCGACACCGGGGCGCGGCGCCTTGACCGGCGCAATGTCGTGCCACGCCTCATATAAGGTCGGCCGGATGAGGTCGTTCATGGCCGCGTCGACAACGACAAAAGTCTTGGAAACACCGGGCTTCACGAGAATCACCTCGCTCACCAGCACGCCCGCTTCGCCGACCATCCGGCGGCCCGGCTCGAAGGTGAGTTCGCAGCCGAGACCGGCCGTCTCCTTGCCGACCACCTGCATGAACTCGGCGATCGAGGGCGGCCGCTCGTCGGCATAAACAATCCCCAGGCCGCCGCCAATATCGAAGCGGTCGATGCGATGGCCGTCGCCACGCAGCTCCTGGATCAAGCCACGCATGCGCACGACCGCATCGCGATAGGGATCGAGGCTGGTGAGCTGCGAGCCGATATGCATGGAGACGCCCACCACGCGCAGGTTGGGCAGGCGGCCGGCCAGCGCAAAGGCCTCGCGCGCGAGATCGATATCGACGCCGAACTTGTTCCCCTTGCGGCCGGTGGTGATTTTGGCGTGCGTCTTGGCATCGACATCGGGGTTCACGCGGATCGTGATGTCAGCCTTCACGCCGAGCTGGCCCGCGACGGCGTTCAGCGTCTCGAGCTCGGCCGAGCTTTCGACATTGATCTGGCCGACGCCCGCCTCGAGGGCCGCAGCAAGCTCGCTCGCCTTCTTGCCGACGCCGGAATAGATGATGCGCGCGGGCGCGATGCCTGCGGCGAGGGCGACCCGCATCTCGCCGATCGACACGATGTCGGCGCCCGCCCCCAGCTCGCCGAACAGCTTCACGACCGCGAGGCTCGAATTGGCCTTCATGGCATAGCAGACTGAGGCATTCATGCCCTTGATGGCGTCAGCGAACTCCCGCCACGTCGCGCGCAGGGCGCTCGCCGAATAGCAATAGAACGGCGTGCCGACCTGCGCTGCGATGGCGCCGAGCGCCACGCCTTCGGCCTGCATCTCGCCGTTCTTGTAGTCGAAGACCTTCATAGGTAGCGCTTCCGGGCGTCCTTGACGGCGCGCGCGACATTGGCGGGTGCCGTCCCGCCGAAGCTTTTGCGCGCGGCGACCGATGCTTCGACCGTGAGCACGCGGTAGACGCCACGTGTGATGCGCGGCTCGACGGCCTGCATCTCCTCGAGCGACAGCTTGTCGAGATCGACGCCCTTGGCCGCGGCCTTGGCAACCAGTGTGCCCGTCGCGTGATGGGCCTGCCGGAACGGCAGGCCGACCTCACGCACCAGCCAGTCGGCGAGATCGGTCGCCACCGAATAGTCGGCCGAGGCGACAGCGCGCATGCGCTCGGGATTGGCCTTGAGATCGCGCACCATGCCGGTCATGGCCGCCACGCAAAGCTCGATGGAGTCGGCGGCGTCGAACAGCGGCTCCTTGTCCTCCTGCATGTCCTTGCCGTAGGTGAGCGGCAGGCCCTTCAGCAGGGTGCACAGCGCCACGAAGGCGCCGACGATGCGCCCGACCTTGCCACGCACCAGCTCGGCCGCATCGGGGTTGCGCTTCTGCGGCATGATCGAGGAGCCGGTGGTGAAGGCGTCCGACAGCGCGATGAATCGAAAGGGCGCCGAGCACCAGATCACGATCTCCTCGGCAAGCCGCGACAGGTGCACCGAGCAAAGCGAGGCGGCGGCCAGGAATTCCACGACATAGTCGCGGTCCGACACGGCATCGAGCGAGTTGGCCATCGGCGCGTCGAAGCCCAGCGCCTTGGCTGTACGCTTGCGGTCGATCGGGTGCGGCGTGCCGGCGAGCGCGGCAGCGCCCAACGGCGACTCATTCATGCGCTTGCGGCAGTCGCTGAGGCGCGTGCGGTCGCGGCCGAACATCTCGACGTAGGCCAGCAGGTGATGGCCGAAAGTGATGGGCTGCGCCGTCTGCAGGTGGGTGAATCCCGGCATGATGGTGCCGGCATATTCCTCGGCGCGGTCGATCAGCGCCACCTGCAGGTCGCGCAGCATCGCCTCCAGGCGATCGACCTCGTCGCGCACCCAGAGCCGCACATCGAGCGCCACCTGGTCGTTGCGCGAGCGCGCAGTGTGCAGGCGGCCGCCGGCCGGGCCGATCAGTTCGGTGAGCCGCGCCTCAACGTTGAAATGAATGTCCTCGAGCTTGGTCGAGAACTTGAACTTGCCGCTCTCGATCTCGGCACGGACCTTCGCGAGGCCCTGCTTGATGGCGCGGCCGTCGGCCCCCGTCAGGATGCCCTGGGCGACCAGCATGTCGGCATGCGCCAGCGAGCCCGCGATGTCCTGGGCATAGAGCTTGCGGTCGAAACCGATGGAGGCGTTGATCCGCTCCATGATTTCCGCAGGTCCGAGCTTGTAGCGGCCGCCCCACATTGCATTGGGGTTGGCCTTGCCCGCTCGCGTCCTTGTGTTCTTCCGTGCCATGAATAAGAGCCAGTAGTCCTGTAGGAACGCGGCTTATGACATATCCCGGTTCGGATTTCCTCCTTGCTCGCAGGCTGTTATTGGCCGGCGCATCGGCTTTTTTTGCCCTCCCGGCATTAGCCAACCTAGGGCCGGAGTTGCTGAAGGGCACGCTGGCCAAGTTCCAGCTGGCCAAGGAACCCAAGCCCCTGCCCGAGCTCGCCTTCAACGACGCCGACGACAAGCCGCTGAAACTTGCCGACTACAAGGGCAAGGTTGTGCTGCTGAATTTCTGGGCGACCTGGTGCGCGCCGTGCGTGAAGGAGATGCCGAGTCTCGATCGTCTGCAGGCAGAGATGGGCAAGGACAAGTTCGTGGTCCTGCCGCTGTCGCTCGACGGCCCGTCGCGGCCCAAGGTGGCGCCGTTCTACAAGGACAAGAAGCTCAGCCATCTCGGCGTCTATTTCGATAAGGGGCGAAAGTCCATGCAGGCACTGGACATCTCGATCCTGCCGACCTCTATCCTGGTCGACACCCAGGGCCGCGAGCTCGGCCGCCTCGAAGGCGAGGCCGACTGGGACAAGCCAGAGGCACTGGCGCTGATGAAGGGGGCCACCGGCTGATGCGCATTCTGATCGACGAGAAGCCGAGCGAACCGCTGACGCCCAAGCAGTGGCGCGAGATCAGCCTGTGGACGATGAAAAACTCCTTTCAGGGGTCCATGTTCTCCGCCGACGAGGCGACGCGCGCCTACACCGGCAGGACCAAGTGGGTGTACATCATCGCGACCGGCATGTTCCTCGCTTTGGGCTGCGGTCTGGCGCTTTTGCTCGAGCCGTCCGAGCAGCCGGTAATGTATATCGCCATCCTTGGCCTCACCTTGTTGGTGGCAGCCTACCAATTCTTCAGCCTGCGACGGAAAACCCGGATCTGGAACGAGCGCATGAGCCGACGCTTGCTGGGCCTCGCGCCATCCGCCAGCAAGGTCGGCTTCGACAAGATCGGCCTCGGCGTCGGGGACCGCGTGTTGCCTTGGGATGCACTGGCAATTCAGCAGGCCGACTTCATTCGCCATAGCGTTAGCGTCGCCCGCGGGGGGACCACTACAGTATACATCCTCGAGCGCCTGTCGCTCACCTCGCCGTCGGGCCCCGTCGTGCTCGACACGGCGATGATGGGGAGCGGGCGGCTGATCGTCGACAATGTCTGGCGCCGGCTTGCCGTCGCGCCGACGCCGGCTTGAGGAAACCAGAATGGCCGAGCCACTCGTCGTCATAACCGGCGCAAGCTCGGGCATCGGTTTGGCGCTGGCCCATGCCTTCGCCAAGGACGGCAACGCCCTGCTCCTGATCGCGCGGCACATGAAGATGCCGGAAGGTCTGCCGGCCGAGCGCACGATGTGCGCCGAAGCCGATGTCGCGGATTATGGCGCGCTCGAGAAGGCGATCCGCGCGGCCGAGGTGGCGTTCGGCAGGACGGCCTGCCTGATCAATAGCGCCGGCCTGGCCGACGCGCGTGAGTTCAAGGCCGTCGAGCCCGAAGCCTTTGCACACGAGATCGACGTCAACCTGAAGGGCGTGTTGAACGGCACCAAGGCGGTGCTGGCCGACATGTCGGCCCGCGGCGCCGGCACCATCATCAACATCAGCTCAGTGAGCGACCGCAAGACGTCGCCGGTCGCAGTGACCTACACCGCGACCAAGTACGGCGTGCGGGCGTTCAGCGAATTGGTGCGCGAGTCCGAGGGCAAGAACGGTGTGCGGGTCATCAACATCGCGCCGGGATATGTGCGCACCAACATCCATGCCGGCATGGGCATCAGCTTCGACGAATACAAGCGCATCCTCGGCAATCCCGACTTCCTGTCGGCCGAGGAACTGGCTGACATCGTGCTCTATTGCTGGAAACTCCCGGCGCACATCTGCGTTCGTGATATCGTCGTGACGCCGACCAAGACCACCTTCTAGGAACGGGACCCTTCATGGCCAACGAAATGCACCGACTGGCCTCTGCTCTCGCGGAGTCGCTGAAGCAGATCGAGGCCGACTACGGCGAGGAAACCCGCGAGATCCGGGCCAAGCTCGCGGAAGCGCGCGCCGAGGCGGAAAAGCACGAACCGAACAGCACCAAGCTCAAGGCCATCCTCGCCGACTGCAGCGAGATGATGAAGAGCTTCGCCGCCCTCGACCCAGCCTGGCGGGCGATCCAGCGCGTGGCCCGACTGGTCGGCCTCGACTAGCCATGCGCGACTATCTGGCCTGGCGGCTGGCATTCGGCGTGGCGACGCCCTCGACCAACACGGTCGTGCAGCCCGAGTACGACGACATGCGCCCGCCCGGCGTCACCAACCATCTCGCCCGCATGGCGATCGACGACATTCCGGTGCGCAGCAACGAGGATTTCGACGAGCTCTTGCGCCTGATCGACCTGTCGCTCGAGGACGCGGTGGGCCGGGCGATGGACGCCAAGCCCAACGCCTTCATCCTCGGCATCTCCGCGCTTTCGGTCTGGGGCGGCACGCCGCAATGGGGCGAGGATCTGAAGAAGCGTATCCGCGCGGTTGCCAAGAGCGACATCCCGGTGGCGATCGCCTGCGACGCGGTGGTCGAGGCGCTGAAGCGCCACGGCGTGAAGAAGAAGATCGCCGTCATGGAACCCTACTATCCGTCGATCGAACCGCGCATGAAGGGCGTGCTGGGACCGCACGGCTACGAGATCGTCCGCTTCAACCACATGCGTGGCAAGAACCCGACGTCTTATTCGGTGCTGACGGCGCGCGATATGATCCAGGCGATCAAGTCGATCGATGGCGACGACATCGAGGCAATCGTGCAGTTCGGCGCCAACCTGCCGATGGCGAAGCTCGCCGACGAAGCCGAGCGCTGGCTCGACAAGCCGGTGATCAGCGTCAATGTCGCGACCTACTGGCATGCCTGCCGGATGAACGGCATCGACGACAAACTCTACGGCTTCACTCAACTCTTCTCGCGTTTCTGATGGGCCGCCAGTTCTTGGACGGCGACGGACGGCGCGCCCGCCTTGGCATCGTGGTGCCGAGCGTCAATACCGTGATGGAGCCATGGGCGCAGCGCACCGTGCCCGACGGCGTGAGCGTACTCGCCGCCCGCATGTTCATCCCGCCCGCGACGACGCCCGAGGCGTTCGTGGAAATGGACCGCAACGAGGGCAAGTCGGCGATCCGCCAGCTCTCCAGCGTCTTCCCCGACGTCATCGCTTATGGCTGTACTGCTTCGTCGATCGTCCAGGGCCTGGACTACGACTCCCATCTGCGGGCCGAGATCGCCGAGGCTTACAAGGTGCCCTCGACGACGGCCGCGCATGCGATCCTGACCGCGGCGGACACGCTCGGCGCCCGCCGGGTAAGTATCGTCTCGCCCTATACCAAGGAAGTCGACGACGCCGAGCACGGCTACTTCGAGAGTGCCGGCCTCGAAGTGCTGGGCGGCGCCTGCCTCGGCATCTCCGACGGCTTCCGGCTCGCCGAGCCCGACCCCGACACGTTGTTCGAGCTCGGCCGCAAGGGTTTCGATTCGCATTCGGAGGCGCTGATCATGACCTGCCTCAACACGCGCTCACACACGGTAATCGACCGGTTGGAGAAGGCGCTCGGCAAGCCGGTGATCACCTCGACCCAGGCGACGCTCTGGCATGCGCTACGGCTGGCCGGCATCACCGATCGCATCACGGGCTTCGGACGACTACTCGACGCCCACTGAACTGCTAGGCGCGGTTGCTCGCGCGGCAGCGGCATTTGTCGAACTGGTGCAGCTCGACCATGTTGCCGCAAGGATCGTTCATGAAGACCTGCGTGGAGTCCGGGCTGGTGAGTCCCTCGATCACCCAGTACTTCACGCCCATGCGGTCGAGCTCCTTGCGGGTCGCCACGATGTCCTTCACTGCGAATGCGATGTGCGGGCGCGTCGGATCCTCGCCCGGCCCCTTGGCAACCGGAGAGGGCTGTTCGCCGCCGATCAGGTGGATCTGGCCGACCTCGCCGACATTGATCCAGGCGCCGGGAATCCCCGGAATGGTCGGCCGTTTCTCGTCCCGGTGCAGGCCCAGCACGTCCTTGTAGAAACTCTCGGTGGCCGCGAGCTTCTGGGCGCCGGTATCGACCCGCACGCCGGTATGATGGATCTCCAGTACTTCGATCGCCATGACCTATCCTCCCTTGCCTTCCGGGCGTATGGTTACCGGCATGACACGCGACGAACTCCTGCAAGAGGTGGTGTCATGCCGAAGTACCTGATTGAAGCGTCTTATACTGCCGAAGGCCTGAAGGGTCTGCAAAAGGACAAGTCGTCGGGCCGCAAGGCTGTCGTCGCCAAGGCGGCGAAAGCGCTCGGCGGCAAGCTCGAGGCCTACTACTTCTCGTTGGGCGAACACGACGTGATCGCGATCCTCGACCTGCCCGACACGGTGAGCGCCACGGCGCTCGCCCTCTCCGTCTCCGCCACCGGCCTCGTCCGCACCAAGACGACCGTGCTGCTCACCGTCGAGGAGACCGACAAGGCGCTGCAGAAGAAAGTCACCTATCGCGGGCCAGGCAAAGGATGACGACAGCAAGCGAAGGCGCCGAGCTGACCCAGGTCGGTCCCGGCACGATGATGGGCCGGCTGATGCGCGAGTACTGGATGCCCGCGTTGAAGTCGTCCGAGCTCGAGCGCGACGGCGCACCGGTCCGCTTCATGTTGCTGGGCGAAAAGCTGATCGCCTTCCGCGACAGCACCGGCCGGGTCGGCGTCATGGATCACCGCTGCCCGCATCGCTGCGCCTCGCTATTCCTTGGCCGCAACGAAGAAGGCGGGCTGCGCTGCCTCTATCACGGCTGGAAGTACGACGTGACCGGCCAGTGCATCGACATGCCGAGCGTGCCGCCCGAGCAGGATTTCAAGCACAAGGTGCGCGCCAAGGCCTATCGCACCCAGGAGCGCGCTGGCCTGGTCTGGGTCTACATGGGCGTGCGCGCCGAGCCGCCTGCCCTGCCGGCGCTGCAGATCCTCGACGCGCCCGACAGCGAGATCAACGTCGGCATGATCCAGCGCGATTGCAATTACCTGCAGGCGATCGAGGGCGAGATCGACACGGCGCACTTCGGCTACCTGCACGGCGGCCACGCCGACCCGGCCCAGCTCGATGAGAGCGAGCCGTTCTATTACACGGTCACCAACCGCGCGCCGCTCTACCACGTGACCGACGCGCCGTGGGGCACGCAGTACGGCGCGCACCGCCCGGCCGGGCCCGGCCAGACCTACTGGCGCTTCGCCAACTTCCTCTTCCCGTTCTGGACGCAGGCGCCCAATGGCGAGTTCGACAGCCACGCGCACGGTCGCGCCTGGGTGCCGATCGACGACCACAACACGATGTACGTCTACATCTGGTGGAAAAACTCGCGCAACGCGATGAACATGCCGCAGCCCGCCTACAAGGACGGCACGCCGATCGGCGGCGCCGGACGCGGCAACCGTCTGCTGCCGAACACGACGGACTGGATGGGCCGCTGGCGCATGGCCGAGAACGAGGCCAACGACTGGGGCATGGACCGCGAGGCCCAGCGCACCAACGCGATCTACAGCGGTATCGACGGCATCCACCTGCAGGACCAGGCGATCACCGAAAGCATGGGGCCGATCGTCGACCACACGTTCGAGCACCTGGGACCGTCGGACCAGATGATCACGCGCACCCGACGGCGGCTGCTCAGGGCGGCACGCGCGCTACGCGACGACGGCACTGTGCCACCGGGCGTCGAGGATGCAGGCATCTATCACGCTGCGCGCAGCGGTTATTTCGTCAGCGACGATCAAGGCCCATGGCAGGACGTCTACCAGCGCCGGCTCGCCAAAGCCAAGCATCCGGCGCGGGCGCCCTTGCGCGCCGCCGAGTGAGCGGGCGATTCGAGTGCTTCGCACTCGAATGCGCCTCTGACACTCACGGGAAGCTGACGTCGCCCCAGGGATAGAACTTCCGGACATCGACGTTCTTGTAAGGCAAAGCGTCGAGTCGGACCGTGCCGAGGAACGGCTGCTCGGGCTCGACCACCAGGATGGTCTTGGCGAAGCCTGAGTCCTCGAAGCCGCGGCGGAAGTGCACCCGGGACTTGATGGCGAAGGCCTTGTACTCGGCGACGTCGAATCCCTTGAGGTCGTGAGGGTCCATCACCTGCGTCAGGTACTCGCTCAACAGGACGACATTGCCCTTGCCGAAGTTGACGGCCACCCAGTGCAGGCCAAGGGCGTGCATCACGCCCTTGATCGTGCCTTTCACCCTGACCGGCTGGCCGGCCGATTCGTCGGCGAGCCCGCCCACCTCCCTGTCGAACGGATCGCCCGGCTTCAGGTCTTTCGCCGCCATAACCGCCTTGCGATCGGCGATGGTGGCGAACAGCACGCCCTCGAGATCCTGCTTGATCACTTCTTGCAAAAGCCACGTTGCTGAGCCGGAGCGGTCGCTGTGGTCGGCCAGCACGACCGGCGTCGCGCCCTTGGCGATCGCTTCCTTTGCCAGCCGCACGCCTTCGGGAATCAAATGGACCCCGCCCGCGCCCAAGAGGTCCTTGCGCCGCCGCCAAGCCCACGTCGCCATGTCGTCGGCTACCTTGCGGGCGAGCTCGGGCTTGCCGTTGCTCATCGCCTGGATGGTCATGCCGATGTCGGGCACGTCAGCAAAGGCGAAGCTGAAGAACACGTTCACGTAGAGGTCGGGCTCGCGCGCCTCCCAGGTGAGCGCGCGCTGCACCAGGTCCATCCACGGCGAGGCGCCGGTCCATTGCGCCAGGCTGGGGGCCAGGATCGGCACCTTCTGCGTCACCGTGGCGGGCTTGTAGTCGCCACGGATGGCGCGGATCAGCATGCGCGCGGCACGCTCGCCTTGCAGGTAGGTGTCGTAGTGCGGGAAGTATTTTACGCAGAACGCCATGTCGGCAGTAGCGAGGAACTCCTCGTCCTCGTTGCCGTGCGGATCGAAGGTGCCGACGATGAAGGCCGCGCGCCCCACCACCGCCCTGACCCGGCGTGCGATGTCGGCCTCGGGCTTCGGCACACCACGCACGCCCATGGCGCCGTGCAGCGCGAGATAGACACCGTCCCATTTGCCGCCGGCCTTCAACTCGGCGATCTGGCGGCCGAGGAAATGCTCGTAAGCGTCCTCGGTGATCCAGCCGGAGCCGGTGCCGGTCTTGGGCCACAGCGGCGATTCGATGCCAACCAGCTCGACGCCGTCATGCTCGCGTGCGAGCTTCACGAAGCCGCCCATGTACGATTTGGCATCCCAGCCGAGCAGGGCCTCGCCCTTGGCCGGCGAGCCCTTGTAGATGAAATCCTCGCGGGTGGTATCGTTCGGCAGGAACGTCACCGTCTCATGGGCGAAGTTCAGAACGGCAATGCGGATCGGTGGATGGGCCATGCCCGGCAGTTTGGTGCATAATGGCGCCGAGATGAAGCTGCCCGCTGCCGGCGCCAACGCCGTCATGATCGAACTGAACGCGGTGCTCGTGGCGCTGACGGCCAACGAACCGCTGGTGCTGACCCTGGAGGACGGATCGCTCCTGCCCTCAGGTCCGTTCGAGGGTGAGCATCCGACCCTGCAGGTCGGCTTGCGTGCCTGGGTCGAGCGGCAGACGCATCATCCGCTGGGCTATGTCGAGCAGCTCTATACTTTCGCCGACCGCAACCGCACCGAACTCGCCCGCAGCGGGCGCGTGGTGTCGATCTCCTACCTCGGCCTGACCCACGAGCGGCTGTCGAAGGGCCCACGCGATCCGGAATGGCGCAACTGGTACCGCTACTTCCCGTGGGAGGACTGGCGCGCCGGGCCCTCGCCGCTGGTGGCGAAGGAAATCCTGCCGCGCCTGCGGAAATGGAGCGACCAGGCCGGCGAGCCGGCGCTGAAGCGCGACCGGCGCCAGCGCATCGAGATCAATTTCGGCAACGGCAAGACCGCGTGGAACGAGGACCTCGTGCTGCAGCGCTACGAATTGCTCTACGAGGCGGCGCTGGTTTCGGAAGCAAGTGCTGCGCGTGAGCCGGTTACCCAACCCCTGCCCGGCATGACGATGCGTCACGACCATCGTCGCATCCTCGCCACCGGCATTGCCCGTCTTCGGGCCAAGATCAAGTACCGGCCGATCGTATTCGAACTGATGCCCGAGGCGTTCACCCTGCTGCAGCTGCAGCGCGCGGTCGAGGCCCTGGCCGGCCGGCTGCTGCACAAGCAGAACTTTCGCCGCCTGATCGACCAGCAAGGCCTGGTCGAGGAGACCGGCGCCATCTCGGCCGAAGCCGGCGGCCGCCCTGCCAAGCTCTACCGCTTCCGCGGCGAAATCGTGCTCGAACGGGCCTTTGGCGGCAGCAAATTGCCGCTCTCCCGCCCCGCCTGATCAACCGGCGCCGCGCCGCGGAATTGACCGCTTGACCGGCTTTATACTCACCTTTAGCATTATTAATGCTCTTAATGAGCAAAAAGGAGAGGTGCCCCATGTCCGCCCCCTCGTTCTCCCCCGACCTCGCAGCCCGCACCGCCCCGCTCTATGAGCGCGTGAAGTCGGTGATACCGTCGATCGAATGGCCGGCCTTTGCCGAGGATATCGACGCCATCATCGCCCTGAAGCGCGAACGCGACGCCGTGATCCTGGCGCACAACTATCAGACGCCCGAGATCTTCCACTGCGTCGCCGACATCGTGGGCGACAGCCTGGCGCTCGCCCGCGAAGCCGTGAAGACCGATGCCGAAGTGATCGTGCTGGCCGGCGTGCACTTCATGGCCGAGACGGCGAAGCTCCTGAACCCGGCCAAGAGTGTGCTGATCCCCGATCTGCGCGCCGGCTGCTCGCTCGCCGAATCGATCACCGCCCAGGATGTCCGCCTGCTGCGCCAGCGCTATCCCGGCGTGCCGATCGTCACCTATGTCAACACCTCGGCCGCGGTGAAGGCGGAGAGCGACATCTGCTGCACCTCGGGCAATGCCCGGAAGATCGTCGAGAGCCTCGGCGCACCGAAGGTGATCATGCTGCCCGACGAATACCTCGCGCAAAATGTCGCGCGCGAGACCAACGTCGAGATCGTCACCTGGGCCGGCCACTGCGAGGTCCATGAGCGATTCACCGCCAACGACATCCACCAGCTGCGGGCCGGCCATCCCGGCGTCGTCGTGCTGGCCCACCCCGAGTGCCCGCCCGAGGTCGTGGCGGAATTGGATTTCGCCGGCTCGACGGCGGCCATGATCGACTATGTCGGTCGGGAGAAGCCGGCGCGGGTCGTGCTGATGACTGAGTGCTCGATGAGCGACAACGTCGCGGTGCAGCATCCCGGCATTGAGTTCATCCGCCCCTGCAATCTCTGCCCACACATGAAGCGGATCACGCTGCCCAAGATCCGCCGCGCGCTAGAAACCATGACGCACGAAGTCGCGATCGATCCGGCCGTGGCGGCGCCGGCGCGCCGCGCCGTCGAGCGCATGCTCGAGGTGCGGCCATGAACGTTCCCGCCCTGCCCACCGTCATGCTCGAGCCGCTGGTGCGCGCGGCCCTGCTGGAGGACCTCGGCCGCGCCGGCGACATCACCACCCACGCCGTGGTGCCGGCCCAGGCCCGTGCGGAGACAGCCCTGGTGGCGCGCCAACCCGGCGTCGTGGCCGGTCTCGACCTCGCGGCCTTGGCCTTCCGCCTGACCGAGCCCGCGATCGAGATCGTTGTCGAGCTGCCCGACGGCACGCGACTGCAGCCCGGCGATCGCATCGCCACGATCGACGGGCCGGCGCGCGGCGTGCTGACGGCCGAGCGCGTGGCACTGAACTTCCTCGGGCATCTCAGCGGCGTGGCGTCGGCGACGGCAACGCTGGTCGACGCCGTCAAGGGCCACAAGGCGCGCATCTGCTGTACGCGCAAGACCATGCCCGGCCTGCGCGCCGTGCAGAAATACGCCGTGCGGGTCGGCGGCGGCGCCAACCATCGGCTGGGCCTCGACGATGCCGTGCTGATCAAGGACAACCACGTCGTCGCGGCGGGGGGCATCGGGCCCGCCATCGAGGCGGCGCGCGCGGGCGTCGGCCACCTGGTCAAGATCGAGATCGAGGTCGACACGCTCGATCAGTTGAAGCAGGCCCTGGCCGTCGGCGTCGACGCCGTCCTGCTCGACAACATGGATCCCGAGACGCTTGCCGAAGCCGTGCGCCTGATCGATGGCCGCGCCATCTCCGAGGCGTCGGGCCGCATCACGCCGGCAACGGCACCCGCCATCGCCGCGTCAGGCGTCGACCTGATCTCGGCCGGCTGGCTGACCCACAGCGCGTCGGTGCTCGATATCGGCTTGGACTGGCGAAACTAGGAGATCACCGCGTCGGGCCCTATCGCGTAGGAACCGGGCGCTCGCCGGAATAGTCGTAGAAGCCGCGCTTCACCTTCTTGCCGACCCAGCCGGCTTCGACGTACTTCACCAGCAGCGGACAGGGCCGGTACTTCGAGTTGGCCAGGCCCTCATGCAGCACCTGCATCACCGAGAGGCAGGTATCGAGGCCGATGAAATCGGCAAGCTCGAGCGGCCCCATCGGATGGTTGGCGCCGAGCTTCATGCCGGTGTCGATCGCCTCGACGTTGCCGACGCCCTCGTAGAGGGCGTAGACCGCCTCGTTGATCATCGGCAGCAGGATGCGGTTGACGATGAAGGCCGGGAAATCCTCGGCATTGACCGGTTTCTTCTCAAGCTTGACGACTACTTCGCGCACGGTGCGGAAGGTCTCCTCCTCCGTCGCGATGCCGCGGATCAGCTCGACGAGGCCCATCAGCGGCACCGGGTTCATGAAGTGCATGCCCATGAACTTGCCGGGCCGGTCGGTCACCGAGGCCAGGCGCGTGACCGAGATCGACGAAGTGTTGGTGGCCAGCAGCACGTTGGGCGGCAGGCCCTCGCACAGCTTCTTGAAGATTTCGCGCTTGACGCCCTCGTTCTCGGTGGCCGCCTCGACGATCAGATCGCAGTCGCCGAACTGCTTGTAGTCGGTGCTCGTCGTGATGCGCTTCAGCGCCGAGTCCTTGTCCTCCGGCCGGATCATGCCGCGGCCGATCTGGCGGTCCATGTTGCGGCCGATATTGTCGATGCCGGAATTGATGTGCGGCTGGTCGACGTCCATCAATCGGATGTCGAAGCCCTTGAGGGCACAGACATGCGCGATGCCGCTGCCCATTTGGCCAGCGCCGATGACGCCGATGCGTTTGATCATGACGCGATACTCCGCGCTATTTCTTTGCGACTGCAGCGGTCAGTTCGGGCACGATTTGGAACAGATCGCCCACGATGCCGTAGTCGGCCACCTGGAAGATCGGCGCTTCTTCGTCCTTGTTGATCGCCACGATGGTCTTGCTGTCCTTCATGCCGGCGAGATGCTGGATCGCGCCGGAAATGCCGATGGCTATATAGAGGTCGGGGGCGACCACCTTGCCGGTCTGCCCGACCTGATAGTCGTTCGGGACGTAACCCGCATCGACCGCGGCGCGGCTGGCGCCCAGGCCTGCACCCAGTGTGTCAGCGAGCTTCTCGAGGATCTTGAAGTTCTCGCCGCTGGCCAATCCGCGGCCGCCCGAGACGACGATCTTGGCCGAGGTGAGCTCGGGCCGCTCGCTCTTGGAGAGCTCGGCGCCGACATAAGAGGAAAGTCCCTTGGCGCCCTCGCCGCCGATCTGTTCGATCGGCGCGGAGCCTCCGCCGGCCCCCGCCTTGAAGTTGGTCGGGCGGATGGTGACGACCTTGATCTTGTCGGCCGTCTGCACGGTCGCCATGGCATTGCCGGCATAGATCGGCCGCACGAAGGTGTCGGGCGAGACGACCTTGATGGCCTCGGAAACCTGGCCGACGTCGAGCAGGGCCGCCACGCGCGGCGCCACGTTCTTGCCGACCGAGTTGGCTGCCATGACGATGTGGCTGTAGTTGGGGGCGAGCTTCACGACCAGCGGCGCGATGTCCTCGGCGACCCAGTTGGCATAGGCCGCATCCTCGGCCTGCAGCACCTTGGCGACGCCCGAGATGGCGGCCGCCGACTTGGCGGCATCGCCGCAATCCTTGCCGGCTACAAGAACGGTGACGTCGGAGCCCATCTGGCCCGCGGCGGCAACGGCGTTGGCGACGTTGGCGCGGACGGTCTTGTTGTCGTGCGCGGCGACCACGAGAATGGCCATGTTCAGATCACTCCCGCTTCGTTCTTCAGCTTGTCGACCAGCTCGGCCACGGTCTTCACCTTGATGCCGGCTTTGCGCTTAGGCGGCTCCTCGACCTTCAGCACCTTGAGGCGCGGCGTCACGTCGACGCCCAGCGCATCGGGCGCCAGCACCTCGATCGGCTTCTTCTTGGCCTTCATGATGTTGGGCAGCGAGGCGTAGCGCGGCTCGTTCAGGCGCAGGTCGGTGGTGATCACCGCCGGCATCTTGATCTTGATGTTCTCGAGGCCGCCATCGACCTCGCGCTTCACCTCGATCGAGCCGTCGGCGACGTTGAGCTTGTTGGCGAATGTGCCCTGCGACCAGCCGAGCAGCGCGGCCAGCATCTGGCCGGTGGCGTTCGAATCGTCGTCGATCGCCTGCTTGCCGAGGATCACCAGGCCGGGCTGCTCCTTGTCGACCACCGCCTTCAAGAGCTTGGCAACGGCCAGCGGCTGCAGTTCGGCATCGGTCTGCACCAGCACACCGCGGTCGGCGCCCATGGCGAGGGCCGTGCGGATCGTCTCCTGGCACTGCGCGGGGCCGGCGGAAAAGGCGATAATCTCGGTCGCGGCGCCCTTCTCTCTCAGCCGGATCGCCTCTTCCACGGCGATCTCATCGAAGGGGTTCATGGACATCTTGACGTTTGCCGTCTCGACGCCCGTGTTGTCGGCCTTGACGCGAATCTTGACGTTGTAGTCGATGACCCGCTTGACCGCGACCAGCACTTTCATCGCGTTACGCCTATAGGTGTTGCAGCCGGACGCCCCGTCCAGCGAAGGGCAATTCGTGTAGGGGCGTTCAGCCAACCATGTCAAGACTATGCCGCGTTGCACAAAATCGCAGCGCGGAAGCTTTTCGCCAATTTTTTCAACAGCTTAGAGCAGTCAGGCGGGTTCTGGCGGATTGCCGATATCAGCGTCCGGCTCCTCGCTGTCAGTCGGCCGCTCCGGCGGTCTTACCTCGATGGCATGGGTACACAGGATGCCTGCGGCCTGGGCCTCGCCCAACGCCGCGAGGGCCCTGGCCTTCTCGGCCTCGCTCGCCACGACGCCCGTCACGCGCACCTTGGCGCCCATGTCCTCGACCGCGAGCCGATCGATGTTGACGTCGGCCGCGACCAGCCGGTCGACGATCATCCTGCTCGGGGATTTCTGCTCCGCCATGGCGATGTAACGCCGACGGATCAGCCGCGTTCCGCGACCATGTGACCTCACCCTGAGGAGGCCGCGAAGCGGCCGTCTCGAAGGGTCGGCAACAGGCAGGGTGCTCGTTTCCATCCTTCGAGACGCATCGCTTCGCGATGCTCCTCAGGATGAGGTGAATCGATCCTAGCGATTGGCGCCGGGCACCCACAGCACGTCTGCTGCACCGTTGTCGTTGAGCCGCCGCGCGAGCACGAACAGGTGGTCGGAGAGGCGGTTGATGTACTTGATCGCTTCGGGATTGACGCTCTGCTTGGCGGCAAGCTGCGTCATGCGCCGCTCGGCGCGACGCGCCACGGTGCGGCCGAGATGCAGCCAGGCCGCGGCCTCGCTGCCGCCGGGCAGGATGAACGAGGTGAGCGGGCTCAGTTCGCCGTTCATCTCGTCGATCTCGCGCTCCAGGCGCTCGACCTGCGCCGGCACGATGCGCAGGGCGGGCTGACCACGCCTGGCCTTCACGGTGCAGAGGTCGGCGCCGAGATCGAACAGGTCATTCTGGATGCGCGAGAGCATGGCGTCGACATGACGACGATGCGCGTCGTTCTTTAGCGCGCGCGCGATCGCCGCTCGGGCGAGACCGACCACCGAGTTGGTCTCATCGACCGTGCCATAGGCCTCGACGCGCAGATCGTGCTTGGCGACGCGCTCGCCGCGGCCGAGCGACGTCTGCCCCTTGTCGCCACCTCTTGTGTAGATGCGCGTCAACTTGACCATCAGGCCTTGCTCGCGAGGTACCACAGCAGGATCAGGACGATGGTCAGAAGCTGAAGGCGCACGCGCCACCACATCAGCTTGTTGCTGTGGCGCGCCCGCTCGACGCTGTCGGTGGGGCCGCGGGCCATGCTGATCAATCCGGCGAACAGCACGCCCAACGTTGCCAGACCCGAAACGATAACCAGGACGAAGAGAATTGAAGCAAGCTTCATGACAGTTCCCTTGTCATCCCGAGGGCGAAGCCCGAGGGACCTTTAAGGCCACAGGAAAGGTCCCTCGCTAAGGCGCGGGGGTGACCCCGCGCTACTCGGGATGACACCGATAGGCATTTCTATCACCCATTGTGACGGCCGGCACCCAGCCGGGCGCCGGCCCACGGACGATGCTCACGCGTCGGCCGGCCGCCTGTCGCCGCAGAGAAGATCGCCTCAGCCGTCTGCTCGCCCGACCAGAGTGCGGCATGCACGGTGCCGTACTCGACCGGCTCGGTGCCCTCGCCGGCGAAAAACACACGGTTGGCGAGCGGGCGCGCGTGATCGTCATGGTCCTCGGGCGGGCTGCCGATCGCGGGATAGGTATAGCCGCCCATCGTCCAGGGATCGGTGAGCCAGCGCGGAAAGACGAAGGCCTCGGGCTCCGGCACCTTGTTGTGCCCGAACATCTTGCGCAAGCTTGCGAGCGCCGCCTGCTTCACCTCCTCGTCGCCCATATCGCGCTCGTAGCGCACGGCCGAGTGGCCGTTGGCGAAGCTCAGCAGGATCGGCAGGCCCGTTTCCTCGGTGTGCGAGACGAAGGTGTTGAAGGTGCCGCGCCGGTCCGGCGCGTCGGGCAGCCGGCCGAACCATTTCGACTTCTCCGGCCAGAACACGTGCGGGAAGCGCATATAGATCTTGGCCAGAACGCCCGCGCCGTAGCCCAGCCGGTTGATCGCGGCCCGTTGCGCGGGCGGCGGCAGGGGATCGAGGCGGAAGCGGCCGTCACGCAACAGCCCGACCGGCAAGGTGACCACGGCACGGTCGGCCTCGATGCGCTCGCCGCTCTGGAGCGTCGCGGCCACGCCGTGCTCCGTCCAGGAAAGCGCTGTCACGGGCGCGTTGAGCCGGATGTCAACGCCGCGCACAGCGTCTTCGAGCAAAGGGTGAAAGCCGCCCTGGGGTTGGGCGTTGCCGTCCAGGCCTTCGGTCGGAAACCATTCCTCGGCTGAGAGCTGGTCCCACACCGAGCCGTTCACGCCCTCGCTGCCCTCGACGAAAGTGGCGACCACCAGCCGATCGACCTCGGGCAACCACGGGGCACGCAACAGAGGCTCGATCGCATCCTTCACCGAGACCGAGCGCGGCCCGCGCACATTGGTCAGGAACTTGCTCTTCCAGCTCGCGAAGGCGATGGCGGTATTGAAGGCGGCGACGCCCATGAAGGCCTTGCGCCGTTGCGTCGTGCGCGTCGTGGCCGAGGCACGCTCGTCGATGATCAGCCGGTCGGCCTCCGAGCTGATCAGCCTGACGCCGAGCTTGCCGCACCACAGCGCCAGCGGATTGCCCTCCACGCCATGCACCCACGAGCCGCCGAGATCGACCGGCGCGCCGACGCGATCGTCGGTCCAGACACGCCCGCCGATGCGCTCGCGCGCCTCCAGCAGCGTCACCTTGAAACCCGAATCGTGCAGCAACCTCGCGGCGACCAGCCCTGCCATGCCGGCGCCCAGCACGAGGATGCGCTCGGGCTTCGCTTCGCCCATCGACCACGAACCGGTCATTGCAGCACCAGCCCGGGCAGCTTCTTCATGTCGTCGAACAGGAACGCGCCCGCCGCCGCCATCGCGTCGCGATCGGTGTGCGGCGCGCCGGCGTAGCCCAGGACCCGCATGCCGGCCGACTTCGCCGCCTGCACGCCGGGAACCGAATCCTCGACCACGATGCAATCGAACGGCTGCTCGTTCATGGCGATCGCGGCGTGAAGGAAGAGGTCAGGGAAGGGCTTGGCGCGCGACACCTGACTGGCGCTGAAGATGCGGCCTTCGAAGCGCGCCAGCAGGCCGGTGACGCCGAGCGACACATTCATCTTGTCGAACCCGCCCGAACTGGCGATGCAGGTCTTGATGCCCTGCGCCTCTATCGCATCGATCGCCTCGTTGATGCCCGGCACTGGCTGCAGCGGCGCATCGCGGAAAGCCTGCAGGGTGTCGGCTTGCAGCCTGTGCACGAAGGTCTCCGGCAGCTGGCGGGCCAGCAGCCCTTCGATGATCTCGATACACGCCTTCATCGACCGCCCCATCAGCCGACGCATCGTCTCCTCGACCGACCAGTCGAGCCCCTCGCGCCTGAGCGCGCGGGCGAACACGGTGTTGGAGAGCGGCTCGCTGTCGACCAGCACGCCGTCGCAATCGAAGATCACAAGCACAACTCTGTCATCCTGAGCGTAGCGAAGGATCTCACGCCCGCAAAAGTCTCGGTGACCGCTATGTTAGGTCCTTCGCTGCGCTCAGGACGACAACTAAAACGGCTTGTCGCCCGCGACGGTGACCCGGTTGCCGCTGCGCGTGTGCGGCCAGTAGTCCCACATGGCGCGATGCTGAACGCAGCGATTGTCCCAGAAGGCGATCGAGTTCTCGCGCCAGCGGAAGCGGCACTGGAACAGCGGGTTTTCCATGTGCTCGTAGAGATAGCGCAGGATGCCGTCGCTTTCGTCGCGCGGCACGCCGATCAGATGGCGCGTGAAGCCGCGATTGACGTAGAGCGCCTTCTTTGCGGTCACCGGATGGGTGCGAACCACCGGATGCTCGGCGCGCGGATACTTCTCCTTCTCCTCGACCCCGAAATTCTTGTAGAGGCCGCGATAGACCGATTCGCCGTCATGAAAGGCGGTCATGCCCTCGAGATAGGTTTTCATCCGGTCCGACAGCGCCTCGTAGGCGGCGTACATCGAGGCGAACAACGTGTCGCCGCCCTTGGGCGGACACTTCTTGATGTAGAGGATCGAGCCCATCGGCGGCTCGGTATCGCAGCTCACGTCGGTGTGCCAGCCCTCGCCGTTGGCGCGCGGTGAATCCTTGTCGGCATGGATGACCATCAGCTCCGGCCGGCCGGGCTCGTGCGGCGCCGCCGGATGGACGTGCAGATCGCCAAACAGGCGGCCGAAGGCCACGTGCTGATCGAGAGTGATGTGCTGGTCGCGGAAGAAGATCACCGAGTTCTCGGCCAGCGCGCGATGCACCTCGTCCTGCTGGCGGTTGGAAAGCGGCTCGGAGAGATCGATGCCGCCGATCTCCGCGCCGATGATCGGCGTCAGCTTGTCGATGGTGATGGTCTCGTAGGGCGCGCTCTCGTCCGCCTGGTGGCGGATGCGGGGGCCCTTGTTGCCGCGCAGCGAACCTTGCATGGCTCTCTCCTACTCCAGCCTTATATTGGCACGACGGATGATGTTTCCCCAGCGCTCCTTCTCGGACGCTGTGAAGACGGCGAACTCCTCGGGCGCCATGAGCTTCGGTGACCAGCCCGTTTCATCGAGCCGGACCCTCACCTCGGGTATGGCCGCGACCTTGCGAATGTCGGCGTTGATCTTTTGCACGATCTCGCGCGGCGTGCCCTTCGGGACATAGTAGCCCGTCCAGGTCGTCAGCAGCACGTTGGGATAGCCCGCCTCGGCCGCGGTCGGCAGGTTGGGCAGCTGCGGATAGCGTTCGGTGTCGGTCACGAACAGGCCCTTCAGCGCGCCACGGTCGATCGCGATCTTGGCATTGACCGTGTCGATCATCATGAAGGACAGCAGCCCGCTCTGCAGATCGGGGATCGCTTGCGGATTGCTCTTGTAACCGACGTAAACGGCGTCGACGCCGGCTTCCATCTTGTAGAGCTCGGAGGCGACGCGTGCCGGCAGCGCACCGGCGCCGAAATTGTTCTTGCCTGGCGTGGTCTTCAGCTTCGCCGTCAGCTCGGCCGCCGACGTGATCGGACTCTGCGCATCGACCAGCAGCACGAACGGCGACGTGCCCATGCGCGTGATCGGCTCGAAGTCCGCGACCGGATCGTAAGGCAGCTTGTCGTAGAGGGCGGGATTCACCGCCTGGGTCATCGCCGACGTGGCAAAAATGGTGAGCCCATCGGGCTTGGCACGCGCCACCGCTTCAGCGGCCGGAATGCCGTTGCCGCCGCCCCTGTTGTCGACCACGACCGGCTGGCCCCACAGGGCCGACAACCGCTCGGCATAGAGGCGAGCCCCGAGATCGGTGGCGGCGCCGGCCGGAAACGGCACGACGATGGTCACGCGCGTTGCTGGCCAGGCTTGCGCGCGCGCTGGCGCTGCAGCCAGCAGCGGTGCGGCAAACACGAGTTGCCGACGAAGCATCTTTCCTCGATTCATTGAGGTGATTATAGCGTGGACCAAGATCGCGGGGGAAACATGCCGACATTCGATGCCATCGCCACGCAAACCGTGCGCAAGGCCGACCACCTCGAGCCCGCGTTCGTGCACCATGCGGATGTGAAGGTCGAGGACAAGCGAAGCGGCTAATTGAGTCGGCTGTCCTGCTTAGTGAAGATGGGCAAGCAACCGAAATAGATGCGGCAGTGCTTCGAACCGATGTCGACGGCCATGGGCGGTCGGCCCTCGTCGGCGCGCAGGATTGCGGTGCCGAGGCACAGCAGCAGGATGGCGAGAAGCGCCGGGCCGGCGACCTGCGTAATAGGACTCGTGATCGTCGGCACCGAATTGGCTCCGTCCTTGGGGAACGGGCCATAGGAATTGCCGCGGCCCTGATGAGTTGTGGGGAGGGCCGGTTAATGCCGGCGAAATGAGGCGCTAATGGGTCCTGATGTTGCGCGGACCGTGCTCGGTTCTACGTCCCGAAAGTGACGTAGCCCTCGGGACTGATCGGCCAGGCGGGATTCCACGCGATCTCCCAGGCATGGCCGTCGGGATCGGCAATGTAGCCGCGGAAGCCGCCGTGGGGCGGCGCGTCGGCGGCCCGCAGGATCGTTCCGCCGAAGAGCGCCAGATGATCGAGCGTCGGCTGGACGTCGTGCTGCGCTGGCACGTTGTGGGCCAACGCAAAGCCGCCCGGCCCGGTCGCGTGCTTGCGCTGCGAGTCAGCCTCCAGCGCCGAGGCGAGCCAGGTGCCAAGCATCAGGCCGTTCATCTGATAGAAAATGATCTCGGGTGTCTCGAGCACCGGCTTCCAGCCGAAGCCATCGGCATAGAAGCGGCGCGAGCGCGCCAGGTCGGCGATGCCGAGGGTGATGACCGAGATTTGCTGCTGCATGCTCCTCAGCATGGCCAAGTACGGTCTCGGCCGCCAGCGTGAAGCCTCCGGTCAGCTCATCCCCTGGACCGAGAACACGGAGATCTCGAACATCACCCGCACATCGCCGGCCTTCGCGTAGGGATTCTTGTCTAGCCCCATATATTTGTGCGCCAGCTGGTCGATATGCGCCGCGGCGACGTCGTCCTGCCTCACGCGTGTCACGGTGCCACGCAGCTGGACGTACCGGTCAGGATTGTCCGGATCCAAGATCGAGAGAGCCACTTTTGCGCCGAGCTTCATATTTCGTACTTTGACCCGCCCGAGCGCCGAGTTCACACGGACTTTGCCATCGATGAAGTCGAACCACACCGGCGTATTCTGCGGCGAGCCATCGGGCATCACCGTCGCCAGGTGAGCGAGTGCCTTCTTCTCCAGCAGCAAATCCAGGTAGGCGTTGGGAATCTTGGTCACAGCTGTGGTTTCCTTTGCCTCTGCCGCTGTCGGAGCTAGATGGCGGAAAACCTACCGTAGTCCTTCGGGTTGGCGCCAGCTTTCGCGCGAGATCGGTGATGCCGAGAGTGACGACGGAGATCTGCCGCTGCACGCGGCGACGCTCCTCTTGAACTTCTAATGACCAAAATAGGTGGGTGAGCCGGCCCGGTGTTACGATGCCTGCATCAAGTCGAAAGCTCTGGGAGCGTAGCGTATGCCCATCGCGTTGGACCGTTTTTCGCATCGAGCTCGCTCCGGGGGACGTGCGAATTCACATCGAGAGGCGAGTCCCCGATTTGTTGACTCACAGGCCTCCGATGCCGATGCCATCGGCATTTACCCTGTCTACTCGGGAGTAGACTGTTGTAGACGGGGGGACCCCCGCGGCCGGTCAGTCTTCGAGCGCGTCCTCGAGCGTGCGCAGGCCGGGCCGCTTGGCCGAAACCAGCACCGCCATGTTCCCGGGCTTGTGCTGGTTCTTCCACATCTTGGTGTGGGCCTTGGGAATGTCGATCCAGTCGAAGACTTCGCTCATGCATGGATCGATGCGGCGCTCGATCACCAGCTGGTTGGCCTGGCTGGCCTGCAGGAGATTGGCGAAATGGCTGCCCTGAATGCGCTTCTGGCGCATCCACACGAAGCGCGCATCCATCGTGAGGTTGTAGCCGGTGGTGCCGGCGCAAAAGACCACCATGCCGCCGCGCTTCACGATGAAGCACGACACCGGGAAGGTCTGCTCGCCGGGGTGCTCGAACACGAAGTCGACGTCGTTGCCCTTGCCGGTGTGCTCCCAGATCGCCGCGCCGAACTTGCGGCATTTCTTCATGTATTCGGCATAGCCCTTCTGGTCGTCGACGTCAGGCAGCTGGCCCCAGCAATCGAAGTCGTTGCGGTTGATGACGCCCTTGGCGCCGAGGCTCATCACGAAGTCCTTCTTGGAAGGATCGGAGATCACGCCGATCGCGTTGGCGCCCGCGGTGGCGATCAGCTGCACTGCCATCGAGCCGATGCCGCCGGCGGCACCCCACACCAGCACATTGTGGCCGGGCCGCAGGATGTGCGGGCGATGGCCGAACAGCATGCGGTAGGCGGTGGCGAGCGTCAGCGTGTAGGAGGCGCTCTCCTCCCAGGTGAGATGCTGTGCGCGCTTCATCAGCTGGCGCGCCTGCACCTTGCAGAACTGCGCGAAGGAACCGTCCGCCGTCTCGTAGCCCCAGATGCGCTGGCTGGTCGAGAACATCGGGTCGCCGCCGTTGCACTCCTCGTCGTCGCCGTCATCCTGGTTGCAGTGGATCACGACCTCGTCGCCCACCTTCCAGCGCTTCACCTTGGCGCCGATCGCCCAGACGATGCCGGCGGCGTCGGAGCCGGCGATGTGGAACTCCTGCTTGTGCACGTCGAACGGCGAGATCGGCAGGCCGAGCCCGGCCCACACGCCGTTGTAGTTGACGCCCGCCGCCATCACGAGGACGAGCACCTCGTCCTCGCCAATGGTGTGCGTGGGCACGACCTCAAGCTGCATGGATTGCTCGGGTGGCCCATGCCGGTCACGGCGGATTACCCAGGCATACATGCTCTTGGGCACATGCCCGAGCGGCGGGATCTCACCCACCTCATAGAGATCCTTCTTCGGCTGGTTTGCCGTCGGATGCGGGCGCGGCGCGAAAGCGACAACGGACATGGCAGTGCCTCCTGCAATGCAGCAAAGCTATTGTTGCGGTCGCGAGATTGCAACGCACAAAACATCATTCGGAACGATTTAACGTGGGCGAAAACAACAAAGTTGCGTGCGGCGCGCGCTGTCACAGATTGCGCTCATCCACAGGACTTGGCAGGCTTTGCGAGGTAAACGATCGTTTACCTGCGGTCCGAGTCCAGGGAGGACGCCTTGAAGCTCATGTGGTTTCACCTGATGCCGTACACGGAGCTTCCCGACGACTTCAATCAGAAGCATCCCTCGGTGTGGGTCGACATCCATTCGTCGCTGTTCGACCCACGCCAAGCGCATCACATGTACAACGATTTCATGGATGAGCTCGAGTACGCCGCCGAGGTCGGCTTCGACGCCGTCTGCGTGAACGAGCATCACTCGAACGGCTACGGGCTGATGCCGTCACCCAACCTGATTGCCTCGTCGCTGGCGCGGCGCACCAACGACACCGCGATCTGCGTCATGGGCAACAGTCTCGCGCTCTACAATCCGCCGACGCGTGTCGCCGAAGAATTCGCGATGATCGACTGCATCTCGGGCGGCCGGCTGATTGCCGGCTTCCCGGTCGGCTCGCCGATGGACACCTGCTACGCCTACGGCCAGAACCCGAGCCTCCTGCGCGAGCGCTATTACGAGGCGCACGACCTGGTGAAGAAGGCGTGGACCGAGAAGGAGACTTTCGCCTTCTCCGGCCGCTTCAACCAGCAGCGCTACGTCAACATCTGGCCGCGCCCGATTCAGAACGATCCGCATCCGCCGATCTGGATCCCTGGCGGCGGCTCGATCGAGACCTGGCGGTGGTGCGCGGAGATGGATTACGTCTACTGCTACCTGTCGTACTACGGCTACAAGGCCGGACTGACGACGATGCAGGGCTTCTGGAACGAGATGGCCAAGCTCGGCAAGGACCGCAATCCCTACCGCGCGGGCTTCCTGCAGTTCGTCGGCGTCGCCGAAAGCCGCCAGCAGGCGCTCGACCTCTACACCGAGCCGGCCGAGTATTTCTACGGCCGCTGCCTGCATGTCGATCCGCGCTTCGCGCTGCCGCCCGGCTACACGACCGAGGGCACGCAGCGCGCCGGCATCGAAGGCATGATGACCAAGGCCGCCAACCTCGCCAATCCCGCGACCAAGGCGGCGCTCAAGGCCACCAACATGAAGGACATCGTCGACGGCGGTTACGTCATCATCGGCTCGCCCGACGAGGTGGTGGAGCAGATCCGCCACGTGGCGACCAGCCTCAATGTCGGCCACCTGATGCTGCTGCTGCAGTACGGCAACATGAGCAAGGCCACCACCAAGCACAACACCGGCCTGTTCGCCGAGAAGGTGATGCCCAAGGTGAAGGACCTGTTCTCCGACTGGGAGGACAAATGGTGGCCAAAGCCCATGGCCAAGGCGCAGCGCGCCGCCGTTCCCGCCTTCCGCCCGCACGCCGTCGCCGCGGAGTAGACCTTGCCGGAACCCACGACCACGACCGTTGAGATCAACGGCTTTCCCTGTCGCGTCTGGAGCAAAGGCAGTGGCCCCAAGCTCGGCTTCCTCGCCGGCCTGGGCGGCCTGCCGCGCTGGCTGCCCTTCCTCGATCGCCTCGCCGAGACGCGCACGGTGATCGCGCCGTCGCTGCCCGGCTATCCCGGCGGGGCGACCGGCCACACCGTGCTCGACACGCATCTCGACTGGGTACTGGCGGTGCGCCAACTGCTCGACAAGACGGGCCTCGCCGGCGCCGACCTTTTAGGCGCTTCGGTCGGCGGCGCGTTCGCCGCCGAGATGGCGGCGATCTTCCCCGGCCACGTCCGCAAGCTCGCCCTGATCGCGCCGTTCGGCCTGTTCGACGAGGCCGAGCCGGCCGCCGACCCCTGGGCTCAGCGCCGGGACAACGTGGCGGGCCTGATGTGCGCCGACGCCGCCAAGTGGCAATCACTGGTGTCGCCGCCCGAAGGCGCGAACTCGATCGAATGGCCGATCGAAATGGTTCGCGCGTCCGAAGCGGCGGCGCGCGCCTTCTGGCCGCTCGGCAACACCCAGCTCGAGAAGCGCCTCACCCTGATAAAGGCGCCGACGCTCGTGCTGTGGGGCGACAAGGACGCGATCCTGCCGCCGAGTTACGCCAGGAAGTTCGCTTCCGGCATCAACGGCGCGACCCGCAGTGAAACAATCGCCAATGCCGGCCACCTCGCCTATCTCGATCAGCCCGATTCCGTTGCCAAGGCGGTGCTCGCGCACTTCGTGTGAAGTGCGGGCAAGTTGGCGGGGGTTGATGGCGCCAAATTGCCGTCCTCCCGACGGCCCGATATCCTATCGCCCGAGATTTGGGGGTAGGGGTAGTGGAATGGCTTTCGCAGTCGGGTGGGCCCATCAGGCCCTGATCGTCGTCGCATGCGCACTCGCAGCATCGCCAGTGCTGGCGCAAACGCCGCAGCAGCGCGAGGTCTGCTACAGGACCAGCGCTGCCGATGACCAGACCATCGGCGGCTGCACCGCCGTCATACAGGGCGGCAAGGAGAGCCAGGACAACCAGGCGATCGCCTACTACAACCGCGGCATCGGCTATCAGAACAAGAAGGACTATGAGCAGGCGCTGAGGGATTACGACCAGGCGCTGAAACTCAGGGCCAGCTACTCGTCGGCCTTCAACAATCGCGGCAATGTCTTCCAGTCGCTCGGCAAATACGAGCGCGCCGTCCAGGACTACGACCAGGCGGCCCGCATCGCGCCCAACGACCCGCTGCCCTACAACAACCGCGGCAACGCCTATCGCCGCCTCGGCAAGACCGACAAGGCCATCGCCGACCTCGACCAGGCAATCCGGCTCAAGCCCGACTACGCCGATGCCTACGAGAATCGCGGCCTCGTCTACTACGACATGAAGCAGTGGGACCGCTCGATCACCGACTACGATCTGAGCATCAAGCTGAAACCCAACAACGCCGACGGCCACAACAATCGCGGGCTGAGCTACGCCGCCAAGGGCGACTGGGATCGCGCGCTTTCGGACTATGACGAGGCGCTCAAGCTCCGGCCCACCATGCCCGAGACCTTCAACAACCGCGGCATCGCCTGGCGCAACAAGGGCCAGTACGACAAGGCGATCATGGATTACGACGAGGCGATCCGGCTGCAGCCCGACTACGCCTATGCCTTCAACAACCGCGGCAATGCCTGGCGCTACAAGGGCGACTACGACAAGGCGATAAACGACTTCACCGAGGCGCTGAAGCTCAAGCCTGACTACGGCCTGTCGCTACGCAACAGAGCCCTCGCCTACGAAGCCAAGAACGACTGGAATAGCGCCATCCGCGATCTGCAGGACGCGACGCGGATCAATCCGCGCGACGCCGGCGCCTGGAACAGCCTGTGCTGGCAGCGCACCGTCAACGGCAAGATGGAGCGGGCTCTGGCCGACTGCAACGAAGGCCTGCGCGTCGATCCCAACCATGCCGAGATACTCGACAGTCGCGCTTTCACCGAGCTGAAGCTCAAGCTCTACGACGCCGCGATCGCCGACTACAACGACGTGCTGAAGCTCAAGCCCAACAAGGAAGAGTCGCTCTACGGCCGCGGCCTCGCCAAACGCGCGAGCGGCGACAAGGCAAGCGGCGACGCCGACGTCGAGGCGGCTCTCAAGATCAGGTCGGACGTCCCGAAGGACTTCGAGAAGTGGGGCGTGTCGCCCTAGGCGATCTCGACGTCTTCCCAGAAGCCGATCCAGTGGTCGACCGGCTTCATCTTGGGCTGCGGCGCCTCGTAGGACCAGGCCGCGCGCGGGCTGGTCTTGCCGCCATCGACGACGTCATAGAACTGCACGCCGTGCGGACATTCGAGGTCGCTCGCTGTCTTCGGCGTCAGCTTCAACAGATCCATCCGCACGGTCTCGCGCGGGAAGTAGCGATAGCCGCCGACCTCGAGGGTCTTGTCGCTCTTGGCCAGTTCCTTGCCTTGCCAGGTCGCAGTATGGGTCATGTTCGGTTCCCTGATTGGCAACAGTTGGCCAATTAGATGGGGTCCCGCACTCAATTGGCAAGCTTCGGTTTCATCTCCGGCGGCGTGATTGTTGCCGCGAAGCTGGGGCGGGCCGCGATGTCGTCCATCCAGCGCCGACAGTTGGGCTGGGCGTCGAGGATGTCCCTGAGCTCGGCAATCTCGGGGAAATAGAAAAATGGCGGGGCAGCCACCAGGTCGGCCGCCGTCAGCCCCTCGCCCGCGATGTATTTCGTCTTGCCGAGCTGGCGGTTGAAGACCGGCAGAACCTCGCGGGTCTTGTCGAGATACTTCTTCGTCATCTCGGCCGGCACCGGCAGGAAATTGAATCGCGAGGCCATGTAGCGCTGCGCCGAGTTCAGGAGAGAATCGCCGGCGGCGGCCACCCACTGGTCGACGACGGCGGCGGCCCGCGCTTCGGCCGGCCACAGCTTCGGGCCGGGAAAGGCCTGGTCGAGATAGCGCAGGATCGCCGACGATTCGAACAGCGTCAGCTCGCCGTGCGTCATCGCCGGGATCTTACCGAACGGATTGAGCGCGCCGACGGTGCCCGGAAAGGTCGGCACCAGCTCGTAGTCGATGCCCTTCTCGTAGCAGCCCATCAGGACAGCACGGGTGAAGGTGCTGGGCGGAACGCCATGGACCTTGATCGATGCCATCACGCCCTCCCGAGAAAAGCGAAAAGCTTGTCGAACGAGCCCTTCCAGCCCTGCTCGTGATTGGCGAGGCTCAGCGCGTCGGCGAACGGTCCGTGCGTCAACGTGAGTTCGGTCTTGTTGCCCAGCGCGCGCAACTCGATACGCACCGTCGTCTCGTGGCCGCGCGGCTTGGCAAAGTCGCCATCCGCATGATGCGCCCAGGTAAAGACGAGCCGCTCAGGCCGCTGCACCTCGACATACTTGCCCGACGAGGCGAAGACACGCCCGCCGCCGTCGTGATGGCCGTCGATGCGCCAGGCGCCGCCCGGCCGCACGTCGATTTCGCACAAGGTTATTTTCACGCCGGGTGGGCACATCCACTGCACGAATTGGTCCTGCTTCGTCCAGGCATCGAAAACGCGCTCGCGCGACGCATCGAAGACGCGCACGAGGCGCAGGGTGCGGGTGTCGATCACGCTATCCATGGCCGGTCCTCCTAATAACGATCGTGGCGTTTCACCCAGGCCATCGGGTGCTTGGGGTCCTCGTCGCGGCCCTTCGAGGTCATGTCGAGCAGGTGATAGGTGCCGTTCAGCACATCGAGGCCGCGGGCATAAGTCGAGTAAGTCCGATAGATCGCGCCGTCCTCGCCCTTGCGGAAGGCGCTCAGTCCGGGGTTTTCCTGACCGTAGGGCTTCACGGTGTCGAGGTTGTACTTCTTGTCCGGCTCGTCAGGCTGGAACGAGACGCCGTAGTCGAAATTGAAATCGTTGTTGAGCGACGACACCCACCGCACGGTCCAGCCCATGCGCTTCTTATAGGCTTCGAGCTTGGCGATCGGCGCGCGCGAGACCAGGACGAACGCCGTGTCGCGGTGTGCCAGATGCACATCCACGCCGTTGAAGTTGTCGGTCCAGAACGAGCAGCTCGGGCAGCCTTCGTTCCAGTCCGGGCCGAACATGAAATGCTGGACGATGAGCTGGCTCTTGCCATCGAACAGATCGGCCAGACTGACTTTGCCTTCCGGCGCGTCGAAGACGTAGCTCTTCCCGACCTTTTCCCACGGCAGCTCGCGGCGCTCGCGCGCGAGCTCGTCTCGGCGGTGGGTGAACTCCTTCTCCTTGGCAAGATGGGCCTGCTGCGCCTTCAACCACTCTTCGTGCGAAACGATACGAGGTGTCGTCATGGTACCCTCCTGAGGAAGTCGCCGAGTTTGTCGAACGATTCGGTCCAGCCGCGGTTGTGCGCCGCCCGGGCCTGCTCTTCCTTGAACACGGCCTGGGTGAAGATCATCTCGGTGCGCTCGCCGACCGGCTTGAACTGGATGGTGACGATGCTTTCCTGGCCGCGCGGCGAGGCGAAGTCGTCCTTCTCATGCCACGCCCAAGTGAAGACCAGCCGCGTCGGCGGCTCGATCTCGAGATACTTTCCCGACACGGTGGGCCGAACGCGGCCCGGATGGTCCCTGCCTGGAATGTTGTCGCCCTCGCCCATCAACCGCCAGGCGCCGCCGACCTTGGCGTCGATCTCACATGACACGGTCTTCATGGCCACAGGCCCGAACCACTCACCGAAGTGATCGGGATTGGTCCAGGCCGCGAACACGCGCTCCGGCGTGGCATCGAAGGTGCGCGTCATGCGCAGGATGAGGCCGCTAGCGGACTCGGCCATGGCGTTTCCCCTTCTTTGGCTTGTCGGGCGTTGTCTTGTCCGGAGCAGTGCGCTTCAGGAAGGCATCGAGCTTGTCGAACTGCTGCTCCCAGAAGCGCCGATAGAACTCGATCCAGTCCGCCGCAGCGCGGAAGCCCTCGCCACGCAGCTCGCAGCGCCGCCATTGCGCCTCGGTGTGGCGCTCAATCAGGCCGGCGTCAGTGAGCACGCGCAGATGCCGAGACACCGCGGGCAGCGACATGTCGAACGGCTCGGCGATGTCGCCCACCGTCGCCGCTCCCGTCGCCAGGCGCGCCAATATCGCTCGACGGGTCGGGTCGGCAAGGGCCGAAAAGGTCTGGGAGAGCACATCCATATTTAACATATAAGTTAAATACAGAAGACAGTCAAGAGGCCCGAATTCATTACCTTTCTGGTATTAGACGCCCCGCGGACTTGGGCCGACATTGGCCTGGCCAAGGAGTTGAAACGAGTATGGAAGCGATCTACCGCGTCGAGGGCGCAAACGTCGAGACCAGCGCCTTCGCTGGCGGGCCATGGGATCCCAAGCTGCAGCATGGCGCAGCACCCTCATCCCTGATCTGTTGGGCCGTCGAACAGCTACCCTCGCCCGTGCCGATGCGCGTGGCGCGTCTTACCGTTGACCTGATGCGGCCGGTCCCGGTGGCACCACTCACGCTCGAGACGGAGGTGCTGCGGGAGGGTCGCAAGATCCAGCTCGTCGCCGCGCCCCTGCTGGCCAATGGCAGCGAAATCGTACGAGCGACGGCACTGCGGATCCGCCGCGAAGAGCGCGCGTTACCGAACAGCGCGTTCTGTCCGCCGCTCGATATGCGCAGTCCCGAGATGGGCCGCGAGCCGGACACCGCCGGCATGGCCGAGACGCCGTTCCTGAGCGGCGTCTCGCTCAGCATCGCGCGCGGCTCGTTCCGCCTGCCCGGCCCGGCCGCGGTGTGGTACCGCGCCGAGCGGCCGATCGTCGACGGCGCCGCCATCTCGCCCTTGATGCGAGCCGCCATCGCCGCCGACTTCTGCAACGGCACGTCGGCGGTCCTCGACTACCGCGAATGGACCTTCATCAACGGCGACTTGACGCTCAGCCTGGCGCGCGAGCCGGTCGGCGACTGGATCCTGCTCGATGCCGAAACGTGGGCCGGCCCCGACTCGATCGCGCTGTCGATGGCGCGGCTCGGCGACCGCGAGGGCTACTTCGGCCGCGCCATCCAAAGCGTGCTCCTGGAAAAGCGCTAGCCGCGCTTCCAGGTCGTGCCCTGCGGCCCATCCTCGAGGATCACGCCCTTGGCCTTGAGATCGTCGCGGATGCGGTCGGACTCCTTGAAGTCCTTGGCCTTGCGCGCCGCCTGACGGGCGGCGATCGCCGCTTCGATTTCGGCATCCGTCGGCCCCGCACTGCCGGCCGGCGTCCAGCGGAACCAGGCTTCGGCGTCCTGCTGCAGGAGCCCGAGCGCATTGGCGCCCGCGCGCAACACTGCCGGATCGCCGAGCTGGTGGATGGCGCTGATGGCAAGCGGCGTGTTGAGGTCGTCGGACAGCGCGTCTTCCACTGTTTGCGGAATCGCGTTGGCGACAGTCATCGGCTTGCCGCGCAGCGCGCCGTACCAGCGATCCAGCGTCGCCTTGGCCTGCACCAGCCCCTCATGCGTGAAGTCGAGCGGCTGGCGGTAGTGCGCGCTCAGCAGCAGCAGGCGGATCGCCTCACCCGGATACTGGTCTAAAAGCTCGTGGACGGTGAAGAAGTTGCCCAGCGACTTGCTCATCTTCTCGCCGGAGATGTTGAGGAAGCCGTTGTGCATCCAGTACTTCGCCATGATGGCGTGGCCGAATGCCGAGCGGCTTTGCGCAATCTCGTTCTCGTGATGCGGGAAGACGAGGTCCAGGCCGCCGGCATGGATGTCGAAGGTCTCACCGAGCAGCGAGCCGCTCATCGCCGAGCATTCGATGTGCCAGCCCGGCCGGCCACGGCCCCACGGGCTCGGCCAGCCCGGCTGCGCGTCGGTCGATGGCTTCCACAGCACGAAGTCCGCCGGATCCTTCTTGTAAGGCGCCACCTCGACGCGCGCGCCGGCGACCAGCTCGTCGCGCGTGCGCCGCGACAGGCGGCCATAGTCGGCCATGCTGGGCACGCTGAACAGCACATGGCCTTCGGCGGCGTAGGCATGGCCCTTGTCGACCAGCTTCTGGATCAGCGCCACCATCTGCGTCACGTACTGCGTGGCGCGCGGTTCATGATCGGGCGCGAGCGCGCCCAGCCGTCGCATGTCGCTCTGGTAGGCGCCACCGGTGCGCGCGGTCAGCGCCTCGATCAGCTCCTTGTTGTCGGCGGCGCGCACGATGATGCGGTCGTCGATGTCGGTGATGTTGCGCACGTAGGTGACGCGTGGATATCGCCGCTTGAGCAGCCGGTAGAGCACGTCGAACGCCACGACGGGCCGCGCATTGCCGATATGGACGTAGTCGTAAACCGTCGGGCCGCAGACATAGAGGCGCACATGCGCCGGATCGAGCGGCACGAACGGCTCTTTTTCGCGCGACAGCGTGTTGTAGATGACGAGGGACATCGCCCCTTACTCCCGAATCAGATGTGAACGAAGGCTGACCGAGCCCGGCTGGGCTTCAGACCTCGAAACATCGTGCGCTTTGGGCGCTCGGAAGAAGAAAAGACGACATAGCTCCATCTTATACGATGCGTTGTTGCCGTGCAAACGAGGCGCGGTGGAAGCGCTTTCTCTCAGGCCACCTTCCCCGCGAGCCGCGCCACCACCTTGGCGCGGCCGATCAGCGGCAGGAGCCTGGCCATCTCGGGCCCGTTCTCGCGCGCAGTGAGCGCAAGCCGCAACGGATGGAACAACGCGCGCCCCTTGCGGCCACTGGCAACCGACAGCGCTGTGGTCCAGGCCTTCCAGGTCTGCTCGGTCCATGGCTCGGACGGCAGCCCCTTGGAGGCATCGGCGAGGAAGGCCTGCTCCTCGATCTTGGGTTCGATGGGTCCGCTCACGACCTCGACCCAGATCTTGGTATCGGCGAGCATCGTGAGATTGCCGCGGACAGCGAGCCAGAAGGCCTCGCCCGGATCGTCGGACAGGCGGGCGCGTACGGCGGCATAGGGCATGGCGTGCAGCGTCCGCGCGCTGAGATGCGCCAGCTCCTCCTCCGAGAAGCGTGCGGCCGAACGGCCGACGCGCGCGAAATCCACCGTCGCAACCAGCACATCGAGCGAAGTCACTGGCTCGACGGGATCGGCCGTACCGATCCGTGCCAGCAGCGCGTCGATGGCCAGGGCCTCGACACCGCGTTCGCGCAGGTCGGCGATCGAGAGCGATCCCGCGCGCTTGCTCATGCCGCCACCCGCGGCATCGACCAGCAGCGGCAGATGGGCGAAGGCGGGAATCGGACCACCCAGCGCGGCAAACATCTGGATCTGTGCGCCGGTGTTCGTGACATGGTCCTCGCCTCGGATCACGTGCGTGATGGCAAAGTCGATGTCATCGACCACGGAGGTGAAGCTGTAGAGGTATGAGCCATCGGCGCGGACCAGCACCGGATCGCTCTGGCTCGCTTCGTCGACATGCTGGGGCCCGCGGACCAGATCGTCCCAGCGCACCTCCTCGGAGGCGAGCTTGAAGCGCCAGTGCGGCCGGCGGCCCTCGCTCTCGAGCTTCTTGCGCTGGGCTTCATCGAGCCGAAGCGCGGCGCGGTCGTAGACCGGAGGCCTGCCCTGGGCGAGCAGGCGCTTGCGCTTGAACTCGAGCTCCTCAGGCGTCTCATAGCAGGGATAGAGCCGGCCGGCGGAGACGAGCCTGTCGCGCGCGGCGCCATACAGGGAGAGCCGGTCGGACTGCCGTTCCTTGGCGTCCCAGTCGAGGCCGAGCCAGGTGAGGTCGCGGCCGATCGCTGTCTCGAATTCGGGCTTGCTGCGCACGCGATCGGTGTCGTCGAGGCGAAGGATGAACCGGCCGCCGTGACGCCGGGCATAGAGCCAATTGAACAGCGCGGCGCGCACGTTACCCACATGCAGGAACCCGGTGGGACTTGGCGCAAAACGGACTACCGGCGGAGACATGGCGGGACTTGTGGCGGTGCGGGATTGGCGGGTCAAGCGGAGGTGAGCTAGTCTCACCGACAATACGGTTGGTAGTACGCGTAACGGCGCCCGGTTACGGCACCCCGTGAGCGAGCCGCTCAGTGAAGCGCTTAAAACACAAAACAACCGACCATACAGGGAGTCATCACATGAAACGCCGTGCTCTGCTTGCGGGCAGCATCGGCGCGCTCGCGGCACCTGCCGTCACGCGCGCCGACGCCAAGTATCCCGATCGAACCATCCGCCTGGTCGTGCCGTTCCCGGCTGGCGGGGCGACCGACGTCGCGGGCCGCATGTTTGCCGACAAATTGACCCAGCAGCTCGGCCAAACCGTGATCGTCGAAAATAAAGGTGGCGCGTCGGGCTCGATCGGCTCCAGCGAAGTCAAGAATTCCAAGCCCGACGGCTACACGCTTCTGGTCGCGACCTCCTCGACGCACGCCATCAACCCGACCGCGTTCGTCCATCCTCCCTACGACCCGATCAAGGACTTCACGCCCATCGCCTCGGTCTGCGTCAATCCGATCGTGTTCTTCACCCATCCGTCGCTCCCGCCCTCGATGCCGGCGGTGATCGACCTGATGAAGAAGAACCCGGGCAAGTATTCCTACGGCTCGGCGGGCATCGGCAGCATCATTCACCTCGCCGGCGAGTACCTCAAACGCTCGGTCGGTGGCATGGACGTGGTGCACGTGCCCTACAGGGGCGGCGCCCCGGCCATCCAGGATACGATTGCAGGCAACATCGCCTGGTCGTTCGAAACCTTCAGCACGACCCTGCCGCTGCACCGGGCCGGCAAGCTAAGGATCCTCGCCTACTGCCATTCCAAGCGCGCCGCGATCGCGCCCGAGATCCCGACCATGAATGAGGCCGGCGTGAAGGGGTACGAGGTCTACACCTTCGCTCTCATCCTGGGTCCGGCGGGGATGCCGCAGAACGTCGTCGACACGCTCGATCAGGCGAGCCGCCGAGCGATGGCCGACCCCACCACCATCAAGTTCCTCGAGGACAACGCGGCCGTGCCCACACCGGACACCACGCCAGAGCGCACGGCGAAGTTCATCAGGGACGAGCTCGCCAAGTGGGCACCAATCATCCGCGACGCTGACGTCAAGATCGCCTAGCGGGCCCTGACGGCCTGGTGCGCCGGCGCGACCGCGACGCACCTTCACACTTTGTGAAGCCATGCTACTAATGGGCATGGATTCGCAGGGAGTCGTGAAAATGAAGCGTCGTAGCGTCCTGGTTGCCGGGCTCAGCACCCTGGCAGCGCCCGCCATCGTCCGCGCCGAGGCCAAGTATCCCGAGCGCACGGTGCGACTGGTGATCCCCTTCGCGCCGGCCGGTCCGACCGACATCATCGGCCGCATGGTGGCGGAGAAGATGACCGGACTGCTCGGCCAGACAATGATCGTCGACAACAAGGCGGGCGCCGCCGGCTCGATCGGCGCCATGGAGGTCAAGAACGCCAAGCCCGACGGTTATTCGCTGTTGTTCGCGACCTCGTCGACGCATGCGATCAACCCCACCGCGTTCGTCAAGCCGCCCTACGATCCGATCAAGGACTTCACGCCGATCTCCTCAATCTGCGTCAATCCACTGGTGCTGGTGACCAACCCCTCGATGCCCGACTCGGTGCCGGGCCTGGTCGAGCTGATGAAGAAGAACCCGGGGAAATACTCCTACGCCTCTTCCGGCATCGGCAGCATCCTTCATCTGGCGAGCGAGTACTTCAAAAAGGAAGTGGGCGGCATGGACGTCGTCCACGTGCCCTACAAGGGCTCCAACCCCGCGCTGCAGGACATGCTGGCAGGCAACGTCGCCTGGATGTTCGAAACCTTCAGCACGACCTTGCAGCAGCATCGCGCCGGCAAGATGCGCATCCTGGCCTTCGCGCATTCCAAGCGCGCCGCCATTGCGCCCGACATCCCGACCATGAGCGAGGCCGGCGTGAAGGGCTACGAGGCCTATACCTTCAACCTCATCCTGGGCCCGCCGGGCACGCCGCAGAACGTGATCGACACGATCGACCAGGCGTCGCGCAAGCTGATCGCCGACAAGGCCGCCATCAAGTTCCTGGAAGATATCGCCGCAGTGCCAGCGACCGAGACCAGCCCGGAAATCACTGCCAAGTTCATCAAGGACGAGCTCGCCAAATGGGCGCCGGTGATCCGCGCCGCCGACGTCAAGATCGAGTAGGCGGGACTACTTGCTCGGCGTCGGTGTAATGGGCGTCGGCGAACCGGTCACGGCGGGCACGGTGGGATCTGGCGGAATGATCGTGCTGGGCGCCGGCATGGAACCGCTCGGCGCCGGATTGGCGCTGCCCGGCCCATAGCCCGCGCCGGCCTCGCCGCCTTCGCTCGGGACCATGACGCTGCCGGGCGCATTGCGGCCGGTGCTGCTGATGTAGAAGCCGGCCACGGCGTTCGAGGCGTCGCCCGCGGTCTTTGCCGGGATGTCGACCATGCCGATGCGCTGGCCCTGCTTGTCGAGGCGGAAGCCCTGGGCATCGAGGGCATAGCCCTCGTTGTCGATCCACTGGCCGTTCTGATTGGTGCGGTACGGCGCCGGCTGCTTGACGATGGCGTAGTCAGGCGTCGGCAGGTTGCAGCCGGCCAAGGCGAAGCCGGCCACGACCACGGCCATGTATCGAACTGACGCCATCACTGCCCCCCATAACGAACACTCTAGGGAGTGGTCGAGTGCGGGCTGATGATATTGCCCCGCGCGTCGATCCGGTTCCCCTGCCCATCATAGCGGAAACCATACTCATCCCTAAAGGCCTGAACGCCGGCCGGCGGCGAGGGCGGCGCCGGGGGGATATAGGCCGGAACCGGGGTCGGATCCGTATAAACGACGGTCGTGGGCGGTACATAGACCGGGGCCGCGACGGCGACCGGCCTGGGCGGGACGACGGCCTCGGTTGTCGAGGTGTAGGAACAGCCGGCTGCGGCCAATCCCACCGCCGCCAGGGCAAAAAGCTGCTTGCGGATCATCGGGGTGCTCCTCGTGCGAAAGGCATGACGCCAACGCGGAGGGGCTTCCGCGGTTGCCCTCAGTCGGGGTGATCTAAGCGGCTTTCTCCAGCGCGCCGTCGCGCAGCTCGCGGCGCAGGATCTTGCCGACATTGGTCTTGGGCAGCTCGTCGCGGAATTCGATGTACTTGGGCCGCTTGTAGCCGGTGAACTCGCGTCGGCAGTACTCGGCCAGCGCCTCCTTGGTCAGGCTCTTGTCGCGCCGGACGACGAACAGCATGACCGCCTCGCCAGACTTCTCGTCGGGCACGCCGACGGCGGCGCATTCGAGCACGCCGGGATGGTTGGCAACGACTGCCTCGATCTCGTTGGGGAAGACCTTGAAACCCGAGACCACGATCATGTCCTTCTTGCGATCCACGATCTTGATGTAGCCGCGCGCATCCATCTCGCCGATGTCGCCCGACTTGAAGAAGCCGTCTTGTGTCATGACCTTGGCCGTCTCGGCGGGCTGCTGCCAGTAGTCACGCATCACCTGCGGGCCCTTGATCACGATCTCGCCGGCCTCGCCGAGCGGCAGTTCCTCGCCCTGCTCGCCCAGGATCTTGATCTCGACGTTGGGCATCGGCAGGCCGATCGTTCCAGTGAAGGTGTCGGAGTTGGTCGGATTGCAGGTGACGCCGGCCGAGGTTTCGCTCAGGCCATAACCCTCGACGATCGGGCAGCCTGTGATGGCCAGCCATCTCTTGGCGACCGCCTCCTGCACCGCCATGCCGCCGCCGTTGGAGATCACCAGGCCGGAGAAGTCTAACTTGGCGAACTCGGGCTGAGCGGCAAGCCCATTGAACAGCGTGTTGACCGCCGGAAAGATGTTGATGTGGTACTTCGCCAGCTCCTTGATCGTGCCCTTCATGTCGCGCGGGTTGGGAATCAGGATGTTGACGGCGCCGGTGCGCATGCCGAGCAGGCCGCAGGTGATGAAAGCGAACACGTGATAAAGCGGCAGGGCGCAGACGATGGTGAGCTGACCCACGAGCTTCTTGCGCTGCAGACCGGGCTGCATCCACGCCTCCGATGCCAGCAGGTTGGCGACGATGGTGCGATGGAGCAGCGTCGCGCCCTTGGCGACGCCCGTCGTGCCGCCGGTATATTGCAGCACGGCAACGTCGTCCGGCCCGAGGTTCGGGTGCGCGAACGGCATCGACTTGCCGGCGGCGATCGCGTCGTTGAACTTGACGTGGCCCGGCAGCGACCAGGCCGGGATCATCTTGCGAACGGTGCGCACGACGAAGTTGACGATCAGGCCCTTGGGGAAGCCCAGCAGGTCGCCGAGCGAGCCCACAACGACATGCTTCACCGGCGTGCCGGCGATCGCGGCCTGCAAGGTCGCGGCGAAATTCTCCAGCACGATCACCGCCTCGGCGCCCGAGTCCTTGAGCTGATGCTCGAGCTCGCGCGTGGTGTAGAGCGGATTGACGTTGACGACGATGAAGCCCGCCCGCAGCACGGCCGCAACCGCCACCGGATACTGCAGCACGTTGGGCATCATGATCGCGACGCGCGCGCCCTTGCTGAGGCCGCGGCTCTGCAGCCAGGCGGCCAGCGCCTGCGAGAGCGTGTCGATCTCGCCGAAGGTGAGCGCCTTGTCCATGCAGACATAGGCCTTGGCGTCGCGGTACTTGGCGAAGCTTTCTTCCAGGACCGACACGACGCTGGGATAGACGGACGGATCGATATCCGCCGGCACGCCCGGCGGATAGTTTTTGAGCCAGAACCGCTCCATGCTTCTCCCCGAATACGTCTCGGCGCACTATAGTAGCGTCCGAGGGAGGGAAACATGGCCGTGCAGCCGTTGCGCAAGGAAGAGAGCCGAAACCCGCGCACCATCGAAGAAGCGCGGACGTTGGTGAAACACGTCGAATCGCTCTTCATGCCGTGGAACGTCGATGCGCTGGCTGATGGCTTCACTGAGGACTGCATCGTGCGCTTCGGCAGCGTGCCGGAATTCAGGGGCCGCGAAGCCGTACGCGCCTTCTTCCGGACACGCAGCGCCCGGCAGCGGAACTATCGCCTGACCAAGCAGCTGCGCTCGCTGGCAGGCGACACCATCACCAACATCTGGGATGGCGCCTGGGAAGACGCCGAAACCGGTGCACCGATGAAGGGGTTCGGCGTAGAGGTCTGGGTCCTGCGCGGCGGCAAGATCGCGGTCTGGGAAGCTGCCTTCAACGTCGGCCGTGCCGACCAGACCGGAAGCGTCGTCGACGCTCTCCGCTAGTCGCTACTTCTTGTCCACGCTGGCGCGGATCTCGTCGTAGGACTCCTGCATGCGCTCGTGGATGATCTGGAGCGCCTCGGTGCCCGATTTCTGCACCAGCTCGGTAATGTCGCGGGTGTTGGTAATGGCCGCTTCCATCGCCTTCTTTCCGAATTCCGCCTGCTTGGTGAAGATGTCCTGCGGCGAGCCGTTCGGCTTGTAGTCCTTGGCCATCTCGGTGATGTCCTTGATCGCGCTCTCGAAGATCTCGCGCTGCTTGTTGGCGACGGCGGTGGCGCCGGTCGCCATCGCCTGCCAGGAACGGCCCATGGCGTCGAGGTTCTTCTGGTGGTGCTCCATGATTTTCGTGACGTCGAAGGACGGGATCTTGAGCTGCTCGCCAAGCTTCGTGAACATGTCCATGAAGTTCTGTGATGGGTCAGCCATGCGAACCTCCTCAAAAATTACGTGGAGAGCTTCAACCCCTGCTCCAGAGCGTGCAAGGCCAATCCGGCCAGGCCGCCGATCAGGGCGCCGTTGAAGCGGATGTATTGCAGGTCGCGGCCGACCGTGAGCTCGATGCGGCCGATCAGCACGTCGATGTCCCAGGACTTCACCTGGTCGGCGATGAAGCGGCCGACGCCGCTCTTTTGAGTCTCTACGAAATCGGCCAAAACCCGCACCATGCCGCGGTTGATCTCGGCGCGGATCGCGGCATCCCGCGCCAGTTGCCCGCCAATATCGACCAGCATGGTTTCGACTTGGCGGCGGATTTGTGACTGCTCACTCGCGGCGTCCCGCTCCAGGAAAGCGCGCAGGCTGTCCCAGGCGCCTTCGGCCAGCGCCACGACTTCCGGCCGCGCCAGCAGGTCGTGCTTCAACCGCTCGGCACGTTCGGCGAAATCCGCGGAATGCCGCAGCCGCTCGATGAAGCCTTGGACGAAGCCATCGAACTCGCGGCGCAGCGCATGGTTGGGATCGCCGCGCGCCTCCTCGATGAAAGCTGTTGTCGATGCCACGATCTTGCGCAGGAGATAGGCATCGGCGCGATAGAGGTTGAACAGCGCCGGCAATTCCTTACGGATTTTCTCGCGCAACGCCGCCAGCGTTTCCTCATTGGTCAGCACCTTGTCGAGCGCGCCCAAAAGCTCGTTCAGCAGCCGCTGATGACGGCCGGTCTCCGTCACCGCGCTTAGAAGGCCCGCCGCCAGCGGCGCCAGTTCGACGCGCTCCAGTTCCGCCCGCACCCGCTCGCCGAGAAAGACGCGGAGGCCCGACTGGTCGATGGCGGTCAACGTCTGCGGCAGGAGCTTGAGCACGAAGCCCGCGAGCGAGGCGCTGCGCTCGCGGTCGCTCAGCCACTCCGCCACCTGCGCTGCGAAATCGACCTCGCCCAGCTTCATCTCGACCGCCTCGGGCGCCAGGAAATTCGTCTCGATGAAGGCGCCCAAGTTCTCAGCGATGCGCTGGTGATTGCGCGGAATGATCGCCGTGTGCGGGATCGGCAGGCCGAGCGGCCGGCGAAACAACGCGACGACGGCGTACCAATCGGCGAGCCCGCCCACCGTGGCCGCGGCGGCGAATGAGGCGACGTAGCCCCACGCCCAGTGCACGGGCTCGAAGTGCCGGGCGACGGCGAAAAGCACCGCCGTTCCGACCAGCAATAGCGTGGCCGCCAGTTTGATGCGTTTCAGCGCCGCGGCGCGCCCATCATCGCTAGTCGTCATCGCGGGTCGGCATCGTCTATAGTCGGCGCATCGAATTCAGTCGGGGAGGAAACCGTGAAGGTCGGATTCATCGGCGTGGGCAACATGGGCGGCCCGATGTGCCGCAACATCATCAAGCGCTCCAACCACCAGGTGACGGTGTTCGATTTGAACCCGGCCGCGGTGAAGACCTGCACCGATCTCGGTGGTGCAGCGGCCAAGTCGATCGCCGAGGTGACGAAAGGCGCTGATGTGGTGATGACATCGCTTCCCATGCCCAAGGATGTGGAGGCTGTATCGCTCGGAGACAATGGCGTGCTGGCCAATATCGGCAAGGGCCAGACCTATATCGACCTGTCGACCAACGCGCCCTCGATGGTGAAGAAGATCGGCGCGGCCTTCGCCGCCAAGGGCATTGCGATGCTCGATGCTCCGGTGAGCGGCGGCACCACGGGCGCCGAGGCCGCAACCATCGCCATCATGGTGGGCGGCGACAAGAAGGTGTTCGACGATGCGCTGCCGGTGCTGCAGTCGTTCAGCGCCAACGTGATCCACATGGGCGGGCTGGGCAGCGGCACGGTGACCAAGCTCTGCAACAACATGTTGTCGTTCTGCAACATGGCCGCGCTCTGCGAAGCCATGATGTTGGGCACCGGCTACGGCCTCGATCCCGAGAAGCTGCTGCACGCCATCTCGACCTCGAGCGGCAACTCCAACGCCATCAAGAATTTCAGCCTGCGTCCGCTGAAGGGCTTCTACAATCCGCCCTCCTTCGCGCTCGATCTCGCCTACAAGGACCTCCACCTCGCGCTCGAGCTCGGCGACGAGCTGGGCGTGCCGCTGCAGCAGGGCGCCTCGACGCACAACCTGCAGCGCCTGGCCAAGGGCATGGGCTGGGGTCCCGAGGACAGCACCTCGATCCTGCGCGTTTACGAGATGATGCTGAAGCGCAAGGTCAAGGCGTGAGGTGACTCTCGACCAGCGCCGCCACCTGCGCGGCGTGAGTCTGCGCCAGATCATGATTGCCGCCCGGCACGACATGCAGTCGCGCGTCGGGTAGGGATTGTTCGAGGTGCTTTCCGACGGCCACCGGGCTGATCGGATCTGAATCACCCCAGATCAGGAGAGTGGGCGCCGCGATCCGATCGACCGGCAGCGGCGTCGCGTTGCGTGGCGCATAGATCCACTCGGCGGCATTGGGGAAAGACTTGCGGTAGTCGGCGCGCCAGTCGGACGCGCCGAACGCCGCCATGTCGACGCCACCGGACGTCACGGTCAGCACCAGCCGGCGCACCAGCTGTGGATGGGCGAGCGCGATGCGTGCCCCGATCACCCCGCCCATCGATTGCGCGACCAGATCGACCGGCACATCCATTCTCGCCACGACCATCGCGATCAGATCGTCGAGGCCCTTGATGGTCGGATCGTGCGGCTGGCGGCCGAGGCCCGGCCAGCCGAAATACTCCTTGGGCCAATCGGCCGGCAGCAGCGCGCCAACCGGCTTCCAGAAATCCGGCGAGGCGCCGGAGCCCGGCAGGAACAGGATCTTGGTCATGCGGCGAGCCTTGCCAGGAAGTCCGGCAGCTTGCGGCCCTGGCCCAGCAGATAGCGGCCCATCGCACCCGCCACCTTGGCGACGGGCGGCCGCGCGCTCATGCGTTCGCGCCAGGCCTGCAGCCGGGGATGGGCGTCGCCCATCGGCGCGGTCATGCGCGCGCCGAAGAGCTGCGCCATGTAGAAGGCGATGTCGGCGTAGGAATAGCCGCCGGCCAGCCACTGCTGCCCGCCCATGGTGCGCTCGAGCTCGTCGTAGAACCGCGTGGCCGCGCCCCGCGCCTCGACCGCTGCCGGATCGTCGGGCGTGGCCTGCAGGCCCATCAGCCGCACGATCGGCGGGAAGTAGACCTCGTCCGATTTCATTTCGAGAAGCCGGGCGCGGGCACGGGCCTTGGGCTCGGCTGGCCACAGCGGCGGCTCGGGCCGGATGGTCTCGAGGTACTCGAAGATCTGGGTCGAATTCGAAGATTTCCAGGTCGCCATCAACCAGAACCGGCACCTGGCGCTTGGGATTGATGCGCGCGACCTCGGGGTGCTTGGGCTGGTAGAGCGTCTTCATCTCGAACGGCACCATCTCAAGCTCGAAGACGATGCCCTTCTCACCGAGTGCAATCTCGGCCTTGGCACCGAACATGCTGAGCGGACCGGAGTACAGTTTCATGTGATCACGCTAACATGCGCTTGCCGGCCGTCTCCCGCGATCTAAGCTAGGTCTCGATGAAAAGATTGCTCATGTCCGCGCTGGCCCTGCTGGCGCTCTGCTCGACGGTCGCGGCGCAGGAAACGCAAACCTGCGGCACGCCCATTTCCAACGGCGACGGCTGGACGATCGACCGGCCCGAGAGCGTCGGCGTGGACACGGGCCAACTTTGCACGCTCGACAAGTTCATCGGCCGGTGGAAAGAGGCCAACATCCACGCCGTGGTGGTGGCGCGGGCGGGCAAGCTCATCATGGAGCGTTACTATACCGGCGCCGACGAGCGCTTGGGCGATCCGATCGGCACGATCGCCTATGCGCCCAACGTGAGGCACGACGTGCGCTCGATCTCCAAGAGCGTGACGTCGCTGCTGGTCGGCATCGCGCTCCGGCAAGGCAAGTTCCCCGACCTCGATACGGCCGTCATCGACCAGTTCCCGGAATATGCGAGCCTGCGCAACGCAGACAACGAGCGCATCACCTTCCGGCACCTGCTCACCATGTCGTCCGGTCTGAAATGGGACGAGTTGTTGCCCTACAACAACCCCGCCAATAGCGAACTGCAAATGGACGAAGCGGCCGACCCCATCCGCTATGTGCTGGAGCAGCCGGTCATCGCCCCGCCGGGCAGCGTCTACAACTACAACGGCGGCAATACGTTCCTGCTGGGCGCGGTCCTAGCCAAGGCTACGGGCAAGCGCCTGGACGAATACGCCAAGGAGAAGCTGTTTGGCCCCCTCGGCATCACCGATGTCGAATGGGTGAACCTGCCCTCCACCGGTCAGCCCTATGCCCCCTCAGGCTTGAGATTGCGGCCACGCGACGCCGCCAAACTTGGGCAGCTGATGGTCGCCGACGGCGTGTGGAACGACACGCAGATCCTGCCCCGCGGCTGGACCGGTTCGTCGATGAAGCCACGGATCAACGGCGAGGGCCTCTATTACTACGGCTATCAGTGGTGGCTGGGCCGCACCATGCGCGACGACAGGAGCGTGCATTGGGCGGCGGGAGTCGGCTACGGCGGGCAGCGGCTCTACGCCGTGCCCGATCTCGACCTCGTGGTCATGATCAACGCCGGCCACTATGGCGGGCCGCTGCAGGCTGTCATCCCGTTCGGAATTCTGACGCGTGTTGTCTGGCCGGCCGTCCGGGACTGATCGTTGGCACGTCCCTTCGAGACAAGGGCCTAGGGCGTGTACTCATAAATTGAAATCGGTAAACGGGATTGATCCACGTCCGCTTTGCGGACCAAAGTCAGACGTCCCGCATGTCGGAGAAGGGCCAAGAGCGGAAGCAAATCCGGGCGGGACCTGGCGGATCTGTCAATTCGAGAAAGCTTCGTCACTTCAAGGGTCTGGACTATGCTTCTGCAGTCACGACACCACCGGGAAACATACTGCCTGAACGACCCTGGTGCATCGGTGACGGTCTGGGCCAGGATGAAATAGGCACTTAGCCAATCCGAATGGACCTTAATGCGCCCGTAGCGCCGGATTGTTACGAAAGGGCGGCGGCCGCGGCCTGGCGCGTTGCGTCCACCTCGGTTCACCCACTGGCGGCGGAGGCGAACATGGCACCTACGATCGTGGATGTGGCGGAACAGGCGCGTTTGAACGTGGCGAGAGAGGCGCAGGTTCCGTGGAAGAAATGGGGACCGTATCTCAGCGAGAGGCAGTGGGGCACAGTCCGCGAGGACTACAGCGAGGACGGCAACGCCTGGAACTACTTCACCCACGACCAGGCACGTTCGCGCGCCTACCGGTGGGGCGAAGACGGGCTCGGCGGATTGTGCGACGACAGGCAGCTGTTGTGCTTCGCGCTGGCGTTGTGGAACGAGCGCGACCCGATCCTCAAAGAGCGCCTGTTTGGGCTCACCAACAGCGAGGGCAACCACGGCGAGGATGTGAAAGAGTACTACTTCTACCTCGATAGCACGCCCACGCACTCGTACATGAAGTACCTGTACAAGTACCCGCAGCGTGAATTTCCCTACCGGGACCTGGTCGAGACCAACCGGGGTCGATCGCGCGAGGAGTTCGAGTACGAGTTGCTCGACACCGGCATCTTCGACGGCGATCACTATTTCGACGTGTTCGTCGAGTATGCCAAGGCGGGTCCGGAGGACGTGCTGGTCCGCATCACCGTCCACAATCGCGGGCCCGAGTTGGCCCGGCTTCGCGTCCTGCCGACTCTGTGGTTTCGCAACACCTGGTCGTGGGGCGAGGACGCGCGCAAGCCGTCGCTGCGGGAAGCGGCGCCGTATGTTGTCCAGGCGGTGCACCCGGACCTCGGTGAATACTGGTTACACTGTGATGGCGCCCCGGAGCTGCTCTTCACCGAGAACGAGAGCAATGCGCAGCGCCTTTGGGGCCAGCTAAACCCGTCACCGTACGTCAAGGATGCCTTCCACGCCTGGGTAATCTCGCGACAAGCCGAAGCGGTGAGTCCCGCCAGGGCCGGGACCAAAGTGGCCGCCCACTATTCCCTCGAGCTGCCGGCCGGCGGCAGCACGACGGTCCGCCTGCGCCTCTCGGCCGACAGGTCCGAGGATGCCTTCGGTGATTTCGATAAGGTCTTCGCGAGCCGCATCTCCGATGCCGACGAGTTCTACCAGCGGATCGCGCCGAAGTCGCTCACCGAGGATCAGCGTCGCGTCCACCGCCAGGCGATGGCCGGCGTGCTATGGGGCAAGCAGTACTACTACTTCGACCTCGAGCGCTGGCTGCGCGAGCACCGGAGCCATCCATTGCAGGAGGCCGCCGTTCGCGGCGTGCGGAACATGGAGTGGTTCCACATGCTCAACGCCGATGTGATCTCCATGCCCGACAAGTGGGAGTACCCATGGTACGCGGCGTGGGACCTGGCCTTCCACACAATCGCGCTGGCGCAGGTGGATTTCGACTTCGCCAAGGAGCAGCTGTTGCTGATGCTGCGCAACCTGTACTTCCATCCGAGCGGGCAGATTCCCGCCTACGAATGGAACTTCAGTGACGTCAATCCGCCGGTGCACGCCTGGGCCACGCTCTGGCTCTACAAATACGAGAAGCAGCTCGGCCGGGCGGACCTCAAATTCCTCGAGCATTCGTTCCAGGGCCTGATGCTGAACTTCAACTGGTGGGTCAACCGCAAGGACCCTGCGGGGCGCAACGTCTTCGCGGGCGGTTTCCTCGGCCTCGACAACATCGGCATCTTCGATCGCAGCGCGCCGCTGCCCACCGGCGGCTCGCTGGAACAGGCCGACGGCACGGCGTGGATGGCGTTCTATTGCCAGTCTATGCTCGAAATCGCCCTCATCCTGGCCGAGACCGACACGGTCTACGAGGAGGTCGCCTTCAAGTTCGTCCAGCACTTCATGTGGATCGCCTACGCCATGGATCGTCGCGGCGAGCATCGCGACGAGATGTGGGACGAGCAGGACGGGTTCTTCTACGACGTGCTGCGCCTGCCCGACGGCCGGGCGATGCGTTTGAAGGTGAGGTCTCTGGTCGGCCTGCTGCCCCTCTGCGCATCGGCTGTGATTGAGCCCGATGTCGTCGAGCGCTTTCCCAGGCTGATGGCGATGGTCGCGCAGTTCCGGGATCGCCATCCGGAGTTGGTATCCCAGGTGGCGCCGACGGAAGCCGGCTTCATCGGCCACAACGGGCGCCGGCTGCTGTCGATCCTGAACAGGCGGAAGCTCGAGCGCGTGCTCGGCTACCTGCTCGACGAGAACGAGTTCCTTGCGCCGCACGGCATCCGTTCGCTCTCGCGCCATCACCTGGAACATCCGTTCGTCTTCCACGTCGATGGCCAGGATTACAAGGTGCAGTACCTGCCGGCCGAATCGGACACCGGCATGTTCGGCGGGAACTCAAACTGGCGCGGCCCCGTTTGGATGCCGGTCAATGCGCTGATCGTCCGGGCGTTGGTGAACCTGTACGCCTTTTATGGCGACGAGTTCACGGTCGAATGCCCGGCGGGCTCGGGACACCATATGACTCTGTTCGAAGTGGCGCAGGAGATCGTGCGCCGGCTGACGAGCACCTTTCTGCGCGACGCCAATGGGCGGCGGCCGGTCTACGGCGGAACGGCCCGGTTCCAGGACGATCCGCACTGGCGCGACCTCATCCTGTTCTACGAGTACTTCCACGGCGACAACGGCGCCGGCCTCGGAGCCAGTCACCAGACGGGATGGACGTCCCTGGTCGCCCCCTTGCTGGACCTTTTCGGCCGGGTCGACGCCCGGACCCTGCTCGAGGTTGAGCGCGGCAGCGTGCTGGCCCGGGTCGTGCGGGAACAGGTCGGCGGAGAACCGGCCAGAAGGGGCTGAGGAGCGGCCATCTCCGATTCACTATTCAACGGTGTCCGGGTCACTTTCGGACCTGGCGTTAGGTGTTACCTGAGTCCGAAGTGCGCGCCAAAGCGGACATCGGCCACGCGCTAGTCATCAATCGGGGCTTTAGTCCAGGCCCTTGACCAGATCGCGGCCGGCGCGGAAGTCGATGGTCGAGTCCGCGAAATCTTCGCCCACCGGCTCGGCGCGACCGCTGAGATGCTGCGCCAGGAAAGCCTCGACCACGGCCGACCACGAACGACGGTTGGCGGCGCGGCGGAACCCGTGGCCCTCGTCCTTGTAGAAGACGTAGGTCACCGGGATGTTGCGCTTCTGCATTGCCGCCACGATCTGCTCGGATTCGGCGGCGGTGACGCGCACGTCGTTGCCGCCCTGGCCGATCAGCAACGGCCGCACGATGCGATCGACGTGGGTGATCGGCGAGCGGCTGGCCAGGAACTTGCGGCCCTCCTCGGTCGAGACGTCGCCCATGCGGGTCTTCAGCACCGATTCCCAGGTCTTCCAGTAGGGCGGGATGTCCTCAGCGAAGGTCACGAGGTTGGAGATGCCGAACAGGTCGACGGCGCAGGCAAAGCGCGTCGGCGTGAAGGTGGCGCCGACCAGCGCCGAATAGCCGCCATAGCTCGCGCCATAGATCGCCACGCGCGAGGGCGCTGCGATGCGCTGACTCACGGCCCAGTCGACGGCATCGAGCAGGTCGGCATGTATGCGGCCCGCCCATTCGCGGTCGCCGGCATTGACGAACGACTTGCCGAAGCCGGTCGAGCCTCGGTAGTTCACGCTCAGCACATTGTAGCCGCGGTTGGCGAGCCACTGATGCGTGGAGCTGAAGTCGGGCAGGTCGCGGCCCCACGGGCCGCCATGGACCAGCAGCACCATCGGGCCGGGCCGGCCGGCCTCGGCATCGCGCGGCCGCGACAGGTAGCAGACGAGCTTCAGTCCATCGCGCGCGGTGACGAACACCGGTTCCATCGGTACCAGCGGCGCATCGTCGAGTGCCGGCCGCGTCGAGAACAGGCGGCGCACCGTGCCGGCCTGGCGGTCGTAGTGCAGGTAGCGGCCGGGCGCGGCGCCGGGCTCGACGAAAGCGATCCAGGTCTTGCGGTCGTCCGACATGTTGAACCAGCCAAGCTCGCCCTCGCCCGCCGACTGGAGGCGATCGAGATCGGGAACCGCCGACGGATCGACAGCCGACCAGCGGCGACGGTCATGGACGATGGGTGCGGCGATCGGCCGGCAGCTCACGGGATCGAGCACCGGCTCGCCGACATCGGCCTCGAGGCTCGAAGCCAGCAGCTCGAACTTGCCGCTGGCGAGATCCTGCGCCATCAGCGCCGAGCGATCGCGATCCTGGCTCTCGCGCCAGTAGAGCGTGCTGCCGTCGGCCGAGATCTCGATCGGCTCGGTGGTGTAGGCATCCTCGGCCGCGATCCGGCGGAACAGCTTGCCGGCGTCTGGACCGTCCGTCAGCAGCATGTCGAAGCCGCCGTCGGCGCGGTAGCGAATGCCGTAGCGCACGCGGAACTGCGGATCGGTGAACAGCCAGGCGAAGCCGTCGTTCTGCTGCAAGAGCCTGCTTTCGCCGGTGGCGATGTTGACGCGATAGATGTCGTAGAAACGCCGGTCGCGGCCATTGTGGGAAATCAGCAGCTCGCCGGGAAAGCGCGCCGAGTGCTGCTGCAGGTAGGAGCGAACGCCCGGGCCCGGCGTCAACGCGCGGATGTCGCCGCTTTCGACATCGACCCGGTGGGCCTGCCAGTTCTCGTCGCCGCCCTGCTCGCGGAAGAACACGACGTGCCGGTCGTCGTGCGGCCAGACCAGTTTGTTCATGACGTCGCGGTCGGCGATCCTGGTGAGCGGCCGCGCGGCGCCGAGATCGTTGAGCGGCGCCAGCCAGACGTTCTGCACGCCATCGACCGGCGCCAGGAAGGCGAGCCGCGTTCCGTCGGGGCTGATGGTGGCCCAGGTGCGCTGTGGCGCGTCGAACAGCGCGCGGCGCGGGATGATCGGCGGTGGCGCGGGCTGTGCCAGCCCGCTACGCGCCAGGGCAGCGATGCCGCCTGCGGCCAGCAAGCCGCGGCGCCCCAGTTGGAACGTCGTCATGGCGCACAGTCTAGCGCGGTCAAAGTGACAGAAACATGCCGAGCGAGGCGACGGTCATCATGACCGTGGTCAGCCAGCCGCCGATCTTCTGGCCGCGCGTCGCGACGAATTCGCCCATGTGCGCGCGATGCGACGCCACGATCATGGTCGCCGCCATGATCGGCACGGTGATCACCCCGTTCAGCACCGCGCTCCAGAACAGCGCCTTGATCGGATCGAGCGGCGAGAGATCGACGCAGACGCCCAGCAGGATGGCGATGCCGATCACGGCATAGAATCGCCAGGCATCGCGCGGCGCGCGTTCGAGCCCGACCGTCCAGCCGCCGGTCTCGCCGACGGCGTAGGCCGCCGAGCCCGCCAGCACCGGCACGGCGAGGAGCCCGGTGCCGATGATGCCGAGGCTGAACAGGGCGAAGGCCCAGTTCCCCGCGATCGGCTTCAGCGCGGCGGCCGCCTGCGCCGAGGTCTGGATGTCGGTCTGGCCGTGGGCGTTCAAGGTCAGCGCCGTGGTCAGGATGATGAAGAACGCGACCAGGTTGGAGAAGGCCATGCCGAGCCAGGTCTCCCAGCCGATCCGGTTCAGCTCGCGGCTCGCCTGCTCGGGATGGTCGATCAGCGGCCCGGCCTCGGGATCGGCTTCTTCCTCCTCGACCTCCTGCGAGCTCTGCCAGAAGAAGAGGTAGGGACTGATCGTCGTGCCGAAGATGGCGACGATCAGGGTGATGGTCTCGTTGTTCAGCGCAAAACGCGGCAGCAAGGCGCCGACGGCAACCGCATGCCAGTCGATATGGACGGTAAACACCACGCCGACATAGGCGAACAGCGAGAAGGTCGCCCATTTGAGGAAGCCGACATAACGATGGTACGGCACGAACACGATGGCGAGCAGCGAGGCCACCGCAAGCACGAAAGTGTAGACGTGCCCGGGGCCGCCCACGACCAGTTGAACCGCCGCGCCCATGGCGGCGAGGTCGGCGCCGATGTTGATGGTGTTGGCCGCCAGCAGCATCCCGACCAGGACGTAGACGACCGGCCGCGGGAAGATGCGCACCATGTTGCCGGCAAGGCCGTGCCCGGTGACGCGGCCCACGCGCGCGCACACCGATTGCACGGCGACCATCATCGGCCAGGTGAGCACGATGGTCCAAAGCAGCCCGACGCCGGCCTGGGCGCCGGCCTGCGAATAGGTGGCGATGCCGCTCGGATCGTCGTCGGCGGCGCCGGTGACGAAGCCCGGCCCCAGCCGCTTGAACAGGCTGCGCAGATGCAGCCGGCTGCCGACTTCAGCCACGGAAGCCATTGACGATGGGATAGCGCCGCTCCTTGCTGATCAGACGGGACGTGATCTTCACGCCGGGCGGCGCCTGGCGGCGCTTGTACTCGGCAGCCTCAAGCAAACGCCAGACGCGGTTCACGGTTGCGACGTCGTGGCCTTCGGCGGCGAGTTCCTCAGCGCTGAGATCGCGCTCGATCAGGCCCTTCAGGATGGCGTCGAGCACGGGATAGGGCGGCAGCGAATCGGAGTCCTTCTGGTCGGGCCTGAGCTCGGCCGAGGGCGGCTTGGTGATGATGCGCTCGGGGATCACCTTGCCCTTCGTTCCCATGGCGCCCACCGGCAGGTGGCCGTTGCGCCATTTGCAGAGCTCGAACACGGTGGTCTTGTAGACATCCTTCAGCACATTGTAGCCGCCGCACATGTCGCCATAGAGCGTGGCGTAGCCCACCGCCATCTCGGACTTGTTGCCGGTCGTCACCACCATGCTGCCGAGCTTGTTCGACATCGCCATCAAGGTGACACCGCGGGCGCGGCTCTGGATGTTCTCCTCGGTGACGTCCTCCTTGCGGTTGCCGAACAGCGGCAGCAGCATCTTGCGGAACGCCTCCATGGCGGGCTCGATGCGGACGATCTCGTACTTGATGCCGATCGCCTCGGCGCAGGCTTTGGCATCCTCGAGCGATTCGCGACTGGTGTAGGGCGACGGCATCATCAGCGTGTGCACGCGCCCCGGCCCCAGCGCATCGGCGGCGACAGCGGCGGTGAGCGCCGAATTGACGCCGCCCGACAGGCCGATGATCACCGAGGGAAAGCCGGTCTTGTTCACATAGTCGCGCAGCCCCAGCATCATGGCCTGGTAGATCGATTCGATGTCGCTCAGCTCCGGCGCGATCGCCGCCGGCTGGCACTCCCAGCCCTTGCCATTGCGGCGGAACTCGACGGTCGCGACTTCCTCGCGGAACGAGGCGAGCTTGGCCTTGAGCGCACGGTCGGCGCCCAGCACGAACGAGCTACCGTCGTAGACCACCTCGTCCTGGCCGCCCACCTGGTTCACGTAGGCGAGCGGCAGTCCGCTTTCGACGACGCGCTTGACGCCGAGCTGCACGCGCTGGTCGGTCTTGCCGACCTCGTAGGGCGAGGCGTTGGGCACCAGCAGGATCTCGCCGCCGGTCTCGGCGATGCATTCGACGACGTCGGGCGTCCACACATCCTCGCAGATCGGCACGCCGATGCGCACACCGTTGAACACCAGCGGCCCCGGCATCGGGCCCGGCGCGAAGACGCGCTTGTCGTCGAACACGCCGTAGTTCGGCAGGTCGACCTTGTAGCGCTTGCCGATGATCTCGCCTTTGTCGAGGCAGATGATGGCGTTGTACAGCTTGCCGTCCTCGCGCCATGGCGTGGCGACGAACAACGCCGGCCCGCCGTCCCTGGTGTCGGCGCGCAGCGCCTCCACCGCCTCCTGGCAGCGCTTCACGAAGGCGGGCTTCAGCACCAGGTCCTCGGGAAAGTAGCCGGCGAGGACGAGCTCGGCCGTCAGTACAAGGTCGGCGCCCTGCTTCTTTGCTTCGGCGCGCGCGGCGCGCACCTTGGCCAGGTTGCCATCGACGTCGCCGACCTTGGGATTGAGCTGGGCGAGCGCGACCTTGAGGCTGTCGGTCATGTCACCTGCTAATCACTTGGGCGCGCCGAAGAACTGATAGAGCGCCGAGTAGCGCATGCGGACCTGCGCGTCGCGTTGCGCCGCGTCGCAGCCGGTCGTGGGCGCCACGCCGCCCTTGGTCTCGGCGCGGCGAATGAAGGCGGCCGCGGCCACGGCGCCCGCGCCTTCGTGGCTCTTGGTCTTGAGTAGCAACCAGGGGATCGCCCCGCTGGCCGGCGCATCGGCGCGGCTCACGACTTCGCCGACGATCGTGGCGTCGCTGAACTTCCAGCTCGGCCCGGCGAAATGCGCGCCGATCTGCACGCCCTGCTGGTCGAACAGGTTGGCCTCCGGCGCCTTGAAGGTCCATTCGAAGCCCTGCCCTTTGGGCTCGCAGCTATAGACCTGCACGCCGTCGGCCATCACCTCGAGCAGCAACGGCGCGCCCTGCGGCGCCGGCACCAGCGGTTCGGCGGCATAAGCCGCGCCGCTGGCGCCGAGCAAGGCCGCGAGAGAGATCAGGCGCTTCGTCATTTGGCGGCGATGACCTCGATCTCGATCAGCATCGCCGGATCGGCGAGGCCGGCCACGATCAACAGCGTCGAGGACGGGTACGGCGGCTCGGTCACGAACTGGTCGCGCACCGTGCGGAACGGGCCGACGAAGCGGGCGTCGGTGAGGAAGGTTGTGACCTTGACCATGTCCTTGTAGGTCATGCCGGCACTTTTCAGCACCTGACCGATGTTCTTCCAGACCTGAGCCGCCTGCTTCTCGAAGGTCGGCTGCAGCTTGCCGCGCGAATTGACGCCGACCTGGCCCGAGACTGACAGGATGCGGGCACCGACGGGAATCTCGGCGCCCAGGCTGTACTTGCCGGCGAGCGAGACGGACTTGGGATTGTGGTATTTGATGGCCATGGCGGGCTCCCCCATTTCACTGGATAAGTGTAAGGAGGCGCACGGTTTCAGGTCGGAGCACATGGCGTCAAGCACCAAGCACGTGCATATCGTCGGCGGCGGTTTGGCAGGCAGTGAAGCGGCCTGGCAGCTCGCGCGCTCCGGCGTGCCGGTGGTGCTGCACGAGATGCGGCCGGTGCGCGGGACGGAGGCGCACCAGACCGACGCGCTGGCCGAGCTGGTCTGCTCCAACTCCTTCCGCTCCGACGATGCCGCCAACAATGCCGTGGGCCTGCTGCACGAGGAGATGCGCCGCGCGGGTTCGCTGATCATGCAGGCGGCCGACGCCCACAAGCTGCCGGCCGGTGGCGCGCTCGCGGTCGACCGTCACGGCTTCTCCGCGGCGGTCCAGGAGGCGCTGCTCGCTCACCCGCTGGTCGAGCTCAGGCGCGAAGAGATCGCCGGACTGCCGCCGGCGGACTGGGACAGCGTGATCGTGGCGACCGGCCCCCTCACCTCGCCGGCGCTGGCCGAGGCGATCGGCAAACTGAGCGGCGAGGAGTTGCTCGCCTTCTTCGACGCCATCGCGCCGATCGTACATCACGAGAGCATCGACCAGACCATCGCCTGGAAGCAGTCGCGCTACGACAAGGTCGGCCCAGGAAGCGATCAGGCCGGCGGCGGTGCGGACTACTTCAACTGCCCGATGGACAAAGCGCAGTACGACGCCTTCGTCGCCGCACTGCTGGCCGGCGACAAGACCGAGTTCAAGCAGTGGGAGCACAACACGCCCTACTTCAGCGGCTGCCAGCCGATCGAGGTGATCGCCGCCACAGGGCCGCAGAGCCTGCGCTTCGGGCCGATGAAACCGGTCGGCCTGCGCGATCCGCGCACCGGCCATCGCCCGTGGGCGGTGGTGCAGCTGCGCCAGGACAATGCGCTCGGCACGCTGTGGAACATCGTGGGCTTTCAGACCAAGCTGAAGCACGGCGAGCAGACGCGCATCTTCCGCACCATCCCGGGCCTGGCCAACGCCGAGTTCGCGCGGCTGGGCGGGCTGCATCGCAACACCTTCCTCAACAGCCCGCGTCTGCTCGACGGCACCTTGCGCCTGAAGGCCGAGCCGCGGCTGCGCTTCGCCGGCCAGATCACCGGCTGCGAGGGCTATGTCGAGAGCGCCGCCGTCGGCCTTTTAACCGGCCGGTTCGCCGCGGCCGAGCGGCTGGGCACGGCGCTGAGCGCACCGCCTAACACCACGGCGATGGGCGCGCTGCTCGGCCACATCACCGGCGGCGCCGATGCCGCGACCTTCCAGCCGATGAACGTCAATTTCGGCCTGTTCCCTCCCATTGAAGGAACCCTGCGCGGTAAGGAGCGCAAGCAGGCGCTGGCGGCGCGCGCGCTCAGCGATTTCGACCACTGGCTCAGCCCCACGCCGCTCGCGGCGGAGTAATATTTCGAAATGTGTCGCAACGCATCGTAACGAATTGTTATTTCCCATCGGCGCGGCGGTGAGTTGTGATGCGCACATGCAGGGTTCAGCCGATCTCATCGATGCCAAGGTCGAGCGCGTCAGCCTCCAGATGGAAGTGCTGCGCGAGATCAGGAGCCAGCTCACGCCCTATCAGATCGCCGACAGGCCGATCACCGGCGACATGGTGATCTGCGACGGCACGACGGTCGATTCGCTCACCGTCATGGACATGATCATGGAGCTGGAAGACCGCTTCGACGTCTCGATCCCCATGAAGCAGGTCGCCGAGATCCGCACCGTCGACCAGCTCGCCGACACCATCCTGGCACTCTGCGCCCGCTGATGAGGCCATGAGATAAGCTTGCGCGTAACGCGCAGGGTGCATGCTACTTAAGCCTGCATGTCCCCCGCCGACCGCCGGCAGATGATGCTTGCCGGCCCCATCATCTCCACCATCCTGTCGCTCGCCGCGCCCAACGTCCTGAACGTGGCGATGCAGAGCCTGGTCAGCATTTCCGACAGCTGGTTCGTGGCCCAGCTCGGCATCGTCGATCTCGCCGCCCTCGCGCTGGTGTTCCCCACGCAAATGGCGCTGGGCCAGATGTCGGCCGGCGCCATGGGCGGGGGGATTTCTTCGTCAGTGGCGCGCGCATTAGGGTCCGGCAACAAGGCGGCCGCAGAAGCAGCGGCGGCGCATGGGCTGGTGATCGCGCTCGGCATGGCCGTGCTGTTCGCGGTCACCTTCGTGGGTTTCGGCCGCGCCATCTACGGCGCGCTGGGCGGCTCGGGCCACGCGCTCGATGCGGCGGAGGCGTTCGCCACGGTCCTCTTCCTCGGCTGCGCGGCGCACTGGGTGGCGAACTCGATGGCCTCGGTGCTGCGCGGCACCGGCGACATGAAGACCCCCGGCTACGCGCTGGTGCTGACCGCGGCGCTGCAGATCCCACTGACCGGCGCGCTGACCTTGGGCTGGTTCGGCCTGCCGGCGCTCGGCATCCGCGGACCGGCGACCGCGTCGGTGATCTCCTTCACCCTCGCAGCACTCTGGATGGCCTCGCGCCTCATCGGCCCCAAGGCGCAGCTCCGCCTGCATTGGCCCTCCCGCGTTAATGGGGTCGGTGGTTTCCGCTGGGCCTCGTTCCGCGACATCCTGAAGGTGGGATTGATCGCCTGCCTCGTCGTCATCCTGACCAACAGCACGGTGCTGCTGGTCACCGGCCTGATCGGCCGCGCCGGCGACGCCGCGATCGCGGGCTACGGCATCGGCAGCCGGCTGGAATACATGCTGGTGCCGATCAGCTTCGGCATCGGCGCCACGCTGACCACCCTGGTCGGCACCAACATCGGCGCCCGCCAACACGCGCGCGCGCAACGCCTCGCCTGGATCGGCGCGCTGATGGCGGGCGGCATTGCCGCCGCGATCGGCATCGTCGTGGCGATCTGGCCCGACCTGTGGCTCGGCCTGTTCACGACCAACCCGGACGCGCTCGCCTCGGGCCGCACCTATCTCAGCATCGTCGGCCCGGTGTACGGCTTCTTCGGCCTCGCCATGGCGCTCTACTTTGCGAGCCAGGGCACCGGCGAGATGGTGTGGCCGGTGGTGGCGAACCTCTCGCGCATCACCATCGCCGTGTGCGGCAGCCTGTTCGCGCTCGACGTCATGGGCTGGGGCACGCGGGGCTTGTTCGGCTTCGTGGCGGCGGGCATCGTCGCCTTCTCGGCCGTGCTCGCCTTCTCGACGACGCGCGGAGCTTGGCGCGCCTAGCGGCCTGCCTGGCGGGGTTGAGATCATCCCCGCACGCACCACCACAACCTCACCCTGAGGAGGCCGCGGAGCGGTCGTCTCGAAGGGTGGGCACCAGGCGTGGTGCTCGTGCCCATCCTTCGAGACGCGCCCTTCGGGCGCTCCTCAGGATGAGGTAGGGTTGGGTCAACACGACAATACAAAACCGAGAGGAGACCCAAGATGGCCGACACCGCCCTGGAACTGCGCTCCCTGATCAGGAAGAGCGGCGAGCTGGAATTGTCGCTGGCCAAGGTGGCTGTGCCCGAGCCGGGCGAGGACCAGGTGCTGGTCAAGGTCGAGGCGACGCCGATCAATCCGTCCGACCTCGGCCTGCTGCTCGGGCCGGCCGACATGAGCGATGCCAAGGCCACCGGCAGCGGCGACGACATCGTGGTGACGGCCAAGGTGCCCTCCAACGCGCTGACCATGCTGGGCGCGCGGCTCGACAAGTCGATGACGGTCGGCAACGAGGGCGCGGGCACGGTGGTCAAGGCCGGCGCCTCGCCGGCGGCGCAGGCGCTGAAAGGCAAGACCGTGTCGATGGTCGGCGGCTCGATGTACGCGCAGTACCGCCTGTTGCGGGCGAGCGATTGCATGCCGCTGCCGGCCGGCACGACGGCGGCCGAGGGCGCGTCGTGGTTCGTCAACCCGCTGACCGCGCTCGGCATGACCGAAACGATGAAGCGCGAGGGCCACAAGGCGCTGGTCCATACCGCGGCCGCCTCGAACCTCGGCCAGATGCTGAACAAGATCTGCCTGAAGGACGGCATTGGCCTGGTCAACGTCGTGCGCAGCCCCGAACAGGCCAGCCTGTTGCGCCGCATCGGCGCCAAACACATCGTCGACAGCACGGCGCCGGCGTTCCTCGACGATCTCACCCAGGCGCTGGTCGAGACCGGCGCCACGATCGCCTTCGACGCGATCGGCGGCGGCAAGCTCGCCAGCCAGATCCTGACGGCGATGGAGATCGCCATCAACAAGACCGCCAAGGAGTACAGCCGCTACGGCTCGAGCATCCACAAGCAGGTCTATGTCTACGGCGGCCTCAACACCGGGCCGATCGAGCTCACCCGCAACTACGGCCAGGCGTGGGGCGTGGGTGGCTGGCTGCTGACGCCGTTCCTGCAGAAGATCGGCCGCGAGGGCCAGACGCCGCTGCGCCAGCGCGTGGTCAACGAGCTCAAGACCACCTTCGCCAGCCACTACACGAAGACGATCTCGCTGCCCGAGGCGCTGCAGCTCGCCAACATCGCGATCTACAACAAGCGCGCGACGGGCGAGAAGTTTTTGATCAACCCGAACAAGGGCTGAGCGCGGCGCACGAGACTTCAGGAGGATTGCTGTGACGGACGATCAAGCCAACCCCGTGACAGTTGTGCTCATAGCGCGAATACCGGCTGAAGGTATTGCGGACTTTCGAGCCTACGAGGATGCCGTCTTGCCGCTCTTGCCCGAGTTCAACGGACGTTTGGAGCGTCGCCTTCGCAATCAGGATGGCACCGTGGAGATGCACATCGTCAGCTTCGCATCCGATGCGGACTTTCAGAATTATCGGAATGATCCTCGACGCACTGCGCAAGCCCCGTTGTTGGAAAAATCATCTGCGATGTTGGAACGGCTTCCGATGACGAACGTCTCTTGAGGGCGCGTTTCGCGGCGCGGGGACGCCGCCAAGGCCTAGTGTGTGGTCTGCACCTTCTCTATCGACAGCACTTGGGTCGACGGCGGTAAAACGAATTGCAACCGATGGCCGTCCACGCGGCGGTGTGACATTTGAAGTCTCATCGGGGCGGCACTTGGAAGTCAGCTAGGCGCCGTTTGGAAAAAGTCCAGGGTCGATTCGCTGGGCGCGGCTGAGTGAGCACTGCGCCGGCGTCTTCCCGACTTGCCTATTCCTCTTCGGATGTCGGGGCCGCGCCAGCCGGCGGCGGCAAATACCAAGCTAATGATACTAGCCCCTGCCGAATAGACGCTCAGCAAGGCGAACAGTGATGCACCAAAATATGAGGACCAGGTCATTCCGTAGGCGGGATCTACATAGAGCCAGTAGACCAATTTTGCCGAAGCGGCAGAGGTCACAAACCACAGCAGCGCATAGGCAAATCGCAGCCACTTGCGAAATGGCAGACTATCCGATGTATCCATGATCACACCCCGATCACGCATACGCTCGACACCTTCGTCGAGCGTCCCGAGCAAATTCTGAGCGCGAGACGATTGAACTGGGTAGTGTCAAATTTCGGGCTTGGATACCACTGCCACAGGCTTGTCATAGGCGGGCATCTTGAGACTGCGCACTGCGCTCGTCGCCAGGCGCCTGCCCAATCGCCGCGAGCCTCTGATCGCCTCCTTATAGTAGCGCCGCGCGCTCCATCAGGTCTGGCCGATTGTTCTTCACGTTGCCGACGTCGGGCGACACTTCCCAGATCTCCAGGGCGCCGCCGTAGGGCTGCATCATCTTCGCCGCTTCCTCGGGCGGCGCGCGCATCCAGTCCTCGAATTGCGCTCCTCCAGGACCAGCGGCATTCGGTCGTGATACGCGTCAGAACGTGACCGCGCTTAGATGAGCCGCGTTTGTGTCCCATCTCCTCCCCCTGACCGCGCCAGGAACTGGGGCTACGCGCAGAGCTGGAAATCTGAACGACGCGGCTTACCAGAAGCAAACTCCGGGACCGCAAGGGTCCCGGAGCCGCCGCCTATCATAGGCCCGTCCGCCGGCGTGGTTCGGCCGTTGCTAGCAATCTGGACCTAGATAGCAGTCTGCCGGGCACCGGACTCCGGGACCCGAACGGCGTCCCGCAGCCTTTCCCAATTGTCCTTCCGCTGGTTCTTATCAGCCGTTGCGAGCGACTGATCGTGACCTTCAGCGCGGTCCGTTGGCTGGATGAGCCTCACCAGGTACAGCCGGCGAGGCTCTCATTTTCGCTCGGGCGGCGTCCCACTACACCGAATGGGACGCCGTTGGCCGAGCAGGTGTTACGTGCGCGGCGGAACGGGGACGTGATTGTCCGTGAGATACTTCGTCATGAACGGAATGCCGTAGTCCCCGACGCCGTTCTGGCAGTTGGAGAGCGCACGGCCGAGGTCGCCCGTCGGGTCGGCGCCGCGAGCGATGTCGCGAACCTTTGGCGCCAGCATCGCGCAGTACTGCGCATCGCTCATCATGGGTCCGGGCGCTTGGACCACGGTAATTTCGACACTTCGGTTCTTCTGGTCGGACACGTTGTCACCGGTCGGTACGGGCGGATTCGTTTCTCCGGAGGCACTGCTGGCGGTGATAGCCGATGTCGGAACACCTGCGGCGACCAAGCCCGCCGTCACGGCATCGACGCGCCGCTGCGACAACGCTTGGTTGAAGTCTGGAGAACCCGTGGTATCCGTGTGGCCGGTCAATGTTACGCTTGCGCCAGCCCGGCTCCTATAGGCGGCGGCGGCCTGCTGGATCGTGGCCCGTTCCGGGGTTTGCACGGTCGAACTGCCGGAAGCGAAGAGCACCCTGAAATTCGATGCAACCGGCTGTTGCGGCGGTGGCGGTGGGGCGGCTGCAGGCGGCGGTGACTGATTGCACGCTGCCAAAAGCAACGCTGCGGCAGCAGCGAAAGACAAAGATCGACCAAGCATGTGTTCTCCCCTCATGGAATTCCCGCAAATTTATCGGGAGACCCTACTTTTGCATAGAACTTAGATTTGTGAGAGCGCGCACCTCCAGTTGCACTCACGATGCGGACCGGAGGTCCGCGGTCCGGCAAGACGTGGGAAACTTCCCACGGTTTCCCACCCGCGTGGGAAACGGATAATGCACGCCGGCCTGGCTCAAAGGCGATTCTTCCCACGTGGGAAACACCCCCTCCCGCACAACCCCTTGAAAACAAACGATTCGCGAATCCAAGCCCTTGATTCGCCTGGCGTTTCAATTTCCCGATTGACGTAATCCGTATATCATCTGTATAAGGAACAAACAGAAAACGTCACCCCGCCGAACCCATGTACCGCCCCCTCCGCCGCCACCCCGGCCTCCGCGCCGATGGAACCGCCGAGCTGCCCCGCCAGCTCACCGCGCCCGAGCTGCTGGCCGCCAACCTCCGGACACGCGAGTGCATGCTCGACCCGTTCCTGGCCAGCGACAGCCAGGCCCTGCTCTACGGCCCGCGCGGCCTCGGCAAGACCTTCGTGGCGCTGGGCATCGCCTGGGCCGTCGCCGGCGGCGGCAGCTTCCTCGGCTGGACGGCCCGCGAGCCGCGCCGCGTGCTCTACGTCGACGGCGAGATGTCCGCCGTCGACCTGCAGGACCGGCTCAGGATGCTGGGCTCGGCCCCGCCGACGCTCAAGTTCATGATCGCCGACCTCGCCGAGAGGTCCCTTCCCGACCTCGGCTACATCGAAGGCCAGTCGCGCCTGGTAGGCGCGTGGGACGATCCGGAGCTGGTGGTGCTCGACAACCTCTCCAGCCTCGTCGGCGTCAAGACCGGCGATCCCGACTGCTGGGCCGAGCTGCAGCGCTTCCTGATGATCCAGCGCCGCCACGGCCGCGCCATGCTGGTGGTCCACCACGCCAACAAGCAGGGCCTGCAGCGCGGCACCAGCCGGCGCGAGGACGTGCTCGACCTGGTGATGGCGCTGCGCCGCCCCGCCGACTACCAGCCGCAGGACGGCGCACGCTTCGAGATCCATTTCGAGAAGGCGCGCGGCCTCCACGGCGAGGCCGCCCAGCCGATCGAGGCCAAGCTGGAGACCGACATGCACGGCGCCGCGCGCTGGACCTGGCGGCCGCTGCAGGTCGGCGAGCTCGAGCGCGTGGCGGAGCTGCTGAAGGCGGGGCTCAATCCGAGCCAGGCGGCGCGGGAGCTGGGAATCTCAAGGAGTCGGAGCTACCGGTTAAGCGACCGGGTAAAGGCGACGGAAACGGCGCCTGGGTCCTTACATAACAGGACGTCATGACCAGATTGCCCATCCAAGACACGGCACCACTCAAGGCCGAAGGCTATCGCGCGAAACATCCGAGAGTTCTAGTGCAAGCCAACGTATGCAGGCACTTCGACGAGCTCGCGAGAACTTGTGCTGGCAACCTAGAGACCGGTGGAATCGTAATCGGTCAATACAGAGGCCCCCACGTCGAGATATGTGAGTTCACCGCCGCAGGTCCTGACGATCTCAGAGGATTTGCCCATTTTATCAAGCAAGACGAATCGCATGGTAGACGGGCACGACAACTTTGGAAGGCTTCCGGCCGCACGATAACCAATATGGGTGAATGGCACAGCCATCCCGCCGGCGGAGTGTCACCGTCGTTTCAAGACCACCAAACTTGGTTGGGCCAAGTAAGATTGACTGGTCGTCCTATGGTTTTCGTATTGGTTGCACCCGGAGAATGGGGGGTGTTCCTTGGCTCGCCGGCGCCGAGCAGACCAACGTTGGTGCGCCTAGCTATTAGACAGCGCGGTATGACCGGAGTCGTATTCGGAACAATAACATCGATTCTCAAAGACCCGGACAATCGCTATCGCCTCGTTCCTCGATAGTGTCGCTTCGACATCTTCCGTTTGAGCGTGATTGTCCCAGCAGTATTAAGCGCACGCGCCCAATTTCGGTTGGTCCAATAGACGCCATGTAGTTCGAGACCACCCTTACCACGGACGATATCGATACAGCCGGCACCCATGTGAAACTGTTCATCTGTCGGCTGCGGATTTCGGGTGCTGTTCTTGTAAATGTAAACAATCTGATCGCTACCTGTTTCAGGGTCACGACGCAGGCGAACGCTAAGAGTTTCCGACTCTGAGTAGCGAGTGGCAGAAACCAGTTTCATCGTCACACCGAGCAATCGAGCCTTAATAGTGACCTCCACTGGTACTTCCTGAAGAGGGACAATCGGCTCTCCGGCGGAGAGGGCCACGTTGTCCTGTCGACGTTGGATGCGCGGCCAATTCGAACTAGTCGTTCCAACCCATTCGCCATCGATGTTGGGGAGCAAGCGCCTGATTCCCCAAAACCGGCAAATCATCGGAAAGGCTGGCGTTTGCCCGAAGAGCCAAACGATGAAGGCAGCTGCCCCTGCCCCCGTACTCGCGGGAATTCGCCAATCGATGAGGGCGAGGTCAGGAGTTTGCAGCGCCACTGCAACCGCAAAAAGTGCAGCGATGGTCGCGTAAACGCCCAACAATGCCTTGAGCCCGAAAAGTTGGTACATGTGCCTTGAACAAACCGGGTACGCCACCACGTATAGGTGCCGTTCGCTACGCAGACAAGAGAGATACCGATGAAAACGAAGCTAGACTGCCACCAACTGCTAGCGGGCCGCGGAGGCCGCCACGGATATATTCACGCGCTCGACATCGGTGAGCCCAAGCGCAACACGTTGCGTAGAGCGCGGGATTTGGTCCGAGATCGTCTGAGATCAGGTCTCGCCAACTGGCAGAATGTCCTTTCTAAGCGCGAGCTCTTTGAGGCCCCCCTGGCAGTCCTAGGAACGGCCAATCCCGTGTTGCGGCCGCGCTTTCGGATGCAAGGGAGCATGGTCTACGGCACGGCCAACCTGCCCGTGCACGTCCCGCCGCAGGACATCGACCTCGACGACGGCATGTATATGCCGGTCTCCTTTGTGACGATGCGGGGTCAACTCCAACCCACGCTCGCGAGCCAAGGCTTTTTCTTGGCGGTCGAGAAAATCCTCGAACCGCTTTGCAAGGAGCAAGGCTGGACGCTCGACAAGTCAAAGTCGAGCTGCATTCGGATCGTGATCGCGAACGACGCGCATATCGATTTGCCGCTCTATGCCATTCCGGACGACGAATTCCGGACCCTTGTTGAAGCCTCAGCTTTGATGGCCAAGGACGCGATGGCTAAGCGCGATATCCTCGAAGGAGTAGAACTGGCCGAAGACTCCTATCGGGAGCTGCCGGGAGAACGGATCATGCTCGCGCATCGCACAGAAGGCTGGAAGCCCTCTGACCCGAGGAAGCTAGAAGACTGGTTCCGCGGCGCCATAGACACACACGGCCTCATTCTTCGCCGACTTTGTCGTTACCTCAAAAGCTGGCGTGATTTCCAGTGGCAGGATGGGCCGCTGTCTTCGATTGCGATCATGGCTTGCGCCGTGACGGCACTCGACAATCTGCGAGGCAAGCTCCCAGACGGTCGCGACGACGTAGCGCTCCTTGAAATCGCCAAGGCCCTCCCGGCGTTGCTGGCGAGCCGAATCCTCAATCCCGTTCCAGGCTTGCCGGCGCTCGATGAAGGCTGGTCGACGGGCCATCGGCGGCAGATGGTGCAATTTGCGGAAAAGCTGCACGACGATATAGACGCTGCGCTCAACGGTACCCTGAACCGAGGAATAGCGTTGCGGAGGCTGACCAGTGCGTTCGGCGATCGCATTCCGTCCGATCAGTCCCTCATCACCATCAACGACGAGGAAGCCGAAATTCTCTCGTACAAGTCAGTCCAGGTCTCCTCTCCGATGGTGACCCGCACCGCGTCGGGCTAATGCACCCCTCCGGCCTAGACGATGTCCATCGCACTCTCGTCGCTATCGGCCTTATCCGTGATCGCGCATACACGCCCGGATATCGCTATACCGGCACCCTGACAGTTAATCGACGCGCCATTGGCGTCGCTTTCACCTTCCACGATCTTGAATTCGCCCGCCTGCCGGTGCTGACGCTCGTCGACCCGGGGCAAGATTGTCCCGAGGTGGTCGCCCATCTGGCCCGAGGCAACGAATTCTGCTTCGCCCGCAAGGAGCAGGTATTACTCGATAGGTATCAGCCCGGCGGCTCGATCCTGGAATGCATCAAATTGGCGCGCGCGGCACTTGAGCGTGCCTTGACTCGCAAGGACCAAGCCTCGGACATCGCGCTTGAGTTCTCGCAGCATTGGCTCGGCCAGACAATCGCGTTGATGGACTACGGCGGCAGCGCTAGCGGCACTGCTTGGATTTATCCAGTCCCGCGATCGCGCACAACGCAGGTCACCGTCCTCGTCGACAATGAACAGGCGTTGCGGACCTTCCATCTTTCCGCGGGGGACCTCGCCATCGCGAAGGGCGCGAGAGAGCCGGCGTTCGTGCATCGTACCGACCAGACTTTGACTTTTGGCTCCGATGTACGGCAGCCGAACACGCTAGCAGAATTTTTGGCTTGGGCCGACACCGTCGAAGTAGATCTCAGCGCTACCCTCTTGAAGCGAGCCGCAGCCACATACCCGAAAGTGGCCGCGCTCTTCGTGTACGGAAAGAACGGGTGTGTTGGGGTGGACGTGCAGATCCCGATCCTGACGAAGAATTTGCAGCGCGCCCAAGGACTCCGGAAATACCTCAAATCGCAAGCAGCAGCTCTCTCGATCAAGCGGATCGAGTGCAGCAGAATGGACCCTGAGTTCGTGTTGTCACGGAATCTAAACGGCGCACTGTCTCTCGCCGGTAAACGTATTGCGCTGATCGGCTGTGGAACGATCGGCAGCCATTTGGCAAAATTGCTTGTACAGAGCGGTGCAGGCTGGAACGGTGGGTGCTTGATCCTTATCGACCGCGATGAGCTCGCTCCCGGCAACATCGGCCGTCACTTTCTTGGACTGCAGCACGTTTGCGAAAATAAGGCGGAAGCGATGCGGCAAGAGCTACTTCAGCTCTTTCCCGAACACACCATTATCGCTCATCCGACAGACGCCGTTCGCCATTTGCCTCAGCTCGTCAACGCCGATCTAGTCATTGATGCGACAGGGGAGGAAGCGCTCTCGCGCTCGATCAACGAGTTCTTCGTGTCGAAGCGCCGTGTTGGCAAGGCACCGGCTGTCCTTCACGTGTGGCTCATGGGCAATGGCGACGCCGCGCAAGCGCTCCTCGTAACTTCTTCCGAACACGCTTGCTACAAGTGCTTGCGGGTCGGACACGATGGGCAATGGCGGTTCAATCCGCTTCTACCCGATCATAAACCCGAGTTGGTCTTCGGTCCGTGCGGCGAAGGCATGTTCATGGCGTACGGCGTAGCCGCCCCTGTTATTGCCGCCGGCTTGGGACTCCAGGTGACCCTCGACTGGGCTGCAGGCAATGCAAAGCCGTATTTCCGGACGATCTGCATCGACATTCGTACGACTCGACCGATAAAGAGCCAGAATGCCAGCCGACAGGAGGGCTGCCCTGCCTGCGATCCCACTGTCATAGCTGCACGCACCGTCGTTGAAGAAGGTCTTGCTCAACAGGACCTGTAAGCACATCACGGTGCAAGCGTACGCCCATGTTGGCCTGAAAATGCTACAAATGTCTAAGCGAAGTGCCTCGAAGGACTGATGAGCCTGGCTCACTGCTGCAGGTGCAGGAAGCCGACTTTAGGCGTCATCAGCCATTCGCGGCAGCGACAAAGGCGCGTGACCTTCTACGGCGACACGACCGCCGCCTCCGCTCCCGCTCGACCACCTACGGCCACGGCATGCTGGGCCGCGAGTCGGCAGAGCGCGGCGACGTCGCCTGCAAAAGTGTCGGCGGAGCGGCCGGCGGCGGCGACCGACGCCGCTTGTGTGGCGGCCGCCTGGTAGTCGATCACGAGATGGCAGGTCGGCCCGCTGGCGCCGCGCTGCGTGAGCTTGCGCAAGGTGTAGCGGCGGATCGCATCGGACGGCGGCGAGGCGTAGCAGATCAGCGGGATCGCGACCGACCCGTCCTTGCCATCGTTGGAGACCTTGCCGACGTGGCGCCGGCTTTCTGGTCGATGAGCGAAACTCTTTCCCGCCGGACCTGGATCAACTGCAAGCTATTCGCTCGGCCTGCGATGCTCAACGTCGCGGGCCACTGGTCATTGCACAGAAGCTGAGGGATAAAGCGGGCCGGGGATCACCGACGGGGAATTAGAGGAATTCAATGACAATCAAAAACACAGACGCCGCCAGCACCGGTTCCGACGATGCCGCGACGGCAGAGCCCACCCTCGACCGGCGCGGAATGATGGTCCTGGGCGCGGGCGGCCTGCTGGCGGCGGTGCTGCAGAGCGCCCGCCCGGCCGCCGCGCAAAATGCGGCGCGGCGTGGGACCCTGGTCATCGCGCTTGATATCAGCGATGCCACCGGCCTCGACCCGGTGCGCGTCTACCAATATTCGAACCCGCTGCCGACCCACGCCGCCTATGACGGGATGGTCACCTTCGATCCGGGCGATTCGGTCAACCTGAAGCCGGCGCTGGCCACCGAGTGGGCCTACCAGCCTGACGGCAAGACGGTGCGGCTGAAGCTGCGCACCGACGTCAAGTTCGCCTCGGGCAAGCCGATGACCGCCGAGGATGTCCGCTTCTCCTTCACCCGGCAGCTCAACATCAAGGACCAGCCCTGGCAGTACATCTCGCACATCGAGGAGGTGAAGGTCGTCGACCCGCACACGGTCGACATCGTGCTGAAGGACCCGACGCTGCCGCTGATGACCATCATCGCCACCCCGGCCTTCGGCGTGCTGGAGAAGGAGGCGGTGATCGCCCATGGCGGCACCGATGCGCCGGACGCCAAGGAGAAGGACAAGGCCACCGAGTGGCTGAATGAGAATTCGGCCGGCACCGGCCCGTACCGCCTGACCGGCTGGCAACGCAACCAGCAGATCCAGATGGCGAAGAACCCGAACTACTGGCGGGGGACTCCCGGTTACGAGCGCGTCCTGATCCGCCACATGGGCGAGAGCGCGGCGCAGCTCCTGGCCATCCAGCGCGGCGACGTCGACGTGGCGTTCAACCTGATCCCGGAACAGATCGCTACGCTGAAGGACGATCCCAACATCACCATCGCCGGCATGACCAGCCTCGACTTCATCTACATGGCCGTGGTCGAGGCGCCGACGAACCCCGCCCTCCAGAACAAGCTGGCGCGGCAGGCGATCGGCTACGCCATCGACTACGACGGCATCATCAAGAACCTGATCGGCGGCAAGGCCGTCCGCCCGGTGAGCTTCCTGCCGGTCGGCGTCAACGGCTCGACCGAGGCGCTGACCAAGGAGATCGGCTTCCGCGAAGACCTGGCAAAGTCGAAGCAGCTGCTGGCGCAGGCCGGCCTGCCGGAGGGATTCAAGTTCCAGCTGGCCTATGGCAACGCCGCGATCGCCGGCGTCGGCTACCAGAACCTGGCGCAGAAGCTGCAGTCCGACCTGGCGCGCGTCGGCATCAAGGCCGAGCTGACGCCGATGGACCAGGTCAACATGCGGACCATGTACCTGGGCGGCAAGCTCGAGGCGGCGCTGACGTTCTGGAACCCGCCCGCGCCGGAGAACTGGCTGTGGAGCAGCGCCACGATCAACCGCGTGGCCGGCCGCGTGCACTGGAAGGTGCCCGACGACGTCCGCAAGCTGGTGGCCGACGCCGGTGCGGAACGCGACCTGGCGAAGGGTGCCGCGCTCTACAAGCAATACCAGCAGGCGATGGTCGATGCGGCCCACCACTTCGTGCTGATCCAGCCGATCTATCAGGTGGCGGTGCGCAAGAGCGTGTCCGGCCTGCAATTGACGGCGGCCGGCTGGATGGCCGAGCTGGGCGGAGCCAAGCCCGCTTGATGAGGGTTGCCGTCGGTGCCGGCTTTCGGAATGACCTCACCCTGAGGAGCCACGCGGAGCGTGGCGTCTCGAAGGGTGGGCCACCCGGCCGGCGCCGCAAACCCGCATTGTCACGATCCCACCTGTTGCCCATCCTTCGAGACGGCCGCTGCGCGGCCTCCTCAGGATGAGGTCTTTGTCGGATCGTCGTCAAAGGTCGCGCCCAATGAGGGGTGACACCGCATGATCCGCTATGTCGTCTCGCGACTGGTGGTGAATGACCTCACCCTGAGGAGCCACGCGGAGCGTGGCGTCTCGAAGGGTGGGCCACCCGGCCGGCGCCGCAAACCCGCATTGTCCACGATCCCACCTGTTGCCCATCCTTCGAGACGGCCGCTGCGCGGCCTCCTCAGGATGAGGTCTTCGTCGGAGGCCGCATGATCCGTTATGTCGTCTCGCGCCTGGTGGTCTCGGTGGCCATGGTGTTGCTCGCCACCCTCGTCATCTTCCTGATCGCCAACACCGTGCCGGGCGATCCGGTGCTGACGGCGCTGGGCGACATGGCGGCCTCCGATCCGGTGCAGGTGGCGGAGTTCCGCGCCCGGTGGGGCCTCGACCTGCCGCTGTGGCAACAATACTGGCTGTTCCTCGAGCGGCTGGCGCATGGCGATCTCGGCGTGTCGATCTCCTCGCGCCGGCCGGTGTTGCAGGACATCATCGACTACGCTCCCGCCACCCTCGAGCTCGCGACGGTCGCCTTCATCCTTTCCCTCCTGGTGGGTTTGCCGCTCGGCGTGCTGGCGGCCGTGCGGCGGGACACCGTCATCGATCATGTCGCCCGGGCGGTCTCGCTTATCGGCGTCTCGGCACCGACCTTCTGGCTCGCCTTCATTGCGCTCGCGATATTCTATGGCCAGCTGAACTGGGCGCCGGGTCCGGGGCGGCTCGATGCGGTCTCGTTTCCGCCTGAGCGCATCACCGGATTGCTGCTGATCGACACCGCGCTCCAAGGCGACTGGGAGACGTTCCATGACGCCGCGGCGCATCTGGTGCTGCCGTCCATCGTGCTCGCCGCAGCGACGCTCGGCCTGATCACCCGCACCACGCGCGCCGCCATGCTGGAGGCGCTGTCGCAGGATTATGTGCGGGTGGCGAAGGCCAAGGGTCTGCGCGAGCGGCTGATCGTCGTCGGCCATGCCTTGCCCAACGCAATGCTGCCGGTGGTGACGCTGGGCGGTCTTGCCTACGCCAACCTGCTGGCCGGCGCGGTGATGACCGAAACCGTGTTCTCCTGGCCGGGCCTCGGCCGCTACACCTTTCGCAGCGCGGTGACGGTCGATTTCCCGGCCATCATGGCCGTCACTGCCATCGTCGCGGCGATCTTCGTTCTGGTGAACTTCCTGGTCGACATGTCGTACGCCCTGCTCGATCCGCGCGTGGTGAAGAAATGAGCGACATCGCTCTCCCGGCGATCGCCTCGCCGCGCGTCCGGTGGCTGCGCCGCTACGGACTGGCGTCGCTCGGCGCGGTGATCATCCTGGCCTGGGTGATCGCTGCGATCGCAGCACCTTGGCTCACCCGGTACGATCCGAACGCCGTCGATGTGACGATGCGCCTGCGGCCGCCGTCAGCCGCCAACTGGCTTGGCACGGACGCGCTCGGGCGCGATGTGGCGACGCGTGTCATCTATGGCGCCCGCGTGTCGCTCACCGTCGGCATGGTGGTGGTGCTGGTGGGTGCGCTGTTCGGCACGCTGCTCGGCGCCGTCGCGGCCTATGCGCGCGGCTGGGCGGAAGAAGGCCTGATGCGGCTGACCGACCTGGTCTTCTGCTTCCCGCCGATCATCCTGGCGATGGCGATCGCTGCCGCGCTCGGAATCGGCACGACAAACACCGTCATCGCGATGCTGGTGGTGTGGTGGCCGAAATTCGCCCGGCTGTCCCGCAGCCTGGTGATCTCGCAGCGCTCCATGGAATACGTGGAGGCGGCGCAGTCCGTCGGCTTCGGCCCGGCCCACATCCTGCTGCGCCAGATCATCCCCAACGCCGTCGGACCGCTTATCGTTCTGGTCACGCTCGACCTCGGCAACGCCATCCTGGTGTTTGCCGGGCTGTCCTTTCTCGGCCTGGGCACGGTGCCGCCGACACCGGAATGGGGTTCGATGGTCGGCGAAGGGCGCGAGCTGGTGCAGCAATGGTGGGTGGCGACCTTTCCGGGCCTGGCCATCCTGACGGTGGTGATGGCCTTCAATTTCATGGGCGACGGCTTTCGCGACTGGCTCGATCCGCATGCCAACCGCCGCTGAACCGTTGCTTCAGGTGCGCGAGCTGCGCACCTGGTTCCTGACGGATTCCGGCCCCGTCCGCGCCGTCGATGGCGTCAGCTTCGACGTGCATGCCGGCGAGACGTTGGGCATCGTGGGAGAATCCGGCTCCGGCAAGAGCGTCTGCGCCAAGTCGATCATGCGCCTGCTCGATGAGCCGGCGCGGATCGTCGGCGGCTCGATCCTGTTCAAGGGCCGCGACCTCGCGCACCTGGACGACGAAGGAATTCGCGCCGTGCGCGGTCGCGAGATCGCCATGGTGTTTCAGGATCCCATGACGTCGCTGAACCCGGTCCTGCGCATTGCGCGGCAGCTCGTCGAGGCGATGACGGCGCACGGCCGCTTCACCCCGGCGGCCGCACGAAGCCGCGCGATCGACCTGCTGCGGCGCATGGGCGTGGCCTCGGCCGACCGCACGGTGAATTCGTTTCCCCATCAATTCTCCGGTGGCATGCGCCAGCGCGTGATGCTGGCCATGGGCTTCTCCAACGAACCTTCCCTGCTCATCGCCGACGAACCGACCACGGCGCTCGACGTGACGATCCAGGCGCAGATCCTGGACCTGCTGCGCGGGCTGAACCGCGACCTTGGCACCGCCGTCATCCTGATCAGCCACGACCTCGGCGTAATCGCCAATATCTGCTCGCGCGTGCTGGTGATGTACGCCGGCGAAGTGGTCGAGGAGGGTGCGCCCGAGGATCTGCTGACCGATCCGCGCCATCCCTACACCTGGGCGCTGCTGCACGCCGCGCCGCGAATCGATGCAGAGACCGAGGATCGCCGGCTGATCACCATCGAGGGCCAGCCGCCGGACCCGCGCGCCTGGCCCTCCGGCTGCCGGTTTCGGGCGCGCTGCCCCTTTGCCGTCGAGAAATGCGCGGAGCATCCCGAGCTGCTGCCGGTGGCAACCGGAAGTACGGAAGCCAGTCGGGCCGCGCGGTGCTGGGTGACGCAGGCGGGCGGCGCGCTGCATACCCCCGAACGCGTCGGAACGGGCGTTGCCGCGCCCGTCGAGTCGACAGCGGCGGTGCCGATTCTCGAGGTCTCGGGCCTGCACAAGCATTTTCCGCTGGCGAAGGACACCTTCTTCGCGCGCCAGCGCGTGCTGCGCGCCGTCGATGGCGTCGACCTGCAGGTCATGGCCGGCGAAACCGTCGGCTTGGTGGGCGAATCGGGTTGCGGAAAGTCGACCCTGGCGCGGCTGGTCACGCGCCTGCACGAACCGACGGACGGCAAGATCATCTTTGCCGGCACTGACATTACCCATGCCAGCCAGTCGGCGATCCGCCCGTTGCGGCGACGCATGCAGATGATCTTCCAGGACCCGTACGCGTCACTCAACCCGCGCATGACGATCGGCGAGATCCTGGCCGGTCCGCTGATCCTGCACGGCATCGTCGGGGATGCAGACGCGGCCCGCACGCGGGTGGCCGAGCTGCTCGACCTCGTCGGCCTGCCGGGCCAGTCGGTGCAACGTTATCCATATGAATTCTCCGGTGGCCAGCGGCAGCGCATCTCCATCGCCCGCGCCCTGGCGGTGGGCCCGGATTTCGTGGTTGCCGACGAGCCGATCTCGGCGCTCGACGTCAACATCCAGGCGCAGATCATCAACCTGATGGTCGACCTGCAGGAACGGCTGGGGCTGACTTATCTGTTCATCGCGCACGATCTCGCGGTGGTGCGCCATGTCTGCGACCGCATCGCGGTGCTGTATCTCGGCAAGATCATGGAGGTGGGCCCGGCCGCGGAAATGTTCTCGCGTCCGCTGCATCCCTATACGCGCACCCTGATCTCCGCCGCGCCGGTGCCCGATCCCCGCGTGGAGCGCGCGCGCCGGCACGTGCCGATGAAGGGCGAGCCGCCGAGCGCGCTCGACCCGCCGAGCGGCTGCCGCTTCCGCACGCGCTGCCCGATCGCCGAAGAGCGCTGTGCCCGGGAGGAGCCGCCCCTGCTGGAAGCCGCCGCAGGCCAGCGCGTCGCCTGCCACTTCCCCGGACGGCTGAGTTAGATCGACGCGACCTCTGACTCACAGTGGCTTCTCGGTCTGCATCTCGTTCTCGAAATGCGGGTCCTCCATCTAGACGATGGTGACCGCCGCCTCCGCTCCCGCTCGACCACCCACGGCCACGGCATGCTGGGCCGCGAGTCGGCAGAGGGCGGCGATGTCGCCGGCAAAAGTGTCGGCGGAGCGGCCGGCGGCGGCGACCGACGCCGCATGTGTGGCGGGCGCCTGGTAGTCGATCACGAGATGACGGGTCGGCCCGGCGGCGCCGCGCTGCGTGAGCTTGCGCAAGGTGTAGCGGCGGATCGCGTCGGACGGCGGCGAGGCGTAGCAGATCAGGAGGATCGCGACCGATCCCTCCTTGCCGTCGTCGGAGACCTTGCCGGCGTGGCGCCGGCTTTCGGCGCCGAGGCCCGACTGGCGGAGCGCAAAGGCAATGATCGAGGCAGCGGCATCGTCGATCTGTCCGCGGCCTCCGACGCAACGGAAAAAGGCCGACGCTTCGCGGCCCGCCTGATCGACGGGCGCCGCCGGCTGATCCGCGTCTGATGCCGACTTTTCGTCAGCAGACGCCGCCAAATCGGCAGCAATGAAGTCGAGCACCTCCTCGGTGCCGTCGACGATCGCCTCGACCTGGGCTCCGCTCAGCCGGTCCTGCGCGCGGTCGGCTTCGGCCAGCACGACCATGCGGCCCATGCCGTCGTCGAGGCCCTTCTCCCAGCCCTTCTCCTCGATCTCGGCCAGCGCCACTGTCGAGGCATCGGCCACGGCCTTGGCGATCAGGCGGCGATAGATCTGCTGGTAGGGCGACAGCGCCGGCTCGTCGCCCAGCAGGACCTGCAGGAAGCCGAGATGCGGCACGTGGGTGCCCAGCACCAGCAGGCAGATGGTGAGCGGCATCGACAGCAGCAGGCCGACCGGACCCCACAGCATGCCCCAGAACAACGCCGACATGATCAGCGCCAGCGGCGTGATGCCGGTCGACTCGCCGAACACCAGCGGCTCGACGAGCTGGCTGAGGACGAGATCGAGGCCGACGATCAGGCCGAGCACCAGGAAGGGCTGCAGCCAGTCCGGCGCGATCGCGAAGGCGATCAGGGTGGGCAGAACGGCGCCCAGCACCGCCCCGACATAGGGAACGAAGCGCAGCACGCCGGCCAGCAGCCCCCACAAGGCGGCATTCGGCATGCCGAGCGCGAACAGGCCGCCGCCGACCACGACGGCGAAGGCGAAGTTGGTCAGGAGCTGCAGCGACAGCACGCGCGCCACCCGGTCGGCCGCGTCGCCCAGCGCTTCCGACGTGGCGTGCACGTCGCTCCTGCCGAACAGGCGGACGAACTGGTCGCCGAGATGGTCGCGGCCGAGCAGGATGAAGACGACGAGGATGACGACGATGCCGACGGTCAGCAGCGGATGCAGCAGGGGCGCCACGAAGGCGGCCAGGTTCTCGAGATCGGAACCGCTCTGCACGCGCAGCGGCGGCGGCGCTGCGGGACCGGTGGTGACGGCGAGGTCGTGGCCGAGCGAGGCGACCATGGCGAGGAAGCGGCTGACCGGGCCGCCGCCCTCCGACAGGGCGCGGATATCGAGGATCTTTTTCTGCAGGTTGGCCTGATAGCCCGTCAGGCTGCCGGCGACCTCGGCGAGTTGCGTCGTGACCAGCACGGCGAGGACACCGGTGACGGCCAGGGCGCCCAGCACGACCACCGCGACGCCAAGCGGCAGCGGCAGGACGCGGCGCACCCAGGTCACGGCGGGACCCAGGATGAAGGCGAGCAGCATGGCGATCGCCGCCGGGATCAGCACCTCGCGGCCGAAATAGAGCGCTACGATCGCGGTCGCGCCGATGAGGGTGATGGCGGCGGCGCGCACGAGGCTCATCTCGCTCCGCGTCGCAGCGCCAAGATCGAGAAGCTTCATGCCAGTCCTGGAGGTCGGGTCGCGAGCCCGGCGATGCCGGGCGTCGAGACGCCGACGGTTAACATTAGGAAGCTGGAGGACCCAAGTCTGTCCCCAATTGACCACGCGGCAACGCGCGGCGCGCCGCCGCGTTGCGCGGGTCCTCGGGATATTCCCCGCACAAGCGCCATTTCGCGCCTTCCTTATCCCTCCGCCAAAGCCCATATCCATAGGCGCCCACAGGCAGTGCCCGTGACGAGCCATGCCTGCCGGCCCCGCTTCGGGGTTAGCCCCCGGAAAGGGGATCGATATGACAATGAGTGCCAAGTGCAGCGGCCGCGGGCCGCCCGATCTCGCGCGGCGCCGGTCGGGCGCCGGCGCCTGAATGCTGGGCCTGTTCGGCTCGTTCGCCTCGCGCCTTCCCGGGCACGCCCGGCCGGACTCCGTCCGTGACGATGACGATCCCATCCGCAGCGAGCTGTTCAGCGTCGAGCGCCTCGAGCAGCACGCGCACAGCCTGGCGGCCAACCAGCCCGTCTACCGCGGCAAGGCCGCCGGCAAGTCGCTGGTCACGCGCCTGCGCGACAACGAACGCGTGCTGCTGGCGGCCTATCGCAAGATCGCCGCGACCACGGTCGAAGGCCAGCCGGGCTCGCCCGCCGCCGAATGGCTTTTGGACAATTTCCATCTCGTCGAGCAGCAGGTCCGCGAAGTCCGCACCGACCTGCCCGAGGCCTACTATCGCGAGCTGCCGAAGCTGAGCGAGGGGCCGCTCGCCGGCTACCCACGGGTGCTCGGGATCGCCTGGGCGTTCGTCGCCCACAGCGACAGCCGCTTCGACCCCGAGATGCTGACGCGTTTCGTGCGCGCCTACCAGACGGTCCAGCCGCTCACCATCGGCGAATTGTGGGCGGTCGCCATCACGCTGCGCATCGTGCTGATCGAGAATTTGCGGCGCTCGGCCAGCCTGATCCTGCACCGCCGGACCGAGCGGATGGAGGCCGACCTCGTGGCCGACCGCCTGCTCGGCACCAAGGAGCAGGCGCCCGATGCCGCAGCACTTGCGTCGGTCGAACGGATGGCGCTGTCCGACAGCTTCGTCGTCCAGCTCGTGCAGCGGCTGCGCGAGCACGATCCGGAAGCGATCCCCGCGGTCGGCTGGCTCGACCGGCGCCTCGAGGAGGCGGGAACGACGTCCGACGAGCTGGTGCGCCGCGAGCACCAGCTGCGCGGCGCCACCAACGTCACGGTGCGCAACATCATCACCAGCATGGGCCTGATCTCCGACGTCGATTGGGCGGCGCTCTTCGAATTGGTGAGCCCGGTCGACGAGGTGTTGCGGTCGCAAGGCGTCTTCGCCGACATGGATTTCGCCACCCGCAACCTCTACCGCACGGCTGTCGAACGGCTCGGACGCGGCACGGCGCTCAGCGAACCCGAGATCGCCCAGCGTGCCCTTGCCGCGGCAGGGGCCAACGCCGCAACCGGCGAAAACGACGAGCGGTGGAGAGATGCCGGCTATCACCTGATCGGCAATGGCCGCCGCGCCTTCGAACGGTGGATCGGCTATCGCCCGCGCGGGCTCACGCTGCGCCGGCGGTTCATACGCGCCGGCATCTCGGGCTATGTCGTCTCGGTGGCGGCAACGGCGGCGATCGGGCTGCTGCCGCCCCTGCTGGCCTTGGCCCTCTGCGGCATCGACGGCTGGCCGCTCGCCAGCATGGCGCTGGCCGGACTCCTGCCGGCCATCGACAGCGCGCTGCTGCTGGTCAACCGGGTGCTCACCGGCTTCGGCGCCACCCTCATCCCGGGAATGGCGCTGCGCGAGGGCGTGCCGGCCGACCTGCGCACCATGGTCGTCGTGCCGACGCTGCTGACCGGCGCGGCGGCGATCGACGAGCAGATCGAGCGCCTGGAAGTCCATTACCTGTCCAATCCGGCCGGCGCGATCCACTTCGCCCTGCTGTCGGACTGGACGGATGCGGCCGCCGAGTTGATGCCCGGCGACGCCGAGCTTCTCGCCACCGCCCGCGCCGGCATCGAGCGGCTGAACCGCCGCCATCCGGACGACAGCGGCATCGACCGCTTCTTCCTGCTCCATCGCAGCCGTGGCTGGAATCCAGTGCAGCACCAGTGGATCGGCTGGGAGCGCAAGCGCGGCAAGCTGCACGAGCTCAACCATCTGCTGCGCGGCTCGACCGAGACGACCTTTGTCGCGGCCGGGCGGCGCAAGCTGCCGGCTGACGTGCGCTACGTCGTTACGCTCGATTCCGACACCCGGCTGCCGCGCGACGCCGTCGTGCGCCTGGTCGGCAAGATGGCCCATCCGCTCAACCGCCCGCGCATGGACGCAGCACTGGGCCGGGTCGTCGAGGGTTATGGCGTGCTGCAGCCGCGCGTCACGCCCTCGCTGCCGGTCGGCACCGAGGGTTCGCCGTTCCAGCGCATCTTCTCGAGCAACAGCGGCATCGATCCGTATGCCGGGGCGGTGTCGGACGTCTACCAGGACCTCTACGGCGAGGGTTCCTACTCGGGCAAGGGCATCTACGACATAGACGCCTTCGAGACGGCCCTGCAAGGCCGCGTGCCCGACAGCACGATGCTGAGCCACGATCTGTTCGAGGGCACCTTCGCGCGCGCGGGCCTGGCGTCGGACATCGAGGTGGTGGAGGAATTCCCGGCGCGCTACGACGTGGCGGCGGCGCGCCAGCACCGCTGGGCGCGCGGCGACTGGCAGCTCCTGCCGTGGATGCTGGGACTGGTGCGTGCAGGAGTGGCACGCGACCGGTCGGACTACCTCACCGCCATCGGCTTCTGGAAGATGTTCGACAATCTGCGCCGCACGCTGCTGGCGCCCGCCGTGCTGCTCTCGCTTCTCGCGGGATGGACCTTGCCCTTCCCCGCCGCGCTCGCCTGGACGATCTTCCTGGTGCTGACCGTCGCCATGCCGACGATCCTGCCCACGCTCGACGCCGTGCTGCCACGGCATGCCGGGATCACGCTGCGCAGCCATTTCGGCGCGCTGTGGACGGACATCGTGGCGGCAAGCGCCCAGACGGCGCTGCTCGTGGTTTTTCTCGCCCATCACGCCTGGCTGATGGCCGACGCGATCGGCCGGACCCTGTTCCGCCTTCTCGTCAATCGCCGCCTGCTGGAGTGGATCACCGCCGCGCAATCCAAGCACCGACGTCGCGCGGACTGGCTCGGTCTCTACGGCACGATGGCCGGCAGCCTCGTCGTCGCCGTGCTGGCCGCCATCTTCGTGGCGATGGCCGGCGTGGACTCGCTGCCGATCGCGGCACCGTTCGTGCTGGCGTGGCTGGTGGCGCCGTCGGTCGCCCTGTGGGTCAGCCGCCGGCCGCGCGATGCCGCGAGCCTGCGCATCGCCCCGGCCGATGAAGCGGCACTGCGCCTCGTCGCCCGCCGCACCTGGCGCTTCTTCGAGACCTTCGTCACCGACGCCGATCACATGCTGCCGCCGGACAATTTCCAGGAGGATCCGGCGCCGGTCCTCGCCCGGCGCACCTCGCCCACCAACCTCGGGCTGCTGCTGCTGTCGACCGCCTGCGCCCGCGAGTTCGGCTGGCTGGGCCGGATCGAGGCGGTCGAGCGCCTCGAGGCGACGCTTGCCACCATGCAGGCCATGCAGAAGTTCCGCGGCCATTTCTTCAACTGGTACGGCACCGCCGATCTCCGTCCCCTCGATCCGCGTTACGTTTCCGCGGTCGACAGCGGCAACCTGGCGGGACATCTCGTGGCGCTGGCCGGAACCTGCGCGGCCTGGCGCGACGAGACCTTGACGACGATGCCCGATCTGGCGCGCGGCGTGGCCGATGCCCTCGATCTTGCGCGCGAGGCGCTGGCCGCCCTGCCCGACGACAGGCGCTCGCAGCTGGCGACGCCGCGCGAGCTCACCCAGGCGATCGAGGCGCTGGCAGCGGCATTGGCGGTGCTGCCCTCCCTGCCGAAGGTGGTGCTGTCGAGCGCGGCCGGCGCGGTCGATCTGGCACGCACGCTCGCCAGCGAACGCGACGACGCGCCGAGCGCCGAGCTGCTCTACTGGATCGAAGCGGTGCAACGCGCCATCGCCAGCCATGCGCGCGACCTGGCGCCCACCGCCCCGGAGACTGCTCAGCTCGACCGCCGCCTGCTCGAGATCGAGAAGTCGGCGCAGGCGATGGCGAGGGCGATGGATTTCGGCTTCCTGTTCGACCGGACACGCCGGCTGCTGTCGATCGGCTACCTCGTGACCGAGGACCGGCTCGACACCAATTGCTACGACCTGCTCGCCTCCGAGGCGCGGCTGGCGAGCTTCATGGCGATCGCGGCGGGCGACATCCCGGCACGGCACTGGTTCCGGCTGGGGCGGGAGGCGACGCCGGTCGGCCGCGGCGCCGCGCTGGTCTCGTGGTCGGGCTCGATGTTCGAGTACCTGATGCCGTCGCTGGTCATGAGGGCGCCGTTCGGCAGCCTGATCGAAAAGACCAACCAGCTCGTCGTCCGCCGCCAGATCCAGTATGCCGCCGGCCTTCGTGTGCCGTGGGGCATCTCCGAATTGGCCTACAACGCGCGCGACAAGGAGTTCACCTACCAGTACTCCAACTTCGGCGTGCCGGGGCTGGGCTTCAAGCGCGGCCTGAGCGAAAGCATCGTGATCGCGCCGTATGCGACGGCGCTGGCGGCCATGGTCGACCCGGCAGCGGCGGCGGCCAACTTCGCGCGGCTGGCGGCGCGGGGCGCGCGCTCGCGCTACGGCTTCTACGAGGCCATCGACTTCACGCCGTCGCGCCTGCCGGAGGGCGAGAGCCAGGCGATCGTGCGCGCCTACATGGCCCATCACCAGGGCATGACCGTCGTCGCCATCGCCGACGCCCTGCTCGACGGCGTGATGCGCTCGCGCTTCCACGCCGACCCGCGCGTGCAGTCGACCGAGTTGCTGCTCCAGGAGCGGGCGCCGCGCGACGTCGCGGCCGCCCATCCGCGCGCCGAGGAAGTCGGCGGCGGCGCCGATGCCGTCGAGCTCGAACCGGCGGTGGTGCGCCGTCTGCACAATCCGCACGCCGCCAGCCCGTCGGTCCACCTGCTGTCGAACGGCCGCTATTCGGTGATGCTGACGGCGGCGGGATCGGGCTTCAGCCAATGGGAGCAGCACGCCGTGACCCGCTGGCGCGAGGACACGACGCGCGACGATTGGGGCAGCTACCTCTTCCTGCGCGACGTCACGAGCGGCGCGGTGTGGTCGGCCGCCCACCTGCCCTGTGGCGTGCCGCCTGACCGCTACGACGTGATGTTCGCGGAGGATCGCGCCGAGTTCGTGCGCCACGACGGCAGCCTCGCGACCAGCCTCGATGTCATCGTGTCGCCCGAGGACGACGCCGAGGTGCGGCGCGTCAGCCTGACCAATACAGGTACCGAGGGACGCGTCATCGAGGTCACGTCCTATGCCGAGATCGTGCTCGCCGCGCGGGCCGCCGACGCCGCCCACCAGGCCTTCTCCAAGCTGTTCGTGCACACCGAGTACCTGCCCGCGGCCGGCGCGATCCTGGCGACGCGCCGCCGGCGCGGGCCGGACGAGCCCGAGCTGTGGGCCGCACACCTCGCCGTGGTCGAGGGCGATGCGGTCGGCGGCGTGGAGATCGAGACCGATCGCGCGCGCTTCCTCGGCCGCGGCAACGAGATCGGCGACGCCGTGGCGGCCAATGACGGCCGGCGCCTCTCCGGCACCGTCGGCGCGGTGCTCGACCCGGTGTTCGCGCTGCGCCGGCGGCTGCACATCCCGCCCGGTGGCACCGCCCGCATCGCCTACTGGACGATGGTGGCGCCCTCACGGGAGGCGCTGCTCGACGCCATCGACAAGCACCGCGACGCCAACGCCTTCGCGCGCGCAGCGACCCTGGCCTGGACGCAGGCCCAGGTGCAGCTCCGCCATCTCGATATCAGTTCCGCCGAGGCCAGCCGCTACCAGCGACTGGCGGGCCACGTGCTCTACGCCAATCCGGCGCTGCGCTCCTCGCCAGGCACGATCCGGCGCGGCCTTGCCCCTCCCCTGGCCGGTCCGCCGTTGCTGTGGGCGCAGGGCATTTCGGGCGACCTGCCGATCGTGCTGGTGCGCATCGACGTCATCGAGGAAGCGGGCATCGTGCGCGAGCTGCTGCGCGCGCGCGAATACTGGCAGATGAAGGGACTCGAGGTCGATCTGGTGATCCTGAACGAGCGCAGCATGTCGTACGTGCAGGATCTGCAGATCACGCTGGAATCGCTGGTGCGGGCCAGCGCAGCGGAGGGCGTGTTCGTGCTTCGCTCCGACCTGATCCCGGCCGAGACGCGTGCCCTGCTGATGGCGCTGGCGCGTGTCGTGCTGCTCGCCGGACGCGGCAGCCTGACCGACCAGCTCGACCGCGTGCAGGCGCCGCGACGCCTGGCACCGCCGCGTCGCCGACCACGAGCCGCGGGAATGGCCGCCGCAAACATCGCTCCGACGGCGCCAGCGCCGAGCCCGGTCGCCACCACGGCCCTGCAATTCTTCAACGGCCTCGGCGGCTTTTCGGAGAACGGCCGCGAATACGTCACCGTGCTCGGGCCCGGCCAGTCGACGCCGGCGCCTTGGATCAACGTGATCTCCAATCCATCGTTCGGCTTCCAGGTCGCCGCCGACGGCGGCGGCTACACCTGGTCCGAGAACAGCCGCGACAACCAGCTCACCGCCTGGTCGAACGATCCCGTCGCCGACCGGCCCGGCGAGGCCTTCTACGTGCGCGATCTCGACAGCGACCAGCTGTGGGCGCCGACGGCCCGTCCGGTGCGCGACGCGCAGGCCACCTACGTCGCCTGCCACGGTCAGGGCTACAGCCGCTTCGAGGTCACCGCCAACGACGTCACGCTCGAGCTGCTGCAGTTCGTGCCGTTGGACGATCCGGTCAAGATCTCGCGGCTCACGGTGCGCAACATTTCCGGCCGGCCGCGCCGGCTCGAGGTCACGGCCTATGTCGAATGGGTGCTCGGTCTGGCGCGCGGGGCCGCCGCGCCGACGATCGTCACCGAACGCGATAGCGAGACCGGCGCCATCTTCGCCCGCAACAAGTGGAACCTCCATCATGGGTCGCGCGTCGCCTTCGCCGACCTGGGCGGCCGCCAGACCGCGTGGACCGGCGATCGCACGGAATTCATCGGCCGCAATGGCGGCGCGGACAATCCGGCCGCACTCACCGGCGACGCCGCACTATCGCAACGGCTCGGCGCGGGCCTCGACCCCTGCGGCGCGCTGCAAACGACGATCGAACTCGCCGTCGGCGAAGCGCACGAGATCGTCTTCCTTCTGGGCCAGGCCGCCGATGGCGCCGAGGCGCGCACGCTGATCGAGCGCTATCGCGCGGCCGATCTCGGCGCCGTTCATCGCGAGGTCGTGTCGTTCTGGGACGGCGTTCTGGGCACCGTCCAGGTGAAGACACCGGAACCCGCCATGGACATCCTGCTGAATGGCTGGCTGCTCTACCAGTCGCTGGCCTGCCGCTATTGGGCGCGCTCGGCGTTCTATCAGGCCGGTGGCGCCTACGGCTTCCGCGACCAGCTGCAGGACGTAATGTCGCTGGTGATGGCCAAGCCCGACCTCGCACGCGCCCATATCCTGCGCGCGGCCGGCCGCCAGTTCGTCGAAGGCGATGTCCAGCATTGGTGGTTCCCGGTCGCAGGGCAAGGCGTGCGCACCCGCATCTCCGACGACAAGGCGTGGCTGGCGACGGTTGCCGCGCATTATGTGCGGACGACCGGCGATACAGCGATCCTCGACGCCGACGTGCCCTTCATCGCAGGCCCGGCGCCGCAGCTCGGCGAGCACGATCGCTACTTTCAGCCCGACCGTGCCGATGAAACTGCGACGCTGTTCGAACATTGTGCGCTCGGCCTCGACGCCAGCCTGGCGACGGGCGCCCACGGGCTGCCGCTGATCGGCACCGGCGACTGGAACGACGGCATGAACCGCGTCGGCGAGGCAGGCCGGGGCGAGAGCGTCTGGCTGGGCTGGTTCCTGCACGCAGCACTTTCGGCCTTCGCGCCGCTCGCCCAAGCCCGTGGCGAAACGCAACGCGCGGCCGTGTGGAAGGCGCATGCCGAGGCCCTGCGCACAGCCCTGGAGAACGCGGGGTGGGACGGCGAGTGGTATCGTCGCGGCTTCTATGACGACGGCACGCCGCTTGGGTCGGCGGCCAGCGAAGAATGCCGCATCGATGCGATCGCCCAATCCTGGGCGGCGCTGTCGGGTGCCGCCGCGCCGGCGCGCGCCGCGACCGCGATGGCAGCGCTGGACCGCATGCTCGTCCATCGCGGCGACCGGCTCGCGCTCTTGTTCACGCCGCCCTTCGATCGCACGTTGCACGACCCCGGCTACATCAAGGGCTACCCGCCCGGCATCCGCGAAAACGGCGGGCAGTACACGCATGCTGGGGCCTGGTCGATCATGGCGTTCGCTGCACTGGGTCAAGGTGACAAGGCGGTCGAGCTGTTCGAGCTGATCAACCCGATCAATCACACGGCCACGCGCGCCGGTGTCCTGCGCTACAAGGTCGAACCCTACGTCGCAGCCGCCGACGTCTATTCGATGCCACCCCATGTCGGGCGCGGCGGCTGGACCTGGTACACCGGCTCCGCCGGCTGGCTGCAGCGCGCCGGCATCGAGGCCATCCTCGGCCTCAGCCTCGAGGGCGAGTGGCTGGTGATCGACCCCTGCGTGCCGGCGGCCTGGCCGGGCTTCGCAATGACGCTGCGCTATCGCGGCGCGACCTACGAGATCGAGGTCGCCAATCCACATGGGGCGGGCCGCGGCGTGCTGTCCACCGATCTCGACGGCGTTGCCCACGCGCCCGATGACGGCCGCGCCCGCCTCCGCCTCGCCACGGACGGCGCCACGCATGCGATCGGCATCACATTGGGACAGTCACCTATCTCTCCTGTAAATTGATCGCCCTGCCGAAAGGAGACCTCCAATGGCCAAAATGCTCGACACCGCGAAGTCCTTCTTCATCGCCTGCGAGACCGGCAAGGGCTGGGACGGCTGCAAGGCCTGGTGCACGCCCGGTGCCACCTTCTCCGCCGAGTCCGGGCCGCTGCTCGAGGTCAAGACGCTTGCCGCCTATGCCGACTGGATGAAGGCGATGTTCACCCCCTTCCCCGACGCGCGCTACGAGCTGAAATCGTTCGCCGCCGATCCCGAGCGCAACAACGTCTCGGCCTTCGCGGTGTTTCACGCCACCCATACCGGGCCCGGCGGGCCGGTGTCGCCGTCCGGCAAGTCGCTCAAGACCGACTATGTCTATGTGATGCAGTTCACCGGCGACAAGATCAGCCACATGACGAAGATCTGGAACGACGCGCTGGCGCTGAAGCAGGTCGGCTGGGGTTAGCCGCCGACGGGACATTCAGTAACGCCCTCATCCTGAGGAGCGCCCGGAGGGCGCGTCTCGAAGGATGGGCAACAAGCGCCGTGCCCGAACCCATCCTTCGAGACGGCGCTTCGCGCCTCCTCAGGATGAGGTGGTGCGTGCGCGTTAGCCTAAGGTGAGGTGGTGTGGTGCGTTAGCCCAGGATGAGGTTGTGCGTACGTTCCCGCCCTATCCCGCCGCCAGCGCGGCGAGATAGGCCTCCGCCTGCTTCTGATCCTTCGCGGCGCCGGCGTAGGCGACGTAGCCGTCGGGCCGGATCAGGCGCAGCGCGGCCTTGTGCGTCGGATCCTGGGCCGGTGCTGCCAGCACCAGCCGGGGGAACTTCGCGGCCAGGGCGGCCACCACGTCGGCCGGGCCGAGCGCGGTGAACTTGGCGCCGGCGGCGCCGGCCGGCAGGCGGTCGGGCCAGCGCTCGCCCGACTTCGGGCCGTTGGCGACGTGGCCGTTCTTCACCGTGAGCGGGCTCCCGGGATAGCCGATGTCCATCTCGGAGAGCTGGTTGGCGATCTTGTGCTGCACGAACGGGAAGCCGGTGGCGAACTTGCCGACGGTGTTGCGGATGCCCTGCAGCACCGGGTTGCGCACGATCGCGGCCTCGGTCAGGCGGCCGGCGTTCTTGAGCACGCGGTCGCCCACGCCGCTGCGCTCGGGCGAGTAGCTGTCGAGCAGGTTCGGCTTGGCGCAGCCCCCGATCACCAGGGCGAGCTTCCAGGCGAGGTTGAAGGCGTCCTGCATGCCGGTGTTCATGCCCTGCCCGCCGGCCGGGCTGTGGATGTGCGCGGCGTCGCCCGCCAGGAAGACGCGGCCCTTGCTGTAGTCCTTCACCTTGCGCTCGTTGATGCGGAAGCTGGAGAGCCAGATCGGGTTGGACAGCACGACGCCCGGCGTGGCGCGATGGGCGAGCATGGCGTTGACCTCCTCCAGCGTGGGATCGGGGCTGCGCTCGTTGCCCGTCGCCAGGCCGAGGTCTCCGATCACGCGGAAGCGGTCGCCGATGATCGGGAAGAAGGCCAGGATGCCGTCGCGGTGCCAGAAGATGTGCAGCCGGTCCTTCGGCTCGAGCCCGGCGATGTGGCCGTCGGCCAGCCACCAGTTGCTGTCCATGGTCGAGCCCTCGAACGGAAGGCCGAGCCCGTGCCGCACCGTCGAGTGCGCGCCGTCGCAGCCGGCCAGCCAGTCGGCTGTCAGCGTCTCGCTGCTGCCGTCGACCTTCTTGAGTGTCGCCTCGACGGCGTTGCCACTATCAGTGAACCCGACAAGCTCTACTGAGCGCTCGACCTTGATGCCGTGCGCTAAAAGCCGCTCCTCGAGTACGCGCTCGGTGTCGCATTGCGGGATCATCAGGGCGTAGGGGAAGCGGCTGTCGATCGAGTTGAGCGAGACCCGCGCCACGACCTCCTTGCCGTTGGAGATCTGCGCGCCATGCACCTGCATGCCCGACGGCATGAACCCCTGGCAGTAGCCGGCATCGTCGAACAGCTCGAGCGTGCGGCTCCACAGCACCAGCGCCTTCGACTTGTCGGTCGCCGCCGGCGCCTTGTCGACGATGCGCACCGGCACGCCGTGGCGCGCCATCTCGTTGGCGAGCGTCAACCCGACGGGCCCCGCGCCCGCGATCAGGACTTTTGGATTGGTGGACATGCGATGCGTACTCCCCCCGCTACAGTGGACGGGGGAGAGTAGCCGAGATTGTGCGCTCAATTGAAGAAGCTATATCGCTCAAACCCGGTGTCATCCCGAACCCACCGTGTCATCCCGAGCGCAGCGAGGGATCTATGGCGACAGATGATCCTAGATCCCTCGCTGCGCTCGGGATGACACCGGTGGGTGGCCTGGCAATGCTGCGCACTCCGAGTGCTCAATGCTCGAGATCGAGCTCGGCCGGCTTCGGCGCGGCCTTGAGGTTCATGCGGCCGTCATAGATCGGCCGGGCGCCGGTGGTGGGGCCGGGATACTGCACAAACAGCACCGTGCCACCGGTTTCGGTGCGCATCTCGTTCTCGAAATGCGGGTCCTCCATGTAGACGATGGTGCCCGGGCCGTAGGTCCTGTCGCCCATGCGGAAGTCGCCTTCGATGACGTACCAGATCTGCGCGAAGTCGTGCTTGTGCAGGGGAAAGCCGGCGCCCGGCTCGTAGCGCAGGAAGCCGACATTGGGCACGGTCGGGCGCTCGGCCGTCGGATGGAACAAGAACTTGGTGACGTTGCGAAAGCGCCCCATCTCCCAGTCCATGTCGTCGGGATGGCGGAACTCCGGCGCGTTGTGGGTCTCAGCTTTCATGGCTGCTTCCTCCGATCGACGATCCGGCCGAAGCATAGCCCAACCGGTAAGGCCGGAGTAATCCCGCGGCGCTATGCTGGCCACCGGCGATGCTGTTCAATCTCAACCTCCTGCACCCGCTGCTGGTGCTCGGCGCGGCCGGATGCGTGTGGCTCGCGCTGCGGGAAATCCGCGGCCGGTCGATGTCGCGGTCGCGCCTGTTCGTGCTGCCGCTGCTGGCGATGGCCATGGCGTTCGTCTTCCTGCTGTTCTTCCTGGCCACGCACCAGCCGCCGTGGATGTTCGTCGCCGCCCTGGTGCTCGGCCTGCTGGCCGGCGCCGCGCGCGGCGTCACGATGGCGCTGCGGTTCGACCAGATGTGGCGCCTGGTGCGGCCGACCGGCCGGCGCGTCCTGCTCTGGGTGGCGCTCCTGCTGGCGGCGGCCGTCGCGGTGGAAATGGCCGGCGCGGTCGCGGGTCCGGCGGGCGTGCTGTGGCGCGTGGCGGCGGCGGAAACGGCTGCGCTCTGCGCCGGCATGTTCAGCGGTCGCGCCATCGCGGTGGCGATCCGGACCACCATGCTGCCCCACGCCGAACTGCGGCGCTGACGCTCCCAATAAGCTGGCGTCAATTGGATAGCCGTGTCGCCCGGCGTCGCCCAGCCACGCTCGATTGTGCAATAAGCCTCGGCTAGGTTCAGGCCAGCAACAAGAGGAGCGCAGCTATGGCGAAGGAAAAATTGAGGACGACCCACGGACGCGGTCGCCTGTTCGATAGCGTGCTCGATACGATCGGCGACACGCCCTGCATTCGGGTCAACAATCTGGCGCCCCAGGGCGTGCGGCTCTACGTCAAGGCCGAGGCCTTCAACCCCGCCTCGTCGGTCAAGGACAGGCTCGCGGTCAACATCATCGAGGCGGCCGAGCGCGCGGGCACGCTGAAGCCCGGCCAGACGGTGGTCGAGGCGACCAGCGGCAACACCGGCATCGGGCTGGCCATGGTGTGCGCCCAGAAGGGCTATCCGCTGGTGGTCACCATGGCGGACAGCTTCTCGATCGAGCGGCGCAAGCTGATGCGCATCTTCGGCGCCAAGGTGGTGCTGACACCTCGCGCGGCGAAGGGCTTCGGCATGTACCAGAAGGCGGTCGAGCTCGCGAAGGCCAACGGCTGGTTCCTGGCGCACCAGTTCGAGACGCCGGCCAACGCCGAGATCCACGAATCGACCACGGCGCGCGAGATCATGGCCGACTTCAAAGGCGAGCGGCTCGACTGGTTCGTCACCGGCTACGGCACCGGCGGCACGCTGGCCGGCGTGGCGCGCGTGCTGCGCAAGGAGCGGCCGGAGACCAAGATCATGCTGTGCGAACCGGCCAACGCCCAGCTGGTGGGCAGCGGCAAGGCGCAGGATCGCGCGGCCGACGGCTCGCCCGCGGCCAGCCATCCGGCGTTCGAGCCGCATCCCATCCAGGGCTGGACGCCGGATTTCATTCCGCTGGTGCTGCAGGAGGCGCTCGACAAGAAGTACTACGACGAGCGCGTGCCGATCCCCGGCCCCGAAGGCGTGAAGTGGGCCAAGGCGCTGGCGCAGAAGGAAGGCATCTTCACCGGCATCTCCGGCGGCTCGACCTTCGCGGTGGCGATGCAGGTCGCGGCCAAGGCGGCGGCGGGCTCGGTGATCCTCGCCATGCTGCCCGACACCGGCGAGCGCTATCTCACGACGCCGCTGTTCGAAGGCATCATCGACGACATGGACGCCGAAGAACTCAAGATCTCGAAGTCGACGCCGGGATATCAGATGCCGGCGTAGCGAACTCACGAACCGCCAGCCCCAACCCTTCGAGACGCGGTCCTCCGGACCGCTCCTCAGGGTGAGGTCTTTTCGTCGCCGCCTCGGCGCTACAGGTACTTCGCAGGCCTTATGATCGCGCGCCACATGTGCGCGGTCGGGCTGTTGTCGTAGCCGAGGCCCTGGCTCGGCTGCTTGAAGTTGCGGCCGATGATGTCGGTGAACTCGTCGAGCTCGACATGCAGGTTGGGATCGAACGAGTAGATATCGTTCATCGTGATCTGGCGGCCCGACATGTACCAGCGGTGCGCCCGCATGCGCTTGTAATCCTCCTCGATGTACGGGTCGGGCGTGTAGTCGCCGCCGAACATGTTGACGTAGGATTGCGGGTATTCGTAGCCGACCGCGGGATCGGCATAAAAGCGCAGCACCTGGTGGGCGCGGATCGCCCAGGTCACTTCCTCGTCGACATAGGGCTCCAGCAGCTGGGCGCCCCAGTAGCCGTGGTCGCCGCGGATGAATCCGACGACGGCGATGTCGTGCAGCAGGCAGGCCAGGATCATCTTCTCGGGCAGGCCGTTCTTCTTGGCATGGTGGGCGCTCTGCAGCAGGTGCATGGAGGGCCCGAAGCGCAGCTTGAAGAAATCGACCAGCGTCGGCTTCTCCGGCATCTTCGGCAGGCGCGGATCGTCGCCCATTAGGAAATGCGCGCCGGGATTGGCCTTCATCAGCGCCGCGCCGCTCAGCGACGCATCCATGTCACCGTCGGCCAGCGCATGCAGGCGCGATTTCACGACGATGACATCGAGCTGGCGCGCCATCTTGGCTTCCAGCGCATCGGCCTTCTGCGACAGGGTCGTAGTGTCGGGCATGGGAGTCTCCTCTTTGACGCAGCGTAACCACGAACTGCCCCTCTTGTCATCCTGAGGGGCTTGCGACCGGCGTTTTGTGACGGCAGGCTCGCCCGCGTGACACAAAAAGATAATTGGGGTTCCCGGGCGCGCCTCGGCCTGTTCATCGTCGGCAACGAGGCGGTGCCGGAAGCCGAATGGTGGGCGATGGCGCCAACCGGCGTGTCGGTGCATGCCGCGCGCGTGACGGCCCGCGCGCCGTGGGCGACGTGGCGTCCCGACCGCAGCGGCGTCGATCTCGCCGACGATCTTTTACGCGGCGCCCGGCAGTTCGCCGCCATGCGCCTGTCGGCGGTCACGCTCGGCCATACGTCGAGCTCCGTGATCGGCGGCAAAGGCTGGGACGACGCGGTCATAAAGTCCATCTCCGCCGTGGTCGGCGCCGGCACGATCGTCACGACCAACGGCCTGGACACAATGGCGGCCCTCGAGGCGGCCGGCGTAAAGCGACCGTTCCTGGTGCTGCCGGCGTGGTTCGGCGAGGACTTCGTCAAGACGGCGCTCGGCTACTACGCCGCGCACGGCGTCCAGCCGGCCGGTGGTCTTCGCTACGACCCCGGCCCCAAGTGGCGCGACCTGCCGCCGGGCGAGCTCACCGGCCAGGGCATGCATCTCGAACAGGAGATCGAGCCGCTCTACCAACAGATCCGCGCCGCCTGCCCGAAGGAGGCCGACGGCGTGCTGATCGGGGGCACCGGCTTTCGCTGCGTCGGCATCCTCGACGCGCTCGAGCAGGACCTGAAGCGCCCGGCGATCTCCGCCAACCAGGCAAGCCTGTGGCACTGCCTGCGCTTGTCGGGCGTCAAGGAGCCGGTCGCGGGCTACGGCAGGCTGTTGCGATCGTGACGAGCGAGGTCCCTCACGACTCACTGCCGGGACCGCGCCACCGAGGCGCAGGTTACTGCGCCGTGAGTGGCGCTCATGCGATGTCGAGACAAGCAAAGATGCGCCACGGAATGGCGCGGTCCCGGCAATGAGGGAAATCGAGAACGCCTGGATACCGTTGAAGGACGGGACGCGGCTGGCGGCGCGACTGTGGCTGCCGGACGATGCCGAGACCAAGCCGGTGCCGGCGCTGCTGGAGTACCTGCCCTACCGCAAGCGCGACGGCACGGCGGAGCGCGACTTGCTCACCCATCCGTGGTTCGCCGATCACGGCTATGCCTCGGTCCGGGTCGATATCCGCGGCTCGGGCGAGTCGGAGGGCGTGCTGACGGATGAGTATTCGCAGCAGGAGCTTTTAGACGGACTGGAAGTCATCGCCTGGCTGGCGGCGCAGCAATGGTGCAGCGGCTCGGTCGGCATGTTCGGCATCTCGTGGGGCGGCTTCAACGCGCTGCAGGTCGCGGCGCTGCGGCCGCCGGCTCTGAAGGCAATCGTCACGCTCTGCTCGACCGACGACCGCTACGCCGACGACGTGCACTACATGGGCGGCGCCAAGCTCGATGCCGGATTTGGCTGGGCGTCGTTCTTCTTCTCCGACATGTGCCATCCGCCCGATCCCGTGCTGGTCGGCGAGCGCTGGCGGGAGATGTGGCTAAAACGCCTTCAGGCGCTGCCGCTGTTCCTCGAGCGCTGGCTAAAACATCCGCGGCGCGATGCCTATTGGCGGCACGGCTCGGTGTGCGAAGATTTTAGCGCCATCCAATGCGCGGTGTTCGCAGTCGGCGGTTGGACCGACGGCTACACCAACGCCATCCCGCGCCTGCTCGAGCATCTCAGCGCGCCGCGCAAGGGACTGATCGGGCCGTGGGCGCATGCCTATCCACATTTCGCGCTGCCCGGACCGCAGATCGGCTTTTTGCAGGAGATGCGGCGCTGGTGGGATCATTGGCTGAAGGATGAGCCCAACGGCGTGATGCCCAATGGGGTGACAGACGAGCCGATGCTGCGCGCCTGGATGACCGAGAGCGTGAAGCCCGCGGCCCATCACGAGACCCTGCCCGGCCGCTGGGTGGGCGAGCCTGCTTGGCCGCCGACGGACCGTGAGACGCGACGGCTGTTCCTGACCGATGGCGGGCTGAGCGCGGCGAAGGGGTCGTTCGGCACACGCGAGGTGTGCTCGCCGCTGACGGTCGGCAAACATTCGGGAGAATGGTGCGCGTTCGGCCGCGGCGAGGACCAGCCGGACGACCAGCGCGAGGACGATGCCCAGTCGCTGGTGTTCGACACGCCGCCACTCGACGAGACGATCGAGATTCTGGGCGCGCCGGTGCTGACGCTGGACATCGCTTCCGACCGGCCGATCGCCACGCTGATCGCGCGGCTCTGCGACGTGCATCCGACGGATGAGTCGCTGCGCGTCAGCTTCGGCGTGCTGAACCTCACGCATCGCGACAGCCATGCCGAGCCCACGCCGCTGGTGTCAGGCCAGCGCTACCAGGTGCGGATCAAGCTCAATGACGCAGGCTCGACCTTCCCGGCCGGGCATCGCGTTCGGCTGGCGCTCTCCACCAACTACTGGCCGATGGTCTGGCCCGCGCCCGAGACCGCGACGGTGACGGTCCTGGGCGGCACGCTCGAGCTGCCCGTACGGCCTGCGCGCAGCGAGTCGCTGAGGCCGCTGCCCGGGCCTGAGAGCGCGTCGCCCGAGCGGCCGCGCCAGATCCGCCCCGGCGTGGCGCGCTTCGACCGCATCGGGCTGGAGGTCGGCAACGAGTGGAAGTTCAGCAACGACCTTTTAGGCAACGATCCGCTGAGTGCCGTGGCCGAGATGAGCCGCATCACCACGATCGTGCGCGAGGCCTGGATGGTGCGCATCGAGACGTCGATGCGCATGAGCTGCACGCGCGAGGCGTTCCGCCTGCAGGCCTCCCTCCGCGCCTTCGACGGCGCCACCGAGCTCTGCCACCGGACCTGGGACGAATCGATCAAACGCGACCTCGTCTGAAGGCCTCATCCTGAGGAGGCGCGAAGCGCCGTCTCGAAGGATGGGCAACCCACTAGGTGCGCGTTCCACCCTTCGAGACGCATCGCTTCGCGACGCTCCTCAGGGTGAGGCTAATTGTGTTCTAGTACCTGAACGCCGTTCATACCGGGAGCCCGCCATGACCGTTGCCCAGCTCGACAGCCTGATCACCCTGCTGCGCTCGCGGCCGGCGCCCGAGAAGCCGGACGTCGCCAACTCGCGCACCCGTTACGAGAAGATGGCGGTGTTGCTGGGCGGCGCGCCGGACGCCAAGGTCGAGAAGGTCGATGCCGGCGGCGTGCCGGCCGAGTGGGTGGCCGCACCGGGCTTCGATGCCGAGCGCGCGGTGCTCTACCTGCATGGCGGCGGCTATGCCATCGGCTCGCTCAACACCCATCGCCGCATGGCCTACGACATCTCCGCCGCCTGCGGCGCGCGCGTGCTGGTGATCGACTATCGGCTGGCGCCCGAGCATCCCTTCCCGGCCGCGGTCGACGACGCGGCCAAGGCGTGGCGCTGGCTGCTGCAGCAAGGCCTCAAGCCAGGCCGGCTCGCGATCGCCGGCGACTCGGCGGGCGGCGGACTCACCATCGCCACGCTGGTGAACTTGCGCGACCTGAAGCTCGCCCTGCCCGCCTGCGCGGTGGCGATCTCGCCCTGGGTCGATCTTGAAGGCGTCGGCACCAGCATGAGCGCGCGCTCGGCGCAGGATCCCATGGTGCAGAAGGCCGGCCTGTTGTGGATGGCCGACATGTACCTCAAGGGCCAAAACGCCAAGACGCCGCTCGCCGCGCCATTGCATGCCGACCTGAAAGGCCTGCCGCCGGTGCTGGTCCAGGTTGGCTCGGCCGAGACGCTTTTAGACGACGCCACGCGCATCGCCGAGAAGATGCACAGCGCGGGTGTCGAGGTGAAGCTGTCGGTATGGCCCAACCAGCTGCACGTCTTCCCGTTCTTCGCGCCCATCCTGTCGGAGGGCCGCGACGGCTGCCTCGAGATCGGCAACTACATCCGCAGCAAGACCAGCTGAGGACGACACCATGAAATTCGGCGTCACTGTCGTTCCGCGCATCACGGACTGGAAGCTGTTCGTCGATCTCGAGGCGATGGGCTACGACTGCGCCTGGGCCGCCGATTCGCAGATGCTCTACTCCGACGCCTACGCGACCTTGGCGCTGGCGGCGGCCAACACCTCGCGCATCCGGCTCGGCACCGGCGTCTCGGTCGCGGGCGTGCGGCTGGCCCCGGTGACCGCCCATTCGATCGCCACCGTCAACCAGCTGGCGCCCGGCCGCGTCTTCCTCGGCATCGGCACCGGCCACACCGCCATGCGCGTGATGGGCAAGGACCCCATGAAGGCCGGCGCCTTCCGCGAATACCTGCGCGTGCTGCGCGCGCTGCTGCACGGCGAGGAGGTCGACTACGAGCTGTTAGCCGAGCGGACCGACATCCGCTTCCTGCACCCCGACCAAGGTTTCATCGACGTCGCCCACCCGGTGCCGATCTATGTCGCGGCCGACGGGCCGCTGGCGCTGAAGGCCGCCGGCGCCTATGGCGACGGCCGCGTGTGCTCGCATAACCAGACGCGTGCGCGGCTGCAGAAGAGCCTGGAGACCATGCAGCAGGGCGCCGCCGGCGTCGGCCGCACCCTGCCCGGCGACTTCCACACCGCGGCGCTGAGCTACGCCTGCGTGCTGAAACCCGGCGAGAGCATGACCTCGGATCGCGTGATCGATGCGATCGGGCCGATGGCCGCGGCCACGCTGCATTACTGGTGGGAGTTCTACCAGAAGGACGGCGACACCAGTACGGTCGCCCAGCGCTGCCGCAACCTGTGGGAAGAGTACTTGGCCTTCACCGAGAAGATGGAGACGCCGCTTGCCAAGCGCTACCAGCAGGTCCATCTCGGCCATTGTGCCTTCCTGCCAGCCGAGGAGCGCCGCTTCATCACCGAGGACCTGATCCGCGCCACCGGCGGGCTGGTCGGCACGCCGGACGAGATCATCGCAGCCTTGCGCGAGCGCGAGGCGATGGGACTGAACGAGATCACCCTGCTGCCCGCCATGGCCGAGGCGCGCGGCAATCTAAAAGATTTCGCAGAGAAGGTGATCGCGCGTTACTGAGTGGAGTGCGTACCTCAGCCTCGACCGAAACGGAGGAAACATGACCCGCACCTACAATGTCATCGACGCCGACGGACACATCCTCGAGCCCTTCACGCTGTGGGGCGAGTATCTCGATCCCAAATTCCGTGAGCGTGCACCCAAGCTCGTCAAGGACGAGAACGGCATTCAGAAGCTCCTGCTCGAGGACAAGGTTTTGGGCAGCAAGGCCGGCTTTGGCGGCATTGGCGGCGTCGGTGCGCGGCAGGGCACCGTCGTGGTCGATGGCATGGACTATAATGACGGCCGCAAGGGCGGCTTTGACCCGCACGCGCGCATCCCCGACATGGACCTCGACGGCATCGACGCGGCCTTCCTCTACCCCAGCCTCGGGCTGTTCGCAGGCTCGATCCAGGACCCCATCTTCGCGGCAGCCATGTGCCGCGCCTACAACCGCTGGCTCGCCGACTACTGCAAGCCCTATCCCGACCGGCTGTTCGGCATCGCCATGCTGCCCATGCAGGACATCGAAGCGGCGATCGGCGAGATGCGCTTTGCCCGCAAGGAGCTGGGCTTCCGTGGCGGGTTCTTGAGGCCCAATCCCTACGGCGATCGCAAGCTGCACGATCCCGACTACGTGCCGTTCTGGCGCGAGGCCGAGGCGCTCGATTTCTGCATCGGCCTGCACGAGGGCGGCAACAGCGGCATGCCGACGGTCGGCGTCGACCGCTTCGACGGCCGCGGCGCGCAGCACATCATCTCGCACACCATGGAGATGATGCTGGCGGCCATGAGCATGATCTGGGGCGGGGTGTGCGAACGGCATCCCAAACTGCGCGTCGGCTTCCTCGAGTTCAGGCGGCGGCTGGATCGCGCCCTGGCTCGACCGCATGGATCGGCATTTCGACGACAAGGGATTCAACGATTCCGGCCTCAAGACGCGGCCGAGCGAGCTGTTCCGGCGCAACTGCTGGATCTCCTTCGAGCCGGTCGAGGGCTCGATCGGAGCGCTGGCTGAGTATATCGGCCCGCACAAGATCCTGTGGGCAACCGACTACCCTCACCGCGACGGCTTCTTCCCGGGCGCGCCGGCGATGCTGAAGGAGCGGATGAAGGGCCTGTCGGCCGAAGCGCAGCGCAAGATCATGGCCGGCGGCGCCATGGGGTTCTACGGCCTCAACTGAGGATCCGCTGCCGCGACGCGCGCACCATCGCCGCGGCTTTGCCGGCGTCGAAGCCCGCCAGCACGCCGCCCCTCATGCGCGGCTCGCCGTCGACGAAGACGGTGTCGATCTCGCGCGGGCTGGTCTGCAGGAGAACGTGCGCGCATGCGTCGCCGTCGATCGAATCGCCGAACGGGCCCTTTCGAATCAGCACGATGTCGGCCCGCTTGCCCGGCGTCAGTGAGCCGATCCGGTCGGCGAGGCCCAGTACGCGGGCGGCCCCGATGGTCGCGATCTCGAGCAGCCGTCGCGGCTTCAGGAGCGGCATGCCGGGCCGCACGGCCGGCCGCCGGCCGATCACGGTCGAGAAGCTGCGTTCCATCGCACCGTCGAGATAGCCCTGGACGTTGAACATCACGCGCAACTGGCCGAGTGTATCGGACGCGATCGAGCAGGGAATGTCGCAACCGAACACCACGTCGACGCCGCGATCGACGGCGCGGCGCACGATATCGGCCGGAGTCCCTTGCGTGTCGGCGGTCGGCGTGAAGCAGATCGGATTGCGCGCCCTCGCCATCAGCTCGAGCTCGGCATTGGTGATCAGGTTGCCGTGGATGACCAGGAAGTCCGGGCCCAGGAGGCCGGCCGCGTGCAGGCGGGCGATGGTGCCGGTCTCGTTCACGTGGATGCAGCTCGGCGCCTTCAACGCGCGCGCGAAGGCGAGCTGCTTGTCGAGTTCCGGCGCGCCGATCGAATTGACGCCGAAGCCGATGGTGGTGAGGCCCTTGGGATCGTGGAAGCGGTCCCACACGCGGCGGGCATCGTCGTAGCGCGCGGCCAGTGGGAACTCGCCGTAGTTGGCGCTCATGAAGGAATAGGTGAACAGGTGCCGGATGCCCGTCGCCTTCAGCGCCTCGATCGAGGCCGGCGCAAAATCGGGGCTGCGGATGTTGTGGCAGTAGTCGACGACCGTCGTCGTGCCGTAGGACAACATCTCGAAGGCGCCGACATAGGCTGCGTTGTAATTGTCCTCGGCGCTGTACTTCTGGCGGAGCGGCAGCAGCGCCGTATTGTAGGCGCCGGTCCACAGGTCGGGCACATAACCGCGCAGCACCGTCTGCCAGAGGCAGGTATGGGCATCGATGATGCCCGGCAGCGCGATCATGTCCGCGCCATCGATCTTGTCCGCGCCGGCGGGCATGGAGAGCGACGGCCCAACCGCCTTGATCGCCCCGTCCTCGGCCACGATGTCGGCCGAGGCGAAGTCTCCCAGTTTCTCATCCATGGTGACGACTTGTGCGCCCTGGATGACAATACTCTTTGCCATGACGTAGGCTCGCGCAAAATGAACAGGATGAACAGGGTGGAAATGCGCCGCAGAACTTTCCAACGGCTGGCCGCGAGTGCGCTCGCGCTGCCCGCACTCTTGCCCGCGGGTCGGGCGCAGACATATCCGGCGCAACCGGTGCGCCTGGTCGTGGGCTTTGCCGCCGGCCAGGCGATCGACATCCTGGCGCGGCTGATAGCCCAGTCGCTGTCGGAGCAGTTCGGCCAGCAGTTCGTCGTCGACAACAAGCCGGGCGCTGGCGGCAACATCGCCGCCGAGTTGGTCGCGCGCTCACCGGCGGACGGCTACACGCTGCTGGTGATCGGCGCCAACAACCCGATCAACAGCACGCTCTACGACAAGCTGAGCTTCGACCTGCTGCGCGATTTCGCGCCGGTGGCCGGCATCTATCGCGTCTACCAGGTGATGGAGGTCAATCCGTCGTTTCCGGCCAAGACCGTCGCCGAGTTCATCGCCTACGCCAAGGCGCATCCGGGCAAGGTCAACTTCGGGTCCGCCAGCACCGGCTCGGTGGCGCATGTCAGCGGCGAGTATTTCAAGATGCTCGCAGGCGTGGACATGCAGCATGTGCCCTATCGCGGTGCGCCGCTGGCGCTCGCCGACCTGCTGAGCGGCCAGGTCCAGGTCATGTTCGACAACCTGCCATCATCGATCGATCACATCAGGGGAGGCCGCCTGCGCGCGCTCGGCGTGTCGACGCCGGACCGGCTCGAGCTCTTGCCCGACGTGCCGCCGATTGCCGATACCGTGCGCGGCTACGAGACCAGCGCCTTTGCCGGCCTCGGCGCGCCGGCCGGGACGCCAAGTGAGATCGTCGACAAGCTCAATAAGGGCGTCGCCACGGCGCTGGCCGATCCCAAGATCAGGGCGCGCATCATCGATCTCGGCGGCGTGCCCATGCCGATGACGCCCGCCGAATTCGGCAAGCTGCTGGCCGACGAGACCGAGAAGTGGGGCAAGGTGATCCGCGCCGCCAACATCAAGGCCAATTGACAGAAAAACGGCGCCCGGCCTGCGCCGGGCGCCGTCGGTTCGTGGACCGATCAGGTCCGCTTGAAGCCTTCGAGCTCGCCCTCGGCCCAAGCCATCACCTTGTCCATCGGCTCGCCCTTGGCGTAGCGGTTGACCATCATGGACTGGATTGACTGAGCCCAGATCTGCGCGGCGATGAGCGGCGGCGCCGGAGAGCAGGTGACGCCCGCCTTCTGGTCGCCGCCCTTGATCGGATAGTGCGACAGAGCGCCCTTCGGCGGGCCCTCTTCCTCCCAGGTCTTGAAGTCGTTGAACTTCGAGTAGGGCGGGATGTCGTAGCCCTGGCTCGCCGCGACCTGCTTCTCCGCGGCCGGCCGCATCGCCAAGAACTCGAGCAGGCTCTTGGCAGCCGGCTTGTTCTTCGAGTTTTTCCACACGCCGTAGAAGCGTGGCAGGATCGGATTGAACCGGCCGGCCGGCCCCTTCGGAAAGCCGATGAACCAGCACTTCTCGGCGACCTGCGGAGCGTCGCGCTTGGCGACGGCCCACGCGCTGGGCGGATTGAAGATCAGCGCGCCCGAGCCCGATATCAGCCACTTGTTGTTCGAGGCGTCGTCCCAGGCCGGCGCGTCAGGCGGACAGAAGGCCACCAGCCTCTTGGCGTACTCCATCACCTGCTTGACCTTGTCCGTTCGCACGGTGACGTTGCCCTTGGCGTCCATCAGATCGGCGCCGTAGGCAAGGAACAGCGCGCCCAGCCACTGGTTGGTGTCGGTGGTGTTGCCGAGCGGCAGGCCGAAACCCTTGCCGGCCTTTTGGCACTTCTCGGCCGCGACCAGGAAGGCGTCCCAGGTCCAGCTCGCGTCGTTGGGCGGCTTGCCGGCGGGGTAAAGCGCCTGCACGTCGACGCCGCCCGCATCCTTCATCATGTCGAAGCGCGCAGTGCAGCCGAGCAGCAGCGTGCCGCGGGTCATCGGCACGCCCAGCCAATGGCCCTGGTACTTACCGATGAACTCGACCGCCGGATCGATCGGCCCGTTCTTGGCGACCACGTTCTGAACGACGTCGTCGACCGGCTCGATCGCCTGGTTCATCTGCGCCGATTCCCAGTTGGTGAACTCCATGATGTCGTGACCGGATCCCGATTGGGCCTCGGCCGACAGGGTGAGCAGGAGCTTGTTGCCCTGGCTGGTGATGTAGTCGATCTTCACCTCGACCTTCTCACGGTCTGACCACTCCTTGATGATCGCGGTCTGGACGTCATTGGCGCCGGGCACCCAATGGTCCCACATCCCGATGGTCAAGGTTCCGGCTGCATTGGCACTGCGCACGAACGGTGCGGCTACAAGGCCGGCGGCGACGCCTCCGGCCACGACTCCACGACGAGACACTTTTCTCGATTGCATGACTTTCGTCCTCCCTGAAGGAACGCGTGCACACGAACGAACGCTTGGTTTTCTTATTGTTAGGTACAGACACAGCTGGCCGCAGCGATGGCTGGCGGGTGCGCGGTGTTACTCAACGGTGAGAGCTTAGCCGCCCGTCGCCCATGGCGCCAGACAAGACCGCCGGGCCTGAGCCCTCGGGCTGCGCTCAGGGCAGCGGCGCGCGGTCGCAGATCAGGCCGCTTCGCGCCGGCAGAGGCAGGAGGCCCGGATCGGCACCTCGCAGCGGGCGAGCGCCATGTCGAGCCGCGCCTTTACCAGCGGCGCCTCGACCTTCTCGCCGCGGCGCATCAGGCATTCGTGCAGGCCGTGCAGACTCCAGACGTTCTCGGGATGCTGGCAGGCGCGGCTGAGCTTGCCGTCGTAGCCGAGGTCGGAGCGGTAGATCGCCTCGGCTTCGGCGAGCTGGCCTTGCTCGAGCAGCAGGGCGCCCAGTGCATGGCGCGGCGGCTGCATCCAGCCCCACGGCTCGTCGTACGGCAGGTTGTCGTCGAGCTCAATTGCGCGACGGAGATGGCTGAAGGCCAAATCGAAGTTGCCGCGGCGGTATTCGAGCTCGCCGGTCAGCATCTCCTCGGCGATCGCCAACAGATCGACGATCGTGTTGTTGTGCACGCGCCGCGTATCGGGCACGCGCGCACGGGCGGCACGGAAGGCGGCGCGCATCTTCTCCGCCTCGGCGATTTCGCCCAGCACCGAATGCGCCACGCCCTTGGCGTAAAGCATCATCGCCGTAGTCGTGCAGTAGAGTGCGGTATCCTTGGGCAACTCCTGGGCGATGATCTCCCGCCACTTGCCGAAGCGCACCAGCACATGCTGCTTCATCGAGAGATAGCCCTCGAGGAAATCCGCCATCGGCGGCGAGGGAATGCGCAGCACCTCCTCGGGCGTGGTATCGATCAGCTCCTGCGCTGCCTGGATCGCCGGCGTGTACTGGCCGAGGAACATGGCACCGTAGACCACGAAGTGATGATCATGGCTGCGGTAGAGCGCGTAGACATTGGCAGCGCCCTCGCGCGCCAGGAACTTGCGGTCGACCGCGACGGCCTTCTGGTTGTAGACGACGACGTCGCGGTAGTTGCCGCACAGCACGTCGAGGTGGGTCGGCATGTGGATCAGGTGGCCCGAGTTCAGGCATCAACTCGCGCAGCCGGTCGCCGGCGCGGAGAGCGCGCTGCGGGAAGGGCGACATCTCCATCAGATGGACATAGAGATGCAGCAGGCCGGGATGGTCCCACGAGGCCGGCGTGTTGGCGAACAGCGCCTCGAGCACCTCCATCGCCTCCTGCGTACCGGCGTTCTCCGCCACGCCGCCGGTGGTCAGGTTCCACATCTTCCACGGCGTCTCGTTCATGATCGCTTCGACGAACACGCAGGCGACGTCCAGATCGCCGCGATGGATCTTGTAGAACTTGCGCATCTCGCGCGTGAACGCTTTGTCCCAGCTCGTCTGGTCCTCGATCGGCTCGCGCTGCGGATAGCGAGCGCTCAGCGCCCCGATCAGCGCCTGCTCGACCGGTGTTGTGCCCTTGGCCAACGCCTGCGCCGCCTTCATCGCGTCATAGGCGGCGGCCAGCGCCTGCGCCTTGCCGGCCGGATCGTAGAGATGCCAGGGCAGATTGTAGTTGGGGCCGGCGGCGTAGGAGATGCCCCACTGCGCCATGGCGCAAACCGGATCTTGCTCCAGCGCCTTGCCGAAGCACTTGATCGCCTCGGCGTGATTGAAACCGAAGATCCAGTTCAGGCCGCGGTCGAACCAGACCGGCGCCTCGGAAGATTTGGTGGTGATCGGGCGGGAATAGGCACCGAGATCGTAGTAAGTCATGTTTGCCCCCACAGCAGTGCCGCAGAGCGACTCTAGTCGCCTCGGTCCGAGCCACAAGGGCTGAATCCGCGGTACGTTGCGGGCCAAGCCAGCCACCAGAGAAGAGAGGCATCCCGTGACATTGCCGCTTGAAGGAGTCCGCGTCATCGAGGTGGGCCAGGCGCTCGCCGGGCCGCTGGCCGGCGTGCTGCTGGCCGACATGGGCGCCGACGTGATCAAGATCGAGAAGCCCGACGGCGGCGACGATGCGCGCCTGTGGGGCCCGCCCTACGGGCCGGACGGCGAGACGTCGCTCTACTTCTACAGCCAGAACCGCAACAAGCGTTCGGTCACGCTCGACCTCAAGCAAGCAGCCGACATCGACAAGCTGAATCTTCTTTGTGACACCGCCGACATCCTGATCCAGAACCTGCGCCCCGGCGTGGTCGACGAAATCGGCATCGGCCCGGAAGCGATGCTGAAGCGCCACCCGCGGCTCATCTACTGCTCGATCTGGGCGTTCGGCTACCAGGGGCCGCTCAAGATGAAGCCGGGCTTCGATCCCCTGCTGCAGGCCTATGGCGGCATGATGAGCGTCACCGGCCGGCCCGAGGATCCGCCCACCTTCTGCGGCGCCTCGATCAACGACAAGGCGACCGGCATGTTCTGCGCCATCGGCGCGCTGGCGGCACTTCGCCAGCGCGACAAGACGGGCAAAGGCTGCCTGGTCGACACGTCGCTGTTCGACTCGGCGGTCCACTGGGTCGAGGGCGGCGTGAACTCCTACCTCGCCAACGGCAACGTGCCGAAGCGCCACGGCACCGGCGGCAACGTGATCGTGCCCTACCAGACCTTCGACTGCGCCGACGGGCTGGCGCTTTGCCTGGCGCCGGGCAACGACCGGCTATGGACGCGCTGCGCACAGGTGCTCGGCCATTCCGACTGGGCGACCGATGCTAAATACGCCAAGTCGGCGGCGCGGGTCGCCAACAAGACCGAGCTGTTGCCGCTGATCGCCGCGGCAATGAAGAGGAAGACGCGAGCGCAATGGGTCGAGGCGATGGAAAACGCCGGCGTGCCTTGCGCAGCGGTCAACGATATCGGCGAGCTCGCCGCGACCGAGCAGTTCGCCGCGGTCGATCTGGTCCACCAGCTGCCGACGCGGCCAGGCGAGAACGACGCGCCCAGGATCGTCGCCCTGCCGATCTGCTTCGACCGCCAGCGGCCGCGCTCGGCGCGTTCGGCGCCCAAGCTGGGCGAGCACACCGATGAGGTGCTGGGCGGGGACTGATTCTAGGCAGAACTGGCGAGCTTGCGGTCAAGACGATCGATCACCAGGGCGCAGCTTTCGATCTTTCGCCTGCAGCTTAGGTCAAAGCCCCACAGCGGCGTGTTCGAGAACGATGATGCTGGCCCAGCCCAGCAGGCCGATGCCGAGCGGCGCGCTTAGCCGGCCGCCCCACGAAACGTTCTTCTCGATGGCCATCACCGCGCCGAGCACGAGCATCCAGCCGACGCTGCCCGTGCCGACCACGAACATCAGCAGCATGATTGCCCAGCAGCAGCCGACGCAGAATACGCCATGATGCACACCCAGCAGGAAGCTCTGCCGATACGGCGCCCCTCCCCGCCAGCGCTCGTTGACGAAACTGAAGGGCGTACGGCACTTGTCGAGACATTCGTACTTGAGCTTGCTGAACTGGAAGGAGCCGGCCGCCGCCAGCACGCCAGCGCCGATGGCCCAGCCGTTGAGGGCGAGCCAGGGGATCGCGGCCGCCATGTCATGCAGGAGATAGTCGATCGCGTGGGCGGCCAGTCCGAAGGCCGACCAGATCGAGAGATAGCCCAGGACCACCAAGGTCAGGAGCGCCGCGCGATCTGGCCTTGTGTCGACGAGCCGGGAGAATATGCCGAGCAGCGGCAAGATCGTCGGCAGCATCATCGCCGCTATCATCAATACCCAGCCGCTGACATAGAGCAGCGCCGGCAACACCACGGATCCCGCCGGCAGCGCTCGACAGAGATAGGCAGCGAGCCCCAGATCCGTCCATCGGCCGTGGTCGAGATAGCGTCCGTAGGGGCTCAGCTCCCAGACCAGGAGCGTCAGCCATGCCAACGCGATCAGGCCGCCGATCAGCGGCAGGACGGCGCGGCGAGGTTCGAGCATGCTCGCTGCCACACGCGGCCTCCGTAGATGCCGACAGGAGTGCCCGGACCGGCCTGCCGGTTCAGGCGTCGAATCTGAAAGTACTTTGCAGCGCGTTGTGGCCCTGCAGATCGACGTCGATGCCGAGCGCCTTGTTCTTGGCGCGATAGCGCGGCGACTTGCCGACGAATACCGGCGCCCCGGGCACGGTCGAGAAGACCGTGTCAGTCAGGGTCGTTGTCGCCCCACTCGCGCTCTTATAGGGCTCGAGCTCGGCATATCCGACATCGCCGACCTTGATCGTTCCCTGGCCGCCATGGACGTCGAAGGTGATTGGCACCTTCTCGACCGACACCACCTCGCCGATCAGCTTGACGAGGTCGGCGACCGGGCCGCCAAGCTTGCCGGTATAGACCTGCAGCAGGGCGTCCATTTGCTTCTGGCTCGCCTTGTCGTTGATGTAGATCGCCGCCCGCCAATTGCCCTTAAGGATATTGCCGGGCACATGCGCCACAGCGACGATTGTGCTGCCCGCCACATCGACGTCACCAACCGTGCCCTGGTCGAAGTGCCAGGCGACGATGGTGTCGCAGGTTCCGTTGTCGGGATCCTCACCGATCCAGCAGGGGCAAAGAACCCGGCAATTGCAGACTTCCAGAAGACGGCCTTCGAGGTGATAAGCCATGCTATCCCTCCCGTTTCCGTACAGCCTTGTGCCCGATCAGGCCCAATAGGCCGACGGCACCGCCATCCATACACCCAATCGCGCGCCGCCGAAACCACCGCCCTCAGAAGCGTGGACGGCCGGCATTCTGGTCCCAGTTGGGATCGCTGCTGGGATTGAGCGGCGGGTCCCGCGCCAGCAAGCCCTTGCCCGGGATGTAGTTCACCTCGAGCCGGATGCCGTCCGGGTCCTCGAACACGATGTAGTAGTAGCCGGGCGCCCAGTCGCCCTCGATTGGGCCGCGGTCGATATGAGCGCCCATAGCGCTGAGCTTGGCCGCGACCTTGTCGATGTCCTCGCGGCTGCGCGCGCGGATGCAGAGGTGATGGAGCCCGATGCGGTTCTGCACGAAACGCTGGCCGCCATGCTCTTCCGCGCAGCGCTGGATGCCGATCGCCGTGCGTCCGCCCACGTGATAGAGGAAGTTGTTGCCGTCGAAGACTTTCTTCATGCCGAGGAACGGCAGCAGCTCGGCATAGAAGGCGTGCGACTTCTGCCAGTCGCTCACCGTCAGGATGACGTGGGCCAGGCCGTTCACTTCGATCATCGCAAGTTCTCCCGCTTCGGCGCGAGAATGGGCCAGTACCGCCTCATGACGGCAAACGAGATATCGTCATGACCTCAAGAGAAGCCCGTCAGCTGTCAAAGATCAGGCACGTTGTCGTGCCATGGACAAGGAGCCGGCCGCGGGCGTCGGTCACTTTGCCTTCGGCGATGCCGATCCGGCGGCCGCAGTTGACCACCCAGCCCTCGGCCGTGATCAGGCCGGTCTCGGGCGTGATGGGCCGCACGAACGAGATCTTGAACTCAAGCGTCGTGGAGTTGACGCCTTTATCCAACGTCGAGCGGACGGCGAGCCCCATGCAGCTGTCGAGCATGGTGGCGGCGAGCCCGCCATGCACGGTGCCGGCGGGATTGAGATGGATGTCTTTCGGGTCGGCCGTGACGACGACGCGCCCGTTCTCCACCTCGGTGATGTCGTAGCCCAAGGTCTGGGCAATGGTGTTGAGCGGCAATGTTCCGTCCGCCAGGCCCTGGACAAATTCCAGGCCGGTCATCGCTCTCTGCTTGTCGGCGCTGACGGTGCCGTAGGTTCTGCTGTTGTCGCCATTGGACATTGCTTCGTCTCCCCAAAATCGAACGCGAACGGCATGCCCTGGCCCGCGGCGGCTTGCTGGCGGTTTTCGGACCTCGATGGCCAAACCGCGGTCAAAGTTTGGCGGCCGTCGGTGACCGTACCGACAAGCCTCGCAACCCGGCGCAGTGGCGACTCGTTCGAACGAGGTCAGCAAAGGAAGGAGATGTCATGCCTCTGTTCTTCATCTTTGCCATCGCCGCCGGTGGTATCACAGCTGGCGCCGTCACCGCCGACGTGACGTCGGATGCGAGGGCCCAGCGCACGCAGGCGCAAGTGGTGACTTTCGATCCGTCGCCCTACGCCACGGCGGCGGATTGTCAGGCCGCAGCTTCGCGGGCCGGTGCGCCGGCTTCTGCCTGCAACGGCAAGATCTAGCGACAACGCCCCCACATTGCTCCGGCAGTGTGGGGGCAACGCGCTGCGTTCGCGAGGCCGTTCAGTTCGATCATGACCGCTCGCCCCGTCTAAGGAACACCGGCAGATCAGTGGTGGGGTTCCTGGCCGGCACCTGGAAAAACATCTCCGCGACCCAGCCGCGATGGTAGGTCGCGTGGTTGACGACGTGCAGAAGGATGTCGCCGCGGCGCATCGATGCCTTCTCGCCGCCGATGAAGGTGAAGTTTACCGCCTCGTCCAGCGAGGCTTGTGATTGCCGGTTGGTCCAGTCGATGTACCACTGGTTCACGGCTTGCTGTGCCTGCCAGAGATCGCTCAGCTCGGCGTGCAGCACGAGATTGCGCGCCGTGAAGCCGTGGTCGCGGCCTTCGAGGTGGGCTTGCCAGACTAGGTCGATCACGTAGTTATGGTTGAGCGTACCGACCATGGTCTTGAAAAGGGTCGGCCTCTCCTTGGTCGCTTCGCCGGGCGGCAGGGCCGCGACCGCATCGAAGGTCAGGCGATCGGCCCACATGCGATAGTTGGCGAGCGTACGGGCGTGATCGACGGTGGTCATGTTTGTTTCTCCTCAGGGTGAGGTGATCGCAGCATCGTGGGCATAGAGCCAGCCGATATTGGCGATCGAGCGGTCGCCCGAATTGGCCATCGCCGCGTCGCGCTTTTGCTGCTCGGGTCCGTCATGCAGATGGAAGCGTATGCGGTTGGCGGCACTGGCCTCCTGGAGGCGGGTGGCGCGCGGCTTGCGCAGTGCTTCGTAGCGCTGCAGCGCGCACGGCACATCGCCAGGCATCGCCTTGAGGAGTGACGCGAGCGCCGCTCCATCTTCGATCGATTGCGCGGCACCCTGGGCCATGAATGGCAGCATGGGATGGCAGGCGTCGCCCAACAGCGTGACACGACCTTTGCTCCACTGCGCGAGCTCGGTGCGATCGTGCAGCGCCCAAACGAAGGTTTCGGGCAAGGCGGCGATGAGGCCGCGCACCGTGGGATGCCAGGCCTCGTAGCGCGCCGCGACGTCGGCGACCCGGCCGGGTATGGTCCAGCCCTCCTCCGCCCACTCTCCATGCTCGGTGACGCAGACCACGTTCATGAAGCGCCCGGCGCCGACCCAATAATGCACGACGTGGCCGTCCGGCCCCATCCAGTTGTGCGAGGCAACTTCGATGTCGAGATGCCGGACACGCTCGGCGGGGATCAGTCCGCGCCAGGCAACGCAGCCCGTGAAGCGCGCTTTCTCCGGACCGAACGTCAGCGCATGCACCTTCGAATGGATGCCGTCGGCGCCGACCACCACGTCGGCCTCGACGCGCGCGCCGTTCTCGAAGCGTGCGATCATCTTGTCAGCCGTCCCGTCGAGGCCGACCAGCCTGTGGCTGAGATGGACGCGCTCGGGCGGGACGGCGTTCCCTAGCAGCTCCGCGAGATCGCCGCGATGGAAGTGGTAGTACGGCGCGCCGAAGGTCGCCTCGACTTCGGCGCCGACCGGCGCGCGCTGCAAGGTGCGGCCGTCGTCCCAGCGCCGCTGGTGCACGGCGTGCGGCCGCACGCCCGCCTTGTCCAGCGCGGGTTTCAGCCCGAGCCCGATCAGCAGACGCGAAGCATTGGGGCTAATCTGGATGCCGGCGCCGATCTCGCCGATGCGCGACGCCTGCTCGTAGACCCGCACGTCGAACCCGGCTTTCAACAGATGCAGTGCGGCCGACAGTCCGCCGATGCCGCCGCCGATGATCGCCACGCGCAGGCTCACGCCAACCTCCCGTCCAACACCTTGTCCCACACCGCTTTGCCGTCCTGGCAATCGTTGCCGCGCCAGGCGACATGGGTGTCGGGCCGCACCAGCACAAGCCTGGCCTGGTAGATCGGCGCGATGGCGTGATCGTCGACGATCACGGTTGTCAGCGGCGCCGGTGCGCTATCGATCAAGGGTGACGGATCGGCGTCGCCGAAGCACAGCAGCGTGAACCACGGACCGAGCTTGTCATAGAGTGCACTGCCATCCCTGAGGAAGACGCTTGGCAAGCGAGCGCCCGGCGCCGTCGTCGGCTCGTAGACGACCGGATCGCCTTCGACACCATCGTAGCAATAGCCGAACTCCAGGCCCCAGCTTTCGTTTTCGGCATTGCCAAGGGCTGCGATGGCACGCCCGAGGGCGTCGGGATCGGCGATGTTTTGATAGAGCTCGGCGATCTTGAGTTGCACGCCGGTGTGGCGCTCCGAGCCCAGCCGGTTGCGCAATCCGACCGGCCGGCGCTCGCGCGTGTAGGACTCGAGCATACCTTTCGTCGCCCAACCCTTGACCGTGGCCGCGAGCTTCCAGCCGAGATCGACGGCATCGCCGATGCCGGTATTCATGCCATAGCCGCCGGTCGGGATGTATTGGTGTGCCGCGTCGCCCGCGAGGAACACGCGGCCGCCCTGATAGCGCTCGGCCAACAAGAGATGCGTGAACCATGGATTCCCTACCAAGATCTTCCTTGCAAAGGAGCGGCCGGCCCAGGCATCGAGCATTGCCTCCGGGTCGGGGTTGCCGTCGGCCGGCATGCGCGTCTGCAGGGTCCAGGTATCCTTGTCGTCCTGCGCAATCAGCGTGCCCTTGTCGGTCTGATAGTGCCAGGCAACGCCGAAGGCCTGCAGGGTATCGCGCGCGTTGGACTGGAAATGAATCATGTATCGATGGGCGACGGCTGCCTTGCCGTCCAGGCCGATACCGAGCTTCTCGCGCACGATTGATGAGCCGCCGTCGCAGCCCGCCAGGAAGTCGCAGTGCACGGTCTCGGTCGTGCCGGTTTCCATCACACGCAACGTGCAGGTGACCCCCGTCTCGTCCTGCGCGAAATCCTCGAAACCGACACCCCAGCGCGCCTCGATCAGGGGATCGTTGAGGATCGAATTCCGGAGTACCGGCTCGATCATCACCTGGCTCACCCGCATGGCTGGCTCGCGTGGCTGCCTGCCGTCGTTCCTGGCCACGATTTCCGCGCGCTTCTCCACCACCGAAGGGTAGCGGAAGCGGTGCAATTCCCGTCCCGTCAGCGAGGTGATCCATGAGACGTCGAAATTATTCTCCTCAGGCACCGCCACGGCGCGCAGTTTGCCGGCGAGCCCGAGTTGCCGGAACAGCTCCATCGAGCGGCCGTTGGTGATGTCCATCTTGGGATGCCGCGTGGTCGAAGGATTGCGCTCGACCAGCAGGCAATGCACGCCGAACAGGCTGAGTGTGCGCGCAAGCGTCATGCCGACCGGCCCGCCTCCGGCGATGAGGACGGGCCAATTCTTTATGCTCGTCGGTCTCACGGCCACAGCGCCGCGACGCAGGCTCCGATCCACAGCAGCACGACGATGCCCATTGGCCAGTCGGTGAGAATTACGTCGGTCGGCGATTCGCCGCCGTCGCGCGCATCGACCAGGTACCAGTAGCGGTAAAGGCCGAACAGCACCAAGGGGATGGTGATGCTGAGCTTGGCGTTGGTCGAGATCACGAACAGGCTATAGAAGACCAACGCGCCGGTGGCCGACATCTCGGCATAGCGGTCGACCAGCGCTACGGAGTAATTCTGCAGCACCTCGCGCGAGGCAGTACCGGCGCTGCTCAGCTCCTGCCGCCGCTTGATCGCGGCGAGATAGAGCGCCAGGCAGAGCGTGGTGATGGCCATCCACATGGAGAGCGGCACGCCGATCGCCTCGGCGCCGGTATAGACGCGCAACACGAAGCCGGTGGCGACCGAGAAGATGTCGACCACCGGCTGCTCCTTCAGCCAGTAGGAATAGGCAAGATTGAGCAGCACGTAGCCGCAGATCGGCAGCATCGCGGCCGGCGACCACAGCCAGCCCGCCATCAGCACGCAGTATAGGACGCCGAGCAGGATCAGGGCGGCCTGCGGCGTGACGGTGCCGGCCGCCAGCGGCCGGCGGCTCCGCTTCACGGGATGGCGCCGGTCACGTTCGATGTCGCGCAGGTCGTTGACGATATAGCTTGCCGAGGAGGCCACGCAGAACAATGCGAAGGCCAGCAACTCGTTCTTGACCGAGCCTGTATCGAGATAGGCGCGCGCGAAGATCAGAGGAGCCAGGACGAAGGTGTTCTTGATCCACTGCCGCGGGCGCACGAGCCTCAGCAGCTCTTTTGCCGATGTTGAAATTGACCCCGCTCCTGTAGCCACGATTTCGGCTATATTAGCAGATCGAAACCGCAGCCATAGTCACATGAGGCCGGTATCGTCCTGGGGCCGTCTCAGCGCCGATCCGCACCAAGTCATCGAGCTTACCGACCGCGACCGTGTCGCCGCCGAGCTTTTGCGCGCGGGCGGCGCGGGGATCGCGCACGGCCTGGGCAAGAGCTACGGCGACGCCAGCCTCAACCCGCGGGGCATCCTGTGGAGCACGCGCGGCCTCGATCGGTTGATCGCTTTCGATGCAACAACCGGCCGGCTGACCTGCGAGGCCGGCGTCGTCCTGCGCGACATCCAGCGCCTGATGATCCCGCGCGGCTGGAGCCTGCCGGTGGTGCCGGGCACGCAGCTGGTGACCGTGGGCGGCGCCATCGCCAACGACGTGCACGGCAAGAACCATCACGTCGTGGGCACGTTCGGCGAGCATGTGCGCAGGCTGCAGCTGGTTCGCAGCGACGGCGAGACGGTCGAATGCGGGCAGGATCTCCAGCCGGAACTGTTCGCCGCGACAGTGGCAGGGCTCGGCCTTACCGGGGTGATCGTCGAAGCCGAGCTGCAGCTCCGCCCGACCGCGGGCCCTTGGCTCGAGGCCGAGACGCTGGCGTTCGAGGGCCTCGACGAGTTCTTTGCTCTGTCCGATGAATCCGAGAGGGATTGGGAACATACCGTCTCCTGGATCGACTGCACCGCGGGCCCTGCCGCGCGAGGGCTGTTCATGCGGGCGCAGCAGGCACCGGCCGGCACCGGGACATGGCGTGAGCGGCGGCGGCGCCTGCCCTTCACGCCGCCGGTATCCCTGGTCAACGGCTTGTCGCTCCGGCCGTTCAATGCGCTCTACTACAATATCAATCGCCGCCGCACCGGCTCGCGCACCATGCATTACGAGCCGTTTCTCTATCCGCTCAATTCGATCCTCGACTGGAACCGCCTGTACGGCCCGTCGGGCTTCTTCCAGTACCAGAGCGTGGTGCCGCGCGAGGCGGGGCTTGCGGCAACACGCGACATGCTCGAGGCGATTCAACGTTCCGGCGAAGGCTCCTTTCTTGCCGTGCTGAAGACGTTCGGCGAGCGCGCGTCGGCCGGCCTGCTGAGCTTCCCGCAAGCCGGCGTCACCCTGGCGCTCGATTTCCGCAACAACCGCGCCCTGCCCGACCTCTTTGGTCGGCTCGACGACATCGTGCGCGCCGCAGGTGGGCGCCTCTATCCCGCCAAAGATGCGCGCATGCCAAGGACTTTGTACGAAGCCACCTATGCCAATCTCGCGGCCTTCGCCAAGCACCGCGACCCGGGCATGAGCTCGGCCATGTCCCGCCGCCTGATGGGAAGCTGAAAGGAAATTGCATGAAGATCGTCGTTATCGGAGCGACCTCCGGCATCGCCGAGCACTGTTGCCGTCTGTGGGGGGCCGCGGAGCCCGTCGAGCTGGTCCTGGTCGCACGCGACGCGGCGAAGGTCGAGAAGATAGCGACTGATCTGCGCGTGCGCAGCCCCGCCTCGACGGTGACCACCATCGAGGGCGACTTCCTTGACCGCGCATTCATCCAGAGCGTGGTCGACGGCGCCGTGGCGGCAGGTCCGGTCGATATCGCGCTGATTGCCCACGGCTGGATGCCGGACAACCAGATCGGCCTCGATCTCGCGACCTGCGAGCAGATCCTGGACATCAACGCCGTCTCGCCAGTGCTCTTCGCCGAGGCCTTCGCCGCGCATTTCGTCAAGGCGGGCCGCGGCACCATCGCCATCATCGGCTCGGTCGCGGGCGACGTCACGCGCAAGACCAACTATCTCTACGGTGCCTCCAAGGCGCTACTGACGCGCTATGCGCAAGGCCTGGACCATCGCCTGATCGGCAGCGGCGTGAAGGTGGTGCTGATCAAGCCCGGCCCGACCGATACGGCAATGACCTCTCACATGAAGACTGCCGGCAAGCGACTCGCGCCGGTCGAGGACGTCGCTCGCGCAACGGTCGAGGGCATCAAGCGCGGCAAGGCCGTCGTCTACACGCCGGCCATTTGGCAACTGATCATGCTGATCGTGCAGCACATACCGCGGCCCATCTTCAACCGCCTGCCGCTTTAGGCGCGCTTCGCCGCCGCCTCTTTCTCCGCCATCTTCTGCTTCAGCTGCTCAGGCGTCAGGCGGACGATGTGTTCGTTCTGGTGGCTGTAGATGTCGTACTTCTGGACGTCGAGGTCCTCGAGCACGATCTCGCGTGCCATGACCTTCTGCTTCCAGACCGCATGCTCGGCCTCGGCGGCGTGGAACTCGGGCATCACTTCCTTGGCGAACAGCTCCAGTGATTCGCAGATGTCCTGGTGGCTGGTCTTGCCGGCCTGGTTGAGCAGGATCACCTGGTCGACGCGGCTCGCCTGGAACTGGCGCAGCTTCCGGCGAATCGTCTCCGGCGAGCCGATCAAGCCGGACTCCAATGCCTTTTTCTCCTCCGGCCCACCCTTCCAGCTCTGGTACTCCTTCCAGAGATCAGACGTGCCCGGCGCATCGACGCCTTTGCGGCCGTAGTAGGAGAGCGCGAAGATAAAGAACGTCCAGCCGGCAGCCTTGGCCTCTGCCTCCGCGTCGGTGGCTGTGCACATGAAGCCCGACACCATGGCGACGTTGGGATTGCTCGGATAGTCGGTGAGCTTCTTCGAGTTGTTCAAAAGGTTGTTGTAGTACTTGTGCACCCAGGCGCGCGCCGCCTCGGGAGTCACGAAGGTGAAGCCGAGCGCGCCCATGCCCCATTCGCCGGCCTTGCCGATGGTCTGGATGTTGGAGCAGGCGACCCAGAGCGGCGGATGCGGCTTCTGGAACGGCTTGGGGATGACGTTGCGCGCCTCGAAGTCGTAGTACTGGCCGTGAAACTCCCAGCTCTCCTTGGTGAACATCGGGACGATGGCCTTGACCGCCTCTTCCCAGCGCTCGCGCTTGTCGCGCACGCGGATGTTGAAAGGATGGAGCTCGGCGGGGCCCGCCGCCTCGCCCATGCCGAGATCGACGCGGCCGCCCGACAGGAGATCGAGCGTGGCGATGCGCTCGGCGACCCGGTGCGGCTGGTTGGTGGTGAGCTGCACCACGCCGTGGCCGAGCCGAATGCGCTTGGTGCGCTGGCTGGCAGCGCCGAGGAAGACCTCAGGCGCGGAGGAGTGCGAGTACTCTTCCAGGAAATGATGCTCGACTTCCCAGGCGTAGTCGTAGCCCAGGCGATCGGCGAGCTCGATCTGGGTGAGCGAGTCCTGCAGGAGCTGGTACTCGCTCATCGGTCCCCACGGCCGGGGCAGCTGGTGCTCGTAGAAGATGCCGAATTTCATGAAGCACCTTTGCAGAAAGTGGCAATACGATCGGCGATGGTCGGGATCAGCTTGCCGGGGAAGTCGTGCCCCCAGCCGGGATAGCTCTGGAATTGCGCGCCCGGCACAAGGCTCGCGACGTCGCGGCCACAGGCGATCGGCAGCAGCGGATCTTCCTCGCCGTGCATCACCAGCGTCGGCACCTTGATGGTCTTCAACATTTCGACGCGATCACCCGAGGCGATAACGGAGAGATACTGCCGCGCCGCGCCCTCGGGATACCAGCGGCGGTCGACGTTCTTCTCGATGAACGCACGCAGCTCAGCCTCCGGCATGGGATAGCCCGGGCTACCGATGGTCTGGCGCAGCTTCATCCCGTGCTTGACCAGCTGATCGCGGGCCGGGCCTTCGGGCTGCGCGGTTAGCATGGCCAACGCCTCGGGCTTGCCCTGCGGCAGGCCGGGCCGGCCGCTGCTCGAGTAGATCGAAACCATCGATCGGGTGCGCTGCGGGTACTGTGCCGCCACGATCTGCACGATCATGCCGCCCATCGAGGCGCCGACCACGTGCGCCTTGTGGATGCCGAGCGCGTCAAGCAGCCCGATCGCATCGGCCGCCATGTCCTTCAGGTAATAAGGTGCGGCGACCTTCTCGCCCTTCATCACCTTCTGCATCGCCGCCGGAATGTTGGGCAGGCCCGACGAACCGAAATCGGTCGACAGGCCGGTGTCGCGGTTGTCGAAGCGGATGACATGGAAGCCGCGCTTGGCCAGGCCCTCGAACAGCGTGTCGGGCCAGATGGTGAGCTGAGCGCCCAGCCCCATGACCAGCAGTAGCGCCGGATCGCCCTTGTCGCCGGTTGCCTCGTATTCGATCTCGATTCCGTTGGCCTTGACCCGCGCCACATTCCCTCCGTCTCACCGTTGCCCGATCGCTTCGGCCAGCCATACCACAGCCTTGACGGCGGCACCCAGCGCAGCGTCTGTCGAGGCATAGGTCGCGCCAGAATAGTACGCAACCGGCGTCCAGTTTCCGGCATCCTCTACATCCCGGCGAAATTCTTCAAAGCCGAAGCTGCCATCGGGACGACGGAAAAGATCGACACAGCGATCGTGCTGGCGATTTTCAATGCTGTCGAAGACGACCCACGACTTATCGATGCGCCTGGACATCAGTAGCGGCCCCGCTTGGCCGCCCACCAATAGGCGAGTGGCTTTCGCCAGACGCTGAGACCATCGAGCGAAAGCGCCGGCAGCAGGATCGGCAGAGCGCGTGGATCGACATTGCCGCGCTGCGCCCTGGCCTCGGCGACCAGGGCGGCGCGCTCAGGGCCGTCACCCATCAGCCAGGCCGCGGCCACGGCGTGAGCGGCCCGTCGCGTGTCGGCGTCTGCTACATCGAGCACGGCAAGCTGCAGGTCGGCGAGCGCATGGCCTGCCCGCACGACATCGAGCGGGCCGTCGATCTCCTCCTCGCGCGCGTCGATCAAAGCGACGAGACGCTGCGGCGCGAGTTCGTGCCGGCGGACGGTTTCGCTGAGCGATTCGACGATCGGTTGCGCGCGCGGCGTGCCCGAACCCGCCGCCTCGGTGACGGCCTCGCGCCACCATTCCAGCCGGATGCGCGCCATCATCGGTTCGCGCGTGACAGTGCGTGTGCGGGAAAGCTCGTGATCGAACGCCAGCAAAGCCAGCAAATCGCGGCGTTGCGGCTCGGGTGCGAACAGCGCCGCGAGAAAGCGGTCGCGGTCGGCCGCGCGCACCTCGTCGAGCACGTAGCGGTGCGACGCATCCGGTGCGCGATAGGAACTGGCCATCAGGATAATTAAGGGTTGCCGGCGACGTTGAATGCGAGCGTCAGCGAGATTACAATGCGCCGCTCGGGATTCGCCAATTCCTTCAACAAGATAGTAGGGGAAATCGACATGGGTGCCATTTTCACATCGCCCCGGAACACGGTCATAGCGGGTGTCGTGCTCCTCATCGTCATCGTCGTGGTGATCGGCGCAGCGACCGGTCAGATGACGCATCTCGATATGGCCTGGTCGACCTTCGCCATGCGCTGGCTGCACGTGATCAGCGGCGTCATGTGGATCGGCCTGCTGTGGTACCTCAACTTCGTACAAGTGCCGACCATGCCGACCATTCAGCCGGTCGAGCATCGCGCGGCGATCAGCAAGTTCATCGCACCCAATGTGCTCTTCTATTTCCGCTACGGCGCGCTCGCCACGGTCATCACCGGCCTGCTGCTCGCCTGGATGCAGCACTACATCGTGCAGGCGCTGACCTTCCAGAAGGGCTTCATCATGATCGGCACCGGCATGTGGATGGCCCTGATCATGGCCTTCAATGTCTGGTTCATCATCTGGCCGAACCAGCAGAAGATCCTGGGCCTGGTCGAGGCAACTGCCGAGCAGAAGGCTGCGGCCGCCAAGCCCGCGCTTTATGCCAGCCGCTTCAACACCATGTTCTCGATTGCCATGCTCTATTGCATGGTGGCGCAGCAGAACATGCCCGTCTGATCCGGGCCTAAAGTACCGTCAAAAACAGGGCCCTGCGGGGCCCTGTTTTCATTTCTGGCTGGGGATGGTCCATCCCCCACAATATGTTGCGCCACAGTTGTGTTCTTATTACAATGGATAGGTGGAAATTCCGTCTGGCGGCTAAAGCTGTCAGCAGTAATCACAAGCGTAGTCAGTCGCTTTGTTCGCTTAGGCGTACGCGTCCCCTCAGTGTCAGAAGAAGAATCGCCGGGAGCTCTCCGGTCCCCGGCGTCAACCGGAGGAACAACTGATGGAACTTTTCGACAGGGCCAAAGCCTGGATCGCCAAGATCACGGAGTTGGGCCTCTTGCTCGTTGCCCTCGGCATCGTGTTGCAGATGCTGTTCGGCAGTAACGTCGCCTTCTTTGGCGACATCGTCGGTAACGTGTTGAAGCTGGTGACCGCGCTGGGCAGCAACGGCGTCGTCGGAGTGGTGGCGATCGCCATCATTCTCTACCTGTTCAGTCGCAAGTAACCCCCTCGCAAAAAAGAAACGACAAAGGAGATGGACATGGAATGGTTCGATCGAGCCAGACATATCGTCGTCAAGTTCACCGAGATCGGCGTATCGCTCCTGGCTCTGGGCATCATCCTGCAGCTTCTGTTCGGCAGCGCTACACCGCTGTTGGGCGCCGACATCGCCGGAAACATCATGGCCTTCCTCAAGGGCCTGGGCGGACAAGGCTTCGTCGGCCTGATCGCTATCGGCGTGGTGCTGTTCATCCTCAACCGCAAGTAAAACGCAGGCGAAGTCCCGCCTGGAGGAAGCCCCGCCGGCGACGGCGGGGCTTTCTCGTTCAGGGACGCCGCGCCAGCGCCAGGCCAAGCCCCGCTCCAACCAGCAGGCCGCCGGTGATGTGGTTGCGCAGCCTTGCTTGCGCCACCAGGAGCGCGCGCAGCCGGCCGGCCAGGATTGCCCAGAGACTGTCGAGCACGATCGCCACTGCAAGGAAGGTCACGGCGAGCAGCAGCAGCTGGTCGGCCGCAGCCGGGCCGGGCGTGACGAATTGCGGAAAGAAGGCGCCGTAGAACAGCAAGGTCTTCGGATTGGTGAGCCCGACCAGGAAGCCGCGGGCATAGATCAGCCGCGCCGAGCGTAGCTGCGGCCTGGTGCGGGTAAGATCGACTGCCGGCGCGCGCCAGGTGGCGATGCCCAGCCAGACGAGATAGGCGACGCCCAGCCAGCGCAACCAGTCGAAGCTGGCAGCGAGGAAGGAGAGCACCGCCGTGGCGCCCAGCACGGTGAGCGTAAGATGCACCACCACCGCACTCGAGGTCGCGGCCACAGTAAGCAGACCAAAGCGCGTGCCGTGCGCCACGCTGTTGGCCACGATCAGCGCCACGTTGGGGCCGGGGATCACCATCAGGATCGCCGTCGCGGCAATGAAGGCGAGATAGAGCTCGAACGACATCATAGGGGGATCAAGGCTGCCGCAACGCGCCGACCCTCGGCAAGCAGCACGTTGTAGATGCGGCAGGCCGAGCCGGTATCGACCACTTCCAGCGCCAGGCCTGCCGCCTTCAGCTCGGCACGTACCGCCGGAGTGATGAAGACCGCGCGCGGTCCGCACCCCAGTATCAGAAGTTCCGTGGGCGTTGGCGCCTGCTTGAGCGCATCGAGGCTCGCCAGAGACAAGTCCTGGGCGCGCGTGACACTCCACGCCGTTGTCGACGTTGGCGTGACAAGAACCGGCTCGCGCCAGTCGCGCTCGCCGATCAGGAAATGGCCGGGACCGTAGGTGCGGATGACCTGAACGAGCGCCGGATTGGGCGTCGGCAGGGTCTTGTCGGTGGGTCGCTGCGGCGGCGGGCTCACGCCTTCGCCTTGGCGGCCTCGTCCTCGTGGCGCAGCTGCTCGGGCCGCAGCTTCATGAAGACCAGGCCCGCGCAGGCGATCCAGATCGAGGAGTAGGTGCCGACGATGACGCCCCACAGCATGGCGATCGAGAAGCTGTAAAGCACCGGCCCGCCGAAGATCACCAGTGCCGCCACCGCCACGAACACCGTGACCGATGTCATGAGGGTGCGCGACAGTGTCTCGTTGATCGAGAAGTTCAGCAGCTCGACCAAGTTCATCTTCTTGTAGCGCCGCAAGTTCTCGCGCACCCGGTCGAACACCACGACGGTGTCGTTGATCGAGTAGCCGGCGATGGTCAGCACGGCGGCCAGCGCGGTCAGGCTGAAGTCGAGCTGGAACAGCACGAAGATGCCGATCGTGGAAATGACGTCGTGCAGCATGGCGATCAGCGCGCCGACGCCGAACTGCCATTCGAAGCGGAACCACATATAGACGGCGATGGCGGCCATGGTGACCAGCACAGCGATGACGCCACTATGCATCAATTCTTCGCCGATCTTGGGGCCGACCGATTCGGTGCCGCGCAGGTCGTACTTGGAGCTGATCGCATCCTCGACCAGCTTGATCGCCACCTGCTGACACCATTCGGCGCGCTGTTCGGGCGTCATGTCGATCTTGGCGGTGTTGGTCGCGCCGCGCGGCAGCTGTCGCTCGAGCACGGTGAGACCGACGCGGCTCACCGCATCCCGCCAGCCGGCCGCGTCGAGCGAGCCGGGCGCGGTGAATTCGACGTCGCCGATGTGGGTGTCGGCCGACGGCTTGACGCTCCAGCCGCTGCCGGCGCGCTGCTTCATGACGTGATCGGCATGGGCGACGCAGGCCGCATTGCCCTCCTGGCGCTGCACGCGGATCAGGGCGCTGGTGTTGTCGCCGAACTCCTGCAGCGAAACCTCGCCAACCCCCAGCGCGCCGGTTGTGGCGCGCAGCTCGTCGAGATGGATGGTGCCCTGCTTGGCGCGCACCTGCATGGCGATGCCGCCCTCGAAATCGATGCCGAAGTTGAGACCGACGAAGACGACACCCAGCAGGGCCAGGATGTTGATGGCGGTCGAGAGGCCAAGCGCCCAGACGCGCTTGCCCATGAAGTCGAACTTGGTGTGGGCGGGAACGAGATGGACGGGTTTCCAGAGCATGGCGGCCTCAGATCACCAGCTCGGTCGGCCGCCGCCAGCGCACCCAGACGGCCAGCAGCATGCGCGTGAAGACCGTGGCGGTGAATAAGTGCGTCAGCAGGCCGAGCGACAACGAGGTCGCGAAGCCGCGGATCGGGCCCGAGCCAAAGCCGAACAGCAGGACGCCTGCGATCAACGCCGTGAGATTGGAATCGATGACCGCCGTCAGCGCGCGGTCATAGCCGGTGGCGAGCGCGCTGAAGGCGGAACGGCCGTTGTTCCTCTCCTCGCGCACGCGCTCGTAGATCAGCACGTTGGAATCGACCGACATACCGACCGTCAGCACGAGGCCCGCGATGCCCGGCAAGGTGAGCGAGGCGCCCAGCACCGACATGCCGGCGAACACCAGCAACATGTTGACCGACATGGCGAGGTTGGCGAAGCCGCCGAACAATGGGCCGTAGGTGGTGAACATGAAGAGCATGACCAGCACCGTACCGACGATGGCGGCGACGGTGCCGGCATGGATGGCGTCGGCACCGAGATCGGCGCCGACGGTGCGCTCCTCGATGATGGTGAGGGTGGCGGGCAGCGCACCCGAGCGCAGCAGGAGCGCCTGCTCCTGGGTCTGCTGGGTGGTGAACTGGCCAGTGATGATTCCGCTGCCACCGCAGATCGAGCTCTGCACGACCGGGGCGCTGATGATCTCGTTGTCGAGCTGGATCGCCAGCCGCTTGCCGATATTCTGGCGCGTGGCGGCGCAGAAGGCACGGCCGCCCGCGGTATTGAAGGTGAAGCTGATGATCGGCCGGCCGCCCTGCTGCTGCTCGAAGGTGGACTTGGCGTCGTCGAGATCCTCGCCGCCGACGACCACCCGCTTGAACGCCGGCAGACATTGCGGCTGGTAGCGCCGGCAGATCTGCTCGGGGGTGAGTCGCGGGTTCGCGGCCTGGATCTCGTCATAAGCCTTGAGGTTATTGGCACGCAACGCCTGCATGCCCTCGCGGGTCGGGATCAAGGTCGTGGTCGGGGGCAGAGTTGTGGGAAGGCCACCCGCCATCGACACGTCTTCGTTCACCAGATGGAAGGTGAGCTTGGCGGTCTGGTTGATCTTGCGCTTGAGGTCGGTGGTGTCCTTGATGCCCGGCACCTGCAGCAGGATGCGATCATCGCCCTGGCGCACGATCGTCGGCTCGATGGTGCCGGTTTCGTCGACGCGCCGGCGCAGGATCTCGATCGACTGGTCGATCACTTCCTTCTTCTTGCGGAACAGATCCTGCGCGGCATAGGCGAGCTGGATCGTGTCGCCACTGCCCGAAACCGAGAGCGACGGATCGACGTTGCGGATCGCCTCCAGCGCTTTCTGCCGCTGCGCCTCGTCGCGCAGCACCACGACCACCGAGGCGCCGCCCTGGATGTTGATCTCCTTGAAGGCCACCTGGTTCTTGCGCAACTCGCCACGCACCGAATCCGACAGGTTGGTCAGCCGCTCGTTCAGCACCGAGCGCAGGTCGGCTTCCAGCAGGAAGTGCGCGCCGCCGCGCAGATCGAGGCCGAGATTGATGCGGCTCTGCGCATACCAGCCGGGCAGCACATCGAGTACCGCGCCCGGCAGGAGGTTGGGCAGCGCAAACAGGGCCGCCAGGGCCGTAACGGCGATGATCCCGATGACCTGCCAACGCGGAAGGTTGAGCATGATCGTTGCTTCTTGGCTTCTTGCCGACCTTATTTCCTGCCGAACAGGCTGCCCAGCAGGCTCTTCCTCTCGGGCGCCGCTGCAGCCGTCGGCAGCATGGGCTTGGCGTCGTCGTCGGACTCCTTGGCGTTACGGACCGATTCGCCGCGCGTGATGATGTCGGTGATGGTCGTCTTGAGGACGCGCACGCGCACGCCTTCTGCGAGTTCCACCTGCAGCTCGTTGTCGGAGATCACCTTGGTAACAAGGCCGATGATGCCGCCGCCGGTGACGACTCGATCGCCGCGCTTGACGCCCGACAGCATCTCGCGCTGCGCCTTCATCTTGGACTGCTGCGGACGGATCAGCAGGAAGTAGAAGACGATGAAGATCAGCACCAACGGGAAGAGCTGCACCAGGAAGTCGCTGCTGCCGCCACCTGCGGCCTGCGCCCAAGCTTGGGATATGAACATCATCTGCTCCGATTCTTCCGGCGGTCGAAAAAGCGCGCGGACTATAGCCGCCCGCGCCCGCTTTGCAACGCAAGCGCTGGGCGATATGGTCGCCCCCTTCTTACGGCCGGACAACGATGGATCAAGACCTTAAAGCCACGCTTTCACGCATCGCCGAAGCGCTCGACCGGCTGGCTCCGCCTACGCCGGCAGGCGCCGACATCGCCGCCGCCGAGGCCTATGTCTGGCACGCCGCCGGGCACCGGCTGGAAGCCGTGCCCAAGGTCAATCGCGTGCCGATCGAGCTCCTGAAGGGCGTCGACCATCAGAAAGCCACCTTGCTGGAAAACACGCAGCGCTTCGCCAAGGGCTTGCCGGCCAACAACGCCCTGCTATGGGGCTCGCGCGGCTCGGGCAAGAGCTCGATCGTGAAGGCCGTCCACGCCCACGTGAATCGCGGGATGGGCGGGCCGCCCGGACCGCTGGCGCTGATCGAGATCCACCGCGAGGACATCCCGTCGTTGCCCGCGCTGCTCTCGCGCATCCGCGAGACCAAGCGGCGCTTCGTGGTGTTCTGCGACGACCTCTCGTTCGACGGCCAGGATGCCGCCTACAAGTCGCTGAAAGCCGTTCTCGAAGGCGGCATCGAGGGCCGGCCGGACAACGTCGTGTTCTATGCCACCTCCAACCGGCGCCACCTGATGCCGCGCGACATGATCGAGAACGAGCGCTCGACAGCCATTAGTCCTTCTGAGGCGGTGGAAGAGAAAGTCTCGCTGTCGGATCGCTTCGGCCTATGGCTTGGTTTCCACAATGCCGACCAGGACACCTTCTTCGCCATGATCGAGGCCTATGCCGGCCACTACAAGCTCGGCGTGCCGGTCGAAACCTTGCGCAAGCAAGCGGTGGAATGGTCGGTGACCCGCGGCGCGCGCTCGGGCCGCGTCGCCTGGCAGTTCATCCAGGAAGTCGCCGGCCAACTGGGCAAGAAGCTGGAGTAACGATGAGCGCTCCTGACGACGTCATGTTCTCGCCGGCGGTCAAGGCGGAGCAGGTGCGTCTCGGATCGCGGCGCAGCTTCGAGGATCGCGAATGGAAAACCGAGATCACCGACGATCTCCGCCAGTTCCTTGCCGTCATCGACACTTTCTTCTTCGCCACCGCCAGCGCCGATGGTCGTCCTTACATTCAGCACCGCGGCGGGCCGCCGGGCTTTCTCAAGACGATTGGCACGAACACGCTGGCCTTTGCCGATTTTGCCGGCAACCGGCAGTACATCACGCTCGGCCATCTGAAAGAGAACGACCGTGCCCACATCTTCATCGTGCACTTCGCCACCCAGCAGCGCGTGAAGCTGTGGGGCCGCGCCCGCGTGGTCGAAGGCGATCTCGAGCTGATGGAGCGGCTGGTGGATCCGACCTACAAGGCCAAGCCGCAGCGCGCGATCGTGTTCACCCTGGAAGCCTGGGACGCCAATTGCCGCCAACACATCGTCCCGCGCTACAGCGAGGCCGAGATGGCGCCCGCGGTGAACAAGCTGATCGCCCGCATCAAGGAACTGGAAGAAGAAATCGCGCGACTCAAGGGCGAGAAGCCCTAAGGCGCCGTAGCACCCTCGCCCAGCCACTGGTTGATCAGCCCGGCAAGCATGCCGTCCTTTGCAAGAGCCGCCTGCGCCGAGTTGATCGCATCGCGCAGCGCCGTGTCGCCCTTGCGCACGCACACGCCGAGGATCTCGCGCGTGATGCCGGTCTGCACAACCCGGAGCTTGGGCCGATCGCGCACCAACCAGTGCGTCACCGGCGCGAGCTTCATGAAGGCATCGCAGCCGCCGGTCGAGAGATCGCTGAGCGCCGTCTCGATCTCGTTGTAGGCATAAAGGCGGACGCGCGCCGCGCGGCCTTCGGCCACCAGCTTCTCGGCAACCGGCTGACTGGTGTTGCCCTTCTGGACGCCGATCACCAGGCCCTTGAGATCGTCGATACCGTGCACATTGGGATGACGGCCGGCATCGGCAACCAGCGACTGGCCGGAGACACAGTAGGGCGCGCAAAAATCGGCGATCGCCTGACGGCCCGGCGTGACGGTGGTGCCCGAGGCGACGCAGTCATAGGTGCCGTCGTCGAGGCCGGCGAAGATGCCGTTGAAGTCGGCGCCTTTATAGGGAACGAGCTGCCAAGCGCGGCCGATCTTCTCGGCGATGCGGCGCATCAGTTCGATGTCGAAGCCGGCGGGACCTTCCTCGCCCATCAGCTCGAAAGGCGGATCGGGGAGTGCCGCAGCCACCTTCAGGACCTTGCGATCTCCTATAGACTGAGCGGCCTGCATCTTGCTTGCGGAACCCTGATGAAGATCCTGATCGCCAATCCTAACACATCCACCGGTGTCACCGATCGCCTGGTCGCCTCGGGCAAGCTCGTCGCCAGCCCCGACACCGAGCTGATCCCGATGACTGCGCCGCGCGGCGTGCCCTACATCGCCACCCGTGCCGAGGCGGCGATCGGCGGCGCCGTGATGCTGGAGATGCTGGCAGAGAAGCGCGGCACGTTCGATGCAGCGATCGTCGCGGCCTTCGGTGATCCCGGCCTCGGCGGTGCGCGCGAGCTGTTCGACTTCCCGGTGGTCGGCATGGCAGAGGCGGCGATGCTGGTCGCCTGCACGCTCGGCCGTTCCTTCGCCATCGTGAGCTTCGCCAAGGCGCTCGAGCCGTGGTTTGCCGAGATCGTGGCCTGGCACGGCCTGTCGGGCCGCTGCGCCGCGATCCGCATGCTCGACGAAGCCTTCAAGTCGATCGACGACGTGCAAGACGAGAAACAGCAGGTGCTGATCGACCTCGCCAACCGGACAGTGAGCGAGCACGGCGCCGACGTGGTGATCCTGGCGGGCGCGCCGCTCGCCGGCCTCGCCAACAAGATCCGCGACCGCGTGCCCGTACCGCTGGTCGACGGCATCCAGGCCGCCGTGACCATGGCCGAGGGTCTCGTGCGCCTGAATCCGCGCAAGGCGGTCGCCGGGACCTACCGCCGGCCAGGGCCAAAGGACTCCAAAGGTCTCAGCAAGCCGCTGGCCGACGTGATCGGGCACAAGGATGCGTGACCTCGAAGGCTACGGCCGCACGCCGCCCAATCCCGGGTGGCCGGGCGGCGCGCGCGTCGCGGTCTCCTTCGTCGTCAATTTCGAGGAAGGCGCGGAGATGTCGGTCTCGGCGGGCGACGCTTTCAACGAGAAGGTTTATGAGGTCACCGACGAGGTGACCGGCGTCACCGACCGCTGCATGGAGTCGCATTTCGAATACGGCACCAAGGCCGCCTGGTGGCGGATCGCCGACGCCCTGGAGCGGCTTGGCGTGCCGGCAACCGTCAGCGCCTGCGGCCGCGCGGCGGAGCTGTCACCCTGGTTGATCGAAGATGCGGTGAAGCGCGGGCACGAGATCTCCTGCCATGGCTGGCGCTGGGAGAAGCATGCGCACCTGAAGGAGGACGAGGAACGCGAGAAGGTCGCGCGCACGCACAAGGTGCTGAGCGAGATCGCGGGATCGCCGGTCGTGGGCTGGCACACGCGCTCGACGCCCTCGCCCAACACACGCCGCCTGCTGGTTGAGCATGGCGGCTTCCTCTACGACAGCGATGACTATTCGGACGATCTGCCGTTCCACGTGGAGATCTCAGGCAGGAAACACCTGGTGATCCCCTACGCCTTCGACACCAACGACATGCACTACCATCAGGGCTTCCACCGCTTCGTGACGGCGCGCGACTTCGCCGAGTACACCACCGACGCCTTCGACACGCTGTGGGCCGAAGGCGCGCGGCATCCCAAGATGATGTCGATCGGACTGCACCTGCGCATGATCGGCCGGCCCGGCCGCATCGCCGCCCTCGACCGCATCGTCAATCACATGAGCCGTCAGGGTGGCGTCTGGTTCGCCACCCGCCGGCAGATCGCCGAGCACTGGCGGCGGCGCTTCCCGTAGGGTGGGAAGTTTCCCAAAACTTCCCACCGTCGTGGGAAGCCTCCGATACCGATGACATAAGGGTTTTAGGGGATTCTTCCCAGTTTCCCGCCACCCCCTCCTAGCTAACTAGTTGATATCTAAAAATTCACGATGCGGTATCAGGATACCGTTCCGTAAGCTATTGATATCGCTACGACTTCTTCGGTCTCACGATCTTAACGGTGCAAGTGGCGTGGACGGCGAGCCTTCCCTCGGCGTCGCGCAGCTCGCCCTCGAGGAAGCCGACCGAGCCGCCCCAGCGCAGCACGCGGCCTTCGGCGATGACGTGCCCCAGGCCAACCGGCTCGAAGAAGCTGACCTTCATCTCGAGCGTTGGCACGGCGCAGGTGAAGCGCTCCTTGGCGAGGGCGGCGTTGGCCATGGCGATGTCGACCATGCCCGTGAGGAAGCCGCCCTGGCAGATCGTGCCCTGCGAATGGCAGAAGGCCGGCACGATCTTGAAGCGGCAGCGTGACATGCCGCGCTTCGAATCGAGCTCCAGGAACTCGCCGTTCAGCGTGCGCGTCGCCGGCACGATGTTGTCCTGGATGAATTTCAGCATCTCGGCGTCGCTCATCGACGAGGCGTCGAGATCGACGAAATCGGGATGGGTCGAGGCCATGGGGTGCGGACTATAGCGAACGCGCCGAGGCACGCACCTTCTCCAGCAGCTCGATCAAGATCCTGGTTTCGGTCGCCGAGAGGCCCGACGCGATCCGCTTCTCATGTGCCTTAACCAGCCGCGCGAACCGCGCCAGCGCCTTCTCGCCGTTGGGCGTGAGGCCAAGCGCATGGGTGCGCCCGTCGCTCGGCGAGGCGCGGCGCACCAGAAGGCCGCGCGCCTGCAGGCGGTTCAGGATCGGCACCAGGGTCGAGCGGTCGATGCCGAGTGCGCGAGCCAGCGCCATCTGGCTGAGGCCCGCATTGCGCTCGACCAGCACCAGCAGGCCGAATTCACCCGGAGTCAGCGCTTCGCCCGCCTTGGAGAAGGTGCCGGCGAAGTCGGCGAACACCGCCGACTGCGTGCGCCGCAGCACATAGCCCAGCAGCGACGGCAGCACGCCGCGATCGAGATTCTTCGCTGGTAGACGGGCCATCGGGCCAGTGGTAAACGGAGATTGTTTGGGGATCAAACAAATTCGCAAAGCGTTACATCTCCATGAGTTTCAAAGTCCGCATCTCCCAGGCTGATCGCACCATCGAGGTGCCGACCGGCGGCACCATTCTCGAAGCCGCGCTCGATGCCGGCGTCGGCTATCCGTTCGGTTGCCAGTCGGGCAATTGCGGTGCCTGCAAATCGCATCTCGCGAAGGGCGAGGTGACGATGGAGGGCTATTCGGAGTTCGCGCTGTCGGACGACGAGAAGGCGCGCGGCCTGATCCTCGCCTGCCGCTCGGTGCCGTGGGCCGACTGCGAGGTCGCCTGGCTCGAGGAGGACGACCTGATCGTCCATCCCCGCCGCGTGCTCGCCTGCAAGGTCGTGGGCGTCGACGACGCCACCCATGACATCAAGCGCGTGCGGCTCGCGATCGAATCCGGCGGCCCGTTCGATTTCTCGGCCGGCCAGTTCGCCTCGGTGACCTTCGAGGGTTGCCCGCCGCGCGACTATTCCATGGCCAACGTGCCGGGTGACCCGGTCCTCGAGTTCCACGTTCGTCGCACCCAGGGCGGCGCCACCAGCGCGCACGTCTCCGAGAAGCTCAAGGTCGGCGACAGCGTGCGCGTCGAGGGCCCGTTCGGCGCCTCCTATCTGCGCGAGACCCATCGCGGGCCGATCATCGCCGTCGCCGGCGGCTCGGGCATGGCGCCGCTGAAGTCGATCGTCGAGCGGGCGATCCAGAAAGAGATGCCGCAGCACATTTACTTCTATTTCGGCGTCCGCGGCGAACGCGACCTCTATCTGCACGACCATTTCGCGGCGCTGGCCGAGAAGCATCCGCACCTGCATTTCATGCCGGTGCTGAGCGAAGGCGACGGCACTTCTAATGAGGGTGGCCGGCGCACCGGGCTGGTGCACGAGGCCGTCGCCGCCGACTTCGACGAGTTCGACGGCTGCAAGGCCTATCTCGCCGGGCCGCCGGTCATGGTCGAGGCGGCAACCAAGCTGTTCGAGCAACGCGGCATGCGGCGCCTCGACGTCCATGCCGACGCCTTCTACACGGCGGCCGAAATGGCGAGCGTGGGAAAGAAAACGGGAGCGGAACTATGACAGGCACCCTCGAAGGACGTTCGGCAATCGTCACTGGGGCCGGCCGCGGCATCGGCCAGGCCATCGCCGAAGCGCTGGCTGCCCAAGGCGCCAGCGTGATCGTGGCCGACGTCGGCGCGTCGATCGCCGGCGAGGGCGTGGACCCCGAGCCCGCGCGCGAGGTCGCAGAGAAGATCGGCAGGAAGGCAATCGCATTCGGCGAAAGCGTCGCCTCGCCCGGTGTCGCCAAGCAGCTCGTCGAGATGGCGGTAAAGAACTTCGGCGGCATCGACATCGTGGTGAATAACGCGGCCATCCTGCGCGACGCCTTCGTCTTCCGCATGGATCCGCGCGACTGGGACGCGGTGATCCACAACAACCTGTCGGCCGCGTTCTATCTGATCAACGCCGCCTCGGCGGTGATGCGTGACCAGGGCAAGTCGGGCCGCGGCGGCGCGACCTACGACTGGGGGCGCATCATCAACATCGTCTCGTCGGCCGGCCTCTACGGCAATCTCGGCCAGGCGGCCTATGCCAGCGCCAAGGCAGGCCTGTTCGGGCTCACGCGCGTGACGGCGATGGATCTAGCCCGCGCTCAGATCACGGTGAACGCTGTGGCGCCGTTCGCGCGCACGCGAGTCACCGACATCATCCAACCGGCCAACGAGGCGCAGAAATCCTACAAGGAGCGCGCGCTGAAGATCGGCGCCCACCATGTCGCCAATCTGGTGACAGCGCTCTGCGCGCCGGCCGCCAAGGGTGTCACCGGCCAGCTGCTGGGCGTGCGTGGCCGAGAGGTCTTCCTGTTCGGCCAGCCGCGACCGGTCGCGAAGCTCGAGGTCGAGAAGCCCGAGGCGCTCGCGCAAGACCTCACCACCAAGCTCGGCAGTAACTTCACCGACATGATGACCGATCTCGAAGCCTTCAACACCGAACCCCTCGTCTGATGGAGAGCCCCATGACCGACATCGTCATCAAGACCGTCGAAGAGCTGAAGGGCGCTCCCGAAGAGTATCGCGAGGCTGTCTCCAAGCTGGTGATCAGCCATGCCATCAATGAGCTCTACGGCGCACAGGTGTTCGACGAGCCCGCCATCGCCTACGCGCCGACGCCCTACGCCAAATGGCTGACCTGCCGCGTCGCCATGGAGGAATACGGCCATCACGTGCGCTTCAAGCAGCTCGGCACGCAGATGGGCATTCCCGAAGAGCGCATGGTGCCAGGCGCCGGCAAGAAGCCGTTGTCGATCTTCGAGTTCCCGCTCAAGACCTGGGAAGAGTTCGTCGCCATCAAGCTGCTGGCCGATCTGGCGGAGATCCTGCAGGTCGAAGACTTGCTGCGCTGCACGTTCCATCCGCTCAGGAACGTCGCGCGCGCGACCATGCCGGAGGAGCGCTTCCACGCGCAATTCGGCGAGGACTTCTCGGCCGAGCTGGTGAAGACGCCGGAGGGCAAGGCGCGCCTGCAGGCGGCAGTGAACGAGTACTGGCCCTATCTGCCGAAGTTCTTCGGCGGCTCGAAGTCGAAGAACAACGAGATCTTCCGCAAGTGGAAGATCAAGCAACGCACCAACGACGAGATGCGTGAGGATTTCGTCAAGCGCGCGACTGAGGTCGCCGCCAAGTATGGCCTCACCCTGCCCGAGGTGCGGCAGGCAGCGTGATTCTCTTCCGGACCGCGGGCCTGGAGGCCCGCATTCTTGAATCATGAGCGGGCCTGGAGGCCCGCGGTCCGCATGAGAAGAGTCATCTCTGACCTGCGGGCGGAGATACGGACGGCCTCCTGGTTTGCAGCGCTGGGTGAGCCGGTGACCGACGGCGACATTGCGGAGGCGCGAAGCTATGCAGGTGCGGTCGAGGTCATGGGCGTGACCTCGTGGCCCGAGGCCGAGGCGTTCCTGAAATCTCCCAACACCTCGCCCGACTGGTGGGATCGCGAGGAAGCCCTGCGCAAGTCTCTGCTCACCGAGGCCGCGGCACACCATCCCGAGCGTGCACTCTGGACATCGCTCACCGAGTTCACCACCGAGGCGGGCGATCTCGTGCACGGCAAGGCCGCCACCGCCGCGGCACGCATGGGCAATGCAGCGCCGGCTTCGATCCATGTCGCGGCAGGTGCGGCGTCGCAGGCGGTCTACCAGCTTGCCGTGGCGCGGCTGGCCGGCAACCTGACCTCGCCGTTCGAAAGCAAATTCCGTTTGTTCGCCGCAGGCCGCTGGCCGCTCGGCGTCATGGGCTTTAGGCTGGTCCTCTTCTAGAGGACGCCATGCAGCGCACCATCGGCAAACTGAAGCGCCCCTTCGGCCAGCTCTACTACGAAGTCACCGGCAGCGGGCCGGCGCTGCTGTTCGCCCATGGCCTGGGCGGCAATCACCTGAGCTGGTGGCAGCAGGTCGCGCACTTCGCGCCGCACTACACGTGCGTGGCCTTCGCCCATCGCGGCTTCGCGCCGTCCGACCCGATTGCAGGCGGTCCCGACGCCGCAGACTATGCCGGCGATCTTTTAGCCCTGATCGAGCACCTGAAGCTCACCGACGTCCGTCTCGTCGGCCAGTCGATGGGCGGCTGGACGATGCTGGAATATGCCATCGCTCATCCGCGGCAGGTGAAGGCGCTGGTTCTGAGCTCGACCTCGGGCACGATTGACCGTCGTGGCGCCGATCCATCTGGCGGCAAGGATTACGATGCCTGGCTTGCCAAGGCCGAGGCTGCGATCAAGGACGGCCTGGCGAAGGGCGTCCACCCGGCGATGGGTGCGGGCGGCGCGAGGCGTTCGCCGGCGCTGCACCTTCTCTATCGCAGCATCGACGAGATGGCGGGCGCGCTCGACAAGGAGAAAGTTCGCGCCACGCTGCGCCGCACGGCAAAGCGCACGCTCGACGAGCTCAAGGACTTCGCCGTGCCGACGCTGCTGATTGCGGGCGCCGACGACGTCGTCTTCCCGCCTTTCCTTGCAAATGGCATCGCCGCAAAGCTGCCGTGCGCCGAAGTCCACATCCTGCCCGATTGTGGCCACTCGCCATATTTCGAGCAGGCGGCTACGTTTAATGGTTTGGTGGAGGCGTTCCTCGCGCGCCGCCGATAGGAGGTGACGTTGTCCAAGGACAACCCGCGAATTGCCGTGCTGGGATTCGCCATCGAGTGCAACCGCTTCTCGCCGGTCAGCACCGCTCAGGATTTCGAAGACGACACCGACATCCGCGGCAATCGCATCGTCACTGAGGCGCGCTCGGGGGCGTCGATCACCCTGCCCGACCTTCCCGGCTTCTTCACCGAGATGGACAAGACCGGCCCGTGGACGCCAGTACCGCTGCGCGTGGCGCTCGCCCAGCCCGGCGGTCCGGTTGAGGAAGTCTTCTTCAAGGGCCTGCTGGCCGAGCTCGGTGCCACCCTGAAGGCCTCGTTGCCGGTCGACGGCGTGTTCGTCTCCTGTCATGGCGCCGCGCTTGCCCAGGGGACCGACGATCCCGACGGCGATCTGTTCGAGATGATCCGCTCGATCGTCGGGCCGGACGTGCCAGTGGTGTCGGTGCTCGACCTGCACGCCAATGTCTCGCGCCGCATGACCGACAATCTCTCGGTCTTCGTCGGCTACCTCGAGAACCCGCACACCGATATCCGCGAGCGCGGCATCGAGGCCGCCCGGCACATGCGCGAGTGCCTGGCCGGTCAGCGCACGGTCGTCGCCATGACCAAGCTCCCGCTGGTGCCGCCGGCGATCACGCTGCTCACAGCACGCGGGCCCTACGCCGATCTCATCAACTACGGTCAGACCAAGATCGGCGGCGACATCATGAACGTCTCGGTGATGGCGGGCTTCGCCTACTCCGATTCGCCCAAGAACGGCCTGACCGCTGTTGTCACCGCGCGCAACGGCAACGCGGCGGCGGCGGCCGGCCTGTCTCTCGACATCGCCAAGCGCGCCTGGGGCATGAAGGCGCGCTTCAAGAAGGCGATGATGCCGCTCTCCGACGCCGTGCAGCTCGCCACCTCGGTCGGCCGCGACCGCCGGCGCAAGCCGATCATCCTGGCCGACGTCGCCGACAATCCCGGTGGCGGCGCGCGCGGCAACACCACCTACCTGCTGCGCGGGCTCAAGATGGCCGGCGCCAAGGGCGTGATCTTCGGCGTGTTCAACGATCCGGCACTCGCGGCGGAAGCGCACAAACTGGGCGAAGGCGCGATCTTCAACGCTTCCTTCAACACCCAGGAACATCACGAATTCTCCCTGCCATTCGATTGCGAAGCCAAGGTCGTGAAGCTGAGCGACGGCAAATATGTCGGCCGCCGCGGCGTGCGCAAGGACACGTCGAGCGACATGGGGCCGTCCGCCCTGCTCGACCTCGGCGGCATCCAGATCGTGGTGATCACACTCCGCTGCCAGTGCATGGACCCGATGCAGTTCGAGATGTTCGGCCTCGACATCGCGCAAGCGCGCGTCGTGGTGGTCAAGAGCCGCGGCCATTTCCGCGGCGGCTTCGACGAGTTCTTCAGGCCCGAGCAGATCTACGAGGTCGATTGTCCGGGCTTGACGTCGCCGGTGCTGGCGAACTTCAACTGGACCAAGCTGCCGCGGCCGGTCTACCCGCTCGACGAGGAAACCAACTGGGTGCCACCCATCGCGCCCTAAGAGGTTGTCGCGCACGCCGCGAAATGCGAACCTTGCGGCAATAACAACGGCTTCTCTGGGGGAAACAACATGCTCAAAGCGTATTTACACGGCTTCGCGTCCGCGCTGGCGCTGACCGCGGGCTTGGCGCTCGCTGCAGGCAGCGCCCACGCCCAAGCCAAGCACTACAAGCTCGCCTACGACCAGCCCGTGTCCACGGGCTACGGCGTCGCCGGCAACATCTTTGCCGACAAGCTCAAGGAGCTCAGCAAGGGCACGATGGTGATCGACCAGTATCCCGGCGCCCAGCTCGGCCAGGAGCCGCAGGTCCTACAGCTCATAAAGACGGGAGACATCGAGTTCTGCTTCAGCAGCTCGGCCAACGCGGCAACGCTGGCGCCGCAGGCCGGCGTGATGTCGCTGCATTTCCTGTTCCGCAACGAGGACCATCTCAAGAAGTCGGTCTCCGATCCTGCCGTCGTCAAGGCAGTCAAGGACATGATCGACGAGACCGTCCAGGGCGCCCATGTGCTGGCGCTGCTGACGCTCGGTTTCCGCAACATCTACGCGAAGAAAGAGATCACGAAGATCGAGGACATCAAGGGTTGGAAGGTGCGCGTGCAGGCGACGCCGACCGAGGACACCATGTTCCCCGCCTATGGTGCGCAGACCGTCCACATGCCGTTCGGCAGCGTCTACACCTCGCTGCAGACCGGCGTGGTCGACGCAGCAGAAAACGGCGTCAACGTTTATCTCGTGAACAAGCACTACGAAGTGGCGCCGATCATGTCGATGACGCAGCACGAGGCCAACAACAACCTGTTGTGGATCAGCGACAAGCTGTGGTCGAGCCTGACGGCCGAGCAGAAAGGCTGGGTCGTGGCGGCAGCCGACGAGGTCGGCAAGCTCGAGCCCGGCAAGGCGCTCGAGCTCGAGGATCAGTCAGCGGTCAAGCTCAAGGGCATGGGTGTCAAGATTGTCGCCGGCGTCGACAAGTCCGGCTTCTTCAAAGTGGCAGCGCCCTACCTAGAGAAGATGGCCAAGGACCTCGGGCCAAACGCGGCGAAGATCCAGCAGACCATCAGCGCGATCAAATAGCCACGATCAGGGTCGAGCAAGCGTATGGCAGATGAGCGCTCGCTGGTGCTGCAGCGCCAGCGACAGCTTAAGTGGAAGCAGCTCGACTGGCTGGAGTCGCTGCTGATGCTGCTGTGCGGCTTCACGCTCTTCGCCTTCAGCCTGTCGGTTGTCTGCGACATCGTCACCCGCGAGATCGGCCGGCCGTGGCTGTGGCTGCAGGAAGTCACCTCGACCTTTTTCATCTACGGCATTTTCATCGGTGCGGCCGTCGCGACGCGGCGAAACGATCACCTCTACCTCGCCGCCATCGGCGATTCGCTGCACGGGCGGCCGCGGCTCATCATCGAGACGGCGATCCGAGCGGTCGTGATCGGCGTCGGGCTGTTCCTGGTCTGGTTCGGGTACATCAACTTCGTGCGCGGGTTCGGGAGCTTCCGCATGCCGTCGATGACCCCGATCGCATCGCTCTATGCCGCTATCCCGATCAGCGGTGCGCTGGTCGCGCTTTTCGCCTTCGAACAGCTGGTCAACGGCTGGCGCAACGGCTTCGAGAGTCCGCCGGAGGACCATCTGCCGGAAGAAGGGGCGGGCTCGCCATGAGCTCAGCCCTCATCCTGATCCTCATGACGTGCCTGTTCCTGTTCTTCGGCTACATGGGCGTGCCAGTGGCGTTCTCGCTGATTGCCGGCACGGTGATCGGCGCGGCCTTCACCGATGTCACCTTCGCGGCACTCGTGCAGAAGATGTTCGACGGCGTGGATTCCGAGGCGCTGCTCGCCATCCCGTTCTTCCTGCTGGTCGGCGAGCTGATGAGCTCGGCCAACGTCGTGCAACGCGTGATCAAACTCTCGCTGACGATGGTCGGTCACATGAAGGGCGGCCTCAGCCAAGTCGTGGCGGTGTTCAGCATGTTCTTCTCGGAGATGTCGGGCTCGACCACGGCCGACGTCGCCGTGATGAGCCGCACGCTCGGCGTCTCCATGCGCAAGGAGGGCTACGATCCGCCCTTCATCGCCGCCATCATCGCCTCGGCCTCGACCATTGCCGCCCTCGTGCCGCCCTCGATCACCGCGGTGGTCTACGGCGCGGTCGGCAACGTCTCGATCGCCGGCCTCTTCATGGCGGGCTTCCTGCCGGGCTTCATGATCGGCATCGGGTTGATGATCTATTGCTACTTCTTTGGGCCGATCGGCATTCGCCGGCCGCGCGCCACCTTTGGGCAGTTCACCGACGCCACCAAGGAGGCCGCGCTGCCGCTGATGATCCCGGTGATCCTGCTCGGTGGCATCTTGACCGGCTGGTTCACGCCCACCGAGGCGGGCGTGGTCGCGGTGAGCTGGATCCTGCTGGTGGTGATCCCCCTCCTCAACCCCAAGCACATCCGCAAGCTGCCGTACGACTTCTGCTTCGCCGGCCTGATCTACTCGCTGCCGCTGATCACTATCGCCGCGGCGACGGCGTTCGGCTGGATGCTGGCCTATCTGCGTGGCGCCATCGTCATCTCAGACGTGATCACGGGCATGGCCGGAACTGACCCACACCTGATCATGCTGCTGTTGGTGCTGCTCTTCACCATCGTCGGCGACTTCATCGAGCCGGTACCCACCATCATCATCTTCATGCCGCTGGTGAATGCACTCACCGAGGCGGGCAGCATCAATCCCGTGCATATGGGCGTCGTGTTGATCGTCACGCTGGCCTTCGGCCTGATCACGCCGCCCTATGGCTTGGTGCTGTTGATGGCCTCGAAATTCGTCGGCGTGAAATTCTCCCACGCATTGAAGGCAGCACTGCCGATCTACGTCGTCTTCCTGGTCACCATCGTATTCACGATCTTCGCACCAAACGCCATTCTGTGGCTGCCCAAGCAGGTAATGCCGCAGGCCGTCGGCTGCTTCAAGAACCCCAGCGGCACGGGCTATATCTGCCCATCATAGTCAGCGGTCCGGCAGCGGAATGAACTCGCTGTCGCCCGGCACCTTGGCGAAGCGGCCTTCCTTCCAGTCTGCCTTGGCTTTTTCGATGCGCTCCTTCGATGATGACACGAAGTTCCACCAGATGTGCCGCGGCCCATCCATCGGCGCGCCGCCCAACAGCATCAGCTTGGCGCCCTCGCCTCCCGCCAGCACCTCGACCGCCGCACCTGCTGTCAGCACCGCGAGATCGCCGACGCCGAGCTGGCGGTCGCCGATCGTGACCGTGCCTTCGGACACGTAGACACCGCGCTCGGCATGTTCCGCCAGAACCGCAATCTTGGCAGCGGCCGGCAGTTCGCCGGCGACATAGAAGATCGGCGAGAAATGCGTCGTCGGCGCCTGGCGTCCGGCGTAGCTGCCGACGATCAGGCGCAGCGACGCGCCGCCTTCTGTCCACGCCGGCAGTTCACCGACAGGAACGTGCTGGAACGACGGCGCGGTCTCCTCATGCGCCTTGGGCAGCGCCACCCAGGTCTGGACGCCATGCATGCGAAAGCCGCTCTTCTTCATGGCTTCCTCGGTGCGCTCGCTGTGGGCGATACCGCTGCCGGCGGTCATCCAGTTGACGTCGCCCGGCCGGATCGCCTGGGCATAGCCCAGACTGTCGCGATGAAAGATGCCGCCGTCGAACAGGTAGGTGACGGTCGCGAGCCCGATATGCGGGTGCGGGCGCACCGCCATGCCGTCGCCGCCCGCCGGCACGACCATCGGCCCGAAATGATCGAGGAAGATGAAGGGGCCAACCATCCGGCGCTTCACGCTGGGCAGCACGCGGCGCACGGCGAAGCCTGGCCCAAGCTCATGCGCACGGCCCTGGATCAGGAGCTCGATCGGATCGGCCATCTTGTTCTCCTCCTTGGGCTGTGCTGCAACCACGCGGCATGAATCGCGATCTCACACCCTTCTTCGCGCCGCGCAGCATCGCCGTCGTCGGCGCCGGCGAGCGCGCAACCTCATCCGGTGGCGCCATCATGCAGATGCTGCGCCAGGCGGGATATGGTGGAAGAGTCGTGCCGGTCAATCCCAAAGGCGGCACCATCTTCGGTTACGAGTCGGTGACCTCGATCTCCGCCATCGATCCGCCGGTCGAGCTCGCGGTGATCGTGATCCGCCCCGACGCCATCCTGGATGCCGTGAAGGAGTCGGCCGATCGTGGGATCAGGAACCTGCTGATCCTGCCCGGTGGCTTCGCCGAAGCGGGCCCGGCGGGCGTGGCGCGCAACGAGGCCCTGCTGAAGCTCGCCGCTGAGCGCGGCCTTACCGTCGCCGGGCCCAATTGCGCCGGCATCATCCACCTCGATCCGACGTGGCGCTTCGCCGCCACCTTCCTGCGCGACTTGCCACCAGGCGCCAACGCCAACGGCCTTGCCTTCATCTCCCAGTCCGGTGCGCTCGCCGAGGAGGTAATCGACAAGGCCAATGCGCGCGGCCTGCCGCTCGTCTCGGTCGTCTCGGTTGGCAATGCCGTCCATCTCGGCGTCGAGGACTATCTCGCCTGGCTGGGCGAGCGGCCGGAAATCGGCGCGGCGCTGCTCTACGTCGAATCAATCGAAGATCACGAGCGCTTCCGCTCGGTCGCGCGCAAGGTGGCAGCGGCCAAACCGGTGATCGCCCTGTTCGGCGGCCGCACCGGGATCGGCGCCCAGGCTGCCGCCGCCCATACCGGCGCCGTGGCCAACGACGATGCCGCGATCGATGCGTTCTGCGCCTCCTGCGGCATCGTGCGGGTCGAGAGCCTGCGCCGCCTGCTGGTCGCGGCCAAGGCGTTCGGCCGCTTCCCGCAGGGTCTCGGCAAACGGACGCTGATCCTCTCCAACTCCGGCGGTCCCGGCGTGATCTGCGCCGATCGCGCCGCGCTCGAAGGGCTCGCACTTGGGCCGTTGCCCAGAGCCATGGCGGACGTACTGCGTCAGCGGCTGCCGGCCGAAGCGTCGGTGGCCAACCCCATCGATCTCCTGGCCGATGCGCGCGAGGACCGCTTTGCCCTCGCCTTCGAGGCGGCCATGGCTCACGCCGCCAAGGACTACGACCAGGTGCTGATGATCCACGTCGTGCCCTTCATGGTCGATGCCGGTCCGGTGATCGCCAAGCTCGCCCAACTGGCCGCCGGCTCCCCTCTGCCGCTGATGCACAGCATGATGGGAACGCTCCCCGGCAAGGCGGATTGGTTCGCCACCATGGAGGGTGCGGGCGTGCCGATGTTCAACGACGTCGAGGAGATGGCCGAGGCCGCCGGCCTGCTGGCGCGCTATCCCGCGCTGCGCGAGAGCGCCCGCAATGGTGTTCTGCCCACGGCTTTTTTTCGCGATCGCGGGCGCGGCTAAGCCGGAAAATCATTTATTATCAAGTCTTTAGATCTACTCGCAGGGGTGTTGCATTTTTGCAACTTTTTGTTGGACATGGGGTATTTCCGTGGCATTTATCACAATAGGAGTTCAATTGGCGGGGAGCACCGGCGGGGGAGTTGGTGAATTCGCTGTTGGCTTCAAGCGTTTGAGTGACCGAGTTCAATGGAGCGTGGGAGAGGCTGATGGCGTTCACGACGACGCGCGACAGGCGCGCCGACCGCTGGCGAACGATGCGAGCCTTGTTGGCCGCCACCGTCACGGTCACTACCCTTAGTATCTTCTGCGCCGCCGGTTTGATGGCGCAGGTCAAGGCCCCCGCCAAGAGCCAGTTCAAGGCCCCTTCCAAGGCGGCCGCTAAATCCCCCACCGACAGCCAGGCCGACCAGCTCAACGAGAAATGGCTGTCTGAGTTCAACAAGGCCGACAAGCCTGCCGCGCCCGACAAGGCCGCAGCGACCACGCCCCCCACCAAGCCTGCCGCCGAATCTGACGATGAGCGCACCTCGAGTGTGCCCAGCATGGTGGCGCTGCCCGGCGCCGGCGCGCGCACCGTCGTTGCTGGCACCGCCAAGGTCGTGAAGGCCAACGGCACGGCCGCCGCCTTCAATGCCCTGCCCGGCGGCGCCAGCCAGCCGATCTTCAAGGATCTCACGCAGGCCTTCGCAGGCTTCGCGCCCAATGGCAGCGCCAAGGTCGAGATGATCCAGGGCCGCACCGCCGACGGCACCACGCGCCTGCTCTATGCCAGCATCGGCGACGGCAAAGCCCGCCAGTCCTACTGGTGGTTCACGCCGGTCGACCAGCCGGAGGGCTGGTTCGACGAGAATGGCAAGCGGCTGGGCGGTACGGCACTCGCAGAGCCCAAGCCCGATTCGCGCATCTCCTCGCCGTTCGGCCGGCGTACCTATTACGGACGCAGCACCAGTTCGGCCTTCCACAACGGCATCGATTTCGAAGGCAAGACCGGCGACCCGATCATGGCCGCAGGCGACGGCGTCGTGAACCATGTCGGCTGGTACTTCAACTACGGCCGCACGGTGAAGATCAGCCATGCCGACAACTTCGAGACGCTGTACGCCCACATGTCGCGCTTCGCCGTCGGCCTCACCCCCGGCATGCACGTGCACAAGGGCGAGGTGATCGGCTATGTCGGCTCGACCGGCCGCTCGACGGGACCACACCTGCACTTTTCGACCATCGTCGACGGCCAGTTCGTCGATCCGGCGCCCTACATCTCGGAGAATGGCGGGCAGAGCCTGCTGCTAGGCGAGTCGCTGGTTACCTTCCGCAAATGGCAGCAGGATGTGCGCAAGGCCGCCGACGGCAAGCGGGCCGATTCCGACCCACAGCGCTTCCGCAACCTGCAGGGTGCCGAGCCGTGGAGTCAGAACCCGTTCTCGACGCCGGGTGATCGCCGCCTCTAGGCGGCCGACGGAGCGTTGCGCCGGTCGATCTGATCGCCTATCCATCGCGGACCGCGCAGCAAGACGCGGGTTATCGGCGATCAGGGGCAATCACAGGGGACCGGGCTGATGTTCGACAAATTCATTGCCGCCGCCGCCTTCGCGGCGGCGCTAGCCGGCGCTGCCGGCACGGCTCATGCGGGCAAGGACCTCGATGCCATCAAGGCGCGCGGCCAGGTGGTCTGCGGCGTCACCACCGGCGGCATCTCGGGCTTCATGTCGGTCGACAGCCAGGGCAAGTGGGTCGGCCTCGACGTCGACATCTGCCGCGCGGTCTCGGCCGCGATCTTCGGTGATTCGGAGAAAGTGAAGTTCGTGCCGGTCACGGCGATCCAGCGCTTCACGGCGCTGCAGTCGGGCGAAGTCGACATGCTCAGCAACAACACAACCTGGACCCTGCAGCGCGACACCGCGCTGGGCTTCGACTTCACCGGCGTCACCTACTACGACGGCCAGGGCTTCATGGTGAACAAGAAGCTCGGCGTGAAGAGCGCCAAGGAGCTGAGCGGCGCCACCGTCTGCGTGGCCCCCGGCAGCACCACCGAGCTCAACCTCGCGGACTATTTCCGCGCCAACAAGATGAACTTCAAGCCGGTGGTGATCGAGAAGGTCGACGAGATCCGCGCCGCCTTCTTCTCCGGTCGCTGCGACGTCTACACCACGGACCGGTCGGGCCTCTACGCCACGCGCGTCGCCAATGCCCCCAATCCGGACGACTACATCATCCTGCCGGAGATCATTTCCAAGGAGCCGCTGGGGCCGGCCGTGCGCCACGGCGACAACCAGTTCGGCGACATCGTGCGCTGGGCGCAATACGCCATGGTCGAAGCCGAGGAGTACGGCATCACCTCGAAAAACGTCGACGACATGCTGAAAAGCGAGAATCCCACGATCAAACGCATCCTCGGCGTCACGCCGGGCATGGGCAAGGCGTTGGGGGTCGACGAGAAGTGGGTCTACAACATCGTCAAGCAGGTCGGAAATTACGGCGAAGCGTTCGATCGCAACGTTGGCATGGGCAGCCCGCTCAAGATCGAGCGTGGCCTGAACAAGCTGTGGAGCCAGGGCGGCCTGCAATACGCCCCACCTATCCGCTGACCGCCCTCTCCCTATTGACCGGCCGTTTGGCCTGTTGCTTGCTTGGCCGTCACGGGGGACACTGGGCTGAAGGCAATAAAAGGGAGGCAATGATGTACAAATATTCACTGGCAGCAGCGGCGGGCGTGGCAGCTATTCTCGCGTCAGGCAGCGCCATGGCCGGCAAGGACATCGATGCCATCAAAAGCCGCGGCCAGCTGATCTGCGGCGTCGGCACCGGCACGGCGGGCTTCATGCTGGCCGACAGTCAGGGCAAATGGGTCGGCCTCGATGTCGACGTCTGCCGCGCCGTGGCAGCCGCCATCTTCGGCGACGCGGAAAAGGTAAAGTACACGCCGCTCACCGCTCAGCAACGCTTCACCGCGTTGCAGTCGGGCGAAGTCGACATGCTCAGCAACAACACGACGGCGACTTTGACGCGCGATACCGCGCTCGGCCTCGACTTCACGGCCATCACCTACTACGACGGCCAGGGCTTCATGGTGAACAAGAAGCTCGGCGTGAAGAGCGCCAAGGAGCTGAACGGCGCCACTGTCTGCGTTGCGCCGGGCACGACGACGGAGCTCAACCTCGCCGACTATTTCCGCGCCCAAAAGATGAACTTCAAACCGGTGGTGATCGAGAAGGTCGAGGAGATCCGCGCCGCCTTCTTCTCCGGCCGCTGCGACGTCTACACCACGGATGCCTCCGGCCTGTACTCGACGCGCGCCGCCAACGTGCCGCCACCGGCAAAACCGGAGGACTTCATCATCCTGCCGGAGATCATCTCCAAGGAGCCGCTGGCGCCGGCCGTGCGCCACGGCGACCAGCAGTTCGCGGACATCGTGCGCTGGACCCAATACGCCATGCTCGAGGCCGAGGAATATGGCATCTCGTCCACGACCGTCGACGACATGCTGAAAAGCGACAATCCCTCGATCAAGCGCATCCTGGGCGTCACGCCCGGCATGGGCAAAGCTCTGGGGGTCGACGAGAAGTGGGTCTACAACATCGTCAAGCAGGTCGGTAACTACGGCGAGAGCTTCGAGCGCAATGTCGGCTCGGGCAGCCCGCTCAAGATCGAGCGCGGCCTGAACAAGCTGTGGACGCAGGGCGGTCTGCAATATGCCGAGCCGATCCGCTGACCGGGAGGCTAGCTCATGTCAGTCGAGGCACTGGGCTCCACGCCACGCGCTAAGGCGGCGCCGTGGAACGATCCGGTCATTCGCGGCTGGGTGTTTCAGCTCGTCGTGGTCGGTCTTGTCGGGTTGCTGGCCTGGTTCCTGGTCAGCAACACGGTCGAGAACCTCGAACGCCAGAAGATCGCCTCGGGCTTCAGCTATCTCGACCGCGAGGCGGGCTTCGAGATCGGCGATTCCATGATCGCCTACTCGCCGGCCGATACCTACGGCCGCGCCATCCTGGTCGGCGCGCTCAACACGCTGAAGGTTGCGATCCTCGGCATCATCCTGGCGACGATTCTCGGTACCATGATCGGCGTTGGGCGGCTCTCGCCCAACTGGCTGCTCGCCAAGATCTGCGAGGGCTATGTCGAGATGTTCCGGAACGTGCCACTGCTGCTGTGGCTGTTCCTGTTCTACAAGATGATCAGCGAGGCCTTTCCCGGGCCTCGCCAGGCGATCAACGTGTTGGACTCGTTCTTCCTCTCGAACCGCGGCCTCTATTTCCCGGTACCGATGGCCGACCCGGTCCACAAATGGATGGGCCTGGCGCTGCTGATCGGCATCGCCGCCACGGTCGTCGTCAAGCGCTGGGCCAAGAAGCGGCAGGACGCAACCGGCCAGCCCTTCCCAACCATCAGGGCGGGCATCGGCCTGATGCTGGGTCTGCCCATCATCGTTTGGCTGCTGGGCGGCGCGCCGCACCACATGAGCTGGCCCGCACTCAAGGGCTTCAATTTCGAGGGCGGCACCGTGATCCAGCCCGAGTTCACGGCCCTGCTGGTCGGCTTGGTGCTCTACACCTCCGCCTTCGTGGCCGAGATCGTGCGCTCGGGCATCCTTGCTCTGCACAAGGGCCAGACCGAAGCGGCGATGGCGATCGGCCTGTCGCGCGGCCAGGTCATGCGGCTGGTGCTGCTGCCCCAGGCATTGCGCATAATCGTTCCGCCGATGACCAGCCAGTATCTCAACATCACCAAGAACTCATCGCTCGCCATCGCCATCGGCTATCCCGACCTGGTGGCCTCGATTAACGTCACCATCAACCAGACCGGTCAGGCGATCGAGAACATCCTGCTCATCATGGCCGCCTATCTCTCGGTCAGCCTGTCGATCTCGGCCTTCATGAACTGGTACAACAAGCGCATCGCGCTTCGGGAGCGCTGAGCATGACCGACATGCCAGTCAACCAGCCTGCCGGCGAACGCCCCCAGCTCGCTCCGCCCATCATCGATACCGGTGTTCTGGGCTGGATGCGCAAGAACCTGTTCTCGAGCTGGGGCAACGGCATTACGACGGTGGTGCTGGTGGGCGCCGTCGGCTGGTTCCTCGCCAACTTCCTGAACTGGGCGGTAGTGAACGCCGTGTGGACGGCGCCAACCGGCCAGGACTGCCGCGGTCACGGCGCCTGCTGGGCGCTGATCCACGAGAAGTACCGTTACATCTTCTTCGGCTCTTTCCCCTATGAGCAACAGTGGCGGCCATTGCTCGCCATCATTGCGATGCTCGCGATGCTGATCCTGAGCTCCGACCGGCGCAATTGGAATGCCCGCCTGCTTGTGATCTGGGGTGTCGGCAGTTTCGCCACTTTCCTGCTGATGTTCGGCCAGATTCACATCTCGATCAGCCTGATTCTGTTCGTGGCACTGGGCGTGGGCGGGCTCGGCATGTTGATGCGCGGCGCAGTCGGCACGCCGGCCGAAGTCAACGGCTGGCGCGCGCTTGCGGCGATCGGCGCCATCGGACTGATCCTGCGGGTCACCGGCGTGCTACCGGCCTGGAGCCTGCCCATTGCACCATTCGACTATGTCGAGACACACCTGTGGGGCGGCCTGCCGGTGACGATCATCCTCGCCACCTACGGGCTGGTATTCGCCTTCCCCTACGGTGTGTTGCTGGCGCTCGGCCGGCGCTCGCGCCTGCCGCTGATCAAGGGCCTGTGCGTGGGCTTCATCGAGCTGATCCGCGGCGTGCCGCTGATCAGCCTGCTGATCATGGCTTCGGTCATGCTGCCGTTGTTCCTGCCCTCAGGCATGACAATTGACAAATTCCTGCGCGCCCAGGTCGCCGTCATTTTGTTCGCTGGCGCCTACATCGCCGAGATCATCCGCGGAGGCCTGCAATCGCTGCCCAAGGGCCAGTTCGAGGCGGCCGACGCGATGGGGCTCAACTATTTCCAGAAGACGACGCTGATCATCCTGCCGCAGGCGTTGCGTGTGGTGATCCCGCCGCTGATCAACACCTTCATCGGCTTCTTCAAGGACACCTCGCTGGTGCTGATCATCGGTATCTTCGACTTCCTCAACACCGCCAACCAGGCGCTGGTCGACCCCAATTGGGCGGGCTTTCCCGCCGAGGTCTACCTGTTCGCCGCCTTTGTCTATTTCTGCTTCTGCTTCTCGATGTCGCGCTACGCCAAGTACCTCGAGGTCGAGCTCAACAAAGGGACGCGCCGCTGATGGCCACCGCCGCACAAGAGCTTTCCAAGGCCCCCTCCGTGATCACGCTCAAGGGGGTGAACAAGTGGTATGGCCAGTTCCACGTCCTCTCCGACATCAATCTCGACGTGAAGCTCGGAGAAAAGATTGTGGTCTGCGGCCCGTCGGGCTCGGGTAAGTCGACACTGATCCGGTGCATCAACCGGCTGGAGGAGCATCAGCAAGGCGACATTGTGGTCGACGGTGTGATGCTCTCTAACGATGTGAAGAACATCGAGGCGATCCGGCGCGAAGTCGGCATGGTGTTCCAGTCGTTCAACCTCTTCCCGCACCTCACCATCCTCGAGAACCTGACCTTGGCGCCGATCTGGGTGAAGAAGACGCCCAAGAAGGACGCCGAGGAAATTGCCATGAACCTGCTCAAGCGCGTGCGCATCCCCGAGCAGGCCCTGAAGTATCCTGGCCAGCTCTCGGGTGGCCAGCAGCAGCGTGTGGCGATCGCCCGCGCCCTCTGCATGCGGCCCAAGATCATGCTGTTCGACGAGCCGACCTCCGCCCTCGACCCCGAGATGGTGAAGGAGGTGCTCGATGTCATGGTCGAGCTCGCGCGAGAGGGCATGACAATGATCTGTGTCACCCACGAGATGGGCTTTGCCCGCGCCGTGGCTGACCGCGTGATCTTCATGGATCGCGGCGAGATCGTCGAGCAGAACGAGCCCGAGGAGTTCTTCGCCCATCCCAAGAACGAGCGTACCAAGCTGTTCCTGGGCCAGATTCTGCATCACTGAGCGCCTCGCCGGTGAGTCCGGCCATGAAGCTTCTGGTCACCGGCGGCGCGGGGTTCATCGGGTCGGCTGTCATCCGACACATCGTCCGCGACACCGACTGGCATGTCGCCAACCTCGACATGCTCACCTATGCCGGCAACCTCGAGTCGCTGGCCGAAGCCGGCGCCACCAACCGCCACACGCATTTCAAAGTCGACATTCGCGACCGCAACGCGGTCGACCAGATCTTTCACCAGGTCCAGCCCGACGCGATCCTGCATCTCGCCGCGGAGAGCCATGTCGACCGTTCGATCGATGGCGCCACACCCTTCATCGAGACCAATGTTTTGGGCACCTATGTTCTGCTCGACGTCGCGCTCGCCTACTGGCGCACGCTCGACACCGAGGCCAAGGCGCGCTTCCGTTTCCAGCACATCTCGACCGACGAGGTGTTCGGTTCGCTGGGGCCAACAGGCAAATTCACCGAAGCAACGCCCTACTCGCCCAATTCGCCCTACTCCGCCAGCAAGGCGGCGTCCGATCATCTGGTACGGGCTTGGCAGCATACCTACGGCCTGCCCACGCTCACCACGAACTGCTCCAACAACTACGGTCCCTATCACTTCCCTGAGAAGCTGATCCCGCTCACCATCATCCGCGCCCTGCGCGGCGAGCGCCTGCCGGTCTACGGTGCGGGCGAGAATGTGCGCGACTGGCTGCACGTCGAAGACCATGCCGAGGCGCTGATGCTGGTGCTGCAGAAAGGCAAGCCCGGGGAGACCTACAATGTCGGCGGCGACAGCGAACGCCGGAACATCGACGTGGTGCGCGCAATCTGCCGGCTGCTGGACGAGTTTCTGGCCAACAGCGCCAACCGCCCGCACGAGCGGCTGATCGAATTCGTGACCGACCGGCCGGGCCACGACCAGCGCTACGCCATCGATGCCTCGAAGATCAGGAGCGAGCTGGGCTGGCGGCCCCGGCGCAATTTCGAGGATGGCCTGCGCGCCACGGTGCGCTGGTACCTCGACCATCGTGGCTGGTGGGAGCGCGTGATGAGCGGGGCGTATCGCGGCCAGAGGCTGGGCCTGGCAAGCTAGGGAGCTTGACGAGCGGAACCAAAAAGCATGAGGAATCACCCATGATCAAGCTGCAGCGCCTCGGCCATGTTCTCATCGCCGTCCGTGACCTTGAGAAATCGAAGGATTTCTACACCCGCATCCTGGGCTTCAAGGTGCTCGAGCAGGATCCCGAGCATGGCGGCCTCTTCCTGGCGATCCCCGGGCTTGGCAACACGCTCGACCTGTTTCCCTGCAAGGATCCCGAGGCTCTGGCCCATGCGACCGCCGATCCCACCAGCATGAACGGGCTCGGCGTGCGGCATACCGCCTTCGCCGTGGAGACCGAGGACGATCTGCGTGATGCCTGGCATGCGCTGCGGGCGGCCGGCGTGCCGATCCTGCGTGCCATTGATCATGTCAGCCAGAAGAGCATTTATTTCCACGATCCCGACAAGAACCTGCTCGAGATCGTCTGGGAACGGCCCGATGCGCTGGAGATCTTCGCCCGCGGCCGCGGCGACGACGACAAGCCCTTCTCCTACTCACCCTGACTGGCTAGATCACCGCCGCCCGCGGCTTGGCGAAAACCGCGCGCGACCAGCGCTCGCCTGGCACCCCGACGAGGTAGTGCAGCACGACTGCCACGGCCACCGACACGATCACGGCCGAGGCCACGCCATGCAACGTGCTCCAGCCCCGCTCGACGCCGAAGCGGATGATCTGGTAGCCCAGCGCCACATGCACGAGGTAGAGCGGATAGGAGATCTGGCCTAGGAACGCCAGCGGCGGCGAGGCGATCCATCGGGCATGGCGAGTCGCGGCGAGCCACACTAGGCCGGTGAAGGCCACGGTCAGCGGCAGGTTGAGCCCAGCCCGGCGCGCCGAGCGATGTGCCGCCCCTAGTTGAGCCGCGCGGCCTGAGCCATCACCTCGATCGCCTCGGGTTGGCGCGAGCGCACGCTGAGCGAATCGGCACCTGAATCCTCCCAGGCACGGTAGCGTTGCTTGATTCGAGCTGCCGGCCCAACCAGAGATTTGTGGTCGACCCATTCGTCGGGCACTGCGGCGATGGCTTCATCCTTGCGCTTAGCGAGGTAGAGCTCCTGGATGCGCTTGGCAGCGTCGCCGAAGCCGCGGCGCACCATGATGTCGTTGTGGAAGTTCTTGGTCTTGTGCCCCATGCCGCCGACATAGAGCGCCACTTCCGGCTTCAGCCGGCCGAGCGCCGCCTTCACGTCGCTGTCGACCTCGACATGGACCGAGGCATGGATCGCAAAGTCGGAAAATCCCTTGCCATTGCCGGCGCGTCGAAATCCCTCCTCGATCCACGGGCGATATTCCGCCATGGCGCCGGGCACGAAGCCCATGGGCAGCCAGCCGTCGGCAATCTCGGCGGTGAGCTTGACCGTGCTCTCGCTGCCGGTCGCGAGATAGATCGGGATCGGGTTCATATGCAGGATGGATTTCAGCGGCTTGGCCAAGCCCGCCGAGCCTGGCCCGGTGTAGGGCAGCGCGATCTCGCGGCCGTCGTGCGTCACCGGCGCCTCGCGCGCGAAGATCTTGCGCATGATCGCCACGTAATCCTTCATGCGGTAGTAAGGCCGGCCCCAGGGCTGGCCGTACCAGCCTTCGACGATCTGCGGACCGGAGACGCCGATGCCGGCGATGAACCGCCCGCCACCTGCCATCGCATCGACCGTCGCCGCCGACATCGCGGCGTTTGCCGGCGTACGGGCAGCGAGCTGCATGATGCCGGTGCCGAGCTTGATGCGCTTGGTCAGCGCCGCGAGATAGGCCAGCGGCGTGACCGCGTCCGAGCCGTAGGCCTCCGCCGTCCATACCGAGTCATAGCCCAGCTCCTCGGCGCGCTGCACCAGCTTCACCGGTATGTCGAGCTGGGCGCGCGAATAGCCGATCGAAAGCCCGAGCTTCATGGATCGTTTCCTCCTGCCGGCACGAACTATGGCGACAGAACACAATTGAGACAAACGCTCGATTGCTGCCCGCCCAGCGCGACGGCATAGCGATTCGATGGCGCGGCGGCTTCTCCCGGCACTGTTGGCAATGGCGACGGCGTTCGCAACCCTGCCAGCTCGGGCACAGCCCTACGAGGAGCTCCTCGAGACGTGCAAAAGCCCAACGTCTGCGAGCGACGGGATCGCCGCCTGCGAAAGCTTGATCGCGATCCACCGGGATGAACCTGACCAGCTCGCGATCGCACATTACAGGCGCGGCAACAGTTACCGCCAAATGCGGGAATACGATCTGGCTCTCGAGGACTACAATAAGGCGCTGAACCTCAAGCCCGACTATATCGCGGCCCTCAACAATCGGGGACTGGTCTACCGGGCCAAAGGCCTCGTCGATCGGGCGATCCAGGACTTCGACGAGGCCATCCGGCTTTGGCCTAAGTTCGCTCTTGGGCTCAGAAACCGCGGCGGCGCCCACAACGCCAAGGGCCGGTACGATCTCGCCATCAGGGACTTCGATCGAGTGGTCGACCTTACGCCGGATGATCCTTGGATCTACTACTGGCGCGGCGGTGTTCGCCGCGCGCAGGGCAAGTACGATCTCGCCATCAAGGACATGGACGAGGCAATCCGGCTCGATCCCGACTTTGCCAAGGCTTACGATCGGCGCGGCGTCGTCTACGAGAAGCTGGAACAGTACGACCGCGCCATCGAAGACTACGACAGGGCAATCGATCTGGCGACGCTCGACGCCACCTTCTGGTACAACCGCGCCCACGCCCGCTACTTCAAGAACCAGTTCGATCTCGCCATCGCGGACTACACAGAGGCGATCAGGCTGAGGCCAAGCGCGGCCGCCCTGGTGGGTCGCGGCCGATGCCACTATGCCGAGACACGCTTCCGCCAAGCCATCGAAGACTACGACACCGCGCTTCGTCTGCGACCCGACTTCGGGCTGGCCTACTTCAACCGCGCGACGGCTCTGGTGAGGTTGGGCGAATACAACGAGGCGATCGACAACTACAACGCAGCGCTAACACTCATGCCGCGATCGGCAATCTCGCTATTTGGCCGCGGCGTCGCCAAGCGCGCCCGCGGCGACCTGGCGGGAGGAGACGCCGATATAACCGCGGCCAAGGCCATTGCGACCAACATCGCCGTCGACATGGCTGAACTCAAGATCAAGCCCTGAACGTCACGGCGCCGTCGCCGTCCACTTGCAGGTGCCGTCGAAGGTCTGCACGTTCAGGCGCTTGGGCCTGGTCGAGAAGTCGGCTTCGATCTTCAGCTCGATCAATCCGCTCTGGAAGTTGTCGAAATAGACGTCGGGCCGGATGCGCGTCAGTTGGTCGTGTATACCGCCATCGGTCTCGAACAGCGCCTTGTCGTTCCTGATCGTGACGGTGATCGGCCGCGTCATGCTGGAATCGGCTAACATGCAGCCCTCGACGCTGCCCGGCGCCACGGCAAGCGTGAACACCGCTCTCGCGCTGGGATCGACCGGACCGGACAAATTTGGCGTTGGTATGTTCCCCCCGGTCTGGGTGCAGCCGCTGAATAGCGTCGCCATCGCCAATGCCGCCATCGGCTTGAGCCTGAACATGAGTAGGTCCCCCCTCGCCGCCCATCATACAAGCGATTGTGCCGGCAACCATCGCCTCTCGGCCAAGTTATCTCCTCGTACCGGGCAAGGAAGGCGGCCATGAAATATCTAGGCTTTATCGTCGTGGCGGCGCTTGTCGGAGCTCTCGCCGGCTGCGAGGAGCCGTACTACCAAGCCTACGGCTACATCTACAAATCGGACTACTACTATCCGAGCGGCCACGCGCGCTAACCCGGGCTACGACAGCGCGTGGCGGATGGCGGCAGCGACCTCGTCCACCTGCCGGGGCGTCACGTGCGGACCCATGGGCAGGCTGAGCACACCGTCGGCGAGCTTTTCGGCCAACGGGAATGCACCCTTGGCCAGGCCGAGATCGGCGTAGGCAACCTGCAGATGCGGTGGGATCGGGTAGTGGATCAACGCGCCGATCCCCGCCTTCTCCAGGGCTTTCATCAGCTCGGCACGGCGACCGGTGCGCACGACGTAGAGGTGCCATACCGGCTCCGCCCATTGCGGCACGCGCGGCAGGCCGAGGCCGGGAATGCCGACGAGCTTGTCGTCGTAGCGCGCGGCGATGCGGCGGCGGCGCTCATTCCAGTCATCGAGATGGGCGAGCTTGACGCGCAGGAAGGCGGCCTGCAGCTCGTCGAGCCGCGAATTGTAGCCGCGCTCGAGATTCACATACTTCACGCGACTGCCGTAGTTGCGCAGCACACGCAGGCGCTCGGCCAGCGTCACGTCGTCGGTCGTGACCGCGCCGCCGTCGCCGAAGGCACCGATATTCTTGGTCGGGAAGAAAGAATGTGCGCCGGCATGGCCGAGCGCACCGGCGCGCCGGCCGCGCACTTGCGCGCCCTGCGCCTGCGCCACGTCCTCGACGACCTTCAACCCGTGCTTGGCCGCCAGCGCCATGATGGCGTCCATGTCGGCCGGCTCGCCGTAAAGGTGCACCGGCATGATGGCCTTGGTCCGCGGCGTGATCGCCGCAGCGATGCGCTCGGGATCGATATTGGGTCCCTCGGGCGTCGGCTCGACGGGAACGACCTTGGCGCCCACCGCCGTGACCGCGAGCCAGGTCGCGATATAGGTATTGGAGGGCACGATCACCTCGTCGCCCGCGCCGATCTCCCAGGCACGCAGGCAAAGCTCGAGCGCCTCCAGTCCGTTACCGAGGCCGACACAATGGCTGGCGCCGCAGAACGCTGCATACTCGGCCTCGAAGGCCTCGACCTCCTTGCCCAGCACGAACCAGCCCGACTCCATGACGCGCCGATAGGCGGCATCGAGTTCGGACTTCAGCTCCGCATAGGCGGACTTCATGTCGAGAAACGGGATCATCGGTGCGCTCCGACCTCGCGCTTGAAGACCTCGTAGTCGCGCAGGTACTCGGCCTCGTCATAGAGCGTCGAAGCGATCACCACCACGGCGGTGCTGGGCGCGAAATCGGAGAGCTCATGCCACACCCAGGTGCCGATGTAGAGTGCCCGCGTCGGATCGTCGAGCGTCACGGTTTCCGTGATCGCACCGTCGTCGAGATGAGCGCGGCAGGACCCGTTCACCGCCACCAGCACCAGCTCTGACTCGCGATGGCCGTGTCGGCCGCGCCACTGGCTGGCCGCCACATGGTGCAGCCAGAACAGGCGCTTGGGCTGAAAGTGAAGGCTCTTGCCGAATTCGAGGAAATTCACGCGCCCGCGCTGGTCGGCCGCGCCAGGCACGGCGATCCAACGGCAGTTGCGGGCTTTCAGAGCGGTGGTCATGCGGGCTGGGTCACGGCGAGCTTGCGCCATTGCATGTACACCACTCCGCTCAGCGCGACCAAGCCGCCCGCGATCTGGTAGCCATTGGGTATGAAGCCATAGGTCATCGACCACAATACGGCAAAGAACGGCACCAGATTGACCCAGAGCGACGCCACCGCCACGCCGAGCCGGGCGGCGCCGATGTTCCAGCAGTAGCTGCCGAGCCCGCTCGCCATACCCGCGACGAAAATGAGCTGGGTCCACAGCCAGCCATCGTGCACCTCGAACGGCGAGCGAGCCATGCCGAGCGAGATCAGGACGATACTGGCTAGGATCAGCCAGCCCATCGACGAAAGCGAGGCGACGTAGGCGCGGTGAAGCTGGCTGGCACGATCGAACCAGGCCTGCGCCTTGATGCTGTAGAGCGTCCACAGCACATTGGACAGCAGCACGATGATCTCGCCGCCGCCGAAGGTCACGCTGCCGCTGCCGAACAAGCTGCTCGACGACAGGATCGCACCGCCCGCCAAGGTGAGCGCGAGTGCCGTGCCGAAGCCCGGATCGAAGCGCTGGCCGGCGCTCAGCCGCACCGTCACCGCGGCGACCAGCGGGCCCGCGACCTGGATGGCCGCAGCGGAGATCGGATTGCTCCAGTTGAGACCCAATGCATAGATCGCGAAGAAGGCAGCCTGGATGAAGCCCAGGGCCAGGAAGCGGCCAAGGCGAAGATCGATGCGCAACGCCCGCGTCCCTTCGACCATCCACAGAAGCAACGCCAGCGCGACCGCCGCCGCGACGGTACGCACCGCCGCCATCGGGATCAGGTCGAAATGCAACAGCATCACCTTGGTGACGGGCAGGTTGGCGCCCCAACTCGCGCCAACGAACACCATGGCGGCGAACGCGCCAGCCATATGACGCGTTTGTCCGGTCATCAGGCGGGACGGCGACGGGCGGCCTCGTAGCCGACGCGACAATCCTTGTAGACGTCGGGCTTCTCGGTCGAAACACGCGCCTCGACCACGCCGGGCTGCGCGAGACACAGCTCGAGGATCGCTTCGACCAGCGTCTCCTGCAGGTTGAAGTGGCGGCTCTTGGCCAGCGTCGCTATGCCATCGTGCACGGTGTCGTAGTTCAGCACGTTGGCAATGCGATCACCGTGCGGTTTTTCGACCGGCGCCAGCAGCAGATCGACATTCACCACCACGGTCTGCGGCGCCTTCTTCTCGAAGTCATGGATGCCGATCGAGACCTGCAGCTTGAAGTCGCGAATGAAGAGGCGGCGATCGGACTGGGGGGCCATTTCATTTCTTCTTGTGAAAGGCGATGTCGCGCGGCCGCCCGGTCAAGTGCTCGCCGCTATCGACGATCAGGACATCGCCAGTGTAAGTCGGCGTCGCCACCACAAAACGTAGCGCGCGCACGAGATCTTCTGTGGTGACGCCGACGCCCAGCGGGTTCTGCCGGTGCTGCTCGGCGAAGCGCGCATCGGTCTGGCTACCGCTGCGCAACGTGAGCCCGGGAGCGATGCCGGCCACGCGCAGGCGCGGGGCGAAAGACTGTGCCAACAAGCTTGTGAGACCCTGCAGGCCGATCTTGCTGAGCGTATAGCTGAGGAAATCCGGGTTGAGGTTGAACAGCTTCTGGTCGAGCATGTTCACGATCAAGCCGGTCTCCGTGTCGGGCAGCTGCCGCGCCAGCGCCTGCGACAAGAGCATGGGGGCACGCAAGTTCACCGCCATGTGGCGATCGAAGCCGGCCGCCGTCGCCATCGGAGCGCGATCGAGCTCGAACAGCGAGGCGCTGTTCACCAGGCATGTGAGCCGCACGCCCTTGGCCTGGCAGCGACCCACCAGGGCCTCGGCCTGCCGGGCAGAAGAGAGATCGGCTTTCATCGCCTTGGCCTTGCCGCCCGCGGCGGCGATCGCCGCCACGGTCTCGCGCGCGGCCGCGGCCGAGCGGTTGTGATGCACGAACACGAAGAAGCCGTCGGCCGCCAGCGCCATGGCGAAGGCGCGGCCGATGCGCATGCCCGCTCCGGTGACCAGCGCCCCTTTCATCTTGTTGCGACCTCAAGCACGCCGGTCTAGTAGCATGCGCTCATGGAAACCGTCGATTGCGTCGTGGTTGGTGCCGGCGTGGTGGGCCTCGCCGTTGCCCGCGCCCTTGCCCTTGCCGGCCGTGAGGTCATCGTGCTCGAGGCAGCGGAAGGCATCGGCACCGAGACCAGTTCGCGCAATTCCGAGGTCATTCACGCCGGCATCTACTATCCCAAGGGCAGCCTGATGGCGCGCACCTGCGTCGAAGGCCGCCGCAAGCTCTACGCCTATTGTGCCGAGCACGGCGTGCCGCACCGCAATTGCGGCAAGCTGATCGTGGCCACCAACGCTCAAGAAAGCGAGCTGCTGCAATCGATCAGGGGCCGCGCCGAGGCCAATGGCGTAGAGGGCATGCAGCTCCTGAGCGGCAACGCGGCGACCCAGTTGGAGCCCAACCTGCATTGCACCGCGGCGTTGCTCTCACCCGCTACAGGCATCGTCGACAGCCACAGCTACATGCTGGCCCTGCAGGGCGATGCCGAGGAACGCGGCGCGATGCTCGCCTTCCACAGCCCCGTGCAGCAGGGCCGCGCCACGGAAGCCGGCATCGAGATCGAGGTCGGGGGGGCTGAGCCGATGACCGTGCGCACCAGGACGCTGGTCAATTCCGCCGGCCTGCATGCACCGAAGCTTGCGCAAAGGATTGCCGGCATGCCGGCCGACAAGATCCCCTCTGCTTACTACGCCAAGGGTAACTACTTCACGCTCGCCGGCCGCTCCCCGTTCTCGCGCCTGATCTACCCCGTGCCCGTGCCGGGCGGCCTCGGCGTGCACATCACCGTCGATCTCGGTGGCCAGGCCAAGTTCGGCCCCGACGTCGAATGGATCGATCCCGGTGACGGGGGCATCGACTACACCGTCGATCCTCACCGCGCCGACAAGTTCTATGCCGCCGTGCGCAAATACTGGCCGGCCCTGAAGGACGGCGCGCTGCAGCCCGGCTATGCCGGCATCCGCCCCAAGATCGTGCCGCAGGGCGCGCCGGCGCAGGATTTCGTGATCCAGGGCCCGGGCGAACACGGTGTCACAGGATTGATCAATCTCTTTGGCATAGAGTCTCCCGGCCTGACCGCTTCGCTGGCACTTGCCGAGCAGGTGCGCGCGCTGGCTGGCGACGCCTGAACGCCCTCAACCCTGGAGGACCGATATGCTGAAGATCAATCGCACCGCCTCAGCCGCCTGGTCGGGCGGCTTGCGCGACGGCAAGGGCTCGATCTCGACGGAGAGCGGCGCGCTCGCCGCCTATCCCTACGGTTTTGCCGCCCGCTTCGAGGGCAAGAAGGGCACCAATCCAGAAGAGCTCCTGGGCGCCGCGCATGCCGGCTGCTTCACCATGGCTCTGTCGCTGATCCTCGGCGAGGCCAAGCTCACCGCCGAGCAGATGGACACGACGGCCAAGGTCACCTTGGAACAGGTCGAGGGCGGCTTCGAGATCTCGGCTGTGCATCTCACGCTCAAGGCCAAGATTCCCGGCACCGACCAGAAAACCTTCGATGAGCTGGCCGCCAAGGCGAAGGCCGGGTGCCCGTTGTCCAAGGTGCTGAAAGCCAACATCACCCTCGATGCCAGCCTGGTAACGTGATCCGCGCTGCGGAAGGCCGTTCCGGGGACTAGTGCGCCCGCGTGCCGTTCGCTAATGCTGGTCAAACGGATTCCAGCGGGGACGGACGAATGATCAAGACGCGCTTCACCGAGATGTTCGGCATCAAGCACCCGATCGTGCAAGGCGGCATGCAATGGGTCGGACGCGCCGAGCTCGCCTCCGCGGTGTCCAATGCGGGCGCGCTCGGCATCCTGACCGGCCTCACCCAGCCCACTCCTGAAGACCTGCGCAAGGAGATCAAGCGCTGCCGCGAGATGACCGACAAGCCGTTCGGCGTGAACCTCACCATCCTGCCGACATTGGTGCCACGGCCCTACGGCGAATATATCGACGCCATCGTCGACAGCGGCGTCAAGATCGTCGAGACGGCGGGCAACAATCCCAAGCCCTTCCTGCCCAAGCTCAAGGACGCCGGCATCAAGGTCATCCACAAATGCACCTCGGTGCGCCACGGCGTGTCGGCCGAGAAGGTCGGCGTCGATGCGATCTCGATGGACGGCTTCGAATGCGCCGGCCATCCCGGTGAGGACGACATCCCCAACCTGGTACTGCTGCCGGCGGCAGCCAATGTGATCAGCATCCCGATGCTCGCTTCGGGCGGCTTCGGCGATGCCCGCGGGCTCGTCGCAGCGCTGGCCTTGGGCTGCGAGGGCATCAACATGGGCACCCGCTTCATGGCGACCAAGGAAGCGCCGATCCACGACAACGTAAAGAAGGCGCTGGTCGACGGCGACGAGCGTGCGACGTCGCTGATCTTCCGGACCATGCGCAACACCAGCCGCGTGTTCGGCAACTCGGTGGCCAAGAAGGCGATCGAGATGGAGCACGAGGGCAAGACCATCAAGGAGATCGGCCCGATCGTCGCCGGCACGCGCGGCAAGGTGGTCTACGAGACCGGCGACATGGAGCACGGTATCTGGTCGGCCGGCACGGTGATGGGGCTGATCAAGGACGTGCCGACCTGCAAGGAACTGGTGGAGCGCATCGTGCTCGAAGCCGAAGAGATGATCCGCGGCAAGCTCGCAAGGGCGATCGCCGCCTAGCTTTTCACGGGGCGGCCCGCCAGCCAGCGGACAGCGAGACCAATGAGTGGCGGGACGAGACAGCTCGCCATAACCGTTGGCTCGATGCTCGCGAACATGCAGCCCCAGCCGGTCTTGGTGCCGAGCAAGCAATCTATGTCCTGGTAGGCGAAGAAGGCCGCCGCGAGGAACAGCGGGTTGCCGATCGTGCCTGCGATCCAAAGCTTCCAGCCGGGACCGGCAAAGCCCGGCCAGAGCCAGCCCACGAACGCGCTGGCGATCGCGCCGGCGGCCATGCTGCTGCCAAAGGTCATCACCGCCTTGAGATCGAGGAACGCGCCGGCGACGAGCCCGATCAGCAGGGCTGCCAGCACATGGCCATAGACGAACGACGGGATGCGGCGCACGGGCGCTAGACCGGCATGATGCCGCGCCGCGGAGCAGCCGAGGCGTAGGTCTCGGCGCTGATCGGCGCGCCCATCTCCCTGAGCTTGTCGCGCTGCTGGCCAATCGGTGTGCGCAGGACACCGTCCTCGATCACCGCGAGCTTCCTGAATGCCGGCGTCGCCAATGTGCGCGCCATCCAGCCCGCCGTGCGCGGCCAGCGCGCGGCGTCGACCTGGAAGCGCACGAAGGCAGCGGTGCGCAGGAAACAGGCTGGCGCGATGTCAGCAATCGACACCGCGCCGAAGCGAAAGCCCTCCGCCGGCGCCTGGGCCTCGAGATAATCCAGCACGGCAGGGATGTCCTCGCTCAGGGTTTTCTCGACCAGCGCCTTGTCCCCCTTCTCACCCCACACCGACGGTCGGATCGCGATCTGGTTGAAGTAGCGCCAGATGAAGACGTCACCCATGCGGGTGTCGGCGAACTCCTCGAGCCAGCGCGCCCGCGCCCTGTCGCGGACGTCCTTCGGGTAGAGCGCCGGTTCGGGCTTCAAGTCCTCGAGGTACTCGCAGATCACCGAGGAGTTGGTAAGCACCAAATCGCCATCCACCAGCACCGGGATGCGGCGCAGGGGGCTTAGCTTCGAGAATCGATCGTCGCCGAAGAACGGCACGATGTGATCGACCTCGTAGGCAATGCCCTTCAGTTCGAGACAGACCAGTACCTTGCGCACGTAGGGCGAGAGGTAGCTGCCGACGATCAGCAGCGGCTTCATTCGAGGTTGATCCGGCAACCACAGACCTCGACCTGGGCCACGCCATGCTGCTTGTGGCGCTTCTTGGCGGCGGCGATCACGCGGTCGCGGTCGACGACGTTCACGTCGTAAGCCGATACGCCCGGCCCTCGGTCGTCGGAGACCGGGACGAAGCGAATTTCGCCCTCGTCATCGAGCTGGATGATGTTGTCCTTGGATGGCCGGTTCAGGATCTTCGACCACAACGCCGCCGCGGCATCTGGATCGGGGTGCTGGATCTCGACGCCGCAGAGCCCGTTGGTGATGTCCGAACGGGCGTGCTTCAGCCAGTCCTTCTCGGCCGGCGGCCACCACAGCTTGGGATCGGTACCGGCGGGTGCAACGGTCTGGTCGAGCGACAGCAGGACGCCCGCCGTGTCGGAGGGATGGAAGTGGGTGTACTTGTAGCCCGCCATGTCCTTCTGCTCGACAGCGCGCACGCCGAGACCCGTCACGCGCTGGCGCTCGGCCGCCGCGTCAGGCACCTGGATGATCACCATGTAGCCGCCATCGCCCTTGCGGCGCTCGATGTAGCGACCGGCTGACGTGCCAGCGCGGGTCGGCGAGACGATCTCGAGGAAATCATGCCCGGTCGGGCAGACCACGTTGGCCAAGCCCCATTTGGCGACGCCGGGATCGCGATAGGCGACCTCAATGCCCAGCGTATCGCACAACTCCTCGCGCGAGCTCTCGAGGTCTTGGCATACGAAGACGCATTGCCGGAGCTTCATGGTGTGCCTCCCAATCCTTTGTCGTTCGGCCTATGGTAGCGCCATGCGGGCCGTGTGGACCATGGGCTTCGTGGCGGCGGCCGCGCTGTCTTTTCTGTTTCCCGATTTCATGGTGTTTCGCTTCACGCAAGCCGTGGTGTGGGCGATCGCGCTGGTCGGCCTCGTGCTGCTGTGCGGTGTCAGTGGCCAGTTCTCTTTCGCCCAGGCCGCGCTCTACGGCATGGGCGGCTACACCGCCGCGATCTTGGCCAACCACACATCGCTCTCGCTCTATTGGTCGATCGGCCTCGCCCCGCTGGTCGGCTACGGCGCGGGTTACGGCCTCGGCCGCGTGGCGGGCGGCCACAACATCTGGACGCAAGCCCTGATCAGCTATGCGCTGGCCATCGCCTTCCCGCAGCTGCTGCGCTGGCGGCTCATCGAACAGTGGACCGGCGGCGTGCAGGGCCTCTACATCGACCTGCCGGAGGCGCCCGCCGGTCTTTTGAGCAACGACCGCTGGTGCTTCTTTCTGGCGCTCGGCCTGTTAGCGCTGGGCCTGTGGCTCGCCGCCAACGTCATCGCCAGCCGATCCGGCCGAGCGTTGATGGCCGGGCGCGATCATGACCTCGCGGCCTTGGCTCAAGGCGTCAACGTGGTCCATGTCCGCGCCGTGGCCTCGGGCCTCGCCGGCGGCTATCTCGCTGTGGCGGGTTGCCTGTCGTCGTTCCAGTTCGGCTTCGTCGGGCCGACTGCCTACAACTTCAGTCTCTCGGTGCAGATGCTGTTCGGCCTGGTCGTGGGTGGCATGAACTCGCTCGCGGGCGCCCTGATCGGCGGTCTGTTCCTGGAGTTCTTCCCGGCGCTCGTCGCCAGCCTCGGCAAGGGCCTCTCGGCCCTGCTCTATGCCGTGCTGCTGATCGCGGCCATCGTGGCGATGCCGACGGGCATCGCGGGCGCGCTTTCCGTCATCAAGTCCTGGCTGGCGCGAAGCCTAAAACTTCCCAAAACTTCCCAGCCGGCTGGGAAGCCTCCGATGCCGATGGCATAAGGCTTTTAGGCGATTTTTCCCAGAATTTGCGCCACCCCTCCACCCAAGCCATTGATATCAAACGATTCAGGTACCGGTATTAGGATACCGCTCGGCAAGCCGTTGATCTCAAACGGTTTTAGCTTCCCGTCAGTAGCCCTTGAACACCGGCGCACGCTTCTCGACGAAGGCGCGGGCGGCTTCCTTGTGGTCTTCGGTTTCGCCGGTGCGGATCATGCGGGCGGCCTCGCTGTCGAGCGCTTCCGAGAGCGTACCCTCTTCCGCCACCTTCATATTCTTCTTCACATGCCACCAGGCGACGCGCGGGCCGGCGGCCAGCTTCTTGGCAAACGCCATCGTCTCGCCGTCGAGCTTGTCGTCCTCGACCACGCGGTTGGCCAGCCCCAGCTTCTCCATCTGCTCGGCGTTCAGGATCTCGGCGGTGAAATAAAGCTCACGCGCCTTGGACGTGCCGACCAGCTTGTGCAGGAAGTAGTGCGAGCCGAAGTCGCCCGAGAAGCCGACCTTGGCGAAGGCGGTCGTCATGCGCGCCGACTTACCGGCGAAGCGCATGTCGGCCGCCAGCGCGATCGACAGGCCGGCGCCCGCCGCCACGCCATTGACCATGGCGATGGTCGGCTTGCCCATCTCGTGCAGCAGCTCCGACACCTTCATGCGGTCGCGGATGTCGTGCACCTTGTCCTCGTAGGTCTTGTCCTGATCGCGTCCGGCCGCCATGGACTTGACGTCGCCACCGGCGCAGAACGCCTTCTCGCCCGCACCGCGCACCACGACGCAGCCGATCGAGCGCGAGCCCGCTGCTTCCTCGAGCAACTCGGTAAAGGCGCTCATCATGTCGCGGCTCAGCGCATTCATCGCGTCAGGGCGGTTGAAGGTGAGCTTCATCACGCCGTCTTCGACGGACTTCAGCAGGTCGGGCATCGCTTCCTCCGGGATTGCAGATCGGGGCTGTTGCGGCGAATGTTTCGTAAACCACGCAGTCGCGCAACGGCATTCCGTCTTGCTGGGCGGAACCTTGCAGGAGGAAACCTTGGCCATGAAATACGAGACTTTGCTGACGGACCTCGCCGACGGCGTGATGACCGTCACGCTCAACCGGCCCGACAAGCTGAACGCATTCGACACGGTGATGAGCAAGGAACTCATCGATTTCTTCCAGCGCGTGAATGCGATGGATGAGGTGCGCGCCATCATCGTGACCGGCGCCGGCCGCGCCTTCTGCGCCGGCGCCGACATCTCGGGTGGCAGCGGAGCCTTCCAGGTCTGGAACGACGGCAACCGCCCGCAGAAGCGCGAGGCGAGCGATTCGATCACACTGGCGATCTTCAACTGCCTGAAACCCATCGTGGCGGCGATCAACGGCGCGGCGGTGGGCGTCGGCATCACCATGTGCCTGCCGATGGACATTCGCCTGATGTCGACCAGTGCCCGCATCGGCTTCGTGTTCAACAAGCGCGGCATGGCAATGGAAGCCGGCTCCTGCTGGTTCCTGCCGCGGCTCGTGGGCATGCAGCAGGCCCAGGAATGGGTGATGACGGCCGATCTGTTTGGCGCCGAGGAGGCGCTGAAGGGCAGCCTGGTGCGCTCGATCCATCCGCCTGACGAGCTGTTGCCAGCAGCCCAGGTGCTTGCCCGGAAGTTCGCCGCCAGCACGAGCTCGGCGGTCGCCACCGCAGTCAATCGGCGACTGATGTGGAGCATGCTCGGCGCGCAGGATCCGATCGACGCCGTCACGCTCGACCTGCAATGCGTCGGCTACCTCGCCGCCGGCGCCGATGCGCAGGAGGGGATCAAGTCGTTCTTCGAAAAACGGCCACCGGCTTTTCCCCTGAAACCCTCCAAGGACATGCCGCCCTTCGGACCTTGGGCGAAATAGCGGCTTGGAAGGCGGGTCCGCAGGGCGTCTAATAGGTATCTCGTCGGAGGAAAGTCATGTCGCCAGACTCTGCGTCCGTAGCGAGTACGCGTTCGGATCCCCTCTATGCCGCGCTCGAGGAGCGCGTCATGGAGCGCGACCAGAAGGGCGCGAGCGAGGTCTACTACAAGCTGGTGAAATCGGGCCGGCCCCTGCCCGAGATGCTGCGCGAGGCGGTGCGCATCCACGGGCCCTACACCCATGTGCCCTATCACGAGCGCATGGACGACGGGTATGTGAACTTCGTCAACAACGACCATTGCCTGCTGAGTGCGCGCGCCACGCTGCACCTCTCCAGGATGTTGCCAGGAGCCGCCTCCGGCCTGCCGATGGCGCAGACCATCTGGTACATCCCGACAGGTCTCGACATCTGGAACCAGAAGATCGGCAAGGCGCCCGGCCACTATTCGCGCGGCATGCAGGTCGCGAGCGGCCCGCCGCCCGCACCGGTCGTGCACTGGCCCGACCAGCAGCCGCTCGCGCTCGACGGCCCCCTTAAGGAACGGCTGGGACGCTGGGCGACGCTGGTTCATCGCGGCCAGGTGATCGATGCCTATTGCGTGTTCCTCGGCCTGATGGAAAATCCCGCGGAGCGTCAGGCGGCGCTGGCCGAACTGGCCTTTGCCGGGCTGATCGACGTACAGGACCGGTCGTTCCAGAACCGCTCCTACACCACCGGTCACAAGTCGTTCCGCGCCCGCGCCACGGTCGAACTGGGCGAGGCGATCGGCTGGGACAACGCGCACGACGTGCTCTATGCCGGCGCGCTCGATATCGCCGTCGGCCCGCGCTGGTACTCGCTGTACGAGGTCGCCTGCAACGCCATCACCATCTATCTCGAGGGCCAGAGCCTGCACGCCGTGCCCTACGGCGGCACGACCGAGCAGGAACGCGCCATCCTCGCCAACAACAAGGCGCCGCTCGACGCGGCCGAAACCGAGGCACTGATCGAGGCGGTGGTGCGCCAGCCCGAGCCTGCCTACCTCCTGCACCTGACGGCGCTGCTGAAGGCCGGCAAGAGCCCGCGCGCCATCCTCGATGCCATCCAGATCGGCGCCGCCCAAGTCGGGCTCGAGACCCATGGCGACCTCAACTTTTCCCTGCCGCAGCACTGCTACGAATACGTCAACACGCTGGGCTGGTTCTGGGACAAGTTCGCCCATCCGCAACGGCTGAAGCTGCTCTATCTCGCCGCCGCCTACCTCAACCAGAATGCCGCTCACCAGCGGCTGACCGGCGAGCTGACGCCGCCGATCGTCGACAAGCAATCCGCCGGCAAGCTCGGCGCCGAGGAACTGGCGGGGCGCGTCGAGGCGGCCGTCATCGCGCTCGACTCACCGAAGGCGCTGGGCTGGGTGCAAGCCTATCTCGATGTCGGCCACGACACGGCGCCGCTGGTGCGCGCGCTCGCCATGGCCTGCTCGCGGCTGGGCAACGATCCGCACAACCAGGAAATCGCGCTCTGCATGCTCGAGGACTACGGCAAGAACCGCAATCCGGGACGCAGCCGTCTCCTGATGGCTGCCGCACACCACACCGCCCGGCACCGCAAGTACGGCGATCCGCTGGATTGCAGCCGGCGGTTCGGCAAGGCGCTGGGAGTAGCCGAACTCGCCTGAGAAGGTCGCTGTTGCCTCACCGGCTCTTGGCGTGCCGGTTGGTGAAATGAGCGTTGCCGAGACCTGTGCCGATCGTGAGCACGCCCCAGCGGGTGACGTCGCTCATGTTCGTCACCTCGCTCAACCCCTGCACGACTGCATCGTTGTGCATCACCACAACAGGCTCGTGGCCTCCCAGCCGTTCGAGGCGCGCGGCGACCTCGTGGGGAAGATTGAAGTCCTCCCCCTCCCAGTTGCCCGGCAGGTTCTGGCCGCCGCGCAGGATGGTCCCGCGCTCGTCGATCAGTCCGGGACAAGCAACGCCCACGAACGGCGCCAGCTTGAGCTTGGCGGCTTCGGCACTGCCGATCAGCTCCTTGAGCATATGGGCCAGCCGATCCACCGCTTGATCGCGGCCAGGTTTCTCATCGGCATGCCGCCAATGAATCAGCTTGATCACCTCGACCTTGGCGACTTCCTTCTTCTTGCGCTTGAGCTTGAGCAGGCCCGCTCGCATGTTGGTGCCCCCGATATCGGCGGCAAGCAGCGCGTCGTGACCTTCGAGCACCCAGCTCGGTGCGAGTTCCACCACGCCCAGCAATCCTGCCTCATCGGGATGACTACCGATCGAGCAAAGCTCGATGGCCGACTTCTCCGCCAGAATGACGGCGGCCCGGCCCATCGCGAGCTCGCCCAGGTGGCTGGCGATCAGTCCGCCGCCGACGACGATGCGCTCGGTTTCCGCCCAGGTTTCCAGGACCAGGAACTGCTGGATCACAGCCGCGAGTTCCTTGCCGAACTCCTCGATTGCGGTGTGGACGAGCCCCGCCGCGAGCGGATCCTTGCCGTTCAGGAACTTGTCGAGCTGCGACTTGGAAATCTGGCGAGTCGCCTTCTCACCCAACGGATCTTCATGACCTTGGGCGATCAGCCGGGCGCGACATTCGTCGAGGATTTTCCTGAAAGCCTTGCCGCTGGCGCGATCGCCGACGAAACCGTCGACCTCGCGCAATTCCTCATTATAGCTGTCCACCGTGACCGAGGTCAGTGTGGACGCGGCGTGGGAGAACACCGTTAACGAGCCAGGTGGACTGTCGTTCATCGCCTGTGTAACGCGGCAAGCCGAGGCGAGTTGCGCCCTCAGCCGCCCAAGACGCGCCGGGCTTCGGCAAAGGCCTTCTTGTCCGGTGATGCCGTGCCGCGCTCGAGCTGTCGCGCGGCGAGCTGTTCGCCGAGACCGGCGAGGTCGAGCTTGGAGTGACGCAGCTTGGCGAACAGCTCGTCTTCCTCCTCCTCGAAGTGGCGAGCAACGTGATCTCCGAGGACCTTCACCGTCGCATCGAACGTGGCCTGCCTCGCCGGCAGATGCCCGAGCTTCTCAACCAGGCTCTTTATGACGTCATGCTCGACGCGCGCCTCGACCAGCATCGTCTCACCCTTTTTGCCCAGTACCCTTTCCGCCGCGGGGTAGAAGATCTCCTGCTCCATCTCGGCATGGATCGAGAGCAGGTGGCAGATGCGCAATGCCAACTTGCCCTTTTCCATGGTGGTGGCGGTCTTCCTGCGACGTTCATAGTCGCGAAACATGCCAAGAAGCGCCGCGTGATCGGCAGCCAGCAACATCAGCGCGTCGTGCGGCTCGAGCGGGCCAGCCTGCTTGGCCCGCTGACTTTTGGTCGCAGCAAGGTTTTTCACGGCGTGTCCTTCCCCGCAATCGAGCGTCAACGCCCCCTGGATGGAAAAGTTGCTGGGTTGACAGCCCCAACCGCCACGCACAGGATTGACGCGCTGCAGTAGGGCGCGTCGGCCGAGGCCGAAGGGGCTATGCCCACCTACGTGTCGTCAACCCAGATGCGCCCATGCCGAACCTCGAAAATCTCCGCAAGCAGGCCAAGCTCTTTCTGCGCTGGCATCGCGACGGCCACCATCCGGTCGCCGCCCAGATCAGCGTCGTGCTGCCGCGCTTCAAGGGCCTCAGCGACCGCGAGGTGCTTCAGCAGCCCTTCAAGCTCGCCGACGCGCAGGAGCTGGTCGCCCGCCAGGCGGGATTCGAGAGCTGGCAGGCGCTCAAGAAGGGAGTGCAAGCCATGACCGGTACCGACGGCCGCACGACAGCGGCTCCAATTCTGAGCGCCGTGGAGGCGGAGCTGTTCGTCGCCGACATCAAGGCGTCATGCGCCTATTTCACCGAAAAGCTCGGCTTCAGCGTTGTCTTCACTTACGGCGAGCCGCCCTTCTATGGCCAGGTCAGGCGCGACAATGCGCGGCTTAACCTGCGGATGGTTTGCGAGCCGGTGTTCGTCGGCGACATCCGCGAGCGTGAAGAACTGCTCGCCGCCTCGATGACCGTCGACAGCGCCGCCGAGATCAAGCAGCTCTTTCTCTCGTATCAGGCGGCCGGTGTGGATTTCTTCCGGCCGCTCAAGCAGGAACCATGGGGCGCGCGAACCTTCATCGTGCGCGACCCCGACGGGAACCTGCTGTTGTTCGCGGGACCCGCCGCCTAAGATCACCGCATGACTTACGTCTTCGATCTCGGCAACCCGGCCACCAACGCCAACCCGTTCCCCGAATTCGCCCGCCTGCGGACCGAGGACCCCGTGCATTGGTCGCCGGCCATGAAAGCGTGGATCGTGACGCGCTATGCCGACGTGAAGCAGGTGGCGCTGAACAACCGGCAGATCTCGGCCGACCGGCTGACGCCGTTCTTCAAGGCCAATCCCGAATACCAGCGCGGCTCGATCGAGAGCCTGGTGCGCTACCTCAATCACTGGATGGTGTTCCGGGACCCACCCGACCACACGCGCCTGCGGCGCCTCTTCACCAAGGCCTTCACCCCGACGGCGGTCGAGAACCTGCGAGCGAACATCGAGGATATCGTCGCCCATCTGATCGACGGCATGCAGGCCAAGGCCAAACGCGGCGAGACCGTCGACTACATCGACGATTTCGCCTATCCCCTGCCGGCTTCGGTGATCATGGACTTGCTCGGCGTGCCGCGCGCCGACCTCGCGCGCGTCAAGGTCTGGTCGGACGACATCGCTCTGTTCATCGGCACCGCCCAGGTCGCGGGCAACAAATATCTGCGCGCCGAGCAAGGTGCCAAGGCGATGGCCGACTATTTCCGTGGCCTCGTCGAGGCGCGCACGGCGGCGCCGACCGCCGACATGATCAGTCAACTGGTGCTGGCGCGCGACGACCGCGACGCCCTCACGACCGACGAGATCATCGGCACGGCCATCCTGCTGCTGTTCGCCGGCCACGAGACCACGACCAACCTGATCGGCAACGGCTTCTTCTATTCGATGAAGAACCGCGAGCAGTGGGAACGCCTGGTGGCGGATCCCGTGCTGGCCGATAGCGCGATCGAGGAATATCTGCGCTACGACGGTCCGTCGGGCGCCCTGGCGCGCGTCGCGGCCGCCGATACCGAGCTTGGCGGAAAGACCATCCGCGAAGGCCAGCGCGTCTTTGCTTTCATGAACTCGGCCAACCGCGATCCCGAGGCGTTCGACGATCCCGAGCGCTTCGATATCGGCCGGCCGCAAAACCCGCACATGACCTTCGGCCACGGCATCCATTTCTGCCTGGGCGCCCCGCTCGCGCGCCTCGAATCGCGCATTGCGGCGGTGCGACTGGCCGAGCGCCTGCCCGGCATTCGCCTTAGCGGCGGCGAGCCCGACTGGCACGATTCACTGATCCTGCGCGGCGTGAAGAGCCTTCCCGTATCGCTATGAAAGCGATGATCTGCCGTCACTGGGGCGAGCCCGAGGACCTTCGGCTGGAAGACGTCGAGCGGCCGGCCCTCAAGCCCGGCCAGGTACGCATCAGGATCCACGCGGCGGGCGTCAGCTTCGCCACTACCCTGGTGATCGCCGGCAAGTACCAGCGCAAGCCGCCCCTGCCGTTCGCGCCGGGAACCGAAGCGTCCGGCGTCGTGATCGAGGCCGATCCCGCCTGCAAGCGGCTCAAGGTCGGTGATGAAGTCGTGGCCGTGCTCGACTGGGGAGGGCTGGCCGAGGAGACGGTGGCGCACGAGGTCAATGTCTTCCCCAAGCCGAGGAACGTCGGCTTCGTCGAGGCGATCCAGCTCGCGATCTCCTACCCGACCTCGGCCGGCGCCCTCACCTGGCCGATCGCGCTCGATGTCCAGAAAGGTCACACGCTGTTGGTCCACGCCGCGGCCGGAGGCGTCGGCATGGCGGCGGTCGAGATCGGCAAGATTCTGGGCGCCACCGTGATCGCCACGGCTGGCGGTGCGCGCAAGGCAGCCTTCGCCAAGGCGCATGGCGCCGATCACGTCATCGACTACAGCGCGTCGGACTTCCGCGAAGAGGTTCTGAAGCTCACCAACGGACGCGGCGTCGACCGGGTCTACGACCCGGTGGGCGGCGAAGTTTTCACCCAGTCGCTGCGCTGCCTCGCCGTCGAGGGTCGCATCTGCCCGATCGGCTTCGCCGGCGGCGCCATCCCGCAGATTCCGGCCAATATCCTGCTGGTGAAGTCGATCGCGGTGATGGGTTTCAACTATGGATACTATGTCGGCTGGAGCCCGCACGATGCGCGCTTCGAGCAGGCCGCGCGCACCTTCGCCCTGATGGAACGCATCCGCGGCTGGTGCGAGGCGGGGCTCTGCCATCCGCATGTCGACCGCACCTTCCGCCTCGACGAGGCGCCGCAGGCGATGCGCGCACTCCTGCAACGCAACGCCGTCGGCCGGCTGGCCGTTGTCATGCAGTGAACACGGACGACGTCCTGAGTGCCGCCATTCGAGACAAGCAGTGCCTCACCGGCCTCTACGACGGCGCTGTCCGGCACTTCGCGCCGCATGCGCTCGGCACCGCAGCCGACGGCACCCCCGCCGTGTTCGTCTTTCAGTATGCCGGCGAGACGGCGACAGGCATGCCGATCGGTGGGGAGTGGCGCTGTTTCCACCTCGACCGGCTGTCGCACCTGCGGCTCAACGAACACCGCTGGCGCTCGCGCTCCAACTACAGCCTCAAGCGCCAGACCTGCCTGGCCACGGTTACCGCCGGCCTGCCTATTTCCGCGTGAGCTTGCCCTCGAATTTGCAGTAGCCGTCCAGCAAGATCCGGCTCTCCTTGTCGGCAATCGTACCGCTCACGTCCAGCGCTTCTCCGCCACCCAGCTGGGCCTTGGTCTTGAACAGACCCTTGTCGTCCAGCGCGGCCTCGAAGCGACGTTCGTCGCGGCCCTGCTGGTGGAGGACGCCTTTGACCGTCTTGCCGTCGACAGTGAGATCGACCGTCATCCGATAGGTCGAGCACTTGGAGCTGCCGACCACGCCGGTGCCCATGCCGGTCCAAGTGTAGCTCGCGCTGTCGGCGCGGGCCGAGCCCGCGGCGGCGAGAACCATCACGGCTGCCGCCAAGAACGTCTTCGCTGCCATGGGCTCCCCCGTCCGTAGACGTTACTGCTTCTTGGTCAGCGGACCCTCGAACTTGCAGTAGCCGTCGAGCTTGATCTTGCTGCCGGCGTCGGTGATCTCGCCGATCACGTCCATCATGCCGCCGCCGCCGACCATCGCCGCAGTCTTGATCTTGCCGCCCTTGTCGAGGGTGGTCTCGAAGTGTCGCTGATCGCGGTTTTCCTGCTGGAAGATGCCCTTCACGGCCTTGCCCGTGACCGTGACCTCGATGTTCATTTTGTAGGTCGGGCATTTGGAGCTTCCCGGCACGTTCACGCCATACCCGGTCCATGTGTAGACAACAGGTGCCTGGGCCATTGCCGCACCGCCAACCACAAGCGCCGCAATCATCCCTGTCGCCAAAATCCTCATCATCGATAGCTCTCCCTGTTCAGAAGAAATCCCGGATCGCCTTCAGCACCGCTGCCGGCTTTTCCTGTCCGACCGCGTGGCCTGCCTTGGCAATCCTCACCAGCCTTGCCTTGGAAATGGCCTTTTTGAAGGCCTCCCCATAGACGGGCGGGATCAGCACATCTTCGCGGCCCCAGACGATCAGTGTCCTTGCGGTTATACGACGCAGGCGCTGCGCCAATCCCCGATCGGGAATGGGGAACAACAGCTTGCCGGCCATGCCCAGCCGGCGGGCGTTCATGATCAGGAACTGCTTGAGGAACTCGATATCGCCCATATCGCCCCCACCGGCTGTCATGAGCTGCCGGCCCGCGTCGGCGTCGTGGAACAGCAGGGCGGGCAGCTCGTAGGGCAGCTTGGCGAAGATATCGGCGATGGGATGCTCGTCGAGCCAAAGGCCCGCCGGCGCCAGCAGGCAAAGTTTATCGACCTCGGTATGGGCGATCGCCGCCATCTCCGCCGCGATCATCCCTCCCATCGAATGGCCGACCACGATAGGCCTTCGAAGCTCTAAAGCCTCGAGAACGTCGAGCGCGTGCAGCGTGACGTCAAGCATGTCGCGCAGATCGTCTTCGCCGCTGGATTGACCGTAGCCCGGCAGCAGCGGCGCCACGACCCGGTACTTGGTGGCAAGGGCGGCGATGAACGGATCGTTCGGCATATGCCCGCCGGCACCATGGAGAAAGAGCAGGTCTCGGCCCTTCCCCGCCTCAATGACCTGTATGCGCGCAGCCGACGACTTGAGCTTCAGGAAGCGCGATTTCATTCGGCAGCCACCCGCAGCGGCACGGGCTCATTCATCGGATGGCACCAGAACCGGTCGTCATGGTTCTGCCAGTCCGGCCACAGGTTGCGCAGATGAGGCATGACCTTTTCGGCAAACAGCCGCGTGGAGTGACGCACCTTGTCGTTCGGCATGTTGCCGATGTGCAGCAGGCAGAAGACGTTGCCGACGCGCAGCGTCTTGATCAGCTCCTCCATCTGCTGGCGCACCGTCTCGGGCGAGCCTGCCACGATGTAGCGACCCTCGGTCAGGTCCTTCCATGTCATGTCGGGAGTGACGCGGCCCGAGCCCGGCGCGAACTGCGATAGAGCGCCGGTCTGGATGGTCTTGATGGTGCGATAGCCAGGCGCGTCGGCGAAGCCCGGATAGACGTGCAGGCAGCGATTGTAGAAATAGTTCACATGAGGCCAGTACAAGCGCTCCGCCTCGGCGTCGGTGTCGGCGACGCAGATCACCTGGGCGAAGCCCGCGCGATACGGCGACTCGTCGACTTTGCGCTCGGCCACGCGCTTCCAATAACCCTCCATCAGCAGCTTGGCCCGCAGGTAGCCCGAGTAGCTCAGGTATGAATAGGAATAGGTATTGTCGAGGCAGAAGTCGTAGGTCTCGACAGAACCGCCGCCCGGGATGAAGACCGGCGGCGCCGGCTTCTGGATGGGCTTGGGCCAGCAATTGACGTAGCGCAGCTTGGTGTAGCGGCCGTTGAAGGCGAACGGCTCGTCGGCCGCCCACGCCTTGCGGATCAGATCGTGCGCCTCGGCGTATTTCTCGCGAGTCAGCGCCGGGATCGTGCCGTAGGCGTAGTTGGTGTCCATCGAGGTGCCGACGGGGAAGCCAGCTATAAGTCGGCCGCCCGACAGCACGTCGAGCATGGCGAACTCCTCGGCCACGCGCAGCGGTGGATTGTAGAGGGCGATCGAGTTGCCCAGCACGACCAGCGCCGCCTTAGAAGTCCGGCGCGTCAAGGTCGCCGCCATGATGTTAGGCGACGGCATCAGGCCATAGGCGTTGGCGTGATGCTCATTCACGCCGATGCCGTCAAACCCCACCTTCTCGGCATACTCGAGCTGGTCGAGATACTGGTGATAGGCGATGTGGCCGAGCTCGGGCTCGTACATTTTGCTGGGCAGGTCGACCCAGACCGAGCGGTGCTTCTCCCGGAAATCGTCCGGCATGTGCGGCCACGGCATGAGGTGGAACCAGGTAAATTTCATGGTCGTCGCCTCCCGTTTCTTCGGTCTATGGTGGCGCAGGAGAACACGCCACGCCATGCAAAACCGTTTCATCGATCTTTACAGCGATACCAAATCCAAGCCCTCGCCCGGCATGCGGAAGGCCATGGCCGAGGCCGAAGTGGGCGACGAGCAGAAATACGAAGATCCCACCGTCGAGCGCCTGCGCGAACGCATCTGCGAGCTTCTCGGCAAGGAAGATTCGGTCTTCTTGCCGAGCGGCACGATGGCCAATCAAATTGCCGTCCGGGTGCATTGCCGGCTGGGCGACGAGGTGATCGCCGACAAGACCGCGCACATCATCAACGCGGAGAGTGGCGGCACCGCCGCCAACTCGGGCGTCATGATCCGCATGCTTGATGGCCCCAACGGCATTTTCACCGGCGAGCAAGTGAAGGCCGCCTTGCGCGACCCCAACAGCCGCAATGCGCCGCGCTCCCGGCTGGTCTCGGTCGAGAACACCTCGAACGGCGGCTTCGGCACGGTGTGGCCGCTCGCCACGCTGCAGGGCGTCGAGAAGGTCGCGCGCGCCGCTGGCGTCGCCATGCACATGGACGGAGCGCGGCTCTGCAATGCGGCCGTCAAATCCGGCACCAAGGCCAAGGACTATGCCGCCTGCGTGGATTCGACGTGGATCGACTACACCAAGGGGCTGGGCGCGCCGGTCGGGGCGTCGCTGGCGGGCTCGAAGGAGTTCATCAAGGAAGCCTGGCGGCAGAAGCAGATGCTGGGCGGTTCGATGCGGCAGTCGGGCGTGATCGCCGCCGCGGCCCTTTATGCGCTCGATCACAATTGGGACCGCCTGGCCGAGGATCATGACAACGCCCACCGCCTCGCCTCGGGTGTCGCCAACATCAAGGGCCTGGAATGCGAAGTCGAGCGCATGCAGACCAACCTGGTGTTCTTCGAGGTGAAGAAGCCCGGCTGGACGGCCGCCAAGCTGGTCGAAGCCTGCAAGGAACGTGGCGTCGGGCTCGGCGCCAACACCGCCACCCGCATCCGCGCCGTCACTCATCTCGACGTCAATCGTGGCGATATCGACACCGCCCTCAAGGTCATCAGCGACGTGATGGCGGCCTAGGCCGCCTCGTCCCGCGCAGATGCCATTTCTGCGCCCGAGGGGGTAGCGGGGTAGCGCTAATTGCGGAGTTTCGCGTGGGGGGTAGCGCACTAGCGGAAAGTGCGGAAAGTCCTTCCCCAGGTTTCCACTAGGTCTTGGGGTAGTTACCGCGTGGTAACGCTTAAAATAATGGAAAAATACGGGGGGTCCTGCGCGATCTCGACTAGACCAATGGCGAGGCTCAATCGAAACCCTGGGCATACGCTACGCTCCCAAAACACTCGATCCCGAAGCATCCGAATTTACCACGGCGGGGCCGTGGCCCGTATTCTGGTCATTAGAAGTTCGGCCAGGGGCAAATTCGGCCAGGGGCAAAAGAGGCGAGTAGGTTGACGTCATGAGTGCTCCCGCCCGGCTCGGTCAGCCGATTGGTCGCCGCGAAGACCAGCGCTTCCTTACCGGCAAGGGCCGCTACACCGACAACACCTCGCCGGCGGCCGCCCTTGCCGTGCTGTTTGTACGTTCGCCGCATGCGCACGCGCGGCTCAAGCGCATCGACAAGGAAGCCGCCCTCGCCTCGCCCGGCGTTGCCGCGGTCTATACGGCCGAAGACACCGCCGCCGACAAGCTCGGCCATCTGCCTGCGATCAGCGAGATCAAGGACGAGGCCGGCAACCGCCATCGCGAACCGGCACGCCTGCCAATGTCGATCGGCAAGGTCCGCCATGTCGGGGATATCGTGGCGATGATCGCCGCTGCCACGCTCGATCAGGCGCGCGATGCCGCCGAGGCGCTGGTCGTCGACTACCAGGAGCTGCCCGCCGTCGTGTCCGCCGCACAGGCGCTCGCCCCCGGCGCACCGCTAGTGCACGACGATGTGCCCGGCAACCTGATGTGCCATTGGATGCGCGGCGACGCTTCCGGCACGGAAGCAGCCTTCGCAAGGGCCGCGCACGTCACCAAACTCTCGATCCGCTCGCCGCGCCAGGTCACGCACTATCTGGAGACCCGGGCCGCCTGGTCGGCCTACGACGCCGACGACGACCTCGTCACCGTCACCTTCTCCTCGCAAGGCGTGCAGGTCCCGCACCGCTTGATGTGCGAGCGAGTGCTGAACGTCGCGAAGGACAGGCTGCGGCTCATCACCGAGGATGTCGGTGGCGGCTTCGGTCCAAAATTCCCGATCTCGCCCGAGTTGACCTTGATCGCCTGGGCGACGCGCAAGCTGAGGCGTGGGTTGCGCTGGACCAGCGAACGGGCCGAGCACGCCTTGTCCGACAGCCATGCGCGCGACCTGGTGGCCACGGGCGAGCTGGCATTGGACGCGCACGGCAAGTTTCTCGCCGTGCGCGTGAAAGCCCAGGCCAATTTCGGGGCTTATGTCTCGATGGTGGCACCAACGATCGCCACGACCGGCCTCGCCAAAGTGATCTCCGGCCTTTACCGGATTCCCGCCATCCACCTCGATTTCGACTGCGCCTTCACCAACACCGTGCCGGTCGACGCCATTCGCGGCGCCGGAAAGCCCGAAGCGCTGTTCCTGCTCGAGCGGCTTGTCGATATTGCCGCGCAGGAGACCGGCCGATCGCCGATCGAGCTGCGGCGTCTCAACCTGCTGCAGCCTGCGGAGATGCCGCATACCGTCCCGACCGGCTACACCTACGATGCGGCCGACTGCCCACGCCTGTTCGAGACGGCGTTGACCGTGGCGGATACGGCGGGCTTTGCCGAACGCCGGAAGGCAAGCGAGGCCAGCGGCAAACGGCGCGGGCTCGGCTTGTCCTGCCACCTGCACGGTACGGGCGGCGTCGCCGACGAGCATGTGATCGTGAATGTCGAACCCAACGGGCTGATCGCGCGGCTCGGCACGCAGAGCCAAGGACAAGGGCACGAGACGATTTTCGGGCAACTCCTCTCTTCCGTGCTCGGCGTGCCGGTCGACCGGATCGAGATCCGCCAGGGCGACACCCGTACCATCCCGCACGGCGGCGGCACCGGCGGCTCGTCCTCGACCATCATCAGCGGCACGACCTTGCGTCGCGCTGCCGACGACGTGATCAAGCGCGGGCGCGACCTTGCCGCCGAGCGGCTGGAGGCCTCGCCCGCCGATATCGCCTTCAGGGACGGCGCGTTCGAAGTCGTGGGAACCGACCGGCGCATCGGCCTGCTGGAATTGGCGGCGTGGAAACAGTTCGACGGCAATGCCGTCTTCGCCGACAAGATCGAATCCTTCCCGACGGGCGTCATGGTGTGCGAGGTGGAAGTCGATCCCGAGACGGGCGAGAGCCGCATCGACCGTTTCGCCGCGGTGGCCGATTGCGGGCTCGTGGTGAATCCGCGTCTGCTGGCGGGCCAGATGCACGGCGGCATCGTACATGGCCTCGGCAATGCGCTGATGGAAGAAGCACTCTACGACGAGAGCACCGGGCAGCTACTGACCGCTACCTTGATGGACTATGCGCTGCCGCGGGCCGACGATATGCCCAACCTGACGGTCGAGACCATCGCCACACCCTCGCCCAACAATTTCATGGGCCTCAAGGGCGTCGGCGAACTGCCAACCAACGGCTCCCCGGCGGCGGTGGCGAACGCCATCCTCGACGCCCTGCGCCCGCTCGGAGTGCGCCATCTCGACATGCCGATCACGGCCCAAAAGATCTGGCAGGCGCTGAAGGGCTAGCTCCGGCCCAATCTCTGCAGCACCGCCGCGATCGCCTCGCGCGTCTCAGGTGGCTGCTCGGCGATCGCCTGGGCGAGCAGGCCGAGCTGGCTGCGCAAGGTGTGCACCTGATCGACCAGGCCAATCACTGTCTCGACCGTGTCGTCGTCGAGGCCGATATCGTCGACCAGCTCGGCGAGCAGCCGCACCCGCGCCACGTCAACCTGCTCGAAGGTCCAGGCATCGGCGCCGCCAACCGGACGCAGCAGGCCGCGCGCCACCCAGCGCTCGACATGGAACGCGGTAAGCCTGCCGTGCAGGCGCAGCAGTTCGTCGAGCCCAATCATGAGGTCGGTCATGTGAACTGCTCCATCGCCTTCCGCGGATCCTGAGCCTTTCCGGCCTCCCAGGAATCGAGGAACGCTTTCAGCTTGTCGTCGGGCTTGTCGGGCAGAACGACCTTCAGCTTGACGTATTGGTCGCCGCGCTGGCCGGACTTGCGGTCGAGCAGGCCGCGGCCCTTCAGCCGCAGCGTCGTACCGGTGTTGGAGCCCGCCGGCACGCTCAGCATCACCGACCCGCCCACCGTCGGCACCTTGATCCGGTCGCCCAGCACCGCCTCGCGCAGCGTCACCGGCACCTCGGCATGGACGTCGTTGTCGCGCGCCTCGAAGAAGGCGTGTGGCTGCACGCGGATCTCGACGAAGGCGTCGCCTGCAGGCTGACCTTTGGCGCCGGGCATGCCCTGCCCCTTGAGCCGCAAGGTGGTGCCATCCCTCGTGCCCTCGGGCACGTCGATGTCGAGGGTGCGGCCGTCGGGCAGGGTGACCCGCTGCTTGCCACCGCGCGCCGCCACCAGGAACGGCACGCCCAGCGTATAGCTGACCGGCAGCCCGCCCATGTCGAAGCCTTCCGCGCCGCCAAAGCCCCGACGCTCGCCGAACATCTCCGAGAAGATGCCGCCCATATCGACGAATTCCTCGTGCCCGCCGGCACGCTGATACTTGCGCGCCGACGGGCCGCCCGCCTGGTCCCGATAGAAGCCGCGCGGCGGCATCTCCTGGCCGCTGGCGTCGATTTCGCCCGCGTCGAAGCGCCGGCGCTTCTCGGGATCGGACAGGATGTCGTTGGCCTGGCTGATCTCCTTGAACTTGGCTTCGGCCGGCTTGTCGCCCGGGTTGAGGTCGGGATGGTACTTCTTGGCGAGCTTGCGGAACGCCTGTCGGATGTCGTCTTCCGAGGCGGTTTTCGCTACGCCAAGCACGGAATATGGGTCGTCGCTCATTGCCCGAATGTCGGGTTTTTTCAGGCGGTTGCAAGACCCTTGCCGCTGATCGCATCGACGAAGAGCCGGTACTTCACGCTGTCGACCGAGAGTTCGCGGCCCCAGTTCACGAGATCGCCCCACGGGTCATTGAGCTTGCCGAGCCCGGAGACGACGGCGACCACCGTGCCGACCTCGATGCGGTGCTCGACCGCAAACAGGCCACCCACGCCCAGGGCCACCGCTACGGCCAGGTAATGCATGAAGTTCATGCCGAGGTTCATGCTGAACTTGATGCGGTAGATGCTCATGTTGAGCCGGAAGACCCGCTCGATCCGTTCCTCTTCCGGCACGCCGGTCTCGACGATGTCGTCTCCGACCCGACGAATGGTGCGGATACGCTTCTCGGCACGGCGGTTGATGGCCCGCTGCAGGGCCGGCACGAACATCGCTTGCGGCAACAGGAAGCCCGCACTGAGCACGAGCGTCCATGGTTCGAGGAAGGCCATATAGCCGATCACGCTGACCAGGATGCCGGCCTGCAGCAGCGGCTCGGAGATCGCCATGCCGACGAAGCCACCGATCGGCTCAGCCTCGGCGACCACCATGGCAGCATGCGTGCCGGTCTCGCTGCCGTCGCCGTGGCCGGCATCGCGCAAGGTCTTGCGCAGACCGCGCACGGCATCCTCGCTCACCCAGGCGCGATAGATGTTGAGCGCGAGTTTGAGTCCCTGTTCGAGCAACGCGACGCCGGCATAGGCCGCGGCGAGCCACACGATAGTGGATGTGGCGCCCGTCTTGATGGCGTCATTGACGATGCGCCGCTGCAGCTCGAGCGGCACGCTGCTCAGGCCGAATACGCCGGCGGACAACAGCGCGAGGACGATCTGATGGCGGCCGGAGCAGCGCATCACAAAGCCCATGATCGTCCGCGGCAGCACCGGGCATTCCATGCCGAAGGAAACGCCGGCGGCGACGCGACGTTCCGCGCCTAGGGCATAGTCCGTCCAGCTGGAATCAGCTGGACGGACTATGCCTTTGATCGAAGCGCCTCGTGCAACGCGTTTCCACTCAAGTGGAACCGCTGCGCAGTTCCACTTGAGTGGAAGCCGCGCCTAGGCCTCGAGGAGCTCGCTCATCGTCATGGCAAGTTCGCCGACATGGGTGGTGATGCAGGTGTTGTGCCGGCCGGGCACCGACTCCGAACGCACGCTGCGCGCCAAGTGCTTCCAGATGCCCGCGGAATATTCCTTCTTCGTCGAGTACTCGTGACTGATCAGACAGACCACGTCGCTGTCGATCGCAGGCGGCACGTATTTTGCCATCGCCTTGTAGTAGGACGATTGCCGCGATGGGCGACCCACAGCCGGTCCGCCTTGAGACAGCTTTCGCACGGCACGCATCAGGATCGCACGGTCCTTCTGCATTATGCGGCGTGTCACGCTCCAAACAGCGGGCATGCCGCGTTCACGCAGCACTGCACCGCCGGGAGCAACGCTGGCGACGGCCGATATCATGCGCGCCGCGGCACGCATCGGGGCACGCGCATTGATCGAGAAGGTATCGATCAACACGATCTGCTCGACCCTGCGTCCGGCTTCCTCGAGCTGGTGGGCGATCTCCCAGGCGGCAAGGCCGCCGTGGCAGTAACCGGCGAGGCGGAACGGGCCGGCCGGCCAGGCAGCCAGCATGTGCGGCAGGTAGCGGTGCGCCATCTCTTCGATGGTGTCGATGCCGGCCGCTTCGTCGAGATTGGAGTGGATCAGGAAGATCGGGCCGGGATAGTTCAGGAATTCGGCCAGACGGAAGGCATAGAAGCCCCAACCGTCGAAGTCGCCGTGGCACAGGAACAACGGCGACCCGATCCCGTCCTTCACCCTGACTACGAGCTCCTCGCGGGCAACGACACTGCCGACCATGATCGCGGAAAGCTGGCGGATGGTGAGCTCCGCCCTGACCTCGCCCGGCGTGATGCGATGACGCGTCACCTCCTCGAGCGCCAGCAGCATCTCGGTGGCCTGCAGCGAGTCGCCCCCGAGCTCGAAGAAGTCTTCGTCGATGCCAATGTCGCTGCGGCCGAGCAGGCGATGCCAGATTTCGGCGATCTGAATCTGCAGCGGCGAGTCGGGCAGGATCGCGTGCCGCTGGGTGTTCGAGTACAAAGCGGTGAGTGCCGGGCGCGAGATCTTGCCGGTGACGCCGAGCGGCAGGCTCGCCAACACATGGACCTGGCGCGGCATCTGGAACGGCGCCAGCAGGTCGTAGAGGAAAGTGATCAACTCCGAGGATGTGGCGGCGGTGTCGGGATGGAGGACGACGGCTGCGCCGACATTCTCGCCCAGACGCGGATGCGGCACGGCGAACGCCGCGGCCTCGCGCACCGCCGGATGGCGCAGCAACGCTTTTTCGACGTCATAGGGCGAGATCTTCTCGCCGCCGCGATTGATGATCTCCTTGGTCCGGCCGACGATGGTCAGGAAGCCGTCCTCGTCGACCATGCCGAGGTCGCCGGTCGGCAGCCAACCGTTCTCCAGTCCGCTGGGCACCCCGTCGATGTCGAGCAGATAGCCCGGCGTGACGCTCGGCCCGCGCAGCACGACCTGCCCCAGCTGACCTGGCGGCAGAAGAAGCTGCCGGTCACCTCGAATGGCGAGTTCATCCTTGGGAACGCGCCCGACAGTGCCGTGCCTGGACTCGGTCGGCGGCAGCGACGGTGCGGTCATCATGCCGGCCTCGCACAGGCCATAGAACTCGACCACCGGGATATCGAGCAGACGTTCCAGTTCAGTACGCACGCCTTCGGAAAGGTAGGATGCCGTGGACAGCACGAAGCGCAATGCATGTGCCGGCTTGCCAACCGCGCGGATCCTTTCCAGCACGGCCTGCAGGAACGTTGGTGCTGCCGTCAGCCAGGTGGGCCGAAGCTCGGTGACCCACTGGTCGAATTCCTGCGGATTGGTCGTGGCCGGCAACGCCACACTGCAGCCCATCAGCAGCGGCACCAGCAGCGTCGCCTTGAAGCCGGCGTTGTAATAGATCGGCAGAATGCAGGCCGAGCGGTCAGCCGGCGAAAGGCCCAGCCATTCCTGCATCTTGCGCGCCATCTCGATCAGGTTCTCGTGGGTGACCGGCACGCGCTTGGCCGCTCCGGTCGTGCCCGAGGTGCGGAAGATGGCAGCCACCGACTTCGCCTCAATGGGCACAACCGGCTGCGGCCGCGTGACCGGGCGAACCTCGGTTAGCACGATGTCGTCGAAGGACGACATAGCTTGGGCCACTTTGAACAACCCGAAGTTGTTCGCCACCCCTTGTGCCCAGCCCGGAACCTTGGTCCAGCCGGGCACGATCAGCGCGTCGAGACGGATTTTCTCGAGTTCGGCCTGCAGGTCACCGGGCGCTAGATTTGGATTGAGCGGCAGCACGACGGCAATGCTGCAGACCGCGACGCTGATCAGTGCCGCTTCGGGTCCGCGCGGCATCGCGATGCCGACCCGCGACCACGGTCCGATGCCGGCCGCCTGTAGCTGTGCCGAGATCTTGCTCATCTGCCGCTGCAGGCCGCCAAAGGTCAGAGGGGCAAGGCCGGGGCAAACGATCGCCGACGCGTCAGCGTCACGCGTGGCGTGGCGCTCCAGCGTCTTGCCAATCGTCGACGGAATTGTCGGACACCCCCCTGCATCCATGATGCAATAATATACTGGGCGAGCGATTCCGTCTCTAGAATTATTCAGGAATTGGCTGCGATATTGCGCCGCTCAGAGGCCGAGGATGGCCTTGGCAATGATGTTGCGCTGGATCTCATTGGAGCCGGCGTAGATCGTCGAGGCCCGGCCGTTGAGGTAGAGCGGCGCGGCCGTGATGCCGTAGTCCGGCGTCACGGTCGGCTGGTTGTGCCCCAGCAGCCTGGCCTGCGGCTCGAAGGGTGCGGCGTACCAGCCAAGCGCCTCGACGCCTAGATGGTCGATCGCCTGCAGGGTTTCGCTGCCCCTGATCTTCATCAGGGACGACACCGCCCCCGGATTGCGGCCGCGGCTGAGGTCGGACAGGACCTGCAACTCGATCATCTCGAGCCCCTGGATGGCGATCTCCGCCTCGGCCAGCCGCGTGCCGAAGTCGCGCTCCTCGATCAGTCGGCCTGAGCCGTCGGCCGCCTCTTCGCGGGCGATGCGGCGGACATCCTCGAGGCGGGCGTGCAGGTTGGGCGTGTAGGCATCGCCGCCGCGCTCGAATTCCAGCAGGTACTTGGCGACCGTCCAACCGGCATTCTCAGGTCCGATGCGGTTGGCAACCGGCGTACGGACATTGTCGAAGAACACCTGGTTGACCTCGTGGTCGCCGGCCAGGGTGACGATCGGCTTCACCGTCAGGCCGGGTGTATTCATCGAATCGATCAGCACGAAGGAGATGCCGTCCTGCGGCTTGCCCTCGGCCGAGGTGCGGACCAGGCAGAACATGCGGTTGGCGACATGTGCGCCGGTCGTCCAGATCTTGGTGCCGTTGATGACGTATTCGTCGCCGTCGCACACCGCGCGCGTCTTCAGGCTGGCGAGGTCGGAGCCGGCGCCGGGCTCGGAATAGCCCTGGCAGAACACCGATTCGCCGGAGACGATGTCGGGCAGGTACTTGGCCTTTTGCTCGGGTGTGCCGAACTTCATGATCACCGGCCCGACCATGCGGACGCCCATGGTGAAGACGCGCGGCGCGTCGACCGCGGTGCATTCGCGCGAAAAGATGTAGCGCTGCGTGGCGCTCCAGCCAGTGCCGCCATATTCCTTCGGCCAACTCGGCGCCGACCACCCCCGCTTGGCCAGCACCTTGTGCCAACGCTGGCTGGCCGCGAATTCGGCGAACACGCCGCCGGTCTTGCGGCCAGCCTCGCGCAGGTCTTCCGTCAGGTTCTCGTCGAGGAAGCGGCGCACCTCAGTGCGGAACGCTTCGTCCTGCGGGCTGAGGTTCAATTCCAAGGGCTTCCTCTGACAGTCCGTGTGCAGAAGCTAATGGCGCGCTGTGGCGGCCGTCCAGAGCATAGTCCGTTCGGCTGGAATCAGCCGAACGGACTATGCCCTTGGTCGAGGCGCCTCGTACAACGCGTTTCCGATCAAATGGAACCGCGGGGCGGTTCCATTTGATCGGAACCCGCGCTAGCGCACTTGGCGAATGGCTGGCCGGGCCTTCCGCCCGGCGGTATGCTTTTTGCCTGCAGCACATTCCGTCCGGCTGGATTCAGTCGGACGGAATGTGCCCTGTGAACGAGACATTCGGTACTACGCGTTTCCGATCGGATGGAACCGCAAGCGGTCCCATCCGATCGGAACCCGCGCTAGTTGTCGGCAGCCGACGCGGAGACCTCTCATGCGCTCTCTCGCTTGCCTATTCGCCCTGCTGCTCGTCGTCCTGCCGGCGGCGGCACAAGACAAGAAGGAAGTCGATCTCGCTTTGGCGATGGCGATCGATATTTCCGGCAGCATCGATCCGGACGAGGCGAAGCTGCAACGCGAGGGCTACGTCCAGGCCTTCCGCGATCCGGTGATCGTCAGGGCAATCCTGGGCGGCCCCAACGGCCGCATCGCCGTCGCTTACTACGAGTGGTCGGACTCCTGGATGCAGAAGCTCCTGATCGACTGGACGCTGCTCGACAGCGAAGCCTCGATCGCAGCTTTCGCCAATCGCCTGGCCGACCTGCCGATTTCGATCGCCCGCCGGACGTCGATCAGCGGCGCCATCCGTTATGCCATCCCGCTGTTCGGCAGGAGCCCCTACGAGCCCACCCGCAAGGTGCTCGACATCTCGGGCGACGGCTCGAACAATGATGGAGGGCTGGTCACCGACATGCGCTACGAAGCGCTGAAGGACCGCATCGTCATCAACGGCCTGCCGATCATGAACGACCGGCCCAACCCGTTCGGTTTCCCCAACGAGGCCGATCTCGACCGCTACTATTTGCATTGCGTGACCGGCGGGCCGCGGTCCTTCGTCGAAGTGGCGCGCAACTTCGAGGACTTCCCCCGCGCCGTGCGCAAGAAACTCCTGCAGGAAGTGGCCGAGAGCGGCCCACATTCCGATTACGACATCGGCGCGCTGCAGCTGCACGACGGCTCCCAGCTCGCCCAAGCCGGACGACCGCGACACGCGTCTGACGACGACGACTACACCAAGTTCGTGAAGCCCGAGTACGAGCTCGGCTGCGACGTCGGCGAGCGGCGCAGTCGCGAATTCTGGCAGCGCCGCTTCGGGGTCACGCCGGACTGATTTGCACCATTTGTTCTTGGTACTGCGGATCTTGCGACCGCTGCTCACTCCAGCGGGTAATCGTAGCGGATGAAGCCGCGGAAGCGCGCGAGCTTGTCGTAGAGCGCACGGGCGCGGGCATTGTCCTGCTTGGTCTGCCAGTAGTACCGCGAGGCGCCGCGCTTCTTGGCGACGGCCGCGACCGCATCGATCAGCGCCCGTGCGGCCCCCTGGCCGCGTGCGGCCTCGTCGACGAACAGGTCCTGCAGGTAGCAGACCTCGTCCCGCCAGATGTTGGAGTGGAACAGGAAGTGCGCGATGCCGACCAGCCGTCCGTCATGCCGTGCGGCCAACCCATGGATCTCCTTGCCGGCCAGCAGGCGACGCCAGGCGCGCTCATAGTCGGAGTCGGGCAGCTCGGTCTCGTAGAAGTCGTTGTAGCCGTGCGCCAGCCGCTCCCAGGCGACGCGGTCGGATTTCTGCAACTGCGTGATCTCGATCATGCGGTTCCTCTAGCCCAGCCGCTTCACCATGGCGTCGAGCGCCAGCACGTAGGAAGCGACGCCGAAGCCCGCGATCATGCCGACCGCTGCTGAAGCGGTGACCGAGCGGCGGCCGCGCTTTTCGATGTTGGTCATGTGGATCTCAATTACCGGCGCCTTGATGGACCTCAGGCAGTCGGCGAGCGCGTGCCCGGCCCACAGGAAGCCTGCCGGGTTGAACAGGATGCCGTCGATGCCGGCCCGCTCGGCCCGCCAGATCGCCGACACCGCCTCGCCTTCACAGTTTGTGTAAAGGATGTCGAGGCCTGCACCCAGCTTTCTCGCCTGCTTGCGCAGCAAGGCATCGAGCTCGCGGGCCGTCGTCGTGCCGTAGAGCTCGGGTTGGCGGCGGCCGAGCGCTTCCATGTTGGCGCCCTGGATCAGCAGGAACTTCATATGTCTTTCCTATGCCGAATCTTAGGGTAACTCCCGTCCCGACACATTATCTTCCCTCCAATCAGGGGGTGGGGGCTGTCTTGGCCATCAGGTTCTTCGACATCGTGCAGGTTGCTCTGCTCGGTCTCGGTACGACCAGCTCTGTCATCATGGGCGCGGCGCTGGGGCTCTACGTTCCCTTTCCGAAGAAGGTGCTGGCCGGCATTCTGGCCTTTGCCGCGGGGTCGCTGATCGCCGCCCTCGCGATCGAACTCGGCTTCGAGGGCGCGCACGCGCTCACCAAGCACGGCGCCAACGTCCATGTCGCCTGGGCGTCGATCGCCGGCGGCTTTGCGACCGGCGCGGTGGTTTACTATGTCGCGTCGCTGTTCCTCGAGCAGAAGGGCGCGGCGCTGCGCTATCCCTCCCGCTTCTTGGAGTATGCGCTGAACCGCAAGCGCCAGCAGTCGGGCGCGACCCTGGCCCTGCTGTCGCAATGCGACCTGCTGCGCCATCTCGCGGCCGAGGACATCGAGCCGCTGCTCGACCGACTGCAGCAGCGCACGATCAAGGCGGGCGAGACGGTGTTCCGCCAGGGCGACCCGGGCGACGCGCTCTACATCGTGGCCGAGGGCAGCGTCGAGGTGCTGAACGAACAGCACACGCTGGCCGAACTCGGCAAGGGTCAGGCGTTCGGCGAGATGGCGCTGCTGAGCGGCGGCACGCGCACCGCCACCGTGCGCGCCAAGACCGACACCGAGCTGCTGGCCATCAGCAAGGAAGACTTCGACAAGCTCCTGACAGAGGATCCGTTTCTCGACGAACAGGTCCGCACGCTCAGCCAGCAGCGCGCCTTGTCGAACCTGAATGTCCGCGGCACCAACCCGACCGTGTGGGTCCAGATGGCGCGCGACAACCTCGATCATCTCAGCCGCAGCGACGAACACAAGCTGCTGCACGAGGCCAAGGCGGGAAAGGGCGCGGGCCTCGCCATCGTATTCGGCAACATCCTCGACACCATCCCCGGCTGCCTGGTGATCGGCGCCAAGTTCGCCGGCTTCGAGAGCCTGTCGGTGACGCTGATCGTCGGCATGTTCCTGGGCGGCATTCCCGAAGCGGCGGCGAGTGCCACCATGCTGCGCAAGGCCGGCTACTCCAACCGCACGATTTTCCTGCTGTGGTCGACCGTGCTGGCCGCCGGCATCGTTGCCGCTGTTGCCGGCAAGATCTTGATCAGCGATTCCGAATCCCAGGTGGCCGTGCTCGCCCAGGCGGTGGCGGGCGGCGCCATCCTGGCGCTGGTCACGCACGCCATGATCCCCGAGGCGCTGCATAAGGGCGGATCAGGCATCGTGCTGCCGGCCGTTGGCGGCTTCCTGATCGCGCTCTATCTCGCGCTGCTCGAGACGGCAGCGGTGTAAGGGCGTCCTACGTCAGCCGTTCGAGGTCGACGCCGGCCACTGTCAGTCTCTGCCGCGCGGCCTCGAGCGTCTGGGGTTCGAAATGCTCGGGATGGCGTAGTGTGATCGCCTCGCCCGTGAACTCGGGCATGCCGCGTCCCAGCAGGCTCTTGAAGCCGGCCGCTTCCTGCGGGCCGGCGCTCCAGTCGCGCAGCGTCTGCACGACACCGACTTCCGCGACCTTGCGGCGGGTCCGTGACAACTTTGTGGTCTTGCCGCGTTCCTCGGTGAGGGAATATTCGAAGGCCTGAACGGTCTGCCAGAAATCGTGCTCCACCGTGCCCGGATTCTGGTCCGGAACCAGCGAAATCCGCCGCCTGAAGGCCGCCTCGGCGACGACCTTGTTGCCGAGCTTGGTGGCATTGCGGATCAGGGATTCGAGATCCCCGGGGTTCTCGCAGCGCTCGACGAAGGCCAGGATCTTCTTGTCGCTCTTCTCCGCCGGCTCGACCTTCTCGGCCTTGGGAGCGGCCTTGTTGTTCTTGTTTCTTGCCATGAGACGTCCTTTCGCCGTTGCCATCACGATGGCCCGGTCACGTAGTCGTGGGCTCGGGGGTCGAAATCAGCCCGGTGGCGATGCCTCCGGGGTGGCAAACAGCTTCGGAGCCGAAGTTGTCAGTCTAGCGCATATTTCGCTTCAGCACCTCATCCCAAGGGCCAATCGTCCCACTTCAGTGGGACGGCTCCGATGCCGATGGCGTCGGCATCAAACGCGATTCGTCCCACTTTCTGCCACCCCCTCCCCCTGACGGGCCTGTCACTCGGCTGACGCAACCATGCATGAAAGATAACCGATAGCGGCGCCAATCGCCTATTTTGGTCATTAGAAGTTCGGGTGTACGTCAGCGCGGCAGAGTCGTGGCACCCATCAGCATCTCGTCGACCGCGCGGGCGCATTGCCGGCCCTCGCGGATCGCCCAGACGACCAGCGACTGACCGCGGCGCATGTCGCCGGCGGCGAACAGCCTCGGCACCGAGGTCTTATAGTCCGTCACAGTGGCCGCGACGTTGCCGCGCGGATCGAGCGTCACGCCAGCCTGCTCCAGCATGCCGGCCTTGCGTGGGCCCAGGAACCCCATGGCCAGCAGCACCAGGTCGGCCTTGAGCTGGAAGGCACTGCCCGCGACCTCCTGCATCTTGCCGCCGGCCCATTCGATGCGCATGCACTCCAGCGCCTCGACCTTGCCGTTCTTGCCGACCGCCCGCTTGGTCAGCACGGCGAAGTCGCGCTCAGCGCCCTCCTCCTGGGAGGACGAGGTGCGCATCTTGAGCGGCCAGTCGGGCCAGGTCAGGCCCTTGTTTTCCTTGTCGGGTGGCGCCGGCAACACCTCGAGCTGGGTGATCGAGGCAGCCCCCTGGCGATTGGAGGTGCCGATGCAGTCCGAGCCGGTGTCGCCGCCGCCGATCACGATGACATGCTTGCCATTGGCTGTGAGCGTGCCCTTGGGCGCGGCGCGCGCCTCGTCGTCGCCGGCCACGCGCTTGTTCTGCTGCACCAGGAAATCCATGGCGTAGTGGATGCCGGAAAGCTCGCGACCCGGCACTTCGAGGTTGCGCGGCCATTCCGCACCGCCGGTCAGTGCCACGGCGTCATAGCCTTCGAGCAGCGACTTGACCGACAGCGTGGCGCCGACCTCGACGCCGGTGCGGAACTCCACGCCCTCGGCCTCCATCTGGCGCATGCGCCGGTCGATCAGATGCTTTTCCATCTTGAAGTCGGGGATGCCGTAGCGCAGCAAGCCACCGACGCGGTCGGACTTCTCGAACAAGGTCACCGAATGGCCGGCGCGGGCCAGCTGCTGGGCGCAGGCCATGCCGGCCGGGCCCGAGCCCACGACGGCGACACGCTTGCCGGTCTTCTTGGCCGCGATGAAAGGCTGGATCCAGCCCTCCTGCCAGCCGCGATCGACGATCGAGCATTCGATCGATTTAATGGTCACCGGATTGTCGTCGATGTTGAGCGTGCACGAGGCCTCGCAGGGCGCGGGGCAGATGCGGCCGGTGAATTCCGGGAAGTTGTTGGTCGAGTGCAGCACGTCGAGCGCGTCCTGCCAGCGGTCGCGGCGGACCAGCTCGTTCCAGTCGGGGATCAGGTTATTGACCGGACAGCCGTTGTGGCAGAACGGGATGCCGCAATCCATGCAGCGCGCACCCTGCTTGCTCACCTCGGCGGGCGGCAACGGCAGGATGAACTCCTTCCACGTCTTGAGGCGCGCCTCGACCTTTTCATAAGGCCGATCCTTGCGCTCGATTTCCAGGAACCCCTTGACCAGACCCATGGACTATTCCGCCGCCACGGCCTTGGCCGTGGCCCGCTCGCGTGCCTGCACGAGCGCGCGCTTGTAGTCCTTGGGCATGATCTTGACGAAGTTCGAGAGCGCCCGATCCCAATCCTCGAGCAGCTCGCGTGCGCGCGCGCTGCCGGTGTGCAAATGGTGACGCTCGACCAGGATGCGCAGCCGCTCGGCATCGAAGCGCAGCACGTCGCCCATGCCGTTGTCGTCGACGTTGAGCGCTCTCTGGCGCGGCCGGCCCGGATCGTCGAGTGGCTCGCTCGACAGGCCGCCGACTTTCTCGAGATCGACCATTGCCGGATTACACAGGTCCTTGAACCGCGACTTCGGATCGTAGACGTAGGCCACGCCGCCCGACATACCGGCCGCGAAGTTGCGGCCAGTATCGCCCAGCGCGACGACCACGCCGCCGGTCATGTATTCACAGCCATGGTCGCCAGTGCCTTCGACGACGCAGACCGCGCCCGAGTTGCGCACGGCGAAGCGTTCGCCGGCCACGCCCTCGAAGTAGGCCTCGCCGCCAATGGCGCCGTAGAGCACCGTATTGCCGACGATGATGTTCTCGGTCGGATTGCGGCTCGTGCCCAGTGGCTGGCGCACCACGACGCGGCCGCCGGACAGGCCTTTGCCGACATAGTCATTGGCATCGCCGGTCAGCTCGAGCGATATGCCGTGCGCCAGGAAGGCGCCGAAGCTCTGGCCGGCTGTGCCGGTGAGCCTGACCGAGATCGTGTCCTCCGGCAGGCCGATATGGCCGTAGCGTTTCGCGACCTCGCCCGACAGCATGGCGCCGACGGTGCGATTGACGTTGCCGACCGGCAGTTCGACCTGCACCGGCTGGCCACTCTCCAGAGCAGGCTGCGCGGCCGCGATCAGCTTATGGTCGAGCGCCTTGTCGAGGCCGTGATCCTGGCGCTCGCTGTTCCAGATCGCCACGCCCGGCTTGGCTGCCACCTGGTACAGAAGCTTCGAAAGGTCGACCCCGCCCGCCTTCCAGTGGTCGAGGGCGCGACGCATGTCGAGTTTGTCCACGCGGCCGGTCATGTCGCTCAGCGTACGGAAGCCGAGCCGCGCCATGATTTCGCGCAGCTCTTCGGCGACGAAGAAGAAATAGTTGATCACATGCTCGGGCTGGCCGGTGAAGCGCTTGCGCAGCACCGGGTCCTGGGTCGCCACGCCCACCGGGCAGGTGTTGAGGTGGCACTTGCGCATCATGATGCAGCCGGCGGCGATCAGTGGCGCCGTCGCGAAGCCGAACTCATCGGCGCCCAGCATCGCGCCGATCGCGACATCGCGGCCGGTGCGCAGGCCGCCGTCAACCTGCACGGCGATGCGGCCGCGCAGGCCGTTCAGCACGAGGGTCTGTTGCGTCTCGGCAAGCCCGATCTCCCACGGGGAGCCCGCATGGGTGAGCGAGGTCAGGGGCGACGCGCCGGTGCCGCCCTCGAAGCCCGAGATCGTCACATGGTCGGCGCGCGCCTTGCTGACGCCCGCCGCGACCGTGCCGACGCCCACTTCGGAAACCAGCTTCACCGAGACCCGCGCGCGCGGGTTGGCATTCTTCAGGTCGTGGATCAGCTGCGCCAGATCCTCGATCGAATAGATGTCGTGGTGCGGCGGCGGCGAGATCAGGCCGACGCCAGCCGTCGACCGGCGGACACGGGCGATGTTCTCGTCGACCTTGTGACCGGGAAGCTGGCCGCCCTCGCCGGGCTTGGCACCCTGCGCCATCTTGATCTGGATGTCGTCAGCATTGACCAGATACTCGGTCGTGACACCGAAGCGGCCCGACGCCACCTGCTTGATCGCCGAGCGCATGGAATTGCCGTTGGGCAGCGGCTTGAAGCGGTCGGCTTCCTCGCCACCCTCGCCGGTATTCGACTTGCCGCCGATACGGTTCATGGCGATGGCGAGCGTGGTATGCGCTTCGCGGCTGATCGAGCCGAAGCTCATGGCGCCGGTAGCGAAGCGTTTGACGATGTTGGCCGCGGGCTCGACTTCCTCGATCGGGATCGGCTTGTCGGCCCACTTGAATTCCAAAAGGCCGCGGATGGTCAGCAGCCGCTCGTTCTGCTGGTTGATGGTCTCAGCGAAGGCCTTGTACTCGTCTGACGAGTTGCCGCGCACCGCGTGCTGCAGCCTGGCAACGCTCTCGGGCGTCCAAGCATGGTCCTCGCCGCGCAGGCGGAAGGCATAGTCGCCGCCCGGATCGAGCATGGTGCGGTAGGTCGGGTTGTCGCCATAGGCGTCGCGATGGCGGCGCACCGTCTCCTCGGCGATCTCCTGCCAGCCCGCGCCCTCGATGGTCGTGGCCGTGCCGGTGAAATACTTCTCGACGAAGCCGGAATGCAGGCCGACGGCGTCGAAGATCTGCGCGCCGCAATAGGACTGATAGGTCGAGATGCCCATCTTGGACATCACCTTCAGGAGGCCCTTGCCGACCGCCTTGATGTAGTTCTTCTGTACTTCGTAGGCCTTGAGCGACACGCCGTTCTGGACGCGCAACTGCTCCAGCGTCTCGAAGGCGAGGTACGGATTGACCGCCTCGGCGCCGTAGCCCGCCAGGCAGCAGAAGTGATGGACCTCTCGGACCTCGCCCAATTCGACGACCAGGCCGGTCTGGGTGCGCAAGCCCCGGCGGATCAGGTGATGGTGTACGGCCGCCGTCGCCAGCAGCGCCGGGATAGGCACACGCTCGGCGGAGACGGCGCGATCCGACAGGATCAGGATGTTTCGGTCGGCCAGAACGCAGTCGGTCGCTTCCGAGCAGACCCGATCAAGCGCCTTCTCCAGCCCTGCTGCGCCTTCCGACGCGGGCCAGGTGCAGTCAATGGTGGCGGTGCGGAAGGCGCCGTCCAAAAGCTCCTCGATCGAGCGGATCTTCTCCAGCTCGGCATTGGTCAGCACCGGCTGGGCGACCTCCAGCCGCTTGTGCGTGCCGGCATGGCGGCCGAGCAGATTGGGGCGCGGCCCGATCATCGACACCAGCGACATCACCAGCTCTTCGCGGATCGGATCGATCGGCGGGTTGGTGACCTGCGCGAAGTTCTGTTTGAAGTAGTTGTAGAGCAGCTTGGGCTTCTTGGAGAGCACGGCGATCGGCGTGTCGGTGCCCATCGAGCCCACCGGATCGTCCGGCTCCTTGCTCATCGGCTCCAAGAAGAAATTCACGTCCTCCTGGGTGTAGCCGAAGGCTTGCTGGCGATCGAGCAGGGTCGTCGGGTCGTTCGACGGTGCCGGCGCCGGCGCATCGGGGAGCTCGCTCAGCTCCTCGAGCTTGTACTGGGTCTCCTTCAGCCACTCGTCGTACGGCTCGGCCTCGGCGAGCGTACGCTTCAGCTCCTCGTCCTCGACGATGCGGCCCTGCTCGAGGTCGATCAGCAGCATCTTCCCCGGCTGCAGGCGCCACTTGCGCACGATCTTGTTCTCGGGGATCGGCAGCACGCCCGCCTCGGACGCCATTACCACCATGTCGTCGTTGGTCACCAGGAAGCGCGCCGGGCGCAGGCCGTTGCGGTCGAGCGTGGCGCCGATCTGTCGGCCGTCGGTGAAGGCGATCGAGGCCGGGCCGTCCCACGGCTCCATCAGGGCGGCGTGATACTCGTAGAAGGCCTTGCGCTTGGCATCCATCAGCGGATTGCCGGCCCACGCCTCCGGGATCAGCATCATCATGGCGTGGGCGAGCGAGTAGCCGCCGTTGAGCAGGAGCTCGAGCGCGTTGTCGACGCAGGCCGTGTCCGACTGGCCGTGCGGGATGATCGGCCACATCTTGTCGAGATCGGCACCGATCAGATCGGACTCCATCGTGCGCCGGCGGGCATACATCCAGTTGACGTTGCCGCGCACCGTGTTGATCTCGCCATTGTGCGCAATGAAGCGGTAGGGGTGCGCCAGGCGCCACGACGGAAAGGTGTTGGTCGAGAAGCGCTGATGCACCAGGCAGAGCGCCGACTCGGTCAGTGGGTTGCGCAGGTCGGCGTAAAAGCTCTCGACCTGAGGTGCCAGCAGCAGGCCCTTGTAGACCACCGTGCGCGACGAGAAGGACGGCATGTAGAGCTGCGACAGGCCGGGCAGCTTGTGCTTCTTCTCTAGGTCGACCAGCGGGTTCTGGGTCTGCTTGCGGATCGCCAGGATCTTGCGCTCGAAGGCGTCCTGGTCGGCGAGCTTCTTGCCGCGGCCGACGATCGCCTGCCGGATCACCGGCATGCGCTCGATCACGGCGGCGCCAAGGCCGGTCGTATCGGTCGGCACGTCTCGCCAGCCCAAAAGCGACTGGCCCTCGACCTTGATGAAATGCTCCAGCCGCTTGATGGCGAATTGCCGCGCCTTCTCGTTCTGCGGCAGGAAGCACATGGCGACGGCGTAGTGGCCGGGTGGCGGCAGGTCGACACCGGCCTGGCGCGCCCAGTCGCGCAGCAGGGCGTCCGGCGTCTGGATCATGCAGCCTGCGCCATCGCCGACCAGCGGATCGGCACCGACGGCGCCGCGATGGTCGAGATTGACCAGGATGCGCAGGCCCTGATGGATGATGTCGTGGGACTTGTGGCCCTTGATATTGGCCACGAAGCCGACACCGCACGAATTGTGTTCGTTGCGTGGGTCGTAAAGTCCCTGTTTCTCCGGCAAATCCATCAAAAAACGCCTGCTGCCAACGAAATACGCAGCATCCCCCCGGATGCGTGGCTCAAGGCATTATTAGCCCGGCTGGCCGCCGGGGCGAAAGCGATTGTTGGCCCGCGGAAGGCCTTGTAACTTGCAAAATGGAGTATTGCGAAGCGGGGGAGTTGGATGTCGAAGCGCGTGTTGGCCGTTTTGTCACTGGCCGTGTTGTTCGGCCTGTCGCTCGCGGCCTGCGAGAACAGGAGCCCGCGCGTCGCCTATACCAGCCCTGGCTGGTATCTCGAACGGCCGCGGCCCATCCTGGTGATGGGGCCGGAGATCTTTGCCGGCCCATTCACCTACGATCAGTGCGAGGCCGAGCGCCTCAAGTTCGATCCGCCCACCGCCCAGCGGCTGTTCTGCAACAGGGAACTGACCAAGCCCGGCCCCAACGGGCCCTATTAGTCGACCAGCTAACCGATCGTCATAAGGCTGGCATTGCCACCGGCCGCCGCCGTGTTGACGCTGAGCGAAACCTCGTCGAACAGGAACTCCAGGGGATAGGGCGCCACGTGCACCGACACGATTGGCCCGTCGCGCTCCGCGAGGCGGCGGTTGAGAGCGATCAATTCGTCGGGGCTTCCGGCGAATAGCGCCGCCGAGAGGTGCGGCTCGTCGATATCCATGGTCGCCCGATTGCCGGTAGCAGTGACGGCGGCGAGCTGGGCCTGCAAGTCGGCGGGATCGCGTGCGACACAGAGGATCGTGCCCTTGGGCCGCAGCGCATACCTGTTGTACTCGCCGACCGGTCCAACGAGATCGCGCGGGACGTCGTCGCGTGACATAGGCGGCCGCTGCGACAGCAGACGGCGCACATAAAGCGGTCCGCCCGCCTTCGGTCCGGTTCCCGACAATCCATGGCCGCCGAAGGGCTGCACGCCGACCACGGCGCCGATCACCGTGCGGTTGACGTACTGATTGCCGGCGGCGCTGAGATCGGTGGCGCGCTCGATCATCTCGTCAATACGGCTGTGCACGCCAAAGGTGAGGCCGAACCCCGTTGCGTTTGACTGCCGCACCACCTCGTCAAGGCGTTCGCGCGGATAGCGCAGCACGTGCAGGACCGGTCCGAACACTTCGCCCGGCAGCTCGGCAATCGACCCGATCTCGATGATGGTCGGCGGCACGAAGAGCCCACGCCGGGTGTCGGCGGGCAACGCTGCCTGGGTCACCGCGTGGCGTTGCGCCCGCATGCGCTCGATATGATCGACCAGCCGCTGCTGCGCTTCGGCCGAGATCACCGGCCCGACATCGGTCGACAGCCGGTCGGGATTGCCGAGAGCGAGCTCGGCCATGGCGCCTTTCAGCATCGGCAGGACGCGATCGGCGATGTCCTCCTGCAAGCAAAGCACGCGCAGCGCCGAGCAGCGCTGGCCGGCGGAGTCGAAAGCCGACGTCACGGCATCCTGCACCAGCTGCTCCGGCAGAGCCGATGAATTGGCGATAAGCGCATTCTGGCCGCCTGTCTCGGCGATCAGCGGCACCGGCTTGCCGTCGCGGCCGAGGCGCCTACTGAGTTCGCGATAGATCGAGCGGGCGGCCTCGGTCGAGCCGGTGAAGACCACGCCGTCGACGGCTGGGTTCGCGACCAATCGTGCGCCGACCTTGCCGTCGCCGGGCAGGAGCTGCAGCACGCCGGGCGGCAGGCCGGCACCGAGGAAGAGCCGCATCGCTTGTGCCGCGATCAGCGGCGTCTCTTCGGCCGGCTTGGCGATCACCGCATTGCCCGCCGCGAGGGCGCCGGCGATCTGGCCGGTAAAGATCGACAGCGGGAAGTTCCACGGGCTGATGCAAGCCACTGTGCCGAGCGGCTTGTGGGTGTCGTTCGACCAGCCGCGCACCTGGCCCGCGTAGTAGCGCAGGAAATCGACAGCCTCGCGCACCTCGACCACCGCATTGGCGAAGGTCTTGCCGGCTTCGCGCACGATCAGGCCTACCAACGGCAGCAGGCGCGACTCCAGTCGGTCGGCGACGCGCACCAGGCACGCGGCGCGCGCCTGTGGCGTGGCCGTCCACGGGATCGCGCGGGCGCAGGCGGCGTCGACCAGCTCGGGCGCGGTGTCGACAACGGTGCCGACGACATCACCCAAATCAGCAGGATTGCGCACCTCGCGTAACCCGCCCTCGCGCGGGCCGTCGCCCAGCATCGGCGTCGCCTGCCAGGTCTGGGGCGTGAGCGCGGCAGCAAGCGCGGCTAGGCGCTGCTCGTTGCTGATATCGAAGCCCGTCGAATTGGCGCGCTCCGCACCGAACAAATCGCGCGGCAGAGCGATTTTGGGATGCGGCGCGCCCACCGGATCGAGCCGCCGCGCGCGCTCCACCGGATCGGCGAGCAGCTTGTCGATCGGGAACGCCGGATCGGCGATCTGGTTGACGAAGGACGTGTTGGCGCCGTTCTCCAGCAGGCGGCGGACGAGATAGGCGAGCAGCGTCTCGTGCGTGCCGACCGGCGCGTAGATGCGGCACGGCCGGTCGAGCTTGCCCGGCCCGACCACTTCTTCGTAGAGACTTTCGCCCATGCCGTGCAGGCACTGGAACTCGTACTTCCCCGCCTGGAAGTGCGCACCGGCCATGGCGTGGATCGTGCCGAGTGTCAGGGCATTGTGGGTCGCGAATTGGGGGAAGACGACGTCGGTCGCCACCAAGAGCTTGCGCGCGCAGGCGATGTAGGAGACGTCGGTATGCAGCTTGCGCGTGAAGACGGGAAAGCCTTCCAGTCCATCGACCTGGGCGCGCTTGATCTCTCCGTCCCAGTACGCGCCCTTGACCAGCCGTACCATCAGGCGATGCCCGCTACGGCGCGCCAGATCGACCAGCCAGTCGATCACGAACGAGCATCGCTTCTGGTAGGCCTGGACCACGAAGCCGATGCCGTCCCAGCCGGCCAGCTCCGGCTCGAAGCAGAGCCTTTCCAGCAGGTCGAGCGAGATCTCCAGCCGGTCGGCCTCCTCGGCATCGATATTGAGGCCGATGTCGTAGCTCCGCGCCAGTACGGTCAGCGCCTTGAGCCGCGGATAGAGTTCGGCCTGCACGCGCTCGAGCTGGCTGCGGCTGTAGCGCGGATGCAGCGCCGAGAGCTTGACCGAGATGCCGGGACCCTCATGGACGCCACGGCCGGCGGCCGACTCGCCGATACGGCGGATCGCCTGCTCGTAGTCGGCGAAGTAACGCACGGCCTGGTCGGCGGTGATCGCCGCCTCGCCCAGCATGTCGTAGGAATAGCTGAAGCCCTTGGCGACCAACGGCCGGCCGTTCTCCAACGCCTCCTCGATGGTCTGGCCCGAGACGAACTGCTCGCCCATCAGACGCATGGCAAGATTGACGCCATGGCGGATCAGCGGCTCGCCGCCCTTGGCGACCAGCCGCGTCAGCGCCGCCGACAGGCCGCGCTCGCTGTGGGTCGAGGTGAGCTTTCCGGTGAGCAGCAGGCCCCAGGTCGCGGCATTCACGAACAGCGAGCGGCTATGACCGAGATGGGCCTCCCAGTCGCCGCCGCCGATCTTGTCGCGGATCAACGCATCGCGCGTCTCGTCGTCGGGGATGCGTAGCAGCGCCTCAGCGAGGCACATCAGCGCCACGCCCTCCTGGCTCGACAGGGCGTACTCGTGGATCAACCCTTCGACGCCGCCGCCATGGCCCTTGGCGCGCAACCGCTCGACCAGCCGGCGGGCGAGCGCCGTCGCCTCGGCCATGGTCTCGGCCGGCAGGGTCGCAGCCTCGACCAGCGGCGGCAGGCAGTGCGGCTCGGGGCGCCGGTAGGCCGACGTGATCGCTTCGCGCAGCGGGCTTTGCGGACGAAGCGATTGGACAAAAGCCTGGAACGGTGGCGGGCCCATCTCTGCTAACATAAGCCCATGACAGGGCTTTTGCGCGCCGTGCTGTTGACGCTGCTATTGGCAGCGCCCGCCTATGGCCAGGCCGCCTATCCACAGAAGCCGGTGCGGGTGATCGTGCCCTTCCCGGCCGGCGGCTCGAACGACACGCTCTGCCGCATCGCCGGCGACAAGCTGTCGACGGCGTGGAACCAGCCGGTGATCATCGACAACAAGCCGGGCGCGGGCGGCAACATCGGCGCCGAGGTCGCCTACCGCGCCGAGCCCGACGGCTACACGCTCCTGTGCGCGCCGCCGCCGCCGCTGGCGATCAACCACAACCTTTACAAGTCGCTGTCCTACGATCCGTCGAAGTTCGTGCCCATCACCGTGCTGGCGCTGGTGCCCAACGTCATCACCGCGCGCAAGGACTTCCCCGCAGAGTCGGCCAAGGAGCTGGTGGCCTACGCCAAGGCCAATCCCGGCCAGGTGACCTACGCCAGCCAGGGAAACGGTTCGACCTCGCACCTGACGGCGGAAATGTTCTCCACCATGGCCGGCGTCAAGCTGGTGCACGTGCCTTACAAGGGCGAGGGCCCGGCCCTGGTCGACCTGACGGCGGGCAGGGTCGACATCTTCTTCGGCAACATCGCCGCCGCCCTGCGCTTCCAGAAAGCGGGGCAGGCCAAATTCTTCGGCGTTACCAACCGGACGCGCAGCCCGGTGGCGCCCGACGTGCCGACCGCCGCCGAGGCCGGCTACCCCGACCTGGTTTCCGTCACCTGGTTCGCCTTGGTCGCGCCACCGGGTACGCCGGATGCCATCGTGAAGAAGATCAACGCCGACACCGCAGCGGCCCTGAAACTGCCAGATGTGCAGACGAAATTCCTCGACCAGGGCGCCGAGCCACTCGGGCAGGACCCCGCCACCACCGCCCAGTTCATCAAGGACGAGGAAAGGCGCTGGCGCGAGGTCATCAAATCGGCCAACGTTACCTTGGAGTAACCGGAGGGTCGCATGGACATCCGCTACGACGACACAGTCAACACAACGGTCTGGCCGGAAGACTCGCTCGCCCGCGTGCCCTACTGGGTCTACCAGGACGAGGCCAACTACAAGCGCGAGATGCAGCGCCTGTTCGAGGCGGCGACCTGGAACTTCGTCTGCCTGGAAGCCGACATCCCTAACAAGGGCGACTACCGCACCAACCAGCTGGGCGACATGCCGGTGATCGTGGTGCGCGACGCCGACGGCTCGATCAACTGCTTCGAGAACCGCTGCGCCCATCGCGGCGCGCTGATCGCCTTCGACGACGGCGGCAACGTCCAGAACCAGTTCAAGTGCATCTACCACGCCTGGAGCTACGACCTCTGCGGCAACCTGCGCGGCATCGCCTTCGAGAAGGGCATCAACGGCGTGGGCGGTATGCCCAAGGATTTCAAGCGCGAGACTTTTAGCCCGCGCAAACTCAGGACCACCACGTTGTACGGCCTGGTGTTCGTCACCCTGTCGCCCGAGACACCGCCGATCGAGGAGTATATCGGCGCCGACGTTCTGGGCCGCATCAAGCGCGTGCTCAACCGGCCGATCCGGGTGATGGGCCGCTTCGTGCAGCCGCTGCCCAACAACTGGAAGCTCTATGTCGAGAACGTCAAGGACACCTACCACGCGAGCCTGCTGCACACCTTCCTCGCGACCTTCCGCATCTCGCGCCTGACGCAAGGCGGCGGCGTGCTCGTCAGCCCCGACGGCGGCAGCCATTCGAGCTACACCATCGCCATTCCCGAAGGCAAAAACGCCACCGCCTACAAGGACCAGCAGATCCGCACCGACCAGGACGGCCGCTTCGCGCTGGCCGATCCCAGCGTGCTCGAGTCGGTCGAGGAGTTCGGCGACCACATCCAGCTGCAGATCCTGTCGGTGTTCCCGGGCTTCATCCTGCAGCAGATCTACAATTGCCTGGCGATCCGCCAGGTCGTGCCGCGCGGCGTCGGCAAGATGGACCTGGTGTGGACCTATTTCGGCTTCGAGGACGACACACCGGAGATGAACCGCCGGCGGCTGAAGCAGCAGAACCTGGTCGGACCGGCGGGCTTCATTTCGATGGAAGACGGCTGCGTCGGCGGCTTCGTGCAGCGCGGCACCCTTGCCGCCTCCGACCATGTCTCAGTGATCAACATGGGTGGCAACACCGCCGAGAGCCAGGAGACGCGCGCCACCGAAGCCTCGGTCCGCGGCTTCTGGAAGGCCTACCGGCGGTACATGGGCTTCTAGGCCGGAGCGGCGGATGGATATTGCGCGTCTGGTCGAACTGAACGCCGTCTATGCGCGCGTCATCGACAACGAGGAATTCGAGGAATGGCCCAAGCTGTTCCACGATCCCTGTCTCTACAAGGTGACGACGGCGGCGAACGTGAAGTCCGGCCTCGAGGGCGGGCTGATCTATGCCGACACGCGCGGCATGCTGGAGGACCGCATCTCCTCGCTGCGCAAGGTCAACATCTACGAGCAGCAGCGCTACCGCCACATCGTCGGCCTGCCGGTCGTGCTGGGCCAGGCCAATGGCGCGGCGGATGTCGAGACGCCATTCCTGATCGTGCGCATCATGCGCGAAGGCGCCATGGATGTGTTCGCCACCGGCTGCTACCGCGACAAGGTGAAGCCCGACGCGGCCGGCGCGCTGCGCTTCGCCGAGCGCATCGTGGTGTGCGACGGCCGGCGCTTCGACACGCTGGTCGCCATCCCGTTCTGAGTTTCCGTCAGGCCTGCTTGTACGACGAGACCTCGATCAGGTTGCCGTCGGGGTCGCGGCAATAGACCGAGAGGATGGTGCCCAGCGCCCCCGACTTTTCGCCGGGCCCTTCCTCTATTGCGATGCCGCAGCTCTTGAAATGGTCCACGACCTGCTGCGGCGTCGACTTCGTCAAAAAGCATAGATCGTCGCTGCCCGGCGCAACCTGCCGACCGGTGAACCACTGCTCCTGCGTCGCCGTATGGGGCCGCAGATTGATCTTCTGGCGTCCGAAATGCATCGAGGTCACGCGCCGGCCGGGCCGCGGCTCGGTGACCACGCGCTTCATGCCAAGCACGCGCTCGTACCAGGACGCGGCGACCTCGACGTCCTTCACATTGACGACGAGATGATCAAGGGCTTCGACGGTGACGGTCATGGCTCAGAGCTTCGTGACCTTGGCATGCAGGATCGCCGATCGGCCGCCGCGCACCGCCTCGAGGCAGCGGGCGATGGCGCCTTCGATGGCGTCGGGATCACTCACCAGTTCGCCATGTCCGCCGGCGGCTTCGGCGACCTTGGCGAAGTCCATGTCGGGCGCCAGCAGCGCGCCGTAGTCGGCCGAGGCCTTGGCCTCGCCCTCGGGATAGACGCGCAAGGTCGCCTCCTTCACGGCGGCCCAGCCGGAGTTGTCGAGCACGACGGTCAGGATCGGCAACTTGTACTGCCGCGACACCGCCTGCGTCGATTGCGGATTGGAGAAGTAGAACGTGCCGTCGCCGGCGATCTGCACCACGGTCCGCTCGGGCTGCGCTAGCTTGAGGCCGAGCGCCATGCCGCCGGAGAAGCCCAATCCGCCGCCGGCGAGGCCGACCAACGTTCCGGCTTCGGTGCGCGGCATCTGGGCGAACACCACCGGACCGTTGCGGATCGCCTCGTTGAGCACGACGTCCGACGGCTTCAGCGCCTTGGCGAGCGCCGCACAGACATAGTGTGGGCTGATCTCGCCCACCGTGCCGCGATTGGCCGCCAGCCTTGCGGCCGCCTCGCGTCGCGTCTTGCCCTCTTGGGCGAGCTCCGCCACCCGCGCCGCGGCGCGCGTCTTGAAACCGGTATCGGCTTTGGCCTTCAGCGCGGTCAGCAGGTCGGAGAGGATGCGATGGCTGTCGCCCGGCAGGCGCAGGTTGCCGGGGAACGTCCACATCGGGAAATTGCGCTTCTCGGCGTCGACGTCGATCTGCGCCCACCAGGTCGCGGGATTGTCCGGCATGTCGCTCGGGATCCACGGCACGTCGACATCGACCATCAGGCCGACATCGGCGTCGGCGAGTACCCGGGCCGGCGTGAAGCCGCCATGGCAGGGCGAGTTGTGCGGCAGGCTCACGTAGAGCGGATTGAACTCGACCACCCGGATGCCGGCGAAGCGCGCCAGCTCGTCGAGCACGGCCACGGTCTTGTGGTTGCGCCCGGCATAGGCGGTAATCAGCAACGGCCGCTCGGCGGCGAGCAGCTTGGCAACGATGACCTCGATCGCGCCAGCATCGACGCCGCGCGCCGCGACGGAGCCGAAGCGATCCGCCGGGTAGGAGCGGATGGCGCCCTCGCTGAAATTCTCGGTCAGAGTCTCGCGCGGGAAGGTCATGTAGACCGGTCCCTTGGGGTCGCTCTCCATCACAGTATGAGCTCGGCGCAACGCCTCCTTGGCAATCACGCCGGACGGCAGATTGTATTCCCACTTGGTGTAGGGCCGCACCACGCTCGCCTGGTCGAACGGCTCTTGCACGAAGTGCACGTAGGTGTCGCGCGTGCCTAAAAGCTCGCCGCGCGTGGTGAAGGGCGCCTTGCCGGCCATCAGCATCACCGGAATGCGGGCGCGGCAGAGATTGTGCAGCGCCATCGCCGAGTTAGCCGTGCCGGCATCGACATGCACCATCACGCCCTGGCCGCGCCCGGTGGCGATAGCGTAGCCCGCCGCCATGTGCACGGCGGTGTTTTCATGCGGGCAGAGGATGGTCTTGGGCATCTCGCGGCCGACACGCCGGAAGGCGGCCATCGCCTCGATCAGCGGGGCGTGGTCGGTGCCGAAGTTGCAGAACAGATAGTCGAAGCCGAGCTCGTTCAGCCCCTCGAGGAAATAATGCGCCGCCGAATGGCGGGCTTCGTTGCTGTCCATCGCCCCCTCAATCGAGCTTGATGTTGGCCTTGTCGGCGACCGCCTTCCAGCGGGCGGAGTTGGTCTTGATCAACTGTTGGAACTCCGACGAGGTGGTGGAGCGCGGATCGACCGAGATGGCGTCGAGCGCCGATTCGACGGCTGGCATGTTGAGCGTGTCGGCGACGGCATCCTGCAGGCGGTCGACGATCTCGTTGGGCGTGCCCGCCGGCGCTACCAGGCCGGTCCACAGCACGATCTCCATGTCGGGAAAGCCCTGCTCGGCCAGGGTCGGAATGTCGGGGAAATTGAGCGGGCGCTTGGCCGTGGTGATGCCGAGCGCCCGGAGCTTGCCGGCCTTGAGCGGGCCTGCAACCGGGCCCGAATCGACGAAGGCCATCAGCACCTGCCCCGACATCACGGCTTGCACGACGTCGCCGCTGCCCTTGTAAGGGATGTGCTGGAACGACGAGCCGGTGCTCTGGTTGAACAGCTCGGCCGCAAGCTGGAACGGCGTGGCGCTCGAGGCGTAGTTGGCGAGCTTGGGATTGGCCTTTCCGTACTCGATCAGCTCCTTGACGGTCTTCACCGGCGTATCGGCGGCAACCACGAGGAGCAACGGGAACTCGGCGAGCAGCGAGATCGGCACGAAGTCCTTCAGCGGCGAATAGGGCAGCTTGCTGTAGACCGCGGGATTGATGGTCATTGGCCCGCTCGCCGCGATCAGCAGGGTGTAGCCGTCGGGCGGCGCCTTGGCGACGAGTTCGGCCGCCACGATCGACTGCGCCCCCGGCTTGTTCTCGACCAGCACGGTCTGTCCCAGCTTGTCCTGGAGCTTGGCCGCCACGATGCGCGCGATCAGGTCGTTACCGCCACCCGGCGTGTAGCCGACGATCAGGTGGAGGGACCTCGTCGGGTAGCCTTGCGCCAGTCCCAGCCCCGAGAGCAAAACGATGGCGCAGAGGGCCAGGATCAGTCTTTTCAGTGCCATGGCGAACCCTAAGCCTGTGCCCCGACCGTTGCCAGAGCTATAAGCCCCAGCAATGGAGTCCCTCCCTGTCGACGAGAGTCTGCCGCGCCTGAAGGCGGTGCTGGCCGAGCGCAATGCCGCCGTGCTGGTCGCCCCGCCCGGCGCCGGCAAGACGACGCGCGTGCCGCTCGCCTTGCTCGATGCGCCGTGGCTCGAGGGTCGCAAGATCATCATGCAGGAGCCGCGCCGGCTGGCCGCCCGCGCCGCAGCGCGCCGCATGGCGGCGACGCTCGGCGAGCAGGTCGGCGAGACGGTGGGCTATCGCGTGCGGCTCGACAGCAAGGTCGGCCCGCGCACGCGCATCGAGGTCGTGACCGACGGCCTGTTCCTGCGTCTGCTGCAGGACGATCCGTCGCTCGAAAGTGTCGGCTGCGTGATCTTCGACGAGCTGCACGAGCGCGGCCTGGACAGCGACCTCGCCTTCGCCCTGGTCCGTGAATCGCAGGGCGCCCTGCGCGAGGATCTGCGCGTCATTGCCATGTCGGCCACGCTCGATCCCGGGCCGGTGTCGCAACGGCTGGGCGGCGCGCCGCTGGTGGAATTGGCCGGGCGCATGTTCCCGGTCGAGACACGTTATCTCGATCGCGAGGCCGCGGGGCGCGTCGAGGACACGGTTGCGAGTGCCGTACGCAATGCACTCGCCGCCGAGAGCGGCAGCGCCCTGGTGTTCCTGCCCGGCGTCGGCGAGATCCGCCGCATCGAGGAGCGCCTGCAAGGACTCGCCGCCAACATCGACGTAGCGCCTCTGTACGGCGACCTGTCACCGGCCGACCAGGACCGCGCCATCTCGCCGTCGCCGGCCGGCCGACGCAAGGTCGTGCTTGCCACTTCGATCGCCGAGACCAGCCTGACCATCGAAGGCGTCCGCCTGGTGATCGACAGCGGCCTGATGCGCGTGCCGCGCTTCTCGCCGCGCTCGGGCATGACGCGGCTGGAGACGGTGCGGGTCAGCCAGGCCTCGGCCGACCAGCGGCGCGGCCGCGCCGGCCGCCTCGAACCCGGCATCTGCTATCGCCTGTGGACCGAGGAGTCGCAGCGCGGTCTGCTGCCCTTCACGCCGCCGGAGATTATCGATGCCGACCTCGCCCCGCTGGCGCTCGAGCTGGCGGCCTGGGGCGTGGCCGACGCCGCGACGCTGCCCTGGCTGACACCGCCGCCGGCCGCGTCGCTCGCCACGGCGCGCGAATTGCTGCTCGATCTCGGCGCAGTAGATGCGGCCGGCGCGATCACGCCGCACGGCCGCACCATGGCGCGGATCGGCCAGCATCCCAGGCTCGCCCATCTGGTGGTCAAAGGCCGCGAGCTCGGCCAGGGGCGTGTTGCCGCGCTGCTCACCGCCATCCTGAGTGAACGCGATTTCCTGCGTCTACCACCCGGACATCGTGACGTCGATCTGCGCCATCGCGTTGACATCGCCCTCGCCGGCAAGGCGCCGCGCCAGATCGGCGAGATGGCGCGCCGCCTGACGTCGCGCGAAGACAAAGACGGGACACCCGAGGTCTCGATGACCGGCTCATTGCTGGCGCTGGCGTATCCCGACCGCATCGGCCGGCGTCGTCCTGGCAGCGCGGGTCGCTACCTGCTGTCGGGCGGTCGCGGGGCGGCACTGCCGGAGGGCGACCCGATGGCAAACGAGGAGTTCCTGGTGGTGGCCGACCTCGACGGTTCGACCCAGGACTCGCGTGTCTTTCTGGCCGCACCGATCTCACCTGCAGAGATCGAGGAGCTCTATGGCGACCGCATCGTCGAAGAAGAGATCGTCGAGTGGCGCGACAGCGTGGTGGCGCGGCGACGACGCCGGCTAGGCGCCTTGGTGCTGGAGGACAAACCTCTCAACAAGCCTGATCCGGAGAAGGTGAAGACGGCGATGCTGGCGGGGCTGCGCAAGCGCGGCCTGCCGTGGACGGACGAGCTGCGGGCATGGCGGCAGCGCGTCGCCTTCCTGCGCCAACTCGACCAAAGCTGGCCCGACCTGTCGGACGCCGCGCTCGCCGCGTCGCTTGAGGACTGGCTGGCGCCGTTCGTCGATGGTGTTGTCCGGCGCATCGATCTGGCCGAGGCGCTCAGGACGCTGGTGCCCTGGGAGCAACAGCGGCAACTTGACAAGCTCGCGCCGACCCACATCGAGGTGCCGAGCGGCTCGCGCGTGCCGGTCGACTACGGCAACCCCGCCGAGCCCACGCTTTCCGTTCGCTTGCAGGAGATGTTCGGCCTCACCGACACGCCACGCCTTGCCGGCAACAAGGTGCCGGTGACGATCCATCTGCTGTCGCCGGCCCGTCGCCCGGTGCAGGTGACCCGCGATCTGGCGAGCTTCTGGAAGAATGCCTATCGCGACGTGAAAGCCGAGCTGAAGGGCCGCTATCCCAAGCACTACTGGCCGGACGACCCCCTGATTGCCGAGCCGACGGCACGCGCCAAGCCGCGGCGTTGAAGGCACTCCCTCGCCGTCAGGGGGAGGCCAAGACCGCGGGTAACTTCTTCACGGCAGGCAGCACAATATGGTACGGCCTTTGTCGTCGTCCATCGTCGGAGCGGAACCCAGCCCATGTCCACTGCCCTGCCATTCCGGACCGCCAAGCAGCTCGCTTCGGCCGTCCGGAAGAAGAAGATCGGCTGCGTCGAATTGCTCGATCTCTACCTGAAGCGCATCGAAACCCATAACCCCAAGCTCAACGCCATCATCGCCACCGACATCCCGGGTGCCCGCAAGCGAGCCAAGGCGGCCGACAAGGCGGTGAGGCTCGGCAAGAAACTGGGCCCACTGCACGGCGTGCCGATGACCATCAAGGAATTGTTCGACGTCACGGGCTATCCGACGACCTGGGGCGTGCCGGCGCTCAAGGACCACAAGGCAACAGCAAACTCGCTGGTTGCCCAGCGCATGATCAACGCCGGCGTCACCCTGTTCGGCAAGACCAACGTGCCGCTGCTGCTCGCCGATTATCAGAGCTACAACGACATCTACGGCACCACCAACAATCCGTGGGATCATAGCCGCACGCCAGGCGGATCGTCCGGCGGCTCGGCCGCCGCGCTCGCGGCAGGCCTCACCGGCATCGAGGCCGGCAGCGACATCGGCTCGTCGATCCGCAACCCCGCGCACTACTGCGGCGTCTACGGCCACAAGCCGACCTGGGACGTCGTCAGCCCCAAGGGCCACACGCTGAACGGCGCGGTCTCCCCCGGCGCCGACATCGCGGTGGTCGGACCGCTGGCGCGTGGCGCCGAGGATCTCGAGATCGCCCTCGATGTGATGGCCGGGCCCGACGAGATCGACGGCCGCGGCTGGAAAATCAATCTGCCCAAGTCGAAGAAGCAGAAGCTGCGCGAGTTCAAGGTCGCGGTCGTGCTCGACGACCGGCACGCCGAGGTGGACCATTCGGTGCAGGCGGAGATCCAGAAGCTCGCCGACTTTCTCGGCAAGAAGAAGGTCAAGGTGAGCGACAAGGCGCGGCCGGGCTTCGACACTTCGGAGGTGCACGAGGTCTACATGCGCATGTTGCGTGCTGCGACCTCGGCGCACACGCCACCGGACGAGTACAAGCGCATGAGCGATGCGCTTGCCGCCTATGGCCCCGACGACAAGGGTTCGGCCGCCCAGATGATACGTGGCGTGACCAGCCGCCATATGGACTGGCTGCAGCTGAACGAGCGGCGTCATCGCCTGCGGCTGGCGTGGGACGCCTTCTTCAAGGATTACGATCTGCTGCTGTGCCCGGTCACTTCGAGCCCGGCCTTCCCGCATGATCATTCGCCCGACCGCGTCGCGCGCACGATCATCGTCAACAACAAGAAGGTGCCGGCGTTCGACCAGCTGTTCTGGGCGGGCTACTCCGGCGTCACTTTCCTGCCGGCGACGGCGGCGCCGATCGGACTCAGCAAGGACGGGCTGCCGATCGGCGTGCAGATCGTCGGCCCGCAGTATGGCGACTACACCTGCATCCAGTTCGCCAAGCTGCTCGAGCAGGAATACCGCAGCTTCGTGCCGCCGCCGGCATATCAGTAAAGGCACCCAGCGACATGGCCGCCAAGATCGACCTCAGGAAGCACATCCGCTCAATCCCGGATTTCCCCAAGCCGGGCATCCTGTTCTACGACATCTCGACCCTGCTGGCGCACGCCAAAGCCTGGCACGAGACCGTCGAGCAGATGGCCGAGCGGGTGAAGAAGTACAAACCCGACGTGCTGGCCGGCATCGAATTGCGCGGCTTCCTGCTGGCGGCGCCACTCGCCCTGGCGCTCGGCACCGGCTTCGTGATGCTGCGTAAGAAGGGCAAGCTGCCCGGCATCACGGTGCGCCACACCTATGCGCTGGAATACGGCACCGACACGATCGAGATCCAGTCCGACGCCATCGATAAGGGCAAGCGCGTGGTGCTGGTCGACGACCTGCTGGCCACCGGCGGCACCATGGCGGCGGCGGTGACCCTGCTCGAGCAGGTCGGCGCCGTCGTCCCGGCGACCGCCTGTATCATCGAGCTCACCTTCCTCGACGGCCGCAAGCGGCTCAAGCCGCCGGTCGAGGCGCTGCTGAGCTATGACAGCTAGCGTTCAGTTGACTCTAAGAAATCACCTCATCCTGAGGAGCCGCGTGCAGCGCGGCGTCTCGAAGGATGGGCCACAGAAACGGTGCGCATACCCACCCTTCGAGACGCGCCCTTCGGGCGCTCCTCAGGGTGAGGTCATTTCGCTCAGACTTCGCCCTACCGCTGCTCGGCGGCGAGCTTAAGGCCCAGTGCAACGAGAGCGGCGCCGGTGACGGCTTCGACCGTGCGCCAGACCGTCCGACGGCGCACGAAACCGCCGGCCAGCGAGATCGCCACGGCATAGGCCACCAGCCAAACGACGGTCATTGCAGAGAAGACCAGCCCGAGACATGCCAGCGAGCCGAAGCTCGCGTCGCTGAATTGCGGCAGGAGGCTCGAGAAGAACACCGCCATCTTCGGATTGCCGAGATTGCTCAAGAGGCCTTGGCGGAAGGCCGTCGCCCGCGACAGCCGCGGCTGCGCGCCGGCGCCTGCGGCCATCGGCGCCACGCGGCCGCGCCAGGCACTCCGGATCGAGTGCGCGCCGAGCCACATCAGGTAAGCCGCGCCCAGCCATTTGACCGCCTCGAACACCGGTTCGGAAGCCACCAGCAGCGCCACCAGGCCGGCCGAGGTGGCGAGTGCCCAGATCGTCTGCCCCGCCGCGACGCCGGCCGCGGTAAAGCCGCCGCCACGCCGGCCGCCCCGCAGCGTGTTGCCCACCGTGAGCGCGGTATCAGGGCCGGGCGTGGCGATGATCAGCGCGGAAATCCCAAAAAACGCCCACAAGGTTTGTGTCATGGAGCACCCCTAGCCTGGTCATGCTAGCATCGGACGAAGCGGGTTGGGGGAGGAGTTCGAGTTAATGGTTTCGATTCCGGCGTGTTTTTCCGAGAGTTATGCCGAGGCGCGCGCCAAGTTCTGCAGCGCCGCGGCCACTGCCGGCGGGGCACTGCGCTCGTGGCTCAATCCGCATGTCAAAGGGCCGAACGGCGAGTTGCTCTTCCTCGACACGGCGCGCTTCGGGCCGGCCGACGCCGCCAACATGCTGGTGCTGATCTCGAGCACGCACGGCGTCGAGGGCCATTGCGGCTCGGGCGCGCAGGTCTCGTGGCTGGCGAGCGGCGGTCCGACGAAGCTGCCGAAGGACACCGGGGCGCTGCTGGTGCATGCCATCAACCCCTACGGCTTCGCCTGGACGCGCCGCGTCAACGAGGACAACGTCGATCTCAACCGCAATTTCGTCGATCACGACAAGGCCTATCCGAAAAACGAGGGCTATCTCGCCATCGCCGACGCAGTCCTTCCCAAAGAGTGGAGCGAGGCGAGCAAGGCCGAGACCCAGCGCGTGTTCGACGCCTACGCCCAAAAGCACGGCGCCTATGGCCTGCAGGGTGCGATCAGCAGCGGGCAGTACACCCATCCCGACGGCATCTTCTTCGGCGGGGCCACGCAGACCTGGAGCAACCGCACCATCCGCGCCATCGCCCGCCAGGAGCTCAGCCACGCCCGCAAGGTCGGGATCATCGACTTCCACACCGGGCTCGGCCCGTTCGGCCATGGCGAGCTGATCTGCGCCGTGCCGCCGACCTCCAAGTCCTTCCCTCGCGCCAAGGCCTGGTATGGCGACGAGATGACTTCGCCCGAGGACGGCACCTCGACCTCGGCGGTGGTGGTGGGCATCATGACCGACGCCTTCCCGCAGGAACTGCCCGACGCGCTGGTGGTGCCGATTGCCATCGAGTACGGCACCTACTCGGTGCCAGAAGTGTTGGGCGCGGTGCGCGCCGACAACTGGCTGCACCATCGCGGCGATCTGAAGTCACCGTTGGCCAAGGAACTCAAGGCCGACATGAAGGAGCGCTTCTTCCCGGCCGGCGACAAATGGCGCGAGATGGTGTGGGCGCGCGCCGACCAGACCATCGGCTGGACACTCAAGGGACTCGCCGGATGAAGTCGAGATGAGGACCGCGTGAGCCTGGTCGAGCCGGACGACAACTCCGCGCGCCACAGGTTGCGCCTGGCGCTGCGCCGTGCGCCGTTGTTCGCCGATCTCGACAGCACCGCCACGACGGCGGTCGAGCGCGAGCTCAGCCTGCTCGTGCTTCCGGGCGGTGCGCCCCTGTTCCATCGCGGCGAGCCGGCCGATGCGGTCTATATCGTGGCGAGCGGTTGCCTTGGCGTGTTCCGCTACGACGACGAAGATGCGGTCGAGGGACCGACCCTGCTCGCCGAGCTGACGCCGGGCAACATCGTGGGAGAGATGTCGCTGCTCTCGCACAGCGCGCGCTCGCGCAGTGTGGCGGCGTTGCGCGACAGCGAGGTGTGGCGGCTGTCACGTTCGAGCTTCGAGAACCTCACCAACCATCATCCTGAGGTGCTGCCGGCGCTGATGCGCAACGTGGCGTCGCGCAACGCCATGAGCCCGGGCAAGCGTCGGCGCCAACCGCGTACCTTCGCCCTGCTGCCGGCCGGGCCGGACGTGCCGGCGGCGCGCTTCGCGGTGATGCTGTCGGCGTCGCTCGGCCGTATCGGCGATCAGGTGCAGATGCTGGGCTCGGAATCGGCGCACGAGGAGCCCGAATGGTTTGCGCGCTGCGAGATGGAGAACGCCTTCGTGCTCTATCGCGCCGATGCCAGCCTTACCCAGTGGACCGAGCTCTGCCTTCGCCAGGCCGACTGCCTTGTCGTGGTACGCAACGCCGACAACGACCTGCCGACCAAGCTGCCGTTCGAGATCGAAGCGGCCCAGCCCGGCGCGGTGTTCCATCGTCGCCGCGAGCTGGTGCTGCTGCACGAAGGCCACGATCCGCGCGCCGGTTCGACAGCACCGCTGCTAGCCGGCGGTATGTACGGCCAGCATCACCACGTGCGGCTCGACCTGCATTCCGATTTCGACCGCGTGGCTCGCCTGATCACCGGCCACGCCGTGGGCGTGGTGATGGCGGGTGGCGGGGCGCGCGCGTTCGGTCATGTCGGCGTGGTCAAGGCGCTGCGCGAATCGGGCGTCCCGATCGACCAGACCGGCGGCACCAGCATGGGCGCCATCGTCGCCGCCGCCGTGGCGGCGCGCTGGACCGACGAGGAGCTGGTCGAACGCTTCCGCCGCTCCTTCGTCGAATCGAACCCGCTCAGCGACTACACCCTGCCTTTCGTCTCCCTATTCGGCGGCCGCCAAGTCGCGCGCCTGCTGCGCACGGCTTTTGGCGACAAGGACATCGAGGATCTGATCCTGCCCTTCTTCTGCGTCACCGCGAACCTCACGACCTCGAGCGCCGACGTCCATACGGTGGGCAAGCTGTGGCGCTGGCTGCGCGCCTCGATATCGCTGCCGGGCGTAATGCCGCCGTTCAACGACGCCGGCCAGGTCCATGTTGATGGCGGCGTGATCGACAATTTCCCGGTGCGCGAGATGCGCCGCCTGGGCCGCGGCGCGACGATCGGCATCGACATCGACACCGGTGGCGCACTGGCGGCGGGCGAGGGTGTCAGCGTCGACGAATCCTGGTCGGCCTGGGAGTTCTTTCGCCGCCTGATTTGGAAGCGCAAGGAGACGCTGCCCATCCCGTCGATCGTGCGCATCCTGCTGCGCTCGGCCCTGGTCGCGAGCGCGGCCCGCACGCTCGAGGACCGCGCCGCCGCCGATCTGCTGATCACGCCGCCGCTGCAACAATACGACCTGCTCGACTGGACGAGCTTCGACGCCGCCATCGAGATCGGCTACCGCACGACGATGGAGGCCCTGGAGAAGGCACGCACCCTGCCGACCGGCGCGCGCATCTTCGTCGCCTAAGCCAGGAACTTCAGGCTGTTGATCACCTTGTCGATCGTCTTGCGCGGGCCATGCACGCCGATGCCGACGAAGTCGAGGGCGTCGGTCGGCGCGGCTGCGAAGGCGGCGCGGTTGTCGGCATCGTTGGTGGTCTTGAACATCGCCTCGATATAGACCGCCGGCACCAGCTCACGCGACAAGGCGCGCTGGTGGGTGCGGCGCAATTCCTCGACCGTGCCGCCATAGACGAACACCGGCTCGCGGATCAGCGCGGCATAGCTCTTGCCGCCACCGTCACGATAAGGCTCGCCCTTGAGCACGGGATGCATCGCGGCCAGGCCGCCGGCCAGGAAGGCGGCGACATTGGCGATCTGCCAGGGGGCTAGGTCCTTGCGCAGCACCAGCGCGGTCTTGGTCTCGTAGATCATGCGCCCCATATCGGGCAGGATAGGGCGACCGTCTTGAACGTTTGTGCATGATGCCTTCCGACCAGATCCGCTTCGAGGAGCCCAGCGCCGGCCTGCAGCGCCTGACGGCGCAGTTTGGCGGCCATGCCTACGACCTGCACCGCCACGAGACCTATGCGGTCGGCCTGACCCTATGGGGCGCGCAGTCCTTCCATTATCGCGGGAGCTTGCGCACCAGCCGCGACGGCCAGGTCATGGTGATTCATCCCGATGAGGCCCATGACGGCCATGCCGGTGTCGACCAGGGCTTCGCCTACCGCATGCTCTATGTCGATCCGGCATCGGTCAGTGCGGCGCTGGACGGCGCCAATCCGCCCTTCGTCCCCGACGTGGTCGCCGACGATCCCGCGCTCGCGGGCCTGCTGCGTGAGGCCTTCGCGGACTTCCCGCAGGCACTCGAGCCTTTGGCGCTCGACGCCATTGTCGGCCGCCTGGCCGAACTTTTAGCCGCACGCGGCGATGGCGCGAAACCGAAGCCCAGCAAGACGTCCCACCAGGCCGTCACGCGAGCCCGCGAATTCCTCGCGGCGGAGGCGCATCGCACCGTGTCGTCGGAAGAGCTCGAGAAGATCAGCGACCTCGACCGCTTCGCGCTGGCCCGTCACTTCCGCGCCGCCTTCGGCACCTCGCCGCATCGCTTCCAGGTCGGCCGGCGGCTCGCCAGGGCGCAGGCGATGATCGCCGCCGGCACGCCGCTCTCGGAAACCGCGGCCGCGACCGGCTTTGCCGACCAGAGCCACCTCACTCGTCACTTCTCGGCGCGCTTCGGGCTCACTCCTGGCCGCTGGGCGGCGCTGTCGAGGGAGTAGCGGCCTTCGGCGTCGAGCGTCGCCGAAGAAAGCCAGCCGGTGCGCAGGCCGGCAAGTGTCGTGGTAGCGATCTGTCGCGAAACGGGCAGCCGGCACGCCCATCCTGAGAACGCGTCACGCAACCAGCCGAGCGGGACGAGTTTCGACTGGAAGAGCGGCGTCAGCAGGTGGCTGGCCTGGCGATAGAAGCGCACGGTCGCACTGCGGCGGCGCGCGAAGTCGGCAAGATCGCCGCCTGCGGCCAGCGTGTCGGCCAGTGTCCACGCGTCGATCAAAGCGAGGTTGGCGCCTTGGCCGAGCTGCGGGCTGGTGCCATGGGCGGCATCGCCCATGAACAGGACGCGGCCCTGGTTCCAGCTGGCCAGTGCGACGTTGCGATAGGTGGCGCGCGAGAAGTCGTCGGCCTGCGTGATGGTGGCGGCAGCCTCGGGCCAGAGCTCGCGGGCATCGCGGCGCATCGCGTCGAGATCGAGCGACTTGTCTGGCGCCAGCGCGGCCGCGGGCAGGCTCCAGTAGATCGTGAGCTGGCCGGGCGCCACCGGGAGGAGGCCGATCATCTCGGTCGTGCCACGCACGCGTTGGCGCAGCAGGCCCGCCGCGCCGATGTCGTCCCTGTCCGGCACTGTCGTCCAGATGCATCCCCAGGGATAGATCCGCGCATAGGCCTGCGGCATGCGGCGCGTGCGCAGGGCCGAATGCGCGCCGTCGGCCACCACGATCAGGTCGAACGGGCCGTGGCGCGCCCCGGCCTTGTCGACGAGATGGTCGCCGTCGGCGTCGGCGATCTCCGTGCCCGTGACCATCTGGGCCGGCGAGCGTTTCAGGCGGCCGTACAGCAAGTCGAACAGCACACTGCGGCGAATGCCGAGCCCATGCGCCGCCGGATGGAGGTCGGCGTAGCTGAGATCGAGCACGCTGCGGCCGCGATGGGTCTTGGCCTCCAATCCGACGACCCTGGCGCCTTCTGCCAGCGCCTGCTGCTCGAGGCCGAGCGCCCGCAGCACGGCGAGCCCTGTCGGCTGCAGCAAAAGCCCCGCTCCTAACGGGCGGGGCTCTGCGAAGCGTTCGAAGATGGTGACGTCGTGGCCGCCCTCCGACAGGAAGGTTGCGGCGGCCTGACCGGCGACGCCGCAGCCGACGACGCCGATCAGCAAAGGATCAGAGCCCGCCGTTCACCACCAGGCATTGGCCCGAGACGTAGTCGCTGTCGGGGCTGCAGAAGAGATAGACCGAGCCTGCCGCCTCAGTCGGCAGGCCGCCGCGGCCGAGCGGGATCATCTGGTTCATGGCGGCGATGCGGCCGCCCTGTACGCCGATCTTGACCTTGCGGCCCTGCACCTCGATCTCGCCCGCCTCGCCCTCGCTCAGGGGCTTGGTGAGGCGCGTCTGGATGTAGCCGAAGGCCACGGCGTTGACCGTGACGTCGTAGCGGCCGAATTCCTTGGCCAATGTCTTGGTGAGGCCGACGATGCCCGCCTTGCCGGCCGAATAATTCGACTGGCCGGCATTGCCGTTGACGCCGGAGGTCGAGGAGATGTTCACGACCTTGCGCACAATGCGCTTGCCGGCGGTGCGCTCCTTCTCGACCTCGGCACGAAAATGCTGCTGGAAGGCACGCAGGATGCGGAACGGCGCCGTGAGATGCACGTCGAGGATGGCGTACCACTGCTCGTCGCTCATCTTCTGGATGACCGAATCCCAGGTGTAGCCGGCGTTGTTCACGACGACGTGGCAGCCGCCAAAGGCGTCGACCGCAGTCTTGACGATCCTGTCGCCGAAGTCGGGCTTGGAAACGTCGCCGGTGCAGGCCACCGCCTTGCCGCCCATCTTCTCGATCTCGGCGATGGTCTCCTTGGCCGGCGCGTCGTCGATGTCGTTGATGACCACTTTGGCGCCGTCGCGCACCAGGCGCAGCGCGATCTCCTTGCCGATGCCGCGGCCCGAGCCGGTGACGATCGCCACCCTCCCATCCATCTGACCCATGTCTTGTCTCCTGATTTGATGCGCTAGGCGGCCGCGACGGTGGCGTGGCCCTGCAGCGTGTCCTGGCCGTTCTGGTTGGTGCACCTGACCTCGAGGTCGATCAGCTTCTCGCCGTTCTCCTCGCGCTTGCCCGTCACCTTGCCCTGGAGGGTGATCACGTCGCCCACCCAGGTGATGGATGTGAACCGCGTGCCGAGCCTGCGAATGCGGTCGCGCGGCGCGTAGCTGGTCACCAGCCGGCCGAGGAATCCCATCGACAGCATGCCGTGGGCGAAGACGTCCTTGAAACCGAACTTCTTGGCGAAGTCGAGATCGACATGGATCGGGTTGTGGTCGCCCGAGCCGCCGCAGTAGAGCGCGAGCTGGTGGCGGCTGATTGGCGGCAGGACGATCGGCTTGATCGGGTCACCGACCTTGACCTCGGAGAACTTCGGAACGGTTGCGGTCATTGGTTCCTCCTACTTCTTGCCGGCGTCCGGGTTGCGCACGACCGTGATGCCGGTGGCCTTGGCCACCATCTTGCCCGCCTCGTTCTTCATCGAAGTCTCGGAGACGATGAACCACAGGGCGCCGCCCTTCTTGTCGTAGATATCGACGACCTTCTGCTGGCAGGTGACCTTGTCGCCGACAAAGACCGGCGCGAGGTAATCGTAGTGCTGCTCGCCATGCAGGATCAGCCCGATATCGACGTTGATCAGCTTGAGCAGGCCGCCCTTCTCCGGGTCGTCATTGGTGAGCGCCTGCAGGAAGGTCGGCGATACCGGGATCCTGGGATAGCCCGCCTTCTTGGCGGCCTCCTCGCTCTGGTAGATCGGGTCTTCCTCGCCGATCGCCTTGCAGAAAAGCTTTAGCTTGCCCGCCTCGGCGACAGCGGTGAAGGCCTTGAACTCATGGCCGATGTGCTTCTTGTCGATTTGCACGGCTTCCTCCCAATGAAAAACCCCCTCTCCGGCGGGCGGAGAGAGGGTCGTTCAGTCGACGAATTACTCGTAGCGGCCGACGATGGCGACGCTGGAAATGTTCTCGCGCGGCGCGCCGCCGAGATTGTGCGTCATGCCGATGCGCGGGCTCTTGAGCTGGCGCGGGCCGGCCTTGCCCTGGAGCTGCAGGTACATCTCGTAGAGCATGCGCAGGCCCGAGGCGCCGATCGGATGGCCGAAGCATTTTAGCCCGCCGTCGATCTGGCAGGGGATCTTGCCGTCGGAATCATAGAAGCCGTCGAGCACGTCCTTCCAGCCCTTGCCGGTCTCGGAGATGTGCAGGTCCTCCATGGTGACGAGCTCGGTCACCGAGAAGCAGTCGTGCACCTCGAACATCGACACTTCGTCGCGCGGGCTCTTGATGCCGGCCTCTTCATAGGCCTTCTTCGAGGCGATGCGCGTAGTGTGGAAGTAGCTGCCGTCCCACGAATTGTGGCCCAACTCCGAGCCGTTGGAGACCGAGAGCTGCAGCGCCTTGACCGAGACGATGTCCTGCTTGCCGAGCGACTTGGCGATCTCCGGCGTGGTGACGATGGCCGCGGCCGCGCCATCCGACACGCCGCAGCAGTCGAACAGGCCGAGTGGGCTGGCGATCATCGGCGCGTTCAGGATGGTCTCCATCTCGACGGCCTTCTGCAGATGCGCCTTGGGGTTCTTGGCGCCGTTCTGATGGCTCTTCCACGAGACGTGACCGATCGCCTTCTTGAGGTCCTCGCCCGACACGCCGTGCGCGGTCATGTAGGCAGTGGCGAGCTGGGCGAAGTTGCCCGGCGCGGTGCCGCTCGCATTCCACAGGGCCTGCAGCGGGCCGCCACGTCCGCCTGGAAGGCCGCCGTAGCCGGTGTCCTTCAGCTTCTCGACGCCCAACGCCAGCGCGAAGTCGGCCGCGCCGGAGGCGACGGCATAGCAGGCGCCGCGGAAGGCTTCGGTGCCCGACGCGCACATGTTCTCGACATGCGTCACCGGGATGTTGGGCAGGCGCAGCGTCGTACTGAGCGGAATGCCCGACTTGCCGACATGCACCTCGTCAATTGCGGTCGAGAACCACGCCGCCTGGAGCTGGTTCTGGTCGATGCCCGCGTCCTTCAGGCACTCCTTGTAGGCCTCTAGCATCAGCTCCTCGGCGCCGCTGTCCCAGCGTTCGCCGAACTTCGAGCAACCCATGCCGAGAATAGCGACCTTATCCTTGATGCCCCGAGCCATGGCAGGCCTCCTGTAGTGGGGTTGGAATTCTACGCTCTTGACCGGTGGAAGGCGATTAGAGCCGACAGGCTCAAACCGGAGCCGCCTTCCAGAAATAACGCCTGAAGCCGCCGCGCATGGTGTCGTTGTCGCGCATGCGGAAGGTCATGCGCATCTTGGCGCCGACCTTGACCTGATCCTTGTCGCTGTCGGTGAAGTCGGCCATGAAGCGCCCGCCCTCGGGGAAGGTGATCATGCCGTAGTAGCCGGGCGGATCCGGCGAATAGACCAGCGAATTGGCGGTGAACGACATCACGTTGCATTCGAGGCCGGCCATCGCATAGGGATCCTGGCTGTCGATCGCGTGACAGTTCGGATTGACGCAGACCTGGCTGCGCGGGAACTGCACGGTGCCGCACACCTTGCACTTGCCGCCGACCAGCCCGTAGATCATGTCGCGCTTGCGCCACAAGACCGAGAGCGCGGTCTTCTTGTCGAACTCCGCCCGCATGCCTTTGTCGATCGGCAGCATCTCGTTGAAGGCGAGGAACTTCATGTAGTTCTTCTCTTCCTTGCGCCGCGCCATCCAGCCCGACAGGCCCTTGCGCTTGGGCAGCTTGGCGTTCTCCGCCGTGACCTCGAACACCAGGATGTCGACACCCTGGCCGAACGCCACGACCATGATCTTGTCGCCGGCCTTGGCCGTCTCCAGCGCATCGACCAGCATGACCAGCGCGTGCGCCGCGCCGGTGTCGCCGAGATTGGCGCCCAGCAGGTCGCGCACCGCGCCCTCGCCGATGCCGCAGATCTTGGCCATCTGCTTGGGCACCGCCGGCATCAGGCTCGGCATGATGAAATGGGTGATGTCGGCGCCCTTGAGCTTGCAGGCGGCGAGGCCCGCCTTGATCGCCGGCGGCACGATCTTCGAATAGCCCTCGTCGCGGATCCAGCGCTCTTCCCAGCCGTAGTCGAAGTCGCTCTCGTCGCCGCGGAAATGGTCGACGAAATCCATCGACACCGAGTGATGGCCGACCAGCTTGGCGATCACGTTCTCGGTGCCGCAGAGCAGCGCCGCGGCGCCATCGCCGTAGTTCAGCTCGTTCGACGAAGCGACCCGGGCCATGCGCTTGTCGGCGGCGGCGACCAGACTGGGCGCGCCCTCCTTCGAGGCATTGAGGCCGGCGATCAGGGCCGAGGTGCCCGCCTTCAGCGAGCCGCCGACATCGGCAGCCGACAGATTCTGCTCGACGTTCAGCGCCGTGCCGATCACGCCGGCATTCTGGCGATCCTTGAACGGATGAGTTGTGGAGGCGAAGTAGATGTTGCGGACGTCTTCGGCCTTGTGGCTGGTCAGGCAATCGCGCGAGGCCTCGACCGCCATGGTGATCGAATCCTCGTCCCAGTTGGCCATCGAGCGCTCGCCCTTGGCGAGGCCGCGCAAGCCGGCGGCGAACCACTTGTTGGCGTCGTAGACGGCCTGACGATTGAGGCGCAGGCGCGGGACGTACGCTCCATAGGCCACGATTCCGACCATCTCGTTCCCTCCGCTTCAGCTCATGAACGTTCGTTCACTCGTTGTTAGCGCGCTGGCCCGGACGGGGCAAACGGAACTACCGTCCGGCCTGCGGAACCCCTGCCGCAGGCGGCAATTCGCGAAACAAATTGCGGTAACCTGCGCCTTCCGGGATGTGCAGGAAGCGCTTGCCGTCGCGCACCTCGACCCAGGGCTGGACGGTGACGACCTTGCGTTCGGTGGCCTGGCTGATGGCGCCGGTCACGGTCCTGCCTTCGGCCAGCAGCTCTAGATTCTTGAACGTGGCGTGCACCAGCGTGTGCTTGCCGGCGCTCGTCTCGTCGATCGCCTGCTGCGGCTCGATCCACACCGAGTTCGACCGACTCCGAACCGTCATGCAGCGCGACCTGGTCCTGCGGCGCCTCGGCGAGGAAGAACCAGGTGTCGAAGCGCCGGGGCGCGAAGGTTGGCGTGATCCAGTGCGCGAACGGCGTCATGAGGTCGGTGGCGATCTCGAGATCCTCGGCTTCGGCCAGGTCGACGATCGTCGCCTCGTCCTTGGCGAGCTTGGCGCGCCAGCGCGTCTCGATACCCTTCAGCTCGGCGGCCGCAACCACCGCCCGCTGGCCGCGCTTGCGCGCCAGCAGGACGCCGCACTCCTCGAAGGCCTCACGCACGCCGGCGACGCGGAATTTCAGTTCGGCGGCGCTGCACTTTTCAGCACTGCCGCAGCGCGCGCGCAGCCGCGGATCGCCGTCGGCATCCTCGAGCTTGCCACCGGGAAAGACCAGCGCGCCGGAGAAGGCGTCGATCTGGTGATGGCGCACCACCATGAACACCTCGAGAGTCGAGCCGGCGTCGCCGGCCTTCGACGGGCGCAGCAGAAGCACGGTCGTCGCCGGACGCGGCGCCGGCACTTCTTTCTTGGGCGTATCGTTCATCCCCTCATTGTCCTACATTGACGCCGGTTGTGTCAGAGGGACGTTCCGCACAGAGGAGGCGACCATGTCGACAACGGGTGATACGGGTCCGCAGAGCCTGGCCGAGGGTCTCCGCGCCCTGCGGGCAAAATGGGGATGGGTCGTGGCGCTTGGCGTGATCTCGATGATCGCGGGTGTTGTCGCGCTCGGCAGCGTAGTCATGGCCACTGAGTTGGCGGTGTTCATCGTCGGCATCATGATGCTGGTCGTCGGCGTCGTCGAAATCTTCACCGCCTTCAACGCGCGCGGTTGGGGCAGCTTCCTGCTGTGGCTGCTGCTCGGCGCGCTCTATGTCTTTGCGGGCTACATCTGCCTGCAGAACCCGTTTCAGGCCGCGGCCCTGCTCACCCTGATGCTGGGTATCGCGCTGATCGTCGGCGGACTGGTCCGCATCTTCCTCGCCACGCAGATGAAGCACGGCACGCCCTGGGGCTGGGTGGTGTTCTCCGGCATCCTGAGCGTGCTGCTCGGCGCGATGATCGTCGCCAAGTGGCCGGCCTCGAGCTTCTACACACTCGGCATCTTCCTCGGCATCGACCTGATCTTCATTGGTTCGGGCTGGCTCAACATCGGCCTCGCCCTCCGCAAGAAGGTCTAATTGCGTCGATACGTCTGTCTTCCGGGCGCCTGGATGGGCGCCTGGTCCTGGAAGTTCGTCCTCGAGCGCCTGCACGCCGCAGGGTATGACGCCCGCGCCCTGCCCTATCGCGGCGTCGGCGAGCGTGCGGCGGAGCTCGCCCCCGACATCGACAACGACACCTTCCTCGCCGACACCCTCGCCGCCCTCGAACGGGACGACCTGCGCGATGTCGTGTTGGTCGGCCACAGCTTCGGCGGCCTGATCGCCGGGCTGGTGACCGACCGCATGCCCGAGCGCATCGACCATCTGGTGATCATCGACGGCGGCATCCCGCAGGACGGCCAGTCGATCTTCGGCCGCATCCCCGCCCACATCGCCGCCAAGCGCAAGACGTTGGTGCAGAAGGTGAACGGCACCGAGGTGCTGCCCTTCGCGCCGGTCGGCAGCCTGATCATCGACGACCCCGAGCTTGCCGCCTGGACGCATCGCCAGCTCACGCCGCACCCGGTCGCCTGCTACACCAAGCCGATCCGGCTGTTCCATCCAGCGGGCAACGGCCGGCCGATGACCTACGTCGCCTGCACCAAGCCACGCTATCCGGTGTCGGCCGGCATGCACGAAAAGGTCCAGGCCATGCCGCATATCCGCTTCCGGCCGATCGCAGCCGGCCACAACTGCATCATTTCGGCGCCCGGCCTGGTGGCCAACGAACTGCTGGAGATCCCGCAATGAGCGAGCAACTGATGATCCTGGTCGCCGGCCCCTACCGCTCCGGCACCAATGACGATCCGGTGCTGATCCAGTGCAACGTCGACGCCATGGAAGACATGGCCCTGCAGGTCTTCCGCCGCGGCCACCTGCCGGTGCTGGGCGAATGGTTCGCCCTGCCGCTGCTGAAGCATGCCGGGTCGAAGAAGATCGGCGACGCAGTGTTCGACGAGATCTTCCATCCGATCGCCCGCGAGCTGATCGGCAAGTGCGACGCCGTGCTGCGCATCGGCGGGCCGTCGAGCGGTGCCGACGACATGGTCGCGACCGGCCGGCGCTTCGGAAAACGTATCTTCACCACCATCTATGACGTCCCAACGCGCGCGCGCTAATCTCCTCCGTGCACCCTTCATCCCGAGCATCAGCGCAGGCGCAGTCCTTCGGCGTACTTCTCCACCAACTCTGTCTTCTGGTAGGGCCCAAGATAGTCCCTGAGGCGCGAGACGGTGAACACCGGATCGACAGTTCGCAGACAGGCGGCCAGTCGATGCGCCACATCGTTGCGGCCGGCGAGCGCTGCAGCGGCCGCTCCGATGCGTAAGCCCGGATGATGGTCCGGACTGTGCCGGAGCATCTGCTCGACCACAGCCACAGCCTCGTCGTAGCGGCCCAGGAAGAAGTAGGCATGTGCCATCGCCGCCCATCTAGGATCGTCGGCCGCATAGATGCCCGCATCGCTTAGCCGCTGTGCACGCTGAGTCTCCAGCGGCCTCTCGGGATGACACGAGCCACTTTGGTCGGCCGCTGTTTTGTCCATGCTGCTGTCTGATTGGGTTTCAGTTCCACGGCCCGGTCGATCAGCTGTCTTCGCCGACGCCAGTCGGCGGACATGGCCACCGCCCACGCCTCCTAGGAGGCCGGCCATCCTCCTGGCCGACCCGCGCAACGATCCGCCACAACCTGTGACTTCGCTTTTTTCTGTCGATGTCCTCGACCTCCGTCACCCTCGCGGACACCACATGTCATCCCGTAGCCACAGCGTAGTCGGATCTAGGGTCGTCGCCCTGCATGAACAGCGCATCGCTTCCTTCAGTCTGACGGCCGTCTCGGGATGACACGCAGGCGTCCCCGCAGATAGCAATCGTAGGCATCAGTATGCCGACGGCCTGCGCCGCGCGCGCGATCTCGGCCCGCTCCACCCGCGGCGCATGCCGCATCACCTTCACCGTCACCTCGTCCTGCAACGCGAACACGTCCTCGAGCTCGCCTTCGAAGCGGTCCGCCCATATGTGGTGCCTCTCGCCGCCTCGATCAGCTGGCCGGTGATGCGCACTCGATTGCCCGCCTTGCGCACGCTACCTTCCAGCACGTAGCGCACGCCAAGCTCGCGTCCGACCTGCCGGATGTCGGGCGACTTGCCCTTGTAGGCGAAGCTCGAATTGCGAGCGATCACGAACAGCGACTTGAAGCGCGACAGCGCCGTGATGATGTCTTCGACCATGCCGTCGGCGAAGTACTCCTGCTCCGGATCGCCGCTCATGTTCTGGAACGGCAGCACGGCAATGGAGGCTTGTCCGGCAGAGCGCAGCGGCACTTCGGCGGGCGAATGCGTAGCGCCGATCGGCGGAGGAGACTGCCGACGTGCCGTGCCTTCCAATCCGTCGGCGTCCCACTCACACGCGGAAAGCCTGAATCGGCCGCTCGATGTTCTTCAGCGCCAGACGGCCAAGATCCTCGAACGTCGCCTTCAAACGACCTGCGACAGCGTCGTGGACGTTCCGCGAGATCACGATGCCACCCGGCCGGCGCTTCCGCCTCTAGCCGCGCCGCGACGTTCACGCCGTCGCCGTAGAGGTCGTCGCCATCGACGATCAGATCACCCAGATGCAGGCCGATCCGGAACACGATCGCGGTTCTTCGGGCTGATCCCGGTTGGCATCAGCCATGGCCTGCTGGAACTCGATCGCCGCACTCAGGCGTCTACGGCGCTGGGAAACTCCGCCAGGCACCATCTCCCGTCAGCTTGACCAGCCGCCCGCCGTGCCGGGCCAGGTCGGTTCGAACGTTGCTTCGGTGCTCCCGAGCCGGCCAGCGTGCCGCTCTCGTCCCGACCCATCAGGCGGGATTAGCCGACTACGTCGGCCGCAAAGATCGCCGCTAATCTCGCTGCTCACGGGCCAATGGAATTCTCCCTTCCGCGGATGACAACGGCATTCTGCTCGCATAGCCCACTCGTTGACCCATCCCACATTCCCACCCCTCCTACCTTTCTATTCTCTCCAGCTTAACTTTGGTCCACTTAGTCCGACACTCGGCCTAAGGCGCGCGGCGGAACTCAACCTGGCCGCGGCCGCTTCTGTCGACGGCATCGCACAATGCCATTTCGTCGTTCACGCGATGGCAGGTGAGTTGGGTTGCTGCCCATCTCGTCGGCGGCTCGCCTTCGCACATCACGGCAGGCTGGCGAGTGACCAGCGTTCCGTTGCTCCAGAATTTCGCCGTTACCGGCGCCTTGCAGTTCCACCGCCCCGTCGAGCCGACCGTGACCTGCTCGTTCACGCCGCCGCCCTGGGTGTCGAAGCAGATGCGGCCGGCCTTCATGGTGACCTGTTCCGCCCGGCCATTGGCGAAGTTGCGCGTCATGGGCACATCGTGACCAAGCACCCAGCAGCCTTTCAGAGTCGCGAGATCGCCTTTGGACCAGCGCTCGGCAGGCAAGGCCGGGCCAGCGGGCGCGCACTGGTCCAACTTCTTCCGCAGATCGTCCTGGCGGCCCGCCAGCTCGGCCCGGAGTTTGTTTTCCACGCTGCGGGCGTCGTCGAGCGACGCCTTGAGCGCCGGCATCGGATCGGGCGTGGCGGCGGCCGGAGCCGGCGCCGGCATCTGGACGGCGGACAGATTGAGGTTCGGAGCAACCGGCACAAAAACCCGCAACAGCCACGCGGCGATAAGGAGCAGAAGCGCCAGCATCAGCCCGAACAACAAGGCCGCCAACCATCGTCCAAAGTCCGTGATCGGAAGCATCGGCGCAGGGTACACCTCACCAACGGTGCGCGCGATCCGCAGGAATTCGTACTTAGACCTCATCCTGAGGAGGCGCGCAGCGCCGTCTCGATTACCGCGGAGTAATCTCCGCGGCTTGATGGGCAACAGACGAGGTGCTCGTTCGCATCCTTCGAGACGCGGCCCTTCGGGCCGCTCCTCAGGATGAGGTGGTTCTGTCGAAACGGAATAGGCGCTAACGCTCGGCAAGCGCGGCAACGAAGCGATCGGCCATCTTCTCCACGGTGAAGTTCGCCGCGACATGGGCGCGCGCGGCGCAGCCCATGCGGTCGCGCAAAGCAGCGTCGCCGATCAACCGCCGCAGCGCCCGCGCCAGGGCGTCGGCATTGTCCGGCTCGACCAGCAGGCCGGTCTCGCCGTGGCGGATCAGTTCGGGGAAGGCGCCGGAGCGGGCGGCGATGACGGGCAAGCCAAAGGCACCGGCCTCGACGACGGTCATGCCGAAGCCTTCGTCGACGGCGGGCGCGACGACGATGTCGAGGCCGGCATAGATCGCGGCACGATCGCCGATGAACCCGGTCCAGGTCACGTGGCTCGTGAGGCCGCGCACCGCAACCTGGTCCTGGAGGGTCCTGTCGGATCCGCCGACGATGTTGAGATGGAAGGAGTTCGCAGGCAGCTGCGCCAGAGCGTCGAGCAGCCTGGCGTGGCGCTTCTGCTTGCTGATTCGTCCGACGATGCCCAGGCGCACGGGACCGGACGCCGGCGCCTTGCCGTCTGTCGCCGGCAGCGTCGTGCCGTTATGAACGACGGACAGCGGCAGGCGACGCAACGGCGTGCGGCGGACTTCGCGCGCCAGGAAATCCGACACGCAGATCGCGCGCTGCACCGGCCAGCCGGCCAGATGGCCCGCGATCGGATGGCGCATGATCCGCTCGGGCTCGCCGTGCAAATAAAGGGCGCGCCGGGCACCCGGCAGGATCAGCGAGCAGAACAGCAGCGACTGCGCCTCGCCGAAAATCACCCAGTCGGGCTGGAGCGACGCGACGACGCCGCGGATATCGCGCGCCGCCTCGCGCAGCGCGTACAGGGTCCCCCGTGTCCATTCGGGGTTGTTGCGGTAGATGCGGCCGAGAAACACCTCGTGGTGCTCAATGCCGGCGGCGTCCAGCATCGGCGGATAGGCGCCGTCGTTCCAGCCGCTGACGATGGCGACCGCGCGGTGGCCGATCGCATTCAGCCGCGCCATCAGCGACAGCAGAGCGACCTCCATTCCCGTGACGGTCGTGCCCCCGGCGAAGAACAGGAGCTTCATGATTGGCGAGGGTCGATGACCCTTATGGCCACGTCGCCCGTCAACTCGATGCCGTCATAAAAGATGCGGATCGGCCTGGCGTTTGAAGTGGAGCCGCGTGGCGCCTTCGCGGTCGCCGTCCGGGCATCGGCGAGACGAAGGTGGACCGCCTTCAAATCGGCGGCGTTCTCGGTCTGCGTGCCGAGAACCAGATGTTCGGGGTTTACGCAGCTTTTGACGTTGCAGCGATGGCGGAGGATCATGCCGTCGGGGATCGGCCCATACCTCAGCTCCCAAGCGAGTCGGTGCGCGAAGGTTTGCCGCTTTCGATGATGGACTTTGCCGTAGCCGCGCGATTGGGGACCCTGCCAGATGTGACAGCCGCTCAGCGGATCGGGCTTCGAATAGTGGGCGATGCGCTCGGCAGGCGACCAGGTCGACTTGCAGTAGGGTCTCGACCAAGGAGCATGGCCGTTGGGCGTGAGAGGGTGTTTCTTTCTCATGAAGGCAATCTAACCGAGACCGCCCGAAACCACCTATTTTGGTCATTAGAAGTTCAGCCGGAGACCTCGCCGAGAGCCCCGCCCCGTGTCATCCCGAGCGAAGCGAGGGATCTATGGACGGCGCTTGATCCTGGGTCCCTCGCTTCGCTCGGGATGACACCGTTGCCGCGGACGCGTGGTGCGCCAAAGCCACGACTTCCTTCAGAACGTCTCCTTGTAGGGCCTGAGGTCGATCTCGTGCGTCCAGGCGCTGCGCTGCTGGGTGTGCAGATGCCAGTAGTTGTCGACGATCGGCTCGACCTTCAACAGCCCGTCGGGGCCGACCTTCTCGGCGCGGTCGGGCATGCGCGAGAGGAGCCGGTCGCCCTCGATGCCGCCGTCGATGATGACGTGCGCGACATGGATGCCCTGCGGGCCGAACTCGCGCGCCATCGACTGCACCAGGAGCCGCAACCCGCCCTTGGTCGCGTTGAAAGCCGCGAAGCGCGGCCGACCCCGCATCGAGCCGGAAGCGCCGGTGAAGATGACCGTGCCGCGGCCGAGCGGTGCCAGGCGGCGCATCGCCTCGCGGCCGAACAGGAAGCCCGCGAAGCAGCCGACCCGCCAGGAATCCTCGAACTGCTCGGCCGTCATCTCGCGAAAGTCGACGGCGGCGTTGTTGCCCATGTTGAACACGAAAAGGTCGGCCGGCGCGCCGTCGGCGTCGTCCGCCATGGCCCTGTCGAACAGCTTTGCGACCTCGTCCTCCTTGGTGCCGTCCACGGTCACCGCCGTGGCCGAGCCGTTCGCCTTGCGTATGCCGTCGACCACCTTGTCGATCTTGGCGGTGGTCCGGCCAGCCACCAGCACGTGGTAGCCCTCCTTGGCAAAACGGCGGCTGGCAGCGCCGCCGATGCCGCGCTCCGCGCCGACACCCAACACCAATGCTTTCGGCTTCTTGGCCATGTGAATTCCCCGAGGAAAGTGGTCTCGCGAAACTTGCGGTCGGCCCGACTGCTTCGCTACGGTCCGCCCGCATGAAATTACCTCCGTACCCCATGATCGATCTCGATCCTGGCGCCCCGCTCGATCGTCACCGCGCCACCGTCCAGAAGGAATGGATCGACTGGAACGGCCATATGAACGTCGGCTACTACGTCGTCGCCTTCGACAAGGCGACCGACGTGCTGTGCGAGCAGTTCGGCTGCAGCTGGGACTACACGCGGCTCAAGATCGGCATGACCTTCGTGCTCGAGGCCCACGTCACCTACGACCGTGAGGTCAAGGAAGGCGATCCGCTGCGCATCACGACGCAGATCCTCGACCACGACGCCAAGCGCATCCACTACATGCACCTGATGTATCACGGCGACGAAGGCTACCTCGCCGCCACCAACGAGCTGATGCTGATGAACATCGACTACGAGACCCGCCGTTCCGCGCCGTGGCCGGAATGGGCCATGCCGCGCATCGAGAAGATGGCGGCCCTGCACGCCAAGCTGCCCCGCCCCAGGCAGGCGGGACGCCTGATCGGCATCAAGAAGAAGTAAGAGTCCAAAGAATGCTCGTCACCCTGCCCTACGAGATGCCGACGCTCGTCACCACGGCGCCGATCGACATCCATCGCTCGACCGTGCTGCCCGAATGGGTCGACTGGAACGGTCACATGAACGTCGCCTTCTACGTGCTGGCCTTCGACCAGGCCTCGGGCGCCTTCATGCGCAACATGGGACTGGGCCGGTCCTACGTCGACGGCAAGCACGGCATGACCTTCGTGCTGGAAACCCACGTGACGTACGACCGCGAGATGCGCGAAGGCGCGCCCATGCGGTTCACCACGCAGCTCCTGGCCCGCGACGCCAAGCGCGTGCATCTCTTCCACGAGATGTTCCATGTCGAGCACGGCTATCTGGCGGCGACCAACGAGACGATCGTGATGAACATCGACTACGTCTCGCGCCGCTCCGCCCCCTGGCCCGCCCAGGCCGCCGAGCGGCTGGAGGCGGTGTGGGCGACGCACAAGGGCCTGCCGCGGCCGGCGAAGGCTGGACGCGTGATGGGCCTGAAGCGCTAAACCTCACCCTGAGGAGCGGCCGCAGGCCGCGTCTCGAAGGGTGGGCTCGAGCGCCACGCCTGCAGCCCATCCTTCGAGACGGCCGCTTTGCGGCCTCCTCAGGATGAGGTCATCCGTTAGAAAGCTTCTCCAGCGCCTTGCCGCTCAGGCGGTAGGGCAGCCAGTTCTTGATCCAGCGGAGGCCGATCTTCTCGTAGAAGCCGCGCGCGGGGTTCCAGTCGAGGACGTTGAGGTCGATGCGCTTGTAGCCGCTGGCCACGCATTCCTTGGCCAGCGCCACCATGAGAGCGCGCGCGACGCCGCCGCGGCGTTGCTCGGGCACAACCCAGATATCCTCGACGAAGATGCCGCGCGCCGCGGTCCAGACCGAGTAGTTGAAGGTGTAGAGCGCGAAGCCGACCGGCTTGCCGCCAAGCTCGGCGATCAGGGCGGCAAATTGCGGGTCCTTGCCGAAGCCGTCCCGCGCCAGGCTCTGCGGCGTCGCGGTGACGGCGTGCGGCTCGTCCTCGTAGGTCGAGAGATCGACGGAGAATTTGTGCAGCAGCTCGACATCATCGACGGTCGCCGCACGCACCTTCACATCAGACGCCAAGAAAACCCCCATCGACCGGCAGGATGGCGCCGGTCACGTAGCTCGCGGCGTCTGAACAGAGGAACACGACCGGGCCGACCAGCTCCTCGGGCTCGCCGACGCGCTTCATCGGCACATGGGCGAGGAAGGCCTCCAGGCGTTTGGGATCGGCACGGGTCACCTCGGTCATGGCGGTGGAGATGATGCCCGGCGCCAGGGCGTTCACTCGCACGCCATCGGGCGCCAGTTCCGAGGCCAGCGCGCGCGTGAACTGCGCCAGCGCCCCCTTCGACACCGGATAGGAGCCGCTGCCGGCCGGCGCGGTGAAGGAATTGATCGAGGCGATGTTCACGATCGTGCCCTTGGTGAGCTTGAGCTGGTCGACGAAGGCCATGGTGACGTTGAAGGGACCCTCGACGTTCACCGCCATGGTCTTGTCCCAGCGCTCGCGACCGTCGGCGGCCACGAGATTGCCGCGCAAAAAGATGCCGGCGTTGTTGACCAGGATGCGGATCGGCCCGACCAGCAGCGCCACGTCCTCGGCGAGCTTGGCGCAGCTTTTCGCGTCGGTGACGTCGAGCGCGAAGCCGCGCGCCTTGCCGCCCTGCTTGCCGATCGACTCGGCGATGGTGTGGGCGGCATCCTTGTCGATGTCGGTCACGATCACCTCGGCGCCTGCCGCGGCCAGGCCGCGCGCGATGGCGGCGCCGTTGCCGCGCCCTGCTCCCGTGACCAGCGCCAGGCGGCCGAGCAGCGTGTCAGTCATGGCCGCGCCTCCTTCAGCGCCTCGCGGATCACCGCCTCGTCGCCGATGTGGTTGACCAGCAGCAGGATCAGCCGCGCGTTGAAAGCACGGCACTGCTCGTCGTCGAGGTCCTTATGGGCGTCGACGATCGCGTTATAGACGTCGTCGGGGTGCGCCAGGTTCAGCGTACGCCGCAGCGCGCCGGAAGCCGTTTCCATCTTTATCTCCCTTCTTTCTCCTCTCCCCCGCTAGGGGGAGAGGACGGGTGAGGGGGCATCGACAGCTTGCGCAGCCCGCTCACCTAGCCTCTCCCCCTAGCGGGGGAGAGGAATTATGAATGACCGGTGGCTCGCTTGAGAGCGGCGATCACCGCCGTCTCTTCAACCTGCCGCCAGCGCGCCGCCACGTAACGGTCCGGCCGGATCAGGTAGGCCGTGCCGGGGCGGGCATCGTAGCGTTGGCGCGCCAATCCTTCCTCCTCGATCCTGACCACAGTCACGCCGGGCGGCGCGAGCGCAGGGCCGCCAAATAAGAACAACGTAAACCCCATACCCAGGCGATCAACCAGCCATCTCTCTTCCAGGGGCGCATCGACCATCGCCCGTCCCGGGGCCGGGCCGCGCACCCAATCCGGGTCGCCATCCGGCGTGTCGAGCGGCGACCCCACGTGCGACGTCGGCACCGACAGCCGGCCGCTGTTGATCAACGCACGAGCAAAGGGAAAGTCCCGGGCCAAAGACAAGGTGGCATCGCGAAAAATCCGCGAGGCCGGGAACTTGGGCGTGATGAAATCGGTGCTACGGGTGGAAGCGAGGATGTTTTCGCGCGCGGCCGCGCTGCGCTCGCTGCAGTAGCTGTCGATCAGGCTTTCCGGCGCCTCGCCGCCCAGCACCAGGGCGAGCTTCCAGGCGAGGTTGTCGGCGTCGGCCACCGCGGCATTGCCGCCGCGCGCACCGAAGGGAGAGACCACGTGCGCGGCGTCGCCGGCGAAGACTACGCGGCCGTGCACGAAACGCTCCATCATGCGGCAGGTGAAGGTATAGACGCTGGTCCATTCGTGCTGCCAGCGCGCCTCGGGGCCGAACATCTGGCGCAGCCGCTTGTCGACGTTCTCGGGCTTCTTCTCCTCCTCCGCGTCGGCGTCATGGCCGAGCTGGAAGTCGGCACGCAGGATGTTGTCGGCCTGGCGGTGCAGCAGCACCGAGTTGGTGGGATGGAACGGCGGATAGAACCAGAAGCGCCGCTCCTTGGGCAGCTCGCTCATGAACTTGATGTCGGCGATCAGGAACTGGTCGTGGAAGACCTCGCCCGGGTAGGGCAGGCCCAGCAGATGCCGCACCGGGCTGCGCACGCCGTCGCAGGCGACCAGCCATTCGGCGTCGAGCGTGTAACGGCCGCCGGGCGTCTCGACCTCGACCGTGATGCCGTCGCTGCGCGGCTGGACGCCGACCACCTTGTTGCGCGGGCGAAGCTCGATCCGCTTCTCGGCCAGGCAGGCCTCGTAGAGATATTCCTCGACGTAGTATTGCTGCAGGTTCACGAAGGCCGGGAACTTGTGGCCGGGCTCGGGCGCCAGGTTGAACCGATAGATCGCCTGGTCGCGCAGATAGACCTCGCCCTCGTCCCAGGTGATGCCCTTCTCGACCATGCGGCGAGCGATGCCGAAGCGGTCCCAGATCTCGAGGCTGTGCTTGGCCTGGCAGATCGAGCGGCTGCCGAAGCTCACCGTGTCGTCGTCGTCGAGCAGCACGGACGGCACGCCACGCGCCGCCAGCGACAGCGCCAGTGTCGGGCCGGCGATGCCCGCGCCCACGATCACGACCGGCCGGCGCGAGCCCTTGCCGTCGAGTTCAGCGGGGCGACGATAGGGGTAGTGGCGATAGTCGTACGAGCTCATAGCTGGGAGCGCGCCGGTCAGTTGATCTTCTCCACGTCCGGCAGCGTCCACTTCTTTGCAAAGAACTCACGCTTCGGCCCGTACACCCGGAACATCAACTCGAACCTGCGAGCCGGGTCGGTTGGAATCCAGTTTGTTTCCTGACCGGGCGGCGCCTTCGGACCGATATAGAGGTCGACCGATCCATCCGGGGCCTTCTTCACTTCCGCCGCGTTCGACGCCCGGCTGGCACGATCGACATTCTTGATCAGGGCGTGAGTGTCGCGGTCATAGGCGGTCAGCGACCAGTACTGGTCGATCGGCACATCGGGCGGTACGTGCAGCCGATATGTCCGCGAGCCGTCGTAACTTTCACCGTTCTTCTCCTTGATGTTGATCAGGTAAAACTGCCCGGTGCCCAGCCGCTTGATGCCGATGTATGCGTAATGGTAGGCGAGCGCGCGCGAGTTGATCGAGTAGTTGTCCGGATTGCTGAAATTGTCGACCGCCGCCTGGATCAAGTCGGGCGGCGCCGGAAACGTCCAATGCGTGTCGTAGAAGAAGGGCTCCAGGCCGGCGTCGTATTTCGCCGCAAGCCACGCGTGAACTTCGTGGATCCCGTCGGCGAGCGCCTGTTTCGTGGCTGCATCGGGTGAAAAAGGCTTGCGCTGCCCGATGCCGAGCGATCGCAACTGGTCGATCATGGCCCAATCGCGGGGGTCCCAAGGTTCGTTCTGCACGACCCGGTCGAGATGAACGTAGAAGCTTTCGTCGTAGCGGATGGTCGAATTGAAAACGACGTCCTTGACGTCGGTGAAGACAGTGGCCGGCGGATTGTCAGACTGCGACCATGGATAGATCTTGATCCGCTTGCCGTAGGCAACCGCCTTTGCAACATCAGCCTCGCTGTGGCTGGCCATGTTCGAGCGGAACAGCACGTAGCCGCCCAAAGTGTCGGAATCCAATACGCCATCGCCTGCGGGGGTCTCCTGCGACCAGCCCGGCGGCCGTATGATGAGCTTGATGCCCTTGCCCTGATCGACTCCCAGCCGCCCGGCATCCTCCAGCGGCCGTTGCCAGACGTCGACGAAGTTGGCGTTGAGCGAGCCGCTCGCATCCGCCGGCGGCACTTCGATCACGATCGGGCCGTCGCCCGTATTGAAGAACGACATGAAATAGATCGTGTCGGGATTGGGCGTCAGCGTCTGGTTTTTCCAGTCGAGCGGGCGGCCCCAGTAGATCACCTGATTGACCTTGCCCGCCGTCTTGGTGAGCATTTCCTGGAGCATCAGGTCGTAGTTGACGGCAGGCATTCCCCAGATGGCGGCCTCGACTGCACGCCGCTGGACGGTTCGACGATTGAGCTCATCGCTCGACATGTTCTGCGCGAACGCCGGCACAGACGCGGTCAGCAATGCAAACACCAGAACCGCCCGCTTCATGACACGCTCCCACCCGGGATGCAGGGTTCGTGCGCTAGACGCCGCCAGCGATCAGTCCGCCTTCTCCAGCGCCGACCACATCTCGATGTCGCGCTCGGCCGTCCAGATGCGCGGATGGTCGAGGCCCTTGGCCTCGTCGTAGGCGCGGCTCACGTCGAACGGCATGCAGTGCTCGAAGATCACCCAGTTGCCGTAGCGCGGCTGCAGCGCCGCCATCGCCTTGTCGTAGGCCTGTTTCAGCGAATTGCCCGCCTCGGCCGACGCCGACACCGCCTTGTAGAGCTCCGACAGGAACTGCTGCGTGCCCGCGATGCCCTCTTCCACCGCCTGCTCGCCGGTCAGCGCATCGCCGCGGCCGGGCACCAGCGCCTCGGCCTTGAGGTCGCGCAGCTTCTGCAGCGTGTCGGGCCAGTCCTTGTAGTGCGCATCGCCGCAATAGGGCGTGGCGCCGTACTCGACGAGGTCGCCGCTGAACAGCGTGCGCTCCTCGGGCAACCAGACGATGGTGTCGCCCTTGGTGTGGCCGCGGCCGGCGTGGATGATGTCGACCTGCAGCTTGCCCAGCCAGATCGACATGCTCTCCTTGAAGGTGATGGTGGGCCAGGTGAGGCCGGGAATGGTCTCCGCCGCCTGGAACAGGCGCGGGAAGCGCTGCAGCTCGGACTTGTAGTCCTGGGCGCCGCGCTCGACGATCATCTCGCGCGTGGCCTCGCTGCTGACGATGTGCTCGGCGCCGTATCCCGAGGCGCCCAGCACGCGCACCGCGTGATAGTGCGACAGCACGACGTATTTGATCGGCTTGTCGGTGACGGTGCGGATGCGCTCGATCACGGTCTGCGCCATCGCCGGCGTCGCCTGGGCGTCGATCACCATGACCGCGTCGTCGCCGACCACGATGCCGGTGTTGGGGTCGCCCTCGGCGGTGAAGGCGTAGGCATGCTCGCTGAGCCGGCTGAAGGTGATCTGCTTCTCCGCCATGTCCGCCTGCGAGGCGAAGGCTCTGGCCATCGTCAGTCCGAGCCGTACTTGTGGTATTTCGCGCGGTCGCCGGTGCGCACCGTGACCTCGAAGGAATTGTTGTCGCGCTCCATGCGGAGCGTCACCGCGGTGCCGGCCGGGCCAGTCGCCCAGAGCTCGCGATAGAAGTCGGCGACCTCGTCCAGGACCTCGCCGTTCAGCGCCTCGAGGATGTCGCCGCGCTTCAGGCCGGCGCGGTCGGCCGGGCCGCCGTCGGAGATGCCAAAGACCACGAGCTGGCCCATGTGCTCGACCGTGTGGAGGCCGAGCCAGGGCCGCGGCGGCGTCGACAGGCGGCCAGTTTCGACCAGCTCGGTGAAGATCGGCTTCAGGCGGTTGATCGGCACATACATGTTGCCCGGGAAGGCCGGCGCGCCTGGACCCAGCGCCTCCTGCACCAGGAGCGAGCCCACGCCTAAAAGCGTGCCGTCCATGCCGACCAGCGCCGAGCCGCCCCACAGCGGATAGGCGGGCACGGTGAAAATCGCGTTGTCGAGCAGGTATTCCCAGTAGCCCGCGAACTCGCGGCGGCCGGCGACCTTGACCTTGAGCGTCGCCTTCTCGCCGCCGACGCCCGCGACATAGGCCTCGCTGCGCAGCGCCAGGCTGTCGGAATTGCCGAAGGCCATGGGCCGGGCCGGCAGCGGGGCAATGGTGCGCACCAGGCCGAAGCCGCTCTCATAGTCGTAGCCGACGATGCGGGCGTCGAGCTCGCGGCCTTCGCTGTCCTTCACGGTGACGGTGTCGGCCTCCATGATCAGGTAACCGATGGTGACCACCAGGCCTTCATCGTCGATGACGATGCCGTGGCCCTCGCGCTCCGAGCCCAGCGTCTGGGCCGAGCGGCGGTTCTCCGGGATGGTGGTATGCACGCCGACCACGGCCGGCAGGGCGTCGACCACCTCGGGCGGCAGGTTGCTTTCGCCGCCGGGCCGCCGCGCCTCGACGCCGCGCTCAGTCCCCAGCCACCGGCTGGAGCCGTTCGCCGAACCGTTCAACCCTCGGGCCATTCGACACCTCAGCGCCACATAATCGACGTGTCCACGGTGGAAAGATAGGCGCGTGTGCGGTCGATTGCTATATGTGGTGCATGGCGCCCCCCGCCGATCCGTTCGAAATCACAGACGATCCCGTTCCGCCTCCTGAGAGCCCGGCACGGCGCGCTGTCGCGCCCAGCACCTATCTCGACGGGCTGAACGAGGAGCAGCGCAAGGCGGTCGTGCACGAGGGCGGTCCGCTGCTGGTGCTGGCCGGCGCCGGCACCGGCAAGACCCGCGTGCTCACCACCCGTATTGCCCATTTGCTGATCACCGGCCGCGCCCGGCCGTCGCAGGTCCTGGCGGTCACCTTCACCAACAAGGCGGCGCGCGAGATGCTCGACCGCGTCGCCAGCCTGATCGGCGGCGCGGCCGATGGCATGTGGCTCGGCACCTTCCATTCGGTCGGCGTGCGCGTGCTGCGCCGCCATGCCGAACTGGTGGGGCTCAAGAGCAATTTCACCATTTTGGACACCGACGACCAGACTCGGCTGATCAAGCAGCTCCTCCAGGCTGAAAATATCGACGACAAGAAATGGCCGGCGCGGGTGCTGAGCCACATCATCCAGCGCTGGAAGGACCGGGCGCTGACGCCGGACAAGGTCAATGCCGACGACGCGGGCGAATTCGCCAACGGCAAGGCAGCGGATATCTACAAACAATACCAGGCGCGGCTCGCCGAGGTGAACGCCGTCGACTTCGGCGACCTGGTGATGCTCTGCGTCAGCCTGTGGCAGCAGCATCCCGACGTGCTGGCGCTCTATCACCGCCGCTTCCGCCACCTGCTGGTCGACGAGTACCAGGACACCAACGTGGCGCAGTACCTGTGGCTCCGGCTGCTGGCGCAGGGCACCGAGGACGTCTGCTGCGTCGGCGACGACGACCAGTCGATCTACGGCTGGCGCGGCGCCGAGGTCGGCAACATCCTGCGCTTCGAGAAGGACTTCCCCAACGCCACCATCGTCCGGCTGGAGCGCAACTACCGCTCGACGCCGCATATCCTGGCCGCCGCCTCGCACCTGATCAGCCACAACGAGGGCCGGCTCGGAAAGACCCTGTGGACAGAACTCAAGGAAGGCGAGCGCATCTCGCTGCGCGGCGTGTGGGACGGCGACGAGGAGGCACGCCAGGTCGGCGAGGAGATCGAGGCGCTGCAGCGCGACAAGCATCCGCTCAGCCAGATCGCCATCCTGGTGCGGGCCGGCTTCCAGACGCGCGAGTTCGAAGAACGCTTCATCACCATGGGCCTGCCCTACCGGGTGATCGGCGGCCCGCGCTTCTACGAGCGCCAGGAGATCCGCGATGCCATGGCCTATTGCCGCGTCACGGTGCAACCCGACGACGACCTCGCCTTCGAGCGCATCTACAACACGCCGCGCCGCGGGCTGGGCGAATCGGCGCTGCGGACGCTGCGCATCATCCAGCGCGCCAACAAGGTCTCACTGTTCGAGGCCACGCGCCGGGCGCTGGAAACCGACGAGCTGAAGGGCCGCCAGCGCAAGTCGCTCGGTGACCTGATCCAGAACTTCGACCGCTGGCGGGCCATGCTGGACGGCATGAACCATGTCGAGGTGGTGGAGACCATTTTGGACGAATTGGGCTACACCGACATGCTGCGCGCCGATCGTTCGCCCGAGGCCGAGGGCCGGCTGGAGAACCTGAAGGAGCTGACCAACGCCCTGCAGGAGTTCGACACGCTCCCAGCGTTCCTCGAGCATGTGGCGCTGCTCACCGACAATGCCGAGAAATCCGGCGGCGACATGGTGAGCGTCATGACGCTCCACGCCGCCAAGGGACTGGAATTCGACACCGTGTTCCTGCCCGGCTGGGAGGAAGGCCTGTTTCCCAACCAGCGCGCGCTCGACGAAAAGGGCGTGCCCGGACTCGAAGAGGAGCGCCGGCTGGCCTATGTCGGCCTGACGCGGGCGCGCAAGCGGGCCTACGTCTCCTTCGCCGCCAACCGCCGCGTGTTCAACCAGTGGCAGGCCGCCATCCCCTCGCGCTTCCTGCGCGAGCTGCCGACCGACCGGCTGGCCGAGTTGAGCGATGCCGGCCTCTACGCCACCTACTCCGCCGGCCACCACGGCGGCCTGCGCGACCATGCGTCGGGCTTCGAGTATGAGAGCCTCGGCGTCACCGGCATGGGCCGCGCGCGCACGCGCTGGCGCGACGAGACCCTCGACGACCGCCGCGCCGTCGAGGGCGACAAGCCCGATCTCGCAATCGGCCAGCGCGTCTTCCACCAGAAATTTGGCTACGGCCGCGTCATCGCAATCGATGGGAATAAGCTGGACATCGAATTCGAGAAGGCCGGACCCAAGAAGGTTTTGGACAGCTTCATCGAGGCCGCTTGAGCGGCCAAGGGAAGGGCTGGAAGGCCTGGCGCGTCGTGCCCGCCAGCCAGCGGCTGGCGCGCGAGCAGGAGCTGGAGCCGCTGGCCGAGTTCGGCTTCATCGTCACCAGCCGCGAAGTGTCGCGCGACGGGCCGTGGCACATCGAGATCTTCGGTCAGGGCGACAAGGCCAGGGTCGCGGCCGCGGTCGATCGAAGCTGGCAGTGGGAGGAGCTGCCCGACATCGATTGGGTGGCCGAGAACCAGCGCTCGTTCCGGCCTTTCCAGGTCGGGCCGTTCTGGGTCCATCCCTCGCACAACGACAAGGACATTCCGGCCGAGCTCATTCCCCTGCGAATTGATGCCGGCATGGCTTTCGGCACGGGCACTCACGCGACCACACGCGGCTGCCTGGAAATGCTGGCGACGCTCGATCCGGCCAAGACAGCCAACGCCGTCGATGTCGGCTGCGGCAGCGGCATTTTAGCCATCGCCATGGCCAAACTTTGGAAGCGCGCGGTATTGGGCGGCGACAACGATTCCCAGGCGGTCGAGGTCGCGGTCGAGAACGCCAAGCTGAATGGTGTGGCGGTGCTCTGCAGGTTCGTGACGTCGATCGGCTTGCAGGTACCGGAACTAGCGACCCGTGCGCCCTACGATCTCATCGTCGCCAACATCCTCGCCGGCCCCCTGATGGAGCTGTCCGAGTCATTTGCAGCGGCGATCCGCCCCGGCGGCCGCGTGCTCCTGAGCGGCCTTTTGGTCGAGCAGGCCGACATGATCGTTTCGACCTACAAGCGCCGCGGCTTCGAACCCGAGCGCCAGATTGATCTCGAGACTGGCGGCGCCTGGTGGCGGACGCTGCTCCTTCAGCGCACGAGCTAGCGCGATCCTGTCACGGCTTGCCGAAGGTCGCGATGCGGTCGACGTTGCAGATGAAGAGGACGCGTTTTTCGTCGATCGCGGGATCGCGCAGTCCATAGGGCGGCGCGTTGCTGGTGTACTTCGTCCAGATCTTGTCCAGCTGCTTGGTGACACGCTCGCCGCCTGGCTCCCACTCGCGCTCCTCGCGCTCCACCGTGCATTTGAGCTGGACCCAGTGGTAGGGATTGTCCGGGTTGACGATCAGGATCGTGAATTTGGGACTCTTGCGGAGCCATCCGCACTTTGCGCGATGCGACGCCGTGTTCACCAGCACCTTGTCGCCCTCATAGTCGAACCACATCGGCGTCATCCCGATGCGGCCGTCGGGCCCGATCAGGCCGAGCGTGACCGTGATCGGTCGGTCGAGCAGCGCCTTGTAGATCGGATCGAGACCCGACAGGCCATTGATCTTGGTACGCTCGCCCACGGCAAACTGGCCCTTCTGCAGGCCGCCGGCGACGTCACGGAACTTCGCGACAGTGATGCTGCTTGCCATGTTCCCTCCTCGACCGTTTGCTTGGACTCGGGAAGCTTGGCACAGCGGGCCGCGCCCGGCGGCAAATAAAAAAAGGGCCGGCTTTCGCCGGCCCCTTTCGTACGCTTACGCTACGCCACTAGGCCGTAGTCTCAGGCGCGGCCCGCCCAGAAGATGGCGGGGCGGTCATTACGGTTCGCCGCGGAAACCGCGGCGGCATGCGCGGCGTCGACCTGGGGCATCACGCCCTCGACCTGCGCCTCGCACACGGCGAACGGGATCTCGGCACGGCTGAGGCCCAGGTCGCGGAGCTCGCGGTCGCTCATGCGGAACAGCTGGGCCTCGGCGGCGCGCAGCTTGTAGTCGGCTTTGACGGCGTCGACAACGCGCTTGGCCTGGCGGCCGAGCCACATCAGGCCCTCGGTCAGGCTGTCGGCGAGCAGGGCCGCCCGGGCCAGGCGGGCACGCCGCTCGATCAGGCGCCGGTCATCGGACGAAAAGCCAAGCTTGGTGAGATCGTTTCCCCCCGCCGAAGTTTCGCTGGTCAGATTCTCGAATGTCTGGATCGGCTGGGTCATCATGGTACGCTCCTATACTTGTGCGATGCGAAAGCGGATGCTGCATCTGCACAAAGCAAATATAGAGCGTTGAGTTACAACAATAATACCAGCATTGGACTTGCTGATATGCAGCGGATGCATGGGGCACAATTCATGGGCATTTCGCATCTGCGAACGAACAAATATTGCGCAGATTGCCTCGCTTTCGGACGGCGCGTACGGTCCGCCGCGCCCCATGTTGAGAGTGCCATGAGTTCAGCTCCCGACGACGTCCTCCATCTCCTGCGGCAACGTGGCCGCGACCTCGACCCCTCCGCCCTCGATTCCCTGATGCGCGGCGTTGCCGCAGCCCCGGAAGGATTGGCCGGGCCGGAATGGGTCGAGTTGATCGATCCCAAGGCCGATGCCGAATTGACCAAGGCGCTGACCGCGTGGCGGGCAGAACTCGCCCGGGCAAAAGGCGGCCTTGGCGAATCGCCGGCGCCCGGCGAGCGGCTGGCGGCGTTGCGCGCCGAACTCAAGCGGCGTGGTCTGGATGGCTTCGTCGTGCCGCGTGCCGATGAGCACCAGGGCGAGTATGTGGCAAGTCACTCGCAGCGCCTGGCCTGGCTGACTGGCTTCACCGGTTCGGCTGGCCTCACCATTGTGCTGGCCGACCGGGCTGCGATCTTCATCGACGGCCGCTACACCCTGGCGGTGCGCGCCCAGGTCGACGTCGACGCCTTCGTGCCGCATCAGATTCCCGAGCAATCGCCGGACGCCTGGATCGCCGAAAACCTGTCGAAGGGTGGCAAGCTCGGCTTCGATCCCTGGCTGCAGACGGTCGACGGCCACGAGCGCTTCGCCCGCGCCTGCGCCAAGGCCGGCGGCAGCTTCGTGCCCGTGGAATCCAATCCTGTCGACGCCGTGTGGCGCGATCGTCCGGCCGCGCCGCTCGCGCCCGTGCTGCCGCACCCGGTGGAGTTCGCCGGCGAGAGCAGCGAAGCGCGGCGCAAGCGGATCGCCGAGTCGGTCGCAGCCAAGGGCGCCGACGTGGCGCTGCTGACCCAGCCCGATTCGATCGCCTGGCTGCTGAATGTGCGCGGCGGCGACGTGCCGCGCACGCCGTTCGCACTGGGCTTCGCCCTGCTGCACCGCGACGGCCATGTCGACCTCTACATGGACCGCCGCAAGATCCCCGACCGCACCGTGGCCTGGATGGGCAACGCCGTGACCCTGGCGCCGCCCGACGAGCTGGGCCCGGCGCTCGACATGATGGGCAAGGCGGGCAAGCGTGTGCTGATCGAGACCGCGACCGCGCCGTGGTGGGCCGCGACCCGCCTGCAGGCAGCCGGCGTGACACTGGTGCGCGATGCTGATCCGGTGGCCCTGCCCAAGGCGTGCAAAAATCCGGTCGAGCTCGAGGGCATTCGCACGGCCCATCGCCGCGATGGCGCGGCAGTCAGCCGCTTCCTCGGCTGGCTGGCGCGCGAATCGAAGACCGGAAAATTACGTGAGATCGAGGTGTCGGACCGACTGCAGGCGCTGCGCCAGGAGACCGGCAAGCTGCGCGATCTCTCCTTCGACACCATCTCCGGCGCCGGCCCCAACGGCGCCGTCGTGCACTATCACGCCACCAAGGCGACCGAGCGCACGCTGGAGCCGGGCTCGCTCTATCTGGTCGACTCCGGCGCGCAGTATCGCGACGGCACGACCGACGTGACCCGCACCGTCGGCATCGGCACGCCGACGCCGGAAATGAAGGACCGGTTCACCCGCGTGCTGAAGGGCCATATCGCGCTCGGCACCGCGCGCTTCCCCGTCGGCACCCCGGCTCGCAGCTCGATGCGCTGGCGCGCTATTCACTGTGGCAAGTCGGGCTCGACTACGACCACGGCACCGGCCATGGCGTGGGCGCCTATCTCTCGGTCCATGAGGGCCCGCACCGCATCTCCAAGGTCGCCAACAACGTCGCCCTGCAGCCCGGCATGATCGTCAGCAACGAGCCCGGCTTCCACAAGGCCGGCGCCTTCGGCATCCGCATCGAGAACCTGGTCGCGGTCAAGGAAGCCAAGATCGAGGGCCCCGACCGCAATATCTCGAGTTCGAGACGCTTACCCTGGCGCCGATCGACCTCAACTGCGTCGATGTGAGCCTGCTGACCGAGGCCGAAAGACCTGGCTCAACGCCTACCACGCCCGCGTCCGCGAGGTGGTGCGCCGCAGGTCGACGAGGCGACGCGCGCCTGGCTCAACAGGCGACGCGCGCGATCTGACCGCTCATTTCCCTCCCCCGTCTCGGGGGAAGGTGTCAGCGTCTTACGCTGACGGAGGAGGGGGATGGCAACGGGAGATGGTGCAGTCACGCCCCCTCCGTCGCGCTAAGAGCGCGACACCTGCCCCAGGGGAGGAAAGGTTTTGCTAAAGTCGCGTTCCAGCCTGAGGGAACACCCATGAAAACACACGTGCGTTGCGGCACCCTGTTCAGCGCCGTCGACCAGCAGGCCAGGTCCGGGCAGACCCTGGTGTTCGATGCACGTGGCGTCCTGGAGTTCGTTGGTCCGACGGCGCAGGCGCCCAAGGCGGCCCCCGGCGAGCAGGTGCTCGACCATTCCCGGCATTTCGTCATGCCGGGGCTGATCGATATCCACGTCCATCTCGCCTACGGCAATGCCAAGAGCGAGGAGGATATCGACCTCTACAGCCCGCTCGAGTTCCGCGCGCTGCGTGGCCTGTTCTTCGCCCAGAAGCTGCTGGCGGCCGGCTACACCGCGCTCTGTTCGCCGGGCGACGCTGGGCAGGTCAGCCTGTCGATCCGCAACGCGATCCGCGCCGGTCTCTTCGACGGGCCGCGCATCAGCGCCGCCGGCCCGTACATTTCGGCACGCCAGAGCCTGACTGATTGGTATCCGAGCTGGATCGGCGCGCCCTCCACGTCGATCGGCCGGCTCGTTGCCAGCCGGGACGAAGCGATCGAAGAAATCCGCATCCAGGCCAAGAACGGCGTCGACTGCGTGAAGATCGCGCTCGACGGCATCCAGCGCCGTCCCGACGGCTCCCTGATCGCCGCGTTCACCCAGGAAGAGACCTCGGCCATGGTGAGCGAGATCCAGCGCCTCGGCCGCAAGGCGGTGGTCCACGCCATCGGACGCGAGGCCGTGCTTTACGCCGCGCGTGCCGGCGTCGATGTGATTTTCCACGCCTTCGACCTCGACGACGAATGCATCGACGCGGTGCTCAAGGGCGGTTCGGCCATCGCGCCTACGCTCACGCTCCAGCGCAACGTCATGGACTTCACCCAGCCGCATGAACCGGCATCGACCAACGGACGGGTCGACCATGTGCAACGCCAGTACGAACGCGCGTGCCGCAACCTCGCCAAGGCCCACAAGGCAGGCGTGCCGATGATGGCCGGCACGGATACGGGCTTTGCGGTCACGCCCTACGGCGAATGGCATGCGCGCGAGTTGGAGATCTTCGTGAACGATCTTGGCTTCACTCCGGCCGAGGCGCTGTGCGCGGCGACGCGAACCAACGCGGGATTTCTTGCCGATGGCGAGCGGGTCGGCCGGCTCGAACCCGGTCGCCACGCGGATTTCATCGCGCTCGACGGCTCTCCCCTCGAGAACATATCGATCCTGCTCGACAAGAGCCGGATCCATTCCACGTACCTCGGCGGAAAGCGCATGGCGCTGCCCGATCGTGACTACGATCCGCGTCAGGTCACCGACGCAGCGCTGGTCAGCTGGACCGACGTCTACACCCAGGCGCGGGTCGCCGAGCTGCGTCGCGACAAGCCGGGGGGAGGGTGCGGGGGGGGGGGGGGGGGCCGGCCGGGCGGGGGAAGGAGGGGGGGGGGGGGGGGGGGAGGAGGCCGGGCGGGGGGGGGGGGGGGCGGGGGGGGGGGAGGAGAGGAGGGGGGGGGGGCGGCCCCCCCCCCGCCCTTGGCGCGGAGGGGGGGGGGTTTGGGGCGGGCCGCCCCGGGGGGGGGGGGGAAGGGAGGAGGAGGGGGGCCGGCGGGGGGGGCGGGACCCCCCCCAGGGGGGGGGGGGGCCCGGGGGGGGGGGGGAATGGGGCCCGGGGGGGGGAGGGGGCGGGCGGGCGGGATAGGAGCGCGGCCGCGTTTTCCCCCGGGGCCCCCCCCTTGGAAGGGAGCGGGGAGGAGGGAAAACACGGGGACGCGGGGGAGCGGAAAATGTGTGGGCTTTGGGCGGGGTTGGGGGGGGGCGACCTCGAACACCGTGAGGGGGGGGGGGATTGGGGGGGAGGGGGGGGGAAAGTGTTAACCCGGGGCGGAAAGTATTGGGGGAGACCCCGGGCCGCCTGCTCCTCGACAAGGTCCTGATGAAGCGCGCGCGGGGAAAGATGGAGGGGCGGAAAGCGCGGCCCTCGGGGATGCGCCAGCTGCCGCCAGCCTTCCTCCGGCGCCGAAGCCTGAGGCCGACGTGATCGAGCACGGCGGCGGCGAGACGAATGAAGGGCGCGCCAGAGGGCGACGCGCACGGCGTGCTGTCGGGAGCCGCCGGCTTGTCGGACACGCTAGTCCTTCAACGCCGTCCGCCCGAGCACGACGTCCTCGTAGACATGGAGCGACGGCAGGCCGCCGGTGTGCATGAACAGCACCTTGGCGTTGGGCTTGAAGTAGCCCTGGCGCGCGAGGCCAATGAGGCCGGCCATGATCTTCCCGGTATAGACCGGGTCGAGCAGGACGCCTTCGGTCCGCGCCAGCAGCTGGACGGCTTCCACCATCTTCTTGTTGGGTACCGAGTATTTCGGCTGCCAGAAGCCGCCGACGCTCTTGATCGCGTCGCGCGGTACCTTGCCGATGCCGAGCAGATCGGCCACGGCCTGGGCCTCCTTATGGACCAGCGGCTCCTGATCGGCGGGATCGCGGCTTACGCCGATGCCGATCAGCGGGATCTTGATGTTGTTGCCGTAAAAACCCGCCGCCATGCCGCCATGGGTGCCCGAACTGCCCGAGCCGACCACGACGGCATCGAGCGCCAGGCCCATGTCGAACCACTGCTGCTGCATCTCCTGCACGCAGGCGACATAGCCTAGGCCGCCGATCGCGTTCGAGCCACCGCCCGGGATGACGTAGCCCTTGCGGCCGAGCGAGGCGACTTCCTGCGCGACCTTCGACATGGCGGCACCCATGTCCGACCCGCCGGGCACCACGGTGATGGCTTCGACGCCCATCAACTCGAACATGAAATTGTTGCCGCCGGCCTCCTTCTTGTAGCTGCCGGGCACGCGCTCCTCGATGACGAAGCGGCACTTCAGCCCTTCCTTGACCGCGGCCGACAGCGTGATGCGGCAATGATTGGACTGCGGTGCGCCGCAGGTGATCAGGGTGTCGCAACCCTGCGCCAGCGCGTCCGCCGCGAGGAATTCCAGCTTGCGGGTCTTGTTCCCGCCGGGAAAGAGACCCAGCAGATCGTCGCGCTTGATCCAGATCTCGGGACCGACGCCGCCCGGGCAGCTCGCGGCCAGGGCCTTGGTGAAATGCGGAAGCAGCTCAATCGGCGTGGGGGCGTGGGTGTAGCTACGGCGCGGAAAACGAGACAAGTCCATTCAATCAACTCCAAAAGCGGCGAAACCCTCTAGCATTCTGTCATGGGCGCGCGCCACTCAAGTGTCGCTGCCGCCTCGTCGTCCTGAACCGCAGGCGAAGGACCTGGCAGGACGACCAGCGCTTCCATGGCTAGCGCGAGATCCTTCGCTTCGCTCAGAATGACTACGCCCCGGCGAGCTTCACCCATTCATCTTCGGTGAGCGTCTGCACGCCGAGCTCGGCCGCCTTGCGGGCCTTGGAGCCGGCATTCTCGCCGACCACGACCAGGCTGGTCTTCTTCGACACCGAGTCGGTGACCTTGGCGCCTAGCTCCTCGGCGCGCGCCTTGGCGGCATCGCGGGTCATCGTGCTGAGCTCGCCGGTGAAGACCACGATCTTGTCCTTCAAGGGCGCGTCGGCGGCGACCACGCGGCGCTTCACCTCTTCCACGGTGAGCTGCTTGCGCAGGTCGCGGATGATCTCGACGTTGTGGCCTTCGCTGAAGAAGGCCGAGATCGCGTCAGCCGTGGTGACGCCGACCTGCTCGATGTTGCAGAGCCGCCCATAGCTCTCGCCCACGTCGGCAGCTGCTTTTTCCTTCTTCACGTCGTCCGGCGTCTTCTTGCGTTCCTTGGCAGCCTTCAACATCTCGGCCAGCCAGGTGTCCACATCGCCATATTCCTGCGCCATGATCTTGGCTGTTGCCTCGCCGATCAGCGGGATGCCGATGGCATTGATCAGGCGGTCGAGCGAGATGGTCCGCCGGTCATTGATCGCCTTGACGAGGTTGTTGACCGACAGGTCGCCCCAGCCCTCCCGCTTCTTGATCTCGTCGACCCGCTTGGGCAGGCGGAAGATGTCGCCGGGCACCTTGAGCAGCCCGTCGTTGAAGAAATTCTCGATGTGCGTGCCGCCCAAGCCTTCGATGTCGAAGCAGTTGCGTGACACGAAGTGGCGCAGCCGCTCGACCTGCTGGAACGGGCATTCCAGCCCGCCCGAGCAGCGCCGTACCACACCACCCTCCTCGCTCTCGACCTTGGTCTTAAGCGGACAGGGACATTTGGTGGGGAAGTGGAACTTCTCGGTCTTCTTCGGCCGTTCCTCGGGCACGTAGCCCAGCACCTGCGGAATCACGTCGCCGGCGCGCTGCACGATCACCATGTCGCCGGCGCGCACGTCCAGCCGCTCGATCTCATCGGCATTGTGCAGGGTGGCGCGCGCCACCACGACGCCGCCGACATTGATCGGCTCGAGATCGGCCACGGGAGTGAGCGCGCCGGTGCGGCCGACCTGGATGAAGATGCCGTTCAGCCGTGTCCTTGCCTGCTCGGCCGGAAACTTGTGGGCGATCGCCCAGCGCGGGGCGCGGCTGACGAAGCCCAGCCGCTCCTGCCAGTCGATGCGGTCGACCTTGTAGACCACGCCGTCGATGTCATAGGGCAGCGACGCCCGCTCCTCGCCGATCTTCTTGTAGAAGGCGCGGATCTCGTCGGGCGTGCGACAGAGCTTGGTCAGCGGATTGGTCTTGAAGCCCCAGTCCTTGAGCAGCTTGAGATACTCGCTGTGGGTCCTCCAGCTGCGCGGCTCGGCCTCGCCCCAGGCATAGGCGAAGAAGCGCAGGGGCCGTGCCGCCGTGATTGCCGGATCGAGCTGGCGCAGCGAGCCGGCGGCGGTGTTGCGCGGGTTGACGTAGGCCTTCTCGCCCGCAGCGACCTGGCGGGCGTTCAATTCCAGGAACGCCTTGCGCTCCATGTAAACCTCGCCGCGTACGTCGAACGCCTTGGGGACCCCCTTGCCTTTGAGCTTGTGGGGGATGTCCTTGATGGTCTTGAGGTTGGCGGTGACGTCCTCGCCCGTGGTGCCGTCGCCGCGCGTGGCGCCCTGGACGAAGTCGCCGTCCTCGTAGCGCAGGCTGATCGACAGCCCGTCGATCTTGGCCTCGCAACTGAAGGCAATCTCGGCATCGGGCTTGAGGTCGGTCTCGCGCTCCAGCCCGCGCCGCACGCGGTCGAGGAAGCCCTGCAGCTCCTCGTCGCTGAAGGCATTGTCGAGCGACAGCATCGGCTTGACGTGGCGAACCTTGGCGAAGGCGGTAGTGGGCGTCGGCGCGACCTGCTGGGTCGGACTGTCGGGATCGACGAGCCGCGGAAACCGCGCCTCGATCGCCTTTAGGCGCTGGCGCAGCTTGTCGTAGTCGGCGTCGGAGATCTCCGGCGAGTCCTTCTCGTGATAGAGCCGGTCGTGGTGACCGATCTCCTCGGCGAGACGCTTGTGCTCGGCGCGCGCCTGGCGCTCGGTGAGATCGTCGACCTTCAACGTGGCAACGACTTTGGCGGCTTTGGACATGGCGGGAGTTTAGTATCCTTGCACTAGGCGTTCGATGCCCATCGGTGTCATCCCGAGCGAAGCGAGGGGCCCTTGATCAACGCCGCCAAAGGTCCCTCGCTCCACTCGGGATGGCACCAATACTTTTGCTCACTCCTCGTGTCATCACTCCGCCGCCGCCAGCAGCCGGTCCGCCGCGGCGCGGGCTTCGGCGGTCACTTCGGCACCCGACAGCATGCGGGCGATCTCCTCGCGGCGGCCCTTGGCGTCGAGCGCCAGCACGTCGGTGCTGGCGGCGTTCCGCGTCGTGGTCTTGCGGATCAGCCAGTGCCGGTCGGCCACCGCCGCGACCTGCGGCGAATGCGTCACCACCAGCACCTGGACTTCCTTGGCGAGGCGCTTCAGTCGCACGCCCACCGCCGCCGCAGTGGCGCCGCCGATGCCCGAATCGACCTCGTCGAACACGATGGTCGGCGCATCGCCCACCTTGGCCAGGCACACCTTGAGGGCCAGCAGAAAACGCGACAGCTCGCCGCCCGAGGCGATCTTGGCAATCGGCGCCGGCGGCGTGCCGGGATTGGTGGCGACGGTGAACTGCACGCGGTCGGTGCCGGACTCCGACCAGTCGGCTTCGGCGAGCGGTGCGAGCTCGGTCACGAACTTCGCCTTCTCAAGCTTGAGTGGGCCGAGCTCGGCAGCCACAGCCTTGTCGAGACGGGCCGCGCCCTTGTGCCGCGCCGCGGCCTGCGCTTCGGCCGCGGCGACATACGCGGCGCGCGCGGACTTGGCCGCAGCGGCGAGCTTCTTGAGGCCCGCCTCGCCGTCATCCAGAGCCGCAAGCTGGGCCATCATCTTCTCGGCCAACGGCGCGAGTTCCACCACCGTGACGCTGTGCTTGCGGGCGGCGGCGCGCAGCGCGAACAGCCGCTCCTCGATCTTCTCCAGCCGATTGGGGTCGAACTCCAGCGCATCGCGCGCCGTCTCGAGCTGGGCTTGCGCCTCCGTCGCTTCGCTCGATGCCCGGTCGAGCGCCGCCAGCGACGCGTCGAGCCGGCCTGCCGCCTTGTCGATGTTGCGCTCGATCAGCCGATGCGCAGTGCGCAGGGCGGCAACGGCGCCCTTCCCCGCTTCCAATTCGGCCAGAGCCTGGGCCACCGCCTCGCCTAGGGCACTGCCGGCGCGCAGCAACTGCCGCTCGGCGGCCAGCGTCTCCTCGTCATTGGCCTTGGGCGCCAGCGCCTCCAGTTCCTTCACCGCGTGGCGCAGGAAATCCTCGTCGCGCCGCGCCGACGCGGCTGCGTGCTCGGCATCTGCGCGCGCCTGCTCGGCCGCGCGCCAGGCCTGCCAGGCGGTGCGCACGGCGCCCGCCTGCTTCTCGAGCCCGGCAAAGGCATCGAGCGAGGCGCGGTGCGTGGCCATGTCCAAGAGGCCGTGCTGTTCCATCTGGCCCTGGATCTCGACCAGCGTGTCGCCGAGGCGACGCAGCAGCGCCACCGAGGCCGGCTGGTCATTGACGAAAGCGCGGCCGCGGCCGTCGGCGCCAACCGTCCGACGCAGCGTCAGCACGTCCTCGTCGTCGAGGCCCTGCTCCGACAGGATGGCATGGGCCGGGTGACTCCTGGGTAGCTCGAACGAGGCGGCGACGGAAGCCTGCGCTGCTCCGCGCCGGATGGCCGCCGTGTCGGCGCGGGCGCCCAGCGCCAGGCCCAGCGCATCGATCAGGATGGACTTGCCGGCGCCGGTTTCTCCCGTGAGAGCGCCAAGGCCGCTCTCAGAGCCGCGCGTGAAAGCGAGGTCGAGCTTTTCGATCAGGACGAAGTCGCGGATCGAAAGCGAGACCAACATGCACGGCCGGTCAGAAAATACCGAAGAACCAGCCGCGATTTTCGTCTTCCGGCCGCGTGCCTTCGCCGGTCATCAGGAAGTATGCGTCCTGATACCAGTCGCTGCCCGGGAAGTTATGGCCCAGTACGGCGGCGGCTTCCTGGGCCTCGTGCTTGACGCCCAACGACAGGTAGCACTCGACCAGGCGCTCCAGCGCCTCCGGCACCTGCGAGGTGGTCTGGTAGCGCTCGATCACCGTGCGGTAGCGGTTGATCGCGCCGACATACTGCTGGTTCTTCTGGTAATAGCGGCCGACATACATCTCCTGGCCGGCCAGCTGGTCGATGCAGAGCTCGACCTTGATGCGAGCGTCGCGCGCATAGGGCGAATCGGGGAAGCGCTTGGCGACGTCCGACAGCGCGTCGAGCGCCTGCTGGGTGATGCGCTGGTCGCGACCGACGTCGGAGATCTGCTCGTAGAAGCACAGCCCCTTCAGATAGTAGGCGTAGGGAATGTCGCGATGGCCGGGATGGAGCTGGATAAAGCGGTCGAGCGCGATGATGGCATCGTCGTACTTGTTCGACTGGTAGTAGGTGAAGGCCACCATGATCTGCGCCTTGGTCGCCCACACCGAGTAGGGGTGCTGGCGGTCGACCTCCTCGAACTCCTTGGCGGCTTCCTTGTAGTTCTGGGCACCCAGGTCATCGAGGGCGCGGTTGTAGAGCACCTCCACGGGCTGCTCGACATAGGTGTCGTCCTTCGAGCCAAACCAGCCGCAACCGGCCAGAAGTCCCAGCGGCAACAGCCACGCGATATGACCTATCCTGCTCACCAACGTTTGCACCCTGTCCCTTTCAACAAGCCCGCTTGCCGACGATTTCGCTTATATCACGCGAGTGCGAAAAAAAGAGGGGCCCACCGGCCCCTCAAAGATGCGTGGAAACTCTACCCGGCCTGCATCAGTTGGCTTGGCGACGCAGGAACGCGGGAATTTGCAGGTCGTCGTCATCGCGCGCGGGCTTCGTCCGCTCGGTGACGTCGAGGCTGATCGAGGTCTGCACCGGCGCCGGACGCGGCGCAGGTTTGGGTGTGACGGCGATGACATTTTCAGGTGCCGTGCGCGTCGGCGTGGGCTCGACCGCGGCCGGGCTTGCGACAGGCGTGGGCATGGGCATCGGCGCCGCGACCGCCGGAGTCGCGGCCTTGGGGGTCGCGAAGGCGCCGGTGATGCGCTGGAACAAGTTGGGCGCCCGGCTCTCGGCAGCGACAGGGCGCGCGGCCAGGGGTCGGGCGATCGGTTCGGTGGCGCGCACCGCCGGCCGCGCTGCCGGACGACTGACACGCCAGTCGGTCTCGTCGACCAGCGGCTTGTGCGGCACGGGTGCCGGCGCCGCCACAGGCGCGGCGACAGGCATCGGTGCGGGTGCCGGCATTGGCGCCGGCTGAGGTGGCGCGAAGCCCATTGGATTGTGGAGGGGCTGCGCGGCCTCGATTTGCGCCGCGATCGGCGCCGGTGCTTCTGCCATCGGTGCAGGCGGCGCCTGCATGATGACCGGTGCCGGCATCGCTGGAGCCGCAGCCGGCGCGGGCGCCGTCACGGGCGGTGCCATGACCGGCGGAGCGACAGATGGTGCCGCCGGTGCCTGCATGACGGGCGCAGGCGGCGGTGGAGCGGCCGCGACGGCGGCGGCCGGCATGACGACGCGGCCGACCGGCGGCGCGACCGGACGGCTGAGCGCCGGCTGGCCGGTCTGCATCGCCGGCCGGCTCATGTCGAGGTTGAGGTAGTTCGGCGCCGGCTGCTGGGCCGCCATGGCGGAGATGCCGGTGGCGACCACCGACACGCGCATGCGGCCTTGCATGGTGGCATCGAAGGTCGATCCGAAGATGATGTTGGCGTCGCCATCGACTTCCTCGCGGATGCGGTTGGCCGCCTCGTCGACCTCGTGCAGGGTCATGTCGAGGCCGCCGGTGATGTTGATCAGCACGCCCTTGGCGCCCTTCATCGAATGGTCTTCGAGGAGCGGGTTGGAGATCGCGCTCTCGGCGGCGACGCGGCTGCGGTCCGGACCTTCGGCCTCGCCGGTGCCCATCATCGCCTTGCCCATCTCGCCCATCACGGTGCGGATGTCGGCGAAGTCGAGATTGATGAGGCCGGGCATCACCATCAGGTCGGTGACGCCGCGCACGCCCATGTGCAGCACATCGTCAGCCATCTTGAAGGCGTCGGCGAAGGTCGTCTTCTCGTTGGCGATCTTGAACAGGTTCTGATTGGGAATGACGATCAGCGTGTCGACCACCTTCTCGAGCTCGAGGATGCCCTGCTCGGCCGACTGCATGCGACGGCGGCCCTCGAAGTGGAACGGCTTGGTGACCACGCCGATGGTGAGGATGCCCTGCTCGCGCGCCGCGGCGGCAATGACGGGTGCGGCTCCGGTGCCGGTACCGCCACCCATGCCGGCGGTAACGAACACCATGTTGGCGCCGTCGAGCAGCTGCAGGATCTCCGGCAGCGCCTCCTCGGCCGCCTGACGGCCGACCTCGGGCCGTGCACCGGCGCCCAATCCCTGGGTGATGGTGATGCCGAGCTGCACGCGCCGGTCGGCCAGCGACTGGCCAAGCGCCTGTGCGTCAGTGTTGGCGACGATGAATTCCACGCCTTCCAGCGCGGCACTGATCATGTTGTTGACGGCATTTCCGCCCGCGCCACCGACACCGATCACGGTGATACGCGGCTTAATCTCCGACTCCTGTTGGGGGAGGCTGAGGTTGATTGTCATTCGGCTTTCTCCACGCAAACGAGGGGGTTATCTGCCCGGAGCTACGACTTGGACTTCGTTCTGAGGTGTAAAGCCCTAAGCCGGCTCAGGTTTTTATCGTTGTCTACAGCCTGTGGGGATAGCCATTCCCCACACAACATATTGCCTAAAAGTTCTCCCTAATCCAACTGCCAATACGCCCAATTCGGCTTGCCGGCGCCTCGACAACGGCTGGTTGAGCCTGAGTTACGGCATGATTCTGCTGGGCGAAGGCCAACAGCCCGGCGGCGGCCGAAAAGGCCGGTCCGCCCGTCGAATCGGCCAGCCCGGCGAGTCTCAGAGGGCCGCCGGTACGCACTTTCTTGTTGAGGATCGCCGCTGCCACCTCGGGCACGCCGTCGAGCTGGCAGGCACCGCCCACCAGGACGGCGCGGCCGCCGGCCAACTTATCCACACCGCTGGCCTCCAGCCGGCTGCGCACCAGCTCGAAGGTCTCCTCGATGCGCGGCCGGATGATGCCGACCAGGATCGAGCGCGGGATGTGGTTGGGCCGCGTGCGGTCCTCCTCGCCGATCAGCGGCACGTCGATGATGTCGTACTCGTCATTCGGCTTGGCGACGCAGCGGCCAATCTGGGTCTTCATGCGCTCGGCATGGGCGACCGGCGTCGAGAGGCCGCGGGCGATGTCGCGCGTGACATGGTCTCCGCCCACCGGAATCGAATCGACATGCACGAGATGGCCCTCATAGAAGACCGAGATCGAGGTCGTGCCGCCGCCCATGTCGATCAAGGTGACGCCGAGGTCGCGTTCGTCGGCCACCAGCGAGCTCAGGCCCGAGGCATGCGCCGCCACCACGCGCTCGGCGATCTCGAGATGGGCGCGGCGCACGCAGACCTGCAGGTTGCGCATCGCCCCGCTCGCCGCCGTCACCAGGTGAACGTCGACGCCGAGCCGCTCGCCGAACATGCCGCGCGCGTCGCGCACCGGCGTGCCGTCGACCGAGTAGCCGATCGCGGCGGAGTGGATGATGTCGCGGTCGGCCGTTTCGGCCGGCAGCTGGATGTGCTGCTGGACGCGGCGCACGTCGCGCTCGCCGATCTCGTGATGGCCGACCGCCACCTCGAGGGTCTGGTTGTGCGAGGCGGCCGAGCCGCCGCTCACCCCGACGATGACCTCGCGTACATGCTCGCCGCACATCTCCTCGGCCGTCGACACCGCCGAGGAGATGGCGCGCGTGGCCGCCTCCATGTCGACGATGTTGCCCGAGCGCATGCCCATGGCCGGTTGGTGGCCGATGCCGACCACGCGAAGCCCCTGGCCATCGACGCGTGCCACGAAGCACACGACTTTGCTGGTACCGATATCGAGCCCTGCAACTACGCCATTCCTTGTCTTTGCCACGATGTCCCCCGTGTCCTTACGCTACCGACTTCATACCGGCCCGGGCGGCGGAGCATCGCCGGCCTGGCTGCGTTTCCTGAGATAGAGCTTGTCCGGCAATCTGAGATCGACAACGCCGAACTCGCGGCTCAGGAGCTTGTACTCGCCGTCGAGCTTGACCAGCCTCTGGAGGGCGGCGACCGCGTCCTCCTCGGGCAGCCATATCTCGACGTCGTTGTTCAGAACCAAATTCCAGCGCCGCTGGCCGACCCACACGGCGGCGCGCAACTGCTTGGCCATCGCCGGCTCGTTGGCCAGCAGCAGCAGCAGGTCGCCGACATGCTCGGGCGCGCCTGGACCGCCGAGCAGCAGCAATGACTCGGCACCCGGCGGCATGCGGCTGGCGCGCACGGTGCGGCCGTTGGTGTCGATCAAGGTGTATTCGTTGCCATTCTGCCAGATCGCGACGGCACGGCGCTCTTTCAGCGTAACGTAGAGCGTGTCGGGCAGGCGGCGCTCGACGGTGGCGCTCGCCACCCAGTCGATCGCCTCCAGCCGCTTGCGGGCACCCTGCAGGTCGATGCCGAGGAGAGAATCGCCCGCCTTGACGTTCAGCGCCACCAGGATGGCGTCGCGCTCGACATAGTCGCGTCCCTCGACCGTGACGTCGGCGAGTTTGAAGGGCGTGATCGCGGCGACCACGCTGCGCGTCACGGCGTCGAACTCGGCCTGCACCGTGACCAGCCAGCCCTCGCGCCAGGCCCACCAGCCGCCGCCTCCGCCCGCGCCCAGCAGCAGCACGGCGAGGCCGAGCAGCAACGGCTGGCGCCAGAGCGGCCGGCCATTCTTGCGAATCGGCCCGCGCTTCTTGCGGCGGTTGTAGTCGCGGCGGTGCGGCGCCGCGCCTTTGGTGGGACGGGTCGCCCTCATGCCGGATGCCTCGCATGATCGACCATCCAGCTCATGAGCTCGGGCCAGCTGATGCCGGCCCACTTGGCCTGCTCGGGCGCGAGCGACAGCGGCGTCATGCCGGGCTGGGTGTTGAGCTCGAGCACGACCAGGCCCGATGTGCCGGGCTTGCTGTCGTCCCAGCGCAGGTCGGCGCGGCTGAGCCCGCTGCAGCCCAGCGCCTCATGCGCCATCAGCGCCCATTGCCGCGCCTGCTCGTACACCTCGCTCGGGATCGGCGCCGGGATCAGATGCTCGGTGATGCCGTCGGTGTACTTCGCCTCGTAATCGTAGAATTTGGTGCGCGGGCGAAGCTCGGTCACGGCGACGGCCTTGTCGCCCATGATCGCGACCGTGAGCTCGCGGCCGGGCACGAACTTCTCGACCAGCACCTTCTCGCCGAACTGCGCTTCGGCCGCCTCGACCGCGGCGAGGTTGTCGCCTTCGCGCACGATATAGACACCGACGCTCGAGCCCTGGTCGATCGGCTTCACGACATAGGGCCGCGGCATGGGATCACCCCAGGCGAGCGAACCGCGCTCGACCACGCGACCCTCGGCGACGCGGATGCCGAGCGAGGTGAAGACGTGTCGCGACATCGGCTTGTCCATCGCGATCGCCGAGGCGAGCACGCCCGAGTGCGTATAGGGCACCGCCAGGATCTCGAGCACGCCCTGGATGCAACCGTCCTCGCCGTACCTGCCGTGCAGGGCGTTGAACACCACGTCCGGCCCACCACCGCCTGCCGGCCGCAGGAAATCGACCAGCGCGCGCAGGTCGCGCTTGACGTCGTACTCGATCACCTCGTGGCCGCCTTCGCGCAGCCCCTCGGCGCAGGCCTTGCCGCTCACCAGCGAGACCTCGCGCTCGGGCGACCAGCCGCCCATCAGGACCGCGACGCGGCTCATGCTCGCGCCTCCCCGATGCGGCGGATTTCCCATTCCAGCCGCACCCCGGTCTTCTCCAGCACGCGCCGCCGCACCTCCTCGCCCAGCGACTCGATGTCGGCCGCCGTAGCGTCACCGGTGTTGACCAGGAAGTTGGTGTGCTTCTCCGAGACCTGCGCGCCGCCGATCTTGAGGCCGCGGCAGCCGGCGCGATCGATCAGCTCCCAGGCCTTGTGGCCCTCCGGATTGGCGAAGGTCGAGCCGCCGGTGCGGCTGCGCGGCTGAGTCTCGGCCCGCGCGCCGTCGATCTCGGCGATTCGGCGCGCGATGGCGAGCTGATCACCCGGCGTGGCCTTGAGCCGTGCCGAGGTGAAGATCCAGTCGGCGGGCGCGCTGCTGTGGCGATAGGAAAGGCCGAGCTGCGCGGCGCTCACCGTGCGGACCTTGCCGGCGCGATCGACGGCGTCGGCCGAGATCAGGACCTGCGAGAGCTCGCCGCCATAGGCACCGGCATTGGTCGGGAACGCCCCGCCGATGGTGCCCGGAATGCCACTCAGAAATTCGAGCCCGGCCAGCGCATGGTCGCGCGCCGTCAGCGCCACGTTGAGGTCGGGAGCGCCCGCTCCTGCGACCACCTCGTTGCCTTCAACCGCGATGCCGGTGAAGCCGCGCATCAGGCGGATCACCACGCCTTTGATGCCGCCGTCGCGCACGATGATGTTCGACCCGACACCCAGCACGGTCACCGGCACGTCGGCAGGCAACGACTTAAGAAACGACGACAGGTCCTCGACATCGGCGGGCCGAAACAACACCTCTGCCGGCCCTCCGGCGCGGAACCAGGTTTGCGGGCCGAGCGGCGCATCGGCGGTCAGCCGGCCGCGCGACTTGGGCAGCCGGTCGATGAGGTGAGGATGAGCAGTCGCGAGCGCCATCATGCAGCCGAGCCCGGGTCGTTGGCGATGGCGCGTGGGCCGCCCTGCTGACTCGCAATCTGCTGCAGCTGGCCAGGCAGCGCCTGTGCCCAGGCGGTGATGTTGCCGGCACCGAGGCAGACCACAACGTCGCCCGGCCGGGCAATACGCCAGATCATGGCGGGCAGATCGGCCGGTGCCTTGAGGGCGGCAACATCGCGATGGCCGGCGCGCTGCACCAGGCCAACCAGCATGTCGCGATTGACGCCCTCGATCGGCGCTTCGCCCGCGGCATAGACGTCGGCGATGATCACTGCGTCGGCATCGGCGAAGCAGGTCGCGAAATCGTCGCGAAGGCCGGCCAAACGCGTGTAGCGGTGCGGCTGCATGACGGCGATGACGCGGCCCGAGCCGCCATAGCTCTGCCGCGCGGCGCGCAGGGTCACCGCGATCTCCACCGGATGGTGACCGTAGTCGTCGATCACGGTGATGCCGTGCGCGTCGCCGGTCTTGGTGAAGCGCCGCTTGACGCCGGCGAAGCCGGCCAACGCACGGCGAATGGTCTCGTCCGGCAGGCCCATCTCCTGCGCCACCGCGATGGCGGCCAGCGCGTTCTGCACATTGTGCTGGCCGAACATCGGCAGGCGCACATCGACGATGACGCGCGACTGGTTGGTGGCGCGGTTCTCGATCTGCACGTCGAAGTCGGCGCCGGTGCGGTCGAGCCTGAGGTTGAGCGCACGCACATCGGCGTTGTTGCCGAGCCCGTAGGTGATGATGCGCCGGTCGGCAACGCGCGGGATCAGCGCCTGGACCTCGGGATGGTCGACGCACAGCACGGCGAAGCCGTAGAACGGGATGTTCTCGACGAAGCGCACGAAGGCATCGCGCAGCGCGTCGAACGTGCCGTAGTGGTCGAGATGCTCGGGATCGACGTTGGTGACGATGGCGATGGTCGCCGGCAGGCGCAGGAACGAGCCGTCGGATTCGTCGGACTCGACCACCATCCAGTCGCCGGCGCCGATGCGGGCGTTGGTGCCGTAGGCATTGATGATGCCGCCGTTGATCACCGTGGGATCGAGCCCGCCGGCATCGAGCATGGAGGCGACCATCGAGGTGGTGGTGGTCTTGCCGTGCGTGCCGCCGACCGCGATCGACCATTTGAGTCGCATCAGCTCGCCCAGCATCTCGGCGCGACGCACCACCGGCACCAGTCGGGCGCGGGCCGCCAGCACCTCGGGATTGTCCTTCTTGACCGCCGACGAGACGACCACGACCTGGGCGTTGCCGAGATTGTCGGCGCGATGTCCGATCGACACCTTGATGCCGAGATCGGCCAGGCGGCGGGTGTTGGCGCTTTCGGCGAGGTCACTGCCCTGCACCTTGTAGCCAAGATTGTGCAGAACATCGGCGATGCCCGACATGCCGATGCCGCCAATGCCGACAAAATGGATCAGTCCGATATCGAGCGGCAGCGCTCTCATGCGGCGACTCCTGACGGTGCGAGAGCGGGAACGTTGGTCAATTCACCGACGAGGTCGGCGAGCCGCGCGGCAGCGTCCGGTCGGCCGGCGGCATGCGCAGAGGCCGCCATGTCGGTGAGGCGTTGCGGGGCATCGAACAGCGTCACGAGGTTGCCGGCCAGCGCCTCGGCGGTGAACGAAGCGTGCGGGATCACGAGGCAGCCGCCCGCCGCCTCGAAGGCGCGGGCATTGGCCATCTGGTGATCGTCGGCAGCGTAAGGATACGGCACCAGGATCGAAGGCCGGCCGATGGCGGCGAGCTCGGCCACGGTCGAGGCGCCTGCGCGGCCGATCACCAGATGCGCGGAGGCGAGCCGCTGGGCCAGGTCGGCGAAGAACGGCGCCAGCTCGGCGACGATGCCGGCCTTCTGGTAGACCTTGCGCACGTGGGCGAGATCCTCCGGCCGGCACTGCTGAACCAGGCGCAGGCGGGCCCGCAGGCCAGCTGGCAGCGACAGAATGGCGGTGGGAATGACCTGGCTGAACGAGGCCGCGCCCTGGCTGCCGGCGAACACCAGCACGTCGATCACGCGGTCGGCCGTCGGCGCGCGATAGGGCGAAGTGCGCAGCACGCGCACCGGCTCACGCACCGGATTGCCGACCAGCCGGGCGCGATCGTCATTCTCCAGGCCGCGGGTCTCCGCGAACGAAGTGCCGACGCGCGTCGTACCGCCCAGCACCAGGCGGTTGGCCTTGCCCAGCACGGCATTCTGCTCGTGCAGCATCGCGGGCAGCCGGCGCAGGCGAGCGGCGATCATGGTCGGCACGGACGCGTAGCCGCCGAAACCGATCACGGCCGAGGGATCGATGCGACCGAGCGCACGCCAGGCATCGACCAGGCCAAGGCCGAGCGACAGCAGCGCCAGCAGGCGGCGCTGCAGCGAGCCGGTCGGGCTCGCCGAATGGATGTAGTGGATCGGCCGGCGCGCCAGTGCACCCTGCCACTGCCGGCCGCGCGCGTCGGTCACCAGCGCGAACGGCACGCCGCGCGCCTCGAGCTCGCCGGCCAGCGCCTCGGCCGGGAACACGTGCCCGCCGGTGCCGCCGGTCGCGAGGACCACTGGCTTGAAGTCGGGGGCGCGCAGCTCGGCCATCACACCGCCTCCCGGAGGCCGGCATGCTCGCGCGTCAGCGACAGCATCATGCCGACGCAGATCGCCATGGCGAGCGCCGAGGAGCCGCCATAGGAGATGAACGGCAGGGTCATGCCTTTGGCGGGAATGAGCTGGATGGTCGAGGCCATGTTGATCGCAGCCTGCAGGCCGAACTGCACGCCGAGCCCGGTCGCAGCCAGCGTGATGAACAGGCTGGTCTCCTTCGAGGCGCGCGACAGCGATCGCAAGGTCACGAAGGCGAACAGCGCCAGGATGATCAGGCAGACGATCAGGCCGAATTCCTCGCCCGCCACCGCCATGACGAAGTCGGTATGCGCATCCGGCAGCTGCGCCTTGACCGTGCCCTCGCCCGGGCCGCGACCGAACAGCGAGCCATTCATGAAGGCCTCGAGCGCGGTATTGACCTGGTAGTTGTCGCCCGACGACGGATCGAGAAAGCGGTCGAAGCGGCTCCTCACATGGCCAAACACGAAATAGGCGCCCACCAGGCTGGCGGCACCGCCCATCACGCCGAAGGCCGCGATCCACATCGGCAGGCCGACGACGAAGAGCTGGCAGGCCCACACGGCAGCGACCACGATGCTCATGCCGAGATCGGGCTGCATCATCAGCAACGCCAGCACGCCGCCGACCAGCAGGGTCGACAGGAAATAGCCCGGCATGCGTCGCTCGGCGCGGCTCTGCGCCAGCAGCCAGGCCGAGATGACGGCGAGGCTCGGCTTGACGAACTCCGAGGGCTGCACGCTTGAAAGGCCTGGCACCGCGATCCAGCGCCGCGCGCCCTTGATCTCGACCCCGATAACGAATGTAGCGGCCAGCAGCACGACGCTGCCGCAGAACACCAGCAGCGCCATCCGCCGCACATGGCGCGGCGAGGCGAGCGAGATCGCCAGCATCAGGCAGAGCGCCATCGGCAGGAAAAGGAACTGGCGCTTGGCGAACATGAAGGAGTCGGCGCCGATGCGCTCGGCCGCCGGCGGCGAGGCGGCGAGCGTCAGCAGAACGCCGAACGCCATGATCGCGAGGATGGCACCCAGCGACCAGCGGTCGACAGTCCACCACCACTGGCCGATCACGCTGCGGTCGTCGCGCGGTACCTGGATCACGCTGCTCTCCCCAAACTCTGCGCACCGGGCAAGGCCCGCGCCATGGCGCGGAACGCATCGCCACGATGCTCGTAACTCTTCCACTGGTCCCACGAGGCACAGGCCGGCGACAGCAGCACCACCGCCGGCCCTTTTGCCGCGTGCTGCGCGTGCTGATGCGCGGCATTGATCGCCGCCTGCAGGTCGCCGCAACGCTCGAAGGCGACCTTGCCGTCGAGCTGGCGGGCAAACAGCTCGGTCGCCTCGCCGATCAGGAAGGCGTGCCGGATGCGCTCGAACCAGGGCGCGAGCGGCGCCACGCCGCCTTCCTTCGCCTGGCCACCCAGGATCCAGAAGATGTTGCGATAGCTCGACAGCGCGCGCGCCGTGGCGTCGGCGTTGGTGGCCTTGCTGTCGTTGACGTAGATCACATTGCCCACCGAGGCGACGCGCTCCTGGCGGTGCGGCAGGCCGGGATAGGATTTTAGTCCCGCCACGATTTCGTCGCGCGTGACCCGGAGCCAGCGGCAGGCCGCCCAGGCGCAGGCGGCGTTCTGCGCATTGTGATCGCCCGGCAGCGTCGGCACGTCGGAGAAATCGGCTGAGTAACCGTCGGCATCGACCATCATGCCGGCGCGGAACGAGATACCGCCGGCGACCGGCCGGTCGAGCACCACCGGCACGAAGCCGATGCGGAAGCGACGCGCGATCTTGCCGTACACCGCGCGCGAATATTCGTCGTCGATGCCGATCACGGCGCAGTCGCCGGGCTGCTGGCGGTCGAAGATGTGTTCCTTGGCGGCGACGTAACCCGCCATGTCGCCGTGGCGGTCGATATGATCGGGCGTGATGTTGAGCCAGACCGCGACATGGGCCCGGAACGTCTCCAGCAGCTCGAGCTGGTAGGACGAGAGCTCCAGCACATAGACGCCGCCGGCGCCCAGCGGCGCCAGATCGAGCGCGCTGCGGCCGATATTGCCGCCTACTTCGCAGGCCATGCCGGCGTTCTTCAGGATATGGCCGATCAGCGCCGTGGTGGTCGACTTGCCATTGGTACCGGTGATGCCGACGAAGCGCGCGTTGGGTTGGGCACGGGCCAGCAGCTCGACATCGCAGATCAGCGGCTTGCCGGCAGCGCGCGCAGCCGCAGCCATGGCGTGCGGCTGGGGCAGGCGGTTGGGGATGCCCGGGCTGATGACCAAAGCCGTCACCTTCGACCAGTCGAGGCTCGCCGGTTTGGCCAGACGCACGCCGGCATCGGCGGCGGCCTTGCGCGGACCCTCGTTGTCGTCCCAGGCGACGCAATCGATACCGGCCGCCTGCAGAGCGCGCACCGTCGCCAGGCCGGAGCGCGCCAGCCCCAGCACGACGAACGACGAACCCTTGAGGACGGCGAGATCGATCATCCGCTCACCTCAACTTCAGCGTGGCGAGGCCGACCATCGACAGAATGGCGGCAATGATCCAGAAGCGGAAGACGATGGTAGGCTCCGCCCAGCCTTTCTGCTCGAAGTGGTGATGCAGCGGCGCCATCTTGAAGATGCGCCGGCCGGTCATCTTGTAAGACAGGACCTGGACCACCACCGACACCGTCTCGAGCACGAACAGCCCGCCCACGATCGCCAGCACGATCTCGTGCTTGGTCACCACGGCGACACCGCCCAGCGCTCCGCCGATCGACAGCGAGCCGGTATCGCCCATGAACACCATGGCGGGCGGCGCGTTGAACCACAGGAAGCCAAGCCCGGCGCCGACCAGGGCGGCCAGCAGGACGGCAAGCTCGCCGGCACGCGGCACGTGATGGACGTAGAGATAGTTTGTGTAAACGATGTTGCCCACCACGTAGGCGATGAGGCCGAACACCGTCGCAGCCATGATCACCGGACCGATGGCCAGCCCATCGAGTCCGTCGGTGAGGTTGACGGCATTGGAGGTGCCGACGATCACCAGCACGGAAAAGACGACGAAGCCGAATACCCCGAGCGGGATCAGCACGTCCTTGAGGAACGGCACCGCCAGCGTGTAGCGCAGCGGAGCCGGCGAGAACTGGGCAATGTAGTAGGCGCCGAAGCCGGCAACCACGACCGAGACGGCGAACTTGAACAGGCCCGGCACGCCCTTGGGATTGCGTTTGGTGACCTTGAGGAAGTCATCCCACAGGCCGATCGCGCCGAAGGTCATGGTGATGATCAGCACGATCCAGACGTATTTGTTGGTGAGATCGGCCCACAACAGCGTCGCCACCGAGAGCGCGATCAGGATCAGGAGCCCGCCCATGGTGGGCGTGCCCTTCTTGCTGACGATGTGGCTCGCCGGCCCGTCCTCGCGGATCGGCTGACCCTGCGCCTGCTTGCTGCGCAACCAGCGGATCAGGCTGCCGCCAATCAGGAAGCTCAATATCAACGCCGTCAGGAACGCCGCGATCGAGCGGAACGTCAGGTAGCGGAACAGGTTGAACGGGCCGAAGACGTCCGCCAGCGGATAGAGGAAGTTGTAGATCACGTTTTAGTGCCCCGCTTCGCCGCCGCTGGCCGCCAAGACGGCGTCGACGACATTCTTCATTTTCGAACCCAACGAGCCCTTGATCGCAATCACGTCCCCGGCGCGCAGCGCCGCCGCCACATCGCCGGCGAGCGCCGCCGAATCCGGCCGGTGCACGGCCTTCTGCGCCGCGGCGAGACGCTGCCATAGTGCCTGCATGTGCGGACCGCACAGAAACACCTGCGCTGCCCTACTCGCCGCCACAGCATCGGCGAGGCCGGCATGAAAGGCATCGGCGCCCTCGCCGAGCTCGCGCATGTCGCCCATCGCCAAGAGCCGCCGACCGCCTGGCGCGGGCTCGGTACGCGCCAGCACGGCGAGCATCGCCCGAACCGAGGCAGGATTGGCGTTATAGCTCTCGTCCAGCAGCTCGATGGTTCCCGCGCCGCTCCCTTGGCCGAATTTGAGCCTGCGCCGCGCGCCGCGGCCCGGCGAGGCCTTGACCTCACCAAGCGTTGCCGCCGCCTTCACGACATCGGCGCCCAGCGCCTCGACGACGGCCAGCGCCGCGATGCTGTTCAGCACCCAATGCTCGCCGGCCGCACCCAGCCGATACTCGATCCGGCGGCCATGAATCAAGGCTTCGACGTCGGAGCCCGAATCCTGCAGGCGGCACGCAAGCAGCCGCGCCTCGGCGGCAGCGCTCTTGCCGAAGCCCACGATGCGGCTCACGCCGAAGCGGCGCGCGTGCCCCGCGAGCCGCTCGTAGTGGCGGTTGTCGCGATTGAGAACGGCAACGGCGCCCGCGCTCATGCCGGCGAACAGGCAGGCTTTTTCGTCGGCGATAGCCTCCTCCGAGCCCATGTGACCAATATGAGCCGGCTCGACATTGGTGATGACCCCGACATGGGCGGCGACCTGGCGGGCCAGGGGCTCGATCTCGCCGGGATGATTCATGCCGATCTCGAACACGCCGTAGCGCGCATCGGTCGGCAGGCGGGCGAGGCTGATCGGCACGCCGACATGGTTGTTGTAGCTCGCCGCGCTGGCTTCGGTCCTGGCCTGGGCCGCGAGCATGGTGCGGAGCGCGTCCTTGGTGCTGGTCTTGCCGACCGAGCCGGTGACACTGGCGATGCGCGCGGGGCTGCGCGTGCGGCCGGCATGGCCGAGATCGACGAGCGCCTTCATGGTGTCGGCGACGCGCACCAGTCTCGCGGCGCCCGGCACCTCGCGCGACACCACCGCGGCCGCGGCGCCGCGCGCCAGGGCATCGGCGACGAAGCCGTGTCCATCGGTAGTTTCGCCCGCCAGCGCGAAGAAGAGATCACCCTTGGCGACGGCCCGGCTGTCGAACGTCACGCCGGTAGCCTCGAACGGCGCGGGCATGGCTACGGGCGAAAGCGCGCGTGTCACCTCGGCGGAAGTCCACAGCGCGCTCATGCGCCGCTCCCTGCCAGTTCGCGTGCTACCTCCGCGTCGTCGAAAGGATGGGTGACGCCCTTGATAGTCTGCCCAGTCTCGTGGCCTTTGCCGGCAATCAGCAGCAGGTCGCCGGCCGACTTCAACTCGGCCATGCCAAGCTCGATCGCGATGCGGCGGCCCTCGCGCACTTCCGCCCAGTTCTTCCGGTTCGACGGGATGCCGCGCACGATCTCGGCGCGGATCGCCGCCGGCTCCTCGCTACGCGGATTGTCGTCGGTGACCAGCGTCATGTCGGCGAGGCGCGTTGCGATCTCGCCCATCACCGGCCGCTTGGCTCGGTCGCGGTCGCCGCCGCAGCCGAACGTCACGACCAACCGGCCTTTGGCGAAGGGCCGCAAGGTTGCCAGCACCGTCTCGAGCGCCTCGGGCTTGTGGGCGTAGTCGACATAGACCGGGGCGCCGCTCCTGTGGCGCGCCACGAGCTGCAGCCGGCCCGGCGCGCCGCTCAATGTTGCCAGTGCCGCGACGGACCGCGCGACGTCGCCACCGGTCGCCACGACGAGGCTAAGCGCCGCCAGCGCATTGGAGGCCTGGAAACCGCCGACCAGCGGCAGCTCGGCCTCATGCCGCGTACCCAGGACCTCGATCACGAGGTGCTGGCCCGCGGGCGTCGGTGTGTCCCGCAACAGGCGGAACTCGCGGCCCTTGGTTCCGTAGGTCCAGAAGCGGATGCCACGGTGCCGGCAGATTTCACCCAGCGCCGCCGTGCGCTCGCTGTCGGCATTGGCGACGGCGGTGCCGCCGGCCGGCAACAGCTCCTCGAACAGCCGCGCCTTGGCCGCGAAGTAGGCGTCCATCGAGGCGTGGTAGTCGAGATGCTCGTGCGTCAAATTGGTAAAGGCCGCCGCCGAGAGCTGCAGGCCGTCGAGACGATGCTGATCGAGGCCGTGGCTCGACGCCTCGATGGCCAGATGCGTCACGCCCTCGCGCGCCAGCGCCGCGAGATCGGCATGAAGCTGCACCGGATCTGGCGTGGTGAGACCGGCTTCGCGCGTGAAGCCCGGCGAGACGATGCCCAGCGTGCCGACGCTCGCGGCCTTCAGTCCGAGCGTCGCCCAGACGTGGCGCACGAAGTGCACGGTCGAGGACTTGCCGTTGGTGCCGGTGACTGCAGCGATGGTCTTGGGCTGCAGTCCTGCGAAGGACGCCGCCATCAGGGCTACACGCCGACGCGGATTGGCGTCGCGCACCACGACGATGCCGGGATCGATGGGTGGCAGCGCCGCGCCGGGCGCGGCGAGGATGACCACCGCGCCGCGCTTCAGCGCATCGGCGACAAAGCTCGCACCATCGGCGTTCGAGCCGGCGAGGGCGGCGAAGAGATAGCCGGGCTGGACCTTGCGGGAATCGAGCGTCAGGCCGGCGAGGACCGGATCGTGCGGCAAGGCGGCCCTGCCCCTCCCCTGGCCCCTCCCGTGGCCCATGAGCTCACTCAACAACAACGCGACGTACTCCCGCCGCTGCCGTGTTCTGTCCGCCGGCGCGGGCCGGCAGCGCCTTGCGCTCGGGCAGACGGCCATGAGCACTCGCCGGCACGAGCTGCGGTGGCGGCGGGCTGGCCGCGAGCGGCGTCGACGCGATCTCGAGCGAGCCGGGTTTGCCGTTCCAGTCGCCCGGTAAGATGCCGTAGAGCGCCACGATGCGCTCGACGATGGTCTTGACGCTGGGCGCCGAGACCATGCCGGCCGTGGCATAGCCGCCGGTCTCCGCAATACCCTTTGGCTCATCGAGTGAGAACACGATCAGGAACCTCGGCTCGCTCATCGGGAAAGCACCAACGAACGTGCTAAACAAGGCTTTTTTCCGATACCCGCCACCGCCGACCTTTTCTGCGGTTCCGGTCTTGCCGCCGACCTCGTAGCCCTTCACCTCGGCGTTCTTGCCGGTGCCCTGAATCACGTTGAGCCGCAACAGCTGGCGCATCTGATCCGAGGTCTTGACCTGGATGACACGCTTGCCCGGATCACTGTTCGCCGTGCGTTTCAGAAAGGTCGGCGAGTAGAGCATGCCGCCATTGATCATCGCTGAGGCGCCGATCGCGAGATGCAGCGGCGTCACCGACATGCCATGCCCGAAGGCGATGGTCATGGCGCTGATCTTCATCCAATGCCGTGGCCAGAGCGGCGAGGCAAGCTCAGTGAGCTCCGTCTTCAGCGGCTTCAGGAAGCCGATCTTGTCGAAGAAGGCGCGCTGCGCCTCTGGACCCATGACATCGGCCGCCATCTTCGCCGAGGCGATGTTCGAGGAATAGGTGAACACCTCCGGGACGGTCAGCGGCCGGCGCTGCGGATGGTCGTCGTTGATGGTGAAGCGGTCGATCTTGATCGGGTTGGTGGCGTCGAACACGCTCGCCAACGTCACCTTGCCGCTGTCGAGCGCCATCGCGGTGTTGAAGATCTTGAAGACCGACCCCTGTTCATAGACACCAAGTGTCGCGCGGTTGAACAGAGCCTCGTTGGTGATGGTCTTGGCGGTGTTGGCATCGTAGGTCGGCAGCGAAGCCATGGCGATGATCTCGCCGTTGGTCGCATCCATCACGATGGCGGTGGCGCCGATCGCCGAGAACTTCTTGACCGCAGCGATCATCTCATCCTCGACCATGCGCTGCAGGCGGAGGTCGATCGAAAGCTGCACCGGCTCGCCGCTCTGCAGCTGCTGGTCGAAGTAGCGCTCGACGCCGGCCAGGCCCGAATTGTCGATGTTGGCGTAGCCCACGACATGCGCGGCGGTCCTGCCCTGAGGATAGATGCGCCGCTCCTCGGCCTGGAACTCGAGCCCGGGAATGCCGAGGCGATTCACCAGATCGTATTCCCGCGGGGTCAGGCCGCGCTTGATCCAGACGAAGCTCTTGTCGGCGTCGAGCTTGTCCTTGACCTCGGCGTACTTGAGGTCGGGCAGGGCGGAGATGATCTTCTTCGCGGCATCGGCGGTGTCGAGCAGCAGGTGCGGATTGACGAAGGCCGACATCACCGGCACCGAGGTGGCGAGCACGATGCCGTTGCGATCGACGATGTCGGCGCGCTCCGACTGGATGGCGCCGCCGCGTGCGGCCACGCGCTGGGTCGGCTCGCCGCCGTCGCGCAGCAGCGAGACGTAGCCCATGCGTAGCGCCACCGCGGCGAACACCACCACGAAGAGCGCCGAGGCGATCACCAGGCGCTGCCGCGCCGTCTCCTGCACATCACCCTTCAGCCGCTCTTTTTCCGACCCGTAACGCGCGCCGGCCGCCGCGTTTGCCGCGGCGGCCGGTTCGGTTCGGCCAGAGCGGCGCCACAGCCTCACCGACGTACCCCTTCGTTTCGCGAGAGGATTTCATCGATGGAGGCTGCAGCGCTCTGGCCGTCACCACCCGGACCCGAGGTTGCCGGCTCTTGTATTACGGCCGGTCGAGGGGGCGTCGTGGGTCCGGGGGAACGTCCAGAATGGGGTGCGGAGGCCGGCGAGGGGCTGCCGGCCTCCGCGGCGACGCGAGCGCCACCGGGCAATGCCGACGAGGGGACGTCGTTGCCCGTGCGTGGGGGGGAAGGGAGTGGCGCGTCGCGTCGCTGTTGGGATGGCATGGTCTTTAGCGCATCGAGCCGGATCTCCTGGGTGATCGAGGCCGGCTCGAGTTTGAGATGTTGCTTGGCCAGGCGCTCGATGCGCTCGGCCTCGTTCAGATGCGCCCACTCGATCTTCAGGATGTGGGTCGCCTGCTGACTCTCGACGATCTTCTGGTTGGTCCGGTCGATCTTCTCCTCGAGGTCCTGCACCTTGTACTTCACGGTGAACAGGCCCACCGCCGTGGCTACGGCGGCGACCGACCAGAACAGGAGCCCGCGATGGATCATGCGGCACCTCCCGCTGGCCCGTGGGCAACTTTCTCGGCCACCCGCAGGCGCGCCGAACGGGCGCGTGGATTGGCGGCGACTTCGGCGTCGGACGGCACGACCGGCCGACGCGTGAGATCGCGCAAGGTGGCGGCCGGCTGCTCGCGGCGCGGCGGCGCATGACGCGATGGCGCGGGCGTGCGGCCCGAGCGGGCGCGCACGAATTCCTTGACCGCGCGGTCCTCGAGCGAATGGAACGACACCACCGCGAGACGGCCGCCCGGCGCCAGCACCTGCTCGGCGGCGGCGAGGCCGCGCTCGAGCTCGCCCAGCTCGTCGTTGACCGCGATGCGCAGCGCCTGGAAGGCACGCGTGGCGGGATCGCTCTCGTCCTTGGCCGAGACGCCGACGGCGCGGCGCACGATCTCGGCCAGCTCGCCGGTCGTCTCGATGCGCTTGGTCTTGCGCTGCTCGACAATGGCATGCGCCACGCGGCGGCTGCGCCGTTCCTCGCCGTAGCGCCAGAAGATGTCGGCGAGCTCGGCCTCATCGGCCTCATTCACGATATCGGCCGCCGACGGGCCGCGTTTTTCCATGCGCATGTCGAGCGGGCCGGAGGCGCGGAAGGAAAAGCCGCGCTCGGGCTGGTCGAACTGCATGGAGGAGACGCCGAGGTCGAGCGCCACGCCGTCGACCTCCTGCACGCCCTCGGCCTGCAGAAGCTCGACCATGTCGCCGAAGCGGCCCTCGATCAGCAGCAGGCGCGACGGATGGCGCGCCGCCAGAGCCTGGCCGGCAGCAATGGCATCGGGATCGCGATCGAGCGCGATCACCTTGCAATCCGCCTTGTCGAGCAACGCCGTCGTGTAGCCGCCGGCGCCGAAGGTGCCGTCGAGATAGCGCGCGCCGCCAACGGGCTGCAGCGCGTCGACGACTTCACGGACGAGCACGGGAACATGTCCTGTCATCGGACTGCTCATGCGTCGCCCCCATCGAGGCCGCGCACGAAGGCCGCCATGCGCGTCTTGTCGGCGTCGCGGCGGGCCTGCCAACGCTTGGGGTTCCACAGCTGGAACTTGTCCCCCTTGCCGACCAGCATCACGCCGTCGCCGACCTCGAGGATCTCGGCGAACTCACCGGGCAGTGAGAAGCGGCCATCCGGTTCCATCGGGATGGTGCGGGCGCTGGCTGACAGATAGCCCGCCGGATCGAAGGCCTCGTCGTCGAGCGATGCCTTGAGCGCGCCCTTGGCGCCAAGCGCTTCGGTGCGCAGCGTCTGGAGCATGCCGTCGAAGCCGGCGCGGCTGTTGCCGTTCACCACGCCGGCAAGGTTGGGCGAATGATAGAGGACGAAGGCGCCGCGATCGTCGGGGGGCAGCTCATCACGGAAGGCCGCGGGCAGCAGGACCCGGCCTTTCTTGTCGAGCTTAATCAGGATTTCGGACCGGAATGCCACCGGACCTCTCCCCTTGGATCCCGCCACCGGTGCCCCACGCGCCGGCTAAATAGATACACGGGATACAATGGGATATCATGGGAAATCCCGGGATGCAATCCTCAAAACCAAATTCGGTGAGGAATCTGAGGGCCTTAGCGACCCCTCCTATTGTGGCTGCAAAAGATTTCTACGCAAGGCATAGCGGGGGGGGTGGAGCGGCAAAATGAGAAACAGGCCAAGAAGCCTTTTGCCATCAGCATCAAAGGCTTCTCACCTAGGTGAGAAGCCGCGAGAGAATGAGAAGGTCAGACGGCCTGTAAGCCGGGTTCTGTCCCCGCCGTGAAGCGGGAGATGGCCATTCCTCTGGGACGTCCGTTGCCGAACGCCTCACGCGACCGACCCGGGCGGCGACGCGGAAACACCGCTGCCGGTTGCCCGGCGTGCCGCCCCTATTTGGTCTTGCTCCCGGTGGGGTTTGCCGTGCCGCTTCCGTTGCCGGTCGCGCGGTGGGCTCTTACCCCACCGTTTCACCCTTGCCTGGCTGGTTTGCCGCTCGAAAGCGGGCCAACCCGGCGGTCTGTTCTCTGTGGCACTTTCCCTGGGGTCGCCCCCGCCGGCCGTTAGCCGGCACCGTGTCTCCGTGGAGCCCGGACTTTCCTCACCCAGGCGGTTGCCCGCCCAAGCGCAGCCATCCGGCCGTCTGACCTACGGCGCCTAGCTAGGCCCCTCCCCCCACCTGGTCAAGCAACCCAGCCAGCAGGGCCCGGGTCTCGGGATCGGCCTCGCCGTCGACCTGGGCGGGCCGGAAACGGCGCTGGAAGGCCTTAACGATCTCTGGCCCGGGGGCCTCGATGGGCGGCGGATAGCCAAAGCGCTGCAGGGCCTGCTGGATGTCGCCCTTGATCGGCTGGCCCCCCGCCTTCGGCCACAGCCCGATGCCGGCCGCCGCCAGCGCCTGCCAGGGAAAGCGCCGGCCGGGGTCGATCTTGCGCTGGGGGGCGATGTCGGAATGGCCAACGATATTGCGCGGCACAATCGCCGGATGGCGCGCGATGATGTCGTGACAGAGCTTTATCAGCGCCTCGATTTGTTTCTGCGGATAGTCGTGGTGATCGCCGTGAAGGTTCACGATCTCGACGCCGATCGAACTGCCGTTCAATGCCTCGCGGCCGCGCCAGTACGAGCGGCCGGCGTGCCAGGCCGTGCGTTCCTCGGGCACCAGGCGATAGAGCGTGCCGTCCTCGGCCAGCACATAGTGCGCGCTGACCTTGAGCGGCCGCTGCGGGTCGCTCAACACCTCGAGCGATTCCTCGAGCGGCAGTTCGGTGTAGTGCAGGACCAGGAGGTCGATGTCGACACCGGCCGGCCGTGGCGCGTGATTGGGCGACGGCCGATCGATCATTGATCAGGCCGCCACCAGCCCGCGCTGGCGGCGCAGCCGGTCGTAGGCGTCGTTGATCAGGGCGAGCTTGCGGTTGGCGACCTTGATCGCCTCCTCGGGCAGGCCCTGGGCGATCAGCCGGTCAGGATGGTTGGCGCGCACCTGGCGCAGCCAGGCCTCGCGGATCTGCTCGTCGGTCGCCAGCGGGTCGATGCCCAGGATCACGCAGGGCTCGCACTCCATGACGCCAAGCGCCGCGGCCTTGGCACGCTCGAAGCGGTTGCTGTCGAGGCCGAAGATCCTGGCGACTTCCGCCAGGTACTCAGCCTCCTCAGCGGTGATCGGGCCGTCGGCCTTGGCGATATCGAACAGGCCCTCGAGCACGTTCTCCAGCACCTCGGGCGAGTTGGGGAACAGCGCGGCCACCTGACGCGCATAGGGCTCGAAACCCGCGGCGTCGCGCTTGGCGAGATTGAAGAAGCGCTCAACGTTGCGTTCCTCGCTCGGCGGCACCTGAAAGAAGGACCGGAACGCCTCGAGCTCGGCGCGCGACACGTCGCCGTCGACCCGCGCCATCTTGGCGCCGAGCGCGATCACGCCGATGGTGAAGGCGATCTCGCGCAGGCCCGGGTGATCCTTGGGGTCGCGCGGCGCGGCCGGCGCAGTCTCGCTGCTCGGCCGGCCTTCCAGCACGAGCTGGTCGACGGCGTGGCCCGCCATCACACCCAGCAGGGCCGCGATCGGCCCACCGAGGGCGAGGCCTGCCGTGCCGCCGACGATCTTTCCCCAGATCTGCATGCCTGCTCGCTACTCGACCCGGCTCACAGGATCAAGGAGCCGATCGCCACCGCAACCAGCAAGAAAAGTGCAAGACGACGATAAAATTTCTCGCTGGCCAGCGGAAACAGGCGCTGGCCCAGCAGCCCGCCCGCAATCACGGCCGGCACCAGCCACAGCGCCTGCACGCCGGTATCCCAGCTGATCAGGTCGCGGCCGGCGAACACCACGAGCGTCACCAAATCGACAAAAATGAAATAGGTCGTGAGGTTGGCGCGCACGCGCTCGGCAGTCTCATCACCTGCGAGGTAATAGAAAATGATCGGTGGGCCGGCCATGCCTGAGAGGCCGTTGAGAAAGCCGCTCAGGCCGCCGGCCACCAGCGTGGTGGGCCGGCGCGGCCGGCCGCGGAAGCGCCAGCCGCTCGCCAGCAGGGCCACGGCGCCCAGCACGACGAACGAAATCGTCCAGCGCATCGGCTCAGGCGCGATCTCGGTCAGTACGAGATTGCCGGCCGGGGCGCCGACGACAGCCGCCACCAGCAAAAGGCCGATGCGATGCCAGTCGACGTATTTCACGGCGCGCGGCAGCAGCGGCAAGGCGACCGCGATCTCGAGCAGCAGGCAAAGTGAAATGCCGATCGCCGGTCCGTACAGCGCCGAAAAAGCCGGCGTCATCACCATGGCTGCGCCGAAGCCCGAGAAGCCCCTTACCATGCCGGCAAACACGGAAATGGCAGCAGCAGTCAGGAACGGAAGGGCCAGCAGGTCGGGCATGAGAAAAGCCCCGTGAGGCTAGCATTGCGGGCACCCGACGCGGCCATCATATAATGCAGGCCATGCCCTCGAAGAATTTGGCCGTTTCCACCGTTCCCCTGCACATGCCGTACATCCAGCGGCGGCCGAAACTCGAGATCAGCGGCAAGCCATTCAAACTGGTGTCCGACTACACGCCGGCCGGCGATCAGCCGGAGGCGATCCGCCAGCTGATCGGGGGCGTGTCGGCCGGCGAGCGCGACCAGGTGCTGCTGGGCGTCACCGGCTCGGGCAAGACCTTCACCATGGCCAACGTCATCGCCTCGCAGGGCCGGCCGGCACTGGTGCTGGCACCCAACAAGACCCTGGCGGCGCAGCTGTGGAGCGAGATGAGGGGCTTTTTCCCGGACAACGCCGTCGAGTATTTCGTCTCGTACTACGACTACTACCAGCCCGAAGCCTATGTGCCGCGGACCGACACCTACATCGAGAAGGATTCGTCGATCAACGAGCAGATCGACCGCATGCGCCACTCGGCGACGCGCGCCCTGATGGAGCGCGACGACGTGATCATCGTGGCCTCGGTCTCCTGCATCTACGGCATCGGCCCGCTGGAGAACTACCAGGCGATGACCTTCCGCCTGCACAAAGGCCAGAAGGTCGACCGCACCACCCTACTCCGCCGCTTCGTCGAGCAGCAGTACAAGCGCAACGACAATGCCTTCCAGCGCGGCACCTTCCGGGTGCGCGGCGACACGGTCGACCTGTTCCCCGCTCACTACGAGGACAAGGCCTGGCGCTTCGAGATGTTCGGCGACGAGATCGAATCGATCACCGAGTTCGATCCCTTGACCGGCGACAAGAGCGCGTCGCTCGGCGACATCGTGGTCTATGCCAACAGCCACTACGTGACGCCCCGGCCGACCATGCAGCACGCCCTGCAGCAGATAAAGACCGACCTCAAGCAGCGGCTGGATGAATTCAACCGCGCCGGCCGGCTGCTGGAAGCCCAGCGCCTGGAGCAGCGCACGATCTTCGACATCGAGATGATGGAGACGACCGGCGCCTGCGCCGGCATCGAGAACTACTCGCGCTACCTCACCGGCCGCAAGCCGGGCGAGCCGCCGCCTACCCTGTTCGAGTATTTCCCCGAGAATTCGCTGCTGATCGTCGACGAGAGCCACGTCACCGTGCCGCAGATCGGCGGCATGTTCCGCGGCGACTTCAACCGCAAGAGCGTGCTGGCCGAATTCGGCTTTCGCCTGCCCTCGGCAATCGACAACCGCCCGCTGAAGTTCGAGGAATGGGAGACGCTCAGGCCCCAGACGACGTTCGTCAGCGCCACGCCCGGCCCGTGGGAGATGGAGCGCACGCAGGGCATCTTCATCGAGCAGGTGATCCGGCCCACCGGGCTGATCGATCCGACGGTGATCGTGCGGCCGGTCGAAAAGCAGGTCGACGACCTGATCGCCGAGTGCAAGGACTGCGCGAAGAAGAGCCAGCGCGTGCTGGTCACGGTGCTGACCAAGCGCATGGCCGAGGATCTGGTCGAGTATCTCCACGAGGCCGGCATCCGATGCCGCTATCTCCATTCCGACATCGACACGCTGGAGCGCATCGAGATCATCCGTGACCTGAGACTCGGCGCGTTCGACGTGCTGGTCGGCATCAACCTCCTGCGCGAGGGCCTCGACATTCCCGAATGCGCGTTGGTCGCGATCCTCGATGCCGACAAGGAAGGCTTCCTGCGCTCACCGACCTCGCTGGTGCAGACGATCGGCCGCGCCGCCCGCAACGTCGAGGGCCGGGTCATCCTCTATGCCGACAAGATGACCGATTCGATCAAGTACGCCATGAGCGAGACCGACCGGCGGCGGGCCAAGCAAGTCGCCTACAACGAGGCGCACGGCATCACGCCCGCCTCGATCAAGAAGAACATCGCCGAGATCCTGCAATCGACCGCCGAGCGCGACCACTACACGGTCGACACCGGCGTGTCGGGCGACGTGCACCTGGTCGGCCACAATTTGCGCAGCCACATCGCCGAGCTCGAGAAGCGCATGCGCGAGGCTGCCGCCAACCTCGAATTCGAGGAAGCCGCGCGCATCCGCGACGAGATCCATCGGCTCGAGGCAAACGAACTCGAGCTGCCCGGCCAGGCGGCCGGCGCCAATGTCGGCGTCCACCTCGGCAAGATGCAGCACAGTCGTGTCTTCCGAGGCGTGCGCACCGGCTCGGGCGGACGCGGCAAGCAGGCGCGACGCAGCGGGCGATAGCAGATCTCAATGCGCAACTGGACCCTGCTGCTCGCGATCATTGTCGCTTGCCCGGCCTTCGCCCAATCGCCGGGGCCGCAGAGCGCCGAAAGCGGCAAGATGCGCGAACAGGAATGGCGCATTCCCGGACCCGGCGGTGCCCTGATGGATGCAACGGTCTTCCGGCCGGTCGGCGAAGCGCGCGCGCCGCTGGTCGTGGTGAACCACGGTTCCCCCGACAACGCGGCGGAGCGTCCTCGCATGACCCGGCCGCGCTTCACCGCGATCTCGTCCTTCTTTCTGTCGCACGGCTATGTGGTCGTGCTGCCGTTGCGTCGCGGCTACGGTGTGACGGGTGGGCGATGGGCCGAGGATTATGGACGCTGCGACACACCCGACTATGTGCGTGCCGGCCTGGAGACGGCCGCCGACATCCGGGCGGCGATCGACTACATGACCACCCAGCCCTTCGTGGCGCCCGGCCGCACTATCGTCGTCGGCCAGTCGGCGGGCGGTTGGGGGACGCTCGCGCTATCGAGCCTCAATCCGCCGGGAGTGCCGGCAATGATCGACTTTGCCGGCGGCCGCGGCGGCCATCAATCGGTGCCGGGCGGCGTTTGCGGCCCGGACTTCCTGGTCAAGGGTGCCGCCAAGTTCGGCTCGACTGCGAGAGTGCCGCTGCTCTGGATCACCACGGCCAACGACAGCTTCTTCGAGCCGGGGCTCGTCACCCGCATGGTGACGGCCTACAACGGCGCCGGTGGCCAAGCGACCCATCGCGCACTCGGCGCGTTCGGCAAGGACGGGCACAGTCTCGCCAGCAGCGAGGCGGGCGCCGGAATCTGGGAGCCGCTGGTCAGCGGCTTCCTGAAGGGGAAGTAGCGAATATCAGGCCGCCGGCAGCTTGAGGTCGAGCTTGGCGGTCCAGACGGGCATCGGCAGCGTCTCGCGCGCGGCAAGGCTCGCCGGCAGCTCCTTGCGGTCCTTGGCGCGCTTGAACGGCAGCACCAGCGGCGCTCTCACACCGAACACGGCGTCGTTGTCGAGATATTTGTCGTCCTTGGGGAAGAACTCGGTGATCAGCGGCCTGCGGCCAGGCGCTTGGATGATCATGTGCAGGTGCGCCGGGCGCCAGGCCTCGCGACCGAGCACACGCAGCATGTCGCCGGCCGGCCCGTCGTCGGGCACGGTGTAGGACACCGGCCGTACCGTCGAGTAACAGAATGTCCCGTCGTCGGCGACTTTCAGCCGGGCGTGATAGTTGGTCGGGCTTTGCTCCGCGTCCTGTTGGGCATAGAGGCCGTTGCCCGAGTTCTGCCACAGCGCCAGCACCGTTCCCTTGGCCGGTTTGCCCTTGTGGTCGACGATCCGGCCGCTTACCACCAGCGGTTCGCCGACCTGGCCCTGCCACAGATCGCCGCCGTTTTTGATCTCGGGCGCGCCCTCGATGTGGAACGGTCCCAGCACCGAGGACGGCGTGCCGCCTTTCGCTGCATTCACCATGTCGACCAGCGAGGAGACGCCCAACAGGTCGGAGAACAGGATGTACTCGTTGCGCTTGTCGTCGGTGAACTTCATGGCGCGCGTCAGCGCGTCGATGCCGGCCATCCATTCGGCCTGCGTGACCTTGTTCTCCCGGACGAAGCGATGCAGGTGACCGGCGAGACCTACCAGCAGGTCGCGCGTGCGCTTGTCGGGCGCCTTGCGGGCGTAAGTGGCGAACGCCTTGGTGATGGTGGCCGGTGTCAGATTGCGCATGGCGTTTCTTCCCTAACGTGCGGCTCGCAATATTTGATCGTAATCGGCACGCAGCAGCGCGAACAGCAGATGGTCGGCCCATTGGCCGTTGATCCTGAGATACTGGCGCGCCAGCCCCTCCTCATGGAAGCCGACCTTGGCCAGCACCGCCTTGGACGGGTCGTTGTGCGGCAGGCAGGCGGCCTCCAGCCGGTGCAGGCGCAGCTCGTCGAACACAAAGGGCAGGACAGTGCGCAGCGCGTCCGTCATCAGGCCTTGCCCGGCATAGGGCTGGCCCATCCAGTAGCCGACCGAAGCCGCCTGGGCGACGCCGCGGCGCACGTTGCTGAGGTTGATGCCGCCGACCAGGCGGCGGCGATCGTTGAGGAAGATGAACAGGCCGTAGGCCTCACCCGCCCGCCATTCGCGCACCTGCTGGCGCAGGCGGCGACGGAAGTGATCGCGGCCCAAGGAATTATCCGGCCAGGTGGGTTCCCAGGGTGTGAGAAACGTCCGGCTGCGGGCGCGCAACTCGGCCCATTCCGCCCAGTCCTCCATGGTCGGTGCGCGCAAATAGACGCGCCGCCCGGCGATGCGGGTCATCCCCGAGAGCGACAGAGGGACATCGGCGAAGCGGAACATTTGGTGTTATAGTAACGGTGTGGGAGGAATAGTTACATGTTTTCCGAGGCTTGACGTAGGAAATTGAGGCAGTCGGCCGCGCCGGCTGCGACCCCGACTGGCTTGAAAAGGCGGGCGACCCGTAACAAGTTCCCGCCGCGATCTCGAGCCCCATAAACGATCTCGAGCCCCATAAACAGGAGCAGTGGGACCTTCTGCCATGGAAGTCGATAACAGCAACGCCGGCCAAAAAGGCCGCTTCTACCTGACCAAGCGCATCTGGGTGCCCCAGGAGCCGGTCGAGAAGTTCAATCTCAAGATATCCGACATGATCCTCCGCCGCATGCCCAAGCTGCCGCTGGGCGGCGAGGATGCGATCAAGGCGTTCCCGGTGCTCGTCGAGCTCAGCAAGTCCCATGACAAGATCAAGGCTGACCTGCAGTACCTGCTCAGCCACCACGAAGAGATCCCTGCCCTGCACGAGGTCCATCCGCGCGACCTGTTCGTCCCGGGCCGTGCCTGGCGCACCTTCATGCTCAAGATCTGGGGCCACGAGATCAAGGAGAACACGGCCGCGGTACCCGACACTTACGACGCGATCAGCAGGATCCCGGGCGTGCACACCGCCCTGTTCAGCATCCTGGCCGGCGGCGCCGAGATCGAGCCGCACCGCGGGTCGGCCGCCGGTGTCATCCGCTTCCACTATCCGCTGATCGTGCCCAAGGAGCCAGAGAAGTGCTGGATCGAGATCGGTGGCCATCACTTCTTCTGGAAGGAAGGCGAGCCGCTGGTATTCGATGACACGCGCGAGCACTGGGTCAAGAACCAGACCGAGGAAACGCGCGTGGTGTTGATCATCGACTTCAACGCCAACATGCCGTTCCCGGTGAACATCTACACGACGCTGCGCTACAACCTCATCCGCCATTCGAGCGAGGTTAAGGCCGTGCACAACCGCGCCGCCATCGGCGTGCCGCCGCGTACCAAGTCCGCAGCGCCGGTCCAGCAGCAGGGCCTGATCAGCATGGCGAGCCACACGACCTCGCCCGCCAACGTCGAGCAGCGCCGCTAATCTGTTCTTTTACACGCCCACTGTCCAAAAAAGGACAGCCCCGCGGTCCCAAAAAGGCAGACTAGGACGAGGCGGCGGCTTTGCCGGCTTGCAATAGCAGGCCGCCCGTAAGAAGTTGCCCCTCGGATCCAAAGCCCCTCAGCCAAGTGGAAGCATCATGGAAGTCGATAACGCAAAGGCCGGCCTAGACGGCCGCTTCTACCTGACCAAGCACATCTGGGTGCCGCAGAAGCCGATCGAAAACTTCAATCTCAGAATGTCGGACATGATCCTGCGCCGCATGCCCAAGATGCCAATAGCAGGAGACGAGGCGTTCAAGGCCTTTCCGGTGCTCAACGAGCTGCGCAAGGCTCACGACAAGATCAAGGCTGACCTGCAGTACCTGCTCAGCCATCACGAAGAAATTCCGACCTTGACCGAGGTGCACCCGCGCGACCTGTTCGTCCCCGGCCGTGCCTGGCGCACCTTCATGCTCAAGATCTGGGGCCATGAGATCAAGGCGAACACCGCTGCGGTGCCCGACACCTATGCGGCGATTTGCAGGATCCCGGGCGTGCACAGCGCCCTGTTCAGCATCCTGGCCGGCGGCGCCGAGCTCATGCCGCACCGCGGTTCGGCGGCGGGCGTCGTCCGCTTCCACTGGCCGCTGATCGTGCCCAAGGAGCCGGAGAAGTGCTGGATCGAGATCGGCGGCCACCATTTCCATTGGGAGGAAGGCGTGCCGCTGGTGTTCGACGACACGCGCGAGCACTGGGTCAAGAACCAGACCAAGGAAACGCGCGTGGTGCTGATCGTCGACTCCGACGCCAACATGCCGTTTCCGGTGAACCTCTATACGTCGCTGCGCTACCACGCCATCCGCCATTCGAGCGAGATGAAGGCCGTAATCACTCGCGCCGCGATTGGCGTGCCGCCGCGCGAGCCCTCACCGGAGCCGGTTGCCGCCTAGCCGGGCCTGCTCAGCATAGCGAACCACACGACCTCGCTCGCCAACGTCGAGCAGCGCCACCAGATCAGTTGCGACCCTCGATCCGGAAGCTGGTCGGCGAGATCTCGTCGGCGCTGCGGCCACGAAAATCCACATAGGGCGCGTTGCGCACGAAGGCTTCCTGCGAGTCCTGCAGCGCGCGGCGCATGGTGGCGTGGTCGATCGTCGTGACCTCGCCCTCCTTCACGACCTGGCGGCCGTCGACAAAGACGTGCCGCACGGCGCGGTCGGCTGCCGAGAAGAAGAAGCTGCGCAGCGGGTCGCGCACCGGCCGCATGCCGGGTGCCTCGAGATCGAGCAGCACCAGGTCGGCCTTGGCGCCGACCGCGAGACGGCCGAGATCGTCGCGTCCGAGCGCCTTGGCCCCGCCGATCGTGGCGGCATGGAACAGCTCGGATAGCCACACGCCGCGCACGCTGCCGGCGGCGGCGCGGCCCATCGTCGAAGCCATGCGCACCTCCTCGGCCATGTTTTGCGGCTCGGTGTCGGTGCCCATGGCGACGTTGACGCCCGTGCGGATATAGCTGCCGACATCCTCCATCATCTGGCCGTAGCGCGAGAACACGACCGGGCAATGCGCCACCGACGTGCCGGTCTCGTGCAGGATGTCGAGATCATGCCGGCTCCACCACTGCACCAGCGAGTGATGGTCGAGGAAGATCGCGTGGCCCAGCAGCATGTCGGGCGACAAGAGCTTCTCCCGATGCATCCATTGCACGGGCGTCACGCCGTGGCGGCGCACGATCTCCTGAAACTCCGGAATGTGCTGTGAGCAATGCACCGTGGCCTTGATGCCGCGCTCGCGGGCCGCAGCGATGCTGTCGCGAATCAGCTCGGGGCTGCAGGTATCGACCTGCATCGGCGCCAGCATGGCGCTCAGCCGGCCCGAGGGATGGCTGAGCGCGGCGTCGACGGTCTCGAGCGCGGCGGCAAAGTCCCGCCGCCCCTTCTCGAGATCCCAGACATAATCGAGGCGATGGCCAGTCGGCACGTGCCACTTGGCGTCGCGATACATCGGCGCAGCGATGGCACGGATGCCGGTGTCGGCCAGGATGTCGAGCCAGCCGTCATAGGCGACAGCGAGATCGGTGACTGTGGTACAGCCGCTCTTCAGGAGCTCGTCTATGGCGTTCTGGGTCGAGGCCTTGTTGGCCTTGAGCTGGGCCGCCTCGCCGCCCGCCTCTTTCGTGAGGCCCGATGTCACGAACACCGACTTCTCGTCGAGAATACCGGTCATGTAGAGCGCGGGATTGCCGAGCTCCTCGATCAGGCCGCGGCCGATGCTCTCCGACTGCAGGTGGGTGTGCACGTTCACCATGCCCGGCATGACACAGAAGCCGCTGCCGTCGATCTCGCGATCGACCTTGCCGACATAGGCGGGATCGACGTGCACGACGCGATTGCCATCGAAGACCACGTCGATGTCGTTGCGGAAATAGTGCTGGCCGAGATGGGCGTCCCAGGCGACCACCCAGCGCGCCTTCCTGATGCAGCTGATGGCCATCCCCGTCCTCTCCCCCTCGTTCCGCTGTCAGGCGGCGAGCCGCGCGGCAATCCTGTCGAGCGGCTCCAACTCCTCGATTGGCCCCAGTGCAGCAAGCGTCAGCTTGCCCCGCAGCAAACGGCGAGCGACGCGGCGCACAGCCTCCTGGTCGACCGCTTCGATGCGCGAGACGATCTCGGCATAGGGGATCGGCCGGCCATGGATCAGCAGATGCCGTGCTGCCTGCTCGCAGCGTGAGCCACTCAATTCCAGCGCCATCAAGGTCCCGGCCTTGATCTGGTTGCGCGCGCGCACCAGCTCGGCTTCGGTCAGCGTCTCGGCAACGCCTGCGAATTCCTGGCAGATGGCGGGAACCAGCTCGCCGAGATCGTCCTGGCCGGTGCCGGCATAGATGCCGAACAGCCCGCCATCGGCATAGGCGGCATTGAAGCAATGGATGCCATAGACCAGGCCGCGCTCCTCGCGGATACGCTGGAACAGGCGCGAGGACATGCCGCCGCCGAACAGGGTCGAGTAGATCGCCGTCGCGTAGTAGTCGGGATCACGATAGCCGATGCCCTGGCAGCCCAGCACCAGATGCGCCTGCTCGAGCACCCTCGCCTCACGGCCATCGCCGCCGACATAAGACAGGGGCACCGGCGCTTCGGCATTGGCGGGCGTACGCGGCACCGAGCCGAAATACTTCTCGGCCAGTTCGACGATCTGATCGTGCTCTACTCGTCCTGCCGCCGACAGCACCATGTTCGAGGCCGTGTAGTGCCGTGCCAGAAATGCGAAGAGATCGTCGCGGCCGATCGCCTCGACGGAGTCGGCAGTGCCCAGCACCGGCCGTCCGAGCGGCTGGCTCGGCAACGCGGTCTCCTGGAACTGGTCGAAGATCAGGTCGTCGGGCGTGTCGAGCGCCTGGCCGATCTCCTGCAGGATCACCCCGCGCTCGCGCTGCAGCTCGTCGGGGTCGAATACCGAGTTGCGCAGGATGTCGGCCACCATCTCGACACCCAGCGCCACATCCTCCTTCAGGACCGAGGCGTGATAGGCCGTGATCTCGCGGCCGGTATAGGCGTTGAGGCTGCCGCCGACATTCTCGATCTCCTCGGCAATGGCACGCGCCGAGCGTGTCCTGGTGCCTTTGAACGCCATGTGTTCCAGCATGTGCGCCATGCCGTTCAGTTCGGCGCTCTCGTGCCGCGTGCCGCAGGCGACCCAGATGCCGAGCGACGCCGATTCCACCTCGGGCATGGCGTCGACCGCCACGCGCAGGCCGTTGGCAAGAGTTGTGACCTTGACCTCGCTCATGGCCGCACCATCCTCGGCCTGGGTTCCGCCGCTTCCATGCGGTCGTCGATCAGCGTCTTCAGCGCCGCGACATCGTTGGGCAGGCCGTCGACACGCTCGGTGCGCGTCAAGAGGTCGGCGAGCCGGGGCGGCAGCTTGGGCCGCTCGCCCGTTGCCTTCTGCACGGCATCGGGAAACTTGGCGGGATGCGCGGTGGCCAGCACGACCATCGGCACCTTGGGATCGCGACGATGCTGCTGGGCCACGGCAAAGCCTATGGCCGAGTGCGGATCCAATGTTTCGCCGTAGCGCTTGCGGCAATCGGCGATCGCCTTGAGCGTGCCCTCCTCGTCCAGCCGGCCCGAATCGAACAGCTCTCGCACGCCGCCCAACGCGTTGGCGCCGACCTTGAGCGTGCGGGTCTTGCGGAACGTCGCCATCGCGTCGGCCAACGCCTTGCCGTCGCGATCGTAGAGATCGAACAGCAGGCGCTCGAAGTTGCTCGAGATCTGGATGTCCATGCTGGGGCTGTATGTGGGCACGACTTCGGACATCGTCATGGCACCGCTCTCGAAGAAGCGCGGCAGAATGTCGTTGCTGTTGGAGGCGACCACGAAATGCGACACCGGCAGGCCCATCTGTTTCGCCGCATAGCCCGCGTAGACATTGCCGAAATTGCCGGTAGGTACGGTGAAGGCGACCGGCTGTTCCGGCGCACCGACTTTCAGCGCCGCCCAGAAATAATAGACGATCTGCGCCATCACGCGCGCGAAGTTGATCGAGTTGACCGCCGTCAGCGCATGTTTGTCACGGAAGGCGAGATCGTTGAAGCAGGCCTTGGCGAGGTCCTGGCAGTCGTCGAAGGTGCCGCGCACAGCGATGTTGTGCACGTTGGGCGCCAGCACCGTCGTCATCTGGCGGCGCTGGACTTCGCTCACCCGGCCATGCGGGTGCAGCATGAAGATGTCGATGGTCTTGCGGTCGCGCACCGCCTCGATGGCGGCCGAGCCGGTGTCGCCCGACGTGGCGCCGACGATGGTGGCGTGCTCGCCACGCTTGTCGAGCGTGTGGTCGAGCAGACGGCCCAGCAGCTGCAGCGCCACGTCCTTGAAGGCGAGCGTCGGGCCATGGAACAGTTCGAGCAGGTGCAGGCCGTTGTCGTCCAGCATTTTGAGCGGCGCCACTTCCGGCATCTCGAACGAGGCATAGGCCTCGGCGATCAGGCGGCGGAAGGTCATCTCGTCGAACGCCATGCCGACGAACGGCCGCATGACCTGGAAAGCGACCTCCCGATACGGCTTGCCCTTCAGCTTGGCGATCTCTGCCTTGGACAAGTGAGGCCATTCCTGCGGCAAATAGAGACCGCCGTCGCGGGCGAGGCCCGCAAGCATGACCTGCTCGAAGTCGAGCGGCTCGGGGCTACCGCCGTTCTCTTGAACGGAGCCGTGACGGGTGCTGATGTAACGCAAGGGAGAAACTCCGACTTACGCGACCTGCTTGCAGGCAGCGTGGTCTTTCCGAACTCGTTTGGTCGAAGCGGGATGCTTGGCCAGCATCCGCTCGGGGCGGGTCGGCCGCTTGACCAGGTCGCCGCCGCAGTTGGGGCACAGGCCGCCCAGCCGGGTTCGCGCGCAGTCGGCGCAGAAGGTGCATTCATAGGTACAGATCAGCGCGTCGGACGCGCCGTTGGGCAGGTCCTTGTCGCAGCATTCGCAGTTTGGGCGCAGGTCGAGCATGGTTCCTCTTACGCCGAGAGATAGCGCGTTTCCAGATGTGCCTTGAAGGCCGCGGTGCCGAGCGGCGCGCCGGTGGCCTGTGACAGGATCGTGTCGGTGTCGGCAAGAGAGCCTTTGCCGTGCACATTTGCCCGCAACCACGACAGCAGCGGGGCAAAATCGCCCTTGCCGATGGAATCGAGCAGGCCCGGCACCGCGCGGCGCGCCGCGGCGAAGAGCTGCGCCGCCGACAGGGCGCCCAGCGTATAGGTCGGGAAATAGCCCCAGGCGCCGTCCGGCCAGTGGATGTCCTGCAGGCAGCCCACACCGTCGTTCGGCGGCACGATGCCCAACAGCTCCTTCATGCCCTCGTTCCAGGCACCCGGGAGGTCGGCGAGCCTGAGATCGTCGCCCAGGATCGCGCGCTCCAGGCGATAGCGCAGCATGATGTGCAACGGGTAGGTCACCTCGTCGGCATCGACCCGGATGTAGCCCGGCGCCACGCACGTGTAGATCTTGTGGATGTTGCCGACCTCCCAGGCCGGCCCCGACTTGCCGAAGGCCTCACGCATGCGAGGAGCGGCGAAGGTAATGAACTCAGCGGACCGGCAGGCCTGCATTTCCATCAGCAGCGACTGGCTCTCATGCAGCACCATGCCGCGCGCACGACCGACAGGCTGGCGGCACCAGTCGCGCGGCAGCCCGGCCTCGTAGAGCGCATGACCGCATTCGTGCAGCACGCCCATCAGGGCGCGCGCGAAGTCCTTCTCGTCGTAGCGTGTCGTGATCCGGACGTCGTCAGCCGTGCCGCCGGTGAACGGATGCGCCGAGACGTCGAGGCGACCATGATTGAAATCGAAGCCGATGGTGCGGATCAAACCCTCGCCCAGCTGGCGCTGGGCGTCGACGGCAAACGGCCCATCGAGCGGCAATGGCTCGCCGCTCATCCGCTGGCGCTCCATCACCTGCTGCAGCATGTCCGGCACGAACCCTTTGAGCTCACCGAACAACGTGTCGATGCGCCGGCATCGGCCGCCGGGCTCGTACTCGTCGAGCAGCGCGTCATAGAGCGACAGGCCGAGCGCCGCCGCCTTGGCCTCGCCGACCCGGCGGGTGATCGTCACGACTTCACCGAGGCTCGGCAGCAGCGACTTGAAGTCGGCGTTCTTCCTGGCCTCGCGCCACGCCATCTCGCAAGCCGAGGCCGCGCGCGTGCGCGCTTCGACCAGGTCGCCCGGCAGCGTACTCTCGTGCAGCCAGGCGTGGCGCATCTCGCGCAGGTTGGCGGCGCGCCAGGCATCGAGGTGAGCCTTGCCTTCCTCGGCGCGCGCCAGCAGATCGGGCATGTCGGGCGCGACCATGATCTCGTGTGCCAACACGTTCAGCGTGGCGAGCTGGTCGGCACGATCGTCGCTCGCGCCTTGCGGCATCATGGTCGAGCGATCCCAATTCAATATGGAGCCGGCGCGGTTGATGGCGCTCATGCGGCCGAAACGGCGCTCCAGCTCGGCGTAAGGCGGGTTGGGGGGATCGTTGGCGATCATGCCGTCCTCTTGATGCGGCCGTTGATGGCGAGGCGGCCGTTCTCCCAATGATAGGCGAGATAGACGCCGGCCATTGCCAACGCGATGCCGAACCAGGTGAGCGCGTACTGCAGATGGTCGTTGGGGATGTCGAGCCGCGTCTGGCCGCCGATCGGTACGCCGCCCGGATTGGGCTTGGCGTCGGCTTCGAGGAAGAACGTGTCGAGCACCGGATCGGGCGCCCCACCCGCCATCTTGCGCATCAAGGGCACGTCGACGTGGAACCATACGTTCTTGTCCGGCACGTTGTCGGGCGCGAACTGGCGCTGGACTTGGCTGCGCCGCACGATCCCGGTCAGCTCGACCTTGCCCGCGATCTGGCCCTCGGCGCGTTTGGCGGGCTCCTTCTTGGTCGAGGGCACCCAGCCGCGGTCAAACAGCACGATCTTGCCGTCGTCGGTACGCACTGGGGTCACGACCTGAATACCGACATCGTTCTTGCGGCTGCGCGCGGCGAGATGGAATTCCTTGTCGTGCAGGAAGCTGCCGGACAAGGTCACGCGGCCATATTCGCGGCGCAGCGGATCGCCCTTCAGGAGCTCGTCGAGCGGCATCGGCGCCGCCGCCTGGTTGACGGAGATGCGATCGAGGATGTCGCGCTTCCACTCCCGGCGCTCCATCTGCCACACGCCAAGCCCCATCGTGAAGATGAAGATTGGCAGCGAAATGATCGTGGGCCAGAGCAGCGGCCGTAGCTTGAACAAGGTCAGGCTCCCAAAGACGAACCGCCGGGGAGCGCCCGGCGGTTGCCATCATAGATCGTCGCGACCCTCAGTGGAGCGCGATCGGCGCGTTACCCGAACCCCACCAGTAGATGCAGAAGAACAGGAACAGCCAGACCACGTCGACGAAATGCCAGTACCAGGCCGCGGCCTCGAAGCCGAAATGCTGGTTGGGCTTGAACTGGCCGGCCATCGCCCGGAACAGGCAGACGAGCAGGAAGGTCGTGCCCACAAAGACGTGGAAGCCGTGGAACCCGGTCGCCATGAAGAAAGTCGACGAATAGATGTTGGTATCGAACTTGAACGGCGCGTGGATGTACTCGTAGGCCTGGATCGAGGTGAAGGCGACGCCGAGCAGCACCGTCAGCACGAGCCCGCGCACCGCGTCGCGCTTGTTGCCCTCCAGGATCGCATGATGCGCCCAGGTCACCGTGGTGCCCGAGAGCAGCAGGATCAGCGTGTTCATGAACGGCAGGTCGAACGGCGCGATGACATGGATGCCCTTGGGCGGCCAGATGCCGCCATCGGCCTCGGTGCGCAGCGGCATTTCCGGCGAGTTGGGATAGAGCGAGGAATTGAAGAACGCCCAGAAGAAGGCGGCGAAGAACAACACCTCGGAGGCGATGAACAAGATCATGCCGTAGCGCAGGCCAAGCTGGACCACCGCGGTGTGGTACTTGCGCGACTCGACGATGACGTCGCTCCACCACCAGAACATGACCGCGAAGACAACCAGGAAGCCTGGCGCCACGATCCACCAGCTGACCTGCTTCATGAAGGTCTCGACGCCATGGCCGAGCATGTCGGGATGCATGCCGAGTGCGGCGCCGAACGCCAGCATGAAGGCCCCCACGGCACCCAGCGCCGGCCACGGACTCGGGTCGACGAGGTGATAGGGATGCTTTTGCGCGCCGTCAGCCATGGTCAGCCACCCTTTCCAGATCCGTTGGCGGGAGTCCCGCCGAGCAATGTCTTCGCCCGCTCCGTCTTGGCCTCGTAGAAGGTGTAGGAGAGCGTGATGGTGCGGACGTCATCGTAGCGCCGATCCTTGTCCATGTCGGCGTTGACGAAGAAGAGCACGGGCATGTCGACCGACTGCCCGGGTTGCAGCAGCTGCTCGGTGAAGCAGAAGCACTGGATCTTGTTGAACCAGCCGGCTGTCCATTCGGGCGTGACGTTGTAGGTCGCCGTGCCCACGATCGGCCGCTGCGAGAGATTGGTGGCGCGGAAGAAAACCAGCTTCTCCTCGCCGAGATGGACCTTGACCGAGCGTTCGACGGGCTGGAAGCGCCACGGCAGGTTGGCGTCGGTGTTGGAATCGAAGCGCACCTCGACGGTGCGGGCGATCACCGGACGCTCGCCCTCCTGGGCCACCAAAGGCGTACCGGCAAAGCCAGTGGCCTTGCAGAAGGCCTGGTAGAGCGGCACCGCGGCGTAGGCGAGGCCGAGCATGCCGCCGACGATCGCCACCATCGTCCAGGCGAGCCGCGCGTTCTTGTCCCGGCTGGCGCTCACCCTTTGCCTCCCATGCGCACGATGGCGAGCGCGAAGAAGATCACCGCCATCGACAGCAGGAAGAAGAACATGAAGAGGTTCTTGCTCCGCTGCTGGCGGTGCCTGTTGCTGTCGCCCGGGCGACGCTCATCGTCGGCCATGACGCTCATCCGACCAGCATCCGGTCAAGCGGCAGGGCCGCGAACAGGATGGCGAGGTAAAGCAGGGAAAACTTGAACATGCGGCGCGCCGCGCGATGGCCCCGGCGGTCGTCGGCAGCGTGCCACACGGCGACGGCGTGAGCGATGAAGGCGGCGCTCATGACCAGCGCCACGGCGCCGTACAACCAGCCGACCGAGCCGAGCAGCGTCGGCGCCAGCGCCACCGGCACCAGCACGATCGTGTAGATCAGCATCTGCCGCTTGGTCTCGCGCGGGCCGGCCACGACCGGCAGCATCGGCACGCCGGCGCGGCGATAGTCGTCGCTGCGGTAGAGCGCCAGTGCCCAGAAATGCGGCGGCGTCCACAGGAAGATCAGCATGAACAGCGCGATGCCGACCAGCGACACCTGGCCGGTCGCTGCGGCCCAGCCGATCATCGGCGGGAACGCGCCGGCGGCGCCGCCGATCACGATGTTCTGCGGCGTGCGGCGCTTCAGCCACACGGTGTAGATGAACACGTAGAATAGGATCGCCGCCACCAGGAGCGCGGCGGCGACGAAGTTGGTCGCCAGCGCCATCAGCAGCACCGAGAAAATCGAGAGCAGGACGCCCAGGCCCAGCGCGTCGTCCGGCGCCACGCGGCCTGCCGGCAGCGGCCGGTTGGCGGTGCGCGCCATCAGGGCGTCGATGTCGCGCTCGTACCACATGTTGATGGCGCCGGCGGCGCCTGAGCCCAGCGCGATCGCCAGCACCGCGAGGGCCGCCTCGAAGGGGTGGATATGGACCGGCGCGATCAGCACGCCAACCAGGCCGGTGAACACCACCAGCGACATCACGCGCGGCTTCAGGAGATCGATGTAGTCGCGCACGCGCGCCGGCGCCGCCGTTGCGTCCGTAATCGTCATGATGCCGTGTGCCGTGTCGCTCATTGCCCTTCAAGCGGAAGGCACCTCTCTGGGGTGCCTTCGCTCCTCAACTCCGTCAGTGATGTGCCGTCGGCGAGATGTGCGGCAGCTCTTCGAAGGTGTGGAACGGCGGCGGCGAGTCCACCGTCCATTCCAGCGTCGTGGCGCCCTCGCCCCAGTAGTTCGCGCCGACCTTGCGGCCCGCCAGCATGGTGCCGAACACCACAAAGATCAGCCAGAAGATCGCCGAGCCGAACGAGATGAAGGCACCGATCGACGAGATGTAGTTCCAGTGCGCCATGGCGTCGGGATAGTCGAGGTAGTGGCGCGGCATGCCGGCGAGGCCCGAGAAGTGCATCGGGAAGAAGGTCAGGTTGACGCCGATGAAGGTCGTCCAGAAATGGATCTGCGCCGCCCATTCCGGATACATGCGGCCGGTCATCTTGGGGTACCAGTAGTAGAAGCCGGCGAACATGCCGAACACCGCGCCGAGCGACAGCACGTAGTGGAAGTGCGCGATCACGTAGTAGGTGTTGTGCATGGCGTAGTCGACGCCGGCATTGGCCAGCACCACGCCGGTGACGCCACCCACGGTGAACAGGAAGATGAAGCCGATCGCCCACAGCATCGGCACTTCGAGCTTGATCGAACCGCCCCACATGGTGGCGATCCAGGAGAAGATCTTCACGCCCGTGGGCACCGCGATCACCATCGTGGCGGCGACGAAGTAGGCGCGCGTATCGACGTCCATGCCGACGGTGAACATGTGGTGTGCCCACACCACGAAGCCGACGACGCCGATCGCCACCATCGCGTAGGCCATGCCGAGATAGCCGAAGATCGGCTTCTTCGAGAAGGTCGAGATGATCTGGCTGACAATGCCGAAGGCCGGCAGAATCATGATGTACACCTCGGGATGGCCGAAGAACCAGAAGAGGTGCAGGAACAGCGTCGGATCGCCGCCGCCGGCGGGATCGAAGAAGTGCGTGCCGAAGTTGCGGTCGGTCAGCAGCATGGTGATGGCGCCGGCCAGCACCGGCAGCGCCAGCAGCAGCAGGAACGCCGTCACCAGGATCGACCAGGCGAACAGCGGCATGCGGTGCAGCGTCATGCCCGGCGCGCGCATGTTGAAGATGGTGGTGATGAAGTTGATGGCGCCCAGAATCGACGAGGCGCCGGCCAGATGCAGCGAGAAGATTGCGAGATCCATGCCCGCGCCCTGCTGGATCGTGAGCGGCGGATAGATCGTCCAGCCCGTGCCGACACCGCCGCCGATGATGGCCGACAACAGCAGCAGGATGAAGGCCGGCGGCAGCAGCCAGAAGCTGATGTTGTTCATGCGCGGAAAGGCCATGTCCGGAGCGCCGATCATCAGCGGCACGAACCAGTTGCCGAAGCCGCCGATCAGCGCCGGCATGACGACGAAGAACACCATGATCAGGCCGTGCGCCGTCACGACCGTCTGCCATAGATGCCCGTCCGGTGTGCCGTCGGCGCCGTTGAAATACTGCACGCCCGGATGCAGCAGCTCGAGCCGCATGATCACGGAGAACGTGGCGCCGATGAAGGCGGCGATGATCGCGAACACCAGGTACATCGTGCCGATGTCCTTGTGGTTCGTGCTGTAGAGCCACCGCGTGATGCCGTAGGGCGTGTGGTGGTCGTCGTGGCTGTGGTCGTGGCCGTGTGGGGTGGCGCCGTGCGCGGTAGCCATGGAAATCTCCGGAAAAGCGCTTAGCGGTTGGCGGGACGGTCGGCGGAAGCGAGGCCCGACTCAGGCAGCAGCCCGGCGGCCTTCTTCTTCTGGGCGACCCAGGTGTCGAACTCGGCCTTTGAAACCACCCGCACCGCAATCGGCATGTAGGAGTGGTCCTGGCCGCAGATCTGCGAGCACTGGCCGAAGTAGATGCCCTCCTTGGGAACCTCGATCCAGCCCTCGTTGAGCCGGCCCGGGATCACCGTCTTCTTGATGCCGAAGCCCCACACGGTCCAGCCGTGCATGGAATTGGCGGCCGTGCCAATGATGCGGACCACCGTGTTCGACGGGATCACCATCTCCTGGTCGACGGCGAGCATGCGCGGCTCGTTGGGCTTCAGCTTGGCGCGGTCGGCTTCGGGAAGAATGCGGCTATCGACCGAAATGTTGCCCTGGTCGGGATATTCGTAGTTCCAGTACCACTGGTGGCCGGTCACCTTGACCGTCATCGCCGCGTCCTGCGCCTTGTCGCCGTAGTAGAGCAGGCGGAAGGACGGCACGGCGATCACTACGAGGATCAGGATGGGGACGATCGTCCACAGGATCTCGAGCACGGTGTTGTGGGTGACGGTGCTGGGCACCGGATGGCGCGAGGCGTGGAAGCGCCACATCACATAGAGCAGCAGCCCCAGGACGAAAACCGAGATCAGGCTGATGATCACCAGCAACAGGTCGTGCAACCACGCGACCTTGTCCATGAGCGGCGTGTAGGACTGCGGGAAGCCCATCTGCCAGTCGTGCGGCACGCCGATGACGGGTTGCGCCTGCGCAGTGGCGATCAGTCCGAGCCAGGCAAGCAACGACACGACTCCGAGAATGCCCAATACCCGCTTGCCGACCATGCCTTCGTCCCCTGAACCGCAGTCCGTCGGGGGGTTCCGACTCGCAAAATCCCCCGCAATTCAAAGCGGTTAGTACCAGATATAGGAGTGGGTGGTAACGGCTTTTCGACGCCGGTCGGTATGTGGCGGCCGGTCGCAGTGCTCAGCGTAAAATGCGCGCCAGCGCCTCGCCGTAGCCCTTGGCCTGCAGCATCGGCGCGAAGGCCGGCGCCGCGGCCCGACAGCGAAACCCACCGTCCTCGTGCACGAACACCGTTTGACCGTTGATGTCTTCCAGCGAAACGGCATGCGAAAGGCCGTCCCGGCCGCGACCCAGCCGCACCACGAGATCGACCGACCGCGCCAAGCCCGCCGCCATCGCATCGGGCCCGAGTGCCGCCAGGGTGCCGCGCTCGCCGCGCAGCAGACGCTCGCCGAGCGCCGGTACGTCTTCGAGGCGGATCGAGTTCGAGCACCAGGAGCGACGGCTGCAGCCGCGCTGCGGCAGCCAGCACCACCGGATAGGGCGAGGCCGGCGAGGCCACCAGCTCGACCTTGGAAGGCGCGGCCCAGCGGAACTGGCGATGGCGCGCGACAGTGACCACACGGGCCACGCCGTCGAGGTCGCGCGCGATCGCCGCCAGCAGCGCCGTCTTGCCCGAGCCTTCGGGGCCACTCACCAGCATATTGAGGCCGCTGCGCGCCGCGATGCGCAGCAGGTCGGCGATGGCGGGCGCCAGCATGCCGCTCCGCACCAGCCGTTCCAGTGTCGCTGCGCCGGGCTCGCCGCGGCGCAGCGTCAGCACTGGTCCCATCGGCGCGGCCGGTGGGAAGATCACGGCGCCGACGCCGCCGTCGCGCAGCGTGAACTCCGCCACGCCGCTTGCCGGCCGCGCGACCAGCCGGCCAAGCAGCGCTGCCAGATGCGCCTCGTCGCGAAACACCTCGCCTGCCGCCTCGACCAGGCCGTTGCGCTCGACGAACACCGACCTGGGGCCGTTGACGAAGATCGCCCGCACCGTGCGGTCGGCCCACAACCGATCGATCAACCCGAGGCCCACCAGTTCGCTCAACGCCACCGCCGCCAGCCGCTCGCGCGTTTGCGGTGGCAGCGATTCAGCGCGTTCGCGAAGCGCGTCGTCGATCACCTCGTCGATCGCGTGCACGACCGAGTCGCGCTGCCATGAAGTCACACGACCGGGCACCCGTTCGAGCACGCGCGCCAGCAGGCGGTCGAAAGACGCCGCGTCGGGCGGCCGCACGCTGACCAGCGGCGACGGCGGTGCTTCGAAGGCGCCTTCGGGCACGCGAGTCGCGGCTGCAGGCGGCGGCTCGTCACCCGGCCAAGGAGCCTTCGCCGGCTCGCCAGCGAACGACACCAGCGCCTCGGCCGGCTTGGCCGGGCTGTGCTGGGCGAGAAGCTCGGCCACCAAGCGGCGCAGTTCATAGCTCGTGAGCGTGACACCTCGCGTGCGGAAATAGTTGTGCACGAGTTCGCCGATCGCGTAGGCGATCTCGGGCGGCGAGCGGCCGCGATCGAGCGCGGCCTGCACGGCGCCTGCCATGTCCTGGCAGAAGGCGCGCCACGTGCCCTGCAACTCGCGGCCGCGATTGGCGCTCCCACCCTGCGGGAAGATCTCGCCAAGCGGCCGCGGCCCATGGTGCGGCTCGGGGCGCGCCCCGCCCGGGGCCGCCTCGGGACGTTCAAGCACGGGACTCATGGGGGATCGGGCGCCGTCCACGGGACGACCCCCGCCACTCGGCGCGGGCATCGATCAATCCGCTTTAATTATGATTTCCCAAGAAACTCGGCGACTGTACCCAGCACGCCGGCCCCGGCGCCACGTCAAACGATACACATCCGCCGGCCATCCATTCGTCCCTTGTGTTTCGGTCGACGGCAAGTATGGTCGCGCGGCCCGGCAGCCAACCCGGCAGCCTATGGGGAGCCGTCATGCGTCTGATTCTGGCTTTCGCCGCTGTCCTTCTCGCGTCGGCTGGTGTCGCTGCCGCCGCAGACAAGGAAAACACACTCTACATCGACCTCAAGGACAATTGCCGCGTCGTCATCGAGATGCGGCCCGATCTCGCCCCCAAGCACGTCGCCCAGATCAAGAAGCTGGCGCGCGAGGGCAAGTATGACGGCGTCGTCTTCCATCGCGTGATCGACGGCTTCATGGCCCAGACCGGCGATCCGACCGGCACTGGCACAGGCGGTATGGGCGACACGCTGCCCGCCGAGTTCAGCAAGGAGCCGCATGTGCGCGGCGCCGTTTCAATGGCCCGCACTTCCGATCCCGACAGCGCACGCAGCCAGTTCTTCATCGTCTTCAAGGACTCGAACTTCCTCGACGGCCAGTACACGCTGTGGGGCAAGGTGGTGTCGGGCATGGACTGCGTCGACCGGATCAAGAAAGGCGCGCCGGGCTCGGGCGCGGTCGCAGCACCTCCCGACAAGATGATCAGGGTCCGCGTCGCAGCGGACGTCAAGGAGTGACCATGGACAAGGAAAACACGCTCTACGTCGACCTGAAGGACGGCCGCGTCGTCATCGAGATGCGGCCCGATCTCGCCCCCAAGCACGTCGCCCAGATCAAGAAGCTGGCGCGCGAGGGCAAGTATGACGGCGTCGTCTTCCATCGCGTGATCGACGGCTTCATGGCCCAGACTGGCGACCCCACCGGCACCGGTTCCGGCGGCATGGGCGAGCATCTCAAGGCCGAGTTCAGCAAGGAGCCGCACGGCCGCGGCTCGGTGTCGATGGCGCGCACCAGCGATCCCAACTCAGCGCGCAGCCAGTTTTTCATCTGCTTCAAGGACTCGAACTTCCTCGACGGTCAGTACACCGTGTGGGGCAAAGTGACGTCGGGCATGGAGCACGTCGACAAGATCAAGAAGGGCGAGCCGCCCTCGAACCCCGACAAGATGATCAAGGTCCAGGTGGCGGCCGACGCCAAGGACTAGGTGTCATCCCGAGGGCGAAGCCCGAGGGACCTTTGGTTAACGGAGAGGTCCCTCGCTACGCTCGGGATGACACGATTTATTTGTCCTTCGTCACCGTATGGAAGGACTTCGAGATTACCTGCCAGCGACCGTCGACCTTAAGCAGGGTCAGGTAGTCGGTGAAGTAGCGCGGTGGGATCTGGCACTCGACCTTGGCGAAGGCAGTACCGGGTCCCGAAAAATCGATCGACACGACGCGATCGCGTCGCTCGCTGCCATTCGCCTTGGCCGACTTGCGGCTCTCGACCATCTTGAACCAGTCGGTGCGCGGGAAGTCGGCGGCCTTCCCGTCGGCGCCGACGCTGTAGAGGTGCGACGACGGATGGAACGCGGCACCGAGCTTCTTGGTGTCGCCCTCGTAGAGCCCGTCGAAATAGACCTGCAGCACCTTCTCGACTTCTGCGACGTCCGAACTCATCTCTCTTCCTCCTCGTTCAAACCGCCCCGTTGGGGCTGACCAGTATCTTGCCGTTGCGCCCACCCTTGTCGGAGTGCGCCAGTGCATCCTTGATCTTGTCGATCGGATAGACGGTGTCCACCGGCGCGAAGAGCTTGCCAGCCATCACCTGTCCGGCCAGCTCGGCGTAGATCTCGCGGATGTTCTGCGGGCTGCGCTTGGCCAGGAAACGGCCGAGCATGAAGCCGGTGAGCCTGACGCCGCGATATATGAAGTTGGACCGGCTCGCCTTGGGATCCTCGCCGCTCATCGAGCCGTAGTGAACTACCGTGCCGTCGGTGCCGACGCATTCGACGATACGGCCGGTGGCAGCGCCGCCGATCGCCTCGACGCCGAGCTTGATGGGCGCGTCGCCGGTCTCGCGCGCGACGCGGGCGGCAAGATCGTCGCCGTCGACGATCACCAGATCGGCGCCAAGCTGCTTCAGCTCGACGGCAAGCTCGGGCCGGCGCACGACATTGACGGTGCGCAGGCCGCGCTGATGGGCCAGCACGATCAAGAGCCGCCCGACGGCGGAATTGGCAACGTTCTGGATGACCCAGTCGCCGCCCTTGAGATCGACGAAGTCCGACAGCATGAGCTGTGCCGTCGGCGGGTTGATGCGCACCATGGCGGCCTGCCGCAGATCGATGCCGGCCGGCAGCGGGATGGCGTCATCGCCCTTGACCTTGCGCTTTTGCGCCCAGTTCTCGCGCTGCAGATTGATGACCAGGTCGCCCGGCTTGACGTGCTTCACGTTGGCGCCGACCGCGGTCACGCGGCCGACGCACTCGGCCCCCGGCGTCGCCGGCAGCGGCGGCTTCAGCCGGTAGCTGCCGCGGCAGAACCACATGTCCGCCGGGTTGATGGGGAAGGCCAGCACATCGAACACCACTTCGTCCGCAGCCGGTTCCCCGACATCGGGCACATCGGCGCAGCGCGCCACTTCCCAAGGCGTTCCGTATTTCTCGATGAGGACCTGCTTCATCGGGTTCCTCCAGTCCCTCCACGCCAGTTTTTCATTGGCCCGTCGATTGCTTATATTGCGATTCGACAGGGGGCGAAATGCCGGATGGCGGCTAAGACATTCGACGAAATGCGCTCGGGGCCGAACGGCGCCATTCGCGCACCGTACGCGGGCGTGTCGCGCTGGCTGGACAGCACCTCGGCCGAGCGCCTCGCCGCGACCCGCCAGGAAGTCGACCTCTTCTATCGCCGCCACGGCATCACATTCGGCGCCTATGGCGCGGCGGAAGGATCGGAGACCACCATCCCGTTCGACATCATCCCGCGCGTCATCGCCTGGGACGAATGGCAGTACCTGCACAAGGGCCTGACGCAGCGCGTGAGGGCGCTCAACGCCTTCCTGGCCGATGCCTACAGCGAACGCGAGATCTGTCGCGCCGGAGTAATCCCCGAGACCCAGGTGCTGATGAACGCCGAGTTCGTGGCCATGGCCCAGGGACTCGAGCTGCCGGGCGGCGTGCATGCCCATATCGCCGGCATCGACCTGGTACGGGTCGGCGAAAAGGACTTCTACGTGCTCGAGGACAATGTACGCACGCCATCTGGTGTGTCGTACGTGCTGGAGAACCGCGAAGTGATGATGCGGCTGGCCCCCGAGCTGTTCTCTGCCATGCGTGTGCTGCCGGTCGCCGACTACAGCGAGGAGCTCTTGTCGACCTTGCGTTCAGTCTCGTTCAGCGACGACGCCGAACCCAACGTCGTGCTGCTGACACCTGGCCATTACAGCAGCGCCTATTTCGAGCATGCCTTCCTGGCCGACGAGATGGGCATCGAGCTGGTCAAGGGCTCCGACCTGTTCGTCGACGAAGGCCGCGTCTACATGCGCACGCCGCGCGGACCGCAGCGTGTCGATGTCATTTACCGCCGCGTCGACGATGCCTTCCTCGATCCGTTGGCGATGCGACCCGATTCGTATCTCGGCGTCGCCGGCCTGCTCGGCGCGCTACGCGCCGGGCGCGTTAACATCGTCAATGCGCTGGGTAACGGCGTCGCCGACGACAAGTCGACCTACACCTACGTGCCCGAGATGATCCGCTTCTATTTGGGCGAGGCGCCGATCCTGCAGAACGTGCCGACCCATCGCGGCGATCGGCCGGACGACCTCAAGTACATGCTCGAGCATCTCGCCGAGATCGTGGTGAAGGAAGTCCACGGCTCGGGCGGCAAGGGCATGCTGGTCGGTCCGACCTCGAGCAAGAAGGAGATCGCCGAGTTCGCCCAGCTCGTGAAGGCACGGCCGGAGAATTATATCGCCCAGCCGACGCTCGGGCTCTCGACCTGCCCGACCTTCGTCGCCCAGGGCGTGGCGCCTCGCCATGTCGACTTCCGCCCCTTCGTGCTGTCGGGCCGCAAGATCACCATCGTCCCGGGCGGCCTGACGCGCGTCGCGCTGAAGGAAGGTTCGCTGGTGGTGAATTCGAGCCAGGGTGGCGGCACCAAGGACACCTGGGTCCTGGCACCCGATGCTTAGCAGCGCCTGCCAAGCCCCCAGCCTCACCCTGAGGAGCGGCCGCAGGCCGCGTCTCGAAGGGTGGGATACATCACGGCTGTTGCCCATCCTTCGAGACGGCGCTACGCGCCTCCTCAGGATGAGGTTAGGCGTGAAAGCCAGCCGATGCTGAGCAGCACCGCCAAGAACGTCTACTGGATGGGCCGCTACCTGCAGCGGGCCAAGACCACGGCGCGGCTGATCGAGGCGACGCAGCGCATGGCGCTGCAGTCGAGCGGCAAGGAAGCCGAGGGCGTGGTCGCGATCTTCGGCATGGAGGATGAGTTCCGGCAAAGCCAGAGCCAGGAAGGCCAGTCGCAAACCCAGGGCAAGAAGCAGCTCGTCGACCTGATCGACTTCCTGGCGTTCGACGAGAGCAACCCCTCTTCCATCGTGAGCTCGATCGGCTCGGCGCGCCGCAACGCCCGCGAAGAGCGCAACAACATCACGGTCGATGTTTGGGAGAGCTTGAACGGGCTGTGGCTGGAGCTGAGCGCCAAGCTGAGGACAAAGCGGGCGAACCTCGACCGCGGCGCGCTGATCGAATTGGTCAAGAAGCAGGCGGTGATGATCTTCGGTGCTGCGCAAGTCACCCTGTTACGCGACGAGGCCTACAACTTCCTCCAGCTCGGTGCCTTCCTCGAACGCGGCGACAACACCGCCCGCATCCTCGACGTCAAGTACCATCGCCTGCTGCCCGACGGCGCCCCGCACTCCGAGACGCTCGACTATTTCGCCTGGTCGGAGGTGCTAGCCTGCATCGGCGCGGTGCGCACCTATCGGCGCATCTATAGAAGCTCGCTCGATCCCATGAAAGTCGCCGAGCTGATGATGCTGCGCCGCGACGTACCGCGCTCGGTGCACCACTGCCTCTGGATGGTCGATCTCTCCATGCGCGAGCTCGCCGACACCTACGGCACGCGCGGCGAGGCCGACCGGCTGGCCGGCGAGCTGCATGCCAGGCTGCGCTATGCCCGAATCGACCAGGTGTTCGATATCGGGCTCGCCAATTTCCTGGGCGGCGTGCGCGACGATATCGCGACGCTCAGCAGCGAAATCGGCCGCCAGTTCCTGCTCGACTGACAATGCGCCTCTCAGTCCACCACATCACGCGCTTCGAGTTCGATCAGCTGTCGGGCCATTCGATCCACGACGTGCGCCTCACGCCCAAGCCCGCCACCGGTCAGCGCGTGGTGTCGTGGCGCATTGACGGCCCGGGCAAGCGCTCGGAATGGATCGACGGCCACGGCAACCAGGTCACCACCTTCTCGGTGGCGGCCCAGCACGACGCGGTCGAGATCGCCGTCGCCGGGCTCTACGAGTTCAGCGGCGCCGACCAGTGGCTGCGCTACGGCGACACGCCGACCCTGCCGGCGCCGTTCTGGCTGCGCAACGTCGGCATCGCCGCGCACGACACGAATTTCGATCCGGTGATCGATGGGCTCGCCGAACGCGCCGCCGATCCGACCGCTCGGGCGACGGCGCTGCACGAGCTGATGGAGCGCGTGGGCAAGCGCATCGCCTACAAGACCGGCGTGTCGACCGTCGACACCACGGCGGCCGAGGCTCTGGCGCGCGGCGCGGGCGTGGCGCAGGACAGCGCACATGTCTTCATCGCCTGCTGCCGTCGGCTCGGCGTGCCGGCACGATATGTCAGCGGCTACCTGCGCAACGACGATCCGGAGCTGCATGTCGGCCGCACCAGCCACTCCTGGGCCGAGGCCTGGGTGCCGGGGCTCGATTGGGTCGGCTTCGATCCCACCAACGGCATCTCTCCGCGCGGCGACAGCCTCAGGGTTGCGATCGGGCTCGACTATCACGACGCAGCGCCGGTCAGCGGCCGCCGCGTCGGCTTTGGCGATGCCAAGATGAGCGTCACGGCCTCGGTGCGCGTCGTCGACTAGATACCGGTGGGACAAGGCTTTAGGGCTGTCGGCTCCGCAGCCCTAGCAGCAATAGGACGCGAACTTACGATAAATAGCCTCTGCTCGCCTTGCGGGATAAGTCCTGCGCCAGTAGCTTCGCGGCCGTTTGTTTCCCGCCCTCAAGGAGGCGTCGCGTTATGGCGTTCATTGCCGACCGTCTTGGCCGCATCAAGCCCTCTCCGACCAATGCCGCACAAGGCAAGTTCCTGGAGATGAAAGCGGCGGGCAAAGACGTCATTGGCCTCGCTGCCGGCGAGCCCGACTTCCCGACGCCCGATCACGTCAAGGAAGCAGCGATCAAGGCGATCCACGCCAACGACACCAAGTACACCGCTGTCCCCGGTACGCCGGCGCTGCGCCAGGCGATCTGCGCCAAGATGAAGCGCGATCACGGCCTCGACTACAAGCCGAGCCAGACCGTGGTCACGTCGGGCGGCAAGCAGATCATCTTCAATGCCATGCTCGCCACGCTCAACCCGGGCGACGAGGTCATCGTACCGGCGCCCTACTGGGTGTCCTACCCGGAGATGGTGATGTTCGGCGACGGCACGCCGGTGATCGTGCAGTGCACCGAGGCCAACGGCTTCAAGTTGCGACCCGAGGACCTCGAGCGCGCGATCACGCCCAGGACCAAGTGGATCATCATGAACTCGCCCAGCAACCCGACCGGTGCTGCTTACACCAAGGCCGACCTGCGGGCGCTCTGCGACGTGCTGTTGAAGCATCCGCAGGTCCATGTGCTGACCGACGACATGTATGAGAAGCTGGTCTACGACGACTTCGTGTTCACCACGCCGGCGCAGGTGGAGCCCAAGCTCTACGACCGCACGCTGACCATGAACGGCGTGTCGAAGGCCTACAACATGACCGGCTGGCGCATCGGCTACGCCGCGGGACCGCAGAAGCTGATCGACGCCATGATCACCGTGCAGAGCCAGAGCACCTCGAACGCCAGTTCGATCAGCCAAGCGGCCTCTGTGGCGGCGCTGAACGGCCCGATCGACTTCATCCCGAAGAACGTCGCAGTCTTCAAGCAGCGCCGCGACCTCATCGTGTCGATGCTGAACCAGACCAAGGGCCTCAAGTGCCCGCGGCCGGAGGGCGCGTTCTACGTCTATCCGTCGTGCGCCGGCACGATCGGCAAGAAGACGCCGGACGGTAAGACGATCAAGGACGACACCGACTTCGTGAACTACTTGCTCGAGTCGGAAGGCCTCTCGGTGGTGCAGGGCTCCGCGTTTGGCCAAGGTCCGGCCTTCCGCATCTCCTACGCCACGGCGACCGATCTCCTCGAGGAGGCCGGCCGGCGTATCCAACGCGCTTGCGCAGCGCTGAGCTAGGCTCTAGACGCGCGATCCTTGCGCATCCACCGGTGACGAGGTTGTCACCGGCCGATCGATCCATCGCAACGATGCGACGGGCAGAACAACTGATGGACGGCGGTCAGCCGGCCTTCAGGTTCGCAGCGGCGTCCTTGCCGCGCTCGTTTACGACGTCGTAGCTGACTTTCTGACCTTCGTTCAGGCCGTTCAGTCCGGCACGCTCGACGGCGCTGATATGAACGAAAACGTCCTTCCCGCCGCTATCCGGCTGAATGAACCCGAAACCCTTGGTCGCGTTGAACCACTTAACTGTGCCTGTAGCCATGAGCTGTCGCCTAAAGAAAGAGTTTAGTAAGAACGGTGCGCTCGTCGCACGCGCCCATCCGGCAGAAAGAACAATTAATGAGACGCTGTCAACCTGATGGTGGCTCGGGTTAATCGACAGCATCCCGCTGCTCGCCACAATTGTCGTGGCTGCAGCAACTTTCCGGCTTCACCTCGACCGAACCGAAAAGTTGAGGTGGCCCGTCCACCACCCGTCATCGCCGTTGAGGCGCAGGGCGAACGACCCTATGCCGGCGACAATCGCGCACCAGAAGAGGGCCTTGGGGATCCTGTCCCGCAGGCCGATCAGGCCGACCAGCAGACCGAGATCGATCAGCACGGTCATGACCTGCTCGCCGCGCATCTGGTATTCGTGGGCAGTGACGACGATGCGCCAGAGGAACGACAGGATCAGGATCAAGGCGACGACCAGTGGCAACGCCCGGTTGAATGCGTTCGGCGGGGTGCCGCCCCTGGCGCTCATGGTCGACGCGCCTCCGCCCCGCACATCATTTTCAGCCGCAAACGGACTGCGGGAAGATCGTCACGCGCACGCAAGGCGCGCGTCAACCGATGTAGCGCGCAACGTGGCTCTTATACTGAAGGTATTGGGCGCCGAATTTCCCGGCGAGGTAGCGCTCCTCGCGCAGGATGACACCCACATGCATCACGGCCAACAGCGGCACCAGCACAGCCAGACCCCACCAGCTGTTCAAGCCGACCGTGAAGCCGAGAAAGAGAAAGGCGAAGCCGACATAGATCGGGTTGCGCGTGTAGCGGAAGGGTCCCGCCGTCACGATCGCCGTCACCTCCTTCTCGGGATCGATGTTGGTGCCGGCCACGCGCATGGTGACCACCGCCCATAGGCCGAGGGCGAGCGCCAATACGCCCAGGGCAAGACCGAGATAGAGCGCCAGATTGGCACTGGCGAGGATCGGCGCGGGCCAGAACCAGCGCAGCACAATCAGGACGATCAGCGCGCCGAGATAGAGTATGGGCGGACGGGCGATCACGCCGGCATTGTCGGTCGGTTCGGGGATGTTGGCCTCCCTGCACGCCTTGAGCGAGACTAACCCCGGCGCGACTAATCAAGCACGTGGGGAGGGGAGACGGCATGCGCAAGGCGATGATGCACCTGGCGCAGTTCCTGTGCCACAGCCCAACCTACCACAGCCTGGCGATGTGGCGGCACCCGCGCACCTCGGCTGCGGGCTACGACTGGTCCCGGCCCGAGCTCTACCAGCACATTGCGCGCGTCTGCGAGCGTGGCCTATTCGACATGGTGTTCTTCGCCGACCTCAACTACATCTCCGACACCTTCACCGGCTCGATGGCGCCGGCGCTGCGCAACGCCACGCAGGCGCCCGAGCACGATCCGATCCCCCTGCTCTCCTTCATGGCCGCCGCCACCACGACCATCGGGCTCGGCGCCACCTACTCGGTGAGCCATCAGCATCCGTTCCATGCCGCCCGGCTGTGGGCGACGCTCGATCACCTGACGCGCGGCCGCGCGGCGTGGAACGTCGTCACCTCGCTCAATCACAACCAGGCGGCCAACTACGGCGAGGAGTTCAAGCCGGCCGACGATCGCTACGATCGGGCGCACGAGTTCATCCAAGTCTGCCGCAAGCTGTGGGACAGCTGGGACGAGGATGCGGTCGTGATGGACCGCGCGGCCGGCGTTTTTGCCGATCCGGCCAAGGTGCATCGCATCGAGCACGAGGGCCGCTATTTCAAGTCGCGCGGCCCGCTCAACGTCGTGCGCTCGCCGCAGAACGGTCCGGCCATCCTGCAGGCCGGCACGTCCGGCAAGGGCCGCGACTTCGCCGCTCGCTACGCCGATGCGGTGTTCGCCATCCAGCCCAACCTCGAAGGCGCCAAGGTGCTGTACGACGACATCAAGAAAGGCGTGGCCGAGCATGGCCGCCCGGCCAGCGCCTGCAAGTTCCTGTTCGGTGTGCAGCCCATTGTCGGCTCATCGCGCGCCGAAGCCGAGGACAGGCAGGCCGAGCACAATGCGCTGGTGCCGCTCGAGGGCGGGCTCGCCATCCTGTCCGGCCATCTCGACTTCGACCTGTCGGCCCTGCCGCTCGACACCATCATGGCGCATCGCACCGAGCCCAAGCTGCAGCGCATGCAGACGCGCTATCGAACCATGACCGGCGAGCTCCTGACCTTGCGGCAGGTGGCGCAGAACCACGGCCAGAGCGTCGGGCTGCCGCAGATGGTCGGCACAGCGTCGGACGTCGCCGACCAGCTCGAAGCCTATTTCGACTTCGTCGGCGGCGACGGCTTCATGCTGTCACCTATCTACTCTCCCGGCGCGATCGAGGAGTTCGTCGATCTGGTGGTGCCCGAGTTGCAGCGCCGCGGACGCTTCCGCCGCGAGTACGCCGGCAAGACCCAGCGCGAACACCTGGACCAGAACTTCTAATGACCAAATTCGTCGGCCAGGACGGTCCGCGCTTATAGTGTTGCCATGCACTACGAGGCCCCTTCCCAACTCGCCGCCAACCAGCGCGACGACGAGGGGGCCCCCCGTGTTTTTCCATTATTTTAAGCGTTACTTTTGGTAACCAAGGCTCAATCGACGAACGGACCGATCCTCGCCTCGGCGAAAGCGGGCCGCGCCTGGATGGCCGTCCACCAGGCCAGCACCCGTGGGTGCCTTGCCACCGACACCTCGTCGGGCGCGATCTCCTCATCGATGCGCTTCACGAATGGCACGACGCCGATGTCGGCCAGCGAATAAGCGTCACCGACCAGCCAGGCATGCTGCTCGAGCCTTGCCTCCATCTTGTCGAGCAGGAGGACCAGCTTGCGGCGCGCTTCGTCCTCCTCGTCTTTCGTGAAAGGCCGGCGCGCAACCCGCAGCCATGCCTCCTGACGTTCCTTGCTCGGGATCTTCTTCAACCGCTCCTTGAGTTCCTCGTCCGACAACTGGGAGGCCATCTTCTGGATGCTGTGCTTCCAGTTGAAGACGATGAGGTTGCCGATCCGCTCGTCGACATGGCGGATCCAGTTGCGCATTTCGGCACGCCGATAGGCATCCGTCGGCCTGAGCGGCGGCTCGGGACAGGTCTCGTCGAGGTATTCGCAGATCGTGTTGCTTTCGTAGAGCGATCGGCCATCCGGCAGTACCAGCAGCGGAATGACTCCGTTGGGATTGAGCGCCAGGTATTCCGGCGTGTGGTGCTCTCCCTTGGCGAGATTGACGATCTTGCTCTCGAATTTCAGCCCCTTCTCCGCCAGGCAAAGCCGCACGCGCCGCGACGCGCTCGATTTCCAGCCATGGTGCAGCACGAACATCCGATGGTCCTCCCAAACAACCCGACGATAGAGCGGACGGACTATGCTCTAGCCGCGATTCTGGGGACAGGTCGATTGACTCCCCCCGCCCGGAGTGAAAGCATTTCTTCGACAAATGCATCGCTCCGGCCGCTGAGTTCGGGTGCGACCACAACGTCCGGAGCTTCTCCGCGCAGGCCATCCGCGCAGAAAGGGAGGACGTTGTCATGAACGACATCAAAACCGAGACCATTACTGGGGGCAGACCAGGTAGCGGCGCGCATCGCGTGGTGGCGCTGTGCGGGCCGTATCTCTCGGGCAAGACGTCCCTGCTCGAGAGCCTCCTCTACGCCACGGGGGCCATCGGCCGGCGCGGGTCCACGCGCGCAGGCACCTCCATAGGCGACGGTGCGGCCGAGGCGCGCAAGCGCGGCATGAGCACCGAGCTGAACATCGCTTCCATCGATTATCTCGGCGACCAATGGACGTTCCTCGACACGCCGGGCTCGATAGAGTTCCAGCACGACGCCTTTGCCGCCCTGGCGGCCTGCGACGCCGCGGTCGTGGTCTGCGAGCCCGCGCCCGAGCGCGTGGTGGCGCTGACGCCGCTCCTCAAATACATCGAAGACAACCACATTCCGCATATCATCTTCATCAACAAGATCGATTCGGCCGAAGCGCGCGTGCGCGACATGCTGGCCGCGCTGCAGACCGTGTCGTCACGCAAGATGGTGCTGCGCCAGGTGCCGATCCGTCGTCCGACCAGCGACGGCGGCGAGGAGACAATCGGGTACGTCGATCTCGTAAGCGAGCGCGCCTACCGCTACAAGTCGAGTGGCGCTTCCGACCTGATCGAGATGCCGGCCGAGATCCTGCCGCGCGAGAGCGAAGCGCGGCGCGAGATGCTGGAGACGCTGTCGGAATACGACGACAAGCTCTTGGAGCAGCTGATCGAAGATATCGCGCCTGAGAAGTCGCTGATCTACCGCGACCTGCATGACGAATTCGGCGCGGACCAGATCGTGCCCGTGCTGCTGGGCGCCGGCGATCGCGAGAACGGCGTGCGGCGTCTATTGAAGGCGCTACGCCACGACACGCCCTTCGTCGCGGAGACCGCCAAACGCCGCTCACTGCCCTCCAATGGCGTCGCCATGGCCGAATGCTTCAAGGTCCTGCATCAGGCCCACACCGGCAAGCTCTCGCTCTGCCGCGTTTGGTCGGGTGCCTTGAGCGAAGGCCAGAGTCTTGGCGGTCAGCGTATCGGCGCGCTGTTCCGGCCGTTCGGCCAGCGCCTCGACAAGATGACCGTTGCCAAGGCGGGCGAGATCGTGGCGATGGCCAAGATCGACGCCCTGTCCTCCGGCCAGTCGATCGCCGGCAATGGCATCGTTCCCGTCGCCGACTTCCCTCGGGCCGATCCGCCGGTCTTCGTTCAGGCGCTGACCGCGAAGAACCGCAACGACGAGGTCAAGCTCTCGGTCGCACTGCACAAGATCACCGAGGAGGATGCCTCGCTCTCCTTCGAGGCCCGCGCCGAGACCCACGAGCTGCTGCTCAAGGGCCAGGGCGAGATGCACCTGAAGGTCGCGGTCGACAAGCTGGCCGGCCGCTACAACGTCGCGATCGATACCGTGGCGCCGCGCGTCGCCTATCGCGAGTTGATACAGGCCGGCGCCACCGAGCATGCGCGCTACAAGCGCCAGACCGGGGGCCACGGCCAGTTCGCCGACATCAAGGTCGAGATCAGGCCGTTGCCGCGCGGCTCGGGCTTCCGCTTCGTCGACAAGATCGTCGGCGGCGTGGTGCCGAGGAACTTCATTCCCGCGGTCGAGGACGGGCTGGTCGACTACCTGAAGGAAGGTCCGCTCGGCCAGCCGGTGGTCGACCTCGAGGTGAAGCTGTTCGACGGCCAGTACCATTCCGTCGACAGCTCGGAGATGGCCTTCAAGATGGCGGCGCGCATCGCCATGAGCGAGGGCATGCCCAAATGCAAGCCGGTGCTGCTCGAGCCGATCCTCAAAGTGACGGTGGCGGCGCCCAGCAATTCGACCTCGCGCATCCAGCGCCTGATCTCGGGCCGCCGCGGCCAGCTCTTGGGCTACGACGCGCGGCCCGGCTGGACTGGTTGGGACGAGGTCTCAGCCCTGATGCCGGAAGCCGAGGTCGCCGACATGATCGTCGAGATCCGTTCGGTGACCCAAGGCGTGGGCACCTACCGCACCGAGTTCGACCACCTGCAGGAGCTGGTCGGCCGCACCGCCGACCGCATCGTCGAGGACGCCAAGAAGCACGCGGCGGCTTAGCCCGTCCGCTTGAAGATTCGCCGCCGGGCCTCACCCGGCGGCGGCCTTGACACGCGAGAACCATCAAACCTACGGTTGTACTTCATCGAATGTGGGGGTTCGATATGCCGACGCGCCGACAATTTGCGACCATAGTGGGCGGCTCAATTCTCGGTCTCGCCAGCCGAGCCGATGCCGCGCCCGGCGTCTTCACCAAGGATGGATATGCGATCGGCGGTTACGATCCTGCCGCCTACTGGACCGACAAAAAGGCCAAGCTCGGTCAAGTCGGCTTCAATTGCGAATGGAAGGGCGTCAACTGGATCTTCACCAGCCCGGCCAATCGCGACACATTCCTCGCCAGCCCCGAGAAATATGCGCCGCGCATGAACGGCTACTGCCCGTTCTGCCTCGCCGGCGGCAAGTTGGTGCCGGGCGTCGGTAATATCTACGACATTCACAAAGGCAGGCTTTACCTGCTGCTAAGCCAGCGCATTCGCGAAGACTTCGTCATGAAAGCTGACTACTACGTCGAACGCGCGGAAGCCTACTGGGCAAAACTTTCCTAAGCCGGCCGGCATGGCTCACAAGTCAGTGAGGCCGCCTTTCGATGGAAGCGTCGCCGGCGCATAGTGTCCTCGTGCGATTTCCTACGAGGAGCGTGTGCCGATGCTGAACAGACGGTCTGTGATGATGGGCAGCCTGGTGATGGCCACTGCGTCATCCATGGCCTGCGTCGCGACGGCCAATGCCGGGCGCCCGATGCTGGTGTTCGTCGGCCACGAGCTTTGAGGCGGTTGCAAGATCTGGCGTGCCCAGTCTGAACCGCTTCTGCTGAAATCCGAGGCCTTCAAGAAAATTGACTACCGCATCGTCCATCCCGCCAACGGCGATCTCATCCTCATCGAGGAGTTCTGGCCAGCCGACGCGCGATGGATCCTCACCGAGTTCCAGATGAGCGACGAAGGTGCCCAGCGCGGCAACTGGACACCGCGCTTCATCCTGGCCCAGGACAAGCAGATCATCTTCACCACCACCGGCAACGACGGCTGGAAACAGAAGATGTGGCCGAAGATCCTGGAAGTGACGGGAACCGAAGCCTGACGCATAGTGCGGGGCTCGAGGGAGCCTGGGACACTCATTGATGAAGAGACGCATTCTCCTGGTGGGCGGCCTGGTGCTGGCCACCAGCGGCATCGCAAGCGCCCAGGCCGGCCGCCCGCTGGTGGTATTGCTGGGCGACCAGGCCTCGCAGGAATGCAAGACCTGGCGTGCCCAGTGGGAGCCGCTCTTCGTCAAGTCCGACGGCTACAAGAAGCTCGACTTTCGCGCGATCTACCCCGCCGACAGCGCGCTGCTCCTGAAGCAGGAGACCTGGCCCGCCGACCTGCGTTGGATCCTCGATACGTTCCTGGCGAGCCCGGATGGCATGCAGCGCGGGGCGGTCACGCCGCGCTTCTTCCTCGTGCAGAACCGCCAGATCACCTTTACCGCGACCGGCGTCGCGGGCTGGCGCGACGCGATGTGGCCGATGATCCTGTCCGTGACCGGCACGACAGCATAAGCTCGACACCGATTTCGGGAGACTGCCATGGCCAGCGACTTCTTCCAGCGCCAGCTCGCGGGCTACGCTTCGGTCCACCGCGACTGGCGCAACAAGGGCACGCATTTCGTCGGCATTCCGCTGATCGTCTTCTCGCTGCTGCTGATCCTGGCGCTCTGGCAGTTCCGGCTCGGCCGCGACACCTCGGCGGCGGCGGTCGTCGCCATCGTCGCCGTGCTCGGCTGGATGGCCCTCGATCTCGGCGTCGGCGCGGTCATGGCGGTGGTGATGCTGCCGACCTGGTACGCCGCCGAGGCCTTGGCCGGCGCCCTGGGACCGAGCTCGACCTGGACGGCCTTCCTGGTGCTCTTCGCGGTGGGCTGGGCACTGCAGTTTCTCGGCCATCACTACGAGGGCAGGCGGCCGGCGCTGCTCGACAATCTCTTCCAGGCCTTCATCGGCCCGATGTTCCTGGTCGCCGAAACCATGGTGGTTCTGGGGCAACGCCCTGATCTTGCCAACGTCATGCGCGAAGCTGACGTAACGGCACGGTGAGCAGGATTGATTTGCGCCTGCCGCTGGCCCAAGCCATGTCATCCGCACGGGGCGCAACCGGAGTTCGATAGATGCTGATCAAGCGTACCAAAGGCTGGGAATTACCCGAGGGGCAAGCCACGCCCGAGAGCCATTATCTGGGTCGCCGCGAACTGGTGGCTGCCATGGGTCTTGGCGCCGCCACCATCGCCCTGCCGGGTCTAGCCGCCGCCCAGGATGCCGACCCGTCGGCTGGCCGCTATCCCGCCAAGCGCAACGACAAGTTCGGCGCGCCCTCACCCATCACCGCCGAGCGGTTGGCGACGACCTACAACAACTACTACGAGTTCGACACCGACAAGAGCATCTGGCGCGCCGCCCAGAAGCTCCCCGTCCGGCCGTGGACCATCAAGGTAAGCGGCAAGGTCGAGAAGCCGTTCGAGATCGCCATCGACGACCTGTTGGCCAAGATGCCGCTCGAGGAGCGCGTCTACCGCCATCGCTGCGTCGAGACCTGGTCGATGGTGGTGCCGTGGTCGGGCTTCCCGCTGAAGTCGCTGGTCGAGTTCTGCAAGCCGGCGGGCGACGCCAAGTACATCGTCATGCAGACGCTGTCCAATCCCAAGGTCATGACGGGCCAGAAGGACATCCTCTATCCCTGGCCCTACACCGAAGGGCTGGCGATCGACGAGGCCACACACGATCTCGCCTTCATCGCCACCGGCCTCTACGGCAAGCCGATCCACAAGCAGAATGGCGCGCCGCTCAGGCTCGTGGCGCCGTGGAAGTACGGCTTCAAGAACGTCAAGGCGATCGTCAGCATCGAGTTCACCGACAAGCGCCCGGTGTCGTTCTGGGAGAAGCTGGCCGACAACGAATACGGCTTCTGGGCCAACGTGAACCCCAAGGTGCCACATCCGCGCTGGAGTCAGGCAACCGAGAAGCCGCTGGGCAGCGACGAGCGCGTGCCGACCCAGCTCTACAACGGCTACGCCGAGTTCGTGGCCGGGCTCTACGAGAACCGCAAGTCGGAGAAGCTCTTCATGTAGGGGCGGCGCTGCACATCATCCGCCGGGGTGCGCAAGCGTCGACGTGTAGGTGACGAGCGTGCCGCCGCCACCGTCGTCACCCAGGTTGAAGTTGGCCTGGCCGAAATTGCCCAGCATCGCAAGCTTTGCGGTAGCCGCCCGCACCCGACACCAGCGTGCCGCTGGCTGAGCCGAAGATCAGCTGGAACCCGCCCGCCACCGTGGCGCTGATGGCCAACGCGTTGGCCGAAATGGTCTGCCTGCCGGAGGTGTTGATCTGCGCCGCGCTGTCGATGCCCGAATGCAGGGCCTCCTCGCCGCCGCTTGCGATCGTGATCGATGTGGTGAGGCCAAACATCTCCAGCAGGCCGCTTCCACTCACTACGATGTTGCTGCCCGAGCCGAGGATGTCGTCGATGCCACCGCTCAGGATGCCGAAGCCATTGATCTCGGTGAGATCGCCCGTGTCGGCGGCATTTGGCGTCAGCGAGACTTCGAAACTGTCGAAACGGTAATCATTCTGTTGAGCCGGGCCCCAGTCGATTTGACCCTGAGACGTCACCGTGCCGCCCCCGGTGATGAGATTGTCGCTTATCGTGAACAGGTCGCTCGCCGTTCCCGACTCCAGACTCTGGATGATGAACGTGACCTTGCCGCTGGCGAAGGGCGTCGGCAGATCAAAGCTGACGGAGCCGCCGCTTACGACTGCCCCGTTGTTGACGAGCACGACGCCTTGGGGATCGTCGCCGGTCACGCTGTTGAAGTAGACCGCGTAGGCATAGACCCCAGAATGCGCGAGTGTGCTGCTCAGCGTTGGGCTGAGATCAACGGTCAACGTTGTCATTGCTTGGCCCCCCAAAAGCCTGCGCTCGCCGCCTACCAGATACGGTGCACGGTGCGCCCGAAATCACTCCCCATCGATACTTTAGCGATATTTCATGCACGCTGTCATCAATGTGACAGCCCGTTGTGAGCGGATCGAACGCACTGCAACATCGCGCTCGTCACGGACGGCGCCAGGCCCTTTTGCTCCGCGAGGAAAGCGCCTCACCGGCCCTAGCAGACCGATGGAGCCATCGGTAAAAGCGAACGGCCCCAAGGGAGGAAGCGTGAAGCTAAATCGTCGCACCGCGCTCGCCGGCGCCACCGCCTTCTCGGTCGCGCCTCGTGTGCACGCGCAGGATTTCCCCAGCAAGCCGATCAAGATTGTCGTGCCGTTCGCCGCCGGCAGTGCCACCGACCTCGCCGCACGCGGGCTCGGCGCCAAGCTGCAGGAGATCCTGAAGCAGGCGATCATCGTCGACGACAAGCCCGGCGCCTCGGGCCAGCTCGGCGCCTCGGCGGTCGCGACCGCGCCGGCCGATGGCTACACGCTGCTGATGGGCACCAACACGACCAACGCCGCCAACGGCGCGCTGTTCAAGAAGCTCTCCTACGATCCCGAGAAGGACTTCGCGCCGATCGCGCGCTGCGTCACCGGCGTCAACACCCTGGTGATCAATCCCGCGCTGCCGATCAAGACGATCTCCGAGCTGATCGCCTACGCCCGCCAGAATCCCGGCAAGCTGAACTATTCCGAGGCCAGCGCCTCGCAGCGGCTGTCGGCCGAGATGTTCAACTCGATGGCCGGCGTGAAGATCGAGCGCGTGCCCTACAAGGCAAGCCCGCAAGCGCTGGGCGACGTCATCTCGGGCCAGGTGCAGCTGATGTACCCCGACCTGCCGAACGCGCTCGCGCAGATCGAGACCGGCAAGGTGCGCGGACTGGGCACGACCGGCCCGCAGCGCACCGCTGTCGCGCCCGACCTGCCGGCCATCGCTGAGTTTGTGCCGGGCTACTCGCTGGTCTACTGGCTGGCCGTGTTCGCGCCCGCCGCCACGCCGCGGCCTATCCAGCAGAAGCTCTATGACGCGATCGCCGAGGCCCTGAAAGATCCCGCCACCGGCAAGGCGATGACGCAGGGCCGCATGGAAGTGGCACCGCTCGGCCTCGACGATTTCGCCGCCTATGTGAAGAGCGAGACGATATGGTGGACCGAACACATCAAGGCGGCAGGCATCGAACCGGAGTGATCATCCCATGAGCAAGGTCATCGTCGAGAAAAGCGGGCCGGTCAGAACGGTCTGGATGAACCGTCCGGAGAAGCGCAACGCGCTCGACAGCGAGCTGCTGGGCAACATGATCGAAGCGCTGCAGGCGCCGGTCGCGGCCGAGGACCGCGTGCTGGTGATCCGCGGCAAGGGCGACGTGTTCTGCGCTGGTCTCGACATGGCCGAGCGCAGCAAGTCGGCCGGCGACGGCAAGGCGAGCGGCATCGAAGTGATGCTGCGGGCGATCGAGCTCTGCCCGTTGCCCGTGGTGGCCGTGGTACAGGGCGATGCGATCGCGGGCGGCAACGAGCTGGCGCTGCATTGCGACCTCGTGGTGGCGAGCCAGAAGGCGCGCTTCGGCATGTCGCTCGCCCAGGTAGGGCTTGCGCCCAACTGGTTCCTCGCCAAGAAGCTGATGGAAGTTCTGGGTCCGGTGACGACACGCGAGATGCTGCTGCTGGGCGATCCCCTGCCCTCCACCAAGCTCCATGCGCTGGGCCTGATTGCGCGCTGCGTGCCGCATGAGCAGCTGGAGGCCGAGGCCAAGAAGGTGATCGAGCGGCTCGCCGCCAATGCGCCACTCTCGCTCAAGGCGATGAAGGCGCTAACCGTGCGCCAGATGGAATTCCGCGACGGCATCCCGCATGACGACGTAGACGCGGCCGTGCGCGCGGCAATGCAGAGCCAGGACGCACAGGAAGGCATGAAGGCGCGGCTGGAGAAGCGCACCGCCAAGTTCCAGGGCAAATAGCGATGGCGATGCGGTTGCGCCTCGACAAGCCGTGGCGGGCGTTGACGCCCGAGGAAGCCACGCGCCTGCCCGGCCAGCTCGGCGTCTACCAAATCGCCGACGGCAAGGGCACGGTGCTTTACATCGGACACGCCGGCGCCCGCTCGCCGTTCGGCCTGCGCAGCGAGTTGCAGCGCGAAGCCAAGGAACGCGGCGCCGGTTGCCAATTCCGGGTCGAGGTGAACCAGCAGTACCGCACGCGCTGGTTCGAGTTGCTAATGGTCCACCAGGCCGATCACGGCAGCCTGCCGCCCGACAACGCTAAAAACCCGCCGCCCAACCTGGGCCGGCTCAGCCCCGCCTGAAGAGGCCATCATGGATTTCGAACCCAGCTCCGAGCAGCAGATGCTGATCGACCAGGTCCGTCGCTTCGTGCGCGAGGAGATTATCCCACTCGAAGCAAAGCTCGACCCCGACGCCGCCGACCTCGAACCCGAGGACTACAAACGCCTCACCGACAAAACCAAGGCAATGGGTCTGTTCGGCATCGACATTCCCAAGGAGTTCGGCGGGCCCGATATCGACATTGTCACCCGAGTGCTGCTGGCCATCGAGATGGCCCAGCACCGCGCCGGGCTCTACGTACCCTGTTACGGCACCTTTGGCGGCGCCGGGCTGGCGCAGATCTTCGAGGCCAACGAGGACCAGAAGGAGCGCTACCTCTATCCGACCCTGCGCGGCGAGAAGAAGCCGTTCTTCGGCCTGACCGAACCGTCGGGCGGCAGCGACCCCGCCCGCGCCATCCAGACCAAGGCCGAGCGCAAGGACAATGGCTGGGTATTGAACGGCGCCAAGCTCTTCATTTCCGGCGCCGACAGAGCGCAGTACGGCATCGTGTTCGCCCGCACCGACGCCTCGAAGGGCCGAGCGGGCATCACCTGCTTCATCATCGACTCGGACACGCCGGGCTTCCATGTGCGCCGGGTGGTGCACACGCTGCGCTCGTCGAGCTACGCCACCGAGCTCGAGTTCAAGGACTGCTGGGTCTCGGACCACCAGGTGCTCGGCGAGGTCAACAAGGGATTTGCCGTCGCCAACGCCCGGCTGACGCGCCAGCGCATTCCCTATGCCGCCGGCTGCATCGGCGTCGCCATTGCCGCGCACGAGATGGCGATCGAATGGGCCAAGATGCGCTCGACCTTTGGCGAGAAGCTGGCCAACCGCCAGGCCGTGCAATGGATGCTGGTCGACAACGAGATCGACATCCGCACCGCCAAGCACTTCACGCTGGAGGCCGCCGAGAAGGCCCGGCGCGGGCTGCCATTCCGCATCGAAGCCTCGATCGCCAAGCTCACGGCGTCGGAAGGCGGCGGCCGCGTGGTCGACCGCGCCATGCAGATCCATGGCGGCATGGGCATGACCAAGGACCTGCCGCTCGAGCGCTGGTACCGCGAAATGCGCATCCGCCGCGTCGGGGAAGGCCCGAGCGAAGTGCAACGCATGGTGATCGCGCGCGAGATCCTGGGAAGCAATCTCCGATGAGCGCGAGACCGCTCGAGGGCGTCAAGGTCGTCGAGTTCGGCCAGAATCTCGCCGGTCCCTATTGCGGCCAGATCCTGGCCTTCCTCGGCGCCGAGGTGGTGAAGATCGAGCGGCCCGAAGGCGACGACGCGCGCAAATGGGGGCCGCCCTTCCTCGAAGGCGATGCGCTGGGCTTTATCGCCCTCAATCGCGGCAAGAAGTCGATCACTTGTGACCTCGGCGATAACAAGCAGCGCGAGGCCCTGATCGAGCGCATCGGCCGAGCCGACATCTTCGTGCACAATCTGCGCGCCGACGTGCCGGCCAAGTTCGGCATCGATGGCGCAACGCTCACCAAACGCTTCCCGCGACTGATCTACGCCGACCTCGGCGCCTTCGGCCACATCGGGCCGTGGAAGGAACGGCCGGGCTACGAGCCGATCATCCAGGCCGTCGCCGGACTCTTTTCCGTGAATGGCGATCCCTCAGGACCCGAGTCGCGCATCGGCGTCTCCATCATCGACCTGTCGACCGGCATGTGGACGGCCATCGGCGTGCTGGCGGCGCTCGCCAAGCGCACCGCCACCGGCCAGGGCAGCCTGGTCAACACCTCGCTGTTCGAGAGCGGACTGATGTGGGCGTCCAATCACATCGCCGGCTACTCGGTGACCGGCAAGATGCCGGCGCGCCAGGGCAGCGGCCATCCCTCGCTCACGCCCTACCAGGCCTTCCACTGCACCGACGGCCTGCTGATGGTCTGCCCCGGCAACGACCGGCTGTGGCGCAAGTTCGCCGAGGTGCTGGGCCATCCCGAGTGGCCTGACGAGCCGCGCTACAAGCGCAATGTCGATCGCATGAAGGAGCGCGACGTGCTGCTGCCGGCGATCGTCGAGATCATGAAAAGGGAAAGCCGCGCCTACTGGTCGGCCAAGCTCGATGCCGTCGGCGTGCCGCACGGGCCGCTCAATTCGGTGCCCCAGGTGCTGGAGCTGGCGCAGGTCGCGGCGCTCGGCATGCTGACGAAGCCCTATGACGGCAGCCCTGCTTTGTTCCACGGCCTGCCTCTCAGCATCGATGGCGAGCGGGCCGGCAGACCGGAAAAGGCGCCGAAGATCGGCGAGCACGACGGCAAGGTCTGATAGCAGGAACCTGGCAGGGCATGTCGCGCGTTCTCCTGCCAGTGGTCTGGATCGCCTGGGGGCTGTCCTATCCATTGATGAGCTGGTCGCTCGAGACAGTCGATCTTTTCTCGAGTTGCCTCATCATCATGCCCTTGTCGGGTCTGATCCTGCTCGCAGTCGGCGTCCGGGGCGGCGCCCCGGCCCTGCCCGAGCGGCGCTTGTGGGGACAAATCGCGCTGACCGGCTTCTTCAACATGGGGCTGTTTCAGATTTTCCTCATCGCAGGCATCGCCACGCTCGGCCCCAGCCGCACGCCGATCATCATCTACACCATGCCTGCCTGGTCCGCTCTGTTCGCCGCGTTCCTGCTGAAGGAGCGGATCACGCTCCGCGTCGCGTTGTCCCTGGCGCTAAGCCTGGCGGCGGTCGGCATCATCGTCAGCCAGGAGACCGCGGCGCGAACCGCGCCCGTCGGTACCTTCCTCACGCTGCTCGCGGCCATCTCCTTTGGCATCGGCACGGTCCTGACCAAACGGCCGTCGTTCCGGGGTGATCCGACGATCAACGCGGCCTGGCAGATCCTGCTCGGCACGATCCCCGTGATAGCGGTCTGGCTGTTCTTTGCGCGCGACGCCTACTTCCGGCCCGATCGGACGCTAGGTATCGCCGCCCTGGCTTGGCTGATCCTGGTCTCGAACGTCCTCGCCTATTTCTGCTGGTTCCGGATCATTCGCGCGCTGCCGGCATCGGTCGCCAGCCTGACGACCCTTGTGGTGCCGTGCGTCGGCTTCGGCAGCAGCGCACTGCTGATCGGCGGCGAAATCTCGTGGCTCGATGTCGTGGCGCTCTGCCTGATCATCGCTGCGGTGACGCTGGTACTGGTGAAACAGGAGACGGCGGACGCGCCGCGCCCGGCGAAGACCTAACCCGCGAAGCTCAGGCAGTAGTCGCGCACGCGCTCGAGCGGGATGCGCGCATGGCTTTGCACGATGATGAACTTGCCGCCCGGATCGGTGCCGCTCGGCAGTTTGACCAGGCGCTCGAAATCGTCGGCGCCCCATACGCAGGTGTGCTCGGAAAAGAGCTGCGTGTCGTGGAAGTAACAGGGATCCCAATGGACGTGATAGTCGAACAGGTTGCCCTTGAGCTCGGCCACGCTGGTGTAAAGCGAGTATTCCGTCCAGGCGACGGCGCCGAGCCGGCGCACCACCCAGAAGCCGAGCGTCGTCATGGCGTCGACCGGGCCGCTGTGGAAATGATCCAGCGCCTGCCGCGACAGCTCGCCGTGCAGGATATTGGGCGTCACCGAGAGGCCATGGGTTCGGGCGTCATAGGGCACGCCGACAATCTCGGCGGCGCTTTCCCACCAGGTGTGATGACGCTTCGGCTCCCAGCGTGACAACGCGCGGCCGTTCTCGATGAAGGTAGTCGCGTCGAAATCGCCGACGCAGCAGATATCGGAATCGAGAGTCAGGTAGCCGCCGAAACCGAGCTTCGCCGGAACGTGCAGCTTGACCATTTGTTGCCGGTACCAGCCCGTCATCATGTAGAACCGGCTGAACGCCGGGAAGAAATCACCCTCGGCGCGGACTGATACCTCGATGTTGCGGAAGCGTGGCAGGCTTTCGCGCAACAGGTCGGCGTCGCGTTCGGGCGACACGATGAGCACTTGGAAAGGCTTGGTGTCGCACCAATGCTTGGCCAGCGACTCGATCAGCAGACCGGCACGTTCAAGATCGCCCCGGCGCTTCAGGTTGCGCAGAGCCAGAGGCAGGATGGCTTGGCGGACTTCAGAGAACATGAGGGGCTGAGCAATTGGACTATAAGTGGGGTTCGCCGACTTTCATATCGATTAGTAGTTGGGGGCGACTTGGCCGAGTTCCAAGTGGCACCTCGTCTCACCGTGACGCCCAAAAAAGACGCCGGGCCAACCGGCCCGGCGAGTCAAACAGGGAGGCTTCACGTCTGGGAGACGTGGGATCATGAGGATCCCGAGTTTCGAACGCGATCAGAAGAGACTGCTCGTGTCGAAGACCTGAGCGCAAATTACGCTCCGGCGGCGGGTTTGTTAGGCGGGAAGATCGGAACACTGGCATGCGAGTCACGCATGCCTTTCAGGGGATATGCAATACTGCATCTCATGACGGTCAAAAGCGTGTCTCAGCCACCTTACGCAGCAGGAAATCGCGGAACACGGCGATACGCTTGGAATGGCGCAGTTCTTCGGGGTAGGTGAAATACACATCGGTCGTGCGGGCATTGAGGTCGGGCAGGACCATCTCGAGCTTGGTCGATTCACGCGCCAGATAGTCGGGCAGCGAAGCTATCCCCAGGCCCAACTCCACGGCGCGGAAGATGCCGTAGGTATTGTTGACCCGCAGCACGACCAGACGGGGATTCTGGTCGGCATTGCCTTCGCGCAGCAGCCAATTGACGTCCTGCACCGGTGCCCGCGCATCTTCGCCGAAGATGATCATGCGGTGCTGGTCGAGTTCCTCGACGGTGTTGGGGCGGCCGTACTTCTGAATGTAGGTGTGCGAGGCATAGACATGGCTGCGCACCGTCAGCAGGTGGCGCTGCACCAGGCCGGGCTGGCGCGGCATCATCATGCGGATCGCCACGTCGGCTTCGCGCATGCCGAGATCGAGCTCGTTGTCCGACAGCACCAGGCTGACATCGATGTCCGGATAGGTCGCGATGAACTCGTGCATCTGCGTGGTAAGCCAGGTCGAGCCGAAGCCGACTGTCGCGTGGATCTTGAGCCGGCCAGCCGGCTTGTCCTGGTTGGCCCGCAGCAACGCTTCGGCGGTATTGACCTTGCCCGCCATGTCGCGGGCCGTGCGATAGAGCAACTCGCCCTGCTCGGTCAGGATCAGGCCGCGGGCGTGGCGGTGGAACAGCATGACGCCCAGCTGCTCCTCGAGCGCGCCGATCTGGCGCGAGATCGCCGACTGGCTGAGCTTCAGCCCCTCGCCGGCATGCGTGAAGCTGCCCGCGTCGGCCACGGCCTGAAAGATCCGCAGCTTGTCCCAGTCCATCTCGTTGCCTCCCTAGGACGCCCGGCTCTGCTCGCCAAACGTCGAACGCGCAGCCGCCTACTCGGCGGCTTGCGCGACGCGCGCCTCTAGGCGCGCCAACCATTTCTCTGCTTCGAGGGCGGCCATGCAGCCGGTCCCCGCGGCCGTCACGGCCTGGCGGAAGATCTTGTCCTGCACGTCGCCCGCCGCATAGACGCCCTCGATGTCGGTGGCCGTCGAATCGGGCTTGGTGAGCAGGTAGCCTTCCGAATCCATGGCGAGCTTGCCCTTGAACAGCTCGGTGTTGGGCGAATGGCCGATGGCGATGAACACGCCATCCGTCGCCAGCTCCTTCTCGGCGCCGGTCTTCACGTTCCTGACCCGCACGCCCTTGACCAGCGGTGCCGGCGTCCTGTCGCCCACGATCTCCTGTAGCGTGGTGTCCCAGAGCACGGTGACCTTGGGATTCTTGAACAGGCGGTCCTGCAGGATCTTCTCGGCGCGAAAACTGTCGCGACGGTGGATCAGCGTGACCTTCGAGGCGTGATGAGTCAGGTAAAGCGCCTCCTCGACCGCCGTGTTGCCGCCACCTACCACCACGACTTCCTTGCCGCGGAAGAAGAAGCCGTCGCAGGTCGCGCAGGCCGACACGCCGCCGCCGCGGAAGCTCTCCTCCGAGGGCAGACCGAGCCACTTGGCCGTGGCGCCCGTCGAGATGATCAATGCGTCGGCCTCATAGCGATCACCGGAATCGCCGATACAGACGAATGGGCGGCGGCCGATATCGACCTCGACGACGGTATCGAAGAAGAGTTGCGTGCCGACATGCTCGGCCTGCTTCTGCATCTGCTCCATCAGCCAGGGGCCTTGGATTACATCAGCGAAGCCTGGGTAATTCTCGACGTCGGTCGTGATGGTGAGCTGGCCGCCAGGCTGGATGCCCTGCACCAACATGGGCTTGAGGCTCGCACGGGCGGCATAGATCGCCGCCGTATAGCCGGCCGGGCCTGAGCCCAAGATTAAAACCTTAGCACGATGTGTCGCTGCCATGACCTATCCGCATCCCGCCGCTCGCATAACTGCAACATATATGCATCCCTCAGGATCGTGCACGGCGGAATACTGACTTCAGGCGCAATTGTTCACAGATCGGGGCAGGCTTCTCGCAACTTTATTGCGCGCGTGGCATGGTTCTGGCATAGACCCCGGCCAATGGAGGAAACCCAATGGCTCGGGCAAAGCTCGATCGTATCGACCGGCGCATTCTAAGCGACCTGCAATCCAACGGCCGGATGACCAACGTGGAGCTGGCCGAGCGTGCCGGCATCTCTGCGCCGCCCTGCCTGCGCCGCGTGCGGGCGCTCGAGCGCGCCGGCATCATCAAGGGCTACCACGCCGAGCTCAGCCCCGAGTCGCTTGGCTACAGCGTTTCGGTGTTCGCCCTGGTGGGGCTGAACAGCCAGGCCGAGACCGACCTCAAGGCCTTCGAGGAACTGGTCGCCAAATGGGACGAAGTCCGCGAGTGCCATATGCTGGCCGGCGAGGCCGACTTCCTGCTCAAGATCGTGGCCGAGACCTGGGACGAATATCAGAAGTTCCTGACCACGCGGCTGACCTCGGCGCCCAATGTCAGCCACGTCAAATCCATGATGGTCTTCCGCACCGCCAAGGCGATGCCGGGCGTGCCGATCTCGACAGAGGCCTGATCCCGTCAGAAGGCTCTTGCGGGGAACACCGTGTATCTATAGCCTCGGGTAAATACACGGCGTTACCCTATCGGAGGTCGCATGAAGAACCTCTTGTCGGCTGGCCGGGTCCTGGCGTCGGACCTCGCCTCGACCATCCTGTTCCTTGCCATCTATCTGCTGAGCGACAATCTCTTCCTCGCAGTCGGGCTGGGCATGGCGCTGGGCGTCGCCCAGATCGCCTGGCAGTTCCATCGCAAGCAACCGATCGGCAGCCTGCAGTGGCTGAGCGTGGTGCTGGTGCTGGCCTCGGGCACGGCGACGTTGCTCACCCGCGATGCGACTTTCGTCATGCTGAAGCCCAGCGCCATCTACTGCATCGTGGGCCTGGTGATGCTGAAGCGCGGCTGGATGAACCGCTACCTCCCGGAGCGCGCCGCACCGGTAGCCGATATCGCGACAACCTTCGGCTTCGTCTGGGCGGGGCTGATGTTCGGCTCGGCCGCACTCAACATCGTGCTGGCGCTGTCGCTCGAGCCCAAGAGCTGGGCAGCCGCCATGTCGGGCTGGGGCCTGTTCAGCAAGATCGGGCTGTTCCTGATCCAGTACGGCTGGATGACCGCGGTCGGCCGGCGTCGCGCGGCGGCAGCCGCCGCCACGCCGGCGACTACTTGAACTGCACTCCAAGCGCGGTGCGCAGCACCGCGTTGGACGCGGTGCTTATTTGAACTGCACTCCCACGACCTCGTAGGACTTGGCGCCGCGCGGCGTCTGGACCTCGACCGTGTCGCCGACGGTCTTGCCGATCAGCGCCCTGCCGATCGGCGAGGTCACCGAGATGCGGCCCTTGGCGAGATCGGCCTCATAGGGGCCGACAATCTGGTATTTCATCTTCTCGTCGGTGTCCTCGTCGGCGAGCCGCACCGTGGCGCCAAATTTCACGACCTTGCCGGTGAGCTTGGCAAAGTCGATGACCTCGGCGCGCGAGATGATGTCCTCGACCTCGGCGATGCGGCCCTCGATGAAGCTCTGGCGTTCACGCGCGGCGGTGTATTCGGCGTTTTCCGAGATGTCGCCGTGCTCGCGCGCCGCCGCGATCGCCTTGATGATCGAGGGGCGTTCGACGCTCTTGAGCTGTTTCAGTTCGTCCTCAAGGCTTTTCAGCCCCGGGGCCGTCATCGGCACCTTTTCCATAAGCATGATCGTCCTTAATGATTCGAACGGCGTCAACGCCCAACGACGCACCTTGGTTGCGGTGCGCCTGGTCGAGGAGCCGCAAATAAGGGCCTTAGAAGGTGCCTTTGAAGTAGGATTGCAACGGGGCCACGTCCAGGGCTCCCGCGCTCACGGCGGCGATGCCCTCGACCGACGCCTTGGCGCCGGACACGGTCGTGTAGTAGGCGATCTTGTGCATCAGCGCCGTGCGGCGCAGCGTGAAGCTGTCGCTGAGCGCCGAGGCGCCGTCGACGGTGTTGAACACCAGCTGCACCTTGCCATCCTTCATCAGGTCGACGATGTGCGGGCGGCCCTCGAGCACCTTGTTGACGCGCGTCGCCACGATACCGTGGCGGTGCAGGTAATCGGCGGTGCCGACGGTGGCCACAACCTTGAAGCCAAGCTCGACCAGGCGTTTCACCGGCTTCACCATCGCGGGCTTGTCCTGGTCCTTGACCGACACGAACACCATGCCCTCGACCGGCACCTTGGCGCCGCTGCCAAGCTGGCTCTTGGCGAAGGCGCGGCCGAAATCGGCATCGAGGCCCATCACCTCTCCGGTCGAGCGCATCTCGGGGCCGAGGATCACGTCGACGCCGGGGAAGCGCGCGAACGGGAACACCGCTTCCTTCACCGCCACGTGCTTGCCTTTGGCCTTCTTGATGGCGAGCGACTTCAGCGATTCGCCGGCCATCAGGCGGGCCGCGAACTTGGCGATCGGCTGGCCGGTCGCCTTGGCGACGAACGGCACGGTGCGGCTGGCGCGAGGATTGACCTCGAGCACATAGACGTCGCCGTCCTTCACGGCGTACTGCACGTTCATCAGGCCGACGACCTGCAGGGCCTTGGCCAGCGCCTCGGTCTGGCGCTCGATCTCGGCGATGATCTTGGCGGGCAACGAGTAAGGTGGCAGCGAGCAGGCCGAGTCGCCGGAATGGATCCCGGCCTCCTCGATGTGCTCCATGATGCCGGCGACGAAGACGTTCTGGTCCTTGTCGGCGAGCGCGTCGACATCGACTTCGATGGCGTCGCGCAGGTAGGAGTCGACCAGCACCGGATTGGCGCCCGACACCTTCACGGCATCACGCGTGTAGCGCTCCAGGCCCTCGCGATCGTAGACGATCTGCATGGCGCGGCCGCCCAGCACGTAGGACGGGCGGATGACGACCGGATAGCCGATCTTCTCCGCGACGGCGATCGCCTGTTCCTGTGAGGTCGCCGTGCCATTGTCAGGCTGCCGGAGCTTCAGATTGTGAATGAGCTTCTGGAAGCGGTCGCGATCCTCGGCGAGATCGATCGCATCGGGCGAGGTGCCGAGAATCGGAATGCCGGCGGCCTCCAGCGGCTTGGCAAGCTTGAGCGGCGTCTGGCCGCCGAACTGCACGATCAGGCCCAGCAGCTCGCCGTTCCGGCGCTCGACCTCGACCAGCTCGATGACGTCCTCGGCGGTCAGCGGCTCGAAGTAGAGGCGATCGGCGGTGTCGTAGTCGGTCGACACGGTCTCGGGGTTGCAGTTGACCATGATGGTCTCGAACCCCGCCTCGGAGAGCGCATAGACCGCGTGCACGCAGCAATAGTCGAACTCGATGCCCTGGCCGATGCGGTTGGGGCCACCACCCAGGATGATGATCTTGCGCTTGTCCGTCGGCTGCGCCTCGCACTGCGCCGGCCGATGGCCGTCGCCCTCGTAGCACGAGTAGAGATAGGGCGTGCGCGATTCGAATTCGGCGGCACAAGTGTCGATGCGCTTGAACACCGGCCGCACGCCCACGGCGCGCCGCCGCTTGGCAACCTCGGCCGCGCTGAGATTGGTCAGTTCGGCCAGCCGATCGTCGGAGAAGCCCTTCTTCTTGACGTCGAGCAATGCCTTGGCGTCCTTGGGCAGGCCGTCCTTGCGCAAGTCCGTCTCGATCTCGACCAGCTGCTCGATCTGGCGCAGGAACCACGGCTCATATTTTGAAGCCTGGGCGACCTCCTCGACCGACAGGCCGTGGCGGAAAGCCTGGGCGATCACCAGGATGCGGTCGGGCGTCGGACGCGACAGCGCGCCCACGATCGCCGACTTGTCGGGCGCGCCCTTGATCTCGATTTCATTCAACCCGGTGAGCCCGGTCTCCATCGAGCGCAGCGCCTTCTGCAGCGATTCCTGGAACGTGCGACCGATCGACATTGCCTCGCCCACGCTCTTCATCGAGGTGGTGAGGATCGCCTCGGCGCCCGGGAATTTCTCGAAGGCAAAGCGCGGCATCTTGGTGACGACGTAGTCGATGGTCGGTTCGAAGGAGGCCGGTGTTGTTCCAGTTATGTCGTTCAACAACTCGTCGAGCGTGTAGCCGACGGCGAGGCGTGCCGCGACCTTGGCGATCGGGAAGCCGGTCGCCTTCGAGGCCAGTGCCGAGGAACGCGACACGCGCGGGTTCATCTCGATGATCACCATGCGGCCGGTCGCCGGATCGACCGCGAACTGCACGTTCGAGCCGCCGGTATCGACGCCGATCTCGCGCAGGCACGCGATCGAGGCGTTGCGCATGATCTGGTATTCCTTGTCGGTGAGCGTCAGCGCCGGCGCGACGGTGACCGAGTTGCCGGTGTGGATGCCCATCGGGTCGACGTTCTCGATCGAGCAGATGATGATGCAGTTGTCGTGTTTGTCGCGCACCACCTCCATCTCGTACTCTTTCCAGCCGAGCACCGATTCCTCGACCAGCACCTCGCCGACCGGCGAGGCGTCGATGCCACCCTGAACGATGTCGAAGAACTCGTCGCGATTGTAGGCGATGCCACCGCCGGTGCCGCCCAGCGTGAAGGACGGGCGAATGATCGCCGGCAGCCCGACGCGGTCGAGCGCGTTGATCGCCTCCTCGCGATTGTGCACGACCTCGCTTACGGGACTCTCGAGCCCGATGCGCGTCATGGCCTCGCGGAACAGCAAACGATCCTCGGCCTTGTCGATCGCTTCGGCATTGGCGCCGATCAGCTCGACGCCGTACTTGGCGAGCCGGCCGTCGCGATGCAGCGCCATCGCCGTGTTGAGCGCGGTCTGGCCGCCCATGGTCGGCAGGATGGCGTCGGGCCTCTCCTTCTCGATGATCTTGGCGACCATGTCGGGCGTGATCGGTTCGATGTAGGTCGCATCCGCCAAGCCTGGATCGGTCATGATCGTGGCCGGGTTGGAGTTGATCAGGATGACGCGATAACCCTCTTCCTTCAGCGCCTTGCAGGCCTGCACGCCCGAATAGTCGAACTCGCAGGCCTGGCCGATCACGATCGGCCCGGCGCCGATCACCAGGATGGATTTTATGTCAGTGCGCTTGGGCATGGTGTTGCTACCGCACACACCTCACCCTGAGGAGGCCGCGAAGCGGCCGTCTCGAAGGGTGGGAACGCGCAGGATCTTTGTTGCTCATCCTTCGAGACGCGCGCTGCGCGCGCTCCTCAGGATGAGGCGGTTCTGCTGAAGCACTGAGCGCCCGCATCACTTGCCCTTGCTCTTGTCGATCATCTCCACGAAGCGATCGAAGAGGTAGTGGCTGTCTTCCGGTCCCGGCGAGGCCTCGGGATGGTATTGCACCGAGAAGGCCGGCTTGTCGGTGCAGCGGATGCCTTCGTTGCTGCCGTCGAACAAGGAGACGTGCGTCACCTGGACGTTCTTGGGCAGCGATTCGGGAATGACGCAGAAGCCGTGGTTCTGCGACGTGATCTCGACCTTGCCGGTGTTGATGTCCTTCACCGGCTGGTTGGCGCCGCGATGGCCGCGCTCCATCTTCCTGGTCTTGCCGCCGAGCGTAAGCGCCAGCAGCTGATGGCCGAGGCAGATGCCGAACAACGGCACGCCCTTGTCGAGCACGCCCTGGATCGCCGGCACGGTGTAGCTCACGGTCGCCGCGGGATCGCCCGGGCCATTCGACAGGAACACGCCGTCGGGCTTGTGACGCAGGATGTCTTCGGCGGTTGCGGTCGCCGGCACGACCGTCACCTTGCAGCCAGTGTTGGCGAGGCAGCGCAGGATGTTGCGCTTGGCGCCGTAGTCGACGGCAACGACATGGTAGCGCGGCTTCTCAAGCTTGCCGTAGCCCTTGCCGAGCGCCCAGATCGACTCCGTCCAATTGTATGTCTGTTTGGTCGTGACCTCGATCGCGAGATCCATGCCGTCGAGCCCTGGCCACTCTTGCGCGACCTTGCGCAGCCCCGGGATGTCGAACTTGCCATCGGGCGCATGCACGACAACGCCGCTGGGCGCTCCGCCGTCGCGCACGCGGCGCGTGATCTCGCGGGTGTCGACGCCGCATATTCCCGGCAGGTTGTGCCCCTTCAGCCAGTCGTCGAGCGGCTTGGCGGCGCGCCAGTTGGCGGGCTCGGTGATGTCGCCACGCAGCACCACGCCGCGCGCCGCGGGATTGACGCTCTCAATGTCCTCGGCGTTGGTGCCGACGTTGCCGACATGCGGAAAGGTGAAAGTGATGATCTGGCCGGCATAGGAGGGATCGGTGATGATCTCCTGGTAGCCGGTCATCGAGGTGTTGAAGCAAACCTCGCCCACGGCATGGCGGGCGGCCCCCACGCCCTTGCCCCAAAAGACCGCGCCATCGGCCAGCACCAGCGCGGCCGTGGCCCAACGCGGCGCGGCGGTATCGGCGCCGGCGGTCTTGGTTGAGGTCATACTGTTGTTCCGTTCGTGCGGCAGACGGGCCGCGAGCCGCGCGGGTTGTAACCAAGCGGTCGCACAGGGTCAAGGCGTGGCCAGTGGGTAATTCACAAGGTATTTCAATGGCTTATTTGCTTTGCCAATCGCGTCGCAGGCGACTAGTTTCCGGCCTTTAGGCTATTGGGAAACAATCATGCTGCGCGACAAGCTGACCGAAGCCATGAAGGAGGCCATGCGCGCCCGCGACCAGGCGGCGCTCGGCACAATCCGGCTCATCCTCGCAAAGCTGAAGGACACCGATATCGCGTCCCGCACCGAGGCCAGCCGCGAGGGCGTGGCCGACGACAAGATCCTGTCGATGCTGCAGGGCATGATCAAACAGCGGAATGAATCGATCGTGCTCTACGAAAAGGGCAACCGCGCCGACCTGGCCGACAAGGAAAAGGCCGAGATCGTCGTGATCGAGCGTTTCCTGCCCCAGCAGATGGACGAGGCTGCGGTCGAGGCGGCCGTGAAAGAGGCCGTGGCCTCATCCGGCGCCAAGTCGATCAAGGACATGGGCGGCGTGATGGCGGCGCTGAAGGCCAAGTACGCCGGGCAAATGGACTTCGCCAAGGCGTCGGCCGCGGTGAAGAAGACGCTGACCGGCTGACGGCGTGGCCTACGATCTGGCGCTCGCCGAGCGGGTCCGCCACTTGCTGGCGGATCGCCACGACGTCCATGAGCGCAAGATGATGGGCGGTCTCTGCTTCATGGTGAACGGTGGCATGTGCTGCGCTGCCAGCGGTCGCGGTGGAATGCTGGTGCGGGTCGACCCCGACGCCCAACCGAAACTGATCCTCGAACCCAATGTGCGCGCCATGGTCATGGGCGGTCGCAAGGTCACCACCTTCGTGCGGGTGATGCCGGAGGGCTACCGCACGCACGCCGCCCTGAAGAAGTGGGTGCAGCGCGGCCTCGACGCCGTCGCAGACCTCAAGGCAAAGCCGGCCAAGCGCAAAGCCGCCATCAAATCGAAGCGCTAGAGCAATATGAGTTGGATCCGGATCGGAAAGGGGACCGTTTTCGCCGTTTTCCCCGTTTTCTAACGGCGCGCGGCGGGGCAAAAACGGGCGAGTACCTGGTTCTTCGGGCGATTCCCGAGGCGCGGCCGATCCGAAAAACGGTCGTAAACGGTCGATAAACGGCGCGAAAACGGTTTTTGACGGGTTTTCGCGGCCTTGGCTCGCCGCGCAGCAACACCGCCACCGCCATGAAAGTGGCGGTGTTGGCGGCGGTGTCAGTCAACACCGCCACCATCCGTGAGAGTGGCGGTGTTGACCGCCACCGCCGTGAGAGTGGCGGTGTTGACCGCCACCGCCGTGAGAGTGGCGGTATTGGCGGTCAGGCGGCATCGAGTGATGTCACCCGATCCATTTCAAGTCATCACGCCATAGGAAGTCATTGCTTTTGATGGAAGCTCAATCGCAATTCAACCAGAGGCAATGCCGTTCTAATGACCAAAATAGGCGCCTGACGGCGGCCATGCATAATAGGCGCACATGACGAGGCCACCGGATGAGGCGTGATTTTTTTCGAGGGGGGAGTCCCGAAATCGTGGACTCAAGGCCGTCCGATGCCGATGCCATCGGCATTACCGCCGTCCACAGCGAGTGGACGGTTGTGGACACCCGTCCGGTCGCTGGAGGAGATCGTCGCCGCCGGGAAGTGGGAAGAAGCGGCAAAAACCCTTGTGCCATCGGCATTGGATGTTTCCCACTCCGGCGGGAAGTCGCGGGAAGTTTCCCACCAGCCGTCCCCGCTATCCTCAGTGGCGGCGCCCGACGCTCGTCGTCATTTTAAGAGCATGGCCTTCCCCCCGGGCTTCCTCGACGAACTGCGCGCCAGACTGAGCCTCAGCGACATCGTCGGCCGCAAGGTCGCGCTGAAGCGGCGCTCGGGCAGCGAGCATGCCGGGCTGTGCCCGTTCCACAACGAGAAGACGCCGTCCTTCACGGTCAACGACAAGAAGGGCTTCTATCACTGCTTCGGCTGCGGCGAGCATGGCGACGCGGTGGGCTTCGTGATGAAGACGGATGGGCTCTCCTTCCCCGAGTTGGTCGAGAAGCTCGCCCGCGAAGTCGGGCTGCCGGTGCCGCGCGCCACGCCGGCCGAGCGCGACCGCGCCGAGCGGGCCTCGAGCCTGCAGGAGATCGTCGAGCAGGCCGCACGCTGGTTCCAGAAGCAGCTGCGCCTGCCGGTCGGCCGCAACGCGCTCGACTATCTGCGCGGCCGCGGCCTGTCGGACGAAGCCATCGACGATTTCCGCCTGGGCTTCTCGCCCGACAGCCGCGACGGGCTGATCGCGGCGTTGAAGCGCGAGGGCGCCACGCTCGACAAGATCGTCGAGGCGGGGCTCGCCATCCAGCCGGACGACACCAGCCGCGAGGCCTATGACCGCTTTCGCGGCCGGGCGATGTTCACCATCAACGACCGGCGCGGCCGGGCGATCGCCTTTGGCGGCCGGGTGATGGGCGCGGGCGAGCCGAAGTACCTCAATTCGCCCGAGACGCCGTTGTTCCATAAAGGCGGCAACCTCTACTGCCTCGACCGGGCCCGCGTCGCCGCCACCAAGGACCAGCCGGTGATCGTGGCCGAGGGCTACATGGACGTGATCGCCCTGCACGGCGCGAGCTTCGTCGGCGCAGTGGCGCCGCTCGGTACGGCACTGACCGAAGGCCAGCTTGGCGAACTCTGGAAGCTCGCCGACGAACCCTTCCTCTGCTTCGACGGCGACAATGCCGGCCGCCGGGCGGCGCAGCGCGCCGCCGAACGGGCCATGCCGCTGCTGCGCCCGGGCAAAAGCCTGCGCTTCGTCGCCCTGCCGACCGGCGAGGACCCGGACACCCTGATCCGCGGTCGCGGGCCCGAGGCGATCCGCCGCGTGCTCGAGCTTGCCCGGCCGCTGGCGGACGTGATCTGGGACATCGAAACCGAAGGCAAGCCCGCCGACACACCGGAACGCCGTGCCAGTATTCGCCGCGCCGTCGAGCAGCGGGTCGAGCAGATCGCCGATCCGATGGTGCGCGACTATTACCGCCGGGACATCCGCGAGCGGCTGGACAAGGCGTACCGGACGCCGAGCCGTGCCTGGCGCCCCGATGGCCGCCGGCCGTTCCGCGGGGGGATGCAGGATCCGGCGCCGTTTGCGGCCGGCGCCGCCGCCCGGCGGACCAGCGCCGACCTCGACAGCTCGCGACAGGAGCGCGCCCTGCTCGGCGCCCTGATCGAGCGGCCGGCCCTGCTTCACGTGCTGGCCGAGGAGCTGGCCCACCTGCCGATCGGCCACGAGGAACTGCAGCGCCTTCGCAGCGGTCTTCTGGATGCCCTGTCCCTGGTTCCGTCTGGTATCGAACCCGCGGCCGAGGAGGCGCTGGCCGACGGGCCGCCCCTTGAAAGCCGGATCATCGCTGAGCATCTGCAGCGCAACGGTCTGGGTCGCGTGGCCGAGACTGCCCGGGCTAAGGCGCGCGAGATCTTCCGCGACGATCCCAAGGAAACCGACGGCTGGGTCGGGCAATGGCGCCGCGCCGCCCAGCATCTGATCCATCTGACGGCCGGCCCGGAGGAGCTCAAGCAGGCCGAGCAAGCGCTCGCCGAGGACATGAATGAGGAGAATTTGCAGCGACTTCAGGCCATTCTCGACCGGATGCGCCGGGAAAGCCTGGAATCCGGAACGGGATAGCTCCTCTGCGCATTATTCGAGCATGGGGCCTATCCGTACTTGAACTTATGCCCCATATAGTAGAAGGGTAACTTTGCGGGTCCGCCCACCCGCGCCCCCTTCTAGCAGCCAAAATCACGGCCAAAATGGCCGGTAAAACCGTTTGTCGCAGTGCCCAGGAAAAGAAATGGCGACCAAAACCGCAACCGTAGCCCAACCCGAAGCGACCGAAGCCCGCGAAGAAGGTCCTGACGCGCCCCTCCTCGATACCCTCGGAGCCGAGCTCAAGAAGCTCGTCCAGAAGGGCAAGGAGCGCGGCTACGTCACCTACGACGAGCTGAACGCCGCCCTGCCGCCCGACGAGGTGTCCTCCGAGCAGATCGAGGACACCATGGCGATGCTGTCGGAGGCCGGCGTCAACGTCGTCGAGGCCGAGGAGCAGGAAGAGGCTCCGGCCCCCGCCAACCCCGCGGAGCCCGCCAAGACCGCCGTTGTTGCGGCCGAGGCGACCGGCGAGGACGAGGAGCTCGGCCGCACCGACGATCCGGTGCGCATGTATCTGCGCGAGATGGGCAGCGTCGAGCTGTTGAGCCGTGAAGGCGAGATCGAGATCGCCAAGCGCATCGAGGCCGGCCAGGACAAGATGATCGGCGGCATCTGCGAGAGCCCGATGACGATCACCGCGCTGCTCGAATGGCGCGACGCGATCAACGAAGGCCGCATCCTGCTGCGCGACGTCATCGATCTCGAGGCCACGCAAGGCGGCGCGCCCGGCGAGGCGAAGGCAGCAATGGCGGCCAATCCGCCGCCGCCCACGCCGCGCCCCGCCCTCCTCAAGCCCATCATCCGCGTGGCGCCGCCGCCGCAGGCCAATGGCGAAGCCACCGAAGGCTCGACCGAGGGCAACGAGGACGACGATGAGAATGCGCTGTCGCTGTCGGCGCTCGAGGAGAAGCTGAAGCCCGAGGTGCTGCGCGCGCTGACGCGCATCGCCAAGGTCTATATCGAGATGTCGAAGGTGCAGAACCGGCGCCTGTCGACGCTCAACCGAGGCCAGAAGCCCAGCCCCGAGTTCGAGAAGAGCTACGAGAAGCACCGCAAGAAGATCGTCGAGTTGGTGCGCCTGATCCACATCAACGGCAACCGCCTCGAGCAGCTCAAGCTGGCACTCTATGACCTAAACCGCCGGCTGATGATGCTGGAAGGCAAGCTGCTGCGGCTGGCCGAGGGCTTCCGCATCCCGCGGCAGGACTTCCTCGACAACTACCTCAGCCACGAGATCGATCCGAACTGGCTCGACAAGGTCGGCAAGTTGTCGGGCAAGGGCTGGAAGGACTTCGCCAAGAAGAAGGCCAACGACATCGAGAAGATCCGCGAGGAGATCAGGATGATCTCCGACCACGCCGGCGCGCCGATCTTCGAATACCGCCGGATGGTCAAGACCGTGCAGGACGGCGAGCGCGAGATGATGCGCGCCAAGAAGGAGATGATCGAGGCCAACCTGCGCCTGGTGATCTCGATCGCCAAGAAGTACACCAACCGCGGCCTGCAGTTCCTCGATCTCATCCAGGAAGGCAACATCGGCCTGATGAAGGCGGTCGACAAGTTCGAGTACCGCCGCGGCTACAAGTTCTCGACCTACGCCACGTGGTGGATCCGCCAGGCCATCACCCGCTCGATCGCCGACCAGGCGCGCACCATCCGCATCCCGGTGCACATGATCGAGACCATCAACAAGCTGGTCCGCACCAGCCGCCAGATGCTGCACGAGATCGGCCGCGAGCCGCAGCCCGAGGAGCTGGCCGAGAAGCTCGGCATGCCGCTCGAGAAGGTGCGCAAGGTGCTGAAGATCGCCAAGGAACCGATCAGCCTCGAGACGCCGATCGGCGACGAGGAGGATTCCCACCTCGGCGACTTCATCGAGGACAAGAACGCGGTGATCCCGCTGGAAGCCGCGATCCAGGGCAACCTGCGGGAAAGCACCACGCGGGTGCTGGCGACGCTGACGCCGCGCGAAGAGCGCGTGTTGCGCATGCGCTTCGGCATCGGCATGAACACCGACCACACGCTCGAAGAGGTCGGCCAACAATTTTCAGTCACCCGCGAGCGCATCCGCCAGATCGAGGCCAAGGCGCTGCGCAAGCTCAAGCATCCCAGCCGATCGCGGATGCTGCGAAGCTTCCTTGACCAGGGCTGAAAATACTTCCGGGGCCGGGAAACCAACCCCGGCCTTTTTCGTTGGGGCGTTTTCTCACCAAGTTTCCGTTTGCCGTTGAGACTAGCGCAAATGGTAAGTCGAGTTGGCGCAGGCAACAGTGTAGAGTTGCGCTGCACGACGGGGGACGTCGCCCGTTCAATGCCGGCGACCAAGGAACGAAATGCGGTGGATGACCTGTCTGGGCGGCGCGATTGCCGTCCTGTTGTGTAGCGCGGGGCCGGCGCTCGCCCAGAAGAGCGGCGGCATCCTCAAAGTCTACCATCGCGAGAACCCGCCCAGCGCCTCGATCCTCGAGGAGGCAACGGCCTCCACGACCGTGCCGTTCATGGCGGTGTTCAACAACCTGGTGATGTACGACCAGCAGGTGGCGCAGAACAGCCCCGGGACGATCGTGCCTGACCTCGCCAAGTCGTGGGCCTGGAACACGGAGAAGACCGAACTCACCTTCCAGCTGCAGGACGGCGTGAAGTGGCATGACGGCAAGCCGTTCACCGCGCGCGACGTGGTTTGCACCTTCGATCTGCTGCTCGACAAGGCGCCGCAAAGACTGCGGCGCAATCCGCGCAAATCCTGGTTCACCAACGTCGACTTTGTGACTGCCAGAAGCGACAACGAGGTGACTTTCTACCTTACCCACGCCCAGCCTTCCCTCCTTGCCATGCTGGCCTCGGGGCTGAGCCCGATTTACCCCTGTCACGTCTCGCCGGCGCGGATGAGGGAGCGGCCGATCGGCACCGGACCCTTCAAGCTCGCGCAGTTCAGCGAGTTCCAATACATCCGGCTGGTGCGGAACCCCGACTACTGGAAGAAGGGCAAACCCTATCTCGACGGCATCGACTTCAACATCGTCAGCAATCCCTCGACTGCGGTCGTGAGCTTCATCGCCGGCCGTTTCGACCTCACCTTCCCGTTCGAGGTGACGCCCGAGGACCGCAAGCTGATCAAGAAGGACGCGTCGCAGGCGATCTGCGAGACGACGTCGATGAATCTCAGTCTCAACCTGCTGGTCAACCGCACGGTGGCGCCGTTCGACAACGCCGACAGCCGCCGCGCGCTGGTCCTCGCCATCGACCGCAAGGCCTTCGTCGAGACGGTCAGCCAGGGTGACTATGTGATCGGGGGCACGATGCAGCCGCCGCCGGACGGCATCTGGGGCCTGTCGCCGGACACGCTGAGCGTGGTGCCGGGTTACGGTCCCGACGTCGAGAAGAACCGCGCCGAGGCTCGCGCGCTGATGGAGAAGGCGGGCTACGGCCCCGACAAGCGGCTGAAGGTCAAGCTCACCACGCGCGGCGTCGCGATCTACAAGGATCCGGCCCAGCTGCTGCAAAGCCAGCTTCGGGACATCTATATCGACGCCGATCTCGAAGTGGTCGAGACGTCGTTGTGGTTCAACCGGCTCGGCCGCAAGGAATACACGCTCGGCGTCAATGCGACTGGCAACGGCATCGACGACCCCGACCAGACCTTCTTCGAGAACTTCGCCTGCAAGTCGTCGCGCAACTATACCGGTTACTGCAATCCGGAGATCGAGAAGCTGATGGCACAGCAGTCGGTCGAACCCGACGTCCAGAAGCGCCGCCAGTTGGTGGGCGAGATCGACGTCAGGCTGCTGGCCGACGGCGCCCGGCCGCCGATCATGTGGGCGCGCTCCACCACCTGCATGCAGCCGCGCGTGAAGGGCTTCGTCAACATGGTGAACAGCTTCTACAACGGCTTCCGCTTCGAGGATGTCTGGCTCGACCGCTGAGCCGGACGCGGGAAGCGCAAAATGAAAAAGGCGGCCACGAGGGCCGCCTTTTCCTTCGATGTCGGATCCGACTAGCCGCGCGCGGGCACCGGAACCTTGTTGTCCGTCAGGTACTTCACCATGAACGGAATGCCGTAGTCCCCAGTGCCGGTCTGACAGTTGGAGAGCGCCCGGCCGAGGTCACCCGTCGGGTCGGTGCCGCGGCTAATGTCGCGAACCCTCGGCGCCAGCATGGCGCAATATTGGGCATCGCTCATCATCGGAGCAGTGACCACCATCTCGACGCGGCGGTTCTGCGGCTCGCGCACGCCGTCGCCGGTCTGAACCAGCAGGCCAGCCTTGCCGACGCCGACCGCGTTGATCGCACCCGCCGGCACACCCTGCTGAACCAGGGCATCCTTGACGACGTTCGCACGGCGCAGCGACAGCGCCATGTTGTAGGCGTCACCACCCGACGTATCGGTGTGACCCGTCGCCGTGATGCCCGTCCCATTCCGCGACTTGAACGCGGAGGCGGCCTGACCAATCACTGTCATCGACTGGTTATTCAGACGCGTGCTGTCCCAGTCGAAGAACACCATGAAGGACGCCGCAGGTGCCGGCGGCGGCGGCGGCGGCGCCGTTGCGGGCGCAGGCTCTTCGCACGCGGCCAACATCAACGCCGCGGCAGCTGTAACCAGAATCTTCTTGAGCATAGCTCTCTCTCTCCCTCCAAAGTGATGCAACGGTTCGCGATGCTATGGTTATCCCCACCGCACCGTGCGCCTGCATCAATCAACCTTCGGCCAAGCGGACCCCTTCGAGAGGGTACGCCTTCGAACCGCTTTACATACTATTGGGGAAGTAATGGGACGCAACTTCAACCCTGCGCCCCGCGTGCTTTTTCCGTTTGGGTGTTACAAATATGTCGATGGAACAGTGTCTTAGGGACTGAAGAAAGGGCGCGCGTCAGGCGAAACGCGGCATGACCTTGGTCGCCATCAATTCAAGGGAAGTCAGTATTTGCGTGCGTTCGTGCAGACCTTGGGGGATCAGCAGAACCACTTCGTCCTGGTCTGGCAGCGCGCGCTTTACCTGGTCGAGCCGCCGGCTGATCGTGTCAGGCGAACCAATTAGCAACTCGGGGACCCCCTGCCCGAAAGGCGTGGCCCAACTCTGCCAGAACCACATCATGTCCTTGGCCCACTCCTGGGCTTCGGCGTCGGTCGGGGCACAGATGAAAATACCACCCCAAGCCGCCTGCTGGCCGTTGGCGACCAGCCGGCCATGCTTGGCGGCCTCCTCGGTATAGGCCCGGCAAAGCTGCTCGTAGAACTGCAGATTGTCGGTGAGGACAATCGGCTTGCCGCCGTATTTGGCCCAGAACAGCGCCGTACGCATCGATGCGGCGAAACCACCATAGAGCGGCGGGTGCGGCGTCTGCAGCGGGCGAGGCGCGATGCCGACCTGGTTGACCCGCATGTCGGCCGCCACGCCCTGACCGTACTTCACATAGACCGGGTGCTCGTGCGGATTGACCATCCCGGCGGGCGGGAACGTCCAATACTTGCCGGAATGGCTGAAGGTCTCATTGCTCAGCGCCTTGACGACGATGTCGACGAACTCGCCGAAATATTCCCGGTTGGCGACGTCGGCAGCCGAATCCTTGTTCCACGGCCCGACCGCGTTCAATTCACTGCGGATCTTGAAGTTCTCGACCCAGCGGGCCTGGTAGCCGCGTACCAGGCCGACGCCGAAGCGGCCGCCCAGCATATGGTCCATGGTGGCGATGTCCTCGGCAACGCGCAGCGGATTGTGCGTGGTCGAGACGAAGCCGCAGGTGATGACGCGCAGCCGCTTGCTGTGCCGGCCGAGCCACATCGACATCAGCTTGGGATCGTTGGAGATCTCGAAGCCCTCGATCTGCAGATGATGCTCGGGATGGCCGAAGCCGAAATAGCCGGAATCGTCGGCGAAGCGGACATATTCGGCGATCTCGTCCAGCATGCGCTGGTAAAGCTCCGGCCGACGGCCCGCCATGCCTGCCTCGAGCTCGGCCCGCCGGCCGATCGTGCAGTACATGAACAGGCTGAAACGCATCAGCGGCTCACGCCGCCAATTTGTACAGTTCGACGACGTTGTCGCGCAGGATGCGTTTCTTGAGTTCGGGCGAGAGCCCGCCGGTCTGCTCGGCGATCACGTCCTGGCTCCACGGCCAGGTCGAATCGCTATGAGGGAAATCGTTGGCCCACATCAGCTGCTTGGGTCCGAGCTGGTCGGCGAACTGGAACGCCGTGTAGTCGTCCTGGAAGGTGAGCGAGATGTGGTTGCGAAAGTATTCCGACGGCAGGCGCGCCAGCTCCTTGCCCTTCATCCAGTAGCGATGCCGCTTGTAGGCGTGGTCCATGCGGTACATGAAATGCGGCGCCCAGCCGGCATCGGCCTCGACGCAGACGACGCGCAGCTTGGGATGCCGCTCGAACACGCCCGAGAACACCAGCATGCCCATGATGTCCTGGCAGCCGCGGATGATGCTGAGGAAGCCGTTGAGCTTGGGCCCGCGTGGCTTGGACAACGTATTGTCGCCCGACGAAGTGAGGATGTGCCAGCTGAGCGGCAAGTCGAGCGCCACCGCCGCTTCCCACAGCGGGTCGAAGGCCGGATCGTCGTAGTCCTTTTCGCCCGGGTTGCCCGGCATCATGACGCCCTTGAAGCCCATCGCCTTGATGCGCTCGAGGTCCTCGATGCCCTCCTTGACGGTACGGGTGGCGGTCTGGCCCATGCCGACCAGGCGCTTGGGGTCGTGGCTGCAGTAGCCTTGGAGCCAGCGGTTGTAGGCGTCGAAGCAGGCCTTCTTGTAGTCGAAATCCGGATGATTGCAGATCAGCATGCCGACCGTCGGATAGATGATCTCGGCGGCGACGCCGTCCTTGTCTTGATCGGCCAGCCGGCCGCTCGGGTCCCAGCCGCTGCGGTGCAGGTCGTCGAATTTGGCGCCGCCGATGCGGATATCCTTGGGGGCGATCCCGGCCGCGGCGATGAGACCGAGCGGCACCGGTGTCTTCATGCCGTCGACGATGAAAGTGTCACCGATCCCGTCCCTATGCACGACGCGAGGCGCGCGCTCACGAAACGCCGGGTCGATATGATCGACATAGCAGTTGGGCGGTTCGGTGATGTGGCTGTCGGCCGATATCGGGCGCCAATCCATGCTTTGTTTCTCCTGACGGGTGCAAATGGTAGGCAGCGCTGCAAGCTGCGGCAAGCAGCCCCGGCCGCGCGGTTTCGTCCGGCGGCAGCGTGGTTGAACGACTCCCTCCCCTATGGCATATCCGCGCCGCCGCAAGCTGCCGTAGCTCAGTGGTAGAGCACCCCCTTGGTAAGGGGGAGGTCCACAGTTCAATCCTGTGCGGCAGCACCAGCCTTTCCGTGTGGCCGCACAATAGATACGGCCGCGATACCTCTGATGCCCGCCAAGGCTTGTCGGTTCTCCCGGCTCTGGCATAGTTGGCCGGCCAAATGCCGATCCAGTGGACGATTTCTCATCCGAGCCGGCTCGTCGTCGCGGTTTGCCGGGATCAGGTGAGCCGAACCGACATCGAGGGCTACCTCGACAACGTCGTGGTCACGGACACCCTGCCCTATCGCAAGATCTTCGACATGACGCACGGCGTGATGGCACTCAGCGACGACGACGTGATGGCACTCGGCGCGCGCATCCGCGCCTATGCCGGCCTCGCCAACATGGGGCCGCTGGCGCTCGTGGCCTCCTCGCCGGAGAGCTACGAGCGCGCACGCCTGTTCGTCGTGCTGGCCGACGCCCGTCGGCCGCTCAAGATCTTCAGCGAACTGCACGCCGCGCGTAAGTGGCTGGACGCGCAGTCGCCGGTCACCTCGTCCTCATAACGGCTGCGCGGCGCCCGCGCTTCAGTCGCTTCGCTCCCTGCAGCGCTACACGCCGCCGGACGGTCCGCTGGCGCGGACCGCCTAGTTGCGCATGAAGCCTTCGAGCTCGCCCTCGGCCCAGGCGAGCGTCTTCTCCAGCGGCTCGCCCTTGAAGTAGCGCACCGCCATCTGAGTCGGGATCGCCTGGGTATAGATCTGCGTGGCGATCTTGTGCGGCGCCGGCGATCCCGCCATCGACAGCACCTGGTGATTGTACGGGTTGGGGTAGTGATAGAGCGTGCCCTTGGGCGGCCCTTCGTCGGCCCAAACCTTGAAGGTGGTCAGCTTCTCGAACGACGGCAGGTCGTAGCCGCCGCTCGCCACCACCATCGACTCGACGACCGCGGGCTGAGAGAGATGGACGATCAGACTCTTGGCCGCCGCCTGGTTCTTGCCGAAGTTCCAGGCGCCCAAGAAGTAGGGCACGAACGGCGCAAAGCGCCCCTTCGGCCCGACCGGGAAGCCGTGTGTCCAGCACTGCTCGGCAACCTTGGGCGCGTCGCGCTTGGCGACCGCCCAGGCGCTTGGCGGATTCATGATCATCGATGCCTGACCCGACACCAGGAACTTGTTGTTCGAGGCATCGTCCCACGCCGGCACGTCGGCCGGCATGAACTGCATCAGCTTCTTGTAGAAGTCGAGCGCCTGGCGCACCGCATCGGTCTTCACCGTGATATTGCCCTTGGCGTCGACCAGGATGGCGCCGAAGCCGTGGAAGATCGCGCCTGACGTGTCGACACTGTCGCTCGTCGTGCCGAGCCCGATGCCGAACGGATGACCGCCCTTGTGACAGGCTTCCGCCGCCTTAAGGAACGCATCGAACGTCCAGTCGTCGGCCCTGGGTGGTGAGCCCGCGGGATACATCGCCTGGATGTCGATCCCAGCGTACTGCTTCAGATAGTCGATGCGCGAGCACGGACCCTTGATCTGGCTGCCGACCGTCATGGGAACGGCAAGCCACTGGCCGTCGAGCTTGCCGAGATACTCGACGGTCGCATTCACGGCGCCATTCTGCTTGATCAAGGGTTCCATGACGTCGTTCATCGGCACGAGCTGGTCCGAGTAACGCGCTGGCAGCCATTGCGCGAGCGCCAGGATGTCGTGGCCGGCCTTGGCCTGCGATTCGGCGGCGCCGGTCAGCAGCAGCTTGTTGCCCTGCGAAGTGATGAAGTCCATCTGGACCTCGACCTTCTCCTTCTCGGCCCACTCGCGAACCGCTTTTTCGGTAGCGCTGTTGGCGCCGGGTACCCAGTGGTCCCAGAACCCAATCGACAATTTTCCCGCCGCATGTGCGCCGCGGACAAAAGGTGCCGCGACCATGGCGGCCGACAATGCGGCCGTGCTGGCCACGAAACGACGACGGCTGACCTTGCGTGAAGCCATTTGATTCCTCCTGTTGGTGATCCTCAGCTGGGATCTTGGTCGCCACGCTAGCGTGCGCCGACTTGCACAGGCAATGAAATTCGGCCAACCGGCTTCTTGGAAAGGGCTATGATCCACTTTCCTCGGGAGGAAAAAACGATGCGACTGCTGATCGATGATGCCCGCGTGTGGGACGGTACGGGCGCAGCACCTTTCCCGGGCAAGGTGCTGATCGATGGCGAGCGCATCGCGGCCGTCGTGCCGCAGTCGGAGCCCCTTGCGGCAGACGGCGCCGAGCGCCTTGACGCCCAAGGCAAGTTCCTGATGCCCGGCATGGTCGAAGGCCATTCGCACCTGTCGTTCGTCGACGTGGCGCGCGGAACGGCTCTGGGTGAGTTGCCGCCGGAGGACCATACGCTGCTCGCCATGGATGCCGCCCGCAAGCTATTGGCTGCCGGCTTCACCAGCGCTTGCTCGGCAGCCGCCGCCAAGATCCGCATCGATGTGGCGATCCGTGACGCCATCGAGGACGGGCTGATCGACGGTCCGCGCCTGCTGGCAGCAGGCCCCGAACTCACCGTCACGGGCGGCCTGGGCGACGGCCGCAAGCTGCACTTGCCGCTCGAGAGCTTCGGCGTGCCGGTCGACGGCCCCGACGAGATGCTGCGCATGGTGCGGCTCTGCCTGCGCGAGGGTGTCGACACGATCAAGCTCAACGTCTCGGGTGACTTCGGCACCGACTCCGCACCCGCCGATGCTGCGGTGATGACGGACGGCGAAATTTCCGTGGCCGTCGAGGCCACGCACGTGATCGGCCGTCGTGTGGCGGCGCATGCGCGCGCCTCGGACTCGGTCAAGCGCGCAGTGCGCCATGGCGTCGATATCATCTATCACTGCGACTTCGCCGACGAGGAGGCGCTCGATCTCCTGGAGGCGGCCAAGGACCGCGTCTTCACCGGGCCGGCCTTCGGTATCGTGCTCGCCCGCATGGAGGGCCTGCGCGGCGACAATTCGCGCCAAGGCCGCATCGTGTTCGATCGATTGCAGAGGCTCTACGACGCGAGCTGCCGTACCCACAACGCCATGCGCAAGCGCGGCATCCGCATCGTGCTGGGCGGCGACTACGGCTTCGCCGCCAACCCGCAAGGCACCAATGCCCGCGATCTCGAACATTTCGTCGGCCATTTCGGCTTCACGGCCAGCGAGGCGCTGCAGGCGGCCACGCGCACCGGCGGCGAGATCATGAAGCGCGGCTACGAGCTTGGCATGGTCAAGCCTGGCTACCTCGCCGACCTTTTGCTGGTCGATGGCGATCCGATCGCCGACGTGCGCGTGATGCAGGACAACAAGCGCTTCAGCTTCGTCATGAAGGGCGGCGTGCGGTACCTTCCCTGCCGGGGCACGCCGCATCTGCGGCGCCTGCATTAGGAGATCGGATGAAGCTTCGGCGCACCGTCCTGTCATTGGGCCTCGCCGCTCTGGCGGCCTGCCCCGCGGTGGCCGGCACGGACGATCAGAAGAAGGAGCAGGTGGTCGCCAAGCAGGCGACGCAGGATGGCTTCCGTGTTTGCAACCTCACCGGCCAGCCGGTCGAGGTCGCCAAGGCAACCTACAGTGCAAAGCGCCCGGCGAACGAGGCATTCGTCGCGGAAGGCTGGTATCAGTTCGAACCCGGCCAGTGCCGGGTGCTGTGGGCAGGCAAGCTTCAGTATCGCTACTACCTCCTTTACGCCCAGAACAAGCAGTCCGGCCGCGAATGGAAAGGTGACGTTCCGGTCTGCGTCGGCCGCGAAGCCTTCGCGCTCAAATCGGCAGTCTGCCGCTCTGACCAATATCAGCGCCTGTTCGTGCAGGTGGACACCAAAGACAGCGAGAACTGGACGTACAACGTGCGGCCCTGATGCGACACCTCCTCCGCCATGCAGGGCTGATGCGACCCTATCGCTTCGAACGCACGCTGGTCGTCCTGGCCGGTCTTGCGCTTGCGCTGATGGTCGGCGCGGCCGCCGCCATCCTCGCCTCGCACAATCATCTTCTGCTCGACAGTCCGCGCGGCTGGCATTTTCTCTATCTCGCCGCACTGATCGTGGCCGGCATTGCCGCCGCGCCCTGGCCGCGGCTGGCTGCCGTGCTGCTCTCTCTGGCGACGATCGAGATCGGCCTGGGGATGGGTTCCGCCCTTCTCTACAAATACCGCTGGGCATCGTCGGAAACGCTGTTTCCGCGCGACTACCGGCGTCCGCCTTATGATTGGCACCCGTTGCTGCAGGCCGCGCCGTTGCCGACACCGCCCGAGCAGGCCGGCACGGCCCGGGTCTTCATCAATTCGCAACGCCTGCGCGGGCCCGAGCGCACCGCTGGAGAGCTTTCTGGCAAGATCGTGATCGCCTTGTTCGGCGGCTCGACCACATTCGATTTCATCTCGCCGCAACACCAGACCTGGGGCGAGCGACTCGAGCAGCTGCTTGGCCCCGGGCGTTACGCCGTGATCAACCACGGCGGTGTCGGCTACAGCACGGTGCAGAATCTCGTCCAGACCGCATTCTACGAATTGACCTACGGTGCCAAGCCGCGCTGTGCGCTCTACTACATTGGCTGGAACGATCTGCGCAGCATCCACGTCGACAACCTCGATCCTGGCTATGCCGACTTCCAGACGCGTTCGTTGCTCGACTCGCTCGATGCCCGGCGGGCCGCCGGCCCACGCCTGTCGATATCGCCGCTGCTCAGCTTGGTCGGCCGGTTCGCCTGGCTGGCGATCGACACGGTGCGGCCAGCTCCCGCCCTCTTCGGCCCGTCCAATCCCGCGCCGGATCCCGCCTTCGAAGCGATCTATGTCCGCAATATCCGTTCGATCTCGGCGATCAACCGTGAGCGCGGCATCCTTACCTTGTGGACCGGCCAGTTGCTGAATCGCGCCGCACTGACGGCCGACACGACCGACGGCTGGGTGCCGTTCGTCCACGCCAAGGACGAATGGCCCTTGATCGAGCGTCTCAACGGCCTGCTCAAACGCGAGGCCGCGGCGTTGGGAGACATCTATATCGATGTGCCGATCGACGACTTCCAACGCACGGACTTCGGCGACGATGGTCATTTCAATCCCGCAGGCTCTCTCAAGTTCGCCGGCCATCTCGCGCCGGTGGTGTTGCAAACCTGTCGCTAGGATTCCGGCGGGGCTGGCGGTAGCGAATAAAATAATGGGAAAATAATGGGGGTCTTCCGGCAGCCCCAAGCCAGGTAGGGCAGTTTCTCGGCGGTAACGCTTAAAATAATGGAAAAACCATGGGGGTCCGGCACGCGGCCCCCAATAATCCTCATTGAAACGAGCAAAGCTGGAAGAGCGAACGGCCGGCACGTGCCGAGATATACGCGGGTTGGCCGCCACGACCTATTTTGGTCATTAGAAGTTCGGGTGGTCCGCCAATCGAGGCTGAACATGGCGGCAGTGGACGGCACCGCCTTGGCGAGGGCAGAATCATCCGATGGAAGCTCAGCCCAGCCTGATCATGATCCAGTTCCTGCAGTGGGTGGCCGACCGGCCGCGCCGCCGCGAGGACGTCATGGATGCCTGGAGGAGTTCCTGTCCGCGCTTTCCGGTGTGGGAGGATGCACGCGCCGACGGCCTGATCCGCCAGTGCGGCGGCGAGACGGGCGAGCATCGCGTCGAACTGACGGCACGCGGCCGCGACGCGTTGAAACGCGCCGCGGCACGACTTTAAATCTCGCCGGTCAGACGCCGAGGGGGTCGGAGCCGAACTTGTTGGCTCCCGTCGTGCCCTTCAGGAAGCCGCATTCGATCAGGTACCACAGGGCGCCGACAGCGGGCACGAAAACGATCAGGATCCACCATGCCGATTTGTTGCGGTCGTGCCAGCGCTTGGCTGCGATGGCGAGGCCAATCCACAGCGCCAGGATATAGACCACCAGGAGGATGAGACCGCCGACCACGCCGACCGATTGAAGGGCGGCCTGCGGGTCCGAGGACACGGCAGCTGAACCCAGAATCGCGCCGAACACGACGAGGACAACGACCCACATCACGACATGGACCAACCAGAACTTGGCGCGGTTTATTCGACCCTGAAAGCTGAACAGAAGGTTCTGCATGGTTGACTCCCCGAAGCTGTTCAATGCCAGACCTTAGCACAACCCGACGCTTCAGCTTATAGTGCGCCACATGACTCTGCAGCGTGCCGCCCTGTGGGCAATCGTGATCGCGGCCACGATGTACCTGCTGGTGGCCGGTCGCGGGCTGCTGCTGCCGTTCGTGCTGGCGATGGCGCTCTGGTACATGGTCGACGCCCTCGCAGATGCCATCGAGCGCCCGCCGGTCGTCGACCTCCGCCTGCCGCGGCCGCTGGCACTGATCGCGGCGTTGCTGGTGATGGGCGGGCTCGTCTGGGTGGTCGGCCGGACCATCAGCCTCAACATCACCGCGGTGGTCGCCGCCGCGCCCAACTACGAGGTCCGCCTGCAGAAGCTGATCGACCAAGGAGCGGGGCTCGTCGGGATCGAGCACGCGCCGACGCTCGGCGAGTTGTTCGATCGCATCAGCCTCGCCGATACGTTGAGCGGGCTTGCCGCCGCCGCCGCCTCGGTGGTGAGCGTGGCCGGCATCGTACTGATCTATGCCGGCTTCCTATTCGTCGAGCAGGTCCATTTTCGGCGCAAGCTGGCGATCATGTTCGGCGAGGGCGAACAGCAGACGCGGTTGCGTTCGGTGCTCGAGCAGATCGACCGCGACATACGCATCTATCTTCGCATCAAGACCACGCTCGCCGTCGCGACCTCGGCGCTGGCCTATGTCGTCATGGCCTGGGTCGGCGTGGATTTCGCCGGCTTCTGGGCGGTCATGGTGTTCTTCTTCTATTACATCCCGACCGTCGGCTCGATTCTGGCCATCGTGGCGCCGGCGCTGCTCACGCTCGTGCAGTTCGACCATCTCGGGCCGTTCCTCATCGTGCTGCTGGTGATCGGCACCATCCAGGTCGTGATGGCCAACGTCATCGAGCCCGCCGTGATGGGACGCTCGCTCAACCTCTCGCCGCTGGTCGTGATCGCGTCACTCATGGTGTGGGGTACTATCTGGGGCGTCGTCGGCATGTTCCTGTGCGTTCCGATCATGGTGGTGTTGCTGATCGTGCTGGCGCATTTCGACGCGACCCGGCCGGTTGCAGTACTGCTGTCGGCCGACGGCCGAATCCCCGAACAGCCCAACGGCCGCTAAGGTTCCTCCGCCGGGTCAGCTTTCAGCACCAGCGCCCGGCCGTCCGGCTCGATGGTGACGTGCAGGAAAGGCAGATTGGCCGAAACCGCGCCGTCGAATTCCCGGTCGATCTCGTCGAACAGGTGCAGGTAGAGCTTCCATTCCACCATGCCGGGCTCGATCGGTACACGCACGGCTTCGCGCCAGTCCAGCGCGCGCACGCCGCTCTGTATGACGCGGTCCTCGGCGCGATCGCGCACCAGGGTTGCCTCGAAGCGGCCAATGGTGGCCGTGCGCGCCGCCTTCGTCACCGGCGTGGCGGTCACCACCACGCAGATCTGGTCGGCGCCTTCGTCGGATGCGAACTCGACCGAACCGCCGTTGAGCGTCGGATCGCCGATATCGTCGAGCCAGCCCAGCCGTTCCACGACGACGACGCGGCGACTTTTCTTGTCGAAGCGCCAGCCCGCCGGCGGGTCGAAGCAGCGGCGCACCGAACGCGTCCCGCCGGCCGGCGCGCGCACCAGGATCTCCGGCGAGACCAGCGTATTGGCCTCCGGCACCATGGTACGCACCTTCTGATCGAGCGCGAACGAGCCCGGCCGATCCGGCAGGACGACGAACAGCAACTCCACCACCAGACCCCGCGAACCGCGACGGAAGGTGAGCAGGCCCGTCGCGAAAGTCGTGCGCACGGCGTCGCTGACGAACGCGTCGCGGGGCACCGAAAAACGCAGCCGCTCGGGCGCCACAGTCGCCTGGCCACGCCAGCTGCCGACGGCCAGCACCGGCGGCGGCGCACCATCCGGCGAAAGGTGCAGTCCGACGACCTCGACCTGGACCGGCGGATCGTACTCGCCTGAAGCGGCAAAAGTCGGTGCATAGCGTGGCACGGTCGGCGGCGCGGGCTCCACGTTCGCCTTGCCGACCGGGCCGAGACGCAATGAACCTTCGGGTGCAGCCGGCTCCGCCGCCCGCGGCGTCAAGGTCAGGTCGCCGGTGGCACGACGGGGCGGCACGAAGCGCGGCGTGAACTGCAGCACCAGCGGCAGCTCGTCGATACCGGCCAGCCGCTCGAGCGCCGCCCGCGCCCGCTCGGCGGCGGTACCGGCGACCTGCCGCGCGCCTTCGCCCGGCCGGGAGACGGCATCGCGTAGCGCTGCATTCAGCGCATCGAGATCGCCGAAGGCCTGGCGACGGGTTGCCGGCATCCGGTCGACAGTGCGCTCGTCCTCGCTGGAGGCGCGGACGGCAAGAGCGTCGGTCAAGAGGGTAGCGATCCGGAACGCCGGCAACAGGGCGATCCTCGCCTCGGCGTCGGCACGCGCCTGCAGGCGGGCGCGCTCGGCCTTGATCATGGCGATCTTCTCGCCCTCGGTCTGGCCCGGTCCGATGACCTCGTTGCGCTCGAGCAGGGTCGCGCCGACCGCCAGCGCGGCGCAAAGCACCGCGGCTGCGGCGAGGATCCAGCTCAGGCGTCTACCACCGGCCGTCATGCGGCCTTCTAGCACGGGCTAAAGCGGGTTCCGATCAAATGGAACCGCTCTTGCGGTTCCATTTGATCGGAAACGCGTTGTCCCAGGCGCCCCGACCAAAGGCATAGTCCGTCCGGCTGATTCCAACCGGACGGACTATGCTCTAGTAGGAGAACAGGACCGGCAGCGTCGAGTGAAGGATGAGATGGCGGGTCATGCCGCCAAAGATCATCTGGCGCAGCCGGCTCTGCGTGTAGGCACCCTTGACGATCAGGTCGGCACTGCCGGCCGTCGCGGTGTCGACGATGGTCTGGCCGGCCGACCGGCTGCCCGGCTTGACGTGCTGGCTGGTCACCTTGAGGCCGTGGCTGGCCAGCGACTGGGCGATCTCGGCCGAGGTGGGGCCCGGCACCATGGCGCCATCGACGCTCAACACATCGATCGCGTCGGCGCCACTCAGCACCGGCATGGCGAGCGAAATCGCGCGGGCGCTTTCGGTCGAGCCGTTCCAAGCGAACAGGATGCGCTTGCCGACCGTGCCGCTGAACCCCTGCGGTACGACAAGGACCGGCCGCCCCGAATCGAACAGCGCGGTCTCGAACACGCTTTCCGGCATCTTGGGGAGTGCCCCGGGCTGGGGCATGACGATCAGATCATAGGCCCGGCCGATGATTCCGATCGCCGTCGGGCCGCTATCGTCGGCCGACCGCCACTCCGACCTCAGTCCCGACGCGCGCGAGTCGAAGGCCTGCTTCACGGCCGCAACACGCTGGCGTTCCTCGGCGTCTTCGGCAAGGCCGCCGCCGATCGGCGCCCCCATGCCGGCGTCGGCCCACGCCATGCTCATCACGCCATAGGACGGCGGCTCGAGGCCGACCAGCCGGGCATCGAAGGCGCGGGCCAGTTTCGCCGCCAGATCGAACGCGGCCGGATCCTCGGCCGTCCAAGCCATGGTCAGAATAGACTTCATGACACGCCTCCCAGTCTGGCGACGATACCATGCCGGTTCGCCGCTCCCGTAGATGATGCAGTTGATACAATCCCTGTATTGAATCCATCTTCTGTTTCAATATTTTAGGCCTCGTACCTCAACTATTTGATGAGGCATGGGCACATTTTCGTGCCGGTCGTTTGTCTTCACTCCCCCGAGCCCCAGAACCCGGCGGGAGCCGTGGACCAGAGTGTAAATCTATAACGCCTTTCTTTTGGAGATACCGATGCTGTCCATTTTCCGTCGACTGATGAAGAACGAACAGGGCGCCACTGCGATCGAGTACGTGCTGATCGCCTCGCTGATCTCGGTCGCGGCCATCGCCGCCATGACCAGCGTCGGCGGCAAAGTCAGCAACGTGCTGAGCAACGTCGCCGGCGCGATGACCTGATCGGCCGGGACCGTCTTCGGTCCGACCAATGGGCGGTCCCGCAAGGGCCGCCCATTTTCTTTGCAAGGCACGCGCCGGCAGTGACAAACTTTACCAATGTTACAAGCTTTGCATTGTCCCTGTCGCCGTACGGATTACGCTGAAAACAAGTTCTCGGGGATGAAGTTGATGCTGTCGTTCCTGCGGCGGTTCCGCGGCGATCAGCGCGCGGTAACGTCCATCGAATACGCGTTGATCGTCTGTCTGATCGGCACCACCGCGATCGGCGCGATGACAACCCTCGGCCACACGCTCCTGAACCTATCAGGGCCGGTGGCCACTGCGTTGCATTGATGTCCAGGTTCATCGCATACATCCAACGCCTAGTGGCCGATCGGCGCGGCGCGATGTTCGTCGAGTACAGCTCGCTGCTGCTTCTGTTCGCCATCGCCGCCATTGCGGTGCTCACCGACCACGGCGGCTCCATTCCAAAATAGGCGCCCGGCTAGGTGATCGCCTCAGCCTTCTGCACGACCCAGGCAAACCTATCCGACAGCGCCGCCAGCGTGATGCGGTTGATGGCGTCGGCACCGACGGTCGCTCCGCCGGTCGCGTCCGGCAGGTCGCGCGTCGCCACGGTGTCGGCGGCAATCGTGCTCATGAAGCCATGGTCGGTCGCCGAGCGCACGGTCGCCGACACGCACATGTGGGTCATGAAACCGCCGACGATCAGGTTCTTGCGGCCGCTCGCTGCCAAGTGCTTGGCCAGGTCCGTGCCGGCAAAGGCGTTGGGCAGCCCCTTGTCGACGATGACCTCGCCGTCGCGCGGCGTCAGCTGCTTGACGATCTCGTAGCCGGTCGATGACGGGTTGAACGCCTTGCCCGGCCCCTTGTGACGGACATGGACGATCGGCGTCCCGGCCTTGCGTGCCTTGTCGAGCAAAATCGCCAGCGCATCGACGGCGCCCGCGACACCGGTCAGCGGCAGCAGGCCGTCGGTATACTCTCGCTGCGCGTCGATGATCAGCAGGACACCGTCGGCCATGGTGGCCGGCGTCGGCGCCAGCCCGGACATCTGCAGCATGGTCATCGCCATGTTTCCTACCCCTTCGCCCCAATCACGGTTGTGTAAACGTGGGCGCCATCAACGCCCAAGCTGCCGGATTTTGCAAGGACTACGGCCCCCCAGGAACGCACATCACTAGCGATTCGGCCATACATTGCGCAAGCCATCCTGCACTGCCAAGGAAGCGTCATGAAAGCGATCATAGTTGGCGGCGGCGTCATGGGGCTGAGCACCGCCTGGGGACTCGCGCGGGAGGGCCATGACGTCGAATTGTTCGAACAGGCCGAGCTGCCCAACCCGCTCGCCTCCTCGATGGACGAGCATCGCCTGATCCGCCATCCCTACGGCGAGCATATCGGCTATGCCCGCATGATCGACGACGCCTACGCGGCCTGGGATGTGATGTGGCGCGATCTTGGCCAGCGTCATTATGCGCCGACTGGTACGCTCGCCCTGACCGGCAATGGCGCCGACTGGGCCGAGCGCTCGGCCGCCACCTTGGCCACGATCGGCCGGCCGATGACCGAATTGCCGGTCGCCGAACTGCCCCGGCGTTTCCCCCTGCTCGACGCCCGCGGCGTCGAGCGGGCCTTCTGGATCGACACCGGCGGGGTGCTGTTCGCCCAGGATATCGTCGCAGACTTGGTGCGATATCTGACCCAACATCCACGGGTACGGCTACACGCGGCGACGCCGGTCGGCTCGGTCGATCTCGAGCAGGGCCGCGTCACCACCGCCGGCGGCGCGCCCCATGACGGCGATGTTGTGGTCGTCGCAGCCGGGGCCTGGGTCGGACGACTGCTGCCGTCGCTCGGCCAGCGCCTCGTGCCGTCGCGCCAGATGGTCATCTACTTCGATCTGCCGGACGATCAACGCGCGGCGTGGGCGAAGGGACCGATGATCATCGAGAAGACCGGCGATGTCGGCCTCTATCTCGTGCCGCCGATGGAGGGCCGTGGCTTCAAGGTCGGCGACCATGAATTCAGCCGCCTCGGCGATCCCGCTGCCGAGCGCTCGGCGAGCGAGGACGAGATCCGTCCGCTGCTCGAGCGCTGCCGCAGCCTGTTCCATGGCTTCGAGCGCTGGCGCACCGACCGGCTCAAGGTTTGCTTCTACACCGTCACCGATGACGAGCGCTTCGTGGTCGAGAAGCCGGGCGGCAAGGGCTGGGTGATGTCGCCCTGTTCCGGTCATGGCTTCAAGTTCGGCGCCCTGATGGGCCTGGAACTTGCCCGCACCATCGCCTCCGAGCGCAATCCCGCCGCACATGCCCGCTGGGCGGCCGGTCTGGAAGACGATACAAAATAGCTCAGTGATGTTCCTCTCCCCCGCTAGGGGGAGAGGCTAGGTGAGGGGGAATCGACGTGCGTGGCCCCCTCACCCGCCCTCTCCCCCTAGCGGGGGAGAGGAGGAAGACAGAAGAGGGAGAGAATTGACATGGCATCCCGCAAGCGGCAGGCCAACGGCAAGCCGAAAGCCACCGGCATGCGCCAGGGTCTCGCCACCTACGGCGACGCGGGCTTCTCGCTGTTCCTGCGCAAGGCCTTCATCAAGGCCGGCGGCTATTCCGACGACGCGCTCGACCGGCCGATCGTCGGCGTCACCAACACCTTCAGCGACTACAATCCCTGCCACGGCAACGTGCCCGACCTGATCGAGGCGGTGAAGCGCGGCGTGATGCTCGCGGGCGCGCTCCCCATGGTCTTCCCGACCGTGTCGATCCACGAGAGCTTCTCCCATCCCACCAGCATGTTCCTGCGCAACCTGATGGCGATGGACACCGAGGAGATGATCCGCGCCCAGCCGATGGACTCGGTCGTGCTGATCGGCGGCTGCGACAAGACCCTGCCCGCCCAGCTGATGGCGGCGGCCAGCGTCGATCGGCCGGCGATCGTGCTGCCGGTCGGGCCGATGCTGGTCGGCCACTTCAAGGGCGAGGTGCTGGGCGCCTGCACCGACTGCCGCCGCCTGTGGGGCCAGCATCGCGCCGGGACCTTCTCGGCGGCCGACATCGAGATGGTGAGCGAGCGACTGGCGCCGACCAAGGGCACCTGCATGGTGATGGGCACAGCCAGCACCATGGGCTGCATCGTCGAGACGCTGGGCATGGGCCTGCCGACCAGCGGCACCATCCCCGCCACTCATTCCGACCGCCTGCGCGTCGCTGAAGCGACCGGCAAGCTCGCCGCCAAGATGGCGGTCGAGCACGGACCCAGGCCGAGCGAGATCATGACCGAGGCCGCCTTCCGCAACGCGCTCACCGTATTGCAAGCGATCGGCGGCTCGACCAACGCGCTGGTCCATCTCACCGCCGTGGCGCGCCGGCTCGGCATCGACATCGAGCTCGAGGAGTTCGACGCCATCGGCCGCAAGGTGCCGGTGCTGGTCGACCTCAAGCCGTCGGGCGATCACTACATGGAGCACTTCCACTGGGCCGGCGGCAACTCGCGGCTCCTGAAGGAGATTCGCGGCCTGCTCGACGAGAAATGCCTCACCGTCTCCGGCAAGACACTGAAGCACGTCATCGACGCCGCCGAGATGGTGCCAGGCCAAACCGTCATTCGCACGCCGAAGAACCCGATCAAGCCGACCGGCGGCATGGCCGTGCTGCGCGGCAACCTGGCGCCGCGCGGTGCGGTGATCAAGCATTCAGCCGCATCGCCTGCGCTCCTCACCCATACCGGCCGTGCCGTGGTGTTCGATTCGCTGGAAGACCTTGCGGCGCGCGGCGACGATCCCGAGCTCGACGTGACGGCCGACGATATTCTCGTACTGCGCAATGCCGGACCCAAGGGCGCACCCGGCATGCCGGAGGCAGGCTCCTTCCCGATCCCGATGAAGCTCGCACGCGCCGGCGTCAAGGACATGATCCGAATCTCCGACGCCCGCATGAGCGGCACGGCGTTCGGCACCATCGTCCTGCATGTCGCGCCGGAATCCGCGGTCGGCGGCCCGCTTGCGCTGGTGAAGACCGGCGATCGCATCACCCTCGATGTTCCCAAACGCAAGCTCGAGCTCCTGGTCTCCGCCGGCGAACTCGCCAAGCGGCGCAAGGTCTGGAAGGCGCCGGCGCCTCACAACGGCAGCGATCGCGGCTACACCGGCCTCTTCTACAAGACCGTCCTGCAGGCCGACGAAGGCGTCGACTTCGACTTCCTGGGGCCGGCCAAGACGTGAGCGAGGCGACGCTCCCGCGCATCTCCGTCGTCGTCACGTGCTACAATTGCCGGGACTACATCGCTGACGCGATCCGCTCGATCGCACGCCAGACGTTGCGCGATTTCGACTGCGTGATCGTCGACGACGCCTCGACCGACGATTCCGCCGCGGTCGTGCAGCGCTCGCTCGCAGAACTGGGCCACGACCCACGCTTCCGGCAGGTTCGCCTGCCGAAGAACGTCGGCCAGACCGGGGCGACGCGCGCCGGCCTTGCGGAGACGAAAGCGCCGTTCGTCTGCTTCCTCGACTCCGACGATCTATGGAACGACGATTTCCTCGAACGCCATCTCGCCGCGCATCTCAACGAAAGCTACGCCGTCGGTTTCACCGCCTGCAACGCGCGGCTGATCGACGGCCAGGGCGCGCTGATCGCGGGCGCCGTCTACTGGTTCGGCAAGGACCGCGCCGTCGCCGACCGCGGCCAGGCCTTCGCGCCGATTGATCCGGCGCGGGTGCCGGCCATCGACGCGGCGAAGAAGTCCGCCACCTGGCAAGGTCAGTCGCCTTACCGCCTCTACACCAAGCGCCTGGTCCACTGGGTCTGGGTCAGCACCTCGTCGATGATGTTCCGCCGCTCGCTGATCGACCTCGTCTTCCCCAAGGATGATGAGGCTTTCCGCCTGCACATGGATTTCTATGTCGTCGTCATGGCGCAAATGGTTTCAGGTTCGCTGCTCATAGATGAGCCGCTCTACTCCTATCGCCTGCACGGCAAGAACTTCGCCGCGAACAACCCGGTTCTCGGCGGGCGCTTGCACCTGTCGGCCGGAAACTGGGGGAATACCTACGCCGCCATGCTCGACCGCATGCTGGCGGCCATGGTCCGCGAGCGGGAACGCTTTGTGAGCGCGCTCGGTGAACGGCAGTACGGGCGCATGCTGTTCCGCATGAAGGCAGCAAGGGCAAGTCCATGGTTTGGCTGGATTTTTGTCCTCCGTAGCTGGTTGATTTAGCAGGCGCGCTGCGCCATCCTACGCTGTGTCGGGACGATGGCGGGGCGGCCGACCCGCGGTCGCGGTGGAGACTCGTGGGTTTGGGACGATTTAAGCGGTTCCTGAGAGTCCTGGCCGTTTTGGGGGGCCTGCAGTTCATAGCGAGCGCTGACGCGAATTTCGCGTACGCGCAGCCGGCGCCGACCGTTGCCCCGACCCAGACCATCACCCCTACCGGCGCCCCCAGCACCAGCATCCCTGCCAGTGCAGACCCGACCCGCGCCCCTCGGCCGGCCGCCACCAATCCCGGCCCTGCCGCCGCCCCCGCTGCCTCGAAGGGCGACCTCGAGAAGCAATACGACGACGCGTTTCAGGAGATGCTGAAAAAGCCCGCCGATCTCGACGTGCTGTTCAAGTTCGCCACCATCGCCAGCCAGACCGGCGACCTCGAAGGCGCGATCTCGGCACTGGAGCGCATGCTTCTGATCGACGGCAATCTGCCCCGCGTGCGCCTGGAGCTCGGCGTTCTCTACTACCGCCTCGGTTCCTACGAAGTGGCGCGCACCTATCTCGAGGGCGCGCTCAAGTCGCCCAACCTGCCAGCCGACGTGCGCAGCCGCGCCGAGCAGTTCATGGCGCAGGTCCAGAACCAGGCGAAGACCTCGCAATTCTCCGGCGAGGCCTTCCTTGGCTGGCGCTACCAGTCCAACGCCAATCTCGGCCCCGCGAGCTCGAACGTGCGGCTGTTCGGCCAGGTCGCCAACCTCAACCAGCAATCGCTCGGCTCGCCGGACTGGGGCGTGGTGAGCTCGCTGCAGGTGCGCCACCGCTACGACCTCGGGCTGCAGGACAAGTCGGCGATCGAGACCCAGTTCACCGCCTACGCCAACCGCCAGTTCCAGGTTTCGGCCGCCAACGTCACGCTGCTCGACCTCACCAGCGGGCCGCGTTTCCAGGTCTTCAACGGCATCTTCGAGGATGTGACGCTGAAGCCGTTCGGCGCATTGGGCTACATCTGGGTCAACGACACGCCCTACTACGGCAGCTACGGCGCCGGCCTCGAGGGTGCGATCCTGCTCAGCGACCGGCTGCGCAACGTCTCGACGTTCGTGTTCCGCAAGCACGATGCGCAGAACACCTGGTACCTGCCGACGAACTCCCAGTTCCGCGGCATGGAGTACTCGGCCACCTCGACCTTCCAGTTCCAGCTCAGCCCGATCGTCCAGCTCTTCATGATCGGCGCCGCCCAGCGCTTCGAGGCCGAGCAGACGATCTGGCAGAGCTATCAGCTGGCCGGCATCGGCGGCGGCTTTTCCTTCAAGTTCATGGACCCGGTGCTGAAGACCGGCCTGCCCTGGACCATCAGCCTGTCGGTGACCGAACAATGGTGGGCCTACGATGCCCCCGACCCCACGGTCGATCCCAATACCAATCGGTATCAGACGGATACAATCGCCAACCTCGTGGTGGCCATCCCGTTCGATGACCGCACCACTTTCAGCCTGACTGGCGGGCGTTTTGTGAGAAATGCCACAATATCCAACTACGAATTTATCAACAATAACTTCATGTTTGGGGTAAGCTGGCGCTTCTAGCGTGGGTTGAATTGGGGGTTAGATTTGGCCAGGGCCATGCTCGGCTTATCTGTTCTGCGCGCCGCTCTGATCGGCGTCGCCGTGGCAGCTATCGCACGGGCCAGACGGACCTCATCACCAACGCGCCGTATGTTGCCGGCGCCGTGGCGAACCCGATGATGCTGCCGAACACCAGCAGCGCGACCTACACTGGCTTCATGGCGGGTAAAGTCCAGAACGGCAGCGGTTCCCAGCGCTCGGCCGCAACCCGGTCACCAGCGAACGACGGTGAGCTTTCGCACACTCGGCGCCATCAGCCGGCCGCTCTGTGCCAAAGGTCACAGTCTCTTGCTCCAAATTCATCGAGAATGACTTGATGTGCGGCGCAACTCGTCGTCTCTAGCACTACTTGAAGGGGACTGACATGGCCATTGCTACGGTACGGCGCTTGTCTCTTCTATGCGCCGCCTTGATGAGCACTACCGCGCTGACCCTCGTGGGAACCGCGCAGGCACAATCGAAAGTTGGAGTGACGTCGGCGACCGATGGCGATCCGCTCGGCAAGCCGCCGTCGGAGAACGAGCGCGTGCTGCGCATCGGCATCGACGTGCAGGCCAACGAGGTCGTCACCACGCACGGCAACGACCGCGCGCATCTGGTCTTTCTCGACGGCAGCTCGCTCACGGTAGGCCCCAACGCGCGGCTCACCATCGACAAGTTCGTCTACGACCCCAACACCAAGACCGGCGAGCTCGCCGTCACCGCGAGCCAGGGCGTGTTGCGCTTTGTCGGCGGCAGGATCAGCAAGACCAGCCCCGTTACGATCAACACGCCGTCGGGCACCATCGGCATCCGCGGCGGCATCGGGATCTTCGGCGTCGGCTCGCGGCAAGACCACGACCGCGACTTCCTCTTCGGCCACAGCATGACCGTCACCGACCAGGGCCAGACGCAGACCATGACGCGGCCGAGCTCGTATGTGATCGTCAACACCGGTGCGCTCTCCCAGCCTGCCCAGCCTGCTGCCGCCCGGCGGCCTCACTGCCCTCGTCGGTCAGCTCGAAGGCGGCGGCTCGACCTCCGGCGGCAGTACCGGCGGCACCTCTGGATCGGGCGGGACGGGCTCAGGAGGCAGCGGCGGCAACGCCGACTCGAAGGCGCAGAGTTCCGGCCTTTCCGCCAGCAACTCCGGCGGCGGCAGTTCGGGGCCGCCGGCAAATCAGCCGGGCATCGGCGGTGGCCCGCCGAACACCAATAATAATGCCATCACGAACACCGTGAGCCAGAGCGGCGGCGCCGCCAACCCGCAAGGCAACGCGACCCCTGATAAAGTATTCACGCCGCCGACGACAGTGACCACACAGACGCAGACCGGCTACACCAACGGCCTGATCGTGGCCCAAAACGGCAGCGTCTCCACGACGCGGGTACCTGCCGTCGACCTCAGCGTCCCCACCGACTTCACGCTCAAGACCACCGCTGCAACGGGCACGACGCAGGCCACGATCATCATCCGCGGTCTCGACGGCACGCTCTCTTCACCCAATGCGACCCTGCAGCTTGGCGGCAACACGTCCAACAGTACTTTCCTGAACAACTCGGTCTACGCGATCCAAAAAGTGGTGGACTCACACGGAACGCCGGTGCCCCAACCGGGAACGCTGCAGCCGTTGGTCGGTACTGCCACGACGATCACCCACGTCACGGAGCTGACGAGCCTTGCCGCCAATCAGCAGGTCCCATACCCGCCGGGCCGGTGACACCGGCCATTCCCCAGGGCTTCGGCGCCACACAATGCGAGTGCGCGTACCTGAGCTTTGGCTACTGGACTTCCACGGTCACCTACACTGGGACGTATCGTACCGGGCAGACCGATCAGATCTCCACCGCGCCCTATGTCGTCGGCACGGTGGCGAACCCGGTGATGCTGCCGAACACCCAGAGCGCCACGTACTCCGGATTCATGGCCGGCATGGCGCAACTGGGGACTAACAACCCTTACTTCGCGAAGGCGACATGACCATCAACTGGAGCTTCAACAGAGGCGCGGGCTCAGTCGGTGGAACCTGGGACAACAAGGCGTACTCCGGCCAGCTTCAGATCACCCCGGGCACTGCCAACGTCAGCGGCCAGATCCAGCTGACCGGCAGCCCGAGCGTCACCGGCCCGCTCACCGGCTCGTTCTTCTCCTCGCCCACGGACCCGGCAAAATACATCGCGGCGCGTTTGGCGTCAGCGGCAACGTCAGCGGCACGCCCTACAAGGCCGGCGGTATCTTCGCCACCCAGCGCTAGGCGCCGGACGAGACAACGAACGGCCGGCCGGCCGGCCGGCGGCCTCAATTTTGTCACAAGCGAACAACGGTGCGCTTCGCACACTCGGCGCCATGAGTCGGGCGCTCTGTGCCAAAGCTCACAAACTCTTGCTTCAAATTCATCGAGAATGACTTGATGTGCGACGCGACTCGTCGTTTCTAGCGCTGCTTGAAGGAGACTGACATGGCCACTGGTACGGTACGGCGCTTGTCTCTTCTATGCGCCGCCTTGATGAGCACTACCGCGCTGACCCTCGTGGGAACCGCGCAGGCACAATCGAAAGTTGGAGTGACGTCGGCGACCGACGGCGATCCGCTCGGCAAGCCGCCGTCGGAGAACGAGCGCGTGCTGCGCATCGGCATCGACGTGCAGGCCAACGAGGTCGTCACCACGCACGGCAACGACCGCGCGCATCTGGTCTTTCTCGACGGCAGCTCGCTCACGGTAGGCCCCAACGCGCGGCTCACCATCGACAAGTTCGTCTACGACCCCAACACCAAGACCGGCGAGCTCGCCGTCACCGCGAGCCAGGGCGTGTTGCGCTTTGTCGGCGGCAGGATCAGCAAGACCAGCCCCGTCACGATCAACACGCCGTCGGGCACCATCGGCATCCGCGGCGGCATCGGGATCTTCGGCGTCGGCTCAGGCAAGACCACGGCCGCCTTCCTGTTCGGCAACAGCATGACCGTCACCGGCCAGGGCCAGACGCAGACCATGACGCGGCCGAGCTCGTTTGTGATCGTCAACACCGGTGCCTCTCCCAGCCTGCCGAGCTTGCTGCCGCCCGGCGGCCTCAACGCTCTCATCGGTGCGCTCGAACTCGCCAACAACAATTCGGGCAAAGGCGGCAGCGGCGGCGGCAATGCCGACCAGAAGGCGCAGGGTTCGGGCTTTTCGAGCAACAATTCCGGCCAGTCGCCTCCAGGGACTCTGCCCGGCACGGCGAATCCGCCAAACACCAGCAACAACGCGGTCACTACGGCGGTTCAGAACAGCGGCGGCGCCAGCAATCCGCAGGACAACACGACGACGACCACCACCACGACCACCACCAACACAAGTGCCCCAAGACCACACAGATACAGACCGGCTTTGTCGGCGGCTTGATCGTCGAAGCGCTCGGCCATCACCCCGCAACCGCCGCGCTCTCCGGACACAGCCCGGCGATCTCACGATTAATACCGATGCCGACACCAGCAAAGTGACGGCCAAGATCATCATCCGCGGCCTCGATGGCTCGGTGTTCTCGCCAAACGCCACGTTGCACCTCGGCATCAACCCAACAGCAGTTTCTTCCAGGATAACGCCAACTTCTTCACCGGAACGAGCAATGGCCGGGCCACTATCAGCGCCGGCGAAGCCACGATCAGGGCGCGCAACACCAGCGTGCTGCGGAGCGCCCGCCCAGGTTCCCGGCGGTCCTATGTCGGGCGCACTTGCACGTGCGACTTTCTGACCTTTGGCGAGTGGGAAACCACGATCTCGTCGCCGGGCGACACCATGGAGGCACCACGGCGGTCCGACCGCATCGTCACCCAGGCGCCATGGGTGGCCGGTCAGGTGGCGACACAACTGCCGAACACGCAAAGCGCCTCGTTCAGCGGCGGCATGTGGGGCCAAGCCCAGAACGGCAACGGTCCCACCCGAAACGTGACGGGCACTTTCGGCATGAACTATAGCTGGGGCGGGCACAGGCACCTTGGACTCAGTTCGACAACCGTAACTACGGCACTGGTCGCCGGCACGGCGGCGCCAACTTCGGCAGCACCATCGCTGCGACAACGCACCCGCACCCGTCAACGGGTCCTTCATGACTAGCCCGGCAGCAGGTGGTGGGGTCGTGGGCCAATCCGGCACTTCAACGCCGGCGGCCCGGGCTACCAGGCTTCCGGCGTCTTCGGTGGGGGCAAGCAGTAGAGCGAGTGAAAAGCGGCTTTATAGGGCTTTTCACCACGCCGATGGCCGACCGCCTCGCGCCGGCAGCGGACAAACAACAACACCGCCACCACACTCCGAAGTGGCGGTGTTGTTGTCAGGTGGTGGCGTCGGCGGCCGAACGGCGGTGCTTCCCATCAACACCGCCACTCTGATCGTGGTGGCGGTGTTGATGAGTCGCACGAGGGTCTCGAGCCTGGCGAAGGGCTGCGTGCGTTTTCCGAGCGGGGAGTCCCGGATTCGCAGACTGGGAGGGCAGAAAAGCCCATTTCATCGGCATCCGACCCGTCCACCTGGAGTGGACTGTTGTGGACGGGTAAGGCACTGGCCCGATCGTCTGGATGCTGCGCGCCGGCCCGCGTCAGGGACGCCGCGCCGCGATGAAGTCGGCGATCGCGGCGATGTCGTCGCGGCGGAACCACGGCAGCCGTCCATTCGCTGGTTGAGCGTCCGTGGCAATGGCGACGATGTTGTGCTCTCGCATTGCCATCGGCTCGGCTTCGGCACCGCGCACCTCGATCTTGGGATGTGCGTCGCGCTTGAAGCCCTCGACCAGCACCAGGTCGGCCGGCGCCAGCCGGGCCAGCACTTCGGCCAGCTTCGTCTCCCCCTGTTCGCGCATGATGGCGTAGCGCGCACCGGTCACCAACACCACCTCGGTGGCGCCGGCGGCGCGATGGCGGAAGGAATCGGTGCCTGGCTTGTCGATATCGGCCGCATGGTGGGCGTGCTTGACCGTCGCCACCCGCCAGCCGCGGCGCACGAACTCGGCGACCAGGCGCTCGGCCAGCGTCGTCTTGCCGGCGTTCTTCCAGCCGGTGATGCCGAACACGAACTGCTGCGTCACGCCCCCGCTCGTCACGTTTCTACGCGATCCGAATTGGCGTAGACCGTGAGCCGGCTCTCGCGCACGAAGGCGACCAGCGCGATGCCTGCCTGCTCGGCGGTCTCGATGGCAAGCGAGGTCGGCGCCGAGACCGCCGCGATCGCCACGGCACCGAGGGCGGCGGCCTTCTGCACCATCTCGTAGGAGCATCGGCTGGTCACCACGACGAAGCCGCCCGCTGTGACCGTTCCAGCCTTGGCAAGTGCCCCGCCCAGCTTGTCGAGCGCGTTGTGACGGCCGACATCCTCGCGCACCGCGACCAGCGTGCCGTCTGGCGTGGCCCAGCCGGCGGCGTGCGTGGCGCCGTTTTCGCGGTTGATCTTCTGCTCACCCGGAAGGGCCGCCATCGCCCGCTGGATCGCCGCGCGCGAGACCTTGCCCGTGCCGGTGCTGCGCGGCACCGGCCGCAGGGCGGCCTCGAGGCTGTCGACGCCGCACAGGCCGCAACCGGTGCGCCCGGACATGCTGCGCCGGCGGGTCTGCAGCGAGACCATGCGCTGGCTGGCGATATCGAGCCGCACCTCGAAGCCGCGGCCGCCGGTGCTGCGCTCGACCTCCTCGACCTCGATGTCGTAGATCTCCGACGGCTTATCGACGATGTGCTCGGTCAGCGAGAAGCCGCGGGCGAAGTCCTCGAGATCGCAGGGCGTGGCCATCATGACGGCGTGGCTGACGCCGTTATAGACCAGCGCCACCGCCACCTCTTCGGCCACGATCTCGTCGAGCGCCTCGGCGCCGGCCGCGGTCAGCCGGCGCGCCGGCCGGTGCAGCGAGCCCAGCTCGCCCCCCAACGCGCCCATGGGGGACTAGCGAACGTAATGCAGCTCGACCGCGCCGATGCCCGCCGCGACGTTGAGGCCGACACTGCCCTCGACGCTCAAGGGCTGCAGCGTGATCTGCCGGTTGTTGCCGCCGACCAGCACGTTGGCACCGACGCCGACACCAACCGTTCCCGACGCCGTGGCGCCGGCATAGCCGCCGCTCAGCGTCCCCGGGGCGAGCGAGCCGGGCGCGAACACCAGCCACACCATCTGGGCTTCCTTGGTGTAGCCGATATCGATGCCGAATTTCTTGATCTCGCCGCTATATCGTTCGGCGACGCCATCGGTGCGGTTGAACAGGCAGCTGAGTGTCTTCGACGAGCCGAACACGAACCCGATGCCACCCGACACGTTGCAGGTCAGCGAGCCGACATTCGCGCCGGTCGTCTGCGCATGTGTCTGCCCATAGAGCGCCGCGCCTCCCACCAGAGCCACCGCCCCTAGCATCGCAAATACCGATCGCCGCATCTGTCCTCCTCTCGCGTCCCTGTTCGGGACCTGCTGTGAAACCCAAGGTTAGGCCGAATCAGTATCCGATGCCAGCGCGCGTTGGCGATGCGGTCGGCAATGCCTGCCCCAGAAAGGCCCTGTTCGCGGAGGTCGCCAGGGAACACACGGCGCTGCTCGACGTTGCGCCTTTTCCGCGTCAGTGCGGCGAGGTGAGATGCCCGGCACTGTCGACCGGCGGATCGGTCACCAGCGTGCCGCCGTTGCCGTCGTTGGCCATGTGGAATTGCCCGGTCACGTACTGACCGAGCAGGGTCAGGGTGGCGACATGCGTGCCGTCGTTCACGGTGAGCGTGCCGCTCAGGTTGCTGACGGCCTCCTGGAAGTCGAGCGTCGTGGTTGCCGAGTTGTAAGCGACGTTCACGAGGTCGATCCCGCCTGGTATGCCGAAGCCCGAGATCGTGCCGCTGAATGAAGATGAATTGTCGAGCTGCAGCACGCCGCCGCTGCTGGTGAAGCCGATCGTAGCGGAGCCAAGTATGGCGCCGCTCGTGATCTCCAGCGTGCCGCCAGCCAGCGTAGCGCCGCCCAGCTCGCCGCCCGACGACACCACTTCCCTGCCGCCGCTGCTGATCGTCGTGGCGGTTGCGATGCCCGCCGATGAACCACCCTCCTCAGGCCTAGCGCTCCCACCCCGACTGCGTGAAGCCCGACCCCACCACCAGGTGGCGCCGCTGCTATATGTCGCCGCCGTGTTCGTCGCCCCGCCAAACACCTCCAACGTACCGCCGCTCTACCACGTGCGGGCCGCCCTACGCACTACTCCGCCGCCGCTTATCAAGTCGCGACCTGCCGCCCGACGACGCGATCTCCGGCCACCGCTCGACACGATCGTGGCGACCAGCACGCCGCCCGACAGGGCCTGCGCAACGCCGCCCGAAAGCGCCACGGCGCCGCTCACCGTCTCGCCCGCGCCACGATCATCCGAGTCTACCGACTGGCCGCCGCCTCGACTGAGCGTTGTGTTGCTCGCAACGCCGTGATCCACGATAATTTGGCCGGAGCTCGAGACCACGGTGCCGATGGCCAGGCCGCCCTCTACCGCAAGAGCAGCCGAGCTCGACACCACCGCGCTCAGCATCGTGCCGCCCGACAGCACGACGATGTCGCTGTGGTTGCCGATCTGACCGCTCTGGATCGTCTGCCCCGACCCGACGCTGACGGTGGCAACGTTGATCCGAGCACGCCACCAGAGGCGACGGACGTCGTTCCGCCAAGCGTGACGTGGCCGGTTACGTCCAGCGCGCCGCCGTTCAGCACGGTCGTATCGCTGGCGGTGCCGCTCGACATGACCGCCATGAAGCCGCCGCTGGACACGACAGTTCCGCTTGCCATGCCGCCGAACGAGACCAACTCGAAGCCGCCATTGCTGACGATCGTGCCGCTGGCGACGCCGCCGAAGCCAAGGGACAGTCCGCCGCCGTTCTGTGCGACGGTGTCGACGGCCGTAGCACCCTCGACCATTACGACGGTCGCGCTGTTGCCGACGGTAAATCCGCTCAGCGTGTAACCCGAGATGAACTCGGCCAGTCCGAACGGCTGCAGAGTAAAGTCTTCGAGATCGGCGCCGTTGAACACCCATAGCTGGCCGCCGCTGCTGATGACGACCCCGCTGGCTGTCCCGCCTGAGTAGAGGAACTCGTGGCCGCCCGAGAGCGTCGTGCCGGAGGCCGCGCCACCCGACAGGATCTGGAGCTCCCCGCTCGTCAGCACGGTGATGCCGTTGGAGATCTGGCCCGAGCTGACAATCAGCTGCTGGCCACTGCTGACCACACTGGGGTCGATGACCGTGCCGCCGCTGTTGATCGTCCCGCTGGCGGCGCCGCCGCTCAGGATGGCTCCCAAAGAGGTCACCAACGAGCCGTTGCTGCCGGGACTGCCGACATTGGTGCTGAACACCTGCGTGTTCATGGCCAGGCCGCCCGACGAGACGACCAGCACGCCGGTGTTGGAAATGATCGTAGCCCGCGCGAACCTCGACAGTTGCGCCGGCCAGCACCGTCAGGGAGGTGATGGAGACTCCACCATACAGCGCGATGTCTCCGCGGCTCGACACCACCGTGCCGCTCGCGACGCCGCCTGAACTCGACCACGAAAAAGCCGCCGCTCGAGACGGTCGTTCCGTTCGCCGTGCCGCCGATTATGGTGAGGTCGCCGCCGCGCAGGATGGCACCGCTCACCGTCCCGCCGGAGGAGACCTGCTCGAAGCCGACGGCCGAGATGATCGTGCCGGCATCCATGCCGCCGGACGAGACGTACTCGTGGCCGCCGTTCAGGATCGTTGTGCCGCTCGCCGTGGCGCCACTCAGGACGCTCAGCGTGTCGCCCGCGCTGAGGACGAGCCCCGAACTCGTCTCGCCGCCCGAGAGGATGATGTCGCTCATCTACCGACCCCCGGCGAGCGAGGGACGAAATCGGCGCAGCGCAACGGATGGCGCATCGCGCCACCCCCGCCGGCACAGCCGTAAGCGGTGTCGTTTCGGCTAAAGGCACACTACCCCAAAAGACCCCAAAAACTGGGCATTAGCCTATCAGCAGCACCCCCCGGTTGCATCACCCCATTGGGTGGGAATCATCACGAACGTATCGAATGTTTCAGCCCGGCCGTCGCCAAAACATCATCGAATCCGGGCCCCTGGCGGCCCCTTGTGGAGATAACACAAAGTTGGATTGCAGTTCGGGTCGAGAGCGCCATGTTGCGGACATGAAGTCCGCTGGCTCCCTTCGTGGCGCAGCACTTGCCGCCGTTCTCGCTGGCCTGGTCGTCGCTGGATGCAAGCTCGACACATCGACGCCCAGCGGCTGGCAAACCCCGGGGCCACGATCATCGGCGACGCTTCCGCCACTGGACGCAGGATCTCCCCCGCCGGCGCCCGCGACCCCCGCCCACCTCCCTACCGCTCGCGTCCGGAGCCGGCGCCACTCGCCGGCGCTTTTCAGATGCGGAGTGATATAGTCTCGTTGCCGCGTGGGGCTCCCGGGAACCCCCTTGCACCTCCATCCCCACAGAGCCCACCTTCGACATCGCCCAGCTCAGTGAGAGCGCGCGAGATGACGAGGCGCTGGCAGGACTAGGGCCCTGGGACCCCTGAGGGCAACCGACTGATGGGTTTGGCGGAAGGGAGTGGGAGTCGAACCCACTAAGAGCCGTCTGGCGACCCTCTCTGGCTTTGAAGGCCAGCCGCCCCACCGGGAACGCTTCCCCTCCGGGATCCATAATTCCCCGGAACCCCCAGGCTGTCACCTGGGCCGGATCCCAGGGCCGGCATGCAGCCGAACTTCTAATGACCAAAATAGGTCGCGGCGACGAACCGGTGGATAGTGACCCTCAAGATGATTGCGGTTCAGCAACTCGAGCGGGCTTCCGCCAATGACACGCAAATTCGCGGGGGGGGTGGCGGATTCTGGGACGAATCGATCAAAAGCCTTGTGCCATCGGCACCGGAGCCGTCCCACGATGTGGGACGATTAGGAAGGGTTCGTGGATGCCCCGGTCACCGGCCCGTACTGCTCGAGCTTGGCCGGCACGGTGCGGCGCAGGTCGCCGCGGCGCACCGTGATGCCGTGGCGGTCGAAGAACTCCAGGATCAGGATCGCGACCTTGCGGCCGTTGTCGAGCTTGTCGCGGAACTGCGCGGCCGTGAAGTCGGCGCCGAAGCCGTGCGCGATGCCGATCATCTCGGCCACCACCGGGCGCAGGAAATACTGGTCGGGCGCCACCTCGATGACGCGGCCGAGCTGGGCCAGCCGGCGCATCAGGCGTCGCACGTCAGCCTCGGGCGTGGCGTAGGTCTGGGCGAAGTCGCGCACGCGCGGCGGCTTGAAGCGCTCGCGGATCAGGTCGGCCGAGATCTTCTTCCACAGCGCTTCGTCGCGCGCGCCAAGCTTCAGCGAATGGCCGGGCAGGCGCAGGAAGGCGCCGTCAACCACCACCGTCTTGGCCGCCACCTCCGGGTCGAGCAGCGCGCGGAACACCGGCTGCGGCCAGCGCTTCTTCAGGGCGAGCCGCAGGCGCTCGGGCTGGAGGCCGGGCGCATCGGCATTGGTGCCATGGTAGGCCTTGAGCGTGTCGATCAGGTCGGCGCTCGCCTCAGCCCTGGTCTCGGCGAGCAGGCCGAAGCCTTCGAGCTTGATGCCGGCCACCGCGGCGAGCAGCCGCTCGACCTCCGCTGGCTTCAGGTTGCGTGCCAGGCCGAAGCGCGCCAGGTCGACGAAGCCCGCCTCCAGCCGCAGCAGCCTGGGCAGCACCGCGGCATCGCCTTCGGTCAGGGCGGCCAGCTCGGCCAGCCGCCGCGGCGTGCGCCGATTGCGTGGCGGGCCGAAGGGATCGACCGTGACGGCGCCGGCCAGCGTGCGCGTGGCCGAGGGGTCGCGCAGGATGATGCGGTCGCCGGCCAGGACGCCCACCTTCTCCTCGAGCACCAGCTGCGCCAGGGCCTCGGCGCCGGGTGCCAGCGCGTTGCCTTCCAGCAGCGCCACGCGGCCCATGACGTGGGCGGCGCCGAGATGCACATGGACGGGCGACCAGTGCTTGAGCGGCTGGCCTTCCGAGGCGAGCAGCTTCAACCGCACGTCGAGCCGGTCGGTGGGCGCATGCAGCTCGGGGCTGACCACCCAGTCGCCGCGGCGCACGGCGTCCTTGGAGAGTCGCGGGCCGCTGAGATTGAGCGCGCAGCGCTGTCCGGCGCGGCCTGCTTCGGCCTGGCGGTTCTGGGCATGCAGCGAGCGCACGCGCGCCTCCAGCCCGGACGGCGTCAGCAGCAGGCGATCGTCGACCTTGATTTCGCCGGCATGGACGGTGCCGGTCACCACGACGCCGGCCCCGGGCAGCACGAAACAGCGATCGACGGCGAGCCGTGCGAAGCCGCTCGCGCCCTTGCCGCTCTCGCCCAGCGCCAGCAGGCTGGCCTTCAGATCGTCGACACCCTGTCCGGTCAACGACGAGACCGGCAGGATCTCCGCCCCCTTGAGCGAAGTCGAGGCGAGCAGCGTCTCGACCTCGGCCATGCGTTCCAGGATCTGGTCGTCGTTGGCGAGATCGGCCTTGGTCAGCGCCACGATGCCGCGATCGAGGCCCAGCAGGTCGACGATCTGCAGGTGCTCGACGGTCTGCGGCTTGATGCCCTCGGCGGCCGAGACGACCAGCAGGGCGGCATCGATGCCGGTGGCGCCAGCCAGCATGTTGTGCACGAAGCGCTCGTGGCCCGGCACGTCGACGAAGCCGAGCTGGCGGCCATCGCCCAGGTCGCTATAGGCGTAGCCGAGATCGATGGTGATGCCGCGCGCCTTCTCTTCCTTGAGGCGGTCGGCATCAACGCCGGTGAGCGCCTTCACCAGCGCGGTCTTGCCGTGGTCGATATGACCTGCGGTGCCGACGATCACGGCGCGAGCTGGTCCAGTTGGGCCGCGAACGTCGCCTCGTCGTCGAGCGTGCGCAGGTCGAACAGGAGTGTGTCGTCCTCGATGCGGCCGATTACGGGGATCGGCAGCCGACGGAAGGCAACAGCCAGCTTGTCGAGGCCACCCCCTCTTTTCCCTAGGCCCTTCACGGAGAGCGCGAAGGAGGGCAGCAGATCAACCGGCAGTGCGCCCGAGCCGATCTGGCCGCGTACCGGCGCGATGCCGGCCTGCCAGTCCTTGTCCAGCGCGTTGGCGAATGCCGGCAGCAGACGTTCGGCCTGGGCGCGGATCTCGCCCGCCGGACGGGCGAGCGAGCGGATGGTCGGGAGGCGCTTCACCAGCTTCTCGGGATCGGCATAAAGACGCAGCGTCGCTTCCAGCGCGGCCAGCCGCACCTTGTCCAGCCGCAGCGCGCGCTTCATGGGATTCCTGGCAATACGCTCGATATAGGTCTCGCGGCCGACCAGCAGTCCCGCCTGCGGACCGCCCAACAGCTTGTCGCCCGAGAAGGTCACGACGTCGATGCCCGCTTCGATCGCCTCGCGCGCCGTGGGTTCATGCGGCAGGCCCCAGGTCTCGAGATCGACCAGGGTGCCGCTGCCGAGATCTTCTATCAGCGGCAACCCCTTCTCGCGTGCCAGCGGCACCAGCTCGGCAGCGGACACGGTCTTGGTGAAGCCCCGCACGGCGTAATTCGAGGGATGGACCTTCATGATCGCCGCGGTGTCGGGGCCGATCGCGCTGGCGTAGTCCTTGAGATGCGTGCGGTTGGTGGTGCCGACCTCGACCAGGCGGCAACCGGCGCGCGCCATGATGTCAGGGATGCGGAAGGCGCCGCCGATCTCGATCAGCTCGCCGCGCGAGACGATGACCTCGCGGCCGGCGGCCAGGGCGCTGAGCGCCAGCAGCACCGCGCCGGCGTTGTTGTTGACCGCGGTCGCGGCTTCCGCGCCGGTCAGCCGGCAGAGCCAGGGCGAGATGTGATCGTCGCGCTCGCCGCGGCCGCCGTCGGCGAGGTCGTATTCCAGCGTTGTCGGCGAGCGCATGGCGGCGACCGCGGCCTCAATCGCCTCTTCGGCCAGCAGGGCGCGGCCGAGATTGGTGTGCAGCACCGTGCCGGTAAGGTTGAACACGCGCCGCTGCGAAGGGGTCACGAGGCTGGCCAGTCGGGCCTCGCACCAGCGCGCGCAGGCCATCGCGTCGGCAACCTCGGGCGAGCCTCGCCTGGCATCGGCCCAGGCGCGCAGCGCCTCGATCACCATGGGCCGGCCGGCGCGCTCGATCAGCGGCGCCAGCGCCGGCCAGGCGGCCATGCGGTCGATAGACGGCGGACGATGAGTGGGTGCGCTTTCAGCGCGGTCGGCACGCGACACGGCACGGATCCTCGGCTAGGGCCGGAACGACGGCTCCGGCCCGCCAAGGATGGCCCGGCATGGCCGGGCGAGGCAAGTCTTAGTGCAGACCGCCTGCGACCGCGGTGCCGACGCGGACCACGACCAGCACGGCCGAAGCCGACAGGCCGATCATGAGAGCAAGACGCGTCGAAGATGCACCGAGCTCGTCGGCAAGCAGAGAACGGCTGAACGCCAAGGCGCGATTGATGATCGTCATTTGAAGTCCCCAAGTTCGAAACCCGCCGGCCGAGGCAAACCCCTTCGTCCTCTTCGGCCAGCACCCTCGCCCGACCTCCCTAAAGGCCCGGCAAACCCACACTAACTACGCTGCAACCCCAGGACCCCTCCCGGCGCCGCGGCCGAGGGTATAGACGCCGGCCTTGTAACGTTGGTGTCTCGACCAGCGCCGATTTGTTTCAATTGTCTCCGGCGCTCAAGGCTTGGACTTCAGGCCCCACGTCTCGGCCAGCAATTGGCCCATGCGCGCCGCCATCAGACGATAGCCAACGCTGTCGCCGCCCTTGTCGCGGATGAAATGGATGTCGTCGGCGTAGATCGTGGCCTTCTCGTCCTTCAAGAGCTCGCCCAGGTCGTAGATCGCCAGCCCCCGATCGCGCAGCGTCATCATGCCGTCGACGATCTTGCGGTACATGTCGCGATAGCCGAGGTCGCCTGCGTTCTTCTTCTCCTCCTCGGTCAGCGTCTTGCCGTAGGACGGCACCGGCTGAAGGAAATAGGCACTCTTGACGCCATTGTCCTTGGCGATGGCCTCGATGCCGCGCGTGTACTTCTGGTAGAGGCCGAGCTGGACAGCGAATTCGAGGGCGTGGTCCTTGACGATCGCCTCGGGCATGGCGAACAGGCTCGCCAGGGTCGTCTTCTTGCTCGACTTGAAGATGTCCTTGCTCTTGGCCACCCCCTCGATGCCGCGGATGACCATGTAGGCGGCGTGCGAATGCCCCAGTACCGGATTGGCTGCCAGCGTGCCCGCGACCCGGCCGATCACCCAGCCGGTTGCGGCATCGCCGAAATTCTCGTCGGCGACGAAGGGATTGACGTCGATGAAGTTGCTGAGCGGACGCTCCAGCCGCTCAGGCGTGCCCGGCCAGAAGAAATAGTGCTCGTTGTAGCCGTCGAGCGTCACCACCGCGTCGACCGACGTGGCGTACATGGAAAACAGGATGAGCTGCTGCGGTTCCTTCCAGGCGCCGTCACCACCGTTCAGCACCAGCCACGGCTTGCCGTTGGGGCTGACGTAGCGCTTGTTGAGCTCTTCCTCGAGGAAGCGCGGCGCCGGCGCCGGCCAGTTCTGTACCAGCTGCGATGCCACCGATCCGCCGGTCACCAGCACGACGTACCGGTCGGTCGGCTTGACCGTCGGGAAGTCGGCGTTCAGCAGGCCGACGTTGTTGACGTTCGGCAGACCGCAAGGCGGGTTGCCGTGATGGACGAAGGCGAGATAGGGGTGCGGGAAGAGCGTGTCGACGTAACGGCAGGTCGTTCCCTTGGTGAGGTCGCGCACGTAGGTGTTCTGGGTGCGCTCGAACAGCGCCTCGGCGGAAGTGTAGCGGCCGTCCTCGAGATACAGCCACGCGATCGCCGTGACCTCGACGATGGCGAGCGCCATGACGATGCCAATGAGCGTGGTGATCCAGCCGAAGATCCGTTTCTTCATCAAAGGCCGCCCCGAACGAGTCGGGGCGGACTATAACGGCAACGTAGTGCCTAACAAGGCGGCGCGGCGGAATGCCCGCGGTGGCTATTTCCCGATAGCCGCAGCGGCGCCGGCCATGGCGCACTGGGCGTCCTGCTCGCTCGCGGCGCCCGAGACGCCAATGGCGCCGATGATCTTGCCGTCGGCCACGATCGGCACACCGCCTTCGATCGGCAGTACGCCGGGCACCGCCAGCAGACGAAGGCTGGCGCCGCCCTGGGCGATCAATTCCTGCAATGCCTTGGTCGGACGGCGCAGGTTGTTGGCGGTGACCGCTTTGCCCATAGCAATGTCGATGCTGCCGAGTATCGCGCCGTCCATGCGCGAGAAGGCGACCAGCCGGCTGCCGCTGTCGACGACGGCGATCACCATGAGCCAGTTGTTCTTCTTGGCTTCCGCTTCCGCGGCGGCGATCGCCTTCATGGCGGCATCGTGCCCGATCGGCGGGCCGTACGACGTTGGTGCCTGGGCGGCCGCACCGAGAGGCGAAAGCAGGAGCGCTGCGGCGAGCGCGGCCATCATCAGTCGAAGCATGGCGTTTCTCCCAATAGCCCGCCTTATCTGGCGGTCTCGGGACTATCGCGCAGCGCCGCGCAGCGGCACAGCCGCCAGGCCGGTCACAATCCGGTGTTCAGTGCTTGAGGCTCGGCAGCTCGGGCAAGGGCACGATGCGGATCCCCGCCGCCTCGAGACCCTCGCGCACCGCCTTCGACACCGCCACCGCAGTCGGCCCGTCACCATGCACGCAGATCGAATCGACCTGGCAGGGGATGCGCTTGCCCGAGGTCGAGTAGATCGCCTGCTCGTCGACCATGCGGCGGACATTGGCCACCGCTTGCGCCGCGTCCTTGATCATCGAGTTCGGCTCCTTGCGCGGCGTCAGCATGCCGGTATCGGTGTAGGTGCGATCGGCGAAGACCTCCTCCGCCGCACGCATACCGTACTTGCGCGCCGCCTTGCCCTGCTCGGTGTTGGCCTGACAGAGGAAAATCAGGTCGCGGTCGACCGCCTTGGTGGCGCGTGCGATCGCCTCGGACATCTCGGCATTGTCGGCCGACATATTGGCCATCATGCCATGCGGCTTCATGTGCGTGACCTTCGCGCCATGCAAGGCGGCGATCGCCTGTAGCGCGCCGATCTGGTAGGCGATGTTGGCCTCGAGCTCCTTGATCGTGAGGTTGATGACGCGGCGGCCGAAGCCCTGCAGGTCGGCGAAGCCCGGGTGGGCACCGATGCTGACGCCGTTGCTGGCGCAGAGCTTCACCGTGTCCATCATCACGACCGGATCGCTGGCGTGGAAGCCGCAGGCGACATTGGCCGAGCGCACGATCTTCAACACCTCGGCGTCGTTGCCCATGACCCACGGGCCAAAGCTCTCACCGAGATCGGAGTTGATATTGACGTGCCCTGCGTTGGTGGCTGCGGCCATGGGAGACTCCTTTTGTCGAAGGCGTTATCCTAGCAGACGTGAGCGTACGTTACCTATCCTGCGGCGACACGGCCTTTACAGTCGAATTCGGCAACGAAACCTCGCCCCGGATCAACGGCCAGGTGATGGCCCTGCACGCAGCCATCGGCGCCGCCAAGGCCGCCGGCTCGCTGGCGGGGGTCGTCGAGACGGTGCCCACCATGCGCTCACTGATGGTCACCTATGATCCGCTCGCCATCTCACGTGCCGACTTGCAGCCGCGGATCGACGCGCTGATCGCGGGCGGCCTCAAGGCCGGCATGAAGAGCCGCCGAGTCACCATCCCGTGCTGCTATGACGATCCAGAGTTCGCACCTGATCTCAAGGAAGTGGCGGAGCGCACCAAGAAGAAGCCCGAACAGGTTATTGCCGAGCACCTCGCCTCGCCCTTCAAGGTCTATGTGCTGGGCTTCATGCCCGGCCTCGCCTACATCGCCGGCCTCGAGCAAAGCCTCTACCTGCCGCGCCGCAGCCAGCCACGCGTGCGCGTGCCGCGCTCGTCGGTCGGCATCGCCATGGATATGACGACGATCTACCCGTTCGAGAGCCCGGGCGGCTGGCACCTGGTCGGCCGCACGCCGCTCTGGATGTTCGACCAACGCCACGAGCAGCCGGTGTTCCTGGCACCCGGCGACTCCCTCGCCTTCCAGCGCATCGATCGCAGGACCTACGATCGGATCGCGCGCGAGGTCGAAGCGGGCCGGCTCGACTGGTCGACCTTGGTGAAATCGTGAGTGCGGCACTCAAGGTGGTCCGCGCGGGCCTGTTCGACACCGTGCAAGACCTCGGCCGCATCGGTTTCATGGCGCTCGGCATGCCGACGGCGGGCGCGATGGACCGTGTCGCCCTCGCCCTCGCCAACGCCCTGGTCGGCAACCCCGCCGGCACCGCGGGGCTCGAGATCGGCGTGATGGGCCCCGACCTGCTGATCGAGGCGGACAGCACGCGCGTGGCGCTGGTGGGGCCACTCTCGGCGGCGCTGATCGACGAGCCCGATGCACTGCCGAAGCCGCTCGAGTCGGATCGCACGTATCTCTTGAAGCGCGGACAGGTCCTGCGGGTGGGGATGGTCGAAGGATCGAGCACAGCCTATCTCGCGGTCGCCGGCGGTTTGGCCCTGCCCCCTTTCATGGGCAGCCTCTCGACTTACGCCCGCGCCGGGATCGGCGGCTTCAAGGGCCGCAAGCTTGCTGTCGGCGATGCCTTGCCGCTCAAGCTCGACCAAGCACCACCGGGCGACGAACACCGGCTCGGTGCGCCGTTTGACTACGGCAGCGGGCCGATCCGCGTAGTGTGGGGGCCGCAGGACGACTATTTCAGCGCGCGCGGCCGCAAGACTTTCGTGGAGTCCGACTATCGCGTCTCCAAGGAAGCCGACCGAATGGGCATCCGCTTCGAGGGCCCGACCATCGAGCATTCGAAGGGCGCCGACATCATCTCCGACGGCATCGGGCCAGGCGCCATCCAGGTGCCGGGCGCCGGGCTGCCGATCGTATTGCTGGGCGATCGGCAAACCGTGGGTGGCTATTCGAAGATCGCGACCGTCGCCTCCGTCGACCTGCCGCGACTGGGGCGCCTGCTGCCGGGCCAGACGGTGCGCTTTATGGCGGTCACGGTCGAAGAGGCCGAGAAGCTGCGGCGCGACCAGGAGGCGCGGCTGGCGCGTGCCGTCGCCGACCTGCCCGTCGCCCGGCCGCCCGGCGGCATCGATCTTGCGCGGCTCTACGAGGAAAACCTGATCGACGGCATCGTCTACGAAGCGTCGCGGTAGACGGTCGTCTCAAAGCCTTCGGCCGCGGTCGGCGCCACGAAGTAGCTGGTGATCTCGTCGAACTCCGCGTCGCTCACCGTGAATTCGTGGGCGCCGGAGGCATTGCGCCGATGCAGGCGCTGCCGGCAGACATCGTTCGTGACGTCGAGGAAATGCAGGCGATGGGCAGCGCCCGCGCCTTCGAAAAGGCCGCGCATCCATTGCCGGTTGGCCGGCGTGTTGGCCGGAAAGTCGAGCACGACCGACAGGCCGGCCCTCAGGAGCGCCTGGATATGCGGACCCATCGCGTCGCGCAGGCGGCGCGAATAGCGGGCGTAGTCGGCGATGGTCTGCATTTCCTGCTTGAACAGCCGCGACGTCCAGGCGTCCTCGCTGATCAGGATCGTCCCAGGGGCATCGGCCAGGCGCGCTGCGAGGGTCGATTTACCGGCCGCGGCCTTGCCGCAAATCATGTGCAGCGTGGGCTTTGCCGACAAGCTATTCGGGGCTCTCGCCCAGGCCGTCGAACGACATCCGGCCCGGGCCCGAGACATAGAGCGCCAGCAGGCCACCGGCGATGGCCGCATTCTTGAGGAAATGGAACATCTGGGCCTGGTCAGCGAAGTTGGCGTGGAACAGCAGCGCCGTGACAACGCAGAAGCCGGCCAGCGCCAGGCAGGTGAACCGCATGCGATAGCCCACGATCATCAGGATGGCGCCCGCCAGCTCAATGAAGACCGCGACAGGCAGCAGGTTGCCGATCAGGCCGTGCCGGGTCATGAAGATCGCGGTTTCGTCGTAGCCGGAGATCTGACCGACGCCGGACCACAGGAACAAGGCGGCGACCAGACAGCGCGCGACCAGGAGCACGCTGCTGTCAGTAGTTTCGTCCATCGGCCGGCTCCCCCGCCTTACTTGCTTTCAGTGTAGCCCGTCCGCCTGTGCATTGGTACGAAACACCACGCATGGGACACGTTTGAAACAACCCACCGGGGAAATGCCGAGATGACCTGGCAACCTGAAATGGATGAGCTGCGCCGGCGTCAGGAGATGACCAAGCGCATGGGCGGCGCAGACAAGGTGAAGCGCCAGCACGATGGCGGCCGGCTCACCGTGCGCGAGCGCATCGACCGGCTGCTCGACAAGGGCTCCTTCCGCGAGCTCGGCACGATCGCGGGCAAGGCGGAGTACGACGGGCGCAACGACCTCGTCGAGCTGACGCCGGCCAATGCCGTGATGGGACGCGGCAAGATCGACGGCCGGCCGGTCGCCGTCACCGGCGACGACTTCACGGTGCGCGGCGGCTCGGCCGACGCCACGATCAAGGAGAAGTCCAACTTCATCGAGCGCTTCGCCAACCAGTACCGCGTGCCGCTGGTCCGCATGATCGAGGGTTCGGGCGGCGGCGGCTCGGTGAAGACCATCGAGACGACGGGCCGCGCCAACGTGCCGGGCGTCAGCGGCTGGGAATGGGTCGTCCGCAACATGGGCACCGTGCCGACTGTCGGGCTGGGCCTCGGCTCGGTTGCGGGCCTCGGTGCGGCGCGGCTGGCCGCCACGCACTACTCGGTGATGGTGAAGGAGATCTCGGCGATGTTCGTGGCCGGCCCGCCGGTCGTCAATCGCCTCAGCCCCAAGCAGTACGACAAGCAGGAACTGGGCGGTTGGGAGATCCAGCTGCGCGCCGGCGCCATCGACGAAGCGGTCGACAGCGAAGACGAAGCCTTTGCGGCCGCCCGCCGCTTCCTCTCCTACTTGCCGTCCTCGATCGACGAGGCGCCGCCGCGCGGGCCGCGGACCGACGACCCGGAGCGGCGCGAGGAGTCGCTGTTCGACGCCATCCCGCGCGACCCGCGCAAGGTCTATCGCATCCGTCCGATTGTCGAGAAGTGCGTCGACCAGGGCTCATTCTTCGAGATGGGCAAGCTCTACGGCCGTGCGGTCGCGACCGGCTTCGCCCGCATCGACGGCTGGCCGGTGGCGGTGATGGCAAGCGATCCGATGTTCTACGGCGGCGGCTGGACGGCCGACACCTGCCAGAAGGTGGCGCGCTTCCTCGACATGGCCGAGACCTTCCACCTGCCGGTGGTCTATTTCTGCGATTGTCCTGGTTTCCTCATCGGGCTGGAGGCCGAAAAGAGCGGCGTCATCCGCCAGGGCGTGCGCGCCATGTCGGCGATGTTCCAGACGACGGTGCCGTGGTGCACCTTCATCATCCGCAACTCCTTCGGCGTGGCGGGAGCAGCTCACCAGAACGGCGCCCGGGTCAACTGGCGCTATGCCTGGCCATCGGGCCGTTGGGGCTCGCTGCCGCTCGAAGGCGGCATCGAGGCGGCCTACCGCGCCGATCTCGACGCCGCGCCCGATCGCAAGGCCAAGATGGAAGAGATTGAGGACCGGCTGAACAAGCTGCGCTCACCGTTCCGCAGCGCCGAGACTTTCTGGATCGAGGAGATCATCGATCCGCGCGACACCCGCAAGATCCTCTGCGAGTTCGTCGAGATGGCAGCCCCGGTGCGCGGTGTCGGCCCGTCGCAGCATTGGATGCGTCCGTAACCTAACCGTGCCAGCGATAGCCCTCGAGCCGCGGCACGGTCCCGCAGCTGGGTTCGAAGGGCGGGAAGCTGCGATAGTCCGTGGGTGCCACGATGATGCCCTGCCCAGGTGCACTCCTGACCAGCACGCTCAGCGCCGGATAAGTCCAATCCTGGGCGAACAGCCGATAAGGCCATTGCCCCAGCGGCAGTTCGGATGATGACACGAGGCCGGTGTGGCTGGTCACCACGCCGCGAAAATAGCCGAGATAGCCGACCCACAGGCGAGTGAGCGCCAGGTCGGGAACGGTCGCCGCCAGCACCAGCACGAACATCGCCGTCACCAGCCGATGCCCGACCTGTGGCTGGCGCAGGATGCCGAGCAGCCGCGGCGGCGCGCGCCAGGCGACGTGGAGCCACATCGCCGCCAGGAAGACCAGCAGCACGCCGCCCGCCCCCGTCCGCGCCACGTAATGTGCCGGCGGAAAGAGCATGGCCTCGGGATTGAGGATCTGGCGAAACCAGATTGTCGAAACCAGTACGGCAGCGACCACGCCAACCGCCACGAGCGGCGCCCGCCCCTTCAGCCACGACGGCCAGATGATGGAGACCACCGACAGCACGCCGAGCCCCGTCAGCGGCACGATGAACTGCAGGTCCTGCCAGAAATCGAAAGTGGCATGGCGGACTCGGGTGAAATAGGCGTGGTCCCAGTATTCGATGACTGCGCGGGTGGCGACGACCGCGCCGGCCAGAAACGCCAATGCCGCGACCCAGCCAAGCAGTCGAGCGACACCATCGGTCGACTGCTCGACCGAGTGGCGGCCACGGACCATCGACCACAAGGTCGCTGCCGCCAGAAACGGACCGAGATAGATCATGGCCTCGTAGGAGGCGAGGCAGAGCGCGCCGAGCCCGCACAGGATCGCTCCATCGCGCCGGCTGAGGCCGTGGCCGGTGAGCAGGATCGCCATCGCCGCCGTCGCGGCGGCATAGGTCGTGTGATATTCGCCGATGATGAAGAACCACGTCGGCAGGTAGACCACGGCCAGGATCGCCAGGATCGCACCCAGTAGCACGGCGTCGGCGCGAACGCGCCTGAGCGCCAGCTGATAGAGCGCGGTCGGCAGGGCGAACAGCGTCGCCGAATAGACCATCGACAAGAGGCGTGTGTCGCTGACGCCGGCCTTGACCAACAGCAGCACCGGCATCTGCGTCACCCAGGCGATGTGTGCGCGCGCAGGATAGAAGTCGTGGAAGGTGCGGCTATCGAGCACGATGGCCAGGAACGACGCGCCATCCCAAAAAAGTCCGCGGCAGACCCAGCTGTTCAAGGCGACCAGCGCCCACAACAGCAGCACGACCGCGCGATAGGCCGACTCGGGCGACATGACGCGGCCGCCTAGTCGCGCCAGAAGAACAGGCCGATATTGGGCGGCTCCCGCGGTGGGAACGGCACCCATTCGGTGAAGTCGCGGGGCGGCGCCACGACGGCGTCGCCGGGCTTCGAGCGCAATGCGAGGCTCTGGCTCGTCAGGACCCAATTCTCGACCAGCAGGATGTATGGCCGCTTGGCCAGCGGCGTGTCCTCGAACGCCACCACGCCGGCGTTGTTGCGCACTGTGGCGATCAGCGCATCGAGGTAGCGCGACCAGGTCGCGGTGAGGAAGAGATCGGACGGCACCACCGCCAGCAGCATAAGGCAGGCGAAGCCCAGCAGCCGGCGCCCGGTGTCCGGCGCCTCGAGTGCAGCGAGCGCGGGTAACTTGCGCTGCAGCTTGGCCTTGTAGGCCCAGATGATGACGACCATGGACGCGATCACCAAGCCGCTTGCCATGCGCGCGACGTATTGCGACTTGGCGAGTGGCCGAACCAGCGTGTCGGTCAGAGCCATCAGCGGTGACAGGGCGAGGATGACGAGCAAGATCAGCGCCCACCGATAGGGCCGCAGCGTGCCGAGATCGTCGGGGCGCAACAGCCCCCACACGACGATGACCAGCGCGGCGACGAACACGAAGTCGAATTGCATGTTCTGCCAGAAGAAGAACGCCTGATGCCACGACTCCTCGAGATGCTCGGCGGAATGGGGAAAGAGGACCGAGTTGATGGCCACGAACATGGCAAAGATGAAGAAGCCCGCGGCCACAAGGTGAATCAGCGTCGGAATGATCGGACGCGCGGGCGCTCGCCACACGCACCACAGGATCATCAGCGACATCAGCGGGCCGAGATAGATCATGACCTCGTAGGTACGAGTTGCCAGGGCCGCGGCCAGCACCAGGACGAGGCTGTCGGCGAAGGTCAGCCGCTCGGCCGTGGCCAGCCGCACCGCGACCATCAGCGTGATTGCATAGGCGGTGTTGTACTCGCCGACGATGAAGAAGGACGTCGTCATGAAGACGATGGCGATGGCGGCAATGACGATCGCCATCAACACCGGCTCATCCTTCACCCTGTGCAGCGCGAACGTGTAGAAGAGCGTCGGCAACCCGAACAGGCCGAACGACAACAATCGCGCCAGCAAATGAAGGTCCGTGACGCCCAGCGTCACCGCCGCCATGACCGGGATCTGGCCCGAGATCATCGCGTAGAGCCGCGGCGCGTAGAAATCGAAGAACCATTCGCGCCGCACGATCTGCACGAGGAATGCGGAGCCATCGACGAAAAGGCCGCGGCAGGTCCAGCTATGCCAGAGCGCCAGCGCCCATATCAGGCAGATCGTTGCACGATAAGCGAAGGTGTTGGAGGGCATCGCAGGGGTCTCGCGGCTCTACAGCAGGGGGCTTGCAGAGGCAAGGTGGCAAAGCTTGCAGCGTCGATTAGGCACTGTTAGCTAGAGCATATCCCGTGCGGCTGGAATCAGCCGGACGGGCTATGCCTTTGGCTCGAGGTGCCTCGAGCAATGCGTTTCCGATCAGATGGAACCGCAAGCGGGTTCCACCTGATCGGAACCCGCACTAGGCGCCGCACACGGGGAGCTGCATGCTGAGCTGGGAGACGATCGACGCCATTCCGGGCTGGTTCATGTTCCAGTCATATTGCGTTTGGCGTGCGCTGCTTGACCAGCAGACCGGCACGACCGGCGACCTGTTCGAGATCGGCGTCTGGCGCGGCCGCTCGGCCTCGGTGCTGGCCAACTATCGCAAGGGCGACGAGAAGCTCTATCTCTGTGACCTGCGCCTCGACGAGCCCGCGGTGCACAAGTCGATTCGCTCCACTGGGATCGAGCCGGCCAACCTGGTGCCGCTGTCGGGACCGTCGGCCGACCTGCCGGCCAAGCTCGACCCCAAGGCGATGCACCAGACGGTGCGCTGGTTCCACATCGACGGCGAGCACACCGGCACCGCGGTCTATCGCGAGCTCGAATTCGCCAACCGCATCGTCAACACCCAGGGCATCGTCGTGGTCGATGATTTCTTCTCGCCCCGCTACCCGGCCAACACCACCGAAGTGGTGCGCTACATGGAGAAGAACCCTTTCCATTTCCGCCTGCTCGCGGTCGGCTTCAACAAGGGCTATCTGTGCCGGCCCGAGAGCCTGCCACGCTACATGGACTTCATGGCCTCCGGCATGTCGGCGGCGCTGCTGTCCTACGGCGCCAAGACCACGATCTTCAAGACCACAGGCCCGTGGGACACCGACGCCGTGGGCATCACCGACTTCGTCGAGGATGCCGGCGCCATCGCCGGCCCGGATAACGAGCCGCAGCGCTGGCACATGATGCGCAGCCGCCATGTCTGGTCGCCGTGGCGCCACCTGCAGAACGGCTGGCGCATGGTCAGGTCGACGTTGAAGGCTTAAGGCGGCGGCGCATGGCCAAGCAGACCCTGCTCCAGCGCCTGGGCTTTGCCCGGCGCGCGGAAGATCCCTTCGCGGTCTTTCTCGCGCCCGCCGCGCACGCCATCAACCAGGCGCGCCAGTCGCATCTTGCGGGCCTCGGCCTCGATCTTGCGAACAAGCGCGTGCTCGAGGTCGGCGCCGGCATCGGGCTGCACACGCCGTTCTTCCTCGAGCGCGGCTGCGAGGTGACGGTGACGGATGGACGACCGGAGAACGTCGCCGAGATCGGCCGCCGCGTGCCAGGTGCGAAATCGGCGCTGGTCGATCTCGAGCTCGACCGGCCGATCGAGCTCGGCCGCTTCGATCTCGTCTATTGCTACGGCCTGCTCTATCACCTGGCCAATCCCGAGCGCGCACTCGGCCGGCTGGCGGATGTGTGCGACGGCCAGCTCTTGCTGGAAACTGCCGTCTCGCCCGGCACGCATGACGAGCTCCTGCTGGTGCGCGATCCGGATGCCGTCAACCAGGCGGTCTCCGGCATCGGCTGCCGGCCAACGCGGCTCTGGGTGCTCAATCGCCTGAAGTCGCTGCTGGGCTATGGCTACATCCCGCGCACCCAGCCCGACCACGTCGATTTCCCGGCGGACTGGGTCCATACGCCGATTCAGACGATGCACCGTTCGATCTTCGTCGGATCGCGCACGCCGCTGGCGCTGCCGACGCTGGTCGACAGCGTGCCTGCCACGCAGGAGACCTATCGGGCGACGCCGCTGTCATCAGTGGGAGCCTCACGATGACCATCACCATTACCGCCTTTGAACGGTCACCCGATGGCGGCAAGGGACTGGCGCGTGATACGCGCGTTCGCTGGGCGCTTGAAGAAGTGGGCCAACCCTACGAGGTTCGCCTTGTTTCATTCCGTGCGATGAAGGAACCCGCCCATTTGGCGCTTCATCCTTTCGGCCAGATTCCGACCTACGAGGAAGGCGATCTCACCCTGTTCGAGACGGGAGCGATCGTGTTCCATATCGCCGAGCGCCATGCGGGCCTGCTGCCGGACGATACCGATGCCCGGGCGCGCGCGATCACATGGATGTTTGCCGCGCTCAACACGGTGGAACCGCCGATCCTTGAGCTCGCAACCGCCAGGCTTCTGGAGGGCGATAAGCCCTGGGCTAAGGAGCGCCTGCCTCTGGTCGAGGATCGCGTCCGCGACCGGTTGAAGCAACTTTCCGCTCGCCTTGGCAGTACCGATTGGCTCGACGGTGGGTTCAGCGCGGGCGACCTGATGATGGTGTCGGTGCTGCTCAGGTTGAGATCATCGGGCATCCTGGACGGATATCCGAACCTGGCCGCCTATATCGCCCGCGGCGAAGCGCGGCCCGCCTACAAGCGGGCCTTCGACGCTCAATTGGCGGTTTACACCGGCAAGCCACCGACCGGCTGATTGAGGTCCGTCCTGGGCTCGAAGTCGGCGGCTAGGAAGGTTTCGCGATCTTCATCTGCTCGTCGAGGTCGTCGGCGATGAAGTTGCGCACGACTTCGTCGAGGTCCTTGTCGATCTCGAAACCCAGGGTCCTGGAGCGCTTGGAGTCGATGCCCTGGGGCCAGCCATCGCAGATCTTCTGGATGGCGCGATCGTGCTGCCACGACACCTTACCGACCTTGCGATTGCCGGCGTGCCGGTCGACCGCCTGCTCGAGCTCCTTGGCCGTGACGTTGATGCCGTTCAGCAGCAGCGTGCGGCTCGGCCCGAACGCATCGGTCGGCAGGTCGTGCAAACGCATGAAGGCATTGACCGTCTTGCGCGGGCTCAACACCACCATGATGGTTTGCGGCGTCACTGGGCAGACGACGTCGACGCCGGTCAGCGGCTCACGCACCACCGAGCTCGCCCAGGTCGAGGCTGCCTTGTTGGGCAGTCCGGTACGCACGCAGATCGTCGGCAGCCGGACGGCCGTGCCGCGCAAATAGCCTTTGCGGGTGTAGTCGCGGATCAGGAACTCGCCGATCGACTTCTGCGAGCCGTAGGAGGTCTGCGGGGTAAGCGCCGTGTCGTCGGTCACCGCCTTCGGCAGGTCGCCGCCGTAGGCCGCCAGCGAGGAGGTGAACACCACGCGCGGATTGGTGCCGAGCGCGCGGCAGGCCTCCAGCACGTTGCGCGTGCCGTCGAGATTGACCCGGTAGCCGAGATCGAAATCGGCCTCGGCGCCGGCGCTCACGACGGCGGCGAAATGGAACACCGTCGCCGCACCCTGCACGATCGACTGCACGGTGGAGACGTTCGCAATGTCGCCCGCAATGGCCTTCACGCGTGGATCGTCGAGGCCCGGTCCGCCCGCCTTGCCGACGTCGAACAGCAGCAGCTCGCTCACCTTCTCCGGCTTGCCGTCCGGTCCCGCCAGCGTGCCCTGCTGGAGAATGCGCCGCGCCAGCTTCTTGCCGAGAAAGCCCGCGCCGCCGGTAATCACCACCTTCATGTCGTTTCCACCCCAATCATTTGTCGGGCGAAAGTGTGCACAGATCGGCCGCCAGCGTCTATGTTGGCGGCGATGCGGATCATCAGCTGGAACCTGCTGCGGCTGGAAGGCGCCGCGGTCGGCGACGTCGTAGCCCTGCTCGAGCGCGAGCGCCCCGACGTGCTCCTGATGCAGGAGGTCACCCAGCACATGGATGTCCTGCCGTCGCGCATCAGCGGCCATTACCATCGCCTGCCGTGGCCCGGCCGCATCCATGGCCTGGCCGTCTGGAGCCGCCACCATTTCTCGCAGCCGCACGTACTGCCGCTGCCCGCCTCGCGCCTGCCGGGCCGCCTGCCGCGCCGGCGCTCGCAGATCGTGCAGGTCGGCGACATCACCTTCGCCAATGTCCACCTCTCGCACGGCCAGCTCCTGAACCGCCGCCAGCTGGTGCGCATCGCGGCGGCGTTGCGCGGCCGGCCCTCGGCGATCGTCGGCGACTACAACGCGGTCGGCCCGATCCTGATGCCAGGCTTCGCCGACGTCGGCCCGCGCGAGATTACCCATTTCGGCGGCGAAATCGTGCCCTTTCGCCTCGACCGCTGCCTGGCGCACGGCGTCAGCTGCAGCTTCGCCAGCACGCTCGATTTCGGTCCGTCCGATCACCGGCCGATCGTCATCGACCTGCAGGTCGCCGACGCGGTTGCCAAGCGCCGCCCGCTCTATCGCGCCAAGCGCCGGCTTGCGAAGATCCGTGCGGCGTTCCGGTAGGGCCAACCGTCTCTGATTGTGGGCCTCTGCCGGCGGGCGTACACAGAGGCGAGGGGCTAGAGGTCCTCGCACAGAAGGGAAACCGCTCCCGATGGCCGACGTTCGTGTCAGCTTCGCCTGCCCGCATTGTGGCCAATCCGGCGAGGTTACCTGGCGCGGCCAGGGCGCAGGGCGCGAACTGGTGAGCTTGTCCGACGGTTTCCACGAAGAGGCAGGGCGTTTGGCAGGGGCACGGCACGTCATCGTCTGCGACGTTTTCGACGAGATCGATCCGCCCAGAGCCCTCAAACCGTCCGTAATTTCAACCTGAGACTTCCAGGCCTTTGGCAGCGACAGACATGATCGAACCGGTTTCCATCCGACTAGAGGCCTCGTCGCACTGCCAGTTGCGGTGCCCGTCCTGCCCGACGACGGACGGGAGCATCGACCAGGCGATCGGAATGGGCTTCCTGACGGCCGGCGACTTCAGGACGTTTCTCGAACGGAACCCGTCGGTTCAGAACATCGAACTCTCGAACTACGGCGAGATTTTCCTCAACCCGCAGCTCCTGGAAATCCTGAAGATCGCGCACGAGCGCAACGTCGCGCTCACGGCGCTCAATGGCGTGAACCTGAACAACGTGACCGACGAGGTTCTCGAGGCGATCGTGAAATACCGGTTGCGGGAAATGACCTGCTCGATCGACGGCGCGAGCGCCGAGACGTATCGCGTCTATCGGGTGCGCGGCAACTTCGACCGGGTGATCGCCAACGTCGCCAGGATCAACCAATGGAAAGCAAAGTATCGCTCCCCGTATCCCCATCTGCGCTGGCAGTTCGTCGTCTTTCGCCATAACGAGCACGAATTGCCCAAGGCCAGGGCCATGGCGGAAGAGCTCGGCATGCGGTTCTTCGCCAAGCTTTCCTGGACCGACACGGGCGCTTTCGCCGACCCGGAGAAGGTACGCCGTGAAACGGGCGTCCTCTCCCGCGCCGAGTACGAGGAGCGCTTCGGGAGCGACTACGCCCAGGCGATCTGCAACCAGCTCTGGGACAGGCCGCAGGTGAACTTCGACGGCAAGATGCTGGGCTGCTGCCGGAATTTCTGGGGCGACTTCGGGTCGAACGCCTTCGCGGAGGGGCTCGCAGCGAGCGTCAACAGCGAGAAGATGAATTATGCCCGCAAGATGCTGCGCGGCGACGCCGCCTCGCGCGCGGACATCCCCTGCGCCACCTGCGAGATCTATCTCGGCATGCAGCGCCGGGGAAAATGGCTGGAGCGACCGGAAGACAAGAAGGGCTGATCTATCGCCTGCCGTGGCCCGGCCGCATCCATCGCCTGGCCGTGGAGCCGCTACCATTTCGCCCAGCCGCACGTGTTGCCGCTGCCGACCTCGCGCCTGCCGGGCCGCTTGCCGCGCCGCCGCTCGCAGACCGTGCAGGTCCGCCAGGTATCGTTGAAATGCCCCACTGATCGTGCGAATGTTTTGATTGGGGGGGACATTCAATGCCTCGGGCAGATTTAATCTGCAATTGGCGACGCCTCGGTAAGCCGCAAAAAGGCCTGCGGCCTAGATCGGCTCATGCGCCGCAGGATTAGAAGACCCCGATGCCTCCTCCCAATCCCAAGGACCTGCGCGCCCGCCGTACTGCGCTCAAGATCCCGCACAAGGTGATGGCGATCGGCATCGGGCTTTCCCATGTGGACCTCCTGTCGATCGAGGTGGATACATTGATCGACGGCTATGAGAGCGAGTTGGCGGACTTCTATGGCTACTGGCTCAACCGGCTTGAGCGGCTGACCAAGGAGCAGCTCGAAATTCAAATCGAGCATGCTCAAGAAGGTAGACGGTTCAGATGAGCCAGCTTTCGCGCAATTGTGATCAAGGCCGCGCTGGGTGACGAGTTCATCGCCGCTGTGCTCACCGAACGTCTTCCCTGTGTCGAATCTCAAAGCGGCTTTTGCATCGGGCGGACAAAGAGGTCGGTCGCCTCGGCGGTGCGCGGCAACAAGAGGGCGTAGCAGGCCAACTCGGCGACATCCTCTGGCTGCAGGAGCGACTCCGGATGATAGGTCGCTCCGGCAACGGCGTGCATGTGCTCCTGGCGAGGCGTGGCGGTACGTCCGGGGACGATCGACAGAACGCGAATGCCCTGAGGGTTCACCTCATCTCGGAAAGTGTCGGCAAAGGCCTTCAAGGCTGCCTGCGTCGCCGCATGCATTCCGCGACCGGCAGTGTTCGCGGCGCGGATGATGCTGGAGCTCACGAAGAGAACCTGGCCGCGACTGGTCCTCAAGGCCGGCAAGGCGGCCTGGGTTAGGGCATAGGGCCCCCGCACATTGATCCGCCACGCCTGGTCGAAGTCGATCAGATGGGATGTTTCGACGGATCCCATTTTCATGACACCCGCGCAATGGACGAGAATGTCGAGACCGGGCACGCGGGCCAGCAATGCGTCGACCATCGCCTGAGCGGCGCCGTCCGCCGAAATGTCCAAGGCCAGCGCAAAAGCCCTCGAGCCAGCCGATCTTACGGTTTCGTCCAGCTCCGATTGAGTGCGCGACACGCAAAGCACCGTGGCGCCCAACGCCGCCAGCCGCTGGGCGATCGCCCGTCCGATTCCGCGGCTAGCGCCGGTGACCAGCGCCCCTCGGCCGAACAGCGGGGAGTCAGCGCCTTCAATCATCCACGTGCTCGACTTGGGAGATCGAGTCAGGATCGCAAGTTAACTGTGGCCCTGAACGGGTGTCGGCTCGGGCACACGTCCAACGTCGGACACACAGACGCTGTGGAGCGGCTGCTGCGAATAACATTTGATTTGGACCGCAAAGAGAACGCGCAACCACTAACTGGTCGGGCTTATCTCGTCAGTTTGCGTTGTCCGGCGGATCGGCGGCCGGAATAGCCACCCGGATTTTCACCGGGCTCCAAGCTCATGCAAGCATAGATGGCTAAAACGATCCAAAAAACAAGGTGAAAGGATCCTTGTCACAGCCATTACACACGGGCTCTGCAAGGCCGAGTACGGCTACGTACTCAACAGCAACTGCTGCATTTGCTGTCGCGTTTCTACCAGGGCGTGTTCTGAGTTCTTCCCTCTCGAAGACGCCTCAGGGCCCGTTGCTGCCCATTCCTTCCCAAGGTAGCGGCGGGCCCACCGACGCTTCGGCATCGGATCTTCTGGAGCGTGGCCCCTGAACTTGAGAACAGGCAAATAGCAAGGTGTTGGGGCCTTGTGGTCGTGAGCTTTTACAGCGGCGGTTTGGGCGGCCTGCCCGCCAGGCACGCGCGCCGGTACCTCGAATGCGCGAGCGGGTCCCTACTCGCTTCCGCCAATTCAGATCCTCAGCCCTCGGCCTGCGCCTCAAGCTTGACCGCCTCTTCCTCGAGAAACTTCGCGTAGCCTATCAACCGGGCTCGGTCCTCGGCGCGGGACATGCTCGCCGCCTCGTTCGCGCATCGTCGGGCCTTCTCGCGCCTAAAGCGGGCGACCTCGCGTAGTTCCATCACCGTAGGCATCCTCGCACCCCTCGAAGGAAACGTACTGAATTTGGTCAAACCGACTTTCGTTGCCCGACGTTGGGCCAATCCGGGGATAAGCCGAGAAAGCAGCGCCTGTCCAGAGCGGGCACAAAATCGTCACCGCAATCAGATGCCCCCCAAAAGACGCCCGGCCACCAACCCGATCAAACAGCCTGCAGCGAGGGTCGTCGCAAGGGTGTCAAAGAACTTGAGCCAGGTCATGGGGAAGTCTCCGTCTGCCCGCGGCTACTCGTGCTTACACAACGCCGGCAGAAGAACACAAGCTCGTGGGCCTCCGTTTTGTCGCAAGGCATCGCCCGTGGATCATCCCTCTTCAGGCGATGAAGCCTTCTGCCGAGTTGCAGTCGGATCCGGCTCACGCCCGGCAGGCCGCTGCAACGTTCCTTCAATTGTTGCGTTATTGATTCAGCAAGACTGATCGATCCCGCTCCCCCGGATGCCAGAGCTTGCTGAGAAGCCCGCCTCCAGATGTGGCGGGCTTTTCCATGGTGGCGGTGTCGGGACGGGATCTCAAAGGATCACGCCGACCTAGCGCCCCTCCACCGACTGCCGCCCGCCTAGCTCGACTGCGGGTATCGTTTCAACCGGGGCGGGAACATTGCCTGTCAGATCGCGTTGCCAGTTTCGTCCGGTGGCATCGATCTGGAGGCCGAAATGAGAGCGGTCGCGCGGCGCGCTTCTTTCCTGTCGTGCTTGGCCGTGTCCGTCGCCTGGGCGACCGCGGTGCCGGCCCAGACGACCTACAAGTGGTCGGACATCGATTGCGGGCAATCGCGCATCGCTTCGTGGCGGGGATTGAAATGCGAGGCCACGAACGTCGTCACCGGCGAAGGGAATGTGGGCTCCTTCCGTCGATGGTCGGTGTACGGCCACACGAGTGAGGGCTATATCCAGATCTTCCTTTGGGAAGGCCAGGATTTGTTCTCGTTCATCAGCGCGAGCGAGACGACGGCCGAGTTTCTCAGGTGGTTCTATGCGAACGGGAAGGCCGCCAGCCAGTTTTCCTCCGTCGTCCGCTTTCACAACGCAGACTACTCGACCTTCAGGGACGGCAACTATGTCTGCGCGGGTTTTCGCCGAACTGGCGAGCAGCGGCGAGGAGGCTATGGCTGGATCCTCGGCGGCATCTTGTGCCCTCCTCTCGGCAGGAGCCTGACCAACGATCAGGTCGCGCAGTTCATGGACAGGGTGCGCCTCCAATAGGCCCGGAGCCCGCCATCCTCTCCGCCGCTATTTCGCGGGACCGTGTTCAGGCCGATCGGCCGGCCGGAGCCGTCGCGCGAGCCATTCGTTGAACCGTCTCCGCATGTATGTTGGTGGTCGAAGTCTCGCGCCGCTAATGCGTGCTCGCCAGCAGCGCTTCAAGCGAAGCCAGGACTTCGGCGGATTGGAACGGCTTTTCGAGGAAGGGCCGCCCTGAGAATTTCGGCGGCAGCAATCGGCGGGAGATGGCGCTCAAAAAGGAAAATGGTACGCGTAGGGCCAGCAGCACCTCTGCCACCTCGAAGACGCGGTGGTCGCCGCCCAAATGGATGTCGAGCAGCGCCGCGTCGATCCGATTGTCGGCAATAGCGGCCAGGGCGTCGGCCGTCGAACCAACCGGTCCGACCACCCTGTAGCCCGCGTCGGTAAGGACGTCAGAGATTGCGGCGCCGACCGCGGCGCGATCCTCAACGATCAGAATGGTGTGGCTATCGTTAATCCGGGACCTCATTCGGCAGCAGCTGGATGGACTGCCCGTTGCGTGTTTGCCTACGGCGCAGTTGCGATGCTCGGCAGTTTGCGGCTCCACATCGCCAAGGTAGCTTGGTCGATGAACCATGCTTGTAGCGCTCGATTAGGGGGTTTGTAGATTGCATGATTGGCGCCGACAACCAAAACGCCGCCGTTGTACTCAATTGCGGACTGGTTATGCGTTCCTTGCCCGGAAAGCGAGAACGGAATGAACGAGCCATTATCAAATTGAAACATGGTGACGCGACAGGGCAAGAGCGGATGCATGGCAGGGACGAGTGGCGTACCGCAAGTTTGTTCCTGCTCCCCGACGATGAAGTACGCGCGGCCGTTTATGCGGCCCGTATTGATCTGGTGAACGAGACGGTACGTGGAGTCCACGGAGTGCGAAATCCAGGCCTGGGCAGGATCCGAGGACGGCTCGTACCAGACCAGTCCTTGCGTCCACGACGCAGGCACTTCCTCGTTCGAGGCTACCACGACGCTCTCGTAAGGATGGTTGAAAACACCGGTAGCGATAGCCACTCCGCGATTGGCGTCGCCAATACGATAGCCAGGCCATGGATCAGTACGGGGGTTGCCGCCGGTCAATCTGGGATTTTTGAACCAGTAGACCCCGGCATCATTGGCGGCGACCACATTGATGCGGGGACCGCCAGAGATTGAAAGCAGATCGATGGATTCGCCTATCCTGGCGATTGCGCCGCGAAGGCTGAATGGATCATTGACTATCTGCCAGGGGCCGGAAGGGTTCTGAAACGCAATGAAGCTCAGCGTTCCGCCCGCCTGTGTTGCCGAACACACGATGTCCAGCAGGCCATCCCCATCGACATCGCCAACACGCAAGTCATGACAACCGGCATCTGGGTTGATGACTGCCATCGGCCATGGCTCGCTCGGGTTCCCTCCCCGGTTCAGGGGGTTGGAGTACAGAACCAACTGGTAGGGTCCATCCATCTTGGGCCCGCGAGAAACGACGATCCCAGGATAAGCATCCCCTGGCTTCAGGAGAGCGGCGGCCTGCTCATAAAATTCGCCAACCGGGTCTATCGCGCTTTTGGCCCACGGTCCCGAAAGCTTGTTGCTGGGCGACGTGTACAGATAGAGCCCTCGGCTCATACCCAACACGGCGTTTGGCATCGTCTTGGACGTAAAAAATCCCAGCAGCTTCACATAGCTGATATCCACATCGCGGCCGGCCTGCCGACCTACCGGCTGCGCATCTATGATGTAGTTCGGGACAATCTGACTGGATGCCATGACAGGGTTGAGCGCAGCCATCAGCGTAAGGATGGTCAGTGGATTCAATCTTGACCGTGGCCCTGAACGGGTGCCGGGTCGGGCGCGCTTCCACAATTGGACGCACAGGTGCCGTGAAACGGCAGCAGCGATTGGCATTTGATTTGATCCGCAAGAGAGACTGGCGACAACGCTGGTCGGGTCTAACTCGTTGGTTGCGTGATCCGGCGGATCGGCGGCCGGAATAGCCACCCGGGTTCTCACCGGGCTCCGAGCTCGTACTCAAATACAGCCCGAGCGAGAGCTAAGGGACAAGTCGAATAGGCATTGCCACAGTAACGTCACCGCCTTCTTCCGTCGGCAACGCTGCAGGGTGTCGGAGCTAATCGGTCGCAGGTACCGAGTGATGCTCGTGCACGATGCGCCAGTCGCCGTCGACCTTGGGGAGGCCGACGGTGAGCCGGAACAGGAAACCATCCTTGTCCGCCGGGTTGCTGGACGAGTCGGGACCGCAGCGCATGATCGCGACTGCGAAGGCGACGTCCTAGGGATAATCATCCGGCATGTGGACCATCAGAAGTACCGCTCGCGGACAACAACCGTATCGCCCGGCTGCAGGTGGGTCTCCTGCGAGGCAGCGACACGAACCGTCTGGCCGTCGACCACACGCTTGACATAGAAGCGGCCCATGTTCGCGCGATAGGTCTGGCCGCCCGCCGTGGCGATGGCGTTGAGCACGGTCATGTCGGTCACGTAGGGATAGCTGCCGGGCTTCTGCACCTCACCCACGACGTAGAAGGGCCGACGGGAGGCCACCTCGACGCTGACGCTCGGGTCGTGCAAGTAGTCAGGATCGAGCTTGGCAGCGATGGCGCGCTGCAGCTCGGCCGGCGTCATGCCATTGGCCGGCACGTTGCCGATCAGCGGGAAAGACAGGTTGCCGTTGCCGTCGAGCACGAACTCGCCGGTGAGGTTGGGCTGGCCATAGACGATGATGCGCGTGCGATCATTCGGACCGAGTTGATAGTCGGAGCCGGCGCGATCGGCGCTGCCGCCGCCGGCGCCAGTGAGGCTCATCTTGCCTCCGCTGGCCGACATATCGGGCACGATCGGCGTGGGATCATTGTCGCCGCAGGCGCCGAGCGCCAGCAACGCTGCCAATACTACGCAACGAAGACGCGACGCAAAGGAGACTGGAACGGACGACATGCTCACCTCCTGGAGACAGGCGAAAAGTGCTCAAAACACTAGGACTTTCCGCAATCAAGCCAGTGTGACCAATCCGAGCTATTCACTCCCCTCAAGCACGGCCGCAGTGCGGCTGAGCGGCCACTCCATCGACGGTTGAAACGCCGGGCCTAGCGGTGAGAGCGTGGAACCGTACGCACCACCTACCGTGCAGAACCACTGTTTGATCACTTGTCAGTCGGCCCTGACGGCGACGTAGTTGCGTGGGGCGCTCAGCCAGGGGTGGCGTGAGCGCAGGTGTGAAACTGGGAACGCTCGGCCTAGGGTGGTGCGAGCGAAGAGGGTGTGCGCGATGGTTGCGTCCGACATCCGTTCGCGTGGCGGCCCGCAGAGCCTTGGCCGGAAAGAGCCGATTCGGCTCATCTTCGTCGATGACAATGACGACTACCGCGAGGCGGCGTCCGCCGAGCTGGTAGATCTGGGCTTCATGGTGGAAAGCTTCGCCGATGGCCCGTCAATGCTCGCTTGCGTGGCTGACGGCATCGTCGCCGACGTGATCGTGCTCGACTGGAGCCTGCCCACGATGTCGGGTATCGACCTGCTGCCTCGGCTGCGGCGCGAAGGCATCCAGCTGCCAGTGGTCTTTCTGACCGGCCGGTCGTCGCCAAGGTACGAGCAACTCGCCTTCGATCGCGGCGCAATCGACTTCGTCGACAAGTCGCGCGGTGTGCCGATCCTCGCCAAGCGCATCCGCGTCATCGTCGAATCTTCCAAACGGCCGGTCGAACTTGAGGTCGAGGAAACCCAGCATTTCGGCCGGCTGATGCTGAAACCCAGGGTCAGCCAAGCCTTTTGGGATCTAATCGAGCTCAACCTGACCGTGAGCGAGTTCAACATCGTGCGCATGCTGGTGTCCAAAGCCGGCAACCACGCGACCTACCGCGCGATCTACGATTGCATGCGCGACGTCGGCTTCATCGCGGGGAGTGGCGAACATGGCTACCGAGTCAATGTCCGTTCATCGATCAAACGGATACGAAACAAGTTCCGTCTCATCGATCCCGAGTTCGCCGAGATCGAGGGTTATGCCTCATTCGGTTACCGCTGGAGAGTCCAGTAGCACCCCACACCCTAGCCCAGATAGCGCGCCTTCTTTGGGGTCGAAGTTCTGGGCGGCATCTGGTCGATGATAGCGACTTGGTGACGGTGAGTGTGGTCATCGTCGCATCACCATGCAATTCGCGCGGGCTGCGCTGGCACAGGGGGCGGGGACGTCACGATATTCTCGGGTCCAAAAGTTCCCGTGCCCTTGCCGTTGTTCAGGGTCCCGAAACTTGGGCCGGACCCGTCGTTGTAGATCATGTTGTCGTGAACATTCCAGCCGCCGCCGTACGTCATGATCGTGTACGAAAAATTCCATATCGTGTTGTTCTTGCACTCTCCACTGCCGGTGAACTCAATGCCGACACAGACCACGCCAGCGTTGATCGGTCCCCGACGGATGAAGTTGTTGGTGACCGTCGTGTTAACAGAAGCCTGACCTACCAGAGAGATCGGTAGTAGCGTGCCTTGGCCGCTCGCCGGATCGTTGTTGAAATTGTCGAAGAAGTTATTGTCAACGATCAGTCCGGAGAAATACTGCGAACCTGTCGATGAGGGGCCGATCTCGATGGCCGCCCGTCGAGCCCCGAGTATGACATTGCGCCGAAAGATCAGATTGCGCCCCAAGCTCAGCGTGGGCGTGTCCGGATTATGGACCGACCACGGCTGGTACGAACCGTTGAAATGGTTGCCGTCGCAGGTGATGTTGTCCCAATTGTACATGCCTAGGACGTTGCCGCCGCAGTTATTGAAATCGTTATTGATGATCAGCCCGAACGACGCACCGCTCAACCTGATCGCCGAGCCGTCAAAGCCATTGCTGGCCTGACCACTGAACACATTGTTTCCGACAGAAAAATTGCTGGCCCCTGTTGCGTTGACCAAGCTGCCGTTGAACACGAAGCCTTGACCCGGTGCCCGACCTCTAACTACCCAGTCCTGCAGGTTGGAGAAGTCGAATACCCCTTTGGTGCCTGCACTGGGACCATTGTTGATCGTAACAACGCCGCTGGCATAGACGGTGATGCCGCTTTTGCCGCGCACCGTCTGGCCGCCGAAATTATATGTACCGGCCGGAAAGACCAACGAGCCGCCCGCTGGCACCGAGTTCAATTTCAATTGGATTGTTGCCACGCTGTCTCCGAGCGCGACCGTGACCATCGTACCCGGCGGCGGGGAAGGCGACGCACCAGTGTCCTGGGCCCAAGCCGGCAGGACGAACGATGCGGCCGCCAGCGCCGATGCGCCGGCGAGCAGACGATTGCGGGTCAGCATGAAATACCCCCTGGCGACCAATGCGACCGAGATGGAGCAAGTTGCGGGGGCTCGACTAGCCACCCGGACTTCATCGGGTTCCAGGCTCGTACTCAAATACAGCCCGAGCGAGAGCTAAGGGACAAGTCGAATAGGCATTGCCACAGTAACGTCACCGCCTTCTTCCGAGATCATCACGCCGTACGATGAGAAGAAGGCGGTGTAACTCCACCAAGTCCACCACCGTGGCGGGGTGGTGGAGTTGGTGGAGTTACTTACCTGGTGGCTCGCAGCGAGCGTCAACAGCGAGAAGATGACGTATGCCCGCCAAATGCTGCGCGACGCCGCCGCCCCGCGCGCGGACATCCCCTGCGCCACCTGCGAGATCTACCTCGGCATGCAGCGCTGGGGAATGGCTGGAGCGGCCGGAGGACAAAGAAGGAACTGATCTACCGCTCGTTTGCTAGCCGCGGACGACCGGAACCGGAGGCGGTGGCGGCGGAGGCTGAGTGGCAACCGTTTGCGGCGGCGTCGGTGGGGCCGGCGAGGAGCATCCCGCCGCGGCCAGCGCTGCTGGAAGCACGATTGCAAGCAGCGCGGCGCTGCGCAATTGCCTGAGGCGAGCTGTTCTTTCGGCAATGTCGGACATCCGTTTCCTCCGTAGTTGAGAGACCCAGGGACAACACAACAATCGGAATCAACTCAAAACCAACGTCAAACGGGCAAGCCTGGTTCCCGCCCGTGGTCCAAAATGTCGGGCTTTGGCGGACGCAAGCGTTCACGGTTGGCTTTTGCCGGCGCCTCAAGCAAGCTCTCGGAACCTCGAATGCGTTCCGCCATTTCTACCAGCGGCAGCGCGGGCGCGGCGCAATCACGCTGTCGGTGAGGCGACCTTGTTCCCATCCTGCAGCTTCTCGACGAGGAAACTCCTGGCGCGCGTCGGACCGATTGCCGGCGTGGCGATTGCGCTCGCAGCATGTACGCCTGCCGAGCCGACAGTTGTTGCGGCAGACCACGAGCCGGCAGCAACCCTGGTGTCGGCGCCGCCCGCCCCGATGGCAGCGTATGCCAAGACCGAACTCGGCGACCTGTTCGGTGGCAAGTCAGTCGTCGCGGGCGAGCGGCTGAACGTCGAATTGCTACGACGCTTCTACGCGCGCCACGGTTTTGAACCGGTCTGGACGACCCGGCAGGCGCAGGCGAATTCGCTGATGAATGCCGTGTTGCGCGCCGGCGATCACGGCCTCGCGCCTGAACTGTTTCACGCAGACTTGCTGCGGTCGCCGGCAACGTTGCCGGCGCTTGACCGGGAACTGTTGCTGTCGGATGCCTTCCTGTCCTATGCCGACGCGCTGGCGCGCGGGGCCATGCCGATCGAGCGCCGAAGAGATGACGAGATCTTGACGCCTGAGCCGATCGATGTCGCTGCCGCGCTCGACGCCGCGATCGGCAGCCCCGATCCCGCGGCGGCGATCGAAGCGCTGGCACCGACGACGCCGACCTACCGGCTGCTGCGCCAGGCGTTGAAGGATTCTCGCGCGGACATGCCGGTCGGTGCCAAGACTGCGACGACCCGCTTGCGCGAGATCGAGGTGAACCTCGAACGCGAACGCTGGCTGCCGCGGCGGCTGCCGGCGGACCGCGTCTGGGTCAACGTTGCCGACGAGCGGCTGGTGCTGTACCGCGACGATCGCGTGGTGTTCTCGACGCGGGTCATTGTCGGGCAAGACGAGAGACGCAATCAGAGCCCGGAGTTCCAGGCCTCGATCGAGAGAACCTTGTTCAACCCGCCATGGAACATCCCGGAGGACATCGCCCGCAACGAGATCCTGCCGAAGGCCGGGCAAGACCCGAATTATCTGGCGCGGCACAACATGGTCATGCTGCCCGACGGCGTGCTGCAGCAGCGGGCGGGAGCCGGCTCGGGGCTCGGACAATTCCTGTTCGAGATGCCCAACCGGTTCGACGTTTACCTGCACGATACCCCGTCGAAAAATCTGTTCAGCCGCGACGGCCGCCGCATCAGTCACGGATGCATCAGGGTGGACAATGCACAGCAGTTGGCCGCCCTGCTGATGGAACAACCGCTCGAGGCAATCAAGCAAACGATCGCGACCGGCAGCACCATCCGAAGCGCCCTGCCAAAGCCGGTGCCGGTATTCGTGGTATACGAGACCGCGTTCGCGGAGTTCGATGGCAGGTTGCAGTTTCGCGCGGATGTCTACGGGCGCGACGCCGAGATCTGGCAGCACCTGGATCCGAAGCGGCGAGCGGTGGCGCGACGCGAGGCATCCGACCACCGCGGAGGCTGACCGCGGCGCGCGGTCGGCGAGCGATTTCCCGTCGGTCGCGGGATATGCCCCCGATCCGGAGCGGCCGCCGCAAGCATGTGGCCGTACAATCCGAGTACGCGCGGCTGGCCGGCCGGTCCCAGGCGGCGATGGAGCCCTACCTGCCTATCGTCCGCACCTTCGTCATTCTCGGGCCGGCGGCCAGCCCTGCCCTGCGCGAGCGGCTGATCCAGCTCATCGAAGCGGCCCTGCGCTCGGAGGACCTCATCTGATCGGTCACTCGTCGTGCACGGTCCGGCGCGATTTTTGCTGCGTCGGCGACACCTCTAGGGAGCGAGACATGCTGACAACTGTCGCCGCCATTTCCCCTGACGCGAACGTCGCACTGCTTGCAGCAGGTATCCTTGCCTTGGGCGAGTCGGGGATGCGGGCAGCGCCAAGGTTCTTTACGGAGGAGTTCCTTGCAGTCGCTCTGTTTAGCGCGATCGGATTGCTTGTCTCGCTAATCGCTGTCTTCCTTGGTGAGCAGGGCGTCTGGCTTTGATCCGAAATCACGAGGCGCTAGAGACCAGAGCTGCGAGGTGAATAACATCGCAATCCGGCCAAGACTGGCGTCAATTGGATAGAGGCTTGGCCTCATCCCGGGCTAGGTGTCCGGCACGCGGACGTTCAAGTGGCGCCGCGCATGCCGATGAACAGCGACGCCAACGGGAAATGCAATGGCACGTCATGAAGGTGGATGCTTGTGCGGCGCGGTCCGGTTCGCGGTCAGTGCGGACCCGATGCGGGTCACCGTCTGCCATTGTCATTTCTGCCAGCGCACGACCGGCACGGCCTATCTCGTCGAGCCGGTGTTCGCGAAAACCGAGTTCCAGATCACGTCCGGCACGCCCAAGACTTACGATGCGGTCTCCGAGGGAAGCGGCAAGCGCGTGACCATCCACTTTTGCGGCACCTGCGGCGGCAGGGTGTTGCTGACCTTCGAGCGCTTTCCCGATCACGTCGGGACCTTTGGCGGCTCGTTCGACGACCCGAACAGGCTCGGCCTCGCCTCGGATATCGTGCGGCACGTGTTCACGGGTTCGGCGCAAGACGGGACTGTCCTGCCGGCCGGTGTACCTCTGTTCCATGAACACGCCTTCCGTCTGGATGGCTCGCTGAACGAGCCCGCGATCCTGGCCGCGCCGACGGTCGCGAAGGCGTAGCCACCAGCAGGGGCGAGCGGGCTCCCTTCCGCCAATTCACCACTGCGTACCGCCCTGCGTAGCCTCACCCTAGCGAGGGAGGTCCAATGCCATTTTCGCCGTGTAGATACCCGCGGCCCTCAGGGCCACCAAAAGTCCGGCATGCTGGACCCAGGCGCGATCCGCGGCCAACTCCAGCGGACTTTGAAGGTCAGACAGGTCAAGACCCATGGCCTCTGGCAATTCTTCCAACCCAATTACATAGCGGCCATCGGTTTTGCCGCGACGGAAGATGAGTGCGCACAGTGCAAGGGCAATTACTTCGATCTCGGCAACGTGGTTTCCCACCTGTCGCTGTACCGGCTCGTCCGCCAATGTCGTCTCCCGTACAAACCAGAGACAACGCACGGCTGTCTTGGAGCGTTGCAAAAAAGTACATGTTCCTGACCAATGCCGACTGTTCAAAATTGGACAGCGGCCCTCGCGATTCGCTACCCTGCGGTCATCAATGGCGCTTTGGGACCGTCATGGATATTGCCGAGCTATACCGGAAAGAAGCTGAGAAATGCGAACGTCTCGCGAAGACATGCGAGACAGAAATCGGCCGGGCCTTCTTCATGGATGCCGCAGAGCACTGGCGCGAAAAGGCGCTAGACGTGGAGTACAAGGAGCCGCCGTCGCTGCGCGAGGCACGACACACCCTCAATTGATCCGGTTTGTCAGCCATCACTTTATTGACACAGGGCGTGTCCCCAATTGGACTGAGAGCAGGCGGCTTTGCTGCAACGATTTTGGCAAATGTTCACCGCCAAAATCGACCCGGATTCGTCCAATGCGCTTGCGGCCGCCGCCCGAAATAAGTGGGAGATGGCTCTGCGAACGCGTCGGCTGGCGTCAGCCCTGTCGTGGAACCGCGATCGGGAAACATTGATGTCTTACGCCGAGGAGCTGGAACGCGAAGCCGAAACGCTGGAACGCCGGGCGGCGCAGGCCGATTGAGCAGCGGCAGAAGCTCGCGGTAAACGTCGCCACGTGTTCCGGCTCGCTGGCTCACCTGCGGGCGTCACCCAGGCAAAGAGCGGGTTCGCACGCGGTCACCCTTGGCCGGCTTGGCTGGGCCACTTTGCCTTGGCGGCAGTGGCTCCCAGCCATCGAGGATCAGGCTGTCCCAATAAGCGAGCCCGTCGCTCGCGACAACTGCGATGCGGTGCCAGCTGTCTGCCCAGCAGGTGCGCCCGGTGAATGTCCTGTCGTAGAGAACATCGTGGACCAAGGAAGGGCGTTCGGGATCGAACTCACGCATTGGTCTCATGGCGAACATTGCTTTGAAAGCCTGGCGCACCCAGCTTTGCCCCCTCACGCGACCAGCGACCGACGCCTGTTGCGACGAACGGCGGAGCGAAGCCGAGTGCACGCCATTAAAAAGCTCGAGACGAGGTAACGTTCCGCTTGTCGGGCGTGATCAGCCGGTGGTCGCGAGGGCCACCAATTTTCTTGCCCCGTCCCGCGCAGAGTACGGCGATGGTTAATGGCTTGGCCGGAGCAGAATCAACACGCGTGTAAGGCGAGCGAAAGGCTGGCGACGTAGGTATGTGCGTCTGGGGGGGACGAAGAGCGGGGACCCAGATGAGCATCGATCCTGTCGGCGACCAGCCGGACTATTCCGAGTTCCTGGCGGTTTGCGGATTCAGCTTCATCGGGCTCCTACTGTCGGTGCGCCTGCTCTTGGCGTTGGCCCCGATGACCGAAATGACTTTCTTGCCTTAGGGCAGAAAGCAAAAAAGCGACGCGGAAGTGTCGCCGCCAGGGCCCTGCGCCATGTCCGCCTGGGTCGGAAGCGGAGACTCCCTAGACGGCTTTGCTTGTGCGTCGCACGGTGGCGGCAGCCTTGAATTCTCGCTTTAGCTCATCAATGCTGAACATGCCGGGCCTGACCGGGAATTTCGCGATCGATGCCAGCCTTCTATTTTCTGCCGGCCACAACGCTCGCCGCGCCAAGGTCCGAGCTTGGTCGAATTTGGCGCTGCGCATACTTGTAATTGCGCCAGCCAGGCAACGCCTCTCCCAATCTCCCAAGGGGCAAACGCCGGCCTCGATCGCCTCGAGGATCTTCGTGATCGCCTCTTCCGCCGTCTTTCGTTTTCCTTCCTGAGGAAGGTCCTCGACGACTTCGGCGAGCGTTTTGCGGAGTGAGATCAGTGCGGGTGAATTGGCCATGGGTAAGCCTAACACGGGAAGGCCCGCATTCCGCTAGCTGGTCGAGTATGGGAATACCACCTCGTTGCACTTGCTACAGCTGATCGTCGCAGTGGTTGAGTAACCCGTGTCCTTGAATCGGAAGCCCGGTGTCAGGCTTTCGTAGTTGATCCGCGACCGTGAAGAAGAGCTGCTGCCCGTCTTCTCGTAAATGAATTCACCTTCTCGGCCACACTGCCGACAGGCGAGCACACGCTTGATCTTGTTACCTGCCATGGAAGTCCACGAAGGCTACTTTATCCGCTTCGCCCCCGACAGTGGACATCCGGCGCAATTTCCGCAGTCCCGTACCCCTAGCAGGATCGTGTACGGCATCGACCGCTTCAATGGGCCTCAGAAGAACGCTACTGTCCGCCCCAACATTGGGTCATCCAAGGAATGTTGCTGACATGGGCAGACAGGTAGCTGTCGTGCTTTACGTGGTGGCGATGGCAGCCGTCATAGTCGGTGTAGATCTCGTGTTCTTCAGAAGTAGAATCTGGGAATGCGGGCCAACCTGCAGGAACGGAAGCGGCTGAAACTTCCTTGAAAATGCGGCCAGCTGCCTCGGGCTTCGGCCCGGATAGCTCTCAGGCTGAACGTCGCCCCCTCGCCACCCGCATGCTGAGCGCGCGCCAGCCCTTGTCCGTCAGCGTCGCTGAGCCCGGCAGTTCCTGATACGGCGGACCCTTTATGTCGAGTTGCAGGTAGCCTGCGGCGGCGAGGTCGGTCGCCAGCACGACGGCCTCGCGCTCCTCGAGCCCGCCCCGCCGGGCGACCACGGCGATAGCGACATAGCGCAGGCGGCAGCCACCAATTTCCTCGTGCAGGGCTTTGCAGAAGCGGCGGTTCCGATCGGCCGCGAGCCGGCGGACACTATCGCTCACCGGAGGCCAGGAAGTGAGCAACTGGGCGCCCATGATCCGTCGTCCGTGAACTGCGCGGCTAGCCAGCTTGGCGGTGCGGTGCGCCAGTCGCGACAAGGACGGCGCATTGAACGGACATCGATTCGAGCATGGTTTGGATTTCTCGAACATATTCGGCGTTCATCACGACGACCACGTCGGGGCGGTAGTGGCGCAGGTGTTCTGGAGACACGATTTTCTGCGCGGTTCTCGGCACAAATCGCCCACTCTTCCTCGGATTGACGTCGACGACGTACTTGATGCCACCATCGCTGGTGAGATCCAGCATATTGAGGAAGCCAACAGCCTTCGTCCCGGCGCCCCACAGCACGATGCGACGACCTTCGGCAGTCAGAGTAGAAATTCGATCATTCCACTGGCTTAGGATGGAGGAAAAGGCTTCAGGGAACGTTTGGCAGAAGTCCAGATCTTCTTCAGTTGGCGGCGGCGCGGTCGCACCTTCGGCCAGGACTTCGGCATAGAGATATTGGTCCCCAAAACTGCTCTCGATCTTCGCGACCGAAAATCCTGAATCGGAGAGTACTCGGTGCAAGGACTGGGGCGTAAAGTACGAGAAGTGCTCGTACGTGAGATCCCAAACGTGGCGTTCCCGAAAAATGGTTCGGCCATTCGGCACCTCGAAATATCCGCATCCCTTGTGCTTGAGGATGCTTCGCGCGTAGCGAAGCGTTTGTCGCAGGTCAGGTAGATGTTCGAGAACGTGCTGCGAGCAGACGAAGTCGACCGGATCGTGCTTTGCCGGCGCAAAGTTTTCGGACCTGACTTCCACGGACCCTTCACCTACTCGAATGGACCGATAGACCTGAGTTGGATCGTACCCGATGCCAATATTGCTTCCTCGCTTGCACAGCTGCGACAGGAAATTCGCGTCGCCACAACCCAGCTCGACGATGTGCTTGTGCCTCAAGCCATGATCGCGAATGAGGTGATCAACTGTTGCGGTCAGCTGTGCGCGATGATGCTGCGAGCATCCAAGCGCATTCTCGTAGCCCGGCCCGTACCTGATGCGCTCGGGCTCGAAAGCGCGATTGTAGATGTGGGTGCAGTCAGTGCACTGCACGAGTTCAAGGTTGCCTGTTTCCGCCGCAAGTGCATCGGGCATCGAGTCGGTAAACAGACACCCGATCAAAGGCGCCCGCGTGACGGTGATGAGAGGCAAGGAATCCGAAGACGAGCAAACGGGACAGCAAAGCATGGGCCGACCCTCCATCGATTGGAGGCACGCCTTGTGCGCAAGCGCACCTATGTGAATCGCGGTTGGCCGACGGATCGACGGCCAGAATAGGCACCCCGACTTTCACCGGGTTCCAAGCTCGTTGCGAAGATAGGAACCTAGAGCGATCCAAGAAACAAGTGACAAGGGCCTGGTCACAGCCATTACACAGGCTCTGCAGTTGCAGAGCGGCGTGACTATCGACGCGCTGCCGCCGCGCCGCATAAGGGTGAGGCGCCGCGTGCTGATGCACCAGCGGGCCGCCGTCGCTGACGGTCAGACGATGGCTGAGGCTTGGCCGCCTCTATCACCAGTTGCCGACAGCTGCCGACCGGCCTCAACGAGAATAACGCGACGAACTTGCCATGATCGTGCCGCTGCTGCGGGTGGTGAGGCCCCCTATTGGCGCAGCCACCCGTCAGCCAGGCTTGGTGCAGGTGTAGACCGTGAGCGTGACCGTGCTGTTCGGTGGCGCAAAGGTTCCCGGATTCGGGCTTTGAACGATGGCGGTATGCCCCGCGAAGCAATTGGCGATGTCGTGCTCCTTGGGCGTGAACCCGTACTGGGTGAGCTCGGTCCACGCAGCGGTCAGCGTATTTGAACTCTCGCCATTCGTGACGTTGGGAACCCACACGCCATTTGCAGGCTTCAGTTCCCACAGCTGTGAGACGGTCTGGTTGCAAACGTAAATCTGCATCGCAAGCCCAACCGTCGTCTGGCCGCCCGGTATATCCAGGCAGAAGCCACTGTTCCCCGCGACCCGCGATTGCACCGGCGCGCTGAGCGAGCCTTTGGCGGGTACGAAGACCTGCCACTTCTCGTTACTGATCCCGTTGCACGGCCATTGCTGCACCGGGGTGTGATTGGCGGCGCCGCCGCGGGCGTCGAGACACAGGCCAGTCTGCGCATTCTTGAACTGGAACCCGCCGGACCCTTCGGAAATGTAAATCCACTGTTGGGCGCCGCTGGCTTTGCACGGTTCCTGCAAGACGGGCGTGCCCTCCGCCGTCGAGTCGTTTTGCGGCTCGAGACACATGTTGGTGTGTGCGTTGTAAAATACGAACGGCTGCAGCGCCGCCGCGGGCTTCGCCGTGAGCATGAGCGCGTTCACAGCCACGACCAGATAAAGTGCCTTACGCATGGCGCACCTCTTCGTTGGATGCACCCCCCCCAACGCGACGTCTATCAGGGGCAGGCGTGGTGGACTGTGGCAATGCTCACGTCCGGTGACAGATCACCATTAGAGACTCGTACGGCGTGTTCTCCGCGCGGCGATTGCCTAGTCATCTGAGTGCGGATATGCGTCCTCCGGCGGAAACCAGTCGGGCGGCCGGAACGGATTATCCGCCCGCTCGCGGCGACCATAGAACCAGTGCCAGTGATGCTTCTGCGCCCATGAGATGAACACCGCCGCGGCGTCGCGGCCTTCGGGCATCCGGTAGCGCGCCAGCATCTGGTGCGCGGCCGACCACTGGCGCGTCAGCGAGCCCGGCTCGCGGCGGAAAGCCTGGATCACCTGGCGGATGGCGCCGGTGCGGAAGCCCCAAGCGAGCGCACTCTGCTCGAACGCCGCCGCCTCCTCCGGCGTCGGACCGAATTTCGGTACCGGCCGCCCGGCAAAGCGCTCACGCCTAAGCCAATCGGCGAGCGCCGCCGCCTGGTGCTCGGCGCCGAAGCGCACGACGTGCTCGTAGCGGCCGCCGTTTGCGCGCTCCATGTTGTAGAAGAATTCCGCGCCGTTGGTGATGCGCCGGCACTCGGCTTCGAGCTCGTCCCGATCGGCCAAGCGGAACGGCTCCTCGCGATCCTCGATCACGATCCGATATGTCAGGCGCCGGCGCTTCTTGGCCGGCGTATCCTCGCCCGGCCGCACTCCCACTCCCCAGTGTGTGCGGCCTGGTCGACGCCCCCGTCTCCGGGCGGAGTCGTAGCGCGATCTGGCGAGCAGGCCAATCGCTCAACACCGCCACCTCGATGGGAGTGGCGGTGTTGATCCGGCGGGCAGGCCAACCGCTCAACACCGCCACCTCGATGGGAGTGGCGGTGTTGATCTGGCGGGCAGGCCAATCGCTCAACACCGCCACCTCGATTGGAGTGGCGGTGTTGGCGAAAGGCATTCGAGCCGCTAGATCTGGGGAATGTGCAACCTCTACACCTACAAGCTCTCGCGCGATGAGATCCGCGGCCTGCTGCAGCACTACAAGCTGCTCGGCCAGCAATGGTCGGAGGTGTTCGAGCGGGAAATGGCGGGCAAGAACGACGAGGCGCTGGTCTATCCGAAGTACCGGGCGCCGGTCGTGATCGTACGGACGGCGAGCGCGAGCTGGCGCGCGAGCCGGAGGTCGTCCGGGGAGCGCCCTGTCTTAGTGCGTCCCGCCCAACGGGAAGCCGACGCGGAACATAAAATTCGCGATGGGCCGTGGATCGACCGTGCCGTAGTACGACTCGCTCGGGAAATTGGGCGATTGCGCCTGCACCGCGCCGCCCGGCCGGAAGCTGAGCTCGGCGTTGGCACCGATGATGATCGGGGGAAGCGCGAAGCCACCGACACTTTGATTGTTGAACGTAGCCCGCAAGCCGATGCCGACGGTGGGATCGACGGTCGTGCGGGTTTGTGCGGCAAAAAAGCCGCTCCCGGCAGGCGCCCCCAACTCGCGACCCTGAAGGGTTTGCGTCGAGTTGCTGATGGTCGCTCCGCCGTAGATATCGAAGAAGGTCGGTATCTGCTCAATGCCGGTAAGCGGCACGCCGACACCGAGCAGGATCGGGATCTGGAAGTTCTCCTTGACGGTATTGGAGCCGAAGCCCTGCGGCGTCGCGCTGACGCTACTGAAGGGCTGGATGAACGATTGAGCGCCGAAGCTGGTCTGAACTCCGGACTCGATGAAGACCTGAGGACTCCTGCTTCTACTTCCGACGTAGCCGACATTGATCGATGCCGCCTGGTTTAGCACACCCTCCACGAATGCGTTCCATTGAGCCGACGCGCGCACCCTTACACCCAGCTCCGCAGCAGCGTTCGACGTGCCGCCCGATTTGTTGTCGATCAGGAAGGCACCCGGTCCGAAGAAAGTGTCGACGCCGGTGACGGCACCGGTTCCGTTGAGCGGGACCATGCCGCCGCCGATCGCGTAGAGCTCGAAAAATCCGTATCTATTGGTACCGTACTTGGGTGGCACGCAGTTCGGAGGAAAAGGCGAAATTTGGTCGCGAACCCTCTGCAGGTTTTCTATATCGGCGCTGCGCCTCTGACCACGCAGGCGATATTCCGGGACGGCGCTCGGATAATAGGGAGCGCTCGAGTTGATTTCGAGAAGCGTCTTGATCCAAACGTGCATCGCATCGAGAGCCGCGTCGTAGGCCCCTTTATTGCACGCCGCGGCGGCATTGCGAGCGTCGACCACGAGCTTGTCGGCGCGCCGAGCATTCTCGGGGTCGAAAAACAGCGCACCGGTTTCGGCCGATGCGCTTTCGGGAATGCCGATAAAGCCAACGTCGGGATTGGGCGCCACGACAGGTTTGACGTCTTGCGCCCCGGCCGGAGCGGCTGCAACAAGTGAGGCCAAGACGACGGCGAAAAGAAGAGCAAGCCGGCGGCGCCCCCGCGACACAATCATGCACGCCCCCCCAAAATCGGCGCCGTCCACCTCGCGCTCGAAGTCTGCCGATGAATTACAACCTACTGCACAGTGCGGGCACATTCACCCTTAAACAAGCATGTTGTGATGGATTGATGCGGTCAGCCGTAGCAGTACTGATGAAACGAGGGATAGGCTCGAATGTGCAATCTCTACACCTACAAGCTCTCGCGCGATGAGATCCGCGGCCTGCTACAGCACTACAAGCTGCTCGGCCAGCAATGGTCGGAAGTGTTGGAGCGGGAGATGGCGGGCAAGAACGACGAGGCGCTGGTCTATCCGAAGTACCAGGCGCCGGTCGTGATCGTGCGCCCTTCGACAAGCTCAGGGGGCGAGCGCGAGCTGGCAGACATGGGCTGGGGCATCCCGGCGCCGCTGCCGCCGCTGGTGCCGGGCGAAAAGCCCAAGCGGCCGGGTTTCCTGACCAACGTGCGCAACACCCGAAGCGGCCACTGGAGGAACTGGCTCGCCGCCCCCGCCGTCACCATCGGCAAGGACAAGCTCCAGGGCGGCCGCTACATCGTGCCGGCGACGATGTTCGCCGAGCCGGACCGCAACACGGCCAAGCCGGTGATCAATCGCTGGTTCGGGCGCACCGACGAGATACCGTTCTTCTTCGCCGGCGTCTGGCGCGAATGGCAGGGCGACGTCGGCACCATCAAGCAACCCAACGTCGGCCTGCACCGCCTCTATTCGATCCTCACGACCGAGCCCAACGGCGTGGTCCAGCCGATCCACGACAAGGCCATGCCGGTCATGCTGATGACGGCCGAGGATGTCGACGTGTGGCTGAACGGCACGCTCGAAGAGGCGCTGAAGCTGCAGAAGCCTCGGGCGGACGAGGAGATCGTCATCACGGCGTATAATGAGAAGAAGGCGGCTTAGCCGCGAAGTCCGGCCAATAACGTGGCGGACTTCGCGGCCGCGCCGCGTCCAATTTCAGACGTCAGCTTCCGGTCCGGCTGAGCTCGAAGTTATAGCCGCAGCCTCTGCCGGCTTTCGTCTTGACCATGAGGTTGAGGGTGCCGTTCCTCAGTAAGCCCTCGGCGCGGCCGCTGTAGTATTCCGGATTGCTTCCCTGGAAATCGAGTTGCAGCGTGCCGGCGCCGTCAATCGTGCCCGTGACGTTGGCCGTCGTGGCGCCGCTCGACACCTCCGAGAAAGTGCCGGCGACGGTGGTGCCTCGGATCGTGACCGACATGTATGGCGTCTGGCACCACGCATCGGCCTTGCCCTTGCCGCTGTAGACACCTTCGGTGGCAGCAAGAGCCACCATCGCTGCCCCCTGCGGAGGCGGTGCGCTGCACTGCTTGCTCGTGACGTTGTTCTGGACGGCGTCGTATTCGCCTTTCAGTCGGCCCAGCTCGACCTTTCGATCCTTTGTCGCGGCGAGCCCGAACAGCACCGGCCAAAGGAGGATGACGCCGACGGTCATCATCGCTGTGTCGGCGTTCGCATTCTCTCGCTGCAAGCCGCTTACCCGCTCCACTTCCTTACTGAGGCGGAGCCGCTCATCCAAGAGTTGGTCGCATGACCAAGACTGATAGGTCGTTGGACTGATGTAGGAAGGCTCGATGCTACCTGGCTGAGAGGCACACCCAACCTGCGCAATACAAATGGACACGCCGAGTAGACGGCGCACGAACGCCTTCGCCGGCCGCGCCGAGCGCGACCGGATTTCGGTCTGTTTCATGGCTTGGTTCTCTCCCCTGCTTACTTTTTCCGCGGCTCGTTGCTCCCCAGCCGCGTCTGGGCGGGAACCTAACTCAAACGGGTCGTTTCGCCAACGTGAATTACGCGCATGGCGTGTGCACTCGACGGCCGAGGATGTCGACGTGTGGCTGAACGGCACGCTCGAGGAGGAGCTGAAACTGGAGAGGCCTCGGGCGGACGAGGAGATCGTCATTATGCCGTACGACGAGAAGATGGCGGCGTGAAGTTTGACGCTGTCGCTGCCGTCCGACCGTGGCGATATTGCTCCAGAGATTCGTAATTATCCCCACAGGATACTTTGCGAGGACCAAGTGATAATGGGTTGAATGCGCCTCATCCTTAGAGTTCTCACAGTTTGCTGTTCCCTCGCCGGAACGGGCCTGTTGTGGATGGGCCAAGTAGGGCCAGAAGACGCCGCCTCGAACTTCGCAAAATGGGCGAAACTTCTCGGGGTAGGCGTCCCGAAGTGGCTGCATGACCCTTCGGCGCATCTATGGATCTCGCTCGTTGGCGGCGTGCTATTGGCGTTTGGGCTCGCGGGAGTATGGCTGTGGGTGAGACGAAGCCGAAATGCCGATGGCGCCGAACCTCGGGGCTTAGTTGCGGTGGCCAACGAAGTTGGATCCCGCATCTTCGCCATCGCCGCCGACTATCAGCCGCAGATGCCGAATCCACTCGATCCCGAGGGCGCGCGCCGGATATCAGACGCAAATAGGGGCAGCGAAAAGATCATCGTGGCGCGCTACTTGGCTCATGAGGCGGCAAACGTTCAGCGGATCGGTGCGGCTGCGCAATCAAAGGGGCTTTTGACCGATCATGAGGTGTGGTGGCTCTCGCAGCGGCCAGTTGGATACCAAGCCGTCGAGGAATTCGGCCGCCTGATGTTCAGGATTGCCGAGCGCTCTGCGTCTCCGGGCGACTGGGCGAAGGGCATTGGACCGGTATCCCCTAAGTTGACTGCACCAAAATCGCAGCTGCAACCCAACATGCGTCTAGAGGACGTCGTAAAACGCATCACCGGACTTCACGATCTGCCGTCGTCCACTGAACCCAGAAGCAAAGCAGTTTCATTGGCCTGCGGGACATTGCGCGAAAAAGCGCTCCTCAACCAACTAGCTGTATTTGGTGGCCTTCATTGGCGAACCACAAGGCCCGCTGATTACGACAACATGGTTAGAGCCAGGATTCCGCCGGAGTACTGGAAGGACCACGTCATAGATGTGATCGGCTTCCTTGGAATTGAGGTCGGCGACTATCGGGGCCGAACTGAGGACTTGGCGGGCACGTGGGGAGACCCTGGCTACTACTACGGGATTTGGTTCGACAAAGACGAAATTGATGCACTATGGCCACCAACATAGGGTGCGGCGACCGTCCCACTCGCTAGCGAATGGATGGACAAATGGGCAGACCCAGACGACCGCGCGTGCCGAAGTTTCCGTCCCTCAAGGTACAAAAAGCAGTCTTCGACGCGTACTACTCGGCAGTGGGACGCGTCGCCGTTAACTGCAATCAGGTTCAAGAGGCGCTCGGAACGATCTTTGCAGACGTCGCGTCACCGGCGCCTGACAAAAGGGTTGCGTTCGCTGTCTGGTATTCCTCCGATAGCGATCGGGCCCAACAGCGGATGCTGCTTGATGCAGTCAAGGTCGGCGGCTTAGATCGATGGCTCAAACGTCCAAAGGCAAAAGATGATCTTTTGTGGCTGCTAGCGGAGGCCGGAAGTCTCTTGGATCATCGCAACAACGCCATTCACGCGCCGATTTCTTTTTTTCCGGGAGGTGGCAAGGGCGGATCAACGATCATAACGCCGTTAGCTTGGCCGGGGCACCCACGCGCCAAGAGACTCCTCGATGTAGGGGATCTCGTCGAAGAGTTTTCTTGGATTGCTAAGTGGGCCGATGTTCTTACGTCGTTTGCGCGGACGATTTGGAGCGCCTTGGCCGCCTCAAACAATCCATGGCCCGATAGACCGAAGCGGCCAGCTCGCGGGCCGCGAACGATCCACCCAGGTACTGCGCGCCTCCGGCTTCCCTAAAAATAGCGTCTGTGCCCGCCTCGATAATTTGGCGGTGATCTCCATTTTGGGCAGCGGTGCCCGCGTCCGGGCTTCCACCTTCGCCGGCCTGTCGGCCTGTGTCGGCAGAGCGGCGCACGTTCGATGCCGGAACTTCTAATGACCAAAATAGGGACCAAGGCCCTGCCGTGATAAAAAGCGGATGCTTCGAGATCGAGTGTTTTGGGAGCGTAGCGTATGCCCAACGTCTTGGATCAGTCCCCGCCCTCCGTCGCCTCAACATCTGGGAGCGGCCGAAGATTTTTCCATTTTTTTAAGCGTTACTGCGCAGTAACGACCCCAATGTCTTGCGCTTCGCCGCCGCGCGGAGCGGCGACACGAACGCAAATTAGGGAGGCGAGTCCCGGATTAGTTGACGAATCGCGAGAAATGCCGATGCCATCTGCATCGAACCTGTCAACACCGAGTGGACTGGTGTTGACTCGCAGGACCTCTCCAATATTTTTCTTTGTTCATCACTGTGCGACAGGTGGTACTCCGCGCGAGCCGACCCATTTCGGCGTCGACGTCGCGCCCTTCCACCTCGACCGCTGCCTGGCGCACGGCCTCAGCTGCAGCTTCGCCAGCACGCTCGATTTCGGTCCGTCCGATCACCGCCCGATCGTCATCGACCTGCAAGTGGCCACCGGCGGTTGCCAAGCGCCGCCCACTCTACCGCGCCAAGCGCCGGCTGGTGCGGATCCGCGCGGCATTGCGCTAGGTCAACCGTCCCGGAATCGTCTCACTTTCCCGCCACCCCGCGCCTGAACTTCTCCCGCGCCTGAACTTCTAATGACCAAAATAGGGGGTTGAGGGGGCGTTCGATTATATTCCGACCAAGTAGCCAGAGCCGCGAGCGTATCCCGCGGTTCGTAGAGTTGAGTAGCGTACATGGCCGAGTTCAATTTCCCCGAATGGCGCCAGGGGCCCGAGCCGCCGTCTGCCGATCTGCCGCCACCGCAATACGCCGAAGCCGATGCGGTGCGCGAGCAGCAGCTGAATGACCAGTATCTCGCGGGCCAGCGGCAGATCCTGAACCTGGGCGACAACGCCTACTACCGCCAGCAGGGCGAAGCGGCGATCCACGCCGCGCCGCCCGCCCTCGGGGCCGTGCAGCAGCTCAAGGACGACACGCTCGCCCAGGCCGGCAACGACCGCCAGCGCGAGGCGCTCACCAGACGGCTCGACTGGCACCACGGCGAGGCGGCCCGCGGCATCTCCCGTCACCTTGCCGGGCAGGGCGACGCCTGGCGCCAGGCGGTGGCGGACAATCAGGTGAAGACTGCGGAGGAAGAGGCCGCGGTCAATCACAGCGACCCGGGCAAGGTCGAACTGTTCGCGGCCGGCGCCTACACCACCCGGCTGCGCTCGGCCGGCCAGCTACCCGGCGCGGAGGCGACGCAGGCAAGTGCGGCCGAGGCCCGCTCGAGCGTCTATCGCCGCGCCATCGAGGCGGCACTGGCGGCGGGCGACACCCGCTCGGCGATCGGGCTCTACGAGCGCGCGAAGGACCGGCTGACCGCGGGCGACGCTGCCCCGATGCGGGGCCAGATCAAGGCGGTGACGCAGCGCGAGACGGCGCAGACCTATCTCGCCAGTCTGGAGACACAAGCACCGAGCGAATCATCGACGTTCCTCGATGCGCCGAAGCAGTTGGCCGATGCTGACACCGCGCACCGGGCGGCAACGGAGCAGAACGATGCGGACTGGGCCCATGACGCCAGCCAGCACGCGATCAACCAGCACTACATCGACGTTCAGTTCGGCCAGCAAAAGCAGCAGATCGCACAGGCTAAGGCAGATCTCGATAGCTCGGTCGCGAACTGGATTGCCACGCCCCGTCCCGATGGCCGGCCGCAAACCGACCTGCCGCCGCTTGCTCTCTGGGCCCAACTCAGCCCCGCCGCGCAGCAGAACGTCCTCGCCGCGCTCAAGCGCAACGCGTTCAGCCCTGAAGTCGACGGCGGACCCGAAGGCGAGCCACACGGAACGATCGATCCGAACATCGTATTGGCAGCCGACAAGGAGAAGAAGCCGCCCCTCCCAGGTGGCGCCAATCGCCCACGCCTTGGCGTGCCAGACGATGAATTACCTCCAGTAAAGCAAATCGATCCCCTCGCTGGCCGAGGACTCGGTGGCTTCAGGCTACCGGGCGGCGCGCCGAGAGCGGTGCCCAAAGTTCCTGCTGAGGGGTCGAAGGCGATCACGCCAGGGGGCCAGCCCGCTGGCGAGGCGAGAGCTTTCGATCAGGAGACGGATGAGGATGCGCAAACCGAGGCGGCCCGTGTCGAGGCTCGAAGGGCTCACCAAGCCGAGCAACTCGCCAGAAACGCAGCCAAAGGTCGGGAATTCGAAAAGAAAAGACAGGCCGACTATGGGGAGCAGGGCTTCAAGCCGGGCTCACAGGTCACTGTCGTAACACCAAGTGGAGGACGCGTAAGACTAGACTTGCTAGTCCGCGATCCCAACACCGGAGAGGTCAGCCCGATAGAGCTCAAAGCGAGTGAAAAGCCCCGCTATTCTCCGAACCAGAACAAAGTGTTCGAGGAACTAGAAAAGTACGGCGGGACGATAGTGGGCAAAGGTAAGCCTGGGTTCGAGGGCGGGAAAGAGGTACCGGCCAAGAAAGTCATACTAGAGACACCAAGTTCGGTCGAAAAACAACCATAGATTGTTCTTAAGATCGGGCTACTCGATTAAGTTGGAGACACAACTGAGGGTTTCCCAGCTAGATATTTTGAGCAAATCGAAACCACCGGGAGGTAACGAAATGGCCATCGACGACACCAACAAGATCGACATCCTTTTCAAGGATAGGGAGGATCACGCCGTTCTTGTCATCGCCGACCATCTCGACTGGGAAGAATTCGACGGAGGCGAGCACCTGTTACTTCTGCAGGAAAAGCTAAACACATATCTCGCCTTCGTTGACGGCGGACAGATGATGAAGGAGAGGCCCGACTTGAAAGGCCTTCCCGTAGTCATTCAGGTCGATGCCATGCATGCACCCAGCGAGAAAGCCCTCCAATTCTATAGAGTGGCTGGGAAGGCTGTTGCCGATGCTGGAGTTTCACTAGTGCTCCACCTGCCATCGTCGGACACAACGACGCGTTTTTGATCACTTTGGCGAGGGCCGTCTCGAACCGTTAGTCCAGCATCGGAAGTCCCAAAGCGGAAACCCTGAGAAGTCACAATGTCCATCGTTGAAAGCAACAAGATCGACATGGTGGTCACGAACACGGAGAAGACACGCGTCGCTCTTGTGATCGCCGACCATCTCGACTGGGAAAAAGACGAGAGCGAGCACCTTGTGCTTCTGCAGAACAAGATCAACGCCTACCTTCACTTTATCGAAAGTGGACAGTTGAATCAGAACAGGCCTGATTTGGCAGGGCTCTCTGTGTCCATAGAGGTCAGTGCCAAATATCCCCCTAGCGCGGAAGCAACCAAGTTCTATCGACTAATCGGTAAGATCGTTGCCGAGGTCGGATCTTCATTGGAACTCGTATTGCCACTGTCAGGCACTAGGACTCAGTTTTGATGGTGTTGTTCCGATCAACGCTCAGGCCATCCAAGTCACCCTAAAGATACGGCGTCAACAGCCGGGCCGCGTTGCTGCGCAGGCGCAGCCACAGCGGATCGCGGTCGAGCTCGGCCAGCAGGAGCTCGCGGCCGCCCTGCGTGGTCTCGACCAGGGTGCGGGCGAAGCCTTCGTCCTGGATCTCGACGGTGAGCTCGAAGTTCAGCCGGAAGCTGCGGGTGTCCCAGTTGGCGCTGCCGATCAGCGACCAGGCATCGTCGATCGTCATCAGCTTGGAATGGTCGAACGGCGCGGGCCGCAGCCAGACGTGGCAGCCGGCTTCCAGCAGCTGCCGGAGCGGCACGCGGCGCGCCCAGTCGAGCACCGTGTAGTTGGAGCGCTCGGGCAGCACGATATCGACCCTGACGCCGCGCATGGCGGCCAGGCCGAGCGACAGGGTCAGGGCCTCGGGCGGCAGGAAGTACGGCGTCACCACGCGGATCGAATGGCGGGCGCAGGCGATGGCGTGCATGGCCACGAACTCGATCTGCTCGAGGTCCTCGTCGGGCCCCGAGGTGACGACGCGCGCGATCGCCTGGCCGGCCGGCTCGAGCGCGGGAAACCACGCGTCGCTCAGGAGCTTCTCGCCGGTCTGGTACAGCCAGTCGTCGGCGAAGACCTCGACGAGCTGCTCGACCACCGGGCCGTCGAGGCGGAAATGCGTGTCGAGCACCGGATGAAGCGGGTTGGCCGCCTGGATGTTCTCCGCGCCGATATTGAGGCCGCCGGTGAAGGCGATGCAGCCGTCGACCACCAGGAGCTTGCGATGGTCGCGCAGGTTGAGGAACGGCGTCTTCCACGGCACGTACGAATGCAGGAAGCGGTCGACCGGCACGCCGGCGGCGCGCAGGCGGTTGTTGGTGCCCGACCAGAAGTAGCCGCTGCCGATGCCGTCGACCAGCACCCGCACCTGGACGCCGCGCCGCTGGGCGCGGATGAGCGCTTCGATGAACGGCTGGCCGGCTTCGTCGTCGCGGAAGATGTAGCTGCAGAGGCCGACGCTCTGCTTGGCGTCGTCGATCGCCGCCCGCATCGCCGGGTAGGCTTCGTCGCCGTTGCGCAGCAGCCGGACGGCATTGCCGGCCTCGGCCGACAGGCCGGTCAGGTGGCCAATGGCATATTCCAGCGGCGCCAGCGGGCCGGCGTCGGGCGCATTGGGCGCCACCTCGTCGACCAGGAAGAGGTGGCTGCGCTCGCGGCGCAGCCGCATGGCGCGCCGCTTCACCCGGTTGACGCCGAGCGCGAAGTACAGCGCCCCGCCGATGAACGGCGACAGCCAGGCGATGCCCATCCACGAGATCGACGTGCCGATATTGCGCTTGTACAGCAGGATGTGGATTGTCACCGCGCTGGCGATGGCGACATGCACCAGCGCGGCGAGTTCACCGAGCAGCCAGGCGAGGTCTCCGCTGAAGGTCACGCCGCGCTAGCAGAACCACCTCACCCTGAGGAGCGCCCGAAGGGCGCGTCTCGAAGGGTGGGCGCGAGCACCATGCCTGTTGCCCATCCTTCGAGACGCTCGCTTCGCTCGCTCCTCAGGATGAGGTTGGGTCGGTTTGACTGGCATGGCTCCGTTAGGCAACGGCCTTGATGGTCCTGGCGGTGATGTCGATGATCTCGTCGATTTGCGCCCTCTCGATCACCAGCGGCGGCGACATGGCGATGGCGTCGCCCGCCTGGCGCACCATCAGGCCGAGCTCGAAGGCCTTGGTGAAGGCCTTGTAGCCGCGCGTGCCGACGGCGCCCTCCGGTGCGAGGTCGATGCCGGCCGCCAGACCGAGATTGCGGATGTCGACGACGTTGGGCAGGCCCTTCAGCGAATGCACGCCCTGCTCCCAGTAGGGCGAGAGCTCGGCCGAGCGCTCGAACAGCGCCTCGTCGCGATAGATGTCGAGCACCGCCGACGCCGCGGCGCAGGCCAGCGGATGGGCCGAGTAGGTGTAGCCGTGGAACAGGTCGACGGCGTTCTCCGGGCCCTGCATCAGGCCCTCGTAGATCGGCTTGCGCAGGAACACGCCGCCCATCGGCACCGTGGCGTTGGAGATGCCCTTGGCGACCGTCATCAGGTCGGGAATGACGCCGAACTTCTCGGCGGCGAAGCCGGTGCCGAGGCGGCCGAAGCCGGTGATGACCTCGTCGAAGATCAGCAGGATGCCGTGCTTGGTGCAGATCTCGCGCAGGCGCTTCAGGTAGCCCTTGGGCGGCGGCAGGTAGCCGGTCGAGCCGGCGCACGGCTCGACGATGACCGCGGCGATGTTGGAGGCATCGTGCAGGCCGACGATGCCCTCGAGCGCGTCGGCCAGATGGGCGCCGTGCTCGGGCTCGCCCCTGGAGAAGGCGTTCTGTGGCAGCTGCGTGTGCGGCAGGTGATCGACGCCGGCCAGCATGGTGAACCATTTGCGGTTGTTGACCATGCCGCCGACCGAGATGCCGCCGAAGCCGACGCCGTGATAGCCGCGCTCGCGGCCGACGAAGCGGGTGCGCGTGCCCTGGCCGTTGGCGCGGTGGTAGGCGAGCGCGATCTTGAGCGCGCTGTCGACCGCCTCGGAGCCCGAGTTGCAGTAGAAGGCGTGGTTGAGGTCGCCCGGCAGAAGTGCCGCGTGCCGTGCGGCGAGCTCGAAGGACTTGGGATGGCCCATCTGGAACGACGGCGCGTAATCCATCTCGTCGAGCTGCTTCGCGATCGCCGCCTTGATCTCCTCGCGGCCGTGGCCGGCGTTGACGCACCACAGGCCCGCCGTGCCGTCGATGATCTTGCGGCCCTCCGGCGTCCAGTAATGCACGCCCTTGGCCTTGGCGAGCAGCCGCGGGTTAGCCTTGAACTGCCGGTTCGCCGTGAACGGCATCAGGAAGGCGTCGAGATTGTTGGCGGCGGGTTTGGCGTTCGGCGGAGTCATGTCAGTACCTTTGGAAATGCGAAGAGCGTGTCATCCCGAGCGCAGCGAGGGATCTATACTGTTCCGCATAGATCCCTCGCTACGCTCGGGATGACAAAGGGTGCGGAAAACCTATCACTTGTTCACATCGATCACCACGCGGCCGCGTATCTCTCCCTTGAGGATTTTTGGGGCGAGTGCCGGCAGATCGCCGAGCCCCGCTTCGCTCACCGTGCTGTCGAGCTTGTCGAGCGGCAGGTCGAAGCCGAGGCGGCGCCATGCCTCTTCGCGCGGCGCCTTGGGCAGCATGACCGAATCGATGCCGTAGACCGAGATGGCGCGCAGGATGAAGGGCAGGATCGAACCGGGAAACGCCGGCCCTCCGGCCAGGCCGCACACCGCGGCGGCTCCGCCATATTTCACCTGGGCAAGCGCGCGGGCGAACATCACGCCCGAGACGGTGTCGACGATGCCAGCATAGCGTTCCGTCAGCAGCGGACGGTCCGGCGCCTCGGTCAGTTCCTTGCGGTCGAGGATGGTCGCGGCACCGAGCGAGCGGAGATAATCGCCCTCCTGCGGCCGGCCAGTGGCGGCGACGACCTGGTAGCCGAGCCGCGCCAGGATCGCCACGGCGACGCTGCCGACGCCGCCCGCCGCACCGGTCACGAGGATCTCGCCCGCTTCCGGAGATATGCCGTGCTTCTGCAGCGCCATGACGCAGAGCATCGAGGTGTAGCCCGCGGTGCCGATCGCCATCGCGCGCCTGGTCGAGAGCGAGGCCGGCAGCTTGACCAGCCAGTCGCCCTTCACGCGTGCCTTGGTGGCGTAGCCACCCCAGTGCAGCTCGCCGACGCGCCAGCCGTTCAGCACAACTTTGTCACCGGGCTTGAAGCTCGCATTGTCGGACGTCTCGACCGTGCCGGCGAAGTCGATTCCGCCGACATGCGGCCAGGTCTTGACCAGTCCGCCGCCGCTCGTCAGCACCAGCCCGTCCTTGTAATTCAGCGTCGAGTATTCGACCGCCACCGTGACATCGCCTGCCGGAAGCCGGCTGTCGTCCAGCGTCTCGACGGCGCCGCTCACCTTGCGGTCGGCCCCCTGGGTCAGCACCAGCGCGCGGAACGACATGACAATTCCTCCCTTTGGCTTTTTCGTTGTGGCTTCTACGATGCCCGCCGCAAACCCAACGAGGTCATCGCATGCTCAAGTTCTATTACAACCTTGCACCCAACCCGACAAAGGTCGCGCTCGCGCTGGAGGAGATGGGGCTGCAATACGAGCTGGTCCCTGTCGACACGCGGAAGGGCGAGCAGCACACGCCGGCCTTCCTCGCCGTCAATCCCAACGCCAAGGTGCCGGCCATCGTCGACGACGGCACTGCCATCTTCGACAGCAATGCGATCCTGCTCTATCTCGCCGAGAAGACCGGCAAGTTCCTCGGGCCGAAGTCCGGCCCGGCGCATGGCGAGATGCTGTCGTGGCTGATGTTCGTCGCGTCTGGCATCGGCCCCTACTCCGGCCAGTCGGTGCACTTCCGCAATTTCGCGCCCGAGCCCAAGGACTATGCCGTCACGCGCTACACCTTCGAGGCGCGCCGCCACTGGAACATCATCAACGACCGCCTGGCCAAGCATCGCTTCATGCTGGGCAACGACTACGGCATCGTCGACATGGCGGTGTGGGGCTGGTCGCGGCTGGTGCCCAACGTGCTGGGTCCCGACGGCTACGCCACGCTGGCCCACGTCAAGCGCCACGTCGACGAGATCTCGGCCCGCCCGGCGGCGCAACGTGCGCTCGCCCTGAAGGACAAGCACAGCTTCAAGACCGAGATGGACGACACCGCCCGCGTCGCCATGTTCCCGCACTTGAAGAAGGCGAGCTGAAGCCAAGAGGAAAAACGGGCGCCGCACGGCGCCCGTTTCGCAAAATCATCCAGCGAGCGTTTAGCCGCCGCTGGCCGTCGCGGACTTCTGGCGCTCGGACTTGTAGTCAGGCATCGCCTTCAGCGCGTCTTTGGTCAGGTCGGTGGTGAGGGCGAGTGACTTGCCGTCCTTGCCGAACTTGATGTCCTCCCACTTCACGGCGACGTCCTTCGCACCGACGCCAAGGAAGCCGCCGACCGAGACGATGACGACCTTCACCTTGCCGCTGTCGTCGAGGTAGATGTCCTGGATCGAGCCGATCGTCTCCTTCTTCGTGTCATGGACCTTGGCGCCGATGATGGCGCTGCCCGCCATCTCACCGGCCTTATTGAAGTCCCCGGTGGACTCCACAGCTGGCGCGGCCGCCGTGCGCGGCATCTGTGACGGCGACGGGGATGGCGGAGTTTGGGCAAAAGCGACGGCCGCCCCACAAGTGAGCGCGGTCGCCACAACAAGCTGCTTCAGCATGATGGGCTCCTTTCGCTAGGCCGATGTGAAGGCAACGGAAGGGTATCGAGGTAAGTTGCATGCCCTCTGCTACCGCCCTGCGGCTCGGCGCCCGCTAGGCGGCGAGATTTGCCGTTTTCGCGACATCGAGGGCGATAGCGCGCGCCACCGCAGCGAGGCGCCGACCGAAGCGCTGGCCGGCGACTTCCTCGCTCATCGCCGATCGCGGGAAGCGCATCGAGAGGCTGCCCAGCACGCGGTCGGCGCCCAGGATCGGCACCGCCATGCCGTGGATGCGCGTCGGCCGCGGCGGCCGGGTAAAGGCAAAGCCGTCGCGGCGAATCTGCTCGATTGCCGCCAGGAGCGCCGGTCCCTGGCGCGCGCCGATGCCGCGCAGCACGGTACGCCGCTGGCCTTCCGAACAGAACGCCAGCCAGACGCGGCCGAGGGCGCCAAGCAGCAGCGGACTTTGGCGGTTGTAACCTGCCGCCTCGAACGACATCGGGCTCTCCGGCGCAGTGGAGTGGCGGATGGTCATGCCACCGGCACTCAGCGTCGCGAGATAGAGCGGCCAGCCATGCTCGGAGGTGAAACGACTCATGTGCGGGATGGCGGCATCGACCAGGTGATCGATGAAGCGCACGCCGCCGGCGAGGCTCAGCACATGATCGGTGAGGCGATAGCCCGCCTCGCGCGACACATGCGAGGCATAGCCCAAGGCCATCAGGGTCTGCAGCAACCGCACCAGGGTCGGCCGCGGCAATCCCGTCTCGGCGGCCAGCACGGTGAGCGTCGTCGACCGCCGCCGGTTCAGCGCCTCCAGCACGATGAAGGCCCGGCGGATGGGCTCGATGACGGCAGCGGACGCCATGCGTCAAGCTAGTCCGTAATACGGACTTTGTCGACTTTAGCCGCGCGGGCCGCCGCCGGGAGCGTATGGTCCGGGCAACGGAGGAACGCCCCATGGCCTATCAGTCCATCGAAGTGCGCAAGCTCACCCCGACCATTGGCGCGGAGATCTTCGGCGTCGATCTCGGCAAGCCACTCGGCAACCAGCAGTTCCAGGAGGTGCATGACGCGCTGATGGACAATCTGGTGATCTTCTTCCGCGACCAGAAGATGTCGATCGAGCAGCACAAGGACTTCGGCCGCCGCTTCGGGCCACTGCACGTCCATCCCAACGCCCCGATCACCTTTCCCGAGCATCCCGAGATCCTGGTGATCAAGGCCGACGAGAAATCCAGGCACGTGGCGGGCGAGGAATGGCATACCGACGTGTCGTGCGACGTCGAGCCGCCGATGGGCTCGATCCTCTACCTCACCGAGGTGCCGCCCGAGGGCGGCGGCGACACGCTGTTCGCCAACACCTACCGCGCCTACGAGACGCTGAGCGATCCGATCAAGCAGATGCTGACCAGCCTCACCGCGCTGCACGACAGCTCCAAGGCGCACTACTACCGGGTCAAGGCGAAGGATCGCGACGACGTCAAGTTCCCCAACGCCGAGCACCCGATCGTGCGCACCCATCCGGTGACCGGCAAGCAGGGCCTCTACGTCAATCGCGGCTTCACGCTGCGCATTCCGCAGCTGCGCAAGAACGAAAGCGATGCGCTCCTGGAGATGCTCTATCGCCACATCGAGACGCCCGAATTCCAGTGCCGCTTCAAGTGGCAGGCCAACTCGGTGGCGTTCTGGGACAATCGCTGCGCCCAGCACCACGCTATGTTCGACTATTTCCCGCACCGTCGTTACGGCCACCGCGTCACGGTGTGCGGCAACAAGCCGTTCTATCGCGCGGCGTAGCCCGGACGGCGCTGGAACCACCAGATCGAAAGCGCCGCCAGGATCAACAGCGCAAACGCGATCGGCCCATGCGGAGCCGCGTGGGCGGTCTGGAGTTCCCAGCCGAATCCCAGGAGCAGCGCCACGCTCACCCACCCGGCGCGTCGTGACAGCATGAGCGCCGCGGCGATGAAGATTGCGGCCGCCAGGACGGCATAGGAGCCGGTCAGGCTGACGAATGAGCCGACGCCGCCGATGAATGGATCGAGCCAGACGGTGTTGAGCAGCAGGACGATACCGTCGAGCTGGGTCGGGCTGAGCTTGCCGCCGGCCACGAGCGCCTGGGTCGTGGTGATGTAGCGCCCAAGCCCAATACCCGCGACCGCATCGAGCACGGTGTAATAGACGACGAAGACGAAGATCGAGAGCCGCGCCAGCCAGGCGCAGGTGACTGCGCGGCCACCATCAATGGTGCCGATCGGCGCTACCGTCAGCCAAAGCCCGATGGCGACCAGCCCGACGAGCGGCGTCTGGATCATGTGCAGGTGAAACCACCAGTTGGGGCCGAAATAGCCCAGCGCCATGAACTGCGGCTCGTGGCCATGGGTATGCGAGAGGTACTGGTACATCCCTGGACTGGCGGTGAAGCCGGCCGGATGGAACAGTTCGAGGGCAATCAGCACGGCCGGCGCCGCGAGAAGGCAAACCCACCAAAGCACCCGCTTGATGGCGGAATCGATATCCTGCAACGGCAGCTCCCCCGGCACTCGCGATGTGAATGGTAGCGCTTGCCAATTGTCCAGACAGCCCCCAAATCTTGGAAGCCATGAGTTTCCCTCAGTTCTGCTTGCTGCCCCACCGCGGGGTCGTTGCCGTCGCCGGCGACGACCGCGTCGAGTTCCTCCAGGGGCTGATCTCCAATGACGTTGCCAGGGTGGCGCCGGGCAAGGCGGTCTGGGCGGCGCTGCTGACGGCGCAGGGCCGCTTTCTCAACGACATGTTCGTGGTCGATGCGGGCTTCAGCACCCTGCTGCTCGAGACCGAGCGCGAGCGCGCACCGGCGCTTGCCAAGAAGCTCGCCCTCTACAAGCTGCGCTCCAAGGTGACCGTCGAGGATCGGAGCGCCGGGATGGACGTCGCCGCCGTATTCGGGCCGGGTGCGGAAAACTGCAACGCGGTGCCCGGCGCCCTATCGTATGTCGATCCGCGCCTGCCCGAGCTCGGCATGCGTGTGCTCGTGCCTGCCGGACAGGCAGGCAAGCTACTCGGCCTGCCCGAGGCGCCGGTTGGTGCGTACGACGCGCTAAGACTCTCGCTCGGCGTGCCCGACGGCAGCCGCGACCTCCCGGTCGAGAAGGCGCTGTTGCTGGAAAGCGGCTTCGACGAGCTGCACGGCGTGGACTGGGACAAGGGCTGCTACATGGGCCAGGAGCTGACGGCTCGCACCAAGTATCGCGGCCTGGTGAAGCGGCGGCTGTTTCCGGTCAAGATCGAAGGCCCCCTGCCCGCGCCCGGCACAGCGATCCAGCGCGATGGCCAGGAAGTCGGCGAGATACGCTCCGGCTCGGGCGATCGCGCATTGGCGATGCTGCGGCTGGATGCGAGGGACGGCGCCCTCACGGCGGAAGGCGCCCGGATCGTGCCCGAAGTGCCGGCCTGGATGCGTCTGCCGGAACCGTCGGCCCCCTAGCCCCTGCGGGGCGTCGGTAATAAGGTCTCCCGGCATTTTTGCCCGGCATGCTCCGTCGCCGAGGAGGCCTTCTCGTGAAACTGATCAATCCCAATCCCTTCACCACCCGCCCCGAGATCACCGGTACCTTCGGTGTCGTGGCCTCGACCCACTGGATCGCCACTGCCGTCGGCATGGGCATCCTGGAGCGCGGCGGCAACGCCTTCGATGCGACGGTCGCCACGGCCTTCACCTTGCAAGTCGTCGAACCGCATCTTTGCGGGCCGGGCGGCGACGCGCCGCTGATCTTTCACGCCGTGAAGAAGGGTAAGACCGAGGTCATGTGCGGCCAGGGCGTGATGCCGGCCAAGGCGACCATCGCGCATTTCCGCGGCCTCGGCCTCGATCTGATCCCCGGCACCGGCCTCCTGCCGGCTGCCGTGCCCGGCACCTTCGACGCCTATATGCTGATGCTGCGCGACTACGGCACGATGCGCGTAGCCGACGTGCTGGCGCCTGCCATCGGCTACTACATGAACGGCCATCCGCTGGTCGAGCGCGCGTCGGCGACCATCGACACGGTGAAGGACAATTTCCGCACCCATTGGCCGACCTCCGCCGCGGTCTATCTGCCGGGCAACAAGGTGCCGGCGCCGGCCTCGCTGTTCCGCAACACCGCGGTCGGCAACACTTATCTGCGGATCCTCAAGGAAGCCGAGGCGGGCGGCGGCGACCGAGAGGCCGAGATCGAGCGTGCGCGCAGGGTCTGGAGCCAGGGCTTCGTCGCCGAGGCGATCGACCGCTTCTACACCAACCAGGAGATCATGGACGTCTCGGGCCAGCGCAACAAAGGCCTGCTGCGCGGCGACGACATGGCGAAGTGGCAGGCCACCATCGAAGCGCCGCTGACCTACGACTACGGTCGCTACACGGTGTGCAAGGCGGGCCCGTGGGCCCAGAGCCCGGTCACCCTGCAACAGCTCGCCCTGCTCAAGGGCTTCAACCTCGACGGCGCCGATCCCACCAGCGCGGATTTCATCCATACCGTGGTCGAGGCGAGCAAGCTTGCCTTCGCCGACCGCGAGGCCTTCTACGGCGATCCGAAGTTCGTCGACGTGCCGATGCAGACGCTATTGTCGGACGCCTACAACGTCGATCGCCGCAAGCTGATCGATCCGGCCAAGGCCTCGCTCGACCAGCGGCCGGGCAAGGTCGAGGGTTATGGCGGCGTGGTGAAGCTGCGCCGCGCCGACGGATCGCGCGCCGCCGTGGCGGCCAGCGGCGCCGGCGAGCCGACGGTCGGCCGGATGGGCCAGATGAGCGGCGACACCGTGCATTTCGACATCGTCGACAAGGACGGCAACATGGTGTCGGCCACGCCCTCAGGCGGCTGGCTGCATGGCTCGCCGGTGGTGCCCGAGCTCGGCTTCCCGATCGGCACGCGCGGCCAGATCTGCTGGCTCGAGGAAGGCCAGCCCAGCTCGCTGGCGCCGGGCAAGCGGCCGCGCACAACGCTGACACCCACCCTCGCCCACCGCGATGGCGAGCCGTACATGGTCTGGGGCTCGCCCGGCGGCGACCAGCAGGAGCAATGGATCACGCAAATGTTCCTGCGCCATGTCCATTGCGGCATGAACCTGCAGGAGGCGATCGACGCGCCGGCCTGGCACTCCGAGCATTTCCCCTCCTCCTTCTGGCCGCGCACGGCGCGTCCGGGCGTACTGGTGCTGGAGGGCCGCGTGCCGAAGGAAACGGTCCAGGAATTGCGTAAGCGCGGCCATGAGGTCGAGATGAACGACGACTGGTCCGAAGGCCGCCTGACCGCCGCCCGGCGCGAGGATCCCTGGCGCAAAGCCGCCGCCAATCCGCGTGGCATGCAGGGTTACGCCGCCGGCAGGTAGCCCGTATGACGTGGTCGATCATCCATCGGGAGCAGGGCAGCGGCCGCATCGCCGTTGCCGTGGCGACCAAGTTCTTCGCCGTGGGAGCCCGGGTGCCCTACGTGGCGCCTCAGAAAGGGGCAGTCTGCACGCAGGCGCTCCTCAATCCGCTCTACGGCCCGCAGGGCCTGCGTCTGATCCGCGACGGCGTCGGAGCCGCCGATGTGGTGCGCATCCTGACGGCAGTCGATGACGGCCACGAGCATCGCCAGCTCCATGTGCTGGGCGCTGACGGCCGGTTCGCCGCTCACACAGGGGCGGACTGCATTCCATGGTGCGGCCATTGGCTGGGCGAGGATTTCTCGGTGGCCGGCAACATGCTGGCGGGCCCGCAGGTGGTCTCGGAAACGGTGCGGTTCTTCCGCGAGAACGCCTCGATGCCCTTGTCGCGGCGGCTGATCGGCGCGCTGAAGGCCGGCGAGAAAGTCGGTGGCGACATGCGTGGCAAGCAGTCGGCGGCGCTGGTGATCCACAACGACCAGGACTATTCCGAGCTCGACCTCAGGGTGGACGACCACGTCGAGCCGTTGCTCGAACTGGCGCGGCTCGAGGCCGCCAGCCGCGAGCATTGGACCACGTTCCGGGAGTTCCTGCCGACGCGCGAGAACCCGGCCGGCATCTACGATCGCACCAAGATCATGGCCGCCGTGCAAAGGAGCCAGGCGGCGGAGCGCGCCAAAGCGGTCGAATGAGCGCACCCCTGCTGGAACTGCGGCAACTCTCCGTCAGCTTCGCCACCGACGACGGCACGGTACGCGCTGTCGATGGCATCGATCTCGCCCTGCAGCGCGGCCGCACACTGGGGCTGGTCGGTGAATCAGGCTGCGGCAAGAGCGTGACGTCGCTAGCGGTGATGGGCCTGCTGCCGCCGGAGAATTCCAAGGTGAGCGGCGAGGTCCATTTCGAAGGCCGCGACCTGCTCAAGATCGCGGTGCACGAATTGCGCGACCTGCGTGGCGCCAAGCTCGCCATGATCTTCCAGGAGCCGATGACCTCGCTCAACCCCTCCTACACGATCGGCAACCAGATCGTGGAGGTGATCCAGTGCCATCAGGGGCTGGACGGCGCGGCCGCCAAGGCGCGGGCGATCGAGATGCTGAAGCTGGTGCGAATCTCCTCGCCCGAGAAGCGCTTCGACGACTACCCCCACAAGCTGAGTGGCGGCATGCGCCAGCGCGCCATGATCGCCATGGCGCTCGCCTGCGGACCTCAGCTGCTGATCGCCGACGAGCCGACCACAGCGCTTGACGTCACCATCCAAGCACAGATCCTCGATTTGATGCGCGGACTGCGGCGCGACACTGGCACCGCGATCATCCTCATCACCCACGATCTCGGCGTCGTGGCCGAGATGGCCGACGATGTCGCCGTCATGTACGCCGGCCAGATCGTCGAGCGCGCTTCAGTGGCGAGCCTTTTCGCGCGCCCCGAGCATCCCTACACGGTCGGTTTGCTGGGCTCGATCCCGCGGCTCGACGGGAAGCGCGAGCGACTGCCCTCGATCGAAGGCCGCGTGCCCGACATGACGCAGCCTCCCGACGGCTGCCGCTTCGCCGCGCGTTGCCCCTTCGTCGAGACGGCATGCCGCGCCGAAGCACCGGCGCTGATCGAGGTGGCACCGGGCCATCTCAGCCGCTGCCGCCGCGCGCCGCTCAGCCAGGTGCTGGCATGAGCGCGCTGCTCGAAGTGCAAGGCCTCACCAAGCACTTCGCCGTGCAGCGCGGCGCGTTCGGGCGGATCTCCGGCCATGTCCGCGCGGTCGATGGCATCGACTTTCATCTCGAGGCTGGCGAGACCCTCGCCATCGTGGGCGAGTCGGGCTGCGGCAAATCCACCGTCGGGCGACTGGTGCTGCGCCTGCTCGAGCCGACGGCAGGCAGCGTCCGCTTCGAAGGCGAGGATCTGCTTGCGTTGAGCGAGTCCGCGATGCGCGCCCGCCGCCAGCACTTGCAGGTGATTTTCCAGGACCCTTACGCCTCGCTCAATCCGCGCATGACCGTCGGCGCCATGCTGGGCGAGCCGTTGATGCTCCATCGCCTCGTCGCCAACGAAGCGGCTCGCCGCACTCGAATCGCCGAGTTGCTGGAGCTGGTGGGCCTGCGGCCCGATCATGCACGCCGCTACCCGCACGAATTCTCCGGCGGCCAGCGCCAGCGCCTGGCGATCGCCCGTGCGCTCGCCGTCGAGCCCCGCCTGATCGTCGCCGACGAGCCGGTGTCGGCGCTCGACGTGTCGATCCAGGCGCAGGTCATCAACCTGATGCGCTCCCTGCAGCAGCGCTTCGGCCTCTCCTACATCTTCATCAGCCACGATCTCGCGGTTGTGAAGCACATCGCCGATCGCATCGCCGTAATGTATCTCGGCAAGATCGTGGAGACCGCGACGACCGACGAACTGTTCCGCCGCCCGCGGCATCCTTATACACGCGCGCTGCTTTCGGCGGTGCCCCTGCCCGACCCGACGGCGGCGCGCGAGCGGGCGCTGCTGGAAGGCGACATCCCGAGTGCCATGAACCCGCCGCCCGGTTGCCGCTTCCATACGCGTTGCCGCTTTGCCCGGGAAAGCTGTCGCATCGACGAGCCGGAACTGACAGACGACAGTTCACGACACGCTACCGCTTGCCCGTGGTGGCCCGAGTTCCCGCCGCCGCCCGCGATCCTCGAGACCGCGGGCCAAGACCAAGACCGACTAAGACTAGACCGCCTGCAGGCGGCGTTCGTTTCACAGACGGAGGCAACATGAAAAGACTGGCCCTTTCGATCGCGCTCATGCTCGCAGCCCTTGGCGCGATGGCAGGTAGCGCATTCGCCCAGACCAACCTGCGCATCGGCCTCGCCGAAGATCCCGACGTGCTCGATCCGACGCTGGCTCGCACCTATGTCGGGCGCATCGTTTTCGCATCGATCTGCGACAAGCTGTTCGACATCGACGAGAAGCTCAATATCGTGCCGCAGCTCGCGCTCAGTCACGAGACGTCGGCCGACGGCAAGGCCGTCACCATCAAGCTTCGGCCGGGCGTGAAGTTCCACGATGGTGAGCCGTTCAATGCCGAGGCGGCGAAGTACAGCCTCGACCGTCACCTCACCATGAAGGGCTCGTTCCGCAAACCCGAGATCGGCTCGGTCGACAAGGTCGAGATCGTCGACCCGATGACAATCAAGCTGGTGCTGAAGGAGCCGTTCTCGCCGCTGCTCGCCCAGCTCACCGATCGCGCCGGCATGATGGTTTCGCCCAAGGCGGCTGAAGCGGCCGGCGACAAATTCGGCCTGAAGCCGGTCTGCGCCGGCCCCTACAAGTTTGTCGAGCGCGTCCAGCAAGATCGCATCGTGGTCGAGAAGTTCGCCGACTACTGGAACAAGGACCAGGTCTTCATCGACAAGATCACCTACCTGCCGATCGTCGACGGCACGGTGCGGCTGGCCAACCTGCGCTCCGGCGGGCTCGACCTGATCGAGCGCGTGCTTGCGACCGACATCAAGACGGTGCGCGACAATCCCAAGCTCAAGCTCAGCAAGGCCGTGCAGCTGGGCTATGTCGGCATCACCATGAACCTCGCCAACGGACCCAAGGCCGACAATCCGCTGGGCAAGGACGTCCGGGTGCGCCGCGCATTCGAACTCAGTCTAGACCGCGACGCCATCAACCAGGTGGTATTCAACGGCGAGTTCGTGCCGGGCAACCAGTGGGTCAGCCCACAGCACCCGTACTATCAGCAAACCTTCCCGGTCCCCAAGCGCGACCTCGCCAAGGCCAAGGCACTGCTCAAGGAAGCGGGCGTCACGACACCGATCACGCTCGACTTCATGGTGCCCAATGGCGCCGAGACGCGGGCGGTGGCCGAGGTCGTGCAATCGATGGCGGCCGAGGCGGGCTTCGACCTGAAAATCCGCATCACTGAGTTCGCCACCTCGATCAAGGAGGCGGAGGACGGCAACTTCCAGCTCTACCTGATCGGCTGGAGCGGCCGGCCCGATCCCGACGGCAATTCCTATGTCTTCCAGACCTGCGGCGCACCGCAGAACAACGGCAAGTATTGCGACAAGGAGGTCGATGCAGCCCATGCCCTGGCACGCGCCAAGAGCGATCCTGCCGAGCGCAAGAAGGCCTATGAGATCGTGGCGAAGAAATTCCTTGCCGACGGCTCGATCGACTATCTCTATCACACGCAGGTGCTGGTGGCGCACACCGACAAGCTCGAGGGCTACAAGCAGATGCCCGATGGCTTGATCCGTGTGATCGGACTCAAGCTGAAGTAAGCCCCGCGTGCTCTCCTTCCTCACCACCCGGCTGCTGCAGATCATCCCGACGCTGATCCTGGTGTCGATGCTGATCTTCGGCCTGCAGCAGCTGCTGCCGGGCGATCCGGCGCTGATCATGGCGGGCGAGGAGCGCGATCCCAAGGTACTGGCCGAGATCCGCGAGCAGTACCGGCTCGATCAGCCGATCCCCATCCAGTACCTCTACTGGATCAAGGGCGTGCTGTCGGGCAACCTGGGCGAATCGATGCGGCTGAAGGCGCCAGTGGGCGCGCTGGTGATGCAGAAGCTCCCGGTCACCCTGCAGCTCGCCGCCATGGCGCTGCTGATCGCGCTCTGCATCGGCATCCCCGCCGGCATCGTCTCAGCGGTGAAGAAGGAGACGGCCTGGGACTATGGCGCCAACCTGTTCGCGCTGTGGGGGCTCAGCACGCCCAACTTCTGGCTGGGCATCCTGATGATCTTCCTGTTCTCGGTGACGCTGGGCTGGTTGCCGGCATCGGGCTATGTGCGGCTGGGCGAGGATTGGAAGGCGAGCCTTGCCACCACCATCATGCCGGCCTTCGTGCTGGGCAATGCGCTGGCCGCCGTGCTGATGCGGCACACGCGCAGCGCCATGCTGCAGGCCATGGGGACGGACTACGTGCGCACCGCCCGGGCCAAGGGCTTGAACGAAAGCCGCGTGGTACTGAAACACGCGCTGCGCAACGCCATGACGCCGGTCATCACCCTGCTGGCGCTCGACTTTGGCACGCTGCTGTCGGGCGCGGTGCTGACCGAGCAGATCTTCACCATTCCGGGCTTCGGCAAGCTGATCGTGGATTCGGTGTTCAACAGGGACTACGCCGTGGTGCAGGGCGTCGTCCTGGTGACGTCGAGCATCTACATCGGGCTCAACCTGCTTGCCGACATCGCCTACATGCTTGTCAATCCCAGGCTCAGGGGCTGACATGACGGCAGCCACCCTCCCCGCCGAGACAGCGTCGTCCGCCCAAGAGGAAAGTCCGTGGACGCGAGCCTGGCGCCGCCTGAAGCGGCGCAAGGGCGCCATGGCAGCCCTGGTCATCGTGGTGCTGCTCGTGCTGCTCGCTGTCCTGGCGCCTTGGGTGGCGCCCTACGATCCAACCGCGACGAGCTTTGCCACGGTGCGCAAGCCGCCCTCCTGGGCCCACTGGCTCGGCACCGATGAGGTTGGCCGTGACGTGCTCTCGCGCGTGATCTGGGGCGCGCGCGCTTCGCTCAGCGCCGGACTGGTCTCGGTTGGAATCGCGGTCGGCGCCGGCGTGCCGCTTGGCCTGCTGGCGGGCTATGCCGGCGGCTGGATCGATGCGGTGCTGTCTCGTCTTGTAGACGCCATGCTCGCCATCCCGTTCCTGATCCTGGCGATTGCGCTCGCAGCGTTCCTCGGGCCCAGCCTCAGCAACGCCATGATCGCGATCGGCGTCACAGCCACGCCGGTCTTCGTGCGTCTGACCCGCGGCCAGACGCTGGGCGCCAAGGTCGAGGATTATGTCGAGGCCGCCCGGGCCGTCGGCAACCCGCATTGGCGTATCGCGCTCCGCCATGTGCTGCCCAACATCGTGCCGCCGCTCCTGGTCCAGGCGTCGCTTGCCATCGCCGGCGCAATCATCGCCGAAGCTGCCCTCTCCTTCCTCGGCCTCGGCCAGCAGCCGCCCGCGCCGTCGTGGGGCAGCATGCTCAACACCGCGCAGCGCTTCATCGCCCAAGCACCGTGGATGGCCTTCTGGCCAGGCTTCGCAATCTTCTTCGCCGTGCTGTCGTTCAATCTTTTAGGCGACGGGCTGCGCGATGCGCTCGACCCGCGGCACAAATAGCGGCGATCGATTCGGCAGGCCGGTATCGACCGCGTCGAATGCTGCCGTCCCTGAAGTCAGCCCCGTGGTCTTCTCCTCGACCGGGAGCTGGGCGACGGCGAGGAATGGACCAGCTCGCTGTCGCCCAACCGTTCGGCTTCCTCGGTGACAGCGACCGACGACCATGGCACCGCCGAACCTTGGGTTCGACGACGATTTCGAACACGCCCCTTCAACTTACGCTTCATTGGCGCCCAGTCCGCGCGCCGGCCCAAGCCGGCGCGCGGACGGGCTAGACATCGCCATTGCCCCAGTCGGATCGCCCTCCAGCCGCGCCCCCCAAGGCACAGCCGGCATAGCGACGATCCCCGGCGACGTCCGCGCTCTGTCCCCTCGTCTACGTTTCGATCGTCAGCGCTTAGTTCGACACCGTACCCCGCGGCATGCCGGTGGAATCGAGCTGCGGCTCGCGGCGCAGGACGACCGCCTCGGGCGCCTCGACCTCGGGCAGCGGCTTGCTGGGATCCACGGCCTTGACCACGGCCACGATCCGCTTGGCACCGCCGCCCGCTTCCTCCGGGACCAGCCGGCGCCAGCCCTGCTTCTCCCAGTACTTGACGTCGGTCGGCAAGGCCTGGGCGTATAGCATGTTACAGCCGCGCGACTCTGCGAGCTTGCGGCAGCGCTCGAGCAGCATCTCGCCGATGTTGTGGCCGCGAAAACGCTGCATTACCGCCAGCCGCTCGGGCATGGCGAAGGACTGGAACCAGCGCACCCGGACCGTGCCCACCGGTTCGTCGCCGACATAGGCAATGACATGGGTAGCGCCGAAATCATGGCCGTCGAATTCCTCGGAGAACGGCACGTCCAGTTCACCGATGAAACAGGCCGCCCGCACCGCGAATGCCTGCAGCGAGTCTTCCATCTTCATGGCGAGCTTGGTGGTCACGGGCTCGCCGCCGATCGATTGTGCAATAGCGCTCATTTTCTGATCCCCCTCGGTTACGCGCGCTTCTCTTTCCATTCCGCATGCGGATTGGACGCCCCTCGCTCCATCGACTTCTCCAGGATACCCGCCGCGTCGAGCTGGTCCTCTGGCCGGTTCAGCACCATCGGATCGGTGTGAACCGTCGGGCAATCATCGCCTACTGCAAGCTCGCAGACGAAGGCACCGTACTCGTGATCCGAGAAATGAAAAGGCTCGTCGTTGACCCTGTGGAAGCCATCTTTCTCGAAGATCTTCCACAGCCGCTGCTGGCCATGCAGGTAGGCCCTGGGATAGCCCTTCTTGCGGCAGAACTCCTTGGCCCATTCGACGAACGGGATGAACAGGCCCATCGAGCGGTAGCGCTTGAGGATGATGGCGCGCTCGAGCTTGGCGAAGTTTGCGAACCAGCGAACACGCATCGACGCGGCAGGCTCGCCGTCGACATAGAGCATCAGATGGCTGGCAGAGTAGTCGTTGCCGTCGAACTCTTCCCAATATGGACATTGCTGCTCGCCCATGAAGACGGCCGCCCGCAGCGCATAGCACTGGAGGAGCTCATCGGACGTCGATGCGAGTTTGATGGTAACGACGGGACGGTTCGTCCCGGCCGGCTGCTGCTGCATAGTCATTTCAGGCCCCCTCGGTCAGTACTCCGTTGTCATTCCGGAAGCGGCGGCCCCCCGCCGTCACCACCGGAACGTTGCGCGAAATCTGATCCAGCACGTCGGTCACGACGGCCGGAGTCATACCCTTGGCGCCGCGCCGGATGGCCGTCGCCGAAATCTTGTCGCGGCGCAGGATGCGCCACGGATAGATCCAGCCGCACTCGTCGCTGATGCTGCGCACCAGCATGCCGCCGAAATCCGTACCGTGCAGTGTGTGCAGGCGCGTACCGGGATTTTGTTTCTTGATCTCGCCGATCACGCCCTGGAAGCCTTTTTTGCTGTAGGTCTCGGGCAGGAAGATGACCTCGACCCTGTTGCCCAGGCCCGCTTCGGCGACGGCGAGATCGATCAGGATTTTGCGTGTCTCGGGAGGCAGGAACTGCCTGCCGGTCGGGAAGTAGTCGACGTTGGAATCGGCCTTGTCGGTCTTTTCGTAGATCTGGAAGCCGCCCTCCAGCCGTCCGACCCGGATCTCGCCTTTGCGGAAGGCATCGGCGTGCAGCTTGGGGATCAGCGTCGGATGGATGATGATCTTGTCGAGGTCCCGGTCGTCCATTGCCTGCCGTAGGATGGCGAGGTGGCTGTTGTGGAACGGATTGAAGGTGCCGAGGAAGATGCCGATGCCACCCTTGGGCGCGACCACCGAGCGGATGTCCGACAACAGGCCGATGCCGAAGAACAACGCGCCCAAGACGAAGCCGAAGATCAGAAAGGCCTCGCGGGCGCCGGAAATGCCCGCCGTGCCCAAGGCTGCGAGGATGATGTTGACCAGAAGGCCGACCAGCGTGTTGCGATTGGCGTCGCCGATGCCGCGCGCCACGAGGTAGGCGCCGAGATACTGTGTGCCCTGCGAGGCGAGCGTGGTGACGAGCGCCGCTCCGGCGAATCCGCCGACGGACGCAATGCCTGCCAGATTGAACGCCCCTCCCCATAGACACGTCCAGAAAACCGCGAGGTTGAACACCAACTGCGGGAGGAACCGTCCGAACTTTCCGGCCGTCACGAAGCCGAATTGGTTGTTTGCCCAGAGCTCGGCCTTGTTGCTGAGCTTGGAGTAGCTCGGCAGAAACACCCCGATGAACACTGACACGGCCATCAGCGTCGGGTTAGCCCAACTGCCGTGCGCATACGCATAGCTGACGTATGTAAGCAGGCCGCCAAACACCGCCATGCGCGTCGAAGGACTGCGCACGTAGCGGCCCAACCGGCCTGCGTAGGCCGACAAGGGTGTCGTTTTGCCGTCTGAGCCGATGGCGGCCACAGAAGTCCCCGTAACGAACGTCAATCGGAAAAACACTACGGATTGATTGACTAACGAATACGAAGACTACATACAGGGCCTATAAGACCAACCGGCCGCTGAAAAAGACCGGCTAATGCCCTACAAAAGAGACAGAAAACGACATTCCTTCGGCAATAGTGTAAGATAAACCACAAAGGCCCCCTGCAAGTAAACGTTTGGGCCACCAACACATTGTATCGATTGTTACTATGGTTTCGACTCCACCACGTAAAAGCAAGGTGCCGAATATTCTCGGCGACTGGGACGATGTGAGGTTTTTCCTCGCCGTCGCCAAAACCGGAAGCTTCAGCGCGGCTGCGACGCAGCTCAACACTAAGCAGACAACGGTCGGCCGTCGAATCCAGGCGCTCGAACGTCGGCTTGGCGCGAAGCTTTTCGATCGCCACCGTCACGGCATGGAAGTGACCCCGGCGGCGCGCGGCGTGATGGTGCAGGCCGAGTTGATGCTGTCGAACGCCACCTCGATCGAGCGCCATCTCGCCGGCCTCGACCGCGAAATGGCCGGCGTCGTGCGCATCGCCTCGACCGAAGGCATCGCCGCCCACTGGCTGGTGCCGCGCCTCAACCAGCTGCGCCGCACCCACCCCGACATCATCGTGCAGGTGATCTCCGGCGACCAGGTGCTCGACCTCGCCACCCGCCAGGCCGACCTTGCCATCCGCTTCTTCCGGCCGACGTCGAACCAGCTCGTCGCCGCGCGCGTCGGCCAGTTCAACATGTCGATCTTCGCGGCACCCAGCTACATCGAGCAGTACGGCCTGCCGCAGAAGCTCGAGGACCTGCGCGAACATCACATCGTCGACCATACGACCTTGCACAGCCTGTCGGCGATGAAGCCGTGGAGCGAGGTCGTCGAGCGCAGCCCGTCCGTCGTCCTGCGCACCAACTCCTCCTACGCCGCCGTCGAGGCGGTGCGGGTGGGCTACGGCATCTCAGTGTTCCCCGACTACGTCACCAAGTCGTCGAACCTGGTCGCGGCCCCGATCGACCTTCGCATCGTCCGCGACATCTGGCTGGTCTCGCACGAAGAGACCAACAAGGGCGCCCGCATCCGCACGGTCATCGACTATGTGCGCGACCAATTCCGCCAGGACGAGCGCGAGTGGTTCAGCATCCCTGCCAGCCGCGCCAATCTGGTCGCCGCCTGATAGGGTCGCTCCCAGCGGCCTAAAGCGCCGCCTTCAGCTTCTTGTAGGCTGCCTCGATCTCGGCCCTATCGCCGGGCTTGGGCTCCCAGTTGAGCGACACATCGTCGTTCGGCCGTCGCGGCATGATGTGGATGTGAAGATGCGGCACGCTTTGGCCGGCGGCCGGGCCGTTGGCCTGGACCAGATTGACGCCGGCGGGCTTGAGCGCCGTCATCGACGCCTTGGCGATCTTCTGCGCAGTGCGCGCCACGGCGGCGAGCACGTCGGCCGGGATCACGTCGACGGTCGGCCAGTGTCCCTTGGCGGCCGCAAGGGCATGGCCGGCATTGACGGGATTGATGTCCATGAAGGCGATCGTCGCTTCATCTTCCAAGAGCTTGAACGAGGGCAGTTGGCCCGCGACGATCTTGCAGAAGACGCAGTTGGCGTCGGTGGGATGGGTCATCGCGTCTTCTCCAGCGTGTCCGTGAGTTCGCGCAGGCGCTTGAAGGGCTGGGCGCCCGCCGGAAGCGAAGCATCCAAGCCAAGCAGTGAAAGCCGCGCAAGCCCCCGCGCCCCAAAGCGTTCCTGCAAGGCTTCGCGCACCCAGGCTTCGCTCTGGCGGTGACGCGAGATCGCCAGTCGTCCCTCGGCCTGCATATGGAGACGGTGAGCCTCGAGCGCCGCCATCAGGCCGTCGATGCCAACAGCGCTGCGCGACGACACCGCCAATGTTCTCAGCGGCCAGTCGCCCGTCGTGGCGAGCGACAGGGCACCGGCGACGTCCGTTCGCGCGCGCTCCGCGACGGCCCCGAGATCGGCCTTGGTCACGACGATCAGGTGCGGGATCTCGACGATGCCGGCCTTCATGAATTGCAGTGAATCGCCCGAACCGGGCTGGACGCAGAACACGACGGTGTCGGCCACACCGGCCACGTCGGTTTCCGATTGCCCGACGCCCACCGTCTCGATCAGCACGCGATCGAACAGGGCGCGCATCACCACCATGGCAGCGAGCGTCTGATCGGCTAGCCCGCCCAGCCGGTCTCGCGCCGCCATGGAGCGCACGAAGCTGCCCTCGTCGGCGGAATCGGCGACGATGCGTACGCGGTCGCCCAGCAAGGCACCGCCACTCGCCTTGGACGACGGATCGACCGCGATCACGCCCACGGTCATGCCGTGCTTGCGCCAGGAGGCGACCAGCGCCGAGCAAAGCGAGGATTTGCCGACACCCGGCGGGCCGGTGACGCCCACCACATGGGCCCGCGGGGCACGCCATGCAGCGTCGAGCAGAGCCTGCGTCGATGGTCCGTCCGGATCACGTTCGAGATCGGCCAATGCCGACGCAAGCGCCCGCTTGCCGCCCTCTTGCTCGATGGATCGGAGCAGCGAAAGGCTCATTCCGTCTTGAGCGGACCGCCCAGCGCCGCCTGCGCCGCCGCCAGCCGCGCGATCGGCACGCGATAGGGCGAGCAGGACACGTAGTCGAGCCCGGCCTTGTGGCAGAAGAACACCGAGGCCGGATCACCACCGTGCTCACCACAGATGCCGAGCTTGAGCGTCGGTCGGACTTTGCGGCCGCGCTCGGTGGCGATGTTGATCAGCTCGCCTACGCCTTCCACATCGAGCGACGCGAAGGGGTCGTGTTCGAGGATACCGCGCTCCTGATATTTCTCGAGGAACGAAGCCGAATCGTCGCGGCTCAAGCCAAACGTCGTCTGCGTCAGGTCGTTGGTGCCAAAGGAAAAGAACTCCGCCGTCTCGGCGATATCGGCCGCGCGCAGCGCGGCGCGCGGCAGCTCGATCATCGTGCCGACCATGTATTCGAGCTTCTGGCCCGACATCTGGCTCACCTCGGCCGCAACCTGGTCGACGACGACCTTCATCAGGTCGAGTTCCTTCTTGGTGGCGATCAACGGGATCATGATCTCGGGGATTACCGTCTTGCCTGCCTTCTTCTGGACCTCGGCGACGGCCTCGAAGATGGCGCGGGCCTGCATCTCGTAGATCTCGGGAAAGGAGATGCCGAGCCGCACGCCGCGATGACCGAGCATCGGATTGAACTCATGCAGCTTGTGGGCACGCGCCTCGACCTCGGCAAGATCGACGTCGAGATCCTTGGCGACCTGCTCCATGTCGGCCGGGGTCTTGGGCAGGAATTCATGCAGCGGCGGATCGAGCAGCCGGATGGTGACCGGCAGGCCGACCATGATCTCGAAAAGCTCGACGAAGTCCTGACGCTGCATCGGCTGAATCTTGGCCAGAGCCACGCGCCGACTCTTCTCGTCGTCGGCCAGGATCATCTCACGCACCGCCGCGATGCGGTCGCCCTCGAAGAACATGTGCTCGGTGCGACAAAGGCCGATGCCCTCGGCGCCGAACTTGCGCGCCTGCGCGGCGTCGGCCGGCGTCTCGGCGTTGGCCCGGATTCCGAGCGTACGCACCTCGTCGGCCCATTCCATAAGCTCGGCGAAGTCGCCCGACAGCTCGGGCTGCACGGTCGGCACGACGCCCAGCATGATCTCGCCGGTACTGCCGTCGAGGGTGATCTGCTCGCCGGCCTTCACGGTCGTACCGCGCACCGCGAGCGTGCCGGCGCGGCTGTCGATCCGCACCTCGCCCGCGCCCGCCACACAGGGCTTGCCCATGCCGCGGGCCACCACAGCGGCGTGGCTGGTCATGCCGCCGGTCGAGGTCAGGATGCCCTGGGCCGCATGCATGCCGCCGATATCCTCGGGGCTGGTCTCGCGGCGCACCAGGATCACCTTCTCGCCCGCGCGTGCCAGCTTCTCGGCCTCTTCGGCAGTGAACACGACCTTGCCCGACGCAGCGCCCGGCGAGGCCGGCAGGCCCTTGGCGATCACCTTGCGTTGTGCCTTCGGGTCGAGCGTGGGATGCAGCAACTGGTCGAGCGAAGCCGGCACGATGCGCGCCACGGCCTCCTTCTTGTCGATCAGTCCCTCGCGAACCATGTCCACAGCGATCTTGAGCGCAGCTTTCGCGGTGCGCTTGCCGTTGCGCGTCTGCAGCATGTAGAGCTTGCCGCGCTGCACCGTGAACTCGATATCCTGCATGTCGCGATAGTGCTTCTCGAGCGTCTGGCGAACGCCAGCGAGCTGCTTGAAGACCTCCGGCATCACTTCTTCCATCGCCGGCGCGTCCGACTTCTGCGCGTTCTTGCCGTCCACGGTGAGATGCTGGGGTGTGCGGATTCCGGCGACGACGTCCTCGCCCTGCGCGTTCACCAGATACTCGCCGTAGAAGAGATCGGCGCCGGTCGAGGGGTCGCGCGTGAAGGCAACGCCTGTCGCGCAATCGTCGCCCATGTTGCCGAACACCATGGCCTGCACATTGACCGCCGTGCCCCAGCTCTCGGGAATCGCGTGCAGTCGGCGATAGGTGATGGCGCGCTGGTTCATCCATGAGCCGAACACCGCGCCGATCGCGCCCCACAGCTGCTCGCGCGGCTCCAGCGGGAAGGGCTTTCCAGTGCGCTTCTCGACGATCTTCTTGTATTCGGCCACCACCGCGCGCCAGTCATCGGCCTTCAGATCGGTGTCCATATGGACGCCGAGATCCTCCTTGCGCAGTTCCAGCGCCTCCTCGAAGTAGTGGTGCCCGACATCGAGCACGACGTTGGAGTACATCTGGATGAAGCGGCGGTAGCTGTCCCAGGCGAAGCGTTCGTCGCCCGATGACTTGGCGAGCCCCAGCACCGTCCGGTCGTTGAGGCCCAGGTTGAGCACCGTGTCCATCATGCCGGGCATCGAGGCCCGGGCGCCAGAACGCACCGAGACCAGCAGCGGATTGTTGGCGTCGCCGAAATTCGCGCCGACGGTCTTCTCGACCGCGGCCATCGCCTTCTCTACCTCGTCCTTCAGTTCGGACGGATAGGTCTCCTTGTTGGCGTAGTAATAGGTGCAGAGTTCGGTCGTGACCGTGAAACCGGGCGGCACCGGCAGGCCGAGGCTCGACATCTCGGCAAGGTTGGCGCCCTTGCCGCCCAGCAGGTTGCGCATCTCGGCGCGCCCTTCTGCGGTGCCATTCCCGAAACTGTAGACCCACTTGGCCATATTCAGCCCTCGATCCTCGAGAAATCCGCCACCGAGTCCATGGTGACGCGTATCCGGTTGAGCAGTTTCAGCCTGTTCAATCGCAAATCAGGCTTATCCGTGACGTTTACTGTGACCTTATCGAAGAAAGAGTTGAGCGGCGCGCGCAGGTTGGCGAAGGCCTTCATCGCGCCGGCAAAGTCCTCTCGTGCGAGCGCGGGTGTCACCGCCCTCTCGACCTCGTCGAGCGCCGATGCAACGGCCTTCTCTTCGCTTTGTTCCAGCAGTGCGACGTTCGGCGCACCGGCGATCTTCGCGGCGAGAGCCTTGTCCTTCTTCTCTTCGGCGCGAACGATGTTGGCGGCGCGGCCGTAGGCCGTGAGCAAATTCTTGCCCGCCTCTGTGGTGAGAAAAGACTGCACCGCCTCAACCCGCGCCAACAAGCGCACGAGATCGTCCTCGCCGCCCAACGCGAAGACGGCGTCGACCACGTCGTGACGCACACCCTTCTCGCGCATCTGGACCTTCAGGCGCTCGGCGAAGAAATCCATGAGATCGCCGGCTGCGAAGAATTTGCGCAGAGGCAGGCGCAGCTTGTTCTCGACAACGATACGGATGACGCCGAGGGCGGCTCGCCGCAACGCATAGGGGTCGCGCGAGCCCGTCGGCTTCTCGCCGATCGACCAGAAGCTCGCCAGCGCCTCGAGCTTGTCCGCCAGCGCCACGGCGATCGATACGGGCGCGCTGGGGCAGCGGTCATTCGGCCCGGCCGGCGCGTAGTGGTCGCCGATCGCGTCGGCGACGGCGGCCGGCAGCTTCTCGCCGAGCGCGTAGTAGCGGCCCATCACACCTTGAAGCTCCGGGAACTCGCCAACCATGCCGCTCACGAGGTCGGCCTTGCATAGCTCCGCGGCCATCATCGCCTGCGGCTTGTCGCAGCCAGGCACATGATCGGCGATGGCAAGAGCAAGAGCTGCGATACGCTGCACCCGCTCAGCCACAGTGCCGAGCTTGGCGTGAAAGACGATTCCCTCGAGCGCCGGAAGGCGTTCTTCCAGCCTCGTCTTGCGATCCTGATCCCAGAAGAACTTGGCGTCGCTTAGCCGCGCGCGCAGGACGCGCTCGTTGCCCTCGGTGATCACCTTGCCGCCGTCGCGCGCGATGTTGTTGGCAACAACGACGAAGCGGTTGGCGAGCACGCCGTCGGGCTTGGTCGTCACAAAATGGCGTAGATGAACCTTCATCGAGACGGTCAGCACTTCCGATGGCACGTCCATGAACTGCGCATCGATCGTGCCGAGCATCGGCACAGGCCATTCGACCAGACCCGCAACCTCTTCGAGCAGACCTTCGTCATTTTTCAGCGCAACTTGGGCTTCTCCGGCGAGCTTGCGCGCGCCGTCGAGAATAATCCGCTTGCGTTCGCCCGCATCGAGCACGACGTGGGCGGCCTTGAGCTTGGCCGCATAATCGGCGAAGCCCGATACACGGATCTCGCTCTTGCTGAGGAAACGATGGCCGAGCGTGGTGTCGCCGAACCTGACCGGCGCCATCTTGCCGCCCGGAACGATCTCGCCGGGCAACACCTTACCGTCGAACAGCGCGATGACGCCCTGCAACGGGCGCACCCATTGCATCGTGCTGCTGCCCCATCTCATCGACCTGGGCCACGGCAGCGCTTTCATGGCAGTCTCGATGATGCCGGGCAGCACTTCCGCGGTCGGGCCGCCTTTCTTCTTGATGACCGCGAACCAGAACTCGCCCTTCCCGGTATCACGCTTTTCGGCCTGGTCGAGGGAACTGAGGCCGGCGCCCTTGAGGAAACCCTGGATCGCCTGGTCGGGCGCCCCAACTCGCGGTCCGCGCTTTTCTTCGCTGATGTCGGCCCGCGCAACCGGCAACCCGTCTACCACAAGAACCAGCCGCCGTGGCGTCGCGAAGGCCCGCGCCTCGGTGAAGGACAGTCCCGCAGCCTTCAGGCCATCGCCGACCAGCCGCTTCAGATCCTCGGCCGCACGCGTTTGCATGCGCGCGGGAATCTCTTCGCTCCGGAGTTCAAGGAGAAGCTCGGCCATCTCAAGCAGCCTTTGCCGTCTGTGTCGCGAGCCAGGCCTCGCAGCAGGCTTTGGCGAGGTCGCGCACGCGCAGAATGTAGCTCTGCCGCTCGGTGACGCTGATGACACCGCGCGCATCAAGCAGATTGAAAGCGTGACTAGCCTTGATGCACTGTTCATACGCCGGCAAAGGCAGCTTGCGCTCCATCATGCGCGCGCACTCTTTCTCCGCATCAGCGAAGTGCCGGAACAGCATCTCGGTGTCGGCGTGCTCAAAATTATAGGCCGATTGCTCCTGCTCGTTCTGCAGGAACACGTCGCCATAGGTCAGCGGCACTTCGGAGTCAGCCGAATTGAACGGCAGCTCGTACACCGTCTTCCTGTCGAACAGATACATCGCCAGCCGCTCGAGCCCGTAGGTGATCTCGCCCGCGACCAGGTCGACCTCGATGCCTCCGACCTGCTGGAAGTAGGTGAACTGCGTGATCTCCATGCCGTCGCACCACACTTCCCAGCCCAGGCCCCAGGCGCCGAGCGTGGGGCTCTCCCAGTCGTCCTCGACGAAACGGATATCGTGCAGGGACGTGTCAATGCCGATGGCATCGAGCGAGCCGAGATAGCGTTCGAGAATATCCGGCGGTGACGGCTTCAGGATCGCCTGGAACTGGTAGTAGTGCTGCAGCCGCATGGGATTCTCGCCGTAGCGGCCGTCCTTCGGCCGGCGCGAGGGTTGCACATAGGCGGCGTACCACGGCTTAGGCCCAAGCGCGCGCAGGGTCGTCGCCGTATGGAAGGTGCCGGCGCCCATTTCCATGTCGTAGGGCTGCAGGATCAGGCAGCCTTGGCGCGCCCAATAATCCTGCAAGGTCAGGATCAGGTCCTGAAAGCATTGGGGCTTGGAGGGCTTCGACACCGGGCTTCCTCGAAGGCTCAGAAGGCCTTGTATTTCCGCCACTTAAGGCCGTTTTTGCGGTGCGGCAAAATAGGGACCGCCCCCCTCCCGGTCAAGCGGGCTGGGGACAGTCGGGGCGACCGCATTTTGCACCGCCAACCGACACGTACGCGGCGCAGATCGGACACAGCCGCGTCTCTTCGACGACCGGCTGGCGCGGCGCCGGCGGTGGTGTCTCGCGGCGAGCGGGCGGCGGTGCCTTCGGCTGTCCGCCGCCCAAGAGGCTGGTCCAGCGCCGCACCGTCGTCCAGGCGCCGTACACCACGACGGCGAAGATCGCGATCTTGAGCAGGAAGCCCATGCGGCCTTTTGCGGTCCGCGCGCCAAGCGGTCAAGCGCGCTATATCTGGACCTATGAATGGAACGCAAGGCCAGCCTCTCGACCTGTTCGTAGTCGGCGGCGGCATAAATGGGGCGGGGATTGCGTGCGATGCCGCGGGACGCGCACTCAAGGTCGGGCTCTGCGAGATGAACGATTTCGCCAGTGGCACGTCGTCGAAGGCGACCAAGCTCATCCACGGTGGCCTGCGCTATCTCGAGCAGTACGAGTTCCGACTGGTACGCGAGGCGCTGATGGAGCGTGAGGTGCTGCTGGCAAAGGCGCCGCACATCTCCCGGCCGCTGCGCTTCGTGCTGCCGCACGAACCGCATCTCAGGCCGCGCTGGATGCTACGCCTCGGCCTCTTTCTCTATGACCATCTCGACTGGCACATGACGCTGCCGAAATCGATCGGTGTCGACCTGCAGCACTCGAAGTTCGGCGCCGGGCTGAAGCCATCCTTCAAGTACGGCTTCGTCTATTCGGACGGCTGGGTCGACGATGCGCGGCTGGTGATCTCGAACGTGAAGTCGGCGCGCAACATGGGGGCGGCGATCTACGCCCGCCATCGCTGCGTGGCGGCGCACCGCAGCGACGACGGCCAGCGCTGGGATATCGAACTCGCGGCACCCGACGGCAGCCCGGTCAAGCTGACCGCGCGCGGGCTCGTGAATGCTGCCGGCCCGTGGGTGAAGCACTTCCTCGACGAGCAGACGCATGTAAAGACGCCGAAGACCGTGCGCTTGGTCAAGGGCAGCCACATCGTCGTGCCGCGCCTGCATGACGGCGACCACGCCTTCATCCTGCAGAACCGAGACAACCGCATCGTCTTCGTGATCCCCTACGAGCGCGAGTTCTCGCTGATTGGCACCACGGACATACTGGTCGAGTCGAGCGATCATGCCGTCTGCACGCAGGACGAGATCACCTATCTCTGCGAGCTTGCCAGCTACTACATGGCCAAGCCCGTCCGGCCGGCAGATGTGGTCTGGACCTATTCCGGCGTGCGCCCGCTGTTCGACGACGGCGATGACAACCCTTCAGCCGTCACGCGCGACTATCATCTCGAAGTCGACGCCCCACACGACGCAGCACCGCTGCTCTCGGTGTTCGGCGGCAAGCTCACGACCTACCGGCGGCTTGCCGAGCACGCGCTCAAGGACCTGGCGAAATTCTATCCCCAGATGGGCGACGCCTGGACCGCGGGAAAGCCGCTGGCCGACGGCGAGATGGCCGATGCCCCGACCTTCGAAGAGGCGTTCGACCGCTTCGTCGCAGGCGCAGCGGCGACAAAACCCGTCCTGCCCAAGGAGCTGATGCGCGTGCTGGCGCGTCGTCACGGCTCGGGTCTCGACGATCTTCTCGAAAATGTGAACAGCGTCGCCGACCTCGGCCGTGCCTTCGGGGGACACCTTTACGAGGTCGAAGTGCGCTACTTGATGCGCGAGGAGTGGGCTGTGGAGTCCGAGGATGTCTTGTGGCGGCGCACCAAAGAGGGCCTGCACATGACGTCGGCGCAGCGGGATGCTTTTGCGCACTGGATGAAATTACAGCGGCCTAATGCTTAGACAAAACTGACCGGCTCCCGGGCACGTTTGCCAGCAACGGCCCGTATTCGGGGGGTGGGAGAGTTCCTTACCCCTCTTGGGAGCCTCGTAATGTCCATTCGTGTTGTGTATTTCGCCGTCCCAACCGCCTTGGTGGCGGCGGCCGGCCTTGCCTGGTTGACCTCAGCGACTGCTTTCGATGGTGGGTTCGATGGCGCGCCGCAGATCGCCCAGGCTGCCCCGCCGGCCGCCCAGCCCCCGGCGGCCGGCGGCGGCGCTGATCGACGCGAACGTATGCGCAACTTTTCGCCGAAGACAATGTGCGAAGAGCATATCGCGCGCCGCATCGGCAACCGTGCCTACCTGAAGTCGCGGCTCGATCTTAAGCCTGAGCAAGTCACTGCCTGGAACACCTTCGAGAAGGCCGCCGACGAAGCGAGTGCCAAGGAAAAGGCCAGGTGCGCCAGCCTGCCAACCGAGATGAAGACGCTGCCGAGCTTCGCCGATCGCTTCAATCGGCGTGAAGAAATGATGAAGACCCGGGTGGAGTCTTTGGAGGCGGTAAAGCCGTCGCTGATGGCGCTCTACGCCATGCTGACGCCGGAACAGAAGGCTATACTCGATCGCCCGATGATGGGCGGTCATCACCGGGGTCGCGGCTAATCTGCTGATACGTACCAGCAACCGGCATTTTCCGGTTGCTGGTATGCGAATTGCGTAAGCGTGAGCGTAAAACTCTTCGCGTATTCTCCTAGGGGGAGAAATGAGCGTGGTACCTTTCTCGCCGATGCGAGGCGTCCAGTTTGATTCGTTGTGCGCGCACCTATTGTCGTGCCGCGCTTCTGCGCGTCACTTGATGATGGCGCCTTCCGATCGCACCGTCACATTCACCGTCAAAGCCGTGATGCCGCGCCACGCCCCGTCCGACACGCGCAAGGCAGGTGGCCAGAACTAACTCGTGAACGAGAAAGAGAAGCTGCCGCTTGGTTTAGAGCAGCCGAGGCCATCCCTCTGAGAAAGAAACCCACTCTAATGAAATACAATGTCGTCGTGGCCACCCATCACAAGACCGGCACTGTCTGGATGGATGGCGTGTTCAAAGCCATCGCGCGCGATTTCGACGCCCAATTCATCAACTGCAGATCGCAATCCCCGCGATCGATGGCAGTGCTGAAGACGCCGTTCGTGCTCTTCAATTACGATTCGGATTTCACCGCGTATCCGGAGATCCTGGATCGCGACGATGTACGGATCATGCATCTCATCCGCGATCCCCGCGACGTGCTGATATCGGCCATGCACTACCACAGGAAATCGACCGAAGCCTGGCTGCATGAGCCGATCCCCGGCTACGACAGGATCACTTATCAGGCGGCGCTCCGAGCCCTGCCGACCAAGCTGGAGAAGTACGTCTTCGAACTGGAACACTCGACTGCGGGCACGATACGCGACCTGTTGGCCTGGCGGTACGGGCGAGCAAACTGCTTCGAAGCCCGTTACGAGGATCTGAGGGAAGACACCCAACTTGAGTACTGGCGCCGGATCACGTCATTTCTCGGCTTCCGCGGCAGGGACCAGAACATCGTCGATCGGAGGTTCTGGGAGAACAGCCTGTTTGGCGGTCTTCCGCGCCTGGGCAACAGGCATGTCAGGTCGGGCGAAGTCGCCCAATGGAAGCGCGAGTTCACCAGGGATCTCGCCTTCGCCTTCCTCACGAGATTCCCTGACGCGCTGCAGACCTTGGGATACGAAATGAATAATGGGTGGGTCTCGAAGTTGCAGCAGGCAAACGCACCGGGCGTGATCGCCGAGCTGAAACAGCTCGCTGCCTCACATTTGGAAGTGTTCACCGATCTGGCCCGACACCTGTAGGTCGAGCGGGTTCACCAGTCGCTGGCGCGCACCATCTTCATCAGGTCGTCGGCCATGGTGAGCGCGGTCAGAACGCCGGTCTTGGGATTGTCCGGCATGGCCCGCCCCAGTCGCTCCATCTTGAGCTCGCCCGAATCACCCGAGACCTCGAGACGGCTGGCGTTGGTACCTGCGGGCAGGGTGGGATCGGCCACCAGCTCGATCTCGGTCTTGTCGAGGCCCGCGCCGCACAGCGCCACGGTGACCGCCAGGTTGGCGTTCTTCGGGTAGAGCCGGCCGGCATCGGCTGGCGTGCCGCGGAAGATGACCGTCGGCTCCTTGATCGAGGGCAGATCGAAATCGGTCTCGGCCGGCGTCCCGCTCCAGGCATGCGGCGGCTTGATCGAGACGTACTTCACGCGGCTCAGGCTGTCGTGACGCATGGCCAGCAACCCGTCGAGGCCGGCGATCGCGCCCGACGGCAAGCGCAGCCGCGCGCCGCTCTTGGCCGCCACCGCGAGGTGGCGCTTCCAGAGCTTTGGATCGCCGTAGGCGCCGGTGGCGATGACCATGAGGTCGATGCCCTTCTTCAGGATCGTCTCGCCCCAGTCGCGCACCGCCTGCTGGCTCGCCGCCTCGACCACGACGTCGGGCTTGAGCTTCAACAGCGCCTTCAACGACTCCACGACCGCAACCTTGCGGCCGACCTGCTTCTGCGTCGCCTTGGCCCGGCCCGGGCGCACCAGCACGCCAACGATGTCGATGGCAGGCTTCTTCTTGCGGAAGATGTCGAACAGCATTTGGCTAATGGCGCCGTAGCCGATCAGCGCGATCTTCAGCCTTTTCTTCTTCGCCATGCGACGTCCCCCGATGCCCGAACGGCGGCAATATAGCGGGCCGGCGCGGGCCTTGCGACCGCAGGGGGGCGCCGCTATAACCCCGCCTCGCCAAACGGCCGGGGCGACTTTGCTTTTCTACGGAGTGTAGCTCAGCCTGGTAGAGCACTAGCTTCGGGAGCTAGGGGCCGGAGGTTCGAATCCTCTCACTCCGACCAATTGGCATGAACGGCGCGCAGCGATGCGCGCCGTTTTGCGTTTCATTCGGCCTGGATGCCGGCCTTCTCGATGATCGGCGTCCAGCGGGCGATCTGGGCCGCGAGCTTGGCGCGGTGCGCCTCCGGTGTCGCTTGGTCGAGCGGCAGCAGGTAGGTCTCGATGCTGGCGAGCTTGTCCGCCACCGCCTGGTCCTGCACGATCTCGCGCAGCGCCTTGTTGAGCGTCGTGATGATCGGCTTGGGCGTGCCGAGCGGGGCATAGAGGGCGAACCACACGGCGATGTCGAGGCTCGGCACGCCGAGTTCCGCCGAGGTCGGCACGTCGGGCAGCGACGCCAGGCGCTTCGGCGCGGTCAGCAGGTAGCCACGCCACTCGCCCGAGCGGACCATGCTCGAGGTCGTAGTCGGCAGATCGCAGATCGCATCGACCTGGCCCGAGCGAACGTCGATCACCGCCGGACCCGCACCCTTGTACTGCACGATCGTGATCGGCACCCCGACGACCTGCTGGAACAGGATGGCGCAGAGATGGGTGGCGCTGCCCATGCCGGCCGAGGCCATGGTGAACTTGTCGGGATGAGTCTTCGCATAGGCGACCAGCTCGGCGAAGGTCTTGGGCGCGAACTCCTTGCGCGCCATGATCATCATAGGCGCTTCGGCATAGAGGCCGACGAACTCGAACGAGGCGAGCGGGTCGAAGGCGATCTTCTTGTAGAGCGCCGGGACGGTCGACAGGCCCATGTGGTTGATCAGCAACGTGTAGCCGTCAGGCTTGGCCTTGGCGACCTGCTGCGAGCCGACCACGCTGCCCGCGCCGGCGAGGTTCTGCACCACCACCGTCTCACCGAGCCGCGCCCGCAAGCCCTCAGCCAGCACGCGGCCCAGCAGATCGCTGCCGCCACCCGGCGCGTATGGGACGATCAGGGTGATCGGCCGGGTGGGATAGGCGTCCTGCGCCAGAGCCGGAAACCCCGCGAACAGGGCCGCAAAAACCAAAGCCGCAATGCGGTGCATCGTTCCTCCCAGTCTTTTTTCTCGGAAGATGCTAAGCTTCGGCCATGAAGATCGACAAGCCCGATCCTCGCATCGGCGCCATCGCCACCGATGTCGATGTGCGCGCGCTGAGCGATGGCGACTGGAGCGCGCTCTATCGCGCCTGGCTCGACGGCATCGTGCTGGTGGTGCGCGGCCAGACGCTCACCACCCCCGAGTTCCTCGCCTATTCTCGCCGCTTCGGCCGGGTGAAGCCGCACCGAGTCCGGCGCACGCGCCATCCCGACTATCCCGAGCTCACGGTGATGGGCGTCGGGACGCGCAAGGCCGACGGACAGGTCGACAAGACGATCTACGATCGCGGCGGCGGATGGCACACCGATTCGCCGTGGGACACCGAGGTCTGCAAGGGCACGCAGCTTTATGCGCTCGAGATTCCTTCCTACGGCGGCGACACGCTGTTCGCCAGCATGTACGAGGCCTACGAAGCTCTGCCGGACACCTTGAAGAAGCGCATTGAGGGGCTGAAGGCCGAGCACGTCTATGGCGGGCGCAGCCGCCGCGGCAACGCGCTGCTCGAACCCGAGGACCGCAACCTTCCTCCCGCGGTCTGGCCGATCGTGCGCACGCACGAGGAGACCGGTCGCAAGTCGCTTTATGCCAACCCCACGCACATCGTGCGCATCCAGGGGCTCGCCGACGCCGACAGCGAGAAGCTGATCGCCGAACTCACCGACCACATGGTGGCGACCCCGGCGCAGTACCGTCACAAGTGGCAGGTCGGCGACATCGTGATCTGGGACAATCGCTGCGCGCTCCATTCGGCGACCGGCGGCTATCCGATCGAGGAGAAGCGCATCCACTGGCGGGTCACCATCATGCATGACGATGCTCGAGCGCAGCGTGCGGCATGACTCGCGCGGTTGTCCTGCTGCTGTCGCTGGGCGTCGCCGCGTGCGCGCCGCCGGTTCCGGAACCCAGGCCCAATCCCACCGAGGGCACGAGTTATCACCTCGCCGGCGGCACGGCGGTGCTCACTTGCAACACTTGGGGCTTCGATACGATCTGCCGCACTAGTGGACGATGAACTCGCGCAGCAGTCCGAACATTCCAGTAGCGAACAGGATGCCGAGCGCGACGTTGCGGTAGAGCCGCTCGCTGGCGAGACCGTGGAACAAGCGTCCGCCCAGCCAGGCCCCCAGCACCATCACCGGGAACAGTACGACGGCGCGCGCCAGCGCGAGCCAGCCCGCGACACCGGTCGTCAGCACGATGACGATCAGCAGGAACTGCGTCAGGAAATAATAGGTCACGATGTTGGCGCGATTGACCGCCGGCGGATCGTTGCCCGACAGGAGATAGAGCAGGACCGGCGGCCCGCCAACGCTGGTGGTGGCCATCATGGCACCCGATACGGCCCCCACCGTCGCCGAGGCGAAGGACGAACGGCCGCCACGATATTTCCAGCCGCTCCACATCAGCACGACGAAGCCCACGATCACCGCCGAGACCGCGGTCACGATCGTGTTCTTGTCGACGCTCGCCAGCAGCCACACGCCGAGCGGCATGGCGGCGCAGGCCGCAATGCTCATGGGCATGAGCGTCTTCCAGTCGGCGTGGCCGCGCACCTGCGGGAAAAGTTGCAGCGACACGACCAGCTCGATCGCGACCACCGTCACCACCATGTCAGCCGAGCCGAACAGGATGGCGAAGATCGGCGCCATCAGCATGGCCGAGCCGAAGCCCGCGAAGCCGCGCATCAGGCCTGCGATCAAGGTGACTCCGATCGCGGTCCACAGGCCGATATCGGCAAACAAGTGCGAGATGTAGGAAATCATGGTTGATCGAGGAGACACGCACCGTGTCATCCCGAGAGGCCGCTGTCTGACAGCGGCTGAGCGAGGGACCTTTGTCTTCTGTCGCGAAAGGTCCCTCGCTGCGCTCGGGATGACAACTTTATTGGCGCTTCTGCCCTTCGCCCGTCTTGTCGCGCAGGCGGCGCATGCCGCGCAGCCAGCGATCGCGGTCGAGCTTGCGTCCCATGTACTCCTTCACTTCCGGATGCGGCAGGATCAGGAAAATTTCGGCATCCATCGCGTCGATCACCACCTGAGCCACCGCATCGGTGTTGAGCACGCCGTCGACCGAAGCTGCCGTGGCGCCGGCCATGCGCAGCATGTTGGTGTCGACCGCCTGCGGGCAGAGCACCGAGACACGGATGCCCCTGTCGCCGTACTGGATCGACAGATGCTCGGCCAGCGCCACGCCCGCATGCTTGGTGACGCCATAGGGCGCCGAGCCCATCGACGCGAGCAGGCCCGCCGCGCTTGCGGTGTTCAGCAGATAGCCCTCGCCGCGCGCCAGCATCTTCGGCACCAACGCCCGTGCGGCATAGACATGCGCCATGACGTGGATCGCCCAGGAGTCCGCCCAGTCCTTGTCGGTCGCGTCTTCATGGCCGCCGCGGCCGATGCCGGCATTGGAGAAGAAGACGTCGACCTGGCCGAATTTCTTCTCGGCTTCCTCGATCAGGCGCTTGACCTGGCCTTCCTGGCCGATGTCGCCCGACACCGCGAACCCGCCGATCGCCTTGGCGACCTTCTCGAGCCGCCCCTGATCCATGTCGGCGACGACCACGCCCTTGGCGCCCTCCTTGGCATAGCGCCGCGCGATCGCCTCGCCGATACCGCCTGCCGCGCCGGTGACGACGCAGACTTTGTCTTTAACCTTCATTGCTCTTCCTCCCTCACCCTGAGGAGGCGCGAAGCGCCGTCTCGAAGGGTGTGAACCAGTCTTGGTGTTACCGCCCTTCGAGACGCGGCCTGCGGCCGCTCCTCAGGGTGAGGTTGTGCGCTAGCCCCAGCTTTGTTCGATCAGCTCGACATACTGCGTCTTGGTTGGCTGGCGCGGCGTCGACAGATGGCAATGGTCGCCCAGCGCGCCGTCGGCGATGGCCTCGACCGCATCCTGCTTCAGGCCCATTGCACCGAGACCCTTGGGAATGCCGAGGCGACTGTTGAGCTCAGCCACGGCATTGGCGACACCCGTTGCGCTGGCCTCACGCTCGGGCAGGCCCAAGAGCTGGGCCACCTTCTTGTACTTCTCGCCCACCGCCGGCTCGTTGAAGCGCAGCACTGCCGGCAGATAGACCGCGTTCAGCGTGCCGTGATGCAGGCGATAGCCTTTGAGGCCACCCGTCGGATGGCTGAGCGCATGCACAGCTCCCAGGCCCTTCTGAAACACCATGGCGCCTTCCATGGCAGCCATTGCCATGTTGTAGCGCGCCTCGCGGTCGGAGCCGTCGCGGGTTGCGCGCTCGACGTATTTCCACGCCTTCTCCATCCCATCGAGCGCAATGGAATCGGCCGGCGGGTCGACGGCGTTCGACAGGAAGCATTCGATATTGTGCGTAAAGGCATCCATGCCAGTGCCGGCCGTGAGATGCGCCGGCAGGCCCATGGTCAGCTCGGGATCGATCAGCGCCAGCCTGGGGATCAGGTGCGGGCTGCCGATGGCGAGCTTGCGGCCGGAATCCATGATGATGACGCCGCCGCGGCTCACCTCGCTGCCGGTGCCCGACGTGGTCGGGATGGCGACGATGGGCGCCACCTTGGCCGTGATCTTGGCAGCGCCGCCCTCGACGAAGGAATAGGGCTGCAGCGCCGGACCGGGATGCGTCGCCATCAGGCCGACCGCCTTGGCGAGATCCATCGGCGAGCCGCCGCCGATGGCGATGATGCCGTCGCAGCCCTCGTCCTTGTAGACCTTGAGCGCGTCGCGCATGGCGGCCTCGGTGGGATTCTCCGGCGTGCCGTCATAGAGCGCGACCGGCATGTTGCCCGGCAGCTGATCCTTCACCCTGGCCCACAGGCCGGCGGCGATGACGCCCTTGTCGGTGACGATCAGCGGCCGGCGGATGCCGAGCAGTTGCAGCTCGGACTCAAGGAGCTTCAGTGCTCCGAAGTCGAACTGGATGCGGGTCAAATAGGTGATGAGCGCCATGGCAATCCCTATGCGCGATGAAACGGCTTGTCGCCCTTGACCGTCACGCGATAGCCCAGCCGCTTGTGCGGGAAGTAGTCCCACATTGCATGATGCATTGCCGAGCGGTTGTCCCAGAAGGCGATCGAGTTGGGACGCCAGGCGAAGCGGCACTGGAACTCTGGCGTCTCGCTATGGCGGTAGAGCATCTCGAGCAGTGCGTCGCTCTCGTGCTTCTTCAAGCCGACGATGCGCGTGGTGAAGTTGCGGTTGACGTAGAGCGCCTTGCGCCCGGTCACGGGATGGGTGCGCACCACCGGGTGTTCGGCCTTCGGGAAGCCGCCCTCCTTGGGCTGATAGCCGAAGCGGCCGCCATAGACCTGCGCGCCGTCATGCACCGCTGTCAGGCCCTCGCACAGGCGCTGGATCGGCGACGAAAGCGTCTCGAAGGCGCGGTACATGTTGCAAAACAGCGTGTTGCCGCCGTTATCGGGCGGCAACTCCTTCATGTAGAGGATGCTGCCCATCGGCGGCTCCGCATCGCACGACACGTCGGAGTGCCACTCCTCGCCGGCAATGTGCTTGGAATTCTCGTCGGCCTTGATGACCAGGATCTCGGGATGCTCCGATTCCTTGCGCGACGACGTCGGATGCAGGTGCAGCTCGCCGAAGCGCCGGCCGAACGCCTTGTGCTGATCGTGCGTCAGGTCCTGGTCGCGGAAGAAGATCACCAGGTTCTCCATCAGCGCGTCGTGGATCTCCTGGAAAGTCTGGTTGCCCAACGGCCTGGCGAGGTCGACACCGAAGATCTCGGCGCCGATCACGGGCGTCAGCTTGCGTACTTCGATTGTATGGTCGCCCATAATTTTTCTCGCCTCGCCTTTCGCGCCAGCCTACGCGAGAAGAACGGTGTGAGCGACATTCTTGTCTTGCGGCCGGCGATCGTCAGCGACGCCACCGCTGTGGCGGCCACCATCGCCGCCGCCTTCGAGCAGTATCGCGGCAAGCTGAAGCCGGAGTCCGGCGCCTTCCGCGAAACCGCCAAAGGCATTGCCGGCGAGCTGCGCAAGGGTGCCGGGGCCATCGTCGCGGAGCGGAATGGCCGCGTCGTCGGCTGCGTCATGACCAAGATGCTGGAAGGCGACCTTTATTTCGGCCGCCTCGCCGTCCTGCCGGAAGCGCGCGGCACGGGCGTGGCCAAGCGCCTGATCGAGGCAGTCGAAGCCGATGCGCGCAGCCGCGGACTGCCTGGCGTGCAGCTGGGCGTTCGCGTCGTGCTGACCGCCAACCAGAAGCTTTTCAATTCAATGGGCTACGTCGAGACCTCGCGTAAGTCCCACCCTGGCTTCGACTATCCAACCTCCATCAATATGCGAAAATCACTGAAATGAGCTAAGTTCGCACCATGACACGCACGCCTCTCACCGGCCCTGTCGTCTGGCAGGGCAAGGACATCAAGAACTCGAAGCGCTGGATTCGTGACCTGCCGAAATCCGCCGCCGCCGAGCTCGACACGGCGCTGAAAGCCGTGAAGGCCAAAGGGCTCGCCTGGTCACAGATCACGCGGCAAGACTTCCCACTCTCCGGCCTCGACGGCCTGCTCGCCGATATTGCCGACGAGCTGGAGAACGGCTGCGGCATCATGAAATTGCGCGGCATGCCGGTCGACAAGTACGACGAGGACGACCTGCGCCGCCTCTATTTCGGCCTCGGCACGCACCTCGGCACGCCGGTGTTCCAGAACCGCAGCGGCGAGCTGATGCGCGCGATCCGCGACGAGGGCGCCCATGTCGGCCGCACCTACGGCCAGACCAAGGATCAGAGGGGCACGGCCTTCCTCTCCTCCTACGCCCGCACGCTGACCAATGGCAGCCTGCGCTTCCACACCGACCGCACCGATGTGGTCGGGCTGCTCTGCGTGCGCCAGGCCCAGAAGGGCGGCGTCAGCACGCTCGCCTCGACGCCCGCCATCCACAACGCCATTCTCGCCAAGCGCCCCGACCTGCTCGACGCGCTGTTCACCGACTACTGGCGCAGCCGCTTCGGCGAGGAAGGCACCGGCAAGGACGGCCAAGGTAACGCCACGGGCACGACGCGCGCGACCGCCTATCCGCTGCCGATCTTCGGCCTGCGCGACGGCAAGTTCACCTCGCACTATTCGCTGACCTTCATCGAGGCCGCCCAGATGGCGCCCGACATTCCCAAGCTCACGGCCGTGCAGAAGGAAGCGATCGACGTCCTGATGGCGACGGCGCAGGAACTCTGCTTCGAGATGACGCTCGAGCCCGGCGACCTGCAGCTGATCAACAGTCACGTCACCTATCATGGTCGCACGCCGTTCGAGGACGATGCCGCAAGCGGCCACGACCGCCTGCTGCTGAGACTGTGGCTCACCATGGCCAACAATCGGCCGCTGCCCGAAGGCCACGAGATCCTGTGGCGCAGCATCGAGGCCGGCCAGCCGCGCGGCGGCATCCGGCAGGTCGCGCTCTAAAGCGTAGCGGGCCTCGCCCACGCAACATTGTTGCGCATGATACTCGAAAATCCCCGGGGAAAGCGAAGGGGTGGGTGTGGCGGACAGTGAGACACTTTGTAGAGAACGCCGATGGTGTCGGCATCGGAGGTGTCTCACGAGAGTGAGACACCTGTCTCACCGGGCGGCCTCAGTCGACCAATGCCGCCTCGACCATCGACCGGAATTGCAGGCGCAGATCGCGGGTGTCGGCCGCGTTGGCCTGCACCATGTAGATCGCGTAGAGTTGCTCCTTGGGGTCGACCCAGAAGATCGTGCCCGCGGCACCCGACCAGCCATACTCGCCGACCGAGCCAGGCTGCACCGAATCGCCCAGCGCCGTGCGCACCTCGAAGCCCAGCCCGAAGCCGAAGCCCGGCGGCCGGCCCGGCCGGTTGCCGACATGGTCGGCGGTCATGAATTCCAGCGTCTTGCGGCCGATGATGCGCTTGCCGCTCAGCGTGCCGCCGTTGGCGAGCGCCGCGGTGAAGCGCAGGTAGTCCTCCGTCGTGCTCATCAGGCCACCGCCGCCCGATTCGTACTTGGCGCCATCATCGACCTTGAAGCGCACGGTCGTGGTCTTGCCGTTGGTCGCGGGAGCGGGCTGCGCCACGCGCGCAAGCTTGTCCGCCGCGCCTGGAAGAAGGTGTCGGTCATCGCGAGCGGCCTGAAGATCCGCTCGGCCAAAACCTCACGCAGCGGCTTGCCGTTCAGCACCTCGAGCAGGCGGCCCTGCACGTCGACCGCGACGCTGTATTCCCAGCGGTCGCCGGGATTGTAGTTCAGCGGCAGCTTGGAGAGGCGAGCCACGAACTCCTCGTTGCTCGCCGCACGGTCGCCGATCTTCGCCGCCACATAGGACTGATAGACGAGACCGGTGCCGCGCGGGCCATAAACCAGGCCTGCGGTGTGGCGCATGAGGTCCTGCACCGTCATCGGCCGCGTCGGATCGGCAAACCGCAGCATTGGCTTGAAGTCGGAACCGGTCACCTCGGTGGCCACCTTCATCTGACCGATCGACGGCAGGAACTTCGACACTGGGTCGGTAACCTGCAGGCGACCCTCCTCGACCATCTGCATCAGCGCGGTGGTCACCATCGGCTTGGTCATCGAATAGATGCGGAAGATCGAATCGAGCTTCATCGCGTCGCCGTTGGGCTCGCGCTTGCCCTGAACCGAGATCCACGCGACCTTGCCGCGCCGCGCCACCAGCATCACCGCGCCGGGGATGATGCCCTCGTCGATGTTCTTGGCCGTTGCTTCCTCGATCTTCTTCAGTTGCGCGGAGGAGAGGCCAACCTCCTCGGGCTTCGCCGTTGGTACCGGCAATTCCGCCTGGGCCGTTCCGGCAACGCCGACCATCGCCAGCGCGACGAGCGTGCGCCTGAAGACGTTCACGTGCGTTTCTCCCGATTTGTTGGCCGAACTATAGCGCCCTCCAAAAGGGCGCGCTCGCGTTGAAACAGCACGATCACGGCATCCATCACGGCGCGAACGCGCGGCAGCGCGCGGAGATCGCGATGGACCAGCAGCCACTGGTCGGCAAAGACGTCGGCAATCACGCCACCTACCCTCTGCAAGTTCGCATCGCGGTCGCCGAGGTAGCACGGCAGCACGGCGAAGCCCGCCCCTGCGCGCGCCGCCTCGTGCAGCACCAGCCAGTTGTTGCCGCGCACCACGGGGCGCTGGCCGTCGAGCCGCTCTTGCAGCCAGCGCTGGCCGGGCATGTAGGCGTGATCGTCATCGAAGCCGATCCACGGCAGGTTCTTCATCGCCGACGGCGTGAGCTTGGAGATGGCGATGTCGGGATGGGCGTAGATCGCATAGGCGACGCGGCCAAGCTTGCGCGCCACGATGCTGCCGAGCTCGGGCACCTCCTCGCGGATCAAGAGATCGGCCTCGCGCCGCGACAGGTTGGCAAGCGTATGGCTCGCCGTCAGCTCGAACTCGATCTGCCTCAGGCTTTTGCGCAATTCCGGCAGGTGGCGTGCCAGCAGGGCCGACATCGCCTCGCCGGCCGACAGGCGCACGACGCCGCTCACCGTGTCGCTCAAGCCGGCGCTGCGGCGATTGATCGACAGCGCGGCCTTTTCCATCGCCTCGGTATCGGCCAGCAGCTCCTCGCCGGCGGCGGTCGGCACGAAGCGGTCGGGCAGGCGCTCGAACAGGCGCGCGCCGATCTGCTGCTCCAGCGCCTGCACCCGGCGCGCCACCGTGGGGTGGCTGACGCCCAGCGTCTTGGCCGCCGTGGTCAGCGTGCCCTCGCGCGCCAGGCAGAGGAAAATCCGCAGGTCGTCCCAGTTCGGCTCCATGTACAAAATTGTACAGCGGGTTTTCCGAATTGTGGACTGACGAATAGGAATGTTCGGCCTAGTCTTTCGCCATGCACATAGAACCGCGTCTGTTGGTGTTCACGAAGGGCGTGCGCTGGCGCATCGCCGCAGCGGTCGGTATCGGCCTCTTGTCGGTCGGCCTGGGCGTCGCCCGGCTCGGCTTGCTGGGCTGGTTGATCGGCCAGGTTTTCGCCGGCCGCAGCGCCTCGGAGCTTGCCCTGCCGATCGTCCTGATCGCCGCCGTGATGCTGCTGCGCGGCACGGCCGAGCATTGGCGCGCGGTGGTGGCGCACGAGACGGCGGCGCGCGTGCAAAAGGTGCTGCGGCGCACGCTCTACGACAAGGTCGCTTCCCTCGGACCGGGCACGGTCGGCCGCCAGCGCTCGGGCGGGCTCACCCTCTCCATGATCGACGGCGTCGAGCAGCTGGAAACCTACTTCGGCCAGTTCCTGCCGCAGTTCCTGATCGCGATGCTGTCGCCCCTGCTGATCTTTGCGGTCGTGGCCTTCATCGACCTGCCGGTCGCACTTGTGATGCTTGGCTTCGCTCTCGTCGCGCTGTTCGCGCCGGCCCTGTGGCACAAGTTCGACGTCCGCAACTCGCAGTTCCGCCAGCGCTCCTATGCGAGCTTTGCCGCCGAGTTCCTCGACTCGATCCAGGGGCTGGCCACGCTCAAGGCCTTCGGCCAGGGCAAGGCGCGCGCGGACAAGCTCGAGATCGAGGCACGCGAGCTCTTCCGCCGCACCATGTGGGTGCTGGGCACCAACTCGCTGGCCCGCGGCATCACCGACAGCTCGATCGCCTGCGGTGCGGCTGCCGCGCTCATCTATGGCGCGACGCGGGTCGAGTCAGGCGCGATGGCGCTCACTTCGTTGCTCATCATCCTGATGCTGGGCGTGGAGATCTATCGGCCGATGCGAGAGCTGCGTACCGTGCTGCACCAAGGCATGGTCGGCCTGTCGGCCGCGCAAGGCATCTATCGTATCCTCGACGACCGGCCCGCCGTGGCCGATGCCCTTCCCGCTCCGCTCGACAAGGCACTGGCGCCGGTCATCGCCTTCGAGGATGTGCAGTTCTCCTACCCGGGCACGCGGCGCACCGTACACGATGGTTTGAGTTTCCGTGCCGAAGCGGGCGAACGGCTAGGACTGGTCGGCCCGTCGGGCGGCGGCAAGTCGTCGATCGTGCGCCTGCTCCTGCGTTTCTACGATCCTGACCGCGGCCGCATCACGCTGGGCGGCCATGACTTGCGCTCGCTCTCGTTCGCCCAGATCCGCGCGCTGATCTCGGTGGTGAACCAGGACACCTTCCTGTTTCACGGCACGGTCGAAGAGAACATTCGCCTCGGCAAACCGGAGGCGCGCCATGCCGAGCTCGAGGACGCAGCACGCGCGGCCAACATCCACGATTTCATCCTGACGCTGCCGGAGGGCTACTCGACGGTAATCGGCGAGAAGGGCATCAAGCTCTCGGGCGGCCAGCGCCAGCGCCTGGCGATCGCCCGCGCGCTTCTGCGTGACACGCCGATCCTGGTGCTCGACGAGGCGCTTTCCGCCGTCGATGCCGAGAACGAGGCCGTGATCCAGGAAGCGCTGGATCGGCTGATGCAGGGTCGCACGACGCTGATCCTCGCCCACCGCCTGTCGAGCGTGATCGATTGCGACCGCATCCTGGTACTCGACGGCGGCCAGGTCTCTGAGCAAGGCCGGCATGAGCAGCTGATGGCCAGGGGCGGCGTCTATGCCGAGTTGATGGCCGAGCAGGTCCGCGAATCGACTGCCGGCGCCGCGACCGACAGCTTCGGCGCGCCGGCACGCGCGGAAACCGTGGCCGACACGCCGGGCGGCGCCGTCAAGCCGTTGACCGAAGGCATCATCAAGGCCGAGGGGCTCACGTGGTATCAGGTGGTGGCTGCCCTCATGAAGGTGATCCTGCCTTGGAAGGGCAAGCTTGCCGCCACCTTCACCTTTGGTGTGCTGCGCGTTGTGTCCTTCATCGGCGTCGGCGTGCTGTCGGCCCTGATCGTGCTGGCGCTGAAGCACCACGAGCCGATTCGCGACCTCGCCATTGCGCTCGCGATCGTGGCGCCGTTGTCCGGCGCGCTGCACTGGCTGGAGTCCTGGCTGGCGCACGACATGGCCTTCCGCCTGCTGGCGGAGATGCGCATCGACGCCTTCCGCAAGCTCGACGCGCTGGCGCCGGCCTACCTGGTGCGCCGCCGCACCGGCGACTTGATGGCGCTCGCCACGCACGACATCGAATTGGTCGAGTATTTCTTCGCCCACACGGTGGCGCCGGCTTTCGTGGCGATTTTGGTACCAGCCGCCGTCATTGGCGTGCTCGGCTCGACCAATGCCTGGCTCGCCATGGCGTTACTGCCGTTCCTGCTCGCCGTCGGCCTCAGCCCCTTCATGATGCGCAAGCGCGTCGACAAGTTGGGTAGCCAGGCACGCGAGGCGGCGGGCGAACTCGGGGCCTTCGCCGTCGACTCGGTGCAGGGTCTAGGTGAGATCGTCGCCTTCCAGCAGGAGGCGCGCCGCGGCCAGCAGCTCGACCGGCTGTCGCAGAACCATATCGACCTGCGCCTGCCCTTCTTCCGCGAGCTCACCCTGCAGCACGCCATCCTCGAAATGCTGACGGGCCTGGGCGGATTGGCAGTCGTCGTCGCCGGCGCCGCGCTGGCCGCCAGCGGCGCGATCGATCCGGGCCTGCTGCCGTTGCTCACCATTCTGGCGATGGCCGCATTTTTGCCGGTGTCGGAGATCGCCCAGATCGGCCGTCAACTTGCCGATACGCTCGGCGCCACCCGTCGTGTCTATGCACTGGCCAATGAGCCGATCCCGGTACGCGACGGGCCGGGCGTTGCGGCAAAGCCAGGCGCCGCGGCGCTGGCGCTGGAGAATGTCAGCTTCACCTATCCTGGCCAGGGCCGGCGTGCCCTGTCGGACGCAAGTTTCATTATTCCCGCCGGCAAGACGGTGGCGCTGGTTGGCACGTCGGGAGCCGGCAAGACCACGACGGCGCAGCTTCTGATGCGCTTCTGGGATCCCGACTCCGGCCGCCTCACGCTGAACGGCCGCGACCTCAGGGACTACAAGCTCGACGAGCTGCGCCGGATGATCGCGCTGGTCGCGCAAGACACCTATCTGTTCAACGATACGCTGCGTGCCAACATCCTGATCGCCCGGCCCGAAGCGTCGGAAGCCGAACTGCAGGCCGCCATCAAGCATGCCTCGCTGAGCGAGCTGGTCGCCGCCCTGCCGGATGGCCTCGACTCAGCTGTCGGCGAACGCGGCACCAGCCTCAGCGGCGGCCAGCGGCAGCGCGTGGCGATTGCGCGGGCCTTTCTCAAGGATGCCGCCGTCCTGATCCTCGACGAGGCTACCTCGCATCTCGACGCGGTCAACGAGCAGGCGGTGCGCAGCGCCCTCGACCTGTTGCAGGCCGACCGCACCACGATCGTCATTGCACACCGACTGTCGACGGTGCGCGACGCCGATCTGATCGTGGTGCTCCACGAAGGCCGCGTCGCCGAAACCGGGACGCACTCTTCGCTCCTGGCACGGGGCGGACTTTACGCGAGATTGGTGTCCCGTCAGCTTGCATCGGTCTACGCACCTGCGGCATCCTGATCTGCGCTGCATGGGTGTGTGGCCTGAGAGAGGATGACTCCGCTTAACCGACGTTCGCTCATGGCTCTCGCCATGGCGCCGGCCATTGTGCCGTCGCGCGCTCGAAGCCAGACGACGCTGCCCGACAAGGGCATGCGCATACTTGTCGGCTTCTCCACCGGCGGCGGCACTGATGTGCTCGCGCGCATGATCGCGCAACGCCTTGAAAGACGTATCGGACGGCATGTCACGGTCGAGAACCGGCCAGGTGGCACCGGAGCAGTGGTCGGAGAGCTTCTGAAGAAGGCACCGCCCGACGGCACGATACTGGGATTCATTCCGTCGACGACCCTGGCATCAAAGCTGTCGGTGAATTTCTTCCCGTTCGACCCGGTGAAAGACGTGACCCCGGTGTCACTGATCGGCACGTTTCAGATGGCGATCGCGGTAACTCGCAAGATCGACGTCACGACGTTCGATGAGTACCTCCAGTGGCTGAAGGGCGACGAGCCAGGGCGACGACGCTTGGGCACGGCGTCGACCGATGCCTTCCTGCAACTCTTCGGCATGCTGCTGGGCCGCGAAGCCGGCGTGCAGATGGAGAACATGGCCTATCGTGGCGCCGGGCCGTTGACAACCGACCTGCTGGAAGGCCGCATTCCGGCGGGTTTTGCCGGCGTGCCGTCTCTGTTGCCAAATCATCGGGGCGGACGAATACGAATCCTCGCGACATCGGGTCGAAAGCGTGTCGGCGTGGCGCCGAACCTGCCGACGGCGCTCGAACTCGGCCATCCGAGCCTGGAATTGGACGAATGGTATGGCTTCTTCGTCGGCCCCTCGACGCCCGTCGCCCTGGTGACGGAATGGAATCGCCAAATTCGCGCCGAGCTCGCGCAACCTGAAGCAGTCGCCGAGCTCACGACTCTCAGCCTTGACGTGGAAACCTCGACGCCGGAAGAATTGACGGCCCGGGTCAAGAAAAACCTGGAGCAATGGACGAGTCGCATGGCGCAGTTCGGGATGAAGCCGGCCGACTAGTCGTGGAGGCAAGATCATGTTCAGCCATGTCACCATCGGCAGCAACGACGTCGCCAAGGCCAAGGCTTTCTATGACGGCGTCACCGCGCCGCTCGGCCTGTTGCGTCAGGCCGACTATCCCGACGGGATCGGCTACGGCCGCCCTGGCGGTCGGCCCCAATTCTGGGTCGTGCGGCCCCTCGACAAGAAGGCCGCGAGCGTCGGCAACGGCATCACCATCGGGCTGGAGGCGGATAACCGTCCTGCGGTCGATGCCGCCCACGCCGCGGCCATCAAGGCCGGCGGCAAGGACGAAGGCGCTCCCGGCGTGCGCAAGCACTATCACCCCAACTACTACGGCGCCTATGTGCGCGACCTCGACGGTAACAAGGTCTGCATCGTCTGCCACAAGCCCGCGTGACCTCGGGCGCGCGTTGCAGTAGGCTGGGTTTCTGCTGCGGAGGATCGGATGAGCGAACCATTCAAGGTGTTCTGGCAGCCTGGTTGAACCAGCTGTCTGAGACTCAAAGAGTTTCTATCGGTCCGTGGGATCGACTTCGTTTCAGTGAATGTTCTTGAAGACCCGACTGGCCTCGCCCAGCTGCAGAAGCTTGGCCTCAGGACAGTTCCCGTGCTGTCGCGCGGCGACAAGTACGTCCTCGGCCAGAACACCCAGCAGATCATCGACTTCCTCGGCCTGAACGAGGATGGCGGCCCTCAGCTCTCGACCGACGAGCTGGCGGCGCGAATCGACAAGTTCCTGAGCGCGGCGCTCGAACTCATCCCGCTGATGCCGCACGACCGCCTCGACACCCATGTGCCCGGCCGGCCGCGCAGCTACCGTACGCTCGCCTTCCATCTGTTCCGCGTGGTCGACGCCTTCCTTGGTGCCAACGAAGGAGTCACGCTCGTTCAGTCGATGTTCCGCGAGGAGCCCGAGGCTGACGCCGGTACCGACGCCCTCGTCGCCTACGGCACGAAAGTGCGCCAGTGTTTCCGCGATTGGTGGGCCAAGGGCGATACCTCGCCCGCCAAGACCCTGCAGACCTACTACGGCCCGCAGAGCCTGCACGAGTTGATGGAGCGGACGACCTGGCACTCGGGCCAGCATGTGCGCCAGTACATGATGTTGCTGGAGAAGGAAGGCGTCGGCCATCCCCAGCCGCTGGTGGCGTCTGACTTCGCCAAGCTGCCGATGCCGCAGAACGTCTGGGACGGCTAAAACGCACGAAACCTTCGGACCCGGGGAGCGTTTACAGCGTTGGAAACCAGCCCGGACAAGGGGAAAATCATGCGTACCAACGGTACCTCCCAGCACTCCCAGAGAGATCTCGTCAAGGAAATCAACGCCCTGAAGGCGCAACTGAAGAAGCTGTCGGCGGCGCTGGAGTTTGAGGCCAATGACGGCGTAAGCCGCGCGATGGGTGCGATAGAGACCCGCAGCAAGCAGGCGATCGATCACGCGATCGAAGCCGCCGAGGAATTCATCGACGAATATGCCGACAGCGCCGCCGACATGGCGGCCCGCTTGACGAAAAAGACCGCACAGGTACGCGAAGCCGCGACCGACTCGCTGGTCGACGCCGTCGAGACTCGCCCCCTCGCCACGCTGGCGGCGTTGCTCGGGCTCGGCTTCCTTGCGGGGTACCTTTGTCGTCGGCCCTAGCCGCCCCTCGCCACGCGGCTCTGCGCGACGTGGCGCGTCGGTGATCGCGCCCCTTCTCCGTGTCGCGGCAGCGACCATGGCCGGCCAGGCCGTGCGCAACATTGCCGCTGACGCCACACAAAGGCTGATGCTGACCCTCGGCGCCGGTGTTGCCGGTGCCGCGGCTGTATTCTGCCTCAGCCGCGCCGCCGTCACGCTTCTGGAACGCCACATGGATCCAGCCGAGGCATGGGCCGTGCTGGGCGGCTTCTATGGCGTGATAGGCGGCGTCTCTTATTTCGCCGCGACCAGGCGCCGTCGCGGCTGACGCGCGCCCTTGGCCGGTGCCGCCGGCCGGCCGCGGACCGACGCGAGCGGCGGCTTGACGGCAAGGCGTTCACGGACCGGCCGGTCGTCGGCCAGCATGACCTCGAGCCAGCGCAGTGACGGCAGGTGCGCGGCGATGGTGCTGAGCAGGATCAGCAAAGGTACCGCCACGATCGCGCCAATGGCGCCCCACATCCAGCCGAGGAGGGCGATGGTGGCGAACACGGCCACGGTGTTGAGCGCGCAGCGCCGGCTCACGAGCGCAGGCGTGATGAGCTGTGATTCGGTGAAATGGATCACGAGCAGCGCGATTGGTGCCGCGGCAATCCTCAGCCAGTCGTCGAAGGAGATCATGGCGACCAGCGCGACAAGGCCGATGACGACGGGCGGGCCAACGAACGGCACGAAGGAAGCGAGCCCCATCACCGCGCCCCAGACCATCGCGTTGGGAAAACCCAACAGCGCCAGCGCAATGGCAGCCACAACCGCGACGCAGGAATAGATGACCGCCAGGGAGAAAAGGTAGTGGCCGACGCGTTCGTTGATGTCGCGCATCGTGCGGGCAAGGCGCACGCGCGTCTCGAACTGGACGGGAATCCGCAGCAGCTGTCGCCGGTGGGTGTTGCGGTGGGCCAGCAACATGAACGCCAGCACTCCGGCATAGCCGATCTGCAAGACGACGCCCGGCGTCGTGCTGGCCAACGCGCCGAGCAGCGAATGTTGGCTCATAACGACCTTTTCGGGCTGAGGCTGTGCGGGATGGCTGCTCGCTGTCGCCGAGGCGGCCTGTTCGACGCGATTGCTCACCTCCTGCATGATGGCCAGCGACTTGCGCAGTCCTTCGAGCTTGCGCTCGAGCGTGAGGGTGAGGAAGGGCGCTTGCTCGGCCCAGCTCGAGATCGACGGGATCGCCACGGCAAGCAGACCGGCGAGCAGCAGGGTAAGCAGCAGCACCGATAACGCCGCAGCCATGGAAGCAGGAAGGCGCAGGCGTTCCAGCGTGTTGGCCACCGGCGTCAGCATCAGCGCCAAGACGACTGCGCCGGCCGTGGGAATGAGGAAGTCGCGCGCCACGTAACCAACCGCGGCAACGGCGCATACTGCCAGTACGATCAGCGGACGTCGGATAGCGGAGCCGCCGCGCAGATGGACGGTTGGATAACGAATAGCTTTGGCTTCGGCCATCACCCCTGACCTTGTGATCAGATGAAACGCAGAACATCTGCAGTGGTTGCTCCATCGGCTGGGCGTCGACTAGGCTGCGTCGAAAGGAGAGACGCCATGCCGATGTTCAAGCGTGCCGACGCGGAGATTCACTACGAAGTCCACGGGCAGGGTTTCCCTCTTCTGCTTTACGCGCCGGGCGGCCTGCGCTCGCAACTGGCCTACTGGAAAGCGAGCCCGGCCGATCCCACTCAGCCCGCCGCCTGGATGAACCCCATGATCGCCCTCGCCGACCGCTTCACGGTGGTCGGCATGGACCAGCGCAATGCCGGGCAGTCCGTCGGCGCGGTGAAAGCCAATCATGGCTGGCCCACCTACGCCGGCGATCACTTCGCACTGATGGATCATCTCGGCTTCGAGCGGTTCCACGTCATGGGCGGCTGCATCGGCGGCAGCTTCTGCTTCGAGGCCATTGAGCAGGACACCAAGCGCGTCGCAGCCGCCGTGCTGCAGAACCCGATCGGCCTGTGGGAGAACCGCGACACCTGGGACGCCGCCGTCAAGGGCTTCGGCGAGACGATGCGCAACCGCGATCCGGCGATCAGCCCGGCGACGATCGATTCGTTCGGCAAGAACATGTTCGGCGACGACTTCGTGTTCTCCGTCACACGCGACTTCGTGAAGAACTGCCGCACACCGCTGCTCCTCCAGCCCGGTACCGACAAGCCGCACCCGGCCAAGACAAGCGAGGAGATCGCCGCCCTTGCACCGAACATCGAAGTCCAGAAGGACTGGCGCGGCCCGACCTACCTCGACGAATTGATCAAGCGCGTGCGGGCGTTCCTGGAACGCAACACGCCGAAAGCCTGACCGCGCGCCTCACATCGTCACCGGGAATTGCGCCAGCCACTTGCGCGCCGCGTGAATGCTGCGGAAGACCTCGACCGGCCGATCATCCGCCGCCAGCGCCTTGAAGACCTGGGCCAGTTCGCCGCGATTGGCATCAGTGACCAGCGCCAGCGGCCCGCGCGGTCCCTTGCGATCGAGCCCGCGCAACTGGGCGTCCGCCGCCAGCAGCTCGTCCTTGCCCACGGTAGTGGACTTCGCCGCCGTCACGTCGATGATCTTGCGATAGTGGATAACGCCCGCTTGGGCGAGGTCGCGCACAAAGCCGCCGAATTCCGCCAGGGTGATCTCGCCCCGCGCGACGCCGACAACAATCCGGTCCGGGTGATAGATCTCCAAGTGAATCGGCATCGAACTGAACTCGACCGAGCGCGGGCGGCGAGTATGCCGGACCGGCTTGTGCAAGCAAGCGCGGTTGCCTCTTATTGCCCTGGCGCTGCAATCGACGCACGCGGCTGTGGCAAACACGAGAAATTCAATTGCTCCGCGGCTTGGTTAGTCGTGGAATACGGCCAAGAAAAATCGGGGGAAACAGACAATGTGGAATCAAGTCTACAATCCACTCTCCAATGAGTGGCTGTCGACGCTCGTCGCCGCCGCGCCGGTGGTCGTGCTGCTGGCGCTGATCGCTTCGGGCAAGGTGAAGGCGCACATCGCCGCTGTTGTGGCGCTCATCGTCGCCATCGTCATCGCCATCGGGGTGTTCACCATGCCGACCGGGCACGCCCTGCGCGCCTCGGTGCTCGGCCTGGTGACCGGCTTCTTCCCGATCGGCTGGATCGTCCTCAACGTCCTCTTCCTCTACCGCCTGTGCGTGGAGAAGGGCACGTTCGAGCTCTTGCAGCGCACGATCGGCGGTGTCTCGCCCGACCGCCGCATCCAGCTCCTGCTGATCGCTTTCTCGTTCGGTGCCTTCTTCGAGGGCGCCTCGGGATTCGGAACACCGGTCGCGGTGACCGGCGCCATGCTCATGGGGCTGGGCTTCTCGCCGCTCGCCGCCGCTGGCCTCAGCCTGATCGCCAACACGGCGCCCGTGGCTTATGGCGCGCTCGGCACACCGATCCAAGGATTGGCCTCGGTGACGGGCCTCGACCCCTACCTGCTGGGCGCCATGGTCGGCCGCCAGCTGCCGTTTTTCTCGGTGATCGTGCCGTTTTGGCTGATCTGGGCCTTCGCCGGCTGGAAGGGGATGAAGGAGATCTGGCCGGCCATCCTGGTCACCGGCGTGTCCTTCGCCGTGCCGCAGTTCCTGATCTCGAACTACGTCAATCCCTGGATCGTCGACGTCGGCGCCTCGCTGATATCGATGGCCTGCCTGATCGGCTTCCTCAAAATCTGGCAACCGAAGAAGCTTTGGTTGTCGCCGGCCCTGCGCAGTCGCGACGACTCGGTGGGCACGATGCCTGCCAAGACCCCCTCGACGGCGCCGGTCACGACGGCCGAGATGTGGCGCGGCCTGCTGCCGTGGATCATCGTCTGCGCCGTGCTGCTGGTGTGGGGCACTGGCTGGTTCAAGGCCGCGGTCAATCCGATCTTCACCGTCAGCTACACGGTCGAGGGCCTGCACAACCTGATCAACAAGGTACCGCCGGTGGTGGCCAAGCCGACGGCGGAAGGCGCGGTCTTTGCCTTCACGTATCTGTCGTACACCGGGTCCGGCATGTTGATCGCCGCGATCGTGGCGGCATTCGCGATGGGCTTCAACCCGCTGCGGCTCTTCAAAGCCTACAGCGAGACGATCTGGGCGTTGCGCTATTCGCTGATCACCATCGCCGCCATGCTGGCGATCGGCACGCTCACCCGCTACTCCGGCATCGACGCCACGCTCGGCCTCGCCTTCGCCCATGCCGGCTTCCTCTATCCCTTCTTCGGCACGCTGCTGGGCTGGCTCGGCGTGGCGCTGACCGGATCCGATACCGCGTCGAACGTGTTGTTCGGCGGCCTGCAGAAGATCACCGCCGAGCAATTGGGCCTGTCGCCGATCCTGATGGGCGCTGCAAATTCTTCCGGCGGCGTGATGGGCAAGATGATCGACGCGCAGTCGATCGTCGTCGCTTCCACGGCAACCAACTGGTTTGGACATGAAGGCTCGATCCTGCGCTTCGTGTTCTGGCACTCGATCACGCTCGCCTGCCTTGTCGGCGTGCTCGTGATGCTGCAGGCTTACGTCTTCACGGGGATGATCGTTCACCCCTAAGGGAGAGACGTGGCATCTGACGACGGCCAAGAGCGACCGCATCGCAGACGGCGCCACAGGCGAAGCAGCAGCCGGCCGCCGCCCGAGGAAGGCAACCGGCTGGTCGCGGCGATCGTCGTAGCGATCGTCGTCCTGCTGTTCGCCGCCGGCGGCTGGTACTACTTCGGCACCAGCTCGCCGGCCGCGAACGCGCTCGCCGAGCTGCGCGCGCTCCCGCTGGTCGGCGCCATGATGGCTGACAATCCCGATGCCGAGGCCCGCATGAAGGCCGCCATCCAGGAGGAGCTCGCCAATCCCACCCAGGGTGGCATGACCCGGCCACGCGCGCTGATCGCCGAGCTGCGGCGGCAATATGTCCTGCCGGCCTTGCGCGGTGCCGATGACGCCAGCGTCGTCGCCGCCGTCGCTGCCCGCGCCGCCCTGGCGAGCTACTTGCGGAAGGCAAATCCGCCGGCCTGCCGCGAATTCGCCTCCGGCGGCATCCAGCAGCCCGACCGGCTCGACAGCGAGGGCCAGCGGCTGTTCCGCAACGTGCTGCAGGCGCTCGAGGCCGCCTATCGCAACGGCCGTGCCAGCGGCAAGGCGATGCCGACAGCGAGCCGCGCCGAGATCCTCGACATGCTGCGCGAGGCGGGCTTCCAGAAGATCGACTTCGACCGGCTCAACGCCTTCGCCACGCTCTCCAACGACACAGCCTGTGACATAGAGCTCAAGGTCGACCAGGTGCCGCCCAAGCTGTCGGCCGACAAGCGCGGGGCCTTCGCGCGCTTCGTGCTGAACAATTAGTCGCTGTCCGACAGCGACCAGTCGCTGTCTGACAGCGACCAGTCGCTGTCTGACGGCGATAAGTCGCTGCAACAACCCGGCGGACCGGGGCGTTATAGCGATATGGCAAGTGCACATCACAGCCGCGTCGGCGCGCGCAAGCGGACCAAGCTCAAGAAGTGGTCCGACAAGGTGACGCGCGAGAGCCACGCGCTATCCCTGGAGAACGGTGTCTTCAAGAAGCGCAGCGCCCGCGACATCGCCGCCTCGCTGAAGCGCTCGGCGGTGCAGAGCCGCCAGCGCAAATCCGCGCCGCTCAGGTCGGCCATGTCGATGCTGACTTTCTATATCAACCGCGCCGGCAAGCAGATGTCGGCCAGCCGCAAGCGCACGCTGGAAGCGGCCAAGGACGAGTTGCGCAAGCTGTTCGCCTAGTTGCCCTTCAGGATCTTCGCCGCCGCATCGGCGAAGACCTGGCATCCCAGCACGATGTCGACATCCGCGGTGTTCTCGGTGAAATGATGCGAGATGCCGCCGATCGACGGCACGAACATCATGGCGGCGGGCAGCTTGAGGCCGAGGATCTGCGCATCGTGGCCGGCGCCCGACGGCATGCGCATGTGCTTGTCGGCGGCGTGCGCGGCAGCCGCCTCCTCGATCGCGTCGAGGAAGCGATCGTCCATCATCGTCGGCATGGTCTTGGAGAGGTTCACGCAGCCGACCGAGCACGGCCCCTTCTTGTCGTGCGCGGCGACGATCTCCAGCAACGCCGCCTCGAAGCGGTTCAGCACGGCCACATCGGCATCGCGGAACTGCAGGATCATCTCGGCTTTGCCAGGAATGATGGCGGGCGCGCCGGGCTCGACCGACATCCTGCCGACCGTCCACACGCTCCGCGGCCCGGCGAGCTTGGGAAACGTCTCCATCACCTCGTTGTAGAGCCGCATCATCGCCACGCCGGCATCCTTGCGGATCGGCATAGGCGTGGTGCCGGCATGGTTCTGGATGCCGCTGAAGGTCAGGCGATACACATAGATGCCGACGATAGCGGTGACGATGCCGATACGCTTGTCGGTCGCCTCGAGCACACCGCCCTGCTCGATATGCGCCTCGAGATAGCCGCGATACTTGCCGTCCTCGAGATGCACGCGCGGCGTCTTGTCGAAGCCCGCGGCCTTGAGCGCATCGCGCATCTTGGTGCCGTCGTCGCGATGGCGTGCCTTGTCGATGTCCTCCTCCGAGAAGAGACCGACAAACGAGCGGCTGCCGACCATCTGGCCCCAGTGGCCCTCTTCGTCGGCCCACGAAGCGACATCGACGGCGAGGTGCGCGGTCTCGGGATCCTCCGCAAGCGCTCGCGCCACTTCGAGCCCGTAGATCACGCCCATCACGCCGTCGAGCCAGCCGCCGCGCGGCTGGGTGTCGGAGTGCGAGCCGACCAGGATGCGCGGCCCCGTCTTCCGGCTGCGGCCCAGCACCGTGCCGACGCCGTCGATCACCGGCTCGAGGCCCGCTTCCTTCATGCGGCCGGCCAGCCAATGCCGGCTCTCGACATCCTGCGGCGAGAGGTGCGGGCGATGCACGCCGGTCTCGTAGCGGCCAAAATCGGCGATGCGCCGCAGGTCGGCCAAAAGTCGTTCGCCATTGATCTTGGGCATTCACATCACCTCCTGGAAGGCGTGATAGGCACGCTATGCCTTGTGGCAGTTACCGCTGAGTAACGCTTAAAAAAATGGAGAATCAGGGGGGTACCTCTACATCTTGATCGCCCTTGAAATCGACGAACTTCGCCATTGGCAGAGCATAACCGCATGACGCCTCAGACACCTATTTTGGTCATTAGAAGTTGGAGCGCCGCGTCTGCGACCAGCCGATATAAAGGCCCGAGCCCACGATGATGGCGGCGCCGATCCAGGTCAGGACGTCGGGGAAGTCGCCGAAGAAGAAGTAGCCCACCGCCACCGAGCCGATCAGCTGCATGTACTGGAATGGCGCGATGATGTTGGCCGGCGCGTTGGTGAGGGCGCACGCCACGAGATAGTGGCCGACTGCGCCGATCACGCCCAGGCTGCAGAAGTAGAGGATGTCGCGCAGGCTCTCGGGCGTCCGCCAGACGAAGGGCAGGACCAGGAACATGCCGAAGCCACCCACGACGGAGCTGTAGATGGCCGAGGTCTCAGGCGAGTTGATGCCGGAGATGCGCCGTGTCAGCACCTGGTAGACCGCATAGCCGGCGGCGCTGGCGAGGGCGAACAGCGAGGCCCAGTGGAAAAGCTCGGTGCCAGGCCGGATGACGATCAGCACGCCGGCGAAGCCGACGCAGAGCGCCACCATCCGGCCCACCGTCGTGCGCTCGCCCAGGATCAAACGTGCGAGCGGCACCACCAGCAATGGTGCCATCAGACTGATCGAGGCGGTCTTGGCGAGCGGGAGGAAAGTTATGGCGAAGAAGTTTGTGGCATTGGAGCTGAACAGCATCGCCGAACGCAGGAGCTGGATCACCGGCCGTCGCGTGCGCAGCATGCGCAGCCCGAAGCGTGGCACGAAGAACGCCAGCATGAAAACGATATGGCCAAAGGCCCGCGCCCACGAGACCTGCAGGGAATTGTAGCCGCTCTCACCCAAGAACTTAGCAAAGCCGCTCATCACCGGGAACAGAAGGCCGGCGCCGCACATGAACAGGATGCCGGCCAGGATGCGCTGGCCGTCGCTCGTCTTGTCGTGGGTCAACGATTGAGCGCCCGCCACACCCGTTCGGGCGTGGCCGGCATATCGAGCCGGGTGACGCCCGCCGGCCGCAGGGCATCGAGGATGGCGGCCATCACGGTCTGGGGAGCGGAAATGCAGCCGGCTTGGCCCGAGCCCTTCACACCGAGCGGATTGGCGGCAGTCGGGCGCTCGACGAGAGTGATGTCGAAGTTCGGCAAGTCGTCGGCGCGCGGCAGCGCATAGTCCATCAGAGAGCCGCTCAGCAGCTGGCCGTCGGCATCGTAGACCGTGTGTTCCAGCATCGCCTGGCCGATGCCCTGCGTGACGCCGCCCTGCACCTGTCCCTCGGTCAGCAACGGATTGATCAGCCGGCCGTAATCGTCGACCGCGGTGTAGCGCACCAGGCTCGTCGCGCCGGTCTCGGGATCGATCTCGACCTCGGCAACGTGGCAGCCGCTGGGGAAGGTAAAGACGTCGGTCATGTTCATCACATGCTCGCCGACCGGGCTTGCGCTCTCGCGCGCCACGCTCAGGACGTCGATGCGTCGCTCCGTGCCTCGCACCGTGAAACCGCCTCCAGAAAATACCAGCTCGCCTTCGGACGCCTGCAAGAGGCGGGCCGCGAGCTGGTGCGCTTTTGCAAGGGCGGCATCGAGCGCCTTCACGACGGCAGCGCCGCCCATATGCATCGAGCGCGCCCCGCCATGGCCCGCGCCGCTTTTCACAGCGCGCGTGTCGGCCTGCACATAGCGGATCGCCGCCATCGGCACGCCCAGCCGCTCGGCCGCGATCTGCGCGTAGGCCGTCTCGTGGCCCTGGCCGTTGGACTCGGTGCCGACCGCCACTGTCACCGTACCGTCGGTCTCGAAGCGCACCTCGGCGCCTTCATTGGGAGCGCCGCGCGAGGTCTCGAGGAAGCAGGCGACGCCCAGGCCGCGCAGTTTGCCACGCGCCTTCGCCTCAGTCCGCCGCGCCTCGAAGCCCTTGGTGTCGGCGCGCGCCACTGCCTGGTCGAGGTTGGCGACGAAGTCGCCGGAGTTGATCGTGATGATGCCGAGCGCCGTCTTGTGCGGGAAGGAGGCGATCAGGTTCTGCCGTCGCAGCTCAGCGGGATCACGGCCGAGCTGGCGCGCCGCCGCTTCTATAGCGCGCTCGATGATGTAGTTGGCCTCGGGCTTGCCGGCGCCGCGATAGGCATCGACCGGCACGGTATTGGTGAAGGCGCCGCGCACATCGACAGCGATCGCCGGGATGTCGTAGACGCCACCCTGCGCCGTCGAGGCCGCGACTACCGACGCGCCCGGGCCATTGCCCGAGAGGTAGGCGCCGAGATTGGCGATCATAGCCACGTCGAGCGCCAGGAAGCGGCCGCTGCCGTCGAGCGCGAGCTTGGCCGTGGCGAAGATGTCGCGGCCCTGGGCGCTGGCGACAAACTCGTCGGCGCGCTCGGCCAGCCAACGCACCGGCCGTCCGAGCTTGCGAGCGGCCCAGAGCAGCACGATCCATTCGGGATAGAGGAAATTCTTGGTCCCGAAGCCACCGCCGACGTCGGGCGCGTGGAGCCGTATGCGCTCGGGCGGCAGCTTGAAGACGAACTCGGCGAGCTGGCGGCGGATGCCGTGCAGGCCCTGCCCAGTGAGTTCGAGATCCATCGTTCCGGTCGCGGCGTCGTAGCGCGCGATGCCGGCGCGCGGCTCGATCGGCACCACGACCACGCGATTGTTCATCACCTCAATCTCGACGACATGTGCCGCGCGCTTCATCGCTTCGGCGACGGCGGCGGCATTGCCGCGCTGGACGTGGAACGCCGCATTGCCCGGTGCCTGATCCCAGATCACCGGCGCGCCGGACGCGAGCGCCGCCCGGCCATCAACCACGGCAGGCAGCGATTCGTAGTCGACCTCGATCAGCTCCGCTGCCTCGCGTGCAATCTCCTCACTGTCGGCCACGATGAAGACCACCGGGTCGCCGATGTGACGCACGCGGCCGTGGGCCAGCGCCGGGCGCGGCGGCACGATCAGCGGCGTGACCGCGGCCATGCAGGGCATCGGCCCGAGTTCAGCAAGGTCGATCGCAACATAAACGCCATGCACGCCGGCAAGGACGGCAGCCCGCGAAACGTCGGTCCGCTTGATGAGAGCGTGCGCGTGCGGCGAGCGCAGGACATGGCCCCACAGACAATCGGGACTCTCGATATCGGCGACGTAACGGCCATGCCCCGTGAGGAAGCGGCCGTCCTCGATTCGGCGGATTGATCGGCCGATTACCTTTTCTCGTTCGCTATTGCCCATGCCGTCCTGCCCGATAAGCTCCGCCAAACCCTAGGAGGATTACCCGATGATCGATCTGCATTATTGGCCGACGCCCAACGGCAAGAAGGTCACTGTCCTGCTCGAAGAATGCGGCATGCCCTACAAGATCGTACCCGTGAATATCGGGCGGGGCGATCAGTTCAGCGCCGAATTCCTGGAAATGAATCCCAACCATCGCATGCCGGTGATGGTCGACCATGAACCAAAGGGTGGCGGCAAGCCGATCGCAGTGTTCGAGTCGGGCGCGATCATGATGTACATCGCCGAGAAGGCCGGGAAGTTCTATCCGACCGAGTTGCGCGCGCGCTACGAGGTGAACGAGTGGCTGATCTGGCAGATGGCCAACCAGGGGCCCAAGAGCGGCGAGTGCGGCCACTTCCGCCGCGTCGACCAGGCCAAGGAAGGTGACCAGAAGTACGCCATCGCGCGCTTCACCGACGAGGTGAACCGCCTTTACGGCGTGCTCAACAACCGGCTCTACAAGCACAAGTACCTGGCGGGCGATCAGTACACGATCGCCGACATGATCTGCTATCCGTGGACCATCAACTGGAAGTTCCAGGGCCAGGACATCGAGGAGTTCAAGCACTTCAAGCGCTGGTTCGAGGAGCTGGGTGCGAGGCCCGCGGTCCAGAAAGGCATGGCGGTGGGCGCCGACCTCTCGGTCGACAACACCAAGCTGCCGGCCGAGGAACAGGCCCGCATCCGCAAGATGCTCTACAACCAGCGCGCCCGGCCTGTGCCGGCCTGAGTCAGGCCGGCCCGTAGATCCGGGGGAGAGTAGTGACGTCGATCGCCAGCGCGCCGGGGACCTCGACCAGGCGGCTGGCATGCGTGCCATCGGCCTCGAGGGCGTGCTCGACATAACCGACCTTCTTCAAACCGTAGACCGGCTGGATACGCTCGGGCAGCACGAAGGCGGTCGACGGCGCCCAGACATGGTGCGAGCCGTCGGGCGTGGTCGCGCGGTACTGATGGATGTGACCGCTGGCGATCAACGCCGGCGCGATGCCGAGCATCGCCGATAGTAGGCCGCGCTGCGCGAGCGTGAGAAAGCGATTGCTGATCTTGGTCTCGGCGGCCGTCTGGTCGAACAGCGGCTTGTGCAGGAACAGCGCGAGCTTGCGGCTGCCAAGACCGGCGACGGAGTCGCGCACCTCTTCATGCTGCTGCTCGGCGGCCGGAAGGTCGCTGCCGAGAAGCTGGGCGTTGATCCCAAGCACACGCCACCCTGGCACGTCGAAGCTCCACCAGTCGGGGCCGAAATGGCGCACGTAGCGCTCGCGGCGACCGGAATCGATCGGCGCCTCACCACCGGTCGCCGTCTCCTGGGCGTCGCCGAGATCGTGGTTGCCGGGCAGGAAGCGCAGAGGCAGGCCAAGCGCATCGTGCAGCCGTCGGCTGGCGGTAAGATCGGCCTCCTGCGAGGCGCCATCCAGGCTGACGTCGCCGCTGTTCAGGACCAGATCGGGCCTGGACGCACGCAGCGCCGCACTCACTTGCATGAAATTGTCGACAAAGAACGGCCTCGCCTCACTGAGATGGGTGTCGGAAATCTGCGCGATGCGAAAGGTCATGATGCGACGCTACCCTGGCGGTGTTGCAACTCGATCGACTATACAACCGAAGAGAGAGGAGGCGCCACATCTTCTAGCGATTTTCGCTCGGCCTGGACACCAAGCCGCAGTTCGACCAGCGCCGCGACCACCATCAATGCCGCACCGAGGAAGTAGCCGTACGCGATCTCGCCACGCCCGCCGCTCTGGATCAGCACACCGAACAACCATGGTCCGCCGACCCCGCCGAGCAAGGTGCCGAAGGCATAGAACAGCGCAATTGTCAGGGCGCGCACCTCGAGCGGAAAGCATTCACCAACCGTGAGATACGCAGCGCTTGCTGCTGCGGATGCGAAGAAAAAGACGACAGTCCACAGCACGGTCTGCGTAGTCGCTGTCAGCAGGCCCATCTGGAAGAGCTGCCCGGTCACCGCCAGCAGGATGCCGGCCAACGCATAGGTCCCGGCAATCATCGTCTTTCGGCCAACTGTGTCGAACAACGAACCGAGCAGCAATGGCCCGAGGAAATTGCCCAAGGCGAACGGCAGGATGTAGAGCCCGACACGGTCGGCTGCCACGCCGTAGAACGTGGTGAGCACCAGCGCGTAGGTGAAGAAGATGGCGTTGTAGATGAAGGCCTGCGACGCCATCAGCACCAGGCCGAGCGTGGTGCGGCCGGGGTAGTGCTTCAGCAGGGTGCGCGCGACGGAGGCCAATGTCAGGCGATGCGGATCGCCCAACGACAGCTTCGGCTCGACCGGCGCCAGCTCGACCCGGCCGCCCGCGATCACACGCCGCTCGATCTCGAGCATGACCTCGTTCGCCTCGCCTTCGCGGCCGTGGATCATCAGCCAGCGCGGACTCTCGGGCAGGAAGCGGCGCAGATAGAGAATGAACAGGCCGAGCAGCGCGCCGCTGCCGAAGGCCAAGCGCCAGCCGAGGTCGGCGCCGAACAGCGCCGGATCGAGCAGCGGCACCGAGACCAGCGCGCCCGCCGCCGCGCCAATCCAGAAGCTGCCGTTGATCGCGAGATCGATGCGGCCGCGCAGGCGCGCCGGGATCAACTCCTGGATCGCCGAATTGATGGCGGAATATTCCCCGCCGATACCTGCGCCGGTCAGGAAGCGGAAGAACAGAAAGCTTTCGAAATTCCACGAGAACGCCGTCGCCGCCGTGGCGACCAGGTAGACGCCGAGCGTGACGTTGAACAGCTTCTTGCGGCCCAGCCGATCGGTGAGATGGCCGAAGAACAGCGAGCCCAGTACAGCGCCAATCAGGTAGGCGCTGCCGGTGAGGCCAACCTGCTCGGCAGTGAGGTGCAGTTGCGGGCTGGTCTGCAGCGCCGCCGCCACCGAGCCCGCCAAGGTGACTTCGAGGCCGTCGAGGATCCAGGTGATACCGAGCGCGGTCACGACCAACCGATGGAAGTCGCTCCACGGCAGCCGGTCCAAGCGCGCCGGCACGTCGGTCAAGGTGGGTGGGGAGGCCATCACTCGCCGCAAGACAACGCCATAGTCCCTGAGGTGTTCCGCTAGAGCATATTCCGTCCGGCTGATCTCAGCCGGACGGAATATGCCCGTTGGTCGAGGCGCCAGGAGCAATGCGTTTCCGATCCAACGGAACCGCTAGCGGTTCCGTTGGATCGGAACCCGCGCGAGCGCAGGGCAGCCCTGCATAGCAATGGTGGTCCGCCAAGGGGCGCCACCTTATTATGGGGGTATGTCCGACAATACGATGGCGGCAGGTGCCGCCCCAGCAACAACTGCGCCTTCCACCCCCTCCTCCACCGCCTCCGCCAACAGCACGACCTTCGCCGTCATCCTGTCGCTGAGCTTCTGCCATCTGCTCAACGACATGATGCAGTCGCTGGTGCCGGCGCTCTATCCGATCCTCAAGGAGAACTACTCGCTCTCCTTCAGCCAGATCGGCCTGATCACGCTCGCCTTCCAGTTCACCGCCTCGATGCTGCAGCCCGTCGTCGGCCTGTACACCGACAAGAAGGCGCAGCCTTACTCGCTGATGGTCGGCATGGGATTCACCCTGGTCGGCCTGCTGATGATGAGCCAGGCCCATTCGTATGCCGTCATCCTGCTGTCGGCGGCGCTGATCGGCATGGGCTCGTCGGTGTTCCACCCCGAGGCCTCGCGCGTGGCGCGCATGGCGGCCGGTGGCCGCTATGGCCTCGCCCAATCGCTGTTCCAGGTCGGCGGCAATCTCGGCTCGGCATCGGGGCCGCTGCTGGCGGCCTTCATCGTCGTGCAGCGCGGCCAGACGAGCATCGGCTGGTTTTCCGCGGCCGCACTCGTCGCCATGACCGTCCTGTTCCAGGTCGGCCACTGGTACCGCGCGAGACTCGCCACGACGGTCCGGCCGGCCGCGCGCGGCAAGGGCGGCGGAACGGGCACCGGACTGCCCGGCCTGACAAAAGGACGTGTGGTGTTCGCCGTAGTGATCCTGGTGACGCTGCTCTTCTCCAAGAACGTCTATCAGGCGAGCCTCGGCTCCTACTACACCTTCTATCTCATCCAGAAGTTCCATCTCTCGGTGCAGGACGCACAGTTCTATCTCGTCGCCTTCATGATCGGCATTGTGCTGGGCACGCTGGCCGGCGGCTGGGTCGGCGACAAGGTCGGGCGCATTCCCGTGATGTGGTTCTCTATTCTAGGCGCGCTGCCTTTCGCGCTGCTGCTTCCGCATGCCAACCTGTTCTGGACCGGCGTTCTGGCCGTCACCGTGGCCATGATCATGGCGTCGGCCTTCCCGGCGATCCTGGTCTACGCGCAGGAGCTGCTGCCCGGGCGGGTCGGCCTGGTCGCCGGCATGTTCTTTGGCTTCTCCTTCGGGCTGGGAGGCCTGGGCGCAGCGGCGCTGGGCAAGCTTGCCGATCTCACCAGCATCGAGACGGTCTACCAGGCAACGCCGTTCCTGCTATGCTTGGGCCTGCTGACGGCTCTCCTGCCGCGTCAGGTGGGAGAACCGAAGAACTCCCACTGACGGAGGCGTCATGGACTCCCACGCCGACAAGGCCCGCCGTCCGCTCGACAGCAAGCCGGTTTCGCCCTCGATGTTCGCGCACTTTGTGTTGCGCACGGCCAACCGGGACCCATTGCGCGACTGGTACCTCAAGGTGCTGAATGCGCGACAGGTTTTCGAGAACGAGTACATCTCGTTCATCACCTATGACGACGAACACCATCGGGTGGCCTTCGTGCAGATGCCGGGGCTCAAGAAGGCACCGGACGACAGCTGGGGCCTCGCCCATGTCGCCTATACGATGGCCGATCTCGGCCAGCTCCTCGCGACCTACCGCCGGCTGAAGGCCGACGGCATTGTGCCAGTGCGCACCATCAATCACGGCCCGACCGTGTCGATGTACTACAAGGATCCCGACGGCAACCAGGTCGAGCTGCAGGTCGACGCCTTCGACAAGGCGGGGGCCGCCGCGTATTTCAGCACCCAACCGTTCGCCCAGAACCCGATCGGCGTGCTGTTCGACGCCGACAAGATGCTCGCCGACTATGAGGCGGGCGTTCCAGAGACTGACCTGTTGCGCCGGCCCTAGCGCTACGGAGGCAGCCGTGGCCCAACTCAATCACATCATCATCCCGGCACACGACAAGGACGCTTCGGCGAAATTTCTCGGCAATATCCTGGGCGTGAAGCCCGATTCGCAGTGGGGGCCGTTCATTCCGGTGCGCACCGCCAACGGCGTGACGCTTGATTTCGTCGATTCGACGGACGTGCGCACGCAGCACTATGCCTTCCTGGTCGACGATCGCGAATTCGACGCCGGTCTCGCGCACCTGAAGAAGGATGGCATAAAAATCTATGCCGGCCCGCACAAAGAGGGCCCGGGCGAGATCAACCATCACGACGGCGGCCGCGGCGTCTATTTCGAGGATCCCAACGGGCATCTGCTCGAATTGATCACCACGCCCTACGGCACCGCCTACAAGAGATGACCCAGCTCGCGCTCTACTTCGCGCCGGGCTCGAGCTCGATGGCCGTCCACATCGCCTTGCACGAGGTCGGAGCACCGTTCGAGCCGCGGCCGATGTCGTTCCACAAGCGGGACATGCATTCGCCCGAGTTCCGCGCCATCAATCCGGCAGGCAAGGTGCCGACCCTGATGATCGACGGCCGGCCGCTGACCGAGGTCGCCGCCTGCCTGTTTTATCTCGCCAAGCGCTTTCCAGCAGCGAAGCTGTTGCCCGAAGGCGACGTCGAGACGGAGGCGCAAGCCGTGTCGTGGATGTCGTTCATCGCATCGACCTTGCATCCCGCACGTCGGCAAGGCCTTGAGCACGTCAACGAGGTGTGGCGAATCGCAGAGGCCAAGCTCGGCAACAGGGCATGGGCGCTGGGCGACTATTCGATCGTCGACATCCACCTGTTCCGTCTGTTCTGGCGCATGGCCCGTTCGCTCAAGCCGGCACCGGGCACCCTGCCAAATCTTTTCCGTCACTATGAGCGAATGATGATTCGCCCTGCCATAACGCGGACGATCGAGATAGAATCCGCCATCGGATACGAATTGCCGGCCTGATCGAAAATCTCGAAAATTCTGCAGCGGCGGTTCAGTATCTTCTGCTACGCCTAGGCGTTTATTCGGTTCCCAAGGGCAGGTGGCTTTTCTGTGATCGCTTCAACTTTATTGGAGACCCTCTTGCCGCAGTGCAGCAGAGCGGCGAGACTTGGCCTCAATTGGCGTTCGCGTTGTCGAGCTGCGGCGAGTTGACAGCATGGCGCCTCTATCTGCAACCGCCGTGTGCGACGCGTCGTTCATCCGTTCGGGCGCATTTCTCCTGGAAGGACGAAAAGGCTGTGAGCGAGAGAAAGAGTCTGTTCAAACAGACCCTGGGGGTCGCGTTGTTGCTACTATTGGCTGGCTGCCAGGTCGCTCGCAATGCACAAAGCGATTTGAGTCGGCTGGTGAACTCCGATCCGTTCGCCACGCCGAAGCCGGCGGTGTCGGCGCCGCGAGCCGCGACTGCGGCCGCCAAGCCCGCCACCGCCGAACCGGCCGTCGCGGCAGCGACACCGGCGAAAAGCGCGCCCACGACGACGACGGCGCCTGTAGACCTGATCGGCAAGAGCGAGGGCGAAGTGCGAACCTTGCTCGGCCCACCAACAAGCGTGGAGGAACGCGCGCCAGGGAAGACCTGGCATTACCGAGAGGGGCAGTGCACTGTCGACATCCAGCTCTATCCGGATGTGCAGACGAGACAGTTCGGAACTCTTGCGTACGAGGTAAAGAGCGATGACAACACCGATGAAGGAAAACGTGGTTGCCTGGCCCAGCTCCAGTCCCGTGCCCCGGCCAAAGGCGGCGGGTAACGCAGAGGAACCCATTCGACTCATCTTCGTCGACGACGACGACGACTACCGCGAAGCCGCGGCAGCGGAGCTCGTCGACCTCGGCTTCGTGGTGGAGACTTTCGCCGACGGCGCCTCGATGCTCGCGTCGGTGGCCGACGGCATCGTCGCCGACGTGATCGTGCTCGACTGGAGCCTACCGACGATGTCGGGCATCGATCTGCTGCCGCGCCTGCGTCGCGAGGGCATCCTGCTTCCTGTCGTTTTCCTCACCGGGCGGTCGTCGCCCAGCCACGAGAACCTCGCCTTCGACCGCGGCGCCCTTGATTTCGTCGACAAGTCGCGCGGCGTGCCGATCCTGGCCAAGCGCATCCGCGTCATCGTCGAATCCTCCAAGCGGCCGGCCGAGCTCGAGGTCGACGAGACCTTTCATTGCGGACGCCTGATGCTGAAGCCGCGTGTCAGCCGCGCCTTCTGGGATACCGTCGACGTCAACCTGACCCTGACCGAGTTCAATATCGTGCGTCTGCTCGCTTCCAGCATCGGCAATCATGTGACCTATCGCGCGGTCTACGATTGCATGCATCACGTCGGCTTCATCGCGGGGAGCGGCGAACATGGCTATCGAACCAATGTCCGTTCATCGATCAAACGAATTCGAAACAAGTTCCGTCTCGTCGATCCAGAGTTCGCCGAAATCGAGAATTATCCCTCATTCGGTTACCGCTGGGGACGACCCAAGGACCCAGCGCCGTAGCTGGCAATCGGCGGCGCGCCGTCTCGGCGCGTCGCTCACTCTGAAATTGATGGGGTTGGTCGGCATTTTTGTCGCCCTCCCCATCGTGCTTTACGGCCAGTTCGAGAGCGCCGACCACCAGATGCGCGATCTGGTGACCCGCGCCATCCAGGATCGCAGCAAGCTCATCGGGCATGCGCTGGCCCCCGTGCTGCGCAAGGTCGAGCCGGGCACCAACGTGGCGCTGAACGAGGAGCTGGCGAAGTTCACCAGCGACGGCACGGTCTTGAAGCTGATGCTTCAACCGGCCGCCAAGCCCGGCGAGCAGCAAGGCAACGTCGCCTTCTACTTCGTGGCCTCCGCGCCCCTCATCCGCCCTGACGAAGTAGCACCCGAACTGGACGAGCTCGCCCACCGCGGCATCCTGAAGAAGCTCGGCGAAGCCTGCATGTGGGACACCTCGGACGAGATCAGATACAAACAGCCCAATGGCACGGTTGAGCTCCTGACCTCGATCATCCCGATCAAGGACAGAAGCGGCTGCTGGGTGCTGACCTCGACCCACACGACCTCGGAATTCCTCAACACATCGATCGGACGTCCCTATTGGGAGACCCGCGCGGTGCGCGTGGCGGCCGCGATCTATCTCGTGCTCGCGGTGCTGGCGGTACTCGCGGCGGTCAGCATCTGGCTCAGCCTGCGCCGCTTTCGCGACGTGGCCAACGAGATCGGCCAGGGCCGCATTGGCGATTACGCGTTCTCGGCACGCAACATCGTGCCCGAGCTGTCGAGCGTGGCGCACGACTTCGACAAGCTGGTGATCGACCTCAAGCGCCTGTCGCAGCAGATCCGCCAGTCGGCGGAGGATAACGCGCATTCCTTCAAGACGCCGCTGGCCGCCATCCAGTCGTCGTTGGCGCCGGTACGGCGCGCCGTCACAATGGATGACCAGCGCGCCCGCCGTGCGCTCGAGATCATCGACTCCGCGCTGCAACGCCTGCTCGCCCTGGTCAACGCCGCCCAGCGGTTCGACAACAACACCGCCGACCTGATCGAAGCGCCGCGCGTGCCGACCAATCTGACCCAGATCGTCGGCGAGGCGACGCTGAACTTCCGCGAAATCATGGCGAGCCGCGACATCCGGTTGATCCGCCGGCTCGACGATGCCGTCATGGTCCGCGCCGGCAAGGGTATGTTGGAGATCGTCCTTCAGAACGTGCTCGAGAACGCCACCAGCTTCTCGCCGCGCGGCAGCACTATCGTGCTGACGCTGACTCAGAATCACGACGCGGTCGAATTGCAGATCGATGATGAAGGCCCCGGCATTCCCATCGAGAAGATCGACCGAGTCTTCGAACGCTACTTCTCCTCGCGTCCAGCCCAGGGCGACGGCGAGCCGCCGCCGCATTCTGGCCTCGGTCTTTGGATCGTGCGTCGCAATGTGGAGGCGCTCGGTGGCCAAGTGAGTGCCTCCAATCGCATCGGCGGCGGTCTTTCGATCGCCATCGCCCTGCCAGGTAACGATGATTGAGAGATGTGGCAGAAGCACAATTTGATCACTGGCCGCTCTTTGGCGCCCCTCCTAGCTTCGGCGGCATGGATGTTCTTGCCGATACCGATCTCGCCAAGTTCCAGCGCCAAGGTTCTGCCCAAATCCATCCGGTGATCCTGTCTGGCGGAGCGGGCACGCGGCTTTGGCCGTTGTCACGGGCTGCCTATCCCAAGCAGCTGTTGTCGCTGGTGTCGGAGCGCACGCTGCTGCAGGAAACGGCGGCGCGGAACCTGAGCGATGTGGGCTTTGCGCCGCCGCTCCTCATCTGTAACGACGAGCATCGCTTCCTGGTCGACGAGCAACTTCGCCAGATCGGCGTCGAACCGCAAGCCATCCTGCTCGAGCCGATGGCGCGCAACACCGGTCCGGCGATCGCCGCAGCGGCGATTTGGCTGCTGGCGCGCGATCCCGACGCACTGATGCTCGTCCAGCCCTCCGATCACGTGATCGCCAACTCCGAGGCCTTCCATCGCGCCGTCATGCAGGGTCTTGCAGCGGCGCAGGACGGCCGCCTGGTGACCTTCGGCATCAAGCCAACCCGGCCGGACACCGGCTACGGCTACATCCAGGGCGGTGACGTCCTGAAGGGCATCGAAGGCGTGCATGTGGTCGATCGCTTTGTGGAGAAGCCGGACCTCGCCACCGCCGAGCGCTTCCTGCAGGGCGGTTCCTTCTTCTGGAACAGCGGGATCTTCCTGCTCGCCGCGCGGACCTATCTCGACGAGCTGGCCCGCATCAACCCCGCCATGCTCGCCGCGTGCGAGCGCGCCGTGCAGGCGAGCCATCAGGATCTCTCGTTCTTCCGCCTCGACGGCGGCTCCTTCGCCGAGGCGCCAGCGCTTTCGATCGATCACGCCGTCATGGAGCACACCACCCGTGCGGCCGTGGTGCCGGTCGACATGGCGTGGAGCGATGTCGGCTCGTGGCATGCTCTGCGCGAGATCGGCCGAAGCGACGCGAACGGCAACGTGCTCCGCGGCGATGTCCTCGCCGAGCGCGTTCATAACTCCTACATCCGTTCCGAAGGGCAGCTCGTCGCCGCGATCGGCGTCGACAATGTCGTCGTCGTGGCAACCGACGACGCCGTGCTGGTCGCCGGCGCGGATTCGGCAGCGGAGGTCTCGGACCTGGTCGAGACACTGCGCCGGCAGAAGCGAAGGGAACCCGATCAGCATGTCGTCGGCTACCGGCCCTGGGGCAACTATCGCACCGTCGACGCCGGCAGCCGCTTTCAGGTGAAGCGCATTACCGTGAAACCCGGCGCAACGCTCAGCCTGCAAAAGCATTATCACCGGGCTGAGCATTGGGTGGTGGTGCACGGCACCGCGCTGGTGCAGCGCGGCGAGGAGCGCATGCTGTTGCGTGAAAACGAGTTGATTTACATCCCGATCGGCACCGAGCATCGCCTGGAGAATCCCGGCAAGCTGCCGTTGCAGCTGATCGAAGTGCAGTCGGGCGCCTATCTGGGTGAGGACGACATTGTGAGGCTGGCCGACGACTACGGCCGTGCTTGAGGGGGCGAATATCCCGGATTGGTCACACTGACCGGTCCGTCGAGCGCTTTAGAGTTCGAGCATTTTCGCCTGTCACCAGGAGGTGATCAAATGTCGGTCGTTCCCGTCTCCTTCACGTCGTTCCTTCGTTGCGCCCTCGTGGCGGCGTTGCTGGCGCTCGGCGCCTGCGGCGACAGTGATCCCACGCCGATCGTGCCCGATACGTCGGCCAGCGGAGGCAAGATGAGCCTCACCGGCACCGGCAGCGGCAATGGCGATCGCGCCGGCTCCGACTATCGGCTCGGACCCAACGACCGCACGCGCATCATCGTCTATGGCCAGCCCAACCTCACCGGCGAGTTCGTGCTCGACGGCAACGGCAACCTGTCTTTCCCGCTGATCGGCAACGTGCCGGCCAGTGGCATGACACCGACCGAATTGCAGCGGACCATCGCAGCCAAGCTCGATCCCGATTACCTGCACAACCCGAGCGTCAGCGTCGAGGTGGCCAGCCGCCGGCCCTTCTACGTCGTGGGTGAGGTGCAGAAGCCCGGCAGCTATCCCTACGTGACCGACATGACCGTGCTCAACGCCATCGCCACGGCGGGCGGCCAGACCTATCGCGCGAACATGGGCCGCTTCTACGTCAAGCGTGTGGTCGACGGCCAGACGGTTCGTGTCGCCGCCTCGCAGGAGACCCACCTGCAGCCGGGCGATACGGTCGTTGTCCGAGAGCGGTACTTCTGATGGTCCATATGCCCGACGACTACCCCCGTCTGCCGCAGCGGCGTCCGTCGCTGCGGGCCGTTCCCAGCACCGAACGCCAGATCGCGCTGCCCGCGCCCCAGTTGGCGCCGCGACCTGTCGCGCAAGTGCCCGAGGAGGGTTTACTCGAGACGCTGCGCAAGCTGTGGCGGCGACGGTGGCTGATTGTCAGCTGGGCGTTCGTCATGGGTCTGGTCGCGGCGGTCGTGGCCTGGTCGCTGCCCTCCTATTACGTCTCGGAAGCGCGCGTGCTGGTCGGCGTCCAGGCCCCGCGCGTGTTCAGCTCTGCCGAGGCGGTCATCACAGACAGCAATCCCGACGCCGAACGCGTACAGAATGAAGGCTTCATCCTGCAGTCGCGTACGCTCGCCAAAATGGTCATCGACAAGCTTCGTCTCGCCGACAACCCCGAGTTCAATCCCGAGCTGCGCAAGCCCTCTTTCTGGTCGCGGGTCTTCCGGGTCGACCAGTTGATACCGTCCACCGCAGTCGAATGGTTCAACCACCTGACGTCGCGCCCGGCAAAGGTCCAGCCGAATCCCGTGCAGGACGCCACCCTGCGCGACAACCGGATTATCGACGTTCTGCTGTCGCAGCTCGATGTTTCCCTGCTCGGTCGTTCGCATGTGCTGAGCGTCAAGGCCGAATCGCGCAGTTCGGCTACCGCAGCGTCGATCGCCAACACGCTGGCCGATACCTATCTCGACTATCAGCGCAAGGAAAAGGTCGCGGCCCTCGATCGCGTCGACAAGTTCCTGCTCGGCCGCATTGCCGAATTGCGCGAGCAGGTGCGCAAATCCGACCAGGCGGTCGAGGACTATCGGCGCAGCCATGGTCTCTACAAGAGCTCGAACAGCGGCGTCACCACCCAGCAGCTCACCGAGCTCAACAGCCAGCTGATCCAGGCGCAGACCGCCAAGGCCGAGGCTGAATCGAAGCTCGCCGAAGCGCAGGAGATGCGCAAAGGCGGGCTCGGCCAGGAAAGCGTGCCCGAGGTCCTGCGTTCGCCGCTAATCGCCTCGCTGAAGGAACAGCAGGCCGAAGCCGACCGTAAGATGGCTCAGATGAGCGCACAGTACGGCGAACGTCACCCGGCGATGATGAACGCCCGCGCCGAAGCGGCCAGCATCCGTGGCAAGGTCAGCGCGGAGATCGCCAAGACCATCGACGGATTGCAGCGCGAGGCCCGCTCCGCCGATGCACGCTATCAGGCGCTCAGCCAGAACTTCGAGAAGCTCAAGGGCCAGATGGGCCAGGTCAATGACCAGTCGATCGGACTCGAGGCGCTGGAACGCGACGCCACCGTCAATCGCAACCTCCTGGAAGCCATGCTGAATCGCGTCAAGCAGAGCACCGGCGCGGAGGATATCTTGCAAGCCAACGCCAAGCTGGTGTCGCCGGCGGCGCCGGGCGAGGCACCGAGCTATCCGCCCAAGATGCTGATCGCCTTCCTGGGTGCTGTCGGTGGCTTGCTCCTGGGGTGCGCGATTGCGCTACTGCGCGAAGGCGGCGATCAGACTTTCCGGCGCGCCGACCAGATCGAGACGACAACCGGATTGCCGGTGCTCGCGATGGTGCCTCAGGTCGGCGGTCGCACGCCCCCTTCCATGCAGGTGCTGCGCCAGCCGACCTCGACCTACAGCGAATCGCTGCGCCGCGTGCAGATCGGCATCGAGCTGTCGGAGGCGGCGGCCTCGCCCAAGACCATCCTGTTCAGCTCGGCCACCCCGTCGGAAGGCAAATCGGTCATGGTCGCATCGCTCGGCCGGCTGCTGGCCAGCAATGGCCGGCGCATCCTGCTCATCGACTGCGACTGGCGGAGCCCGCGCCTTCACCTGATCTTCCGTTGCTCCAATCGCGACGGACTGGCGAGCCTGTTGGGCGACAAGACGGTCATGCTGGACGACATCATCCATCATGATGCGCTGTCGGGCGCCGATGTGCTGACCTCAGGCCCGTGGAGTCCGCGCCAGGCGCACCTGCTCAGTTCCGATCGCATGCGCCAGTTGGTCGAGGCGCTGGCACCTCACTACGACTTCATCATCCTGGATACCGCACCCGCCCTGGTGACGGCCGATGTGCTCGCCTTATCCCGGATCGTCGAGAAGGTCGTGTTCGTCGTGCGCTGGGGACATACGCGCCAGGATGCGGCAATCGAGGCTCTCAAGCAGATCGTCGATGCTCAAGGCGATATCGCCGGCGTGGTCATGTCGCGCGTGGTCTCCAAGGAATATCGCAAGTACGGCTATCGCGATCCGTTCTATGAGTATTCGCGTCCGGTCAAAGCAAGCTTCGGCTGAAAGCATGGCGACGGACTCGCGTATCCTGTTCGTGACGCGCTATTTCTGGCCCGAGTTGATCGGCTCGGCGCCCTTCGCCAGCGACATTGCCGAATGGCTGGCGCGACACGGCCGGCAGACCACTGTGGTGAGCGGCCTGCCGTACTATCCCGACGCCGAAGTCTTCCCGGCGTATCGCAACGGCAACTGCCAGCGCGAGACCGTCGGCTCCGTCACAGTCGAGCGCCTGAGTTCGGGTGCGCCGCGCCAGGCCTCGGCCCTGTCGCGCATTGCCAATGAGGCGGATTTCCTGGTGCGTGGCCTGGTGGCGCTCGCCTCCGGCCGCATCACGCGCCATCCGGTCGTGCTGGCGCTTTGCCCATCGATCCTGAGCGTTTCCTTGGGACTTGCTGCTCGTCAGCGCGGCGGCGTGTGCATCGCCATCGTGCATGACATCCAATCGGGCCTCGCGGAACGGCTGGGCATGGGCGCCAATCGGCTGGGCGGGTTGATGCGCGCGGCCGAGCGCATGATGTTGAATCGGGTCGACCTGGTCGTCGTGCTATCGGCCGAGATGAGGGACCAGTTGCGTCGAATCGGCGTGACCGCTCCCATCGATGTGGTGCCGCTGTGGGTGGACACCGATCATATCCAGCCGGTCGAGCCGGTTCCCCATCTGGCGATCAAGGTGCTCTACAGCGGCAATCTCGGCCGCAAGCAGGGCCTCGGCCAGGTCGTGGCGATGGCCGAGCAACTCGCCCGCAAGCGACCGGAGATCGAGATAATCCTGCGCGGTAACGGCAACCAGGTCGCGGAGCTCTCCGCCGAGATCGCGCGCCGCCAACTCGGCAATGTACGATTGGCCGAATTGCAGCCCAACGAAGCGCTGGCCACGGCGCTCGCCGCAGGCGACATCCACCTGGTGCCGCAGAACCCACGGACCGCCTCGTTTGCCGTGCCCTCCAAGGTGTTCAACATCATGGCCGTAGGCCGGCCGTTCGTGGCGACGGCGCTGCCCGACAGCACGTTGTGGCGCCTGCAGCGCCTGAGCGGCGCCTTCCTGTGCGTGCCGCCCGACGAACCCTGGAGCTTCGCCGAAGCCGTGCTTCGCCTGGCCGACGACGCACAACTGCGCCGAGAGCTCGGCCGTCGCGGACGCGAATTCGTCGAGCAGCACTACGCCAAGCCCGTGATCCTTGGGGAGTTCATGAGTCGCGTCGATGCCCTCGCCGCCAATAGATAGCCTGCCGGCATCGTCTTCCGAATCGCACAAGATCTTGATCTTCGAGCCGGATCCGGAGGGTCACGCGCTGGAATGGCTCGAGCACCTCATGGCATTCGCGGCCGAGCGCCGTGATACGGAGATCTGGCTGGTCGCGCCGGAGGCACTTTGCCAAGCGCTCGCGCGCGCGCTGCCGCCCGATGCTGCCGATCGCATCCGGGTAGTTGCTCTATCGCCGCTCGAGCGCCGGCTGTGCACGCTCCGCCTGCTGTCGGTCTCCGCCTTCGCCCGGTGGTGGACCATGCGCCGCCATCTTCGGCGCAGCGGCGCCCAGCAAGGCTTCTTCCTGATGCTCGATCTTCTATCCCTGCCGCTGGCGTTCGGCCTCGGTGCCGGCGGCAAGCGCGTCTCGGGCATCCTCTTCCGTCCGTCGGTGCACTACGGCGCCATCGGTCCCTACAAGCCCAGTCGCGGTGAACGCCTGCGCGATCGACGCAAGGAGCTGCTCTATCGCCTGATGCTGCGCAACCCGGCGCTTGAGCGCGTGCTGTCGCTCGATCCGTTCTTTCCGGAGCATGCGCGCAGGCACTATGCCCACGGCGATAAAGTGCTGGCTCTGGCCGACCCCGCTAATCCGCCCGTCGATTCCAGACCTGCTGCCGAGACGGCGGCCTTTGCTCCAAGTGGACGGGTCGGCTTTCTGCTGTTCGGCTATCTCACCGAGCGCAAAGGACCGCTCGCCGTACTCGATGCGCTCTTGTTGCTGCGGCCGGAGATCGCGGCACGTGTCGCAGTGCTGTTCGCCGGGCGGGTCGACCCGGCGCTGCGCGAGCGACTTGATCAGCGTCAGCGCGATCTCGCCACGCGTCATCCCGAGCTTTGGCTGCGCATCGACGATCGTCGTCTCGATCAAGCCGAGCTCGCGTCGCTCGTGCGACAAAGTGACGTCGTGTTGGCTCCTTACCAGCGCTTCGTCGGATCAAGCGGCGTGTTGCTATGGGCGGCGATCAGCGGCCGACCAGTGCTGGCGCAGGAATTCGGACTCGTCGGACGGCTGACGCGCGATCATCGCCTGGGAGTTTCGGTCGATGCTTCCGACCCGTCACATCTCGCGCGTGAGATCGCGCGCATGGTCGAATGCGGACCGTCGACCTTCATCGACGGGTCTGCGGCCGCGAGCTTTGCTGCCGCACAAACGCCACAACTTTTCGCGTCGCGTGTGCTCTCCGTGTGATCAAACTCCAAGTCGCACTTTGATCACAAGACGCCGCGGTCCGCGCGAGGACAATCGCTCTCAAAGGAGCACCCTCTCTCATGTCTCAAAACGGAAGCCGTATGATTTCCGAACACATAGTTACGCGTGTTGTCGCGGCCCTCGATGCAGCCGCGATCCTGGCCGCCGGAATCGCCGCGATACATTGGGACGCGATGAGCGTCGACTGGCGACTGGAGGGGCTGGTCGTGCTGCTCGGCACGATCCTGGGCGTTAATTTCCTGCAACTCACCGGCGCGCATCGCTTTGGCTGCTACGCGCGACTCGAGGGCGCCATCGGCCGTGTCCTGCTGGGCTGGCTCTGCACCTTCGCCGCGCTGTTCATCGCCACCCGTCTGTTCGAACCGATAACCGCCGCCGACGGGCCGTGGGCGGCGGCGTGGTTCTCAGGTGCGCTCGCCCTGATGGGCCTTTGCCGCTTCGTGCTATGGCGGCGCATGCAGCATTGGCTCCGCGTCGGCCGTCTCGGCGAGGTTGTGGCTGTTGTCGGCGCCGGCGCCATCGCCCAGCGCCTGCTGCGTGATTTCGCGGCAGGTCATGCCAACCTGCAGGTGGTCGGAGTCTACGACGACGAGGCGAGCCACCTGCCGGCACATTGCATGGGCCATCCGATCCGCGGCACGGTCGATGACCTGGTCAATGACGCGCGCCGTCTTCACATCGACACCGTCATCGTGGCGTTGCCGCTTTCCGCCGATCGTCAGCTCGTCGAGACGCTGAACCGGCTCTGCCTCGTTCCCGTCCACGTCAGGCTGTGCCCGGACGCGTTTGGTCTGCACCTTGGCACGGTGCAGGCAAGCCACATCGCCGGCCATACGTTCCTCAATGTCATCGATCGCCCGTTGAGTGACTGGCGGTTGATCGCCAAGGAGATCGAGGACCGGCTGCTGGGAGCCGCCATCTTGGCCATGATCTCGCCGTTGCTGCTCGCCATCGCCCTGCTGATCAAGCTCGACAGCCCGGGGCCGGCGCTGTTTCGGCAGAAGCGCTACGGCTTCAACAATGGCCTGATCGAGGTGCTGAAGTTTCGCACCATGTACGCCGACCAGACCGATGCCAACGCCGAGCAGCTGACGCGACGCGACGATCCGCGCATCACGCGTATCGGTGCGTTCCTGCGGCGCACCAGTCTCGATGAGCTGCCGCAGTTCCTAAATGTGGTGCGCGGCGAGATGTCGATTGTCGGTCCGCGACCGCATGCGCTCTCTGCCAAGGCCGGAGCCCTGCTCTACCAGGAAGCCATCAAGTACTACGACGCCCGTCATCGGGTGAAACCAGGAATCACCGGCTGGGCCCAGGTCAACGGCTGGCGTGGTGAGACCGACACCGTCGAACAGATCAGGAAGCGTGTCGAGCATGACCTCTACTACATCGAGCATTGGTCGATCCTCCTCGACCTCAAGATCATTGCACGCACGATCCTTGGCGGCTTCACCGGCCATCACGCCTTCTGAGCGGGTGCGAAGGCCGGCGATGCGCTGCCTGTGGCTCACGCTCGCCGATCCCGAACCGCGCCATAATGGCCAGTACGTCTATTCCGGTGGGCTGATCGATTCGGTCGCGGCAACGGGAAGTGAAATCGAGGTGCTGGGCCTGCGCCGGCCCGAATCCCGACGCAGCAACGGCACGCGCGATGAGCATGTCGTGTGGTGGCTGCCCGGCGACCCGCTCGACCCGCTGCATTCGCAATGGGCCAGCCTCACGTCCTGGCTGCCTCACATCGCCTATCGTTGCCGAACCTCGGCCATGCGCCGTGTGCTGCGCGGGCTGCTGGCACGCGACGGCTGGGACGGCATCGTCTTTGACGGCATTTCCGTCGGCTGGGCGCTGCGCGAAGTGCGCGAGCACTATGCGGACCGTGCCGATCGGCCGCGCCTGATCTACATCTCGCACAATCACGAAGAAAGCCTGCGTAACCAGGTGGCCGAAAGGCAGCGACCGTTCTTGCGTCGCCAAGCCGTCCGACTTGATGCCGCCAAGGTTTCGCGGTTGGAGCGAGAGCTGGTCGATTCCGTCGACTTCGTGACCGCCATCACGCCTGAGGACCTGCAGCTCTATCGCCGCCGGCGGTGCGACAAGCCGATGGGCGTGCTGACGCCGGGGTATCGCGGCCGACGCGTACCCGAGCGGCGCATTTCGGTCGACCTGCCGCGCCGCGCAGTGATCGTGGGTTCCTACGACTGGATCGCCAAGCGTATGAACTTGGAAGAGTTCGTCGACGTGGCCGATCCTCTGTTCGCTGAGCAAGGCGCCGAGCTGCAGGCCGTCGGCAGCGCCGAGGAACGTTTCCTCGACCGACTGCGCCAGAAAACGACGGCCACCCGCTTCACCGGCACCGTCCCCGACGTCACGCGCTACATAGACGAAGCACGCATCGCCATTGTGCCGGAGCGCAATGGTGGTGGCTTCAAGCTCAAGGTGCTGGAATACGTCTTCAACCGGATTCCAGTGTTCGCATTGTCGGGTTCCTTCGCCGGCGTTCCCCTGATCCACAATGACAGCGTCATGCTCTTCCCCGACCACGCCGCACTCGCCCACGGCGTGCTCGAAGCGATCGACGACGTCGAGCGGCTGAACCGCCTCCAGGAGCGCGCCTACACCGCTTTCAGGGACCGCTTCGACTGGGCGAGCCGTGGCCGCCAGATCCTGTCGGCGATCACCGCGCCATGACGACGCCGGACGACACCAGACGTGCCCTGCTCGGCCTTGGTGCCGGCGCTGCCCTAGCGGCTCTGCCGATCGCCGCTTCGGCCCAACAGCGTCTGCGGGCCCCGGCGGAGCGCCAAATGCTCTCGGCGGCCGCCTACGGCGCCGCAGGCGACGGTACGGCCGACGACACGGCGGCCCTGCAGGCGGCGCTTGATGCTGCCTTTGCTCCCGGCGGACCGGGCTTCCTCCTGCTCCCGCCGGGCACCTACAAAGTCAGCCGCACCCTGCGCATCGCGCCGCCGGAAGGCCAGCGCGGCGACATCACCCGCCATCACGGCATCATGGCGCACGGCGCGCGGCTGCAGTCGGTCATCGCCGACGGCGGCAACGTGTTGGAATTCATCTGCCGCTCGACGGTGCGTTTCCTGACGCTGGAGGGCCTCGACATCCTGGGCGGTGGCCGCGAGGGCCACGGTCTCCTTCTCGAGTGCGAGCACAAGGAACACTATCTATACAATTTCTGCCTGCGCGATACGGTCGTGCAGGGCTGTGGCGGCGATGGCGTGCGGATGATCGGCAATGTGTTCGAAGGCCAACTCATCAACGTTTATGTGCGCGACAACAAGAAGAACGGCGCCACCTTCGGCCATGGCGCGCGCGCGGGCATTCTGTCGGCCATCCATGTCTTCGGGTCCGTGTTTGGGCAGAACGGCCTCTATGGCGCCGCCATGGTTCACGGCTGCTACGACGTGGCGTTTCACGGTTGCTATTTCCTGTTGAATGCCAAAGAGGGTCTGGTGGCCGAGAATGGCTGCACGCTGCTGTCCAATTGCGGCTTCGAGAACAATCACGAGAGCGCCGCCGATTTCGCCCGCGGCGGGGCCGGCATCTACCTACAGAACTTCGGCACGCTGATCGGCTGCACCGCTTACTCGATGTTCAAGCAGACCCGGCTGATCCAGGCCTATGTCGTCAGCCAGTTCGTGATGATCGGCTGCACCGGCAGCGGCGATGCCCAGGCCAAGGGCGCCGGCCTCGCCAGGATCGGCGGCGAGAGAAAAGCGCGGGCCACCATCATCTCGCCCAGCGGTCAGATCGAATACATGAACGGCTTCGAGGGTCTCGAGATCGCCGGCAAGGACGGCGGCGGCGTGCGTTTCGGCTCGCATTGGCAGAGCCCCAACCTGGCGCGGCTGGGCGACTACCGCCTGTGGGTCGACAAGCAAGGCAAGCTGCGCCTCAAGAACGGTGCGCCCAGCTCAGACGACGACGGCTCGGCGGTTTAGCAGCTGACGCACCTCGCGCCGGATCTCAGGCCACGCCAGCAGGGCCAAACTCGCGGTCGATAGACCGATCACTGCTGCGGCCGCGAGTGCCACCAATGTCGGCTCGAGCTCGAAGCGCCGTAGCAATCCGACCGCAAGTGCGACTGTGGCGGCAGCCGACGCTGGCGGCGCCACCGCCCGCCAGACAAATCCTGCCGAAACCGGACCGCGGCGCGTCGCCAGCCAGAAGGCGACCGGCGTGCGGACAAACAGCCCCATGATGGCGAGCGATGCGGCGATGCCCACGACACCCCAATGCAGCCCGACCAAGATCGACGCCACGCAGAGCGAGGCGTCGATCAGGGTGGCACGCAGCATTTCCCCGGTCCGGGCCTGTGTCATGTAGAGCAGGCTGACGGCCGCAAGCACCGGCAGGTAGATGGCCGAAACGCTGAACAGCGCGACCAATGGCACCGCCTCTGCCCAGGAGGGGCCAAGCAGGATTTGCACGACCCAGTCAGCGGTCACCGCAGCCAGCGCGAATGCCGGCATGGTGAGCAGCGCGAGCTTCTGCATGACCTGGCCGAACATCGAGCAATAGCGCGCCGGCTGATCAACGAGGCGGCTGAGCGCCGGCATGGCCGCCGCATAGACCGGCGCGTTGATGGTGTTAATCGGCATCAACAGGAGGCGCGTTGTACGCTCGTAGAGGCCGAGCAAGGCAGGCCCCCACAGCCAGCCGATCAGGATCTGGTCGATGCTGCGGGAGAATGCCACTGCAAGGCCGCTGCCTGTCACCGAGGCGCCGAACTCCAAGAGCCCGCGCACGCCAGCCGTCCTCGCCGGCCGCGACGGGCGCCAGCGGCAGAGCGCCCAGCTGCCGAGCATCAACAAGACAGGCGAAACCAGCCGTTGTGCCACCAGCGCCCAATAACCGGCACCGGCGACGGCCAGGCCGATCGCCGTGCCAAAGCTCAGGAGGTCGGCCACTGTCTCCATTCCGGCGATGGCGCCAAAGCGCATCTGGCGGCGCAGCAGCGCCCAATGCTGGACGGTCAGGCCGCTTGCTGCGAAGGCGAGCGCCAGCCAGCGCGCCACCGCCTCCAGCTCGGGCTGGCCGTAGAACCGCGCCAAAAGCGGGGCCGCGAAAAACAGCCCAAGGCCCAAAGCGGTGCCCACGCTGGCGTTGATCCAGAACAGCGCCGACACTTGGGCATGGGTGATGTTCTGCTTCTGGATCGTGGCGGCGGAGAGCCCGAATTCCTTGACCAGGTCGAGGATTGCGCCGATGGCGGCGACCATGGCCAGCAAGCCGAAAGCCGACGGCGGCAGCAGCCGCGCCAGGACGACCAGCGTAGCCACCTGCGCCAGCACCCGCACGATCTGGGCCGACAGCAACACAGCCCCGCCGCGGCGCGAGCGGCGGCTGAGATCGTGGGTCAGGTGGTCGGTGGCGAGCTCGGCGTCAGGCGACGGCGCGCCGATGCTCGGACGCATGATCGAGATACCAGCGATAGGTGTCCGCCAGGCCTTGGGCGAATGGGGTGCGTGCGCTCCAGCCAAGCTGATTGATCCGGCTGACGTCGACCACCTTGCGCGGGGTACCGTCGGGCCGCGACGTGTCGAAGCGGATGCCGCCCTGATAGCCCACGGCGCGGCAGACCATGCCGACCAGGTCGATGATCGGCACGTCCCGTCCGGTCCCGAGATTGACGATCCCCTCGTCTGAATAGTGCTGCATCAGGAAGACCATGCCGTCAGCGGCATCGTCGACGTAGAGGAACTCGCGTCGCACCGCGCCGGTGCCCCAGACGTCGATCGCCGGCGCACGCGCGATCTTGGCTTCGTGCGCCTTGACCATGAGCGCCGGCACGACATGACTCTGCATCAGGTCGAAATTGTCGCCGGGGCCATAAAGGTTGGTCGGCATGACCGAGATGAAGTCACAGCCATATTGCCGACGATAGGCCTGGCCGAGCTTGATGCCGGCGATCTTGGCGATCGCGTACCATTGGTTGGTCGGCTCAAGGGGCCCGGTGAGCAGCGCGCCTTCGGGAATGGGCTGCGGCGCCAGCCGCGGATAGATGCAGGAGGAGCCCATCAGCAAGAGTTTCTCGACCTCGGCACGCCGCGACGCCTCGACCACGTTCGACTGAATCATGAGGTTGTCGTAGATGAACTCGGCCGGCCGGGTGTCATTGGCGTAGATGCCGCCGACGCGCGCAGCAGCAAGGAACACCGCCTGGGGCCGCACCTCCCGCATCCAGCGTTCGAGCTGCTCGGGGCGGCGCAGGTCGACGGAATCGCGCGGCGCCGTCACGATCTCGCAACCCTCGCCCTGCAGGCGGCGTACCAGGGCGCTGCCCACCAGCCCGCGATGGCCGGCAACCCAGACGCGCTTATTGCGCAGCGTGTAGGACGGGTTCATGGCGGCGTACTCCGGTTGTCCTTAGGATCGCACGGTCGGCCTCGACCATCTCGGCGACGAGTTGCTCGAAGCTCGTGCGATGCTTCCAGCCGAGCTTGCCGATCGCCTTGGCCGGATCGCCCAGCAGCAAGTCGACCTCGGTCGGCCGGCGGTAAGCGGCGTCGAGCGCCACCAGCACTTTTCCCGTCTTCCTGCAGCAGCCGCATTCGTCGACGCCCGAGCCGCGCCATTCGATGGTGCGATCGATGTGGCGGAACGCCAACTCGACGAACTCGCGCACGGTATGGGTTTCGCCGGTCGCCAGCACGTAGTCGTCGGGCTTGTCCTGCTGCACGATGCGCCACATGCCCTCGACATAGTCGCGCGCATGGCCCCAGTCGCGCTTGGCGTCGAGATTGCCGAGATAGAGCCGCTCCTGATAGCCGCGCTCGATGGCGGCCACGGCGCGGGTGATCTTGCGCGTGACGAACGTCTCACCTCGGATCGGCGATTCGTGGTTGAACAGGATGCCGTTGGAGGCATGCATGCCGTAAGCTTCGCGGTAGTTCACCGTGATCCAGTACGCATAGAGCTTTGCCACGGCATAGGGGCTGCGCGGGTAGAACGGCGTCAACTCGCGCTGCGGCGTCTCCTGCACCTTGCCAAACAGTTCCGACGTCGAGGCCTGATAGAAGCGAACGTCGTCGTGCATGCGCAGGATGCGGATCGCTTCCAGCACACGCAGTGTGCCGAGGGCGTCGGTATTAGCGGTGTATTCTGGTGTCTCGAAGCTTACCTGGACATGGCTTTGCGCTGCGAGATTGTAGACCTCGTGCGGCTTTACCTCACCCAGCAGGCGCAACAGGTTGGTCGAATCGGTCATGTCGCCGTAGTGCAGGAAGAGCCGCACACCTGCGTCATGACGATCGCGATAGAGATAGTCGATACGGTCGGTATTGAGCGACGAGGATCGTCGCTTGATGCCGTGCACGGTGTAGCCCTGGCCGAGCAGGAAGTCCGCCAAATAGGCGCCGTCCTGGCCGGTGATTCCGGTGATCAGGGCCACCTTCTCCGATTGCTTCGCCATGCACGCTACCCTTTGTTCAGGAGAAAAGAATCCGCTCGGCAACACGGTCCCAGCTGTGGGTGCCAAGCACGTAACGCTGCGCCGTCGAGGCCATGCGCTCCAGGCGCGCCGGGTCGGACAAAGCACAAAGGATCGCCTCGGCCAGCGCTTTGGGATCGGCGCGATCCACCAGGAAGCCATGGCGGCCACCATCGACCAGTTCCGGCAAGCCGTTTCGTACCAGTCCCATCACCGGCGTGCGCGAGACCATGGCCTCGAGATAGACCTGGCCCCACGGGTCGTTGAGCATCGGCTGCACGAGCAGCGTGGTGTCGCGATAGAGCTGCTGCAGTTCCTGCCATGACAAGTGGGCGCGGAAAGTGACGCCTCGCTGCGGCGGCACAAAAGCACGGCTACGCTCGTCGCCGACGATGGTGAGCATGAGGTCGTCGCGGCGCTCGCGGGCGATGCGGAACGCCTCGAGCAGCAACACGCCGCCCTTGGCCTGGAAAAGATGCTTGGCAACAAACATCAGGGTCGGCCGGCTGTAGTCTTTCAGGCCCTGCCAGGGCTCGATGGCGCCCATGCCCGAGCCGACCGCCGTCACGCGATCCGGGGAGAGGCCATAGTGGGCGATCAGGTTGTCGCGCACGTAGCGGCCGAATGTGAAGACGTGGGCCAAGCCGCTCAACGACTGGAGCTCGGCCTGTTCGAAGGCGCGCCGGGCGCGGTCGGTATAGCGGGACGCGTGGGGATGATGCGTGCTGGCAAGCGCCCAGGTGTGGTCGCAATAGAGATAGTGCCGTGTGCTGCCCGACATCTCGGCGGATGGCAGCAGATCGAGCGTGCCGGTATGCAAGACGTGCTGCACGCCGAGCTGCCGCGCCGCTTCGTCGACTTGCGCGGCCAACCGGCGCCGCGTGGCAAGGCTGCGAAGAACCTGCTCCCCGGTGAGCGGCCGGCCGCGGCCGGCCATCATGTCGACCAGCGCGATGCGTGCCTTGGCCATCCGGCTGATCTGCGGCTGGATCGCCTGCACGATGATGCCACGGCGCTCCAGGGCCGACGCGACATTCGCCGGCGCGCCTGACCAGGTGCGCAGCTCGCGTGGGTTGCCGAACACCGAGGTAATCGCCACCCGATCAAAACGCGGCTGTCGGAAGCTGGTCACGGCATCAAAAGGGAGCGTCGTGTCCATGCAAGCAAGAGACATCGACGCCGACGCTCTCGCCAGTGATCAACCTGTGACTCGCAAAATGGGCGCCACAGATTGATCACATTCGCTGCAAATCGGCAGCGCCGATACTCCGGCGCATGCATGGAGCGATCGACGAGCTCACACGCGACGACTTCACGAGGGCCTGGACCGCACGAGCCGCACAGTCTGGGCGGCAGCTCTTTTTCTTCTGCCCTGACGTCACGGATGCGAGCACGCTGAAGCGGGCGCAGCAGTTCATCGACCACGGCTACGGCGTCACGGTCTTCGGCTTCCGGCGCGAACGATACAACATGGGCTACGAGCCGGCGTGGCCGCACGTGCCGCTGGGCCTGACGGCAGACGGCAAGTACTGGCATCGCATCCGTGCCCTGCTCGGCGCCCTGCCGACGATCTTCGCCCACCGCTTCCTGTTCAAGGGCGCGTCGGTGTTCTATGCCCGAAATATCGATCAGCTGCTGCTCGCAATGCTGGCGCGACTGCTCGTGCTGGCGAAGGTGCCGATCGCCTATGAGGTACTCGACATCCCGCCCATCCTGATGCGCCGCGGCCTGGGAGCCACGCTGCTGCGCGCCATCGAGCGGTTCTGCCTGCGCCACGTGAAGGTGCTGGTGCTGTCTTCGCCCGGATTCCACCGCGGCTACTACGTGGCGGTCCAGAAATACCGCGGTCCCTGGTTCCTGCTCGAGAACAAGCTGCATCCTTCGATCGCTAGCACCGACCGTCCGGCGCCGCCGACCCTTTCGCAGCAAAACCAGCGGCCGTGGGTAGTGGGCTATTTCGGCCTGATCCGCGGCGAGCAGACGTTTGAGCTGATGACACGGCTCGCCCAAAGGCTTGAAGGCCGCGTCACCTTCAACTTCCGCGGCGTGTTGACCACGGTCGATCCGGTGAGGTTCGACGCGGTGGTGAAGCGCATGCCCAACATGCAGTTCGGCGGCCCCTACCTGCCGCATCAGGATCTGGAAGGGCTCTATCGCGATGTCGACTTCGCCTGGGCGCTCGACCTCGAGCACACCGACCACAATTCGCGCTGGCTGCTGCCGTGTCGCTTCTACGAGGCGGGCTACTTCGGCGTGCCGTGTCTCGCGGTCCATGGCTTCGAGGTCGGCTCGGTGCTGGAGCGCTATCGCATCGGCTTCACCTTCGCACCACCACTCGAGGATCAGCTAGTGCGCTTCTTCGAGACTCTGACGCCCGCCGACTACGACCACATTCGCCATCGCCTGAGCGCCGTGCCGACCAGCATGTTCGTGGCCGGCGACGACATCGCCCGGCTGTGCGCGATGCTGGGCGACGTCAAGCCGCAGCGCGGTTGATCATCACGCAGTCGAACTCGACCAGCCGCAGCGAGCTGTCGCGGCTCACCGGATAGAAGCCGGTGATGTCGAAGCCGTGCTCATCGAGGTAGCGAATGATGTCGACGTAGCCCGGCATCCCTTTGTAGATGCCGATCACCGACGCCTCGGTCTGCAGCGCTCTCACCGCGCCCAAGCTGTCGCGACTACCCTGCAGCACCTCGATGTCAAAGCCTTGGGTGTCGAGCTTGAGGTAGGGGCGTTCGAAGCCCAGCCTTTCCCGGAGGGTCGGCAGCACCACATCGAGCGTGCGCACCGTTACCGTCTCCACGTGGCAGGGCACATTGAGACCTTCGAAATCGCGCACCCGGCTGTTGTCCGGCTCGAGGAAGGAGCTGAACTGGTCGGAGACCATGACGTTGATCGGCAGGCTGCCATCCTTCGCGCCCAACGCATAACCCTCGATGTGCCAGTCGCCGTCGGCTTGCGCCCGCTCCCGCAGCAGCTCGACGTGGCGGCTGACCGGCTCGAAGGAGATGATCGGCCCTTCATACAGCACCTTGTCGCGCAGGAAGTCGTGGTACTGGCCAACATTGGCGCCGACGTCGAGAACGCAGTCGATTGCCGATCGCGCCAGCAGTTCGCGCAGATGCAGAGCGAAATCACGTTCCTTCATCTCGCGCAACGGCACGATGTCGTAGCCCAGCGAGCGGCTGACCTTGAGCACGGAATCCTTGACGATTTTCAGCATGGCACCAGCATTCGCCAGCACCGCCGGCGGCAACAGTGACCTTTCCGTGGTTGCCCACTGTCGCTAAAGTCCCCCGTCGCGTGAGTTTGGGGGAACTTGGATGCAATTCGGCTGGCTGACCTTGGCGCTGTCGCCGTCGCCCGAGGAGGATGCCGCTCGCATCGAGCAGCAGATCGAGCAGGTCTGCTACGCTGAGCGCCTCGGGTTCAGCGACGTCTGGCTGACCGAGCACTATTTCACCGGCGAAAGCGTATACAACGACTCGCTCATGTTCGCCGCGGCGCTCGCCATGAAGACGAGCCGCATCCGCATCGGCTTTGCCGTCGTACAGACACCGTTCCATCATCCGGTGCGGCTGGCGGTGCAGCTCGCGCTGCTCGACAACCTGACCCACGGTCGCATCGATGTCGGCATCGGCAAGGGCACCGTCTACAACGAATACGAGTTCGTCGGTCATGGCTTGCGCAGCCATGACAGCCGCGAGCGCATGGAAGAAGCCGTCGAGATCCTGGAGCGCGCCTGGCGCGACGCGCCGTTCCACTATGACGGCAAGTTTCACAAGGTCCAGGTGCCAGCACTGCGGCCAAAGCCGGTGCAGCAACCGGGCCCGCCGCTGTGGCGCAGCGTCATCTCACCCGGCTCCTTTACCGAATGCGGCAGGCTCGGCGTGCCGATCCTGACAGCGCGATTGCCCGTCGCACGCATCAAGGAGCGCTGGGCGCTCTACGAGCAGGGAATCATCGCCGGCGGCCACGACGAGGCGAAGCGAGCGCGGCTCTTGGCGCAGAGCGCGCTCTGGCGCCACGTCTATGTCGCCGAGACCGACGCCCAGGCCGAGGACGAGCTCACCGAGCTCCTGTTCGAGACGCGCGACCATTTGATCCACATGCGCCAAGCCCATAACCCGCCCGACTTCACCATCGAGCCCGCCGCGCTCAACGCCTGGAATGATCCCGCTGTTTCCAACGAGGAGGCAGTGGCGGAGGCGCTGAAGAACGGCGCCCTCTATGGCTCGCCGTCAACGGTGCGCGAGCAGGTTGCCGAGCTGGCCGAGGTTGGCGTGCGCCACCTGCTTTGCCAGACGGGATTCGGCGCCATGAGTCACGAGCAGAACCTCGCCTCAATGCGACGGTTCGGCGAACATGTCATGCCGGCGTTCCAGCGGGCCTAGACGAGGGAGTACGATCATGGTTCTCGGCATGCCGCTGGCGACGTTCACGTTCCTGCATGTATTGATCAGTCTGGTGGGCATCGCCTCCGGCCTGATCGTGCTGGAACGCTTCTTCCGCAACCGTACCCTCGGTGTGTCGAACGTGGTGTTCCTGATCACCACTGTCCTGACCAGCGTCACCGGCTTCCTCTTTCCGTTCAAGGCGTTCGGTCCGCCGCATATCGTCGGCGTGATTTCGCTGGTCGTGCTGGCGATCGCCCTCTTCGCGCTCTACGCCGGAAACCTGGTCGGACCCTGGCGCTGGATCTATGTCTGCGGCGCCGTGCTGGCGCTCTACCTCAACGTCTTTGTCGCGGTGGTCCAGTCCTTCGACAAGATCGGCCGCCTTCACGCGTTGGCACCGACCGGCTCGGAGTCGCCCTTCACCATCACCCAGGGCATCGTGTTGCTGATATTCATCGCGGTGGCCATCGTCGCCTTGGTGCGTTTCAGACCGCCGACGGCGTAAGAAGGACTATTGGCTGAAGCGGTGTTCCTCCTGCGATATTGGCGGTTCTTGCGGGGTGCCTTGGCGGTTCGGCTGAAGATCTTCCTTATCCGCCTACAGGAAGTGCGGACGTTCTTTCGCTTTCCACGCCGGTTTGAATTCAATGGCGATGGACGCGGCCGGTCGGTGATCCTCTATGGCATCCCCTATGCCGACTGGAACGCAACTCTTAGCGATCGCGGATTGTGGTCGAAGGTGCCGGGCGTTGCGCAAGTGCGGCGTCTGCCAGCCACCCCATATGGCAGTGGCGCTCGCGCCGACGACGTGGTCATCGCCATGAAGACCAGCCACATGGTCCGCCGGCCCGGCGGCCGTGCCCTGCAATCGACGGCACAGGCGATTGCAACGTTCGAGGACAAGGCAAAATTCGCGGCTTACATGGCAGCGAACGATTTCGCCGACTATTGCCCGCAAACCTATGCCGGCCGGCAAGAGGCGGCGTTTCCCTGCATCCTGAAACGCACTGATCTCTCGGCCAGCCTCGGCGTCGTCATTGCCCAGTCGGCGAAACATCTCGACGAGCTGCTGCAAACTCGTACGTTCCAGGGCCATCCCTACCTCCTGCAGGCGCTCGTGCAGGGCAACGTCGAATACGCGACCTACTGTGTGTGCAAGGGTGGGCGCATGCTGTGGAACTGCAGCTTCGCCACCGACAACGGATCGCCTGTTGCGATCAAACGCGAGGACAATGCCGTCCGGCGGCAGGCGATCGCCACGCCGGATCCCGTTCTTCGGCAGATTGAGACTGTTCTGCTGCCTCTTGCCTTCAGCGGGCCGTGCAACGTCGACTACAAGCTCTTGGCCGACGGACGCATGCAGATTTTCGAGATCAATCCTCGATTGGGCGGTACGCTGATGCTGCCCGCCCAGGCCATGGAACTGCGCGCCGCCCTCACTTGCATCATTGAGCACGCGACAGCCTGAAGGCGATTTGAAGGCATTCGGCGCGCAACGGTTCGCGCGTCCCTCGGTTGCATATCCGAATGGTCGGAACTCCCTCTCCAGGGCAGCGTTGGATCAGGTGGAAGACATCGCAATGTACGGTAGGGAACCGACCGCTCCCCTTCCGCGTACGTAATCTTAGCGCGCTTCGTGGCTGCCCCCCGCTGCCTCGACCAGCGCGTCCGCGCGGTCGAAAGAACAAACAACGAGGCGCCACCGTGGCCGACGCTGACACCCTGCCCCCAAAGACCTACGCAAACTTGTTTCTTGCCGCCCTGCCACCAAAGGAACTTAAGGTGTTGCAGCCCGATCTTCGGCTTGTGGAGTTCCCGCGCGGCACGGTTCTAAATGAACCCGGCGAGGAGATCGATGACGTGCTGTTCATCGAGAGCGGCATGATCTCGCTGCTTACGGCGATGAGCGATGGAACAGCGATCGAGAACGCCACGCTTGGCCGGGAATCGGTTCTCGGCGTGCTCGGTGTGCTTGGCTCGCATCGCGCGAGCACGCGGGTCGTCGTTCAGATTCCGGTCAGGGGCTGGCGCATGCACGCAGCGGATTTCCGTGCTGCAACAGACGAGAGTCGGCATCTGCGCCATCTGGCGCTGCGCTCTTCCGAACTCCTGCTGGCGCAAGTTCAGCAGACCGCAGCATGCAACGCCTTGCACTCCGCCGAGCGCCGCCTGTGTCGCTGGATCTTGCAGGTGCGAGACCGCATCGATAGCGACACGATTGAACTGACGCAGGATTTCCTGGCACAGATGTTGGCAGTGCGGCGACCCACCGTGACGTTGATCGCGCAGAGCTTGCAGAATGCGGGCCTGATCAGCTATCGGCGCGGGCGCATCCAAGTCCTCGATCGCGCCGGCCTGGAGCGGCAGGCCTGCGAATGCGTCAACGCCATCCGCGTAAAGACGCGGCGCATCCTGTCCGAGCTGGGATGACGGTGTTCGCGTCGCTCACCACGGCGCTATTGGCGGATCACGGTCGGTCGGCAGGCCGGCAAGATGGCGGCGCATTGCTTCCAGCCGATTGAGATAGGAGCTCTGATAACCTGCAACGAACGAGTTCGAGTCCGCGCCAGCGCGGCTGATCTCATAGAGGCTCCACGTATCAGGGCCGTCGCGGGCGAGGATCGTGGCTACCTGCAGCGCGCCTGGTTCGAACAAGGTCACGATGGTGGCGCGGATCGCCGTGACGTTCTCCGTCGTCAGCACGATTCGCTCGGCGGTGTGTTCGACAACATGCAGGCGATAGACGGTGCGCCCGCCGACGTCGGTATTCTCGGTATAATAAAAGTCGTGGCCGGCCAGCAGTGCATCACCCGATGGATCGGGACGGCGCATCTTGTCGGCGGGACCCTCGAGCGCCCAGGCATCGATGGCAAGCGGTCGCCATTCCTGCCGGGTCACGGCCCATATGCGAATCGAAGGATGACGCGACACTGCGACCAGCCGGCCGGCCAGAGCGTCGAGCGAGAGCTGCGAGCGGAAGCGGGCCGCAAGAGCCACGACCAGACGGCTGTCGCCTTGCCAACCCAGACAAGACGGCGGCCGCCACCCGGCACGCCGGAGGTCGGCCTGACTCCAAGCACCCGCCGCCGGCGGGCCATCGAGTGCGCCGAAGCCGGGCACAGCGCTACCTTCGCATGGCGGTTGCGGGCCCGCGGCGCTGGCGATTGACGGCAGGGTGAACGCCAGGAACAGGCAGACAAGGCGAATCATGGCCGACAACGTGACGTCAGTGAGGACGGGTCCACTCTGGCCGGCAGGTCGTCCGCTAGCGGATTGACGCCGCGGCCATCCGGCGTTCGCGGTCGTCCATCGCTTTGAGGCCGACATCGAGCGCGCCACTCTTGGTCGTGATCACGAAGCGGCTGCCGCCCGAGAAAATCGGACCATCGCCGACCGCCGCGACCTCAACGACCAGGTATTCCAGGCCCCGATAGCCCACGATGCAGCCCGGCGCGGGCGCGATGCCCTGCTGGAAACCGAGATCGGTCGAAGCAACATGCAAATCGGCGACCACGGGGGCGCCAGCAGGTGGCGCGACGTCGGACTGCGCCTTGGACGACATCGGTGCGACGGTCGCAGGCGGCAGCGAAGGCTCAGCACAGGGCGTCTGAAGCAGGTCACCCGACAAGACACCGAACGGGCCATCAGCGGGATTGTGCAGGGAGGGCGGGCAAGTCGTGGCTTGCTGCGCCAAGGCCGGCAAGCCCAAGGCCGACGTTGCGATGCCCAACGCCAAACCACAAACTCGACCGCGCAAAGACATATATACTGCTTCCCCAAGGGTCCGCGAAACGCAGTCCCCGTGAAGCAACCAATACCACCCCGGAGATTGCACTCCAAGGGGTCAGCCGTGCAATTATTGGTGAGTCGCGAATAAGGAGGCCGCAATGGAGATTGCACCACTCACCGGGCACACCGGCGCCGAAGTGCGTGGTGTCGATCTCCGCCAGCCTGTGTCGGAGACCGTCAAAACCGCACTAAACCAGGCCTTCGTCGATCATTCCGTTCTGGTGATCCGCGACCAGCGGCTGGCGCCGCAACAAGTCCTGGCGGCAGTCAGCCTGTTCGGCACGGTCTTCCAACAACACAACACGCGCTTTGCGCTGCCCGACTGCCCGCAGATCCACTATCTCTCCAACCAGGATCACTTCCCCGATGGTCGCCGCTACATCCCCGGCGAGGGATGGCATACCGATCACTCGAACGACACGCGGCCGCCCAAGGCCACAGTGCTTCACGCCGTCAAGCTGCCCAACAAGGGCGGCGATACCCAGTTCGCCAACATGGCTGCAGCCCATCGCGCCCTCACCAAGGCGACCCAGGAGCGAATCGCGGGCCTGCTCGCCATACACGTCTACCAAAGCAGCCACAGTACGCGGAAGCTGATGACGCTCTCCGACACCAACAAGGAGCGCGTGCCTAATGCCGTGCTGCACCCCATGGTCCGCACCCATCCCGAGAACGGCCGCAAGTCGATCTACGTCAATCCGATCCGAATAGAAGGCATCCTCGGCCTCGACCACAAAGAGGCGTTGCCGCTGCTCGCCGAGTTGCTCGAGCACGCGACGGCCGAGCGCTTCCAGTACCGGCACCAGTGGAAGCCGGGCGACCTGGTGATGTGGGACAACCGTTGCCTGCTGCACAAGGCCAACGGCGACTACGACATGGATCAGACGCGCTATCTCTACCGCGTCATGCTGCAGGGCGACGTGCCTCGCTGACGCGCGCTGCGCTTCGCTCACAAGCAAGACGGGCGGCCCATCGCTGGGCCGCCCGCTTTGAACCTTGCAACGAGCGTTGCCGCTCAGGTCATAGCGTTGGCGACGTTGCCAAGGACGTTCGAGACCTTTCCGCCAACCGAGCTCATCGCAGTGATCGCGGCGACGGAGATGAGCGCGGCGATCAGTGTGTACTCGATCGCCGTCGCGCCATCGTTGTCCTTCATCATCTTGCGGAAGATGGACAGCACTGTGGGTACCCCTTGACGAATGACTTTCTGCGAACCACCGAAGCTTGAGACGGCCAGGCCGCTGGGAACGATCGGGCCGTCAGAACGCCGGGGCGGGGCGTAATTGCCCCCTACTTCAACTACTCACTCAGCTAATGCGTCTAACGTACTGAACCACGAAGGAAACGGTACGTTACATTTGTATCAAGAGTGACTCACAGGCGGCGTCATGACGGAAGAGCTCGGGACATGACCGGGTTGGAAATTCGTGCGAAAAGCGGCGCATCGTCGTCCAAGGCTCGGGGAACAATGTCCGTTCAATATTTCGCCAAGGTCAAATCGCCCGAGGATCATGCCGCGTTCCAGCGCATCGTGAAGCACTATCCGAGCTGCACCTACGAGGAGTGGCTGTTCCGCGAGCAGAAGAAGATGGCCGACTGGAAGGGCCGCCGGCACGCCATCAAGCTGGTCGAGATTACGCCGGCCGAGTTCGAGACCTACTGCAAGAAGACCGGAAAGCCGCCCGACCTCACGACATTCCTCAAAGCCGTCACAGACAAGGCATTCTGACGACCCTGCCTCGCGGCGATCGTCGGTTCGCCGCCTGACACTCACAGGGCGAGCAACCTCACGCGTGTTCTCGTGTTGATTCCTCAGTCAACAGGAGGAACGACATGAAGAGGACCGTTGCAATCGCGATCGCGCTTTGCCTTGTCGGGACAGTTGCGCAAGCTCAATCGACCGGCACAGGGGCCGGCGTCAGTGTCGGCGGCTCGACCGGCATCGGCACAGGCGTGACCGGCACGACCAACACACCAGGCAGAACTGGCATCAATACCGGTGTAGGCACCTCAGCCGGCGCCGGTGTCAGCGGCTCGACGAGCGGTTCCGGAACGTCGGCCGGCGTGGGAGCCGGCAGCTCGACCAACGGCGGCGCATCGATCGGCGGCAATACCGCCAATGCACCGTCGGTCGGCGTAGGCGCCGGTGCCGGCGCCACTACCCGGTAGGCGCGATGCACCGCATCATCCTGCTAGCGGCAGTCGCTGCGCTTTGCGGCGCGACGGCTGCCGCCCAGGTGGCGGATGGAGGGCGAAGCGCTGCGGTGGGCCATGGAAAGGGCAGCACCGGTCCGACCTTCCCCGTTCCCGGCGCGGATACTCTCATCGCTGCGGCACCACCGCCGGCGGGCGTCAATGTCGGCCTCGACGGCAAGGCCATGCCGATGGGGCTAGGCGCCGACCCGGTCAATTCTGGCGGAGCACTGTTGCCGGCTGACGAACCTGGCCCAACTCGCTAGTCAGCCGGCGGCGATGCGAGGTCATTCCATTTTGCATCTTCGAGCCTCGCGCAATCAGTCGATCGCACGCTGGCTGATCGTCATCGCGGCGAGCCTGTTCGTGCTGACCGCAGCACTTGCCTTCTAGATGAGAGACGTCCGATGGCCGATGCAACCAATGCCTTTGCCGCCGCTGAATTGAACGCGCATCGCCGCACTTTTGAATCGTTCGAGCGGCTGGTGTTGTTCGCGATCCTGCACATAGGTCTCACTCTCGCTTGCTTTGCCCTTGCATTCATCGCGCATGTTCCGCTGATCTCATTGGTCCTGTGGATCGGTGGCACGCTGGCGATGGTCGCCGTCTTCACCGTCACGGCGAACTACAGTGCGGAACGCTAAGCGCTCGATAATCGGCGCTGATACATAGTGTTGCTTTCCTCCGCATCGCACGCGTGCGAAGATGCTATGCGTCCCGGTTCGGGACGTATTGATTGTGACGTCGAAGGCAACGCCTGCGCCATGCCAGCTCTTGCCCCCGCCACGATCGCCGGTCTCGCGAAGAGCGCCGGCGTCGATGTCGAGACCATCCGCTCATACGAAAGGATGGGTCTGCTGCCCAAGCCGCGCCGTCAGCCCGGCCGCAGCGGCGATGCCGCCTATCATCGCGAGCACCTTGAGCGCCTGACCTTCATTCGGCGCGCCATCGAACTCGGCTTCTCCCTCGAGGCGATCGGCGACCTGCTGGGACTGGCTGGCGGATTGCGCACCTGCGGCGACGTCTACCTGGTGGCCGAGCGCCAGCTTTCCGAGATACGCCAGCGTATCGCCGAGCTGTCGCGCATCGAAGCAGCACTGGCGCCGTTTGTCGCTGACTGCCCGCGCTCAGGTCCGGCGCGTGACTGCCCCCTGGTCATAGCCCTGTCCCGTCCCGTCTGAGAATGTTCACCTTGTTTTTCGATCGCGCGAGCGAGGTCTTGCTTGCGCGCTTCACCGGCATTTTCACAACCGAGGATTTCGTCAACTACGACGCCGCCCTCCTCCATTTCCTCAGCAATGATGGCCAACCCTTCGCCGATCGCGTACGCGGGCTCTGCGACTACAGTGCCATCGAGGCGATCGCCGTACCGCAAAGCAGGATCGCCGAACAGGCGAGCCGCCCGCCGATCGTCAAGCGACTGAGAGTCGTAGTGGCACCTCGCAGCGCCGGCGACGGTTTCGGCGATTCCTACCGTCGCCACCAGCGCATCGCAGCCGACAGCGAGCCCGTAGTCGTGGCGACACTGGCCGAAGCCTATGCATTGCTCGGCCTCGAGAACCCACATTTCGAGCCGGTCGAGCAATCGTGACCCGGCATGGCTTGACGACGGCGCGCCACGTCATGAAATGAGGGTATGCGACGGCTTCTTCTTCTGGTGGCGGCCTGCGGCCTTACGGCAACGCCTGCGGCGGCCCAAGGCGTGGCGCCGGGAGGGCCGTTCTATAACAGCACGGGTATCGGCAGCGGCCTGGGCGGCGTAGTCGGCGGCACTGGACCGACCTACCCCAACGGCACGACGGCGCCCGCGACACGGCCGGCCATTCCGCCGGGCGGCCTGCCGCCGCTCGGGCGGATCGACACAGGCCCTTCCCTGTCGCCCCCTCCTCGCATGGATGTCATCCCGAGGTCGCCTTATCCGCAGCCGCTCGATCCGTACCCCCTGCCGGCGTCGCACCGCAAGATCGTGAAGGACCCGGACGTGGCCAAGGACGCCACCGACAAGGGCAAGAACGACGGTACGCCCCCCGCCACGACATTCTGAATCGGATATAGTCGAGGCCTCGGAGGAACCCGACATGGCACGCACTTTGTCGATCAGGCCCGTCGACGGCACCTTTGGCGCGGTGGTGACGGGGATCAAGGTGAGCGACCTCGACGAGGCGATCTGGCGCGAGCTCTATGCCACCTGGCTGCAATACGCGCTGCTCATCTTTCCCGACCAGCACCTCAAGCGTGACGAGCAGATCGCCTTCGCCCGGCGCTTCGGGCCGCTCGAATTCGAGATGGCGGCAATCAGCAACGTGAAAGCGGACGGCACCCTGCGCCTGGAAAAAGACAACGACGACATGATGAAGGTGCTGAAGGGCAACATGGGCTGGCATGCGGATTTCGACCTACATGCCCGTGCAGGCCAAGGGAGCAGTGTTCAGCGCCGAGATCGTGCCCTCGATTGGCGGGCGTACCGGCTGGGCCGACATGCGCGCGGCCTACGATGCGCTCGATCCCGCCACCCGCGCCAAGGTCGAAGGCCTTTCAGCCTACCATTCGCTGCACTACAGCCAGTCCAAGCTCGGCCACCAGACCAAGAAAGGCGACGGCCAGTACAGCGGCTACGGCTTCCACGACGGGCCGGTGCCGCTCAGGCCGCTGGTGAAGACCCATCCCGAGACCGGCCGCAAATCGCTGCTGATCGGCCGCCATGCCCACAATATTCCGGGCATGGACAAGGCCGAATCCGAGCGCTTCCTCGAAGGCCTGATCGAAGGCGCGTGCCAACCCCCGCGCATCTACCATCATGACTGGACGCCGGGCGACGCGGTGATCTGGGACAATCGCTGCCTGCTCCACCAGGCCACGCCCTGGGACATGACCCAGCCGCGCGTGATGTGGCACAGCCGCATCGCCGGTGATCCAAAGAGCGAAGCCGCCATCGCCGGATAAGAAAACTGAAGAAGAAGCGCCCATGAATACCCGCCGCGATTTCCTCAAAGCCAGCACCGCCGCCACCACCGGCATCGTCTTCTGCGGCTGCGGGCTCCTGAAGTCTGCGCACGCCCAGCAGGCTGGCGCGCGCTCGCTGCCCATCAACATCAACGGCAAGCGGGTGAAAACAATCGACATCCACTCGCACTGCCACTTCCGCGAAGCTGGCGCGCTGCTTGGCGCCGAAGGGCCGGCTACCCAGGTGCCGCCGGTCAACGGCGCCGAGGAAGCCTTCATCGAGATCGATAAGCGGCTGAAGGTGATGGACGCGCAGGCGGTCGACATGGAGGTGCTGTCGATCAACCCCTTCTGGTACGGCAAGGACCGCGAGCTGGCGGGCCAGATCGTGAAGGTCCAGAACGAGAAGCTGGCCGAGCTCTGCGCATCGAAGCCCGACCGGTTCGCGGCCTTCGCCTCGCTCACCCTTCAGGCGCCGGATCTCGCCGTTACGGAGTTCGAGGCGGCGGTCAAGAAGCAGGGCCTGAAGGGCGCGGCCATCGGTGGCCAGGTGGCGGGCATGGAATTCTCCGACCCCAAGTTTCATCCGGTCTGGGCCAAGGCCGAGGAGCTGGGCGTGCCGCTCTTCATCCATCCGCAGGGCGTGCCAGAACTCGGCAAGCGCCTGTCGGGCAACGGCTGGCTCGGCAACACCATCTCCAATCCGCTGGAAACCACGATCGCGCTCTCGCACCTGATCTTCGAGGGCACGCTCGACCGCTTTCCCGGGCTGAAAGTGATCGCGGCCCACGGCGGCGGCTACCTGCCGGCCTATGCCGACCGTTCGGACCATGCCTGCATGGTGGGCCCGACGGGCTGCAATCCCGAGGTGAAGCTCAAGAAGAAGCCGACCGAATATCTGCGGCAGTTCTATTTCGACTCATTGATCTTCTCGCCTGAAGCCATCCGTCATCTCGTAGCCCAAGTCGGCTCAAGCCAGGTCGTCCTGGGCAGCGACTATCCCTATCCCTGGCAGCTTCATCCGGTCGATCACATCTTTGCCTGCACCTCGCTCAGCGACGACGAGAAGGCGGCCGTACTCGGCAACACTGCGGCGAAGCTCCTCAAGCTCGCGGCGAGACCGAAGGGGACGTCACCCTTGCCGACATTGAGGGCTATCTCGAGGACATCGTAAGGGCCCGCGCTGTGCCGTATCGCAAGATCTTCGACGCCAGCAGCGGCACGTCGGTGCTGACCCCGGGGGATGTCGAGGGGCTGCGGGCCAAGCTCGTCGAATTCACGCAAAAGCGCGACAATGTCGGGCCCTTCGCCGTGGTCACTGGCGGCAGCCGGGAGGGTCGGATGGCCAACATCTGCCAGACCATCACGACGGCCAACCGACCTATGCGCGTCTTCGCCGACATCCACTCGGCGCGGCAGTGGCTCGATGAGAAATTTCCTATTTCCTGACGCGCAATGATGACACAACCGGTCAATGCGGCGGCAGGGTGAGACCGTTGCCTGTCAGCTTCCGCTCGAGGATCGGAATAGCATGGCCTGCATCGCCGGCCTTGCAGCGCGCCACGGCTTCGTCGGCAGTCACGTCCCGACGCGGCGGGCGTTCAAATTCGGACGACCCGGTATAGCGCACGTATATCTCGCTCAGCGCCTTGCAATAGCGGAGATCCTCCTGCGACGCCGTTTGCGCGCCCGCCGCACGCGGCAACATCGCCAGCACGAAGAAGCCAAGCGCGGCGCCGCCCAGGGCATAGATCACGGTTATGACGAGCAGCCAGGTTCGACGGCGCTGCCTGCGATCGATGCCGGGGCGCGAGATCGCCGCCGGCCGGCCAAACTCCAACAGCGATCGGCGAGCCACCGGCCGGGTGGCGCGGCGCCAGCCCAGCCAACCGCCGATCACTGCACAGAGCAGTACGGTGACCGCCACCACTGGACTCACTGAAGCCCCCTCGACCTCTCAGTCACAGCGCCAAGTCTAGCGCAGGTTTCACATGAAGTTGGACAGAAATCCCCCGAGCACTCCGACGAGCCAGAGCACCCAATAGCCGCAAACGGCGCCCAGCGCGGTCCATCCTCCCGCGTAGCCGAAACGCCACAACCGTCGCCGACGGCGAACGCGATGGGCGTGGACACGCCGGCCGACGTCGGCCGGCCTTTTCCAGTTCGGCCCGGTGCCGGTCTGCAGTCGCACGCTCGCTACCTTCCACCCCCACCAGGCGCCCAGGCAGGCGAACAAGGCCATCATCGACAGCGTGATCATTGCCCCGGGTTGTAGCGGGCGCGGAGGGTACGCAAAAGTGAAAGCGGAGGTCGGGTGGCTGCGCTAGCCTCGGCCGCCATGAACCACGGAGGAAGCTCATGCGGACCCCTCGACTGTTGATCGGATTGGCCATCGCCGCCGCGCTGGCCGGCCCTGCCGCGGCCCAGACGGCCGAGCGTCTCTACGTCATGGATTGCGGCCACAACGCCGCCAAGGACCAGGCGCGCTGGTCGCCTGGCGTCAATGTCGGCAAACCCATCGAGCTCTCGGATACCTGCTACCTGATCAAGCACGGCGCCCAATGGCTCCTCTGGGACACCGGTTACCCCGACGCCGTCGCCGATACGCCCATCGACAACCCGACCGGACACGCAACACGCGCCAAGAAGCTCTCGGCGCAGCTCGCGGAGCTGAACGTCAAGCCCGCCGACGTGACCTTCGTCGCGGTCTCGCACACCCATGGCGACCACGTCGGCAACGTCGACATGTTCCCGACCTCGACGCTCTTGATCCAGAGGCCCGAGGTCGACTGGGCCTTCGCCGAAGGCAAGCAGCCGCCGTTCAAGAAGGACCGGCCAATGAAGCTTCTCAGCGGCGACCTCGACGTGTTCGGCGACGGCAGCGCGACCATCCTGTCGACGCCCGGCCACACGCCCGGTCATCAGTCGCTGCTGGTGCATCTGCCGAAAACCGGATGGGTCGTGCTGACCGGCGACCTGGCGCACTTCAAGGACAACTGGGACAGCGATCGCGTGCCCTCGATGAACACCAGCGCCGACGAAACGCATGCTTCGCATGCCAAGGTCGCGAAAGTGTTGGCCGACAAGAAGGCGCAGCTCTGGATCAACCACGACCTGCCGACCTTCAACAGCCAGAAGCATTCGCCACAGTTCTACGACTGAGCAGGCCGCCCGGCGAACCATGCACGGCGACGAACTCCGCTCGGTCAGCGAGCTCACGCTCGCGGCAGAGTGGGACGACCTCGCTCGCCGCTGCCCGGGCTACTACTTTGCACAGACTCACCAATGGGCCGACGCCGCCTGGCGCCACATCGCCAAGCCGCGCGGCCGCCAGCTGCAATGCCTCACCGTGTACAGTCAGGGCCGCCTGGTTGGCGTATGGCCGCTCGTGGTCGAGCGCAGCGGTAAGCTGCGCATCGTGCGCCCGCTCGGCACGGAGGGTAGCGAGTATTCGGCACCGCTCGTCGAGGATGGGCCCGACCTTCCCGCGCGCACCAGACTGTTGTGGAACGCCGCCGCCAAGTTGGGCGATCTCGTCGTCCTGCCGAACGTACGCGCGCGCACTCCGCTGGTCGGCATCCTGAACGGAAGCAGCTTATGGCGCGCGCCTGATTTGCCCGCTCCTGCACCGTTCATCGCGCATTGCGACTATGCCGACTGGGCGGCGTATCAGAAGACGCTGACCGCCTCGCTGCGCCACAAGTTGCGCCGCGTGCGCCGGCGGCTTGCCGAGAAAGGCGACTTCACCCTGGGCGCCGAACCGCCCGAAGGCAGCGCGGCGCTGACCGACTGGATGCTCGAACACAAGAAGCGCTGGCTCGACCATCAGGGCTTGAGAAGCGACTGGATCGGCCGTACCGATTATCGCGACTTCCTGGTGGATCTGGCGAGCCGCGCCGATGCCAAGGTGATGCTGTTCGCGCTCAAGCTCGACGGCGTGCCGATCGCAGCGCAACTTGCGACTGTCGATCCGACGCGCTTCGAGGCCCATATCGGCGTCTACGATCCGCAATGGAGCTTCTACGCACCCGGCCAGATCCTGACCGAGCATTGCCTCAGCTGGGCCTTCGAGCGTGGCCTGGATTTCGACCTGCGTGTCGGCGAGGAGGCCTACAAACGCGATTGGGCGCCGCGGAGCTGCGATACCACGACGTGGTACGTCGCCGCCACCTGGCGCGGCCTGCCGGTCGCGGCGCGGCGCCGCGCCGTGCTACTGTCCCGGCAACTCAGGACACATTTGCGACGCCTGCTCAGGCGCGGGAGAGGAACATGAACACCCACCAGGTCCGGCTGACCAGTCTCGCCCATGGCGGCGGCTGCGGCTGCAAGCTCGCCCCGTCGGTGCTGCAGCAGTTGCTCGCCGATCAACCGGCCGCAGCGCCCTATCGCCAGCTGCTGGTCGGCACCGAGACCTCCGACGATGCCGCCGTGTGGCAGGTCGACGACAACACCTGCATCATCGCCACCACCGACTTCTTCATGCCGATGGTCGACGATCCCTATGATTTCGGCCGGATCGCCGCAACCAATGCCATTTCCGACGTCTATGCCATGGGCGGTAAGCCGATCATGGCCCTCGCCATCCTCGGCATGCCGGTCGACAAGATTCCGGTCGAGATGGTGCGCGAGATCCTGAAGGGCGGCGCCGCGGTCTGCGCCACGGCCGGCATCCCAGTGGCGGGCGGCCATTCGATCGACTGCCCTGAGCCGGTCTACGGCCTCGCCGTGATCGGCATCTGCCGGCCGGAAGACGTGCGGCGCAACTCCGACGCCAAGCCCGGCGACAAGCTGATCCTGACCAAGCCGGTAGGCGTCGGCATCTACTCGGCCGCGATCAAGAAGGCCGCCCTACTGCCCGAGGCCTACCAGGAGATGATCGACACCACGACCACCCTCAACTGTGTCGGACCGGAGCTCGCCAAGGACAAGGATGTGCACGCCATCACCGACGTCACCGGCTTCGGCGTACTGGGCCACGCGCTGGAACTGGCGCGAGGGTCGAAGCTCACCGTGCGGCTGAAGGCGGCCGACGTGCCGCTGCTCAAGCACGCCGCCCAGCTCACCCAGCAGGGCTTCGTCACCGGCGCCTCGCACCGCAACTGGGCGAGCTACGGCCACGACGTCGTGCTGCCGGCGGACCTGCCCGAGTGGCAGCGCCATCTGCTGTCCGACCCGCAGACCTCGGGCGGCCTGCTGGTGTCGTGCGCCGCCGACCGGGCGGCGGAGCTCGTGAAGTCGATCAATGCCGCGGGCTACAAGGGCGCTCGGGTGATCGGCGAGGCCGTGGCAGGGGCACCGAAGATCGAGGTCGTGGTCTAACGAAAGAAAATTAGCCGGTTTTTCCGCTCTTTTTCCAACAGTTGGAAAACGGCTCGATGCTGATGATACGGGGGTTTTAGGCCACTTTTTCCAAATTGGGGCCCCACCCCCTCGATTTGCAGCTTGACGTCATTCGATGAGGCGTCGCTGCACCGTCTGCCGCAGCTTTTCGAACGCCGCGGCAGGTCCGAGCCTGGTCATCCAGTCGTGCCAGGCGACGGCCGGCTTCTCGAGGGCGGCGATGACCGGACCGGGCTGGGGCTGGCGCGTCCACTCGACCAGGCTGCGCGAATTGAACACCAGGAGCATCGCCACCGCGATGATCGCAATGACCGCGAACTCGCGGGCCGCCGTTGGCCGCATGCCGGCTTCGAGATCTTCCGTGCCCAGGGCTTGGCGCCGGTCCGACATGCTGGTCCTCAGAACTGGAAGTAGATGAAGGGCGCGGTGCTGTCGCCGCCGACCAACTCGATCAACAGGAGCGCCATCCCGCTCAGCACACCGACGCCCCAAGTCGGCAGGCAGCGATAGACATGATCGAGGCGCTGCAGCAGATCGCGCGGCGTGAACTGCACGGCCATACCGATTGCCAGCAGGACCAGCATGAAGGGCGTCACGAGCTGGACCGGCTGCGACCAGTCTAAAAGGCCCGTGATCACTTCGCCGGCCTGCGCCATGTCCTTGGCGCGGAAGAAGATCCAGCAGAAGCAGACGAAGTGGAAGACGACCACTGTCGCCAGCGCCCGCGCCCACGGCGACTTCAAGGGCCGCCGCCCGCCCGCGGCATCGGCGGCCCAGCGCTCGATCGCGAGCCCGCCGCCATGCAACGCGCCCCACAGCACGAACTTGATCGAGGCGCCATGCCACAGGCCGCCCAGCAGCATGGTGAGCAGCAGGTTGACGTAGGTGCGCGTCCTGCCCTTTCGGTTGCCACCCAGCGGCCGATAAAGATAGTCGCGCAACCAGGTCGAGAGCGAGATGTGCCAGCGCCGCCAAAAATCCTGGAGCGACTGCGCGCGATATGGTTGGTCGAAGTTGCGCTGGAAGCGGTAGCCCAGCAGGGCGGCCACGCCGATGGCGATATCCGAGTAGGCGCTGAAGTCGCAGTAGATCTGGACGGCGTAGCCGTAGATCGCGACCAAGAGATCGGCGCCGCCCAGGGCCGAAGGCGCCACGAAGGCCTTGTCGACCAGTTCGACCGCGAGCCAGTTGGCAATCACGGCCTTCTTGAACACGCCCCAGCCGATCAGCAGCACACCCAGGCCGACGAAGACGCGATTCGGATCAGGCGGGCGCTCGAGCTGCGGCAGGAATTTGGAGGCGCGCACGATCGGTCCCGCGATCAGGTGGGCGAAGAACGAGATGAACAGCATGACGTCGATCAGCGGCCGTGAGCGGTCGAGGTCACCGCGGTAGAGATCGACGACGTAGGAGATGCCCTGGAAGGTGAAGAAGGAAATGCCGAGCGGCAGGATGATGTCGAGGTTGGGGATCTCGCGCGTCAAGCCAAGCGAGGTGAGCAACTCGTTCAGGCTGTCGACGAAGAAATTGTAGTACTTGAAGAAACCCAGGATGCCGATGTTGATCGCCACCGCGGCGGTGACGATCCAGCGCGCCGCCGCTCGCCCGCGATGGGCGTCGATCAGCCGGCCGGCTAGCCAGTTCAGCAGGACGCTGGCGAGCAGTAGCGCGGCGATCCTGGTGTTCCACGAGGAGTAGAAGACGTAGCTCGCCAGGATGATGACCAGCTTGTGCACGCGATGCCACCGCAGCGCGACGGCGGCCCAGGAAAGTGGCCAGACGACGAGATAGAAGAGCAGAAAGCTAAGGGTCGGGAAGACCATTGGTCGGTTGGACTCCGCGTGGCCCCTACGCAAACACGGTGTCATCCCGAGCGAAGCGAGGGACCTTTGGCCAGCGCCGACTAAAGGTCCCTCGCTTCGCTCGGGATGACACGGTGAGCATCAACGGCCGCGATAGCCGCGCAGCAATTCGGCGAAGAGCTTGTCCGCCGACAGTTGATAGCCCGCCTCGTACATGTGCACATGATCGGAGCGCTGGAGCCCCTGCGACACCCAGCGGTCGGCGCCACAGGCGCCGTCCTGTACGCTCGACCAATCCCAGAAATAGGCGCCGTAGCGCCGTGCCGCCTGCTGCTGCGCTGCCTTCACGATCGCAAGGCCGGCCGGCGGATGCCACTGGCAGAGGCTGCGGCTACGGCTACGCAGCAGCTGGCTGTAGTCTGCCGCCTCGGCACCGCCGAGCGGCCGGCAACCCACTGTCTCGCGAGATGCGCCGCGCATGCCGCAATAGTCGGGCAACCGGTCGGCATCGGGTGGGCCGACGACGACGATCGAGGCGCCTGGCAGTGATTGGCGAAACTGCGCCAGGCGCGATTCGTAGACCGACTGGTAGTCACCCAGCTTGTCCGGCGGGCCGAAGCCCTCGTTGGTGCCGAACGCCAGAATGATGAGAGTGGGCGACATCTCGCGCAGCTGCTTGGTGACGTTGCCCCAGTTCCAGCGATCCAGCAGCCCGATCTCCGCCCCGACGAAGCCGTGGCCGCTCAGCGTGACGCCGCGCTCGCGCCGATAGATCGCCCAGTCGGCGATGTCGACCGCGCCGTCGCCGCGTGTACGCAGCTCCAGGGAGCTGGCCGAGCTGACGGCGTACGACTTTCGCGCCAGTTCATACGACGGACCCGACGTGTCGAGGTCGTCGACACGCCGACCATTGATGCTGACTACCACATGGCCACCGCGCGGCTGGCGGAAGAAGTCGATGTCCACGGTGTCGAAGGCCGCCTCGGGCTTGGCCTGCAGGGTCATCGTGTCGTCACGCCGCTGCGAGCGCGTGATGAATCCCGAGAGACCGTAGGGCAGCTGCGGGTAGTCGGTGCGATTGCTCGAAAGCACCGTCCAGCTGCCACGCTGCTGGACCTCGACCTGGTAGGGACGCCAATAAGGGAACGGATAGCCCGCCGGCATCATGCCGCGGCCGGCATTGCCGAACTTCTCCTGAAGGAGATCGCGCAGCCGGCCGCTGAAATGGTCGCCGGCGGTATGGCTGTCGCCGATCTGAAGGACGTTGACGCGCTCGATCTTACCGGCCCGCAACTGCTCGAGGGAGCGCTGGAAACTGGCAAGAGACTGGCCCGACGCGCCAGCCTGCGCCTGGTCGGGCCCGGCGGCCGGATCGGACGCTTGACCCGTGACGCAGCCGGCCATCGCCAGCATGACGGCGCCAAAGCCCAGCAAGGCGAGACGAAACGCGGAGCCTGCGAGCATGCCTATTTCTGGCTGGTCATGATCTGGAAGGACGGCGACATCGCGATCAGCTTAGCGAAGGCCGCTTCCGAGATCATGTCATATCCTGCGTCGCTGAAGTGCACTCCATCCGTATATCGCGCCAGCCATGACTGGCCCTTGTCGTTCTTGAGGTAAGCGGCGTAGTGGCCCTCGCCATCGACGGTGAGCGGCCAGGTCTCGACCACGGCCACGTTTTTGCGTCCTTCCGCGGCCGCACCGATAATACTGTTGATCTGCTTGGCGTCGACGCTGGCGTCGTCCTCGCGCATTATCGGCAGCAGGATCCAGACCAATGGCACGCCGCGCTTGGCGACGGCGTCCATGAAGCCATCGACGCGCTTGCGATAGGTCTCGGCCCATTGCGGCGACTTGTAGGGCGCCGCCAGGTTGCCGTCGACATAGATGCCCCGCCGATCGTTGGCGCCGATCATCATGACGATGGCGTCGGTTGGGCCAGCCGCGAAGGCTTTGTCGACCTGGTCGATCAGGGTCTCGCCGCCGAAGCCCACCGAGTTCTTGGCACCGCGATAGACGGTGTAGCGCTTGTCGCGTACCAGCCGACGATAGAAGCTGCCCCAGATGCCGTCCCCCAGCGAATCGCCCAGCACCGCGATGGTCAGATGCTTGACCTCGGCTTTGGGCGCTTCCTCGTCCTGCGCCCGCGCCGGCCCGTGAGCCAACAGCAGGAGGACCAAAAGACTGGAAAAGAAGGCTCGCACAGGCTCACCGCAACGGACGGAAAGTAGTCGCGAAGACATTACCGGCAATCGCAAGCGGCGGGCAACGCGTTCACCGCCCTCTGCACCAAAAATCCAAAGTCTTGGCGCGTGCGAGGCAAGGTAGTAATCGTCACACTCAGGGAGGCAAGCCATGGCAAGCGTAAAAGGTGGCCTGATACAGATGTCGCTCAAAGGTGACACGACAATGTCACCGGCTGAGATCCGGGACCGCATGGTGGCTGCACACCTGCCGCTGATCGAGGAAGCCGGAGCCAAGGGCGTGCAGGTGCTCTGTCTGCAGGAAGTTTTCACCCAGCCTTACTTTTGTCCGAGCCAGGACGCCAAGTGGTATGCCGCGGTCGAGCGCATTCCCGAAGGGCCGACCACCAAGTTGATGCAGGAGCTGGCCAAGAAGCACCGCATGGTGATCGTGGTACCGATCTACGAAGAGGAGATCACTGGCGTCTATTACAATACGGCCGCGGTGATCGACGCGGACGGCAAGTATCTCGGCAAGTACCGCAAGAACCACATCCCGCAGGTCGCAGGGTTCTACGAGAAATTCTTCTTCAAGCCGGGCAATCTCGGCTATCCGGTTTTCCAGACCGCCTACTGCAAGCTCGGCGTCTATATTTGCTACGACCGGCACTTCCCCGAGGGCTGGCGCGCGCTGGCGCTGAACGGCGCAGAGTACATCGTCAATCCATCGGCCACGGTGGCCGGCCTCAGCCAGTATCTCTGGGAGCTCGAGCAGCCGGCCGCGGCAGTGGCCAATGGCTGTTATATTGGTGCGGTTAATCGCGTCGGCAGCGAGCAGCCGTGGAACATCGGCCGGTTCTATGGCTCTGCCTATTTCGTCAACCCGCGCGGCAAGCTGATCGCCAAAGCGAGCGAGGACAAGGACGAGCTCCTGGTTACCGACATGGATTGGGACATGGTGCGCGAAGTGCGCAACCTCTGGCAGTTCTATCGCGACCGCCGGCCGGAGACCTACGCCAACCTGGCGCAGATCTGACTCTGTCACGGAAGGCTGAGACAATCCCGACCTCACCCTGAGGAGCGGTCCGCAGGACCGCGTCTCGAAGGGTGGGAACGACCACCAGGTTCGTTGCCCATCCTTCGAGACGCGCTGCGCGCTCCTCAGGATGAGGTTGTTCGTGAGGCGCGGCCCCGCGCCAGGCAGCCATCGAGGATCAGGTTGGTGATGTTGGCCGCCGCCGCGGCGAAGTCGCGTTCGTCGAGCCGCTTGCGGCCGAGCACGGCGCGGACCTGGACCTCGAAGTCGGCATAGTGCTGGGTCGACGCCCACAGCTGAAAGATGAAGTGCTTGGGATCGACAGGTCGAAGCTTGCCGCGTTTGATCCACTGCCGGATCACCTTCGCCTTCTGCTCGACGCGCTGGCGCAGGTCGCGCGCCAGGTAGGATTCCAAGAACGGCGCACCATGCAGGATCTCGTTGGCAAATACCTTCGAGGCGTTCGGCCGGGCGCGCGACCAGTACAGCTTTCCCGAGACGTAGTCGGCGATCGCCTCGGCGGGCTCGCGCTCGGGCGTGAAGCGGTCGAGCTCGTCGAGCCAAAGCTCCAGAACATTGGCCAGCACCGCGCGATAGAGCTCGGCCTTGGTGCGAAAGTAGTAGTGCAGGTTGGCCTTGGGCAGACGCGCCTTCGCCGCGATGGCGGCCGTGGTGGCGCCCGTGAAGCCGCGTTCGGCGAACACCCTTTCGGCCGCCTGCAGGAGACGCTGCTCGTTGCCTTCGCGAATCCTGCCGCGACCGTTGGCATTGATCTTGCGGGGTCGCGGCGCGGCCATGATGGCTCGATGCTACAGGATCGCGCCAAATCGCTCCAGCCGAACTTGACCATTTGGTCAAACTCTCGGTACCGTGCCAAAGCAGCAGAGGGGCGGACATGGACGGCATCGCGGCACGGCGCCTCACAGCCAAGCAACTCGAGCAGAACTTCGCGGACATCCATGTCCCGCTCGATCGCAAGCGCGCCCTGATCGAGGCAAGCCGCTGCTACTTCTGCTTCGACGCGCCCTGCCTGGAAGCCTGCCCGACTGGCATCGACATCCCGGGTTTCATCCGCAAGATCTCGACCGACAACGTGAAGGGCGCCGCCGTCACCATCCTCAGCGAAAACATCATGGGTGGGGCCTGCGCGCGCGTCTGTCCCGTCGAGATCCTGTGCGAGGCCGCTTGCGTGCGCGAGGCGCAGGAGGAGAAGCCGGTGCAGATCGGTGCCCTGCAGCGCTACGCTACCGACTGGTTGTTCGAGCAGAAGCTGCAACCTTTCGTGCGCGCGAAGTCGACGGGCAAGCGGGTGGCCGTGGTCGGCGCCGGCCCGGCAGGGCTGTCCTGCGCCCATCGCCTATCCACGCTTGGGCATGACGTCACGGTCTACGAAGCGCGGCCCAAGGCCGGCGGCCTGAACGAATACGGCATCGCCGCCTACAAGGTGCCGAACGACTTCGCCCAACACGAGGTCGGATTCATCCTGAGCCTGGGCGGCATCAAGATCGAACATGGCATGGCCCTGGGCCGCGAGATCTCGCTGGCGGCACTGCGGCGCGACCACGACGCGGTGTTCCTCGGTGTCGGTCATGCCGGCGTGAACGCGCTGGCGCTTGAAGGCGAAGACATGCCGGGTGTCATGGACGCCGTCGCCTACATTGAGCGCCTGCGCCAGACGGTGGACAAAGGGTCGCTGGAAATCGGCCGCCGGGTCGTGGTGATCGGCGGCGGCAACACCGCCATCGACATCGCTGTCCAGGCCAAGAAGCTCGGCGCCGAGGACGTCACCATCGTTTATCGCCGCGGTCCCGACAACATGAGTGCGACCTGGCATGAGCAGGAGCTGGCGCAAACCAACGGCGTCGGCATCAAGCATTGGGCGCGGCCCGTGCGCCTGATCGGCCACAAGGGCCCGCTCAAGGAGATCGAGTTCGAGTACACCCAGCTCGACGAGCGTGGCCGGCTGATGACCACGGGCGACCGCTTCACCCTGCTGGCCGACATGCTGTTCAAGGCGATCGGCCAGAACTTCGTCCCCGATCCCCTTGGCAAGGACGCCAAGCAGGTGATCGAGCTTAGCGACGGCCGCATCCAGGTGAATGCCGAGCACCAGACCTCGCTCAGCGACGTGTGGGCGGCGGGTGACTGCGTCCCAGGCGAGGATCTCACCGTGAGCGCCGTCCAAGGTGGCAAGATCGCGGCCCATTCCATCGACCGCGTGCTGCGGGTCCTGACAGGAGGAAACCATGGCTGACCTCCGAACGATTTTCGCGGGCATCAAGTCGCCCAACCCGTTCTGGCTCGCCTCCGCGCCGCCGACTGACAAGGCCTACAACGTGGTGCGCGCCTTCAAGGCCGGCTGGGGCGGCGCGGTGTGGAAGACGCTCGGCGAGGACGGACCGCCCATCGTCAACACCGCCTCGCGCTACGGCTCGCTCGAGGTCAATGGGCAGCGCATGGTGGGCTTCACCAATATCGAGCTGATCACCGACCGGCCATTGCAGGTCAATCTCGACGAGATCAAGCAGGTCAAGCGCGACTGGCCGGACAGAGCGCTGATCGTATCGCTGATGGTGCCCTGCGAGGAGCGGAGCTGGCAGACGATCCTGAAGCGCGTCGAGGAAACCAACTGCGACGGCGTTGAGCTCAACTTCGGCTGCCCGCACGGCATGTCGGAGCGCGGCATGGGTGCCGCGGTCGGCCAGGTGCCCGACTACGTCGAGATGGTGACGCGCTGGTGCAAGATTCACACGCGCATGCCGGTGCTGGTGAAGCTGACCCCCAACGTCACCAGCATCCTGGGCCCCGCGCGCGCCGCGAAGAAGGGCGGCGCCGACGGCGTGTCGCTGATCAACACGGTGAACTCGATCATCGGCGTCGATCTCGACCGCATGTCGCCGCAGCCCGTGGTCGACGGCAAAGGCACGCATGGCGGCTATTGCGGGCCGGCGGTGAAGCCGATCGCCCTCAACATGGTGGCGGAGATCTCGCGCGATACCGAGTGTGCCGGCATCCCCATTTCCGGCATTGGCGGCATCGCCACCTGGCAGGACGCGGCGGAGTTCCATGCCTTGGGCGCCACCTCGGTGCAGGTCTGCACGGCCGCGATGCACTACGGCTTCAAGATCATCGACGACCTGGTCGACGGCCTGTCCAACTGGCTCGACGCCAAGGGCCATGCTGCCGTCGGCGGCATCGTCGGCCGCGCGGTGCCCAACATCACCGACTGGCAGCATCTCAACCTCAACTACAAGACCGTGGCGCGCATCGACCAGGAAGCCTGCATCAAGTGCGGCCTCTGCCACATCGCCTGCGAGGACACCTCGCACCAGGCGATCGCGGCCAGCACCGCCGGCGGCGGACGCCGCTACGAGGTGATCGACCCGGAATGCGTCGGCTGCAACCTTTGCCTCTATGCCTGTCCGGTCACGGGCTGCATCACCATGGTCGAGGTGCCGACCGGCAAGAAGCCGATCACCTGGCTGGAACATCCCAACAATCCGATGCGGGAGACTGCCAAATAACCAGCTCCCCCGTGGCTCTTCCGGCAGCCATCGACATGCGCGAGCTGTCTCTGACGTTCGAGACGGCGGACGCGCCGGTAGTGGCGTTGTCGAAGGTCAACCTGCAGGTCCGGGCCGGCGAGTTCGTGTCGCTGATCGGCCCGTCGGGCTGCGGCAAGACCACGCTGATGCGCGTGATGGCCGACCTGGTGCGGCCGACCGGCGGGCAGATCACGGTGAACGGCATGTCACCGGAACAAGCCCGACTGGCGCGCGCCTACGGCTATGTCTTCCAGGCCCCTGCCCTCTATGCCTGGCGCACGGTGCGTCGCAATCTGATGCTGCCGCTTGAGATCATGGGGGTCCCGAAGCCCGAGCGCGAAATGCGGGCGGCGCGATATCTTTCCATGGTCGGCCTCCAGGACTTCGCCAGCAAGTTCCCCTGGCAGCTCTCGGGCGGCATGCAGCAGCGCGTCTCGATCGCGCGCGCCCTTTCCTTCGAACCCAAGCTGCTGCTGATGGACGAGCCGTTCGGCGCGCTCGACGAGATCACGCGCGATCACCTGAACGAGCAGCTGCTGAGACTCTGGGAGCAGACCCAGAAGACCGTCATCTTCGTCACCCACTCGATCCCCGAGGCGGTGTTCCTGTCCAACCGCATCGTCGTGATGTCACCCAGGCCGGGCCGCATCCTCGAGATCATCAAGAGCGACCTGCCGGCCAACCGTACCCTCGACGTGCGCGAGACGCCGGCGTTCCTGGACATCGCGCTCCGGGTGCGCCACGCGCTCCGCGCCGGGCACTCCTATGACTGATGCGGTGATCCGGCCAATCGCGCTGCCCGGCAGGATTCAGCGCCTGCGAGACGGCAGCGCGCTGCCGCTCACCGTCGTGATCGTCGCGATCATCGTGCTCTGGTATCTCGGCGCGATCTGGCTCAATTCCGTCCTGGTCGAGCAGCGCCTCGAGCATCCGACCGCGACCGAGTTCGTCGAGACCGCCTGGTCGCTCGAGCGCCCGGTGCTGCCGGCGCCACATCAGGTGGCGATCGAGTTCTACCAAAGCGTGTTCGAGCGTGAGATCGATTCGCCCCGCAGCCTCGTCTATCACGCCTACGTCACCGGCTCGGCCGCGGTGGTGGGCTTCATCTTCGGCACCCTGCTCGGCATCCTGCTGTCGCTCGGTATCGTGCGTTGGCGCACGCTCGACCGCAGCCTGCTGCCCTGGATCATCGCCTCGCAGACCATCCCGATCCTGGCAATCGCGCCCATGATCATCGTCGTGCTTGGCAACCTTGGCCTCACCGGCCTGATGCCCAAGGCGGTAATCTCGATGTATCTCTGCTTCTTCCCCGTCACCATCGGTATGGTGAAGGGCCTGCGCTCGCCCGACCCGCTGCAGCTCGACCTGATGCGCACCTATTCGGCCACGCCCGGCCAGGTCTTCTGGAAGCTGCGTTGGCCCGCCTCGATCGCCTTTTTGTTCGCCTCGCTCAAGGTCGCGATCGCCATCAGCCTGGTCGGCGCCATCGTCGGCGAGTTGCCGACCGGGGCGCAGGAAGGCCTGGGTGCACGGCTGCTGAGCGGCTCCTACTACGGCCAGACGATCCAGATCTGGTCGGCCCTGTTCATGGCCGCCCTGCTCGGCATGGTGCTGGTCGCAGGCGTCGGCCTGGTCGAGCGCGTGACGCTCCGCCACATGGGGGCCGCGAGATGATCGCGGGCTTAGCTGCCCTCGTCGCCGCCCTTGCCGGCGGCGTGGCTTGCCTCGTCATGCTGGAGGGGGGTCCAGCCTCGGTGAGCTTCTGGGTCCTTGTCGCCACCGCAGTGGCCTTGTTCTGGCTGGGGCTGGAAACGCTCGCCAAGATCGACAAACCGCGCTGGATCGGCGCTCTGGTCGTGCCCGGCCTGTTCGGCGTCCTGCTGCTCTGGCTGTGGCAGGTGCTGACCGTGGGCTTCGACATCCCGTCGGTGCTGCTGCCCAGCCCAGCCCGCATCGGCCATCAGCTGGCCGCCAACCCGGCCGTGCTGTGGCAGGACTTCCGCCAGACCTTCCTGAAATCGGTTCTGGCCGGTTTCACCCTGGGTTCAGCCGCAGGCTTCCTGGTGGCCGTCCTGGTCGACCGCAGCCCGTTCCTTCAGCGCGGGCTCCTGCCGCTGGGCTCCCTGGTCAGCGCCATCCCGATCGTCGGCATCGCCCCGATCATGGTCATGTGGTTCGGCTTCGACTGGCAATCGAAGGCCGCGGTGATCGTGGTCATGACCTTCTTCCCGATGCTGATCAATACCTTGGCGGGCCTCGCCGCGGCGGACGACATCGAGTGCGACCTCATGCATTCCTACGCCGCGGGCTACGGCCAGACACTGGCCAAGCTGCGCTTGCCGAGCGCCCTTCCCTTCATCTTCAATGCACTCAAGATCAACTCGACCCTGGCGATGATCGGCGGCATCGTTGCCGAGTTCTTCGGCACGCCAGTGGTCGGGCTGGGCTTTCGCATTTCGGTCGAGATCGGCCGCATGAACGTCGACATGGTCTGGGCGACGATTGCCGTCGCGGCACTCGCCGGATCCATGTTCTACGGCGTCCTCGCCCTCATCGAGCGGGGACTGACCTTCTGGCACCCGTCCTACCGCCAGGAGCAGAGTTAGAGGGGCAACGACAGAGGAGAGCAACACATGAGGAGATTACCGATTCTGGCTGGCGCCGCCGTCCTGGCGTTGTCCAGCGTGGGCGCGCAGGCGCAGGACAAGCTCACCCTGCAGCTGAAGTGGGTGACGCAGGCGCAGTTCGCCGGCTACTACGTCGCCAAGGACAAGGGCTTCTACAAGGACGAGAAGCTCGACGTCACGATCAAGGCGGGCGGTCCTGATGTCGCTCCGCCGCAGGTCATCGCCGGAGGCGGCGCCGACGTGGTGATCGACTGGATGCCGTCCGCGCTCGCCACGCGCGAGAAGGGCATCGCGCTCGTCAACATCGCCCAGGTGTTCAAGCGCTCAGGCATGGAGCTCACCTGCCGCGCCGATAGCGGCGTCAAGACGCCGGCCGACTTCAAGGGCAAGACGCTGGGCGTGTGGTTCGGCGGCAACGAATATCCGTTCCTGTCGTGGATGGACAAGCTCAAGCTCAAAGCCTCGGGTGCCGACGCCGACATCAAGGTGCTGAAGCAGGGCTTCAACGTCGATCCGCTGCTGCAGAAGCAGGCGGCCTGCATCTCGACCATGACCTACAACGAGTACTGGCAGCTGATCGATGCCGGCATGAAGCCCGAGCAGCTCGTGGTCTTCAAATACGAGGACCAGGGCGTGGCGACGCTCGAGGACGGCATCTACACGCTCGATGCCAAGCTCAAGGATCCCGCCACCGTCGACAAGCTGGCGCGCTTCCTCAGGGCCTCGGTGAAGGGCTGGGACTACGCCATCAAGAACCAGCCCGAGGCGGTCAAGATCGTGCTCAAAAACGACACGACCGGCGCGCAGACCGAGCACCATCAGGCGCAGATGATGGGCGAGATCGCCAAGCTGGTGGCCGACCAGCCCAAGGGCATCGGCTACCTCGAGGAGGCCGACTACAACCGTACCGTCGACGTTTTGCTGAAGGGCAGCTCCGACCCGGTGATTACCAAGAAGCCGGTCGGCGCCTGGACGCACGACGTCTGGGTCAAGGCGATGAAGAAGTAGCGCTAGAGACTGCTGCAATACCAAAGGGGAGGCGCGAGCCTCCCCTTTGTGCTGTCTGGATTCCCGTCAGATTCCCCTCCGGAGGGGAATCATCCAATGCCGATGGCATAAGGCTTCTCGGTGATTCTTCCCCTATTCTGTGCCACCCCTGGAACCCAAGTCATTGATATCAATGGATTCTGGATGCGGTATTAGGATACCTCTCCATAACACATTGAACCGAAATGACTTTCGCTACTCCGCCGCCACGCGGGGCACCGCGCGCGGTGCCTTGAGCTCGGCTTGGCGCCGTACCGCGTCGAACACCGGCGCAAAGGTCGGGCGCGGGATATGGCGGCCGGCACCGCGCTTGGCGTCGAGCTTGCCGTCGGCCCACACCACGTTGCTCTGGCTGATGGTGTGCGTGGCGACGCCGGTCACGGTCATGCCCTCGAAGATGTTGTAGTCGACCTTCTGGTGATGGGTCTTGGCCGAGATGGTACGGCGGGCCTTGGGATCCCACACGACGATGTCGGCGTCGGCACCGACGCCGATCGAGCCCTTGCGCGGGTAGATGTTGAAGATCTGCGCGGCGTTGGTCGAGGTGACACGTACGAACTCGTTGGGCGTCAACCGCCCTGTTCCAACGCCATGGTGCCACAGGATCGCCATGCGATCCTCCACGCCGCCGGTGCCGTTGGGGATCTTGGTGAAATCGCTGCGGCCCGCCGCCTTCTGCGGCGCGCAGAAGCAGCAATGGTCGGTCGCCGTGGTCTGCAGGTTGCCCGACTGCAGGCCGCGCCACAGGAACTCCTGGTGCTCCTTGGGCCGGAACGGCGGGCTCATCACGTGCGCCGCCGCCACGTTCCAGTCGGGATTGCGGTAGACCGAATCGTCGACCACGAGGTGGCCTGCCAGCACCTCGCCGAACACCCGCTGACCCTCATTGCGGGCGCGCGTGATGGCCTCGAGCGAGTCGTGACAGGAATTATGCACGATGTAGAGCGGCACGCCGATCACCTGGGCGATGCGGATGGCGCGGTTGGCGGCCTCGCCCTCGACCTCGGGCGGCCGCGATAGCGGATGGCCCTCGGGTCCGGTGATGCCGGCCTTGATCAGCTCGCGCTGCAGGTGGAACACCAGCTCGCCGTTCTCGGCATGCACGGTGCATATGGCGCCGAGCTCACGCGCGCGGGTGAAGGAATTCACCATCACCTCGTCGTCCGCCATGATCGCGCCCTTATAGGCCATGAAGTGCTTAAAACTGTTGACGCCGTGCTCCTTGGTGAGCGTGCCCATGTCGCGATGGACGCTCTCATCCCACCAGGTGACGGCGACATGGAACGAATAGTCGCCGGCCGACTTCTCGGCCCAGCCGCGCCATTTCTTGTAGGCCGCCAGCAGCGGCTCCTTGGGATCGGGGATCACGAAATCGATGATCATGGTGGTGCCGCCGGCGAAGCCCGCCGCCGTGCCGGTGAAGAAATCCTCCGACGCTGTCGTGCCCATGAAGGGCAGTTCCATGTGCGTGTGCGGATCGATGCCGCCCGGCATGACGAGCTGGCCGCCGGCATCGACGAGCTTGGCGCCGGCCGGCGCGTCGATGCTGGCCGCGATCTCCTTGATGATTCCCTGATCGCAAAGCACGTCGGCGCGATAGCTCTGGTCGGCGGTCACCACGGTGCCGCCGCGGATCAACGTTGCCATGCCTTTACCTCCCGGCGCAGTCAGCAAACCTGACCATTCGATCAAGATTAGCCGAAATGGAAGCGGGCCGCAAAAAGCGACGAGCCGCGCCCAGCGGACGCGGCTCGTGTTCAGGCAAACCGGGAACGGGCTATTACTTGTGCTCGTGCCAGCCCATGTCCTTGTCGCGGTCGTGCTTCCACTCGTGGTACTCGGCGCCCTTCGCCGCCTGGTACGTGGTGCGATGCTCGGGGCGGTCCCAGGTATGCCACGTATGGGCGCGGTCCCAATAGCCGTCGCTGTAGCCGATGGCCACGTTGCCGACGTCGAAGGTCACGGACTGCGCACAGGCGATGCCCGCGGCCGCGCCTGAGATGACCACAGCCAGAACCGCAGCCTTTAGTGACTTGTGCATGATTGCTCCTTTTCTGTTTCCGCGTGCCCGGGAGGGGGCACGGGACAAACGAGCAGAAAGGAGATGAAGTTCCTTCGGAGCCTTGCGGCAAAGAGGCGAGTTCAGGCCTTGCGCGGGGCGTTCCGCACAAGCAGTGAATCGAGCTGGCTGACATGACGTGGATCGGCGCCGCCCGGCGCCCCCCAGCCGGTCACGCCTGCGCCAAAGAACTCGGCATTGGCGGCGATGAATTCCTCTTCCTCGCCCGGCACGTCGGCGTCTTCATAGATCGCCTGGACCGGGCAGACCGACACGCAGATGCCGCAATTGATGCATTCGTCGGGCTGGATATACATCATCCGCCCGCCTTCGTAGATGCATTCGACCGGGCAGACCTTCTGGCAGATGCCGTCCTTCACGTCGATGCAGGTCGAGGTGATGACGTAGGTCATATGCGGTCGAACCCTGTGTTTGCTGCCTCTACCCGCACCGTGTCATCCCGAACGAAGTGAGGGACCTTTCGCAGCGCCGGCCAAAGGTCCCTCGCTGCGCTCGGGATGACACCGGGGCTCGGATCAACATCGCGCGTCACTACTGCCCCTTCCAGAGCGGCGCGCGTTTCTCGACGAAGGCTTGCACGCCCTCGTCCTGGTCGGTCGAATTGAGCGCCGCGATCAGCGCCGGCACGCGCAGCATCTGCGCCTCCTGCGGCGAGAGCTGGGCGCCGCGGCGAACCATCTGCTTCACCGCCTTCACCGAAAGCGGCGCGCAGGCGAGGATGTCGGCCACCCACTTCTCGACCGCCGCATCGAGGCCGGCCTGCGGCACGACCTCGTTCACCAGCCCGAAGCGCAGCGCCTCGGCGGCCGAGATGCGCCGGCCGGTCAGCAGCATGCCCATCGCCCAGACATGCGGGATTCTACGCGGCAGCTGGGCGATGCCGCCTTCCAGCGCCAGCCGGCCGACGCGGGGCTCAGGGCAGCCGAACGTCGCGTTATCGGCGGCGATGACAATGTCGCAGCCCAGCACCATCTCCATGCCACCGCCCAGCGCATGGCCGTTGACGCGGGCCACGACGGGCACGTCGAGCGTGTCGCGCAAGGAAAGCCCACCGAAGCCGCCCGGGCGCGTCGCGCCCCAATATTCCAGGCCGGTCTTGTTGCCGCTCTGCTTCATGTCGGCGCCGGTGCAGAAGGCACGCTCGCCCGTCCCGGTCACCACGACGCAGCGCACGGCGTTGTCCTTCTCGATGGTCTCCCAGATGCGGATCAGCTCGCCCTCGGAGGCCTCGTCGATCGCATTCATGCGGTCGGGCCGGTCGATGGTGACCCGCGCGACATGGTTCTCGACGGTGAAACGGATGGTCACGCGACCACCTTGGCCTGGCGCAGCTCGGCAATGCGTTCGGGCGTATAGCCGAGTTCGTCCAGCACCTCGGCGCCATGCTCGTTCAGGCTTGGCGGCGCATGACGCAGCTTGAAGGCGGTCCCGTCCATCGTGATCGGCGAAGCGACCAGCTTCATCGAATTGAGCGAGATCACCATCTTGTTGGCCGCCGTCTGCTCGGACTGCAGCGCCTCGCCCAACGTCTGCACCGGCGCGCAGAGCAGGTCCTGCTCTTCGAGCTTGCCCAGCCAATAAGCGGTCGTGTTGGTCGAGATTTTGCTGCGGAACAGCCGATGCAACTCGGCCTTGTTCTCCGCCTGCTTGGCGAAGGTCGCGTAGTTGGCATCGGCCGAGAGGTCTGGCAGGCCGAGCGCGCGGCAGATATCCTGCAGCGGGTTGGCCTTGAAGGCGCCGACGATCACCAAAGCGCCGTCAGTCGTCTCGAATACGCCGGTCAGCGGGAAGGCGCCCCAGTTCAGGTCGCGCTTGCGCGAGAGCCACATCGAGGCTTCCTGCATCTGCATGGCGAGCATGGAATCGTAGAGCGACACCGAGAGCGACTGGCCGACGCCGGTCTTCTCGCGCTGCATCAGCGCCAGCAGGATGCCCTGCACCATGTGCATGCCGGCCGAGTAGTCGGCGAGCGCCGTCGAATAGAGCGTGGTCGGCAGGCCGGGGTCGGGCTTGCGCGCCATCACGCCGCTGGTCGCCTGGGCGAGGATGTCCTGACCGCCCTTGTGCGCAAACGGGCCGCTCTGGCCGAAACCCGAGCCGAAGGCGCAGATGATGCGGGGATTGATCTGCTTCAGGGTCTCGTAGCCGAAGCCCATGCGGTCCATGACGCCGGCGCGGAAGTTGTTCACCACCACGTCGGCGGACTTCACCAGGTCGTAGACGACGGCCTTTCCCGCCGGCCCGCGCAAGTCGAGCGTAATCGAGCGCTTGTTGCGGTTGAGGCTGCGGAACACCGGATTGTTCAGCCCGTCGGGATCGTCCGCGAGCGAGGTGCGCGAGAGGTCGCCGGCGCCCGGCCGCTCGATCTTGATCACGTCGGCGCCATAGTCGGCCAGCATCTGGGTGCAGCACGGGCCCATCATGACCTGCGTGAAGTCGAGGACCTTCACGCCGCTGAGCGGTTGGGCTGCGTCGTTGTCGTTGCTCATTCGGCGGCCCTCAGGACCGTGGCATTGGCGGCCGGCCGGTCGCCGGGATCGGCGCCTTTGGCGCGCAGCCGCGCCTGCAGCTTGCCGACATCCACCCGGTCGAGCGCGGCGTTGCTTTCGAGCGCGAGCGCCGCTACCTCGCCGGCCGCTTCGCCCATCGCCATGCACGGCGGGATCTCGCGCGACATGCGCTGCGCCGAGGACGTCGCCGAGTAGTGACGACCGGCCACGATCAGCCCCTGCACCTTCTGCGGCAACAGGGAGCGATAGGGTGTGTAGTAGTCGCGGCCGCGTGCCACCGAGTCGGCGAAATGCCGACGCTCGCTCACGTCCTCCTTGGTGACGACATAGAGGCCTTCCAGCAGGCGGGTCTGGCGGATTCCGAGCTGCGGCGCCACATCGATCACGTAGCACTCCTTGAAGCCCGGCATCTTGGCGTGCAGGTACTCGAGCATGGCGGCGATGCGCTTGCGGCCCTCGAAGTCGGCGCGCGTCAGGTCGTTCACCTTGAGTCCGTCGTAGTTGGCCATGTGCGGGCAATTGCACCACACCACGTTGGGCAGCGGCGTCTTCAACCACCATTTGTCCCATGAGCCGCCGATGATGCGCTTGGCTTCGCGATCGACCGCCTTGAAGGCCTCGGGTTCCTCGTACTCGAAGCGCTCGGCTTCCTCGATATCGACGCCGCCGAGGCGAAACACCGTGGTCACGATATAGGCGCCCTCGATGAACGGCGCGCCGGCCGAGGCGGCGACGTCGAGGTCGCCCGTGGCATCCACCACGATCTTGCCGAGGATGGCCTGCCGGCCTTCCTTGCTCTCGCAGATCACGCCCTTGATCGCGCCATCCTCGACGATTGCGCGGCTGAACCAGCTGTGTAGTCGAACGTTGATTTTGGCCTCGGCCACCATGTCGTTGGAGGCGCGCTTGAAGCCGTCGGGATCGAAGGCCGCGGCATAGACGATCGGCTGGGGCTTCTGCTGCGAGGTGAAATCGAACACGCCCCAGCGCGACCACTTGCGCCACATCGCCATATCGGAGCGCCGGTCGGCTTCCGGCGGCGTCACCGCAAGGCCCATCTTCTCCATGCGCCCGATCAGGTCCGCACAGAGGCCGCGCACGGCGATCTCCGGGCCGTTGCACATGTCGTCCAGCACCAGCACCATGCCGCCGGACGCCAGCCCGCCGAGATAAGGATAGCGCTCGAGCAGCGTTACGCTTAGCCCATTGCGCGCGCCGGCGAGAGCCGCGGCGATACCCGCCGGGCCGCCACCCACCACGACAAGATCAGAGGTCGCCGCGACGGGAACGCGGCCGCCGGGTTCCGTGACGTATTCGGTCATGTGCAGCTCCTAGTTATGGTGAGCCACGTTCCAGCGCAGCATGCGTCCCTCGGCGAAGGACACGACGCCGAAAAACAGCGCCGAGAAAGTCGAGCCGACGACGATGGTGGCGTAGAGCAAGGGTGAATTGAAATTGTAGGTCGACTGGATGATCAGCGCGCCGATGCCCTTGGTCGAGCCGATCCATTCGCCGACGATGGCGCCGATGACCGCCGTGGACGCGGCAATCTTGAGCGCCGAGAAAAGGTACGGCAGCGCATTGGGCACGCGGATGCGGAAGAACACCTCGCGCGGCGTCGCCGAGAGGATGCGCATCAGCTCGAGCTGCTCGGCGCGCACGTCGCGCAGGCCGCGCGTCATGTTCACCAGGGTCGGGAAGAAGCAGATGATGGCCGCAATGGCGATCTTGGGCTCCATGCCGTTGCCCAGCAGCAGCACCAGGATCGGCGCCTTGGCCACCACCGGGATGGTGTTGATCATCACCGCGATGGGAAACAGCGCCTCCTCCGCCGTCTTGCGCCAGACGAACACGGTGGCGAGGCTGATGGCTGCGAAGTTGCCCAGCACGAAGCCGCAGATCGCCTCGATCGCGGTCGGCAGGAGGTTGCTCATCAGCATGTCGAAGCGCTGGACCAGCACCTCCGCCACCGCCACCGGCGAGGGCGCGATGAAAGGCTTGATGTCGAACTGCACGACCGCCTGCCACCACAGCAGCAGGAAGGCGAGTACGGCGACCACCGGCAACAGCCGGCGACGCCAGGCAAGGTAGCGCTTGTGGGCAACAAAGCGCGCCTGAGCCTCGACGTCCTCGACGAAGGCGCCGCCCATCGCGACGGGTTGGGCTTGATCCGCCATCAGCAGCTCTCCAGCACGCGGCGCAGATGGCCGGCCAGTTCGACGAATTGGGCGGTTTCCCGCATGGCAAGCCGCCTCGGGTTCGGCAAGGTCACCGGCACCATCTCGCGCACCCGTCCGGGGCGCGCCGCCAGCAGCAGCACCTTCTGGCCGAGGAAGGCCGCCTCGTAGATCGAGTGCGTCACGAACACGATGGTGGTGCCGGTCGATTGCCAGACCTGCAGCAGCTCCTCGTTCAGGCGATCGCGCGTGATCTCGTCGAGCGCGCCGAACGGCTCGTCCATCAGCAAGAGCCGAGGGCCTGAGACGAGGGCGCGGGCAATGGCGACGCGCTGGCGCATGCCGCCTGACAGCTCGTGCGGCAGAGCGGTTTCCCAGCCCGCCAGGCCGACCAGGCTTATGAGCTCCTGCGGCGAGCGCGCACCCGGCAAGGCCTTGCCGCCGCCGACTTGCAGCGGCAGCGTGACGTTGTCAAGAACGTTGCGCCACGGCAGCAGGGCCGCATCCTGGAAAACGAAGCCGATCTCTCGGTTGAGTCGCGCCGTTTCCGGCACGTCGCCCAGCACAGAGATCTTGCCGCTCGACGGCTCGATCAGGTCGGCCATGACGCGCAGCAAGGTCGACTTGCCGCAGCCCGAGGGCCCCAGCAACGTCAAAAAGCTGCCGCGCGGGATGGTGAGGTCGATGTTCTCGAGCGCGGTCACCGTGCCGCGCTCGCTGGTGAAGCGCACGCTCACCCGTTCGCAGCGCACGGCATCGGTGGCGAGCGCCGTGTCCATCACATTCAGCCCACTTTGGCGCGCTGGGCCTTGGTGGCGTCGAGGATCTTGGTGGTGATCACGTCCTCGAGCTTGGGTGGGCCGGCGGAGAACTGCTTCAAGTCGTCATAGAGCTTGATCTGCTCGGCCCACACTGCCGGATCGAACGCGCCCCAGCCATTGGCCGCCGTGTTGGCGTTGAAGGCGAAGGTGAGCAGCGCCTTGCTGCCCTCGACCTCGTCGTCGCGCTTGAGGTTGGGATAGTCCTTGATCAGGAAATCCACCGACTTGTCGGTGTTCTTGAGCGCGTACTCCCAGCCCTTCGAGACGGCGCGCGTATAGGCCGTCAGCATGTCCGCCTTCTTCTCGATGGTGTCCTTGGTCGCGTAGTACGGCAGCGCGTAGAGCCGCACGCCGGTGTCCCACAGGCGCAGGTCGATGCGGTCGGGGCCGAGGGGCTTCAGCGTCGTGGTGTTGGTGATCCAGCCGCTGACCACGTCGGTCTGGCCGGTCAGGATCGGCGTCATCTCGGAGCCGATGATGACGATTTCCAGATCCTTCTCGGCGATGTCGTTCTTCTTCAACAAGGCGTTCAGCAGCACCTTGGCGGTCGCCTGGATGCCGACCTTCTTGCCGATCAGATCCTTAGGCGTGCGCACCGGCTTCTTGGGCAGCGAGAAATAGGCATAGGGATGCTGCTGCAGCCCGGTGGCAAAGCACATCACCGGGATCTTCTGCGAGGCGGCCAACATCAGCGAGGGGCTCGACGAGACCTGGCCGATCTCGTGCCGTCCGGAAGCGACGATCGCCACGCCATCGATGCTGGGACCGCCCGGCTGGATCACGACGTTGAGTTTCTCCTCCTCGAAGAAGCCCATGCCCTTGGCGGCGACCTCGCCGATCTGGTTATTGCCGGCGAGCCAGCCGAGCTGAAGGTTGACGGTCTGGGTCTTGGCCTGGGCAAAGCCGCCCGAGGGCAGCAAATTTGCGGCGGCAAAGCTCGTGGCCGCGGCACCCTTGAGCAGTTTCCGGCGGCTGACGCTGGTGTGGCGCATGTTGGTCTCCCTTGTCCCCGGATGGAACGGTATTGACTGGGGGTGATCTAGAAAAGAACATAAATTCGCGCGGCGCGCTGCCATTTCGGCATCGCCCGCCAGACGGGGCAAACGTCATGCATGCCGCGGTCCTGCGCTATTTCGACCATGTTGCGCGTCACGGCTCGATCCGCAAGGCGGCCGATGCGCTTTCCGTCGCCTCCTCGGCGGTCAACCGCCAGATCCTGCGGCTCGAGGAGGAGATGGGCGTGACGCTGTTCGAGCGCGGCCGCTCCGGCGTTCGTCCGACCGCGGCCGGCGAGTTGCTGCTGCGCCACGTGCGCGAGACCCAGAACGAATACCAGCGCACGCGGGCCGAGATTGCGAGCCTCGGCGGCACGGTGAGCGGCGACGTGCGCATCATTTCGCTGGAATTGCTGCTGGTGCGCTTCCTGCCCCAGGTCGTGGACGAGATCTCGGCCAAGCATCCCAAGGTCACCTTCACGGTGCTCGCCGTGCATCCCAGCGAAATCGGCGAGGCGCTGCGCTCGGGCGACAACGATTTTGGCGTGCTGTTCGTCGACAACCGTCACCGCGGGGTCGATGTCCTGGCCGAATTCCCGACCGCGGTCGGCGCGCTGATGCGGCCCGACCATCCGCTGGCGACAGCCAAGACCTTGACCTTGACCGAGTGCGTCGGCCATCCAGTGGTGATGCTGCAGGACCGCTGGCTGCTCGATGCGATCATGGCGACGGAGTTCGCCGATTCGGGCGCGCGGCTCTCGCCGCGCATCGTCTCCAACTCGATCGAGTTCATGCGCCAGGTGATCACGTCGGGGCTGGGCATCGGCTTCTTCACGCCGGTCGGCTTTTTGGACGAGATCCGCCGCGGCGAACTGGTGCATGTGCCGTTGGTCGAGCCTGGCCTGGCGCAAAGCCGCATCGGCATCCTGGTACCGCGCTATCGCCGGCTGTCGCCCCCGGCGCGGCTGATGATCAACCACATCAGCGAGCGCCTGCGCGCCTTCGGTGATTTTCTGGCCGCCCCGCCGCGGCGGCGCGCGACGCGCAAACGCAAAGGGAGCTGACGTGGCCCTTGTCCTGAGCGGCGGCGCGGTGCTCACCGTCAATGCCGAGAACGACTTCCTGCCGACCGCCGATGTCCGCATCGAGGGCACCACCATCGCGGCGATCGGCGCCACCGGCACGCTTGCCCGGCCGGGTGACCAGGTGATTGATGCCCGCGACACGGTGGTGACGCCGGGCTTGATCAACGTCCATACCCACGCCGCCACCGCCTTCTTCCGCGGATTGGCCGACGACAAGCCGCGCTCCTTCTGGACGGGCTATGCGGTACCCGGTCAGGAGCATTTCACGATCGACGACTACATCGCCTCGGTCCGGGCGGCCTGCGCGGAGTTCCTGCTGAACGGCGTCACCTGCATCGCCGATCGCCTGGGCGACATGGACCGCATCGCGCCCGTCATCGCCGAGAGCGGCATTCGCGCTATTGTCGGCCAGACGATCACAGATGGGAATGCGGCTGCCGCCTGGAAAATCACCGATGCATTGCTCGAACGCTTCGGCAGTGATCCGTCCGCGCGCGTTTCAGCCGGCATCGCCCCGCATGCGCTCGATACCTGCTCCGACGCGCTCCTGAAGGAATGCGCGCGGCGAGCCGAGCGGGCTGCGGCGCGCGTCTTCATCCATGTTGCGCAAAGCGAGCCCGAGGTTGCTGCCGTGCGTGCCCGTGGCCACGACGGCGCGCTCGCCTGCCTCCTCTCCACGGGACTGGCCAATTCGCGCACCGTGGCAGCCCACGCTCTTTATCTTTCGGATGACGAGTTCGAGGCCTGGCCCCGCCACGGCATCCCGATCGCACATTGCCCGGCCAGCAACCTCAAGATCGAGGCCCGCACCCTGCCGCTCGCCCGGTTGATCGGCCGCGTGCCGATCGGCCTCGGCACGGACTGGACGGTCACCAACAACGGCATGGACCTGCTGGCCGAGGCCCGGCTCGCGGCTCTGGCCGGCAAGATGCGGGCTGACGACCCGGCGGTGCTCGACGTCCGGCAAATGATGCGCCTGCTGACGATCGACGGCGCCCGCGTACTCGGGCTCGAGCGCCTGGCCGGCAGCATCGAGATCGGCAAGCGCGCCGATCTGGTGCTGTTCGACGCCAACCGGCTCGAGGCCACGCCCAGCCACGACATGGCGTCGAACCTGATCTATTCGATGAACGGCCGGATGGCGCGCGACGTCCTGGTCGACGGCGAAATCCTGGTGCGAAACGGCAAGCTCACGCGCATGGACGAATCCGCTTTGGTGCGCGACCATCGCCGTCGCGGCGTGACCGCCAGATGATCAAGGTGGGGAGAGAGCGGACATGAAAATCGGCGCGGTGATGTTCTTCACGACGGATTCCATGCGTCCGGCACCACTCGCCAAGGCGCTGGAGGAGCGTGGCTTCGAGTTGCTGTGGGTGCCCGAGCACACCCACATCCCCTCCTCGCGCAAGACGGCCTACCCGGCGGGCGGCGGGCTGATCCGGCCCTACTACGACATCATGGATCCGTTCCTGGTGCTGAACGCTGCGGCAACGGTGACGACCAAGCTCAAGATCGGCACTGGCATCGCCCTGATCGTCCAGCGCGACCCGATCGTCACCGCCAAGGAGGTCTCGACCATCGACCAGCTGAGCCAGGGCCGTTTCCTGTTCGGCGTCGGCAATGGCTGGAACCAGGACGAGATCGAGAACCACGGCACGGCCTTCAAGAGCCGCCACAAGCTGGCGCGTGAGCGCATCGAGGCGATGAAGACGATCTGGGCCAACGACGAGCCCGAGTATCACGGCGAGTTCGTGAAGTTCGAGAAGATGAAACAGTGGCCCAAGCCGTTCCAGAAGCCGCACCCGCCGATCATCGTCGGCGGCCGCCTCGAATACGCCGCCAAGCGTGCCTTCCGCTACGGCGACGGCTGGATTCCGCGCGACGACTGGCTGGAGACCGAGGGCATCGAGTTGATCGACAAGTTCCGCAAGATGGCGGCTGACGCCGGCCGCGACCCGGCGAGCCTGCCGATCAGCATCTTCCGCACCCCCGACAATCTCGACCGGCTAAAGCTCTGCCGCGACATCGGCATCGACCGCGTCGTCTTCTCCCTGCCGGCCGAGAAGGAGGACAAGATCATGCCCATTCTCGACCGTTGGTCCGAGCTGCAGCGTCAGTTGAACGGCTGATCTGATAGGGAAGGAATGGTGCCCAGGGGCGGAGTCGAACCACCGACACTGCGATTTTCAGAAGCAGTCTAAGCCAACTCGATCAATGACTTAGCTCAGACGAATTTGCAAAACATGCCTTGTATAACCTTGGTTTGCAAAACTACGCGTTGCCTCGTGCCGCATGACATGGACCGAGCCAGTTCCGCTGCTGAAGGAATCCGTGCATTTTCTGCGGCAGCCAATATCAGATTACCAAAGAGCACGTATTTCCAGACTGGCTCCGCGATATCTTCAAACGAAGCCCGGCTGATACACATACATTTAGCTTCCATGGGCTTGGCCATTTTCTTGCCATTACCTTCCGCTCGGAGGATGAGCGGCTTACCCTCAATCTCGAGAGTAAAGCCCGGAGGATCATCTATCTCCTCTGGCCTTCGCCGTGGCGACCTCTCCAGTGGCCCCTGATTGGAAGCGTCAGCGACCACGGCCTTAACGAGCTTGCTAGCGGCTTTTGCCAAAAGCTTTAGCCTTCCGCCTCTTCGCATCGAATGATCGTCTCAGCGTTCAGGTGCGGCTTCAAAAAGCAGGCATCAAACTCGCCAGCCTTTTGGATAAGGCGAATTGGCCTGGCTCGGCTCAGCGAAGCCCCCGGGTAGGGAGCATCCTGGCGGGCGGGTTCTACGAGCCCGGACCAGCCACGGGGCGGCTCTCGTTGGCCCTCTTCATGTGAACGCCTTCTTCCTTCCTTCGTTCTTGGTGACGGTCAGGTCGTAACGCTGGCCGTCTTTGGTCCAGATGATGATGACATCCTCGAACGTTGACCAATTTGCGAACGGCTCGGGCTTGGTCATTTCGCCGCTCATGTATTTGTGAATGGCAATCAGGACTTCTTGCTCCGTCATGGCAATGGCCTCCGCAGAAATTCGTCTACGTGCCGCAGGAATTCGTAGAGATCGCGCAGGGTCTTGGTCTCCTGTTGGATTCGCTTGGCGGAGGCACTAGACCAGTGCCACCGCTGAGTGATCGGACGCAGTTGGTGATTTCCAATTCCTCGAGCAACACGTCTTCCATCGCGAACCTCTCGGCATCCAATAGCAGTCGCCTTGCTGGGGGTTTACGCGCGCTCTGAAGCCACCGCACAGCCAGTTTCGGTCAGCATCACGCCGTCTGTTGAGTAGACCACCCAGCCCCGAATGTGCGCATACACGGCTGCCGCGATCATTTTTTCTTGTGGAATTTTCGTCTGTTTGACGACAGCGTCCAGACGAAAGCTATGCGAACTGCCAACCGTTGCTAGACAACGGCAGAGCACCCGAGCAACCATCGGAGGATCGATCGCTGTGAAATCTGATCGCATCTCCGCTGCACGCCTCCTGCGCGCTTGCACCAGCGAGACGACATTACCCAAACCAATCAACTCCAAAACGAAACCAAAACGAAGAACGGGGTCTAAACTTACCTATGCCCCGCCCCTGCGGCGCGCATCGAAAGGTCTTCCCTATTTTTCGCTTTTGTTTCCCTAGATCAGGAAACTCACGCCCGATCGGTACCAAACCGCAGCGGCCTGTGACGCCCTGTCCGATGATTCCTAGCTCCACCTTAGGCCATTGCCGAGTTGATCCCGCGCATCTAGCGGCTGCGCAGCTCAGCCGCGAGTCAAACCGGCTTGAGGCAGAGGCTGCAGCTGTGACGCCCCGTCCGATGATTCCTAGCTCCACCTTAGGCCATTGCCGAGTTGATCCCGCGCGTCTAGCGGCTGCGCAGCTCAGCCGCGAGTCAAACCAGCTTGAGGCAGAGGCTGCGGCAATGGATGGCGTGTCAGGCTGACTGCTACCTAACTGGCGCATTAAGAAGAAAGGCGACATGCCCGGGCACATCGCCTTTCCATCTCTGGGAGTTCGATCCGAGCGCAGGCCGTCCCCACACGACACCTACGCCATACCCAATGCTTCACCCAATGAGCATTGCAGGGGACCCACTTTCCCCAACCGCCGTGAAGCGGCGCCAAACGTTAGATAGTTTTGACGCAATCTACTGTGACGCTCGTCACATGCGCGCAACTGACGCAACGGGCCAGCCCCTCGTTGAAAAGCTAACTCGGAGACAGGCAACGTTGTTCTGCTGAACTCATACGAGCGAGGTATGCGTAATGATGTTGCCTTTCGAGAAGCGCAGAGCGGGCGCGCCCCAATGTATCAATTGTAAGGCCACTCGCTGGTCACACCCGCGCCCGAGCGCAACAGTGTTGACTTACCATGAGGTCATCGAATCCCACACTCCGGATGACCCGCTACTGATTGAACTAGGTCATCCAAGCCCACTTCGGATGGCCTGCATCACGTTGAACTGTTTAGTCAGTAGCTGGCACGCCTAAGCGTGTCAGCCGGCCGCGCACCCACGCGGCCGGCTCCGCTTTACCGCCAGGCCCTTTTTGTTTTCAATCGAGATGGCCGCCGTCCGGTTTTCAACATCGGAAAGCATAAGCACGCCATGACCCCTGTTTCAATTGTTACAGAAGACCGCCGAGAATTTCGATCGCAAGGGCGCACAATAAAAGCAGCAGATGTACGGATCTTTGAGACAACCATGCTGTCCATTCTCCGCAGGCTAATGAAGAACCAGGATGGCGTTACCGCCATCGAGTACGTGTTGCTCGTCTCGCTGATTTCCGTCGCGGCTATCACTTCGATGCGCACAGTCGGCGGCAAGGTCATCAACGTGCTGAGCAACGCCGCCAACGCGATGAACTAAAGACAACGGGCCGGAAAGTTGAATGGTTGGAAAGGGAAGCATGAACGCGTCGCGCCTCCTAGGTGTCTGGGGAATTTTTTCGATTTTGTGGGCGACGCTTTACTTCCAGGTGTTCGCGCTCAACCCACACGAAATGGAGTTCGGGCGCTTGCTGTCCGACATCCTCTCGCCTCCTGCCTTTCTTCTGATAGTCGGCGGCACCATCGTGCGGATCGTCCGCGGGTTTCTCCCCCCGCAATGATGTCGGGAAGTTCATGCGGCGGCTAATCGTGATGCTCTCGTTTTCAGTCTCGACGGCATCTTAGCTGATAGTTGCTCAAAACCCCGGCCGGCCGCCGCCCGTCGAAAGCACGGCAAGGAAAGCATCGACCTGGTCCTGGGCGCTGAAAATCATGCCCTCAAACGCGGTGCCGTCGCATTCGGTGCAGCGCAGCTTCAGTTGCCGGATCTCGGTCATGTTGCCGTCGCGGGCGCCGACCTTCGCCGCTTCGACTAAGGCACGATGGCCGCAGGTCGAGTTGGCGGCAGAAAGATCAAATTAGGACACTACCGAAATGCGGTATCAGTTCCCCAATGACCCCCGAACCCACCGCCCGAGCCACCGCGCGCCGCAACGTTGCTGAGCGCATTGACCGGTTCTTGGCCGGCCTCGATCGCGCCAAGCGCCAACCTAATCGCCGCGAGCTGTTCTGGCTTCGCGCCGCCTTGTCGAACCTCGAGGAGAACAGCTATCCCGCGGGCGAGGAGGCGATGGACAGGGCCGAACGCACTCTTCCTATCCCGGACCACGCCGCCCGCGACCTTGCCACCAACGCCGGAGTGACCGTCGCGGAACTGCGCGGTTTGCTCGACCGGGCCATGAAGGCGGCAGGATAGGACGGTGATGTGCTCCAGTGTTTTGTGCCCGCGTTCAGGTACACCAACCGTCGAGCACGAGGCCATCGAACCGTGCCGTCGACCTTGGGCACAGCATCGCGCTTGTAGTCCTGCGCCCAGCGGGTCCGCCAGTCGAGGGTCCGGTTGTTCAGCCGCTCGTGCACCTTGCAGGGCACGTCGGGATCGAAGGTCGTCATCGGTTCCATGCCATATAGTAACATCCCATGGTCGACCGTCGTACCCGCGCCTTCTGCAAGGCCCTTCACCAAGACACCCCCTTCGGGCCGCCTTCGACCTCCGCCTCCTGGTCGGCCAACTGCTCCTGGTTGGCGAACTGATCGTAGATGTGGGCGATCTCAAGCATCCACAGTTGCACGTTAGAGGAAGAGCCCACCTCTGCCGCCCGAGCATGAGCGTCATCAGCGAGCTCTCGCCAGTAGGCTGAGCTGTACATGGACGGTCTCGCAGGGTGGTTCATGTCCGTGATCCCGAGGTCACCTTCACCAACCGGCAAGGGAAGCCGCCGATAGTGCCGCGGGGAACAGCCCCTATCGGCGGCTGGGAGGCGTAAGTTGATGTGGTGGAACGGCCCCGCCGCTTCCGGCATCTGAGTGCCACGGCGTGTCCGTTTGGACATGCCCACACAAACGGAGCCGTTCCATGCAGCAGATTACCACCATCGGTCTGGACCTGGCCAAGCAGGTTTTCCAGGTTCATGCCGTCGCCGCCGATGGCAGTCCGATCTTCAACCGCAAGCTCCGGCGAGCCGAAGTGCTGCGGTTCTTCGAGAAGACGCCAGCCTGTCTGGTCGGAATGGAGGCCTGCGGCAGCGCGCATTACTGGGCGCGCGAGATCAGAGCGCTGGGGCACGAGGTGCGCTCGATCCCGCCGGTCTACGTGAGGCCGTTCGTGAAGCGCGGCAAGACCGACGCGGCCGATGCCGAAGCGATCAGTGAGGCGGTGGCCCGCAAGACCATGCGCTTCGTGCCGGCAAAATCCGCGGAACAGCAGGCGGCTGCCGTCGTGCTCAAGACCCGTGCCCTTCTGGTCACCCAGCGCACGCAGGTGATCAACGCGCTGCGTGCCCACCTGTCGGAGTTCGGCATTGCTGCGGCACGCACGGAGAAATCCAAACGCTTCCAGGTGGCTCACCGCTCTTCTGGCGCGGCGGCCTTATAGGATCGTCGCCGTCGCGCTCGCCAACAAGACGGCTCGCATCATCTGGGCGTTGCTCGTCAGGGGCGGTACATACCAGGACAAAGGCGCGAGGAACCAGATAGTGGCGGCTTGATCGATATGCCCTTGCGATAGACCCGCGCGGGAGCCGACAGAGGTAAGTGCAAAGACAGACGATGATTCCAATGGGACGAAGTCCCGAGGCGAGACAGGCCGGCTACCCCCATGCGCTCACAGCGCGATATGTTGATCAGCCACTCGCGTCGCGGACTTCATCGAGGCCAGCGGTCTTTGACCGCGCCAATAGGCCGGACATATGACCGCACCGTTCCCGTTGCGCCATCGTTTGAAAAAGCACTTGCCTCAGGGGCCGTTCCACATATGGGGGTAGGGGGTACGCCTCCGAAGTGAAAAAACCTTACCGGCTTCGTCTGGCCTTTCGTGCGACCTCGGTGTGACCGCACGAACGCCACGTGTTCCCCGACGAGGGCGAATACGGCCGCTAATTGGTCACGAACCACCGACGCTTGCCGTAGGACTTGCCGGCCGGATGCCCTTTAGGCTGTACCCGGGGGACACGTCCATGCGCTCAACTGCTGTCGTCGATGATCTCATCCTTTGGCTTGGGGCCGGCATTCTCGGTTTGGCTTGGCTCACGATAGCCGTCGTCTCAATGGATGGGCTCCCCGCGAAAACCGAGCGTGTTTCCTTGGCCGAGCCAGCGGCATGCGCGGTAGAGCACGGCTGCGATAGATCCATGCGCCAATAGACAAGATGCCGCTAATCGTCAGCTACGATCTGCAGAGTGGCACGCGGCAACGGAGGCAGCCTGCAGCTCGAGCGTCGCCGCATGGTTCTCGAACTCCCGCGCACGACGCAGAAGCCAAGTCTTGTCCGAACTGAGAGAAAGGCCCGTTGCCAAGGTCCTCAAGCGCCCGGCTACATCTCTCTTGGCCACCGCTTCGATCGCCAGTTTTTTGCTTTTCAAACTTTCGGTCCCCTTTGGGCGCGGCTTAGCGCGATCCGAAGCGAAACAAATTTCGCGCTCCCCACGACAACTTACAGCCTATCCACAATGCTGCGGCGTTTCATTTAGAGACCGAAGAGAGGGATCTCATGGCGGTACGCGAGAAGCGAGCGACTATTGCCAATCCTGTCACTACATTTCGGCGCGCATTGGCCCTAAGCACAACGTGTAGCTGGGCATCGGCAACTGATTGCCCGCGGATCTTACATCCTCGCCCTGGTAACTCGTTCGAAGGAAATCGCAACTGCGAATGCAGTCTGATGGCCGCCCGCCCTGGCGCGGCCTAGCGCAATTTCCCATCCGTCGTGCTGGCTCGCGGATGGAGGCAGGGCGGGAGTTGGTCAAAAAACCGGTCGGCCGCCACCCTTCGAAACGATCGGGAAAGGCTCGCGCGAGGGCCTGGGGCGGTCGGCTTGAACACCGCCATGCGCTCCTCATACGTCGGTCGAGGCCGTCGGGCGATCACCTCGGCGATATCGTTGGCGTCGTATTCCGATGCGCCGGCCAGGATCGCGTCGAGCCAGGCGCCCAGCACATCGAGGCGGGAACCAGTGCGCGAGAGAACGCCGTCTCGCTCAATCGCCCAGCTGGGCTCGTGGCCGCTGCCGATCGGCACGATGCAGTAGCGATGATATGTCATGACCGCACTCCCTACAGTGTGGCCTGTGACGCCCCGCACGACGCTAGAGCAGCTGCAGGCGAGGAGTTGATACCGCGCTACGCTTCAGGACGTGCTAGCGTTTTGCCATGTGCGGAAAATTTACGGCTCTATCGTCCTGGAGCGAGGTGGTCGCATTTTCTCAACCCCTCACCGAGCAAGGCGGAAACGACGGACAAGGCGATGAGGCCGGCGGCGACGAGATCATCACCTATCGCGTGGGCGGCCCATTGCCAGTCATCGTGTGGGATGCCGAGGCGCGCCAGCGGCGTGTGATGAGAATGCGGTGGGGCTTCCCCGATCCTAGAGACTGGCGGCGGCCGCGGCCGATCCACGCGCGCTCTGAAACCGTCGACTCGAAAGAGCCGTTCCGCAAGCCTTTCCACGGCGGACAGCGCGGTATCGTCGTGTTCCGCACCTTCAACGAAGGCGATGAGGTCGCGAAGCCGTCCGGCAAGACGGAAACACGGCAATGGACCGTCGACCCGCTTGATGGCCGGCCGCGAGGCTTTGCCTTCGTCTGGAACCGCTTCGAAATCGCCGACCTTCCCGTGCCGATGTTGGCGTGCGTCATGGTCACGGTGCCCGCGAACTAACTCATCCGACACACGATTAAATCCCAGGAGGATGACCCGCGCATGCCCGCGATCCTCGAGGACGACGCGTGGTCGACCTGGCTGGGGGAGGACAACGCGGCGCCAGCGGCTACCAAGGCTGTCCTGAAGACGATGGAGGGTGTGAATTGGCAGGCGGCGCCAGAGCCGAGACCGCGAAAGTCTTGAGCCTCGGCAGTCGGTATTCGCACACCACGATGCGTGGTGCTGGGAGGGGCTAATGACCGTTGTAGCCATATGGCGAGGCGACGGCGGCTATTTGTGGGCCGCTGCGGATACCAGAATCACTGTCGAGGGATCAGGCAGCGGCCGTATTATTCGAACCGACGCCGCATCCAAATTGCTCGCTCTGCCTGTCGTCTGCATGCCGGTTCGCCAAATGCCGAACACCGAGTACATGCCACATTGGCAGGGCCTATTCGGGTTTGCATTTGCCGGAGACGCCCTTCCGGCGATGATGACGTACTCGAGTGCGGTGGCGATTCTGGCTGATCTTCAGTCCAACAACACCGACCCGCCTGCGTTGCGAGACGTCGCGGAAGCTGTGAGAAAATTGGGAACTCGCTTCGGACGCGATGCTGCACAAGGGTACAATCGAACGAGCCTACCATTCGAAGCAGCCGTCTTCGGCTGGTGCCCCACGTTGCGCGACTACGCAGTTTATGCCCTCCGACCGGATTCCGGTGAACCGTCGGGATCCTTCATGCCTTTGGCCACGCCTGCCCTAACGATCTGCTGCATCTGCGGCGTCAGCGCAAACGGCGCGCCCATTTCCAAGTCAGACTTGGGCGGCGGCATGTAGCCCGACGGCTCATACCTGTAAGACGGCGTGGGCGCGGGCGCGCACGCCACCAGCCCGGCCAAGGACAGGACGGCCACAACTAGACTGGTTTTCATCGTCTCCCCCTTCCCAAAAAAGTGAATGCACGACAGACGACCACAACCGGTCTGAGTAGTCGCCCCGCGCCCGCACAACCGAGCAACGGGAGGAAAGAATGTAGAACCCAATCGCCAGCGTAGTCGGGTTTCTCGTCGTCGCGGTGTAGCAAACATCACAGATTGAGCGTGGGTGAGGTATAGCCTGCCCTCGGCAACTTGTGGGGAGGCCTCCATGCGCTAGTTCATATCTGCCGTCGCGCTTCTCAGTACGACTTGCGTCTCGGCCATCGCCAATGATGCCCTTGTCTGGGGTGACGAGGGCCACAAGACCATCTGTCAGATAGCGTTCGACAAGGTGAAGCCGAGCGCGTGCACCGCGATAGTCAGGCTGGTCCAAGCAGACGGCCAGTTCCAATCGTTCTCCGACGCTTGCACCTGGCCCGACCATCCGCGCAACGAGCCGGAGAGCACTTCGTGAATCTGGCCAGGGATGCTTCCGGCCTAACTACCGACTGCGGCGTTGCATCCCCCTGTGTGGTAACAGCAATTGCAAAGGATTTCGCCGTCCTTTCGTCGGGTACGGCGACCGACGGTGACAAGGCTACAAGCCTCAAGTTCCTCGGGCATTGGGTGGGCGACGTTCACCAGCCCTTGCACGTCTCGTTTACGGACGATCGAGGCGGTAACGAGATCAACGTCACCGGCGACTGCCGCGGCAACCTGCACGCCGCTTGGGATTCATGCCTGGTGAAGGAAGCTGTGGGCGACAAAGTCCAAGACGCGGCGGCCAAGCTTCTGGCGACAGTCACGACGGAACAGATCCAGGAATGGACGAACGCAGACCCAAAGCAGTAGGCAAACGAGTTTTTCAAGATCACCGAGAGCGTGCAGACCAAATATTGCGTCAAGCACGGGAGCAGTTGCGACAAGCCATCTGGCAGCGTGAGGATCGATCAAGCATATATAGATGCGAACGTGCCGATCGTGAAGGAGCAGCTTCAAAAGGCGGGGGTCAGACTAGCGGGTCTCTTAGCCAAGGCGCTTGGCGACTAGCCGGCGAGTTGTTTGCCGGGTCGCAGATTACGCACCATGGCATTTGCGGCTCGGCTGCCGGTCTATGTGCAACCTCTTGCGGTTGTTGGCACAACGGTTCAGCCACTTTTTGTCGATTGCCGCGAGGCCCTCTCTTGTGCCCATTGTGAAGGAGCAGCTGCAGAAGGCGGGAATCAGGCTTGCGCATTTGTTGGATAAGCCGACTAGCTGTCGGTCGGATGGCTGCTTGGGTTGCTGCCTTTCTTTTCTCGCACACGGCGGGCGGTCAAGCCGTTGTCTGTTGGCAGGCCGTTCGCTCTCGCCTTTCACTGTGAGCGCAGCAAAGATAGATTGTGCTCCACCAGCCCAGTGTCGAGCTCTCAGGCTAGTGCTGCGCGATTCGTCCTATCCGGTTTAGGATCTGTAGGCGGACGTCCCGAAGTTCACATATCAGCTTGCCCACTGCCGAGCGCTGCACCTCAGACAGGCCCGGTCGCCTTGCGCGTTCTTCCAGTCGGGCAATGGCGCGACTTAGAGCATCGATCCTGTCCTCGGGCGTCATTGCCGCGGCGCCTATTGCCTGGGCAACGATTGACGTTCACTGCGCGATCGTTGTCAGCCGTGATCGAGGCGGACTACCGAATGCCAAAGCCAACCGAAGAGGATCGCGAAGGTCATTGTCTCTGCCGGAAGGTCCCTCGCCATCTGAAGCAATGCGACAATCGAGTTCATGCGACGTCCCCCTTGCTGAGCAGTCCAACCCAGAACGGATGGCTCCGATCAGCAAATTTCATCTCGTTGAAATGTGTGCTCTTGCATGCGGCGCGGGTGTGACCAGCGAGTGGCCTTACACTTGTTACAATTCTTACGTCAGGATCTCCGCCACGACGATGCCTCGCGCCTCCAAGCCTCTCCCCCGTGGCAACGCTGATTTAATTGTTACGCAAGACCGCTAAGGAATCAGACGGCATGGGCGCAAAATAAGAACTGCAGTCCGGAGCGAAATTCGGAGATAACGAAATGCTCTCCCTCTTCCGTCGTTCGAAAATCAATAAGCAAGGCATGACACTGATAGAAATTGCGGCCATCACCTTGCTGACCGCCTCTGCAGGCCTTCAGATCCTATCCGCCATCGGACCAGGGGCAAACTAGCCCGAGCGATGACGCTACAGCGCAAATTTAAGCGCGGCCGCCTCGGCTGAACGGCTACCAGTCGGACCTCGAGGGCCAACCAATAGTCAGCCATCGATACTCCAGTTCGGCTGCGCGAACTTCGAGTCTCTCAGCCAGTTTGAGGGCCATAATCGGCTCTGGTACTTCAAGATCGGTCGCGTGCCGACGAATCTCGCTTGCCGCTTGCCGGGATGCGTCGGCCTGCTCAAGGAAGTTCCTCATGGCATTCCCCTCCCGATCGGGGTGGAAACGGACTTCGCACCAACGCCATGCAACGCAGATTAAGATCGGGTACTGGTGAACCGTACGGCCCCAAGGCCACTCAACACTGTGGCGAATGCCGCACAGCAGCCAAATCGATTCAGCAAGCCCATAGTGGCCAGCACCGGGTCTGAAATACCCTGCCAGAATGCGACAAGCCTGCAGCCAGCTGCTCAAAGCCCCGGCCGGCCGTCACCCTTCGAAAGCACACCAAGGAAAACATTGACCTCGTCCTGGGCGCTGAAGATTGTGCCCTCGAACGCGGTGCCGTCGCATTCGCTGGACCGCAGCTTGAGCGCACGGATCTCGATCATGTTGCCGTCACAGGCACAGACCTTCGCCGCATCGACCAGGACGCGGTGGCCGCAGGCCGTGCAGGCGACGCGGACCACACTGGAACCTATTTGGCCACCTCAGACCAGTCTTCGGCAGTTGCGAAACCGTGAAAGTTTCTGCGCTCGAACTTGGGTCGGCATTTCAGATTTTAGAGCCAGACGCCCTGCTCACCAAAGAAGGCAGCCACTAGCGCGACAAGCAATCCGATCCCGCTAAACAGAGCGACTGCAACGAACTCGTCCGTAAAGAACCTTGCCGCTTCTTGCATCCCAGCGACATTCGCGTCTGGGGTAGTGGCAGTTTTCAGCATGTATGACTCCTTACAGCTGTCGCCGAGCGGCAAAAATCGCGCCGCACGTAGATCGCGTATCGTCATGGCTATAAGGTGCTTCGATCACCCGACACTTGCTGGTAACTCGAGACATGTTTGCGAAGGTCTTCTCTGGCGTCAGTGGCATTTCTCACAGAGCGCTAAAGAAATCGCTGAGGCCACCGACCTGTCAGAAGGCCTACTCGATCACTCACTGCCGCCCACAGGCCGCGATCATATAGCTGTCACCAACGGTCGTTACTCGAATTCACTTTGACCGCCTGCAAATGGCATCTGGATTACTAGATCTTTCGTTTTGCCCCACGGTAGAGGTATAGAGCGATGGTCACCCCGTACGTAAGGCGCGCCGCCGCATATTGGCGCACGCGGGCCGAGGAAGCCCGGCGCCACGCAGAGCAAGTCGACGAGAATGACCGGATGACGATGCTGAACGTGGCGGACGTTTGCGACGATCTGGCCAAGCAGGAAGAAAGGCCCTCAAGGCAGCAACGGGCGATCTGGCCCAACTCATCATCCGACAGGTCGTCATACCCTCGCCCGTCGGCAAAGCGACAGTAATGGGTCGCCATCGCCAAAAGCCTGTCACGCGCGCCAGTCTTGGCCGACGCAAGCATTTACGCCTGAGCTTCGGTGGCGACCGTGCGCTTGGACCGGGCAAAATCCGCCTGCTTGAATTGATTCAGGAAACTGGTTCGATTTCAGCGGCCGCTCGAGCTTTAGAAATGTCCTTCAAGCGGGCCTGGAGCCTGGTTGACGAACTCAACGGCATGTTCCGAAATATCGTTGTTGCCGCACAAACCGGCGGCCATCGTGGAGGAGGTGCAGCATTGACCGAAACTGGTCTCTTGGTCATCCGCCTCTATCGCGCCTTCGAGCAGCAGGCGGAAGACGCCTCGGTAACTCCAGTTCGCGCGCTTGCGCTACTCCTCGAAGTTCCATCAAGGCAACGTTAGTCGTAGAAGAACGCCCGGACCGGGCAATATTGCGGTTGGTGTGTTGTGCTCCGGTCCGCTCGTGGGCCCAAAGCGGGCCTGAAGGGATGCACACGCCATGTCCGCTATCGGGTGACCGGCGAGGACGCCAAGGACAAGGCCGACAGGGCGAGATGTTTCCTAGTCGGAGACGCTAACCAATCCCACCTTGCCAGCATGAGAGCTGGAGTCGAAGCAATTGTTGCGCATCGACGAACTCAGGCGTTGAGACTTTCATCGATCGACGTCTCCACCAACAGCGTCCGCATCACAAGACTGACCCACCGACTATTCCCGGCAAGCAAACAGATAGATCTTCTGAATGCAGTAGCCGTCGCCACAGCGCTGGCTGAGCACCTCCCTATCGCCTTGGCCGCGGATCAACCAAGGGCGACCGCATTATCCTAGATCACAAGTATCTTCGGCCGCGACGACCACGGGTTCGTGGACATCAGCGCAACGGCATTGAATACCACCATCAAGGGATCGATCTTGACCGACCCCGAGGCTTGTTGCTTCATGATCAGGATCGCAGTGTATTGGCCTTTCCCGTAGCGTCACCCGTTCCGCGCTACGATCGTCGGACGCTACTGACTGGGGATGATGCCGTGATAGTCAAGCAGATCTGGACCGCCAACGCCTACCGCAATTTCAACTACCTCATTGCCTGTCGCGAAACCGGCGAGGCTCTGGCCATCGACCCCTTGGATCATGAAAAGTGTTTGAGGGGCGCCAAGGAAGAAGGATGGAATATCACCCAGATCCTGAACACGCACGAACATCACGATCATACGGGCGGCAACGCGGCTTTGGTCCAGAAAACCGGCGCGACGATTCTGGCGCACAAGAATGCCAAAGACAAGATCGCCGACATGGCCCGAGGCTTGAGTGCGGGCGATGTCATCAAGGTGGGCAAGACAGTCGAGCTCGAGGCGCTCGACACGCCAGGTCATACCATGAGTTATGTATGCCTGCTGTCACACACTGACCAGCCGGCACTCTTCTGCGGCGATACGCTATTCAATGCCGGCGCCGGGAATTGCCACAGTGGCGGTCATCCGGAGGAGCTATACAACACATTTGACCAGCAGCTGGCCAAACTGCCGCGAACGACATTGATTTATCCGGGCCACGATTACATGGAGAACAATCTTCGTTTCACGTTGAATTGCGAGCCCGACAACAAGAGCGCCCGGAAGATGCTCGACAAGCTCGCGGGTCAAGACCCCAATAGCGCGTACATATCCACGCTCGAAGTCGAGGGGGAGATCAACACATTCTTTCGCCTGACCAGCCCGATGGTGATCGCGAAATTGCGCGAGTCCTTTCCCGAATTGCCGGAGAAGCCTGACCAACGCACGGTATTCTTGAAGCTCCGCGAACTGCGTAACTCGTGGTGAGCTACCATGCACGATCTGCCCGCTTGCTAGACCCAGCATGTGCATGGCTGAGCTGAAGCCGGGTTTGCGGCCATCCACGCGATTGCGTTGAAGGCCGCCACCGATGGGTCGATTTGGCCGACACCCGAAGCTTGCTTTGATGATGGTGGCTCTTTCTCGGGCTGCAACTTGGCCTTGGTTAGTAAAGCTCAGCCGATTGCGGCATGGATGGCAGTGCAATGCCGGACAAGACCGGGAGCCGCTACAACGAACTTCTTGAGAGGTGTATCAATCTCAAGAAAGTAGATATTAGCGATAAACCCATAGATGGCAGCATCTATACCCGTTGGCTTGGCCCCGTGGACATATTCACTCGCAGGGATGAGGTTCGCCAATACTTGTAGATCTGCGCGTCCCCGCGCGTAGGCCGCCGTTGGCGTGTAGCGGCCAATGCCTTGATAAAAGTATCGCTGAGAGTTGAATTCTCGCGCCTTGCGCAGCCCGGCTTCGGCTAGACTTGGATGCTCCCGACGCAGCATCTCAAAGAAAAGCGGCCTATACTGCTCGTCCTTCCAGCGTGAGTAGGACATCACCCAGTAGAGGTCATCGAGCATGCGCAGGATCAGATGATTGGTGTCGCGCTGCCTGGAAGTTAGTTCATCGTCTATTCTCAGGCGATATTTGGCGATGAGATGGGAAATAATCGTATCGCTGTCGCCGATCTCCACCGCGTCATCGACAATGTAGGGCAGTTAGCCGCGCGGTGCTGCAGAAGCGTCGAAGACGTGCTCCTGTGTGAAGGCCATGCCGGCCAATCTAAGGAACGCGAATACCTTTAGGCCGTAACCGCTGATGGCCCAGGCTGATGCCCAGCTTTAATGCCTGTCGGAGGGCACTTTCGGTGCGCTTCATTTGCTTCGCGATTTTGGCCACTGGCGTTCTCACTTTCGAGTGCCTCCGCAATTCTGCAAGCAGCGGCTTAGTCCAACGCTTACGCTTCGCTTCTACTCTCTTCGCCACCTAAGCCTCCACTAAACATTTTTGCCGACGACCTCGGACTAACATATCTAAGCGTCGCGCAACTAGCGTTTCGTTGAGTGCCGTCTCAGTTTGATTGCGGCGCCTAAGAACTCCCGGCCCGCTAGACGTGAAACTTGTCTCGTTATCTAATCAGTTGCTCATTTTGGCGACTGCCGAACCATCGCAGACTGGAGTGGTTTTGTACCTTGTCTAATCAGTTGTTCTTTTTGAAGTTTGCCCAACAACAGCTTGCTGATCGCAAACTGAAGTGACTTTTCCATTGCATGATCAGTGGTGCATTTGGCGGCGGCCGCCCTGACATGAAGTCAGCGTCGATGTCCCAGCCCAATCCCAAGCTTGAGCGCTTGTTGGCGCAACGCACCTGGCGTTCTTTTCATCGTCGTTGAGATTCGGGCTACCGGCGTCCTGGCCTTCGAATGCCGGCGCAATTCGGCATGTAGTGCCTTAGTCCACGGCACTCGTTTCACCTTCCTTGCCATGTAGATCTCCAGAATTTAGCTGTCTGTTTGAGGTCAATTACCAACAAAATTAGCGAGGTGTGCATTCATAGCCGATGGTTCCACATAAGCGTTCGTCGATCACTTTGAGAGTGTGCACTTAGTCTTTTTGCAGGCGGTTCGACGTCGGGTCGCGTGAACCTCGAATTTCTCTTACGTCGGCATCAGCTGAACACCAGGCCCCCCTTCTCGGCGTTTTGATGGATGCGCCCTTATCTTGCTTTACGAGTGACGGAAACCATCGCTCAGAAGTGGCAAGCCGGTCACATACCGACTGTTCGTGCTATTACCCTATTTCGCCTCAGCACGAGGTGCGGGTTCCGACTCGGCGCACCGTCGAACGGCATTGACCGCCCTACCACCTACTCCTGACTGCAAATCAATGACGGCTTCTCCCTCAAAGGCATCCGGCTCGCCAGCTGGCTTGGTGATTAGATCCAATCTCAACGTCATCGCCCCACCGCTTGCCATGGCATCAACCAAACGACGAGATAAGGCGGGCAAGCGTCCCCGGCTTTCATCGGCAAGCACGACATGGTCGCCCGCATAGAGGATTGCAGCCGAAACTGCATGGCCATCAATCACAATTTCTGCACGGGGGGTCTTCCTAAGTTGAGACGGTAGAGCCCCGGTTGGCAACAGAGGCCCATCGTCTTTCAGAAATAGTTGAAGCTGTAGAACCGTCGTGGCTTGGCTCCCTTCGCAGCTCAACATAACCGTATCAATATTGAGATTAGTGCTCGTCGGCTCGGCATAGGCATAGCTCGGTGTCTCGACATCCCTTTCGAGAATCCAACCCAAGCTCGCGCCAGCGCTTTTTGCGGCGCCCGCTACGATCAGGCAAATCGATATGCCGACCAAACGCGAAAGACCCGAACGGAACACCGATCCGTACTCCGTAACGACGTAGGTCGCGATCGTGCGTTTATGTGCGGCGGGCGACGATACCCAGTTTCGCTTCTTTGAAACTCCTAATTTCCCACACAAACCCAAACCGGACTACTGTCCGTTTCTACCAAGGCCGACTGGGGCCCCCAATGGCTCCAAGAAAGAGCCAACACAAAGTTGATAGCAGGAAAAGCGGAGACGGACGGTGATAAGCATCACATGGCTTCGATCTTTGATGTCATAGGCCGCCCGCGGAAATAATTGATACAATTCGTAAGCGTCCTATCCTCATCGCGTCTGCGCGTTGAATGGTCAGTCGCCGCCGAAGTCCTTGCGGGTGAGCAGCCTACGTCCCGCCTCGACTTCGCGAACATTAATCATCGGATAACCTACGCCCATGTTGGCGCTTGCTCGCCAGGCATCGACAATCATGTCTCTTAAAGTCGAGGAACCCACCACCAGCCGAGCGATAGCAAACCCGATGCCTTCCTGGTCGCCCTTCGCGACGCCACCTCGTTTCTCGAGCTGGTATAGGAGCACCATCTGGCTGTGCGTTTCAAGCAAGAGCGTTCGCAACCTTTCCTCGATTTTGCAGGCGCACTCGTTGTAAGGGGCGGCCGCGGCCTTCACTGTCGCGCGGTCGAGATTCTTGCGAACGAACTCTCCTTCAAAGTGAGCATGTATTTTCGTCGAATTTGTAAAGCCATTGGGATTAGGAGAGTTCTCACCCCAGCCATTAAAATGAATTGAGACGTGCAGCGGTTGGCTCGCGTCGCCGACATAGTGGCTCCAGACGCCGAGATCTCGAATGATGATCATCTCGCGCAATTTGCGGTCGGCTTCGAACCAAGCTCCGTCGGCTGGGTCAGTCGCCGTCTTGGCCATGACGACGTCGGCACGCCAGTATGCGAAGTCCTTGCGAAGTTGCTGCCAGCCATCGACGATCGAATAAGGCAAGTAGCCCATCTTGTACTGAGTCCAACCATTGGCTCGAAGCGCAGTGTCGTATGCCGCGCGTGTCGCCGGCAGTTTCTCGAGCGGTATTCCAGCAGCTGTGCCGTCGTCGTCGAGATTAACGTAGTGACCCGGGTCGCGCTCTTGATCGTGGGTAGCACCCGCATTTGAACGGTCTAGTTCTCGGCCGAGCATAGCGATCTCGGCCGCCGCATCGGGCGTGCGTAGAAATTCCGGAAGTTCATCGGGTAACAACTCGACCGCTATTCCACTGATCCATTCGTGCCCCGTCGCTCCCCAGGTACGAGCAGCATTCGACGGTACTGAAAGCGCGACGGCGAGGATGACGACACCTAAGCCAGTGAGGCAAATGGGTCTTCTCGATGCGTTTTGGCTCATCGGCGCCCCAACTCGTGACGTTCCATGAGAAAATTCCACGGTATTCACTCCACCGGCTGCGACAAACGGCGCGTCTCTTTGCTGTCGGCTTTCCACAACTCATTTGGTTAACAGTTCCCGTCTTATTGTCTTGGCTCCCGCGGTCAACACAAGTTCCCTGCATCGAGGCACGGATCGATCGCTCAAGTAGAATACGATGAAGTGAGCCAAGATGGTGTGGCGACGGATCCGCCCTTATCGGCGGCGCGAGGGCGCGCAGGATGACGAGCCTACAAAGAAAGACGACCCCGCCAGAGAGAGCAAGGCGGGGTCGCCCCTCTCGAAGACCGATCTGAGCAGGTTGGAAGGCCCACACCCCTCAACCCACGACCCGGACGTTCACGCCTCTAGCGCGGACACACCCAGCGAGCACACCCGGTGATCGATCTCTGCCGCCGAGCTGGCGGCGTGCAATTCATAGCAAGGTTCAAACCGGGGCGAATGTATCAAGTGCAAATTGCAGAGATAAAAATTCACCGCGAATGTGCGCGAAGTCACGGAGAGGAACGCAGATCACAGCCTGGCGCTTGAGACGTCGCGACACCTTTAGGGCGCGGCGCTCTTGCTGAGGCGTCGCGCTTCACCACCCCATGACACGGGAAGCGGCTGACTTTTTCGTACCAATTGTACTGGGTACGGAGCACGGCCCGCGCATTCACGCTCAACCAATGAAGAGGATGTATTTAATGGGGACGCCGGTAAGTCTCTGCAAAATTTAGACTAACCGACACGCCGCAGATTTTTAGACAACCCTTTCTTGAATATCTGAGATCGAGAAACCTCAGCATTTATGAGACTTGAGCCGTCCGAGATATGCGATTCTGCACTTGTCAAAGAACCAAGCCTATCGTTAATAGTCAGTCATTAGATTGCGTACCAAATTATTGTTGTTCGAATTTGAGAGGCATTGATCACGCAGGCGGTGCTTTTTTAGGCCGCGCTGCACCACACCTCCCAGGTTTCTGCTAGCCCGCCGGCGGCTTACCCAGGCCGCTCATCGAAGCCCCTTCCCACACACCCCAAGGCTTCGATAACCCACACCCAGGCGAGCTCCAAAGGAAGGCCGGTCGTTCCCAAGGCGACCGGCCTTTCCCTTTTTGGGATTTCGATCGTTCCTCGCATCGACGACGTCCGCGCCATTGAAGACCAGCGAACGGCGCAGGCGAGAAATTGCAGCTTGGCGCACGATTGATACACGACAGTGCAGATCGTGAAGCCAATGATACACGTGATCGCCCTATAGCTTCGCCGTGGGCGGGGGCCGAATGCAGAGCATGCTTGGGGATGCTCGGGCTAAAGGCTGAGGGAGCTGGTCGAGGCGGATTGCAAAATCTACCTCGCCCAGCGGGTCTGAAGTTCAAAGTCCTAGAGGTCGGCTCCCACCAGAATCTCGCGCTCCTGAAGAGTGCCGCCCGATTTGGCTACGATAGTCGGTGGCGAAGACCCTTTTTGCCATGGGTGCGAGCTTGCGGCAGTCTGCAACTCACGGCTGAGACAGTCCCCCGTCGGTTGCGCCACTAGCTGAGGAGCTTGGGTTTAGAACGGCAGTATTTCTGGAACCAATCCTCCGCCGTTGGCAGGACGGGGGCAAGAAGCTCAGCCCACGTCAGCGTCTTGAACAGCCGGTTCTCCCTCTGATCGAGTGCTTGTCGAAAGCGATCCAGACGCCTGCCCTTCTCCCCCGCAAATAGCGCCGGCAACCGTCAGCTTCGATCTGCAGAGTGGCGCGCAGCGACCGAGGCAGCCTGCAGCTCAAGAATTGCCGCACGGTGCTCGAACTCCTCCGCACGACGCAGAAGCCAAGTTTGTCCGACTTGAGAGAAAGGCTCGTCGCCAACATCCTCAAGCGCCCGGCTACTTCTCTCTTGGTCACCGCTGCCAGTTTTTTGCTTTTCAAGCTTTTGGTCCCCTTTTGGCGGACCTTAGCGCAATCCGAAGCGAAACAATTTTTGCGCTCGCCACAACAACCCACAGCCTATCCACAATGCCTCGGGCGTTTCATTTAGCGACCATAACGAGGGAACTTATGGCGGTACGCGAGTTGCGAGCTACGATTGCCAATCCTGTCACTACATTTCGGCGCGCATTGGCCGTAAGCACAACTTGTAGCTGGGCATCCGCAACTGATCGCCCGCGGATCTTACACCCTCGCCCCGGTAGTTCGTTCGAAGCAAATCGCAGCTACCCGTGCAGTGTGATGGCTGCGCTGACCACCCGCCCTGCGACCTAAAGGAGGAAGTTCATTTCAGAAATCGGGGCCAATTCAAAGAGCGCGCGCACCGAGATCAGAAGTCCGATAAAGCTGAATCCACAGACCGCGAGGAAGTCAGAATAGACCGACTGATCGATGCTCATCTGGCCCCCCATCGTCGTGCTTCAGATTTGAATATCGCACACTGCGTCGCCAACCTTTCGCTCGCCTTACGCCGCGTCTTTGATCTATTTGGACAAGCCAGGTAACCACCGCCGCACGCCACCAAGGGAACTGCGCGAAGCAGGCTTTCTGCCTGTTTGGCTCCAACATTGACCGCACTCCCAATGTGCGGCCTGTGACGCACCGCGGGGAACTTTGCGCAGCGCTTTGCGACCGAATTGTCGGTTCGGCAACGGCGAGCGTGGGGAATCCCACAGAAATTGCCAAACGAGTCTGCTCAAAGGAGCCGTGGCAGTTTTGACGCAATAGTCACGGCGACCGGCCCCCATGGCGGCGAGCGGGCAACGCCCCGCCGGGGGTAGCAATGTTTACTCGTGGAATTTGGTGGAGTGCGTCGCGCAGGGGGCGCTCTTTCCTTCATGCAGGACATACTCGCAGGAATTAAGTGGCGTCGCTCTCCAGTTCCTCCAACGCCATGGTGTTCCGATCCTTTTTGTCCTGAAGGTCGGTAGCACTAACGGCTTGGACGAGGTGCTACATGCCAAGATGGCCGCGCATGGGCCTTGCTCTGGATTGAGGACGAAATCGCATTGCTTCAGCCGACAACGCGGGAACTCTACAAGTGGGACCGGGGCGTCTACATCTCATATCCGGAACTCTATGGCGGCTCGAAACGAACCACCTATGTTGAACTTGCTGCTGGTGATGGCCCATAGCGAACCGCAAACCCGTAACTCGGATGGGCCTTAGGATTCGCACATTTGACTCACGGACTCGATTTGGGGGCTCGTCCCCTATCCACCTACCTGTCACACCCAAAATCGACTCAGTGAGTCCCTAATGGCCAGCAATCGCTAGGTGATCCTGGCGTCACTAGGCTTCCGCAGACAAGGCGCGCATCGCCCTTAACAAAGCCGTCAGTTCTCTGCGGCGCTCGATGGGCCCGGCAGTGTAGCGACCTAAAGATCTGTGACTTGGCCGCCATGTAGGCTTTCAGGTGATGGATCAATGTGATGAGCTCCCAAGGCATGTACTGTCGCATCGATGTACGGCCAGAGCGGGAGTTTCGATATCATGGCGTGGAACTCAGTCGCGTCCTTTGCCTTCCACAGGGTCCATATCTCTCGCGTGCCGGGCACGCGCCACGCTCGCAGGAAGTGGCCCGTTTTCACGAGCTCAGCTATGGCCTCTTCCTCCTCCTCGACCAGTTTTTTGCGAACTGCAGGGCTGAGTGAGGCCGGATAAACAAACTTTATATGAGCAAGGAACTCCAACTATTGCCTCCAGCGACTAGTGGGACGTGCCGCGACGCGACGATACTAGGATTCAGCAGACAAGGCGCGCATTGCCCGTAGCAGAGCCGCAAGTTCTCTACGCCGCTCGATGACCTCAGCAGTGTAGCGACCATGCTTGTAGGCGTTCCGGTTACCTTTCGGTGCCCCCGGTGACGGTCCGCCATGCATCCGGCATCGGCCGTTCGGCATCGCTGGCGACTGGCACGGCTTCCCGCTGCGCGTCCGCGCTCCACATCGGCGGCTCCGGTGCATGGCCATTTGCTTTGCATGAGCTTGTTCCTCTTGTTTCGCCTGATCCCCACCCCCCGGTCTCGACACGTTGCCGACGATGGCCTGTCGGCCAGAGTGAACGTGGACGTGCTCGACGGTCACCTTCTGTTGTCCCTTGCCGCGATGGCGATTGACCTCCCGGCACAGAGCTCGCTCCGAGCGGACCGCAACACGGCCAAGCCGGTAGTCAATCGCTGGTTCGGACGCGCCGACGGTGTGCCCTTCTTCTTCGCCGGCATCTGGCGCGAGTGGCAGAGCGATGTAGGAGCGATTAAGGCGCCGAATGTCGGACTGCACTGCCTGTCTGCGATCCTCACGACCGAGCCCAACGGCGTGGTCCAGCCGATCCATGACAAGGCGATGCCCGTCATGCTGATGGACTGCCGAGGATGTGGACGTGTGGCTGAACGGCACGCTCGAGGAGGCGCTGAAGCTGCAGAAGCCTCAGCCAGACGACGCCCTCGTCATCGTGCCATACGACGAGAAGAAGGCGGCTTGAGCGCCCGAGCGACGCGAGAACGCGCTTGGCGGTGAGACGTGGCTCTAGACCTGCGCGCCAGCGTTAGTCAGCGCGACGGCTCCCCGGATGCCGATCAGAGGAGGTTCGGGAGAAGGCCCCAGCTCGTGCGCTGGGCCGCTCGTCGTTAGTGTAGCACCCGCGCTTCCTTCATGACCTCGACGATCATGGTGATGGATTTCTCCATGATCGCGTCAACCATCTCCTCGCGCGCTTGTCCTTCGAACAGGTTCCATAGCTCGCTTGCGGGCATCTCGGGGTTCTCGTCGACGATTCGCTTCAGCAGGTGGGTGGCGTCACGAAGTGTGCTCATCGCTTGCCTCCTTGGTTCCCGCTCTTCAGGGGCAAGCAAAGCACGCGCGCAAAGCTGACGTTCAGTGATCTTTAAGGGGCCGCCGCCAGCAGCCTCGAAAGCGGGTTTAATAAGTCGCCAAACTTGTGGCAAATAAATCACACCCAATCCAACATCGTCAGATTGTGACGAACCGACTCAAACCCACGGCCTTCCCATGGTTGATACCCAACCGGATGAAAGGTGGGGGAGACCGCCCGTGATCAGCAAACTCGAGCATGAAGCGTTCGCCTATTGGGAGGTTAGCTCTGCGGCGGCCATGTTCAGTCGCGAGCCAGATGCGAGGAGAGCACGCGAAGCAATCGAAGATCTGCATATGCACGCCTTATACGGAACGACGGCTCGGTTACGCGCCAGTGCAGAGGGGGCTATTCGGGCGATTGCCGCATCGCCGTTCTCCGCCAAATCGGTACGACGCGCCGCTAAGATTGCGCTGACCGACCTGGCGCGCCAGATCGGGCGAGCCAACCTTTACCCGGATGCCTCTTAGTCGCTGCCTCACGATCTCCGAGAAACCCAAAAAGGCGCTCCGCCGACTTGATCACTTCTTGCCCTTCGCCTTCGAAACTATGAATCGCTCTGCTCGTTCACGCGTTGGACCGCCGCCCTTGAGACTGTGATGGCAGGGGCTCGCAACGTTTGAGGATGGATGTGGCGAGATATCATTCAGTCGCAGTTCATGGTCATTGGCATCTCACCTGGAGGGAGGGGCTGGCTATTCTGCTGAGCATCTTCCTTATTGGCAGCGTGGTTTGGACGCGCGTGCTTTAGTCGGATAGAGCCAGGACAAGCAGACGGCGCGGCCCGCTGGCGCGCGCTCTAGGTCGCGAGGTCGTGGTGCTACCGGAGTAGCGCCTTGATACCAGCAAAGATGAGGCCGCCTCCGAGGAGCAGCGGCAACAGCAAGAGGCAGGCTTCTCTGGCCGTATTCAGCGCGAAGCGCAGCTTTGGGGAACGCCGATCCATGTCCTTTTCCTTGGCATTCACATTCCTCGCGGGGCCCCACCCCCCGCAATGCGACCGATGATCACCCCGAGAAGCCCACGCTGTGATGCACTGAGCGACAGGTAGCGCCAGGTAGTGTCCTAATTTGAATTAGGAATGCTGGTCTGCTTTCCAGCGCAGGCTAATGCATAGTTTGGATGCGATTGACCAAGACCGCCGGCGATTGCTTCGCTAAGCGCTCAAAAAAGCTGGACGTGGTCTTGATGCGCCTGCAAGTCGGCCGCATGTACACCGACCAGCGTTATAGTGTTTGCGGCGTTGAACGAGATCACCATTCCTGCGCCTGAGTCTTTGGAATGTGAGAACACACCGGATACCGAGGTGAAGAGGTTGTGATCGATCCGCAAAATGTCTTGGCCGACATCGAAGTCGGTAATATTTGATTTGCCGAATCCCGGATTGAAGACGAACGTGTCCGAACCCGCTCCACCGGTCAGGGTGTCGAGGTGGTTGGCAATCAGTACATCGTTGCCACTTCCACCGACGAGCGTTTGATTGCTGCTTTGCTGATACAACAGGGCGACACCGGGCGACCAGCCGACGTTACCGGCAAGATCTGTTGCGCTTTCTGCGTAACTCTGCACGGCCTTACCGCCGATATTCGTCGTCATACTCCACGTTCCGTCAGCCGCCGCCTTTGTCGTTCCAACAAGTTCACCTGCGTTGAATACGGATACACTGCTGCCTGCCTCCGATAGCCCGATCAGCGTCGTCAGTCCGCTGGAGTTAGTGTAGTCGGCATTCAGCAAGACCGGGGTTGGTGGCGTGATATCGACCACGATGGTCGGCTGCGCAGCAGTCGCGGTGGGATTGCCGGCGAGGTCGGTGGCGATGGCCGAAAGCGTATGGGACCCCTCGCTCAGTAGGCCCGAAAAACTCCAGGCGCCACCGACGACGTTGGCCGCGCCGAGGTCGGTCTTCCCGTCGAAGACCTCGACGGAGGCAACGCCGTTGGCATCGGCGACGGATCCCGACAGGGTAACGTTACCGTCGTTGGTGACCCGATCGCTGGCAGAGGCCCCGGTATCGTGAACGAGCTGCTGGCCGATTGTGATAGTGGGGTCAATCGTATCGACCAGGATGGTCGACTGCGCAGCAGTCGCGGTGGGATTGCCGGCGAGGTCGGTGGCGATGGCCGAAAGCGTATGGGACCCCTCGCTCAGTAGGCCTGAAAAACTCCAGGCGCCACCGACGACGCCGGCCGCGCCGAGGTCGGTCTTCCCGTCGAAGACCTCGACGGAGGCAACACCGTTGGCATCGGCGACGGATCCCGACAGCGTAACGCTACCGTCGTTGGTGACCCGATCGCTGGCAGAAGCCCCGGTATCGTGAGCGAGCTGTTGGCCGATGGTGATAGTGGGGCCAATCGTATCGATGGTCAGTCCAAAATCCCCAGTCACAGTCGGCAACAGCGCCACGCCTAGGTCGTCCTTGATCGATCCTCCGTTGAGGTCGAGACCGGTTACCTGCAGGTGCGCCGCATTGTCGCCAAGTTGCACTGTGTAGGTGAAGGTAAGCGTGTCGGTGCCGGAGCCCGCCACATAGGTCGCATGCTGTCCCACATTGAGATGTAGCTGCGGAGCGCCGACAACGTCCACCGCCTCGTTGACGTGCAGCGTGATGGTGATCGCCCGACCGACGCCGAGAAGAGTAGCGCCGGTGTCGCTGACCGCCGCGCTCGAGCCAATCTTGGGAGAGGCAATAAGGAATGCATGTTCACCTGTGGCGTCAGTGTAGTAGCCCGAAATTTCGTCCCTGGAATTGATGCCGGTAACAGTCGTCGATTTGTTTTCAGGTACGTCAAAAGTACTGAAGTGGCCGTTCCTGTCGACGAAGATATGTTGGCCGGTTGCGTCATCGTAGGTGCCCGCGATGTCGCCGGCCGAATTTATTGCTCGTGCAAATGTATCGTCAGCACCCGGCACACTGATGACTGTGAAAGTGTTATTGGCATAAACAAACCCATGCGTATACGGGTCTATGTCGTCGGAGTAGTAACCAACGACCTCGCCACTAGAGTTTACAGCTTTCGCGAAGGTGTCCGTTGCGCTCGGTGCGCCCGGTGCATCCAGCGTCGTGTACACTCCCCCGCTGTACATGAATCCGTGAGTGTCGATGCCGTCGTTATAGGTGCCTACAACGACGCCGCTGGCATTGATGGCTTCGCTCTTGGTGGTAACAGCGAGGGAGCCGGTGAGCACCGAGAACACACCGTCACTAAGGACAAATCCATGCGTTCCGGTGTTGTTATGGAAATATCCGGCAATTCCACCATCGAAATTGATTGACGTAATAAAGGTGGCGGGGAAGAGACCCTGTGCGTTGACCGTGGTGTATGTGCCATTGCTGTAAACAAATCCGTGAGTACCACCGCTCAAGTCGCGGTAGTAGCCAGCGACGTCTCCGGCCGCGTCGACCGCCGTTGCGGTTGTGACGGAAGCGCCGGGTGCGTCGAAGACGCTGTATGTTCCGTCGATGTAGATGAAAGCATGCTGCCCGCGGGCATCGCTAAAATTGCCGACCGTTTCACCGTTGTCGTTTACGGCGGTGGCTTCGCCCGGAGAGAGAGTTACAAATATTGCCATCACAACCACCAAGAAAGACGAAATTAAATCAAATCATTACAGTACGTCTCTAATACGACAGTTTAAGAATAGGGCAGTTGTTCTCCGCCACGCAATCACAACTGACTGTAACAAGTGTAAGAAGTGTTACGGGTCGGCCGAGGCCTCTGAGAACTGGCTGTTTTCACGAGCGACCAACCGCTAGGCCGCCGCAGGAGGCCCTATTCGATTTCCTGGCAAAAAAATCTGGGAAATTCTTGTTCGCGATGGTCACATTCTTGGCCAAGCCCGCTTGCTTCTTGTCACAGCTCCGGCGCGTCATCCCTTCCATGTGGCTGACAAGAACCCGCACGCGCAAGGCTCCGCTCGTTGCAAACGCAACTTTTCGACAGGCACCGGACCGTCGATGTGCTCAAACTGTCTCTCGCTCGCGCCTCACGAGCGTCAAGACCTGGTCGCGAATGAGCGTGGCAACCCACCCCATGCACGCGCGCTAGGCCGTCCAGCAGCGGCCATAGGATGGCGTCGACCTCGCGGGCCGACAGCCTGCCGGCTCGCCTCAAGCGGCTCTCGACCGTCTCGCCGCGCACCAATTCCATGACAATGTGGCGGTGCCGTTGGCTTCGAGGAAGTCGAAGACGCGCACGATGGCCGGCGCCTTCTCGAGACTGGCCAACGTGCGGCCTTCCTCGACGAAGCGCTGCCGACCCCAGGTGAAATCCTCCGCCTCCTTGGTCGAGTTGGGCAACACCGTGAGGCCATCATGGCGTATGGCAAGCGAGGTCGGCAGGTACTCTTTGATCGCGACGTCGCGATGGAGCTGCGCATCGCGTGCCCGGTAGGTGATGCCAAATCCACCCCGGCCGAGAACGGCGACTATTTCATAGCGACCGACGACGGTGCCAAGCGGCAGCGCCACGAAATCCTTGTCGTGCGCTCCTCCGACCAATTCGCTCTTGGCATCAACCACCGATGGCTGCCTCCGGCCCCCGCCTTGGAGATTAGAGTGGCAGTTGACCTGCTCCGTAGCAACCGTAGGTCACATCGCTCGCTTTAGTTACTGCAAGGAAATCTTGGTCGTCGACCTTGCAAGGACTGGTGAGGGTCGGCGGCGGTCATAGTGTCTGGCTGACGGTAGCCGGTCGGCCGCGCCCTTCGAAACGATCGGGAAAGGGTCGTGTGAAGGTTCGGGGCGGCCGGTCGGGCTGAACTCCGCGAAGCGCTCCTCGCCGCCAGCGAGCAACTGTCACTCTCCAATGAAGACTTCAGCCTCTGATTTCAAGGTTGTCGCCGGTTCCGTTGCTGTGGAGGCCGCCTTCATGAAGCCGTCGCGTAGCTTCCTCCGCTTCGTCGGCTAGTTTGCAAAGGGCAATACGCCTCTTGTTCAGGTCTCATCCGCTGGGGTGAGCAACAATTGCGCCTCTGCGGTTTCTGCTTCATGGCGCATCTTCCATGCTGACTCGTCCATGGAGGGAGTGCGCTGAGCGTTCGTGGCTACGTTGTCGTTCATTAGGGTCACCTCGCTACTGTCGAGCCTAATACCAGCGACGGCGCGCGCCTTAAACGGCAGAGCGCTACGAAACCGAACACATTCAGTTCTGCTGACACGGGCAGGCTGGCGACAATCTAAAATTTGCTCGCGCGGCTAATCTGTTCAAAACAGGACACCACACATTCGAGCGCTGGTCGCTTGGACACGGTCCGCTGGCGAGGAGGCCATGGACAAGGCCGAAAGGGCGCTGCCTGTTCCCGAGCACCCGGTCAGCGACCTCAGCACAAATGCTGGCGTGACCGTCGAACAACTCCGTGCGCAGCTCGACCAGATCATGAATGCCGTAGAATAGGACGGCTATGAGGAAGTGGGACTGAACCCGATGTGCAATCTTTACAACTACAAGCTGTCGCGCGACGAGATCCGAGGTGCCGAATGGGCGGAGCTGTTCGGCAAGGAGATGGCCGGCAAGAACGACGAGGCGCTGGTCTATCCGAAGTACCAGGCGCCGGTCGTAATCGTCTGAGACGGTGCGCGCGAGCTCGATCACACCGCAGGAAACCATTCCCTCTAGCGCGTGATCAGCATGTGGCTGCCAACTCCCCTGCACTTTTTAAGGCATTGTTACGTCTAAGCGCATAAATGCTGTTACGGATGTCCATCATCAGCTAATCCGTTGATGGGCAGTTCGATAATAGGGGACGGTATGCGTTTGGATATGTCGTCATTCGGCGGAGCCATTGCATCGGCCCGCAAGGCCCAGAAAATGAGCCAGAACGAACTCGCGGCCAAGGTCATCAAGCAAGACGGCCAATCGATCTCTCAGCAGTACCTGGGCGACATCGAGCGTGATCGCCGCACTCCATCGTCCGACCACATGATCAAGCAGTTTGCCAAAATCCTTGGCATCGAAGAGGCCGCGCTCTACGGCCTATCGGGCGTACTGCCCGAACAGGATCAGAAGCTTGTGCGCCGTGCGACGCCTCAAAAGGTCGACGCCGCGTTTGTTGCCTTCCGCAAGGCTCTCAAGGAGTAGCGGCTTGCCCGGCACGCCGACGCTTGCGGAGGCGGGGCGCCAGATGAAAAGCCCGGCCGGACGCCGCCCTTCGACGCATTATCGAGTGGAGGGCAGTCAAACAGCGGGCCGGCCGCCCTTCGAAGCGATCGGGAAAGGCTCGGGTTGGCCGGTCACATCGAACACGCCACGGACTAGCCCTGGCGCGGGAACAGCCGTTGTCCGTCAAACATTTTGCGTCCATCCTTGTACAGCCAGTTGGTATGGCTGCGCTTGGCGCTTGGGGAAAATTGGGATTGGGGAAGGCATATGAATGTTCGAATGGGGCTTGTTTCTTCTTCGTCGCATTCTTTGGCATACTGCATGCAGCCCACGCTGCCGATGCGCGGCAGGCGCAGCAGGGGGAGAGCTGCAATGGTTTCAAAAAGACCTGCGTTGGTGCCTGCCCGTCCTCTGGAGGCGGGGCGCATCGCAAGAAGTGCGTAGACGAATGCAACCTTACAACAGATAACTGCAACAAGACCGGCGTTTGGAGTTCGAGCGCATTGCAAGTCAAAGGGCTCCCTACCGCGAAGTAGCTGACCCAATGAGCCTAGTAGGTATCAACAAGCGCGGTGCCAACGGTAGGCGATACGTGGCTCCGGGCTCTTTCGCAAAAAGACGGGCGGCGACCCCAACCAAAAACACGTGGTCGGCATAACGCGATCGGAGGCGATGCGGCAGCTGATCGAGGCCGGGTTGAAGCGGAAGCGTGGACCTACGTAGTGCGGCGGCCACCGCGCTTTGATCGCAAGACCATCCAGACTGTGCTGATGGCACTCGGTAGCCTGCTCGCCGCTGCCGGGTTGGCGGAAGGACTGGTCGAAGCCCTTCGATATGCCGGAGTGGCACGTGGGCGCACCACAGCTTGTCATGGGCGATCGGCGCCGTGCCAGAGACCACGTGGCAGAAACTTAACGACGTGCTCGCATGGCTCTGGGATCGGCCGTTCTGGGCAGTAACTACGTTTGTCGGCCTGATGGTGGCACTGCTGGGCAGCTCCCTTGAAGCTTAGTCACTTCATCGCTTTCGTCGGCAAGAAATATCGCCCTCGGTCTGGCGGCTACTGATGGTGATCAGTGGAGAGTCCGCTTAGCTCCATCAATGGTGCGAACGCGCATCGCGCGAAGGTGCATCAACCGCCTAGAATGGGCAGCCAGTGGAGGGGAGAATTGGGTGTGTGTGTTCCCCGCTCCACCGGCCCGGACAGTCAGCCTCGGGGGGCGTGCGCCCGGTTGCCCATCGATGCTACCGAATATCGAGGTCTCCCCCTCTGTTCTGGTAGTGTCGAACTTTTCTTACCGCCGGCCTGAAGGGCCATTCAAGGCACCCAACTTAATGTGGCTAAGACTTGACGTGAGCATCGCGTGGCAATGTCCGCCTGCCACCGGTTTTCGTCCGCCAAACTTTTTTATTTGCATCGATTGCAGTGCGAACAGCACTTCGTCCGCGTTCAGCGCTTCCAGGCCCGCCACTCCCACGAAGCCGTTCGGCGCTTGGCCACGATGACCTTGTAGCAGACAGCGGTCATATCCTAAGTTGTAGGCAGAGTATGGGGGAAGTAGTCGATGGCAAAATCACACCCAGTGGACATCCACGTGGGCCAACGAATGCGCCAGCGGCGCTCTCTACTCGGGATGAACCAAAGCGCAGTCGGCGAGGCTGTCGGCCTGACCTTTCAGCAGATCCAGAAGTACGAACGCGGGTCCAACCGCATCGGCTCCAGCCGCCTGTTCGAGTTCGCTAAGGTGCTCGGCGTGCCTGTGTCCTACTTTTTCGACGAGATGCCGTCGAATGCGCTCGCCGGCCGGCCAATGTCGGGCCGCGGCCGCAAAGGCTTCGGCGAGGCTGCAACGCCCTTCGAGCAGGAGAAGGATCCGCTCATCAAGCGTGAGACGCTGGAGCTGGTGCGGGCTTACTATAAGATTCGCGAGTTGCGGGTGCGCAAGCGCATCTTCGATGTGGTCAAGGCGGTGGGTGCCGCCAGCCACGCCGAGGTCCTGGGCGGCCGCAAGGGACGTTAGAGTTTCCGGCCAGCGCGATCGACCAGATTTGGATATTGAGCCATGCCCAAGTCCTCCAAGATGTCTGATTCCCTTAAGACCGCATTTGCGCCCGACGCGTGGGAGAGATTCGAGGCCCTAGCCAAGGTCGGGGCAAAAACAGGCCGTGTGCGGCATGAAGAAACCGCGCCCAAGAAACAGAAGGACTCTGCGCCTTTGACGAGGAAGACACCGCTAAAGCGAAAGACGCTTCTAGCGAGGAGGCCCAAATAGCGGTCCCTCAGCGTCTTGAACGCCCGGCGGAGTGGTCGACGGACCTCGGTCGCTCAGCGCGCGATGTCCTTGTCCAAGGCAGCGGCTGCCGCCCTCATGAGCCACCAGCCTGCGATGATTAAGGGGACCCTGTCTTCGAGGTACGCATCCGGCGAGAGCCGCGGCGAAGGTTATTGACGCGACGTGAAGGTAGCTCGGCCGGTCATGCATCGGCGCGTTGTTGCTGTGGCGTCGTCCAGTTCCAAGGGAACAACTCGTCGATGCGCTTTGCCGGGTGATCGTGGATGCGAGCCAGCACGTCGGCGAGCCAGGCGAGCGGATCGACGTCGTTGATCTTGGCTGCCTACGGCAAACTCCAACCTATCCGGCGCTACAGGATGGCCGGTTGCAGCCCAAGTCTCCCCAGATGGATGCAGGCTTCCTAGCGGCTCCACGGCCATATGCATAATCCCGGGAACCTCTACCGAGCGATTCTTCCCATCCACGACGAATTTGATCGGTACCTTCTTGGCGCCAAGGTTCTTGGCGACCAGGGGCGCGAATATTGCCATCGGGCCGCCTGCCGCACCGCTGAAGATGGTACCGAGAGCCTCGGTCTGCTGGTCGTTCGCGCGTTCGTCTATGTAGGCAGCAAGTGTGCAATTACCCTCGCCCATGGGGCCCGGTGTATGGACGGCGACGACAACGTTCAAGTCCTCAAAGGACACCTCGGCGTATTTACCCTTGTCGATATGAAAGACAAGAGCGACGTCGCACACGCCTTCGGTCGGCCGGGCTGTTAGAGGTGGGCTAGCCGAGACGAGGCATGGGCAGACCACGCTGCAATTGCAATTCTCGAAATAGCTGCCCGACAACTCCCACTTCGCTTGCGTCGCCATTTGGTCCTCCCTGCCCTGCGCGGAAGAATGGCCGAGGTCACCCCGATCTGCCTCCATCTGCCAATGCCGTAGTCCGACGGAAGAGATCTAAATCCAGAACACGCGGGCCGCGACGAAGCCGGGTTTGCGGCGATCCACGCGATTGCATTGAAGGCAGCTATCAGTAGATCGATCTTCGCGGTGCCCGAGGCCTGCTTGGTTATGACGATGGACTACCATGGGGTTCGACGTGGGCATTGCCGACCGACCGTACTATCAGCCGCGGCCTGCAAGGTGAGCCACCGCGCGCGGCCTGCGCGCTTACTTAGGTCGCGTACCCCTAAACAGACGATGTCCACTTAGCCGCTAAAGGCGGCAGAGTTGCGCGAGGTCCGAGAAGGACCAGCAATGGACGTGCCCATATAAGCGCGCCAACGGCTAATGGCCGCGCACGATGCGGTAGACGCTTGCGTTTCCCTCAACGCCGCGAAGAGGCGACGCGAACTCGACGACCTTGTGGCCGGCCAGAAGGTCGTCGACCCCTGGCGCCGTATAGAGCGCCTCCGAGATGCAGATTTCTCCCGCATCCGCCAGCGACTGCACGCGCGCGGCCACGTTCACGGTCTGGCCGAAATAATCCAAGTTTTCGTTCAGTGTCACAGCGATCGAGGTGCCGCAATGAGCGCCGATCTTGAGGATGATGCCCGGCCCGCCATGCTCGCGATTGTAGCGCTCGATCTCTTGCAGAATATGCAGCGCGGCAGAGAGCGCATCCGTCGGACGGGAGAAGACCGCCATCACGCGAAGCTTCCAATGGAAATCTTCGACCGAGAGCGAGTTCGGGTCGTGGAACGGCAGCCTGCGCAGATGCAGCGATACCGAGAAGGAGACCGAGATGAAGTCGTCGAGGTCGGTATCGCCCGTGACGTCGCATAGGCCGCAGACCTAGTGAGTCTTGATCGTGCGCAGAGCACCGAAGCTATCAAGCACCACCGGATTGGGGGCAGATGACGTCCCAATGCATGTCGAACAGGCCGCTCCGGGGGGCGTGCAGGAATAGGTCCACGGCTTCCGCCTCGGCGATGGCGCGATCACGGGCAAAGGCCAGCGGATTGACGCGGTAGAGGGAGAGATCGTCACCGCTCCTGATCAGCGTCTCGAACTTGGAGATCACGCGTGGACTCCACGAGCGCGCCTGCTCGATCTCCGTCATCTTGCTCTCGAGCAGCCGATCCTGAACGTCAGCCATCGTGCGTCCGACTCGTCCTGGTATCACTCGGTCAACCTCTTCCCGGGTTGCGGTCGGGAGGCCGGAACGATACCCATCGTCCCAACCTCATGCCACGATTTTATCGCCGCAATTGCTATTAGCTGCGTGCTTCGCAGTGCTCATACTCGCTTTTGGTCACTTTGATCCTGATCCGAAGTCTCGCCTGACGCCGAAACCGACCCAAGGGCAGACACTGGCCAAGGCTCAGTGACAAGTTCCGACTTGCGAGTGAACACGCCCTAGATCACAAATATCCTCGGCCGCGACGATCAAGGGTTCGTCGACATCAGCGCAACGGCATTGAACGCCGCCATCAAGGGATCGATCTTGTCCGACCCCGAAGCCTGCTTCGTGATGCGTTACCTTTCGGCTCGACCCTCGCATTGGCGACTGCCCAGGACATCAGCCGCGGGCCAGCAACGCCGCCAAGTGCGAATTCGCCGCAAAGAATCACTCATGGCATTATCCTGATTTCGCCACCAGTCAGTGCATTTAGGGTATTGCATAACGAGTTGGCGATCGAGCTCGCTCTTCCTCCTCAGCGTGCCCGGGTCTCAAATTCGTGGAGCGACGCAGCGCGGGGACACTACGCTGTAATCGCGACTGGGAGGATGCCCGATAGGATTCACCAGCTGAACACCAATGGCGATTTCGTCTTGTGGCCCAACAGATCAATGCTACCAATGGAAGAAAGATCAGGGCTTGGAGACAGAACACAGAATGGGTTCGCAATCTGCCCTGATGATCTACACCGCGTCGACATGGGTAATTCCGGTCATCATCGCGATCACTTTCCACGAGGCGGCGCACGGTTTCGTCGCTCACCAGTTCGGCGATGACACGGCCTGGCGTTTGGGCCGGGTCACCTTCAATCCCCTCAAGCACGTCGACCTGTTCGGCACCATCATTTTGCCCGCCGTCCTCCTGCTGACGCGCTCGCCGTTCCTCTTTGGCTACGCCAAGCCCGTTCCGGTGAATTTTCGCGCATTGCGTAATCCGCGTCGCAACATGGTGTGGGTCGCGGCGGCGGGTCCGGCCACCAATGTTCTGCTAGCCGTGGTGGCTGGGTTTATGGTCCACCTTGCCGTCTTTCTGCCTGCCAGTGCAAATCATTGGTATCTGCAAAATCTTCAGAACGCGATCGATATCAACATTGTCCTTGCTCTCTTCAATATGATCCCCTTACCACCACTCGATGGCGGTCGCGTTGCTGTTGGCCTATTACCAAACGTCTTCGCCTTGCCCCTCGCGCGACTTGAACGCTATGGCATGACTATCATCATCGGCCTGCTATTCATCGTGCCCATCGTGGGTGCCAACTTTGGCATCGATCTGAATGTGCTTGGGTGGCTGATTTCAGGGCCGGCGCATGCCCTAATCGAGACCATCATCCGTCTGACGGGAAATGCCTAAGCATTCGGCGACCACAGGGCACATAATGTCTTGCTGTTGGCCTGATAAGTTCATGAATACGCCGTCTCTCGGGCTTGAGGCGACCAACCGGCTGCCGTGAGGCTGCTGCCGGCTCAGTTAATAGCTAACTGAGTAGGCAATAAGACCTTCACCACGAGTTGAATGACCGCCCTGACATGAAGTCAGCGTCGATGTCCCAGCCCAATCCCAAGCTTGAGCGCTTGTTGGCGCAACGCACCTGGCGTTCTTTTCATCGTCGTTGAGATTCGGGCTACCGGCGTCCTGGCCTTCGAATGCCGGCGCAATTCGGCATGTAGTGCCTTAGTCCACGGCACTCGTTTCACCTTCCTTGCCATGTAGATCTCCAGAATTTAGCTGTCTGTTTGAGGTCAATTACCAACAAAATTAGCGAGGTGTGCATTCATAGCCGATGGTTCCACATAAGCGTTCGTCGATCACTTTGAGAGTGTGCACTTAGTCTTTTTGCAGGCGGTTCGACGTCGGGTCGCGTGAACCTCGAATTTCTCTTACGTCGGCATCAGCTGAACACCAGGCCCCCCTTCTCGGCGTTTTGATGGATGCGCCCTTATCTTGCTTTACGAGTGACGGAAACCATCGCTCAGAAGTGGCAAGCCGGTCACATACCGACTGTTCGTGCTATTACCCTATTTCGCCTCAGCACGAGGTGCGGGGTTGATCACCGGCGTTCACAATGTGGCATCGGATCAAGCGAAGGCTGCAAAGACAACGGACATTGAGGGCACGCTGCGGCAGTTCGGGGAACTTATAAAGATCGCCGAGACCGAGATTCACGCGGTCGTCCTGTCGTTTACCCGTGCCCGTCGGCAGATGCTTGCCGCGCTGCCAGCAAGGAAGGCGGCACTGCATTGAGCCGGCCGGCCGAGCTTGGCCGTGTCGCGTTCGGCCGCCAGTTTATGCAATTGATTGCACAAACGTGCAGCCCGAGCGGCTGGCAAATCCAAGTCGCGCAACCCGCCTTTGATGCCCGTTGGATCAGTGACGACACCGCCGCCCGCAGTAAAACGGTTCGCCGATGCCATCTTGGCGAAGGAAAGCGGACGGAAACCCGGCTACGGGTCGCAGGGGCGTTCACCTATGATGCACGGTGCTATGCGAAGACCCAGAAGGTGCTCGCGGGCTAGACTTTGTGCTTGCCGACTGACTGCCTTCCTTGGTCAATTGGGCTGGGGGTGGTCATGCCTACGATGGACTGGGAACTCTTTCTCGACGCGCATTTCAGACCGCATCTTGTCATAGTGAACATCGGCTCTCGGAGTGGCAGCACATCTAGCCACAGTTTGATCCATCAACTGGAACGACTTACCGAGAGCCTCAACAGCGTCGCAAACTACGCGATGCATAGCGAAGATCAGGTGATCAGGGTCGCGTTCGAGAATGACTTGGACGCCGACACTTTTAGTGAAGCGCTGATGGCGCATCCCATAGAGGGCGGGCCAGACTGGGCGTCGGTGTCGGTTTGTAGTTTCGACCTCCAAGCTCAACACAGGATGGCTGCGCTGCTCAAAGAGGGACCGCCGAAGAGATCGTCGCCTAAACAAGCGTAGCCCGCCGACGATGAACCGAGTGGGGCGTTGGTTTGAGGGCAATCTCCCATCGATGCGTGGCTGCCAAGCAAGGGGGCAAAGATGCGAACTCTGATGAAGAACCAGCGACCAACCAAAGGTACCGTGGGCCGACTTCTTCTGGCTCTCATGAAGGGAACAGGTGTCCGGCTGTCAGCACAGGACGTGAAAGCCCTTCGGCCGATAATCGTGGAGGCCGTTTGGATCGTGAGGCAGCAGGGGCGTGAGGACAGCCCACAACGCGCCGGTAGAGGGCGCTCCACAGTTCATTAGCGCGGCGGCCACTTTTGAGATGGCGACCGTATTTTCTGTAGATGGGCCACAGGGTACGCGGTAAAGTTGCAGCTGGAGGCGTAGCTCCCCCCAAAGGTACGTTCCGCCTCCAGCCGTCGATAGGGTCGCTTCCCAGCACTCTATCGGCGGCTTTTTACTTCTCTGGCACAGTTCCGTTCGGCTAGTCACCGAAGCAGTACCAACCACCGAGCAGTTGCCGCCAACGGCCTCGCACGCTGCGCGACCCACGGATTCGACACGGTTCGCCGGCTTCTTAACTTGCGCGGCCCAAGAATCAGCAGTGTACGCCGCCTGATACATGTAAATAGCTATGTTCGATCTCCCTTTGGATTAGCCATAGCCAACACTCGGCCCGACCATTCACAACCTAGGATCGGCTGGCTGCTGACGGCACGATCCATTCGCAACAAGTTGGGAATTTGCATTGGCCCGTGAGCAGCGTCGACCGAATGTTTCCCTACCCTTTGCCGAAATACACGCTATCGTTGCAGCGGCGACCCGGCCTCCGGCCGGCGACCCCGGGGGAAGAAATCATGACTGGTCTGCTGACGCTGCTCTACGGTGGCGCGTGCTACGCGCTCGCCATGGCGACAATTCTCTACGCCATCTGCTTCATTGGCGGCTTCGGGCCGCTGTCAATCGACAAGGGCGGGCCGCCCGCGAGCCCGACCGCCGCGATTGTGATCGATCTCGTCCTGCTGGGCATCTTCGCCATCCAACACAGCATCATGGCGCGGCCGGCATTCAAGGCGTGGTGGACTAAGATCGTGCCGCACGCAATCGAGCGCAGCACCTACGTGCTCGCCTCGAGTCTCGCGCTGTTGCTGCTCTACTGGCAATGGCGGCCGATGGGCGGCGTGGTCTGGGAGGCCAAGGAGCCGTTTATGGTGGGCCTGCTGGTCGCGATTTTCTGGCTAGGCTGGGCGGTGCTGTTCATCAGCACCTTCTTGGTCAGCCACTTCGACCTGTTCGGGCTGGCGCAAGTGTGGAACGCTTGGCGCGGCACGCCCGCCAAGCCGCCCGAATTTAGGACGCCGCTGTTCTATCGGGTCGTGCGCCACCCGATCTATGTCGGCTTCCTGCTAGCCTTCTGGGCGACGCCCCGGATGACTGAGGGCCATCTGCTGTTCGCCGCCGCGGCGAGCGGCTACATCTTTGTTGGCATATGGCTCGAGGAGCGCGATCTCGTGGCGCAGTTCGGCGATACCTACCGGCGCTATCGCGCGCGTGTGTCGATGATCGTGCCGCTGCCGCCAGGAAAGGGCTAAATCCTCGGGGCTCGAGGTTGAGCCCGCACGTTAGAAGAGGCCGAGGACATCATGTTCAATCCGACCGCCGTAATGATCGATGCGTTCGTCAATGAGCTGCGCAACGGCTACACCAGCACCTATACCAATCTTGAGCCTGACTACCCAGGCATGATCGACTATGTGGGCCACATGGCGCTCGAACTCATAGCCAACGGCGATGCGCCCTATCACGATCTCGGCCATACAATCTGCGTGACGCTGGTGGGCCAGGAGGTGCTCAAGGGCAAGCACCTGCGGGAAGGCGGGGTCAGTCCGCGCGACTGGCTGCACTTCATCATCTCGCTCCTGTGTCACGACATCGGCTACGTGCGCGGCATCTGCCGGAACGACAAGCATGGGCGCTATATGACGGGCAAGGATGGCGAGGCGGTGGAGCTGCCGGAGGGCGCCACGGATGCCTCGCTGACGCCGTACCACATCGAGCGCGGCAAGTTGTTTGTACGCGAGCGCTTCGCCAAGAACCGCCACATCGATGTCGAGGTGCTGTGCGCCAACATCGAACACACGCGCTTCCCGGTGCCGGCCGAGAACGAGGGCAAGGCCGCGACCGACTATCCGGCGCTGCTGCGCGCGTCCGACCTCATCGGCCAGCTCGCTGACCCCAATTACATGCGGAAGATTTCGGCGCTATTCGCGGAGTTCTCGGAAACGGGGATGAATGGGAAGCTCGGCTACAACAGCTCGGCGGCACTCCGGGCCGCGTATCCGAAATTCTTTTGGTCGGTCGTCACCCCCTATATTGGCGACGCGCTCAGCAACCTTCACATGACGCAGGAGGGAAAGCTGTGGGTGGCCAACCTCTACTCCCACATTTTTGCCGAAGAGCATAAACTGCCGGCTCTCGGCGCCGAACGCATGCGGGGCTGACGCTAGACGCGCGCAGTCGATGGGCAGTCCCGAACCGCGAAAGTCAGGAAAAGTCTGCTGTTGAGGGTAGACCGGACATACGGCGGACATCGCGAAACCGACGCATCTAACCCGACGTGGACATGGCAGACCGTTAACCCGATCGCCTCGTCGGCGTGGGCGAACGCTCTCAGCATCGCAGCTCACCTCGGGTTTCAGCGGGAATGGGAAAGATGCTAGCTTCACCCACTTTGTCGCTGTCCCCGCTCTTCGGTGATAAGCTAATGTCGATTAGTCCATGCAATGTGCTCCTGGTGTCGCCGCAGTTCCCTGTGGCCACCTTCTGGAACAACAAGGCCACCTGCAAAGTCGGCGGGGCGCGCCATTCCGCCATCCCCCTCGGCCTGTTGACGGTCGCTGCCCTGCTGCCCATCAACTGGACGTGCCGGCTGGTCGACAGGAACGTCGCCGACGTCACCGAGGCCGACCTCGCCTGGGCCGATCTGGTTATGACGGGGGGCATGAACGTCCAGCGTCCTGATTGTTTGAGCCTGATCGCCCTGGCGCAAAGCCGGGGCAAGGTCGTGGTCGTTGGCGGGCCAGACGCCACCTCGGAGCCGAATTTCTATGCCCATGCCGATTTCGTCGTGATCGGCGAAGCCGAGGTGGTCATCCAGGAGTTCATCACCGCTTGGGACGCCGGACAACGGCATGGCACCTTCACGGCTGAGAAATTCAAGGTCGACGTCACCAAGACTCCCGTGCCCCGCTATGATCTCCTCCGGCGCAGCGACTATCTCTACCTCGCCATCCAGTTCTCCCGCGGCTGCCCGTTCAACTGCGAGTTCTGCGACATCATCGAGCTCTATGGCCGCATGCCGCGCGTGAAGACGGCAGCACAAATGCTGGCCGAGCTGGAGGCGATCTATCGCGGCGGATATCGCGGACACCTGGATTTCGTCGACGACAATTTCATCGGCAACAAGAAGGCCGTGAAGGCGTTCTTGCCCTCGCTCATCGCCTGGCAGAAAGAACACGATTACCCCTTCGTCTTCTCGACCGAAGCGTCGGTCAACCTTGCCGACGACGATGCGTTGCTTGCGCTCATGCGCAAGGCGGGCTTCTTCGTCGTGTTCGTCGGCATCGAAAGCCCGGATGGTGACACGCTCGTGGCCATGCAGAAGAAGCAGAATGCCCGCCGAAGCCTGACAAAGAGCATTCACAAGATCTATGCCGCAGGAATGTTCGTCATCGCGGGTTTCATTGTGGGCTTCGATACCGAGAAAGGCAGCATCGCCGATGAAATGGTCGACTGCATCGAGGATGCGGACATAGCGATCTGCATGGCGGGCCTGCTCACGGCATTGGCGAATACGCAGCTCACCACCAGGCTCACTCGAGAGAGCCGTGTGTTTCCCGTAGCATGGCAAATGCAGAAGCTGAACGAGGGGGGCGGCGATCAATGTACCCTCGGACTCAACTTCGAAACCCTGCGGCCGCGACGGGACGTGCTGGTGGACTACAAGAGCGTGATCGACCGGATCTACACGCCGGAGGCTTATTTCGGGCGCGTGACGCGCGCCGCGCAGAAGCTCGACTGCTTCTGGCCGTCAAAGAAGGCGGACGCCAAGCCGGCCTGGCGCATTGCCGGCCTTGCTCCCGGCGACTGCGCCGCGCTGTTTCGTCTCCTCAGGTCGGTTATCCTCGAGCAACCCCTGCTCCTCGGCTACTACATCAAGGCGCTCTATACCTGCGCCCGTGAAAATCGCGGCGCGCTCCAGGCGGTTGGGGCAATGGCCGCCTTCTACCTTCACCTGGGGCCGTTCTCACGCATTGTATCGCAGGCCATGACGAGGCAAATTGAAGAGATCGACAGTGGCAGATGGCGATCCCCCGTGGCTTCAATCGAAGCAGAGATGACCGGGGAGGAATTTCTAAAGCGGCTCGAGAACGGGGCGCTGAAGAACGACGCGGGTCACTCAGCGCACGTCTAGTTCCGGCGACAAGTTGGAGTGACCAGCCCACGCCACAACATGTCCGGTCCTGATGAATCTTGATCGACGAGCAGGTAGGCGGTCAGGTCTCCTGCTACTTAGCGCCAAGTCGGTCTTCATTGGGCTTCATTTGTGCCTGGTCGTATTTCGCCAATGTGGGCGCAGCCTGCTGCCAAAGTGTCCCCAGTTGAACTTTCGTCAGGTAGCTCGTTTCCGGCTGGCCCTGCTTTTTCTGCCACGCCGTGATCATCGCCCGGGTGCGCGGGCCGAAGTAACCGGTCGCGGTCGGAATTTCGTGACCCAGCGAATTCAGGGCCACCTGCACCCTCTTGCGATCCTGCTCAGACAGGTTCAACCCGGCTTCTACCTTCTCGGCCTGCTGCCGAGCGTCGAGCTTCGTCTCGTCCGCACGTATTGCTAGCGCGGCTTGCTCGTACAATAAGGCGCGCTGAGATGCATCCAAGTAGCCCGTTTCCGGTAGGCCCTGCTTTTTCTGCCACGCCGTGATCATTGCCCGGGTGCGTGGGCCGAAGTAGCCGGTCGCGGTAGGAATCTCGTGGCCCAGCGAATTCAGGGCCCCCTGCGCCCTCTTGCGATCCTGCTCAGACGGGACGAGGGCAGCTTCGGCTTTTTCGGCCTCTGCTCTGCTTTCTGCACCCGACTTTGGCTTTCCTTCCGACGCTTTGCGCGCCGCTTCTTCTGTCCTAAGACGGGCATCCTCGGCGGCAAGCTTCTGCTCAGCAACTCTCCGTGCCGCTGCCTCAGTTAAAGCTTTTTCTTCGGCAGTCTTCCGCGCGGATGACTCAATCAAGGCTTTCGCCTCGGCTGCTTTCCGCGCAGCTGCCTCAGCCAGTGCCTTTTCTTCGGCAGCTTTCCGCGCGGCTGTCTCAGCCAAGGTTTTTTCTTCGGCAGCCTTTCGCGCGGTTGCCTCGACCACGGCTTTTCCCTCGGCAGCTTTCCGCGCGGTTGCCTCAGTCTCGACACTCTCCCAGCCCACTAGCCGGCGCGCTTCCGCCAAGGCGCTTCGATAGGCATCGTCCGCGATCTCAAGCGGGGGGCCAACCAGCATCGATACGCCGCTCCACGCCAGACAAAGCACGATGAACACCGCCGCGAGTGCGGGGCCCCATTTGCGGCGCCTGATGGACAGGCCGCTCTTAAATCTGGCTGCCAGGACTCGATCAGCAGGGTGCAAACCAATATTGTGCCTATCTTGTTTCGCCCCTTCGATGATTGGCGCAAGTTCTTCGTCCAAAATGCCGATAGCTCGAAGCTCGCTCGCTGCAGCCAAATTTTCCGGATCGAACTTCAAGGCCGATTTGTAAGATTGCACCGCTTTTTGCGTGTCGCCTTGCACTTGATGCAGGTGCCCGGTCTGTAGGTGGGCATCTGACAAGTTGTCTGTCTCCAAGGAGACCGCCATTGCATAGGCGTGCGCTGCGGTATTCAACTCACCAGATGCTTTGAGGGCGAAACCATACCGAGCCCAATTTTTCGCCGACCAGTCACCCTGCGCCAAATACCGCTGATAGCGACGAGCTACGCGTTTCCAGTGACGGCGATCATGCGGAGTGCCTTCCTTGGCACGAGACGGTCCCTCCCCCATACCCCCCCTTGTTTGGGCTGCAGCAGCCAAATGCCGTCAACCTTAGATCGTGCGGCCTACAAACTCTCGCATGATAGCACACCTAATTGGTCCCGCCGAAAACCAGTAAGGCTTCTCTGGCAATGGATTGAAAAGCGACGAGTTAACGATCGTGGATGTCCGCCACCGCCTTCGCACATCTCAAATCGCACCCGTCGCCCAGGTTTAGGGAGTTGGATTATAGCTAGATAGCCGGCTTTGAGGCTTGAACGGCATCTACGCAACGCCTGCTTTCGGGAGAAAACCGGAATAGTTGTTCTTGATCCGGAGACTTCTGATTTTTGACCGAACCGGACAGGAGCGCTAAGGGCGATCCGCCGGGTTTTGTCAAAGTCCTCGACAAGCATACGCTCGCGGTACCGGATCGCCTTGGTAATCACCGCGGCGATACGTTTATGAATGTACTTGAGATCCCAAGCGTGGAAATCCTGTTCATCGTGCCGAAGCGCCGGGAAGTTGTGCGTGTCAGCGGCATGGCGCAAGTGGTGAGGGATCCCGAGTTGCTCGAAGGCATGGCCGTCAACGGTAAGCGGCCGGACCTTGCCTTACTTGTGCGGGAAGCCTTCTTCCATTGTGGGAAGTCCATGATTCGCTCCGGCCTGTGGGAGCCGGACCGATGGGGGTCCATCGACGGATTGCCAACGTACGCACAGGCCCTCAAGGATCACGCCAATTTGCCGGACCCACTATCGGACCTCGAACGCAGGGTGGCGTCTAATGAAACTGACCGCCTCTATTAACGTACTGAGGCCTTCAGCCTTCGTCGTGCGGCCGTCCACGGCCGAGGCGCTCGTGACGCAAGCGGCCACACACCCAAGTTATTTCTTCGTTTGGCCCACGATGGACGTGGTGCAATTCCCTTAACCAGAACTCCCAGTCAATTGACGTCATGCTCCCTCACTAGTCTAGCCGAGTGCTGGGCACGAACCGCGGTCTGCGCACACGCCGCTTCGGATCTAGTCGAATCCGTGTCGGCTCGGCATCATCATCCGGCCGACGACGATGTTTTCACCGGCCGCGTTGCATCGAGGGCATGATTTGGAGGGGCCGTTGATCGGCCGTATCCAACCGCGACCCCCACAGAGGTCACAGGGTTTGTCTGCCGGCATTGTTATCTCGGGTGTAGAGGCAAACACAGTAGCACAGACGGCAGCGATATACGCATCTTATCTCCAAGCTGAAACGTCGGGCCAATCCACGCGGGGTCATGTCTGGCCCAGGCGACTCTGTCCAGCTCAAGATTGCAGTAATCCTCGTTCGGACCGGAGCCGCCCTTCTGGTCTGCGCGCACGATGGTCTGTATGCGGATGCTGCCGCCCGAAGCGGCGCCTGAGAAGGCCCCCGAGAGGGTCTTGCCGCTTCCCGTTTTCCATTCGAGGTTGCCTGAGTATTGAGAGCCTGTGACGGTCCCACTGGCCGGACATACGGCCACGGTTAGAATGTCGGAACGTGCTTCTGCCGAAACCCGATTGAAAAGATTGTGCGCTACGACAAGGGCTCCACTTCGGAGGAGTTTGTGAACGCCGACGTTCAAATCATTTGCCAGAAGCCCACCTTGACCATAGTGGAAGCGTTTATCGAAGCCTTGGGGTGTGCGGGAAGGGGGCTTCGATGATCGGCCTGGGGAGCCGCCGGCGGGGGCTAGGTGAAACTTGCCTGATACGTAACGCACGGTCCGATCGACTGACAAGTACGCTGACGCATAGAAGGCTGAAACTGCCGCCGCCGCTCTCGCTGCTCAGCGAATACGCCTTGAGCTGCTTGGGCCTATCACCGATGGCGCCAATGGTATCCGGCTCACCGCAAAGGGGCTGTGCCTTGCCGAGGCTGGCTGCGATGCCGAGGGGTTAAGTGAATTTGAGCCGTTGATTGTGAGACTGGCCGGCTGAGACAAAGTTTCATTCAACGCCTTGAGGAGCAAGCAGCGAGTCAGCGCCGTCAGTTGATGCAGGCGTGGCCATTGCGAAGGTGGCGACCGCACCAGAACTACCAGGAATGTGTACCACTGACGGCGTGAGGCGCGGGTTTTGAGAGACATTACGCGGAACCTGCGCGTAACCTCTGGGTCGGACGCTGCGGAGGCGTACCTGTCGAAGCGGGACCCCGCCGGCCAATAAGATTGGCCCGCCTTTGAGGCGACCGGTTATCCCCTCACCCTCACAGGCCGCGCTACCATCAGGGCGGCCTTTTCCATTCCAGCTGCGAGCTCAAATATGGCGTCAAATGGCCCGTTGCTCCGCCGCTTTACGCTCCCGAGCTTGGGCTTCGCCTTCCAGGCTCCTCGGCGAAAGACCTCAACCTTTCCCGATCACTGTTCAACGACAGGCTCCACGCTAGCCGATGCGCCCGCAGAGCCATCTGGGGCTTATCGCAGGCGGCGACAAGCGCATTCAGGTTTTGCCAGGTCGCGCCCGTCTCTAGCTGGGTGCTATCTCGGCAATTGGTGGTGTAGGAGCGGGAATGAGCCCCTTCTTGGCCAACGCTGTTAGTTTCGCGGCTCCTTCCGCCGCCGCGCCCTCGAGTCTGATTTTGTGGACGACATAGCCGGCGCGCGGCGATCCCTCAAGGACCTTCTGCCGGTGCCACTCGCGCAATGTGCGACTCACGCTTTCGCGCGCCACGCCCGCCATCGCGGCGAGGTCGCTCTGGGTGATCCTGTGCCGGATCAAAATCCGTCCCACTCCCAGGTCCTCGCCGAGTTGGTGGGCGAACTGCAGCAGGGCGCGGGCCACGCGCGCGCGCACCGTCAGGAAACTGGAGGCCACCATATCCTCGTCGGATTGGCGCAGGCGAGCCGCCAGCGTCGTCACGATATCGCCGTAGAGCTCGGGACGCTGGCGCAGCATGTCAGTGAAGGCGGCGCGGCTGACGAAGGTCAGCTCGCAGTCCCTGACTGCCTGGACGCTAGCCGACCTCGGCAGGCCGTCGATCATCGCCAGCTCGCCGACGATCGCGCCCGGTCCCAGGATAGCAAGAATGCGCTGTTCGCCATTGTGCGAGGCGACGCAGACCGCGAGCACGCCCTGGTGTAGCCAATAGCAGCCGTCGCCGGCGTCGCCTCGCTCGAACATTGTCTCGCCTTCGCGCAGCTTGAGCGTCCTCTTGCCGGCCAGCAGCTTGCTGGAGAACTCGCTCGGTAGCCGGCCCAGGAGATTGTGGGCGCTGATTTCTTCCGACGCAGTTTTCAAGGCTTGCAAATGCTCCCCCTTGGCAATGAACCTTGACGGTCGCCGCCGTGTCCAGCATGCCGGTGGTGAATTGTACGCGCGCGCTTACTGGTCAATGAAGCCCAGGACATTCGGACTTGGCCACGAGCCCGCGACTAGGCCGAGCGCATCAAACGCTCGGTGGGCTCGTCGCCGCTGAGATCGTCTGCGTCACCAGGGCCGTTGCTGGCTGGCACAACTGGACGCGCGGCGCGTTCCGACGGGTTGCGCGCGATCAGCGGGGCAAGCTCCGAAAGCTCCATGAAATCGTCGGCCTGGCGGCGCAGTTCGTCCGCCACCATCGGCGGCGAGGACTTGAGGGTGCTGACCACCGAGACCCGCAAGCCCTTGCGCTGCACCGCCTCGACCAGGCGGCGGAAGTCGCCGTCGCCGGAGAAAAGGATCACATGATCAAGGTGCTCGGCCATCTCGAGCACGTCGATGGCGAGCTCGATGTCCATGTTGCCCTTGATCTTGCGGCGGCCCATGGCGTCGGTGAATTCCTTGGCCGGTTTGGTAATCATGGCGAAGCCGTTGTAGTCCAGCCAATCGATCATCGGCCGGATCGGCGAGTATTCCTGACCCTCGATCAGCGCCGTGTAGTAGTAGGCGCGCACCATGCGTCCCTTTTCCCGGAACACCTTCAGAAGACGGCGGTAGTCGATATCAAAGCCGAGAGCACGCGCAGCGGAATAGAGGTTGGCGCCATCGATAAAGAGCGCGACGCGCTCGTTCTCATAAAAATTACCTTTCATGGCGAAATATCCTTGTCGGTTAAACCGAGAAGAAGTGAAATTTATTGAGCGACAAAGGGAAGGAAGATGCTAACAGCACACGCTGTCGGCCGTGATCGAGGCGAACGACCGAATGCCAAAACCAACCGAAGAGGATCGTGAAGGCTACCGTCTCTGCCGGATGGTCCCTTGCCACCTGAAGCAATACGATAATCGGGCCCATGCGACGTCCCCATTTGCTACAGTAGTCCACCGCCGAACAGGCGGCGCCGATCAGAAAAATTTCATCTCGTCGAAGTCTGGGCTCTTACGCGCGGCGTGACTGTGACCAGCGAGTGACCTTACACTCGTTACAATTGTTACTTCAGAGTATCCGCAACCAACGACAGCACCTCCTAGCCCGCCGGGGTCCAGCGTCATGCTGTGCGATCTTCAATAAAATCGAGGCCCGCCCCAGTGGTTCAGACTGCAAGGCGGGCCTCTAAGCATCGGCGAGAGAGCAACACGCCGAGACCGTGCAACAGCAAACACGTGACAGCTCGCACTAGTCAATGCATCGCTTAGTAGCGTAGTTACATGGGAGTGCTGAAAGTGCCCGACGCAATCCGCCGAGCTCGAGTATTGGGACTGGCACAGCCAGAGGGCAGGACAAACGTTCAGCAAGCTGCGTGCGTCGGGCGTGCCGCATCTTATCACTGCACGCGCACACGAAGCTCTATCTGCGCCATGCCGCCTAAGGCCGTCCCACCAGACCGTACCGTCATCACCGTTGTTGGTCTTGGCATACTGTCGATAGTTACTCGCCCAGCTTGTGTAAGTGGCAGGCCGGACGGCCTAGTCGAACCAGCTTTCCAATTCCTCGAGCAACACGTCTTCCATCGCGAACCTCTCGGCATCCAACTGATATCCTGCCGCAGCCATTGCTTCGCGCTGCCTATCGCACATGTCGCGCAAGCCAACACAGACGCGGCGCATCGCGTTGACTAGCTGCCGAGCGGTGGTTTGGTCTGGCATTCGATCGCGTACCCGCTCCATAACGCGGCCGACCAGAAGACGTCGGCAAAGTTCCGCCTGGGCAGAGTCGCTCACGAGAAGAAATCCCTCAGCGCACTTCCAAAAAAGCGGCGGACGAGATTCCAATGCTGTAGCCAGCTTGAATCAGCTCGGTGGCCCGAGCGACGACATCGGGCAGGGACCCGTAGGTTTCAATCGCCTTCGTCCCGCTCCTCGGGTGTTCCACGCGCAATGAATATCCGCCTTGGACCGTATCCACGGCCACGCGCGGATGAGCTCGCATTTCCTGTTCGTGCATAAGAGGCACAGTACTCGTGCCAGCTCCGGAGTTGGCGCTGTTTCGAGTCTCGATTGTTATTGCATTGTATCGAACGTACGCAGGCTGCCATGGTTCTTGGCCCCACCTCGCTGCGGCCAGAATCAAAGCGGGCGATCCATTGCCAGACCGCCCGCTTCGTGCTCCCCAACTAACCCTGAGAGAAAATTTACTGCATCGCGCTTGCGACGTTGCTCAGCACGTTGCTGACCTTGCCGCCGACGCTGGTCATGGCGGCGATAGCGGCCACGGAAATCAACGACGCGATCAGCACGTACTCAATCGCAGTCGCACCACGCTCGCTCTTCATCAACTTACGAAAAATGGACAGCATGATTATCTCCAAAAATAAGCTTCTCGTGGTTGCACTAACTCAACGCGACGCAACCACTTCAACGGCTTCGATTTTAACGCTGCACTGCGCAGGCGCCCACTGGGCTTTGTGTATCAATTGAAGCTACGCTGTATCGACCGGACGCAACCACTTCGTGTCTATGCCCGACCACCCGCTTCGCACTCAGGCTGACAAGCTTAGGTCATCGTAGTGGCGACATTACTCAGCACGTTGCTCACCTTGCCACCAACCGTGGTCATGGCGGCGATGGCCGCGACCGAGATCAGCGAGCCAATCAGCACGTACTCGATGGCGGTAGCGCCCTGTTCGTTTTTCATCAACTTGCTGAAAATGGACAACATGGAAATATCTCCCAATGATTTATCTGGGCTCAATTTGGTAAAGGTCTGCGCTAGTAGGCGGATACTCGACGCTGGCTCGATGTAATGCACACGCTATGAATTGGCACCCGTAGATATGTAACTGTTGTAGCGGTTCGTAATTGCTCTAGTGCAGAGCCAGTCAGGTGCGCGCTCTTCGGCATGCAGACGACGACACCGTGAGGTTGGACAAGGCGCTCGTTGCTTCGTTGCTTGGCGCGCCACTCCCACGCCGGCACGCAGCCATGGCCGTGGACCCAAGCTTTTCCCACCTCGCTCGCTGCTCCAACAACACATAGTCTCGGCTGTATCGAACTAAGGTTCAGGCCGTGCCAAGTTGGACCATGGCGGCGTTTCTCGTTCCAACAGGATGGTGTTGCCTCGTCCGAAGTAGACATCGGCCGGTGTCAGGTTGCCGATGGCCTCGTGGTAACGCTGGTTGTTGTAGTGATCGACGAAGTCGCCGATCTGGGCCTCGAGATCGCCGGTCAGGTAGTAGTTCTCGAGCAGGATGCGGTTCTTCAGCGTCTGGTGCCAGCGCTCGATCTTGCCCTGCGTCATCGGATGATAGGGAGCGCCGCGGACGTGCTGCATCTTTCTGTCGTCGAGCCACTTGGCCAGGTCGGCGGAGAGATAGCTTGAGCCGTTATCGGAGAGCAGCCGCGGCCGGTGAACAACACGGGCACTCTCCATGCCCGATGTCTCAAGCGCCATTTCCAGGGTGGCTGTTACATCCTCGGCGATCACCTTGAGATAGGTAAAGTCGGTCTGCCACAGCTGGTTGGGCGCTGTCGTCTTGTCCTTGAACTCATCAGCGGCCTTTGACGATGAAGGCCGGACTCGTAATCAGGTCGTGCGCCTTGAGCAGGCGATAGACCGATGCCTCCGAGATGAAGTACTTCCGGGTGTCGGTGAAGCGCGTCGCCAGCTCCCGCGGCGACAGATCAGGCGCGTCAAGGGCCAGTTGAACGACCTGCTCACGCACATCATCGGGGATCCGGTTCCATACTCGACTGGGTCGAGGCGATCTATCCTCCAGCGCCTCGGGTCCGCCGGTCTGCAAGCGGTCATACCACCGGTAAAACGTGCCCGGCAGGATGCCGAGCGTGGCCAGCGTCCGCCGCACCGGCAGGTGCGATTGCTCGACCAGGCGGATGATCTCGCGCTTCTCGGCGGCGGGGTATCTCATTGCCCGTCTTCCCCATCCGCCATCATGCTTTTTTTCAGCAGGCGCAGTTCCAGAGCCTGTTCGGCAACGACCTCCTTCAGGGACCGGGCCTGCCGCCGAAGCTCCGTCACTTCGCTGCTGGTGGCCGCACGCGCCGTATCACCCGCCAGCCGACGCTTGCCGGCTTCCAGGAACTCCTTCGACCAGCTGTAATAAAGCCCTTCGGCGATGCCTTCACGTCGGCACTGCTCGGCAATGCTGGCCTCGCCTCTCAGGCCGTCCAGGACAATGCGGATCTTCTCCTCGGCCGAGTGATGCCGCCGGGTCGCCCGGCGGATGATCTTCACAAGTCGCTCCGACGGCGAACCTGTGGTTCCGGATTTCTGGCTCATCTGCGCTCCTCGTATGACTACGATGAGCCGGAAATCCTCCCTTCTTCAAATCGCCAAATCTGACTCACTAGCCCTGATCCCGGACAGGTAAACCTCGCCGCTACCAGTCACCTTGCCATTCGGCCCAATACTGAATGTAAAGGAGCTATCACCCAGCGAGCCCGAGACGGTGCCGGGTAGCCGCCACTATTCAAACCGCTGGCTGAGCCCCTAATGGCCAGCCATCGCCATCGATCCACGGAGGCCTCGCGCGCGTAGTGCGGTTAATGCGACAGTCAGTACACGGGCCGCATCCGCTCCCCGTTGAGCGCTGTGCAGGCGGTGCGCGCCGGAATGTGCGCATGCGGCAAGCCCCTTACATTCCATGGATCAGTCGCCGGAAGTTATGGCCGCGTGCAACGACCCGGTTGAACATTGAGTGAAGGCAGTCGTAGCGCTGCTGCGTCGTCAGTTGTGCGATATACAGGGAGCGGAAGTAAGCCAGCAGGAGTTTAACCTGATGGACTGGCACTGAGTCTCGGCGGCGGCCCGAAAACCACGTGGCGCGATAGCTACCGGAAGTAGAAGCGGTGAATTGCTGGGCGTGACAACGGCGAAAGAACAGCGTGTCCTGGCCGAGCCAGAAGCGCCCGAACAGACTCATTTCTGCCAACAAGACTTTGTCGGACCCACAGAATGGGCCCTCCAGCGAGGTACGCGATAGCGCCGATCTGCGCATCACGCCGAATATCTCGACACACATGTACATCTTCAGCAACACGGCCTCAAAGCGCACTGTCGGATCGTCCGCCATGAGTTCATCATTCTTTTCCGGCATCACAGGCCAGCACACGCCGGAGCAGTCGATCATGCCGCCCCTTTCCGCGGAGTAAGGAAGGGGCGTCCCGTCTTCGTTGATCAGTACCGTGGCCGGGGAGGCGAGCACCACGCTGCTGTCATGGTCGAGCACGTCGATACATGCGGCAAGAAAGCCGGGCGCCAGCACGTCATCGTGCGCGGCCCATTTGAAGTACTCACTATCGCTCATCCGCACCAGAAGATTGTGATTGTTCGCCGACCCAACATTAGTTGGCTGCCGAACGTAGCGGACACGCCGATCCCTTTGGGCGTACGCGCGGCAGATCTCCTCTGTATTGTCAGTCGAAGCATTGTCGGAAATGACCAGCTCGAAGTCGGCATAGCTTTGCGCCAGGATCGAATCGATGGCGGCGGCAAGAAAATTCTCGCCGTTGTAAACTGGCAATCCGATCACAATTTTCTTCACGCTCATCGCTTGCCTCCTTGTTACCCTTTCTTCAGGGGCAAGCGAAGCACGCGCGAAAAGCTGATGTTCGGTGATTTTTAGAGGGCAGCCGCTGAGACTGTCTCCTCAGCCTTGATCGCAGTCGCCCGCGATGTTGTTTCTAATCAATAGCTTTTGCTAATGCGGCCTGCTGGCTCAGCCACAGAGCACCACGCAATCACAATTCGATCACTGATAGCACTGGGACTGCATGCTCTAGTTCATTGCAGTGGGAACGCGGTCCGTCGCACTTGCTATGAATGGGTTGCAGGCGCGATGGCGAAACACGTGAAAACGAACCTGGAAGCTTGAGCCCACACCAAAGGGCAACCACTCCACCTAGGCTGGCAGCACACCAAATTGTCAGGCCCCTCTAAACTCCACCCAGAGGAGACGTGGCAGCCATAAAGCGCGAGTCCTCAAGCTGCTCAACCCGTCGCTTCCGGGCTGCTAGCCCGGCAAAGATCCTCATCGGCGTACAATTCGTTGAGCCACCGGCGTGCCGCTTCCCGGTGCTGGAAGACTTGAATTGGGCGCAATGCTCGCGCTTGCTTGGCGAAGTGGGTTGCCTGGTCGTGCGTCTGGGGAGAGCCAGCGACGATGGCGATCGGTCCGACCTTGCGATCGGCCTCGCGCTGACGAACCCACGATGCGAATGTCCCAATCATGTCAGGCGTGAACTCAGTGGTAAGGCCGGTGACGTCGAAGACCTTGCGATACGGACCGGCCTTTGCCGCGTCGATGTTCTCGAATAGGCGAGCAAAGTCGTAAGGTTGGATATCGCCCTTGGCCACGACCAGTATCAAGCGGCATGGATGAGAGATGTACCACGACAAGGACATGTCATCCGCCGCCTTGCATGAGTGTGCTAACTCGAATGAGGTCCTCGTTCTGCTCAATCCACCCCAACGCCGGCAGCGCAGCTCGAACGGCAAGCTACTTCTCCAACTATGGGGAAGCGAATTAAATCTTCAGAGCAGCTAAATCTTTTCAGCCACGCCGGTTCTCGCGCGCTACAGTGAAAGTGAGCATTCTTGGCCACCCAGTCGCCCCTTCAGGAGTGTCCCCTTTTGAACTGACTAAGCGCCGCAACAAGGGCTGGGATGCTCCGAGCCGCATCACGTGGAGGGGCGTACAATGCCGGAGTTCATCGCTCGAAGGAACGTCCAGCAACTTCGGATCTTGCTCAAAACGACGCGCAATGAATTGCTTCGCAAGATTCTTCTGAAGAAACTAGCAGAAGAAGCGAATGCGTCGCGACCAGAACAACAGCAAGCGCCGCCAGTTGATACAGGCGTAGGTCGACCTTTGCGAAGGTAGCGGCTGCACAGAACTATCAGCATTGTCGTCCATTAAAGACGTGAGGCGCGAGGGTTTTGAGCGACATTACTCGGACCTGCGCGCAACTTTAGGATCGGACGCCGCGGAGGCGTACCTGCGAGATGCTTCCTCGTCGGAGACGCTAACCGATCCCGCCTTGCCAGCATGAGAGTTGGAGCCGAAGCAATTGTTGCGCATCGACGAACTCCGGCGCTGAGACTTCATCGAGCGCCGTCTCAAGAATGTCGTGTCGATCGTCACTGTTAATCACGTGTGCGGCATGCAAGCGGTCGAGAATACCGAACATGATAATCAAGACGCTCGCGTTGCTGCGCGAGCGCAACATGCCCACGATCTACGTCTCCAACCCCAAGATGCAGACCAAGGCCGAGGCCGCGGCGACGGCACAGAAATATGGCGCCGCCTATTTCGGCGGCTATGCCGAGGGCATTCCGGTCGATCGCGAGCACTGGCAATTCGACAACGAGAAGTCTTTCGGCGGATCCGGAAGGGGAGCGGGCGGTCATTTGACCGCTGCGGGCTGCCTGATGGTTGCCCAGCGGATGGCCCCGCTGGTCGAAAAGGTGCTGATGGAAAAGGGTGTCTCCTCTCCTCCAGCTCGGCGCTAGTTCCAGGGCGCGGCGCTCTCGAGGCGCAAGTTGCGCGAATGTGAGGAACCTCACTGCCGCCCACAGGCCGAGATCATATAGCTATCACCAACGGTTGTTACTCAAATTCACTTTGACCGGCTACAAATTGGCATCTGGATTGCTATCGCCCCAACCTCGGACGTGTTGCATTTCGTAACCGGCCCACAGGTGGACCGGTGCTTTGCTGATCGCTGAGCGCCGCCCAGCTCAAGGGTCAGTTATTTTTCCGCTCGCCGCTCCAACGATTAAGCAACGACACGATGCGCGACGCCAGCTCAGCGGCCTCGCGCTCACGGTCCTCGCTGATCGGCACGCGGGTGACGTGGCGAGACCGCTGTTCGGTCCGGCCGGTCCGCGCCCGCTGACCGAACCTCTTCGATTTTCTTGCACCGTACCCCCACACGTGATGGTTGCCAAGAGTAGCTTCGCTCATCCCGTCGTGACAGGGAAGGGGTCTAGCATGGTCGCAGTGCATGTCTTCTTCGCGCACATAGCGAAAGCGGCGCGCCTAGCGCGGGCTGCATCGAGTCAACGCGTGGACTGCCCGAAACGCGCAGCATGTGGGCCGGTCGCACCTCTGCTTGCCAGAGCCAATCCGTCGTTAGGAGTTAGGATGTGAAGGCTTCTGCTCGCCTGGCTCTGCTTTGTGCTGCTGCTGCTGTTGGACCTGTTGCTGCTGCACTGGAGGTGCGGACGAGGCAGCAGGCGGCTTGGCGGGGTCGCCTGCAACGGCTTGCCGCTCTAGATCCCTAGCCTCGGTTTCAATGTCGTCAGCCTGCTTCAGCAGGCGAGCCTGATCGGCGTTGATCGATAGCCCCCACGCCAACCGCCTGACACGGGCTGCCTCTTCTCGGCGTTTGCGTGCCTCTCTGAGTAGCTCTACCGGGAAAGCCATCCGCCCCCTCAGATGGTTAGGTACGCTCGCAAACATAGCTCGAATAGATAACGAATTTCCACCGTCGCTGGGTCGCACCGAGGGTGATCGGCATCTCAAACGACATGGACGGGAGACCGCCGCGGCTATGTACGGCTCGAGCAAAGTTCCGCCTGTGCAGAGCTACTCATGAGAAAAATCCCTCCGCTCGCTTCCAACGAGGCGACGGAAAGCGGGCGATCCGTTGCCAGATCGCCCGCCCTACGCTCCCCCGACTAACACTGGGGAGGGTATTTACTGCATCGCGCTTGCGACGTTGCTCAGCACGTTGCTGACCTTGCCGCCGACGCTGGTCATGGCGGCGATGGCGGCCACGGAAATCAGCGACGCGATCAGCACGTACTCAATCGCAGTCGCGCCACGCTCGTTCTTCATCAGCTTACGGAAAATGGACAACATCTCTTTCTCCAAAATAAATGCACTCAATATTTCGGATACTGGGATATCCGCGCGGCGATTGTGCAGCAGGCCGCGCGCGGGTCGAGACGGTTCGTCACATTCGTACAATCGTTACACGATTGAAGCGCGATGCGCGCACGGCCCGGCCAAGTGGGCTTACCGGTCGAGCGCCAGTAATCGTGTACCTGTTGTACTGAACGTGACGAACCGTCTCGAACTCGAGCTGCGTGTGGTGCACAACTCGGCTCATGGACATTGAAACTCAGCAGATTCCACGTCGTCACCTTGACGCTGCCGGCGCAGTTTACTTGGTACTGGCAGAACACTCCCGGACAGGTAACGTTGTCCGGGAGAGCCATGGCACCATGAATGCGGCCATCACGCGTGCCGCGGCACTGCTGCGGGCTGGCTATAGCATCGAGATTTGGTCGCCCATGTCGCTGGAGGAGCACTGACATTCGTCGAGCATGGACGCGCAGAAAAACAAGGTCAGCTACTCGCTGCAGGCAAGTCATCCGGACGGTGGCGACGTTGTCAGTGAGAGCTACCCCACCATAAAAGCCGCGGTCGAGCACGCCGTTGAGCTCCTACAAACTGGGTACACGGTAGAAATTGCCTCCTCCCCTTTGATTGAGACACGCTGACAGCCGGCAAGTCATTGCGGGGCCGCAGATTACGCACCATGAAATTGCGGCTAGGCTGTTGGTCTATGTGCAACCTCTACACCTACAAGCTGTCGCGTGACGAGATCCGCGGCCTGATGCGGCACTACAAGCTGATCGGCACCGAATGGGCCGAGCAGTTCGAGAGCGAGATGCGCGGCCAGAACGAGCCAGCGCTAGTCTATCCCAACTATCAGGCACCAGTGGTAATCGACCGCGACGGCATGCGCACAGTCGAACGGTTGCGCTGGGGTATGCCGGGCCCGACCCTCCCTCGGAAGCCTGGCGACAGGCCAAAGTATCCTGGCCGAGTGACCAATGTGCGCAACACACGAAGCGGCCACTGGCGGCCGTGGCTGGCGTCGTCGTTAGTCGCCGTCGGACAGGATCAGAATAAGGGTGGCCGCTGTATTGTGCCCGCGTCGGCCTTCGCCGAGCCGGACCGCAATACTGCCAAGCCTGTGGTCTTTCGCTGGTTTCAGCGCACCGACGGCCTGCCGTTCTTCTTCGCCGGGATCTGGCGCGAATGGCAGGGCGATCGTGGGACCAAGGCGGCACTGAATGTCGGACTGCACCGAGTCTATGCCTTTCTCACGACGGAGCCCAATGGCGTGGTCGAGCCGATCCACGACAAGGACATGCCTGTCATACTGATGACGGCCGAGGATGTCGACGTGTGGCTGAACGGCACGCTTGAGGAGGCGCTGAAGCTGCAGAAGCCCCAGCCAGACGATGCCCTCGTCATCGTGCCCTACGACGAGAAGAAGGCGGCCTAGGGTTCCTAGGACGGCGCGCCCTTGGGTACTCCCTAATACAGCGCCAAAGAATCACCTCTGCACCTAAGCGAGATAGTCGTCCACCAAGAGGTTCAGGCGATGGAAGAACGCGCGCTACAGTAGCCACGCAAACTACATTCCAGTGCAACCGGCGCATGCAATGCCTAGCGTAGTGGTAGCGGGAATGCGCTCGACATGGCCATAATTCGGTCGAGTGGGGGGTGGCCATGCCTAGGATGGACTGGGGACAATTTCTCGATGCGCATTACAGACCGCATCTAATTGCCGTGAATTTGGGAACGCCGAGCAACAGCAAATCTGGATGGCATTTTATCGCTCTGTTGGAACGACTTGCTGAGAGTCTTGGAGCGGCCGGAAACTATTCGATCCGCACGGAGGGCCGTGTCGTCAAGGTTGCGTTCGAGCGGGACATAGATGCCGAAACCTTGGGACAAGTATTGAGCGCGCAGACGGACGAACGTGGACCAGAATGGGCATCACAGTGGGTTTGCAGTTTCGACCGCGACGCTCAACGCGAGATAGTTGCCACGCTCAAGGAGACTCGCCTGCGGTTCGCGAAGCGGCGGGGGCTCCCCCTAGTGTCCCGAGGCCGGAAGGACAAATGAATCAAAGCTGCAATCTGCGCTGATAGTCGAGCACCAAGTCCAGCTTCAATGAACCTGGGCACTGGAACTGGAAAGCTCCGACGGCGCCACGAGGCTGGCCCGATTCGCGAATTGCCAGGTCGCATTCGCCCAGACTTTCGAACGCGCCGCGCCCGAAAGGAGTTTCGATAGCTCATAGCCAAGACAGCGAGCGCGACTGCCACGACGACGGGTAGGCAGGCGGCGTACACGACGCACTTTCGGAACATTGAAACTGCCCCTATGCGGCCATCCATGGCCACGACGTGACCTCGCGCGAATTGTACGCTTCAACCGAACATTGACCGCGAGCAGATATGTTTCATTTGATTCGGAGGCGAGCCGCACCGCCGGAGCTTGGTAATGCGCTGTGATGCTCAATGGAGTATCCGTCCTGGTTGATCGGCTACCCAACGCGAATGCGCCTGCCCCCGGCCCGGTGACCACCCAAAGGGGCGCTTTCGGGCTCGCGGCCGTTCATTTGAGCGACCCCAATAGACAGTACACGCGCTCGAGAACCCGGTGATCGATCTGGGGCTGGGGATCAGATTCGTCCTGAACGTGGCTTGGGTTCCCTGGGGGCGGCGCCAGAATGTCGCGGGTCTTCGCCACGTCCGTGGCACCGCGATTTATCTCCTCCAACTCCTCGAGCAGAGCCTCAATTCGCGTGATCTGCTGGTCGAGGCGAGCTTGCTGGTCTGGCCTGTGCGGCAGTGGCGCCCTGACACCACGCCCGCGACTCCTGAGATTTCTATATCTCCGGAACTCAATAATCGTCCCGCTCATGAAATACCTGCTGAGTTTATGAATGAACCGTCAAACTTTCATTGGAATGCTGCGCTTTTAGAGGGGGGAATTGCTTTGTGATATCTCTGTGGCCGCCCTTATATGCAACGGTTCAGTCATATCGAGTTGGTTTGTCACAGGCCGCACGCATATCTCACGCATGTCTAGAGTGAGCGATGGGGAAATGTCGGCCAAATAAGGCGCAAGTGGCGAAGCGCACCAGGAGCGGTTGCCCGATGCGCTGATCGGCACGGTCGACAAGTTCCAGGGTCAGGAAGCGCCAATCCTGATCTATTCGACGACCACCTCTAACCACGCTGACGCACCGCGCGGGATGGAATTTCTGTACAGCGCAAATCGATTGAATGTTGCGACATCACGCGCGAGGTGCCTCTGCATTCTTGTTGCAGCACCCGTAATCTTCGAAGCCGAATGTCGGACGCCCAGGCAAATGCAATTGGCGAATGCCTTCCGCCAAAGCGCTTCGATAGGCATCGTCCGCGATCTCAAGCGGGGGCCCAACCAGCATCGATACGCCGCTCCACGCCAGACAAAGCACGATGAACACCGCCGCGAGTGCGGGGCCCCATTTGCGGCGCCTGATGGACAGGCCGCTCTTAAATCTGGCTGCCAGGACTCGATCAGCAGGGCGCAAACCAATATTGTGCCTATCTTGTTTCGCCCCTTCGATGATAACGGCGGGTTCTGCTCTGTTCGATACCCACCAAGGCTTGACGGTCCGCGCAGGGACTTTAGATGTAGGCCCGTCAATCAGGTGGGGACTTGCCATGACACTTCGCATCAACTCGACCGCGCCAGATTTCAAGGCGGACACGACCCAGGGCCCCATCGAGTTCCACAAGTGGATCGGCGATGGTTGGGCCATCCTGTTCTCGCATCCCAAGGACTTCACGCCGGTCTGCACGACCGAGCTCGGCTACATGGCCGGCCTGAAGCCCAAGTTCGACAAGATGAACACCAAGATCGTCGGCCTCTCGGTCGATCCGGTGTCGAACCACTCGAAGTGGGCGAAGGACATCGAGGAGACGCAGGGCCACGCCGTCACCTATCCGATGATCGGCGATCCCGAGCTCAAGGTGGCGACCGCCTACGACATGCTGCCGGAAGGCGCCGGCTCGACGTCAGAAGGCCGCACCGCGGCGGACAATGCCACGGTGCGCTCGGTGTTCATCATCGGCCCGGACAAGAAGATCAAGGCAATGCTCACCTATCCGATGAGCACCGGCCGCAACTTCGACGAGGTGCTGCGCCTGCTCGAGAGCTGCCAGCTCACCGCCAAGCACCAGGTGGCGACTCCGGTGAACTGGAAGAACGGCGAGGACGTGATCATCGTGCCGGCGGTCAACGACGAGCAGGCCAAGGCCAAGTATCCCAACGGCTGGAAGGCACCCAAGCCCTACCTGCGCATCGTGCCGATGCCCAAGGGCTAATAGCCGGCTTCTCACTTTTCACGCATGTCCTGGCAGTCGAGCACTGTCTAACTTAGGCGCGCCGCTTCGTTGCCGGTCGATCCGTCGTCACGTAACTTGGTCATGGGGAGGCTTTGAGCGATGGCCAGATCACAGGGCAGAACCGACCGAAACCAGATGCGGGCTGCCCTGAATGAGTTCTTGAGCGCCCACCTCGCCCTACGCCTTGCACGAACCGAAGCCGCAGCGAGTTCCAGCCACCTCGAGGTGTCAGAGAAATACAAGCAGGCCGAGGCTGCCGCTGCCGTGGCGCAGGCGCGGGCCGAGCAGCTGGTGAGTGAAAAGGGCAGCGGCAAGGACAAGGCCCGGATTTCGGTCCTGATCGGTCTGCGCTCTTGATGAGCCCCAAAGGGCGATCGAGGGACCAAGAAAGCGGCGCCTAGCGCGGGCTGGTGTGAACGCGCGGCATTGGAAATAGTTGCGAGTCGAAGGGCCACTCTTTTGACCCCCATGTGTTCCCAATTGAACTGAGGACAGGCGGTTTTGCAGCAACGCTTCGGTAAATGGTCGCCAATAGAATCCATCCAGCCTCGTCCGATGGGCTTGCCGCCGCTGCCCGCGATAAGTGGAAGGCGGCTGAGCGGACGCGCCAACTGGCATCGTGCCTGTCGTGGAACCGGGATCGGGAAACGTTGATGTCCTATGCCGAGGAGCTGGAATGCGAAGCTGAGGCGCTGGAACGCCAAGCGGCCGCGCAGCAGCACTAGCAACGGCTGGACGCCATCGCCTCTTCTTCCACGGCTTGGTTTGCTGCTTCGGCCCAAGTATAGGGCGTTGGTGATGCCCAGTTCACCATCTCTGGCCGCGCTCTTCCTGGTGGCCGTAATCATCGCTATCGCCGTTGCCGCTTTCACCCGTAGGGCGGGGGACCAAGTGGCGCAGATGCCTCGCGAGCGTCCGTCGATCTTATGGATGACGCCCTGACATTGAGGGGGCAAATGGGTTGGGCGCAACAATTTGAGCTGGGTTTCTGAAATGGTGGAGCAGGCGCAATTGCCCGAGGCGATTCCGGTCATCGCCGCGAATCTTTGCGCGACAGTCCTGAGCCATGGAAAGCATAGCCACCATTTTGGAATGACGCTGGACGCGCTACGCGAGGCGATGGCGCTGACCCAACATCAATTGAAAGTAGTCGCTGCTTGGGCTGCAGAGCACGATTGGATCAGGTGGATTGCGGACCGGATCGAACTTAAGGCCGCGGGCATCTATGTGGCGAAGGAAACGCTCGATCTTCCCCGGTGAACGTCAACCTTGTCGGCCACGGCCCTTCGAAGAAATTGGGAACGGGTCGCGCGAAGGCTCGGGCCTGCAAGTCGGCTTGAACACCGCCATGCGCTCCTCGTAGCTCGGGCGCGGCCGTCGCTCGATCACCTTAGCGATGTCGTCGGCCTCGTGGGACGACGCGCCGACTAGGAACGCTCCCGATCGAGCAGGACCGCAAAGCAGCTTGGCATCGAGCGGCGTCGGGCGGGTCGAGCTTCTTGGCGGGCCGCGGAATGAAGTACTGCGCCAACTCTACCGCTCGACTGACTGCATTGATAGTTGACCTGGCGAACGGCTCATCGGAACGGATCATTCGGCTTGAACGGATCATTCGTATGCGAGCTGTTACTTTGGGTAGGTGTCGAAAGGGTACTCCTGCCGGCCGCAAGTAGCGCTCTCTGGCAGTTAACCACCTCTGTGACCGCAGCGTATGTATTTCTCAAAGATAGATTTGCTATGCGCTCGTCTCTGTAAAAAATCTCAATGTCGTTGCGCTGCATAAACTCGTTAACGAACTTCGAGCTTACATTGTTGTGCACTAGGAACGTCGATCCTGAGATGGAATAACCCGTCATCTCTCCCGTGTATGTCGCGACGCCATCGAATACGAACGTGATGGCGTATTTCCTCCCGACTTGGAGGGACGTCCACGCTTCATTACCAAACAAAAAGTAGACGGTAGTGTTATTCGGGTTGACGCCGATCCTGACAACGGAACCTCGCTGATACTTCTGAGCCGCAAAGCAGCCGTTTCCAAGAGTGGGATCAACCCTAATATCCCAGCCTTCCACCCGGCCCCAAGACGGTGTGTTTGGCTCTGCCAAAGCAGGCGCGGTGATCGCCGCCAACGCCACGACTGCTGTGCAAGCCATGTTACGCATCGCGTCCCCCATTTTGCTCCCGCACAAAGTGTACTCTAACCACCGCCGTACACGTCACCAACGGAACTGCACGCAGCAGGCTTTCCGCCTGTTTGCTCTAACATTGACCGCACTCCCAATGAGCGGCCTGTGACGCCCCGGCGGATTCGTATCGCCAAAGAGGCCCAATTCCGAGTCAAATCGCGGTCGGTCATGGCGCGCTTTCCCGAATTGGGATAACGCCCCATACTCCGACGATGGGCCGTCTCCGATTGAAGTCTCGCGCGCTCGCCGGCCTTGGCCGAAGCATGCATTTAGGCCTGAACTTCGGTGACGACCGCGCGCTCGGACCGCGCAAAATCCGCCTGCTTGAATTGATTAAGGAAACTGGTTCGATTTTAGCGGCTGCTCGGGTTTTAGAGATGTCCTACACTCGGGCATGGCATCTGGTTGACGGGCTCAACGGCATGTTCCGAATGTCCGTTGTCGCTCTACAAACCGGCGGACAGCGTGGGGGAGGAGGTGCGGTGTTGACCGAAACCGGTCTTTTGGTCATCCGCCTCTATCGCGACTTCGAGCGCCGAGCGGACGACGCCTCCGCAACCCCAATTCGCGAACTTGCGCTGCTCCTCGCGATAGTCGCGGAAATGGCGTGTCTCGTCTGACACAATCCCACTTCAGGATGCGCCCCTAGTACCGAAGTCACAATCCCGCCATTATTGGACGGCCTGTCACGCGGAACTGAGTGGCCAGAGAGGGCAATTCAGTTGGCCAGCCTTACAATCCACGGTTCAAATTCATTCCGTGGCTCGGCGCCGAAGTCACTTTGGGCAATACGCAGCCCTTTGGCAGTGAGCTGGATGCCCTTCGGGCCATCAGTGATGAGCCCAAGCAGCTCAAGGCGTAAGCATTGATTGGACGTTACATACAGCTCGGAACCGCGAGCCCTAAGCTTTCGAAGAAGCTGGATTTCCTGAGAACTGACGTAGTCGAACATGGCCCCCCCAATAGCCTCTTATACGCAGCCGCCGAGGAACAGTTCCCCGAAGATTGTGTGAAGAAGCGCACATTGCCGGCTGGCTGGCGGCCGATCACTCCGCGAGGCCTGCAATGAAAGGCCCGGCAACCGTGTTAGCGGCGCCAGGCTCTCGGAGAATGGGCCCGGCTTGCTCTTCGATGTGCTGACAGTAGGCGCTGGACCGGACTTGCCGTTGTCTCGATGGCCAGGCGCAGGCCAGATGGCGATAAAGCATTCGACAAGGTGGGAGCAGCAAGCAATGGCTGAGATGGACAATGCCACAAAGGCTATAATCGCAACTGGCGTCGCTGGCTTCGCGGTGACGATAGAATTGCTGACGGAGCTGAACAATTCGCGCCTCATATCGGACGAGAGATTGCTCGCCATTATGGATGGTGCCTTGAGCGCGATTGAGTCGGTGGACGCCGCCAACTCGCACGAGATTTACCGGATGGCGCGCGATCTACTTGGCCGCCAGATGGCAGGTTTCCGGAAGCAGTGAGCCGCCGCTTTCTGCGCAAAAGCCCGGCCGCTGGTGTTGCCGGCCGGGCGGCCATAGCGCCGGTCCGGATCGTGCGCCCGTAGCGGTCAGTGCCCTTCAACTCGCAGGTAGCGGCAGCCCGTCGATGATGCTGTCCAATCGACGGGCCGCCGGCCGTGCCTTGCGTTCCCACACCCCAAAGCCACGCCTTTATGCCTGAGAGACCGAGCGCAATACTAGAAAGCAACCGTCTGAATTGTTACTGCAGCAACCCATCAGCTCTAGTTGCAGGTCCGCTGATCATAAAAGGTGGCCAGGCGCCTCGGCGACATTGCAGGAGGCGGGCTGGCGAGCACTCCTCAGCCCTCGCGGTTGATCCGGTCGCATTCGGTGTTGAACCAATCGCGGAGCTCGAGCGTTTGCGGGCCCTCGAGATTTTCTCTCAAGAGCCCCTGCAGCCTGCGTCCGGCGCTCGCTACCCGGCCGCGCGTCTGGCCGATTTGGCCGGTGAACTGCTCGAAGCTCACTCGAAAGGCGTGGTGATCCCGTTCAGTGACCTCGCGCGACAGCTCGATGATTATTTCGTTCGAGTTGCGGCCAACGACGATCGGCGCTGGCGCGCCAAGCAGCGAGGTGCCGGCGGGAGACACGTGCGGCGCGTCAGTGCGAGGCGATGCCATCTCCTTGAGTTCGTTGCGGACAAGGCCAAGATCTCGCTCGCGCCCTTCAATGGCCGTGACGATCGTGGGCCATACTCCCGGCGGAACGCGCGACTTGGCGGTGGCCCAATTTCGAAGGGTATTCTTCTCAACGTTGAGAAGTGCCGCCATCGGCGCAACGTATTGATCGCCGTAGAGTGCGGTGGCGGCACGGTGGAAAAGTTCGGCTGGTGTCATTGTCGATAGCCCTTGCTTTCGGAGGCGCGACCATTCGCGCCTCATGTCGGCATGTATAGGCCCGCAATCTCCGGTCCGCAAGAGAAAGGCCCGGCTGTGACACCGGGCCCTCGCACTGACGCTGACGCTGCGTGGCGCCCTCAGAAATCATCAGAGATTGCGCGAGACAGTTCCCTACCCGCTGTGATGAGGCCGGCAACGCCGTTCTTGCGCTCTTGTTCAGAGACCACGCAATCGGCCCCATTGTTGATCACGAGCACATTGAGCGCCCAGAAGATGCCGTGCAGCCCGTGAATGGCCATCTCCATCTTGAACTTCAGGTCGTCGTCGTCGTCTCGATCCGTGCCCTGGCCGGGATTGGATGTTGATGCATCGGTCATTGTCTTACCCCCTGTCACAAGTCTGGAGACGCGAGGCCCACGCCATGCCCCATTGACCACCAGCAAAGCGTTCCCCGTGGGAAAACTCCCCGCTGCGCAAACTCACAATGTCATGGGAGATGCGGAAATGGAGGATGTTGTATAGGTCAGTCGGAAGCTCATCGCCGTCCATCTCCGTCCTGCGCAAACGCAGCCCGAGCCGCCGCACATGCCGGCCCGGTGCTTATCGCGTGGCAGATGAAGTGCATCAGAGCCTCACGCGCTTCACAGATCGCTTGTACTCGAGGATCGTCACCCTTGGCGGGCTCGCTCCAATGAACGTAGGCCCCCTTGAGCATTTGGTGCGCGTAGATAGCGTCCTCGACCGTGTAGTGTCCGAACAGCGGTCGCATGGCCTCGATAACATCGATCATCGTCTTGCCATCTCGAAGGGAAGTGCCGTCCTCATCGACCAAAGGCAAGACGGCTGCCGTGGCCTGTTCGATAAAGGTGCTAGGAGTGAAGGAGCTTTTGTCGGTCGCTTCTGTGGTATTTTGTGAATCAGCCATGATCCGGTATCTCCGTTCCGGGTTGCGGTTAGAGGTCGGTGGAAGTTGCAACCTTCCATCGGCCTCGCTTTTTCGGTATATGTGTTTATTATGAACCTGTCAATAATCGCATATGCGTAAAATAACTCAGAAGGAAAAGCGAGGACCCGGCAGGCCCCCGAAGGACGGAGGCCCTGATCCGTCTGTCCTCATAAAGTTTCCGCGGCCGTTACTGGCTGGTTTGGATGCCCACGCCGCAAAAGCCGGCATCACGCGCAGCGAGGCTGTGCGTCAGCTCATCGAGGCCGGGCTGAAGCGGCGAGTAAATCGATGAAGATCCTGCTGCGAGTAGCGCCGTGACTATGACCCCCAGGCAACGAAGACTCGTTGAATCCGCCCAGCGACAGTTAGGCGGCAATAGACGCTCAGAAGTGCAAGCGGCAAAGAAGGCGGTCGAACCCGAGCCCGCGCCGCTAGCGAGCGCCCATCATTGCAACAACTGCGGAAGGCACCTGCAGCGAGGCAATCGCGACGGTGAAGCCATCGCTTGGTGCCCGGTGTGTGAGCCGCATTTCAATCGCGAGAAAGCCCTGCGGAAGGCGGCTAGGTCCTTGGAGGCGGGGCTGAGGCGAAAGCGTGGATCGGCGTGAGCGTTATGGCCGACGATCCAAAGAAATCCGGCGAGTGGTACTATGGCGTTAAGTGCCGCAAATGTGGATCGAGGGCCTATGCGTTCCGCGACCGGTCTCGTGGAAGAATCAAGCCTGCGGGAAACGACGAGTACGCCATCTCATGCCGGAGTTGCGGGCATCTGGACACCTACAGGGCAGACGAATTGCGATCCTGGCCCGCTACTGACACGCCGCCCATGGCTGGTTGATCAGCCTCCAGCTCCTCGACTTAAGATTCCGGTTTCAGTCCAAAACTGAAGTGTAGCCTACGCTTAGGAGCAACCATTGCGCGACTACCTCATCGCGCCTCTTGGCTACGCTTGACGCCGCAATTCGATGGTCGGACTGTTCGCGCGGGGGAAGAGGGATTTGGGAAGCCACTTGCCTTTGCCGTCAATGGGCAGCGCATCCACCCTGATGCGTGTGCCGGCAGGTGGAGACACCCTTAACAGCACCTGCCGGCAGCCCGTTGACCAGATCATGGGCCGGCTGCTCGACCGCTAGGATCGCCCGCCCCACCCGCCGGAGGATGCATGACGCGAGTTCTATTGGTCGGCTACGATCCGAGTACGGTTGATTATTCTGACCCGGCGCTACCGCCTGGCATGACCGCTGAGAAGATTCGTGCGGGCATTGCGCACGTCCTTGGACAGATGCGCGATCGGGGATGGGAGGCCGACGATTGCTTTATCCTGCCCGATGACACCGCCGCTCCGACCATCGCGCGCAAGCTGGCGGCGGCCACATATGACTGCGTCGTAATCGGCGCCGGCGTCCGGCTGCCTCCGAAGCATTTGTCGATCTTCGAGTCAGTGGTCAACGCCGTGCACATGGGCGCGCCAGGAGCGACCATTGCGTTCAACACGACTCCGATGGACAGCGCCGAGGCAGCGGCACGGTGGCTGCCAGGGTAAGTTGAACATCGCGATACGCCGTGAAGACCAGCCCGTGAACCCTAAGCTTGAGCACTCGAGTAGCGGGCCTCCCTTTCCTAGCGTCGCCATTTCTATCTACCGCTTTATCTACTGTGGTGTGACGTGCGTCACAGCCGCAGGCGACGCCATGCAGCATGCTCTCGTGGGGGAGCGTTGGGGGATGGATGTGGCGAGATATCATTCAGTCGATGTTCATGGTCATTGGCCCCTTCTCACTTGGAGGGAAGGGCTGGCTATTCTGCTAAGCATCTTCCTTGTTGGCGGCGTGGTTTGGACGCGCGTGCTTTAGCAGCGCGGAACTTTGTGACTTAGTCTTTTGCCTGTTGCTGGATCGAAAGTTGCTTGATCGATCCCTCACATCTGGGAGGCACCCTCAAGCGGATCTCCAAATTCTGGATAGCGTGCTCGAAGGGGTAACTAATGCTGATGAAGCCGCGCTCCACTTCCCACGGAAACACAATGCGCGAGTAAAGAACTGTCTGAGGGCGATACAGCTCGACTGATATGTTTCCCGAGGCGCGTTCGCTGATGGAAAACCGCAATTCTAGGCGATAGTGGCCGGCTGGAAGCGAGGCATAAGGGCCATAGAGAGCCAATTTGCTTTCCGCTTCAGGCGCTTGGAAATGCAACGCTTCGTCTCGGCCAGACTCAATTTCCGATTCTAATCGCCTATCCGAGCCCGACAAGATGATGGGCTCAAAGCCTTCTGTCATGGCGCGCTCATCCCCACTTCGTGTAGTGAGGCTATCAAGCGCAGTGATGGCCTTCAAACTCGCTCGCATAACCGCTGGATGAGTCCTAAAAAGTCCATATTTACCCGTGGGATTCGATTTCGTAAGCCGCGCGCGGCGCGGTTCACTGTGGCGTAGCCCACACAACTCGGCGCGCCGAGAATGAAGAGCCGCGACGACAATTAGGAAAACGAAATCTCCACCAATGCGATGCCGAGCACTCGCTCGTCCGTCCCGATGCCAAGTTGCTTGGGCGATGCCGCATCTGGCAAGGCGATCTGAAGTTCGTTCGCTTCGGCGCGCAAATTGTTTCCCGGCACCGGGAAGCGAAGTCTCTGGTCCCCGTCGAATGTTACAAAGCCGACAAAACTCCCATTCATGTAAAGGAACGCTCTCTGGCGAGACCTGAGATTATGCGCATCAGTGTAGGCATTTATTTCGAGGTGCACGTCCAGGCATGGAGATGCTCCGAAGGATATCCGAACCGTTTGTTCCGTCGTCCAGGCAGATGACGGATCTGTTGTTACATCCAGTCCTGTCGCGATTTCCTTTCTGGCGCTATTCAAATATCCAAACTTGAGGGATTTTCCCGGCGCGACTTCGATCTCAACTTTTCTCACGTTGACGGCCATCGTACGCGTGCTCCGTAGTGACTGTAGTAGCAACTGATATGCAACGAACCGAACATAGTTCGGTCAGGAACTGGAGCCCAGTCGAGTTCCAGTCAAACGCTTCTGCCAAAGGACGGCTCTTTACGCGACAAATTTACAAATTGGGTTGGTCGTCACGCTCGGCAAAGAAAATCTGCCTGTGGTTGATGCAACGCTGACATTTCAGAGTGAATGTGGCCGTCGCCGCGGGTTGTGGGGCGAGCTGCAATCTAGTCCTCAACCTGCGATGCCCTAGGATTCGCACATTTGACTCAGGGATTCGACTTGAGAGCTCCGAACCGCCTTTGTCTGCTGCCGAACCATCGAGGCCCTCAGAACCGTGATAGCGTTGGGCTTTATTTGCTGGCGCTTAGATGAATATGGGCGGACGGTTCGATTTCTGGTGCATGCTTCTTTACACTCGCGCAATCACGCCGCCGCGGGTGGCGCGAAGTCTTTGGTCGCAGATGCCGAAGCGGTTCTCACCGGGTCGGTTGGTTCTTCTGACCATCGTTGCATTCAGTATTGGCGCCGCTTTGTACATCAAGCAGCGGCCATCACAGTCCGTAGCAGGCCCTCCGGCAGCAACCACGTCTCCTGGTCCTGCAAAACCGTCTCAGCTTTGGTGAAGCGCGAACCCGAGACGCTGGCTATGCGACGGAGGCGTCAGAACGCGGCGGAATTTTCCCGTCGCTTCAGAATGACCAGCCACGCGACTGTCCACAGTCCTTGCGGCAGCAAATACGACAGGAACCCGGGATCGAATATTTGCAACCCACCACCGGCTATGGCGTAGCCGCCGACAACAGCGGGTAAGGCTAGCGCAAGTCCATTCGCAACCAGAACGCGGACAACGCGCCGGCCAATAAAGCGACCGGGCATCCAAACGAATAACGCCGCTAATAGCCCAGTCGGTATCAGAGCACCGACAAAGAAAGCCAAAGACGCCACTTTCCCTCCATTCCAGCCTCTGCAGGAACGTACCGCCGGCAACAGCAGACGATAGGCCATCCTTTTCAACCGCCCGTGGATAGCGTTGAGGATTCGCATATCTGACTCAGGGACTGGAGTTGCGGGCCGCTGGCCATCCACCTACCCGCCGCACCCAAAACCGACTCAGTGAGTCCCTAATGGCCAGCAAACGCTGTGTGATCCAGGCGTCACTTGGCTTCGGCAGACAAGCCGCGCATCGCCCGTAGCAGTGACGCAAGTTCTCTGCGCCGCTCGATGGCCTCGGCAGTGTAGCGACCATGCTTGTAGGTGTTCCGGTTACCTTTCGGCGCTCCCGGTGATGTCCCGCCGTGCATCGGCCGTTCGGCATCGCTGGCGACTGGCAGGAGTTCCCGCGGCGTGTCCGTGCTCCACATCGGCCGATTTCGGCCTTTGCAGCCCCATTTTGCAGCTGCCAAAGTCATTGGCCTGCCGATCAGATCCCAGAGCGCCGAAACGCAGCTGCGGCACGATAGGGACGTGATCTGATCCCGCCACACATTTATCACTCGAGCAGTCTGCCTTGTGACCATTGCGGAGTGGTTTTTCTACGCCCTGTTGATTGAGAGTCGGCCGAACAGGATGCGCTCCGACAACCCGGGTGAGTATGGATATCAGTGAGCTTCGAAGTTGGGCGGCGTTCATGGACAGAGCCGTGATCGCAAGCCTCATCGCCACTATCATGGCCGTTTCGGCACTCGGCATCACCACGTGGTTGTCGTTCAGGGCCAGCGGTGCGGTGCGTGCCCACGAGCAAGCCGTCGTCGATCAATACAAGGCAAACGTAGGCCATTCGGCACAGCTCGAGCGGGATATCGCCACGGCGCGAGAGCGGGCGTCGATGCTCGAGCAGGAAGTCGCCACGGCTCGCGAGCGAACGGCAGCGCTCGAACAGCAAGTGTCGGAAGCACACGAGCGGGCGGCAACGCGGGAACAGGAAGCCTCTGCGGCGCGTGAACGCGCTGAGACCTATGGCCAGGCTGCTCGTGAGGCCAACGAACGAGCGACACAGGCGGACCGCGAGATCGCGGACGCCACCGCGAAGGAGCGGGCGGCAGAGCTCGATGTTGAAGAGATCCGGCAGCGGCTTGCGGCTCTGGGCAAGCAGGTAAGGGAAGCCACCGAGCGCGCGAAGGGTCCGGCGGAAGGAACTTCTGAAAGCGCCCCGGCCAGTGGCGACAAGCCGTCATCGCCAATCGTCGAGAGCCTGCGCAAGTATGCGGGCACCAAGGCTGCCGTCTTCGTCGTCAATCAGGTAGCCGACGCTCCGGCGGCAGGGGGCGCCATCTCGACCATTCTCGGCGACGCCGGCTGGACATCGCAGACCTGGAAGTGGATAGACGTGGCAGGAATCTTCGGCGTGGTCGTCCTCGTCAAGGACGGCAGCGACTCCGCAACGAACGAGGCTGCGCTGGCCCTCGTGGAGCAGTTGCGCACGGCTGGGTTCAGCGCGACGAAGGGCGAGTGGCCGGCGGATTGGCGTCGGTATCGCGGCGTCCTCGACGGTCCGCAGACGCTGGACCCCACAGAAGCCCCCATCCGGATAGTTATCGGGATGAAACCGCGCTGACTGCGGACTCCGATATTACCGGCAACTTGCCGGGCTCGAGTGGAAGTCCAGGCGAGGAGGAGGCCCAGACGCCGATTTCGTTTCAAGTCACCACTGCATTTTCACTCGATCACCTGTCGGCGCAGACGAGCCGTGTCGGCGGCACTTGAATGTCGAGCGCCCTGGCCGTTCGCAGATTGACAGCCAGCAAGAAGTTGACCGGCATCGTCGCGGAGGTGCATAGGCGACACAGGACCGAAATAAGGGGAAGATTGGCACACACGGATTAAACAACGGCTCCTATACCGTCCCGTCCCCTCTTCATGTGAACGCCTTCTTCCTTCCTTCGTTCTTGGTGACGGTCAGATCGTAGCGCTGGCCGTCCTTGGTCCAGATGATTATGAGGTCCTCGAAGGTTGTCCAGTTGGCGAACGGCTCGGGCTTGGTCATCTCGCCGCTCATGTATTTGTGAACGGCAATCAGGACTTCTTGCTCCGTCATGGCAATGTCCTCCGCAGAAATTCGTCTACGTGCCGCAGAAATTCGTCTACGCGCCGCAGGAATTCGTAGAGATCGTTACTCAATCGACGCTGAACGCACAGCATGCGGAAATAGTTACGACCCGCTGGCCACTTTGTTTGACATTCGGTGTCCCCAAGTGAACCGAGGACAGGCGGCGTTGCCGCACTGATTTTCAAATGGTCGCTGACAGAATCAATTCAGCATCCTCAAATGCGCTTTCCGCCGCCCGCGATAAGCGGGAGATGGCTCTGCGGGCGCGCCGCCTGGCGTCGGGCCTATCGTTGGATGTAAGGTTGAGGAGCTGGAACGTCAGGCGGCGGCGCCGGGCTCGCATGATAACGTCGGGCAATGACCAGACCGAACATCACCTCAAAGCAGTATAGGGGGCCATTGCCGCCGCCAGGAAGGTTGGTGGCAAAAAGGTTCAATCCCATTGGGAAGCTCGTCTGGAGGCCGCGCTCAAGCGGCCAGCCAAGCACGCAAAGAAGAAAGGAAGAAGAGCAAGTAGTGCGACTGATGCCAAGGGAAAACCCGCTGGCGGATCTGTTGCCGTTTCGACGTGAGCTACGCGACGAGGCATAGACGCAACCAGCGCCGGCACCCTCGTCGCGATCCGCGCCTTAGGGCGCTTGGCCCCGGCGGTCGGCCGACCGACCCATTTGGGGCACGCCAAACCTGAATACCAATGTGAGAAATGGCCCATTTCTTGGGCATGGCGGGTGTCCAAAAGTGAACATCCAGTCTTGAAGGGCATCCACCGCCCTCCTAGGCTCAAACATCGCCGGTTCAGCCAGCTACCGAGCGCCGACGACTGGGAGATGAGATGCGCTCTCGCTCGCTTGGTCGAAGGGGACATCCGAAATCTGCCTAAAGCACGCTGAAGAGTGCGACCGCTTGAGCGCTCTGGCGACGTTGGACGCTATCAAGCACGCGCTAATGGAGTGCGCCACGATGTGGCGCAAGCTCGCGGCTGAGAGCGCGCGCAGCGACGACACCGCGACCAATCACAAGCAAGATTGGCGTCATTAAGATCCTAGCAATTACTGAAGCTGGGCGGCTCTAGCAGCTAATCAACTGTGAGCGGCCACCGATACTTCTCGGCGGCCGCTCCGTCGTTTCGCAGCGCAAACTACTTCAGACTGTTGCAGGCTGTGCTCGAGGCGCCCGCTGTCTGCGCAGCGTTCAGGCATTCGGTCTTGGAATTGTATTTAGACGCGTCGAACGATGCACCGGGCGCCCTCGCCTGGTTCGGTGCACTCGAACTGCCGGTCGAGCCCATAGTCGAGCCGCTCCCCGACCCCGTGCCCATCGAGCTGCTCGGCGCGGTCGTGCCTGGAGCGGTGGTACCGGGAGCGCTCGTGCCAGGGCTACATTGAGAGGGCAAATGGGTTGGGCGCAACAATTTGAGGTGCGTTTCTGAAATAGTGGAGCAGTCGCAAATGCCGAGGCGATTCCGGTCATTGCCGCGAACCTTTGCGCAACGGTCCTGAGCCATGGAAAGCATGGCCATCAATTTGGAATGACGCTGGACGGGCTGCGCGAGGTGATGGCGTTGACCGAACCTCAATTAAAGGCAGCCGCCGCTTGGGCTGCAGAGCACGACTGGATCAAATGGATCGCAAACCGGATCGAACTTAAGCCGCCGGCATCTACGTGGCGAAGGAAACGCTCGAACTTCCCCGGTGACGGCAGCTTTGCGCTACCTGGCGAAAGTTCACCAGCCCCTCTAATGGATTGGGGCAGGCTTCCAACCGTCGAGCACCAGGCCAACGAAGAACGCTGTGCCATCGACCTTGTCCGCCCAGCCGGTGTGCCAGGCGAACGTCTGGCCGTTCACCCGGTCGTGCACCCGGCAGGGCCGGTCAGGATCGAACTCGGTCATCGGTAGCATCGGCAACTGCGCGTATGCCCTAAGCGGGCTCTGAAGCCAACCCGCGGCCGGTTTCGGTCAGCCTCACGCTGTCTGCTGCGTAGACCACCCAGCCGCGCATGTGCCCATACGCGGCTCCTGCGACCACCCTTTCTAGCGGAATCTTCGTCTGCTCGGCGACAGCGTCCACACGGACCCAATGCGAGCCGCTAACCATTGCTAGAAAGCGGCAGAGCATCCGAGCAACTATCGGAGGATCGGTCTCTGTCGAATCCGATCGCATCGCCACACGTCTCCTGCGCGCTTGCTCCAGCGAGACGACATTATTTCCCATGTTCGCTGTCTTGCATCTCCCTTGATTGCATCTCTAGAACGACGAACGGGGCCCAGGGTTACCCACCATACCGTCCTGACACTTTTTGAGCACAAGGCTCTGACCGCTTGGTCTACTGCGGCCGTATCGCGGGCTCCCAGCCATCGAGGATCAGGCAATCCCAATAGGCCACGCCGTCTATGTGAGGTGCCATATCCGGGACTGGAACAAGTGGCTGGATGGTCTCGTTGAGCGTGACTTGGCAACACACGCGTTGAACCATGGCTGAGCAAGCTCGGCAGAAGCTAAGGGCCACTCAGGTCAAGGCCACGAACCTTTGCGTCGTGATTCTACTCAACGGTAAAGTGGAAGGGAGGTTCGTAATGACGGCCGAGCAGCTTGATAGGCAACTGGGTCTTCCACGATACGAACTTAAAGCGGTGATCGAGTGGGCCATCGGGCGCGGGTGAATCGCGTACGCCAGTTACGGCATTGCATTGAAAGCCACAGGCATCTACGTGGCAAAGAATACTCTCGACCTTCCTCGGTGAGGTGCGACCAGGGTGATCAGCCCAACAGCCCGACCGGCTTGGCGCCTCCGTAGGCATAGAAGCTGTCGAGCCAGCGCCGCGCATTTTCCCGCTCTGCAAACACCTTGATCAATCGCTTGCTCTGGGCCAAATCCGCAAACAACAAAGCCCCGGTCCGCGCCGCTATGAGGCGACTGACGATGGCGATCGGACCGACTTCGCAGTCGTTCTCGCGTTTCTGCACGATGTCGGCGAACGAACGGATCGTGCTAGCTGAACTGGGATAGCGCGAGTAACGGATATCGATGATCTTTCGATAGGCACTGGCCTTGGCGCGGTCGATTGTCTGCAGAAGACCCGTCAAATGGGGCAACTCGAGCGGGCCTCGCACGACGACCAAGACAGAACGCGTTGGATGAGAAATGCTCCAGACCAAGGGCATGCTGCAAGTCTCCTGTCAGCGGTCGGCCGCGCATGGCAGGCGCCAATAAGTGAGATCGATTAGTGTCCTCGCCCGCCGCGCGCATCGATCCAGATCAACGGCCGGCCTCGGTGGCCGAGGCATCGAAGCTGCAGTGATCGCGTCGGCTCTCTCACCATGACTAACGCTTTCTCAGCATCAGCATCATTTCGTGATGGCGCTTTGCTTCGCGCCGGTCGTCAGGGCGGGTCTTGCCCGTGCAGGACCAGATGAGAGCTACGAACCAGCCGATCACCGTCCAGCCGAGGAAGAAATTGACCAGTGCGATGCCGCCGGCTCCGCACTTGTCGCACGCGAGGGCGACAATCGTGGGCATCAAGTAGCAGGTAACCAGAACGATGACCCCGACTACGCCGATGAGAGAAGGATCTTCCGCCATCAATCTCTCGGGAGGTCCAAATTCGTGGCCTGCCGCTCCAATTCCGAGGCGTACTGTTCAAGGTCCTCAGCGTAGCGGAGGAGGCGAGCCCGGTCTGCGGGGTCGTCATCCGTCCAGCCTCTAGCGCGCCTTGCCAAGTCTCGGCGGCATCTAGCGAACTCCAAAAGCTCAAAAGATTTTGACAAAGGCCGTCTCCCCCAGCGTTTCCCCAATTTTGGAAAACGCTTAGGGCAGTCACCTGTTAGTAACAATTGAATGTTGCAGTGCTAGTGGTGTTTATTCTGTGACCGTAGTGCGTTGTGGACAAGCGGGCGCTAGGACTTGGGCGTCGCCGGCTTCGATCCGTTGTCCTTCGCCGGTTCAGGGGCCAGGCAATTCCACCAGACAGTCCCGTCAACCTTGTCCGTCTTGGCATCGCTAGGTCGGCTTGATCCGATCGACCGCGACAGCACCATGCGCTGACCCCTCGGAAGGCGTCGGCGGCCGCGTCTCCGGCGGCTGTTCGCACGCCGGTACACTCCAGTCGATGCCACAGCTCTCCGACCAAGCCTTGAAGGCGGCCGCTTGCTCGACAGTTTTGAAGCCGTAGACCCACAGCCCACCTTCGAACCTCTGGACCAGTGGGCCGGACATAATCTCTCGCGCCTTGTAGGCGGAGTGCCGATCGCGCCAGCCGCCGCCGGCATTGGTGAGCCTTACCTGGTGCGGATAATGGCGCCGATGGTCAGCGACGATCTGCCGATAAGTGCGGGTCACCGTCGCCACCCCGCACGCGGCTTTCCATCCGTTCGATATGACATGACCGCACTCCCAATGTGCGGCCTGTGACGCCCCTCCCCGATTCCTACTGTGGCCGGGCAGGTGGAGTCGAGGGTTGCCTCGCGGGGGCGTGTTCGGCCCGCCATTCCCAAGCCGGCTGGCAAGCGTGGGTATGGACGCCGAGCCCCGCCGCCTTTGCCTGGTCCTCGAGCTGCACGTAGTCGCGGCTGTACTGCACGTCGGCCCACGCCATGCCTAGTCGCACCATCGCAGCGCTCAGGTCGTCGCCATCCGCACGACATAGGCCGCTCATGTGCCCGTCGCGATCGGTGCCCCGGTGCTCGCAGGTGATGGTCTTGTCGCGCATTAATTTCGCCAGCGTGCCGGTCGCCTCCGTGCCGGCCGGATAAGTGCCGCACGACTGCTTATTCTCCGGCGCGTCGATGCCCCATAGGTGCCAGGTCACACCCTTCAGTTTGATCGTGTCGCCGTCAACAACGGCTTGAGCGGCGGCCGGCCAAGCCCACAGCGACGCGACAAAAATTATCGCTAGTCGGACCATCAAGGAACGCAACTCCCCGAAAGGTTGTGCCGAAAAAGTCCCACGACCTGCGCCAAGTCGCAAGCGCGCAACGGTTGCGGCCAAGCAAAGAGCCCAATGGCGGGCACTGTCTCAATTTGAACTGACGCGTCCACAACCCGACCGACAATAGGCGGCATGCTAGAGGACTTACTCCTCATCCTCGCCATTCTCGCTACCGCCCACATGATCTTTCAAATGGTCGCTAGGGAAGGCGTACTTGGCGTGGCGATGCAGAACATCGTGTTCCAAAGCACGCGGCCGAAAGCGGTCGTCGTTCTCGCCTGTGTATTCTGGGCCGCCTGGTATTGCGCTGCGGACTTGTGATACCCAAGACGTAATAGCCGGGTCAGCCCCAGGGCCGGGGCGGGCGGTGCGTCAGGTGTCGGTCTGAAGCCAAGCCAGCGCCTCGGCCTCCTGGTTGCTGGGAAAGACGCGGATCTCGGTCGCAGGAAATGCCGGGCGATGGCGGGCGCGATGCGCAGGAAATCGCTGTCGGTGACGGCGGCGACGCGTTCGATGTCGCGGTGATGGTTGTGCACGAACTTCATGTGCTCGATCAGCGCGCCGAAGCTCTCCCAGCCGGGAAAGGTCGGCGCCCGCACCAGCAGGCCCCTGAGCACCGCCCGCTCGGCAATGTACGGATCGACGATGGCGGCGACGCCACGGAAGTCCTCGGCCGTCAGCGGGCCTTCCGGTGCAACGATCAGCAGGCCTTTGCGCGGATCGAGCTCGGCGTGGATCATCTGAAGGTGGCCATTGGCTGCATGCGCTATAGCAACACCCGATGGCCCCGCGCAAGAAGAAGGCCCCAAACGCGGGGCCTTCTCCGTATTGAACTGTGAACTCCTCGTTTCGCCCGAGGCGACAGATCCATGAAGGTCAGACCTTGAGATTTACGGCAGCGTCTTTGCCCCGATCCTGCTGAACTTCGTAGGTGATTTTCTGGCCTTCGTTGAGGCCATTTAGGCCCGCGCGCTCCACAGCGCTGATATGGACGAACACGTCCTTGCCACCGCCGTCGGGCTGAATGAATCCGAATCCTTTTTGGCCGTTGAACCACTTAACTGTGCCTGTAGCCATTTTCTGTACCCCGTAAGTAGGCGCGAAGGTGCGCAGTGAAACTGCGCGCGCGTAGCCTTGAGGAGTTTATCCGGCAACCCGACTGCGCTTTTGCTTCTCCGGGGGCGCCTTCGCGTCCATCGGGCGTACCACTCTGCGGCGCAATTTGAGCTCACGAAGAAGGCGTAGTTCGCGATCGACGGTTTCGCGGAGGCGAAGTTCCGTCTCGCTGGGAAAAGGCCTGATCGCCAGTGGCATGTGCAACACATAGCGCAGCGACTGCCAATCGCAAGATTGGAGACCGCAAAAGAGCAAAGGCAACTTCACACAGACGAGACCGGAGAAGTTTCTTTCCTCTAGGTCACTCTTCCTAGGAGAAGGGCCCGGCCGTGCGACCGTAGCGGTCGTGTGCACGGTCCTCGCAGGCGATCGCTGTTGCGCTCGCCACTCCCAAGGCCGGCACGCCCAGCTGTTGTGTACTGCCTGCCCCTGGCGTGCCACGTTGGTGACCCCCATCAACATCGAAAGGAGGTGATCCCGTGAACCTAACCATTGCGACGCTGGCGACGACCTTTGCAGTAACCGCCACCGGGATCGATCCCGCCTTGGCTCAGTACTGCCTATAACCGTTCGACAGTAGTCGGCGCAAAGCCGCCTTCGGGCGGCTTTGTTGTGTCTGGCCCACGTCGGTGACAGCCACACTCCATCCGCAAAGGCCGCTATTGGCACTGAAGAGTTTGGAGAATCATCCAGTGAGTGAGAGCGGGCCTGCACTCATCGCTACGCCGTCGACCATGGCGTCGACCTTTAGTAGTTGGTCGCGGCGAGCTCCCGCGCGAAATCGATAGGGTTCATCTCGACGACGATCTGTTCCCCGCCGAATCGCACTCTCGTGCTGGCGGGATTCGTCGGAAGGGCCTCGAAATAATCGATGCGCTCAACGTTGACGTGGAGTTCCCCTCCGGCCTGTCGTTTGCAGGCGATCCATCCTTTAGGCGGCTTGATCATGTCGTCCTCTCCTGCAGAAATCGCCCAAGTCTGCGCCACTGTGCGGCCCTCTCGAAACACAAATCGCGCATGCGATCTGAGGGCGCCTCAGCAGCAAAGCGAGACATACGGCGGCTACTAAAGCGCGTTCTGTAGAGCTGACCAGTGTCTAGCCGTCTCCCCGGACCGGGTGGCCATAGCGTGACACTCAGGAAGCCGGGCGGCAGCTGCTCAAAACCCCGGCCGGGAACCGCCCTTCGACAGCACGGCAAGGAAATCATCGACCTGGTCCTGGGCGCTGAAGATTGTGCCCTCGAACGCGGTGCCATCGCTTCGGTGCAGCGCAGCCTGAGCTCCCGAATCTCGGTCATGTTGCCGTCGCGGGCGCCGACCTTCGCCGCCGCGACCAGGGCGCGGTGGCCGCAGGTCGTGCAGGCGACGCCGAGGGGGAAGCCGGACAGGGCGAGGCCGTGGAGGTTCTGGACGCGCATGATTGACCGCACTCCCAATGTGCGGCCTGTGACGCCCCGGGACGACGTTAGCGCAGCCCAAAGCGAAGAGTCGATACTGTCCCGAGCGAAATCTCACGCTTCCAATCGATTTTCAAAGCGGATACGATCCTCCACGCGCGAAACGTTCGAGCGCCGCGCCAGCAACCCGACACGAACTTTGGCCCGTGATGGCTAAGCACCGAGGTTGCAACCTATACAACGCACACTTGCAATGCAGACACCGGCGCGGCCGGCGTCTCAGAAACCCGTTGGATATGACCTACAACCTCATCCGCCGAGCCATTTTCGAGAAGCAGTCCCTAAGCGCTGTTTATGAGGACTACATTCGGCATTTCAGCCCACACGCAATCGGCACTAGTAGAGCCAATCTGCCGGCTGTGGTCGCTTTCCAATACGGCGGGGGCCGCCTCGGTGGCCTGCCTATTTCAGGAGACTGGGTGGTCTTTGAGATCCAGGGTCTGATTGGGCTTCGTCTCAATGGCGACACGTGGGTCGCAGGGTTTCCCGCAACGAGACCCCTGTCAGCGCTCTCGTCCCTTGATCTCTCGACGAGCACCCCGTGAAGACCCAGCCAGCATACAATTCCTTCCAGCCCGAGGAGTTGCTCGAGAAGGCAGTGAGGCGTCAGAACGCGGCGGAATTTTCCTGCCGCTTCGCGGGGGAATCCAATCATTTCAGACCTTATCGGCAATAGGCGCGTTCAATACAAAACACAAAAGGGCCTCGCGAAGGAGCTTGGAAAATTCTGCGCCACACACCCCTACACCATTCGATTCGAAAATGCCCTCCGCGCTGCACTTACCGGCTAACCCAAGGGGACGAAGAAAAGCGGTCGCGCGCTCGCTCTTAAGATCATTCGGGAACTCGATGGCGCGCCAGAAATCCGCCGCGACGAAATCCTTCAGAGCATGGATGCGGCAGGCTATCGGACAGTTTGGATTGAACGTCTACTGAGGAGCCTTCACACTTCGGGCGTTATCAACTGTTCCGTTGGCGCAAAATCCAAGGTGCGAATTGCCTAGACTGCCGCGGCCACGGGAAATTCGTCCCATGTCTTTCCATCGAGCGTGCGCCCCTGGCGCTTCTTGTTCCTGCCGCCCCATTGTTTGAAGAAGAACGCCGTCCTGGCTCGCCGACACGCGGTCCGGATCTCACGCACCCATTCCGGATCCATCGGTCGCGCGCCCGGTCCTGACTCGCCACCGACGATTGCCCAGTCGATCGAGGCTAGGTCAATCCCGGCGACGGACCCGAGCAGTGGTTCGAGTGAGACGAATCGCACCGCCGCCCGCGCGAGGCGCAAATCGTCGAGACGGCTGAGATAGGCGGCGCTCTCGACGCTAGCACCCAGCCATACATTGGCAAGCAGCGGCAGGGCCTGCGTGAGCTCAGCCATCCGGTCGGGTCGCTTGGTCAGGATCTGATAGGTGTGTTGCGGCGTATGCTTCATCGCCTGCCAGACCTCAGCCACGAACGGCGCCGGCACCGCCTCCTGGAACAGATCCGACATCGAGTTGACGAAGATCATGCGTGGCTTGCGCCAGCCCTTCGGGATCTCGAGGGCGGCTCGATCGAGCGTCACCGCGCCCGTCCACTTGGCCCGGCCGCCGGTCTTGCGGGTAAGGCCTGCATACTTCGCCGTGCCCATCGCCTCGAGCCGGGCGGCCATCCGCATGGCATAACAGTTGGTGCAGCCTGGCGACAGGATCGTGCAGCCGGCGACTGGGTTCCAGGTCGCTTCGGTCCATTCAATGGAACTTGTGGCCATCAGTATCCTCGCACCCTATTTTATGACGTCGTTGGCGATCTTAAGAGCGAGCTGCTCCTGCGCCACGAATAGCAGGTGGTAGACGATTACCCCGGTGCTATTCCGCATCGGCAATGGCCTCGAAACATGCTTGAAACCTGCGACCTTTTTGAGGCGTGCGGCGAATGCCGCCAGGAGCTGATCGATCGACTGCTTCTCGTCGACCAATCCGAAGAGCGTGGGTTGTGGCGCGTAGGCTGCCTGCCGCCAGGACTCGTCACCCCACATGGCCGACATTCTTGCGGCGCCGGAGGCGGGAATCTTGGCCGGATCTTTGCGCAGCACATTGCGCTGAATGTCATGCGTCGGGAAGTTTATGAAGCCCTCGATCGTCCTCATCGCGCCGGCGATCTCCAGAACTTTCCATGACAAAAGAATCTTGTACGGATCGAGGAAGCACAGAGCGCGCTTCTTCTCGCTGTGCTTAATCTTCTTGAGGATGCTCGGGAGCAGTGTGTTGGCATCGCCGCAGTAAGCGACCGCCTGTGGGCGGCGACGACAAGCCACTTGAATCGCGGCCGCTTTGCCCGGATCGAAGTCGACCAGGTGATAGCCGTCAAATGGCGGCTTGATATCGAGAATCCGCCGCGCGGTAGTGACGACGACGTCCTTGGTGTCCTTGCGTAGGGCGATGCCGCCGCCAGTAAACCCGTCGACGTAGAATCGCTCGAATGGCTGATTCTTGAGGGCGGTGGCGTAGGCGCTCGCGTACTTAGTGACGATGGCGATCTTGCGCTCAGACCATTTGCCGATTTCATCGGGCACGAAGCCGTGCTCGTCGTCACCCTCTGCCATGGCAGATGTTACCGCGAACCGCGTTCGCTCCACAGGCGTGAACGAGAACGGAACGAGACTTTGGAAAAACTCTGCGACACGCGACGGAAAAACCGCTTCACAGACAGCGCCGATCGGCGCCGTGCGACGGCGCTAAAGTTCAAGTGGACGTATAATATAGAGAATGGTGCCCAGGGGCGGAGTTGAACCACCGACACTGCGATTTTCAGATGCAGTGGTTCGCACTGAATATCAAAGACTTAGAGCCCGCGCAAAGCGTCTAACGGACCTCAAGATCGAGCCGATTGTCTAACCCGAAGTGTCGACCATCGAGAACAGAAGCCTTGGCGTGTGTCCACGTACGACACGACCGATACCGCCCAATCAGAAAATATTGACGGGCCAGGTCGAATGGGCGCCGGTATTCTTCTTCAAGTCAGACCTGCCTGTTGGCGAATACGCGACGTTCACCTGTCACCCGGTTCCCGGCGGTGACTGTCGATGATAGTTTTTCAGATAGCCCCTTAGAATCAGAATGCTCATGGCAACTAGAGGTTGACCCCCGTTCGACCCTAGTGTTGCATTCGATTCGTGCAATCAAACGTTGCCACGAATCTAATACAAGACTGGGAGGCAAGTATGGCTATTCTTAATCCTACATCCCTGCTCGATGTATTCATGAATCTGCGCGAATTTTTCGCGGATCTAATGAACCGACCGCCCACGTCGCTCCTATTTGGAACTAACGTCCGCACGGACGGAAACTTTACGGACGCCGCTTGGAATCAGTTAGCGGGGGAAATTTGTCAATTGAATTGGGCCCAGAGCCACCGCGTGACACTTCCTCCAGCCACGATGAACGCGTTGTCGACCTTGTCAGACCTAACGTATGTCATCTGGGATGAAATAAACGATACCGCTCCGGCAATGATGCGCATGTCCGCCAAAGCCCGGACCATCAGGAGCAGGTCCCCGAGAACCAAAACCACCAAGGGCAGGTCCCCGAGAGCTTCCACCAAGCGCAGGTCTCCGAGAGCTAAGTCGTAACCTCGGGATCCCTGGTTCTCTTCTCGACCAATCGAGCTATAGGGGCTCAATATGTCCAAGACGTACTTCGTTGCCGTGCTTGGTGCGGCGGCCTTGATTTTACTTCCTAGTGCAGGCCGGGCGGACAACAAGTACAAGCTCCCTGACGACGACTGCACGTTTGCGGATAGTAAAACCGGCAAACTTCTGCCTTCGATGGAGAAGGTCTATGCGCTTCATCTCATGTTCGAAATCTACCGGCTGGCCGACACGAATTGCAAAGGCGTGCTAACAGACGCACAAATTGCGAAATATCTACATAGCAAGGACAAAGACCTGCAGGTCGTAGAGACAACAGCGGCGCAAAGGTCAGCGGAAGGTAAGCCGATCACGCTTGACGCGAAAACCGGCCAACCGACGGAGCCTCTGTTGCCGACGCCTAAGCCGGATGTGCCGAAAGATAAGGCTGTTGCTAGCTGGAATTTTCTGGTGCGCGACAGCTCCGAAGACATCGGTGTCTGGCAGAGGCCGAAGAAACTCGCACTGGCGAGCGGCGCACAGTTCGGCTTCGCGAGCGATGCTGCCGCTGCGAATCAGTCGTGGTCGGCACAAGGTGTCACGACCGCAGTCTACAGTTGGCTGGAAAATAGCAAGGACTTTCAAAGTGGAGTGCTCGGGTTCGCGTTAGCGCCGTGGGTGTCATTTAATCGCCTGACGAACTCCAACACAGCACCCTCGTTTCAGTCGAAGCAAACCGATGTTCTTTCCTTTGGTGGAACGACAGAACTCGGGTACAGGCCGTCGCCTCTTATCGACCATTATTTCCGTCTCAAGGGCAGCCTGAACACAAATTTCGAGTTCAATGTGCGTTCTTGGTCGATGACCGGCGAGTGGCAACCGGTGAGCAATCAGTTCCATTTATCGGCGCCAGTGTTTCTCGGCCAAGCGTTCACTTTGCAAATCGATCCGATCGCCAGAGTTCAGACCATTCAAAGGCTCAATGGATCGCTCGATCCGATATTTGCCCAACATAATCAGGTCTGGCGCGCAGGACCCGTGGTCTCCTATGACGACGGATTTCTGCCGAAGTTCCTGCAAAACGCCGCCCTCAATCTGTCCTACAGCGCGCTGTTCGACACCTACACCGGCAAGGACTACTACTTTTTGAATACGTCGCTTACCATTCCCTTCGACAAAGATGGCCACGTCGGCGCCAAGTTGAGCTATCAACGGGGCTACAACGATCCGACCGCGATTTGGATCGACCAGTTCCTCGTGGGGCTTGCCGTTAATGGTAGCGGTCACCGTGTCGCTGCGCCTTGCCGCGGATTCCGTGCGCATCGGGTGCGTTTGGGTTTTGACTGGTCTCAAAGGTCCACACAGGCGTCGCGAGGAGCCTCGCGCGGATTTGGTCCGGTTGGGCGAATACCGGAGGACTAAGCAGGATGGCGGTTACGGCGATGCTTGTCTTGGTCATCGCGGTTTCTCCGTCGTTGGTGACGGCAGGATGGTATTCCGGGGCGGCCTCAAACAACTCCGATAGTTCAAAAGCGTACAGTGTGAGGGCCGGAAACGTAAGCGGCCCTCCACCACACCAGGCCCCCTTCTGACAAATTGGGAACCCTTCTTCCGGCCGATCTTCTGAGCTAGCCGACCGGGTGGGGCCCCCAATCCATTGCTCACCCTAAGCACCACCGCCTACGATCCATGTGGACCAGCGGTCGAGGTGCTGGCTGGTGCCATCGAGTTCCAGCAGCTGCGCCCATCTGGGTCCCGCGCTTGTGACCGATGCAAATCGTGGGGAGAAAAATGGACCAACGGAGCTTTGACTTCATCGTCGTCGGCGCCGGCTCGGCCGGCTCGGTGCTGGCCAACCGGCTGAGCGCCGACCCCCGGCACAAGGTGCTGGTGCTGGAAGCCGGGCGCGAAAGCCATCCCTGGTCGAGGATTCCGGTCGGCTTCGCCAAGCTGATCGCTAACCCTAGGGCGAACTGGCTCTATTCCTCGGAGCCCGAGGCGTCGACCGGCCAGCGGCGCATCCCGATCCCGCGCGGCAAGCTGCTGGGCGGCTCGTCATCGATCAACGGCATGGTGTTCGTGCGTGGCCAGGCGCAGGACTACGACACCTGGGCGCAGCTCGGCAATCGCGGCTGGAGCTATCGCGAGGTGCTGCCGATCTTCCGCGACATGGAGAGCTTCCAGGGCGATGCCGACGAGGACTATCGCGGCCGCAACGGACCGCTAAAGGTGACCGAGAGCAACGAGAGCGGCGCGATCTATGATGCGCTGATCAAGGCCGCTGGCCAAGTCGGCATCACCTACACCAAGGACTACAACGGCGCCAAGCAGGACGGCATTGGCATGACCCAGGCGACCATCCGTGGGGGTCGCCGCATGAGCACCGCGGTCTGCTACCTCGATCCCGCCCGCACCCGGCCGAACCTGACCATCGTCGCCAACGCGCTGACCGAAGCCCTGCTGTTCGACGGCAAGCGCTGCGTCGGCGTGCGCTACAACGTGCATGGCCAGCAGCGCGAAGCGCGCGCCTCCCGCGAAGTGGTCGTCAGCGCCGGCTCGATTAACTCGCCGCAGCTGCTGGAGCTCTCCGGCGTCGGCCAGCCGGAGCGGCTGAAGAAGGTCGGCATCGAGGTGCGCCACGAGCTCAAGGGCGTGGGCGAGAACCTGCGCGACCACTACTCACCGCGGATGAAATGGACGGTGCCGCCGGCGCTTGGCATGACCTACAACGACAAAATGCGCGGCCTCGGCCGCGTCGGCCAGGCGCTGCGCTACGCGCTCAACCGCAAGGGGCTGCTCGGCCTGCCGGCGGCGCCCATTCGCGCCTATGTTCGCACCCGCGCCGGGTTGGAGGCGCCTGACGCTGCGATTTCGTGGATCCCGTTCCTGGTGGGCGAGAACTTCCAGCTGGCCAAGACCTCCGGCATCACTGCGATCACGAACATCCTGCGCTCGGAGAGCACAGGCAGCATTCATGTCGTGTCGAGCCGGCCGGACACGCCGCCGGCGATCCGCTTCAACTTCCTGAGTGCGTCGCTCGACCGCGAGGTGACTCTGGAAGCGATGCGCATCACCCGGCGCATCATGACGGCACCGGCCATGGAGGGCATCGCCACCGACGAGATCGCACCGGGCGTGAATATCAGCGCCGATGACGAGCTGCTCGACTGGGTAAGGAACAACGCCGAGACCACCTACCATCCGGTCGGCACTTGCAAGATGGGTGTAGACTCGATGGCGGTGGTCGACGACCAACTTCGTGTTCGCGGCCTGGCGGGGCTGCGCGTCGCCGATGCCTCGATCATGCCGACGCTGACCTCGGGCAACACCAATGCGCCGTCGATCATGATCGGCGAGAAGGCGGCGCGGATGATGCTGGCATCGACTGTTCAAGCCGCTTGATTCACAACACGAACGAAGGAGACGTCATGGCGATGCGCATTCTCTGGCCGAACTTGCCCGCTCGGCTTGTACCGGTCGCGACCGAAGCGGTCGGCTCCGGATTCGAATTGGAATTCCGTGAAAATTTCGAGGACGTCAGCGACGAGCAATGGGCGAAGGCGGACGCGGTCGTCGGCGGTTGCCCTCCGCCATACATCGACAAGCTGAAGGCCTGCCGAATCTTCGTGAAGTACGGCGTTGGCTACGATGACGTCGACATCGAACGTTTCGGCAAACTGGGCATTCCGGTCTGCAATGTGCCGGATTACGGCACGCGGGAGGTCGCTGACCACGCGATCGCCCTGATGATGACCCTCTCGAAGAGCGTCGCCTATCACGATTCGGAACTGCGCGCGGACCTGAAGGGCAACTGGCGCCCGCAGCATAATCCGTTCGGACGCCGTCTGTCGGTATGCACCTTCGGCGTTGTCGGCATGGGCCGGATCGGCACCGCGGCGGCGCTCCGCGCGAAGGCCTTCGACATGGACGTGGTGTTCTACGACCCGTACCAGCCGAACGGCTACCAGTTCGCGATCGGCGTGCGCCGCGCCAACTCGCTCGCCGAGCTGATGGGGCAATGCGACTTCGTCAGCATCCACACGCCACTGACCGCCGAGACGCGCGGCCTGATCGGCGCCGAGGCGTTCGCCGCCGCCAAACGGGGCATGATCCTTATCAACACCGCGCGCGGCCCGGTGGTGGACATCGACGCGCTACACGACGCCATGAAGGACGGCACGGTGCAAGCGGCCGGCCTCGACGTGCTGCCGGAGGAGCCGGCGAACCCGCAACGGCGGCTGATCGCAGCCTGGCAGAAGAACGAGGACTGGATCCGCCATCGCCTGCTGCTGACACCGCATTCAGCGTTCTACACGCCCGAGAGCTTCCGCGATAACCGGGGCTTCGCGGCCCGCACCGCGGCGCGCTTTCTGCGCGACGGACGGCTGGAGAACTGCGTCAACGAGCAATTCCTGAATCCCGAACGTGTGAGGCAGCGGCAGCGACGGGACGGGGCGCTGGTCTGACGCCGACTACAGGCTTGCTTACTTGATCGCCAGCAGCTCGACATCGAAAATCAGCGTGGCGTTGGGCGGAATGACACCGCCGGCGCCGCGCTCCCCATAGCCTAGCTGCGGCGGAATGATCAGCGTTCGCTTGCCACCGACCTTCATAGTGGCGACGCCCTCATCCCAGCCTGCGATGACGCGCTTCATGCCGATGGGAAACTCGAAAGGCGAGCCGCGGTCGACAGAAGAATCGAATTTTCGGCCTTTCGCTCCGCCTTCGGAAAGCCAGCCGGTATAGTGCATGACACAGGTCTGGCCGCTTTTGGGACTCGCGCCCGTGCCAACGGTCGTGTCGATGAATTTCAGGCCAGTCTCAGTCGTCATGGCTTTTCCTTGTGTTTGGGCAGCAGCCGGACAGGTGGCGGCGAGAGTTGCGGTCGCGATCATGACGCGGCGGGTCACTGGCATGTGGTGGCTTTTCCTCTGAGAGGTCGCGTACGGGTCCAGCGATACGAAACAATGGCGAGGAAGCCAACCCCGATCGAGGGAGTGCGCGCCGCTGCGCGATGCCGGATCGTCGTTTCGCCCGTTCAGGGCACCGTCCGCAATAAAATTGCGTTGCCTTCGGTCGCTGTGCGACCCTCAACGTCACGACGCCTTCAACGTCATGCGCGAACCGCAGAAACAAGGCTAGAGTGAAGGCCGAAAGAACCTTCAGGGTGGAACGCGACATGACACGGTCAAGCGGCCCGGCGTATGGCTGGGTCATCGTCGCCGCAGGTGCGCTGATGACGTGCGTCAGCATGGGCTCAATGTTCTCGCTCGCGGTGTTCCTTCAGCCGATGTCGGCCGATAACGGTTGGTCCCGGACCGGCATCTCGACTGCCATGACGATCAGCTTCCTGGCGATGGCGGTCGCCTCGTTCCTGTGGGGTGCGCTGAGCGATCGCTTCGGGCCGCGCATCGTTGTGCTCTGCGGCAGCCTGATGCTGGGGCTCGGCCTGGTCCTGGCGAGCGACGCCTCCAGCCTCGTCGAGTTCCAGCTTCTGTTTGGCCTCTTCATTGGCGCAGCGGCCGGCGCCTTCTACGCGCCGATGATGGCTCTCGCCTCGGCGTGGTTCGACCAGAACCGCAGCCTTGCGGTGGCGCTAGTTTCCGCCGGCGGCGGGATGGCATCACTGACCGTGGCGCCGTTTGCGCGCTTGCTGATCGACGCCTACTCGTGGCGACCGGCGATGCTGATCGTCGGCATCACCGCGACAGTACTCCTAGTGCCGGCTGCCCTGCTGACGCGCCGGCCGCCCGTCGTTCTCGATATCGCGGCGGCGCCGCCACCGGGCGTCCCTACGCCGGCTGCAGCGCTCGCTTCGGGGCCACGCCTGTCGGTCACAGAGGCGCTGCGCACCCCTCAGTTCGCTGCCTTGGCGCTTGCCCACTTCGCTTGCTGCGTCGCCCACTCCGGTCCGCTCTTCCACATGGTGAGCTTCGCCATCGGCTGTGGCATCCCGGCCATGACGGCGGTGAGCGTCTACAGCCTGGCCGGCCTGTCGGGGCTAGGCGGCCGCCTGCTGCTGGGCGTGCTGGCCGACCGGTTGGGTGCCAAGCCGGTGCTGGTGGCGGGCCTGATGGTGCAGGCGATAGGCGCGGGCGCCTACGTTTTCGTACGCGAGCTCGGCGAACTTTACGCATTGTCGGTAGTGTTCGGTATCGCCTACGGCGGCGTGATGCCGCTCTACGCCATCTTGGCACGCGACTATTTCGGCCCGCGCATCCTCGGCACGGTGTTCGGTGCCATCTCGGCACTGGCCAGCCTTGGCATGGCTTTCGGCCCGTGGGCCGGCGGTTGGGTGTTTGACACTCAGGCAAGCTACGCTTGGCTCTACATCGGCTCGTTCGCCGTTGGGCTGGCCGCCGTAGCAGTTGCTCTCGCCTTTAAGCCGAGGCCCGTCAGACTGCAGGTAGCCGCCGCCGATTGAAGGACCAAGAGAATGTTCGGCCGGGAGCAGCGGC
>CAWCPC010000005.1:0-758156 GCA_963797365.1 uncultured Alphaproteobacteria bacterium | reverse complement strand
CGGGTGGGGTCGTAGGTTCAATCCCTACAGCGCCCACCATTGAAAACAAAGGCTTCTACGGGTTTCCGTGGAGGCCTTTTTCTTTGCCATTCGGCACTCGTTCGGCACTCTTTCCCAGCACCGCATTGGCGGCCGACTTCAGGTCGTCGTGAGCGTGGTGGCCGTACACCTTCGTGATCGTGGCCGCGCTGGTGTTGGTTAGGCCGGCGACCTGCCAGATCGACACGCCAGAGCGCAGCAGCCACGTGATGTACGTGTGCTTCAGCGTGTGAGGCGTGACGCCGACGAGCTTGGCCCGCCCGCACGCTTCGGCGAACGCCTTTTTGACCGACAGCAGCGGGCCACCGCGGTGCATCACCACGTACTCGCCGCTGCTGGCGCGGCGAGCCGCGCGCAACAGGCGGAGAAGCTTGTCGTTCACTGGGGCGTTGGGCCGGCGCTTCTTGGTCTCGGCCCGGCCCGGCTCCCGGAAGTCGATGCGCCCCGTCTCCAGATCAACCCCGGTCCCACGACAGAGCCAGGATGGCGCGATGCCTGGCGCCGGTGCCCAGCGCGATCCGCACGAACAGGTTCATGTAGCGGAAGCGCTTCGGCCGGACGGCGCGGTACAGGCGCAGGGCCTCCTCGCGGGTTAGCCAGCGCTCCTTGAGCTGGGCCACCTTCAGCGTCGGGACGTGCGGCGCGTAGCGGAGCTTGCCGTCCTTGACGGCGTGCTTGAGCGCGGCGCGTAGCGTGTTGCGATGGCGGTTGATCGTGCCGTTCGCCCAGCCGGCCTTGCGGCGATCCTTCTCATAGTCCTTGTTGGTAGCGGCCGTGATCGACGACACCGGCTTGTCGCCGTAGTGAGCTATCAGTTGGTCAAGCGTGCGCTGGTTCGTGTCGAGGCTCATGAACTCGTCGCGCTTGTCGTCCATGTACTGGCGGAGCACGGCGTCGATGGCGATCTCTTCTGGCGCCTGATCCTTGGGTCTGTGCAGCTCGGCCAGGTACGCAGCGGCTCGCTTATGGGCTAGGCCTTTATCAGTAGTGCGAGTCGACCAGCTCTTCGAGCGGCGTCCTTCAGAGAAGAACGCGTACCAGTTCTGCGGCTTGAGGGTTCCATAGCGCCTGAGCTTATAGCTGGGCATGTACGCCTCACCCTCTGTTGACGGTATTCCTCGATACAGACGACCGGGTAGAACACGCGGCGGCCAGCTCTGGCAAAGGCAATATTCCCGGCAGCACGTTCACGCTGAAGTAGGTCAACAGAGATGCGCAGCTCAACCGCCGCTTCTGACTCCGTCAGCTCGTGCACGACACATTCTCCGGCAAGCGCAAGATTGTCATTTGCGCCGAGATGCCGGCCCCAACCGGCATCGAAGGCCGTTGCGCCTTGTTGGCTTCTGAGTTGGCGGCGGTGGGCGGTCATTTCTGGCTCTCCTCTGCCTTCTGGCTCGCCTCGTACGCAGTTAGCCACAACAGATCGCGGGAATACTCGTTTTGCTTCCAAAGTGGGAAGGCTTTCGGCCATGCGTTTCTGTATGCCATAGTGCTGACCGCATTCGCGGCATCGGCTTTCACTATATGTGCGCGAGGCCGCTGAGCTGGCGTCGCGCATCGTGTCGTTGCTTAATCGTTGGGGCGGCGAGCGGAAACATACATAACTGACCCTTGAGCTGAGCGGCGCTGAGGATCAGCAAGGCGGCAGCGAGAACAGGGCGCGGTCAGCGACCAGCGAGAGGCCGAGGGCCAGCCGGCGCGTACGTTCGGCGTTCTCTCGTTTGCGGCGATGCTTGCTTCAAAAGGTCGTTCGGCACCGGACCCAAGCGCACGGTCGAGAGCGCAGCGCCCCTGGAACTAGCGCCGAGCTGGAGGAGCGGAGACACCCTTTTCCATCAGCACCTTTTCGACCAGCGGGGCCATCCGCTGGGCAACCATCAGGCAGCCCGCAGCGGTCAAATGACCGCCCGCTCCCTTTCCGGATCCGCCGAAAGACTTCTCGTTATCGAATTGCCAGTGCTCGCGATCGACCGGAATGCCCTCGGCATAGCCGCCGAAATAGGCGGCGCCATATTTCTGTGCCGTCGCCGCGGCCTCGGCCTTGGTCTGCATCTTGGGATTGGAGACGTAGATCGTGGGCATGTTGCGCTCGCGCAGCAACGCGAGCGTCTTCTCGGCGTATTCGACCGCGTACTTTTTGTCGGGATCGTTCGGGCCCGGCTCGAAGATCACCAGGCGCGTGTTGGCGGTCAGCGCGGCCGGCAGCCGCTTGAACATCCAGGCCGGCCTGTCGCCGTCGATCCCGCCATTCACCACCGTGGCGTCCACGCCGTGGCTGCGCAGGATGTCCTGGAGCTTGACCGGGTAGATCTTGTCGCGGTCCACCCCGGCGCAATTGGTGGCGCTCGATCCCAGGGCATAGATTTCGAACGCTTGGGCGGACCCGCCAAGCAGCAGAAGGACCACCGATAGAGCCGCTAAGTATCGGATCTTCATTCACCACCGACCTAGAATTATAGCGGAACCCTAGCACCTGATTCCGGGAAATTGCACGCCAGGAGCGGAGGCGCCAATAGGCGCCGCTCCCGCTTGCAGTAGGACTGTGAGTGGGATGGTCAGGGCGTTACCGCGCTTGTTGATACCTACAAAGCTTATTGGGTCAGCTACTTCGCAGTAGGGAGCCCTTTGACTTGCAATGCGCTCGAACTCCAAACGCCGGTCTTGTTGCAGTTATCTGTTGTAAGGTTGCATTCGTCTACGCACTTCTTGCGAAGCGCCCCGCCTCCAGAGGACGGGCAGGCACCAACGCAGGTCTTTTTGAAACCATTGCAGCTCTCCCCCTGCTGCGCCTGCCGCGCATCGGCAGCGTGGGCTGCATGCAGTATGCCAAAGAATGCGACGAAGAAAGAAACAAGCCCCATCCGAACATTCATATGCCTTCCCCAATCCCAATTTTCCCCAAGCGCCCAGCGCAGCTACGCCAACAGGCTGGACAAGAATGGACACAAAATGTTTGGCAGACAACGGCTGTTCCCGCCCCAGACTTCAACCTCGTTTGGTTACTGTCTGGTGAGCGAGACCTGGCAGGTGCGTCCGCCGCTGTAGTGTTCCGGTCCGCCGCCGCTAATGGTATCGGTGCCATCATACTGGGCGGTAAACTGTGCGGTATTCACGACGCCAGGTTGGTTTTGCGGGACGTAGTTCCGCGCAATTTGAACGGTGCTGCCACTGATGGTGATGGTGAGCGACTGATTCCCTTGAGTGCCGGGACCCGATCCGGGCCGCACCCATGTGCCGGTGCCACCGGCCACGTGGATTTGTACGTTTATGTTGAAGTCGCCGGCATTCTTGTTCGGCGAGCAACGATAGGTGCCGCGCCAAAGGCCGTCGGCCCCCGGTCCCCTCACCGCGCCTTGTGGCGGAGGAGCAGGGGGCGCAACAGCCGCCGTCTGTGCCGGCGGCTGCGCGGCCTTGGCCCTTTCCTCGTCGGCCCTTTTTCTTGCCTCGTCAGCCTTCTTCTGATCCTCGTCGTACTTGGTTAGCGCGGGGGCTGCCTCGCGCAGCAGCGCTTGGTGCTGAGTGCCGCTCAGGAAACCGGTCGGCGTGTAGCTCTTTCCGCGCTGCCAGTTCGCGATCATCTCGCGCGTGCGCGGAGTGAAGGCGCCGTCGACGCCGCCGGTATTGAACCCCAGCGCCGTCAGCGCGACTTGCACACGCTGGCGGTCGGCCGACGATAGGCGCAGGCCTGTTTCGGCCGCTTCAGCGGTCTGCCGCTCGTCCTCCTCGGCCTTGCGCCGGGCGGCCGCCTCGGCCTCGATTTTCTGGTGGGCTTCTTCCTCAAGACGCTTCTTCTCGGCGAGTTCGGCCTCGAGCCTCTTGCGTGTCTCCTCTTCCACCTGATGTCTGAGTGCGGTTTCCTGCTCTGCCTTCTCGCGCGTGGCCGCATCGGCGCGCAGCCTGGCCAGCTCCTGGCGCTCCTGCTCAGCCTTCTGCTCGGCTGCTTTCTGCTCGGCTGTTACAACAGGCGCCCCCGGCCTCGTCGCAAAGTAGTAGCCGCCAGCTGCAAGCAGCAGGACGGCGGCAGCAATGCCGATCCACAATCCGGGCCTGCCCTTCGCGGATGCCGGTGCAGCCGGCGCCTCGATCGAGGGCTTCGCAGGCCGCTGCATGACGGTAGCACCCGCCGGAGCGGGTTGGCCGAGCGCCACCGTCTCCTGCGCGTCCAAAGCACCTGCCTGACCCAGGATCGGGCGCCAGCCCGCGATCGACTGCGGTCGGTCGGTGGCGCGCACCGCGAGGCCGGCATCGATGCCGACCAGCAGCCCCGGCGGGAAGCCCGCCGGCAGCAATTTGCCCAGCGGCTGATAGCCATCCTTCAGCATGCGGTCGAACGAGCTGGGCGGCGGTGCGCCGGTGATGGCGTGATAGAGCGTAGCCGAGACGCCATAGATATCGGTCCACGGCCCCTGCTTGGCCGAGGTCATCTGCTCGGCTGCGGCATAGCCTGGCGTGAAGATGGCCGTCATCGCCGCCGTACGGCCGGCCATCGCAGCCCGCGAGGCGCCGAAATCGATCAGCGTCGGATTGCCGTCGGCGTCGAGCAGGATGTTCGCCGGCTTGATGTCGCGATGAAGGAATCCGGTTTGATGCACTTGCTCAAGCCCGTCGAGCAGTGGCCACAGGATGCGATCAACCTCCGCGGCGCCAATCTTGCCGACATTCTTTAGTCGGTTCTCGAGCGTATCGCCCGGCAACAGTTCCATGACGATGTAAGCCGTGCCGTTGATCTCGAGAAAGTCGAAGACCTTCACGATGCCCGGCGCGCGGTGCAGCGTCGCCATGGTGCGGCCTTCGGCGACAAAGCGCTCCCGGCCCCAGGTAAAGTCTTCGGCGACCTTGGTCGAGCGCGGCAGTACCGTCGCGCCGTCCTTGCGATAGGCCAGCGACGTCGGAAGGTATTCCTTGATCGCCACCTCGCGATCGAGTTGAAGATCGCTCGCGCGGTAGGTGATGCCGAAGCCGCCCTGGCCCAGTACGGCAAGGACTTCGTAGCGCCCAATCTTTGCGCCCTTTGGCAGGGCCGCATAATCGGCATCCTGGTCGGGAGCGGCGGTGGTTTGTGAATCCCTATCGACCACGGGTTCCAGCTAAATCTCAGTGTTTGTCCGGCACTGAAGCAGCCACAGCCGCCCGCTTCAAGAAGCCGACCACATCTCGGGTATCTCGCATCGTCCCCCCCACGACGCTGAGGTTAGGGAAAAAAGATTACGTCGGCCTTACCGCTCGACTGCCCGGCGCGCGCCAGAATCGACTATGCCCTGCTCGCCGAGCTCGGCCGCCAGCACAGCGGCCTTGTCAGGGTCCATCCCGAGCCGCTCGGCGACGCTGTCGATCGAGCCCCCGCGGCAGATGCATCCGATACAAAGCGGCATCAAACGATACTCAAGTCCATGCCGTGTCGCGCGCGCATGGCTCGTACAATTGTTAAATGCAACGCGTTCCGTCCGAGAGAAATCACAACAGTTATTAATTCGGAGCCATTTTCATGTTGCCGATTTTCCGGCGCCCGGTGAATAAAGAGCAAGTTACTACCGTCATCGCAGGCACGCTGTTCGCCGCGCTGATGGCCGTTAGCGTCGTCGCCGTGTTCACCCAGGCGATGGCCAAGGCGGCCCTTGATCTGATCTTCTAGGTTCTGGACCCCTAAGTGATCGCCTGGTGATTCATTTCATGTGTAGTGTGTCGACCAACGCATCCGATTATCGCCTCTCGTTCATGCAACCGAATTGGCCCTAAGTACGTTAGCTGACGCTAGGGGCTGGACGTGGCGAAAGCGCTAGACATCGGGGAGGCATGAAGAAAATTGCGATCGGAATGCCAGTTTACAACGGCGAGAATTTTCTTTCAGCCGCCATAGAGTCGATATTGGCGCAGACCTGTGGCGATTTCGATCTCGTTATTTCGGACAATGCTTCAACCGATGATACGGAGGAGATCTGCCAGGCTTATGTCCGGAAGGATTCGCGCATCCGGTATATTCGCCAGTCGACCAACGTGGGTGCGGCGAACAATTACAACGTGCTCTTCCGCATGAGCGATAGTCGGTATTTCAAATGGGCTGCGCATGATGACGTGTTGGCGCCAGGCTTTCTTGAGGCGTGCGTCCGCGTTCTTGACCGCGATGGCAGCGTGGTGCTCGCCTCGCCCGCCTCGGCATTGATCGACGAGGCTGACCTGCCCTTGCACTACTCGGCCGAGAGAGGAGGCATGATCGACCGCTCCGGCGTCTGCTGGCCGGCACTGGAGGAAAGGAATAATGGGCTCACGGCGGACGATCCGATCGTGCGCTTTGCGGCCGTGTTGCTGAATATGTTCATGTGTGTCGAGATATTCGGCCTGATGCGTCGATCGGCACTGTTGAGGACATCTCTTCACGCCCCATTCTGTGGGTCCGACAAAGTCTTGTTGGCGGAAATGAGTCTGCTCGGGCGCTTCTGGCTCGGCCAGGACACGCTGTTCTTTCGCCGTTGTCACGCCCAGCAATTCACCGCTTCTACTTCCGGTAGCTATCGCGCCACGTGGTTTTCGGGCCGCCGCCGCAACTCAGTGCCAGTCCATCAGGTCAAACTCCTGCTGGCTTACTTCCGCTCCCTGTATATCGTACAACTGACGACGCAGCAGCGCTACGACTGCCTTCACTCAATGTTCAACCGGGTCGTTGCACGCGGCCATAACTGGCGGCGATTGATCAGAGGAATGTAAGGGGCTCGCTATTGCTGCTGCGCCGCCGCTTGGCGTTCCAACGCCTCGGCTTCGCGTTCCAGATCCTGCGCGTACCACAGCAACATTTGCCGATCGCGGTTCAACGAGATGCTGAACGCCAGCTGACGCGTCTCCTCAGCCTCCTGCCTCTTGTCGCGGGCAGCGACGGCAAGCGCATCGGATGAGGCTGGATGGATCTTGGCGGCGAACATTTGCCAAATCGTTGCTGCAAAGGCGCCCATCCTCAGTTCAATCGGGGACACACGAGCGAAAACAAAGTGGCCTTGCGTCTCGCAACTATTTCCATTGCCGTGCGTTCAGCGCCTCGCGCTGCGTGTGGCACGGTCTGATTTACGGGTGGAACCGGCAGGGGACAAAATTTAACAAGACGCGGGTGCGGCTATCGCGGGCGAAGTGGCGCCTAGCCTTCCGCGTGTGTGGCGTCACATTTACGAGTCCGCGACATCAGCCCTGGAAATAATCCCCATCACACAAAGGCCCGGTGTCACAGCCGGGCCCATTCTCCGAGAGCCCGGCGCCACCGACATTAGGGCGCGACCACTCGGGTTGATGGGCTAGTGGGTACGGTGCTGGCTTCGCTCGGCAGCGGTAGCAGCTCGTGCAGCACCTGGATCAAAGTTGATGGCTTAAAAGGTTTCTCAATCAACTGCTCGCCTTGTAGATCAAGCGGCAGATCCCGCCGACGATAGGCGGTAAGAAACAAGAACGGCAGGCGGCGCTGTCTAAGAGCATAGGCCAAAGGAAAGCTGACGCCGCCAATCAAGCGGATATCGAGAATGGCGGCATCGATGCTAGCGGTCCGAAGCACGCCCATGGCCTGATCGACAGTTCGCGCAGGTCCGACCGGTTCGAAGTCTGCTTCCAAAAGGAGATTCGAAATCGCCTCAGCGAGCAGCGTCTCGTCCTCAACGACGAGAATCTTCTTGATTCCCCGCATTTCTCCCCCAGCCGGTTGATCCGACATCCAAACGGATGAAGTACGTGCTCAATGCACCGTCGGAACATGCGCGACGGCTGGACGCGTACGCTGTAGGTGCTTGACTACAGACTTAGCCCCACGCGCGCGAGCGGGAAGATTTCGTTTTGTCTACCTATCCCGTGGTCATTCCGTGGCCGGAGGCGGCGCGCGCAATGAACTGCAAAAAGTTGATGAGGGCCGAAAGTTGCACTCACAACGTGTGCTGCCGGGGGAAGCCAGCTTGAGAGAAATCCGCGCCACGGCGCGACTGCTGCGCCACGCGATAGTGCGGCAGCCTGGCAGTCCTGGCAGGTGACCTTGGATCGTTCGATTGGGCCGTGGCTATGCGGGACCGGTAGCCAGTGGGCCGACCGTCTTGAACTTATGCCGCTGACACGGTTGCCGGGCTTTTCGCCTGTTCAAACGTCGCTGATATCGAAGAAGCGAGTAGACGGGGGCCCGGCTATCATTTCAGCTAAGCGCTTCAGATCTCCGTTTGCTTCGCGCCAGGCTCGATAGGTGGCGTAATGCTCACGCGATACCCATCGCATTACGATGACCATGTTGTCGGGATTGCCTTGATTCACTGTCAATTCGAGGCTTTGACATCCGTCCTTGCTACGAGTTGTTGGCAACTCTGCCCGCAGGACCTCCAGTAACGCAGGTCCAGTTGTTTTCTTAGCTGTAAATTCCAACATCACGTAGCACGTCATCGCTGATCTCCCCGTGTTCGATCCACCTTCGGAGTGATGGCCATTTAGCGCCACACTAGCATGCACATGGGTCTCGCTCCGCCCCTCGCTGGGTGTGCAAAGTATACAATCGCCCAACATGACCGAGATTCGCCAGCTCAAGCTACGGTGCAGCGAGTGCGATGGCACCGCGTTCGAAGGCACGATTTTCAGCGCCCAGGACCAGGTCGACGACTTCCTCGCGGTGCTTTCGAAGGGCGGTGGCCGGCCGGGGCTTTGAGCAGCTGCCGCCCCGCCTCCGTGAGGATCGCCGAGCCCGGCAACACCCGGTACGGCGGCCCCTTCACGTCGAGCTTCACGTAGTCTGCCTCGGCACATTCGACCGCCAGCAGGATGGCCGCACGTTCGTCGAGCCCCAGCCGTCCGGCGATCCTGGCGATCCTCGACCAGCGCAGCAGTTGGCCGCCGCACTCTTGGTCAAGCGCGCGGCAGAAGCGGCGGTGGGATCGAGAGACGGCCATGGCATCTTACAATAGCGCATGCAGCCAATGTCCACCTTCGACCCCGACCAGCGGTAGTGTCCTAATTTGAGTGTCAGTAGTGGTGGATCACTTGCCTTGGCGCACACGCCGCAGGCCAGCAGTAGTGAGCCATAGTGGACCGTCCGGCCATTCCCTACGTTCGATCAGGCGCAGCTCGCGCAGGCGTATTTCGATCTCGGGTGACATACGGGGCTGAGTTGGGGTGCCATCGGCGGCGCTGAGAGCGGCAAGCTCGGCAGCAGTGAGGGTGATTTCATTCGCCATCGGGAAAACGTAGCCGCGACCGAGCCGGGCGTCTGTTCAAGATTGGACGCTGCTGCCTCGCTGACGCTCTGCAACGATGGCCGCTCGGACGGTATCTGCGGGCCCGGCCGACGCTGGGTCGTGGTCAACCACCGCGGCAAGCCTTGCCCAGCGGCGGAAGTCTTCGCCGACGGGCTCGACCTGCCGGTCCCCGACACTATCGACTTACTGCTGGCGATCGAGCGGGCTGCGCACGCGGGGACATCCTTACACAGTGCCCGTCGGCCGATTGAAGCGTCAGTTCCAGCCTCTTGATGCAGTTTTCGATTTGGGCTGCACGCGTCGACACTCGTTCGATTTGACTGCTCTCCGGAATTTTTCCCATCCATCCAGCAATCAAGGCCACCAAAAGCGGCCACGACTCCAACCGCGGCGATGAAACAGCCGCCAACCCAAGCTTTCCAGTCGGGCGCATGGAGGGGATCAACCCAGAGCCAAATCAGAACTTGGCAGCAGAGATAGACCACTGCTAGCCAACCCAGTCGTAGCATCCAGCGGAACACCCAAGCCCAAGATGATGGTGAAGGGCCCACACTCCCTCTCCACTAGCGCCATTCCACCAGCGCCATTCCACCAGCGCCATCCGATGAACGATGATGGGCCTACTCGGGTTGCGTGTTGTTTGGATGAAGTTGCGCCCTAGACTTGCGCAAGCAACAATGGTGCCGGAGGCACGCTTCCTACCTGCCTTCGCCACGAGCGGGCGGACAAAGCAACCAAGATTTGGCTCGTTGCTGATAGTGGGAACGGCCCAGCTAATGCCGATGCAATCGTTACACTATCGGCCTAGAGCCTTGCTCTCCCATGATCTCTAGTAAATCCCGACGTTCTTTGCGCGCACAGCATTAAAAATTGCTGTCCCGAAGCCTGGGATCTTCACTCCATCCCAAGGCTTTGACACCCAACGTAAAGGCGCGTCGGGAAGGCCGGCCGTCCCCAAGCGACCGGCCTTTTCGTTGCCGGACGATCCGCAAGGCGTAAGGCGGCTTACTTGAAGCTGCCGGCGATACCCTTGAAACCTGCCTGGGTCTGATTGCCGAAGTCAGCAATTTGCGCGTTGCGGTCAATCCACTGCTGGGCGGACGGCGGCACCTTGTAACCAAACACCTCTTCCGGAAGCTTGATTTGGGTGCCCGACGTCATCCCGACATAGACGAGACCTGCGATGGACAGTTTGATGGACCAGCCGACTATCATTTTCATGAGAACGCTTCCCCAAGTGAGAGCGCGCGAGCTGCGCTGACTATTGAAGGGTTACCGCGACCGACACGCGCGCCAGGATGACTGCCGCCGAGCAGGCAAGACCGAGAAGAACGGCCAGTCGAACCGATGACGCACCTGAATTGCAGATAAGAAGCAGGCGGGCTTGCGTAAGAAAGTGGCCAATACCGAACATCAGACCTTCCCCAAAACATCACGTCCGGGATGGTACGCCACTGGCACGTATCGTTGGTTTCCTCGGCAGGCCGATCGCGTTTCAATTCCTTCTACCTAAGATCAATCGCGTTAGGGTCGGCACACATTTTTGCATCAAGGTCGCTGCTGGCCACGCAGGCGGAACTACATCAGCTGTGATGTCCGACCGATACAAAGTGACTTCAACTGATACCCAACACCATGCGGGTTGCCGCGCGGTCCGCCGCTATGATCGACGCCATTCAAGTGGCCACCGTTGAGTTTGCGCAATGACAAGAAACCAATTCCTTTGGAGATAGAGATGTTGTCCATTTTCCGTAAGTTGATGAAGAACGAGCGCGGCGCGACTGCGATTGAGTACGTGCTGATTGCTTCGCTGATCTCGGTCGCGGCCATCGCCGCTATGACCAGCGTCGGCGGCAAAGTCAGCAACGTGTTGAGCAACGTCGCCACCGCGATGCACTAAGTCCATCCGGTTCGGGGGAGCGCGAGTCTTTTGGTCGGCCGCGTTGTGGAGCGGGTACTGACGCGCGGCAGGCGAACTGAGCCATGGTCTACACTCTAGAGCTACACACAGCCACGTCTCGTCGCTTGGAACGTGATGGCAAGACCGTTCTGTTTCTCGTCTTTGCCGCCGATCAGCCGGCAGCCCGCGTGCCGATCAGCGAGGACCGTGAGCGCGAGGCCGCTGAGTTGGCGTCGCGCATCGTGTCGTTGCTTAATCGTTGGAGCGGCGATCGGAAAAATAATTGATCCTTGAGCTGAGCGGCGCTGAGCGATCAGCAAAGCGGCAGCGAGAACAGGGCGCGGTCGGCGGCCAGCGAGAGGCCGAGGGCCAGCCCGCGCGTCCGTTCGGCGTTCTCTCGTTTGAAGGACATCTCTAAAGCCCGAGCGGGCCGCTGAAATAGAGCCAGTATGCTTAGTCAATTCAAGCAGGCGGATTTTGCCATGTCCAAGCGCACGGTCGCCGCCGCCCAAACCCTAGCGTCAGGCTTTCTTGTTCAGGACCAGTCGCGCATATTCAGCTTCGGGCACGCCGTAGGATGGGTCGGCGATTGCCTCCATGCCCTTGCGATTGAGCACTGTGATCTGCCCCCGGCGCGCCTTGATCAGGCCGCGGCCCTCGAGGATGTGCAGCGTGTCCGTGACGCCGGCGCGGCGCACGCCCAGCATCAGGGCGAGGAACTGGTGGGTGAACGGGAAGTCGTTTTGGTCGGAGCGGTCGTGCGCCATCAGCAGCCAACGGGCGAGCCGCGCCGCGAGCTTGGCCCGCCCATTGGACACTGCCGTCTGCGAGGTCTGCACGGTGAAGGCGTGGGCATAGCGCAGCAGGCTTGCCCGCAGGCTCGCGCTGTCGAGCAGCGCCGTGCGCAGGTGATCGGCGCTCATGGCGAGCGCTGTACCGCCAGCCTGCATGAAGGTCCGGTTCACCGAGCGGTCGTCGTGCATGATGACGCTGACGCCCGTCATTCCTTCGCGCCCGATCAGCCCGATCTCGATGGGCACCTTCTCACCGGTGACGACGGAGGCGAAGCCGCTCTCGAAGAAGTACACAGCCTTGACCGGCTCGCCCGCTTCCTCAAGCACCGTCATGAGTGGCAATTCGACCTGACGCAGGGCAGGCCGCAGCAGGGCCAGATCGTCGGCCTTGAGTGCGGAAAGCAACTGGTTATGGCGAGCAACCGAAGCCGGCGGAGGCATGCTCTTTTCCTCATTTCGAGGGGCAAGAGCTTCTGCACTCCCAACCGTCTGCGCCCGTAGAGACGAGCAGACGTTGTCTACTCAATGATCCTTTCGACCGGCCAGCGCAATGTAACCGGTACGCAAACCAGTACGAAAACGTACCAATGCGGGCTGCGTTCTTGATCTCGTTGACAGCCAGATCCAGGCTTTCGCTGCAAGCCCCGTGGGAGGGGTCGTCATGGCACGTGGACTACGTGCACCGCTCAGTCCGAACGAGGAACTCACGTTGCGCCGCGTGGCGCTCGGGGATCGCGCTGGCTAAGGATCTCCCGGCCGGCGATGTGCTGCGGCTGCTCCACCTCTCATTGATCGAAGATCATGGCGAGCGCTTCGGCCTGACCGCGCTCGACCGGGAGCGCTACGAGCACTTGCACGAGACGATCAGCGGTGCACCGGACAACACGATCGACGACAAGGTTGCCCGTTCCCTGCGGGTCATCGCCAGGGACATGCTGAAGTAGAGGAATTCAAGCACGTTGCCATGCTTTCTACCCAACATCCGCTGCTTTGGCGGCATGTCCAGCGTGCCAGCTCGGTACGGGTATCGAGGTCGAGCTTGATCCCCCATTCGATCTCGTAGCCGTCCGCCTGGGTCGGCAGGATCATTGACGGCCCAACTCGGCGGCTCGCTTTTCCTGGTCGGCAGCCTGCGCGTCTAACTCGGTGGCATGCCTCAGCAGGCGTGCTTTGTCGGCGTCGTTGGTCATCTCGTCGGCGAGACGCCGGGCCCGTCGCGCCAGATCGCGGCTGGCTTCGGCTTGCTGCAAGAGCGTACGCGGCATTGGATGTATCCCGCGAGCGCAACCAACGCCGGAGCGTCAGAAAGGTTACATTGCGGCCGGATGCATCATGTGGACGCGGGCCGCAAAGACCTCGTCCTGGTCGATCGGCATGTGGCAGCCTGGTTCGCTCTGAAAAAGTTCCAGCGCGCCGTAATTTTGTCCGAACGTCCTACGGCGACTTGAACTCGGTCGTCGGACTATCCTCAGGGGGCGGGTCGGCCACCCTTCAGGCGAGCGAGCCGCGTGTGCCCGCCCTGCGACGCTCTAATCCGGCGTAGGTTCGCCTACGCTTGGCGACGGCGCCGCCGCTTCCGAGTGGACTGCGCGGCCTGTGACGTTGGCCGTTGCTTATCGATCAGAAAAGGAATGATGGTCGCCAGCGGCGGAACCCGTGCGGCTAGGCTCCTTTGGCTGGACGTCATCCACGTCCAATTCGACGTCCCATAGCGACACGTGAATTCGGGCCAACGAGAGCGCCTTGCGAGCCCACGCGGCGGCCGGGCCCGCTTCGCCTAGACAAATGCATTGCGCACGCCGACGGCCCTGTTCCACACGTAGTGTGACGCTATGTAGAGGAGCATTAAGTGGACTTCGTCCATCCACTTTGGATGTCGTCTGCATCGGCGTCGGCGCCTTGCTCTACCCGGCGCGGTCTACCGGCCGCTGGAAGCGCACAAGAAGCTATTCAAGACCTTTGCCGATATTCGGCAAAGTAAGGACCTAGTCAAATTTGTGAAGCGCCATCGCCGGCTCTAGTGCGCTGCGTCGTATGCTCTTTTGTAGCGACGATAGGGCGATCCATCTGTCTGGCACATAGTTCGCCACGGCATCACTGAGATGAAGAACAGGTGGCATCAGGCCAAATACACTCGGTTAGGTATTGAATTATCGAGTCGCCCCATGCACTTAACCAAATCCGCGGTCTTTGCCTGCGGCGACTTCGGCTCTGAAAGATTGGGTCCGGGCTAAGTCGTCTCGTCATGACGACGCGTAATGGAAACTGACCTAGGCGCTGCGAACAGAAGCTTTACACGGCGTCTCTCCGTGCGAGGGCCAAGTTGGACCCAGACGGTTGGCGTGATTTCAGTTTCGTGGTCTGAGGAGATCGGGACCTTGGCCCCGTCTTTTGTGATAAGCGTGGCTGTCTTTCGGCTATCGACCGAGATGACTGCGATCCAGTGGTCCGCGATGTCCACCACATCGCCGACTGCGAGACCAAGAACAAGCGCCATTGATGCCTCCGGGTCATTGTCACTACCTCTTGTGGTTGTATTTACAATGGCTTAGACGACCTTGAAGGCAAATGGTTTTGCAACGGCGTCACAATTATTTTGAAGTATCAGAGCGTCAACCTTTGCCGCCTAGCCTCGGCGTCTTCTGTGCAATCGCTTGCACAACTGGTCCACTCGCGTTTACCGCACCTACGGGCCGGCCGGCGCTACAACAGAGCCGTTCTGGCTCGGTGGCGGACTTCCATCGCCGAATTTCCGCGCGCCCGAACCTCTGAATGGCTAGGCACGACCAGTGCAGCCCTTTCACCGTAGCGTGAATGTCCGAGTGCGATGTTCCGGGGTTGAATTTTCTGTAGGTTCAAATTATTTGGACGCTGATCCGGTGCTGAAGGGGCCGCAAATGGAAGTTAACCGTTCTGACTTCATAATCCTTAGCCCGTCCAAGGTGCGCCACGTTCCCACAGGTGCGACCTTCACCGCCGGCGCTCCGCCCTGCTCCAGCTACGACATGATCGTGCAGCTCGGACGCGCCGGCCGGAACCGCTTCCCTACTGTTGACGAGCTACAGCACGTCGCGTGGGAGCTGCTACAGGAGCAGACGAACAAGGCTGCCTAAGAGGCATTTGGCGGTAACGTCACGGTTGCTGTAGTCCAAGTGAAATTTCAATCGATGAGCAAGATGAGATCGAGGCTCAATCCACGTACGGCCATCGCAGCCGTTCTTGTCTTGCTCGTCAGCGTAGGTTGTACGCTGGACACGTCGACGCCCAGCGGATGGCAATCCCGCGGCCCCACATCATCGGCGTCGCCTCCGGCCCCCGATGCGGGCTCTTCCACCGTGCCGGTGGGGTCGTTCATCGCAGAATACTGACCTTGCTGCTGGGTTCTGGCGTGCCCGATCGCTGAAGATCGATTAGCTTTGTACGGCTGTGACGCCAACCACCGATGTCCTTTGCATGTAAGGAGTCGCCCCATGCTAAAGCTCACCCCCGCGAAGCTGAACCCGGGCTATGACGCAGCAGTGCGACGGATGCTTGCAGCATCACGACGGCGTCCTGCCGCCAATATTGGGGCCACGAAACCTACAAAGCCTCATACTCCACGCAAGAGTTGATGATTGGGGTGAGTGCATCCGCTCCAGGTGAGCAACATCTGTGCAATTGATTGCACAACTGACCAGCGCAGGATGTCACGCTGCTTGGGCCATATCAGATAGCGCGTGCAATCTTGGCGCCGGCTAGGCCGGTATCCCCGCCTCTCGCAGGGCGGCGCTGATCCGATCCCTCACCTCCGACGAGCGGATTGGGAACGCTTCCTGTACATTGGCCGCGCGGAAGTGAGGCTCCGCTCCGAGCAGTTGCGCGGCCACCTGCTGGGCTTCCATGACACGCCCGGCCCGAATGGCGTTCATGATAAACGCCGCCAACGTATGGGCATCCTTGCGGAATTGGATGGCTTTCGTCGCCCACACGCACCCGTCCTCATACCGCGCTAGGCTGAAACAGGCGAATGAAATGCCAGTCCATGCGTTCACCCTCGACTCGTCAAGAGGACTCAGCCTGATCATCCGGTCGAAGCTCTCGATGGACCGTTCCGCCTCGTCGCACATCAGCGCGACCCATCCACGACTCTGCCAGGCTGTGGCGAGATTGGGGTTGAGCGCAACGGCCTGCTCGACCATGGACATTCCGCGGTCGTATTCGTGTCCGAGGTAAGTGAGGGTGTGGCTCGATCTTGCCAAGACAAAAGCATCGTCGCTCCCTACCAACGCACCTTGGTGAGCCAGCCGAACCGCCTCGTCCCGGCCTTCGGCGCCGAGTGCCACTCCGCTGATTGCCTGTTCGAGGTGCAAGGTCATAGCGGCCATGGCGTATGCCGCGCCGAATGCCGGATCTCGCTCGAATGCGTTTGTAAATAGGGCGCGTGCCTGCCGCATTTGCCCTTTATTTCTTTTATTGAAGAGTGCCATTCCGCGCAAATAGGAGTCGTAACTGTCCAGCCTGTCGGTGGGCTTGTGCATCGCCCGCTCTATTTCGGCTTTCTCAACTTGCGGAGCGATGAGGCCGACAATGCTGGTCGTCACCTGGTCTTGCAGTCCGAACACCTCCTCGAGGGGGCCGTCGAAGTTGTCCGCCCAGACATGTCTGCCTGTGGTGGCATCGATGAGCTGTCCGGTGACGCGAACGCGGTTTGCCGCCTTCCTCACGCTACCTTCGAGGACATAGCGAACGCCGAGTTCGCGCCCGACCTGCTTGATGTCAACGGCCTTGCCCTTGTAGGTGAAGCTGGAATTTCGGGCGATCACGAACAGCGACTTGAACTGCGACAGTGCAGTGATGATGTCCTCGACCAGGCCGTCGACGAAATACTCTTGTTCCGGATCGCCGCTCATGTTCTGGAATGGCAGCACGGCAATAGAGGGCTTGTCGGGTAGCGCGAGCGGTACATCGGCGGGCTGCGGAGTCCCAGCAACCGAAGGCGCTGCTGTCGCTGGCGCGGAGACCTTCCAGTTCGCCGGGTCCCATTCCACTTCAAATGCTCGGACAGGCCGTTCGATATTTTTGAGGGCGAGATTGCCAAGATCGTTGAAGCCTGCCTTCAACCGACCGGCTGCCGCTTCGTGCACGGCACCCGAAATCACGATCCCACCGAGCGGTGCTTCTGCTTCCAGCCTCGCGGCGACGTTCACGCCATCTCCGTAAAGATCATCGCCGTCCACAATCAGGTCGCCGAGGTGCAGGCCGATGCGGAACACGATGGAAGTGTCTTCGGTCTGGTCCTGGTTGGCCTCGGCCATGGCCTGCTGGAATTCGATGGCCGCGCCCAGCGCATCCACGGCACTGGGGAACTCGACCAGAGCGCCGTCGCCGGTCAGCTTAACGAGCCGACCGCCATGGCGGACCAGCGTTGGCTCCAACCGCTCGGTGCGATGGGCCTTTAGGCGGGCAAGGGTACCATTCTCGTCGCGGCCCATCAGGCGCGAATAGCCAACGACATCCGCCGCCAGGATAGCCGCCAGTCGCCGTACTACCCGCTCGCCGGTCAAGAAGCCTCCCCAAAGGCGGCCGCCGCGCCACTGAGCTCAACACGTGTAGCCCGGCAGCAGCGAATGGATCGTAGAAGGCCCTGACTGGCGAGGCAACGATACGTGCGGCTCCTGCCTCTTCGGGACAGCCATTCCCTCAGCTGCTGGACGAGTCCGAGAGCCGATTGTTCATCGGTGAGAACCATTGGCCTGGGCCAGAAGATATGTTGCCGTCTGCAACCAGCCGATCCTAGGTTGTGAACGGTCAGGCCGAGTATTGGCTGTCGCTAATCCAAAGGGAGATCGAAGATGGCTATTTACATGTATCAGGCGGCGTACACTGCCGAGTCCTGGGCGGCGCAAGTTAAGAAACCAGCGAACCGAGTCGAAGCCGTAGGCCGGCAAGCGTGCGAGGCCGTCGGCGGTAAACTGCTCGGTGGTTGGTATTGCTTCGGCGACTATGATCTCATCATCATTGCCGATGTGCCGAGCAACGAAGCCATGTCCGCCATCGCGCTGGCCATCGCCGCTGGCGGCGCTATCAAGTCCAGCAAGACGACCGTGCTGATGACGGGCTCGGAAATCTTGGGAGCCCTGAAGAAGGCAACCGCCGTCGCCAAGGGCTATAAGCCCGCTCGTTAAAATCGTCGCTCGTTCGGCGGCCGGACTAGTTCAGGATCGGTTGTCGCCGTCGCGCTCGTCGGCAGTGCGCGGTCGCTCGAAAATTCGTCCGATCAGGGAGATGTCGATGCTGAGAGCAATTTCTGTCAGTGCCCTAGCGATGCTCGCAATGGCTAATGCCGCTGTCGCACAGCAAGCCGCCTACACCTGGACCGGCATGGGCCAGGGGTCGGGAAAATGCACGAGTTACAAAATGACCGTCAACGTCACGGTCGAAGGCACGGCGGTAAAGGGCGTGTTCAAGCAGGAAGGCCGCACCGAGCGCCACTTCGAAACGACTTTGGCTGCTGGGGGCGCGATCAAGACGAAAGCTCTGCTCGACGGCGGCAACAGCATGGACGTCAAGGGCACGATCAAGGATGGCGAGAGCCGGGTTGTCCTCGACGGCTACCGCAAGTTCGACGCCAAGCTAACGAAGAAATAAACCGGTCTACCCTGCCCTGAGTATTTCCGTTCAACCCTGAAGGATACCCATGAAGTACATGATTACCTGGAACGAACGTTCACAAGGATCGCCGATGGAGTACGAGAACGCCCAGAAGCGCATTCTGGAGGTTTTCACTCAATGGAAGGCGCCTGATAATTTCAAGATCGAGATGTTCGTTATCCGTGTGGGCGACTGGGGCGGGTACATGTTGCTGGACTGCGATGATCCCTTGGCGGTGCACAAGTTTTGCTCGATGTTGCCCGCCTTTGAATTTCAGGCTCGCCCAGTGGTCCCCGTCATGGACGCGGTCCGGGTGGAACTCGAAGCGATAACCTTCCGCGAAGGATTGGTGCGCAAGTGATATTCGCGTATATCGCGTTCACAGCCTGAGAACGGGTGACCCCACCAGCCGGCCGATGTCGGCCCTAGACCTCGGCTCGCTCGTTGCCCTGATCCGCAGGCTTCGGCACTGTCCCGTGCATGGAAAGCCGCCGCCTCGCCCACCCGAAGTCACGCTGCGGATATGCCAACGGCACCCGAAGGTGGTGATCCGACGGTGCCGCCGAGAGTTACGCTGCCAAAGAATCTCTCGGCCGCCCTTCAGCGTCTCAATGACGACGAACTCGAAATACTTCAGCGAGAAGTTGATGCCGAGATTGACCGGCGCCACTCGGGCAAGCAGGCAAACACAGTTCCTAATGTGCTCGGTCAACGTACCGCGACAGCGGTAGGCCGGAGATCGAGTATTGCCGCGATGAGCGAGGTACGGGCGGGCAAGGTAGTCTTACCAGGGCTTCACATCAGGCCGGCATGAAACCGGTGGCCATCGCTCGCACGCTTCGCCTATCGTTGGCCGTCGTAAATCAGGTTCTGGGAGCGACGCGGAAACGCGCGGTCTAAGCCGCATCTAGCGCAGATTCCAACGGTCCTGCTCCGGGAATGCCAATCTGCAATCAATTGCGGTAAGTCGATTGCCCGCACCGGCTTAGGCCGTGAACTCATAAACGCAGGTTTTGCCTCGACCAAGGCACCGATGTCCGCTCCTGTGCTCAACACGGAAGTCGGCCGCGCCCCGTGCCACGTCTCAAAAGTGCCAACTGCGGATATCCCGCGACGTCGTTGTCTCCGGAGCCTGGGAGAAGGCTGCTGATGGTTGCGGAGACTCTGAAGTAACTATTGTAACGAGTGTAAGGCCACGCGCTGGTCACACCCGCGGGGCGTGCAAGAGCACAGACTTCAACCAATGAATTTTCCCGAATTGGCGCGCCCTTTCCGGGGTGTACTGCTCAGTAATGGGAGGACGTCACGTGAGCTCGATTAACTTATTGCTTCTGATGGCGAGGGACCATCCGGCAGAGACAATGACCTTCGCGATCCTCTTCGGCTGGCTTTGGCATTCGGTAGTTCGCCTCGATCACGGCTGACAACGGTCCTCTTGCGGCACATTTTATTCGTCGCAGAAGAGTATCGCGACAATTCAACTGTCCTACGACGTCCTGCTTCTCTGTGGAGGCAATCCGTAGCCTTATTGAGAGCGGTATGATTGTCGTCGTAGGCCCAAAGAAACGCAGCGAAGCATGTTCGATCCGATCTTCTTTCTCAGGAACTTGGTGGTGCCGCAGCGGCTTTCCAAACCGACTTCGCTCAGCGTCGGAAGCATATTTGCCTTAGGGTCGCCAGCAGGCACGCTTCAAAAACAAGAGTGCTTATGGCACGTCCGCAACATCCGTCCTTTCTTGGGCATACAGCATGCGCTCATCGAGCAATGCGCAACTGGAAAGACCAAAACCGTTGCCGTCTCGGCCATCGTTCGAGACCAGAGTTTTCAGGCGAGGTAATGCATCGTCACGATACAGACTGATCTCCGGCCGAGCGGCTCCCCTCGCGGTCTGGGTTGCGATACGGGGAACAACTCACAGCAAGCGGAGAGAGTCATGAAACAACCGACCGCGGTCATCGTCGAAGACGAGTTGCTATTCGCACAAGCATTGACTGCATTCGTGGAGGATCTCGGCTACCAAGTCTTGGCAACGGCCGATACTGAACAAGGCGCCATCGAAGTGGTGCGTGAGCACCAGCCCGACGTGGTGCTTATGGATGTACAGCTCATGAACGGCAATGGCGTCGGCGCCGCCATCATGATCCGCGAAAGCTCCAATGTGCCGATCGTCTTCTGCAGCTCTTACGCCGCTAACGGGGTGGTTCGGTCCGCTGTGCAAGCAGTGCGCAATGCTGAACTAATCGGCAAGCCGTTCGATGAAACTGACCTGGCTGCTCTGCTGGCCAATGCAGTCAAGAAGGCGAGCAGCGCAACTCTGCCATCTAGCTCCTGATCAATATGACGGGTGTCGGCGAGAGCGGCTAATGAAGACCGACAGCATCTTCGTCCCGAGGCCCGCCGCCCCTTGGACGGCCTTCAAAGGTTGGCGGGCCTCACCTACCTAGGGGGCGTGGCTTGCCGCGCACCCCAAAGGGGCCGGCTCCGCTACCGCGGATTCTCGCCACGGGTGCTTTTTTAATTATTGCGCAACTCATTCTCCCTGCGCAGAAGGCTGCGCATGTCCGGATTGATGAAAGACCCCACCACATAGTTCGGCGCGGCGATTGTGCTGCCCGCGTTTTTCTCGTGGCTGCTTTCCAATAAGTGGCGGCCCGCACGTCGGTCGTGGGTTTCTGGCGCGGCTCTAGGCCGCGAGGTCGCGGTGCTACCGGCAGCCGAGTTTCGGCCTTCTACGGACGACGTTTCGGCCGCCGCACTTGCTTAAGTCGCGAGTTTAAATTGCAAACTGATTTGGACGCCCAGTCTTCGCCGCCGCGTTCGACGACATGAGCCGTCAAGAGTTCGCCCAAGGTCCTAGCGTCTAGCTCACTTTCGAAGGCAACCTTGACTTCGCGCCCCTCGCAGCACACCGCATAGTCGGCGGTAGTTTGCAGACTCTCCGCAAGTTGGCCCACCATGTCGACCAGTCTCCTCCCACGGGTGCCCTTGCCCGGAGTTCCCAAATCTACAACGAGCAAATGCGGCCTGTAGTGCGCTTGCAGAAAATCTGCCCAGTCACGCGCTGGCATGCACTCCCCCCGGTCGTCCGGAGAGAGCCTACCGGGACCTCCTTCCTGCTGCCTCTTGCAGGCTAGCGGGCCCGGGGCGGGTCAGACAGATATGACCGGGTGCCTTCTCTCGATTGCAGACCAGATCCTGCTCTTCAGCAATATTCGTCGTGGCAGGCGCAGTTCCTGGAGCAGTGCCGGCGCTTCCAGAACTGGCCGTCCCAGTTGAGCCTGCGGCGGCCGTGCCCGCAGTCGCCGACGCTGCAGCAGCTCCCGGTCCCCCACCGACGCTAGTTCCGCCAGGGGCGCCGCTCCCAGCTCCAGCACTCGAACCGCCACCGCCAGGTCCACCGCCGCTTGCAGATCCACCGGCGCTACCGGAACTACCACCGCCAGATCCGACGCCACTGCCGGAGCCGCCGCTGCCGCCAGTTCCACCGGCGCTTCCAGAACCATTGCCACCACCTGAACCATTGCCGCCGCCAGGTGCGCCGACTCCGCCGCCTGCTGGTCCCGGACCAGGACCAGGTCCGGCACCAGGCCCAGGACTTGGATTTCCTTGACTGCCGCCTGCATTACCTGCGGTTGCGGGGCCATTGCCCTGGTTGCCTTGCACTCCGGACGCGTTGTTACCAGCCGGAGAGTGGCCGTTTGCTCCCGCGCCGCCCTGATCGCCTGTGTCCCCCGGCCCTGCGCCAGGAGGACTGGAACCATGAGCGCTCGGACTCTGTCCCCCATGAGCACTACTTGAGGAAGCGCTCGACGAAGAGCTCCCGGATGAAGCACCAGCAGAGCTTGATGCGCCTCCGCTTGAAGAAGCACCTGAGCCACCGGAAGACCCACCGGAGCCACCACCGGCACCACCTCCAGAGCCACCGCCTCCACCCGAACCTCCACCCGAGCCACCTCCGCCACCACCTGAGTCGCCGCCTCCACCAGAACCACCCCCTGAGCCGCCGCCGGAGCCACCACCACCTCCGCCACCCCCGGAACCGCCTCCACCTCCACCTCCGCCGCCGCGGACCAGCCAGACGCTGGAATGGTCAGCCATTGGGGAAAGCAGGTTTAGAGATGGGCCAAAGGTCATTCTGCCTTGGGCGCTTGCAATTAATGGTGTTGCAATGATTGCCGCTGATAGCGCGACTGCCGGAACGACACGAGTGAACATCCCACACCTCCTCAATCTCAGATCAAATTTGTTGGCGCGCGCGTCATCACGAGCGCGCATGGAGGCCATGTGCGCGTCTGTCCGTGCTACGCTTTTCAAATTCCCAATGACGCCGCTTCCCAACAGCGCCGTTACCCAAGAGATACGCGCGCGATGTACGCGCTCGCACCTCGCTTTCACAACAACGTCCGGTAGATCCTTTCTTCAATCACCCGATACACAAAACGATCACAACGCCTTTAGGTTGCGCTATAGCGCTGCGCTTCTGTTTCCTCTGGCGTTACCGCACCTCCCAAGGTGGGTGCAATTTGCACGACAGTTGGCTTCTTTCTCAGCATCCACTCTCAAACGCGCCGTGAGGACCTGTGGCGGGGACAGCGACCATCTCTTAAGGTGCGAGCAAAGCGTGGGGGAAACGGGCAATGGCAAAATCACACCCAGTGGACATCCACGTGGGCCAACGCATGCGCCAGCGGCGCATGCTTCTTGGCATGAGCCAGGAGAAGGTTGGGACGGCAGTCGGCCTGACCTTTCAGCAGATTCAGAAGTATGAGCGCGGCTCCAACCGCATCGGCTCCAGCCGCCTGTTCGAGTTCGCCAAGGTGCTCGGCGTGCCTGTGTCCTATTTTTTCGACGAGATGCCGTCGAATGCGCTCGCCGGCCGGCCAATGTCGGGCCGCGGCCGCAAGGGCTTCGGCGAGGCTGCAACGCCCTTCGATCATGTCAAGGACCCGCTGATCAAGCGCGAGACGCTGGAACTGGTGCGGGCCTACTACAAAATCCGTGAATTGCGGGTGCGCAAGGGCATCTTCGATGTGGTCAAGGCGGTGGGTGCCGCCAGCCACGCCGAGGTCCTGGGCGGCCGCAAGGGACGTTAGAGTTTCTGGCCAGCGCCATCGACCAGATTTGGATATCGAGCCATGCCCAAGTCCTCCAAGATGTCTGATTCCCTTAAGACCGCATTTGCGCCCGACGCATGGGAGAAATTCGAGGCCCTAACCAAGGCCGCGGCAAAAACAGACCATGTGCGGCATGAAGAAACCGCGTCCAAGAAAACAAAGGGTCCCCGGTCCGCGCCTTTGACGAGGAAGACACCGCTAAAGCGAACACCGCTAAAGCGAAAGACGTCTCTAACGAGGAGACCCAAATAGCGGTCGCTCAGCGTCTTGAACGCCCGGTGGCAGTCGCAAGGCCGCTCTCAACCAGCGAGCGCCCAGGGATTCGCTTATTTGCCCGTAGGCGTGAGACAGCCGGACAAACCTTTCGCGAGCAACGAGACGCTACCCGCTACTTCTCTCGCCATACAAGATTGATGAGAGCCACACATCCGGCGAGCGCAAACGCTCCCATTACTAACGAACTAATAAACCCTCCGGCCGCGCCAGCGATATGGTCGGAGCTATCAAATATTGGCTTATCCTCTGTGATGATCGTGTATGCCCAATAAACACTCCCGATTCCTGCCCCCAACAAGGCAGCCGTGATCACATCCAAGCTCTGGTTCATCCCCGTCTATCCCCCCACTTCCCCGCGAGCATCGTACGCGCAAACCTCACGTTCTGAAAAGGTTGGAGGCCCGGTCGGCACCTATGGCTATGGCGCAGACGAATTGCGATCCTGGCCCGCTACTGACACACCGCCCATGGCTGGTTGATCAGCCTCCAGCTACTCGCCCTAAGATTCCGGTTTCAGTCCAAAACTGAAGTGTGTCCTGTGCTTAGGAGCAACCATTGCGCGACTGCCTCAAGGCGCTGCTTGGCTAGGCTTGACGGTGCAATTCGCCAGTCCGACTGTTCGCTTGGGGGAAGAGGGTTTGGGAAGCCAATTACCTTCTGACGTCAATGGGCAGCGCATCCACCCTGATGCGTGTGCCGGCAGGTGGAGACACCCTAACAGCGCCTGCCGGCAGCCCGTTGATCAGATCACAGCCGACGAAGGTCCGTTCTTGCGTCAGCTCGAAGCGCCGAATAGCCTCGGCACATGAGCCGTTTGGCCCTCGCCGCGCTTGCCCTTTGGTTGATCGCGGCGCCGATGGAGGCGGTCGCTGACGAGCGGGATGCTTGGGCCGCGCTTGTCAGCGGCAATCACGTTGCGCTGGTCCGCCACGGCAACGCACCGCCCGGCTACGGCGACCCGCCCGGGTTCAAGATCGACGACTGCGCGACCCAGCGTAACCTGGACGAGCTCGGGCGCGCACAGGCCCGGGCGGTCGGTGAGGCCTTCCGCCAGCACGGCGTCCAAGTGGACAAGATCCTCTCCTCGCCTCTGTGCCGCTGCCTGGAGACGGCGCGGCTCCTGGCGCTTGGTCCCGTCGAGAGTGTGTTGACCGTGGCCTCGTCCGACCGGAGCCCGGAGAGTCTTCCCGCACTGAAGCAGATGGTGGCCAACTGGCGCGGGCCCGGCACGCTTGTGCTGGTGACCCATGCTTTCACGGTGAAGTCCCTCGTCGGGATCATGCCGGAGCAGGCCGAGACCGTGGTGGTCAGGCCCAAGCCTGGCGATCAGGCAGGATTCGACCTCGTCGGCAGGATTATCACGCCCAGGTGATTTCCAGTGTCGAGGCTGTGTGAAAACCCCTCTTGAGTTAGAATCTCGATGACACGGCTTCGGAGTCGGAGATGAAGCGCTTCGTCGAGGGTGAGGACCGCCGGCAGGCCGTCCTGCTTCCAGAATATCTGGATGACTATGTCTCGGAGGAGAACCCGGTCCGACCGCGGCTACTTCAGCGGCGAGGAAGTGCTGGCCTGTGAACCCCTTGGCGTCACACCCTACGTGCCCAAGCCGCTCACCTCAGGCTCCAAGGCCAAGGGACGCTTCGGCAAACAGGACTTCGTCTACTTGGCCGACGGCGACGTCTATCGCTGTCCGGCCGGCGAGCGGCTGACGCGCCGCTTCAGCTCGGTGGAGGACGGCAAGACGATGCACACCTACTGGACCACCAGGTGCGCCAACTGTCCGCTCAAGCAACAGTGCACGAGCGGCAGTGAGCGCCGGATCAAGCGCTGGGAACATGAGGCCGTGATCGACGCCATGCAGGAGCGGCTCAACCGCACGCCCCATGCCATGAGCATCCGCCGCGCCACCGTCGAACACCCCTTCGGCACGCTCAAAGCGTGGATGGGCGCCACCCACTTCCGCACCAGGACCCTCGAAAGGGTCAAAACAGAGATGAGCCTCCACGTTCTGGCCTACAATCTGAAGCGGATGATCGCCATGCTCGGCCCGCAGTCGCTGATCGAGGTGATCCGGGCCTGAACGGTCCTGCGATCCCTGACGCCCAAATAGAAACCAGCCCTTGCGCTGCCACTGCCGCGTTCTCACACAGCCTCGGTCAAAAGCGGACTTGGCAGGCGATCAGCGAAAGTCCGCTAAGGCGCAAATTGCAGAGGTTCGACAGACACCAGCGCAAACGTTGCCGCGTCAGCGAAATCCAGCCTTTTTCATTCCTTCAAGCATGTAATTTCGTGTCTCCTCCGTGCCGAATTGAGCGGAGAACGTCCGGGCGTCAAGGAACGGCCATAAACGCGCAACGGTCGCGCGTTCTCGCTCTGCATCCTGCGGCCGGTCCAGTGCCGCGTAGGCAGCGGAAAGGACCGGACGCGTGATCATCTGTGTATTGCGCCCTAGCCTTTGGGAAAAGGCGCGGTCGCAAGCACCGATAGCTTCGGTATAACGGCGAAGGAAGTAGTACGCCGTGCAGAGGTGTGCGGCTGAGTAGCCATTGGCTCGGTCAAAACGGAGCGCACCCTCCAACCATGGCAATGCCTCCGCGGGTCGACCCGCCCACGTCAAAATGGCGCCGCGAACGGCATAGTTGTCAGCATCGCTTGGGTTGATCTCGAGCGCGTGATCGATTTGCGCTAGTGCGAGGTCGTAAAGCTTTCTGAACGTATTGATAAGGCTGAGCACGCGATGGGCCTGGGTTGTTGCCGGATCCAGCGCCAGTGCCTTTTTGGCGAGCGCTTCCGCACGTTTGAGGTCATCCACGCGAAATTCGGACCATCCTGATACGACGGCCTCGTAGTATGAACCGGCTAGTGCCGCATAGGCGTCGCCGTAGTTAGAATCCAGATCGATGGCACGCTGGAAAAGCTCGCTGGCTTCATCGTTGCTTTCACGTGTGTCGTGCGACAAGGCACCACGACCGCGCAGAACATACTCGTACGCCGCGAGGTTGCTGGTCGGTTTTGCCAGAGCGCGTTCCCGCTCGAAACGAGTTAACTCTACTGCCGCTGCGCCGACGACGCTCTTGGCGATGGTGTCCTGCACGCCAAAGATATCATCAAGCTCGGCATTGTACGTTTCTGACCAGATGAGACGCCCCGTTGTCGCCTCGGTCAATTGGACGGCGACCCGAACACGATTGCCTGTGCGTCGGATGCTGCCGTCGAGCAGGTAGCGCGCATTCAGAATGCGTCCAATTTCTGCAGGGGCACTTTTCGAGTCTTTGAACGGGAAGCTGGAGGACTTCGAGATGACGAGCAGGTTCGAGAAACGGCCGAGCGCGGCAATGACGTCTTCGGTGATCCCGTCGCTGAAGAAATCATGGGCAGCATCACCGGATAGGTTCTTGAATGGCAGCACCGCCACCGAAGGACGCGTCTCGAGCCGAGTTGGAGAGGCAAGAGACGCCACTTCGAGGGGCTTGGCAACGGAGCCAAACCCGATCAGGTGTCGGCCCACATCTGCATGAAGCGCCCATACAGACAAACAAGCCACCACTATTGCAGCCCCTCCTGTTGCGGCAACCAGCGGCAAGCGCCTTCTTCTTTGCCGACGTGCCGTAGCCGCCACCTCCACTGCGTAAGCGCGCAGCGGCTCGGCGATATTCTTTACACGATGGCTACCGAGCGGGTGGTAACGGAAATTGAGCTTATTCTTGACCTGCTCGTAGACGGTCTGGGAGATGCAAATCGTGCCGGGTTTGGCGAGTGCCTGGAGCCGGGCGGCGATGTTGATACCATCGCCAAAGATGTTGTCCCCATCGACGATAACGTCACCAAGATTGACACCGATCCGCAGTTCGAGACGGCGCTCGGGCGGCATCGGGTCGTTGATGGCTCGCGCTGCTTGCTGCATCTCGAGGGCGCAGTTCAGCGCGTCGACGACGCTCGAAAAATCTACCAGCACGCTGTCGCCTGCGGTGCCGACGATCCGTCCACCTTGCGCCGTTATCAACGGGTCCATAGCACGACGAAGCCGTCCAAGTGCTTGATGGGTGCCCGCTTCGTCCTCGCCCATGAGGCGGCTAAAAGCGACCACGTCGGCATGCAAGATCGCGGCAAGTTTCCGCTTCTGAGAGGGACCTTGCTGGGAAGATCGAGGCGGGACATCGAGCTCGCGCCGCAAGGTGGTTGTTTGACCTCGCGCTAGACATTGCAGACTATATGCGATATTGCGACGGTTGGCTACGGAAGCCCTGAGCGTCCTATGAGCTCAAGGAGGAAGGTCATGTTTAGAGCTTCTTTCCAGGCGCTAAATCCAGGCGTGACAGCACTCGGGCTGCTTGTTTTGGTACTGTTCGGATCAACGGCTCGAGCCGACGAACAAAAGCTTTCGATCAGTGGCTACGACCCGGTCGCCTATTTCTCCGAGGGGAAGCCGGTTAAGGGCAAAGCGGAGTTTGAACACGAGTGGCGCAAATTGCGCTGGCGCTTTTCAAGCGCTGAGCATCGCGATCTGTTCATCAAGGAACCGCAACGTTACGCGCCCCAATACGACGGCTATTGTGCGATGGGCGCCTCGGACGGGGCTGGAGCACACAAAGACAGCGTGGACCCAGAGGCTTGGGCCATCGTCGACGGCAAACTGTATTTGGTACACAGCACCTATTGGCTGGAGCAATGGCGCCAAAAGGCGACCGAGTACATTAAGCGGGCCGACGCGGATTGGCGGGTCGTCGGTGATCTTCCGGACCCGGTGATTGTTGGCTCCCCCTGTGCTGCCTCCCCGCCAACAAACACGGTCACACTGCGCGACGGGAAGCGTTTGCTGGTAGTTGGCGTCCAGGTCCCGCGCGACGAGGCCGGCAACGTTGTTGGGAAGGGCGATATGCGGGTGCAAATCGACCAAGTCGGCAAGAACGTCGGCGCCTGCCTCAATGCTGCCGGGGCGACAGTCAACGACATTGCCTTTACGATCACCTCCGTCACGGCGCCTGCAGAGTTCGACAAGTACGCTGATCTGCTGCCGCGCTATTTCGGGCCGCCCTCGCCAGAAAGCAAAACAGTCCGCGCGCCGCAGTTGTCCAATCCGGACTTCCTGCTGCAAGTCGAGGCCTTTGCGACGATCAAGTAAGTGAGTGAAATCGAACTGATGGCCTCCAAATAGGAAGCATTCGGCTCAGAGACTCGGCCGGAAGGAGGGAGACTTGGCTTAAACCCCATGCCGCAGCCGGCCGCATCATGGGTCATGAGCTGACGTCGGCGCACTTCGGATTGATGTCCGCTATGCCCTTGTGAGTTCAACCGATCAGTGCAACACCGCTTGTAGTTTATCGGCTGGGGTTTCGAAGCCCAAGATCTTTCGCGGACGTTGATTGAGTTGCAAGGCAATCGCGTCGAGATAGGCTTGGGAGATGCGTGAGAAGTTGGTTGCTCTCGGGAAGTACTGGCGGACCAGGCCGTTGGTGTTTTCGTTGCTGCCGCGCTGCCAGGGACTGCGCGGGTCGCAGAAGTAGACCTGCACGTTGGTGGCGACCGTAAAGCGCTTGTGGGCATGCATCTCCTTGCCCTGGTCCCACGTCAGCGAACGTCGCAACTCCTCAGGCAGTTTGCGGACGTGCTTGGCAAGCGCTGCAACAACCGTCGTCGTGTCCTTACGAGGAAGCTTGACCAACATGGTAAAGCGGCTGTGGCGCTCAATGAGTGTGGCGATGCGCGTATCATTCGCTCCGGTAAGAAGGTCGCCTTCCCAATGGCCCGGCACGGCACGATCCTCGGCCTCGGCGGGCCGCTCGCGGATCGAGACCATATCGAGGATGTGTCCCCGTCTACTTTGGGCGTTGTGGCTTTTGGGGAGGCGCATCTGACGTCTGGTGCGCAAGTGCGCCGTCAGCTCCTTTTTCAGCACGCCGCGCGTCTGAACGAAGAGACTGCGATAAATCGCTTCGTGGGATATCTGCATGTCTTGGTCGGTCGGGAACTCCCGCTTTAGCCAGCCAGAGACCTGCTCCGGTGACCATTGCAGCGCGAGCTTCTGCGCCACACGCCAGCGTAGCTCCCTGTGGAGCGCCAGGCGACAAGGCTTGGGACGCAGCGCCCGTTCCCAAGCGCTCCTGTCCGCCTGGTTGGCACGGTAACGTTGGCTGCCACAGTTACGCCTGATCTCCCGGCTCACCGTCGACGGCGCTCGTCCAAGGCCAAGTGCAATCTGTCGGATCGACTGGCCCACCGCAATGCCACGGGAGATCTCTTCGCGTTCTTCAAGCCTGAGCGCTGTCAAAGCTCTCCGGCGCGGCGCCGGCGCGATTCCTCCATGGAGCGTCACAATGCGCAGAACGCCAGTCTTGTTCCTCCGATCCAGTGCCCGGGAGATCGCTGCAGCACTTGACCCACTCTTCCAGCGCTCCCACAGCTGCGCCTTCTGCGCTGCCGTGAACCATATCCGTGATGTCGTCATGCGCCACCTCCTGAGCCAGTAAGACTAGGAGGTGTTGCGCCGACCTATTGAATCCGCCCCTCGAAAGCGGACGTCTTTCTACACTTGGCCGACGTCTGCTTAGTGCCAATAGCGGTCATTCCCTCACGCAGTAGGCGCCGACGCAGTTCGTTCTGCCGGCATAGTCCCCGCAACAAATGATCTCTCGTGGGTGATTGTCGCCAATGATAGTCGCCTGCACAATTGGCGACCGAAACGAGCAACCGGTGCCAAGGCATCGGCGCTAGGCTAGCACTACTTGGGCCGTACTGGAGGCGACCATGAACGGCCTCACGCGAAGGCAATTCGGCCTGGCCGCCGCGGCCACGAGCGTCGGCGGCGGAGCGGTGAACGCTCAGCCCGGTATGCCGATGGTCGAGCTACTAGACGGCAGCCGGGTCCCGGCGCTGGGACAGGGTTCGGCAGGCCTCGCCGCCGGACGGCACCCGGCCGCGCAGGAGGAGGAGGCCCTGCGCACCGGCATATCGCTCGGCATGACGCTCCTCGACACGGCCGAGATATACGGAAGCGGAAAGTCCGAGCAGATGATCGGTCGGGTCGTCGCGGGCCAGCGCGACAAAGTGTTCGTGGTCTCCAAGGTGTGGCCCTCGCACGCTACGCCCGAGGGGATCCGAAGCGCCTGCAAGGCGAGCCTAGCGCGGCTCGCGACGAACTATTTGGACTTGTACCTGCTGCACTGGCGCACTGGAGTGCAGGATCTCGGCGTCGTCGTGCAGACCTTTGAAAGCCTGCGCGCCGAGGGGTACATCCGGCGCTGGGGTGTCTCGAATTTCGACGTCGGGGATATGGAGGAACTGCTTCGAATCCGCGGCAGCGGAGGCTGTGCCACCAACCAGGTCGTCTACAATCTCGCGGATCGCCATATCGAACGCGGCCTGCTCGCTTGGAGCGAGCGGCATGCGTTGCCGATCATGGCCTATTCTCCCTTGGGTAGAGGCGGCGACTTGCTGCAAAACGCGGGCCTCGCTCGCGTGGCCCAAAGGCACCAAAGCAGCCCCGCCGCGGTCGCCCTCGCCTGGACCATCCGCAGCGGCCGCGTGATCGCCATCCCGGAGTCCGGCTCGCCCGCTCACGTGCGGGAGAATGCATCTGCCGGGTCGCTGCGACTGACGGATGCGGACTTGGACGAGCTCAACCGCGCGTTCTCCTGACACCTCGCGCCTGCGCCACGCCAATGTTTCGGTTGGGTCATTCGCGTTTGTTTGACCTTCTAACCGTCATGTCCGATCCCCTAACATCAGATGTTTACGGACCGAGTTGGCACTTCGCATTTGGGCCAACTGCGGATATCCCGCGAGGTCGTTGTCCGTCCTTCACGAACCGGCATCGAGGTCGAAGCGCGATGCTGCATAGCGTGACGCTGTCGCCGGGGCTTGGGAGAAGGCTGCGGGTGGTGGCGGAGACTCTGAAGTAACAATTGTAACGAGTGTAAGGCCACTCGCTGGTCACAACCACACCGCGCGCAAGAGCCCAAATTTCGACGATGATTTCGACGAGATGAATTTGCCTGATCGGCGCCGCCCACTCGGCGGTGGACTACTGCAGCAAGGAGGACGTCGCATGAGCCCGATTATCGCATTGCTTCAAGTGGCGAGGGACCATCCGGCAGAGACAATAGCCCTCACGATCCTCTTCGGTTGGTTTTGGCATTCGGTACTCCGCCTTGATTACGGCCGACAGCGTGTGCGGTAGCTTCTTTTTTCTTCCCTTTGCCGCTCAATGAATTTCGCCTCTTCCTGAGCTTATTTTCCGACAAGGATATTTCGCCATGAAAGGTAATTTTTATGAGAACGAGCGCGTCGCTCTCTTTATCGATGGCGCCAACCTTTATTCCGCCGCGCGTGCTCTTGGCTTCGACATCGACTTCCGCCGCCTCCTGAAGGTGTTCCGGGAAAAGGGCCGCATGGTGCGCGCCTACTACTACACGGCGCTGGTCGAGGGTCAGGAATACTCGCCGATCCGGCCAATGCTCGATTGGCTGGACTACAACGGCTTCGCCATGATTACCAAGCCGGCCAAGGAATTCACCGACGCCATGGGCCGCCGCAAGATCAAGGGCAACATGGACATCGAGCTTGCCATCGACGTGCTGGAGATGGCCGAGCACCTCGACCATGTCATCCTGTTCTCCGGCGACGGCGACTTCCGCCGTCTGGTCGAGGCGGTGCAGCGCAAGGGCTTGCGGGTCTCAGTGGTCAGCACCCTCAAGTCCTCGCCGCCGATGGTGGCGGACGAGCTGCGCCGCCAGGCCGATGACTTCATCGAGCTCTCCGAGCTTGCACCGCAGATCGCGCGCAATCCGTCAGAGCGTGCGCCGCGGCCGGCGGTGGTAACCAGCCGTCGCGACGCTGACGACTACGGCGGCGACGCGCCCGCCGAACTTTTAATGCGCTCGGCCTAATCGCGGGTTCGTGGCCGAGTTGGAACGTCCGAGGCTACATTGACCAATACGCATGCGCGTTCGATTCACCGGAATGCTGGACATGGCGACGACCATCAGGGTTCATCGCACTCGATGGGCGTCTCTTCCTTAAAGTCCAGCGCAGCGAAGGGCGAGCATTTGCAGACCTTGGAGACAGCGCCGGACAAAATCGGTGCCCACAATCTCCTGGGCCGGCTACCAAGCGAGTTCTCCGGCAAGCTGCTGGCCGGCAAGAGAACGCTCAGGCTGCGCGGAGGCGAGACGCTGTTCGAGCGAGGCGACGCCGGCGACGGCTGCTATTGGTTGCGTCGCGGCGTGCTCGCGGTCAGCATCACCTCAGACAATGGCGAACAGCGCATTCTTGCTGTCCTCGGGCCCGGCGCTATCGTAGGCGAACTGGCGATGATCGACGGCTTGCCGAGGTCGGCCAGCGTCCAGGCGGTCAGAGACTGCGAGCTCACCTTTGTCAGCCGCGCCGCCTTCACCGCCCTGCTGCGTCAGCATCCAGAACTCCACACCGAAATCATGGCGACGCTGGCGGCGCGCCTGCGGCAATCCGACGAGGATATGGTGGCGGCCAGTTTCCTGACGGTGCGCGCGCGCGTGGCCCGCGCCCTGCTCCAGTTCGCCCGCCAACTCGGCGAGGATATGGGATCCGGACGGATCGTCATCCGGCACAGGATCACCCAGAGCGACCTCGCCGCCATGGCGGGCGTGGCGCGCGAAAGCGTCAGCCGCACACTACGCGAGTGGCACCGCCAGAAGGTCCTCGAGGGATCGACGCGCCATGGCTATGTCGTGCATAAATCCAGACTCGAGGGCGCGGCGGCAGAAGGAGCCGCAAAGCTACCAGCGTTGGCCAAGAGGGGGCTCATTCCCACTCCTACACTAGCAGTTGGGGAGATGGCACTCGGCTGAAGACTGGCGCCGAGCCCGCCTCATCAATCCTCACGCGTACCGATTGGTTAATCGCGGAAATGGCTCTACGTCCGCTTCGGGTCATTCGCGTCGGATTCGCGATGTCCACCGTGAGCGCGTCCAGCCTGGCCTGCGGCGGGTTCCCGTTAATCCGTCCAGAGACCGCCGATGCCCGAAGCCGAGTATGCGCGACTGATCCTGAACCAGAAGGTCTGACCTAACACTCGCATGAATGAGTCTTACTTATTTTGTTCGCTGGGCGGCTGCAGCTCGTATCCCCGTGGGCTGAAGAAGGCCGGATTTCCCATCAAGGCTCGTCGAGGCGGCGGAGCCAATTTCAGTGGGAGCGCTAACGTCGATTAAGGCGAGGGCGCTTAATGGCCGTGTCTCAGGAAACCCAACCGACCAGTTGTCGCCGTTCAGACAAATCGCCCTAAGGCCATCAATCTCGAATATGTTCCACTCGCCTAAAATGGGAAGACCGCCAAGGCGGCCTCCACCATATTGAAATACAACTACCGCAGCATAACCGACTCGGCTCTTTCCGATGGCGTGCGGAGTGAAACGCCGAACGTAGTTTTCATAAAAGGCTGTTAGGGACTGCCTTTCCAGGATGGCCTTTCTCACGAAATAGTATCTCATTGGCGTCCAATGTGTTTGGTGGCGCCCGCATCAACGTAACCTGCTGTATTAGGTTCCGGTACGTTTCTGCACCCAGCGGAAGCTTGCCGAAAGTCTGGGCCACGCGATGCGACCTTCGCCGACGACATGTTCGGCGCGATCCGGTTTAGCTTCGGACCTCCAACGTAGGCTCCTCCGCGGTGGCGTCGCTAAAGAGATGGACCTTGGGTCGAGCCGGAAGCTTGCGGCTCGAGCGGGCCTTTCAGCGCGGCGACATCCTCGACAAGCATCGGCGCCATCGTCCACCCGTCCAGTATCGGCCTGTCAAACCATACCAAGCCGTCGCGGTCGAGCTTGGCATATCGCCCTACTCCCGCACGTAGTTGGGATGCGTACTTTGAATACCATGGCGAGACGCGCCCGCGCGGTGGCTGGGAAGCGCGTCTCTGGACACTATCGCTGCTTGCGCAAGCCTTGGACGCAACTTCATCCAAACAACACGCAACCCGAGTAGGTCAATCGTCGTTAATTGGATGGCGCTAGTGGGACAGCGCCATTGGGTAGCGCTGGTGGGACGGCGCTAGTGGGAGGAGTGTTGGGGCCTTCACCAACATCTTTGGCTTGGGCGTTCCGCTGGTTCCTGCGATTGGGCTGGCTGGCAGTGGTCTATCTCTGCTGCCAAGTCCTGATTTGGCTCTGGGTTGAGCCCCCCCATGCGCCCGACTGGAAAGCTTGGGTTGGCGGCTGTTTCATCGCCGCGGTCGGAGTTGTCGCCGCTTTTTGTGGCCTTGATTGCTGGCTGAATTCAAAGGAGTCGAGAGAGCAACCGGATCGAACGGGCGTCAACACCCGCATGCGGATCAGACGGGAAGAGTAGAGGACGTGACCGGAACCAATTCCACGAGCATGCCTCGTCTCCTCAGCTTGACCACCAATTTTTCCTTTGTCGATCAGGCCCTGGTGAGCGGCGGCAACTTCGTCGCCGGGATCCTCATGGCGCGCGCCTTCGGTCTCTTCGAGTTCGGCCGCTTCACGCTGGTCTGGATGGTGGTCGAATTCCTGATGTCGCTGCAATTCGCGCTGGTCCTTCAGCCGATGCTGAATATCGGACCGAAGCAGACCGAGTCCGAGCGTATCCGCTATTTCCCGGCAGTAGCAGCGCAGCAGGTGCTTACTGGCCTTGTCATGGCAAGTCTTGCCTGGGCAGCAGTGGCGCTGTCCGGCGTGGTGTTCAACGATGTGAGGCTCTCCGAGCTGGCCGCGCCTGCCTTTGCGGCTGTCGTGATGTACCAGTTTCACAGTTTCTTCCGGCGCTATCTCTTTCTGCGTGAGCGTCCGTTTCGCGCGATGATGGTCGATGCGCTGCGCTTCGGTATTCAGCTGCCGGCGACCCTCGCCTTGTTTTTCCTGCCGGGGAATTCGGAAGCGTCGACGGGGGTCTGGATCATTGCCCTTGCCTGCACGGCATCGACCGCCCTGGGGGCCTACTTCTTTGGCAAGTTCATCTGGGACCGCGCGGTCTTCCGTCAGGTCATTGCCAAGCACTGGGAATTCTCGAAGTGGCTGCTGCCGTCCGCCGTCATGTTCTGGCTGACGTCGCAGGTTTATGTCCTGATGTCGGGGGTGGTTCTCGGCGCCGCAATAACGGGAGGGCTCCGGGCCGCCATGGGCATCACCGGTGTCCTGAACATCCTCCTGCAGGCGCTCGACAATTTCGCTCCCGCCCAGGCGTCGCGCGCCTTCCACGAAGGGGGATGGGAGCAGTTGCATAACTTCATGGTGCGGGTGGCGGGCCTGATGGGCGTGCTGACGCTGGTCACCGTGGTCATCCTGAACGTCGCACCCGAAACCGCCATCCGCCTGCTTTATGGCGAGAAGTACGAGGGGCTTGGCTATGTCGTCCGGTGGCTGTGCGCTCCGGCGGCCATTCAGAGCGTAGCCGTCATACTCACGATTTGCGCCGCTGCGATGGAACGGACACGCCTCATCTTCCAGTCCTACGTCGCGGCGACCGTGTTCACCCTGGTGGCGGCCTACCCCTTGGCGTGCGTCTTCGGGCTCCCCGGCATCGTGGCGACTTGGATCGTGATTGAATGCATTCGCGTCGCTGTGCTTTTCACGGGCCTACGAAGAGGGACCTCGGCGGCTTTTATGTCCGCGACAATCAAATGAGCCAGATACCGGACGCCCCGACTATGAAGCCTCGCCGCCAGCCGAATAAGGACCAGAAGGCCGCCTTCATCACGGTCGAAACCAATCGTTCTCGCCACCGCCGAGAGCGGTGCACTCGCAGCTCTCACATTGAAGGTGATCAGATGCAACAGCGGTCGGACATCAGGCCCAAGTACAGTTCAGTCTACTGGAGAAAGCTTGCTGATGATGCGCGTGCTCGGGCCGATGAAATGGTTTCTTCTAAAGCGCAGCTGTGGACGCTTGAGATCGCCCGCATCTACGACCAGCTGGCCGACCATGAGGCGAAGGTCGAAGGCCGCCCGAAAGGAACGAACCCCTTAAGGACTTAGGCCGTGAACCCATAACTTCGCGCGCTGTCATAGATGGCTGGCGCTCAACTCAATCTTTTGACTTCAAAAGCGCTTCGTTCTCCGCGATGAAGTTCCGTATGTCAGACGACATATCCAGGAGCTTCAGCCGCTGCTCTCTGTACAATGTGACCGGGAACCGGCCCATCCCATAGATGGACACAGCCCCCTTTTCGCTCACCTTCATCCTGATGCCGGCTGCGGCTCCCTTTTTGAGCGAGGCGTTTTCATTTCGCAGCCGCTCAAGTTCGGCTTTCAAATCCTCGTCGGACATCCATCCTCCAACTTTCTGGGAAATTCGGATTGCCGGGCAAGTCCACCGCTATCGGCCCGCCAGCGGTGCGCGAGATCGAGGCGCCACGCGGCGGGCGTTGCTTCAGACCTTGAGATTGACCGCCGCGTCCTTGCCGCGTTCGTTTTGGACCTCATAGCTGATCTTCTGGCCGTCATTCAGGCTCTGCAAACCCGCACGTTCGACCGCGCTGATATGGACGAAGACGTCTTTGCCGCCGCCATCGGGTTGAATGAAGCCAAATCCCTTTTGGGCGTTGAACCACTTCACTGTTCCTGAAGCCATTGGTGTGTATCCCTAGCAACTAGGCGCGAGAGTGCGCTGTCAGCACGCTAAAGGGATCGGACGGTTCGATCAACGGCGGTAAGGCCGGCCGGCTTAGTTGCTTTCCAACGCCTCGATTCGCTTCGTGAGTTTCGCGATTTCCTCTTCCAGCGCCCTGCGCTCCGCCTGGCTTACGCGGGTAATTGCCTCAATTAGTTGAGCAAGGAGTTCCACTATCTGAGGAAGCGCTGCTTGTGCGCCCGATCCGGGTCGCGCGTGATCCATCGCATTTCTCGCTGCCCTAACGATATTGGCCCAGTCGCTATCCGCCATGGCATGTCCCTGGAGTTAAGTGGCGGAGCCGTCCTGCCCCCAGGCGGACCTGACTGCAAGGTCGGGATGGTGGGCGAACTATACCCTGTTACCTGTATTACGAGCCGCTATCACCAAGGTCGAATGGCCAGACCTGGAGACGCTGCGGTTGAAGTCACCCGCGTGACCCCTTACGCGCCAGCGCGCGTCCCTCGTCAGTTAGGCAACCGGTTTGCTCCTTGACGCTCCCGCTGTTGCTCGGTTGCACCACCACCCATCCGCGCTGCACCGCCCGCGCGACGGTGGCTGATGCCTCCTCCATGCCGCGCAAAATCTGCCACGCCATTGGACGGCGGTCGGTGGCCTCGTACAGCTTGTAGACGAAGAAGCGGGCGGCAACGTCAATCGCGTCGCCTGCCTTGGGACGCGTGCCGTTGGTCTTGAAGGTAAGGCTAGTCCTGTTCATGTCTTCAATACAGCTGATCCTGGCGGCCTCGCATAAGATGGCCCGCCCAAACACCCCGGGGAGTTACTCCGAGTGCGGGGCGGGCCGAGAGACGGGCGTACGTTCTTGGGGCGAACTGGCTCGTCCCTCTTCTCGTGATAAGCATTCGCGAGCGAGCGTTACCTGGCGTCGCTCCACCTTCCCGCAAGGGCGGCCGTAGCATCAGTGCAAAGTGCGGCGTCCGTGTTTCCGAAGCGCCTGATGTACTGCCGCGACCCATTTCTCAAGCGTCTCCTTGTGTAAGCCTTCGGCGTGCTCAAGCTCACGTTCCAGTTTCTCAAGTGCGGCTTCGATGAATGAGATTCAACTCGCGACAAGCGTCGCCTTTGCCGTAGCCATGGCATCCCCCCAATATCCCACCAGTTCCCCGTCGAGATGGTCGCAACCCGCGAGAGTTGTGTCGAGTCCGCCTACTTGCATGATGATCGCATTGCGAAAATTAAGCCTGACAAGTCGGAGCTACCGTCAATCCGACACAGGGCCTGAACAAACCGATGTATAGTCGCTCTGATCAAGATTGTTGGGGGGAGTATGCTGCAACCTGCCATCCTGGCGCCCGTACCATGCGAGCACTTGGAATCAGCAATGGCCTTTCCTCGGCTCAGTGAACGAGTAGCGTTTGGCAGCAGCCATTCAAGCGTGCCCGATCTCCCTGTTGGACTGGACGTGTTCGTGTACGCCTCGCAGGGTCCGCACGGTTTGTTTCGATTGGCCAAGGTGTCGTGGGTTGGTGTGCTTGGTGCCGTCGTGCCAGCGGTCAGAGGCGGCGCCCGCAGCGGCAAGCACCCTGATCGAAAGGTACGCCCTCCGAGCGCTGAGGAGAACGACAAGCCATTTCTCTACTTCTGGGAGGTCCTAGGACTCCGCCCGCTGGAACCAAAGCGCCCACTCAGGGACTTCAAGTCGGACACGCTCGTTGGTGAAGTCCCACGCTGGCCAATAGTCGTTGAGCTGGACTACTAACGTGAGCCCAACGCGCTTCAAGGGCCTGAGGCGTTACAGGGGCGGCGCGGGTCGGGATTGATGAGAGACCGCATGGCATGGTTCGTCGCGGCGATTGTGGTGCCTGCGCTCTTCTGGTGGTTCCTCTCCAACAAGTAGCGGCCCCACGTCAGTGACGAGGTGTGGTATCCAATGCCTGCGGCTTGGACGCGAGGCACAGTGGGAGGCCACGGTATGCGGGCGATCCTCGCGGCGGCAGCAGCGGCACTGGTGGTCGGTGCCTGCGATGCCGACCACGGCCCATCCAAGCCGAAGGCATGACCCTAGAAATCCCAGGTGAGAACGTGGATGGCACCGAGCCCACCACGAACAACGGCCGAGCCGACCGGCTCAATGCAGTTCGGCCTCCTCGCTGGCAGCGCGGCAAGCATCTTCCGACGGGCACAGGTACACGACAGGACGACCGCATGAATCTCGGTCTCGGCGATCTTTGTAAGTTCCCCGATCTGCCCGAGCGTGCCTTCGATGTCCGTTACATTCGCCGCCGCAGTCCAGCCTGCGGCGCGACCCACCGGCGCGTGCAATCGATTGCAGTGAAATTCGGAGCTGTGGAGTCCGTGGGACGATTGTAGGAGCTTGGCTACCACCCTACCGGCCTTCATACTGAGGGCCATGTAGTGGCCTCTCAGGGTATTCCTCAGGCATGTTCCTGCCGTGATTACTCTAGCAATTGGCGTATGCGCTTGCGCTCAAGCTACGGCTCAGCGTCTCGCTCGGCCTGTCCCCGCCAGCGTCTGCCCGTTCGGCACTCATTCGGCACTATTGGGCGCATTTGAGCGGTTTGGGGCCTACTCCAGCCTCCGAAAAACCAATAAAATCAATGGTCCGTCGCTTATGGTTAGTCTTCACACGGGTGGGGTCGTAGGTTCAATCCCTACAGCGCCCACCATTTCCCTGCGCAGCGTGATCACGGCGACTTCGCCCCGGCTATTGAAACGCACGATCGGCGACGAGACGCCGAGGCCCGAATTCGTGTAGCCCGTCATCCTGCCCTGGCGCCACAGGCCGACCGCGGCATGCCGGCAGCACGTGAGCTGGGTGACAATGGGCTTGCCGCCAGGCAGGCAGATCTGGCCGCCATGGGTATGGCCGCAAAGATAGAGCGCGTAGCCCGCGCGGTCGGCGACGTCGGCCATCTCGGCCGAATGGACCAGCGCCACGCGGCATTCGCCGTCATGCCCATCGAATGCCGCAGGGGCAGCCTCGGTATAGAAGTGATTGACGTCGTCGAGCCCGGTGACGCGGAGCCTCTCGCCGTCCCGCTCGAGCACCCGGGAGCGGTTGATCAGCACATCGAAGCCCTTCTCGGCCAGGGCCGCGGCCATCTCCACGGCGTCGTGGTTGCCAAGCACCGCGAGCCGCGGCCCGCGCACCCGTACGTCGCGCAGCGCCTCGGCCAACAACTCCACGGAATACGAGATCGGCGCAGGGGGATGGCCATATACGTCGCCGGTCAAGGCCAGCAGATCGACTTCGAGGCCGGCGAGGACCCGCTGCGCCTCCGCCACAAGATCGGGAAGCACATCAAGGTGCGTGTCGCTGACATGCAGGATGCGATAGCCGTCGAACGCCGTCGGCAGCCCGGGCACCGCGATATCCATCTCGACGCGGCGAACGTCGAGCGCATTGCGCCGCCCCCTGCCGTAGAGGCCGGTGAATCGCAGACCGAGGCCGACCAGCGTGAGCAGCCTGCCCATGATCGCCTTGCGCCACCGCGGACGCCGCCCGGCGGGGCTGACCCAATGGCGGCCCCGCTCGATGGAGCGGCGGCGCGCGGCCCATTCCGGATCGAGAGTCACCAAGGCATATAACGCTTATGGTGTTAGGATGTCTTGAGCATGACGCCCGCTTTGTCCCTGCGATCCGGTGATCGCGTCCCCGACTTCGCGTTGCCCGGCCTCGACGGCAAGTTGCGCAAGCTGATCTGGTCGTTCACCGGCGAGCCGGTTGCGCTCCTGGTCATCGACGACCTTCGCAGCCTCGATGGCGAGCAGTTTGCGGGCCTCCTGACATGCTGCAAGGATGCCGCGACGACGCCTGTCGTCATTTGCGGCAATGCGGTTGCCGCCGCAGCTCCCCTCTGGGCCAAGCTCGGCGGCAAGGACGATGGCCCGCTTCTGCTTTGCGACAGCGACCGCAAGTTCGTTCCCGCGCTCCTCGCCCAGGGCGGTGTGTCACTCGGCTCCGGCGGCGGCCTGCGCCAGCGCGTGATCGTTCTCGATCCCAACCAGCGTGTGGCCGCGACGTTCGACACCCGCGCGCTGCTAGCTGCCGCGGAATCGATCGGTTCGGTCGCCGACGGTGTGCGCAGCAACGCCGGAGCGACCCAGGTGATCGGTACCGCCATGGCGCCCGTCCTTGTTCTGCCGCGCGTGTTCGAGCCCGACTTCTGCACCCAGGTGATCCGGCTGTGGCAAAAGGGCGATCATCAGGACAGCGGCGTGTCGAGCCGTTACGGCAATGTCGGGGTGCTCGAGCTCAAGCGCACCGAGGATTACATGGTCGTCGAGCCGATGATGCAGAAGGCGATCTCGGATCGGCTCGCCTGGCGCATCGGGCCCGAGCTGATCAAGGTTTTCGCGTTCGACCGGGAATTCTCCTTCGACGCCCATGTCGTGCTGTCCTACAGCGCCGAGGCAAAGCACTTCTTCGGTGCCCATCGCGACAACGGCGCGCCGACCACCGCCGACAGAGCCTTCGCCGTATCGCTCAACCTCAACGACGACTACGAGGGCGGCGAGCTGGTCTTTCCCGAATATGCCGGCGTGAAGGTGAGCCCACCTGCCGGCGCTGCCGCCGTCTTCTCCTGCTCGGTGCTGCACAGTGCCCTGCCGGTGACGCGCGGCCGCCGCTTCGTGCTGACAACGTTCTTCCGGGCGAAAAAGTAGTGGTGCGCCTGCTGCTCTCGCTAGGCCTGCTCTTGCTGGCAGGAAGTGCGGCGGCTCAGTATCCGGCGCGCGCGCACATGGAAGGCTGCCTGGTCTGGAGCGTCGCCAAGGGCAACCTCGTCGTGCGCAACGAATGCAGCCGCCCGATGACGATGATGTTCATGTCGCTGGACGACCAGCATGTCGTGCAGGGTGAAGTGGCGCCGGGAGGATGGTTCGACACCGGCCGGGTTGCGGGCGAGGCCGAATTCATGTTCACAGCCTGCCCGGTCGGGTTCATTCCCAGCGTGCGCTTTGCCATCGAGAACAAGACGCCGATCAGAGAGAGCCTTTACAACTGCCAACCCGGCCGGCCCGACGCCTAGCTTATTTGCGTTCTTTCTCCTGGGCTTCACGGGCGCGCGCGAGCTCGCGGCGGGCGTCGCGGATCGCCGGGTCCTGGACGTTGATGCGCTCGGCCGCATTGAGGTCGCCGTCGGCGGCGGCGAAGTCGCCGCGCGCGATCTCCTCACGCATCTTGGTCAAGAGCTCGGTGACCCGATCGCCGCGATGCGTATCCTTCTGCTCGGCCTGCTTGAGCGCCTGGCGCAATTCGGCGATCTGGGGCGCCTGTGCGTTGAGCCGCTCGGCTTCAGCCAACGCCTTCTCGGCAGCGGCCCTGTCGTCGTGCTCGACGGCGAAGCGCGCCCGGTCGAGCTGGGTCTTGAGCTGCCCCTCGGGCGTGCGCAGCTGCGCGATCTCGTTGCGTGCCTTCTCTGTCTCGGACCAGCCGGGGATCACCTTGTCGGCCTTCTGCAACGCCGCCTCGGCCTCGTCGAACTTGCCGGCAGCGGCGAGCCGGCGGGCCTCGCCGATCAGGCTGACCAGCTGGTCGCTCTGCGTGCTGCTGGGTATGACGGGGTCGTCGGCCGAAGCCGGCGGCTTGGCATCGGCCGGCGCTGGGGCAGCGGCCGTCGTCACAGGCGGCGCTTCGCCGCGGCCGAGCAGATAAAGGGCGCCCACCGCCACGGCGACAATACCGACAGCGATCACGCCGTAGCGCATTATTTGTTGCTTGGATGTCGTCAAATGTCCGTCAGCCACGCTCGCACCCCGCACTTTCGCCCGATGGCAACGCCGAGAGGCGCTTCAGGTTCCCAGAGGTCAGGAGCGCGCGGCGGCATGGGGATCATTGACGCCGTCGAGCGGCCAGATCGGCCGGCGCAGCTTCTTGAATTTGAGCCGCGAAATATCGGGCGAGCAGATGCCGCCGGAATCGACCAGCACGATCTCGCGCGCGATTGGCGCATAAGCCGCGCGGAAATGCTGCACGCTTTTGACCACCAGCACGCTCTTGGCCGTGGGATCGATACCTTGGCTCAGGAACACCTGCAGATCGATGGTCTGGATGCGGTTGGAAATCGTCACCACGTCGACGCCGCCGATACGCAGCACCGCGGTCGGTCCCATGCCGGTCTCGACGCCGGCATTCATCGGCCCGTCGTTCTTGAAGCTGCCGTCCGACAGCATCTTCACGACTGCCTTGGCCTTGACCGGCTTGCCCATCGATTCGTCGGTATGGCCACCCAGCGCCACGTCAATCTCCGCGCCTACTCCGGCCTTCATCGCCTGCTGCACCGTCGCTGGATCGAAGATCGTGCCAAAGGCCACATTCTCGATCCTGGCATCGAGCAGCGCCTGCAGGACCGGCGTGGTGTCGTTGTAGCCGCCACCGCCGGGATTATCAGTGCCGTCGGCGATCACCAGCGGACCCTTCTTGCCGACCCCGGCGCGTGCCGCGGCGATACCGTCGGCGATAGACCGATAGCCTGTCGTCATCTCATCGCGCCGCCGCCAGATGTCGTCGACCAGCTCACGCGCGATCGCCTTGGCGCGTGCCTCCGCTGAAGGCTCGTGGCTCACCGCGACGGAGGGACCGGTGTAGGGAATATCCGACCAAGTGAAGCCCGCCTGGATCGAGACCACGTTGATGCCCGGCTCCTTCTCGAACCCGTCGGCCTTGGCCAGCAGGTCGCGCATCTGGCCGGGCTGGGTGGTGCGGCCGTGGTCGGCGCCTTCCAGCATGGCCGGCTGCAGCAGGAGGCAGCGCGGCTTTTTGTGGCCTTCCATCGCCGCCTGGCAGAGCGCCGCGGCCTGCACGGCGCGCTCGTAGCCGTCGATATGCGGATAGGTGCGATAGCTCACCAGGGCATTGGCGTTGCCCGCCATCCTCACGGTGGCGTTGGCATGCAGGTCGAGCGTCGCCACGATCGGCACCTCGGGCCCGACGATGCCGCGCAGCGCCTCGAGCAGCGCACCCTCGGCGTCGTCTTCCGTCGCCGTCACCATGGCGCCGTGCAAGGACAGGCAAATGCCGTCGAGCTTGCCGGCTTTCCTGGCCGCGCCCACGATCATGTCGCGGATCGTCTCCCAGGTCTCCTTGGTGAGCGTTCCCGAGGGCGTGGCGTTGGCCGCCGCGCCCCACACCGGCTGCCAGCCGTACCTGGCGATCGAATCGATGTAGCCGCCGACTTCGTTCTTGGTGCCCTTGAAGCGCCCCACCATCGCCTCGCCTTCGATCAGCCAGCGCTTGCGATAGTCCTCGAGCGTGGTCGGCAGCTTCGAGAAGGTGTTGGTCTCATGCATGAACTGCGCGATCAGGACGCGGTACGCCATTGTCGTCACTCCACCCTAGAGCTTGGCCGTCTTGAGCCACTCCGCCTGGCCTTCCTCGCCCTCGACGCCGGTGGTTTCGAGCAAGCGGCAGACCATCATGTAGTAGCCGATGGTAAGCGTGAGTTCGACCAGCGCGCCCGCACTGAGGAAGGCCTGCACGGCCTTCAAGTTCTTGTCCGAGGCGCGCACGTTGCGCACCACGTCGTCGGTGAAGCGCAGCACGGCCTTGTCGTTGTCGCTGAAGGCCGGCGCTTCGATTGTGGCGTCGCGCAGGGCGGCGATCTTGCCCTCCTCGACACCGACCTCGCGGGCGATGCGCTCGTGTTGGAAGACCTCATAGGCGGCGCGGCTGAGCCGGCCGACGCGAATGATGGCGAGCTCGCGCAAGGTGGGATCGAGCTCGCAGCGATGCAGCAGCGCATTGCCCATGCGCATGAAGCCCTTCAGGCCGTACTCGGAGTTGGCCAGCATGCGAACGATGTTCATGTGCGGCGGCTTGAGCTTGCCCAAAAACTCGGCGTGCTTGCCGGTGGCTTGATCGACGTCGTAGTACGGAATGCGCGGCATGTCGGCTCTCCCTCTGGCGGGCGAGCCTACCAGCGGGTCACATCCAACCCCAACGCAATAAAGGGTTGAGCCAGCGCCCCCAGGCGCCGGTCAGCACGATCGGCTTCTCGACCACGATCAGCGCGATGCAGGGCTCGCCCGGGTCGGCGATCGGCTCGTGCTCCTGCGGTCCCGGCCCGACGGCGAAATCGCCGACGCCGTAGTTGCCGGTGTTGTCGGTGTAGCCGCCCTGCAGCACCACCGTGTACTCGTTGGCGACGTGGCGATGGACCGGCAGGCCCCTGCCCGGTTGCAGGCGCAGCAGCGCGACGCGATGCGTATCGCCATGGAGGCCGATCTCGATCTGCTCGAAGCCGCCGAAGGCGTGCTTCCATTCCTTGTTGCCGAGGTAGGGCACCAGCGATGCCGGCGCCCATTCGAAGCCCGGCCGGCGCTGGGGCAGCGACGGCTTGGGCTCCACCGCGACATCCTCGAGTCGCGCCATCACAGCGTCGAGCGCCGCCTCGCCCAGATCCGGGCCAGCTTCGCCCTCCAGCAAGGCGCCGCCCAGCGCTGTCAGCCGGCCCACCGTGCGTTGCGCCGCCGGATCGAGCGCGACATGCAGCGACACGGCCAGCGCGGGCCCCTCGGGCAGCACGCCGGCGGCGTAGTCGAGCAGCAGCTCATCGGGAGCTGGATGGCGGCTCATGTCTCCTCTTCCTTTTCCAATGCCTCGCGCAGGCGGCCCAGGGCGAGCCGGATGCGCGACTTCACGGTACCCAACGGCAACCGCAGCTCCTCGGCGATCGCCGTGTGGGTCTTGTCCTCGAAGAAGGCCATACGGATGACGGTAAGCTGGTCGGCCGACAGGCCTTCCATGAGTTCCTTCATCCTCGTGTACGTTTGTCCGGCAGCGACGGATTTGTCGGCGCTGCCCTCGTCGGGGGCGAAAATTGTGAGCCAATCTTCGACCTCGATCGCCGGCCGGCCGATCCGCCGCAACAGATCAATCCGCTTGTTGCGCGCGATCGTATAAATCCATGTCGCCGCCGAGGCGCGGCTGCGATCGAAGCTCGCGGCCTTGCGCCACACCATGATCATCGCCTCCTGGGCGATTTCCTGCGCGGCCTCTGCATCTGCGCCGCCGCGCATGATGAAGGCCTTCACGCGCGGCGCGTAGTGCCGGAACAAGGTCGCGAAAGCCGCGCGGTCCTGGCAGGACGCGATGGCTTCGATGAGATCGGCGGCCTCGTCGGCGGTCAGCATTCGCGCTAGCGGGGCCGGCCCTCGGCGCCCAGGTCCCAGAAGATGCCGGTCATCAGCCGCAGCCCGTCGCGCACCACCGGCGCCAGCAGGTGCTCGTCGGGCGCGTGCTGGGAGCAGGCGCCGTAGGAATGCGGCACCCACACGGTCGGCATGCCTAAAATGTCGGTGAAGACCTCGTTGGGCAGCGAGCCGCCGAGATTGGGCAGCATGTTGGGCTTCTGCCCGCCGGTCTTCTCGATCGAGCGGGCGGCGAACTTGGCCCACGGATTGTCGGGATCGAGCCGCGTGGCATTCATGATCACCTCGCGCGCCGGCTCGACCTCGATCTCGACCGAAGCCGTGCTTCTCGAGATGACGGCGTAGCGCCGGCAGGATCTCGTGCGGATCGGTGCCGACCACGAAGCGCAGCTGGCAATAGGCGACAGCGCTGGGCGGGATGGCATTGACCGGGCGATCGGGATTGCCGGTCTTGAAGGCCAGGACTTCAAATGAGTTCCAGCCGAACACGCGCTCGACCGGCGTCAGCCCCTTCTCGCCCCAGTCCTCGTGGATCCTGGGCGCATTCTCGCCGGCATCGATATGGGCATCCGCAAGCGCGGCGCGCACCGAATTGGTCAGCGTCTTGGGCCGCCATTCCGGCACTTTGATCTGGCCGCGCTCGTCGGTGATAGTGGCACAGCGCATGCGCCATCACGATGCCGGGGTTGGCTAGCAGCCCACCCCAGTTGCCCGAATGATGGCCGCCCTCGCGGTAGGTGAGCTTCAAGTTAAAGTTCATGGTGCCGCGCGTGCCGCCGAAGATGGTCGGCCGGCGATGGTCGAGCCGCGGGCCGTCCGAGCCGATCAGCGCGTCGGCCGTCAGCGCCGCCTTGTTGGCCTTGCAGAAGTCGGCCAGGCCCGGCGAGCCCGTCTCCTCGCCGGTCTCGATCAGGATCGTCGAGTTGAAGCCGAGTGTCCCGCGCTCCTCGATCACGCAGGCGAGTGCCGCGATATTGATGGTGTGCTGGCCCTTGTTGTCGGCCGTGCCGCGGCCATACATCTTCTCGCCCTCGATCACGATCTTCCACGGCGACAGGCCCTGCCGCCACTGCTCGTCCTGGCCGCGGATCACGTCGCCATGGCCGTAGGTCAGCACGGTCGGCTTGCTGGCATCCTCGACCCGCCGGGCGATCAGGAACGGCCCGTACTCGGCGCGCGGATTGGGCAGCACGGTGCAGTCGTAGCCGAGCTTGCTGAGCGACTGGCTCATCTCGCCCGAAACGTACTGCTGCAGGGCGGGCATGGAACCCTGCTCCTGGCTGGTGGTGGGAATGGCGACCCGCCGCTGCAGGTCGTCGAGGAAGCCGCCGGTGTCGAAATATTTTTCGGCGCGTTCGATCGCGCCATCGCGTGTGCCTGTCATGGGGACTAAGCTAGCAACAAAGCATCAACGGAGGAAACCATGCCGCAGTCCGGGCAGGTCGTGTTCAGCCGCATGGAAGAGGTGCAGTTCGGCAAGCCGGCCGCCGAGACGGTGGCCGAGCTGGTCAAGCGCCAGCAGGCCGAGCGGGTGTTCCTGATGGTGAGCGGCACGCTCAACCGCGACACCGACGAGATCGACAAGCTCCGCCGCGCGCTCGGCAATCACTGCGTCGGCACCTTCGACAAGATGCCGCCGCACACGCCGCGCAGCGCGGTGATCGCCGCGGCCGGCCAGGCGCGCGACGCCCGTGCCGACCTGATCGTCACCTTGGGCGGCGGCTCGATCACCGACGGCGCCAAGGCGGTGCAGCTCTGCCTCGGCAACGACATCCGCGACGCAGCGTCGATGGACAAGGTGCGCGCGCCGAACCCCGTGCAATCCTCCAGGGTGCGGCAGATCTCGATCCCGACCACGCTGTCGGCCGGCGAGTTCTCGCCGATCTCCGGCGTCACCGACGAGCGCACCAAGGTGAAGGAGCTGTTCCGCCATCCCGACATCGTGCCGAAGGCCGTCGTGCTCGATCCCGTGGTGACGCGCCACACGCCGATGTGGCTCTGGCTGTCGACCGGCATCCGTGCCGTCGATCATTGCGTCGAGGGCATCTGCTCGAACGAGGCCACCGCCTACGGCGATGCCTCGGCGCTGCACGGCCTGTCGTTGCTGGCGCGCGGCCTGCCGCGGGTGAAGGCCGATCCGAACGACATGGAGGCCCGCCTCGACTGCCAGATCGGTTCGTGGCTCTCCATGGCGCCGCTGGTGGCGGGCGTGCCGATGGGCGCGAGCCACGGCATCGGCTATGTGCTGGGCGCGGTGTTCGACATCCCGCACGGCCATACCTCGTGCATCATGCTGCCCTCGGTGATGCGCTGGAACCGATCGGCCAATGCCGAGCGCCAGGCGCTGGTCGCCGCGGCGATGGGCAAGCCGGGCAAGGATGCGGGCGATGTGCTGGACGAGTTCATCCGCGGCCTCGGCATGCCGCGCAGCCTCAGCGAGGTGAAGGTCGGCCCCGAGCATTTCGAGCGCATCGCCAAGCAGGCCATGGGCACGCCTTGGGTGCCGCGCAACCCGCGGCCGATCCCGGGGCCGGCTGAGGTGCAGGAGATCCTGGAGCTGGCGGCCTAGACTTCCCAGACTTCCCACAGTTTCCCACGCGCATGGGAAACAGATAATGCACGCCCGCTTGGCTTTCAGGCGATTCTTCCCACGTGGGAAACACCCCCTCCAGCACAAGTCATTGATATCAAACGAATCCGGTTGCGGCATTAGGGTACCGCAGCACAAACCATTGATATGGCTTAATTTTAAGGCCGCACTTTCGATGCAGTATTTCTCTTCCGTTTCCCAATTACCGGCGGGGGATCGCCGACCAGATACCGCGGGCCGGGGCCGGCGGCCGCCGCGCGGTCGCCCGGGTTGTAGAGCGCACAGCGGTCGAGCGAGAGGCAACCGCAGCCGATGCAGCCGTCCAGCCGGTCGCGCGTGCGCTCGAGCACGGCGATGCGGTCCTGCAGGGCGCCGCGGATGCGCCGGCTGATCGCCTGCCAGTCGGCCCGGGTCGGCGCGCGGCCCTGCGGCAGGGTGGCGAGCTCGGCGGCGATCTCGCCGAGCGACAGGCCGAGCTGTTGGGAAATCAGGGCGAAGGAGACGCGCCTCAGGTCGGCGCGCAGGAAGCGCCGCTGGTTGCCGGCGGTGCGCACGGCCGTCACCAGCCCGCGCGCCTCGTAGAAGCGGATGGCGGACACCGACAGGCCGGTGCGCCGGGCGAGCTCGCCGATCGTCAGCAGGGGAACGGGCGGCATGCGGCCTCCAGGTCGTGCTTGACCTCAAGTTAGGTTGAGGTTGCAGCATCGGCAAGCAGACGAACCGAGACCTTGACCAAGGAGCCTGAGATGTCGACGCCCCGCATCGAGCACGTGAACGTCACGGTCAGCGACCCCGCGCGGGCCGCGAAGTTGATGGAAGCCCTGTTCGGCTGGCACGTCCGCTGGCAGGGCGCCGCACGCAACGGCGGCCACACGATCCATGTCGGGTCGGACGATCACTACATCGCGCTCTATACCGGGCGCGGCGTCGCCTACAGCGCCGATGATTTCGCCAAGGGCCGCCCGCTCAACCACATCGGCGTCGAGGTCGACGACCTCGACGCCGTCGAGGCCAAGGTCGCGGCGGCGGGACTGAAGCCGTTTGGCCACGACGACTACGATCCGGGCCGGCGGTTCTATTTCCTCGATCCCGACGGCATCGAGTACGAGGTCGTGAGCTATCGCTAAAGCAGATTTCTCCGGCGCCGATTGCTCCGTCGTGATATAGTCGCGTAGGGGAGCAATCGGATGTCCGTACGATGATTTCTCGCCGCGGTGTGGTTCGTGGGTTGGCGGGACTCGTCGCGCCGACCCTTGCTGGTTGCGGCAGAAGTCCACCGCCTGCCCCCGTCTCAAGCCTGACAGCTGGCGCCTACCCGCCACCGGCCCTTTCGCCGGACGGATCGTGGCGACCCGCGGTCGACGGCCTCGATGCGGTGATCGACATCAGCCACAACGTCCAGGTCAGCGATTTCCGCGCGGTGCGCTCGAGCGGCATCCTGGCAGTCATCCACAAGACCAGCGAAGGCGGCGACTGGTTCGACCCCTCCTACGCCTCGCGCCGCCGCGAGGCCGAGCAGGCGGGGCTGCTGTGGGGCGGCTACCATTTCGGCACGCGGCAGCATTCGGGCGCGCGTCAGGCCGACGCCTTCCTGGCCGCTGCGCAGCCGGGGCCCACGACGCTGCTGGCGCTCGACTACGAACTCAACGACTACAATCCCGCGAACACCATGCGGCTTGCGCAGGCCGAGGAGTTCGTGTCGGTGGTGTATCGCGCAACTGGCCGGTTCCCGATCGTCTACACCAACGCCGCCTGGGCCAACGGCGAGCGCGCCCGCCGCGGCATCCGGCCTGAGCCGGTCGGCCCCACGTCGATCCTGGCGCAGTGCGGCCTGTGGGTGGCCGATCATCACGAGCAACCCGAAGTTCCCTATGCCTGGGCCGATCGCGGCTGGCGGCTCTGGCAGTACGTCGCCAACGAGAGCGTCGAGACCGCCGCCTATGGCGCGGCGCCGCGCGCCATTCCCGGCATCACCCATTGCGACCGCAACCTGTTCGCCGGCGACGAGACCCAGCTCGCCCGATTCTGGAGAAGCAGCGGCCGCGCTGGAGCCTAAGGTTGCTGGGGGCGCGCCACTCCAGTGGCGCGTTTTTCGCTCAAGGCGTGATCGCGCCACTGGAGTGGCGCGCGCCCAGCCTCAGATCCGGCCCTTCTTCCGCGCCACCGCCTCGGCCAACAGGCAGAGGATCTCCCACATCATGGTGACGCCGACGAGCGCGGTGTTGCCGCTCATGTCGAAGGGCGGCGAGACCTCGACGACGTCGCCGCCGACCAGGTTGAGCCCGCGCAGGCCGCGCAGCATGCGTTGCGCCTCGTGCGGGGTGTAGCCGCCGATCTCGGGCGTGCCGGTACCGGGCGCATAGGCGGGATCGAGGCCGTCGACGTCGAAGCTCACATAGGTCGGGCCGTCGCCCACCACGCGGCGGGCCTCGGCGATCACCTTGTCGACGCCGAGGTCGAAATATTCCTCGATGGTGATCACCCGCATGCCCTGCTCGACCGCCCAGTCGTTGTCGTCGCGCTTGTAGAGCGAGCCGCGGATGCCGATCTGCACCACGCGCTTGGGATCGAGCAGCCCCTCCTCGACGGCGCGGCGGAACGGCGTGCCGTGGGTGTACTTGAAGCCACCGAAATAGGTGTCCCAGGTGTCGCTGTGGGCGTCGAAATGCACCATGCCGAGCGGCGCCTGGCCTTTTGCGATGGCGCGCATGATGGGCAAGGTGATCAGATGATCGCCGCCGGCCGACAGCGGCACGGTGCCGGCGGCATGGATCTTGGCGAAGTGCTTCTCGATGCGATCGAGCGAATCTTCCAGGCTCGCCGGGTTGACCGGCGCGTCGCCGAGATCGCCGCACTTGGCGAGTTCATAGGGCGCCACGCGCGTCACATGGTGGATGCGCCGCATCATGGTGGAGAGGTCGCGCATCTGGCGCGGGCCGTGGCGGGCGCCCGGCCGGTTGGTGGTGCCGCCGTCCCACGGCACGCCCACCATGCCGATCTCGACATCGGCGGGGTTCCTGAACAGCGGCAGGCGCATGAAGGTCGCCACGTCGCCGAAGCGCGGCACGACGGTGCCGGCGACGGGCTGCGGGAAGCCCTTGGGAACGTCGTTCACTTTTCGTCATCCCGAGCGGAGCGCAGCGAAGTCGAGGGATCTTGTCCGTCGCAGACAAGATCTCTCCGCTTCGCCTCGCTGCGCTCGGCTCCGGTCGAGATGACGGAATGCTTGTTCATGGTGCGGATATAGTCATTCATTTCGGCCGCAAAAGAGCCTGGCGCGCCGCAACGAACTCCTCGACCGCCGCCACAAAGCGGTCACCTTCGGCGTCGCCGATCATGATGTTGAGCGCCACGAAGCCGCGCCGCGCGATCCAGATGCCGGCGGCGGACATGTCGAAGTAGAACAGCTCCTTGGCGTCCTGATTGGAGGTCGCGATGTCGGCAGCGCTCCTGATCGGCCGCGTCGTGGCGTGCGCGGTCATCATCGAGCCGATGCCGGAGAACTGGAAGGCGACGCCGGCTTTCTGGCAGATTGCATTCAGCCGCTCGCGGATCTTCTCACCGCGGGCGTTCAGCGCATCGGCCGCCTCGGGTGTGTAGACCTCGCCGTAGCCCGCCACGCCGGCGGCCATGGTCAGCACGTTGTTGTTGAAAGTGCCGGCATGGGGCAGCGAGTCGGGCTTGGTGGGGTCGAACAGCTCCATGATGTCGCGCCGGCCGCCGAAGGCGCCGAACGACATGCCGCCGCCGATGTACTTGCCGAGCGTGGTCATGTCGGGAATGACGCCGAGCTTTTTCTGCAGCCCGCCGGGCGACAGGCGCGAGGTCATGACCTCGTCGAAGATCAAGGTGATGCCGCGGGCCTTGGTTTCCTCGCGCAGCGTCTTCAGGAACGCCGGATCACCCGGCAGGCAGCCGTGGCTGCCCTGCATCGGCTCGACCAGGACGGCGAAGATCTCGGCGCCATCGCTGGCGAACAGCGCCTTGGTGCCCTCGATGTCGTTGTAGGGCGCCACGACGTATTCGTAGGGCATGTTCACCGGGCTGCCGCCGGTCACGAAATAGAGCACGCCACCGTGATAGCCGCCGTGGAAGACCATGACCTTGGTGGCCTTGAACCGGCCGTTGCGCTGGGCGAAGACGCGGGCGCCCGCCAGGGCCATGACGTTGCCTTCGGTGCCGGAGTTGGTGAAGCGGACCAGGTCGATCGACGGCATGCGATCGACGATCAGCTGGGCGAGCTTGGCCTCGTGCGGATTGCGGCCGGCATAGTTCCAGCCGTGGTTCAGCGCCTTGTCGATGGCGGCGCGGATCACCGGATGGGAGTGGCCGTAGATGCCGGCGGTATATTCGCCCAGCACGTCGATGTATTCATGCCCGTCGGCGTCCCACAGCCGGCAGCCCTCGCCGCGCACCACGGTGAGCGGGAATGGCGCATTGTGCAGCGTGGTGCGGGTGTTGCCACCCGGCATCGCCAGCACCGCCTCCTGCTGGCGGGCAAAGCTTTTCGGATTGCGGTCTATGTAAGCCTGGCGCGCCTCCACCAAAGCGGACTGGAGGTCGGAATTGACCAGGGCTTGATCGGGCACGGAACTCTCCCTCGACTGAAGGCGAGAGTATCACACCACGTTCAGCTCACGGATAGGGCGGCCGGCGGATATCCGTTCATAACTGAACGATGACAGGTCGAGCGTGCGATAGCTGCCATGCACGATCAGCTCGGCCACGGCACGGCCGACGGCCGGCGACTGCTGGATGCCGTGGCCGCTGAAGCCGGTGGCGAAGATCAGGCTCTCATGCTCGGGATGGCGGCCGACGATGCCGTTCTGGTCGAAGGTGTTGTACTCGTAGTAGCCGGCCCAGCTCTGCACGACCTTGGCCGCCTCGAAGGCCGGCACGCGCTCGGCCAGCACCGGCCACACCATGTCGTCCCATTCCTGGTGCTGGACCTCGAGTGGCGCACCGGGCGGATCGTTGCCGTCGGCGGGCGTCGTGCCGCCGAGGTAGAAGCGTCCCTCCGGCCGGAACCACACGCCCGAGGGATCGATGGTGAGCGGCAGCAGCGGCAGGCGCTCGCGGCAATCGAAGACGAAGACTGAGCGTCGGCGCGGCTCGACGGGCAACGCGATGCCGGCGGTGGCCGCGACCTCGCCCGACCACGGGCCGGCCGCGAGCACGATCGTGCCGGCCTCGACTCGTCCGCCGGAGCGCAGGATAACGGCATTGGGCGCCAAGCCCACCACCTCGTCGGCGACATACTTGGCGCCGAGCTCGCGCGCCTTGCGGCGGAAGGCAGCCATCAGCGCCGGCCCGTCGAACCAGCCCTCGCTGGCCGTGCCGTGCGAGGCGAGCGCCACACCGATCTCCGACATCGCCGGGAAGCGACGCACCAGCGCCGCCGGGTCGAGCAGCTCGACGGCGCAGCCCTCGCCCTTCTGGATGGCATGGTTGGCGCGCAGCACCGCCTCGCCCGCCTGCGAGGCGAGGAAGAGATAGCCCGGCTCCTTCAGCCCGAGATCGACGCCAAGGACCTCGTGGGCGCGGCGCAGGAAGCCGATGCCGTAGCGCGACAGGTGAATGTTGAGCGGCGTCGAGAATTGCTGGCGGATCGAGCTTGCTGAAAGGGCCGACGAGGCGCGGGCATAGCTCGGATCGCGCTCGATGACGGCAACTTTGCCCGTAAAGGAGGGATCGGATTTGAGGTGCCAGGCGATGGACGACCCCATCACCCCGCCACCGATGATGACGACGTCGGACACGGAACGCTTGCCTCAGCGGGCGATCAACTGCAGGCAAAGTACCACGAACATGCGCGCGAAGCTCAACAGATGGGCGCGGTAGATCGCGCGCGCGAGCCTCGACTGTTCTTGCGGCGTGTCCTCGGCCCGGCCCAGCCGGCGGGCGTTGGGTACGGTACGGGCGAGCGTCGGCACGAAGCCGCTGCCGGCGATCACCAGCGAGCCCCAGTCGATCCACCACGGGTTCGCGCCTTCGACGATCTCGGCGACGATCGCGGCCAGGGTGAGCACCATGACCAGCGCCACCAGCCGATTCATCGGGTAGGCCTCGGTCGTGACGCGCCGGTAGTAGGCCGAGATCGAGGCCAGCACGTCGGCGGGCAACGGATCGCCGGCGTGGCGGCGCACCTGCACGTCGAACATCAGATCGAACCACAGGACGGCGAGCAGAAAAGCCGCGCCGGCCGCGGCGAAGACGTGCACTAGGCCGGCGCTCGCTGCAGCTCTTCCAGGCCGCGCCGGTTGGTCTCGATGCCCCAAATCGCCACGACGACGATCTGGAGGATCAGCAGCCCGATCATCAAGCCCAGCACTCCGCCCACGCCGTAGTCCTTGAACAAGGCCAGCACGATGAAGGGTGAGACGATGGTGGCGCCGCGGCCCAGCATGTTGCACAGGCCGTTGCCCCTGAGCCGCACCTCGGTCGGAAACAGTTCCGAGGTGTAAACGCCGTAGAGCAGCGCCGTCAGGATGTAGATGCCGACGATCAGGACGAAGCCGACGACCAGCAGCGGCACTGGATTGACCATGTAGGGGTAGATGGCGCCGGCCACGATGCTCAGCACCGACGCGCCGATGATGGTGCTCTTGCGGCCGAAATAGTCCGCACACCAGGCGCCGATGGCGCAGCCGATCAGGGAGCCGCCCGCCAACACCATGGTGTAGGCCAGCGACTTGGTGATCGAGATGCCCTGCTGGCCGAAGAAAGTCGGCAACCAGTTGACGAAGCCGAAGATCAACGTGTTGATGGTGATCAGCACCACAGAGCCCACGACCAGGCGCGGCAACAGGGCCGGCGTGAAGAGCGACGCCAGGTTCCATTGTGCCACCGGTTGCGTCGGTGCCGGCGCGGGCAACGGCCGGCCGCCGGAGGCTTCGCGCTCGATCGCCTGCATCAGCGCTTCGGCCTCGGCGGTCCTGCCGTTGGCCTCGAGCCAGCGTGGGCTCTCGGGCAGGTTCTTGCGCAGGTACCAGACGATCAGGGCGCCGACGCCCGCGATCACGAACATCGGCCGCCAGCCGAAGCTCGGGATGACCAGCGTGCTGATGATCGAGGTGGCCGGAAAACCCGCCACGACGATGAAGGCCATGAAGGCCATCCAGCGGCCGCGCGAGGCGGGCGGCACGAACTCGGTCATGGTGGAGTAGCCGACAACGATCTCGGCGCCGAGGCCCAGCCCCATGACGAAGCGGGCGGCGATCAGCCATTCCATGCTGGGTGCGGCGGCAGCGGCGAACGACGCCAGGCCGAAGACCACCAGGTTGAACTGGTAGGTGAAGCGCCGGCCGAACTTGTCGCCTAAAAAGCCCGCGAGCACCGAGCCGATGGTCATGCCGACAAAGGTCCAGGAGATGAACTGCGGCACCTGTCCCAGCACGGCGAACTTGGTCTGCACCGCCGCGCCCAGCACCGAGGCGCCGACATAGAGGTCGTAGCCGTCGAAGAACATGCCGGCGCCGATCAGCCAGAAGATGCGGTAGTGGAACGAGGATATCGGCAACCGGTCGAGTCGCGCACCGGTGTTGACCGTGGACACCATTTTGTCTCTCCCCCGAAAGCGTTTGCGCGCGGTCTTCGCCGCCTGCCGTGATAGTGTCACGGCGCCATGTCAACTCACAACTCCACGCTCGACATTGTGATGATGGGCCAACCCAGGGAGGGTGGTCGCGATCTCGTGCTACTGCACTCGCTGCTCTCGGACCGCACCGCGTTCGACCGCATCGCGCCGAGGCTCGCGCTGGAGCGCCGGCTGTGGCTCGTCAACCTGCCGGGTTTCGGCGCTTCCGCGCCGGCAGGCCCCAGCCTGGAAGATTTCGCCGACCGCATCGCAAGTGAACTGCCCAAGCTCGGCCTGTCGGCCAAGGCCGATCTTTTAGGGAATGGCTTCGGCGGCTTCGTGTCGGTGGCGCTGGCCGTGCGCCACGCCAAGCTGTTCGACCGGCTGGTGCTGGTCGACACCGGTGCGGCGATCCCACTGCAGGGCAAGGCCGCTTTCGCCGCCATGGCTGAACGCGTCGAGACCGGCGGCATGGAAGCCGTGCTGACGATGGCCCTGCAGCGCATGTTCCCCGACGACTTCCTGGCCGCCAACCCGGCGATCGCAGAGGAGCGCAAGGCGAGCCTGCGCGCCGCCAGGCCGGAGCACTTCGCCGCCGCCTGCCGCGCCCTCGCCCGCTTCGATATGCGCGCCGAGCTGGCCGGCATCCGCCATCCGACGCTGGTCGTGGTCGGCCTGCGTGACACCGCAACGCCGCCCGCCCTCTCCTACGAGCTCGCCAAGGGGATATCAGGGGCCAAGCTGGTCGAGCTGCCTGATTGCGGGCATTCTCCACACATCCAGGATCCGGCGGGATTCTGGCGGACGATCAAGCCGTTCCTCGGCCTCCAGGGATAGCTCCACATGCGCGCGCTCCATACGGCGATCCTCTATTTCGGCTCGTTCATTGTGCTGGGATGGATCGCCAAGCGCGTGCTGGACAAATGGATGGCGCAGCACAGCGAGCATCTGACGGAGGTCCAGGGCCAAGCCGGTGAGAACCGCCGCAAGGATCCCCGCTTCCTGCTGGGTGTCTGGCGCAAGTAGCTCTAGAGCATATTCCGTTCGGCTGGAATCAGCCGAACGGAATATGCCTTTGGTCGAGGCACCTGGAGCAATGCGTTTCCGATCAAGTGGAGCCGCTTGCGGCTCCACTTGATCGGAACCCGCGCTAGCGCCGACGCCAGGCCTGCAGCCGTCCCAGCAGGAACCGGTCGGCAAGCAGGTGCAGGGCCTTCACCGCGGCCGAGGTCACCACGATCACGAGGCAGAGCGCCGCGGCCGCGGCCGTCGTGCCGGCTTCCTCGATGTTGAGTGCCGCGACCGAAGCGAGCTTGGTGTCGGGCGAATAGAGGAAGATCACCGACGAGACCGTGGTCATGGCGTTGACGAAGAGATAGATCGCGATGTCGAGGATCGACGGCAGGCAGATCGGCGCGGTAACGCGCAGAAAGGTCCGCCAGATCGGTACCTTGAGCGACGCCGAGACCGCCTCGAACTCCGGATCGATCTGCTTCAGCGCCGTCGTCGCCGTGAGATGCCCCACCGTATAGAAGTGCGCCACCGTGTTGACCACCAGGATCGCCATGGTGGCATAGAGGAAGTTGAGTGGGTTGCTGCGGGCGTTGAAGAAGAAGATGTAACCCAGCCCCAGCACCAGGCCCGGGACGGCCATTGGCAGGAAGGCGAGAAAGCGCACGACATCGCGCAGCAGGTAGAAGCCCTTGGTCTTCTCGGTGAGCCAGGCGCCGACGAACATGAGGACTGTGCCGACGATCGCGGCGCCCAGGGCCATGCGCAGCGAGTTGAAGTATGAATCCCAGCCGTTCGCGTCGAAGGTCTCGAACCTGTAGTTCGCCCAGGTCAGGCTGAGATTGTACGGCCAGTACTTGATCAGCGAGCCCCATGCCGCCATGCCGAGGATGGCCAGGATGCCGATCGAGACGGCAACGCAGAACAGGGTGAAGAAGAGATCGCGCCCGAGCTTGGGCTTGGGTACCAGCGGCACGGCGCGCGCCGTCAGCAGCGCCACCTGCTTCCTCTGCACCACCCGGTCGACCACGAAGGCCAGCGCCGCCGGCGCCAGCAGCACCATGCCGACCACGGCACCCATCGAGAAGTTCTGCTGGCCGATCACCTGCTTGTAGACGTCGGTCGCCAACACGTTGAAATTGCCGCCGATCACCTTGGCGACGCCGAAATCGGTGATGACCAGGGTGAACACCACCAGCGCCGCGCTGATCACGCCGTATTTGGCACCGGGCAGAGTCACGGTGAAGAACACGCGGATCTTCGACGCCCCCAGCACATCGGCCGCCTCGTAGAGGCGAGCGTCGGCGGTGGCGAGCGCGGTCACCAGGATCAGCGTGGCATGCGGGAAGCAGTAGAAGACCTGGGCGATGACGATGCCGTCGAAGCCGTAGATCTGGCCGCTGCCCAGCCACGCCTTGAAGAAGCCCTGGGTGCCGAAGAGGTAGATCAGCGCCAGGCCGGGCAGTAGCGAGGGCGCGAAGATCGGGATCAGCGAGATGCCCTGGAACAGCCAGCGCGCCGGCAACACCGCGCGGGTGAGCGCGTAGGCATAGAGGAAGGCGAGCGGCACCACGATCAGGGTGCAGACGGCAGCGACATGGAAGCTGTTTAGCGCCGAGTTGAACAGCGCCGGCGTCGAGAAATAGGCGGCGTAGTTGGCCAGCCCGACGAAATGCCCGTCGCGGTCCTCGAAGCCCTTGGCGAGCAGCGACCAGAGCGGCAGGCCGACGATGACCAGCAGCACCACCACCAGCGCCGCGACGCCGACGCGCATCACGAGGTCGTCAGTCGACAGCCGGACCTTCGCCGCGGGGAGCGCGAGACTCACGCGGCGAACACCCTCACCCGATCCGCCGGCAAGGCGACATCGAGCCTGCGCCCGGGCTCGACGCCGAGATCGCGGATCAAGTTGGAGGAGAAATCGGCGCTGAGCGTCATGTCGACCGACTTGAGCGTCGCCCGGCAGAAGGCGCCGACAAAGTCGAGCTCGGTCACCTCGACGGAAACACGGTTGGTAACGTCCGTCCTGAGGTCACGCACACGCACATCCTCGGGCCGGATGCAGAGCCGCACGGCCGTGCCGACCGCCAGGCCCTCCTGCGGCGGACAGGCCAGCGTCAGGCTGCCGATCCGGACACGCTCGGCCGTCTCGAGCGTCCCGGCGAGGAAGTTCATCGAGCCCACGAAGTCGGCGACGAAGGCCGTGGCCGGCTTGCGGTAGATCTCCTGCGGCGAGCCGACCTGCTCGATGGCGCCTTGGTTCATCACCACGATGCGGTCGGCCATGGTGAGCGCCTCTTCCTGGTCGTGCGTCACCAGGATGGTTGTGACACCAAGCCGGCGCTGCAGCGCCTTGATCTCGTGCCGCAGCCGCAGCCGCACGCGCGCGTCCAGCGCTGACAAGGGCTCGTCGAGCAGCAGCAGGCCGGGCGACGTGGCAAGCGCGCGGGCGAGCGCCACACGCTGCTGCTGGCCGCCCGAAAGCTGGGCCGGATAGCGCGCGCCGGCATCGGGCAGGCCGACCAGCGCCAGCAGCTCGCTCACGCGCTTGGCGATTGCGGCACGACCCTGGCGCCGGCTCACCAGCCCGTAGCCGACATTGTCGGCCACCGTCAGGTTGGGAAAGAGCGCGTAGGACTGGAAGACGATGCCGAAGTCGCGCTGGGCCGGCGGCAGGCGCGAGACATCCCTGCCCTTCTGATGGATCGTTCCGCCGCTCTGCGGATCGAGGCCGGCGATGGCGCGCAGCAGAGTGGTCTTGCCGCAGCCCGACGGCCCCAGGAAGCAGACGAACTCGCTCTCGGCGACATCGAGTGAGACGTCGCCGAGAGCGATGACATCGCCGAAGCGCTTCGAAAGGTTTCGGACTTCCAAATAATTTGTCATCCCGAGGCCTTCGGCCGAGGGATCTTTCGAGCTACAGATCCCTCACTTTGTTCGGGATGACCCGCTGCGCGGGTCACTTCTTGGGGGCGGACTTGCCGTCGTAGCGTTTGGTCCATTCGGCCAGAATGCGGTCGCGGTTCTTCGCCATCCATTCGACGTCGTTCTTGACCGCCGCCTTCTCGATGTCGGCCGGATAGTTGGGCGGCAGGTTGGCCACCCCGGCCATCGCCACGATGGGATAGGTCTTGGCGTAGAGCTCGTTGGCCTTCTTGGTAACGGCCCAGTCGGCGAGCTTTTTGGCGGCCTCGAGATTCTTGGTGCCCTTGACGATCGCGGTGACCTCGAGCTCCGAGCCCAGCCCTTCCTTGGGCAGGATCAGCTCGAGCGGCGCGCCCTTGGTCTTCTCGGAAGCGCCGCGGGTGTCGAGCCCGATGCCGATCAGGCGCTCGCCCTTGGCCGCCTGCACGCAGGGCGCGGAGCCGGAATGGACGTACTGCGCGATGTTCTGGTGCAGGCCGTCCATGAACTTCCAGCCCGCCTCCTCGCCCATCGCCTGCAGCCAGGCCGCAATGGTGAGGTAGCCGGTGCCCGACGAGGCCGGGTTCGGCATCACGATCGAATCCTTGTAGTCGGGCTTGGTGAGATCGACCCAACTCACCGGCTTGGGCTTCTTGCCCTTTTCGGCTTCCGCGGTGTTGAAGCAGACGACCGAGAGGTAGGCGTCCATGCCGACCCAGGTGTCGGGCGTCTTGCCGCTGCGGAAGGCGGGCTTCAGCGCCGCCGCGCCCGCCGGCGTATAGGGCTCGAGCATGCCCATCGCCGCCATCGCGCCTACGTTCGATGCCGCCAGGCCCCAGATGATGTCGGCGCGGGGATTGTCCTTCTCGGCGATCAGCTTGGCCGCGACGACGCCGGTCGAATCACGCACCCAGGCAATCTCGATCGTCGGGTTGTCGGCTTCGAAGGCCTTCTTGAAGGGGTCGAGCTGGTCGTTCTCGAGCGCGGTATAGACCGTGAGCTTGGTCTTCTGCGCGAAGGCCGGCGTGGCCAACGCCGCCGCGGCGAGCGCGGCCGTGCCTAACAGTGCCGCGCGCCTGATCACTGTGCCAATCGTCATAATGCCCCCTGTCGTTTCACGAAAACCTTAACACGCGGACCATGACGAACAAGCGACTAGAGCAAATTCCGTCCGGCTGGTATCAGCCGGACGGAATTTGCCCTGAGGTGGAGGCGCCCGAAGCAACGCGTTTCCAATCAGATGGAACCGCGAGCGGTTCCATCTGATTGGAAGCCGCGCTAGCGGTTCTCGCCCAGTTTCTCGGCCACCGCGCTCAGCCAGCGCCGCACCGCCCGCTCCTCGTCCTTGCCCAGCAAAGCAGCAACGTCGGCCTCGATCTCCGCCACCCGGGCACGACAGCGCTTCAGCAGGGCCCGCCCCTTGGGGGTCGCGTGCAGGCGCAGGATTCGGCCATGCGTGGCATGCGAGCTCTTCTCGATCGCCCCGTCGCGCTCGAGGTTGCCCACGATCACGTTGATCGTCTGCGGCGTCAGGAAGGCGAGCCTCGCAAGATCCGCGCCGCTCAGCCCGGGATAGGCAACGATCATGGTGAGCACGCCAAACTGCGGCGTCGTCACGCCCAGCTCGGCGAGCGCCCGGTCGGTGGCGCCGCGGAACGCCGCACTGGCCTGGCGCAACAGGTAGCCGAGATGACCCTCCGGCCCGCGCTTGGCCTCGCCGGGCCGGGGAATGGCGGGAAAGGTCGCAGGTGTCGTCTTGCGGGACATTATCAGAGTTCTTATACCTTGTAAGAACTCGAACATAGCATGAGAGCCCCGCCATGGACCCCGACCTGCTCGCCTTGATCCGCCGCCACCTCCAGGCCGAGAACGACCATGACCTCCCGGGCACGCTGGCCACGCTCCATCCCGAGTGCCGGTTCGACGATTTCGCCACCGGCCAGAGCTGGTTCGGCCACGAGGGTGCGGCCGCGCACTACCGGCAATGGTGGACGACCTTCGATGTCGAGGTGCGGCGCGGCGAAGGCCAGCGGCCGTACACCACTGCCGACGACTTCTACATCGGCGAGGCGACCTGGCACGGCCGTCACATCGGCCGCTTCCTCGGCATCGAGCCCAGCGGCCGCCCGATCGTGCAGCCCTTCCTCGTCATCCTGTCGTTCCGCGACGGGCTGATGCTGGGCGAGCGCTTCCACTACGACCTCGCCTCGCTGGTGCGCCAGATCGGCGCCGACCCGATCCCCGCGCTCGCCGCGCTGGACCATCGCGAGCAGGCAGTTACCAAAAGTAACGCTTAAAATAATGGAAAAAACAGGGGGGCTCTTCCCAACAATCGCGATAGGCCAACTCGAGTCGCACGGAGGATAACCCGGCGCGGTCCGACCGCCTATTCTGGTCATTAGAAGTCTACCTGAACACCACCTTCAGATCCTTGGTCGGCATGGTTTCGCGCACCCAGGTAAAGCCGCCCTGGTCCTTCATCTCACGCGCGCCCTTCATGAAGGCAGCCAGCGCCAGCCGCGACAAGGCGCCGCCGACGCTGAGGCGCTTCACGCCCACCGCTTCCATCTCCGCCGCCGTGAGCGCGGGATCGGCGGCGCTCATCACCACGTTGATCGGCTTGGAGACAGCGGAAGCCACGATCTGCATGGTCGCAAGATCGCGTAGCCCGGGCGCGTAGAGCACATCGGCTCCGGCCTTCTCGAAGGCCTGCAGGCGCTTGATCGTGTCGTCGAGGTCGTTGCGTCCGCGAATGAGGTTTTCGGCGCGCGCCACAAAGGTGAAAGGCACCGGCAGCGAGCGCGCCGTCTCGACACCGGCCACGACACGCTCCACCGCATGGTTGAAGTCGTAGATCTTCTCGCCGCTCCAGTCCTCGATCGACCCGCCGACGATACCGACCGCGCAAGCGTCACGCAGGATCATGGCGGCCTCCTTGGGATCGTCGGCATAGCCGTTCTCGAGGTCGGCGTTGACCGGCAGGTCGGTCGCCTCGGCGATGACGCGGCAGTTCTCGATCAGCTCGGCACGGCTCACCGAGCCCTCGCCATCGGCGCGGCCCAGAGCATTGGACATGCCGAGGCTGGTGGTGGCAAGCGCCTCGAAGCCCAGCGATTGCAGGAGCTTGGCGGTGCCCGCATCCCATGGATTGGGCAGGATCAAAATACCGGGCTTGCTGTGCCGCTCGCGGAACAGACGTCCCTTTTCAGTTTGTGTTGGCATGGCTTCACCTCCGCGACGACTATAGGCGCTCGGCCATTCCAACGCTTCACCTGACACCGAACCACCCTGACGCTGGTTGACAGCAGCGAATCCAACGGCCCTTCTCGTCCGGCGCACATTGCGTTGCGTCGCGCTTCTGCTAGGGGGCGCGCGGCGGCGCGAAGCGGACATCCAATTGAAGGCCGCGTACCGGGCTAGACCGATGCCGTCGTTCTGCCTACTTGGTGTCACCCGCGTACAGGCGATCGATGAACCCGTTGCGTTCAAGCTCGTCTATGAATGATGAATCCGCAATGTTGGATTCCTTGAGCTCGGTCGCTGCGGGATATTTCGCGACGAGCAGCTCCCGCAACGTCTGCATCCCGGGAAACGACGGCCGTGGAACCTTCTGGAACACCGGAACGTGAAAAGCGTATAGCTCCTCGACAGCCTTTCGATCGTCGATGTTCAGATAGCGCTGCAGCAGAGGCACCACGACGTCAGGGCGTGTCTTGAACAGATGGATCGTCTCGACAAAGCCTTGCATGGTCTTCATCACCAGCGCGCGATCGGACGCGATCAGCTTGCGCGTACTCGCGAAGATCGACGGCGTCCCGAACTCATGGATGGGAAACGCGTTCCAGCCATAGCGGACCTCTCCGGAAAAGCGCAGGTCGATCGGCAGCGCACCTGCATCGATTTCGCCGGCCGCAAGCGCCGCATAGATGCGATCGAACTTGGTCAGCGGCAGGTAGGTCGCGGCGGCGCCCGCCTTCTCGACTGTAATCCGTGTCGCCACGCTGGTCTGGCCCGTCTCGGTCAAGACTCCGACCTTCTTGCCGTTCAACTGCGCCAACTGTGTGATGTCCTTGCGGGTCATCACGAACGAGTTGGGAAATTCCGACGTCGGGGTTGCGATGATCACAATGTCGCGGCCTTTGAGAACCTCTTCGGCGACCGGCAGAACGCCGGTATGGGCGAACTCGCAGTCGCCGCGGATGACGGCGGCAGCCGCCCGAGGTCCGCCGACTGCGATCGCTGGGAGGCTCACGTCGACCCCGTGCTTCTTGAAGACCCCAGCCTCGGCTCCGAGCCATGCGGTGCTCTGCCATGTTGCGAGCAGACCGGTCGCCACGCGGACGTGCGGCGAGGTCTTTTGTGCTGCGGCCGGGCGCAAAGCGATCGCAAGGCCCGCGGCCGCGCCTGGGATCGATTGAACGAACTCGCGCCGGGAAATCGTCATGGCGTCCTCCGCATTGTCCACAGCATAGGGGTATTGCTGCCTCTGACTTGGACGCCGCGGGAATGTCGCGCGGACTGGACGGGACTCCGCGCCGGTTGCTAGTTTGACAGGGGCGACTGTTGCGGTCGCAGACCAATGGGCGATGCCAGATGAGCACGCGTGCCGCGGATTCCGTGCAAGTGCAGGCGCAGGCCAGCGACGTCGAGTCGCTGCATGACCGCGGCTTGACCTGGGTGTCGTTCAAGCCGATGCCGGACCTTGCCTGCAGCATCGACTTTGCGCTGCGCCAATTTCCGGACCTTGGCCTCCTGTCCGGCACGGTGCAGGGCGTCCGGCATGAGCACCTGCGCCGGGACAGTGGCGACGGCGACGATGATTTCAGCTTTCACATGAATTTAAGCGGGCTCAGTTTCGTTGCCGGGCAGCGCGGCGAGACGGCGCTGCGTGACGGCGATGCCATGCTGCTGAGGTATTCGGTTTCCCGCACCATCAGCCGGCCAGACCTTGTCGATCAACGCGTCATCCGCCTGCCGCGCGCCGCGCTCGCCCCGCTGGTGCGCAATATCGACGATGCCGTGCTATGCCGGATCCCGCGCGGCACGGGCATGCTGAGGCTGCTGAGAAGCTACGTCGACTCCGTGTTCAATGATCCGGCCCTCGCGATACCGCAGATGCGACGGCTCATCGCAGCACAACTATGCGATCTCGTTGCGGTCACACTCGGCGAGACGCGCGACGCAACAGCGGTTGCCGAAGGGCGCGGGATCCGGAACGCCCGGCTCATTGCCATCAAGCAAGACATCGAGGCACACCTCGCGACCGGTGAACTCGCCCCTGGCGCGGTCGCGAAGCGGCAGCAGATATCGGACAGCTACCTTCGCAAACTGTTCGAAAGCGAAGGAACGTCATTCTCGCAGTTCGTCCTTGGCCGCCGGCTCGAGCGCGCGCATCACCTGTTGACGAATCCAGGCCGGGCCAGTCGCAGCATCGCGTCGATTGCGTTCGACGCAGGCTTTGGTGACTTGTCGTACTTCAATCGCACCTTCAAGCGTTGCTACGGCCTCACGCCCTCGGAGGTGCGTGATGCGGTCGATTGCTAGCCGGCCAAGATGCAGTGCCGCTGGCTACGTCTGCGCCATAGCGGGCTCTCTCGCCTTCGCGGGCGCCGGATTCGAGAACACCATGGCTTTGTCACGGACCGCGCCGAAGCGCAGGCTCACGAGATCGAGCGCGTAGTTCTGGTAGAGCTTCCACGGGCGCTTGGAACCCTGCTTGGGCTGGTGAGCCAGCGCGCGCTGGATGTAGCCGGACGAGAAGCTGACCCACGGCTCTTCCAGCAGCTCGGGATCGCTGTTGCGCGGCGTGCACTGGCGCATGTCCGTGCGGTCCATGCGATTGAGCAGGCGGCAGACATATTCGCAAACGAGATCGGCCTTCAGCGTCCACGAGGCGTTGGTGTAGCCGAACACCGACGCGAGGTTCGGCACGTCCGAATACATCATGCCCTTGTAGATGAACGTCTTGGCCGGATCGACGGCGCGTCCGTCGACCGTCAGCTTGACCTCGCCCAGCGGCACCAGCACCAGGCCGGTCGCCGTCACGATCAGGTCGGCCTCGAGCTCCTTGCCTGACTTCAGCCGGATGCCGGTCTCGGTGAAGGTCTCGATATGGTCGGTGACGACCGAGACCTTGCCCTGCCGGATGGTGCGGAAGAAATCCGCGTCCGGCACCAGGCAAAGCCGCTGGTCCCATGGATTGTAACGCGGCGTGAAATGCGTGCCGATGTCGTAGTCCGGCCCAAGGAACTTCCGCACGTAGCCGAGCAGCAGGCTCTTCACCTTGTCCGGCTTGCGCTTGCACATCTGGTAGAAATACATGCCCAAAAGCACGTTCTTCCAACGCGTCACCATGTAGGCAAGCTTGAGCGGCAGGCGCCGGCGCATCTTGGTGGCGAAGGGATCCTTCGACGGGCGCACGGCCATGTAGGTAGGCGAACGCTGCAGCATGGTGACATGGGTGGCGCCACCGTCGGCCATTGCCGGCACCAGCGTCACTGCGGTGGCACCGCTGCCGATCACCACCGCGCGCTTGCCGACATAGTCGATATCGTCGGTCCATTTCTGCGGATGGGCAATGCGGCCATTGAAGCGCTCGATGCCCGGGAACTCCGGCAAGTAACCCGAGTCGGTGCGGTAGTAGCCGCTGCACATCCACAGGAAGTTGCAGGTGAAGCGCGCCGGAACGCGGTCAGGCCCGCGCTCGACCTCGACGGCCCATTGCGCGTCAGGTGTCGACCAGGCCGCGCGCACTACCCTGTGCTGGTAGCGGATCTTGCCGTCGATGCCATGGTCGCTCGCGACGTCGCGGATGTAGTCCAGGATGGCGGGGCCGTCGGCGATCGCCTTGGCGTCCTTCCACGGCCGGAAGCGGTAGCCCAGCGTGTACATGTCGGAGTCCGAGCGCACGCCGGGATAGCGGAACAGATCCCAGGTGCCGCCGCTCGCCTCGCGGCCCTCGAGGATGGCGTAGCTCTTGGTCGGGCAGCGATCCTGCAGGTGCCAGGCGGCGCCGATGCCGGAGAGGCCGGCGCCGACGATCAGGACGTCGAAATGCTCGACACCGTCGCGCAGTTCGGATGTGGATCGGACAAGGTTATCCATGATGGGTTGATGGCCGAAGCGGCCGCAGGGCGCAACTCGCGTTTCGCCCTGTGCAGGAAGCCTGAAAACTCAAGCGACAATGCGCCCTTGGGACCACGGGACGGGTCAAAGCTCAGGTCCGGGAGCTGGTAACAGGCGGAAGCGCAGCGATACGGCCGCCCGTGAACAGGATCGCGCAGCCGGTCAAGGTCACCGCTGATGCGATGGCGAGGCCCGGCCCGTAGCCGCCGAAGCTGTCACGCAGCACGCCGATGATCGCCGGCCCGAAGGCGGACGTGAACTGAATCACGCTCGCGGCGGCGCCGTAGGTCGCACCAAACGCGGCGGCACCGAACTCGCGCCGGACAAGGATCGGCCCCAGCGTGGTGATGTGCCCGATGCCGTAACCGTAGACCAGCGACGCGCCCACGAGCACCGGCACCGTCGGCCAGAGCGCGAGGGAGAGCAGCGCCGCGGTCTGGGCCATCATCACCAGGCAGGCAAGCCGGCGCACGTCAACGCCGTCGACGATGCGCGCAAGGATCAGGCGACCGACCAGGGCGGAGCCGCCGGTGGCGCTGACCAGCCAGCCGGCGCCCGCCGTTCCGAGCAACGGTTCGGCCAGGGTGACGTGATGGGTGATGAAGCCGATCTGCATGGCAAGGCCGAGCGCGAAGGCGGCCGCGGCGCTCCACAACAGCAGCGGCCGATTCGCGCGCGTCGCGATCGGCGGCATGACCGGCGCCTGCGCCGGCTCGGCGAGCGAGGCACGGCCGTCGCGCTGCAGCCCGATCTCTTCGGGTCGTCGGAAGCGGAGGACGCGGGCGATCAAAGGCAGCAACACCAGCGCAGCCGCCGCACCAACGATTGCCAACCCCTCGGCGAGCCCGAACCTCCTGATGGCGAAGAGTAGCGCCGGCACGCCGAGGATGGCGCCGACGCTCGCACCCATGATCGCGAGCGCCATCGACCGGCCCTGATGACGCTCGAACCAGGGAGCCACTGTCGCGGCGATACCTGTCGTTGAAAGGGCCGCCCAGCCGAGGCCGATGAGCACGAAGCAGGGATAGAGCTGCCAGCGCGCCGCCACCTGCCCGATGGCGGCGACGCCGAATGCCATCGACACCGTGCCGAGCAGGAGCACTGGCCGCGGTCCCCAGCGGTCGATGCCGCGGCCGACCGACCGCTGGACCAGGGCACTGACCAGGTAGAACAGGGTGATGGCGAAAGCGACATCGGCGATCGGCCAGCCATGCGCCCTGGTGACCGCCTGCAGATAGACACTCGCGCCGAACGTTCCGAGCGCCCAGGCGACGGTGGCGACGACGAAGCACGCCGCCACCACCCGCCAGCCGTGGAACACCGGCTATTCCTTCATGAAGGCGCTGAGCTCGGCCGTGGAGACCACCCGATCGACATAGGCGAAGTTGCCGTCCTTCGCCTCCTTGGCCGCGTTCATCAGGCCGGTCATCGCGGCCTTGTAGAGCGAGGTGGCGAGGCTGATGCGCTTCACGCCAGCGGCTTCCAGCTCGGCCCTGGAGAAGGACTTCTTCGGGATGCCGACCATGAAGTTGAACGGCTTCTTGAGCGCGCCCGTAACCTTCTTCACCGCCGCGAGGTCGGGCAGGCCCGGAGCCATGAGCACATCGGCGCCCGCTGCTTCGAAGGCCTTGAGCCGGGCGATGACGTCGTCGAGGTCGGCCCGGCCGCGCAGGAAGCCTTCGGCCCGCGCCGTGAGCACGAACGGGAAACCCAGCGCCCTGGACGCCTCCGCCGCCGCCTTCACGCGCGCCACCGCGGCCTCGATGTCGAACAACGGGGCGTCCTTGTTGCCAGTGGCGTCCTCGATCGAGCCGCCGACCAGGCCGGCCGCGGCACCCTGGCGGATGGTTTCGGCGGCATCGCTGGGCGAATCGCCAAAGCCTTTCTCGAGATCACCGATCACGGGAATGTCGACGGCGCCGGCGATCAGGCGCGCGTTGGCAATCGACTCCTCGCGGCTCACCTTGCCGTCGCGCTTGCCGAGCACACCTGCCTTGGCGCCGCTCGACGTCGCCAGCGCCTGGAAGCCCAGCCCTTCGAGCACCCGGGCCGAGCCCGCGTCCCAGGGATTGGGAATGACGAAGGAGCCCGGCGCCTCGTGCAGCGCGCGAAGTTTCTTTGCCTTGTCGGCCTGGCTGACGCTCATGACGCTTTCCCTTTCGCTGTGCCGCTTATCGGCTGCGGCCGTCGACTGCCTTCGGCTTCAGTTTGTCCACGTCGATGCCCTCGACGCAACGGAGATTGATGCCGGCCATCTCCGACCCATCCGGCCCCTTGCCCTCGGCGTAACTCTCGATTCCGCAGCTCGGGCAGAAACGGTGATGCAGCACATGCTTGTTGAACTGATAGTCGCCCACCCTGCCCTCGCCCTTGGTGAGCCGAAACTTGCTCTTGGGCGCAAACGCCCACACGGCGCCGAGCTTGCTGCAGATCGAGCAATTGCACTTGATCGCGCCCGCCGGATCGAGCTCGACCGCATAAGAGATGGCGCCGCAGTGGCAGCCGCCGGTCAAGGATTGTGTCGCCATGGTTCACCTTCAAAGGAGGTTAACGCCGACGGTCGATCATGCGCTCCCGAGTTTTTATCCGGGCCAGGGCAGCGACCAGGTCTTGACGTTGGTGAAGCTCTTCATCGCTTCGAGAACGCCTTCCTTGTAGCCGAGGCCGGAGTCCTTGATGCCGCCGAACGGCGACATCTCGATGCGATAGCCCGGCACTTCCCAGATATTGACCGTGCCGACCTGCAGCTCGTCGACGAACTTCGTGATGTAGTCCAGGCGGTCGGTGCAGACACCGGAGGACAGGCCGTAAGCCGTGCCGTTGCTGACCTGGATGGCGTGGTCGATGTCCTTGACCCGGATGATCGGGATCGCGGGGCCGAAGGTCTCCTCGCGTACGAGCTCGGCCTGCGGATCGACATGGTCGACCACCGTGGGCGGAAACAGGGCGCCCTTGCGGTCGTTGCCATAGAGCAGCTTGGCGCCGTGCTTGGCCACGGCCTCGTTGACCCGGTTCTGGAACAGCGTGGCCGCACGCTCGTGGATCACCGTGCCGACGTCGGTCTCGGGATCGAGCGGGTCGCCCGCCTTGAGCTTCTTCGCCTTGGCGAGAACGCGCTCGACGAAGGCGTCGGCCACCTTGTCGACCACGATGATGCGCTTCACCGCCGTGCAGCGCTGGCCGGAATTCTTGGTGGCGCCGGCGACGGCAAGCTCGGCCGCCTTGTCGAGGTCGGCGTCCTCCATGACGATCAGCGGGTCATTGCCGCCGAGTTCCAGCACCAGCCGCTTGTAGCCGGCATGTTCAGCGATGTACTTGCCGACCCGAACCGAGCCCGTAAAGGTGATCAGGTCGGCGTGCGGATCGGTGATCATGGCATCGCCGATATCCGACGGATTGCCCGTGATGACCGACAGCATCTCGGGTGGCAGGCCCGCCTCGTAGAGCGTGTCGGCCAGGAACAGCGCCGTCAGCGGCGTGAGCTCGGTCGGCTTCAGCACGACGCAGTTGTTGGTGGCGAAGGCCGGTGCGAGCTTGTGCGATACCATGTTGAGCGGATGATTGAACGGCGTGATCGCCGAGATCGCGTTCAAGGGCTGGCGCAGGGTGAAGATCTTGCGTGGCTTGCCATGCGGGGTGAGGTCGCAGGAGAAGGTCTGGCCGTCGTCGAGCAGGCAGAGCTGGCCGGCGAAAGTGAAGACGTCGTAGGCGCGGCCGACCTCGTAGAGCGAGTCCTTCAGGCAGAGACCCGACTCCAGGGTGATCAGGCGCGACAGCTCTTCCTTGCGCGAGAGCAGCAGCTCGGCGGTCCTGAGCAGGATCTTCTGGCGCTGGTAGCGCGTCAGCTTGGGCTTGTAGTCATGCGCGATCGTGAACGCCTCGGCCACCAGTTCCGGCGTGGCGCGCGGCACGGTGCCGACGAGGCGGTTGTCCCACGGGAACCGCACTTCGAGACGCGCTCCCGTGTCGACCTTCTTGCCGGCGATGCGCAATGCTTCGTGGCGCGGCTCGGCGCGGATCATCGTATCCATCAGGCGGCCTCTCTAGGCGACGAGGTTGAGGGCGAGATCGAAGGCGTCGAAGTTGCGCCAATGGCGGCTGCCGGCCGGCGCCGCGAGCCGGCGATTGCAGATCAGCGGCACGTGCTGCTCGGAGATGCCGCCATGGCTGCGCAACGGTTCCGTCAGGCCGGAAAGATCGTGGCGCGCCGCTGAGGTGCCCAGCACCTTGTGCTTGGTCGAGACCACGATCAGGTCGCCCAGCCGATCGGGCGGCAATTCGAAACGCCTGGCCGCCTCCGCCTTGGACAGCACCGCCTCAATACCCGGCATCGGCCTGAGCTTCGCCGCCCATTCGTCCGGCTTGTCGCAATACACCACGGCATACGATCCCAGCGCGCCGTGATGCACGACATAGGGATCAGTGATCGGCAGGATCACCCGGGCCTTGTCCTTGCCCAGCCAGCCGTCGAACAGGTCCTGCAGGTAGATGACGTCGGGCTCTCCGTCCGCGCCGAACTTGGCGTTCATGCCGTGGTCGGCCGTCAGCACGATGGTGCAGCCCATGGCGGCGAGCTTGGCCATGTAGCGGTCCATCATGGCATAGAAATCGTCGGCGACCGGCGTGCCAGGAGCATGCTTGTGCTGGATGTAGTCGGTGGTCGAAAGATACATGATCTCCGGACGGTCGCGCTCCATCAGCTTGACGCCGGCGGCAAAGACGAACTCCGACAGGCCGGCGCTGTAGACGTCCGGCACCGGTAGGCCGACCAGCGCATTGACGTTCTCGATGCCATTTTCGGCAAGCGTCGTCTTGTCGGACTTCTCCGAGGAGAAGCTGCAGGCCTTGCCGGGCGCCAGGGCCAGGCCCTTGCCCAGCAACCCGCGTAACTTGTCCTTGGCGGTCACCACGGCGATGCGGCAGCCGGCGCGCTGGAACGAGGGAAACAGAGTCTCGACCCGCAGGAACTTCGGGTCGTTCATCATCACCTCTTTGCCCGTCTCCGGGTCGAGGAAGTAGTTGCCGCTGATGCCGTGCACGGCCGGTGGCTGGCCGGTGACGATGGAAAGGTTGTTGGGATTGGTGAAGGACGGCACCACGCAGTCGGCAATCAGGCTCGTGCCATGCGTGAGAACCTTCCCAAACCAGGGCGCCCGGCCGGCCTCGACCGTGCGCTCGATGTAGCCCGGCTCCGAGCCGTCGATGCAGACCACCACGGTGGGCTGCTTGGGCAAGCGGTAACGACGGTCGTTGACGGTGACCTCGCCGACGCCTGAGCCCTTGTTGGGCGTGTTGATGGTATCGGGTGCCATGTCTCGCCTACTCCGCCGCCAGGGCCGGGCCGCCGTTGCTGACCCGCATCTCGTCGAGCACCTCGCGCACCGCCGCCAACGCGCCCTTCATGTCACGCGGATAGAGGCGGCCGATGCAGCCGATGCGGAAGGACTCCGCCACCGTGAGCTTGCCGGGGTAGATCACGTAACCGCGGTCCTTCAAGCCGTCATAGAAGCGCTGGAACGCGAACTTGGGATCGGTCGGCATGTGGAAGGTGATGATGATCGGCGCCTGCAGCTTCTCGCCGAGCAGCGTGCGAAAGCCCATGGCGCGCATGCCGTCGATCAATACCCTGGCGTTCTCGCGATAGCGCTTGCCGCGGCCGGCGACACCGCCCTCTGCCGCGTGCTCCTCGATCGCCTTGCCCAGCGCCACGATGACGTGGATCGGCGGCGTGAAGCGGTACTGGCCGGTCCTGGCGAAGTTCTCGGCCTGCTCGAAGAGATCGAGCACCAGCGTCGTGGCGTTGCCCTTGCACTCGGCCAAGGCAGTCTTGCGGCAGACGACGAAGCCCAGTCCCGGGACGCCCTCCAGGCATTTGTTCGAGGAGGCGGCCATGGCGTCGTAGTGAATCTTGCAGGCGTCGATCTCGAGCGCTCCGAAGGCACTCATGGAATTGACCAGCAGGCGGCGACCTTGGCGTGCCACGAGGGCCGCGATCTCGCCGATCGGGTTCAGGATGCCCGACGTGGTCTCGCAATGGACGGCGAAGACGTGGGTGATCGCCTTGTCCTCGGCCAGCATCTTCTCGAGTTTGGCGAGGTCGGGTGGCGTGTCTTCCGGTGTCTCGTAGGCCGCGACGGCGCGGCCGGCGATCTCGGCAATTTTCCTCGCGCGCTGACCGTAAGCGCCGTTGATCAGCACCAGGAGCTTGCCCATCTTCGGGACGAAGCTCGTGATCATCGCCTCGACAGCGAAGGTGCCCGACCCCTGCACCGGCACGGTCACGTGGGTGCCCTCGGCGCCGGCCAGCTCGACGATCTTGTCCAGCACCATTCGGTTGATGCGCAGGAACTCGGCATCGCGCGAGCCCCAGTCGTGCACCATCGCCTGCTTGACGGCGGTCGACGTGGTCAGCGGACCGGGGGTGAGCAGCAGCGGGTCGCCGGTTTCCGAGGCGGCGGGCTTGGCGATGGACATGATGGGATGATCGACTCGCAAGGCAGGTCCGTCCAGTGGGGTGTCACGGAACTGTCAAAAAACTTTGATCGTTGGTCAGTGAAGCGTAGGGTCCTCTCATGGACGGCGTAACGACTATCCTCAACCTCGTCGGCGCGGTCGCGCTGCTGCTGTGGGGCGTGCGCATGGTGCGCACCGGCCTAACCCGTGCCTTCAGCGCCACACTGCGCAAAGCGATCGGCGCCTGCTCGCGCAATCGCTTCACGGCCATGGCCGGCGGCGTCGGCCTGACTGCGTTGCTGCAATCCAGCACGGCGACCGCGCTGCTGCTGGCTTCCTTCGCCGGTCGCGGGCTCATCACCCTGCCGATCGCGATCGCCGTGATGCTGGGCGCCAATATCGGCACGACGCTCACCTCGCAGGTCCTGTCGTTCGACCTGAGCTGGCTGTCGCCGCTGATGATCGCCATCGGCGTCATCACCTTCCTGTCGGGCCAATCGGACAAGACCAAGAATCTTGGCCGCGTGGCGATCGGGCTCGGTCTCATGCTGCTGTCGCTGAAGCTGCTGTCAGATGCCACCGCGCCACTGGGCAAGGCACCTTCCTTCATCGCCGCGATCGAAGGCATGCAGGACGAGTATGTCATCGCCGTACTGTTCGGCGCGCTCGCCACCTGGGCGGTGCATTCCAGCCTGTCGACCGTGCTGTTGGTGATGTCGTTTGCCGCCAGCGGCATCGTCCATCCGCCGATGGCGCTGGCGCTGGTGATCGGTGCCAATATCGGCGGGGCCTGGGCACCTTACATGGACCAGTCGCCGACCAACCCCGCCGCCCGCCGCGTACCGCTTGCCAACCTGATCACCCGGGCGGCGGTCGGCATCGCCTTTCTTCCGTTCCTCACGCCCATGGTGCATCTGCTGTCGATGTTCGAGCCGGCACCGGCGCGAGTGGCAGTCAACTTTCATACCCTGTTCAGCCTGGTCGCCGCGGTCGTCTTCCTGCCGTTGATCGATCAGCTGGCGAAACTCAGCCGGCGCCTGCTGCCCGACAGGCCCGCGGCCACGGATCCTGCCAAGCCGCGGCATCTCGATCCGCACGTGGTCGAGACGCCGGCGGAGGCGCTGGGCTGCGCCATGCGCGAGACGATCTATCTCGGCGACCTCGTAGCCGACATGCTGCGCCAGACGATGGAGGTCTTCGAGCGCAACGACGAGAAGGCCAGACGTGAAATCGCCAGCGAGGACAACACGGTCGACCACCTCTACGAGGCCATCAAACTCTACCTCGTCCAGGTATCCCGAAACGAACTCAGCGAGGAGGAGAGTTGTCGCTACTTCGACATCCTGTCCTTCACCACCAACCTCGAGCACATCGGCGACATCATCGACAAGAACCTGATGGATCTGGCGGCGAAGAAAATCAAGAACCGCTGGACCTTCTCGACCGAAGGCACAACGGAGTTGCGGGCTTTCCACGCCCGCCTGATGGACAACCTGCGCCTGTCGATGAACGTCTTCACCACGCGCGACATTACGCTGGCCCGCCGCCTGGTTGCCGAGAAGACCGAGATGCGCGATCTCGAGGCCAAGGCCGCCGACAGCCACTTTGCCCGTCTGCGCGAGGGCCGCCCCGAATTGATCGAGACCAGCTCGGTCCATATCGACGTGATCCGCGATTTCAAGCGCATCAACGGCCACCTCACGTCGGTGGCCTATCCGATCCTGGAAGCGGCCGGAGAGCTGGCGAACACCCGCCTGAAGGAGGCTCAGCCCTTGATGCGCGCGCCGGCAGGATCGTAGGGCGCGCGCAAGCCGACCTTCGCCTTGAGCCGCACGCCGGCCAGATCGATCTCGAACTTCCCGCCTTCGAGCCACGCGGCATCGATCGCCTGGCCATCGTCTCGCCGCGCGTAGCCCAGCGCCACTGCCGCCCCCACGGTGTGGCCATAGGCAGCCGAGGTGAGATCGCCGACCGGCCTGCCGTCGCGCAACAGCGTCTCGCCGCCCCAGAGCAGCGGCTCGGCATCGACGAGCACCACCGACACCAAGCGGCGCGATAGCGGCTTGGCCTTCGCATCGAGCAATGCCTGGCGGCCGATGAAGCCACCCGGCTTGTCCAGCTTCACCGCCCAGCCAAGGCCCGCCTGCCAGGGATTGTCGTCGGGCGTGAGCTCGCGACCCCAGGCGCGGTAGGCCTTCTCGATTCTGAGGCCCTCGATCGCGTAGTAGCCCATGTCGCGCAAGCCGACTTCCGCGCCGGCAGCATGCAGCGTCTCGAACACCGTGGTGGCGAACTCGGCCGGCACGTAGAGCTCCCAGCCCAGTTCGCCCATGTAGGTGCGACGCGAGGCAAACACCGTCGCGTAGCCCACACCGATCTCGCGGATGGTGGCGAACGGGAACGCCTCGTTGGAGAAGTCCGCCCGGCTCACCTTCTGCAGGAGCTTCCGGCTATTCGGCCCCATCACCGACAGCACCGTCCAGGCGCCGGTGACGTCGGTCAGCGCGGCGTGCGCACCTTGCGGCAGGTTGCGGCCGATCCAGTCGGCATCGCGCGTCACCTGGGCCGAGCCGGTGATGATCAGGAATTTGTCGCGCGCCAGCCGGGCAATGGTGAGATCGCTTTCGTAGGTGCCGCGCTCGTTCAGCAGCCCGGTATAGACCGTGCGTCCCACCGGCGCGGCAATGTCGTTGGCGCAGAGATGCTGGAGGGTCGACTCCGCGTCCCTGCCCTGCATCAGGAACTTGCCGAACGAGGTTTCGTCGGCCACCGAAACGGCCTCGCGCGTCGCCTTGTGCTCGGCTGCCACCGCGTCGAACCAGGCGCCGCGACCCCAGCCGTACTGCATGTCCGGCGTCTTGCCGACGCCCGCAAACCAGTTGGGCCGGTCCCAGCCCATCTTGTTGCCAAACCACGCGCCGCGCGACTTGAGGCGATCGTAAAGCGGCGAACGGCGGAACGGCCGGCCGCTCTCATGCTCGCGCTGCGGCCACGGCATCTTGTAGTGCAGGCCGAGCGTCTCGGAGACGCGGTCGCGCAGCCAGGCGTCGTTGCCGTGGAAATTGGCGAAGCGGCGGATGTCGACCGGCCACAAATCGAGCGTCGGCTCGCCGGCGACGATCCATTCGGCCAGCGCCATGCCGGCCCCGCCAGAACTCGCGATACCCATCGAATTGAACCCGGCGCCGACATAGAAGCCGCGCAGTCCCGGCGCCTCGCCCAGGATGTAGCTGAGATCGGGCGTGAAGCTCTCCGGGCCGTTCATGAAGGTCTTGATACCGGTTTTCTCCAGTGCCGGGACGCGGATCAGCGCATTGTCCATCAGGATCTGGAACTGGTCCCAGTCGTCCGGCAGCATGCCGAACTCGAAATCGTCGGGGATGACGTCCTTGTTCCACGGCTTGGCCTCGGGCTCGAAGCCGCCCATCAGAAGGCCGCCCACCTCCTCCTTGAAGTAGATGTAGCCGTCAGGATCGCGCATCACCGGCAGGTCGCGCGGCACGCCCTCCATCTTCTCGGTGACGATGTACATGTGCTCGCAGGAATAGAGCGGCACGGTGACGCCGACCATGCGCCCGACCTGGCGCGCCCATTGGCCGGCGCAGTTCACCACCACCTCGGCCTTGATCGCGCCCTCGGTCGTCTGCACGCCGGTGACTGTAGATCCTTTGGGGCCCTCCTCGGTGTCGATCGCCGTCACCCGCGTCTTCTCGAAGATGCGTACGCCGTTGTTGCGCGCGCCCTTGGCCAGCGCCTGGGTGATGTCGGTTGGATTGGCCTTGCCGTCGCCCGGCAGCCAGACCGCGCCCACCAGGTCGTCGGTGCGCATGATGGGGTACTTCTCGCCCGCCTGTTTGGGCGTCAGCTCCTCGCAGGCGACGCCCTGGGTGTTGGCCATCGCCGCCGAGCGGCGCAGATAGGTCATGCGCTCTGGCGTGCGCGCCACCGAGATCGAGCCGCACTGCTTCCAGCCCGTCGCCAATCCCGTTTCGGCTTCGAGCCCGGCATAGAGTCTGGTGCTGTACTGGATCAGGCGCGTCAGGTTCTGGTAGCCGCGCAACTGGCCGACCAATCCCGCGGCGTGCCAAGTGGTGCCACCGCTCAGCCGGCCCTGTTCCAGCAGCACCACATCCTTCCAGCCGTTCTTCGCCAGATGGTAGGCCGTCGAGCAGCCCATGATGCCGCCACCGATGACGACGACGCGCGCCTGGGTAGGAAAATTCGCCGCCATGTCACAGTCGCCCGGCCAAGGCAGCGTCATACATCTTGCGCATCTCCGGCACGCCGGCTTTCACGGGATTGCCACCCGCCGTCGGATCGACCGCCGCCATCTCGGCGAACTTGTCGAGATGGCTTTCCTTGACGCCGAGCTCGGCCAGGGTGTGCGGGATGCCGATCTCGCGCCTGAGGTCGAGCGTCCATTGCATGAAGCCGTCGAAAGTCGGCGCGCGCAGGTCGAGCCAGCGCGCCAGGCGCACGATCTTCTCCTCGATGGCGGACCGATTGAACTTCACCACATAGGGCATGGCGACGGCGTTGGTGAGGCCGTGATGCGTATCGAGAGTCGAGCCCACCGGATGCGACAGCGAATGGATGGCGCCCAACCCCTTCTGGAAGGCGGTGGAGCCCATCTGCGAGGCCGCGAGCATGTGGCCACGCGCCTCGAGGTCGCGGCCGTCCTTGACCGCGCGCGCCAGGTTGTTCTTAACGAGCCGCATGCCTTCGACGGCGATGCCTTCGGCATAAGGATGGTAGCCCGGGGCGCAATAGGCCTCGAAGCAGTGGATGAAGGCATCCATGCCGGTGCCGGCGGTGAGCTTGGGCGGCAAGCCGACCGTCAACTCAGGATCGGCGATGACGATGGCCGGCATCATCTTGGGATGGAAGATCACCTTCTTGGTGTGCGTCTCCTCGTTGGTGATCACCGAGGCGCGGCCGGTCTCCGAGCCGGTGCCGGCAGTGGTGGGCACCGCGATTGACGGGAAGATCCCAGCGGGATTGGCCCGCGTCCACCAGTCGCCGACATCCTCGAAGTCCCACATCGGCCGCGTCTGGCCCGCCATGAAGGCGATCGCCTTGGCGGTGTCGATGCCCGAGCCGCCACCCCAGGCGATCACGCCGTCATGCTTGGCGGCGCGCAGCACCTTGATGCCCGACTCGACGTTGCTCGCCACGGGATTGGGCTTCACGTCGCTGAACAGCGCGACCTCGACGCCGGACTTGCGCAACGCCAGCATGGCGTCGGCGATCATCGGCAGCCTGGCGAGGCCGGGATCGGTGACCAGCAGCGGGCGCTTCAGCCCAACCGCCTTGCAGGCCTCGGGCAGCTCGCGGATGCGGCCGGCGCCAAAGCGGATCGATGTCGGATAGTTCCAATTACCAACAAGCGCCGACGAAGAGGGCATCAGATGATTTCCTACTAACTAACTTCCTTGGCGAAGCTTTGCGCAGATTGATTGTCATTACAGATGTTGGGGAAGTCTTGCATCAGAAGCTTGCCCAGCACTAACGACATTCATGCTGATTGGCGGAGCGTGGATACCACGTGGATACAGGGAGTTGGAGATGGGGCAAAAGCTAACACGCCGCACACTGGAGTTGTGGCTCAAATCGCCCAACGGCGGCGCATGGCTTTGGTGTGGTGAACTGCGCGGCTTCGGCGTTCATCGGCGTGCCAATGGTAGGGCCAAGTTCGTGGTGCAGTTCCGAGTGGGCCATGGTCGCTCGGCCAAGCGTCGCCGCGTGGTTCTGGGCGATTATCCAACAACGACTCCTGAGGAGGCGCGCGGAAGGGCAGCAGATCACATCCGCGCTGGATGGAAGGGCAATGATGCTGTGGCGTCGGAACGCGCCATACAGGCCGCGCAGGCCCTCCAACGCGATACTGTTGGGACTCTCGCCGATAGTTTCCACGCGGCCCGCAGGACGCATCTGAAAGGCCGTTCGGCTGACCAGTACGAGTCCCTGTGGCGTCGGCTGATCCTGCCCGTACTCGGCAGCAAGGCCGTTACCAGCGTGAAGCGCAGCGAGGTTGCCAACATGATGGACCAGATCGAACGGTCCGCAAGATCGTCGGTCGCCGACCGGGTCCACGAACAGATGGCAATCTTCTTCCGATGGTACGCGGAACGTAACGACGACTTCAGGTCACCTCTGGTCCGGACCATCAAGCGCCATCGCAAGGGCACTGGCGCCCGCCCCATGGCGGATGGCGAATTGCAGCGGTTCTGGCATGCATGCGGCGAAGCAGGTATTGCGGGCGCAGCAGGTCGTCTGTGCCTGCTGACGGCCACACGCCGGACCGAGACCACCGCAGCGGCTTGGTCCGAGATTTCCGGCGACGGCATCTGGACCATCCCAAGCAACCGTTACAAGACCAAGCACGACCACATCGTGCCGCTGTCGCAAGCCGCCGTGAATGCAATATCCCGATTGGAACGTGTTTCGCCCTTTCTGTTCAGCCTCACCCAGTGCCCGCCGGATAGCTGGAGCCTCTGGACCACCATTGTCGATGCTGGCGGCCCTACCGGCGAGGGGCTGTCGTGGCACTCACTACGCAAGACCGCACGCACGTTGATGTCGCGGAGTGGCGTCCGGTCGGAGTATGCCGAGCGGGCCCTTGGTCACGTGCAAGGCGCGGTCGAGCGTGCCTACGACAAGCACGAGTATCTGATCGAGAAACGCACAGCGCTAGCGGCACTGGCCATGGAGGTGGACCGTGTCGTCAACGAAGTCGAGCATGCAACGGTCGTCAAACTCAACTTCGCCGCCTAAACCGTTGACCGCCCAACAGACCAGCACTAGACATCAGTCCGCAGCGAAGGAGGTTCCCATGCCCACCCTTGGACGCGCTCTGGCAATTCCGCCGATGAGCGACATTACTGGGAACTATCATGTCCGAAGGAGCCAAAGCCCCACGGCCTGACGAACTCGCTGAAGTCCAGCCTCTCCTCGTCTGCGAAAAGGCCGCCGCCAAGCTGATCGGTATGCGGCCTTCGAGCCTCATCTCCGGTCGTTTTCGCGGTCGGCCCATCCTGCCCTACGTCAAGATGGGGCCGCGGGCTATCCGCTATCGGCTGGCCGAGATCCACGAGTACATCGACCGCAACACCGTCTCCAGCGGCAAGTAGCGGGATACGCCCTCCGGGCGGTGCCAGCGCACTCCGCTGGTGCCTCCGTCGGGACTCGCCATGTCTCGGCCCGAAGACGAAGCTTTGACAAGCTTGCGCCTCCGACTGCTTGACGGAGGCTTTGCCCCTTTGCCTGCCCTCGGCAAGAAACCGCAGGTCTTAGGCTGGCAGAAGTTCGGCACCCAACAGCCGTCAGAGGCACAGGTTTCAAGCTGGACCACAAAGCGACCTCGGGCACGCAACACCGGCGTTGTTTGTGGCTTGCTTCGCCCCATCGATCTCGATGTTGACGACGCCACACTTAGCTGGGAATGCCACGAGGCCGTTAAATCGGTCCTAGGACTTAACTTGCCCTGTCGAGTTGGCAAATGGCCACGCGTTGCACTCTTCGCCCGGAGCGACGACCCCAACCGGAAGAAACTTCGCTATGAGTTCCATAAGGGCGCTGTGGATGTACTCGGGGCAGGAGCGCAGGTCATTGTCGCTGGCACACACCCCGATACCGGCAAGTCGTACTATTGGGTCGAAGAGCCTCCTTGGGAGATGTCTATCGACCGTCTCCCAGTCCTGACGGCAGGTCAGGAAGGCAAAATTATCGCGGAGGTAAGCCACATCTTGGGCGGAAGCCTCGCCCCCATACCCAACCCAAGCCCTTCAGTAGGTCATGTTCGCGTTGCAAGAGGTCAACGCAATAACGCTCTGTGGCGTGAGATCTTGCACGAAGCACAATCCTGCTCGACCGAGACCGAATTGCTTGAATGGTCGAAGGTGTTGAACGCCAAGCGCTGCCTTGAGCCGATGTCCCTGTCCGACCTTCAGGCAATGGTGAAGTGGGCGTGGACCCAAAAGCTGGAGGGGAGGATTTGGCGGGGTGAGGCACGCGCCGCAATGACCGCCTCGGAATGCGCCAAGCTCGGTCCCGATGCATTTTACCTTCTCGCCAAGTTGCGCCTCGCTCATGGTGCGGCGCCGGGAAAGGTCTTTTCCGTCAGCCCGATTGCCATAGCTCCGACGTTGCCGATGGGACCCAAGCGGGTCTGGCAGGCCCTTCGTGAACTAGTGGGACAAGGGCGGCTCGAACATGTCGCTCCGGCCAGACCAATGGTCGCCGCCAAGTACCGCCTGCGCTGATCGGCCTAGAACAGATATATCCCTTATATTCTGAGCCAAAATGGCTCACAGCCGTTCAACCTCCATGGAGGATGTGCGGAGCCGGGACATGCCGACCGCGACAAAGGTCTACGCGCAGGCCCACCACCGAACGTCCCCGGCGTCCGAAAAGCCATCATGCGCCGAACCCGACAGCCCACGGGATGCTGTGGTCTTCACGAGGAGCCCCGAGCAGCAACGTCAGCTGCGGGTCATGTAGCCACAGCAGGTCCCACTGATCGGGCCTTATGGGGCTGATACGGAAGCGGTCGTCGGTCTTGAGGAGGTCATAGGCGTGCGCTACGTGCGCCAAGGCCTTGAGCCGCGCGGTGCTAAGTTTTCGCGCAGTGATCGCAGCTGCCGACCGGCGTCCATGCCGTTGGGCGTTCCGATTGCCGGGCTGTGCGCCACGCTTACGCCCTGACCTCGCACTCACGGTTAGTTCGAGATTTTGTGTCATCGACGCCTTCGTTTGCCCGGTGACAACGTATTTATTGGGCCCCCGTGGAGCCCGTATCAATTTGGCCGGACGGAGACGTAACTCTCGGCTTGTGCATCGCCAAGGGCCACTCCGACGCGCTGGCGGCGCTCTTGGCTGTCGTAGGCCTAGTGCACTGACGGATGATCTAGCACCCGCGAGCGCGTCGGCCCCAGCTCGGCGCCCTTCAGCACTTCGAGCAGCGCCACTCGGCAGACGCGCGCTACGAGCGAGTCTTCGTCATCGATCAGATCGGCGATCTTCCCCGCGACGATGGGGACGCCATCCGGGTGAATGTTCGGGTTGTCGGCTTCGAGGCCATGGACCCTGAGCGCGGACGTGAGCAATCACTCATTGGGGATGTCTAAAAGTGAACATCGCGTCTTGAAGGGCTCAAACCGCACGCCTAAGCTCAAACATCGCCGGTTCAGCCCGCTACCGAGCGCCGACGACTGGGAGATTAGATGCGCTCTCGCTCGCTTGGTCGAAGGGGCGCGCACCATGACACCCGAAGACTGCCTAGAACACGCTGAGGAATGCGACCGCTTGAGCGCTCTGACAAAGCTGGAAGCTATCAAGCGCGCTCTAACGGCGTCAGCCGCGATGTGGCGCGAGCTGGCGGCTGCCGATAGCCCACGGACCAAGCGGACCAATCGCAAGCTGATCGCAAGCCAGATTGGCGGCACTAGATAGCCGTCGGCTAGGACACAGGACGTGAAGGCTTTTGCTCGCCCTCGTCCGGCTCTGCTTCGTGCTGTTGCTGCTGCTGTACCTGTTGTTGCTGCACTGGAGGGGCAGACGAGGCAGCGGGCGACGTGGCGGGGTGGCCCGCAGCGAATTGCCGCTCTAGGTCCCTAGCTTTAGCTTCTAGCTCTTCCGCGTGCTGGATCAGGCGCGCATGACCGTCATCATGATACGGTAGGCCCCGTGCCAACCGCCGTGCACGGGCTGCCATCTCCCGCATTTGGCGTGCCTGCTCCGGCAGCTCTGCAATGTCGGCCACGGGAGCCCCCTGTTCGGTACGCTCGCGAACGTACCTCAGTTAGCAACGGGGTTAACCCTACGTGGTTGCACCGGGGGTAGTCGGCATCTCTCTGACAAACGTTTGCCGTTTGCACGAAGTCGCCGAGCTTGCCCTCGCCATCGATTACCTTGACGGGCGCGTCCAGTGGAAGCGCTGATAACGTTCTTTGCCGAGCTCGGTCAGGCCGAAGCGCTCGCCACGGTCTTCGATCAATGCCAAGTTGCGCAGCCGCAGCACATCGGTTGCCGGGAGTTCATTAGCAAGCGCGATCCAGAGCGCCACGCGGCGCAAAGTGAGTTCCTCGTTCGGGCTGAGTGGTGCAAGCAGTCCACGTTCCATGGCGCATCCCCCCCACGGGTTTGCACCAATAAGTTTCTGCTTGGTCGTCCAACGGATCAAGAACATAGCCCGCGTTAGTACGTTTTCGTACAGATTTGCGTACCGGTTACATTGCGCTGGTCGGTCGAAAGGCTCATTGAGTAGACAACGTCTGCTCGTCTCCACGGGCGCAGACGGTTAGGAGTGCAGAAGCTCTTGCCCTCGATTGTGAGGAATAGAGCATGCCCCCGACGGCCTCGGCCGCTCGCCATAACCAATTGCTTTCCTCGCTCAAGGCCGACGATCTGGCCCTGCTGCGGCCTGCCCTGCGTCACGTCGAACTGCCTCTCATGACGGTGCTCGAGGAAGCAGGCGAGCCGATCAAGGATGTGTACTTCTTCGAAAGCGGCTTCGCCTCCGTCGTCACCGGCGAGAAGGTGCCCATCGAGATCGGGCTGATCGGGCGCGAAGGCATGTCTGGCCTCAGCATCGTCTTGCACGACGACCGCTCAGTGAACCGGACCTTCATGCAAGCCGGCTGGTACGGCGCTGTGCCATGAGCGCCGATCACCTGCGAACGGCGCTGCTCGACAGCCCGAGCCTGCGCACCAGCCTGCTACGCTATGCCCATGCCTTCACCGTGCAGACCTCGCAGACGGCGCTGGTCAACGGGCGGGCCAAGATCGAGGCGCGGCTCGCGCGTTGGCTGCTGATGGCGCACGACCGCTTCGACCAGAACGACTTCCCGTTCACCCACCAGTTCATCGCCATGATGCTGGGCGTGCGCCGCTCCGGCGTCACGAAGCGCTGCACATGCTCGAAGGCCGCCACCTGATCACGGCACGACGCGGGCATATCACTGTCGTCAATCGCAAAGGCCTGGAGGCGGCTCTCCGACCCGTCCTACGGCGTGCCCGAAGCAGAGTATGCGCGACTGGTCCTGAACAAGAAAGCCTGACGCTAGGGTTGGCGCGTTTGCTGCGCCGCCTGTTGCTCCAGCGCCTCGGCTTCGCGCTCCAGATCCTCGGCGTACCACAGCAACTTTTGCCGGTCGCGGTGCAGCGATATGCTGAGCGCCAGCCGTCGCGTCTGCTCAGCTTCTTGCCTCTTGTCGCGGGCGCGGGCGGCGGCAAGCGCATATGACGACGTGGGATGGATGTTCCAAGAAGCCATAACTCGTAAACGTGGCAGGCAATCCCCCGGCCTTCAGCTCAATTTTGAACACCCCGCCGACGGTGCGGCAGAAGGGTACGGGCAATCTTGTTTGCGCTAGGCGTCGAGCCCTGCCCTGATCGAGGTCTGCGAGCTGAGCCGCGACCTCGACAATGCGGAGCGCTTCTGCGACCGCGCGCAGTCGTGGGAGACGGCAGATAGTGTCCTAATCTGAATGTCAGTAGTGATCGGTCACTTGGCTTCGCGTACCAACCGTTTGCCGAGGTGGTGCGCCATGGCGGTCCGTCAGGCCATTCCCTGCGCTCGATCAGGCGCAGCTCGCTCAGACGCTGTCTAATCTCGGGGGACATTGAGCGCTGTCTCCGGTCGCCATCAATGAGTGCTGTGAGTGCGTCACGCTCGGCGGCCGTGAGAATTGGAATTGGCATTGCCATCGTCAACACGTAACTGCAACTGAAGTCTGCGTCTGTCCAACATTATACACTTTATACCATCAGGTGCGACCACGCTGATTGCCCGCGCTTGATCGGTCGCCGAGCGCCATCAGGAAGCGGGTCGCCTGGACTTCGTAGCGCGGCGGCACTCCGTAATGAGCCACGCCCGCACCGCCTCGGCCTGCTCGTGGTCGCCGACGGCATGAACACCTCGATGGTGCCCCGCGCGTTGGGCGGCGCGGGCCGGATGAGATAGGCCGTGCGCCTTCGCCGTCTGGATCGTAGGCCCACGCCCAACGGTAGTTGTCGAACCACGGGAAGGCCGCCCTGAAGGCGTCGCAGGTGTCGCTGTCCATGCGCGGAGCGTAGGCCCGGCAATGAGCCGAGGTCGAGCAAGCAAGCGGCGATCTTCGCGCCGAGCCGACCGCGCCTGCCAGCGGATCTGCGAATGACGTGAGCAATCTCCTCGTATAGCCTCGCAGTGGTTGTATCGCGGGGGCGGTGGATGAAGCGCGCAGAGCTTGTCGCAGTAGCGATCCTCAGCTTGTGCGGTACTACCAGCGCCAGCGCACAAACTGACGACTATGCCGCCTTTCTATGCACCTTTAATGCGGCACTCAATACTGTTCTTGCGGACACACCTACTCGATCCAAGTGGCTGTACCAGCTGTACATTGGTCATCGTGTGGACTTTGAATTTTCACAACTGAACACTGCTACTGTCACAACCTACATCTTCGGCGGGATCATGAAACCCATGGAGTTTGTCGTCCATCAACGGGGAAGTAAGACCAATAGCTGTGTCCTCTATCAGGCAGAACGAGGTTCTGCGAGCAATCCAATGAATTTGTCTTTATCCGATCCTATGAAGTGCCAATTCTATTTTCGTGGTCGTACATAGGCGATCTTGCGGTCTGCACTTGTACAAAGGTTCGCTAGTTTCAGTGCGATGAAGGCTCTGACTATGCGAAACTTATGGCCGCTAGCAACACTTCTTCTGTTGGCCATCGTCGCCTTCCTCTACACGCGCGACCGCGTGAGCGGCTGCGACACCGTCGAGGATCGTTGGAAAGCTTCATCTCAACCGCAGCGGCGTCGATACGGTGCGCGCTCTGTTCTGCTATGCCTCCGACTGCAAGCTGATCGCCGAGCAGATGAACAAGGTCGAACGCGCGCGCTGGTCTTGCGACTAGGCATCGAGCCGCGCCCTGCCCTGATCGAGATCGCGAGCGTCGAGAGCAGCGGCGCTAGACCATCAGGTGCTACCACGCGGGTTGGTCGTGGCATCAGCCGCGCGACCGCCAACGACTACGAGCAGCTAGCCGCTCGTCGTGCAGATGAACGATATGTCGATGCCCGAATAGCCGTCGAAGAAAGCTTGGGGAACAGCATCGTTGCCATACTGCCCACAATACTCCTGAGCATGGCGCTGAACCGTAACGATGCTTTGTCGCGCGGGGTTATACCAGTACGTGATTGAAGACTGACTTTGAAATTGCACCTTGTACCCAGGCCGCGGCCGCAACCCGCCAGCACAAACAGGCTTGCCGTCATAAGCATCCAGCGCTTTGCCATACATCCCTCCGCTTCCTTCCAGCCGTTAATCTCCACCCTATTGCTGGCCTACCTGCAAGTGCGACCATGCGCTGTGACTAGAGGCCGAGCGCTCGCGAGCGCCATCAAGAACCGCGTCGCTGGGACCTCGTATAACCCCGACTATTTCGTCGGCTTGGGGAACCACTCGCTCGCTAGCTTCTGCGCCTCCGCGATCTGAGCGGGCGTCATCTTCGCGGCGGTTAGGTCGCGGAGCTCATCGGAAGCCGCGAGGTTGTACCATTTGTGCGCCTGTACGTAGTCCTGCGGCACGCCTCGGCCCATATCGTACATATCGCCGAGGTCGCTCTGGGCAAGGACATCACCCTGCTCTGCTGCCTCACGAAGCCAATCCGCCGCCGCCGCATAGTCCTTCAGCACGCCTAGCCCGTTGTAGTACATGTTGCTGAGTTTGATCTGGGCGTTGGCGCTACCCTGCTCTGCTGCCTTGCGATACCACGACATCGCCGCCGCATAGTCCTTCGGCACGCCTCGGCCCATTTCGTACATATCGCCGAGGTTGCTCTGGGCAAGGCCATCACCCTGCTCTGCTGCCTCACGAAGCCACTCCGCCGCCGCCGCATAATCCTTCGGCACGCCTAGGCCGTGGGAGTACATGTTGCTGAGTTTGATCTGGGCGTTGGCATAGCCCTGCTCTGCTGCCTTGCGATACCACGACGCCGCTGCCGCCATAATCCTGAGGCACGCTGCGTCCCTTGTCGTACATATTGGCCAAGTTGTATTGGGCAACGGCTTCGCCCTGATCGGCGGCCTTTCGATACCACATCACCGCCGCCGCAAAGTCCTGCGGCACGCCTCGGCCCATATTGTACATAGCGCCGAGGTTGGTCTGGGCGTTGGCATAGCCCTGCTCTGCTGCCTTGCGATACCACGACATCGCCGCCGCATAGTCCTGCGGCACGCCTCGGCCCTCGTAGTACATGATACCCAGGTTGGTCTCGGCGTTGGCATAGCCCTGCTCGGCAAGCGGCCGCCATAGCCGCAGAGCCGTGGCGTAGTCGCCATTGTCGTGAGCTGCGACACCATCTTCAAAAGGCCCAGCAACCGCAGGCGCAGCGACACCGCACACGAACACAACCAGCAGTAGCTTCAGCAGGCGCATGGTGTCATCTCCATCAGCCGCCGCCCAACCTTGGTCTTGGCTGTCATCGCCGCCCCCTGCGTCGTGATCAGGATACGCGACAGAGCACGCGAGCGTCGAGGGCGGCTGCACTAGACCATCAGGTGCGACCACGCGGGGTTGCTGCTGGCCGAACGCTCACCGAATGCAATCAGCAATCGTGTCGCGGGGACCTCGTATCTAGGGCGGCACTCTGCGACGAGCCACGACCGCACCGCTTCGGCTTGCTCGTACGTCGCGCCCGGCATGAATATCTCGACAGCCCCGCGCGGCGGGCGCTGCGGGCCGGATGAGATAGGCCGGTGCACCCTGCCCGGTCGCGTCGTAGGACCACGCCCAGCAATGGTGATCGAACCACGGGAAGGCCGCCTTGAAGGCATTGCAGGTATCGTTGTTCATGGAGCGACCCTAACCTCGTCGGTAGCAGGGTGTTTGAGCACAACCAAAAATTGGTGGCTGCCCACAGGTACTCGCTGTATTTGATCTGCTACGGGTCCATGCCAGAGACACACTATCCATCTCCCGGCCGATGCATTTATTGCGGCAGATCAGACGTAGCGTTGACTGACGAGCACATCATCCCGCTCGCCCTTCAAGGCTTCCTCGTGCTGGATAAAGCGAGCTGCACGGAATGCGCGAAGGTGATCAACAGCTTCGAGGGGCCGATCATCGGCTCGCTGGAGCATTTCCGGACGCGATATGACGTCAGAACGCGGCGTCCCAAGGATCGCAAGACGGCCTTCACGCTGAAGCGCGCCGACAGCTCGCCGATTACCATTCCGGCTAAAGAGATGCCTGCTACCGCGTTCCTCTACAAGTTCGGACGAGCCAACATCCTTCGCGGCTTGCCGCCTCTCGACCCGACCTTCGAATGGCTGCCGGTACCGTATTGCGACGGCGAAGCGTTGAACGATGCAATCAAGCGGCATGGATGGGATGGCCAGCTCCAAATCAAGATGCGCCCGAATGACTTTGCTCGGCTTCTCGCGAAAATTGCCTACAGTTACGCGGTCACAGAACTTGGCATGGACGCCTTCGAGCCGCTCTGCCTCGACGTAATCATGGGTCGAGCGTCCAATTGCGCTTATCTGGTTGGGGGGTCGATGGATCTTCAGCCTCTGCCCGATAGCACCGGCGACCACCATATTGGGGTCGGCCTGATCGATCAGCCCGACAGACCGAAGCTAGTAATCGTGCCGGTCCGGCTCTTTCAGCAGATGGGCTCGCCGCATCATCATGTCATCGTCGGGCGATTAGCGAGCGACCAACAGGAAGCTCGCGTGCGTGGGTGTTTGGCGCAGGGTTCGCCGGTCCAATACCCCGGCGTTTAGATGTCTAAGCGTCGAACCGCAGGGTGCCAGCCGCTGAGGCCGTCGAGCAACTCGGACAGCCGCGCGATGCGTGAGCTAGACCATCAAGTGCGAGAGGCGAGATGACCGAAGACGAACTCAGCGAATACCTGACAGAGCATATCGACCGCCACGAAGTGGACATGCTCAACCGCACCTTCGAGCTTCTCAGGCGATGGGACGAGACCACCTTCGACAGGAAGACGATCCACGATGCGCTGATTGAGTCGTTCTGCGTTCACGCCCGCGCGCTCTTCGAGCTTTTCACGAAAGAAACCAGTCCGGGAAAGTACCAGCACCGCTACACCCTCGACAGGTATGAGCACGTCGGGCACTACACCGAACGGCGGCGGCGGCAGTTGAACAACCAAATCTCCCACGTAGTCGACGAAGGTCGGACGACTGACGACAAGAAGAAGATCACACCTCGCGAGCGTTTGGCCATCTTGCGCGAGATTGACGCGGAGTGGCGTCTCTTCAAGAAGATTCGGAAGGAGCCCTTCGACAAGTGCGTGCTGAGAGATGTCGAGCTTCGGCCCGAGTATCTGGTCGTGTCCTTTTCGGACAGCAGCACCACGACCGGTGTTGCGTCTACGTCCCACGTGGCCGACCTTTCAAAGCCATGATCATCGGCTCTGCCTCGCGCCAAATCTATGCGTCGAGGCAGGCGCCGCCCATCAAGTTCGGCCAGCACCGCGCGCACCCGGTCGGCATCGGTGGGTGTCGCGAGCGCCAGCAAGGGTATGGGCTCGCCGTAGAGGATCGCTGGGAACCGTCTACAACCAAACTGTGGGGCACATTGATCCGGGCCATCGTGTCCTTAGTTTAGTAATCCACGATGTCGATGGAACCGAGTCTGCTCAAGTGGGCTCCCCGGATGGTGGGGGTCAGCCACAGGCGATTTCCGGCGATGAGTGAAGGGCAGCGGTGGCCAGAAAGGTTGCCATCGACCAGTCCTACCCAGACCCTTCGAATGGTTGAAGCCCGCCATGGTGGATAGCGGGTGGATACAAATGGCACTGCGTAGGTCTTGGCCACGCCGGTAGCGGTAACAAAAAGAACAATGCGGCTGGGCCTTTTCGCTGCTCTCGCGATTACTCGCCGTTGGCCCTTGTCAGATGATTTCCATGTAGCGATCGAGTTCCCATTCCGTGATGGCCTTGCGGAATTCCCGCTCTTCCCATTCACGCGTTGCAGAATAATGATCGACGAAGGCGTCGCCGAACAGCTCGCGCGCAGCCTTCGAGGCCTTTAGCCGCCCTGCCGCCTCCATCAGCGTGCGCGGCAGCTGCCATTTGGCGGGGTGCTTCTTCTCGTAGCTGTTGCCCTTGATCGGCTCGCCGGGGTCGACCTTGTTCTGGATGCCCCACAGGCCGGAGCCTACGGCGGCGGCGAGCGCCAGGTACGGATTGGCGTCCGCCGCGGCGATGCGATACTCGACGCGCGTCGATTTGGCCGAACCGGGGATCACCCGGAGCGCACAGGTGCGGTTCTCGACGCCCCAGGTCGAGACCGTCGGCGCCCAGAAGCCCGGGATCAATCGGCGATAGGCGTTCACCGTCGAGGCCACCATGCCCAGGAGTTCCGGCATCAGCGCCTGCTGGCCGCCGACGAACTGGCGCATGGTCCGGCTCATGCGGTGCGGCGCCTTGTCGTCGAAGAACACCGGCTTGCCGTCCTTCCACAGCGACATGTGCATGTGGCCGCCGCAGCCCGGCCAGTCCTTCGACCACTTGGCCATGAAGGTGGCGAGCCAGTCGCGCTTCTGCGCCAGCACCTTGGTGAAGAGCTTGAACAGCGCCGCCTTGTCGGCTGCCTCCAAGCCGTCAGAAACGCGCAATGCAGCCTCGAGCACGCCAGCGCCGGTCTCGGTGTGCAGGCCCTCGATCCCCATGTCCATGGTCTCGCACATGGCGAGCAGGTCCTTGTACCAGTCGCTCAGCACGGAGTTGCGCAGGACCGAATAGCCGAAGAAGCCGGGCGAGATCGGCTTCAGGTTCTTGTAGCCCTTTTCGCGGATCGAGAAGGCCGTCTCGGCGAAGACGAAGAACTCGTATTCGAACCCGACTTTGACCTCGAAACCCATCTTCTTCGCCCGCGCCAGCACGCGGCGCAGCACGCCGCGTGGACAGAGCTCCTCGGCAGGTCCGGTGAACTCGCAGAGGAACATCAGATTGGGCGGCTCGGTCGCGATCTCGCGGCAGCTTTCGGGGACGACGCGCACGTTGGCGTCGGGATAGGCGGTGTGCCAGCCGGTGTAGGTGACGTTGTCGTAGAGCTGATCGTAGCTGTCCCAGCCCAGCACCACGTCGCAGAAGCCCATGCCGCCCTCGAGCGCCGACTTGAATTTGTCTATATGGACGTATTTTCCGCGCAGCACGCCGTCGATGTCGTGGACACCGACCTTGACGTGGCTCAGCCCGCGTTGCTTGACGATTTTCAGCGCGTCAGCCGCCGTCTTGACCTGGCGCGGATCCATCGCTCCCCCTCTGTTCGCTGGCGAGCTAGCTGCTCAGGTACCGCGGGAGCCAGAGGGCAATATCGGGCACAAGCGTAATCACGATAGTAAATAAGATCATGATGATCAGGTACGGAAGCGTGACCTTGGCGATGTAGCCCAACCCATCTTCGGTGAGGCCCTGGATCACGAACAGGTTGAAGCCGACTGGCGGCGTGATCTGTGCCATCTCGACCACCAGCACCAGGAAAATGCCGAACCAGATCACGTCGAAGCCTGCCGCCTTCACGATGGGCATGACGACGGGCAGCGTCATGACGATCATGCTGAAGCCATCGAGGAAGCAGCCCAGGATCAGGTAGAAGACGATCAGCGCCACGATCAGCATCAGCGGCGACAGCTGCAGGCTGGTGACGAATTCGGCGACGGCGCTGGGAATGCTGAGGAATGCCGCGGCACTGCCCAGGATCGAGGCGCCGAGCACGATCAGCGCGATCATCGAGCAGGTCTGCACCGCGCCGATGCCGATCGCCTTGAGCGCCGGCCACTTCAGCTCGCCCTGTAGGCGGGCCACGATCAACGCACCCAGGACACCGACGCCCGCCGCTTCCGATGGCGTGGCAAGGCCGCCATACATCGAGCCCAGCACGCACGCGATCAAGAACACCGCCGGGCCGAGTTCCTTGATCGACGCGACGTATTCCGCGGCCGAGGCGATGCGCACCTTGCGCTCGCTTTCCGGCACAAGCGACGGCCTGAACGCGGAATGGATCATGATCCAGACCATGAAGCAGCCGGCCAGCAGGAAGCCCGGGATAAAGCCTGCCGTGAACAGCTTGGCAATGGAGACATCGCCCAGCACGCCATAGATGATCATGATGTTTGATGGCGGGATCAGGAAGCCGAGCGTCCCCGAGCCGGCCAGCGATCCTACGGCCACGTCTTTCGAATAGCCGCGCTTGAGCAGCTCGCCGATCGAGATGCGGCCGACCACCTGCGTGGTCGCCGCCGACGATCCCGAGATGGCGGCGAAGATCGAGCAGCCGATGACGTTGCGTGCAGCAGCCGGCCGGGCAGCAGCGCGGCCCATGGTGCCAGGCCATTGAACAGAGATTGCGAGAGCCGCGTGCGGAACAGGATCTCGCCCATTAGGATGAACAGCGGCAGCGCGAGCAGTTCCTGCGTGGTCAGGATGTTCCAGGCGTATTGCGCGACCAGCTTGTCGAGCGGGATGTCGCGGAACAGCGCCAGCAGCACCGTGCCGGTAACCGCCAAGGTCCAGCCAATCCACAAGCCACCCGCCAGGAAGGCGAACAGCACCACGAACATGGTGACGACGACGATCAGCATGATCGGCTAGGCGCCTGCGCGAGAAGTCATTCGGCGACGGCGCCGGCACGCATGCCGAGATCCTCGAGGGGAAGCCCGAGCGCTGCCTGCAGGAAGCGGGCGGCGAACTGGATCGTCAGAAGAATGATGCCGAAGGTGACGAAGGCTTGGGAATCCAGACCAGGGTCCCGCTGGAGATCGAAGTCTGCCCGGCATCGAAGCTTCGCCAGGTGAAGTAGGCCATCGACCAGGCGAGAAGCCGCAGAAGAACGTGCCCAGCGCGGCGAGAACGGTCTCCATCCGGCGACGACCAACGGCGACACCCGCGCCAGGACCAGCGTCACCCGGATGTGGCCGCCGGCCCGCAAGTCATCGCCGCGCCGAAGGTGAAGCACGCGGCCATCAGGTAGGAGCTGTACTCCCAGGCCACCGGGATATCCGCCGGCATCCAGAGGAAGACGTTCGACAAGGCGCGGACCACGACTTCGGCAATCATCAGCGATGTCAGTGTCACGAGGCAAAAAACACCGAGCCAGCCGTCGAGGCGGCTCAGCTTGTCGATGCCATCGAGCAGCGGACGCAGGAGCGCAGGCGCTCCCGCGTTCGGGTTCGGCCCGCCGTGCATCAGGCTCGCTTGACCTCGGCAAGAAAGGCCTTGATCGGCGCCTGCGACGATGGAACCTTCTTCATAAAGTCGGCGAGCAAATGCTCGCTCCGTTTGCGCAGTCGGCCATCATCGCGGCCGGCGGCGTGACCAGCTGCATGCCGCCCTCGATCATCTTCTTGGCGCAGTCCTTGTCGGCGGCGAAGGCGACTCCCAGAACTCCGTTCGAGCTTCTTGGCCACTCTGCGATCGCCTTCTGGTGCTCCGGCTTGATCTTCTTCCAGGTGTCATTGTTGATGGTGACGAGGTCCGCCGACCATTGCTGGTTGGTCGCATGGAAGAACTTGAGGAACTCCCAGAACTTGCCGTCGACGCCCGACACCGCCGAGTCGAGACGCCGGAAACAGCGCCCGACTACAAGCAGGCAGCAACTCGCCCCACGGCATCACGACGGTCGCCATGCCGACAGATACCCAGATATCCTGCGCACTCTTGTCGGCGGTGCGGATCTTGATTCCCTCGAGCGCGTCGACCGCTTCCGCCTTGACCTTGAGATGGAGATACTGGTTGAGCCAGGGCTCGATATAAAATCGTCTGATTGTTCCTGGCCGCGATCTTCTCGTATTCCGGACGGGTGTACTTGTGCAGGATCTTCAGCTCGTCGCGCGAGCCGCGAGGAACGGGATACCTTCATGCCCATGAACGGCTCGTCGCCGACCTGCTGCGTATTGAGGTAGTCGGCGATCAGCACCAGCCCGTCGCGCACCGCGCGCAGGCACTCCGGTCCCTTGAAGCCGAGCTGGCCGCCCGACTTGACGTCGATTTCGATCGCACCGCCCGTTGCCTTCTTCACTTCATCGGCAAAACGCCGGCAATTGACCACATGGAAATTAGCATCCGGCCATACGTGGCGAGGGCAGCTTCAACCCGCCTGGCACGCACGATGGCGGGCGCCATGACGATCGCACCAGCGCTCTGAGCGCGGTCCTACGTCGCAAAGTCATCGATTTCCTTCCCCCAGCCGCCCATTTCCCACCCGATTTCCCGCAGCACCCGTCGATGTCGTGACACCCACCTTGACGTGGCTCAGCCCGCGTTGCTTGACGATTTTCAGCGCGTCAGCCGCCGTCTTGACCTGGCGCGGATCCATCTCATCCCCCCGAACGAAAGCGCGCGGGACCGTAGACCGGCCGCACATACGTTGCAATTCGTGGGCCAAGCCGCCTATGGTCTGGCGTGGCGGCAACAACTCCAATGACGCGCGCGCGCGCCTACGCGGTCCTTCGACCTTCCGACAACAGCCCTGGGGCACGGCGTTGGCGCACATTTCATTTCTGCGTGCTGAGCGCCGGCCTGCTTGCCGTCGCAATCTCGTCGATTGATGACCTGCCGCCGCTGCTCGACCGCTCGCTGGCGGCCCTCATCGTCGTGGTGGCGGTGGTATTTCTTGCCGAGTACATCGTCCGCCTGTGGTCGATACCGGAATCGTCGCGTTATGCCGGCATGTCCGATAACGAGGCGCGCCTGCGCTGGGCGCTCTCCGTCAACGGTTTGATCGGCCTGCTCTCCGTTCTGCCTGCATTCGGCATCACAACCGGGGCCGTCGATGCGGACAGCGACATAGCGGCGATCTTCTGCTTGCTTTGGGTGTTCAAGCTTGGCCTCTATGCACCGGCCATGGAGACGCTCGCGCGCGTGATCTCCAACGAACGCGCCACGCTGGCGAGCGTGCTCATCATTTTCGTGATCGTGCTGGTCTCCGCCGCGACGGCGACCCATTTGCTGGAGCGCATCGGCCAACCCGACGCGTTCGGCAGCGTCCCCGCTTCCCTGTGGTGGGCGGTCGTGACACTCACCACCACGGGCTACGGCGACGTGGTGCCGCATTCGGTGGGCGGCAAGATGATCGGCTCGGTCGTGATGGTGAGTGGCATCGTCGTGCTGGCGTTGATGACTGGTATCCTGGCCACTGGCTTCGCGGAGGAAGAGCGGCGGCGTGAGTACCTTCGGGTGTGGGACCAGGTAACCAAGGTGCCGATGTTCACCGCGCTCGGCACCGTCACCCTATCCGAGATCGTGGGCAAGCTGCGCGTCCGCCACTATCCGCCGCGCATCGTCGTGGTCCGCCGCGATGAACCCGGTGATTCGATGTTCTTCATCTCTGAAGGCGAGGTCGAGGTGCGCCTGCCGCGCACTTCGGTGCGGCTGGGGCAAGGCGGCTTCTTCGGCGAGATGGCCCTGCTGACGCGCCTGCCGCGCAGCGCCACCGTGGTGACCACGCATCCGACAACGCTGCTCGTTCTCTATGCCAGCGACTTCTACGAGATCGCGGCCCACATTCCCTCGCTGGTCGAGGCGGTCGAGCGCGAGTCCAGGCGCCGGCAGGCCGAGAACGAAGGCAACCTCACCAAGGTCGAAACAACCTGAAGGATACGATTGGCCCGGCGCCCGCCGTCGGGTATATCGCCGCCGAATGTCGCTGATCACGCCCGTCATCCTCGTAGGGGGCTCCGGCAAGCGCCTGTGGCCCTTGTCGCGCGAAAGCATGCCCAAGCAGTTCGTGCCGCTCCTGGGCAAGCAATCGACCTTCCAGCAAACCCTGCTGCGCGTCGCCGATCGCGCCCTGTTCGGCCGGCCGGTGATCGCCACCAACGACGCCTATCGCTTCATGTGCGAGCAGCAGGCCAAGGACGTCGGCATTGAGATCGACATCGTCGTCGAGCCCGAGCGTCGCGACTCGGGTCCCGCGATGGCAGCGGCCGCGGCATATGCACGGACGATGGGGGCCAAGGCCGTGCTGGCCATGGCATCCGACCACATGGTGATCGGCATCGAGGAGTTCCGCGCCGCCTGCCGCGACGGCCTGGCGGCCGTGGAGCGCGGCGGTATCGTCACCTTCGGCATTCCTCCGACCGAACCCAAGACCGATTATGGCTACATCCGGCCCGGCAGCGAGCACATCGGTGCGGTGCAGAAGGTCACGGCGTTCGTCGAGAAGCCCAACGCCCAGACTGCGCTACGCTACATCGCCGAGGGCCTGTTCTGGAACGCCAGCTACTTCCTGTTCTCACCGGACGTGCTGCTCTCCGAGATGGCCCGCTTCGAGCCCGCCATGGCTGCCGCCGCAGTGGAGGCCGTCGCCAAGGCGAAGAAGTCCGGCTCGACCATCTTTCTCGATGCCGAGACGTTCAAGAAGGCGCCGGCCAAGTCGATCGACTACGCCGTCATGGAGCGCACCGACAAGTGCTGGGTGGTACCCGCCAAGTTCCGCTGGTCAGACCTCGGCACCTGGGATGCGCTGCTCGATGTCGGCGACGCCGACAGCGAGGGCAACGTCACCGAAGGGCCGGTCGAGATCGACCATGTGCGCAATTCCTACATACGCTCCGACGGGCCGCTGACCGCCGTGATCGGGGTCGAGGAGGTCGTGGTGGTGGCGATGAACGACGCCGTGCTGGTCGGCCATCGCGACAACCTTCCACGGCTGAAGGACGTGGTCCAGCGCATGTCGGACGGCAAGCACAAGGCCGCCACCGAGCATGCGGTGATGCACCGGCCATGGGGCAGCTACCAGGACATCGACCGCGGCGAGCGCTTCCGCGCCAAACGACTGAGCGTCAAGCCGGGCGGCAAGCTCAGCCTGCAAAGCCACAAGCGGCGCGCCGAGCACTGGGTGGTCGTGAAGGGCATCGCCGAGGTCACGCTCGACGGCAAGATCATGACCCTGCACGAGAACGAGTTGATCTATATCCCGATCGGCGGCATCCACCGCCTCGCCAATCCGGGGACCGAGCCGCTCGACGTGGTCGAGGTGCAGACCGGCGACTATCTCGAGGAAGACGACATCACCCGCTACGAAGACATCTACGCTCGGGTTTGATGGCCGCCTGCGGCGCGCACCACGAATGGGGCAAGCTGCGCGAAGTCGTCATCGGCATCTCGCCGGCCGAGGACTTCGTCATCTTCCACGAGGACTCGCAGCGCTGGTTGCTGCCGCCCGCCGACGAGTTCTGCCGCAAGCACGCCGGCCGCCGTCTGATCGACATCGATGTGGAGCGGGCCAGGAGAATCGAGCGCCAAGTGGAGGCTCTGGCCGAGCTGGTCCGGCGCGAGGGCGTGACGGTCCATCGCCCCGAGCGCCTTGAGGGCGAGGAACGCACCTTCATGGCGCCCAACGGCGAAGGGGCTCAGCTCTATCCGCGAGATCCCGTGATCGTGGTTGGCAACCACGTGATCGATGCCTCGCTGCGCCTCAAATGCCGGCAGCGCGAGCGTTATGGCCTTCGCTCCCTCATCCAGAAGATGGCCACCGAGCGCGGCGCGCGCTGGTCGAGCGTGCCGTTGGGATCGCCCGGCTGCGTCGACGGCCCATTCCTCGAGGGCGGCGATGTGCTGCTGAACGGTTTCGAGGTCTATGTCGGCATGTCGGGCTGCGCCTCGGACATGGCCGGCATCGACTGGCTGCAGGCGCTTCTCGGCGAGTTGTATCGCGTGATCCCCGTGGCCCTCCGATCAAACGTGCTGCATCTCGACTGTGCATTGGGCCTGATCAGGCCGGGCCTGCTCGTATGGTGCCCCGAGAAACTGATCGACGGGCTGCCGATGTCGTTGCGCGGCTGGGACGCCATTGTCGTATCCAAGGACGAGGCCAACCTGCTCGCGACCAACGGACTGATCCTCGAGGAAAGCCGCATGATCGTCGACGCCGACAACGAGCGCGTGATCGAGGAGTTGCGCAAACACGGGGTCGACGTTGTCCCGCTGCCGTTCGACGGCCCGATCGGCTGCGGCGGCGGGCTGCGCTGCGCCCATCATCCGCTGCTGCGCGAAAGCGTGCTCGCCTAGGCGCCCTTCTTGGGCGTGCGATCGAAGATCACTGGCTTGGGCGGGGCAGCGGCCTTCCTGAGGTGAACCCCGAGGCTGCGCACGACCATCGCCACCTGGCCGCCGACAAAGCGCAATAGCACCCAGGCAAAGCGCAGCGGCGGCATCTCGCCATGGCGGATGAAATTGTGGCCCGCCCGCAGGAACACCGTGGCGCAAAACAGCACCCAAGCCAGGGTCATCAAGAAGAGCTTCAGCAGGACCGGCACCAGTGGCGGCGCCAGGACCGCCGCCAGGACGCCAGCCACGACACCGACCAGCAGGATCGGCTGATTGAGCGCCATGCAGAGATGGAGCAACGCCGCGCCCTTGGCGGCCGGCGTGATGTCGCGGCTTCGCAGGATTTCGGGGAACATGCGCACGCCGACGTGGCGAAAACCGTCCTGCCAGCGCTGCTGCTGGCGCAGCCAGGTCTTGGTGTCGGCCGGCAACTCGCCCGGCACGGCGACGCTGGTCAGGAACACCGCACGCCAACCCTTGACCCATCCGCGATAGGTGAGATCGAGGTCCTCGGTGACGGTGTCGCCCTTCCAGCCGCCGCCCGCCTCGATCGCCGCGCGCTGCCAGATGCCACAGGTGCCGTTGAAGGGCAGAGGGTGGCCGGCCCAATAGCGTGTTGCCTGCTCGATGCCGAGATGGGCATCGAGCGTCACCATCTGCATCTCGGTGAGCGCATTCTCGTGCGGATTGAGGAAGTCGAAGCGCGCCTGGACGAAGGCCGTCTTTGGCTCGGCCACGAAGACGCGCATGCCGCGGCGCAGAAAATCCGTCGGTGGCACGTAGTCGACGTCGAAGATGGCAAAGTAGTGATGCGGCGTTTGCTGCATGGCCTCATGAAGAGCACCGCCCTTGAAGCCGCTGCGGTCGGTACGCTGCAGGGCCACGACGTCGAAGCCTTGCGCGCGGAGCTCTGCCGCCACGGAGCGGGCGAGCTCGGCCGTCTGGTCGGTGCTGTCGTCGAGAATCTGGACGTGCAGTTTCTCGCGTGGCCAATCGAGCCGGGCCGCCGCCTCGATGCCTCGGCGCAGTACGGGACCTTCATTGAAGGACGGGATCTGCACCACGACATGCGGCAGCTCGGAGTCAGCCGGCAGCGGCGTCAGCAGCAACTCCTGCTCATGGGCGAGGCCGCGCGCCTTCAATCGATGATGCAGCACGACCATGTAGAGCAGGCTGCCAATGAATGCCGCCAACAGCAGGCAACAGGCCGCGAACAGCGAGGCGCAGAACAGGGCCAGGATGGCGATCAGGACCATGGCTGGTCAGGTGCCCGTTTTGGGGGTGCGGACGAACTCGGTCTTCTTGCCCAGCATGGCGCCTACAATGGCGCCGGCATTGGCCACCGCAAGGTACACGATCAACGCCGGCACGCTCGCCGCCGTCACGACATAGCTTGCCAGGTTGCCGCGCCGCAGCCGCCGGTAGGCGCCGAAGGTCATCCCGACCAACACCGCCAGCATGCCGGCCAGCCAGAGCCACAGCAGGAAGCTGAACAAGCCCACGAGATGCCCGTGGCCGAGGATCGACGCGATCAGAGCAATGACGCCGACCGCAAGCGTCGGAAAGACCAGCTGCTGGCCGAGCGCGACCGTGGTCGTGAATTTGGCTTCGCCGGACCAGCTAGAGTCCCAGACCCGCGGCATGAGCTTGCGCGCCACCTGCATGAAGCCCTTCGACCAGCGGCTCTGCTGGACGCTGAAATCCGACAGGTTCTGCGGCAGCTCGCCGACGACATGAGGCTCCATCAGAAACACGCCACCCCAGCCGTTGAGATGCGTGCGCAGCACCAGGTCGAGATCTTCCGACAGCGTCTCGTGCGACCAGCCACCCGCCTCTTCCACCGCGGCACGGCGCCAAATGCCGCCCGTGCCGTTGAACTGAAAGGGCACGCCGCGACGCGCACGCACCTCCTGCTCCACGGCAAAATGCGCGTCCTGCATCAGCCGTTGCGCACGGGTCAGCCAGTTGCGCTCCCCGTTGCCCCATTCGATGCGGGTCTGCACGAAGGCAGCCTTGGGATTGGCCAGCATCGCGGCCATGGCGCGCCGCAGCCAGTCGGGCGGCGGCACAAAGTCGGCGTCGAACACCGCGACATAGGGGGCGTCGCAGAGCACCATGCCGGCCGCCAGCGCCCCCGCCTTAAAGCCGGTGCGGTCGGCGCGACGCACATGGTCGGCATCGACGCCGTCCTTGCGCAGGCGGGCGATGGCATGGACGGCGATGTCGGATGTGAGATCGGTGCTGTCGTCGAGCAGCTGGACCTTGAGCAGGTCGCGCGGCCAGTCGAGGCTGCCGGCGGCCATGACGGCGCGCTCCACGACCATCGGCTCGTTGTAGATCGGGATCTGGATCAGAACACGCGGCAGCTCAGTCGGCAGCTCGGGCATCGCCTGATAGGCCGGCGCCTCGGCCAGCCAGTAGAGGAGATAGAAGTAGTAGGCCGCGAGGGTGAACTGCACGCCAAGGCACAGCACCACGACCAGGTCGATGGCCAGCACCACCACTGGGCTCAGTGGTAGTGGATGGGCACTTCGAAGCAGCGGCCGTCCTCGATATGGAGGCGGCGAGTGGCCACGTCGAAGATGCGCTCGTCGTGCGTGGACAGGACCACAGCGCATTTTGCGCGCATCGCGAGATCCTTGAGCTGGTCGACCACGACACGGCCCGACACGCGATCGAGCGCCGAGGTCGGCTCGTCGGCGATGATCAGGTCCGGCAGCCCGATCATGACGCGGGCGATGGCAACGCGTTGCTGCTGACCGCCCGACAGCTCGTCGGGCCATGAATCGGCCTTGTCGGCGAGCCCCAGCAGGCTGAGCAGGTGCCGCGCGCGCGCTTCGTCCCATTCGGGATCGCTGAGCGGCGTGGTCGACACGCCGGCAATGACGTTCTGCAGCGCAGTGAGCGACGACAGGAGATTGCGCTTCTGGAACAGGAAGCGGACGCGGTTGCGCAGATGGTCGAGCTCGCTGCCCACTACGCCGCCGACATCGGTGCCGAGCAGGCGAAGCTTGCCCTCGGACGGCCGGCGCATGGTGCCGAGGATGGTGAGCAGCGTGGTCTTCCCCGAGCCTGACGGTCCGGTGACGATTACCAGCTCGCCCTCACGGACCTGCATGTTGATGTCGAACAGCACGTCGACGCGCTGCGGTCCATCGCCATAGTGATGGTGGACGTCGACCGCTTCGACGACCGCGGGACCCAGGGTATGACTGTCGGCCGCCATCGTCACTCGAACAGCATGATCGGATCGACCTTCCACAGTCGCCGGATCGCAAACAAGCTAGAGACGGCGGTCATGACCAGCGACGCGACCAACGCAATCGCCATTTCCCTCAGGCCCATGGTCATGCCGAGATGGATGGCCGCCTCGGCCACGCCGTAGACGATGCGCGAGAGCGTGAAGGCCACGAGAAAGGCCGGCGTGATGATGGCCGCGCCGATCTGTCCGATCATGCACAGGAAAAACCACCAGTCGTACCCCAGGCTCTTCAGGATAGCGTATTCGGGCAGATAGAAGCGGATGATCTGATACTGGGCGTAATAGATGAACACCATGCCGATCATCAGGCCCATGACGAAGCCGAGATCGGTGATGTAGCCGACTGGCGTCTCGCGCGACCAGTAGGTCTTCTCGCGATTCTCGAACTCGTCGCGGGTGATGACCTCGGCGCGGCCGCCGAGCGCCTTGTTGAGCTCTTTGCGCACCGCCACGATATCTGCGCCGGGCACCAGTTGAAGCGCAATGACGGCCGGACGGTCCGAATACCAGGAGCCGAAGACCTCGGCCATAGTGGCTTCGGACATCACGACCGAGCCGTCGTTCACGACGTTGGGACCGATCGAGACCGTGCCGACAACGAACAGCTCGCGCAGCAGCTGGCGGATGTCGGGCGGACCCAGCACCGGCACCTCTTCGCCGCGCTCGGCAACGTCGGCGAGGTCGCCGAAATAGGGCCGCGAGTCTCGGTCGAACAGGATGCGCCGCGTGACCCTGAGCTTGTACAGGTTCTCGCGCAGACCGGGCACGTCGATCGCCGGCCGCTCAACATCAATGGCATACCAGGCGATCTGGCGCGGCGCGGACATTCCGGGGTGGCTGATCGACATGATGTCGAACCAGAACGGCGACGTCCTGGCGACGGAGGGGTTGGCCGAAACGATGTCGGTCATGGCGACCGGAACGTTGGCGTGCAGCTGCAGCGACTTGAAGCCTGCAGGCACCAGTACAAGGTCGGCCACGATGGCACGATGGATGCGGGTGGCCGAATAGTACACCGAGCGTTCGATGCCGAGCTGCGCGAAGATCACCAGCAGGGCTGCAGTGACACCGGCGAGCGATAGCAACGTGCTGGTCCGCTGGCGCCTGAGCTGCTGGGCGCCCAGAGGCATCGCGGCGGCGATCTTGACGGCCGCCTGAAGGCGCGACAGGGAAAGCCGTGGCCATCGCCGGCCCAGGCCCGGCGAGATGACGTCAGGCAGCGTCAGAGCCATCAGAGGAAGGTAACGCGGGTCTCGCGGCCGAGGACCTGCGGCATCCCGGACGGGTCGTCGAGTTCAATTTCGACCTGCACGACACGCGCATCGGTCGATGAGGCACCATCGGGTTCGATGCGCTGCATGCGCTTCACCGTGGGCGCAATGCGCGAAATCTTGCCGCGATAGACCGTTGTACTGCCGCGGAAAGTGACCTCGACCTTGCCGCCGGTCGCCACTCGGCCGATATGCAGCTCGTCGACGTCGGCAAGCACGCGCAGCTGGCTCATATCGACGATCTTGGCGATGCCAGCCCCCGATACGCGCTCGCCCTGCCGGGTGTAGATCTGGATCACCACGCCGTCGAGCGGCGAACGCACCAGCGATCGCTCGCGATCGGTCCGTGCGTTGTCCAGCTTGGCGGTCATGATGTTGATGTCAGTGTCGATCTGGGCGAGATCGGTCGCGAGCGTCTCCTTCATGACGCGCAATTTGGCCTGCTCGCGCTCGAGGCTCTGCTGCGAGATGTTGACCTCGAGTTGCTTCATGTCGGGCGGCTTGCCCGACCGCGATACTTCAAGCGCCTTGAGCTTGGTCTCCTCGGCCGCCGATTTAACCACCACCTCCTGCATGGCGATCTCGGCCGTGCGGTAGCCCGAAACCATGGCCTCGCGCTGCCGGCGGGCCTTTTCGAGCTCGGCCTCGGTCGAGCGCACGATGACGTCGGCCTTCGAATAGTTGGAAAGCACGGCGATCACCTCGTCGCGCTTGACCTTCTGGCCCTCCTTGACGTGCAGTTCAGTGAGAACAATACCGCCCGTCGTGGTGTCGCCAGCCAGCACCGCCGTGCCGGCCGGGGCGTCCGTGTAGCCACGAGAAATCAGCGGGCCGAGGGGCTTGACGCCGTCCTGGGCACTGCTGGTCTGGCGGGTTGGGGCGACCCATAGTACCAAGGCTGCGATCACGAACAGGATCGCTACCCCAGTTGCACCCCATCTGAATTTTTGCGCTCGTGCCATCCAAACCCGTTCCAAAACGCAGTAGGACCGCCTCGCCACCCTAGAAAGTCGTCGTCGTGGTGAGGTTGCCCTTAGCTATGCCCACGATGGAGAAGGTGCGATAAATAGCGGTCAGGATCTTGTTGTATTCGTAAAGTGGCGCATTCGTGACGTATATCACGTCTCTCGGCTGCATTCCGAACTGCTGGGCAACAAAGATAGACACAGGTTGGGCCAGGTCCAACCGAAAAACACGAGCCCTTGTGCTTGGATTGTTCTGGATATCTCCCATTCGGAAGATGAAAACCCCCGTCTTGTTGGCCCGCTCGTCTGTCAGGCCGCCGACCTGCCCCAAGGCTTCCAGGAGCGTAAGGTTGGCCTTGCTCAGATCCACGTTGCCCGCCTTCTGGACGGCCCCGAGGACGGTAAAGGTCCGCGAGTTGGGGCGAACGACGATCTCGTCGCCCTTCTGAATGCCGATATCGCCGCCCGCCAACAGATCTGAGTACTGAGAGGTGAGAATCACCTGGCCGTTTCGTCGCACCACCACCTCAAGCTGAGCGGCGGGCAACTGAAACGGACCGCCGGCGCGATTGATGGCATCGACCACGGAGCGTGTGCCCTCGAGGATGGAAATGCGGCCCGGCTGCTTCACATCGCCCGACACCATGACGGTATGGGTGCGGTCGGCGACGAATTCGACGATGACCTGGGGATCCTGCGCCTTGCCTACGAGCTGGCTGGCGATACGCTGCTCGATCTGGGTGAGATCGAGGCCGGCGACCTTGACCGTTCCTGCATAGGGCACGTTGATCGTGCCCTCGTCAGTAACGCGCTGCACACCGAGATCGGCGCCGGGCCGCTGGATGGTCGGGAAAATGCTGCCCTCGTAGGGCTCGAAGATTCGGACCTTCAGCACGTCGCCTGGCGCAACCGCGACATGGCCGCCGGCGGAAAGCCCACTCGTCGTCGATGGACGATCGGCGTTCAGCAAGGGACGATAGGCGACGACGGTCGTCGGCGTGAGATCAATGATGTCGAACGGCAAGACATCGGTGCTGGTCGATTGCGCGCCATTCATCCACGGCCCGTCGCCTGGCACGATCTGGCAGCCCGCGAGGCCAACGCATAGGCCGAGGACAATCGCAGTAGGTCGCGCGGCAGCGCGCAGCCAGCCCCAAATTGTCAAGTTCCCGTCTCCGTCCGGAACGGTCGGCACATGCACCGTCCCGCACCCATGATCTTGCCTCAGCCTGCCATGTAATTAACCCGCGCTACCGCGCGGGTGCAAGCGGTTGACAGGGCTTCCAGCAAGGCTCGGATGCAGTCGCGCCTTGGCCTCCTCCACCGAGTCGGCGATATCGAGCAGCCGCGAAAAGCCGCTGACCAGCAAGCAATCGGCCGCAGCGCCACTGAAACTGCAGAGAACCACCCGCGTCCCCTGCTGTTCGGCTCGATGCAGGACGGTCGCCAATGCTCGCACGCCCGCTGCGCTCATGTAGATGACGGCGCTACCGTCGACGATCATGCCACCGCCCGGTTGCAGCGCTGCCAGCATCGACTCCTCGACCCGCAGCGCCGACGTCGAGTCGGTGTATTCGGGCAGTTTGATCGTGGCAATGTCGGATGTCGCGTCAATCCTGCTCAATACGGGCTCCTTCGAGGCACCATCCCCGGCGCTCAGCTTGCGCGCGCTCCGTGCCCGCCATTGTCCGCCAAGGTCGATGCCGCGCCAATCAATGGTGCGGCTGCCCAATGCCTGGACCATGAGGGCCGGCGCCAGAGCCTCACGCACCAAGGCGGCAGCGGCGGCGCGCCATCCGAAGGCGAGGCCGCGGCCAGCCATGAACCATTTTTCGCCGGCGAGCCAGACCGAGGTGTGGAGAACCAGACCAAGCACGATTGTGTCGGCGTCCAGTTCAGCGGCCGCGAGCGCTGCCGCCGCAACAGCGCCGGATAGAGCCCAACCGATCACAGGCTCCCATAGAACCAGTGGCCACACCGGCAAACGCAGGCGCGTGCGCGCCCAGCGCACCTGACGTTGCCAGACAAGCGGCCAGTCACGGCGCCCCAGTGGCAGCCGTGGCATGATATCGCCCAAGCGCGTTGCGAGGCCGAGCTCACGCACCGAACGGGTGACGGAGTAGTCGTCGGCAATCCACCGGTTGAAGCCGGCGGCCCGACCGATTCGCTGCAGCGTGTCTTGCGACAACAGCGTCACCCCGCCCGACGCCACAGCGAGGCCCAATCGATCGGCCGCGAACAGGAAGCGCGCCTGGTGACCGTCGATATAGGCGCGTTCGAGCTCGGCGGCGAAGTTTTCCGGTGCCTCGGCCGCCTTCAGTGCCAGAACGAGGCCGACCTTGTCCGACAGTGGCGCGGCGGTGCGACAGAGGGTCTCGGCATCGAGGAGGATGCCGGCATCGCACAGGGCCACGACCGGTCTAGTCGCCGCCTCGAGCCCTTTGCGCACATTGTTCATCTTGGGATTGAAGGTGCTGTCGCTGCCGACCAGGATCGGCGCTTCGGGCCACAGCGCGCGGATCGCCGCCACTGCGCCGTCGGCCTCGTCCGCGACACAGATCAGGATTTCCACGCCAACGGTCGACAGGGTGCGCAAGGCGCCAACGTAGCCCGGCGAGGCGTCTGCCGCGCCGTTCATGGGAGCGACGATGCTGAAATCAGAGGGCCCGTGACGAACACGTGCGGCCGGCCGGTGAGTGCGCGCCAGTGCTGCGCTCACGAAATGGACAAGCAGGCTCGCCGACCACCAGCCGAGCCCGATCCATACCAGGGTGTCGGCCGCCACGCGCCCTCTCAGGCACCTGCGGAGAAGCGGTGCATGTCGTCCTTCTCCACCAGCAGGGCGCGATGATAGGAGCGGATGACCTCGCTCGGATCGCCCTGCTCGCGGATGCGGCCGTCCTCGATCCAGATGGCGCGCGTACACAGCCGCCGCACCTCGGCCATGGAATGCGAGACGAAAAGCAGCGTGCCGTTCTTGCGAAAATCGTCGATCCAGTCGAGGCACTTGCGCTGGAAAGCGGCATCGCCGACGGCGAGCGCCTCATCGACCACCAGGATCTCGGCCTCGACATGGGCGCAGATCGAAAAGGCAAGGCGGGTGCGCATGCCCATCGAGTAGTGCTTGACCGGCTGATCCATGTAGTCGCCGATGCCGGCAAATTCGGCGATCGAGTTGAACTTGCGCAGCACCTCGGCCCGCTTCAGGCCGAGCACGGCACCACCGATCATCACGTTCTCACGTCCCGACAGCTCGAGGTCGAAGGTCGAACCCAGCGCCAGCACGGGCGCGATCCGGCCGGTGACGCGCAGCTCGCCATGGCTCGGCAGCGTCATGCCGCAAACCACCTGCAGCAGGGTGGATTTACCGCAGCCGTTGCGACCCAGGATACCGACGCTCTCACCGCGGCGGACCTGCAGGTCGATGTCGCGCAGCACCCAGAACGGCTTGAAGTAGGACTTCCACCAGCCGAACATGACCTGCTTCAGCCAGTCGTTGCGACGAGCGTAAAGCTGGTAGGCCTTCCCGAGGTGCTTGGCCTGGACGACGATATCAGATGACGTCGACGATGACATTCCGATACCTGTCGAAGAACCAGTAACCGAAGTAGAACGAGAAGACCGAGATGAGGAGGGTATATCCGTAGACCGTCCAGTCGGGCAGCGCGCCGACCAGCATGATATCGCGCATCACGTCGACAAAGCCGGTGAGTGCGTTGCCATAGAGCACGAGATCCCAGGGATCCCCGAGCGTGGACTGGTGATAGAAAATCGGCGTGGCAAACATGAACAGCGGCACGATGTTGATCATCACGTAGCCCGCGTCACGGGTGAAGGCGCCGATCGCGCACAGGAACCACGACATGCCGACCAGGAAGGCGATGAAGGGCACAAAAATGAACGGCAGCAGCACGATCGTCCAGGGCAGCGTACCCATGACGTAGAACTGGAAGATCAGCAGCACGACGAGCGAGATCACCGTGTAAAGCGTCGCCCGCAAGGTCGAGATCACTGCCAGCATGTCGCTGGGAAAGATCGTCTGCTTGATGAAGTGGGCATACTCATGCAGCAGCATCGGGGCGCGGAACGCCATCTCTGACCAGAAATTGAACACGACGATGCCGCTCAGGATGAACAGCGCGTAGCTCAGGTTCCTGTCCGCCGTCACGATATAACGGTCGGGCAATTGCAGCCTGCCTGAAAAGGCGAGCGTATAGACCGCGATCGCCAGCACCGGTGCCACCACCGCCCAAACCCAGCCGGCCACCGAGCCCTTGAAGCGCTCGGCCACCTCGCGGCGCAGGATGGCCTGGATGAGGTCCTGGTGGTGCCACATCTGGCGGAACGGCTTGGCAAAGAAGCTGGCCACGCGGGCGGCCAGGCTGACATCCACGACCACGATCTGCTTGCCGTTGACGACATTCACCGACGGCATGAGCCGCGCCTCTCCTTGTTCAATCCGGTGGTGAGCCCGGTCGGTGTCGAACCGACGACCCTCTGATTAAAAGTCAGATGCTCTACCGTTGAGCTACGGGCTCGCTCCGGGGTCGCGCCGCAGGCCGAAACCCCGCGCGGCGCTCGTATAAGGTGCACAGGCCCCATGGTCAACGCGGCGGCTGTGTGTGTCAGCCCTTGGAGAACTTCTTTTTCAGGCGCTCGTAGACCTTTTTCGACACGAATTGCGAGGTATCGCCGCCCAGCCGCGCAATGTCCTTGACCAGGGACGAGGCGATGAACTGGTGCCGATCGGACGCCATCAGGAAGATGGTCTCGACGTTGGGCTCCATACGGGCGTTCATGTTGGCCATCTGGATCTCGTACTCGAAGTCCGAGACCGCGCGCAGGCCACGGATGATCACCGAGGCGCCGACTGCCCGCGCGAAGTGGATCAGCAGGCCATCGAACGGCACCACCGTGATGCGGTCCTGGTCGGCCTTGGGAAAATCGGAGATGTCCTCGCTGATGATGTCGATCCGCTCCTCGAGCGAAAACAGCGGGCCCTTGCCAATATTGGTTGCCGGGCCGATCACCAGCCGGTCGACGAGCCGCAGCGAGCGGCGTATCACTTCCATGTGCCCACTGGTCACCGGATCGAAGGTGCCCGGATAAACTCCGGTGCGCTCCACGGGCATGGTCCCCCCTCATAGTTCCCACACGAAACGTGCGCCGCTTGCCGCGGCGAAGTCTTAGCGACACGGACGGTCCTTATCCACCGTTTGTTTCGGAATGGTCTTCGCCATTGCCATTGGCGGTGCCATTGCCGTTGGCGGTGCCATTGCCGTTGGCGGTGCCATTGCCGTTGCCGTCGCCGGCATCGTCCTCGCCAATGCGGATCGCCGATACGACGCGCTCGCCCTCACTGACGTTGACGATGCGCACGCCCCGCGTCGCGCGACCAGCGATGCGGATGCCGTCGACGGGGCAGCGGATCAGCGTGCCGCCGTCGGTGACCAGCATGATCTGGTCACTCTGCAGCACCGGGAACGCCGCCATGACTTGACCGCCCTTGCCGAGGTTCATCAACTCGACGCCCTTGCCGCCGCGTCCGGTCACCCGATACTCGTAGGCGGAGGTGCGCTTGCCGAAGCCCGACGAGGCGGCGGTGAGCACGAATTCTTCCTTGTTCTGCAGCTCCGTGAAGCGCTCCGCCGAAAGTGCCGCGGCGGTCGCGGTTTCATCGGTCGGCGTCGCCTCCTCCTCGCCGGCCTCCACCGCGTTCTCGGCCTGACGCAGAGCGCGCGACTGGCGCAGATAGGCGTCGCGCTCCTCGGTCGTGATGTCCTTGCCGCCGTCGACCAACGACATCGAGATCACCTCGTCGCCCTCAGCCAGGGCGATGCCGCGCACGCCGGTCGAGGCGCGGCTCTGGAACACGCGCACCTTCTCGACCGGGAAGCGCATGGCGCGGCCTGCACGGGTTGCCAACAGCACGTCCTGCTCCTCGGTGCAGACACCCACCCCGATCAGCCGGTCGCCGGCGTCCTCGCCCTCGAACTTCATGGCGATCTTGCCGGTTTGATTGACATTGACGAAGTCGCTGAGTTCGTTGCGGCGCACCCCGCCGCGCGCCGTGGCGAACATCACGTTGAGCGTCGACCAGCTCGCCTCGTCCTCTGGCATCGGCATGACGGCTGAAATCGTCTCGCCTTCGCCCAGTGGCAGCAGGTTGACGAACGCCTTGCCGCGCGCTTGCGGCGCGCCCAAGGGCAGGCGCCATACCTTCAGCTTGTAGACAATGCCACGGCTGGAAAAGAACAAGACCGGCGTGTGGGTGTTGGCGACGAACAGGTACGAGACGAAATCGTCCTCGCGCGTGGCCATGCCCGCACGGCCCTTGCCGCCGCGGCGCTGGGCGCGATAGGCCGACACCGGCACACGCTTGACGTAGCCGCCATGCGTTACGGTAACCACCATGTCCTCGCGCTGGATCAGGTCCTCGATGTCCTGTTCGAATTCGTTGTCGAGGATCTGGGTGCGCCGCGGCGTGGCGAACTGTTCCTTGATCTCCACCAGCTCCTTGCGCATCAGCGCGAACAGCTTGTCGCGGTCGCCCAGCAGTTCGAGATAGCCCTCGATCAGCTTCGCCACGTCGCCGAGCTCCTCGGCGATCTTGTCGCGCTCGAGCCCGGTCAGGCGTTGCAGGCGCAGTTCCAGGATGGCGCGGGCCTGGATCTCTGAAAGACGATAGGTGCCGCCTTCGGAGACGGCCCGCCCCGGCTCGGCGATCAGCACGATCAGCGGTGTCACGTCGGCCGCCGGCCAGTCCTTGGCCATCAGGCGCTCGCGTGCCACCACCGGATCGGGCGCCCGCCGGATCATCTCGATGACTTCATCGATATTGGCGACGGCGATGGCGAGGCCGACCAGCACATGGGCGCGGTCGCGGGCGTGGTTCAGCTCGAACTTGGTGCGCCGCGTCAGGACCTCGGCGCGGAAGCGAATGAACGCTTCCAGCAGCTCCTTCAAGGTCATCAGGCGCGGACGTCCGCCATCGAGCGCCAGCGAATTGACGCCGAACGAGGTCTGCAGGGGCGTGAAGCGATAGAGCTGGTTCAGCACCACATCTGCCATCGCCTCGCGCTTCAGCTCGACCACCAGGCGCACGCCGTCGCGATCGCTCTCGTCGCGCACCTCGGAGATACCTTCGACCCGCTTGTCGCGTACCACCTCGGCGATGCGCTCGTGCAGGCGCGCCTTGTTCTCCTGGTAGGGGATTTCCGAGATGATGATCGACTCGCGGCCGCCGCGGCCCTCCTCGATGGTGGTCTTGGCGCGCATGATCAGCGAGCCGCGACCCAACTCGTAAGCGGCGCGGATGCCATTGCGGCCGAGGATTGAGCCACCGGTCGGGAAATCCGGACCTGGGACGTATTCCATCACCTGTTGGGTGGTGAGCTCGGGATTGTCGATCAGCGCGCAGCAAGCGTCGATCAGCTCACCCAGATTGTGCGGCGGGATGTTGGTCGCCATACCGACGGCGATGCCGCCCGCGCCGTTGGCCAGCAGGTTCGGATAGGCCGCCGGCAGGACGGTCGGCTCCTGCTCCCTCTCGTCGTAGTTGGGCTGGAACTCGACGGTGTTCTTGTCGATGTCGGCGAGCAGCACCTCGGCAACCGTGGCGAGGCGCGCCTCGGTGTAGCGCATCGCCGCGGGCGGATCGCCATCCATCGAGCCGAAATTGCCCTGTCCCGAGATCAGCGGCAGCCGCATGGAGAAATCCTGCGCCATGCGCACCATGGCGTCGTAGATCGCCGAGTTGCCGTGCGGGTGATATTTGCCCATCACGTCGCCGACGATGCGGGCGGACTTGCGGAACGGCCGCGTCGAGTCGTAGCCGCCTTCCTTCATGGCGTAGAGGATGCGACGCTGCACCGGCTTCAGGCCGTCGCGCGCATCGGGCAAAGCGCGCGCCACGATCACGCTCATGGCGTAATCGAGGTAGGAGCGACGCATCTCCTCTTCGATGTTGATCGGCGCGATGTCGTGCGACGGTGGGGGTGGCGGAGGCGCGTCGGGGGGCGGCGGCGGCGGAAGGATCGTATCGTCGCTCACGAAATACCTGGTTTTTGCTCGTTTTTATGGGGCTCGTCGGGGTTCGACGAGAGGGTTTCACACCCTAGCAAACCGGGCCCAAAACACCAACAAAAAACGTACCCGAAACTTGCCTATAATACTTTGATTTTATTAGATAAATTGGTCCCCAAAACTACCCGAGGAAAGGCCTGATTTTGCCCTCAAAAGTTGCCCCTTCCCGCCCCTCCGTGGCGGTCTTCGACTTCGGCGGCGTGTTGGTCGATTGGAACCCCCGCCACCTCTACCGCAAGCTCATTGCCGATCCGGCGGAGATGGAACGGTTCCTCGCCGAGGTAACCACCCGAGAGTGGCATGTGGCGCAAGATCATGGTGGCAATCCGGTCGAGGCGACGCGCCGTCTGCAGGCCCTGCACCCCGACAGGGAGGCGCTGATCGCGGCCTACTACGAGCGCTTCGATGAAATGAACGACGTCGCCTTCCCCGACACGGTGGCGCTGGTCGAGCGCCTTCATGCTGCCGGCACGCCGCTCTATCTGCTGTCCAACGCGCCCGATCTCCTCGATCGCTGGCTGCGTGGACCGGCGCGCCGGCGCCACCCGTTCATCGGCCTGTTCCGCGACTACGTGGTGTCGGGTCTGGTCAAGTGCTCCAAACCCGACGCCGCGATCTACCAGCTGGCGTGCCGGACCGGCGGCTTCGCGCCGCACGAAGCAGTGTTCATCGACGACGTGATGGCCAACGTCGACGGCGCGCGGGCGATCGGCATGGCCGCGATCCATCACACCTCAGCCGACCAAACGGCGGCCGAACTACGCGCGCTCGGCTTACCCGCCTAGAACGGGATATCGTCGTCGAGTTCGCCGGCCTTGCCGCGCGCCGCGGGACGACCGCCGCCACCGCCTGCCATCGCCGGCGCCGCCTCGTCATCCATGCCGCCCGAGGCGCCCGCCTCGCCGCCGCCACTGCGACCATCGAGCATGGTGAGCGCACCGCCGAAGCGCGGGATGACGACTTCGGTCGTGTAGCGCTCCTGGCCGCTCTGGTCAGTCCATTTGCGCGTCGTGAGCTGGCCCTCAACATAGATCTTGGAGCCCTTCTTCACGTACTTCTGGGCGACTTCAGCGAGCTTCTCGTTGAAGATCACCACGCGGTGCCATTCGGTGCGCTCCTTGCGCTCGCCACTTTGGCGATCGCGCCACGTTTCCGACGTGGCCACCGACATGTTCACCATGTTCCTGCCATCCTGCATGGACCTCACTTCGGGGTCGCGGCCGAGATTGCCGACCAGGATGACCTTGTTCACGCTGCCCGCCATGGGGGCCTCCTTCGCTTTCCCGGTGCCGCGGGGGGCGGCACCTACCTCACAGGCCGGAAGCTACTCCCGCTGGCCTGTGGGCAGCCACCAATTTTGGGTTGTGCGGCCCGCGGTCAGCGGAAGGCCAGGAACTCCTGGATCGAAGCCGCCGGCGCCTTGGCATAGGTGCCGCGGCGGCTCACGAACACCTTGGTGATGTCCTTGAGCGCCAGCGCCATCTCGGTGGCCTTGGCCACGACGGCGATGCCGTTCAGGACCGGCGCGCCGTCGATCACAAACGGCCGCTCGCGCGCGAACAGCAGCATCGGCAGGCCGCCCGCCGGAATGATGACCTCGGCTCCGGTGGCGACCAACGGCCGGACCTCGGCCACGAACTCGTCGCGCACGGCGGCATAAGTCTTCTCGTCCGTGAAGGCCGCCATGAAGCGGGGAAGATCCATCCTGAGCGCCGCCGTGCCGACATAGCGATCGCCAAAGCCGTGGCCGCGCACCTGCCGGTCGTGCCAGGGGATGAAGATCGGGTCGATGGTCACCAGCCCGATGCGCTGGCCCATGCTGAGCGCCGCCAGCAGGCTGGCTTCGCCCAGCGCGATGACGGGAATGTCGACCGAGCTGCGGATCTCGAGAAGACCGGGCTCCTGGAAATGGCCGAGCACGAACGCGTCGTAGCCGTCTTTCTCTGCCTGCAGAGCGTTGCCAATGACCTGACTGGCGCAGCGGAACTCGGTCAGCGGATGGAAGAAATGGTCGGGCGGATCGAGGCCGTGCACTTCGAAGCGCGCGCCTGGACCGGCAACCTCATCGAGCAGCGCTTGCAGGCGTTCGATGTAGGGCGCCTGCTGCACCGGATGAACGAAGCTTTGGTACCAGATCCGGCTCGTCATGCAGAACCTCTCGTTGGCGAACACGCCAACACCTTAGCTCATGACGCCCCTCCGACAATTCATTGGTCGCATGCCGGACGGCTCCGTATCGTCGCGGCCCATGAAGGAATCGTTCCACGTCCCGCAGGTTTCGAGCGGCCAGGCCTACGCCATGCTGGGCGGCGCGGCGCTGATGATGACGCTCGCCATGGGCATCCGGCAGAATCTCGGCCTGTTCCAGGCGCCGGCGTCGCGCGATCTCGGCATCGCGATCTCCGACTTCGCGCTCGCGATCTCCATCCAGCAGGTCGCGTGGGGCCTCAGCCAGCCCTTCACCGGCATGCTGGCGGACAAGTACGGCACGCGCTGGGTCACCATCGCCGGCAGCCTGATCTACGCGCTGGGCGTGCTGCTGACGGCGACCGCGACCAGCACGCTGCCCATCGTGATCGGCGCCGGCGTGATGATCGGCCTGGCGCTCGCCTGTACCAGCTCGGGCATCGCCGCCAACATCGCCGCCCGCGTGGTGGCGCCGCACCGGCGTACGCTTGCCTTCGGCATCGTCTCGGCGGCGGGCTCGATCGGCACCATGCTGACCGCCCCCATCGCCGCCTACTTCGTCAATCATGGTGACTGGCGCGCGGGCCTGTGGGCCTTCCTGATCCTGTCGCTGGCCATGCTGCCGGCCGCCTTCGTCGGCAGCCGCGCGGACCGCCTGCCCAACAGCCGGGTAACGGACCGCAACCTCACGCTGGTCGGTGCGCTCGACGAAGCGCGCCGCCATACCGGCTACGTGGTGATGTCGGTCGCCTTCTTCGTCTGCGGCCTGCAGCTGGTGTTCCTCACGACGCATCTGCCAACCTATCTCGCCCAGTGCGGCATGGATGCCTCCTACAGCGCGCTGGCGCTGATGCTGATCGGCGGCTTCAACGTGCTGAGTTCCTGGCTGTTCGGCTGGCTGGGCGATCGCTACCCCAAGCGCCTGCTGCTGGGCGGCATCTACCTGCTGCGCTCGGCGACGCTCGCCGCCTTCTTCATGCATCCGCCGACGCCGCTCTCGGTCGTGCTGTTCGGCGCCGCCATGGGCACCCTGTGGCTGGGGGTCATTCCGCTGGTGAACGGGCTGGTGGTGCAGATCTTCGGCCTGCGCTTCCTGTCCACGCTGACCGGCATCGCCTTCCTCAGCCACCAGGCCGGCTCCTTCCTCGGCGCCTGGGGCGGCGGCTATCTCTTTGATCTGATGGGCTCCTACGATCTCGCCTGGAAAATCGGCGTCATAGTCGGGCTGGTCGCGGGCACGATGCAGCTCCTGATGAACGACCGGCCGACCGAGCGCGTGCTGGCCGCCGAAGCCGCGGCAGACTGACATTTCCTGACACTGCGGGTGGCAAAACCGGCTGTGGATAGCCATATGCGCTGGTCCCGCGCATCGCCTATTCTTTGCCCCCACAGATGGCCAAATCCCGCTTACCCACCGTTGAGCCGCATCGCTTCATCTCCGTTCGCGGAGCACGCGAGCACAATCTGAAGAACGTCGATCTCGACCTGCCGCGCGACCGTCTGGTGGTGATCACCGGCCTGTCGGGCTCAGGCAAGTCGTCGCTCGCCTTCGACACGATCTATGCCGAGGGCCAGCGCCGCTATGTAGAGAGCTTGTCAGCGTACGCTCGCCAGTTCCTCGAGCTGATGCAGAAGCCGGACGTCGATTCGATCGAAGGCCTGTCGCCCGCCATCTCGATCGAGCAGAAGACGACGTCGCGCAATCCGCGCTCGACGGTCGGCACGGTCACCGAGGTCTACGACTACCTGCGCCTCTTGTTCGCTCGTGTCGGCGTGCCCTACTCGCCCGCCACCGGCCTGCCGATCGAGAGCCAGACCGTGTCGCAGATGGTCGATCGCATCAAGGCGATGCCCGACGGCACGCGGCTCTACCTGATGGCGCCCATCGTTCGCGGCCGCAAGGGCGAGTATCGCAAAGACCTGCAAGAGCTCCAGAAGAAGGGTTTCCAGCGCGTCAAGGTCGACGGCAAGCTCTACGAGATCAGCGAAGCACCCTCGCTCGACAAGAAGTACAAGCACGACATAGATGTGGTCGTGGACCGCATCGTGGTGAAGCCCGATCTCGGCAACCGTCTCGCCGATTCGATCGAGACCGCGCTCAACCTCGCCGAGGGCCTCGCTATCGCCGAGAACGCCGATACGGCTGAGCGCACGGTGTTCTCTTCGCGTTTCGCCTGCCCGGTCTCCGGCTTCACCATCGAGGAGATCGAACCGCGCCTGTTCTCTTTCAACGCGCCGCAGGGCGCCTGCCCGGCCTGCGATGGCCTGGGCGTAAAAATGTTCTTCGATCCGGAGATGGTGGTGCCGGACGATCGCCTGTCGCTGGCCGAGGGCGCGGTCGCGCCGTGGGCAGATTCGTCGGGCCAGTATTACCTGCAGACGCTCGAGAGCATCGCCAAGCACTACAAGGTCAAGATGTCGGCGCCGTGGCGCGACCTGCCCAAGAAGGTACGCGACGTGATCCTGAACGGCTCGGGCGGCGACTCGATCGCCATGCGCTACGACGACGGCATCCGACAGTACCAGACCACCAAGCCGTTCGAGGGCGTGATCCCCAATCTCGACCGGCGCTGGAAGGAGACCGACTCTTCGTGGGTGCGCGAGGACCTCGAGCGCTTCCAGCACGAGGCCAAGTGCGAAACCTGCAACGGAGCGCGGCTCAAGCCAGAGGCGCTGGCGGTCAAGATCGGCGGACTGAACGTGAGCCAGGTCACCGAGTTCTCGATCGGCAACTCGGTGAAATGGTTCCTCGACCTGCCGCCCAAGCTCACCGCCAAGCAGCGCGAGATCGCCGCGCGCATCCTGAAAGAGATCAACGAGCGGCTGGGCTTCCTCGACAACGTGGGCCTGTCCTACCTGACGCTGAACCGCACCTCCGGCACCTTGTCGGGTGGCGAGAGCCAGCGCATCCGGCTCGCCTCGCAGATCGGCTCCGGCCTGACCGGCGTGCTCTATGTGCTGGACGAGCCGTCGATCGGCCTGCACCAGCGCGACAACGACCGCCTGCTGAAGACGCTGACGCGCCTGCGCGATCTCGGCAACACCGTGCTGGTGGTCGAGCATGACGAGGAAGCGATCCGCGCCGCCGACCATCTGGTCGATATGGGCCCGGGCGCCGGCGCGCATGGCGGCAAGGTGATCGCCGAGGGCACGCCCGAGGACGTGATGCGCAACAGCGCCAGCCTCACCGGGCAATATCTCTCGGGCTTCCGGCAGGTCCCGATCCCCAAGAACCGCCGCGAACCCAGAAATACCGGCAACCGATGGCTGACCGTCAAAGGCGCCAAGGCCAACAACCTGCAGAACGTGACGGCCAGCATCCCGCTCGGCACCTTCACCTGCGTCACCGGCGTGTCGGGCTCGGGCAAGAGCACCCTGATCATCGAGACGCTGTACAAGGCGCTGGCGCGACGCCTGAACGGCGCGCGCGAGCATCCTGGCGAGCACAGTGCGCTGGAGGGCATCGGACACCTCGACAAGATCGTCGACATCGACCAGTCGCCGATCGGCCGCACGCCGCGCTCCAATCCCGCGACCTATACCGGCGCCTTCTCGCCGATTCGCGACTGGTTCTCGCAGCTGCCGGAGTCCACCGAGCGCGGCTACAAGCCGGGACGCTTCTCGTTCAACGTCAAGGGCGGCCGCTGCGAGGCTTGCCAGGGCGACGGCGTCATCAAGATCGAGATGCACTTCCTGCCCGACGTCTACGTCCAGTGCGACGTCTGCAAGGGCAAGCGCTACAACCGCGAGACGCTGGAGATTCATTTCCGCGGCAAGTCGATCGCCGACGTGCTGGAGATGACGGTCGACGAGGGCTGCGAGTTCTTCAAGGCCGTGCCGGTCATTCGCGACAAGCTTTTGACCCTGCAGCAGGTCGGGCTGGGCTACATACACATCGGCCAGCAGGCGACGACCTTGTCGGGCGGCGAGGCGCAGCGCGTGAAGCTCGCCAAGGAACTCTCGCGCAGGGCCACCGGCCGTACGCTCTACATCCTCGACGAGCCGACCACCGGGCTGCATTTCGAGGACGTGCGCAAGCTCCTCGAGGTGCTGCACCGCCTGGTCGAGGGCGGCAACACCGTGGTGGTGATCGAGCACAATCTCGAAGTCATCAAGACCGCTGACTGGGTCCTCGACCTGGGTCCCGACGGTGGCACCGGCGGTGGCCGCATGGTCGCCGAAGGCCCACCCGAGGAAATCGTGAAGGTGCGCGAGAGCTACACCGGCCAATACCTCGCGAGGCACCTGCCGCGCAGCACGGCGGCGAAGAAGCGAGCTTAGATCCGGGAGAGGGCGACGCCATGATAAAGGTACTCATCGAGCGTGACCTTCCGCCCAATTTCGACGTTACCGACGACGCGCAGGCGGCGCGACACGCCCGGATCGCGCTGGACGCCATCATCGCCACTCAGGGCAAGATGCATTGGCTGAGCACCTATGCCACCGACGACCGGAAGCTGTTCGGGCTTGTTGTTGTTGAGAATGAGCAGGTGATCGAGGCGTACGTGAAGAATGCGGGTATTGGCGGCAACGTGAAAATTCACAGAGTGCTGCGTACACTCGATCCCGCGCTGGCCGCGCCGGCCGCCGGATATTCGTCCTAGATATACCGTCGTCCTGAGCGGAGCGAAGGACCTCACATTGCGGCCAGACTCTGGTTTGGCCAGCGCTAGATCCTTCGCTGCGCTCAGGATGACAGGGTGCGCTGCCAGGTGATCTTCCCCAGCTCGTAGCCAAACTGCCGCTCCACGACGGCCGGCGTAGCGTCGGAGGCGTCGCCTTGGCGGGCAGCGACGCGGGCCTGGGCGACCTCCTTCGGCACATCGAGCCACAAGCCCTCGAACGGCACGCCGACCTTGGCAGCCAGCGCCTCGGCGGCCGCGCGTTCGTTCTCACGGGCGAAGACGGCATCCAGCACCACGCTGTGGCCGCCGCGCAGCACCCGTTCGGCGCGGGCCAGCATGGCGGCGTAGGTGCGGGTCGAGGCCTCCGGCGTGTAGCTGCCGGGCGGCATGCGCTCCTCGAGCGCGATGCCCGCCATGCGCTTGCGCTCGACATCACTGCGCACCACGACGGCGCCCGGCGCGCGGCCGATGTCGGGCGCACGCTTGAGCGCCTGCGTGGTCTTGCCGCTGCCCGATAAGCCGCCGATCGCCACCAGCCTGGGCGGCGCAGGCCGCAGGAAGCCCAGCGCGACGCGTTGGTAGATGCGGGCGCGCGCCAACTCCGCATGTGCTGTGTCGCTGCCGCTCACCGCGGCCGTCGAGGCATCGACGAACGCTCGGATGGCGGCGCGCCGCGACAGGAACATGGGCAAGAGCGCCAGCGCCTCCTCGTGCGACGCGTCTGGCAATTCGGCGATGCGCCACAGCCATTCGTTCAGCAAGCGGTTGGCCAGCGGCCGAAGCTCGCGCTCGCAGAGGTCCATCAGGGCGAACGACAGGTCGTAGAGCACGTCGATATTGGGGATGCGCTCGGAGAACTCGATGGCGTCGAACGGCACGGGCTTTCCCTCGATCAGCACGATGTTGCGCAGATGGAGATCGCCGTGGCAGCGGCGGATGGCGCCGGCAGCGACGCGCCGGGCCACCAGTTCCATGTGCGGCTCCAGCGCCGCCGGCATGGCCTCGGCCAGCGCAGCGCTGGTCGCTGGATCGAGCCGCTCGCCCTGCTCGCGCATCTGGCGGATGTCGGCAGCGATGGAATGGCGGTAGTCGTCGGGCCGGCCGAAGCCGTCGCGGATGGGCGCTAGCCCGTCATGGAAGCGCTCGATGCGCGCGCCCAGCTCCGCCATCAGCTCGGGCGTCAGCGCACCGCGGTCGGCCAGGCGGTCGAAGAGTCCGTCCTCGTCGAAGCGGCGCATGACAACCAGCCAGTCGGCTACGCGCGAGCCGATGCGCACCGGCTCGACGCCGAGATAGATCTCGGGCGCCAGGCGGCGGTTTGTCTCGATCTCGGCCTCGCACATGGCGCGGCGACGCTCGACCGTGGAGAAATCCATGTAGGGAAATTTTACGGCACGCTTCAGCTTGTAGGCGCGATCGCCGGCCAGGAAGACGACCGCGCCGTGGGTGTCGATACGCCGGTCCGGCCGCAGCTCAGCCTGGAGGTGCTCGATGACCTCGGACTGGTCCTCGACGACAAAGGCCGGACGCACCATCAGTCCGGCGCGCTGTCGTCCAGCGGGTCGATGTGCAGGATGACCTCGGCCTGCGGGTACGCCTCTTCGATGGCCGCCTGGATCGTGTCGCCCATGACATGGGCGCGTCCCAGCGACATGGTGGGGTGCAGCACGACATGGAGCTGGATGAACTGGGTGAGCCCCGAGGAGCGCGTGCGCAGGTCGTGCACACTACGCACGCCGGGCTGGCGCTGGACGATGTCGAGAATGCGCCGGCGATCCGCCTCCGGCAGCTCGCGGTCCATCAGCACGTCGATCGAGGTCCGGCCGATCGTCCAGGCGCCCGTGACGAGGTAGATCGCCACCCCGAGCGCCACCGCGAGGTCGATCAACGGTTCGTTGAACCGCATGGAAGCGACGATGCCGGCGCCGACCGCGATGTTGGTGACGAAGTCCGTCGTGTAGTGCGCCTTGTCGGCGCTGATCGCCAGCGACTTGGTGCGCCGCACGACGTAGGTCTGGAACATCATCAGGCCCAAGGTGAGCACGATCGCCAGCGCGCTCACCACGACACCGGTGAACTCCTCCTGCAAGGCGCGCGGGTGCAGGAAGCGATCGATGACCGTCAGCACCAGGCCGCCCGCCGAGGCCGCAATGAAACCAGCCTGCGCCACGCCGGCCAGGGCCTCGGCCTTGCCGTGGCCGAAGCGGTGATCCTCATCGGCCGGGATCAGCGCCTGGCGGATCGCCAGGAAGGTGATCAGCGAACTCACCAGGTCGAGAGCAGAGTCGATCAGCGACGACAGCATGCCCACCGAATCGGTGATCAGCCACGCCGCGCCCTTGGCCACCACCAGCACGATGGCGACCGACATCGAGGCCAGGCTGGCCAGCCGCATCAGCCGGCCGACCTGCTTGGGGTCCGTAGCTACGGATACAGCGTGCGTGTCGACCATGGCGCCCCCACCGAGGGACGGTGATATTCCAGGCGGTCGTGCAGGCGGAACGGCGCATCCTGCCAGAACTCGATCAGCAGCGGCTGCAGCCGGAACCCCGACCAGTGCGGCGGCCGCGGCACGGTGCCGATGACGTGCTTGGCGGTATATTCCGCCACGCGCTTCTCGAGCGCAAAGCGGGTCTCCAGCGGACGCGACTGATCCGACGCCCAGGCGCCGATCTGGCTGCCGCGCTGGCGGGTCGCAAAGTAGTCGTCGGCCTCCTTTGGCGTGGTCTTCTCGACCGGGCCCTCAAGGCGAACCTGCCGACGCAGCGACTTCCAGTGGAACAGCATCGCGGCCTTGGGATGCGTCACCAGATGCAGGCCCTTGCGGCTTTCATAGTTTGTGTAGAACACGAAACCCGACGCATCGAAGCCCTTCAGCAGCACCATGCGCACCGACGGCGTGCCGTCTGGCCCCACAGTCGCCAGGGTCATGGCGGTGGGATCGTTGGGTTCGCTCTTCTCGGCCTCGGCGTACCAGTCGGCAAACAGCTCTAGCGGATCGGCTTTCTCGCGGATCATGAGCCACAATATGCAGGGGGAAGAAAGCCGTCCACCACCGGCATCTTGTCCCTGCCACCAAGCCCCGCTAGAACGGGGCATGATTGCAGCTGCACAGTTGATGGCCGGAAAAAAGGGCTTGGTCATGGGCGTGGCCAACGAACGCTCGATCGCCTGGGCCATCTCCAAGGCCTGCCATGAGCAAGGCGCCAAGCTCGCCTTCACCTTCCAGGGCGAGGCGCTGGAAAAGCGCGTCCGGCCGCTGGCCAAGTCGATCGGCTGCGAGGCGATGGTCTATCCCTGCGACGTGACTGATGCCGCCAGCATCGACGCCGCTTTCGCCGCGATCGAGAAGGAATGGGGCGAGCTCGATTTCCTGGTCCACGCCATCGCCTTCTCCGACAAAAACCAGCTCAAGGGCCGCTACCTCGACACCACGGCCGAGAACTTCGCCCTCACGATGAACGTGAGCTGCTATTCCTTCACCTCGGTGGCGCAGCGCGCCGTGCCGCTGATGAAGAACGGTGGCAGCATGGTCACGCTCACCTACTACGGCGCCGAGCGCGTGATTCCCCACTACAACGTCATGGGCGTGGCCAAGGCCGCCCTCGAGGCGAGCGTGCGCTACCTCGCAGCCGATCTCGGCGAATTGAAGATCCGCGTCAACGCGATCTCGGCCGGCCCGATCAAGACGCTCGCCTTCTCCGGCATCGGTGACGCCCGCTACATACTCAAGTGGAACGAACTGAACTCGCCGCTCAAGCGCAACGTCCTGCCCGAGGAAGTCGGCAATGCCGGCCTCTACCTGTTGTCGGACCTCGGGACTGCCGTGACGGGTGAAGTGATGCACGTCGATGCCGGCTACCACGTGGTCGGCATGGTCAAGACCTCGTCGGCCAAGCAGATCGCCGAGCTGCTCGCCGGGTTCGAGGGCGAGTAGGACGGAGGCCGGTCATGGCCGGCAGCAGCTTCGGAACGCTTTTCAAGTTCACCAGCTGGGGCGAAAGCCACGGGCCGGCGATCGGCTGCGTGGTCGACGGCACGCCGCCGCGCATTCCCCTGGGCGAAGCCGACATCCAGATCTGGATGGACAAGCGCCGCCCCGGCCAGTCGCGCTTCGTGACGCAGCGCCAAGAGCCGGACACGGTGAAGATCCTGTCCGGTGTGTTCGAAGGCGTCACCACCGGCACGCCGATTGCGCTGCATATCGACAACGTCGACCAGCGCAGCCGCGACTATTCCGAGATCAAGGACAGTTTCCGGCCGGCCCACGCCGACTACACCTACTTCAAAAAATACGGCGTGCGCGACTATCGTGGCGGCGGCCGCCAGTCGGCGCGCGAGACGGCGGTGCGCGTCGCGGCCGGTGCCATCGCGCGCAAGATCCTCGGCGACAGCGTGAAGGTGCGCGGTGCCGTGGTCCAGCTCGGTACGCAGAAGATCGACCGCAGCAAATGGGACTGGGACGCCACTGGCGACAACCCCTTCTGGTGTCCCGACCGGCAGGCGGGCCAGGCTTGGGAGGGCTATCTCGACGATGTGCGCAAGCGCGGCTCGTCGTGCGGCGCCATCATCGAGGTGGTGGCCTCGGGCATTCCCGTTGGTCTCGGCGACCCGGTCTACGACAAGCTCGATGCCGACATCGCCAAGGGTCTGATGAGCATCAACGCCGTGAAGGGTGTCGAGATCGGCGACGGCTTCGCGGTCGCCGCCATGAGCGGCGAGCAGGACGCCGACGAGATGCGTATGAAGGACGGCCAGCCCGTGTTTCTCAGCAACCATGCCGGCGGCATCCTGGGCGGCATCTCGAGCGGCCAGGACATCGTCTGCCGGCTCGTCGTCAAGCCCACCAGCTCGATCCTGGCGCCCGTGCGCAGCATCGACCGCTTCGGCAACGAAGTGGAGCTGCGCACCAAGGGCCGCCACGATCCCTGCGTCGGCATCCGCGCCACGCCGGTCGCCGAGGCGATGGTGGCGGTGGTGCTGGCTGACCACCTGCTGCGTCATCGCGCCCTATGTGGGTAGAGCTCTTCCGGACCGCGGGCCTCCAGGCCCGCTCAAGTTCATGAGCGGAGCTGGAGCTCCGCGTTCCGGAAAACCATGAAGACGTTGGAGGCGCGCTACGGCTCGCTGCACAACATCAGCATGGCGGTCGTGGCGATCGGCATGGTTGGTGTAGCCATCCTGCATTTCGCCACCAACTCGGCCAATGCGCCCACCGTGTCGCTGAACGATCCGCGCTTCGTCCTGTTCGCCGTGCTGGCGATCGCGCTCTGCTTCTACGCCTGGCTCGGCATCACGCGATTCATCAATCGTGAACCGCAGGTCGTGATCGACCGTGACGGCATTGCGCTGGGTTTCGGCCGCAACCGGCGCTTCACCTGGGCTGAGGTGCAGTGGGTGCGCTTGCGCCGCCTCGCCTTCCGCCCACAATTGCAGATCGGGCTGGTGCCCGAGGTTTTCGTCGCGTCCGACCTCAGGTTGTCGATGTGGAACCTCGACGACGGGCTGCGGCCGATCCGCGGCGTGCCGGCCGCCGTGCTGGTGCGCGACAATGGGCTCGACACCTCTGCGGCCACCATGCTTGACGCGGTGCGGGCCTTTCGGCCCAATCTGGTGCAAGCCTAGACCGAACGGGAGATCACATGCGGCGGTTCATCGTTGGCCTGCTGGCCACCGTCGGTTTCTTCACCTTGCTCTCGATAGCCGGTGCGGTCGCCTTCACTATCTACGGGCCGCTGGCTTCCAAGCCGCTGCCGAGCTCGATGGTGCTGTCGCTCGACCTGCGCAAGCTGCCGCCCGAAACCTCGTCGGCCGACCTCTTGAGCGGCGGCCTGTGGCGCAGCTCGCGCGACATCACCGAGACGGTGGAGCTGTTGTGGCAGGCGGCCGACGATCCGCGCGTGACCGGCCTCTATGTCGAGATCGGCGACGAGGATGCCGGCCTTGCCCGCGTGCAGGAGCTGCGCCAGGCGATCGCCCGCTTCCGCGGCAAGGGCAAGTTCGCCATCGGCTTCGCCGAATCGCTGGGCGGCAGCGGCGCCCACGTGGCCGACTACTATCTCGCCTCGGCGCTCGACCAGATCTGGCTGCAGCCGAGCGGCGGCTTTGCCGTGACGGGCCTCTCGGTCGAGACACCGTTCCTCAAGGGCGGGCTTGATCGGTTGGGCGTCCATTTCGAAGGCGGCAAGCGCTACGAATACAAGAGCGCGCCCGACAGCTTCACCGAGACAGGCTTCACCGCGCCCGCCCGCGAGAACCTGCAGCAGCTGATCGACAGCATCTATGGCCAGTTCATCGATGACGTATCGCGCGAGCGGCGCCTGTCGGCGGCCAAGCTGCGCGAGCTGATCGACGCCGCGCCCTTCGATTCGGAACGCGCCAAGCAGGAGGGCCTGGTCGACAAGATCGGCTATCGCGCCGATGCCATCGACGAGGTGTCGCAGCGGGCCGGCTCGACGCGCGAGCTGGTGGCTTTCGCCGACTACGCCAACGACGACCGCCGGCCGAAGCCCACCGGCGACGTGGTGGCGCTGGTGCGGGCGAGCGGCACCATCGCCTCGAGCCAGGGCGGCGACGGCGGGCTGCTCGACGACGACACGGTGGCGACGGCCGACGACGTGGTCGACGCGCTCGATGCGGCGGCGCGGGCCAAGGAAGTGAAGGCGATCGTGCTGCGCATCGATTCACCCGGCGGCACCTATCCGGCAGCCGATGCGATGGCTGATGGCGTGGCGCGCGCACGAGCCACCGGCAAGCCGGTGATCGTGTCGATGGGCGATGTCGCGGCCTCCGGCGGCTATCTCGCCGCGGTGCGCGCCGACGTGATCGTGGCCGAGCCCGCGAGCATCACCGGCTCGATCGGCGTGTTCGGCGTGTGGCCGGTGGCAGCCGACCTGCTCAGCACGCTCGGCGTCAAGGTCGAGCGGCTGGGCGTGGGTGCCAATGCCGGCATGTACTCGACCTTTCAAGTGCCCACCGCAGCGCAGCGAGCGATCCTCGGGCGCGAGCTCGACGCGGTCTATGTCGACTTCACGCGCCAGGTCGGCGAGGCGCGCAAATTGGAGGGCGGCCGACTCGATTCAGCCGCGCGCGGCCGGGTCTTCACCGGCCTCGATGCCAAGCGCGCCGGCCTGATCGACGAGCTTGGCGGCCTGCATCTCGCCATCAGCATCGCCAAGGCCAAGGCCGGCATCGACGAGGGGCGCTCGGTCCAGGTGCGCCGTTTCCCGCCCGAGAGCGAGCGCTGGCAGAAGATGGCCGATCGCCTGATGCGGCTGGCCGGCCTCGACGCCAAGGCACCCGCGATCCGCGCTCCACGCGAGGTGCGCGAGACCTTCGCCCGCTTCGGCATCGCCTCGCGCCCGGGCAATGTCCGCCTGCCGCCGCTGCCGCCGCTGTGGCGGTAGATATTCCGGGACGATTTAATCATTTTATATCAATGTATTATCGAACGGTATTCTAATACCGCACCGTAAATCTTTTGATATCAATTACTTAGGTCAGAGGGTGGCGCACAACCTGGGAAAAATCGCCTAAAACCCTTATGCCATCGACATCGGAGGCTTCCCACATGGGTGGGAAACTTTGGGAAACTTGCGGTTGTTGCCGCACCTTCATGCCGAGAGGCGGACGCTGGCGAGCGTCGTCAACGCCTCGCCCTCGCGTTTCAGCAGCGCCAGCTCCTCGACCCGGCCATGCATCGGCAGGTGCTGGCGCTCGACGATGCGCGCCACCTGCTCGGCCTCGGCGGCACGCTCAAACAGCCCGAGCGTAATATGCGGCTCGAACGGCTTGGAACCGGGCGTCCTGTTGAGCGCATCGTAGAGCTCGGTCAGCTCGGCGCTGCCATCGGTCGGCGCGGCGTAGAGGTAGCGCTCGGAGCGCGTGATGCGGTCGATGACGAACCAGAACGGCCGGCGCTCGACCAGCGCTTCGAAGGCGGCCCGCAGGCGCGTTTCCTGGTCGGGCGACGCGCCGAACACCAAAGTGAAATGCGGGCCGATCAGACCCAACTCGCGCCGATGATATTGCGCGCGCAGCCGCCGCAGCGCGGTGTCGTCAGCCTCGCTCAAGAGCGGCCAGGCGACGACATAGAGCACTGTTAGCCGTAGCTCTTGGCCATGCCGAAGGACGGATCCATGGCCGCGCCATAGGGCGGGAACGGGTAGCGCAGGCCGTTCTTGCCGAGATGGCCCATGCCCTCGATGGCGCGCAGGAACTCGTCGGGCGGGCAGGCCATCAGGAGCTCGTCGTCGGCGACGCCGCCATAGCGCCGCTCGGCATAGCAGGGCAGCGACAGCGAGGTCTGGCGCGTGGCGAGCGCCCGGCCCCATGAATCGGCACAGGCGCTCTCGCCGGTGCAGGTGAAGTCGTAGCGGCGGTAACGATGGAACTGGAGTCCATTGATGAAATAGATCATCTGGCCGGGCGTGCCGTAGAACAGGCAGATGTCGGGCGGATCGAGCCGGCCCGAGCGAAGCGGCGAAACCACGAGGCCGTTGTACTTGCCGTCCGGCACGCGCGGCATCTGCGCCTGGTGCGCGGCCGAAGCTTCCTTGTTGCCGAACCACACGCCGTTCATGTGATCGCCCGACAGGAAGCCCTCGCCCGGATGGTTGAGGCCGACCACGCCGCCGCAATTGCCGCCGCGCGTATTGTCGACGGTGATGCCCAAGGTGAATCCGTACCAGCGCGACTGGGTCACCATCTGGCACATGGTGAACTTCATGCCGTCGGTCGGCTTGCGCACACCCTGGACCTTGTCCATGTCGGCCGGGTCCTCGAATAGCTTCATGCCGATCGGCTGAGTGCGGATGCGCAGCAGCTCGATGAGCTTGCCGCTGGCTTCCGCCAGCATCTTGCCGTCGATCTTCTCGGGTGGCGTCCAGGGCGCGGTCTTGTAGCCGGGCGGCAAGGTCTGAACGTTCATGGTTTCCTCCGTCTGTTGGCTCAGGTGAGGTTCAGCCCACCGTCGGCGATCAGGATCTCCCCGGTAACGTAGTCGTTGGCGCAGAGCGCGGCCACCAGATCGGCGATGTCCTCGGGCTTGGCCGCCCGGCGCATCGGCGCCTTGGTGTTCCAGAGCTCGGTAGCCTCGGGCCAGCCGGCACCCATCGGCGTTTCCACCAGGCCCGGCGCCACGGCATTCACGCGGATGGCCGGCCCCAGCGCGAGCGCCAGCAGGCGCGTGGCGTGATGCAGGCCTGCCTTGGCAGTGGCGTAGGGGATCGAGGCGCCCTTGGGCCGCACGCCGGAATGGGTGCCAATATTTACGACGCAGGCCGGCCGCCCGCTCTCGGCAGATTTGCGCAGCGCCGGCTCGGCCTCGGTCATCAGCACGAAGGGCGCGATCAGGTTGATGTCGAGCATGCGCCGCCACACCGCGGGCGTCGCGGCCTTGAGGTCGGCATGCGGGATACGGATCGATTCGCCGGCATTGTTGACCAACACATCGAGCCGGCCATGGTGCTTCACGACGGCGGCCACCAGCCCACGTGTTGCCGCCTCGTCGCCGAGGTCGGCCTGGTGATAGCTCGCACCCTTGAACTCGGCGGCCATCTTCCTGCCGACGTCGGCCGAGCGGCGCGAATGCAATGCCACGGCGTATCCGTCGCGCGCAAAGCGGCGCGCGGTCGCCGCCCCGATGCCCGAGGTCGAGCCAGTGATCAGCGCGACACGTTCAGACATAGGGCTTCAGCGCCTCGAGAGTTTCGTCGGGCCGTTCGACCATCATGAAGTGGCCGCTGTCCTTGAGGAGCACGACCTGGGCGCCGGCGATGGCCGAGGCGAGCGGCTTGGCCTTGGCCGTCGGAGTCATGAGATCGCCGTCCCCCAGCACCAGAACGGCCGGGCATTTCACCGCCGCGGCACGCTGGGCGGCGTCCTTGTAGGCGTTACAAGCGGCGAGATCGCTGTGAATCACATCGGGCTTGTTGCCCGACAGCACGGCCATCGACTCGCGCCGCAGCCACAGCCCGGGCGAGACCATGCCGCCCTTGTGCAGCGCATTGCCGATGCCCCAGAAGGTCATCAGTTCCTGCACCTTGAGCGTGTTGGCCTTGGCCAACTCGAGCATCTCGGGATGCACCGGCATCTCGACCGCCACGCCGCAAAGGCCGAGCGCACGCACCTTGTCGGGGTGACGCGCTGCGCAATCCAGCGCCACCAGCGCTCCCATCGAATGGCCGACCAGGGCGGCATTCTTGAGGCCCGCCGCGGCGATCAGCTGGGCCGTCCAGTCGGCCATGGCGGCGACGCTGGTCAGCATCGGCCCGTCGGACCAGCCGTGCGCCGGGAAATCGACGGCCAGCACGCTCCGCCCATGGTGGGCAAACCAGCGCGTCTGCAGGCGCCAGACGGTGCGGTCGAAACCCGCGCCATGCAGGAAGATCACCACGGGCTTGGCCGCATCGAAATCGGTGCCGCCCGTGGTCGCGAAGACCTCGCGGCCGTCGACCTTGAGCTTCATGGTCAGGCCTTCTGCGAGGCGCGCAGCGCCTGTCCGAGATCGTCGAGGATATCCTCGGGATCCTCCAGGCCGACCGACAGCCGGATCATGCCTTCGCCGATGCCCGCCGCTTTGAGTGCCGCAGCGTCGAGCTGGGCATGGGTGGTCGAGGCGGGATGGATCACCAGCGACTTGGCGTCGCCAACGTTGGCGAGATGCGAGAAGAGCTTCAGCCGCTCGATGAAGCGCCGGCCGGCCTCGCGGCCGCCCTTGATGTCGAAAGAGAAGATCGAACCCGCACCCTTGGGCAGCAGCCTCTTGGCCAGCGCATGATCTGGATGGTCGACCAGCTCCGGCGAGGCAATGCCCTCGACCGCCGGATTGCTCTTCAGGAAGGCGATGACCTTGCGCGCGTTCTCGCCGTGCCGCGCCACGCGCAGCGGCAGCGTCTCCAGCCCCTGCAGCAGGTAGAAGGCGGTCTGCGGCGCCATGCAGGAGCCGAAGTCGCGCACGCCCTCGGTGCGGGCACGCATGATGAATGCGTGCGGGCCGAACTCTTCGGCAAAGTCGATGCCGTGATAGCCGGCGTAGGGCTCAGTGAGCGTCGGGAACTTGCCCGAGGCCTCCCAGTCGAAGCGGCCGCTTTCGACGATCACGCCGCCGATCGCCACGCCATGGCCGCCGATGAACTTGGTCGCCGAATGGAACACGATATCGGCGCCGAGCGTCAGCGGCCGGCACAGCACCGGCGAGGCGAAGGTGTTGTCGATCATCAGCGGGATCTTGGCGGCATGGGCGATTTCGGCGATCGCCGGGATGTCCAGCACCTCACCGCCGGGATTGCCGATCGTCTCGCCCAGCACCAGCCGCGTCGCAGGCGTGATGGCCTTCCTGAAGCCGTCATGGTCGCGCGGATTGACGAAGGTCGTCTCGATGCCGAAGCGTGGCAAGGTCAACCCCAGCATGTTGCGCGTGCCACCATAGAGCGAGGTCGAGGCGACGATGTGGCCGCCTGCGCCCATGAGCGTGGCGATAGCGATGTGCAACGCCGACTGCCCACTCGCCACGCCCAGCGCGCCCGAGCCCTCTTCAAGAGCAGCCACGCGCTCCTCGAACACGGCGACCGTGGGATTGGATATGCGACTGTAGATGTGGCCGCCGACCTCGAGGTTGAACAGGCTGGCGGCATGGTCGACGTCGCGGAAGACGAAGGACGTCGTCTGGTAGATCGGCACCGCCCGCGCCCCGGTGACCGGGTCGGGATGCTGGCCGGCATGCAGGGCCAGCGTGTCGGGCTTGAGGAACTTGGCGTCGGCCACGAGGTCTCCTTATTGGGCGACCCAGCCACCGTCGGAGACGAGCTGCGTGCCCTGCATGTTCGAGGCGGTGTCCGAGGCCAGGAACACGGCAAGGCCGGCGATCTGCTCGGGCTTGGTGAACTGGCGCTGCGGCTGCTTCTCGGCCAGGAGATCGAAGTTCGCCTTCTCGACAGTGATGCCCTCGGCCTTGGCGCGGTCCTCGATCTGCTTCTGCACCAGCGGTGTCAGCACCCAGCCGGGGCAGATCGCGTTGCAGGTGACGCCGGTATCGGAGCATTCCAGGCCGACCACCTTGGTGAGGCCGATGATGCCGTGCTTGGCCGTCACATAGGCCACCTTATTCTCGGAGGCGACCAGGCCATGCGTGCTGGCGATATTGATGATGCGGCCCCACTTCTTGGCCTTCATCAACGGCAATGCCGCCTGAATGGCGTGGAAGGTGGCGCTCATGTTGATGGCGATAATGGCGTCCCACTTCTCCGGCGGGAACTTCTCGACCGGCGCGGTGAACTGGATGCCGGCGTTGTTGACCAGGATGTCGACGCCGCCGAAGGCGGTGTTGGTCTTGGCGACGAGGTCGGCGATCTGGGCCGGCTTGCTCATGTCGGCGCCGTGATAGGCGACGTTGACGCCGCACTTCTTGGCCATGTCCACCCTGAACTTCTCGATCGCCGCGGCATCGCCGAAGCCGTTCAGCATGACGTTGCAGCCTTCGGCGGCGAAGGCTTCGGCAACGGCCTGGCCGATCCCGCTGGTCGAGCCGGTGACGATGGCGGACTTACCCTTGAGCGACATGACTACCTCTTGAAAATCGACGCGGCAGCCGAGGCGTGGCTCTGCTTGGCCTTGATCTTGGTCTCGACCCTCTCGATCTCGGCCCTGAGGACGGCGACATACTCCTGCAGGTCCTCGATGTTCATGTCATCGAGGTTCAGGGGTTTCGCCTTCTTGGCGTTGCGCGGATCGAGATCGTCGAGGTCGATGGCCATGGCGCGGCTCCACGGAAGCGGCTAAGTGAGACCTAGCATCGCTCCCCCGTATCCGAAAGGCCAAGCATGAGCGCACTTCCCGCCACGATGACCTGTGTCGAAATCAAGACTCCCGGCGGCCCGGAGGCGCTGGTCCCGGCGACGCGGCCGGTGCTGCAGCCCAAGGCCGGCGAACTGCTGATCAAGGTGGCGGCAACAGGCGTGAACCGCCCCGATCTCGCGCAACGCGCCGGCCATTATCCGCCGCCGCCGGGTGCGTCGGACCTGCCGGGCCTCGAGGCAGCCGGCACGGTCGCGGCAATCGGCAGCGGCGTCAGTGGCTGGAAGGAAGGCGATGCGGTGTGTGCGCTGACGCCCGGTGGCTCCTACGCCGAATACTGCGCCGCGCCGGCGCCGCAATGCCTGCCGCCACCCAAGGATTTCGACATGCTGCGCGCGGCGGCACTGCCGGAGAACTACTTCACCGTCTGGCACAATCTCTTCGAACGAGGGCAGCTCAAGTCCGGCGAGACCGCGCTGATCCATGGCGGAGCGAGCGGCATAGGCACGACGGCGATCCAGCTTGCCAAGGCGTTCGGCGCCACGGTGTTCACCACCGTCCGCACTGCCGAGAAGGCCGCCGCCGTCGTCAAGCTCGGCGCCGACCACGCCGTGCTCTACAAGGACAACGACTGGGCGGCGGAAGTGAAGAAGCTCTCGGGCGGCATCGACGTCGTCCTCGACATGGTGGCCGGCGATTATCTGCCCAAGAACCTGCAGCTCCTGAAGCAGGATGGCCGCTGCGTCGTCATCGCGCTGCTGGGCGGCGCATCGGCCAACATCAATGCCGGCCTGATGATGGTGAACCGCCTCACCTTGACCGGCTCGACGCTTCGGCCGCAGAGCGTCGAGAACAAGGGCCGCATGGCGCGTGGTCTGAAAGAGAAGGTCTGGCCACTGCTCGAGAACGGCAAGGTGAAGCCGATCATCTACAAGACCTTCCCGCTGCGCGAGGCAGCGGCGGCGCACGCCGAGCTTGAGCGCGCCGACCATGTCGGCAAAGTGATGCTGACGGTCTGACCCGCGATCGGCGCTACGCGCCGACGCTTTGTGGGCAAAGTGATGCTGACGGTCTAGCGACCTAGCTGCGGTGCTCGCCGGCGTCGTTGCCCGCGATGTCCGGCTGGTCGGCCTCGGCAGGATCGACCTCGGGTGTCTCGGCCGCGACTTCGGGCTCGGGCTCGCCCGCTTGGAGCTTGGCCTTCTTGCGCGCGGCGTCCTCGCGCGCGGCCTTGCGCCGGGCGCGGTCGACGGCGTCGTTGAGGTCCTTCAGGCTGCACAGGCCGAGGGTCACCGGATCGCGCGGACGCACGTTCTGCATGTTCCAATGGGAACGGTCTTTGACCGACTGCACAGTACTCTTGGTCGAACCGACCAGTTTGGCGACCTGGCTGTCCTGCAGCTCGGGATGGACCTTGAGCAGCCAGGCGATGGCATCCGGCCGATCGGAGCGCTTGGCCACGGGCGTGTAGCGCGGGCCCTTGGAACGGGCCACCGGCATGGGCACGTCGCGCGGACTGAGCTTCAGGCGGGCCTGAGGATCGCCCTCGGCGCGCTTGATCTCTTCCTTGGTGAGCTGGCCATTGGTGGTCGGATCGAGCCCGGTCATGCCGCCCGCCACCTCGCCGTCGGCGATCGCCTGGACCTCGAGCGGATGCAGGCCGGTGAAGGCCGATATCTGGTCGAAGGTCAGGGTCGTGTTCTCGACGAGCCAAACGGCGGTCGCCTTGGGCATCAACACTTGCGACATGAAAATTCTCCTCGCCCGGATATAGAGACCGGCCCCGGCCGCGCCAACCTTAAAAGCGGCCTCTTGCGATAAAGTCTTGATTTACAAAAGGAAACGGCCGGGGGTTGCCCGGCCGTCCCGTAGAGCTTTAGCTTCGGATCGTGTTACTGGAGCACGATCTCGACGCGGCGGTTCTGCGGCTCGCGCACACCGTCCGGAGTCGGGACCAGCAGGCCCTGCTCGCCGCGGCCGACGACGGCGATGGCCGTGGCCGGCACGCCGTTACGCACGAGAGCGTCCTTGACCGCATTGGCGCGACGCAGCGACAGCGCCATGTTGTAGTTCTCCGGGCCCGACGTATCGGTGTGGCCGGTCGCCGTGATGCGGGCGCTGCCCTTGGTCTTGAAAGCCTGGGCAGCCTGCCCGATCGTCGCCAGCGCCTGCTGGCTGAGGTTCGAGCGATCCCAGTCGAAGAACACCATGAACGAGGTCGCCTGCGGCGCCGGAGTGACCGGTGGCGGCGGCGGTGCGGACGGGGCGAACTTGATGATCAGGCCCAGCATCACGGTGAAGTTGTTGTTGCTCCAGGTCGAGCCATTGACGCTCGGATTCGACGTGCCGTAGTAGCGGCCATCGAGGTTGACGCGGAAGTTGGTGTCAACGTTCCAGCCGAGGCCGACGATGCCCTGGTAGGCGAACTGCGTGCTGCTCAGCGAGCTGGTGCTGTCGATGAACGCGATACCGGCGCCCGCGCCGACATACGGAGTGATCGTCGAGGACGGCGCGAAGTCATACAGCAGGTTGGCCATCACGCTCACCTGGCCGACCTGGTTGTTGATCGCCGCGCCGGGGAGGTTAGCGCCGCCTGTCTGATTGTTGCGATACATGCCTTCGAGTTCGACGCGGGGGCCGACGAAGTCGTAGCCGACCACGCCACCAGCAGCAAAGCCGGTCTGCGGCGTCACTGAGGTGTTATTAATCGTGGTGTTCAGCAACCAGTTCAGGCCGCCTTCCGCACCGATATAGAAGCCCGGCGCCGCACTCTGCGCCTGAGCCATAACCGGCAGCGCAACGAGCGCCGCGGCGGCGAGCAAAGCCTTCTTCATGAATTCTTCCCCTCGTGTATCTAGATCAGACGAGCGATCTGGTGGGGTTGGTGTGTGCCAACTCCGCGCCGAATATACACACCACAACTGGTGAGGTGCAACAAGCGGGGCCTTTTCGGGGCAGCCCTGTGGCGGGCCAGCAACAGTACGCTATTTAGCGCGCTTTCAGGGCCTAATCTGAGGCCGGGCCGCTTGCACTAGATCTTGTGTGCCGATCGGAAGCGCCGCGGTCGGCCGGGATGGGAATCTTCAACCCAAAGACACCGCCGCCATCTTCCTGACGGCCAAAAATGGTCGGATGGTCCAGCGCGCTCTCGGCCGGTGGCCGAGTGGCCAGATTGCTCTGGGGCAGAGGTACATCCGGATCCGACGGCGGATTGGACAGCAACTTGCGCACAATCTCCGCTCCAGTGGCGTTGGGGGCGACTGGGGAAGCCTGCGGCACTGCTTTGCTCCCCTTCGCTGGGGTGGCCTGGGCCACAACCAATGGGGCGGGTGACTTGAGATTTTGGTTGAGGTCCGCAGCGTGACCGCAGACGGCCGGAAGCGCCGAAATCGCTGCCGCAAGAAGGCAGATACGGTACGCAACGCGAGCATCAGCGAGGGGTTTTACAACGTGCATGAAGACGGGTTCCCGGCTTTGCGTTCTCCCGCCCTCCATTCACGACGAGATCAGGGCTTTTTGGTGCCCTTTGGCGGCGGCATTTTGTATCGCCCCGTCCCCCGCGCTGCGGTAAACCGCCGTTCATAACGAAGCAGGAGGAAAGCATGTCCCAGATGAGTGGGCAGTACAGCAAGGTCGAGACCGACGGCCGCCTGATGATCGTCACGATCAATCGCCCGGAGGTCTACAACGCCTGCCACCCCATGGCGAACGAGGAGCTGGTCGCGGCGTTCGACGAGTTCAGCGCCAATCCCGAGCTATGGGTGGCCATCATCACCGGCGCCGGCGACAAAGCCTTCTGCGCCGGCAACGACCTCAAGTATCACGCCGAGATCCAGAAGAAGACCGGTAAGCGCCCGCAGCATCCGGCGAAAGGCTTCGGCGGCCTCGCCAACCGCTTCGACATGGAGAAGCCGGTGATCGCGGCGGTGAACGGCGTCGCCATGGGTGGCGGATTCGAGATCGCGCTCGCCTGCGACATCATTGTGGCGTCCGACACGGCGACCTTCGCCCTGCCCGAGCCCAAGGTTGGACTGGCGGCGGGCGCCGGCGGCATGCAGCGGCTGAGCCGCATGATCCCGCTCAAGAAGGCGATGGGCATGATGCTGACCGGCCGGCACGTCCCGGCCAAGGAAGGCTTCGAACTCGGCTTCGTCACTGAAGTCGTGCCGCATGCCGAGCTGATGACGGCGGCCAAACGCTGGGCCAATGACATCCTCGCCTGCTCGCCGATGTCGGTGCGCGCCACCAAGCAGACCGTGATGCGCTCACTCGACGTGCCCTCGCTCGAGGTCGCAATGCACAACCTGCACTACCCGGCGTTCGTCGCCATGACCCGCAGCGAGGATACGATCGAAGGCCCCCGCGCCTTCGCCGAGAAGCGTAAGCCCAACTGGAAGGGGCGGTAAGCCTACAGGCTCTTGCGCCAGTGGACGAAGCCCACTCTCCCCAATCGACCTAGTCCGGAGAGGATGGTCGTCGGCGTCGGCGCATAGGGCCTGTATCCCTCCGCGATCAGATTACGCATTGATGCCGCGCCGTCGGCATCGGTGTAGGTCACGGCGGCCGTCAGCCCCTGCGCGCGCATCCTGGTTTCGCGCAGGCGCAGCATCTGCCGCTGCAGCCCCTGCCCGCGATACTCTGCGAGCACGCCGCCGCGATAGTGAAACCCGACCGGCACTCCGTCGTGCTCGACCGTCTTCCAGGCGCAATACGCCGCCCGCCGAGAGCCGAGCCAGCCGATGAACCATTCTGCACCGGGGATGGCGGGCGGCTCGTCGAGCGGAAAGCAGACGGCGTCCATTCGCAAAATCTGCCGCTCATCTTCCGATGAGGTCGCGAGACGAAAGTCGAGCGCCATCAACGCCCGCGTTTGTTGTCGTAGTCCCAGTCGAGCTCGAATCTCTCGCCTCTGGCCTTCACGTAGGCCGCATGCGGCGGCGCGAAGTGCGCCGGCATCAGCAACGCTCCCTGCTCGACGCAATCGCCGAGCAGCGTGTTGCGCGTCTGGCGCGCCTGGTCGCGATCGTCGCAGAAACGGCTGTTCCATTTCCACAGCGGCACCTGCACCGGATTGTGCAGCGCATCGCCCGGGAAGATCGCGCGCTTGCCGCGCGAGTTGAGATCGAAGCGGATCTGGCCCGGCGTATGGCCGGGCGCCGGCTTGATCCTGAGGCAGCCACACATGGCGTGCTCGCCGCCGGCGACGAACTCGGCCATCTTCGCCTCGACGATCGGCAGGACGGAATTGTTGTAGGTGTTGACCTCATATGGCACCGAGTCGGGCCGCTTGGCGACCGCCGCCCAATGATCGTGATCGGTGCGCGACATCACGTACTTGGCTTTTGGGAAGGTCGGCACCCACTTGCCGTTCTCCAGCTTGGTGTTCCAGCCGACATGATCGACATGCAGGTGCGTACACATGACGAAGTCGATTTCTTCGGGCTCGACGCCCGCCTCGCGCAAGCGGTCGAGGTACTTGGTATTCAGCATGTCGAAACGCGGCATGCCAGGTCGCGGTTTGTGGTTGCCGCTGCAGGAGTTGATCAGGATCGTATACTTGCCGGTGCGCACCAGCCAGGAATGGATCGAGGCGATCAACCGCCCGCTCTCAGGTTGGTAATAGCTCGGCGCCAGCCAGCCCTGCTCGGCCGCGAAGGTCTCAGCCTCGAACTCGGGGAAGAAGTCCTTGGCCGGAAAGCCCGGCCCCATCTGCTCCTCGACGCGCGTGACACGAACGTCGCCGATCTGGCGGTCTTGCATTGTTTCCTCCGTCGCTACAAATGACATCGTAGCATTCATCGCCGAAGGGAGCTTGCCATGACGGCCTATGTGATTGCCGCGGAGACGGTGAAAGACGACGCGATGTTCGACGAGTACCGCAAGCAGGTGCCGGCGACGCTGGCGCCATTCGGCGGAAAATTCATCGTGCGCGGCGGCAAAGTGACCGTGCACGAAGGCGAATGGGCGCATCCGCGCACCGTGGTCATCGAGTTCCCGTCACGCGCCCAAGCGGAAGGCTGGTACAAGTCAGCCGAGTATCAAAAGATCATCCAGCTCCGGCAGAGGAGCTCCGTCGGCAACTTGATCATCATCGACGGGCCGGCGTGACCTTGCCTAGCGTGCGGCTTGCTGGATTGCCGACAAGATCCACTTGCCGCCCTGGCTACGCAGGAAGGTCCACACTTCCGCGGCTTCGGTCCGCACTTGGCCATTGCCAGCAACGATGCTGCCGTCGGCAATCCTGCGGGTCGTGTCGATCATGCTGAAGCGCATGGCGACGGTGGCGTATTCGAGGTCCGTTTCGCTCCAGGCTTCCGACAGGTCGCCCTGTTCGAGCTTCACCGCCTCGACCTTGTTCAGCACGCCGCGGCTCGCGTTGCCGGACAGCTCTTCCGAAAAATAGCCGAGCATTTCGGGCGTCGTGAGGCCGCGCAGCTTCGCGAGGTCGCCATTGCTGTAAGCGGTCTGGATATCGTTCAGCATCGCCTCGAATGTGTTGAAGTCTTCAGCCGTGATGGCGAGCTGCGCCGAACTGCTCAACAAAGCCGGCCCGCTACCGCCGCCGACACCGGGGCGTACAACTGTCTCGTTCATCGGACGCGCCACGGCAGCGTAGGCGTAGGCCGAACCTGCCGGCTGTGCCCGTGCCGCGGACCAGCCACGGAACAACCGGACGGCGATATAGGCCAGCCCGCCGATCAGCATGACCTGCAGCAGCAATCCCAGCATGCCGGCACCGCCGCCGAGGCCATCGGCGAAGCCGCCGCCGAACATCATGCCGAACAGGCCGGCGCCAAGCATGCCGCCCATCAGGCCGGAGAAGAACGGGTTGCGCGCCATGAAGCCGCCGGTCTGCGGCGTCGCCGATGCCGGCGTTGCCGTCACGGGTTTCTGGGCCGGCTGCTGGGGCGTCGCGCTCCGTTCGATCGGAGCGGCAGACGGAGCGGTTCGGGTAGGCGCGGGCGCCTGCCCGGTGTTGCTGCCCCGGCTGCCGGAATTGGTGCCGCCACCGGCGCGAGCCTCGGCTAGTGTGGGCGCGACAACGATCAATGCGGCGATCACCGCAAGCCAACGAATGTTTTTCACGATCAGCCACCCTTGTTGGTCAAAGCCAACGCCGGTGATGTTAGGCCGATACTGCCCCCATTCAAGGGCACCGGCCCGCAATATAACGGCTAAAACGCCTCCGCCGGCAGCGCCATGAGCGTCGCCGCACCCGCCTTGATCTGGTGATTGAGCGAGGTGGTCTGCGGCAGCACGCGCGCCATGTAGAAGCGCGCCGTCGCAAGCTTGGCCTCGTAAAAAGCGTTGTCCTTGCCGCCAGCCAGGCCCTTCTGCGCCGCGACCGCGATCCGGTTCCACATGAAGGCCATCGCGGTGAGCGCCATCAGGCGCAAGAGGTCGCTCGCCGCCGCGCCTGCTTCGTCGGGGTTCTTCATGGCGTTCTGCATCAGGAAGAGTGCCGCGTCCTGCACGCGCCCCAGCGCCTTCTCGAGCGGCTCGACGAATTCCTTCATCTTGTCATTCGCCTTGTTGGCGGCAATGAAGGAGCCGATCTCGCCCAGCAGACGCTGCGCCGCCGCACCGCCCTTCATCGGCAGCTTGCGGCCGACCAGGTCGAGCGCCTGGATACCGTTGGTGCCTTCGTAGAGCTGGGTGATGCGCGCGTCGCGCACGAATTGCTCGACGCCGTTCTCGCGGATGAAGCCGTGGCCACCGTAGGTCTGCACGGCGAGGTTGGCGCACTCGCTACCCATGTCGGTAAAGTGCGCCTTGATGATCGGTGTCAGCATCTGCACCAGATCGTCGGCGGCCTCGCGCTTGGCCTTGTCGGGATGACTGTGAGCCTCGTCGATCAGCATGCCAACCCAGAGAGCAAGTGCGCGTGCGGCCTCGGTGAACGACTTTTGTGTGAGCAGCATGCGGCGCACGTCGGGATGGACGATGATCGGATCGGCCGGGCCGTTGGCGTTCTTCGGCCCGGTCAGCGAGCGGCCCTGCAGGCGATCGCGCGCATAAGCGACGGCGCTCTGATAGGAGGTCTCGGCGATGCCGAGGCCCTGCATGCCGACGCCAAGGCGCGCCGCGTTCATCATCACGAACATCGCCGGCATGCCCCTGTTCAGCTCGCCGACCAGGAAGCCTTTGGCGCCGTCGAGATTCATGACGCAGGTCGCGTTCGCCTTGATTCCCATCTTGTGCTCGATGGCGCCGCAGCGGATGCCGTTGCGCTCGCCCACGCTGCCGTCAGCCTTGGGCACGAACTTCGGCACCAGGAACAGCGAGATGCCCTTGGTGCCACCGGGCGCATCCGGCAGGCGCGCCAGCACGAGGTGGAGGATGTTCTCCGTGAGATCGTGCTCGCCGGCGGAGATGAAGATCTTGGTGCCGGTGATCGAGTAGCTGCCGTCGGCCTGCAGTTCGGCCTTGGTACGGATCAGGCCGAGATCGGTGCCGCATTGGGGCTCGGTCAAGCACATCGTGCCCGACCAGCTACCGTCGGTGAGCTTGGGCAGGTAGCGCTTCTTCAGTTCGTCGCTGCCATGGCGGGCCAGCGCCTCGTAGGCGCCGTGGCTCAGGCCGGGATACATCGAGAAGGCCTGGTTGGAGGCGGTGAACATCTCCTGCAGCGCGAAGCCCACCGTCGCCGGCAGGCCCTGGCCGCCGTACTCGGGATCGCACGTGACGGCGGTCCAGCCGCCTTCGCGGAACGTGTCGTAGGCCTGCTTGAAGCCCTTGGGCGTGCGCACCACGCCGTTCTCGTAGGTGCAGCCTTCCTCGTCGCCGCTGCGATTGATCGGAAACAGCACGTTCTCGCAGATCTTGGCGGCTTCTTCGAGGATCGCCCCGATCGTGTCGGGCGTGGCGTCCTCGTAACCCGGCAGCTTGGAGAGGCTCGAGACATCGAGCACCTCGTTCAGCACGAACTGGATATCCTTCACCGGCGCCTTGTAGACGGCCATTGGCTTCCTTCCCTCACGCGCTTTCGCGACTAGTCGCTTTCCGGGTCGATGCCGCGATGCTTGAGCTCGGCGGCGACCTGAGTCTCCACGCCCCTGAATTCTCCGATATGAGCGTCGAGATCGCGACGCCTTCGTTCCAGGTCGGCGATGTGCAGGCGGCTGCGCCGCAGCAACTCGCGCAGCTGCTGCACGCCGGTGCGATCGACCTGGTAAAGGTCGAGCAGTTCCTTGATCTCCGCCAACGAGAAACCGAGCCGCTTGCCGCGCAGGATCCAGCTCAGCCGCGTGCGGTCGTGCGCGCTGTAGAGCCGCGTCAGCCCCTGGCGCCGGGGCTTGATCAGGCCCTCATCCTCGTAGAAGCGAATGGTGCGTGCCGTGATGGCGAACTCACGGGCCAGCTCGGCGATGCTGTAGATGCGCTGCGGATCGCGCGGTGCAGTGGTCTTGGCCGGAGCGGCGACGGGCATGATGGCCCGTCTTAGGTCCACTTTCCGTTAACGTCAAATGGAAGTTACGTAAACGTAAGGCACCCTGGGGGACTGCGCAAATCAGGGCCTCCGGTCGAATTGGTCGGCCTCCGGGAGCGCAACCCATGCGATGCGCGGCTACTAACGGCGGCCGGGGACGTACCGTTTTTGCCGTTTTCACCGTTTTCTTACGGCGATCGGCACCGCCGAAAACGGTCGGGTGCCTGATTTCTCGGGCGATTCCCGTTCCCCGCCGGCCCCGGAAAACGGACGAAAACGGCAATAAAACGGACAGAAAACGGTTTTATAAGGCTTTTTCAAGCGCCGATGGGCCGGTAGTGGCGCGCGTCGGTAGCCGACTACACCGCCACTATCATTTCAAGTGGCGGTGTTGTTGTTCGGCGACGCTGGTGGCTGGACGATGGGCTTTCCCAACAACACCGCCACTCTCATCCCGGTGGCGGTGTTGTTGTTCGGCGCCAAGGCCGCGCCCAACCTGCAACCATCACGATCTAGCCTTTGGAAGCGTGCTTAAGGATTACGTCCAAGAAGGCCAATGTCAGCGAATACAGAAGGAAAGCACCGAACGGCACCAGATACCGGAGATACCGGTCCTCGCTGGGTCCGGGCTGCGACTGGAGCTGGAGCCGCTTCTTCTCAGATGAATACTGGTTGATGCCGCTATGAGCCAACCAAACCCCTCCGGCCAGGGCCGCATATGAGCTGATCATGAATACTGTTGTTTTCGACAGATCAGCCGACAACGCATGTGAACTAACGTGATCGAGTAGCAAAGCCGTCGTTGGCAAGCTGAACAAGAGAACCCATGCCAAGACATCGACTAAGACGAGCGGCGGGTTACGCTTCTCATTGGGTCCTACTTCGTCGCTTGGCGTGGTCATATTGCACGCGCCGCCGAAAGCGAGGCCTCAGATCACCTTCGCGGTCCGCATGTCCTTGACCTCGTCGGGTGAGCAGCCGAGCCACTCGCCGTAGATCGCCTCGCAGTCTCCGCCGAGCACCGGCGCGGATTTCAGCGCGACCTTGGTGTCTGACATGCGCAGCGGCCAGGCCGGCACGATGACCGGTCCGCGGATCGGATGGTCGATCGTCTGCATCATGCCGCGCGCATGCAGATCGGGATCGTGCATGAGCTCGAGCGTGGTCTTGACGGCGCCGCAGGGAACGCCCGCGCCGGCGATGATCTTGGTCACCTCATCCTTGGTGCGCTTGGACGTAAATTCGGTAATGGCCGCGTCCACCGCCTCCTTGTTCTGGAAGCGCGTGGTGCCGTCCTTCATGCGTGGATCGTTGAGCAGGTCCTCGCGACCGATCGCTTTGACCAGGCGGCGCCAATGCTCCTCGTTGCCGCGCGACGCAAAAATGTAGGCCCAGTCGTCGATTCCGCCCGGCGCGCATTTGTAGAGGCCGCCGGGCGCGGTGCCGAACACGCCGTTGCCACCGCGCGGCAGCTGGTCCTTGCGCATGGCCTGGCGGCTCATCGGCGTGCGGCAGTAGTTCAGCATGGCGTCGCGCATGGCGATCTGGATGTGCTGGCCGCGGCCGGTCGTCATGCGCTGGTAGAGCGCGGTGATGATGCCCATGGCCATCAGCATGCCGGTACCAGTGTCGCCGATCGTCGGGCCGGGCCGCACCGGCGGCTCGTCAGGATGGCCGTTCACGCCCATCGTGCCGCCCATCGCCTGGGCGATCATGTCGAACGACAGGTAGTTGGCGTGCGGGCTTTCCGGCGCGAAGCCCTTGACCTGGGCGAAGATCAGCCGCGGATTGAGCGCGCTCAGCCGCGGCCAGTCGAAGCCGAGACGGGCGAAGGTACCCGGCGCCATGTTCTCGATCACCACGTCGGCCTTGGCGATCATCCGCCGCAGCAGCGCCTTGCCTTCCTCGCTCTTGAGGTTGCAGGTCACGCTGCGCTTGTTGAGGTTGTAGTAGATGAAATAGTGCGAATTGGCGTCGGGGCGATCGCTGAATCCCCAACGCCCCGGCTCGCCGCGACTGGGTTCCTCGACCTTGACGACGTCGGCACCGAACCAGGCCAGCGCCTCGGTACAGGACGGCCCCGCCTCGAACTGGGTGAGGTCGAGCACCTTGATCCCCTTGAGCGCGGGCTGCGTCGCGGTTGCGACCTCCGGCTGCCTTACCTGATCCTGCATGACGACGACTCCTCTAAGGGTGTGTCACTCAATCAGCTATGCCAAGCGAACTGCTGCGCCTTGCGCGTCGAACCCTGCGAGAGCACGACGTTGACCAGGGCAGGACCATCGTGGGCCATCGCCTGGTCGAGCGCACCGCGAATCTTCTTCGGATCCTCGACGAAGAATCCCTTGCCGCCGAACGCCTCCATCATCTTGTCGTAGCGGGCGCCGTAGATCAGCGCGTTGGGCTTGAGGTTCATCATCGGATTTTCCGGGATCGCCGGCATGCCGGGGCCGATGCCGCCATTGTTCAGGACGACGATCTTCACCGGAAAGCCGTAGCGCACCAGCGTCTCCATCTCCATGCCGGAGAAGCCGATCGCCGAGTTGCCCGACAGATGGATGACCGGCCGGCCGGGCTGCGCGACGCAGGCGGCGATCGCCTGGCCGAGGCCGACGCCCATCGTCCCGTAAGTGCCGGCGTTGAGGCACGACCGGGCGTCGAAGCTCGGCAATTGGGTGAGGCCGATATCCATCGTGCCGGCGCCCTCAGCGCTTAGGATAGAATTCTTCGGCATCCAGGCGGCGACATCGCGCAACGCGCGATAGTAGTTCGCGGGGGCCGCGTCGTCGTCGATCTGCGGCCTGATCGTCGCCGCGTTCTCCGCGACCTTCTTGGAGAGCGCCTTGCGCCACGCCGAATTGGTCGGATGGAACCACTGCCGGCCAGCGAGCGCCTTGTTGAGCTGGCCGACGATGGCCTTGCCGTCACCGACCAGCGCCACTTCGGTCGGCTTGTTGTGCCCGATCTCTTCCGGCGCGATGTCGAGCTGGATGACCTTGACGTCCTTGGCGAAGCGTGGCGCCAACCCGAAGTGGAAGATCCAGTTGAACCGCGCGCCCATCAAAAAGACGACGTCGGCCTGCTGCAGCGCCAGCGTGCGCGCCGCCGAGACCGCCAGCGGATGATCGTCCGGCATCACGCCCTTGCCCATCGGTGAACGCACGAACGGGATCTGGGTGCGCTCGACGAAGGAGCGCACCTCGCCCTCGGCGCGCGACCACGCCATGCCCTTGCCGACGATGACCAGCGGCCGCTGGGCCTTTTCGAGTACATCCAGCGCCGCCTCGATGTTTTCTCCCGGTGCCACCATGCGCGGCGGTTCGGGCACACGCTGGACCTGCACGACCTTGTCGAGCTCGCACGTGCCCCTGATGATGTCGTCCGGCATGTCGAGGTAGGAGGCGCCCGGCCGGCCGTAGATCGCGTGCCGGGTCGCCATCTCGACATAATATGGGATGCGATTAACGCTCTCGATGCCGTGGGCGAACTTGCAGAATGGCGTAGCGATCAGCACCTGGCGCTCTTCCTGGAAGGCGCCCATGCCGCCGCGATAGGTCTCCGAGGCGCCGCCGATAAGGATCATGGGCCAGCAGTTCTGCTGCGCGTTGGCAAGACCGGCGAGGCCGTGCACCACGCCGGGGCCGGTCACGGTGAGGCAGACGCCGGGGCGACCGGTCATATAGCCGTACGCCTGGGCCGCGTAGGCCGCAGACTGTTCGTTGCGCATGCCGATGTAGTTGATGCCTTCCTTCTGCGCGGCCGTGGCGATCGGGCCGACCGGGAACCCGACGATCCCGAACATATGATCGATGCCTTGGTGCTTGAGGCTGCGCGCGATCAGGGTGGCGCCGTCGACTTCACTCATGTTTTTTCCTCCCGGTGAGTGAATTATGCGCACTGACAGCAGGGCCGCGAAAGGGGCCGTGCTTTCCGACGAGCCGATGTGCGATACAGCCATTGTCGGCGCGTAGTTCTTTATTGGAAGGGAATAAAATGGCGATCTACCAGCTCGGCGACAAAAAGCCGGTGATTCCAGCGTCCTGCTTCGTGGCGGAGAACGCGACGATCATCGGCGATGTGACGCTCGGCGAGCGGGTCAGCATCCTGTTCGGCGCCGTGCTGCGCGGCGACAACGAGCCGATCACCATCGGCGACGGCAGCAACGTGCAGGACAACTGCGTGCTGCACAACGACCCGGGCGCGCCCCTCGTCATCGGCAAGGACGTCACCATCGGCCACTGCGCCATGCTGCACGGCTGCAGGATCGGCGACGGCGCGCTGATCGGCATCCAGGCCGTGGTGCTGAACCTCGCCGTGATCGGCAAGAACTGCCTGGTCGGCGCCGGCTCCATCGTCACAGAACGCAAGAGCTTTCCCGACCGCACACTGATCCTCGGCGCGCCGGCCAAGGTCGTCCGCGACGTGAGCGACGACAACATCGAGCGCATGCGCCTGGACACCCTGGCCTACGTCCATCGCGGTGCGATGTTCAGAGAGAAACTGAAGCGCATCGGCTGACGCCGTGATCGACGGACTGGATCATCTGACCTTGCGCGCCTCGTTCCATGCAGGAGCGGTCGGCGCCTACCAGACCTTGCTCGGCAGACGTGCCGAGGGCAGCAGGCTGAGCGTCGGCAATGTCGCACTGGCGATCGAGGACGATGCAGCGACGGCCCGGCTTGGCTCCGTGGTGTTCGCCACGTCATCGCTCGACAAGGCGCAGCGCCTGCTCGAGCGCCGTGCGCTGCCAGCCGAGCGTCGGGACGATCAACTCGTGCTTTCGGTGCAGGCGACGCACGGCGTTCCGATCGTCCTGGCCGAAGTCAAAAGCACCGCCCCGCCCTCACCGCTCAAAGACAGCAGTGAAGCCGCGTCCATTACCGCCCTTGATCACGTCGTGATCCGCACACCCAACCCCGAGCGCGCGATCGCGCTCTATGCCGGGCGGCTCGGTCTCGACCTCAGACTCGACCGCAGCAATCCCGACTGGGGATCGCGCCTTCTGTTCTTCCGCTGCGGCGATCTCGTAGTCGAGATGGCGCATGACCTGAAGAAGGGCGTGTCCGACGCGCCCGACGAACTTTGGGGCTTGTCCTGGCGCACGCCCGACATCACACGCTGCAATGAGCGACTGAAGAAGGCCGGTGTCGAGGTCTCCGCGCCGCGCGAGGGCCGCCGTCCTGGTACGCAGGTCTTCACCGTCCAGAGTCACACTGCCAACGTGCCAACCATCGTTATTGGCGGGCTTGGCCGTTGGTAGCCGCCCGTACGAGCTTGCCGACTTCGTGCAGGTCTTGCGCGACATGCAGGCAGAGGGCGCAGATCTCGTCGGTTGCCGGGAGGAGATCGGGCACCATGACCGTCATCATGCCCGCCGACGATGCGGAACGGACGCCGTGATGAGAATCCTCGATCGCCAGGCACTGATGCGGCGCCACGCCGAGGATTTCGGCGGCCTTGAGGAAGGGGTCGGGATGCGGCTTGTGCCGCTCGTACTCGCCGTGCGCCACGATGCAGTCGAACCGGCGGGAGAGCTCGTGCCTCTGCAGATGCCGCTCGACGGTGGCGCGCATCGAGCTAGTGGCAACCGCGCGCGGCAAGTCCAGCTCGTCGAGCAGATCGAGCATTTCCACCACACCGGGCTTCAGAAGCCATTGTCTTTCGGTCAGGTCGTGGAAGATTCGCCGCGAGGCGCCGGACAGTTCGTCGACCGCAAGATCGGATCCATAGTAGGCCAGCAGCTGCTCGCGGATTACCGGCCAGGGCGAACCAATGGTGCTGCGGAAGAACGCAGATGTCATGTCGATCCCGACCTCGCGCGCAGCCGCGAGTGCGGCCTTTTCGTACAGTGTCTCGGTGTCGAACAGCACACCGTCCATGTCGAACACGACGGCGGCGATGGATCTCGGGAACGCCATTTCGGCCAACATCTCCGCTTTCCGCCCCAGGCGCAACGACCCTAGATGGTGGCGATGCACCGCCTGATTTCGACATTGCTCATGCTGCTCACCGCCGCCGCATGCGCGACCGCGCCCCCGCCAAAGAGCGCGGCATCCCTCAAGCCGCTCGGCCCCTGCCCCGCCTCGTCGTGGAAGCCCGAGGCGCCGCCGCCGACCGCGAGCGCCAAGACCTCGATGGTGCTGCTGGCGGTGCAGGAATGGGCGCGCTACGGCCGCCAGACCATCACCTTCCCCAAGTCCGGCCCGCCGCGGACCGAGCAACTCGGCGTGCAGGAGCGCGACGCCCCCGAACGCATCAACGACTACTGGAAGAGCGTCGATCGGCCCAACCTCAGCGGGCTCGATACCGAAGTGCCGTGGTCGGCGGCGTTCATCTCATGGGACATCGAGAGTGCCGGCGTGCCGCGCGACCTCTTCTGCCCCGACGCCCGCCACACCATCTATGTCGAGCGCATGGTGCTGCGCGCCCCAAAGCCGGGCGCCGCCTTCGTGCCACACCCCGTGAACGACTACGCGCCGCGGGTCGGCGACCTGATCTGTGCCTCGCGCGAGGGTGGCGGCACCACCCTGGAAAACCTCAATCGCGGACCCGGACATTGCGACATCGTAGTCGAGGTGCGGCCCGGCGAGGTGCAGGCCATCGGCGGCAATGTGCGCGACTCGGTCAGCCGCAGCGTATTTCCACTGGACGCCAACGGGTTTTTGTCGCCCATATCCGCTCGAACCTTCTTCACCGTGATCGAGAATCGACTGCCCTAGGAAGACAAAGATGTCCTGGCCCTACGACTATATCATCATCGGTGCCGGCTCGGCCGGCTGCGCCATCGCCAACCGCCTTGCCGAGGACTACGCGCTCAACATCCTGATCCTCGAAGCCGGGCCGCCTGACGACTCGTTCATGCTCAAGATGCCGGCGGGCTTCGCCAGCCTCGGCGAAAAGACGCCCTACAACTGGCGCTACGAGACCGTGCCGCAGAAGCATTGCAACGACCGGCGCATGTACTGGCCGCGCGGCAAGACGCTGGGCGGCTCTTCGTCGATCAACGCCATGCTCTATGTGCGCGGCAACGCCTGGGATTACGACCACTGGCGCCAGCTCGGCAACGAAGGCTGGAGCTACAACGACGTGCTGCCGTTCTTCAAGAAGGCGGAGAACAATGAGCGCGGCGGCGACGATTTTCACGGCACCGGTGGTCCGCTCAACGTCGCCGACCAGGTCGATCCGTCGAAGATAAACGATGGCTTCCTGAAGGCCTGCGAGCAGGCCGGCCACAAGCGCGTGAAAGACTTCAACGGCGCCAACCAAGAAGGCGTCGGCTACTACCAGGTCACGCAGAAGGACAAGCAGCGCTGGAGCACGGCGAGCGCCTATCTGCGGCCGGCCGTCGAGCGCAACAAGAACAACGTCAAGGTGATCTCGAACGCTTTGGTCGAGCGCATCATCCTCGACGGCAATCGCGCGATGGGACTGCGTTACGTCGTCGATGGCCGCGACGAGGTGGCGCTGTGCAGCGGCGAGATCATCCTGAGCGGCGGCGCGGTGAACTCGCCGCAGCTTCTGATGCTGTCGGGCATCGGCCCGGCCGATCACCTGCAGTCGGTCGGCATCCGCTGCCTGCACGACCTGCCGGGCGTCGGCGGCAACCTGCAGGACCATCTCGATGCCGCGCTGCTGCAGTTCTGCAAGACGCGCGACACCTACGACACCGCCAACAAGCTGTGGTCGCTCTACCAGTACTGGAGAAACAAGAAGGGCCCCGGCACATCGCCGATCGCCGAGACCGGCGGGTTCCTGAGCACGCAGAGCGGTCTGTCAGCGCCCGACATCCAGCTGCACTTCCTGCCGGTGCTGGTGGTCGATCACGGCCGCACCAAGATGAAGAAGAACGGCTACAGCCTGCATGTCTGCACGCTCCGACCCGAGAGCACCGGCACGATCCGCTTGAAGAGCAAGGATCCGAAGGCGCACCCGCTGATCGACGCGAACTACCTCGCCGAGCGCCGCGATCTCGACACGCTGATCAAGGGCGTGAAGATCGGCCGCGAGATCTTCGCCCAGTCAGGGCTCGATCCCTACCGCGCCGACGAGTTCCAGCCCGGCGCCGCAGTCAAGACGGACGCCGAGATCGAGCAATGGGTGCGCGCGAAGTGCGAGACCATCTATCACCCGGTCGGCACCTGCAAGATGGGCGCCGACAACGACACCATGGCGGTGGTCGACAACCAGTGCCGGGTGCGCGGGCTCGAGGGACTGCGCGTGGTCGATGCCTCGGTGATGCCGACGCTGGTCGGCGGCAACACCAACGCGCCCACCATCATGATCGCCGAGCGCGTGGCGGGGTTCATGCAGGCCAAGGGCTGAGAGCCGTGCCGGCGCAGGCGGATCCCAGCGCCCAGGCTAAGAACTTCAAGGTGCTCGCGGCCAGCCTGGTCTTCGCCGGCTTGCTCGTCGGCATCGGCATCCCCGTGCTCTTCCTGGAGCAAGGCATCGAAGCCTACATGACGCCCTGGGGGTTTGACGTCGTTTGGCTCGTTGGGCTGTTCATGATGGTGTTCGACTTCGTGCTGGCATGGACCTTCTGGCGCCGTGCAGCTGCACTCGATCGCGCCGTCCAAGGTCTGCCGCCGCGTCCCTGATCAGTTCACCCGGTTCTCGACCACCATCATCCAGATCTTGCCCGGCGCGTTGGCAAGATGGCCGCGGCCGTCAACCGGGTAGAGACTCATCGTGACGCTGTTCTTCACATTGCCGCCAACGGCGTGAACGAAGCCGCCGCGCACGTCGGTCACGACGTCGCAATGGCTTGCCGTATTGTCGATGCGCCGATGCGCCGTGCGCGAATTGGCGTAGCGCCAGGTCGGACCCGCCGTGCCGGTGCACACCAGGTCGCCCGGCTTGGGAGCGTATTCATTGGGCGCGTGCAGCGCGAAGGCCGGACTGCGCGAACTGCGCTGATGGTCGTAGAGCGCGGCGAGATATTGACCGTGCCGTCCGGCCGGCGGGAAAGCCGAATGGCTCACGCCAGACTGCGTCATCACCCACGACACAAACGCCCCCGACCACGGCCGGCCGGAGGTACGGCCGTTCCACTCAGGATGCCCGCAGCTTGCCCAGTAGCTACCGACCCGGCTAGTCAGAGGCTCGCTGCGCTCGTCGACGCCGTTGCGGTTGGTGTAGCCGCTGGCGTGGCCGCCATAGACCACGGTCGAGCGGCCGAAGCGGGTCCATTCCTGCCAGGCGACCAAGGCGGTACGATTGGTCGGAGGGCGTTCGGCGTAGCCGAAGCTGCCGCTGCTGGAACTACCGCAGCCTGTGAGGTGGAATGCTACCAGCGCGAGCAGAAGGAATGCCGGCAGCCGTGATCCGATCGCGTGGGAGGACAAACGATGGGCGGCTGCCAGCGAACACGAACGTCGACGGAGGGGATGTCGATCCTGTTCATGCATAACTTGCAGTTCGTAATTTAACTGTCTGTTATTATTGATTCTATTTCTAGCATGCATTGTAACGAATGTCACCGGTAGAAATCCGCGAACTGGAACAGAAGGCGCTGCAGGCCTGGCCCGCCCTGGAAACCCGGGCCAATTTCGGCTGGGTGCAGCGCTTTGCCGACGGTTACACCAAAAGAGCCAATTCAATCAATGCGATAGGGGCTGGGGCTCATTTCACCCCCGATGTCATGGCCGAACTCGAACAGCCCTATCGCGAGCGCGGCCAACCGCCGATCTGGCGCTTGACGCCCCTGGCGCCCGCCGAAGCGGACACCGTCCTGGCGGGCCGGAGCTACCGGCGGATCGACCAGAGCCTGGTGCAGCGGGCCACACTCGACGAGCGATTTTCGCCCGATCCCTTGGTCCGGATCGCCACGTCGCCGACGCCCGAATGGCTGGCCGGCTTTGCCGGCCTCAGCCCGGTGGCGCCGCACCATCGCGAGACCATGACGCAAATGCTGCGCTCGATAGCGGCGCCGGTCGGGTTCGCCTCGGTCGAAAAGGATGGCGAGCCGCTTGCCTTCGCGCTGGGCGTGGTCGACGGAGATCATGTCGGGCTGTTCGATGTCCTGGTCGCACCGACCGCGCGCCGCCGCGGACTGGCGAGGCGACTGACGCAAAGCATCGGTGCCTGGGGATGCGACCACGGTGCGCGCTTTGCCTATCTGCAGGTGGTCGCAACCAATATCGCAGCGCTGCCGCTCTATGCCGATCTCGGGTTCGAGACCGTCTACAGCTACGCCTATCGTATGCCATAGTCGTGTTTGGGAGGAACAAAAATGGCGCACTATCCGTGGGAGCAGAGCTACCCGCCGGGCGTGAAGTGGGAGCTCGAGGTTCCGAAGAAGACGATCCACCAGATTTTCGAGGAAAGCTGCGCGCAGTACGCCGACCGTCCCTTCACCGATTTCCTCGACAAGGTGATGACCTTCGCCGACTACAAGAAAGCCTCCGACCACGCCGCCGCCGGCTTCCAGAAGCTGGGCGTCGGGCCCGGCGTCAATGTCGGCCTCTATCTTCCCAACACGCCGCACTACCTGATCGCCTTCTTCGGTATCCTGAAGGCGGGCGGCCGGGTGGTGAACTACAGCCCGCTCGATGCCGCACGCGAGCTTGAATTCAAGATCGGCGACAGCGAGACCGACATCCTGGTGACGCTCGACGTCGCCGCGCTCTATCCCAAGATGGCGGCGATGCGCGGCAAGAGCCGGCTCAAGAAGCTGATCGTTGGCTCGATCGCCGACTACCTGCCGTGGCCCAAGAACTGGCTCTATCCCATCGCCAAGAAGAAGGAGCTCTCGGCGTGGCCGCGCGACGACTGGCACATATCGTTCAAGGATCTGCTGGCCAACGACGGCACGTACAAGAACCATCCTGCGCCGGCCGATCTCTGGGATGAAGTGGCGCTGCTGCAATATACCGGCGGCACGACCGGACTGCCCAAGGCCGCCATGCTGACGCATGGCTGCGTCGTCTCGGCGATGGCGCAGGGCCAAGCCTGGACTACGCCTTACACCACACCCGGCACCGAGAAGGTCGTGTGCGTGCTGCCGCTGTTCCATATCTACGCCTTGTCGGGAATCATGCTGGGCGCGGTGCGCAACGGCAATCAGCTGATCCTCTATCCCCGACCCGACATCGACCTGATCGTCAAGGATCTCGCGACCAAGAAGCCGACCTTCCTGCCCGGCGTGCCGACGCTTTTCACCGCGATCAACAAGCATCCCAAGGCGCAGGGGCTCGACCTCAAGTCGCTCAAGATCTGCATGTCGGGCGGCGCCCCCCTGCCGGTCGAGGTGCAGCAGGCGTTCGAAAAGTTGACCGGCGCTACCTTGATCGAGGGCTACGGTCTCACCGAGACCTCGCCTACGGGCGCCACCTGCCCGGTCAACAAGCAGGCCAGGCGAGTCGGCTCGTGCGGCGTGCCGATCGTCGGCACCATCATCGAGATCCGCGACATGGAGCATCCCGACAGGACCTTGCCGGCGGGCAAGGAGCATGTCGGCGAGGTCTGCATCATCGGCCCTCAGGTCATGAAGGGCTATTGGAAGAAGCCGGACGAGACCGACAAGGTGCTGTTCAATCATCCGGCATCGAACTGGAAGGGTCTGCGCACCGGCGACATGGGCTACATGGATGACGACGGCTGGCTCTATCTCGTCGATCGCTCCAAGGACCTGATCATCTCGTCGGGCTACAACGTCTATCCGCGCATGGTCGAGGAGGCGGTCTACGAGCATCCAGCGGTCGACGAATGCATCGTGATCGGCATCCCCGATCCCTACCGCCAGGAAGCGCCCAAGGTGTTCGTCAAGCTGAAGCCCGGCGCCCATCTCACCTTCGAGGAGCTGAAGAAGCATCTCGAGGGAAAGATCGGCAAGCACGAGATGCCGGTGGCGCTCGAGATCCGGCCCGAGCTGCCCAAGACTCCCGTCGGCAAGCTCTCCAAGAAGGAATTGAAGGAAGAGGAGCGCGCCAAAGCCCAGGCCAAGGCGGCGTGACCTTCCCTCATATTCCTCTCCCCCTTGGAGGAGAGGTAAGGTGAGGGGGTGGCGACGCGCATGACCCACCTCACCTTCCCATCGCTGACGCGATGGGCCCCGTCCTCTCCCCCCGCTGGCGCGGGCGGAGAGGATGTCTTGAGACGTACCGTGCTGTTTGGCGGCGCAGGTCTGGCTCTCGGCGGCTGCTGGGACACACCCTGCTACGAACGCAACGCCAAGCAGAAGGCGTTCCTTGACGGCCTGCAGGCGCTGGCCAAGCCCGCCCTCGCCTCGAACAATCCGCTGCGCATCGAGGAAGCGGCCAAGCAAAGCGTCGCGCTCGCCAGCAAGGTCGGCGCCTTCGCCGACTGGTGCGGCACGCTCAAGACCATCGAAGGCAATGCCGAGACCGTCGCAATCACTGTCGAAGTCGGCCCGCAAATTTCGCTCTACGCGTTCAACGACTGGAAGCTCGCGATGACGGGCAGCGCGGCCAGCATGCTGGCCGACCTGTTCTCCACACGATCCCGAGAGGCGCCGCCGCCGGGCCTTTCCGAGGCCGCCATCGGAGCGCTAAAAACCTTCCGGCTCGGCGAGCGCGTGAAACTCGGCGGGCGCATGGGCGAGATCGCGGGTGCGGGCCTGTTCGATCTCTCCCGAGTATTCGGCAAGGGCGAGGCGGAGAACCGCCAGTTCCTGCAGTCGCCGCGGTTCGTGGCCCGTATCGAGGCCCTGGCATCGACGACGTAAAAGAAGAAGAACGAAAGGATTTTGGGGTGCCGTCTTTCTCCTACGACTTTCCGTACACGACCAAGAAGCTGCCGGTTTTCGCCTCCAACGTCGTCGCCTCCTCGCAGCACCTCGCCGCCACGGCGGGCCTGCGCATGATGGCCAAGGGCGGCAATGCAGTCGACGCGGCGATCGCGAGCGCGATTGCCATTACCGTCGTCGAGCCGACGATGAACGGCATTGGCTCGGACGCCTTCTGCATCCTGTGGGACGGCACCAAGCTCGTCGGCATGAACGCCTCGGGCCAATCGCCCGAGCTGATGACGCCCGACAAGTACGACGGCCAGGCCAAGATCGCCGACACCGGCTGGGGTTGCGTCAGCACGCCGGGTGCCGTGTCGCTGTGGATGGCGCTGCACGCCCGCTACGGCAAGCTGCCTTTCGCCGATCTGTTCGAGCCGGCGATCAAGTACGCCCATGACGGCTTTCGCGTTTCCTACATGGTGGCGCGCCAGTGGGACGCGGCGATCACACGGCTCAAGGGCCAGAACGACTGGGTGAAGGCCTTCCTGCCCAACGGCCGCGCGCCGCTGCCGGGCGAGGTCTGGAAGTTCCCCGACCAGGCCAAGACGCTCGCCAAGATCGCCGAGAGCAAGGGCGAGGCCTTCTATCGCGGCGAGCTCGCCGAGGCGATGGACAAGCACGCCAAGGGGACCGGCGGGGCGCTGCGTCGCAACGACCTCGAGAGCCACAAGGCCGACTGGGTCGATCCGATAGGGCTCACCTATCGCGGCACGACGCTGCACGAGATCCCGCCGAACGGCCAGGGCATCGCCGCCTGCATGGCGCTCGGCATCCTGGAGAACTTCGACGTCGCCGGTCACGATCCCGACAGCGCCGAGATGGCGCATCTCCGGATCGAGGCAATGAAGCTCGCCTTCGCCGACATCTGGCGCTACGTCGCCGATCCGCGATTTATGGAAGTCACGCCGGCGCAGATGCTCGACAAGCACTATCTCAAGAGCCGCGCCAAGCTGATCGACCCGAAGAAGGCGCAGGATTTCGGCCCCGGCGTGCCGAAGGACGGCGGCACGATCTATCTCGGCACCGCTGACGAGCAGGGCATGATGGTGTCGCTGATCCAGTCGAACTACACCGGCTTCGGTTCGGGCATCGTCGTGCCCGGCACCGGCATCGCCCTGCACAATCGCGCCTCGGGGTTCGTCACCACCAAGGGCCATCCCAATCAGGTCGGGCCGAAGAAGCGGCCGTTCCACACCATCATCCCCGCCTTCATCACCAAGGACGGCAAACCGGTCGCCACCTTCGGCCTGATGGGCGGCGCCATGCAGCCGCAGGGCCACATGCAGGTCTTCAGCCGCATCGTCGACTACGGCCAAAACCCGCAGGCCGCCATCGACGGCCCGCGTTGGCGCGTCCACGAGCTCGACAAGACGGTGTGGGTCGAGAATCACATGCCGGCCGACACGGCCAATGGCCTGGAGGGGCGCGGCCACAAGGTGACGCGCACGGAGTGGCCGAGCGTCGCCTTCGGCTCGAGCCAGATCATCTGGCGCTTCCCCGAAGGCGGCTCCTATCTCGGCGCCTCGGAAAGCCGGCGCGACGGCGCAGCCGTCGGATTCTGAGCGGTGGCGACCGTCGTCTCGATCGCGAACGGCGGCTTTTCGATCAACGGCACGCCGACCTACTCCGGCCGCAGCTGGAAAGGCCATCGCATCGAGGGCCGTCTGTTCAACAGCCGCATGGCCAACGCCATCGCCGACGACGAGAATCCGGCGACGCGCGGCGCCTGGGCCTATGCCGACGGTCCGTGGGATGCCGAGCGAAGCACCGCTGAGTTCGTCGCCGCGCTCCCTGCCTATCGCGCACACGGCCTGCTCGCGGTCTGCCTCAACCTGTCGGGCGGCAGCCCGCAGGGCTATTCCTGGAACCAGCCGTGGAAGATCTGCGGCTTCACGCCCGACGGTACGATCAAGCCCGCGTGGGCGACGCGCCTCGAGAAGGTGATCAAGGCCTGCGGCCAGCATGGCATGGTCGTGGTGCTCGGCCTGTTCTACGGCAAGCAGAGCGGTTCGTTCAAAGACGAGGCCGCCGTGAAGGCTGCCGTCACCAACACGGTCGACTGGCTGCTCGGGAAGGAGGCGACCAACGTGCTGATCGAGATCGGCAACGAGGTCGATCTGGAGAATGTGTGGGCGCATCCGATCATCGCCGCCGAGCGCTGCCACGAGCTGATCGAGCTCGCGCAGAAGCGCAGCGCGGGCAAGCTGCTGGTCTCCACCAGCCTGATCGGCATCGACGCGCCGCCGCCCGCAACGCTGGCGGTCGCCGACTTCCTGCTGCCGCACGGCAACCGCGTCTACGGCCCCGACGGGCACTTCCAGCCGAGCCCGCACGGCATCCGCCTGCAGGTCGCACGGTGGCGCTCCGGCAAGGGCTATCGCGGCCAGCCGCTCGTCTACAACGAGGACGACCACTTCGAGTTCGACAAGCCCGACAACCATTTCGTCGCCGCCGTCGAAGCGGGCGCGAGCTGGGGCTACTTCGACTACCGCATGAACCGCGAGCGCTTCGAGGACGGCTTCCAGTCGCTGCCGGTCGACTGGACCATCTCCTCGAAGCGCAAGCGCGCGTTCTTCGGGCTGCTGAAGGAGATCACCGGCAGCTAGGGCTCGTCCCGTTCGCCTGAGAGTCCTTTGGTCCAGGCGACCGGGCCAATGCGTCACCCGTCCACAACCGTCCCCACTCCGGGGACGGGGTAGATGCAGGTGCCATCGGCATTTCTGCCCTCTCCGTCCGCATTTCGGGGACCCCCCTGTCGACGCATCACACGGAGCTCCGACGGGGACACCAAATGTTGGGCGAGGTCCGGAAGCTCCCATTAAAATAATGGAAAAATATGGGGCTTCCCGCAGCCTTACCAGATCTTGAGTTGATCAAAGGCGCGGGCTGACGACAAACACCGGGCATACGCTACGCTCCCAACTCTGCAGACAGAGTCTGCGGCTCGGTTGCATTGTACTCGCGGACCGTCTCAATCACCTCGTTTGGTCATTAGAAGTTCAGCCGAAGCGAGGGACGCCTCGCAAGGTCCCTTGAGCTGGCCGGGTTTGTCTGGACAGGATTCGGCTCTTGATAAGTGGAGATCAGGGGGTTGATCCGGGTTTCGCACGATAGGCCAGAAAGAGCGCCTCGCGCAATGACGCTACCAACAAGCTCAGTCCCAAGGCCCCCATGGTGACCGATGCAATGCGATTGGCGACGCCTCGCGTGCGCGAGTAGGCGGCGCGAACACGCTCGCGAGAGAACAGGTAGGCGAGCAGCGTGTGCCAGCACAGCGCGTTGAGCACCACCATGGCCACCGCCGACGCCTGCAGGATTGGGCTGGGCTCCGCCGGGAACGAAGTGGCAAACACGCTGCCAAAAAATAGAGCCACTTTTGGATTGGTAATGTTGGTCAGAAATCCCCGACGAAACGCGGCCCACGAGGACACTGACGACGCTCGACCGACCAACGCAGCGCCGCTGGATCGCCATAGACGAATGGCCACGTACAGGAGATACACGCCTCCGGCGACCTGAAGTGCGAGGCGTAGTCCCGGAAATGCCACGAAAACGATATGGACTCCGAGTACCGCGCAAGTCGCCCAAATGGCGGCGCCAAAGGTAACGCCCAAGGCTGCAAAAACAGCACTCCGAGCCCGATCACTCGCTGCCAGTTGCGACACCAGCAGAACGTTGGGGCCTGGACTCAACATAGCTGCGACGTGAAGGATCCAGATGGTGACGAAAGTGGAAAGCATAGACCCCTCTTATGAATATGATCGATACGATGGCAGGATGGGCGCTGCTTCGGTCGCTTCGCGTCACTTCCCGCAATAGGCCTCGATGCGATAGCCGTCGGGGTCGATGACGAAGGCGGCGTAGTATTTCGGGCTGTAGTCGGCCCGCACGCCCGGCTTGCCGTTGTCCTGGCCGCCGGTCTTCAGCGCCGCGGCATGAAAGGCGTCGACGGCTGCCCGGCTCTTGGCCTGGAAGCAGAAATGCAGGCCCGACTCCATGTCGGCCTTCACCGGCTTCTTGACCGGCAGGATCCACAGCCCCGCCGCCTTCTCGCCGTAGCCTAGCGCGCCCTCACCGTCGCTGAGGCGCGTGACGTCCAGCGGCTTCAGCACCGCATCGTAGAACCGGCCGGCACGCTTGAGGTCGCTGACGCCAATCGAAACGTGGTCAAACATGTCCTTCTCCTGTATAACTTCATAACCGGTTACATAGTTATAAAGGGAAAATGGCCTTGTCAACCGCTCAACCGGTTATCATCTGATGACCATGACCCGCCCCGACCTCTGCCTGGACTTCGCCAACACCCGCTATTGGCGCGGCCAGTCGACCGCGACGGAGACGCTAAACGCGCCCTCCGATCTCGCGGCGTGGGCGAAGGCGGCCAAGCCACCAGCGGCCAAGGAATTCGAGACTGCGCTTGCGTTGCGCGAGACGATCTACCGGCTGTTCAACGCCCAGACTGAAGGCAAGGCCGCCGCGCCGCGCGACCTCGAGACACTGAATCAGGCGCTGGCACATGCGCCGGCGCGGAGTACCCTGAGGCGGGGCCGCGACGGCTACAGTTGGGATGTCGATGCCAGGTCCGGCACGGCGCTCGCGCTGCTGGCGCCGGTTCTGTGGTCGGCGGGCGATCTTCTGGCCGGCCCGCGCCTCGACCGGGTCCGCCGCTGCGCCAACCCGGAATGCGGCTGGCTGTTCCTCGACGACAGCCGCGCCGGCAAGCGCCGTTGGTGCTCGATGTCGGCCTGCGGCAACCGCGCCAAGGCCCGGCGGCACTATCACAGAAGCAAGGAGGAAGACGGCTGAACACGAACGCGCTCATCGGGCTGGTTGCCCTGTTCGTGGTCATGGCGGCGCTGCTGTTCGGCGGCGCCGGAACCGTCGACTACTGGCAGGCGTGGCTTTTCCTTGCCGTCTATTTCGGCGCATCGCTTGCCATCACGCTTTATCTGGTACGCCGAGACCCCGCCCTTCTGGCGCGGCGCATGCGCGGCGGGCCGTGGGCAGAAAAACTGCCGGCCCAGCGGGTCATCATGGTCCTGACGTCGCTGGCCTTCATCGGCCTTACCGTGCTGCCCGCGCTCGACCGGCGCTTCGGCTGGTCGCACATGCCCGGCGCGGTGGCGGTCTTGGGTGACGTGCTGGTGGCGCTGGGCTGGCTCGGGATCTACCGCGTGTTCCGCGAGAACAGCTTCACCTCGGCTACCATCGAGCTGGCGCCCGACCAGAAGGTCGTGTCCTCCGGCCCCTATGCGCTGGTCCGCCATCCGATGTATGCGACTGCGCTGATCATGCTGCTCGGCTCGCCGATCGCGCTCGGCTCATGGTGGGGCGTGCTCGGCCTGCTCGTGATCACACCCGCGCTGATCTGGCGGATCGTCGAGGAGGAGAAGTTCCTGGCGGCCAACCTGACGGGCTACGCTCGGTACACAGAAAAAGTGCGGTATCGCCTGATACCGCACGTCTGGTGAGCCACACATCCTCACCCTGAGGAGCATCGCGCAGCGATGCGTCTCGAAGGGTGGGAGCGGGCACTTCCTCTGTCGCCATCCTTCGAGACGGCCGCTGCGCGGCCTCAGGATGAGGTAAGGCTCTTACCGGAGAATGCTCTGCAATTTCATGGCGACGCCCATGTCGCCTTCGATCTTGAGCTTGCCGGTCATGAACGCCGTCATGCCGTCGAGCTTGCCGTTGATCATGTCGTCGAAATCGCTGAACGCCATGTTGAGCGTGCAGTCGGCGGCCTTGTCGTCGTTGCTGACAGCCGGCGGGTTCGCGTTGCCGTCGATATAGACGACGCCCTGGTCGGTGGTGAATTTCACGGTGTTGCCGAAGGACGACTTCTTGGCCGCGCCTTCCTTCATTTTCGCGGTAATTTCCTGCAAGGTCATGCCGCCTGCCCTCCGGTCGGATATTGATCCGGGGGACTTACTTGACCCTTACGTTAACGTCAATTAGAGCCCGATAAACGGCCGTTCATGTGGGAGGAAACATGCCGTACCGCTCGGTCTTCAAACCGGGACTGTTTGAAGGCCAGACTATGGTCGTGACCGGCGGCGGCAGCGGCATTGGCCGCTGTACGGCGCACGAGATCGCGGCGCTGGGTGCGCATGTCGTCATCACCGGCCGCAAAGCCGACAAGCTCGCCACAGTGAAGGGCGAGATCGAGGCGGCTGGCGGTTCGTGCGAAACGCATGCCTTCGACATCCGCGAGGAAGCGCAGGTGAAGGAGGCGATCGGGAAGATCGTCGGCAAGAACGGCCGCATCCACGGGCTGTTCAACAATGCCGGCGGCCAGTTTCCCTCGCCGGCGGCGCAGATGAGCGCCAAGGGCTTCGACGTCGTGGTGCGCAACAACCTCACCGGCGGATTTATCGTGAGCCGCGAGGTGTTCAACCAGTCGATGGAAAAGCACGGTGGCTCGATCGTGAACATGGCCGCCGACATGAGGAACGGATTTCCCAACATGGCGCACACTGGCGCCGCCCGCGCCGGCATGGTGAACCTCACCATGACTCTTGCTTTCGAATGGGCCTCTGCCGGCGTGCGCGTGAATGCCGTGTCGCCGGGCTGGGTCGCCTCCTCCGGCATGGACACCTACCAGGGCGAATTCAAGGAACGCATTCCCAAGCTCAAGGGCTACTGCCCGCTCGGGCGTCTGGGCACCGAGAGCGAGGTCTCGGCGACCGTCTGTTTCCTGCTGAGCGACGCGTCGGCCTACATCACCGGCACCGAGATCCGCATCGACGGCGGCGTGCCGCTCGGCAACCGTTCGATGGAAATCCCGGCGACCGAGCGGTCGCAGCCGTTCAACGGCTTCCATCTCGCCAAGACCCCCAAGGTCCTGGGCGGCTGAGCCATGCCGATCATCGAGACCCAGGTCGACAGGAACAGCGACGACTACACCCGCAATCGCGACGCGATGCTGGCGGCCATCGCCGAGTTCCGCGCCGCCGAGGCGAGCGTGCAGGCGACCTCCGAGAAGTCACGCGAGCGCTTCAAGAAGCGCAAGCAGCTCATGCCGCGCGAGCGCATCGCCCTTCTCCTCGATAGAGGCGCGCCCTTCCTCGAGCTGATGCCGCTCGCGGGCTACCGCATGCACGACGACAGGGACGGCTCGAGCGCCGGCGGCGGTTCGGTGGCCGGCATCGGTTATGTCGAAGGCGTGCGCTGCGTCGTCTCGGCGTCGAATTCGGCCATCAAGGGCGGCACGGTCGCGCCTTCCGGCCAGCGCAAGGGCCAGCGCGTGCAGCAGGTCGTGCTCGAGAACAAGCTGCCCCTGGTGCATCTGGTCGAATTGGGCGGCGCCAACCTGCTCTATCAAGCCGAGATTTTCGTGCCGGGTGGCCGCGGTTTCGCCAACCAGGCACGCATGTCAGCACGCGGCATCCCGCAGGTCTGCGTCGTGCACGGCTCGTCGACTGCGGGCGGCGCCTATCTGCCCGGCCTCTCCGACTACGTCATCATGGTGCGCAACCAGGCAAAAGTGTTCCTGGCCGGCCCACCGCTGCTCAAGGCGGCGACCGGAGAGATCGCGACCGACGAGGATCTGGGCGGTGCAGAGATGCACGCCACCGTGTCGGGCGTCGCCGAATGGATGGCCGAGAACGACGCCGACGGCATCCGCATGGCGCGCGAGGTGATCGCCACGTGGCACTGGAACGACAAGCTGCCGCCCAAAACGGCCAAATCGTTCAAGGAGCCGCTGTACGACATCGATGAGCTCTGCGGCGTCGTTCCGCCGTCGTACAAGGATCCCTACGACGTGCGCGAGGTGATCGCGCGGCTGGTCGACGGCTCGGACTTCCTCGAATTCAAGGGCCTCTACGACCAGCAGACGATCTGCGGCTGGGCCGAGATCGAGGGTGAGCCGGTGGCCTTCATCGGCAACAACGGGCCGATCACCACCAAGGGCTCGGTGAAGGCCGCGCAATTCATCCAGCTCTGCTGCCAGCAGGGCACGCCGATCGTCTACCTGCAGAACACTACCGGCTATATGGTCGGCACCGAGGCCGAGCGCGGCGGCATCGTCAAGCATGGCTCCAAGATGATCCAGGCAGTGGCCAACGCCACCGTGCCGCAGATCACCATCGTGATCGGCGGCAGCTTCGGCGCCGGCAATTACGGCATGTGCGGCCGCGCCTACGACCCGCGCTTCATCTTTGCCTGGCCCAACAGCCGCACCGCCGTGATGGGTGGCGAGCAGGCGGCCGGGGTAATGAAGACCGTCACCGAGCAGAAATTCGTGCGCGAGGGCAAGGAGCCGCCGAAAGAGCAGATCGACAAGATGTTCAAGTCGATCGTCGAGCAGTTCGACCGCGAATCGACCGCGCTCTACGGCACCGCGCATCTGTGGGACGACGGCATCATCGATCCGCGCGACACCCGGCGCATCCTCGCCTTCACGCTCTCGATCGCCCGCGAATCGCTGGTGCGGCCGCTCAATCCCATCACCTTCGGCGTGGCAAGGATGTGAGGCATGTCATCCCGGTTCAAGTACCCACCTCACCCTGAGGAGCCGCGCGAAGCGCGGCGTCTCGAAGGGTGGCAACGCGCACCTCGCCTGTGTCCACCCTTCGAGACGCTCGCTCAGCCGCTTTCGCCGCCAAAGGCGGCGAAACGGCAACTCGCTCCTCAGGGTGAGGTGGTGTGGGTTCGTACACGGGCGGCGGGTAGCGTAAGCCTGCGCAAGGAGCTACCGCGATGAAGTTCACCCCCGAGCACGAGGCGCTGCGCCAGACCTGGAAGACGCTGATCGATCGCGAGATCAATCCGCATGTCGACGAGTGGGAGAAGGAGGGCCAGTTCCCCGCCCACGAGCTGTTCAAGAAGATGGGCGATGCCGGCTTGCTGGGTGTCGACAAGCCGGTGCAGTTCGGCGGCTCGGGCCTCGATTTCTCCTACGCCATGGTGTGCTCGGAATTGCTCGGGCTGGTGAATGGCGGCTCGATCCCGATGGCGACCGGCGTGCAGATCTCGATGGCGACGCCGGCGCTCGCCCGCTACGGCAGCGACGAGCTGCGCCAGGAATTCCTCGCGCCTTCGATCAGCGGCGACTACGTGGCCTGCCTTGGCGTCTCCGAGACCGGCGCGGGTTCCGACGTCGCCTCGATCAAGACCGATGCGCGCCGGGTCGGCGGCGACTGGGTGATCAACGGCGGCAAGATGTGGACGACCAACGGCGCGCAGGCCGACTGGATGTGTCTCCTTGCCAATACGGGAGACGGACAAGCGCACAAGAACAAGTCGCTGATCGTCGTGCCGATGAAGACCAAGGGCATCGACATCCAGAAGAAGCTGAACAAGCTCGGCATGCGCGCCTCGGACACCGTGCAGACCTTCTTCGACGAGGTGAAGGTGCCGGTGCGCTACACGATCGGCCAGCCGGGCCAGGGCTTCATCTACCAGATGCAGCAGTTCCAGGAGGAGCGTCTGTGGGCCGGCGCCGGCACCTTGATGGGCTGCGACCGCATCATCAACGCCACCATCGACTACACGCGCGAGCGCCAGGTGTTCGGCAAGCCGCTGTTGGACAATCAGGTCGTCCATTTCCGTCTGGCCGAGCTCAAGAGCGAGGTCGAGGCGCTGCGCTCCTTGGTCTATCGCGCCTGCGAGGATTATCTCGCCGGCCAGGACGTCACCATGCTGGCCTCGATGGCCAAGCTGAAGGCGGGCCGCCTGCGCCGCGAGGTCTCCGACGCCTGCCTGCAGTACTGGGGCGGCGCGGGCTATCTCTGGGACAGCCCGGTGGCGCGCAGCTATCGCGACGGTCGCCTGGGCTCGATCGGCGGCGGCGCGGACGAGGTGATGCTGCAGATCATCGCCAAACTGATGGGCACCATGCCGCGATTGGGCAACCGATGAACGTTCATGGGTCATGTTCCTCTCCCCCGCTCGGGGGAGAGGCTAGGAGAGGGGGCGTCGACGATCGTGCGCAACCCCCTCTCCCCTCCTCTCCCCCGATCGGGGGAGAGGAGAAAGACGGGGAAGCGTAGATGCAATTCACCCAGGAACACGCCGAGATCCGCCGCACCCTGCGAGCGATCATCGACAAAGACATCAATCCGCACGTCGACCAGTGGGAGGAGGAAGGCATCTTCCCCGCCCACGAGGTCTTCAAGAAGCTCGGCAGCGCCGGGCTGCTCGGCATCAACAAGCCGGTCGAGTTCGGCGGCATGGGCCTCGACTATTCCTACGCCATGGTGATGGCCGAGGAGCTGGGCCACATCCATTGCGGCTCGGTGCCGATGGCAATCGGCGTGCAGACCGACATGGCGACGCCAGCGCTGGCCCGTTACGGCAATGATGAGCTGCGCCAAGAGTTCCTCTCGCCATCGATCAGCGGCGACTACGTCGCCTGCCTCGGCGTCTCCGAAGTGGGCGCCGGCTCCGACGTCGCCTCGCTCAAGACCACGGCCAGGCGCGTCGGCGGCGACTACGTCATCGACGGCGGCAAGATGTGGACGACCAACGGCACCCAGGCCGACTGGATGTGCCTGCTGGCCAACAGCGGCGAAGGGCCGGTCCACAAGAACAAGTCGCTGATCTGCCTGCCGATGAAAACCAAGGGCGTGCAGGTCGTGAAGAAGCTCGACAAGCTCGGCATGAGGAGCTCCGACACCGCGCAGATCTTCTTCGACGAGGTGAAGGTGCCCGTGCGGAACGTGATCGGCCAGGAAGGCATGGGCTTCATCTATCAGATGCAGCAGTTCCAGGAGGAGCGGCTGTGGGGCGCCATCTCGGCCGTGGTCGGCATGGAGCGGCTGATCGACGAGACCGTCGACTACACGCGCGAGCGCAAGGTGTTCGGCAAGCCGTTGCTCGACAACCAGATCATCCATTTCAAGCTGGCCGAGCTGCGCACCGAGATCGAGCTGGTGCGCTCGCTGTGCTATCGCGCCTGCGAGGAATATCTCGATGGCACGGACGTGACCATGCTGGCCTCGATGGCCAAGCTGAAGGCTGGCCGCATGATGCGCGTCGTGACGGACGGCTGCCTGCAATATTGGGGCGGCGCGGGCTATCTCTGGGAGTCGCCGACCGCGCGCGCCTTCCGCGATGCGCGGCTCGCCTCGATTGGCGGTGGCGCCGACGAGGTCATGCTGCAGATCATCTCCAAGCTGATGGGCACCCTGCCCCGGCTGGAGAATCGCTGATGGGGGCGACGATCGTGTCATCCCGAGCGCAGCGAGGGATCTTTCCTCGACGCCACGGAAGGTCCCTCGCTACGCTCGGGATGACACCGGAGGTGTGTTGCGCGCAGTGCGCCATGGAGGAAGATCGTCATGGCTGAGTTCACTTCGAAATACGAAACGCTGCTTCTCCGCCGGGAGCGCTCGCGGCTTCACGTGACGCTCAACCGGCCGCAGGTGAAGAACGCGCTCAATCCGGTGCTGATCGGCGAGCTGCGCACGGTGTTCCAGAACCTGCGCGACCGCCGCGACATCAAGGCGGTCATCCTGCGCGGTGCCGGCGGCTGCTTCTGCGCCGGTGCCGACCTCAAGAACATGGAGCAGAGTTTTGCGGACAAGCCGCGCTCCGGCGAGAAGGATCCGATCGCGCTCAATAATCGCGAATACGGCACCTTCCTCGAGATGGTGAACACCACGCCGCAGGTCGTGGTCGCTGCCGTAGAGGGTTACGCCATTGCCGGCGGCTTCGGCCTGCTCTGCGTCTCCGATGTCGCTATCGCCACCGAAGACGCAGGCTTCGCCATGAGCGAGACGGCGATCGGCATTGTGCCGGCCCAGATCGCGCCCTTCGTCGCCGCCCGCATCGGCGTGCCCCAGACTCGCCATCTCGCCCTGACCGCGGCGCGATTCAAAGGGCCCGAGGCATTGCGGCTCGGCATCGTGCATCACCTTGTGAAGGACTCCACGGCGCTCGATGCCAAGCTGGAAGAGGTCTTGAAGCAGATCGACCGCTGCGCGCCGTTCGCCAATGCGGCGACCAAGGCCGTTGTCATGAAGGTCGGCAGCGAGCCGCTCGCCGCCGTCCTCGACTTCGCTGCCGACAAGTTCGCCGAGGCGCGGCGCAGCCCGGAGGCCGCCGAGGGCCTGCGCGCCTTCGCCGAGAAGCGTCCGCCGAAATGGGCCGTGGAGTGACCATGCCGAAGACCAAGACCGCCCTGCACACCAACGATGTCGAGATGCGCACCGGGTCGGGCTATCCGGCGCCGCACGACGTGCCCTGCCGACAGCGCAGCCGCCGCCGGCTGAGCGATGCCTTCGGGCTCTCGCAGTTCGGCGTCAACTTGCTCGAGCTGCCGCCCGGTGCCTGGTCATCGCAGCGCCACTGGCACGAGCGACAGGACGAGTTCGTCTATGTCCTGGAAGGCGAAGTGACCTTGGTCACCGACGAGGGCGAGACGGTGCTCACCGCCGGCATGGTCGTGGGCTTTCGCGCCGGCGAGCCGAACGGACATCACCTGACCAACCGCTCCAATTCGGTAGCGCGCGTGCTCGAGATGGGCACGCGCACGACGGTGGAGACCGCGCACTATCCCGACATCGGAATGATGTACCGCGAGGGCGAAGGCTACCTGACGCCTGACGGCCGGCCGCTGAAGTGAGCTTTTCCAAGATCCTGGTCGCCAATCGCGGCGAGATCGCCTGGCGCGTCATGCGCACCGCCAAGGCGATGGGCTATCGCACCGTCGCGGTCTATTCCGACGCCGACAAGGACGCCCCGCATGTCACGTTTGCCGACGAAGCCGTGCGCATCGGCCCGCCGCCGGTCGGCGAGAGCTATCTCAGCATCGACCGCATCCTCGAAGCGGCGCACAAATCCGGCGCTGATGCCGTGCATCCGGGTTACGGATTTCTGTCGGAGAACGAGGCCTTCGCCACGGCCTGCGGCAAGGCAGGGCTCGTATTCATCGGGCCGCCGCCTTCTGCCATTGCCGCCATGGGCAACAAGGCCGCCGCCAAGCGCCGCATGATCGATGCCGGCGTGCCGTGCGTGCCGGGCTATCAGGGTGGCGATCAAAGCGACGCCGGCCTCGAAAAAGAAGCGCGCAAGATCGGCCTGCCGGTGATGGTGAAAGCCGCGGCTGGCGGCGGTGGTCGCGGCATGCGCTTGGTCGAGCGCGACGGCGATCTTGCCGAGGCGATCCGCACCGCGCGCGCCGAGGCCGAGAGCGCCTTCGGTTCGGGTGAGCTGATCCTGGAAAAGGCCGTGGCCGATGCGCGTCACGTCGAGATCCAGGTCTTCGCCGACAATCACGGCACCGTCATCCATCTCGGTGAGCGCGACTGTTCGGTCCAGCGCCGTCACCAGAAGGTGATCGAGGAAGCCCCCTCGCCCGCCGTCGACGCCGGCTTGCGCAACCGCATGGGCGCCGCCGCGGTCGCCGCGGCCCGGACGATCGGCTATCGCGGCGCAGGCACGGTCGAGTTCCTGCTGGGCAGCGACGGCGCCTTCTACTTCCTCGAGATGAATACGCGTCTGCAGGTCGAGCATCCGGTGACCGAGGCCATCACAGGCCTCGACCTGGTCGAATGGCAGCTGCGCGTGGCGCGCGGCGAGAGGCTGCCGCTCAGCCAGGAGCAGGCGAAGTTCTCCGGCCATGCCATCGAGGTCCGCCTCTATGCCGAGGCCGCCTATGCGGGCTTTCTGCCGCAGACCGGCCGCGTCGACGTCTGGCGGCCCGCCGCAGGACCGGGCGTGCGCGTCGACTACGGCATCCAGGAAGGGCTCGTGATCTCGCCCTTCTACGATCCCATGATTGCCAAGGTGATCGCCTACGGCGCCACGCGCGAGGAGGCACGTGCCCGGCTGGTACAGGCACTGCGCGACACGGTCGTGCTCGGGCCGACGACAAACCGGCACTTCCTGATCCGCCTGCTCGAGCATCCCGAATTCGCGGCAGGCAAGGCGACCACGGCGTTCATCGGCAAGCACGCCTTCCCCGCGCCCGCTGTGAGTGACCATCACTGGTTGCTCGCGGCGTCGCTGCTGTGGCGCCAGTCGGCCGAGCGCCATCCCGCCAACTTGCGCGGCTGGCGCAACTCCAACCCCGAGCCGACGCCGATCAAGCTCGCCGTAGGGAAGACCGAGCGCACGATCCCGTTGACCCCGGCGGATGTCAGCTCCGAGACGCCGCCTTTTTGCATCGACGGCAACGACATCATCGTCGATCTCGACGCACATACCGTGCGCTTTCAGGATCGCACCTACCTGGCGCCCGCTTCGGCCGCCGAAGGCAGCGACGGCAAACTGCGCGCGCCGATGGACGGACGAATCGTGGCCATCAACGTCGCGGCCGGCGACAAAGTCACGCGCGGCCAAACTTTGGTTGTGCTGGAGGCGATGAAGATCCAGCATCAATTGAAGGCAGCACTCGACGCCGAGGTGGAGTCGGTGGCAGTGCGGGAAGGCCAGCAGGTGTCCAACCGGACGGTGCTGGTCACGATGGGGTCCGACTTGAGGGGAACTAAATAGATGTTGCGTAGAACGGCGCTGGCCTCGCTGGCCGCGGGCGTTGCCACCGTGGCGGCGCGCCCGATCATGGCGCAAACCTATCCGAACAAGCCGATCAACCTGATCGTGCCCTTCGCCGCCGGCGGGCCGACCGACCTGATGGCCCGCATCTTCGGCGAGCGCATGGCCAAGGAACTCGGCCAGCAATTCATCATCGACAACGTGACGGGTGCGGCAGGCTCGATTGCCGTCGGCAAAGCCGTGCGCGCGGCGCCCGACGGCTACACCATCCAGATCGGTCACGTCGGTACCAACGTCGCCAACGGCTCGCTCTACAAGAACCTTACCTATGATCTGCTGACCGATTTGACGCCGATTGCACGCCTGCCGCAAAACCCACTGCTGGTGGTGACCTCCAGCCCGGTCGAGGCCAAGACGCTGAAGGACGTCGTCGCCTGGCTCAAGGCCAACCCGGACAGGATCCCGGGCGGCACGGCCGGCATCGGCTCGGCTTCGCATCTCGGCGCGCTTGCGTTCTTCGCCGCGACCAACACCAGCTTCCAGCTCGTGCCCTATCGCGGCACCGGGCCCGCCATGCAGGATCTCGTTGCCAACCAGATCCAGATCATGATCGACCAGTCGTCGAACTCGCTGCCGCAGGTGCGCGCCGGCAAGATCCAGGCCTATGCCGTCACCGCCAAGGCGCGCAGCACGGCGGCGCCGGAAATCCCGACTGCCGCCGAAGCGGGCTTCCCAATGGAGGTGTCGATCTGGCACGGGCTATGGGCGCCCAAAGGCACGCCTCCCGAGGTGATCGCGAGACTCAACGCCGCCGCAGTGGCGACCATCAAGGATCCCGAGATCCGCAAGCGCCTGGAGGATCTCGGCCAGGACCTTCCGACCCAAGCCGAGATGGCGCCGGCCGCCTTCGCCGAATTCCAGAAGGGCGAATACGCGCGCTGGAAGGCCATTCTCGAGGCCGCCAAAGTAAAGATCGAATAGCCGCCACTGTCGGCGCCCGGTCAAAGCACCGTGTCATCCCGAGAGGTCGCTGTCGGACAGCGACTAAGCGAGGGATCTATGGCGGTGGCCGATCTAGATCCCTCGCTTCGCTCGGGATGACACTGGTCACGCGTAGTTCGGCGGCACCGGACAGGGCGGCAGGAGCTTCTCGAGCACCTTCGCCACCGCCAAGAGCTTTGCCTCGCCCCAGCGCTTGCCGGTGAGCTGAAGGCCGATCGGCAGTCCATCCTTCGAGAAGCCGCAGGGCAGCACGATCGAGGGCTGCCCGGTGAGGTTGGCGAGAAAGTTGTAGGCCGTGCCGGCAAAGAAATAGGGATGCGGTACGCCGTCGATCACCAGCGGCTCGCTCTGTTTCTGGCGGATGAAGGTGGCGTCGGGCATTACCGGCATCAGCCAGGCGTCGTAGTCATCCAGGAATGCCTCGCAGCGCTTTATCATGTGGTCGCGTCGGTCGAGGACGCCAAAGAATTGCGCCATGTCGAGCCGGCAGGCGCGCCCCGCAGAACGAGCCGACGGATCGCTCGAATCGATCATCGCAAAGAAGCGCTCGCGCTCAGACAAGGGCTGCAGGGCTCGGACCAGATAGTTGAAGAGATCGCACCAGTCGTCCCAGCCTTGCTGCCAATCAAGGCCGGCAGGCTCGGCGGGTTTCACCTTGGCGCCGGCCTTCGACAGGAGCTTCGCCGTTGCCTGCACGACCTTGGCCGTATCGGCCGATACCCTCACGAGCGGATTGCTCTCCAGCACGGCGATACGCAGGTCCTTTGCCTTCAGGCCAGGCGTCGGACCGATCGGCACCGGTGGCGACTCGGCTTCATTGCCGTCAGGTCCGGCTATGATGCGAAGCGCCGTCTCGAGATCCTCGACCGAGCGCGCCAGAGGACCGAACACGCCCATGTAGCGTACCGCCCGGGTGACGCCCGGCAGGTCGGGCACGTGCCCACGGCCGGGCACGCGCCATTCCGTAGGCTTCAGCGAGAAGATGCCGTTGTAATGCGCGGGATTGCGTACCGAACCGCCGATATCGCTGCCCAACTCCAGCGGCGAGAAGCGTGCCGCCACGGCGGCAGCTCCGCCGCCGGTCGAACCACCCGCCGACCGTCGCGCATCCCAGGGGTTCTTGGTCGTACCGAACAGCGGACTGTCGGTCTGAAAGTCGGCGCACAGTTCGGGCACATTGGTCTTGCCGAGGATGATCGCACCCGCCACGCGCAATCTCGCGACCAGGCTGGCGTCGCTCCTGGCAATGTTGTCCTTGAGCGGCGGGTGGCTGGATGTCGTGTGCAGGCCCGCGACATCGAAGGCTTCCTTGATGGTGATCGGCACGCCATGCAATGGCCCGAGCTTGCCGCCTTTCTTCGTCCGTGCCCGGTCCGCGGCGCGCGCGGCCTTGATCGCTCGTTCGTGATCGACCACCACCAGGGCATTGATCGGCCCGTTCAGCCGCGCGATGCGTTCCAGGTGTGCCGCGGTCGCCTCGACCGAGCTCAGCCTGCCGTTTCGTATGGCGCGAGCAAGCCGCGTAGCGGTCTCGAAACACGGATCCATGCATGCCTCCCCTGCAGCGCGCCGAGACTAGCCGCGTGGGCAACGGACGGCTATAGAGCCCGGGTCAATCTGGGGGTGGGATGGGCCTGGCCAACAAGACGCTGTTCGTGACCGGCGCCAGCCGCGGCATCGGCCTTGCCATCGCGCTGCGCGCCGCGCGCGACGGCGCCAACGTCGCCATCGCCGCCAAGACCGTGAAGCCCGATCCACGCCTGCCCGGCACGATCTTCACTGCCGCCGACGAGATCGAGAAGGCCGGCGGCAAAGCCCTGCCGCTGCCCTGCGACATCCGCGACGAGCAGGGTGTCGAGAAGGCCGTGGCCGAGACCGTGGTGAAGTTCGGCGGCATCGACATCCTGGTGAACAATGCCAGCGCCATCAGCCTGACCGGCACGCTGGCGACGCCGATGAAGCGCTACGACCTGATGCACCAGATCAACGGGCGCGGCACCTATCTGGTATCGCAGAAGTGCATCCCGCATCTGGTGAAGGCCGCCAACCCGCACGTGCTCAACCTCTCGCCGCCGCTCGATTTCGACGTGAAGTGGTTCGCGAACCATCCCGCCTACACGCTCGCCAAATATTCCATGTCGGTCTACGCCTGGGCGATGGCGGCCGAATTCAAGGACAAGATTGCGTTCAACTGCCTGTGGCCGCGCACCGCGATCGCCACCTCGGCGATCAAGAACGTGCTGGGCGGCGACGAGGCGATGAAGGCCTGCCGCAAGCCCGAGATCATGGCTGACGCGGCCTACGCGATCTTCAATCGCCCGGCCAGGAGCTGCACCGGCAACTTCTTCATCGACGACGAGGTGCTGGCCGCCGAGGGCGTCACCAACTTCGACCAGTACGCCGTCTCGCCGGGCACCAAGTTGCTGCCTGACTTTTTCGTGCCCGCGGCCGGCGCGCGCACCGTCGTCGGCCGGAGCTGATCGCGGCATGGCGACGTTCGTGCTGGTCCATGGCGCGTGCCACGGCGGCTGGTGCTGGGAGAAGGTCGTTCCGATCCTGCAGGCGCATGGCCACACTGCCCATGCGCCTGACCTGCCGGGGCTGGGGAAGGATCACACGCCTCCCGCGCTCGTGACCCTGGCCGACAACGTCGAGAAGATCTCCCGCCTCCTCGACAAGATCGAGGAACCCGTGGTCCTGGTCGGCCATGCGCTGGGCGGCGTCACCATCAGCCAGGTCGCCGAGGCGCGCCGGCGCAAGCTCAAGGCGCTGGTCTATGTCTGCGGACTCATGCCGCCGCCGGGCACCGCCAGCCGCGACCTGACCGCCGGCGATCCCGACATGCTGTTCCGCCGCTCGCGAGAGGTCAGCCCCGACGGGCTCACCTACTCCTTCGCGCGCGCTACCTTGCCGGCGCTGTTCTACGAGGATGTCTCGGCGGAAGACCGCTACCGCGCCATGGAGCGGGTGCGCCCGCAGCCGATCTCGATCTCGACCACGCCGGTCACGCTGACCGAGGAGCGCTTTGGCTCGGTGCCGCGCTGGTACATCGAATGCACGCACGACAATGCTGTCCGCATCGCCCGCCAGCGCGCCATGGTGAAGGCGATGCCGTGCAAGGTGATCACAATGGAGTGCGGCCACACGCCGTTCTACAGCCAGCCCGACGAGCTGGCCGAGCATCTGGAAACGATCGCCAAGTCCTAGAGCGACTGTTTTGGCAATCTAACGGGAATCTAACGAGAGCTCGGGCCGCGCAAAATTCTTCAGCTTAGCACCACCGTGCGCACGCCACCTATTTTGGTCATTAGAAGTTCGCGGTTTCCGCCCTACTCCCAGAACGCCAGTGCCCTGACCTCGATGCTCTGGCGCGGCCGGGCATTGGCCGGGGAGGTCGGATCGTCGAAGGCCGAATGCAGCGAGAAGCGCGCGCGGCCGTCCTTCTCCGAATCGTAGCACTTGATCAGGATCGCCTCCTCGCGCGTCATCGCCGGGAAGTAGTGCCATTGGTGGTCGGCATTGTAGACGCCCTGATAGATCTCGCCGGTGCGGTCGGCATAGACGAGATTGCAGACGGCAAGGTCGCGCGGCGCGATGCTCTGCGCATCGACGAAGCCCAACGGCGTCATCTCGATCGGCTCGTGGGCGATGTTGCGCCAGACGTTGTATTCGGCGAAGCGCTTCTTCAGCCGCGCCTCGGCCTCGTCCGGCGGCAGCAGGTCGCGCACACGTTGTGGGCCTGATTTCTCGGTGTAGTCGTTGTGCACGCTGCGCACCGGCGTGCGCAGGCCCCGCTCGACGGCACGGTCGGCAGTGCGCACGGTGTGGTCGAACACCACGACCTTGGCGGCGCCGGTCTCGCGTTTGATGAGACCCTCGACTTCCTTGTAGTAGGCCGTCTTGAGTTCCTGCTCGTCGTAGAAGTCACGTACTTGCGTGTCGTGCCTGGTCAGGATGAAGGCCTGGCGGTCGAGCGACAGGTCGCCGGCATAGGGCCGCGCATTGTGAACGCGCACCACGAAATTCTGGTAGTTGCCCTCGCGCCGCGGCACGCCGGTGCCTGCCGGCGGATTGTAGGTCACCGGCTTGACGCTGAGGTCGGCGAGGTAGTTCACCGGCGCATCGACGTAGGTCAGGCCAACGCGGCCGACCAGGGACAGCTCAGGAAGTCGGACATCAGGCATGATGGCACCCGTTCTGCAGGCTGACGCTTCTCGCGCTTAGATCGGCCCTCAGCATACGCACGCCAAGGGCGGCGCCCCACGAGAAGAATTCATGAGGTCATTTGGGGCTCATTCGTCGCTCAGGCGGCCAGTTCGAGAATTTCCATGACCTCGGCCGGGCCCTTGATCGGCCGCGGATTGTTCAGCACGGCGCGGTCGTGCATCGATTTCTCGGCAATTTCGCGGAAGCGGTCCCTGCCGACGCCGACTTCGGCGAGCCGCTTTGGCAGGCCGAGCACGGCGACCAGCCCGGCCACCAGGTCAGCCGCCGGAACGTCGGGCTTGCCGAAAGCCTCGCTCACCCGCTTCTGGCGCTCGCCATTGACCCGCAGGTTCCAGCGCAGCACCGAGGGCAGCATCACGCAGGACGTATGGCCGTGCGGCACATGGCAGGCGGCGCCCAGCACGTGGCCGATGCCGTGGCTGGCGCCGACGCCAACACCCGACGTGCCGGCGCCGATCGAGAGCCACATGCCGAACTGCAGGTCCATGCGCGTATCGAGATCGTCGGGCTTGGCCTTGTGCGCCGGCAGGGCGCGCGCCAGCAGCTTCAGGGCCTCGGTCGATGTGCCGATGGCGAAGGGATTGGCCTGCTGCGAGCACAGGCGCTCGACGGCATGGTCGACGGCCTTGAGCCCTGTCGACAGCATGAGGTCCATTGGCGTCGCAAGCGTCGCCGCCGGATCGAGCACGATCACCCGCGGGACGACCAGGCGATGGCCGAAGCTTTCCTTGATCCCCTTGCGCGGGTCACTGACGCCGGCGAAGGCGTTGAATTCCGCGGCAGACAAGGTCGTCGGCACGGCAATCATGCGCACTGCTCCATTGGCAGGTGGCTTGATCGCCTCCGAGGGCGGCGCCGCGCCCTCTTTCGGCCGGCCGGCGCGGTAGAGGTCAAGATCGTCGACCGTGGTCGCCCCCTGCCACAGTGCGATCAGCATCACCTTGGTGGCGTCGATCACCGAACCGCCGCCCACCGCCACGATCAGATCGGCCCTGGCCTCGCGCGCCAGGGCCGCGCCTTCGATGACGCAGGGCCGCGGCGAGTGCGCCGTGATGCCGGCATAAACACCGGCATATCGGTCGCCCAGCTCGCGGATGACCTCAGCCAGGAGCGCGCTCTGCGCCACCGATTTCGAGGTCGTCACGAACACGCGATGCGCGTCCAGTCGCTCGGCTTCGGCCCTGAGCGCCGGCCCCGCCGGCTTGCCGTAGACGACACGCTCGATGTCCTGATGGCCGTGGATGCCGCTCAGCATGGCTCAGTCCTCCCGGCATGGTCTATAACCGACGCCAACCAGGAGTGAAGCGAAATGCCGGGCGCTTTGGAAGGGCTGAAAGTCATCGATCTGTCGCGCGTGCTGGGCGGGCCCTACTGCGCCCAGATGCTGGCCGACCACGGTGCCGATGTGGTGAAGATCGAACCGCCGCAGGGCGATGAGACCCGCCTGTGGGGTCCGCCGTTCGACGCCGAGGGAATCTCCGCCTATTTCGCCGGCATCAACCGCAACAAGCGCACCATGGCGCTCGACCTCTCGAAGCCTGCCGGGCGCGACGTGCTGCTGAAACTGCTCGAGGACGCCGACGTGCTGATCGAGAACTTCAAGACCGGCACCATGGAGAAATGGGGCATGGGCTATGCCGACACGCTGGCCGCCAAATTCCCGCGCCTCGTCCATGCGCGCGTCTCGGGCTTCGGCGCCGACGGCCCGCTGGGCGGCTTCCCCGGTTACGACGCCATGATCCAGGCCTCGGCCGGGCTGGTCTCGGTGAACGGCGCGCCCGACAGCGGGCCGGTGCGCATAGGCGTGCCGGTGGTCGATCTCTCGACCGGCATGAACGCCTGCATCGGCGTCCTGATGGCGCTTTATGAGCGCAACCGGTCAGGCAAGGGCCAATTCATCGACGCCACGCTCTATGACAGTGCCATCGCCTTGCACCAGCCGCATGCGCCCAACTACTTCATGGCCGGCCAGAAGCCCAAGCTGTTCGGCAACAGTCACGGCAATCTCTCGCCCTATGCCAACTTCCCGACCAAGGGCCGCAACATCGTGGTCGGCGCCGGCAATGACGGGCAGTTCCGCAAGCTCTGCCAGATGCTGGGCAAGCCCGAGCTCGCCGACGATCCGCGCTTCAAGACCAACAAGGACCGCCTGGCGCACAAACCCGAGCTCGAAGCCGAGCTGCGCGCGCTCACCAAGGATCGGGACGGCGAGTTCTTCGCCAATGAATTGATGCAGGCGGGCGTGCCGTCGGGCGCCGTGCAGGAGGTGCCTGACGTCATGGAGCACCCGCACACCAAACATCGCAACATGGTGTGGGAGAAGGACGGTTACCGCAATGTCGGCAACCCGATCAAGCTCTCGCGCACGCCGCCTTCGGTGCGCAGCAAGCCCCGGAGGTTCGGCATCGACACCCGCGCGGTGCTGGCCGAGCGCGGTTTCTCGTCGGCCGAGATCGACAAATTAGTTCAATCCGGCGTAGCGCTGACCGAAATCAAGAAGTAGCGCTACCTATTGCCCGAGGCGGGTGTTACCACGCGCACCGGATCGCCATCCGCCAGGCCGTCGGGCGGACTCTCGATCACGCGATCGCCTTGCGAGACGCCGGTGCCAATTTCGACGACTTGGCCGAGATCGCGCGAGATGGTGACGGGCTTCAATGCCACCTTGCCGCTGGCATCGACCGTCGCCACGCGCAGGCCCTTCTGGCCGAAGATCAGGGCGCCAGAAGGAATGCTGAACGCCTGCCTGTCCTGCGGCAGCTCGATGCGCGTATTGGCGAAGGCGCCCGGCATCAGCTCGCCGGCGGCATTGTCGACGACGAGCTGCATGCGGGTGGTGCCGGACGCCGCATCGACGGAGCGCGCCGAGGCTTCGACCACGGCGTTGTAGGTCTTGTTGGGATATTCCGGCACGGTGATCTGCACCTTGCTGTTCATCTTCACCGCCGGCACGTAGTTCTGCGGGACGCTGACTGTGACTTTGAGCTTGCTGATGTCGGAGACGACGAACAGCGCCAGGCCGGCACTGGAATCGGCGTTGATCAGAGCGCCGACGTCGGTGTTGCGTACCGTCACGATGCCGTCGAACGGCGACGCGACACGCTTGAAGTCGGAGAGCACATTCAGGCGGTCAACGTTCGCCTGTGCGGCCTTCGCGAGCGCCTGCTTGACCGTGAGATCGCCGATCTTCTCGTCGACAGTCTGCTTGGCGACGGCATTGCTGCTACCCAGCGTCTGCCAGCGCTGCGCCGTCACGGTGGCCAGCGCCTCCGCCGCCTGGGCGCTGGCAAGGGCAGCCCTCGCCTGCATCAGCTGTTGGTCGAGATCGGGCGCCTCGATCTCGGCCAGCAGCTGGCCGGCCTTCACCGGAGCGCCGATATCGACGTACCAGACCTTGAGGAAGCCGCTCACCCGAGCATAGATCGGCGCGCGCGCGTAGGCCTCGAGCCGGCCCGGCAGGTCGAGCGACGTCTTGTTGGCGGCAAGCTGGGGCGTCACGACCGCGACGGTCGGAATGGCGTCGATGTCAGCCAGCTCTTTCAGTCGCGCTTCGCTCGTGTTGCGGCTCCAGATCCCGTTCACGACGACGAGCAACAGCACCAGGCCGGCGACTAGGCCGCTGATCGCGAGCCCGCGGCGCGGCAGGCGGCGGGGCTGCGGCTCAGACGCCATGGGCCTCTCCAGCCATGCCCTGAGCCGCCGCGGCCGTCCGACCGTGGTGACGATGGATGATGCTGAAGACGACAGGCACGAACATGAGCGTGGCGATTGTCGCAAAAATCAGGCCACCGATCACCGCCCTTCCCAGCGGGGCATTCTGCTCGCCGCCTTCGCCCAGGCCGAGCGACATCGGCAACATGCCGATGATCATGGCGAGCGCCGTCATTATCACCGGCCGGCAGCGCACGAAGCCCGCCTCCAGGGCAGCGGTCGTGGCGTCACCCAGCACCGCCAGCCGCTCGCGCGCGAAGCTGATCACCAGCACCGAATTGGCGGTGGCCACGCCCATGCACATGATGGCGCCGGTCAGCGCCGGAACCGATAGCGTCGTATTGGTGGCGAACAGCATCCACACGATACCGGCCAGCGCCGCCGGCAAGGCGGTGATGATGATGAACGGATCGCTCCACGACTGGAAGTTCACCACGATCAGCAGGTAGATCAGCACGATGGCGCCGATGAGGCCGTAGAGCAGGCCCGCGAAGGCACTGTCCATGGTCTTGACCTGGCCCTGCAGCTTGACGGCCCGCACCGCGGGCGATGCTTCCGGCGCCAGGTCGGCGATGATACGGCGCACGTCAGCTGCCACGGCACCGAGATCGCGGCCCTGAACGGCGGCATAGACCTGCACCATGCTCTGCAGGTCGTATTGCGACACCACCGCATTGGCGACGTCGCGGCGAACGTCGGCCACGCCGCCCAGCACCTGCAGCTGGGTCGCTGCCGGCGCCATGATCGGCAGGTTGGAAAGCGCCGCCAGCGAATCGAGCCGGTACTGGGGTGTCTGCAGCACGATCGAGTAGGTGACGCCATTGTCTCGGTTCAGCCAATAAGTCGGCGCCACCTGCCCGCTGCCGGCGAGGTTCACGACCAGTGAATTGGTTACGTCGCGCGTTGTCAGGCCGACATATTGGGCGCGCGTGCGATCGACATCGACGTCGAAGATCGGCGCGCTGCGCGACTGCTGGATGCGCGCATCGACGATGCCCGGCACGCGGCGCAGGCGAGCGAGGATGCGGTTCGCATGCTCGAAGGCGGCGTCGGAATCGCTACTTCGGACCTGGATGTCGATCGGCGAGGGTGCGCCGAAATTCAGGATCTGGCTGATGATGTCGGCCGGCAGGAACGAGAAGGTGAAGCCCGGAAAGCGCTCGGGCAGCCGGCGTCTGAGCTCGGCCACGTAGTCGGCGGTCGGCCCGTGATCGGGAGTGAGCTTGACTTGAATCTCGCCGTCCTGGCTGCCGATCGTGCCAGTGTTGTTGTAGGTCATGTTGATGCCGCTCACTGGAAAGCCGACATTCTCGACCAGCGTCTCGATCTCGCGCGACGGGATGATGCGGCGGACCTCCTTCTGGATCTCGGCGAAACGGGTAGCAGTCTCCTCGACGCGCGTGCCGATCGGAGCACGAACATGCATAAGGATCCGCCCGGCATCGACCTTTGGAAAGAAGTTGCGGCCAAGCGAGGGCGCGAGAAGGAACGAGGCTACGACGAAGCCCAGGAAGCAGGCGACGAAAAGCTTGCGATGGCGCAGCGCGAGCTCGAGCAGGCTGCGGTAGCCATCGCGGAAGGCGGCGAATCCCCCCTCGAACCCGCGCTGGAACCTCAACAACGGATTGCGCGTCGGCGGCGGCCCGTCATGGCCGTGCACGGCATGCGGCTTCAGGAGATACATGGCCATGGTCGGCACCAGCGTGCGCGACAGGAAGTACGACCACGCCATGGCGAACATGACGGCGAGCGCCATCGGCACGAACAGGAAGCGCGGGACGCCCTCGAGGAAGAACATCGGCACGAACACGATGCAGATGCAGAGGGTCGACACGAAGGCGGGCGTGGCGATCTGCTGGGCGCCATCGGTGATCGCGGCGATCACGCCCTTGCCCTGTTCGAGATGCCAGTTGATGTTCTCAATGGTGACGGTAGCGTCGTCGACCAGGATGCCGACCGCGAGGGCAAGGCCACCCAACGTCATGATGTTCAGGGTCTCGCCTGCCAGTGCCAGCATGGCGATGGCGGCGAGGATGGCGAGCGGGATCGAGGTCGCGATGATGACGGTCGAGCGCCAGGTGCCGAGAAACAGCAGGATCATCAGGCTGGTCAGCACGGCCGCGATCACGGCCTCGGAGACCACGCCGCCGATGGCGTTCTCCACAAACAGGGACTGGTCGTTGACGAGGGCGATGCTGAGGCCCTCCGGCAGCGTCGCCCGCATCTCGGCGACCCGCTGCTTGATGCCGTCGATGATGGCGAGCGTCGACGCCGCTCCGTTCTTCAGCACCTGCAGCACGACCGAGCGGCCGCCATCGACGTTGACGATGTTCTGCTGAGGCGGGTTGCCATCCCTCACCTGCGCCACGTCGCGCAGATAGACGATGGCGCCGTTGGCGGCGAAGATCGGCATGTCGCCCAGGGTGGCGAAGTCGCGTGGCGCGTTGTTGAGCTGGATGGCGTACTCGACTGTACCGATCTTCTGCGTGCCCGCCGGAGTCAGGAGGTTCTGTGCGGCAAGTGCGTTGGCGACGTCGTTGGCCGAGAGCCCGCGCGCCTGCATGGCGGAGGGGTCGAGGTCGATCTGGATCTGGCGGAACTTGCCGCCAAATGGCCACGGGATCGCTGCGCCCGGCACGGTGACCAGCGGCGTGCGCACGGTGTTGATGGCGAGGTCGAACACCGCCTGCTCGGTCATGCCCTTGGCCGAAAGTGCCACCTGGATGATCGGCACCGTCGCGGCGTTGTAGTTGAGGATCAACGGTGGCGTGATGTTGGGCGGCATCGACCGGATGACGGTCTGGGAGATCGCCGTGACCTGTGCGTTGGCAATGCTGATGTCAGTGCCCGGCTGGAAGAACACCTTGACGATGCCGACGCCTGTGTAGGACGTGCCCTCGATATGCTCGATGTCGTTGACCGTGGTGGTGAGCGCGCGCTGGAACTGCAGCATGACGCGGCCCGACATCTCGTCCGGCGGCAGGCCGGTATAGCCCCACACGACGGCGATGATGGGAATGCGGATCTCGGGGAAGATGTCGACCGGCGTGCGCAACGCCGCGAGCGGTCCCACGATCAGGATCAGCACGGCCAGGACCACGAATGTGTAGGGCCGGGTCAGGGCAATGCGAACGAGGTTCAGCATTTACGGTGAATAAGCAAATTTGGGGCCGCCATTCCCCCACGGCTTGGCAGCTCGCCATGGAATCACGGCCGGCCCACCGAGTTGAGCCGATATTGGCTCTTCACGGCGATTGGTGGTGCGCTAGGGTGGCGCGGACAGTAACGAAGCCGTGACCCTGGGAGGACGCGAAGACCATGGCCGACTACGACTACATCATCGTTGGTGCGGGTTCGGCCGGGGGCGCGCTTGCAGCCCGACTGACCGAGAAACCCTCGACCAAGGTCCTGCTGCTCGAGGCCGGCGCCGCCAGCCATCCCTACTCCCGCATGCCCCTGTCGTTCGGCCTGCTGATCGACAATCCAGCGGCCAATTGGTGCTACCAGTCCGAGCCCGAACCCGGCACGGCCAACCGCACTATTCCGGTGCCACGCGGCAAGCTGCTGGGCGGCTCCAGCTCGATCAACGGTCTGGTCTGGGTGCGCGGCCAGCCGCTCGATTTCGATACCTGGGCCCAGATGGGCTGCCGCGGCTGGAGCTGGCGCGATGTGGCACCCGTCTTCACCCGCATCGAGAACTTCGTCGATGGCGACGGCGCCAACGGCCGCGGCACCGAGGGCCCGCTCAAGGTGTCGACGGTGCCCGACCAGAATCCGCTCTACGATGCGCTGTTCAAAGCTGCCGTCGCCGCCGGCTACAAACTCAACCCCGACTACAACAGCGAGGACCAGGAAGGCGTCGTCAAGACGCAGACCTCGATCCACAAGGGCCGGCGCATGAGCGTCGCGCATTGCTACATCGAGCCGGCGATGAAGCGTTCGCCCAACCTCGAGGTCGTGACCAACGCCCATACGTTGCGCGTGCTGCTCGAGGGCAAGCGCTGCGTCGGCGTCGAGTACGAAAAGGATGGCAAAGTCGTCCAGGCCAAGGCACGCGAGACCATCCTGTCGGCCGGCGGCGTGGCCAGCCCGCAGATCCTCGAGCTGTCGGGCATCGGCCGGCCGGAACTCCTGAAGCAGCACGGCATCGAGGTGAAGCATGAGCTGCGCGCGGTCGGCGAGAATTTCCGCGACCACATCAATGCCCGCATCATCTGGAAGGTGAAAGACCCGCGCGTCTCCTACAATCACATGGCGCGCGGCATGGGCGCGGCGACACAGTTCCTGAGGTACCTCACCACCGGCGGCGGCTTCATGAGCCTGCCGTCCGCCCCCCTGCTTGCCTTCCTGCGCACGCGGCCGGAACTCGCCACGCCCGATGTGCAGATGCATCTCGTGCCCTATTCGATCAAGGATCCCAAGACGCGCAAGCTGCAGGACTTCCCGTCGATGACGATCGCCTGCTACCAGCTGCGCCCCGAGAGCCTGGGCTCGATCCACATCCGATCGAACGATCCCAAGGCGCAACCCGCGATCCGCTTCAACTTCCTGGCCGATCCGATCGACCAGCAGGCCATGGTCGCGGGCTTCCGCATGATGCGGAAGATCGTCGATGCCCAGCCGATGGATGCCTATCGCGACAGCGAATACTCGCCCGGACCGTCGGTCAAAAGCGACGAAGAGATCCTCACCTGGATCCGCAACAACTCGCAGACCGCCTATCACCCGATCGGCACATGCCGCATGGGGCCGGCGGGACCGAGCACGGTGGTCGACGACAAGCTCAAGGTGCACGGCCTCGACGGCCTGCGCGTCGCCGACGCCTCGATCTTCCCGACCATGCCCTCGGGCAACACCAATGCGCCCTCGATCATGGTGGGCGAAAAGATGGCAGACATATTGAAGGCCGCCGCTTGATCACCGCCTGATCACCGGCGGCGCGGCTTGGCCGTGCCTATCATGGGTTGTCCGCAGCAACGACGAGGACAGCCATGGTTGACGTCGCCGGTTCCTACTCTGATGCGCGGCATGCGTTGCGCGCGCTCTGCCCGCAACCGCTGCTGAATTGGCGCGAGGCCCGGTTCTACGGACGGTACGGCGAAGTCGAGCTGCACCTGCTCGAATTCCTCTGCCGTCGCAACGCCGACGCAATTGACGTCGGTGCCAACGACGGCAGCTACGTCCATTACATGCGCCGCTATGCGCGCCATGTCGTCGCCTATGAGCCGATGCCGAGCCTGGCCCAGGCGTTGCGCGAGAAATTCCCGCGGCGGGTCACCGTCGAGGCCATGGCGCTCTCCGACAACTCCGGCACGGTCGAGCTGCGCAGCCCGGTGGTCGACGGCGTCGTGGTCACCGGCTGCTCGACCATTTCGGACGAGGCGGCCGCCACCTATCCCGGTCATCGCGGCGTCGAAGTGCCGATGGACCGGCTGGATCACGTCTATCGGGGCAATGCCGGCTTCATAAAGGTCGACGTTGAAGGCCACGAGCAGGCTGTCCTCGACGGCGCGATCGAAACCATCCGGCGCTGCCGGCCGCGCATGCTGGTCGAGATCGACGATCGGCTGTCGCCCGGAGGGCTCGAACGCGCCCGCAGCTACTTCACCCATCTCGGCTATCGCGGTTTCTTCGTGCACGACGGACACATCAAGCCGATCGAGCGGTTCTCGATCGACCGCATGCAGCATCCGGCCAACCTGCCCGATCTCACCGCGCCGCTGCAGGCGCGCCAGCGCTTCGGCCGCTATATCTACAACTTCATCTTCCTGCCGGCGCAGGAGCCGGAAATGACGGTGTGGAAGATAAGCGAACGCCTCCACAAGCTGGCAGCACACTAACTCGGCGCTGCCTCGACCACGCTTGCTGCGGCACCGGCCGTGGCCGGGTGACAGCGCGCGACCTTGCGGATGTGCGCCAGCAAATGTTCTCCGATGCGGTTCCAGTCGAAACGGCTGGCGCAGGCCTCGAAGGCGGCGGCCTGACGCCGGTTGAGCGTCGCGAAGTCGTCGATCAGCGAGACCACGCCCTCCGCCAGCGCCTGATGGCTGTCGAACAGGCCGATGCTGCGGCCGTCCTCCAGCGGCATGCCGGGCAGCGCGACCCGCATCGCCAGGATGGGAACGCGATTGAAGACGTAGTCCAGGCCCTTGAGCTTGAAGCCGCCCAGCAGGTCGGGCACCAGCGCGATCCGCGCCGCCGCCATGTAGGGGCGTACATCCTCGACCAGCCCGACGAAGGACACGGAGGGATGCCGCCCGCGCAACTCCGAGAGGTAGGCCGGCTCGATAGCGCCGACGATTTGCAGCTCGATGCCGGCATGCGCCAGCACTGGCGTGGCGCAGGCCAGGAAGCTTTCCATGGCGATGCGCTTGGGCGGCCAGTCGAAGCTGCCGATCACCACCGCCCTACGCGGAGTGTCGGGTCCGATGGTGCGTGAGGCCACACGCATGCCGCCGTAGCCCGGCGGCAGGAAAGCCACCGGCGTGCCGTCGGCGCCGGCAGCAAAGGTCCGGCAATCATCCGGCGTGTTGGAGGTCACCACGTCGGCTTCTGCAACGATGCGCCGCTCCAGCCGCGCGACCTTGAAGGCGTCGACCTCTCTGACGATGCGACGCAGGCCCCTGCTGGCATTAGCAATGCGCCGAGCCACAGTAACCTCATGGTTGTGTGCGACGTAGACCAGCTTCGGCGGCCGCGAGCTGCGCGAGCGGTGCTGCAGCACAGCATCGAGCGCCCAGCCGGCACAGATGCTGTCAAAAACAATTGCGTCCCAATTGTGTTCGGCGAGCGATCGCGCGAGCACACGAACAGCTTCCGGTGAATAGCTGCGCAGCGCAATTTCCGGCTTGTTCGCTAGCTGCCGCTGCAGGCGTGATGTCTTTTTTATCGCTGTGCACCGCCACACGAGACCGCTTTCGTCGCGACGTGGCTTGGATTCCTGCGGTCTTGCAAGTCCGATGATGCAAAGGCTTGCGCCGGCGCGATGCACCGATTCGATGAGGCCTTTGGAGTAGATGAGTTGGCCATTGATGGCGGGTTCGGGATCGGCGAGCGTGAGCCAAAGGCAATCCATTGCGACTCCGGCATGGGCAGCGGGCCCTGTACGCGGACGATGCGATTGGGTTTCAGGGCTGACCAGTGACCAAGAAAGGGCCGCAACCTGTCGGCGAAACTTGGAACGCCGCAGCCACAAAGTGACCACTGGCTCAAAACGGACCTCGACCGTCACATGATGGTCTGTCGTCCGTGTAGGGGTGCGCGGTCGGCAAGGAGGCATTGCAAGGAGGACTGTATGTCTTTGTCCATGCCGGAGGCGCCCAAGCTTGGGGACTGGGCGCAGACCGGAGATGACGAATACGTCTGCTACACCTCGGAGACCTTATTTGCCGCCATTGAGAAGTGCCTGGACAACGGTCTGGGCACCTGCCTGGTCGTCGAGGACCAGGACCAATTCGTCGGGCGCATCTCGCTCGACGATATCGGCAAGGCCGTGCTCGACGGCGCCCTGCTCAACCCGTCGCTCGACCAGCATGTAGAGATGTTCGCGCATCGGCTGGCGAACGATCCCTCGTCAGACAGTCAGGTGCTGCAGCCGGTGCTCGATGCGACGGGCCGGCTGGTGGGGGTCACCATCGACAGATCCTCCCAGCATGTTCAGGTTGCCCGGCCCGATATGAACTCATGGCGAATTCCGGTCGGTTCTGGATGCCTTTCTCTCGTCGTGGATATCAAGCAAGGGGCCGTATGTCGGGAAGTTCGAGCAGGAGTTCTGCGGCTTCATTGGCGCCCGACATGGCATCGCCGTGTCCAATGGCACGGTGGCGCTCCATCTCGCCCTGGTCGCCTTGAATGTCGGGCCGGGTGATGAGGTGATCGTGCCCGATCTCACCTTCGCCGCGACCATCAACGCGGTTCTCTATTGCGGCGCCACGCCAGTGATCGTCGATGTCGATCGCCGGACCTGGTGCATGTCACTGGCCACGGTCGAGCAGGCCTGCACGCCCCGCACCAAGGCGATCATTCCTGTGCATCTCTACGGTCGGCCGGCCGAGATCGGACCGATCGCCGCGTTCGCGGCCAAGCGCGGCATCGCCGTGGTCGAGGATTGCGCCGAAGCGCATGGCGCACGCTACGATCGCCGACCGGTCGGCCAGTTCGGCGACGTCAATTGCTTCTCGTTCTACGCCAACAAGATCGTGACCACCGGCGAAGGCGGCATGTGCCTCACCAATTCGCCCCAACTGGCCGAATCGCTGCGCGTGCTGCGCGATCACGGCATCACGCCGAACCGCTCCTACTGGCACGAACGGGTTGGCTTCAACTACCGCATCACCAACCTGCAGGCGGCGATCGGCCATTCGCAGCTCTGGCGCATCGACGAGACGTTGGCCCGCAACAAGGGTGTCGCCGATCTCTACCACAATGCGCTGAAGGCCATCCCCGGCCTGCGCTTCCCGCCGCCGATGGATCGCATCTACGAGCCGGTCGTGTGGCTTGCCTGCGTGCAGGTCCCGGCCAGCAAGCGCGGTGCGATCCTCGCTGCCGCCGTCGAGGCCAAGATCGAGATGCGGCCGTTTTTCCATTCGCTGTCCTCGCTGCCGCCCTACGAGAAGTACGCCCGCCCCTGTCCCAACAGCGCGGAATTGGCCGCCACCGGCATAAACCTGCCGACATCGCGCGCGGTCGACCTGCAAGTGGTCCATCGGATCGTGAAGGTGTTTCGCGATGTCCTCGGCTGAACCGGTGATTGACGAAAGCCCGTTTGCGTCCGTTGTCGTCGGTGGTGGGCCGGGCGGAATGGGACCGCTTTTGTGGGCCGCCCAGCATGGCCTGCTCAACGCATGGCTCGAGCAGGGCGTGGCCCTGGTCGAGCGCTCGGGCCGTCTCGGCGGGACACTCGGGCGATATGGCATCTGCTCCAACTCGCTCGGCGGCTCCTACCTCGACTGTCTCGAGGCAGAAGCGCTGGCGCCCTCCTTCCATCACCTGCGCGAGCAGCCGACGACGATCGAGATGCAGCGCTATCGTCAGAGCTTCCCGCCGCTGCCCCTCGTCGATCGCTACATGGGCGAGATCGGCCAGGCGATGGCGGCGGCAATCACCCGCCATCCCGCCTCGACGCTGCATCTGTACACGACGGTCCAGTCGGTCCATCTGCGCGGCGACGGCACCGTCGCCGTCTTTGCCCGCGGCCCCGACGCGCAACCCAGGACGGTGGTCGCCCGCTCGGCGATCATCGCACTCGGTGGCCGCCAACCCTGGCAGGAGAAGGCGCCGAGTCCGGCCTGAGCTTTCCCGACAGGGCCGAGCGACGCGTGCTCTCGTCGAATGTGCTGCTGACCCACGACGGGCTGGCCGCCGCCAACGGCATCATTGGAGCCGCCGGCAGCCGGCGCATCATCATCCTGGGCGGCTCGCATAGCGCCTACGCCGTGGCCTGGGCGTTGCTGCAGCTTCCAGCGGCCAAGGCACTCGGCGAAGGGCAGATCGCCATCGTCCAGCGCCGGTCGCCGCGGATCTTCTATCCTGATCGCGCCGCCGCGGTCGCCGATTTCTATCACGTGGCGCCGGGCGACATCTGCGCCCGCACGCATCGGGTCAACCGCATGGGCGGACTGCGCGGCCATGGCCGCGACATGTGGCGGCAGATCGCCTGCCGGCCCGGTACCACGCCGGAGCCGCGGGTGACCGTGCTCGCCGAGCAGGACTTCTCCCGGACCGAAGTGCAGGCAATGCTCGACGAGGCGGCGCTGGTGGCGCCCTGCCTTGGCTACCGGTCGGCGACCTTGCCGGTGTTCGGTGCCGACGGCCGGCGCCTGGCGCTGCAGGCCGATAGCAATGGCGATGCGGTCGGCGACGATTGCCGGGTGCTGCTCGCCGACGGCACCAAGCTGCCCAATGTATTCGGGATCGGCCTCGGGACCGGCTTCCGTCCCTCGGAGGCGATGGGCTGCGAGCCGAACTTCAATGGCCAGGCCAACAGCCTGTGGCTCTACCAGAACGACATGGGCGCCCTGATCTATCACGCCATTCAGGCGATGCTGGCGGGGACGGCGGCAACCGCGGTCGCCGCCTAGGCGACAGCGCGCCCCCACAGGCGCCGGGTGGCGATGTCTGCGCCTTCGCGGCAGGCCTTGAGCTTGGCCCAGACGACATCCGATGCGACCAGTTCGTAACCCGCGAAGGTGCCGAAACCGCAGTCGCTCGAGGCAATGACGCGGCTGCGGTCGCCGACGGCGTCGACCGCCTCACAGATGCGGTTGGCAACGACCTCGGGGTGCTCGACGAAGTTGGTCGTGGTGTCGATCACGCCGGGGATCAGGATGAACTCGGGCGGCAGCTTCGCCGTCTTGAGCGCGGCATATTCGTGCTGGTGGCGCGGGTTCGCGAATTCGATGCTGAGCGCACCGACCTTGGCCGAGTAGAGCACCGGCAGGATCTCACGCATCGGGATGTCGTGCGTGTGGGGACCCTCGTTGTTGCCCCAGCAGCAATGCAGCCGCACCCGATCGCGCGGGATCCCGGCCAGCGCCTCGTTGAGCGCCGCGACATGCATCTCGGCTATCGCAACGAACTCGGCGTTGGTCTTGTCCTGGAAGAGCACGGTGCGCTCCAGCGCGAGGTCCGGCGCATCGATCTGCAGGATGAAGTCACGCGCGATCAATTCGTATTCCTTGCGCATCTGGCGGGCGAGCGCGAAGACGTAGGCCTCGTGCGTGTCGTAGTGCGCGTTCAGCATGGTGGTGGCGATAATGCCGGGCGCCGCCGCTGTCATGAACGTCTCGGCCGGCGCAACAGGAAGGTCTTTGAGGGCCGACTTGAACAGGCGGATTTCATCATTGGCCGGACCCAGATCTTCATAGACAACGTCGGCGATCGCCTGCGGTGCGTTTGTCACTTTGCTGCGCCTCGGCATGCGCTTGATCATGAAGTCGGCGAAAACCGGAAAGTCGGTAAAGTCGCGGGACCGCGGCCGCTTGGATTCGCCACCAAAACCCTTCATCCGCTGGGCCACGTAGGTCTGGAAGCCGACCCTCGGTTGCTCGCCGTCGTTGACGACATCGACGCCGCAGGCAGCCTGCTGCCGGACAACGTGGTGAACCGCCTTCTCGCCAAGGCGCGCCAGCTCAGCGCGATCGACTTTCTCGCCCAGCTCTTCGCGGATCAACAGGTCCGAAAGGACGGCATCGCGCGGCAAGCTGCCGACATGGGTGGTAAGGATCCTCTCGTCGCTCTTGCGCATGTCAACCTCCCAGCCGTCGCTTCACATCCTCGGGAATCGCGATCGCCTTCAGCGAGCGCGCATTGCCTTCCTTCATTGCCCAGATGCGGGTCTCTGTGCCTTCGGCCGCGACCTCACCCGCCGCGTCGCGAAAGACGTGGCGGATGACGAAGGAGCTGCGACCAAACTTCTCGATGTGGCTTTCCAGCGTGAGCTTCTCTCCGTGCTGCGAGGCGCGCCGGAATGAGCATTCGGCGGCGACCAGCGGCGTCCCCTCCTTCCACTGCCCGCTGCTCACATCGTCGCGCTTGAGCCCGGCAGCGAGGAACAGGCGATAGGTCGCCTGGTCGAACCAACGGAAATAGGACGGGTAATAGACGATGCCTGCCGGATCGCAGTCGCCCCATTCGACGGTGACCTCGTGACGGCTACTCAGCGGCATGACGCAGCGTCGTGACACTCGCAATCGAAGCCAGGGTCCGCGAAAGTGATTCGCCGTCCGGATCGGCCAGCGCGGCGACCCGAGCGCTCGCCACTGCATCGGCTGCCGCCTGTGGCGTCATGCGCCCGGCCAGCGCCGGCGCGATCACTTCGGCCGCGATCCGGTGATAGTTGCCCAGCCCGCGCTTGAAGGTGTCGCCGTAGCCCTTGATCAGCCGCGCCAACTCGACGATCTCGCGCGCGAAATCGAGTCCAAGCATCTGAGCGGCGCGGATCTCGCGCAGCCAGCGCTCGATCTCGGCCTGTTCCTCGGCATAGCGATAGGTTTTCGGCCGCCACCAGCGCAGGCTCGCGAGAAAGCGCAGGCGCGCAAAGCCCCAGATCGTAGTGCTGCGCACATGCATGGAGATGTGAAATTTGCGGCGCGCCAGCAGCCACCGCGCCGCCCAGGGCGGCAGGACGGCCGCGATCTCTTCGTTACCGGGCTTGAAGTGTTCGGTGATCTGCACCGGTTCGGTGGGCTTGGCCCGCACCTCTGTGCGTACACGAGCGAAGCGCTCACGTGAGGTCTTGGCCTGGGCAACGCGAATGACGTCCTCGAAAGACATGCGCACTGCAAGATGCCGCGCGACGTCGCGCACCAGCTCGGGATTCAGTCCCTCCAGACGATCGAGGAAGAGTGCGGCATAGCGACGATCCTGGTAGGTCACCAGGCGGCGGATGCCCTCCTCGACGATGTCGAGTGCCTTGGCCGGAAAACTTTTGCGCGCTCGCTCGATCAGGTCCTCGATGCCCTGTGCGGCAGCAGCGCGCTTGCGATGCTCACGCACCGCTTGCTCGAGCTCGCCGCGCGCATGGCCGCGACCGAAGGCAAAGGCCGCGAGGTTGGTATCGATTGCCTTGCCGCCCTCGCGGATCGCCATCTCGAAGGCACTGTCGGGAATCGGCAGCCTGCCGGAACCCGCCAGCGCACCCAGCAGCACGGCATTGATCACTCCGCCGCTTTCCTCGGCTGCCTGGTCCATATCGAACAGGATCTGCGCCTTGCTGCGCTCTTTCACTGCGCGCAGGAGTTGGCCAACGTCGAAGCCGCCGTCGCCCATCGCCGAGCGCTCGCTGATCGCCAACACGCGGTGCGTCGAGGCGATCAGGGTCGTGCGATCGGGCGTGACGAAGCCGTTGAAGATCATGCGACCGGCTTCCAGGAGCTCGGTGGCGAGCGCGATATCGACCTCGCCGATCGCCGGATTGAGCGCCAGAACGACCTCTCGCAACCCGCCCACCGGCATCACTTCGAGATAATAGGTCGTGGCACCGGTGCGCTGCGCCACGCCCGGAATCTGGGTCGCCTGCACGCCCAGCCCGTGGCTGTGCGCGGCAGCGATGATCCAGTCGCACAGCACGCCACCGCCGTCGCCACCCAGAGCACCGACCAGGATGTTGATCGACTTAGGCACTGGCCATCGTCCCGATCACCGCCGAACGCAGCTTCCACACCAGGCGATCCCACCAGGTGGCATTCTGAACGACGTCGGCCTTGTAGAAGGACGGGCAGAGCACAGCGGCGTCCGCTACCTCGCCGCACAAGCCGCAGCCGACGCAGCCATTGTTCACATGCGCCACCGGATCAGAGCGCAGCGGGTCGGGGCTGGGTTTCACCACCAGCGATGGGCAACCCGAGAGCCGAATGCAGGAATGGTCGCCGGTGCAGACCTCGTCGTCGACGCCGTAGCGCGTGCGTACCACGCGCTCGCCGCGTTTGAGCTGGGCCGCGAGCTGCGGCCGGATACGGCGCTGGCGCGCCAGCTGACACTCGCCGTCGGCCACGATCACCTTGAGCCCCTTGTCGTCGGTGCTCATGGCCTCGCGCAGGGTCTGGAGCATCGTGCCGACGTTGTAGGTGCGGATGGTGCGCAGCCACTTCACGCCCATGGCCTTGAGCGTCGCCGCGATGTCCGACGTCGTCTCGCCGTCGCGCCGGTTGCCTGAGGTGTTGGGGATGAACTGCGCGCCGGTGGCCGAGGTGTAGCCGTTCTGCATGATGACCAGCACGCGGTCGCCGCGGTTGAACATCGACGAGGCCACGCCCGACAGCAGCCCGTTGTGCCAGAAACCGCCGTCACCCATCACGGAGATCGTGCGTTTCTGCATCACCGGCGCCACCGCGGCTGCCGCGGCGAGCGACATGCCGAAGCCCAGGATCGAATTGCCGAGATTGAACGGCGCCAGGGTCGCGAAGGAATGGCAGCCGATGTCGCTCGAGATGTGGACCTTGCCGACCTCGCGCTCGAGCAGCTTGATCGCCGAGAAGACTGGCCGCTCGGGGCAGCCAACACAGAAGCCAGGCGGACGCAGAGGCAGCGGACCACCCAACAGGCGCTGCGCCTCGGCGCGGCCGGCGCGCGCCGCCTCGAAGCGCTCGCGCGGGCCTGAAAGATCGATATCGTTGGCGGCGCGGGCGAAGAACTTCAGCAGGCCCTCGGTCACCACCTCGGCGGTGTACTCGCCGGCCATGGGCAGCACGTCCTTGCCAAGAATTTTGGTATCGATGTCGCGCTTGCGCAGCAGGGCGTGCACCGCCTGCTCAATGTAATCCGGGCCGCCTTCCTCGACGATCAGCACGGCGCGCTTGCCCTTGCAGAAGTCGGCGATCTGGTCGGGCACCAGCGGATGGGTGACGTTCAGCACCAGGGTCGGCACCTTGCCCTCGACCTCCAGCCGATCGAGGCCGCGCATCAGCACGTTGGTGATGCCACCTTGCACGATGATGCCGAGATCGGAACGCTCGCCGGGGAAGAGCTCGTTCAGCCCCTGCTCGACGATGAAGCGCTCGGCGGCAGGCTTGCGTACCTCGACCTTGATCTTCTCATGCGCGTAGGTCGACGGCGGATGCGAGATGCGGTCGTAGTTATGAGCCGCCGGCTCGGCCAGACGCTTGTTGCGCGAGATGGCGGGTGGCAGGTTGTCTTTGGCGACGAATTCGCCGGTGACGTGGCAGGCGCGGATGCGCAGCTCCATCATCACCGGCGTGTTGGTTGCCTCCGAAAGCTCGAAGGCCTTCTCCGTGCAATGCACGATGGTGGGCAGCGACGGACGCGGATCCATCAGCCAGAGCGACGACTTCAGCGCATAGGCGTGCGCGCGTTCCTGGATGACGGAGGCACCCTCGCCGTAATCCTCGCCGATCACGATTAGCGCGCCGCCGATCACGCCGGGCGACGCGAGGTTGCTGAGCGCGTCGGCCGCCACGTTGGTGCCGACGATCGACTTCCAGGTAACGCAGCCACGGATCGGGTAGTTGATCGAGGCGCCCAAGAGGGCCGCCGCCGATGATTCGTTGGTGCACGTCTCGAGATGCACGCCGAGCTCGTCGAGCAGGTCCTGGCTCTCGACCAGTACATCGACCAGATGCGAGACCGGCGCGCCCTGGTAGCCGCCGACATAGGCTACACCCGACTGCAGGATCGCCTTGGTGACGGCGAGAATGCCCTCGCCGCGGAACACCTGGCCATTGCCGAGTCGCAGCGAGCGCACTTCTTCCGAGAAGGAGCGCTCCGGATTGGTGCGCTGGGCGAGTGGAGCCTGCGGCTGGTCGAGCATGGCGGGAATATAACGACTAATGCCTGACCCGACGATCCCGTTTGCTATCGCGGACACCCGCGGCGCGGGCCTTGACGAGGAGCGCACGGAAGGGCGCCAGAAGCTTCTCCCGCACCGCGGCATCACCCTCCAGCACCGATAACGCCAGAGCCACCGCCTCCAGCGTCGAAACGGCGTCCGGCCGCGCTTCCTTGCGCAGGTCGCCGTAGAGCGACGGGCCGTCGGGCACGACCACGAAACGGCGCAGCTTGGTCAGCCAGGCATTGCGCCACCACAGCGCCTTGGCCTGGGACCAGTTGCCGTCCAGCACCACGATCCCCTTCAGTCCGGCGCGCGCGCCCGACTGGTCGGACGGCGGCTCGCCCTTGCGGTCGAGCGCAACCAGCGGTCCCTTGCCCTTGGCGTGCGCCGAGCCGAGATAAAGCACGCCCCAGTCCTTGGCATCGGCCGGCTGTTTCAAGGCATGGCCGAGATTGCGCCAGGAGAGGCCGACGGTGAGCGTGGCATTGGCCAAGGTCTCGGTTAGCAGCCTGGCGGTGCCCAGGACGCGGTCCTGCTCCTGCGGATGCTGCAGGATCAGGATGGCAACCTTGTTGTCCACTGCGGGAGGGCTCACGCGGGCGATATAGACTGCCACGCGATGGCCGTCACGGACGCGCATAGGCGATAACGGCTCGACTTTGCAGGACGGAACGATCTCCGCGGCCAATCAGCCCGCCGCGCGGCGCGGCGCGGGTGTGGGCCGCTCGGCGCTTGCCTTGGCGCACGCCGTGGCCGAAAAAGCCTAGGCAAATCCCGGGAGACAGACAGGACATGGCCGTCGTCAACGTGAAGTCGGAGATCGCCGGCAATGTCTGGAAGATCCAGCTCAAGCCCGGCGACAAGGTCGAGGCCGAGGGCGAGATCATGATCCTGGAATTGATGAAGATGGAGATTCCCGTGCTGTCGCCCAAGGCCGGGACCATCCGTGAAATCAAGGTCAGCGAAGGCGAGACGATCGGCGAGGGTCAGCTGGTGGCCGTCCTCGATGCCTAGCAACAGCATCGCCGTCGACATCGTCCGTCTGTGGGCTCCCGACAATCTCCGCAAAGCCGCTCCCGGCATCGCCCTCTGTGCCGCGATCGCCGCGATCGCCTATGTCGCCGACCTCAACGGCTGGCTGCGTTTCGGCCGCGTCCTGGTGCCGCCGCTGATCGTCACGCTCGCGATCGGCATGGCATTGCAGCCGCTCTCGTCGCGCAATGCGCTGAAGCCCGGCATCGAATTCTCCGGCCGGACGCTGCTCCGCGTCGGCGTGGCGCTCTACGGCGCGCGGCTGACGCTCGGCCAGCTGGTCGATGGCGGTGCCCTGCCGGTGGTGATCGCGCTCGCGGCGGTCTCCTGCACCATCGTGTTCGGCGCCTTCGCGGCACGGCTCTTTGGCCTCAGCCGCGACTTCGGTTTCCTGACCGGCTGCGCCACCGGCGTGTGCGGCGCGGCGGCGGCGATGGCGACCTCGGCGGTCCTGCCCAAGCACGAGAACTCCGACCGTGACCTTGCCTTCACCGTGATGGGCGTGAACTTCATCAGCACCGTCACCATGGTGATCTATCCCACTCTGCACGATTGGCTGGGCTACAACCTCTTCGAGATGGGTGTCTTCCTGGGCGGCGCGATCCACGACGTGGCGCAGGTCGCGGGCGCGGGCCAAACGCTCGGGCCCCAGGTCCTGAGCGACGCCATCATCACCAAGCTTCTGCGCGTGGCCTTCCTGCTACCGGCCGTGACCGGCATCGCCTGGTGGGTGGCGAAGGGCGGCGAGAAGACGGGTGATGCACGGCCCGCTCCTCCAATCTTTCTGTTCGGCTTCCTCGCCCTGGCGGCGCTCAATTCGCTGGGCGTGGTGCCGGCCGGCGTCAAGGCCGCCATCACCCAGGTCTCGTCCTTCCTGATCATCCTTGCCATCGCCGCGCTTGGTATCAAGACCTCGCTGCTGGCGCTCGCCCGCATCGGGATGGCGCCGGTGATGCTGCTGGTCGTCGAGACGATCTTCATCGGCCTGCTGGTCGTCGGCCTGATCTACGGCCTGCGCAGCTTCGGGATGTAGCTCAGGCTCGCGCCGTCGGGCGCTTGCTGACAGCGCCCCACCAGCGCGCGAGGTTCCTGTGGTCCTCAGGGATCGGCAGGTTGCAGGCGCCACGTGCCGTCAGCAGCGCCACCTGGGCGGTGATGTCGGCGATGTTGTAGCGGTCGATGCCGATGAACGGGCGGTCCCTCAATTCGTCGTCGAGCCAGCGCATGCGCTCGACCAGATGGGCGCGCTGGCGCTCGCCCCAGGCCGGCATCTGCTGGCGCTTGCCGGTCCAGAACGGATGGGTGTGCACGAACACGTCGATGGTCGGCAGCAAGAGCTCGATCTCCATGCGCCGGTTCCACATCTCGACCTGGGCGCGCTCGATCGTCGAGCGGCCGAACAAGGGCGGTTCGGGCACGGTCTCTTCGAAATAGCGGCAGATCGCGACAAATTCGGTCAGCGTCGTGCCATCATCGAGTTCCAGCACCGGCAACTGGGCGAGCGAATTCTTGGCGCGGAACTCCGGCTTGCGATGGAGGCCAGTGTCGACGTCCTCGATCTCCTCGACCGGAATTGCGATGCGTTTCTCGGCCAGGAAGATGCGGACGCGGCGCGGGTTGGGCGCGTTCTTGAGGCTGTAGAGTTTCATGTACGGAAGCTAGCATAGCGCGCGGCCATCAGCGTCTCACACTCGACACAATCGGCGGCAGAATGCCGGCCCATAGGGAGTTGGTTCGGTGAGCGATCGCTACTTCGAGGACTTCAAGGTCGGCGAGCGCTTCGTCAGCGGCGGCATGACCATGACCGAAGCGGGAATCATCGAGTTCGCCCGTCAGTGGGATCCGCAGCCTTTCCATATCGACATCGAGTTCGCCAGAAAATGGACGTTCGGCGGCCTGATTGCCTCGGGCCTCCATACGATGTGCGTGACCCTCAAGCTCTGGCTCGAGCTCGGCGTACTGAAGAGCTGCAGTCTGGGTTCCCCAGGCCTCGGCGAGACTCAGTTTCCGCGCCCGGTGCGGCCGGGCGACACGCTGCGCGTGGTCACCGACATCGTCGAATTGCGGTCGTCGGCCTCAAAGCCCGATCGCGGCATCTGCCGGCTGCGTCAGGTCACCATCAACCAGCGCGGCGAGCATGTGATGGAGCAGGAGACCACGGTCTTCCTCAAGCGCCGCCCCATGGCGATGGCCAGCGCGCGAAACTAGCGCCAGGCGAAGACGGGCTGTTCGAAGTGATCGACGCGGGTGTTGCGGCCGGCCAGCGCCACTTCCTTGAACTGATAGAGCACCGCGGCAGTCGGGGCGTTCACCGTCGCGACCGGCAGCGGCAGGCGGATGATCGGGCGGTCGGATTCGGGGATCGGCACGATCTCGGGCGAATCGGGGCGGAAGAGCTCGGCGCAGCGGATGCGATAGGCGGCCGCGACTTCCGTCGGATTGGGCGTGACCTGCACCTTGACCGGCAGCCACACGACCACCGGCGCAATCAGGTAACCCGAGCGCGTCGGATAGTCGTCGAGCGCGCCCAGCACGTCGTCCGTCGATGCAAGAACACCAAGCTCTTCATGCATTTCCCGCAGCGCCGTCTGCTCGATCGTCTCGCCGGCATCGACGCGGCCGCCGGGCAACGCCCATTGTCCGCCATGAGCGCGCAGGCGCGGCGTGCGCTTGGTGAGCAGGAACGCCGCCTCGCCGCCCGCGTCGGCCTCGACGACGGCGATGGCGACGGCGGCGTGCTTCAGGCTGCCGGGATCGGGACGGCGGCGAACCTCGAAGCGGCTGAGACGGCCCGCGATCGATTCCCTCAGCGCCTCATCGAAGCGGAACCCGGTCACGCCGCTGGCGGCCTTGTGAAAGTCCAGACGACGGCTGGCGGCACGTTGCGCCAGATGCGCGGGCGGCTCATGGCCTGCAGGCGCAACCGTTCACGCAAGGGGCGCGGCACCGGCGCCGACGGACCGTAGGTGAACTGCACCAGCGCCGCCCCGCGCGGCAGCGTCTCGAACACGCCGTGCACGATGCCGTTCACCACGTCGGTCGGCAGCGACAGCAGCGGCAGGCTGGAGACCACGGCGGCGACACGCTCGATGCCGTGTGCGGCCAGCAGGCGCGGCAGGCGCGCGGCATCGCCCTCGACGATCTGAGGCCCGCGAAAGTGGCGGCGCAGGAAGGCCGCCAGCTCTGGATCGCGCTCCACGAGCGCCAACCGCCCGGCGGGAATGCCGGCGGCCAGCAGCGCCTTGGTGACCTCGCCGGTCCCCGCCCCCAGCTCGATGACGTGGCCCTCGCGGCCTGCCATGACCGAAAGCGTCGTGCGCGCCATCGCCTCGGCGAGCAAACGCCCGCTCGGCACGACGGCGCCCATCGCGAATGGCCGGCGCAACCAGCGCTTCAGGAAAAGGGCGGTGCCGGCAGGCTCAACAGTGGGCATACCGACAAACGCTAACAGACGACGGTGGGCAGTCGACAGCAAAATCGCCGAACGGCCGCTAGTAGAAACTCTTCAGTGCCTGCCACACGCTCGCGGCTTCCTTGAACGAGGGGCTACCGAGCTCAAGCTTCATGGTCGTGGTGTCCTCGCGGATCGGCTGGTTGGGCACTTTGCCCGCCAGCCACAGCTCGGTGTAGGCGGAGATCTTGTCCACCAGCTTCTGCTCCAGTGCATCGACCGGGAGGTTCACCATGTCCGTGAACTGCTGGACGGTCATCCCACCCGGCGGGCCCCAAGCCCCTGGATAGCCGACAGGGCTGATCTTGGGATTCATGCGTACAACTCGACTTGCGGGCGACCCCGCGACCTTGGTGTCCCCACCCGTCATGACATGGGCCAGGAACGTCGCCACATCGGGCGGGTCGTCCATGATCGACGTGGCGAGCCGATGGATATCTGCGAAAAGTCCGTCCTTGCCGGGTGGCTGGACGAACGGCGAGTCCGGCGGATCCTTCGGATCGCGGGTCGGCAGCGACACCGTGCCCGTGCCCAGGCTCAGCACCACGATATCGGTCGGCGTTACTCCTCTGCCGATCGCCTCGGTCACGGCGGCGAGCGACGGATTGTTGCAGCCGGTGACGCCGCCGTCCCAGAAGCGACCGCCGCTTGGCAGAAGTGCCGGGCCGTCGAAGTAGTTCACCGGCGCGTTGGTCGAGGCGTGGATCGCCTCGGCGAGCGTCGCACTGGCCTCATGGCCGTGGCCCCAGCCTGGACCCGAGGTCTGCGTCGAGCGGAAGAAGGCCGCACGATTGGCGTCGTAGTCGAAGCTGATGATCAGAAGATGAATGTCGGTGCCGCTGCCGCCCTTGCGGCCGAGGCCTTTGGCGGCCTCGGCCAACGTCTTGCTGCCGGTCTTCGGCAGATGCTGCCTGAACACCTCAAGCTTGCGCTCGGCGCTGTAGGCGGGCCCGATGTCGAAGTGGCGGTTGAGCCACCGGTAGAGCCGGTTGGGCGTCGGCGAGAACAGCGACCGACGCATGGCCTCGTCCTGGAAGTTGGCGAGCAGGTCCTTGAGCGTGAGGTTCTCAACCAGCCCGGCCAGCACCTCGCTGCCGCCAGAGTTGCCGGCAACCAGATCGAAGTCCGCCAGCACCTCGTGCCCGGTCGTGGTCGGGCTGTAGAGCTCGATCAGCGTGCGCGCCTCGATCAGTGCCCACGAGCCGCCGCCGTCCATCGACAGAATCCGATAGCCCATCGCCGCCCCCGTTCATTGGCCGCCCGTATATAGAAGACGCAACCGCGGGTTGGCCAGTGCGACCGAACGCTACTGTGCGGGTTGCATCGCAGGACCCGCCGGCATCGGCGACGGTGCAGCCTCGAACACGGCCCGGGCATGCCGCATCTGCTCGAGCGCATTGACCACCGAGACCAACACCGCAGCGGCGAAGGGCAGCGACTGCACGACCATGAACACTGCCCAGAGCCTCGCCTCGGGATTGCTGGCGCCGTTGCCGTTCCACAGCACGAGGGCGGCGAGCCACAGCAACACCGTCAGCACCGCCTCGCCGCGCGCCATGCCGAGTGCCATGCCGAGGGTGGCCCGCTCATCCATCTTGGGCGTACGCATGAAGGGCAGCCGGCTGGTGGCGAGGCCATAGAGCACGGCACGGCCCACCGTGTAGGTGAGCGCCAACCCCGCCAGCGACGCGCCGATGCTCTGGCGGAAGCTGCATTTCACCCGATCGGCATAGAGGCCGAAGGAATAGGCGAGCTTGAAGACGAAGATGCCGATGGTCGGCAGGATGAATTCGGCCGGCGGCAGGCCGACCGGCTTGATGCCGAAGTAAGGCGGCACGACCACGGCCAGCACCCAGGCCAACCCCGCCCAGGTGAAGATCAGGTTAAGGGCATCGGCGAACCACGGCGTCCAGCCGGCGACGAAGTGATATTTCTGCCAGAACGTCAGCCGGGTCGAATTGCCCAGCATCTTGCCGGCATGCGCCTTCATGATCTGCATGGCGCCGTAGGCCCAGCGGAAGCGCTGCTTCTTGTAGCCGGCGAAGTGGTCTGGCGTCAGGCCGTGGCCGAAGCGCTCGCGGCTGTACATAGCGCCATAGCCCTTCTCCATCAGGCGCAAGCCGAGCTCGGTGTCCTCGGTGATGCACCAGGTCGCCCAGCCGCCCAGCTCCTCCATCAGGTCACGGCGCACCAGGGTCATGGTGCCGTGCTGGATGATGGCGTCGTATTCATTGCGCAGGCACATGCCGATGTCGAAGAAGCCGGCATATTCCCAGTTGAGCATTTCCTTGAAGCGATCGCCGGTCCAGTCGCGATGGTCCTGCGGCGCCTGCACGTAGCTGATCTTGGCATCGTCGAAATACGGCACCACGGCCTTGAGCCAGTCCGGCCGCACCATGTAGTCGCTGTCGATGACGCCGATCACCTGTGCGTCGGGCGCGGTCTGGGTCAGCACGTAGTTGAGCGCGCCCGCCTTGAAGCCCTTCATGACGTCGAAGTGGAAGAACTTGAAGCGCTCGCCCAGCCCGACGCAGTAGTCCTGCACCGGCCGCCACACCGCCGGATCCTTGGTGTTGTTGTCGATGACGATGACTTCGAAGTTCGGATAGTCGAGCGCCGCCAGCGAATCGAGCGTCTGGATCACCATGGCCGGCGGCTCGTTGCAAATCGCGACATGCAGCGAGATTTTCGGCCAGAAGCGATCGGCAGGCTGGCGCGCCAGCATCTCCGCAGCCGGCAGGGCCTCGCGCTGCCAGCCCCGCCGCCACACCGTCTCGACCAGTTCCAGCGCCTGCACCAGCGCCATGACGAGGCTGATCACCAGGAAGAAGGCGAGCATGCTCCAGCCGACCATCTCGGCGGTGATCATGTAGGTGCCGGCGGCTACCGAGGCGCCGTAGGCGATGGCGCTGGTCGCGAGACAGGCGAGACCGCAGAAGGCGAGCTGGCCCACCACGCCGACGCCGCGCCAACGCCACAGGAAGAAGGCCATCAGCGGCAGCGCGCCCGCGATCGACCAGGCAGCATAGACCCACCAGTCGGGGAACGTCTCGATCGGGCCGGTCCAATCGAACTTCTGCTGGCGGTCGGCGTCCCACAGGCCCCAGTAGCCGCCCGCCTTGCCTTCGAGATCGTAGGCCTTCCACGGCTGGTCGATCGCTTCGACGACGAAGTAGTCGATGTTCTGCGACTTCAGCCAGGCGACCATGTCGCGGATATTCTTGGCCTGCTCGGCCGGCGTCGCATGTTTGACCGCCCCGGTGGGAAGACGCCGCGAGGCGCCGTTGGATGGCCAGCCCACTTCGGTGACGATGATGTTCTTGTTGGGATAGACCTTCTTGAGACCGGCAATCTGCGTCTTGATGTACTGCAGCGGGTTGTCGCCCGTATTCTCATCCCAGTAAGGCAGGATGTGCACGGCCAGGAAGTCGGCCTCGCGCGCCAGATCCGGGTAGTTCAACCACGTGCTGGGTGGCTCGGAGGTACTGACCGGCACCTTGACGTTGCGCTTGACGTACCTGATTTGGCTGATGAGTTGTGCCGGGCTGGTCGCGTTGAGCTCTCGATCGGCCGACTTCTCCGCCTTGTCCCAGCGCAGGATGTTCTCGTTGCCGACCAGCACGCGCTCGATATTGGGATTCTGGTTGGCCATGCGGATCAGCGCCCTCGTCTCTTCGGCATTGATCTCGGCGGCGTCGCGGCCGAACTGTTGCCTGGCCTCGTTGGGCGCGTAGATCCAGGCGCCGGGCACAAGCTTCAACCCCACGCGAGCGGCCAGCTCCGGCATGTACTCGCCGCCGTCGGAGGTCCGGTAGGTTCTCACGTATTGCACCTTGCCCGCGAGCATCGCGAAGTCGCGCTCGACCTGCTCCTTGCGCGGCTTGACGGGCGGCGGCAGTTCCTCGGTGATGGCGGTCCGCAAGAAGGGGAAGACGCCGCTCGCCTTGGACTCGAGCGGGTCCTGGTTCTTGGCCCATGGCGCATAGGTGACGCCGTGCAACGGGCCGTCGACGTTGGCCGCCGCGACCTGCCGGTCGAGCAGCCGCCAGCCTGCGATCGTGGCCACCGCCGCTACAATCAGAACCAGCGCAAGTCGGAACATAGATTAGGCGATCGCTCCGGCAAGCCGCCGGCGGTCAACGCTCGCGTCAGGGATCGCGGTCGCATGTCTCCTGCGGACGATGATCGTCGACGCAAGGACCGTACCGGATCGACCCATCCCAACGAGCCGACAACCATGCAGTGCGGCAGACCTCTTCGAGGTTTCCTTGCGCCAGATTTCCTCGTCTGCGACCCTTCGCAGGCGATGAGGCGACCGCCACGATCTATAGCTTGCGGCCCCGGATACGGTAAAGAGTCCCCGCGCAATATGGCCAAAATGTCAAAATCCAAGCCAACATGACCGATCGCGATACGCGGGCGGCACCGACCGGCGTCCCAAGCGAAGCTGCCGCAACCCATCGCCCTGCCGACCGCTACGGCTTTCTCGACAGCGATCGGGCCCACCTGCGCTACGCCTGCTGGAACGCCACCGGAACTCCGGGGACCACCCCCCGCGGCACCGTCCTGCTGCTGACCGGGCGCGGGGAATTCATCGAAAAATACGCCACCGAGGTGGTGGGCGAGTTGCTGGACCGTGGCTTTGCCGTGATCGCCCTGGACTGGCGCGGACAGGGCCTCAGCTACCGCCCGTTGGCCGATCGCGAAAAGGGCCACATCGACAGTTTCGACACCTACCTCGCCGACCTGAAGCTGTTCTTGCAGTCGGTGGTGGCGCCCGAGGCCCCCCGGCCGATCATCGCCCTCTGCCATTCCATGGGCGGCCACATCCTGCTGCGGCATCTTGCCGAGACTGGCGCTGAGCCGCTCTCGGCCGGCCTCATCGTGTCGCCGATGACTGCCCTGCAGCGCGAGGCCTTCCTGCGCTCGGTCCTGATGCTGATGCCCGAGATGGCGGTGGTCGATCACCGTTACCTGTTCGGCACCGGCCCGTTCATCTTCCTGGCGCGCGAATTCGCCTCCAACTACGTCACCCACGACGAGCGGCGCTATCGCTTCACCGAGGCCTGGTTCAAGACCGACCCGCGCCTTTCGCTCGGCGGCCCGACCATCGGCTGGGCGCGCCAGGCGGTGCGATCGATGTCGGCCTCGCTGGCGCCGGGCTATCTCGAGCGCATCAAGCTGCCGCTGGTGTTGATGACCGCGGGCCAGGACCGGCTGATCGACATCACAAGCCATGCGCCGGTCGTGGCGCGGCTCGGGAATGCCGAGCACGTGATCATGGCCAGCGCCAGGCACGAGATCATGATGGAGACTGACCTGCTCCGCGCGCAGTTCTGGCAGGCGTTCGACCAGCTTGCGGCGCGCCTCGGCGGCTAATTACAGTCACGCCCAATGGACTTGGTGCAAATGCTGGTGATCGCCGGCGCCTTCATCGTCGCCGGCATCGCCAAGGGCGCGATCGGCATGGGCATGCCGCCGATCGCCATCGGCCTGATGAGCTTCGCCCTGCCACTCGAAAGCGCCATCGCCATCATGGTCGTGCCGACCATGGTCACCAACATCTGGCAGGCGATCTATGGCGGCGGCTTTCGCCCGCTGATGCGTCGCTTCGGCACCATGGCAACCACGGCAATGATCGGGATCCTGGGCGTGGGCCTGCTGTTCAGCAATCTCGGTTCGCCGAGCACGACGGGCTGGGTCGGCGTGCTTCTTGTCCTCTATTCGATGCTGGCGCTGACACCGTGGCGGCCAAAGGTGCCGCGGAGCGCCGAACGCTGGGTAAATCCGGTGATCGGGCTGGCGAGCGGCGCCGTCGCGGGCTCGACCGGCGTGGCGGCGGTGCCGTTCCTGCCCTACATGCAGTCGCTCGACATGGACCGGCACGAACTCGTGCAGGCACTCGGTATCATGTTCCTGTTCATCACCGGCATGCTCGCCGTGTCGCTCGCCCTGCACGGCGCCTATCACTTCGCCAACATCGCCGGCGGCGTCGGCGCGGTGGCGCCGACCATGGTGGGCGTGTGGCTCGGGCAAAGGGCGCGTCGCCGCCTGTCGCCGGAGACGTTCCGCAAGATTTTCATCTTCGGCATGCTGGCCGTGGGCCTGCATTTGGCCACCGGTCTGCTGTAGAAGACGCCATGCCTCTCGTCACACATCGCATCACCATCTGCGGCATCCCCGAGCTGCCGCAGCACGCCGGGGCCGGCGTGAGCCACATCCTGTCGATCATCGACGCCCATGAGCCCAGGCCGGCCGCGCTCGACGACTATTTCGAGGTCGACCATGAACTGGTGCGGTTCGACGACGTGGTGGCGGAATATCCCGGCTTCGAGGCCTGCACGCCGCAGCACATCGTGAAGGTCCTGGCGTTCGGCGAACGCGCTCACAGGGCGCCAGACGGCCATATCCTGATCCATTGCCATGCCGGCGTGTCGCGCTCACAGGCCGCCGCCGCCATCCTGATGGCCCAGCACGCGCCGGGCCAGGAGGAAGCGGCATTCCTGCGCCTGCTTGAGCTGCGCAAGCACGGCTGGCCCAACACACGCATGGTCGAGTTCGCCGACCAGCTGCTGAACCGCGACGGCGCGCTGCTCAATGGGCTGCTCGCCTATCGCCGTGCGCTGATCAAGGCCAAGCCGCACCTGAGCGAGGTCGTCCGCAACATCGGCCGCGGCCACGAACTGCCGGTGTAGCTAGCCCGGCCGATGGAACACGAGCGTGCGCACCTCGATACTCTCGCGTGGCGCGGCATCGGCGGGCGTCGTGGGGTGAGAAGGCGCTGTGCGGTGTGAAGCGGGCCGGCACCGCGGTCGAGGTGTCCGAGCACTTGAGCAGCAGCGCCTCGTCGGTCCGCATCTCGGGCACGTAGAACCAGCGGTGCGCCGGATTGTAGGTCACCGAATAGGTCTCGCCGACGCGATGGGGATAGACTAGGTCGGACGGCACCAGCTGGCCTGCGCCGACGCTCGTGGCATCGCACACGCCGAGCGGTGAATCCTGCAAGGGCCCGTGGATCGGCCGCCACAGGTTGATCACCTGCACGCGACCTTTCAGCAGCTCGTCGGCCTCGTCAGGCAGCAGATCGCGCACGCGCTGCGGGCCCGAGCGAGCAGTGTGGTCGATATGGACGCGCCGCACCGGCTGGCGCGCGCCGGCGCCGCGATCCTCAGCACCCGGAATACGCCGGCGTGTGGTGTGGTCGAAAACGTGTACGCGATAGGCGCCGGTGGCCTGTTTCAGCACCTGCTCGACCTCGGGATAGTAGACGCGGCGCACTTCTTCGTCGTCGAAGAAGTCGCCCACCGCGCTCCGGTGATGGACCAGGGCGAAGCCGTTGGCGTCGAGCGACAGCGTGCCGGCGACCGGCCGCATGTCGTTGATGGGAACGCGATGGGTCTCGTTGGTGATGTTGCTGCGCGGCACGCCGGGCGGCGGCTCGAAGGTGTAATTGCGCGGCCGTTCGGCCATGGGCGCGAGATAGTTCATATCGGCCAGGATCATGGGACCTCCGGAAAGACTTCCCACGAAATTGGTCGTCCACCAGCCGCTCACCATGGAGAAGATGTGCGGCAATCCATGAAGAGAGTTAATGCGAAGCGAGCCGGCGGTGGAACTCAGCCAGCAGACTGCCGTCGTCCTCGGGCATGGTGCCGGCCACGCGATCGGCCTGCAGGCGTTCGCAGACATGCCTGATCGTGCCGGCCGCCTGCTTGTGCTCGTCAGCCGGGCCGCCGAACGCGTGGGTCAAAAGCCGCGTGCGCAAAAAGGTCTGCGGCACGATCTGCTCGATGATGGCGAGCGAGCCCGCGCGGCGCAGCGCGAGAAGCGGCCAGTGCCAGGAGAAGTCGGCCGAGCCCTCGCGCTTTTCGCCTAAAAGGTGCTCGACAGCGACCTTCCAGTTGCAGGCGATGTCGGTCGAGAGCGTGCCGCCATAGGCCGGCAGCGTGCCGAACTTGGGCGGCGCGGCGGGCGTGCCCATGCTGAAGAACAAGAGGCCCGCCTCAGTCGCCGTGGCAAGCGCCTGCAGGCCAAGGTCGGCCGTTGCATCAGGTGGCGCGACCGGCGGCGGCGCGCTCACGAACTTGCCGGCGAGATCGTAGGTCCAGCCATGGAAGCGGCAGCGGAAGCTCTCGCAATTGCCTGAGGGCGTACCGACCACCGGCATGTTCTGGTGCCGGCAGGCGTTGCGCAGCACCCGCACCACGCCCGCCTTGTCACGCACCGCTACCACGCCCCAGCCGGCCACCGTTGCCGACAGAAAGTCGCCCGGCTTGGCGACTTGGGCTTCGGCGCAGAGCGGCAGCCATTCGCTCGAGAAAATCGTGCGTTTTTCGGCCTGAAACGCGTCGCCCTGACTGTAGTCCTCGGCTTTCATGTCACTTTGTATACAATATTGCTTATCATCCCACCATATTTGACGTGCAACGTACCAATTGTATACAATATAGCACCCGACCGGAGAGGAAGTCCGCCATGGCAAAGAGTGCGTTCCGCCAAGCTCTTGAGGAAGCCATCGAGCAGCGCCATTCGGCGGTGCATCCGTGGAGCGAGGCCTGGACCTCGGGCAAGCTCGACCGCCGCCTGCTCGGCGAATGGGTCAAGCAGCACTATCACTATGTCAGCCACTTCGCGGAATGGGTCGCAGCGGTCTACGCCAACTGCCCGCACCCCGATGTACAGCACTTCCTGCTGGAGAACGTCACCGAGGAGGAAGGTCTCGTCGGTATGCATGGTGCGGCCCCAGTGCGCCATTCCGACCTGCTGCTGGAGTTCGGCGAGATCTGCGGCATGAAGCGCGACGAGGTGCTGAATGCGCAAGCCAAGGGCGAGCTGCTGCCCGAGACGCTCGGCCTGCAAAGCTGGTGCACCGTGCAGTCGCGCAAGCCATTCGCCGAGGCCTTGTCGGGGCTGCTGATCGGGCTCGAGAGTCAGGTGCCGCGCATCTACAGCAAGACCACGCCGCCGCTGCTGGAGAAGTACGGCTTCACCGAGGACGAGGTGACGTTCTTCACCATCCATATCGCCGCAGACATCGAGCACGGCGAGAAGGGCTTCGAGATCGTCGAGAAGTACGCCACGACCGAAGAGCAGCGCGCGACCTGCGTGCGCATCGTCCGCGAGGCGACGATGATGCGCCGCCTCTATCTCGACGGCGTCTATCGCACCTTCATCGAGAAGCCGCAGGCGGCCAAGAAGCTCGCCGCGTAGCGTGCATACCTACAAGACCCTGACGCTCGCCGAGGCGCACCTGATCCTCGACGCGGCGCAAAAGAAAGCGGAGGAACTGGGCATTCCAGAGGTCCTCTGCGTGGCCGACAATGCCGGCTACCCGATCGCGCTCCGAAGGCTCGACGGCGGCAAGGTCACCAGCGTGCAGATCGCCCTCAACAAGGCCTTCACCGCCGCGGGCCATCGCAAGCGGACCGACAACTACAAGAACGCCTATCCCGGCGAGGAGGCGTTCGGCATCTTCACCCAGCATGAGGGCCGCTTCACGGTGTTCGTCGGCGGCTTCCCGATCTTCGTCGACGGCCAGTGCGTCGGCTCGGTGGCGGCCTCGGGCGGCAACGGCGAGCAGGACATCGCTTGCTGCGAGGCGGGGATCGCGGCCTTCATGGCGACGGTGAAGAAATGAGCGAGCGAGCGCCCACTTCAGCTTCCTTGGGCCAGCAGGTGAGCGAGCAGATCCGCAGCATGATCCTGGGCGGCCAGCTCCGCCCAGGCGAGCGGCTGGTCGAGGACAAGCTCTCGGCCGAGCTCGGCGTCTCGCGCGTGCCGGTGCGCGAAGCCTTGCTCGCGCTGTCTGCCCAGGGCCTGGTGCACATCGAACCCAGGCGCGGCGCCACGGTGGCCGAGATCACGCCCAGGATCGTGGCCGAACTGGTCGAGGTGCGCGCATTGCTGGAAGGGCTGAACGCCAAGCTGGCGGCGCAACGGCACGATCCCGAGATCGTGGCCCAGCTGCGCGACACGCTGGAGCGCGGCAATGCAGCGGCGAAATCGGGCACACGCCAGGAACTCGCGCGCCTCAACTCCGAGTTCCACGACCGGCTGGGCGAGGCCAGTCGCAACTCCGTCTTGTCCGACGTGATGCGCGGCCTGCGCGAACGCACCAGCCTCGCCTTCGCCATCAACGGCCGCGCCCGGGCGCGCGAGGACTGGCAGGAACATGCCGGCGTACTGGCCGCAGTCATTGCGGGCGACAGCGAGCTCGCCGCCCTTTTAGCCAACCGGCACGTTCACAACGCTGCCGCCGCCTTCGCCGCGGCCATGACCGACCAGGCTGCGGACTAGCGCCCCTTCATCGGCAGGCCGCCGAGATGCGTGCCAGCGTCGACGATCAGGAACTCGCCAGTGATGTTGCTGGCGCTGGTCAGGAAGAAGATCACCGCCTCGGCCATCTGCTCGGGCGTGCCGGCCTGGCGCAGCGGGGTCGTCTGTTCCTGCGCATCGCGCAGCTTCTCGTAGTTCTCCTGGCCCAACGCGCCCAAAAGCCAACGCGTCTGGATGAAGCCCGGGCACACCGCGTTGACCCGCACCGCCGGCCCGAACCAGCGCGCCAGCGACAAGGTGAGCGTGTTGAGCGCGCCCTTCGACGCGGCGTAGGGAATAGACGTGCCCACCCCCATCACGCCCGCGATGCTGCCGATATTGACGATCGAGCCGCGCTCCTGCTTCTCGTCCCACTGCTTCTTCATCGCCGGCCACACCGCGCGGCTCATCATGTAGGGGCCGGTGACGTTGACCCGCAGGATCCGGTCGAAATCCTCGGCGCTCACGCCGTCGAGGTCGCCCTGGTTCTGGAACTTGGTCGTGCCGGCGTTGTTGACCAGCCCATCCACCCTGCCCCACTTCTTCAGCGTCTCGGCGGCGAGTTTCCGGCAGTCGGCATCCTGGCCCATGTCGGCCTGTACCAAAATCGCATCGACGCCCTTGCCCTTCACCTTGGCGAAGGTTTCATCGGCTTCCTTCTTGCTCTTGGTGTAGTTGATCGCGACGTTCCAGCCGCGCCCCGCCAGGTCGACGGCGCAGGCGGCGCCCAATCCCGTCGCCGAGCCCGTCACGATTGCCACTTTGTTCGCCATGTTCGCTTTCTCCCTCGTGCCGGACATCCTAGCATCGGCGGAAGGTTGGGCTGCAACATATGAAAAGCTTCCGCTGCATCGTCATCACCGGCGCCTCGAGCGGCATCGGCGAAGCCCTCGCGCTCGACTACGCGGCCCCCGGCATCGCGCTTGGCCTCAGCGGTCGCGACAGCGAGCGCCTGGGCAAGATTGCCGAGGCTTGTCGCGCGCGGGGCGCCACGGTGCGCGCCGACACGGTCGATGCGACCGATCGCGCCGCCATGGCCAGCTGGCTGACCGCATTCGACGAGACGCAACCGGTTGATCTGCTGATCGCCAACGCCGGCGTTTCGCTCAGCCAGAACGATCCGGCGCTCGAGAAGTTCGACGCCGTGCGCCGCACCATGGCGGTCAATTTCGGCGGCGTGCTCAACACCGTCGAGCCGCTGGTCGGCCGAATGGCGGCGCGCCACCAGGGACAGATCGGCCTGATGTCGTCGCTCGCCGCGTTCTTCGGGCGGCCCTCCTCCGCCTCGTACAGCGCCAGCAAGGCGGCTGTCCGGGTGTGGGGCGAGAGCATTCGCTTTCCGTTGGCGAAGGACAATGTCGGGGTGAGCGTGGTCTGTCCGGGTTACGTCACCAGCCGCATGTCCGAGGGACTGACCGGCGCCAAGCCCTTTCTCGTCAATGGCAGCCGGGCCTCACAGATCATCCGGCAGGGGCTCGCTCGCAACCGCGCGCGCATCTCTTTTCCGCTGCCCCTCACGGCCGCCGTCTGGCTCGCCAACTTGCTGCCGCGAAGGTAACGGCTATCCTTTCTTTGGCGTGCGCACGAAGGGCTCCGGCCGCGACCCTGCCAGGCCTTGCACGAGGGCCTTGGCCCTGATCGGCAGAAGGGCCGCCTCCATGAGCCACATGGCCGCGAGGTCGGCGACACGCAGGGTATGGCCCAGCACATGTTGCGCCGCGGCGGCTCCGGCGCTCTTCAGCCCGACCACCAAGGCAAGCGTGACGGCGAACGTCGCCAGTGCACCTGCGTCCCAACTAACCAACACGGCGAGCGCCGCCGCCAGCAGCACGATCGCCAGACTCGCGTGCTGAAGCGACAGCAGGGAGAACACGACGGCCCGATCGGCGCGCATGCCTCGCAGCAGGCGCCAGGACCAGGCGCGCGAGGACTGACCGGTGCCCAGCGCCCAGCGGCGGCGCTGCGACACCAGCGCCGCGGGCGTCTCGGGCAGTTCGCCGGCGACCGAGAAGGTCACGAGGTTGATCGCCGTCCAACCGCGGGCGAAGGCGCGCAGGCTGAGGTCGAGATCCTCGAGCAGCGATTGCCCGCTCCAGCCGCCCGCTTCAGCGATCGCAGCGCGCCGCCAAACCGCGCCGGTGCCGTTGAACGGCGTCGGGATGCCGGCCCAGGCGCGCGCCGCCTGCTCGAAGGCGAAATAGGCGTCCAGCCCCATCGCCTGCGCGCGCGTCAGTAAGTTGCGGTCGCGATTGCGATAGTCGAGGCGGGCCTGGACGAAGGCCGCGCGCGGCTGGGCGAGCAGGGGCGCCATGACCTCGACCAAGAAGGCCCGCCCGGGGCGATAGTCGACATCGAAGATCGCGATGTATGGCGCGCTGGTTTGCCCGAAGGCATCGGCCAGGGCGCCGGCCTTGTAGTCGCGGCGCTGCTCGCGCCGCAGGTGGCGTATGTCGATGCCGCGGTTTTGCCACAGCGCGATCCGCGCGGCAGCAATCTCGTGCGTCTCGTCGGTGCTGTCGTCGAGCACCAGGATCTCCAGTCGTCCTTGCGGCCACTCGAGTCCGCACAGGGAGTTGATGGCCGCGCCGACCTGGGGCTCGTTGAACACCGGCAACTGCACGCAAACCGATGACGGCTCGTCCCGTGCGGCTTGGGCAGCGAGAAGGGCCCGTTCGCGCGCCGCCTCGCCCTTTGCTTTGCCAAGATGGACGGCGAGCAGATAAAGGTCTGCGACGAGCAGAAGGACGACGACGCCGCAGAGGAGCTCAGTCAACAACGGGCACCAGCCGGCCATGCCAGCGCACGGTTCGAGCGAACAACGCCGATGCCCAGAGCGGCACGAAGATCAGCTCGCGCACGAGCCACGCGAGCGGCGTGAGCGGACCGAAGTGCCAACGGTTGGCCAGGATGAACAGGCAGTCGATCGCGCACCAGATCGCCGCGGTGGCAGCCGCGCCCGCGGCGGGCGGGAGCGCCAGCGCGCTGAAGGCCGCGGCGCCGGCAACGCAGGCGATCGGCGCGGAAAACAGCGCCTCGCAGGCGAAGGTCGCCGGTATGTACTTGCGCCGGCAGCTCAACCAGCGGCGGTGGCGCTGCCACACCTCGCCGAAGCGCATCCGGCCGATCGGCTGGCGCACCGGCCGGTCGCCCAGCACCGTGCGCAGCCCGATGGCGGCAAAGTTGCGCGTCAGCGCTGCGTCCTCGCAGCAATCCCGCCCCGTCGGCAACACCCCACCGGCACGGGCAAGGTCGGCGCGCCGCACCAGGATCGACTTTCCCAGCACGCCGCCCATGCCGAGGAAATCGCCGGCAAGATGCAGGCGCGCGAACTGGCCGTTCATGAACGCGAGCTCGAGCTCGGCCCACAGATTTTCCGGCGCGGTTCCGATGGCCGCCGCCGACACCAGCCCGATATCGCGGCCGGCTTGAGCCGCCAGTCGCGCAAGGTGCTGCCGATCGACCTGCACATCATCGTCGGAAAACAGCAGCAGGTCGTGGCGAGCCGCGTTGACGCCGCTCGCCATGGCATCGACCTTTGCATTGGCGCTCGATGGCTCGCCCGCCCCGATCACGCGCACGCGATCGCCGGAGACAAGGTCGGCGAGCTCCTTGCCACGATCGACGCACACCACGATCTCGGCCTCGCCCGTCTCGAGCTCGAGCAGGGAGGCAATCGTCGCCCGGCGATCGGCCTTGCTGCGGGCGCTCTCGACCGCCGAGGTCGGCACGATGATCGACACCGGTGGCAGAACTGCCGGCGACGACGCGGTGCCACGACGGAACGGCTGCAGGAAGGCCAGGACCCAGGTTCCGACCAGCCAGCCCAGCGAGGCCAACCACAGCGCGCCAGAGGCGGCGAGCATGCTATATCTCCCCCCGCGCCACATGCCTGCACGATTGCTCTTCGACGTCACCGGCCTGGTGGCCTGGTATGCGTTCTATCGCACACCGACCGGGATACAGCGCGTCATCGAGCGCATTCTCATGGCGCCCGCCATCGCCGAGGACAAGCGGGTCGTCCATGTCGCCGGCTTCCCCGGCGCACCCGACCTGTTCGTCATCGATCGCGATGCCATTCATGGCCTTGCCGACCCGCGCACCAATGCCGCCTCGATCCGCCATCTGCGCCGCGCCTACGTCGAGATGATGAAGCAGGCGCGATTGCTCGAGAGCCTGCGCACCTTGCAGCCGTTCGCCTGGCGCTATTTCGCGCTCACCCGTCTCGGACTGAAACGGCTGCAGGACGCCGAGCACTGGCCCCCGCCGGACTCCTCCTACGTGCCGCCCGTACCGCTTGGCCGCGCCGATGGCGAGGACGCGTTCGTGAACTTCGGCGATTTCTGGTGGTACACGCGCCAAAGCCGGGCGATCGGCCGCTTCAAGGCACAGCACGGCTTCAAGCTCGTGCAAATGATCCATGATCTCTTTCCCCTCGGCCAGTCAGCATGGGAACCGGCAGGCTTCAAGAAGAAATTCATCCGCCAGTTCGCCGGCCTCGTGCCCCTGGTCGACCGCTGGATGGTGAACTCGGAATTCGTGCGCGGCGAGCTGCGGCGCCATCTCGAGAAGGCTGGCAAACGCCAGCCCATCGAGCGGATCACCATGGGCTGGCCCCGTCCACCGGCCGCCGCCGACGCAAGCAGCATCCTCGACCGACACGGCCTGCAGGCCGGCCGCTACTTCCTCCAGGTCGGAACGCTCGAGCCGCGCAAGAACCACATCGCCACGGCACGCGCCGTCGAACGGCTGCGGCAACGGCACGGGACGATGCCGGCGACCTGCGTGTTCGCCGGCGTCAAAGGCTGGCGTAATCGGCGGTTGATACGCGAGCTCGAGCGCACGCAGTTTGCCGGGGGCGCCATCCGCTGGCTGGGAGAGGTCGACGATGCCGACCTCGTCGCCTTGTACCAAGGCGCGCTGTTCACTGTGTATCCCAGCCTGACCGAGGGCTGGGGCCTGCCCGTTCAGGAGAGCCTGGCGTTTGGCGTACCCTGCATCGCATCGATGGCCGGCGCGATCCCCGAGGCCGGCCGCGGTCTTGTCGCCTACGTCGATCCAACCGACGATGTGGAGGTGAGCGAAGCCATCGACCGCTACCTGACCGACCCCGGCCTGCTCGCAGCGGCGCGCTCGCGGATCGCGGCGTTCCTGGCGAACGATCGCCTGCCGAGCTGGAACGACGCCGCCCGCCTGGTCGTCGACGCGGCCGAACGAAGCCTGTGACGCGCAAGATCGCCTTCTGCCATATCGACAGCCTCGCCTGCCTGCCGGCGCTGAATGCGCTGTTCGCCGAGCTCGGCGGCGAGATCGGCCTGGTGCTGTCCAGCAGACGATTCGGCTCCAAGCATGGCAACTTCTGGCAGCAGGCGACGGCAGGCTTCCGGCGCTACGGCATCGCGCTCAATTTGTGGCTGGGCTTCGATCTCGTGTCGGTGCCGATCGTCGCCTTTTTCGCGCGCCTGCTCAGGCCGTCCCTCGCGACACTGCCCGAGCTGGCACGGCGGCACGGCGCACGATTTGTCGAGACCGCCGACGTCAATTCCGCCGAGACGCTGGCTGCGGTGCAAAGCTATGGGCCCGATTTCATCGTCGTCATGAACTTCGACCAGATCCTGCAGCCGCCGTTGATCGCCGTGCCGCGCATCGCGGCTGTGAATGTGCATCCCGCCCTGCTGCCCAACCTGCGCGGCCCCTGCCCCGACCTGTGGGCGATGGCCAGGCGACTGCAGGTTTCGGGCGCCACCGTGCACGCCATCGAGGACCAGACCATCGACGCCGGTCGCGTGCTGGCCCGCATCGAAGTGCCGATCGAGGGCGCGCCGTCGGTGGGCGAGCTGAACACGCGCCTCTTCCTTGCCGGCGCGCGCGCCCTGCCCGGCGCCCTGGCCAAGCTCGAGGCCGACCGGAACGCCGGCGAGCCGCAGCACCTGAATGAGGGGCAATATCTCGGCTATCCAACGGCGGCCGAAATGACGAACTTTCGCCGTGCCGGACTTAGACTCTGCCGCGTGCGCCATGGCATTCGCTTGATCGCCGCTGCGCTCGGTGTGGCAAGCTGGAACCTGTAACCGGACGGAAGAAACATGGCTGATCTCTTTTCCCTGAAGAACCGCATCGTGCTGCTGACCGGCGCCTCGCGAGGGCTGGGCCGCGACATGGCCTATTGCCTCGCCGAGGCGGGCGCGCTGGTGCTGTGCGCGGGCCGCACCGTCAAGGAGCTCGAAGCCACTGCGAGAACGATCAAGCGGCGCAAGGGCAAGGCCGAGGTGGTGCCGCTCGACATCACCGACGAGGAAAGCACCCGCACCCAGGTGCGCGCCATCATCCGCAAGCACCGCCGCATCGACGTGCTGGTCAACAACGCCGGCGTCATCCATCGCGACAACGTCGTCGACACGGCGACCGCCGACTACCGCAAGGTGATCGAGACCGACCTGATCGGCCAGTTCGTGCTGGCTCGCGAGGTCGGCCGGCACATGCTGGCGCGCGAGTATGGCCGCATCGTCAACATCGCCTCGATCATGGGCATCGTCGGCCGCGGCTCGGTGGCGGGCTATGTCTCGGCCAAGCACGGCCTGATCGGCCTCACCAAGACGCTGGCCGCCGAATTCGGCCCGCACGTCACCACCAACGCCATCGCCCCGGGCTACATCCGCACCGAGCTCAACGTGCCCCTGCAGCAGAACAAGGCGTTCTGCGCCATGCTCGAGCAGCGCACCGCCACCCACCGCTGGGGCACGCCGCAGGACCTGCGCGGCGCCCTCTTGCTGCTCGCCTCCGACGCCGGCGCCTACATCACCGGCCACACCCTGGTGGTCGATGGCGGGATGACGACGATCCTGGCCTGACCGAGCCTAGGTCCGGGCTTCTCGATAAATTTCTCGCCCCGGTGAGAAGCCTCCGATGCCAATGGCATCGATGTTCAAGGCCAGTTTCTCATTTACTCACCACCCCCTCCCCGGGGGCATCTCCCCGGAGAAAGAAAGCGCTTGTACGGGACGCGTATAGTTTCTATATTAGAACAATACAGGAACCCATATGGCACCCAATTCTGCTTCCTCCGACCTCCCCCGCCTATTAAACGCTACGGAGCTCATTGTGGCCGACCTACGGCCGCGCGAGCCCATTCTCGAGCCCATCCTCGCGCGCAAAAGCCTCGCCATGCTCTACGGGCCGCGCGGGCTCGGAAAGACCTTTGTCGCGCTGGGCATCGCCTGGGCGGCGGCGGCAGGCGAGAGTTTCCTGAAGTGGCGCGCCAGCCGGCCCCATCGTGTGCTCTATATCGACGGCGAGATGGCGGCCGTCGACATGCAGGCGCGGCTGCGCCTGCTCGGCTCGGCCCCGCCGACCCTCGATTTCCTGATTGCAGACGTCAATCGGCACGCCCTGCCCGACCTCGGCCAAGAGGATGGTCAGGTCGCGTTATGGAAAGGCTGGGGTGAGCAACTTCCCGAGCTGCTGGTGCTCGACAACCTCTCGAGCCTGGTCGGCTTCCGGCGCAATGACCCTGATAGCTGGACCGCCGTGCAGCGCTGGCTGATGGCCCTGCGGCGTCTCGGCGTCGCCGTGCTGGTCGTGCACCATGCCAACAAGAAGGGCGACCAGCGCGGCACCAGCCGGCGCGAGGACGTGCTCGACCTCGTCATGTCGATGCGTCGGCCGGGCGACTACGAGGCCCGCGAAGGCGCGCGCTTCGAGTTGCGCTTTGAGAAGGCCCGTGGCCTCGTCGGCGAGGACGTCGAGCCGATCGACGTGCGCATGGCCCAGGACAGCGTCGGCGTGATGCGCTGGGACTGGCGGCCGGCGCACATGGGGCAGCTCGACCGCGTCGCGGCGTTGCTCAAGGACGGCCTCAACGCGACTCAGGTCGCGCGGGAACTCGGTTTCTCCACGGCCAAGGGCTACCGGCTGCGCAAGCGGGCGGTGGAACTGGGATTGGTGTCGGTTCGGAGAGGCTAAGGTTTCACTCACGCATCGGTCACACAGACGACCCCAACGCCTCCAAAAGGGGACAATCCGGCAACGTGCCCTGCGCGCACGCTCTCACCATGGTGCCCAGCACGCGCTCCATGCGGCGGAGGTCGGCAATCTTGGCCTGTACCTCCGCCAGATGTTCGACGGCAATGTCGTGCACCCGCCTACACGAGCGCGACTTTTGATCGGCGAGGTCGAGGAGGCGACGGACCTCGTCGAGCGCGAAGCCGAGATCCCGCGCGCGACGGATGAAGCCGAGGCGTTCGACATCGCCTGGCTGATATAGCCGGTAGCCGCCCCGGCTGCGGGCCGGCTTCGGCAAGAGACCAACGCGCTCGTAATAGCGAACGGTTTCGATATTCACGCCCGATTGCCGGGACAGGACGCCGATCGGAAAGGCTTCGGCTGGCATGGTCATCACCTTCTCTTGATCGCGCCGATATTGAGCCTGTAGCGGCTACAGGGTGTAGGCCTTCGTCCATGAAACAGGATCAAGACTCCGTGCGCGGCGACGCCGCCAAGACCGTCCTCGCGGCGGGCGGCCTGCTGGCGGCCTTCGGCGTCGCCTCGTGCTGCGCCCTGCCCGTCGCCCTGTCACTGCTGGGCATCAGCGCGGCGTCGCTGCTCGGCATTGGCACCCTGGCGGCGCAGTATCAACAGGAGCTGTTCTATGCCGCGGTAATCTGTCTGGGCGCCGGCGTCGTAATCATGTGGCGGCAGCGCCGTGCCCGGCTCTGCGTTCCAGGCACGGCGTGCGCCCGTCCGACGCTCGATTGGGGCAGCAAGATCGCCCTCGTGCTGGCAGTCGGCCTGCTGGCCCTCACCTTCTGGATCGAGCCCCCGATATGACCGTCATCCTCGAATCGACCCTGACCTGCCCGTCGTGCAGCGCGGTGCAAACCGAGACCATGCCGACCGACGCCTGCCAGTATTTCTACGAATGCCCGGCCTGCAAGACCCTGCTCAAGCCGAAGGCGGGCGATTGCTGCGTCTTCTGCTCCTACGGAACGGTGCCGTGCCCGCCGATTCAGCAAGGCGCCGGCGACGATTGCTGCCGGCCGGGCACGTCCGCTACCGCACCAGCTGAATAATATCGCAGACGCAGCGCTGCGCGATACACCTCAGGATGAGGTCGGGGCCTCGCCCGCCGCCGCGCCACGGCACACAGGAGAAGTCAGAAGGCGTCTTGCGGGTTTCGCTTGATCCGATCCAGGAGCGGGTATAGAGCGCCTCGCGCGTGCCCGGTGGATGCTCTTCAACCCGGCACGCCGAGCGAACAGCAGCAAGGGATTCGATGAACCCCCGACCTAGTAATAGCCCGGGCCGATCGAGAGACCCTGGGGGCCGCGCCACGCCCGGCCCCTGATCCCTTGCGCCTCCCGGGTCGAACCAAACGACCTGAGAAGAAGGAGGCGCGGAGATGACTGCCGCAACCCTCAAAACCCGGCCGTTCGCGGCGGCCGACCCGATCCGTAATCCGTGCGTCATCTCCGTTTGGCATCTCTGCCATGGGATGAGGTGAGCCATGGCCGAGGAGAAACGCGACAGGTTTGGCTGGGCGCGGCCGCTCGGGCTCGGCCCGGCCGGCGTGCTGCCCAACCTCTACGACCTCGCGATCTTCATCCTGATCGCCGGGGCTTCGTGGCGCTGGCCCATGGCGCGCGCGAGATCGCCTCGCCCGCGACGCGCCTCGCGCTCGAGCCGATCACGCTCGATCCCGCGCAACCTGCCCGAATATGCGCTGCGCACCACGCTGCGCATGTTCGCCGCCATCGTCGCCTCGCTGGTCTTCACCTTCGTGGTCGCCACGCTGGCCGCCAAGAGCCGCAAGGCCGAGCTGATCATCGTGCCGGCGCTCGACATCCTGCAGTCGGTGCCGGTGCTCGGCTTCCTCACCTTCACCGTGACCTTCTTCATGGGCCTGTTCCCCGGCCAGCGAGCTGGGCGCCGAGTGCGCGGCGATCTTCGCGATCTTCACCGGCCAGGCCTGGAACATGGCCTTCAGCTTCTACCAGTCGCTGCGCACCCTGCCGAGCGATCTGGACGAGGTCGGCCGGCAGTTCGGCCTGTCGCCCTGGCAGCGGTTCTGGCGGCTGGAGCTGCCCTTCGCCACGCCGGGCCTGATCTGGAACACGATGATGTCCATGTCCGGCGGCTGGTTCTTCGTCGTCGCCTCGGAGGCGATCACCGTCGGCGACACCACCATCGACGCTGCCGGGCATCGGCTCGTGGCTGGCGCTGGCCATCGAGCGGCAGGACATCGCGCGCCGTCGCGCTGGGCGGTCGGCGCCATGGCCGTGGTGATCCTGCTCTACGACCAGCTGCTGTTCCGGCCGATCGTCGCCTGGGCCGACAAGTTCCGCTTCGAGCAGACCGCCGCCGCAGAGCAGCCGCGCTCCTGGGTCTACGACCTGCTGCGCCGCACGCCGGCTGATCCGCCGGCTGTCGCTGGTCGACGGCCTGGCTCGGCGCGGCGCCTGCGACGTATCGGCCCGTCGCGCGGCGCATCGCGCGCCGGCCGCGCCGCCGCTGGCTCGGACGCGGCGTCGACATCGCTGTGGCTGGCCGCTGGTCGCTGCTGGCGGTCGGCGCTACGCGCTGTGGCGGATCGTCGAGTTCGTCGCTGTCATCGCTCGGCCTGGTCGCGATGTCTGGACGGCCGTTCGGCCTCGGCCTTCTGACCTTGCTGCGGGTGCTCGTGCTGATCGCGCTCGCCAGCCTGATCTGGGTGCCGATCGGCGTCTGGATCGGCCTGCGGCCCGCCTGGGCCGAGCGGGTGCAGCCGGTGGCCCAGTTCCTCGCCGCCTTCCCGGCCAACGTGCTGTTCCCGTTCGCGGTGGTCGCGATCGTCGCGCTGCACCTCGATCCCGACATCTGGCTGAGCCCGCTGATGGTGCTGGGCACCCAGTGGTACATCCTGTTCAACGTCATCGCCGGCGCCAGCGCCTTCCCGAACGACCTGAACGAGGCCGCCGCTATTCCGGCTGCGCTCCTGGCAGTGGTGGCGCACGTCATCCTGCCCGGCATCCTCCCCTACTACGTCACCGGCGCGCTGACCGCCTCCGGCGGCTCCTGGAACGCCAGCATCGTCGCCGAGGTGGTCAGCTGGGGCGACACCAAGCTCAAGGCCGCGGGCCTCGGCGCCTTTATCGCCGAGGCCACCGCCGCGGGCGACTACGCCGCGGGTCGTGCTCGGCATCGCCGTGATGTCGATCTTCGTCATCGCCTTCAACCGGCTGCTCTGGCGGCCGCTCTATCGCCTGCGCCGAACGCCGCTTCCGCCTGGATTGAGGAGGCCTGCCATGGATACCGACGTGCCGACTGCGCCATCGCAGCCCCTGGTCGACGTCGAGCGCGTCCGCCAGCTCTATCCCAAGGGCGGCGGCGACGACCTGCTGGTGCTCGACGACGTCGACCTCACGCTGCAGCGACGACGAGATCGTCGGCCTGCTCGGCCGCTCGGGCTCGGGCAAGTCGACGCTGCTGCGCTCATCGCCGGCCTGATGACGCCCAGCGGCCGGCGCCGTCGCTATCGGCGGCACGCCGGTCGACGGCCCGGCCGACGGCGTCGCGATGGTGTTCCAGAGCTTCGCCCTGTTCCCCTGGCTCACCGTGCAGGAGAACGTCGAGCTCGGCCTGGAGGCGCAGCGGCGTGCCGCCCGGCCGAGCGCCGCAAGCGCGCGCTGGCCGCCATCGACCTGATCGGCCTCGACGGCTTCGAGAACGCCTATCCGAAGGAGCTGTCCGGCGGCATGCGCCAGCGGGTCGGGCCTCGCCCGCGCGCTGGTGGTGCATCCGCAGCTGCTGCTGATGGACGAGCCGTTCTCGGCGCTCGACGTGCTGACCGCCGAGACCCTGCGCACCGACCTGCTCGACCTGTGGTGCGAAGGCCGCATGCCGATCCGCTCGATCCTGCTGGTCACGCACAACATCGAGGAGGCGGTGCTGATGTGCGACCGCATCCTGGTGTTCTCGTCCAACCCCGGCCGCGTCGTCGCCGAGATCAAGGTCGACCTGCCGCAGCCGCGCAACCGCCTCGACCCGCCTTCCGCGCCCTGGTCGACGACATCTACGCCCGCATGACCGCGCGGCCGGCCGGCAAGCCGGTCGCGACGGCGCCTTCCCCGGCATCGGCATCGGCATGGTCCTGCCGCGCGTCTCGACCAACCTGCATGGCCGGCCTGATGGAGAGCCTGGCGGCCGCGCCCTATCGCGGCCAGGCCGACCTGCCGGCGCTGGCCGCGACGCTGCAGATGGAGGTCGACGACCTGTTCCCGATCGCCGAGACGCTGCAGCTGCTGCGCTTCGCCGAGATGGCGGAGGGCGACATCCGGCTGACCGACGCCGGCCGCCGCTACGCCGACGCCGACGTCGACGAGCGCAAGCAGCTGTTCGCCCAGCACCTGCTGGCCTATGTGCCGCTCGCCGGCCACATCCGGCGGGTGCTCGACGAGCGCGCCAGCACGCGGCGCCCGGCCAGCCGCTTCCGCGACGAGCTCGAGGATTACATGTCCGAGGAACTACGCCGACCAGACGCTGAAGTGCCGTCATCGTCTGGGGCCGCTACGGCGAGGTCTTCGCCTACGACGAGGACGACCGGCTTTCAGCCTCGACAATCCGAGTTGAGCGGGGCAGCGCGGGCGCTCACTTCGCCTTTACCAGCCGGCAGTTCGCGACGCCTTACCGCCGCCTCAGTACAGCGTAGGAAAAGCGTTGTTCCGAACCCGATGGTGTCTTGTGCGTCTCGCTCGCCTGCCCGGTGAGCGCGAAGGCCGGCCCCAGGCGGCGAGCCAGAGTTTCGGGGCTGTAGCGCTGCACCGGGAGCCGGCTGCATGTCTCCGGCCCGTCGAGGGCGAAGGTCGCGACGATAGCCGTCGCTCCCGACCGCGTCGCTGCCGTCAAGGCCGCGACGTAGGTGTCCTGCTGCGCTCGTTCCGTCAGGAAGTGGAACACAGCGCGATCGTGCCAGATGTCCCATGTCCTGGGTGGTGTCCAGTGGGTGATGTCGCCCACGATCCACGTCACCTTGGCCGCTGCCTTTCGCAGGCGCGCCTTCGATCGCTCAAGCGCCGCCGGGGCGATGTCGAGCACCGTGAGGTCGCTGAAGCCTCGGCCGATCAGGTCATCGACCAGGGTTGAGGCGCCGCCGCCGACATCGATCACGGCGGCCCCGCGATCCGGCGCCGCCCGTTCGATCAACTCCAGCGACCGCACCGAGTGCGGCTGATACCAGCTCACCGCCGTTTCGCTCTTGGCGGCGTAGACGTCTTCCCAATGGCCGCGCGAGCCGCCCATGGGTGCCTCCTTTGATCGGCGACACGCGCCAGAAGCACAAGAAAAGTGTTCGTCTTTTCGAACTCGTAGCTTATTCTGATGGGCAGTCAAACCGGAGCCATCAGATGCATCGCCAACTGTTCCTCGCCCTCGCGCTTTGTGCATTGACCGTCACGGCCTCATCCGCCCAGACGCCCTATGCCGGCCTGCAGACGCGGCCGATCAAGGCGCTGTCGGACCAGCAGGTCGCCGACCTTAAGGCGGGACGAGGCATGGGCCTGGCCCTGGCGGCCGAGCTGAACGGCTATCCGGGACCCAGCCACCTGCTCGAATTGGCCGTGCAGCTTGGCCTCAGCGACCCGCAGAAGACACGCATTCAGGGTCTCTTTGAAGCGATGAAGGCAGAGACGATTCCGATCGGCGAGCGACTGATCTCCGAAGAGAAAGCGTTGGACACGCTATTCGCCACTCGCACGGCAACAGTCGACGCGATCGCCGCGGCAACCGCCGCGATCGGCGACACGCAAGCGAGGCTGCGCGCCGCCCATCTGAAATATCATCTGTCGACCGTCGAGCTGCTGCAGCCGGCGCAGCTCCAGCGCTATGCCGAGCTGCGCGGCTATGCCGGCGGTGGCGAGCCGCATCATCACCCGCGCTGAAGGGTTGAACGCAGTGACCTTTGCGTCGATGCGCGGGCGTTGCCGGCCTAGTCCCTCGCCTCGCGGTGTCACTATAGGAGGCCTCCTCATGTTCAGACGCGCCTTGCCGTTCGTCCTGGTGACCGCAGTGATCTCGCTCTCCATCCTTGGCCTGGGACATGCCCAGACGCCCGCCCCGCAGGCGGCAGCACCGCAAGCCTACCGGCCCGGCCTGGGCGATCTGATGACCATGACCGTCCAGCCGCGTCACACGAAACTCGGATTGGCGGGACAGGAGAAGAACTGGGCCTATGCCGCCTACGAGCTCCACGAGCTGGAGGAGTCGTTCGAAAGGGCGGCGCGGGCCTGGCCGATGTACCGGAAGACCAACATCGCCGAGACAATCCTGGCCACCACCAAGGAACCGATGGAAGCGCTGGCCCAGGCCATCAAGAGCGCCGACTCCGCCAAGTTCGCGGAGGCCTATGGCCGGCTCACCGACACCTGCAACGCCTGTCACCAGGCCGCGGAACGTGCCGTCGTGGTCATACAGGTCCCGAAGGTCTCGCCGTTCCCAGATCAGGACTTCCGGCCGGCGAAGCCTTGAGAGATGGCAGGCGGAATAATTTCGTCGAGGACCCGCTGCCTTCTCGTCGCGGCGATAGTCCTGAGCGGGCTGCTGGCCGGCGGAAACGTCGATCGAGCGATCGTCGCCACGCCGGCATGGCAGCAGGTCGGGGCACCGGCCTGGGCGGACTTCAGCCGACACGCGGATCTGGTCAATGGGCTCTTTCTCTATCCGATTGAGGCCATCGGCAGCTTCGTGCTGATCCTCGCAGCGATGGTCAGCCTTCATCTCGACCGAGCCGCGACGGGCCGGGTCGCGCTGCCGATCTATGGCGCGGTTCTTCTTTCAGTCGGAGGCTTGCTCTGCACGCTCAAGGCGGCACCGATCATGTTGGGCGTCGAGGGCCTTGGCGATCCGGCGGCGCTGCAGCAGGCGTTCGACGGCTTCCAGTTCTGGGGCAACATTCGCGGCATCTTTCAGGTGCTTGCCTTCCTCGCGGCCGTCTGGGCGCTCGCTGTGGAGGGATCGTAACCCGTTATTGTGTATCGCCGCCTGGAGCTTATAGCCTCGCGGCATGAGCGCCGCCTGCTGCTGTCCTCCTCCCGCACCGCAGGACAACGCGACGGGTAGCCCGCCGGGCTACCGCCGCATCCTGTGGGTCGCGCTAACCATCAACTTCGCCATGTTCGGCGTCGAGGTCGCCTCCGGCCTCAGCGCGCAATCGGTCTCGCTGCTGGCCGATTCGCTCGATTTCCTGGGCGACGCCGCCAATTACGGCGTGAGCCTGTTCGTGCTCGGCATGGCGCTGCACTGGCGAGCGCGGGCGTCGCTGCTCAAGGGCGCGACCATGGCGGCCTTCGGCCTCTGGGTCATCTTCATCACGGCGCGCCATGCGGTCGTCGGCACGGTGCCCGATGCGCCGGTCATGGGCGTCGTCGGCGTGATAGCCCTCATCGCCAACGCCACGGTCGCGGCGCTCCTCTATCGCTTCCGCAAGGGCGACAGCAACATGGCCTCGGTGTGGATCTGCTCGCGCAACGACGCCATCGGCAATGTCGCCGTCATGCTGGCCGCATTGGGCGTGTTCGGAGTCGGCGCCGGCTGGCCCGACTTCGCCGTCGGCGCCGTCATGGCGACGCTGGCGCTCTACGGGGCCTGGCAGATCATCCGGCAGGCGGTGTCCGAGCTTCGCGCAATGTCGGCAGTTTCTGCCACAGCGCCGGCCGAATAGCATTTTTTTTTTTTTTTTTCGGTTTCTTTTTGTTCGCTTCGTGCGTGAGCGTCATCATCAACAAGCGATAGTGTCTGGATGTCGGCGCTGCCGTTTCGCAGCGGCACGATCTCTTCGCCACCATCGCCGACACTGCCCTCGTCGCCACCTGCTGGGCGGCAGCCTGCTGGCGCGTGGTCGGAGCTCTGGCACCCGCTGCGCTCGGAGACGCTCTACCGCTCTCGCCGTGCTGCTGTCCCTGCCGTCGTCCTCATGCTGGGCACAGCGCCGAGCAACACCGGCGATGTTCGAGGTTACGCCTTGATCGCCGCCGGCCTGGCGGCCGGCTTCGCCATCGCTCGGGCCTCGCTCTTGCGTGCAGGCGGGAGCTCCTGATCCCGACGCTGATCCTGCTCGCATCGATGTGAAGCTCCCGAGCCTTCGCTTCTACCTCCACCACTCTCCCCTACACCCACCAACTCACTCTCCCCACCCCTCTCCCCCATCTCCTCCCTCACCCCCATCCCATATCCCCCCACCTCTCCCCCCACCCACCCCCTCCACCCACATCGCAAGCATGTGATCCAGCCGCCATTGGCAGAGGCCGCTCGGCGGCGCATATTCGCCCCATGACGCGCCTTCGCGCCCTTGCTGCCGTCTTGGCCTGCCTCGCCGTATTCGCGGGCGGGTTCATGACTGTGGCCGCCGCGGCGGTTCCGCCCGTGGCGCCGGCGATGCAGCCCCAAGGGGCAAGCGCGCCCTGCAGCCATTGCGACGATTGCGATGGCGTGCCGTGCCCGATGCCGTCGGCATCCTGCCTGCAGGTTTCGTCCACCGTGGCGCCGACCCTGCCGGCAACGGTGGTCGACTTGCCGCCGATCGAGACCGGCAAAGTCCAGTGGTCGCGCGGCGCGGCAATCCTGAGCGGCCTGTCGCCGCCGCCCGATCCCTATCCCCCGCGAGCCTGACTTCCTGACCGTCGCTTGAGCGCCGTGCCCGCAAGGGCGCGCGTCGCATTGGATCGAAGGGAAGTCATATGTCGAAGTGTGTTTGCGCGCTGGTCGCGCTGCTGATTGCCGTCGCCTCTGTCCTCGCTCGGCCGGCGCTGGCTGCCGAGCCCTGTCCGGGCAGCAAGGTGAAGTTCTATCGCAATCCGATGGGAACGCCCGACACCTCGCCGGTGCCGAAGAAGGATTCCATGAACATGGATTACATCCCGGTCTGCGAGGAGGAGGCCGGCGACCATCCGGCCGCGGTCAAGCTCAGCCTCGACCGGGTGCAGCGGCTGGGCGTGCGCAGCGAGGCGATCGAGGAGCGCGCTCTTTCCCGCACCGTGCGCGCCTTCGCCTCGGTGCAGTTCGACGAGCGCCGCCAGACCGTCGTCGCGCCCAAGTTCGGCGGCTGGATCGAGAAGCTCTTCGTCAACGCCACCGGTGACATGGTGAGCGCCGGCCAGCCGCTGTTCGAGGTCTACAGCCCCGAGCTCAACGTGCTGCAGCAGGAGTTCGCGATGTCGCGCAGCATGAGCGGAACAAGCGCGGGCGACGGCCGCCTGCGCAACCTCGACTATCCGCCAGCCGAGCTCGACAAGCTGCGGCGCGGCGAGAAGCCCTCGCGCACCATCATAGTGCCCGCGCCGGCCGCCGGGCAGGTGATCGAGAAAATGGCGATCGAGGGCATGCGCTACCAGCCGGGCGAGACGCTGTTCCGCATCGTCGACACCCGCACCATGTGGGTGATGGCCGAGGTCTACGAGCAAGACCTGGCGTTCGTGAAGGCCGGCGACATGGCGCGCGTCACGGTCAATGCCTGGCCCGACAAGCCGTTTCCCGGCCGCGTCACCTTCATCTATCCCAGCGTCGGCAAGGAAAGCCGCACGGCCAAATTGCGCATCGAGGTCGACAATCCCGACGGCCTGCTGCGCGCCGATATGGCCGCGGTGGTCGAGATCGAAGCGCCCATCGGGCGGGCGCTGGCTGTTCCCGATTCGGCGATCATCGACAGCGGTCGGCGCCAGATCGTCCTGGTCGAGCGCCGCCCAGAAGGCGGTGAGGGCCGCTACGAGCCGCGCGCCGTGAAGCTCGGCGCGCGTGTGCCGGGCTACGCTCAGGTGCTGGAAGGCCTCAAGCCCGGCGAGCGCGTGGTCACTTCGGCCACCTTCCTGATCGACGCCGAAAGCAATTTGCGCGCAGCGCTCGGCGCCTTTACTGCGGGAGACGGCAAGTGATCGCGGCCGTCATTCGATGGTCAGCGCGCAACATCCTTCTGATCCTGGTCTGCACGGTGGCCGTCGTCGCCGGTGGCTTCTACTCGGTCGGCAGGATTTCGCTCGACGCCATCCCCGACCTCTCCGACACGCAGGTGATCGTCTATACCGAGATGCCGGGCCAGGCCCCGCAGGTGGTCGAGGACCAGGTCACCTATCCGCTGACCACGGCGATGCTCGCGGTGCCCAGGAGCCGGGCGGTGCGCGGTTTCTCGTTCTTCGGCGTGTCGTTCGTCTACGTGATCTTCGAGGACGGCACCGACATCTACTGGGCGCGCAGCCGGGTGCTGGAATATCTCAATTCCGGGACGGTGAAGCTGCCGGCCGACGTCAAGCCGGCGCTGGGACCCGACGCCACCGGCGTTGGCTGGGTCTACCAGTACGTCGTTGTCGGCGCGAACCGGACGCTGGCCGAGCTGCGCTCGCTGCAGGACTGGTACGTCCGCTTTGGCCTCGCCAAGGCCGAAGGCGTGGCCGAGGTGGCGAGCGTCGGCGGCTTCGTACGGCAATACAACGTCGTGGTGGACCCGCTGAAGCTCAAAAGCTTCGGCGTGCCGCTCGGCCGCGTCATCGACTCGATCCGGGCCTCAAACCGCGAGGTCGGCGGCAGGGTCGTCGAGATGGCCGAGGCCGAGTTCATGGTGCGGGGCCGGGGCTACATCAAAAGTACCGCCGATCTCGAGCAGATCGTGCTCAAGACCGACGGGCCCACGCCGGTGCTGCTGCGCGACGTGGCGCGCATCGAGCTGGGACCGGACGAGCGGCGCGGCGTGACGGAGCTCAATGGCGAGGGTGAGGCGGTAGGTGGCATCGCCCTGCAGCGCTTTGGCCAGAACGCACTCGATGTCATCGACAATGCCAAGGCCAAGGTGCGCGAAGTCGCGGCCGGCCTGCCCGAAGGCGTGCGCATCGAAACGGTGTACGACCGCTCCGAGCTGATCCATCGGGCGATCGACACGCTGAAATCGACGCTGATCGAGGAAAGCCTGATCGTGGCTGCCGTCTGCATCGTCTTCCTGCTGCATGTGCGCTCGGCGCTCGTCGCTGTCGTCACCCTGCCGGTCGGCGTACTGATGGCCTTCATCGCGATGCGCTCGCTTGGGCTCGGCTCCAACATCATGAGCCTCGGAGGCATCGCCATTGCGATCGGCGCCATGGTCGATGCCGCTATCGTCATGATCGAGAACGCGCACAAGCATATCGAGCGGCTGAAGCCGGGCGAGAGCCGTGCCGAGGCGATCGTCGCCGCGGCCATCGAAGTCGGGCCGGCGCTGTTCTTCAGCCTGCTGGTCATCACCGTGTCGTTCCTGCCGATATTCGCGCTTGAAGACCAGGAGGGCCGTCTGTTCAAGCCGCTGGCCTGGACCAAGAGCCTTGCCATGGCGGCCTCCGCGCTGTTGTCGATCACGCTGGTGCCGGCGCTGATGATGCTGTTCGTGCGCGGTCGCATCCTGCCCGAGCACAGGAATCCAGTGAACCGGGTCCTGATCTGGCTCTATCGGCCGCTGATCCGCCTGGTGCTGCGCGCGCGCCTGCTGACCGTGGCACTGGCGCTGGTCGTACTGGGCGTCAGCGTTTGGCCGGCGTCGCAATTGGGCAGCGAGTTCATGCCCAGCCTCGACGAAGGCACGCTGTTCTACATGCCCGTCACCTTGCCCGGCCTCTCCGTCACCAAATCGGCCGAGCTGCTGCAGACCCAGGACAAGATCATCAAGTCGTTCCCCGAGGTCGCCTCGGTGTTCGGCAAAGCAGGGCGCGCCGCGACCGCGACCGATCCCGCCCCGCTCGAGATGTTCGAGACGGTGATCAACCTGAAACCCAAGTCCGAATGGCGGACCGGCATGAGTGTGGACAAGCTGGTCGCCGAGATGGACCGGGCGCTGCAGTTCCCCGGCGTCAGCAACGCCTGGACCATGCCGATCAAAGCGCGCATCGACATGCTGTCGACCGGCATTCGCACGCCGGTCGGCGTCAAGCTCTTGGGCCGCGACTATATCGAACTGGAGAATGCCGCCCGTCAGGTCGAGGCAACGGTCCGCGGCGTGCGCGGCACGACATCGGCCTACGCCGAGCGCGTGAACGGCGGCTACTTCCTCGACATCGTTCCCGACCGCACGAAGCTCGCGCAGTATGGCGTGCTGGTCGAAGACCTGCAGCAGGCCGTCGCCAGTGCGCTCGGCGGCGCGGCGGTCACCACCACGGTCGAAGGCCGCGAGCGCTATTCGGTCAACGTGCGCTATCCCCGCGACTACCGCTCCGATCCGCGGGCGATCGCGTCGGACATCCTGGTGCCGAACATACGCGGCACCTTGCTGCCGCTTGGACAGCTGGCCGACGTGCGGCTGACCCAAGGGCCGACCACCATCCGCACCGAAGATGCCCACCTCGCGGTCTATGTCTTCGTCGATTTCCGCGACCGCGACCTCGGCAGCTACGTCGCCGACGCCCAGCGCGCGGTGCAGGAGAAGGTCAAGTTTTCACCCGGCACCTATGCCGTATGGAGCGGCCAGTTCGAGTATCTCCAGCGCGCCGAGGCCAAGCTCAAGATCGTGGTGCCGGCGACGGTGCTGCTGATCTTCGTCCTGCTCTATCTGAATTTCGGCCGGATCAGCGAGACGCTGATCGTGATGCTGTCGCTGCCGTTCTCGCTGGTCGGCGGGCTGTGGTTCGTCTGGTGGATGGGCTTCAACATGAGCGTCGCGGTCGCCGTGGGCTTCATCGCGCTGGCCGGCGTCGCCGCCGAAACCGGTGTGGTGATGCTGATCTATCTCGACCATGCCTTGAAGGAACGCCAACGCCACTGCGCCGCCGAAGGCCGCCCGCTCGGACCAGCAGATTTGCGGGCTGCCATCATCGCCGGCGCCGTCGAGCGGGTGCGACCCAAGATGATGACCGTCACCGCGATCATGGCGGGCCTGCTGCCGATCCTGTGGAGCACCGGCACCGGCTCCGAAGTGATGCAACGCATCGCCGTGCCGATGATCGGCGGCATGGTGAGCTCGACCGTGCTCACCCTGCTGGTTATCCCGGCGATCTACGGCCTGGTGAAAGGCTGGCGCCTCCAGCCTGCGCCTGCGCCCATCCGGGAGGCTCGCGCATGAGACCCCTCATCTCGATCGTCTTGCTCGCCCTGCTGTCGGCCTGCACGACCGCCCCGCCGCCAGCGCCCCTGTCGTCGCCCCGGCCGGACGATGCCGGCGCGCCCGCGGCTGATCCGTCGTACCGGCCGGTGATGGCCGGCACGGCCTATCACGGCATCGGGAGCAAGCCATGAGACGCTCGATCATCCCCGCACTTGCCGCGGCGATGCTGGCAGCCGGTTGCGCACAATTCTCGGCTGACGGCGGCATGGGCGAAGTCGCCGATGGCGTGGCGCGCGAAGCCGGTCCCGACGCCGGCAAGAGCGTCGTCAAGATCACGAGCGCGGAGCAGGCGCAGCGAACCAAGGAGCAGGTCGCCGCCTTGCTGGCCCGGCCGCTGTCGGCCGATGCGGCTGTCCAGGTGGCGCTGCTCAACAATCGCGAGCTCCAGGCCGCCTACAACGACCTAGGGGTCTCGGAGGCCGACTACGTGCAGGCGAGCCTGCCGCCCAACCCTGGCATATCGCTGATGAACGTGGCCGGCACCGGAGTGGCGAATTTCGAGTTGAGGCTGATCGGCGACATTCTGAGCCTGTTCACCCTGCCGCGCCGCTCGGCGATCGCGGCCGAGCATTTCGCCCATGCCCGCCACCAGGCGATCTCCACCACGCTCCGCCTCGCGGCTGATACGCGACGTGCGTATATCCGCGCCATTGCTGCCCAGCAGCAGGTCGGCTTCCTCGATCAGGCGCGCGCCACCGTGGACGCCGCGGTGCGGCTGAATGCGCGGCTGGGCGAAGCCGGCGGCGGCGACCAGCTCGACCAGGCCGAGCTCGCCGCCTTTTACGCCGAGCTCAGCGCCAAGCTCGGCCAAGCGCGGCTCGCCGCGCGGCGCGAGCGCGAGACGTTGATCCGCCTGATGGGCCTGTGGGGCGCCGACACCGGCTTTGCGCTGCCGCCGGAGCTGCCAGCGCTGCCCGGCGAGCCAGAGTTGCTGGCGACGGTCGAAGTCGAAGCGATCAATCGCCGGGTCGACCTGATCATGGGCCGCCACGACGTCGTTGCCCTGGCCAAGTCGCTGTCGCTCACCCAGGCGACGCGCTACGTCTCGATGCTGCAGCTGGCCGGCGTCTTCAACAGCGAATCGGCCAATCCGCTGACCAACTCGAACACCACGATCAATCGTGGCGGCGCGGCCATCGACCTGCAGCTGCCGATCTTCGACACCGGCGAGGCGCGCGAGCGCAAGGCGCGCGAGACCTACATGGGCGCGCTCAATCGCCTGGCCGCCAAGGCGGTCAACGCCCGCTCCGAGGCGCGCATCGCCTACGACACCTATCGCGGCACCTACGACATCGCGACGTTCTACCGCGACCGCGTGCTGCCGCTGCGCGGCATCGTGTCGAAGGAGATCCAGCTGCGTTACAGCAATGGCGTGCTGGCTGGCGAGGGCCTGCGCGTCGACCTGTTCAAGTACCTGACCGACGCCCGCGCCCGCATCGGCGCCAAGGCGGCGGCGGTCGACGCCAGGCGCGACTTCTACCTGGCCGCGGCCGATCTGCAGGTGGCGCTTTCCATCGGCGCCACGCCGGGCGACCGATCGGCTTCGCCGATGCAGTAAGGAAATCGCCGAAAGCCTAGGCCTCGCCCGCCTCGGCGATCCAGTTCTCCAGCAAGGTATAGGTGATCGCCAGCACGACGGGGCCGAGGAACAGGCCGAGCAATCCGAAGGCCAGCAGGCCGCCGATCACGCCAACCAGGATCAGCAGCAGCGGCAGGTCGGCGCCGCGCTTGATCAGGAACGGCCGCAGGAAATTGTCCATGGTCAGCGCGATCAGGGTGATGACGGCGAGCACGATGCCGGATACGACCGCGCCGGTCGCGAACAGCCAGATCGTCGCCGGGATCAGGACGAGCGCGGGGCCGAGCTGGGCCACGCACAGCAGCAGGATCACCGCGCTCAGGATGCCGGGCCGCGGCACGCCGGCGAGCAGGAGGCCCAGCCCGGCGACCACGGATTGCGCGAGGGCGGTGACGACGACGCCGAGGGCGACGCTGCGGACCGCCATGCCGGCCAGCACGACGATCTGCTCGCCCCGCGGGCCGGCCAGTCGGCGGCCGAAGCCGATGCACCAGGCCGCCGCCTTCTCGCCGGAGGCGTAGAGCACGGCGGCAAGCGCGATGGTCAGGAGCAGATGCACGAACAGCGTGCCCACGCTGCCCGCGGCACCGACGAACCACCGCGTGATCGTGCCGACATAGGGAGTCGCGAGCTCGACGAAGTCCGAGACGCCGCGGTCGGCGATCTTGGCCCATTGCTCGAGCGCCGGCCCGCCGATGATCGGGACGTCCGCCAGCCAGTCCGGCGCCGGTGGAACGTGGAAGTTCGGCACCGCCTCGACCAGCTGCATGATCCGGTCCGAATTGACAACGATCGAGCCGATGGCGAAGGAGAGCGGCAGCACGACGATCAGGAGCAGGCCCAGCGTCATCAGCGTTACCGCCGGCCAACGCCGCCCGCCCAGGGCCGCCTGCAGCCGCAGCATCAGCGGCCAGGTGGCGATCACCAGAGTGGTCGCCCACACCGTGGCGCCCAGGAAGGGCCGCACCACCAGGAACGAGGCCGCGATCAGGCCGCCGATGAACAGGACGGCGAGGGTCGTGCGGGTGAGGTCGTGCCGGGTATCGGCCATGTGAATGCTAATTCAGCTCCTTCAGGAACGCCGCGAGGTACGGCTTCCAGATCGCCGCGCGCAGATGGGTGAAGTGACCGTGCGTCTCCTTGCTTGCCGGCACCAGCACGAACTGCGCGCCCTTGATCTTTTGGATCGCCGGCTCGACGACGCCGAGCTCCGGCGGGTTGACTTCGTCGTCGGCGAAGTTGATGGCGAGCAGGCGCGCCGTGATCTTGCCGAGCTCGGGTTCGGGGTTGTAGCCGATCACCGCCTCTGTGGCGAAGAGCTGGTCGTTGGCGTCGCCCTGCGCGACCGCGGCGACATATTTCTGGTAGAGCGCGTCGGCCGCGGCTTGCGTGCCGCCGAGCTCCTGCAGGCGGACCGGGTTCTCGGTCATCAGCGCGCCGTAGGGCGCGGTGTAGATGTAGTGCGTCGGCTTTTTCGTGTAGTTGCCCTCGTTCCAGTCGGGGTCGCGGCGGATCGCCTCGATGGCGATGCGCCGGCCGATCCAGTTGCGGCCGGAGATCTCGATCGGCTGGCTGGCGATCGGCACCAAAGCGTCCATGAAGCCGGGATACATCTCGCCCCACATCCAGCAATGCATGCCGCCCATCGAGCTGCCCAGCACCAAGCGCAGATGCTTGAGGCCGAGCCCCTCGGTGAGCAGCCGATACTGCGAGGCGATGATGTCGCGGTAGCGGTAGTGCGGGAACTTGCCGCGCAGGCCGTCGCTCGGCTTGCTCGAGCCGCCGCGGCCGATGCCGTCGGGCAGGACGATGAAATGGCGCGAGGCATCGAGCGGCTGGCCGGCGCCGAACAGCTCGTCGGCCAGCGACGGCAGCAGCCAGTTCTTGCCGGTGCCGCTGGTGCCGTGCAGCAGCAGGACGGCGTTGTCGATCTCGCCGGCAGCGTTGCGGTGCGGCGTGCCGAGCGCGGTGTAGTGCAGCCGGAGCTCGGGCAGCGTCTCGCCGCTTTCGAAGGCGTAGTTCTTCAGCACGAAATTGCCTTCGCGCTGGTTCGGCCAGGCGCTCTGCGCCACGGCCGGAACGGCAACAGCCAGCGAGACAGCGAGAACAAGCACTGTCTGGACGAGCATGGCAGGGTTCTCCCTCAGGATGAGCCGCCGGCGGACTCGCAAACCGGCCTGCGCGGTGCGATTATTGCATAGTTTCGAGCAACAACGGGTGGTTCAACGGCGAGTATGTCTGGCAAGAGCAAACCGGTGGTTGGCGTGATCGGCAACGCCCAGGTCGTCAACGACCGGCACAACGTCCAGCTCGTGGGACAACGCAACATGCGCGCGGTGGCGGAGGTGGCGGGCGCCCTGCCCCTGATGTTTGCCGGAACGCCCGACATCACCGACATCGATGCCCTGCTGGGCGCGGTCGACGGCATCCTGCTGACCGGCGCGCGCGCCAACGTCCATCCGACGCATTTCGGGATCGAGCCCGATCCGCGGCACGAGCCCTACGATCAGGCGCGCGACGCCATGGCGCTTGGGCTGATCAAAGCCTGCGTCGAGCGCGGCATACCGCTGTTCGGCGTCTGCCGCGGCCTGCAGGAAATGAACGTCGCCTATGGCGGCTCCCTCCATCCCGAGATCCGCGAGCTGCCCGGGCGCATGAACCATCGCATGCCGCGGCTCGCGAATGGCGAGATCCATCCCGACCCCGATGTCGTGTTCGCCGATCGCCACGAGGTGCGGCTGGCGCCGGGCGGCGCCTTCGCCAGGCTGCTGGGCTGCGAGTGCATCCGCGTCAACTCGCTGCACGGCCAGGGCATCCTCGAACCGGGCGGGCGCGTCGTGGTCGAGGGCGTGGCGGAAGACGGCACGATCGAGGCGATCCGCATCGCCGATGCGCCCGCCTTCGCGCTCGGCGTCCAGTGGCACGCCGAATACGACCCGCAGACCAACCCGATCAACCGCACGCTGTTCGAGGCGTTCGGCGCGGCCTTGCACGAGCACGTAAAGACCTCATCCTGAGGAGGCGCGAAGCGCCGTCTCGATTACCGCGGAGTAATCTCCGCGGCTTGATGGGCAACAGGCAAGGTGCTCGTTCGCCCCTTCGAGACGCGGTCCTGCGGACCGCTCCTCAGGGTGAGGTTGTGCGCTTCTCCAGCTCCCGCACGATCGTCGCCACGATCGCGGCGGCGCTCGGCGCGACGTCGACCACGATCGGGCGTTCGTCGGGGCCGGGCTCCTCGAGAATCCTGAACTGGCTCTCGAGCAGCGCCACCGGCATGAAATGCTCGTGGCGCGCGGCCATGCGGGCGTGGATCACTTCCTGCGATCCCTGGAGATAGACTAGCGCGACCTCGGGCCGGTCGCCGACGATGATCCGGCGATAGGCGCGCTTCAGCGCCGAGCAGGTGACGACGCCGCCCTCGCCCGCCGCCCGCCAGTCGTCGATGCGCCGCGCGATCGCCGCGAGCCACGGCCAGCGGTCGTCATCGGTGAGCGGCGTGCCGCCGCGCATCTTCTGGACGTTGGCCAGCGGATGCAGGTCGTCGCCTTCGAGGAAATGCACGTGCAAGCGGCCAGCCAGCATGGCGGCGACCGTGGTCTTGCCACTGCCCGAGACGCCCATCACGACGACGATCGTTGCCCTTGGGCTTTTCATTGCCGCGACCTTATCAAGGCCTGCCGGATGGGCAACAATGGCCGCGACGGGGCGTTGTCTCCGATCGGCCGCTGCGGCGACAGGAGGTTCGGCATGCGCAAGATGATCCATATCGCGACGGCGAGCCGTGATGCGCTCGAGCGGCTGGCGGCCGACAGCGGCAAGAGCTTCCAGGACCTGGTGGACGAAGCGATTGCCGACCTGCTGAAGAAACATAAACGGCCTGTGACTCTGACGGAAATGTTGCGCGGCAGCCTCGCCGACGGCGACAAGCGCAAAACGGCCAACCGTCGTCCGACTTGATAGATCGCGCGATTCGGCGCACTTAAGAGCCTCCACGGATTGTGGGGGAGACGCAGTGCAGTCCATTTGGCAGAGCGGCGTGCTCGATCCGCAGGGGCCGATTGGCGCGGCGGAGCGACTGATCCTGCTGAACGCCACCGTGATCATGCTGGCGATCATCGTGCCGATCATCGTGCTGGTGCTCGGTTGCGCCTGGTGGTTCCGCGCCGGCAATGCGCGGGCGCGCTATCTGCCGAACTTCGAATATTCCGGCCCGATCGAGCTGGTGGTGTGGGCGATCCCGGCGCTGGTCATCATGTTCCTGGGCGGCATGGCGTGGATATCGAGCCACGACCTCGATCCGCCCAAGCCGATCGCCGCGCAGGCGGCGCCGGTCACGATCCAGGTCGTGGCACTCGACTGGAAGTGGCTCTTTATCTACCCCGAGCAAGGCGTGGCGGCCGTCAACCAGCTGGTCGTGCCGATCGGCGCCCCGCTCAGCTTCCGCATCACCTCGGCCACGGTGATGAACAGCTTCTTCGTGCCCCAGCTCGGCAGCCAGATCTATGCCATGGCCGGCATGGTCAACCGACTCGAGCTGCTGGCCGAGAAGCCCGGCACCTTCCAGGGCTTGAGCGCGCAATATAGCGGCGCTGGCTTCTCCGACATGCGGTTCGAGGTCAAGGCGCTGCCGGCGGCGGACTTCCAGGCCTGGGTCGCCGCGACCAAGACGGGCGGCGGCACGCTCGACCCGGTGGCCTACGGCCGGCTCGCGCGGCCCAGCAAGGCCGACAAGCCCCAGACCTTCGGCACGGTGACGCCTCGCCTGTTCGACGCGGCGATCCAGCAGGCGGTGAAGTAGATGTTCGGCAAGCTCACGTGGGACGCCATCCCGTTCAACCAGCCCATCCCCATGGCGGCCTCGCTCATGGTCGTGGTGATCATCCTGGCGGTTCTTGGCTTCACCTTCGCCAAGGGCTGGTGGCCCTATCTGTGGCGCGAGTGGATCACCAGCGTCGACCACAAGCGCCTCGGCGTCATGTACGCCGTGCTGGCGCTGGTCATGCTGCTGCGCGGCTTCACCGACGCCATCATGATGCGCAGCCAGCAGGCCCTTGCCGCCGGCGGCAACCAGGGCTACCTGCCGCCCGAGCACTACGACCAGATCTTTTCGGCACACGGCACGATCATGATCTTCTTCGTCGCCATGCCGTTCGTGATCGGGCTGATGAACTTCGTGGTGCCGCTGCAGCTCGGCGTGCGCGACGTCGCCTTCCCGGTGCTGAACTCGATCAGCTTCTGGTTGACCTGCTCGGGCGCGCTGCTGGTCAACATGTCGCTGATGATCGGCTCGTTCGCCCGCACCGGCTGGCTGGTCTACCCGCCCCTCTCGGAACTCCCCTTCTCCCCCGACGTCGGCGTCGACTATTACCTGTGGTCGCTGCAGATCTCGGGTGTTGGCACGCTGCTGACCGGCATCAACTTCGTCACCACCATCCTGAAGCTGCGCGCGCCGGGCCTGGGCTACATGCGCATGCCGGTGTTCTGCTGGACGGCGCTGGCCTCGAACCTGCTGATCGTTGCGGCCTTCCCGGTGCTGACGGCGACGCTCGCGATGCTCATCCTCGACCGCTATCTCGGCTTCCACTTCTTCACCAACGATGGCGGCGGCAGCGCCATGATGTTCATCAACCTGATCTGGGTGTGGGGACATCCCGAGGTCTACATTCTCGTACTACCGGCGTTCGGGGTCTATTCGGAGGTGATCGCGACCTTCTCGCGCAAGCCGCTGTTCGGCTACCGCTCTATGGTGGTGGCGACGCTGGGAATCTGCATGCTCTCCTTCATGGTCTGGCTGCATCACTTCTTCACCATGGGCGCCGGCGCCGACGTCAATGCCTTCTTCGGCGTCATGACCATGGTGATCGCGGTGCCGACCGGCGTGAAGGTGTTCAACTGGCTGTTCACGCTCTATGGCGGGCGCGTGCACTTCTCCTCGCCGCTGCTGTGGTCGCTGGGCTTCATCTGCACCTTCGTGATCGGCGGCATGACCGGCGTGCTGCTCGCCATCCCGCCGGCCGACTTCGTGCTGCACAACAGCCTGTTCCTGGTGGCGCACTTCCATAACGTGATCATCGGCGGCGTGCTGTTCGGCGCCTTCGCCGGCTACATGTACTGGTTCCCCAAGGCGTTCGGTTTCCGGCTCCACGAGGGGCTGGGCAAGGCCTCGTTCTGGTGCTGGCTGATCGGCTTCTACCTCGCCTTCATGCCGCTCTATGCGCTCGGCCTGATGGGTGCCACACGGCGCATGCAGCACTATGACAACGTCGAGTGGCAGCCCCTGATGCTGGTCGCCATGGCTGGGCGCGCTGGTGATCCTGACCGGCATCCTGCTGGTCATCGTCCAGCTCGTCGTCAGCATCCGCAACCGGGCGGCCCTCGCCGACCGCACCGGCGACCCCTGGCAAGGCCGCACGCTCGAATGGTCGACCGCCTCGCCGCCGCCGCCGTGGAACTTCGCCGTGCTGCCGCAGGTGCAGGGCACCGACGCCTACTGGGCCATGAAGCAAGCCGGCCGCGCGGCCACGCAGCCCGCGGCTCAGCCCAGGTACGAGCCGATCGAGGTGCCGCGCAACACACCGGTCGGCGTCATCCTGGCTCTCTTCGCCGTGATCCTGGGCTTCTCGCTGATCTGGCACATCTGGTGGCTGGCGATCGTCGGCCTGATCGGCATGGCGGGAGCAGGCCTCAGCCATGCCTGGAGCATGGAACGCGAAATGATCATCCCGGCCGACGAGATCGCCGCCTTCGAGCGGGCGCGCGCGCCGCTACAGACCAGGGGAGGCGGCTCATGAGCCTTGCCGACAGCCTCACCAGCCCGGACGGCGAAGCGGCCGGCATCCCCTATTCCGAGCGCGGCCCGGCCTCGATCGAGACCGTCGCCAGCTTCGGCTTCTGGCTGTTCCTGCTGAGCGACGTGATCATGTTCTCGGCCCTGTTCGCGGCCTATGCCGTGCTGCAGGAGCATGTTGCCGGCGGACCGGACGGGCTGAAGCTCTTCAATCGCGGCTATGTGCTCGCCGAGACCATGTGCCTGCTGATCTCGAGCTTCACCTGCGGGCTTTGCGCGCTGGCCATCGAGCGGCGCCACACCGGGGCCTTCTACCTGTGGGGCACCGTCACCTTTGCCCTGGGGGCGGCCTTCATCGGGCTCGAGATCTCGGAATTCCTGCGCATGATCGGCGAGGGCGCAGCGCCCACCCGCAGCGCCTTCCTGTCGGCGTTCTTCACCCTGGTCGGCTGTCACGGCCTGCACGTCACGCTGGGACTGACCTGGCTCGCCACCATGATGGCGCAGGTCGGCACGCTCGGGTTCCAGCCGGCCATCGTACGCCGGCTGCTCTGTTTCACGCTGTTCTGGCACGCCCTCGACATCGTGTGGGTCGGCGTGTTCACCATCGTCTACCTGGGAGCCCGCTGGTGAGCGACATTAGCGAACAACCGACCAACGAACCGCAGGGCCGCCCGCCCGGCGTCGAGCGCGGCGGCCATGGCAGCGTGCTCACCTACCTGGTGGGGCTGGGCTTCGCGATCGTGCTCACCCTCGCCTCCTTCTGGGCGGCCGGCACGCACCTCGTCTGGGGCCCCGCCGTGCCGGTGCTGCTGGCGGCGCTCGCCGTCGGCCAGATGGGCGTGCATATCGTGTTCTTCTTCAACATCGGCAGCGGCCCCGACAGCACCAACAACTTCCTGGCGCTGGCCTTCGGCGTGTTCGTGGTCGGGCTGGTGGTGTTCGGCTCGCTGCTCATCATGGCCAATCTCGACGCCAACATGATGCCGTCGATGGACCAGCTGATGAAGATGCAGCGCTGACTACAGAAACGACATGCCGCCGCTCAGCGCCACGGTCTGGCCGGTCATGTAGGCGTTGCCGATCAGCATCATCACCACCTGCGCACATTCCTCGGACGTGCCGAAGCGGCCGAGCGGGATACGCGACGCTGCCGAGGCAAGACCTGTGCGCACCATGTCGGTCTCGATCAGCGACGGCGCCACGGCGTTCACGGTAATGCCCTCCTTCACCACCCGCGCCGCATAGCCCCGCGTCAGCCCCTCCATCCCGGCTTTCGACGCGTTGTAGTGCGGTCCCACGCCGCCCGCGCCGCGCGCCGCGCCGGAGGAGATATTGACGATGCGGCCCCATTTCTTGGCGCGCATCCCGGGCAGCACGGCCTGCGTGCACAGGAAGGCCGACTTCAGGTTGACCGCGATGGTGAGGTCGAAGTCGGCTTCGGTGAGATCGTCAACGCTGCGCACCAGGCCGACTCCGGCGTTGTTGACCAGCACGTCGATCGGCCCCAGCTCGCGCGCCACCGCGCCGACCATATCGGCGACCGCTTTCGATTGCGACACATCGGCGCCGACGGCCATTGCCCGCCCGCCTGCCTTGCGAACGGACTCGACGACAGCCGCCGCCTCCGCCGCCCTCTCGCGGTAATTCACCGCCACGGCGGCGCCTGCTTCGGCCAGCGAAACGGCGATGGCGCGGCCGATACCGCGCGATCCGCCCGTCACCAGCGCAACTTTGCCCGTCAGCTCAGCCATATGTCCGTCTCCAAGGTCGACCCCGTCGTCCCGTCATGTTAGGCCTTTTTCGACTTTAGGAGGTTTTCATGGCGCGTCTCGGTTTTGGCGCATTCCTCGCCCCGCATCATCCGATCGGTGAAAATCCGATGCTGCAGTTCCGGCGAGATATCAAGTTCGTGCAGCATCTCGACGAGCTCGGCTACGACGAGTTCTGGTGCGGCGAGCATCACTCGTCGGGCTGGGAGATGATCGCCTCGCCCGAGATGTTCCTGGCGGCGGCCGGTGAGCACACCAAGCGCATCAAGCTCGCGACCGGCGTGGTCTCGCTGCCCTACCACAACCCCTTCAACGTCGCGCAGCGCATGGTGCAGCTCGACTACATGACCGGCGGCCGCGCGATCTTCGGCTCCGGCCCCGGCGCGCTGCCGTCCGACGCCTACACACTCGCCATCGATCCGATGACCCAGCGCGACCGCCAGGACGAGGCGATCGGCATCATCCGCCGCCTGTTCAAGGGCGAGCGGGTCACCGCCAAGAGCGAATGGTTCAACCTGCAGGACGCAGCCCTCCAGCTCCTGCCGCTGCAGGAGGACATGCCGTTCGCCGTCGCCTCGCAGATCAGCCCGTCGGGCATGACGTTGGCCGGCAAGTACGGCATCGGCATCATCTCGCTGGGCTCAATGTCGACCGAGGGCTTGACCGCGCTGCCGACGCAGTGGGGCTTCGCCGAGTCGGCGGCGAAGAAGCACGGCACCACCGTCGACCGCAAGAACTGGCGCGTGCTGCTCAACTGGCACATCGCCGAGACGCGCGAGAAGGCCCGCGAGGAGGCCCGGCACGGCCTGATGCGCTGGCACAACGAATACATCCACGGCACCCTGCAGCGCCCGGGCTCGGTCGCCTACAAGTCGCCGGACGAGGCGGTGGAACAGATGGGCGGCGAAGGCTCGGCCGCGGTCATCGGCACGCCGGACGATCTCGTAAAGATGATCAAGAGCGTGCTTGCCCAAAGCGGCGGCTTCGGCACCTGCGTCGGTTTCGTGCACGACTGGGCCAACCCGGAGAACACGTTCCGCAGCTGGGACATGGTGGCGCGCTACGTCATCCCCGAGATCAACGGTTACGTGACCAAGCTCCGCGAGTCGGAGAAATATCTCCAGGAAAACCGCGCCGTGTTCGACCGCGCCGGCCAGGCCATCATGGCCAAGATCATGGAGAACAAGGACGCGGCCGAAGCCCTCAAGGTCACCAACAACCCGCGCGTCACCGCGGCGGGTGCGCAGGTGCCGAAGGGCCTGGGCAAGCAGGCTGCGGAATAATTACCTCGTCCTGAGGAGCACGCCGCAGGCGTGCGTCTCGATTACCGCGGAGTACTCTCCGCAGCTTGATGGGAACGCGCACCTTGTCTGCTTCCACCCTTCGAGACGCCACGCTTCGCGGGGCTCCTCAGGGTGAGGTCTTGCCCTTCACGATCAGTTCGACCCGGCAGCCGTCCGGGTCGGCGACGAACAGCGACACACCATCGCTCCGCTTGACCGGCGGCTTGGCGACCGCAATTCCGGCCCGCGCGAGGGCGGCCAGCAGCTCGTCGATCGAGACGCTTTCGACCTCGAGGCAGAAATGGTCGAGCCCCGGCGGATCGTCGTCCGTCGGACTCGCGGCAAAATCCGGATTGGAGACCAGGTTCATCTCCTGGGTGCCCACCGCCAGCACAGCCGAGGCGATGCCCGGCCCCTTGTCCTTGCGGCGCAGCAGTTTCAAGCCCAGGCCGTCGCAATAGAAGCGCAGGCTGCGGTCCATGTCGGTGACCTTGAGGCCGACGTGATCGAGTGCTCTGGGCCTCAGCATCGCGCTTCAGTACAGTTTAAAGATCCCGCTCTGCTGGCAGAGCGCCTCGACGGTGGCGCGCTGCTTGCCGACCGAACCGATCTCGACCACGACAAAGGTCGGCGCCTTGGGTTGGCCCATCAGCGCGCCGATGAAGGGCGACTTCGTAACAAGCGTGCCAGCCGAATTGCGGCCATTGACGTCGCCGCACACCACGAGCACGCCGCGCCGACTCTTGACACCGTTGATGTCGGCGAACGACACCGACGCGGGGTCTTTCATCCACTTCATGACGCCGTCGATCACCGCTTCGAGTTGGCGCTGGTCGAGCTTCACCGGCATGCCGGGCTCGATCGTCGAGCCGAGCGGCGGTTCGGGCAGGTCGGTATAGGGCGGCATCAGGCTGACAGGCATGTTGGGAGGATCGGCTGGCGCTGCACACGCCACCACAATTGCGCTCAAGCAGATGGCGAGCAACGAACGCCCTCGCATCGTCTTTCCTACCCCCCGGGTGGTAATGGAAAAAAACTACACCACCCGGCAGGCTCAATCCACCACAGCCCTCGCCGACAGATTTCACAGCGACGTAAAGATTCGGCGCGCGCTCGTCTTGCCGCGCGCGCAAACGTGTTGCGGTACGGTCCAGCTGGCAACCCGCGCCATTGCATTTGGTATGGCGTCAGCGCACCATGACTGCAGCTATCTCAGAGAATGGAAGCACGTCCGCATGACCTTTCTTCGTCTCGCCATCGCCGCGGTCCTCAGCGGGCTGTTTGCTTCCACCGCCTTCGCCCAGGCCCCTATCGTGATCGGAGCCTCGACACCGCTCACCGGGCCCGTCGCGCACTACGGCCAGCATGCCCGGTGGGGCGCCGAGCTTGCGGTCGAGGAGGCCAACTCCAAGGGCGGCATCAACGGCCGCAAGATCGAGATCGATTTCCAGGACAACCGCTGCAATCCAGCCGAGGCAGTGAAGAGCGTCACGCAGATGCTCGCGAGCAAGAAATACGCGGCGATCTTCGACGGTCTCTGCAGCTCGGCGGCCCTTGCCATCATGCCATTGGTCGAGCGTGCCAAAGTGCCGTTCATCATCGCCAATGCTTCGGCGACCTCGATCGCAGAGAAGTCGGGCGAAGGCGGCAACACCTGGACATTCAAGGTGAACCCGACCGACGCCAGCATGCTCGACGCGCTGGTCGGCTGGCTCGACAAGGACGGCAAGGCCGACAACATCGCCTTCCTGGGCGAGGATACGGACTACGGCCGCGCCGGCTCCTCGGGCTTCGAAGCGGCACTTGCCAAGCGGGGCAAGAAGCTCGCCATGGCCGATTATTCCCAGAAAGGTGCAGTCGACTACACCGCGGCGCTGACCAAGATCAAGGCGCGCAAGCCGGGCATGGTCGCGCTGTACCTGATCGATGCCGATTTCCAGAACGGCATCAAGCAATGGTACACGATGGGCGGCGGCATCCCCCTCACTGGCCGCGTGCTGGTCGAGCAGGTGCCGAAGGAGATCCTCGCCAGCGGCTTCGTCGACGGCACGATCTCGGTACAGCCCTACGATGTCTCGGTCGACACGCCGGCCAACAAGGCCTTCGTCGACAAGTTCACCAAGAAATACAACGAAGCACCCATGCTGATCAGTTTCGAGTCCTACGAGACGATCAGCATCCTGATCGACGCCATGCGGCGTTCGGGTGACGCGAGTCCGGAGAAAATTCGCGACGCTCTGACCAAGACCAAGTACCGGTCGATGCTCGGTCCCACGCTGGAGTTCGACAGCCACAACCTCGTCCACAACAATGCCATCGTCTTCGGCATCAAGGGCGGCAAGGTCGTCATCCTGGGCATGAGCAAAACCTGATCCCGCCCGGTCGGGCGACAACGGGGTGGCTGTCGTGGACTGGTCGTTCTATGCGCAGCTTCTGCTGAACGGCATCGTGATGGGCGTGATCTACGCCCTCGTCGCGATGGGCCTGTCGTTGATCTTCGGTGTGCTCGAGATCGTGAACTTCGCGCACGGCGAATTCTACATGCTGGCCTCGATACTCGCCTACTTCCTGACCGTGCGGTGGGGTTTCGACTACTGGACGACCATCGTCTTGGTAACGGTGGTCGGGCTTGCCGTGGGTTACGTCCTGTTCGAAGGCCTGTTGCTCGGTCTGCGCGGCGAGGCGTTCGAACGCAGCATCCTGCTCACCCTGGGCCTCTCCATGGTGCTGCAGAACGGCGCGGTGTTCCTGTTCACCACGACGCCACGCATGGTCGAAACGCCGCTCAGCTATCAGAATGTCCAGCTCGGCGACCTGCGCGTGCCGATGGCGCGGATCTATGCGCTGGTTCTCGGCTTGGCGGCTTTTGCCGCTCTTTACCTGATCCTGCACCACACGCGGCTCGGCAAGGCAATGCGCGGCGTGGCGCAGAACCGGGCGGCCGCCATGATGGTCGGTATCGATACCCGTGTCGTCGCGCGGCTCGCCGTCGCCATCGGCATCGGCCTGTCGGGGCTGGCGGGCGCCGCGCTCGCCCCGATCTACTCCGTCCATCCGCTGATGGGCTTCAGTTTCGTCTTCAAGGCCTTCGCCATCATCATCATCGGCGGGCTGGGCAACGTCTCGGGGGCGGCGATCTCGGCCGTCATGTTGGGCGTGATCGAGAGTTTCGCCGGCGGCCTGCTGCCGCTCGCCATGACCGACGCCGTCGCTTTCGTCGCGATGATCGCTGTTCTGCTCCTGCGGCCGCAGGGCCTGTTCGGCCGCGGCGTGCGCGTATGAGCCCTCGCCGGCGTCTGGCCGCCGTGATCGCGGGCCTGGTCGCGCTGTTCGCCGTCCCGCTGGTCACAGACAACGACTATATCCTGGCGCTGGGCATCAGCTTCGCCGCCATGTCGGTGCTGGCAGGCGGTCTCAACCTGATCTGGGGCTACACCGGCCTGCTGTCTTTCGCCCAGGTCGGCTTCTTCGGTATCGGCGCCTACACGGCGGTGCTGCTGGTGGTCGATCTCGGCTGGTCGCTGTGGGCCGGCGTCGCCGTAGGGGGAGTGGTCTGTGTCGCCGTGGCGCTCCTCGTCGGCTATTCCTCGCTCCGCCTGTCGCGCCACGCCTTCGCGATCGTGAGCCTCAGCTTCGCCCTTCTCTGCGCCATCGTCGCGCGCGACTGGCCAGAGCTGACCCGTGGCTCGATGGGCATTCCCGGCTTGCCACAGCCCACCCTGCAGCTGCCCGGCCTGCGCTGGCGTATCGTCGATCCGTCGGACTATTACTACCTCCTGATGGGTTTTGCCGTGATCGCCCACGGCCTTATCTATGTCGTGGTGACTTCGCGGCTCGGCCGCGCCATGCGCGCGATCAAGCTCAACGAGCCGCTGGCGCAGTCGCAGGGCGTCAATCCACTCTCCTATCGCCTGCTCGCGCTATCGCTGTCGGCGCTGCTGTCGGGAATCGTGGGCGGCCTGTTCGTGTTCTACCTCACGATCATCGATCCCTCGATTTTCGACTTCTACTACACCGAGACCATGCTGATCTCGGTGGTGATCGGCGGTCCCGGCAGCTTCTGGGGCGTGTTGGCGAGCAGTGCAGTGATGGCCGCCCTGCCGGACCTGCTGCGCTTCACCACCGATCTGCGCATGGTGCTCTACGGCGTGGCCCTGATCGTGGCGATGCTGGTCTTCCCGGGCGGCATCGGCGGCTGGCTCTATCGCCGCCGCCTCGCGCGTTGGCGCCGCCCGCAACCCAAAAGCGCGCCATGACCGCGCTGCTGCAGGTCCGCGACCTGACCAAGAAGTATCTGGGCCTCACCGCCGTCGACAACGTCTCCTACGACGTCGAAGCGGGCACCATTGTCGGCCTGATCGGTCCCAATGGCTCGGGCAAGAGCACCAGCATCGACTGCGTCTCCGGCTTCCAGCCCGCCGACAGCGGGCGCTGGTCGCTCGATGGGGTCGATCTCACCGGCCTGCCGCCCCATCGTATCGCCCGCGCCGGCCTGACCCGCAGCTTTCAGACGGTGCGCGCCTACGACGAGCTGACGTTGCTCGAGAACCTCCTGGTCGCGGCCCAGGAAAATGACGGGATCGGCTGGCTCCCCGCCCTGCTGCACACCGCGAAGGTGCGCGCCACGGAGGCAGCGGCCGGAGCGCGCGCTCTCGATCTGCTGGCAACCGTGGGCCTTGCCGACTACGCCGACGCGCCCGCCGCGATCCTGTCGTACGGTCAGCGCAAACTGCTCGCCATCGCCGCCAGCATGATGACCCGCCCCAAGCTCGTCGTGCTGGACGAGCCCGTGGCCGGCGTCAATCCGACGATGGTCAGGCGCATCGAAGCGGTGATCCGCAAGCTGAACGAGGAAGGCGTGGCGTTGTTGATCGTCGAGCACAATGTCGAGTTCATCATGTCGCTTTGCCGCCGCGTCATCGTGCTGGACCAGGGCCGCAAGATCGCCGATGGGCCGCCCAGCCTGATCCGCAGCGACCCGCGCGTGCTTGCGGCCTATCTCGGCAAGGCTGGCGCCGAGCACATGGCCCATGGCTGAACCGATCCTCGCCCTCGACAGACTCTCGGTCGGCTACACCGACGAGCCGGTAGTGGTCGATTTCTCGATCGCCATCCCGGCCGGCAGCATCACCACGATCATCGGGCCGAACGGCGCCGGCAAGTCGACGCTGTTGCGCGCGATCTACGGCCTCAACCGCCATTTCGGCGGCACCGCGCACTTCCGGGGGCAGCCGATCGAGCGGCTGCCGCCCAAGGAGCGGCTGAAGCTCGGCATCGGGTTCGTGCCGCAAGGCCGTTGCAACTTCCCGCTGATGACCGTGCACGAGAACCTTGAATTGGGCGCCTTCACCCTGCGCGGCAAGGCCGCCGAGCAGGCGATCGACCGGGTGCTGGCGCAGTTTCCCCTGCTCTCGGCCAAGCTCGGCGTCATGGCCGGCAACCTGAGCGGTGGCGAACAGCAGATCCTCGAGACCGCGATGGTGCTGGAGGCGAGCCCGCAGCTGTTGCTGCTCGACGAGCCGTCGCTCGGCCTGTCGCCCGGCAACCAGGACCAGATCTTCGAGACGATTTCCCGACTGCGCGAAGGCGGCCTGACCGTCCTGGTCGTCGAGCAGAATGCCCACGGCGCCCTGCAGATCTCGGACACCGGCATCGTCATGGAACTTGGCCGCCTCTTCATGGTCGGGCCCGCCGCCGAGGTGGCGTCCGACCCACGCATCAAGGTCGCCTATCTCGGCGGCACCTAGCGATCAGGTCACGCGACCGCGCTTGGCCGGGATCGCGGCGATCAGGGCGGCCTTCACCTTCGAGGCCTCCGGTTCAGGGATCTGCCGGAGGCGGATCGTGCGTTCGACGAAGTTGTTCTCCTCGCCTTCTATCTCGAGATCGAGGAAGCGCGTCGTGCCGGGCGTGTAGGTGCGCCGTGTCGTCTGGACCGCGGCATCGGTCTTCTTGGCGAGTTTGGCCTGAATGGTGCGCACGGTACGCACACCGGCATGCTGGATCGGCCCGTTGTCGATTTGCACTTCGTAGACGCCCTCGGGATCGACGCCCTCGACGGCGAGCGGCTGCTTGCGGCACACGCTCACCCTGACCCGGCTCTCGTTGGTGCGCGGATCGCGCCGGGCATCGAGGATCACAAGACCCTTGTTGCTGGGATGGCGCAGCAACAGCTCGTCGTATTCCTTGGGCTCGAAGCGCAGGGTGACCGTCGCGCCCGGCTCCAGCGGCGGGATGGTGACGAACTTGCCCTGTGCCCCTTTAACTTCAACAACATGGATCAGCTCCTCTTGGCCGTGCCAGACGCTGCCGAACGGCAGGCGCTGCTCGACCACCATCGAGAGGATGCGCCGACCGGTCGGATTGCCGATCGTCACCTCGCGGCCGCCCTCGCCCAGCTCGAAGGTCAGGCCCTCGTAGTCGGCCATGCGCTGGTAGAGCTCGGCCTGTGTCGCGATCCAGTAGTTCATCTGCTCGGCAAGATTGATGCAATACCGCAGGTAGTCGAGCGTGCCCTTGCCATTGTTGATGGACGGGTCGCGGGCTAGCTCGGGATGGTACTGGAAGCTGTAGACGCCGTTCTCCAGCCGGTCGTCGACCGCGTGGCTGCGCGATCCGTGGCCGCGGAACACCGTCTCCACCAGCTCGTAGGCGGTGTCGTATTCGTGCGTGCGATCCCAGCCGCGCAATGGCCGCCATTCCTTGTCGGTGGTGATCACCGCATGGAACGGAAACCAGACGCCGGGCGTGGCGATCGTGCGCCGCACGTCGGTGACGTAGGTGAGCTGCCTGTCGCCGTCGCCGGTCGAAGCCAGGATGTCGGGGTTGCGCACGCCATACTCGATCATGTGATAGAAGCAGAAGGTGCACATGCCCAGCACTTGGGTGTCGCGCGCGTAAAGATAATCCATGGCATCGAGCGTCTCGGGATGCATGTGGCCACCCGAATGCCGGCCGCAGGTGCAGATGGTGATCCCCAGCGACTTCTTGGCGCCGGATACGAGATTGAACAGCCCCTTGCCGAAGATCGCCGTCGGCGGATCGCCGATCGAGCTGTCGTTGTGCAGCGCCGGCTCGATAAAGCTGTGCTGGGTCGTGCGCTGCACCCAGTCGCGCGCCATCGGGAAGTCGATGTTGGTCGAGAAGGTCGGATCCTCGATGTCGTAGCTGGCGGGGATCAGGTTCTCGATCTGGTAGTCGAGGAAGTTGTAGTCCCGCATGCCATGGACGTCGTGGCGGAACGACAGCACACCGTCATAGGCACCGAACGAGCGTAGCCGCGTGTTCCAAAGGTCTTCCAGTCCGGCATCCAGCATCAGGCGCCGCAGGAAGAACAGCAGCGTGTCGCCCCAATGCACGGCATTGGTGAAATGCCGAACGGGTTCGACATTGAGGTGGGCCTGCATCATGCCGCCGATCAGCTCGAAGACCTGGTTGGCGACGTATACGGTCTTGTCGGTGACGACGATGCCGGGGCCGCGCTCGGTCGCGGTGGCGGTCGAGGCATTCTCCAGATCGCCCGTTAATTCCACGAGGTTGGCTAGCACCCGGCTGCCCGCGGCCGGCTCGACCTTCTGGATTGTGAAGCCACGGAAGCTACTGACGTAGAGCTTCTCCCAGTCGTCGTTGGCGAAGGGCGAGTTGGGCAGCCAGCGCCAGCCGGTGAAGCCCTCGACGGCTGCCGGCATACACGACTTGAGGCCCAGCAGTTTCGGCGGCAGGTTGGTCTTGCCGGTGACGATCAGGCGGCGATCGCTGCCCGCCATCCACGTCTCGATACGCGCGACGGTCTCCGGCGCAAGGTGACCCGCATTGGGGATCAACAAAGCGCGAAGGCCGGCCAGCTTTCGCTCGGTGAGCGACGTCTCTTCGACCAGTTCGTGCTTGAGGTTGCAGCGCGACAGCAGCAGTCGCGCCGCATTGGGGGCGAGATAGGCGTACTCGTTCTTGACCCAGGTGCGCGGCATGCCCCAGGCGTCGGTGAAGGTATAGGTCTCCTTGCGCGCATGCGCCTCGGCGGCATAGGCGGCGCGACTCTTTTCGCTGAACAGAACGGCAATCATCGATTTCAGCCTTCGCTCACGCCAAACGCCTGGCGCATCGCCTGCACGCCCTGTTGATGCGGCGTCCATAGCCGCCCGCCGACCACGCCACCGTCGACAACGAGGTCGTGGCCGTTGATGAAAGTCGACTCGTCGGAAGCCAGAAACACCGCCGCCTTGGCGATGTCGTCGGTACGCCCCGCGCGCGGGATCGGCTGCAGCGAGGCCATGTTCTTGGCCGCCGCTTCGGCGAAGCTGTCGGCCTTGTCGTGCTCGACGCCCAGCGCCTTGGCGAAGATGCCGGTGGCGATGCCGCCCGGCGAGATCGAGTTGCAGCGCACGTTTTTCTCGCCGAGCTGCATGGCGGCGCAGACCGTCAGGTGGTTCACCGCGGCCTTGGCCGCACCGTAGATCATCGAGGTCGAGTAGCCGGCGCGGCGACCGGCGACACTGCCGTTGTTGATGATGCTGCCCGAACCCTGTTTCATCATGATCGGTGCGGCGTGCTTCATGCCCAGCATCACCGAGCGCACCAGCGTGGCCATCGCTGCATCGAAGCCCTCCACCGGGATTGTCTCGATGCCCCCTACCGGGGCGGGCCCACCGGCATTGTTGAACAGGCAGTCGAGCCGGCCCCACTTGGCGAGGCAGGCCTCGAACATCGCCTTCACCTCGGCCTCCTTGGTGGCGTCGGTCTTGAGGAAAATGCACTTGTCCTTGCCCAGCGCCGCCTCGAGCGAGCGGCCAAGCTCCTCGCGGCGGCCGGTCGCCAGGACCTTGGCGCCCTCGGCCACGAAGATCTCGACGGTCCGCCGGCCGATGCCGCTGGTCGCGCCCGTCACGATAGTCACCTTGCCGTCGAGCTTGCCCATGATCTCTCCCTTTTTCCGGACGGCGATGATACACCAACGCCGTCAAGGAGCAGCGAATGACGGTTCTGGGAATCATCGGCGGCAGCGGCATCTATCACGTGGCTGGGCTCAAGAACGAGCAATGGAAGCGCGTCGCGTCGCCGTTCGGCGAGACCTCGGATGAGTTCCTGTTCGGCGAGCTGGATGGGTTACAGGTAGTGTTCGTGCCGCGCCACGGCCGCGGCCACTTTCATTCGCCCTCGTCGATCAACTATCGCGCCAACATCGACGCCCTGAAGCGCATCGGCGTCACCGACATCCTTTCCCTGTCGGCCTGCGGCTCGCTGCGCGAGGACCTGCCGCCCGGCCATTTCGTCGTCGTCGACCAGTTCATCGACCGCACCTTCGCGCGCGAGAAGAGCTTTTTCGGCGAGGGGCTCGTCGCCCACGTCTCGATGGCGCATCCGACCTGCGGCCGGCTGGCTGAGGCCGTGCACGCCTGCGCGATGGAAGCCAAGTTTCCGGTCAGGCTCGGCGGCACCTACTTGGTGATGGAAGGCCCCCAATTCTCGAGTCTCGCCGAGTTCGAACCTCTACCGGAGCTGGGGCTGCGACGTGATCGGCATGACCAACATGCCCGAGGCCAAGCTCGCCCGCGAAGCAGAGATTTGCTACGTCACCGTCGCCATGGTCACCGATTTCGACTGCTGGCATCCCGACCACGAGCATGTCCAGGTCGCCGACATCGTGCGCGTGCTGACCGACAATGCCGAGCGGGCCAAGCAGCTAGTGGCCATGATGGCGCTGCGCCTCAGGAAGAGCCGGCCGGCACCCTGCCCGAAGGGCTGCGACCACGCGCTGGAATTCGCGCTGATCACCGCACCCGAGAAGCGCTCGGCGGCGATGAAGAAGAAGCTGGAGGCCGTCGCGGGTCGGAAGCTCAAATGACCGGCGCCAGCCGGTGCGCCACCAGCGACGCATAGCGCGCGGCGATCGGCAGGAAGGCGCGGAAATCGAGATGGCTCGAGCGGCCGGCGAGGTCGCTCAGGCAGCGCACGTTGACGAACGGGATGTCGCCACCCCAGCGGCGCGCCACCTGCGCCACCGCGCCGCCTTCCATTTCGACTGCCTTGGCGGCGAACTCGCCGTGCAGGCGCTGCCGCAGCTCCTCCGCGTTGATGAAGCTGTCGCCGGTCAGGATGGTGCCGAAATGGATGCCGGGCGTGCGCGACCCGACACCGATTTCAGCCGGTAGCGGCTCGAGCTCAAGGCCCGCGACGGCTTCACGGAGGCGCGCAACGAACGCCTCGGCTTCGGGATAGCCGGGATGCCAGTCAGTGCCGCCGCGCGAGGGCCGGCTGCCGGGCTGGATGGTGAGGAAGTAGCCTTCACGGTGCGTGCCGTAGTCGTGCTGGATATGGCTGGTGCCGATCACCACGTCGCCGACGCCCAGCGCCGGATCGAGGCCACCGGCAACGCCGCACAGCATCAGGGCGCGGCATTCGAAACGGTCGAGCAGCAGCGAGGTGGCTACGCCGGCATTGACCTTGCCCGCACCCAACTCGACGAACACCGCCTCGCGGCCGGCGATCTGGCCGCGCCAAAAGTCCAAGCCGCCGATCTCGTGCGCCGGACCGGAGCGATCGGACAGATGGGCGAACTCCTCGGGAAGGGCCGATATGACCCCCAAAAGCCTGTTTGCCATGCCCGAATGGGCTATAAGGTCGCCGCTCGAATGTCCACGGCTCTCCCCGATCGCGCGACCCTGCGTGGCGCCTGCACCGATTTCGCCCGCGAGGCCGCGCGGGAGATCATGCGCATCTATGCCGGCGACCTGGGCGAACGCGCCAAGGCCGACAAGAGCCCCGTCACCGATGCCGACCATGCTGCCGAGGCGATCATCGTGGCGGGCCTGCGCAAGCTGACGCCCGACCGGCCGGTGGTGGCCGAGGAGGAGATGGCGGCCGGCCGCGTGCCGACCCTGGATGGCGGCCCGTTCTGGCTGGTCGATCCGCTCGACGGCACCAAGGAATTCATCAAGAGGAACGGCGAGTTCACGGTCAATATCGCGCTGATCGAGAACGGCCAACCGACGTTTGGTATCGTGCTGGCGCCCGCGACCGACACGGTGTGGCGTGGCGACCGCGAACTCGGCGCCGACAAAAGCGAGGGCGGCAGTGCCTTTGCGCCGATCAATACACGCACGCCGCCGTCCGACGGGCTGGTCGCCTGTGCCAGCCGCAGCCACGCGATCTACAGCGACCTCGACATCTGGTTCCGCAACAACGGACTTACCGTGGCCGAGCGCGTCCAGGCAGGTTCGTCGTTGAAATTCTGCCTGATCGCCGAGGGCAAGGCCGACATCTATCCACGCTTCGGCCCGACCAACGAATGGGACACTGCCGCGGGTCAGGGCGTGCTCGAGGCGGCCGGCGGCGAGGTGGTGACGACCGACGGCCGCCCTCTTCTGTACGGCAAGCCCGGCTTCGGCAACCCGCATTTCATCGCCCGCACCAAGGCGGCGCGATGATCCCAGCACGATGATCGTCGAGCCCACGGCCGCTACGATCGCCGAGGCGGCGAAGCTGTTGCGCGAGGGCGGCCTAGTCGCCTTCCCCACCGAGACGGTCTATGGGCTGGGCGGCGACGCCACCAACGAGCGCGCGGTGGCGGCGATCTTCGAGGCCAAGGGACGGCCACAGTTCAATCCGCTGATCAGCCACGTGCTCGACGCCGACGAGGCCAAACGTTACGTGCAGTGGAGCGAGACCGCCGACAAGCTCGCCCGCCGCTTCTGGCCGGGACCACTGACGCTGGTGGCGCCGCGCGCCCCGGACTCGGCCATCGCCCTGCTCGCGACGGCAGGCCTCGACACCGCCGCGATCCGCGCGCCGTCGCATTCGGTGGCGCAGGGGCTGATCCGCGCCGTCGGCCGGCCAATCGCCGCTCCTTCGGCCAATCGCAGCGGCGCCATCAGCCCGACCCGCGCCGAGCACGTGGCGGAATCCCTGGGCGATCGCGTGAAGCTGATCCTCGATGGCGGGCCGTCCCTGGTTGGCCTGGAATCGACTGTGCTCGATCTCACGACCGACACACCCACCTTGCTGCGTCCCGGCGGCGCGACGCGCGAGGCGATCGAGGCAGTGATCGGTTCCATTGCGCTCAGCGATGCGCTGCCCACGGGCAATGTGGCCCGCAAATCACCGGGGCAGCTCAAGAGCCACTACGCGCCCGGCCGGCCGGTGCGTCTCAATGCCACCAGCGTCGGCCCTGAGGAGGGTCTGCTGGCCTTCGGTCCCAACCCGCCGGCCGGCGCCATGCTGACCAGCAACCTCAGCCCGAGCGGCGACCTCGGTGAGGCAGCTGCCAACCTCTTCGCCCAGCTCCGTGCTCTCGATCGGCCCGGCATCGGCCGCATTGCGGTCATGCCCATTCCGGAAAGCGGCTTGGGGCTTGCGATCAACGACCGCCTGCGCCGGGCGGCCGCGGATGACGGGACTGGCGGCGACGGCTAATCTCGCGGAAAGCGAGGAAACATGCCCGATAACGTCATTCAGCCGCCAATTCCCACCGCGCCGGTCACGCCCGCCGTGATGGACGCGTTCCGCGCCATCGTGGGCGACAAGGGGCTGATCGCTGACGAGCAGGACAAGCAGGCCTTCGTCACTGACTGGCGCGGTTCATGCATCGGCACGGCGTCGGTCGTGGTGCGGCCAGCCAGCGTCGAGGAGACCTCCAAGGTCGTGAAGCTCTGCTATGAGCATGGCATCGCCATCGTGCCGCAGGCCGGCAACACCGGCCTGATGGGGGGCGCGACGCCCTGGCCGACCCATCAGGGCATCCTGTTGTCGGTCGGCCGCATGAACAAGGTGCTGGAGGTCGATTCCGTCGGCTATTCGATGACGGTCGAGGCCGGCTGCATCCTGCAGACCCTGCAGGAGACGGCAGCGGCGCATGACCGCTTCTTCCCGCTCAGCCTCGGCGCCCAGGGCTCGTGCCAGATCGGTGGCAATCTCTCGACCAATGCCGGCGGCGTGCAGGTGCTGCGCTACGGCAACGCGCGCAGCCTGGTGCTCGGTCTTGAGGTGGTGCTGCCCAACGGCGACATCTGGAACGGGCTGCGCGCGCTCAAGAAGGACAATACCGGCTACGACCTCAAGCACCTGTTCATGGGCGCCGAAGGCACGCTCGGCATCATCACCAAGGCGGTGCTGAAGCTATGGCCCGCCTCCAAGGACGTCGCCACCGCCTGGCTCGCCATCCGCGATCCGCAGGCCGCCATCGAGATCCTGTCGGAAGCGCACTCGGCGTCCGAAGACAACGTCGAATCGTGCGAGCTGATGTGTCGCGAAGTGACCGAGATGGTGCTGCGTCACATCCCTGGCACGCAGGATCCGCTCAAGGCCGACACGCCCTGGTACCTCCTGATGCAATGGTCCTCGTCGCGGCCCAAGGCCGACGGTGCCGAGGGCATGGCGGAAAAGATGGAGCAATTCCTCGCCGACCAAATGGAGGCCGGCCGCGTGCTCGATGCCGTCCTCGCCCAAAGCGAGGCGCAGGCCCAAAACATGTGGAAGATCCGCGAGGGCGTTGCTGAAGCGGGGCGCGCCGACGGCCCGGGTGTCAGCTACGACGTCTCCGTCTCGATCTCCAAGATCCCCGAATTCATCGACAAGGGCATCAAGGCGGCGCTCGAGATCCTGCCGAGCCTGCGTCCGTATCCGCTGGGCCATATCGGCGACGGCAACGTGCATTTCGGCTTCGGCGCGCCCAAGGGCATGGATCGCTCGACCCTGCAGCAATACGCACCTGCGATCACCCGCGCGGTCAACGACCTCATTACCTCGATGGCGGGCTCGATTTCGGCCGAGCACGGTATCGGCATCGAGAAACTCGACGAGCTCCAGCACTATCGCAGCAAGACAGAGCTCGACACCATGCGCACCATCAAGCGCGCGCTCGATCCGAAGAACATCATGAATCCAGGCAAGGTGCTGCGGATTTGATTGTCATCCCGAGCGTAGCGAGGGATCTATGCTCATGGCCTTCTGGATCCCTCGCTTCGCTCGGGATGACACGGAGTTCGTGTATTGGTGACCTTCACTGACCGTCTGCGCGACATCGTCGGCGACAAGGGGCTGATCACCGACGAGCCGAGCAAGCATTCGTATCTGACGGACTGGCGCGAGAACTATCTCGGCTCGGCGCTGGCCGTTGTGCGGCCGGCGACGACCGAGGAAGTGGCCGCCGTCGTGAAGCTTTGCGCGGCCGAGAAGGTCGCGATCGTGCCGCAGGGTGGCAATACCGGCATGTCGGGCGGCGGCACGCCGCACGAGGCCGGCCGCGAGATCGTGCTGTCGCTCACCCGCATGAACCGCATCCTCGATATCGACAAGATCGGCTACACCATGACCGTCGAGGCGGGCGTGGTGCTGAAGACCATCCAGGAGAGCGCGGCCGACAACGATCGGCTGTTTCCGCTCAGCCTCGGCGCCGAGGGAAGCTGCACGATCGGCGGCAACCTTTCGACGAATGCGGGCGGCGTACAGGTGCTGCACTACGGCAACGCCCGCAACCTCGTGCTCGGGCTCGAAGTCGTGCTGCCGACCGGCGAGATCTGGAACGGTCTGCGTGCGCTCAAGAAGGACAACACCGGCTACGACCTGCGCGATCTCTATCTCGGCGCAGAAGGTACGCTCGGGATCATCACGAAAGCCGTGCTAAAGCTCTGGCCCAAGCCCAAGGACCACGCCACCTCGTGGTCGGCCGTGCCCTCGCCGCAGGCTGCCGTCGAACTCTTGAGCGGCGCCTATGCCGCGTCCGAAGACAACGTCACCTCCTGCGAGCTGATGGGCCGGCAGGGCATAGACTTCGTATTGCGGCACATCCCCAACACGGCCGATCCCCTTGGCGAGAAGCACGATTGGTACGTCCTGATGGAATGGTCTTCTACACGCGCGCACCGAGAGGGTGGCAACGCCGAGGGCCTGCGCGAGAAGATGGAGGCCTATCTCGGCGAGGCGATGGATAAGGGCCTGGTGCTCGACGCCGTCATTGCCCAGACCGAGGCGCAGTCGAAGAGCTTGTGGGCACTGCGCGAGAACCATACCGAGGCCTCCAAGAAGGAAGGCCCCTCGATCAAGCACGACATCTCCGTAGCCGTGAGCAAGATCCCGTCGTTCGTACCCGAAGGTCTTGCCGCCATGAACAAGGCCCTGCCCGGCTGCCGGCCGCTGGTCTTCGGCCATGTCGGCGACGGCAATCTGCACTTCAACTGTCAGGCGCCCGCCGGCTGGGACAAGGCAAGGTTTGCACCGCACGTCGAGGCTATCAGCGGCGCGATCTACGATCTGGTGGTGGGTTATGGCGGCTCGATCTCGGCCGAGCACGGTATCGGCCGCATCAAGGTCGAAGAGCTGGCGCATTACCGCGGCAAGGTCGAGCTCGACACCATGCGTACCCTGAAACGAGCACTCGACCCGCAAAACATCATGAATCCCGGCAAGGTGATCCAGGTCTGAGCGAGTGCTAGGCTTCCCCCGTTTCTCGGGGGAGAACCGCATGGCAACAGCTTCAATTGGAGTATCGGCGTCGGCTCAGAGCCGTAGGGCGGTGACCGCCGCCGTCATCGGCAACGTGCTCGAATGGTATGACTTCGCCGTCTATGGCTACGTCGCCGCCATCATCGGCAAGAACTTCTTTCCGGGGTCTGACGAGACCACCGAGCTGCTCAAGGCCTTCCTGACCTTCGGCCTGGGTTTTGTCGCCCGCCCGATCGGCGGCATCGTGATCGGCCGCATGGGGGACACGCACGGCCGCAAGGCCGCGCTCTTGCTCACTATCTTCCTGATGGCCGCCGGCACGGTGCTGATCGGCATCCTGCCGACCTACGCCAGTATAGGCTTTGCCGCCCCGGCCCTACTGCTGGTGTGCCGCCTGATGCAGGGCTTCTCGACCGGCGGTGAATGGGGCGGCTCGACCGCCTTCATCGTCGAATGGGCGCCCAAAGGAAGGCGCGGCCTGTTCGGCAGCTTCCAGCAGATGAGCGTGGTGGCAGGCCTGTTGCTGGGCTCGGCCTTCGCGGCGCTCCTCAACACCGCCCTGACGCCCGCCCAGATGGGCGACTGGGGATGGCGCATCCCGTTCCTGGTCGGCGGCCTGCTCGGCCCGATCGGCATCTACATGCGCCGCACCATCGACGAGACGCCGGCTTACGCCAAGGTAATCGCGATCTCGACCGCGCCTGAGACCGGACCGAGCGGCCTGGCGCTCGCGACCCGCGCCTTCGGCTTCACCATCGTGTGGACGGTATGCTTCTACGTGCTCCTGACCTACATGCCGAGCTGGACGGCGAAGTACATGAACCTGAGTGCTGCCGCGGCACTGTGGTCGAACACTATCGGCCTCATCGTGCTTGTCATCTCGATCCCGGTGATGGGTCACCTGTCGGACCGCTACGGCCGGCGGCCGCTGCTGTTCACCTGTTGCATCGCCTTCGTCGTCCTGCCTTGGCCGTTGTTCATCTATCTCTCCTCGGGCAACGTTCCCTACGTGGTGCTGGTGCTGATCCAGATCGCGATCGCGATCCTGATCTCGCTCTACTCCGGCGCCGGACCGGCCGCGATCGCCGAGATCTTTCCGACGCGCCGACGCTCGACCTGGATGACGACGGGCTATGCGCTCTCGGTCGCGATCTTCGGCGGCTCGGCGCCCTACCTCTCGATCTGGATGATCCAGAAGTTCGGCACGCCCATCGCGCCGGTCTACTACCTAATCGCCGCCGCCGTCATATCGACGGCCGTCATCTGGACCCTGAAGGAAACCGCCTTCGAGGACCTGGCCTGATGCTGATCCGCTTCGACGGCAAGATTGTCGTCGTGGCGGGCGCCGCTCGCGGCATCGGCCGCGCGATCGTGCGCGCCTTCGCCGCCGACGGTGCGCAGGTCTTCGCCTGCGACCGGCTGGTCGGCGAGATCGAGGCACCCAAAGGCGATGGGGGCTCGCGCGTGAAAGCCCTGGCCGTCGACGTCACCGATGCGGGCAGCATCGACAAGGTCGTCGCAGCGGCCGGCGGCAAGGTCGACGTGCTGGTCTACGTCGCAGGCGGCATCCTCGGGCAGCGGCCCAAGCCCCTGGAAGAAGTGCAGCCCGAGGAGTTCTCAGGCATCGTCGACGTCAACCTGAAAGGCTGCTTCCTGTTTGCCCGCGCGGTGGCGCCCGGCATGAAGAAGGCCGGCGCCGGGCGTATCGTCACAATCTCGAGCCGCGCCGGGCTCGCCACCAGCCTGACCGGCATCCAGGCCTATGCCTCGGCCAAACACGGCCAGGTCGGCCTGGTGAAGCAACTCGCCCAGGAGCTGGGACCATTCGGCATCACGGTGAATTCCGTGGCGCCGGGCTTCATGGCCACCAGCCCCGACTATCAGCGCCAGTGGGACTCCTATTCGGAGGAGTTCCGCCACACCTTCCCCGAACGCATTGCGATGCGCCGCATGGGCAAGCCCGAGGACATCGCCGATGCGGTAATCTTCCTCGCGTCCGACCACGCATCCTGGATCACCGGCCAGATCCTGCCGGTGACCGGCTCTCCCCTCGCCTAGCATTCACAGGAGGTCATCATGCCCGATACCCACGCCCCGCAGCAGCTGGAGCCCTGGCAGTGGCCCGAGGCGCACTGGCGCAAGCTGGTCAACCAAGTGCGTGCCGGCCGCGCGTACCGGCCGAAGAGCTGGAAGGGCGGCGCGCGTTGCGCCGTGGCACTTAGTTTTGACTCGGACCATGAGACCAACGAGTTGCGCGATGGCGGCAAGTCGATCGGTCGAATGGCCTGGGGCCAGTCGGGCAATCGCGTCGGCATCCCGCGCATCCGCAAGCTCCTGGAGAAGCACGACGTGAAGGCGACGTTCTACGTGCCGGCCGTGACGGCGCTCATCTATCCCGACGAGCAGCGCGCGCTGGTGGCCGAAGGCCACGAGATCGGCATCCACGGCTGGATCCACGAGCTCAATTCGGTGCTGCCGCTCGAGGCCGAACGCGACCTGCTGTTCCGCTCGTCCGACGTGCTCGAGAAAGTCACCGGCAAGCGACCGGTCGGCATGAGGACGCCGTCGTGGGACTTCAGCCCCAATACGCTCGCGCTCGAGCAGGAACTCGGCCTTTTCTACGATTCGTCGTTGATGGCCGACGATGACTGCTACGAGCTCCTGCTGCACGGCGAACCGTGCGGCGTGATGGAACTGCCGGTCGAATGGGTGCGCGATGATGCGGTCTACTTCGCCATGAACCGGTTCTCGGCGCTCAGACCCTACACGCCGCCAACCGACGTGTTCGACATCTTCCGCCGCGAGCTCGATGCGGCGTGGGAGGACGGCGGCATGTTCCAGCTCACCATGCACCCGCACCACATCCACTACCGCTCGCGCATCTGGATCATCGAGGAGCTGATCCGCCACGCCAAGTCCAAGGGAAGCGTGTGGTTCGCCACGCACGAGGAAGTGGCCCGCTACGCCAAGGCGCACGCGGCATGAGCAAGACGGCCATCGTCACCGGAGGGGCGCGCGGCATCGGCCGCGGCTGCGCGCTGGAACTCGCCGCGCGCGGTTACGACATCGCGCTGGTCGATCAGCTCGAGGCCGAGATGGCGCGGACCAAGGGCGAGATCGAGGCCAAGGGTCGCAAGGCGCTGACCTACAAGGCCGACGTGTCGGTCTTTGCCCGCGCGCATGAGGTCGTGACCGACGTGGCCAAGCAATGGGGCCGCATCGACTTCCTGCTGAATGACGCCGGGGCGTCGAACGCCAAGGGCATCCTCGAGATCAAGGAGGAGGAGTTCGATCGGACCATCGCGGTCAATCTCAAGAGCTGCTTCAACTATATCCACGCCATCGCGCCGATCATGCTGAAGCAGGAAGATGGCGGCCGCATCGCATCCATGTCCTCGCTCAACGCCCTGTCAGGCGGCGTGACCTCGGCCGTCAGCAAGCACTCCTATGCAGCGGCCAAGGCCGGCATCCTCGGTCTCACGCGGTCGCTCGCCAAGGAGCTCGGACCCAAGATCATGATTAACGCCATCTGCCCGGGTGTCATCGAGACCGAACTCGGCAACAGCCTGACGCATTCGCGCGGCGAGGAGATGAAGAAGGGCATCGTGCTCGATCGCCTGGGCAAGCCCGCCGATGTCGCCCAGCTGGTGGCGTTCCTGGCCACGGCCGAGCCCTGCTTCATCACCGGCCAGCACTTCGTGATCGACGGCTTCCAGTGGTCGTGCTGAAGGGCGACCGTTAGCGGCGCTCGTCGTCCTTCTTCTCGTCGTCCTTCTTCTCGACGATCTCGTACTGAACGTCGATGACTCGGCCGTCGGTGCGCGCCGGTGGCATCGGCCGGCCGGTAAACAGCGCCGCCAGCCAGGCCCGCAGCCGGTAGAGCAACAGGATTACCACCGCGACCGCGACGAAACCTGCGATGATCGCGAAGCCAAGAACGGCCAGCACCGCGAACCCGATCAGGCCGAGCGCCGCCTGGAGCCAGATGCGCGGCGGCAGCCGGGAGACGAACTCGAAAAAGCCCGGCCGTTTGCCGTTCACGGCTGCGCCCACTTCTTCTCGAAGTCCCAGACCTCCTGGAAGCCCATCAGTTCGTGCATGCCGCGATATTGCGGCACGTTCATGCCGTTGCTGGTGCCCTGCAGCTTGAGATGCTCCCAGGCCTGGCGCATCGCCTCGGCGGCGACGCTGAAGCCCAGCCCAGGGTAAATCGCGAGATCGAAGCCCCATTTCTTGAGCGTGCCGGCTTCGACCCGCGGCGTCTTGCCGAACTCGACCATGTTGGCGAGCAGCGGCTTCTCGACCTCGCGACCGATGCGCTCGAGCTCGGCCTCGCTTTCCGGCGACTCCACGAAGATCACGTCGGCGCCGGCCTGCTCATAGAGCTTGGCGCGGCGCAGCGCCTCGTCCAGTCCATGTCCGGTGCGGGCATCGGTGCGGGCCACGATCAGCGTCGCCGGATCACGCCGCGCCTCGGCCGCGACCTTGATCTTGAGCACCATGTCCTCCGCAGGCACGACCCGGCGGCCCGGCGTATGGCCGCACTTCTTCGGCATCTCCTGGTCCTCGATCTGGATGGCGGCGACGCCCGCGGCTTCGTAGCCGCGCACCGTACGCTGGACGTTCAGCAGCCCGCCATAGCCGGTGTCGGCGTCGGCGATCAGCGGCGTATCGATCACCGAGCAGATCATCTCGGCGCGGCCTACCATGTCGGAATAGGTCGCGAGGCCGGCATCGGGCAGGCCGAGCATCGAGGCGGTCGCGCCATAGCCCGTCATGTAGAGCGCCGGAAAGCCCATCTTGTCGGCGACCCGCGCCGAGATGCCGTCATAGATGCCGGGCGCCAGGATGAACTCACCCTTGGCCAGCCGTTCGCGCAGCGCGCGCGCCTTCATATTGCTCGTCATGCCGATCCCTCTAGCGCGTCAGGTTGATGGTGCAGGTGCGGCCGCCGCTGTTCTGCTCCGGCCCCGTCCCGGTGATGGTACCGTTTTCGTAGCGCGCAATCATCGTGCCCGTAGCGAAAACGCCGGCTTGGCGGCCCGGCGTGTGAAGACGCGACACGGTCACCTGCGAACCGTCGAATTTGATGGAGAGTGACTGGTTGCCCGTCGTGCCGGGTCCGGAACCCGGCCGCGCCCACGTCCCGGTTCCGCCGGCGACGGTCATTTGCACGTGCATCGTGAAGTCGCCGCTGCTTCTCGACGGCGTGCAATGGTAGGTGCCGCGCCACAGGCCATCGACGCCCATCGCATGGCCGGGCGGCCCAGCGGCGGCCTGCTGCGGGGGCGGAGGCTGCGACTGGGCGGGCCTGGCCTTTTCCTCCTCCGCCTTGCGCCACACCTCCGTGGCCTTGCGCTGCTCCTCGTCGTACTTGGCGAGGGCCGGCGCCGCCTCGCGCAACAACGCCTGATGCTGGACAGGAGTGAGGAAGCCGGTGGGCGGATAGCTCTTGCCGCGCTGCCAGCTCGCGATCATCTCGCGCGTGCGCGGGTTGAAGACGCCGTCGATGCCTCCGGTGTCGAACCCCAGCGCCGTAAGCGCTGCCTGCACGCGCTGGCGCTCTGGCGGCAACAACCGCAGGTTCGTCTCGACACCCTCCGCCTGCTGGCGCCCCTCCTGCTCAAGGCGCTTCTTTTCTGCGAGCTCGGCCTCGATTTTTTTGCGTGTCTCGTCCTCGACCTGGCGCCGCAGCGCTGCTTCCTGCTCGGTCTTCTCGCGGGCCACCGCGTCGGCGCGCAGCTTCGCCAGCTCCTGACGCTCCTGCTCGGCCTTCTGCTCCGCGGCCTTATGGTCGGGGTCGGCGGTGACGGTCGGCGTCGAGGGCTTACTGGCAAAGTAGTAGCCGCCGCCCGCGAGCAGCAGGAGGGCTGCCGCAATGCCAATCCACAGACCCTGCCCGCCCTTGCCTCGTACCGCGGCTGCCGGTGCCGCGGCCGCTTGCGTCGCCGGCTTCTGCGTGACGGTAGCGCCCGTCGCAGCGGGGCGGCCAAGTGCCATGGTCGCCTGCGTGTCGAGAGCCCCGGATTGGCTCAGGATCGGGCGCCAGCCGGCAATTGATTGCGGCCGGTCGGTAGCGCGCAACGCGAGGCCGGCATCGATGCCGATCAGCAGTCCCGGCGGGAAGGCCGCGGGCAGCAATTTGCCCAGCGGCTCGTAGGCATCCTCCAGCATGCGGTCGAACGCGCTGGGCGGCGGCGCACCGGTGATGGCGTGGTAGAGCGTGGCCGAGACACCGTAGATATCGGTCCACGGCCCCTGCTTGGCCGAGGTCATCTGCTCTGCCGCCGCATAGCCAGGCGTGAAGATGGCTGTCATCGCCGCCGTGCGGTCGGCCATTGCCGCGCGCGAGGCGCCGAAATCGATCAGCGTCGGATTGCCGTCGGCATCGAGCAGGATGTTCGCCGGCTTTATGTCGCGATGCAGGAAACCTGCATTGTGGACTTGCTCCAGTCCCTCGAGCAGCGGCCACAGGACACGATCGACGTCGGCCGGTCCGAGCTTGCCGACGTTCTTCAGCCGATTTTCGAGCGTCTCGCCCGGTGCCAGCTCCATGACGATGTAGGCGGTGCCGTTGGCCTCGAGAAAATCGAACACCCGCACGATCGCCGGGGCGCGCTGCAAGGTGGCGAGAGTGCGGCCCTCCTCGACAAAACGGTCGCGTCCCCAGGTGAAGTCATCGGCAAGCTTGGTGGTGCGCGGCAGCACCGTGACGCCGTCCAAGCGCACGGCCAGCGCCGACGGCAGGTACTCCTTGATCGCGACCTCGCGATCGAGCTGGGCGTCGCGGGCGCGGTAAGTGATGCCGAAGCCACCCTGGCCCAGAATAGACACGATCTCATAGCGGCCGATCGTCTGCCCTGGCTGGAGCGCGACGAAATCGACCTCAGGGGGGGCTTGGCCTTGGCTGGTGACGTTGGTCGTCATGCGGGTCGTTGGGACCCGCAAGCGTGCCACGCGGCCGGCAGACCGGCAACGATCAGACGGAGACCGGCTTCAGTTCGGTTGAACCTGCAGCCTGACAGAAAGTCGTCGTTTGTGTGGTGGTCTGGCCATTTTTCGTGGCCGTGAGCTCCATCGGCCGGCAGGTGCTGCCGTCGGGCTTGGCCGTGGCCGCTCCGACCGGCTTGGCCGACACGACCGTGGGTTGGGCTGATCCAGTTGGTGTGTTGGTGGCCGTCGCGCTGCCCGACGCCGTCCCACCGGCCCTGCTCGGCTCGACCGTATAGGTGGTCGGCTGGTTGGTCGGTGCGGTGAAGGCTTGCTGCGTCGCTTGAGCGAGCCGCGCACGCTCCTGGTTGTCGAGCGCACGGCCGACCAGGTTGCCGGCGAGCGCGCCAACCAGGGCGCCGCCCACGACACCACCGACCGACCCGAAGGCGAGGCCGCCGACTGCACCGCCGACCAAGCCACCCACAACGGTGCCGGTCGTCTGGTTCGATGGCTGGTTCCTGTCATCGACGCAGCCTGCGCCCAGGGTGAGAGCGGCCATCGCCGCTGCGGTCGTCACGGCCTTCATCGCGTGCCGCGCACCGCGCGACGTTCCGGCAGCAATCACAGAGCTCATCTCGAACACCTCCGTTTGTATTCGTCGACCTTAACTCTACCCCACAAAGACTGACCGCGACCACGGGCTTCGTCCTCCGCGTCGGCATAAGTCCGCGGTGCATCGCAGGAGGCAAGCACCAGACCATTGCGCACCAGCGCCAAGGCCAGGTCGACCCGGTCGCTGTCGGGGATCGAATCGAGTGGCGGCTTGGCATTGAGCTGGGTGATCAGGCAGCGATAGAGCGGCGTGCCGTCGGTCAGCCGGTCGGTCTGCCGGCAATGCAGATGGCGCGGCTGGCTGGCCAGCGCGTTGACAGCCAGCTGACGTACGGCGGGATCGTCGACGATATCGACGCCCTGCAGGCGGATCTCGTCAGGTCGGCCGGCGAGGCCGACCAGCAACAATGTTCGGCCGAAGTGATCAAAGTTTCCGGCGACGAATTCGATCGCCTTGCGCCGCGTCTCGGCCTCTTCGGCGGCCTTGCGTTGGGCCTCCTCGTCGGCGCGCTTCTTGTCGGCCTCGGCCTTGCGCGCCTCCTCCTCGACCCGCTTCTGGCGCTCGGTCTCGGCCGCCGCCTGCTTCTGGCGCTCCGCCGCCTCCTGCTCGGCCTTGGCGCGCTGCTCGCGCTCGGCGCGCAAGGTTGCCGCTTCCTGCTCGGCCTTCAGGCGCGCCGCCTCAGCCGCGTCGGCAGCAGCGCGCGCCTTCATCGTCTCGGGATCGGGTCCGCGCATCGCCGCAAAGTAATAGCCACCACCGCCCAGAAGGGCGATCAATACCGCTGCTGCCGCTATCCACATGCCGACATTATTTTTTTTCGCCGCCACCGCAGTTGTTGAAGGCGTGGTCTTGCCGGCGGCACCCTTGCCCATCACGACGGTGGCGTTGGCAGCGGGTGCCGAGGTCATGCCGAGGATCGGACGCCAGCCCGCGATCGACTGCGGACGGGAGATCGACACGACCGTCAGGCCGGCATCGATGCCAGCGCACAGGCCGCGCGAGAATCCTGGTGGCGCGAGACGCGCCAGCGGCTCGTACTTGTCATCCAGCATGCGGTCGAAGGCGCTGGGCGGCACATGGCCGGTGATCGCGTGATAGAGCGTGGCCGAGAGGCCGTAGATGTCGCTCCACGGCCCCTGCTTGGCCGACGTCATCTGCTCGGCGGCGGCGTAGCCCGGCGTGAAGATCGCCGTCAGCGCCGTCGTGCGTCCCACCATGGCCGCGCGCGAGGCGCCGAAATCGATCAGCGTCGGCTTGCCCTCGCGGTTGAGCAGGATGTTGGCGGGCTTGATGTCGCGATGCAGGAAGCCCGCCTTGTGGACCTGCTCCAGCCCGTCGAGCAGCGGCCACAGGATCTTGTCGACGGCCTCGGCGTCGAGCTTGCCGTCGCGCTTGATGCGATCCTCGAGCGTCTCGCCGCTCAGCAGTTCCATGACGATATAGGCCGTGCCGTTGGCCTCGAGGAAGTCGAAGACATGCACGATGGCCGGCGCGCCATGCAGGCTGGCGAGCGTCTGGCCTTCGGAAACGAAGCGATCGCGGCCCCAAGTGAAGTCCTCCGCCATCTTGGTCGAGCGCGGCAGGACGGTCACGCCGTCCTGGCGGACCGCGAGTGCCGACGGCAGATATTCCTTGAGCGCGACCTCGCGGCCCAATTGAGTGTCGCGGGCGCGGTAGGTGATGCCGAAGCCGCCCTGGCCCAGGATCGAGATGATCTCGTAGCGCCCGATCGTCTGACCGGCCTTCAGGGCGACGAAATCGACGTCGGTCAGGCCTGCTGGGGAGCTCGTGGTGTCGACCATGCCTGTCCCTAGAGCTGGCGAACCGCGAGCTCGACATCGCCGAGGCGGAGCTTGGCGCCGACCTGCAACGCCACCGGCATGTCGCCCCGCAGGGCTGTGCCGTTGACGGAGGTGCCGTTGGTCGAGCCGAGATCCTCGACCTGCAGCGTCTCGCCAGCGAGGCTGAGCCGGGCGTGGCGGCGCGAGACCGTGGCATGGGCGACCACGAGTTCGCACTGCTCGGCGGCTCGACCGATCACCATGCCCTGGGAGGCCGCCATCAGCTTGTCGAGAGCCACGTCGAAGCCGTATTTCTGGCCGGCCGAATCGGCACCCTCCAAGCGCAGGACGACCAGCGGCACGACCCGGGTCGTGGTCTTGGCCGCGCCACCCGACATGGTCCGGATGTGGAAGACATGGACCGGCCGGCTGACATTCTTGAAGGCATGCTCCCCGCCATCGACGAAAGCATAGTCGATCCTGAGCTCCGTGACGTCCTTGACCGCGCGTGACACAGCAATGCCACCGGGCTCGGCAATCGCCTGGATGCGGGCGGCGAGGTTGACGCCGTCGCCGAAGATGTTCTGGTCCTCCTGGTCGACAATGACTTCGCCGAGATGGACGCCGACGCGGAACATCATGCGCTGGCTCTCGTCCAGCGCCTCGTTGAAGCGCGCCATGCGTTCCTGGATGTCGATCGCGGCGCCGACGGCCCCCACCGCCGATCCGAACTCGGCGAGCATGGCATCGCCCGCCGTGCCAACCATTCGACCGCCACCGGCAACGATGGCCGGCCGCCAGACGTCGATCTGGGCCGATTTCAGGTGCCGGAAGGTACGTGTCTCGGCGCCCTCCATCATGCGGGTGAAGCCCGCGAGATCGGCATGGACGATGGCGGCGAGGCGACGCTGCATGGCTCTAGTTTAGCGGCCAAATCTCGATTTCGCGCGCGTCGTGGAGATATTTGGCGGTGATGTTTCCCACCTTGCCGATCGCCGCCATGGCCGGGCCGGCCGCCTCGAGAGCGACATACTGGCGCCCGCCGGAGCGGATGGTCCAGTCGCCCTCCTGGGCCGGCAGGTCGACAGCCAGGATGGCGTGGCCGGGCATCGTCACGACCACGAGCTTGCGCCAGCGGGTGAAGTCCTTGAGCACAGCCGCGAGCGCCACCGCCTTGCTGTCGCAATCGCCGCGGTTCTGCGCCAGCAAGGCAGGACCGGGCAGGAAGTCGCCGCCCCGGCGCTGCTTGTCCTCCAGCACGGCGTATGGGATCTCCTGGAAGAAGCTCAACGCCAGGGCAATCCTGGCGCGATCGTCGTGGGCGACGTCCGGCACGTCGCCCAGTGCCTTGGCAACCGCGCGCAAGGGACTCTGCATGGCCGTGGTGGCGGCGGCGAAGTCGACCATGACGCGGTGCTCCCCCACCATGCGCCGCATGTACGACCTGAGATAGGCTTGCTGGGACCTCTCCAGACGCTCGGTCACCTTCTGGGACAAGAGATCGGCGGCCTTCTGGTCGTGCGCCTGCAATGTCCAGCGCAGGCCTTCGATGTTGCGGCTGAGATTGATGCGCGCGCCGTTGCCGAACTTCTCGACCTCATCGCGCAGGTCGAGTTCGAGGGTGCGCCACATCGCATCCATGCTGAACTCGCGGAACGAGGCCTCGGCCTCCTTGATCGCATCGCGCGTCAGCGTGAAGGCCACCGCATGTTCGTGTCGCTCGACGTCCTTCCAGCGATAGCTCAGAAGCTCGTCGCCGCTGCGCGAGATGCGCTTGAAGTCTACCTGCTGAGCCTGGGCGGCGGTGCAGAAGACGATCAGCGCGGCCAAGACCGCGCCTGCGAGCCTCACGTCAGCGCCCCTTGAATGCCGGCGTGCGCTTCTCGCGCAGCGCGCTCAGGCCCTCGCGCAGATCGTCCGAGGTCTGGCACTCGCGGATGCCTTCGCGGATTTTCGGGATGTCGGGTTCAGCCTGGGCGAACTGCTCGATAGCGCGCTTCATGTTGGACATGGAAAGCGGCGCAAGGCCCGCGAGCTTGGCCGCGGTCTGGTCGACGCGGGCCTTGAACTCGGCGCGATCGACCAGCCAGTCGAGGTAGCCGACACGCAGCAGGTCCTCGTCGGTGAAGTCCTCCGACAACAGGAAGGCGCGCTTGGCAAAACTGGGGCTGACCTTCTGGGTGTAGCGGCGGAGCCCGCTCGGATAGTAGTGCAGGCCAAAGCGCGCCGCCGGCATGAAGAACCGCATGCCTTTGACACCCAGGCGAAAGTCGCAGGCCAGCGCCATGTCGGTGGCGCCGCCATAGACCCCGCCGTTCAGCGCACATAGGGTCGGCATGCGCATGGCTTCGAGCCGGTCCATGACAGTCTCGAAACTGTCCTTGTGGGTTTCCGACGAGGGCCGCGCGTTCTTGCCGGATGGAATGGAGCCCAGATCGTAGCCCGAGCAGAATGTCTTCTCGCCGGTGCCGGTCAGCACGGTGACCCGCACAGCAGGGTCGGCGTCAGCCTTTTCGATCGCCTCGCGCAGCTTGCCCAGGCCCGCCGTATCGAGGCGGTTATGCTTGGCGGGATCGTTGAGCGTGATGGTGGCGCGCGCGCCGTCGATCGAGAGCAGTACGGTGTCGGTCATGTTGTCCAAGGATAGCCGACTAGGTCGCGGCACGCGACCCTGTGGGCAAAGGCGACAGGGCGCGGCATATTGCGGACCGGAGGAAAACACATGACCTACACCGCCCCGCTCGCCGACATGCGTTTCGCCTTGCGCGAAGTGGCGGGCCTGGAGCGCGTCGCGGCCTTGCCCGGCTACGAGCACGCCACCGACGACACAGTCGATGCAGTGCTGGAGGAAGCCGCCAAGCTTGCCGGCAATGGCCTGGCGCCGCTCAACCGTGACGGCGACAAGGTCGGTGCCAAGCTCGAGAACGGCGTGGTGCGCACCGCGCCGGGCTTCACCGCCATCTACAAGGAGTTCGTCGCCGGCGGCTGGAACTCGCTGCCCTTCGATCCGGAGTTCGGCGGCCAGGGCATGCCGTGGCTGGTCGCCACCACCGTGCAGGAGATGTGGCAGGCAGCCAACATGGGCTTCGGCCTGGTGCTGCTCCTGAACCAGGGCGCCATTGATGCCATCCACCATCACGGTTCGCCCGAGCAGAAGGCCGCCTATCTGCCGAAGATGATCTCGGGGGAATGGACCGGGACGATGAATCTCACCGAGCCGCAGGCCGGCTCGGACTTGGGCCAGCTCAAGAGCCGGGCGCTCAAAAGCGGCGACCACTACCTGATCACCGGCCAGAAGATCTTCATCACCTACGGCGAGCACGACCTCACCGAGAACATCGTGCACCTGGTGCTGGCGCGCACGCCCGACGCGCCGGCCGGCGTGCGCGGCATCTCGCTGTTCATAGTCCCGAAGTTCCTGCCCGGCGCCGACGGCAAGCCCGGCAAGCGCAACGACCTGCGTTGCGTGTCGCTCGAGCACAAGCTCGGCATCCATGCCAGCCCGACCTGCGTGATGAGCTTCGGCGACGATGGTGGCGCGGTCGGCCACCTGGTGGGCGAGGAAGGCCGCGGCCTGTCCTACATGTTCACCATGATGAACAACGCCCGCCTGTCGGTCGGCATCCAGGGCCTGGCGATCGCCGAGCGCGCCTACCAGCAGGCGGCCGACTTTGCCCGCACGCGCGTGCAGTCCAAGAACGACGGCAGCCCGAAGCCCGAGCCGGTCTCCATCGTCCACCACCCCGACGTCCGGCGCATGCTGATGACCATGCGCGCCCAGATCGAGGCGATGCGGGCGCTGGGCTACTACACCGCGGCCGGCATCGATGGCGCGCTGAAGCATCCCGACAAGGAGACGGCGCGCAAGACCCAGGACCGGGTCGATCTCCTGATCCCGATCGTGAAGGCGTGGTTCACCGATCTCGGCAACGAGATCGCGTCGGTGGGCGTGCAGATCCACGGCGGCATGGGCTTCATCGAGGAAACCGGCGCCGCCCAGCACCTGCGCGATGCGCGCATCCTGCCGATCTACGAGGGCACCAACGGCATTCAGGCGCGTGACCTGGTCGGCCGCAAGATCACCAAGGATGGCGGCGAGACCATGTTGGGGCTGGTGGAGGAAATGCGCGCGCTCGTGCCCCAACTCGAGACGGCGCCGGGTGACGATCTGGCAGCGATCGCGGCGGCTGTCGCGGCCTCCGCCGATGCCCTGGAGGACGCCACCAAGTGGGTGGCGCAGTCGGCCAAGGCTGACCTGGTGAATGCGCTGGCGGGCTCGGTGCCCTTCCTGCGGCTGGCGGGCACGGCGCTGGGCGGCTGGCTGCTGGCCAAGAGTGCCTTGGTGGCTCAAGGCAAGCTCGCGACTCGCGACGGCGATCCGGCCTTCCTCGAGGCCAAGGTGATCACCGCGCGCTTCTTCGCCGAGGTGATCCTGCCGCCGGCGCTGGCCCAGCTCGGCCCGCTCAAGGCCGCCGGGCGCACCGTGTTCGCGCTGAAGGAAGAGCAATTCTGAACGAGCTGCCCGAGGACGAGGCGCGCGCCTTCGCGGCGCGCTTCGATCTGGCGCGGCTGGAGCCCACGTTCCTCGAAGACCCTTTCCCCCGCTACCACGCGCTGCGCCGTTTCGCGCCGCTGAAGCGTCTACCGGACGGGAGCGTGTTCCTGTCACGCTATGCCGACGTGGCGGTCTGCTACCGCGACAGCCGCATGAGTTCCGACAAGAAGGCCGAGTTCGGCCCCAAGTTCGGGGTCGGCACGCCGCTCTACCGCCATCATACGACCAGCCTGGTGTTCAACGACCCGCCCCTGCACACGCGGGTGCGCAAGCTGCTGGCCGCCGCCTTCACGCCGCGCGCCCTGGCGACGCTGCAGCCGCGCATCGCGGCGGTGGTGGACGGGCTGCTCGAGCGGCACGCCGACGAGGGCCACATGGACCTGGTCGAGGACTTCGCCTTCCGGCTCCCCGTCGAGGTGATCTGCGACATGCTGGGCGTGCCGCCCGGCGAGCGCGCGCCGTTCCGCCGCTACTCGCTCGCCATCCTGGGCGCGCTCGAGCCGGTCGCCGGTCCCGAGCGGCAGGCGGCGGGCAATACGGCGGTGGCCGAGTTCTCGGCCTATCTCGACCGGCTGATCGCCGAGCGGGCCAAGCGGCCGGCCGATGCCAATCAAGAGGATGGCGACATCCTGGGCACGCTGATCCATGGCGTGGTCGACGGCGAGCGGCTGAGCCACGACGAGCTGGTGCAGAACTGCGTCTTCCTGCTGAACGCCGGCCACGAGACCACGACCAACCTGATCGGCAACACCGTCGACGCCCTGCTGCGCTTCCCGGCCGAGCTGGCGCGCCTCAAGGCCGAGCCCGGCTTGATCAAGAGCTGTATCGAGGAAGGCCTGCGCTTCGAAAGCTCCAACCAGCTTGGCAACCGCCGGCTCGCTACCGACATGGAACTGGGCGGCGAGCGCCTGGCGGCGGGCACCTACATCCATATCGGCATCGGCGCGGCCAACCGCGATCCGGCGCAGTTCGCCGAGCCCGACCGCTTCGACGCCGCCCGCGAGCCCAACCGCCACGTCGCCTTCGGCTCGGGCATGCATATGTGCCTGGGCGCCGTCCTGGCCCGCCTGGAGGGCACGATCGCCATCAGCCAGCTGGTGGCGCGACTGGACGGGTTGCGGCGTGACGGGCCCTACGAGCGCGGTGGACGGGCCCGCTTTCGTGGCTTCAATCGCTACCCGATCGCCTGGGCAGTTACCAAAAGTAACGCTTAAAATAATGGAAAAACACGGGGGGGTGACCTCCGGCCGAGCGTCCACAACAGTCTACTCCCAGTAGACAGGTCCGATGCCGATGGCATCGGCATTTCTGCCCTCCCAGTCCACTAATCCGGGACTCCCCTCCCCGAAAACACTCAGCGGCTAGATCGGCCAAACTGGGCATACGCTACGCTCCCAAACGCTCAACCTCGACACGCTGTCCTTTTACCACACACAGGCACCGGCCTCGAAATTTGGTCATTAGAAGTTCGCTGCTGCCAGCCGCTTGGCCATGTGGACCCGCATGTGGGCGTCCTTGCCGTGCGCCGGCAGACCGCGGCCGACGATCTCGAAGCCATTCCGGCGATAGAGGCGCACGAGGTGGTCCATCATCTCGGCGGTCTCCAGCGACAGGCCGGGCTGCCCGCTGGAGCGGGCGACCTCTTCCAGCCGCGCCAGCAGCCAGCTCCCGAGGCCACTACCCTGGCGCGCCGGGTCGACGGCCAGCCGATCGATGTAGAGGCTCTCGTCGCGGCGCTCCGTGACGGCGACGCCGACCACCTGGCCGGCCTCCACGGCCACGAACACGTCGCCGCGCTCCACGGCCTGGCCGACCCAGGCATAGTAGTCAGCGGTAAGCTCGCGCCCGAGCTTGCGGATGTAGGGGGTGAAGGCCGAGCGCAACACCCGGTCGGCATCGCCGCCTTCCGACGGGGCCGCCTTTCTGAACGTCAAAGCCATGTGGCTAGTCTAGGCCGTGAACACATGAACTGGCTTAGACGGACCCGAGAAAAGATGTCTGCTCCGGAGCCTAAAGCGGCGTTGTTCCGCGTCCCTGAAGTAACAATTGTAACGAGTGTAAGGCCACTCGCTGGTCACACCCACGCCGCGTGCAAGAGCCCAACTTCGACGAATTGAATTTTCCTGATCGGCGCCGCCTGTTCGGCGGTGGACTACTGGAGCAATGGGGACGTCGCATGGGCCCGATTATCGTATTGCTTCAGGTGGCGAGGGACCATCCGGCAGAGGCAATAGCCTTCACGATCCTCTTCGGTTGGTTTTGGTATTCGGTAGTCCGCCTCGATCACGGCCGACAGCGTGTGCGTTAACATCTTCCTTCCCTTTGCCGTTCAATAAATTTCGCTTCTTCTGAGCTTATCCGAGAAGGATATTTCGTCATGAAAGGTAATTTTTTTGAGAACGAGCGCGTGGCGCTTTTTATCGACGGCGCCAACCTCTATTCCGCCGCGCGTGCTCTCGGCTTCGACATCGATTACCGGCGCCTCCTGAAGGTGTTCCGCGAGAAGGGACGCATGGTGCGCGCCTACTACTACACGGCGCTGATCGAGGGTCAGGAATACTCGGCGATCCGGCCGATGATCGATTGGTTGGAATACAACGGCTTCGCCATGATTATCAAGCCGGCCAAGGAATTCACCGACGCCTTGGGCCGCCGCAAGATCAAGGGCAACATGGACATCGAGCTCGCCGTGGACGTGCTGGAGATGGCCGAGCATCTCGATCATGTGATCCTTTTCTCCGGCGACGGCGACTTCCGCCGGTTGGTCGAGGCGGTCCAGCGCAAGGGCTTGCGCGTTTCGGTGGTCAGCACCATCAAGTCCTCGCCGCCGATGGTGGCAGATGAACTGCGCCGCCAGGCCGACGATTTCATCGAGCTTTCGGAGCTTGTGCCGCTGATCGCGCGCAACCCGTCGGAGCGCGCCGCGCGCCCGGCTGTGCCAGCCAGCAACGGCCCGCGCGCCGCAGACGATTTCAGCGGCGACGCGCCCGCCGAACATTTGATGCGCTCAGCCTAGTCGCGGACTTACGAGCCGGCGGAACCGCAACTTCCCGGACGACGTGACAATGCCGTTCCACAGCATCAGCTGCGGACACGGCCACCCAGCTCAAGGCCATATGCCGATGGAATTAAATCACCTAGTCGCCCAGCGACGCAATTGCCCCTTGGGCCGAAGTTGCGGGCGACCCGGGACCTGAAATGCCCTCCACATAGTAGGTGACGATCGGCTCCGGCTTGCCCTTGACTGGTATGGGAGGCATCCGACGCAGTCTGAACTGCTCGTCAAGGGTGTTGCGGATCTCTTCCGTTATCAACAGATCCACTTTGTGGACCGACGTCAATCCCTCGACGCGGGAGGCAACGTTGATTGGATCTCCAGTAACGGTGAACTTGTTGAGAGCTCCCGCGCCCATCACGCCGGCTACAACTTCGCCACCATGGACACCGATGCCGAAGCGCAATTCTGGCAGGGACTTCGCACGTAATTCTTCATTGTAGCGCGCGAGCTCGGCGCGCATGTCCAGTGCCGCGAGCACCGAGTCGCGCCCTTGCCATGGATTGTGCTCCAGCGCGCCAAACAGCGCGAGCAGTCCATCGCCCACCAGTTCGTTGATGTGGCCGTGATGGCTGGTGATCACGGCGTTCATGCGCCGGAAATACTCGTTCAGAATGTCTACGGCCACCGCCGGATCAAGCCGGTCACATAGGGCGGTGAACCCGCGCAAGTCGGCGAACAGCATCGTCGCGGCGCAGCGCCGCGGGGCATAGATGCCCGGTCCCCCGGTCAGTTGCTCCACGACGTCGGCCGGGACGAAGTGTTCGAACTGACGCTGGAGCTGTTCGAGCTTCTCCTGAGAAACCGCGAGCAGCCGCTGCAGCTGCCGGGCCTTGTGTCGCAACACCAGTGCTCCTGCGCCAAGCACCACGATCAGCGTGAGCATCGCTGCCAGCAGCCAGAACACCACGGGGTCGCTCATTCCAGCAGCATCGCCAGCCGCACAGTGGCGTTGGCCAGCGCGGCGACGCCAATCGCCTCGAGGATGGCAGCGTCCCCAATTTCCGCGGCCAGCGTCGCGGTCTGCTTCTGGACCATCGCCGTCTGGTAATAGACGGTATTGCGCACCCAGGGCAGCAGGAGTGCATCGCGTTGCGAGAGACGCGGCGACCGCAGCGTCAGGAGCGCAGAATCAATCTCGTCGTCGCTGAAATTCTCCGCGGCGAGCAGTTTTCGCGCTTCGATCTCGCTGGTGCGGCAGCCGAGCGTGCGCGCCACGACCGCGAACATCAGCGCCTTTACCGATCTTGGCAGCACGGCAGAGGCAAACGCGCCATCCAGCGCCGTCTTGAAGATCGTGGCCCCCGGCAACCCTGCCAAGGACGCCACGACCGTACCGAACGGGCCGTTAGAGAGCGTCGCGGCGTCCATCGTCGCTGGTTGCGCCGGCCGCCGCATCGACATGACCATTCGCATCAATGGGCCCATCAGGCGCCCGAGAAGACTGTTGGCCACGCGTTCGAACGCGTGCTCCGGGGGGCAAGCGATCAAGATGCTGATCCGATTATAGTAGCATCCCAATGCGATCAGCATCGCCATTTCGCTGACGGCGAGCGGCGCGAATCCCAACGCGACCAGCGCCTCATAGTCCGCCTTCACGGGACGCGGCCGCGAGCGCGCCAGGCTGCGGCAGAACGAAATGAACGCCCGTTCCTTCTCGTCGAGCTCGGCGAATGTGGCATCCTGCTCGATGCGGCTGATGAAGGATTCCGAATAGCCCAGAATTTTCATGTAAGCCCGGTTGGCGCCGTAGCAATAGCGGCAGGAATTCTCCTGCGCGGTGACCAAGGCGCCAATATTGAACAGGCGCTGCGGCATCGCGACAGGCCGGTAGGCGGTCATCGATACGCAGACTTCCCGCACCCACGGGCTGGAGGCGACCCGCCGGTCTACTTCGCTCACCTGCCCGGCGCGGCGCTTAACTTCCACTTCCCAGGCGGGATCGGAGACCCGTGGCAGGATCGCTTGCCCCCACTCGATCTCATCCAAGAGCTGGGCCATCAGAGCCTCCGCAATTTCGACGCACAACTTTACCGCGGCCCACTGCAACCCGCACCCGGACGTTGTTAGTGCCTTCGGGCTCGATGGAGTTGCCTTCCAACTCCGTGGCGAGGCGTTAGCCGACATTCATCTCGATGGCGCGGAATCACGAACGCGGTAAGCAGAGCCGCCATGTCGGCTTTGGGTCACCTTCGGTCCTGACGCGAAATCTTACTTGAGGCCGAAACGCGCCCAATAGCGGATATCGGCCAGCCTTGATGATGAGTTCGAATTCTCGATTACTCGCCCTAGACTAGCCCGCCTCAAACCAAGACGCCCGGTCGTGGGACCGGGCGTTTTCGTATTCGGCTTGCGGGAAGGAGCTTACGCCGCCTCCTGCTGCTCCTGCGGCTCGCCCGACGGACCGCTGTCCTGGCCCTTCGCCGCGGCGTCGCGCTCGACGAACTCGATCACCGCCATCGGGGCGGCGTCGCCGAAGCGGAAGCCGGCCTTCAGCACGCGCAGGTAGCCACCGTCGCGCTTGGCATAGCGCGGGCCGAGCGTGGTGAAGAGCTTGTCGGCGACATAGGGATCGCGCAGGAAGCCGATCGCCTGGCGGCGGGCATGCAGGCCGCCTTTCTTGCCGAGCGTGACCAGCTTCTCGACGATCGGACGCAGGTCCTTCGCCTTGTGCAGCGTGGTCGTGATCTGCTCGTGCTTGATGAGCGCGCCGGCGAGATTCATGAACATCGCCTTGCGATGCTCCGCCGTGCGGTGGAATTTCCGACCGCGATTTCCGTGACGCATGACCGTTACCCCTAAATCGACCTAGTACGGCTCTTCCAGCCGCTTGGCCATTTCCTCGATATTGTCCGGCGGCCAGCCGGGAATCTCCATGCCGAGATGCAGGCCCATGCCGGCCAGCACTTCCTTGATCTCGTTCAGCGACTTGCGGCCGAAGTTCGGCGTGCGCAGCATCTCGGCCTCGGTCTTCTGCACCAGGTCGCCGATATAGATGATGTTGTCGTTCTTCAGGCAGTTGGCCGAGCGGACCGACAGCTCGAGCTCGTCGACCTTGCGCAGCAGGTTGCGATTGAACGGGAAGTCGTCCTGCTGCTCCTCCTTGCGAACCTCGCGCGGCTCCTCGAAGTTGATGAAGAGCTGCAGCTGGTCCTGAAGGATGCGCGCGGCGAGCGCCACGGCGTCGGCCGGAGCCGTCGTGCCGTTGGTCTCGACCGTCATCGACAGCTTGTCGTAGTCGGTGACCTGGCCGACGCGGCTGTTCTCGATCTTGTAGGAGACGCGCTTGACCGGGCTGAACACCGAGTTGACCGGGATCAGGCCGATCGGCGCATCCTCGGGCCGGTTGATCTGAGCCGGGATGTAGCCCTTGCCGGTGGCGACCATGAGCTCCATCGAGATCGAGGCACCGTCGTCGAGCGTGCAGATCAGGTGCTTGGCATCCATGATCTGGACGTCGCCCGGCAGCTCGATCATGCCGGCGGTGACTTCGCCCGGGCCGACCGCGCGGAGATAAAGACGCTGCGGGCGGTCACCCTGCATCTTCACGGCCATCGCCTTGATGTTCAGGACGATGTCGACCACGTCCTCGCGGACGCCGGGGATCGAGGAGAACTCGTGCAGCACGTTGTCGATCTTGATCGACGTCACGGCTGCGCCCTGCAGCGACGACAGCAGCACGCGCCTGAGCGCATTGCCAAGCGTCAGGCCGAAGCCGCGCTCGAGCGGCTCGGCGACGATCGTCGCGGTGCGGCCGGCATCGACGCCGGCCTCGGTGACGAGCTTCTCCGGCTTGATCAGATCTTGCCAGTTCTTCTGGAGCACGGGGGCAACCTCTCTAGACCGGTGGTTTGTGCAGGCCCGCCCAAATCATGACGGGGAGCCCACAGCTCAATACAAAAGCCGGCGGCGTCGGCGACGCCGCGGCAGCAAACTCAGACGCGACGACGCTTCGGCGGGCGGCAGCCGTTGTGCGGGATCGGCGTCACGTCGCGGATCGAGGTGACGGCGAGGCCGACGGCCTGCAGCGCGCGCAGCGCCGACTCGCGGCCCGAACCGGGACCGCGCACCATGATCTCGATCGTGCGCATGCCGTGCTCCATCGCCTTGCGACCGGCATTCTCGGCAGCCATCTGGGCGGCGAACGGAGTGCTCTTGCGCGAACCCTTGAAACCCTGCTGGCCCGACGACGACCAGGCGATAGTGTTGCCCTGCGCGTCGGTGACGGTGACGATGGTGTTGTTGAACGAGGCGTTCACGTGCGCCACACCCGCGATGATGTTCTTGCGTTCCTTGCGACGGGGACGCGCGGCGGGAGTAGCGGCGGCGCCGCTCGTGGCAGCAGCGGCTGCAGGCTTGGCCATGATCCGAATTCCCTCGAGTTACTTCGTGACTTTCTTCTTGCCGGCGATCGGCTTGGCGGGCCCCTTGCGGGTGCGCGCATTGGTATGCGTGCGCTGCCCGTGGACCGGCAGACCGCGGCGATGCCGCAGTCCGCGATAGCAGGCGAGGTCCATCAAACGCTTGATGTTCATCGCCGTCTCACGCCGGAGGTCGCCCTCGACGGTGTAGTCGTGGTCGATGGCCTCGCGGATGCGGATGACTTCGTCGTCGTTCAGCGTGTTGACGCGGCGCGACTCATCTATCCCCACTTTCCCCAGAATCTCCTTGGCTTTCGCCTGGCCGATCCCGTGGATGTACTGCAGCCCAACCACCACGCGCTTGGCGGTGGGAATGTTCACGCCGGCTATACGAGCCAAAGTCCCTTCTCCTTCAAACACTTACGGCGCGCTGACGCGCGCCTGTGTGACGTTCCGCTGGCCCCGGAAAAGCGCGCGATTATAGGTATCGCTGCCCCTGAGTCAACGGACCCTCCGATTGTCAAGCCCCTGCCAAAACAGCGCGGATTTGACTGTAAACCTCGTCCATGGCGGCCATGCCATCGACCTTCTTCAGGACCCCCCGCGCCCGGTAGTAGGGCAGCAGGGGCTCGGTCTGGGCGCGATAGGCGGCCATCCGGGTCTTCATGGTCTCTGCAGTATCGTCCTTGCGGCGGGTGAACTCCTTCGAGCCGCAGACGTCGCAAACCCCCTCGACCTTGGGCCGCTTGAACTTGTCGTGGTAGCCGGTGCCGCACTTGGCACAGGTGAAACGGCCGACGATCCGCTCGGTCAGCGCCTTTTCGTCGACCTCCATCTCGACCACCCGATCGAGCTTCTTGCCCGCCGCGGTCAGCATGGTGTCGAGGGCCTTGGCCTGGGCCTCGGTACGGGGAAAGCCATCGAGGATGAAGCCCTTGGCGGCATCCGGCTGGGCGATGCGGTCCTTGATCAGGCCGACCATCAATTCGTCGGGCACCAGCTTGCCTGCCTCCATGATGCCCTTGGCCTGCTTGCCGAGCGCGCTGCCCGAGGCCACCGCCGCACGCAGCATGTCGCCGGTCGAGAGCTGGACCACGCCGAGATCGTGCTGCAGGCGCTGCGCCTGGGTGCCTTTTCCGGCGCCCGGCGGCCCAAGGAGAATGACGTTCATCGCGCCCGGCCCCGCAGGCGCGCCTTCTTGATCAGGCCCTCGTACTGGTGCGCCAGCAGATGTGCCTGGATCTGGGTCACCGTGTCGAGCGTGACCGACACCACGATCAGGAGGCTGGTGCCGCCGAAATAGAACGGCACGCCGCCGCGGGCGATCAGGAGCTCGGGCAGGATGCAGACCAACGAGAGGTAGAGGGCGCCGATCACGGTCAGGCGATTGAGGATGTATTCGAGATACTCGGCGGTGTTCTTGCCGGGGCGGATGCCGGGCACGAAGCCGCCGTTCTTCTTGAGGTTCTCGGCCGTGTCGGCCGGGTTGAACACCACGGTCGTGTAGAAGAAGCAGAAAAATACGATCAGGCCGATATAAGCCAAGAGATAGAGCGGCTGGCCGTGCGCCAGGTAGGTGGCGATCCATTGGGCGATGCCGGGCTCGCCGGAGTTGGGCTGGAACGAGGCGATCGTCGCCGGGAAGAGCAGCAGCGAGGAGGCGAAGATCGGCGGGATCACGCCCGAGGTATTGATCTTGAGCGGCAAGTGCGAGGCCTCGCCGCCATACATCTTGTTACCGACCTGGCGCTTGGGATACTGCACCACGATGCGCCGCTGCGCGGTCTCGACGAACACCACGACCGCCACCACGATCAGCACGCCGACCGCCAACGCAATGATGAACAGCGCCGACAGCGCGCCGGTTCGGCCGAGCTCGAGGGTCTGGACCAAGGCATTGGGCAGCGCCGCCACGATGCCGGAGAAGATGATCAGCGACACGCCGTTGCCGACGCCGCGCGCGGTGATCTGCTCGCCGATCCACATCAGCAGAAGCGTGCCGCCGACCAGGGTGACCATGGTGACGAAGCGGAAGAACAGGCCTGGGTCGTGCACCACATTGGCCTGGCTCTCGAGGCCGACGGCGATGCCGTAGGCCTGGAAGGCGGCCAGCACCACCGTGCCGTAGCGCGTGTACTGGTTGATCTTCTTGCGGCCGGCCTCGCCCTCCTTCTTCAGCGCCTCCAGGGACGGCACCACCGTCGTCAGGATCTGCATGATGATGGAGGCCGAGATGTACGGCATGATCGACAGCGCCAGGATCGACATGCGGCCGATCGAGCCACCCGAGAACACGTCCAGCATGCCGGCGAGGCCGCCGGCATTGCGATGGAACATCTCGGCCAGGGCCACCGGATCGACCCCGGGAACGGGAATATAGGCGCCGACGCGGAAGACCAGGAGCGCGCCGATGGTGAACCACAGGCGCCGCTTCAGCTCGGTCGCCTTACCGATCGCGCCCCAGTTCAGGTTGGATGCGAGTTGCTCGGCGGCGGATGCCATGGACGACCCTCACGCGTGAAGAATTAGGCGGCCTCTGCGACGGGCTTGGGAGGCAGCTCGACCTTGCCGCCAGCCTTCTCGACCGCGGCGATCGCCGACGCCGAGGCGCCCGCGACCTTCACTTCAATCTTGGTCTTGATCTCGCCTTTGCCAAGGAGGCGCACACCGTCTGACGCGTTCTTGAACAAGCCGGCGGCAGCCATGGCGGCGGCGTCGATCATTTGGCCCGCATCGAGCTTCTTGTCGTCGATCGCCTTCTGGAGCGAGCCGAGATTTACGACCTGCCAGGTCTTCTGGTGCGGCGGCCGGAAGCCGCGCTTGGGCAGGCGGCGATGCAGCGGCATCTGGCCGCCCTCGAAGCCCTTGATGGCCACGCCGGTACGCGACTTCTGGCCTTTTACGCCACGGCCGGCGGTCTTGCCCTTGCCCGAGCCGATGCCGCGGCCCACGCGCATCCGGCGCTTGCGGGCGCCGGCATTGTCGGCGATTGCGTTGAGTTTCATCGTACGATCCTTAAGCGGCTTCCTCGGTGCGCACGAGATGGCGCACCTTATTGATCATGCCACGCACCGACGGCGTGTCCTCGAGGACGCGGCTGCGGTGGCGTTTGTTCAGGCCCAGGCCCTTCAGCGTGGCAAGCTGATCGTCCGTGCGGCCGATCGGGCTGCCGGTCTGGGTGACCTTGATCTTCTTGGCGTCGGCCATGGTCGTGTTCCTTAAGCCGCCGCTTCGGCCTGATCGCCGTCGCGGCGGCCGAGCAGGTCACCGACCTTCTTGCCCCGGCGGGTGGCGACCATGCGCGGCGAATTGAGCTTCTGCAGGGCCTCGAAGGTGGCCTTGATCATGTTGTGCGGGTTGGACGTGCCGACCGACTTGGCCACGATGTCCTTGATGCCGAGCGTCTCGAACACGGCGCGCATCGGGCCGCCGGCGATGATGCCGGTGCCGGCCGGGGCGGCGCGCAAGGTCACCTTGCCGGCGCCGAAGCGGCCCTTGACGTCGTGATGCAGCGTACGGCCGTCGCGCAGCGGCACGCGGATCAGCCCACGCTTGGCGGCTTCCGTGGCCTTGCGGATCGCCTCGGGCACCTCACGCGCCTTGCCGGCGCCGTGGCCGACACGGCCGCGCTGGTCGCCCACGACTACGATCGCAGCGAAGGCGAAACGCCGGCCGCCCTTCACCACCTTGGCCACGCGATTGATGGTGACCAGCTTGTCCTTCAGTTCGTTTTCCTCGTCGCGGTCGCGGCCCCGATCGCGATCGCGCGGGCCACGGCCGGAACCGCCGGGTGAACGTGCCATGTGCTAACTCCCGATCAGAACGACAGGCCGCCCTCTCGGGCGGCGTTGGCGAGGGCCGCGATGCGGCCGTGATAGATGTAGCCGCCGCGGTCGAAGATGACTTCCTTGACGCCGACCTTGATCGCGCGCTCGGCGATTAGCTTGCCGACCTCGGTAGCGGCATCCTTGTTGGCGCCGGTCTTGACCTTGCCCTTCAACCCCTCGTCGAGCGAGGAGGCGGCGGCCAGGGTCGCGCCCTTCACGTCGTCGATGACCTGGGCATAGATGTGCTTGCCCGAGCGGAACACGCTGAGACGCGGACGGCCGGCGCCAGCCTGGCGCAGCGCGTAGCGCGTGCGCCGCTGACGGCGGGCAAACAGAGCTTTGGTGTTGGCCATGATGAATCGCCCTTACTTCTTCTTGCCTTCCTTGCGCCGGATCGTCTCGGTCGAATACTTGATGCCCTTGCCCTTGTAGGGCTCGGGCGGACGCAGGCTGCGGATCTCGGCCGCGAGCTGGCCGACCTTCTGGCGGTCGGCGCCGGTGATCTCGATCTCGGTCGGCTTCAGCGCCTTGATCTGGATGCCGGCCGGAATGGGAACCTCGACGTCGTGGCTGAAGCCGAGCTGCAGCTTCAGATTCTTGGCATCCGCCTGGGCGCGGTAGCCGACGCCGTTGATCTCGAGGTTGACGGTGAAGCCGTCCGAAACGCCACGCACCATGTTATGTGCGAGATTGCGCGCCGTGCCCCACTGCATGCGGGCGCGGCGGCTCTCGGAGCGCGGCTTGAAGTTGAGCTTGTCGCCGTCCTTGGAGACCTCGACGTCGTCGTGGACCATCAGCGCGAGCTCGCCCCGCTTGCCCTTGACCTTGAGGGCCTGGCCCTTGAGGTCGATAGTGACGCCCGACGGGACGACGACCGGATTCTTGCCGACGCGCGACATGGCTAAAACACCTTGCAGATGACTTCGCCGCCGACATTGGCGGCGCGCGCCTCGGCGTCGGACATGACGCCGCGCGGCGTTGAGAGGATCGAAATGCCAAGCCCGTTGAAGTGGCTCGGCAGCTCGCGGATCTTGGAATAGACGCGGCGGCCCGGGGTCGAGACACGCTTGATTTCCTTGATCACGGGACGGCCGTTGTCGTACTTGAGCTCGATACGGAGCTCCTTGACGCCCGGCCGCAGTTCTTCCTCGAACCAGCCGCGGATATAGCCCTCGCGCTGGAGCACATCGAGAACGTTGGACCGCATGCGCGAAGCAGGTGCAGTCACGCTGTCGAGGCGCGCCGCCTGGCCGTTGCGGATACGTGTCAGCAAATCGCCGACGGGATCTGTCATCGCCATGGTCTACGGGCTCCCGTTACCAGCTCGACTTCACGACGCCGGGCAAAGCGCCCGACGACGCGAGCTCACGCAGCGCAAGGCGCGAGAGCTTGAACTTGCGATACACCGCGCGCGGCCGGCCCGTGATCGAGCATCGGTTGCGAATGCGCGTCGGCGAGGAATTGCGCGGCAGCTTCGCCAGCTTGAGCCGGGCGCCGAAGCGATCTTCCGGCGACAGCTTGTTGTCCACCGCCATCGCCTTCAACTCGGCGCGCTTGGAGGCGTATTGTTTCGCCATCCGGGCGCGCCGGTTGTTCTTCTCGACAGAACTCTTCTTGGCCATTTCGCTCTCCGGCCTCAGTTAACGAACGGGAAGTCGAAGCCGCGGAGAAGCGCCTTGGCTTCCGCGTCCGTCTTCGCCGTAGTGCAGATGATGATGTCCATGCCGCGCACCATGTCGACCTTGTCGTAGTCGATCTCGGGGAACACGATCTGCTCCTTCAAGCCCATGGCGAAGTTGCCACGGCCGTCGAAGGACTTGCCGTTCAAGCCGCGGAAGTCGCGGACTCGCGGCAGGGCAATGTTTATCAGTCGATCGACGAACTCATACATGCGGTCGCGGCGCAACGTGACCTTGGCGCCGATCGCCATGTTCTCGCGCAGCTTGAAGGTCGCGATCGAAACGCGCGACTTGGTGACGACCGGCTTCTGGCCGGTGATCGCCGTCAGGTCGGCCACGGCGCCATCGACGGCCTTGCGGTCGTTGACCGCCTCGCCGACGCCCATGTTGATCACAACCTTGTCCAGCTTCGGCACCTCGAAGGCGTTCTTGTAGGAGAACTCCTTCGTCAGCGACTCGCGGACGGTCTGGATGTAGTGCTCTTGCAGTCGCGCGGGCATGGCCCGTTCTCCTACCGGTCTATTGTTTCGCCGGAGGCGCGCGCGAAGCGCACTTTCCGGCCGTCTTCGAGGAACTTGAAGCCGACCTTGGTCGGCTTGTCGGATTTCGGATCGAGCAGGGCCACGTTCGAGACGTGGATCGCGGCCTCGCGCTCGATGATGCCGCCGGCGTCGGTGCGGCCAGGCTTGGTATGGCGCTTGATGACGTTCACGCCCTGGACCACCACGCGCTGCTCGGTCGGCAGCACGCGCAGCACGTCGCCCACCTTGCCCTTGCTGCGGCCGGCGATGACCTTCACACGGTCGCCTTTCCTGATCTTGAGCTTGATGGCCATGGGCTACAGCACCTCCGGCGCGAGCGAGATGATCTTCATGAACTTCTTGCCCCGCAGCTCGCGCGTCACCGGTCCGAAGATGCGAGTGCCGATCGGCTCGTCCTGCTTGGAAATCAGCACGGCGGCGTTGCGGTCGAAGCGGATGGCGCTGCCGTCGACCCGGCGCAGAGGGAAGGAGGTGCGCACCACGACGGCGCGATGCACCTCGCCCTTCTTCACACGGCCGCGCGGGATCGCCTCCTTGATGGAGACGACGATGACATCGCCGACACTGGCGTACTTGCGGCGCGAGCCGCCCAGCACCTTGATGCACTGGACTCGACGGGCGCCGGAATTGTCGGCGACCTCGAGGTTGGTTCGCATCTGGATCATGTTTGCCTGCCCTGCGCCTTAAGCCTTCGCGCCTTCGACCAGAACTTCCCAGCTCTTGGTCTTAGACAGCGGCCGGCACTCGCGAATCTTCACGTTCTCGCCGACCTTGCCCTTGTAGGCATTGGTCTCGTCGTGCGCGTGATACTTCTTCGAGCGGCGGATGAACTTCTTGTAGATCGGGTGCTGAATGCGCCGCTCGACCTTCACGACGATGGTCTTGTCCATCTTGTCGCTGACGACGACGCCTTCGAGGATACGTTTCGGCATCTATTGCTCCTTAACCGGCGGCCTTTTCGCCCAGCACCGTCTTGATGCGGGCGATGTCGCGGCGCACCTGGCGCACGCGGCCTGTCTTGCCGAGCTGTCCGCCGGCCTTCTGGAAACGCAGGTTGAAAGCTTCCTTGCGCAGGCTGCCCAGCTCTTCCTTGAGCTGGTCGTGGGTCTTGGGGCGAAGATCGGTGGCCTTCATGGCGTTCTCCTTAACCCTCGGATCCGACGCGAGCGACGAAGCGCGTCTTGATCGGCAGCTTGGCGGCGGCGAGCGCCAGCGCTTCCTTGGCGACCGTCACCGGCACGCCGTCGAGCTCGAACAGCACGCGGCCGGGCTTGACGCGGGCCGCCCAGAACTCGGGCGCGCCCTTGCCGGAGCCCATGCGGACTTCGGCCGGCTTCTTGGACACCGGCACGTCCGGGAACACCCGGATCCACACACGGCCGGCGCGCTTCATGTGGCGCGTGATGGCGCGGCGGGCGGCCTCGATCTGGCGCGCGGTCAGGCGGTCGGGCTCCATCGCCTTCAGGCCGAAGGCGCCGAAGTCGAGGTTGAAGCCGCCCTTGGCGGCGCCGCTGATGCGGCCCTTGAAGGCCTTGCGGTACTTGGTGCGCTTGGGTTGCAGCATGACGTCTTACGAGTTCCTTTGCTCGGTGCGCTCGACGCGCGCCGGCGTGCGTTGCGGTGCCGCCTCTTCGGCGCGCTTGTCGTGCGCCATCGGGTCGTGCGCCATGATCTCGCCCTTGAACACCCAGACCTTGACGCCGCAGGTGCCGAAGGTGGTGAAGGCGGTGGCGACTCCGTAGTCGATGTCGGCGCGCAGCGTATGCAGCGGCACGCGGCCCTCGCGGTACCACTCCATGCGGGCGATTTCGGCGCCGCCCAGGCGGCCCGAGCAGTTGATGCGGATGCCCTGGGCTCCCAGGCGCATGGCCGACTGCACGGCGCGCTTCATGGCGCGACGGAAGGCGACGCGGCGCTCGAGCTGCTGGCAGATGTTCTCGGCGATCAGCGTGGCGTCGATCTCGGGCTTGCGGATCTCGACGATGTTCAGCGCCACCTCGCCCTTGGTCATCTTGGCGAGATCGCCGCGCAGCTTCTCGATGTCGGCGCCCTTCTTGCCGATCACCACGCCCGGGCGGGCAGTGTGGATGGTGACGCGGGCGCGCTTCGCCGGACGCTCGATGACGATCTTGGCCACACCGGCCTGGGCGAGCCGCTTGCGCAGCACCTTGCGGATGTGGATGTCCTCATGGAGCATCGTGGAGTATTCGGCCCCCTCGGCGTACCAGCGCGAATCCCAGGTCCGGTTGATGCCGAGACGCAGGCCGATCGGATTGACCTTCTGACCCATGTTACTTTTCCTCCGCCTCGGGGCGCTCGCGCACCACGATGGTGAGATGACTGAACGGCTTGATGATGCCGGCCGCGCGCCCGCGGCCGCGGGTCTGGAAACGCTTCATGACGAGGCCCTTACCGACCGAGGCTTCGGCCACGATGAGGCGGTCGACGTCGAGATTGTGGTTGTTCTCGGCATTGGCGATGGCGGAGTTGAGGGCCTTCTTGACGTCCAGCGCGATGCGCTTCTTCGAGAAGGTGAGCTCGTTGACGGCCAACGAAGCCTTCTTGCCGCGAATCGTGGCGGCCACGAGGTCGAGCTTGCGCGGGCTGACGCGCACGGTGCGCAGCACGGCCTTGGCCTCGTTGTCCGCCTCGCGGCGGGGTGCTGAGGGCTTGCTCATTAGGACTACTCCTTCGACACTTTCTTGTCGCCCGAGTGGGACGAGAAGGTGCGGGTGGGCGCGAACTCACCGAGCTTGTGCCCAACCATTTCCTCGGTGACGTTCACCGGGATGAACTTCCTGCCGTTGTAGACGCCGAACGTCAGGCCGACGAACTGCGGCAGGATCGTGGAGCGGCGCGACCAGGTCTTGATCACTTCGCTGCGCACGGTCTGGCCTGCCTTCTCGGCCTTCTTGATCAGGCTGCCTTCTACGAACGGACCTTTCCAAACGGAACGTGCCACTGTCTATCTCCTACCGCGTCGCCTGACGGCGGCGGATGATGTACTTGTCCGTCGCCTTGTTCTTGCGAGTCTTCTTGCCCTTGGTCGGCTTGCCCCACGGCGTGACCGGATGGCGGCCGCCCGAGGTCTTGCCCTCACCGCCGCCATGCGGGTGATCGACCGGGTTCATGGCGACGCCGCGAACCACCGGACGATGACCGAGCCAGCGCGTGCGGCCGGCCTTGCCGATGACGATGTTCTGCTGATCCGGATTGCTGACCGCGCCGACCGTCGCCAGGCACTCGGCCGGCACCAGGCGCAGCTCGCCGGAATTGAGCTTGATCTGGGCGTAGCCGGCATCCTTGCCGACCAGCTGGGCATAGGTGCCGGCGGAACGCGCCAGCTGGCCGCCGCGGCCCTTCTTCAGCTCGACGTTATGGACGATCGTGCCGACCGGCATGTTGGCCAGCGGCATGGCGTTGCCCGGCTTGATGTCGACGCGCTCGCCGGACACGACCTGATCGCCCGCCTTCAGGCGCTGCGGCGCCAGGATATAGGCGAGCTCGCCGTCGGTGTATTTGACGAGGGCGATGAAGGCCGAGCGGTTGGGATCGTACTCCAGCCGCTCGACCGTCGCGGCGACGTCGAACTTGCGGCGCTTGAAATCGACCAGGCGCAGGCGGCGCTTGTGACCGCCGCCGCGATGATGGGCGGTGATGTGCCCATGGTTGTTGCGGCCGCCGCTCTCCGACTTGCCTTTGGTCAGCGCCTTCACCGGCTTGCCCTTCCACAGGCCGGACCGGTCGACGATGACCAGTTGCCGGAGCGAGGGCGTGATTGCCTTGTAACTCTTCAGAGCCATTTGTCGTTCCTCAGTCCTACAGGCCGGTGGTCACGTCGATCTTGTGACCCTCGACCAGCGAGACGATCGCTTTCTTCCAGTCGCTACGGACGCCGGGCCGGCCCTTGAACAGCTTGGCCTTGCCCTTCACGGTGACGGTGTTGACCGCCTTGACCTTGACCTTGAACAGACCTTCGATGGCCTGCTTGATCTCGGGCTTGGTGGCGTCCATCGACACGCGGAACGTGACCTGGCTGTGCTCGGAGCCGTTGGTGGTCTTCTCGGTGATGAGCGGCGCGCGGATCACTTCGTACATGCGCGCGCGGCTCACGGTGGCTACGGTCTTGGCGCTCATTGCAGGCGCTCCTCGAGATGCTTCACGGCATCCTTGGTCAGCACCAGCGTGTCGCGGCGCAGGATGTCGTAGACGTTCGCGCCCTGCTGCGGCAGCACATCGACGTGGGCGATGTTGGCTGCGGCGCGGGCCAGGTTGGCGTCAACCTCGGCGCCGGCGATCACCAGCACGCTCGAAATGCCGAGCTTGCCGAGGTGACCCTTGAGCTGGGCAGTCTTGGGCTCGGCGAGCGTGGCGCTGTCGAGCACGATCAGCTTGCCCTCGGCTGCCTTGGCCGACAGAGCCGTACGCAGTGCGAGCTTGCGCACCTTCTTGGGCAGGTCGCTGGCATGGCTGCGCACGACCGGGCCGAACGCCTTGCCGCCGCCACGGAACTGCGGCGCCGCCTCGTTGCCGTGGCGGGCGCGACCGGTGCCCTTCTGGGCGTACATCTTCTTGGCCGTCGCCGTGATTTCGGAGCGGCCCTTGGTCTTGTGGGTGCCCTGCTGGCGGCGCGACAGCTGCCACACCACGCAGCGCTGCAGGATGTCCTGGCGGACCGGGGCGCCGAACACTGCATCGGCGAGATCGATCTCGCCGGCACTGCCGCCCTCGATGGTTTTAACCGCGATCTTCATGATCTGATCCTCAAGCCTGCGGCGCGGCGTCGGCCGCCGGGGCTTCTGGGGCCTTCACCTCGGCCGCGGCCTTGCGCAGGCCGGCCGGGTACGGGGCGTCCTTGGGGCGGGCGCGCTTGGAGGCGTCCTTGACGATGATGTAGCCACCGCGCGGGCCCGGCACGGCGCCGGAAACCAGCAGCAGGCCTTTCTCGTCGTCGGCGGCGACGACCTTGAGGTTCTGCGTGGTCACGCGCTCGTGGCCGTAGTGGCCGGCCATCTTCTTGCCGGGGAAAGTGCGGCCGGGATCCTGGCGGTTGCCGGTCGAGCCATGCGAACGGTGCGACACCGACACGCCGTGGCTGGCCTCCAGGCCATGGAAGTTCCAGCGCACCATCGAGCCGGTGAAGCCGCGGCCGATCGTGGTGCCGATCACGTCGACGAACTGGCCGGCCACGAAGTGGCTGGGCACCAGTTCGGCGCCGACTTCCAGCACCGCGTCCTTGGCGACGCGGAACTCGACGAGCTTCTTCTTCGGCTCGACCTTGGCCTTGGCGAAGTGACCGCGCATCGGCTGGGTCACGTTCTTCACCTTGGCTTTGCCGTAGCCGAGCTGCACTGCCGTGTACTTGTCCTTCTCTTCCGAGCGGACAGCGACGACCTGCAGCTGATCCACCTTCAGAACGGTGACGGGCACGTGCTCTCCCGCGTCATTGAAGACGCGGGTCATGCCAACCTTCTGGGCGACGAGACCGCAACGCATGGTCTGTTCCTCTTCCCCTGTGCCCTTACGCGCCGAGCTTGATTTCGACGTCGACGCCGGAGGCGAGGTCGAGCTTCATCAGCGCGTCCACCGTCTGCGGTGTCGGATCGACGATATCGAGCACGCGCTTGTGCGTGCGCACTTCGAACTGCTCACGCGACTTCTTGTCGATGTGCGGCGAACGATTGACCGTGAACCGCTCGATCCGCGTCGGCAGCGGGATCGGGCCGCGCACTTGCGCACCCGTCCGCTTGGCGGTGCTGACGATCTCGCTGGTCGACGAGTCGAGCACGCGATGATCGAAGGCCTTGAGCCGGATGCGGATGTTTGTGCTGTCCATGGTCCTTACTCGCTTGGCAAGCGTCGTTATTTGACGACTTTGGTGACGACGCCGGCGCCGACGGTCCGGCCGCCCTCGCGGATGGCGAAGCGCAGACCCTCGTCCATCGCGATCGGCTGGATCAGCTCGACCGTCAGGCGCGCATTGTCCCCCGGCATCACCATCTCCGTGCCGTCCGGCAGCGTCACCACGCCCGTCACGTCGGTCGTGCGGAAGTAGAACTGCGGACGGTAGTTGGTGAAGAACGGCGTGTGACGGCCACCCTCCTCCTTGGTCAGGATGTAGGCCTCGGCCTCGAAGTTGGTGTGCGGCGTGATCGAACCCGGCTTGGCCAGCACCTGGCCCCGCTCGACGTCCTCGCGGCCGACGCCGCGCAGCAGCGCGCCGATATTGTCGCCCGCCTCGCCCTGGTCCAGCAGCTTGCGGAACATCTCGACGCCCGTCACCACCGTCTTCGTCGTGGCCTTCAGACCGACGATCTCGATCTCCTCGCCGACCTTCACGATCCCGCGCTCGACGCGGCCCGTAACCACCGTGCCGCGGCCCGAGATCGAGAACACGTCCTCGATCGGCATCAGGAACGGCTTGTCCTTGTCGCGCACAGGCTGCGGGATGTAGCGGTCAACCTCCGCCATCAGCTTCAGCACCGCCTGCTCGCCCTGCTCGGCGTTCTTGTCCTCCAGCGCCATCAGCGCCGAGCCCCGCACCACCGGGATGTCGTCGCCCGGGAACTGGTAGCTCTTCAGGAGCTCGCGCACCTCGAGCTCGACCAGGTCCAGCAGCTCGGGGTCGTCCACCATGTCGACCTTGTTCATGAACACCACCAGCGCCGGCACGCCGACCTGGCGGGCCAGCAGGATGTGCTCGCGCGTCTGCGGCATCGGGCCGTCGGCGGCACTCACCACCAGGATCGCCCCGTCCATCTGCGCCGCACCCGTGATCATGTTCTTCACGTAGTCGGCATGGCCCGGGCAGTCGACGTGCGCGTAGTGCCGGTTCGTCGTCTCGTACTCGACATGCGCCGTCGAGATCGTGATGCCGCGCTCGCGCTCCTCCGGGGCCTTGTCGATCTGGTCGTACGCCGTGTACGTCGCCCCACCGGTCTTCGCCAGGATCTTGGTGATCGCCGCCGTCAGCGACGTCTTGCCATGATCGACATGGCCGATCGTCCCGATGTTGCAGTGCGGCTTCGTCCGCTCGAATTTCGCCTTCGTCATGTTCGTCTTCCTTGCTTATCCATCTCTGTTCAAACCTTAGCCGGCCAGCTTGGCGACGACTTCGTCCGCCACGGCCTGCGGCACAGGGGCGTAGTGGTCGAAGGTCATGGTGTAGGCCGCGCGTCCCTGGGTCATGGAGCGCAGCGTGTTCACGTAGCCGAACATGTTGGCCAGCGGCACCATGGCATCGATGACCTGCGCGTTGCCGCGGGCCTCCATGCCGAGGATCTGGCCGCGGCGGCTGTTCAGGTCGCCGATGCAATCGCCCATGTAGTCGTCGGGCGTCACCACCTCGACCTTCATGATCGGCTCGAGCAGCTTGCACTGCGCCTTCGCCAGGCCTTCGCGGAACGCCGCACGAGCGGCGATTTCGAAGGCGAGAACACTCGAATCGACGTCGTGATAGTTGCCGTCGACCAGGGTCGCCTTGAAATCGATCACCGGGAAGCCGGCGAGAACGCCGGTCTCGCGCGAGGCCGCCAGGCCTTTTTCGACGCCGGGAATGAATTCCTTCGGCACCGAGCCGCCGACAACCTTGCTCTCGAAGCTATAGCCCGAGCCCGGCACACCCGGCTCGAACACCACCTTGATGCGGGCGAACTGGCCCGAACCACCCGACTGCTTCTTGTGCGTGTAGTCGATCTCGGCCTTGCGCCCGAGCGTCTCGCGATAGGCGACCTGCGGGGCGCCGACATTGGCGTCGACCTTGTAGGTACGCTTCAGGATGTCGACCTTGATCTCGAGATGGAGCTCGCCCATGCCCTTGATGACGGTCTGGCCCGTCTCCTGGTCAGTCGAGACGCGGAAGGTCGGATCCTCCTGCACGAGACGGCCCAGCGCCTGGCCGAGCTTCTCCTGGTCGGCCTTCGACTTCGGCTCGATGGCGAGTTCGATGACCGGATCGGGGAAGTCCATCTTCTCGAGGATCACCGGGTGGTCCGGATCGCACAGCGTGTCGCCCGTGGTGACGCTCTTGAGGCCGGCCAGAGCGATGATGTCGCCGGCGCGGGCTTCCTTCACGTCCTCACGGTTGTTCGCGTGCATCAGCAGCATGCGGCCGATGCGTTCCTTGCGGTCCTTGGTGCTGTTGAGGACGCCGCTCGCCGACTCGAGCACGCCCGAGTAGACGCGCGCGAAGGTGAGCGAACCGACGAACGGATCGGTCATGATCTTGAAGGCCAGGGCACTCAGCGGCGCGTCGTCGCTCGACGGCAGCGTGATGGCCTCATCGGTACCCATCTTGACGCCCTTGACGTCGGCCACGTCGCTCGGCGCCGGCAGGTAGTTCACGACGGCGTCGAGCATGGGCTGGACGCCCTTGTTCTTGAACGCCGAGCCGCACAGCACCGGAACGAAGGCGTAGGAGATCGTGCCCTTGCGGATGCACTTGATCAGCGTGTCGTAGTCGGGTTCCTCGCCGGCCAGGTACTTCTCGAGCGCTACATCGTCCTGCTCGACGGCCATTTCGAGCATCTTGTGGCGCCACTCGACAGCCTGTTCCTTGAGATCGGCCGGGATCTCGACGGTCTCGTATTTGGCGCCCAGCGTCTCTTCCAGCCAGATGATCGCCTTGTTGGACACCAGGTCGATCAGGCCCTTGTAGTCGGACTCGAGGCCGATCGGGATTTGGGTGACCAGCGGCTTGCTGCCGAGGCGGTCCTTGATCATATCGACGGTGCGCCAGTAGTTGGCGCCAGTGCGGTCCATCTTGTTGACGAAACAGATGCGCGGCACGCCGTACTTGTCGGCCTGACGCCACACCGTCTCGGACTGCGGCTCGACGCCGGCCACCGAGTCGAACACGCAGACCGCACCGTCGAGCACGCGCAACGAGCGCTCGACTTCGATCGTGAAGTCGACATGGCCCGGCGTGTCGATGATGTTGATGCGGAAGCTCGGACCGGCGTACGGGCCGGCCTCGGTCTTCCAGAAGGCCGTCGTGGCGGCCGACGTGATGGTGATGCCGCGCTCCTGCTCCTGCTCCATCCAGTCCATGGTCGCGGCGCCGTCATGGACTTCGCCGATCTTATGCGACTTGCCGGTGTAGTAGAGGATGCGCTCGGTCGTCGTGGTCTTGCCGGCATCGATGTGAGCCATGATGCCGATGTTGCGATACTGCTCGATAGGGGTGGTGCGAGCCATGGTTAGGGCTTTCTGGGCGAGGGGGTTCGGCGCGCTTACCAGCGGTAATGGGCGAACGCCTTGTTGGCGTCGGCCATCTTGTGGGTGTCTTCGCGCTTCTTCACGGCATTGCCGCGGCGATTGAAGGCATCCATCAGCTCAGCCGAAAGCTTCTCAGTCATGCTGTGGCCCGAGCGGTCGCGTGCGGCCTGAATGATCCAGCGAATGGCGAGCGCTTGGCGGCGCTCGGGACGGACCTCGACCGGCACCTGGTAGGTGGCGCCGCCGACGCGGCGCGAGCGGACTTCGACGGCCGGCTTCACGTTCTCCAGCGCCTCGTGGAAGGCGGGAATCGGATCCTGCTTGAGCTTGCTCTGGACCTCGTCGAGCGCACCATAAACGACACGCTCGGCAACCGACTTCTTGCCACGCTCCATGAGCGTGTTCATGAACTTCGAAAGGACGATGTCGCCGAACTTGGCATCCGGCAGGACTTCGCGTTTTTCGGCAGCGCGACGGCGAGACATTCTTTCCTCCCCGCCTTACTTCGGACGCTTCGCGCCGTACTTCGAACGGCGTTGTTTGCGGTCCTTGACGCCCTGGGTATCGAGGGTGCCGCGAATGATGTGGTAACGCACGCCGGGCAGGTCCTTCACGCGACCGCCGCGGATCATCACCACCGAATGCTCCTGCAGATTGTGGCCTTCGCCGGGGATGTAGCTCACCACCTCGTAGGCATTGGTGAGGCGCACCTTGGCGACCTTGCGTAGCGCCGAGTTCGGCTTCTTCGGCGTCACGGTATAGACGCGGGTGCAAACGCCGCGCTTCTGCGGGCAATGCTGCAGCGCCGGCACCTTGTTGCGTGCGATGAGCGGGCGGCGGCCCTTGGCAATCAACTGGTTAATAGTCGGCATCGACCTGCTGTTTCCTAATCGCCGTGTCGGATCCGCCCTAGCGAGGCATCGGCGCAAAGCGAATGCGCGGGCATAGCGGCAAGAGCGCAGCCCCGCGCGAGAGACAACTTTGCGGCCCGGAGGCCTTACTTGTAGCGGTCCCCGACGTCAGGCTGCGTCTAGGCTTTTCGCCTACTACCAGCCCTTCCCCGAGGTGGCGCGCTTATATGGCCGCGGGTTCCCAGCGTCAAGCACGCTGCAGGCTTTTCTCTTTGATTTTGTTGGCTATTCCCGCGATCCGGCCGCAACTCGTTCGTGACCCTCATAGACCGAGCGGCGCAAGAATTTACCAACCACATCTAGTAGGAGATTTCGATCGACCCCACAAGACGGCCTCCTCGCAGAAACCGGCCGCCCAAGTGAGGCATGGATGCGACACCAGCAACACATTCAGCACGGCGCACAGGCGCCAACGTTTACTTCGCCGGGCGCCTCGGGTAACCGACAGTCATGCTGTGCCGCAATCCGCGCATGATCTCGGTCGCCAAAGGTACCTTTGGGGCGGGAACAGTCGTGCGCGCGATTTGCTGATTTAAGCCGACTGCAACCCCGACCCCGCCGCGACGGACGGGGTCAGCACAGCGGGTCCCGCCCTCCGGCAACGGAAGCGAGACCGAGATGGAACCCTACAGAATGCCGCTGACGCCGGTGCTCAAGACGCCGCGCCTCATCCTGCGTCCGGTGCGGCGCAAGGATGCACCCGTGATCCAGCGCCGGTTCCCGCGCTGGGAGATCGTGCGCTATCTCAACGCCAACGTCCCCTGGCCCTACCCGGCCGACGGCGCGGCCAGCCACATAGAGACCTGCCTGGGCGAGATGGAGCGCGGCGAGAAAGCCCATTGGGCGATCATTCCGCGCTCGGGTCCGGCCGACCCGATCGGGCGCATCGATCTCTGGCCCGACGACGGGGTCAGCCGCGACCAGCGCGGCTTCTGGCTCGATCCCGAGTACCAGCGCCAGGGCCTCATGACGGAAGCAGCCGAGCGTGTCACCGCCTACGCGTTCCTCGAGCTCGGCTGGCCGCACCTGTGGCTCAGCAACGCGCAGGACAACCACGCCTCTCGCCGCATCAAGGAAAAGCAGGGCGCCCGGCTGGTCGACCTGATGATCGGCCGACATGTCGGCGGCACCGGACCGGTCATGGTCTGGCAGCTCCTGCGCGAGGACTGGCTGGCCAGGCAGCCCGTGCAGTCCAAGAACCCGTCTCGCACGGCAGCGGGGTTGTCGAAGTGACTGTGACCAACGCCACACAGGCGCGGCGCTCCATCGACTAGGATCGCGGCTTCGAGGGAGGTCGTCGATGATCAAGGGAAGCTGCGCCTGTGGCGGCATTCGTTTCGAGATCGAGGCGGTGCGCTCGATGACCCACTGCCACTGCACGATCTGCCGCAAGCTCACGGGCGCGAGCTTCGCCACGTACGCCCATGTCGAGAAGGGCAAGTTCCGCTGGCTCGGCGGCGAGAAGACGATCCGGCGCTACGAATCGGCACCGGGCAGCTTCCGCTCGTTCTGCCCGACCTGCGGTTCGCTGGTCCCAGGACAGGCGTCTTATCTCGCCACGGTGAGCGTGCCGGCGGGCCTGCTCGACGGCGATCCGGACGTGCGCCCGCGGCTGCACGTCTTCACCTCGTCCAAGGCGGCGTGGTGGGAGATCAACGACGACCTGCCGCAGCACGAGAAATGGGTGCCCGGCTACGCGCCCAAAGGCAGCAACGCCTGAAAAAGAAAAGGCCGTCATCCTGCGATGACGGCCTTCGTCTTTGAGGCGGCAAACGCCTAGTCGTCGGCCGCGTGTTCCTCTTCCAGAGTCGGGACCGGCTGGTCCTCGCCGTCGGCGCCGGCGGCCAGGATCGCCCGATCGCGCTGGGCGGCGATCGCCTTCAGGCGATTCACGACTCCGCCGGTGCCCGCCGGGATCAGGCGGCCGACGATGACGTTCTCCTTCAGGCCCTGCAGGTTGTCGATGCGGCCCGACACGGCCGCCTCGGTCAGCACGCGGGTGGTCTCCTGGAAGGACGCCGCGGAGATGAACGACTTGGTCTGCAAGGACGCCTTGGTGATACCGAGCAGCACCGGGTCGGCCTTGGCCGGCTTCAGCTTCTCGGAGATCAGCTTGGCGTTCTCCTGCTCATACTCCTGCTTGTCGATCTGCTCGCCGATCAGGAAGGTCGAATCGCCGGCATCGGTGATCTCGACCTTCTGCAGCATCTGACGCGCGATCGTCTCAATGTGCTTGTCGTTGATCTTCACGCCCTGCAGGCGATAGACCTCCTGGATCTCGTTGACCAGGTACTCGGCCAGCTTCTCGATGCCGAGCACGCGCAGGATGTCGTGCGGCACCGGGTTGCCGTCGATCAAGAGATCGCCGCGCTCCACGAAGTCGCCTTCCTGGACGGCGATACGCTTGGTCTTCGGAATCAGGTACTCGACCGGCTCCGCACCCTCGCCTTCCGGCACGATCAGGACGCGGCGCTTGTTCTTGTAGTCCTTGCCGAACTCGATGCGGCCCGGAACGTCGCAGATGATCGCGAAGTCCTTGGGCTTGCGCGCCTCGAACAGCTCGGCCACGCGCGGCAGACCGCCCGTGATGTCGCGGTTCTTGCCGCCCTCGCGCGGGATACGCGCGAGGATGTCGCCGGCATGGACTTCCTGGCCGTTCTCGACCGACAGCACCGAGTCGAGCGACAGCAGGTAGCGGGCCTCCTGGCCGTTGGCCAGCAGCAGCGGGTTGCCGTCATCGCCGTGGATGACGATGCGCGGCCGCAGGTCACCGCCGCGCGGCTGGCCCTTCCAGTCGACGACGACGCGGTTGGAGATGCCCGTGGAGTCGTCGATCACCTCGCGCATCGACACGCCTTCGACCAGGTCGACATAGACCGCCTTACCCGCCTTCTCGGTGATGATCGGCAGGGTGTAGGGATCCCATTCCGCGAGCTTCTGGCCCTTGGAGACGGGAGTGTCGTTGTCGACCAGCAGCCGCGCGCCGTAGGGCACGCGGTGCTTGGCGCGTTCACGCTGGGCACCGTCGATCAGCACCAGCTCGGTATTGCGGCCCATCACCACCGGCACGCCCGCGCTGTTCACCACGACGTTGCGGTTGCGCACCTGGATGCGGCCGTCATGGCTCGCCTCGATGCTCGACTGCTCGGCGCCACGCTGGGCGGCACCGCCGATGTGGAAGGTACGCATGGTGAGCTGCGTGCCCGGCTCGCCGATGGACTGGGCGGCAATAACGCCGACCGCCTCGCCGATATTGACGGGCGTGCCACGCGCCAGGTCGCGGCCATAGCACTTGCCGCACACACCGGTCTTGGTGTCGCAAGTCAGGACCGAGCGGATGCGTAGCTCCTCGATGCCGGCCTTGTCGATCAGCTCGACCTTGACCTCGTCGATCAGCTCGCCGGCCTTGACGATCACCGAACCGCTCAGCGCATCGATGACATCGTCGAGCGCACTGCGGCCGAGCACGCGCTCGGACAACGGCTCGATCACGTCGCCGCCGTCGACGACAGCACGCATCGTGAGGCCGCGGGTGGTGCCGCAATCCTCCTCGAAGATGATGCAATCCTGCGCCACGTCGACCAGGCGGCGGGTCAGGTACCCCGAGTTCGCCGTCTTGAGCGCGGTGTCGGCCAGGCCCTTGCGCGCGCCGTGGGTGGAGTTGAAGTACTCCAGCACGCTGAGGCCTTCCTTGAAGTTCGAGATGATCGGCGTCTCGATGATCTCGCCCGAAGGCTTGGTCATCAGGCCGCGCATACCGGCGAGCTGCTTCATCTGCGTGGTCGATCCGCGCGCACCGGAGTGCGCCATCATCCACACGGAATTAACGGGCTTGCCGGGAAGCGGCGTCGAAATGCCCTTCATCATCTCCTCGGCCACGCGATCCGAGCAGCGCGACCAGGCGTCGACCACCTTGTTGTACTTCTCACCCGAGGTGATCAGGCCGTCCTGGTACTGCTGTTCGTACTCCTTCACTTCCTTTGTCGTCGAGGCAACCAGCTTGAGCTTGGTCGCCGGGATGACGAGGTCGTCCTTGCCGAAGGAAATGCCGGCGCGGCAGGCGTGATAGAAGCCGAGACCCATCAGGCGATCGGCGAAGATCACCGTCTCCTTCTGGCCGCAGTGGCGATAGACCATGTCGATGACGTTCTGGAGATCCTTCTTCGTGAGAAGACGGTTGATCACCGAGAACGGCAGGTTGGGGTGCTTGGGCAGGATCTGCGCCAGCAGGATGCGGCCCGGCGTGGTCTCGACCACGCGGTTGGCGAGCTCGCCCTTGTCGTCATAGGCCTCCAGGCGCGCCTTGATCTTGGCGTGCATGGAGAGCACGCGGCTGTGCAGCGCATGCTCGATCTCGCCGATCTCGGAGAACAGCGAGCCTTCGCCCACCTCGCCCTCGCGCTCGAGCGTGATGTAGTAGATGCCGAGCACGATGTCCTGGCTCGGCACGATGATCGGCTTGCCGCTCGCGGGCGAGAGGATGTTGTTGGTCGACATCATCAGCACGCGCGCCTCGAGCTGGGCTTCCAGCGACAGCGGCACGTGCACCGCCATCTGGTCGCCGTCGAAGTCGGCATTGAAGGCGGTGCAGACCAGCGGATGGAGCTGGATCGCCTTGCCCTCGATCAGCACCGGCTCGAAGGCCTGGATGCCAAGACGATGCAGCGTCGGGGCGCGGTTCAGCAGCACCGGATGCTCGCGGATCACCTCTTCGAGGATGTCCCACACCTCCGGACGCTCCTTCTCGACCATGCGCTTGGCGGCCTTGATGGTGTTGGCCATGCCATAGGCCTGCAGGCGCGAATAGATGAACGGCTTGAAGAGCTCGAGCGCCATCTTCTTGGGCAGACCGCACTGCTGCAGCTTGAGCTCCGGACCGACCACGATCACCGAACGGCCCGAGTAGTCGACGCGCTTGCCGAGCAGGTTCTGGCGGAAGCGGCCCTGCTTGCCCTTCAGCATGTCGCTGAGCGACTTCAGCGGGCGCTTGTTGGCACCGGTGATGACGCGGCCGCGGCGGCCGTTGTCGAACAGGGCGTCGACGGACTCCTGCAGCATGCGCTTCTCGTTGCGCACGATGATGTCGGGCGCACGCAGCTCGATCAGCCGCTTGAGGCGGTTGTTGCGGTTGATGACGCGACGATAGAGGTCGTTGAGGTCCGAGGTGGCGAAGCGGCCGCCGTCGAGCGGCACCAGCGGGCGCAGCTCGGGCGGGATCACGGGCACCAGCTCGAGGATCATCCACTCCGGACGGGCGCCGGACTCGATGAAGCTCTCGACCAGCTTCAGGCGCTTCACCAGCTTCTTGCGCTTGGCCTCCGAGGTCGTCTCACGCAGCTCCTCGCGCAGGCGCGGGCGCTCCTCGTTGAGGTCGATGACCTGCAACATGGCGCGGATCGCCTCGGCGCCGATGTCGGCGCGGAAGGAATCGTCGCCGTATTCGTCGAGCGCGTTGAGGTACTGGTCCTCGTTCAGCAGCTCGCGGTACTTGAGCGGCGTCAGGCCGGGCTCGGTGACCACGTAGTTCTCGAAGTAGAGGATCTTCTCGAGGTCGCGCAGGGTCATGTCGAGCAGCAGGCCGATGCGGCTCGGCAGCGACTTCAGGAACCAGATGTGCGCCACCGGCGAGGCGAGCTCGATATGGCCCATGCGCTCGCGGCGCACCTTGGTGAGCGTCACCTCGACGCCGCACTTCTCGCAGGTGATGCCGCGGAACTTCATGCGCTTGTACTTGCCGCACAGGCACTCGTAGTCCTTGATCGGTCCGAAGATGCGGGCACAGAACAGCCCGTCCCGCTCCGGCTTGAAGGTGCGGTAGTTGATGGTTTCCGGCTTCTTGATCTCGCCGTGGCTCCAGGCGCGGATGCGCTCGGGGCTGGCGATCGAGATGCGGATCTCGTCGAAGGTCGGAGTGCCCTGGGGCTGGCCCAGTACGTTGATCAGATCGGTCATCTTTGGGGTCCTACGGGTTCGTTGGACTAAATCGCGAAAGAAAGAGAGGCGTCGGCCGAGCTCACTCGGCCGACTGGTTGAGTTCGACGTTGAGGCCGAGCGAGCGCAGCTCCTTGACCAGCACGTTGAAGGATTCGGGGATACCCGCCTCGAACGTGTCGTCGCCGCGGACGATTGCCTCGTAGACCTTGGTGCGGCCGGCCACGTCGTCCGACTTCACGGTCAGGATCTCCTGCAACGTGTAGGCGGCGCCGTAGGCCTCGAGGGCCCACACCTCCATCTCGCCGAAGCGCTGTCCGCCGAACTGCGCCTTGCCGCCCAGCGGTTGCTGGGTGACGAGCGAGTAGGGGCCGATCGAGCGCGCGTGGATCTTGTCGTCCACGAGATGATGCAGCTTCAGCATGTAGATGTAGCCCACCGTCACCTTGCGATCGAACGGCTCACCGGTGCGGCCGTCGACCAGGGTGACCTGGCCCGACGTGTCGAGGCCGGCCATCTCGAGCATCTCGACGATGTCGGCCTCGTGCGCGCCATCGAACACCGGCGAAGCGAAGGGCACGCCCTTGCTGAGATTGCGCGCGAGCTCGATCGTCTGGTCTTCGTCGAGGTCGGCGATCTCGGCCTTGTAGGCCTTCTCGCCGTAAATCTCGCGCAGCTGCTTCTTGACCTGCGTCGCCGTCGCCTCGCGGGCACCGGCCAGCATGTCGCCGATCTTCTTGCCGAGACCCGCCGCGGCCCAGCCGAGATGGGTTTCGAGGATCTGCCCGACGTTCATGCGGCTCGGCACGCCGAGCGGATTGAGCACGATGTCGACCGGGCCGCCCTCCTCGAGGTACGGCATGTCTTCCAGCGGCATGATGCGCGAGATGACGCCCTTGTTGCCGTGGCGGCCGGCCATCTTGTCGCCCGGCTGCAGCTTGCGCTTGGTCGCGACGAAGACCTTGACCATCTTCATCACGCCCGGCGGCAGCTCGTCGCCGCGCTGCAGCTTGTCGACCTTGCTGTCGAAGCGGTCCTGCAGACGCTTCATCAATTCGTCGAACTGCTTGTTCGACGCCTCGAGCTCGCCCTGGCGCTTGTCGGTCTTCACCGTGATCTGGCGCCACTGGCCGGGCGTGTACTCGCCCAGCACCTTGTCGGTGACGCGCGTGCCCGGCTTCAGGCCCTTCAGCCCGCCGGCCACGGTCTGGTTGAGCAGCATCTCCTGGATCTGGCTGTAGAAGCTGCGCTCCAGGATCGCCTTTTCGTCGTCACGGTCCTTGGCCAGACGCTCGATCTCGTCGCGCTCGATGGCAAGAGCGCGCTCGTCCTTGTCGACGCCGCGCCGGTTGAACACGCGGACCTCGACCACCGTACCCTCGACGCCCGGCGGCACCTTGAGCGAGGTGTCGCGCACGTCGGCCGCCTTCTCGCCGAAGATGGCGCGCAGGAGCTTCTCTTCCGGCGTCATCGGGCTCTCGCCCTTGGGCGTCACCTTGCCGACCAGGATATCGCCCGCCTTCACCTCGGCGCCGATATAGACGATGCCCGCCTCGTCGAGGTTCTTGAGCGCCTCTTCGCCGACGTTCGGGATGTCGCGGCTGATCTCCTCCTGGCCGAGCTTGGTGTCGCGGGCCATGACCTCGAACTCCTCGATGTGGATCGAGGTGAAGACGTCATCGCGCACGATGCGCTCGCTGAGCAGGATCGAGTCCTCGAAGTTGTAGCCGTTCCACGGCATGAACGCGACGAGCACGTTGCGGCCGAGCGCCAGCTCGCCATCGCGGGTCGACGGACCGTCGGCCACGATGTCGCCCTTCTTCACCTGGTCGCCGACCTTCACCAGCGGCTTCTGGGTGATGCAGGTGCTCTGGTTGGAGCGCTGGAACTTGAGCAGGTTGTAGATGTCGACCGCCGGGCGATTCGGACCCACATCCTCGGTGGCGCGCACCACGATTCGCATGGCGTCGACCTGGTCGACGATGCCGGTGCGGCGCGCCGCGATCGCCACGCCCAAATCGCGGGCTACCACCTCTTCCATGCCGGTGCCGACCAGCGGCGACTCGGCCTGGATGAGCGGAACGGCCTGGCGCTGCATGTTCGAGCCCATCAGCGCGCGGTTGGCGTCGTCGTTCTCGAGGAACGGGATCAGCGCCGCGGCGACGGAGACGATCTGCTTGGGCGAGACGTCGACGAAGTCGATCGTCTCGGGGCGGGCGAGGATGTACTCGCCGCCCTTGCGGCACTGCACCAGCTCCGACACGAACTTGCCGCGGGCATCGATCTCGGCGTTCGCCTGGGCCACCGTGTAGCGGCCCTCCTCCATCGCCGAGAGGTAGATCACCTCGTCGCTGACGCGGCTGCTGGAGACCTTGCGGTACGGGCTCTCGATGAAGCCATACTGGTTCACGCGCGCGTAGGTCGCGAGCGAGTTGATCAGGCCGATGTTCGGACCTTCCGGCGTTTCGATCGGGCAGATGCGGCCGTAATGCGTCGGATGCACGTCGCGCACCTCGAAGCCGGCGCGCTCGCGCGTGAGCCCGCCTGGTCCCAGCGCCGAGAGGCGACGCTTGTGCGTCACTTCCGACAGCGGGTTGGTCTGGTCCATGAACTGGCTGAGCTGGCTCGAGCCGAAGAACTCGCGCACCGCCGCCGCCGCCGGCTTGGCGTTGATCAGGTCGTGCGGCATCACGGTGTCGATGTCGATCGAGCTCATGCGCTCGCGGATGGCACGCTCCATGCGCAGCAGGCCGACGCGATACTGGTTCTCCATCAGCTCGCCCACCGAGCGGACTCGGCGGTTGCCGAGATGGTCGATGTCGTCGATCTCACCGCGACCGTCCTTGAGGCCGTGCAGGACCTTTACCACCGAGAGAATGTCGTCGCGGCGCAGCGTGCGCTGGCTGTCGGGCACGCCCTCGAAGCCCAGCCGCATGTTCATCTTCACGCGGCCGACCGGCGAGAGGTCGTAGCGCTCGATGTCGAACAACAGGCCGTTGAACAGCGTCTCGGCCTGCTCCAGCGTCGGCGGCTCGCCGGGGCGCATCACGCGATAGATGTCGAGCAGCGCCTCTTCACGGTTGGAGTTCTTGTCGGCCGCGAGCGTGTTGCGGATGTAGGGACCGACATTGGTGTGGTCGATCGCCAGCGTCGGCAGCACGTCGATGTCGTGCTCGTCGAACAGGTCAAGCACCGCCTGAGTGATCTCCTGGCCGGCCTCGACATAGATCTCGCCCGTCTTCTCGTTGATGATGTCGAGCGCGGCGTAGCGGCCGATCAGCTCCTCGTTGGAGACGCGCATCTCCTTGAGGCCCGCCTCCTTCAGGCGGGCGAGCAGGCGCGGCGTCATCTTGGCGCCGGCGTCGGCCACCGTCTTGCCGCCCTTGGCATTCACCAGGTCATGCGTGAGCTTGATGCCCTTCATCGACTCGGCGTCGAAGGCGGTGTTCCAGCCTTCCTTGTCCTGCTTGTAGACGACCTGGCCATAGAAGGCGGCCAGGATCTCCTCCGGCGACAGGCCCTGGGCCTCGGCCGGATCGAGTGGCTGACTCTTGGCGACGGCGGCGGCGCGCTTCTTGGCGGTCGCGTCGTTGTCGAGCGCGAGCAGCAGCGTCGTCACCGGGATCTTGCGGCGGCGGTCGATGCGGACATGGATCAGGTCCTTGGCATCGAACTCGAAGTCGAGCCACGAACCGCGATAGGGAATGATGCGGGCGGCGAACAGGTACTTGCCCGAGCTGTGGGTCTTGCCCTTGTCGTGGTCGAAGAAGACGCCCGGCGAGCGGTGCATCTGACTCACGATCACGCGCTCGGTGCCGTTGACGATGAAGGTGCCGTTGTCGGTCATGAGCGGCATGTCGCCCATGTAGACGTCCTGCTCCTTGATATCGCGGATCGAACGCGAGCCCGCTTCCTCGTCGATGTCCCAGACCACGAGCTGCAGCGTGACCTTGAGCGGGGCGGCATAGGTGATACCGCGCTGCTGGCACTCCTCGACGTCGTACTTCGGCTCCTCGAACTCGTACTTCACGAACTCGAGGCTGGCGCGCTCGGCGAAGTCCTTGATCGGAAACACCGACCGGAAGACCTCCTGCAGGCCCGACTGGGTGCGCTTGGCCGCAGGCGTGACGCGCTGCAGGAAGCCCTCGTAGGAGCTTTTCTGAACCTCGATCAGGTTCGGCATCGGCGCCACTGATTCGATGTGGCCGAAGAAACGACGGATCCGTTTGCGCGTATTGAAGGCCGTGGCCATCCTGCGTCCTCGATAGGTTCAAGGGCGGAGAAAACACCCGCTGCTGTCTCGGAACTCACGGCCCGCCAAAGCCGTTCGTCCCATCCATTGCAGAGGGCCACTTATCGAAGCGGACCCGCCCACATGGGGAGGGAAGTCCGCTTTGAAAAGGGGCCCGATAGGGCCGGCCTCCGAAGAGACCGGCCCGACCGGTAAAACGCTTACTTGAGTTCGACCTTGGCGCCCTCGGCCTCGAGCTTGGCCTTGAGCTTCTCGGCGTCCGCCTTGGGCACACCGTCCTTGACCGACTTCGGCGCGCCTTCGACCAGGTCCTTGGCCTCCTTGAGGCCGAGGCCGGTGATCTCGCGCACCGCCTTGATGACGTTGATCTTCTTGTCGCCGGCGGCGGTCAGCATGACACTGAACTCGTCCTTCACTTCCGCCGGAGCGGCAGCAGCACCCGGAGCCGCGGCAGCGGCGACCGGAGCGGCGGCGCTGACGCCCCACTTCTCTTCGAGCATCTTGCTCAGGTTGGCGGCCTCGAGGACCGTCAGGGTCGACAGCTCTTCGACCAGCTTTTCCAGATTAGCCATTGTATCTTCTCCTAATATCCCGAACTTCTAGATCGTGACTTCGATGGGTTGACGACTAACTCACGCGGCCTTCGCGCCGTCCTTGGCTCCATACGCTGCGAACACACGAGCGACCTGACCGGCCGGCGCCACCAACACACCGGCGATCTTCGTCGCCGGAGCCTGCAGGAGACCGATGATCTTGCCGCGCAGAGCATCGAGGGACGGCAGGCTGGCGAGGGCCTGGACGCCAGCGACGTCCAATGCTTCTCCACTCAGCGAACCGCCGACGATGGTCAGCTTCTCGTTGCCCTTGGCGAAGGCCGAAATGACCTTCGCCGCAGCGACGGGATCCTTGGAGTAGGCGATGGCGGTCGGACCCTTGAACATGGGACCGAGCGCCTTGAAGGGCGTGCCCTCGAGGGCACGCAACGTGAGCCGGTTCTTGGCGACCTTGTAGCTCGCGCCGGCTGCCCTGATCTTGCGACGCAGGTCCGTGACCTCTTGGACCGTCAAACCGGATTGGCGAGTGATCACCACCAGGTTGGCGTCCTTGAAGGTACGGGTCAGCTCGACGATCGCTTCGGCCTTTTCCGAACAATTCACGGCTTTCTCCAACTATGGCCCGACCCGGAGGATCCGAGTCGAACCGGCTGCGTTAAGACCACAGCCTCCGTTAGCGGTTCACGCGAACGAAGACCCCATGGCCTTGCTCGCCTGCCCCGGAAGTTCGGGCGTCTATGCGTGCACGATCGTGCCCGCCTCGATTCCCTTGCCCCCGTCTGCGCTGGCGGGTTTCCCCTTTAGGCTGGCTCCCGCCCTCTTTCGAGAAGGGGAACCAAGCACCGGCGGTCTCGGACAGGTGGAGAGCGGAAGCCTTGCGGCCTCTTCCCTCCATTCCAACACCCGCCGGGACACGGCAGGCACCGGAAACTCTCTGACTTTGCCTCGCGCTAGGTATTGAGCGCGGTGGCAGGGTCGAGCTTGACGCCCGGACCCATGGTCGAACTGATCGACACCTTCTTGATGAAGGTGCCCTTGGCTCCGGCCGGCTTGGCGCGATTGATCGCGGTCACCAGCGCCTTCACGTTGGCGGCGATCGCGTCCTCGCTGAACGAGGCCTTGCCGACGCCGGCGTGAATGATGCCGGCCTTCTCGGCGCGGAACTCGATCGAGCCGGCCTTGGCAGCTTTCACCGCCGCCGTGACGTCCTGCGTGACCGTGCCGAGCTTGGGGTTCGGCATCAGGCCGCGCGGGCCCAGAACCTTACCCAGCCGGCCGACGACGCCCATCATGTCCGGCGTGGCCACGCAGCGGTCGAAATTCATCTCCCCGCCATTGATCTTCTCGGCGAGATCTTCGGCACCGACCAGGTCGGCGCCAGCGGCCTTGGCCTCTTCGGCCTTCGGCCCGCGGGCGAACACCGCCACGCGCACCGTCTTGCCGGTGCCGCTCGGCAAATCGACCATACCGCGCACTGCCTGATCGGCGTGGCGCGGGTCGATGCCCAGGTTCATGGCGACTTCGATCGTCTCGTCGAACTTCGCCTTGGCATTCGCCTTCACCATCTTCACGGCTTCAGCGAGAGGATAGGTCTTGTCGCGATCGACGCCTTCCGACGCAGCCTTGTAGCGCTTGCCCCGAGCCATGGCTTACCCCACCACTTCCAGGCCCATCGAGCGGGCCGAACCCGCCACCTGGGCCATCGCCAACTCGATCGAATCGCAGTTGAGGTCCGGCATCTTCTGCTTCGCGATCTCCTCGACCTGCTTCTTGGTCACCTTGCCGACGATCTGCGTGCCGACGGTCTTGGCGCCCAACTCGATGCCTGCCGCCTTCTTCAGGAAGTAGCTCACCGGCGGGGTCTTGGTGACGAAAATGAAGCTGCGATCCTGGAACACGGTGATGACCACCGGGATCGGCATGCCCGCTTCCATCTTCTGCGTGCGCGCGTTGAACTGCTTGCAGAATTCCATGATGTTGACGCCCTGCTGACCGAGCGCGGGCCCGATCGGAGGCGACGGATTGGCCTTGCCCGCTGGCACCTGCAGCTTGACGTAGGCCTGTATCTTCTTGGCCATGCCTGCCCCTTTCTGTTGGGCGGCGTGGTTCGGCCATGGCCGGCCTCCCACACCCTATGTTTCGGTCAACCCTTTGATCCATAAGGATTTTCAGATCGACCCAGCGTCATGAGAAAAGGCCGGCACACGGCCAGCCTCTCAAGGGCGCGGGGTCTACCAAATAAGACCCCGTCCCACAAGCCCCCCATATGGGGCGTTTTTACAGCTTTTCCACTGGCCCAGGCCGCCGCGCCGGAGGCGTGCCGGCCAGGACGCCCGATCTAGAGTTTTTCGACTTGGGCGTAATCGAGCTCGACCGGGGTCGAACGGCCGAAGATCGAGACCGCGACCTTGAGGCGGGCCCGTTCCTCATCGACGTCCTCGACCGTGCCGTTGAACGAGGCAAACGGGCCGTCGGCCACCTTGACCTGCTCGCCGACCTCAAAGCTGACGGCGGGCTTGGGCCGCTCGACGCCTTCCTGGACCTGCTTCAGGATTCGGCCAGCTTCAGCTTCCGAGATGGCGACCGGTTTACCGCGGCCACCGCCACCCAGGAAGCCGGTGACCTTGGCGGTGTTCTTGATCAGGTGCCAGGTCTCGTCATTGAGATCCATCTTCACCAGCACGTAGCCGGGAAAGAACTTGCGCTCGGTCTGGACCTTGGCGCCGCGGCGCACTTCCACGACCTCCTCGGTCGGCACCATGACCTGAGAAATCTCCTCAGCCAGGCCTTTCTTCTCGGCCTGTTCGCGGATCGACTGCGCGACCTTGTTCTCGAAGCCTGAATAGGCGTGAACGACGTACCAACGATGAGCCATCTTCAAAATCCCGTCATGCAATCCCGAGCAGCGTCCTGACGACGAAGCCAATGATCTTGTCCGCCACCAGGAAGAACATCGCGGCAATCACGACGAAGATGAAGACCATGCTGGTGGTGATCATGGTCTCGCGCCTGGTCGGCCAGGTGACCTTGCTTACCTCGGCACGGACTTCGCGGACGAATTCGACTGGGTTCTTCGACATGCTCGCACTTTGTTAGGTGGCAGGAGTGGAGGGACTCGAACCCCCGACTTTCGGTTTTGGAGACCGACGCTCTACCAACTGAGCTACACTCCTATGTTTGCCGCTTATAGCACCCTCGCCTCACCCTGAGGAGCGCCCAATAAGCGCGGAGTAACCTCCGCGCCCTGGCGCGTCTCGGGGCCAGTCTTGTTGTCTCCACCCTTCGAGACGGGCGAGGAGTTTACCCCGAAGAATTGAGGGGCGCCCTCCTCAGGGTGAGGTGGTTACTTCACGACTTTGGTGACGACGCCGGCGCCGACGGTCCGGCCGCCCTCGCGGATGGCGAAGCGCAGGCCCTCGTCCATCGCGATCGGCTGGATCAGCTCGACCGTCAGGCGCGCATTGTCCCCCGGCATCACCATCTCCGTGCCGTCCGGCAGCGTCACCACGCCCGTCACGTCGGTCGTGCGGAAGTAGAACTGCGGACGGTAGTTGGTGAAGAACGGCGTGTGACGGCCACCCTCCTCCTTGGTCAGGATGTAGGCCTCGGCCTCGAAGTTGGTGTGCGGCGTGATCGAACCCGGCTTGGCCAGCACCTGGCCCCGCTCGACGTCCTCGCGGCCGACGCCGCGCAGCAGCGCGCCGATATTGTCGCCCGCCTCGCCCTGGTCCAGCAGCTTGCGGAACATCTCGACGCCCGTCACCACCGTCTTCGTCGTGGCCTTCAGACCGACGATCTCGATCTCCTCGCCGACCTTCACGATCCCGCGCTCGACGCGGCCCGTAACCACCGTGCCGCGGCCCGAGATCGAGAACACGTCCTCGATCGGCATCAGGAACGGCTTGTCCTTGTCGCGCACAGGCTGCGGGATGTAGCGGTCAACCTCCGCCATCAGCTTCAGCACCGCCTGCTCGCCCTGCTCGGCGTTCTTGTCCTCCAGCGCCATCAGCGCCGAGCCCCGCACCACCGGGATGTCGTCGCCCGGGAACTGGTAGCTCTTCAGGAGCTCGCGCACCTCGAGCTCGACCAGGTCCAGCAGCTCGGGGTCGTCCACCATGTCGACCTTGTTCATGAACACCACCAGCGCCGGCACGCCGACCTGGCGGGCCAGCAGGATGTGCTCGCGCGTCTGCGGCATCGGGCCGTCGGCGGCACTCACCACCAGGATCGCCCCGTCCATCTGCGCCGCACCCGTGATCATGTTCTTCACGTAGTCGGCATGGCCCGGGCAGTCGACGTGCGCGTAGTGCCGGTTCGTCGTCTCGTACTCGACATGCGCCGTCGAGATCGTGATGCCGCGCTCGCGCTCCTCCGGGGCCTTGTCGATCTGGTCGTACGCCGTGTACGTCGCCCCACCGGTCTTCGCCAGGATCTTGGTGATCGCCGCCGTCAGCGACGTCTTGCCATGATCGACATGGCCGATCGTCCCGATGTTGCAGTGCGGCTTCGTCCGCTCGAATTTCGCCTTCGTCATGATGTCACGACCCTCGTGGTGCTTTCGTCTTCTAACAACCGGCCTTCAAACTGGAGCGGGTGAAGGGAATCGAACCCTCGTCGTAAGCTTGGAAGGCTTCTGCTCTACCATTGAGCTACACCCGCATCTTCTGAACAGGGCCAACACTTACGCTGAAGTCCGTTGGTGGAGGGGGAAGGATTCGAACCTTCGTAGACGCGAAGTCGGCAGATTTACAGTCTGCTGCCATTGACCGCTCGGCCACCCCTCCGAACCTGCGGCTGCAGCGCGAGATATAGCCTGTTCAGCCCCGTGAAACGGGCCGGCGTTGCTCGCAAATCCAATGAGTTACGTCAAGGCCCAAATCCCCCTATACAGGGCTCATGCGCCCCAACACGCGCCAGAATGCGCATCGTTCATCCAAGCCGTCCCGCGGCGGCCACCAAATGGTGTGGCTTTACGGCCGCCATCCCGTATTGGCGGCCTTGGCCAATCCCGAGCGACGGATCGAGCGCCTGATCGCGACCAAGGACGTGGCCGAGCGGCATGCCGAGGCGCTTGCCGGCAAATCCATTCAAATCCTCGCCCGCGAAGATATGGCCCAGCGCTTGCCGGCCGGCGCCGTCCATCAGGGCCTGGCGGCGCTGGTGGCGCCACTCGAGGATGCCATGCTCGAGGATGTACTGGCGCGCTGCAAAGACAACGCGCTGATCCTGGCACTCGATCAGGTGACCGACCCGCACAATGTCGGCGCCATCCTTCGCTCGGCAGCAGCTTTCGGCGCGGCTGGCCTCGTGGTCACCGAACGACACGCGCCGGCCGACACCGGCGTGCTCGCCAAGGCCGCATCCGGTGGACTGGAGATCGTGCCGCTGGTCCGCGCGGTGAATCTCGCGCGTACGCTGGAGCAGCTCAAGGACGCGGGCTTCTGGCTCTATGGACTCGACGAGCGTGGCGACGCCGCGATCGGCACGCTCGATCTCAAGGGTCGCGTCTGCATTGTGCTCGGCGCCGAGGGCGAAGGCTTGCGACGGTTGACCGCTGAAAAATGTGATCGTCTGGTGATCATCCCCACCAACGCGGCCCTGGCGTCGCTCAACGTCTCGAATGCCGCGTCGATTGCCTTATATCAATGGGCCTGCCAACGAACACCCGCACACTCCCCCTCATGATCAACGACCAAAACGACAAACGCTGCTATAACTCTGCCCAGCACAACTCCGAGGGCCGGGTTAGCACAGTGGTAGTGCACCTGATTTGTAATCAGGGGGTCGGGGGTTCAAATCCCTCACCCGGCACCATCTTCAGGGAGAAGGCATGAGCGGCGCCGTCCTGGTCGCTGGCGGCGCGGGCTATATCGGTAGTCACGTCTGCAAGGCCTTGGCTGACGCGGGCCACACACCCGTCTGCTACGACACACTCGAGAAGGGCCACAAGTGGGCGGTGCGCTGGGGACCGCTCGAAGAGGGCGACATCGGCGACGCCCAACGCCTGCAGGAAGTCTTCGCCAAGCACCGGCCCAAGGGCGTGGTCCATCTCGCGGGCTATATCGAGGTCGGCGAATCGGTGCAGCTGCCCGAGCGCTACCTCTACAACAACGCGGTCAAGACGGACTTCCTGATTGCCGCCGCCCTTCGCGCGGGCGTCGAAGCCTTCGTCTTCTCCAGCTCCTGCGCCGTGTACGGCCTGCCGCAATCGGAATTCCTGGCCGAGACGCACCAGATCGCCCCGATCAACCCCTATGCCGAGTCCAAGGCGCGGGTCGAACGTGCGCTCACGACGTCGGCGAAGTTCGGGTTGCGCTCGGCCTCCTTGCGCTACTTCAACGCCGCCGGCGCCGACACAGGTGGCGAGATCGGCGAAGCACACGAACCCGAGACGCACCTGTTGCCGCTTGCCGCCGATGCCGCGCTCGGGCTGGGACCGGCCCTCACCTTGCTGGGCGACGACTACGACACGCCCGACGGCTCGTGCGTGCGCGACTTCATCCATGTCAGCGACCTCGCCGACGCGCATGTGCGGGCGCTCGCCTGGCTGAAGCGCGGCCCGGCCTCGGGTCTGCACGAGGCATTCAATCTCGGCAGCGGCTCGGGCTACAGCGTGAAGCAGGCGATGGCGGAAACTGCGCGCATTGCCGGACATGCCGTGCCGCACAAAGTCGGGCCTCGCCGTCCCGGTGATTCACCCAAGCTTGTCGGCGACATCGCCAAGGCCAAAACGGAGCTGGGCTGGCACCCCAGCCGCGATCTCGCCGCCCAGATCGACGACACGCTGCGTTGGCGACGCAAGATGCCGCGTTGAGTCTCGTACCCGGACCGCCAGCTACTTCGGAGCGGCGGGGCGCCAGACCCCAGACCTTGCAGGCCACCTTGAAGTTTCCTCGGGGGAACGCTCCCAAGCCTCTGCGATGACCCTGTAGCTGTCGGGATCAAACGCCTTCAGATCGTCTCGGGTGAACGGAAAGAAGCCGTTGATACCAAAGTACGCCTCGCTCAGCTCGGCGAAGAATTCCATGGCGTTGCTCATCGCGTAAGCCTTCTCCCAGCGTCCCCAGGGGCCGCGTACTGCATTGTAGCGCCCGCTGGCCTGGGCACGGTCGAAGGCTGTGCGAATTTTAGGTTCGTCAAAAGACAGCACCAGATCATGATAGGCGTGCGCCAGCTCATGCATCAGCGGGTTTACCCGATGCCCGGCCAGGGTTGCCTGGGAACTGGTGAATTGGATCGAGCCTGCTTTGGCGACGGACATGTCGTAGGCGGCCAGCCATTTCGGAAAGTCGGGCCAGTATCGTCCGCCGTAGGACGGGTCCGGCTCATATTCCAGCCAGATGGGCACCCTCGAGATCCGGTGCCACGCCGCTGAAGGAATGATGTCTTCGATTCGCCGTGCATTGGCGTCAAGAACCTCCAGACTTCGCTCCAAGAGCGAATTCTCGTGCTTGCCAAACTCTGGCGCGACGTAGACCGGGAAGGAGCGAATGTTTCTTCTCTCGTAGTCGCCGTCGAGGGTCGACGTGATCACCCATTTCTCCGACTCTTGCTCCGACACGAAGCCGGCCAGACAGCGCCGACGGGCATCTCGGCCGATCCAAACTTGAGCTCGGTTAGTCTGAAGGTACCTGTTCTCGCCGGGCGCCAACGTGAAATAGTCCGCGACCGCACCTGATCCATCTATCAACTCGACGGTCGAGGGAATCGATCTCCTGTTCGTGACCTCGATCGTCGATATGGCCTCGGCGGCGCCGGACCGAAGCGACCCAACTCGGTCGCACGAGCGTTCTCCAGCGAACGCCGGCGCTGAACCAACAAGCATGACAACGAGCGCCACGACCGCCGGAGCCAATGGCCTAAAGGGAGATATTGATCGGCATCGCATCATCGCGGCTCCTCAACGTCCTCGATGGCCATTTCCCAACTTCATCGCGAAGCTGTCACGCGAGACTTCTTCCGACAAGCTCGCAACGGTTGCAATCAGGACGAGCGGCCCTCAAGTCCTAAGATATTTCGTTCCCAGGACCGGGTGGGGGAGCCTTTCCGGGATCAGGCGGAGGTTCAGGAGGCTCGGGATCATCGCGAAAGTCTGGTGGAAATCGTCGCGGCCGCGGTCGCGGCGGCGCCGGCCATTTGTGTGGCTTGGGCGGGGGTGGCGGAGGGTCGAGCTTACCCCGCGGGGTCAGCATGGCTTGTTGCTGATCGCCAGTCGCATTCCGCTTGAGCGCGGCAAGGACGTTCTCCTGCTCGCTGGGGCTGAGCTTGCCCCATAACGCCGGCGGCGGCAGGTCGGTCTGCGGCCGGCGGTCGAGGCGCGGCGTAGCGATCCAGTTGCTGACCGCGTTGTCGAGCCCGGCCTTGGCCTCGCCGATTGCCCGTTTCTGCTGGCCGAACTGAACGTCGATGTAGTGCTGGTTGATCGCGCGCTGGCTCGGGTCATGCGCCCAGTCGGCGTCGTTGCGCGCCGTCGCTGCTTGATGCGCGGCGTCCGCATCGGCCAACTGCTTCGGCGCGTCGAAGAATGTCGATGGCTCGCTGGGCGTTGGTGTGGGAAGGCCCGCGAGATAGGCCTGCGCCATCTCGCGTTGCGTCACAGCCTTGATCTGGCCTTGCATTGGTGCCGCATCTTCGGGCGTCAACCGGCCCTTCGCCCGCTCGTAGAGTCCGATCGCCGAACGGTTGTCGCCCGCTGCCAGCGCCGCCTCGATGGCGCGGCGGTACACATTCGAGCGTGCCTGCGCCGCCATCGCCTGCGCTGCCTCCGACTCGGGCGGCTGTCCGGCCGAGCGCAGGCAGGTGCTGTAGGCACCCGTCGCGAACAGGTCGACCTTCGCCGGGTCGGTGTGGTTGACCGCCGCCTCTTCCTCCGCGGTCTTCACCTGGTTGTCGGCCACCACCTGGCGCCAGGCGTCAGCCTGCCCGGCGAGATGACGGGAGATGCCGCGCTGCGCTTCGCCATAGTGCCAGTCCAGCCGCTTGATGAGCGCCTCGCGTTGGCGGTCGTTGCCGACCTGAGCGAGCGTGTCGTCCTTGAGCTGTCGCAAGGCCTCGACGGCAGGCGGCGCGGCGTGGATCGCCGCCTCGCCCTGCTGGCGGTAATAGGCGGCCTCGCCCAGGTTCAGGATCTGGCGCTGACCCGCGAGATACTGATCGTTCAGCTGCTGCTCGCGCACCGCATCGGCTTCGGCGTATTCCGGGGGCGGCAGATCGGCGGCAGGCGGCTCGGGGCCGTGGTGCCATTCGGGGAAATTGAACTCGGCCATGTACGCTACTCAACTCTACGAACCGCGGGATACGCCTGCCCTGCCTGCCCCGAGGTCATCCGAGGGGAGCGAAGTCGAAAGGGCTCGCGGCTCTGGCTACTTGGTCGGAATATAATCGAACGCCCCCTCAACCTCCTATTTTGGTCATTAGAAGTTCAGCCAATTGCGGGCAGGGGGGAAATGAGACGGTTCTCATGGCGCGCCATCCGAACTTCTAATGACCAAAATTGGGACCAAGGCCCTGCCGTGATAAATTCCGAGACATCGAGGTCGCGTGTTTCGGGAGCGTAGCGTATGCCCGGTGTTCTTCGTCAGCCCACGCCTTCCATCGAGCCCAGATCTGGCAAGGCCGCGGGAAGCCCCCATTATTTTTCCGTTATTTTAACGGTCACTTTTCGTGGCTGGCGCAAGGCCTGGTGGGCGCGGCAAGCGTCGTGTTTTTTTCGAGGGGCGAGTCCCGGATTAGTTGACTGGGAGGGCAGAAAAGCCGGTGCCATCGGCATCGGACCTGTCTACTGGGAGTGGACGATTGTTGACAGGGGTCGGACGAAAGGAAGAGGCTACCGCCCGAACGCCGCGCGCAGCGCCGCTTCCGTCTCGCTCCAGGCGGCGCGGTCCGCCGCCTCGTTATATTCGAGGTGGTGGCCGTAGTGTCGGCGTCGCGCGAGCTTAGGGAAGGCTCAGGCGAGCCTGAGCGGCAGACTGCGCAGGCGCTGGCCGGTGGCGGCGAAAATCGCATTGGCCACAGCGGGCGCAATCGGCGGCGTGCCGGGCTCGCCGACGCCGCCGATCATCGAGGCGTCGCTCGCGACGATGTGCACGGACATGGCCGGCGCATCGGCGAGCTGCACCACCTGATAATCGGTGAAGTTCGCCTGTTCGACCCGACCGTTCGCCAGCGTGATCTCGCCATGGAGCGCCGCCGACAGGCCATAGACGATGCCGCTCTCCATCTGCATGCGCACGATGGCGGGGTTGACCACCGGCCCGCAATCGATGGCGCAGGTGACGCGCCTGACCTTCAAGGTCTTTCCGTCGTCGACAGACACTTCGGCGACCTGCGCCACGATCGAGCCGAAGGACGCGCGCATGGCGATGCCGCGCCCCGATCCTGGGGGCAGCGACGAACCCCAACCCGCTTCCCTGGCTGCGGTCTCCAGCACCTTGGCGTGCCGCGGTTTGTCCGCGAGCAATTCGCGCCTGAACTCGAACGGATCCTTCTTCAGCGCCAGAGCCAGTTCGTCGACGAAGCTCTCGTCGAAGAACGCGGAGTGCGAATGGCCGACCGAGCGCCAGAAGCCGACCGGCACGGAGCCGTCGGCCACGATCGCCTCGAGGCGATAGAACGGAAAGCCATAGGCCGGGTTCTCGACGGCATTGCCTTCAGGCTGGCCCTGCGCCGGAAGCCCCAGCCGGGCGATGAACTGGTCGGCCGGCGATTGGCCGACCTGCCGCTTGGCGACGCTCGCGAGCTTGGCCGAGCCGCCGGAGACATCGAGCTCGGCGCGCCACCGCGCCAGCGCCATCGGGCGGTAATAGTCGTGCTGGATGTCTTCTTCGCGAGACCACAGCACCTGCACCGGCCGATCAGGCATGGCGAGGGCGCAGGTCACGGCCTGGCGCACCAGGTCGACCTCGGCGCGCCGGCCGAAGCCGCCGCCCAGGAAGGTGGTATGCACGGCGACGTCAGCCTGCGGGATGTCGGCGGTCTTGGCCGCGATCAGGCGCATCAAGGTCGGCGACTGGTTCGGCATCCAGAGCTCGACGCCCGGCTTGCCCGCCGCCGGCTTCCTGAAGAGGGCCGTGCAGTTCATCGGCTCCATCGGCGCATGCGCGAGATAGGGAGCGCGATAGGTCGCCTCGACGGTCTGGATTTTCGCGGGCTTCGATTCGGTGCCGAGCTTGCGCTCGAGCGCGACCTTGCCGCTCTCCAGCAGCTCAGCGTAGCGCTTCCACAGGCTCGCGCTGTCGAGCTTGGGCTCGGGACCGGCCTGCCAATCGACCGCGATGCCCTTGTCGAGGAAATTGTCGGCCTGCCACCAGCTCGTGCCGATGGCGGCAATGCCGCCGGGCACGATCACCACCTTCTCGATGCCCTTGGGCAGTCCGCCATTCTTGACCGTGAAACCGGAGGCCGAACCGCCGAAGGTCGGCGCGTTGCGCACGGCGGCGTAGAGCAGACCGGGCAGGCGCACGTCGATACCGAAGGTCGCGGTGCCCGCCACCTTGGCGGGGATGTCGAGCCGGGGCGGCGAGGTGCCGATCAGCTTGAACTCGGATGGCTTCTTGAGCGGTGGCGGCGGCATGGCCGAGAGACCGTCGACGAAATCGACCAGCTCGCCGAACGTCGCGACCTTCGTGCCATCGCGTCGGCGAACCTCGCCGTCGACCACGGTGAGCTGGCCGACGGGAATCGCCGTCTTGCGCATGGCGGCGCGCAGCAGCAGGTCGCGCGCCACGGCGCCAGCCATGCGCATCGGCAGAAAAGCATCGCGCGTCGAGGTCGAGCCGCCGGTGGCCGAGACGCCCAGCACGCCGCCCAGCTTCTCCGCCGCCCAGTGCGCGGTATCGACGATGGTGCCGGTTTGCTCCGGCGAGAACGGCAGGGTGTCGATCAGGATATCGACGTTGCGATAGACGCCATCCTCGGGTGGATCCTCGACGCGGACCTGGTCCCAGCGTGCGTCCATCTCCTCGGCGACCAGCATGGCGAGGGCGGTATAGACGCCCTGCCCCATCTCGGCGCGCGGCACGGCCACGATCACCGAGTTGTCGCGCGCGATCTTCACCCAGCCGCTGAGGCCCGCCTCACTCGGCTTGACGTTGAACAGGGTGCGTCCGCCCAGCCGGTCGCGCCCATGCGCGAACCACCAGCCGACACCGACGAAGCCGGCGCCCAGCACGCCGGCGATGATCGTCCTGCGCCGGGTGAACAACTTCACGACGCACCGGCCAGGATCGCCGCCGCACGATGCACGGCCCGACGGATTGCGCTGTAGGTGCCACAGCGGCAAATGTTGGTGAGGGCGTCATCGATTTCCTGATCGGTCGGCTTGGGCTTCTCCTTCAGAAGCGCCGCCGTCGCCATGATGAAGCCGGGCTGGCAGTAGCCGCATTGCGGGACCTGCTGCTCGATCCAGGCGCGCTGGACGGCATGCAGCCCGCCCTCTCCTGCAAGCCCCTCAATGGTGACGACCGTCTTGCCGGCGGCGGCGCTCAGCGGCAGGGAGCAGGAGCGCGTCTGGATACCATCGACATGGACGGTGCAGGCGCCGCACGCCGCGATGCCGCAGCCGAATTTCGGCCCGACGATGTTCAGGTCCTCGCGCAGGACCCAGAGCAGCGGCTTGTCGGCCGGCGCATCGACCTCGCATTTCTGGCCGTTGACGGTAAGAGGGATCATCGCTCGATGAAGGTATCACCCAGGACCAGCACGTCCATCTTGGTGCGCAGGAAGCAGTCGATGGCCTCTTCCGCCTTGCACACCACGGGCTCGTTCTCGTTGAAGCTGGTGTTGAGCACGATCGGCACGCCGGTGATGCCCCGGAATGCCTCGATCAGGCGCGCGTAGCGCGGATTGCCGGCCCAGGTGACGGTCTGCAGACGGCCGGAGCCATCGACGTGTGTAACCGCTGGGATTTCCTTGCGCTTGTCCGGCTTGATCTTGAACACCTGCATCATGAAGGGCACGTCGTCGTCGGTCTCGAACCAATCCTTCACCGCATCGCGCAGGATCGAGGGCGCGAACGGCCGGAAGGATTCGCGCCGCTTGATCTTGAGGTTGAGGATGTCCTTCATGTCGGCGCGCCGCGGATCGCCCAGGATGGAGCGATTGCCGAGCGCGCGCGGCCCCCATTCCAGCCGGCCCTGGAACCAGCCGATCACCTTGCCTTCCGAGATCGCCTGCGCCGTACGCTTGCAAAGCGCCGCCTCATCGCCCATGCGCTCGATCGTGCAGGCGGCAGCGTCGAAATCGGCACGGCGTGCCGCGATGGCCGTTGCGACCTGGTCCGGCGTGGCCGACGGTCCCCAATAGGCGTGATCCATCACGAAGTGGCGCTTGGCCCTGTCGCCCTCGACCTTGTGCCAGGTGGCGAAGGCCGCCCCGATCGCGCCGCCGGCATCGCCGCCGGCCGACTGCACGTAGACCTTCTTGAACGGCGAGCGCTCGAAGACCTTGCCGTTGGCGACCGAGTTGTAGGCGCAGCCGCCGGCCAGCACGACAGCGTCGGTGTCGTAGCGTTGGTGCAGCGCTCGCAGCAGATTGAAGAAGGCGTTCTCGTAGGTGGCCTGTGCCGAGCGCGCGATGTCGCGATGCTTGTCCTCGAGCGGCCCTGCAGGATCGCGCGGCGGTCCAAGCAATTCGGCGAGCGCGTCGGTCCACAGCCGACCGCCGGACGGTATGCCGTCCTTCACCGTGTAGTCGGCACCCTCGCCCGAGGCGTGGCGGAAATAGCGCAGGTCGAGCGCAAAGGTGCCGTCGTTCTTGAGTTGCACGATCTTGCTCATGGCGTCGAGCACGCGCGGCTCACCATAGGGCGCAAGGCCCATCACCTTGTATTCGTCGCCATAGTGCGGGAAGCCGATGAACTGCGTCATCGCCTCGTAGAACACGCCGAGCGAGTGCGGGAAGTAGACGCGGCCGTCGACGGCAAGTTTGCCGCCCTGCCCCAGCCCCCAGGCGGCCGAGGAGAAATCGCCGAAGCCATCGACCGACACCGCCACCGCTTTGTCGTAGGGCGATACCAGGAACGTCGAGGCGAGATGGCAGAGATGGTGCTCGACGGCATGCACGCTGCCGCGGAACTCCTGGTCGGGCAGCGCCCGCTTGAGGTTGCCCGCGACATCGGCGCGGTCGCCACGGTGCCGCAGACGCTTCAGGACGTAGCCGGGACTGATACCCGCGGTCAGCACATAGGCGAGCTTGCGCCAGCGATTGGCGCTGTTGTCGCTGTTGACCGCGACGTGCGCCACGTCGCCGAGCGAGATGCCGGCTTCGGCGAGGCAATAGCGGATCGATTCGCTCGGAAAGCCGCCCCAGTGCTTGATGCGCCGGAAGCGCTCCTCCTCGACCGCAGCGACGAGGTCGCCGTCCTTGACCAGGCAGGCGGCCGCGTCGGCGTGATAGGCGTTGAGGCCGAGGACGTATGTCATTTCTTGGGGGTCATTTCTTGGGGGTCATTATCTTGCCCAGAACCCTGTCGAGGTCGCGCTGCAGCAGATGCAGGGAGAGGATCAGATCGGCGGTTACGCGCTGCGCGGTATAGTGGAGGCCGGCCGTGCCGTCGAACATCAATCCCTTCACCAGCAGACAGTGCGTGGCGACGGCCAACGGCCCCAGCACGCGGGTGCAGCGCAGGCGATCGGCCCAGCCGAGGTCCGACCACGGTCGCGCGATGAGCTTCTCGGCCTCGATTGCCTGGTAGCGCGACTGCGACTGCAGCCACCGTTCGAGGCTCTTGCGATCGTCATGCAGCAGCCGATTGGCGAGCGGCACGATCGGTCCGTCGATCCTGAGTTTCTCGGTATGGCCGTCGGCGACGAAATTGCCCTTGCCGCGGCGAAACAGGACCGGCAGCGAAGGATAGAGCGAGGCGCGCAGTGGCTTGCCGGCGATGCAATAGGTGAAGCCGATCTGGTAGGCCGCGGTTTCGGGTGCCGGCACCAGCGCGGCGATCTCCTCGCGCAGCACGGGCTCGAGCATATAGTCGGCGTCGAGCCGCAGGATCCAGCCGGTCGTAATCCCGGTCTCGTTGGCGGCAAAGCGCCATTGCTCGGCATGACTGTCGAACGGCCGGTGGACCACCCGGACATTGGCGAAGCGGCCGGTGATGGCCAGCGTCTCGTCGGTCGAGCCGCTATCCACCACGACGATCTGCGCCGCCCACGTCAGGCGCTCGAGGGACCGGCCAATGTTCGCCGCTTCGTTGAATGTCAGGATGACGGGGGTGATGTCGGCGAGCACGCTCTGGGCAGTCGGGAAAACGAAGCTATGTGGCTGGTATAAAATGAAAAATTGGGCCGAACCACCGCTTTCGCGCTGGCCACGGCAACCGTGACAAATTGGAAGCGATCCACCTCACTGGCTTGACGCTGAGCTTTCGGGCGCGCAAACGACGACTTGTCCGCCGTCATGCCCGAGAAGTGCAGCGGCAAGGGTCGCAAGTCGTTGAAAAATCAGATAAACACCCCTCGCGTCGATCGAAAGGCTCTGCATGTCCCAGGATGATCTCGTCGTCGTTACAGGTGCCGGTGGCTTCATCGGCGGCCATCTGGTGCGCGTCCTGCAGCAGCGCGGCCACAAGAAGATCCGCGCGGTCGACGTGAAGCCGCTGGGCGAGTGGTACCAGAAGATTCCCGGCGTCGAGAACCAAGTGGGCGATCTCGCCCTGCTCGAGCCCTGCCGCGCCGCCGCCAAGGGCGCCCGGATGATCTACAACCTCGCCGCCGACATGGGCGGCATGGGCTTCATCGAGACCCACAAGGCCGAGTGCATGCTGTCGGTGCTGGTCAGCACCCACATGCTGGTCGCCGCCAAGGAAGCCGGCACCGAGCGCTTCTTCTATTCGTCGTCGGCCTGCGTCTACAACGGCGACAAGCAGACCCGCACCGACGTCACCGCGCTCAAGGAAGAAGACGCCTATCCCGCCATGCCGGAAGACGGCTACGGCTGGGAGAAGCTCTTCAGCGAGCGCATGGCTCGGCACTATCGCGAGGACTACGGCATCGCCACGCGCGTCGCGCGCTACCACAACGTCTACGGCCCCGAGGGCACTTACGACGGCGGCCGCGAGAAGGCGCCGGCCGCGATCTGCCGCAAGGTGATCGCCGCCAAGCTCTCGGGCAAGCACGAGATCGAGATCTGGGGCGACGGCGAGCAGACGCGCTCGTTCATGTATATCGACGACTGCACGGAAGGCACGATCAAGCTCGCGCACTCCGACATCATCCAGCCGCTGAACATCGGCAGCGACGAGCTGGTCAGCATCAATCGCCTGGTCGATATGGTCGAGAAGATCGCCGGGCTGAAGCTCAAGCGCTCCTACAAGCTCGACGCGCCCAAGGGCGTGCGCGGGCGCAACAGCGACAACACGCTGATCAAGAAGCTGATGAACTGGGCTCCCTCCATCCGTCTCGAGGACGGCATGGAGAAGACCTACAAGTGGATCCACGACGAGATGACCTCGGGCAAGGTCTCCGTCGTCAACGCCCTGCCGCGCCAGGCTCTCGCCGCGCAGTAGGCAAGGCGCGTCGGCTAGCGGCCGACGCGACTCACCTCTTTGTTGCTCTTCAGCAGGCCATCGAAATACGCGATGGTCCTGCCGAGCCCTTCGTCGAGCGCAACCTTCGGCTCCCACTTCAGTTCCTTACGCGCCAGGGTGATGTCCGGGCAGCGCTGCAGCGGATCGTCGACCGGCAGCGGCCGGCTGTGCACGATCTTGGACTTGCCGTTCACGATCCTGATCACGCGCTCAGCGAGCTCCTTGACCGGAATCTCGACTGGATTGCCGAGATTGACCGGCCCGGTGAAATCGTCCGGCGTGTGATCCATCAGGCGCAGCCAGCCATCGATCAGGTCGTCGACATAGCAGAAGGCGCGGGTCTGCATGCCGTCGCCGTAGAGCGTGATGTCCTCGCCCTTGAGCGCCTGGACGATGAAATTCGACACTACGCGGCCGTCGTTGGGATGCATGCGTGGGCCGTAGGTGTTGAAGATGCGCGCCACCTTGATCCTGAGCTTGTGCTGGCGCCAGTAGTCGAAGAACAGCGTCTCGGCGCAGCGCTTGCCTTCGTCGTAGCAGGCGCGCGGTCCCAGCGGATTGACGTTGCCGCGATAGTTCTCGACCTGCGGATGCACCGTGGGATCGCCATAGACCTCGCTGGTCGAGGCCTGGAAGATCTTGGCGCGCACGCGCTTCGCGAGGCCAAGCATGTTGATGGCGCCATGTACCGAGGTCTTGGTCGTCTGCACGGGATCGTGCTGGTAGTGGATCGGCGAGGCGGGGCAGGCAAGGTTGTAGATCTCGTCGACCTCGACATAGAGCGGGAATGTCACGTCGTGGCGCATCAACTCGAAATGCGGTTTGTCGAGGCACCCGGCGACATTGTCCTTGGTGCCGGTGAAGTAATTGTCCACGCATAGGACGTCGTTGCCGGCCGCCAGCAGCCTCTCGCAGAGATGCGAGCCCAGGAAGCCGGCGCCGCCGGTGACCAAAATCCGCTTACCCATGATGCCCCTTGAACGGCCCCGTTTTCGCGGCCGACACTAGGCGATCAAGCCGTTGAAAGCACTCGGAAACAAGACGACCAAAACGCCGGATGGCGACTGAAATTGCAGGCTATCCCGCCGAGGTCGAGCGCGCGCTGTCCGGCCATCCGGCCGTCGCCGACGTCGCGGTGATCGGCGTACCCGACGAGCGCTGGGGCGAAGCGGTGAAGGCTGTCGTGATGATCAAGCAGGCAGATGCAGACGTCACACCCGGCGAGTTGATCGCCTGGGCGCGTGAGCGCATCGCGGACTAACCTGACGGGTAAGATCCTCAAGCACGAGCTGCGCAGGACCTAGGGAACGCCAGGTCAATTAGTCCGCGGCGAACCCGGCGATCAATCAACCGGCGAAAACCGGCGACTCCCTCGCAGGAGTTGCCGGGTCTCAGATGCACGTCTTAGCGATGGCCACCGCCGAAGGTGCCCCCACCACTGCGACCGCCACCGAAGCTACGGCCCGAGGTCGCGGCGCTCGCGCCGGTATTGGCCGAGCCATAGCTGCTGTTGCTCGCGGTGCGGGTCTGACCGCCGGTCCAGCTACGCGTGCCGCCATTGGTCGCCGCAGTCGTCGGGCCACCGGTCGAACCCGTGCCCGTCGTCGTGCCCGTCGAACCGCCACGGCCGCCCCAGTTGTGCGAGCCGTTGTTCGCTGTGCCGGTGCCGGTCGTGCCGGTTCCGGTACCGGTCATGCCAGTGCCCGTCCCGGTCGTGCCGGTACCCGTCGAGCCGCCGTGGTTCCAGCCGTTGCCCCAGTTGTGTGAGCCGTTGTTCGCCGTGCCGGTGCCACCGGTACCGGTCGAGCCGGTGCCCGTCGAGCCGCCATGGTTCCAGCCGCCCCAGTTGCGGGAGCCGTTGTTCGCCGTACCCGTGCCGCTGGAGCCACCATGGTTCCAGCCGTTGCCCTGGCCATTGTTCTGGCCAGTCCAGCCGTTGTGGTCGCGGCCCTGGTTCCAGCTGCCGTTGTTGTGGTCGCGACCCCAGTCACGACGATCGGCGTCGCGATGGTCCCAACCGCCGTTGCGGCCGTCGCGGTCACGCCAGCCGTCATTACGCCCATCCGTATGGCCCCAGCCCTGGCCGCGATCCCAGGACTGCTGGCGATCATGGCTTTGCTGATAGATCTCGCGGCTCTCGCGATCGGTCATGCGATCGATGCGAGCGCGCTCCTGCGGCGTGACATGGCCGTCGGCCATGGCACGCGACTGGGCGCGGTCGATCTGCCGTTCGCCCTGCTCAAGGCGAGACTGTTCGCTGCGGGTGATCTGACCGTCGCGGACGCCGCGATCGATCCGGTCCTGTTGGTAGTCTTGGCGCTGATTGATGTCGTACATCGATTGCGCGTATGCGCCGCCGCCGGCGAACATACTGCCCGCCGTCAGCACGGCGTAAGGGATAAGGCGAAGTTTGGACATGGCACCTCTGGGCGTAGTTCGACGGCATTATCACCGTCTTAAGAGTCGCTACGCCGACTCATCCCCAATCATCCCTCGAAAAATTTTCGTGAGGACGCTAGAAGAAGTGCGTCCTTGAAACGACACAGCGACGCCACGCCAATGTCCGAATTGCCCGAGAATCTCACACCCGTCCGCGAGGCGCACGCCTTCGACGAAGCGCGTCTGGCCGACTTCATGAAGGCCAACGTCGACGGCTTCCGCGCGCCGATGCGCGTGCTTCAGTTCGAAGGCGGACAAAGCAATCCAACCTTTCATCTGACGGATGCCGGCGGCCGCATGTACGTGCTGCGCAAGAAGCCTCCCGGCAAGCTCCTGCCCTCGGCGCATCAGGTGGACCGCGAATATCGCGTCATCAAGGCGCTGTCGGAGCATTCCGACGTGCCCGTGCCGAAACCCTATGCGCTTTGCCAGGACGACGCCGTGATCGGCACCGCGTTCTACCTCATGGAGTTCCTGCCCGGCCGCATCCTCGCCGATCCCAAGTTACCGGGCGTTGCGCCGGCGGACAGGGCCAGGATCTTCGATTCGATGAACGACGTGCTGGCGCGCATCCACAACGTCGACTACCGCGCCGCCGGCCTTGGCGACTACGGACGCGAGGGTCAATACATCCAGCGCCAGATCGCGCGCTGGTCGAGCCAGTACGATCTCGCGCGCACGGCCAACGTCGAAGCGATGGAGCTCTTGAAGACCTGGCTGCCGGCGAACGTGCCGGCAGGCGACGAGACGCGCATCAATCACGGTGATTATCGTCTGGGCAACACCATCGTGCATCCGATCGAGCCGCGCATCATCGCGGTGCTCGACTGGGAACTGTCGACGCTCGGCCATCCGTTGGCCGACCTCGGCTACAACTGCATGATCTATCACTTCGGCGAAGGCTTCGGCGCATCGGACGGCTACGCCGGGATGGATCTCAAGGCCTTCGGCATCCCGACCGAAAAGGAATATGTCGCCGCCTACGCCGGCCGCACGGGACGCCAGGATATTCCCGACTGGAACTTCTATGTCGCCTTCTCGCTGTTCCGCCTCGCCGCCATCGTGCAGGGCGTCTACAAGCGCGGCCTCGACGGCAATGCCTCGTCCGAGACCGCCAAGAGCTACGGCGACCGCGCACGCGTGCTTGCCGAGCTGGGCTGGTCCCTGGTGAAGGGTCGCGCCTAGTGCTGGTTCCGATCAAATGGAACCGCCTGCGCGGTTCCAGCCGGACGGAATATGCTCAAGCTAATCGTCGGTGAGCGGCACCATCGACGCATCGTTGCCCTTGGGGCAGTTCTCGCTGTCGGTGATGGTATTGGCCGGGTCGCGGTACTTGCCGATGTCGTAGGGCGCAAGATCGTTCGGCAGGCGTGACGGCGGCGTGCGCAAGGTCCAGGCGACCAGCCGCTTCATGACGCTGCCCAGCGCCTGGTCGAAGGCATCGACCACCTTCGGTACCTTGTCGGCGCGTGCCCGGACGCAGCGCTCGAAGGTCGCGGTGCCGATGATCTGCCGATCAGGCAGGCGCACCAGTTTGGCCACGATGCGCACCTTCACGATCGGCGGCTGGCCATAGAAGTACATCGCCTCGAAGTTGCGCAGGTCGGTCTGCAGCACGTAATTGGCGTGCAGTCCGATCGCTTCGCGCGCCACGGCGACGATCTTGTGGCTGTTCTCGAAGGAATTGACGATGCGCGTCTGCACCATCACCGGCGCGCGGTCGGTCCAGGCCGTCTTGGAATAGTAGTCTGACGAGGTGGGCGACATGGCGAGCGCGATACGGCCGGTGTTGACGTTGGCCGCCGCCGCCGGGACATCGACCGAAAGCTGCCAGTACACGGAGGGCATGCTGGGATCGAACGTACTCTTGGGCGTGATCGTATAGAGGTCGGTCGGTTCCTCCGCTGCCTTGAGCAGCTCACAGCCGGCAAGAAGGACGGCCGCCACGCCGCAGGCGGCCAAGCGCAGTATCATTTCGGCACGTATCCTTGCTTGCCGCTGAACACGAAGCCCGCCGGGTCACGCTCGATCTTGGCAGCGATGATGTTGAGGTTGGCCGTGAGCTGGCGCAGCTCGCGGATGGCGTAAGACAATTCAACCAGGCCGTTGTCGGCGAATTGCTGGATGGGCGTTTTGCTGCCGGCGATGAGCTGGTTGAGCTGCAGGGATGCGCCATTGATGTTCGTCAGCGCAGCCCGCGCCTCGACAATCGCCTTCTTGAGATCGGATGGATCCTTGCCGGCCAGGGCCTTGCGCGTCGCCTCGTCCTGCGGTCCCAGCTCCGTGGCGATCAGGTTGAGCGAATCGGCGACCGTGTTGAGCTTGGTGAAGGTCCTGTTGAACTCCGCCACCGCCCCCGGTAACTCGGCAAGCGTCGCCTGGATGGCCTTGTCCTGCTTGGCGATGCCGGCTAGCGCGGTGTCGAGGCTCTTCAGGGAGTTGCTGACTGCCGCGAGATTGTCAGGGTTGAGCAACTCGTTGAGGCGGTCGACGGTGGTGCCGGCTTTCGACAGCAGTTCTTGTGCCGAGGTCGAGGTGACCTGCAGGAACGAGGCGCCTTCGCGGATCTCGGGATAGGGCTTTTGGCCCAGCTTCTTCTTGGGCTTGATCTCGTCGACATCGAGGCGGCCGACGATCTGGATGAACGAGGCGCCGGCAATGAACGGCTTCTCGAACACCGCATAGGAGCGCTCGCGGATGTCGATGTTCCAGGAGACGGCGACGGTGACCTCGACCTTCTCGCTCAACCGCTCGCGCCCGGTGCTGCGCTGGACGTCCTTGCGCGCAGCCAGTTCGATCTCGTGCACGCGGCCCACCCTCAGGCCGCGATAGTAGACCGGCGAATCGACCGTCAGACCCTGCACGTCGCCGGAGAAAAAGATCACGTAGTAGGCGTAGGACGTCTGATCGCCCGCCCGCAGCTTCCAGATCACGAAGCCGACGACGGCCGCGATGAACAGCATCATCGCCGCACCGATCAGCACATAAGGCGATCTGTTATCCATTCGACGCGCTCGACTCCTGCCGGGCCGCCGCCCGCCCGCGCGGTCCGCGGAAATACTCCTGGACCCAGGGATGATCGTACGCCAGCAACTCCTCTATCGTACCTGCCACGACGCGCTTGTCGAGCAGCACGGCGATCCGGTCGCAGACGGCATAGAGGCTGTCGAGGTCGTGCGTCACCATGAGCACGCTGAGCCCCAGGCTCTCCCGCAACTGCTTGATCAGCTCGTCATAATGGGCGGCGCCGATGGGATCGAGGCCGGCCGTCGGCTCGTCGAGGAACACGAGTTCCGGGTCGAGCGCCAGTGCCCGGGCGAGGCTGGCGCGCTTGCGCATGCCGCCGGAAAGCTCCGAGGGCTTCTTGCCGCCCGTATCAGCCGGCAAGCCGACCAGGGCGACCTTAAGCGCGGCGATGGCGCGCATCATCTCCTCGTCCAGTCCGGCGTGCTCGCGGATCGGCACCATGATGTTCTCGGCGACGGTCAGCGAGGAAAACAGCGCGCCGTCCTGGAACTGCACGCCGGTGCGCGACTGCAACGTCCGTTCGGCCTTGCCGTGCAGGCCGCGCGTATTGACGCCCAGCACCTCGATCTGTCCGCGCCGCGCCTCGTTGAGCCCGATGATAGTGCGCAGCAGCACCGATTTGCCGCTACCCGAACCGCCGACCAATCCAACGACCTCGCCGCGGAACATGTCGAAGTCGAGATGGTTGTGGATGACGTTGTCGCCGAACTGTGTGCGCACCCCGCGCAACTTGAGGATGACCTCTCGCCCGTCTCGATGGTCGACGATCTGGCCGCCTTCCGTGGTCGCCTCGGCCATCACACGCCCGCGAGCAGAAAGATAATGGAGAACACGGAATCCAGGACAATCACGCAGAATATCGCTTCGACCACTGAGCGTGTGGTGAGCTGGCCGACGCTCTCCGCGCTGCCGCTGACCTGCAATCCCTCGAAGCAGCCGATGGCGGCGATGATGAGGCCGAACACCGGCGCCTTGATCATGCCGGTGTAGAAGTTCCAGACGCCCACCGTGTCGCGCATGCGGTCGAAGAATTGCACGAAGGTGAAATCGAGATAGATCGTGCAGGCCACCGCACCGCCCAGGATGCCGGTCATATCGCCCCAGAAGGCAAGCAAGGGCATCGAAAACGCCAACGCCAGAATGCGCGGCAGGACCAGCCATTCGATCGGATTCAGCCCGATCGTGCGCATGGCATCGATCTCCTGGTTGACCTGCATGGTGCCGATCTGGGCGGTGAAGGCGCTACCCGAGCGGCCGGCCACAATGATTGCCGTGAGCAGGACCCCGAGCTCGCGAAACATGCCGATGCCGACGGCCTCGACGGTGAAGATCTCGGCGCCGAACTGCCTCAGCTGCTGCACACCCTGATAGGCGATCACCACGCCGATCAGGAAGCAGAGGACGCCCACGATCACCAGTGCCTTGACCCAGACCTCGAGCATCTGACGCACCACGACGCCGATCCGGAAGCGCCTCGGTTGCACGAAAGCCTCGACCAGGATCACCAAGATTTCGCCGGCGAAAGCGCAAAGATTGATGAACTGCGTGAAAAGATCGACGAGATCGCGCCCGACCTCCTCAAAAAGGTGAACCAACCAGTTCTCGTGCCGCGCCGGCGGCGCCGCGGACATGTTCGTCTGCACGACTTTGAACAGTTCGGCCTGGTTTTCGTCGGCCGCCTTGACCTCCGTCTCGGCGGTGGCATTGGCGAGCTGCAGGATCTCGAGCGCGCCCGCCGTATCGAGCCGCTTTACGTTGCTGGCATCGACCGCGCGCGGCCCGCTGCCGCGCGCCGCGCGGCGGGCCTGTTCGGCCTGGTGGGCCAACCCGCGCATGCTGAACACGGTCCAGGTACCGCCGACCTCCAGCACCGGAGTCCCCGAACGTTCAATGTAGCGGATTGTCGGCTGCGGCTCGGCCATCACGCCAAGACTAGTTGATCTCGCCTGAGGCGTCGATTGCCTCGCTGTTCTCCCGCTGGCACGATCCGCGCCGGAGGCTTCGATGGGCAAATGGCCGATATTGGACAAGCTCGAGATGATCGACAGTCCGATCGACGACGACACCTACGCGCACAGGCTGAAAAAACTGCAGCGCAAGCTGCTCGACCTGCAGGTTTATCACATTCGTACGGGCGGTCGCGTCCTCGTCGCGCTGGATGGCTGGGACGCCGCCGGCAAGGGCGGCTTGATCGAACGCATCGTCTTCGGGCTCGAGCCCAAATCACTCCAGGTCTGGCGCATCGGCGCACCGACACGCGAGGAACAGGGCCGGCACTATCTCTGGCGCTTCTGGCAGCGCGTGCCGGCACCGGGCAATTGGGCAATCTTCGACCGCACCTGGTATGGCCGCGTGCTGGTGGAGCGCATCGAAGGCTTCTGCGACAAGGCCGCCTGGAAGCGTGCCTACCACGAGATCAACGAGTTCGAGCACGAGCTGGTCGACGACGGCGCGCGCATCGTGAAGATCCTGATGCATGTCAGCGCCGACGAACAGAAGAAGCGCATGATCGACCGGCTGAAAAAGCCCTACAAGCACTACAAGGTCGGGCTCGAGGATTTCCGCAACATCGCCAAGCGCAAGCAGTATCTCGAGGCGTACAAGGACATGCTCGACAGGACAGACACCGACCACGCGCCCTGGCACGTCATCGCCAGCGACGACAAGCGGCAAGCCCGCCTGCGCGGCCTCGAGATCCTGGTCGAGGAAATCGGCCGCGACGTGAAGATCATCGAGCCCGAGCTTGATCCCGCAATCGCCGAAGCCGCCCTAAAGATGTGGGGCTGGAAGGAAAAGGACAGCCGCGACAAGAAGTGACCGAGGATCGTGTGTGCGTCAGGCCTCGGCTGGCGCCGTGCCAGGTCCTGCGGAAAGCGAGGCGCTGACTCCCTGACCGAGCTGCGCCGCCACCCACGGCAACGCCTCGCGCATCGCCTCCTCGAACTTCCAGGGCGGATTGATGACCAGGAGCCCGCACGCCGAGAGCTTACCCGGCGCCGCGGCGGGCACACTGAGCTCCAGCCGAAGGGTCTTAAGTGCTGCGAAAGCCTGCACGAAATCCTCGGCTGCTGCCTCATCCTTGATCGGATACCAGACCGCGTAGCAGCCGGTGGCGAAGCGACGCAGGCCTCGACGCATCGCCCGCTTCAGGATCTCGAACTCGTCGGTGGCCTCGAACGGCGGATCGATCAGCACCAGGCCGCGCCGCTCGACGGGCGGCAGCAGCGCCTTGAGGGCGTGGTAGCCGTCCTCGTCCCGCACTTCGACGGCGCGGTCGCCGGCGAACTCTCGCTTGAGCGCCAGCGCGTCCTGCGGATGCAGCTCGCAAGCGACGAAGCGATCGCCCGCGCGCAGACCCGCGCGGACCAGGCGTGGCGAGCCCGGGTAGTGCCGCAGCACCCCACCGGCCCCACCGAACTTGCGGCCGTAGGCGGACACCGCCGCGAGATAGCGCGCCACCGCCGCCGGCATGCCGGTGCGCGGCGCTGCCATGAGCCGCCCGACGCCGGCTTCCGCCTCGCGCGTGCGCTGGGCGAGCGAGCCGCCGAGATCATAGCCGCCCGCGCCGGCATGAGTGTCGAGCACGAACAGCTTCTTGTCCTTGACCGTCAACAGCCGCAGCAGCTCGCAGAGCCCGAGGTGCTTCAGCACATCGGCAAAATTGCCGGCGTGAAAGCCATGGCGGTAGTTCATGGCATGGCTATAGCATGGTGCCGACCGATTTCACGGAGACCGCCTTGGCCACGCATGAACTTCATTCCTCGCCCGAGACCTGCCACTGGGGCTATTTCGACAGCCAGCTGAAGCCCACGCTCAGGATCAAGTCGGGCGACATCGCGACCATCCATTGCGTCTCCGGCTCGGCCGAGATCCTGCCCCAGCCGCCGATGAACGTGCTGCCTGAGCATCGCGAGATCCTGGCCAAGCTCAAGCCTCATCTCGGGCGCCACATCCTGACCGGGCCGGTCTATGTCGAGGGCGCCGAGCGCGGCGATGCGCTGGCGGTCGAAGTGCTCGACATCAAGTTCCGCACCAACTGGGGCTGGAATGCGCAGCGGCCGCTGGCCGGTACGCTGCCCGAGGATTTCCCGTTCTATCGGCTGACGCATATTCCGATCGATTCCAACCGCGGCGTCTGCACCCTGCCCTGGGGCACCGAGATCGAGCTGAAGCCGTTCTTCGGCATCATGGGCGTGGCGCCGCCACCGGAATGGGGCCAGTGCAGCTCGATCGAGCCGCGTGCCTTCGGTGGCAATATCGACAACAAGCACTTCAATATCGGCACCACGGTGTACCTGCCGGTGTTCGCCGAGGGTGGCCTGTTCTCGACCGGCGACGGCCACGGCGTGCAAGGCGACGGCGAGGTGAACCTGACGGCGCTCGAGACCAGCCTGAGCGGCACCTTCCGCTTCACCGTGCGCAAGGACATGAAGCTCAACAACCCACGTGCCGAGACGGCGACGCACTGGATCACCCACGGCTTCGACCCGGATCTCGACGATGCCGCCAAGGAAGCGCTGCGCGATATGATCCGGCTGATCTCGGCCAAGACCGGCCTTGCCGCCGCCGACGCCTACATGCTGTGCAGTCTCAAGGGCGACTTGCACGTGACGCAGACAGTGGACGGCAACAAGGGCATCCACTGTATGATGGAAAAGAAGCTGATTGGCGGCTGACGGCCGCAATGGAGGGAACGATGAAGACGGTACAGACCATGCTGGCGGAAGCCGAAGCGGTCGTCCCGCGCATCAGCCCGGACGAAGCCAAAGGGCTGGTCGGACGATCGGACGTGCTCTTCCTCGACGTCCGCGAGCCCGCTGAAGTTACGGCGTCGGGCAAAGTACCGGGCGCAGTCGCCATACCGCGCGGACTCATCGAGTTCCGTGCCGATCGCTCGTTGCCCGCGCATGACGCGGCGTTCGATCGCGCCAAGACGGTCATCGCCTATTGTGCGTCCGGCGGCCGCTCGGCACTGGTCGGCAAGACCTTGAAGGACATGGGCTATACGGACGTGCGCAACCTCGGCGGCTTCAAGGGCTGGGTCGATGCGGGCGGGCCGGTCGAGAAAGCCTAATCTACTTCGCGCTCGGCGGCACGATCTTCATCACGAACGAGGTCGGCTGCTCGGTCGGACCGAACGGCCCCGGCACCTTGTTCTTTACCGGCGAAATGCTGCGCAAGAACGCAACGATGGCCTGGGCATCCTGAGGCGTGAGGTTGGCGAAGGCATGCCACGGCATGATCGGCGCCAGCATGCGGCCGTCAGGCGTCGTGCCCTTCTGGAGAGCGGTGACGATCTGGGCGTCGGTCCAGGAGCCAAGCCCGGTCTCCTTGTCCGGCGTCAGGTTGGGGCCGTGAAAGACGCCGAGGCCGGGAATCTCGAAGCCGACCTCGGAGCCGCCGAGAAAGCGCGCCATGTCCGGCTTGCCGAGGAAGTAGCCCGGCGTGTGGCAGTCGTTGCAGCCGGCGATGTTCACCAGATACTTGCCCCGCTCGACCGCCGGATCGGCAGCGAACGCCCGAGACGACGACACACATATCAGGACGAGCGCCGCAGCCGCGGCGTTCCATGCATTGCTGTACATCAATTCAGCCCCCGTTCAGCCCGGCCGCAGTTTCCCGATGGCGACCCACAAGTCAATCACTAGGCAGGTTGCGCCGCCGCCCTCTGCAGGCGCGACGGGAACGGTGGGAAGAAGAGCGCGATGGCGGTGGCGCCGATGCCGACGGCGAACGAGCCGATGTAGAGCCAGCCGTAGCTGCCGAAATGATCGAAGATCCAGCCGCCGAGTGCCGGACCGAGCGCCATTCCGAGGCTCGAGACCATCGCCGCCGCGCCGAACACCGTGCCCATGATGCGCATCGGGAAATATTCGCGCGCGATCACCGCGTAGAGCGGCATGACGCCGGCATAAGACATCCCGAACACGACAGCCACGGCATAGAATTCGTCCAGCTGGCGCGTGAAGAAATAGGCGCCGGCCGCCAGGGCCTGGATCATCAGGCCCACGACCAGCGTCGGCTTGGCGCCAAACCGGTCGCCCGCGAGGCCGAAGATCAGACGGCCGAACAGCCCCGCCAACCCCTCCATGCTGTAGATCGTGACGGCGACGGCGGGCGCGAGCCCGCAGGCGATGGCGTAGCTGATGGTGTGGAAGATCGGGCCGGAGTGCATCGCGCAGCAGGCGAAGAACGTCGCCGCCAGCACGATGAATTGCGGCGAGCGTAGCGCCCGGCCGACCGTCATGTTGCCGCCGGCGCCGGCCATGGCGGCACTCGGTGCGCCGGCGGGTGGCGGCGGCGCGCGGCGGACCAGCAGCGCGGTCGGCACCAGCAGTGCCCAGGCGAGGACGGCGATCGCGAGCTGGGCGGTGCGCCAGTCATAGTGCGACAGCAGCCACTGCGCGAATGGCGAGATCGTCATCGGTGCCACGCCCATGCCGGCCGAGACCAGCGAGACGGCGAGACTGCGGTGCTTGTCGAACCAACCGGTGACGGTGGCCATCATGGGCGCGAAGATCGAGCCGGCGGACGCGCCGACCACGATGCCGTAGACCAGCTGGAACTCGAGCAGGCTGGTGGCGCGGCTCGCCAGCGCCAGCCCCGCGCCCAGCAGCAGCGCGCCCGACAGGACGACGATCCTGGGCCCGAACCGATCGGTGAGCGCGCCCCAGCCGAAACCGCCCACGCCCATGGTGAGGAACACGAGCGTCATCGCCATCGACACGCCGGTGCGCGACCAGCCGGTCGCCTCCGACATAGGCTGCAGGAAGACGGCCAACGAAAATGTCGTGCCCATCGCGACGCAGCCCATCAAAGCGCCGGCGCCGACGACCACCCAACCGTACTGTTTCTTCATGTGCGCTCTCCTTCGAGAAGACAACACTTAACCTACCAGTTAACTATTGGCAATCCCGACCTAAAAACAGCCGGCAACCGCGGCAGGACCCAGCCGTTGAACCTCAGCCCCAAAGGAGGACGCCATGAAGCGTGTTATTCTTGCAACTATCGCCATTGCTGGCCTTGCCAGCGCCTGCACCGTACGGTCCGAGCGGACCGTGGTGGAACGGCCGGTCGCACCTGCGACGGCGGCCGTCGTTGTCGCCGACCCGCCGCCCGACGCCGTGGTGGTACGCCACTACTAAGGCGCCGGCTCGACCCTGAGTTCGGTGCCGTCCACGGCAGCTACACGCACTTTGGCTCCGGCGACCATGTCGGGGCCGGTGACGATCCAGCTGCCGTCGCCCAACGTCACACGCCCGCGGCCTGCGAGGATCGGCTGATCGAGCACGAAGATCTTGCCGATCAACGCCTGGCTGCGGGCGTTGAGGTTCGCCGCGGGAGCGTGGTTCTGCAGCTTGCGTAAGGTCGGCCGCAGCCCGATCGCCGACGCGACTGTCAACACGGCGAACAGCACGAGCTGCATCTCGAGCGACAAGTCCGCGATCACCAGCAGGGCAAAGCCCGCAGCTGCCGCGCCAATGGCGAGGAACAGGAACACCACGCCCGGCAGCAGCATCTCGAAGACGAGCAGAACGGCCGCGAGCACCCACCAGTACCAGAAGACGATCTTGACGCCGAACATGGCGGCCTAGCCCGAGCTCGGGACTGAGCCGCGCGGCCGGCTCGCCGCCTCGCCCGCCAACCCGCGCGCCTGCGCTTCCTTGGCAAGCTCGCCGATGCCCGCAATCGAAGCCATGATGCCGGCTGCTTCCACCGGCAGGAAAAACACCTTCGCATTGGGCGAACTGCCCATCTTGCCCAGCGCTTCGACGTATTTGGTGCCGAGGAAGTAGTTGGTCGCCTGCACGCCGTTGCCCGCGATCGCCTGGGCGACGACGGAGGTGGCCTTCGCCTCGGCTTCGGCCAGACGCTCGCGCGCCTCGGCATCGCGGAAGGCGGCTTCGCGGCGGCCTTCCGCGGTCAGGATGGCCGACTGCTTTTCGCCCTCGGCGCGCTGGATGGAGGATTCGCGCACGCCCTCGGACTCGAGGATGGTGGCACGCTTTTCGCGCTCGGCCTTCATCTGCCGGCCCATGGCGACCACAATGTCGTCGGGCGGGGCGATGTCCTTGACCTCGATGCGCAGTACCTTGACGCCCCACGGGCTCGTCGCCTGATCGATCACCGCCAGCAGCGTATTGTTGATGTCGTTGCGCTTGGACAGCGCCTCGTCGAGCGCCATGTTGCCCATCACGCTTCTGATGTTGGTCAGCGCCAGGTTGGTGATGGCGAGGTGCAGGTTCTGCACCTCGTAGGCGGCACGGGCGGCGTCGATCACCTGGTAGAACGCGACGGCGTCGACCTGGACGCTGGCGTTATCCTTGGTGATGACCTTCTGCGGCGGGATGTCGAGCACGTTCTCCTGCATGTTCATCTTGCGGCCGATCGTGTCGACGAAGGGCACGATGAGATGCAGGCCGGGCTGCAGGGTGCGCGTGTAGCGGCCGAAGCGTTCGATGGTCCAATTGGTGCCCTGCGACACGGTCTTGACGCCCGCGAACACCAGTACGATGGCCACCAACACCAGCGCCGCCACGAAGATCAATGCGCCCATTACAGTGCCCCCTGAAAATCCACTGGAAGCCTAGCCTATGGGATGAGCAAAGTCCTCAGCCGCGCGCGTCGGTGGCAAGCCAGCGATCGAGGAAGCCGTTGGTCCAGCGATCGAGCGGCGGATCGTAGATCGCGTGCATGCTGAGATGGACGCCGCGCTGCTGCGCGCCGGGCATCGCCAGCCGCTGGGCGGCCTTGAGCGTCCAGATCTGTTTCATCTCGAGCGTGACTTCGGGGTGAAACTGGAAGCCGAAAGCGCTCTCGCCGTAGCGGAAGGCCTGGTTGCGATAGGTCTCGCCGGTCGCCAGCAGTTCGCAGCACTCGGGGATGTCCATGCCCTCGCGATGGAACTGGTAGACCTTCAGCGGCCCCTTGAACCAGGCGCGGCCCAGTTCGGTCGGCTCGATCTGCACGTAGCCCGCTTCGATGTGGCCTTCGGGATGAGAGCCGACCCGGCCACCCAGCGCGCGCGTCAGAAGCTGGGCGCCCAGGCAAAGACCGAGAAAGGGCACACCCGCTTCGACCACCTTGGGAATCCAGTCGAGCTCGCACTTGATGCCATTGAGCGTGCCGCAATCGTTGGCCGACATCGGTCCGCCGAAGATCACCACGCCGGCATAGTCCGACATGTCTTCGGGCAGTTCGCAGCCGAGGTTGGGGCAAAGGCGGTGGAGTTCGTAACCGCGTTTCTCGAGGAGGACGCCGACGCGGCCCGGTCGGGAATGCTCCTGATGAACCACAATCGCTACTTTTTTGGGCTTTTCAGCCGGTACCGTCATGGATATGCAAGATACGCTCGGGTTGTGGCAACGACAAGGCGAACCCGCAGCAGAGGGACGAAATGGCGCGCCAGCTCGACTTCTACTTCGACTGCTCCAGCCCTTGGACCTATCTCGCCTTCCATGCCGTCCAACCGCTGGCCGCAGAACTCGGTGCGGAAATTGCCTGGAAGCCGATTCTGGTCGGCGGCGTTTTCAATGCGGTGAACCAGACCGTCTACGACAATCGCGCCAAGCCCAATCCGCTGAAGCAGGCCTACATGCTGAAGGACCTCGCCGACTGGGCGAAGCTCTACGGTCTCAGGATCGCCTTTCCGCCCAAGGTCTTTCCGGTGAACAGTGTGAAGTGCATGCGCGGCGCGTTCGTGGCGCTCGACGACAAGAAGCTGGTGCCCTACGCCACCGCAGCGTTCGAGGCCTATTGGGGCGACGATCGCGATCTCGCCAAGGAAGACGTGCTGGCCGACATCGCTGCCAAGGCGGGACTGGAACGCCAGCGCTTCTTCGCCGGCATCGAGACTGACGCCTGCAAGGCCAAGCTGCGTGCCAACACCGACGAACTGATACAGCGCGGCGGCTTCGGCAGTCCGACGATGTTCGTGGGCAACTCGATGTTTTTCGGCAACGATCGCCTGCCGCTGCTGCGCGCCGCCTTGGAATCCACATGAGCAAGAATGCCGACCCCGACTTCTGGGCCAAAGCCAACGCCCATCTCGTGCGCTACGGCGGTACCTTCTCGCCCGTGATCGCAGAGAGCGCCCGGGGCAACTGGTTCACCGATGCCGACGGCCGCAGGATCCTCGACTTCACCTCGGGCCAGATGAGCGCCATCCTGGGCCACAGCCATCCCGAGATCGTCGCCGTGGCGCGCCACTACATCGGCGAGCTCGATCACCTCTACTCGAGCATCTTGTCGCGTCCGGTCGTCGACCTCGCGGCGCTGATCGCCAAGGTTTCGCCGGGCAAGCTCGACCGCATCCTGCTGGTCTCGACCGGTGGCGAATCTAACGAAGCGGCGTTGCGCATGGCCAAGCTGGTGACGGGTCGGCACGAGATCGTCGCGATGAGCCGTTCCTGGCATGGCGTCACCGGCGGCGCGGCGTCGGCCACCTACTCCTCGAGCCGCCGGGGCTACGGACCGTCGATGCCCGGAGCCCTCGTGTTGCCGGCACCCGACAGCTATCGCTCGCGTTTCATCGACGATCGCGGCGTCTACGACTGGAGGGGTGAGCTCGAATTCGGCTTCGAGCTGGTCGACCGCCAGTCGAGCGGCGCACTGGCAGCCTGCATCGTCGAGCCGATCCTGAGCTCGGGCGGCGTGCTCGAACCGCCGCAGGGGTACATGACGGCACTGGCCGACATGTGCGCGGCACGCGGCCTGCAGCTGATCTTCGACGAGGCACAGACCGGCCTCGGCCGCACTGGCACTCTATTCGCGTGCGAACGCGACGGCGTCGTGCCGCAGTACCTCACCCTTTCCAAGACACTGGGCGCCGGCCTGCCGCTCGCCGCCATGTTGACCACGCCGGAGATCGAGGACGTGGCCGCCGAGCGCGGCTTCTTGTTCTATACGACGCATGCCTCCGATCCGCTGCCGGCAGCGATCGGCCTGAAAGTCATCGAGGTCATCCTGCGCGACCAGCTGGCCGAGCGCGCCGCGGAGCTCGGCAAGCGCCTGAAGGACGGCCTCGAGGCCCTGCAGCAACGCTACGACTGCATCGGAGACGTGCGCGGCCGCGGCCTGCTGCTCGGCCTCGATCTCGTGAAGGATCGCCGAGCCAGGACGCCTGACCCGGATCTCGCCGTCAAAGTTGCCCGCGAATGCCTGCGGCTCGGCATGATGACCTCGGTCGTGCGTGGTGGATTGGGCGTCTTTCGCATCGCCCCGCCGCTCACCATCGAGCCCCGGGAGATCGATTTGGGCCTGGAAATCTTCGACAAGGCACTGGCCACGGCCCTGCACTAACAGGCTCCGCACAGTAATTGCGTTTGAATCGGACCCCTAACTGTTGTACGCGCTGGCCCTTCGGTCCGGCCAAAGTTTGGAGTGTGGGAATGTTGAGCAAGCTCATGCATGTGGCGGTTCTGGTGGCGGGCGGCCTGGCGCTCGGCGGCTGTCCGCTCGAGGGCAGCAGGACCGCGACGCCCGCAAAGAAGCCCGCCGCGCCGGACTATCAGCAAGCGGCCGCGCCGGTCGCGGGGAACGTCAACAAGGCCACGTGTTACAATGTGGCCGACCTCTCGGTCATGCGCGTCCGTATGCTGCAGCAGGAGCTGACGGTGGCGACACTGCAGTGCCAAACCGGCGGCGGTACTCGCGCCTTCGAGGCGATCTACACGAGCTTCCTCGCCAAGTACACGGCGGAGCTCTCGGCAAACGCCCAGTCCCTGCGACAGCTGGCCGGTCGCAAGCGCTTCAACGTCGACGTCGTGGTAACGGAGATGTCCAACCGCATGGCGCAGCGCGCGCCGGTCGACAAGGAATTTTGCAGCCGCAGCCTGCGCGCGATGGAATGGGCGCTCGATCCAAAGGCGACGTCGATCACCCTCGTGCCGCCGCCCTACGATATGGGCCCCGAAATGAACATCATCCCTTGCCCTTGACCCTGATGAGTCGCCTTGAGCGGCCAGCAGAAAAAAGGCGGTCCTTGCGGACCGCCTTTTCCTTTTGAACGCTCGGTCGGCTACTCGATCACGATCTCGACGCGACGGTTTTGTGGCTCGCGCACGCCGTCCCTGGTTTGCACCAGAAGAGCCGTCTCGCCCTTGCCGATGACGCTGATCGAGGTTGGCGGCACGCCATTGGCGACCAACGCGTTCTTGACCGCGTTGGCGCGGCGCAGCGACAGCGCCATGTTGTAGTTCGCCGGGCCCGCGGTGTCGGTGTGGCCAGTGCAGGTCACGCGCGCATTCTGGCCTGACTTCGCGACGTTAGCCGCCTCCTTGACGATGTCCATGGCGCGCGGCGTCAGGTTCGACTTGTCGAAGTCGAAGAACACCAGGAAGTTGCGCACGGGCGGCGGAGGCGGCGGCGCAGCTGGCGGCGGCGCTTCACAGGCGCCCAGCAGGAATGCCACGGCGACGGCCGCCAGCAGTTTCTTCAACATATCAGTCTCCCCTTTCACGAGGCCCTGGCGGGCCTGGCAGCTATATTACCGCTGATTGATAGTCCCATGCCAGAGCAACCGAATGGCCGGCAGGGGGTGTTGCAGCTATTGTCCGATCATGCAAACGCGCCGCGTCCGAACCGACCTGCTCGATCTCGCCTACGAGGAGCACGGACCCGATGGTGGCCCGCCGGTGATCCTGTTGCATGGCTTCCCTTATGATCCGCGCTGTTTTGACGAGGTGGCCCCGTCGCTGGCAGCAGACGGCTGTCGCGTGCTGGTGCCTTACCTGCGCGGCTACGGGCTGACGCGTTTCCTCTCCGACAAGACGCCACGCTCGGGCGAGCAGGCGGCACTGGGCCACGACCTGCTGCAGTTCATCGACGCGCTCGAGATCCAGCGCGCCACGCTGATGGGCTACGACTGGGGTGGCCGCGCCGCCTGCGTCGTGGCGGCGCTGTGGCCCGCGCGTGTGCATGGCCTGGTGAGCTGCACCGGCTACAACATCCAAAACATCGCCACTTCGGCGAAGCCGATCTCGGCGGCGCAGGAACACCGCTTCTGGTACCAGTACTACTTCCACACCGCGCGCGGCGTGGCGGGCCTGACCGAGAACCGCCGCGACATCTGCAAGCTTCTCTGGAAGCTTTGGTCGCCCCGCTGGAGCTTCGACGATGCGACATTCGAGAGAACCGCCGTCTCGTTCGACAATCCCGATTTCGTCGAAGTCGTCATCCAGTCCTATCGCCACCGCTACGCCTACGCGCCGGGCGACCCGGCGTTCGAGGGCATCGAGGCGAAGCTCGCCATGCAGCCCAAGATCACCGCGCCGACCATCAATCTGCACGGTGACGCAGATGGCGTCGGGCCGGCGTCGGAGCGCGACGGCAATGCGCGCCAATTCACAGGAGGCTACGAACGACGCATACTGGCGCACATTGGCCACAACGTGCCCCAGGAAGCGCCCTCCGAGACAGTCGCCGCGATCCGCGATCTCATGATAAGAACTAAGCCATGAACATTGCTATCATTGGCGCCACCGGCAACATCGGCAGTCGTGTCCTCGACGAGGCGTTGCGGCGCGGTCATGAGGTCACGGCAATCACCCGTGACCCCAGGAAGCTTGAGGCGCGCGCCGGCGTCGCCGTCCGGGCCGGCAGCACCAGCGATGGGCCCGCCCTGACGCGGACCCTGAAAGGCCATGACGCGGTCATCGTCTCGGTGAAGTGGAACGAGAACGACATCGGGCGCGTGATCGACGTGATCAAAAAATCAGGCGTGAAACGCTGCCTTTTCGTGGTCGGCGCCGGCAGCTTGATCCGCAAGGACGGCCGCACCCATTTCGACCACATGGCGGAAAAGGGCGTGCAGCCGCCCACCTCCAAGCCTGCGTCGCTGGCGCTGGAGGCCATCCGCAAAGTGAGCGATCTCGATTGGACGGCGATCTCGCCCGCCGCCTCGATTCAGCCGGGCGAGCGGACGGGCAAGTTCCGCCTCGGCCTCGATCGCCTGATCGAGGACGACGAGGGCCGCAGCATGATCAGCCGCGAGGACTTCGCCATCGCCATTCTCGACGAGATCGAGAAGCCCAAGCACATCCGGAAGCGCTACACGGCAGCCTACTAAAGTCGTTATATATTAAAGACTTAGGGGGCGTTCTACTCCAGCGTCTCCAGTAGCCGCGTACAGAGATAGGTCCGCGGCACCAGCGATGAATAGTAGATCTGCTCGTAGGCGGCGTGTGCACCCTTGCCGTCAGCGCCCAGCCCGTCGAGCGTCGGGACGCCGAGGGCAGCGGTGAAATTGCCGTCGCTGCCGCCGCCGGTCAGCGGCACGTCCTTCAGCTCCTTGCCGATCTCGCGATAGATCGCCTGCGCTTTCTCGAACAGCTGGGCGATGCCCGTGTCCTTCTGATAGGGCGGCCGGTTCATCTCTCCCTCAACCTTGAGCTCGACGTCCTTGCCGATCGGCTCGAGATTCAGGAACCAGTGCGTCATCTCCTCGGCGAGCTGCTGGCTGGGCACGCGCAGGTCGACCTCGACCTTGCATTCCGCGGGCACGACATTGACGCCGGTGCCGCCCTGGATCAGCCCGACATTGCAGGTGATCCCGCGGGCGTAGTCGGTCTTGTTCTCGATGCGGATGATCTGCTTGGCCATCTCGTGGATGGCGCTGCGGCCATCCTCGTGGCGCACGCCGGCGTGGCTCGCCGCTCCCTTCACGGTGAGGGTGAAGCGGCCGACACCCTTGCGCGAGGTCACGACGCGGTCGCCGTCGCGGCCGGGCTCCATGACCAGCGCGTATTTGTGCCCCTTGGCTGCCTCCTCGATGCGGGCGCGCGAGGTCGGGCTGCCGACCTCCTCCTCGGGGATGAACAGGAAGGTGACCGGCAGCTTGGTCTTCTTGCCCTGACGAACGAGATGGCGCAGCGCGTAATAAGCGATATAGCCGCCTGCCTTCATGTCGTAGATGCCCGGCCCGAAGATGCTGTCGCCCTCGCGACGTACCTTGAGATCCTTCTCGATCATGCCGATGGGGTGCACCGTATCGAGATGAGCCAGCACCAGAATGCCCTTGCCCTCACCGTGGCTCCACTCCCGCGGCGTCTTGCATTCCAGAATGTCGCCGAAGCCGTCGCGGCCCGGGATGCGCTCGAGCCTGAGGCCGAGATCGCGGAACTGGCCCTCGACATGGTCGACCACCTTGTTGACCGACTTGGCGTCGTGACTCGGGCTCTCGATCGATACCCATTCGACGATGCCGTTCAACACTTCCTCGGCATCGATCTTCGGTTCGTTCTTCATTCTCTCGGCAGCCATCGGCGCTCACTCTCCAACTCTTCGGCTGAAAATCGCACGATCGGCCGGCTGCCTGCTAGTCGTATCTCTTCAACTTGACGAGCGCAGCGATTTTGACGCGTCCCGCTCCGCCGCGTCTGCGCGGTGGCTTGGGCGGCGTACCGAGCGGATAGCCCAATTCGTCCAGTGCCGCGCGCAGCTTGACCGCCTTGCGATCTCCCTTCCCACCTGCGGCGAGATTGTCCGCCGCGAACCGTGCTATTTGCGGCGTGGCAACGCTGGTCCCTCCCATGGCGACGACGGAGCCGCTGTGCGACCCTGCCGCCAGGATGCCGGAATGGACCCGTGAATCCTCGCTGACCGCCATGGCGTCCGGCCTGCGTGGAGGCGGCCTCCTCGCACCGGAGGATGAGTACTTGGCCGCCACCATTTCCTTCCGCAGGTAGCCACCCACCACGATCGGGGACTTCCCGGTAGCCATCGCGTTGATCGTGCTTTTGCGCTTCACCTGGCTCGCTGTGTCGTCGGTTTCCTTGTCGCGACCTGCGTTGTCGAACCGGACATATTCGGGATCGTCGAAGAACGACTGCCGACCCCGCAGCGGGAATCCGTAGAGCGAGTCGTCTCTCTGCACCCAGGCGTGAACGGCCTGGTTGTGCGCCAACTTGACGTTCTGGAGGTCGATCCTCCAGATGCCGGCCGGTGCGAGCGGTGCGGTAGAATCGAGGTCTGTCGTCGCCAGCACCGATATCCGAAACATCCTGCGATTCGTAAGCGGCGAAATGTAATAGCGGACCTCGGCATAGACCGGGCCACCTCCTCCGGTCCATTGGGCAAATCCGCCCTCGCCAACCGTGTGGCTTTCTCCGGTCGGCGCGGTGATCGTCACATTGATCCGGTTGGATCCGCCGGAATTGCGCTTGGGCAGCCAGATTTCCGCAAAGCTCGGCGTGCGGTCATCCGGAAGCACACGCCAGGGCAGCGTGACAACGTCGTTCAGATGCGCGAACTTGATCTTGGCATGGGTCCGCGACAGATAGCTGTTGCCCGCGGGCAGGCAGACGCGCAGACGGACGCCCAATACCGACATCGCCGCGATGATCACCTCGATTGCGAACTCGATGTCCGCAGTGCCGTCATGCGGGCCCTCGAAGCGTCCATAGCTGAGATTGATCACCACCGGCGCATGGGCCGCGCCAGGAATCGTGCTGGCACGGTCGAGGATGTACCAGATGGCCTCGACGACGTACTTGAAGAGATGGCCCCCGGAGGTGTCGGCCGTTACGCGTATCGGAAGCTGCACACATATGATCGGGCGGTCATTGCACGGGGGATTCGGCTTGGCGCCACAGGCGAGGTCCATGACGTGCGTGCCATGGGCGACACGCCACGCGGCAGATTTGTGGCCCCCCGCCGGGAAGTCAGTCAACTTCGCCTTCCGATAGACGAGATCCTCGTCAACGATGCCGCCCTTCGTGCAATCCTTGAGGAGGTCGTTGATCTGCCGCTTGTTCAGCTCGCAGCCGGAAGGCACGTCCTGACTGCCGGACGGCAGGAAGGGAAAGTGATTGGGCTTGTACGGACCGTCCTGCAGCCACCAATGCTCGACCCGTGACTCGATGACTCCACCGACAATCTTGCGGAACCGCTCATGGGCGAAGGCGATCCCGTCGTCGATGATGCCCATGATGACACTGCCCTCTGGCAAGGCGACGTCCGCCGTTGTTTCCAGCGACTCCTTTTTCAGCGGTGCCGCCTCAGGCTGCAGCGCCCCTTGCGAAGGTGGCAGCGCGGCCGCATCGAGTGGCCGGCTGGGCGAGACGCTCTCGACGGCTCCCCGGATCTCGGCACGCAAGTCCGGGTCCTCGACGAAGTCCTTGCCGATATAGTCGACCGACATCAGCGCCGTAACGTATGGCCCTTCGTTCGCGCCGATCCGGGATTCGGTGAAGAGCGTCGGCACCTGGATCGCGTCTTGCCAGGCCTGGCGCCTTCTTTCGCTGAGATGCTCGCCCTCGGCGAAACTTTTCGCGGTGATCCTGTTGCCGAACGAATCCTTCTCCTTCAGCCGTATGAGCAGGGGCAACCACTGCTTTCCACGTCCAGGAAGGAAGAAATAGTGCTTTCCCGGACCCAGAATCCAAAAGACGTAAGGATCTATTCCCTTGAAGACGTCCGATGTGTCGACCATAGGAGACCTCGCGACAGGTGGCTGGGTGATCCGTCAAATCCACTCGTCGAACGCTTTGCCCCATAGCCAGTGCAGAATCTGAGTGCCGACCAGCGTTTGCGTTCCGGCGTTCGTCACATAGGTGGCGGTGGTCGGAATCTTCTGCACAAGAGTTGTCTCATCGAACAATTCCGGCCAATAGAAGTCGCCGTCGTCGGGCGGCGGCCCCAACGTGGTGGTCGCGTCGGGGAACAGCGTTCCATTGAACGTGTATGCGTCGTAGTTCGCGGCCACCGATGGATTCGCACTGCAGCGCTGGACGAAGTACTCGCCCAATGTCAATCCGAGCAAAGCTCCCGCCGCGCTGTCGATCGGGAAATGCACGCCGGCCACGGTCCGGTTCACGGCCACGCGGGAGGCCAGCCGCATCAACTGCACGCCCCACATGTTGTCACCGTAGGGCCTGATCCCGCTTACCTGCAGCAACCTGAACAGCACGAGGGCCGACGCGAAGGTCTCCGTAGCGTGGCCGCTCGGGAAGCTGCTGTGGCCCGGCGTCAGGATGATCGGCTGTATCTGTGCCGAGAATTCGTTCGGCCGGCGCGAGGCCATCGCATGCTTGAACCGCATTTCCGTGTAGTTCGCGAGACGTATTACGGCGGCAAGCAGTTCGAGCGTATAGGGCGTGCGCGACGGCGACAGGTACGGGATCGACGCCAGGAAAGAGACCGCACCACCCATCTGCGTCACAATCTCGGTCGCGCGGTCGCCACGAAGATCGGCGTAGTTGTTCACCAGCAGGAGCTGGTTCTGGAAGATGGCGAGAGTGGGAGCCGTTATCGCCACCAGCGGCTGATATGTGTACGCCGGCGCCGCAGCCTCGTTGAGATGCTTCAACTCCATGACGCTGCCGGTGTTGAAGAAATGAAGGCTCGAAACGAGCTCGAAGTCGAAAATGCTCGCCCTGACCCAGGGTTCCCAGCGCTGGAGATTGATGGGACTGTCCTGGGGAAGCTGGTTGTTGAGTGGCGTGGGAGGCACCCAGTTTCCGACGATCCCGTCGCGGGTCGTGATCAGCGCCTGGACCATGGCCGCCGAATTCATGAGTCCCAGACTGCCGAGTCCGCCGACGCTGCCCAGTCCGCCAAGGCCTCCCGAGCCGCCGAGGCCACCAAGCCCGCCGAGGCCTCCTAGTCCTCCGAGACCACCCAGTCCGCCTAATCCACCAAGCCCGCCCAAACCGCCGAGAAATGATTCAACAGACATGGCTTCCCCTCCGCTCAGATCATGGTTGTCGATCCCCTCACTCTGGTATCCCTGCCTGACGCAACACCTCCGCAGCCGCGCGCCCGACAGGGTAGGCTGCGGCAGGAGAACCCTTCAGCCAGCCGCTTACCGTCAGCGTCGGCTGCAACTTCATCAGTTCCTGCGCTGATTTGCGCGCCGCCTCGAACTGGCCCAGCTGCCATTGCGCAATGGTCATCACCCGCCACGTCGAGGTGTGCTTGCGATTAGCCCGCAGTGAACGCTGCGCCAGATCGAGCGCACGGTCGTACTGCCGGTTGGCGACGCAGGCGGTCGCGGCGAGCGAGTTGTAGAAGTAACGGTGCGGATCGAGTGGCGAGAGCCGGAGCGCGCGCTCTGTATTGTCGACCGCCTGCCGGCCTTCGCTCTTGAAGGCGTGCAAAGTTCCCTTCAGCAGCCACGCATAGGCGTTGCTGGGATTGGTCGCCAGCGCGCGTTCGTAGGAGTCTTCCCCCACGTCGAACTGCTTCAGGAGGTTGACGTGCACGAAGCCGTTGATGGCAAGGGCTAGCGAGCAGTCGGGGTCGATGTCCAGCGCACGCTTGGTGCATTCCAACGCGAAGTAGGTGTCCTGACGCGCGTCCTCCGACCAGCCCTGCTGGACCCGAAGGACGTGCCAATTGGCGAGCCAAGCCATGGGAATGGGATGCCGGATGCCGCGGTCGATCAGCGCACGAAGAAGCCGATGCGCCTCCTGGAAGTCGGGCAGCGACAGGCGATGCATCAGGCTGACGGCGCCCATGAGGAGCGTGTAGGCCTTGAGCGTCGGCAGGGGTTGCGACCGGGACCTCTGCAATTCGCGCGTCGTCACCGCGGCCGCGATACCGGCGATCAGACGACTGACGGGTTCCTGCTCTTCACTGAGGATGCTCGTGATGTCGTCCTCGATCTTCTCGGCCCAAAGGATTCGTCCCGTCTTCGTTTCGACCAGCTCGACATCGAGCGCGACGCGCTTGTCGCCGTTGCTGTAAGCGCCGGAAACGACATAGTCGGCATTCAGGTGCGCGCCGACTTCCTGGAGGGGCGCGTCGCGTCCGCTGAACGCCGTCGTCGAAAGACGGGAGACGAGGTTGAGGTCGGACGAGTGGGAGAGCCTCCGGATGATCTCTTCGGCGAGGATTTCGCCGATCACACCGTGGTCGTGCGCGAAGGCGCGCGACCTGAATGGTATGACGGCGATCGATGGGGCAAGGTCGTCGATCGACATCGGCGGTCCGATCGGCGGACGCGTGCCAGGCGGCCCGACGCGGTAGGCTCTTATCGCCTGTGGCAGATGCCGGACGAAGCAGTCCCCGAGATCCTCGATATCGGCATCGAGATTGTCGGCCAGCCCATCGCGCACATGCTGGGAGATCACGATCTCACCCGGCCCGGCCAGGCTCATGAGCCGTGCGGCGAGATTGACACCGCGACCAAGCACATCGTCGGGTTCAACGATGACGTCGCTGACCTCCAGGCCTATGCGGAGCCGAATCCAGCTTTCAGGCGGGTGCCTCGCATTCAGCCGCTCGGTGGCGTGCTGGATGGCGAAGGCCGCCGATACCGCCGACCTGACCTCCTCGAAATCCAGAAGCATCCCATCGCCGAGGTTCTTCACGAGCCGCCCATTGCGCGGTGGAAGCACATGCGTCCGCACGTGGTCGAGAAAGTCGAGCCAGCGCGCGATCACGCCGACCTCGTCGTGCTCCATGAGGCGCACTGACTCCACGATGTCGACAAACAGGACAGCCCGCCTTGCCCACGCGATGTGGTGGCGTATGTCGGCTGCTGCGCCTTGAAGTTCTGTCATTGCAACATCCTTCGGCTAACAGCGCCGAGGAAGGATACCCCCGCACAACGACGGCCAGTTTTCGGGCGGCGATAGCGCCGCATCCACTCGTGGGCAGGATCAAGTGGAGCGCGCGCGGAGTCCAGAAGCTTCGCATGACGACGCCGACCACCCTGCGCTTGCGGTCACAGCTTTGCCACGTCGTTCACGGCGGATTTCGGTTGTGCTTGGACACCTTTCGGTTGTGCTTGGAGACCATCATCCGACGACGCATGAATTCGCGCGTCGTCAGACGGGTCGCGAGTGTCTCACACCGGATCCCAGGTAAAGTATTCAGGCGAGCGCTTCATGTCGATGAAGTAGGGCCTCATCGACGGCACGGCCTGCTCGGCAATCGCCTCCAGCGTCCAGCCTTCGGAATTGTGCACCGAGCGCACCGGGCGGTTGGCGTTGAACAGCATGATCTCGTTCATGCGCACGCCAAAGATCTGCGAGGTGATGCCCTCGGCGCCGTCCGACAGCAGGAACACCGCCATGGGCGCGATCTTGGCAGGGGTCATCTTTTTGGAGCGCTCAAGTCTTGCCTTCTGGGCCTCGGTGTCGGCGGGAATGGTGCCGATCATGCGCGTCCAGGCGAACGGCGAGATGCAGTTAGAGCGCACGTTGAATGCCGCCATGTCGAGGGCAATCGAGCGCGACAGGCCGATGATGCCCATCTTGGCGGCCGAATAATTCGCCTGACCGAAATTGCCGACCAAACCCGAGGTCGAGGTGAAGTGCACGAAGGCGCCCGACTTCTGCTCCTTGAAGTAGTTGGCGGCGGCGCGACTCACGTTGAAGGCACCGTTCAGATGCACGTCGATCACCATCTTCCAGTCCATGTGGCTCATGCGATGGAAGATGCGGTCGCGCAGGATACCGGCATTGTTGATGACACCGTCGATCCGGCCGAAATTCTCGACCGCGGTCTTGATCATGCGCTCCGCACCCGCCGGATCGGTCACGCTGTCGGCGTTGGGCACCGCCTTGCCGCCGGCCGCCTTGATCTCGTCGCAAACCTTTTGCGCCGGCGTGGCGCTGCCCGAACCCTCGCCATCGACCGCGCCGCCGAGATCGTTAACCACGACCGAGGCGCCTTCCTTGCCCGCCAGCAACGCCATCTCGCGGCCGATACCGCCGCCCGCGCCGGTCACCAGAACGACCTTGTCCTTCAGTTTGTTGGCCATCATTCCCTCCCTTTGCCTGTTGCTTCCAGCTCGCCCTCGGCGCCGAAGTCGCCGCCGAGCGGCATCTCTTCCTGCTGGCGCGTCATGCGCGGATAGTAGTGGCGGAACGCGCCGCGAATCTCCTCGAACGGAATATCGGCGAACACGCCGCGATAGGCGAGATACTCCATGTGACGCCGGCCGCTGAGATCGAAGGGATGATAGATCGAGTCCGCCACGCCGTCCCAGTCGAGCGGCTTGAGGCCGAATTTATCGGTCAGCTCCCTGTTGAAGGCCGGTGTTGCCTTCACCCAGCGCCCGTCGAGCCACACCTCGGCATAGCCGTGATAGTAAAACATGTCGCTGCCCATCAGCTCGCTCAGCCGCCGGGTCGTCATGTGATTTCGCACGTCAGCATAGCCGACGCGCGCGGCGATGCCCGAGGCGCGACAGACCGCAGCCAGCAGCCCGGCCTTGTTGATGCAGAAACCGTGACCTGCCCCTAGGGTCGCACTTGCGCGATAGGCTTCGCGTTTCATCGGCGTGTTGTAGGGGTCGTAACGCAGGTCATCGCGCACGGCGTAGTAGAGGCGAAGCGCCTTCTCGCGGTCACTGCCCTCACCCGCCAGGCGCCTTGCATAGGCGACGATCTTCGGATGATCTGCATCGATCAAATCGCTGGGCCGAGCGTAGGCCTCGAAAGTGGCGCGGTCGCGCACGATGTCATCGCGCTCGACCTTCAGTAACTCGTAATCCATGCCGGGCGTTGTTTACTGCAAAGAGCAGGAAAGTCCATGAGCCCAGACGCGCAATTCACCCATGCGCACATGACGCGCTTCGAACGTCCGCTGCCCGCGGCGCGAGACAAGGTGTGGCTGGTCCTGACCGATACCAGCCGCCTGCCGGGCTGGTACGGCAAGGGATCGATCGAGCCGCGGGTGGGCGGCGCGGTGGATTTCATGGATGGCCATATCAAGGGCGTGGTGACCCAGTGGGCGCCAGAGAAGAAGCTCGCCTACAGCTGGAACGTCTTCATGCCCGGCCAGACGGCATCGGACTACCCGGAATCCTACCTCACGCTGGAACTCGACGATGCCAAGCTCACGCTGACTCACCTGCCGGTGCTCGAGGCTTTCGTGAAGCTGAACGCCATGGGTTGGCACACCTTCCTCGACATGGTCGATGCTGCCGCACGCGGCGAATTTGTCGAGCCGCGCGAAGCCCACATGAAGCGCAACGCCGAGCGCTACGGGATCGACCTGTCGAAGCAGCCGGCGTAAAAGAACTACATGTCGGATGCGGGCAGGGCCAGTACGGAGCCAGCGGCTGGCGCGATCACCGGACGGCGCAGCCCGATCCTGGCGGCCTGCATGACGGCGACCTTCATGACCGCGGTCGAGAGCACGATCGTGGCGACGGCGATGCCGACGATCGTCGCCACCTTGGGCGACTTCCATCTCTTCAGCTGGGTGTTCGCGGTCTATCTGCTCTTCCAGGCGGTCAGCGTCCCGATTTACGGCCGGCTTTCCGACCTCTACGGCCGCAAGCGCGTGTTCTTCGTCGGCGCCGGCGTGTTCCTGCTGGGTTCCACGCTCTGCGGCTTCGCGCACGACATGTACGCCCTGATCGCCTTCCGCGCCCTGCAGGGCATGGGCGCGGGCGCCATCCAGCCCGTCGCCTATGCCATCGTCGGCGACATCTACACCCCGGCCGAGCGCGCCAAGGTGCAGGGCTTCCTGTCGAGCGTGTTCGGCGTCGCGGCCATCGTCGGCCCGACCTTGGGCGCCTTCCTGATCGAGCATGCGAGCTGGTCAGTCGTGTTCTGGATCAACCTGCCGGTCGGTGCCATCGCCGTGGCCATGCTGGCGACGTTCCTGCACGAACAGCCACACGACAAGGCGTCACGCATCGACTATCTCGCCTCGTTCCTGCTCATGCTGGGCGGCGGGGCGTTGATGATGGCCATGATCCAGGCCGGCCGGCTGAGCCCGTGGCTGCTCGCAATTTTGGTCGCCGTCGGTATCGGTGCGTTGGCCGCCCTGGTGCGGCACGAGCGTCAGGTCCCTGCTCCCATGTTGCCGCTGCGCTTCTGGTCAAACACGGTGATCGCACTAGGCAATTTCGGCAGCTTCGCCATCGGCATGGTGATGATGAGCGTGACCGGCTTCCTCCCGATCTATGTGCAGGCGGTCATGGGCCGTGACCCGGCGGTGACGGGCATCGTGCTCGGCGCCATGTCGGTGAGCTGGGCCATCGCCAGCGTGCTGTCGGGCCGGTTGATGATTCGCACCAACTACCGCACGAGCGCGATGCTGGGCGGCGCCATGCTGGCATTGGGCAGCGCCGTGCTGGTGACCATGACGGCCGCCAGCGGCCCGGCCTGGGCGGCGACCGGCGCGTTTCTGGTCGGCATCGGGATGGGATGCTGCAACACCACTTACCTCGTCTCGGTGCAAGGTGCTGCGGTCGTGCGCGAGCGCGGCGCAGCGACGGCCTCGAACATGTTCATGCGCATCGTCGGGCAGGCGACTGGCGCTGCCCTGTTCGGGGCTTTGGTCAATGCCGTCGTCACGCAGCATACGCCCGAACCGCCAGCCCTCGCCTCCGCGCTGCGCAATGTGCATATCGTGGGCGCGGTGATCGGCTTGGTCGTCCTCTACCTCGGAACGCGCCTGCCGGCTGCGCTCAGTCCGATAACGGGCGCCGACAAATATCCCGCCGTCTCGCGCTGATCGTCGTCACAGCGACGGCTCGGCGTCATCAGAGGATTGCACCAGAAAGTGCGCCGACGCCGTGGCGACCGGCTTGGAGCGGTCGTCCTGCCAAGCCTCGGCAAAGACATTGACCATGCGGCGACCCTGCTTGGTGACCTTGGCGGCCGCCACGACGTCGCGCGGCCGTGCCGAGCGCAAATAATCGACGGTGATGTTGACGATCTTCGGCACCGTCTCGGTCTCGGTTTCCCACAACAGGTGGAAGATCGCCGCCATCTCGAGCATGGCGCCCAGCGTGCCGCCATGGATCGCCGGCAGGAAGGTGTTGCCGATCAGCGAGTTGTGGTAGCGCATGCGGGTCAGCAGCTCGCCGGTGGTGTTCTCCGGCGCGATCTGCATCCACTTGGCATAGGGGATCGCCTCGGCGAGCCGTGCGACGTCGCCGGTCTTGCGCGCTTCGGCGAGACGCTTGAGCAGATCGCCGCTCATTTGAGCGGCTCCTTGCCGATCGCCTGCGCGCGCGTGACCTCGCCCTTGGTGCCGAGCATGAAGGTGCCCGCCGCGGCGGCGACCGGATTCTTGGGATCGCCCTGGTGCGCGAAGGCGCGGGTGAAGGCGACCGAGCGCGTGATGCGATAGCACTCAGCCTCGGCGATCACCGGCTGGCCGGGCGTCGCCGGACGGGCGTAGTCGATGCGCAGGTCGAGCGTGGCGAACGGCTTCGGGTCCTTGAGCATGGTGGCGACCGCCATGCCGCAGCAACCGTCGAGCATGGCCGTCAGCGGGCCGCCGGCGACGACGCCGGTCTCGGGATTGCCGACAAGCTCCTCGCGCCAGTCGAGCCGCATCGAGGCCAGGCCCCTGGCCACCGCCAGGACTTTCAGGCCGAGCGCCTTGTTGTGCGGAATGGTGTCGGAGAACAGCGTCTGGAACAGCGCAACGCGCTCTTCCGGCGTGGTCAGGGATTTGGCCATAGGGACATCCTACACACCCTGAGAAGTCACGCCTTAGCGCGTTGACAGCGTTGAACAGCCGTTCATATTTGTAGAAATGAGGCGGCGACAGACCGCCCGGCTGCAGGGGACGGAAACTGGTTATTTTTCTACAACTCACCCTCAACGGGCTTGCGGTTGGCTGCATCTACGGCCTGGTCGCGCTCGGGTTCGTGCTGATCTACAAGGCGACCGAGCTGGTGAACTTCGCCCAGGGCGACCTGCTGATGCTGGGCGCATTCGTGGCCTACATGGCGGTCGTGTGGTGGGGGCTGGATTACTGGCTCGCCTTCCTGATCTCCGTGGTGACGATCGGCGCCTTCGGCGCCCTGCTCGACCGGCTGGTGCTGCGCGGGGTGCTCGGCCAGCCGCAATTCGCCGTGGTCATGCTGACCATCGGGCTCGGCGCGATGTTCCGCACCTTCGCCAGCATCGCCTGGGGCTCGGAGATCTATACCCTGCCGACGCCGTTCGGCGGCGTTTGGACGGTGGGCGGCGTCACGCTCAGCCACCAGTATCTCTCGATCATCGCCGGCACGCTGATCCTGTGCGGCGTGCTCTACGTCTTCTTCAATCACACGCGCCTTGGCGTAGCCATGCAGGCGACGTCGCAGAACCAGCTCGCCGCCTACTACATGGGCATCCCGGTGAAGCTGATCTTCTCGCTGATCTGGGCGATCTCGGCCGCCGTCGCCGCGGCCGCCGGCATCCTGCTCGCACCGGTGACGCTGATCGACACCAACATGGGTCTCGCCGTGGCGCTCAAAGCCTTCGCTGCGGCAGTCCTGGGCGGCTTCGGCTCGATTCCCGGCGCGCTGCTGGGCGGCATTATCATCGGACTGATCGAGCTCTATGCCGGCGCCACCCTGCCCGAGGGCTTCAAGGACACCGCGCCCTACATCGTGCTGCTCGCCATGCTGATCGTTCGCCCGCAGGGCCTGTTCGGGTCGCTGGCCCGGAAGAAAGTGTAGCGCCCGCCATGCGTTTCCAGTTCAAGACCTCTTATAACCAAGACATCCGCCTGTTTCGCGACAAGGTCGACGGCTCCTGGTACGGCCTGTTGGCCGTCGCCGTGCTCGTCCTGCCGTTCCTGATGGACGAATACTATGTCGGCGAGACGACCTGGGTGTTCATCTACGCCCTGTGCGGCGTCTCGCTGATGGTGCTGGTTGGCTACACCGGCCTGGTGTCGCTGGGCCACGCGGCATTCCTCGGCATCGGTGCCTACGCCCATGCCTATTTCATCCAGCACGGCGTGCCGTGGGTCTTGTCAGTGGCGCTCGCCGTCGCGATCACGACGGCATGCGGCCTGATTGTCGGCCTGCCGGCGCTGCGCATGACCGGCATTTATCTCGCGATCGCAACGCTTGCCTTCTCGGTGATCATCCAGGAGGTGTTCAGCCGTTGGGAATCGGTGACGCACGGCTTCGCCGGCATGAAGGTCGACCGGCCGGTCATCTTCGGCGTCGAGTTCGCCGATGACCGCTCGTTCTACTATCTCTGCCTGTTCTTCCTGGTCGTGGTGCTGTGGCTGACGCGAAACCTGCTGCGCGCGCCGACCGGCCGCGCCTGGATTGCCATCCGCGACAGCGAGATCGCCGCCCAGTCGATGGGCGTCAACCTCGCGATCTACAAGTCGACAGCCTTCGCCTATTCCGCCGGGCTGATGGGGCTGGCGGGCGCGCTATTCGCCCACAAAATCTCCTATCTGGCGCCCGACATCTTTTCGATCCTGCTGTCGATCCAGTTTCTGCTGCTGGTGATCGTGGGCGGGCTGGGTTCGCTGCACGGCGCGGTGTTCGGCGCGATCTTCGTGGCGCTGTTGCCGCCGCTGATCGCCATTATGCGCGACTCAATCCCTGACAGCATGGCGCAGTTCGCCACCAGTACTGGTATCACGCCGATCGGCAAGCTTGGTGCCGCGATCGGCGCGTTCCTGGCCAAGCCCGGTGTCGAGGCCGGCATCTTCGGCCTGATCCTGGTGCTGGTGATCCTGCTCGAGCCGCTGGGCATGTATGGCCGCTGGGTGAAGATCCGGATCTTCTTCTCGACCTTCCCGATGTACAAGGCGTCGACCTTCAAGCGGCAGAAGACCTACATGCGGTCGGAGCGGCTCAGATGAGCTTCTTCGAGGCCGACAATCTTTCGATCAACTTCGGCGGCATCAAGGCCGTCGATGGCGTGACCTTCGACGTCGACAAGGGCGAGGTCTTCACCATCATCGGCCCCAACGGCGCGGGCAAGACCACGATCTTCAACCTGGTAAGCCGCATCTACGAGCCCTCGGGAGGACAGCTCACCTTCGACGGCATGAATATCACCAATGTCGCGCCGCATCGCATCGCCGCCCTCGGCATCGCCCGCACGTTTCAGAACATCGAGCTGTTCGAGCACGCGACGCTGCTGCAAAATCTCCTGCTGGCACGCCACGCCCACAAGAAGTCAGGCTTCTTCTCCGAGTTGCTGTTCCTGCCGTCAGTGCGGCACATGGAAGTCGAGCATCGCGAGGCGGTCGAGAAGGCGATCGACTTCCTCGACCTGCAGCAATACCGCGACAGCTTCATCGTCAATCTGCCATACGGCGTGCGCAAGGTAACCGAGCTGGCACGCGCGCTCTGCACCGACCCCAAGCTCCTGCTGCTCGACGAGCCCTCCTCCGGCCTCAATGTCGAGGAGACCGAGGACATGGCCTTCTGGATCCAGGACATCAAGAATCTGCTCGGCATCACCGTGCTGATGGTCGAGCACGACATGAGCCTGGTCTCGGCCGTGTCGGACCGCGTGCTGGCGCTGAACTACGGTCGGCCAATTGCAACCGGCACGCCGGCCGAGGTGCAGGCGCATCCCGAAGTCATCCGCGCTTACCTCGGGGGATGACGACCATGGCCGAACCCATCCTCAAGGTCAGCAACGTCGAGACCTACTACGGGCCGATCATGGCGATCCGCGGCGTGTCGTTCGACGTGCCGAAGGGTGGCATCGTCACGATCCTGGGTGCCAACGGTGCCGGCAAGACCACTGTGCTCAAGACTGTGTGCGGCGTCATGGATCCGCAGAAGGGCAACGTGGTGTTCGAGGGTCATGAGATCCAACGCCAGGATCCGGATAAAGTGATGCGGCTCGGCATCAGCCACGTGCCCGAGGGTCGCGAGGTTTTTCCGTTCCTGAGCGTGCGCGAGAACTTGCGCATGGGTGCCTACACGCGACGCGACGCTGATGGCGTGGCGCAGGATCTCGAAGCGGTGTTCGGCTATTTCCCGGTGCTGAAGGAGCGTGCCGACCAGCGCGCAGGCTCGCTGTCGGGCGGCGAGCAGCAGATGCTGGCGATCAGCCGCGCCCTGATGGCACGCCCGCGCCTGATGCTGCTCGACGAACCCTCGCTCGGCCTGTCGCCCAAGCTGGTTAAAGACATCTTCGAGATCGTGGTGCGCATCAACCGCGAGCGCGGCGTCACCATCCTGCTGGTCGAGCAGAACGCCAACATGGCGCTGCAGACCGCTGACTTCGGCTACGTGCTGGAGGTCGGCCGCATCGTCATGGCCGATACCTGCGCCCGGCTGCTGCAGAAGGAAGACATCAAGGAATTCTATCTCGGCATCAAGGAACAAGGCGCACGGGGCAAACGGCGCTGGAAAAAGCGCAAGACCTGGCGTTAGGAGAACGCGATGGACAGTCTGGCGATGCAGGACTTGGACGGACGTATCGAGATCGACGGCTGCGACACGATCCCCAAGCTGTTCTGGCACCAGGTGAAGGCGCGGGACGGCCGCACCGCCTTTCGCGAGAAGGATCTCGGCATCTGGCGCGCCACGAGCTGGCGGGAATACGGCGAGCGTGCACGCAGCGTGGGCATGGGCCTGGTCAAGCTCGGGCTCAAGCGTGGCGAGGTCGTGTCGATCATGGCCGAGACCGTGCCGGATTGGCTCTATGCCGACATGGGCACGATGGGCGCGGGCGGTGTCTCCAACGGCATCTATCCCACCGATTCGGCCAAGCAGGTCGACTACATCCTGAACGACAGCCGTTCGCGCTTCCTGTTCGTCGAAAACGAGGAACAGCTCGACAAGTTCATCGACGTGCGCGAGCGCTGCCCGGACATCGTCAAGGTCTTCGTCTTCGACATGGAGGGCCTTGCCGATTTCAAAGACCCCATGGTCATGCCCCTCGAGGAGCTGATGGCCATCGGCCGCGAGCATGACGCGGCCAACCCCGGCCTTTGGGAGAAGCTGGTCTCGGCTTCGAAAGGCGAAGAGCTCGCGATCCTGGTGTACACCTCGGGCACCACTGGACCGGCCAAGGGCGCGATGCTGTCACATCGCAATGTCATCTTCCAGATGCGCAATGCCGACGCCTTTATCCCGCTCGGCACCGATGACGAGCAGCTAGCCTTCCTGCCGCTCTGCCACATCGCCGAGCGCACCTTCACCTCGTTCCTGCCGCTACGCTCGGGCGCAATCGCCAACTTCGCCGAGAGCGTCGAGACGGTGCCCGAGAACGTGCGCGAGGTGGCGCCGACCACCTTCTTCGCCGTGCCGCGCATCTGGGAGCGCTTCTATTCCGGCATCGCCATCCGCATGAAGGAGGCGACCTGGATCGGCCGCATGGCCTATCGTTGGGCGATCGGTATCGGGCTGAAGGTCGCGGAAACCGAACTCGCCGGCCAGAAGCCCTCGCCGCTCCTAAAGCTCGCGCATCGCATCGCCGACTTCCTGGTGCTGGACAACATCAAGCGCGCCATCGGCATGCATCGCGTGAAGTTCGCCGGCACCGGTGCCGCGCCGATCGCGCCCGACCTGATCAAATGGTACCGCGCACTGGGCGTCGACATGCGCGAGGTCTACGGCCAGACCGAGAATTGCGGGCTGGCGACCGGCATGCCCAACCGCATCAAGCTCGGCACGGTGGGAGTCACCGCCCCGCATACCGAGACCAAGATCTCGCCCGAAGGCGAGATCTTGCTGCGCGGTCCGCACGTCTTCATGGGCTACCTCAACCAGCCGGAGAAGACTGCCGAGACGCTGCGCGATGGCTGGCTGCATACCGGTGACGTCGGCTACCTCGACAACGAGGGCTACCTCAAGATCACCGATCGTATGAAGGACATCATCATCACGGCGGGCGGCAAGAACATCACGCCGTCGGAGATCGAGAATCAGCTCAAATTCTCGCCCTACATCTCCGACGCCGTGGTGATCGGCGACAAGCGCAAGTTCCTGTCGTGCCTGGTCATGATCGACTACGACAACGTCGCCAAGCATGCCCAGGACGCCAACGTGCCGTTCACCGACTTCGTCTCACTGTGCAGGTCGCGCGAGGTGGTGGATCTGATTGGCTCGGAGATCGAACGGGTGAATGCGGGCTTCGCGCGGGTCGAGACGATCAAAAAGTTCCGGCTGATCGAGCAGCAACTCACCGCCGAAGATGACGAGGTCACACCGACCATGAAGCTCAAGCGCAAGTTTGTCAGCGAGAAGTACAAGGGGATGATCGACGGCATGTATGTCGAGGCAAGCTAGAAGGCTATATTTGCAACGGAACTAGGGAGGGAACGATGAGGAAAACGACAATAGGTTTGTTGGCCACCGCCGGCTCATTGGCGCTGGCCGCCAGCGCGATGGCGCAGACGCGAGGTGTCACCGCGACCGAAGTGACGTTCGGCATGCCGACCGATCTCAGCGGTCCAGCCGCGACCTACGGGGTGTCGTCGTCGAACGGCGTCAAGATGCGCTTCGAAGAGGCGAACGAGGCGGGCGGCATCTTCGGCCGCAAGCTCAAGGTCATCGTCGAGGACCAAGCCTACCAGGTACCGAAGGCGGTGCAGGCCTGCAACAAGCTGATCAACCGCGACAAGGTGTTCGCCTTCGTGGGCCCACTCGGCACGCCGATGAACAACGCCTGCTTCAAGGACCAGTTCGCCGCAGGCGTGCCCAACCTCTTTCCGCTGTCGGCGGCGCGCTCGATGTACGAGCCGTTCGAGCGGCTGAAGTTCTACGGAGCGGCATCCTACGTCGACCAGATCCGCTCGGGCATCAACTACTTCGTCAAGAGCAAGGGCGTGAAGAACGTCTGCGTGATGTACCAGGACACCGACTTCGGCAAGGAGATCCTGGAGGGCGCCAAGGAGCAGACCGAGAAGCTCGGCATGAAGATCGTCGAGACGACAGCCCACAAGCCGACCGACCAGGACTTCACCGCGCCGATCACCAAGTTGCGTGAGGCAAAGTGCGAGCTGATCGCCATGGGCGCCATCGTGAAAGACGCGATCATACCCTACAACACGGCGCGCAAGGCCGGCTGGAATGACGTGATCTTCCTCGGGGCAGCCTCTTCCTACGACTTGTTCGTTGGCGCGGCGCCGGGCATGGACGGCTTCTACGCCATGGGCCTCACCGAGATGCCCTACGTCGATTTGCCGGTGCCGTCCGTCAAGAAGTTCGTCGAGGACTACAAGAAACGCTACAACGTCGATCCCAACATCGGCGCGGTCTATGGCTACGTCGCCGCCGACATCTCGGTGCAGGGGCTGAAGAACGCCGGCAAGGACCTGACGCTCGACAGCTTCATTGCCGGCCTCGAGAAGATCGCGAACTACAACGACATCTTCAACGGCCCGCCGGTGACGTTCGGCCCGAAGATCCGCCAAGGCGCGAACTCCTCGTTCCTGGCCGAGGTCAAGGGAGGCCGCTGGACGCGCGTGACGCAGCCGCTCGGCTTCTAGGGTCAGCTGCCTGAAAAAGAGAGGCCCGGGTCGATCGCCCGGACCTCTTGCTTTTCACGGAAACGGTCAGCCCGGTGGCGGCGGCACCGCCACGCGGGCATCGCGCAGCTTTTGCTGCAGCACCGGAATACCGGCGACGTAGTTGCCATCCTGACAACTCGCGATGGCGACCTTGGTGTCGATGTCAGCCGGAGCACTGGTATTGGCAAAGCCGCCGAGGCCCGGGCCGATGCTGCCAACATATTCGTCGTAGATGCGCGCCAGCCGACTGCAGTAGGCGGCGGCCTGCGCTGCCGTCATGCCCGGCGGCACGGCAGGTCGCTGCAATCCCGATCCCGCCTGCCCTCCGCCCTGCCCTGCGGGCGAGTTGCACGCAGTCGCCATCAACGACACAACGACGCCCAATGCTGTCACTGCGAGCTTTGCCATGCCGGTTGCAGGCTACACCAGGCGCTGGCTATTGTCCGGCGGCATGGGGGAACTCTCAGGACAAGTCGCCATCGTCACCGGCGGCGCCTCGGGCATCGGCGCGGCCTCCGCCGCGCTGCTCGAGGGCGCCGGCGCCAAGGTCATTGTGGCCGACATCCAGCAAGCCAAGGACGCCACCGGCCGCTTCGTGCAGCACGACGTCACCTCCGAAGACTCGTGGAAGGCGCTGCTGGCCGACGTGCTCAAGCAGGACGGCCGGCTCGACATCATGGTCAACAATGCCGGCGTCAGCGGCGGCTCGGGCACGATCGAGGACACCACGGTGGAGAATTGGCGCCGCGTCGAGACGATCAACTCCGAAGGCGTGTTTCTCGGCTGCAAGTACGCCATCGAAGGCATGAAGAAGATCGGCCCGGGTAAGGCCCAGTCCAAGGGCTCGATCGTCAACATCTCCTCGATCGCGGCCCTGATCGGCTCGGCCGGGCCGACGGCCTACACCGCGAGCAAGGGCGCGGTGCGGCTGCTCAGCAAGAGCGTGGCGGCCTATTGCGCCGAAAAGAAGTACGGCATCCGCTGCAATTCTGTGCATCCGGGCGGCGTCGACACGCCGATCTTCAATCCCTTGTGGCAGAAGATCGGCCACGAGCAGGGCAAGGCCTTCCTCGGCATGGGCCATCCGATCGGCCGCATGGCCGAGCCGCAGGACCTCGGCGAGCTGGTGCTGTGGCTCTCGTCGGACCGCTCGGCTTTCGTCACCGGCGCGGAGTTCGTGAGCGACGGCGGCCTCACCATGGGCCTCAACAAGAGGAGGCTGTTCGTTGCGCCTCAGGGATAAGGTCGTGCTGGTAAGCGGCGGCGCTTCCGGTATCGGCGCCGAGACCGCCCGCCTCGTGCTGCGCGAGGGCGGCAAGGCGGTGCTCGCCGACCGCGACGAGGCCAGGGGCCGCGCGCTCGCGGCCGAGCTCGGCAAAGCCGCGCTCTTCGTGCCTCTCGACGTCACCGATGAACCCACCTGGCAGAAGGCGGTCGCGACGACGGTCGAAACCTATGGCGGGCTGCACGGGCTCTTGAACGCGGCGGGCGTCGGCGTGCGCAACTCGATCGAGGACTGCACTCTCGAAGAGTACCGCCGCGTCAACGACATCAATTCGCTCGGCACCTTCCTAGGCTGCAAGAGCTCCATTCCGGCGATGAAGAAATCGGGTGGCGGCTCGATCGTGAACATCTCGTCGGTGCTCGGCCTGCGCGGCTCCGCCTATGCCATGGCCTACTGCGCCAGCAAGGGCGCGGTGCGCTCGCTCACCAAGAACGTGGCGCTCTACTGCGCGCAGCTGAAGTACAACATCCGCTGCAACTCGGTGCATCCGGGCTACATCGACACCCCGATGATCGCCTCCCGGCTGACCCAGAACGTCGACAACATGACCGGCCGGCAATGGCTCGAGGAACTCCATCCGCTCGGGCGCCTGGGGCGGCCGGAGGAAGTGGCCAGCATGATCCTCTTCCTGTTGTCCAATGAATTGAGCTTCTCCACCGGCTCTGAGTTCGTCTGCGACGGCGGTTTGACCGCGTGAGACCAATCTAACGGGAATCTAACGGGACTCCCGAATCGGCAAAACCTTTGAGTATAAAGCCGTCACGCGCGGGCCCCCTATTTTGGTCATTAGAAGTTTGGTCGTTGGAAGCCGCGACTAGCTCTTCATCCCCGTGATCGAGGTCGAGATGGCGCGCGGGTCGCGGTTGGGCCAGCGGCCGGCCTCCACCTGAATGATGAAGTCGCCGACGATGCGGTTGAACTGGTCGGGGTCCTCGAGATTGATGGTGTGGCCGCAGTTCGGCATCACCGACAGCGCGGCCGACGGGATCTCGCGCTTCATCAGGATGCCGGGTGCCAGGCACGGCCAGTCCTCGTCGCCACTCAGGATCAAGGTCGGCACGGTGAGCGCGCGCATCTGCTCCACCAGATCGTAGAGCGACGGCCGCTCGGCCTGCACGCCGATCTGGGTGTTGGCCGCGCCTAGAGCAGAGTGCTCGCCGAGTTCCTTCTTGAACTGGGCAAAGCCGCGTGGATCCTTGTTCTCGAACTGCACGCGCGTGGGTCCATAGGCGTATTTCTCGGCGAACTTGGCCATACCTTCGGTCTGCAGCGACTTGGCGACGATGGCCGCCTCGCCCTTGAACTTCGACGCCTCCTGTTTCTCAGCGCCGTAGCCCACACCAGCGACGACCAGCGACTTGGCGCGCTTGGGGTGGCGGAAGCCGAAATGCAGGGTGGCGAAGCCGCCCATCGACAGGCCGACGATATGCGCCTTATCGATCTTGAGGTGGTCCATCACCGCGGCAATGTCGTCGGCCGCGCGGTTCTGACTGTAGCTCGAGGCCTTCTCCGGCACGTCGGACGGCGGATAGCCGCGCGCGCTCCAGGTGATGCAGCGGTAGCGCTGGCCGAAATGGCGCATCTGCATTTCCCACGAGCGATGGTCGGCGGCGAACTCGTGCACGAACACCACCGGCGCGCCGGAGCCCGCCTCCTCGTAGTAGAGCTTCACGCCGTCGTCAGTCTTGGCAAAGGGCATGGCCGTTTCCTCGAATCTGCTTTTCTAGGCGAAGTCCCGCTCAGCACCCACCAGGCCGCGCAGCTCGCGCGCCAGCGCCGAGAATTGCGCCGATTGTGGCGCGCGCGGGCGCGGCAGGTCCACCTTGATGTCAGCCGCGATGCGGCCCGGCCGTGGCGAGAACACCAGGATGCGGTCGGCCAGCAGCAGCGCCTCGTCGATCGAATGGGTCACGAACAGCACGGTGGTGCGCTGCTTCTCCCAGATCTGCAGCAGCTCGTCCTGCAGGTTGCCACGGGTCTGGGCATCGAGGGCGCCGAAAGGCTCGTCCATCAGCAGCGCCTTCGGCCCCGTGGTCATCGCGCGGGCGATGCCGACGCGCTGGCGCATGCCACCCGACAGCTCGTGCGGGTAACGATCCTCGAACCCCATCAGGCTCGTCATGGCAATGAACCCGCGGCCTCGCTCATGGCGCTCGCCGGCGGCGACGCCACGGGCTTTCATGTTGAACTCGACGTTCTTGGCGACCGTCATCCAGGGAAAGAGGCCGTGATCCTGGAACACGATGGCGGTTTCGGGCGACGGCCCGTCGAGCTCGCGGCCAGCGACGGCGATCTGGCCAGCGGTCGGCATCTCGAGCCCCGCGATCATCTGCAGCAAGGTGGATTTGCCGCAGCCCGAACGGCCGAGCAGACAGACGAAGTCACCCGCCTCGCAGGTGAAGTCGATGCCGCGCAACGCTTCGACCGGCTCGGTCTTGCCTGGATAGATCTTGCCGACGTCGACACATTCGATGAAGCGGCTCATTCGGGCGCCGCCGTCAGGCCCTCCTGCCAGCGGCAGACATGGGCACGGACCCGCCGCACCAGCTGGTCGGCCAACAGCCCGATGCCGCCGATCACGACGATGCCGGCGATGATCAGGTCGGAGCGGAAAGTGAGCTGGGCGTTCAGGATCATGTAGCCCAGGCCCGACTTCACCGCGATCATCTCGGCCGTCACCACGGTGAGCCAGCCGCCGCCGACTGCCAAGCGCAGCCCGGTGAAGATGGCAGGCAGCGCTGCCGGCAGGATGATGTCCTTCATCACCAGGAATTCGCTGGCGCGGGCCGCCCGCGCCACCTTGATCAGAGTGCGCTCGATGGTGCGCACGCCGAAGATGGTGTTGATCAGCAGTGGCCAGGTGCCGGCCAGGAAGATCAGGGCGATAGCGGGCTTGTCACCGATGCCGAGGAACAAGAGCGCCAGCGGAATGAGCGAGATCGGCGGAATCGAGCGGAAGATCTGGATCGACCAGTCGGTCATGTTGTCGAGGATCTGGTAGCGACCGATCATCAGGCCGAGCGGCACCGCGAACAGAAACGACAACGAAATGCCGGTAATGACGCGCGTGATGCTGGCCAATGCGTTTGCCAGCACGGTCTGCCAGTCGTCGATGAAGACCATCGCCACCTTGGCGGGCGGAGGCAGCAGGATCGTCGGATAGACCTTGAACTCGACCGCCAGCTCCCAGGCGACGAACAGCAGCGCGAGGGGCAATAGCCCCAGCGCGCGACGGAATTGCATCAGACGTAGCCGAGATTGAGGAACTGACTCCAGTCGGGCTCTTTCTCCAGCATCTTGTCGTCCATCATCATCTTGGCGAGCGCCTTCAGGCCGCTGACGAAGCCCGCGCCCGAGTTGGCGCTGAAGAACAAGTTCTTGGTCGAGAGCTCGGCCACTTCCTTCGTCATCTTGAACTGCTTGATGGTGGTCTCGATGGCGATCGAGGGATTCGAGGCCATCTCCTTGGTGGCCTTCACGTGGGCAGCCACCATCTTCTTGGTGAGATCGGGCTCCTTCTTGGTGAAGTTCACCGAGGCGACGAAGCCCAGGTTGGTCTTGCCCATCGGCGAATTGTACGGCACCCATAGCCGCTTGCCCCAGCCGTTCAGCTCGGCCAGCGCAGCATAGGGCTCGAAGCAGCAGATTGCGGCGACATCACCCCGCATCAGCGGGATGGGCTGGTCCTGGTTGTCCATGAAGGCCATCTCGACCTTGCCGTAGACGCCCTCCTGCTTGAGCTTCCAGTTGAGCGACACCAGGCCGATCGAGCCGTTCTGGACGGCCACCTTCTTGCCGACCAGATCCTTGAAGCTGGTGATCGAAGGCTGCGCCAGCACCATCCAGCCGCCGTCGCAGCCATTGGCCAGCACCTGCATCGGGAAGCCCTTGGTCGCCACCTGCATGGTGGCGCTGAGGCCGCCATTGCCGATATCGACGTCGCCCGAGGCGACCGCCTGCATGCGCTGCACCAGCGAGGGGAACATTATCAATTCGAGATCGATGCCTTCGGTCTTGAGGATGTCGGGCATCAGGAAGGCGGCGTTGGTCGTCGTGGTGAAGGCCGAGCCCATCTTCACCTTGCGCAGATTCTGGCCGAGCGAGGCGCGCGAGACGATGGCGGGCGCCGCGAACGAGGCAGCAGCGGTAGCAAGGATGTGGCGGCGCAGCATAAAAGGCATCTCCCCAAAAAGACGTGACGTCGAAAATGCAAATGCCGCGCCAACCTTAGAATCCTTCATGCCCGGCGACTGTCGGACAAGGGGCTTGCGGTGGTACGGTTTATCACATGAGCGAGATCGGCACCGGCCTGCAGAATGCAACAGGCATCCGCAACGCGATAGCCCGCGCAGGCTACGCCTTCGTGGAAGCGTCCGACATGCGCACGGCGCTTAGTCGCTTCGGTTCGCTGGCCGACTGGCCGGCGTTCGCCGAGAGCTGGAACGAACTTCAGACCGACACCTACATGGCCGATGGCGGCCGCTACCGGCGCCGGCGGTTCGCGGTCTATGCTGCCGGCAAGCAGGGCGCGATCACGCGCGGCAAGCATCAGCCGCACTACCAGAGCGTCGACTACAACACCCTGAACGGCGGCATCGAGCGCTGGTTCGAACCGGTCAAGCCCGAGATCGGCGACGGTTCGAGCATGCGCACGATCCTCGAATATTGCCGCTCGCTGTTCGGCCGTTTGGCACCCGAGACCGAGAAGTGGCACATCGAAGCCCACCAGTTCCGCATCGAGGCGCGGCGCGGCGAGCACGGCAAACCGACGCCCGAGGGCATGCATCGCGACGGCGTCGACTACGTGCTGGTGCTGCTGGTCGACCGCCGCAACATCCGAAGCGGCACGACCACCATCCACGATCTCGACAAGCGCGCGCTGGGCAGCTTCACCCTCACCGACCCGCTCGACTCGGCGCTGGTCGATGACGCGCGCTGCTATCACGGCGTGACCCCGGTCGAGCCGGAGAACCCCGCACAGCCCGCCTATCGCGACGTGCTGGTGGTGACGTTCAGGAAGACGGCGTAGCTTCCGCTCAGCCGCCGATCGTCGTGCCGCCGTCGGCGATCAGGGTCTGTCCGGTGATGAAGGCGCCGGCCTTGCCGGCCAGCAGCACCGCCAGACCGGCGATGTCGTCGGGCGCGCCGAGGCGCCGCAGAGGTGTCGCCTGCTCCCGCTCTGCGCGCCTCTTCGGATCCTCGTAAAGGGCGCGCGCGAAGTCCGTCGTGACCAGGCCCGGCGCGATGGTGTTCACGCGGATGTTGTCGGGCCCATACTCGGCGGCGAGGTTGCGCGCGAGCTGCATGTCGGCAGCCTTGGAGATGCAGTAGGCGCCGATCACCGTGCTGGCGCGCACGCCGCCGATCGACGACACGATCATGATCGAGCCGTCCTTCTTGGCGCGCATATCGGGCAGGCAAAGGTTGATCAGCCACATGTTCGACAGGATGTTGTTCTGCATCACCTTCATGAACACTTCGTCGGGCAGCTTTTCGTTCGGTCCGTAGTAGGGGTTGGACGCGGCATTGCAGACCAGCACGTCGACCGGCCCGAGCTGCTTCTTCGTCTGGACGATCAGGTTCTCGCACTGCGCCTTGTCGGAAATGTTGCACGGCACGACGACGGCATGGCCGCCGGCCTTCTTGATCTCGGCGGCAGCCTCTTCGCAGACCGGCGCCTTGCGCGACGACACCACAACCTTGGCGCCAGACAGCGCGAGGTGCATGGCGATCGACTTGCCAATGCCCTTGCTCGAGCCGGTGACGACAGCGACCTTGCCGGTGAGATCGAAGAGCGGCGATGCCATGGTTTTTCCTCCGTTCAAGAGCTCACTGCTTGGCACAGTCGTAGCGGTGGAGGAAGTCTGGATCCGGATCGAAGCCAAGGCCCGGCCCGGTCGGCACGTTGATGGCGGGCTGCCAGCGCGGAATGCCGGTGCCGTACATGTCACGCCCGTCGGCGGGCTCGATGGCGGCGAAGTATCCCTCGTGCTTTGCCACGGCCAGTAGATGCAGCGAGGCGAGCGCCGCGGGTCCGACGAAGGGCGTATGCGGCGCCGGCTCCTTGCCCGCCTTCTCGACCATCGCCACGGCCTTGTGCGCTTCGCTCAGCCCGCCCAGCATGCAGACGTCGGGCTGAAGGACGGCGATGGCGGGCAGCCTGGCATAAACCGCCATCTGCTCGGTCGAGCCGAAATCGGCGCCCATGCCGATCGGCACGCCGGGCATCTTCGCCATCGAGAGCAGATCTTCCGGCGGCCAGAACGGGTCCTCGAAAAACATCAGGTCGAGCGCACGCCAGCGCGCCTCCTCGCGCTTGATGTCGGCGAGCGTATGCGCGTTGTTACTGTCGGCCACGAACGGAATATCTTTCGGCACGGTACGCCGCGCCTCCTCGATCACGTCGAGCGGTGCTTCGTGCACCTTGGCGGCCTTCACCCCCGTGGCCAGCGCCTGTTCCAGCCTGGCCCGGACCTTGGACTTGTCGTCGTACTTGTCGAGGCTCGCCATGACGGGCAGCCGCGTGCGCTTTGCCCCGCCCAGCAGGGCCGACACCGACTTGCCCTCGGCTTTGCCCGCGATGTCCCACAGCGCGATGTCGATCGCGGCAAGCGCGTTGGTCACCGTGCCGGCGCGGCCGAAGCTCGCGAAGCGGCGGCGCGCGGCGAGGTTGAGGGCGATGCGGTCCGCGGCTGACTTGCCGATATAGACCGGCGCGATGGCGTCTCGGATCGTGGCGAACAGGGCTTGCTGCATGGGCGGCCTGTTGCACAGGCATTCACCGTAGCCCACCAGCCCAGACTTGGTGGTCACGCGCGCCAACACCAGGGACAGCGTGCCCGACTGCAACGCGATCGGCTCGATCTTCTCGATGATCATGACAAGCTCCGGTTTGACAGCTCCCAATGCCGCTGCCAGCGTTTTGTCGGGTCCACGGGGAAATACCGCATGACGGTCGACAAGTTCGCGGCCAGCGACGGCATCAGGCTCGCCTACTACATCGACGACTATACCGATCCCTGGCGGCAGGCCGACACCCTGCTGTTGCTGCATGCCGCCGTCGGCCACGCCAAGCGGTTCTATGCCTGGGTGCCGGCGCTGTGCCGGCACTATCGCGTCGTGCGGCTCGACCTCCGCGGTCACGGCGAGTCAGAGGTACCACCCGCCTCCTCGAAGCTCGACATGGATCGCCTGGTCGCCGACGTAGAAGAGCTGCTCACCCATCTCGGCGTCCGATCCTGCCATATCGTCGGCAATTCGGCCGGCGGCTACATCGCGCAGAACCTGGCGATGGAGTCGCCAGCCAAGGTGAGGAGCCTGATGCTGTTCGGCTCGACCGCCGGGCTCAAAAACAGCCAGGCTGCGAGCTGGCTGCCGCGCATCGCCAATGAAGGCCTGCGCAACTTCTTCGCCGAGACCATCGCCGACCGCCTCCCGCTCGACAAGGTGCCCAAGGGCCTGCCTGGCTGGTTCGTCGACGAGGCAGCGAAGAACGACCCCGCCTGGATCGCCCGTTTCGTCGGCCTGATGAGTTCGCTCGAATGGGGCGACAAGGTCGGCGCCATCAAGTGCCCGACGCTGCTCGTCATCCCCGGCGGAGAGACCGTGGGCTCGATCCGCAACTACGACGTCATGATCGAGCGCATTCCCGACGTGCAGGCGATCACCTACGAGGGCATGCCGCACAATATTTGCGATGCCGATCCCGACCGCTGCGCCGCCGACGTGCTCGCCTTCCTGCGTTGGCGCTTCGGTCGGCCGACGTGCTAAATTTCGAGACGAAGGAGTCCTCCATGGACCAGACCATTTCCCGCGCAGCCCTCACGCCGGCTCCGCCTCCGGTCCTGATCGGCGGCGCGATCCCGCTGATCGATGTCTCGGGTTTCCTGGCCGGCACGCCGGGCGCCGCCGAGAAGGCCGCCGCCCACCTCGCCTGGGCGTTCGAGAATGTCGGCTTCTATTATCTCGCGGGCCACGGCGTGCCACGCGAGCTGATCGAGGCGCAGTACGCCGCGGCGGCGCGCTTCCATGGCCAGCCGATGGACGAGAAGCTCAAGGTCAGGGTCAACGAGCACACGATCGGTTACATGCCGATCGCCAAGGAAGCGCCGCCGAACGCCGCCGCGCAGGGCAAGAAGCCAAGCCAGAACGAGGCCTTCTTCCTGCGGCGAGAGCGCAGCGCGGACGATCCCAACGTGATCGCCGGCCGCCGCTTCCATGTGCAGAACCAGTGGCCGCAGAACCTGCCGGGCTTCCGCGAGCAGACGCTCAAGTACATGAGCACGATGGAAGCGCTGTGCCAGAAGCTGGTGCGGCTCTATGCGCTGGCGCTCGACCTGCCGGCGGACCACTTCGACGGCTGCTTCAAGGTCCCGCACATGATCCTGCGGCAGTCGCGCTATCCGCTGATCGACGCGGCCGACGACAAGATCGCGAGCCTGGTGCCGCACACCGATTCAGGCTTCATGACGCTCCTGCCGCCCAACAAGGTGCAGGGCCTGTCGATCAACCTGCCGAACGGCGAATGGCTGGACGCGCCCTATGTCGAGGACGCCTTCGTGGTAAACGGCGGCGACATCCTGCACCGCTGGACCAACGAGCGCTTCCTGTCGACGCCCCATCGCGTGCGCAACGTCTCGGGGACCGTGCGTTACGCCATCCCGTTCTTCTGCGATCCCGACCACGACACGGTCATCGAATGCCTGCCGTCGTGCCAGTCGGCGGACAATCCGTCGAAGTACCCGCCGATCAAATTCGGCGACTACGCGCTTTGGTTCGCCGCCCAGCGCTACCAGCACATGCAGAACGTCAAGACGCCGACCGCCGCCGACGTGGCGCCCGGCGCGCGTGCCACCGAAGCCTGGAAGAGCTGAGCCGGTGAAGCTGCGTCTGATCGCGAAGTAGTGAGCCGATCGCGCCTGATTGCCGCCGGGACGATCGGCAACGTCCTGGAATGGTACGACTTCTCGATTTACGGCTTCTTCGCCCTTCAGATCGGCGCAGCGTTCTTCCCGAGCGGCGACCGGGTCGCCGAGGTGCTTGCAGCCTTCGGCGTCTTTGCCGTCGGATATCTCGCGCGGCCGCTCGGCGCGATCGCGATCGCCTATATCGGTGACCGCGCCGGCCGTCCGGCCGCGCTCACGCTCTCGATCGTCGGCATGGTCATTCCGACCCTCGGGATGGGGTTGCTGCCAGGCTATGGCGCGATCGGCGTCGCCGCGCCGGTCCTGCTCACCTTGCTACGCCTGCTCCAGGGCCTGGCGGTGGGCGGCGAATCGGCGATCGCCAACGTCTTCATGGTCGAGCAGGCGCCAACCGGCCGCCGGGCGCTGTCGAGCGCGATCGGCGGGGTCGGCTATGCCATCGGCATCCAGCTCGCCTCACTGACCGCACTCGCCTGCGCCAGCGCGCTGACGCCGGCCGAGCTGCAAGCCTGGGCCTGGCGCATCCCGTTCTGGCTGAGCCTGCTGGTCGCCTTGTTCGGTCTCTACGTCCGCAGCGCGCTCAAGGCGCTGCCGCCGTCCGTGGCTGCCCCGGCGTCCTCGCCTCTGCTCGACGTGCTGCGTCATCATCTGCCGCTGGTCGTACGCGTCGCCGCATTGAGCCTGTTCGCTTCGGTCGGCTTCCAGGCCGCCTTCATCTACGTCGCCGAATGGCTGCAAACGATCACGGGCGCGTCGCCCGCTGACACTTTCAAGGTGACGTCGATCAGCATGCTGGCGGTCACGCCGGTGTCACTGTTCTTCGGGTGGCTGGCCGACCATATCGGACGACGCGGCCTGCTGGCGGCCAGCGCCGCCGTCGCCGTGCTCGGCGCGGTACCCTTCTTCATGCTGATGAAAAGTCCCGTGCCCGGTCTGCTGTGGCTCGGGCGGCCTGCTGGCGGCCAGCGCCGCCGTCGCCGTGCTCGGCGCGGTACCCTTCTTCATGCTGATGAAAAGTCCCGTGCCCGGTCTGCTGTGGCTCGGCCAGGCAGGCTTCGTGCTGGCGCTCAGCGTGCAGTTCGGCGTGCAGGGCGCGCTGCTGGTCGAGATCACGCCCGAGCCGGTGCGCTGCACGGCGCTGGCGATCGGCAACAACATCGCCTGGAGCGTGCTGGGCGGCCTGGTGCCCCTCACCGCGACCTAGCTGGTCTGGCGCCTGGATGATCCGCTCGCCCCGGCGTGGCTGGTCGCCGGCGCCGCTGCGATCACCTTCGTCGCCTTGATGTTGACGACCGATCCCTTCCGCAAGGAGATCGGATCGCGCACAGTGTCGACATGACCGCTCCGCCCTCAAGTCCTGCGCGCAACATCGCAGCTGGCGTCATCGGCAACATGCTCGAATGGTACGACTTTGCCATCTACGGCTACTTCGCCGCCCAGATCGGTCGCACGTACTTTCCCGCCAAGGATGAAGTCACGCAGATCCTGTCGGCCTTCGGCATCTTCGCCGTGGGCTACATCATGCGCCCACTGGGCGGTTGCGTGGTCGGGCACATCGGCGACAAGTTCGGCCGCCAGGTCGCGCTCACCTTTTCCGTGACGGCGATGGCGGTACCGACGTTTCTGGTCGGCGTCCTGCCCGGCTACCAGACCCTGGGGTTCGCCGCGCCGATCATCCTGACGCTGCTGCGCATGGTGCAGGGCCTCTCGGTCGGCGGCGAATGCACGACTTCGTGGGTCTTTCTTTTCGAGTTGGCGCCGCCCGGACGGCGCGGACTCGCCGGCGGTTTCGCCGAAGTCGGAAGCTGCGGCGGAATCCTCCTGGGATCCATGACCGGCTCGCTGATCGCCAATGCCCTGTCGACCGACGCCATCGAGCAATGGGCCTGGCGCATTCCGTTCATCCTCGGCCTGCTGGTCGGTCTGGTCGGCTATTTCCTGCGCAGAAGCCTGCCGGCCGTGCCGGTGGAAGAGAAGCCGGCGCATTCGCCCCTGCTCGAAACGGTGCGCAACCATCGTCCGCTGCTCCTCTGGCTCGCCGGGCTGACGGTCTTTGGCTCCGTCGGCTTTTATCTCATGTTTCTCTACATCGTGAGCTGGCTGCAGTTCGCCGACGGCATCTCCCCGGCGCATGCGCTGGAGATCAACAGCGTGAGCATGACGGTGCTCATCCCCATCCTGCTCGCGTCGGGCTGGTTATCGGATCGAATTCGGCAGAAAGCCTATTTTGCTGCTTGCCCTGTTCATGGGCCTGTTCGGCGCGTTCCCGTTGTTGCGCCTGATGCACCACGCCAACCCGACCATGGTCCTCGCCGGCCAGCTTGGCTTCACGCTGATGATCGGCATGTTCTGGGGCACTCTGCCGTCAGCCATGGTGGAGGCCGTGCCGCGCGAGGTGCGCTGCTCGGCCTTGTCGCTTGGCTTCAATGTGACCGCCGGCATTGTTGGCGGGCTGACGCCCCTAGTCGCCGCCTGGCTGGTTCACCGCACGGCGGACGACTTCAGCCCGGCTTACATGATCATGGCGGCGGCGGCGATCTCAATGCTGGCCATGGTGTTCTATCGCGAGCCCTATCGCCGCGAGGCAATTGCCTAGAGCATGATGGAACCACGACCTCCAGTGCGCGCGAATGGGATGAGATGGAACCGCACGCGGTTCCATCTCATCCCATTCCGCTCTAGGCGGCCCCGCCCTCGACGCTGCGGCCCTCACCGCGCCAGCGCAGCATGCCGCCCGGCAGGTTGGCGACCTCGGTGAAACCCGCCTTCTGCAGGATCGCCGTGGCATGCGCCGAGCGGCTGCCGGCACGGCACACCGCGACGACCGGCTTGTCTTTCGGCAAATCCTTGGCCCTGGCCGAGAGCTCTCCAAGCGGCACCAGCGTGGCGCCGCGGATGTGGCCAAGCGGGCCCGAAAATTCGCTGGGCTCACGGACGTCGACGACGCGCACCATCGAGAGATTTTCCTCCAGCCAGTGTGGTTCGACTTCCCAGACGCCGGAGAACGTGAAGCGCAAGGGCGCCCAGCTCGGATCCTCCAGAGCCGCCGCGCCGCTTCCGGGCCCTTCATTACCCGGTTGACCGCAGCGCAGGTTCGCGGGCACCGCCTCGTCGATCTTCTTGGGATGCGGCAGGTCGAGATTCTTCATGTAGCCCGCGTAGTCGGCCTCGCCGACCTCGCCGCCCAGCCGGGGATTGTACTTCTTCTCCTCGCAGACGCTGGTGACGGTGAGCCCGCGATAATCATGTGCCGGATAGAGCAGGCAGCTTTCGGGCAGCGAGAAGATGCGGGAGCGCACCGAGCGATAGAGCTCGCGTGCGCTGCCCTGCTGGAAATCGGTTCGGCCCGAACCGCGGATCAGGACACAGTCGCCAGTGAACGCCATCGACTCATCGTCGAGCACATAGGTGACGCAGCCGTTGGTATGGCCGGGGGTGGCCCGCACCTCGAGCGAGCGTTTGCCGAAGCTCACGCGATCGCCGTCTTGCAGCAGACGATCGGCGCCTGAAGCACCGCTCGCCGACGACAGCGCGATCTGGCTGCCGAGCCGGTTCTGCAGCAGCCAGGCGCCGGTCACGTGGTCGGCATGGACATGCGTCTCCAGCGACCACAGGAGCTTCAGGCCGAGCTCGGAGATCAGCGCTGCATCGCGCCGAACCTGCTCGAACACCGGGTCGATCAGCACCGCCTCGCCCGACGCGCTGTCTCCCAACAAGTACGTATAGGTAGACGACGTGGGGTCGAAGAGTTGGCGGAACACCAGCATTAAGGTGCGCTCGCCTTGTCGAGGGTGGCGACGTCGGCGGCATCGAGCTTCACGCTGGGTGCCGCGATCAGGTCCTTGAGCTGCTGCAGGCTGGTCGCGCTGACGATCGGTGCGGTGATCGACTTCCTCTGCATCAGCCAAGCCAGCGCCACCTGGGTCGGATTGGAATTGTGCTTCTTGGCGGCGTCATCGAGCGCCTTCAGCACGCCCATGCCCTTGGGGTTGATGTATTTCTTCACACCGGCGCCGCGCTGGGCGCTGCCGACATCGCCCTCGGAACGGTACTTGCCGCTCAGGAAGCCGCTGGCCAGCGAGTAGTACGGGATCACGCCGATCCCCTCCTTGAGGCACTCGTTCTCCAACGCGCCTTCAAACAGCCCGCGCTCCATCAGATTGTAATGCGGCTGCAGGCTCTCGTAGCGCGGCAGGCCCTTCTCCTTGGAGATCTTGGCGGCCTCGGCGAGCCGCGGTGCGTCGTAGTTGGAGGCGCCGATGGCGCCGAGCTTGCCGGCCTTGATCAGCTCTCCATAGGTCGAGAGCGTCTCCTCGAGCGGCGTTGGCTTATCGTCCTTGTGCGACTGGAAGAGTTCGATGTGATCGGTGTTGAGGCGTTTCAGCGATTCGTCGACCGACTTCTTGATATGGTCGCGCTTGAGCGCACCCTCGGCCGGAACCATGCCGCACTTGGTGGCGATCTGGACCTTGGCGCGCTTGCTGGGGTTCTTCTTCAGCCAGCTGCCGATGATCGCCTCGGATTCGCCGCCCGTATGGCCGGGCACCCAGCGCGAATAGACGTCGGCGGTATCGATGAACGAGAAGCCGGCATCGACGAACGCGTCGAGCAGCCTGTGCGAGGTCGCCTCGTCGGCCGTCCAGCCGAACACGTTGCCGCCGAAGGCGATCGGGGCGAATTCGATGCCCGACTTGCCGAGCTTGCGCTTTTCCATGGTTCTTCCTCCTGATTGAGATTCCGGGACTTATTGAGCGGCGGCGCGGGCGGCGGGGTCCATCCCGCCAAACCCGAAAGCCGCGTAGGGTGGCTTGGCGAACTCGATGCCAAGCTTGGGCAGCTGGTCGAACATGCGGCGGATCGCCATGCGCTGGATCATGCTGGGGTTCTTCGGCCGCGCCGTGAACTTGAAGCGCACGATCAACGAGGCGTCCTTGATGTCGACGATGCCCTGCATCTTGAGCGGCTGGAGCAGCTCCTTCTGGAACTGCGGCTCGTTCATCATGTCGAGGCCGATCTTCTTCACCGTCTTGCGCATCAGCTCGACGTCGGTGTTGATGGCGAAGGACAGGTTGAACTTCACCGTCGTCCAGTCGCGGCTGAAGTTGGTGATGTGGGTGAGCTGGCCGAACGGCACGATGTGAAGCTGACCGTTCTGATGGCGCAGCCGGATCGAGCGCACCGTGAAGCTCTCGACCGTGCCCTTGACCTTGCTGCCGTCGATATATTCGCCGACTCGGAACGAATCCTCGGCCAGAAAGAACATGCCCGACACGATGTCGCGTACCAGGGACTGGCTGCCGAACGACACGGCCAGGCCCAGCACCGAGGCGCCGGCGATCAGCGGCGTGATGTTGATCCCGAGCTCGGAGAGCACGAGCAGCCCGCCGACGATCAGGATGGTGACGCCCGAGATCACCCGCAGCACCGGCATCAGGGTGCGCAGCCGCGACGCCGCAGCCGGCGCATCGTCGTCAGCCTCGGCGTTGGCGTCGAAGCCCGCCGAGGGCAGCGGATTGTCGGCGATATAGCGGTCCATGCGGAACTTCAAGAGCCGCCAGCCGACGTAGAAGGCGAGCGCCGACAGGGCCGCGACCTTGGCCGCGCGATCGTGCGGCGCCCAGTCCTCCTCCGCCATCGCGCCCAGCGCGCCGACTGTGACCGCGCCGCCAATGGCGACCAGGAGCCACAAACGCACGGCCAGCCGCACGCAGCCGGCGACGACATCGCCCATGGTCGGCAGCTCGCTCGGCAAGTGACGGGTCAGGCGGAAGATCAGCGTCTCGAACAGCAGCAGCAGGATCAGCAAGGATTCGATGGTCGAGAAGCCTCGATTGCCCAAGCCTTGGCCCATCAAGGCGGCGTTTACCGCCAGGAGCCCGCTGGCGACATAGAAGACGAGGCCGCCGACCCACCAATTGAGGGCCGCGCTGAGCTTGGCCGGCCGGAAGAGATCCTTGGGCGAAATCATGCCCGCGAGCCAGGCCGCCATGTCCATACGCCAATGCCAGACGGCGTAAACGAGACCCGCCGAGACGAACGGAATATAGAGAACGGCCGTGGTTGCGGTTACCGCCGGTGACGCGCCGGCAATCGGCATCATCAGCACGATCGTGCGGGCGATCAGCGGCAGCAGGATCACGACATTCAGCGCGCGCAACAGTCGCCGCGCCTGCAGATCGTCGACCGGCGCCAGCCGGCCGCTGGGCGAGCTGGGACGCAACCAGGCTCGGAACACGAAATTGAAGGCCCGCCAATACACCAACGCCAGCAGGAGGTGATGGCCGAGCCGGGAGAGATGCGACTGCGGCTCGCCAAGTTGACCGACGACGGCACGGGCCGCGATCCAAAGCACCAGCAGGGCCAATCCGTCGAGCAGCATCACCTGGAGAAGCGACCGCAGCGGGGACTTCGCCCCGTGACCGTGAATGCGATGGCGCACCCGGATCAGGAGCTGGCGCGCCAGCCATTCCGCGGCAAGGCCCGCAACCAGCACGCCGATCAGCAGCAGGGCCTCGCGGGCATCGAAGCGATGCCCGAGGGTTGCGAAGAAGCGCCAGACCTCCGGCAGTTCCGAGAAGGCGAGATCGATCCGGTCGGTCAGCAGGCGCAGGAGCGCGCCCAGCCCCTCGCCAGTCGCCGCCTTGGCCTGGGCCCAGGCGTTGCTGCTGACCAAGATCAGGACGGCCGCCGCCACTGCCGATTTGCGTCTCATTACTTCAATCGCCTCCGCGCGCCGGCGACGGTAGGCCAGAACGCTTTCCCTTGCCAGTGGTTGGCGCTAGCCCATCGCCGCCCAGGCGAACAACGCCGTCGCCACCAGGCCAAGCACCGTACGGCCGAGATGCAGCCGCCCCCACCGCTTGATCAACGCGCTGCTGTGCGGCCCGGCTTCGGCCGTCGATAGCGCCTTCAACGCGTTGTTGGTCGGCATGATCAACAGCAGCGTGTACGGCCAGCCGGCCAGCAAGGCCAGCGCACCGACGAGCCAGCGCCAGTCATGGCCATGCCACCAAGCGGCGACGCCCAGCGCGAAGCCGATCAGGGCGAGCGATGCCTGCATCCTGGCACCGTTGGCATAGGAAGGCTTCCATTGCGCGAGTTGGCCGCGGTCGTCGAGCGCCTCGCGCGCGGGATGTTCCACGGCGCTCACATAGACGGCAGCGCCGGCGAAGAAGGCAGCGACTGTCAGCGCCAACGTGTCGAAAACCATGGCTCACTCCCTGCCAGGGCTGGACCGTACACTCTTTGGGTCCTATCGTCGCTTTCATCGGCGCATCGGGAGCAAGCGTTATGGCCGCCACCGAGACCATTCCTATCATCGATCTCGGACCCTACCTTGCGGGCGAGCCCGGGGCGCTCGAGCGGGTGGCGCGCGAGCTTCACTTCGCCCTCACCGAGATCGGCTTCTACTTCATCGTCAACCACGGCGTGGCGCGCGAAAAAATCCGCGCGACATTCGAGCAGGTGAAGCGCTTCCACGACCAGCCGGTCGAGAAGAAGCTGGCGCTGAAGATCGACAAGAACAGCACCGGCTACCTGCCGATGCGCGGCAACACGCTGCGCACCTCGACGATCCAGTCGGGGACGAAGCCGAACCTGAACGAGGCGTTCTTCGTCAAGCGCGAGCTGCCGACGGACCATCCCGACGTGCTCGCCAACCGCCGCTTCCGCGGCGCCAATCGCTGGCCGGGCGACCTGCCGGGCTTCCGCGAGGTCATCGTCGATTATTGCCAGGCGATGGAGCGGCTGGTGCAGCAGATGGTGCGGGTCTATGCCCGCGCCCTCGACCTGCCGGCCAACTACTTCGACGCGCCGTTCCGCGAATTGCAGTACTCGCTGCGCATGACGCACTACCCGCACCAGGACGGCCCGGTCGACGACGAGTTCGGGCTGGCGCCGCACACCGACACCAGCTTCCTGACGCTGCTTGCACCCAACGACGTGCCGGGCCTCTCGATCCGCACGCAGAGCGGCAACTGGATAGCCGCCCCCGCCATTGCCGACGCCTATGTCGTCAATGGCGGCCAGATGCTGCAGCGCTGGACCAACGACCGCTTCCTCGCCACGCCGCACCGCGCCATCAACCAGAGCGGCGGCGAGCGTTACGCGCTGCCGTTCTTCTGCGACAGCAACATCGACTGGCCGATCGCCGCCGTGCCGACCTGCGTCGGGCCGGACCGGCCGCCGAAATACCCGACCACGGACTACACTGACTACATGACGTGGTACCAGAAGCGGAACTACGACGTCCTGAATGCCGACGCCGAGGCGGCGGATTGAGCGTCGAGCTCCAGCGCGTCGTCCCCATCCTCCGCATTTTCTCCATCGAGAAGGCGCGCGAATTTTACGTCGGATTCCTGGGCTTCACCTGGGACTGGGAACATCGCTTCGACGACAACGCGCCGCTCTATGCCCAAGTGTCGCGGGCCGGCCTCGCCCTGCATCTCAGCGAGCACCATGGTGACGGCTCGCCGGGTGCGCACCTGCACATCTACATGAAGGGCATCGAAGAGTTCCAGCACGAGCTCAGCGAGAAGAAGTACCGCTATGGACGGCCCGGCCTCGAGCATCAGCCCTGGCACGCGCGGACGGTGACGACGTACGACCCGTTCGGCAATGTTCTGACTTTCACGGAGCCCGACACCGACCAATGACATCGGCAACTCTGGCACGTGTCGAAGCGCACGTCTTTCGCACGCCCATCAAGGAGCCGGTCCGCACCTCGTTCGGCACCATGACCGAACGCTCCGCCGTGTTCGTGCGCGTCGAGGATTCCGATGGCGCGCGCGGCTGGGGCGAAATCTGGTGCAATTTCCCCAATGCCGCGGCCGAGCACCGGGCGCTGCTGTTCGCCGACGTCCTGGCGCCGCGCGTGCTGGGCAAATCGCTCGACGATCCGTTCGCGCTGTGGGCCGAGCTCGACCGCGCCCTTCACGTCCTGCGGATCCAGAGCGGCGATGCCGGCGCCTTCTCGGCCGCCGCCGCCGGCCTCGACCTTGCGATCCACGACCTGCGCGCGCGGAAGCGCGGCCTGCCGCTGTGGCGGGCGCTGGGTGGCAACGACGACCAACCGGTGCCGGTCTATGCCTCGGGCCTCAACCCCGGACGGGCGGCACTCGAAACCGTCGAGCGCACCCGCGCGGCGGGCTATCGCGCCTTCAAGATCAAGATCGGCTTCGGCGAGGAAACCGATCTCGGCTCGCTGCGGCCGGTGGCCAAGCAACTGAAGGCCGGCGAGCGCCTGATGGTCGACGTCAACCAGGGCTGGGACCTCGCCACCGCCTGCCGCATGGCGCCGAAGCTCACCGAGTTCGGCCTGGGCTGGATCGAAGAGCCGCTGCAGGCCGACCGGCCGCTCACGGAATGGACCCAGGTCGCCGCGGCGGCGCCGACCGTCCTGGCCGTCGGCGAGAATTTGCGCGGCGCCGGACAGTTCCAGCAAGCCATCGATTCGGGCCTGTTCGGCATTCTCCAGCCGGACGCGGCGAAATGGGGAGGCCATTCCGGCTGCCTGCCGGTCGCGCGAGCGGCGCTGGCGGCGGGTCGGTCTTATTGCCCACACTACCTCGGTGGCGCGATCGGGCTCATGCATTCGCTGCACCTGCTGGCGGCGGTGCGCGGACCCGGGCTGCTCGAGGTCGACGCCAATCCCAATCCGTTGCGCGAGGGCGTACTGCAAGATCTGCTAGCCGTGACGGATGGCTGCGTCGCCCTTCCCGGCGGGCAGGGACTCGGTCTAGAACCTGACCTGAAGCCGCTCTCCAATCTAAGAAGCCTTCACCTGGAGCGGCGCGCGTAACAGAGGAAACGCCATGCTCGGCCTGATGCAAGACCGCCCGCTGCTGATTTCGCAGATGATCGACTTCGCCGCGACGTACTACCCGGACGTCGAGATCGTGAGCCGCACCGTCGAGGGCCCGATTCACCGCTACGGCTACAAGGACGCCGCCAAGCGCGCCAAGCAGGTGGCCGAGGCGCTGCAGGGACTGGGCATCAAGCTCGGCGATCGGATCGGCACGCTGGCGTGGAACACCCACCGACACTTCGAGCTCTATTTCGGCATCTCGGGCCTCGGTGCGGTGCTGCACACCATCAATCCGCGCCTCGCGCCCGAGCACGTGGCCTTCATCGCCAACCACGCCGAGGACCAGGTCATCTTCGTCGATCTCAACCTGCTGCCGATCGTCGAAGGCGTGTGGCCCCATCTCAAGACCGTGAAGCACGTCGTGGTGATGACCGACAAGGCCCACATGCCGGCCGCGAGCAAGATTCCCAAGCTGCTGTGCTACGAGGAGCTGATCGCCGGCAAGCCGGGCACGCTCAAGTGGCCGGTGTTCGACGAGAAGACGGCGTCGTCGCTCTGCTACACCTCGGGCACGACCGGCAATCCCAAAGGCGTGCTCTACTCGCACCGCTCGACGGTCATCCACGCCATGATGTCGTCCAATGGCTCGGTGATCCCGATGAGTCCCGACACGACCGTGCTGCCCGTCGTGCCGATGTTCCACGCCAACGCCTGGGGCCTGGTCTACGCCGCGCCGATCTGCGGCGCCAAGATGGTGTTCCCCGGACCCAAGCTCGACGGCCCGTCGGTCTACGAGCTGCTCGACACGGAGCAGGTGACGTTGAGTGCCGGCGTGCCGACCGTCTGGCTGGCGCTGCTCGACTACTGCGCCCAGAACAAGCTCAAGATGTCGTCGGTCAAGCGCACCCTGATCGGTGGCTCGGCCGTGCCCATCTCCATGATCGAGCGCTTCTGGAAGGAGCACGGCGTCGAGGTCGTGCAGGGTTGGGGCATGACCGAGATGAGCCCGCTCGGCACCACCACCCGCTTCAATCGCGGCGAGCGCGACCTGCCCGACGCCGAGCGCTTCGCCATCACCGCCAAGGCAGGCCGGCCGGTGTTCGGCTGCGAGATGAAGATCATCGACGATGCCGGCAACGACCTGCCGAGCGACGGCGAGGCATCCGGCAACCTCGTCGTGCGCGGGCCGTGGATCGTGAAGGGCTACATGAAGGGCGACGGCCTCAGCCAGTTCCTCGACGAGGATTGGTTCATGACGGGCGACGTCTGCAAGATCGAGAAGGACGGCTCGGTGGTGATCACCGACCGCTCCAAGGACGTGATCAAGTCGGGCGGCGAGTGGATCAGCTCGATCGATCTCGAGAATGCCGCCATGGGCTGCCCCGGCGTCGCCGAGGCCGCCGTGATCGGCGTAAAACATCCCAAGTGGGACGAGCGGCCGTTGCTGATCGTCGTGCGCCGGCCCGAGGCCAGCGTCACCAAGGACGACGTGCTGAAATTCCTGAACGGCAAGATCGCCAAATGGTGGATGCCGGACGATGTGCAGTTCATCGACCAGATCCCGCACGGCGCCACCGGCAAGATCCTCAAGACCGCCCTGCGCAAGCACTTCGAGGACTACAAGCTGCCGACGGCCTAGGGCTTCCCAGAGTTCCCACAGTTTCCCACGCCGGTGGGAAACCTAAAATGCACGCCGGCTTGGCTTTTGGGCGATTCTTCCCACTTTCCCGCCCTCCCTTCGGAACAAGTCATTGATAATAAACGAAACCGGTTGCGGTATTAGGATACCGTCTCCCAATCATCTGATTTGAAAGGATTTTTCTGAGTTGTCGTAACGCCATTCGCTGCTGACAGGACGCTGTCAGCAGCGCTCCCCTACGCTTCGGCATTGATCCCGGAGGAGAAGGCCATGGCTTCGATGCGCGTCGACTACAACGAGATGGACTGGGCCTCGGCCGTGCCGTTCTACGGCCCGGCCGCCGCCTATCAGGGCAAGGACATCGTTCAGCTCAAGGTGCTGAGCGACCGCCGCAAGGATGGCGGCGGCATCGCCTGGCTGGTCAGGTTCACCCCGCCCCAAGGCAAGCTGATCAAGATCGTGGCGACCGCCCTCTCCGACGAGCACATCTTCTCGCTGCAAGGCGGCCGCAGCACCAAGAGCGGCGAGCCGGCGCAAGGGTCCGGTGGCTACGGCCTCAACCCCAAGGACCAGCCGCACAGCGCCATGATCGCCCAGGAGACCATGGCGCTGGTGATCTATGCCGGCGAGCCCGACCGCATCGACTCGATGGAGGTCGTCGACGTCGGGTGAGGCGCCAGCATGTCAGCGACCACCGCCGCCAGCACGATCGCGCCGCCGACCAGCGTGAGGACCGCCGGCTGCTCGGCGAAGGCGAGCCAGACCCAGAAGGTGCCGAGCGGCGTCTGCAGGACGCCAATGAGCGCGCCGCGCGTCGCTGAGACCAACGGCGTGCCGAAAGCGAGCAGCAGCAAGCCCAGGCCGAACTGGCTGACACCGAACAGCGCCAGCAAGCCGAAGCTTTCGGCATCGACGCTGAGCGGCGCGGCGAAGGGCCAGACGATCAGCGAACACAGGAACGCCGACGCGCAGACCGCCGGCACCATGTTGACACCCTTCTTGCGCCGGATGAGGACGATCACCAGCGCCATCAGGGTCGCCATGGCGAAGGCGAGTCCATCGCCCGCGATTCCGCCATGGACGATGGCCGGGCCCGCCATGACCGCCATGCCGATGAAGGCCGCCACGGTCGCGCCGAGCGTCCAGACGTTCTCGCGCTCGCCCAGGATCAGCCAGGCCAGCGCCGCGGTGACGAAGGGAATGGCGGCGTCGATCACCATCACGTCGGCGACGGCGGTCAGCCGCATGGCGTTCAGGAAGCACACCGTCGCGACCGCCGAGCAGATCGCGACCAGAACGCCCTCGATGCCCATGGCGCGAATTGAGCGCCACAGGCGGCCTCGTTGCTGGAAGACGACCACGGCGGCGAGGAAGCTGCCGCCGAACAGGCCGCGCCAGAACAGCAAGGTCCAGGCATCGACATGGATCAGCCGCGTGAAGAAGCCGGCCGTCGAATAGGCCGCCGCGGAGGCAACCAGCAGCAATGTTCCGAGCCACACTTTGTTCATCGCGTCGCCTTTCACCTGACGGGCCTTCACCGGACGAGGGCCACGCAGTCGAACTCGATGTCGAACGGTCCGAACCAGCCGCCCGGACAGAAGAACGTCCGGGCCGGCTTGTGGGTGCCGAAATACTCGGCATAGACCGCATTGACGGTGGGAAAGTAGCTCGGGTTCGAGCAGTAGACCGTGCACTTGACCACGCGCTCGAGGCCCGAGCCGGCGGCCTCGAGGCAGTTCTTGAGATGCTCGAGCGAGCGCCGCGCCTGCTGGTCGATTGGCAGGATGTCGTAGCCGCCGGTCTCGGGGTTCACCGGCGGCATGCCCGACACGTAGACCCAGTCGCCGGCACGCACGACGGCGGAGGCGGGAACGTTGTTGCGCTCGGCGAACTTGGCCAGCGCCGGAACCACGGGCTTGGAAATCTCGATCATGGGAGCTCTCCGTCAGAGAAAAGGAAGGAACGGCACGCGCTCGCGCCGCGTCACCCGGGGCAGCAGCTCCTTCACCGCAGCCTTGAAGTGGTCGGTGGCCTCGTGCGCCGCCCAGCCGGATTCATCGGCATAGAGCTCGAAGACGAAGAACAGCGCGCGGTTGGTCGGCGAGCGGTAGGGCAGGAAGAGCTTCACCTTCGGCTCGGCCATGGTCGGCGGGGTCATGACCCGCAGGATGTCGGCCACAGCGTCCGCTTCGCCTTCCTTGGCCTCCAGCATGATCGCGACGACGAAGCCGTCGTTCAGTGCGGCGAGGGACTCTCTCGGGATCCAGTTCGTCAGCATGCCAGCCTCCGTTGCTGGCCAGTGCTATAGGCACCCCCTCCTGACAACGTTATGTCAGCAGTGATAAGATATTGGAAAGACGAGGAAAATGCGCCGCTCCGACCGCCTGTTTGACGTCATCCAGCGCCTGCGGACGGCTTCTAAGCCGGTCACGGCGGCGATGCTGGCGGCCGACCTCGAAGTGACGCCGCGCACGATCTATCGCGATATCGCCACCCTGCAGGCGCGCCGCGTGCCGATCGAGGGCGCGCCCGGCATCGGCTACGTGCTGCGCAAGGGCTTCGACCTGCCGCCGCTGATGTTCACCATCGACGAGGTCGAGGCGATCGCCGTCGGTGCCCGCCTGGTCCATCGCCTGCGCGATCCCAAGCTACAGCAGGCGGCCCAAGCCGTGCTCGCCAAAGTGACCGTCGTGGTGCCCGAGCGCCTGCGCCCGCACATTGCTGACGCACCGGTCTACGTGTCGCCCGGCATGGCTGCAGATGCGCAGGGCGCCGACCTGGCCGAGATCCGCGCCGCGATCCGCGACAGCCGCAAGCTTTACATCGCCTATGCCGACGAGCAGGGCCGACGCACCAACCGCACCGTCTGGCCGATCGCCATGGCCTACTACGTGGACGTCACCCTGGTCGGCGCCTGGTGCGAGCTCAGAGCCGACTACCGGAATTTCCGCGTCGAGCGCATCCAGGCCTCCAAGGTGCTGGAGGAGCATTTCGACCAGGACAACGGGCGGCTGTTCCGCGAATGGTCGGCGCTCCCCAAGGAGCGGCCGGCGGGCTAGACTGGAGCCATGGCCAGCAACATCAAACCCATCGATCCGGTCGGCCGTGCCTTCTTCGCGGGAGAAGTCTCGGGCATCGACCTCACGCGCACCCTGTCGGACGCCGAGGTGGCCGCCATCCATGCCGGCATGGACCGCTTCGGCGTGCTGGTGTTCCACGACCAGCACCTGACCGACGACCAGCAGCTCGCCTTCAGCCGCCAGCTCGGGCCGCTCGAGACGGCGACCGGCGACATCGCCGCCCCTCAGGACCGCCGCCTCGGCATGGAGCTCGGCGACATCTCCAACCTCGACAAGCACAGCGAGGTGCTGCCGCGCGAGGATCGCCGCCGCCTGTTTGGGCTGGGCAACCAGCTTTGGCACTCAGACAGCTCTTTCAAGGACGTGCCGGCCAAGTATTCGCTGCTCTCAGCCCGCACCATCCCCGATGCCGACGGCAACACCGAGTTCGCCGACATGCGGGCGGCCTACGACGCGCTCGACGAGAAGACCAGGCGCGAGGTGCAGGATCTGATCTGCTCGCACAGCCAGATCTTTTCGCGCGGCATCCTCGGCTTCACCGACTTCACCGATGCCGAGCGCGTTAAGTGGTCGCCGGTGCGCCAGCGCCTGGTGCGCAAGCATCCGAGCAGCGGGCGCCTGTCGCTCTACCTCTCCGCCCATGCCGGCGGCATCGAGGGCTGGCCGGTGCCCGAGGCGCGCGCCTTCCTGCGCGACCTCACCGAGCACGCCACACAGCGCAAGTTCGTCTATGCCCACACCTGGAAGCGCCACGACCTGGTGATGTGGGACAACCGCGCCACCATGCACCGGGCGCGCCGCTACGATCACACCCAGGTTCGCGACATGCGCCGCACCACCCTCACCAACGAAGTGTCGAGCCTGGAACAGGCGCCTTGAGTAACCACCAGGTGTCATCCCGAGCGAAGCGAGGGACCTTTGCTCGTTGCCTTAAAGGTCCCTCGCTTCGCTCGGGATGACACGGGTTTCGCTGCACCAGCATGCGCCTTCAATTCCTCGGCTCCGGCGACGCCTTCGGCAGCGGCGGCCGATTCAACACCTGCTTTCACCTGACGCGCGCCCAGCACGGCAACGTGCTGATCGACTGCGGCGCCTCCTCGATGGTGGCGATCCGCAAATGGGGCGTCGATCCCAACGGCATCTCGACGGTGCTGGTGAGCCACCTGCATGGCGACCATTTCGCCGGCCTGCCGTTCTTCCTGCTCGACGCCCAGCTGATCAGCCGGCGCACGACGCCGCTGACGCTCGCCGGCCCGCCCGGCTTTCGCGGCCGGCTGATGACGGTGATGGAGGCGATGTTCGCCGGCTCGACCAGGATCGAACGCAAGCATGAGCTCGACATCCGCGAGCTCGAACTGCACGAGCGTGTCGAGCTGAACGGCCTTGCCGTCACGCCCTATCTGATGAAGCACTATAGCGGCGCACCGTCCTATGCGCTGCGCATCGAGACCGAAGGCAAGGTGCTGACCTATTCCGGCGACACCGAATGGGTCGAGGAACTGATCCCGGCCGGCCGCGGCGCCGACCTCTTCATCTGCGAGGCCTATTTCTTCGACAAGGTGATGAAGTACCACATAGACTACACGACCCTGACCAAGCACCTCGGCGAGATCGCACCCAAGCGCACGATCGTCACGCACATGAGCGCCGAGTTGCTGGCCCGCCAGAAGGAGATCGCACTGGAGGCCGCGCATGACGGCCTGGTGGTGGAGTTCTAGCTGGACCGCGGACCTCCAGGTCCGCTCATGCTCATGATCATGGCTGGGAGCGCGCCACTCCCAGTGGCGCCTCTTCCTCATCCGTTCAACATCTCATGAGCGGCACTGGAGTGCCGCGCTCCCAGCCATGAGCAGGCCTGGAGGCCCGCGGTCCCAACGACCTTGATCTAGCGCTTCGCCGGTCCCCACTCCTCGACGCGGCAATTGGCGGCCGCATCGAGCATGCGCGTGCCGCGCAGCACGAGGCCGTTCTTTTTCATGACGTCTTCCGGCGTCGTACCGCCCTTGCCGATGCCTGGGAAGACCGGGCGGCCCCTCTGAATGCTGACCTCAGTCCGGGAAAGATAGAAGGCGTCGTAGCCGATCGAGAGAAACAAGCCGAACACGTCGGTGCCGCCGACGACGGCCAGCACGCCGTCGTCGATGTGCAGACGCTGCCAGGCTTCCTCGAACGGCGTCGAGCCGGGGTTCCACAGAATGGCGTTTGGATTGTTGGGATCGACCGTCGGCAGGTTGACGCGTCGCGTCAGCACGATGCGCCGCCGCAGCTTCTCCTTGTCGCCGCCCTCCGCCGAATGCCGGCCATTGGCGATCGCCGCCGCATGGTCGAGTGAGGTCTGATAGAACTCATGATCGGCCGGGATTTTGAGGTTGTCGGGGAAGTGGCCGTCGGACGCGGCAATCATCCCCTCGAGCGAGATCACGGCGTAGCCTTCGATGCGCGGTCGTTTCATCGGTCACACACCCATCGCGCCGATGACGGCGCCCTGGACAACGAGGACGCCCAGCCAATGGATGCTGTCGATGATCGACAGCATGATCTTCCGGCCGGGGTAGGCGTTATTCACCACCACCGTCGTCGCCACGAAACCCGCCCAGATGATCACGCCGGAAATGATGCCGTTCTTGCTCGAGACGTTGCCCGGGCCGAGATGGCCGATCGAGCCGGCGAGCACGAACGCCATCACCAGCAACGCGACGAAGGAGATGATGAAGGGTGCCGCCGAGCGGTTGGGCTGCGCAATGCCGACGGCGGCCAGCCACTGCTTCGAGAGAGTCATGTAGTAGGCCGCACCCCAGACGTAGGCCGCCACTGCCGCGATCAGGATGGCGAGATAGTTCATGCCGGCAAATGCCATGGCTGCCTTCCCCGTTGAACTGGCGAGCTTAGCATCTCCGTGGCAAGGTTGGCGCGAAAGGTGTCCCCATGCGCTGGTCGCGATCGTTGTTCGCCCTCGCCATCCTCGGCGTTTCAGGACCGGCCTTGGCCGAGCAGGGCAACGACGCGTCGGGCGTCACGGTGCTGCGCGGCGCGAGCGCGCCGCCGGTCGTTTCGACGCCGCCGGTGCCGCAGGTAGTCGTGCAGACGGTGGTCTATCCCGAGATCGTCTACCTGCCGGCCTACTACCCGGCCTACAGCTTCTATCCCGGCTATTTCATCCAGCCGCGACGGTTCAGGCACCAACAAGTCTCGGCAACGGGTCTGTCGCACAGCCATACGAAGTAGCCGCCGCGATCAGATATCGATCGCTGCCGAGCCCGGCAGAAACGAGTGGTTCGCGTTCATGAAGACCACGATCTTCAGCTCGCCCGATGGCATGCGCTGCACGATCCACTCCTCGAACAGATAGGCCTTGATCAACTGGTCGGCGGGCTTGCCGATGATGCGCGCCTGCCAGTAGGCAGTGCCCACGGCGCGGGCCCGCTCGGGCTTGTCGCACAAGGGGGTGACGTCCCAGGCGACCGACCAGTGCTTCTCATCGGTCAGCTTCTGGTGCAGCTCGTAATTCGCCTGCAGGGTCATGTCATCGCCGCGCAGCAGGAAAAGCGTCGGATTGGGATGCAGGAAGAACTTCTGCTGCGCCGCCGCCGTGCCCTTCTCGATCATCACGCAGTCCAGATAGGCTTTCGCCAGCGCGGCAACGTCCTCTCGGGTGATCGCCATGTGCTGTTCTCCTGCTATTTGATCTCGATCGGCGCCGCGCCGGGCAGGAAGTGGTGATAGGCGTTGATGTAGAGGACGAACTTCAACTCGCCCGACGGCGCGCGCTGCACGATCCAGTCCTCGCCGACATAGCACTTGAGCAGCGCACCGTCGGGCGAATCGACGTGACGACCCTCCCAGTAGACGATGCCCACGGCGCGGGCGCGCTCGGGCTTGTCGCTGAGCGGCGTGATGTCCCAGCTTCCGACCGTCCAATGGCGCTCATCGGTGAGCTTCTGGTGGACCTCGTAGTTGGCCTGAAAGGTGAGGTCCTCGCCGTGTGAAACGAAGATCCTCGAGTCGGGGTAGAGAAAGAACGCGGCCTGCTCGGCTGCCGAGGCCTTCTTGACCATGGAGGCATCGTGAAAAGCCTCCGCAAGCGCAACGACTTCCTCGTTGGTGATCGCCATGGCTCCTCCCTGCCTGTACGTTGCCGATGACTACTCCGGCTTGATCCCGAGCGCCACGATCAGCGGGATCAAGGTCGTCTTCAGGTACTCGTAGTCGACCATCACTTGTTCATGCGTCAGCGGCTTCTCGGTGAGGCCGAAGCTTTCCATCATCTTCCGGCCGGGCCCGGAATCGGCCGCGGCGACCCACAGATCCGACATGCGCCTGACGATCTCCCTGGACGTCGCCGCCGGTGCGGCGAGCGCCAGCCAGCCGCGCACCGTCAGCGCGGGATCGTCGAAACCCTGCTCCACCGAGGTCGTCACGTCGGGCAGCTTGACGTAGCGTACCTTCGAGGGCGCCACGATCGGACGCACCTCGTTCTTCACCAACAACGCATTCATCGCCTGCGGACTGCCCATCGCCGCCTGCAGCGAGCCAGAGCCCATGTCCTGCCACATCGGCGCCTCGCCCTTGTAGGTCACGACCTCGATCGAGAGTCCGTACTTCTCGTTGAGGCGCTGGGCGAAGATGTGCGACGAGGAACCGAGCGCCCAAGAGCCCCAGTTGATCTTGTGGGTCTTGGCGTAGTCGATGAACGACCTGAGGTCCTTGACCTCGGCCGGCGTCGATTTGTGCACCACCACGGGCAGCACGCCCGAGGAGGTGCCCGAGACGATGGTGAGGTCCTTGTCCGGGTCGAAGCCCAGCGTCTTGAACATCACCCGGTTCTGGATGAGCGTGCTCGAGACCGAGTGCAGGAAGGTGTAACCGTCGGGCGCCGAACGCGCGACCTGCGCCGCCCCGATGTTGCCCGACGCACCGGGCTTGTTGTCGATGATCACCTGCTGCCCGGTCGCCTGTTGCACCGATTGCGCGAAGGCGCGGGCGATACCGTCGGTCAGGCCGCCCGCCGGGAAATTGACGACGATGGTGATCGGCCTGTTGGGCCACGTCCCCTGCGCGTGCACGATCGACGGCGCAGCGAGCGCCAGCCCTGCGCCGAGGATGGTCCGCCGTGTCGCTTTGATCGACATTCTCATGGCCTCCCGAAATTCTTTTTCTGCGCGCTGCATAGCGGCAGCGATGCGGGACGGCTAGGCTGTGCATATACACGCGTCTCCGCACGGCGGAACCAACGGCCGCTGGGCGGGGGCGCTCGGGATTGCTAAGACCGGTGGCGACAACGCCAGTCATCATCAAGGGAAGAACGCCATGACAGACGCAGTGCTGCGCTCCACTCAGGGGCGGATCGGCATCCTCACCGTCAACAATCCGCCGGTGAACGCGCTCGCCGCCGCCGTACGTTCCGGCATCAAGGAAGGCGTCGAGGCCTTTGGCGCTGACCCCAACATCGACGCCATCGTGCTGATTGGCGGCGGCCGAACCTTCATCGCCGGCGCCGATATCCGCGAATTCGGCAAGCCGCCGTCGGGACCCAACCTGAACGACGTCATCGCCGGCATGGAGAACTGCCCCAAGATCGTCGTCGCGGCGCTGCATGGCACGCCGCTGGGCGGCGGGCTGGAGACGGCGCTCGGTGCGCACTACCGCGTGTCGCTGGCCTCGACGCGTGTTGGCCTGCCGGAAGTCCATCTCGGCATCCTGCCGGGCGCCGGCGGCACGCAGCGCCTGCCGCGCCTCACCGGCGCGAAATATGCGCTGGACGCCATCATCTCGGGCCGCCACATCCCCGCGCCCGAAGCCAAGAGCAAGGGCATCATCGATGCCATCGTCGACGGCGACCTGCTGGCCGGCGCCGTGGCGCATGCCCAGATGCTGGTGGTGCAGAAGGCGCCGCGCCGGCGCGTGCGCGACCTCAAGGCGACGCTCGAATTGCCCGACCTGTTCAAGGAAACCGAAAAGGCGATCGCCCGCCGTGCCCGCGGGTTCAAGGCGCCGTGGAACATCATCAAGTGCGTGCAGGCCGCCGTCGAATTGCCGTTCGACGAGGGCATAAAGCGCGAGCGCGAGCTGTTCCTCGAGCTGCTGACCTCGTCCGAGTCGGCGGCGCAGCGTTACTACTTCTTTGCCGAGCGCGAGGCCGCCAAGGTGCTCGACGTGCCGGCCGACACGCCGCAGCGCACGATCAAGACCGCCGGCATCATCGGCGCCGGCACCATGGGCGGCGGCATCGCCATGAACTTCGCCAATGCCGGCATTCCCGTGACCTTGCTCGAGGTCAAGCAGGAGGCGCTCGACCGCGGCCTCAAGACGATCCGCACCAACTACGAGAACACCGCCAAGCGCGGCGGCATGAAGGCCGAGGATGTCGACAAGCGCATGGCGTTGATCACGCCGACGCTCTCCTACGACGGCCTCAAGGACGCCGACGTCATCATCGAGGCGGTGTTCGAGACCATGGAAGTGAAGGAAGGCGTCTTCAAGCAGCTCGACGCGGTCGCCAAGCCGGGCGCGGTGCTGGCGACGAATACCTCGGGCTTGGACGTCAACCAGATCGCCGGCTACACCAAGCGGCCGGGCGACGTGATCGGCATGCATTTCTTCTCTCCGGCCAACGTCATGAAGCTGCTGGAGAACGTGCGAGGCAAGGTGACGTCGAAGGACGTGATCGCCACCGTCATGACGCTCAGCAAGAAGATCGGCAAGATCCCTGTGCTGGTCGGCGTCTGCGAGGGCTTCGTCGGCAACCGCATGCTGCGCATGCGCGGTATCCAGTCGGCCTACATGATGGAGGAAGGCGCCCTCCCCCAGCAGATCGACAAGGTGGTCTTCGACTACGGCTTCCCGATGGGCCCGTTCGCCATGAGCGACCTCGCCGGCAACGATGTCGGCTGGCGCATCCGCCAGGGCAAGAAGGAAAAGGAAAAGCGCAACGTGCGCTATACCGGCTACGTCGCCGACGCGATCTGCGAGCTCGGCCGCTTCGGCCAGAAGACCGGCGCGGGCTACTACAAGTACAACCTGCCCGACCGCACGCCGATCCCCGACCCCGAGGTCGAGAAGATCATCATCGAGACCTCCAAGAAGCTCGGCATCACGCGGCGCGCCATCTCCGACCAGGAGATCCTGGAGCGCGCTCTCTATCCCATGGTCAACGAGGGCGCCAAGATCCTGGAAGAAGGCATGGCCCAGCGCGCGCTCGACATCGACGTGATCTGGGTCAACGGCTACGGCTGGCCAGTTTATCGCGGCGGTCCGATGTGGTGGGCCGACAATATGGTGGGGCTGAAGACCATCCACGACGCCCTGCTGAAGTACCGCGATGCCTCCGGCGACCCGTTCTGGGAGCCCGCGCCGCTGCTCAAGAAGCTGGTGCAGGACGGCAAGAAGTTCTCTAGCGTCTAGTTCGAAATATCGTGTCATCCCGAGGCCGCAGGCCGAGGGATCTATGCTGCAGCCTGGATCCCTCGCTGCGCTCGGGATGACACAAAAACTGGGTCAACGAGGAGGAATCCAAATGGCTGACGCCGTCATCGTCTCCACCGCCCGTACGCCGATCGGCAAGGCGTTCCGTGGCATCTTCAACGACACGCACGGCGCCGACCTGGGCGCGCACGTGATCAAGCATGCTGCCGAGCGCGCCAAGGTCGAGCTGGCCGAGGTCGAGGACGTGATCCTGGGCTGCGCGGCGCCGGAAGGCACCACCGGCTCCAACGTGGCGCGCGTCTCCGCGATGCGTGCCGGCGCGCCGGTCAGCGTCTCGGGCGTCACGGTCAACCGCTTCTGCTCATCGGGCCTGCAGACCATCTCGATGGCGGCCCAGCGCGTGCTGGTCGACAAGGTGCCGGTGATGATCGCCGGCGGCCTCGAATCGGTCTCGCTGGTGCAGGGTCCGCCGGGCGGCAACAAGAACCGCCTGGTCAATCCCTGGGTCAAGGAGCACGTGCCCGGCATCTACCACACCATGATCCAGACCGCGGACACGGTGGCGGCGCGCTACAAGATCAGTCGCGAGAAGCAGGACGAATATTCGCTGCAGAGCCAGCTGCGGACCGCGGCGGGCCAGCAGGCCGGCAAGTTCGACGATGAGATCGTGCCGATGGAAACCACGATGCTGGTCACCGACAAGAACACCCAGGAAGTGTCGAAGAAGACCGTGAAGCTCACCAAGGACGAAGGCAACCGTCCCGACACCAACATGGAGGGCCTCGCCAAGCTCCAGCCGGTGATGGGTCCCGACAAGTGGATCACCGCCGGCAATGCCAGCCAGCTGAGCGACGGCGCTTCGGCTGCCGTGATCATGAGCGACGCCGAAGCCGCCAAGCGCGGGCTGAAGCCGCTCGGCATCTACAAGGGCCTGGTCGTGGCCGGCTGCGAGCCCGACGAGATGGGCATCGGCCCGGTCTACGCCATTCCCAAGCTGCTGAAGCGCTTCGGGCTCAAGATGGACGACATCGATCTTTGGGAGCTGAACGAGGCGTTCGCCGTGCAGGTGCTCTACTGCCGCGACAAGCTCGGCATTCCCAACGACAAGCTCAACGTCAACGGCGGCTCGATCTCGATCGGCCATCCCTTCGGAATGACCGGCGCGCGCTGCACCGGCCACGCCCTGATCGAGGGCCGTCGCCGCAAGGCCAAGAACGTGGTCGTGACCATGTGCATCGGCGGCGGCATGGGTGCCGCTGGCCTGTTCGAGGTCGTGCAGTAATACGAGGCTATCGCCTGCGGGCGATGGTCAGGGACCCGACGCGCCGGACATCGGAGTATTGTCCGGCGCCGAGCTTCTCGACGACCACCAGTCGATGGCCGTCATGGGTCGGCGCATACTCCCGCGGATCCGAATTGGCGATGGCGATAGTGCCGCCCTTCTTCAGGAAGGGTGACCAGTTGTCGTAGGCGCTCGCGGCGCCGGCTGGCGATTGGTCGCCATCGAGCAGCAGCAGGTCGATCGGCTCACGCCACCCAGCGACCACCTCCTCCTGCCTGCCGTGGTGCACCTCGACCCAGTCCTCGAGGCCGAGCCGCGCCATGTTCGCGTCGAAGTGCTGGCGCAACGACTCGCCGCCGAGAGCGGCACGGATCCGCTCGTATTCCGCCACCGAGAAGGCGTCTCCAGAGCCGTCGAACGGATCGACGCAGTGCACCCGGCCCGAACCGCGCAGCTTGCGCGGGCCGGCCAGCAGCGCCGCACCGCGACCGAGAAACGATCCGATCTCGACGATGACCGCGTCGGCATCGAGCGTGAAACTCAGCCGGGCCAGCTCGTCCGACTCTGCTCCGCGGCGCCATCCCGGGATCTGCTCGGCGCTCCTTCGAATGGCGGCGAGCTCGCTCGTCTTGCCGAAATCGCCCGCGAACTGGGCGAAGTTCCGAACGATCCGGCGGATCGCCTCCTGGCTGAAGCGGAAGTCGACCACGCCAAGGGTCAGCGCCGGTTGCGGCGCAGATCCTCCTCGTCCTTCCACATCAGGAACTGCGGGCCAAGATCGGCGATCTTGGCCGCGCCCATCTGCGCCAGGCTGAGGTCGATCTCGCGCCGGAAGATTCCCAGCGCCTTGGAGGCGCCAGCGACGCCGCCCGCCGTCACGCCATAGAGCGTCGGGCGACCCTGGAAGACGAACTTCGCGCCCATGCAGATCGCGATCAGCGCGTCGAGCCCGCGCCGGATGCCGCCATCGAGCATCAGGGTCATCTTGTCGCCGACCGCGTCGCGGATCGCCGGCAGCACGGAAAGCGGCGACGGCGCGTTGTCGAGCTGCCGCGCGCCGTGGTTCGACACCATGATGCCGTCGACGCCCAGAGAATGGGCGCGAATGGCATCGTCAGGATGCATGATGCCCTTCAGCACAAAATTGCCCTTGAACAGCTCGCGATAGCGCTCGACGTGCTTCCAGGTCATCGGTGCACGGTTCTGGTGCGCCACCAGGTCGGCCACGACCTCGGCGCTGGCGCCCGGCGGAGCGTACTTCGCCCAATTGTCGAAATAGGGCGTGCCGTGACGCAGCCATTCCAGCATCCAGGCCGGATGCTCCAGCGCCTCGAGCTTGGTCGCGAGGCTGAGCTTGAGCGGCCGGCCCCAGCCGTTGCGCGCGTTGCGTTCGCGGTTAGAGCCTTCCGGCACGTCGACGGTGAAGACCAGCGTCTTGAGGCCGGCGTCACTCACGCGCTTGATCATGTCCTCGGAAATCGCCTGGTCCTTGGCCGAATAGAGCTGATACCAGCCGTGGTCGGGCGCCAGCTTGCCGAGAGCCTCGATCGAGGCCGTGCTCGAGCCTGACATGATGAACGGCACATTGGCATCGCGCGCGGCCTCGGCCAGCATCAGGTCGGCGCCGCGGCGGAACAGGCCGGCGAGACCGGTCGGGGCGATGCCGATCACGCTGGAATAGGTGCGGCCGAACAGGGTGGTCGACTGGTCGCGCACGCTCACATCGACCAGATAACGCGGCACGATGCGCGCCTGGCGGAAGGCCTGCTCGTTGGTCCCCAGGGCGACCTCGTCGTCGGTGCCGCCCTCGATGAAGTCGTACGCGATCTTGGGCAGCCGCTTCTTCGCCAACTTGCGCAGATCGTCGATATTCACCACGCCGTCCATCGTTCCCGCTCCTATTCTGCTTTCATCGCCTTGCGTTTCCACAGTTCCCACGGACGCGCCACCAGCGCGTCGTTCGTCTTGGCCGCTGCCGCGGCTTCTTCCCGGGTAAGGTACGTGACCGTGCCCAGCTTGATCGCCTCGGCCTGCAGCCGCGCATTCATCTCGGCATAATAGGCACGAAACACGACTTGCGGTGCCGAAGTGCCGACCGTCACCGAGCCGTGGCCACGCATCAGGACCACCGCGTTGCCGGCCAACGCCTTGGCGAGCGCGGCGCCGATCTCGGGATTGCTCACCAGCAGATTGCTGCCGGTGCCGGCGACGTCGCGAATTTCGAAGACCGGCACGTCGAGCCCCAGGAACGAGCTCATGTGATAGATCGGCTGAAGCTTCGTCTTGGAGACGCTGAAAGGGATGATCGACGGCGAATGACTGTGCACGATCGCCTTCACATCGGGCCGCGCCTTGTAGATCTCGCCATGGATGAAGCGCTCGAGGAAGAGCGCCCGGCCTTTGGGATCCACGGCGACACTGTCGAGGTCGTATTCCAGCACGTCGTCGGCCTTCACCAGCGCCGGCGCCATGCTGCGCGACATCAGATAGCGGTTGGCATCCTTGTCGTGCCGCACCGAGATATGGCCGAAGCCATCGACGATGCCGAGATCGGCCAGCACATGGTTGGCGACAACCAGATCCTCGACCAGCTTCGGATCGGGCGCGCCGGCGGATTTCGGCTGCGCGACGGCGGGCAGGCTCGCCAGGCAGAGTCCTACCGCCAGCAAAGAGAAGAGGCGCGTTTCCATCCCGCGCGGATTTTGACCGGCTTCCCCGCCCCCTGCCAGCGGTGTTAGACCAGCCGCCATGCAAATCAGGCACGCACAAAAGGGCGATGAAGCCGAATTGGCCCGCCTGCTGGAAGAAATGGAACACCACTACGGCCACGCGCCCTCGGCCAGCGCCGGTGCCGCGGGTGCGGCCATCCTGGTCGCGCTACCGCCAAGCGGCATGCTCTGCCTGGTCGCCGAAGCGGCGGCGGGCAAGCTCGCCGGCTTCGCCATCCTCGTCCCCTACTTTCCCGCGGCCAACCTCAGCCACGGCCTGTTCCTGAAGGAGCTCTACATCACGGCGACGGCGCGTTCCTCCGGCCTGGGCGAGACGCTGATCGAGGCCATCCGCAAGCTGGCGCAAAAACGCGGCGATACACGCGTGATCTGGACGACGGGCACGGCCAATTCAGGTGCGCAGCGTTTCTACGATCGCCTCGGCATCAGGCGCGAAGGCAAGGTCTACTACGTGATGGATCCCTGAGCGTGACCGGCCTCATCCTGCATCACTACGACTTCTCGAATTTTGCCGAGAAGGCGCGGCTGATGTTGGGCTTCAAGGGGTTGGCGTGGAACGCGGTCACCCAGCCGCCGATCCTGCCCAAGCCCAAGCTGCTGCCGCTGACCGGCGGCTATCGCCGCATTCCGGTACTACAGGACGGTGCCGACCTGTGGTGCGACACGCGCCTGATCGCGCAGGAACTCGAGCGGCGTGCGCCCTCACCCACCTTCTATCCAAAGGCCACGCGCGGCCAGGGCGAAGCCATCGCCTGGTGGGCCGAGCATCAGTTCATGCGGCCGACGGCGCTCTTCGTGTCGGGCATCAATGCCGACCACATGCCTAAGGGTCTGCACGAAGATCGCGCCCGGCTGCACGGCCTGCCGATGCCGTCGATCGAGGCGGTGCGCAAAGCGGCGATCCGCAACGGGCACTTGGTGCGTCCGCAGATCAAGTGGCTGGCCGAGATGCTCGACGACGGCCGGCACTATCTGCTGGGCGCCGAGCCCTGCATCGCCGACTTCGCGGCTTATCACGTCGTCTGGTTCTACCGGGGCCGGCACATCGACTGCCGCGCCGAGTTTGATCCCTACCCCAAGATCATCGCCTGGCGCGAGCGCATGACGTCGATCGGCCACGGCAAGCGCACCGAGATGAACACCGACGAGGCGTTGGCGATCGCCCGGGCCGCGACGCCCGCATCGCCTCGACCCTCGGATCCGCAGGAAGGCGACCCGAAGCCCCGCACGCGCGCCCGCGTGCGGTCGGCCGACAATGCGCGCGACTGGGTCGAAGGCGAGGTGCTGTTCATCGACGCCGACGAGATCGCCCTGCTGCGCTCCGACCCCGAGGTCGGCGAGGTTGCCGTCCACTTCCCGCGGCTGGGCTACGACTGGCGCTCTCTCTAGCGGCAAGCCTCGGCCACTACGGGGGCCAGCAAAGTCGCGAGCTTCTGCGACCCCTTGGGCACGAAGTGAATGATGTCCTTGAAGTCACCCGTGCCGAAGGTGTCGGCCGGGACATCGATATAGAGATCGCCCATGGCTTCGGCCTCGCGCTTCAGCACCGCGTTCAGGCGCTCGGTCCCCTCCCACAGCGCGCCGGCGGACTTGTTGCCGATGCCGCGGTTCATGGTTTGCGCCAGCCAGATCGTCTTGATGCCGCGCTGGCGGTTGATCGCCGAGATGGCGTGCAGGTTGCGGACATAGACCGCTTCAAAGGCCGGATCCGTACCCGTGCCGGGCGTTCGTGCCGGCTCCAATGCCGGCCGCGCTGTGTCGACGATCCAGGTCGCGAGCGGCGCCAGCAGCGCCAGCGTCGGCGACACCGCGAGGAACGGCCCGCCGAGCCAGCGCGCATGGAGCGCATCGATCAACCACGGCATGTGATAGTCGGCATAGCCCGGATCGAGCCCGCTTATGTGGGCGCTCGGCAGATCGCCCCAGCCGACCTGGTAGATCGCGCAGCGCGGCGTCTCGCCATAGGGCGTGCCGTAGAACGCCGTCTGCAGCAGGTGCTCGGCCGTCGAGTACCCGGAGACGGCGCGATTGAGCACGACGTAGCGCTCCTTGCCGAGCAGCTTCTCCAACACGTTGGCCCAGGTCTCGCCCTCCGGCGAATAGACGTCATAGGCGGCCGAGCCGCCGAACAGCTCGATCACGACCTTGCCGTCGAGCGCCTGCGCCGTGCGCTCGGGCCCGCGCAAGCCCTGCGCGTTGTGATGCACGCCATTTCTCTCCCAGATGCCGGGCCGGGTCGGCATCGGCACGGCCTGCAGCAGGGGATGCCACTGGAACGGCGGCTCGAGATAATCGTCCTCGGGCAGCAGCACGGTCTTCACCAGGCCGAACTTGAACAGCGCCGCCGAGCCGACGCCGAGGCCGATCTCGAGCGCCGCGAACAGCAGCACGATCGTGCCCAGCCGGCGGAACGGCGTCAGCACGAGCGCGAGGGCGAGCAGGCCGGCGACATAGATGAAGTACCATTCGCGCGGTGTGTCGAGCCGGAGCTTGCCCTGCAGATAGAAATAGAGGCCGCCGCCCAGCGCCACGAGCGCGAGCGCGATGACCGCGGTTGCCCGCCACCTCATCCGCGCGCTCCCACGAAACGCCGAATGCCGAGGCCGTCGATCGGCACGTTGGTCGATCCGGTCGCCACCAGCTCGGCCATCATCGCACCGGTGCCGGGCCCGAGCTGGAAGCCGTGCGCGGAGAAGCCGAACTGGTGATAGACCCCCTCCGACGTCGAGCTCGGTCCGACCACGGGAATATCGTCCGGCATGCGCGCCTCGATGCCGGCCCAGGCGCGTACGATGGTGGCTTCGCGCATCACCGGGAACAGTTCCCACACCGTCCGCGCCGAGACGGCGAGCCTGTTCCAGTCGAGCACCGTGCGGTTTTCATCGCGGAACGGCTGGGCGAGATGGCCGCCGCCGATCACCACGGTGCCGTTGGCGCGCTGTTTGAACGAAAGCTTGCGGCCGCGCAGGATCACCACCGGCTGGATGAACGCCGGCAGCGCGCTGGTCACCATCAGCATGGGCGCGATCACTTCCAGCGGCACCGCCTCGCCCACCATGGCGGCGATCCGGTCGGCCCAGGCGCCGGCCGCGTTCACCACCTTGGGCGCTTCGATCGGACCGGCGCTGGTCTCGGCCCGCCAGATGCCGCCCGCTCGGGCGAGCCCGGTCACGGCCACGCCCTCGATCACCTCGGCTCCCTTCTCGACGGCGCGTCGGCGGAAAGCCTGCGTGGTGATGAAAGGATCGGCGGCACCGTCGCGGCGCGACACGACCCCTCCCGGGCAATGATCGGCAACGGCCGGCACCAGCCGCTTCAGCTCGGCGCGATCGATCAGCTCCTCGTGGGTGAAGCCGCGCAGGCGGAGATCATCGACGCGGGCGCGGAAGCTGGCGAGCTCGGCGTCGTCCTCCGCGACCAGCACCGTGCCATGGCTCTCAAAGCCGCAATCGTCGCCGACCAGCTCCTCGATGTGCTCCCACATCTCCATCGACGAGACCGACAGCGGTATCTCCGCGAGATGCCGTGCCAGTTGCCGCACGCCGCCGGCATTGACACCCGAGGCATGGCGGCCGGCATAGTCCTTCTCGACCAGGATCGGCTTCAGTCCGCGCAAGGCAAGGTGCAGCGCCGTCGAGCAGCCATGCAGGCCGCCGCCGATCACCAGGACGTCGGCGGTGCGCACTAAACCTCACCCTGAGGAGCGGGCCGCAGGCTCGCGTCTCGATCAGCGCGGGGTAACCCCCGCGCCTTAGTCGGATCCCGCGCGGTTGCCCATCCTTCGAGACGCATCGCTACGCGATGCTCCTCAGGATGAGGATAGTCGTGTTGCAGCATCCTCAGCGCTCCACGGCCTTGCGCTCGGCCTCGGCGATCGGCAGCGAGGCGAGCTCGGCGAGTGTGATCGGCTTCACTGGCGGACGCAGACGATAGTAACCGACGTCCGCCGGCGTCGTGTCGCGCTCGGCAGCGATCAGTTCCGTGATGGTGAGACCACAGAGCCTGCCCTGGCACGGGCCCATGCCGCACCTCAGGAAGGCCTTCATCTGGTTCGGCCCCTCGCAGCCGATGCGCGCCATATCGCGCACCTGCTGCGCCGTCACTTCCTCGCAGCGGCAGGCCAGCGTCTCGCCGACGGGTTGGCGGAGCGCGTCGGCCGGGCGATAGAGGCAGTCGAGGAACGCCCGGCCCATCTCCTCGCGCTGCAGCTTCTGGCGGATCGCCTGCGTGTCGGGCGCGGCCGCCTCCGGCCGCAGCGCACGCACGGCGGCGATGGCCGCGATCCGGCCGCGTTCTGCCGCGGCAGTGCCGCCGGCGATACCGGCGCCATCGCCCGCCACAGAGATACCGGGCACCGAGCTGTCAAAGTCCTCGTCCAGCACCGGCTCGAAGCAGAGCTGGCGCACATTCCAGCGGTGCTCGATGCCGGCCGCCATCGCCAGATTGACGTTCGGCACCACGCCCTGATGCAGCAACAGGAGGTCGGCCGGAATACGACGACCGTCGAACGCAACCTCGCGCAACTGGTCATCGCCCAAGGCCTCGAGGCCTGGGACGCGCACGATCGGCACCTTGGCCTTGACCTCGCGCAACAACGCCACCCCCTTCGACCAGTAGGGCGACAGCGCGAAGTCGGGCAGGTGCATGGCGGCGCGCAGCCAATTGAGGCGCGGTGCGGTGTCGAGGATGGCCTCGATCTTGACGCCGGCGCGCAGCAGTTGCGCCGCCAGCAGCCACAGCAGCGGACCCGCTCCAGCCATGACCGTGCGCCCCTTGGGCACCAGTCCCTGCGCCTTGAGCGCCGTTTGCGCCGCGCCCGCCGTCATGACGCCGGGCAGCGTCCAGCCGGGAATGGGAAACGGCCGCTCGAGCGAGCCCGTCGCCACGATGACGCGCTTCGCCTGAACGAGGCGCGCGCGGCCCGCGATGGCCACGCCGACCTGAAGCGACGGATCGAGGCTCCAGACCGTGGCGCCGGTCGCGATCAGCGCACCGCTCGCCTTGGCCTCGGCCGCGAGGGCAGCACCTGCCCAATACTCTTCGCCCAGCACCCCGCGATTCGTGACCGGCGTGGAGGTGATGCCGCGATAGATCTGCCCGCCAACGCCGGGGTTTTCGTCAAACAGCACCGTCGACACGCCGGCCCGTGCGGCCAGCGACGCCGCGGTGAGCCCCGCCGGACCGCCGCCGATGACGGCGAGGTCGTAAGAGGACGCGAGATCTGAGGCGTTCATTGCGTGCCCATCCTGACATCAGCAATGGTGTCATCCCGAGCCCTTCGGCGGCGCATGCCGCCATCAGGATAAACTCCGCGAGGGACCTTTCCTGGCCCACAAAGGCCCCTCGCTTCGCTCGGGGTGACACGGTTTTCGCTCCACACGAGGTGCGTCATCGCCCGGCCTCGCGCTTGCCTTGCTGGGTCTCGATCGCCATGCCTTCGCGCACTGGCACCAAGCAGGCTTGCCGGCTGCCGACGCCGTCGACCGTGACCAGGCAATCGAAACACACGCCCATCATGCAGTACGGCGCACGCGCGGCGCCCGAAACCGGCGTGGTGCGGAAGCGCCCGATGCCGGCGGCCAGCATGGCGGCAGCGACAGTGTCGCCGATGCGCGCGCGGATCTCCTGGCCATCGACCGTGAGGGTCAGAGTGGCGCCCTTGTCACCCAGCCGCCGGAACATGGAACCTCCGTGCACTGAAGGGAGCGACCACCGACTTGTCGAGCGCGCCGCGCGCGATCATCGGCGCGACGGTGAGCGCGTGGTTGGCGCAGAGCGTGACGCCGGAGTGGCAGCACAGCACGAATGCGCCGGGATGCGTCTCGAACTCGTCGTAGATCGGAAAGCCGTCTTTTGTCATGACGCGGATGGCGCTCCAGGTACGAACCACATTGACGTTGGCCAGCAGAGGGAACATGCGCAGCGCGCGCTCGGCCTCGGTTGCACTGACGCCGAGTGTCAGGCCGCTGGGGTCGGTGCTCTCTTCCTTGGAATCGCCGATCATCACCGTGCCTTCGTCGGTCTGGCGCAGCGTGACCACGGGATGGTTGAGGAACGGCCGCAGCCGCTCGGTCACCACGATCTGGCCGCGCTCGGGCTTCATCGGCGCCTCGAGCCCCACCATCGGTGCCAGCCGCATGTTGGCATTGCCGGCAGCGAGGGCGACGCGGCCCGCCCTCACCTCGCCCGCAGCCGTGGTCAGACGGAACTCGCCGCCATCCTTGGCGATGTTCTCGACCCGGTGGCTCGGGCGGTAGGCGACACCCCGCGCATTGAGGGCGGTGTGCAGCGTGCGGAACAGGCGGAGCGAATTGACGTGCCCGTCGAGCGGACAGTAGCTCGCCCCCACCACTTCGCGGCCGATGTCGGGCAGCATCTTCGCCACCTCGTCGTGATCCAGGATCTCGGTCCTGTAGTCGACGATGCCCGGCTGGTTGTGAAGCCGCTTCAGAGTGCTGGCGCGTGCTTCCAGTTCCCTCTCCGACAACGCCAGATGAAAGCCGCCGGGCCGCTGGAAGGAGACATCGAGACCGGTCTCCTGCTTCAGGAGCTCGGCGAAGCCCGACCAGGCATTCGACGATCGGACGGTCCAACCGGCATAAGGCGCCAGTCCCAGACCTTTGCTCTGCACCCACACCAAGGCAAAGTTGCCACGGCTCGCGCGCACGGCTCGGTCGCCCTCGTCGAGCACCACCACTCGGCAGCCCTCGCGCGCCAAGCCCCAGGCGGTGGCGATGCCGACCAGGCCGCCGCCTACGACAGCGACGTCGTAATCGCTAGCGGGCATCGACGCCTCGTCCGACCAGCAGGCGTTCCAGCCCGTAGGCGCGATCGAGCACCACCAGCGCCGCCACGGTGACAGCGATCACTGCTGCCGAGACCGACGTCACCAGCGGATCGATATTGTCCTGGATGTAGAGAAACATGCGCACCGGCAAAGTCTCGGTCCCCGGAGCGGCGATGAACACCGTCATCGTCACCTCGTCAAACGAATTGATGAAGGCGAGCGCCCAGCCGCTCACCAGGCCAGGCATCACCAACGGCAGGGTGATGCGCTTCAGCACCGTCCACTCCGAGGCGCCCAGCGAAACGGCAGCGTGTTCGATGGCCCGGTCGAGGCCGATCGCCGACGCAAGCGTCAGGCGGAGCGCGAAGGGCAGGACCACGATGATGTGCGCCAGCACCAGGCCGACGAAGGTGCCGCCAAGACCGATCTCGGTGAAGAAGCGCAGGAAGGCGATGCCCAGCACGACGTGCGGAATCATGAGCGGCGACATGAAGAGCGCCGTCATGCTCTGGCGGCCGGGAAAGCGATAGCGCGCGATGGCAAGTGCTGCCGGCACTGACACGGCGACGGCGATCGTCGAGGACAACGAGCCCAGCCAGAGGCTGCGCCAAAACGCCGAGACGAACTCCGGGTAACGGGCGATGGCGCGGAACCAGCGCAGCGACCAGCGGTCGGTCGGGAACGAGAGAAAGCCCTCCGGTGTGAAGGCGACGAAGCAGACGACGAGGATCGGCGCCAGCATGAAGACCACGAACAGCGCGTGGTAGCAGAGCGCCAGAGGACCGTTCTTGCTCATCCGAAGACCTGCGCGTAGCGCCGCTCGACCAACCGATTGGTGCCGGCCACGATCAGCACCAGGGCGACCAGCAGCAGCACCGCGATCGCGGCACCCAGCGGCCAGTTGAGCGTATTCAGGAATTCATCGTAGGCCAGCGTCGAGGCGACTTTGAGTTGCCGTCCGCCGATGATAGCGGGCGTGGCGAAAGCCGAGGCCGCCAGCGCGAAGACGATGACGGCGCCGGAGAGAATGCCGGGCATGGCTTGCGGCAGCACGATGCGGCGCAGCACGGTGAGTTGGCCGGCGCCCAGCGCCACCGCGGCGTTCTCGACCTGGGGATCGAGCCGTTGCAGCGCCGCCCAAACCGCCAGCACCATGTAGGGCATCAACACGTGTGCGAGTGCCACCACCATGCCGGTCTCGGTGAACATGAAGGGCAATGGTGTCGAGATCAGCCCCATCGAGACCAGCGCCTTGTTGACCAGGCCGGAATTGCCGCCGAACAGCAGCGCCCAGCCGAGCGTGCGGGCGACGACGGAGATCAGGAGTGGCCCCAGGATGACCAGCAGGAAGAGGCCACGCCACGGCCTCTTCATGCGGTTGAGGATATAAGCCTCGGGCGCACCGAATAGCGCGGCGAGCAGCGTCACCATCAGGGCGATGCGAAAGGTGCGCCCGAACATCTCGAGATAGTAGGAATCGGTGAACACCTCGCGCCAGTTCTTCAGCACGAATACCGGCTCGATGCCCTTGTACTGGCCCCAGTCGTGAAACGAGAGCAGCACGGTCATCGCCAGCGGCACGACGACAACCGCCGCAAACAACGCGAGCGCCGGCAGGCTCAGGAGATAGGGTGTCGTCTTCATGGCCAGACCAGGTGCACCTCTACACCCTCCTGCGGCATGGCCTCGCCGGTATTCTGGCGAATCACCGTGATCAGGCCGCGCGCGGTCTCGACCTGGTAGAGCCAATGATTGCCCTGGAAGATGCGCGTTCGCACCGTGCCGGCCAGCCCGGCGCCGCCGAAGGAGATCTTCTCCGGCCGCACTGCCTTGCCATCCACCAGATTGGTGCGGCCGAGAAAGCTCGCAACGAAGGGCGTCGCCGGCCGCTCATAGGCCTCGTGCGGCGGGCCGATCTGCTCGGCGCGGCCATGGTTCATGACCACGATACGGTCGGAGAGCGCCATCGCCTCGGCCTGGTCATGCGTCACCAGAAGTGTCGTGGTGCCGACGGTGCGCTGGATCTGGCGCAGCTCGATCTGCATCTCCTCCCTGAGCTTGGCATCGAGGTTGGAGAGCGGCTCGTCGAGCAGCAGGATCGGCGGGCGGATGACCAGCGCGCGGGCCAACGCAACGCGCTGCTGCTGGCCACCCGAGAGCTGGCGTGGAAAGCGGCCGGCGAAGGAGGCAAGCCCGACGAGTTCCAGCGTTTCGCCGACACGCCGCATGCGCTCGGCGGCAGCGACGCCCTGCATCTCGAGCCCGAACGACACGTTCTGCGTCACCGTCATGTGCGGGAACAGGGCATAGCTCTGGAAGACGATGCCGAGCCCACGCTGGGCCGGCCTGACCGCCAGGAGGTCACGGCCCTCGAGCCGGATCGCGCCCGAGGTCGGCTCGACGAAGCCCGCGATCATCTGCAGCGTCGTGGTCTTGCCGCAGCCCGACGGGCCCAGCAGCGAGACGATCTCGCCCTTCTCGACGCCCAGCCACAGCCCGTCGACCGCGGTCTGCTGGCCGAACTGCTTGGTCAGGTTTTCCAGTTCGAGGAAGGCCATTTACGCCGCGGGCGCGTCGATGCGCGCCGCCGTGCTGCGATGCAGCCGATAGAAGGCATCCTGCGGCTGATCCATGGTCAGGATCTCACTGCGCGGCGCTGCGAGAAAGAGCCCGCGGAGCACGCGACCTATGCCGCCATGCGCGAACACCGCGATCGGTCGCTCGGCCGCGATTGCAGCAATTTCTTCGAGCGCCGATCGGGCGCGCTCGGCGGCCATGAGATAGCTCTCGCCGCCCGGCGGCTGGTAATGCCAGTGGTCGAGCCGCCGCGCTGCCATCGCGCCCGGCCAACGCGCCTCGATCTCGACGCCGGTCAACCCGTCCCACTCGCCCCAGCTCATCTCGCGCAGCCGGTGGTCGAAGCAGTTGTCGTCATGCGACAGGCCGGCCGCCGCCGCGGCGATCGTCAGCGTCTCGCGGACACGCCCCAGCGGACTTGCGCGCACGATGACGCCGGCAGGCTCGTAGCCGGCCCGCCGCAGTTCCTCGGCCAACCGGCGTCCCATGGCCGCAGCCTGCGCCCGACCGGCCAGCGTCAGCGGCGAGTCGAGATGGCCCTGGGCGCGCTTCTCGGCGTTCCAGTGCGTCTCACCATGGCGAAAGAGATAAATGGGATGATGCATCTCGTTCCGGCGGTCAGCGCTCGACCTCGCGATTCCAGCGCTTGGTCCACTCCTCGCGCTGGGCGTTGATGGCGTCCCAATCGGGCGAGTAGATCAGCTTGGCGCGTTCGCCGACCGGCGCCATCTTGAGCGCCGGCATGTTGACGTCGACCTTTGTGTTGACCGGGCCGTTGCCCATCTCCTGCGCGAGAATCGTCTGCACCGGCGCCGAGACCATGACCTTGATGAATTCGTTGACCAGCGGATTGACCGTGGCCTTGGCCACCGGGCAGGCCGATGCGAGCAGAATCGGGGCGCCCTCCTTGGGATAGATGAAGTCGACAGGGAATCCCGTATTGGCGAAGGCCTGCACGCGACCGGTGCCCCACACCGCGATCTGGCCCTGGCCCGACTGGAAGAGCTCGGTCATCTTGCCCGGCGAGGGCTCGTAGACCAGCACGTTGGGATTGATGTCGGCCTTCATCACCTTGAAGCCCGGCTCTATGTTCTTCTCGCCACCGCCATTCATCTTGGCGAACATCATCAGGGTATAGAGGCCGTAGGTGTTGTTGATCGGCGGGATCACCAGCAGCTTCTTGAATTTGGGGTCCTTCAGATCGTTCCACGAGGTCGGCGTCGCCCAGCCCTTCTCCTTGAAGGTCTTCGTGTTGATCATGAAGCCGGTGCCGGTCTGGCCGACCGCGACGGCCTTGTCGCCCTTGAACGAGGCTGCCGGGTAGAGTTCGCTCTTGTCGAGGCGCTGGATCTGCCCACAGAAGCCCAGCTGGATCGCCTGGTACATCACGCCGTCATCCATGATGGCGATGTCGATCACTTGGTTGGCCTTCTGGGCCTGCAGCTTGGCCAGCGTATCGGTCGAGTTGCCGGCGACGTACTCGACCTTGAGCCCGTGCTTGGCCTCGAAGTCGGGAATCACGTGCTTGCGCATCTCCTGTTCCCACGAGCCGCCGTAGGAGGCGACGACCAGTGTCTTGCTTTGCGCCAGCGCGGGCACGGCAAGCAGCATCAGCAAGGCGGCGGTGCCAAGCGGCTTCAACATGATGGTCCTCCGGGTTCCCCAACCGACGCTAGCACAGGAATAGCGTCAGTTCGTGCTTGTTGTGATGCAGGTGCAGTACGCGGGCGTTCGGCAGGGCGGCAAACGCCGCGGCGAACTCATGATCGGTCTCGCCCTGGAACTTGATGGTGCAGACGAACCGCTTCGCCAGTCCTGACGCACGCCAGCGCTCGACCAGCCGCAAGAGCCGTGCCGGATAGCAGACGATGTCGCTGAACAACCAGTCGACCGGGCCGACGCTTTCGGGCTCCAGGGCAAAGGCGCTCTCGCCGCGCCATTCCACGCCCGGCATCGCCGCCACCTTGGGATCGAGCGCCGCCTTGTCGATGGCCACGACGTCGGCACCGAGCCCGGCCAGCACCCATGTCCAGCCGCCCGGCGAGGCGCCGAGATCGAGGCAGCGCTCACCCGGCTGCGGCCAGCGTCCGACCCGCACCAGCGCCTCCCAGAGTTTCAGATAGGCCCGGTTGGGCGGGCCGGTCTTGTCCTTGATGAAGGTCACCTCGCCGTTGGGAAACGGTGAGCTGCAGCGCGGGGCCATCAGCAGCTGGTCGGGCGCCAACAATGTCCACGAGCCCAGCGGCGCGGTGGGCGCCGCCGCCGGAAAGACGATCGGCTTGGCCGAGACATGCGGCAGGCGCTCCTGGATCAGGGCGGAGCGGCGATGATGCAAGGGTGCGTACATCGCCCAATTGCGCTGGACGTCGCGTAGCGCCTTGGCGGCCGCGCCGATCGACGTTACCGGCAGTTCGACGCAATCGTGCCAGATATTGGCGGCCCAGGCCGCGGCAACGTCCTTGTCGCCGATCAACAGCCGCTCGTGAGGGCGCACCTCGGCGCCGGCGCGCTGCAACTCTTCGCGGAGTTGCGGCTCGAAGCCTTCAGCCGCGAGATAGGCAGTAGTCATTCAGCTGAGCGAGATGGCGTCGCTTGGTGGCGTCATCGCAGAACGCAGCCGCGAAGCCGTTGCGTGCCAGGGTTATGATCTCATCCTTGCCCAAGCCAAGCGCTCGCTGGGCCGCCAGGAAGTTCTCGGTGATGTAGCCGCCGAAATAGGCCGGGTCGTCGGAATTGATGGTGGCGACCAAACCGGCCGCGAGCATGCGCTTCAATGGATGCGTGGACAGGTCGTTCACGACACAGAGCCTGAGGTTCGATAGCGGACAGACGGTGAGCGGCATCCTCTCCCGTGCCAGACGGGCGATCAGCTCGGGATCGTCGAGCGCCCGATTGCCGTGGTCGATGCGCTCGACCCGCAAGAGGTCGAGCGCCTGCCTGACATAGTCGGCGGGCCCCTCCTCGCCGGCATGGGCGACGGCGTGCAGGCCAAGCCCACGGGCGCGGGCGAACACACGCTGGAACTTCGAGGGCGGATGGCCCGTCTCCGAAGAATCGAGGCCCACGCCGATGATGCGATCGCGCCATGGCAGCGCCTCGTCGAGCGTGCGCTCGGCGCTTGCCTCGTCGAGGTGGCGCAGGAAACACAGGATCAGCGAGGCGGTGATGCCGATCTCGCGCTCGCCGTCGCCGAGCGCGCGCCACAGGCCGTCGATTACCGTCTTGAAGGCGACGCCGCGCTCGGTATGGCCCTGCGGATCGAAGAAGATCTCGGCATGACGCACGTTCTCGGCGGCGGCGCGGCGCAGATAGGCCATCGCCAGGTCGTAGAAGTCCTGCTCCTGCCGGAGCACGCTCATGCCGCGGTAATAGAGGTCGAGGAAGTCCTGCAGATTGCCGAAGCGATAGGCCGCCCGCACCGCCTCGACGTCGGCATAGGGCAGCGCAACGCCGTTACGCGCGGCCAGCGCCAGCATCATCTCGGGCTCGAGGCTGCCCTCGATATGGATGTGCAGCTCGGCCTTGGGCAGGCCGGCGATGAAGCGGCTGAGATCCTCCATAGCCGCAACCTAATCGATGGACGGGCGTTCGCAGAAAGAGATTTTCGCATGGAGGCAACGCATGGCTGCCAAGACCTCGCCCTCCCAACGCAAGACGCTGGGACGGGTCATGCATGAATATGCGCACGGTGAATTGAAGAGCGGCCGCTCCGGCAAGGGCGGCAAGGTGAAGAGCCGCCGCCAGGCGATCGCCATTGCGCTCGAGGAGGCCGGTGCCTCCAAGTACGAGAGCAAGAGCAAGAACCGGCGCCACCTCGCGCGCAGCAAGCACAAGGAAGCCGAAGGCAAGACCTACCAGCAGGCGCGCGAGGGCAAGAGCCATGTCGGCGCACGCGGCCGGCGCGAGTCGAGCCGCGCCATGGGCGGCAAAAATGCCAAGACGACGACCCGCCGCACGCCCAAGCAACACACCGCCGCCGCCCGCAATGCCCGCAAGGCGGCCGCGATCCGCCGTCGTCGCGAAGCATGAGCAGCCAACGCATCGCCAACCTTGCCGACCTCGCCTTGAAGGACAACGGCAACGGCAAGAGCTTCCAGGCGAAGATCGGCCGGGCCGGCCCGCTGCTCGGGCTCAAGGCGATCGGCTGCACGCTCGTCGTCGTGCCGCCAGGCAAGCGGGCCTGGCCGTTCCACCGCCACCACGTCGCCGACGAGCTCTTCTACATCCTGTCCGGCAGCGGCGAGGTGCGCCTGGACGGCGAGACGAAGCTGGTCCGTGCCGGCGACCTGATCGGCAATCCAGCCGGCGCCGAGGCGCACCAGATCGCCAATACCGGTTCGCAGGAGCTGCGCTACCTCGCCTTCTCCAACATCGAATCGGTCGACGTCATCGAATATCCCGACAGCGGCAAGATCGCGGCAGCCGCCGGCATCAGGAACGCCGATTTCACGACCGCCACCATCGCCAAGCTCGGCCACCTGCAAGACGCCGGCTATTTCGACGGCGAGGAGCCGGCCTAGCGGCGGACTTCCGCCTTGGCTTTCTCTCGCTCCGCCGTCTAACCTCCAGCCAACATCGGAGGCGTAAATGGCGAAGTTTGGTATCGGTGATTCGGTTCGCAGGATCGAGGATCCGCGGCTGCTGACGGGCGGCGGTCGCTATACGGACGACACCAAACTGAGCCAGCCGGCGGCGCGCCTTTACGTCCTGCGCTCGCCGCACGCCCATGCCGACATCAAGAAAATTGACACCACCGCCGCGAGGAAGGCGCCGGGCGTGCTGCTGGTCTTCACCGGCGAGGATGTGAAGAAAGCCGACTTCGGCGACGTGCCCTGCCTGGTGCCGCTCGAGAATCGCGACGGCACGCCGCGCGGCGAGACCCCGCGGCCGATGCTGGCGCAGGGTCGCGTGCGCCATGTCGGCGATCCGGTGGCGCTGGTCGTGGCCGAGACGCTCGAGCAGGCCAAGGACGCCGCCGAGCTGATCGAGGTCGACTACGCCGCGCGCGACCACGTCGTCGGCACCTACGAGGCGGCCCAGCCCGGCGCGCCGCTGGTGCATGACCATATCAAGGACAACATCGTCTTCGACTGGCACATGGGCGATAGCGCCGCGACCGACGCCGCCTTCGCCAAGGCGCACAAGGTCGTGACGCTGCGGCTGGTCAACCAGCGCCTGATCGTGAACTCGATGGAGCCGCGCGGCTCGATCTGCGAGTACGACGCCAAGGACGACCGCTCGACCTTGTGGGTGAGCTCGCAGGGCGTACACATGATCCGGCCGGTGGTGGCCGACATGATCCTGAAGATCGGCTCGGCCAAGCTCCGCGTGCGCACCGGCGACGTGGGCGGCGGCTTCGGCATGAAGATCTTCGTGCATCCGGAATATCCCATGATCGTGTGGGCCTCGCGCACGCTCAAGCGCACGGTGAAATGGATTCCCGACCGCCAGGAGGCGTTCCTGTCCGACGTGCAGGGCCGCGACCATGTCTCGATTGCCGAAATGGCGCTCGACAAGGATTGCCGCTTCATCGGCGAGCGCATCACGACCTATGCCGCACTCGGCGCCTACCTGAATCATTTCAGCGTCTTCATCCCCACGCTGGCCGGCAGCTCGATGCTGAACGGCCTCTACACCACGCCCGCGATCTACGTGAACGTGAAGGGCGTGATGACCAACACCGTGCCGACCGACGCTTATCGCGGCGCCGGTCGCCCCGAAGCGGCCTACCTGATGGAGCGCTTCGTCGATCACATCGCGCGCGAAACCGGCAAGACGCCCGACGAGATCCGCGCCATCAACTTCATCAAGCCCGGCCAGATTCCCTACAAGACCGCGCTCGGCGATACCTACGACTCCGGCAACTTCGAAGCGGTCATGCGCAAGGGCATGGAGAAAGCCGACTGGAAGGGCTTCGCCGCCCGCCGCGCGCAGTCTGCCGCCAAGGGCAAGTGGCGCGGTCTCGGCATGGCGACCTACGTCGAGAAATGCTCGGGCGGCAATCCCGAGACGGTCAAGGCGCAGTTCAACGAGGACTCGACCATCACCATCGTCACCGGCAACCAGACCAACGGCCAGGGCCACGAGACGGCGCTCAGCCAGATCGCCTCGGCGCGGCTCGGCATCGACATCGAGCGCATCCGGTTCGTGCAAGGCGACAGCGACGTGGTGCCCGAGGGCTTCACCGGCGGCAGCCGCACCATCGCCATCAACGGTGCCGCGACGGTGAGCGTGGCCGACAAGATCATCGCCAAGGGCAAGCCGCTTGCGGCCAACCTGCTCGAGGCCAGCGCCGCCGACATCGACTACAAGGACGGATCGTTCCGCATCGTCGGCACCGACCGCAGCGTCAGCCTGTTCGACGTCGCCAAGGCGAACAAGGGAGCCCTCGACGACGAGTTCACGCGCACGCCGGAGGCCGACACCTTCCCCAACGGCTGCCACATCTGCGAGCTCGAGGTCGATCCCGACACCGGCACGCTCGAGATCCTGAACTACAGCGTCATGGATGATTTCGGCATGGCGCTGAACCCCTTGCTGCTGCAGGGCCAGGTCCATGGTGGCGTCGGCCAGGGCGTCGGCCAGGCCTTGGCCGAACATGCGGTCTACGACGCCGACTCCGGCCAGCTCCTGAGCGGGAGCTTCATGGACTATGCACTGCCGCGCGCCGACATCGTTCCGCACGTCAAGTTCGATCTGCACAACAGCCCGTGCACGACCAATCCGCTGGGCGTGAAGGGCGCAGGCGAAGCGGGCGCCATCGGTGCACCGCCGTCGGTCGTCAATGCCATCATCGATGCGATCTACGCCCACACCGGCGTCAAGCACGTCGACATGCCGGTGACGGCCGCGAGTCTCTGGAAAGTCATCGAAGCCAACCGCGGAAAGAAGGCCGCCTAGCGGGCACTTTGCCTTGTCACACCCTCGACAGTCGGACTAACGTGTCCGCCTGTTTAGGGGGAGACCGGGATGGCTCAAGATCGTCGGACGCTGAGGGCTCTTGCAGCCTTGCTGCCGGCCGGTACGCTGGGCCTTTCCGTCAGCCTCGCCGCAGCCGACGCCAAGGCCATGGCCGTGGCCGACAGCAACGCCAAGGATCCGGGCTCGGTCGCCGAGCGTCTTCAATCGATCCGCGACTCGGTCTCGGGCGCCTTGAGCGAGACGCCGAACGGCGACGAGCCCTTCCTCAAGGTCGATCCGGAGAAGCGCCTGGCCTGGTGGGGCAACGGTTGGCACAACGGCTGGCATAACGGCGGCTGGGGCAACGGTGGCTGGCACAATGGCGGTTGGGGCAATGGCGGCTGGGGCAACGGGCTCCTGCCCTTCATCTTCGGCAGCCCCTGGGGCAACGGTTGGCACAACGGCTGGCACAACTGGTGACGGCGGAAACGGCCGTGGCGTCGGCTCCCATCGTCAGCCCCCCTACCGTGAGCATCGTGGTGCTGCAGCCGACGGCGTTCTGCAACATCAACTGCAGCTATTGCTACCTGCCCGATCGCAACAACAAGCACGTGCTGGAACAGTCGACGGTGACGCGCCTGTTCACCGAGCTGTTCGCCTCGGGCTGGACGGCGCCGCAGCTCACCGTGATCTGGCATGCCGGCGAGCCGCTGGTCGTGCCGCCCGCCTTCTATCGCGAGGCCTTCGCCACCATCGAGCGCCTGCGCCCGCCGAACGTGGAGGTGAGGCACGCCTTCCAGACCAACGGCATGCTGATCGACGCCGAGTGGTGCGCCCTGTTCCGCGACTGGAAGGTCGGCGTCGGCGTCAGCCTCGACGGCCCACGCGAGCTGCATGACGCCAATCGCAAGACGCGCAGCGGCGCCGGCACGTTCGACAAGACGATCGCCGGTATCCGCATGCTGAAGGCCGAGCAGCTGCCGTTCCACGTGATCTCGGTGCTGTCGGCTAAAAGCCTCGACGATCCAGACACGCTGCTCGCCTTCTACGTCTCCGAAGGCATCGACCACGTCTGCTTCAATGTCGAGGAGTCCGAAGGCAGCCACGTCTCCGATTTATTCCGCGGCGAGGCGCTGCATCGCCGCTATGCCGATTTCCTGCGCCGCTTCTGGCAGGCCGCGCGCGACGGCGGCCAGGTGAAGTTCCTGCGCGAGATCGACCTTGCCATTCCGCGCGTGTTCCGTCCGAGCGAAGCCTCGGCGCGCAACGTGCAGACCGATGCGCTGGCGATGCTCAATGTCGACAGCCACGGCAACGTCTCGAGCTTCTCGCCCGAGCTGCTTGGCCTCAAGAACGAGGCCTATGGCGATTACCTGCTGGGCAACATCAACACCCAGTCGCTGGCCAGCATCTACCAGGCCTGCCTCGACAGCGCGCTGCATCGCGACATCCAGGCCGGCGTCGCGGCGTGCAGCGCGACTTGCGAATACTTCTCCGTGTGCGGCGGCGGGGCGCCGGTCAACAAGCTGTTCGAGAACGGCAGCTTCGCCAGCACAAAGACCTCCTACTGCACACTCACCCAGATCGTGCCGACGGATCTCATTCTCGAGGCCTACGACCGCCTCGAGCAGAGCTGGGTCGACGGCGGCACTTCTGCCATCGCCGAGCTCAAGTCCCCTCTCACACCGGCGGCCGAGGCGGTCGCTTCATCACCGAGGTAGTCATGACCAGATCGATGCTGTTCGCCACCGTTTCGCTCGCCGCCGTCCTCGCCGCAACCCTCGCCTTGGGTGGCGTCGCCTCGGCACAGACCCCGTCCGCCCCTGGCCAGCCGCCGGGCGCGCCCGGCGCGCCAGGTGCCCAGCCGGGCGCGCCCGGCTATGGCCAGGCTCCGGCGGCTGCCGAAGGTCCGCCCTGGCCGATCGCCTTCGTGGCCAGCGTCGAGCTGCTGCGCACCAAGGATGGCCGCGACATCGTCCTGGCGCGCGGGCTGGTGACCTCCAAGGGCTGGAGCCAGCCCAATCTCATTCCGATCAACCAGGGCACACCGATCGACGGCGTGCTCGATCTGCTGTTCGAGGCAACCTCGCCGGCGGCGCCCGCCGGGCTTGGCGAGTGGATGGAAATCGATGCCCTGCTGCCGCTCGGCCACCAGCACCCCTACAAGGCGGTCCGCGTGCGCTCCGGCAGCAACGCGCTGACGCTGAAGACGCTGCCGGGCTATGCCGAAGTGAAGAAGCTCAAGAACGATTGCAGCGGCTGCCTCGGCAAGTACTTCGTCGCCAAGGGCGGCACGACGCCGACGGGCGTTGCGGCGGACAACATCGTCAAGGAAGAGGATCTCCTGTGGGAGGTCCGGGTGATCAAGCCCAACCAGGGCATCGCCAACTACACGGTCAATCCCAACCGCCTGACGCTCGTGCTGACCGAGGACGGCCGCATCAGCGACGCCGCGTGGGATTGATCATTCGAGAGATGGCAACGAGCATCATGTTAAGGGGAAAGTAAAATGGCTCACGATCGTCGCACGTTGAGCGCTCTCGCAGCCCTGCTGCCGGCCGGCACGCTGGGTCTGTCCGTCAGCCTCGCCGCCGCCGGCGCCAAGGCCACGACGGTGGCCGATCCGGCACCCAAGGCCGGCCTGGTCGCCGAGCGTCTCCAGTCGATCCGCAACTCGGTGTCGGGCGCCTTGACCGAGACGCCGAACGAAAATGGCGCCTTCCTCAAGGTCGACCCCGAAACGAAATTGGCGTGGTGGGGCAATGGCTGGCACGGCGGTGGCTGGGGCAACGGCGGCTGGCACAATGGCGGCTGGGGCAATGGCGGCTGGGGCAACGGTTGGCACAACTGGGGCAACGGCTGGCATAATTGGTGAGGCTGGGAGCGAATCCTTAGCAACCGAACAACAGCGACAACCTCACCCTGAGGAGCCACGCGCAGCGTGGCGTCTCGAAGGGTGGGCAACCCGCAAAGTGCTCGTTCCCATCCTTCGAGACGCGGCCTGCGGCCGCTCCTCAGGATGAGGTGGTCATTGTGGGTTCGATCGAAAGGAGCCGCTTATGCCCTCTGCCCGCCCGACCCTCTACGGCAGCCGGCACGCGGTCTCCGCGGGCCACTACCTCGCCGCCGCGGCCGGCTTCTCGATCCTCGAGGCGGGCGGCAATGCCATCGATGCCGGTTGCGCGGCGGGCATTGCGCTCGCGGTGCTGCATCCCGACGAGGTGAATGTCGCGGGCGTGGCGCCGATCATGATCCGCACGGGTCGGGGCAAAGTCGTCACCATCGCCGGGCTCGGCCACTGGCCCAAGAGCTTCCCGGCCGACCTCTTCATGCGCGAGCATGGCGGCAAGATGCCTCTCGGCATCCTGCGGACCGTCGTTCCGGCCGCGCCCGACGCCTGGATCACCGCGCTCAGCGATTACGGCACGATGAGCTTCGGCGACGTCGCCAGCGCCGCCATCCGCTACGCCAGGGAAGGTTTCGCCGTGTTCGAGTACATGGCGACCATGATCAAGGAGTATGAGAGCGGCTACCGCTCGTGGCCCAGCAACGCCGCGATCTTCCTGCCCGGCGGCCAGGTGCCCAAGGTCGGCGACCGCTTCCTGCAGACCGACCTCGCCGGCACCCTGCAATACATGGTCGACCAGGAGCGCACCGCCGCCCAGCGCGGGCGGCTGGCCGGCCTGCAGGCCGCACGCGCGGCGTTCTACGCCGGCGACATCGCCGAGACCATCGTCAAGTACCACGAGCAGAACGGCGGCTATCTCGCGCGCGACGATCTCGCCAACTTCCACAGCCGCTACGAAGAGCCGGTCAAGGTGCGCTGGCGCGACTTCGAGGTCTTCACCTGCGGGCCGTGGTGCCAGGGCCCGATGCTGGCCCAAGCGCTAAAGATGATCGAAGCGGCGGGCGGGCTTAACGGGCTGAAGCACAACAGCGCCGACTACGTGCACCTGATCACCGAGATCATGAAAGGTGCCTGTGCAGACAGAGAATACCGCTACGGCGATCCGCTGTTTGTCGATGTCGGCCTGGACGAGCTTCTATCGGACGCGCACGTCCGCGCGAGGGTCGGCGCGATCGACCTGCAGCGCGCCATGCCCGACATGCCGCCACCGGTCGGGCGCTATCCCGCCAACGCCCCTCCTCCATCCAAGCAGCGCAGCGATGCGGTGGTCGAGCCCGACACCTCTTATTGCTGCGCCGTCGACCGCTGGGGCAACGCCATGTCGGCGACGCCGAGCGACGGCAGCTGGCGCAGCCCGGTGATCCCCGGCCTCGGCATCGTGCCCTCGGGCCGCGGCACACAATCAAGGCCCGACCCCAACCACCCGTCCGGCGTGGCACCCGGCAAGCGCCCGCGGCTCACGCCCAACCCCGCGATCGCCGTGCGCGACGACGGCAGCGTGATCCCGTTCGGCGCACCGGGCGGCGACGTGCAGGTGCAGGCCATGCTGCAGGTGTTTTTAAACACCTTCCATTTCGGCATGGACATCCAGGAAGCGATCGAACAGCCGCGCTTCGCGACCTTCAGCTTCCCCAACTCGTTTGCGCCGTACACGCACCTGCCCGGAAGGCTGAACATCGAGGACCGGTTGCCGGCGGCGACGATCGAGGAGCTGAGGCGGCGCGGCCACGATGTCGAGATGTGGCCGGCGCTGACGCGACGGGCGTGCTCGGTGGAGGCGATCCTACTGGACTCCAAGACGGGGTTCCTGCGCGCGGGAGCGGATTGGCGGCAGCCCGCTTATGCGATGGTCGCGTGAAATACGCCGGAGCCACACCAACCTCATCCTGAGGAGGCGCGCAGCGCCGTCTCGAAGGATGGGCAAGACGCGCCGTGCTCGCGCCCACCCTTCGAGACGCATCGCTGCGCGATGCTCCTCAGGGTGAGGTAGGGGCGACTCAGAATACGGTCTAGCTCAGGAACCGCCGAAACTGCTCCACCACAAACTCCGGCCGCTCCCGCACCGAGGCGTGGCCCGCGTTGGGGACTTCGACAATCCCTTCGCTGCCCGGGATGTTCTCGTTCATCCACTTGGCCGCGTCCTTGAAGGGTTGACCCTCGTTGGAGCCGAGCATGATGAGCGTGGGCATCGACATCCGCTTGGACTGCGCCCGCGCATCGAGCACCGCCAGCCATTCGCAGCCGAGCGCATAGCCCTCGCCGCTGCACGCCGCCCACTTCTCCTTCACATGACGCACGTTGGGGCCGTTCTCGTCGAGCGACGCCTGGGTGAAGAAGACCTTCTCCAGCATCGGGATCAGGCTCGCCACGCCGTTTTGGCGCGCGCGCCCGGCGCGCACCGGCCAGTTGGCGCGCATCTCGTCGTTATAGCGCGGCGTGCAATCGCACAGGATCACGCGATCCACCATCTCGGGGTGGGTACCGGCGAAATGTTGCGCAAGCGATCCGCCCATGGAGATGCCGGCGATGTGCGCCTTGGCCACGCCCTCACGCTTTAGGAGCGCGCGCAGCTGCTCGCTGAGCTCAGCCTCGCCATAGGGCGCCGCGGGCACCCTGGTGTCGTGATGGCCGGGCAGGCTGTAGGCGATCAGCTCGAACCGGTCGCCAAGCGGCTCCAGCACATCCCAGAAGTGCCAGTCCATGCCAAGGCAATGCAGCAGCACCAGCGGCTTGCCGCGGCCGCGACGATGCACGGTGACGTCAGTGAGATCCAGCGGCTTGACGGTCCGGTTCATAGTTCCTCTTTCCAAGGCATAATGTCTCTCTGAACACAGGAGCCGTCCATGCCCCACGACCTCGTCGCCCTCTGGGAAACCCACTGCCGCCACGAATTCGAGACCCGTGACGTCGACGCCACCATGGCGACCATGGTGGCGCGGCCCTACGTCAACCACGTGCCGACCCTGACCGGCGGCGTCGGGCATGATCAGCTGAAGCGCTTCTACAAGTACCATTTCATCGGCGGCAATCCGGCGGACACCGGCATGACGCCGGTGAGCCGCACTGTCGGCGCCGATCAGATCGTCGACGAGATGATCTTCTCTTTCACCCACACCAGCGAGATCGACTGGATGCTGCCCGGCATCGCGCCGACGGGCCGCAAGGTCGAGGTGCCGCTGATCGCCATCGTCAAGTTCGTCGATGGCAAGGTGGCGCACGAGCACATCTACTGGGACCAGGCCTCGGTGCTGGTGCAGATCGGCAAGCTCGATCCCGCCGGCCTGCCGGTGGCGGGCGCCGAGAGCGCCACCAAGGTGCGCGACAACAGCCGACCCTCTAACGCGCTGATGCGGCGCTGGGCGGAGAGCGCGGGCAAGCCGATTTAGGCTGGGGGCGTGCGAGCATTCCAAGCGCACCTCATCCTGAGGAGGCCGCGAAGCGGCCGTCTCGATTACCGCGGAGTAACCTCCGCGGCTTGATGGGCTACGCGAAGGATCGTGCTTCCGGCGTCTGTCTTGTTGCCCACCCTTCGAGACGCCCGCCTTCGGCGGGCTCCTCAGGGTGAGGTTGTTGCCGGCGCGCCAGCCGAACTTCTAATGACCAAAATAGGAAGGTAAGCCGGCCGCCTGTATTATCCCTGCGTCGAGCCTAAAGCCCTGGGAGCGTAGCGTATGCCCATCGCGTTGGACCGTTTTTCGCATCGAGCTCGCTCCGGGGGACGTGCGAATTCACATCGAGCGGCGAGTCCCCGATTTGTTGACTCACAGGCCTCCGATGCAGATGCCATCGGCATTTACCCTGTCTACTCGGGAGTAGACTGTTGTAGACGGGGGGACCGCCGGGCTTCCAGCATCTGGTGCCCTTCACCCCTTGGCGCACAAGATCCGCGGATAGTCCGCGAAGCACTCGGCGCCCGTTGCCGTCACCGCGAAGCTCTCGCTGATCACCAAACCGTAGGTGTCGAGCCAGATCGCGGGGATGCAATGGAAGGTCATACCCTCCTCCATCACCGTACGGTCGCCGGCGCGCAAGGACGCGGTGAGCTCACCCCAGGTCGGCGGGAAGCCGATGCCGACGGGATAGCCGATGCGGCTGTCCTTCTCGATGCCGTGCCGCGCGATCACCTGTGTCCAGGTCGCGGCCAGCTCCTCGCACAGCACGCCGGGCTTCACCTTGTCGAGCACTGCGGCGAGCCCCTCGGCGATCACCTTGGCGGTCGTGTCCATACGCTCGGTCGGCTTGCCGAGATAGATGCAGCGCGACAGCGGCGAGTGGTAGCGGTGCCGCACGCCGCCCATCTCGATGTAGAAGAGATCGCCCGCTTTCAGTTTCTCGTCGCTCCACGAGAGGTGCGGCGCCGAGGCGATCTCGTTCACCATGGCGTTGGGCGGCTTGCACGGGAAGGTGCCGCCGAACTCGGGCGTGCCGGCGGTGGTGACCTTGTAGAGCTCGGCCATCACGTCGCACTGGCGGACGCCGGGCGCCGCCGTGTCGAACGCGGCCTGTTGCGCCAGCGCCGCGATCTGCCCGGCCTGGCGCATGAATGCGAGCTCGGCCGGCGACTTCTTCATGCGGCAGCGATTGACCAGCAGGAAGGCATCGACGAAGCGCGCGTTGGGCAGGCCGGCCCGCAGGGTCGCGTCCCACTTGGCGGTGTAATAGTAGTCGTCGCTCTCGACGCCCACGGTTCCCCTGCCCCAGCCGCGCCTTGTGATCTCCTCGGCGAGGTACTGCATGGGATGGCGCTCGGCCGAGCCGACATAGATGTCGGGATAGGGCACGACGTTCTCCGGCTTCAGGAACGCGGTGAACTTGGCACCCACCGCATCCATCTTGCGGCCGACCCAGATCGGCTCCTCCTGGTCGATGCGCAGCGCCACCATCTGCGGCGTGTAGAACGACCAGCCGTCATAGCCGGTGAGCCAGAACTGGTTGGCCGGCGAGGCGACCAGCAGCAGGTCGATGCCGCGCTCGGCCATCGCCTTCTTGGTCCGCGCGATGCGGGCGAGATATTCGGAACGTTCGAACAGGAGCTTCATGGCACCGATTATGGGGTGCTGGGCGCACGACATCGAGCGCTTGGTTACAAGCGCGTGAGTGGCGTGTCATATCTTCCGGACCGCGGGCCTCCAGGCCCGCATCTTGATTCTGAGCGGAGCTGGAGCTCCGCGATCCGGAAGATCATGACCCCAGCGAACCAACGCTCAGGCCGCGTCCTGGTCTCCCGCCTCCAGCCTTGCCTTCAGCCGCTCGAGGATCGGCCGCTGCCCGACCAGGATCTTCACCTCGGCCTCAGGCCACTCGAACCAGCCCGCGCGGTCGACCTCGGGGAACTCGGCCATGCGGCCCGAGCGCGGCGGCCATTCCATTTCGAAGGTCCCGCTCCTGATCGCCGCCGGATCGAGATCGCCCGCTTCGATCGCCCACGAATGGATCACCTTGCCGCTGGGCTGGCGCACCGGCGGCAGCCGGATGAACTTTCCCGTGGGCGCAAAGCCCATTTCCTCCAGCGTCTCGCGCTTGGCTGCCAAAAGCTTGTCCTCGCCGTCCTCGATCTCGCCCTTGGGGATCGACCAGGCACCATCGTCCTTGCGCGTCCAGTAGGGACCGCCGGGATGCACGAGGAAGAACGCGAGTGCCGGCCTGCGCCGGAAGATCACCAGGCCGGCGCTGTCGTGGCGCTTGGCCATCGTCAGTGCCTAGATCTTCCACAAGGTCTTCAGCGGCCCGTCGCTGCCGAACATCGGATCCTGCTGCGGCAAGGAAGTCGTGGCGATGTCAGCCACGGCCTTGTCATGGCTCACCTGGGTCGGCCGATGCTGGTCGAAGCAGTTGTTGGCCGGGTAGGCGCCGACCACCAGCAGATCGGGGCTGCAGGAGAGGCGCCGATGGCCCGTGCCGGCCGGCAGGATCGCGACGTCGCCCGCCTGCAGCTCGATGGCCTCGCCCCTGGCGCCACCGAACTCGACCTTGGCGCGGCCGCGCGCGATGCCCAGCACTTCGTGCGTGCGGGTGTGGAAATGCAGGAAGTCGTAGATGCCGTTGCGCCAGCCGTCGCCCCAGCCGTGCGCGGCGAACGCAGCCTCGAAGGCGGCAGCGGGATCGGGTGTGGCCTTGACGTCGAGCGCGCCGGGATAGAGCACCAGCGGCAGCTTGGGATTGTTCGGCGTCTCGCCGTCATCCTCGAAACGGAAGGTCTGCGGAGCCAAGTTTTGCTGATAGGGGGTCATGCGTGCCTCCGCCCACTTAACGCGCGAAGGGGACACCGGCTCCGCACGAAATTCAAGCTACATCGATTTGGCTTCGCGCTCGCGCTCGGCCACGTTGCGCTCCACCATCTTCCGGAACTGCACCAGCTCGGGCCCACGCAGCAGGCCGTGCTTGGTGGCGGGGCTGGCGATGGGATTGGTCGGCCGGCCGTTGACCAGAAGCTCGAAATGCAAGTGCGGCCCGGTGGTGCGGCCGGTGCTGCCGGTGAAGCCGATCACGTCGCCCTGCTCGACACGCACGCCGGGCGCGATGCCGGGCGCGAAGGCCGAGAGGTGGCCGTAGACCGTGGCGAGCTTGCCCTCGTGCATGATCTCGATCCAGTTGCCGTAGCGGCCCTTGGGCTCGGCGCCGGCCACGACGCCGTCGGCCGCAGCCATGATCGGCGTGCCGGGCGACGCCACCAGGTCGACGCCCTCATGCATGAACAGCCCGCCGCTACCGCCGCCCTGCTTGAAGCCACCGAAGCTGCGGACCGGCGTGGGCGACAGCCCCATGGCGACGCCGAGCGCTGTGGGCTTGTTGACGTTGTCGGCAGGCGCCCCGAGCGGGCTGGGATTGATCATCGGATTGACCAGCGGGCTCTTGGCCTGCGCTTGGGCCTGTGCCGCCGCGTGCGGCTGCGGCTTGGGCTGCACCTGGGTCGTCTTGGGATTCCAGTTGGCGGCGGGGAATGCGCCCGGCGCGAGGGGGCCAGGTCCGGCGACCGGCCCCATCGGCACGGTGCGGGCCCATGGCTGGTCGAACGGATCGGCGCGCAGGCCGAAGCCCGACGAAACCGAGATGCTCTTGAGCGGCATCTGGATGAGCGGCGGCTGCGTGCCCTGGCCATTGGCAAACCAGAAAGCCTCGGCGTCGGTCTTGGTGGCGCGGAAGCGATGGATGGCGAGCGTGCCCTTGGCCTGGGTCTTGAGCTCGGCCCACAGCACGCGGCCAACGCCCATCGGGTTGCCCTCGATGGTGAAGGTCCGCTCGTAGCGCACATAGAAGCGGTCGCCGTCGCGCAGGTCGCGCTCGAGATCGATCGCCGTGGCAAACGCGTTGAGGGCCTCGAGCATCGCCGCTGGCGGCACGCCTGCGGCGGCAGTCGACTCGGCCAGCGAGCCCTTGATGACGCCACTGGCGCCGATGCTGCGCGTGAACGGCAGGTAGCTCTGCAGCTGCGCGTCGTCGCGGTCGCTGCCCAGCAGCCGCTCCTCCTCAGGAGTCGCGGCAAAGCCCGCCGAGCACAATGCAGAACCGAGAGCTGCGGCCAGGACCGCTCGCCGAACTATCCAGAACATCCGGCCTCGAGGGGGAAGGGGGGCGCGGTGGATACCATGGTCTAGGACGAACAAAGCCTATGGTCGTGTGACAAGCAAGTGACGCGTTCAGGATATGATCCCATGGCCCTCATCTTACGGTACCGGCCGGAAGTCGCGTATCAGCCGCTCCGCATCGGCGCGTTGCGCTGGCGTCATGCGCGCTCGCACCGCAGCAAGGTCCTTGGTCGCCTGCTCGAGCCGCTCCTGGTTCTTGGCCGAGTAGTTGCGCACCGCCAGACTCAACCATTTGTAGGCCTGCACATTGTCACGCGGCGGGACGCCTTCGCCGAAACCGTACATGTATCCGATATCGTTCTGCGCCCGCGCATAGCCCTTTCCGGCGGCGCGCAAATACCAGTACGCGGCCTGCTTGTGATCGCGCAGCACGCCCTCGCCGCTCCAATACATGGCGCCGAGCAGGGTCTCGGCCTCGGCGTTGCCGGCCTCGGCCAGTGGCCGCCACACCGCGAGCGCGGCGGTGAAGTCCTTGCGTTCATAGGCGCCGGCGGCGGCCTTCATCCGCTCCTCGAGCGACTGTGCGCCCGCCGGCACTGCAATAAGCAGAAGGGCGACAAAAATCCACGGCCATCGCATGTCGTGCCCATGGTATGGCGCAGGCGTCTCGAAGTCACCGTGCTAATGCGCGGGTTCCGATTTGATGGAACCGCTTGCGGTTTCATCAAATCGGAAACGCGTTCGGTCGAGGGCCTTGTTCACAGGAGCACATCCCGTCCGGCTGATTCCAGCCGGACGGGATGTGCTCTAGAATTGAATTGAATGACCGTTTCCCGCCTCTCGCGCAGGTCGTTGCTGGCGACCGCGGCGGCCGCGCCGCTCGCGCCGGCCGTCATGCGTGCCCAGTCCCTGCAGCATGTCGATCTGCTGATCGACTGGAAGCCCGCGCCGACCTATGCCGGCTTCTATATCGCGCGCGAGACCGGAGCGTTCGAGCGCCGTGGCCTCGACGTGCGCATCGTCGAAGGTCATGGCGCCACTGTCGCCGCCGAGATGGTGGGAACCAGCAAGGAATACTGGATCAGCTCCTCGAGTGCCGCCGCCACCGCCATCGGCCGCTCGAAAGGCCTGCCGATCCGCAGCCTCGCCGTCTACTACCGCCGCACACCGACCGTGCTCTACTCGCGCGCCGAGGATCGCATCGACGCCCCGCGCGACCTGGTCGGCAAGCGGGTCGGTCTGGTGCCCGGCAGCGTCACGATCGACGAGTATCGCGCCCTGCTCACCGCCAACCGCATCGATCGCTCCAAGATCAAGGAGATCGACGTCGCCTGGGATTCAAAAGCATTGCTCGACGGCAAGGTCGATGCGCTGATCGACTACGAGGAGATCGCGCCCGCCGAGCTGATCGCCCAGGGCCGCAAGATCGCCGTGCTGCGCTTCGCCGACTTCGGCGTGCGCATCTACAGCCTGAACCTGATCGTCAACGAGATGGCCTGGATGGAGCCCAATCGCCAGTCGATGGCGCGCAAGATCGCCGAGGCGGTGCAGGAGGGATATCAACTCGTGCGCGACCGGCCGGGCGACGCCGCCGAGATCTTCGGCAAGCGCTTCCCGGATCTCGCCCCGCGTTATGTCGAGCTCAGCATGCAGATCGTGGCACGCCAGCTTGCCGTGCCGATCGGCAGCCAGACCCGGCTCGGCTGGGAAGACACGCTGAAGGTGCTGTCGTCCCTCGGCCTGCTCGCCCGCGCGGTCAGCGCCGAGGAAGTCGCGATCTACGACTAGCCGAGGCTGTAGCCGTGCAGAAGCCGCGCGCCGTAACCCGCGTCGACGAGAGCCCGCAGGGCCTCGATGACGGGCGGCGGCACGTCCTGTGCGATCGAAAAGCCCAGCGCTGGGTACACCAGGACGCGGTGCAGGTCGCCCACCAGCGCCAGCAAGGTCCGTTCCGGATCGGGCTCGCGGGCGAAGTAGTCGAGCACGTCGATCTCCTCGCATTGCATGATGAGTTCGGCCTCGGGCCACTTCACCTGGCCGGTCGCATGGCCGCGCCGGGTCATGTAGGTCTTGGCCACGACAAGGACCTGCCGTGGTTCGAGCCCGGCCTGGCGCGCTACGGCCCGGCCGAAGGCGAAGTTATCGCCGGTGTTCTCCGCCCGCTCCTCCAGCAGGATCGCCTCGGCCGGCACGCCTTCACGCCGGGCGACGTCGGCGAAAACGCGTGCCTCGGTCTTGTCCCATCCGGTGTCGAGCAGGCCGCCGCGATGGGCGATGCCGCCCGACATGATGATCGTCGGCGCGAACCCGGCGCGCCACAGGCTGGCCGCATGGACTGCGGCATTGGGATCGAAGCTGCCCAGGGTCAGGATGAGGTCGGCTGGCCGCGGCGCATCGACGAGCCGCATATAGTCCCATGCCGTACGCAGTGCCATACGGATGGCCGGATCGTTCCAGGCCATTCCCTAGCCCGCGACGCGTCGCTGCAGGCGATTGGCAACGGCGATCACCAGCGTCGTCAGCACGACCATGGCGAGGCTGAGCACGGCGATGGCGCCCACGTCTCCACTCTCCTTGAGGTCGAAGATCAGCACCGACATGACCTTGGTCTCCGAGGTGAACAGCACGGCGGCAGCCGACAGCTCGCGGATCACGGCGACGAAGATGAAGCACCAGGTGGCGACGGCGGCGGTGCTGAGCAGCGGCGCCGTGATGTCCTTCAGCGTGCGCAGGCGGCTGGCGCCCAGCATGCGCCCCGCCTCCTCGAGCTCGGGATGGACCGAGCGGAAGGCCGAGCCGAGCTGCTGATAGGCCGCCGGCAGCTCGATGGTGATGAAGGCGATCAGCAGGATCCACAGCGTGCCATAGAGCGTCTGCGCATAGGCCAGGAACAGGCCGACGCCGAGCACGATGCCGGGAATGGCAAGCGGCGCGGTGGCAAGGAAGGCCAGCACGCGATGGCCAACGACAGCCTGGCGCACGACGATGTAGGCGATCAGGAGCGCCAGCAGCCCGCCCAGCGTCGCGGAGGCAAGGGCCAGGATGAAGGTGTTCTTGATCGCCGGCATGGTCGAGCTCAGCTCGAAGAAGGTGAAGCGCACATTCTTCAAGGTCGCCGTCGCCGGCGTGATCACCTGAGAGGCGATCGGCGAGAACGCCGTGTTGATCAGAGCGGCGTAAGGCAGAAAGAGCGGCAAGGCCAGGATCATCATGGCGAGCGTGGCGGCGGGAATGCGCAGGATGCCGAGGCGGATGAGCCGCGGCGCGCCGTACTTGCCGCCGAGCACGGCGTAGCCGCGCCGGCCGAGCGCGACCGCCTGCAGGCGCAGCAGCGCCACGGTCAGCAGCAGCAGAGGCAGCGACGCAGCGGAGGCGAGCTCGGACTTCGGGGGAAACTGGAACAGGCTCCAGATCTTGGTGGTGAGCGTATGGAAGCCGGCCGGAATGGCGAGGATCGCGGGCGCACCGAACTGGTTCAGCGCCTGCAGGAAGGCGACCAGCGCACCCGCCAGCAGCACCGGCAGGGCGAGCGGCACCGTGATGCGAAGCGCGGTCTGCAAGGTGCGCGCGCCCAGCATCGACGAAGCGTCCTCGAGCTCGCCCGGCATGCGGTCGAGCGCGTTGGCCACCAGGATGAAGACATACGGGAAGGTGTAGCAGGCCATGACGAAGATCAGGCCTTCCATCGTGTAGATGTCGAACAGCGGATCCTCGGCGCCGGTCACGTCGCGCCACAGCTGGTTCAGCAACCCCGAATTGGGCGCCGCCAACATCTCCCAGGCAACGGCGCCGACGAAGGGCGGCGTCACCAAAGAGGCCATCACCAGCGTGCGCAGCGTGCGGGTGAGCGGCATGTCGGTGCGCGCCGCGAGCCAGCCGAGCGGGGCGGCGATGACGCAGCAAATCACGCTCACCGAGACGGAAAGAATCAGCGTCTCGATCAGTGGATCGACAAAGCTCGGGTCGGTGAACAGCGTGACGAAGTTGCCGAGCGTGGCGTGGCCCTGCTTGTCGGCGAAGGCATAGATGAAGAGCCAGCCCACCGGCAGCACGACGATAGCCGCCAGCAGGACGACGACACCGACCAGCACCGCGCGCGAGGCGTCGAAGCGGCCGGTCATACCTTGAAGTAGCGCGCGTACTGCGCCTTGATCTGGTCGGCCTGCTTCTCGACGGCAGCAGGATCCTCGCGGAACGTCTTGACGTCGGCGAGCACCGGCCGCCCGACCTTGGGCTTGACCTGCCGGTTGGCCGGATATTGGCCGCTCAAGGTCACGATGAACTGCTGACCCTCCGGCGACATGATCCAGCTCACCAGCAGGCGCGCCGCATTGGGATTGGGCGCCGCCTTGAACACTGCCATGGGATTGCTGATTTGCGGCGTGCCTTCGACCGCCAGAACCACTTCAATTGGCGAGCCGCGCTCCTTGGCCAGCCAGAAGAGATAGTCGCTGCCGTCGACGGCGATGGCACGCTCGCCGGCCTCGAGGCGCTTGGGCGGCTCGGTCGCCGACTGCACCTGCAGCACTTTCTGCTTGGCCAGCTTCTCGAGATAGGGCCAGCCCAGCTCGCGGGCGATCTGCTGCGTGGCCGTCATGATCGTGCCCGAGTAGCCGGGATGGCCCTTGACCAGCTTGCCGGCATATTTCGGATCAAGCAGGTCGTTGAAACCCTTGGGCGCATCGGCCGGCGCGACCAGCTTGGTGTTGTAGGCGATGACGCTGAGATGCGTGCGCTGGTTGCAGTACGTGCCGTCGGGGTCGACCATCTCGGCTGGCAGGTCGCGCGCCATCGCCTCCGACATGAACGGCGCCAGCCAGCCGTCGCGCTTCCATGGCAGGAAATGCGCGGCATCGGAGCTGTTCACCACATCGACCCGGTAGATCTTGCTCGCGGCTTCCTGGGCGATGCGGTTGAACAGACGCTCGGCACCCGTGCGCTCGACCTTGACGGTGATGCCGGGATACTTCGCCTCGAAGGCCTTGGCCATCGGCTCGGCGACCGAAAGGTCCATCGCCGTGTAATAAGTGACGGTGCCCTCTTTCTTCGCCGCCTCGATCATCGCCGGCGTAACCGGCTCGGCCGCCGGCGCCGCCGACACGACACGCGCGCCGAACGGCAGGAGAGCCGCGGTCTTCAGAAGCGAACGGCGGCGCATCGCCTACACCTTGAAGATCTTGACGTAGTGCGCCTTGATCTCGTCGGCCTTGTCGGCGACGACGCTCGCCTCCTCGCGCAACGTCTTGATGTCGGCGAACTTGCGCATGTCGGGACGATCCTTCACCTGGCGATGGGCCGAGCGCAGCGCGCCGACATCGATATTGAGCTGCTGGGCCTCGGCGGTCATGGACCAGGCATAGAACAGCCGCGCCGCGTTGGGGTTGGGGGCGCGCGTCATGATTCCCGACGGTCCGGTGACCAGTGGCGTGCCTTCGGTCGGATAGACAGGCTCGACCGGCTCGCCGCGTGCCTTGAGCTCGCAGAGCAGATACTCGCCGCCATCGGCCATGACGGCGCGCTCGCCCAGGGCGAGCTTCTTGGGTGGATCGGCCGCCGACTGCACCTGCATGATCTTCTGCTTGGCGAGCTTCTCGAACCACGGCCAGCCGAGGTCGCGGCTGAGCTGCTGGGTCGCCGTCATGATCATGCCGCTGTAGCCGGGATGGGCCTTGACGATCTTGCTGGTCCATTTTGGATCGAGCAGGTCGGCATAGGATTTCGGCGCGTCCTCGGCCTTCACCAGCTTGGTGTTGTAGCCGATCGGGCAGAGCATCACGCGCCACGAGGCGAACATGCCGTCGGGGTCCTTGTGCGTCGCCGGGAAGTCGCGCGCCACGTCCTCGGGCACGTAGGGTGCCAGAAACCCGTCGCGCTTCCAGATGATCAGGTGGGCCGCGTCGGAGCTGTTCACCACGTCGCAGACATAGACCTTGCTGGCATATTCCTGGCCGATGCGCTGGAAGTTGCGTTCGGCGCCTGAGCGCTCGACCTTCATGGCAACACCCGGGTACTTGGCTTCGAAGGCCTTGGCGACCTTCTCGGCAAGCGGCAGGTCGACCGAGGTGTACCAGGTCACCTTGCCTTCCTTTTTCGCCGCCTCGATCAGCTCGGGCGTAATCTTCTGCGCTTCCGGCGGCGCACCGCGCACCGGCGTCACGAAAGACCCGGCTGCGGCCATCGTCGAGGCCGCCAGCACATGGCGGCGTGTGAGCTTCCTGGTCATGTTTCGCTTCCTCCCATCAACGCGCGGCATCGTTCGGCCGGCAGCCGCAGCCAGACTTCCTTGCCCGGCGCGATGTCCTGTGCAGGCGCGGCCGTCACCCTGAGTTCGGTCTTGTCCGGCAGCGCGACGGTATAGTCCCGCGCCGAACCGAGAAAGACCTGCCGGTTGACGACGCCTTGGATCACATTGCCGACATCAGTCGGCTTGGCCGGCATGATCTCGATCTCGTGCTGGCGCACCGAGATGGCGGTGGACTCTCCCACGACAAGAGCACGGCCTGTCGTCGTGAGCGTGCCGCCGGCGATCGCGATCCTGCTGGAATTGACAGCTTTGCCAGAGAGGATATTGCTGCCGCCAATGAACCGCGCCACGAAGGCCGACCGGGGAAGGTCGTAGATCTCCTGCGGCGTGCCGAGCTGCTCGATGCGGCCGAGATTCATGACGGCGATCAGGTCGGCCGTGGTCATGGCCTCGGATTGATCATGCGTGACGTAGACCGTGGTGTAGCGGTAGCGATCGTGCAGGCGGCGGATCTCGAAGCGCATTTCCTCGCGCAGGTTGGCGTCGAGGTTGGACAGAGGCTCGTCGAGCAGCAGCGTCTCGGGCTCGACAACGAGAGCGCGGGCGAGCGACACGCGCTGCTGCTGGCCGCCCGACAACTCGCCGGGATAGCGCCCGGCCAGCGCCTCGAGTTCGAGTCGTGGAAAGGATGGCCTTGAGCTTGCCGGCGATCGTCGCCTTGTCGAGCTTCCGGATCTTGAGGCCATAGGCCACGTTCTCCGCCACCGTCATGTGCGGCCAAAGCGCGTAGCTCTGGAAGATCATCGACATGTTGCGGCCTTCCGGCGGCACGGTGCGCGATGTCGAGGACAGCACCTTGCCGCCGACCACGATTTCGCCTGCCGAAGGCTCGATGAAGCCGGCGATCAGCCGCAAGGTCGTAGTCTTGCCGCAGCCCGACGGCCCGAGCAGGCAGACAAGCTGCCCGTGCCCGACGTGCAAAGACACATCCTCGACCGCAACGGCGCCGCCGTAGCGCTTGCCAAGGCCCTTCAGTTCCACTGAGGCCACGTTTCCTCCCTGCTCGCACACCTTATTCAAATCGCCGGACGCGCGCTATATTGCCGGCCACACCGGAGGAATTGCCGCATGCAGGAGCAGAAGATCTACGGACGGCGCGAAGGCGCGGTCGGCCACCTGGTATTCAACAACCCGGCCAAGCTAAATGCTGTCTCGCTCGACATGTGGGACGCCTTCGTCGGCATCCTGAAGGACTACGAGAAGGACCCCGAGGTGCGCTGCGTAGTGGTGAGCGGTGCCGGCGGCAAGGCCTTCGTGTCGGGCGCCGACATCTCAAAGTTCGAGAGCGAGCGCGCCAATGCCGAGGCGCAGGTGCGCTACGACGCGATCTCCAAGGAAGGCTACGAAGGCCTCTACAATTTCTCCAAGCCGACCATCGCCAAGATCACCGGCTACTGCATCGGCGGCGGCATGAACCTCGCCGCCTGCTGCGACATGCGCTTCTGTAACGAGGGAGCACGCTTTGGCGTGCCGGCGGCCAAGCTGGGGCTGGGCTACGGCTTCCTGCGCATCGAGCGGCTGTCGCGCATCGTCGGCCTGCCGCGCGCCATGGAGTTCCTGTTCACCGCCCGCCAGTACTCCTCCAAGGAGGCCTATGAGATGGGTCTGGTGAACGGTGTCGCGCCGGATGCCGAGCTCGACGCGCTGGTCGCCAAGGCCACCGACGCCATCGCCCAGAACGCGCCGCTCACCATCGCGCTCGCCAAGGCCGCGGCGCGCGAGATCGCCAAGCCGGAATCCAAGCAGGACCACAAGAAGCTCGAGAAGATGACTGAGGCCTGCTTCAACAGCGAAGATTTCAAGGAAGGCCGGCGCGCCTTCATGGAAAAACGCAAACCGATGTTCAAGGGCAGATAAGCCATCAAAACCCGTGTCATCCCGAGCGCAGCGAGGGATCTAGTGCGACGTCTGACCTAGATCCCTCGCTTCGCTCGGGATGACACCTTTCGCTAAAGAGGAAGTCATCCAATGGCCAAACTACCGCTCTCCCGCATCAAGGTGCTCGACCTCACCGCCCATCGCGCCGGCCCGACCGCGGTGCGCCAGCTCGCCGACTGGGGTGCGCAGGTGATCAAGATCGAGCAGCCGACGGACGCCAAGACCGACCAGATGGGCGGCGCGCGCCACGGCTTCGACTTCCAGAACCTGCACCGCAACAAGCAGGCGATGACGCTCAATCTCAAGAGCAAGGAAGGCCACGCGATCTTCATGAAGCTCGCCAAGAAGGCCGACGTGATCGTCGAGAACTACCGTTCCGACGTGAAGTATCGCCTCAAGGTCGACTACAAGTCGGTCAAGAAGGTGAATCCCAAGATCATCTACGGCTCGATCGCGGGTTTCGGCCAGAGCGGACCCGATGCAGCGCGTCCCGGTGTCGACCAGATCGCGCAGGGCATGGGCGGATTGATGTCGATCACTGGCGAGCCGGGCCGCGGCCCGATGCGGGTCGGCATTCCTATCGCCGATCTCACCTCCGGGCTGCTGCTGGCGCAGGCCATCATCCTCGCGCTCTATGACCGCGAGCGCACCAAGAAGGGCCAGTGGGTGCACACTTCGCTGATCGAGGCGCAGATCTTCATGCTCGACTTCCAGGCCTCGCGCTGGCTGATGAAGGGCGAGGTCGCCAAGCAGGCCGGCAACGATCATCCGACCTCGATTCCGACCGGCGTCTTCCCGACCAGCGACGGCTATATCAACATCGCGGCCTCCGGCCAGCACATGTTCAAGCGCTGCGCCGAGGCTCTGGGCGCGCCGCACTTGCTGGACCATCCCGAGCACGCCACGCCGGGGCTGCGCTCGCAGCACCGCAAGGCAGTAAACGAGCGCATCAGCGAGGTCACCAAGACCAAGACGTCGGCACACTGGATCGAGGCAATGAACAAGGCGGGCGTGCCCTGCGGCCCGATCAACACCATCGACCGGACGTTCGAAGAGCCACAGGTCAAGCATCTCGGCATCGCCCGCGGGATCAAGCATCCCAAGCTCGGCGACATCCGGGTGGTCGGCCAGCCGATCAACCTCTCGGCTGCGCCCCAGCCCAAGAAGCTGAAACCGACCCCCGAGCTCGGCCAGCACACCAACGCCGTCCTGAAGGGCCTGGGCCTCTCGCCCAAGAAGATCAAGGAACTGCGCGCCGGCGGTGTCGTCTGATGGCGGCCAACGGCAAGGCGGCCCTCGTCACCGGCGGCGGACGCAACATCGGCCGAGCCTGCGTGCTGGGGCTCGCCGAAGACGGTTTCAACGTCGCGATCAACGGTTCGAGCAATCGCGCCGCCTGCGACAAGGTCGCGGGCGAGGCGGCGAAGTTCGGCGTCAAGGCGGTCGTCATCATGGGCGACGTCGGCAAGCCGGAGGAATGCAAGCGCATTGCCGACGAAGCGATCAAGGCGTTCGGCGCCGTCGATGCCCTGATCAACAACGCGGCCCTGCGTCCCAACAAGGCCTTCCTGGAAATGAGCGACGCCGACTGGCAGCGCGTCCTCGATGTCGACATGAACGCCGCCGTATGGCTCTCCCGCGCCTGCCTGCCCGGCATGGTGAAGAAGGGTTGGGGCCGCATCGTCAATTTCGCCGGCATGAACGCGATCCATGGCCATGCCGGGCGTGTCTCGGTTTCGGTCGCCAAGCATGGCGTGTGGGGCCTGAGCAAAGGCCTGGCGATGGAGTTCGGCCCCAAAGGCATCACCGTGAACGCGATCTCGCCCGGTCCGATCGCCCCCGACACCGACGAGGTCACCGCCTCCACGGGGCCGCGCAAGGAAGCGCTGGCCCGCGTGCCGCTCGGCCGCATGGGCACACCGGTCGAGGTCGCGGCGGCGGCGCGGCTGCTCGTCTCCGGATCCGGCGCCTACATCAACGGCCAGATGATCCAGGTGAACGGCGGCGGCGCGACCTGACAGACAAACTTCACCCTGAGGAGCGCCCGCAGGGGCGCGTCTCGAAGGGTGAGAGCAGTCTCGCTGTCGCCCATGCTTCGAGACAGCCGCTGGGCGGCCTCCTCAGCATGAGGTGGTGGTGTTCGGACCGTCTCTACTCCATGTGGATGTCGGAGGCCTTGACGACGGCGCTCCACCGCTGGATTTCCTCGCCGACGAAGCGCGCGAAGTCGGCGCGGCTTTCGATGTCGACGCGACCACCCTGCTCCGCCCACAGCTTCTTGAGTTCCGGCGCCTCGAGTGCCGCCTGAACGGCAGCATGCATGCGATCGAGAATCGGCGCGGGAGTTTGCTTGGGCGCGAACAGACCATCCCAGGAGACAGCGCGAAAATCGGCGAGGCCGGCCTCCTGCATGGTCGGCACGTCAGGCAGCAACGGCTCGCGCCGCCGGCCGGCGACGCCCAACGCCCGCAGCTTGCCCGTCCTGACATATCCGGCGAGCAGGCCGGGCGAGCCGAACAACGCCGCCACCTGGCCGGCCAGAAGGTCCTGCAACGCCGGCGCGCCACCGCGATAAGGCACGTGGTGCAGCTTCACCTTGGCCCGCGCCTCCAGGAGCTCCATCGCCAGGTGCGGCACCGTGCCGACGCCGCCCGAGGCAATGTCGATGGAGCCGGGTTTGCGCCGCGCAACCTCGAGGAACTGCTGCAGCGTCAGCACATCGAGGCGCTGGGGGTTGATCGCCAGCACCTCCTGCACGCGGTCGATGGCCGAGATCGGCGCGAAGTCGCGGGCAAGATCGAAGCCGGCCTTGGGATAGATCAGCGGCGCATAAGTGAAGCCGGTGTAGCCGACCAGCATGGTATAGCCGTCGGGTGCCGCATGGGCGGCCACGGCCGCACCCACGGTACCGCCGGCGCCGCTGCGATTGTCGATCACGATCGTCTGGCCGAGCCGCTTCGCCACCTCGGCCGCGAGGGAGCGGCCGAAACTGTCGGTCGGCCCGCCGGCCGGGAACGGCACGATCCAGGTGATGGACTTCTCGGGCCAGTCGCCAGCGCGCGCCGCGCCGGCTGCCGCGAGCCCCAGCGCGCCGCCCAGCGCAGTGCGTCGGGTGACCGCCGTCACGCGGCGGACTTTGGCGCACGCATGCGCTGCCAGAGCGTGAACGCCACGATAATGCCGGCGATCGCGAGGCCAGCGAAGGCGATCGCAATGGTCCCGCCGGCAAGCGCGAAGATCGCACCAAACGTGCCCTGCCCGATTGCTAGTACGGCCTGCCCGCCCGACAGTTTCGTAGTCAGGCGATAGCGCCCGGGCTGTTCCACCGTGAAAGCGAAGATCGACGTGCCCTGTCTGCTGCCCATGGAATAGCTGGTGCTGGTCGCCGGTTCGAGACGAACAGGGGTGCCGCTCGCCTCCGCGATCACGTCGACGCGCAGGCCAGACACCGAGTTGGAGGCATAGAACCGACCGTCGACCACGCTCTGCTTCTCATGAAAGATCGTGTAGGTCCCGGCCTTACCGAGATCGAGCGTCGCATTGCCCGGCACGACGATACGGATCATGCCGGCGTCGACTGAGCCCAGGCGTGGCCAGAGATAGAGTCCGGCCGCAACGAAGCCCGCAATCGCGATCAGGCCGGCGACGACGAACCAGAGCGGGCTGCGCATGTCACGCCTCCGTTGGCAGCTCCAGGACGGTCGCGCGGTCGCCGCCACTCAACACCGTGAGGGTCGGCGGACGGCCGTGCGGCGTCTGCGCGAAATGATCGGCATCGGCCGCGGCGATCGAGAGCCGAAGCCGGCTGCCCTTGGCGAAGCGCCAGGCGGTCGGCAGCAGTGCGAAGCGCAAGAGCTGCGGCTCGCCCGGCGGCATCGGACGCGCCGCCTTGCGGGCGAAGCTGCGCCACGGCCAGGTGGTGCGATAGTTCCGCGGCGCCGGCGCCTCGGCGCGATGGATGGCCCGCAGGACACCCTCAGTGACGTAGCGCGAGGTGCCGTCGGGCTCGACCTCGGCGAGATAGACGAACACCGCGGCGTCCGGCTCGCTCGAGGCGAGCCACAGCGACACGACGGGGTGTCCCGCGATCTCCAACGGCGCCTCGAGCGGCGGCGTGGTGAAGGAAGGCAGGCGCGCTTCACGCTGGGACCAGTCGTCGTAGTAGGAGGTGGCGTCGGTGCCGGCGATGCGCTCGTAGCGCGTCTGCTTGCCGCTGCCGGCGGTGAAATCGGCGCGATGCTCGTCCGATGTGCTGTCGTTGGGCTGTGAGGCGAGAAGCTGTCGGCCGGGTGCGGTGTAGAAGCGACGGCTGCCCGTCACCGGCGGCCAGTTTTTGGCGCCGCGCCATTCCTCGGCATGAACGGCGAAGTAGTGGATCGGATCCTCGTCGCCAAGATGTGTCTCGCGGCCGGCAAGATGCTGGTCGAAGAAACGCAGCACTTCGCCCAGCACGGGGAATTCCGGCTCTTGCTTCGATCGCCACGGTGAGGCGTTGACGCGCGCGCCGTGGTCCCACGGGCCCAGCAGCACGCGGCGTTCAGGATTGGGCAGGGTCAGGAACCGCGACAGCGTGCCGTTGGCGTAGCCCGCGCCATCCATCCAGCCGGAGACGGCATAGACCGCGACGTCACTCGGGATCTCGTCGAGATAGTTATAGGGGCTGAACGAGGCGCTGGTGAAGGTCGGATCGTAGGGCAGCGCATCGTCTCGGCATTTGAACTCGGTGATGAAGTCGGGCATGCGGAAGTTCGCCAGATGCTCCTTCACCGCTGCGCGGGCGAGCGAACCGTCCTTGTCCGCATCGACCGGCATCGGCCCCAGCAGTGCCGGATTGGCGAAGTAGCTGAACTGGTGGCGGAGATCTCGCCGGTCGTGATCGAGCGCCAGCATCAGTTCGTCGTAGGTGAGCGCCAGCCGCTTGATCAGCATGCCGCCCGGGTAATAGTTGTCGGTCCAGGTGTCCCACACAGCGAACAAGGGCGCGATCGCCTTCACGGCCTTGTGGCCGGTGCTGGCAAGGAAATCGCAGGCCGCGCCGAGATAGGAGATGCCGGTGGCGCCAATCGCGCCATCGCTCCACGGCTGGGCCACGATCCAGTCGGCGATCGCCTTGTAGTCGGCACGCTCGCGCGGGGAGCGGAAGGAATTGCGCGTGCCGAAGGACGCCCCGGTGCCGCGCACATCGACCACGGCCAAGGCATAACCGCGCGGCACGAACATGTCGCGGTAGCGGTAGCTGTTGGGCGACGGCTCGACGCCGGTCGTGCCGGGCTTGAGCTCAAAGCGCCTTATATAAGGAGTGAGGATCAGCACGGTCGGCCAGCGCCGGCTCGTGTCACCGTTGGGCAGGATCACGTCGACCGCCAGCCGGCAACCGTCGGGCATGGTGACGTAGACCGAAGTCGGCGCACCGACCGCGAATTCCGCCGGTCGGCTCGCGAGATAGCGGCTCGGCGGAACGTTCCAGGCACCACCGAGATCGTCGCGGTCAGGCATCCGCGGAGTGTATAGAATGTCAGAGCATATGAAAGCAGTGGAGGGTACGTCTAGATGAGTAGTTCGGTTTCGCGTCGCCGTGCACTTGCGCTGTCGGCAGGCGCATTCGCCAGTCCCATGATCGCCTCGGGCATCGCCCGCGCCGCCGATGATTGGCCGAACAAGCCGGTGCGTTACATCAATGTGTTTCCGCCGGGCGGGCCGACCGACACGCTGTCGCGTATCGTCTGCCATCAGCTCGCCGAGCTCACCGGCCAGCAGTTCATCGTCGACAACAAGGCGGGCTCGGGCGGCAATGTCGGCACCGACGCCATCGCCAAGTCGGCACCCGACGGCTACACGATCGGCCTCTATACCGTCGCCTCGCAGTCGATCGCGCCCACGCTCTACGGCAAGCTGCAGTTCGACGTCGAGAAGGACTTCACGGCGGTGGCCATGCTGTGGTCGGTGCCCAACATGCTGATGGTGCGGCTCGAGCTTCCGGCCAAGACCGTGCCCGAACTGATCGAGCTCCTGAGGGCCAACCCGGACAAGTACTCCTTCGCCTCCTCCGGCGCCGGCACAACGCCGCACATCACCGGCGAGCTCTTCAAGCAGCTGGCCAAGGTGAAGATGCTGCATGTGCCCTACAAGGGCAGCGCGCCGGCCTACCAGGATCTGCTGGCAAACCAGGTCGACATGATGTTCGACAACATTCCGGGCCCGCTCGGCCTGATGCGTGGCGGCAAGGTGCGCGGGCTCGCCGTGACCTCGCTCCAGCGTCATCCCGCCGCGCCTGACATTCCGGCGATGGCCGAGTTCCTGCCGGGCTTCGAGATCACCTCCTGGGGTGGCATCTGCGGGCCGGCTGGCATGCCGCCAGCAATGGTCGAGAAGCTGGCGGCGCTGTCGAAGAAGGCGCTCGAAAGCCCTGCCGTAAAGGAGGCATTCGACAAGCAGGGCGCGACGCCGTTCTGGATGAGTCCCGCCGACACGGCGGCTTATCGCCTCGCTGACGAAAAGCGGCTAGCGCCCGTCATCAAGGCATCGGGCGCCAAGGTCGAGTAAGTCTGTACAACCATCCGCCGCCTTCCTAGAATTTCGCTAATTAAAAAAGCGTATATCTAGGGAGGCGTTGCTATGGTGAGGGTTCTTGTGCCCCGACGGCGGGCGCTTGTCGTCGTGGGTGGGGCATTGTCCACCCCGTTTCTTGCATCGGGTATCGCTCGCGCCGTCGATGATTGGCCCAGCAAGCCGGTCCGCTACATCAACCTCTTCCCCGCAGGCGGCGCGACCGACGTGCTGTCGCGCGTGGTCTGCCAGCAGCTGAGCGAATTGACGGGCCAGCAGTTCGTGGTCGAGAACAAGGGCGGCTCGGGCGGCAACGTCGGCGCCGACGCGATCGCCAAGTCGACGCCCGACGGTTACACGCTCGGGCTGATGAGCATCGCGAGCCACGCGATCTCGCCCACGCTCTACAGCAAGCTGCCGTTCGACGCGGAGAAGGATTTCACGCCGATCAGCATGCTGTGGCAGGTGCCCAACATCTTCGTCGTCAGGCCTGACATCCCGGCGAAGACGGTGCCGGAGCTGGTCGCGCTGGTGAAGGCGAGCCCCGGCAAATACACCTTCGCCTCGGGCGGATCCGGGACCAGCCCGCACATCTGCGGCGAGATGCTGAAACAGTATGCCGGCCTCAATATGGTCCATGTGCCCTATCGCGGCGGCGCGCCTGCGCTGCAGGACCTGCTGGCAGGCCAGGTCGACATGGAGTTCGACAACATTCCGGGACCGTTGCCGCAGTACAAGGCAGGCAAGCTCCGGGGACTTGCGGTCACGTCGCCCGAGCGCAGCCCGGTCGCGCCGGAATTGCCGCTGATGAACGACTTCTATCCGGGCTTCCAGATCACCTCGTGGGGTGGCCTGTGCGGGCCGGCGGGCCTTCCGCCGCCCATCGTCGAGAAAGCCTCGGCTCTGACCAAGAAGGCGCTGACGAGCGAGGTGCTGAAGACCGCCTACCTCGCCCAGGGCGCAACACCGCTGTGGCTCAGCCCGGCCGACACTGCCGCGTTCCGCCAGGCCGACGAAAAGAAGTTGGCGCCGGTGATCATCGCCTCCGGCGCCAAGGTGAATTAACCGCTACATCCCGAGGGTCGTCACGAACTTGGTGTTGAGGTAGGCCTCGAGCGCCTCAACACCTCCCTCGGAACCGTAACCCGAGTCCTTCATGCCGCCGAACGGCACTTCGGGCAGGGCGAGGCCGTGGTGGTTGATCGACACCATGCCGCTTTCCATGGCAGCGCCGACCTGCGCAATGGTCTTGCTGTTCTTGGTGTAGGCATACGCCGCAAGACCCCACGGCAGGCGGTTGGCCTCCTTCATCACGCCGTCGAAGTCCTTGAACGGCGAGATCGGCGCCAGCGGCCCGAACGGTTCGTCGTTCATGATCTTGGCCGAGAGCGGCACGTCGGTCATGACTGTCGGCTCGTAGAAGTAGCCCTTGTTGCCCTTGCGCTGGCCGCCGGTCTGGATCTTGGCGCCTTTCGAGATCGCATCGCTGACGAAGCTGTCCATCGCGTGCAAGCGGCGCTCGGCGACGAGCGGGCCCATGCGGGTGTCGGCCTCGAGGCCGTTGCCGACCTTCACGTTCTTGGCGTAGGCCGTGAACCTCTCGACGAACTCTGGATATACCTTTTCGTGCACCAAGAAGCGCGTGGGCGCGACGCAGACCTGGCCGGCGTTGCGGAACTTGTTGGCGCCCAGGATATTCACCGCCTGATCGAGGTCGGCGTCCTCGAACACGATGGCCGGGGCGTGCCCGCCAAGCTCCATGGTGACGCGCTTCATGTGCGCGCCGGCGAGAGCGGCGAGCTGCTTGCCGACCGGCGTCGAGCCGGTGAAGGTGACCTTCTTGATGATCGGATGCGGGATCAGGTATTCGCTGATCTCCGACGGCACGCCGTAGACGAGCTGGATTACACCCGCGGGCACACCGGCATCGACAAATGCCTTGACCAGCTGCGCGCACGAGGCCGGCGTGTCCTCCGGACCCTTGATAATGATCGAGCAGCCGGTGGCGATCGCGGCCGAAGCCTTGCGCACCACCTGGTTGATCGGGAAGTTCCACGGCGTGAAGGCGGCGACCGGTCCGACCGGCTCCTTCATCACCAGCTGGTACACGTTCTCCATGCGCGCCGGCACGATGCGGCCGTAGGTGCGGCGGCCCTCCTCGGCCATCCACTCGATGATGTCGGCGGCGAGCAGCGTCTCGCCCTTGGCCTCGATCACCGGCTTGCCCTGCTCCAGGGTCATGATCGGCGCGATCTCGTCGACCCGCTGGCGGATCAGCTCGGCCGCCTTGCGCATCACCTTGTAGCGATCGAACGGCGAGACCTTGCGCCACTGCTTGAAGCCCTTGTCGGCAGCAGCCAGCGCGCGATCGAGATCGGCCTTCTCGGCATGCGCGACCTGGCCAATCACCTCTTCGGTCGCGGGATTGATCACCGGGATGGTCCGGCCGTTAGCGCCCTTGGTCCAGGCACCGTCGATCATCAGGGAGACATCACTGTATGCCATAATTTCCTCCGTTAACTTCCGCGATAGGTCGAATAGCTCCAAGGGGAGCAGAGCAATGGGACGTGATAATGCCCCTCCGGCTCGGCGATGGAAAAGCGCAAAGGCACGACATCGAGGAACGGCGGGTCGCCCGCCTCAATGCCCCTGCTGCGGAAATGGTCACCGACGAAAAAACGCAACTCGTAACGTCCTATGGGTAGTGGTCTGCCGCCAATCATCGGCTGGTCGGTGCGGCCATCGGCATTCGTGACCGCTGTATTTATCCGGTAATAGCGATCGCCAGCCTGCTCGTAAAGATCGATGACCATGCCAACAGCGGGCCAGCCGGCATGCGTGTCAAGGACATGGGTGCTGAGCCGGCCGTTCACCTGCGGCATGCCGTCTCCCGTCACCTTCGCCGCGACTCGCAGGCGCGTGATGTAGAAGACCTCCTGCAGGGCGGCAGCGAATTCAGCCTCCGCATCGTTGGGCAGGCGGAGCTCGAACTGGCTGAGGATCGAATCGCGCGTGTGACGGCGCACGCAGACGATGAAGGGAAAGCCGAACCTCGTCTTGTAGGCATCGTTCAGCCGATGGAAGCGCGCGAACTCCTCCTCCGAGAGCGTATCGAGTTCCGCGCTCGTCTGCTCGAGCTTGGAATCCTCGGTGATCGCTCCCGCCCGCGCCGCCTTGCCGGCGAGATCAGGATGCTGGCGCAGGAAGCCAAGCTGGGTCTCGCGCGGCGCGGCGCGGACGGCGCCCATCATGGCGGCATGCAGGTCGGTTACCGTCGTGAAAGGCCGCTTGGCGTGCGCGGCTTCGGCGACCCACGGCGCCAACTCGAAAGCATCGCCGATCGCTGCGGCAAAATCGGCAGGGCCCAGGCGATTGAGGTCGGCCAGCGTCACCGTCATGCCCGCCGACCTAGCACGGCCCGTCCGCCGTCTCTATAGTCCGGCCAGCAAAGACAGGGAGGGGGCCTAATGACCAATCGCAACTTTACCCGCCGCCGCTTCGGCCGCACCGCCGCCGGCGCCGCGTTGATCGGCGCGCCATTGCCGCTGCGTCCAGCCTTCGCACAGGCCGCCAATCTCAAGGTCGCGCTGCTGCTGCCGACCTCGGGCGGCCAGGCGCTGATCGGGCAGGCCTGCAAGCGCGGCGCCGATGTCGCCAACGACGTGCTGGCCGACATGAAGGTTCCGGTGAAGCTCGAGATCGTGAACTACGACACCGAGACCAAGCCCGACGTCGCGCGCACCCAGGCGGAGAAGGCGATCGAGGCCGGCGCTCATGTGCTGGTCGGTGCTTTCAACTCCGGCCAGACCATCTCGATAGCCCAGGTCGCCGAGCAGCGTGGCGTGCCGATGATCGTCAACATCGCCGCGGCGCCTCCGATCACCGAGTCGGGCTACAAGTTCATCGTGCGCAACTTCCCGACGGCGCCGATGCTGATCAGCGGCGCCTTCCAGCTGCACAAGGAGATCTTCAAGGTATCGGGCTCCACGCCCAAGACCGCGGTGATGCTGAGCCTCAACGACACCTTCGGCACGGCGATGATCGGTGGCATCAAAGCGATGTTCCCCAAGCTCGACATGCCCTACCAGCTGGTCGACATCATCACCTACGACGCGGCTGCCAAGGATCTCTCGGTCGAGGTCGCCAAGGCCAAGGCCACCAAGGCCGACATGCTGATGCCGGTCTGCCGCTTGAACGACGCCAAGCTGATGATCCAGGAGCTGGTCAAGCAGCGCTGGGAGCCGATGGCGGTGATGAACCCGGGCTCGCCCGGTCTCTACGAGCAGGATTTCCTCAAGACTATGGGCAAGTACGGCGAGTTCCACATCTCCAACGTACCGTGGCTCGATCCCAAGTCGGCGATGACGCAGTCGCTGGAGAAACGGCATGCTGGCCGCTTCCCCAATGATCAGCTCGACATCAATGGCGGCTTCACCTTCGAGGCCATGCTGATCGCGGCCCAGGCCTGGCTCGACGCCAAGTCGACCAAGCCCGAGGCGCTGATGGAGGCGCTGCGCAAGGTCAAGATCGACCAGCACGTGATCATTGGCGGGCCGATCCAGTTCGACGCCAAGGGCCAGAACGTCAACATCAAGGCGGCGGCGGTGCAGAACCTCAAGCGCAAGCCGACTGTCGTGATGCCGAAGGAATCGGCGGCCGCAGATCTCGTCTTCCCCGAACCGGGCTGGAACGACAAGCGGCGGACTTGACCTCGGACTTCCTTCTCTCGCTCGCCCAGGCCATCGCCAAGGGGCTGCTGACCGGCATGGTCTATGGCCTGATGGCGCTCGGCCTGTCGGTGATCTTCGGCGTCATGCGCGTGGTCAATTTCGCACATGGCGAGATGATGGTGGTCGGCATGTATCTCGCCTGGGCGGCGTTCGACTATGCCGAAGTGACGCCGCTGGTCAGCCTGCCGCTGATCGCGCTCGTGTTCTTCGCCCTGGGTTACGGCCTGCAGCGCGCGGTGATCTCGCCCTTCATCAATCGGCCGGAGCATCAGCAGTTCCTTCTGCTGCTGGCCATCGCCACCCTGCTGGCCAACGGCTGCCTGGCGATCGCCGGGCCGGATTCGCGCGTCGTGCAGCTCGACTCCCAGTTCAACTCCTACGAGCTCGGCCCGCTGGTGTTCGATGCGGTGCGCGTCCATGCGGCGGTCGCGGCACTCGTGATCGCCGGCTTGCTCTGGCTCTTCTTCACGCGAACCCGCACCGGCAAGGCGATCCGCGCCGCCGCAGACAACCATATGGGCGCGCTGGTGGTCGGCCTCGACGTGCGGCGCCTCTATGCCTTCACCTTCGGCGTCGGCGCCGCCTGCGTCGGTGCTGCCGGCGCGCTGATGATCACCATCGTGCCGGTGACACCGTTCCTCGCCGCCGAGTACACCCTGCTGGCCTTTGTCATCGTGATCTTGGGCGGGCTGGGCAGCATGACCGGCGCATTGCTAGGCGGCCTGCTGATCGGCGTCAGCGAGGCGGTCGCGGGGTTGCTCCTGCAGCCGTCCCTCAAGAGCATGTTCAGCTTCGGCCTGCTGATCGTGGTGTTGCTCCTGCGCCCGCAGGGCCTGTTCGGCCGCAAGGAAACCCGGTGAAGCGCCTGACCGCAGGTGTGCCGCCGCGCATCTTGCTGATGCTCGCGGTCCTGCTCGCGCTGCTGATCGCCGCCCCCGCCCTGCTCGGCGGCTACGGGCTGTCGGTCCTGATCCTGGTGCTCTACTTCGCCTATGTCGGCCAGGCCTGGAACATCATGATGGGCTTCGCGGGCCAGCTCTCGCTGGGTCACGCCCTCTATGCCGGGCTGGGCGGCTATGCCGCCGCCGGTCTTTATTTCCACTACGGTATCGGCCCGTGGGCCGGCGTATTCGTCGCCATCGCGGCGGCCGCCGCCGCGGGCTGTGTCGTCGGCTATCTCGGCTTCCGCTTCTCGCTGGCCGGCGTCTATTTTGCGCTGCTCACGATCGCCTTCGCCGAATTCACCCGCATCGGCTTCGACAACTGGCCCTGGGCCGGCGGCTCGGGCGGGCTGTTCCTCAAGATCGAGCGCAATGTCGTCGACATCGCCAATCTGCGCGGCGGGCCGGTACTCTTCTATTACGTGATCCTGATCCTCGCCGTCGGCGCCTTCGTACTCTGCCGGGCCCTGCTCGAAAGCAAGCTCGGGCGTTATTGGCTCGCCATCCGCGAGGATGCCGAAGCGGCACAGGCCGTCGGCGTACCGGTGCTACGCTGCAAGATGCTGGCGGTGACGATCTCGGCGGCACTCACCGCCGTGGCCGGCGTGTGGAACGCCTTCTACTACAACAACCTCTTTCCCGAGACTGCCTTCGGCATCAGCCGCTCGATCGAGATGACGTTGTCACCGATCATCGGTGGGTTGGGCACGCTGTTCGGGCCGTTCGTCGGCGCAGTCGTGCTCACGGGGCTGGGCGAGATCTTCACCGACATCAGCGACTGGCTGCACATCGCCGGCATCAAGCAGATCTTCTACGGCCTGGCGCTTCTGATCATCGTGATGTATCGCCCGGCCGGAATCTGGCCGTGGCTGGCAAGTCGCCTTGGCCTGATGGAGCGCAAACCATGAGCCCAGTGGCGACGGGCGCGCGCCTGGAGATCGCCGGCTTGGGCAAGAACTTCCGTGGCTTGCGCGCGGTGCACGACGTCAGCTTCGCCGTGCCTGCCGGCGCCATCCACGCCCTGATCGGCCCCAACGGCGCAGGCAAGACCACGATCTTCAACATGATCGCCGGCGTCTACGCGCCCAGCGCCGGCACCGTGAGGCTCGACGGTCGACAGATCTCGGGCTTGCGGCCCGACCGGATCTGCGATGCCGGCGTCGGGCGGACCTTCCAGATCGTCAAGCCGTTCAAGGGCCTCAGCGTGCTCGAGAACGTCACCGTCGGCGCCCTCCATCGCCGGCCCCGTCTGCCCGACGCGCAGGCGACGGCAGAGGAGATCCTGAAGCAACTCGGCCTGCACGAGCGGCGTCACCATCTGGCCGAGAGCCTGACCCTGCCCGACCGCAAGCGCCTGGAAGTGGCGCGGGCACTCGCCACGGAACCCAAACTGCTGCTGCTCGACGAGGTGATGGCGGGCCTTCGCCCCACCGAAGTCGACGTCATGGTGGCCTTCCTGCGCGAGCTCAACGCGCAAAGCGGCATCACCATCCTCCTGATCGAGCATGTCATGCGCGCGGTGATGGCGCTGGCCGCCCAGGTCGTTGTCGTGAGCTACGGCGAGAAGATCGCCGAGGGCACGCCCAACGAGATTTCCCGCAACCAGGCGGTGCTCGACGTCTATCTCGGCGAGGAGGAAGTCGCGTGAGCACGTCGTTGCTGGAGGTCCAGGGCCTCGACCTCTTCTATGGCGATGCCCAGGCTCTGGCTGGCGTCTCGCTCGAGGTCGCGGCGGGCGAGATCGTGACCATCGTCGGCGCCAACGGTGCGGGCAAGAGCTCGCTGATCCGCGCGATCCACGGCATCGAGAAGCCGGCTCGCGGCTCGGTCCGCTTCGACGGCGTGGATGTCACCGGCTGGTCGAGCCATCGCACCTGCGAGGCCGGCATCGGCCATGTCGCTGAAGGCCGTCAGGTCTTTCCCAATCTCACGGTACTCGAGAATCTGGAGATCGGCGCCCTGCCGCGCCGCGCGCGCTCCGGCGAAAAAGCCGCGCTCGATCGTGTGCTCGCGATGTTCCCGCGGCTGGGCGAACGGCGCCGCCAGGCAGCCGGCACCCTGTCTGGCGGCGAACAGCAGATGCTGGCCATCGGTCGCTGCCTGATGGCTCAGCCGCGGCTGGTGATGTTCGACGAGCCGTCACTCGGCCTGGCGCCGGCGATTGTGCAAGAGGTGTTCCGCATCGTGCGGCGGCTGAATGAGGAAGGACTCACCATCCTGCTGGTCGAACAGAATGTCATGGCCTCCCTGCGCATCGCCCATCGCGGCTATGTACTCGAGAATGGCCGCATTGAACTCTCCGGTGGTGGGGCTGAGCTCCTGACCAACGATCGCGTGCGCCAGGCCTATCTCGGCCTGTAACTCACAAGCCTCTTGAGGCTTGTGAGAACTTGACGGCCATACGATCCCGCAGCCATTCTCGGCCGTCCGGTACAGGCCGCTGCCGCGTGCGGTGCGGGTCGGTCCGGGATGGTGCGGTCAATTCCGACGACGGAATGACTACCCTCCCTGGCGCCTCAGCCATGGGAGAGGAATTGAAATAAATCGCCGCAGTGTTTTGAAAGCCGGCTTCGCCGCCGGTGCCGTTGGCTTGGCACCGCGTCTGGCTTCGGCTGATGTCAATTTCACGCCAACGCCCAAGGGCTGGCGCACGTTCGAACTCACCACGAGTGTCGAGCCCAATTTCGCCAACAAGGCATGGATACCATTGCCGACTTTCAAGGCCGACGACTGGCAGCGCCCGGGCAACGTCACCTGGACGGGCAATGCCAAGGTCACCGAGCGGATAAGCGATCCCAAGTACGGGGCGGAGATGCTGCGCGTCGAATGGTCCGCCGATCAGCAGAACCCGGTGATCGAGGTGACGACGCAGGTGCAGGCGCAGAACCGCTCGCTGCAGCCCGGCCAGGGATCTGCCGCGTTCCTTAGCGACGACCAACGCAAGTTCAACCTGTCGGCCACCGACCTGCTGCCGGTTGACGGCCTGGTCAAGGAGACCGCTGAAGGCATCGTTCGCGGCAGGGCCAGGGATGTCGACAAGGCGCGGGCGCTCTACGAATGGGTGGTCGAGAACACCTTCCGCAATCCCAAGACGAAGGGCTGCGGCGTCGGCGATGTGTCGTGGATGATCAAGACCGGCAATCTCAACGGCAAGTGCGCGGACCTGAACGCGCTCTATGTCGCCATGGCGCGCTCGGTCGGGGTGCCGGCGCGCGATGTCTACGGCATTCGCGTCGTGCCTTCCCAATTCGGCTACAAGTCGCTGGGCGCGGGCTCCGAGATCGTTACCAAGGCGCAGCATTGCCGCGCCGAGGTGTGGCTGGAGGGCAGCGGCTGGACGCCGGTCGACCCCGCCGACGTGCGCAAGGTCGTGCTCGAGGAACCGCCGGCCAATCTCACCCTCAGCGATCTCAAGGTCCTGGCGGCACGCAAGGCTCTGTTCGGTGCATGGGAAGGCAACTGGCTCGCCTTCAACGTCGCACATGACGTGAAGCTGCCGGGCAGCACCGAAGCCCCGCTACCGTTCCTGATGTACCCGCAAGCGGCGGACAAGTCGGGCCTCGTCGACCCGCTCGATCCCGATGCATTCAAGTACAAGATCACCGCGCGCGAACTGCTCGCCTGAGCTAGAGTACCGCCCTCATGGCGGCAGTAACCGAGGCAACCCTCGATCAGGGGTCGCGCCAGATCATCCAGCGCTATTTCCTCGCGATGGCGGCGCCGTTCGCCATCGACGTCGGAACCTCGGCGATCTACGTGCTGATCAACGACCAGCCGCTCACGTTGCTGCCAATGGCCTCGATGTCGGCAATCTTCTTGCTGCTGGGCATCGGGGCGTGTGGTTGGATGCTCATCCGGCCGGTGCAGCGCTTCCTCACCGGCGAACTCTCCTTCACCCAAATCGAAGTAGGCCTGGCGAGCCTGCCACGAAACTCGGCCATCGTGGTCGGCTGCCTCTACACGCCGATGCTGGCGCTGCGCCTGCTCTCGCCGCGCGTCGGCATCACGTTTGGCGCCACCATCGAGATCGCGGCGTGGATCGACACCATCTGCACGTTCCTGGTGGGGAGTGCCTTCAACATCGTGCTCAGCTACTTCGTCGTCAGCACCTATCTCGACCAGCTGTGCGAGTTCCTGTTCCGCGTCCGCGGCGTCAATATCGGGATTTTTCGCGGCGTGTTTCGCCGCCGGATCGGCCTTGCCGTGCTGTTCGTCTCGTTCGCAGCCATGACCCTGCTCGCCGGCGACATCGCGAGCTACGAGGGCGAGCGGCTCTTGCGCGAGGCCACGAACGACCTGGTCGCCTCGCTTGTGGGCGCGTTCATCACCTATTTCTGGATCACGCGCGCGCTCACCCGACCGATCGCCCGCCTCGACCAGGGCATGCGCCAGGTCGCGGCGGGTGATCTCGCGGCGCGTCTGCCGGTGACCTCGGACGACGAGGTCGGCCGCGCTACCGCTGGCTTCAACCAGATGGTCGAAGGCCTGGCGGAGCGCGAGTACCTGCGCGACACCTTCGGCAAATACGTGAGCGAAAGCGTCGCCGCCGCGATCCTGGGAGACCATGAGCGGCGCGGTCGCGTCGCCAACACGCTCGCCGATGCGACGCTGATGTTCACCGACATCGAAGGCTTCACCACCCTTTCGGAGACGCTGACGCCCGCCGACGTCGCCAGCATCCTCAATACCTATCTCGGCACCGTGGTGCCGGCGATCGAGCGTCACGGCGGCGTGGTCAACAACTTCATCGGCGACGGCCTGTTCGCGAGCTTCAACCTGCCGCTGCCGCAGGAAAACCACGCGGCCGCCGCCATCCGCGCGGCGATCGAGATCCAGCAGGCGCTGGCGGCCAAGACCTTCGCGGCCGGCGTGCGCCTGCGCACCCGCATCGGCATCAACACCGGGCCGGTGGTCGGCGTGACCATCGGCACCGACAACAGGCTGAACTACACGCTGCTCGGCGACGCCGTGAACATCGCCGCGCGCGTCGAGCAGATCAACAAGCAGTTCGGCACGCTGATCATGGCGACGGAAAGCACGGTGCGCGCGGCAGGCGATGGGTTCCCCTGCACGCGGCTGGGCGAGACCGGCGTGCGCGGCCATCGCGGCGACGTCGTGGTCTATCGCATCGATCCGTCATGAAGGCGACGGCAACCGAAATCGCGGACTTGCGTCGGCGCTATCTCTGGATGGCGACGTCGATCTTCTTTCTCGATCTCGCCATCACCCTGATCTTTTCGGCGGCTATGGGGTCGTGGAACAACTTCTGGCGCTCCGAGGGCATGGGTATCGTCCTGCTAGGCGCCGCCAACTGGCTGATCGCCCGCCGCCTGTTCGAGCCGATCCGGCGCTTCCTCGCCGGCGAGTTGCCGTTCGACGACATCCAGCGCCGCCTCACCCAGCTGCCTCTGCTCACGGCGCGCTATGTCGGCCTGCTGGCAATTGTCGTCATCGGTTTCCGCAACTCGACGCCGTGGTGGGTCGAATCGCACGTGATGTACGATCTGCGCCCGACGATCGCCGACTTCGTTGCGCTCCTCGTCATACTGCCCGTCTTCTATTTCACCTATACCTACTTCGTCGTCAGCGACTATCTCGCCCGACTGTGCACCTTCATCTTCGAGCGCCACGGCCGCAACCTGCAGCTCTTCTTCGGCAACTATACGCTGAAGCTGATCGTGGCCTTGGCCGTAGTCTCGGTGGCACCGATGACGGCCATCGTCGTCGACACCTTTTCCTACTCCGGCGAGCGTCAACACACCGAGATCCTCGTCGATGTCGCTTCGGCAGTGATGGGCATTGCGATCACTGCATACTACATCGGCCGCTCGCTCCTGCAGCCGATCGGCATCTTGTCGCGTGCCATGACCAAGGTGGCCGAGGGTAATCTCGACATCCGGGTGCCGGTCACCTCCAATGACGAGGTGGGCGAGCTCACCGGCCGGTTCAACGCCATGGTCGAGGGCCTGCGCGAGCGCGAGAAGATTCGCGAGACCTTCGGCCGCTATGTCGACGAGAGCGTCGCCGCCACCATCCTGCGCCGACAGGGCGAAGGCGCACGCTCCGGCGAGACGGCCGAGGCCACCATCCTGTTCACCGACATCGCGGGCTTCACCACCATCGCCGAATACCTCACGCCAACGGAGCTGGTGGGCGCGCTGAACGAATACCTCGAGACGGTGCTCGAGCCGATCCGCGCCCATGGCGGCGTGGTCAACACCTTCATCGGCGATGGCCTGTTCGCCTCCTTCAACATGCCGCTCGCCTGCGAGGGTCACGCGACGGCAGCCGTGCGCGCGGCGATCGACATCCAGCGCGCCGTCGGCAGCCGCACCTTCGGCGACCAGGGCGTGGCGCTCGCCACCCGCATAGGCATCAGCACAGGCAACGTGATCGGCGGCTCGGTCGGTGCAGGTCAGCGCATGAGCTTCACCTTGCTGGGCGACACGGTGAACCTCGCCGCGCGGCTCGAGGAGTTGAACAAGCAGCACGGCACGCGCATCCTCGTCTCCGAGAGCACGCGCGAGGCCTGCGGCGAGTGCTTTGCCTTCGATGCCCTGGGCAGCGTGCAGGTCCGCGGCCGCAGCGAAACGATCGCCGTCTACGCCATAGATCCGAACACGCAGGAAACGCCTTCATGAACGCGTCCGGTCTGTCCCCCGATCAGGTGAAGCTGCAGGCCCGCGCGCGTGAACTGGCGGCTGGACCGGTGACCAAACGCGCCGCCGAGGTCGACCGCAGCGAGCAATATCCCTGGGACAATGTCGACCTCCTGAAGGACGCCAAGCTTTTAGGCATGACCATCCCGACGCAGTATGGCGGCCAGGGCAAAAGCTGGCTGGACGCCGTGCTGGCGATCGAGGCCTTGTCCGCCGCCTGCGCCGTCACCGGCCGCATCGCCGTCGAGACCAACATGGGCGCCATCAGTGCGGTCATGGCCTACGGTTCGGAAGAGCAGAAGAAGATGGCGGCCGACATGGTGCTCGCGGGCGACAAGCCCGCCATCTGCATCACCGAGCCTGAGGCAGGTTCCGACGCGGGCGGCATGACCACACGCGCCGACAAGAAAGGCAACCGCTACGTCATCAACGGCCGCAAGCACTGGATCACCGGCGGCGGCGTCTCACGCCTGCACCTGATCTTCGCCAAGGTCTATGACGAGAAGGGCACGTTCGAGGGCGTCGGCGGTTTTCTCGCCATCCGCGACGAGACCAAGGGCCTGAAAATCACCAAGCGCGAGCCGACCATGGGGCTGCGCGGCATTCCTGAGGCGGTGATCGACTTCGAGGACATGGACGTGCCGCCATCCTCGCTCGTGATCCCGCCACGCGGCCTCAAGAAGGGCTTCGCCGACCTGATGACCGCCTACAACAGCCAGCGCGTGGGCGCCGCGACGGTGGCGCTGGGCATTGCCGAGGGAGCCTATCAGCTGGCGCTCGACTGGTCGGAGAAGCGGGAGCAGTTCGGCCGGCCGATCAATGAATTCCAGGGCCTGCAATGGAAACTGGCCGACATGTCGATAAAACTCTCGGCGGCGCAGGCGCTGGTCTACAACGCCGCCCGCTCGGGTGAAGGCGGCTTTCCCGACATGCTGTTGGCCGCGCAGGCCAAGGTCTTCACGTCCGAGAGCGCCATCCAGGTGGTGAACGACGCACTGCAGTTCTTCGGCGCCCGTGGCTACAGCCGCGAGCTGCCGCTGGAGCGCATGGCGCGCGACGTTCGCATGTTCACCATCGGCGGCGGCACTGCGGAAGTGCTGCGCAATGTTGTGGCCGGTGCACTCCTCAAGAAGAAGCTGCCGCAGACCCGCGACGGCTGGGGCAAGGCGTAGGCTTGACGCCCGGCCCCTTACCGCTCTTTACCATGGGCTGGTAAACGTCCGATGCCGATGGCACAGGGGTTTCAGGCACTTTTTACCAATTACCACCCACCCCCTCACTATTTTTCTTGACGTGCTTTTGCGTCAGCGGCCGAAGGTTTTCCAGACGCCGTCACTGGTGCGCATCACGACGAATTCCGAGCCCCTCCGGCTCGAGCCATCCGTGCGCGTGCACGTGACCGCGATCCACGTCGGATTGTCCCAGCGCGCCGAGCAGGTTTCGGTCTCGTCGAGGCAGGTCGGCAGCGGAATTTCGGCCGCCGTGGTGATCGCGCCGCCCTCTCGATTGTGGATGGTCAGGGCACCGCGCGGCGGCAGCCACGAGCAGGCAATCGTCAAGAAGCGAGACCTGTCAGTCGACCAGATCGGCGTGCCGTAGACGGTGATCGACTTGCCCGTCGCCTTCATCACCAGCGTGTAGGAGAAATCCCTGAAGGCGGGCCGCCGCACGACGAAGAAGCGGCCGGTCTCGTCATAGTTCTCGTACAGATAGGCATGAGCCGTGATGCCGTGGGGACAGTCGGCCAGTTCGACGGCACTGCCATTGTCCAGCTTGAGGCGAAGCCGGCCGGCCTCGCGCGACACGGCTTGCGCGTTGCTCTTGTAACGTACCGCTTCCTGCGGCCATTGCTCCGCTGCGTAGAATTCGAAGTCCGAGCTCGGTGGACCGCTTCGGGTATCACAGGCGTCGGTCTGTGCGCCGGCGGCGTGGGCCAGCGAACAAGTCACGACTATCGTCGACAGGAACCGGACGAGCATCACTTCGGCACGAGCATCGTCTCCAGGCTGATGGAGCGCAAGGCAGTGCATCGCTCAAGAAGAAGCCACCGCAGACCCGCTATGGCTGGACAAAATAAGGCCCGGCAACTCGCCGAGACTGGCCACGACCATCGCACAAAGGCCGCGGATCTCTTCCGTCGGCTGGATGAGATCGGGCACCATGACGGTCATCATGCCGGCAGTTACGGCGGATCGCACACCGTTCAAGGAATCCTCGAGGGCGAGACAGTCGGCCGGGTCGATGCCCAGCCGCTCGGCCGCGACGAGGAAAGGATCGGGAGCCGGCTTGCTGCGGCCATAGTCGCCGGCCGCGACGACGTGATGAAAGCGCTTCTCCAGTGCATGAGCGGACAGGTGATGGGTCACAGTGGCATGCGACGACGACGTGGCGATGGCGCGCGGCAGGCCCAGACCGTCCAAAAGGTCGAGCACGGTCTCGACACCGGGCTTCAGTTCCAGGCTCGTCGCCGCGAGCCCCCGAAAGTGCCGCATCCAGACGTCCCTCAGCTCATCGGCAGGATAGGAGTCGCCATAGTGCAGCAACATCTGTCGGCGATTCTCCGCCCACGGCGTCCCGACGAAACGATGGAAGACGTCGATCGTCATTTCGCAGCCGAGTTCCGCCGCTGCAGAAAGGATCGCATTGCCGTAGAGCTTCTCCGTGTCGAACAGCAATCCGTCCATGTCGAAGACGACGCCCCTTACAGGCCGCGGCAAGGTCATGGTGACAATCTCGTTGTTGCAAGCAGCGTGTCGAGGCTTATCGACCGCAAGGTCGCCTCGGCGATCTCGTCGATCTCCAGCAGCACGCGCTGGAGAGCGCCGCCGATATCGGTGTCCTCGCCCGGCTCCTTGGCGCGGCTCCCCGGCGCGGGCTCGAACAAGGCGACGATATCCATCAGGGTTGTTCGCCGGCGATTGCCGGTGAAGCGATAGCCACCGGCGGCGCCTCGTCCACCCCGCACGAGGCCCGCATTGGAGAGCGTGCCCAAGACCTTCGCGAGATGATGGCTCGACACGCCGAAGCGCTCGGCGAGGTCTGCCGACGAAAGCGTACGCTCCGGATCGCGCGCCAGTTCGAGCACGGCATAGAGGCCGAGCCGCGTCGCAGTCTGCAGCTTCACGACAAGTCCTTGTCGAGCTGCAGTGAGGGGCCGGCCACCATGCCCTGGGCGCGGAAGAAGGAGAGGATTAGGTGATCCTTGCGATCGACCAGTGTGCGCACGCGTGTGACGCCCTTCTTCTTGAAGCGCGCAACGATCGCTTCGAACAGTTCAGTGCCGACGCCCTTCAAGCGAAGTCTGGGCTCGATCTGGATGGCGAACACCCAGCCGGCGGGCGGCTGACCAAATTCCCAAGCGCGGATTTCGCCGGCAATGAAGCCTGCCAGCGCCCCCTTGTCGGTCTCGGCGACCAGAAAATGCCGGTTCGGCGCCAGCATCTCCTGCCAATACTCGGGCTTGGCCACTCCGGTGAGGCGGGCATCGAGGGCGGAAATCGCCGCGAGATCAGAGGCTTGGACGGAGCGGATCGCGACCATATCTGGCCCTGAGAATGCGCTTGCGGTGGGGAAAGTAAATAGGTATTTCAGTACCGAATTACAGAAATAGGAAGCGCCATGGCCGAAGCCGCTCCAGCCGACGTTGTCGGCATAATCGACTTCCGCACCGAGCCGAGCCGCTACAGGCACTGGAAGCTCGCGCTCGAAGAGGGCGTCGCCTACCTCACCATGGACGTGAACGAGGATGCGGGGCTGCGGCCGGGTTACAAGCTGAAACTCAATTCCTACGACCTCGGCGTCGACATCGAGCTCGCCGATGCCGTGCAGCGCCTCCGCTTCGAGCATCCCGAGATCGGCGCCGTCGTGATCCGCAGCCAGCGCGATCGCATCTTCTGCTCAGGCGCCAACATCAACATGCTTGGCCTCTCCACTCACGATCACAAGGTGAACTTCTGCAAGTTCACCAACGAGACGCGGCTTGCGATCGAGGACGCCACTGAAAATTCCGGCCAAGGCTACATCTGCTCAATCAATGGCATTGCCGCGGGTGGTGGCTACGAGCTGGCGTTGGCCTGCGACCAGATCCTGCTGGCCGATGACGGTTCGAGCGCCGTGTCGCTGCCCGAGTTGCCGATGCTCGCCGTGCTGCCCGGCACCGGCGGCCTGACGCGGCTGGTCGACAAGCGCATGGTGCGGCGCGATCACGCGGACTTCTTCTGCACTACGGCCGAGGGCATGCGCGGGAAGCGCGCTCAACAGTGGCGGCTGGTCGACAAGCTCATCCCGCCTAGCAAGCTTGCCGACGAGACCAGGAAGATCGCCCAGGAAGTCGCCGCCAAGAGTCGCCGGCCGAAGGATGCCAAGGGCATTGCGCTGCCGGCGATCGAGCGCACGATCGAGGGCGACACGCTTCGCTATCCGCATCTGGTGGTCGAAATCGATCGCGAGCGCCGGGCCGCGCATTTCCGTCTCAATGGTCCCGCGTCCGCGCCGCCCGCAGATGCAGCGGCGATCCACGACCAGGGCGCCGGCTTTTGGCCGCTCGCGCTCGCCCGTGCGTTCGACGACGCGATGATGCATCTCCGGCTGAACGAGACCGAGATCGGCACGTGGGTGCTGCACAGCCAGGGCGATGCCGCTCAGGTCGAAGCCTATGACGCACTGCTTGAAAAAGCGTCGTCGGACTGGCTGGTGCACGAGATCGTGCTCTACTGGAAGCGCACCCTGAAGCGGCTCGACGTTTCCTCGCGCAGCCTGATCGCACTGGTGGAGCCGGGCTCGTGCTTCGCCGGCACGCTGTTCGAACTCGTGCTGGCAGCCGACCGCTCCTACATGCTGGACGGCGTGTTCGACGGCTCGAACCTGCCGGCCGCCAGCATCAAGCTCACCCCGATGAATTTCGGGCCCTATCCGATGGGCAACGGCCTGACACAACTCGGCACGCGGTTCTTGTCCGACCCCAAACATGTCGATGAATTGAAGGACGAGATCGGCGGGGCGATCGATGCCGAAGCAGCCGACGAACTCGGCCTGGTCACCTTCATGCCGGACGACATCGACTGGGAGGATGAGGTGCGGCTGGTCATCGAGGAACGCGCGGGCTTCTCGCCTGACGGGCTGATCGGCCTGGAGGCCAACTTGCGCTTCGCGGGGCCTGAGACCATGGAAACCAAGATCTTTGCTCGCCTCTCGGCCTGGCAGAACTGGATCTTCCAGCGTCCCAACGCCACCGGCCCCGAGGGAGCGCTAAAGCTCTACGGCACGGGCAAGCAATCGAAATACGACCGCAAGCGGGCTTAAGGAGAACCATCATGGCCATCGACTACAGCCAGCTGATCCCCAACAACGTCGACCTCGCGAGCGACCGCCGGCTGCAACGCGCGCTCGAGAACTGGCAGCCGCGCTTCCTCGACTGGTGGAAGGACATGGGGCCGGACGGCGCCTTGAATTTCGACGTCTACCTGCGCACCGCGATTTCAGCCGAAGCCAACGGCTGGGCCAATTTCGGCTACGTGAAGATGCCGGACTATCGCTGGGGCATCTTCCTCGCCGGCCAGGATCCCAACCGCGTGATCGCCTACGGTGACAACAAGGGCAAGCCGGTCTGGCAGGAAGTCCCTGGCGAGCTGCGCTCGACCCTGCGCCGCCTGATCGTGACGCAGGGCGACACTGAGCCCGCCTCGGTCGAGCAGCAGCGACTCCTCGGCAAGACCGCGCCCTCGCTCTACGACCTGCGCAACGTCTTCCAGATCAATTGCGAGGAAGGCCGGCACCTGTGGGCCATGGTCTATCTGCTGCACGCCTATTTTGGCCGCGACGGCCGCGAAGAGGCGGAGATGCTGCTGGAGCGCCATTCGGGCGACCCCGACAAGCCGCGCATCCTCGGCGCCTTCAACGAGAAGACGCCGGACTGGCTCAGCTTCTTCATGTTCACCTACTTCACCGACCGCGACGGCAAATACCAACTCGCGTCGCTCGCTGAATTGGGCTTCGATCCGTTGGCGCGCTCCTGCCGCTTCATGCTGATCGAGGAAGCACATCACATGTTCGTGGGCGAATCGGGTGTGCAGCGCATCGTGCAACGCACCTGCGAGCTGATGAAGGAGCACAAGACCGACGACGTGCGCGCATTCGGTGCCATCGATCTCGCGACCATGCAGAAATACCTCAACTTCCACTTCTCGGTATCGCTCGACCTGTTCGGCCAGGAAGCCTCCACCAACGCCGCCAACTACTACACGATGGGCGTCAAGGGACGTTACCTGGAGACGCGCATCGAGGACGATCACGTCCTCACCGACGCCGCGTTCGACATGGACACTGTTGCGGACGGGCGCATCGTCAGGAAGACGGTGCCCGCGCTGTCGGCGTTGAACGAGCGGTTGCGCAACGACTACGTCGAGGATTGCGCCAAGGGGCTGCTGCGCTGGAACAAGGCGATCGCTGACGCCGGAATCGCCTTCGAGCTCAAGCTACCGCATCGCGCCTTCAATCGCCGCATCGGCGCCTTCGCCGAGCTCAAGGTCACGCCCGACGGAAAGGTGATCAGCGAGGCTGAGTGGAAGGCCAACGAGCACAAATGGCTGCCGACCGCCGAGGACCGCACCTACGTCACCTCGCTGATGGGGCCAGCGGTCATCGAGCCCGGCAAGTTCGCCAACTGGATCGCGCCGCCGCAGCGCGGCATCAACAACCAGCCGGCCAATTTCGAGTACGTCAGGTTCAACTGAGGCACACCCACCTCATCCTGAGGAGCGCGAAGCGCGTCTCGAAGGATGGGCAACAACAAGACTGATCCGACCAAGCCGCGGAGATTACTCCGCGGTAATCGAGACGCGGGCTTTCGGCCCGCTCCTCAGGGTGAGGTAGAGTGTTACGCAGGGAGGCCCGAAAGGGATGGTGCAGGGAATAGACTTCGGTCCGGACCACAAGGTCCGGCTGCCGGCGCGCTTCAACGTCGCGGTGCCGTTCATCGACCGTCACATGACCGAAGGCCGCGGCGCCAAGGCGGCGATCCGCACGGTCCATGGCGAGACCGTCACCTACGCCGAGCTGGCCGAGCGGGTGAACTGCGCGGGCAACGCGCTGCTGGCGTTGGGGCTAAAACCTGGTGACCGCGTCCTGATGGTGGTGAAGGACTGCCCGGGATTCTTCTATTTGTTCTGGGGTGCCATCAAGGCGGGGATCGTGCCGAGCCCGCTCAACACCATGCTGCGCGCCGCGGACTACGCCTACATCATCGAGGATTCGGGCTGCGGGCTGGTCGTCTATTCGACCGAGTTCGCGGCTGAGGTCGAGCCGGCGCTGAAGCAGGTCGGGCGCAAGGCGCTGACGGTCGATGGGTTCCTGACCGAGCTCGCGAAAGCCGCGCCCGCGCTGGAAGCGCGGCTGGCCGCGCCCACCGACGATTGCTTCTGGCTCTATTCCTCCGGCTCGACCGGCCGGCCCAAGGGCGCCGTCCACGCGCATCGCGACATGGTGGCGACCAGCGAGCTCTACGGCGTGCGCGTGCTGGGCGTGGCTGAGAACGACGTCTGCTTCTCATCGGCCAAGCTCTTCTTCGCCTATGGGCTGGGCAACGCCATGACCTTTCCGCTGTGGGCCGGCTGCACGGCAGTGCTCGACGACCGCCGGCCGACGCCCGACGCGACCTTCGAGACCATCGAGCGCTTCCGGCCAACTCTCTACTATGGAGTGCCGACGCTCTATGCGGCACTGCTGGTGGCGCTCGACGCCAAGCCGCGCAAGCTCGACGGCATCCGCGCCTGCGTCTCGGCCGCCGAGCCGCTGCCTCCCGACATCTTCCGCCGCTGGAAGGAGAAGACAGGCACCGTGATTCTCGACGGCATCGGCTCTACCGAATGCCTGCACATCTTCATCGGCAATCGGCTCGACGACTATCGGCCGGGCACGTCGGGCAAGCCGGTGCCAGGCTACGAGGTCAAGATCATCGACGAGAACGCCGTCCCGGTGCCGAAGGGCGAGCGCGGGCGGCTCTGGATCAAGAGCGAATTGGCGGCCAAGTACTACTGGAACAAGCCCGAGAAGACCGCCGAGACCATGGTCGATGGCTGGCTGAACACCGGTGACGCCTACCGCCAGGACGACGACGGCTACTTCATCTACGACGGCCGCAGCGATGACATGATGAAGGTGGGCGGCATCTGGTGCTCGCCGGTCGAGATCGAGAATTGCCTGATCGAGCACCCGGCCGTATTCGAGGCCGCTGTCGTGGCTCATGCCGACGACAACCAACTGATCAAGCCTAAGGCGTTTGTCGTGCTGAAACAGGCCGGCGGCGGCAACGCTCAGCTCACCGAGCAGCTGATGGCACTCTGCAAGAACACACTGGCCCCCTACAAATACCCGCGCTGGGTCGAGTATGTGAGCGAGCTGCCCAAGACCGCGACCGGCAAGATCCAGCGCTTCAAATTGAGGGCGTGACTAAACGCATCGTTTTCGGCTTCTATACATACCAACTGAAACAGGGAGCGGGCTCATGATGGGCAAATTGTTTGGGGCGGCAACAATCGCTGTATTGGCGATCGGCTCGCCGTCGGTGATGGCGCAGCAGAGCGTCAAGATCGGCTTCGTCAGCACTTTCTCCGGCTCGCAGGCCGCGATCGGCGAGGACATGCGCCGCTCGGTCGAGCTCGCCAAGGAGCACCTGGGCGGCAAGATCGCCGGCAAGCCGATCGAGATCGTCTACGAGGATGACCAGTTCAAGCCCGACGTCGGCAAGGCGCGCTCCGAGAAGCTCGTGCAGCAGGACAAGGTCAACTTCATCGCCGGCTACATCTGGTCGAACGTGCTGCTCGCCTCGCTCAAGACTGTGACCGACGAGGGCGACACCATCCTGATCTCGGCCAATGCCGGCCCGTCGCAGATCGCGGGCGAGCTCTGCAACAAGAACTTCTTCTCGACCTCGTGGAACAACGACCAGACGCCGATGGCGATGGGCGAGTACCTGAACAAGAAGGGCGTGAAGAGCCTCTATGTCGTCGGTCCCAACTACGCCGCCGGCAAGGACATGCTGGCGGGCGTCAAGCGCACCTACAAAGGCCAGATCCTCGGCGAGGACTACACCAAGTGGCCCGACCAGCTCGACTTCTCGGCCGAGCTGACCAAGATCGGCGCTGCCAAGCCGGACGGCATCTTCATCTTCTATCCCGGCGCGCACGGCGTGCAGTTCGTCAAGCAGTGGGCGCAGTCGGGCCTCAACAAGACGGTGCCGCTCTACCAGGTGTTCTCGATCGACGCGATCACCCTGCCGCAGCAGGGCGACCTGGCACTCGGCACCTTGGGGGCGCAGGAATGGGTGAACGACCTGCCCAACGAGCAGAACAAGCGCTACGTCGCCGACTTCAAGAAGAAGTACAACACCTACCCGTCCTACTATGGCGCGCAGAGCTACGACGCCATCATGCTGATCGCCTCGGCGGCCGAGGCGCTGAAGGGCGACCTGTCGAACAAGGACAAGGTCCGCGCCGAGCTGAAAAAGGCCAACTTCAAGTCGCTGCGCGGCGACTTCAAGTACAACACCAACCAGTTCCCGATCCAGAACTTCTACATCCAGGAAGCGGTCAAGGACCCCGCCGGCATGATGACGGTGAAGACTATCGCCACCGCCGTTACGGCGGCCAAGGATCCTTACTACGAGAAGTGCCCGATGAAGTGACGACGAGCAGACGTGAATGCTCAACTCTTATTCCTCTCCCCCGCTAGGGGGAGAGGTTAGGTGAGGGGGTTGTAGAAGGTGTGCGCCTCCCCCTCACCCGCCCTCTCCCCCTAGCGGGGGAGAGGAGCATGACTATGAGAGCGCTCTAGGGTGAGATGGACTACCTCCTGATCCAGGTGCTGAACGGCGTGCAGCTCGGCCTGCTGATGTTCCTGCTCGCCGCCGGGCTGACGCTGACCTTCGGCATCATGGACCTGGTGAATCTGGCGCACGGCTCGCTCTATATGCTGGGCGCCTACCTCGCCTGGACCTTCATCACCTGGACCGACTCCTTCGTCGTGGGCGCGCTGCTGGCGCTGCCGGCCACCTTCGCGCTCGGCGTGGTCCTCGAGGTCACCGTGGTGCGCCGGCTCTACAACCGCGACCATCTCGACCAGGTGCTGGCGACCTTCGGCCTGATCCTGTTCTTCAACGAGCTGGTGCGCGTGATCTGGGGCCCGGCCGGCAAGAGCATCGCCGTGCCGCCGTTCCTCAGCCGTACCGTGCAGATCCTGCCCGGCGTGCCCTACCCCGCCTATCGCTTTGCGCTGATCGTGGTCGGCCTGGTAGTCGCCTTGATTCTCGCCTGGCTGGTCGCGCGCACGAAGCTCGGCATGTTGATCCGCGCCGGCGCCTCGAACCGCCGCATGATCGCCGCACTCGGCGTCAACATCGAGCTGCTGTTCAGCCTGGTGTTCGGACTGGGCGCGGTGTTCGCCGGCCTCGCCGGCCTGATGGCGGCCCCCATCGCCTCGGTGAAGATCGGCATGGGCGACGACATCCTGATCCTGGCCTTCGTCATCATCGTGATCGGCGGCATCGGCTCGATCAAAGGCGCGTTCGTGGCCGCCATGGTGGTGGGCCAGATCGACATCGTCGGCCGCGCCTTCCTGCCCGACTTCCTGAAGACCTTCATGGGCCCGGCCTCTGCATCCGGCGCGGCGCCGGCGATCTCGCAGGTCCTGATCTATGTCGTCATGGCGGGTGTGCTGGTGTGGCGACCGACCGGCCTGTTCGGGCAACGAACATGATCGCAGCCCTCCTCGGCCGACGCGGCCTCGTCACCGCGCTGTTGCTGGTCCTGTTGGCGCTGCTGCCACTGCTCACCAGCCTCTTCGACCAGAGATACCTGCTCTCCGTCGGCACGCGCATCGTGATCTGGGCGATCGCCGCCACCAGCCTCAACATGATCCTGGGCTATGGCGGGCTGGTGAGCTTCGGCCACGCCGCCTTCTTCGGCATTGGCGGCTATGTCGTCGGCATCCTGTCGGCCAACGGCATCCAGGACGGCTGGCTGCAGTGGCCGCTCGCCCTGATGGCGGCCATCCTGTGGGCCGTCCTGATCGGAGCATTGTCGCTCAGGACGCGCGGCGTCTACTTCATCATGATCACGCTCGCCTTCGCCCAGCTCGTCTACTATCTCAGCTCGGGCCTCGAAGCCTATGGCGGTGACGACGGCCTCAATTTCAGCCGCAGCCGCTTCTGGCTGATCGACCTGCGCGACAAGGCGTCGTTCTACTGGCTGTGCTTCGCGGCTCTGCTCGCCACCCTGTGGTTCTGCAGCCGCATGGCCCATTCGCGCTTTGGCTACGTGCTGCGCGGCGCACGCTCGAACGAGCTGCGCATGCTGGCGTTGGGCTTCCCCGTGTTTCGCTATCGCCTGGCCGCCTTCACCATCGCCGGCGCCATCGGGGGTCTCAGCGGCATCCTGCTCGCCAACGAAGGTGCCTATGTCTCGCCCGCCATGATGTCGTGGGTGAAGTCGGGCGACCTCATCGTCATGGTGGTACTGGGCGGCATCGGCGCCCTGTTCGGCCCGCTCTACGGCGCCATCGCTTTCTTTGCGCTGGAAGAGTTCCTGAAACCCCTGCTCGATCTGCTGCACAAGGGCTGGGGTGAATACTGGCAGATCGTGTTTGGCCCGATGCTGGTCGCCATCGCGCTCTACGCCAAGGGTGGCATCGATTCCCTGCTGGGGCCGCGCCATGGCTGAGGCGCTGCCCTCCACCGCTCTCCTCGAAACAAGGGCTTTGGTCAAACGCTTCGGCGGCCTGACCGCCACCGACAACGTCTCGATCGAGGTGCGTGAGGGCGAGATCCATGCCCTGATCGGCCCCAACGGCGCCGGCAAGACGACATTGGTCGGCCAGCTCACCGGCAACTTGCGGCCCAACTCAGGCACCATCCACTTCGCCGGCCGCGACGTCACGCATCTGCCCATCCATGCCCGCGTGCGGCTGGGGTTGGCGCGCTCCTTCCAGATCACCGCCGTGTTGCGCGAATTCTCGGCCATCGAGAATGTGGCGCTGGCCGTGCAGGCCCATGCCGGCCATTCCTTCCGCTTCCTTGCCGACGCGCGCTACGACAAGAGCCTGCGCGAACCCGCCTGGCAGGGCCTGGAGATCGTGGGCCTCGACATGCGGGCGGGCGTGCCGGCAGCGGCTCTGAGCCATGGCGAGCAGCGCCAGCTCGAGATCGCGATGGCTCTTGCCGGCCAGCCTCGCCTGCTGCTGCTCGACGAGCCGATGGCCGGGATGGGCGCGGAGGAATCGCAGGACATGGTGCACCTCTTGCGCCGCCTGAAATCGCGCTGTGGCATGCTGCTGATCGAGCACGACATGGACGCAGTGTTTGCGCTGGCCGACCGCATCACCGTGCTGGTCTACGGCCACGCCATCGCCTCCGGCACGCCCGAGGAGATCCGCGCCAACGCCGAGGTGCGTCAGGCCTATCTCGGCGAGGAGGTCGCGTGATGCTGAAGGTCCGCGATCTTCAGGGCTTCTACGGGCCGAGCCAGGCGTTGTTCGGCATGGAGCTTGCCGTCGAGGCGGGAGAGGTGGTGACCCTGATGGGCCGCAACGGCATGGGCAAGACCACCACCGTGCACGCCATCATGGGCGTGTTGCCCCACCGCCGCGGCATCATCGAGTTCGAGGGCCGGCGCGTCGATCACCTGCCGTCGTTCCGCATCGCCCGGCTCGGCCTTGGCCTGGTGCCGGAGGGCCGGCAGATCTTCCCCAACCTCTCGGTGCGCGAGAACCTTTTAGCCGCCTCGGCCAACCGCAGCGGCCGCAGCAATCCGTGGACCTTGCCGCGTGTCTTCGAATTTTTCCCACGCCTTGCCGAGCGCCAGAGGAACCGCGGCAACCAACTCTCCGGCGGCGAGCAGCAGATGCTGGCGATCGGCCGCGCGCTGATGACCAACCCCAAGCTCCTGATCCTCGACGAGGCCACCGAGGGCCTGGCGCCGCTGATCCGCCAGGAGATCTGGTCGTGCCTCGGGCGCCTCAAGCGCGAGGGCCAGGCCATCCTGGTAATCGACAAGAATGTCGGTACCCTGATCGGCCTCGCCGACCGTCACTACATCGTCGAGAAGGGCCGCGTCGTGTGGTCGGGCACGTCCGAGGCACTGGCCAAGGACAGCGGCCTGCAGCACCGCTATCTGGGCGTCTGAGCCGAATCTAACGGGAATCTATCGGGACTCGGATTTCGGCAAAATCTTTCAGCTTAAAGCCGGCGCGTCCGAACGACCTATTCTGGTCATTAGAAGTTCAGTGTCGCCGTGGAACTTCTAATGACTAGAATAGGGATCGCGAACGCCCGTGTCCTAGAGTGGGAGGTTTTGCGCGATTTCCCATTCCCATTAAATTCCCATTATTTAAATGAGAGAGGCTCGGGCGGCGGGTCTAGGGGCGACGCTTCAACCGCATCTGGAAAGCCGCACCTCGCTCGCTGGGCACCAGCGCCAGCTCGCCGCCGAACGCCGCGACGCGCTGGCGGGCGATCGCGAGACCAAGGCCCGTGCCTCCAGCGTCGCGCGCCGTGGTGAAGAAGCGGTCGAAGATGCGGGCCGCATTGCCGCTCGACACGCCGACACCATCGTCGTGGATATCGACGATTGCCTCGCCGGCTTCAGCCCGCCCGGAGACGGCGACCGACACGCCGTTGCCGCCATGCTGCAGGGCGTTCTCCAGCAGGTTCGACAGCACGATGTCGAACGACGCGCGGTCGATGCTGGCGGGCAGAGCGGCCGGCATCTCCGTCACCGATACGCGCTGGCCCTTGCGCCGCGCCTCGGCCGCCATCTCGTTGATCGCCTGGGCGAGATCGCAGCTCTCATCGCCGCGCGGCGCCAGCGAGTTGGCGCGGGCGAGCTCGAGAATGCGCCGCACCAGGCGCTCCAGCCGCTCTGTGTCGGCCAGGATGTTGGACAGGAACTTGCGCCGCTCCTCGGCCGACATCTCGTCGAGATGGTCGCGCAAAAGCTCGGCGCCGCCGCGGATGCCCGTGAGCGGCGTCTTGAACTCGTGGCTGATGCCGAGTGCCAGGTCGCGGACATAATCGGCGCGGGCTTCCAGCGTGCGCGCCATGGTGACGATCGACTTCGACAGCGACTTCGCCTCCCGCGTCATCGGCAGCGGCAGCGGCTCGACCGCGTGGACCTCGCCGCGCGCCACACGGCGGGCCATCGCCGCAAGCTGCCGCGTCGGCCGCACGACGGTGTGGCCGGCGAACCAGGCCAGCGCCACCACAGCGGCGACCAGCACCAGGGCGAGCTCGAGCAGCGCGAAGCGCTTGCTGTAGAGCGTCTGGATGATGTTGCGCGGCGTCCGAGAGACGAGCACGGCACCCAACACCCGGCCTTCGGCCAAGACTGGCACCGCCACGAAGACGCGGAGCGCCGTGTTGCGGCTGATCGAGTCCCAGCCGTAATCGGCCGACGGCACCAGGCGCTCGCGCAGCGCCGCCTTGGGCGCACCGCGCAGCGCTTCGGCCACCTCCTCCTGGGCCGCAAGGCTGAGGCCGACATCCTCATCCGCCGTCGCCACGACCACCACGCCTTTGGTATCGAGGATACGGATGCCGGCCAGCGTCATGCGCCGCACCTCGTTGACGACCGGCGTGAGCGACGATGCGATCAGCCGCGCCGTGGCATCGGGCAGCTGCTTGGCCGGCGCCGCATCGGGCGGGCGCGGCAGGATCTGCGCCTCGGCGAGATCGAGCTGCGGCACGAGCGGCGTCCAGCGCTCGGTCGAGCCGTCCTGAGGCGGCCCGCCCCATTGCAGCTCGGGCTTGGGCATGGCGGCGAGCGCGCCAGCCGGAGCGTGCTCCAGCCAGGCCGTGCGATAGGCGGCGGCGAGCACCGCGGCCTGTGCCAGAAGCTCCGCTTCGGTCTGGCGGATCAGGGCGCTTTCATAAAGCCGCAGGATGCCGATGCCGGCGATCGGCAGGAGCAGCACCGCAAGATAGGTCGCCAGCAGCAGCGAGCGGATGCCCGGCAGGCGGCGCAGGCGGAGCGCCATATCAGAGCGCCGCCAGCTTGTAGCCCACGCCGTGCACGGTCTCGATCGGATCCCCGCCCAGCGCCTGGAACTTGGCGCGGATGTGCCGGATATGGCTGTCGATCGTGCGGTCGCTCACGAAACGCGCGTCGGGATAGGCCGCGGTCATCAGGTTCTCGCGGGTGAAGGCGCGCCGGGGCTGGGCGGCGATCGCTTTCAGGAGCGCGAACTCGGTGGCTGTCAGCGCCACGGCGCTGCCGGCCCATGAGGCGACGTGCTCCTCGGCATCAATCGAGAGCTCGCCGCGCGTCAGCTTCTGCTCGACCTCGACCGCCGATCCCTTGCGCCGCAGCACCGCCTTTACCCGCGCCACCAGTTCGCGCGGGCTGAACGGCTTCACCACATAGTCGTCGGCGCCGAGCTCGAGTCCCAGGATGCGGTCCATCTCCTCGTCCTTGGAAGTGAGGAAGATCACCGGCACGTCGGACTTGGCGCGCAGCCGTGCGCATACGGCCGTGCCGTCGAGCTCGGGCATCAGGATGTCGAGCACCACCAGCGCCGGTAACTCGCGCGCCGCCACCTCCAGCGCCGCCCGGCCGTTGCCGGCCGTCAGCGGCTGGTAACCGGCGCGCCGGAGCGCAAAGCACACGACGTCCCTGATATGCGCGTCGTCATCGACGACCAGGATCTTCTGCATGGCCGGAGTTTAGCGCACGATCACGTGGTGTCGACGGGCTGGCCGGGATTTGCACCGAATCTCCACGACTCCTGCGCACGCTCTGCACTGCTCCCTCGCACGGTCGGCCGACCTCAAACGGGAGACCGACCATGACCGATGCCGCCCCGCCGCTGCCCAGTCCCGCTTCGCGCGGTGCCCACTTCTTCCGGCTGCTTCGCGAGTATGTGGCAGGAAACAGCCTCGTTGGCCGCGCCCTCATGCTCGCCCTCCTCACACTGCTGCTCAAAATCCCCCTTGGCATGGTCGACGGCGTGATCACGGACCGGCAATCCTACCAGAGCGAGGCGATCAACAACGTCAGGGACTCCTGGGGCCGCGCGCAGACCTTCGTCGGCCCGATGATCGTCCTGCCCTACACCGCGGCTACTGGCGCCTGGACGCGCGCCGCTACGCTGCTGCCGGAGACACTCACGATCGACGGCAAGGTCGTTCCCGAGCAACGCCGACGCGGTCTGTTCTCAGTGACGGTCTACACGGCGACCTTCGATGTCGTCGCCGAGTTCCAGACCAAGGCGGTTCGCGAGCTGCTGGCCGACGGCCGGTGGATCGACTGGTCGGCGGCGCGTCTCACGCTCGGCCTCAGCGATGTGAAATCCATCAATGCCACAGTCGTCGAAGTCGATGGCCAACCCGCGGAATGGATTCCAGACACGCCTGCCGCGTTGTCGTCGCTGCAAGCCCCGCTGACATCCGCCGGGCTGGCCGACCGCGACACCGTAACGGTTCGGTTCCACGTGACATTCTCCGGCAGCGGCGCCCTGTGCCTGGTCCCGCTCGGCCGGCGCACGGAGGCGAGCATCGCCTCGTCGTGGCCGTCACCGAGCTTCGTGGGCCGCTACCTGTCGACCAACCAGACGGTCGACAAGGATGGCTTCAGCGCCAAGTGGTCGATCTCCTATCTCGGCCGAGGCTACGGCCAGCTGTGGGACGGTGCGAGTTCGACCGACCCGGCGCCGCGCAGCGTGCTCGAGTCGGCCTTTGGCCTCACTCTGCTCAACACGGTGGACGCCTATCGCGAGACCGACCGGGCGATCAAATACGGCGTCATGTTCATCGCGCTCACCTTCGCGACCTGCCTGATGTTCGAGGTCGTGGGCGGCACGCGGCCCTCGGTCGCGCAGTACGGCCTGATCGGCCTGTCGCTCTGCGTCTTCTACCTTCTGCTGCTATCACTCAGCGAGCAGATCGGCTTCGGCCCGGCCTACTTCATAAGCGCCGCCGCCGTGGTGGGGCAGGCAGCCATCTACAACTGGGCTCTGCAGCATCGCCGCGGCCCCGCATTGGCGTTCGGCGCCATCCTGGCCGGCCTCTATGGTGGTCTGTACGGGCTCCTTCAGCTCGAGGACGTCGCCTTGCTGGCAGGCTCGCTGTTGCTGTTCGCCGTGCTGTCGTTTGCCATGTGGTTCACCCGCAACCTGCATCGCGGTCTTCCTACCAGAGCAGTTGGGCCGGCCTGAACCGGGAAAGCTTGCCTTTCACGGGCCCCGCCGGAATGATGCGCTCGCTGTGCCCATTCCGGAGTGCCGATGCGTTTTGCCTTAGTCGCCTGCCTCTGCCTCGTTGTCGCCGGCCCCGCCTTCGGCCAGAAGCAGGTGAACGTTTACAACTGGTCGGACTATATCGCCGAGGATCAGCTAAAAATCTTCAGCAAGGACACCGGCATCAAGGTCAACTACACGACCTACGATTCCAATGAGATCCTCGACGCCAAGCTCAAGACCGGGCGATCGGGTTACGACGTGGTCGTACCGACGGCGTCACCTTTCTTCGTGCGCCAGCTCGCCGCCAAGCTCTACCAGCCGCTCGACAAGGCCAAACTCAAGAACTGGGGCAATCTCGATCCCAGGATCATGGCTGAGCTTGCCAAGTACGATCCGGGCAACGTCCATGCCATGCCCTGGATGTGGGGCACGATCGGCATCGGCTACAACGTGCACGCCATCAAGAAGCGCATGGTCAATGCGCCGGTCGATTCGCTCAGCATGATCTTCGATCCGGCGATCGTGTCGCGCTTCGTCGATTGCGGCGTCATGGTACTCGACAGCCCCACCGACGTCTTTCCAGCAGCCCTGAAATACCTGCTGCTCGATCCCGATTCCAAGAAGACCGAGGACCTCGAGAAGGCCGCCGCAGTGATCAAGGCAATCCGGCCCTTCGTGCGCAAGTTCCACTCCTCCGAGTACATCAACGCGCTCGCGGGCGGCGACATCTGCCTCACCTTCGGCTTCTCCGGCGACATCTTCCAGGCCCGCGCCCGGGCCGCGGCAGCGGCCGAGAAGCGCGACATCGCCTATGCCATTCCCAACCAGGGCGCGATGCTGTGGATCGACGTCGCCGCCATCCCCAACGACGCGCCCAATCCCGTGGCGGCCAACCGCTTCATCGACTTCATGCTCGAGGCCAAGGTTGCCGCCGCCTCGAGCGATCTCACCGGCTATGCCAACGGCAATGCCGCCGCGACGCCGCTGATGGACAAGTCGATCACCCAGAACCCGCTGATCTATCTCACGGCCGACAACCGCGCCAAGCTCTACACCATCACCGCCGCCACCGCCGACCAGGTGCGCGAGCGCACCCGGCTGTGGACGGCGATCAAGACCGGCCGATGATTGGTGCCCGATGGCCACACGAACCTCACCCTGAGGAGTCGCGCGGAGCGCGGCGTCTCGAAGGGTGGGTCACACCCTCGATGTTCCCATGCTTCGAGACGCGCGCCTTCGGCGCGCTTCTCAGCATGAGGTGATTGATGAGCGAGCCCATCGTCAAAGTCGAAGGCGCGGCCAAGCGCTTCGGCACCGTGGTGGCCGTCGACAATGTCGATCTCGAGATCGCGCGCGGCGAGTTGTTCGCCCTGCTGGGCGGCTCGGGTTGCGGCAAGACCACGCTGCTCCGCCTGCTGGCGGGACTGGAAACGCCGGACGCCGGCCGCATCCTGATCGATGGCGAGGACATGACCGGCGTGCCGCCGCATCTCAGGCCGGTCAACATGATGTTCCAGTCCTATGCCCTCTTCCCGCACATGGATGTGGCGGCCAATGTCGGCTACGGGCTGAGGCGCGAAGGCGTCGGCACGGCGGAGATCGCAGCCCGCGTGGCGCAGGCGCTGGCCCTGGTGCGGCTAGAAGACCTCGGCGCACGCAAGCCTGCCCAGCTCTCGGGTGGCCAGCGCCAGCGCGTGGCGCTCGCCCGTGCGCTCATCAAGCGGCCCAAGATCCTGCTGCTCGACGAGCCGCTCGCCGCGCTCGACCGCAAGCTGCGCGAGGGCACCCGCTTTGAGCTGGTGCGCCTGCAGGAGCAGCTCGGCCTCACCTTCGTGGTGGTGACACACGACCAGGAGGAGGCGATGTCGATGGCGAGCCGGCTCGCGGTGATGAACGCCGGCCGCATCGTGCAGACCGGCACGCCGCACGAGCTTTACGAGCAGCCGGCCTCGCGCTTCGTCGCCGACTTCATCGGCATCGCCAATATCCTGGAGAGCGGCTCCGGTCGCTGGCTGGCGCTCCGGCCCGAGAAGATCGCGCTCAATGCCGAGCGGCCTGACGCCGCTCATGCCCTGGCCGGCCGCATCGTCGATATCGCCTATGAGGGCGGCCGCTCGCTCTATCGCGTCGCGGTCGACGAGGGCCGCGTCATGATCGTCTCCAGCGCCAATGTCGTGCGCACCCAGGAAGGCCCCTTCCGCCGCGGCCAGGATGTGTGGCTGAGCTGGGCCGCCGATGCGGGCCAGCCGTTGGAGGAGTAGCCGATGCGTCGCGAAGTTCTTCGCTGGGAGCGCGCCACTCCAGTGGCGCTCAAGCTCATGATGCGCCACGGAGTGGCGCGCTCCCAGCCATGCGCATGATCTCATGAGAGCCGTCATCGCCCTGCCCTTCACCTGGCTGATCGTCTTCTTTCTGCTGCCGTTCGTGCTGGTGCTGGTGATCGCGTTTGGCACCAACGCTCCCGACTCGGCGCCGCCGGTCGAGCTCGGCGTCAACTTCGAGAGCTTCCGGCTGCTTTTCACCGACGATCTCTACCTCGCTGCCTGGCTCTCCTCCCTGCGCATCGCCGCCACATCTACTCTCGGCGCGCTGCTGCTGGGCTATCCCATGGCCTACGCCATCGCGCGGGCCGCACCACGGCGCCGGCCCTTGCTGCTGATGCTGGTCGTGCTGCCGTTCTGGACGTCATTCCTGATCCGCGTCTATGCCTGGATGGGCCTGCTGTCCGAGAACGGCATTTTGAACCAGTTCCTGCGCTGGACCGGCTTGATCCCGCATCCCGGCACGATCCTGGGCACCGAATGGGCCATCCATCTCGGTATCGTCTATGCCTACCTGCCCTTCATGGTGCTGCCGCTCTACGCCACCCTGGAGAAGCTCGACTGGAGCCTGCTCGAGGCGGCGGCGGATCTCGGCGCCAAACCCATCGCGGCCTTCTTCACGGTGACGCTACCGCTCTCGATGCCGGGCGTCATGGCGGGCTGCCTGCTCGTCTTCATTCCGGCGGTCGGCGAGTTCGTGATCCCCGACCTTTTGGGCGGCACCAACACGCTGATGATCGGCAAGGTCCTGTGGGACGAGTTCTTCACCAATGCCGACTGGCCGCTCGCCTCGGCAGTGGCCATCGTGCTGCTGATCCTGCTGGTCGGACCGATCGCGATCTTCCAGCGCCAGCAGGCCAAGAGCCTGGAGCGCCGCACATGACAGCCTCCGCATGATCGGGCGCGCTCGCTTTGCCTTCACGTTGCTGGCGTTCGGCTATGCCTTCCTCTACCTGCCGATCGCGCTGGTGATCATCTACTCCTTCAACGACTCGCGCCTGGTCACGGTGTGGGCGGGTTTCTCCTTGCGTTGGTGGCACGCCCTGTTCGAGAACGAAGCGATGTTGTCGGCCGCCTGGCTGTCGCTGCGCATCGCTTTCGTCAGCGCCTGCCTCTCGGCAGTGCTCGGCCTCGCCGCCGGCTACGTGCTGGCGCGCGTCCCGCGCTTTTTCGGCCGCACCCTGTTCGGCAGCCTGGTGATCGCGCCCATGGTGATGCCCGAGGTGGTGATGGGCATCTCCATGCTGCTGCTGTTCGTCGGCAGCGATCAGCTGCTGGGCGGACCCGCTCGCGGCTTCTGGACCATCGTGATCTCGCACACGACGTTCTCGCTCGCCTTCGTCGCCATCGTGGTGCAGGCGCGCCTCGCCGATTTCGACCGCTCGCTCAAGGAGGCGGCGATGGATCTCGGCGCCACGCCCTGGACCACCTTCACCACCATCACGCTGCCGCTGATCGCGCCCGCCCTCGCCTCGGGTTGGCTGCTCGCCTTCACGCTCAGTCTCGATGATTTGATCATGACCCAGTTTGTCGCAGGGGCGCAGTCGCAGACCCTGCCGATGCGCGTCTATTCCAGCGTGCGGCTGGGCGTCGATCCGCAGATCAATGTGCTGGCCACCATCGTGGTGGCGGTGGCGGCCGGTGCCCTGATCCTCTCGGGCTGGCTGACGCGGCGGCGGGCTTAGGCTAGAGCACAGTCCAGCCGGCTGGAATCAGCCGGCTGGACTGTGCCTTTGATCGAGGCGCCCGCGACAACGCGTTTCCGATCAAATGGAACCGCCAAGCGGTTCCATTTGATCGGAACCCGCTCTATCGTGGGCGTTGTCTGATAATGGAATAACGCGCCGGGAGGCCTTAGGTGATCGACAGAAGAAGACTGCTTGCCGCGCTGGGCTCGACCTCGGCGCTCGCGCCGCTTGGCGCGCTGGCCCAGACCGTGACGATGCCGTTCGGCAACGGCGAGCGCCCGCTCGTTACCTATCCGCAGAAGCGGCCGATGATCGGCCTCACCAGCCGGCCGCCGCAGCTCGAGACACCCTTCTCTGTATTCAATGACGGCGTCATCACGCCCAACAACGCCTTCTTCGTGCGCTACCATCTCGCCGGCGTCCCGACCGAGATCGATCCCGACACCTACACAGTCGAGATCAAGGGCAAGGTCGACAAGGCCCTGAAGCTCAGCCTCGCTGACATCAAGCGCTTGCCCTCGGTCGAGATCGTTGCCGTCAACCAGTGCTCGGGCAACAGCCGCGGCTTCTTCGAGCCACGCGTGGCCGGCGGCCAGTCCGGCAACGGCGCCATGGGCAACGCGCGCTGGCGCGGCGCCTCGCTGAAGGCCGTGCTCGACCTCGCCGGCGTGCAGAAGGACGCCAAGCAGGTGACCTTCAACGGGCTCGACACGCCGATCGTCGACAAGACGCCCGACTTCGTCAAAGCGCTCGACATCGACGTCGCACGCAACGGCGAAGTGATGCTCGCTTATTCGATGAACGGGCAGGACCTGCCCTTCCTCAATGGCTACCCGGTGCGGCTCGTCGTGCCGGGCTACTACGGCACCTACTGGATGAAGCATCTCGCCGAGATCAACGTCATCGACAGCGTCTTCGACGGCTTCTGGATGAAGAGCGCCTATCGCATCCCCGACAACGACTGCAATTGCACCGAGCCCGGCACGCCGCCCAAGAGCACGATCCCGATCGGCCGCTTCACCGTGCGCTCCTTCATCACCAGCGTGCTCGATGGGGCCACGGTCAAGGCCGGCCAGCAGATAACACTGCGCGGCATCGCCTTCGACGGCGGCACCGGCATCAAGGGCGTCGCCGTCTCGACCGACGGCGGCAAGAACTGGGCCGACGCCAAGCTCGGCCAGGATCTCGGCAAGTACTCGTTCCGCGAATGGACGCTGCCGGTGACGCTCACTGCGGGCCCGCATGTGCTCATGGCGCGGGCGACCAGCAATGGCGGCAAGACGCAACCCATGGAACCGCTGTGGAACCCGGCAGGCTACCTGCGCAACGTCGTCGAAAAGACGCGCGTCACGGCAACGGCGTGAGGAGAGGACCCATGAACCGCTCGCTCTTCCTCGCCCTCGCCGCCCTCTCGACCTGCGCTGCGCTGGTTGCCGTCAACGCCAAGCCCTTCACCTACGACCTTCCCGCGGAGAAGTCGGCCTTCAAGCCCGGCCCCAACCTCGAGGTGGTGCAGGGCAACTGCGGCGCCTGCCATTCATCCGACTATGTGCTGACCCAGCCGCAGGGACCGAAGTTCAAGAAGGACTTCTGGGAGGCCGAGGTCACCAAGATGATCAAGGTCTACGGCGCGCCGATCGACGAGAAGGACGTGCCCAAGATCGTCGAGTACCTGACGGCGACCTACTAGCGGGTAGCTGGCTTTCATAAAGTCCTCATCCTGAGGAGCCGTGCGCAGCGCGGCGTCTCGAAGGATGGGCAACAGGCACCGTGCTCGTGCCACCCTTCGAGACGCGGTCCTGCGGACCGCTCCTCAGGGTGAGGCCATTCGCTCAGTATCCACTCTATCAACTCGACTTCGCCCACTTCTCCGACCAGAGATGCAGCGGCAGGAAGAGCCGCAGCAACTCCTGCCCGAGCGGCGTCAGGCGGTAGCCCACCGCCTCGTCGAGTTCGACCAGCTTGGCCTCGCGCAGCTCCGCCAGCCGGGTGTTGATGATGGTCGGGCTGGCGCCGATCGAGTCCTGAAGCTCGCGGAAGCGGCGAGGCTCGTCGCGCAGTTCCCAGACGATGCGCAGCGTCCAGCGCCGGCCCAAGAGGTCGAGCAGCGCCATGATCGGCCGGCCCGTGCTGGAGCCGCGGACACGCTTCACCATCTATTTCGGAGTGTTACTACATTTTCTGTAGCGCAACAACATGCGTCGCTACAGAATATGTAGCATGACCCGCATCGCTCCCGCTTCCCAACCCTACGAACCCACCATCGCCGCCGAGCTGCAACGCATCATGCCGCCCGGCATCGAGCCGCTGCTGCTGTTCCGTACCCTGGCGCGCAGCCCCCGCGTCTTCGCCAAGATCTTCGCCGGCGGCTTCCTCGACAAGAGCCCGTTCAGCCTGCGCCAGCGCGAGATCCTGATCGATCGCACGACGGCGCGGCTGGGCTGCGAGTATGAATGGGGCGTGCATGCCGCACTGTTCGGCAAGCGCGTGGACTTCGGCGAGACCGAGCTCGCGGCGCTGGTCCACGGTTCCGCCGATGCGCCCTGCTGGGCACCCGATGAACAAGCGTTGATCGCGCTGGTCGACGGTCTGGTCGACCACCACATGATACGGCCCCAAACATGGCAGGCGGCATCGCAGCATTTCGACGAGGCGCAGCTCCTCGAAGCCATCGCCATCACCGGCTTCTATCACATGATCAGCTTCCTCTGCCGCGGGCTCGAGCTGCCGCTCGAAACCTACGGCGCGCGTTTCCCTGAAGCACATCCCCTCCGGCTGTAATCAGCCGAAGGGGATGTGCCCTGTGAACACGGCATCCGGAACGACGCGTTTCCAGTCAGATGGAACCGCATGCGGTTCCATCTGACCGGAACCCGCTCTAGCGCTTGAACAGCCGGTCCAGTCCCAGGATGAGCAGGCCGAACACCAGGCCCCAGAAGGCCGAACCGACGCCGATCAGTGTGACGCCAGATGCCGTCACCGCGAGCGTTCCGGCGGCGGCCAGCCGATCCTGGTCGGCGGCCAGCGCGCTGCCCATGGCGCCCGCCATCGAGCCCAGCAGCGCCAGTCCGGCGACGGTGGCGAGCAGCGCCGGCGGCAGGGCGTTGAACAGGCCGACCAGCGAGGCGCCGAACAGCCCGATCAGCGCCCACCACAGCGCATAGAACACGCCGGCCATCCAGCGCTTGGCGGAATCTGGGTGGGCGTCCGGACCAGTGCAGAGGGCCGCCGAGATCGCCGCAAGATTTGAGGTGTGCGCGCCGAGGAACGCGGTGCCGAGCGACACTGCACCGGTGACGGCAAGGATCGGCTGGGTCGGCGGCTGGTAACCCGAGGCGCGCAGGACGGCGAAGCCCGGCAGGTTCTGCGACGCCATGGTGACGAGATAGAGCGGCACGCCAAGCCCGATCAGCGTGGCCGTGTCCCAGATCGGCGCCTCCAACACCAGCGTCGAGAGGCCGAGTGGCGGGATCGGCTTCACCAGGCCGAGCGACCAGGCGAGCGCGGCGCCTGCCGCCAGCACGACCAGCGACGCCAGCGTCGGCACCAAGCCGCGCGCCACCAGGAACAGCGCGATCAGCGGCAGCACCAGCAGGGGCGCGTGCGGGACCTGCTCGATCATCGCCACGACCAGCCGCAGCAGGATGCCGGCCAGCATGGCGGCGGCGATGCCGGGCGGGATCCTCTCGATCAGCCGGCCGAGTGGCCGGATCGCGGCGGTCAGCAGGATCAGCACCGCCGCCAGCACGAAGGCGCCGACTGCAGCACGCACGCCCGGCACGCCCGAGGTCGAGGCGATCAGCGCCGCACCCGGCGTCGACCAGGCAGTGATGATCGGCATGCGGTAACGCACGCTCAAGATCAGCGCGCTGACGGCGGTAGCGATGCCGAGGCCGGAGACCCACGAGCTCGCTTCAGCCGGCGTGGCGCCGACCGCCTGCGCCGCCGCCAGCACGACCGGCAAGGTGCCACCCACTCCCGCTACCGTGGCGACCAGGGCGGCGGAAGCGGTCGAGAGCAAACCAGATTTCACGCGCCAACTCTCAGGTATTTGCGCGTTCCACCATCGCCTGCAGGAGGATCTGGCAGCCCGCGCCGATATCGCCCTTGGTCGCGTCCTCGATCTCGTTGTGGCTGATGCCGTCCTTGCACGGCACGAACACCATGGCGGTCGGCGCGACGCGCGACACGTAGCAGGCGTCGTGGCCCGCGCCGCTCACGATGTCCATGTGCGGATAGCCCGCCTGCTCGGCGCCGCGCCGCACGGCCTCGACCAGTTCCTTGGCGAAGGGCGATGGCGGGAAGTACCAGATCTGTTCGATCTTCGACTCGAGCCGGTGGCGCCTGGCGATGTCGGCCGCCGCCGTGCGCATCTCGGCGTCCATCTTGGTGAGCTCGCCGTCGTCGGGATGGCGGAAGTCGATGGTCATGAAGACCTGGCCGGGAATGGTGTTGCGCGACTGCGGCTTGCTTTCCAGCACGCCGACCGTCGACCGCCCGTTCGGCCGGTTGCCGATCTTGCGCGCCGCAACGATCAGCTCGGCCGCGCCGACCAGCGCGTCGCGCCGTCCTTCCATCGGCGTGGTGCCGGCGTGGCTTTCCATGCCGGTCCAACTGACCTCGTACCAGCGCTGGCCTTGCGCGCCGGTGACGACGCCAATGGTCTTCTTCTCGCGCTCGAGGATCGGGCCCTGCTCGATATGGGCTTCGAAGAAGGCGCCGACCTTGCGTCCACCGACTTGTTCCTTGCCGTCATAGCCGATCTCCTTCAGCGCATCGCCGAAGGTCACGCCCTCGCGATCCTTGATGCCGAGGGCATAGTCGAGCTCGAAGGCGCCACCGAACACGCCCGAGGCGACCATGGCCGGCGCGAAGCGGCAGCCTTCCTCGTTGGTCCAGACCGCGACCTCGATCGGCGCCTCGGTCACGTAATTCGAATCGTGCAGCACGCGCAGCACTTCGAGGCCGGCCATGACGCCATAGGCGCCGTCGAACTTGCCGCCGGTCGGCTGGGTGTCGAGATGGCTGCCGGTCATGACCGGCGGCTTGTTGGAATCGCGGCCCTCTCGGCGGGCGAAGACGTTGCCGAGCCTGTCGACCTTGATGGTGCAGCCCGCGGCCTTCGCCCAGTGCACAAAGAGGTCGCGGCCCTGGCGGTCGAGGTCGGTGAGGGCGATGCGGCAGACGCCGCCCTTCTCGGTGCCGCCGATCTGCGCCAGCTCTATCAGGCTCGACCACAGCCGGTCGGGATCGATGCGGAGGTTGGGACGGTCCGCGGTAGCCATGGCAACTCCTTGATCAACGGGATGCGAAACGTAGCACCCCGCTCCAGTAGCGCGTTTTCGGCAAAGACGGTACTGGTCGAAAATGCTGCCACTCACCGACACCCTCGTCCTCGACCTCACGCAAGTCATCGCCGGGCCCACCGCCGGCCAGATCCTGGGCGACATGGGCGCCGACGTGATCAAGGTCGAGCCCTTGCACGGCGAACATTTCCGCCCGCAATTCGGCGGTGCCTGGGTGCCGTCGATGAACCGCAACAAGCGCGGGCTCGCGCTCGATCTGCGAACCCCGGGCGGCCGCGAGGTGCTGATGCGGCTCGCCAGGAAAGCCGACGTGTTCATGGAGGCCTTCACGCCGGGTGTGATCGACAAGCTGGGCTTCGGCTGGGACGTGGTCTCGAACGAGAATCCGCGGCTCGTCTACGCCTCGATCTCGGGCTACGGCCAGACCGGTCCCTATGCCGCCCGCGCCGGCTACGATCCCTGCATCCAGGCCGAGGTCGGCATGATCGAGGCGACCGGTCCGATGGGCGGCGAGATGTGCCGCGTCGGCACCGCGCCGATCGACTATTCGACGGGCCTGGCCTGCGCCGGCGGCATCGCCTTCGCGCTGCTGGCGCGGCACAAGACCGGCAAGGGCCAACGGCTCGATCTCTCGCTGTTCGACGTCGGCATGCACCTGATGAGCCACTGGATCACCAACTATGGGCTCAAGGGCGAGGATCCTGTGCGCATGGGCACGGGCAACTCCTTCATTTTTCCACTACGCGTCTTCCCGACCAAGACGCAGGGAGTTTTCATCGCCTGCACCAATGACGCCTTCTGGCGCACCATGTGCACGGCGCTCGGCCGCAAGGAGTGGCTCGAGGACAAGCGCTTCGCCACCAACGAGGGCCGCGTCGAGCACCGGCCGATTCTCGAGCCGATGATCGAGGCGTTCTTCCTGAAGCACACGGCGCAGGAGCTGCTGGACAAGCTGATCCCAGCCGGCATGGCCTGCGCGGGGGCGTTCAAGGTGAGCGACGTGATGGCCAACCCGCACACCAAGGCGCGCGGCTCGGTGATCGAGGTCGATTATCCCGGCATCGGGCCAGTGAAGGCGGCAGCCAATCCGATCAAGCTCTCCGATGCGCCTGTCGCAGTGCGGCGCAAATCGCCAAGCATCGGCGAGCACACGGTCGAGATCATGCATGAGGTGGGCTACAGCGACGCCGAGATCGCTGCGTTGCGCGAGGCCAAAGCCGTCGGTACGCCATGAAGATCGTCTATTCCGACAAGCACGCGAGCCACGACCCACAGACCTTCTTCGTGCGCGGCGTCAAACAGAAGAGCGCCGAGCAGCCCGAGCGCGCGACGCGCTTGCTGGCGGCAGCCAAGTCGGCGGGTCATCAGGTCCATGCGCCGAAGGCCTACGGCTCTGCTCCGGCGGCCTCGGTTCACACGCCGCAATATCTCGACTTCCTGCAGACTATCGCGCGCGATTGGGCGAAGCTGCCGAACGCCTCGGCCGAGGTCGTGCCCAACGTCCACCCGGCGCGCTATCCCGCGACCTATCCCACGGCGCTGGCGGGCCGCGCGGGCTGGCACCAGGTCGACCTCGCCTGCCCGATCGGGCCCGGCACCTGGGAGGCGGCCCTTGCATCGAGCGAGGTCGCCGCGACCGCGGCCGACATGGTGCTGGCGGGCGAGCGGCACGCCTATGCCCTCTGCCGTCCGCCCGGCCATCACGCCTATGCCGATATGGCGGGCGGTTTCTGCTTCCTGAACAACACCGCCATTGCCGCCCAGCGGCTGCGCGGCAAACACGCGCGCGTGGCCGTGCTCGATGTCGACGTCCATCACGGCAACGGCACGCAGGGCATCTTCTACGAGCGCGCCGACGTGCTCACCGTTTCCATCCACGCCGATCCTGCCAACTACTATCCCTACTTCTGGGGACACGCGCACGAGACGGGCGAGGGCGCAGGCAAAGGCTTCAACCTCAACCTGCCGCAGCCGCTCGGTTCGCCGGACGCACCGTGGCTTGCCGCAGGCGATCAGGCGCTGGCACGCATCCGCGAATTCGCGCCCACCGCCCTTGTCGTGGCGCTGGGCCTCGATGCCAGCGAGAGCGATCCGCTGCAGGGCCTCAAGGTCACAGGCGCGGGCTTCCATGCCATGGCAGGAAAGATTGCGTCCCTTGGTCTGCCGACAGTGCTGGTGCAGGAAGGCGGCTATCTCAGCGACGATTTGGGCCGCAACCTGGTGCAGTTTCTCTCTGGCTTCGAGGCGGGCCACAAGTAAAGTCCGAGCCCCAACAGGAGGTGCGACATGGCGCGAACCGGTGCGGATCTGGTCGTTGAGACCCTGCAAACGGCGCGCGTCAAGCGCATCTACGGTGTCGCCGGCGACTCGCTGAACGGCATCACCGATTCGCTGCGTCGGGCCAAGACCATCGACTGGGTGCACATGCGCAACGAGGAGGCCGGCGCCTTCGCCGCCGGCGCCGAGGCGCATCTCACCGGCGAGCTCGCGGTGTGCGCCGGCAGCTGCGGCCCGGGCAACCTGCACCTGATCAACGGCCTGTTCGACTGCCACCGCAGTCGCGTGCCGGTGCTGGCCATCGCCGCGCACATCCCGAGCGTCGAGATCGGCGGCTCGTACTTCCAGGCGACGCATCCCGAGCATCTGTTCGTCGAATGCTCGCACTACGTCGAGCTCGTCTCCAATATCGATCACCTGCCGCGCATCCTCGAGAAGGCGATCCGCATCGCGGTGGCCGAGCGTGGCGTTGCGGTCGTGGTGATCCCCGGCGACATCGCCCTCAAGACGACCGACGTCGAGGCGCCGCGCTGGGTCGCGCCCAGGCCGGCGGTCGTGCGCCCGAGCGACAGCGAACTCGATGCCCTGGCGGCGCTGCTCAACGCCGGCAAGCGCGTCGCCATGATGTGCGGCGCAGGTTGCGCCGGCGCCCACACCAAAGTCGTGGAACTCGCCAAGACGCTGGGCGCGCCCATCATCCATTCACTGCGCGGCAAAGAGCACGTCGAGTACGACAACGACTTCGACGTCGGCATGACCGGCCTGATCGGCTTCGCCTCGGGCTATGCGGCCATGAAGGAGTGCGACACGCTCCTGCTGCTGGGCACCGACTTTCCCTATCGGCAGTTCTATCCGGAGAAGGCCAAGGTCGCGCAGATCGACATCCGGCCGGAGAGCCTGGGCAACCGCACGCACATCGATATCGGCGTGCTGGGCGACGTCGCCGCCACCGTGAGCGCCCTTCTGCCCAAGCTCAAGCCAAAGGGCGACTGGGCGTTCCTGCAGGCCGCGCGCGAGCACTACAAGAAGGCGCGCGAGGATCTCGACAAGCTCGCCGAGAACAAGCCGGGCAGCGGCCAGATCCACCCGCAGTACGTCTCGCGGCTGGTGAGCGAGCATGCCGCCGATGACGCGATCTTCACCTGCGACGTCGGCACGCCGACCGTATGGGCGGCCCGCTACCTCAAGATGAACGGCAAGCGCCGGCTGATCGGCTCGTTCAACCACGGCTCGATGGCCAATGCCATGCTGCAGGCGATCGGCGCGCAGGCCTCGCACAAGGGCCGTCAGGTGATCTCGATGTCGGGTGACGGCGGCTTCACCATGATGATGGGCGACTTCATCACGCTGACGCAGATGAACCTGCCGGTGAAGGTGATCGTGCTCAACAATGGCACCTTGGGCTTCGTCGAGCTGGAGATGAAGGCCTCGGGCTTCGTCGACACCGCCGTCGCGCTCAAGAACCCGAACTTCGCCGCCATGGCCGAAGGCATGGGCATCAAGGCGATCCGCGTCGAGGACCCGCACAAGCTCGAGGGCGCGATGCGAGAGATCCTGGCGCACAAAGGGCCCGCCCTGCTCGACGTCGTGAGCGCGCGCCAGGAGCTGGTGATGCCGCCCAAGGCCACGTTGGAGCAGGCCACGAGTTTCGGCCTGTTCACACTCAAGGCCGTTATGGACGGGCGCGCCGCACAGCTCGTCGACCTGGCGCGCACCAATCTCCGGATCTAGCCGCCGCCCTCGCCGCCGACGGCGATCACTGTGAGCTTGTCGGGCAGGCTCTGCTTGGCGACCTCGACCACCGGATTCTCCGGCCAGATGAACTCGGGCTCGAGCGGCGCCAGGAGGCCCATGAAGCGGTCGAGCTGGTAGCGACCCCAGTAGTGCATCGGCAGCACGATGCGCGGCTCGATCTGCTTGATCACGTCGACCATCAGCGGCTGGCCCATGGTGAAGGAGCCGTCGATCGGCACCATCAGCACGTCGATGCGGCCGAGCTCCTCGAGATGCTCGGGCGTCAGCCGGTGATGCAGGTGGCCGAGATGGGCGATGCAGAGATCCTGGACGGCGTAGATGAAGATCGAGTTGCCGTTGATGCGCGTCTCGCCGCCGTACCAGGCGCGCGCGTTGGTCGGCACGTTCCACACCCGCATGTCCTTCAGGGTCACGTCGACCTTGGCCTCCGTCTCGCCGGGTTTGCTCGGCCAGCCGCGCAGCACATAGGTAATGCCCTCCTCCGGCTCGTCGGTGAAGTGCGTCGAGTGCGCGTTGTTCATGGTGACGATGTCGGGTTTGCGGCCGAAGCCGTTGACGCCGTTATAGTCGGTGATGGCGCGCACGCCCTGCGGCGTGTCGATCTGGTATGTCGAGTGGCCGAGGAAGGTGATGACGGCGCGGCTACCCGACGGATCGGCCGCCAGCGGCACGCCGTCGAGCGAGGCGAGCTGCGTGCCCTGCTCCAACCGTTGGGGCCCCAGCCGTTCGACCAGGTTCTTGGAGCAGCGCGCGAACGCAGGGCCGGCCAGCAGGGAGAAGGCGGCGGCAAACAAGGCAAGAACCGAAAAGCGATGGGACACGCGGAGCCTCCCCCCAAGCGCCGATGATGGGGCGGCCGATGATGCGTCGGCCGGTCGGCTCCTCGCAAGCATCGTGCTGCGCGCCCTGCGAATGTCAGTCCTCGTCGCCACCCTGCTCCAGGCGCGCAAGATCGAGGATACTGATCTGGCGGCGGCTCACTTCCAGAAGTTTCTCCGCCTCCAGGCGGTTGAATTCGCGGGTCACGGCTTCGCGATGCGAGCCGATGTGGGCGGCGATGTCGTAGTGCGTAGGAGCGGGCTTGATGACGATGGTCTTGCCCTGGCGCTCGCCGGTGGCGGCCAGGCGCAGGAGCTCGCGGCGCAGCCGCTCGCTGACCGAGAGCGCGCTCACCTCGAACACCCGCTCGGACATGCTGCGGATCTTGGCGACCAGCAGCTCGACCAGCTTGGTCGACACGATGCCGTTGCCGCGCAGCAACTCGAAGAAGGCCTTGGCCGGCATGCGCGCCACGACACAGTCGGTGAGCGCCGAGCACGCCGACGAGCGCGGCCGGCCGTCGATTGCCGAGAACTCGCCGAAGATGTCGCCGGCCTTGAGTTCGGAATAGATGACCTCGCGCCCCTTGGGGCTGATGCTGTTGGCGCGCACCGTGCCGCCTAGGATGAAGAAGACGTCGTTGGTGGAATCCTGGTCGCCCAGGATCTGGGCGTTCTTTTCATAGGTGCGCGTCGAGCAGCTCTCGGCGATGCGCGCGAGTTCGCTGTCGTTCAGTTCTTCGAACAAGGCGATCACGCGCAGGTTCGAGGATGGCCGCGTTTGCATCAATCCGCTCCCCGTCTCCGGCAACTCATTCTCGCACTGTGCGAATTACCACTGATTGGGCCCTTCGCCACGCCCAATGTCCGCCCGCCTGAAACACAAGAGACTCGAGGGGAATGAGTGTGGGTTTTGGGGACGAGCATGGAGGGGTCTATGAATACCATCACCCTGATCGACGTGATCGTCTTGGTGCTTGCGTATGTGGGGCTGAGCGTGGCGTGCATGCTCATCCGGTGGATGATCGGGCTGCCGCATCGTGAATCCGTCCGTGAGGAGACGACGTGGCGTGGCTGGTGAGACACCGACACAAGATATGGTGTGACGCCGACAACCTCATGCAAGGTTAAGTAGAAGAGAAAACTGGCAGCTTTCGTTGACTCTTTCGTGTCCAGGATTTAGAACAAATAGAGAACATCCCTGACATGGAATAGCCTGACGAGGGGGCGATGCCAGCCATTTCCCCAGATGCATCTGCTCCCCCGGTCGCCAACGACCGGGGGAGCCCGCTCCCGGTGGAATTGCGCGAGCAGGTCCGCCGTCTGGAGCGCGCCCATAGCGCCCAGCGGGCAGGCCAGGCCGCGATGCCGCTTGGCCTGCCGCCGATCGATGCGCTGCTGCCCGACGGCGGATTGCTGACCGGCGCGCTGCACGAGGTCGAGGCGGGGCCGGCGCCGTCCGGGCGTGTCGCCGCGCATGACGGTGCGGCCCTGGGCTTCGCTGCTTTCCTGATGAGCCGTTTTGGACGCGGCACCTTGCTGTGGTGCCGCCGGCCATCAGGCGTGTTCGATGCGCCGCCCTACGCCCCTGCCCTCTCTGCCTGGTTCGATCCGGCGCGCCTCCTGATGGTCACGGCGCGGCGCGAGGAGGATCTGTTCTGGGCGATGGAGGAAGGGCTGCGCTGCCCCGGCATCGCCGCCGTGGTCGGCGAGACACGCGCCGCCGATCCCACCGCCGGCCGCCGCCTGTCGCTTGCCGCCGAGAAGAGCGGCGTGCCTGCCCTCTTGCTGCGCCCGCAGCCCGCACCGGCGCAAAGCGTATGCGCCACACGCTGGCGCGTCGCCTCGGCACCGTCGCCGTCGACGCCGGGCCTCAACGATCTCGGCGGCTCGCGCTGGAAGGTCGAGCTTCGGCGCAATCGTTTCGGCACGCCGTCGACTGCTGAAATTCCATCCTGGCTCGTGGAGTGGAGCGATGAAACGCATAGTCTCTCTCTGGTTCCCCAAGCTTTCGACGGATCGGCTGGCACGCAGTGGACAGAAAGACTGGTCGGCTAGGGCCGCCGCCACCGTCGTCTGGCTCGATAGCTGCCCGAGACTTGCCGCCGTCAACCCACATGCCCGCGCCGCCGGCCTGCGTACCTACATGCGTCTGGCTGATGCACGCACGCTGGTGCCAGACCTCATCACCACCGCCGTCGAGCCGCAGGCCGACCGCCGCCTGATCGAGACGCTGGTCAACTGGTGCGACCGCTACACGCCCTGGGTGGCGATCGATCCGCTGGGCGGCGCCATCGCAGAAGAAGGAGCGGAGGCCTGCAGCGCCGGCGGCTTCGGCGGCGATGCCGGCCTCTTGCTCGACGTCACCGGCTGCGGCCATTTGTTCGGCAAGGACGAGACCGGCGAACGCGCCTTGCTGGCCGATCTGGTCGAGCGCCTGGCCCGCCACGACTTCACCTGCCGTGCCGCCATGGCCGACACGGCGGGCGCCGCCTGGGCGCTGGCCCGCTATGGCGAGAAGCAGGCTGACCTCTTCTGCCCGCGCAACGGCCAACGCGCCGCGCTCGCGACCCTGCCGGTCGATGGCCTCAGGCTCGACAAGCCGATCCTGGAAACCTTCCTGAAGCTCGGCCTGCGCCGCATCGGCGATCTTTATCCCTTGCCGCGCGCGCCCCTCGCCCGCCGGTTCGGTGATCAGCCGCTCACCCGGCTCGACCAGGCGTTGGGCGCCATCGACGAGCCGATCGAGCCGCGCCGGCCGCCGCCCGCCTTCCGCACGCGGCTTGCCTTCGTCGAGCCGATCGGCCGATCCGAGGACATCGCCGCCGCGACCAGCCGTCTGCTGGCGGCCCTCTGCAAGCAATTCGAGCAGGCGGGCGTCGGTGCGCGCAAGCTCGAGATCGCGCTCTATCGCGTCGACGGCTCGGTCGATCGCACGTCGATCGGCACCAGCCGGCCCAATCGCGACAATCCCAAACTGATGAAACTGTTCGAGGAGAAACTCGGCGAGCTCGATCCCGGCTTCGGCGTCGAGCTGATGATCCTGTCGGCCCCCGAAGTCGAAAGCTGGACCGGCGCGCAGGATGCGCTGCCCCAGACCGGCGCGATCGCTCCTCCACTCGGCGAGGACGGCACGATCGATCTCGCCGACCGGCTGACGCTCAGGCTGGGCCAGGAGAATGTCGTGCGGCTGGCGCCGCGCGACAGCCACCTGCCCGAGCGCGTGCAGACGACGGCGCCGATTTCCCAGCCCGTGCCGGAGGGTGCGTGGGCCCGGCTCGCCGCGATGAAAGGCGCGCGCCCGACGCGGCTGCTACAGCGGCCCGAGCCGGTCGATGTTTTGGCGCTCCTGCCCGACGATCCGCCGCGCCAGTTCCAGTGGCGTCGCCACGCCCACAAGGTGGTGAAGGTCGAGGGACCCGAGCGGCTGGCCGACGAATGGTGGCGGCCACGCCCGAATGGCCGCGTGATACCCGCCAACATCGTTCCGCCGGTGCGCGACTATTACCGCGTCGAGGACGACGATGGCGGCCGCTTCTGGCTGTTCCGCGACGGCTCGCACAACGCCGCCAAATGGTTCCTCCACGGGTTCTGCGCATGAGGGCCCCCGTGTTTTTCCATTATTTTAAGCGTTACTTTTGGTAACCGCCGTGCCTTACGCCGAGCTCCAGGTCACGACCAACTACAGCTTCCTGCGCGGCGGCTCGCATCCGGGCGAGCTGGTGCGGCGCGCCATCGAGCTCGGCCATAACGCCATCGGCATCGCTGACCGCAACACGCTGGCGGGCGTGGTGCGCGCCTATGCGGCGATCAAGGAATATTACGAGGACACCGCGATCCCCCAGGAAAGCTGGATCAAGCTTTTGGTCGGCGCGCGGCTCGAAACCCGCGACGGCTATTCGCTGATCGCTTATCCGATGGATCTCGACGGCTACAAGCGTCTGTCGCGCCTGCTGACGGTCGGCAATCGCCGGGCCGCGAAGGGCGAGTGCGACCTCACCTTCGACGATCTCGCGCAATATTCCGAGGGCCTGCTCGCCATCGTCCTGCCGCCACGCAAGGTCGATGACCCGGCCTTCCATGAGCGGGTCGCCAAGCTCGCCCGCCTGTTCGGCGACCGCTGCTACCTCGCGGGCTCCATGCTGTTCCGCGGCGACGATACGCGGCGACTGGCCTACCTCGACAATCTCGCGGCCCAGATGAAAGTGCGCTTCGTCGCCACCAACGATGTGCACTATCACATCCCCGACCGGCGGGCGCTGCAGGACGTGGTCACCGCCATCCGCCTCACCTGCACGGTCGAGGAGCTGGGCTTCCGCCGCTTCGCCTCGGCCGAGCGGCACCTCAAGGCGCCGGAAGAGATGGCGCGGCTGTTCCGCAAGCATCCGCACGCGATCGAACGCGTCCAGGAGATCGTCGAGCGCTGCCAATTCTCGCTCGACCAGCTCACCTACCAGTATCCGGTCACGTACGAGGGCGGCGAGACCCCCCAGGACAAGCTGATCCGCCTCACCCGGGCAGGCGCCCGGGAACGTTATCCCGGCCCCGAAGGCATTCCGAGAAAGGTAACCGACACGCTCCAGCGCGAATTCGACCTCATCGCCCGCAAGAAGATCGCGCCCTACTTCCTGACCGTGCACGAGATCGTGACCCAGGCCCGCAAGATGGGCATCTTCTGCCAAGGCCGCGGCTCGGCCGCCAACTCGGCTGTCTGCTACTGCCTCGGCATCACCTCGGTGGATCCCGACAAGGCCGAGGTCTTGTTCGAGCGCTTCTTGTCCAACGAACGCGACGAACCGCCCGACATCGACGTCGATTTCGAGCACGAACGGCGCGAGGAAGTGATCCAGTGGATCTACAAGGAGAAAAGCCGAGAGCGGGCTGCCCTTGCTGCCACGGTGATTGCCTATCGCAGCCGCAGCGCCATCCGCGACGTCGGCAAGGCGCTCGGGCTGTCTCCTGACACCTTGGGCGTGATGGCCGATACGGTATGGGGCATGGGCACGGGCGGTGTGGACGTCCGGCACGTGCGCGAGGCGGGCCTCGACCCGCACGATCCACGGCTGGCGCTGGCTCTCGAATTGTCGGCAACGCTGTGCGGCTTCCCGCGTCACCTGTCGCAGCATGTCGGCGGTTTCGTGCTGACTGACGACCGGCTAGACGAGCTAATCCCGATCCAGAACGCGGCGATGGAAGACCGCACCGTCGTCGAATGGGACAAGGACGATCTCGATACCTTGAAAATCTACAAGGTCGATGTGTTGGGCCTCGGCATGCTGACGGCTTTACGCAAGAGCTTCGCCTTGATCGAACGGCATTACGGCAAGCGTCCGTCGCTCGACATGCCTTCGACCGACAAGAAGGTCTACGACATGCTGTGCAAGGCCGATTCGGTCGGCGTGTTCCAGGTCGAGAGCCGGGCGCAGATGTCGATGCTGCCCAGGCTCAAACCGCGCGATTACTACGATCTTGTCGTCGAGGTGGCGATCGTGCGGCCCGGCCCGATCCAGGGCGGCATGGTGCACCCCTACCTGAAAAATCGGGCGAAGAAGGAGAAAGCGGAGGAGATCGAGTATCCGGGCAAGCTCAAAAGCGTGCTGGAACGGACGCTGGGCGTGCCGCTGTTCCAGGAGCAGGCGATGCAGATGGCCATCGTCGCCGCAGGCTTCAGTCCCGCCAAGGCCGACAAGCTGCGCCGTGCCATGGCAACCTTCCGACGCTCGGGCACGATCCACAAGCTCAAGGACGACTTCATCAACGGCATGCTCGGCAACGACTACGAGCGCGAGTTCGCCGAGCGCTGCTTCAAGCAGATCGAGGGCTTCGGCGAGTACGGCTTCCCCGAGAGCCACGCCGCGAGCTTCGCCATCCTGGTCTACGTCTCGTCGTGGGTGAAATACCACTTCCCCGAGGCCTTTGCCGCGGCGCTCCTCAATGCCCAGCCGATGGGCTTTTATGCGCCTGCCCAGCTGGTGCGCGACGCGCGCGAGCACGACGTCGAGGTGCGGCCGCCCGACGTCAATGCCAGCGACTGGGACTGCACGCTGGAGCCATCTTCTCCTCCCCCGAAGACGGGGGAGGAGAAAAAGCGCTGTGCCCTGCGGCTGGGCTTCCGCCAGGTCACGGGGCTGGCTGAAGAGGACATGAAGCGCTTCGTCGAACGGCGCACGATCGAAGGTCGCGAGGTGCCCTATCGCGATCCGGCCGATGTCTGGCGGCGCGGTGGCCTCACCCGGCGCCAGATCCTGGCACTCGCTCGAGCCGATGCCTTCGCCTCGATGGGGCTGACGCGCCGCGACGTCTTGTGGGCGGTGCGGGCCTTCTCTGAGGCATCGCTGCCCTTGCTTGATACCAAGCCTGCCGAGCACGACGCCGAACCCTCCGTCACGCTGCCCGCATTGACCCTCGGCGAGCAGGTGGTGGACGACTACGCCTCCTTTGCGATGTCGCTACGCGCCCATCCTCTGGGCCTGCTGCGGCCAATGCTTTCGGAGCGGCGGGTGTCGCGAACCGCCGCGCTTCTCGATTCGAAGAACGACGACCGCTTTACGCTGGCCGGGCTGGTGCTGGTGCGCCAGCGGCCGGGCACCGCCTCAGGCGTGGTATTCGTCACCATCGAGGATGAATGCGGCATCGCCAACCTCGTGGTCTGGCCCAAGGTGTTCGAGGCCCACCGCCGCATCGTCATGGGTTCGCGCCTGCTCGCCGTCTCGGGCCACGTCCAGCGCGAGGGGCTAGTGATCCATCTCGTGGCCGAAAAACTATGGGACTGGTCGGCGGAACTCGACCAGATCTCCGACCTCGACACCATCCATTTGGTCAACGGTCGCGGCGACGAGGTCCGCACCGACCCCGGCGACCGCCGCGTGCAGGTGCCCGAGGCCAACGCCACGCGTCACCGCGCCGGCAAGGGTCCGCCGACCCGCAAGCAGCCCTACGATCGCAGCCGCATCCATCTCGACCGGCCGACGATCAGGATCGCATCGCGCGACTTCCACTAATGACTGGCGTAGACCGCGCGCTCGAAGTTCTCGAACGCCGCCACGGCGCGCGCGTCGTAGAACGGCAGCAGCTGGGTGCCCCACACGCCGGTCACCCGCTTCACCGGGTCGATCCAGTAATAGGAGTTGGCGAGGCCGCCCCAGGTCAGGCTGCCGGCCGAGCGCCGGCCGGGGAACGCCGTGGGATTGATCATGAAGGTGAGGCCCCACTTCATGCCGTCGACGAAATCCATGTCGGTGCTGCGGTTGGGCAGCTGGCTCTTGAGCGGCCGGCACGAGACCTCGCCCATGGAATTGAGCGACATCAGCGCCACCGTGGCTGGCCTCAGCACCTCCACGCCGTCGAGCGTCCCGTGGCCCAGGATCATGCGCGTGAAGCGGAGATAGTCGCCGATCGTCGAATAAAGCGCGCCGCCGCCCATGAACACTTCAGGGTTCTGGTCGAGCTCGTGGTCGGTGGCGGTGAAGCCGCCGCCTTCCTTGCGAATGTGCACGGCGGCCTTGCTCGCCCGCATGACGGGAGTGAGCTTGAAGCCGGTGTCGACCATCCCGAGCGGCTCGAAGATGTTCTCCTTCATGTAGCGATCGAGCCGCATGCCGGCGATCGCCTCGACCATCTGCCCCGCCCAGTCGATCGAGATCGAATACTCCCAGTGCTCGCCGGGATCGAACAGCAACGGCGTCCCCAGCACCTGGCGCGAGGCGGGCTTGGGGATGCCCGTGGCCGCGACGTAGCGCGCGATGTCGGCGTCCCAGGTGTCGTAGCCCATGCCCGACGTATGGGTGAGCAGATGCCGCAGCGTGATCGGCCGCTTGGGCGGCCGCGTCTTGACAGCCCCATCGGCGCCGATGCTGACCAGCACCTGCTTGTCCGCGATCTCCGGCACGATATCGGCCGCCGGCGCATCGAGCGAGAGCTTGCCGCGCTCGACGAGCTGCATGACTGCGGCACCGGTGATCGCCTTGGTCATCGAGGCGATCCAGAGCACGCTGTCCTGCGCCAGCACGCCCGCTGCGCCCTCGAAGATCACGCCCTTGTCCGTGGCTGCCGCCGCCACCACGCCCGGCACGTCGCCCGCGGCAACGGCTTCTTTCAACGTCTTCGCGATGTCCATATCAGCCCCACTTCTGGACCATCATCGCAAACTCGGCTATGCACCGTCCAAGCAGATGTGAGCGTGCCATGCTGATCCTGGAATTCGTGACGCACTGATCCGGTCCACCGCGACCGAGTGTTCATCCACGATTCCAGTCCAAAAGGCCGTTCCATGCCTGCTTCATCGCTCGTCTATTCCGTCATTGCGCCTGCGTCGCTCGCAAGGCTCGTTGCTTCCTCCTACAGCGTGGGGAAGCCGAGCCTGTGTCGGCTGTTCTCCGTCGGCGTCACGCATACTTACGAAGTGCGGGCCGGCCGCGCGAAACAGGCGCTGCGCGTTTATTGCCGCGGCTGGCGCAGCAACGCCGAGATCGCCTATGAGCTGGCGGCGCTAAGACATCTGGCCGCTCGCGGCGCGTCGGTGTCGACTCCCCTCGTTCGGCGCGACGGCAAATGGATCACGCCCGTCACCGCCCCCGAAGGCCGGCGGCAAGCCGTGCTTTTCACCTGGTGCGACGGCGCCGAAAGGCTCGCCGATGAAAACGACGCGCGCGCCTATGGCCGGGGCGTCGCGCGTCTGCACAACGCATCGGACGATTTTGCCAAGCGTGCCTCGGACCGCGATCTCGATATCGACTTCCTGGTGACCCGCCCGCTGGCGGTGGTACTGCCCCTGCTGGCGCACCGGCCAAAGGATCGGGCACGGCTCGAGCGCATTGCCCGCGCCATTGCGCGCGAGATCGGCCGGCGCAAGCGGGATCTCTCCTGGGGCTTCTGCCACGGCGATGCGTGCGCAGCCAACGCCAAGACCAAGGACGGCGTCACTACCTTCTTCGACTTCGACTTCTGCGGCGCCGGTTGGCGCAGCTATGACCTCGCCTGCTTTTTGTGGGGCCTCTCGATTCGCAATGAGGCCAACCGCAAGGCCAAATGGCGCGCCCTCCTTGCAGGCTATCGCAGCGAGCGGCCGATCCGCCGCGCCGACCTGGCCTCGGTGCCGCTGTTCATGGCGGCGCGACAACTCTGGTTGCTCGGCTTGCAGCTTGGCGGCACCGATCGTTGGGGCCGCGCCTGGGCCACCGAGGGCTACTTCGACTTCCACCTGAAGCTCCTGTGGGAATGGTCGAGCTTCCGCATGCCCCGCATGAAGTGAGGCGCTTCAGGTGAGCCGCGTTGCCTCGTCGATCAGTTCCTGCGCCGCGATGTCGAGCAACTCGTCCTCGGCCGTGCCGTCGAGCACCCGCTCCTTGCCGATCTCCAGCAGCACCGGCACCGCGAGCGGCGAGATGCGGTCGAGGCGACGATACTCGATGCGGCCCTTGGCACGCCGCAGCAGATCGCCCAGCCGCTTGAGGTCGGCGAGCTGGTGGGCAGCGTCCTGGCGCGTGGCGCGCAGCAGGATGTGGTCGGGCTCGTGCTTGCGCAACGCGTCATAGATCAGGTCGGAGCTGAAGGTGACCTGGCGGCGCGACTTCTCCTCGCCCGGAAAGCGCCGCTCGATCAGGCCGGCGATTACCGCCACGTTGCGGAACGAGCGCCGCAGCATGGTCGATTCATCCATCCAGGCCTCGAGGTCGTCGCCCAGCATGTCTTCATCGAACAATTCATCGAGTTGCTGCGGCGATGGCGGCCGCAAGCCCCACAGGCCGAGCACATAGTCGGTGGCGACGAAGCCCAACGGCTTCAGCCCCATGCGCTCCATGCGCCGCGTCAGCAGCATGCCCAGCGTCTGATGCGCGTTCCGGCCTTCGAAGCAGTATGCGACGATGAACTGCTTGCTGCCGCGCGGAAATCCCTCGATGAGCAGCCGGTCGGCCCGCGGCAGACCCGAGCGCCAGCGCTGGATGTTGAGCCACTCCCGTACCTCGCCGGGCAGCTTCGGGTGCCGCGAGGGGTCCTGCAGGATGCCGCGCACACGATCCGCCAGGAAGGTCGACAATGGCAAGCGGCCGCCGCCATAGGCGGGAATCTTGGGATCGCCACTGGTCGCGAGCGAGCATTGCGCCACCAGCTCCTTCACGCCCTCGAAGCGCAGCAGGCGGCCGGCAAAGACAAAGGTGTCGCCCGGCACCAGACCCTGGATAAAGGCCTCCTCGACCTCGCCCAGCATCGGCCCGCGGCGCAGCTTCACCTTGAGGAGCGGCAGCTCGACGATGGTGCCGACATTCATGCGGAACTGCCGTGCCACCATGGGCGACGACAGCATCCAGCGGCCGTCCGGCAGCTGCTTCAGCCGATGCCAGCGCTCGTAGGCCGCCAGCGCATAGCCACCGGTTGCCACGAAATCGAAAGTGTCGTCGAAGTCCTTGGCGCTCAGATCGCGATAGGGCTGCGCGCGGCGGACCTCGTGAAAGAAGGCTTCGCGATCGATCGGCTGGGCGCAGGCTGTGCCGACGATGTGCTGGGCCAGCACGTCGAGGCAAGCCGGCCGCGGTGGATCGCCATCGAGCTCGCGTGCCTCGATGGCCTCCATTGCCGCCAGCGATTCCAGCACCTCGAAGCGGTTGGCCGGCGCGATCATCGCGCGGCTGGGTTCGTCCAACCTGTGGTTGGCGCGGCCGATACGCTGCATCAGGCGGCTCACGCCCTTGGGCGCGCCGAGCTGGATCACGAGGTCGACGTCGCCCCAGTCGATGCCGAGATCGAGCGAGGAGGTCGCCACCACGGCGCGCAGCTTGCCGACCGCCATCGCCGCCTCGACCTTGCGCCGCTGCTCGACGGCGAGCGAGCCGTGATGCAGGCCAATCGACAGGTTCTCCTCGTTCAGGCGCCACAGGCCGTCGAAGGCAAGCTCGGCCTGGGCGCGGGTGTTGACGAATAGGATCGAGGTCTTGTGCTGGCGGATGATGTTGTAGATCTCGGGCAGCGCGTGGCGACCCATATGGCCGCCCCAGGGCGTGCGCTCGTGCGCATCGACGATCGTGACCTTGGGCGGCGCGCCGGGCTCGCCGTGGATGATCTCGACCGGCTGGTCGCGCACACTGAGGTACTGGGCCAGCTCGGGCGGGTCGGCGACGGTGGCCGAGAGGCCAACGAAACGGGCTTGCGGCGCCAGCGTTGCCACCCGAGCGAGGCAAAGCGCCAAATGATGGCCGCGCTTGGTGGTCGCAAAGGAATGCAGCTCGTCGATGATGACGCAACGCAGGCTTGCAAAGAACTTCTCGGCGTCGGGATAGCTCAGCAGCAGCGCCAGCGACTCGGGCGTGGTCATCAAGAGATCGGGTGGCCGCTCGCGCTGGCGCAGGCGACGGCTCTGCGGTGTGTCGCCGGTGCGGCTCTCGGCGCGGACCGGCAGCTGCATCTCGGCGATCGGCATCTCGAGATTGCGGCGGATGTCGGTGGCCAGCGCCTTGAGCGGCGAGATGTAGAGCGTATGCAACTCGCCCTTACCCTTGGCGTGCGCCAGGTCCTTGCCCGCTCGGCGGCGCTCGGTGAGCTCGATCAGCGAGGGCAGGAAGCCCGCCAGGGTCTTGCCGCCGCCGGTGGGCGCGATCAGCAAGGCGCTCCCGGCGCTGGCCGCCAGCCCGATCAGCGCCAGTTGGTGCTTGCGGGGAGTCCAGCCGCGGCTTTCGAACCAGCGTGAAAACAGGTCAGGAAGACCTATATCTGCCGGATAGGATGCCTCGCGCTCAATGACGACCGACACCTTAAATCCTCGCTCCTGGCTCTATCCCACCCCGCGCGGCCTCTATTGTGAGCCCGGCGACTTCTATGTCGACCCCGCCGTGGCGGTTTCCCGCGCCGTGATCACCCATGGCCATGGCGACCATGCCCGGCCGGGCCACAGAAGCGCGCTCGCCACGCCCGAGACGCTGGCCATCATGCGGGCCCGCTTCCAGGACATGCCGGACACGGCCCAACAACCGCTCAAATACGGCGAGGCCGTGAAGATCGGCGATGTCGAGGTGAGCCTGGTGCCGGCCGGCCATATCCTCGGCTCGGCGCAGGCGGTCCTGGAGCACAAGGGCCAGCGCATCGTCGTCTCGGGCGACTACAAACGCCGGCCCGATCCCACCTGCCCATCGTTCGAGCCCGTACCGTGCGATGTCTTCATCACCGAGGCGACCTTTGCCCTGCCGGTGTTCCATCATCCCTCCGATGCCGGAGAAATCGGCAAGCTGCTGCGCTCGCTCGCCACCTTCCCCGAGCGCACTCACTTGGTGGGCGTCTATGCCCTCGGCAAGTGCCAGCGCGTGATCACGCTGCTGCGTGCCGCGGGCTACGACAAGCGGATCTGGCTGCATGGCGGCCTGGCCTCGCTCTGCAAGCTCTACCAGGACCATGGAGTTGATCTCGGCGACATCGCGCTGGTGTCCGATGCCGTGCTCGAGACGTTCAAGGGCGCCATCGTGCTCTGCCCGCCCTCGGCCATTGCCGACCGCTGGTCGCGGCGCTTCTTCGAGCCGATCGCCTCCATGGCCTCGGGCTGGATGGGCATTCGCGCCCGCGCCCGCCAGCGCGGCGCCGAGCTGCCGCTGATCATCTCTGACCATGCCGACTGGAGCGAGCTCACCCAGACCCTGAAAGATGTCGGCGCGCCCAAGGTCTGGGTGACACACGGCCGCGAGGAGGCGCTGGTCCACCATGCGCGCTCGATCGGCATCGAGGCCGAGGCGCTGCATCTTGCCGGCCGCGAAGAAGAGGACGAGTCCTAGTGCAGTCCTTTGCCGAACTGCTCGACGCCCTCTCCTTCCAGCCGGCGCGCAACGCCAAGCTCCGGTTGATCGAGGCCTACCTCCGCGAGACGCCCGATCCCGATCGGGGCTGGGCGCTGGCGGCGCTGACCGGCAGCCTCGATTTTGCCGGCGCCAAACCCGCCCTGCTGCGCAGCTTCGGCGAGGACAAGATCGGCCAGGAACTCTTTCATCTCTCCTACGACTATGTCGGCGACCTCGCCGAGACCCTGGCCCTGATCTGGCCGACCGATCCCAACGCCGGCCCGCCACCCAGACTCGGTGAGGTCGTCGAGACGCTGCAGCGCGCCACCAAGATGCAGACGCCGGCGATCCTGAAACGCTGGCTCGACTCACTCGACGCCACCGGCCGCTGGGCACTGCTGAAGCTGCTGACCGGCGCGCTGCGTGTTGGCGTCTCGGCGCGGCTGGCCAAGCAGGCCGCCGCCAACACCGGCAACCAGCCGGTCAACGAGGTCGAGGAAGTCTGGCACGGGCTCAGCCCACCCTATCGTCCGCTGTTCGACTGGCTGCAGGCGGGCGGTCCGAAGCCCAGCAGCAACATCGGCGGCGCGTTCCTGCCGCCGATGCTGGCCAACCCGATCGATCGCGCCGAGCTCGACACGCTCGATCCCGCGCATTTCCGCGCCGAGTGGAAATGGGACGGCATCCGCGTGCAGGTCGCCTCGTCGGGCGGCATCAAGCGCCTCTACAGCCGCGCCGGCGAGGACGTGTCGGGGGCGTTCCCCGACATCATCGAGGCCATCGACTTCGACGGCGTGTTCGACGGCGAGCTGCTGGTGCGGCGCGAGGAGGCCGTGGCGCCGTTCAATGACCTGCAGCAGCGGCTCAATCGCAAGACAGTGACGCCCAAGATGCTGAAAGAGCATCCGGCGCATGTGCGCCTCTACGACGTGCTCTGGCTGGAAGGCGAGGACCTCAGGCCGCTGAGCTTCGACGAGCGCCGCGTCCGGCTGGAAGCCTGGATGGCGGAAATGCCGCGCCAGCGCTTCGACGTCTCGCCCTTGGTCCGCTTCACCGACTGGGCGCATCTCGCCGAGTTGCGCGAGGGCATGCGGCAGGACGGAATCGAGGGCTTGATGCTAAAGCGCGGCGATAGCCCCTATCTCGCCGGCCGCCCCAAGGGCCCGTGGTTCAAATGGAAGCGCGATCCGATGCTGGCCGACTGCGTGCTGATGTATGCCCAGCGCGGCCACGGCAAGCGCAGCTCGTTCTATTCCGACTACACTTTCGGCTGCTGGCGCGACGTCGAGGGCAAGCGCGAGCTGGCACCGGTCGGCAAGGCCTATTTCGGCTTCACCGACGAGGAGCTGCGCTGGCTCGACAAATGGGTGCGCGATCACACCACCAATCGCTTTGGGCCGGTCCGCGAGGTCGAGCACCAGCTGGTCCTGGAAATCGCGTTCGACGGCGTCGGTCGCTCGACCCGGCACAAGTCCGGTGTCGCCATGCGCTTCCCACGCATCAATCGCATCAGGACTGACAAGCCTGCCGGCGAGGCCGACACGGTCGACAACCTGCTGCGCTTCGTGCCATGACGCGAATATGAGCGACTTGGCCGTCGGCGCATTGCCGACACAGACCCACATCTCGTCAGTCAAGGACCGCGCCGCGCGCGGCCAGGCGCTGCGTGAAAAAGTACGGCGGCGAGATCACGCCGAGTGGACCGCCCATAAACACCGGCGCGATCCGGTCGAGATCCTGATCGAACAGGGCGAATCGCGCCTGCCCCACCTGTTGCCACTGCGCTACTCGCGCATGTCGACCTCGCCCTTTGCCTTCTTGCGAGGCAGTGCGGCGGTCATGGCCGAAGATCTTGCCGAGATGCCAGCCTCCGGCCTCAGCGTTCAGGCGGCGGGCGACTGCCACTGTCTCAACTTCGGCGGCTTCGCCACGCCCGAGCGGCATCTCGTCTTCGATATCAACGACTTCGACGAAACCGCAGTCGCGCCGTGGGAGTGGGATCTCAAGCGCCTGGCCGCAAGTTTCGTGGTGGCCACGCTCGACATCATGGACAAGGACGCCCGCATAGGGCTCGCCCAGACAGTGGCGCGCCGCTATCGCGAGACCATGGCGAGCATTGCCGAAATGCCGGTGCTCGACGCTTGGTACCGCGGCTTGGTGGTTGAAAGCGTGGACAAGGCGGCCGACATCGGCGTTGGTGCAGCTGCCATACGCAAGGCAGTTGGGTTCCTCACCCACGCTCCTGTCGTCTCGCTCAAGCATGGTAGCGGCCCCAGGCCACGCATCGAGGACGCGCCGCCACTCGTCTATCACCCCTCGGACAACGAAGCCGAGGTGTTCTACGCCGCCGTGATGGCCACGCTCCCCGACTATCTGAGCTCCCTTACACCCGAGCGGCAGACGCTGGTGCAGCGCTATCGGTTCGCCGACGCGGCGTACAAGGTGGTGGGCGTCGGTTCTGTCGGCACGCTGTGCGGTGTCATGTTGATGATGTCGGGAAACGGCGAGGCTTTGTACCTGCAGTTCAAGGAGGCGACGCGCTCGGTGCTCGAAGCCAATGCCGGCGCAAGCCCCTACGCGCATCATGGCGAACGGGTAGTCCGCGGCCAGCGACTGTTGCAGGCCGCGAGCGACGTGCTGCTCGGCTTCGCCACCGGGCCCGCGGGACGCCACATCTATATCCGCCAGCTGCGCGACGCCAAGATCAAGCCGCAGCTCGAGACCATGTCGCCCAAGCATTTTCAGCGCTACGCCGAAACCTGCGGCGAGGTGCTGGCTCGCGCCCATGCCCGCTCGGCCGACGCGGTGGTCCTTTCGGCCTATCTCGGCAATAACACCACTTTCGATGAGGCCATCGGCGCCTTCGCCCACGCCTATGCCAAGCAGACCCAAGCCGACCATGGCGTCCTCCTGCAGGCCATAAAAGACGGCCGTTTGCCGACGGCCGGCACGGATTCCTAGGGTTTTTCGGCCCTTGCAGCGACTCTGCGGCATCCCCATTATCCAGCCGTCATGATCGATCCCTTCGGCCGGCATATCTCCTACCTGCGCGTCTCGGTGACGGACCGCTGTGACTTCCGCTGCGTCTATTGCATGGCGGAAGACATGACCTTCCTGCCCAAGGCCGAGGTGCTGTCGCTGGAGGAGCTCGAGCGGCTGTGCGGCGCCTTCGTGCGCCGCGGCGTCAAGAAACTCAGGCTGACCGGCGGCGAGCCGCTGGTGCGCAAGAATGTGATGTCGTTGTTCCGCGGGCTCGGCCGGCATCTCGAGACCGGCGCGCTCGAGGAGCTCACCCTGACCACCAACGGCAGCCAGCTCGCCAAGTACGCCAAGGAGCTCGCCGCGCTCGGGGTGAAGCGCGTGAACGTGTCGATGGACACTCTCGACAAGGACAAGTTCCGCGAACTGACGCGCTGGGGTGACCTCGACCAGGTGATGCGCGGCCTCGATGCCGCCCAGCAAGCTGGCCTCAGGATCAAGATCAACGCCGTCGCCTTGCGCGACGTCAACGACACGGAATTCGACGAGCTGATCCGCTGGAGCCATGGCCGCGGCATGGACCTGGTGCTGATCGAGGTCATGCCGATGGGCGAGCTGGGCGAGAATGCGCGCCTCGACCAGTACCTGCCGCTCTCGCTGGTGCGTACCGATCTCGCCAAACGCTTCAACCTGATCGAGACCGACTATCGCACCGGCGGACCGGCGCGCTATTTCACGGTCGGCGAAACCGGAGGGCGGTTGGGCTTCATCACCCCGCTCACCCATAACTTCTGCGAAAGCTGCAATCGCGTGCGACTGACCTGCACCGGCACTCTTTACATGTGCCTGGGCCAGGATGACGCCGCTGACCTGCGCGCGCCCTTGCGCGCCTCGGAGAGCGACGAATTGCTCGACCAGGCCATCATTGAAGCGATCGCGCGCAAGCCCAAGGGGCATGACTTTGTCATCGATCGCCGCCATTCGACGCCGGCCGTGCGCCGGCATATGAGCGTCACTGGCGGCTGAATAGCCGGCTGATCAGGTCGCTGGCCCGGCCGGCCCCAGCGCACTCTTGACCTTGGCCCGCCGCACCGCCTCGCGATGGGAGATGTACATCGCGCTGGAGAAGATCACCGCGGCGCCGACGAAGGTCCAGACGTCGGGTTGCTGGCTGAACAGGAAGAAGCCGAGCAGCGTGTTCCAGATCAGCGACAGGAAGCCGATCGGCTGGAGCAACGTGATCTCCGCGATCTGATAGCCCCGTTGCTGGCAGATGTGCCCCAGCGTGCCGCACAGCCCCGCCGCGAAGAACCACAGGAGGTCGGACCACAGCGGCGTTTGCCAGAACCAGAGGGCGACTGGCGCCGAGCAGCACACGATCACCAGATGCTGCCATATCACGATGGTCTCGGCGCCGTCGGTCCGCGCCAGCCCCTTCGAGATCAGATTGGAGGCCGAGAAGATCGGCGTCGAGACCAGCACGCAGATCGCGCCGACGCCGATCTCAGTGAAACCAGGACGGATGATGATCATGGCGCCGCCGAAACCCACCAGCACCGCCGCCCAGCGCCGGAGCCTGACGTCCTCGCCCAGGAACAGCGCCGCGCCGATGGTTACGAAGATCGGACCGGTGAAGCCGAGCGCGGTGATCTCGGCCAGGCTGGTGAGCGGCAGCGCCGCAAACCACAGGAACATGCCGCAGGCGTGGATCATGCCACGCGTTATGTGCAGGCCCTTGCGATTGGAGTGCAGCGCCCGGTACGGCCCAATCCGGAGGATGAGCGGCATCAGGATCAGCGTTCCAGCGCAGTAGCGCAGGAACGCCATGACGTAGGAATTGAGGTGCTGTGCCGGAATCAGCGTGAAGACGTTGAGCAGGGCAAACAGCAACCCCGACAGGCCGACCCAGATGATGCCGCGCAGGTTCGTAGGCAGCACAAGCCAGCGGGCGACGAGCGTGGACACGCTGCGACTATGTCATAGCGACTGCAGCAACGCCTCTATCGCGACCATGAGATTTTCGAAGCGCGGATACGGCCTCAGGCCTCGCCAGGGGCAACGCCGTTGACCGGTGGAACCGTGGGCTCGACGTCCTCGCCACGCAGCTGCGCCACCCGCTCGACCAGCCCCTCGATATAGGAATCGTGGATGTTGAGCGCGCGCGCATGGGCAGCGGTGTTGGCAAGGTAGTCGCGGCAGGCCCCGCGGCGGCCCTCGGCGAAGGCGATGTGATGCGCCGTGCGCTCGATCGGCAGGTCGCCGCAATACTGGCAGTGCTCGGTGTCGACCTCGAAAGTGACGGCTGTGATCGTGCGTCCGTCGCGCAGCTTGGTCGGCACCCAACAAGGCTTATAGAAACCCGCCAGCATCTCGCGATTCCACAGGATGGCGAGTTCGCTGCGCACCTGTTCAGGTGCCAGGCGGTAGGCGATGCCTTCGCAAGCTCCGCCACGCTCCAGCGCCAGCATGAGGCCCGGCAACTCCGGCGTGCCACGGCCGAGCGGCGTCCAGAAGCAGAATGAGCGGCGCCAGCCCTCGACCAGGCAGGGTTGCTGTTCGGCGAACTCGATCGCCGGGTTCCACATCAACGAGCCGTAGGCGAATATCCAGGCTTCCTCGCCGGGCTTGTAGCGGGCCAGCGCTTCCTTGAGGCTCGCCTCGCGCTCCTCCGCGGTCAGGAAGAAATCGTAGCCGGCCTTGCGAGCGTCGGCGACGATCTCAGCGATCCGCTCCGTCGTCAGCTCCTCGCGCTTGAGCACCGCCGCTCTCCTACTTGCCGTAGACGATGGACATGGTCTCGGCGATGCAGGCCGGACGCTCCTGTCCCTCGATCTCGACGGTGACTTGGTTGGTGAGCCGCACGCCACCGCCCTGCATCGGGTCGGCCGCCAGCAGCTTGGTACGGGCGCGAACCTTGGCGCCGGCCGGCACTGGGCTGGTGAACCGCACCTTGTTGCAGCCGTAGTTGATGCCGTTGCGCACGTTATTGATGTGCGAAATCTGGTGGCTGAGCATCGGGATGAGCGACAAGGTCAGAAAGCCATGGGCGATCGTCTTGCCGCCCGGCATGTCCTTCTTGGCGCGCTCGACGTCGACATGAATCCACTGATGATCTCCGGTTGCATCGGCGAACCGGTTGATGCGTTCCTGCGTGACCTCGACCCAATCGCTGACCCCAATCTCCTGGCCCACGTATTCGTGCATTTCGTTGGGATGGCCAAATTCCCGCTTCGCCATTTCCTACCTCTGTGTCCCATTTTTCATTGATCCGCCAGGATAACACGAAATCGTTCGTCTGCGGTCAACTTCATCGGCTGGTCCCACACCGACCGATTTCTCGATCCTACTCCTGCTGCCCTCTCGCCGGTCCGCCTATCGGGTGCCATTTGTAGCACTCGGGTTGCATTTGTATCGTCGCCGCCTTTTGCCCATCATGCGATCAACAAAATTGCACAGGAGGATGCCCGCGATGGCCTACGAAACCGTGCTCTACGACGTCGCCGATCGTGTCTGCACCATCACGCTCAATCGTCCCGATAAGCTCAATGCCTGGACGCGCCAAATGCATTTCGACCTCAAGGACGCGATGCAAAAAGCGGGCTCAGACGCTGACGTGCGCGCCATTATTTTGACCGGAGCCGGCCGCGGCTTCTGTGCAGGCGCCGACATGAGCGGACTGCAGGCAATTGGCGCCGGGGCCGGAGCGTCGGCCGACCGCAGCAGCAAGACGGCAAACGATCTGCCCGGCGGCAGCTCGCTGGCCGAATTCCGCATGCCCTATTCGTACTTTCCGGCCATCCCGAAATTCATCATCGCCGCCATTAACGGGCCGGCAGCAGGCTTGGGCTTCGTGATACCGCTCTACGCCGACCTGCGCTTCGCGGCCAATTCGGCGGTGTTCACCACGGCCTTCGCCCAGCGTGGCCTGATCGCCGAACACGGTGTGAGCTGGCTACTACCTAGGATTGTAGGCCTGCCGGCGACGATGGACCTCCTCTGCTCGGCCCGCAAGTTTCGCGCGCCCGAGGCGCTGGCGCTCGGGCTGGTGAGCCGGGTCATTCCGGATGACAAGCTGATGGCAGAGACTCGCGCTTATGCCCGGTTGATGGCCGACACCGTCTCGCCGCGCTCGGTCGCAGTGATGAAGCGGCAGATCTGGGAAGCCGAATTCCAGACCCTCGCCGAAGCCACCGTTCAGGCCAACCACGAGATGGAACTCTCCTTCCAAACCGCCGACTTCAAGGAAGGCGTGGCGCACTTCCTGGAGAAGCGGGCGGCGCGGTTTACTGGAAAATAGCGCTCACACCTTCTCGGTCTCGCTGGCCCGGGGCTGCCAGGTCATCAGGCGGCGCTCGATGACACCGACGATGCCGTCCAACACCAGGGCGAAGGCGGTGAGGACGATGATCCCGGCGAACACGGTGTTGATGTCGAAGGTGCCCTCGGCCTGCAGGATCAGGTAGCCGACGCCCTGGGCGGAGCCCAGATATTCGCCGACCACGGCGCCGACAAAGGCCAGCCCCACGGCATTGTGCAAGCTGGCGAACACCCAGCTCATGGCCGAGGGCAGGTAGATCGAGCGCAGCAGCTGACGATGCGAGGCGCCCAGCATGCGGGCGTTGGCGAGCAGGGTCGGGCTCACCTCGCGCACGCCCTGGTAGACGTTGAAGAACACCACGAAGAACACCAGCGTGACGCCCAGCGCCACCTTCGACCAGATGCCGAGCCCGAACCACACCGCGAAGATCGGCGCGAGCACGACGCGCGGCATGGAGTTGAAGCCCTTGATGTAGGGTTCCATCACTGCCGAGGCGGTGTGGGAGAGTGCCAGCCAAAGGCCGACCCCGAGGCCGAACACGGCGCCGATGGCAAAGCCAAGTACGGTCTCGAGAAGTGTGAAGGCCAGATGGTAGAAGATCTCGCCGGTGGTAAACCAGTCGACGGTCACCCAGAACACCTTGGCCGGTTCGCCGAAAAAGAAGGCGGCTCGATTGTCCTGCTCGAAATAGAAATTCGGGATCAACCCGGGCGCCGTAAAGACGTGCCACAGTGCGATCAGCACACCGAGCACTAGGATCTGGAACACCCTAAGCCGCATGTCAGGCGACCTTCTGCGCGTGATATGCCTTCAGCACCTCTTCCTTCATGGCGGCCCAGATCTCGCGATGCAGCGCGAGGAAGGCCGGCGTCATGCGGATCTCAGAGACGTCGCGCGGCCGCGGCAGATCGATCCTGAAGTCGCCGATCGGCCGCGTAGCCGGCCCTGCCGAGAGCACCACCACACGATCGGAGAGCGCGATCGCCTCTTCGAGGTCGTGGGTGATGAAGAGCACCGATTTCCTGTCCTCCGCCCACAGCGCCAGAAGCTCGTTCTCCATGAGCTGGCGCGTCTGCACGTCGAGCGCCGAGAACGGCTCGTCCATCAGGAGGATGTCCGGTCGCAGGATCAGCGTCTGGGCGAGCGCCAGCCGTTTGCGCATCCCGCCCGACATCTGGTGCGGATAGCGATCGCCGAAACCCGCGAGCCCGACCCGCCGCAACCAGGCCTCACCCTGCTGCAGGGCCTCGGCGCGGGGCACGCCCCGGAAGTCGAGGCCGGCGACCACATTCTCGATGCCGGTACGCCAGGGCATCAGCGCGTCCATCTGGAACATGTAGCCGGCGCGTCTATTCACGCCCTGGCCGGCTAGGAGCTTCTCGCCGAATACGCTGACTACGCCCGATGACGGTTCGAGCAGGCCGGCGGCGACGTTGAGCAAGGTCGACTTGCCGCAGCCTGTCGGGCCGACCACCGAGACGAACTCACCTTCGGCCACCCGCAACGTTGCATTGGCGACGGCCGTGTAGGGCGCGCCGCCGTCGCGGGCGGCGAACCGGCAGGTCACATCCTCCAGTGCCAGCGCCGGCATGCCGCTCACCGCGGGGCCTTGCCTAGGCGTGCTTCTTGGCGCGCTGGGCGAACTCGTTGGTCCACGTGTCCTCAAGCTTGATCTTGGCGGCGTCAGCCGCGATCTTGGGATCGCCTGCGGCCAGGAATTTCAGGCAGTTCTCCTGGGCGCCCGCCGGCATCAGGCCGTCCGGCGAGATTGTCTCGCGCACGCCGGCGAACGACTTCTCGTAGACCGCGCGATCGCCCAGCAGGTAGCCGGGCGGCACCGCGTCGGCGACTTCCGAGGGCTTTGCGGTCTGCAGCCATTCATCGGCTCGCACGATCGCCGTAGCGAGCGCCTGCGCGGTGTTGGGCGTCTTGCTCAGCAGTGCCGGCTGGGCATAGAGGCAGGCCGCCGGAAAAGCGCCGCCGAAGAAATCCTGGTTGCCCTTCACGGTGCGGGTGTCGAGCGCAACCTTGATCAGGCCCTTGTCCTGCAGGATGGTGAGCGCGGGGTCGGTCTGCGAGACGCCGTCGACCGACTTGTTCTCGATCGCCGCCACCACGGTGGCACCCGCGCCCACGCCGATTACCGAGAAGTCGGAAGCCTTCAATCCGCCTTTGGCGGCCCAGGCCAGCAGCAGCATGTGCGTGGAGGAGCCCGGCGCGCTGACGCCGAACTTCATGCCCTTGATGTCGGCCGGACCCTTGACCTTGTCGGCCTCGTCGGAGCGCACCCCGATGGCGATCTGCATGCCACGGCCGATCAGGGCAAAGCCCTTGATGGGCTGGCCTCGCTGCTGCATGCGGATCGTGTGCTCATAGGCACCGGCGACCACATCGGCGCTGCCGCCCATCAGAGCCTCCAGCGACTTGGAGCCACCCTGGAAGTCGTTGATCTCGACGTCGAGACCGGCATTCTTGAAGAAGCCCTTCTTCTCCGCGATGGTGAGCGAGAGGTAATAAAGCGCGGACTTGCCGCCGACCGCGAGCACGACCTTGCTCTTCTCGGGCTTGCCGGTCTGGGCACGTGCCACGTACGGCGCGGCGACGAGGGCGGGAGCGGCGGCCAAGATCGCGCGCCGCCGCAAATGCAGCTTGGTCATTGTTTCCTCCTGAACTCTAGTGGGATCGACCTTACTTGAACGGGCGCTCCTGCCACCATGGGAAATAGGATGGCATTCCGTCGCTCACCTTCATGGGAAATTTCGCTGCGCGCTTCTCCAGGAAGGCACTCACGCCTTCCTTCACGTCGGCCGACTTGCCACGGGCATAGATGCCCTTGGAATCGACCTTGTGCGCCTCCATCGGATGATCGGCACCCAGCATCTTCCAGATCATCTGGCGGTTAAGCGCGACGGAGACCGGCGCAGTGGTGTCAGCAATCTCGCGCGCGAGCGCATAGGCCGCAGTCAGCAGCTCATCCGGCTTGTGAATTGACCGCACCAGGCGGCCGCGCAGGGCCTCCTCGGCCGAGAAGACGCGGCCGGTCATCACCCATTCCAGTGCCTGCTGCGGCCCGACCAGGCGCGGCAGGAACCAGCTAGAACAAGCCTCCATGACGATGGCGCGACGCGTGAACACGAAGCCGTAGCGCGCGGCCTCGGAAGCGAGCCGCACATCCATGGCGAGCTGCATGGTGACGCCGACGCCGACCGCCGGCCCGTTGCAGGCGGCAATGGTAGGCTTCAGGAGATCGAACAGGCGGAGCGTGAACAAGCCACCGCCGTCGCGATGACCGTCTAGGCCGGGATCGACCGGCCCACGATTCTCGGCGTTAAAGGTATTGGCGCCGCCCGAGAGATCGGCGCCGGCGCAGAAGCCACGGCCGGCGCCGGTGAAGACGACGGCGCGCACATCGTCGTCGCGGTCGGCACGATCCATGGCGTCCAGAAGCTCCGACAGCATCTTGCCGGTGAAGGCGTTGAGCTTGTCCGGGCGATTGAGCGTTATCGTGAGGATGCCGTCCTTGGCCTCGTACTTGATTTGCTCGTAGCTCATCGCGCGATCCTCATGTCTGGTTGATCAGCACGACGCCGCCCATGATGAGCGCGATGCCACCGATCTGCTTCAGGCCAAACGGCTCGCCGAACAAGAAGTGGCCGAGCACAGCCACGATGGCATAGGAAAGCGACACGCTGGGAAAGGCGACCGACACGGGAATCTTCCGCAGCGCGAAGATGTAAAGGAAGGCTGCCGAGCCGTAGAGGGCGAGCCCGCACAAGGTTGAAGGCCGCAGGATCTGGGCGACGAGGGTCGGAGCATCGGCGCCGGCCTTCAGAAGCATTTGTCCTGCAATGCCGGCCAGTATGCCCACGCCCAGCACCACATAGTAGATCATCATCGTTCAGGACTCCGTTGAAGGCAGACGATAAGGCTGGCCGGCCGCCCTGGTATCGGCGGCCGGACGTTCGACCTCGAGCCCATCGGCGCCGCGCGTAAAAACTTCGCGCACGAGATATTGCGGCTTGCGATTGACGGCGAGGAACATGCGGCCAAGATATTCGCCGATCAGGCCGACGACGATCAGCTGCACGCCGGCCAGTACCAGGACGGCGACCATGAGTGATGCCCAGCCTTGCGGCGGCTTGTTGTCGGAGATTGCCTCGACGATGACGATCACCGCGGCAAGCGCGCCGAGAGCGCCGAAGGCGATGCCGAACAGGGTGGCGAAGCGCAGCGGTATCACCGAGAAATTGGAGAACATCGACAGCCACAGCCTGAACAAGCGGGCCAGCGTATAGTTGGAGCGCCCTTCGACGCGCGGCAGGTGTTGAACCTGCAGGCGACTGACATTCTGCGTCACCTGGAACACCAGGCCGTCGACGTAAGGAAATGGCCCTTCGTAGCCAGCGGTGATCTGCTCGCGCACGAAGGCCGAGAGACACCGAAAGCTCGAAAGATAGAGCCCACGCGGCTTGTCGATCAGGTGATCGGCGCACCAGTTGGTGAAGCGGCTGCCGAGATTGCGCCAGGCCGCGTGCTTCTTTTCCTCGTAGTAGGTGTAAACCGCATCGTAGCCACCATCGCGCGCATACTCGAACAGGCGCCTCACCTCGCCGGGCGGGTTCTGCAGGTCGTCGTCCATGGTGATAGCGTAGCTGCCGCGCGCTCGGGCAAGGCCCGCCATCACCGCGTTGTGCTCGCCGTAATTGCGGCTGAGGCTCAAGAGCACGATCGGCGCGCCCGGCTCGGTGGCGAGCTGCTTGCAGACGGCCAGGCTGTTGTCGGGACTGCCATCCACCACCAGCACGATCTCGAGGCCACCCGCGATCTCGAGCGCGCGCAACGCATTGACCAGCTCGCCGATGGTAGCGGCGCCGTTATAGACCGGCACGACGACGGAAAGAGCCGGCGCCTCAGACATCGCGCGTCGCCACGATCATCAGGGAGCCGCCGAAGGGCAGGCTGAGGCCCGCCGCGATGGCCGCGCGTTCGATCGCCAGCGCCGCCGAAAACAGCGCGTCGAGCCAGCGCGGGAAGTCGCGCACGTCGCTCGCCGCGTCGTCGCGTCCCGTCAGGCGGTGCAGCAGCATCAGGGGAAACAACAAGGTGTTCCAGTAGCTCGATTTCACGACCCGCAAGCCATGGCCGGCGAGCAGAGCACGCGCCTGGCCACGGGTGAAGCGGCGGACATTGTGCACGCGCCTGTCATGCGCCGACAACAGCCAGCCATAGGCCGGCAAATTGAACAGCGCGACCGCGCCAGGCCGCAGGCAGCGATGGGCCTCCCGCAGGGCCCGTTCGGGCTCGACCCCGCCGTGGCACAGGACATCGAGCGACAGGTAGCCGGCCAGCGCACCATCGCCGAGCGGCATTTCGTTGACCGAGCCGGCCGCCACCGGCCGCCCGCTCTTGCTCGCTGCAAGAATGGCGGCAACGGCGTCGAATTCGAGGCCAAACGTCGGCCGCTTGCCGACCGCTGGGCCAAGCCGCGCCAACATGCCGCCGGTACCGCAGCCTGCGTCAAGGACCGGGCCTTGTGCCGTCGATCGGCCGAGCGCCCGGACGAGCTCGCCGGCCACCAGCGTGCGCAGGCCGCGATACCACCACATGCGATCTTCGACCGCATGCATGCGCTCGTATTCAGCCCGCTCCACGTCGTTTCCGGATCGCCCGCAATTGCCGCCTCCCATCCCGCTTATGATATCTTCGCTGCGCCTTGCCAACCGCTACGACCAAACCGCCGACACTCTCGCCGCGTATCGAGCGACTGCTGCTGGTACCGCTATTCGCCCTGCCGGTGCTGTGGCTGGCAGGCTATTTCTTTCCGCCGCTCAACCACGACGTCGCGGCGATTCTCGACGTCTCGGGCCGATGGGTGGGGGGCGAAAGGCTCTACGTCGACGTAATCGACGAGAACCTGCCACTCACCTTCATCGTCCACACCTTGCCGGTGCTGACGGCCAAGATCCTGCCGGGCAGCGTACCGTTCTGGTTCACGGCCTGGGTGGTGGCCGGCATCTTCGCTTCGTTCTTCGCCTGCCGCCGGCTGGTGAGGCTGGTGCCGTCGGCCGATCACGCGCTGACCGAAGGCCTGCTGCCGCCGGTGCTGCTGTTCCTCTTCACCGTGCTGCCCAATGAGCATTTCGGCCAGCGCGAGCACATCATGTTCGTGGCTGCCGCACCCTACCTGTTCGCCTCGATGGCACGCGCTGAGGCGGTCCAGCTGCGCCGCGGCAGCGCCATCGCCATCGGGCTGGTGGCGGGCGTGGCGTTCGCCATGAAGCCCTATTTCCTCGCCATCCCGGCGGCGGTCGAGGTCTATCTGCTGATCCATCGCGGCTGGCGGCCGACGCTTCGCGATCTCATCCCGTGGGCGATCCTTGCCGTGGCGGCCGGCCACCTCGCGCTGATGTACACCGTGTTCTCGCAGTACGGCCTCTTCGTCATGCCTCTGGCGCTCGAATCCTACGAGCCGATCGGCGATGCGAGCTGGCTGCAAGTGCTGCTGAGCAATGTCATGGGGCCGACCCTGCTGGCGCTGCTGATCTTCGGCGGCTTCGCGGTGTTCCTGACCCACACGCTGGCGGCACGCGCGCTGCTCGCTTTCGGCATCGGCGCGGCGCTCTCGGCCATCCTGCAGGCCAAGGGCTGGCCTTACCACGTCCTGCCAGCGCTCTCTGCGGCCATCCTGCTGGCCGCGCTCACGCTCTCACAGACCATCGACCGTTACCTGCCGATCAGCCGCAGCGGCCATCGCCTGCCGGTGGCGGTGATCTCGGCCACGCTGATGGTGCTGCTCTACTTCCAGGCCGCGCTCTACACGCCCCCCTTCTACAAGCAGCGGCAATACGAGGATTCGATCGGCGGCATCCTGCGCCACATCGTCGAGCAGAACGCGCCGCATCGCACCATCATGACGCTGTCGCCTGGCATCTATCCCTTCTGGCCGATGCTGAACTACATCAACGGCCGCATGACCATGCGCTTTCTCACCATGTGGGTGGTGCAGGGAGTCTATGCCGATTGCGAAGATTTTCCGGCGCTCTACAACGCCCCCGACACGATGAGCGACACCGAGAAGTATGTGTTCGACGCCGTGTCCGAGGACTTCGCCAAGGGCCAGCCGGATCTGCTGATCCTCGACACCATCCCCGGCATGCCGCGTTGCCAGGGCAAGGTCTTCGACTATCTCGAATACTTCCAGCAGAACAAGATCTTCGCCGACGCCTTCGAGCATTACGAGCACCTGATGGACGTCGACCGCTACAAGATCTATCGCAAGAAGAAAAAGTGACGGCGAAGCCGTCATCCCGAGACCAAGGGCCGAGGGAACTTTGAGGCCGCTGAAAGGTCCCTCGCTACGCTCGGGATGACACTGCGTGTCAATCGCCCCAGCGCCCCATCACCTTGGCGCGCTGCGCCTCCGGGATCCTGTCGACATCGGGAATCTTGAACACGCCGGACGCCACCAGCACGATCTCGTCGCCGCAGATCAGGTCGCAGCTGCAAAAGCAGAAATTGATGGTGCGGCGGGCGATGCGCGCACTGCCTTCGAGCCACTGGCCAAGCTTCGCACCGCGCACAAACTCCGTCGAAAGCGATATCGTGGGATGCGGCCAGCGGATGCCGGTGGCATGGCCGGAACCCGCGCCCATCACCATGTCGGCGACGGTGACCAGCAGCCCACCATGTGCCCACCCCATCGGATTGCCGTGGCGCGGTTCGAGCGGCAGGCCGACTCGCAGGCGCTCGCCCTCCACCTTGAACCAGAGCGGGCCGATCAGGCCGACGAAATCGTCAGAGACGCGCAACTCGCGGAAGCCTTCGGGAATCAGCGTGTTCATGCAGGCAATCCATCCTTGGAGACGGCGAGTTTCTCGAGCGCGGCACGCACCGCGGGATCGAATGGCACGCTGCGATGCGTCTCCTCGTTCAGCGACACCATGATGACCTTCTGAACCGCAGTGCACCGGCTCTCGCCGTCGAACAGGGCCTGGCCGATCACTACCTTGCGCCCATGCACCTCGACGAGGCGCGCACAGGCAGTCGCGGCGCCGGGAAAGAACATCTGCCGCTTGAAATCGGCCTCGATGCGGCCGATCACCAGCCGGAAGCGCGGCAAACCCGAGCGCACGATCTGGCGCAGATAGGACACCCGCGCGTTCTCCAGGAGCTCGATGAACGCGCCGTTGTTGACGTGGCCGTTGGCGTCGACGTCGGCAAAGCGCAGGTGCTCGGAGGTGGAAAAGCCGTAAATGCCGCGATCGGCAAGATCGAAGGTCATTGCACGAATTCGAGGGTGAGATGCGCGGCTTCCGATGGCGGCACCAGCAGGCGGCCGGCGTCCGGCTTGAGCATCCTGACGCCGTTCTTCTTCAGGAGCGCCTCGCACGCCTCGAGGCTGGCCACCCGCACGCTGAGCAACGCCGGATGGTCGCCCGGCCGCACCGGCGTGATGCCAGGGTAGCGCACGCCGTAGTCCTTCCGGGTGAGGTAGCGGATGGGCTGCGTGCCGGTGTCGATCGCCAGCCCATCGCCCTCGCGCCTGGCCGAACCTGGCCCGAAATACTTCTCGAGCTCGCCGATCCATTTGGCAGGCTGGTCGGCGATGACCGTCACGCCCCGGATGCCGCGCGCGCCATTGGGGTGCTTTGCCCACTCGCCGCGATAGACAAATTGTGGCGTCAGATGCTCGCAGACGAAGAAGCCCACCACCGGCATGTTGGTCTTGGGAATGCGCACGGTGCGGAACTGCGCATGCTCGGTTTTGCCCGCGACCTCGACGGCACGATCGAAGGCGAGCGGCAAGTCGGGATTGAGGCCCGCGGCCTTGAAGGCCTCGAACGCGATGTCGGCGCCGTCGGTTGCCAAGGCCACGTTGGCGAGCCCGCCGCCGTCCTTCAGCCATTCGCGGCGTTCGGCATTGAAGGGCGTATCCTCGACGATGCCCAGAATCTCGAAATAGTCCTTGTCGAAGATCATCAGGTGGTTGGCCGTGCCGAGCTTCTTGTGGAAGCCGCGCGGCTGCACCTGAAAACCGAGCCTCTCGTAGGCACTTTGGGCCGCATCAATGCTATCGACCATGACGACAACGTGGTCGAGGCCCTTTACCGCGCGTTTCATGCCGGCCTCCGGCGCACCATGTTGATGCCCTTGGTGGTCATCACCACCTCGCCCTTCTGGTTGGTGACGACCCAATGCTCGTGGATGACGCCGAGCTGGGGCTTGCTCTTGGACGGGACTTTGGCCGCGCATTCGACCCAGCCGGTCAGCGTGTCACCGGGCCGCACCGGCTTCAGCCAGCGCAGCTCGTCGAGGCCGGGCGAGCCGAGCGCAGTGCGCCGGTCGATGTAGTTGTCGACGAACAGCCGCATCATCTTGGCCGCGATATGCCAGCCCGAGGCGATCAGGCCGCCGAACATCGAGGCCTTGGCTGCCGCGGCATCGATGTGAAAAGGCTGCGGATCAAACTGGCGCGCGAAGTCGACGATCTCCTGCTCGGTGAAGCTCACGGAGCCCAGCGGATATTTCTGACCGACTTCGTAGTCTTCCCAATAGCGCGGTTCGCTCATCGCCGGCCAAGATGCGGTGTGACGCTCACTCTGACAAGACCTGCCCGAACCGCTTGGCGATCTCCTCGAGCATGACCTCGGAGGCACCACCACCGATCGACTGCACGCGGGCATCGCGCGCCATGCGCTCGACCGCTGTCTCGCGGACGAAGCCCATGCCGCCGTGGAACTGCACGCAGTCGTAGAGCACCTCATTCACCAGATCGCCCGCCAGCGCCTTGACCATCGAGACCTGGGCCACACAGTCCCGGCCCTCGGCATCGAGCCAGGCGGTGTGATGCACAAGCTGGCGAGCCGCCTCGACCTCAGCCAGGCGGCGCGAGAGACGCTGGCGAATGGCCTGCTTCTCCCACAAGGGCGCGCCGAAGGCTGAGCGCTGGTTGACGTAGTCGAAGGTGAGCCGGATCGCCTCGCGCGCCTCAGCCATCGCCATGGCTCCGATCACCAGCCGCTCGGTCTGGAAGTTGGCCATGATCGAATAGAAGCCGCGATTGGGCTCGCCCAGCACGTTCTCGGCCGGCACCTGGCAGTCCTCAAAGATGAGCTCGGCAGTGTCCGAGCTCCGCCAGCCGGTCTTGTCGAGCGCGCGTCCAACGCGGAAGCCAGGCGTGCCCTTCTCGACCATGAAGATGGTGATGGCGCGCGAGCCCTTGGCCTCGGGATCGGTGCGGGCGGCGATGAAGTAAAGATCGCCATGCACACCGTTGGTGATGAACATCTTGGCGCCATTCAGGACGTAGTGATTGCCATCGCGCACCGCGCGGGTGCGTATGCCCGCGACATCGGAGCCAGCGCCGGGTTCGGTGACGCCGACGGCAGTGATGACCGTGCCGGCCATGATGCCCGGCAGGTATTTCTCGAGCTGGCGCTTGTTGCCGAAGCGGATCAGGTGCGGGCTCGCCATGTCGGTATGGACCAGCACGGTGATGGCAAAGCCGCCATGGGTTGAGCGGCCTACCTCCTCGGCCAGCACGACCGAGGCGCGGGCGTCGAGGCCGGCACCGCCCAGCGCCTCCGGCACCCGCAGCGAGAAGAAGCCGAGTTCGCCCATCTGGCGAAGCACCTCGCGCGGCACGAAACCGGCCTGCTCCCATTTCAGCCCCTCGGGCTTGACGCGCTCGTCGACGAAGCGGCGCAGCTGAGCGCGGATCAGGTCGTGCTCTTCGGTGAAGATGGGATGTGCCATTGCGGCGGGATGCTACACTCAGCCGATGTCACGCGACAAACGACTGCAGGATCGCTCGATCTATCCGCACTGGTGCTCGGACACGGTGCGCTTCTCCGACCAGGACGCCGCCGGTCACGTCAACAACGTGGCGCTCTGCGCCTATCTCGAGACGGCGCGGCTCACCTTCATGCGCGACATGGGCATGTTTGCGCAAAAGGAGGATGGCGTGCGCGGCATCTCGGCCGGCATGACGGTGAGCTTCCTTGCCGAGTTGCATTGGCCTGGCCAGGTCGAATTGGGGACGGGCGTGATCAAGGTCGGCACCAGCTCGATCACCGTCGGGTCCGCCGCCTTCAAGGACGGCCTGTGCGTCACCGTGGCTGAGATGACGGTGGTCCGCCTCAAGGGCAAGACGCCTCATCCGATCGACGATTCCTTCCGCAAAGCCCTGGAAAAGTACCGTTTGAAGGGCTTTTAGGGGCCCTTGACCTAGTTGCGAACGCCTCTTATCTTCTGGCTGCGAGTAAGTCGCAACAGCAGGAAGGCCGTCGAACCGCCCATGTACGTCTGCAACTGCCGGGCTATCCGGGAACGCGATGTCGATGCTGCCGTCCGTGCTGGCGCTCGCCGTCCGGTCGATGTCTTCCGGGCCTGCGGCAAGAGCCCCCAATGCGGCAGCTGCGCCTGCGAGATGCGCCAACGGATCGGCCAGACGATTGCCCGCGAACAGGCCTCGCCGCAGACGGTCCTCGCCGCAGACTAGCTCGGCTCTTTGTCCTCGCCCATCTGGCTCTGCAGGTAGTTCTGTAGTCCGACCTTTTCGATCAGTTCGATCTCGGTCTCGAGAAAGTCGATGTGCTCCTCGGCGTCCTCGAGGATGTCCTCGACGATCTCGCGGGTGATGTAATCCTTTGCCGTCTCGCAATGCGTCACTGCCGCGACCAGCGCGGTACGCGCCGCAGTCTCGAGCTTGAGGTCGGCGTTGAGGCATTCCGGCACCGTCTCGCCGACACCGAGCTTCCCGAGGTCTTGCAGGTTGGGCAGGCCTTCGAGAAACAGGATTCGCTGAGTGAGGCGGTCGGCGTGCTTCATCTCGCCGATCGACTCCTCGTAGATCTTCTTCGCCAGCCGCTCGAAGCCCCAGTGCTTCATCATGCGGGCGTGCAGGAAATACTGGTTGATCGCAGTGAGTTCGTTCTTCAGGAGCTTGTTCAGTTCGGCGACGATCTGTGGATTGCCTTTCACGACGAATCTCCTAGGCGACACTTCTCCCTAGATACGCCATGCAAAGTTCCATGCAACCCGAGAGCGCGCGACTGAGAACCGTTCGCGGGATAATTCACCAGAAGCGCTTGGTCCCGAACAAGCGAAGGTCGGTCTGCTCGTCGCGATGACGGCCGCCCACGCCGGCAGCGGCGCAGGCTGCTGCGCAGCCGACGGCCAGAGTCGCGGCGGCCAGGAATGCGGCGAGAGCCGTCGTCTTGCGTGCCTTGTCGGCCGCCTGACGCGCCTTGCTGTCGGCATTCTTGGCTTCAGCGAACGCCTCGTCGACGCGCTTCTCGGCATCAGCCTGGGCCAATCCGGCATGCGCCGAAACGAGCGCGGCAAGATAGCTCCGCTCGCGCGCCGGTAGGCCGTTCGCGCCGAGATTGTCGGCGAAGACGCGCACGAGCGCTGTCCGCAAGTCACCAATGTTGAGAGCGGCGGCGGTGGCAGCCCCGGGCGCCGGCCGGAAGAGATAGTCGACGCCGTAGTCGGCAGGCGTGACGCTTGCCGGAGCCTGGCGCGTCGCCAGACCTGCGGCCGCGAACGGCGCGACAGCCTGCGCGCCGCCGCGGATCAGGCCACCTGCCGCAGACACGGCAAAGGCGCTGCCGATCAGCAGCGCGACTGCCCAAGTGATGAAGCCATGCATGCCATCGCGGAAGCGCTGCTCGTGTGCCGCGATCGAACGCCAGCTGTTGCGGACGCGGCCCGCGACGTAGCCTGCGGTGCCAAAGCCCACGACCTGGACGATGGCCATCCAGAGGGCGCCGATGACCGCCAACGCGATGGGCGACAGGCCGGTGTGAGGCCACGGCGATATCGCCGTCAGGCCGATCGCCGAGCCGAAGGCGAACAGCAGGAGCGAAATGGCCGCGCCGCAGATGGCGCCGGCGATGATCGCGCCCCAGCTCAGGAAGTGGCCAGGGAGGTGAGCACCCTCGTGGGGCGCGATGACTCGCTCTTCAGTGATGATAGTCGTGGCGGCCATGGCGTCCTCAATGCAGGCCAAAGAACGACAGGATCGCCATGACGACCACGACCAAGCCGACCAGATAGATGATTGCGTCCATGTGCGCCTCCTCGAACAGGCTGCACGTCAACGCCCACATTTCCGCCAAGGTTGCGTCCCGGAACATCCATCCCCGTCGGGGCGTTACCGACAAAGTTTCGGGGAGTCATGGAGCCATCAGGAGTACGCGTCATGCCACTGGATAAACCCAAAGCCCAGTTCACCCTGCCCAAGCTGCCCTATGCCGAAAGTGCTCTGGAACCCGCAATTTCGTCGAAAACCCTCTCCTTCCACCACGGCAAGCATCACAAGGCTTACGTCGACAAGCTGAACGAGTTAGTCGCCGGCACAGCCTACGAGGGTATGTCTCTCGAGGACATCGTCGTGAAGTCTGCCAAGTCGGAGAAAGACAAGGCGATCTTCAACAATGCCGGCCAAGCCTGGAACCATGACTTCTACTGGAAGAGCATGGCGTCCAAAGGCGGTGAGCCGGCCGGCAAGATCAAGGACGCGCTGCAATCGAGCTTCGGCGGTCTGAAGGAATTCAAAGAGGCCTTCACCAAGGCCGCGGTCGCGCAATTCGGCAGCGGCTGGGCGTGGCTGGTGAAAGGCAAGGACGGCAAGCTCAAGATCACGACGACGTCGAACGCCGACACGCCAATCGCCCACGGCGAGACGCCGCTGCTCACGGCCGACGTGTGGGAGCACGCCTACTACCTCGACTACCAGAATCGCCGGCCGGACCACATCAAAGCCTGGCTTGACAAGCTCGCGAACTGGTCATTCGCCGAGAAAAACTGCGGCTAGAACAGGAGAAGCGACATGCTGGGCACCATCCTCCTCGTCATCCTGATCATCATCCTGCTTGGTGCCCTGCCGACATGGCCCTACAGCAGCGGATGGGGCTACTACCCGAGCGGCGGCGCCGGCATCCTGGTGATCGTGCTCGTCGTCTTGCTGCTGATGGGCCGCATCTAGCATTTACCGTGCGTTGGCCGGCGACTCGGGATGCCAGAGATGCCGCCGCCAGCGGGCGACGATCAGGAGCGTGAAGGCGATCCCGATTAGGCTGTAGAGCGATCCGGTCAGCGAGAAGCCGATGCGCTCGATCAATGGACCGCTCAGCAACAAGCCGAGCGGTAGGCCGTAGACCGCCAACATACGTACTCCCATGACGCGGCCGCGGAAGGCGGGATCGGCGGTGCGCAGCAAGATCACCGCCATAGGCACCATGCAAAAGCTCTGAGCGAAGCCGGTCACGAACAGCAGCGCCTCCCCCAGGCGAGGCGAAGCGATCCATGAGAAGATGAAGTTGAGCGCGAACCACAGCAGTGCACAGGCGATCATCGTGCGCGCCGCCCGGATCCATGCGCCATAGGTCGACAACGCGATCGAGCCCAGCAGCGCCCCGCCGGAGAAGCACGCGATCAGCCAGCCCAGCCCCGCCTGATCGATGCCGTAGATATCCTTGGCGACATAAGGCAGCAGCGAGCCGACGACCGGGTAGGCGGCGAAGTTCATCAGGAAGGCAAGCAGCGTCGCCGCCCGCACGTCCGGCGTCGACCACACATAGGCGAAGCCCTGCCGCAGGGCCTTGAGCGGAGACAGCGCTTCAGCCTCCTCGCCGAGCACACGCAGGCGTTTTATGCCGACATTGAGCGACAGCAGAAGGCTCGCGATGTAAACGCCGCAGACCACGACATAGGCCAACCCCGAGCCCAGCGCGGCCACGAGAGCGGCGCCGGAGAGCGCACCCACGACACGGGCACTGTCAGCGGTCGTGCGCGACACACCCATGGCGCGCATCAGCAGTTCGTTCGGCATGGTCTCGCCGACCAGCAGGTTGCGCATCGTGATGTCGGACGGCCGCACCAGGCCCATGATCGCGGCCAGCACGAAGATCGGGCCGGGAGCCGCGAGCCCCAGGAGGAAGAGCAGCATCAGTGCTGCCGCCACCACGACATAGGTGAGTCGCATCAGGCAAAGCAGGTTGCGGTTGCCGATGCGATCGCCCGCCATGCCAAAGAAGGGCGAGATCAACGTGCCGAGGAACTGCAGCGAGCCGAACACCGCCAGCGCCAGCACCGAGCCGGTCGCGACCAGCATGAACCAGCCGAGGATCACCCCTTCCATTTCGAAGGCCCAGGAAGCCAGCAAGTCGGCCGGCCACTGGAAACGGAAGCTCCGGACTCTGAACGGCGCCAGCGCCGGAACGCGCGCGATGACACTCACGTCTTGTTCGTTTCCTTCCCTGGCGCCTTGCCGGCGCTTTTGGGAGGGGCACGGTGGCCGCTCAGCCCCACCCGCGCAACGAACTCTTCGTCATATCGCACCTGAGCCAAAGCTATTGACAATCACAGCATGTGAATAAGGACTATGGGCTAACCCCTTATTTCAACAACGTCTTTCCAATATGCCGCAGTATTGGACTTGCTTCGGGGGGGAGGCCAGAGCAGTGTGGCCGGGCAGCACCGTCGGCTGTGCGCAATTGTTCGAATTCACACTCCGGTCGTGGTGGGAGAATGTCCGCATATGGACGGTGAAACCAAAAAAACAACGTTTCAGCTGGTTCTAATCAAGCCGACCCACTACGACGACGACGGCTATCCGATTACTTGGCTACGTTCGCACATTCCGTCCAATACCTTGGCGGCCCTGTATGGCCTGGGGGAGGATTGCCGCCAGCGCCAAGCGTTGGGACCTGACGTCGATATCGTCATAAAGCCATTCGATGAGACCAACGTGCGGGTCCAGCCGGACCGCATCATTGCCGACATCAAGCGCGCAGGCGGCAAGGGGTTGATCTGCCTGGTCGGCGTGCAGTCCAACCAGTTCCCCCGCGCGATCGACCTCGCGCGCCACTTCCTCAAGGCCGGCCTGCCGGTGGCGCTGGGCGGCTTTCATGCCGCCGGCAGCCTGTCGATGCTGCCGGTGGTGCCGCCCGAGATCCAGGCTGCCATGGACATGGGCATCTCGATCTTCGCCGGCGAGGCGGAGGAAAACCGTCTCGACATCGTCATGCGCGACGCCTGGAACGGCACGCTCAAGCCTCTCTATCGCTATACCGACGACCTGCCCGGCCTGGAGGGCGCTCCGGTGCCCTCGCTGCCGAGCGCGGCGCTGGCGCGCAACGAGGGCCGCAGGTCGAGCTTCGATCTCGGCCGCGGCTGCCCGTTCCAGTGCTCGTTCTGCACCATCATCAACGTCCAGGGTCGCAAGAGCCGCTTCCGCAATGCCGACGATCTCGAAGCGATCGTCCGTGACAACTACAGACAGGGCATCAATTCGTTCTTCATCACCGACGACAACATGGCCCGCAACAAGCTGTGGGAGGAGTTCTTCGATCGGCTGATCGAGCTCAAGGAGAACGAGGGCATAGCTGTCGAGTTGATCATCCAGGTCGACACCCAGTGCCATCGCATCCCGAACTTCATCTCAAAGGCACGCTGGGCCGGCGTCTACCGCGTGTTCATCGGCCTCGAGAACGTCAATCCCGACAACCTGCTGGCCGCCAAGAAGCGGCAGAACAAGATCACCGAATACCGCAAGATGCTGCAGGCGTGGCACACCAGCGGCGCCTCGACCTGGGCAGGTTACATTCTTGGCTTCCCGGGAGACACGCGCGAATCGATCCTGCGCGACATGGAGATCATCAAGAAGGAGCTGCCGCTCGACATCCTCGAGCTGTTCATCCTGACGCCGCTGCCTGGCTCCGAAGATCATCAGACCCTGTGGAAGCAGGGCGTCTGGATGGATCCAGACCTCAACAAGTACGATCTCCATCACCGCGTCGTGCACCATTCCAAGATGAGCGATGCCGAGTTCGACCAGACCTACCGCGACGCCTGGCGTGCCTACTACACGCCCGAACACATCGAGACGGTGGCCCGCCGGCATGGGGCCATCAAGGGCCGCAACCCGGCCGAGCCGGCGCAGTTCATGACCATGTTCAAGATCATGTTCGAGGCCGAGGGCATACATCCGCTGGAAGGCGGCATCGTACGCATGAAGTATCGCCGTGACCGCCGCTTCGGCATGCCGATCGAGCCGATCGGCGTGTTCCACTACAAGCTGGCACTCGAAAGCTGGAAGAAGATCAGGATCTATGCCCGTCTGGCCTGGCAGGGTTGGCGCATCGGCCAAAAGGTCCTGCACGATCCCAAGCGCCTCGAATACATGGACCTCGCGCTGTCGCCAGTGGTCGAGGAGGACATGGACAAGCTTGCGCTGTTTGCCGAGACGGCAGGCGGCGAGGCGGCGCTCAGCAAGCGTCGCGGCGAGGATGTTGCGCGCGCCCGCATTGCCGCCGCCCACAACCAGCGCCTGGCCGCCGCCGAATAGCACCGCAAGCCCCGGCCTGCCGGGGTATGATCGCGCCATGGACGACGACATCGCCAAGCGCGTCTACAGCGATCCGGTGGCCCGCTGGTTCGTCACCGAGGCCTACCGAATCACCGATACCGCCGAGTTGGTAGCCGCCGCCGGCGAGCAACTCGTGCTGGCGGGCATCCCGCTTTATCGCCTCGCCTATTTCCAGATCACCCTGCATCCGGAATTCGCCGGCAAGGGCTATGTCTGGCGGCGCGGCCAGGGCGTGCAGGTCGGCCTCCGCGCTCATGGCGACAACCAGGACACGGAATACCGGGATAATCCGCTGCCAGTCGTCTTCGAGCAGCAGAAGACCGTCCGCGTCCGGCTGCAACAAATCGAGCCGCAGGCGCCGCTCCTGAAGGAACTCAAATCGGAAGGCGCCACCGACTACGTCGCCCTGCCGCTCATCTTCTCGACCGGCCATGTCGATGCGCTGAGCGTCGTGTCGGATCATCCTGACGGATTTTCGATGACCGACCTCGACCGCATGTTTCTGCTGCAATTCGCCTTTACGCGCATTGTCGAGACGCATTCGCTGCGCGACACCGCGGTGAACCTGCTGAACGCCTATGTCGGCCGCGCGGCCGGCCAGCGGATCCTGGCCGGCGAGGTCAGGCGCGGCGATGGGCAGACCATCGAAGCGGTGATCTGGTACTGCGACCTGCGCGGCTTCACGCGCGCCTCCGACGCCCTGCCGCGTGACACGATCATCGCGCTACTCAACGACTATTTCGACGCCATGGGCGCCATCGTCACCGACGCCGGCGGTGAGATCCTGAAATTCATGGGCGACGGCATGCTGGCGATCTTCGCCGTGCCGGATGGCGACGAAGCCGCCGAAACCGCCCGCCGCGCATTGCGGGCCGCTGCCTCCGTCTCCGATGCCATGCTGGTACTCAATCGCATCCGCTCGGCCGCGGGAGAACCGACGGTACGGTTCGGACTCGCCCTTCATATCGGCGAGGTCATGTTCGGCAACATCGGCGCCAGCCAACGGCTCGACTTCACGGTCATCGGACCGGCCGTGAATCACGCCGCGCGCCTGGAAAAGCTTTGCGGTCTGCTCGACCGGCCGGTGATCCTGTCCGCCGCGATGGCGGGCTTGCTGCCTGAAGGCGAGGTTCAGCCGCTCGGCCGGCACGAGCTCAAGGATATCGACGAACCGCAGGACATCTACGGCCTGCGCACGACGGCAAACTGAGATCCCCGCTAGTGAAGCACCGGCGGCTTCACCTCGCTCAGGCCGTCGGCGTCCGTCGCCGAAATCGTCGTGCGCACCATCGTGCGCTCCTGGGCGTAGTCCCACGGCCGGCCGCGATGCAGCATGGCGCGATTATCCCACATCACCGCATCGCCCTGGCGCCATTTGTGGCTGTAGACAAACTCGCGCCGCGTCGCCTCGTCGAGCAGCTCAGCCAGGAGCTGGCGCGCGTTGCGGTCATCCATGCCGTCGATGGCATAGGCGTGGCTCGCGACATAGAGCGCACGGCGGTCGTTGGCCGGATTGCGCCAGTTCAGGCGCCAGCGCACCGGCGGCAGCGCCTTGCGCTCCATCTCGGTGGCGAGGTCAGGATGGATCTGGTCGCGGCTGTTGGCGTAGGAGTGCGTCGCCACTGCGTCCCTGAGCCTTCCCTGCAGGTCCGGCGGCAGGCGTTCCCAAGCGAGCCGTGTCGAGGTGAATTCCGTCTCGCCGCCGTCGCCGGGCAGCACGCGTGCCGTCAACACAGAAGCCAGCGCCGGCGTCTTCTTGAACGAGGAGTCGGTGTGCCAGAGCGCGTTGGCCTTGGCGACCAGGATCTGGCGATGGTCGGGCGGAACGATCTTGCCCTTCATGTTGTTGGTGAGGCGCGAATAGAAGGTGTTCTGGCCGAGCGACGACACCTTGGTGAGCTCGAGCGGGCCGAAGGCCCGGCTGTAGGCGGCCTGCACGTCGTCGGCGATGTCCTGGTCGCGGAACACCAGCAACGAGTGCTCTTCGAAGGCGGCGCGCACCGCCTTGTAGGCCTCGGCATCGCTCGCAACGTCGAGCAGGCTCACGCCCCGGACTTCGACGCCGAATCCCGGTCCCAGCGGTACCAGCTCCATCGGGGTTCCTCCTCGCGGTCTTCTTGTGCCGGGATTTTATCGCAACCGGGCCGCCGGCGGCTATAGTACGATTCTTGCACTTCATCGCAGAGTCCCGATGGCCGCCCGCTCCTCCTCAACCCCGCGCTTTGCCTTCTTAGCCGCCGCCACACCGGCGGCCCGCGCCGCGCGCAAGGCACTGGAGCGGCGCTACGGGGGCGTCGCGCCGGCGCAGGCCGACGTCATCGTGGCGCTGGGCGGCGATGGACTGATGCTGCAGGCCCTCCATCGCAACATGCGTCGCAAGACTCCGATCTTCGGCATGAATCTCGGCACGGTCGGCTTCCTGTTGAACCAATATCGCGCGAGCGGATTGCCGGCGCGGATCAAGAACGCGCGCCAGGTCATGCTGACTCCACTGCGCATGCTCGCCGTCAACGGCCGCGGCGGGCGCCACGAGGTGACGGCGATCAATGAGGTCTCACTGCTGCGCTCCAGCCGGCAGACCGCGCGCATTGCCGTCGCCGTCGATGGCCGCATGCGCATTCCCGATCTCTATTGCGACGGTGCGCTGATCGCGACGCCCGCCGGGTCGACGGCCTACAATCTCTCCGCCCATGGCCCGATCATTCCCCTGGATGCAGGCCTGCTGGCGCTGACGCCGATCAATGCCTTTCGCCCGCGGCGCTGGCGTGGCGCGCTGTTGCCGCGCCTTTCCACCGTCGAGTTCACCGTGCTCGAGCCCGACAAGCGACCGGTGGCGGCGGCGGCCAATTCGGTGGAGATCGCCAACGTCACCAAGGTCACGGTGACGGAAGCCACCGACATCGAACTGCCGTTGCTGTTCGATCCCGAGCACGACCTCGAGGAACGCATCCTCAAGGAGCAATTCGCGCCTTGAGCGAGGAAGAGGCCCCGTTCAAGCCGGAGCGCAAGCACATCATCGGTCATGCGGGCATCGGCCCCATCGTCCTCGTCCTCGCCATCGGCGGCATCGGCGGCTTCATCTTCAACTGGCTGAAAATGCCTCTCGCCTGGATGCTGGGCTCCTGCATGTTCTCGACCGTGGCGGCTTTCGCAGGCCTGCGCGTCGGCATGCGTGTGCAGCTGCGCCAGGGCATGATCGTCATCCTGGGTGTTCTGCTGGGATCCGGCTTCAGCCCGGACCTGGTGCAGCAGCTGGGCCAGTGGGCGGTGAGCCTTGGCATCGTCTCCCTGATGACGCTGACGGGTGCGATGCTCTGCTATTTCTGGCTGCGCCGCTTCACCGACTGGAACAAGCCGACCTGCTACTTCGCCGCCATGCCGGGCGGCCTGAACGACATGACCCTCCTGGGCGGTGCGATGGGCGGCCAGGAACGCTCCATCGCGCTCGCCCATGCCCTGCGCATCCTTACGGTGGTGATGACCATTCCGGTCTGGTACCGGCTGGTGAATGGCGCACAGACCAGCGTGCTCGCCATGGTGCATGGGCCGACCGGCAACGACTGGAAGGACTATGCCGTCCTGATCGCCTGCGGCCTGATCGGCGCCACGGTCGGACGCCTGCTGCGCCTGCCGGCGGCCTTCATGATGGGGCCGATGATCCTGAGCGCGATCGCGCACCTGGGCGGGCTCACCAACTCCAGGCCGCCCGGCGAGCTTGTCGCGGCGGCACAGGTGGTGGTCGGTGCCGGTATCGGTTGCCGGTTTGTCGGTGCCGCGATCGACAAGCTGCACAAGGAGATGGCGGCGTCGATCGGCGCGGCGGTGATCATGATCCTCGTCGCCGTGGCGTTTGCGAAGGTCTCGGTCATCATCACCGGGCTGAACCTCGACGCGACGGTGCTGAGCTATGCGCCGGGTGGCTTTGCCGAGATGAGCCTGGTCGGCTTGGCGCTCGGCATCGAGATCGCCATGGTGGCAACCCACCACCTGTTCAGGCTGTTCCTGATCCTGTTGACCAGTCCCATCGTCTTCCGCTTTTGGCGCCCCTATTCGTGAGAAACTTCCCAGAGTTTCCCACTCAGCTGGGAAACACATAATGCACGCCCGCTTGGCTTTCAGGCGATTCTTCCCATCTGGGAAACATGCCTCCGGCACAACCCATTGAAAACAAACGAAATCGCAACTCAAGCCGTTGTTTTTAAAGGATTCCTAATTTTCCAGTAATCACGCCCGAACCGTGATACCGCCGTCGACCACCAGCAGGTGGCCGTTCACATAAGCCGCCTCGTCGGAGGCAAGGAACAGCGCGGCGTTCGCAGTGTCCCAGCCGGTGCCCATCTTCCCCGTCGGCGAGGCCTTGTTACGGATGGCGATCATCTTGTCGTAGGCCTGATTGTGGTCCTTCTCACCCTTGGCGTACTCCTCAGCGAGGAAGTCGATCATCGGCGTGTGCATCAGGCCGGGCAGGATGGCGTTGCAGCGAATGCCCTTGCCCGCATATTCCGACGCGATCGCCATGGTGAGCGAATTCACCGCGCCCTTGCTGGCGTTGTAGGCGACATAGCTGATGCCCTTGGGCACCCGGATCGAGGCAATGGAACTCACGTTGACGATAGAGCCCTTGGCCTGTTTCTCCATCACGGGCAGCACATGCTTTGCGGTGAGGAAGAAGCTGGTCACATTGACGTCGAACACCTTGTGCCATTCGTCCTCGGAGAGCTCGACGGGCCCACCGGTCGAGCCGATGCCGACATTGTTGTCGAGCACGTCGACCCGGCCCCACTTCGCAAGGCAGGAATCGACCATCGCCTTGACCTGGGCATTGTTGGAGGCGTCGCACTCGAAGGCTGCGGCCTCGCCGCCCTCCTTGGCGATCAGCCCTACCGTCTCCTCGGCAGCAGCACGCTTGCGATCGACGCAGAAAACGCGCGCGCCTTCACGGGCAAAGATGACGGCGGTGCACTTGCCGTTGCCCCAGCCCGGTCCGCTCGAGCCCGCGCCGACCACGATCGCCACCTTGTCCTTCAGACGTCCGGGCATCTATCCCCTCCTCCTGGATTTCTTGCGCAGATGATGCGTCAGCGCGAGGCCGATACAATGGTTGAGCGCACGCACGGGCACGCGCTCGCCTTCATCGAACAAGATGGCGCGCTTGCCCTCGTAGTGGAACGTTGCTGGATAGAGGCGGCGAAACTCGTCCACCAGGCCGCTTTGGCAGTGGAAATAGATCGCATAGCCGTCGCCTTTCTTCAGACGGTCGATGCGCACCGTGGACCCGCTGCCGCTCTCCTGCGTGAGATAGCTCGGCTGGCCCCATTTCAGGGTCTCGGTCAGCGGCCCGACACCTTCGACGGTGCCAGCGACATCGAAGATCAGTTCACGCAATGCCATCAACTTGCGGCGCAGGCCTGCCGGGTAGCCCTGGAACACCGCGGCGATAGCGCTATCGGCGAAACTTTTCATCGCTGGACCTTAGCACGGTGACCATGGAATGCTTTGGCCAACGAAAATCCGGGAGGAACAATGCTTCGCCGTACCCTGTTGTCCGCGCTCGGCGCTGCCGTCGCGGCGCCTGCTCTGGCAGACGATTGGCCGAATCGCCAGATCAAGGTCGTGATCCCCTACCCACCCGGCGGGCCAACCGACATCACAACGCGCATCGTCATGGACAAAGTCGGCCAACTGCTGGGCCAGTCCGTGCTGTTCGACAACAAAGGCGGCGCCTCGGGCATGATCGGCGCGGCCTACGCCAAGACCCAGCCGGCCGACGGCTACAATTTCCTGGCGACGACGGTGGCCATGCTCGCCATCACGCGCCACCTGCAGCCGATCCCGTTCGACCCGGAGAAGGATTTCCTCACTGTGGCACGCATGTCGACCTCGTGGGCCTGCCTCGCCATCCATCCCTCGGTGCCGGCCAACACCATGGCCGAGTTCGTGGCCTACGCGAAGGCCAACCCAGGCAAGATCAATTATGGCTCGTCGGGCAACGCCACCATCACACATCTCAATTGCGAGATCCTGAACCTCGAGGCCGGCATCAAGATGACGCACGTGCCCTACAAGGGGAGCGCGCAGGCGACGGCCGACCTGCTGGGCGGCCAGATACAGGCGCAGACCGACCAGACTTGCCTGCCCCACATCCTGGCAGGACGGCTGCGCGGGCTGGCCATCGTCGGCGACAGGCGCTGGCCCCCAAAGGCTGACATCCCGACCATGAAGGAAACCGGCTACGGCAAGGACGTAGGCGAGAGCTGGTACGGCCTGCTGGCCCCGGCCGGAACGTCGAACGAGATCGTCGACAAGATGGCCAAGACGATCGACGAGGCGATCAAGTCGCCCGACGTGCTCGACAAGCTCGACAAGGGCGGCGCCAAGCCGACCTATCTCGGCCCCGCCGCCATGCGCGAGACGGTCGAGAAGGAAAGCGCCATGTACGCCGACATCATCAAGCGCGGCGACGTGCACCTCTAGCGCTGACGTCCCATGAACATGCGGTCCGTCTCGTCGGCCAGGATGCCGCCGACCAGCAGGCCCTTGTAGAACGGTGCGGCTTCGGCGACTTGCCTTGCCGTGAGGCCGATCTGGTCGATTCCCGCGCGGCGGATACCGTCTATCGACGAGGCAAAGACGACGCCGCCAATGCCCGCCCAGACCAGCGCACTCATGCACATCGAGCAGGGCTCGCCGGTGGTGTAGAGCACCATCGAACTCCAGTCCTTGTTGCCGCGCGCTTTCACATAATCGTTCATGCAGGCGATCTCGCCGTGCAAGATCGGGTTGGCCCGCGAATCGTTGACGCCGCGCGCCACCACCTCGCGGGTGTCGGGTCGCACGATCACGGCACCGAACGGATAGGCCGGATTGCGCCGTGCCTCGGCGATGGCGAGCTGCATGCAGCGCTCGTGCTCGGCCATGGCAATCGGCGGCAGCGCGGCCCGCGCCCGCCGCGCGACGGCAAGACACACCAGTCCGCCCAGCAGGGCGCGCTTGGAGATCGGGCCGCGCATCATGCGTCGAGCTCCCCGTCGGGCTGATTGACGAAGATGATCACGGCCAGGAGCGTGATGTAGAGGCGGAAAGCTGCCTCCTGGGAGTTCCAAGTCTTGGATTGCCACATGGCGAACCACTCGCCACCGATCACCAGGAAGCCGGTGAACCACAGCAGGAAGCCAAGTCCGACGCCCAGCATGGCGTATCTCTTGGCGGTGTTGAACATCCGCGCGCTCGACCGGAGCGTGGTTGCGAGCCGGAGCGCCGCGAAGGCAAGCAGGACTTCCACCGCCGCCTCGGTGAGGATGATCAACCAGTAGGCAATGGTCCACAGCGTGGGCTGGGTGATCGCCCGCCACATCAGTGCGTTGCCGGGGAAGGTCGTGTCCATGCTGAGGACATGGCGCACGAATTCGTAGTTTGAGCCGTAGTCGATGAGGTTGTTGAAGGAAGCCAGCAACCCCAATAGCGCCAGCGACGCCACCATCACGACCTTCACCAGGCGAGTCGTCAGCATCGGTCTCCCCCTCAGCGCGCGAACCAGGCACGCGGCCACAGGCATGATAACAGCAGACACGCCAGCAAACCGCCACCCGCGGCGACGAAGGCGAAGCGGTAACCCGCGAGAAAACCGTCGGCCGAGGCATGGCTGTAAAGCGCGGTGAGAACCGCGGCACCGCTGACATTGCCGATGGTGCGTGTCAGCAAGGCCAGGCTTCCGGCGACGCCGCGGTCGTGCTGGGGCAGCGCGTCGACCACCAGGTCGGTATAGGCGACGGCGAGCAGTCCCATGCCGAGTCCCTCGGCGATCAACAGCAACCCGACGACCGCCAGCGGCGTGTGTGCATCGGTAAGGCCGAGCGGAATCAGCGCCAGACCAATGAGGACGACACCAGCGAATACGGTCTGCCTCCGCCCGATCCTCGGCACAAGCCAAGCCGAAGCCGGGGCACCGGTCAGAGCCGCAGAAAATGCGAGCGCCAGGACGAAACCGCTTATCACGGCGGAGAGGCTCAGGATGTTCATGAGGTAATAGGGCGTCAGCAACAGGATTGCGAAGGCGGCGAGACTCGCCAGAGCATTCATGAGGTTGGGGATCGCAAACGTGATGTCCGCGAACAGCGCCGGCCGAATGATCGGCTCGGCCACCTGGCGCGCGCGGCGGATGTAGAGCGTCAGCAGGCCGAGCGCCAGGACCAGCAGTACGGGCGCCAGCCAGCCTGGCACTGACGCGCGCTGCGACAGCACCAGCGACAGCAACAGCGAACTCATGCAGGCGGCGACCAGCACACCGCCCCAGGCATCGAATGGCCGTGCCTGGAGTTTTGGTGACGGCAGGAGGCCAGAGAGCGCGAGCGTGACCAGTGCGAGCGGCACCCTCACCCAGTAGACGGCAGGCCAATCCCAGAGCTGCACCAGGATGCCGCCCAGGAAGGGCCCTATAGCCGAGGCAAGCGACATCGCCATCGAAAAGCCGGCGAGCGCCTTGAGCCGCTGCTCGGCCGGATAAACCGACGTGGCGAGCGCGGGCGTGCATGAGAGCGCCAGCGCCGTGCCAACGCCCTGGCCTGCCCGCGCCCACAGGAACAGCGGCCAGTCTGGCGCCATGGCGCAGGCGGCGCACCCCAGCGCGGAGACGCCGAGGCCGATGCGGAAGATCAGGCGATGGCCGAACAGATCGCCCAGCTTGCCACACACCAGCATCAGCGAGCCGTAGACCAGCACGTAGCAGATCACCAACCACTGCACGTCGGTTAGTGCCAACCGGAAATGGCTGGTGATGGCCGGCAGCGCCACGTTGACGGCGATGTCGAGCGGGGCGAGCGACGCGCCCAACCCGACGATGATCAGGCCGAAGACCGGGCGGACGGTCAGAGGTGCTTGCCCAGGAACGTCATCATCCGGTCCCACGCCTGCTTGGCGGCGCCGGCGTTGTAGGCCGGGCTCTTCTCGTTGGCGAAGGCGTGCGCGGCGTCGTAGCGGAAGATCTCGGGCTTGTTGCCGCCGGCGGTCATCACCTTCTCGAAGTCGTTCACCACCTGCGGCGTGCACCAGTCGTCGGTGTTGGCGAAATGGCCCTGCATGGGGATCTTGATCTTGGCCGGATCGGCGAGCTGGGTCGGCGGCACGCCGTAGTACGGAACGCCGCAAGCGAGACCGGGCACCCGCGCGCAAGCAGCGATGGTGAGCGCTCCGCCAAGGCAGAATCCCATGACGCCGACCTTGCGGCTCAGCTCGGCGAGATGCTTGGCCGCGCCTGCGATGTCCTGGTCCGACGCGCCGACGAAATCGAGGCCGCTCATCATGTGGTTGGCCTCGTCCGGCTTCTGCGTCACGCGGCCCTTATAGAGATCGGGCGCCAGGGCGTTGTAGCCAGCGGCGGCGAAGCGGTCGGCGATGCCCTTGATCTGGTCGTTCAGCCCCCACCACTCCTGGATCACGACGATGCCCGGCTTGCCCTTGCCTGCTTCGGCCAGATAGCCCTTGCAGGTCGAGCCGTCGGGACGCTTGAAGTCGATCATGCTGCCCACTGTTTCCTCCTCGCTTCCTGTTATCGGCGCACACTACCTCACCCTGAGGAGCATCGCGAAGCGATGCGTCTCGAAGGGTGGCACTAGCCTTGCCGTTGCCATCCTTCGAGACGCGACCCTTCGGGCCGCTCCTCAGGATGAGGTCTGCCTATAGCTTCGTTCTGAGCTCGGTCTTGAGGATCTTGCCATAGTTGTTCTTCGGCAGCGCGTCGACGAACTTGTAGTCCTTCGGCCGCTTGAAGCGCGCGATGTTGTCGAGGCAGAGCTTGTCGAGCTCGGCCGTTGCCAGCTTGGTACCCGGGCGCGCAACCACGAAGGCGACGACCTCCTCGCCCCATTCCGGATGTGGCCGGCCGACCACCGAGCATTCCGCAACAGCAGGATGGAGGTTTAGAACATCCTCGATCTCGCGCGGATAGATGTTGGATCCACCCGATATGATCATGTCCTTGGAGCGGTCCTTCAGCGTCAGGAAGCCATCCTCGTCGAAGGCGCCGACATCGCCGGTCCACAGCCAGCCGTCGCGAAGTGATTTCGCCGTGGCCTCGGGATTGTCCCAATAGCCCGACATCACGGGATCACCCTTGCAGATGATTTCGCCCACTTCGCCGGTCGGGACCGGCTGGCCGTCTTCGTCGACAACTCGTACTTCCATGCAGGTGTCGGGCAAGCCGGCCGACGCCAGCCGCTGCTCCCAGCGCGGATGGTCCTTGGCGGCATGCATTTCGCGGCTGAGATGCGTGATGGTCATCGGGCTTTCGCCCTGGCCATAGAGTTGCGTCAATGCCCCATCGCCAAGGAGTTCCATGGCGTGCTTGAGGTCGCTGACATACATCGGCGCGCCGCCGTAGGTGATGAACTTGAGGGCGCCGGGCTTGAGATCGCCGACACTGCCGTGCTCGATCAGGCGCTTCACCATGGTCGGGGCGAGGAAGATGCTGCAATCGGGCCAGCGGTTCATCAGCGCGACGGTCTCCGGCACGTCGTAGTGCCCGCTCTCGGGAAACACCTGCACCGAGCCACGCGCCAGCATCGGGAAGTTCCACAGGCCCGAGCCGTGGCTGATCGGCGCGGCATGCACTATCGAGCCGCCGGGCCGCGGACGGTCGACGTCGGCATAATAGTTGAGCGTCATCGCCAGCAGGTTGCGATGGGTGAGTGTCGCTCCCTTCGGCCGGCCGGTGGTGCCGGAGGTGTAGAACAGCCAGGCCGGATCGGTCGGCTTACAGTCGGCCATCGCGCTGGGATCGCCCACTTCCATGAAGGTGTAGGGCCGAGTGGTGACGTCGACGATTTCCTTGAGCGCGGGCGCTTCCCTCGCCGCCTCGGCGATCGTGGTGGCGAGATCGGGCGTCACGAAGCAAAGCTTGGCGCCGGAATTCTCCAGGATGAAGGCGAACTCCTTGGCATGCAGCTTGGCGTTCATCGGTACGGCACAGAGGCCGGCATGCCAGATCGCGTACATCACCTCGATCGCCTCGACGCAGTTGGTCATGGCGAAGGCGACGCGATCGCCCGCTGTGAGCCCGAAGCGCACGCGCAGGTGTGTGCTCATCACCGACACCTTGCGCCACAGGTCGCGATAGCTCAGCCATGCCGTGTCGCCGCGCGCCAGCGCGGTGATGTCGCGAAACTCCTGCGCGGATCCCAGCAGCAAATGAGCGATGTTCATGACGGCCAAGTACCTGTGGGCCGACTATTGCAGGCCGACTGACGACCTTGCAATGTGGGCTTCATGCAGGAATTCGATTTCGCCATCGTCGGCGCCGGCATCGCCGGGGTTTCCGCCGCCTACGCGCTTGCGCCGCAGGCGAAGGTGATCGTGCTGGAGCGCGAGCACGTCGCGGCCTACCACACGACCGGACGCTCCGCGGCGCTGCATTCGGAGACCTATGGTAGTGCCGAAATCCGCGCCATTACCGTGGTGAGCGGCCGGTTCTATCGCCAGCCGCCCAAAGGCTTTGCCGACCATCCACTGCTCACGCCGCGCGGCGCGCTGATCGCGGGCCTGGCCGACCAGCAGGCGGCGACGCAGAAGGCCGCCAAGGAATATGCCGCGCTGGTTCCCTCCGTGCGCTGGCTCGACCCCGCCGAGGCTCGCCGGCGGCAGCCGCTGCTCAAGCCGGAAGCGTGTGCGGGCGGTGCGATCTTCGAGGAAGCCGAGGACATGGACGTCGCGGCGATCCATGCCGGCTTTCTCAAGGGCGCCCGTGCAGCCGGCGGCCTCTTGCGACTGAATTCCGAGGTGGCGGCGCTCGACCGCCATGAGGGACGTTGGACCATCCGCCTGACCGACGGAGAGACAGTGGCCGCAGCCAACCTCATCAATGCCTCGGGCGCCTGGGCGGACGTCATCGCGGGACTCGCCGGCGCGAAGCCCGTTGGCCTGGTGCCCAAGCGACGCACCGCCTTCACGTTCGATGCGCCAGCAGGACTGGCGCTCGCCGAGATGCCGATGGTGATCGACTTCAGCGAAACCTGGTACATCAAGCCTGAAGTCGGCCAGTTCCTGGGGTCGCCAGCCGACGAGACGCCGTCACCGCCCACCGACGCGCAACCCGAAGAGATCGACATCGCCCTCGCCGTCGACCGCATCCAGACGGCGACGACACTGCAAATACATCGCATCAAGAACAAGTGGGCCGGCCTCAGGAGCTTCGTCGCCGACAAGAACCTGGTGATCGGATATGACGACGCAGTCGACGGCTTCTTCTGGCTGGCGGGCCAGGGCGGCTACGGCATCCAGACCGCCGCGGCGGCCGGCCGCCTGGCGGCTGCTCTGGCGACGGGCAAAGCACTGCCAGGCGATATTGCCGAACTCGGCGTCGGCGAAGCGGCGCTGTCGCCCGTGCGCCTGAGGTCCTAGGGCGCCTCACGTCGAGGTGATCGCAGGATCACGCTTCGTCGCCAAGCGATGACTTCCTGTTGACGGCATCCCGAGTCATGCTCGGGTACCGAGTGTGTTGACGCCAAGGAGTTCTCCATGACCACGCGTGCCCGTCTTGTCGCTTCGGCAGCGATCTTGTTCGCGATCGGCGCGGCTGCGTCGACGGCCGGCGCCGCAGACGGCGTGAAATGCAGCGGCATCAATTCCTGCAAAGGCACCAGTGCGTGCAAGACGGCATCGTCGTCATGCAAGGGCCAGAACTCCTGCAAAGGCCTGGGCTGGACCGAGGCAGCGACCGCAGGTGAGTGCACGGCGAAGGGCGGAAAGGTGATCTAGCTCAGCCGCGCTGCCGCGTTAGGTGCGCGTGGAGCACCGACGGCGCCATTTTCGTTTTCGTGAACTTGTATGTACGGCCAGGACGCCGCGTGGATCACCGCGAGCTCTCACGGAAGCCTCAATTAAGTTTGAGCCGCAGTGTTGATCGATGATTGGCGGGGCCGCGTACACGAGGCGCAGGGTCGTCCTGCCGCATCGATCTCAGATGCGACATTCGCCAGGGAGCACACATCATGACCAAGCGCACCATCATCGCCACGGCCGCCGCCATCTTCGCGGCCGGCACATTCGCCACTGCAGCTCATGCCGACGGCGTGAAGTGTGGCGGCGTCAACGCCTGCAAGGGCCAGAGCTCCTGCAAGGGCACCACCAATTCGTGCAAGGGCCAGAATGCCTGCAAGGGCCAGGGCTGGTCGCAGGCCAGCACCTCGCTGGAATGCGGCCAGAAGGGCGGCAAGGTCCTCTAAGTACGGTATCGGCCTCTGGGCCTGTCATCGCGGGCGCCCGGCAAGCCGGTGCGCCCGCTCTTCTTTGTGGAACGGTGTTGTTTGGTTCCGCAGAGCGGGCAATACTTTTGATGCCGCTTCGGCAGCTCGTCGGCGCGCGCAACACAAACGGGAGAGGAACGCATGAATAACAAGATCATCGTCGCCACAGCCGCGGCACTGTTCGCCGCCGGTTCGATCGCCGCCGCGCACGCCCAGGGCACAATCAAGTGCGCGGGCACCAACGCCTGCAAGGGACAGAGCTCCTGCAAGTCGCAGCTGTCGTCGTCTTGCAAGGGCCAGAATGCCTGCAAGGGCCAGGGCTGGACGCCGGTCAAGAACAACCTCGAATGCACGGCCAAGAACGGCCGGATCGTGCTGTAATATTTTGTGGCCCCTTCGGGGCTGAGGGATTGGACACGGGCGTCCCGGGAGACCGGCGGCGCCCGTGCTCTTCCGGGAGTAGACTGATCCAATGTCGTCTCAGGTCGATTTCGGGCTGGGCCTCAGGCCCGAGCACTACGAAGAGATCGTCGACAGCCCCGGCAAGGTGAGCTGGTTCGAGGCGCTGTCGGAAAACTACATGGTGAAGGGCGGCATGCCGCTCCACTGGCTCGATCGCATCCGCCGAGACTATCCGATGGCGCTGCACGGCGTGTCGCTGTCGATCGGCACGACCGACCCGCTCGACAGAGCGTATCTCGACGAGCTGAAGGCGCTGGCCGATCGCGTCCAGCCGATGTGGATATCCGACCATCTCTGCTTCACCGGGCTGCGCGGCCTCAACATGCACGACCTCCTGCCGCTGCCTTACACCGAAGAAGCGCTGAACCACGTCGCCGCGCGGGTGCAGCGCGTACAGGATCATCTCGGCCGGCGGCTGGTGCTGGAAAACGTGTCGAGCTACGTCACCTATGCCGCGTCCGAGCTCAGCGAATGGGAATTCATCGCCGCTCTCAGCGAGCGCGCCGACTGCGAGATCCTGCTCGACGTCAACAACGTCTATGTCAGCGCCTTCAACCACGAGTTCGACGCCATGGCCTTTCTGCGCGCCATGCCGCGGGCCCGCGTGCGCCAGTTCCATCTTGCCGGCCACCTCCACAAGGGCAGCCACATCATCGACACCCACGATCATCCCATCGTGCCCGATGTCTGGGACCTCTACGCCGAGGCCGTGAAGCTCTTCCCCGGCGTGCCGACCATGATCGAGCGCGATGCCGACATCCCGCCCTATGCCGAGCTGCTGGCCGAGCTCGATCAAGCGCGCGGCATCGCCGCGCGCGCGGCGCGCGAGACAGCGCACGAGGTCGCGGCATGAGTCTCGCGAACTCAGGGTCACTCGCCGACCTGCAGCGCGCCTTCCAGGATTACCTGCTGGCGAGCAGCGATGGCTTCGCCGCGTCCGTGCGCGACACCAGGAAGGCCGACCGAGCCACCCTGCTCGACGTCTACCGCGACGGCTATGCGCTGCGCCTGATCGAAGTCCTGACCAACGACTATCCCGGCCTGATGGCGATGGCCGGGCCAGCCGATTTCGACAATCTGGCGCGCGCCTACATCGCCGCCCATCCCTCGCGCTATGCCTCGGTGCGCTGGTTTGGCCAGCATCTCGCCGACTTCATCGCCGCAACGCCGCCTTACAGCCGATCGCCCGCGGCGGCCGAGATGGCGCGCTTCGAATGGTTGCTGGGCGAGGCGTTCGATGCGCCCGACCTGGTGCCGGTCACCGCCGCCGCGCTGATGGCGCTGCCATCCGAGGCCTGGGAGACACTTTGCTTCACGCCCTTGCCCTCGCTGCGTCGTTCGGTTTTCGCCTTCGAGGTGGCGCAGGCGTGGCAACGTCGTGAGGAAGTCGAGGCAGGCAATCTCGACGTCGCGCCCGCCGCGGTGCCGACGCCCTGGATGATCTGGCGGCCCGAGCACGTGTCCAATTTCCGCTCGCTCGAAGCGGACGAAGCCACGATGCTCGACGCTCTGCTCGACGGCCGCCCTTTCCCCGAGCTTTGCGAGGCAGTTATGACCCATGTCGGCGAGGACCAGGCGGCCGCCCGCGCCGCCGGCTTGTTACGAACCTGGGTCGAGGAAGGCTTGATCGGCGCCTTCAATCACTAGAGTCCGACCTGCCCGCTTGATGGAATTGGTAGACATACGCGACTTAAAATCGCGAGGCCTCGAAAGAGGCCGTGCTGGTTCAAGTCCAGCAGCGGGCACCATCGGACGCAACCCCGGCCGGCGATCGACGTTTCTCCCTAGCGCCCCGCGTTATTGGAGGAGCCGCCATGGCCACAATTCTCAACTCCCGGCGCCACCTGCTGGTGGGCGCGGCGGGATCGTTGCTGCTTTCCGCCCCTGCGCTCGCCGATCAGCGCCGGCAGGCGACTCCAAAAAAGAAAACTGCCGAATCCGTCCCCGTCACGGCGACGGAAGATCTGATGCGTGAGCACGGCGTGCTGCGACGGATCCTGCTGGTCTACGAGGCGGGCGCCCGCCGCATCGGCCAGGGAGAGGATATCGATCCCGCCGTCTTCAGCCAGGCTGCCGAGACGATGCGTGACTTCATCCACGACTATCATGAGAAATCGGAGGAGGAGCACGTCTTCCCGCGCTTCAAGAAGGCCGGCCGCATGGTCGAGCTGGTCGATGTCCTGCTGGTCCAGCACACCGCCGGCCGCAAGCTCACCGAACGCATCTTGCAGACCGCCGAGCCGTCGCGCGGCAACAAGGAGCAGCGCCAGGCCATGATCGACGCCATGCAGGCCTCGATCACGCTCTACGGGCCGCACGCCGCGCGCGAGGACACCAACATCTTCCCGACCCTGCGCAGCCTCATGACTCCCAACGAATTCGAAGAGCTCGGCGAGACGCTGGAGAAAGCCGAGACCGCCAAGTTCGGCGGCGACGGCTTCGAGAAGATGGCCAAGCGCGTCGAGCAGATCGAGAAGCGGATCGGCACCGACGATCTCGCCCAAGTGACACCCAAGCAGTGACGGCTAGCCGCGGTAGTGGCAGGCCACCCAGTGGCCGGGCCGGCTCTCGCGCAGCTCGGGATCGCGCTCCGAGCAGTCAGGCCGCGCGATGGGACAGCGCGTATGGAAATGGCAGCCTGACGGCGGGCGGATCGGGTTGGGCACGTCGCCCTGGAGCATGATGCGCTTGCGCTTGATCGTCGGATCGGGGATCGGCACGGCCGACAGCAGCGCCTCGCTATAGGGATGGAGCGGCGTGTCGTAGAGATCACGCGCCGGAGCGATCTCGACCACGCGACCGAGATACATCACGGCGATACGCGTGGAGATGTGCTCCACCACCGACAAGTCATGGGCGATGAACAGATAGGTGAGCCCGAATTTCTCCTGCAGGTCCTCCAGCAGATTGATCACCTGCGCCTGGATCGAGACGTCGAGCGCCGATACCGGTTCGTCGCAGATCACCAGCTTCGGCTCGACCGCCAAAGCGCGGGCGATGCCGATGCGCTGGCGCTGGCCACCGGAGAATTCGTGCGGGAAGCGGCGCATGTGGTCGGGCTGCAGGCCGACCGTCTCGAGCAGCTGCACGACGCGCTCCTCGAGCTCGCGCCGCGACTTGGCGAGATTGTGGATTTCCAGCGCCTCGCCGATGATCGCGGCCACTGTCAGACGCGGATTAAGCGAGGCATAGGGATCCTGGAAGATGATCTGCATGTCGCGGCGCAGCGCCCGCAGCGCCTCGCCGTCAAGCCGCCTGACGTCGGCGCCCTTGAACCAGATCTCGCCTGAGCTGGGTTCGATCAGCCGCAGGATGCAACGGCCGGTCGTCGACTTGCCGCAACCGGATTCGCCGACCAGCCCCAGCGTCTCGCCGGGAGCGATGTCGAAGCTCACGCCATCGACGGCATGCACGCGCTCGACCTCGCGCGAGAACACGCCGCCCTTGACCGCAAAGTGCTTGCGCAGGTCGCGCACCGACAGAAGGACATCGCCGCTCACAGGACACACCTCACGAAATGACCGGGCGCCACTTCTTTCAAGGGCGGCATGGCCTGGGTGCAGATATCCATTGCGTACTTGCACCGCGCAGCAAATTGGCAGCCGGGCGGCGGCTCGAGCAGGCTGGGTACGCTACCGGGAATGGCTTCCAGCCGCTGCTTGTGCTCGGCGGCGCGGTCGACGCGCGGGATCGAGCGGATCAGGCCCTGGGTGTAGGGGTGGCGTGGATCGCCGAACAGCGCCTCGACCGGCGCCTCCTCGACGACCTTGCCGGCATACATCACGACGACGCGCTGGCAGGTCTCTGCCACTACGCCCATGGCGTGGGTGATCAACATGATCGACATGCCGAGCCGTTGCTTCATCTCCTGCATGAGCTCGAGGATCTGCGCCTGGATGGTGACATCGAGTGCTGTCGTCGGCTCGTCGGCGATCAGGAGCTTGGGCTTGCACGAGAGCGCCATCGCGATCATCACGCGCTGACGCATGCCGCCCGAGAACTGATGCGGGTAGTCGTGGACGCGTTTGCCGGGATTGGGGATGTTCACCAGGCGCAGCATCTCCACGGCGCCATCGATCGCCTGCTTGCGGCCGAGCTTGTCGTGCTGGCGCAGCACCTCGGCGATCTGGTTGCCCACCGTGTAGACCGGATTGAGCGAGGTCATCGGCTCCTGGAAGATGATGGCGATCTCGCGGGCGCGGATCTTGTCCATTTCCTCTGCCGCGAGAGGGATGAGATCACGCCCCTGCCACAGGATTTGGCCGCCCTCGAAACGGCCGGGCGGCATGTCGATGAGCTTCAGGACGGACCGTGCCGTTACGGTCTTGCCGCAACCCGACTCGCCCACGACACCCAGCGTCTCGCCCCGATCGATCCTGAGATCGACGCCATCGACCGCCCGTACGAGGCCATCGTCGGTCGCAAACCAGGTCTTTAGCCCGCGTATGTCGAGCAGCGTCTCGGCCATGGCGCTCGCCTACAGGACGCGGCGCGGGTCGAGGGCGTCGCGCAATCCGTCGCCCACGAAATTGATCGCCAGTACGGTGACGAAGATCGCAGCGCCGGAGAACATCGCCCAGTGCGGCGCCACGTCGAGCGTGTCCTTGGCGTCGAACAGCATCCGGCCCCAGCTCGGGATATCGGGCGGGAAGCCGAGGCCGAGGAACGACAATGTCGACTCGGTGATGATGGCCGCAGCGACGTCGATCGTGCCGGCCACGATCACGGGGCCCAGCGCATTTGGGAGGATGTGGCGCACGACCTGGCGGACCTTCGACGCGCCCAACGCCCGCGCCGCCTCGATGAACTCCTTTTCGCGGATCGACAGGATCTGCGCACGCACCAGGCGGGCCACCTGCATCCAGCGCAGGCCGCCGATCACGGCCACAATCATGATGAAAAGGCCCGCTTCGAGGCCGACCAAGCCGGTGAGCGCCCCGCGGAAGAAGTAGATGATCATGAGCAGAAGCGGAAATTGCGGCAGCGACAGGAAAAGATCGGCAAGCCACATCAGGGCGGCATCGACGCTGCCGCGCGACATGCCGGCGATCGCCCCCACCAAAACGCCGACAGTCGCCGCCACCAGCATGGCGCACAGACCGACGGCCAGGGAAATCCTGCCGCCATAAAGCAGTCGTGCCAGCACGTCCTGCCCCAGATCGTCGGTGCCGAGCGGATGGTTCCACGACGGACCCTGGAGCTGCGCGCTGAAATCGATGTCATTGATCGCCACACGCCAGACAAGCGGCCCCAGCGCGACCGCCAAGATCATGAACAGGAGCACGAGGGAGCTCAGCACGGCGAGCCTGTGCCTGCGGAAACGTCGCCAGGCCTCGAGGCCCGGCGAAAAGGCCGCCTTCTTCGAAGCCCTCGCCGCGGCGGGAGCCGAAGCGGGCGGTTCAACGGTAAGAGATGCGGGGGTCGAGCCAGCCATACAGGATATCGGCGATGAGGTTAAAAATGACGACCAGACAGGCGAACACGAAGGTGACCGCCATGACGACCGGCGTGTCGTTGGCGAGCATGGCAGAAATCAGCAGCGAGCCGATGCCGGGGACGCGGAAAATCTGCTCGGTGACAATGGCGCCGCCGAAGACGATGGGCAGCTGCAGAGCCACCAGCGTGACGACGGGAATGAGCGCGGTGCGCACCACGTGGCGCAGGATCACCTTGCGTTCGCCGATGCCTTTGGAGCGCGCCGTCGTGACATAGTCGAGCCGCACCACGTCGAGCACGGCCGAGCGCACGTAACGCACCAGCGAGCCGCCTTGGAACAGGCCGAGCACCGTCACCGGCATGATCGACTGCTTGATCTGCTCCCACACCCACGCGAACCCCGTGGCGCTGAGATCGGCGCGGTAGACGATCGGCAGCCAGTCGAGCCTGACGCTGAACACCAGGATCAGCACGAGTCCGGTGAAAAACGTCGGCAGCGAAAAACCAATGAAGGCGAACGTGGTGGCGATCTGATCGAAGATCGAATAGGGCCGCGTGCCTGCCAGCACGCCGACCGGCAGGGCGACGGCAATCGCCAGAAACTGCGCTGCGCCGATCACGATCAGGGTGGTCGGCAGGCGCTGCATGATGAGTGTGTCGACGTCGATACGGCTAGCGAAGGAGAAGCCCCAATCGCCGTGGAACATCGCGTTCAGCCAGTGCAGGTAGCGCATCCACACCGGGTCATCGAGGCCGAACTTGGCGCGCAGCGACGCCGCCACCTCCGGCGGGATCGCGGGGTTGGCGGCGATTTCGCTGAACGGGTCACCCGGGGCCAGCGCCAGCACGCAAAACAACACGGCGCTGATCCCGAGCAGGCTCGGGATGGCGATCAGCAGGCGGCGGATTATGTACTGCCGGGACACTCTACACCTTCACCGCCGCCACGCCGCCTCAGGCCTCCTTGAACCAGTCCTGAATGTCCCAGGTATTATTGTCCCAACCGCTGATCCAGGCAGTCAGCTTGGCGTTCATGGCGACGACACCGGGGCGCGCGACCACCGGAATCACCACCTGGTTGGTGATCACCAGGTCGTTGGCCTTGATGAAGATCGAGGCGCGCTTGACCGGGTCGAGCTCGCTCTGCCCCGCCTTGTAATTGTCGTCGTACTCCTGGCTCCGCCAGCGCGTGATGTTGCGGCCCTGCCACTTGTTCTCCTTCGATGCCGCTTCCCACGAGCAGAACTGGTTCATGAACAGCTCCGGGTCGGGTTGCGTCATGGTCGTCGTGTACATCTGGAGATCGGTATAGAAGTGCGGATAGGTGTCGGGATTGGCGACGTCCGACGAGAAGAACACCGACGCCGTCACCGCCTTGACCTCGATCTCGATGCCGGCCTTCTGGCAGGCCTGCTTGACGATCGCCTGGGTCTTCTGGCGCGGCTGGTTGATCGAGGTCTGGTAGACGAACTTCAGCTTCTTTCCGTCCTTCTCGCGCACCCCGTCGGAACCTTTCTTCCAGCCGGCCTTGTCGAGGATCTCGTTCGCCTTCTCGACGTTGAACTCGAACTTGGTGTTCTTCGAGTTGAACTTGTCGGGATTGTTGACGAAGTTGGCCGTGGCGATTCCGGTGCGGCCGTAGATGTATTTCTGCACCGAGTCCTTGTCGACCAGCATGGTCAGCGCCTGGCGCACTGCCAGATCCGACAAGGTCGGATGCTTGGTCTTCATGCTCGAGCGTTCGCCATCGACCTCAGTCCACGGGTCGGTGGTGTTGAGCTGGATGTGCTCGATGTTGCCGCCCGGCGAGATCTCGACGCGACCCTTGCCGCCCTTCTCCAGGCGCAAGAGGATTTCGTCCTCGACCTGCAGGTTCCAGGCGAAGTCGTACTCGCCGGTCTGCAGCACGGCGCGCGCGGCCGAGACCGCGTCGCCGCCGCCCTTCATCTCGATGGCGTCGAAGTACGGCCGATTGTCCATGTGGTACTTCGGATTGATCACGCCCGACACCATGTCGCCCGGCTTGAAGTCCTTGAACATGTACGGACCGGTGCCGATCGGCTTGAGGTTGGTCGGTGCGTCGCGCGACTTGGCGCCGCTGAAATCGGCGAACAGGTGCTTGGGAATGATCATGCCCTGCGTGCCGACGAAGGCGTTGGCCCAGAACGGCGTCGGCTTGTCGAACTTGATGGTGATCGTGTGGTCGTCGACCTTCTCGACCATGATGTCTTTGTAATTGGCGACTGTGACCGCTGCCGTCGCCGGATCCTTCGCGTATTGCCAGTTGAAGATGATGTCGTCGGCGGTGAAGGGCTTGCCGTCGTGCCAGGTGACGCCCTGCTTGAGCTTCCAGGTGACCGACTTGCCGTCGGCGGCGAGGGTGCCGTCCTCACGGCCGGGGATCGACGCCGCCAGGACGGGCTTGAGATTGCCGTCGGGATCCCAGCCGGCCAGCGGCTCGTAGAACAGGCGCGATCCGTCCTGATCCTTGGTGCCGACCGCGAAGTGCGGATTGAGCAAGGTCGGGCCCTGCCACCACAGCACCTTCAGGAGGCCGCCGCCGCCGCGTTTGGTCGGCTTGTAGGCCGGTGCCTTGCGTTGCGCCATGGCAACACCGGAAATGGCCAGCAACTGCGTCGCCATCGGCGCCGTCAGCCCTACCACCATCATCTTGCGGACAAATCCACGGCGGGACAGCCCGCCCGTCTTCACCTGGTCGATCAGACCGCGCAGTTCGCGCTCGTTCATGGCACACCCCTGTCTTGAGCTCTTCCCAATCGACGCTCTCGCTATCCTGCAAGATGCGTGCAACTCTCATTCTGAACAGGCCGGGAAGCCGCCGTCAACGACAGCCCGGTCGCATGAGTGCCGGCGATGGGAGGGGAGATGGCTTGGCTTTATCTCGTTTTGGCGGGCATTTGCGAAATCGGCTGGCCGATCGGGCTTAAACTGGGCTGGACCGAGAACGGCGCGCGGCCCAGCTGGATCATCTTCGCGGTCGTCGCCATGAGCGCCAGCGGCGCGCTGCTTTTGTGGGCACAACGCTTCATCCCGATGGGCACGGCCTACGCGGTGTGGACCGGGATCGGCGCAGTCGGCGCCTTCGCCGTGGGGATCCTTGCCTTCGGCGATCAGGTCTCGGCCATGCGCCTGGTGTCGATCGGCCTGATCGTGGCCGGCATTGTCGGGCTCAAGCTCGCCTAAAAGACCAAAAGGAGAATCCGATGCGCATGAAGGACAAGGTGGCGCTGGTCACCGGTGCAGCGAGCGGCATGGGCGCGGCAACCGCCAAATTATTCGCACGGGAAGGCGCAAAAGCCGTCTTTGTTGCCGATATGCTCGACAAGGAGGGTGCAGCCGTGGTCGCTGACATCGCGAAGGCGGGCGGCAAAGCGACGTTCGTCCATCTCGACGTCACCAACGAAGATCAATGGAAGGCGACCGTCGACAAGATCATGGCGGATACAGGTCAGCTCGACGTGCTGGTCAACAATGCCGGCATCTCTGGGTCGGCCGAGCAGGACCTCTACGACACGGCGGCCTGGAACAGGCTGATGAACGTCAATGCCACCGGCGTCTTCTTCGGCATGAAGCACGGCATCGCAGCGATGAAGAAGCACCGCCGCGGCTCGGTGATCAATCTGTCGTCGATCTCGGGCATCGTCGGCCAGGGCTTCATCCATGTCGGCTACAACGCCTCGAAGGGCGCCGTGCGCCTGATCACGAAATCGGGCGCGGCGCAGCACGGCCGCGAAGGCATCCGAGTCAATTCCGTGCATCCCGGCCTGATGCCGCCGATGCGCACCTCCGGCCGCACCGCCGATCCCGAGACTTCGCGCCAAGACGTTGAAGGGCGTACCGATGGGCCGCGCCGGAGAGGTCGATGAGGTCGCCTATGCCATTCTGTTTCTGGCGTCCGACGAGTCCTCTTACGTGACCGGCGCGGAGCTGGTCGTCGATGGCGGCTGGACGGCAGTGTGAGCCGATGAAAGCCGACAAATCCGTGACGATGGGCGCCGCCGCCGGCCACACCTGGCAAGTCAGCGCCCGGACCGTCGACATGACGCGGCCGGCACCGGCGGTGCGCGCGCTCGCCATCGACGCCGATCCGCAGAACATCGTCGTCGACGCGAACAAGTCGGCGCTGCTGATCGTCGACATGCAGAACGACTTCTGCACCAAGGGCGGCTGGATCGACAGCATGGGCATCGACGTCTCGCCCAACCGCCGGCCCATCCAGCCGCTCAAGCGTCTGATCAAGGCCTTTCGTGCTCATGCGATGCCGGTGATCTGGGTCAACTGGTCGGTGCGCAAGGACTTGCTCAACATCAGCCCCTCGCTGCGCCATGCCCATAGCCCAAGCGGCCGCGAGCCGGGTCTCGGCGAGAAGGTGCCGAGGTCGCGCTCGCAGGTCCTGGCGACCGGCAGCTGGGGCGCGCAGGTAGTCGACGAGATTAATCCCGGCGACAAGGACGTGCAGATCATCAAGCATCGCTTCAGCGCTTTCTGGGACACCGAGACAGATGCCGTGTTGCGCAACCTCGGCATCAAGACGCTGTTCGTAGGCGGCGTGAACATGGACCAGTGCGTGATGACCACGCTCGAGGACGCTAGCTTCCTGGGCTACGACACGGTGCTGGTCGAGGACGGCACGGCGACGACCTCGCCCGACTATTGCGTCAAGGCCGTGCTGTTCAACGTCAAGCGCCTGTTCGGCTTCGTCGCCCGGTCCAAGGCCATCCTCGGCGCCATCAAGTCGGCGTGAGGCGACATCCCGCCTCTTCCGCGCGGCGCGGTGCCGGAGCATAGTCGCGCCATGGATCGCCCCCGCCCCGATCAAGGCTGGCGCGCCACGGCGATGGCCGTGGCGCTGTTCGCGATCACGCTCAATTTCCTGCAACCGCTGGCCCATGCCGCGTTGTTGCGCGATGGCGCGCCGTCGGCGCTGTGGAGCGTCTTCTGCAACTCCACCGCTGCCGATCCTGAGGGCAAATCGGGTTCTCTCCCGATGGCCGCCCAGCAACATGAATGCTGCCTGGGTCTCGCCCACGCCACGGCACTAGTCCCGCCGCCGACGGCTTTCGTGCTCGTCGCGCCTGTCGTCGCCATCGGCTCACCGCTGCTGGCGTCGGAACAGCCCACGCCTGTCGGAATCCGCGACGGGCCCAGCCAACCTCGCGGCCCACCTATCCTCGTCTGACAAGCCGTTTCGTTTCGAAACGGCATTGAAATCGCGATGCGCCCGCCGGCGCCTCGCGTTCGTTTGTCGGCCGAGGGATTATTCCAATGTTGTCGAGTTGTGCGGCGATCGTCGCCGCCTTTGTGGCTCTCGCGTTGATACCGGCGTTGGCCAAGGCACAGAACACGCAGCCAGCGACGCCACCGCCTGTGATGCTGCCGCCTGTCACCGTCAGCGCCGGACGGGGCTCCGACGTCGAGAAGCTCGACGTCAGCACCACCGTGCTCAACCGCGAACAGGTCCAGTCGATGCCCGAGACCGGTCTCGATCAGATCATCAACAAGATCCCCGGCATCTGGACCTTCACCATCCCGACCGGCCAGCTTCATCCGACCGGCCAGCCCTTCAATATCCGCGGCTTCGGCACCAGCACGACCATCAACACCCTGGTGATGGTCGATGGCGTGCCGATGAACGATCCCTATTTCCGGACGGTCGACTGGAGCCAGGTGTCGAAGGATGCGATCCAGAGCATCGAGGTGATCCGCGGCGGCGGCGCTTCGACCCTGTGGGGAAACATGGCGATGGGCGGCATCGTCAACATCATCACCAAGGAGCCGACACGCACCGGCGCCTCGGCGGATGCCAACTACGGCAGCTTCAACACCTTCAACGGCGCAGCCGGCGGCAGCATCCGCTTCAACGACCGGCTGAAAGTCGGCCTCGACTACGCGCACCAAAACAGCTCGGGCTACAATCTGACGCCCTCGCAGTACCAGAACGGCAACCTCGTCGCGACGGCGTCGAAGGTCGACAACGTCACCTTCTCGACCTATCTGACGCCGAGCGACAACCTCAAGATTCTTGCCAAGGCCTACTATCACCAAGCCTATGAAGACGGGCTGGTGTGGGAGTTCGCGCACAACTCGTGGTCGACTTACCGTTTCATGTTGGGCGGCACCTACCAGCTCGACGAGAAGTCGGCGATCAACTTCAGCGGCTGGGCGGGCGGCGGCACCTTCGGCACGACCAACGTGGCGAGCGGCGCCTACACGTTGAACAACATCAATGCCATCAACCAGTTCGTCAGCCAGACCGAGACCGCGCCCAACAACAATCAAGGCGGCTCGGTCTTCTATCAGCTCGACACCGAGTACGTGAAGGACGTGAAGGTGGGCGTCGACGCACGGCGCACCTACGTCACCGACAACATCAACCTGTTCGCCAGCGCGACCTCGGCGCCGACCACCTTCATCAACCAGGGCGAACACCGGCTCGAAGGCATATTTGCCCAAGGCACCCTCGCCGTGCCGAAGGTTCCGCTCTACATAACAATCGGACTGCGCGGCGACTTCTACCAGGCTCTGACCGCCAGCCAGTTCACGGTAAATTCCGCCACCAACAACATCATCCCCAATTCGAGCGCCAGCAGCTTCGATCCGCGCATTGGCCTCAAGTACTACGTGACCGACGAGCTGATCCTGCGCGGCGCGGTCTACCGGAACTTCTCCGAGCCCGGCATGAACCAGATGTATCGCAGCTTCGCCAGCGGCACGAGCTTCACGACCACCAATCCCAACCTGCAGCCGATGACGAATGTCGGCGAGGAGGTGGGCTTCGACTTCAAGTGGCGGGACTACAGCCTGTCGGCGACCTACTTCAACAACAACCTCGACAATTTCATCGACTTCGTGAAGATCTGCAATACCAACACCGCCTGCGCAGCCCCCTTCATCACCGCAGCAGGCCTCAGCCCCGCCTTCACCACCGTCAACCAGTACAACAACGTCGGCAGCGCCAACATCCGGGGCTTCGAGGTCATCGGCGGCTGGCAGCCGCTGCCCCAACTCAAGCTCACGGCCGGCTTCACGCAGACCACCGCGCAGCTCACGAGCAGCACCTTCCCGACTCTGGAGTTCACCGGCGTCCAGCTCGGCCAGGTGCCGTACTGGACCGTGAATGTCGGCGCCGAATGGCGGCCGTTGCCTGAGCTTGCGTTCAACGTCAATTTGAAGTCGTTCCCTTCCTACTGGAATGACACCGGGCACACCCAGTGGAACGAGGGGGCGACGCTGGTCGATCTCGGCGCCTCCTATGCGGTCGCCAAGAACGTCGACGTCTATGGGATCATTCAAAATCTCTTCAACGTTCAGTATCTGGCCATGGGCTACACCACGACGTCGTTCGAAGGACCGACCGTCAACACGACGTCAATTCCCGCGCTCGGCATGCCGTTCACGGCGGCGGTCGGGTTGAGAGCGAGGTTTTAATGCGTAGGCTTCTTCTTGCTCTTCCGCTGCTGCTGCTGGCTAACGGCGTCGCGGCGCAACATCAACACGGCGGCGCCCAGCCGGAGTCCTTCACGGCCACGCCGGCTTTCGGCCCCGACGGCACTCTATGGTTGGTGCGCGGCAGCAAGGACCGCGTCGTGGTCGCCCGCTCGGCCGACCTCGGCAAGACCTTCTCGGCCGCAGTGCCCGTGACGCCGGGCCCGATCAACATCGACTGGGGCCCGGATGCCCGGCCGCACATCGCCGTCGATCCCGCAGGGCACCTGATCGTCACCTACGCGATCTTCCAGGACCAGCGCTTCAACGGACGCGCTTTCTTCACGCGCTCGACCGATAACGGCGCGAGCTTCGCCCCACCGCAGCCCTTGACGGCGGACAGCACCAGCCAGCGCTTTGAGACGGTGGCCATCGATCCCGCCGGCAAGGTGTTCGCGGCTTGGCTCGACAAACGTAATGTGGCGACGAAGAAATACGCCGGTGCGGCGCTGGCCTTCGCCTGGTCTGATGACGGCGGCAAGTTCGGCGACACGACGGTCGCCGTCGACAATACCTGCGAATGCTGCCGGCTCGCTGTCGCCTTCGCCGGACCCGGTCGGCCCGCGATCCTGTTCCGCAATATCTTCCCGGGATCGATCCGCGACCACGCGGTTGTGACGTTCAAGGACGCCGCCACGCCCGGGCCGCTGCGTCGGGTGAGCGTCGACAACTGGAAGATCGAGGCTTGCCCCCATCAGGGGCCGAGCCTCGCCATCGCGGCCGACGGCTCCTATCACGCCGCCTGGTTCACCGGCGGCACGGCGCGCCAAGGGTTGTTCTATGCCCGCGCCGACAACGGCGACGCCGTCTTCAGCGAACCGCGCGCGCTGTCCTCGCCCGATCGCCAGCCGGCACGACCGTATCTCCTGGCGGCCGGCAACGACGTGCATCTCGTGTGGAAGGAGTTCGACGGCGCCAAGGCCCAGATACGCTGGCAGGTGTCGCACGACAATGGCCGCAGCTGGAGCCTGACGCGCACCGTCGCCGATACCGACGATGCCTCGGATCATCCGTTGCTAGTCGCTGACAAGACGCGCGTTTACCTCTCGTGGCTCACCAAGACGGAAGGCTACCGCCTGATCCCACTGGAGGACACACCGTGAGGCCATTGGTTCTGTTTCTCGCCCTGGCGCTCGGCGTCGCGGGACTGGGCACGGCGCATGCGTCCGATCCGCTGCCTTTCGAACGCGGCAGCTGGGCGAAGCTGCGCACCGCCCATGCCGGCCAGCCGACGGTGATCCATTTCTGGGGCCTGACCTGCGGCCCCTGTCTGGTAGAGCTGCCCAACTGGGGCAAGCTTTTAGCCGACCGGCGTGACCTCAGGTTGGTGCTGATCGATGCCGACCCTGCGCCGCAGTCGGTCGAGCAGGTCGCCACGGCGCTCGACCGTGCCGGCCTCGGCAAGGCCGAGAGCTGGACCTTCACCGACCGCTTCTATGAGCGCCTGCGCTATGAGATCGACAACTCATGGTCCGGCGAGCTGCCGCGCACGCTCATGATCGCGCGCGACGGCAGCGTGACCGTGCTGCCGGGTGTCGCCGATCTGGACAAAGTGCGCGCCTGGCTCGACGCGCAGATCCGACCGCGACTTTGATCAGGAAGGAAAATCCCGTGACACCTTTTCGCCTCGCCCTTCCCCTGCTTCTCACCCTCGTTCTTGCCAGCCCGGCACTCGCCCACGACTACAAGGTTGGCGCGCTGGAGATCGCCCATCCCTGGGCGCGCGCCACGCCGCCCAGCGCGCCGGCCGGCGGCGGCTTCCTCAAGATCACCAACACAGGAACCGCGCCGGATCGTCTGATCTCAGCCAGCAGCCCGGGCGCCGATATCGTGCAGGTCCACGAAATGAAGATGGACGGCAGCGTCATGCGCATGCGCGAGGTCGAGAAGGGCCTCGAGATCCCCGCCGGCGGCAGCGTGGTCCTGGCGCCGGGCGGTTATCACCTGATGATGATGGGCCTGAAGGCGCCCTTCAAACAGGGCGCCTCGGTGCCGGTCACTCTGGTGTTCGAGAAGGCCGGCAAGATCGACGTGGAATTGGCGGTCGAGGCGATGGGCGCCTCGCACACCACGCACTAACGCACCGGCACAGCACTAAGGCGTGATGGCTTGAAGTGGATCGAGTGAATTCACTCGATGTGCCACCAACACCGCCACTCACACGGGGGGTGGCGGTGTTGACTGGCACCACCGCCAACACCGCCACTCGCACGGTGGTGGCGGTGTTGTCGTCCGGCCCTGATATAGCGAAAAGCCTTCAAAACCCGTTTTCGCGCCGTTTATCGACCGTTTTCCCGATCGCCGCGATGGCGCAATCGCCCGAAGAATCAGGCACTCGCCCGTTTTCCGCCCGCCGGGCGCCGTCAAGAAACGGTGAAAACGGCGAAAACCGTCCGCCTGCGAGCCGGATCCAATTCATCCCGCCCTAGATCAGCTGCAAGGCGATCATCACCATGCCGATCACCGACACGGCCCAGGCGAGCGTACGCAGCCAGGGAATGCCGATCAGGTAGATCACGGCGTAGATCAGCCTCGCCCAGAAGAAGATGAGCGCGCCCATCGCGGTCATGGCGTTGGCCTTGCCGGCGACGGCGGCGACCAGCACCAGCGCGGTGAACAGCACCATGTTCTCGATCATGTTGAGATGCGCGCGCCGCGCTCGGCCGGCGAAGCCGGTGAGCTCGGCCATGCCTTCGCGGTTGCCTGCCAGCGTGTTGAGGCCGACCGCCTGATTGGCCGAGGCGGCGGCGATCAGCACCTGCACGAAGGTCAGCAGCACCGAGAACAGCAGATACTTGAGATCCATGCTCATAGGATGATTCTCCCCTTACTTGGTGCCGAACAGGCGGTCGCCTGCATCGCCAAGTCCGGGAACAATATACCCGTGATCGTTGAGTTTCGCATCGATCGCTGCCGCGAACACCGGCACGTCGGGATGGACCTCGGCGAAGGCCCGCGCACCTTGCTCGGAGCCCAGGATGCAGATGAACTTGAGTCGCTTGGCGCCCGACTCCTTCAAACGATCCACAGCCGCGATCGCCGAATGCGCTGTCGCCAGCATGGGATCGCACACCAGCACGTCGCGGTCGGAGATGTCGGCGGGAATCTTGAAGTAGTACTCGACGGCCTGCAGCGTGCGCGGATCGCGGTAGAGGCCGACATGGCCCATGCGCGCGAGCGGCATCAGGTCGAGCAGACCTTCGGCGAGCCCGAGGCCGGCGCGCAGGATCGGCACGATCACCAGCTTCTTGCCGTCGAGCAGCGGCGCGTTCATCTCGGTGATCGGCGTCTCGATCTTCTTCTCGACCAGCGGCAGGTCCTTGGTGGCGTCGTACCCCAGCAGCAGGCCGATCTCGCGCAGCAGGCGGCGGAAATTGGCGCTCGACGTTTCCTTGTCGCGCATCTTGCTGAGCTTGTGCTGCACCAACGGATGGCTGACGACGTGAATGGAATGCGGCAACGACATCTTATTCTCCCCCACGCTCAAAACACGGTCCCGTCGCTCTCAACGCTTATCGGCGGCCCGCCGCCGGGCCGGCGCTCGGCGGCCAGCATACGGCCGGCAAACCAGGTGCCCGCCTCCAGCACCTTCACCAGCGGCAGGCGCTCGGCATCCATCCCCAGATGCAGGCGTACATGCTCGCCGATCCTGTCGAGCAGCGCCACGGTCAAGGCGCGCCATTCGACGATCGGCTCGTCGCCCGGCGCGAAGCTCTTGGTCAGCAGGCTCGATTGCTTGGGCCGGAGCGCGCCTGCATCCACCAAGAGCCCGCCGTTGCGATATTCCGGCAGGCCGGTCAGCGCATCGAGCTCGACGACCTTCAGGCCCGCGCCGTCGATCGGCTCGACCAGCGAGTAGGACATCCATTGCGAGAGCTTGTGGAACGGCACCAGCCCGATCGCCGGATGCGGCCACACATCGCCCATCGGCGACGGCCAGATCGGCGAGAGGTTGGCGAGCACCGCGGCCAGGATCGAGGCGGCCTTCACACTGTTGAGGTCGCGCACGATGACGTCGAACAACGCGCCCGGTCGGTCGAGGCCTACGTTACCCAGCTTGCGCAGCAATCCGGCGCGGCCTTCGAGGCCGGTCAGCGGATTGTGCGCCTTGACCTGGAAGCCCATGGCGATGTCCATCGGCGTGAGCACCGCCAGACGCTCGGCGTCGACCCGCAGCGGATCGACCTTGGCGTCGCGGCTGAAGGCGCCGTTGGCGAACATATGGAAGCTCGCCACGCCCAGGCCTTCGGAGCGCGCATAGGTCTCGTTCGTTCCGGGTTCGCGGTACGACCAGGCCGGGCCCGCGCCGGCATCGAGCAGTACCGAGACCACCGCGAGATCCATGCGCCGGCGCGCCACCTCTTCCTTCGGCAGATCTTTCAGCCGGGGCGCCAACGCCGCCCAGCGATCATGGCTGCCGGCCTCGAAATGCCGCCAGCGCGAATGGAAGGGGATCGCCGCGGGATTAGGGAAGCGCTGGCGCGTCACCTTGAGCGTCGCCTGCACCGCCGCCTCGAGCCCGTTGGCATCGACCGACCACCAGGCCGAGCGGCCGTCCTCGACATATTTCAGTACCTGGCCCGCCCGCTCGCGGATCGCGGCCGGCGTGCGCAGGTACGCGAGATCCTCGGTCACTCGTTGAGGCCTCGCCCCTTGGGCTTGGCGAGGTCGGTCGTCTCCGGCTTCTTGGAGGTGAAGTAGCCGGCGGCCTTCTTGGCATCCATCTCGACCTGGGCGTCGGCCGGGATCAGCTCGTCGGGGATCGGCACCTGCTCGACGATCTCGATGCCCTGCTCGCGCAAGGCGTCGGACTTCATGTTGCTCATCGAGGCGAAGCGGTCGATGCGGTTGATGCCCAGCCAATGGAACAGGTCGGGCATCAGCTCCTGCAGCCGCATGTCCTGCACACCAGCGACGCATTCGGTCCGGTTGAAGTATTCCGCCGCCGAATTGCCGCCGGGCTGGCGCTTGCGCGCGTTGTAGACCAGGAACTTGGTGACCTCGCCCAGCGCGCGGCCTTCCTTGCGATTGTAGATCACCACGCCGACGCCGCCCCTCTGCGCCATCTCGATGCAGATCTCGATGCCGTGCGCGAGATAGGGCCGGCAGGTGCAGATGTCGGAGCCGAACACGTCGGAACCGTTGCACTCGTCGTGGAGGCGGCAGGCGATCTTGGTCTCTGCCTTGCCGAGCTTGGCGACGTCGCCGAAGAAATAGATCGTGGCGCCGCCGATCGGCGGCAGGAAGAGTTCCAGGTCGGGCCGCGTCACCAGCTCGGTGTACATGCCGCCCGTCTGCTCGAAGAGCGTGCGGCGGAGGTCGACCTCCTTGACGCCGAAGCGCTCGGCGATGCCGGGCAGCCACCATACCGGCTCGACCGCGGCCTTGGTCACCCTGACGTCGCCCGCGCCGCTCAGGATGTCGTTGTCGGGTTTCAGCCGCCCGGCCACGATCGCGTCCTTGATCTCGGGCATCTGCACATGCGCCTTGGTGACGGCGATGGTCGGGCGGATGTCCCAGCCCGCCGCCAGCTTGTCGGCGAAAACCTCGGCCACCATGTGGCCCCACGGATCGAGCGACACGATCTTTCTGGGATCGAACCAGCTCTCGAACGGGCCGATCGGCTCGGCCGGCGAGGTGTTGGTGAGGTCGGCGCGGTGGCCGGCCTTGAGCTCTTGCGCCGCAATCGCCAGCGCGCGGTAGATGCCGTAGCTGCCGGAATGCACGCCGATCGCATTGCGCCGGGCGGGATCGCCCACGGTGCCGACGACGGGCCCGCGAATCTTGGGGTCGCGCGCACCCCACACCACAGGAGGAGCCGCCTGGCCGCCCTGGGCAGGGTGGGTATTCAGTCTGATGTGAGCCATAACGCTTTCCAGATGCCAAAAGGCGGGAAAGCGAGGCATTGTAGGGGCTGTGGATGACTAAGGGAAGAAACACCTTAAGTCCTTGTTTTGACTGGAGGACATCATGCCCGACCTGTTCCCCACCACCGATGAAGCCGAAAAGGACAAGGCGCGCGAACTGGGCATCGTGAATCACCTCGGGCCCGATTCCTTCAAGCCGGATGGGCTGCGGCCCTTCTTCGAGTACCGCAAGCTCGGGCTCGAGGAACTGACCAACGGCCGCGTCGGCGCGCACGTGATCCGGGCCAAGCCCGGCACGCATGCCGACGCGCCGCGCCACACCCACGCGCTCGACTTCCAGTTCGTCTACGTGCTGAAGGGCTGGGCGATCTTCGACTACGAGGGCTACGGCGAGCACAAGCTGGTCGCCGGCTCGACGGTCTATCAGCCGCCCGGCATCAAGCATCAGGAGATCTCCCACTCCGACGATTTCGAGGTGCTGGAGATCACCATGCCGGCCGAGTTCGAAACGGCGACCGTGGAGTAGGCAGCAATGCACGCAAGTCCTCATCCTGAGGAGGCCGCGCAGCGGCCGTCTCGAAGGATGGGCAACAGACAGGGTGCTCGTTCCCATCCTTCGAGACGCGGCAAGGCGCGGGGGTTCCCCCGCGCTAAGCGGCCGCGCCTCAGGATGAGGTTGGGTGTGTTGCTTCTGGCGGTACTGATGACGTTGTCGCTGACGGCCGCGCCTGCGGCGGAGCCGGTCCCCTCGCCCAAGCCGATCTTCTTCGCCACCGGCTCGACCAGCGGCACGACCGGCGGCCGGGTGATGCCGGGCGCGCCGGCGCTCTATTCGATGAAGGCGACGGCGGGCCAGACGCTCACCGTCACCATCACCGCGCCCGACGACAATGCGGTGTTCCAGGTCTACGAGCCCGGCACGACGGTCGGCCGCGACAGCGACGGCCTGCTCGAGTTCCACGGCAAGAACCTGCACGGCGCGGCCGGCGGCGAGGACGCCACGCGCTGGTCGGGCCGGCTGCCCAAGAGCGGCACCTACCTGATCGTGGTCAGCGGCACGCGCGGCAATGCGCGCTACAGCATGGACGTGAAGATCGAGTAGCGCCGTCGTCACCGGGGGCCGCACTGCCATGCTAGGGTCCGCGCCCGGAAGGAAACCCTCATGACAACTCTCGCTTTCGCCGCCTCGCTGCTGGGCCTCGCCCTTGCCGTCGCACCTCTTGCCGGCGCCCGCGCGGCCGAGCTGCAGGTCCTCGCCGGTGGTGGCATGACCGCCATGAAGGACCTCGCCCAGCAATTCGAGACGGCGACCGGCCACACGCTCGTGATCCGCGCCGGCACCACGCCCGACCTGATCAAGCTCGCCACGACAGGTGGGCCGTTCGATGTAGCTGTCGTGCCGCGCGAGGTTTTCAGGGACGACGCCGCGAAGGCCAAGTTCGTGCCCGGCCCGACGATCGACATCGCCCGCGTCGGCCTCGGCGTCGCCGTGCGCGCCGGCGCGCCGAAGCCCGACATCGCCACGCCCGAGGCGCTGAAGGCCGCACTCACCAAGGCGCAATCGATCGCCACCATCCCCGCCAGCGCGGCCGGCGCGCAGGTGCTGAAACTGTTCGAGCGGCTGGGGCTGGCGGAGGCCCTGAAGGCCAAGACCAAGGCGATGGCCGGGCCGGCCGACCTGGTCAAGGCCATGGAAGCGGGCGACGCCGAGCTCGGCATTTTCCTGATCAACGTGTTGACCGCGCCCGGGCTCGACGTGGTCGGGCCGGTGCCGGCCGAGTTCAACCAGGAGATCGTCTACACCGCCGCCATCGCGGCCGATGCCAAGCAGGCGGAGGCAGCCAAGGCGTTCATTGCCTTCCTGCAGACGCCGGCCGCCCAGACGACGATCAGGGCCAAGGGCATGATTCCGGGCTGAACCGCACCCCCTGTCTACAAGCGTCCACTCGGGGGGAGACAGCTTCGATGCCGATGGCGCAAGCCTTTTAGGCGATTTGTCAACAAATCCGGGACTCGCCGCTCCGCTTTCGTTTCTGTCGTCCCGACGTTTTTGGCGTGCTGACAAAGGGGGTAGCGGGGGTGCGCTAATTGCGGAGTTTCCTCGCCCCAGCGGCGCACATGGACCAAATCTCTCCATCGGCCGGAAGTATATGCCCGGCCGCCCTCACCTACCTATTCTGGTCATTAGAAGGTCGGGACCCGTAACCTATTGACGGGTATGGATAAAACGGTCGCGCCGGGCCTGATCCTGGGCCTGATCGTCGTCCCGGGCCGGCTGGCGTTCGGCGTCGTAGACCTCGCGCGGGACCAGCGGCGTCAGGCCGGGACGCTGCCGCTTCGCCCGGGTGACGAACACCCGCGTCCTTTGCTTCCAGTCGTTCGGTATCTTGAGTTCGGGCAACCCGTGCATGCGCACCTCCGCAGACGGATTCAACGCCCGACCGGGCCGGGAAGCCCGTGACCAACCTGTTGCAATTCAATGGGGGACAGGCCGTTCGGCCCGAATCACCTCATCCGATCACGTGCCCGTTGCCACCCTTCGAGACGCGCTGCGCGCTCCTCAGGGTGAGGCACGTCGGTCGGTCCACTCCAACCTCATCCTGAGGAGGCGCGGAGCGCCGTCTCGAAGGATGGCCACAGGCGCGGTGCTCGTGCCCATCCTTCGAGACGCATCGCTACGCGATGCTCCTCAGGATGAGGTAGGTCGGTCGGGCCAATCCAACCTCACCCTGAGGAGCGCCCAAAGGGCGCGTCTCGAAGGGTGGGAGCGCGCACGGTGCTTGGTGCCCATCCTTCGAGACGCATCGCTACGCGATGCTCCTCAGGATGAGGTAGGTCGGTTAGGCCACTCCAACCTCACCCTGAGGAGCGCCCAAAGGGCGCGTCTCGATTACCGCGGAGTAATCTCCGCGGCCTGGTGGGCCACAGTCGTCAGAGCGCGACTGAAGCCGACCCGCCGTTGATCGACACTTTCGTGCCGAACGGCTGGCTGAGGGCGGCGAAGCGTTCGAGGATCGCGCGGCCCTCGTCGGCCCCGGCGAGCCGGGGACGGCCGCGGCGGTGGCGGGCGTCCTTCCAGCCGAGCGAGATCGGCGTCAGCTCGATCGCGCGCAAGGCGGCGCCATCATAAGTGAGCGTCGGCACCACCGACTCCCAGTAGCGCCGGTCGGAGGGGAAGCCCGCCTGGTCGCCGCGCGTGCGCTTCTGGTAGACCTGCCCCGGCGTCAGATCCGGCTCGGCGCGGAAGCGCTCGTAGCCGTCGGCGGGAATCTTCGGCACCAGCTCGTTCTGGCCGAGGAAGTTGCCCAGGCTGTAGAAGATCGGCTTGCCCTTGTAGAGCTCCATCCCGCGCAGCAGGTGCGGGCCGTGGCCGACCACGAGGTCGGCGCCGGCGTCGATCATCTCGCGCGCGAAGGCGCCGATGAACTCGGCCGGCAGCTCCTTCAACTCCGGCATCTGCTCGTGCGCATGCAGGCTCACCAGCACGATGTCCGACAGCCCGCGCGCCTCCTTGACCCAGCGCACCATGGCGGCGATGTCCTTGGCGTTCGCCGTGGTGCGCACGTGTGCCCGGTTCGACGACTTGAACTTGAGCTCACCCAACGGGAACACCGCCGGATCGGCCGGCGCGAAGGCAAAACCCATCTTGATCTTCTGCTGCCGCTCGGCTTCCAGCCCGAGCTGATCGGCGACCTCGCGCAGCGCTAAAAGCTGCTGCTCGGTGACCTCGTGCACGGTCTCGAAGTGCAGCGGGTTCAGCCCGGGACGCCCCTGCACGTCGGGCCGCGCCGCCCCGGCCTCCTGGCCTTTGCCGAAGGTCGAGGCGCAGGAAATCATCGCCACCGTGCCCTGGGGCGAGGTGTGATAGCAGGGCCGCCGCGCGTCCTCGAGATTGCGGCCGACGCCGGCGAACGAGACCCCGCGGGCCTCCATCGCCTCGATCGAGGCGAGGAGGCCCGAGATCGAGTAGTCGAGCGAGTGGTTGGTCGCGGTGGCGAACAGATCGATGCCGGCCGCCAAAAGCTCGTCCAGCACCCAGGCCGGCGCGCCGAAATGCGAGCCGCCGCCTTCCAGCGCGGGATCGCCGCGATAGTCGTTGGCTAAAACCTCGAAGTTGGTGAAGGCGACGTCGGCTGAGCGCACCTTGTCGAACAGCGGCCGCAACTCGGCGTCGTCGCGGCTGTTGAGCCGGCGCTGCAGGATGGAATCACCGGTGAGAAGGAGGCGGAGGGAGTGGGACATGGGGGGAGTTTAGAACGGCGGTGACGACGAGCGCCACCCAACCGAGCAGCACCACCAACCTCACCCTGAGGAGCGAGCGAAGCGAGCGTCTCGAAGGGTGGGCACGAGCACCTCGTCTGTTGCCCACCCTTCGAGACGGCCGCTGCGCGGCCTCCTCAGGGTGAGGTAGGTGCGTGAATGTGCTCTAAGAATAAGAGCACGGAGACAGACCCCATGACCTTTTCCATCGCCGGACGCTGCGCCCGCACCGGCATGCTGGGCGCCGTCGTCACCACCTCCGCCATGGCGGTCGGCAGCCGCTGCGCCTGGGCCGAAGCGGGCGTGGGCGCCGCCCTGACGCAGCACCGCACCGACCCACGGCTGGGGCCGATCATGCTCGGGCAGCTCAGAAGCGGGCGGGCGCCTGAGGCGATCGTGCGCGAGCTCGAGAAGAGCGACGCTGCCAATCCCATGGGCCTCAAATGGCGCCAGCTCGCGCTGATCGCCCAGGACGGACGCGGCGCCTTCTTCAACGGCCAGAAGATCACCTCGATCGCCAAGGGCCGGGTCGGCCGCGACTGCGTGGCCGTCGGCAACATCATCCGCACCGCCCAGGTGGTCGATGCCATGGTCGAGAGCTACGAGCAGAACGAAGCCCAGCCGCTCGCCGAACGGCTGATGCGCGCCATCGAGGCGGGCCAGGCCGCCGGCGGCGAGCTGAAGCAGCTCAAATCCGCCGGGCTGCTGGTGGTGCACAAGGAGAGCTTTCCGTTCGTCGACCTGCGCGTCGACCTCAGCCCGCGGCCGCTCGAGGAGCTGCGGTTCCTGTGGGAGCTCTATCAGCCGGCGGCGGAGGACTATGTGCTGCGGGCAGTGGATCCGGGATCGGGCGCAGGTGGTGGGGTAGTCGGTGCGAGCGACAGGCATTGAGCAGCCAAAATTAAGGCAGTAATCGGCGATCGCTGCCGACCGATGAGTTTCAGCCATGGAGGCGGGAACGCCGGACGCTCCGAACCAAAACAAAGGAAGCCACAGTGCGCCAGCCTATCGCGCGCAATCTCTCCAATTGCAACCTTGGGTTAGCCCATAGAAAGCTTCAGCGCCGGTCTCACACAATGTAGATTGGCAGCGATAGCGAGCACGAGTCGCGGCCATTGCCGTGACTGTCGAGGGTTTCATGCCAGTCAAGACTATTACAGCGCTTCGCGACAACCCCCTGTACCGAGACATCGTTAGCGGTCAAGCGTCGCTTTGGATCTCGGAGGGCCTAAATGAGGCGCAAGCGGCTATGGTGTTGGGACTACCCTGGGCCAACATTTGGAACTTCGATGAGGCACTTGATGTCGCGACCTATTGGGCTGGTCGCGAGCATGGGCGAGAACTGGTCCTCGCTGGTGATATTCAGGATCAGACTGACAACCTGCAATCCCATTCCTTCATCCGCCTTTACCAACTCGTGGGCGCGACCAATCTGCCGCCCGTTGTCCGTAAGCTGAAGCTCGACCACCTGAAGATACAGGCCGCGAATTTGGGAGGAACGCTCTTCCTCGTCGGGACTGCGATCACGTCAGAAGATATTGAAATCCTCACCAGCATCACAGAGCACCTTAACTTGGTCGTCGTTACGGACGACGCGCCGGCTACCAACAGTGCTCAAAAGACGATCTTCCACTGGGCGGGAGGCCTGCAGTCCTTCGTTACGGCCTATCAAGCAACTTCGGCGCCGGTGGGAAATAGGCCAGTCGTTGACCTCAAAGACGCCATAGGCGTAGAGGTCCCAGATGATCTTTTAAGTCAGCTTGGCCCTGATTGGCGCCTGCTAACACGGGCGGAAACAGGACGGGTGGATATCACGCAAGAGGGCTTCGACCGCTTCCTCTCAGGTGAACCTGAGTGGCCGATATTTGCGGCCAGTGGCGCGAAAATTCGCGACGTTGCAATGCTCGGCAGCCAAACGGGTTCCGCGAAAGTCCAGCTCGACCAGGAGATCCTCAGGATTGCCGAAGATCTGGACCGTAGCCAGATCGACCCTCGAAATGCTCTTCGACAACTTATCATCTTCGTAGAGCCCGGGAGCGGTGCGACTACCCTTCTTCGTCAGGCAGCCGTACGAGTGGCGCAAGCCGGTTTTCCAACGCTGATATCCAATCCCCTTCCGAAAGACCTGGTTCCGCGGTCGGTAGGAAACTTCGTTGGTTCTATCCAAGAGCTTTGGTGGGTCAATCGAAGTGGGAAGGGAAAAGGAACCGGACGAATACCATGCGTGATTTTTCTGGACGCCGACGCTGAAGAACTTAATGACCAAGCGCGCCTACCGAGAATACTTTCAGGGATTGGGCGCGAGGTGCTCCTTGTCCGGGCAGTTCAACGCTCGCGCGACGAGGCAAAGGGCGCTCGGGGCGTGTATCACCTGACTTCAGATATCGAGGAGGGCGAGCTACTCGAAATTGGCGATCACCTAAGAGAATTCTGTCAACGCTACAAGCTCTCCCAAATCCCAGGGCGGGAAGAATGGCAATCGTTTCATGAAGGAATGCGCACGGTCGCGCGATACTCGGCTGGAGCCGGCTCTACCGAACTCGAGGAGTTACCACATCTCTTTCTTGTTGGCCTGCAACCGTTTATTGCCGAGCGCATCAGCGACGTAAACAGCTTGGAGCAATATTACTTTCAACGGTGGGCCAGCATTCCGAACGAGAATGTAAGATCGGCGATTTACACCGTGGCAGCTGCCGGCGTATTTGGAATTGCAATCCCCTACAACGCCCTTCGACGGTTACCCCGAAGCCGCTCTTCGCCTCAAAATTAGAGAGTGCATTGGCACGCGACCGCTTCGAGCCGTGTATCGCGATGCCAAATTGGCCGCAGTTCTTCGCGAACTTCGCGGAAAACTTCTTGAAATCGAAGATAAGACAGTACGGGGAGTGCTCTATTCGATTCGCGAGCGAACCCGGAAGCCAACGAGTTTATCGACGCGTTTTCCAAGGGAACCGCAACACTTGATATCTTGGTCTATCACTCCGATCCTCGCGGAGTGGATGCGATCCGGACTGCCTATGAAGCACATGGTGCAGTTAGTGTTACGACAATTTGTCCACTCGATCCGACTCACATCACGTTCTCTGGGACTTCCCAGATAGTCCCCGACGCTACCAGACGCGCCGCATTCAAGAGCTTCTGTGAGGATGTCGGAAAGGAGATTTACCCTTCTGAGCCTCTCGGATGGGGTGGGTGTCAGTGGTGTGTCGCGTATGACTACTCCATTCCAGACAACAGCCTGCCAGTTCTGTTTGCTTCGGGAACATCCAGCTATCCTTGGCGACCGTTGTTCCCACGAGAGAGATAGGTGGAATGCTCCTTTGATACTGGCCCGGATTGGCACAGTGCCCCGAGCAACCGATATCGAGGCATAACACTCGTGCCCGCGAACGTTGCCCTACCGCCCCGCGTCCATCTCCGCCAGCTTCGCCACCCGCCGCCGGAATTCCTCGTCGGTCGAGAACTTCGCATCGAGATACGCCGCCACCAGGTCCTTGGCGGGCCACGGCCCGACGATCTGCGCGCCGATGCACATGACGTTGACGTCGTCGTGCTCGACGCATTGATGCGCCGAAGCGCAGCGCGCCAAGAGGCGCGCGGCGCTGGGACGTCGTGGCAGACCGCGGCGCGGATGCCCTTCATCTTGTTGGCGCCGATCGCGGCGCCCATCCCTCGGATGCCTCGGGACAGGCGCCGGTGCCGCACACCATCAGCCCGCGCTCGGCCTGGCCGCCGGTGATGGAAGCCGCCACCTTAGCGGCGATGTCGGGGAAATCGACCGGCGCGGGATCGTAGGAGCCGACGTCGGTCACCTCGTGGCCGCGCTGGCGGATGAACGCCACGGGCCGGGGGGCGGCTGTGTCGTTCCTTGAGCCCCGGCACTAAGCGTCAGGCGGCGGTTCGCGTCACTTCCATGATCTTCGGCCACATCTTGTCTTTCCAGCCGGCATTGCCGGTGACGGCCAAAATGACCTTGCCGTCCTGGGCCAGGATGAAGCGTGGCGTGGCGTCGGGCCGCGCCTTGCCTTCCTCGGACTCAAGAAAAGCCGTCCGCACCCACAGGGCGTCCTTGGGCCAGCTCTCTTCCTTCAGCACCAGCGGCAGGTCGGCGGGATGAACGACTCGATAGTCGAGTTTCTTGCAGGCTTCCGACTTCACGAACTCAGGCTCGGACTGGGCACGCCAGATCTTGCATCCGCCTCAAAGCTCATGGCCCATGAACACCAGCATCGGCGTCCCGGCCTGGGCCTGCGCAATGCGTGTCAGCGACGATGCGGCGCCCATCGCCAGGCCGCCCTTCATCAAGGACCGTCTGTTGAACATCGGATATGCTCCTCGTGGATCGGTTCCATGAGGTCAGTATCGTCAGGGCAAGCACGACCCGAAAGACGGACTCACCGCCTTGTGATCGAACCCGAGCGTCGGCGCAAATCATGATCGTTCTGTGACTTTGGTTTCGCCAGGCCCGCGCCTCATTGTGCGCATGCCGTTCTTCGGCCCTCAATGCGCATGCATTGATGACGCGTCTTGGGAAGACGCGTTTTGGGAATCGCTCCGCCGTCAGCGGAGCGTGCGAGGTGTGAGGGACGGGCAATGTCGACCAGTGGGAACGGCACCACTGACGTTGCGCCTGGCGCCAGTGGTGCCCGCGGCGGCTTGAAGGGGCTCGCTATCAGAGCCGGCCGGGTGGTTGATCTCGAGCGTTCCAGCGCAGCGGGGACCGCGCCTCCAGAGTCCGGGCCGCCGGAGTCCAGTGCCTACGGGGCGAGCGAGCCTGCTCGAACGCGAAAGGCGCCGCGACGCCAGCCGCGGTCGTTCAAGCCGCTCTTGCTGGCGACAGCCTGCGTCTTCATGGCGGCCCTCGGCTGGGTCTTCTACCGCGACCACCTCTCAGGCCACATCGCGGCCGCGGAGGCGTCATCGGCCGCTGTGTATCGCGACGACCGTGCCGAAATCACGTTCGAACAGCGGCTGGAACAGGAGCGCACCCTCAGACGGGACCTCGAGCAGCAACTGGCCGCGCGTCTCGTCGAGCAGGATGCGCTTCAGAAGGCCCGCAGAAAGGGCGTGGAGCAGCAGCTGGCCGCCCGTCAGACCGATCAGGAGTTGCTGGCGAAGGAACGTGCGCGCAGCAATGATCTCGAGCAGCGACTGGCGAAGCGCCAGACCGGTGAGCAGGCGCTGGTAATGGCGCTGGCGCGCGAGCGCGCCCACACCCAGGCTTTGGAGCAGGAGCTGGCGAAACGCGCGAATGCCACGCCCGGCGGGGAGCGCGGCGCCAACGTGCGCCTGTCCGCGCCGGCCAGTGACAACCCGACACCGCCGGCGGCCATCGAGCACACCGCGACGCCGGCACCGGTACCGGTACCGGCCGACGAGGTGGCAAGGACTGAGCCGCCTGTACCACCGTCAGCCGCCAATGAAGAGGCGGCTCGTCTAATGGGCCGCGCCAAGCGCTTGCTGGAGCTGGGCGATGTCGGCGCGGCGCGTAGCGTGCTCGAGCGCGCCGTCGAGGCCGGCAGTCCGCTCGCCACGTTCATGCTGGCAGAGAGTTACGACCCGATCGTCCTGTCGGCGTGGGGCACTGCCGGCACGCAAGGCGACGCGGCAAAGGCGCAGCAACTCTACGCCAAAGCCGCGGCCGGCGGGGTCGAGGCCGCGAAGGATCGACTGAAGCCGCTACATTGACCAATTCGAGGGCCTTAGCGGGAGTTGCTTGCGATGCTGCGACCGATGATCGAGTTCGATCCCGACCGTCCCTGCCGGGTGCACGATCAAGGCGGTCCTCCATGAGGCTCCTTCTCGCCGCGCTCGCTCTCTTGCTTGTAACACTGTTGTCCGGTTGCAGGGATTTCCCGGGCGCCGACGGCCGCTATGCGCACGGCTATGGCTACTTATACAAGGCAGATGGTGGGAGCTGGGCACCCTAGGACCGTGAGGGCCGTGCATAGCGCGCCAGTGGCATTGGGAAGGCGCATCGCGCGAGGGCAGCTGACGCACGCCCTCACTGCGCGTGATGCCGGCTTCGTCGGCTGGGCGCGTGGCTCGACGCCATCCTAGTCGGCGCATCGGAGCACGACGCAGAGGACATCGCGAACGTAACCGGCCGCCGGCCTAGGCCGAGCTACGAAGAGCGGTTGGCGATCTTCAAGCCGACCGGCCGGCCCAAGCCTTGTGCTTTAAAACTAGCTGCACGGTATGGTCTGTAACCCTAGACCTCGTTTTTCGTTTTAGAGATGCAAAATTTGGAGATGCGAGACAGGCACATGGGAAACAATGTCGTGTTGCTGGAGCAAGCACGCAGGAACGTGTGGCGATGCGATCGGATTCAAAAGAGACCGACCCTCCGATGGTTGCTCGGGCGCTCTGCCGTTTTCTAGCAACGGTTGGCGGCTCGCATTGGGTCCGTGTGGACGCTGTCACCGAGCAGACGAAGATTCCGCCAGAAAGCGTGATCGCAGGAGCCGCGTATGGGCATATCTGCGGGTGGATGGTCTACGCAGCAGACAGCGTCATGCTGACCGAAACCGGCCGTGCGCTGGCTTTAGAGCGCGCGTAGCGGCGACGTCCCTGAGAAACCACGTGGTCGCCCCATCACAGCAGAGCCTAGACAGGCACCGAATGAAGAATGGACAGCTCTACGATCCGTCGGAGCGAACGGCCAACATCGTCGACGAAATCTCAGAGCTACTGCACGAGGACAAGTCTGAGACGAAGGACTTGATGGAGGTGGGGGAATGAACTTCACCGTCGAGTTGGCCCATTGGACGCGAGCCTTCGGGATGTCGACGGACGCCAACAAACCAACTGGCCATCGCCAAGTCACCTTGATGCTGAGACCTACCGGTGTCGGCGAGGGTATGTACCTAGCGTCTGGCGGCAAGCTATTTGACGAGTGTGAGCACAAGTGGTTCGTCGGATTGGCTCTCATGGACGCGGGGAGCGCGTCTTGGAAGGGCGAGGCTAGCGTTCGTTTGGCAGGGCGCCATGTCGCCTCCAACAATCTGAGCTTTAGCCTCCGACTAACGCGCGAGGAAATGGACGAGTGCTGGAATGCTGTGACAAGGGGGATTCTCCCGAGTTCAGTCCAGCTCGATCTGGATGACGCGGAACCGGCAATCACTTGGAACAAGCAGGATCAATACGAGCGGGAATGGAACAACGTCGATCACCGGCATGTCGCGCTCTGCTCCGCATCGTTTCACTACGACGAGAAGTCGAGCCAGGGGCTCCAGCTACAACGAAAATTGCTTGAGGCGCTCACGGAGTCGAGGGTCAGCGTGCTGGGCACGATTATGGTTTCCATGCTTGTAATGATCCTAGTCATGTTGGTTTTCCGGCGCTGAACGAGGTGCCAGCGCCGCGACTCTCTACACAAATTAGCACAGTGGAGGCGACCTCATTCGTGAGGCATGACGGTCGAATCTCGACGGGGCGCTTGCAGGCTTGACGGCCTGCTTCCGTCAACCAAACACTGTGACCACCGCCGACGCGCACCAGGCCGGCTTTGCCGAGTTCGGCCGCAAGCGTCCCGGCCTTGTCAGGATCCATCCCTGAGAGGGAAGCGCAATGAGATTGGTCGCCTACTTCTTCCTGACTATCGGTCTGTTGGCTTGCTTGGGATGCGACGGAAAAGGCTCCGCTAATGGCGGTGGAACGGGAACCAGCAGCCACGGGCTGGCCAAAATTGGGTTTCCGTTTTAGCGCTTAAGCCGCACATGATCGCCCTCCGCCAGTTTTGACACAGCCACAGAAAAAACAGCCCTTACAATTGCGCAGCGGACACGCGGCACGGTGTTGCTATTGTAATGCAGGCCAATTAAGGCCTCGGCACCCCAGATGCCGCGTCAAGAATAAGAAGAACGGAGATAGTCATGCTGTCCATTTTCCGCAAATTGATGAAGAACGACGATGGCGCGACCGCCATCGAGTACGTGCTGATCGCTTCGCTGATCTCGGTCGCGGCCATCGCCGCCATGACCAGCGTCGGCGGCAAGGTCAGCAACGTGCTGAGCAACGTCGCCGGCGCGATGCACTAAGGTGCAGCCTTGCAAGCGACGAAGCGGGCGGTCGGGCAACTGGCCGCCCGTTTTGCGTCGCGTACCCGGCGCAATGCCACGAAAAACCCGAGCCACATGAACACGACATGCCTCCTCGGTATCTGGGCGGTTCTTTCGATTTTGTGGACCACGTTTTACGTCGCCGTATTCGCCCTCGTCGGAGAACACGTGGCATTCGCGCGGGTGGTGTCCGACGTCCTGACTCCAATCACCGCATTGCTGATCATCGGCGGTACTGTGGTGAAGATTTTCCGAGGTTTCCGGAAATCTAGGTAACTGCGCCAAGCCAAGGTCCCACGGCTCGCCCTGAGAATATGGGCGAAAGCAAAACCAAGGGGCGGAATTGAACTATTGGCGAGCGCATTACCGCCCCGCATCCATCTCCGCGAGCTTGGCCACCCGCCGGCGGAATTCCTCGTCGGTCGAGAACTTCGCATCGAGATACGCCGCGACCAGATCCTTGGCGAGCCACGGCCCGACGATCTGCGCGCCGATGCACATGACGTTGACGTCGTCGTGCTCGACGCATTGATGCGCCGAATGGACGTCGTGGCAGACCGCGGCGCGGATGCCCTTCATCTTGTTGGCGCCGATCGCGGCGCCCACGCCGGTGCCGCACACCATCAGCCCGCGCTCGGCCTGGCCGCCGGTGATGGCAGCCGCCACCTTGCGCGCGATGTCGGGGAAATCGACCGGCTCGGGATCGTAGGAGCCGACGTCGGTCACGTCGTGGCCGCGCTGGCGGATGAACGCCACGAGCTCGGCCTTCATGGGAAAGCCCGCGTGGTCTGAGCCGACGACGATTTTCATGACGGCGTTCTAGCACGGCGGCGACGGGCTGTTCACGGCGAGACCGTCGAACCGGCCCCAACCTCATCCTGAGGAGCCGCGCGCAGCGCGGCGTCTCGAAGGATGGCCATCAGGCAAGGTGCTCGTGCCCACCCTTCGAGACGGCGCTACGCGCCTCCTCAGGGTGAGGTTTATTTGGCTCCCGCTGCGCGCCCACCGGGGATTAGCGGCCGCTCAAGCTCATGAGCGGGCCTGGAGGCCCGCGGTCCGGAAGATCATGAGCCGCGCCGAGCTACTGCGTCGAGACGCTCCCGTTGGCATCGACGCTGACGGCCACCTCGACGGTGCCCCGCATGGCAAGGCCGCGCCACAGGCCGTCCGGTGTCCTGACGAGGGATTTCACGCCCTTGTAGCCGTCGGCCTCGATCATGGCCTTGGCCGCGGCGTCGGAGGCCGCCTTCTTGTCGGTTTGTGCCGTCTGGTCGGTCTGGTCCCGAACGGCGCCGTCGGCCTTCGCCGCGGACGGCTGAGCCTCTTCCACCCAATAGGTCGTGCGGCGACTGATCTGCAGCGGCACCGGCGGCCGGGCCGCGGTGATCGTCGGCGCGCGCGTCTGCACCGGCGGCGGGGCCAGGGCCAGGATCGGAACCGGGACCGCGCGAGACGCCGGTTCGGCCAGGGACTGTTTGGCGGGCGGGCTGCTCACGGCCACCGGAACGGTCGTGGCCTTGGCGGAGGCGAGGATCATGTAGCCGCCGGCCAGGGCGCCGGACAAGGCGGCGAGCGCGGCGATGGGAAACAAACGACCCATGACAAGTCTCCGGACGATCTCCCCCCCAGGGAAGCAACACCGTGACAACGTCGCCCTTGCGCCAAGGTTTCGGGCGCCAAAGTTTCCGGCGCCAGAGTTTCCGACGTCGCGTGTCGCCGACGGCGAGGAAACTTCCGGCTCGCCGACGGCGAGGAAACTTCCGGCCTCGGCGCGCGTTGTCATCAGGCCCGGGAGTGTGGCGCATGCCTTTGTTCGTCGCCGTCGTCGTCGCCGCCATGGCCATCCTGCTGGTCGCCACCGCGGCCGATGGCCGGTTGTGGCAGGCCTCGCACACCGCCGTGGCGGCCTCCTTCGACCCCTCGCCCTACCGCACCGTCACAGGCCGCGAACCTGGCCGCTGAACCTGGCCGCTGAACCTCGCCCGCAGACGGGGAGCCACGTCGCGCGCGAAGCGTTCGAGGCTCGGGTTCATCTCGTCCGGCCGCATCCCCGGCGGCACGGCCCAGCTCACGATGTCGGTCAGCCCGTACTCCTCGATGAAGGCGGTGAGCTCGGCGACGCAATGATCGACGCTGCCCACCACCCAGGTCTGGGGAATCCGCTGTGCCTCGGTGATGCCGGCCACGCCGCCATGGCCGCCCGCCTCCTCGCGGAAGCGATTGTAGACCTCCATGCGCCGCCGCTCGGCCACGCGCACCGCCGCCCAATCCTTCTCGCGATCGTCGGTGACCAGGCAGGAGCGGATGATGCCGATGCGGAAGGACGCCGGGTCGCGGCCGTCGGCCCGCACCTTGGCCAGCCACGGGTCGAGCGAGCGCGCCCGCTCGCCCTGCGGCAGCAGGTTCGCGCCGAACCGCGCCGCCCGCAGCGCGCCGGCCTCGGCCATCGAGGCGATCCATAGCGGCGGCCCGCCGGGCTGCACGTAGCCCGGCGTCACGCGCACGTCGTGGAAATCGTAGCGCTTGCCGGTGAAGCTGAATTTCTCGCCGGTGAAGGCGCGCTGGAGGACTTCTATGCCCTCGTCGGTCAACGAGACCCGGCGCGCCACCGGCAGGCCGAAGCCGCGGAACTCGTGCGGCGCGTAGCCCATGCCGACGCCGATCTCGACCCGTCCGCCGCTGATGTTGTCGAGCACCGCGAGGTCCTCGGCGAGCCGGATCGGGTGGTTGAACGGCAGCAGGCAGACGTCGCACGAGAAGCGCACATGTTTGGTGCGCGCCGCCATCGCCGCGGCGACCGGGATCCACGACGGCAGGTAGCCGTCCTCGACGAAATGGTGCTCGGTGAACCACACGAGATCGAGCCCGAGCCCGTCGAGCCACGCCACCTGGTCCATGATCGCGGCGTACAGGCTCTGGTGGCTGAGACCCGATTCGGGCGGGTTGCGGAAATCATAGGCGACGCCCAGGCGCAGCGACTTCGCCATGGCTTTGTCCTCATCTTTGGTCGACGGGGCTTCGTACAAGAGCCACCTGAAGTAAACACGCTCATATTCTGCCGGACCGCGGGCCTCCTATCGCGGAGTAACCTCCGCGACTGCCCGCTCATGAGCTTGAGCGGACCTGGAGGTCCGCGGTCCGGAAGACCATGATCTTTTGGACCGCGGACCTCCAGGTCCGCTCATGATCATGTTGATCGAACGAAGAGCGGGCCTGGAGGCCCGCGGTCCGGAAGAACTCATGATCTTTTGGACCGCGGACCTCCTATCGCGGAGTAAACTCCGCGACTGTCCGCTCTTGATCATGTTGATCGAACGAAGAGCGGGCCTGAAGGCCCGCGGTCCGGAAGACCATGAAAACGAGGCGCCCGCTCCCCATATAGCTCTCCCTAACGAGAGGGTGCGTACATGCCTCTAGACCAGACAAACGCCGACGACGGCCTGCTGCTCGACGCCTATTCGCGTGCCGTGATCTCGGTGGTGGACAAGGTCGGGCCGGCGGTGGTGCGGGTCGAGCGCTTACCGGACGGTAACGGACAAGGCGGCGGGGGAGTCGGTTCCGGCGTGGTGATCGCCGGCGACGGGCTGGTGCTGACCAACAGCCACGTCGTAAGCGGCGCGGGACGCGTGCGGCTCTCGTTCGCCGACGGTTCCCACCGCGAGGCGCGCGTGCTGGGCGACGACCCGGACACCGATCTCGCGCTGCTGCGCACCGACCTGCCGGCCGGCACGCCGGCGGCGGCGCTGGGCGACAGCAAGGCGCTTAGGCGCGGCCAGCTCGTGGTGGCGATCGGCAATCCGCTGGGCTTCGAATCGACGGTGACGGCGGGCGTGGTGTCGGCGCTCGGCCGGTCGCTCCGCGCCACCTCGGGCCGGCTGATCGACGACGTCATCCAGACCGACGCCGCGCTCAATCCCGGCAACTCGGGCGGGCCGCTGGTGGCCACCACGGGACAGGTGGTGGGCATCAACACCGCGATGATCAGCCAGGCGCAGGGCATCTGCTTTGCCGTGGCGTCCAACACGGCGGTGTTCGTGGTGTCGGAGTTCGTGGCGCACGGGCGGGTGCGGCGCGCCCATATCGGCATCGCCGCCGAGACGGTGCCGCTGCCGCGACGGATCACGGTGGCGACCGGCGCCGGTAAGCGGGCGATCCGCATCAGCGAGGTGACGGCGGGCGGCCCGGCGGCGCAGGCCGGGCTGCTGGCGGGCGACCTGGTGCTGTCGGTCGACGGCGTTGCCATCGAAGGCGCCGATGACCTGATCCGGCTGCTGAACGCCGAGCGCATCGGCCGCGAGACGGTGGTGTCGATCCTGCGCGGCGGCGCGGTGGAGAAGAAGACAGTGGTGCCGGTGGAGCGCTCTCATTCTCCTCTCCCCCGCTAGGGGGAGAGGATGGGTGAGGGGGCATCGAAGGCACGTGTAACCCCCTCACCTAACCTCTCCCCCGAGCGGGGGAGAGGAATATGAGGAGTGAGGGCTAGCGCTTCTTCTTTGCTGCGGCCTTCTTCGCCGCGACCTTCTTCTTGGCCGCCACCTTCTTCTTCGCCACTACACCGTGGTCCGGCACGATCTTCGGGTTGTCGACCGTGCCCTCGCTGCTGGTGTCGATCTCGGCGCCGTTCTTCTTCTGCTTGCTCAACGCGGCCTTGGCGGCGCGGAAGGCCGATTCGGCGGCGGTGAGCCCCGAGGTCATGCCGGGGCCGGGGCTCGCCGCGCGGGCGGACAACGGCTGGCCGCCGCCGGCCCAGAACTGGCGTTCCAGGCTCGCGAGCGAGGCGGGATTGAAGTAGCGGTCCTGCCACTTGTCGCCCACCAGCTTCTGCGGGTTGCTGATCGTGTAGAAATTGACGGTGGCGTATTTCTTGTCGCTGGCGGTCGCGGGATTGGAGCCGTCGGTCACCCACTGCTGCGCCGCCTTCCGCTCGGCGTCGCGCTTCTGGTACCAGCGCCAGCGATAGTGCTCGAAGACGTCGGCGCAGTGCGCGGCGTAGGCCTCGGCGAGCGGCCGGTGGCCGCGCACGATCACCAGGTTCTCGTCGTTGTTGTAGGACGCCTTGTAGCCGAGGTTGTGGCTGCCGGTGATGACCACGCAGTTGTCGGAGAACGGGTCGATCACCAGGATCTTGTCGTGAACGATGGCGTGGCCGGCCTTGTAGATCTCGACCATCCACGACTCTTCCTTCTTCAGGATGCCGGCCGGCGCCACCATCTCGCAATCCATGCGGTTGTTGCGGTTGGCCTCGAACTCGAGCGCCTCGGCCTCGTCGCTGATGGCGCCGCGGATGAACAGGCCGGGGTTGTCGCGGCTCACCTTCGAGAGCTGCTTGACGATGGTCCAGCTGCGGGCGTTGTCGGCCTGGCCGGGCTGGAAGACCAGCAGCAGCACGCCCTGCTGGGCGCCGGCGATGGCGTGATTGACCGCGGCCTGGCCGGCATCGCCGCCGATCAGGGCGAACATCTCGCCCATGTCGGGCGGCGTGGGCGGCGGGACGTGCGCGCCGTCGCCCTTCGGCGGCTTCGGGATAAAGCCGGTCGTGTTGGGCGACGGCCACATCTCGATGGTGGCGCTGCTGCCCGGCAGGTTGAAGATCGTGGGCTTGGCTGCGTCCTCGGTGCGCAAGGTCGTGCCCTGCAGCGCCGACACCGCCTTGGCGGTGGCGGGAATGCCGGCGGCCACGGTGTCGTCCTTGAGGTTGTGCCAGTAATCGAGGTAGCGCTTGGCGAGCTCGGGCGAGCGCACGATCAGGCAGTTGTTGTTCTGGGTGCACAGGCCCGAGGCCGTCCAGTTGGTGCTGCCGCTCAGCACGGCCTGCGGCGCGCCGGTCTTGTCGACATAGACCATGAACTTGTTGTGCCCGATCGAGCGGCTGTCGGGCAGGTAGCGCGAGATCAGCTCGGCGCCCGACTTGGCCAGCCGCTTGCGCGCCGGCTGGTTGGCCGAATCATAGGCCTTCGAATCGCCGGTGTTGTTGCTCAGCACGATGTGCAGCTTGGCTTTGGCGGCCTCGAGTTGCTTGATCAGGAAATCGTCGGTCAGCTCGTAGAGCGCGGCGTAGCAGTCGCCGCCTTCCTTGGTGCGCTGCGCCAGCAGGCTGAGCACGGCGTCCTGCAGCTGGCCCTCGAGATCGCGGCGGATCTCGTTGTTGGGATCCTTGATGGCGGCTTGCAGCGTGTTGACGTTGACCCCGCCGGCCGCGGTGAGCGAGCGCGCCAGCGCCTGGGTCGAGAGGATACCGCGGTTGAAATAGGCGTCGAGCCCGCGCAGGTGCGGCGTCGAGGTCACGGGCTCGGTGACCAAGGGCGCCACGCCGGAGATCGGCTTGGGGCTGGCCTGGGTGCCGCCCATGGCGACGATGCGGTAGCGATAGGTGCCGCCGCGCTGCGCCGGCGCCAGCAGGTCGCGCCACTTGAACGCCTTGATCAGCGCCGGCTGGGCGTTGGGCTTGGGCTTGTGCGGCGCGGTGTCGGCCACGTCGGGATCCTCGGCGCTCGCCTCGGCCTTGGCCTTGGGCCCGCTCTCGGGATCGGTGACGAAGGTCGGCAGCGAGGTCAGCGGCTCGCCGTCACTTCCGTTCGCCGCGCCGCTGGGCGGCAGGCGCCAGATCGAAAAACCGATGCAGTCCGGGATCTTCTGATCGAAGCTCCAGCCGATGTGAACGATGTCGTTGTTGGCAATCGCGAATGCATGAGCGGCCATGGTCCCCTCCGTCGCTTCTCGCGGCGGTAGAGTACGCCCGGCTATGTTTCAATCGTGTGAGAAATACCACGCTCATGCGTCTTCTGGCCCGCGGATGATCATGAGTTTTCCGGACCGCGGGCCTCCAGGCCCGCTCATAACGCTTTCCGATCGCGCGCCGAGCTCCATGGCCAATCGACTGCACGTTCGACCAGGCCCGCCTTCACAGGATTCTGCTCGACATAGTCGATGATGCGAAAGAAGTGCCCCTCGTCCCGGACGTATCGGTCGAAGTAATCGGCATGCCAGAACGTGAAGGTGTGCGTTGGCCCTCCTTGCCGTGAAGGACTTCAGACTCCGCAGGACATCACTTAGCGAGGCATCGCCGACCATTTCAATGACGACGTGAACATGGTTCGGCATGAGGCACCAGGCCAGGAGCCGGTACCGCGTCCCGTCAAAGTGCAACAGGGCATTCTGGACGATGGACGCGACTTCCGGCTGTCGCAGCCAACAGGCACCGAGGCCGCCATCGAGTTTGCCGTCGATGCGTGCAAGCGCGTCATCCTCGAGCCGCAGCGCCTCGACGACTTGCCGCGGCAGGCTGTCGGCGAGGCGAAAGGTGACGAATTGAATCGTCTCTGGAGAATCGAAGTGCGGGAGGTACCCTCGCGAATGCCAGCCTCGGTGCGGAGTCATCGCCATGAGCGGGCCTGGAGGCCCGCGGTCCGGAAAACGAAGAGGCTAGGCCCTCGCCCGCGGGCCGATACGTCCGGGATTGTCCTCCGCCTCGGCAACCGGGACCCAGCCGTCGCGGCCGGGGACGTAGGTGCGGTTGGTTTGCTGCGGGTTCCGGTTCAGGAGCGGCCGGGCGAACATGGGATGCGTCATGCTGCGGATCTCGTGCTCGATCTCGAACAGCTTCTTGCCGGTCTTGAGGTCGGTGATGTCCTTGAAGCGGTACTGGTAGCGGTTGCTCTCCTCGCTCACCAGGCCGTGCTCGCCCAGCCGTTTGTGCGGCGTGCCGAAGTTGGCGACGTAGACCTGGATGTGATGGCCGTCATAGGGCGCGGGCTTGGCCTTGGTCTCGCGGAACACCAGCTCCTGGTGCTGGCCGACCGAGACGTGCGCGGCGCCGTCCTTCACCGAGGTGTTGGTGTCGAACATCTTCGCGTAGAAGTCGGCGATGCCCTTGGCGGTGCCGGCCGGCACGTCGAATTCGACATAGGCCATGCCGAGCTCGACGCCATCCATCGGATCGTGCAGGCGGAAGATGTTGCCCCACGGGCAGGTCGCCTCGACGAAGGCGTTGTGCGCCTTGTAGCCGTACTTGGTGCCGGCGAGCGGCTTCTTCATGCGCTCGAGCCGCTGCAGCAGCAGCTCGCGGTCGGGAACCACCAGGCCGATCTTGCCGCGCAGCTTCTGCGGCTTGCCGGTCGGCAGGTGGAACTGGCTGCGGCCGACGTTGACCCACATGTTGTCGGTGCTGGTCATCATGTAGGGGTCGCGCGTCAGCCCGAGCCCGCTCACATAGAACAACGTCGCCAGGCCCTGGTCGGGGACCAGGACGTTGACGTGCTCCAGTGCCACGATATTGCCGAGGTCCTCCGCAGAGCGGTCAAAATGGCTGGCCATCGCTTGCTCTCCTTCGATTGCCCGGACATTCTAGCGCCCGTTCCGAGGCGGTGGAACTGCACTCTCCCGACCTCATCCTGAGGAGCATCGCGTAGCGATGCGTCTCGAAGGATGGGCAACAGGCAAGGTGCTCGTGCCCACCCTTCGAGACGGCCGCTGCGCGGCCTCCTCAGGGTGAGGTGTGTGTCATGATCACGAAGTTCGACAGTTCGTATGTCGGCTCGGTCGACCTGGAGAATCCCGGCTACCTCGGCACGCCGATCAACGAGCGCCACTACCCCAACGAGGTGCTGGCAGACACACTGCACAAGGCGGTGGCCTACGCCCAGAAGCTCGATCAGCTGGGCTACGACACCTTCTGGATGGCCGAGCACCACTTCCAGCCCGAGGGCACGGAGTGCATCCCCAACCTGCTGCTGATGGCGACGCACCTCGCGGCCGTGACCAAGCGGCTGCGCATCGGCTGCGGTTTCAACATCGTGCCGATGTGGCATCCGCTGCGGCTGGCCGAGGACTACGCCATGGCCGACGTGCTGACCGGCGGCCGGGTGACCTTCGGCATCGGCCGCGGCTACCACACCCGCGAAGTCGAGACCTTCGGCTCGCCGCTCACCGACCAGGACGCCAACCGCGAGCTGTTCGAGGAAGGCGTCGACATCATCTTCCGCTCGTTCAACGAGGAGCGCTTCAGCCACAAGGGCAAGAACTACACGCTGCCGCCCGAGGTGCCCTATCGCGGCTACACGCTGAAGGAACTGACCCTGGTGCCGCGGCCGACGCGGCTGCCGGTCGAATGCTGGCAGCCGATCCAGTCGGGCTCGGACCGCGCCTTCGACTTCATGGCCAGGTACGGCATCTCCGGCGTGATCGGCGGCGGCTCGGCCGAGGGCGGCGCGGTCGAAAAGCACATGCTGGGCTTCCAGGCGGCCTATGCGCGGCGCGGCATCAAGCTCGCGATGGGCGAGAAGCTGGCGCTGGGCTACCAGTTCCACATCGCCGAGAGCAAAGAAGCGGCGATGAAGAAGGCCGGCGCCTACTACGAAGAAAACATGAAGATGTTCGGCGAGCTCCGCCTGGTGCGCGCCATCACCGAGCAGCAGATCGCCGCCATGCGCGATCCCAAGCTCGTGCCGAACACCAAGCTGCCGCGCATCGAAGATGCGGTGAAGGCGGGCGGCTTTCTGGCCGGCACGCCGGCCGAGATCATCGCCGAACTGAAGGCGGTCGAGAGACGCTACCCTGGGCTCGAGCGCGTGATCTGCACCATGCCGCTCGGCACGCCGATCGCCACCACGCTCGAGCAAATCGAGCGCTTCGCCAAGGAAGTGATGCCTGCATTCAAGGGCGGCCAGGTCCGCGCCGCAGCCGAATAGAGGAGACGACGATGATCTACGAAGTCCGCACCTACACCCTGAAGCCCGGCACCGTGCCGCAGGCCGAGCAGGCCTTCGCCGACAAGATCGCCGAACGGGTGAAATATTCGCCGCTGGCGGGCTTCTGGCGCAGCGAGGTGGGCACGCTGAACCAGATCATCCATATCTGGCCGTACAAGGACACCAACGAGCGCGCCAAGATCCGCGCCGAGGTCGTCGAGAAGAAGGTCTGGCCGCCGGCGATCGCCGACTTCGTGGTCAACATGGAAAGCAAAGTCCTGACCGGCGCACCGTTCTCGCCCAACTTCGCGCCGGGCGAACATGGCGGCATCTACGAGTTCCGCACCTATACCTACGCGCCGAACATGGTCCCCAAGGTGATGGACGTGTGGTCCAAGCACGTCAAAGCGCGCATCGCCCTGTCGCCGCTGATCTTCGCGGGCTTTCCCGACATCGGCACGCTCAACCAGTGGGTCCATGTCTGGGCCTACAAGAACATGGGCGAGCGCGAGCGCATCCGCGGCGAGGCCGTCGCCAAGGGGATCTGGCCGCCGCCGCGCGATCCCAGCATCGTGATGCTGCGCCAGGAGACGCTGCTCGCCATCCCGGCCAAGTTCTCGCCGCTCAAGTGAGGAGGCATTGATGACCGTCACCATCCGCCAGGTCGGGCCCTGCTTCGCAGGCGAAGTGGACGGCATCGACATGCGAAAGCCGCTGACCAAGGAAGAGGTCGCGGCGATCCATGCCGGCATGGACAAGTACGCCGTGCTGGTGTTCCGCGACCAGGACATCGACGACGCCCAGCAGCTCGCCTTCACCCAGAGCCTGGGCACCATCGAGCATGCCATCGGCACCAGCCTGCGCGCCGCCAACGAGACGCGCCTGCCGACCACCTTCGCCGACGTCTCCAACCTCGACAAGAACAACAAGCCCTATGCTCGCGACGACCGCCGCCGGCTGTTCGCCATCGGCAACCGGCTGTGGCACTCGGACTCCTCGTTCAAGGTGGTGCCGGCGAAATATTCGCTGCTGCACGCGCTCAGCCTCCCGTCCAAGGGCGGCGACACGCAGTTCGCCTACATGTGCGCGGCCTACGATGCGCTCGACGAGGAGATCAAGGCCGAGGTGCAGGACATGGTGTGCGAGCACAGCCAGATGTACTCGCGCCAGATCATCGGCTTCACCGACTTCACCGACGAGGAGCGCGAGCGCTTCAAGCCGGTGCGCCAGTGCATGGTGCGCAGCCATCCGTGGGGCCGCAAATCGCTCTACCTCTCGAGTCATGCCGGCGGCATCGTCGGCTGGCCGATGCAAGAGGCGCGCGGCTACCTGCGCGATCTGATCGAGCACGCCACGCAGCGCGAGTTCGTCTATGCCCACAAATGGCGCCTGGGCGACCTGGTGATGTGGGACAACCGCCAGACCATGCACCGCGCCCGCCCCTTCCCCGCCCACGAGCCGCGCGACATGCGCCGCACCACGCTCGCCGGCGACGGCCCGACGGCGGCGCAAGCCGAGGCGCGGGCGGCGTAACGCGATCAACCTCATCCTGAGGAGCGCCGCGCAGCGGCGCGTCTCGAAGGATGGGCGCGAGCACCTCGTTTGTTGCTCATCCTTCGAGACGGCGCTACGCGCCTCCTCAGGATGAGGTCTTTGCTTCTGAGAGGAGGACAAAATGAAAGTCGGAGTCTTCGCGACCTTCATGTCGCCACACGCCACGCCGCAGATGATCGGCGACTTCGGCCGCCGCGCCGAGAGCCTCGGCCTCGATTCGATCTGGATGGGCGAGCACGTCGTCCTCTTCGACAAGCAGACCTTCGGCTATCCGGGCTCCAAGGACGGCCGCATTCCGGTGCCGCCGGGCGGCGGCATGCTCGACATCACGGCGACCTTCGGCTTCCTCGCCGCCACCACCAAGACGCTGCGCTTCGGCACCGGCGTGACCTTGGTGCCGCAGCGCAACCCGATCTACACCGCCAAGGAAATGGCGACGCTCGACTGGCTGACCGGCGGGCGCATCGACTTCGGCATCGGCGTCGGCTGGAACAAGGAAGAGGTCGAGATCTGCGGCTACAAGTGGGAAGACCGCGGCGCGCGCTGCGATGAGTTCATCGAGGTGATGCGCAAGCTGTGGACCGAGCCGGTGGTCGACTTCAAGGGCAAGTGGATCAGCTTCGAAACCGCCCGCCTCGATCCCAAGCCGATCCAGAAGCCGCACATCCCGATCATCGTCGGCGGCTATGCCGACGCCGCGTTCCGCCGCGCCGCCGAGTTCGGCGCCGGCTGGTACGGCTTCAACCTCGATCCGGCGCGCACCAAGGGAATGCTGGCCAAGCTCGATGCCGCCTTCGCCAAGGCCGGCAAAAAGCGCGGCAAGGGCTTCCAGATCATCATCACGCCGCCGATCGCGCTGGGCGCCGACGCGATGAAGGGCTACGCCGATCTCGGCGTCGACCGGCTGTTGCTGAACCTGGGCGGCCAGAAGCCCGAGCAGGTCGACAAGCGCCTGCCCGAGATCGGTGGCCTGGTGAAGATGGCGGCCTAGGCGCTGCGCAGGGCGCAGCGCCGGCGGCGTGTAGCGCTGCAGGGCCGAAGGCCCGAAGCGCGGGCGCCGCACCGTTCAGAATGAATCGAGGCGTCGACGCGAGGGGGAGGCCCGCAGTCTAGAAGAGCATGAAGATGAGCGGGCCGGAGGCCCGCGGTCCGGCGAGACACCTAAAGTTTGACCCTGGCCGGCGGCAGCGGCAGGCCCGCGACGTCGGCCTTCATCACGTAGATGGTGCCGCAATTCTCGCGCGGGCCGCCGCGCGAGCCGGTGACGATGTAGAGATCGCGCAGGTCGTCGCCGCCGAAGCAGAGGCTGGTGACCATGGGCAGCGGCACCGGGATGTCCTTGCGATGGCTGCCGTCGGCGTTGAACACCGCGACCCTGCCGCCATGCGCATCGGCCACCCAGACCGAGCCGTCGCTCGCCACCTTGAGCCCGTCCGGCACGCGATCCTCGCCCAGCGTGGCGAACTTGCGCCACGGACCGACCGAGCCGTCGGGCTTGACGTCATAGACGCGCACCAGCGGTGCGCGGGCGTCGGAGTGATAGAGCAGCTTGCCGTCGGGCGAGAAGCCCAGCCCGTTGGTCAGCATCACGCCGTCGGAGATGGTGCGCATCTTGCCGTCGAGATCGATCACATGCAGGTGGCCGGGCTTCGGCGGATCGCCACCGAACACCTTGTAGGCGAGCGAGCCGACATAGACGCGGCCGGCGGCGTCGGTCGTGAGGTCGTTGAAGCCGGTGGCGCCGGGAATGGCATCGAGTGCCAGCAGCGTCTTGCTGGTGCCATCCTTCAGCGACACGCAGGCGATGTCGCGCCCGCCCACCACCAGGCCGCCCGAGACATGCAGCGCCATGCCGCCGATGCCGCGGCGCTTGGGCACCACCGGCAGGATCTTGCCGGCGCGGTCGAGGCAGAAGACGCCGCCGTTGATGACGTCGCTGAAATAGAGCCCGTGCAGCTTGTCCCACACCGGGCCTTCGATCAGTCCGTAGCCGCTCGCCACCTGTTCCATGGCGTCTCCTCCTGTTCGTGCCCCCATATAATCCTCATCCTGAGGAGCGCGAAGCGCGTCTCGAAGGATGGGCCTCCGGCGAGGTGCTCGTTCCCATCCTTCGAGACGCGCCGCTGCGCGGCGCTCCTCAGGATGAGGGTATTGCCTCCTACCAGCGTTCGGCGATGGCCACCAGCCGGCTGCCCTGCTGCACGAGGCCTTCGGGCGGAATCATCGCCTCAAGCCGCCGCCTCACGGCCTCGCGCGCCAAAGGCCTCAGCTCCTCGGGCAGATGGCCGAAGGCGTTGCCGAACGAACTCGCCTCGGAGAACCGGATCACGCCTTCGGCCGAGTTGTGCATCTGCTCGGCCGGGCGCACCTCGATCAGGCTCGGCACGAAGCCTGTGGTCTCGAACAGCGCGCGCATCTCTTCGGGGTCGACGCGCCAAGTGATGCCCTCGCGCCGGCGCGGATAGTCGGCGAACGGCGACTCGCGCAGCACTTGGCGCACCACCTTGTTCACGGGCCAGACATGGCCCTTCAGCGCAGTGCTGATGCCGATGCGCCCGCCGCGGCGCAGCAGCCGCGCGAAGCAGAGCAGCGGCGCGGTCTTCTCGGGCAGCCAATGGAACACCGCGTTGAGCACGACCACGTCGCAACTCGAATTGGGCAGGTCGTCGAGGTCGTAGGCATCGCCCACCTGGAACGTGAGATTGGGCCGCGACTTGGCGAGCGCCAAGCCGATGCGCAGCGGCAGCGGATCGACGCCGACAACTCGACCGTCCGGCCCGACCAGGTCGGCGATATGCTCGGCGAGCAGTCCGGTGCCGCAGCCGACATCGAGCACACGCTCGCCCGGCCGAATTGCGAGATCAGAAACCAGGCGCTTGCCCGCCTCGAATTGGCGCGTCGCGCTGATGCGGTCGTAGTCGCGGGCCAATTCGGAATTGTCGAGCGCCAAAGACGGCTTATCGACGATGCGGGGATGCAGAGCTGACGCCATGCCGTCCTCCAGTACGCTAACTGTTACTCTAACTGGCCCCATTCTAGACCTCTTGTGCCACTGGAGGCTGGCGCGGTTTGTCGCGATACTCGGTATCAAAGGGAGAACCATGCGCGTCGAGATTCTGTGCACAGGCGATGAGATTCTGACCGGCAAGACCATCAACACCAACTACAGCCACATCGCCCGCCGGCTGGGCGACTTTGGGCTCGATGTCCACTGGGGCACCACGGTCGGCGACGACCGCGCCACCTTGTTGGCAGCGTTCCGACAGGCGGGCGAGCGGGCCGATGCAGTGATCGTGAATGGCGGGCTCGGCCCGACCGTCGACGATCTCTCCCAGGAGGTCGCGGCCGAGGCCTGCGGCGTGCCGCTGGTGCTGAGCGACTACTGGATGGAGCGCATGACGCAATCCTATGCGCGCCGCGGCCGGGTGATGCCCGCGAACAACAAGAAGCAGGCGATGCTGCCCAAGGATGCGGAGTTCATCGACAACCCGATCGGCACGGCCTGCGGCTTCGCCGTCACCATCGGCAAGGCGCGTTTCCTGTTCACGCCGGGCGTGCCGCGCGAGATGCGCCGTATGCTCGACGAGCAGGTGATCCCCCGACTCTTGAAGCTCGGTGGCATCACCGGCGTGACCAAGCTCAAGCGCTTCCACTCCTTCGGCATCGGCGAAAGCCGTGCCGACGAATTGCTGGCCGGCATCCCCGGCCTCGCCATCGATGGCGACATCAAGCTAGGCTTCCAGGCTCACTATCCGCAGCTCGAGACCAAGCTCGCCGCGCGCGGCGCCGACGAGGCCGACCTTGCGCGTCGCCTGGCGCCGGTCGAGGCCGAGGTGCGCAAGCGCCTGGGCAACTTCGTGATCGCCGAGGACGACCAGACGATCGAAGGCGTCATCCTCGCAAAGCTGCGCGAAGCCGGCCATACCCTGGCCGTCGCCGAAACCTTCACCGGCGGCAACATCGCCGCCCGCATCGCGCCGCTGGTCGGTGCCGAGGCGATCTTCAAGCGCGGCGTGGTCACGCGCGACGGCGCGCTGCCAGCCGAGGTGCTGCGCAAGGAAAGCGACGCCAGCCTGGCGCTGAGCGTCGGCGTACAACTCGACGAGGGCGCCGATCGCCCCGATTTCGGCGCCAACATTTCAGTCGGCATCGCCGATGCGCAGGGCAGCGTCGCCCGCCAGGCGCGGCTGGTCGGCGGGCGCGACTGGGTGCGCGTCGGCGCCGCCGAACTCGGCCTCGACTGCCTGCGGCGGCACCTGCTGGGACTGCCGGTCGACGAACGGATCGACTTCGAGCGGCGTTAGCAGATCACGTTCGTTCGGCGGTGGCCGAATGAATGGCTCTCGCTGAGGCTTCTTCCTTCGGCTACCGTAGCCGGGCATGACCCGACCCGTCCTCTACGAGAGCCCGCAGCTCGAGCCGCGCGACGGCGAGGCGATCGTCCTCAGCACCTGCGGCCATAATTGCGGCGGCCGGTGCGTGGTGAACGCGCACGTCAAGGACGACCGGATCGTGCACATATCGACCGATCCGCGTCCGTGGAATGCCGAGCATCCGCCGCTCGCCGCCTGCGCGCGCGGCGTCGGCCAGATCGAGCGGACCTACCATCCCGACCGCCTGCAATATCCGCTGCGCCGCACCGGGCCGCGCGGCTCCGGCCAGTTCGAGCGCATCTCATGGGACGAGGCGCTCGACGAAGTGGCGCGCCAGCTCCTGCGCGTGCGCGAAAAGTACGGCAACGCCGCCATCCTTGATCTCGGCCGCTCGGGCAGCCTGTCGATGCTGCACGGCTGGGCCGCGGCCAAGCGCTTCCTCTACAAGTTCGGCGGCTGCACCGATCTCTGGTCGAACCTGTCGGCCGAGGCCGAGATCTTCGCGCTGCGCATGACCTACGGCGCGCAGGCGCTGAGCAAGGTCTCGGGCCGCGAGCCCACCGACTACGTGAACTCGAAGCTGATCGTGATGTGGGGCTGGAGCCCGCTCGACGGCACGTTCGGCACCGCGACGCCGCAGTATCTGAAGCACGCCAAGCAGAACGGCACGCGCATCATCTGCGTCGACCCGCGGCGCACCCGTTCCAGCGTGGCGCTGGCCGACGAGCACGTCTTCATCCGGCCTTCGACCGATGCCGCCGCCTTGATCGCCATGGCCCAGGTGATCGTGAGCGAAGGCCTGCACGACAAGGCCTATTGCGACCGCTTCGTGCTGGGCCTCGACGAGGGCCACCTGCCGCCCGGCGCACCTGCAGGCGCGTCCTATGAATCCTATCTGCTGGGCCGAAGCGACGGGGTGCCCAAGAACTCCTGAATGGGCGGCGGCCATCACCGGCATTCCAGCCGAGACGATCCGCCGGCTTGCGATCGAGATCGCGACCACCAAGCCCACCGCCCTGCACGGCGGCTACGCCCCGGGGCGGACCGCCTTCGGCGAGCAGTACCATCGCGCGCTCTATGCGCTGGCCGCCCTCACTGGCAATGTCGGCATCCCGGGCGGCAATTCGGGCGGCAGCAATGGCGCCACGGGCAGCAGCGGCATCAAGAGCCTGCCGACCGGCACCAACCCGACCGGCGCGCGCGTCTCCTCGCCGCTGCTCGCCGATCTGTTGGCACGCGGCAAGAGCGGTGGTTATCCGGCCGACATCAAGTTGATCTATGCGGCGGGCGGCAACCTGTTCAACCAGTGCCCCAACACCAACAAGATGATCGAGGCACTCGACGGGGTCGAATTCTTCGTCGGCCAGGATAATTTCCTGACGCCCACGCTGCGCTATGCCGACATCGTGCTGCCCGCGACCACCTTCTGGGAGCGCAACGACGTGCACACGCCGTGGGCCGGCGCGCTGCACTACGCCATCTTCATGAAGCAGGCGATTCAGCCGATGTACGAATGCCGCAACGACATCGACATCTTCGCCGATCTCGCCCGGCGCGTCGGCATCGACGACTACAACGACAAGACCGAGACGGAATGGCTGCGCGAGCTGACGGCGGACGCTGTCCCTGACTTCGAGGCGTTTCGGACCGCGGGCGTGGCGCGCTTCGCGCCGCCCGAGGACGCGGTGGCCTTCGCCCGCCAGATCCGCGATCCCGACACGCACAAGTTCTCGACGCCCTCAGGCAAGATCGAGATCTATTCGATGAAGCTGGCGGAGACGCCCGATCCCTATGGACTCGGCCGCATCGCGCCGATCCCGACCTGGATCCCTCCGGTTGACCCCAACTCGCCCTATCCGCTGTTGCTGTGCAGCGCCAAGTCGCGGGCGCGCACTCACTCGATCCATGGCAACCAGCCCCGCCTCGCGCGGGTCGACCGCGACGACATCTGGATGAACCCGGCCGACGCCGCCGAACGCGGCATCGCCGACGGCGATCTGGTGCGCGTCTTCAACGAGCACGGCGAGACGCGCCTCAAGGTGCGCGTGACCGACCGCATCCTGCAGGGCGTCGTGACGATGAAGGAAGGGGCGTGGTTTGCGCCCAATGCCGGCGGCGCCGACCGCGGCGGCTCGACCAACGTGCTCACTGCCGACCGCTCCGCGCCCTGCGGCGCCACGACCTACAACACCAACCAGGTCGAGATCGCCAGCGTCAATTCGCTCGGCTGATTCCCTCCCTATCGCAACAACCTCATCCTGAGGAGGCCGCGAAGCGGCCGTCTCGAAGGATGGGCCACGCGAAGGCTCGCGGAAGACCAGGCTTAGAACGTCCGTTCTGTTGCCCACCCTTCGAGACGCATCGCTACGCGATGCTCCTCAGGGTGAGGGCCTTGAAGTCATTCTCCGAGGTCAGGCCAGCGCTGGCCGAGCGCTGCCACCAGGTCGTCGAGCCGCGCCGCCATCAGCCGCTCGCCCTTGAAGGCTGTCGCGCGGCTGGGATCGCCGGTGGCGCCGGTCTTTTCGAACGGGCCGTCGAGCTTCAGCTTGTCCATACGCACGCTGCGCGGGTCGAGCGCCAGCATCACCGAGGTTTCGCGCTCGTCGGCATGGCCGCCGTCCTTGTGCTCGATCAGCGCTTCGGCCGCCTGCCCCAGCGAACGCATGTGCAGGACCAGCACGTCCGTCCCCTTCGCCACCTCGTCGAGCGGCTTTTCGGTCGAGACGCCGGTGTTGATCAAGGCGATGCGGCGCACGCCATGGGCCGCGAAGTTGCCGATCAGCTCGCGGACGACGGCCTTGAAGGTATCGGCGCCAAGGTGCTGGCTGCCGGCAAATGACGTGAAGGCGGGATAGAAGCCGAAGCCCAGCACCGGCGCCGCGATCACCGGCAGGCGTTCGATCAGCCCCTGCCCCAGCGCGCGCGCCGTCAGCGCGTCGGTCTTGAGCGGCAGATGCGGGCCGTGCGCCTTGGACGCCGCTCCGATCGGAATGACGATCGCGGCGCCGGCGTCGAACCTTGCCTTGGCTTCCAGCCAGGTCAGGTCTTCCAGCCAGGCGCCCTTCATGATTCCCAGGGCAGCTTCACGGGCATCGGCGGCCGGCCGGGCGGACCCATGACGATCATCTTGCGCCACTTCGCCTGCGGCGCGCTGTCGTCGAGCACGATGCGGCCGCCAACCAGCGACACGCCGAGTTCCTTCCAGAATGCCGCGAGATCGACCGGTTGCGCGCCGCGATAGTAGCGCTCGACCAGCTCGCTCACGGTCTTGGTACCAACCGCGCGATCGCAGGCGGCGGCGTAATCCACCACCTGCACGGTCTGCGGCGCATCAAGGCCATTCCACAGCGCGCCGGCGAGGCAGTCTTCCAGTCCCTTCGCACCGTCGGTGGCGCGGCGGATGCCGATATCGGCCATCAGCATGAAGGTGGCGCCAGCCCAGTAATTCTCGCGGCCCGAGGCGTTGGCGAGCCCATTCGCGAAGGCGCGCACGCCCTGCGGCATGTCGTCGACCCACTCCTTCCACACTTCTTCCTCGGTCTTCCAGCCGGCGCGGGCGCGGATGATCGGTTCGATGTAAGTCGCAGCGCCTTCCATGAACCAGGTGCCGCGGCCGCGAAGGAAGGGCATGCCGGTGTGGATCAACTCGTGCACCAGCACCCAGGCGTCGAACAGGCGGCGCCGGTCGACTTGCGCACCGACCTCGACCATCACCGTGGCGCCGCCGCCCGACACCGTGCGGCCATAGCCCACCCCGGGGCGCGCGACGGACACAAGTCCGACCAGCATTTGCTTCGCCGTGAATCCCTGCCAGTAGTTGGACTCGGCCTGCGCGGTACGGCGCACCCAGTCGACCAGGTCGGGCGTGCTGCCCTTGGCGAAGCCGTCGAGGATAGCCAAGCGCAGCACGCCGTCCTCCTTGGGCGCACCGGGCCGCAGTGAGCCGGGTGCGGGAACGACGATCTCTTCCAGCGTGAACCTGCCGATCGCGCTGTAACCTGCGAAGCCCACGCGTGTGCCGGCGAGCCGCCAGGCATCGCCCACTTTCGGCAAGGCGGTCGCGAAGGAGAATCCTTCGGGCAATTGAGCACGGATATCGATCACCGGCAGGCGCTCGAAGCCGCGTGGCTCGAGCAGCCAGCCCGGGATGGGCGCCAGCACGGCCTCGCCGCGCTTGACGCCCGCCGCCGGTGAATTGACGGCACGCGCATAGTCGGCGAGGTCGGAGCGGTAGCGTGCCTCGACGATACCATTCACCGGCTCGATCTTGCCGCGATTGCCCGACACGTGCGCGGCAACCTCCTGGTCGTCAGGCGCGAAGGTCAGCGCCGTCGTCGAGCGACAGCGATAAACGACATCGAGCTTGAGATTCTTGGCCACCGTCACGTCGACCGTGCAGTCCGGCACAACAACGACCTGCGCCCAGGCCGGCAGTGCCAGGACCATCGTCACCAGGAACGCGCGCAGGAACATGCCGAACGCTATCACGCGTGACGGCGGCCGCCTACGCGTTGCGCCGCGCTATCGATTTGCCGGCGATGTAGCCGAAAGTAAGGCACGGCCCGATGGTCGTACCCGCGCCGACGGCCTTCGTGCCGATCGGGTGCGCCATGCCGATGCCCGCACAGTAAAGGCCCGCGATCACGCTGCCGTCGAGCCGCAGCACCTCGCAGCGCGCGTTGGTGCGCGGACCGCCCTTGGTGCCAAGGCTGGCATAGAGGAACGGTGCTGCGAAGAACGGCGGCATCTCGACCCGGCCGAGCGCCACGCCATCTTTCGGGTCGCCGGTGTAGTAGCGCTCCCACGCCGTTTCGCCGCGATGGAAGTCGCGGTCGACGCCCTCCTTCGACCAGCCATTAAAGCGCTGCACCGTGGCGACGAGTTTCCGTGGGTCCAGTCCGATCTGCTCCGCCAGGGCCTCCAGCGTGGGCGCGCTGCGCACATACGACGGATCCTTGGACGTGAACATCTTCGCAAGCTTGTGCCGGTACTGCGAATCGAAGATACGCCACGCCGGCAGGTGCTTGGGCTTTCCATCGGGCCCGCGCTCATCCATGGCCACGCCCATCCCCGCTGCGCCTTCGCTCACGAAGCGCTCGCCGTGGCGGTTCACCAGGATGCAGTGGCCGGTATAGGTCTCGAACAGCGGCTGGGCATGGCGATGGCCCTCGTACTGGGTGAAGGTGGCGCAGGCGATGAGCGCCTGGTCCATGTGCGCGAGCTCCGCGCCCACGGCCGCAGCCATGCGCTGGCCGTCACCGGTATTGCTGCGCGGCGCGCCGATCTGCTGGATGCCCGGAAAATACTTCGGCATGTAGTCGGGCGCCCAGTCGAAGCCGCCCGTCGCCAGCACCACGCCCCTGGCGGCGCGGATGGTCGTTGGCTTACCGTCGATCACCGCCTCGACGCCCGTTACGGTGCCGGCCTCCGTCAGCAGGCGCTTCACGTCGGCGTCGGTGAGCACCGTACAGCCGCGATCGAGGCAGCCTTTCAGCAGTCCGACTATGAGGCCGTTACCCAACCCGACCTTACCCGCGATCACGCGCCAGAAGAGCTGGGGCCCGAGCCTTAGTGCGGCGCGCCACGGATCCTTCAGGATGCCGCCGATCATCTCCTTGTAGGTGAAGAACTGCGGCTTCACCGAGGGCCGCACCTTGTTCCACAGGAGGCCGAGCCGGTAGCGGCTGATCAGGGTCGGCGACACCATGCGGCCGAACAGCTTGCCGCCCGGCGCCTCGACGTAGAAATCCGGATGGTTGACCAGCTCGAACAGCAGCGGCGTGTGGTCCTCGGTGAAGCGCAGCATGGGCGCGGAGTTCTCCGCCAACGCCTGCCACAGCTCGTCCTCGGTTTCGGCCCAGCCCGGCGGCGCAGTGGCGCGAAGATAAGTCAGCGTCTCCTCGGCCGAGTTGTTCAGGCCGGCCGCCAGCATGTGATGGTTGGCTGGCACCCAGGTGCCTGCCGACGACATAGCCGTCGTGCCGCCCAGGACGGCAGCCTTCTCGAGCACGATGACCTTGGCGCCGTCGACCGCGGCGGCCAGCGCCGCCGAAAGCCCGGCCGCACCGGAGCCTACGACGATGACATCGCACGCGAGCTCATGCGCCGAGGCGGGCATGAAAGTCCTTGAGGAGATCGAGGACGTCGTGCACCGGCAGGCCGAGCTCGCGCTGCAAGGCCTGTTTGTACGGCGGCAGGTTGGTGCATTCGAGCACGACGGTGTCGACGGCAGGATGCTTCTTCACCAGCGCCCGGCCTGCCGCGATCGCCTCGCGCTCCACCGCGTCACGGTCGAGCGTCGTACCGTTGGCGATGAACGTGGCGGCGAACGATCCGCCTTCAGACATGCCTTCGACCGGCGTGTCGCCCGGCGCGCCGACGGCTAGAAGATGCGCGGGCGTGAGGTTCCGGGCCGAGGCGGTGATCACGCCGACCTTGCGGCCTTTCAGCCGGGCAATCAGCAGCAGCGCCGATGTCGCAACCGGCACGGGCGAGACCTTCGCGAGTTCATTCTGATAGAGCGCCAGGAACCCGCAGCTCGTCGAGATGCCTGCGGCGCCCGCTTCGGCGAGCTTGCGGGCATTGTCGGCGAGCGCCGCCATGACGCGTGGCTTGTCGGGATGGGCTGCCACGGCGTCGTCCGGCCCGATGCCTTCCATCTTGCGGAGGATCACCGGGAACTCGAAGGAAGCGGGATTGCCGATATCGCCCACGATACGCGGGAAGCGCGTATCGAGCATCAGGATGCCGAGCGGCCGCTGGGTCACGACAAAGGCACCACCTCACCCTGAGGAGCGGCCGCAGGCCGCGTCTCGAAGGGTGGGCACGAGCACCGCGTTGGTTGCCGACCCTTCGAGACGGCGCTGCGCGCCTCCTCAGGGTGAGGTCGTCGCGAAGGTCTCATTTCGGTGGCTCCGGCCACTTTTTCTGCGGGCCCCTCGCCGTCTCGAACCAGCGCGACAGGCGCATGACGCCGAGATCGTCGAAGCGACCGCCGGAGATCTGCAGGCCGATGGGCTTGCCCTCTTTCGTGTAGCCGCAGTTGATCGAGGCGGCCGGCTGTTCGCTCATGTTGTAGGGCATGGTGAAGGAGATGTGCTCGAGCGGCCGCTTGACGTCGTTGGTCGGCGTCTCCCATTCGGCAGGATAGGTCGGCACCGGCGAGACCGGAGACAACACATAGTCGAAGGGCTGCGTCGCCTTCACTGCGGCACTGCGGATCGCCATGTAGTTGTTGACGCCCTTAATCACAGTGGCGCCCGAGACGTCGGCCCCGCCGCGGCACCAGTCGGCGATGAAAGGCAGCACGCTTGCCTGCTTGGCGTGGCTCAGCGCCGAGAAATCAACCCAACTGCGCACCCGCCAGAACAGGTCCTGCATGTGCAGCATGTCAGGCGACAGGAACCCTTCCATCGGCTCGACCTTGGCGCCGGCTGCGGCGAACGCCTTGCCCGCCGCTTCGATCGCCGCCCTCACCTCGGGATCGGTCGGCAGGCCTGAGCCCGCGTCGAGATGCAGGCCGATCTTGAGGCCCTTGGGGTCGAGCGGACCTGCATGCCAGTCGATCGTCGCAGGCGGCAGGTTCATGTGGTCGCGCGCATCGGGCTTGGAGAGCTCGGCCAGCAGGAGCGCGCTGTCGCCGACGGTGCGTGTCATCGGCCCGACGACGCGGCCGAGGAACGGCGGATCGACCGGCACGCGGCCGAGACTGGGCTTGAGGGTGAAGATGCCGTTCCAGCCGGCCGGCAGGCGCACCGAGCCGCCGATATCGGTGCCGAGATGCAACGGGCCGTAGCCGGCCGCCGCCGCGGCGCCCGCCCCGGCGCTCGAGCCGCCGGGATTCCAGGCGAGGTTCCAGGGATTGCGGGTCAGCGGATGGAAGGAGCTGCGGCCCGACGACAGCATGCCGTAGTCGGGCATGGTGGTCTTGGCGAGGATGATGGCGCCCGCCTCGCGCACCCGCGCCGCGGCCGGCGCATCCGCCGCGGCCGGCGTCATGCTGCTCGCCGCGGTGCCCAGCGGCACCGGTACGCCCTTGGTGGCAATGTTCTCCTTGATGGTGATCGGCACGCCGTCCAGCGCGCCCTGCGGCGTGCCCGCCTGCCAGCGCTTCTCGGACGCCTTGGCAGCCTTGCGCGCGCCCTCGAAATCCGGCGCGTACAGTGCTTTCAGCTTCGGCTCCCAGGCCTCGATGCGCTTGATGATGGCGTCGGTGACTTCGACGGGAGAGAGTTTCTTGGTCTTGTAGGCGGCCAGGATGTCGGTCGCGGTCATGTCATGGATGGCGGTCATGGCGGCAACCTACAACGTCTTGTCCTTGTCTGCATGAGGGACCGGCACCGGATTGCTATGCGTGACGATGTATTTCGTCAGCACCGGCCCGATGAACAGCACGGCGATCATGCGGACCGTTTGCATCGCCATCACGAAGGAGACGTCGACATTGCTCGAGGCGGCGATGATCGCCACCGAATCGGAGCCGCCCGGGCTGGTCGCGAGGTAGGCGGTCAGCGGATCGACACCGATCGCCAGCACCATCAGCCAGGCAACGCCGCCGCACAGCACGATCATGGCGAAGATGCAGGCGAGCACGCGCGGCAGGGCGCGGGCGGCATGGATCAGGAGCGGCCGGGTGAAGCGCAGGCCGACGTTCCAGCCAACCAGGGCGTAGCTCGCGGCCAGCAGCCAGGTCGGCAACTCGATCGACATCCAGCCCAAATGGGTGAGGACGATGCCCGCGATCATCGGCACCAGGAACGCGCCGGCGGGAATGTTGAGGCGGCGGGCAACCAACGGGCCGACCACGGCGAGCGCCAGCGTCTCGCCAAGCGCCAGCCAATCGACCGGCGGGAGCCAGACGATGGCGGCCGGCGCATGCGCGGGATTGGCGCCGAAAGTGCGTGTCACGAAGGCCGCGACAACGGCCACCATGACGACGCGGCCATATTGCATGAGAGCAACCAGGCGGACGTCGGCGCCGTAGGACTCGGCCATGATGGTCATCACCGAGGCGGCGCCCGGGCTGGTGCCCCACAGCGCCGTCGTGCCGGGCAGCACCTGCCAGCGCGTCATCAGCCAGCCGATCAGGGTCGAGATCGCCACCACCGCCAGCACGCCGACGGTGAACAGAAACCAGTGGCTGAGCACGTCGCCCACGATCGACAGCGGAACCATCTTGGCGATCAGGCAGCCGACGATGCCCTGCGCCAGGACGAAGGGCGTCAGCGGCATGCGCACCTTGCCGCCGTTCGAGGCGATGACGATCGCCGCCACCAGCGGCCCCAGCATCAGCGCCGCCGGGGCATGCAGCCAGAGCAGCAGGGCCGCGAGGCCGATCGACAAACTGATGAGCGCGGCCCAGGCCATCGGTTACTGAACGAATTCCTCCGCCTCGCCGTTCATCTTGCGGATCGTGGCGATCAGCTCGGCGGCGGCCGTGGCCAGCCGTGCATCATCCGTGCCGCGCAGCACCAGCGAAACGCTGGGCTTGCCATTCCGAAACGCCGGGTAAGAGCCGATATCGAGGTCGTCGAAGCGCTTCTGCAGAGCGCCCAGCGGCTCGGCGATGATGCCCTCGGGCAGGTTGGTACGTACGGTGCGCGAGACCACCGGATCACCACCGACCAGCCGGTGCTTCATGGCGCCGAACATGCCCTGCATGACGGAGGGAATGCCGGCAAAGGTGAACACGTTCTCCATCTGGAAGCCCGGTGCGACCGATACCGGGTTGTCGACCAGGGTGCCGCCGTGCGGCACCCGCGCCATGCGTCGCCGCGCCGGGGTGAACAGGGCGACGTCGCCGTAGTGCCGCGTCATGCGCGCCACCGCCTCGGGATGCTCGGAGATGCCGACGCCGAACGCCTTGGCGATGCAGTCGGCGGTGATGTCGTCGTGGGTGGGGCCGATGCCGCCAGTCGTGAAGACGTAGTCGAACTTGCGCCGTACCTCGTTCACCGTGTCGACGACGGTCTGCTCGACGTCGGGAATCACCCGCACTTCGGTCAGCCGGATGCCCAGCTTGTTCAATTCCAGCGCCAGGAACTGCAGATTGGCGTCCTTGGTGCGCCCGCTCAGGATCTCGTTGCCGATGATCAGCAGGCAGGCGGTGACGGTCTTGGAAGTTTCCGGCATTTCAACAGCCTAGCATGGCCTTGTTAGCGCGGGCATCTGGTGCCAAATAGGGTCGCATGAGCAGTCCCCGCGACCTCGAAGACGACAGCGTCGACTATTGGCGCCGCGACGAGCGGACCATCAAGCTGCACGGCCCGGAAGGCTTCGAAGGCATGCGTCGGGCGGGCCGCCTGGCGGCCGAGACGCTCGACTTCATCACGCCGCACGTCCAGCCGGGCATCAGCACGGGCGAGCTCGACAAGCTCTGTCACGACTACATCCTCGATCACAAGGCGATCCCCGCACCGTTGGGCTATCGCGGCTATCCGAAGTCGATCTGTACCTCGATCAACCACGTCGTCTGCCACGGCATCCCAGGCGACAAGCGTCTGCAGAACGGCGACATCGTCAATATCGACGTCACGACCATCCTCGACGGCTGGTACGGCGACACCAGCCGCATGTTCTTTTCGGGCGACGTCGGCGTGAAGGCACGGCGGCTCTGCGACATCACCTACGAGGCGATGATGCGCGGCATTGCCGCCGCCAAGCCCGGCGGCCATGTCGGCGATATCGGCGAGGCCATCCAGACCTTCGTCGAAGGCCATCGCTTCTCCGTCGTGCGCGACTTCTCGGGCCACGGTCTCGGCCGCATCTTCCACGATGCGCCCAACATCCTGCACTACGGCAAGGCGGGCACCGGGCCCGAGCTGAAGCCCGGCATGTTCTTCACCGTCGAGCCGATGGTGAATGCCGGCACCTGGCAGGTGAAGATCCTGGGCGACGGCTGGACGGCGGTGACGCGCGACAAGCAGCTCTCGGCGCAGTTCGAGCACTCGGTCGGTATCACCGAGACTGGCGTGGAGTTCTTCACCCTCTCGCCCATGGGCCTTGCCAAGCCGCCCTACGACCTCAGCCAGACCGCCTCGGCCGAACGTCAGTCCGTCTCGGCCTAAAAATCACGCCGTTGCCGCCGCCTTTCCGCCGCGGTTGCGGGCGACCCTTCGTGCATGGGGAAGGCGAATAGAGCGGCTCTCGAGCCGACGGCTCCGGCAGCAGATGACGATGCCTTGCTGGCCCTGCTCGCGGCCGGCCTCCGACTCCAATCGAACGACGCGCTGTGGAAGGTGACCGGCAACACGCTCGTCCACCGCACCTTGCTGCGCGACGCCGGCGGCACCTGGAACCGGCTCGACCAGTGCTGGGAATTTTTGGACGACGACCCGACGGCGAAACTCGCCGCAGCCCTCGAGGCCGTTCCCGCGGCGGCCGGCCACAACAGCGGCGAACCCACAGTGCCCAAGCCGCACTATCACGGCCATCGCGGCCGCGTGCGCGAGCGCGTGCTGAAGGCCGGCATAGAATCCCTGCCCGACTACGAGCTGCTCGAGCTGCTGCTGTTCTATGCCATCGACCGCATCGACACCAAGCCGCTGGCCAAGCGCCTGCTCGAGCGCTTCGGCACCCTGGGCGACGTGTTCGCGGCCGAACCGGCGCAGCTGCGCGAGTTCGAGATCGACCAGCGCACGCTGGTGATGTTCCGCGCGGTACGCGAGTCCGGGCGACGGCTGGCCGAGCGCAAGGTCAAGGACATGCCGGTGCTGACCAACTGGCAGCAGCTCATCGACTATTGCCACGCGGCACTGGCCCACGAGAAGACCGAGCAGTTCCGCATCCTCTTCCTCGATCGCAAGAACGTGCTGATCGCCGACGAAATCCAGCAGCGCGGCACCATCGACCACACCCCGGTCTATCCGCGCGAAGTCGTGAAACGTGCCCTCGATCTCGGCGCTGCCGCCCTGATCCTGGTGCACAATCACCCGTCGGGTGATCCCAAGCCGTCGCGCGACGACATCGAGATGACCAAGGAGATCCGCAAGGCTTCCGAGGCGCTCGGCATCTCGATCCACGACCATCTGGTGATCGGCCGGAAGGGCCACGCGAGCTTCCGGAGCCTGGGGTTGCTCTAGTTGTGGGGCCTCAACAAGTTGTGGTCAGGCCGATTCTCTTCTGATCGTGGCACCGCCAGGCTTCCTGGAACGACGTAACGGTCAAGCTTGTGTGCTGCGTTGCAGGGACTTCGCCGGAAGCAGAACGAGAGCCGCGATCATGCCAAGCAACGCCACAAGTGCAGCAAGGGCGAAAGGTTGCGCGAACTCCGCCGCGGCATTGACCGCACCAAGCGTCAGCCCCAGCGCCGCGATGCTGATGGCGAAGCCGGCTTGGCGCACGATAAACGTCACAGCCGAGGCCATGCCCGCCTGCGTTGACGGGGCAAGAGCCAGGACGACTCCCGACAGCTGAGGGTTCGCCAGTGCGGCGCCGACGCCGATGATGGCCATTCCGGCGACCGCGGCGGCGAGACGTATCTCGGGACCGTCGGACAGGGCGGCGATCACAAGGCAAACGTCGCCAATGACGAGGAGCCCAAAGGCAATTGTGAAGAGGCGTCGCCATCCCCAGTGCATCGCGAGCCGGCCGCCGATCAGCGGTACCAGCAGCATCGATAGCGTCGCTGCCAGCAGGGCCGCACCGGCCCCCTCCATGCTGATGTGGATCGCCGCACTCAGGAAAAACGGAAGATAGACCAGCACGGCCCAGTAGCCGAACTGGAGGGCAGTCAGCAACGCGGCGACCCCGGCCATGGTCGAGGTCGCGAACACGCGGGGATCGAGCACTGGGCGCGGACTGCGCCATTGTTGCCAGATAAACAGGACCGCCGTTGCCGTACTGCCAACGAGGCAGGCGGCTCTGAGGACCAGGGAGCCGTCGCGCCTCAGCAGCGCATCGATCGCCAAGCCCAGCGAAATCGTCAGCAGGGCGATGCCGATGGGATCCAGTCGTCGCTCTCCCTTGTCGTTCGTCTCGGCGACCAGCAGTGGCACCGCCAGCGCCTGCGCCAGGCAGAAGGGGATGTTGGCAAAAAAGATCCAGCGCCAGCCGAGCCACGAGGCGAGGAAGCCCCCGAGGGTCGGCCCCAGTGCCATGGCGACGCCGGAGATCACGCCCATGACGCCGAACGCACGGGCCCGCTGAGCGACATTCGGAAAGGCGATTGCGACGAGCGCGGTCCCGCCCGTAGCCATGAAGGCGGCACCTGCTCCCTGTACGACGCGCATGGCCAGGAGCATGGGTTCGCTCAAAGCCATCCCGCACGCGACTGAAGCGACGAGAAACACCGCATTGCCGGCCAACATGCAGCCCCGGCGACCGAAGCGGTCGGCAAAGGCGCCGGACGCAAGGAGGGCGCCGGTGAAGGCAAGACTATAGGCGTCGATGACCCAGGCCAGGCCGGCGACGCCCAGTCCAACGTCTTTCGCGATGGCGGGCATCGCGACCACGACCGCCGTCACATCGAACAGTATCAGGAAAGTGCTTAGGCCAAGAGCGAGCGTCGTCAGGACTGAACGCCGTTGCTCAACCGTGCCACCGGACGTGTGATCCTGCATTCTTCCCTCGCCTTTTATTGCCAGTGTGGTGATCAAGCCAACGGACCGTCGGAAACTGCGGAATACCTTCCCGGCAGGGCGGTTGTTGCTGACCGCCTTGTCGCTGCGCCGTTAGCAGCTCCGTCGCGCCCGCAAGGCGAGGGATTCAGCCATGACTGGCCATCCTGAGATGTTGCGCGGCATAGGCATGCCACGGCCGCCATGCCGACGGGGCATCGTCCTGCGCGCCGAGCACCGTCTCGCTCTCCCAGTCGCCGGGCGCACGCAGGCCGGGCCGTTTCCTGATCAACGGCGCGAGCCTGGGATCGCGAGCGAGATGGCTGTCGATGGTAGCGATGTCGGCACCGAGATCGAACACGCGGCGGACCCGCGCCACGATGGTCGGCAGCGCCTTCACCGAGGGGAAGCGGATCGTGACGAGCACCGAGTTACGCTCGGGGAAATGCGCCACCGCGACGCTGCTGCGCTTGCCGTCGAGGTCGATGCGGCGATGCCAGACGTCCTTGTCGATCCACTCGGCGCCAGGCGTCGCGCGCAACGAGAGCGCCGATAGCATTCCCGACCAGTCGTAGGGCGGCCGATAGGCCAGTCGCAGCGTCACACCATCGCGCGCCGACGTGCCCGCGCCCTTTCGCCTGAGTGCGCTGGGCGGACGGCGAAAGAGGTTGCGAAAGGTGTCGTTGAAGCGGCGCACGCTGCCGAAGCCTGAGGCCAGTGCCACTTCCGTCATCGGCAGGCGCGTGTCGTGCAGCAGCTGCTTGGCGAACAGCACGCGGCGCGTCTGTGCGACGGCGATCGGCGAGGCGCCGAGATGGCGCTGGAACAGTCGCCGCAACTGCCGACCGCCGACGCCAAGTCGCCCGGCCAAGGCCTCGACGTCGGAGTGCTCGCCGTCGAGTGCGCCGTCGGCGATGAGCGCCAGCGCCCGGCTCACCGTGTTGGCCGTGCCGCGCCAGAAGGCGAGGTCTGGCGCGATCTCTGGCCGGCAGCGCAGGCAGGGCCGAAAGCCCGCCTCCTGCGCAGCGGCGGCCGAGGCGAAGAAGCGGCAGTTCTCGAACTTGGGAGGGCGCGTGGGGCAGATCGGCCGGCAATAGATGCCGGTCGAGGTGCAGCCCACGAAGACATGGCCGTCGAAGCGAGCGTCGTGGCTCTGGAGAGCGCGGTAGTAGGTCCTGTGGTCGAGCAATTCCATAGGGGCACTTTGCTACACACTTGCGCGTAACGCTGGCCATTTTCGGACCTGAGCGACGGTCTAGTCTGCAGCAGGCGATGCCCGGGGACGGATCAACGATATGATGCCGGCCAGGGCGGCGAGGCCGGCGAGCAGCACGATGACATCGCGGCTGGCCGCAATGAGCAGCGGAACCGGTACGTCCAGTGTGCTGCCCGAGACCCGGCCCAGGCTGAGCGCGAGCAGCGTCGAGGAGCCGGCGATGCCGGCGCTGATGCCCAGCAGGCGCATGACGTTCAGCGCACTGCCTGCTTGGCCTGCCATTGTCGACGGCGCCGTCGCCATGATCGCGCTGCTGTTGGGCGAGATGAACAGGCCCTGCCCTCCGCCAATGATGGCCAGCGCCAGCATGACCAGCGGCAGTCGTTCGGGCGTGCCATCGAGGGAGACGTAGAGCACGGCGAGGCCCGCCAGGCAGATCAGCATCCCACAGGAGGTCGGCGCTCGGGGGCCGACGCGGTCGGAGAGCGCGCCACCGACGGGCGCCATCAGGCCCAGCGCCACGGGCAGGATCGACAGCCGCAGACCCGCCGCCAGCCCGGAGTCCTGGTAGACCCGCACCAGCGCGAAGGGGATGAGAAAGAACACGCCGAATAGCGCGGCGTACGACAGGAAGTTGGCCGCGTTACCGAGCAGGAAGGCACGCTTTCCGAGAAGACCGAGGTCGAGCAGCGGCGGCGTCGCGCGACGCTCGGCCCGGACAAAGAGGATCAGCAGCACGATGCCGATGAGCAGGCAGCCGATCAGGGCGGGCGAGGTCAGACCCCAGGCATGACCCTGGTTAAGCACCGTCACGATCGCCGTGAGCGCCGGCGCGATCAGGATCGCACCCTGCCAGTCGAACCGGCCGCCCTCCGGCATCGTCGCGGTCCGGGGAATGACCAGCCAGCCCAGCACAGCCGCGACGAGCCCAATCGGGACATTGATCCAGAAGGCCCAGTGCCAGCCCAGCGTGTCGAGGATGAGGCCGCCGACGGCAGGTCCGGCGCCCAGCCCGATCGCCTGGGCGGCCGACTGCAGGCCGAGAGCCCTCCCGCGTTCCTCCGGCCGGGTGGCGAGCACGATGATGGCGACGCTGTTGGACGTGATCAGAGCGGCGCCGATGGCCTGCAGGACCCTGAAGACGATCAGCATCGCAAGATTGGAAGCGAAGCCGCACAAGGCCGAGCCGGAGATGAAGAGGAGAAAGCCGCCCGCATAGAGGAGCTTGCGGCCGACCATGTCGGACAGGCGACCGAAGATCGGCGTGAAGGACGCCATGGCGAGCAGATAGGCGACCGCCACCCAGCTGACGCTGCTCAGGCGGGTCGAGAAGTCGTGCTCGAGCCTCGGCAGGAGGACCTGCGTCATGCTGGCATCGACCTGGCCCATGCACGAGCCGATGCACACCGTGCCAACGACGAGCCAGCGATAGGAGGCGAGGCGCGCGATGGACCGCACCGGCTCCGGCTCGCGACCCTGCAACAAGGCCGCGCGCAGCGCCCCCATCGAGAACGGGCCGGAAGATGCTTCGGTCACGACGGCCTCCGTTGTTCGGCCAGAGACCCGTCGTTGCAGGACGAACAACGCGCTAGCGAGCCACTGTCACGGTATCGCAGGCCCATGTCGCCTGTCGACCGCGCCGCGCAACCGTGGCTGCCTACATGATGGGCTGGCTCAGACCCTGACGTGCCTACCCACGAACTCCACCATCCGCCCGAACATGTCGCCGGCCTTCGATAGATCCGGCGAGCCGGCCTGGCGATCCATGTCGATGTACTCGAGCGCGATCTCGCCGCCGGCCTTGCGGTAGTTGGCGCAAAACCGCTGCGGCTCGTTGCCGTCGAACGTCGACTCCACGTCCTTGTAGTCGTGCATCGTATCGTTGTGAGCCTGGAACCAGATCGCCGGCGGGGTGAGGACTTTCTCAGCCCGCTCGAGCGCCAGCACCGGATTGCCTTCCGCCATCGCCGCCTCCGAGCGCCAGTAGGAATCCTGGCGCTCGATGATCGACTTCGGCCAGGCCGGCGGATTGGCGCTCGCCTGGGCGCGCTTGGCATGGCGGTAGCGGCTGAGCGGGTTGATCACCGGCCATGACATGATCACGCAGCGCACACTAGCATCGTAAGAGGGGGCGTCGTGCGCGGCGGATCCAGCGGGCAGCGCGATCGCGGCATAGCGCGGATCGTGCGGGCGCATGGCGACGAGCATCGCGAGATGGCCGCCGCTCGACTGACCCGACAGGCCGACCAGGTCGGGCCGGGTCTTCAGCTCGCGCGCGTTGAGCTTGGCCCAGCGCACCGCATAGTTGATGTCCTGCACCGAGGCGGGATAGGGATCCTCGTTGCCGGAGCGGAAATCGAGCGCAATCGACACGACGCCGTGCGAGGCCATGAATTGGTGACGCAGCTTTTCGGTGGTGCGGTCGCTCATGCACCAGGCGCCGCCGTGACATTCGACCATGGCCGGGAACGGCCCGGCGCCGCGCGGCTTGAACACGCGCGCCAGCAACGGCTTGCCGCGGTGGCTGAGGTACTCGACATCGTCGACGTCGAATTCGGTGGCCTTGGCTTCGAGGACTGCGGTCGTCATGGCGCGTTTCCCCTTCGTGTCTTGGTTGATGTCGCCGGGCAGCCTAGCGCGAATTCGACGGGCGTGAAATCGCAGCCGTCGGCGCCTTGTCCCGAGAGGCCGGTTCTTGTCGTGGCGATCCTGCTTTCCTGAGCTTGGGATCGACGATCCTGATCGTGACATCACCCGTCAGTTCGACGCCGTCGTAGAAGATGCGGATAGGCCTGGCGCCAGGATTGGAGCCGCGCACGGCCGGAGCGGTCGCCGCTCGGGCATCGGCGAGACGAATGTACCCAGCCTTGGTGTCGGCATTGTTCTCGGCGCGCGTGCCGGGGACGAGATGGTCGGGGTTCACGCAGCGCCTGACGTTGCAGCGGTGGCGCAGGATCATGCCGTCGGGGATCGGTCCGTGCTTCACCTCCCAGGCGATCCGGTGCGCGTACTGTGCGTACCCTGTCCGGTTCTGGCAAACGAGGCGGCCGTAACCTGCCTTGAGCGGCCCATGCCAGATGTGGCAACCGCTCAGCGGGTCGGGTTTGCTGTAATAGGCGATCCGCTCGGCGTGGGACCAGCGCCGCTTGCATCTGGCCACTGATCGGCCGGCGCATCGTCTGGAGGGGCGTCGTTTCTTGTTCATGAAGGCAACTTAACCGAGGACGGCCGACACCACCTATTTTGGTCATTAGAAGTTCAACCGTCGAAACTCCGGAGATGAATTCGCGAGGTTTCCAAGGGCGGAGACGGTCGGGGCTGTGCTTTGAGCTAAATCGGCGTATTCTAGACTGGCGTTGTTCCCCCCAGGAGCGCTCGGCTGGACGTACCGGCAGCGACGCTCCTGAGGCAGTGGTGCAGATCCGAGACGCGTAGTTGGCAAACGACCCTCGACACGTGAGTCCGTGATCGAGGCCGCGTAGTTCCAGCGCACAACGTACTTCAAGCAAAGCAAACGATGACGGGAGGAAATCATGGCTCGCATTGCGCGTCGTAGAGTTCTGAAATTGTCTGCGTCCGGCGGCATGGCCGCCATCCTGGCCAGCGGACGGTCGCCGGCGCTTGCCCAGGAATCAAACGTCCACTGGCTGCGCTGGACCGACTTCGTGCCGGCTTCCGACGCCCTCCTCAAGGGCAAGTTCACGCAGGACTGCAAGAAGGCGACGGGCATCAACCTCAAGGTCGAGACCGTCAACGCCAACGACCTGCAGTCGCGCATCACCTCGGCGATCCAGTCCGGCAGCGGCGCCGATATCATCATGGGCTTCAGCAACTGGCCGCAACTCTACGCCGAGAGCGTGGCTGACGCCGCCGACGTGGCCGAGGAAATCGGCAAGGCCCAGGGCGGCTACTACGACGTCTCCAAGCAGGTCGCCACGGTCGGCAGCAAGTGGATCGGCGTGCCGTGGACGTGCGGCGGTGGGTTGATGTCCTGGCGTCCGTCCTGGTTCAAGGACGTGGGCTACGACACATTTCCCGAGACCTGGGACAAATTCCGCGACGCCGGCAAGAAACTGAAGGCCAAGGGGCGGCCGATCGGCCAGACCGCCGGCCACACGTTCGGCGACGCGCCGGGCTGGTGGTATCCCTTCCTGTGGTCGTTCGGCGGCAAGGAGGTCGAAGCCGACGGCAAAACCGTCGCCCTGAACAGCAAGGAAACCGTCGAGTCGATCAAATTCGCGGTTGCGCTGTGGAAGGAGACCATGGACGAGGGCGGGCTCGCCTGGGATGACACCAACAACAACCGCGCCTTCCTGTCGGGCACCGTGAGCGCCACCAACAACGGCGCCTCGATCTACATCGAAGCCAAGAAAAAGCCCGAGACCTACCTGACCGAGAAGGGCACGCCGATGTGGCAGGACATCCGGCACGCGGACATCCCCAAGGGCGTCCTCGGCCCGTTCAACCTGCCGGGGACGTTCACCGACATGTTGATGGGCTATTCCAAGAACCAGAAGGCGGCCAAGGACTTCCTGCGCTGGGCCCATTCCAAGGACGTGTTCGACGAGTGGTTCACCTCGCAGCAGGGCTACAGCTGCGGCGCCACCAAGATGTGGGAGACGCACAAGGTGTGGCAGGCCGACCCGGTCCTGGCGCCGTTCCACGACTTGCCGGCCAAAGGCCGGCTGGTCGGCTACGCCGGCCCGCCTAATCGCAAGGCCGCCGAGGTGGTGACCAAGTACATCGTCGTCGACATGTTCGCCAAGGCGATCCAGGGCATGCCGGCCGAAGAAGCCGCCAAGTGGGCGCACGGCGAGGCGGCCAAGGCCTACGCTTCCTGACCTGCTTCAATCCTGTCTCTGCCAAGAAACCACGACGGTGATCGGCTTGTGCCGATCACCGTTTTGCGTTGCAGTCGATCTCGATCAGGGCGATCACCGCTTGGCGATGCAGTCGACCTCGATCAGGGCGTCGCGCACCAGGTCGGTGACGCCGACGCAGGTGCGCGCGGGCCGCGCCGCAGCCGGAAAGAAGCCGGCATAGACTTCGTTCATCGCCTCGTAGTCGCGCTTGAAGTGCGTCAGAAACACGCGCACGCTCAACACATTCACGAGAGATAGATCGAGCGCGGCAAGTACCCGCACGAGGTTGTTCATCGTCCGGTCGGTCTGCGCCCGAATGCCGTCCGGTAGCGGCTTGTCAGGATTGTCGAAATCGCGGCCGAACTGGCCTGTCAGAAAAACGAAACCATCCGCCTCCACAGCGTGGCTGCTGGGCGAGACCGAACGGGGAAATCCATCGAGGACGTGGAATTTGCGATCAGTCATCGTCAGAGAAACGCCATGTTTTTCGTCGAGTTCTCGGCGTAGCCGAGTAGTTGCGACGAGAGTAGCCCAAACTGAGCGAGGTGCCATGCCGGCCGACCAGACCTTGCCCGCCAAAGTGCTGCCCGAGATCGCCGCTGAAACCCCGTTCTACATCCCCGCGACGGGAACGCCGACCCGGCCGCGCCGCACGCTGAAGCACGACGATACATTTGTCGTGGTCGACAGCCACGGCGACATCGGCGCCTCGGCCGGCGATGCCGACGGTCTGTTCCACGACGACACGCGCTTCCTGGCACAGCTCGAGCTGCTGGTGAACGGCCTGCAGCCCTTGCTGCTGGGCTCCAACCTGAGCGACGACAACGCCCTGCTCTCGGTCGACCTCACCAATCCCGACTTCTACATCGACGGCAGGATCGCCCTGCAGAAAGACCTGCTCCATATCTCACGCACCATCTTCCTGTGGCGCGACACGGCCTATCAGCGCCTGGCGCTGGCCAACCATGGCGACGGCGAGATCAGCCTCCTCCTGTCGCTGCATTTCCGGAGCGACTTCGCCGACCTGTTCGAGGTGCGCGGGCTTCGCCGCACACGGCGCGGCGCGGCCGAGCATCGCGTACTGAGCGGCGGCCTTGTCGAGCTGTCCTATCGCGGCCTCGACCGGCAGACCCGCGTCACGACGTTGCGATTCGATCCGCCGCCCAACGAGCTCACGACCGACAAGGCAATCTACCGCGTCACGCTTGCACCGGGAAAGGCGCGGCCGATCTTCGTCGGGGCCATCTGCAACGAGACGGCCGATCATCCCGCACCGCCGTTCCTCAAGGGCCTGATCACGGCGCGGCGTGAAAGCCGCAGGGCAACGAACGGAACGACCACGATCGAGACCTCCAACGCACTCCTCAACGAGATCCTGTGCCGCTCGGCAGCCGACCTGCAGATGCTGACGACCGAGACGCCGCAGGGCCGCTACCCGTACGCCGGCATCCCTTGGTACTCGACGACCTTCGGGCGCGACGGGCTGATCACCGCCCTGCAGATGCTGTGGCTCGATCCCAGCGTGGCGCAAGGCGTGCTGCGTCGGCTGGCGGCCTACCAGGCCAAGCAGACCGATCCGCTGTCGGACGCCGAGCCGGGCAAGATCCTGCACGAAATGCGCGAAGGCGAGATGGCCAACCTGCGCGAGGTGCCGTTCCGGCTCTACTACGGCAGCGTCGATTCGACGCCGCTTTTCGTCCTGCTGGCCGGCCTCTACAGCGAGCGCACGGGCGATGACGAGACCCTCGCCCAGCTGTGGCCCAACATCGAGGCGGCGCTCGACTGGATCGACGGGCTGGCCGACGCCGATGGTGACGGCTTCATCGAATATCGCCGGGCCAGCGAACTCGGGCTCGCCAATCAGGGTTGGAAGGACTCCTTCGACGCGATCTTCCATGCTGACGGCCGGCTGGCCGAGGGCCATATCGCGTTGGCCGAAGTGCAGGGCTACGTCTTCGCCGCCAAGACGGCGATCGCGCGCGCCGCACGGCGCCTCGGGAAGGAGGAGCTTGCCCACCGGCTGGAAACGGACGCCGCGCAGCTCGCCGAACGTTTCGAGGCGGCCTTCTGGTGTCCCGACCTGCAGACCTATGCGCTGGCGCTCGACGGCGACAAGCAGCCCTGCCGCGTGCGCACCTCGAATGCAGGGCAATTGCTGATGAGCGGCCTGGTGAGGCCGGAGCGGGCCGCGGCCGTCGCCGCCGGACTGCTGCAGCCCGGCTTCTTTTCCGGCTGGGGCATCCGCACGGTCGCCAAGGGCGAGGCGCGCTACAATCCGATGTCCTACCACGACGGCTCGGTGTGGCCGCACGACAACGCGCTGATCGCGCTCGGCCTCGCCCGCTACGGTCACAAGGAGGCGGTCGGCCAGCTGTTCAAGGGACTGTTCGATGCCGCCACCTACATGGATCTGCGCCGCCTGCCCGAGCTCTTCTGCGGCTTCCGGCGCCAGCCCAATCGCGGACCGACGCTCTATCCCGTCGCCTGCTCGCCACAGGCCTGGGCGAGTGCCACACCTTTCTCACTGATCGAAGCGGCACTCGGGCTGGAGTTCGACCCCCGCCAGGGCGAAATTCGCCTGCGCCGGCCGCGACTGCCGGCATTTCTCGACGAGGTGACGCTGCGCAACCTGCAGCTCGGGCGAGCGCGCGCGGACATCAAGGTCCGCCGCCATCGCGACGACGTCTCGCTCGAGATCCTGCACGCCGAGGGCGCCGTTCGGGTTTCGATCATCGAGGGAACCGGCCTGTCGCATCCGGGTTAACGTCAGCGGAGGGCGCTATGAGCGGCAGAACCGGAGGGATCGCACTTTTCGTGCTGGCCGCCATCCTGCAGGCTGCCCCCCCGCACATCGCACGGGCGCAGAATCCGCAGAATCCCGAGCCTCCCGGCCAGCCCTCGGTCACCGTGCTGGGCTCCAAGGAGGTGCAGAGCATCGTCGGCAGCGAGATCCGCAGCGCCGCCGACGAGGACATGGGCCGCATCGTCGACGTGCTCGTCGACGGCTCGGGGCAGCCGCGTGCGGCGATCATCGATTTCGGCGGCTTCCTCGGCGTCGGCAGCCGCAAGGTCGCCGTGGATTGGAAGGCGCTGCATTTCGTGCCGGCGGCGAGCGCGCGTTATCGCATCGTGCTGGAGCTGACCAAGGACCAGGTCAAGCCCGCGCCGGAATACAAGGAGGGCAAGCCCACCATCGTGCTGGGCGCTGCCGGCAATCTCGAGCCGCTCCCTTAGGGCGCCGCCATGGCAGAGATCGGCGCCCTCGGCTCTTCGATCGCGGCAGCGGACCGAGCAGCCGAGGTGCCGCATCCGTCGCGACGCAGCCTGCATGCGCTCGACTGGTTCGTGTTCTTCGTCGCCGACGTTCAATCGGGCTTCGGCCCCTTTGTCGCGGTCTATCTGACGACGCAGAAATGGACCCAGTTCGACATCGGCCTGGTGATGACAGTGGCGGGCCTGATGGCGCTGATCGGCCAGGTGCCGGGCGGCGCGCTGGTCGATGCGGCACGCTCCGAGAGGGTCGTGGCCGGCGCCGCGATCGCCGCGATCGGCGGCAGTGCGCTTGCTTACGCGCTATCGCCGATCTTTCCGGTGGTGCTGGCAGCCGCCTCGCTGCAGGCCGCCGCCAGCTGTGTGCTGGGGCCGGCCATCGCCGCCATCAGCCTCGGCCTGGTCGGGCATGCCGCCATTGGCGAGCGGTTCGGCCGCAATGCCCGCTTTGCCTCCATCGGCGCCGGCCTGTCGGCCGGCGTGATGGGCGCTTGCGGCTATTTCTTCTCGGCCCAATCGGTGTTCTTCGTCACCGCGGCGCTGCTGGTGCCGGCGCTGCTGGTGCTGCGCCGTCTTGCGGCCGAGGAGATCGACCCCGAGCGCGCCCATGGCAGCCTGCCGCCCGTCGCCAGACCGCCGATCGACCTCAGGAGCCTCCTGCAGAAAAGGGCGCTGCTGATCTTTGGCGCCTGCCTCCTGCTGTTCCACCTCGCCAACGCGGCCATGCTGCCGCTGATGGGCAGCGTGCTGACGATGCGGTCCAGCCAGTGGGCCACGGTCATGATCGGCGCCTGCCTGGTGGGGCCGCAGCTCGTCGTCGCGGCCTTCTCGCCCTGGGTCGGCCGGCAGGCCGAGCGCTGGGGCCGCCGGCCGCTGCTGATCGCGGGTTTCGCCGCCCTGCCGGTGCGCGGGCTGCTGTTTGCAACGGTGAGCGATCCTTACCTGCTGGTCGCCGTGCAACTGCTCGACGGGCTGACCGGCGCGGTGCTCGCCGTCATGGTGCCGCTCACCATCGCCGACCTGACGCAGGGAACCGGGCGGTTCAACCTCACCCAGGGGCTGGTGGGTACGATGACCGGCCTCGGCGCCTCCCTCAGCCCGACCTTTGCCGGCTTCGTCAGCGACACCTTCGGCAGCAACTACGCCTTCTTCGGCCTCGCGATCATCGCTTTGGTGGGACTGTCGGTGGTGACGCTGCTGATGCCCGAGACGCGAACCGCCAGCCGCGATGTCGGGCGATAATTTTCCGCTATACTGGTGCCATGACCGGAAAGATCTATGTCGGCGTCGGCGGCTGGACCTTCGAGCCATGGCGCGGGACGTTCTACCCGAAGGACCTCACGCACAAACGCGAGCTGGAATATGCCAGCCGCAAGCTCACCTCGATCGAGATCAACGGCACCTATTACTCGAGCTTCAAGCCGGCGAGCTGGGCCAAGTGGCGTGCCGAGACGCCCGACGGGTTCGTCTTTGCGATGAAAGCGTCGCGCTTCTGCACCAACCGCCGCGTCCTCGCCGAGGCCGCCGAGTTGGTGCAGCGCTACGTGAACCAAGGTCTGGTCGAACTCGGCGACCGCCTCGGACCGATAAATTGGCAGCTGATGGGGACCAAGAAGTTCGATCCAGAGGACATCGCCGCGTTCTTCAAGCTATTGCCGCGCGACGTCGGCAAGCTGCCGCTGCGCCATGCGCTCGAGGTACGCAACGACAGTTTCAAGGACAAGCGCTTCTACGATCTCGCACGCCAGCACAATGTCGCGATCATCTTCGCACACGATCCGGATTTCCCCGAGATCGACGAGCCGACCGCCGACTTCACCTATGCCCGCCTGATGGGTACCAGCGACAAGGTCAAGACCGGCTACAAGCCGGCCGAGCTCGACAAATGGGCCAAGAAGGCCAAGGCGTGGGCCAAGAGGGGTGACGTCTTTCTCTACTTCATCTCGGGCGCCAAGGTGCGCAATCCGGCGGCGGCGCAGGCGTTGATCGAAAGGGTCTAGCCCGGTTGGGCAAATAACCGCCGGGCGACCCTTGACGAGGGCGACCGCGCCTCTCTATTGTTAACCCCATGGTTAACTATCAAATCGCCGCGCTCGATCGCACTTTCGCCGCCCTGGCCGACCCGACCCGGCGGGCCCTGCTCGCCCGGCTCGACGAGGAAGACAGCCTGTCGGTGAGCGACCTCGCCCGCCCCTTCCCGGTGTCCCTGCCTGCGATCATGAAGCACCTCGACGTGCTGAGCGACGCCGGCCTGATCGTGCGCACGAAGACCGGCCGCACGGTCGCCTGTCAGCTCACGCCGGCGCCCATGGAGCAAGCGATGAACTGGCTGGCCCGCTACGAGCGCTACTGGGCGGAGCAACTCGACCGTCTCGCCGCATTCCTGGAGGAAGACAAATGGCAAGCAAGCCCAGCCTCGTCCTCAAGCGCCGCCTCAAAGCCCCGGCGGAAAAAGTCTATCAAGCGTGGACGCACCCGGACCAAATGACGCTGTGGTGGGGCGTCACGCCGCACAACAGCCGCAAGCCGATCGCCGAGACAGACCTGCGCGTGGGTGGCCGCTTTCGCGTGCAATTCTGGGGCAAGAACGACGAGCACCACAGCGTGAGCGGCATCTACCGCGAGGTCGTGCCCAATCGAAAGCTGGTCTTCTCCTGGGCCTGGCAGAGCACGCCTGAGCGCGAATTGCAGGTCACGATCGACCTCAATCCCGTCACCGACGGCACCATGCTGACGCTGACCCACGAGCAGTTCTTCAGCGAGCAGGCACGCGACGATCACCGCGTCGGCTGGGAGCAGGCATTCGACAGGTTGGAGGCAACCTTCGCATGACCCTCGATTTCTACCGGCAGTCCGTCGCCATGAGCGACGCGGCGAGCCAGCGGCCGCTGTTCAAGGACCTGCCCAGCGATCCGGGCGCCCTGGCCAGCGTTGTCGAGGGCCTGCTGGTGCACGAGCACATCGCGCTCGCCTACGGCCTGACGCTGAGCGGCGAGCAGCATGCCCAGGCGCATGTCCGGCCGGTCGAGCAGATGCTGCAAGACATCACCAAGCGCGACCCGCGACCGCTCTCCGCCGCCCGAGCGGCCGGCGAGCGCCAGGTCGGGGTGTGCCGCCATTTCACCCTGCTCCATGTCGCCATGCTGCGCAGCAAAGGCGTGCCCGCCCGCGCCCGTTGCGGCTTCGGTGGCTATTTCGAGAAAGGCAAGTTCGTCGACCACTGGGTCACGGAATACTGGAACGAGAGCCGCAAGCAGTGGGTGCTGGTCGACTCCCAGCTCGATGCCCGACAGCGCGACCTGTTCAAGATCGCGCTCGATCCGCTGGATGTGCCGCGCGATCAGTTCCTGGTGGCAGGCGACGCGTGGCGCCTCTGCCGCGCCGGCCAGGCCGATCCGCAGGCCTTCGGCATTCTCGACATGTGGGGTCTCTGGTTCATCGCCAGCAACGTCGTGCGCGACCTGGCGGCGCTCAACAATCACGAGATGCTGCCCTGGGACGTCTGGGGACCGATGGTCCGGACCGACGCCGAGGTCGACCACGGTCTGATCGATCGCTTGGCGGAGCTGACGCACGATCCCGATACGCACTTCGCCGAGCTGCGGGCGATCTACGACAATGGCCCGCCGCTCAGCGTCCCGCCCACCGTCTTCAACGCCGTACTCAATCGAGCCGAAGCCGCCTGAAAGGAGAGGAACATGCAGACGCACAAGACCGTTTCCCACGATGAATGGATCGCCGCCCGCCGCGAGCTGTTGGCCAAGGAAAAGGACCTGCTGCGCGCCGCCGACGCCGTGAAGCGGCAGGCGCGCGAGTTGCCCTGGGTCAAGGTCGACAAGAACTATGTCTTCGAGGGACCGAACGGCAAGGAAACCCTCGCCGACCTGTTCGCCGGCCGCAGCCAGCTCGTCATCAAGCACTTCATGATGGGCCCCGGCTGGAAGGAAGGCTGTCTCGGCTGCTCGTTCGGCGCCGACCAGATCGAAGGTGCGGTGGTGCACCTGATCAACCACGACGTCATGTTCGTGGCCGTCTCGCGCGCGCCCTATCCGGAGATCGCCGCCTACCACAAACGCATGGGCTGGAAATTCAAATGGGTGTCGTCGAACGGCTCGGACTTCAACTTCGACTACCACGTATCCTTCACCGAGGCCGACAAGGCGCGCGGCAAGGCCTTCTACAACTTCGAGGTCCATGACTACATGGACGACGAGATGCCGGGCCTTTCGGTGTTCTACAAGGACGAAGCGGGCGACATTTTCCACACCTACTCGGTCTTTGGTCGTGGCAGCGAACAGGTGGGCGGCGTGTACGGCCTGCTGGATGTGACGCCCAAGGGCCGCAACGAGCCGCCCGGCGGAAATCTCACCTCCTGGGTACGCCGCCACGACGAATACGGTGAAAAAGCCGGAGATTCCTGCTGCCACGGGTGAGGGGGAACGGTGTAAGCTCGAGGCCTCCCATAGGAGGAATCCGATGCCCGCACTCTCGCTGGATCACTGGAACGTCTACTGCAAGGACCTGAAGGCGACGGTCAAATTCTATGAGCGCTATGTCGGCCTCAAGGATGGCGACCGTCCTCCGTTCAACTTCCCCGGCGCCTGGCTCTATGCCGGCGAAAAGCCGATCCTGCATCTGGTCTCCGAGACCGGCCGCAAGGACCACGGCAGCGGCGCTATCGACCACGTGGCAATCAACTGCGCGGACATCCGCAGCTGCATCGACCGCGTCAAGAAGGACAAGGTGCCCTTCGAGGTGCGCAAGGTGCCGGCGCGGCCGCTGCAGCAGGTCTTCCTGCACGATCCCGACGGCGTGATGATCGAGCTCAATTTCTGGAACGAAGCCGACGTGCCGGAGATCGACAAGGCCCAGGTCCTGCCGGGCGAGCGCGCCCGTAAGGAGCGGGAAAAGACCAAGTCGAAGCAGAAGAAGCTGGTCGGCGCCAAATAGCGTGAGACGGGCGGTCCTCGTCGCGCTCGTCGCGTTGTGCGCTGCCGGCACTGCCGGCGCGCAGCAGAAGGAGACGATCTCCTTCGAGAGCCGGCAGAAAGGGCAGCCAGTCCAGGTCACGGCCACGATCTATTGGCCCGCGACACCCGGGCCAGTGCCGGCCCTGGTCATCCATCACGGCAGCGGCGGCGTCAGCGATCGCCGAGAAGGCCACTATGCCCGCGAGATGGTGGCGATGGGCGTGGCTGCCGTCGTGATCGACTCCTTCAAGCCGCGTGGCGTGACCTCGACCGTGACCGACCAGTCGGCGGTCACGGGTCAGGATTTCAATCTCGACGCCCTCGCCGCCCTCAAGGCGCTGGGCGCCAACAGCCGCATCGCCGCCAACAGGATTGGCATCACTGGCTTCTCCAAGGGCGGCACGTCGGCCCTGATGGCCGCCCACGAGAGCCAGGTCGCAGCCGCGGGGGTTCCCGCCGGCCTGCGCTACGCGTTGCACGTTCCGTTCTATCCGTCCTGCTCGGTGCAGTACTACAAGCCCCGCAGCACCGGCGCGCCGATCTTCATGCTGCTGGGCGGCGCCGACAGCTATGTCGGCCATGAGCCGTGCGAGACCTATGCCGCGGCCATGCGTGCCGAAGGCGCGCGGATCGAGGTCAAGGTCTTTCCCGGCGCCGGGCACGGCTTCGACGGCGGCGCGCCCTACTTCGTCCCTCAGGGTGAGAACTACTCCCAGTGCGTCACCCAGCAGCAGGCCGACGGCTCGTGGAAGGAACGCAAGAGCGGCATCACGACCATCGGCACGGATGGCAAGCCAATCCCCGGCGCCGTCGGCAAGGTGCTTGCCGCCTGCCGCACCCTGGGGGTAAGCGGCGGCGGCAACGACGCGGCGGCCAAGCAGTCGATGGATGATCTCAAGAGCTACGTCCGCCGCTACCTGCTCGGCAGCTAGTCAATCGAGCGTCGGGGTCGCGCTGAGCTTTTCCCAGTAGTCGGCCGGTAACAGGTCACGGCCGGCCAAAAGATGGCGAAGATACTCGCGGGTTGGCCGCAGGCCCTCGCCAACCAGCAGCGCTACGTAGGTGATAGCCTCGACGGTCTCGCCGGTGTCCACGCGCACAACGGAGAGGGTTCGCCGCTCGTAGTGGCCGCCCGCCACGCCTTCCCAGACATCGAGCACGTCGAGGCCTACTGGCGACATCTCGTTCAGGGTCCCGTGAACGACATCGCCGGGCGCCACCACGATGTTGCCGGCGCCGGCGCCCTTGGGAGCGCGCGCGGCCTTGTCGAAGGTGAGCCGCCAGCCATCGAGCCGGCCGCCGATACGCCGGCCAAGGGCGACGCCCTTGGGCTTCAGCCGGTCGTCGACCAGCCGAACCAGGTTCATGTTCGAGCCGTAGGCGAAGTACCAGTTCATGCCACCCGCCAGACCCGCACCGGCTCGCCGTAGCCGCGGATCGGCATGGGGCCGAGGTCGATGGCGCCGTCGACCATCGCGGCCTGATGCAGCGGATCCGAGACGAGGAGGCGCGCGCCGGTTTCCTTGGTGAGCTGCTCGAGCCGGGCAGCGAGGTTCACCGCGTCGCCGATCACGGTGTATTCCTTGCGCTGTGGCGAGCCCACGGTGCCGGTGACGGCGTCGCCGATATGGATGCCGATGCCGACACGCATCGCCTGCGCGGAGCGCGCGGCATTCCATTTATCGACCGCGGCAAGCATGGCGTGGCCTGACGCCAGGGCATTCATCGCCGCCTTGGGATCAGCCAGCGGCGCGCCGAACAGGGCAAGGAAGCCGTCGCCCAGGAACTTGTTGATGATGCCGTTGTGGCGATCGACGATCTCTATCATCTCAGCGAAGAAGTCGTTCAGCAGCGCCACCGTCTCGCCGGCCGGGCGCGCCCGAGTCATGGCGGTGAAGCCGCGGATGTCGAGGAACAGGATGCAGACGGTGCGCGTCTCGCTCACCAGCTCGGCGTCGAGCAGCTGCTCGACGACCGCCGGCGAGACATGCTGGCCGAAGAGGTTGGTGATGCGATCGCGCGCCTGCGCCGCCGCGACGGAGTTGTCGAATTGCCGGCGCAGGCTTTCCGCCACCACGCCGGCGACCAGGCCGGCCAGCAGCAGGATGACGCTGCGGCTGGCGTGATAGTAAATCGAGTGCTCGATGGTCTCGCCGCCGGTCTCGATCGGCAGCAGCCAGAACGCCAGCACCAGCTGCTGCACCGCCGCCACCGCACCGGTCCACAACGACAGCCAGAAATCGAGCCGCAGCGTCGAGAGCACGATGAAGATGAAATAGAGCATAGGCGGCCAAAATCCGAAGACTTGGGCCGCGTCCATCTGCTGCGCCAGCCTGTAGATGATGACGCTGGGCAGCGTGGTCTCGATCAGCGCGTTGACGAAGCGGCCGTAGCGCGGGAAATCCTTGTCCTGGGCGATTCGCCAACGCAGGAAGGCCAGCGCGCACACCTCGTAGGCGACGAACGGCCCGATCGCCCTCAAAGGCATCGTGGGCGTGATGCCGCCGGTGAACAGCCGATGGGTGAGATCGCTGAAGACGATCGAGCCCGTCACCGTGGCGAAGAGCAGCACCGCCAGGATGATCGCCAGCGCCCGCATGCGCTGCTGCTCGCTGCGCAGGATCTCGCGCCGCAGCGCATGGGCGTAGCCGTCTGTCGTCCCCTCCGCCATCGACCGCCAAGCTAGCCAGCGGATGCCGCCCCGTCGAGGACATGCTAAAAAACCGCGATGCAGATGAAGGAGATCGCGCGCGAATTGCAGGGCACGGCGGCCAATCTGGCGCTGCGCATGCCGATCTCCTGGGTCAACATATTGGCCGGGCCGCCGGTGACGGTCGACGGCCGCATGCTCGATACCCGCACCCAGTGGTTCCTCCAGCTTCTCGCGCGCAGCGGACAGCGGCCATTACACGCGCTCGGCGTCACCGATGCGCGCAAGGAATTCGATATCTTCCAATCCGTGCTGGGCGGAGGACCTGCGCCGGTCGGCGAGATCATCGATCGCACCATCGTCGGTCCCTCCGGCCGCATGCGCGTGCGGCTCTACCGGCCGGCACGCTCGGTCGAGAAGCTGCTGCCGGCCATCCTCTACTATCATGGCGGCGGCTGGGTGATCGGCAGTCTGGAAGGCTATGACCTGCCCAGCCGTTTCTTTTGCGCGCGCACCGGCTGTGCCGTGGTCGCGGTCGACTATCGCCTGGCGCCTGAGCACAAGTTTCCTGCCGCCGTGGACGATGCAGTCGCGTCCTTCCATTGGCTTGCCGAACATGCTGTCGAGCTTGGCATCGATCCCGACCGTATCGTCGTTGCCGGCGATTCGGCCGGCGGGACCCTCGCCACCGTTGTCAGTCAGCTGGTCCGCGGCGAGCCTCGCACGCCGTGCCTGCAATGGCTGATCTATCCGGCCACCGACCTTGCAGCCGAAATGCCTTCCCACAGCACGTGTGCCGACGGCTTCCTCCTGACGCGGGACGACATGCAGTGGTTTCGCGCCCAGTACCTGAACGACCCGGGCGAGGTCGCCGACCCGCGCGTCTCACCCCTCAAGGCGACGGACCTGTCCGGCCTGCCACCGGCGCTGGTCTTCACCGCGGGCTTCGACCCCCTGCGCGACGAGGGCCGGGCCTATGCCGACCGGCTGGCGGCAGCCGGTGTGAAGACAATTCATCGTGAGTTCGACTCGCTCATTCACGGTTTCGTTGGTATGCGAGGCGCATTGCAGGCGGCGGCGCGGGCGATGGATGATATGGTGGCCGGGCTGCGTCATGAGCTGGCAGGACTTGGCCGTTGATTGAACCGTTGGCATTGGGCTTTTAGGGATGACTGATCAGGCGATAGCGAGCGCGGGCGGCGGCGAACGGTCGGGGCGGCGCGAGCAGAACAAGGCGGAGAACCGGGCGGCGCTGCTCAAGGCGGCGCGCACCGTGTTCGCCGAGATGGGCTATGGCGCGGCCGGGGTGCGCGACATCGTGCGCCGCACCGACCTGGCGTCAGGCACCTTCTACAACTACTTCAAGGACAAGTCGGAAATCTTCGAGGCGGTCGTGCGCGAGATGAGCGTCGAGCTGATGCGGCGCCATCGCAACGGCCGCGCCAAGGCGCGCACCGCCGAGGAGTTCTTCCGCGCCAGCGCCTCGGTCTATCTGAACTTCGTGGCCAAGGATCCGGAGATCCTGGCGTTCGGCCGTCTCAACGTGACACCGATCCGCATGATGATCGAGAAGCCCGATCTTCAGGCGAGCGCCAGGCAGCTCTACGACGACGTGAGCGCGGCGATCGCCCAAGGCATCCTGCCCGACGTCGACGCTGCCATGCTGGTCGCCGTTATCTCGGGCGTGGTGTTCGAGGTGTCGGTGGTGATGGTCAGCCGCGATCCGGTGGACCCCGAGGAGGCCACCGAATTCGCTACCAGGCTGCTGGTGGGCGGCATCGGCAACCTGCCGAAGCGCCGCCCCGTGCAATCGAGCTAGGCGCCCTGCGCGATCGGATTGCGCAGCACGCCGATCTTCTCGATTTCGACCTCGCAGACATCGCCCGGCTTCAGCCAGGGCTGCGGATTGCGTGCCATCGCCACGCCCGAGGGCGTGCCGGTGATGATGATGTCGCCCGGATCGAGCGTCATGACCTTGCTGAGCTCGTGCACCAGGGTCGGCACATCGAAGATCAGGTCGTCGGTGTTGCTGTCCTGCATGACCTGGCCGTTGACGCGGGTCATGATGCGCAGCGGCGCGGCGCCCGGCGGCAGCTCGTCAGGCGTGACGATGTCGGGACCGAAGCCGCCGGTGCCGTCGAAGTTCTTGCCCAGCGTGAACTGGCCGCCCGACTTGCGCTGCCAGTCGCGGATCGAGCCGTCATTGAAGCAGGCGTAGCCGCCGATCACCGACAGGGCCTTGTCCTTGGGCACGTTGCGGCACTTCTTGGCGATCACGATGGTGAGCTCGGCCTCCCAGTCGTACTGCTCGGAATGCTTCGTCGAGAGCATCTTGCCGTTGTGCGGCACCAGCGTGTTGTTGAAGCGGGTGAACACGACCGGATAGGTCGGGATCGGACTGCCGGTTTCCTCGGCATGCTTGCGGTAGTTCAGCCCGATGCACAGGATCTTGCCGGGAACGGGGATCGGGGCCAGGTATTTGGCCGACTTCTCCGACACCGTGGCGCCCTTCTTGGGCTTGGCGCAGGCCTTGAGCACGGCCGACTGCACCTTCTTGCCACCCGCCAGAATCTCGACCACGGACTTGGGGCCGCGTGGCATCTGCTTGCTGAGGTCGACGACCTTGCCGTCGCCCATTTTCACGCCCACGGCCGGCTTGCCGCCGCTCAGGATTGTGCAAAGACGCATTGAACTTCCCCCCTTCAAAGTCGTTGAGAATTGGAGCGGGGCGTAAACTCCTCCCTCCCACGCGAGCGGTCAAGCGCCAGAGGGTCTGCTAGGGTTGTCAGCATGCGTATGTTCGCGTTTCTGGCGGCATTGCTGCTCGCCATGCCCGCCTCGGCCCAGCTCGTGGCCCCGCTCGTGACCAGCGACGGCAAGATCGCCTGCATCCAGGGCATGACCGGTATCGGCCGGCCGCCCGGCGGCTGGCAGGCCATTGCCGACAAGACCGCCATCGGCGGCTGGGCGCTGGCTGAAACGACCGGCGATTCAACCGACCTGCACTTTCCGATGTGCATCGCACCACAGATCGGCGCGCTCGACGTCGACGCGACCCTGCGCTTCAAGCCGGTCGGGGGCACGCGCGACCGGGCGGGCGGCCTGGTCCTGCGCGCCCAGGGCGCCACCGACTACTACGTCATCGTGGCGAGCGCCCGCGACGGCGCCATCCGGCTCTACCGCATGCTGGGCGGGCGGCGCGCGTTGATCTCCAGCAAGGACGTGCCGGTCTCGAGCGACGAATGGCACAAGCTCCGGGTCCTCCTGAAAGGCGACAAGTTCGACATCTCGCTCGACGGCAAGCAGGTGCTGACCGCTACCGATCGCAGCCTGATGCTGCCCGGCGCGATCGGAGTCTGGAGCCAGTCGGACAGCGTGATCTACTTCGACCAGCTTCTCGTCGGCCCGCCGGTTCAGGCGGCCAAGTGAAAGCTGAGCTTGATGGCGATGATCAGGCCGTTCACTGCGATGCTGCACAGGATCAGCCCGAACACGCGGCTCACGATCTCGATGCCTGAGCGGCCGAGGATGCGGAACAGGAAGCTCGCCAAGGCAAACAGCACGAACAGGCAGGCCAGGCACAACACGAGGATGCCGGTGGTCGAGACCTGCTCCGCGAACGTGCGCGTGTTGTTATCGGTGAGCAGCACCACGGTGAGCATGGCGCCCGCGCCGGCGATGCCCGGAATGGCCAAGGGATAGACCGCGCGCTCGACCAGGGAAGCGTCGGCGGGCATGGACGCCGCCTCCTTGGTCACCTTCCCTAACACCAAACTCAATCCGAACAGCAACAGCACGATGGAGCCCGCGAGCTGGAACGCCGGCATCGGTATCTTGAGGGCCTCAAGCAGGAACTGGCCGCCGGCAATGAAGAACAGCAGCACCAGGAACGAGATGCCGACGGCGTAAGCGGCCACGACGAGCGACTGGCGGCGCGTCAGGCCCACGGTCGACACGAGGAACACCGGCAGGGTGGCGACGGGATCGAGAATGACGAACAGCGTCACGAACTCGTAGAGGAACGTGTTCACGAACGAGACGCCCATCGCTTTCCTCTCAGTCTTGCCGCGCCGCGATCAGGGCGCGCGCCAGCTCTACAAAGCCCGCGCCTGAACGGGCCGCCGTGATCCAGGTCGGCAGATGCGGCATGGCGTCGGCGAACTCGCGAACGTTAGCCACGCCTACGCCATTGGGGAAAAAGCCGAACATCGGCGAGTCGTTGGGCGAATCGCCTGAAAAGACGTACTTCTCGCGCGCCGCTTCGAGATCGATGTCGAACAGCTCGGCCATCATGACGCGGGTGGTGGTGAGCTTGTCGTAGTCGCCGAACCAGCCGTTGACGTGGATCGAGCTGATCTTCGCCTCGGCGCCATGGCGCTTGAAGATGGCCACGATGCGCTCGATTTCGGCCCGCGGCAGCGGCGGCACGTCCTCGCAGAAGTCGATCGCGAGATCGGCCAGGCGATAGGGCTGGTCGGAGGCGATCGCCGTGCCCGTGACCTCGCGCAGGACGTCGACGCGCACGGACTCCAGGCGGCGGCGGCCGTCGGCGCGTTCGGCATCGGACTGGATGAAGCGTGTCCTCAGTCTCCCCACCTTGCGATCATGCCACATCCAGAAGGCGCCGTTCTCGCCGACCACGGCATCGACCGGCCAGAAGCGGGCGATGTGATCGCACCAGCCGGCCGGCCGGCCGGTCACGGGAACCACCAGCAGGCCCGCCTTCTTCAGGGTCTCCAGCGCGCCATACGCTTCGGCGGTCAGATGGCCGTCGGTGGACACCGTCTCGTCGATGTCGGTCAAGACGCCGCGGATATTGGCCAGGATGGCGCGAGGGCAAGAGGCCAGCGGTTTCATGCTGGGACACTTCTTAACATGGCGCTCAACCGGCACAGGGGCTAAAAGCCACCCATGATCCCGCGCTATTCCCGACCGCAGATGGCCGCCATCTGGACGCCCGAGAACCGCTTCCGCATCTGGATCGAGATCGAGGCGCATGCCTGCGATGCCATGGCAGAGATGGGCGTGATCCCCAAGGATGCCGCCAAGGCGATCTGGGCGGGCGGCAAGAAGGCGATGGAAGCGCTCAAGGCCGATCCCCAGGGCAACATCGCAAAGATCGATGCCATCGAGGGGGTGACCAAGCACGACATCACCGCCTTCACCACCTGGCTCAGCGAGTTCATCGGGCCGGAATCCCGCTTCGTGCACCAGGGCCTGACTTCGTCCGACATCCTCGACACGACCTTCGCCATCCAGCTCACCCAGGCCTCCGACATCCTGCTGGCCGATATCGACAAGCTGCTTGCGGCACTGAAGAAACGCGCGCTCGAGCACAAGAACACGCTCACGATCGGCCGCAGCCACGCCATCCACGCCGAGCCCACGACCTTTGGCGTGAAGCTCGCCGGCCATTACGCCGCCTTCATCCGCAATCGCGCGCGCCTCATGGCGGCGCGGGCCGAGATCGCGACCTGTGCCATTTCGGGACCGGTCGGCACCTTCGCCAATGTCGACCCGAAGGTCGAAGAGCATGTGGCGAAGAAGCTCGGCCTCGCCGTCGAGCCGGTGTCGACGCAGATCATCCCGCGCGACCGGCACGCCGCGTTCTTCGCCGCGCTGGGCGTGATCGCCTCGTCAGCCGAGAACCTCGCCACCGAGATCCGTCATCTGCAGCGCACCGAAGTGCGCGAAGCCGAGGAGTTCTTCTCCGAAGGCCAGAAGGGCAGCTCGTCGATGCCGCACAAGCGCAATCCTGTGCTGACCGAGAACGTCACCGGCCTGGCGCGGCTGGTGCGCGGCGCCGTCGTGCCGGCGCTGGAAAACGTCACCTTGTGGCACGAGCGCGACATCTCGCACTCCTCGACCGAACGCTTTATCGCGCCCGATGCCACCGGCACCCTCGACTTTGCGCTGAACCGCATCGCCGGCGTCGTCGAGCAGCTCGTGGTCTATCCGCAGCGCATGAAAGCCAACCTCGATTCGCTGGGCGGGGTGGTGTTCTCCCAGCGCGTGCTGCTCGCCCTCACCCAGAAGGGCATGAGCCGCGAGGAGGCCTACGCCGCCGTCCAGCGCAACGCGATGGAAGCGTGGCGCGGCAATGCCTCGTTCCTGGCGTTGTGCCGAGCCGACAAGGAGATCCGCGAATTCCTGTCGGACGACGAGCTGGTGGCGCTGTTCGACATGGGCTACCACACCAAACACGTCGACACGATCTTCAAGCGGGTGTTCGGCTAGTCTGCCCAGCTTGTCATCCCGAGCCAAAGGCGAGGGTTCGTGAGGCTGTTGCGCACAATCTTCGACCCCCCTCTCCTCGCCTCGCGCCTACGGGATGACACTGGCTTTGCCAGTGTTCATTTCTTCACCTCGGTCATCACCTGCTTCATGGCTTCGGCCATGAAGCGCTCGCCCTGGCGGCGGATGGTGTGCTCCTCGGTGGGCTTTCCGGCGGCGGCGAGGTCGTGCACCAAGGTATGGACCACGTCGTGAGCGCCCGGCTTCTCGAAGTCCGCCATCACGATGTCTCGCGCATAATTCTCGGCGGCATCGCCCGTCTTGCCCATCAGGCCGGCCGCCCACAGGCCCAGCATCTTGTTCTTGCGCGCGCGGGCCTTGAACTTCAGCTCCTCGTCATGTTCGAACTTGTGCTCGAAAGCCTGTTCGCGTTGGTCGAACGTCGTCATCTCGGCGCTCCGGTTGGGCTCGTTGCGGCGGGTTATAGCAGCACCGGCCGGCCTTTCCACCCCGCGTCGGCGGTGGCAAAGTCGCACTTCGGGAGGATCGACCATGCCCCTGGACAACATGCGCGACTGGATCGGGAAATCGCACACCGTCGAGGACCTGGTTGCCCCGTGGCCGGTTCGTGGCTCAGCGCCACGCTCGACGAAAAGGACCCCGACCCGAAGAATGGCGATGCCTTGCCGCCGCTCTGGCACTGGATCTATTTCCACGACGCCGCCTTGCAATCGAAGATCGGCCCCGATGGCCACGCCGAGCGCGGCGATTTCCTGCCGCCCATCCCGCTGCCGCGCCGCATGTGGGCAGGCAGCCGCTTCACCTTCGACGGCCCCGCCGCTCCGCATCGGCGACGTCGCATCGCGCAAGTCGGAGATCAAGTCCGTTGAAGCCAAAGACCGGCTCGTCGGGCTCCATGGTGTTCGTGACCGTCCGTCACACCCTGTCGGGCGCCAGGGCACGGCTTTCGTCGAGGAGCAGGACATCGTCTATCGCGAGGCGGCAAAGCCAGGCGAAAAGGCGCGACCGCCCAAGCCTGCGCCCGACCGACCCCACCTGGTCGAAGAAGATCATGCCCGATCCGCCGCTGCTGTTCCGCTACTCGGCGCTTACCTTCAACGGCCACCGCATTCACTACGACCATCCTTACGTCACCGGCGTCGAGGGCTATCCCGGCCTGATCGTGCATGGGCCACTGCTCGGCACGTTGCAGATGGAGCTGGCGCGGCGGTCGAATTCCAGGCAAAGGTACCTGCTACCTTCGAGTTCCGCGCCATGTCGCCGGTCTTTGCCGGCGCCGCCTTCACGGTCGGCGCGCGGCGCGAGGCCGATAGCGCGGTGACGACCTGGATTGCCGATCCACAAGGCGGTCTGGCACAGCAGGGAAAGGTGACCTTCCGATGAACTGCATATCCATCATGCGGGCTGCGGCTTGCATGCCGCCCGATTTCGCGGCGCGGCGTGCTTGGGCCTCGGGTTTGCCGGCGCGTGGTCAAGGCCCTTCCCGGCGCTCGCCGCCGTACAAGCCAGTATGAGGCGATGCTGGTGAATTGCATCGATCCACGCGTGACCACCATGAGCTGGGCCTACATGGCCGAGCACGGCTACAAGGACCTCTACAGCCAATTCGTGATCGCCGGCGGGCCGATCGGCTGCGTCGCGCCGGCCTTCGACGATTGGCACAAGGCGTTCTGGGACAACCTCGCCATTACCATTCAGCTTCACCAGATCAAACGTGTCGTCGGCCTCACGCACCGCGATTGCGGCGCCGCCTTCGTCGCCTACGGCGAAGCCCTGCGCACCGACAAGGCGCTCGAGACGGCCAAGCAGTCCGAGGCGCTGCGGCAGTTCCGGGCCGGCATCGCGCAGCGGCATCCCGGCCTTGCGCGTCGATACCGGCATTATGGACGCTCGACGGCGCGGTCGAGGTCGTCGCCTGACGGGCAATAGTGTAAACTGCCGGCTCGTGCCCGATTCCTCCCTTTCGCTGGCCCGGCAAATCCGCGTCAGCCCTCGAGCGCCAGCTCGCCGCCCAGCGCGCGCGCCGGCCGGCCGATCCGCTGCTGTCCCTGGTCGTGCCGGTGTTCAACGAAGAGGAATCGATCGACCTCTTCCTGACGTCGGTCGAGCCGTTCCTCGAGAGCGCCGGCCTGCGCTTCGAGATCGTGTTCGTCAACGACGGCTCGCGCGACAATACGCTGGCGCATCTGCTCGACTGCAGCATGCGCGACCGGCGCATCAAGGTGGTCAATCTGTCGCGCAACTTCGGCAAGGAGGCGGCGCTCACGGCGGGCATCGATCACGCCAACGGCGATATCCTGATCCCGATGGATATCGACCTGCAGGATCCGCCCCAGCTGATCGGCCCGTTCATCGACCGCTGGCGAGAGGGCTACGACATCGTCTACGGCGTGCGTTCGGCGCGCGACGCCGACACGGCCGCCAAGCGCCTATCGGCAGGTTGGTTCTACTGGGCGTTCAATTCGATGTCGCCGGTGCGCATCCCGGCCAACGCCGGCGACTTCCGGCTGGTCGACCGGCGCGCCACCGAGGTGCTGCGCCGCCTGCCCGAACGCAACCGGTTCATGAAGGGCCTGTTCGCCTGGGTGGGTTTCAACGCCATCGGCGTGCCCTACGAACGGCCGCAACGCGCCGCGGGCTCGAGCAAATTCAATCTCTGGCGTCTGTGGAACTTCGCGCTGGACGGCGTCGTGAGCTTCTCGACCGTGCCGCTGCGGGTGTCGTTCTATGGCGGACTGGTGATCGCGGGCGTCGCCGTGCTCTACGCCATCTTCATCCTGGCCCGCGTGCTGCTGTTCGGCATCGACACGCCGGGCTACGCCTCGCTGTTGATCGCGGTGTTGCTGATGGGGGCCATCCAGCTCGTCTCGATCGGCATCATCGGCGAATATCTCGGCCGCCTGTTCCTCGAGGTCAAAGGCCGGCCGATCTACGTCGTCGAGAGCGTCTACGAGGAAGGCGCGGCGACACCGCCCCAAGCCTGAGGCCCCTTCGCCGAAAATGGATCTCAAAGAAGAAGACATCCTCGGCGTCGATATCGCGCAGCACTGGTACTACCGCTCCAAGGCCGCCGCGCTTCGCCGCGCCGTCGCGGACCTTCACCCGCAGCGCCTGCTCGATGTCGGGGCGGGCTCCGGTTTCTTCTCACGTCATCTGTTGAGCGAAGGCGGCGCACAGTCCGCGCTCTGTGTCGATATCGGCTACGACCGCGACCGCGACGACCAGATCGGCGGCAAGCCGGTGCTCTATCGCCGCGACTGCGACGCCACCGACTGCGACCTTGTGCTGATGATGGACGTGCTGGAGCATGTCGACGACGACCGCGGCCTGGTGCGCCACTACGCGACCAAGGTGCCGTCGGGCGCGCATTTCCTGGTGACCGTGCCCGCCTTCCGCTTCCTGTGGAGCGGCCACGACGTATTCCTCGAGCACAAGCGCCGCTATCGCCTCAGCGAGATCGAGGCGGCGATGCGCGACGCGGGCCTCACGATCGTGAAGGGCGCCTACTATTTCGGCCTGGTGTTCCCCCTCGCCGCAGCGGTGCGCCTCGCGGCCCGCGGCGAAGCTGAGCCCAAGAGCAGCCTCAAGAAGCATGGCGCCCTGACCAATGGCGTGCTCACGGCCATCTGCGCCGCCGAGCTGCCGCTCTTCCCGGTCAATCGCCTCGCCGGCCTATCGGCCTTCGTGCTGGCGCAGAAGCCTTAGTCTTGCTGCGTCATGATCTGACAATCTGGGCCATCCTGCACCAGGTCACCCCGTACCGAAGACGTCGGCAAGACAACACCGCCACCACCACCGGTGTGGCGGTGTTGTCGCCGGTGGCGGCCTTGGCACGTCCCATGACAACACCGCCACCTTCATCGGCGTGGCGGTGTTGGCGAACGTCCATCGGCGCGATCCGCCGGCGACTCGGCTACGGTCGGGGACGACGGAATGATTCGATCAAGCATCGTCCCGCTCCAGCTGAACTTCTAATGACCAAAATATGTGGGCGAGCGGACCCAGGCTATAATCGGCGACGAACTAAGAACCTTGAGAGCGTCGCGTATGCCCACCGTTTTCCAACCGTTTTTGACCGTTTCCCGGACCGCCTCCCTCGGCAATTTACCCGGCAAATCAAGCGCTCGGCCGTTTTTCGCAGGTGACGTTTTTCGAGGGCAGAGTCCCGGATTTGTTGACTGGGAGGGCGGAAAAGCCCATTTCATCGGCATCGGACCTGTCTACCGGGAGTAGACTGGTGTGGACGGGGGCCAGCGCCGGCGGCGCTCCGCTACACAGCGCTGACATCCTTCGCGCCGATACGGCGGCGCTTGGCGTTGATCTCGCGCAACACGACCAGCATCTCCTCGGCCACGACGTCGCCCGGGATGCCCTCGCCCTCGGCCTTGAGCTCGTCCATGTCGACCCACACGGCATAGAGCGGCGCGGTTCTCGAGGTGATGATGCCGGCATGCAGGAGCGTCTTGATCAGGACGCGGAAGATGTTGGTGCTCTCTTTGAGCTGGGCGCGGCGGTCGTCGTCGCTAAAAGTTTCCTTCACCGCGTCGCGCACCCATTCCCAGTCGAGGCCGTACTTGGCGTAGATCACCTGCTTCTGCTCGGTGTTGATCAGGTTGAACAGCAGCATCTGGAAGAGCTGCGCCGACCAGTCCTCGACCTTCTTGTGCTCGTCGGGGCTCAGATGCCCGATCGTCTTGGCCGCCCACAGCCGCCCGAAGCGGTGATGGAAGGCCTCGTCGCTCATCACCAACTGGACCAGGCGGCGCAGCACGGGGTCGTTGGTCTTGGCGTTGAGCGTGGCGAAGGCGCCCATGGCCAGGCCCTCGACCAGCATCTGCATGCCGACGATCTTCTTGTAGACCTCGGGCGTGCTCACGAGGTCAGCCAGCACCGTGGCGATGGTCTTGCCCACCGGCAGCGGCTCGCCCCAGCGCTTGGCGATGTAGCGGCTGAAGCCCGCGACATGGCGGGCCTCCTCGCGCGCCTGGTTGGCGGCGTATTCCTGGGCGCCGGGATCGAGCAGCACGTGGCACAGGCTGGCCGACAGCGACAACGCGCCCTGCTCGCCATGCAGGAGGTTGGAGATCGACCAGTGGGTGACGTCATTGGAGAGCTGGATCTTCTGGCGCTCGTCGAGCCTGTCGGCCACGGCGCTGCGCAGCTCGATCACCGTCTCGGCCGGCATGATCGGCAGGCTGGCCATGTCGAAGGGCTGGTCGAAATCGATGTAATTCTTGTCCAGCGGGTCCCAGAAATGGTCGTGGGTGGCCGATATGATCCCGTCAAAGGCATTGCTGCGCCGGCCATAACGGGGCACTTCCAGCATGGCCGGAAAGTCTTCCGGCGCTACGGCGTCATAAGCCTTGTCGTAAGTGATTTGCTGGGCCATTTGGGGCCTCCGATCGGAGTGAATATGACGGATGCGTCATCTTTTTCAATGGATTTTTCCCCAGTCCCGGCGCATGGGGATTCCGCCATATTCCGGCCCCATGTTCCCGTTCGCGGGGGCGGGCGGTTCCGGCCGCGCGCATAGGAGCAAATGATGTCCCGCCGCCGCCGTATCTACGAGGGCAAGTCGAAGACCTTGTTCGAAGGGCCCGAGCCCGGGACGATCGTTCAGTCCTTCAAGGACGACGCCACCGCCAACAACAACCAGAAGAAGGGCACGATCGCCGGCAAGGGCGTGATCAACAACCGGATTTCCGAGTTCCTGATGATGAAGCTCGGCGAGATCGGCGTGCCGACCCATTTCATCCGCCGGCTCAACATGCGCGATCAATTGATCCGGCAGGTCGAGATCATCCCGCTCGAGATCGTGGTGCGCAACGTGGCCGCCGGCTCCTTCGCCAAGCGCTTCGGGGTCGAGGAAGGCACGCAATTGCCGCGCTCCATCATGGAGTTTTTCTACAAGAACGACACGCTCGGCAATCCGATGGTCACCGAGGAGCATATCACGGCGTTCGGCTGGGCGACGCCGCAGGATCTCGACGACATCGTGGCGCTGACGCTTCGGGTCAACGACTTCCTGTTCGGCCTGTTCCTCGGCTGCGGCATCAAGCTGATCGACTTCAAGATCGAGTTCGGCCGCCTATATGAGGACGACATGGTCCGCATCGTGCTTGCCGACGAGATCAGCCCCAACTCCTGCCGGCTGTGGGATCTCAGGACCAACGAGAAGATGGACAAGGATCGCTTCCGCCGCGACCTCGGCAAGGTCGAGGAAGCGTACCAGGAAGTGGCGCGGCGGCTGGGCATCCTGATCGACCAGGGCCCGGGCGATGTGCGCGGACCAACGACATTGCAGTAAAGAGGCGCAATGAAAGCCAGAGTTCACGTGACCCTGAAGAACGGGGTGCTCGACCCCCAGGGCAAGGCCATCGGACACTCCCTCAATCGCCTGGGCTTCCCCGAAGTGGGCGACGTGCGCCAAGGCAAGTTCATCGAGCTCGAGCTCGCCGAGACCGACAAGACCAAGGCCAAGGCGCGGCTCGAAGAGATGTGTCGCAAGCTGCTCGCCAACACGGTGATCGAAAACTACTCGATCGAACTGGTCGGCTGATGAAGGCGGCAGTTCTTGTTTTTCCCGGCTCCAATCGCGAAGGCGATGTCGCCCAGGCGATCGAGCTGGTCACCGGCCGCAAGCCGCAGATGGTGTGGCACGGTGACGGCGACTTCGCCAAGGCCGACCTGATCGTGATTCCCGGCGGCTTCTCCTATGGCGACTATTTGCGCTGCGGTGCCATGGCGGCGCAGTCGCCGGTGATGGCCGAGGTGAAGAAGCGGGCTGCGCAGGGCGTTCCAGTGCTGGCGATCTGCAACGGCTTCCAGATCGCGGCCGAGGCGGGGCTGTTGCCGGGCGTGCTGATGCGCAATGCGCATCTCAAGTTCGTCTGCTCGGACGTGCACCTCAAGGTCGAGACCAGCCAGAGCCTGTTCACCAACCGCTACCAGGCTGGTCAGGTGATCAAGGTCCCGGTGGCGCATGCCGAGGGCAACTACTTCGCCAACTCCGACACGCTGAAGCGGCTCGAGGACCGCGGCCAGGTGGCGTTCCGCTATTGCGCGCCCGACGGCACGGTCGACGGCAGCGGCAATCCCAACGGCTCGATCCGCAACATCGCGGGCGTATACAACGAGAGCAAGACCGTGATGGGGCTGATGCCCCATCCCGAGAATGCGATCGAAGGAATGTTCGGCGGCGTCGATGGCAAGCCTCTCTTCGAAGGACTCGTCGAGGCCCTTTCATGAGTACGACGTCGTGACGATCGCCGCCGAGAAGAATCCGCCGGTCAAATTGCCCAACGAGCTCGCGATCACCCCGCAGGTCGTCGCCGAGCATGGGCTGGCACCCGATGAGTATGAGCGCCTGCTGAAGATCATGGGCCGCACGCCGACCATGGTGGAGCTCGGCATCTTCTCGGCGATGTGGAGCGAGCATTGCTCCTACAAATCCTCGAAAGTCTGGCTGAAGAAGCTGCCGACCAAGGCGCCGTGGGTGATCCAGGGGCCGGGCGAGAATGCCGGCGTGATCGATATCGGCGATGGCCAGGCTGCCATCTTCAAGATGGAGAGCCACAACCACCCCTCCTACATCGAACCCTACCAGGGCGCGGCGACCGGCGTGGGCGGCATCCTGCGCGACGTCTTCACCATGGGCGCACGCCCGGTGGCCAACCTCAACGCGCTGCGCTTCGGCGATCCCAAACACCCCAAGACCCGCCACCTCGTCTCCGGCGTCGTGGCCGGCATCGGTGGTTACGGCAACTGCATGGGCATCCCGACGGTGGGCGGCGAAACCAACTTCCATGCCGCCTACAACGGCAACATCCTGGTCAATGCGATGACCGTGGGCATCGCACCGACCGACCGCATCTTCTATGCGGCGGCGGCCGGCGTGGGCAATCCGCTGGTCTATGTCGGCTCCAAAACCGGACGTGACGGCATCCATGGCGCCACCATGGCTTCGACCGAGTTCAACGAGGACAGCGAAGAGAAGCGCCCGACCGTTCAGGTCGGCGATCCCTTCGTCGAGAAGCTGCTGCTCGAGGCCTGCCTGGAGCTGATGGCGACCGATGCGATCGTGGCCATCCAGGACATGGGCGCGGCCGGCCTCACCTCCTCGTCGTTCGAGATGGCAGCCAAGGGCGGGCTGGGCGTCGTGGTCGAGCTCGACAAGGTGCCGATGCGCGAGACCGGCATGAATCCGTACGAGCTCATGCTGTCGGAGAGCCAGGAGCGCATGCTGATCGTGCTCAAGCCCGGCCGCGAGGAGCTGGCGCGCAGCATCTTCGAGAAGTGGGAGCTCGACTTCGCGGTGATCGGCCATCTCACCGACACCGAGCGCATGGTGCTGTCTTGGCACGGCGAGATCGTCGGCAACATCCCGATCCCGCCCCTGGTCACCGAGGCGCCGGTCTATGAGCGGCCGTGGACGCCGACCAACCTGCCGGCGGTGCTGGATGCGTCGAAGGTACCGGCGCCAGGCAAATCCATTGGGGACTGGAACGCCTCGCTGCTGACCCTGATGAGCTGCCCCGACCTCGCGAGCAAGGCGTGGATCTGGCACCAGTACGATCATCGCATCATGGGCAACACGGCGATCAACCCGCAGGATGGCGATGCCGCCGTCGTGCGCGTGCCAAGGAGCTCAAACGGCACCAGCCACAAGGGCCTCGCCATGACCTCGGACTGCACGCCGCGCTACGTGCAGGCCCATCCCGAGACCGGCGGCCGGCAAGCCGTCGCCGAAGCCTGGCGCAACATCACGGCGACGGGCGCGAGACCGCTCGCCGTCACCGACAACATGAATTTCGGCAATCCGCAGAAGCCCGAGATCATGGGCCAGTTCGCCGGCGCCATCATGGGCATGGCGGAGGCCTGCAAGGCGCTCGACTTCCCGGTCGTGTCGGGAAACGTCTCGCTCTACAACGAGACGGAAGGCCGGGCGATCCTGCCGACGCCCACCATCGGTGCGGTGGGCGTGATCGACGACATCTCCAAGTCAGTCGGCTCGAGGCTGACGCAAGGCGGCCTGGGCGTCGTGCTGATCGGCGAGACCAAGGGCTGGCTCGGCCAGTCGCTCTACCTGCGGGAGGCCTGCGGCCGCGAGGAAGGTGCGCCTCCTCCCGTCGACCTCGCGGTCGAACGGCGCAACGGCGACTTCGTGCGCGGCCAGATCGACCAGCGCCGGGTCGCGGCCTGTCATGATCTGTCGGATGGCGGCCTGCTGGTGGCCTTGGCCGAGATGTGCATTGCCGGCGGGACCGGCCTGGAAGCCGCCTTGCCGCCTGGAACGAGCGTTCCGTCGCACGCGTTTTTGTATGGCGAGGATCAAGCCCGCTATCTCATCGCCACCGGCTCGCCCGATGATGTACTGGCCGATGCGCAAAAGGCCGGCGTACCGGCCGTCCTTCTGGGCTACTCGGGCGGCGCCGCGCTCGTGGTGAAGGGGCTGGTGTCGCTCAAGCTCAGCGACATCAAGACCGCCCACGAGGCCTGGCTGCCGGCCTATATGAACGCCACGGATTAGCGCAGGAAAACAAGCACATGCCGATGGCTGCCGAAGACATAGTTGCCCTGATCAAGCAGGGCATTCCCGACGCCGAGGTCGAAATGCAAGATCTCGCCGGCGACGGCGACCATTGGGCGGCTACGGTCATTTCGCCGACCTTTGCCGGCAAGACCAAGATCCAGCAGCACCAGATGGTCTACGGCGCGCTGGGCGGCCGGATGGGCGGCGTGCTGCATGCCCTGAAGCTGACCACCATGGCGCAAAAGCCCTGACCGCCCTATATTCAAGCTTGAAGGAGATTAACCATGAGCGAACCCGAAGTGTTCGGCCGCATCCGCGACGAGATCGGCAAGAATGACGTGATGCTGTTCATGAAGGGCACACCCGTCTTCCCGCAATGCGGCTTCTCGGCCGCCGTCGTCGACGTGCTGAGCCAGCTCGGCGTCAAGTTCAACAGCGCCAATATCCTGGTCGACGATGAGCTGCGCCAGGGCATCAAGGAATTCAGCCAGTGGCCGACCATCCCCCAACTCTATGTGAAGGGTGAGTTCGTCGGTGGCTGCGACATCATCCGCGAGATGTTCGAGACCGGTGAGCTCGAGCAGCTCTTGAAGGAAAAGGGCGTCTCGCTGGCGACGGCAGCGTAGCTGCCGTCGGGCGGGCGGCAGCGCCTTCAGGTCACTAAGCCGTCAAGCGGCTTAGTGACTAGGCGCGGGAGCCCGCGCAGTTCAGAAAAGGCAGCAACGGTGCCACACCGCCTGCAAGGCTCCACACAGCGGGCTCTCGGCGCTGATTCAACGCCTGCCGCCCGCCGGCGCGTGTGAACGCGCCTACGCAAACGCGTAAGCCGCCATCGACAGATTGCCGGACGTGAAGCTGCGATGCAGTGCACGTCCATGCGCGCCCTTGCCGGCCGCGCCGAAGGCGACGTGCAGCGGCAGGAAGTGCTCGTCGGTCGGATGGGCATCGCGCGCGTGCGGTGCCTCGCTGCGATAGTTCGCCAGTGCCGCCTCGTCACCCTTCTCCACCGTCTCCGCCACCCAATCGTCGAAGGCCTTGGCCCACGGCTCGGGCGGCGTGTCGTGCTGGCCGCGTACCAGTCGGCGCAGATTGTGGGTGGCGCTGCCGCTGCCCATCACCAGCACGCCCTCCTCGCGCAATTCGCTGAGCTTGCGACCGAGCGCGATATGATGCGCCGGGGTCATGTAGGGCTGCACGGAAAGCTGGAAGATCGGAATGTCGGCCTCGGGCCAGCCCAGCATCGCCGGCACCCAGGCGCCGTGGTCGAGCCCGTAGTTGGGATCACGCCCGGCGCCCGTTAGCTCGGCGACGCGTTCGGCAAGCTCGGGCGCACCCGGCGCATCGTAGTGCAGGCGGTAAAGCGCGTCGGGGAAGCCATAGAAATCGTGGATGGTCTCAGGCTTCGCCGCCAGCGATACGGCCGGCTGCTCGGTGTTCCAGTGGGCCGACACGGCCACGATCGCCTTTGGTTTCGGCACCTGCTTGCCCAACGTTGCCAGGAAGGCGCGCGCCGGCAGGTCCTGCTCCAGGAACAACATGGGCGAACCATGGGACACGAAGACGGTCGGCATCGACATTGCTTCAATCCTCACACAACATGTGCAATCGGCAAAGGGGGGGCGATCATGTTCAGTTATCGCAAATGGGCGGCGCTCGCGGTGATCATTTGGGGTGCCGTGACTGCACCGGCAATGGCGCAGACGACCTTGCGGCTGGTGCCGCATTCGGACCTCAAAGTCCTGGATCCAATCTGGACCACGGCGTTCATCACCCGCAATCACGGCTACATGATCTACGACGTGCTGTTCGCCAAGGATGCTGCCGGCAACATCCAGCCGCAAATGGTCGACAAGTACGAGACCTCGCCCGACAAGCTTACCTGGACCTTCACCCTTCGCCCCGGCCTCGAATGGCACGACGGCAAGCCGGTCACCGCCGAAGACTGCGTCGCCTCGATCAAGCGCTGGGCGGCGCGCGACGCGCTTGGCCAGCAGCTGATGGCCTCGATCGGCGAGATCAAGAGCCGTGGACGACAAGACCTTCACGATCGTGCTGAAGGAGCGGTTCGGCCTGGTCCTCGAGGCGCTGGGCAAGCCCTCGTCCAACGTGCCCTTCATGATGCCCAAGCGGGTGGCCGACATCGATCCCTACAAACAGATCGAGGATTACACCGGTTCGGGCCCGTACATCTTCAAGAAGGACGAATGGAAGCCTGGCGAGAAGATCGTCTACGTCAAAAACCCGAAGTACAAGCCGCGCAGCGAGCCCGCCTCGGCCCTGGCCGGCGGAAAGCTCGTCAAGGTCGATCGCGTCGAATGGCTCGCCATCAGCGACCCGATGACCGCGGTCAATGCGCTGCTGCAGGGCGAGATCGACATCATCGAGGTGCCGCCGCCCGACCTCTTCGACATGCTCAGGAAGGACAAGAACATCGCGCTGTACGGCTGGAACCCGCAGGGCTCGCAGATCATCATGCGCATGAACCACCTTCATCCGCCGTTCGATAACGTGAAGGCGCGCCAGGCGGTGATGTACACCATCGCGCAGGAGGATTTCCTGCGCGCCCAGGTGGGCAATCCCGAGATCTACCGCGTGTGCAACGCGCCGCTGGTGTGCGGTTCGAAGTACGACAAGAGCTACGGCGACCTTCTGATCAAGCCCGATCTCGAGAAGGCCCGGGCGCTCCTCAAGGAGAGCGGCTACGACGGCAAGCCGATCGTCATGCTGCACCAGACCGACCTGCAGTCCTCCAACCAGCTTCCGGCTGTCGGCAAGTCGCTGATGGAGAAGGCCGGCTTCAAGGTCGACGTGGTGTCGTCTGATTGGCAGACCGTGGTGTCGCGGCGCGCCCGCAAGGAGGCGCCGGACAAGGGCGGCTGGAATATCTTCTACACGACCACCACGACGGTCGATTCCGACAACCCGGCCAGCAATTCCTTCACCAGCGGCGCCTGCGACAAGGCCTGGTTCGGCTGGCCGTGCGATGCCGACATGGAAAAGATGCGCTCGGCTTTCGCTCGCGAAACCGACCCAGCCAAGCAGAAGGAACTGGCGCTCGCCATCTCGGACCGGATCATGAACCAGGCCGACTACGTCGTGCTCGGCCAGTACAAGGCCTTCGGCGCCTACCGCAAGGATCGCGTCGAGGGCTGGCTGCAGAGTCCTGCCGCGGTGTGGTGGAACATCAGCAAGAAGCAGTAATCGTCACGACTTGTCGGTGCGGAAGACCGCAAGCTCCGCGCGCGTATCGGCGATCGAGAACCAGCGATGCTGGCTGGCGCGGAAGTCGCGCCAGTTGGCAAGCACGGTCTTGAACTGCGCGTTGGCGGCCGCCTCCTCGTCGAGCACCGTCTCCAACGCGTCACGCAGCGCCTTGATGATCGGCTCAGGCAGCACCGAGAGCTGCGTGCCGGCCGCCACCAGACGGGCGATCGCCGTGGCGTTCTTGGCGTCGTAGGAGGCCAGCATCTCGGTCATGGCGTAGTTGCAGGCGTATTTCAGGATCGCCTGGTAGCGCGGCGGCAGGCTGGCCCACGCCGCCTTGTTGATGAAGAGTTGGTTGATCGCCTCGAGCTCCATGACGCCCGGCGTGTAGTAGTACTTCGCGACCTTGTTGAAGCCGAGCTTCTCGTCGTCGTAGGGACCGACCCATTCGCAGGCATCGATGGTGCCGCGCTCCAGTGCGGGATAGATGTCGCCGCCGGCAATCTGCTGCGGCACGGCGCCGAGCTTGGCCATCACCTTGCCGCCGAAGCCCGCGGTGCGCATCTTCAGGCCCTTGAAGTCATCTGGCGTCTTCAGCTCCTTGCGGAACCAGCCGAACATCTGGCCGCCAGTGTTGCCGGCGGGCAATGCCACGACGCCGAAGCTGTCGTAGATCTCGTCCATCAGCTTGCGACCGTCGCCATACATCATCCAGGCATTTTGCATGCGCGGCGTAAGGCCAAACGGCAGCGAGCCATCGAAGATCAGCGCCGGGTTCTTGCCGATGTAGTAGCCGGTGTAACTGTGCCCGCATTCGACTGTCGCGTTCGACACGGCGTCGAGCACTTGCAGGCTGGGCACGATCTCGCCGGCGCCGAACGGCGTCAGCGTGAACTTGCCGTCGGTCATCTCGCCCACCGTGCGCGCAATGGTGAGGGCAGCGCCATACAGCGTGTCGAGGCTCTTGGGGAAGCTCGAGGTCAGCCGCCATTTGACGACTTCGTTGGTCGCCTGGCCGAAGGCCGGACTCGCGGCGGCGAACGCGGCCGCCGACGCGGCATACGGAGCGAATTGCCGGCGCGTGACGGACATTGGACGTTCCTCCTGCTTGATTGCGCAGGAGTATAGAAGCTGCGCGTTGAGCGCGCAGCCTCCGGTCGTGTTGCAGCCGGCTTACGCCGCCTTTGCCAGGGGCACTTCGCGCCACCGCTGTGCGGCTTCGGCAACGCGCTTGCCGAGGGCATTCATGGTGCGGAAGTCCGACGCCGCGATGCCCTCGATGCCCTGGTCGGCATTGGCCTGCGCCATCGCGCCGACCGAGGCGCCGAGGCGATTGAGATCCTCGATCGAGCCCTTGGAATGGTTGAAGCCGCCCGGCAGGCCGAGGCCGACCCACACCATGCCGTGCTGCAGGGCGAGCGTGAGCAGCTGATAGAGCGTGTTGTGCTTGTCGCCGTTCCAACTAGCGGAGGACGTGAAGCCCGCGGCGAGCTTGTCGCGCCACTTGCCTTCCATCCAGCGCTTGGACGTCCAGTCCTTGAACTTCGCGAATTCGGCGGAGACGCCCCCCATATAAGTCGGGCTGCCGAAGATTACGGCGTCGGCGGCGTCGAGTTCGGCCTCGCGTGCCTCGGCTTCGGCCACGGGAATGAGGCTCACCTTGACGCCGGCGACCCCCTCGGCCCCCTTGGCGACCGCCTCGGCCAAAGCCTTGGTGTGACCGAACCCCGAGTGATAAACGATGGCGATGTTGCTCATGCTGATCTCCAAACCTTTGATTTAGCTGACAATTACTTTGATTACTCAAAGTGACTGGAAAGATTTGGGAGTGGCACTATATCTTTGCTAGTAGGTACCGATTCGTAACCTTGGGAAAAACTTCCATGACCCAGACCGAGCACAAGGAAGGCGGCGCTTCCTGCCCCATGGACTTCATCCTGCGCATGCTGATGGGACCGTGGACGACGTACGTCATCTACAACCTCAAGACCTTCGGCCCGCAGCGCTTCGGCGAACTGAAGCGCCGCGTCGCCGGCATCTCGGCCAAGATGCTGACCGAACGCCTGCGCACGCTTGAGGGTGCGGGACTGGTCACGCGTGACTACGAGGCGACGATCCCCCCCAAGGTCACCTATACCCTCACCAAGCGCGGGCACGAGCTCGACGAGGTGCTGGCCAAGCTTGCCGAGATCGGCATCCGCTGGGAGGCCGAGGACAAGAAGCGGCGCGCGCAGAAGCCGTCAGAGTTGAGAGCGGCCGAATAGCTCTATTTCTTGGTAACGCCCCAGAACACGGTGACCGGTGGCGGCACGGCCGGCGTGCCAACGTTGGCGCGCACTGCCGATACGCCAAACCACTCGCCCAACGGCACATGGGTCACGATCTGCATGGCGTAGCGCTGCACCTTCTCGGCGACGGCCTTCTTCTCGGCGTCGCTCGAAGCCTTCACGAATTCGTCGCGCAGCTTCTCCATCGCTTCGTCACACGGCCAGCCGGCGCGGGCCTTCTCGCAGGTCGCGGCAAGGTTCGGGGTCATCAGCGGGTCGAGGATGTCGAGCTGCACCCAGCTCGTGCCGAAGGCATTCCAGCCGCCCTCCGACGGCGGGCCCTTCTTGGTGGTGAGACGCGTCACCATAGTCGTCCAGTCCATCGGCTGGACCTCGACCTTGAAGCCGGCCTTTTCAAGCTGTGACTTCGCCACGGGCGCGAGCTGCTTGATGACGCCGAGATCGGTCGGCTGCGGGATGACCACGACGGTGCCGTCGTAACCCGCCTCCTTGAGAAGCTCGCGCGCCTTGGCGACGTTGCCGTCAATCAGCCCCTCCATGCCGGCGGTCGAGGCAAGCGGCGTATCGCAGGTGAACATCGCCTTGCAGGGGCGATAGAAGCGCTTATCGCCGATATTGGCTTGCAGGAATTCTTCCTGAGAGAGCGCGTAGGCTGCCGCCAGGCGCGCCTTCACGTTGTTGAACGGTGGCTGTAGCCAGTTCATGCGGAAGACAAATTGGTTCGATGTCCTGCCGGTGATGATGCGGATCTTCTTGTCCTTTTCGAGGATCGGCAGATGATCGCTGGCGACGCTTTCCAGCATGTCGATCTCGCCGTTCAGAAGCGCGTTGAGCTGCGTCTCGCCATCGGGGATCCACACCCATTCGACTCGGTCGAGGCTCACGACCTTGCCGCCGGCCAGCCCTGACATCGGCTCAGGGCGCGGCTTGTATTTCGGGTTCTTGACGTAGACCGTCTTCTCGCCGGGCTTCCACTCATCCTTCTTGAAGATGAAAGGCCCGGACCCGGTGGTGTCCTCGAGCTGCTTCATCGGATCGAGCTCGGCGACGCGCTTGGGCATCATGAACGGCACCACTACCGATGGCTTGCCGATCGCCTCAAGCAGAGGTCCGAACTTTTCCTTCAGCACGATCTGGAAGGTCTTGGGATCGACGACCTTGTAATCGGCCAAATAGAGCGCGAGCTTCTGGCCCATCGAGTCGCGCGCCGACCAGCGCTTGAGCGAGGCGATGCAATCCTCCGAAGTGACGGCCTGGCCGTCATGCCATTCGAGGCCGTCGCGCAGCGTGAAGGTCCAGGTGAGGCCGTCGGTACTGGTTTCCCATTTGTCGACCATCTGCGGCTTGACCTGCAGCTTCTCGTCGACGGCAAACAGCGTGTCGTAGATCATGTAGCCGTGGTTGCGGGTGATGTAGGCGCCGCTGAACACCGGATCGAGGATCTTCACGTCCGAGTGCATCACCACCTTGAACGTCTGAGCGGAAGCGGATGCAGCGGAAAGCGCGGCGCCCAGCGCGACCGCCGATGCCAGCAAAAGACGACGCATGATTTGGCCCCCTCAAAGAGGACCAAAGTCTAGGCCGGGCCCCGGGGCCGCGCTACGGCAGAGCGAGCTTGTAGACGCGGGCGGCGGTGCCCGAAAACAGGGCAGTCTTCTCCGCCGCCGATGCCTTGGCGGCCAGCCGCTTGAAGGCATTCCACAGCACGCCATAGCCCGAGGTGATCTTGTCGACCGGGAAGTTGCTCTCGAACATGCAGCGGTCGGCGCCGAACAGCTCGATGCAGGTCTCGACCCAGGGCCTGAAGGCGTCGGCCAGCATCTGCGAACTGGGCGGCGACGGCCGCTGGTAGAAGTCGAACCAACCCATGGCCATGCCAAGGCCGCCCACTTTCACCGTGATGTTGGGCCGCCGCGCAAGCTCGGCCATCGATTTCTTCCAGGCGGCAACGACGTCCTGGTGCTTGCCGGCATAGGAGGCGTAGCCCAGCGGACCGCCGACATGGTCGAGGACGATCGAGGTGGCGGGAAAGGCGTCGGCAAGCTCGGCAATCTCGCCAAGCTGCGGATGGTAGAGCCAGGCATCGAAGGTGAGGCCGCGCCTGGCGAGTTCGGCGAAGCCCTGCCGCCAGGTCTTGTCCCGGGTAAGCTCCGGTGTCGGGTCGGTGCGTGAATTGCGGATGCCGGGATCGGCGTCCCAGCCCGTCTGGTAGCGGATGCCCTTGAAGCGGCCGTTGCCCGCAGCGATCTGCGCATCGAACACGGCGCCCGCCTTGGCTCCCAGGCGGAGATCGACGTGGCTCACGATGCCCACGCAGGCGCGCAGATTGCCGTAGATGCCGCTGGCGCTCATGGCCGCCACGCCATTGGCGAACTCGGTCTCGCCGACGCAGCGCAGCTCGGCTGGCCCCTCCTTGCGGTACATCGAATGGCAATCGACGAAGACGGTGCCGACGACGTTGTGGCCGGTCTCAGTGTCGGCCAGCAGGTCGTGGAACATGTAATCGTTGCCGGCGCGCTGCCAGAGATGATGGTGGGGATCGACGATCGGCAGCCCGGGCTCCAGCGCCGGCTCGGAGAGCTTGGCGGCCCAAGCCGGGTCGGGGGCGATGACGTTGCCGAGCGCAGGTGCTTCCTTGGCCATTGTTCTTCCTCCCAGCTGAACCGGCCTAGAGGACCGGCGGATCCGTGATCATCGAGACATGGGCAGCGATCACCTTCCAGCCGACATCGGGGAAGCGTACCCAGGTCTGCATCTGCCGTCCCGTCGCCTCGCGGCCACGCACTTTGTACACCAGCGTTACCGTGGCGATATCGCGCCCCAGGGTAACGATGTCGAGTCGCAGCCGCTTTTCCTTGCTGCCCGGCCCGGGCGGACGGTCGACACGAAAGGCGTGGATGCGGTCGAAACCGTAACCGTGCTCGTTGTTGGCCAGCCGGATCGTGTGCGGGCTTCGCCAGAAGATGGCGTCGAGCACCTCGACGTTCTTGTCGACCAGCGCCTGCTCGTAGCGCTCGAACAGGGCGCTCACCTCGGCGACGACGTCGGGGATGTTCGGCGTCAGATCCTTCACTTCGCTCCCTCGAGGGCTCGGGCGACGGCGACCAGAGTCGCGTCGCTGCCCCGAGGGCCGATGATGGACAGACCGACCGGCAGGCCGTCAACCGTTGCGCCCGGAAGGCTGACCTGCGGATGCCCCGCCAATCCGCCCTGCGCACAGAGACAGGTGATGCGATCGCGCAGCGGATCGAGCGCCGACAGCGGCTGGCCGCGCAACGGTGCGGGGAACGGCGTGGTCGGCAGGCAAAGGATCGTGCCCTCAGGCAGCAGATGCGCCATACGGCCGCGCGCCTCCTGACGCATCAGCGCCGCCCAGCTGCGTTCGCTTTCGGGGATCATCGAGCCCATGACCAGCGCGCGGGCGACCGAGAAGGCAAAGCGCGGATTGCGCTCGTCGAGCCAGCCCTTGAAGGTCGTGTAGGCTTCGAATGGCTGCAGGGTACGCTGCGCCCGCGCCCACACTGAAAGGCCCCGGCGGCGCCATGATGTCTTCCCGGCCGTGTCCGACCAGGGCGGCGAGGCGCTGCACCATCGGCTGCAAGGCCGCAGCGACGTTGGCGTCGGCGAAGCCGAAGGCGTCGACGGCCACGACCAGGCGAGTCGGCAGGGCCTGCGAAATCTGCTCGCCCAACATCACGGCAGATACCTTGGAGAAGGTCGCCGCATCGCGTGCAAACCAGCCTGTGGTGTCGGAGGTCGGCGCCTGGGGCATCATGCCCGCGACATTGATCCGGCCATGCGTCGGCCGGATGCCGTAGAGGCCACAGAAGCTCGCCGGCACGCGCACCGAACCGCCGGTATCGGTGCCGAGCGCGGTGTCGCACAGGCCCGCCGCGACGGCCGCCGCCGAACCGGACGAAGAGCCGCCGGGCACGCGGCCCGGCGCCCTCACATTGACAGGCGTGCCATCGAAGGCGTTCTCGCCCAGAATGCCGAGCGAGACCTCGTCTGTGATGGTCTTGCCGATCAAGGTGGCGCCGGCATCGAGCAAGGTCTGCACGGCCCAAGAATGCTGCGTCGGGACCGCCCGGCCGGTCGGCCAATCATGGTTGCCGCCGCCGGTCGGCACATCCGCCACATCGAACAGGTCCTTGGCGGCGAAGGTGAGCCCGCTTAGCGGGCCGCGGGCTTTGCCGACAATCCGCGCGCGCGGGCCGGGCACGAAGGCGCCGATATCTTCCATAGCTGGAACGCTACTCGGCCGGTTGGGTCTTGTCTCGCTTGCGGCCGAAGAAGCGGATCTCGCCGAACTTCACGCCGAGGAGCTTGTCGAACCAGATGTAGACGACCGGCGTGATGAACAGCGTGAGCAGCTGCGAGACCATGAGGCCGCCGACCACGGTGACGCCGAGCGGCTGGCGCAATTCGGCGCCGGCGCCGGCGCCAATGGCGATCGGCAGGGAGCCGAGCAGCGCGCAGGTCGTGGTCATCATGATCGGGCGGAAGCGCAAAAGGGCCGCCTCGACGATCGCGTCCTCGGCCGAGGCACCCTGGCTGCGGCGCTCGACGGCGAAGTCGACCATCATGATGGCGTTCTTCTTCACGATGCCGATCAGCATGACCACGCCGATCACGGCGATCACGCTCAAATCCATGCCGAAAAGCTGCAAGGTGATGAGCGCGCCGATACCGGCCGACGGCAGCCCAGACAGGATGGTGAGCGGGTGGATGAAATTCTCGTAGAGGATGCCGAGAATGATGTAGATCACCAGGACAGCCGCGAACAGCAGCATGCCCTGATTCGCGACGGCCTGCTGAAAGACCTGAGCGCTGCCTTCGAAACTCGTCGAGACGGTCGCCGGCAGCCCGACTTCGGCCGCCACTTCCTCGATCGACTTCACCGCCTCGCCGAGCGCCACGCCGGGAGCGAGATTGAAGGAGATCATTACCGCCGGCAGCTGGGCGATATGGTTCACGGTGAGCGAGGTCGGCTTGTCGGTGCGCTTGGCCACGGTGTCGAGCGGCACCAGGGAGCCTGTCGGCGTGCGCACCTGCATGCGGCGCAACACCTCGTTGGTGTCGGCGTACTTGGGATCGACCTCGAGGATGACCTGATAGGTGTCGTCGGGCGCGTAGATGGTCGAGACTTGGCGCGTGCCGTAGGCTGAGTAGAGCAGCAGGCGGATCTGATCGACCGAAAGGCCGAGGCGTGAGGCCGTGTCACGGTCGATGTCGATGACCGTCAGGCGCGCGCGCACCTGAAGGTCGGAATTGACGTCGATGATGTTGGGCAGGCGCCGCATGCGCTCTTCCATCTGCGGCGCATACTCACGCAACTCGGCCAGATTGCTGGAGCGCATGCCGAACTGGTACTGCGCGCGGCTCTGGGTGGTGGCGATATTGATCGACTGGATGGGCTGGAAGAAGATGTTGATGCCCGGCACGCCGGCCGTCGTGCGGCGCAGGCGGGCGATGACCTGCAGTGCCGAGTCCTTGCGTTCGGGTTTGGCGCGCAGATTGACGAAAATGCGGCCGGAATTGACGGTGTTCGCGGCGTTGCCGCCACCCACGGTCGACAGCACCGCCAGCACGTCGGGATCGCGCTTGATGATTTCGGCAATCACGCTTTGGCGAGCGACCATGGCGTCGAACGAGGCGTCGTCGGGGCCGACCGTCGAGCCGGTGATCTGGCCGATATCTTCGGAGGGGAAGAAGCCCTTCGGGATGTTCTGGAACAGGATGACGGTCACAACGAACGTGCCGAGCGTTATGGCGAGCACGAGGCGCGGCAGCTTGACGGTCCGCAACAACGCCCAACGGTAGCCGGCCGTCACCCTATTGAAGCTCCATTCAAAGAGCCGCAGCAGGGCATTGTGCTTTTCGTGGTGATCGATCGGCTTCAGCAGACGCGAACACAGCATCGGCGTGAGCGTCAGCGATACCACCCCCGAGATCAGGATTGCCATGCTGATGACCAGGCCGAACTCGTTGAACATGCGGCCAACGACACCGCCCATGAACAACACCGGGATGAATACCGCCACCAGCGACAAAGTCATCGAAACGATGGTGAAGCCCACTTCCTTGGAGCCCTTGAAGGCGGCGTCCATTGGCTTCTCACCCGCTTCGATGTGGCGGACGATGTTCTCAAGCATGACGATGGCGTCGTCGACGACGAAGCCGACGGCCAGAGTGAGCGCGAGCAGAGAGATGTTGTCGATCGAGTGGTTGCAGAGGTACATGCCCGCGAAGGTGCCGATGACCGAGATCGGCAGCGCGATGGCGGGAATTAGCGTGGCACGGAAGCTGCGCAGGAAGAAGTAGATGGCGATCACGACCAGGATGCCGGCAAGGCAGAGCGTGAATTCGACATCCTCGATGGCATCACGGATCGACTTCGAGCGGTCGTTGAGGATCTGGATCTCGACGCCGCTGATCAGCTCGGCCTCGATCGCCGGGAGCATCGCCTTCACGCGATCGACCACCTCGACCGTGTTGGCGTCGGGCTGGCGGTAGACAGCGAGCAGGATGGCACGGGTGCCATCCAGCCAGCTCGCAATCTTGTCGTTCTCTACGCTGTCGATCGGCGTGGCGACGTCGGAGATGCGCACCGGCGCACCGTTCTGCCAGGCCACGATGACTGGCGCGTAGTCAGCGGCCTTGTTGATCGGGCCAGTGGCATCGAGGATGGCATTTTGCTTCTGGTCAGCGATGGCGCCCAGCGGCTTTGTCGAGTTGGCGTTGACAATTGCGTTCTGGAGTTCGTTGAGCGTCAGTCCGCGCACCGAGAGCTGGTCGAGGTTGGCACGCACGCGCACGGCGTACTTCTGCGAGCCGAAGATCAGGATCTGGGCGATGCCAGGCAGCGTCGAGATGCGCGGCAGGATGGCGCGATTGGCGAATGCATCGATATCCGACAGGCGCACCTGCGAGGACTTCAGCGCCATGAACATGATCGGGAAGTCGGCCGGATTGACTTTGCGGAAGCTGGGTGGCGTCGGCAATTCGGCCGGCAGGCGGCGCATTGCCGATGAGATTGCCGATTGGACGTCCAGCGCCGCGCCGTCGATGTTCCGGTTGAGGTCGAACTGCAGGACGATCGACGTGTTTCCGAGCGACGAGGTCGAGGTCATCGTCGTCACGCCGGCGATGGTCGAGAACTGGCGCTCGAGGATCGAAGCTACCGAGGCCGCCATGGTCTCGGGGCTGGCGCCCGGCAACTGCGCCGTCACCTGGATGGTGGGGAAATCGACGCGGGGAACCGCCGCGACGGGAAGCTGCTTGTAACCGAAGATGCCGGCGATGACGAACGACACCATCACCAGGATGGTCATCACCGGGCGGCGGATACAGAGCGCGGAAATGCCCATTTGAAGCCTCTCCGGTTAGCCGCGCGGCGGCGCGGGCTTGGGAGCTTCAGGTGGTTGCGGCGAGCGGACAGTGACAGGCGCGCCGTTGACCAAGCGCAGCTGGCCGTCGATGACGACCTGTTCGCCGGCCTTCAGTCCGCTGCCGATCACCGATTCGCCGATCTGCGTGCGCTTGATGTCGACCTGGCGGACTTCGGCCACGTTGCCGTCCTTGATGACGAAGACATAGGCGCCCTGCGGGCCGAGTTGCACGGCGGCGGCCGGCACCGATAACGCCTGGGGTTCGACGCCCAGGATGATCTCGGCCTTGACGAACTGGCCCGGCCACAGACCCTCGTTGGCGTTGGCGATCTTTGCCTTGCCGGTAACCGTTCCGGTATTGGGATCGACAGTGTTCTCAATGAAGGCCATGACGCCCGACTGTTTGTGCGTCTCGTCGATCACGGCGAAGACCTTGACTTCGCCCTTGGCCATTGCCGCGCGAAGGCCGGGCAGGAAGACCTGCGGGATGGCGAACGACACGAAGATCGGGTCGACCTGGTTGATGGTGGCGAGCACCGCCGTGGCAGTATTGTCGCCGACACGCAAGATGGTACCGACCTTATAGGGGATCGAGCCGATGCGGCCGGAGACGGGCGCTCTGATCTCGGTGTAGCTGATCTGCGCCAGGATGTTCTGGCGCATCGCCTCGTCGGATTCGAGTTGCGCGGCGGCCGCCCTTTCCGTCGTGAAGTTGGTGTCGCGTGTCACGACCGTGCCGGCACCCTTGGTGAGCAGATCGCCAGCGCGCACCGTGTCGCGCTTGGCCTGCTCTAGCTGGGCCTGGTCCTTGCGGATCTGCGCCTCGATCTGGCTGAGCTGGGCCTTGAGCGTGCGCGCGTCGAGCTCGAACAGGAGGTCGCCTTCCTTGACCAGCGCGCCTTCCTCGGCATGGATCTTCATGATCTGGCTGTCGATGCGCGTCTTGAGCTGGATCGACGCGATCGACTGCACTGTGCCCACGGCCTCGACAATGACCGGCATGGCCTTGGGGGATACGATAGTGGCGACCACCGGCACCGGTCCGGCCGGATTGGCCCGACCACGCCGTCCCGGCGGTTGCGCGGCAGCGGCCGGACTGGCCGTCGACGCCGCATTGGCCGGCGTGCCAAAACCAAGCTTCTGGGCCACTTCGGCGCGGTAGGTGTAGGCCGCCCCGCCCACCACCACCACCACGACCGAGGCGATGATCGCCCAACGGACCATCCGCATCGTAATCTGCTCCAAACCCCCAACCCCGGGCTGATTATAAACGGCCCGCCTCAACCCTGACAGTCAGAAGAAGCCACTTGTCTCCGATACAGATGCAAAAAACCCGCCACGAAGGGCGGGTTTCCGGCGTTTTCAGGGGATCACCGGCTGTAGTACTCGACCACCAGCGACGGTTCCATTTGCACCGGGTAGGGCACATCGGCGAGTTTAGGCCCGCGCACATAGGTGCCCTTCATCGCGGCGTGGTCGGCCGTGACGTATTCCGGCACGTCGCGCTCGGCGGTCTGGGTGGCTTCCAGCACCCGGGCCATTTCCTTGGCCTTGGGCGTCAATTCGATGACGTCGTTGTCCTTGACCAGGTACGACGCGATGTTGACGCGCTTGCCGTTCACTTTGACGTGACCGTGGCTCACCAGCTGACGGCTGGCGAACACGGTAATGGCGAACTTCATGCGGTAGATGACGGCGTCCAGCCGGCGCTCGAGTAGCTCGACCAGGTTCTCACCGGTGTCGCCTCGGCGGCGCACCGCCTCGAGATAGTAGCGTCGCAGCTGACGCTCGGAGACCGAGCCGTAGTAGCCCTTCAGCCGCTGCTTCGCCATCAACTGCAGGCGATAGTCGGTCGGCTTCTGGCGCCCCTGGCCGTGCTGGCCAGGTCCGTATTCACGCTTGTTGATCGGGCTCTTGGGACGGCCCCACAGGTTGACCCTGAGGCGGCGGTCGATCTTGTACTTCGAATTCTCGCGTTTGCTCACGCGATCGCTCCATCGTTGTGCGTCATGCGACGCTGTTGTCCGGATAGGCCTTGGTCCAAGCGGCGCTTGGGGCGGGATGGAGGCCCGGGAGCCTTCAGCCACGTTCTCCGGAAGAAGGGCGGAACATACTGGCGAAACCAGCCCCGTCAAGGGAAAGGGCGGGGTCCCGTTCGGCCTTGCAGATCAATGGCTTAGATCTCGACCAGCACCACCTCGTGGCTGACTTTGGCCGACTTTTTGATCATCGCCGTGGCCGAACAGTACTTCTCGTCAGAAAGCGACACGGCCCGTTCGACCAGCGCCTTGTTCAGCTTCCGCCCACGCACGGTGTAGATGAGCTTCACGTCGGTGAAGACCATCGGATGCTCCGTCGCGCGCTCGGCGCTAAGCGATACCTCCACACCCTCGATGTCCTGGCGCTGCTTCCTGAGCATCGACACCACGTCGATTGCGGTGCAGCCGCCCATGCCCATCAACACGACTTCCATCGGCCGCGAGGCGAGGTTGCGGCCGCCGATGTCGGGCGCGCCGTCCATCGTCAGCGTGTGGCCGCTGCCGCCCTCGGCGACGAACAGGGCGCCGTCGACCCAGGAGACCTTGGCGGTGGTGGACATGATCACTCCTCGCTGTGCTTGTGCTTGGCCAGATACTTGATGACGCCGTGGAAGGTGCGCACTTCCTGCTCGGTCATGGCCGAGCGCTGCAGCAGCGCACGCAGGTTATTCACCATCGCCGGCCGCATCGCCTTGTTGCGCAGGAAGCCGGATTCGTCCAGGGCGCGCTCGAGATGGGCGAAGAGGTTCACCAGTTCGTCCTTGGTCGCAGGGCGCGTGGAATGATCGGACATGCGCTCGGCAGGCGCGCCCTCCCCGGCCGCCGCCCATTCGTAGGCGACCAGCAGCACGGCCTGGGCCACGTTCAACGACGAGAATTGCGGGTTGAGCGGGATCGAGAGCACGGTGTCGGCATGGACCATGTCGTCGTTCTCAAGGCCCGTCCGTTCAGGCCCGAACAGGATGCCGACCTTCTCGCCCTGCCCGATCCAGGCGCGCACCTCGGCCGCCGCGTGGCGGGCGGTCAGGATACGCTGGCTGAGCTCGCGGTTGCGGGCGGAGGTCGCGACGACGTGCTCGAGATCGGCGACCGCATCTGCCACCGAGTTGAAGACCCTCGCCTTCTCCAGCACCACATCGGCGCCCGAGGCGGCGCGCTGCGCCTTCGAGTTGGGCCAGCCGTCACGTGGCTTGACCAGTCGTAAACCCGACAGACCGCAATTCAGCATGGCGCGCGCGGCCATGCCGATATTCTCGCCCAGCTGCGGACGCACCAGTATGATCACCGGCGCGGCATTCGCCGTTGCGCGGCCCTTCGAAGCCCGACCCATGGCGTCTTATAGCGCCCAGAGCATATTCCGTCCGGCTGGAATCAGCCGGTCGGAATATGCCTTTGAGTCGCGGCACCTCGTCCAATGCGTTTCCGATCAACTGGAACCGGAGCGGTTCCAGTTGATCGGAACCCGCACTAGCGGCGGCCCATCAACGTCGTGACGGTCGCGTGAACATCGCCTGGCGGCGCATGAAGAACAGCAGCGGGATGAAGACCACCGTCGCCACGGCCAGCACCCGGAAATCGTTGAGATAAGCGATCGTCGCCGCCTGGCGGTTGAGTTCCTCGCCCCACATGGCGATCAGCTTCGAGGGGTCGTCGGTCGGCACCGCGCCGAACGGCCAGCTGCCGCTGAACGGCATCAGATGGCCGATGATCCGCGAGCGGTCGACCGGGATACCGTTCTCGACTGGTATGCTGCCCAGCCGCCACAGGGGGCTGAAGACGTTGAGGTGCTCGGCCAGGGTCGACCGGTTGATCTGCACGTTGCGGTCGAGCAGCGCCACCAGAGCCGCGACGCCGATCGAGGCGCCGAGATTGCGCATCAGGGCGTTCAGCGCCGCGCCCTCGGTGCGCACGCGCGCGGACAGAGTGGCGAAGGCAAGCGTTGTGAGCGGCGGGAAAACCAGCCCCAACCCTGCGCCCTGCAGGAAGCCATTCCAAATGATGCGGCCCTCGTCGACGTCGAGCGTGAACAACGTCATGTCGTAGAGCGAGATGCCACAGAGGCTGAGCCCGATGGCGATCAGCCAGCGCGCATCGACCCGGCCGATCAGGCGCGATACCACCAGCATCGACAGCATCGTGCCGACGCCGCGCGGCGCCATGACGATGCCGGTCGTGAACACCGGGTAGCCCTTGAGCTGCTGCAGGAACGGCGGCAGCAGCGTCGCGGTCACGATCATCAACAGGCCGGTGATGGCGGTGAAGACGATGCCGAGCACCAAGTTGCGATCGCGGAACAGGTCGCGCGGCAGGAAGGGATGGTCGTTCGACAGCATGTGGATCACGAACATGCAGGCGGCAACGCCGGCCACGATCGCCTCGACGATGATCTCCTTGGAGCCGAACCAATCAACCGTCTCGCCGCGATCGAGCATCAACTGGAAGGTGCCGATCGCGATCGAGAGCAACGTGAAGCCCAGGAGGTCGAACGGCCGTGGATTGTCGCTCGCCTTGTTCTTGATCAGCACCATCAGCCCGATCGTGCACAGGATTCCGACCGGCAGGTTGATGTAGAACACCCAGCGCCAGGAATATTCGTCGGTCAGCCAACCGCCCAGTGTCGGGCCGGTGATGGGGCCGAGCATGGTGCCGACGCCCCACATGGCCATCGCCTTGCCCTGCTCCTCGCGCGTATAGGCGTCCATCATCAGCGCCTGGGAGAGCGGCACCAGCGAGGCGCCGAAGACGCCTTGCATGACGCGAAACAACACGAGCTGCGGCAGCGACTGGGCCGCGCCGCACAGCATCGAGGCTATGGTGAAGCCGATCACCGAGGAGACGAGGATGCGGCGCAGCCCGAAGCGCACCGCACAGAAGCCGGCGAGCGGCGTGGCGATCGCGGCGGACACGATATACGAGGTGATCACCCAGGCGACCTGCTCCTGGGTCGAGGACAGCGAGCCCTGGATGTTGGGCAGCGCCACGTTGGCGATGGTGCCGTCGAGCGCCTGCATGATGGTGGCCATCATCACCACGACGGTGAGCCAGCGGCGACGGCGAAGCGCGTCGGCGTCCATCGTCAGGCCATCACAGGCCGATCATCTTCAGCAGGTCGCCGAACGAGCGCCGATGGCCGGTGTCGATCTCGAGGGTCGTACTCATGCCGACGCGCAGCGGCGGATCACCCTCGCGGCATTGCACGGAGGTGCGCAGCGGGATGCGCTGCACCACCTTGACCCAGTTGCCAGTGGCATTCTGCGGCGGCAGCACGGAGAACTCCGCACCCGTCGACTGGGCGAGTGACGTCACCTTGCCGGTGCACTCCATGTCGGGATAGGTGTCGACCAAGATCTTGACCGGTTGCCCAACGCGCACGCGCGTGAGCTCGGTTTCCTTGAAATTGGCCTCGATCCAGAGGTCGGTATCGGCAATCACCGCGATCGACGGCACGCCGGTGACCGCATAGCTACCTGGCACCAGCACCTTCTGCACGATGCCGTCCATCGGCGCCTCGATAGTCGTGCGCCTCAGGTTGTGCAGCGCCTCGTCGCGCGCGGCCAGCATCTGCTTGACCTTGGGATGGTCGTCGACCTTGATCTTGGGATCACCCGCGAGCTGCGCCTCGATGCGCTGCAGATCCTCCTCGAGCGAGGAGATGCGCTGGCGCGCTACCTCGGCGCCCATGCGCGATTCGTCGAGCTTGGCGACTGGCGCGAACTTGCGGTCGGCAAGGTCCTTCTGCCGCTCGTAATCGGCCTGGGCGTAGTTTTGCTGGCTCTGGGCAGCCTTGATGTCCTCGCGCTTGGTGCGCCACTGAGCGCGCAGACCCCTGATGTCGGCGCGCTGGATCTCGATCTCGGCCTCGATCTTGGCGAGCGCCGTGCGGTAGGGCGTGTCGTCGATCTTGTAGAGAAGCTGGCCGCGCGAGACGCGCTGGTTCTCGCGGACGGCGACCTCGACGATCGGTCCGCTGATCTCGGTGGCGATGTAAACGCGGTCGCCCTTCACGTAGGCGTTGTCGGTCTCCACGAAGCGGCCGGAGATCATCCAGAAGAACAGCGCCCCGCCTGCGGCCAGGAAGGGCAGCGACCACATGATGGCGCGCGCAACAACGCGCCCGCCCAAGCGCGGGCGTCGCGGCAGGGCCACAGCCATGGGTGGCGCCGCCCCCGATTTCAGCGGGGGTTCGAGATTCTGTCCGTCCACTCCATATATGGTCTGCTGAGGGGCCCGAACCGTCAACTAAGGGCGGAACATGGCTGCTAGGGCGCGTCAGTAGTACTATTGACCGTACCGCTTAGTTTTTGGCCTCTGCCGGCCTCGCGCCGTCCCGGAACAACTTATACGTGATGGCGTCGTAGAGGGCGTTGTACGAGGCGTCGACGATGTTGGGCGACACGCCGATGGTCGACCAGCGCCGACCCTTCGCATCCGCGCTCTCGATCATGACGCGCGTGGTCGCCGCCGTGCCGCCAGCGGAGTTGAGAATACGCACCTTGAAGTCGATCAGGCGCATGTCGGCAAGTTCGGGATAGACCGGGATCAACGCTTTTCGCAGCGCAGCATCGAGAGCATTCACCGGACCGTTGCCCTCGCCCACTTCCATGGCGCGGCGGCCGGCAATGTCGAGCTTCACGGTGGCCTCCGACAGCGCGATCAACTGTCCTCGGGCATTGACTCGCCGCTCGGCCAGCACGCGAAAGCTCTGGAGAGCGAAGTAATCGGGCACGGTGTGCAGCTCGTGCCGCGCCAGGAGCTCGAAGGATGCGTCGGCGCCATCGTAGGCATAGCCCTCAGCCTCGCGTTCCTTGACGATCTCCAGCAAGCGCGCGACGCCCGGATCCTTGGGATCGACCTCCAAACCGATCTGGCGGAAGCGCGCCATGATGTTGGAGCGGCCGGCCTGGTCGCTGACCACGATGATGCGCTGGTTGCCGACGATCTCGGGATCGACATGCTCGTAGGTCTTGGGATCCTTCTCGACCGCCGACACGTGCAGGCCGCCCTTGTGGGCGAAGGCCCGCGTGCCGACATAGGCGGCGCTGCGGTTGGCCGGTACGTTCAGTCGATCGTCGAGCAGGCGCGACAGGTGCGTCAGGCGCTGCAGTGCGCCCTCCTTCAGGCCGGTCTCGAAGCCCATCTTCAGGACGAGATTGGGAATGAGCGCGATCATGTTGGCGTTGCCGCAGCGCTCGCCGAGGCCGTTGATCGTGCCCTGCACCTGGCGCACGCCGGCGCGCACCGCGGCCAGCGTGTTGGCGACGGCGTTCTCGGTATCGTTGTGGGTGTGAATGCCGAGGCGATCGCCGGGAATCTTCTTCGCCACCTCGCCCACGATGCGCTCGATCTCGTGCGGCAGCGTCCCACCATTGGTGTCGCACAGCACCAGCCAGCGCGCGCCGGCCTTTTCGGCGGCGAGCAGACAGGACATCGCATAATCGGGATTGGCCTTGTAGCCGTCGAAGAAATGTTCGGCGTCGAACATCACCTCGTCCATGCGGCCCTTCGCGTGGACGATCGAGTTGGCGATCATCTCGACATATTCCTTGCGATCCAGCTCAAGGGCCACGTCGACATGGAAATCCCAGGTCTTGCCGACCATGCAAACATGGCGCGCCTTGGTCTGCAGGATGGCGGCGAGCCCGGGATCGTTGGCGGCGCTGCGGCCGGCGCGGCGCGTCATGCCGAAGGCCACGAACTTGGCGTTCTTGAAGTCCGGCGGATCGGCGAAGAAGCGGTCGTCGGTCGGATTGGCGCCCGGCCAGCCACCCTCGATGTAATCGACGCCGAGAAGATCGAGCTCGCGGGCGATGGCGGCCTTGTCGGCCACGGTGAAATCCACCCCCTGGGTCTGGGCGCCGTCGCGCAAGGTGGTGTCGAAGAGATAGAGCCGGTCGGTCATGCCGGCGGCATCATACACGGATCACCCGATAGCGGCCTCAGGCCGATGTGACGCCGACGATGGCCCTTGGATATTGGTGCTTCTCGACTGCATCGAGCATGAAGGCCGCGAGATCGGCACGCTCCAGCGAAGCAGGCCCGTCGGGCAGCGTGCCGGGCGCGGCCCGATAGCCGTGCGGATGGCCGTAATCGACCAGGCGGGGTGCCCGCACGATCGTCCAGTCGGTCTCGCTGAGCTCGACCAGATGTTCCATGGCCGTCGAATCAGCGACGTAGCGGCCGAACATCACGCGCAACAGCTCGACCATCGGATTGCGGGTCGCAAACAACAGGCCTTGCGACACGAACAGGCAGCGATCGACGCCGCGGCAGGCCATAGCATCAAGCAATGCGTCGGCCCCGTCTTGCAACAAGTGCACATCGGCGTGGCGGCGATGGCCGAGGCAGGACAGAACCGCGTCATGGCCGTCGAGGAATGCCGCGACGTCCTCGGGCCGGGCGGCATTGCCTTCGATGAGTTGCAGACGAGGCCGCGGCTCCAGCGCATCTGGCCGGCGCACCAGGGCCGTCACCTCATGCCCACGGGCAATCGCCTGGTCGACCAGGTGATGGCCGGTGCGGCCGCTACCGCCGATGACGTAGAGTCTCATGGCGACTTAACGATGACGCGGGCCGGCAGGTTTCCCCTATAGTGCGGCCAAAGATGGGAGAACAACGCCATGACCACGCCCACCACCATCACCGACCTGCGCTCGACGCTCCTGCAGATTCCCTGGCGCGGCTCGCCGCCGGCAGCCGGCGTGGTGCCGTCCGGCCCGCGCGAGATCTACATGCTCGAGATCGAGACCCAGGGCGGGATCGTCGGCATGAGCTACCTGCAGCCGTTGCGCGGTGGCCTGCAGACGATCGATGCCTGCATGAAGGAGCTGATCGCCCCGCAGGTGCTCGGCCGCGACGCAACGGAGATCGAGGCGATCTGGCAGCAGCTCTACAAGAGCAACTTCTGGCTGGGCCGCATGGGCGTCACGGTGTTCGCCCAGAGCGCGGTCGACATGGCGCTTTGGGACATCGTCGGCAAGCGGGCCGGCCTGCCGCTCTTTCGGCTATGGGGCGCCGCGCGGAGCGAAGTCCCCGCCTATGGCTCGGGCTGCTTCCGCGGCCTCGGTCGCGACGGCATGATTGCGCGCGCCAGGGAATTCACCGCCATGGGGCTCAAGGCCATCAAGATGCAGGTGGCTCACATCCGGCCTTGGCGCGAAGACGTCGAGAACGTCAAGGCGATGCGTGAGGCGATGGGCGGCGGCGTGGAGATCATGATCGACGTCAACATGGGCTGGGATGCCGACACCGCCATCCAGGCTGGCCATCGCATCGACGAGTTCGATCCCTACTGGCTGGAAGAGCCGGTGGGAGCCGAGGACTTCGTGGGCTATCGGCGGATCGCGGCGGCGCTGCGCACGCGCGTGGTCGGCGGCGAGAGCCACTTCACGCGCAACGATCTGCGGCCCTTCCTCGAGGCGCCGGCGAGTGTGCCCATCCTGCAGCCCGACCCGATGCGCGGCGGCTACAGCGAGCTCAGGAAGATCGCTGCAGCGGCCGAACCCTGGGGCATCACCATCGCCCCGCACCTCTTCCACGAGCAGATGGTGCATCTCCTGGCCGCGATCCCCAACGCGAGCTACCTCGAATACATGGACTGGAACGACGACCTCTGGGTCGAGCCGATCAAGCCCAACGGCAACGGCATGATGATCCCGCCGGAGCGGCCGGGCCATGGATTGGCATTCCGGCCCGAGGTGCTGAAGGACCACCGCGTCGGCGGCTCGCGCATGGGGGCGACCACCAGCGCGCCGGTTCCTCCCGTGTCCGATGCGCTCATCGCCACGCCCGCCCAGATCGCTGGCGGCACGGTCGCGCCGCAGGGGCAGACACCCTATGCCGGCACCGTCGTCGGCGCCGCGTCACCTGGCGGCGGCTGACGGTTCCCAACGCTTCGAAGCCCATGGACGTTTTCGCACCCGCACCTCGACGCTTCACCGTCCTGCTCGTGGCGCTCCTCGCCATCGCGCCGGCGGTACCGTGGCTGGAGGCCAAGGCGCAGCCCTCCGTTGCCGATATCGAGCGCGTCTCCGCCTGGGCACGGGCCGACGGCAAGCCGGGCCCGGTCTCGCCGGACCTTGTCCCGCTGATCGGGCTGGGACCCGCACCCAGGGACAAGATCGCCGGCCAACACCTCACCTTCCGAGTCGCCGATGATGGCGACGCCGGCTACCAGTTCTCGTTGCTGCCGATCAACGGGCGGCTGGCGATGCTGGTGTGGCGCCGCACGGCAAACGAGATGCTGGTGTGGCGGATCGATGATGCGGGCAGAGCGATCGCCGCAGCCCGCGCCGACGCCTCCGGCGCGCACAGCATCGCGGTCACTGACGAGGCCGCCCTGTTTGGCCGTACGCTTGCCTTCTTCGTCGCCAGTGCGCCGCGCCGCTAGCGGCTGTTTCGGGCGAGCAGCCAGGCCTTGGCGTCTTCCGCCGTCTTGAAGATCTTGGACGGTCGCTGCACCGAGGCGACGTTGAGGAAGCGTTTGGCGAAGCCCTCGACGGCGAGCGTGGTGGCGACGAAGGCGAGCGGCCCCGCCGTGTCGAACGCGCTCGAATAGGCGCTCATGCGTGCACCCAGAAGCATCACTTCGTCGTCGGTGAGCTTCAGCTCCATGGCCCCGGCGTCGAACAGCTTGGCGTAAGGCTGAGCGTCGGCCACCACGACGGCGTCGAGGTAGTCCTGGATGTCCTTGAGCGTCACCGCCCCGTCGGCACGCGCCAGCACCATCCGCTCGTCAGGCAGGATCTTCCAGGCGATCGGCAAGCGCGGCCTATCCTTGCTGCTTCGCCAGCCAAGCCTTGGCCTCGGCGACGGTCTTGCAGATCTGCACCGGCCGGTTGCTGGTGCTGAGGTTGATGTAGCGGCGCGTGTAGTCGAGCATCTCGGGCGTGGCGACCACGAAGCAGAGCGGCCCGCCCTGCATCACGCCGGCATATGCCCGGATGCGCGCGCCAAGCTGCATCATCTCGTCATCGGTGGCGTGGGTGATCATTGCCGTGCAATCGACCAGCTTGGCGTACGGCATGGCATCGGCCACGACGATGGCGTCTAGGTAGGCCTCGGTCTGGTCGAGGGTAACCTCTCCTTCAGCGGTCATCACGACCATGCGTTGGGCATGGTCGATGGTCCATTTCAACGGCATCGCCGAAAGACTATGCCGAACAACGACTTGGAGTGAAGGGTTATTTGCACTGACAAATTGCAGTGCAACCCTCTAAACACGCCCCTTAGGGGAATTTAGCGTTGTGCCGATATCATCGTGCCGGTGCAGGCTTGAACGCTCAGCGTCGCCGAAGCTGCGAGCACTCGACCCTGACCCCAGCGACCCGTCGGAGTTCTGAATGAGCCCAGTGAGCGGCAAGGGGTTCGGCATGGCAGCCTCCGCCACGGTCGGTCCATCGTCCCCCTCACCATGCGCAACAAGCGCCCACGCGGAAAGAACATCCGACGTGAAGTTCACCAACAGCAGTGCGCTCAGCAGCAACACCAGCAACCCGACATAGCGGCCCATGCGTGCAACCTCCGGCAGCGAGAACGAACGCCCGCGCGAAAAAGTTGCCTGCCTCTGTTGGGTGCCGACGAAGAAAACGTCTTGCCGCAGCTAGCGCTTGCCGGGTGGCGGCAATTGCGGCGGTTCCTTCGCCTGCGGCACCGTCGGTACGGTAGCCAGTGGCTTCTCGCGGAAGCGGTCGGGCACCGGATTGTTCTCCTTGATCGGTCCGCACACCGCCTTCAGCGCCGCCCACTCCTCGTCGTTGAACGCCGGTTGCCCGGTGGGCGGCCGCTTGGTCGCGGCGATGCGCTCGGCGGTCGGCGGATGGGTGGACCAGATGCCGGCCGCCGCCGCGGCATCGCCCGGATGTGCCTTCTCCATATCGGCGAAGAACTCCGACATGCCATCGGCCCTCAGCCCCAGCTTCTCCAGCAGCGAGATGCCCGTGGTATCGGCATCACGCTCGAAGTTGCGGCCGTTGCGCAGGGCCAGCAGCAGGCCGCCGCCGGTGCCGACCGTGCTCAAGTCCGAATAGCCGCCGGTCATCACGCGCAAGAGCTGGTTGAAGCCGTACTGGCGGGCCAGAGCCTTCATCGAATGGTAGTGCACGGCGTGCCCCATCTCGTGCGCTAGCACGCCTGCCACCTCGTTGCCGTCGTGTGCCTTGTCGATGAGGTCGGAAAAGAACAGGAGTTGCCCGCCTGGCAGGGTGAAGGCATTGACTGGACCGCCGCGGATGATCGTGACCTTAACCGGATGGCCATAATCCGCGGCCTTGGCCAGGCGATTGGCCAGCCCGTTGATCGCGGCCAGGCCCGCCGGATTGGTGCAGGTCTGATGGCCTGCGATGATCTCTTTCATCACGGTGTTGCCGAGTTGCGCCTGCAAGGGATAGGGCACGAACCCTGCCGCATATTCGCTGCCGAAGTCGATGCCGACCCAGAACAGGCCGAGCAGTGCCGCGAAAGTCGTTCCGAACATGGCGATGCGGCCGGCGGCGGAGGGCTTGGCAGCGCCGAGCCCGGCCAGCTGCGGCACCGTAAGGCTGATCTGACGGCGAAGCTCGGGATCCTCGACCATCAGCCGCTCATCGCCGCGCGCCAGCGGTGGTACCGCCTCGTGCTCGCTGTCGCCCAGGATCTTGATCTCGCCGACCGGCCAGCGTGCCACGACGTCGACGCTTTCGGCGCGCGAGATCACAAGCTCGAGCGTAGAGGGGCGCACAGCCACGTCGAGCGCCTCCGCCGTCACCCCGTCGTAATAGCGGGCATGCGTTGCCATCAGACGCCGCTCACGTCGAACATGTCGAGCAGGCCCTCGCCGAAGCGCGGCGGCCGGTCTGTCGGCTGGCGGATGGTGGCGCCGTCGGGGACGCCGTAGAGCCAGAGCTGGCCGGCGATCAGCTTGGCCGAGCGATGCGCGACCCACGGCCAGCCGAGGCCCAGCGTCAACATGACGATCAGGTAGTTGAGCACCAGGAAGCCCCACATCTGGCGCGTGGAGAGTGCGGAGGCGAACAGTACCTTGCCTGCACGCGCGCGCGAGACGAGGTAGCGGTAGAGATAGGCCTGCCACCAGCAGCGCAGTGGCAGGATCATGACGCCGAACAGGATATAGATCGCGAAGGCGAGGCCGAGCAGCACCAGCACCGAGCGCGGCGTGAAGTGGGTGAACAGCTCGGTGATGTCCTTTTCGGTTATGCCGAGGTTTTTGCCTCCCCACACAATGGCCGTAGCGCCGATCGTGATGGCGACGATCCAGGCCAGGATGTTCAGGAAGTAGTAACCCACGAAGCGGCCGTAGATGTCGCCGGCGCGTCCGGCGAACTCGAAGCGCTGCGTGCCAAGGCTGGCATTGGCGATGCGCGGCTGGGCAAGCAGCACCGACATCAGAGGCGTCAGCAGCTGGCCGCACAAGCCGTTGGCGAGATGAAGGAAGGTTGCCTTGAAGCCGTAACCCCAGGCCGAGCCGCCAAGGTCGCAGCGGATGCCGCGCCAGCGGGTTCGCGTCATCTTGTATCGCAATCCGGCGTAGTGGCCGACGAAGGCTAGTGGAATGCCGAGGAAAAAGAGCGAGAAGGTGAAGAGGTCGAAGAGGCCGAGCCCCGGGATCGACTTCTCGTGCAGCACGTATTCCCAGAACGCCCACAACAGCCCGCCGTAAATGCCGAGCATCAGCAGCACCAGCAGGAAGCCGATCATAAGCTCGAGCCCGCGGCCGCGATATTCGAAGCGGTCGCCCAGCACGGCGAAGTGGCTCCAGAGATAGCGCCGCAGGCGCGTGCGGCCCCAGAAGCGTGACCAGCCCAGCGTCAGGACCATCAGCGCCAGATGGCGGAAATAGATGCCGTAGAGCTCGGCCAATTTGCCGTCATAGAGCGGGCGGCTGGGCCTCAGGTCGGGCGGCGGCGTTGAGTCCAAAGGGCCAGGAAGATCCGTCACGCCGCCACCGGAAGAGCTTTTATGCTGCAATGCAACATAGACTGGTGTACGGAGTTTACACCATGACCGCCGCCCGTCGCGACACGCCGCAAAAAGACCGGCCCTGGCTGATCCGCACCTACTCCGGCCATTCGACCGCGGCCAAGTCGAACGAGCTTTATCGCAAGAACCTGTCGCGCGGACAGACGGGCCTTTCGGTCGCCTTCGATCTGCCGACCCAGACCGGGTACGACAGCGACCATCCGCTGGCCAAGGGCGAGGTCGGCAAGGTGGGCGTTCCGGTCAGCCATCTTGGCGACATGCGTACCCTGTTCGACGGCATCCCGCTTGACCGCATGAACACCTCGATGACGATCAACGCCCCGGCGGCGTGGCTGTTGTCGCTCTACATCGCCGCCGCTGAGGCGCAAGGCGTCGAGCGCGCCAAGCTCCAGGGCACGACGCAGAACGACATCATCAAGGAATATCTTTCGCGCGGAACCTACATCTTCCCGCCCGAGCCGTCGCTCAGGCTCACCGCCGATACGATCGGCTTCACCTATCGCGAGGTTCCCAAGTGGAACCCGATGAACGTGTGCAGCTATCACCTGCAGGAGGCGGGCGCGACGCCGATGCAGGAACTGGCCTTCGCGCTGGCCAATGCCATCGCAGTCCTCGACGCGGTGCGTGCGCGTGGCCAGGTGCCCGAGGCCGACTTTCCGCAGGTCGTGGGCCGCATCTCCTTCTTCGTCAATGCCGGCATCCGCTTCATCACCGAGATCTGCAAGATGCGGGCCTTCGCCGAGCTGTGGGACGACATCACGGCCAACCGCTACGGCGTCCGCGACGCCAAGCAGCGGCTGTTCCGCTACGGCGTGCAGGTGAATTCGTTGGGGCTGACCGAGCAGCAGCCGGAGAACAACGTTTATCGCATCCTCCTGGAGATGCTCGCTGTCGTCATGAGCAAGAATGCCCGCGCCCGCTCGGTGCAGTTGCCAGCGTGGAACGAGGCGCTCGGCCTGCCGCGCCCGTGGGACCAGCAGTGGTCGTTGCGGCTGCAGCAGATCGTTGCCTACGAGACCGACTTGCTGGAATACGCCGACATCTTTGACGGCAGCAGCGAGATCGCGGCCAAGGTCGAGAGCCTGAAAGCCGAAGCTCTGGCCGAGATGGGCCGCATCGCCGACATGGGCGGCGCCGTCGCCGCCATCGAATTGGCCTACATGAAGCAGCGCCTGGTCGAGTCCAACTTCAAGCGTCTCGCCGCCATCGAAGCAGGCGAACAGACTGTCGTCGGCGTCAACGCCTTCACCGAAGCCGAACCTTCGCCCCTTTCCACGGGCGAAGGCTCGATCCTGACGGTCGATGCCTCGGTCGAGCGTGGGCAGATCGAGCGCCTGAACGCCTGGCGCGCCTCACGCGATGCTACGGCGACAAAGAAGGCATTGGCCGACCTTGCCTCGGCTGCGAAGGAAGACCGCAACATCATGCCCGCCTCCATCGCCTGTGCGACGGCAGGCGTCACCACCGGCGAATGGACAGAGACGCTCCGCGCCGTCTTTGGCGAATATCGCGCGCCCACCGGTGTCGCGCGTGCCATGGGCGTCACCGACGGCCGGCTCGAAGCGGCTCGCCGCGAGGTCGAGACCGTGTCGCGGCGGCTCGGCCGCCGCATCAAGATCCTGGTCGGCAAACCAGGCCTCGATGGCCATTCGAACGGCGCCGAGCAGATCGCCGTGCGCGCCCGCGACTGCGGCATGGAAGTCGTCTACGAGGGCATTCGTCTGACACCCGAGCGAATCGTAAATGCCGCGCTCGAGGAGAGCGCACATGTCGTCGGCCTCTCTATCCTGTCAGGCGGGCATGCCTCTCTGGTCGCCGACGTGCTCGAGGGGATGGCGAAGGCGGGAATCGGCGAGGTGCCGGTTGTCGTCGGCGGCATCATCCCGCCGGGCGACGCGGAGGCGTTGCTCAAGGCCGGTGTGGCGCGCGTCTACACACCCAAGGACTTCGATCTGACGCAAATCATGCGCGACATCGTGGTCGTCGTGGACCAAGCCTGGAAGAGAGCGGCCTAGCCTTCCAGTGTCGCTGTCGCGTGCAGCATCGGCTCGACCACGGCATGGCTGAACAGCCAGGCCTCGGCATGAACGGCATGGCCGTGCCGACGCAGAACGCGCGACAGGGCGATCACGTCGGCCTGCTGCGCCGCCCGAAGCACGGTGACGTTGAGATGCGTCAGCCGCGCTTCAGCGCCGGCGGCAGCTCTCAGCGACGTCTCGACGATCGTCAGCAGTGCAGCGGTCGCCCAGCCTTCGTCCTTCGTCGGCGAGAAGCGCACGCGCACGTCCTGATCCTGGCACTGTTCGACGAACAGCTCGTAGCGGTCGCGTTCCGGAGTGTTCTTTTCGAGCAGCGCCTGCAGTTCGTCTTCGGTCATTGAAACCACTGTCGCAAAGCGCACACCCCGTGTCATCCCGAGTAGCGCGGGGTAACCCCCGCGCCTAAGCGAGGGATCTAGAAGGCCATGAGCATAGGTCCCTCGCTTCGCTCGGGATGACACTGAGAGCTTGGCCGGCTATGTGCGTTTCCGATGTCCTTCCTCGACCATATCGCGCGCTGCAACAATGCCGACTTGAGCCAGTTCGAGCCTTGGTTCATCGGCAGCCAGCGCGCCGGCTTCATCCATCGCGACTTCGCGCCGCGTCTGCCGGCGCCGTTGTTCTCGCATCGAGACGGCACCTGGTATCTCGATCCTTCGCTCGACACACCCGACAAGCGCACGGCGGCGATGCGCACGTTCCTGCTGAAGCTCCGCGCCGATGGCCTGTTCGGCGACACCTGGCGCGAGGAAGTCTATCCGGTCGGCATGAAGTTCACCGACCCCCCATTGATGACCATGGAGCGCGCCGCAGTGCCGTGGTTCGGCGTGCGCGCCTACGGGCCGCATATGACGGGCTACGTCAGGAAGAGCGACGGCCTGCACATCTGGGTGCCGCGTCGTTCCTACAAGAAGCCGACATTCCCCGGCGAGCTCGACAACACCGTGGCCGGCGGCCAGCCGGCCGGCATCGGCATCCGCGAGAACCTGATCAAGGAATGCCACGAGGAGGCGGCCATCTCCCGCAAGCTCGCCGAGCAAGCACGGGCCGTGAGCGTTATCGTCTACTGGAACCAGTCGGGCCCGCAGCTCAAGCCGGACGTCATGACCTGCTTCGATCTCGAGCTGCCGGGCGATTTCACACCACAGGCCAACGACGGCGAGGTGCAGGCGTTCGAGCTGTGGCCGGTGGCTCGCGTCTTCGAGACGGTACGCGATGGCAACCAATTCAAATACAACTGCAATCTGGTGCTGATCGATTTCTTCGTGCGGCATGGACTGATCAGTCCCGATGATCCCGATTTCGTGACAATCGTGACAGGCTTGCGCCAAATGCGGCGGTAGCAGGCAACTTCCGCGGAAATGTCACGTTGTGAACGCAGAGGAGGTCGTCCTCATGCGCGCCCTGTTGCCTTTTTTTGTCACAACAGCCCTTGCCCTTTCGCTTGGCGCTACAGCGCAAGACCGATCGGCTCACGATCACGGCGGTCAGTCGACGATCGACGGCCAATGGGGCCGCGGCCACGCCGAGAACCACGACTGGTACAAGGATCTCAAGCAGCCCGGCACGGGTTACTCGTGCTGCAACGGCAGCTTCAACGGCGTCGACGGCGACTGCCGACCCACACGCGCCTATCTCAACGATGACGGGACGTGGCGCGCGCTGGTCGACGGCCGCTGGATGCCTGTGCCACCGCGTGCGGTGCTGCGGAATCTCGCACCCGACGGCAATTCACATATCTGCGCCGGAAAGAGCGGCATGATCTACTGCTTCATCGGCGGCTCACCGAAGAGTTAGCATCGCGATCCACAGCTTGTTGATGTAACATCGATGCAACGGATTCAGCCGAGCGCAATGGCGCGTCGCTAGGAATACGTGACCGGCTCGACTGGCTTTGCGGAAAGGCGGCAACCCTCATGCCCCTTCTCACGCGTTCAGTTGTGGTGTCATTTGTCACAGTGTTGGTTTGCGCTGCAGTCGGACTGCGAGTGCACGCGCAAGACCGCAAGCCGGCCGAATACAGCGGGCAACATGGCCAAGGTCACGCCGAAAACCACGACTGGTACAAGGAACTGAAGCAGCCGGGCACGGGCTATTCGTGTTGCAACGGCACGGTGAACGGCATCGAAGGCGATTGCCGGCCGACCCGAGCCTATCTCCAGGACGATGGCACCTGGCGGGCGCTGATCGACGGCCGCTGGGTGGAGGTGCCGCCGCGAGTCGTGCTGAAGCAACTCGCACCCGACGGCAACAGCCACGTCTGCGCCAGCCGCAGCGGACTGATCTACTGCTTCCTGGGTGGCTCACCTAAGAGCTAGCGAACCGAAGGTTCGCTAGCTCTGGCGGGCGACAGCGGTTGTAGTCAACCGTGAGAGCCCGCGCGCTTCCAATTGCACGCGGTCAGCACCACAATTCATTCCATCAGTGTGGCGCCCGCGTAGCCGTTTTCGCCTTCGGCGAAAAGCGGTGATCGGTCGCTGCGCTCCCTGCAGCGCTACACGCCCTAGTTCGGCGGCGGGATGTTCGAATCCTTGATGACCTTGCGCCACTTGGCGATCTCGGCAGCGACCACGGCGGCGTAGGTCTCCGGCTTGCCACCGACCGGCATGAAGCCGAGCTCGATCATCTTCTGGCGCACTGCCTTGTCGGCCAGGACTTCATTGAAGACGGCATTCAATCGAGCAACGATTTCGCCCGGCGTGCCCGTCGGTACCGACACGCCGAACGGGATGGTGCACTCCGTGCCCGGCAGGCCCGCCTCACTCACGGTCGGCACGTCGGGCAGCAACTCCACGCGCTCCTTCGTCGCCACCGCGAGCCCACGCACCTTGCCAGCGCGGATCGAGGTCGCGGTCGGCACCAGCACGTCGGAGAACAGGGGCACGTGGCCCGCCATCACGTCCTTCAACGCATCGGCGCTGCCCTTGTAGCCGACATGCTCGAGCGGCATGCCGGTGCGCGCCTTGACGAACTCGCCCCAGAGATGGGTCAGGCTGCCGACGCCGGCCGAGGCGTAGGGAATCGGCCGCTTGGGATCGGCCTTGGCATAGGCCAGCAGCTCGGCGACCGACTTGAACGGCGCGTCGTTGGCCGCGGCGAGCAGCACCGCGAGGTCGACGAAGCCGACGACGGGCACGAGATCCTTGTCGATGTCGTAGGGTACCTTGACGCCGAACGCCGCATTGGCGATCAGCGCCGCGGGCGTCAGCAGGAGCGTGTGGCCATCTGGCTTGGCGTGGACCACGCTCTCGGTGCCGATGATGGTGCCGCCGCCCGCCTTGTTCTCGACTATGACGGTCTGGCCAAGCAGCTGCGTCAGCTTCTCCGCAGCGATGCGTGCGCTGGTATCGGTCGAGCCGCCCGGTGCGTAAGGCACGATGAAACGGATCGGACGATCCGGGTAGCCTTGCGTGCGCCCGATGCCGGGCACCAGCATGAGCGCCGCCGCCGAGCCTAGCAGGGCACGCCGACGCACCCTCATGCCGGCGGCGGAATGTGGGCGTCCTGGATGACCTTGCGCCATTTCGCGGTCTCCTCGGCAAGTTTCTGGCCAAACGATTGCGGGGTGCCGCCGACCAGGCTCAAGCCCATGTCGCTCAGGCGGCGGGCGAACTCGGGCTCGGTCAGCACCTGATTGACGACGGCATTGAGCCTGGCGACTGCGTCGGGTGGCGTGGCGGCCGGCGCCATGAGACCGTTAAAGATGGCGCCCTCCCATCCGGCAAGCCCGACCTCGCTGACGGTCGGAACATCAGGAAGCAGAGTGGAGCGCTTGGACGTGGCGACCACGAGGCCGCGCAGCTTGCCCGACTTCACGACCGCACCGGTCGGCACCACGAGATCGACCAGCAGCGGCAAGTGGCCGCCCATCACGTCGCGCACCGCCTCTGAGCTGCCCTTGTAGCCGACATGCTCGAGCTTCAGGCCAAGGCGCATCCGGATCAGCTCGGCCCACAGATGCTGCATGCTTCCGCCCGAAGCGGAGGCGTAGGAAACCGGCTCGCGCTTGGCCCGCGCGACGAGCTCGGCCATCGACTTGAACGGCGCTTCGTCGCTCGCCGCGACCAGGATCGGCACGTCGAAGAAGTGCGCGACCGGAGTAAGGTCCTTGTAGGTGTCGTAGGGCAGCGGCATGTCGAAGGCGGCATTGACCGCGAGTGCGCCGGTCGCCAGCAGCAGCGTGTAGCCGTCGGGCTTGGCCTTGGCGACGGCTTCGGTGCCAATGATGGTGCCGCCGCCCGCCTTGTTCTCGACCACGACGGGCTGGCCCAGGATCTTTTCGAGCCGTTCGCCGAGAGCGCGCGCGCCGGTGTCGGTGGCGCCGCCCGGCGCATAAGGCACGACGATGCGGATCGGCCGATCGGGATAGGCCTGCGCTCGACCGGATCGCGGAATGACCGCGAGGCCGGCGGCCGCCAACACGGAACGGCGCTTCATTGTCTCCTCCCGAACTTTGCCCAAGGTGCCATGCCGTGCGAAGCTAGTGCATATCCGGTCCGGCTGGAATCAGCCGGACCGGATATACCGGGGGTCGGGATGCTTGGCGCAACGCGTTTCCGATCAAATGGAACCGCGAGCGGTTCCATTTGATCGAAAGCCGCGCTAGCGCAACGAGGGGATCTGGTGGCACGGGACGGTCAGGGCCTGGATGTCAGCAATGCTGGCGCCGACGCGATTGAGGCGCTCGATTTGCTGCGCGACGAGTGGCTGGCCTTCGGCAAGCGCCTGCCCGATGTCGTCGCCGCGGCCGACAAAGAAGAGCGCTGCGCCCTGCTGCCGCTGATGTCGGCCAATCTCCTGCTGACGGTGAACTCAACCCAAGCCTTCGAGATGGCCAAGCGCCAGTTCGCCCAGGCCAAGAAGCTCGCCGCGGGCGCCAATGCGCGCGAGAAGGCCTGGCTTGCCAGCACCGAGGCCTGGTTCGCGGGCGACCGCGAGCGCGCCCAGAAGGTTCAAGAGGACATCGTCGCCGAATGGCCGCGTGACCTGATTTCGGCCAAGGTCGGCCAGATCCACGCCATCGATCGCGGCGATGCCGAAGGCATCCTGCGGGTGGGCGAACGCATCCTGCCAGCCAACAGCGACAACCACTATGTCTGGGCGATGCACGCTTTCGGCCTGGAGGAATGCAACCGCATCGACGAGGCCGATGCCCATGCCCGCAAGGCGATCGAGATGGAGCGTCGCGATCCCTGGGCGCACCACGTGATCGCCCATTGCCTGGAGGCGCGCGGCCACATGGTCGAGGGTGTGGCGTTCATGCAGTCGGTGTCCGACACCTGGGAGGACTGCAACTCCTTCATGTACACCCACAATTGGTGGCACCTCGCGCTCTTCCTGATCGATCTCGACCGCTCCGACGAGGCGCTGGAATTGTTCGACAAGCGCGTGTGGGGCGTCGACAAGACCTTCTCAGAGGATCAGATCAACGCGATCTCTTTGCTCGCTCGATTGGAACTGCACGGCGGCGACGTCGGCGCGCGCTGGGCCGACATCGCCACTTATGTGAAGCCGCGCCTGCACGAACACTTCTCGCCGTTCCTCGACCTGCACTATCTCTATGGACTGGCGCGCGCCGGCGAGCAGAGCGCCGTCACCGAGATGCTGGCGAGCCTGGAAGACCGCGCCGAGCAGGCCAAACCCGGTGAACGCGAGGCTTGGGCCGACTGCACGGTGCCGGCGGCGCACGGCCTCGCCGCTCATGCCAAGGGCGACCATGCCGAAGCGGCGCGCCTTCTCGGCCAGGCTATGCCGCACCTGACGCCGATCGGCGGCAGCATTGCCCAGCGCGCGCTGTTCGGCGCCATCCATCTCGATGCCTTGATCCGCTCGGGCTGGAACGACGCGGCGCTAAAGATCCTGCAAGCCGACGACCGCGAACGGCCGACGGTGCCCGCGACCAAGCGGGCGCTGGCCGACCTGCTGCGCAAGCTCGGCCGGGCCGAGCAGGCGATGACCGCCGAATACCAGGCCGAGCAACTGGTGCGGCAATATCGTGCCACGACCAAGGACTCAGGCAAGGGAGCCGCGGCATGACCCACGACCTCACCCAGATGACGGCCGCCCAGCTGTCGAAGCTCTATCGCCGCGGCAAAACCTCACCGGTCGAGGTGATGCGCGCGGTGCTGGCGCGCAGTGACAAGATCAATCCCCGCATCAACGCCTTTTGCCGCGTCGACGGCAAGGAGGCGGTTGCCGCCGCCCGCGCGTCAGAGAAGCGCTGGAAGAAAGGCAAGCCGCTGTCGGCGATCGATGGCGTGCCGGTCTCGATCAAGGAGCTGGTGCGGGTGAAGGGTTGGGCCGCCTCGATGGGCAGCAAGCTCACCGACAAGACTCCCGTCGATGCCGACGCGCCGGCGGTGGCGCGGTTGCGCGAGGCCGGCGCCATCGTCTTCGCGCAGAGCACGTCCTCGGAGTTCGGCCACAAGGGCGTGACCGACACGCCCTTGAACGGCGTCACGCGCAATCCCTGGAACCTCGAGCGCACGCCCGGCGGCTCGTCGGGTGGTGCCGGCGCGGCCGTTGCAGCGGGCCTCGGGCCGTTGGCGATCGGCACCGACGGCGGCGGCTCGGTGCGCATCCCGTCGAGCTTCAACGGACTGGTTGGCCTGAAGGCGACCTACGGCCGGGTGCCCAACTGGCCGCCAACCTTGAACGGCGATCTCTCCAACACCGGCCCGATGTGCCGCACCGCGCATGACTGCGCGCTGATGATGAACGTGATCGCGCAGCCCGATGCGCGCGATCCGACGCAGCTGCCGCAAGATGACACCGACTACGTGAAGGCACTCAAGTCCAAGCTCAAGAAGCCGCGCGTGGCCTTCCTGCTGCGCATGTCCGAGCATCCGCTGGATATCGAGGTGGCGGCGCTGGTGACCAAGGCCGCCAAGCGCTTCGACAAGATGGGCTGGAAGGTCGAGGAGATCGACGCGCCGCCTTTCCCGTACGCCGATGCCGGCCGCATCTTCGTGACCCACTGGCTCAGCAACCTGCAGCGCCTGCTCGACCTCTATCCCGAACAGCGGCATGGCGAGTTCGACCCCAACCTGCTCGCCGGCGCCAAGGCGGGGCGCCGCTACGCCATGAACGACGTCGTGACTGCGCACGCAGGCCGGCGCGAGATGGCGGTGGCCTGGAACCTGTTCTTCGAGAAATACGACTTCCTGCTGACGCCGACCGTGGCGGTGCAGCCCTTCGAGGTGTCGAAGAACATGCCCGACGGACCGGAAGGCAAGGCGAACGCGCTGTGGTCGCCCTACACCGCGACCTTCAACCTGACGCGCCATCCCGCGGCCTCGCTGCCGTGTGGCCTCAGCAGCGCCGGCCTGCCGGTCGGCCTGCAGATCGTCTCGGGCCATTTCAAGGACGCCGCGGTACTCGCCGCCGCCGCGCGCTACACAGAGGAGCATTCGTTGAAATTTCCCGGACTGCCGGAGAAGGCGAAATGACCGCCGACCTTGCGATGATGCCGGCGCACCAGCTGGTCAAGCTCTTCAAGTCGCGCAAGGCCTCGCCGGTCGAGGCGGCGAAAGCCGCCTTGGCCCGCATCGAGGCGTTCAATCCTCAGCTCAATGCCTTCCAGCATCTCGATCCCGACGGCGCCCTGCGTGCCGCGCGCGCCTCGGAGAAGCGCTGGAAGAAAGGCGGCAAGCGGCTATCCGATCTCGACGGCGTGCCTATCACCATCAAGGACATGGTGCTGACCAAGGGCCTGCCCACGCGCATGGGCAGTCTCGCCACCGACGCCGACGGCCCCTGGAACGTCGACGCGCCGGTTGCGCAGCGCTTGCGCGAAGCGGGCACCGTGCTGCTCGGCAAGACGACCTCGCCGGAATATGGCTGGAAGGGAGTCACCAACTCCGCGCTGTTCGGCGCCACCCACAATCCCTGGAAGATCGGCCGCACCTCGGGCGGCTCCTCCGGCGGCGGCGTCGCGGCCGAAGCGGTCGGCATGGGCACCCTGGCCGTCGGCACTGACGGCGCGGGATCGGTGCGCATCCCCTGCTCCTTCAGCGGCTTGTTCGGGCTGAAGCCCACCCAGGCCCGCGTGCCGCTCTATCCGCCGTCGGCGCAGGGCACGCTCTCCCACATCGGGCCGATGACCCGCACGGTGCTCGATGCCGCCATGATGATGAACGTCATGGCCCGACCCGACCCGCGCGATCCCTACGGCCGGCCGGATGACGACGAGAACTACCTCAAGGGGCTCGACAAGGGCGTGAAGCATCTCACGATCGCCTACTCGCCTAATCTGGGCTTCGTGGAGAAGGAGAAGATCGACCGCGACGTGGCGGTCGCTGTCGAGCACGCCGCCAAGGTGTTCAAGACGCTGGGCGCCAAGGTGGTCGAGGACTTGCCCGACCTGATGGGGCTCGATCCGCGCCAGATCCTGAACGCGCACTGGCAGTCCAACGTCGCCGTGCTGGTAAAGGGCTTCAGCGAGGAGAAGCGCGCGCTGATGGACCCCGGGCTGCTGAAGGCCGCGGACGTCGGCGCCAATCTCGGCCAGGAGGCGGTCGTCACGGCAATCCATCAGCGTCAGCAGCTCGGCGTCATCATGAATCAGTTCATGGCCAAGTACGATCTGCTGCTCACGCCGACCATGCCGGTGACTGCCTTTCCGATCTTCCAGAACGGCGCCTGGGGCGGCGACGGCGTCGACATCGGCTGGACGCCCTTCACCCTCACCTTCAACCTGACGCGCCAGCCCGCCGCCACCATCCCCTGCGGCCTCGACCGTGAGGGCCTGCCGATCGGCCTGCAGATCGTGGGCGGCCATGCGCGCGATGCGCTGGTGCTGCGCGCGGCCGCAGCCTACGAGCGGGTGCGGCCGATCCCGGCGCCGCCGATGGCACATCAGGTCTGACAGCGCGCATGTTCGACCTGTTCTATGCCGTCGACGGGGTCATGTTACTGCTGGCGGCGGCCTCGACGGCCTGCGCCATCGCCGAAATGAAGGAACGCATCGTCAAGCGCGGGATGGTGCTCGCGACCGGCGTGCTGGCGAGCCTCGCGGCGATCGCCCTGCTCTCCTATCCCGACGTGCGCGACCTCCTGCAGCTCGAAGTATGGTCGATAGCGGCGGTGGGCATCCTGGTCGGCGCCGCGCGCGGCCAGTTCATGCGCATGGAGTCCGACCACAACTGGAGCCTCGTGCGTCTCACTTGGGCGCATGACTGGCTGTGGGTGTCGATCGCGGTGCTGCTGCTCGCCATCCTGCAGTTCGCCATCGAGATCAGGTTGCGCCAGCAAAATCCCTTCGAGACTACGGTGGAATTGCCCGCAGTGCTGGGCAGCGCCTATCTGCTGGGCGGCTCGATCGTCGCCTGGTTCCGGGCCAGCTCGATCCCTCACACCGACCTGCACGAGTAGCGGGAACTTCCCAGAGTTTCCCACCTGCGTGGGAAACAGATAACGCACGCCAGCTTGGATTTCAGGCGATTCTTCCCACTTCCCGCGCCACCCCTCTGACCCAAGTCATTGAAAACAAAAGATTCACGAAGCGGTATTAAGATACCGCCCTACAAGGCATTGAAAGTAAAAGGGAAAGGGCGGTCTTTCGACCGCCCTCTTCGTCTTCAGGCCTTCATCGCCGCTTTCACGGCTTCCGCCGTGATCGGCAGCGAGCGCACCCTCGCCCCCACTGCATTGAAGATCGCGTTGGCGATGGCGGGCGCCACCACGGTAACGGCGGGTTCGCCGCAGCCCGACGGCGGGTCGTTGTTGGCGATCACCGAGATGTCGAGGTCCGGCATCTGGCTCATGCGCAAGGGCGTGTAGCCGTCGAAGTTGCTGACCTGAAGCGCGCCGCTTTCCAGCGGCGCCTTCTCGAACAGTGCGAGCGACATGCCCCACAGGGTCGAGCCCTCGATCTGCGCCTTCACGCCGTCGGTGTTCACGACCGTGCCGAGATCCATGGCCACCGTCAGCCGGTCGACCTTGAACGAGCCGTCGGCGGGATTGACCGTGACCTGGGCAGCGCAGGCCGTCCAGGTCGCCGTGGCGCGCTCCTGCGACGAGACGCAGGCGATGCCGAGCCCGGAGTTCTTGGGCAGGCTCACCGAGCCCCAGCCAGCGCGGCCGGCCGCGGTGCGCAGCGCATTGGCAAGCTTCTTGGCGCCGCCTTTGTTGTCGCCCGCGCCGTCCAGCATGGCGAGGCGATAGTCGACCGGGTCCTTGCCGGCGGCGTGCGCCAGCTCGTCGATCAGGCTTTCGACCGCCCAGAAGGTCCAACCGGGCGCCACCGAGCGCAGGTGGCCCGAGGGCGTCGCCTTCTGCGCCAGCTCATTGAGGACCGCCCGCACCCTGTGGTTCGGAACGGAGTACCAGAAGTCCGCGCCGTTGACGGTGAAGGCGTCGAGCTTGGCCTTCTTGTTCGCCGATTCGGCGAGGAACTCGGGGCCCCAGCGCTCCGACGGCCAGGCGCAGACGACATCGTGCTGCAGGCCGACCAGCTTGCCGTCGGCATCCAGCCCGGCCTTGACCTTCTGGTAGGTGAGCGGCCGCGTGAAATCCATGGCCATGTCGTCCTCACGGCCGTAGATCAGCTTGACCGGCTTAGCCACCGCCTTAGAGGCGAGCACCGCCGGAATCACCATGTCGCCGTCGAGACGCCGGCCGAAGCCGCCGCCCATGAAGTACTGGTGCAGCACGACGTTCTTCGGATCGACGCCCAGCGCGCCGGCCGCAAGGCCGCCGGTGCGCGTGGCGAACTGGTTGCCGGTGTGGACATGCCAAATGCCGTCCTTTTCGTAGGCCGTGGCATTCATCGGCTCGAGCGGCGCGTGGATGTTGATCGAGGTGAGATACTCCGCCTCGAAGGTCTTGGCCGCGCCGTCGATCGCCTTGGCCGGATCGCCGTCACTGACGAAGAGCTGGCCCGAATCGGGGTTGCCCTGCAGTTTCTTGGCCTCGTCGATCAAGGTCATGTCGGAGACCTTGGCGTTGGGCCCGTTGTCGTAGGCGATCTTGAGCGCGTCGGCCGCCTTCTTGGCCGCTTCGTAGCTGGTAGCGACGGCCACCACCCAGCCGGTCGTGGTCTGGGTCTTGTCGTCGAGCGTGACCGCCTTGACGAAGCCCTTGACCTTCTTGGCCTCCGAATCGTCGACCGACTTGACCGTGGCGCCGTAGCGAACCGGCGGCACGACCGGCTTGCCGTAGAGCATGCCCGGCACCATGACATCGATGCCGTACTTGGCCGTGCCGTTGGTCTTGGACGGAACGTCGAGCTGCGGCACCGCCTGGCCGACCAGGACGTACTGGTCCGGCGTCTTGAGCTTGATCGCCTTCAGTTCGTCGGCCGTCCACACCTTGTTCGCCTTGCCGTCGGCGACGATCTTGGCGTAGCTCACCTTCTTGCCGGTCTTGCTGTGGATGACCTGGCTGTTGGAGGCGCGGCATTCCGTTGCCGGCACGCCCAGCATCTTCGAGCCCGCCTCGATCAACGTGATTCGGCCCGCCGCGCCGGCCCGGCTCATCGCGTCGAAGTTCATGCGCACCGACCACGAGCCGCCGGTGAGCAGCGCCCCGAGCACGGGATCGTTGTACTTCGGATCGCTGTCGGGCAGCGCGATGCGCATCTTGCTCCAGTCGGCCTCGAGCTCCTCGGCCACGATCTGCGCCATCGCGCTCGAGACGTGCTGGCCCATCTCGGCCTTGCCGACCATCACGGTGACGATGCCGTTGGGACCGATCGAGTACCACGCGGTCGGGCCGAACGTGCCCGCCGCCAGGGCGGTTGTGATGCCTTCGACGGCGACGTAGCCGAAGGCGAGGCCGGCTGCGGTGCCGCCGACCAGGAAGGAACGCCGCCTGAGATCAGGAATGTGTGTCATGGCTCAGCTCCCCGACTTGGCGCGGATGTCGGCCGCGGCGCGGATGATAGCCTTCTGGATTCGACCGTAAGTCATGCAGCGGCAGAGGTTGCCGTCCATATGATCGACGATCTCCTGCTTGGTCGGATCGGGATTCTTCGACAGAAGCGACGCGGCCTGCATGATCTGGCCGGACTGGCAGTAGCCACATTGCGGCACCTGCTCGGCTACCCAGGCAACCTGCAGCGGATGATTGTTGCCCAGCCCTTCGATCGTGGTGATCTTCTTGCCGGCCGCGTCCTTCGCCGAAGTCTGGCAGGAGCGCACGGCGACGCCGTCGAGATGGACGGTGCAGGCGCCGCACAGACCCGCGCCGCAACCGAATTTGGTACCGGTCATCTGCATATGCTCGCGGATGACCCAAAGCAGCGGCGTGTCGTTCTCGACATCGACCTGCTTGGACTGACCGTTGACGGTAAGTGTGAGCATGTCCTTTTTCCTCCGTGGCTTGACGCTTGGTGTCGCTTGAGCCAACGCGCGCATCGCTGGTGCATCCCTTGGGATGCTTTTGATGCGTACTTTCTTGTTCTTACTTGAGCGTTATCCCAATCGTGCACAGCGCTCGGAACGGGCGTCAAGAACCGTTGTTCAGTATCTGGAAGACGGGTCCGCGGACGGGTTCGTTACCGGTTGGTAACGACTTCCCTGGACAGCCCATCGGCGCGGGCGGAGGGTAGGCCATGGCGAACGACGCGAAGACCCGCCCTCTCGATGTCCTGCTCAAAGACTTCAAACGGCTGAGCGCCGGCGCGTGGATCGCAATCGTTGCCCTTGTCGTGCTGCTCGTGCTGGCGATCGTCGGCGTCTACTACTCGGGGACTGACGACCTCGCCGCCGGCGTCTCGGGCCCCGGCCTCATGGCAATGACGTTCGGCGTGCTGTTCACCATCGCGGTCGGCGCCGGCCTGATGGGCCTCATTTTCTATAGCAGCCGCCGGGGGTACGACGATCCGCCGGCGGTAGATCCGACGGACAAGGACCGAGATTCTTGATCCGCTTCACGTCCGGGCTGCTCGCCGCACTCCTGCCGGCGCTCACCTGGGCCCAGGATCCGGCCGCCGAGCGGCAATACTGCGCGGCTCTGCTCGACAGGTACCTGCGCTATGCCGGCGTCACGGAGTATCCCGGAACGCCCGGCAAGCTTTCCAACGACAATCAAGCGGCCCTCGCCCAGGCCAAGTGCCAGTCCGGCGACACGGCGGGCGGCATTGCCATTCTCGAACGCAAGCTGCGCAACGCCAAGCTCGACCCGCCGCCGCGCTCGTAGCCCTCCGTTGCGCGGGGTGGATATAATGCCGCCAACCAAACAGGAGAAACGTCATGACGCGTCAGGCATTGCTGATCGTCGGTCTCGTGGCGGCCGCGAGCGTTGCGCACGCCCAGCAGCAGAAAGTGGGCGCGCCGCCCGAGGCTTCCAACATGAAGCTGGCCGGCTGGAGCGACCTGCAGGCGCGCTCGGCCTACCAGCCGACGATCCATCAGCAGGGCGGCCGCTGGATCGCCTATATCGGCCATCACGGCGGCACCGACGAGATCCCGACTCCGGTCAATCCCATGACCGGCAAGACCGAGCCCAACGGCACGTCGATCGTCGACGTCACAGATCCGGCGAACCCGAAGTACCTCAAGCACATCCCTGGCGCCCCGGGCACCTACGAGGCGGGCGGCGCGCAGATGGTGCGGGTGTGCGATGGCAGCCAGTTGCCGAAAGGAGATAAGAGCGCCGTCTACATGCTGCGCACCTTCGGCGGCGAGGCGCATGAGATCTGGAACGTCGCCGATCCCGCCAATCCCAAGCTGATCACGCGGCTCGACGGGCTCAAGGACACGCACAAGAACTGGTGGGAATGCGACACCGGCATCGCCTTCCTGGTCTCCGGCGCGCCCGACTGGCGGACCAGGCGCATGACGCAGATCTACGACCTCTCCGATCCCGCCCATCCGGTGAAGATCCGCGACTTTGGCCTGCCCGGCCAGGAGCCAGGCGCCACCGGCGCGGTGCCGACCGAGCTGCACGGGCCGATCTCGACCGGGCCGCAGGGCAACCGCGTCTATTTCGGCTACGGCACCAACAAGGGCGGCGTCCTGCAGATCGTCGACCGCGAGAAACTCCTGAAGGGCCCGAAGGAGCCGACGCCGGACAACCTGCGCTATCCCGAAATCTCGCGGCTCATGATGTCGTCGTGGAATGGCGCACACACGACCTTCCCTATGCTCGGCATGCCGGTCGCCGAGTTCGCGCACGACAAGGATGGCGCCAAGCGCGACATCGTCATGATCGTCGACGAGGCGATCCTGAACGAATGCCAGGAGGCGCGGCAGATGGTGTGGTTCGCCGACGTCTCGATCGAGAACCGTCCGATGATGGTCTCCAACTGGACCGCACCGGAGATGCCCGGCAATTTCTGCCAGCGTGGCGGCCGCTTCGGCGCGCATTCTTCCAACGAGAGCATGGCGCCGATCTACTACAAGAAGATGGCCTTCATCGCCTGGTTCAACGGCGGCGTGCGCGCGCTCGACATCCGCGATCCTTTCCAGCCCAAGGAGGTCGGCTACTTCATCCCGGCCATCACCGACAAGACCGACAAGCGCTGCGTCAAGGTCGACGGCAAGGACCGCTGCAAGGTCGCGATCCAGACCAACAACGTGGAGACCGACGCGCGCGGGCTGATCTATATCGTCGACCGCGCCAACACCGGCATGCATATCCTCGAGCTGGCAGGCGAGGCGCGGCAGGTGGCCGGCCTGAAGTGAGGCGATGCTGAGCCGGCGCACCATCGTGCAGAGCTCGTTGGCCGCCGCTACGGTGGCCTTCTTGGCCGGCACGGCCATGTATGCCAACTGGCGGCTGGCGCAGGGACCCGAGCCCGCCGACGGCTGGTGGCCGATGGCCTGGCCCTTCCCGCGCGACGGCTGGCCGCCGGGCCGCGCCTGGCGCGGCCACGATCTCGAGGTCTATGTCCGGCCCAAGCTTGGCTTCTGCGGCAATTGCGATACCGGCGTGGTGAGCGACGAGGAGGTCGACCGCGTGACCGACATCGACCTCCTCGATGAGAAATTCACACCGCTGAAGGACGGCAACCGCGTGCGCATCACCGATCTGTTCGGCCGTGCGCGGCTCTACCGCCTCAAGATGAAGGACGGCAAGCCGCGCCTCGCCGAGGGCATCGCGGTCTCCTACAAGTGCGACCTCGTGGTGGCGATCGTGCTGGGCAAGGTCGATGACGAGCCGACAGCCAAGTTCGCCCACCGGTTCCTTGAGTCGAACAAGGTGCAGGTCTGGGTGAACCAGCAGCTTGAGGGTCGGTAGTCCGAAGGACGAGCAGCACAATCACCTCATCCTGAGGAGGCGCGGAGCGCCGTCTCGAAGGATGAGCACGAGCACCCTCATCGTTGCCTCCCTTCGAGACGCGCTTCGCGCTCCTCAGGGTGAGGTGTTTGGGTCATGAGCGATCGTCTTGCCGGACCGCGGGCCTCCGGCCCGCCTCATTGGAGCGCGCAACTCCAATTGCGCTCATGATGCGCCACTGGAGTAGCGCGCGCCGTCGAAGATCATGAGCGGGCCGGAGGCCCCTCGGTCTCGGAAGAGGTGGAACGAACCGCGACCGCGGCACGTTATCCCCTGTTGGTACGAAATAGAACAGGAGGACTTCATGCGTACGCCAATCGCCATCGCCGCTGCCGTTGCGGCCGTCGCGCTGCTCGCCAACGTGCCCGTCTACGCCCAGGGCGCACCGCAGACCGTGCAGCTCGCCAAAGTCGATGTAGTGAAGACCGCGACCGGCTACCGCGCCAGCAAGATCATTGGCGGCACAGTGGTCAACGACGCCAATGAAACCGTCGGCAAGGTCGACGACATCATTATCGGCACCGACAAGATGCCGTATGCGGTGCTGTCGGTCGGCGGCTTCCTGGGCGTCGGCAACAAGCTGGTGGTGCTGCCCTACGACTCCCTCAGCACCAACGGCAGCAAGCTCACCATGCCGGGCGCTACCAAGGAGGCCCTGAAGGCCCTGCCGGAGTTCAAGTACGCTTCGAAGTAGTGTGGCAATTGCCACCGTCACGGGGCTGGGCGCGGACCATGTTCCGCGCCCATGCCTTTTCGGAAAAGCCTTTCGGCCCGCACCACGTCCGGCGACAATGCCGGCATGAAGCCATCGCACATCGGCATCGCCGCCTGCTCGGCCGAGGGCGCCGCTCTTTGCTACCGCACCATCTGCACCGAAGCGCCGGCGCTCATGGCCCCGCACGCCCATCCCGAAGTGAGCATGCATACGCCGTCGCTGGCTGACTACATGGCGCTGATCTATCGCGGCGACTGGGCGGGCGTGGGTGAGATGATGCTCGCCTCGGCGCACAAGCTGCAGCAGATGGGCGCGGATTTCGTGATCTGCCCCGACAACACCATCCACCAGGCGCTGCCGCTGATCGAAGCGCATTCGCCCTTGCCGTGGCTGCACATCGCCGAGTGCGTCGCGTCCGAGGCCGACAGCCGCGGCTTCCTGCGCATCGCCATCACCGGTACGCGCTGGCTGACCGAGAGCGAGGTCTATCCCGAGAAGTTCTCCAGGCGCGCGCTGGGCTACATGCGCCCGGGCCTCGCCGAGCGCGAGGAGATCAACCGCATCATCATGGACGAGCTGGTCTACGGCGTCTTCAAGCCCGAGGCGGTCGCCTATCTGCAAAAGGTCATCGAGCGCATGAAGATCGAGGGCTGCGACGCCGTCGTGCTGGGCTGCACCGAGCTGCCGCTGATCATGAACGACGGCAACTCGCCGCTGCCGACGCTCGATTCGACCCGCCTGCTGGCCCGCGCCGCCATCCACCGGGCGATCGAAGGCAGCAACGCGAAGGGGACCTAGCGCTTCGTCCTGAGCGAAGCGAAGGACCTAGCGGAACGCTCAACGATTCGACTGCCGGCGTGAGATCCTTCGCTACGCTCAGGATGACAGCTTCGCTGTCAGCCCCACACCTCGCGCGCGACCTCGACGCAGCGCGAGAGCTTGGCCCACTGCTCCTCTTCCGCCAGCAGGTTGCCTTCTTCGGTGCTGGCGAAGCCGCATTGCGGCGAGAGGCAGAGCTGCTCCAGCGGGGCGAACTTCGATGCCTCGTCGATGCGGCGCTTGAGCTGGTCCTTGCTCTCCAGCGCCCCGGACTTGGAGGTCATGACGCCCAGAACGACATGCTTGTTCTTGGGCAGGAAGCGGAGCGGCTCGAAGCCGCCGGCACGGTCGGTGTCGTACTCCATGAAGTACGCATCGACGTTCATCTTGTTGAACAGGATGTCGGCCACTGGCTCGTAGCCGCCCTGCGCCATCCAGGTCGAGCGGAAGTTGCCGCGGCAGAGATGCATGGAGATGGTCATGCCAGGCGTGCGACCGGCGCAGGCGGCGTTCACCAGGTCGGCATAGATGTGCAGGAGCTTGTCGGGATCATCGCCGCGGCCGCGCAGGTAGTCGCGTTGCGCCGGATCGCAGAGATAGGCCACGAACACCTCGTCGAGCTGCAGGTAGGTGCAGCCCGCCTCGCCGAAGGCGCGCACCGCCTTGGTGTAGGCCTTTCCGAGATCGACGAAGAACGGCTCCATCTCGGCATAGGCCGACTTCTCGATCGCCTGCCGGCCGCCGCGATAATGAAGTGCCGTCGGCGACGGGATGGTCATCTTGGGCGTCTGCTTGGCGACCGACTTCAGGTACTTGAAGTGCTCGATCATCGGATGCGAGGGCGAGAAGTCGATCTTGCCATGCACATGCAGGCCCTCAGCCTTGGTCTCGGTGCCCTTGAACTGCAGTCCCTGGGTCACGCTCACCAGCTCGACGCCGTCGAGCTTCGCCAGGAAATCGTAGTGCCACCACGAGCGGCGGAACTCGCCGTCGGTCACGCCCTGCAGGCCGATCGATTCCTGCCTGGCGACGAGCTTCTTGATCTCGGCATCCTCGACCGCCGTCAGCTGGGCCGGCGTCATCTCGCCGGTCGCGCGCTTGGTGCGCGCCTCCTTTACCGGACCCGAGCGCAGCAGGCTGCCGACCTGGTCGGCGCGAAATGGCGGCTTGCTACGCTGGGTCACGCGGATACTCCGAGGGCGTTGCGAATGGACGTGTGGAAGTGGACCAGCGACGGCTCGTTGCGGCCGTAGATCACCTCCTCGGTGGCGCCCGATTCGAAGCCGATCTGCATGCGCTCACCGAGCGGGAAGTCTTCTTCCATCACCGTGCGGATGGCGATGTCGCGGTTCTTCTCCCAGTAGGAGTCCGGGCGCGCGCTGTCTGCGGGCTTGTAGATCGTCATCTCGACTTCGCAGCGGCTGGGATCGTCGCGGTCGGGAAAGGCGCGCCAGATCTCGATGTGGTCGAGCTGCCAGATCAACAGTGCATTGGGAAACAGCTGGTAGATCGACACCACGTGCCGGCGGTAGTCGCGCTCGGCCTCCGGCATGGTGCGGACTTCCTCGATCGAGGTCTTGGGCACGCTCAGTCGACCGTTCAGGCCGCCGCTCTTGAACACGCCGCAATTGCCGACGAAGTACGGCGCGATGGTTTTCCGATGCAGGTGCGGGATGTGATAGCCCTCGAGGAAGGTGTCGATGGCGAACTTCCAGTTGATGCGCGGATGGACGCGGTCGGTCGAATAGAGCGGATAGGTTTCGGGCCTGAGGGCCGCGAGATCGCTGGCCACCGAACCCAGACGGGTATCGATGTCGATCGGCGCGCTTTCTCCCGCGGCCACGGGCTTTGGCCGCATGAACAAGAGCCCGTGCTTTTCGACCGCAGGCAGCTGCACCAGGCCGTGGCTCGCGACATCGAGGCCGGCGAAGCCCACCTTGTCGGTGGTGCCCAGGAGCTTGCCGGCGTTGTCGTAGGTCCAGCCATGATAGGGGCAGGTAAAGGCCCGCGCGTTGCCGCAGCCCTGCGCCACCGGCGCGCCGCGATGGCGGCAGATGTTGGCGAAGGCGCGCACCTCGCCATCGGCGCCGCGCGTCATCAGCACCGGCATGCCCGCCACGTCCTCGGCGACGAAGTCGCCCGGCTTGGCAAGCCGCGTCGACAAACCCATGAAGATCGGCAGGTCGCGGAACAGCCGCTGCCGCTCCAGCGCCGCCCGCTCGCGGCAGGAGTAGTTGATCGTGCGGTTGCGAAACAGCGCGTCGGCCAGGTCGGTGGTGCGGGCGTCGATATGGCCGAACAGTCGCTTGCCGACAGCCAGTTCTTCTTGTCGTTCCATGGCGCGAGCTTAGTCCTTCGGCAGCAAGCTGAAAACCTCCTCGGGACTCTTGCCGCTGTCGCGCAACAGGCGGATCGAGGTGGACTTGTCGCGCTTGGCCAGCCGCTTGCCGTCGGGGCCCATGAGCAGGCGATGATGGGCATAACGCGGCGTGTCATAGCCCAGCAGGCGCTGCAGCAGGCCGTGCACGTGTGTCGACGGCAGCAGGTCCTCGCCGCGTGTCACCAGGGTCACGCCTTGCAGATGATCGTCGACCGTGACCGCCAGATGATAGCTGGTCGGTGTGTCCTTGCGCGCCAGCACGACGTCGCCGAACAGCAGCGGCTCGCCCTCGATGCGGCCGCGCCCTTCGTCGACGAAGTGATAGGGCCCGGCCTCGGCGGCGGCCTTGCCCGCATCGAGGCGCAGGCAGAATTCGCGGCCCTCGGCGATCAGACGCCGTCGCTCCTCGACCGTGCGATGGCGGCAAGTGCCGGGATAGATCGGTCCGTCAGGTCCCTGGGCAGGTCCCTGCGGCGCGCCGGCCGAGGCCGCGATGTCGGCGCGCGTGCAGAAACAGGGATAGATCAGGCCGCGCTTGGTGAGCCCATCCAGCGCCTTGCCGTAGTCGGCGAAATGCTCCGACTGACGCCGCACCTCGCCGTCCCAGGCCAGTCCCAGCCATTCGAGATCGGCCAGGATCGAGCTTTCGAACTCGCGCCGGCTGCGGCGGATGTCGATGTCCTCGATGCGCAGCAGGAAGGTGCCGCGGCCCTCGCGCGCCCGCTTCCAGGCGACCAGCGCCGAATAGGCCGAGCCGAGATGCAGCTCGCCGGTTGGGCTGGGGGCAAAACGAGTCACCGCAGGCATTTTCGGACGTTACAGCCGGTTCTTCCGCCGTGCTATGCGAAGCGCATGGCCCAAGTGATCCTCGACGCCGCCAATCTCAAGAAAGCGATGCGCCATCTCGCCAAGGTCGACCCCGACTTCGCCCGCGCCATCAAGGAAGTCGGCCATCCCGAACTGCGCATCGTGCCGTCGGGCTTCGGCGGGCTGATGCGCTCGATCGTCGGCCAGCAGGTCTCGGTGCATGCCGCGCGCAGCATCTGGCTGCGGTTGGAAGCAGCGGCACCGTCGATGGAGCCGGCCGATTTCCTGAAGCTCACTGACGAGCAACTGCGCGCGGTCGGTCTCTCCAATGCCAAAATGAGATATGGCCGCGCGCTCGCCGCCGATATCGTCGAGGGCCGCATCGATTTCGCCGCCCTCGCCGAGCTCGACGATGCCGCGGCGATCGCCATGCTGACCCAAGCCAAGGGCATCGGCCCGTGGACGGCCGAGATTTATCTGATGTTCGCGCATGCCCGGCCCGACATCATGCCCGGCCTCGATCTCGGCCTGGTGATCGCCGCCCAGCACCTGAAGAAACTGCGCAAGCGCCCCGATGCAAAGCGGCTTCTCAAAATCGCCGAGGCGTGGCGACCCTGGCGCAGTGCCGCCGCGCTGCTGCTCTGGCACTATCGCCGCAACATGCCGGACTGGAGCGCCAAGCCACCCAAGGCGGAGAAGAAATGAAGAAGCTCGAAGGCCCGAGTCACGGCCCCCACGCCGGCGGCAAGCCGGGCCAGCTGGTCGTGCTGCTGCACGGCTACGGCGCCGACGGCAATGACCTGATCGGGCTGGCCCCGGTGCTGGCGCCGCTGATGCCCGACGCTGTGTTCCATGCGCCAAACGCGCCCTACCCCTGCGAGGGCAACCCCTTCGGTTACCAGTGGTTCGGCATCTCGCGCCTCGATCCGGCGGTCGCGGCAGCCGGCGTGCGCGCCGCCGCGCCCTTCGTCGAGAGTTTCCTCGACGATACCCTGGCGCAATACGGGCTCGACGAGAGCAAGACCGCGCTGGTCGGCTTCTCCCAGGGCACGATGATGGCGCTGCATGTCGGGCTGCGGCGGGCAAAACAACTCGCCGGCATCGTCGGCTTCTCCGGCATGCTGGCCGGGCCGGACTCGCTGGGCGCCGAGATCAAGTCGCGCCCTCCCGTGGTGCTGCTGCACGGCGACAGCGACGAGATGCTGCCGCACCAGCTCACCGAGCGCGCCGCCGAGGTGCTGCGCCAGAACGGCGTGACGGTGCGCACGCATATCGCCCCGGGCGTCGGCCACGGCATCGACGAGACTGGCCTGGCGCGCGCCGCCCATTTCCTGCTCGATGTCTTCAAGCTCCCGGTCCCCACTGCGGAACCATCGCCATGAAGATCGACGGCACCTGCAAGAAGGGCTTCGAGCGCGTCGCCGAGACCTTCACCAAGAACTTCGCCGAGAAAGGCGAGCTCGGCGCATCGGTCTGCGTGACGGCGGGCGGCGAAACCGTCGTCGACCTGTGGGGTGGCATCGCCGACAGCAAGACCAACGCGCCGTGGAAGAAGGACACGCTCAGCATCGTCTTCTCCTGCACCAAGGGTGCGACCGCGCTCTGCGCGCACGTGCTGGCGAGCCGCGGCAAGCTCGATCTCGATGCGCCGGTCACCGAGCTCTGGCCCGAGTTCGGACAGAAGGGCAAGCAAGGCGTCACCACGCGCATGATGCTCGATCATTCGTCCGCCGTGCCCGCGCTGCGCGCCAAGGTGAAGGACAGCGGCCCGTATGAGTGGGAGTACATGACCCAGCGCCTCGCCGAAGAGGAGCCGTTCTGGGTGCCCGGCACCCGCAACGGCTATCACGGCCTCACCTTCGGCTGGACGGTGGGCGAGATGGTCCGGCGGGCGAGCGGCAAATCGCTCGGCACTTTCTTCCAGGATGAGGTGGCCAAGCCGCTCGGCCTCGATTTCTGGATCGGCCTGCCCGAGGCGCTCGAGCCGCGTGTGGCGCCGATGACACCCTACGCCTACAAACCCGAGCAGGCCGTCACGCCCTTCCTGCGCGACCTCGCGACCGACAAGCAATCGATCCCTGCGCTCTTCTACTTCAATGCCGGCGCGATCCTGGGCGGCGGGCTGAACACCCGTGCGGGCCACGCCGCCGAGATCGGCGCGGCCAACGGCATCACCAACGCGCGCGGGCTGGCCGGCATGTACGCTCCCCTCGCCCAAGGAGGCGGCAAGCTGGTCGACGCCAAGACGCTGACGCGCATGGCCGAGGTCTCGATGGCGACGCATGACGATGCGACGCTGCGCATCCCCACGCGCTTTGCGCTGGGCTTCATGAAGTCGATGGACAACCGCAAGCGCAGCCTGGGCGCCAAGGTGTTCGGGGAGGATTGCGACAGCGTGATCATGGGCAGCGCTGCCTTCGGCCATGTCGGCGCCGGCGGCTCGCTGGGTTTCGCCGATCCCGCCGCCGGGCTCTCCTTCGGCTACACCATGAACCAGATGGGCCCGGGCCTCCTGATGAACGACCGCGGCCAGCCGCTGATCGACGCCGCCTACCTCTCGCTCGGCTACAAGAACAAGGATGGCGGGGTGTGGGTGAAGTGACGACTCGGTGTCATCCCGAGCGCAGCGAGGGACCTTTCCTCAGCTCGAAGATAAAGGTCCCTCGCTTCGCTCGGGATGACAATCTTGCGGATGCCACGCCGTGCTTCCGGTCTTTAGACCTCTAAAAGACCGCGCCGTTCTCACCGTCTGGTCGGGCCTCTGCGCCTCGACCGTGGGCGAGGATCTGTTCCGCGTCGCCAGCGTCTGGCTCGCGGTCGAGGTCGCAGGCAACATGGTCGGGCTGGTCACGGGCGTACAGTATGTCGCCATGCTGGTGGCCGGCCTGTTCGGCGGCGTGCTGTTCGACCGCTGGCGGCCCGTGCAGGCGATGCTGGGCTCGCGCATCTGGAGCGCCGTCTTCTGCCTCTTGCCGGTGGCAGGCTTCTACGTCTTCGGCCTGTCGATCACGCTCCTCATCATCTCCTCGGTCGGGCTCGCCTCGCTGCGCATGGTCTTCTCGCCCGCGCTGCAATCGACCATCCCTACCCTGGTGCGCGACCGCGGCGCCCAGCAGGCGATCAATGGGCTCTTTGACGCCACCTACCGCATCGCCCGCCTGATCGGGCCGATGGTGGCCGCGCTGCTCCATATCTTCCTGCCGGTGATCCATTTCCTCACGGTGACGGCGCTCGGCTTCCTCGTCTCGGCTGCGGCACTGCGTGCGGCGCGCGACCGCCTGCAGGGCAGCCAGGCTGACCCGGTGCGCATGAAACCTGGATTGGCCGGCGCCTGGGATGCGCTGACCGCCGGCTTCCGCCTGATGCTGAGCGAACGCAGCATGGGCGCCGTCCTGATCGTCAATGCCATTCTGAATGGGCCATGGATGGTGGCGCTCAGTCTAGCCATCGCCCTGATCGTCACCGACTACCAGCCGACCTTCCTGGGCTTCGGCGGTCTCGCCGCTTACGCGCTGGTGATGGGCGCTTACGGCGTGGGCGACGTGTCGGGCAACATCATGGCGGCCTCGATTCGCTTCAAGCGGCCGATGTCGACCATGTTCCTGGGCTATGTCGTGATGGGCTCCGGCTTTTCCTGGCTTGCGCTCTCGGTGTGGCTGCTGCCCTCGACCGCACTCCTGCCGGCCATGATGATCGGCGGCCTGCTGGCGGGGCTGGGCGGACCGTTCTTCTTCGTGCCCATGATCACGCGCATGCAGACAGTGTTCCATGGATACGACATCGCCCGCGTCTTCCGCCTGCGGCTGGTGGTGATGGCTGCTGCCATGCTGGTGGCGAGCTTGATCGCCACCTGGTGTTTCGAGCTGATGGGCGCCGTCGCCACCCAGCTCGGCTGCGGGCTGCTGATCCTCGGCACTGGCGTCGTGGGCCATTTCCTCTGTCGGCGCCACGAGGACCGCGAGCGGGCCGGCGTAGCGGATCCGCGCCCCGTTCCGGGCGAATAGTCTCTAAAATGTCTCTTGCGGGGAACAGTGTGTATTGATAGCGTCAGATAGATACACAGCGTTTCCCAAAAGGAGCCTGCCATGTCCAAGCCCTTCCCGACCGACAATCCCTTCCTCAAGGGCTACTACGGCCCGGTGAACACCGAGGCCGATGCCGCCCATCTGCAGATCACGGGCGAGATGCCGAAGGAACTCTTGGGCACGCTCTACCGCAACGGCCCCAACCCGCAATTCGCCGCGCGCGGGCCGTTCTTCCACTGGTTCGCTGGCGACGGCATGATCCACGCCTTCCATATCGAGAACGGCAACGTCTCCTACAAGAACCGCTGGGTGCGCACGCCCAAGTGGGTGGTCGAGAACAAGGAAGGCGAGGGCCTCTCCGGCGTCTTCGGCCATCCGATGTACACCGACCCGCGCGTGCTGGAGCTGAACTCGACCATCGCCAACACCAACATCGTCTGGCACGCCGACCGGCTGCTGGCGCTCGAGGAGGCGCACGCGCCCTTCATGCTCGATCCCGCGAGCTTGACGCCGTCGGGCCCCGATGGCGGCTACGAAACCTACGGCAACAAGCTCTGCGGTCCCTTCACCGCGCACCCCAAGCTCGATCCCGAGACCGGCGAGATGGTGTTCTTCGGCTATTCGGCCAAGGGCCGCTTCACCAAGGAAATCTCGATCCAGACCGTCGACAAGACCGGCAAGATCACCCGCGCCGAGATCCTCGAAGGTCCCTTTCCCTCGATGGTCCACGATTTCGCGGTGACGCGGAACTGGATCGTGCTGCCGATCTTCCCGCTCACCAGCTCGATGGAGCGCGCCATGGCCGGCAAGCCGCCGTTCGCCTGGGAGCCCGACAAGGGCACGCACATCGCCTTCATCCCGCGCAACGGCACGGTGGCCGACGTGAAGTGGGTGACGGCGCCCGCCTCCTACGTCTTCCATCCGATGAACCACTACGAGACTGCGGACGGCAAGGTCGTGATCGACGTCATGAAGTACGATGTCGCGCCGCTCTTCCCGCTGCCCGACGGCTCACCCTCCTCGAAGAAGAGCCCGCCGGCGCGGCTGTTCCGCTGGACGTTCGATCTTTCCGGCACGGCCAACACCTTCAAGGAGGAGCAGCTCGACGATCGCGCCGGCGAGTTCCCGCGCTTCGACGAGCGCTTCTGCATGAGCGACTACCGGCACGGCTGGATCGTCTCGGGCAATGTCACCGATCCCGAGACCGGCGAGCCGGGCCAGGACGGGCTGACGCACTACGACCTCAAGACCGGCAAGAATACGAGCTGGACATCGGGTCCCGACGACCGCTTCGGCGAGCCGATCTTCGTGCCGCGCGCCGACACGGCGCCCGAGGGCGACGGCTGGCTGTTGAGCGTGCTCTATCGCGGCGAGGAGAAGACCAGCGATCTCGCGGTATTCGAGGCGACTGACCTCGCCAAGGGACCGATCGCCCGGGCGCATCTCTCGATCCGCGTTCCCGCCGGCTTCCACGGCAACTGGCGGCCGGGTACGTTGTAGCAGCCTCCGGCCCGCAGGGCCGGAGGGAAAGGGATTGGGGGAGAAACCGAGCAGTCGATGATCATCGTCCATCACCTCAACAACTCGCGCTCGCAGCGCATCCTGTGGATGCTGGAGGAGCTTGGCGTCCCCTACGAGGTCAAGCGCTATGAGCGCGAGCCCTCGATGCAGGCGCCCGCCTCGCTGCGCGCGGTTCATCCGCTCGGCAAGTCGCCGGTCATCACCGACGGCGACCGCACGCTGGCCGAATCGGGCGCCATCCTCGAGTATCTCGTCGACACCTACGGCAACGGCCGCTTCCGGCCGGCAACCGGCACGCCGGACAAGATCAACTACACCTATTTCCTGCACTATGCCGAAGGCTCTCTGATGCCGCTTCTGCTGATGAAGCTGATCTTCAGCCGCATCCCCTCGCGCCTGCCCTTCTTCATGAAGCCGGTCGGCCGCGCGATCGCCAAGGGCGCCAACACGACCCTGCTCGATCCGCAGATCGGCAGCCACTTCATGTTCCTCGAAAGCGAGCTCGGCAAGCGCGAGTGGTTCGCCGGCGCCGACTTCACCGCCGCCGACATCCAGATGAGCTTCCCGCTCGAAGCGGCCGCTGCACGTGCGCCGATGGTGCGCCAGATGCCCAAGCTCTCCGCCTTCCTCGACCGCATCCATGCGCGGCCGGCCTACCAGCGTGCGCTGGAAAAAGGCGGCGCCTACGAACTGATGAAATAGGAACGGGACAAATGGCTCTTCCGGCTCTGTTGCGCGACACGCTGTCGATCCCGGCGGTCGGCGCGCCACTCTTCATCGTCTCCAATCCCGACCTGGTGATCGAGCAGTGCAAGGCGGGCATCGTCGGCGCGTTTCCGGCGCTGAACGCGCGTCCCAAGGAGATGCTGGAGACCTGGCTGCAGCGCATCACTACGGAGCTCGCCGACTACAGGAAGAAGCACCCCGACCGGAAGGTGGCGCCCTTCGCGGTCAACCAGATCGTGCACAGCTCCAACGACCGCTTGGCCCACGACGTCGAGCTCTGCGAGAAATACAAGGTGCCGATCCAGATCACCTCGCTGCGCGCACCCGACGACGTCGTGACGTCGGCCAAGCGCTACGGCTGCCTGGTGTTCCACGACGTGACCAACGTCAAGCACGCCAAGCGCGCGCTGCAGGCGGGTGTCGACGGCCTGATCCTGGTCTGCAATGGCGCGGGCGGCCATGCCGGCGCTCTGTCGCCCTTCGCCCTGGTGCCGGAAGTGCGCCAGTTCTACGACGGCTGCCTGCTGCTCTCGGGCTCGATCGCCAACGGCGCCAGTATCCTCGCCGCGCAAGCGGTCGGCGCCGACCTCGCCTATATCGGCACCCGCTTCATCGCTGCCAGGGAAGCCAACGCCACCGATGCCAACAAGCAATGCATCATCGAGTTGGCGGGCGAGGAGATCGTCTACACCAACCTCTTCACCGGTGTGCACGGCAACTACCTGAAGAAGAGCATCGCCGCGGCCGGCCTCGATCCCGACGACCTGCCGGTGGCCGACAAGAGCAAGATGAACTTCGGCACCGGCGGCAACAGCAAGGCCAAGGCCTGGCGCGACATCTGGGGCGCCGGCCAGGGCGTCGGCCAGATCTTCGACGCCCCACCCGCCGCCGAGATCGTGGGCCGGCTCAAGGCCGAATACGAGGCGGCCCGCGCGGCGCTGCTCGCGGGCGAGACGGTGCCGACGCGGCTAAAGGAAGCTGCCGAGTAGTTTCTGTCGTCCTGAGCGAAGCGAAGGACCTCACATCCGACACACAGAATCGTTGATCCCTCGGCTAGGTCCTTCGCTTCGCTCTGGACGACAGATCGGCTATAGCGATGTCACATGCTGCGTCGTCTTTATGACTGGGTGATCCGCCTCGCGAGCTCGCGTTATGCCATTCCCGCCATGGGCGTCGTGGCCTTCGCCGAAAGCTCGTTCTTCCCCATCCCGCCCGATGTGATGCTGATCCCCTTGGTGCTGGCCAACCGCACCAAGGCCTTCCGCATCGCGCTCGTGTGCACCGTCTGCTCGGTATTGGGTGGCCTCTTGGGCTATGCCATCGGCTTCTACTTCTTCGAGACGATCGGCGCCTGGCTGGTCCGGACCTACGGCCTGCAGGCGGGCCTGGAGAACTTCCGCCATGGCTTCGCTGAGTACGGCACCTGGATCATCCTGATCAAGGGTCTCACCCCTATTCCTTACAAGCTGGTAACCATCGCCTCGGGCGCGGCGCACTTCGATCTCTTCACATTCGTGTGGGCGTCCATCGTGACGCGTGGCGCACGCTTCTTCATCGTGTCAGCGTTACTCTGGAAATACGGCGAGCCGATCCGCGCCTTCATCGAGAAGCGCCTCACTCTGGTCACATGGGTCTTCTTGATTGCGCTGGTCGGCGGCTTCGTCGCCTTCCGCTACCTGTTCTAGAGTTCACGTATCCATGACCCAGCAACTGCCCTACGCCAGCAAGATCGGCCTGTTAGCTGCCTTCGGCAGCGGCGCCCTGTTGCTAGGGGCCTACTACTTCCAATATGTCGAGAAACTCCCGCCCTGCGACATGTGTTACTGGCAGCGCTGGCCGCACATGGCGGCAATCCTGGTCGGCCTGGCCGCCGGCGCCTCGTTCCTGCAGCCGAGGCTGGCGCTCGTGTTCGCGCTGCTCGCCATCACCGCGCTCCTGGTGACAGCAGGCATCGGTGTCTTCCATGTCGGCGTCGAGCAGCACTGGTGGGCGGGTCCGCAGGCCTGCTCGGGCCGCGCCCCGGCCGGCCTGACCGATGCCGAGCTGAAGAAGTTCCTCCTGTCGGCGCGCATGGTGCGCTGTGACGAGGCGGCCTGGAAGATGTGGAGCATCTCGATGGCCGGCTGGAACGCCATCCTGTCGGGCGGTCTGGCGATCCTGCTGGCGACGGGCGTGGCGCGCCACATGAAGGATCGCGAGTGAACACAGCAGGCCAGCGCAGTCCCGGCGATCCCGATCGGCGCGAGCTGGTCGAGCGGGTGATCCGCGTCGACCAGGCGGGCGAGTTCGGCGCCGTGCGCATCTACGAGGGCCAGCTCGCCGCCCTGCGCTGGACCGGGCGCTCCGACAGCGACGCCGGACGCAAGATCGCCGTCATGGCGCGGGCCGAGCGCGAGCACAGCAAGGTCTTCGACCGCCTGATCGCCGAACGACGCGTGCGGCCGACCGCGCTCTCGCCGATCTGGAGCCTGGCGGGCTTCGCGCTGGGGGCGGCGACCGCGCTGATGGGCGACAAGGCGGCGATGGCCTGCACGGTGGCGATCGAGGAGACGATCGACGAGCACTACGCGAGCCAGGCCGCTTCGCTGGGCGACGACGAGGCCGAGCTGCGCACCACGGTCGAGAAGTTCCGCGCCGACGAGCTCGCCCATCGCGACGAGGCGCTGGCCTCGGGCGCCGAGCAGGCGCCGGCTTACGGCGCGCTGACCGCCGCCATCAAGGCAGGCTCGCGGCTCGCGATCTGGCTTTCCACAAGGATCTAGCTGGAGGCGCGCGCCGCCAGCATCAGTTCTCGAGCTCGCTGTCCCAGTACAGGAAGTCGCGCCAGCTCTCGTGCAGGTAGCCGGGCGGGAAGGCGCGGCCATTCTCCTGCAGCTCCTGCGTGGTCGGCTCCGACGGATAGCGGTGCAGGTGCATGTCGCTCTCGCGCAGCAGCCGGTTGCCCTTGAGCAGGTTGCATGGGCTGCAGGCGGTGACGACGTTGGTCCACGCCGTGCGCCCGCCGCGCGACTTCGGCACGACGTGGTCGAAGGTGAGCTCGTTGGTCGCGAAGTCACCGCCGCAATACTGGCAGTTGAAGTGATCGCGCAGGAAGACGTTGAACCGCGTGAAGGCCGGCCGCCTGGCCGCCGGCACATATTCCTTGAGCGCGATCACGCTCGGCAGCCTCATCTCGAAGCTCGGGCTGTGGATCTTGCGCTCGTACTCCGAGATCACGCTGACGCGATCGAGGAACACCGCCTTGACGGCGTCCTGCCACGACCAGATCGACAACGGAAAATACGACAGCGGCCGAAAGTCGGCGTTGAGGACCAGCGCATGGCAGGACTCAAGGCCTGGCGACACGGCTAGCTCCGCCGCCGTGGGCAGCGACTACTTGGAAAGTCGATGCGGTCGAGGGTCAGATCGAACATGGCTCGCATTGTGGCAAAGATTCTTGGAAACACAATATGTCGATATGGTGGTCATCGACGTGTCTTGCAAAGGTAATAAGATCGTCTCCGGAGGGAACCCATGGACACTGCCATTCGCCAGACTGCCGGCGCGAGCTTTCCGCTGCCGTCCGCCGATCTCGAGTCGCTCGGCTTCCGCAAGGAACAAGTCGATCGGCTGATCAAGCTGATCGAGCGGCACATCGCCGAAGGCCGCTATCCCGGCTGCCAGATCGCGCTGGCGCGGCACGGCAAGCTCGCGCTCTACCGGAGCTTCGGCAACGCAGTCACCGAACCGAAACCGCGCGCGGCGGCCGATGACACGCTGTGGCTGCTCTACTCCAACACCAAGGTCGTGACCGCGGTGGCGCTGTGGGCGTTGGCCGAGCGTGGGCTGTTCTCCTTCTCGGACAAGATCGCCGACCACGTGCCGGAGTTCGCCAGGCACGCCAAGGGCAACATCACCGTGCTGCAGACCATCACCCACCAGGCAGGCTTCCCCACCGCCATCGTCGGCAAGGACGCCTGGGCCGATCACAAGCGGCTGCGCCAGGCGGTGTGCGATTTCCCGCTCGAGTTCACGCCGGGCTCGAAGGTGCACTATCACGGGCTGACCGCGCACTGGACGCTGGGCGTGCTGATCGAGGCCGTGACCGGCCGCGACTTCCGCGATGTCATCCGCGAGACGGTGACCGAACCGCTCGGCCTCAGCCGCGAATTGTACGTCGGCCTGCCCGATTCGGAGTTCGGCCGCGCCGCCGACATGCACGAACCGACCGCGAAGGGCGACAAGTTCCAGTCGAGCGCCGATGCCAACACCGCCGACTGGCGCAAGGGCGGCGCGCCGGGCGGCGCGGGCTACGGCACGGCGCGCGCGATGGCCGCGCTCTACCAGATGATGCTGGCGGGCGGCGAGCTCAACGGCACGCGGCTGGTCTCGCCGCGCACGCTGCAATACGCCATCCGCAACCACACCGGCGATCGCGTCGACGAATTCATGGGCATGCCGATGCATCGCGGGCTCGGGCCGCATCTCCGCGGCACGACGGAGAACATTCGCGGGCTGGGTGGCTTCGCCAATCCCGGTGTGTTCGGCCATGGCGGCGTCGGCACGTCGTACTGCTGGGGCGATCCGCAGTCGGGCGTGTCGTTCGCCTACATCACCAACAACCGCATCCCCGATCCCTGGCACTCCAAGCGCCTCGATCAGGTGGCGAACCTGGTGCACACCGCGATCCTCTGAGTCCCAAGATGCGCTGGCCCAAATCAGGAACGGCACGCTAGGTATAGGCGCGCGAAAAAAGCCGCAAGGGCTGCATTTTATCGATGTAGAGTTGTTGTGGATAAGGGGTCCACAAGAGGGGTCTACATGGCTGCGCGTCCGTCTTGGGAGGGCCACCTGCGTCTCTCCCTCGTTACCTGTCCCGTTTCGCTCTATCCGGCGACGACCGAAGCAGCGGCCGTTCGCTTCAATCTCATCAATCCCGAGACCAACAACCGCATCAAGATGAAGACGGTCGACGCCGGCACCGGCGAAGAGGTCTCGCGCGGCGACCTGGTGAAGGGTTACGAGATCGCCAAGGGCGAATACGTGCTGTTCGACAAGGACGAGCTCGACGCGGTGAAGCTCGAATCGACGCGCATCGTCGACATCGAGAAGTTCGTCCCGCGCGCCTCGATCGACCGGCTGTACTGGGACACCCCCTATCACCTCGTGCCGTCGGCCAAGACCGGCGTCGAGGCCTTCGCGGTCATCCGCGCCGCCATGGCCAAGCAGAACAAGGTGGCGATCGGCCGCCTGGTGATGAGCACGCGCGAGCGCATCTGCGCCATCGAGATCGAGGAAGAAGGCCTGGTCCTCACCACGCTGCGAACCGCCGAGGAAGTCCGGACGCTGAGCGATATCGGCCATCCCGACCTGCCCAAGCCCAACCCGCAGATGCTGCAGATCGCCGAGAAGATCATCGAGCAGCAGTCGGGCGACTTTGATCCGTCCGAGTTCAACGACCGCTACGAAGATGCCCTGCGCGCCCTGATCGAGGAGAAGCGCAAGGGCAAGCCGGTCAAGCCTGCTGCCAAGCCCGCCAATGACGACGGCAAGGTCATCGACCTGATGGCCGCCTTGAAGAAGAGCCTCGAGGGCGGCGGCGCGCAGAGAAAGCCGGCGAATGGCGCGAACGGCGCCAAGAAGAAATCCAATGGACGGAGGGCTGCATAAATGGGCGCACAGCTTCCCCTGCCCGCCGGATGGGCGCTTGCCGCCACCAGCCGGCGTGATCCGCGCGAGCAGCTCGAGCAATTGGCGCGCGACAAGCTCGAGGCCAAGGCCGAGATCCGCGCCGCGCTCGACCGGCTCGCCGCCAAGCACGGCGCCTCGGCGCGCGACATCAACTATGCGATCGACGGCTACGCCGACGACATGATCAACGACGCCCTGTTCGAGGTCGAGCGCGAGCTCAACGCCGACTAAGGCGGCCTTCAAACACGGAATCGCGGCAACCAATGACCTCATCCCGAGGAGCATCGCGCAGCGATGCGTCTCGATTACCGCGGGTAATCTCCGCGGCTTGATGGGCAACAAGCACGGTGCTCGTGTCCATCCTTCGAGACGCGACCGCTCCGGGTGCTCCTCAGGATGAGGTGATGGGGGTAGCGGGGTAGCGCTAATTGCGGAATTTCATCGCAACTCCGGATTGACCTCCCAGCGTCGGCGGCATGGTCCGCGGCTTCCAACGCGTTGACTGGCGATAGATCGCAGCACCCCGCCGGCCTCCAGCCGCTCGATCACGTGTTCGGCGCCCTCGGCATTGACTGTCTGGCAGAGCGCATCGCGGCGGATGTCCTCGCGCGACACTTGATCCAGCCCGGCGCGGCGCAGCCAGCGCGCGACGCGGCGGGCGGTGCCATCGCGATCGCCGCGTCCGCCGCCCTCGAAGACGCTCTGCGCATGCGGATGGAAATAGTCGGCCCACAAGGCGTAGGCCTCGTCGAGCCGCTCCGCCGTGACCCCTTTCGGCGGCACCTCGTCCTTCGAACTCCTGTGCCCAGTGCATCAGCGTCAGCAGGCCTGCCAGCCGTACGATCATGCCGGCGCCCTTGCCGAGCCAGGCGGCTTCCCAGCCCTCGGCGTCGCGCCAGCGCTGGCGGACCAGCGGCAACAATTGCTCGAAGCGCGTGATCGCTTCCGCCTCGAATTCGATCGTGCCGGGCTCGGCCAGCGTGCCGCCAATGCCCAGGATACGCCGCAGCATGCCGCGCACGCTGTCGTCGTCGGCAGGCTCGGCGCCCAACGCCGCGCGGGCCGCCGGCTCGGGCCAGGCATAGAGAAAGCGTGCGGCAAGCGCCTCGCCCTTTTGGCCGAAGACCTCGGCGAGATCGCCGGGCGCGAGGCCACCCATGATGTTGCGGCGGGAACGAGCCCCCGAGATATCGCAATCGCTGGGCGCTCTGGCGCGGCCCTCGGCGCCGTCCCAGCCGGCCAGCCAATCGGCCAGGTCCAGGTTCCTGCGCACCTGGCCCAGCCTCTCCACGAGATCTTCCCGCCACTGGGTAGCGGCCTGCGGCGACGGCGCCCGCAGAGCGAGCACCGGATCCGATGCCGGTTCGACGGCTGCCGCGGGCTCCGGCTCGTCCTCAACCGCGATGCCGTCCAGCAGCCGCCGCGTCGCAGAGAGCGCCGGCGACTTGCCGCTCGACGAGGGGCCGACCAGCGCCTGCCACAGCAGCAAGGGTTCGGCCCATTGCGGCGTGACCCGCACCACGATGCCGCCGCCGCACGCCGCGGCCACGGCCGCGAACAAGCCTTGCGCGTAGTAGTCGACCGGCGTGAAGACCTGCGCCGAGTGCTCGACCCAGGCGCGCCATCGGTCGGGCAGCAGGTCGAGCGGGAACGGCACCGGCGGCGGCCGCGTCTCCTCGAGCAGGCTGCGGTCGATTTCGGGCCACGGAGTGGCGGTTTGATCGGGGGATTTGTCGAGGGGCATGGTTACGCTCGTCGTTACGCGTGGGCTAGGGTGCGGCCGGCACGGCCACCCCATAAGCAACAATAAGCCAGAGCGGTGTCAGGCACCTATTTTGGTCATTAGAAGTTCGCGAACGACGAACCTGTTCGCCAAGTCTGTTGTGGAGGCCGTTGGGAATTGCCCGTTAGAGGCCGGAAACGTGCGGCTACGGATTTATCCGCCTATCAAATTGTGCAACCGTGCAAAAGCGCAAGTGCCCAGTGTGAGAACGACCCGGGGGCATTAACCGACTTGGCTTCAAGGACGCCCCATGAAGAGTCTTGCACTACTCGTCCTCGCCTTGTTGCTGGCATGTTGCACCAGCCCGAAGACTCTGATCGTCGTTAAGAACCCGACCACGGGTCAGGTGGCGCAGTGCCAGGATGATGCCCGGCTATTCGGCTCCGCCGCTCGCGTGGAGAGCTGCGCCAAGGCTTATGAGAAGGACGGCTGGATTCGCTTGTCCGAGTAGTGACCAGGCCAGGCGAGCGGCAGGCCCGTGTCGCCAAGTCTGCTACGGAGGTGGCTGGAAATTGCGCGATTGAAAGGCCTGAAACGTTCGACTACCTATCCGCGGCGAGAACGGCGCGACCTTTCAGGGCAGTATGGATTCAGGCCGCCCGCGCCGGCAAAAGAGGAAGCCAATGCCCGAGATCTTGGACGGCACGACCATCGCTGCAGTGTTCGCCGCCGCCGTCGCCGCCCACCCCGATCGACCGTTCCTGGCGGTGCCTGCCAACGAAGACCGCGGCTACCTGCCGGCGGGCTTCGAGATCACCTACGGCGAGGCCGGCCGGAAGATCGAGGAACTAGCGGCGATCTACCGCCGCGCGGGCTATGGCGTCGGCCATCGCGTCGCGACGCTGTTGGAGAACCGGCCCGAGCATGTCCTGCACACGCTGGCCCTCAACAGCCTCGGAGTGTGCTGCGTGCCGATCAATCCGGATTACCGCCCCGCCGAGATCGCCTATCTCGTCGACCACAGCGAGCCCGATCTCATCCTGTGCCTGGGCGAGCGACGGCCCTCGATCGAGCAGGCGCTGGCGCTCAGCACCCACCGGCCGCCTGTTGTTGCGTTGGAGTCGTTCGGTGGATCGTTGGCACCCGTGTCGCGCCCGGCACGTGGTACGCGACCCGCTCCCGAGACGCCCGCCAGCATCCTGTATACGTCGGGCACGACCGGCCGGCCCAAGGGCTGCGTGCTGAGCCACGGCTACGAGGTGGCGTGCGGCGACTGGTACGCCCGACTGGGCGGCGTGGCCAGTGTGCGCCCGGGCGCGGATCGCATCTACAATCCGCTGCCGCTCTATCACGCCAACGCCGGCGTCGTCTCCCTGATGGGCGCCATCGCGACCGGCAACTGCCAGATCCAGCCCGATCGCTTCAGTGCGCAGCGCTGGTGGCGCGAGGTGGCCGAGACCGGCGCCACCATCGTCCACTATCTCGGCGTGATCGCGCCCGTGCTGCTGAAGCTGCCGCCCGGCGAATACGAGCGGAAGCACAAGGTCCGCTTCGGCATCGGCGCCGGCATCGAGCCCGAGCTGCACGCGGAGTTCGAGAAGCGCTTCGGCTTTCCCATGGTCGAGCTCTGGGGCATGACCGAGATGGTGCGCGTGCTGGGCGACACCCACGAGCCGCGCCAGGTCGGCACGCGCGCCTTCGGCAAGGCGGTGCCGGGTGTCGAGGTGCGCGTCGTCGATGATGCCGAGCACGACGTCGCCGACGGAAAGTCGGGCGAGCTGCTGGTGCGCCATTCGGCCAGGACGCCACGGCGCGGCTGCTTCTCGGGCTACCTCAAGGACGAGGCGGCGACCGAGGCCGCCTGGGCGGGCGGCTGGTTCCATACCGGCGACGTGGTCTGGCGCGGCGCCGACGGCATGCTGCACTTCGTCGAGCGCAAGAAGAACATCATCCGCCGCTCGGGCGAGAACATCGCGGCGGCGGAGGTCGAGGCGGTGCTGCTGACGCATCCCGACGTGCAGCAGGTGGCGGTGATGGCGGTGCAGGACGAGCTGCGCGATGAGGAGGTCTTGGCCTGCGTCGTGCTCAAGCGTCCGATCGCCGCTAAGGACGCCGCGGCTGAGCTGTTCCGACACTGCAACGAGCTTCTCGCCTACTACAAGGCGCCGGGCTGGGTGCACATCGTGCAGAGCCTGCCGACGACGGGCACGCAGAAGATCCAGAAGCACAACATCTATCCCGTCGGCACCGATCCACGCGGCCTTCCGGACGTCGTCGACCTGCGCGCGCTGAAGCGCCGCCAGCCCACCGAGGCCCGCCGCGCCTGATTCGGTTTCCTCGCCGAAGTGCTGCTTCAGCCGCCCTGAGACGGCGCAAGAACAAATTGCACTCATCCATGCGGTGCGCCCTGGCCGCGCCGGCCACGCGATTCACGCCCGATTCACGCCGCGTGCTTAAAAGTCTGTTCGTTGCCGCCGGCAACTTCCCGCCCCATCGTGGGACGTCAACTGAGGATTGAATTATGCCGACTACCACCAACCATACGATGACCACCCATAACATCGACATCGACGACGACATCGCCAACTGGCTGCGCTGGGGCAACCTGGTCCTGTCGTGGGTCAATCAAACGACACAAACTCCGAATACCGTGGCCGGGCTCAAGACGCAGATGGCCGCCGCCGGCGTCAATGGACACGTCAAAGGAGCGGACAGCAGGGGCGTGACCTTCGTCGTCTACCCCGTGAATGGCGCCATCGTGATCCCGTTGCCCAACGCGGACATGGTGAAGGTCGACAACAAGTATCTGAGAGACCTGACCAACGGTGGCACGAACCCGGCGGCCTATCCATTGCAGTCGTTCTACTCGGCGTGCTTCGCCGGCGCACCACCGGCGCAATTCAGCCTGCAGGAGCTCCTGAACATGGAAGCCCGCCGCATCGGCGAGTACGTGATCAACGAGTGCATGTAGTCGAACACAGCTGATCGGGTGCACGGAGCGAGCACCCGTGAGTGGGGCGCGCGCGCAGACAGAAGGGGGAGGCCGATGAATCATCGTCGCATGACAGTGGCATTGTGGGCTGCGCTGGCACCGATGCTGTGGCCGTCCTGTCGGTCTGCAGCGCGCCCACCTCTGCCTGCACGCCGGCGCCCTCGGCGGTGCCGGGCCCCATTCCGCCCGACGCCGTGCCCTGCAACAGCGTCACCCCCCAGACCGATGCGTTCGCCAATCTGGCCTGGCAGGTCTTCAAAATGATCGTCTGGCCGGCAGCCCAGTCGCCGACCGGCGAGCCGCGACGCGGCGAGGCCGATACGTTGCGCAGCCTCGCTGACATGCGCGGGCCCCGGGTGTTCGAGACCTTCAAGGCGGATTGGGAGACATTTCTCCCCTTTGCCGCCCCGCCGCTTGAGTGGCAGCGGTACGCCGCCACGGCGTCGGCCTGCCGCAACAATCCGCAGCTCACGCCCGGCACGCTCGTGCTCTCGGCCCTGGCCGAGTTCGGCAACGTGCAGGAGCAAGCGGGCAACAATCAATCGGGCCAACCCATCACCAATGTCCTGGTCGCCCAGAACGGCAAGCTCGCCCGCTATCTCGTGGGCTTCGACCGCAACGAGTTCGACCTGATCCGCACCAACAAGCTTTACAACGCGCTCAACCTGCCCGACCCGGGCAATTCGCCCGGAGCCTCGGCGACTGCGCCTGACGGCACGATCATCGTCAAGTCGGCCTGGATCGAGCTCGACGGCCTCGGCGTCGATCGCGAGACCTTCTACCACCGGCGCGCGCTGGTGCAGGATCCGGTGACCCTGGACTGCCAGGAAGCGGAGGTGGGGTTGGTCGGCCTTCACATAAGGTACAAGACGCCGACGCGGCCGCAGTGGGTGTGGGCGTCCTTCGAGCATGTCCGGAACGTGCCGCCGCAAGCGGGCGCGATCAGCCCCATCCGGCAGCCGACTGGCTACACCTTCAACGACGGCAGCGGCGCACCGATGCCGGACCAGCCGCCGCTCGATACCCTGGTGGGATCCGGCACCTTTTCGCCCCATGCGAACCCGTTCAACGTCACGCGCACGAAGCCTATTTCCAGCACGATCCAGTCCGTGAATACGAAGTGGCAGGCGGCGCTGGCCGGAACCGTCTGGGCGAACTATCAGCTGGTGATCGTGGAATGGCCGGGCTTGGGCAGCTCTCCGGACATCGACGCTCTTGCAGCCCAGCCCGAGCCGCCCTCCTTCACGGACCAGACGTCCAACCTCCTCAACACCACTTTGGAGACGTTCCTGCAGAGCCGGGCCGGACCCAACGACGGCCTGGGGCTCACCTGCATGGGCTGCCACAACGGCGCGCGCGGGCTGGACTATACGTTCACGATCCTGCTCAACGCCGGAAGTTCGAGCCACATGTCGTTCTCGCCGTGGCGCAACTGGACGATCGGCTACCTGAGGTCGCTCGTCACCCAGCCGTCGTCGCGTTAGCGGCCGGCGAGGCGCTGGAGCGCATCACCATCCTCCGAATTCGATGTCGGCGTGCGGCAGGCCGGCCTTCTCGAGCCCGTCGCGCAGGCGTCCCCAGGGCTCGGCCTCGCTGATCGGGTAGAGATGCAGCAGCCACCGCGCGATGGCGCGATCGCTGACCGCCTCGGCGCCGAACCAGCCCGCGCGGATGGACTGCAGGAATTTCTGCGCCTCGTCGGCGGCCGCCTCGCTGTCGCCGAGCTGCGCGAACGACGCCGCCCGCCAGGCGCGCACCGTCCGGTGGCCGTCGAGGGCGTTGGCCGAGGCCTTGATGGCCTGCTCGTAGTTGCCGGTCAGGAAGTGGATGTCGACCAGGTAGGCCCAGTGCATCTTGTTGGGCACGAGGGCCGTTTCGGTGGCCAGCCGCACCAGCTCACTCGAGCGCTCGCGCTCGCCGCTGAAGGCGAGCAGGAGGGCTGCGGAAAAATGCGTCCACGGATCGCTCGGATTGAGCTCGTACGCAGTCTCGACATGGGAGACGGCGATCGCATGCTGGCCGGCCATGGCATTGGCCCAGGCAAGCGAGCGGTGAGCGTTCATGTTGGAGGGGTCGAGCTCGACCGCCTGGCGCGCCAGGGTGAGCGCCTGCTGCTCCTTCTCGCGTGAGCGCAGCTTGCCGGGATAGACGATGTGCGTCGTATTGTGCATGTCGACCAGCCCGCAATAGGCCGGAACGAAGCGCGGCGCCGCCTGGATGATCTCGGCGAACTGGCGCTCGGCATTCTCCCAGTGCTGCGGGTTGAACGTCCGGATCAGGGTCTGGCAGCGGATGGCGAGCGTTAGCGAGGTGTCGGACAAGCTCGGCGGAAAGGTCGGCGCCAGACGCGACGGCAGCATGGACGGCGCGCCCTTGATCTCGGCCACCAGCACCTGCGTCTCGGCCGACGGCTCCATGTCGTAGTCTTCGGCCAGCAGGTCCCACAGCGTCTTGTAGATCCTGAGCGCCCCCGCGACGTCGCCGGCCGCGGCGCGGGCCCGCATCAGGCGCCGGCAGGCGTCCTCGTGCGTGGGGTCGATGTTGAGCAGTGCCTGGGCGAGCTCGGACTCCTGCACCGATTTCTCCGGCGCCGATTGCAGCCCCGCTTCCAGCGCGCGCTGCAGGCTGTCGCGCAGCATGTTGCGCTTGGCGATCAGCCAGACGCGGAAGGCTGGGTCGACCTCCTCCAACCCGGCCAGCAGTTGCTCGGCGAGGTGCTGCCGCTCGAGCAACACGGGGTGCACCTTGCCGGCTTCTGCCGCGGCGAGCACGTCGGCCACGTCGATGTCGACGGTGCCAGCGTCGAAGCCGATCTCGTAGGGACCGAAGTTGAAGCCGTCGCAACCGGCCTGCGTGATGCGCTCGCGCAGTTCGCGCACGACCTGGCGCAGCACAGCGCGCGCATGAGATTCGCTCGAACTCGCTCCACAACAGACCGACCAGCCGCTCGCGCGATTCGCGCAGCGCCGGATTGAGCGCGATGTAGCCCAGCAGGGCGCGCGATTTGACGCTGCGCAGGGCGATCTCCTGTTCGCCGATGCGCAGCGAAACGGCGCCGAATAGCTGAAGTTTGGCCGCAGTTGCCTTGTCGGCGCCCGCCCGCGGCGGCGGGCTGAGCGCGACGCGCGCGCTGTTCGCGCCGGCCGGCGAAATGGCGAAGGCATGGATCGGGCGGGTGATGTTCTTGACGTGGCGGGGGCCGGTGTCCTCGAAGCGGCAGGCGATGCGGTCGCGCACGTAGTCGCGGACGCTGCCCGAGATTAAGATGCCGCCGGGCTCGGCCAGCTGCTCCAGGCGCGCCGCGATGTTCACGTGGTCGCCGAAGATATCGTTCTTCTCGACGATGATGTCGCCCACGTCTATGCCCACGCGGAACAAGAGGCGCCGCTTCTCGGGCACGGCCGATGCCTTGCTGACGACGGCTTCCTGGAACTCCAGCGCGCAGCGGACGGCCTCCACGGCGCTCGCGAACTCGGCGATGAAACCGTCGCCCGTGCTCTTGACGATCCGCCCCGCATGCCGGCGCACGGAGGGCTGGACGAATCCCACCATGGTGGAATTGAAGGTGGCGTGCGTGGCTTCCTCATCCTCGTGCATCAGGCGGGAGTAGCCAGCAACATCCGCAGCCAGGATGGCGGCAAGTCGGCGCGCCATGGGTCGGTAGGAGCCCCCTCTGCTCGGACTCGAGGCGCATCGCTGTGCCCCTGCAAACAACCCTACAGGAAATTCGGGTCCGTTGTTACAACCAAAATGACCAGCGGAGCCTCGACGGACGAAACGGTACCTACGAAGCGCCGGCGCCGCCCGCACGACCTCCTCCGGTCCCTGGGCTTTCCGGATGACCGGTACGGGGGTATCAAGTCCTTCAAAACTCGCAGATCAGCCCGCCACGACTTCCTCCTTGCAACGTCGGCAGGACGGCGCGACCCTTCGCCAAAAGGAGGAAACCATGGCACCCGACTCCGCAACGCTTTCCGCACACAAGACGTCCGGCCAGAAGGTCGCGCACGCGCGCAGTGCCGAACCCGTCCTGGTGAAGGGACGGCGCGACTTCTTCTCCTACCGCGATCTCGGCGTCGCCGAAGGCAGCGCCGGCACGATGCGCGCCCAGGTGATGAAGTCGAGCCAGGGCATGAGCGAGCCGACCGGCTGGCACTATCACGAGTGCGACGGCCAGTTCATCTACATCCTGAAGGGCTGGGTCGACCTGCAGTTCGAGGATGGCCGCACGCTGCGCGTCGAGGAGGGCGATTCACTCTTCATTCCGGGCTACATGCGGCACAACGAGATCCGCACATCGAAGGAGATGGAAATCCTCGAAGTGTCGTCACCCGGCGTGATGGGCACGAAGCCCTGCGATCCGCCGGCCGGCTTCAAGGACACAACCTCACCCTGAGGAGCATCGCGCAGCGATGCGTCTCGAAAGGCGAGACGAGCACCATGTTTGTGACCCATCCTTCGAGACGCGCGCTTAGCGCGCTCCTCAGGATGAGGTAATTATTGCCGATGACACGCCCCCTCCCGGCCTGGCGATCGCTGCTGTTCGTCCCGGTCCTTATCGAACGCTTCCTCGCCAAGGCGCACACGCGTGGCGCCGACGCGCTGATCCTCGATCTCGAGGATTCGATCATTCCCGCGAACAAGGACGCCGCGCGCAAGGCGCTGGCGGCCGCCGTGCCGAGGGTTGCCCAGGACGGCGCCGATGTCGTGGTGCGCATCAATCGCCCGCTCGAACTGGCCGTCCCCGACATCGCCGCGTCAGTGATGCCGGGCGTCGCGGCGTTGATGCTGCCCAAGGTCATGGGCCCCGAGCACGTCCGGCTGCTCGCCGAGCTGGTGACGGCGCGCGAGGAAGCGCTCGGCATGGACGGTGGGCCACACGCGCTTTCTCGCGCTGATCGAAGGCCCGGCGGCGCTGCCGCATCTCTACGCGATCGCCGCCGAGCCGCGCATGGCCGGCATGTCGGTGGGGGGCGAGGACATGGCGACCGAGCTGGGCGCCATTCCGTCGGCCGACAGCATGTACGTCTTCGCCATGCACGGGCTCGCGGCCTGCCGCACGGCCGGCATCCTGCCGATGGGCTCGCTGGGCCAGCTCGCCAAGATCGACGATCTCGAGTCCTACCGCGCCGGTCTCAAGCGTGCGCGGGCGCTGGGCTTCACGACGACGTCCTGCATCCACCCCGCGCACGTGCCGATCATCAACGAAGAATATGGCGCGTCGGCCGGGGAGATCGATCGCGCGCGACGCCTGATCGCGGCGTTCGATGTGGCCGTCGCGGCCGGCGACGGCGCGGTGGCGTTCGAAGGCAGCATGATCGACCTGCCTGTGGTCGAGCGCGCGCGGCGCCTACTCGCGCGCGCGGCGATGTGGAAGTAGTCGGCCAGCAGCATACGCACGGCTGATCACTTCGGACAGGCGTAGGCCGCCACGTAGAACGAGATCGAACCTTCGGTCAGGCGATTCTTCTGCGAGTCGGCGGCGTGGCCTTCCCTCGCCTGCTGTTCCGTCACGCCTTCGCCCAGGTACTGGAACTCGCGCGCCCCGCAGTCGATCCGGCGCAGGACATAGGTCGTGCCGGACTTGGCGTCGCGGCGGGTGAGCACGTCGACCGTGTCGGGGCCGATCCGTTTCACCTCCAGCGCCATGAGCCGCGTGCTCTTGTGCCACGGGACATAAATGCGGTCGGCATCGGAAACGGCGGGCGGCGTTGGAACCCCGCTCGCCACGGCCAGGAAGACCAGGAGCCCCAGCACCGGGCCGGCCGCGAGCGCGAAGAGAAACTTCCGCTTGCCGGTCGAGAATGACTTGGCGTCGACGCATGGCCTCAGGATTCCATGTCCGAGCTGATGGCGCGCAACAACTGCGGTCTGCGCCTGGTGAGCAGGAAGAACCAGGCGGATCCCGCGGCCAGGTAGACCAGGAAAAGATAGGGCAGCAGATTCTGCGGCCAGGGCGGCACCGGATAGAGACTGCCGAAGATCACGAAGGTCATCATGAGCGTCCCGCCACCGCTCACCAGCAGATGCCGAGGCGCCAGCGTGCCGGCACGGAACTGGTCGAGAGGCGCGGCCAGGCAGATCAGGAAGTACACGACGAGAAAGCCGAAGGTCGCGAGCGTGCCGGCAAATCCGAACGCCTCCAGCGCGCCCAGCGGCAGCGTGGCGAGGCTGCCGAGCAGCGCGACCGCCACTGTGAGAAGGACGGCCACGGAGGGCGTGCGGTGCCGGCTGTGCACCTTGGTGAGGGCAGCGGCGAGATAGCCGTAGCGGGCCATGGAGAACATCAGCCGGGACGCGGCGTTGATGGAAGCCAGCAGGCAGGCGAGGCCGCTGATCAGGGCGCCGAAATACATGGCCGTGCCGGCCGCGGTGAGGCCCGCCCGCTCGGTCATGACGATGAAGGGCGCGCTGCTGTCGCCGAGGGCCCGAGTGTCGTCGGCCATCCCGAGCACCATGAAATAGGTGATGGCGACGAAGAACAGACCCGCCAACATGGCGCTGAGGGTGACGGAAAGCCCGACATTGCGCTCCGGGTTGCGCGTCTCCCGAGCCAGCGTTGCCGAGCTTTCGAAGCCGACGAAGCTGAACACCGCGAAGGTGAGCGAGCTCATGATTCCGCCATAGCCGAGGCTGGTGAAATCGAGCTGCCGGGCATCGATCACGGTTCCCCGCTGGAACACGACGATGGCCGTGATGGCGATCAGAATGAGAACGGAGGCGACTTCCAGGACCAGTCCGAAGCGGGCGGAAAGACGGACATCGCGATAGGCGGCGACGCCGGCAACGGCGATGAACCCGCAGGCCGCACCATAGGCGTTGGGCATGAACGCCTTGAGGCCAAGGCTTGCCAGGAAATTTTCGAGAAAGAGCACTTCGGAGACCGAAATGGCGATCGTGGTCCCGAGATACGCGCCGATCATCAGCCAGCCGGCGATCAGGCCCGCCAGAGGCCCGACGGTGCGCCCGATATAGATGAAGTACGAGCCCGACAGCGTATGGCGTCGCGACAGCGTGGCGATGTTGAGCGCCACGAAGAGGATGCCGACGGTCGCGATCAGGAACCCCAGCCACGAACCGCTGCCGGCAAGGCCCGCGACGACGGCAATATTGAGGGCGGGCGTGAGGGTCGGTGCGATGTTCGCCACCGACTGGCCGATGCAGTCGACGAGACCCAGCGCGTTGGCTCGCAGTTGGGGACGCTCCGCGGCGCTGGCCAGCGCGCCGCTCTCTGCGGCCGGTCCGCTCATGGTCTTCCGGACCAAAGGAGCATGACTGTCTTCACCGCGTCGCCAGCCGCTCACGCGCGCTCGCCTCGGAGCCGAGCGACGCAGCGGCAAGCGCGAGCGACCCGGCCGCCAGGATGAAGATGGCCCCGTAGCCGCCGGTCCAGTCGTGCAACAGCCCACCCAGCCAGGCGCCGAAGAAGCAACCCAGCCCCATGCCGATCGAGATCATGCCGTAGATGCGGCCGAAATGGACACCGCGGTAGCGCAGCGTCGCCAGCGTCGAGATCATCGGCCCACGCGAGCCCTGGCTGCCGCCGAACAGCAGCACGAAGGTCCACAGCCAGAAATCGTCGTCGGGTCCACGCACCAGCGCGAACGCTCCGATGCCGGCGATCGAGCAGGCATAGGCGAGCAGCGCCGCAAGGCGCCGGCCGCCGCGATCGGCCAGCCAACTGAAGCCGATCAGGCCGAGCGGGGCGAGAAACCCGGCGACCGCGAGCGCGCGCGCCGCGTGCGGGCCTTCGAGGCCGCGTTCCAGCAGATAGACCATGGCCTGCGGCACCAAAGAGAAGATGCCGATCGAGGTCAGCGCGAAGGAGAAGGTGAGCGCCCAGAACGGCCATTCGCGAATCGCCTCGCCGACCGTCGGGCCGGGGTTGGTCGACGCCCGCGCCGGCACCAGCCCCGGCGCCCCGCGCTCGATGCGCTTCCACGGCAGGACGAGCAATAGCGGGATGAAGACCGCGCTCACGATCGCGAAGTCGATGTAGGCCTGGCGCCAGCCCTTGGCGACGATGAGGTATTCGGCGAGCGGAAACATGATGATGGCGCCGACGCCGGTCGACGACCAGGCGACGGCCATCGCCACGCCAAGGCGCCGCGCGGGGAACCAGCGGCCGACCACCGAGGCGCTCAGCACGCCGCTCAGGCACGCGGTGCCGAGACCCATGACGATCCCCAGGCCGAGATAAAGGTGCCAGATCGCCGTCGCCTGCGAGGCGCTGGCCGTCGCCAGCGCCGCCGCCGACATGCCGAAGACGGTAAGCGCGCGCAGGCCGAAGCGGTCGACGATCCAGCCGGCGAGCGGCGCACCGGTGCCGCCGGCCAGCAGGGCGAAGCTGTAAACCAGCGTGACCGAGCTGCGGTTCGCGCCGAAGGCCTGCTCGAGGGCCGGCACGAACACGGCAAAGGTGTCGCTGATCGAGCGGCTGACGACGCCAACGACAAAGCACAGCGCGACCAGCAACCAAGGCACGTAACGGGGCATGCGTGTTTTCCATCGCACACCGGCGGACTTGCGTCAGCCGCGCTGCCACGGCAGGTTCCGCGCCGCGGAGGATTTGGGTGAACGACACGTTGATCATCGCGCCGGGCTTCAACGGCCCGCGCCTGTCGGGCAATGGCGGTTATGTCGGCGGCCTGCTGGCCGCCCGGTTCAGCGAGAAATTCGGCGGCGACGGCACGGTCGAGATCACGCTGCGCGCGCCGGTTCCCATCGATCGCACGCTGCAGCTGGTGCCCGACGGCGACGCGCTGATGCTGCGCGACGGTGGGACGCTGGTATGCGAGGCGCGCGCCGGCTCCGTGGCGCATCTCGTGCCGCCGCCGGCGCCGACCGACTGGCACGACGTCATGCGGCGCGGCGAGCACGGCGGCAGCCCGATCGAGACCGAGTATGGCTACTGCATCGTCTGCGGCCGCGGCCGCGCCGTCGGCGACGGCCTGCGCGTGCTCGGCACGTCGGGGCCGCAGCCCGGCTATTCGCTCTCGTGCTATGTGCCGCATCCCAACCACACCGATGCGTCGAGCCGCATCCGGCCGGAGTTCGTGTGGGGCACGCTCGACTGCCCCGGCGCCTTTGCCGTGCAGGACGATGGCGATTTCCGGCCGGCGATGACGGGGCGCATGACGGCCAAGGTGATCGCGCCGCCGAAGGTCGGCGAGCGCTGCGCCGTCGTCGGCTGGCGGATTGGCGCCGAAGGCCGCAAGCTCTATTCGGGCACGGCGCTCTATACCGAGCAGGGCCAGCTGTGTGCGCTCGGCACCTGCACGTGGATCCTGCTGAAGGACTAGGGGGAGGAACAGATGAACCGTCTCGCGGGCAAGGTTGCGGTGATCACCGGCGCGGGCTCCGGCATCGGCCGGGCATCGGCCAAGCTTTTCGTCGCAGAGGGCGCCAAGGTCGTCGTAGCGGAGATCGACGCGACGCTGGGCGAGGCGAGCGTGCGCGAGGCCGGCGCCGGCGCGCGCTTCGTGCGCACGGACGTGACCGACGAGGAGAGCGTCAAGCAGATGGTGCAACAGGCCAGAGACGCTTTCGGCCGCGTCGACGTCCTGCTGAATTGCGCCGGCGGCTCGCTGCGCGAGGATAGGACAGTCACCGAAGTCGATCTCTCGGTGTGGGACCACACCATCAACCTCGACATGAAGGGGCCGTTCCTGTGCTGCCGGCACGTCATCCCGGTGATGGTCGAGCAGGGCAAAGGCAGCGTGGTCAACTTCTCTTCGGTGGTGGCCCTGCGCGGCAACCACATCGCTCATGTCTACGTCATGGCCAAGGGCGGCCTGATCTCTTTCACCCGGGCTCTGGCTGGCGCCTATTCGCCCAAGGGTATCCGCGTCAACGCCATCTGCCCCGGTGTCGTGCTGACTGAACGGGTCAAGAGCCGCTTCACCGGCGGCAACCAGGTTCGCTTCGGCGGCCTCGACAACGTGGCCGAGCGATACCCGTTCGCTGTCGGCCAGCCGGAGGACATCGCGAACGTCGCCCTGTTCCTCGCCTCCGACGAATCGCGCATGGTGAATGGTGCCGCGATCCCGGCCGAAGGCGGCTTCTCCGCCTACTAGCGGTCGCGGACGAAGATCGTGGCCTGCTCGTCGCTGTAGGCCTGGTGCCAACCGGGCAGGCGCGCCAGGAGCTGGTTGGCGGGCGCACCCTTGTCCAGCAACGTCCAGTCGATGCGCCAGCGATCGAGCATCTTGTCGAGCGGCTCCTCGCCCAGCAGGCTCACCGCCTCGACGTAGCGCTTGATGAAGTCCCCGCCATAGAACTCGCCACGACCATCGATGAAGGTGGGCACGCCGGCGCTGATCAGATAGCCGCCGAAGCCGTAGTAATTGAACACATGCCCCTTGATGCCGGCCTCGCGCGCGTAGGCGAGCGCCGCGCTGGGCGTGGTGGAGGCGAGAGGCGCGATGCCGGCGAAGCGGATCATGCCGACGGCCAGGGTCGCCGCCAGCGCGACGCCGAGCGCCAGAGCGCCGTGCCCGGCCGGGCGCGCGAGCCTGTCCAAGAGACCGACCGCGTTGCGATCGGCCGCGATCGCCGGCCACTGCCGCACCAAGGCCGGCGCGATCACGAGCGGCGCCAGCATGGCGAGCAGTTCGGCGTTGCGGGCGTAGCGCAGGAAGAGATGGACCAGGCCCAGCACCACCAGCAGCCGGAACAGCGGGAGCTTGAGCCCGCGCGAGAAGGCGAGATAGAGCGCCACTAGGAGCACCAGCTCCTGCATCTGGTCCTTCTGGAAGTTCGGCGGCCGCCATTCCACGATGAACCTGAGCGCATCTCCCAGCGCGAAGATGCGCTGGGTCACCAGGATCGATTCGGGACCGTAGGGCGTGAGGCAGGCCGCCAAGCCGGCGGCAATACCGAACTTCAGCCAGGCGAAGAACAAGGCCTTGCGCTCGCCAACATCGCGCGCAGTGAACACCGCCTCCAGCGCGAAGGCGCCGACGAGCATCAGGCCGAAGGTGAAGCCGCCATGCAGGTTGGCCCACAGCAGCATGCAGAGCAGCAGCAGCGGCTCCGGCGCGCGGCGCTGCTCGACCGCGCGCACCAGGCCATCGACCCAGAGCAGCATAAAAGGCATGGCGAGCGCGTGCGGACGGGCGAGCAGGTGCGGCGCGGTCATGGTGATGGCGACCGCCACGAACAGGATCGCGGGCAGAGGCCGGAGGTCGCGCAGCAGCAGCCGCAACAGCAGGGCGAAGGTGGCGGCGAAGGCGGCGGCGGCCAGCGCCGCCACGCCGCCCCAGCCGGCGACGTCATAAGCGCCGGCCAGCAGGACCTGCGACAGCCACTCCTTGGCGATCCACGGCTGGCCATTGAAGGTGAAGGAATAGATATCGACGTCCGGCACGGCGCGGTGCTCGAGGATCCAATTGCCGACCGTGACGTGCCAATGGCTGTCGGGATCGCCCAGCAGCTGCTGGCTGCTGGCGCTCATCAACCAAACGAAGACCGCGAGCCCGAGCATCAGCGGCCAGGAGAATGTCCAGGCGGAGCGACTGCCGTAACTTGAGGAAGAAATCGACAGGCCGGAAGAAACGGCCATCTAGAGCTCCAGTATCACTAAAGAAAATTCATATAATGCCTTGATATACAATATTTTCATGGCCTGTGCCAGTGGCCCCAAAACCTCATCCTGAGGAGCCACGCGAAGCGTGGCGTCTCGAAGGATGGCAACTGGCGCCTCGCCTGCGGCCGACCCTTCGAGACGGCCCTGCGGGCCTCCTCAGGGTGAGGTTATGTTGGTCCGATGCAACATCTGGTGCTGGTGGGCGGCGGCCATGCCCATGTCCATGTGCTGGCAAGCTTCGGCAAGCGGCCCATGGCCGGTGTGCAGATGACGCTGGTCGCGCGCGATGTCCGCACCCCCTATTCCGGCATGCTTCCGGGCTTCGTCGCCGGCCGCTACAGCTTCGACGACTGCCACATCGATCTCGCCGCCCTCGCGGCCCGCACCGGCGCGCGACTGGTCCATGCCGAGGCGGTCGGGCTCGACCGCGCCGGCCGGCTGGTGCTGCTCAGGGACCAGCCGCCGCTCGCCTATGACGTGCTGTCGCTCGATGTCGGCGCGGCACCCGATCTTGGTTCGATCCCAGGTGCAGCCGAGCATGCGGTCCCGGTCAAGCCGATCGCCGAGTTCGGCAAGCGCTGGCTTGCCTTTCTCTCGCGCGCGCGCGGTCGGCAGAGGATCATGGTAATCGGCGGCGGCGCAGGTGGCGTCGAGCTGGCGCTCGCCATCGACCACCGGCTCACCGAGGCAAGTGTGGTGCTCGCCACGCGCGAGGTAGTCCTGGCCGGGCATGGCCGTTCGGCACAGAGGAAGATGCGCGCGATCCTGGCGCGCCGTGGCATTCGCCTGATCGAGAAGGACGCGGCCGAGAGCGTCGAGACGGGCAGCATTCGCCTCGCAAGCGGCGAGCGGTTGGCCGCCGACGCCATCTTCGTCGTCACCGAAGCGACCGCGCCGCACTGGCTGACCTATACCGGCTTGACCCTCGATGCGCGGGGCTTCGTGGCCCTCGCTGCCACGTTGCGTTCCAGCGATCCGCGCATCTTCGCCGTCGGCGACTGCGCCACGGTGCTGAAGCATCCGCGGCCCAAGTCGGGCGTGTTCGCGGTACAGCAAGGACCGCCACTTGCCGAGAACCTGAGGCGGGTCCTGACGGGCAAGGCTCCCCTGCCCTTCGTGCCGCATCGCCGGCATCTCGCGATCATCGGGACAGGCGACGGCGGTGCGCTCGCCACGCGCGGCAACTGGTCGGTCGAAGGCCGATGGGTGTGGTGGTGGAAGGATCATATCGACCGCGAGTGGATGCGCCGCTACCGCTGACGCAACCTCGTCTCTGCCCGGGCGTTGGGTGCGTCTAGGCAGGAGCAGCAAATGGCAAAGAAGACGATCATCTCCACCGTCACCGGTCCGATCGGCGACGCCGTCACCCAGGCCGAGGTGGCTGTCGTGCGGGCTGCCCGCCGGGCGGTATCGGCCGCGCATCGCGCCGTCGCCGGCACCAAGCGCGCCGCCGCCAGCACCAAGCGCAAAGCGACCGCGAAGCGGAAAACCGCCCGGACGGCCGCCCGCAAGGTGGTAAAGAAGGCACGCCGGGCCGTGAAGAAGGCGACACGGCGCGCCAAGCGCCGCTAGACTGGTCACCGCGCGGCCCTTGCGGCGCGAAGGGAACCAGGCATGGCGCACGCACGGGCCGACATCGGCCAGGTCGACTACGCAACCAACATTAGCACCGGCCATCACAAGCTCATGGCCGACGAAGGTCCTGAGCTCGGCGGCAAGGATGCCGGCCCCGCGCCCTACGATCTGCTGACTTCGGCGCTCGGCGCCTGCACCGTGATCACCTTGCGCATGTACGCCGAGCGCAAGCAGTGGCCGGTGACGGCGGTCCATGCCGACATTCACTTCGTGCGCCAGGACAAGGTCGAGAGCATCGACCGCACGCTCCGCATCGAAGGCGCGGTCGACGACGAACAGAAGAAGCGCATGGCCGACATCGCCGAGCGCACGCCCGTGACGCTGACGCTGAAGCGCAGCATGGAAATCCACACCAAACTCGCCTAGCGCGGCTTCTGATCAAATGGAACCGTTTGGCGGTTCCATTTGATCGGAAACGCGTTGTACGAGGCGCCTGGATCAAAGGCATAATCCATCCAGCTGATTCCAGCTGGATGGATTATGCAGGGGAGACAATCATGAAGATCGGTTTCAGCGCGCCCACCGCCGGCCCCCTGTCGGCGCTCGATCCTCTCGTCCGCCTGTGCGTCGGGGCGGAGGAGATGGGCTTCGACTACGGCACCTTCAGCGACCATGTCGTCATCCCGACCGAGATCTCCTCGCCCTATCCCTACAGCGCCACCGGCGAGTTCACCAACCAGGGTACCGGCGAGCGCAACGAGCAGCTGATCGAATTGGCCTTCGTCGCGGCGCGCACGACCAAGCTCAGGCTCGTGACGTCGGTGATGGTGATCCCGCACCGGCCGGCGGTGCTGGCGGCCAAGCAACTCGCCACTATCGACACGCTGTCGGGCGGCCGGGTGGTCCTGGGCATCGGCGCGGGCTGGATGAAGGAAGAGTTCGAAGCGATCGGCGCACCGCCCTTCGCCGAGCGCGGCAAGGTGACGGACGAGTACGTCGCCGCCTTCAAGGAGCTGTGGACCAAGGACCGGCCGAAGTTCTCCGGCCGGTACGTGAAGTTCGACAAGATCACCTTCGCACCCAAGCCGGCGCAGAAGGGCGGCATCCCGATCTGGGTCGGCGGCGAGTTGGGACCGGCGCTGCGGCGTACCGCGAAGTACGGCGATGCCTGGTACCCGATCCCCAACAATCCCGCCTTCCCGATGGACAGCCTCAAGCGCCTGACCGGCGGCATCGCGCGGCTGCGCCAGCTCACGGCGGAGGCGGGCCGCGATCCCAAGGCGGTCGGCGTCACCGTGCGCTTCCCGCGCTACGGCGACGGCCTGCCGGCCAAGGCCGACGACGGTGAGCGCAAGCTGTTTTCCGGCAAGCCGGCCGAGATCGCGGCCGACATCAAGGCAATGCAGGCGCTGGGCGTCGACTCGATCGATACCGGCTTCGGCGGCTCGACCGTGCCGGAGATCCTGGCCGAGATGAAGAAGTTCAAGGTCGAGGTGATGGCAAAGCTCTAGATCCTTCGCTTCGCTCAGGATGACACGGCGGCCAAGGCCGCCGCCCGTGTCACTTCTTGCCGCCCGCCTTCTTCCAGGCTTCGTAGTCGCGCTTGGCGTCATCGCCCGCGGCCGGGAACAGGCCCTTGAGCGAGCGGCCCTTGGCGACCTCCAGCTCGGCCCACTCCTCGTACTCGTAGTTCTTCAGCGCCTCCTCGGCGACCGCCTCGACGATGTCGGGCGGGATCACCAGGACCGCGTCGCGGTCGCCGACCACGATGTCGCCGGGATAGACCGCGATGCCGCCGCAGGCGATCGGCAGCTGCAGGTCGACCGGCCGATGGGCGATCGGGCTGGGCGGCGACGAGGCCCGGCGGTGATAGGCCGGCAGCCCCGTGCGATGCACGCCGTTAGTGTCGCGGAAGCCGCCGTCGGTAACGATGCCCGCGGCGCCGCGCGCCTTCAGCCGGCCGATATAAAGGTCGCCCGCCGAGGCCGCCCGTGAATCGCCGCGGCTGTCAATCATCAGCACGTGGCCGGGCGGGCATTCCTCCATCGCTTGCGGCTGGATCATGCTGCGGTTGGTCGAGGTCGGCCCGTCCTTGTCCTCGCGCGAGGGAATGAAGCGCATAGTGTAGGCGATGCCGACCATCGGCGGCTGATCGTCCCGGACTGGCCGGACATCGAACAGCGTCATGCTCTTCAACCCGCGGCGGTTCAGCACGCCGGTCAGAGTCGAGGTGCCGACCTTGGCCAGCACCTCGCGAAGATCCTTGGAAAGTTCCGCCATGGCTCACCCCTTCTTCTGCGTGTAGGCGCCGCCCGAGTTGGCGGCCCGCACTTCGGCGGCGCTCTTGGCCTTACGGATCACCACCAGACGCTGGGCCTCGTCGTCGAGCATTGCCTTGGCGTTCTTCACGATCGCCGGCGCATGGTGCGGCGGAAACTTTACCGCACCGTTCTCGTCCATATGGATGAGATCGCCCGGCGCCACATCCATGCCGCCGACCGAGACCGGCACCTGGACCGCCTGCACCGCCATCTCGCCGTGGCCTGCGGTGACGCCGCCCAGCAGGAGCTGGAAGCGGAGCTTGCGGATGGCATCGACGTCGCGCGAGGGGCCGTTGGACAGCATGCCGATGCAGCCCACGGCCATCATCGAGCTCACCATCATTTCGCCGGCCAGGCCTGCCTTGGCGTGGATCTCGGTTGGCCACTTCTGCTGGATCACCAGGATGGTCGGCTTCTTCATTGCATCGAGCGCGTCGACCACGTCCATGAAGGAGAGCCGCCCGGCGAAGTTCGGGTCGGGCAGGCCGTACACGCAGGTCACGGCATAGCCCACGATGGCGCCCATCTCCGGATAGATGCAGCGGATCGAGGTGTCGGTGTACCAGTTCTCGGTCCAGGGATTGTAGAGCCCAAGGCAAAGCGGATTCTTCGGGTAGGTCGCCACCACATTGGTGATGGTGGGCGTGTCGATCTTGCGCAGCTCGGCGAAGATATCGTCAGTCAGCTCGGACATTACGGGCGTTTCCCCTTCGTTGCGGATTGGCACCATTCTGCTCGCACCGCCGTCGAATTTCCAATCGTCGATACTTCCTGCGAAATACCCGCCGATGCGGAGATCGTCACTTTTCAACGATCTTCCAGAACGAGTCTTTCTTCACGACCTTGTCGCCGCGGAAGCTGTAGAAGTCACAGCCACGCGCCTCGATGGGTTCGCCGTTCTTCATGGTGCCGGTCACGGTCCATTGCGAGATGCCCATGTCGCCGTCGACGTAGTGGCTGTCGGCACCGTAGTGGACGTCGGGCAGGCCTTCGAAGCGTGCCTTCAGGCCCTCGCGCACGGCGGCGCGGCCGACGAAGCGGCGGCCCCAGGGATCGGGGCCACGCGGCATCTCGAGCACGGCATCGTCGGCGAACAAGGCCATGATCGCATCGAGATCGTGGGCGTTGAACGCCGCGACCAGGGCCTTGAGCGTGGCAAGCCTGCCGGTCAGTCTGGTTCATGATCGATCTCCCCGATTGATCTCCGATCGAGCCTGCCCAAACTAGCGGAGGACCACCCCGCTTGATAGTGCATCAATCCTCACCTCCAGGCGACCATCCTGACGATCGTCGCCGGTATCGCCGACGCCGTTGGCTATATCACCATGGGCAGCGTGTTCGCCGCCAACATGACCGGCAACACGGTGCTGGCCGGCATCGCGCTGGCGCAGGGCCACTGGCTCGATGCCTGGCGGCATCTCGCACCGCTGATCGCCTTCTTCGCCGGCGCCATGATCTCTCGCCTGCTGTTGCGCCTTCTGCGCACGCCGACGGTGGGCCTGCTGATCGAAGCGGCCTTGCTGGCGGTCGTTGGTTTCCTGCCCGTTACGCCGGAGGGCGCCGTGTTAATCGTGGCCGCGGCGATGGGCATCCAAGCTTCCGCCATTACCCACTTCGCGGGCAGCGCCGTCAGCACGGTGGTCGTCACCAGCACCCTGGCGCGCGGCGCCGACGCTGTTCTCGACCGGCTATGGCCGGGAGACGATCGCACGCCGCCCTCCGTCACCAGCCGCCGCCTGCTGGCATTCACCTGGATCGGTTACTTGGTCGGCGCAGTGATCGGCGCCTTGCTCGTGCCGTTCGTGGCCTATCCGCTGCTGATGCCGGCGGCGCTGCTGCTGGTGCTGCTCATTCGGGCTTGATGCCGCGATCGCGGATGATCTTGCCCCAGCGCATCGACTTTTCCTTCACGAACGCCGAGAAGGCGATCGGGGTGTTGCCGACGGCTTCCGCGCCGAGCTTGGCGAACTGCTCGCGCAATTCCGCGCCGCGCAGGATCTCCGCCAGCTCGCCGTGCAGCTTCTCGACGATCTTGGGGCCCGTGCCCTTGGGCACGAAGATGCCGTTCCAACCGATCATCTCGTAGCCCGGGACGCCCGCCTCGATCATGGTCGGCAGGTCGGGGACCAGGGCCGAGCGCTCGCGGCTGGTGATGGCGAGGGCGCGGAGCTTGCCGTCCTTAACGAAAGGCAAGGTCCCAGGAACGTTCTCGATCATGAAGGAGAGCTGGCCCGCGACCAGGTCGGCCAGCGCCGGCGCGCCACCTCTATAAGGCACGTGCACCGCGTCGAAACCCGCCATCGACTTCAGCAGCTCGACCGCGAGGTAGGGCGTTGCGCCGACACCGCCCGAGCCGTAGTTCAGCTTGCCGGGATTGGCCTTGGCGTAGGCGATCAACTCGGCCACGGACTTCACCGGCAGCGAGGGATGCACGACCAGCAGGAGTGGTGCGGAGTTGACCATGGTGACGCCCACGAAGTCGGCCAGCGGATCGAAGTCGAGATGGGCGTAGAGATAGGGGCTCACGACCAGCGCGGGGCCGGCGATCAGCAGCGTGTAGCCGTCGGGCGCCGCCTTCGCGACGATCTCCGAGCCGACATTGCCGCCCGCGCCAGGCTTGTTGTCGACCACGACCTGCTGGCCCAAGCCGGCGCTGAGACGCTGGCTGATCAGGCGCGCCATGATGTCGAGGATGCCGGCGCCGGCCGAGAACGGCACCACCAGGCGGAGCGGATGGGTCGGAAAGGCCTGGGCGAATGCCCGGCCCGCGATCGGCCCGCCCGCAGCCAGGGCGAGCAAGGCCTTCAATAAGGCGCGAGTGGTGAATAACTGCATCGGACTCTCCCCCTGCCAGCACAAAAGATGCCACATTTCTGGGCCTTTTGCCGTGCTCTGCTTGACACGCGAGCGCCGCCAACGTCAGATCGAACCTGTAACAATCGTCCCCCATAGTCGCCGCCTTTCAGCGGGACTTTTGCGAGAGGATGGGAGGAAACATGAATCACGTCGAACGCCGCCGCTTCCTGGCGGGTGCCGGCCTTACCGCCGGCGGCCTCGTCCTGCCGCGCTTCGCCATCGGCCAGACCGACGATCGGCCGACCATCAATATTGCCGTCCAGCAGATCGCGACCAGCGCGTCCCTGGAGGTGGTGCGCGAGCGCTCCAATGTCGGCGAGCGCGTGCAGATGCCGATCTTCGAGAATCTGATCGCGCGCAACCTCAAGTCCAAGCTCGAGCCTATCCCGGGCCTGGCCGAGAGCTGGAAGCGGATCGACGAACGAACGGTCGAGCTTTCGCTGCGCAAGGGCGTGAAGTTCCACAACGGCGACGAGATGACGTCCGAGGACGTGGTCTTCACGTTCGGGCCCGAGCGCATGTTCGGCGAGAACTACGACAACAGCTCGAACAAGACGCTGTTCACCACGGTGATGGCGCGCGACAGCATCGAGGGCAAGAAGCTGCCGGCCGAGGTGCTGGGCATCGCCAAGCGCATCTGGCCGTCGCTCGAGAAGGTCGAGGCGGTCGACAAGTACACGGTGCGATTCGTGAACCGCGTGCCCGACGTCACACTCGAGGGCCGCATCGGCGGGCCGGCCAGCGAGATCATCAGCAAGCGCGGCTTCATGGAAGCCAAGACCTGGATCGATTGGGCACGCAAGCCAATCGCCACCGGCCCCTACAAGGTGCGCGAGTTCAAGCCTGACGAGAGCCTGATCCTCGATGCGCACGACGACTATTGGGGCGGTCGGCCGCCGATCAAGACGATCCGCTTCGTGGTCGTCCCCGAAGTGCCGAGCCGCATCAACGGCCTGCTGAGCGGGCAGTACGAGTTCATCTGCGACGTGCCGCCGGACCAGGTGGCGACACTGGCTCAGAATCCCAAGTTCGAGGTCCAGGGTGGACTAGTCACCAATCACCGCATCCTGGTGTTCGACAAGAATCACCCGCAGCTTGCCGACCCGCGCATCCGGCAGGCGATCACCCATTCGATCGACCGGCAGGCGATCGTCGACAGTCTGTGGGCCGGCCGCACCCGCGTGCCGCCGGGGCTGCAGTGGGAGTTCTACGGCCCGATGTTTATCGAGGGTTGGACGGTGCCGGAGTTCGATCTGAAGAAAGCGCAGGCGCTGTTGAAGGCCGCCAACTACAAGGGCGAGCCGATCCCCTTCCGCGTGCTCAACAACTACTACACCAACCAGGTCGGAACAGCGCAGATCGAGGTGGAGATGTGGCGCGCTGCCGGACTGAATGTCGAAATACAGATGCGCGAGAACTGGCAGCAGATCTTCGAGAACGACGGCAAGCGCGCCATCCGCGACTGGTCCAACAGCGCCGCTTTCAGCGATCCGATCAGCTCGCTGGTCGGCCAGCACGGGCCGCAGGGCCAGCAGCAACAGGCCAAGGAATGGGCCAACGACGAGATGAACAAACTCTCGGGATCGCTCGAGACCGAGACCGACATGGCCAAGCGCAAGGTGATGTTCAAACGCATGCTCGAGATCTGCGAGCGCGAGGACCCCGCCTACACGGTGCTGCACCAGACCGCGACCTTCACCGCCAAGCGCAAGGACATCGAATGGCAGGCGGCACCGGCCTTCCAGATGGATTTCCGCGCCGAGAATTTCCGCTGGCGTAAGGCCTGATGGCGGAACCGCTCGTCTCTCTCAGCAGACTGACGGTCGATTTCGATACCGGCAAGCGCGTGGTGCGTGCGCTGCACGGCATCGACCTCGACGTCGGCAAGGGCGAAGCAGTCGGCCTGGTAGGCGAATCGGGATGCGGCAAGAGCGTCACCTGGCTTGCCACCTTGGGGCTGCTCGGCAAATCGGCGCGCATCGGCGGCGAGGTGCTGCTGGCGGGACGCAACCTCGTCGGCGCGCCGGTGGCCGATCTCGAGCGCGTGCGCGGCCGGCGCATCGCCATGATCTTCCAGGACCCATCGAGCAGTCTCAATCCCGTGCATCGCATCGGACGGCAGCTTGGTGAGGCGCTGAGCCTGCATCGCGGCCTCGACCGTGCGGCAGCCCAGACCGAGGCGCGACGCCTGCTCGACCGGGTCCACATCGCCGATGCGGCCCGCCGGTTGGGCGACTATCCGCATGAACTTTCGGGCGGCATGAACCAGCGAATCATGATCGCCATGGCGCTCGCTGGCCAGCCCGACCTCCTGGTGGCCGACGAGCCCACCACGGCGCTCGACGCCACCATCCAGGCGCAGATCCTCGAGCTCTTGGGCGAAATCCGCCGCGACAGCGGCATGGCGCTGGTGCTGATCAGCCACGATCTCGGCGTCGTCGCCGAGAACACCGACCGGGTGTGCGTGATGTATGCCGGCCGCATCGTCGAGGATGCGCCGATCGACACGATCTTCGGCGCGCCGACGCATCCCTACACGCAAGGGCTGCTGGCCGCCCTGCCCGAACTCGAAGGCCCGCGCCGGCCATTGGTGCCGATCGCGGGCGTCGTGCCCGAGCCGGCCAACCTGCCGCCGGGTTGCAGCTTCGCGCCGCGCTGCGAACGCGCCATCGCTGACTGCAGACGTGAGTCGCCACCCGCAACTGAACTGGCGCTCGGCCATCGCGTCGCCTGCATTCGCGCGTTCGAGGTACGCACGTGACGGCGCTGCTGGAGGTCTCCGACCTGGTGCGCAAGTACGAGGTTCGCCGTGGCGCCTGGCCGTTCGGCAAGGTGGCGACCTTGCACGCCGTCGACGGCGTGTCGTTCGAGCTTCAGGCCGGCCGAACGCTCGGCCTGGTGGGCGAATCGGGTTGCGGCAAGACGACCACTGCCAAGCTGGTGCTCGGGCTGGTGCCGATGACCAGCGGCAACGTGCGCATCGCGGGCGAGGCTCTGCCGCCGATCGGCTCGATGGAATGGCGCGCGATCCGGCGGCGCATGCAGATGGTCTACCAGGATCCGCTGGGCGCACTCGATCGGCGCCTCAGCGTCGGCCGACAGGTGACGGAGCCACTGGCCATCCACGGCATTGGCGCGGCGGGCGATCGACGCAGCAAGGCGCTCGCCATGATGGATGCGGTCGGTCTCGCCGCTCATCACTTCGATCGCTTCCCGCACGAGCTGTCGGGCGGCCAGCGCCAGCGCATCGTGCTGGCGCGTGCGCTGATCCTCGATCCGCAGCTCCTGGTCTGCGACGAGCCGATCTCCGCTCTCGACGTGTCGATCCAGGCGCAGGTGGTGAATTTACTGCTCGACCTGCAGAAGCGGCTGGGGCTCGCCTACCTCTTCATAAGTCACGACCTGCGGATGGTGCGGCAGGTGAGTCACGAGGTGGCCGTGATGTATCTTGGCCGCATCGTCGAGCAGGGCGATCCTGACCGGCTGTTCGCCGCGCCCGCGCATCCCTACACACGGGCGCTGGTGTCGGCGATTCCCGTCGCCAAGCGCGGCCAGCGCCGCCGCCTGGTGCTGGCGGGTGAGCCACCCAACCCCGTCGATCGGCCGGTGGGGTGTGCCTTCCACCCGCGCTGCCCGTTCGCGATCGAGCGTTGCCGCATCGAGACTCCGATACTCCGCGACTTGGCTGACGGCCGGCGTGCGGCCTGCCATCTCGCCGAAGAACTGCCGAAAAGCCTGGCCGCCTGATGCTGCGCTATCTCGCCGGGCGCCTGCTGCGCGCTCTCTTCACCATCTTCCTGGTCATCACCTTCGCTTTCTTCGTCCTGCATGCCTCAGGCGATCCGGCGATGATGATCCTGTCGGCCGATGCGCCGCCGGAGTCCATCAAGGCCTTCCGCGCGGCGTGGGGGCTCGATCGGCCGCTGTGGGTCCAGTACCTCAACTACATCGTCCATGCCCTGAGCGGCGATCTCGGCAACTCGATGCGCGATGGTCGGCCGGCCCTGCAGATCGTGCTGGAGCGCGTGCCGGCGACGCTCGCCATCACACTTCCGGCCTTTGCGCTGAAGCTCGCCATCGGCATCCCGGCCGGCATCTATGCCGCCCTACACCGCAATTCACTGGCCGACCGGCTCACCATGATGCTGTCGGTGGCGGGCTTCACCGTGCCGAGCTTCGTGCTCGCCCTGGTGCTGGTGCTGATCTTCGCGGTCAAGCTCGGCTGGCTGCCGTCGGCCGGCAGCGACAGCGCGGCGAGCGCGGTGTTGCCGATCGTGACGCTCGGCATCGCGGGGGCCGCAATCCTGGCGCGCTTCACCCGCTCGGCTATGCTCGAGGTGCTGGGCCAGCCCTACATCCGCGCCGCGTCGGCCAAGGGACTGACCTGGCGGCGCGTCGTCACCGAGCATGCGCTGCCCAACGCGGCGATCCCGACAACGACCATCGTGGGCTTCATGGTCGGGACCTTGATCGCAGGCGCCGTGGTGGTCGAAAGCGTGTTCGCCTGGCCCGGCATTGGCCGGCTGCTGGTGTCGGCGGTGGCCAATCGCGACCTTGCCGTCGTGCAGGTGATCCTGCTGCTGGTCGCCGCCACCATGGTGACCGCCAACATCATCGTCGACTTCGTCTATGGCTGGATCGATCCGCGCATGAGGAGCAAGGGCGTTGTCGGCAGCCGCTGAACCCCTTTCGCGCAGCAACGTCTCGCGCTTCTTCGAGGCGTGGCCACCGCTCACGCTGCTGGCACTCGCCTGGATCGCGCTCATGGTCGTGGTCGCGCTGGGGGCCGACGTCCTCGCGCCCTATTCCTTCACCGCGCTGGATCTGCGCGCGCGGCTCGCACCGCCGGTCTTCATGGGCGGCAGCTGGGCGCACCCGCTGGGCAGCGACGAGCTTGGCCGCGACGTGCTCTCGCGCCTCATCATGTCGATCCGCTTGAGCCTGCTGATTGCCTTTTTCGGCACCCTGATCGCTGCGGCCTTCGGCACCGCCATGGGCTTCGTCGCGGCGCACTTCCGGCGGTCCGTCGAGGCGATCGTGCTGATGATGATCGACTTCCAGGCAAGTGTGCCCTTCCTTATCATCGCCCTCGCCGTTCTCGCCTTCTTCGGCAACAGCCTGCTGCTGTTCGTGGTGCTGATGGGCCTCAACTCGTGGGAACGCTACGCCCGCATCGCGCGCGGCCTCACCCTCTCGGCCAACGAACAGGGCTATGCCGCGGCGGTGCGCCAGCTCGGCGCCTCGAACCTCCGCGTCTATGGCCTGCACGTGCTGCCCAACATCGCCTCGACGCTCATCGTCTCCATGACGATCACCTTCCCCGAGACCATCCTGCTGGAGAGCGGGCTGTCGTTCCTGGGGTTGGGCGTGCAGCCGCCGCTCAGCTCGCTGGGCAACATGGTGGGCTATGGCCGCGAGTACCTGACGCGCGCGCCCTGGATCATGCTATGTCCGGCGGCCGTGATCGTGCTCTCCACCCTCTCCATCAGCATAGTCGGCGACTGGCTGCGCGATCAGGCTCGATCCGACGCTCCGATGACCGACATCGCCTCGCATCGCGGCGGCGCACTGTTGTGGCCGGAGAACAGCCGCATCGCCTTCGAGCAAACGGCAAAATTGCCGGTCGAGCAGGTCGAGTTCGACGTCCATCCGACGCGTGACGGCAAGCTGGTGGTGATCCACGACGACACGCTCGACCGCACGACCGATGGCACGGGGCCGGTGGCGGCGCGCGACTGGGCCGAGCTCTCGAAGGTCACCCTGAAAGGCACCGCCGGGCAGCGCATGCTGCTGCTCGACGAGGTCATCGAGATCTTTCGCCCGACGCCGATCGTGCTGCGACTCGAGATCAAGTGCGGACCCGACCGCGTGCCCTATCCCGGCCATCCTGAAAAAGTGATGGCAGCGCTCGCCCATGCCCGCGTGTTGAAACGCAGCGTTGTGACCAGCTTCCAGCTCGATACTGTGCTCGACGCGGTCGCCCACGGCCGGCCGATGCGCCACGTCTGGCTGGTGTTACCCCAAGTACAGGTCGATCTCGGTCTCGATCGTGTCATTGCCATTGCAAAGACATCGGGCGTACCGATGCTCGGTCTGCGCCAGAATATGCTGGATGCCGGCATTGTGGTCGCGGTGCGGAAGGCCGGCCTCGGGATCGGCGGATGGGCCTGCAACGATGCGGCGGCCATCGCTCGTCTGCTCGATCTGGAGGTCGACGTTTTCACCACCGACCGGCCCGATATCGCGATCGCGCAGCGCCAGGCGCTGAGGAAAGGCTAGCGAAGACGACCGATTCCTTGGCACACTAACTGCATGTATTTCCGCAGTTTCTCGAGTGGTGCCGCATGACGACGACCGCACGCAAGCTTCGCTTCGGCGCCTTCATGAGCCTGCCCAGCTGCCATCCCACCGGCTGGCGCCATCGCGACGCCGACCCCGAGACCGATCTCTCCGTGAAGCAGCTGCTCCACATGGCGCGCACCGCCGAGCGCGGCAAGCTCGACTGCATGTTCTTCCAGGAACTCGGTCGCGATTCCCGGCAGCACCGCCGTCTATGGCGGCCAGCCGTTCCGGGTGAAGAGCGGCCGCCAGGCGCACATCGAGCCAATGACCGCCATCGCCGCGATCGGCGCCATCACCAAGCGCCTCGGCCTGATCTCGACCTGCACCACCTCCTACAACGAGCCGTACAACGTGGCGCGGCGCTTCCTGACGATCGACCACATCAGCGGCGGTCGCGCCGGCTGGAACCTCGTGACCTCGCAGGCCGAGGACGAGGCGGTGAACTTCGGCCGCGACCAGCATTTCGAGCACGGCATCCGATACGACAGAGCCTCGGAGTTTCACGACGTCGTCGTGGGCCTGTGGGATTCGTGGGAGGACGACGCCTTCCTGCGCGACAAGGAATCGGGCGTCTGGTTCGACTACGACAAGATGCATATCCTCAATCACCAGGGGAAGTACTTCAACGTGCGCGGACCGCTTAACGTCGCGCGCTCGCCGCAAGGCCGGCCTGTGGTGGCGCAGGCGGGCTCGTCGGACGTCGGCATGGAGCTCGCTGCGCGCACCGCCGATCTGGTCTTCACCGCGCAGGACACGATCCCGGAGGGCCGCGCCTTCCGCGACGACATGCATCGGCGCATGGCGAAGTACGGCCGCGGGCCCGACGAGATCCGCATCTTCCCGGGCATCCAGCCGATCGTCGGCCGCACCATGTCCGAGGCGCAAGAGCTCTACGAGGAGCTGCGCGCGCTGGTCGATGACGGCGTCGGCATCGCGGCGGTCGCCCGGCTCGCCGGTGGCGTCGACATCTTCTCGATGGATCCCGACGGACCATTGCCGACGCTCAAGCCCAGCAACGCCGCCCGCGCGCGCCAGGAGCGGATCATCGCCATGGGCAAGCGCGGCATGACGATCCGCGAGATCGGCCGCGTGCTGGCGATGAGCCAGACCCACCGAGTTCATCTGGGGCACGCCCAAGTCGATCGCCGACGACCTGCATGAGTGGCTGGAGGCCGGCGCAGCCGACGGCTTCAACCTCCTGTTCGCGCACTACCCCAAGCCGCTCGAGGAATGGGTCGATATGGTGATCCCCGAATTGCAGCGGCGCGGCCTGTTCCGCACCGAGTACGAGAGCACGACTTTCCGCGGCAATCTCGGGGTGCCGATCCCGAAGAACCGGTTCCGCAAGAACCCGACGAGCGTGCAGGTCCCGGCCGCGGCGGCGTCCAATGACTAGGATGCTTCGCCTCGGCGGCTTCTTCAGCGTGCCAGGCAACCATCTCGCCGGCTGGCGCCATCCCGACGCCCAGCCGACCTATGACATGGACTTCCAGGGCTACGCCCACATCACCCAGGTGGCCGAAGCGGCGAAGTTCGACTGCATCTTCTTCCAGGACACGGTCGGCGTGTCGGGCAGCCGGCAGCTGGCGCGCGGCGAGCGGGCGCGCTCCAAGCTCTCGCGCACCGTGAAGCTCGAGCCGACGGCGACGCTGGCGGCGCTCGCCATGGTGACCGAGCACATCGGCCTCGTGGCGACGGCGACCACGACCTACAACGAGCCCTACAACATCGCCCGCCGCTTCATGTCGATCGACCATATCAGCGACGGCCGCGCCGGCTGGAACCTGGTCACGTCGCAGATCGAGGACGAGTCGGAGAATTTCGGCTTCGACCAACACATGGCGCATGGCGAACGCTACGAGCGCGCCGAGGAATTCTATGAGGTCGTAACCGGCCTGTGGGACTCGTGGGAGGACGGCGGGCTGCTGCGCGACAAGAAGAGCGGCGTCTACATGGACCGCGACAAGGTCCATTTCCTCGACCATGTCGGCAAGCACTTCAAGGTCAAGGGCCCGCTCAACATCACGCGCTCGCGCGCAGGGCTGGCCGGTGATCGCCCAGGCGGGCTCGTCCGAGGCCGGGCGCGACCTCGCCGCGCGCACCGCCGACGTGGTGTTCACGGCGCAGACCAAGATCGACGAGGCCAAGGCGTTCTACGCCGACATCAAGAAGCGCGCGGCGAAGTACGGCCGCGCGCCCGACGACATCAAGATCATGCCGGGCCTGACGCCGGTGCTCGGCAGGACGATGGACGACGCCAAGGCAACCTACGAGTACCTGCAGTCGCTGATGCCCGACGATGTGGCGCTCCTGTCGCTCACGCACATCTCGGGCGGGCTCGACCTGACCAAGTTCCCGCTCGACGGGCCGCTGCCCGACCTGCCGCCCAGCAACGCCGCCAAGGCGCGCCAGGCGCTGGTGGTGAAGACGGCGCGTGACAACAACATGACCCTGCGCCAGATCGCGCGTCACACCGCGGCCGGCACCGGCCATCGCGTGATCGTCGGCACGGCTGAATACATGGCCGACGAGATGGAGAAGTGGCTGAAGGAAGAGGCGGCCGACGGCTTCAACGTCGTCTGCAACCACTATCCCAAGCCGTTCGAGGATTTCTGCAGCCAGGTCGTGCCCCTGCTGCAGCGGCGCGGCGTGTTCCGCACCGACTACGAAGGCACCACGCTCAGGGAAAATCTCGGGCTCAAGATACCGGAGAACCGGTACACCCGCGCCCGGCTGAAGGAGGCATCATGAAGAGACGTACACTCATCGCGGCCGCCGGCATCGCCGCCGTCAGCCCCGCTATCCTCGCCAGAGGAGCGTTCGCCCAAAACGCGTCGGAGAAGGTCCGCAAGATCAACCTCTACACCTGGCCGCAGGCGGCATTGCCGCAGGCTTACCAGGCCTCGCAGCTGATCGCCCAGCAATGGCGCCAGCTCGGCCTCGACATCGACGTCAAGCCGCTGCAGCGCCAGGCGCAGACCGCGCTGATCTGGTACGGCCGCGACAAGTGGGACGCCACGATGTGGCGCATGGTCGGCCGGCCCGAGCGCGCCGACCCCGACGAGTTCGTGTATTCCCTCTTTCATTCCAGTTACGCCGACAAGGGCTACGACTTCATCGGCTATAAGAATCCCGAATACGACAAGCTGGCAGAGAAGCAACGCACCCAGCTCAACAAGGAGGAGCGGCGCAAGACGATCTTCGAGGCGCAGAAGATGATCGACCGCGACCAGCCATACGCCTTCCTGGTGCATCCCAAGTACCCGATGGCCTTCAACAAGGCGGTGTTCAAGGACTCCACGGTGGTCAACCAGATCGGCGTCGGCATCCGCAACATCTGGACCTTTACCGGCATCGAGCCGATCAGCGCGCAGAAGGACCTGATCATCAACAGCAACGAGACGATCAACGCCACCAACCCGCTCTATATCGGCGGTGCGGTCGACAGCTGGGTCACCGACCTGATCTGGGACCGCGTGATGCGCATCGGGCCCGACGGCACGCCGCAGCCTTGGGCGGCCGAGACCGTAGCTTGGGCCGACGACACCACCATCGACATCAAGCTGCGCGCCGGCATGAAATGGCACGACGGCAAGCCCGTCACGATCGAGGACGTGATCTTCTCGTTCCAGGCGCCGGCCGGCGACAAGGCGCCGATGTACAAGCCGTTCGTCACCGAGATCGCCTCGATGGAAAAGACCGGCGAAACAGGCCTGCGCTTGAAGCTCAAGGGGCCGAACGCCACCTTCTTCACCGCCACGCTCAGCAAGATCAACCTGATCCCCAAGCACGTCTGGGAGCCGGTGCTGAAGGATCTCGAGGGCAAGCCGGAGAACGCCGAGCAGATCAAGGACATCAATCGCACCGGCTCGGGGCCCTTCAAGATCGTGCGCTGGGCACCTAACGAGGAGATCCTGCTCGAAGCCTTCCCCGACCACTTCAAGGCGCCCAAGGTCGCGCGCTGGATCATGCGCATCGTGCCCAACGCCGAGGCGACGCTCGGCATGCTGAAGCGCGGCGAGCTCAACTTCCTCGGCTTCTTCGGCGGCGATCCCGAGGTGCTGGTGAAGTTCGCCAAGGAGAACCCCGACATCGTCGTGACGACCGAGACCGATGTCGGCTTCGAGTTCGTCGCCTTCAACAACCGCCGCCCGCCGTTCGACGACGCGGCCTTCCGCCGGGCGCTGAGCTTCGCGATCGACCGGCGCCTGATGGTCTCGGCGGCGTGGCAGGACTTCGCCGTCCCGCCAACAGCCATGTCTCGCCGGTGCTGTCCTACTGGCACGATCCCTCGGTCGACAACATGAAGACCGGCCTCGCCGTGTCGAAGAAGATCCTGCAGGACGCGGGCTATCGACTGGTCGGCGGCAAGCTCTACTACCCGGCCGGCAAGCAGGAAAAGCTGACGACGGAATGATGGAGCAGGAAAGGTCCCTCGCTTCGCTCGGGATGACACGGTTCGTGTTGCAGCCTTCGGTGTCATCCCGAGCGCAGCGAGAGACCTTCGTGACTCCATGAGACTGATCCTCGAGCGCTTCTCGCACAACGCCCTGGCGCTGCTGGCGGTCACGACGATCCTGTTCTTCATGTTCCGGCTCATGCCGGGCACGCCGCTGGCCGCGTTCATCAACGAGAACCTGAACGCCGACCAGCAGCAGGCCATGCTCGAGCAGTTCGGCCTCGATAAGCCGATGTGGCAGCAATACTTCATCTATCTCGGCAACCTCCTGACCGGGCAGATGGGGCTGTCGTTCTTCCAGCGCCGGCCGGTGACCACGATCCTGCTCGAGGCGCTGCCCAACTCTCTGGTTCTGACGCTCGCCTCGCTGATCATCGCCTACATCTTCGGCGTGCTGGCCGGCGCCTGGCTCGCCTGGAAGCGCGGCACCTGGCTCGAGCGGGTCGCGGTGCCGGCTGTGCTGGCGACGCGCGCAGCGCCGGAATTCTGGATCGGCATGGTGTTGCTCGCCTTCCTGTCCTTCAACCTCGGCTGGTTTCCATCCGGCGGCGCCTCGAGCCCGGGGCTCGCCTATGCCAACAACTGGCAGCGCATCGCCTCGTGGGACTATGTCGAGCATCTCGCGCTGCCCGTCCTCACCCTCGCTCTCTACCTGCAAGGCCTGCCGCTCCTGCTGATGCGCTCCAACATGCTGGAGGTGATGCACGAGGAGTTCGTCACCATGGCCCGCATGAAGGGCTTCTCGGAGTGGCGCATCGTCATCAACCACGCCGCGCGCAACGCGCTGCTGCCGGTCGTTACTGCCTTTGCCTTGGGTGTCGGCCTGTCGATGGGCGGCAATGTCGTGATCGAGACGGTGTTCTCGTGGCCCGGCATCGGCCGCATGCTGGTGCAGGCGGTGTCGGTGCACGACTACCCGCTGGCCCAGGGCGCATTCCTGATGATCGCGCTGGTGCTGGCGCTGATGAACTTCGTCGCCGACCTGCTCTACATGGTCCTCGATCCCCGGGTGAGCCATGGCCGAAAGAGCTGACCCTCTCCCAACCCGCGCCTGGCTGGCGCCTGCCGCCGATGGTGCGGCGGCTGCTCACCATGCCGCTGCGCGACCCGTTCGCCTTCGCCGGCATCCTGATCTACCTGCTGTTCGCCGTGGTCGCGTTCAGTGCAGACCAGCTCGCGCCCATCGATCCGATGGAGATCCTGTTCACCAAGGCGGGCAAGGTCGCCGCCAACATGCCGCCGGGCGCAGAATTCCTGCTTGGCACGACCAATCTCGGCCGCGATATCTATGCCCAGCTCGTGCACGGCACCCGCAGCGCGCTGGCGGTCGGCTTGTCGGCGGCGGTGATCGTCGCCACCGTTGGGACCGTGGTCGGCCTGATGTCGGGCTATTTCGGCGGCTGGATCGACGCGCTGCTGATGCGCATCGCCGACATGGCGCTCAGCCTGCCCTTCTTGCCGTTCGTGATCGTGCTGACCGGCTTCCTCGGCGCCGAGACCTCCAACATCGTGCTCGCGGTGGCGCTGCTGCTGTGGCCCAACTCCGCTCGCGTGATCAGGAGCCAGGTGTTGTCCTTGCGCGAACGCGCCTATGTCGAGGCGGCGCAGGTCACCGGCGCCAGCCAATGGCGCATCATGTTCGTGCACATCGCGCCCAACATCCTGCCCTTGAGCTTCGTCTATGCCGCGATCGCCATCGGCTGGGCGATCATCACCGAAGCGAGCGTCAGCTTCCTGGGCTTCGGCGACCCGACCAACGTGTCGTGGGGCATGATGCTGCAGGACGCCTTCTCCTCGCAGGCGCTGTCGCGCGGGCAATACGCCTGGTTCGTGCCGCCCGGCGTCTGCATCATCCTGATCGTGGTCGCGGGCTTCTTCATCAGCCGCGGCTACGAAGAGGTCTTCATGCCCAGGCTGCGCGGGCGATGACGGTGGGCCGATGATCCTCGCAGTCGACGACCTGCACATTCATTACAGCACGCGGACGGGCGTGGTGCGCGCGGTCGACGGCGCGTCGTTCGCCGTCCCCGAGGGCCGGATCGTCGGCCTGGTAGGCGAATCGGGCTGCGGCAAGACCACGGCGGTGCGCGCCGTCATGGGCGTGCTGGCCGAGAACGGATACCGCGCCGGAGGTCGTCTCGCCTTCAAGGGCCAGACGATCGACGAGGCAGCGACCCGGAAGCTGCGCTGGCGCGACATCGCCTATGTGCCGCAAAGCGCCATGAGCTCGCTCGATCCGGTCTACACCGTCGGCGCGCAGCTCGTCGAGGTTCTGACCAAGCGCGGCAACGCCTCGCGCAGTGCCGCCGCCAAGCGCGCCGCCGAGCTCTTCGATCTGGTGGGTTTGAACGAACGCCGCCTCGCCGACTATCCGCACCAGTTCTCCGGCGGCATGCGCCAGCGCGCGGCGATCGCGCTCGCGCTGGCGCTCGAGCCCAGCCTGTTGCTCGCCGACGAGCCGGTGACGGCACTCGACGTCATCGTGCAGCGCCAGATCCTCGACACGCTGCGCGCGCTGCAGCAGCGGCTGAACCTCTCCATCGTGCTGGTCACGCACGACATCAGCGTGGTCGCCTACCTCTGCGATGAGGTGGTCGTGATGTATGCCGGCCAGGTGATCGAAAGCGGCCCGGTGCGCGAGGTGCTGGCGCGGCCGCGGCATCCCTACACGATGGGCCTGCGCAACGCCTTTCCCGACCTGATGTCGGATGCCATGGAGCTGGTGCCGATCCACGGCAGCCCGCCCGACCTCAGCGCGCCGCCGCCCGGTTGCCGCTTCGCGCCGCGCTGCCCCTTCGCCGAGTCCGCCTGCCGGACCGACTTGGGCTCGCCTACACTCAAGGGCGGCCATCTTTCAGCCTGCCGGCGCGACGCCGAGGCCGACCAACTTCGCAACGCCGCATTGGATCCCGCCACATGGCAACGCTCGTTGAGCTACGCGGCGTCGTAAAGCACTTCCCCGTCTCGCGCTCGCTGGGCGAGATCGTGCGCGGCGCGCATCCGGTAGTGCGCGCCTTGGAGGGCGTGAGCTTCGACATCGGCGCGGGCGATGCCATCGCCATCGTGGGCGAATCGGGCTGCGGCAAGACCACGCTCGGCCGCCTGATGCTGAAGCTCGCCGAGCCGACCGCGGGCTCGATCGCCTTCGATGGCGCGCCGCTCGATGGGCTGTCCGGCGATAACCTCCGCGCTTTCCGCCGCCAGGCGCAGTTGGTGTTCCAAAATCCGTTCGACGCCCTCAACCCGCGCTTCACCATCTACCGCGCCGTCGCCGAGCCGCTGCTCAACGCCGGCATCGACAAGGCCGAGCACATGGACCGCGTCGCGGCGGCGTTCCGCCGGGTCCACCTGCCCGACCTCGATCGCTACCTCGACAAGTACCCGCACCAGCTGAGTGGCGGGCAGCTGCAGCGCGTCGTGCTGGCCCGCGCCCTCGTTCTGGCACCGCGCTTCCTGGTCGCCGACGAGCCGGTGTCGATGCTCGATGTCAGCGTACGCGCCGGCATCCTGGCGCTGATGCGCGAGGTGCGCGACGCGATGGGATTGAGCGCCGTCTACATCAGTCATGACCTCGCCCTGGTGAAATATCTCTGCGAGCGCACGCTGGTGATGTATCTCGGCCGCATCGTCGAGGACGGACCGACCGACGAGATCGTGCGTCGCCCGCATCATCCCTACACGCAGGCGCTGGTCGCGGCCGTGCCGGTGCCCGATGCCGACCAGTCGCGCGCACCGCTGCCGATCAAGGGCAACGTGCCCGACGCCCGTGACCCGCCGTCGGGCTGCCACTTTCGCGACCGCTGCCCGCACGCCATGGCTCGCTGTGCGAACGAAACGCCGGCCTTGCGCACCGTCGCCGACGGCCATCGCGTGGCTTGTCACCTCGACTTTGTGTCACACTGACCAGACAAGCTTGGGGGAACGACGATGTCGCAAGCGACCATGGGGGTTCAGGGGGTTGGACCGGCCGATATCGATAGTGGCATGCGCCGGCGCGCCATCATTTCATGTGCCCTCGGCAATTTCGTCGAGTTGTACGACTTCCTGATCTTCGGCCTGTTCGCCGCCCAGATCGGCGCCAACTTCTTCCCGGCCAGCAATCCCACCACGCCACTCCTGTCGGCCTTCGCCACCTACGGCGTCGGCTTCCTGATGCGCCCGGTAGGCGCCATCGTCATCGGCGCCTATGGCGATCGCCGTGGCCGCAAGGCGGCGCTGGTGCTCACGGTCGGCATGATGGCGGGTGCGACGGCGCTGACCGGCCTCATTCCCTCCTACGCCTCGATCGGCATCGCAGGCCCGATCCTGCTGATCCTGTGCCGGCTGGTGCAGGGCTTCTCGACCGGCGGCGAGTGGGGCGGCGCGGCGGCGTTCCTCGTCGAGTACGCGCCGCCAGGCAAGCGCGGCCTGGTCGGCAGCTGGCATCAGTTCGCGGTCGGCCTGGCGCTCACCTCCGGCCTGCTCACCGCGGCGCTGCTGACCTCGATGCTCGACAAGGAGACCATGATCTCGTGGGGCTGGCGCCTGCCCTTCATCCTGGGCTTCGTGCTGGCGCCGGTCGGCCTCTATGTACGCTCGCGGGTGTCGGAAAGCCCCGCCTTCGAGCGCACCAAGCAGCAGCAGGGCGTGGCGCGCAATCCGCTCGCGGACGCGCTCACCACCCAGCGCCTGCCGGTGCTGTCCGCCTTCGGCCTGGCCGCCGTCGGCACGGTGGGCAACTACACCTTCAACATCTACATGCCGACCTACGCCACCAAGCAGCTCGGGCTCGTGCCAGGCACCGCCTTCTGGTCGGGCACCACGGCCGCTGTCGTACTCACGGTCCTGACGCCCCTGTTCGGCGCGTTGTCGGACAAGGTCGGACGCAAGCCGCTCGCGCTGACGTCGGCCATCCTGTTCGGCGTCCTCGCCTGGCCGTTGTTCAACTTCCTGGTCGGATCGCCCACCGGCACCACGCTGGTGATCGTGCAGTCGATCGCCGCGGCGGTGCTCGCTCTGTTCGCCGGGCCGTTGTGCGCCATCCTGTCCGAGCTTTTCCCGACCCGGGTGCGCTTTACCGCGCTCTCGATCGGCTACGGCTTGTCGGTGACGCTGTTCGGCGGGTTCGCGCCATTCATCGCGACCTGGCTGATCGACCTCCTCAAGAATCCGGTGGCGCCCGCCTTCTTCCTCATCTTTGCCGCGATCGTCAGCACCATCACGATTGCGCTCATGAAGGATCGAACGAATGCCCCTCTCGACTGATCCGGTCTGCGATCCCGTCACCCTGGAGATCGTGCGCGGTGCGATCCGCGCGGCGCAGGCCGAGATGGAAGCGCTGATCGAGCGCACCGCCATCTCCGCCTTCATTCGCGAGAAGAAGGATTTCTATACCGCCGTGTTCGACGCCGACGGCGTCATGGCGGTGGGCTCCAACCTGCCGGTGTTCGGCGACATCTGCGGACCGGTGTTCCGAGACTTTGCGCCCGACACCATGAAGCCGGGCGACCTCTATTGGTACAACGACTGCTACGGCTCGCGCGGCGCCATCTCGCACTCCAACGACCAGGTGCTGGTGGCGCCGGTGTTCCATGCCGGCAAGCGCTGCGGCTTCGTCATGGGCTGGGCGCATTTCTCCGACATCGGCGGCATGCGGCCGGGCTCGATCAGCCCCGACACGCTCGACATCTTCCAGGAAGGCATCATCGTCCCGCCGACCAAGCTGATCGACGCCGGCAAGACCAACGAGGCGACGCTAAAGATCTTTTTCCGCAATTCGCGCTTCCCCGAGCAGAACATGGGCGACATGCGGGCGCTGATGGCCTCGACGTCGCTGGGCGTGAAGCGGATCGAGGAGATCGTCGCCCGTTTCGGCGACGACGTGGTGGCCGATGCGCTCGACCAGCTCGTCGCCCGCACGCGCAAGCTGGTGCGCACCAAGCTGGCCGAGACCTTCGACTACGGCACCCACAAATTCACCGACGCGATCGATTCGGATGGCCACGGCAACGGTCCATTCCACCTCCGGCTGGCACTCACGCGCGAGAAGACCAAGGACGGCGACAAGTTCATCTTCGACGCCACCGCGACCGACGATCAGTCGCCCGGCCCGGTGAACCTGCTGCTCAATCCCGACGTGCCAGGCACGGCGCTGTCGATGTTCTATCTCGGCGGCGATCCGGCGCAGGTCTGCAATGCCGGCGGCCCGCAGGCGCTCGACGAGGTCAGGTTGCGCGAAGGCTCGCTGCTGTGGCCGAAGTGGCCCGCCCCGCTCGGCATGCGCGGCCTCACCCTGATGCGCTTCCTGGCGGCGGTGAACGGCTTGATCAACGTCGCGGGCGGCAAGGCGCCGGCCGCGCATTCGGCCTATGTGATCTCCTTCATGCGCGGCACCTACCGCACGGTCGACGACCGGCTCGAGCCGTTCCTGATGTCGGATGGCCTCGGCGTCGGCTGGGGCGCGCGCGCCACCGCCGACGGGCCCGACGCTGTCTACTTTGTGGCCCAGGAAAACTACCCGGTCGAATTCCTCGAGACCGGCTACCCGGTGCGGCTCAGGAAATACGGCATCCTCACCGACTCCTGCGGCGCCGGTCGCTGGCGCGGCGGCTGCGGCATCGTCCGCGAGTACGACATCCTCGCCGAGGAGGCGATGATGGCCGTGCGCATCGACAGCATAAAGAACCCGCCGTGGGGTATGGCCGGCGGCATGGCGGGCGGCGCCGGCCGCGTCGTCCTCAATCCCGGCACCAATCACGAGCGCCCGCTGCAGCCGCTCTCCGACGGCAACATGCTGCAGCGCGGTGATGTGCTGCGCATCGAAACCGGCGGCGGCGGCGGGTACGGCCATCCGTTCGACCGGCCGCCCGAGAGCGTGCTCGACGACGTGCTGGGCGGCTTCGTCACCTCCGACGCGGCGAAAGAGCTCTATGGCGTCGCCATTGACGACGACACGGTCAATGCCGACCTGACGCGCAAGCTGCGCACCAAGCGCCCCGAAGTGAAGGCTTTCCATCGTCACAAGTATGTCGACTCCCTCGCCTAATTCGTCGCTCGCCATCGCCGTCGATATCGGCGGCACTTTCACCGACATCGCCCTGCATGACGCCGCCAGCGGCCGCATCTGGCGCGCCAAGACGCCATCCGTGCCGAGCGATCCCTCGCAGGCGTTCCTGACCGGCATTCGGCTCGCGCTGGAGGACGCCGGCCGCGCAGCACCGGCGCTGAAGCGCGTGCTGCACGGCACGACCGTCGCCACCAACATGATCCTGGAGGGCAAGGGCGCGAAGGCAGCGCTGGTCACGACGGCGGGCTTTCGCCATGTGCTGACCATCGGCCGCCAGGACATCCCGCGCCGCGCCAACTATCTCGCCTGGGTGAAGCCGGCGCGGCCGGTGCCCGCGAGCCGCGTGTTCGAGGTCAAGGAGCGCATCGGTGCCGGCGGCGTGGTGATCGAGCCGCTCGACGAAGCGACCGTGGAAGAAGCAGCCGCTGCCTGCCGCAAGCTCGGCGTCGAGGCTGTCGCGGTCTGCCTGCTGCATTCGTTTGCCAACCCGGCCCACGAGCGCAAAGTCGCCGATATCCTGCGCGCCAAGCTGCCGGGCGTGGCGATCACCGCCTCCTCCGACGTCCTGCCGGTGGTGCGCGAATACGAGCGCTCGCTCGCCACCGTGTTCAACGCCGTGGTCATGCCCGGCGTGTCGACCTACGTCACGCGGCTTGAGAAGCGGCTCGACGACGAGAAAGTGAACGCGCCGCTGCTGCTGATGCAGTCCAACGGCGGCGTCGCGGGCGGCGCCACCATTCGTCGCGCGCCGGCGCTGACCGCCTTGTCGGGCCCGGCGGCCGGCGTGGTCGGCGCGCGTGATGTCGCGGCGGCCTGCGGGATCAAGGATCTGATCACCGTCGACATCGGCGGCACCAGCGCCGACATCTGCCTGATCAAGGACGGCCGCATCGCGCTCACCCAGCAGGGCCATGTCGGCGAATGGCCGCTGCCCTTGCCGATGGTCGACATGGTGACGATCGGCGCGGGCGGCGGCTCGATCGCCAAGGTCGAGGCGGGCACGCTCACTGTCGGCCCGCAGAGCGCCGGCGCCGAGCCGGGACCGGCGGCCTACGGGCGCGGCGGCCAGCGCGCCACCGTCACCGATGCCCATGTGATCCTGGGTCACCTGCCCGCCAAGCTGCTGGGCGGCCGCATGGCGCTCGACGCCGAGGCCGCGGCGAGCACCATCGACCGCGAGGTGGCAAAGCCGCTCGGCCTCGAGCGCGCCGCGGCGGCGCGCGGCGTCCTGTCGATCCTCGACCACAACATGGTGGGCGCCGTGCGCATCGTGTCGGTCGAGCGCGGCCACGACCCGCGCGACTTCACCCTGGTGGCGTTCGGCGGCGCCGGGCCGCTGCATGGCTGCTCGCTGGCCACGCTGCTCGGCATCACCCGCGTGTTGATACCGACCGCGCCCGGCGTGCTGTGCGCCGACGGCCTGCTCGCCGCCGACCTCAAGGCCGACTTCAGCCGCACCCTGCCCAAGGCGGGTACGGTCGATATCGAGGTGGCGCGCCGGATCCTCGGCGAACTGAGCGCTGCGGCGGAGGACTGGCTCACCGCCGAAAAGGTGGCACCGTCCGACCGGCAGGAGAACAAGGTCGCTCTGCTGCGCTACAAGGGCCAGGGCGGCGAGGTCGCCGTGTCCTGGACCGACAGCCAGGATGGCCTCGAAGCGGCTTTCGCTGCCGCACACACTGGCCTCTACGGCTTCACCCTGGACGCGCCGATCGAGCTGGTGACCCTGCGCGTCGAAGCGACCGGCCGGATGCCGGCACCGCCTCGGCCGATGCTGGCCAAGGGCTCGGGCGCCCGGCCGCAAACCCATTGCCCGGTGCACCTCGAGTCGGGCGTGACACAAGTGCCGCTCTACGACCGCGCCACGCTGGGCGCCGGCGATACGATCGCGGGGCCCGCCGTCATCTCCCAGCTCGATGCCACCACGTTAGTGCTGCCCGGCTGGACGGGCGAAGTTCATCCCTCGGGAGCCATCCTGCTCAGCCGCTAGACGTGTCAAGTTCCTAATCGAGGGGAGTGGGTGGTAAATGGTAAAATCGGCCTAAAACCCTTGTGCCATCGGCACCGGACGTTTCCCAACCGATGGCAAATGCGGAGGAAATGGAAAATGGTTCATCGGATTCGTCGCGTCGTCACTGGCCACAACAGGGTCGGCAAATCGATCTTCGTCGAAGATCGCAAGGCGCCCAACGTGCTGCAGATGGCATCGATGCCAGGCGTGGCGCTCACCGACCTGTGGCGGACCAGGACGTCACCCGCCTCCAACGGCGGCAATGAAGACGCCGCGGCCGGCAAGATCAGGCTCGAGCCGCCGGCCAGTGGCACGATCCTGCGCATCGTCGAGATTCCGCCCGACAAGGCCTGGCGCAAGGCGGCCGACGCCAAGAAAGCCTTTGCCTCGATCGGCGCCGGCGGCGCGCCCGATCACGCCTCGGGCGACCCGATGATGCATGCGACGGCGACGGTCGACTACATCATCGTGCTGAAGGGCGAGATCTGGGCGGTCATGGACAAGGGCGAGAAGCTCCTGAAGACGGGCGACGTGCTGATCCAGCGTGGCACCAACCATTCCTGGAGCGTCCGCACCAGGCAGCCGTGCGTGATCGCGGCTGTGTTGATCGGCGCCAAGCCTGCCGGACGGCTGGCACGAAAGAAGCGCTAGAGCGGGTTCTGATCGAGTGGAACCGCCATGCGGTTCCACTCGATCAGAAACGCGTTGCACGAGGCGCCTCGACCAAGGGCATAGTTGGTTCGGCTGATTCCAGCCGAACCAACTATGCTCTAGCGTTTCTTCGGCGCGCGGCTGGGCGGGTGCTCGCGCAGCGCCTCGTAGATCGGCTTGTCGCCCAGCAGGGTCGGCACCAGCATGGCGGCGAAGCAGGCGCCGACCATCGGCAGCAGCATGCCGAAGGCCGCCGTCATCTCGATGATCAGCACGATGCCGGTGAGCGGCGCACGCACCACGCCGGTGAAGAACGCCGCCATGCCGACGACGGCGAAAGCCTGCGGTGGAATGCCCAGCCCGGGAAATACAGCAGCCGAGCCCGCACCGAACAGCAGGCCGAGCTGCGCGCCCAGCACCAGCATGGGCGCGAACAGCCCGCCCGGCGTCGCCGCGGCATAGGACGCCGAGCCCAGCAGGGCCCGCACCAGGAAGGCGACCGGCAGAAAGGCGATCGCAACGCTGCCCGACAGAGTGCTCTGGGTGATGTTATCGCCGCCGCCGACCAGCGCCGGCGCGAACCAGGCGACGACGGCCACAGCCGCGCCGATCAGGCCGGCGCGCGCCTCCGGCGGCAGGCGGTCCATCCGCGCGGCGAGATCGATGGCACCCAGGAGCAGGCGGTTGTAGCCGACCGCCAGCAGGCCTGCGATGGCGCCCAGCACGATGAACAGCGGCTGGCCCTGCGGCACGACGGCAGCGAGCGGCTCGACGGCGAAGTCGGGAGCCGATCCCAGGAATGCCCGCGCGACTACGATCGCGGTCGTCGAGGCGGCCAATGCAGCGATCGCGATGCGATGCTCGAAGCGCTGCACCAGCTCCTCGAGCACGAACACCGCACCCGCGATCGGCGAATTGAAGGCGGTGGCGAGGCCGGCGCCCGCGCCGGCCGCCATCAACACGCGGCAATCGGCCCAGCTGCAGCGACACATCGTGCCGACGAAATGCGCGATGCTCGCCCCCATCTGCACGCTCGGCCCTTCACGTCCCAGGGCCATGCCCGAACCGATCGCCAGGACGCCGCCGACGAATTTAATCGGCAGCAGTATGTAGGGTGCTGGCGGCACTTCCTTGCGCAGCACCGCCTCGACGTGCGGGATGCCGCTTCCGGAGGCGAGCGGCGCGAAGCGGCGCACCAGCCAGGCGGCGACCAGGGCGGCCGCCGCACCTCCCACCACGATAAGCGCGAAGCCCAAGACGGCTTCTCCGTGTGCCCAGACGATCAGCCGATCGCGCAACGTGTCGGCCCGCTCGAGCACGAGTTTGAACACAGTGCCGATCAATCCCGCCGCGGCGCCGACAACGAGCGCCAGCACCGCGAGCGTCAGCAGCCTGCCGTGGTCTTTCTCGGCGGAGGACGGACCGGCCATACTAGTTCTTGTCCGCGGCCAGGGCGTCGCGCAGCCTTGCCGCCGCTGTGCGCCCCAGCACCACGGGCTCGGGCACGCCCTCCAGCGTGATCTGCGCACTGGCGCGCGAGGGCGTCTCGATCTTGCGCAACCGGTCGCGGTTGATGATCAGCGATCGGCTGAGTCGCAGGAAGGGCGGCGCGGGCAGCAATTCCTCGAAATGGCTGAGAGTACGCCAGATCATCACTGCCGGCTGATCGGCGACATGCACATGGGTGAAATCGCCGTCCGCGCGCAATGCGGCGATGTCGCCGGCGGGCACCAGGAAAGTTTGCTTGGGCGTTCTGAGGGCGATAACGCGCGAGCCTGAAGGCACAGCCGACAAGGCGAGCTGCCGTTCCGCCCGGGCAAGCGACTCGGCAAGCCGCTCCGGCGCCACCGGTTTCAACAGATAATCGACGGCGTTCACCTCGAAGGCTTCGACAGCATATTCGGCGTAGGCGGTGACGAACACGACGACGGGCGGCCGCTCGAGTTGCGCCAGGAGGTCGAAGCCGTCGCCGCCGCCGAGCTCGATATCGAGGAAAACCAGTTGCGGCTGCGATTGCCTGATGGCGGCGATCGCCTCGTCGATCGTCTCGGCTTCACCGACGACTTCGACGTCGCGATGCGCCGCCAGCAGCCGGCGCATCGCCTGGCGCGCCAGATGTTCGTCGTCGACGATCAGGACCCGCATGGCGCGCCTTCCAGAACCAGTGCGGCCACCACCTTCGGCTCGGGTCCGGCGCGCTCACTCAGCGTGAACCGATGCCGGCCCGGGTAGTGCAACTCGAGGCGGCGACGCACGTTGGCGAGGCCGATGCCGGAACGGCGAAGCCGCGACTTGGCCGTTGCTTCGAGCGAGCCGGTATTCTCGATGAGAATGTGCAGAGCCTGCCCGGTCAGTCGAATATCGACGCCGACATCCAGGCCGTTGTCGCGCTTGCCGTACTTGACGGCATTCTCGACCAGAGGCTGCAGCAGGAAACTCGCGATACGGCACTCCTGCGCCGCCGGGTCGGCATGAAGCGCCACCCTGAGGCGATCACCGAAGCGCGCCTGCTGCACGCGGAGATAAGCCGAGAGCCCGCCGAGTTCCGCTTCGACCGTCACCACGGTCTGGTTGATGCCGTCGAGCGAATGCCGGAGGTAGGCCGTGAGGTCGTGCAGCATGGCGAGCGCCGCCGTCGGATGCTCGGGGATTTCCTCGGCGACGCCGTTCAGCGCGTTGAACAGAAAATGCGGATCGAGCTGCAAGCGCAGTTCCTCGAGCTCGGCACGAAGCGCTTCGGCTTCAGCCCGCATGGCGTGACGGTGCTCGGCCTGCTCGGCCACCTCGGCATGGATCCAGAAATAGCACAGGCTCCAGCCGACGAGCGCGAAGAAGGAATTGATCAGCGGCAGAAAGAACTCATCGACCGCGTCGCGGCCCGGGATCATCCAGGCGCCCGCCTCGCGCCCGGCGAAGGCGAGCGTCGCCACGATGATCGCACCGCCCAGCGACAACAGCATTATCCAGGTTCCGGCACGCAAGGTCAGGCGGTTCTCGAGCCGGTGCGAGGCGTAGACCGACCTCATCCCCGCCGAGATCGCAACGAGGCAGGCCACGATCAGTCCCGTGCGTAGCGAGGCCACGAAGAAATCATGGAAGATCAGCCGCTGGCTGATCAGGTCGACGACGCCAAACAAGCCCCCAGCCGACGAGCTGCGCTTGCCAGAACATCGGCAGCTTGCGCCACAGGCCCTGTGGCCGATCGATCAGCTTGGCGGGTGATTGAACGGACAGGCGAAACTCCCCACGGCGAAGCAAAGGCCATTTGCCGAGCCGACGCAAGCGCGGGCTCTCTGCCAGCATTTGGCACCGTCGCCGGTTCATCGATTTTTCTGCCGCGTTCACCGAGTGCGGTCGCGCCGCTTACTGCGGGGCACATCGGCCGAATGTCATACCGCCGCGATGTCTTGACGCATCGGGGGCAGAGGAGCGGCAGCTATGGCGGGCATCAACTACGCGGTGACCAGCAATTGGGGATCCGGCTTCGTCGCCGACATGACGGTGCCGGGTGGCAGCCAGGGCCTGCAGGGCTGGACCATCGAATTCGACGCCGACTTCGACATCTCCAGCATCTGGGGCGCCACGATCGTGAGCCATGTCGGCGATCACTACGTGATCAGCAATGCTAACTGGAACGCCAACGTCGCTGCCGGCAACCAGGCAGCCTTCGGCTTCCAGGCCACGGCCGGCACCGGCGGCACCGCAGTGTCCGGTCTCACCCTCGACGGCGCCGGCATCACGCCCCCCGCCTCCCCCGCCGCTGCCGACCCTCTCGATCGCCGATGCGAGCGTGACCGAAGGCAATGCCGGCACGACCCAGCTCTCCTTCACGGTCACGCTATCACAGGCCGCGACCGCGCCAGTGACAGTGCACTACGCGACCGCAGACGGGACGGCGAACGGCCAGCTCCGACTACACCCCACAGACGGGCACGCTCTCCTTCGCCGCCGGTGAGACGTCGAAGACCATCGTCGTGCCGGTCATTGGCGACACTGCCGTCGAGGCGAATGAAGCCCTAACCGTGGCGCTATCGACGCCATCGGGCGCCACGAACGCTCAGGCGAGCGCCACCGACACGATCATCAATGACGATGCACAAGGCCGCCGCCAGCGGGCGGGGCCTCGCTCGACTACTCGATCGTCAGCAACTGGGGGGCGGGCTTCACGGCGGCGATGAGAGTGGGCGGCGGCGGCAGCGGGCTGCATGGCTGGACGGTAGGCTTCGATAGCACAGCGACGATCAGCAGCATCTGGGGCGCCGACATCGTGAGCCATGTCGGCAACCACTACGTCATCAGCAACGCCGACTGGAATGGCGAGGTCGGCCCCGGCGGCACCACCATCTTCGGTTTCCAGGCGACCGACGGTCGGCGGCGGCACCACGGCCACCAACTTCACGGTCAATGACATGCGGTCGTCGGTCAACATCTCCGCCACCCGCCCTGCCAAGCCTCACGGTCGGCGACGCCAGTGTGACCGAGGGCAACAGCGGCACGCAGGACCTCGCCTTCACGGTGGCGCTGTCGGCACAGGCGACGACGCCGGTGACGGTGGCCTATGCTACGGGCAACGGCACAGCGACCGCCGGCAGCGACTACACCTCCGCCTCCGGAACGCTCACCTTTGCGCCTGGCCAGACGACCCAAATCGTGCATGTGCAGGTGGCGGGCGACAGCGCTGTCGAAAGCAATGAGACGCTGACGATCAACCTCTCCTCGCCCATCGGCGCCACCATCGCCGACGGCACCGCGACCGGGACCATCATCAACGACGATGTCGCGCCGCCGCCGCCGCCGCCTCCCCTGCCCGCCCTGAGCATTTCCAACACCTCGGTCGTCGAGGGCACTCCGGGCGCAGGCGGCACGCCAACCGACTCGGGCTGGCTCAGCACCTCAGGTAACCAGATCGTCGATGCCGCAGGCCACTCGGTGCAGATCGCCGGCGTCAACTGGTTCGGCTTTGAATCGTCGAACATGTCACCGGATGGTCTGTGGGCACGCAGCTACAAGGACATGATGAACCAGATGGTGAGCCTCGGCTTCAACACCATCCGGCTGCCCTTCTCCAGCGACATGCTGCATTCGACGGCAACGGCGAGCGGCATCAACTACGCCGACAATCCCGACCTCGCGGGCCTGACGCCGCTGCAGGTCATGGACAAGATCGTCGACTATGCGGGCCAGGTCGGACTCAAGATCATCCTCGATCACCATCGCAGCGACTCCGGCGCCGGCACGTCGCCGAACGGCCTGTGGTACGACGCCAATCACAGCCAGGCGCAATGGGTCGGCGACTGGCAGATGCTGGCCGGGCGCTACGCCGACGATCCGCAGGTGATCGGAGCGGACCTGCACAACGAGCCCTACAACGGCACCTGGGGTGACGGCGGGCCCAATGACTGGGCGGCTGCAGCTGCGACGGCCGGCGATGCGATCGGCACGGTCAATCCCAACTGGCTGATCTTCGTCGAAGGCATCGGCACCTATCAGGGCCAGAGCTACTGGTGGGGCGGCAACCTGATGGGCGTGAAGGACCATCCCATGCTCGCCGGTAGAATTGATACAGCCGCGTCAGATGCGCTTGCTGCCGCCGCCCGCGATAAGTGGGAGATGGCTCTGCGGGCTCGTCGGCTGGCATCAGCAGCATTGAACCGCGATCGGGAAACGTTGATGTCTTAGGCCGAGGAGCTGGAAGGCGAAGCCGAGGCGCTGGAACGCCAAGCGGCGGCGTCGGGTGCAAAAGGGGCCGGTCCACCGGAGCGAACGCGTAAACCCTAACGTCAAACCTTCTGGTTCAAGACCTGTCGCGCACATTCGGATTCGGTCCCGCGCCATCACCGGGCTTGGCGTCGTCTGCCAGCTTTCGCCACATCGCCGCCGACGCCAACAGCGCACGCCGATTGGACTCGAGCTTGGCAAGTGAGGCCAAATGTTCGCATTCTTCGGCGTGCAGCAGATACTCTTCGTGGGTCAAGGTGCGCCCCCGTCGCTTGGTGAGCGGAAGCGCGTCTAATCTCCCTAGCGTCGACGCCCGAGAGCCTCTGCCGACGATGACGGAACTTAAAACTTTTACTTGCGACCAGTCGGTGCGGCATCGCACTTACGCACGAGTCTGGGTCGGCAGCGCCCCCCCCCGCTGAAGGCTGAAGGCCCTGCCGATCGACCGGCAACGAAAAGGCCGGTCGCTTGGGGACGGCCGGCCTTCCCGACGCGCCTTTACGTTGGGTGTCAAAGCCTTTGGGATGGAGTGAAGATCCCAGACTTCGGGACAGCAATTTTTAATGCTGTGCGCGCAAAGAACGTCGGATCTACTAGAGATCAGGGGAGAGGAAGCCTCTAGGCCATTAGTGTAACGATTGCATCGGCATTGGCTGGGCCGTCCACTCTATCGGCAACGAGCCAAATCTTGGTTGCTTGTCCGCGGCTAGACGCCCTGATGTCCATCGACTGCGTTTCAAGCTTTTCCGCTATCGCGAAGAACAGCCGAGTATCAAGTCGGATTGTCACACTCCGACCGCAAATAAATTCATTGTTGTGCGTTCGGCACCTTACTAAACACGCGGTCGGTAGGGAGGTCCCGAATGTCCAGTGCATCGGGCTTGCTCGCGCAAGCGGACGCCAAGCGTGCCTTGGCAAAGCAATTGAGATCCACGGCTGCCGGTCTGTCGATACTGGCCGACCGGAAGCTCATCGTTTTCCATGCTGACTGCCTCGATCGCGAAGCCTCCCAATTGGAAGAGCGGGAGCGAGTGTGGCCCAACTTGGGTAATGATGCGTTGAGAGTTGGCCTGCACTCCTGACTCATCTGAGAGGCTCAACAGATGGCCGTCCGGGCTTTCAACATCGGAAAGCATAAGCACGATGTCGCCTGGATATGCGGCAGTCGGCGACCGTAACCTTGATGTTAAACGGCGATATTGCGGCATTGTGAGCGCCTGCTCCGACTCAGACCTCCACCCAAGGGAAGTCCTTCACCGTAGGGAAACGCTCGTGAAGTCCCGATATCACTTTGGGATGACTGAAGCACTGAGCTGCCGGTATCTCTGGAAGCAGAACTCTCCCCAAGGCCATCGCGCACAAAGAACGCATTGTACCCGTAACGGTTTACTGCGACGAGGCGATAGCCCTTACGGCGGGCGAGTTTGACGAATGCCGATAACGATGCCCCCGCGAAATTAGGCATCCCTGCTGTCATGGAGTGATTGCGAGCCGAGAAATCGTCCGAATAAGGAACTGTCCACGCCCGATCAGGACCAAGAATGTCTTGATACTCGACGACCACTACACGGGGCGACACACACTCGATCGACTCCCAAATCCAGTAATCCACACCATCGATGTCGAGTGAAAGCAGATCTATCTCGCCCGTGAAACCGTTGGTCCCCAATACTTCATTGACCGCCGCGCGCGTTATCCAGGCGCAGACAAAGCGTGGCGGATACACGTAGGTCCATTTTGAGTGTGCGAAAAAATGGGTGCCTCGTTCCACGTTGCCTTTATCGCCATCAACAAGAAGCCCGTGCCATCCATGGTTGATAATTAAATTTACCGAGTTGCACTCAAGTCCATCTCCCGCACAAACTTCCACAGATATTTTATTCGTTACGCCGATTAGCGAAAATATAAACAGCAGGATGCCATCTTCATCCGTTTGCGAGTAGCATTTGAAGCCAACTTCGTTTGGGCGGGGGAGCTTTTGCCCTTGCTGCACCAAGTTCCGGTACGTCAGCATGAGTTGAAGTTGAGATGCGGCGTCCGAACGGTGAGGAGAAATTTGAGCAAGATCCAACGCAGGTTCCCGATGTTTGCTTCGAAACTCCTCACTTCGAATGAGCTCCACCGCCACTTCTATAAGTAACCGGCCTTTTTTCTGGGCGATTGCCTCCGCCGACTCCGGTTCGCGTCCCAAAAACTCACGATACAAGGCGACTACGTCCTCGGACGTTGCATGTGCACCGGACGATCCGGGTTGCTGAGCGCTGTCCTTGGACTTGGACTTCATCTTGATGCTCCCCAGGCGCCCGGTGTGATTTATGTCGCCGCTATCTGTCGATAAGGGCTTCGTTTGCCTGTCTTCGGCCTCCGAGGCCCGCTGCATCCACAAATGGAGAACGAACCCAGCGCTAGTGCTTGGGCTTCTCGTCCTTTGAGTCCGTAGCCTTCACGACTGAACCCTGCTGCTGTTGTTCTTGCTGCTGCACATGCACAACGGTGCGAGAAGGCGTCACAGGGACATTCGCCGTCGCTGCTTGGCGTTCCAACTCGGTGGCTTGCCTTTCCAGCTCTTCGGCGTGCCGTTCTAGCCGAGCCCTGTCGGCTTTCAGCAAAAGACCCTTTGCCAAACGCCGCGCACGGGCCGCCAGGTCACGCTTCGCCTTCGCATGTTCCCCAATGTCGATGTCCCAATGGCCGCGCGAGCCGCCCATGGGTGCCTCCCATATTCGGCGACACGCGCCAGAAGCAAAAGTCGCAGGCAAGTTAACTACACCTTTAGCTCAATATCGTGAAGCCAGCTTTCGCGACCGCGCGGGGCGGCAGCTGGTTGGCGCCGGGATTCGGCCGCCGCCTAAAACCGCGACCCCGGCTGGTCGGCCTCTAGCTCGAAAGCGCGGGCCTGCTCAGCGGTCCCGAAGATCCTGAGCTCCTTCGGCCGTTGGCCGCAGCCGAGGCACTTCAGCTGATCCTTCAGGCGCCGCAGCTCCTTCATGTTGCCCTGGCAGCCGCCGAGCTGCTCGTGCGTCAGCAGCACGCGCCGGCCGCACGCGCACTCCACACCGAGCGGCTGGCTCGACATGTAGACGCTGTGAAGATTCCGATGATGACCGCACTCCCAATGTGCGGCCTGTGACGCCCCGGCCGGATTCGTAGCCACTGCCGAGTTGATTCTTAATGGCAGATCCGAACACAATGAAAAAACATCGCTTACACGAAACCAAGCGGAGTTTGGCGCATCCTGTGATACTCACTCTGGCACTGGGGTGTGGGGATGAGGAAGTGGAAGCGGGCGCTGATGGGGGCGCCCGCTTCGCAATTCCGGTCCCTATGAACTACCCTAAAGGAGTAAACTCGTGCAGTAGCTTGCTCCTATTAACGGCAAGCTTTCTGCAACCCGCCACGCGCGTGACGATCCCGCGCCGCTTCCACTCACTCAGCGTCCTGCTAACGCTTTCCCTTGCCACTCCGGCCATTGCACCGATATCGCTATGGGAGACGGCGTGGGACAAGGTGTAGAGGCCGGGCGCCGTCTTTTCACCGATTCGATCAACCAAGCTGAGGACCGCGCGGGCAATTCGTGCCTGCGGAGCAAGGAAACTGTCGGCGGCTAACTCTTTGTTCGCCTCGCGCAAACGCCCTACGAGAATGGCGACCAGATCTGCATAGACGTCGGGATGTTGTCTCAGATACCCGACAAGGTCAGAACTTTTCAGCTCTGTTAGGTTGGTCTCGCTGATCGCTGTAACCGTCGCCGAGCGGGGCAGGTTGTCCAGGATCGCCAATTCCCCCACAACGGCTCCGGGCCCAAGAAGCGCGAGGATTCGCTCCTCACCGGTCTCCGAGGTAACGCCTACCTTCAAGGTGCCGCTCTTAATCCAATAGCAACTGTTGCCTGGCTCGCCCTTCCGGAACAACACCTCACCCCGCAAAAGGCGCATCGACTTGCCCGCGCATATCAGGCGAGACAAATGCGATGGCGGCAGTTGATTGAGAATGCTGAGCGGAGGAACGCCGGACTTCATCGCGAACCCAAAGCGAGCCCATTTCTGTGAGACACCCTGCAATCTATATTGTTACTGAACATATCCATGTGATTTGAGTCACATCCGTTGCGCAGCAATTCGACGCATGAACGCACCAGCCTCCAACCGCCCGTTTGGTCGAGCCAATAGATAAATGGGCTGCCGCGCGCCGAGCCAATGGTGCATACGCCGTTCGTCGGCTTGTCGAACGGCAATTCAAAAGGCGGAGCGCACGTCCGTGACACAACCCCACTTGAGGATGCGCCCCCAGTACCGATATCACAATCCCGCCATTATTGGTCGGCTTGTCACGCGGAACTGAGTTGCCGGAGAGGGCAGTTCAGGACGGACGAACGCCCACGCCATGCCGAGCCGCACCATGGCGGCACTCAGGTCGTCGCCGTCGGGCCGATCGTGCGCCCCTAGCGGTCGGGGCCGCGGTCGTCGCAGGTGATCGTCTTACCCTTCATCAATTTTTCCAGAACCGCGGTTGCCAAGACTCCGGCCGGATAGTCACCGCACCCCGGGCGAACTAGTCCGCTGTGGGCACAATGTAGCTACGGGGTGCTGAGAACAGCGAGACATCGTTGAGCCTAAGCCACGTCGTGGCGCCGTAGGTGTCGGTCACTTTCTCAGCGTAGTCCGAACCTCGATGTGAACTATCGAAGTAGAAGAACAGGCTGGCGAGCTGGATCAGTTCCTCGTCGGTCTCATTGCCTTCATCAATGTCATCGATCGTGCACTCGTCGGGCTCGACAACTAGCTGCATCAATGTTGACGAACCCGCGAACAAGATGTCGACGGTGTCCGTCCCATTCAGGGTGGTTAGCTGTAACTCCGGTTCCAAACCACCGTCGAATTGAGACCAGATGACGTGGCTTACGTTGAGAGCAATTCGCCTGTCGGTCGAATCGAATACGATGGACGGGTGAAAGGCGTCCGGCTCTTGCACCTTAGACCAAAGGCGCTCCACTTCCGCATTCAGGACCGTGGCGCCGCCGACGAAACCGCCGCGAAGTCCGAAGCGGAACATAGCGGGAGTCTTCTTTAGATCGACGCGTGCCTTTGGCTTGAAGGGAATCACGACGTTCGACGCTTTGGGTTTGCGCTTCTTCGCCACTGGCAAGCTCCCCCTTGCTGGGCGAGAGCGTAGACCGGGCCAAGCCGATTGCAAAGCCCGGCAACCGTGTCAGCGGCGCCAGGCTTCGGTGGAGGCGATGGCCGAGGGGCAGCCATCGCCCCCGCAGCGGTCTACCCGGCGCGCTGGGCCATGGCCTCGACGGCTCGGTGCAGGGCTCTCAAGGAAGCGCTCGTCGCCGCTGCCCTTGAGGTCGACGGCTGCATACCGCAGCTTCAGCGCTACATCCGCCAGCGTGCGGACGGGCGCGCTCTTGAACCGCTTCGTCGCGGCGTACCCCTCGCGACCTTCTCTTCGCCGACGCGCTTCGAGAGGTCCTTGATCAGGCCGGCAACGGCCAACTTGGCAGCGGGGTAGTGGTCGTCGAACATTTCTTCGTCGACGAAGCGCAACTTCGCGACAACGTCCTTAAGTGCCTGGCTACGTGAGGCGATCAGCAGCACCCTGATAGCTTCGTAGCGGGCGGTGGTCACATACTCAGCCCGATCCGGCGAACCGTCCTGGTTGAGCTGGTCGATAGCTCGGCACTTCGCCTGCCAGCGCTCGAGTGCAGCGAGATCATCGCGCGCTTGCTCGGCCGACAATTCGCCGCGTTCCTTCCACGTCTCGATGTCGGCCCTTGTGGCCCAAACGGTGAGCGGCCTCTCTGCCGTTCCTTCGACCTCCTTCATCACGGGGTAAGGCGGATAGAGCGCCCTTACCCGCGCCTCTTCCTGGTCGAGAGCATCGCTGGCCGTGTCGTAGGCCTTCCAGGCTTTTCGAAGCTCACGCAGCAGCGCTTCCACCGAATGCGGCTTCTTGAGGTCGAGTAGCTTGGCCGCCTGTTTGCCGATACGTTTGGTTTCGGCTTCGTCGTGCACCTCGCGCAGCTCGAGATAGCGCTCGACTACCTGGAAGAAGTCCCGCAGCGCCGGCCGCGAATCGCGCCACGCCTGGAGAAGCAGCAGCCGACGCTGCTCACGAGGAATGGCGTCGATGTCGGCAACGGTCCTGTGATCCCTGGTCTTCTTGGCAAGGTTTCGCCGGAACCGGGATCCTGCTTGCTGCAGCGCAAAGATCGGCCGCCACCTTTTCATGTGGCAGCCGGCGCGCGCCGCGCTTCTCCACCCATTGACCTTCGTTGAAGGCCAGCAGGCACCAGAAGCGAACCGAGCCGCGACGTACGTACAACGTCGCAGGATGGGTATGGCCCATAAAGCTGATGTCCAGGTTGAGAACGCTGGTCGCTCTTAGGCCCGTGAAGTCCGCGGCGCCGATCGGCTTCCCCTTCATCGCCTTGGCGAACCGCTGATAGGCACGCCACTCGTTCAAGGTGACGGCGCCCACCGCAACGGGATTGTACAGATCGATAGGCGGTGCGGAGGCCGATGCGTTGGTGAGCTGATCACGATTGAAAGTTGAACCGTCTGGCATTGTCTTGTCCCCTGCATTGTGTGACGCAAATTCCGGGGCCGCGTCACGAAAGCCCCGCTTGCGCAACGCCTGGCGCCGCGGCTTGCGCTTGTGGATCGTCAAATTCTTCTGTGGAGGGCGAGCCGCTTGCTCTGAGGCCCCTTGCTGATCTTGCGTGCCATGGTCTCGCCCCTAGCTCAGAAGGGCGCGCACGGCGCGATAGGCATCGGCCGCCTTGATCAGGTCGTGCAGCAGAGTCCGGCGCTTCGAGACCCATGCCCGCTTTTCGTCGGCGTTCATGGTCGACCAGCGCGCCCAAAGGCCGCGCCGATCGCTGTCAAACCCCTGAAGATGGGAAAGCCATGCCAACGCCTCGCCGGCCCGCACCTCGTGCGGCAGGCGGAAGGCGACGTCGATGTCGGGCTCCTCGTGTCGATCGATAAGGCAGCGGCACCGATGGCGTGCACGCGCTGCCAGAAGTCGGTGCGGCTGTGCTCGACCTCGGCTGTGCAGATCTCTGCTACGAAGCGTCGGACCGACAAGCGCGGCAGATCGTTGAGCTGCAGGGGCGAGCGGGCACGGCGAACAGCGGCGCGCCAGTCGCGGTTGAGCGGCAGCAGTTCGGCCTGCCGGGCCTTCGCCCCGATGAATGCCGGGCGCACTTCTCCTATGGTATTGATTGCAGTAGCCATGATCCGGTCTCTCCAAAGACTTCCGGTTTGTGGTTAGGGCGGTCGGGGTGCTTCCAACACCCTGGCTGCCCGCTTGGAGCGTGTGTATTCACATCGCCCCATAACTTTGGTATAACCTTAGTCGACCCGCGCGTCAACATAGGTATAACCAAAGTGGCTAAAAAAGTTCGCGATGCGAAGATGGGCCGGCCTGTGACGGTCGGCGCGACAGTGCTAATTGCAGCGAAGTGGCCCCCCGCCATGGTCAGGCGAATAGACGCCTACGCCGCAGCCCAGGACGTCGGGAGATCGGAAGCGCTGCGTCAGCTCGTCGAGCAGGGCCTAAAGCGGAAGCGTGGACCTACGTAGTGCGGCGGCCACCGCGCTTTGATCGCAAGACCATCCAGACTGTGCTGATGGCACTCGGTAGCCTGCTCGCCGCTGCCGGGTTGGCGGAAGGACTGGTCGAAGCCCTTCGATATGCCGGAAGTGGCACGTGGGCGCACCACAGCTTGTCATGGGCGATCGGCGCCGTGCCAGAGACCGCGTGGCAGAAACTTAACGACGTGCTCGCATGGCTCTGGGATCGGCCGTTCTGGGCAGTAACCACGTTTGTCGGCCTGATGGTGGCGCTGCTGGGCAGCTCGCTTGAAGCTTAGTCTCGCTTCATCGCTTTCGTCGGCAGGTGCATCAACCGATCGAAATGGGCAGCCAGTGGAGGGGAGAATTGGGTGCGTTTGTGTTCCCCGCTCCACCGGCCCGGACAGTCAGCTTCGGGGGCGAGCTGCCCGGTTGCCCATCGATGCTACCGAATATCGAGGTCTCCCCCTCTGTTCTGGTAGTGTCGAACTTTTCTTACCGCCGGCCTGAAGGGCCATTCAAGGCACCCAACTTAATGTGGCTAAGACTTGACGCGAGCATCGCGGGACAACGTCCGCCTGCCACCGGTTTTCGTCCGCCAAACTTTTTTATTTGCATCGCTTGCAATGCGAACAGCACTTCGTCTGCGTTCAGCGCTTCCAGGCCCGCCACTCCCACGAAGCCGTTCGGTGCTTGGCCACGATGACCTTGTGGCAGACAGCGGTCATATCCTAAGTTGTACGCAGAGTGTGGGGGGAGTAGTCGATGGCAAAATCACACCCAGTGGACATCCACGTGGGCCAACGCATGCGCCAGCGGCGCACGCTTCTCGGCATGAGCCAGGAGAAGGTTGGGACGGCGGTTGGCCTGACCTTCCAGCAGATTCAGAAGTACGAGCGCGGCTCCAATCGCATCGGCTCCAGCCGCCTGTTCGAGTTCGCCAAGGTACTCGATGTGCCGGTGTCCTATTTCTTCGACGAGATGCCCTCGAATGTGCTCGCCGGCCGACCGATGTCGGGCCGCGGCCGCAACGACTTCGGCGAGGCTGCCACGCCGTTCAGCCACAGGAAGGACCCGCTGATCAAGCGTGAGACGCTGGAGCTGGTGCGGGCTTACTATAAGATTCGCGAGTCGCGGGTGCGCAAGCGCATCTTTGAAACGGTCAAGGCGGTGGGTGCCGCCAGCCACGCCGAGGTCCTGGGCGGCCGCAAGGGACGTTAGTCGGTGGGCCCTAATTTGATCCGGGCGGCTATCGTGACGGAACGCAGGGCAAAGTCATGAATTGGCGTCTATGGACATGGAATGACATTACGGCCTTCCTGGTAGTGCCCCTGATGGTTGGAGGCCTATTCTACTTCTTCTTTTTTGTTCCTCACTACTCGAGGGACCTCAAGTCGCAGTTGGATTGCGTCAATCCGAAGTCAGATGCGTCAGCCTGCGCTGGAAAGCCGACTAACATTCCTAATTCAAATTAGGACACCACCGCGCGGTCAGCCGGCCGGTTGACTACGGCGTAGCCGAAAATCACTGACGCAGTGCAGCTGCTGCGGAGGAACCGCCAGCGAGACGCGCTGATTTCACGCAAACAGCGTCCACAGCCAAATGGCCGCCGCGTACCCGATAACAATCGTGGAAACGAGAATGACCAACAAACGCATGCGTCCCCCTCCGCTACCAGTCATGGGCGGCAACTACGCTTTGGAAGTGCGCGGAGTTTCCTAGACGGCACACGCACTGTCTGTGGCAGTACGCACATATCCCCCAGGATTCGCATATTTGCCCGTAGGCGTGAGTCAGCCGAGCAATCTTTCGCGAGCAACGAGACGCTGCCCGCTACTTCTCTCGCCATACAAGATTGATGAGAGCCACACATCCGGCGAGCGCAAACGCTCCCATTACTAACGAACTAATAAACCCTCCGGCCGCGCCAGCGATATGGTCGGAGCTATCAAATATTGGCTTATCCTCTGTGATGATCGTGTATGCCCAATAAATACTCCCGATTCCTGCCCCCAACATGGCAGCCGTGATCACATCCAAGCTCTGGTTCATTCCCGTCTATCTCCCCACACTTCCCCGCGAGCATCGTACGCGCAAAGCTCACGTTCTGAAAAGGTTGGAGGCCCGGTGGGCACCTATGGGCTATGGCGCAGACGAATTGCGATCCTGGCCCGCTACTGGCGCACCGCCGTCGGTTGGCTGATCAGCCTCCAGCTACTCGACCTCGCCGCTCCGACCATCGCGCGCAAGCTGGCGGCGCGTCGATGCCATAGGCGATAGATCGTGCCGTTGAGTTTGATCGTGTCGCCGTCGGTTACGGTTTGGGCAACGGCGGGAGCGGCAAGGAAGGCCTAGGTACCGAGCAAGAATAATTTGCCCATAGAACAGCCGTGTAAAGGTTGACCGTCAGACCATCGCGAACTGTCGGACCGAGCGCCATCAACTCACCGAGCATTCGGTATCCTTGCTGGTAGGTGAAGCCGGGCGGAAGACAAATCGTCGGTTTCTTGCCTTGCCATTGGCTGTCGTGCGCAATTATCGCATCATGCACTCCCATCAAATAGGCTTGGCAGGTGGACTCCGGAACGATCTGGGCCACAACGCAGGCGGAAAAATAGCTGGCGCCTGTCGAAAGTGGACCTTCGGCGTTCGCGCCGCCGACCTCTAATAGAACCAACGCTGGGAGGAGCCACCATTTCATCCTTGCAGCCTACGTCCGGCCTCAGGTCCACGCTAGGGGTACCAAGGCGCCGCCCACAACCAAGATGAAGTGCAGAACGCCCGTATTTGACTCAGGGACTCGATTTACGGGCCGCTGGCTATCCACCTACCCGCCGCACCCAAAATCGACTCAGCGAGTCCCTAATGGGCGGGAAACGCTATGTCATAGGATGGCGCTCGGCCAACAGTACCTTCGAGCCACCACGCCGGCCCGAGGGACACCGAATGCGGAACGTCGGCTTAGGCGTTACTGCATGGCGATGGGCACCACCGCGTCGATGGTCAGGTCGATCGGCTGCTGTAGATGGTCCAGCGCGATCGGCCTCGGTTGCTTCAGGCGGTAGAGGGTTGACGCCCCTAAGGACAAGCGGGCGTCGACGGCGAGCTTGCGACCTTCTAGCTTAACGTTGGTTGGCAGGCGCAATCCGAAGGGAATGGGATTGATCCAGCTCGAGCGTGCCGGTGACGCCGACAGTAACTGTGTACGATTGGGTGTCGGCAATCGTCGTGTACCTTGCGCCCTGAGGCCGGACCACGAACGAGGATAGGTCTGGCACACTATCGCGCGAGCCAACGGCAAGGTGGGTCTTAAACCGCTTCAACTCTCGGTCCAGCTTCTGGAGCATGTCGAACAGGTCGTACTGGTCGAGCAGCTCATCCTCGTCCGATGTCCGGTGCTTGAGCATGTGGGTGATCTGGTTGCTCAGCCGCGTAGTCTCCCGCTGATAGGTATTTGGTTCGAGAGAGTAGTTCGGCGCGTAGCGTCTTGCGCCACCTTTTCCGGGCTGCGCCTCAAAGAACTCGAAGAGGTTGCGAGCGTGCACACAAAAGGACTCGAAAAGCGCGTTCCTGAGAACGCTGTCGCTATGGTCAATCAAGCGCAGGCGGTGAAAGCAGCACGCTAGCATTTTGATCTCGTGGCGGAGGTGCCCCTTCTCAATGACATGATCCATCAGCGTCGGTTGCATAGAGCCAATTCTATACGACTTGACTAGTGGCACACTGTGGTAAGCTGACCCAAGGGGGTGGCCGATGCGACTATTGATGACACCGAGCCAGCAATCGGAGCTAAGGAAGGTTTCCGAGGAGCTGCGGGTCGAGCTTGCGCGAGATGACCTCACTCCGGAGCAACGCGCGGAACTCCTCAGGCATTCCTACGCAGTGGCTGGCGTGCTCACGAGCCCCTTGCTGCCTGTTGGATTGCCTCGCCAGCTCTTGGCCGCGCTCTTCGTTGTCGTAGCTATCGGCGGCATCATGCAAGACGAGTGGTGGAGCTTGGTCTTCCTAGCCATCGCTGCCACCTTTTCGCCGCGCATCGTGGGCGAAGCGAGCCACGCTCTAGGCAGAGCGGCGCGGCTACGCACCAGCTAGTTGAATTTGTTCCTGTCGGTCGGCAGTCGCACCGTGACGGTCGCCCTACCCCCGCGCGCCAGCAAGGGTATCCTGCTCGCCGTAGAGATCACTAGGGACCGTCTACAACCGAACGCCGGGCGGTACATCAATCCCGCCGTCGTGTCTCTGGTTTAGTGGTACCGCCGTGTCGATGGTACCGAGTTGGTTTAAGGGGGCTCCCCGGAGGGTGGGGGTCGGCCACAGATGACTTCTGGCGATGAGCTGAGGGAAGCGATCGTCAGAAAGACCGGTAGCGACCAGCCCTTCCAAGACCCGTCGAACGGCCGAAACGCGGTCCGGTGGATAGCGGGTGGATATATTCGCGCAATTGCCATTTCTGACAGGCGCATCCCAATGTGCAGATCAGGCCGTGATTGCTGGGCTTAGGCGCTCTCAATCGCTGCGGCGCGAAAGGCCCTTGTCAGATCACCAACATCTGGAACGCCACGATCGTCTCGCACGACGCCAATGGCTACGTCATCGCGAGTGCCCTCTACAATGGCCAGATCGGCGCGAACGGCGACACCAGTTTTGGTTTTACTGCCAACGGGCAGGTGAATGCGGCGGCGATCGACGTCCACGGCATCGACGCGCAAACCCCGAGCGATTCCGACGCCGCAGAGCCCGCCGACGGTGACCTCCGACCCCAACCACATGTTCTCGCCCTGCATCGACATGGCGATGTCGCAGGACGACGACCTGGTCGCCATCTCCCAGGCCTCGGGCATCCAGAACTTCACCCTGGCCTTCATGCTGAGCTCGAACCAGGGCATCGGCTGGCAGGGCCAGGGATCGATCACCGACGACACGCTGGCCAACGGCAGCACCATCCTGCAGCAGGTCCAGGCGATCCAGGCGATGGGCGGCAACATCACCATCTCCTTCGGCGGCGCGGCCGGCCAGGAGGCGGCGCTGACCGCGCCCAGCGCTGCAACGCTGCAGGCCGAATACCAGTCGGTGATCGACCGCTATCAGATCAATTCGATCGACTTCGACATCGAGGGCGCCGCCGAGCTCGATCAGCACTCGCTCCATCTGCGCGACCAGGCGATCGTCGGCCTGCAGGCGGCCAATCCGGACCTGAAAGTCTCGTTCACCGTGCCCGTGTTGCCGACCGGCCTCGACGCCTCCGGGCTCAACGTGCTGCAGACCGCCAAGAACGACGGCGTGCGCATCGACGTGGTCAACGTCATGGCCATGGACTACGGCCAGGCGGTCGACAACAACGGCCAGATGGGCCAGGACGCCATCTCGGCGGCGGTCGCCACCGAGCGGCAGCTGGCCGACATCGGCCTGGTCGCCAAGATCGGCGTCACGCCGATGATCGGCGTCAACGATATCACCTCGGAAGTCTTCACCCCGACCGACGCCCAGTCCCTGGTCGACTACGCCAAGACCGATTCCCAGCTCGCGCTGCTCTCGATGTGGTCGGTGGCGCGCGATAACGGCAGCGGCGCAGGCTCGCGCTCGGCCGCGCCGGACAACAGCGGGGTTGCCCAGCAGCCGTACCAATATGCCGGCATCCTGCACCAGTTCGACCGTCAAGGCTGAGATCGCCCGAACCATTCAGGGAGAACTAGCGCGCCCTTCACTCCAGAGTTACCATGCGCTCTCTCGGGGGAGAGTTGCGATCATGGTATTGTGGCGTTTCGCGAGCCTTTGGCTGTTGCTCGCGAGTCTTCTGGTGGTGCAGCCGGGCGCGTGGGCCGACGAGCTACGTGTCATGGATACCGGCCCGGTCAACAACGGAGTCGAGCGCGGGCGGATCGACGAGTTCTTCGTCCGCTTCAACCAGCCGGTCGACCACATCAAGTCGGAGTTCGTCATCAAGCGCGGCAACGAGGTCATCGAAACCCTGCAGCCGCGCTTCAAGACCGAGCCGAACGTGCTGTTTGCCGAGAGGTCGCCCCTGCCTGCGGGCGACTACACCCTGGTCTGGACGGTAAGAGCGCTCGACGGCCAGCAGATCGCCGTCGGAGAAATCACCTTCAAGTCCGACGGCAGGTAGTCGGTCAGCGGTAGGCGATCGACGCGGCATAGAACGCCGCCAGGCGATCGAGCCTCGCTTCCTCCACCAGCGTCACCATCGGAGTGCCGAGCCGCCCCGACGGATCGACCACCGTCATGCCGCGCGTGATGCCAGGCGCCAGGGCGACGTCGACGGACGCCTGTAGCGACTTGGTCACGATTGCAGGCTCGATGACGACGGCCGCCGCCAGTGGATCGATGAAGCGAAAGCGATCGCCTTGGCCACGCGCGATGTCGGTCTTGCGCGCGTGCTGGACCAGTGCCCAGGAAAACTCCCTCGGTAGCCCCTTCGGCACTCCGGCGAACATCCGGTCGATTTCGGAGCCCTCGACGAAGTGGGTCAGGCAGGGCTCCCAGGGAACCACCACGGTATCCATTTCAGCGCGGAAGACGATCGCCGCCGCTTCCGGATCCGCGAAGATGTTGAACTCGGCCGCAGGCGTGGCGTTGCCGCGGCCATAGACGGTGCCCCCCATGATGGTCAGGCGACCGATGCCACCGACGATACCGGGCGATCGCCTCAGCGCCAGGGCAAGATTGGTGAGCGGTCCGATCATCAGGAGATCGACGCGTTCTCCCGCTGACGCAGCCTCGTTGAGCGTGCCGACCAGGAAGCCGACAGCATCGGAACCTGCGATGCTAGCTGTCCTCGACGGTCGCGGTGCGCCACCCAACCCATCTTCGCCATGAACGTGCTTGGCGTGGACGAGGTCCTGGATCTGCGGCTCTTGGGCGCCTGTATGAACGGGAACATCGGCACCGACGACGGCCAGCGTGGCGAGGACATTGCGTGTGGCAGCCTCCAGCTCGACGTTGCCGAAGACCGTGGTGATGGCATCGGGCGCGCGGCCGTTGGCGATCAGCAGCAGCAGCGCCTGGGCATCGTCAATGCCGCCGTCGGTGTCGAGGATGAGCCGGTTCGACATCACTCCTGCGGATAGCGCCAGGGCTTGGCGGGCTGGCTCGCGCCCTCGTCGATCGTCCAGTGCGGGATCGCGAGCCCCGGACCCGCATCGGCGAACACCATCCGCACGCGCGTGCCGATGCCGACCTTCTTCACCATGTCGGGCGGCGCCAGCTTGCCGTCGGGCATGGTGAGGTTGCCCATGACGCGCAATGCCTCGTCCTTGGACGGCTTGCCCTTTTGCGCGTCGAGGTCGACCAGCAGCACGAGATAGGGCGTGTGCGCCTTGAACGCGGGCTGAATGGCGTGATGGACCTCGGTGTAGGAATGCACCGCGCCCTTGGCCTCGACCGGCACCCAGTCGGACTTCGGGCTCATGCACCACGGGCACGCCGTGGTCGGCGGATAGCGCAGCAGATTGCAGGCGGTGCAGCGCTGCAGGTGGAAGTTATGCGCCGCGCAATGCTTGAAGTAGGCGAGGTTCTCGACGTCGAGATCGTCGATCGCCAGCGGCATGCCGAGATAGGTGGCCTGGATTGCCATGGTCTTTTCCTCCCCTTAGCCGCGCCGCATGACCATGGCCGAACCGGTGCCGGGATTGGCCCAGCCGAGGTTGGCCGACAGCTCCGCGTCCTTGACCTGCCTGCAGCCGCCCTCGCGATAGTCGTGGGTGTGCTGTCGTTTTCCGTCGGGCCCGATCGGACACGAATCGTCGGCGTCGTGGCGCAGCTGGCGCACGTTCTCGATCACCATGTTGAGGCCGTGCGTATAGCCCTCGCACAGATGGCCGCCACTGGTGTTGTTGGGCCGCTTGCCGCCGAGCCGGATCGTGCCGTTGCTCACATAGTCGCCGCCCTCGCCCTTCTTGCAGAATCCATAGTCCTCGAGCTGCAGCATGGTGGTGAAGGTGAAGGCGTCGTAGGAGCCGGTGAGGTCGATGTCCTCCGGTCCCACCCCCGAGTTCGGCCACAGGATGTCCTTGGCGTAGTGGCCGGCAACGGTCGAGATCGGTCCGTGCTGGTAGTGCATGTCGGTGCGCGGCTTGCTGCAGCGGCCGACCACGCCGCGGATCAGGACCGGGTGTTGGCGGCAGTTGCGCGCCCGTTCGGCCGAGGTGACGACGATGGCCGTGCCGTTGTCGGTCTCGACGCAGCAGTCGAGCAGGTGCAACGGCTTGCAGATGATCCGGCTCGAGAGCACCTCTTCGACCGAGTAGCGCTTCTTGTAGAAGGCCTTGGGATTGTTCGAGGCGTGGCAGGAATGGAAGTGCTTGACGTGCGCCACCTGCTCGGGCCGCGTGCCGTAGTCGTGCATGTGGCGCATGAAGGTGGGAGCGAACATCTGGCCGGCGCTCTGCCAGCCATAGGTGCGGCCATGCAAGGCGTCGCCGGCCACCGGCGCCACGGAGCGCGCGCCGGTGCCGCCGATGCGGACCTGGGAAAAGCCGTTCATGGCGCGGAAGATCACGACCGCCTTGCACATGCCGGCTTCCATCAGGCCGATCGCCATGCCGACCAGCGCCTCGGTCGACGACCCGCCGCCGAACACGTCCATGTAGAAGTTGAGCCTCAGCCCGAGGTCGCCGGCAACGAAAGTCGAGAAGGTCGAATCGACGCCTTGGTAGGACAGCATGCCGTCGACGTCGGAGGCCTTGAGGCCCGCATCCTCGATGGCATTGCGCACCGCCCGGGTGCCGAGTGCGCGCGTCGTCACCCCCGAGCCGCGCATGTACTCTGTCTCGCCGACGCCGACGATGGCGTACTTGTCGCGCAGATATTTCGGGCTGGTCGTATCGGTATCGGCCGGCATCGGCATGGCGTCCTCCAAGCTTGTCTTGCAATACCATACGACGGAGCCGGGCTTACGTCTGGCCTGTCGCGCCTATTCGCGGCAATCTAGCCGGCAAAGTGCCGATCGACAGATCCAATCCCAGCGCAGTCGTCGAGTTGCGCGGTGTCGCCAAGCGATACTCGAACGGAACGCTCGCCGTCACCGGCGTCGACCTCGACTTGCGCGCCGGCGAATTCGTGAGCCTGCTGGGCCCGTCGGGCTGCGGCAAGAGCACCCTGTTGCGCCTGATCGCGGGCCTGGGCGAGCCGAGCGCCGGGCGCATCGACTGGCCGACCTCGGCGCGCGACGTCGGCTTCGTCTTCCAGGATGCAACGCTGATGCCTTGGGCGACGGCGCTGGAGAACGTCATGCTTCCGCTCCGGCTGAAGCACATGCCGGCGCGCGAGGCGGCCGAACGGGCCGAGGCGGCGCTGGCGACGGTCGGCCTAGAAGCTTTCCGTCACGCCTATCCGCGCGAGCTCTCCGGCGGCATGAAGATGCGGGTGTCGATCGCGCGCGCCCTTGTGACCGAGCCCAAGGTCCTGCTGATGGACGAGCCGTTCGCCGCGCTCGACGAGATCACCCGCCACAAGCTGAACGACGATCTGCTGGCGCTGTGGGCGAAGGAGCGCTTCACCGTCGTGTTCGTGACGCACTCCGTCTTCGAATCCGTCTACCTGTCGCAACGCATTGTCGTCATGGCCGCTCGCCCGGGCCGCATCATCGCCGATCTCAGGCCGGGCGCGCCCTTTCCGCGCGGCGACGCCTTCCGCACCTCGCCCGACTATGCCGCCGCCTGCCGGGTCGTGTCGGACAAGCTGGTCGAGGCGATCGCGGCATGACCGATGCCGAGGCCCGCCCCGTGATCGTCGAGCAGCGGCGCTGGCTTGGCCTCACCGCGGAGGGCTGGCAGAAAGCCCTCGCGCCTGTCGTGATCGGCGTTCTGACGCTTGGCCTGTGGGAAGCGATCGTGCGCCATGCCGGCATCCCGCCCTACATCCTGCCCGGCCCGTGGCTCATCCTGCGCACCCTGGTCGCCGACTGGGGGACTCTGTCGGGCTCGCTCTGGATCACGCTCGAGATCACCGGCCTCGCGCTGCTGGCCGCCGTGCTGGTGGGCGGGCTGCTCTCGATCCTGTTCACCCAGTCGAAATGGCTGGAGCTCTCGCTCTTCCCCTACGCCATCATCCTGCAAGTCACGCCGATCGTGGCGATCGCGCCGCTGATCATCATCTGGGTCGACAACACGCTCCTGTCGCTCCTGATCTGCGCCTGGATCGTCGCCTTCTTCCCGATCCTCTCCAACACCATCCTCGGTCTCAACTCGGCCGACCACAACCTGGTCAACCTGTTCCAGCTCTATGGCGCGAGCCGCTGGCAAACACTGCGCTACCTGCGCCTGCCCGCGGCCTTACCTTACTTCCTGGGCGGGCTGCGCATCTCGGGCGGCCTGGCGCTGATCGGCGCGGTGGTCGCGGAATTCGTCGCGGGCTCGGGCGGAACCGCGTCAGGCCTCGCCTTCCGCATCCTCGAAGCGGGCTATCAGCTAAAAATCCCACGCATGTTCGCCGCCCTCGCCCTTGTGTCGATGAGCGGCATCCTGATCTTCCTGGTATTGAGCTTGATCTCCCATCTGCTGCTGCGCCGCTGGCACGAAAGCGCCGTGCGTCGCGAGAATTGATGGGCGATGTATCGGGAAGTACCGGCCGGATCCTGCGAAGCGCGTAGGCGCGAAGCAGGATGGTGCCCCCGGTCACCTCCGAAGTATTGCATTTTAGCTTGCCGAATCAGCAGCATACGTTGCGCCGCATCCGTCGATACCAACACAAAGACCAACAACCATCCAACGCGGGTAGGCGAGATAATGTCGGCGTGGGACCGTTCCAATTTGATGGCCGCGCAATCTATCCGACCGCATGACCAGCGCTACAAGCCGACGATCGCGAAGATGCTGTCCTAAATTAGAGAGCCAGTGTCCTACGCCGAGAACCCATAAACAGGCTTAGACGAAGCTGAGCAATGATGTCCGTACCTGAGCCTAGGGCAGCCTTCGGTCGGGCATGGCGGTCGTCGCCACACGCGCTTTATTCGAAACCCTTTGCTTTTAGAACGGTCTGAGCGGCAGGCGAGGTAAGGAAGGTGACCAGCGCTCTTGCGGCGTCAGTCTGATTGCTGCCGGTAACAATGCCAGGGGCGAACTGGGTGTAGTTCTGAATCGCTGACGGCAGCGGGCCAGCGAATTCGACGGTTGGTTGAGCCAAGACTTCGCTGATTTGATTGAATTCGATCTCAACGTCGCCCCTGGCAACGCTTGCGTACAGCACTTTCGCAGACGGAGATAGCTTAGTCTTGGGTTTCATTTCCCCAGCGATGCCCAATCGTTCGAGCAAGCTGACCATGTAGACGCCACTGGCACCCCCACCGGCCAGATCAGGATAAGTAATCGATCTTGCGGCCAACATCGAGCGTTTGAAGGCGTCGGCCGAACTGATGTCGGGCTTCGCGGCACCCTTGCGCACAAAGGCACTAACACCGACCTTCGCGATGATGATGCGGTCGCCAGCCACGACTTTGCCTTGCGCTCGAAGTTGGTCCATCAGTGGCGCAGCGTTTATCATAAGATCGGCGGCCTCACCCTTTTGAAAACGGTCCGCGATAGCGCCCGCATTTCCGTAGGCGACCGTCACCTTGTGTCCCGAGGATTTTTCAAAATCTGGTATCAGTGCGTCAATTGCCGGATGCAAAGCCACGGCGCATAGGAACTTAATCTCCGCGGCTCTTGCCGTACTCCCGGCAGTGATGCCAAACAAGGCAAATCCCAAAGCGATTGTCGCGGAGACACTCAGAATGCTGCGTCGATTTATTTTGTCTCTCCGTCGGTCGGTGTCACTGCCGCAGAGCCACCGAATGCTGCGATAAAGTCGCGTCGCCTCATGGGCTCAGCCCTCAGGCCGACCGCCGCACCCTATCACGATTGGTTGCACTTTGTGCATCACAGCAAGGTCGGGTTGTCGATGTCCGAGTTGGGTCAATCACGTCGAGGGCGCGCCGATGACTTCCGGTCTGCCCCCAACTTCAGACGTTTCCGGGCCCAGTCACCACTTCGCAAAAGTGCCAGACTCGGACATTCACTAGACTAGATTATTCGATCACCTCGTCGGCGCGAGCGACCAGGCTCGCAGGCACGGCGATGCCAAGCGCCTTTGCAGTCGTAAGATTGATGACGAGTTCGAATTTCGTCGGTTGCTCGGCTGGGATTTCCGCAGGCTTGCCGCCCTGCAGGACCTTGATCACGAAATAGACGCCGCGCTGGAATGAGTTGGTCGCATTGGGACCATACGACATCAGGCCGCCGACCTCCGGGAACGAGCGCGTAAAGGTTCCAGCCGGCAGGCGCTGCTTTAGGGCAAGCTCGGCAACTGTCCGGCTCGGCAAGCTGCCTTGCATGACCAGAGCGCCCGCACCGTCCTTTTGGATGGTTGCAAACGCCCCTTCGAGTTCATCCGCGCTCCGCACCGTCACCGGCGAAATTTCGATGCCTGCGGCTTTTCCCGATAGCTGCACCTTTTCGAGGAACAACGGCATGAATGGATCACTCGCGTTGCCAAGCGCGGCGACCTTTCGCACCGATGGCAGCATGTCGCCAAACACCTCGACGCATTTGCCGTGCGCCTCTGCGGCCATCAGCGACACGCCCGTGATATTCCCGCCCGGCCGCGCCAGGCTTGCGATAATTCCCGTTTCGACAGGATTGGCGACGATTGCGACGATGGGAATGTCGCGCGTCGCCTGCTGCGCGGCGCGCGCGCTCGGTGTGTAGAGAGCGACGATGACATCGACCTTTGCCGCCACCAGTTCGGCCGCCAACTTGGGAAGCTGTTCCATCCTTCCCTGCGCGGAGCGGATGTCGAATTGAACATTGCGTCCTTCGAAATAGCCCGCTTTAGACAATCCCTCCCGCAACTCCTTTTGGAAGGCCTCGGCATCAGCATTTCCCAGGATCAGCGCCCCGACCCGACGCATCTGCGGCTGCTGCGCATGTACCGCGAGCGGCCATGACGCCGTACTACCCCCGATCAGCGTGATGAACTCGCGTCGTTTCATACTGCCCCGAACGTACTCGCCAATTCTTAGACCATAACCGCTTCAACGGACGATTGACAGTTTTGGACTGCGTCCTTCCAGATCGGTTCGATGTCCGCTTCGGGTCAGTCGCGTCAGGTTGACCTTCTGACTGTCACTTCCGGTGTACCCCAACTTCAGACATTGCCGGACCCAGTCGCCACTTCAGAAACGTGCCACGAGCGGCATCTTCTTGTCGAGCGCACTCGGGGTCTATCCAGGGCTACCAATGACCTCGGAAAGTGATGTCTCGGCGCGGCGCTCGAAGATGACCGCGCCCTGGCGCTCGGGCAATGTCGCGAGCAGTCGCGAAAGCCGCAACCGCCTCATCCTTGTTGTCGCGGCTGAGCGCCAGCAAACATGCACCGCGCAGGCGATAGATTTCGGGCAAATAAAACCCGACGCCGGGTTCGTCTATTCCGGCGATAGCACGATCGAGATGTGCGAGGCCGTCCGCCGGCCGGCCGGCGGCCAGCAGCACTTCGGCGGCCAAGCCAAGATAATATTGCGGAAGCGGACCGACCGCCGTTGCATTGCCGATCTCGGCATCGATCAGTCGCGCGGCGTCCGCGATGCCTGAACCGATCGCGGTCGCCCAGCTCGTCAAGCACCAGCGCTACCCGCGCGCCACGGCGACAAGCCGAATTTTTCCGCCAGCCCCACTGCGCGATGCGCCGCCGTGAATGTGGCGTCGCGATCGCCTCAAGCTGGTGACCGATGCCACAATTGTGCAACGCATGAGCAAGGCTATTGGGATGGTCGAGCATTTCCGCGAGGGCGAGCGCCTGCGCGAAATTTTGGGTTGCCTTTTGCCGATCGCCCGCCAGCTGAAAGGCGTTGCCGCCCTGCGAATGCGCGCAAACGCCCGGATCGTGACCGCCGAATTGCGTGACCGAGGTGACGGTGGCGATCCATGTCGTACATCTCGACGCCGATGCGGCAACTGTCCAGCGCGTCAGAGACGTCGCCCCGGAAAAAAGCCGTCGACCACCGGCAATGGTACGCTTCAAGCAATAGCTCGCCGTCGCCGGAGCGTTGCGCGAGCGTCACGAGTTCACTGGCCCGGTCGCGGGCGAGCGCGGTCTTGCGTCTGAGATTGGCGTTGATCCATAGGCCCCATTTGGCCTGGAACAATCTGGTGCCGTCCCCCAGCTTCTCGCCGATTTCGCTGGCCCGGGTGTAGGCATCCTCCACCTCCACGCTCTGCAGGCCATGCGCGACGACCGACGCCGAACCCAGCTTGAGCAGAAAATCCAGTTGCCGGCGCATGCCATCCTGCGTTGGCAATGCTTCGGCAAGCTTGAGACCGGCCGAGAAATGCGCGACCGCCTCCGGATAGGCCGAACGGCTCACGGCCTGATCGCCGGCGCGCATGCGATAATCGCAGGCGGGAGCCGACAAGTCCGGCCTCGCCGAAATGATGGGCCAGCAGATCCGGTTCGCTCGCGGTGATATCGGCGAAATGTTCCTCGAGCGCCTTGGCGATGCGTTCGTGCCATTCGCGCCGGCGTGTCAACAGCAGGCTCTCATATGCGGCGTCGCGCACCAGCGCATGCTTGAAACTGAAGCTCCGCTCCAGGCCGCGCTCCTCGGGAAAGACAATTCCTGCCGCAACGAGTTTCGCCAGCGTGGCCTCGAGTTCGTCGGCATCCGGGAGGCAACCGCATCGAGCAGCGAGAAGATAAATTGCCGGCCGATGACGGCGGCGATCTGGGCCACTTCGCGCGCCTCGCCGAGGCGGTCGAGGCGGGCCATCAGCGAATCCTTGAGTGTTGCCGGCACCGCGCTGTCCTCGCCGGCCGATTCCATGACGCTCTTGGTCAACTCCTCGACGAACAGCGGAACGCCGTCGGTCTTGGCGACGATCGCTGCGACTGTTTCCACCGACAGACCGTGCGCGGCCGCGACGCCGGCGACCAATTGCGCACACTCCTGGCGCCCCAGACGGCCGAGCGTCAACAGGGTCGCCTGCGGCCGCGCCGAGCCAGGGCGGCACGAAATCCGGCCGCGCGGTCACCAAGGCAAGCGATCGTGCCCGGCCGATGCTGTCCGTCAGGCGCATCATCATTTCGAGGGTGGTGGCGTCGATCCAGTGCGCGTCCTCCAGGACGATGAGCACCGGATCGCTCTCGCCGATGCGAAGGAATGTCGTCGACGATGAGAGCCAGGGTCGACGCCTTGCGTTGAGCTGGCGTCTGCGACGACGGCTCCGCCGCTGCGAACGGGATCGACAAAAGCTCGGCCAACAGCGGAATCGCGGCCGGGTCCGAAGCCGCCCGCTGCGCCAACAGAACGCCCAGTTTCTCGATCCGTGCATCCGGCGTGTCCGTTGCGGCGAAGCCAGCCGCGCGACCGAGATACTGGATGACCGGATAAAGCGCGCTGTCGCTGTGATAGGGCGAGCATTGCAAATTGATGCGTGCGTGCGGCTCGTCGGCAAGCGCTTCCTGCAACGCCTCGATCGAGCGCGATTTTCCGATCCCCGCTTCGCCGATCACGGTGACGATCTGGCCCTCGCCCTGCCGCGCCAGGCGCCAGCGGTCGAGCATCAACCCCATTTCGTGCGCGCGGCCGATCAGCGGCAGATCCCGGCCGGCGCGGATCGCGGCAAAACGGCTTTCGACCGACGCTTCGCCCCGCACGCGCCAGGCGGGCACCGGGCGGGCGAATCCTTTCAATTCGTGGTCTCCGGTGTGTTCGAGCTCGAACATCCCACCCAGCAAATTCTGGGTCGCTTCGCTGACGAGAATGGTGTCCGGCCCGGCCAGCGCCTGCAGCCGCGCGGCGAGATTGGGCGTTTCACCGACGATGGTGCGCTCCTGCGCGGTGCCGCTGCCGATGATTTCGCCGACCACGACGAGGCCGGTGGCGATGCCGATCCGTGCCTGCACCCGCGTTCTGTCCGGCAACTCGATGCCGCCGACTTCCGCCAGGATGGCGATCGCGGCACGAACGGCGCGTTCCGCCGCATCCTCGAAGGCGAGCGGAAAGCCGAAATAAGCCAGAACGCCATCGCCCATGAATTTGGCGACGAAGCCGCCGTATCGCCCGATCGCGCCGGCGGCGGCATCCTGATAACGCCGGATCAACCCGCCGAGGAGCTCGGGATCGATTTTGCCCGACAGCGCCGTCGAGCCGACCATGTCGGAGAACAGCACCGTAACCTGGCGCCGCTCGGCGTCGCCTGAACCGTCCGTCTCGGGTCGGATAGGCTTCGATGGGGCCGCCTCGGCGCCGCGTTCGGCGATCGCCTTCAGCAGTCGGCGGCGATTCCCCAGCGACAGGCCGAGCTGTTCGAGATCATGCTCGCTCAGTTCCGGCAGGATATCGAGATCGATATCGTTCGCCTCGAAGGTGTCGGCATATTGCTCGAAGCTTATTCCTGCGCAACCAGTCGCGAAGATCGGTCATGCCGTCAGTTCCCTAATCACCACTCGCGACGCCTAGCTTGGCACATTAGGCAAATTGGAGCAGTTTCCCGGCGAACC
>CAWCPC010000004.1:0-410489 GCA_963797365.1 uncultured Alphaproteobacteria bacterium | reverse complement strand
GGGGACCAGGATTTGAACCTAGACTAACCGGGTCAGAGCCGGTTGTTCTACCGTTAAACTATCCCCCAAAGCGGGCCGGGCGCTGGATTTAGCGGCGCCGGACGGCCTTGGCAAGCGGCTCGCCCCGGCCTCCATCCTCGGTTACCATTGCGCCAACGACATAATGAAGAGTTCGCAATGGCCGGGGACTCTACGCTCAAGGGAGGCTGGCACCGCGGCCGTTTCGCGCACACCTTCGGCGCCATCGATCTCGGCACCAACAACTGCCGGCTTCTGGTGGCGCGGGCGTCGGTCTCGGGGTTCGAGGTCATCGACGCCTACTCCCGGCCGGTCCGGCTGGGCGAGGGGATGGCGCTGAGCGGCACGCTGTGCGGCGAGGCGATCGACCGCACGCTGGGCGCGCTCGAGGTTTGCGCGGCCAAGATCGTGCGCAACCGCGTCACCCGCGCCCGCCACATCGCCACCGAGGCCTGCCGCCGCGCCTGCAACGGCTCCGACTTCCTCGGCCTGGTCGAGCAACGCACCGGTCTGAAGCTCGAGGTCATCGCGCCCGCCGAGGAGGCCCGGCTGGCGTTGGCGAGTTGCGAGGATCTGCTCGACCCGGAGATTCCCTTCGGCCTGCTGGTCGATATCGGTGGCGGCTCGACCGAGGTGAGCTGGGTCGCCGTCAGCCGCCGCGACGATCGCTTCGGCGGCGTCGCCACCGAGCTGATCGGCATGACGTCGGTGCCGTGGGGCGTCGTCACGCTGACCGAGTCGTGCGTCAAGGGTCATCCGCGCGAGCAACCGGTGGCGCGCGCCTGCTACGACGAGATGATTGAACGCATTCGAGCCGATCTGGCGCCATTCTGCGCCAAGCACGGCATTGGCGGCGCGATCGGGCGCGGCGAAGTGCAGATGATCGGCGCCTCCGGCACCGTGGCGACCGTAAGCGCGCACCATCTCGGGCTGAAGCGTTACAACCGCGCCTTGGTCGACGGCTCGCGCATCGGCCACGAATTGATCCTGCGCATCTGCGACCAGCTCTCGCTGCTCTCGGTCGACGAGCTCACCGCCGTGCCCTGCATCGGCGACGATCGCGCCGATCTCGCGCTGGCCGGCGGCGCCATCCTCGAGGCCGTGTGCCGGCAGTGGCCCGCCGCCATGGTGCGCGTCGCTGATCGCGGCCTGCGCGAGGGCGTGCTGATGGATCTCATGCGCAAGGCCGACCGCGACGCCGATCCGCTCTGCCGCCGCGATTTATAGCGATGCCGGGCAAGGGAAAAGGCAGCCTGCCAAGCGGGCGGCGCGCTACCGTTCGCGTGAAGACTGCGCGCGGCCGCACGGTGTCCTCGCAGCACTGGCTGCAGCGCCAGCTCAACGACCCCTATGTCGCCGAGGCCAAGAAGCGCGGCTATCGTTCGCGGGCAGCCTTCAAGCTCTTGCAGCTCGACGATCAGGTGCGTTTCCTCAAGCCGGGCGGGCGCGTGGTCGATCTCGGCGCCGCTCCCGGCGGCTGGACACAGGTCGCGGTCGAGCGTGTGAAAGGCGGCGTCGTGGTGGGCATCGACGTCACGCCGGTCGCGCCGATCGCGGGTGCCACGGTGCTGGCCAAGGATTTCTACGATGACGATGCGCCCGACGCACTCAAGGCGCTGCTCGGCGGTCCGGCCGACGTGGTGTTGAGTGACATGGCAGCGCCCGCCATCGGCGATCCGCAGGTCGATCACATGCGCATCATGGCGCTCGCCGAGACCGCGCACGACTTCGCGCGCCAGGTGCTGAAGCAAGGTGGCACCTTTGTTGCGAAAGTATTACGCGGCGGCACCGAGCGCACGCTGCTCGATCAGCTCAAGCGCGACTTCACCAAGGTGCGCCATATCAAGCCGGCGGCGAGCCGCGCCGACTCGGCGGAAATGTATGTCGTGGGGACGGGCTTCCGCGGCTAGCGCCGCAGATTGCAGTGCCTAGGCCGAACCAATACGTTCCATGGGTAGCGTAACTGGGGGGTAGGAGCGATGGCGACGCAAATCTGGTCGTCGGGCACGACCGGCCAATGGGACGATCCGGCCAACTGGACGACCAGTGCGGTGCCGAGCACCGGCGACACCGTGGTCATCGCCGCCGGCGACCCGCTCATCGACGGCTTGACGATCCAAGGCGTGTCGATCGTGTTGGGTGGCACGGCGAGCGCCACGTCGGTGACGCTGACCGCGAGCGGCGCCACGTTCGTCGGCAGCGGCAGCGGCTCGACTGAACTTCACACCATTCTCACCGTGAGTGGCGGCACGTCCGGCCCCGGGCTGCAGGCGACCCTCGATGTCGAGGGCACCGTTTCGTACGACGGCCTGGTCTTCGTCGAAGCGCCCAACGGAGGGTTGATCATCGACGTCGCGAGCGGCGGCAGCTTCACCTTGGACAATGCCGACGGCCACGCCGTCATGGTGGTCTATCAGGAGAGCACGCTCACCTTCAGCGGCGGGACGATCAGCGGCGGCACGGTCGTCAACGACGGCATCATCCAGGTCGAGGGCGGCCTGCATATCGCGAGCGGCGTCACCTTCTCCCTCTCCGCCACCGCGAGCAATACCTCCGGCGAGGCCGCCGTCTTGCTCGAGAACGGCGGCAATGCCGTGATCGGCGGTTCGGTCGGCTCGGGCGAGTACTTCGACTTCATCGACAGCACCGGCAGGGTGATCCTGCAAAGTGGCGCGGCCTTCTCGGGCACCTTCGGCTTTGCGTCGGGCGCGGTCAGCAACACCATCGACGTCCAGGGCGTCGTTACGACGTCGCTGGGGTTCGTGTCGACCACGGACACCGAGCCCGGCGTCCTGGAACTGCTCAGCGGCGGCAACGTGGTGGCGCAGTACGACGTGGCCAAGCTCAACGCCAACTTCGCGCCGCTGTCGTCCGGCCAGACCCTGAACATCACCGATTTCCAGTTCCACGCCGACGGCCACGGCGGGACGCTGATCACCTATACGCCCGACGTGCCGCAGAAGCTCTATCAGTCGCTGGCGGTGCCGATCCAGGCGGCGCCCGGCACGCTGGTGCCTCTGTCGAGCATCCTGGAGCAATCGTTCGGTACGGCCGACCCCAACTTCGTGAACCTCACGTTGATGAAGACGACGTCCTTCACCAACAGTTCAGGCAATGTCGGCTACTGGAACGAGCCCAACATCTCGCCCGCGTGGTTTGTCCGCGACTCGGCAGGTTCGCTCAACAGAATCACCTCGAACACGGTCGTCAGCAATATCGCCGATGTCTGGCTCGAGGTCGGCAACCAGATCGCCGGTCCGGCCCAGTTCAGCGTGGAAGTGACGTCGGGCGCCACTCTTCGAACGTCGGAAGACATCGTCTATGACGCCTGGTCGATCGATCCCGCCGTCGCAGCGGGCGTAGCGGGCCACGGCATCAGCGGAACGCCGACGCCGGCCGCGGTGATCGATTCGGCCTTTACCGTCGCCAGCCTCTACGGGCCGATTCCCAACACCAATTTGTGCAACTCGATCGCCGACAACGTCGCGGCGGGCGCCGGCGCCTCCATGCCGCCGATCAACGCCTCGATCGATGCCTTGCAGAACGAGCCCGGCGGCTTCTGGCGCATCGTCTACACCGGCACCGGCCCCGACCCGGTCTCGAACTGGTCGACCCTGGTGCAGCCGGGCGACATCGTACGCATGGGATGGTTCCATCCCGAATCCGGCGTCGCTTCGGGTCACACCACGACCGTGCTCGGCACGCTCACCAGCGACGGCCAGATCCTGTTCTACGACAACATTGCCTCCCACGACGACGTTGAAGTGATCGGCGTCCACTACAACGACTATTGGAAGCGCACTGATCCGGCCGACATCACGATCTATCGCCTCGATCCCAGCAGCCAGTATCTGATCCAGGGCACCGACTTTTCCGAGCAGCTGCAGGGCACGATCTACAATGACCTGATCCAGCCCGGCGGGGGCGCCGACACGATCACCACGGGCCCTGGCAATGACGAGATCGAGGGCACGGCTGCCCAGCTCGCCAGCATCACCGTGACCGACTTCGACCCCGGCGACAGCCTCGACTTCACCGACCTGGGCCCCGGTCAGGCGTCCGTCTCCTTCTCGGGCGGCGTGCTCCATGTCGCCAGCGGCGGAACAGAAGTCGCCACCGTGACCGTGGCCGCGCCACAGTCCGGACAGGCCTACCTCGTCGCGCCCGACGGCAGCGGTGGCACGATGGTGCGGCTCGGCGTCCCGGTCAGCAGCGACGCGACCGTGACGATCTCCGGCGGCCAGACCAGCAGCGGTCTGATCGTCCTGTCGGGTGGCGCCGAGATCGTCCAGTCCGGCGGCTCCGCCATCGGCAACACCGTGTGGGGCGGCGGCAGTGTGTTGGTTTCCGGCGGCGCGACGAGTGGCGACGTCTTGATCGGCAGGCTGGCGGCGCGACGCTGACTTCGACGACCTTGCGGGTGGGAGCGACCTACGAGATCGTGTCCGGCGCCGCCACCAGCGGCTTCGGCGCGACGCGCGGCCTGACGTTCGACGTCGGGCCGGGTGCCACGGCGACCGGCACGGTCGTCGGCAGTGGCGCCACAGGCTCGATCAGCGGCGGCTCGGGCGTCAGTGACATCGTTCAAGGCGGCGGCCTCCTGCTGGTGCTGTCGGGCGGCACCACGTTTGGCGACGTGGTGGCCGGCAGCGGCGCCATACTTGTTGCCGGCGAGGTTGTCTCGTCGGGCGGCGTGGCCTCGGGCACGATCCTGTCCAACACCGGGTTGCTGGTAGTGTCGTCGGGTGGCGTGGCGGTCGATGCGATCGTCAACAACAGCGGCATCGTCGTGGTGCTTTCTGGTGGCATGGTGAGTGGCGTGACGCTGAGCAGTGGCAGCACCGAGATCCTGTCGGGCGGCACGGCGGTCGGCACGCTGGTCAAGAATGGCGCCACGGTGAGAGTTACCGACGGCGTCGATAGCGCCGCGGTCATTTCCAACGGCGGCAGCGCCCTGGTCACCGGCGGTACCGATTCAGGCGTCACGGTCATGAATGGCGGCCGGGAGATCGGCAAACGCTACGGTGGTGTCGTCAGGCGGCGTGGAGATCGTCTCGACTTGCCAGCCGAGACCATCGACCTCACGACGGTGGACTTTGCCACGGCAACCTTGGGCTACGTCGGCAACAGCTTGAGTGGCACGCTGACCGTCACAGACGGCACCAACACGGCCAGGCTCGCGATGCTGGGCAGCTATGTGGCGGCCAACTTCCACCTGGCCGACGACCACCATGGCGGCACGCTGGTCTTCGACCCGCCGGTCAGCAGCGGCGGGCCGGGGCTGACAACGCCGCACTGATCGCACAAGCAGAGGAGTTTCCGGAGCTCCTGGGGCCGCGTAGAGTGCCCGGCCTCAACCCCCAATATCGAAGGAACTTCCCATGGCTCTCGGCATGTATGCGGCATCGGTGCCGGTCTATCAGCGCCAGCTCGGCGCCATTTCAAAGGAGCTCGACAAGGCATCGGCGTGGGCCGCCGGCAAGAAGGTCGATGAGGGCGTGCTGCTCGGTACCCGCCTGGTTCCCGACATGCTGCCGCTTAGCCGCCAGGTCCAGATTGCCTGCCGTTTCGCCGAGGAGAGCACCGCCCGGCTGGCTGGCAGCGATATCCCCACGGCCCCGGAAAACGCTGAAAAGACCCTGGGCGAGCTGCGTGGCCGCATCGATGCCGTGCTGGGCTACATCAAGGGCTTCAAGCCCGACCAGATCAACGGCAGCGAGGGCCGCGAAATCACCCTCACCATCGGCGGCAACCCGCTGAAGCTGACGGGCGAGCAATATCTCGAGCATTTCGCCATGGCGAACTTCTATTTCCATTGCACCACCACCCACGCAATCTTGCGCCAGTGCGGTGTGGATATCGGGAAACGGGACTTCATTGGCGGTATTTAGGGAAAACCTGCCCTTGGTTTGTCCGCGGCGATGTGTATAACGGCTCGCCAACCCGGCGGCCCCGCGAGGGGCCGCCGTTTTTATTCACCCTCTCTCGGAGGTTGGCATGCAATTTCAGGAAGCGCTCACTTTCGATGACGTCCTCCTGAAGCCTGCCGCCTCGGCCGTCCTGCCCAACCAGACCGACACGCGGACGCGACTCACGCGCACGATCGAGCTCGGCATCCCTCTGATGTCGTCGGCGATGGACACGGTGACCGAAGCCGCCATGGCGATCGCCATGGCGCAGGCCGGCGGCATCGGCGTCATTCACAAGAACCTCACGGCCGAAGCGCAGGCCGACGAGGTGCGCAAGGTCAAGAAATTCGAATTGGGCATGGTGGTGAACCCCGTCACCATCCACCCGGAGCAGACCTTGGCCGACGCGCTCGCCCTGATGGTCAAGCATCAGATCTCGGGCATCCCGGTCGTGGAAAAGAACGGCAAGCTTGCCGGCATCTTGACCAATCGCGACGTGCGCTTTGCGACCGACAACTCGACGCCGGTGAATGCGCTGATGACCAGCGAGAAGCTGGTGACCGTGCGTGAGGGCGTGAGTTCCGACGAGGCCAAGAAGCTCCTGCACCAACGCCGCATCGAGAAGCTGGTGGTGGTTGATGCCGACTATCGCTGCATCGGCCTGATCACCGTCAAGGACATCGAGAAGGCCAACAAGTTCCCCGGCGCCAGCAAGGACGAGAAGGGCCGGTTGCGGGCCGCTGCGGCGACCGGCATCGGCCAGGATGGCTTGCGTCGCGCCGAGCTCCTGATCGACGCCGGCGTCGACGTGATCGTGGTCGATACGTCGCACGGTCATTCCAAGAACGTGCTCGACGCCGTGACGCGGGTGAAGAAGCTCTCCAACTATGCCCAGGTGATGGCAGGCAACGTCGCGACGGCCGAGGGCGCCAAGGCGCTGATCGATGCCGGCGCTGACTCCGTGAAGATCGGTATCGGACCAGGCTCGATTTGCACCACCCGCATGGTGGCGGGCGTGGGCGTGCCGCAGCTCACGGCGATCCTCGAGGCAGCTGAGGTGTGCCATGCGGCGGGCGTGCCGGCGATCGGCGACGGCGGCATCAAGTATTCCGGCGATCTCGCCAAGGCGATCGCCGCTGGCGCCGACTGCGCCATGATCGGCTCGCTGCTCGCCGGCACCGACGAGGCGCCCGGCGAGGTGATCCTCTATCAGGGCCGCTCCTACAAATCCTATCGCGGCATGGGCTCGATCGGCGCCATGGCGCGCGGCTCGGCCGACCGTTACTTCCAGCAGGAAGTCGAGAGCTCGCTGAAGCTGGTGCCCGAAGGTATCGAGGGCCGCGTGCCCTACAAGGGCCCCGTCGCCAATATCCTGCACCAGCTGGTGGGCGGCCTGCGCGCGGCGATGGGCTACACCGGCAATGCCACCGTCAAGGAGATGCAGACCAAGCGCGAGTTCCTGCGCATCACCGGATCGGGCCTGCGCGAGAGCCACGTGCACGACGTCGAGATCATGCGCGAGGCGCCGAACTACCGGCAAGGGATGTAGGTAGGCGCTCCGCGTTAGCGGAGCGTCCGGCGGCGTGTAGCGCTGCAGGGAGCTGGGCGCTGTCCGACAGCGCCTAAGCGACTGAAGCGCGGGCGCCGCGCGGTGCAGAAAGAATCAATGCGCTGACCCGAGCGCTCCGATGATTCATGAGCGGACCTGGAGGTCCGCGGTCCCAAAGAGCATGAGCCGCTCTTAGGGGATGCGACGCTTCGCCAGCTCACCGGCGATCGCGGCGGCCGTGAGTTTCGTGGCGTCCGGACTCGGATGTGAGCGGCGAAACAGAGCATCTAGTCCACGCTGCCGCACGGCGTCCTTGTCCAGATCGAACATGTCGAGCGTCGCCAGTCCGAGATCGGCGGCGCATTTCAGCACGGCGCCGGTCGTGGCCCGTGTCTCGGCCGCGTACGCGTCGTTCTCGAAGACGTAGCGATTGTACTCGGCGACCACCAGCATTGGCGCGCCGAGGCCCTTCAGCCGCGCCAGCAACGCGCACGAGAGCTTCTCCCCCTCGCCGCGCGACAGCACGCGCTCATGGTCGACGGCCCATTCGTATTGCCATCCCTGATGGCGCAGCACGGTGTCCACCAGCACCGACCAGCCGAACGCCCATTGCCAGAAGTCGAGCGTGGCCGCCGGCGCGGGCGAAGGCGGCACCGGACTGTTGCGCAGCACCAGCTTGCCGCCGACCTGCTCGAAGTAGGGCTTCTCGGCGCCCCACACGCGCTTCATCTCGTTGCGCCGCGTGTCGTCGGCGGTGAAGGAGAGAATGATGGCGGCGGGCTTGACCTCGGGGGTCGCTTTTTCCGCCGCCAGCACGATCTGGTCGAAGCCATAGCCGCTCATCGCCGTGTTGATCACGCGCCGGCCGAGCGCAAGCTGCAGGCGGGCCGGCCAGGCCTCGGCATCGTCGACCTCATCGCCATGGGCCAGCGAATTGCCCACCACCAGGATCGGCGGCTCGGCGAGCGCGATGCCCTCGGGATTGGGCGCCACCCGCCAGCCATGCGAGTCGTAGGTCAGGCCCTTGGCGCTGAAGCCGGGCCGTGCCGCGAAGCCCAATAGAGCGTCCGGCACCAGCCGCCCGACGCCCTGGGCCTTGGTGTCGATGCGCTCCTTCAGCACGAGGTTGGGCCAATGCACCAGCCAGCTCGGGCTGCGCACCAGGCGGCAGCCCAATTCGAGCACGAGCAGGACGACAATCACGGAAGCGAGCGTGAGCCCGGCGCCCGCCAACCGTTCGCGCGCTCTGGTCATGGCGCCGGCACCATGTGGCGCTTCTTGAGCTCGTCGGCTACTCGTCGCGCGGTGATCTCGGTGCCGGCAGGCGAGGGGTGGGCGTCGCCATAAATGACGCCAAGGCCACGCGCACGCACGGCCTGGTCGATCGTCGCGAACATGTCGAGCGTAGGGAAGCCCGCTTCATCTGCGCACTTCAGCACGATGTCGGTGACGCGCCGGACACCCTTGGCGTAGTCGGCATCGACCCAGAGATAGCGATCGTACTCGGCCACCACCAGCGTCGGTAGTCCAAGCGCCGCCAGCCGCCGCATCAGCGGGCAAACCTGGCGCTCGCCTTGCTCCGGCGACAGCACCCGCACATGGTCGATCGACCATTCGTACTGCCAGCCCCGGTGACGCAAGATGGTATCGACTAATAACGAATAGCCGAACACCCGTTGCCAGATCGACAGCGTGTCGGCAGCCGCGGGCGGCGGCGGCACCGGCACATTGCGCAGGACCAGCGCGCCGTCGACCGATTCGAAATAGGGCTTCTCGGCTCCCCAGAGGCGCTTCATTTCGCTCCGACGCACGTCGTCGGCGATGAAACTCAGCACGATCGCCACGGCCTTCACCTGCGACGCCACGATCTCGGCGCGCAGCACCATCTGGTCAATGCCGTAGCCGCTCATGGCGGCGTTGACCGCGGCGCGGCCGACCAGCGGCTGCAGTCGGGCCGGCCAGGTTTGGTGATCGGCGAGCTCGTTGCCATGCGCGTATGAATTGCCCACCACCAGGATCGGCGGCTGGGCAAGCGTCACGCCGTCGGGCGCCGGCGTGACGCGAAAGCCGCGCTGGTCATAATGCAGCGTCTGGTCGGCGTAGCCCGGGCGGCCGACAAAGCCGAGGCGTGGATCGTGCACGGTCCGCCCGGTTTCTCCCTGCCTCGTCACGAGGCGTTCTTCCAGGACGATATTCGGCCAGTGCACGAGCCATTGCGGGCCACTCGCCAGCCGCACGCCGAGCTCGAGCACGAGCAGGCTGAACAGCACCGAGCCGAGCACCAGGGCCAGGAGGGGGGCGATGCGGCCCGCCATGTCAGCGCCCCCTCATGTCAGCGGGTCGCACCCTGGGCGAGGCCATCGGCGACGAGGCCTGCGATCACGCGGTTGCCCTTGTCGTTCATGTGCCACAGCCCGTAGAGGCCGAGCGGCCCGCCGGGCGCCTGGGCAAGCGTATCGAAGCTGTCGATGGCGCCGAGGCCGCGCTGCCGCGCGCAGGCCAGCAGCGCTTGCGCCATGCGCCGCTGCTCGGCGGCGAATTCCGGCTTGTGCCAGACCATCGGATCGTACTCGGCCACCACCAGCACGCGCGAGCCGGTGCTGGCCTGCAGCTCACGCAGCCGCTCGGTGAGCAGGCAGGCGATGCGCTCGCCGTCGCCCGGCGGATGGATGCGCTGGTGATCGCCGAACCAGTCGTAGAGCAGGTCGAGACGCCGCATCACGAAATCGAACAGGAAGGAATGGCCGAGCGTACGCTGCCAGAAGCTCAAGGTCGTGCGCGGGTCGGGCCGCGGCGGCACCGGCACGTTGCGCAACACCAGACCGTCTCCCTGAAAGTCGAAATAGGGTTTCTCGGCGCCCCACATCCGGCGCATCTCGGTGCGCCTGATGTCGTCGGCGATGAAGCTCACCACGATGGCCGATGGCCGCCGCGCCGCGGCGATCTGCTCGGCGCGCAGCACCGACTGGTCGAAGCCGTAGCCGCTCACGCCCGCGTTGAGCACCCGGTGGTTCATCAGGCGCTGCAGATGGGAAGGCCAGGTCTCGCCGTCGCCCACCTCCTCGCCGTAAGTATAAGAGTCGCCCACCGCCAGGATGGGAACGCCCGGCGCCTCGTCGGTCGGGCGAAAGCCGTCGGGGCGCGGCACGTAGCCCACCAGCGCATCGTGCATGAAGCGGCTCTGCTCGTTGGCGCTGTGCACGGTGCGTGCGGCCAGCACCAGGTTATGCCAGTCGAACAGCCAGCCGGTGGCCGCGCGCAAGCCGAGCTCGAGCAGGACCAGCACCAGCACGACCGACAGCAGCATCAACCCGGCCCGGCCCAACCATTCGCGGACAGGGGATTTGGGGCGGGAGGGAGGAAGCCGTTGCGCGGCGGGGCTATTCATCGTAGCGGGCTGATCGGAAGGGCAGGGATATGACACCGGGCGCGCGGGTTGCCGCCACCATAGAGCTACTGGACGAGATCGTCAGCCGGTCCGAGCGGCCGGCCGACCTGGTCGCCAACGCCTACTTCCGCGCCCGCCGCTTCATCGGCAGCGGCGATCGGCGGGCGGTGAGCGAGCGCGTCTGGGGCATCCTGCGACGCTATGGCCAGCTTGCCTGGTGGCTCGACAAGTCGCGGCACCCGGGCCGCGACGCCCGCGCCATCGTTTCGGCCGAGCTGATGCTGGTCGACGGCATGACCCTCGAACAGGCCGCGGCGCTGTTCGATGGCGGCCGCTATCGGCCCAACCCGCTCGACGAGGCCGAGATCCGCGCGCTGCGCCAGATGGAGGGCCATTCGCTGCCCCATCCCGAGCAGCCCGACTGGGTGCGGCTGAACGTCCAGGAATGGGTGGCGCCGCATCTCAAGGAGGCCTACGGCGAGGCGTGGGGCCGCGAGATCGCCGCGCTGGAAAACCCGCCGCCGGTCGACCTGAGGGTCAACCGCCTGAAGGTCAGCGTCGAGGAGGCGCAGGCGGCGCTGCACCGTGAAGGCATCGAGACCGAGCCGATGCGCTATGCCCCCAGCGGCCTGCGCCTGAAGCGGCGGTTGTCCGTCGTGGCGGGCGACGCCTTCCAGAACGGCCTCGTCGAAGTGCAGGACGAGGGCTCGCAGATCGTGGCGGCGCTGGTCGACGGCCGCCCCGGCATGCAGGTCGCCGACTATTGCGCCGGCGCGGGCGGCAAGACGCTCGCCATCGCCGCCGGCATGAACAACAAGGGCCGCGTCGTGGCGATGGACGTCTACGAAAGCCGCCTCGATCGTTCCGCCCAGCGCCTGCGCCGCGCCGGCGCCCACAACGTCGAGCGCCGCGCCCTCATGAGTAAAGAGGGCAGTCCCGACAACGCCAAATGGCTGAAGCGCCAGAAGGGCGCCTTCGACCGCGTGCTGGTCGATGCGCCCTGCACCGGCACCGGCACCTGGCGGCGCAATCCCGACGGCCGCTGGACGCTCAGGCCCAAGGATCTCGAGGAGCTGGTGCCCAAGCAGGCCGCCATCCTCGACGCCGCGTCGCGCCTGGTGAAGCCGGGCGGCGGCCTCATCTACGCGACCTGCTCGGTGTTGCCGGCCGAGAACGAGCGCCAGATCGAAGCCTTCCTGCAGCGCCATCCCGAGTTCGAGATCGTCCCGGTCGCGGCACTGTGGCCCGAGGCAGTGGGCACCGAGCCGCCGGCCCAAAAGGCGGAAACGCCTTTCCTGCGGCTCTCGCCCCTGCAGCACGGCACCGACGGCTTCTTTGCCGCCGCCATGGTCAGATCTTCTCCTCCCCATTTGAATGGGGAGGTGTCCGCGTCTTCGCGGACGGAGGGGTCAGAAGCTTCCGCGAGGCCCATGACCCCTCCGTCGTCGTATGACGACGACACCTCCCCCGCAGACGGGGGAGGGAAGGTCGATACGTGATCCGCATCCGTCGCGCCACCAAGGCCGACGCCTCGGCGATCGGGCGCGTCCATGTCGAGACCTGGCAGTCGGCGTATGCCGGCCTGCTGCCCGAAAAATCGCTCGTCCAGATGTCGGACGTGCGCCAGTCGGCGTGGTGGTCGCGGGCGCTCGACGATCCCAAGGAGGCGCGCGGCGTGTTCGTGGCCGACGACGAGGAGATGGGCGTGGTCGGCTTCGGCAGCTGCGGGCCGGTGCGCGAGCCGCCGGACGGGCTCAACGGCACCGAGGTGCGGGTGGGCGAGGTCTACACGCTCTACGTCGAGCCCGACTTCCAGAACCACGGGCTCGGTCGACGCCTGCTCGATGCGCTGTTCCGCCAGCTCCATGCCGACGGCTTTGACACCGCCGTGCTGTGGATGCTGGCCGACAACCCGACGCGCTTCTTCTACGAAGGCATGGGCGGCGAGATCGTCGGCGGCCGCCGCGAGCCCTTCGCCGGCACCACCGTCGACGAGGTCGCCTACGCCTGGCGCGACCTCGAAATGCCGCTGGTCAGGCGGCGGCTGGCGCCGGACGAAGAGGCCTGACCCCCTCCGTCGCTGATTACAGCGACACCTCCCCCGCAGACGGGGGAGGGGATGGCGCTCTTTCTTCACCCTCCCCCGTCTGCGGGGGAGGTGTCGGCGTCTTACGCCGACGGAGGGGGTCAGAGGTCATCCACATTGCAGCCCGCCGCCGGTTCTCTTATATCCCCCCATGGCCGACCGCTTGCTGATCGTCGATTTCGGTTCCCAGGTCACCCAGCTGATTGCCCGGCGCGTGCGCGAGGCCGGGGTGTACTGCGAGATCCATCCCTTCCAGTCGGTCGACCAGGCCAAGATCGCGACATTCGACCCCCGGGGCATCATCCTGTCGGGCGGTCCCTCGTCGGTGACCGAAGGCCAGTCGCCCGCCGCCAACCCCGCCATCTTCACCGCCAAGGTGCCCGTGCTGGGCATCTGCTATGGCGAGCAGACCATGGCGAAGGAGCTCGGCGGCTCCGTCGAGGCCGGCCATCACCGCGAGTTCGGCCGCGCCGAGGTCGAGGTCAAGGCGGACTCGGCGCTGTTCGACGGCGTGTGGCAGCCGGGCGACCGCAAGCAGGTCTGGATGAGCCACGGCGATCGCGTGACCAGGCTGCCGCCCGGCTTCTCCGTCATCGCCACCTCAGAGAACGCGCCCTTCGCCGCCATCTCCGACGAGAAGCGCCGCTACTACGCCGTGCAATTCCATCCCGAGGTGATGCACACGCCCGACGGCGCCAAGCTGTTGCGCAACTTCGCCCTCAATATCGCCGGCTGCAGCGGCCAATGGACCATGGCCGCGTTCAAGGAGCGCGCCATCGCCCAGGTCCGCGCCCAGGTCGGCAAGGGCAAGGTGATCTGCGGCCTGTCGGGCGGCGTCGACAGCTCGGTGGTGGCCGTGCTGCTGCACGAGGCGATCGGCGATCAGCTGCAGTGCGTGTTCGTCGACCACGGCCTGCTGCGGCTGGACGAGGGCGAGCAGGTCGTGCGCCTGTTCCGCGACCACTACAACATCCCGCTGGTCCATGCCGATGCGAGCGAGCAGTTCCTAAAAGCGCTGGCCGGCGTCACCGACCCCGAGACCAAGCGCAAGACGATCGGCGCGCTGTTCATCGACGTGTTCGAGGCCGAGGCGAAGAAGATCGGCGGCGCTCAGTTCCTGGCGCAGGGCACGCTCTATCCCGACGTCATCGAGTTGGTCAGCTTCACCGGCGGCCCCTCGGTGACCATCAAGAGCCACCACAATGTCGGCGGCCTGCCGGCGCGCATGAACATGAAGCTGGTCGAGCCCCTGCGCGAGCTGTTCAAGGACGAGGTGAGGGCGCTCGGCCGCGAGCTTGGCCTGCCGCCCGACCTGGTGAACCGCCATCCCTTTCCCGGGCCGGGCCTCGCCATCCGCATCCCGGGCGACATCACCCGGGACAAGCTCGACCTGCTGCGCCAAGTCGACGCCGTCTATCTCGACGAGATCCGCAAGGCCGGCCTCTACGACGAGATCTGGCAGGCCTTCGCCGTGCTGCTGCCGGTGCGCACCGTGGGCGTGATGGGCGACGGCCGCACCTACGACCAGGCCTGCGCGCTGCGCGCCGTCACCTCGACCGACGGCATGACCGCCGACTACTACCCGTTCGAGCATGCCTTCCTCGGCCGCGTCGCCAACCGCATCATCAACGAGTGTCGTGGCATCAATCGCGTGACCTACGACATCACGAGCAAGCCGCCCGGCACGATCGAGTGGGAGTGAGAACAGGTGGTTGGAAAAGCGGTGCAGCCGAAGGCAGCCCGTGGTGGCTGAACCCACGATCTTGCTGGGCGCAAAGGCGCTTCAACTCGAAGTACTAAGTGAAGAGCGCGAGTTGCTTTCTCGAGCAACAGGTTTCGCTGTGGAGGACCCGGATGGGCCACATCTCTACACCTGTTGGCATGTAGTGACAGGTGTGGACTTCCTCATGCCCCGCCCAATGCAGCCTCCAGTACGTCGCGCCTATATGGTTGTCCATTTCCAAGACGTCAACGAACGCCAGCCAGGCGTCCAAGCCATTGGCAACCGGAGCAACATCGAACTCCCTCTATACGATGCAAGCGGGAACTCGCTCTGGCAGCAAGAGCCACAATCGCGCGACCAAGAGGATCTCTCGGCGCTGGGGCTAAGAGTTCCCAAGTTTGTCGATCTGGTGCGTCTACCTATATCGCTGCCCACACTTGTCCATTCAATCGCGGCGTTCAAAGGAACGGACGTGTCCAGTAGACTTTGGAGCGCTGGAAGCAGCGCGATGATCGTGGGTTACGTAAACTGGGCCGTAGGGAATTTCGTCTGAGGGCTTCTTTGCTTTGGCCTTGCGCGTCAGCTTCTTCATAAGCGTACTCTACATTGACTAGGTACCTGTCACCATTGCTGTGCTCCCGTCACCGTAGAAGCCAACTCCGACGCCATCGAGTGGGCTTCGGAAGGTTTGTAAGAGGTTCCGTGTGCTTTGCGCCGTTACGAACGGTTGGCGCGAGCAGCGTCCGCGGCCGGTTCCAGAGCAAATTGGAATGGATAAAAGTGCGATTTTTGGACGTTTATCCGGAGCGGCGCGTTCGGGTCGCTATCTAGGTACCCATTCGTAAACAAAACGATGCGCCATTCATCCTGCTGAATGAAAGGCTCAATCGGAAGCTTTCTCAGCACGTCACTGCTTGCGACGTTGAGATACCGATTATCGGCAAGCTGTACGGGCGCTCCACCTATCGGCGAAGCCGTCTGCATCAACGCAGTATGCTGATACGAAACTGCGCCGTACCGGAATCCCGAACAATCAATCACTTTGGAAGTTTCATGAAAGATCTCCATCGTGAGCTTAAACAAATTCTTGACGCCAAATGTATGACCGCCAAATGCCTGCAGTTGGCCCCGAGAGATACTCGTTCCATGAAGGGAAAGAATATAGTGCGGTCGGATTGTTTGCCCGATCAGCCCGTCACCGAACATGCTTAGGTTGCCCACCCGAAGGGGTACCGTCGTACGGCTAGCGTTGAAGCCCTCTGCGCTGTCCTGACGCGCCCGGTCTTCTATGGCCTGATAATAGGCCGCTGACCTTAACCACAGGGAGCCCGTTTCAAGAGCTGCCCGGTATACTGCGGCACCCGATGTTCGAAAGAGAATTGGTTGTTCGAGATCGGCAAGAATTTCGGTCGCGGAAGTCATCGACCTTGCCACAAGAATGGATACACAAAAATATACCGCTCTTTCGCGTGCAGGTAACATAGCGATGATGAAAGAGAACAGCATCAGGGGGCGGTGCGCGAGGGGCGGGCCGCGCTGGGGACCGGGCTTAAGGAGTTCGCGTCAAGTGAGGTGCCGTGGATCATCGGGGCCTCGGGCCTCGATTACTGCATGATCGACCACGAACACGGCGCCTTCGACCTCGAGACGATCGCGGATCTCGCTGGCTGGTTCCAGGCCGCCGACGGATCCAGGTTTTGCACGGCCACGGCGGGTCGCCGATCTCGCCGCGCGAGACCCAGCAACAAAGCACTGTTCAAGCCGTCTTTCCGCGACGTGACCAGCCTGCTCGCAGCCGGCTAGCGCAGCCGCGGGCCGGGGTCGAGGCCGAGGAAGGCGCGGCCGCCGATCGGATACCACTCCGGAGCGAGCGTCGCCGCCTGGCCGACCACCTGCAGGTCGCGCCACACTTCGGCCAGGCGACTTCCGGTCTTGAACGAGGTGCTTCCGCCATGCCGGAACATCAGGTCCATCGCCTGGCGGGCGCAGTCGCCCGCATGCACCGCGGCGAGCCGGCAGCGGGCGCGCTGCTCGAGCGTGATCTCGCGGCCGTCGGCGAGCGTGTTCCACAGCTCGGCGATCATCGCGTTGCGATAGATGCGTCCGGCATTGAGGATCGCATCGGCGCGCCCGACCGCGTCCTGCACCTGCGGATTGTCGCACAGCCTGCCGGTGCGACCGCGCGGCGTCTTCTCGCCGGCCAGCGCGACGAGCGCGTTGATGCCGGCGCGCGCCAGCCCGGTGATCACCGCGCATTGGTGCGGCCCGACCCAGGCCTGTGCCGGCAGGGCGTAGGTGATGCCCGGCCAATGCCCCCACTGGTTGTCGAGCGGCACGCCGGCATGGACCATCGTGCGCCGCTCCGGCAGGAAGAAATCCTTCACCGTCCAATCGAAGCTCCCGGTGCCGCGCAGCCCGCTCACCTCCCAGCTGCCGGGAATGACCTCGACCTCGGCGCGCGGGAACAGGCCGCGCCAGAACATGCCGCCGTCGTCGCGGCGGCGCGGCTGGCCGTCGTCGAGAATCTGGAAGCTGCCGAGCATCCAGGCGGCTTCGTGGCAACCGCTGCCGAAGGTCCAGCGCCCGCTGACGCGATAGCCGCCCGGGACCGATACCGCCTCGCCGCCGCCCTGGATCGCGGTGCCGGCAATCACGGTGCGATGGCCCTTCGGATAGATCTCCTGCACGCCGTCGTCGGGAAGGCCGAGCGAGACCAGCGAAGCGACGCCGTTGTTGGCGACGTTCCAGCCGACCGAGCCCGCGGCTTCGGCCAGGAGCTCGACGACGCGGATGTAGGTCAGCGGATCGGCTTGCAGGCCGCCGAGCGACCGCGGCAGCAGGAGGCGGTAAAAGCCCGCCGCGTGCATCTGCTCGACCAGCGCAGGCGACAGCCGCTGCTCGCGCTCGATCTCGTCGTGATAGTGCCGCAAAGCCGGTTCGAGCGCGGCGGCCTCCTGAACCACCGGCTGGGCATCGATGTCGGCCGGCAAGCGGCGGTCTTCGACTATGGTCTGCATCGGTGTGCAAGTGTGGCAACTTGCCCGGTCCGGCACAACCGCTCACGCCGACGGCCCGGTCATGCCGACGATTGGGCGTGCGCTCGGCGCGCTGTCATCTCGACTGGCGGCATGACCTGGGAAAAAGACCCTTGTCCAACCGCTACCGATTACGACCGAGTGGCTCTGCCAGTCCGATGAGAAGTCGTTCCGGGCCGCGGATGTAGCAGAGCCGATACGCGCCCTCGTACTGAACCACTTCGCCGACGAGCTGCGCACCGTGCTTGCGGAGTTTGGTGAGTGTTTCGTCAATGTCGCTCACTGTGAACATGGCCCGCAGGTAGCCGAGGGCGTTCACTGGGGCGTTCCGGTGATCGGCGACTACAGACGGGGTGAGAAAACGCGAGAGCTCGAGGCGGCTGTGGCCGTCGGGAGTGACCATCATGGCGATCTCGACGCGCTGATTACCCAGTCCAGTGACGCGTCCGGCCCATTCTCCTTCAACCATGGCTCGCCCCTCGAGCGTCAGGCCGAGCTCGGTGAAAAAAGAGATGGCATCATCGAGAGATTCCACCGCGATGCCGACATTGTCCATTCGCAGCAATTTACTTTTAGTCATGACTCTACTTCGCGAGGACAATGTGCGTGGCTCGATCCGTCGGAACATGCTCGACGGTCCGGTATCCCAAAGCGCGGAGATCCAGGTCGCTAAAGAGTGATTCCCCTTGGCCAAGCGCAATTGGCGCAAGAGCGAGGTGAATTTCGTCCACGTAGCCGGCCTGAACGTATTGCTTCACGGTCTCGACGCCGCCGCCAATCTTGACGTCCTTTGCGCCTGCCGCTTCGCGCGCCTTTTGCAGCGCCTCCTCAATGCCGCCAGAGACAAAATGAAATGTCGTTCCGCCCAGCATTTCGATTGGCGGCCGTGGATAATGTGTCAGGACGAAAGTCGGCGCATGATAAGGCGGGTTGTCACCCCACCAGCCTTTCCATTGATCGTCCGGCCATTCCCCACGAACAGGTCCGAACATGTTGCGACCAAGGATGAAGGCACCGAAACCTTCCATTGCGCGTCGGGCGAAGCTGTCATCAAGGCCGGTTTCGCCGTCCTCTTTTCCCAGCATCTGACGAAAAGTCTGGGTTGGGAAAAACCACTGAAAGACCTCCTCGCCTCGCAAACCAAGGGGATGATCCAGGCTCTGAGCGGTTCCCGCAGCGAAGCCATCGAGCGAGACACTGAACCCGGCAACTTTTACTTTGGTCATTGATGTCTCCATCTGCGCCGTGATTCTTCAACCCACGAGAAGCGCGTCCAGTTGCTCGAACGTCTCGCTGTACCCACCCGTACTCCCGCAAGCGTTCGCCTCGTCGAGCGCTTCCTTCGAAGGGTGGTGGTCGTGCATCGCGAACAGGGTTTCGGCGCCTCGTTCCTCGAAGGTCACCGTGGTGACGGCGCCCGTTTCGCCGCCTTCGTCATTCGTCCAGACGAGGCGGGCGTTTGGCGTCACCTCGATGTAGCGGCCGAAGAACGTCATGGGCTCTTTCGAGGACGGATGGCCGAACACGAAACGGTAGGCGCCACCCGTACGAGCATCGGCCTCGCAGGACAGGAATGAGATCCCGAACGACTTCGGTGCCCACCATTGCTTGAGCAGCTCGGGCCTGGTCCAGGCCTCGAAGACGAGGCGCGTCGGGGCGTCGAAGGTCCGCGTGACGACGAGCTCGCGCTCGGACTTGCGTTCCACTGTCGTGCGGTTCATCGGTCCTCTTCTTCCGTTTCGGGTTCTTGGAAACTAAACTATATAGTTAAGTATTCGGCAAGCGGGGACAATCGGCCGCAACACTGTCATCGGGCTGTGGCTTGCGTTGCCGCGTCATTCCGGCCAGCACAGCGCCCATGATTCGACTCGACAACATCAGCAAGCAGCACGGCCATCAGATCCTGTTCATCGACGCTTCGATGGGCATCCAGAAGGGCGAGAAGGTGGGGCTTGTCGGGCCCAATGGCGCCGGCAAGACGACGCTTTTCCGGATGATCGCCGGCGAGGAGGGGCCCGACGATGGTCAGGTGTCGGTCGATCCCGGCATGACGATCGGCTATTTCAGCCAGGATGTCGGCGGAATGTCGGGCCACAGCGCGGTCGCGGCGGTGATGGATGGCGTCGGGCCGGTGAGCGCGCTCGCCACCGAGATCGCCCAGCTCGAGGCGGCGATGGCCGATCCGGACCAGGCCGACAAGATGGACGCCCTGGTCGAGCGCTATGGCGAGGTGCAGGGGCGCTTCGAGGAGCTGGACGGCTATGCGCTGGATGCCCGGGCGCGCGAGGTGCTCGCGGGCCTGAGCTTCAGCCAGGAACGCATGGACGGCGACGTCGGCCTGCTGTCCGGTGGCTGGAAGATGCGCGTGGCGCTCGCCCGCATCCTGCTGATGCGGCCCGACGGCATGTTGCTGGACGAGCCGAGCAACCATCTCGACCTCGAAAGCCTGATCTGGCTGGAGGATTTCCTGAAGAAATACGACGGCGCGTTGCTGATGACCTCGCACGATCGCGAGTTCATGAACCGCATCATCGGCAAGGTCGTGGAGATCGACGGCGGCTCGCTCACCACCTATTCGGGCAACTTCGATTTCTACGAGGAGCAGCGGGCGCTGGGCGAGAAGCAGCGCCAGGCGCAATACGATCGCCAGCAGGCGATGCTCGCCAAGGAGATCAAGTTCATCGAGCGCTTCAAGGCGCGCGCGTCCCACGCCGCCCAGGTCCAGAGCCGGGTGAAGAAACTGGACAAGATCGAACGGGTGGAACCGCCCCGGCGTCGCCAGTCCGTCCAGTTCGAATTCCGTGACCCGCCCCGTTCGGGCGACGACGTGGCGAGCTTTCGGAACGTCCACAAGGGCTATGGCAGCCAGCCGATCTATGAAGGGCTCGATTTGCGGCTGCGCCGCCAGGAACGCTGGTGCGTCCTGGGCGCCAACGGCGCGGGCAAATCCACGCTGCTGAAGTTGGTGGCGGGCGAGACCGAGCCGGACCAGGGCACCGTGAACCTCGGCGCCAGCGTCAGGATGGGCTATTTCGCCCAGCACTCCATGGACCTGCTGGACGGCGACGAGACGGTGTTCGAATCGCTGGACGGGTCGTTCCCGCAGGCCGGCACGGGCGCGCTGAAGTCGCTGGCCGGCTGCTTCGGCTTCTCCGGCGACGATGTCGAGAAGCCCTGCCGGGTGCTGTCTGGCGGCGAGAAGGCGCGTCTGGTCATGGCCAAGATGCTGTACGACCCGCCGAACTTCCTGGTCCTCGACGAACCGACGAACCATCTGGACATGGCCACGAAGGAGATGCTGGTCGCGGCCCTGGCGGAATTCGAGGGCACCATGCTGTTCGTTTCGCATGATCGCCATTTCCTGGCCAAGCTCTCGAATCGGGTGCTGGAGCTGACGCCCGAGGGCGTTCATCAGTACGGCGGCGGCTACACGGAATATGTGGCACGGACGGGCCAGGAGGCGCCGGGTCTTCACCCGGGCGCGTAGTCTTTTGCTGGGGGCAGCCCCGCCGAGGGTAATCTAGGAAACTTACCTATGGCTCCTGGCATTGCTCCAGCAAGGAGACAAATGACCGAGGAGACAATCACATGAAGGCAATCGTGGTGACAGACCAGGCCGCGGGATTGGCCGGGATGAAGCTGACCGAGCGGCCCGAGCCGGCGGCCGCGATAAACGACGTCATCGTTCGGATTCATGCATCGGGATTCGTCCCGACCGAGATGGAGTGGCCCTCGACCTGGACCGATCGCCGTAACCTTGACCGAACACCGTCGATCCCCGGCCATGAGCTGGCCGGCGTGGTCACCGCTCTCGGCTACGGCACGACGGGCCTGTCGGTAGGACAGCGCGTGTTCGGCCTCCCCGACTGGCATCGCGACGGTACCCTGGCTGAGTATGTCGCCATGGAAGCGCGCAACCTGGCGCCGCTCCCGGGCGACGTCGATTTCACGGTGGGCGCGAGCCTGCCGATCTCGGGCCTCACCGCGTGGCAGGGACTGTTCCAGCACGGCCGCCTTCAGGCGGGGCAGAGCGTCCTGGCGCACGGCGCAGCAGGCGCAGTCGGTTCGATGGTGACGCAACTCGCGCGCGAGGCTGGCGCATATGTCATCGGCACCGGGCGCGCGGCCGACCGTCAGAAGGCGCTCGACTTCGGCGCGAAGGAGTTCGTCGACCTCGACAACGCCGCGCTGGAAGACGTCGGCGGCGTCGATCTGGTGTTCGATGTCATCGGCGGCGACATCGGCAAACGGTCCGCACGCCTGATTCGAGCCGGAGGAACAATGGTGTCCGTCGTCGGGCCGCCCGTGCCGCGACCCGACGACGGTCTGGCGGTCGACTTCGTTGTCGAGACCGATCGCGCCCAACTGAGTGAGATCGTCCAGCGGGTGCGGGACGGACGACTGCGGACGAACATCGGCAACGTCTCGACCCTCGACGATGCCGTCGCCGCCTTGAATCCGACCGAGCGACGCAAGGGGAAGACCATCATCCGCGTTCTTCCGTGAGGGCTCGGGGAGGGCGAGCGGTTCTGCCCTCCGTGCCGGGTCTTCACCCAGGCGCGTGACGCGCCTAGAGTCCGAGCTTCGCGGCGGGAGCCTCAGACTACCCATGAAAGAGAACAGCATACGACGCGCAGTGCGCGAGGGGCGGGCCGCGCTGGGAACCCAGCTCAAGGAATTCGCTTCGCGCGGGGTGCCGTGGATCATCGAGGCGTCCGGGTTTGACTACTGCGCGATCGACCACGAGCACGGCGCCTTCGACCTCGAGACGATCGCCGATCTTGCCGGCTGGTTCCAGGCGACCGACGTGTCGGCGATCGTGCGCATCCACAAGTCTTTCACACACGAGATCGGTCGGTTCCTCGACCAGGGGATGATGGGCGTCCAGGTTTCGGACGTCGACAATGCCGAGGAGGCGCGGGCGATCGTGCGGGAGGCGAAGTTTCCGCCGATCGGCCATCGCGGGATCTCAGGGCAGGGCATGCACACCGGATACCGGAGCTATGGCGCCCGTCACGCGACCGAGTATGCGCCGTGGGCCAATGCCAACATCATCGTCTGCGTGTCGATCGAGTCGCTAGAAGGCCTGGAGAATGTCGAGGCGATCGCGGCCGTGGAGGGCATCGACATGATCGCCTACGGCCACTCGGACCTCAGTGCGCGGCTGGGCGTTCATCTCCAGCTCGAGCACCCGACGTTCAAGGCCGCCGTGCGCCGGATCGCGGAAGCCTGCACCGCGCACGGGAAGCTGGCCCGCGGGTCGGCGGAAACCGAGGCGCAGATCGAGGAGTACTGGCGGCTCGGGTGCAAGGTCCTGAACCTGCCCGGCAACGACGTCAGCACCTACCTCGACGGCCTGAAGGCGCGTGCCGCTCGCGCCCATGCGCGGCTGAAATCCATCGGTGTCCCCACGCCCGTTCTGTCCTCTCCGCCGCGCTAGCGGGGGAGAGGAAGGGGCCCGTTGCGCAGCAACGGGAAGGTGAGGTGGTCGGCGTTGCAGAAGAGATGTGCGGGATGGACAGACCGTCGACCCACCTCACCCTCCCATCGCTTCGCGATGGGCCCCTCCCTCTCCCCCCGCGATGACGCGGGCGGAGAGGTGTCTTTTGCCTACTCCGCGGCCCCTTACTCCGCGGCCCGGCGATCATTCCGGCGGTAGGCGGGTGTCATTGCTGCCTGAACTTCTAATGACCAAAGTAGGTGGGTGAGCCGGCGCGGGAGTATGATGCTCGCGTCGAACCGAGAGCTTTGGGAGCGTTGCGTATGCCCATCGTCAAAACCCAGCAAAAACCGTTTTCTCACCGTTTTTTACCGTTTTCGGGGCGCGCCGGCGCCGATAGAAAACGGTGAAAACCGTCGAGCTGGTCAGGCCGCCGCCATTGGCATATCCCAGCGGAGCGTCGCGACGTCACCGCCCGCCAGCTCCAAAGTAGCGTAGGCGCCCTGGTGCTGCACGCGAAAGCTCTTTGGAACATCGGAGTCGTTCAGAACCACCATCACCATGCGCGAATCCGGCGTCCGGCAAGTCACGTTGGGAAGCTGATCGACCTCGCTCGAATGAATCCGCACCGAGCCCGGCCGGATGTACCTCGCCGCGTGCGCCATCAGGTAGTAGCCGGGGTTGCGCTTGATCGTGGCCTCGATGCTGACGCCACCCGAGACTCCCCCGGCGCCGTGGCGGTGCTTGACCGTGGCCCCGATGGTGACACCGCCGAGGGCGCCCACGGCGCCGCGGCGCGTGTGCAGGGCGTATTGGGGATCTGACGCGAGATTCCATTCCAGCGCGGTGCGGCTCCAGTTCCGCAGCGTGCCGATGATGACATTCTTCGTATGCCAGCGCAGCGCGCCCATGAAATCGTCCTGGGCGGAGATCCATTGCTCGGTGAAGTAGACTTTTTTCTCCGGATACTGCGACCACACTTTCGACATCGCCTCGGCCGTGCCGTTGTAGAGATGCCAGGCGACTCCGGCGGTGTAGGCGCGCGCCTCGGGGTCTGCCAGCACCGCGAGCGGATATTCCGGCTCGTCGCAATTGTGGTCCCAGCAGAGAATTTCCGTTGCGGGCGCGCCTTTCTGCAATTCCGGTCCAAGGACCTTGATGAAGTCGGCCTGCTCCTTGGCGGTCATCACCATGCTGGGCTCGTTCTTCGGATTGTGCGGCTCGTTCTGCGGCGTCACGGCGGTGACGTGAATGCCATGCCCGCGCATCGCTTCCAGGTACTTCACGAAGTACCGGGCATACTCCGGATAATGTTCCGGCTTCAGTCTTCCGGCGACGTAGCTGCGGTTGCTCTTCATCCACGGCGGGGCCGACCACGGCGAGGCGATGATCTTGATGGCCGGATTGATCCGCAATATCTCCCGCAGCATGGGAGTCACCTCCCGGTCGCCGGCGGAAAGATTGAAGCGCGCGAGTTCGGGGTCCGCCGCGCCGCGACGCAGGCCCCAATAGGTGAAATCCCTGCGGCCGAGATCGGAGGCGCCGATGCTCACACGCAGGCAGCTCAACCCGACCGCTTCCTCGCTCAAGCCAAACAGCTCCTGCAGCAGCTTCGCGCGCTGTGGCGCCGAAAGCCCGGCCAGCAAATACGCGCTGCCGCCGGTCAGCGCAAAGCCGAAGCCTTCGATGGGCTGAAAGGTCTTGGTGTCGTCGACGTCGATCGTCGGCAGCGTGTCTTGCGGCAGCACTTTGGAGAATGCTGCCGGCTGCATGGGTTGCAGCAGCGACGTGGGATTGCGCGTGACCCAGCCCTCGATCATCGCCGCTGCGCCCGGATCAACTCGGCGAACCAGTCGAACGACGCCTTGGGGACTCGCTTTTGCTGGTTCGCGTAATCGACAAAGACCACGCCGAAGCGGCTGGCGAAGCCCGCGCCCCACTCGAGGTTGTCGAGCATCGACCAGAGGAAATAGCCGCGCACGTCCACGCCGGAGGCGACGGCCTTCTCGATCGCCTTGGTGTAGTCGGCGAGATAGGAGATGCGGCCGGGATCGTTCACGCCACCCGCTGCATCGAGCGTCTCGTGCGCGCCGTAGCCGTTCTCCGTGACGTAGATCGGCAGCTTGTAGCGCTGGTACGCGATGACCAGTTCGTTGCGGAATGCATCGGGGTCGATGCGCCAGCCGACGCCGGTCAGGGGGACATCATGCGGCGCATCGGCCCAGGCAAAACCAAGCGGGCTCGGATCGGTGCGCGCGTAGATCGGGCAATAGTGGTTGAGCCCGAACCAGTCGATCGGCTGGCAGATGCGCGCCATGTCGCCCGCCTGCACGAATTCCTGCAGGCCTTCGGCCAGCTCGGGTGGATATTGGGCGAGGATCTGCGGGTCGGCATAGAGCCGGTTCCAGCAGGCGTCGAGGATATTGGCCCCGACCGCGTCCTCCGGCTTGGCGCTGATCGGCACACAGACTTGCCGATTGTAGACGGCGCCAAGCTGAGCCCCCGGCGCCGTCGCCCGGAGCGTGCGGACCGCGTCGCCGTGCGCGAGGTTCACATGGTGGGCCGCCTGCAGGAAACTCCGCCGGTTGGTGATGCCGGGGGCATTCCAGCCCATGGCGTAGCCGAACAGCGTGCACACATTGGGTTCGTTGAAGGTGGCGAAGTGCTTTACCCGGTCGCCATAGCGGCGCGCGATCAGGGCGGTGTAGTCGGCGAACCAACCCGCGATGTCGCGGTTCTGCCAGCCGCCGAGATCGTCCAGCGCCTGCGGCAGATCCCAATGATAGAGGCACAGCCACGGCTCGATGTCGCTCTTGAGCAGTTCGTCGATCAGGCGATCGTAGAAGTCGAGGCCGAGGCTGTTGGCCTGGCCGCGTCCTTGCGGCAACACGCGCGGCCAGGCCACGGAAAACCGGTAGACCTGTGTGCCCATGCGCTTCATCAGCGCCACGTCTTCGCGATAGCGATGGTAGTGGTCGCACGCCACATCGCCGGTATCGCCATTGGCGATACGGCCCGCCTGTTTGCCGAACAGGTCCCAGATGCTGGGGCCGCGCCCGTCCTCCGCGACGGCCCCCTCGATCTGATAAGCCGCGGTGGACACGCCCCACTTGAACGATGCCGGCAGCGCCAACTTGGAAGGCACAGGTGCGGACGGCACGGGACGCGCTGGTGCTGCTTTGGTTTCAGCCGTTCTCACGGGCCACCTCCCTCAAGTAGGCGTCGCAACGGGCGTCTTGTCGACGGCTGCGTCGGCGGCCGCGGTCTCTTCCACATGCAGCACGCGGTGGAAAAATTCGTCAGACAACGCGGTTCGACCAACGGCCACGACTGCTGCCGACGGAAATTCCTTGGCCAGCAACTCACAGATTTCACGCTGGCCCGCTGGATCGAGCGCATTGGTTGCCTCCGACAGGAAAATCCAGTTGGGCCGATGAAGCACCATGCGGGCAAAACTGAGCCTCTGCTGTTGCGCCAGGGAGAACACCGCCTCCCAATTCTCGACGGTGCCAAGCTTGCCGGCCCACTCGCCCAGGCCCGCGCGCCGCAACGCCGCATCGATGTCGGCCGGCGCGCACACGCCAAGTCTCGTCGGGTAGCAAACGGCTTCGCCCAAAGGGCCCACGGGTATGTAAGGCCGGTCAGTGGCAGTGAAGGTTCTCGCGCCCGCCGCCAGCGTCACTGTTCCGGCGCCCCATGGCCAAAGGCCTGCACCGGCGAGAAGGAGCTTGTGGCAGACCGGCGTTTTGCCTTCGATCCGCACATGTTCGCCGGGGCGGATCTCGGCCGTCATCTCCTTCGTCAGCGGCGTTCCATCGTGCTCCATCACCTGCACGCCGGCGAGCTGCAGGGAATTGCCCTCATGATTCACCTCGATGCGGTTCGCGCCGAGTTTCTCCTGGAGCCTGCGCAAGGCATCCTGCAGCGCCATCACGCGTTCGACGGAGGCTCGCCATTGGGCGATGCCGGAAAGATTGTCGACAGGAAACGCCAGCGCGGCGGTGACTTGCGAAAACGCCTGCGCCATCTGCATCAGCGTGCCGAGGGTGATAAACCCCAGGATGTAGCGCGGCGCCGCGACAAGAAGCGGAAACGGGTTTGCCAGCACGCCGTACGCCGTGGTGAACACGATGATGCGCACCAGGCCATAGGTCTGGCGCTCCCAGCCCCGTCTCACGCCACGCAGCAACTGCTGAAGACGGGTTCGCTCATCGTTGTCGCCGCCGATCAGGGCGATGCTTTCCGAATATTCCCTGGCGCGCGCCAGGCCAAACCGGAAATTGGCTTCCACCGACTGCCGCAGATTGGAGGCGCCGACCAACGGGAAGCCCGCCCACAGCGCCAGGCTGGTGCCGACCGCCGAATAGGCAAGGGCGATGAAGACCATGAAGCCGGGGATGGCAATGTCCGTCCCGCCGATATCCACGTGGATGACACCGGAGATCTCCCACAGCACGGTGACGAATGTGCAGAACAGCAGGATGCAGTAGAACAGGGCCTGGCCGAGATCGACGGCCGACTCGGTCGTCACGCGGATATCCTCGGCGATGCGGCCGTCCGGATTGTCGTCGTGCTCGCTCGCGATCAGGCCGAGCTGATAGTGGTGTCCTTGGTCCATCCAGACCGACAAGGTGTTTCTGGTGATCCAGACACGCCAGGCGAATTGCAGGCGCCGCTTCGTGTAGAGCGTTATGGAGAACACGAGGATGCTCGCCACGAGGTAGAGCACGAACTGCACGATCAGCTCCAGGAACGCCTCGAGGTGGCGGCCTTCGATCGCGTTGTAGAGCTTGGCCGACCAGGAATTCAGGCCGACCTGGACCGCAACCTGCGCAACCGTGAGCGCCGCGATCAGCCCCAGACGGCCCCGGTTCATCCATTTGTGCTCGGCTGACCAGAAGGGCAGGGCAAAAAGCAGGAAATTCCAGAGAAACTGCCCGTGATGGCGCATTCCCTTCTTGGGACCGGCAGTGTCGTCCACATTGTCCGGCTTCACGAGCGCGGCTCGCCTGGTCTTGCTGAGCAAGCCAACCCAAGACTTAGTTTCCAAGGCCTGTCCCCCAACCGGCGCTCATACCGGGCATATTCTACACTGAAGGTGCGAGGGCGGCCGACAGAAAGGCGAACACACGCGCGAGGTTTTCTTCTGTTTCGAAAGCCGGACCGCCATGCAGGGATCCGGGAATAATATCGAATTGGACATCGGTTTCAGGCAGCACCTCGCGTAGCGCGCGTGCCAGCAGCATGGATTGCTCCACCGGCACCAGATCATCATCGGATCCATGTTGTATCAGAAATGGTGGCAAGTCCGGCCCCAGATAAGTGAGTGGATTGGTGCGCCGCAGCAAGTCTTCGTTCGCGTCCGGCAGTCGGATGCCCAAGAATCTCGATTCGGGAGAGTCCGGCAGGTCATGCACCGGCCGGCCCTTGCCGGAAGCGCGCAACTCCGCATCCTGGGAACGGAAATCGACCGGGCCGAACCAGTCGACCACCGCCTGCACATGACTTTGTTGCGTTGCGTTGCCGAGCGCCGGGTCATCGAACGCCGAACCCGTGCCGGTGACGCCGGCCATGACGGCAAGGTAACCACCCGCCGAATTGCCCCAGGCGGCAAAGCGCGCCGGATCGAGATCGAACCTTTGGACCTGGGCCCGCAAGAACCGGATCGCAGCCTTCACATCCTGGACAGCCGCCGGAAAGAGCGCCTCGTCGGCCATCCGGTAATTCATCGCGGCCACCGCGTAGCCTCGACGCACGGCCTCCACCGGGGCGTTCACCTGGTCCTCGCGCTTGTCGCCGAAAATGAATCCGCCGCCGTGGATGGCCACAATGCATGGATAGGGGCCGGGCGCATCGTTCGGCAAATAGAGATCGAGCAGCTGTGCGGAGGAAACGGGCGCATAGGCCAGATCCGGATACGAACGCTTGATCCAGGATGTGTCACGCATCGCGGTCATGTCCCGCTCCCCACGTCAGCGCCTTTTGATCCTGCGTGTTCGCTTGTCGTCGACGTGACTTTGGGCAGCGCCCGAGCGGCCCTTCACGTGATCGATGAAGGCTCGCAGTTTCGGCATCATTTGATGGCGGTTGGGATAGTAGAGAAACACGCCCGCCGCCGTCGGTGCAAACGGCTCCAGAACGTGCACGAGCTTGCCGGCTTTAACCGGCCCAGCAGCGATTGGCCCGGGCACTTGCGCGAGCCCCATATCTTCCACGGCCGCGCCAAGCATGGTGGGAAAATCGTGGGCGATTAGGGGACCCGAGACAATCGCTTCGACCGGCTTGTTGCCGTTGACAAAGGACCAAGGCGCGATCGACCCGTTGGTGCGGCGAATGCGTAAGCAAGCGTGCTGACGCAGATCGTCGATACGCTCGGGCCGCCCTCGCTGGCGTAGATACTTGGGACTGCCGACGACCACGAAGGGGAAGGACGGCGTGAGCCGGACCGCAACCATGTCCGCGGCGATGAACTGGCCCATCCGTACACCGGCGTCGAACCCTTGGGCCGCGAGGTCAACCAGTTCCTCGCTGGCGGCGATCTCCACTTCTACCTCGGGATAGGCTTGGCAAAACGATGCGATCAGCGGCTCCAGCAGGATCGGCACCACCCCCCGCGGCACCGTGAGGCGCAATAGCCCGGTCGGTCGCTGCCCAAGATCGCGCGCAACCTCGCTTGCGGCGACCAGTTCCTCGAAGGCGGGTTTTGCACGGGAAAGGAATTGCGCGCCGGCTTCGCTCAGACCGACACTGCGTGTCGTGCGTATGAAAAGCGCTGCGCCGACGCGCGCCTCAAGTACGCGTACCGCCTGGCTGATCGCCGACGGAGTCACCCCGAGCTCCGCGGCTGCTCGGCGGAAACTGCGGTGCTGGGCAACGCTCAGAAATGCCTCCACGCCGTCGAGCGCACCCTGCCTGACTGTGAAGTTCTGCTTCATGGCCCATCAACATTATCGGGAATAGTCGCATGCAGAAAGCGGCCCTACATCTGACTTGCAAATCTAGAACACCGTCGATGGCGAGCCCCAACGTGATCGGAGAAGCGGGACCGATGAAAGCAATCCATAACGTTGTGTTGGCACTCACCCTAACTCTGATAGGCGCTACTTCCATGGCCCATCCATCCGTTGCCCAAGCACAAGCCATCTCGCCCACAACGACCGGGGTGATGGTCATCCTTACCGTGAAGGCGGGCGTCACACGCGAACAAGTCATGGCCGTCATGCCAGCCGAAATCCGGCAGACCGTGCAGCTCTATCTCAATGGGAAGATTCGCGAATGGTATTCGCGTGGCGATGGGCGCGGCGTCGTCTTGTTGCTGGATTCCAGGGATGTCGCCGAGGCGCACGCGATCATGGAGGGCCTGCCGTTGGCCAAGCAGGATCTTATGGACCACGAATACATCGCCGTCGGTCCGCTTTTGCCGCTCCGCTTGCTCATGGCCAATCCCTGAGCGCCCGCAATACGGACGCGCCTCCTGGAGGACGGCATGCCCCTCGAACTTAAGCTGCTGGTCTGGTCGACGGCGCTGGCTTTGTTACAAATGCTCGTCGCCGTCCTGGCCGCGATAGCGCAAGTCGGGCTTTTGCCGCTTGTTGGCAACCGCGAAAATCTACCGACTTTTGAGGGATGGGCAGGTCGCGCACGGCGAGCGCACCGCAATATGTTGGAAAGCCTGGTCATCTTCGCGGCACTCGTGCTCGTGGCCCAGTTTGCCGGCAAGACCAACGTCGCGACGGCGCTCGGCGCGCAATTGTTCTTCTGGGGCCGCCTCGCCTATGCGCCGGTTTATGTCATCGGGATTCCATGGCTGCGCACCGGCTTGTGGGGCGTTTCGTTCGTAGGGTTGTTGCAAATCCTCCTGCAACTTCTGTAGGCATGGTCCGCTGAACAGGAGGAGGCCGACATGCTGGAAACACGGGAAGGCGGATGTCATTGCGGCCGCGTGCGGTTTCGCGCCCAAGTTGATCTCGACCTCCTGTCCCACTGCAGCTGCTCGATCTGCACCAAGAAGGGCATCCTTCACCTGGGCACCGACCCCGCCACCTTCCAGTTGCTGCGCGGCAAGACCGCGCTCAAGGCCTACACCTTCGGCACCGGCGTCGCGCAGCACACATTCTGCGCCCATTGCGGCATGCATGCCTTCTACATCCCGCGTGCGAACCCGCACCGCATCAGCGTCAATGCCCGCTGCCTGGACGACATCGACGCGGCAAGCCTCACGCCCAGGGGGTTCTTCGACGGCCGTCACTGGGAAGACGCACAGCGCCGCCGCATCGCCGAGACCGGCCAGGCGCCGCCGCCGGGCGCGCACGGCGCGAAGACGCTGCAGGCGATCCTCGACCGCGCGCCGGAATAATGGACAGAGCGGGAGCAGGCCGCGGCCTTCGAGGGATGCTTGCCTGCGCGGGATTGCTCCTGCTGCTGGCCGATCCGTCGATTGCCCAGGACAAAGGCCCGATCCGTGGCCTCGTCTCGATGGGCGCCTACCGCTTCGTCGGGTACGGCGGCGATCCGGTGAACACGCTCGAGCCGCTCAACGCAAAGCCCGGCATCTTCGGCGGCCTGGTCGTGATCGCGAGCTGGAAGCAGCTGCAGCCGACGCCCAACTCCGAGATCGGCCCCGACAACGTCATCGACCGCGCGCTGGCCGACGTCCGTGCCTACAACGAGCGCAATCCGCAGAAGCCGCTCGCCGTGAAGCTCCGGGTGTGGGGTGGCTGGGCGGCCCCGGACTGGGCGAAGAGCCTCGGCGGCCCGCCGGTCGAGACGGTGTTCAACGACAAGCCGCGCATCGTCGGCCGCTTCTGGACGCCGGCCTATCGCCAGGCCTGGGCCCGCCTGCAGGAGCAGCTCGCCCAGCGCTTCGACAAGCGGCCGCTGATCAAGCAGGTCGCGGTGACGAGCTGCATGTCCTACACCGCCGAGCCGTTCGTGGTGCCGCTCGAAGTGATCGGACGACTTCGTGGCGCCGGTTTCACCGATGCGGCGTACCGCGACTGCCTGGCGCACGCCGTCGCCGACTACGCGCCGTGGCAGCACTCGCGGCTGGTCCTGTCGGTCAATCCGCTGCGCACCGCGGCGGGGCAGGGCAACGGAGACCAAGTTTTCACCGAGGGCCTGATGCGCGACTGTCGGCAGGCGGTCGGCCGGCGCTGTGTGTTCGACAACCACGATCTCGACGTCAACCTGCCCAAGCCGCTCTACCGGATCTACGCCACGATGAAGCAGCTCGGCCCGGAGATCGAATTCCAGACCTGGCGCAAGACGCCCGACGACTTCGACGGCACGATCAAGCTCGGTGTTTCCTACGGCGCGAGCTCGATCGAGCTCTACCAGGATTACGGCGGCTTCCCGCTGGTGCCCGACGCCAAGCTCCGGCAATGGGCGGCGATGGTCGAGGCGAACAGCGGCGAGGCCCGCTAGGTGCTCACGGCTTGATGTCCGGCTCGACGAGCTTCTTCAGGTTCTCGAGCGATTCCTGCCAGCCGAGGTAGCAGGCCTCCACGGGGATGACGTCCGGGACGCCTTCCTGGACGACGTTCAGCTCGGTGCCGACCATTACCTTCTTCAGGGTAACCGTGACGGTCATCTCGCCCGGCATGTTCGGATCGTCGAACTTGTCCGTGTAACGCAGGCGCTCGTTGGGGACGAGTTCGAGATACTGGCCGCCGAAGGAGTGGCCGTTGCCGGTGGTGAAATTCCGGAACGACATCTTATGGGTGCCGCCGACCCGTGCCTCGAGATGATGAACGGTGCAGGCAAAGCCGTTCGGCGGCAGCCACTTCGCCACCGCATCGGCCTCGAGGAAGGCGCGGTAGAGTTTCTCGGGCGTCGTCGCGAGGACTCGATGAAGGCGGACAGTGTTGGGCATGGTCTTGCTTCCTCTGGCTGAACTTCTAATGACCAAAATAGGTAGGCGGGGAGGGTGGGACGTATATTGCGTGCCGATCCACCAATTCCAGAAGTGTCGCCTATGATTTGTTGTTATGCCGCTGCACCACCGTGCGAGGGATCTAGTGACGGTTCGGTTTCGCGGGGCGATGAGATTCCGCAGTTAGCGCAATTAGCGCTACCCCGATACCCCTCGCGATCTAGCCCGGCTGCTTTCTCAGAGAGCCAATGCCGAGAAAAGATTCGGCTGACGCATCGATCGCGAGTTCATCCGACGCCGCCAGGGCGGCGAAACGGCGACTCGGCTTCGGTCTGGACGACGTGCGTATTGCTTTTCGAGAGGGGAGTCCCGGATTTGTTGACTGAGAGGCAAGAAATGCCGACGCCATCGGCATCGGACCTGTCCACAAGGAGTGGACTGTTGTGGACGGGGACCAGCGCTTGGGGACTAGTCCTGCTTCGGTCTCAGGGAGCCGACGCCGAGAGAGCCTTCGGACGGGGAGGGCTGAGACTCGGGCGGCGCCGCGGTCGCGGGTTGGTCCGACGCTGGCCCGGCGGATGCCGGTGCTGCCGGACCGGGCGCGATCTCGTCGAGGAACGTCGCGGTCGGCACGAAGAACAGCGTGCCGGTGACGGCGCGGCTGAAATCGAGGATCCGGTCGTAGTTGCCGGGCGGCCGGCCGACGAACATGTTCTCGAGCATCTGCTCGGTCCGGCGCGGCGAGCGGGCATAGCCGATGAAATAGGTGCCGAACTCGCCCTTGCCGATCTCGCCGAACGGCATGTTGGCGCGCACGATCTTCATCTCCTGGCCGTTCTCCACGATCGTAGTCAGCGCGCTGTGCGCCGAGCTCGGCTTCACGGCATCGTCGAGCTCGATGTCGCTGAGCTTGGTCCGGCCGATGATCTTCTCCTGCTGCTCGACGGGCACCGCGTCCCAGCCCTTCAGGTCGTGGAGATACTTCTGCACGATCACGTAACTGCCGCCGGCGAACGGCGCGTCCTCCTCGCCGACGAGCGCGCTGTCGAGGGCCTCCTGGTCGACGGGGTTCTCCGTGCCGTCGACGAAGCCCAGCAGGTCGCGCTCGTCGAAATACTGGAAGCCGTGCACTTCGTCGGCCACGGCGACGGCGCCGCCGAGTTGCGACATGATGTGGGTCGCCAGCTCGAAGCAGAGATCCATGCGCGTGGCGCGGATGTGAAAGAGGATGTCGCCCGGCGTGGCGACGGCGTGGTGCTGGCCGCGGATCTCCTTGAACGGATGCAGTTCCTTCGGCCGCGGCGCGCCGAACAGCCGGTCCCAGGCGTCGGAGCCGAAGCCCACGATGCAGGACAGCCGGCCCTGAAGGTCGCGGAAGCCCACGGCGCGCAGGAGAGCGCCGAGATCGGCGCACAGGGTCCGTGCGGCAGTCTCGCGCTCGGCGCCGGCGTTCACCGTCACGACGAGAAACATGGCGGCCTGCGTCAGCGGCGCCGTGACCGGTTGCGAAATCGGAGACGTCACGCCGCCACCCGCTTCAGGTTCTCCGTCATCCACCGTGCCAGTCCTGTCATGCGTGCATCCTCATGCTGCTGACCCATGAGCTGTACGCCCACGGGCATCCCACCGACGCTCATCAACGGCACCGTCACGACCGGCGCGAACAGCATCGAGGAGGGGGCGTTGAACACGAAGTCGCCGGTCGGCCGCGCCGCCAGCGGCTGGCCCGGCACGTCGCCCGACCAGAGCGGCGCGGGCCCCGGACAGGAGAGAGTGATCGCGGCGTCGGCCAGCGACGCCACGGCCGCGTGCGCGAGCTGCGCCTGCTGACGGGCGAACAGCCCGGCGCGATAGTCGTCGAGCGTCATCGCCTCGGCCTTCTTCAGCGTGGCCTGCGCGCGGGCGCTGAGGCCGTCGGGCGCGGCGTCGAGCATGCCGCGCTGGTACCAGCGGTTCTCCCAGCTTGTGACGGTGTTGCAGACGGCGCGGCCACTGCCGATCGCCTTCTCAAGCGCCTCGACGAAGGAATGGTCGGTGCGGCGGATGAGCGTGACGCCGGCGGCCTTCAGCCGGCCGAGCAGTTCGGCGAACGCCGCCTTGGTCGCCGTGTCGACCTCAGGCCAGCCTTCGGTCTCAAGCACGATCAGCCGGTTGGGCTTGACCGCCGCCGGCAGCGTGTCCGGCCCCATCAGACCCATCGAGCCACGATCGCCGCCGCAGCGCTTGGCCATCTCGATCGCGGCCTGCCACATGTCCTCGAGGCAGCCGGCGTGCGGACCGTGCGTGCTCATGCTGGTCGCCAGCCGCTCGCCGCGGTTGATGCCGCCCTGCGTCGGCTTCAGCGCAAAGTTCCCGCAATAGGCGGCCGGCCGGATGATCGAGCCGCCGACCTGGGTGCCGATCGCCACCGGCACCATGTTGGCGCCCACTGCCGCCGCCGAGCCGGACGACGAGCCGCCCGGCGTGCGCGCCTTGTCGAACGGATTGGTGGTGGCGCCGGGATGCGAGCCGCCGAGCTCGGCCGTCACCGTCTTGGCGAGGATCACCGCGCCCGCCTGGCGCAGCGCCCACACAGCGGCGTTGTCGCGCTTGGGGAAGTTCCCCTTCATCGCCGCGCAGCCCATCTCGGTCGGCATGTCCTTCGTCTCGAGCAGGTCCTTGATGGCGACCGGCATGCCGTCGATCAGCGACAGCGGCTTGCCGGCCTTCCAGCGCGCCGCGCTCGCATCGGCCGCGGCGCGGGCGCCGGACTCGTTCATCGCGGTCAAGGCTTTCACCTCGGGCTCGCGCGCCGCGATGGTTTCCAGGCAGCGTTCCAGGTAGGCGCGCGGATTGTCGTTGCCGTCGGTGAAGCGACGGGCGGCGTCATGGAAGGTGAGGGGCTTGTAGTCGGCGTAGGTGGTGGTCATGGCGAAAATCCTAGCACGGACTCTGCACCGTCGCTGCAGAGGCGCGCGATGTGGCGTGCACACAAATTGGCCACTGCCTCTGCGCTCGCGTCGCATTGTGTCACTCAAAGACGTTATGTCATCGCTGCGTCGTGAGGAGGGTAGCGATGGCGATCGGCGGTGTGAGCGTGGTGCTGGTTCATGGGGCGTGGGCCGACGGGTCGAGCTGGGCAAAGGTCATCGCGCCGCTCCAGGCCGCCGGCATCGAGGCGATTGCCGCACCATTGCCCCTGACGTCGTTGCAGGACGACGTTGCCGCTCTCGACCGCACGCTGGAGCGCGTCGCGGGGCCGGTCGTTCTCGCGGGCCACGCTTATGCCGGCGCCGTCATCGCTGCGACGCGCAGCGACAAGGTGGCGGCGCTCGTCTATGTGGCGGCACTCGCGCCCGACCAGGGCGAGACTGTCGCGGACGTCTTCACCCGCGTCCCGCCGCATCCCAAGGCGCCCAAGCTCGCGCCCGATGGTCACGGATGGATCTACCTGCCCAAGGAGGCTTTTGCTGCGGCCTTCGCCCAGAACGCTTCCGCCGAGGAGCAGGCCTTGCTGGCGGCGGTGCAGCGGCCGATCTCACCGGCGTGCATCACGGTCGCCGTCGATCGGCCGCTATGGCGGGATCGCCCGAGCTGGTTCCTGGTGGCCGAGCAGGATCGCATGATCCTCGTGGAGACCCAGCGCTTCATGGCCGAGCGGATGAAGGCGCGCGTGCACGCCCATGCCGTCGACCATGCGCCGATCGTCACCGCGCCGTCGCTCGTCGTCGACATCATCCGCGAGGCGATCGACGCAGTGCGTTGATCACGCGGTGGGCGTTTTTCACGGAGGAGTGTCGCCATGATGCCGATCAGATACCGCAACGCAGACGTCGACGGCTTCAAGATCTTCTATCGCGAGGCTGGACCGCCCGGCGCGCCGAAGCTTTTGCTGCTGCACGGCTTTCCCAGCGCCAGCCACATGTTCCGCGACCTCATCCCGCGGCTCGCCGATCGCTTCCACATCGTCGCGCCCGACCTGCCGGGATTCGGAAAGTCGGATATGCCAAAGCCGGACATGAACGGACGCGGCTGCACCTTCGACGGCATCGCCGAGACGATCGACCGCTTCACCGAGGTGGTCGGGTTCGACCGCTACGCGGTCTACGTCTTCGATTACGGCGCCCCGACGGGCTTTCGGCTCGCCACTCGGCATCCTGACCGGATCACGGCGATCATCTCGCAAAACGGCAACGCCTATGAGGAAGGGCTGAGCAACGGTTGGGATCCGATCCGCGCCTACTGGAAGGAGGCGACGCCCGCCAACCGCGAGGCGTTGCGCGCCTTCCTCAAGCCCGAGACGACGATCTGGCAATACACCCACGGCGTTGCCGACCCGACAGCGGTGTCGCCGGACGGCTACTCGCTCGACAACTTCTATCTGGCGCGGCCCGGCGCCGCCGACCTGCAACTCGACCTGTTCGGCGACTACAAGAGCAACGTCGCGCTCTATCCGGCCTTCCAGACCTATTTCCGCACGCACAAGCCGCCGTTCCTGGCGGTGTGGGGCAAGAACGATCCGTTCTTCCTGCCGGCCGGCGCCGAGGCCTTCAAGCGCGACATCCCGAATGCGATCGTGCGCTTCCTCGACACCGGTCACTTCGCGCTGGAAACGCACGCAGCCGAGATCGCCGGTGCGATCCGCGACTGGAGCGCGATAAAGGGTTAATTAATTAGGGTTGACTAATGCATTAGTTGTCTCTAATTGATTGGTCATGGCTGAAGCCGCCGCCGTTACCGTCGTCATGCGGGCCCTCGCCGATCCGACCCGGCGGGCCGTGTTCGAGCGGGTCGCTCAGTCCGACGAGATCACCGTGGTCGAACTGACGCGGGGCAGTGGGGTCACCCAGGGCGCCATCTCCCAGCACCTCAAGTCCCTGAAGCAGGCCGGCCTGGTGGCCGAGCGTCCGTCCGGCCGACACGTCTTCTATCGCGCCGAGCCGCAGGGACTTGCCCCGCTGGTCGACTGGATGAGCCACTACGGCGCCTTCTGGCGCGAACGCTTCGCCAATCTCGACACTCTTTTGAAGGAGATCGACCCATGACCGCCGCCGCCCTCAAGCCCACCACCGAGGCTATCTCCATCGACCAGGTCTTCCCGTACGCGCCAGCGACAATCTGGAAGGCGCTGACCAGCAGCGAGCTGATGGCCCGCTGGCTGATGCCGCCGACGGGCTTCGAGGCTGTGAAGGGCAAACAGTTCACCTTCAAGACCAAGCCAGCCGGCGCCTGGGACGGCACCATCCGCTGCCAAGTGCTCGAGGTCGTCGCCAACGAACGACTCGTCTTCGACTGGAAAGGCGGCGACGAGAGCAATGTCGGCTACGGTTCGCGCCTCGACACCGTCGTCAGCTTCACCCTTGCCAAGGTCGAAGGCGGGACCCGCCTGCGCCTCGTCCATTCCGGCTTCGCCCTGCCGAAGAACGACACGGCCTACCGCAACATGAACGACGGCTGGAAGACGTGCGTCGGCCGGCTCGACAGCGTCGTCGAGCAGGGGGATTAGAGCCGACGCCGTCAGGCGGAGAGCCTGACGTCGAGCGCCGCGAGGCTTTGGCGGTCCATGGTAAGGTCGATCTCGACGATGCGGCCGTCTTCGACCGCGAACTCGAACGCCACCAGCGGCCGGCCGTTGAGCGCCCACACCAGGCCGGCCTCGCCCTCGATGAGCGCGGGCTGGGCTTCGCTGGCGCGGCCCTTGAAGGTGTTGGCCACGGCGTCGGCGCCGCGGATCTCGGGCGCGAGCGGGAGGGCGGGCGCGCCCGCGCGGATGCGGGCGAGGCTCGTGGCCACGGCGGCGGCATCGGCGCGGACCACCACGTCGGGATCGAGCACGGCGAGCAGCGCTTCGAAATCGTTGTCGCGCGCGGCGGCGAGGAAGGCCGCCACGACTTCGCGCTGGCGCGCACGGTCGGCGTCCGGCGTCGCGGGCTCGCCCTGCACGCGCCGGCGGGCGCGGCTGGCAAGCTGGCGCGCCGCGGCGGGCGAGCGGCCGACAACGCGGCCAACGTCTTCGAACGGCAGGTTGAACAGATCGTGCAGCACGAAGGCCACGCGCTCGGCCGGCGCCAGGGTCTCGAGAACGACCAGCATGGCAACGCCGATCGAATCGGCGATCTCGACCTCGCGTTCGGCGTCCTCGCCGCTGGCGATAGCCTCGGCCTCGGCGCCGATCGGCTCCTCGTGGCGCACCTTGTGGGCGCGCAGCATGTCGAGGCAGATGCGGGCCACGACGGTGGTCAGCCAACCCCGCAGATTCTGCACGCTGCCTGTGTCGGTGCCGGCGAGCCGCAGCCAAGCCTCCTGCACCGCATCCTCGGCCTCGCCGCGCGAACCCAACATGCGGTACGCCACCGAGCGGAGATGGCCACGATTGGCCTCGAACCGCTCGGCCAGAATTTCTTTGTCGCCCATCGTCACATTCCCGGTTGCTCGTTCGTCACATGGATATGACGACCAATCCCCACCAGATGTGACAGGAGAAAACCATGGAAGCCCGTCTCAAGAACCCCGCCGCCGTGGTCCCCGGTGCCATGCAGGCCATCCAGGGCCTGATCGGCGCCGTGCACAAGGCGGGCACGCCCGACAAGGTCCTGCAGCTCGCCCACCTGCGCGCCAGCCAGATCAACGGATGCGCTGCTTGCATCGACGGCGGCGTCAAGCACGCCAAGCAGGCGGGCGAGAGCGACGAGCGGCTGTTCACCGTCAGCGCCTGGCGCGAGGCGCCGTACTTCTCCGACGCCGAGCGCGCGGCGCTGGCGCTCGCCGAGGCGATGACCCGGCTCGACGACCGGGCCGACCCGGTGCCCGACGAGATCTGGGAGGAGGCGAAGAAGCACTTCGACGAGCGGGCGCTGTCGGGCCTGGTGTTGTGGATCGCCACCACGAACTTCTTCAATCGCCTCAACGTCACCACGCGCCAGCCGGCCGGCCAGGCGTGGTAAAGTGGTCGGCATGAGCAAGAGCGTGTCACAGAAGACCAAGTCACCGTCTCAGCTGATCGACGCGAGAATCAAGGAGCTGGGCGACTGGCGGGGCGCGATGCTCGGCCGGCTCCGCGCCCTGGTCAAGGAAGCCGATCCCGACGTCGTCGAGGAGTGGAAGTGGCGCGGTGTCCCGGTATGGGAGCACGACGGCATCATCTGCACCGGCGAGACCTACAAGAGCGTCGTGAAGATGACCTTCGCCAAGGGGGCAGCACTCAAGGATCCGTCGCGCCTCTTCAACTCCAGCCTCGACGGTAACACCCGACGCGCTATCGACTTCCCCGAGGGCGCGAAGATCAACGAGAAGGCGGTGAAGACTCTCATTCGCGCCGCCGTCGCTCTGAACAAGTCGAAGGCCAAACGTTAACGGGGAAAACCTCACCCTGAGGAGCGCGCAGCGCGTCTCGAGGGGTGGGCAACAGGATGGCGCTCGTGCCCACCCTTCGAGACGCGGACCAGCGTCCGCTCCTCAGGGTGAGGTGGTTCTCGCGGGCTCGAGCGAGACCCGATCAAGCTGCTCGATGCCGAAGCGGTGCGGTCGAAGGCTGAGGCCGCAGTAGTGAAAATGGGGCCCCCAGTGGTGCGAGTACGCCATCTCGGCGTAACCCTTGCGGAAGGTCGCACCGACCGGCGTGGGCGGAAGGGATGGCGTCCAGCCGAGCCGCGCCAAGTCGGCGGTCAAGGCCGCGACGTCGAGACACTGGCCGTCCTCGAAGAAGTGCGACGTCCACTGGAGCGCTACGAGGGCGTAGGCGTTCTCCTTTGGGTAGGAGTCGACGACCGCCAGCAGAAAGCGACCTTCGGCGCGTTCGATGCGCAGGGTCTGTCGGGAGGCCTCGTCATTGAGGCGCTGGACCTGCGAGAGCTCAAGGCCGACGACCTCCTCGAAGCGATTCCGGGAAACCTCGCCGCCGCCCTCGCGCAGGAAATCGAGCCAGCGGCCCCAGATTTCGGTCGAACTCGTCGGCATGGCGCGGCTTGCGGCATTGGCGTCAGCGATCGGCAGCAAGGCGCTTGCCACGAGCATCGCCATCAGGGGCCGGCGCAGGAGGGTCATCGGCCGATTGTAGCGCATTCGCCTTTCCGATGGGACGCACTGCCAGGATCTGGCTAACGATTTCCCGGCCCATAAATTCCAGGCGCAGCAATCCGGGGGAGCTGTCTGATTTGCACTGGGTGTTTGCCCGCTTGCGCGCATCCATCTTCATCGACATGTCCTGCATGTTTTCCTTGTGAGTGCCGAGGAAGAGGTGGTCCGGATTGATGCAGCGGGGGTTGTCGCAGCGATGGCAGACATGGAGACCGGAAGGAATCGGCCCATGCTTGGCGATCCACGCGGCGCGATGGGCGCCCAACATGCGCCCGGACACCCCGATGACGCCGTAACCGCCCGCCCCGACCCATTGCCGGCAGCCGGTGGCGAGGTCGGGAACGCTGCTGTCGTCGAGGCGCTGTTGAAGGGAACGGTTGCGCTTGCGGAAAAGACCGGGGACAGACATCGGGTACTCACGCTGATGTTTCGATGGCGCCGAGAATACTCTCAACCCCCTCCAGGCACCTATTTTGGTCATTAGAAGTTCAAGCGTGGCTCGCTCCTTGTCGTCCTGAGCGCAGCGAAGGACCTCGGGCCAGGGCCAAGTACCCCGTTGGGGGCTGACGCTAGATCCTTCGCTTAGGCGCGGGGTTACCCCGCGCTACTCAGGATGACCGGAAGGCGATTTCCGGAGTTTCCGGGGTGGCAGCCCTACCCCACCGCCACCTTGCGCACCGGGCTCGCCGCTCTGGCGGCACCGCCGCCCAAAAGCACGCGCCAGGCGATGGCGGGGGCCATCATGGCGGGTGGCGGGGCGAGCAGGCTCGCCACCTCGAAGAAGCGGCGCAGCACCACCGGGTCGCGCATGGCCGCGCGATGGGCACGGGCCATGTAGCGGCTGATCACGGCGAAGCCCGGCGGCCGGCGGCCTTCGACCTGGGGATAGCGGTAATCCTCGCCGGTCGCGATCGCCCACGGGCTGGCCACGATGCGCGTGACCTCGCGGAAGAAGCGCGGGGCGAGCTCGCCATCGCCGGCGGCCACGCAATCGTCGAGTGCGCGCGCCTCGGAAAGCGCCACCGACATGCCCTGGCCGTAGACCGGATTGAAGCTGCAGACGGCGTCGCCCATCACGAGATAGCCCGCCGGAAAATCCTTCAGCCGCTCGTAGTGGCAGTGCCGGTTGGCCGCGAAGCGGTAGCTCGCGATCGGGCCGAGCGGCTCGCGGTCCTTGACCATGTCGAACAGCTCGGGCGCGGGCAGGCTCCTGGCGAACGCCTTCCAGCCGGGAAGATCGGTCGGCGGATAGTCGCGCAGGCTGCCGGCCAGAGTGACGATCCAGCGGTTGCCCTCGGCGCCCAGAGTGGCGGCCAGACGAGTCGAGCGCGGCGCCGTGCCGGCGATCACCGCGCCGGTGGCGCCGTAAAGGTCGCCGGGGCGCCGTTCGAACACGCCGGTGGCGTAGCCCACATCGATCGGCACGTTGGTCTCCTCGACCTGGCTGTAGCCCCAGGCGGCGAGCCATTTGGGCGAGGGCGAGCCGCGGCCGAGCGCATCGACCACGAGATCGGCCTCGAGCTTCGTCGTCTCGCCGGTCGCGCGTTTCCTGACGCTGAGGCCGGTGACGCGCCGCGACATGAGATCGAATACAGGCTCCTCGCCGTCATGACCCTGCAAGAGCGCGAGGCGCGGCAGCGCCAGCACGTTGTCGCGCACCTTGCGCTCGAGATGCGGGCGGCTGACGACGATGCCGTCGAGCCCGCTGTCGGCGCGGAGCTTCCAGCCGCCATACTGGTACCACAGGAAATCGCCGGTCAGGTCGGCACGCAGCGCACCCTCGGCCACCAGCTCGTCCATCATCTGCGGAAAATAGTCGGCGAGGACCCGGTAGCCTGCGGGCAACAGGCCGTGCGCGTGCTGGCCCTGCGGCACGCCCTTGCGGTGCTGGGCGCAGTCGCTGACCTCGTCCCGCTCGACCAGCGTGACGCGCTCGAAATGGTTGGCGAGCGCCCGCGCCGCGCCGAGGCCCGCCATGCTCCCGCCCAGAACAATCGCGTGCCGTCTTGCTGCTGCCATGACGTCGATCCTCCCTGCCGGGCTTACGCCGGTCGGAATCTGCCGGATGGCTCGCTCGCGCGCTCGTGATCCCCGGTGATCGACTTCTGAAATTGGCGGAGTTTGGATAGGGGTGGGCGTCGACGTTCGTACGATTGCAGGCGCAACCAGGAACCGTTACGGCGGAACCGAAAGGAGTCCTGCCATGCCTACCATCACCACCAAGGACGGCGTCGACATCTTCTACAAGGACTGGGGTTCGGGTCAGCCGATCGTGTTCAGCCACGGCTGGCCGCTGTCGTCCGACGATTGGGACAACCAGATGCTGTTCTTTCTCGGCCACGGATTTCGCGTGATTGCTCATGACCGGCGCGGCCATGGACGTTCGAGCCAGCCGGGCACCGGCCACGACCTCGATCATTACGCCGACGATCTCGCGGCGGTGACTGCCCATCTCGACCTGCACAACGCGATCCATGTCGGCCATTCGACCGGCGGCGGCGAGGTGGTGCGCTACATCGCCCGCCATGGCGAGGGTCGCGTCGCGAAGGCCGCGATCCTGTCAGCCATTCCGCCGCTCATGGTGCAGACGCCGACCAACCCGGGCGGCCTGCCGAAGAAGGTGTTCGACGATCTGCAGGCGGCGCTCGCTGCCAATCGATCGCAGTTCTACCTCGACGTGGCGTCGGGCCCGTTCTACGGCTTCAACCGGCCGGGCGCCAAGGTCTCGCAGGGCCTGATTCACAACTGGTGGCGCCAGGGCATGATGGGCGGCGCCAAGGCGCACTACGACGGCATCGTCGCCTTCTCCCAGACCGACCAGACCGAGGATCTGAAGAAGATCAACGTGCCGGTGCTGGTGGGCCACGGGGACGACGACCAGATCGTGCCCTATGCGAATGCGGGGCCGCTGTCGGCCAAACTTTTGAAAAAGGGCACGCTCAAGACCTACAAGGGCTTCCCGCACGGCATGCCGTTCACCGAGCCGGCGACGATCAACGCGGACCTGCTGGCTTTCATCAAGGGCTGAGCATTCCGGACACGAAAAGCGCGCCCCGGGCCCCGGGGCGCGCTCTCTCGCGTAAGCTGAAGCGGACTACTTCTTGATCACGATCTCGCCGCGCCAACCCATGTCGGGATCGCGGTCGTGGCGATACTCGTAGTACCGCGCTTCCGGGGCCTTGCGGTAGATCTCGACGTGCTGGGGGTTCTCCCAGGTCCGCCACTCGTGCTTGGTCGTCCAGTAGCCGTCGCTATAGCCGTAGGCGACGACGCCCGGATCGAAGGTCACGACGGTGTCGGCAGCCTGGGCGCTGAACGCCGTCGCGCCGACAACAGCGATGGCGAGAGCGGTGGCTTTGAGGGTCTTGTTCATTTGGAAGCTCCTCCTGCTTGAGCCGCTTTCATGGGCGTGGGCTGTGCCAAGGCCAAGCGGCAGAAAACCAAGGTCCGGCAAAGAACGCACGCTGAACGTGCGAGGTTGCCGTCTATTCTCGGTACCCTGTCGAACCAAACAAGCGGTCGAGACAAGCGCTAGTGTGGCCGCTTGCCGGCCAGCAGGAAGAGCGCAACGAACAGCGCCAGCACGACGAACTGCGTGGCGAGCAGCGACGGTGTCGCGAGCTTCGGCGCCAGCGGGTGCAGCACCGTCATCTTGCCGAACGCCTGCAGCACCGCGATGAAGACATTGAGGTAGAGCCCGGCAGCCGCGCCGATCGCATAGACCCGGCGCCACGGCCCGGCGAGCCGATAGCGGTAGAGCGCGAGCAGGGTCGGCACGAGGGCGGCCAGGGTGAGCGCTCCCGTGATGTGCCCGGGCCCCAGATGCGTGAACGGGAACATGAAGCCCGTGACGCTGGTGGCGAGCGTGCTGGCGAGGAACAGCGCCGTCAGGGCCGTCGCCATCCGCGAGCCCAGCGGGCCTACGAGCAGGGCGGCAAAGCCCGACACGATGGCGACCAGGCTGATCGCCACATGCAGGGCGGTGAAGGTGGGCAGCGGGATACCGAGGATCATGGCGTGTCTCTAGTGAGGGAGGGGACGGGCGCGGGGTCGAGCCCCGCGCCCGCAGTGTCGTTATTTGTCTAGGGAGTCTCAGGCCGCGTCCTTCTTCTTCTCCGGGTCGGCGCGCACGACGACGGTGTCGGCGACCGGGAAGATCTGATCGCCCGGCATGCCGACGCGCTTGGCATGCTCGCGGATCGACTCGGGATCGCGTGCCTCGTAGATGCAGAACGTGCCGAGGCGGCCGTCGGCCTCCTTGACGACATAGCTGCGGATCCAGCGCACGCGGTCAGGCATCTCCTCGTTGCCGATGCGGCCCGACTTGGCGGCTGCGGCCTGCAGCTCGGTTGGATTGGCCCACCCGCTGGGGCGACGAATAACATAGAGGTCCATTACTTTTTCTCCTTTCAGCATGACGCCGCGTTGGAGTATCGCGACGGGCCGCGTATGTATGGCCTGATGCCGCCGAGGCGAATGACCAAGCGTCCGCTTTGCTTGATGCGGCGTCGGCAATTGAAAGAGATTGGGGAAATGTGATGGCCGGCGATGCCTTATCCGATGTGCTGCGCGCCGTGCGCCTTACCGGAGCCGCATTCTTCGACGTGACCGCGCGTGCGCCGTGGTGCGCCGAGCAACCGACGCGCGAGCAGGTGCTGCCCAAGATCCTGCCGGGCGCCGAGCACCTGATCTCCTATCACGTCGTCGTCGAAGGCGAATGCTACGCCGCGCGCCTTGGCGACAAGGAGCCGGTCCACTTGGCGGCGGGCGAGGTCGTGGTCTTCACCAAGGGCGATCCGCACGTGATGTCGAGTGCGCCCGGCATGCGCGCCCAGCCGGTGACGCAGGCGGAGGTCGACCACGCGGCGGCGGGGCCGCTGCCGTTCTTCCGCGACGTCTACAACGAAGGCGGCAGCGATCGGCCGCCGTCGGTCAAGCTGGTGTGCGGCTTCCTCGCCTGCGACGCCCAGCCGTTCAATCCGCTGTTCGACAACCTGCCGCCGGTGATCAAGAGCGGCCGGATTGCGGGCGACGACTCCTCGTGGCTCGGCGAGTTCATCCGGGTGGCGATGCGGGAAGCCTCGGCCAAGCGCGCCGGCGGTGAGAGCGTGCTGGCCAAGCTCACCGAGCTGATGTTCATCGAGGTGGTGCGCCGCTATCTCGAGTCGCTGCCGCCCGGCCAGTCGGGCTGGCTCGCGGGCCTGCGCGATCCATCGGTCGGCAAGGCGCTGTCGCTGATGCACGGCGCGCCGGCCAGGCCATGGACGATCGAGGCGCTGGCCAGGGAGGCGGGCGTGTCCCGCTCGGTGCTGGCCGAACGCTTCGTCGAGCTGGTCGGCCTGCCGCCGATGCACTATCTCGCCAACTGGCGCATGCAGATCGCGGCCGGGCTTTTGAGTGGCGGCACGACGAATATCGCCACCATCGCCGCCGAGACCGGCTACGGCTCGGAGGCCGCCTTCGGCCGCGCCTTCAAGAAGATGGTCGGCATGCCCCCGGCGGCCTGGCGGCGGCGGAAGGCGGCATGATCACGATCTACGGAATCAAAAACTGCGACACCATGAAGAAGGCCCGCGCCTGGCTGGACGGGCAGGGCGTGGCCTACGCCTTCCACGATTACAAAACCGCGGGGATTGACCGTGCCCGGCTCGAGGCTTGGGCCGGGAAGGTGGGCTGGGAGGTCCTGCTAAACCGCGCCGGCACGACCTTCCGAAAGCTGCCTGAGGCCGAGCGGAACGGGGTTACCGAGAAAAAGGCGGTCGCCCTGATGTTGGTCCAGCCCTCGATGATCAAGCGGCCGGTCCTGGAATTGGCCGGGGGAAAGCTACTGGTGGGGTTCAAGGCCGACGACTATGCCAAGAACTTGAGTGTGGCAAAGTTGTGATTTTGAATCAGTATCTTATGGCCCGTACTTGACGTAGAATCTCAGAACAATAAGCTAACGAACAAAGGGCCGCCCATCGGCCGACAATAATATTGCCCGCGGCCGACCAGCCGTTCCCCTCTCGAGGTCGTGTTATGAAAACCAAGATTGTCGCTTTGATCGCTCTTCCGCTTGCCCTGTCGTTGTCGGCCTGTGGCGACACCTGGGGCGAGCGCGCCGTGACCGGCGGTGCCATCGGCACCGGTGTGGGTTTGGGCGTGGCCGCTCTGGCAGGTTGGCCGCTGGTCGGCCCGGCGCTGGTCGGCACCGCGCTCGGCGCCGGCATCGGCGCGGCCACCACCAACGTGGCGAAGTAGCCAAAAAGCCTTTCTGCGCTAACCGCGCAGAAGTCTGAGCTTGCGATCGAAGACGTGCAGAACGTCTTCGAGGCTGTCGCCATGCGCCAATTTGCGCGGGCCATTATAAACGACGTAGCCGGCATTGCTGCCGCCCGGCACCTTGGCGATGGCAAAAAGCGGGCTCTCCGCGGTGTGGCGGAAGATCGAGAAGATCGCCATGCCCGGCCGGAAATCGATCGCATAGTCGCGCCATTCGCCCGAGGCGACGCGCAAGCTGTATAGGTTGAGGAGCTTGGAGAACTCGCGCCGGTCGAAGGAGACGATCCGGCGCCGGGCCTTTTGGTCCAAACGGTACAGATTGGTCATGGCTTCTGACCGAATTGTTGCAGATGCCTCGCGCGTTGCCAATTCTCCAGTGGGGGGCTATGAACCGCCGCCAAAGCTGTTGATTTAGCGCAATAAATCCGGAGCCATCGTGTCCGATCAGGCCGCCTTCCAGGAAATCGACGACGCCGTACGGCAGGACGATCTCAAAGCCTGGTGGAAGCGCTGGGGCACCTACGTGGTGGTGGGCGCTGTGCTCGGGGTGGTAGCGGTGGCAGCCGTGGTGGGTTGGCGCCAGTACGACGCGTCGCGCCGTGCCGCGGCCAGCACCGCTTATTCGATCGCGCTCTCCAAGATCGGCCAGGACAATGCTGCGGCTCGAGCCGAGCTCGACAAGCTGGCCGAGAGCGCGCCCGAGCCCTACCGCTGGCTGGCGGCCCTCGCTTCCGCCCAGCTGCGACCCACGCCCGAGGAGCAGGTCGCGGCGCTGCTGGCGGTGGCGCCGCAGCTGCCGGACGAGCTCGCCGATCTCGCGACGGTGATCGCGGGCTTCCGCAGCGTCGGCACGCCCAAGGAAGGCGAGGTTGCGGCCAAGCTCCAGCCGCTCGCCCAGCCCGAGCGTCCGTTCCATGCGAGCGCCCTCGAACTCGGGGCGCTGGCCGCAGCGCGCAAGGGAGATCTCGCGGCAGCCCGCAAGATGTGGAACGAGATCATCAAGGATCCCGCCACTCCTCAGGGTGCCCAGCAGCGTGCCCAGGCTCTGCTGACGCTCTACGGCCCAGCCGAGGGCAAGTAGGCGATGCCGATCCTGCGCGTTCTGCTCGCCGCCCTCCTGCTGGCGCTGTCGCTTTCGGGCTGCGACTGGTTCGACAAGAAGAAGACGCCGCTGCCCGGCGAGCGCATCGCGGTGATGTCCGACCGCAAGGACATCGAGCCCGACAAGGACGCCGCCTCAATCCAGGTCGTGCTGCCGGGGCCGGTAGTCAACGATTCCTGGCCGCAGTCCGGCGGCTTCGCCAACTACGCCATGCAGCACCTGGCGGTTGGCGATTCACCCCAGATCATCTGGACCGCCGACGTGGGTGCGGGCTCGTCCTCCTCGCGCATCCTGACCACGCCGCCGGTGGTGGCCGACGGCAAGGTCTTCGCCAAGGACGCGGAGAGCACGGTGACGGCGTACAACGCCGATACCGGACAGCGCATCTGGAGCGTGACGCTCAAGCCCGAAAAAGCGCGCGACGCCGACGAATTTGGCGGTGGCCTGGCCTATTATGGCGGCCGGTTGTTCGTGACCACCGGCTTCGCCGTGGTCTTTTCGCTCGATGCCGCCGACGGCAAGGAAATCTGGAGCTCCTCGGTGAGCGCGCCGGTGCGCGGCGCGCCGCTGGTGTTCGGCGATCGCGTGTTCGCGACGTCGATCGACAACAAGCTGCACGCGCTGGCCGCGGTCGACGGCTCGGACCTGTGGACCTTCTCCGGCCTGTCGGAGGTCTCGGGTTATGTCGGCGGCAACAGCCCGGCGGGCTCCGGCGATCTCGTGGTGGCGCCCTTCACCTCGGGCGAGCTGGTGGGCCTCCGCCTCGAGACCGGCCGTACGGTGTGGAACGAATTGCTGGTCGGCCCGCGCCGCGAAGCGCGTGCCTTCGGCAACCTGGCCGACATACGCGGGCGGCCGGTGATCGATCGCGGCGTGGTGCTGGCGATGGGCTCGGCCGGCACGCTGGCCGCCATCGACCTGCGCTCGGGCCAGCGCATGTGGGAGAAGCCGATCGGCGGCAACCAGACGCCCTGGGCGGCCGGCCGCTTCGTGTTCGTGGTCAGCGGCACCGCTGACGTGGTCTGCCTGGAGCGCGACACCGGCAAGGTGAAATGGGTGACGCCGCTGACCCAGTATCAGGATGAGAAGCGCCGCCATCCGATCCTGTGGGGCGGTCCGGTGCTGGCGGGCGACCGGCTGCTGGTCGGCGGCTCGACCGGCGAGCTGCTGGCGCTGTCGCCCTATACCGGTGAGATCATCGGCAAGCTCAATATCGGCAGCCCGATGCGGCTGGCGCCGGTGGTCGCCAACCGCGTGGTCTACGTGCTGACCGACAATGGCAGGCTCATTGCGCTCCGCTGACGCCGACGAGGAGCTTTCCCGGGTCGCCATCGTCGGCCGTCCCAACGTCGGCAAATCGACGCTGTTCAACCGGCTGGTCGGCAAGCGCCGCGCCATCGTCGACGACACGCCGGGCGTGACGCGCGACGTGCGCGAATTGCCGGCCCAGCTCGGCGACCTTGCCTTCACGCTGCTCGACACCGCGGGCTGGGAGACCAAGGGCGGCGAGGTGCTCGAGGCGCGCATGCGCCGCTTCACCGAGCGGGCCGTCGAGGGCTCCGACGTCGTGCTGTTCATGATCGATGCCCGCGCCGGCGTGCTGCCGCTCGACGAGGCCTTCGCGAACTGGCTGCGCAAGCGCTCCGCCAAGGTGATCGTGGTCGCCAACAAGTGCGAGGGCCGCGCCGGCCAGAACGGGCTCGCCGAAGCCCATGCGCTCGGGCTGGGCGAGCCCATCCCGTTCTCGGCCGAGCATGGCGAGGGCCTGAGCGACCTGCACGAGGCGATGGCACGGCACATCGCACCGATGCCGGACGAGCCGGAAAGCGAGGAGACGGTCGACGGCGAGGCGAGCCTCGACGCCGAGGCCGCCGCGGCCGCCAAGCGCCCGATGATGCTGGCCATCGTCGGCCGTCCCAATGTCGGCAAGTCGACCCTGCTCAATCGCCTGGTCGGCGAGGAGCGGATGCTGACCGGGCCCGAAGCCGGCATCACGCGCGATTCCATCCGCGTCGAATGGAAGTGGCGCGATCGCGCGATCCGGCTGATCGATACCGCCGGCATGCGCCGCAGGAGTTGCATCGATGCCAGGCTCGAGGCAGCGTCTGTCGCCGACACGCTCGACGCCATCCGCCTGGCCGATGTCGTGGTGGTGGTGCTTGATGCCGCCGACATGATGGAGAAGCAGGATCTCGTGGTCGCCGGTCGGGTGATCGAGGAGGGGCGTGCCCTGGTGATCGCCGTCAACAAGACCGACCTCCTGGCCGACGACCGGCGCGAGGCGACGCGGCAGTGGCGCAAACTCAGCGACCGGCTGGAGGCCTCATTCGCGCAGGTCAAGGATGTGCCGATCGTCGGTTTTTCGGCGCTCAACGGCCACGGCGTCGAGCGCCTGATGCCCAAGGTGGTCGAGACCTACGACGTATGGAACAAGCGCGTTTCGACGCCCAAGCTGAATCGCTGGCTGCGCGAGATGGAGACGCTGCATCCGCCGCCGCTCGCCAAGGGTCGCCGTATCCGGCTGCGTTTCATGACCCAGATCAAGATCCGGCCACCGACTTTCATCCTGTCCTGCAGCCAGCCGCAGGAACTGGGCGACGACTACCTGCGCTACCTGATGAACCACCTGCGCGACGATTTCGGTCTGCCGGGCGTGCCGCTTAGGCTTGCCATGCGCAAGCCTAAGAATCCGTTCGCGTCACGAGCCAAGAAGCAGCGCTAGCCGCCGAACACGTTGGATCACCTTTCGGGGAGCCGACCGGCCGGATATTGTCAGGGGGCATTGGCATACGCATGTTGGCCGTGGAACCATCCATTGACCGGAGCCGCATGTGCGAATTCTGTTTTACTCCCTGTTGGCGGCTCCACTGGTCGGATGCGCAACGGTCCACCCGGAAGATACCGAGGCTTGGGTAGGGCAGCCGATCTCTGTGCTGGAAAAGCAGCCGCTGTTTCTCACCATGCAGGTCGTGAAGACGCAGGCTTCTGATGGCACCGACATTTGGAATTACGTGACTGGACAGGCGGCCACTTCCTGCACCCAGGACGGCACTTTGCTGGGCCGACGAATCGGCTGGGGAACCTATATGAGCTTCACCGATTGCACGTCGCGGGTTCAAGCCTGCAACAACATCTTCTACATCAGAGATGGCCGCGTGCAGCGCGTCGTTGTCATTGGAAGCGGCGGTGCCCAGTGCTCAACGGACAAGCGATTTCTGCCCAGCTATGCTGGACCCACCTATCCTGGATAGCCTCCCAACCCGACCATGAAGTAACCTTCGATCTTGACCGCCCTGTATGATGTCGGGCAATCGCGAGGCCATCGCGACACTCTCGGGGTTTGCGGCAGCGTGCGGCGCTGAGAGCCCTTAGCCCTCCATGTGAAAGCGGAAGAACCGCATCACGAAGCGTCGCGCGTCGATCGGTAAGCGATTTCATCCCGCCCTATCCGCGTCCGTCGGCTTGGTGAAGGCCAGGAGATCGTAATTCACGAGCCCGAGGGCGCCGACGAGTTTGAGGAGGCCTATCAGGTTGGCTGGCAGTTCGGTGACGCCGACCACGGCCGCACCACCCCTCAGCAGGTTCTGCAGATAGCGATAGGTCGGCAGCGTCTGCTTCGTGATGTTGCGCTCGACGAGCGAGCGGAACCCACTGCGTGATGCCAGCCGCCGATAGCTGACGAGACTACAGTTGAAGTTGCACCGACCGAAAATCTGCAATCGCTGGAACCACGGCGCCTCGGTCGCCAGCCTCGCCACCGGCAGAAAGGGCAGTGAGGGAACGAAGTCCGACAAGGCAAGCGTGCCGCCCGGCCGCAGGACGCGGAACGCTTCCTGGAAGAAGCGTTCGCGGCTGGGAAAATGGAAGATGCATTCCACCGCCAGCACGCGGTCGAAGCTCGCATCGGCGAATGGCAGGTCGCAGGCGTCGCCCTGGCGGAACTCCACGCTGTTGCCGCCGAGCGGGGAGACCTGTTGTCGCGCCCGCTCGAGCTGGCGGTCGTCGATGTTGAGCCCGAAGAGACGCATGTCCGTGTGGCGCTCGTTCAACGAGGCGACGGTGCCGCCGAAGCCGCAGCCGGCGTCGAGCACCCGTTCGCCCGATGCGATCCCGGCCGCAGCGCAGAGCTCGAGGGTGAGTTGCTCGGCCGCGCGTGCATAGTCCTCGTCGTCACAGACCGCCGTCGCGGGATCGGGCCAGTAGCCCCAATGCACGTGCCGGCCGAAGCTCTTCTCGATCGACTGATTATTCTCCGCAAGAAGTGCCAGCAGAAGATCGAAGTAGGGCAAGCTTCCCGGCGCGATCACATCCGACCTCTTCCCGCCGGCGCCTTATTGCCGGTCAAGGCGGCGGTCCTGATCGGCCGCCCCGTCCGATGTATGCACCTCGCCAGGTTGGCGTTCCAATCGTCCGGCAGCAGCTTTTTCTTCTTCGGCGGGGAAGCGCTGCTTCCAGGCTTCGACGAGATGGCTGTTGTCATGGTCCCAGGGATGAAAGGACGGTTTGTAATAGGCGAAGTATTGGCGCCAGGGCAGCATGTCCCATAGCAACCACGACAACTTGCGTTGCTTGAACCAGCTGGGCGAAGGTCGTCGATCCGAGCCCGCCGGTTCGGGTTGGACTGTGCCGTAGCGACCGATCCACCACAAACCACCAAAAGCACCGTAGAAGAAAACAAGCGTGAACATCGCAATCGCCGAAATCCGGACGAGGTAGGGCCACAACCCTGTGCCGACGACTTCGCGATAGACATCGAAGCACACGGCTTTGTGCTCCGTCTCCTCGGCGGCGTGCCAAAGCCACATCTGTGCGATAGCCGGATGGCAGCGGCGGCAGACGGCCTCCTGCTCACGCAGGGCGCTGTCCGCAAACATCGCCGTGAAATGTTCAATGGCGCACGTGAGTGCCAGCTGGAAGCGTCTTGTCGTTCTGCGCCTGGCGAGGTCGAGAAAGTCGGCCGCATTGCCTTGTACCCGCCTACCTACCGGGAGGGTCTGCCACAGCGTTTCGTTCCAATCCTGATGGACCTTCGCGTGCATGGCCTCCTGATGGAAGAACAGTCGGACCTGCTCACGCAATAGCGGCGTCCTGATATTCTCGTTGAAGTGCTGTACCGATTCGATGAAGAAACGCTCGCCGGGAGGAAAGGCGCAGGAAAACAGGTCCGTCATGGGCTCCAGCAGGCCCCCGTCGATCAACTTGGCGAACACGGGTACCGACTCGAAGTCCAGCTCGACGTTCCGTGGCACGATTGCGAGGCGTGAAGCTCTCATTGGGGCGCTCTCAAAAAAATTGCGCCGGCGAAGGGAGAACTTCCTTGAGGACAATCATTCGGATCGATTGCGGGGCCGGTTCTCCGCGAAAGCCGGTGCGCCCATCGCGAAGCCAGCCCGACCGGCGACGCAACACTTGCCGCGCACAGCAAGCCCAGCTTGTCGCACAAGACATTTCCCCTCCCGTGGAGCCCGAGGAACTCCTACCATGAAAACATTGCCGTCGCCGGCAGCGGATCCCGAAATTGATCGGCGCATTGTCGTCCTTCGCTTCGCTCAGGAAGACAGAGTTCGCGCTCTGGGCTAAAGCGCCTGGTCGCCCGCGACCCACTCGCCGTTCATGGTGCAGCACGGCAGCGCGAGCTGGATCAGCCTCTCGGCATGGGCCTCGGGCGGCGGCAGCGACTGCAGGTCCTCGCCGGGGAAGGCCTCCTGGCGCATGCCGGTGCGCGTCGGGCCGGGGTTGTAGAGATTGACCCGCACCTTGGTGTGGGCGCATTCGGCGGCGTAGACGCCGACCAGCATGTCGAGCGCGGCCTTGCTCACGGCGTAGGCGCCCCAATAGGGCAGGATGCGGCGCGCGGCGCCGGAGGTGATGAAGATCGCTCGGCCGGCATCGGATTGGCGCAGCAGCGGATCGAGCGAGCGGATCAGGCGCCAGTTGGCCGTGACATTGACCGCCATCACGCGCTCGAAGGTCGCCGGCTCGATATGGCCGATGGGCGACAGGGTCCCTAAGAGCCCGGCATTACCCAGCAGAATGTCGAGTTTCTTGAAGCGCTCGTAGATGGCGGCGCCCAGGCGATCGACGCCCGGTCCGTCGGTGACGTCGAGCGGCACCAACGTGGCACTGCCGCCGGCGGCCTTGATCTGGTCGTCGAGCGCCTCCAGCCCACCCACGGTGCGCGCCACCAGCACGCAATGCGCGCCTTCTCGGGCGTAGGCGAGTGCCGCAGCTGCACCCAAGCCGCGTGAGGCGCCCGTGATCAGCGCGATCCGGCCGGCGAGGCGCATCGTGTCAGACCGGGTCGGCGAGGAACGAGAGCTGGCGGTCCTCGACGCCGAGCTGGTCGTCGAGCGAGATCGGATAGTCGCCGGTGAAGCAGGCGTCGCAGAAAGCGGGGGCCTGGGCGTCGCGGCCGGGCAGGTTCATGGCGCGGTAGAGGCCGTCAATCGAGATGAAGGCCAGCGAATCGACGCCGATGAACTTCGCCATGCCAGCCACGTCGTAGCGTGAGGCCAGCAGCTTGTCGCGCTCGGGCGTGTCGACGCCGTAGAAGCACGGGTGCGTCGTGGGCGGAGCGGCGATGCGCATGTGCACCTCGCGCGCGCCAGCACTGCGCACCATCTCGACGATCTTCACCGAGGTGGTGCCGCGCACGATCGAATTGTCGACCAGGATCACGCGCTTGCCCTCGATCAGGGCGCGGTTGGCGTTGTGCTTCAGCCGAACGCCGAGGTGGCGGATGTTATCGGCCGGTTCGATGAAGGTTCGGCCGACATAGTGGTTGCGGATGATGCCGAGCTCGAACGGCAGGCCGGATTGCTTGGCGTAGCCAATTGCCGCCGGCACGCCCGAGTTGGGCACCGGAACGACCACGTCGGCATCCACAGGACTTTCCTTGGCGAGCTCCGCGCCGATGTTCTTGCGCGCTTCGTAGACGCCGACTCCCTCGATCTTGCTGTCGGGCCGGGCAAAGTAGATGTGCTCGAATACGCAAAAGCGGCGCTGCTGCTTGGTGAAGGGCTTGATGGAGCGCAGGCCACTGCCGTCGACAGTCACGATCTCGCCGGGCTCGACGTCGCGCACAAAGCGGGCGCCGATGATGTCGAGGCCGCAGCTTTCCGACGTGATGATCCAAGCGTCCTCGAGGCGGCCGATGCAGAGCGGCCTCACGCCCAGCGGATCGCGCACGCCGATCAGCGCCTCGTTGGTCAGCATCAGCAGCGAGTAGGCGCCCTTGACCTTGCCCAGCGCGTCGATAACGCGATCAACGACGGTAGAGTAATTGGAGCGGGCGATCAGATGGTTGATCACCTCGGTGTCCGTGGTCGACTGGAAGAGGCAGCCCATGCGCACCAGCTCCTTGCGCAGGAGATAGGCGTTGGTCAGGTTGCCGTTGTGGGCCAGGGCAAGGCCGCCAAAATCGAAATCGGCGAAGATCGGCTGGATATTTCGATCTGACGAGCCGCCGGTCGTTGCATAGCGGTTATGCCCGATCGCCGAATAGCCCTTGAGCTTGGCCATGACAGCCTGCTCGCCGAAGATGTCGCCAACCAGCCCGGCCGCGCGATGGTCGTGGAAATGGCGGCCGTCGAAGGTGACGATGCCGGAGGCCTCCTGCCCGCGATGCTGCAGGGCATGCAACCCCAGCGCGGTATGGGCGGCGGCATCTGAGGTCCCGTAGATGCCGAACAGCGCACATTCCTCGTGGAATTTATCGAGCTCCGTATCCGGGCGCTTAGGGGTCAGCACGGCGGCGTTATATGTGGGCGCCGCCGGCTAGTCATCAAGGATATCTCACTGCGGCGGTTTGGTATCCGCCGGGGAGGGAATTGCCGGAGACGGGATCTGGGGCAGTTGGATCGAACCGGTATCGATATTGGGCCGTTGCTGCAGGCGTGTCCGGAAGCCCGGTGGCAGGTAGGGCTCGACGAAAGTGGCCATATCCTTGATCAGCGGGAAGGTCGCCCCGCCCTCGACCGGCGCCGGCAGCGCCTTGGGACCAAGGTAGGTGTAGAAAAGGAAGGCCGTGCCCATGGCGGCCCAGGCGCACAGCACGCCGAACCCCGCCCCCAGGATGCGGTCGGGCCGGCCCAGGGGGCTCGCCCGCACCGCCCGCGAGAGGGCGTTGGTCAGCATGACCAGCACGATCAGGGTGGCAACGAAGACCACCAGCATGGACACGAAGTAGGCGAGCTCGTCGCTGCCCACGAGCTGCTGGATCTCGGGCTTGATGACGCCGGAGAACCGGAGCGCCGCCCAGCCGGCGCCGATCCACGAGGCGATGAACAGGATGGCATGGGCGAAGCCTGCCGACAGACCGATCGCGGCGCCGAACACGGCGACGGCGATGACGGCGACATCGAAAACGGTGATGCCAAGCTGATCCATCGATCCAGTCCGCTCCGTGACCTACTCGCTACTCGCGCCTGCGGTCCGAAGACCCCTCCCGGCGCGCGGGCTTGAGAGGGCGGTCGGCCGGCTGGAAACGCGCCACAAGGTCGGACAGATGCTCGATTTCGTCAACAACGATGCCGTCCGGCGGGCGCGGCGAAGCGCCCGTACCGGCGCGCGCCCGCGGGATCAGGGCACTGCGGAAGCCAAGCTTGGCCGCTTCACGAAGTCGCGCCTCGCGCTGGCTGACCGGACGGACCTCGCCGCCGAGGCCAATCTCGCCGAACACCGCCATGTCGGGCGGCACCGGCTCGTCGGCCAGCGACGACACAACGGCTGCGGCAACGGCGAGGTCAGCGGCCGGCTCGCTGATCCTGAGGCCGCCCGCCACGTTGAGATAGACGTCGTTGGCGCCGATGCTGACGCCGCAGCGCGCCTCCAGCACGGCCAGCACCATGGCAAGGCGGTTGGAATCCCAGCCGACCACCGCGCGGCGCGGCGTGGCGAGGGAGGAGGGCCCGACCAGCGCCTGGATTTCGACCAGCACCGGCCGCGTGCCCTCGATGCCGGCGAAGACGCAGGCTCCCGAAACGTGGCCGCGGCGCTCGGCGAGGAACAACGCGGAAGGGTTGGCGACGTCGCTGAGACCGCGGTCGGACATCTCGAAGACGCCGATCTCGTCGGTCGGGCCGAAACGGTTCTTGACCGTTCGTAGGATCCGGAACTGATGCCCGCGCTCGCCCTCGAAGTAGAGGACAGTGTCGACCATGTGCTCAAGCACGCGAGGGCCGGCGATGGCGCCATCCTTGGTGACATGACCGACCAGCAGCACGGCGATGCCGCGCCGTTTGGCGAGCTCGACCAGCGCCTGCGCCGAGCCGCGCACCTGGGTGACGGTCCCGGGTGTGCTGTCGATGGTGTCGAGCCACATGGTCTGGATGGAATCAATCACCGCGACCTTGGGCGCGTCCGGACGCTCGAGCGTCGCCACGATATCGCGCACCGAGGTGGCCGCCGAGAGCTGCACCGGCGCATTGCCGAGGCCCAGCCGCTCGGCGCGCAGTCGCACCTGGTCGATCGCCTCTTCGCCCGAGATGTAGGCGCAAGCCGTGTTCTGCTTGGCCAACGCCGCCGCGACCTGCAGCAGCAGCGTCGACTTGCCGATGCCCGGATCGCCACCGATCAGCAATGCCGAGCCGACTACCAGCCCACCGCCGCAGACGCGATCGAACTCGACGATGCCGCTCTTGTAGCGTGGCGGCTGCGGTGTCGAGCCGGTGAGCCCGGCGAAGTCGAGGGTGCGACCCTTGCCGCGGCGCGCCATGCCGCCGCCGGCGGGGCCGGGGGCGGGCGCCGATTCCTCGGTGATCGTGTTCCATTCGCCGCAGCTCTCGCAGCGACCGCTCCATTTAGTCGTGACGGCACCGCACGACTGGCAGACGAAGCGCTTGAGGGGCCGGGCCATGTCAGTGCAGCTCTCGCTTGCTGAGGCACCAGCCGTTACCGTGCAGCCAGCACGACTCTTCCCGGCTGTGCGGGTCGCGGCGCAGCGATCTCATCTGCCCCTGGCCTGCCGGATCGTAAAGCGCGCGTGTGAGTGTCGCCGCCTCATCGTCGTCGCGAGCGCCGACGCAATGAAAGAAGCCTACGCGGCCGGCAGAGCGCGCAGCAAATCCCGGGCCCAGGCGGTCAAGGCGAAGCATGAAGCCCCACCGCTCGGCACCCGTCATCGGGATCAGGGCGCGCCCGCCGGGGGCGAGCGCATCGAGCCAGGCGCGGGGTGGCGCCGTGGCCCCGGCGAAGGCGATGACGGCGTCCCATTGGCCTTCGACAGGCGCGATGCCTTCGACCAGGCGCACCGAGGCGTGCGGCCAGTCGGCAAGATTACGCTGTGCCGCTGTTGCGAGGCGAGGCTCGATCTCGAGCCCGATGACCTTGCCGGACTGCCCCACGATTTCGGCCAGGATCGCTGTGAAGTAGCCCGAGCCGGCGCCGATCTGCAGCACGCGGTTGCCGGCCCCGATTCCCAGCCGGTCGAAATGATAGGCCCACAACGATGGCTCGCCGGTGTTGAGCCCGGTGCTCTCGTCCAGCGCGACCAGAACGTTGTGGTAGAGGTGGCGCGGATCGGCGTCAGGCGTCGACCAGTAGCCGTCGCTGACATGGAGGATGCGCCAAGGGCCCGGGCCCACGAAGCGCTCGCGCGGCACGGCGGCGAAGGCGTCGACCACGCGCTGGTCGCCGAGATGAGCAACGAAGCGCAACTCTTCGGCGAACGAGCGCCGGGCCTCCTCGATGGTCATGCGGCTCGCCATCTAGAACTTCCGCACCTGCATCTGGATCGGTCCTTCGGCGCGGCCATGGATGAACTGGTCGACATGGGCGTTGTTGGTGCGGTCGATCTCCTCGACCGGGCCCTGCCAGATCAGCTTGCCCTCATAAAGCATGGCGATGCGGTGGCCGATCTTGCGGGCGGACGCCATGTCGTGGGTGATCGAGACCGCCGTGGCGCCGAGATCGCTGACGCACTTCACGATCAGCTCGTTGATCACGTCGGCCATGATCGGATCGAGGCCGGTGGTCGGCTCGTCGAAGAAGATGATCTCCGGCTCGCGGGCGATGGCGCGGGCCAGTGCCACGCGCTTCTGCATGCCGCCCGACAGTTCCGAGGGATAGAGCTCGCCGATCTCGGGCCCCAGCCCGACATTGCCGAGCTTGGCGATCGCCACCTCGCGTGCCTTGGCGGGATCCATGCCGTCGCTCTGGATTGGGCCGAACGCCACGTTCTCCCAAACGCGGAGCGAGTTGAACAGCGCGCCGCCCTGGAACAGCATGCCGAACTTGCGCATGACCTCCGCTCGGCTGTGGTTGCGCAGGCCGACAGTTTCCTTGCCGTCGACCTTGATCGAGCCGGCATCGGGCCGCATGAGGCCGAGAATGCATTTCAGCAGCACCGACTTGCCGGTGCCCGAACCGCCGATCACCACCACGGACTCGGCTGGTGCTACGTCGAGATCGATGCCGCGCAGCACCTGCTTGGCCCCGAAGGCCTTGGTGACGCCGCGCAGCGAGATCTTGGGGGAGGTCATCAGCGCGCGAAGAAGGCTTCGGTGATGAAATAGTTGAAGGTGAGGATCAGGATCGAGGCGGAAACCACGGCATTGGTGGTCGCCATGCCGACGCCCTGCGCGCCGCCCTTGGACGTGTAGCCGTGATAGCAGCCCATCAAGGTGATCAGGAAGCCGAACACGGCGGCCTTGACCAGACCGGAGAACACGTCCTGGAACTGCAGGAAGTCGATGGTATTGCGGAGGTAAGCGCTGTCGTTGAAGTCGAGCTTGTAGACGCCGACCAGATAACCGCCCAGCACGCCGATGATGTCGGCGATCAGCACCAGTATCGGCAGGGTGACGATGCCGGCGATGAGGCGCGGCGCCACCAGGTACTTGAAGGGGTTGGTCGAGAGCGTGGTCAGCGCGTCGATCTGCTCGGTGACGCGCATGGTGCCGATCTCGGCCGCCATCGCCGCGCCGACCCGGCCGGCGACCATGAGGCCCGCCAGCACAGGCCCAAGCTCGCGGGTCAGCGATACCACCACGACATTGGGGATGGCTGATTCGGCCGAGAAGCGGGCGAAGCCGGTGTAGCTCTGCAGCGCCAACACCATGCCCGTGAAGATGGCGGTGAGGCCGACCACCGGCAACGAGTAGTAGCCGATCTCCAGCATCTGGCGGGCGATCTGTCGACGATAATAGGGCGGCCGGATGGCCTCGCGAACGGCTTCCGCGGCAAATGCGCTGACGGCGCCGATGTTCGCCAGCAGGCCGAGCGTCATGCGGCCCAGCAGCGTGATCACGGGAATGCTCAAGCGGCAGGCTCCGCCGTGTCGACATAGAGGCGGGCATAGCGCCGGCCGAGCGCGGTCATGACCTCGTAGGCGTTGGTGCGCGCATGGTCGGCGAGGTCGTCGGTGGTAAGGTGCGGTCCCAGCACCTCGACCAGGGCGCCGGGCTGGCAGTCCGCCTCGGGCACGTCGGTCACGTCGATTGTCACCAGGTCCATCGAGATGCGGCCGATCACGGGCACACGCTGCCCGGCAAGGTGCACGTGAGTGCGGTTGATGAGTGTGCGGAAATAGCCGTCGGCATAGCCCAGGGCGATCGTGGCCACGCGACTGGGCCGGGCGGATCGCCAAGCGGCACCGTATCCAACGGTCTGCATAGCGTCAATTCGACGGGTCTGCAGGATGCGTGCGTTCAATGTCACCGTCGGCAGCATCGGATTGGGCTGGCCAGGCAAGGGATTGATGCCATAGAGCGCCGCGCCCGGGCGCAGCAGGTCGAAATGGTAATCAGGCCCGAGGAAGATGCCCGACGAGTTGGCGAGCGAAGTCGGCGCGCCGGGCATAGCCTTCACGAAGGCGCGGAAGCGCGACAGCTGCTCGCCGTTGATCGGGTTGGCCGGCTCCTCGGAGACCACGAGATGGCTCATCAGCAGGGCGAGCCGCAGCCCGCGCAGGCGGCTGCGGTCGTTGATCAGGACCTGCGTCTCCTCCGGCCCGAAGCCCAGCCGGTGCATGCCGGTATCGATATGGACCACGGCATCGAGCGGGCGATTGAAGCGCTGGGCGGCGGCGCGCCAGGCGTTGAGCTGGCCGAGATGGTTCAGGACCGGCGTCAGGCCGTGTTCGACGAAGTCCGGCTCAGTGCCCGAAAGCAGCCCGTTCAGCACATAGATAGGGTGCTCGGGCAGCGCTCCGCGCAGCGCCACGCCCTCGTCGATCTGGGCGACGAAGAACTGCCGGCAGCCTTCGGCTGCAAGTCTCGGGCCGACCGTCGTGGCGCCGGTGCCGTAGGCATCGGCCTTGAGCACGGCGGCGCAGTCGATCGGCTTGCCTTCGGCCCGGCCGGCATCGCGCAGGCCGCGCCAGTTGGCGGCGATGGCGCCAAGATCGACGGTGAGGATCGCGCCGGCCCGGCGCGTCTCTTGGGCCGCGTCTGACGCGGCCTGGTCGGCTGCGGACATCGGCCGGCCCTATTCGAAGGCAGGACGGCCGAGTCCCTCTTCTTCGGCCGGCAGATTGTCGAACTTGGTGTACTGGCCATCGAAGGAGAGCCGCACGATGCCGACCGGGCCGTGGCGCTGCTTGGCAACGATCACCTCGGCCTTGCCGTAGTTCTGCTCGCAGCGCTGCCGCCAGTCCTCGGTGCGCTGGTTGAAATGCTCGGTGGTCTCGTTGTCGCGGCGCTTGGGCTCCTCGCGCATCAGGTAATAATCGTCGCGATAAATGAACATGACGACGTCGGCGTCCTGCTCGATCGAGCCCGATTCGCGGAGGTCAGCGAGCTGCGGCCGCTTGTCCTCGCGCTGCTCGACGGCGCGGCTGAGCTGCGACAGGGCGATCACCGGCACGTCGAGCTCCTTGGCCAGCGTCTTGAGGCCGCGCGTGATCTCGGAGACCTCTTGGACCCGGTTTTCTTGGCGGGTCCTGCCCGACGGCGCCAGGAGCTGCAGGTAGTCGATGATCAGGAGTCCCAGGCCGTGCGTACGCTTTAGCCGGCGGGCGCGCGTGCGGAGCGCGGCGATCGACAGCGCCGGCGTGTCGTCGATAAAGAAGTTGAGGTGCTCCAGCCCATGGCTGACCCCGAGCACGCGGTCGAAGTCGGCGCTGATCAGCTCGCCCTTGCGGATCTTCTCCGACGGGATCTCGGCCTGCTCGGAGATCATGCGCGTGGCGAGCTGCTCGGCCGACATCTCGAGCGAGAAGAAGCCCACGACCGCGCCATCGACGACCTTCTGCGCGCCCTCGACGAGCTCCTCGCGATAGGCGCGGGCAGCATTGAAGCCGATGTTGGTGGCGAGCGCGCTTTTGCCCATCGACGGCCGGCCGGCCAGGATGATGAGGTCCGACCTGTGCAGGCCGCCCAGCAGGCGGTCGAGCTGGGCCAAGCCCGTGGCGACGCCGGTGAGCTGGCCGACGCGGTGGTAGGCCGCCTCCGCCGCCACCGTCGCCTCGGTGAGGGCGGTGCGGAACGGCTTGAAGCCGCCCTCGATCTGGCCGGCGCTGGCGAGGTCGTAGAGCTTCTTCTCGGCGACCTCGATCTGCTGCAGCGCCATCTCCTCGACGTCCGACCCGAAGGCGTCGTTGACCATTGTCTCGCCGACATCGATCAGCTGACGGCGCAGATAGAAATCATGGACCGCACGGCCGAAATCGCCGGCGTTGATGACATGCACCGAGGCTGCGGCCAGGCGGGCGAGATAGGCAGCAGCACCGCCAGCCGCCTTCATGTCCTCGTCCTGCTCGACATACGTTTTGAGCGTGACCGCACTCACTACCTGGCCGCGCTCGATCAGCTTGCCCAGCGAATCATAGAGCTTGCCATGCAGGGGGTCGGCGAAATGCTCGGGCCGCAGGAACTCGGCGACCCGCTGATAGGCTGCGTTGTTGACCAGGATGGCGCCCAGGAGCGCCTGCTCGGCCTCGAAATTGTGCGGCGGCTCGCGCAGGTGAGAGTCTTCGGCGCCGGGCAGGCGCGTGACATTGTTGGTTTCTTTGAGTGGCTCCATGGGAGAGCCTTCTTATGGGCGTGAGGGGGCCACCACCATCTCAAATGCGGTCACAGCGATCAACAGCGTGTTCAACAGGCCGATTGCGGGGACAACTTCGCCGTTATTCCGCCGCCATTGAGCGCGTCGCCACGGTGCCGCTTTCGGCGTCGACCAGATAGTCGCGTGTCAGCGGCACGGCGTCCTGCTTCCGCGCGATCTGGATCTGGAAGACCATCTGATTCATGTAGCGGAAGGCTACTTCGCAGCTTGCGAGATAGAACTCCCACATGCGGCAGAAGCGGTCGTCGTAGCCCGCCATCTGCTTGATGCGTTCGCGATTGGACAGGAACCGCTGGCGCCAGTGGCGCAGGGTTTCTGCATAGTGCAGGCGCAGGATCTCGACGTCGGTCACCCACAGGCCCACCTTCTCGATGGCGGTCAGCACCTCCGACAGGGCCGGCGTGTAGCCGCCCGGGAAGATGTACTTGCGCAGCCAGGTGTTGGTGCCGCCCGGCGGCTCCATGCGGCCGATGGCATGCAGCAGCATGACGCCGTCGTCCTTCAGCAGCGCCTTCACCTTGGTGAAGAACTCGACGTAGTGGGCGACGCCGACGTGCTCGAACATGCCGACCGATACGATACGGTCGTAGCGGCCTTGCTCCTGGCGGTAGTCGAGCAGCTTGAAGCGTACGCGGTCGGCCAGACCGCCTTCCAGCGCCCGTCGGCTGGAGACCGCGTGCTGCTCCTTCGAGAGCGTGACCCCCGTGACATCGACGCCGAACTGCTGGCTGAGGAAGAGGCCCATGCCGCCCCAGCCCGAGCCTATATCGAGCACGTTCTGGCCGGGCTGCAGCAGCATCTTGGCGGCAATGTGGTGCTTCTTGTCGACCTGGGCCTGTTCGAGCGTTTCGTTGCCGGTCTTGAAGTAGGCGCAGGAGTACTGGCGGTCGCGGTCGAGAAAGAAATCGTAAAGCTGGTCGTTGAGGTCGTAGTGATGCGCGACGTTGCGCTGCGCCCGGCCGATCGGATTGTACTGCTGGATGACCCGCACCAGGCGGCTCCAGCGGTAGGACCAGCGCACGAACGGCGTGCTTTCCAGCGCGGCCATGTTGCGGCCCAGCAGATCGAGCAGGTCGTAGATGTCGCTGCCGCCTTCGACGGTAAGCAAGCCCTCCATGTAGGCTTCGCCGAACGCCAGACGCGGTCTCAGTGCCAGTCGCACGCCGGTCCACCAGGTGTGGACGCGCATTGTCACAGCCGGACCCTTGCGGACTCCTTCGACCTGATGCGATCGGCCGGCCGCATCGATAATGGTCAATTGGCCTTCCCCCAAAACTCGGGAAAGGACCCTGGCTAGCAACATTGTCGACCCCCAGTGCGATGAGGAACGCCAACCCTGACCGATAGTTCCACAATTTGGCCTTAAATGTTAACACCTCTCTGTTTTTCAAGTCAGCCTGCGCTGCAGAATTTCAAAAAAGAAACGCCCGCCGTCGCGGGCGTGCGACGGCGGGCGTTCGTCAGCTGATGCCGGCCAAAAGGCCGGAGATCGGCTTATTTCTCTTCTTTTTCTTCGGTCTTGCCCTCTTCGGCTGCTGCCGGAGCCTCGGCAGCGGCGGCCTCACCCTCGGGGGCGGGCTTGGCTTCGAACAGGGCCGCAGCCTGCTCGGCGGCGCGCCGGGCAGCCTCAGCGGCCTCCTGGGCCGCACGCTCGGTCTCGGCGACCAGGGTACCGCCCTTGGCCAGGAACTCGGCTTCGTCGGGCGAGCGAGCGACCAGGGCGGTGATCTCGACCGTGACCTCGGGATGGAGGTGGATCTTGATCTTGTGTGCGCCCAGCGCCTTGATCGGCTTGTCGAGCTCGACCTGGCCGCGCTCGATCTTGACGCCGGCGCTGTCGGCTCCGTCGACGATGTCGCGCGAGGTCACGGAGCCGTAGAGCTGCAACGCCTCGGATGCCTGGCGGATGAGGGTGACCTTGAGGTCCTTCATCTTGGCGCCGGCCGCCTCGGCCTCGCTGCGGCGCTCGAGGTTCTGGGCCTCCAGCACCTTACGCTGCGATTCGAAGTAGGTGATGTTGTCCTTGGTGGCGCGCAGTGCCTTCTTCTGCGGCAGCAGGAAGTTGCGGGCGTAACCCGGCTTTACCTTCACCACATCGCCCATCTGGCCGAGCTTGGGCACGCGCTCGAGCAGGATGACATTCATCGGCATGGCATCCTCCCTAGGCGATCACGTAGGGCAGGAGCCCAAGAAAGCGGGCGCGCTTGATCGCCTGGGCAAGTTCGCGCTGCTTCTTGGACGACACTGCCGATATGCGGCTCGGCACGATCTTGCCGCGCTCGGACACGAAGCGCTGGAGCAGGCGCACGTCCTTGTAGTCGATCTTGGGCGCATTGGCGCCGGAGAACGGGCAGCTCTTGCGCCGACGGGTGAAGGGACGACGTTGGGCGCTCATTCTTCTTCTCCCGGGACAGCTGCGACGGGGACGTCATCGCCAAAGCGCGGACGCTCGCGGCGCGGCGGACGATCGCTCCAGCCGCCGCGGTCAGGACGGTCGCCGCCGGGACGATCGGACTTCTCGCTGCTGCGCTGCATGACCGCCGACGGACCTTCTTCGAGGGCGTCGACGCGCACGGTGAGGAAACGGAGGATATCCTCGTTGATCGACATCGTGCGCTCCAGCTCCTTGATGGCAGCCGACGGGGCATCGATGTTGAGCAAGGTGTAATGGCCCTTGCGGTTTTTCTTGATACGGAAGGTGAGGGAACGGAGGCCCCAGTACTCCTTCTTGGAGACGGTGCCGCCTTGTGCAGTGACCAGCTCTGAGAACTGGGTGGTCAGGGTCTCCACTTGCGTTGCAGGCACATCCTGACGCGCAATGAAGACGTTTTCGTACAACGCCATTCGGGCTCCTTATGGTTGTTAGCGACCCGGAGTTCTCGCGAACCGGCCGGATCTAGCCACCCCTTTGCAGAAGCTTGAGGTAGCAAGGAGACGGGGCCGATTTAGGCCCCGAGGAGCGGCGGTTATACAGGCAAATCCCTCCGAATCAAGGCCGTTCCGGGCCTTGCGGTAGTGGGGTATAGCGGACGTCGCTTCAGGCCAAAAACAAGGGAGAAACGGCCCATGGGTCGCGCTTTCGTCTTTCCGGGACAGGGATCCCAGGCTGTCGGCATGGGGGCCGACCTCGCCGGGGCCTTCGGAACCGCCCGGGACATCTTCCAGGAGGTCGACGAGGCGCTGAAGCAGAACCTCTCGAAATTGATGCGCGAGGGACCCGAATTGGACTTGGTGCTGACCGAAAATGCCCAGCCCGCCCTGATGGCGGTCAGCGTGGCGGTGGCCCGCATCCTCGAGAAGGATGGCGGCAAGCCCTTGTCGGCCCTGGCGAGTCACGTCGCCGGCCATTCACTCGGCGAATACTCCGCGCTGGCGGCGATCGGGGCGCTGAAGCTGGCGGATGCCGCGCGCCTCCTGAAGCTGCGCGGCCAGTCGATGCAGAAGGCCGTGCCGGTCGGGGTGGGCGCCATGGCGGCCCTGCTCGGCATCGAGCTCGAGCCGGCGCAAGAGGCCTGCAAGGAAGCGGCACAGGGCGAGGTGGTGGCGGTGGCCAACGACAATGGCGGCGGGCAGGTCGTGGTGAGCGGCCACAAGGGAGCCGTCGAACGCACCATCGAGACCGCCAAGCCGCGTGGCGCCAAGCGCGGCATGCTGCTGCCGGTCAGCGCGCCCTTCCATTGCCCGCTGATGCAGCCTGCGGCCGACGCCATGCGGGACGCGCTCGAGAAGGTGACGCTCGAAACGCCGCGCGTGCCGCTGATTGCCAACGTGATCGCGTCCGAGGTGACCAATCCGGAGGCGATCAAGCAGCGGCTGGTGGAACAGGTCACCGGTATGGTGCGTTGGCGCGAGAGCGTGCAGTACATGAAGTCACAAGGCGTGGACATGCTGGTCGAGTGCGGCACCGGCAAGGTGCTGTCCGGCCTCGTCAAGCGCATCGACCGCGAGATGACCGGCCTGGCGCTAAACACGCCGGCCGACATCGAGGCATTCCTGAAGACGGCCTGAGGAACAAATCCATGTTCGATCTTTCCGGCAAGGCCGCACTCGTCACCGGCGCCTCGGGCGGCATTGGCAGTGCAATCGCGCGCGCGCTTCACAAGCAGGGCGCGACGGTGACGTTGTCGGGCACGCGGGCCGACGTGCTGGAGCAGCTCAAGGCGTCGCTGGGCGAGCGCGCGCATGTCGTCGCCGCCAAGATGGACGATGCCGCCGATATCGACCGGCTTGCCAAGGAAGCCGAGGCGGCGATGGGCAAGATCGACATCCTGGTCAACAACGCCGGCATCACGCGCGACAACATCTCGATGCGCATGAAGGATGAGGAATGGGAGAAGGTGCTGCAGGTCAATCTCACGGGCACCTTCCGGCTCACCCGTGCGACCATGCGTGGCATGATGCGCCGGCGTGTCGGGCGCGTGATCAACATCACTTCGATCGTGGGCGTCACCGGCAATCCCGGCCAGGCCAACTATGCCGCCGCCAAGGCCGGTCTCATCGGCATGTCCAAGTCGTTCGCGCAGGAGCTTGCCTCGCGCAACATCACGGTGAACTGCGTCGCTCCCGGCTTCATTGCCACGCCGATGACCGACGTGCTGACCGACGATCAGAAGAAAGCCATCCTGACGCGCGTGCCGGCCGACCGGCTGGGCACGCCCGAGGAGATCGCAGCCGGTGTGGTGTTTTTGGCCAGCGACGAGGCGGCTTACGTGACCGGCCAGACGTTACATATCAATGGCGGCATGGCGATGATCTGAAGGGCCGCAAGTGCCTGATTCTGTGGGCTTTCCGACACTGGCCATGGCTCGGGAGCTATGTTAGGAGAGCCGGATTCGCTGCCCCCTGAGGCGAAATCCAGATTTGCGAGAAATACGGGAAGGACAAGAAAATGAGCGATATTGCCGAGCGCGTGAAGAAGATCGTCGTCGAGCATCTCGGGGTCGAAGCGGCCCAGGTCAAGGAAGATGCCAAGTTCATCGACGATCTCGGCGCCGACAGCCTCGACACGGTCGAACTGGTCATGGCGTTTGAAGAGGAGTTCGGCATCGAGATTCCCGACGACGCTGCGGAAAAGATTCAGACCGTCGGTGACGCGATCGGTTTCATCAAGAGCAACGCCAAGTCCTGATCGACGCCGGTTCCTGCGGGAGACGAGGCGAACGATGAGGCGAGTGGTCGTAACCGGCATGGGGATGGTGACGCCGTTGGGGGACGGCGTGGACACCAACTGGACGAGGCTGATGGCCGCCGAGTTCGGCATCCGCGCCATCCAGGCCTTTGATACCTCCGACCTCGCGACCAAGATCGCCGGCGAGGTGCCGCAAGGCGACAAGGCCAATGGCCACTTCAATGCCGACGCCTACCTCGCCCCCAAGGACCAGCGCAAGCTCGACAAGTTCCTGGTGTTCGCCATCGCGGCGGCGGACCAGGCGGTCGAGGATTTGGGCTGGAAACCGCAGGACGACGAGGGCCGCAACCGCACTGGCGTGATGATCGGAGCGGGAATTGGTGGCCTCAGCACGATCTACGAGACATCCCTCATCTTGAAGGAGCGCGGTCCCCGCCGCGTCAGCCCGTTCTTCATCCCGTCTTCGTTGATCAATCTCGCGTCCGGACAGGTCTCGATCAAGCACGGCTTCAGGGGCCCCAATCACTCCGTGGTTACGGCCTGCGCCACCGGCGCGCATGCGTTGGGCGACGCCGCCCGGCTGATCCAGTGGGAGGATGCCGACGTCATGGTGGCGGGCGGCGCCGAAGCCGCGATCTGCCGCATCGGTATCGCGGGCTTCAACGCCTGCAAGGCCTTGTCGACCGACTTCAACGACACGCCAACGCAGGCTTCAAGGCCGTGGGACAAGCGACGCGACGGTTTTGTGATGGGCGAGGGCGCTGGTTGTGTCGTGCTCGAGGAATACGAGCATGCCAGGAAGCGCGGCGCCAAGATCTACGCCGAGATCGTGGGCTATGGCCTGTCGGGCGACGCCTATCATATCACCGCGCCATCCGAGGATGGCGACGGGGCCGTGCGCGCCATGAAGGCGGCGCTGAAGCGCGCCGGCCTGGGCACCGACCAGATCGACTACATCAACGCGCACGGCACCTCGACCATGGCCGATGTGATAGAGCTTGGCGCTGTGAAGAAAGTTTTCAGCCAGGACGCCTACAAGCTCTCCATGTCATCCACCAAGTCGGCGACGGGCCATCTGCTGGGCGCGGCCGGCGCGATCGAGGCGATCTACGCCATCAAGTCGATGATCGAGCAGGCGGTGCCGCCGACGCTCAATCTCGACGAGCCGGACGAGGGCTGCGACATCGATCTGGTGCCCAAGCAGGCCAAGCAGCGCAAGGTTCGTTACGCGCTCAGCAATTCCTTCGGCTTTGGCGGTACCAACGCTTCGTTGATTTTCGGCCCCGTCTGAGCACGGGAGGCTGAGGCATGCTCAGCTTTTTCCGCTGGGTCCTGTTCTTCGTAGCACTGTTCGTCACCGTAATGGGCGGCGCGCTTTTCCTCGGCCATGAGATACTGGTGGCCAAGGGGCCGCTCGACCAGCCCAAGCACGTCGTGATCCCGCGCGGCGCCGGACCTGCGACGATGGCGAAGGTGCTGCGCGATGAAGGCGTGATCTCTCATCCCCAGCTGTTTCGTGTCGCGCTGATGATCGATCCCGCGCCCAAGCCCATCAAGGCCGGCGAGTACGAAGTGCCGGCGCACACCTCCATGCAGGCGCTGGTCGAGTTGCTGCAATCGGGCAAGGTCGTCCAGCGCCGCTTGACCGTACCGGAAGGCCTGACCACCGCCGAGATCGTCGAGCTGGTACACAAGACCGAGGCTTTGTCGGGCGACATCACGCTCGATCTCAAGGAAGGCGATCTCCTGCCCGAGACGTACTTCTACTCGCGCGACGACACGCGCGACGGCCTGCTCCTGCGCATGAAGGAAGCGATGGACAAGGCGCTCGATGAAGCCTGGCGCAAGCGCGCCGCCGGCCTGCCGCTCACCAACCGCCGCGAGGCGCTGGTGCTGGCCTCGATCGTCGAGAAGGAGACGGCGCTGCCGGCCGAACGGGCAAAGGTGGCGGCAGTCTACCTCAATCGCCTGCGACTTAAGATGAAGCTCGAAAGCGATCCGACGACGATTTACGGTCTTACCGGCGGCAAGGGTTCGTTCAACCGCGAACTGACCCGCGCCGATCTGCAGTCGACGTCGCCATACAATACCTATGTCGTTTCCGGGTTGCCGCCCGGACCGATCTGCAATCCGGGCCGTGCTTCGATCGTGGCCGCCACCAACCCGCCGCCGCGCGACCGCTCGCTCTATTTCGTCGCCGATGGCCAAGGCGGGCACGTCTTCTCGAACACCGTCTACGAGCACAACCGCAACGTCGAGCGCTGGAAGGCAATCCAACGCCAACGTCAGGAACAGGGCGTCGCGCCCAACTCCCCGCCGCCCAAACCGTGAGCCATGCCACTCATCATCGCCCTCGCGCTGTTGGTGGCCTTCGCTCTCGGCCTTGCCTGGTTCCTGCGCGCCAATCCTTCGAGCCTAGCGCGCTTGGCGCGACCCATCCTCGTCGTCCTGGGAGCATTGGGTGTCGGTGGGTTGTTGATCCTCGCTGTGGCGTTCCTGCCGGGGCTGCTGCCTGAATTGTTCGGTCTCGCTGGCATTGTAGCGACGGCCCTGATCGCCCGCGCAGCCCGCCGCCGCCCGGCGCCGGGCTTCGGTGCACCCGGTGCCGGCCAGCGCACCGAGGCGCGCACAGTGTTCCTCGAAGCCTGGATCGATCACGCAACCGGCGACGTCGGCGGATCGGTGCTGCAGGGGCGCTTCGTCGGCCGCACGCTCGACGGACTGGCGGATACGGAGTTGCTCGAACTGCACGATGAGTGCGCGCGTGATGCCGACTCGATCAGGGTGCTGGAGGCCTATCTCGATCGCCGCCTCGGATCTGCCTGGCGGCGCGCGCAGGAGCCGCCACCGCGCAATCCGCGCGTCGACATGACCCGCCAGGAAGCCCTGTCGGTGCTGGGCCTGGCAGAGGGCGCGTCGCCCGACGAGATTCGGGCCGTGCATCGCCGGCTGATCCAGCGCGTTCATCCCGACGTCGGCGGCAGTGCCGATCTGGCGGCGCGCATCAACCGCGCCAAGGACGTGCTGTTGGGGGTATAACCTTGCCCGGGCAACGTGGCTGTGCCATCAACCGCCGCCGCGCCCGCCCGGGCATTCGCTGAACGAGGTCGATGAGTATGGCGCAACGCGTTCGCAAGGCGGTTCTGCCGGTGGCCGGCCTGGGCACTCGCTTTCTGCCCGCCACCAAAGCGATGCCTAAGGAGATGCTGACGGTCGTCGATCGGCCGCTCATCCAGTACGCCATCGAGGAATGCCTGGCGGCGGGCATCGAGGAGTTCGTCTTCGTCACCGGCCGCAACAAAAGCGCGCTGGAGGACCATTTCGACGCCGCCTACGAGCTGGAGGATACGCTGGTCAAGCGCGGCAAGAAGCGTGAGCTCAAGCAGACACAGGAAGCGACCATCAAACCCGGCAACGCCATCTTTACACGCCAGCAGAGGCCGCTCGGGCTCGGACATGCCGTGTGGTGCGCTCGCCATTGGATCGGGCGCGAACCCTTTGCGGTGTTGCTGCCCGACGAACTCATGATCAGCACGCCAAGCTGCACTGCGCAGCTCGTTGCTGCCCATGAGAAGACCGGCGGCAATGTCGTGGCGGTGATGGATGTGCCGCGCGAGCAGACCAAGAGCTACGGGATCGTGGCGCTCAAGGGCGATGCCAAAGATGGCCTGGCCGAGATGACGGGCATCGTCGAGAAGCCGGCGCCCGAAAAAGCGCCATCAACGCTCGCCTGGATCGGACGCAGCGTCGTACTGCCCGAGGTGTTCGACCATCTGGAGAAGCACGAGGCGGGCGCCGGCGGCGAGATCCAGCTGACCGACGCGATGGCCAAAATGATCGGCCATCACCCGTTCCATGCTTTGACCTACAAGGGCCAGCGCTATGATTGCGGCAGCCGTATCGGCTTCCTCGAGGCCAACGTCGGAGTCGCGCTCAATCGCGCCGAGACGGCAGGAGAGACGCGGGCGCTGCTCGAGCGCCTGCTGAAAGGCTGATCGATGCGCATCGCCATGATCGGGTCGGGTTATGTCGGGCTGGTGTCCGGCGCCTGCTTCGCCCAGTTCGGCCATGACGTCGTCTGCGTCGACAAGGATGCCGCCAAGATCGCCCGCCTGAGCAAAGGTGAGATGCCGATCTATGAGCCTGGGCTCGACAAGATGGTCGTCGACAATATGCGCGCCGGCCGCCTGGCGTTCGCGACCGGTCTTGGCGACGCGGTAGGCAACGCCGACGCCGTGTTCATCGCGGTCGGCACGCCGACGCGGCGCGGTGATGGCCATGCCGATCTGAGCTACGTCTACGCGGCCGCGGCCGAGATCGCCGATGCCATCCGCGACTATACCGTGGTCGTCACCAAGTCGACCGTCCCTGTCGGCACTGGCCGTGAAGTGGCGCGCATCATCCGCGAGTCTCAGCCAGCAGCTGAGTTCGACGTGGCGTCCAATCCGGAGTTCCTGCGTGAGGGTGCGGCGATTGAGGATTTCATGAAGCCCGATCGCGTCGTGATCGGCGTCGAGAGCCAGCGCGCGCGCAACGTGATGTCGGCCGTCTACCGGCCGCTCAACCTCATCCAGACGCCGATGGTGTTCACCAACATCGAGACGGCCGAGGTCACGAAATACGCCGGCAACGCCTTTCTTGCGACCAAGATCACCTTCATCAACGAGATCGCCGACCTTTGCGAGAAGGTCGGTGCCGACGTGCACGACGTGGCCCGCGGCATCGGGCTCGACGGCCGCATCGGCCGCAAGTTCCTGCATCCCGGACCCGGCTTCGGCGGCTCGTGCTTCCCCAAGGATACGCTGGCGCTCGCCTACACGGCGCGCGAGGCCAATGCGCCGCAGACCATCGTGGAGCAGGTAATAGAGGTCAACAACTCACGCAAGAAGAGGATGGCGCGCAAGGTCATCGATTTCTGCGGCGGCTCGGTGAAAGGGCTGACGATCGGCGTATTGGGGCTGACCTTCAAGCCCAACACCGACGACATGCGCGATGCTCCTTCGCTCGACATCGTGCCCACCCTGCAGGCCGGCGGCGCCAGGATCGTAGCCTTCGACCCCGAAGGCATGAGTGAGGCGGGCAGGCTGATGTCGAACATCACCTTTGCGAAAACCGCCTACGAAGCTGCGACTGGCGCCGATGTGCTGGTTGTGATCACCGAGTGGCACGAGTTCCGCGGCCTCGATCCGAGGCGTATCAAGGAGGCGATGCGCCAGCCTCGCATCGTCGACCTGCGCAACATCTTCAATCCCGAGGAGATGCGTGGACTAGGCTTTGTCTATGAGGGCGTCGGTCGACCCAAGCCACGCAATTGACCTGAGTATATCGGAGCCTTTGATGAGCCAGACGGCGCATAAGTTCGATCCAACGATCCTGCGCGAGTACGACATTCGCGGTGTTGTCGGCACCACGTTGCATGTCGCTGATGCGCGCGCCATCGGCCGGACCTTCGGCACGATGGTCCGGCGCAACGGCGGCAAGCGCGTGGCGTTGGGCTATGACGGGCGGCTGAGTTCGCCGGATCTCGCAAAGGCCTGCAGTGAGGGGCTGACCTCGGCCGGCGTCGATGTGATCGAGATCGGCATGGTGTCCACGCCGATGCTCTATTACGCAGTCTGGCATCTCGAAGCCGATGGCGGCATCCAGATCACCGGCTCGCACAATCCGCCCGACTTCAACGGCTTCAAGATGATGATGGGCAAGAAGTCGTTTTTCGGCGCCGACATCCAGAAGCTGGGCGAGATGGCGGCCAAAGGCGACATCGATACCGGGCAAGGCAAGGTCGAGACGAAGAACGTCCTGGCCGACTATGCCGTGCGGTTGGTCAAGGATGTGAAGCCTGGCCGCAAGCTCAAGGTCGCCTGGGACACTGGCAATGGCGCCGTTGGCGTGTCGATCCGCGCCGTGGTCGAGAAGCTGCCGGGCGAGCACATCATCTTGAACGAGAAGGTCGACGGAACGTTTCCCGCGCACCATCCCGACCCGACGGTACCGAAGAACCTCGAGCAGCTCGTGGCCGAGGTGAAACGGCGCGGCTGCGATCTCGGCATCGCCTTCGACGGCGACGGTGACCGCATCGGCGCGATAGACGGCAAGGGCCGCATCCTGTGGGGCGACCAGCTGATGATCCTGTGGGCACGCGACGTCCTGAAGGATCGACCGGGCGCCACCATCATCGCCGACGTCAAGGCAAGCCAGGCGCTGTTCGACGAGATCCATCGCGCCGGCGGCACGCCGCTGATGTGGAAGACCGGCCATTCGCTGATCAAGACCAAGCTCGCCGAGCTCAAGGCGCCGCTGGCGGGCGAGATGAGCGGGCACATCTTCTTTGCCGACACCTTCTATGGCTTCGACGACGCACTCTATTGCGGGCTGAGGCTCCTCAACATCGTCGCCAACTCCAAGGAGAGCCTGGCGACCATGCGCGATAAGCTGCCCCAGCTCGTGAACACGCCGGAGCTGCGCTTCGACTGCCCGGACGAGAGCAAGTTCAAGATCGTCGACGAGGTCAAGGCGCGGTTGAAGAAGGCCGGCGCCAAGCTCATCGACATCGACGGCGTGCGCGTCAACACACCCGATGGCTGGTGGCTGTTGCGCGCCTCCAATACCCAGCCGGTGCTGGTGGCGCGCTGCGAGAGCGCCAACGAGGCGGGGCTGGAGCGGCTGATGGACGATCTCAAGGCAGCGCTTGCTGCGAGTGGTGTCAGCTTGCCGGACGAGGCTTCAGCCGGCCACCACTGATGCGGTTCTTCTTCTACGGCACATTGCTCGATCATGACGTCACGGCCCTCGTGCTGGGTCGGCGCCTGCCGCCCGCGGCCTTCGTGCCGGCGATCCTGCCAGGCTATTCGCGCTGGCGCGTGCAGGGCGGCAGCTACCCGATCTCGGTGCCGGACCGCAAAGGGCAGGTGTCGGGCGCGATTGTTGGAGGCTTGAGTGCGCGGGACGTCGCGCGGCTCGCCGCCTATGAGGGGCCGGGCTATCGGATCGCACCGCTCAAGGTGAAGGTGGCGGAGGCACTGACCACCGTGGCGGTGTTCGAGCCGATCGTCAGCAAACTCAAACCTACCAACAAGTCATGGGACCTTGCGCTTTGGCAGCGTCGCGACAAGCGGACGTTCGTCGGACGGCTCATGCGGGCGCTCAGCGGGCGGCGGGGGTATTCCAGGCCGTGACCTGAACCGCCGAGCAGAAGATCTTGCGCTGTTCGAGGCGCTTGCAGCCGCTGACCGCTTCTTCCTGGCTGAGATTGATCAGCCGTGCGCGATGCAAGGTCTTCTGCGCCATCTGCACTTCGTCGACCGTGACCGCGCCATGGGAGCGGATGGTCTCAGGCAGCGCGGCGGTAGCGCGCTCAAGGGCCGCAAGGGCAGCATTCGAATCGCTGAAGGATCCTACCTGGATAACCCAGCTTCCCAGCGTCGCCGCGGCTGGTGCCGGTGTGGGCGCCGGGGCCGGCGCCGGTGCGAGCGCAGCCGTGGTAGCGACTCGTATGGTCGCCGGCGGCGCCGGCGCGAGCAGCGGAACGGTCGCTGGCTCCACGCGCGCGACCTGGCTTACTCGCGGTGTTTCGGCGGCGGCCCCGCTCGGCAGGAAACCCGAGAAGGCATAGCGCGCCGACGGAGGAGTGCGGGGCGATGTCCAGGCGGCGAGCGACATCGACTGGGCCGCGGCGAAGCCGCGATCCATGAGGTCGGCCATCAGGCGATCACGCTGGAAGGCGCTGTTGCCGCCCATCACCACACCGATCAGCCGGCGATTGTCGCGCATGGCCGACATCACCAGATTGAAGCCCGAAGCATTGGTGTAACCGGTCTTCAGCCCGTCGGCGCCGGCGTAGCTCGCCAGCATGCGATTGTGATTCTCCAGCGACCGGCCGCGATAGGGATAGCTCTGGACTGAGAACACCGGATAGTAGTGTGGGAAATCGCGCAGCAGGGCGCTCGCAAGCCTGGCCATGTCGTGTGCCGTCGTGACCTGCTCGTTGTTGGGCAGGCCAGAGGCGTTGCGGAATACCGTCGAACTCATGCCGAGCTGGCGGGCTTTCGCGGTCATCTGCTGCGCGAAGCTCTCCTCGCTGCCGCCCAGCGCCTCCGCAAGCACGATCGCCGCGTCGTTCGCCGACCGCGTCACCAGGCCCATGACGGCATCGCGCACCATGACAGAGCCGCCGGGCACCATTCCCATCTTGGTGGGCGGTGCGTTCAGCGCATTGATCGACACCGCGAGGCTGTCGCCGAGTGACAACCGGCCTGAATCGAGGGCCGAGAAGGTGAGGTAAAGCGTCATCAACTTTGTGAGAGATGCGGGATGACGCAATTCGTCGGCTTGATCGGACAAAAGCTCCCGTCCGCTCATGGCGTCGACAATGAAGTACGCATCCTTGGATCCCACTGCAGGATTGGGGACCCAAGGCGTGGTAGCGGGTATGGTCTTGGCGGACGACCGCGACTTGCCAGGCGGTGCGGCACGCGCCTTCGTCGACGTATTCTGGGCGTCGACGGTCAAGGGTGCGAGACAGGTGACAAAGAAAAAGCAGACGGCAAACCAGCTAAACTGTGCCGTGCAGCGCCTGAAGGAGAGGGTCATCTCAACAACGCCATGTACTAAAGTCTATATTTTTGTGCCCGACCAATAGCTTACGAGCAATTCCTTACCTTACTAAAATTTACGGTGCTGTGCAACTTGTCCACCGCCGTGCTGATGCCGCACTTGGTTCGGAAACTGCATCGTAAGAGGGAGAGGACGATGAAAGTGATCTTCGCTGCGGCTTTCGGGCTGGCACTCGTGGCTGCGTCGACCGCGTCGGCACAACGGCCAGACCGCAAGGTCGAGCAGCCAATCGTCCGCACCTTCAATTGGTTTTCATATGTCGGCGGCAACGATATCCGCTCGGCCTGCGAACCGGGCGGCCGCAACCGCGTGCGGCTGGTCTATAATGCGCTGTGGGAGGAACAAGTCCGCGCCTACGAGGTCTTTCTGCAGCCGGACGGCACGGCCGGCCTCGACATCGGCGTCCTGAACGACCAGGGCCACGGCGGTAATCTGAGCAGCCTGTCGCTCGGTAGCGACGGCAGCAACGTGACTGGGCCATGGCGCATGCGCAAAGGTCAGCGGCTGCTCGACGCCGCCGAAACCCGAGACCTCATAGGGTTGCTCCAAGCAAGTGCTGCTTTCGGGCCGCCGCGGGATGGGTTGCGTCTGCCCGACAACGATTTCTGGTGGACTGTTGCGTCATGCCGCAACGGCGTCTGGGGCTTCCAAGCCTATCATTACCCGACGGACGGTTTCGCAAACGTGAAATTCGCCGAGAAACTGTTTGCTTTGGACAACGTTCCAATAGCGGTCAATCGGCCGCGCAAGCTCGAGCCGGCGGAACTGCGTCGAAGCTGGAACGCGCCGCCTGGTCGCGTGGACAACCGCCTGGACCGCTGGATGTTGGTGGTGGGGACTGATGGGCTTCGGCCGAGGTAGCGGAACCGCTTGCGCTGCCTATATAATTCTAGGGTGGCTTGGATAAGGAACCGATAGGCAACAATGCTTTCCGCCGTTTTCATAGACGACTGGCGCCGTGACGGCAGCCGGCTGGGGGGCCCCAAGGAGCCGCCCGGCGGGCCGCCGCAGCAGCCGCCAGCGCGTCGTGAGGACGGCAACGGCGACGACGAGCGCCGGACCGGGGCGCTCACGCTGACCCGGGCCCGCACCAAAAAGCCGTCGATGTATAAGGTGCTGATGCTCAACGACGACTACACTCCCATGGAGTTCGTCGTCGACGTCCTGCAGCACATCTTCCAGAAGAACCGCGAAGAGGCGACCCAGATCATGCTTCACGTCCATCAGAAGGGCGTGGGGATTTGCGGTGTTTATACCTATGAGGTGGCCGAGACCAAGGTCACCCAGACCGTCGACTACGCGCGCAAGAACCAGCATCCGCTGCAGTGCACGTTGGAGAAAGAGTAAAGTCATCAGTTCGTACATCAGTCGAGGTGGTTCGATGTCCATGTTGTCCAAGAACCTCGAGAAATCCCTCCACCGCGCCTTCGCGTTGGCTGGCGAGCGCCGGCACGAATACGCCACGCTGGAGCACTTGCTGCTGGCGATGACGGAGGACGAGGATGCGACGCCCGTGCTCAAGGCCTGTGGCGTCGATATCGACCGCCTGCGCCACGATCTCGAAGCCTTCATCGACAACCGTCTGAAGGGCATCGTCACCCAGACGCCGAGCGAGCCGCTGCCGACGGCGGGCTTCCAGCGCGTCGTCCAGCGCGCTGCGGTGCACGTCCAGTCGTCGGGCCGCAAGGAAGTGACCGGCGCCAACGTGCTGGTGGCGCTGTTCTCGGAGCGCGACAGCCACGCCGTGTCGTTCCTCGAGAACCAGGGCATGTCGCGGCTCGACGCCGTCGACTACATCAGCCACGGCAAGGCCAAGGTGCCGGGCCGCGGCCGAGCCCGCCGGGTTTCGGGTTCGGAGGAGGAGAACGGCGACGCCAACTCCAAGCAAGGCAGCGAGGCGCTGGCCGCCTATTGCGTCGATCTCAACCAGAAGGCCCGCGACGGCCGGGTCGATCCGCTGATCGGCCGCGAACATGAGGTCGAGCGCACCATCCAGGTGCTGTGCCGGCGGACCAAGAATAACCCGCTCTATGTCGGCGAGCCGGGCGTCGGCAAGACGGCCATCGCCGAGGGGCTGGCCCGCAAGATCGTCGAGGGTGAAGTGCCAGAGGTGCTGAAGGATTCGGTGATCTACGCGCTCGACATGGGGGCGCTGCTGGCCGGCACGCGCTATCGCGGCGACTTCGAGGAGCGGCTGAAGGCCGTCCTGTCGGAGCTCAAGAAGAAGCCCAACTCGGTGCTGTTCATCGACGAGATCCACACCATCATCGGTGCCGGCGCCACCTCGGGCGGCTCGATGGATGCCTCGAACCTGTTGAAGCCCTCATTGCAGTCGGGCGAGCTGCGCTGCATCGGCTCGACCACCTACAAGGAATACCGCAACTACTTCGAGAAGGACCGCGCACTGGTCCGCCGCTTCCAGAAGATCGACGTGCCGGAGCCTTCGATCGCCGACGCCGTCGAGATCATGAAGGGCCTGAAGCCGGTCTACGAGAAGCACCATCACGTGACCTACACCGATGACGCCATCAAGGCCTCGGTCGAGCTGTCGGCGCGTTATATCCACGACCGCAAGTTGCCCGACAAGTCGATCGACGTGATCGACGAGGTGGGTGCGGCCCAGATGCTGCGCACGCCCGATATGCGCAAGTCGACCATCGAGGTTCACGACATCGAGGAGATCGTGGCCAAGATCGCCCGCATCCCGCCCAAGAGCGTGTCCAAGGACGACACCGAGATGCTGCGCAACATCGACCGCGACCTCAAGACCGTGGTGTTCGGCCAGGACAGGGCGATCGACCAGCTGTCGGCCGCGATCAAGCTCGCCCGCGCGGGCCTGCGCGCGCCGGAGAAGCCGATCGGATCCTACCTGCTGGCCGGTCCGACCGGCGTCGGCAAGACCGAGGTGACGCGCCAGCTCGCGAAGCTCCTCGGCCTCGAGCTGATCCGCTTCGACATGTCCGAATACATGGAGCGCCACAGCGTCTCGCGCTTGATCGGCGCGCCGCCGGGCTATGTCGGCTTTGACCAGGGTGGCCTGCTGACCGACCAGGTCAACCAGCATCCGCATTGCGTGATCCTGTTCGACGAGATCGAGAAGGCGCATCCGGACGTATTCAACGTGCTGCTCCAGGTCATGGACTACGGCAAGTTGACCGACCATAACGGACGAACGGTCGACTTCCGCAACGTCATCCTGTGCATGACGACCAACGCGGGCGCTGCCGATATCGCCAAGCCGGCGCTGGGCTTCGGCCGCGAGACCCGGCACGACGAGGACGATGATGCGATCAACCGGCTGTTTGCGCCGGAGTTCCGCAACCGCCTCGACGCCACGATCAAGTTCGCCAGTCTCGGTCCCGAGAGCATGGGCAGGGTGGTGGACAAGTTCGTGGCCGAGCTCGAGGTCCAGTTGGCCGACCGCAAGGTCTTCATCGAGCTCTCCGACAGCGCCCGCCGCTGGCTTGCCGAGAAGGGCTATGACCGCCTGTTCGGCGCGCGGCCGCTTGCTCGCGTCATCCAGGAGCACGTCAAGAAGCCACTCGCTGAGGAAGTGCTGTTCGGCAAGCTGAGCCAGGGTGGCGGCACTGTGCGTGTGGACACCGAAGGCGAGGGCGCGACACAGAAGCTCGTCTTTACCTTCCTGCCGCCCGAGCGCGGCGCCCTGCCGCCGGCCAGTCAAGAACCCGTGCTGGCTGAGTGAAGGCACTCCGCCCACTCTGGGTGGCCTTTCGGGCCGCGGTGCTCGCCACCGCGGTCTACTGGGTGGTCCTCTTCATTATCGAACGCAGCGGCTGGAAGGGACTGTCCTTTCCGTGGCTCGACACGACGGAGTACGTGGTATTCTTTGTCATCTTCTTCATCGGCGTGCTGACTGTGAAGAAGTAACTGGCGGGCTTACTGCTCGTTCTCTTTGCGAAACGGCGAGTACTGCATCAGCCCTTCGATCTCTTCCTCGACGGCGGGCCGCTCGCGCTTGAGAAAGTCGTCGACGGCACGGCGAAAGCCCTTGTCGACGATCCAGTGCGCCGAAAAGGTCTTCACCGGCAGATAACCGCGCTGGATCTTGTGGTCGCCCTGGGCGCCCGCCTCGACGCGCTGCAATCCGTGCGTGATGGCATGGTCGATGGCCTGGTAGTAGCAGGCCTCGAAATGCAGGAAGGCATGGCTTTCCAGGCAACCCCAATAGCGGCCGTAGAGCGTGTCGTCGCCCTTGAGGTTGAGCGCACCACCGACCGGGCGTCCGTCGGCCTCCGCCAGCACCAGGACGACCTTGTCGGCCATGCTGTCGCCCAGGATGTCGAAGAACGATCGGGTGAGGTACGGCGAGCCCCATTTGCGGCCGCCGGTATCCATGTAGAAGGCGAAGAAGGCGTCCCAATGCTCGGCCTTCAGATCGTCGCCGCTGAGCTGCCGGATCGTCAGACCCTCGCGGCGCACTGACTTACGTTCCTTGCGGATCGCCTTGCGTTTGCGTGAGGCCAGCGACGCCAGGAAATCGTCGAAGGTCTTATAGCCGGCATTGTTCCAGTGATATTGCCGACCGAGCCGCAGCAGCCAGCCGCGCTCGCCGAACTGCTTCCAGTCGGCCTCGCTGCAGTAGGTGGCGTGGACCGAGCTGATGCCATTGTCGTCGGCGATCTTGGCCAGCATGTCGATCATGGCCTCGCGCACCGCGTCGGCCATCGGCCCCGGGCGCGCAAACAGGCGAGGTCCCGGCACCGGGGTGAACGGGACCGCGGCCTGGAGCTTGGGATAGTAGCGGCCGCCGGCGCGTTCGAAGGCCTGCGCCCAGCCATGGTCGAAGATGTATTCGCCCTGGCTGTGGCTCTTGACGTAGAGCGGCACGGCGCCCAGCAGGGCACCATCGGCGGCTTCGGCTAGCAGGTATTGCGGCTGCCAGCCGGTGCGCCGGCCGACCGACTTGGAATCCTCCAGTGCCTTCAGGAAGCCGTGGCTGAGGAACGGGTTGCCGGCCGAGCCGGGCGCCAGTGCACAGGCATCCCACTCGGCGGCGTCGACACCCGCCAAGGTATCGACGACGCGCAATCCGATGGTCGGGGAGTCGTCTGGCATGAGGTGAGCATAGCGCGAATCTTGCCAGGAAGAGGGCAAGAGGCGATGGGACAAAAAAAGTCCGGCAGACCGAAGTCGCCGGACACCTAAGGAGTTCGCCTTTCCACCTCCGCCGAAGCGAAGGCGTTGCATTGGCTTGAATGCACAACTTTGAAGGTGGCTTCCGGTGGGGCCCGTTAGGGCACCCACACGGAAGCCGAAAGGCGTTTGGTTAGAGGGGCCAAGGTCTAGGACCTTGGCCAACGCCCTTTCCTATTTAGGACTTCTTCTTCTTAGCAGCCTTCTTCTTAGCAGCCTTTTTCTTAGCAGCCATAACTGTCTCCTATGGTTAGCTTTGAGGTCCCCAACCGCGGAGGCCCCGGGGTACGCGGGTACACAACGCCACGCATGCTCAACTGCATCCCGTGGTACCGCCGCAGGTCGTGCATTTGAGGCACGTCCCGTTGCGGACCATGGTGAAGTTGCCGCATTCCGGACAGGCATCCCCCTCGAAGCCTTTCAGCTTCGCGGTGAATGCCGCTCCGTGCGCGACGCCGACGACGGCCGCCTGGGCGATGTGCGCCGAAGCGACGGCTGGGCCGTTCGTCATTCCGATGGGCTCGGGGCCGGCGGCGATCGCTTCTTCGGCGATCGCGACATTGCCGGCCGTCCGGCCGTTCAAGACATAAAGGTTGCTTCGCATGTAGCCGACGCTGGCAATGCGGGTCACCGCATCGGCGGCGGCCTGGGCCGCATCGCTGCCGGCTGAGGGCAGGCCGTCCTCAACCAGGCCGCGACCGACGCCGTCGGGCCTGAGATCGGACTGCTCGACATGGGCGAGGTCGTTGCGCCCGAGGTAGGAAATGGCGACCTCACGGAAGATATAGTCGAGCACCGAGGTCGACATCTTGATGGCGTCGTTGCCCTCGACCAGCCCCGACGGCTCGAAGCGGGTGAAGGTATAGGCCTCGACGAATTCCTCGAGCGGCACGCCGTATTGCAGGCCGATCGAGATCGCGATGGCGAAGTTGTTCATCAGGCTGCGGAAAGCGGCCCCTTCCTTGTGCATGTCGACGAAGATCTCGCCGACCCGGCCATCCTCGTATTCGCCGGTGCGCAGATAGACCTTGTGCCCGCCGACGATGGCCTTTTGCGTGTAGCCTTTGCGCCGCTGCGGCAGGCGTTCGCGCCCGCGCCGCACTTCGCGCTCGACGATCCGCTCCACGATGCGCTCGGCGATGATTGGTGTACGCGCCGCCGGCGTCTTGTCGGCAAGGTCGTCGTTGGCCGCCTTGTCGTCGCCGATCGCCAGCGCCGAGAGCGGCTGCGAAAGTTTGGAGCCGTCGCGATAGAGTGCATTCGCTTTCAGCCCAAGCTTCCACGACATCTCGTAGGCCTGGCGGCAATCCTCGACCGTAGCGGAGTTGGGCATGTTGATGGTTTTAGAGATTGCGCCCGATATGAACGGCTGAGCTGCAGCCATCATGCGTATATGACTCTCCGGAGACAAGCAGCGCGTACCATCTCGTCCACAGGGATTTGCACAATCGAACACGGCGAGATGTTCGCTCTTGAGATCGGGTGCACCCTCGATCGACATCGTTCCACAGACGAAGATGTTCGCTGCCTCGATGTCGCTCCTTGAAAATCCGAGTCGTGCCAGTAGGTCGAGCTGTGGATCGGCAAGCGCGGCATCGTCGAGCGCGAGGGTCTCGCGGCAGAAGCGATCGCCCAGCGTGTAGCGGGAGAAGGCGAAGCGAATGTCGAAGGCCGTCGCCAGCGTCTTCTCGACCCGCTTGAGGATCGCCGCATCGAAGCCGCGGGCCGCCAACGTCTCGTGGTTGATCGCCGGCGCGCCTTTCAAGGTGCCGCGGCCGACTGCCTGGGCAACGATGCGCTGGGCGGCTTCGTCGTCGTAGCCCAGGGTCTTGAGCGCCAGCGGGACGGTCTGGTTGATGATCTTGAAGTATCCGCCGCCGGCCAGTTTCTTGAATTTCACAAGGGCGAAGTCAGGTTCGATGCCGGTCGTGTCGCAATCCATTACCAGCCCGATAGTGCCGGTGGGGGCGATCACGGAGACTTGGGCGTTGCGGAAGCCGTGGGCCTCGCCAAGCGCCAAGGCACGGTCCCAGGCCTGCCGGGCTGCGGCGACGAGGGGGGCGTCGGGGCAGTTGGCGGCGTCGAGCGCGACCGGCGGAATCGCCAGTTCTTCATAGTCTGCGGCTTCGCTATAGGCGGCGCGGCGGTGGTTGCGGATGACCCGCAGCATCGCGTCACGGTTGGCGGCAAAGCCGGGGAAGGCGCCCATCAGCTGGGCCATCTCGGCCGAGGTGGCGTAGGCGGTGCCGGTCATGACCGCGGCAACGGAGCCGGCAATGGCGCGGCCTTTGGTCGAATTGTAGGCTAGGCCGGAGGCCATCAGCAACGCGCCGAGGTTGGCGTAGCCCAGGCCCAGCGTGCGGTAGCGGTAGGAGAGCTCGGCGATCCGGCGCGACGGGTATTGCGCCATCATCACGGAGATCTCAAGCACCATGGTCCACAGGCGGGTGGCGTGCTTGAGGCCCTCGACATCGAGAGTGCCGTCGGTCCGGCGGAACCGCATCAGGTTCAGCGAGGCGAGATTGCACGCCGTGTCGTCCAGGAACATGTATTCCGAGCACGGGTTCGATGCATTGATGCGGCCGGATCCGGGGCAGGTGTGCCAGTCGTTGATGGTCGTATCGAACTGCACGCCGGGATCAGCCGAATGCCAAGCCGCCTCGGCAATACGGTCCCACAAGGCGGCGGCGCTCACGGTCTTGGCGACCTTGCCGGTGGTGCGCTCGGTCAACGCCCAATCGCGGTCGGCCTCGACGGCGCGCAGGAACTCGTCGGTGACGCGGACCGAGTTGTTGGCGTTCTGGCCGGCCACCGAGGCATAGGCTTCCGACTGCCAGTCGGTGTCGAAGGCGGGGAATTCGATGTGCCGGTAGCCCTGGCGGGTGAACTGGATGACCCGCTGGATGTAGTTCTCCGGCAGCTCGGCCTGGCGGGCGGCCACGATTTCGCGCCGCAGCCGGGGGTTCTTCTTCGGATCGAACGCATCGTCGCCTTCTCCCTCGAGGCAGGCCTGCATGACGGCGTTAAGGTGCCGGTTGGCTAGCCGCGAGCCCGCGACCAGGGCGGCCACCTTCTGCTCCTCGAGCATCTTCCAAGCGATGAATTCCTCGATGTCGGGGTGATCGACATCCACCGTGACCATCTTGGCGGCGCGCCGGGTCGTGCCGCCCGACTTGATGGCGCCGGCCGCCCTGTCGCCGATCTTGAGGAACGACATCAGGCCGGAGGACTTGCCGCCACCCGAAAGCTTCTCGCCCGCACCGCGCAAGCGCGAGAAGTTGGAGCCGGTGCCGGAGCCATACTTGAAGAGACGCGCCTCGCGGACCCAGAGGTCCATGATGCCGCCTTCATTCACCAGGTCGTCGGAGACGCCCTGGATGAAACAGGCATGCGGCTGCGGCCGCTCATAGGAAGAGGTCGAGGGATAGGCAGTGCCGTCACGATGGTCGACGAACCAATGGCCCTGGCCCGGGCCATCGATACCGTAAGCCCAATGCAGCCCGGTATTGAACCATTGCGGCGAGTTGGGAGCGCAGATCTGCGCCGCCAACATGAGGCAGAGCTCGGCATGGAAGGTGCGGGCGTCCTGCTCGCTGTCGAAATAGCCGCCCTTCCAGCCCCAGTAGGTCCAGGCGCCAGCCATGCGGTGGAACACCTGCCGGGAGCTGGTCTCGCCGCCGTAGCGCTGGTCGGCCGGCAGCGCCGCCAAGGCCGTCTCGTCGGGCGCGGAGCGCCACAGCCACTCCGGTACGTCACCTTCGGCGATTTTGACCAGATGGCGCGCCACGCCGGCGCGACGGAAATACTTTTGGGCGAGCACGTCGGCCGCGACCTGCGACCACTCGGCCGGCACGTCGATGGCGGCCTGGCGAAAGACGATGGTGCCGTCGGGATTGCGGATCTCGGAATTGACAGCACGAAACGCCATCCCTTCGAATGGCGAATTTCCTGCTCGCGTATACCGACGCTCCAAACGCATTGACGATCCCCCGTGCCCAATTCCCGTCATTTCGTTCTGTCGCGGGGTGTGCTCTGTCGCAATCGAGCACGCAGATATGGGCACGTGATGATAGTAAATTACAAAATCTTGTGTGCGCAACTACATTTTGTAGACCGGTGTGTTGATGGTACTAGATGATGCAAGCGGGCAACAGGGTGTGGAATCGCGCAAATCGCATGACGACGAACGACACGAATTGTCTGCGCACATGCGTTGCGTTGCGCGTCTGAGGTCGCCCGCGTACAAGCGGCGCGATGCTTTTTGAAAGAGTGATTTGATGACGCTCGGCACTTGGCTGTTCACCAAACTGCGCGGCGAATTCGTCGGCACCGACGATCAGGGCAATCGCTATTATCAGGACAAGCGCATGTTGGCGGCCCGCCGGCGCAAGCGCTGGGTGATCTACCAGGGTGAGGCCGAGGCCTCGCGCGTACCGCCCGACTGGCACGGCTGGCTGCACTACACGACGAACACGCCGCCGCCGACGGGCGGCTCGCCGCGCAAGGCCTGGCAGAAGGATCATCTGCGCAATCTCAGCGGTACCGATCTCGCCTACCGTCCGCCAGGCTCGACCTTGGTGAACAGTCCGGACAAGCCGAAGCCGCCTTACGAGGCGTGGCGCCCGGGCTGAGCGCCGGCGAGGAGGAACGGGTGGGTCGCAATATCATTGAGACGATCGTAGGCGCTTTGGTCCTGGTGGTGGCCGGTGTCTTCGTCTTCTATGCCTTCGCCAAGTCGGATCACACGGGTCCGGACGGATATGAGATCACCGCCCGGTTCGGCCGCATCGACGGGCTGAAGCGCGGGGCGGACGTGACGATGAGCGGCGTGAAGATCGGCACGGTCACCGCCATCGATCTCGACCGCAAGACCTATCAGGCCGTCGTGCACATGGCGGTGTCGTCGAACGTGCCGGTGCCGGCCGACACCAACGCCAAGGTCGTGAGCGAATTGCTTCTCGGCGGTATGGTGGTGGTGCTTGATCCGGGCGGCGACAAGACGATGATCAAGGCGGGTGGAGAGATCACCCAGACCCAGGACGCCATTTCCTTCACCGAGCTGCTCGCCAAGTTCATGTTCAGCGGAACGACGGGGCAAAAGTGATGAACGCACGGGTTCCCAAAACGCCGCCGACGTGGCGTCAGTCCGACGGCAAGCCGGTGTCTTGCCTCGAAAAGATCAAAGTCCTGAACCAGAACATCCAGGAAATCGAAACCCTCTGCGCCGACGCGCTCGAGGACGGAGTCCTGATGGGATGCGACGCCCGGCAGATCAAAGACGCGCTGCACGAGCTGATCGAAGGACTGGCGATCCCTCACAGCAAAAAAGGTTGAGGATGCGGACCCTGGTGGGCGCGGCGGCTTTTGCCGTCAGCATTGGCATGGCTGCCGCTCAGCAAGCCCCAGCCCCGCCGCCGCCGCGCGCTGACAGCAACGCCACCCTGCGGGCGATCCCGGCCGGCCCAGGCAAGCCCGTCGCCGAACTGCAAGGTCTCGATAAAGTGACGGCCCGCACCCAGCGCTTCTATGCCCCCGTCGGCGAGACCACGCGCTTCGGTACGCTCGAGGTTACGGTCGGCGACTGCCTGGTCAACACCCCCGACGCACCGCCTGAGTCGGTGGCCTATCTGACGATCGTCGACCACAAGCCCGGGCAACCCGAGGAAAAGCTGTTCGCCGGGTGGATGTTCGCCTCGACGCCGTCGCTGTCGGCGCTCGACCACGGCGTTTACGACGTGCGGGTGCTCGCCTGCACGATGGCGCAGGGGTCGACCCCGCCCAAGTCGCGCTGAAAGTCGGCGGTCCGCTCGACCGCATCGGCCAGCAGGGCCCTGAAATCGTCGCGCGGGATCTCGATCGCGCCGAAGCTCCTCAAATGCGCCGTCATGAACTGGCAGTCGAGCAGCCGGAAGCCGCCGTTGATCAGCCGCGCGACGAGATGGACCAGCGCCACTTTCGACGCGTCGCGTTCGCGACTGAACATGCTCTCACCGAAGAAAGCGGCACCCACCGACACACCATAGAGGCCGCCAACCAGCTCGCCGTCGCGCCGACATTCGACGCTGTGAGCATGGCCGCGCGCGAACAGTTCGCCGTAAAGGGCGAGGATCGGGTCGTTGATCCAGCTCTCGGGATGGCCGGGCCGGGGTTCCGCGCAGGCACGCATGGTCTCCGTGAAGGCCGCGTCGGCGCTGACCTCGAAATAGCCGCTACGGACCGTGCGGCCGAGCCGCTTGGGCAAGTGGAAGCCGTCGAGCGGCAGCACGGCACGCAGCCTTGGATCGAGCCAGTAGAGCTTGGGATCGTCGCGCCGCTCGCCCATGGGGAAGACGCCGATGCGATAGGCCTGCAGCAGCAGTTCGGGCGTTATTTCCAGCATGCGGCCGCTACTTTTTCAGGCCGACCAGCTTCTCCAGCCAGTGGATATCGTACTCGCCGTCGATGAAGGACTGCTCGCCAATGATGCGACGGTGCAGCGGGATGGTGGTGTCGATGCCGCCGATCACGAATTCCTCGAGCGAGCGGCGCAGCCTCATCAGGCACTCATTCCGCGTCGGGCCGCTCACGATCAGCTTGGCGACCATTGAATTGTAGTAGGGCGGCATGACGTAGCCGGTATAGAGGCCGGAATCGACGCGCACGCCCAGGCCGCCGGGCGGATGGTAGTCGGTGATCCTGCCGGGGCAGGGCACGAAGGTCTCGGGATGCTCGGCATTGATTCGGCACTCGATGGCATGGCCCTGGATCACGATGTCTTTCTGGCTGAGGCCCAACGGTCCGCCGGCAGCGATGCGGATCTGCTCGCGCACCAGGTCGATGCCGGTCACCGCCTCGGTGATGGGATGCTCGACCTGCAGGCGGGTGTTCATCTCGATGAAATAGAACTCGCCGTCCTGGAACAGGAATTCCATGGTACCGGCGCCGCGATACTTGAGCTTGCGCACGGCCGCCGCCGCCAGTTCTCCGATGCGCTTGCGCTGCTCGGCATTCAGGGCAGGCGAGGGGGCCTCCTCGAGCACCTTCTGATGGCGGCGCTGCAGCGAGCAGTCGCGCTCGCCGAGATACACGCCTTCGCCGTGGCCGTCGCCCAGCACCTGAATCTCGATGTGGCGCGGCTTGCCGAGATACTTCTCGACATAGACCGAGTCATTGTTGAAGGCAGCCTTGGCCTCGGTGCGGGCGAGCGCAAAGGCCTCGGCCGCACCGGCAGGGTTCTCGACCACCTTCATGCCGCGCCCGCCGCCGCCCGCCACCGCCTTGATCAGCACCGGCCAGCCGATCTTGTTGCCGAGCGCGGCGATTTCCTCAAGCGAGGTGACGGGGCCAGGTGAACCCGGCACCAGCGGCAGGCCAAGTTCCTGGGCTGTCTGCTTGGCCACGATCTTGTCACCCATCATGGCGATGTGCTGGGGCGTGGGACCGATGAAGGTGAAGCCGTGCGCCTCCGCGGCCTCGGCGAAACGAGCATTCTCCGACAGGAAGCCGTAGCCGGGATGGATCGCGTCGGCGCCGGTGATGGTGGCGGCCGACAGGATCGCCGCGATGTTGAGGTAGCTGTCGCGCGCCGGCGGCGGGCCGATGCAGACGGCCTCGTCAGCCAGCCGCACGTGCATGGCATCGGCATCCGCCGTCGAATGCACCGCAACAGTCTGGATGCCCATCTCGCGACAGGCGCGGTGGATGCGGAGCGCGATTTCGCCGCGGTTGGCGATCAGGACCTTGTCGAACATCGCGCCGGACCGGTGCTACTCGACGATCATCAGCGGCTGGCCGAACTCCACGGGCTGCGCGTTGTCGATCAGCACCTGCGCCACCGTGCCCGCCTTGGGGGCCTTGATCGGATTGAACGTCTTCATCGCCTCTATGATGAGCAGCGTTTGTCCGGCCGTGATCTTGTCGCCGATGTTCACGAACACCGGCTTGCCCGGTTCGGGTGAGAGATAGGCGGTCCCGACCATTGGCGACTTCACCGCGCCGGGGTGCTTGGACACGTCATTGGTGGCGGGTATGGCCGCGCTGGCGGCGATCGACGCGGCCGCTACCGGTGCGGGGTTGGCAGGCGGCGGCGCGGCGGTGGGACGGGCGACACGGATCTTGCGGTCGCCGTCGGCCATTTCGATCTCGCCGAGATTGGTTTCCTCGAGCAGCTTCGCCAGCGTGCGAATGAACTCGGTATCCATCTCGAACTTTGCCATGGAGATGCGCTCCCGATGAATTTCAGCGTTTCAGCAGCCGGGCCAGCGCCTGCAGCGCCATGAGATAGCCCTGGGTGCCGAGGCCTGCGATCACGCCCACCGCCACCGGACTTATATAGGAGTGATGGCGGAAGCTTTCCCGCTTGTAGATGTTGGAAATATGCACCTCGACCGTCGGCAGCTCGGCCGCGTTCAGCGCGTCCAGCAGGGCCACCGACGTATGGGTATAAGCGCCAGCATTGATGACGATGGCGCTGTTCTTTTCACGCGCCGCCTGGATCAGATCGATCAGCACGCCCTCGTGGTTGCTCTGGGCGAACTCGAGGGTGAGGCCGAGGCGCGCCGCCTCGGCCCGGCACGCCTTCTCGACGTCGGCCAGGGTTTCGCGGCCGTAGATCTTCGGCTGCCGCTTGCCCAGCATGTTGAGATTGGGCCCGTTGAGCACCAGCACCGGCTTCTTGGCCGATGGGCGCCGGGCGGCCTTCGCGGCCAAACCTGCCTCCTCGCTTTATAAAGTCGCGGGCCTTATAGCCTGAGGGCCTCCGCACGGGCAAACAGGCGGTCGGCGAGGGTGTTGAAGACTTCACGCTCCTCGGCACTCAGCGCCTCACAGAGTTTGGCCTCGTAGACGAGCGCAATCGGTACGATACGGGCATGCATCGCGCGGCCGCGGGCGCTCAAGCGGAGCGATGCGCGGCGGCGGTCCGCCTTGTCGGTCGCGCGTTCGACCAGGCCGCGCTTCATCAGGCCCGCCACCGCCCGGCTGACCGCCACCTTGTCCATGACGATGCGCTGACCCACATCTGAGGCGGTCAGCGGCGCGAAGCGGCCCAGCGCGGCCATCACCCGCCATTGGGTGACGGTGAGACCGAACGGACCGGCGTAGAGGTCATGTAGCGATTCGCTGACCAGTTGGGCCAGGACGGACAGGCGATAGGGGAGGAATTTCTCCAGTTCGAGCGTCGCCGAAGGAGCTTGCAATGAGCTCGGCATAATAGTTACATATGAAACTAATTCAGGCTGGAGGTCAAATATGGCCAGCATCAGCGACGCCAAGGTCCTGGAAGCCGATACGACCAACCCCATGGGCACCGACGGCTTCGAGTTCGTCGAATACACCGCCCCCGATCCCGAGGCGCTCGGCCGGCTGTTCGAGAGCATGGGCTTCGTGAAAGTGGCCAGGCACCGTTCCAAGGACGTGTCGTTGTTCCGCCAGGGCGACGTCAATTTCATCGTCAATGGCGAAAAGGAGAGCTTCGCACAGGGCTTCGCCCGCGTGCATGGCCCCAGCGTGTGCGCCATTGCCTTCCGCGTGAAGAATGCGGCCTTCGCCTACAAGCGGGCCCTGTCGCTCGGCGCCTGGGGAGTAGAAAACAAGGTAGGGCCGATGGAGCTCAACATTCCAGCCATCAAGGGCATTGGCGATTCCTTGATCTATCTGGTCGATCGCTATGGGCCGAAGGGCAGCATCTATGACGTCGATTTCGAGTATCTGCCGGGCGTCGATGCAAATCCCACGGGTGTCGGCCTCACCTATATCGACCATTTGACTCACAACGTGCATCGCGGCCGCATGGCCGAATGGGCCGACTTCTACGAGCGGCTCTTCAATTTCCGTGAAGTCCGCTACTTCGACATCGAGGGCAAGCTGACGGGACTGAAATCCAAGGCGATGACCAGCCCGTGCGGCAAGATCCGCATCCCGATCAACGAGAGCACCGACGACAAGTCGCAGATCCAGGAATATCTCTCGGCCTATCATGGCGAGGGCATCCAGCACATCGCGCTCGGCACGTCGGACATCTACTATTCGGTCGAGACGTTGCGCGCCAGGGGCGTTCCGTTCCAGACCGTGCCCGACACCTACTACGAGCAGATCGATGCCCGCCTGCCGGGCCACGGCGAGGATCTGGCGCGGCTGGAGACCGACCGGATTCTCATCGATGGCGCGCCGACCAAGGGCGGCGGGCTCTTGTTGCAGATCTTCACCCAGACGGTGATCGGCCCGATCTTCTTCGAGATCATCCAGCGCCGCGGCAACGAAGGCTTCGGTGAGGGCAATTTCCGCGCGCTGTTCGAATTGATCGAGCTCGATCAGATCCGCCGCGGCGTGCTCAAGGCATAAGGAGGAAACCATGGCAAAGAATTGGATCCCGCTGCGCCAGGTCGAGGGCACTGCCTCGCGTCAGGCCCACGTCCGGCTGCCCGAGGGCACCTATGAGCGTGAGATCAGCAAGGAGGGCTTCTTCGGTCCTTCCGCGCAGTTCCACCACAAGCACAAGCCGACCGACTGGGTCGAGTTCGACGGCCCGATCCGCCCGCGCGCGCTCGACATGACCAAGCTCGCCACGGCCAAGGCGAGCCCGTGGACCGCCGAGCTGGTGATGGGCAATCCACACCTGCAGATGCGCATCTGGAAGCTCGACAAGCCGATGACCGAGCTGGCCCGCAACGGCGACGGCGACCAGTTGCTGTTCGTGCACGAGGGCGCCGGCGACCTGTTCTGCGACTACGGCCACATGGAGTATTGCGACGGCGACTACATCGTGATCCCGCGCGGCACCATGTGGCGCCTGTCGCCCAGCAAGCCGACCATGTCCCTGATGGTCGAGGCGACCAACGACCACTTCACCCTGCCGGAAAAAGGCCTGACCGGCCGGCATGCGCCTTTCGATCCGGCGATGCTCGACACGCCGCATGTCGACGAGGCGTTCAAGGCACAGCAGGACGAGCGCACTTGGAAGGTCTCGGTGAAGCGGCGCAATCAGCTCTCGACCGTGACTTTCCCGTTCAATCCCCTGGACGCAGTGGGCTGGCATGGCGATTTGAGCGTGGTGCGCATCAACTGGCGGGACCTGCGGCCGATCATGAGCCATCGGGTTCATTTGCCGCCGTCGGCGCACACGACCTTCCTGGCCGGCCGGTTCGTGGTCTGCACCTTCGTGCCGCGCCCGTTCGAAAGCGACCCGGAGGCCCTGCGCCTGCCGTTCTTCCACAACAACGACGATTTCGACGAGATTATCTTCTATCACAAGGGCAGCTTCTTCAGCCGCGACAACATTCATCCCGGCATGATGACGGTGCACCCCTCGGGCTTCACGCATGGCCCGCACCCCAAGGCCTTCGATGCGGCGACGAAATCGGTGGCAAGCGGTGGCAAGACCGAGACCGACGAGGTGGCGGTCATGATCGACACGCGCGATGCGGTCGACGTCGCGGCCATGCCGGCCGGCGTCGAATGGGACGGCTATGTGAAGTCGTGGCGTCCGGTGGAGATGAAGCAGGCAGCCGAATAATGAAGCTGGCATCGCTGAAAGAGGGCGGCCGAGACGGGACGCTGATCGTCGTCGACCGCGAGCTGAAGCGCGCCGTCCGGGCGAGCAACATCGCACCGACCTTGCAGAAGGCACTGGACGACTGGGCCAAGGCCGCGCCCAGGCTAATGGCCCTCGCCGAGCAGCTGCGCGACGACAAGGCTCCCGGATCCTTCGAGCTCGACACAACGGCGCTCGCAGCGCCGCTGCCGCGCGCCTATCAATGGGCCGACGGCTCGGCCTACGTCGTGCATGTCGAGCTGGTGCGCAAGGCGCGCGGTGTCGAGATGCCGCCGAGCTTCTGGACCGATCCTCTGATGTACCAGGGTGGTTCGGACTCCTTCATCGGCCCCAACGACGAGATCGAGATGGCCGACGAGGCCTGGGGCATCGATTTCGAGGGTGAGATCGCGGTGATCACCGACGACGTCCCGATGGGCATCTCGCCTGCCGCGGCGCGCAAGCACATCAAGCTGGTCACGATCCTGAACGACGTGTCGCTGCGCAACGTGATCGTCGGCGAACTCGCCAAGGGCTTCGGCTTCTTCCACGGCAAGCCAGCCACGGCCTTCGCGCCGGCCGCCGTTACGCCCGACGAGCTCGGCAATGCGTGGGACGGCGCCAAGCTCAATCTGCCGCTGATATCGACCTTGAACGGCAAGGAGTTCGGCCATCCAAACGCTGCCACCGATCTCAACTTCGATTTCGGCCAGCTCATCGCCCATGCCGCCAGGACGCGCCATCTGGAAGCCGGCACGGTGGTCGGGTCGGGCACGGTCGCCAATCGCGACGCCTCGGTCGGCTGCTCCTGCATCGCCGAGCGCCGGGTGCGCGAAACCATCGACAGCGGCAAGCCCACGACGCCGTTCATGAAGTTCGGCGACCATGTCCGCATCGAAATGCTCGATCGGCATGGCCAGTCGATCTTCGGCGCCATCGACCAGAAGGTCGTCAAATACGATCCGCCGGGCTAAGGTCGCCGGCGGAGGCGACCTCATGCAGCTCATCGGCTACTTCCGTTCGTCGGCGGCATTTCGCGTGCGCATCGCGCTCAATCTCAAGGGGATCGCGGTCGATCACTCCTTCCGCCATCTGCGCAAGGGCGAGCATCGGGCGGCCGACTATGTCGCCATCAATCCGCAGAAGCTGGTGCCGGCTCTTGTGCTTGATGGGGGCGAGGTGCTGACCCAGTCGATGGCGATCCTTGAATATCTCGAGGAAACGCATCCCAAACCGCCGCTGCTGCCCGCCGATCCGGTCGGGCGCGCGCGGGTCCGGTCGCTGGCACTGATCCCGACCGCAGACATCCATCCCATCCAGAACCTCCGGGTGATGAACTATCTCCGCGAGAAGTACGACCAGTCGGAGGAGGGCACCTTCGCCTGGTCGCGCCACTGGATCGAGACCGGCTTCGAGGCCTATGAGGCGTCGGTCGCCAAGGATCGCCGTACCGGGACATACAGCCATGGCGATCAGCCGACCATGGCCGACCTCTGCCTGGTGCCGCAGGTCTTCAATGCCGGCCGATTCAAGGTCGACATGTCGCGTTACCCGACCATCCAGCGCATTTACGCCACCTGCATGAAGCACCCGGCCTTCGATGCGGCGCAGCCCGCCAAGCAGCCGGACGCGGAGCCGTGAAAAAAGCCGTCGTCGCGACCGCCGCCGTCATCGCGATCGTGGGGCTTGGCGTGGCGGCCCTGCCGCTCGCCGAGGAATATTCGGCGCGCCAGGTCAAAGCCGGCATCGAGCTCGACGGCGCCGCCACGGTCGAGGCAGTCGAGGTCGGGCTGTTCAGCCGCCGCGTGACCCTGCACAACCTGCATGCCTGGCGGGTCGGCGACATCAAGATCGGCCGCTGGGAAGTCTCGGGGCTCAGCTGGCCGCTCGGCGAGCTGCTGCAGGGCAGCACGCCGCTTTCCGGACTGCGCCTGGGCGATCCGCTGCAAGCGGCCCATCTCGAGGTGAAAGATCTGCGCATCGCCGCCGATGATGCGTCCTGGAACATCGGCTCGCTCACGATCGACGGTCTTGATCTCGGTCGCTACGACACGGCGGGCCTTGGCTCCATGCAGTTCTCGGCGTTGGCCGCACGCATCACGGCGGCGTTGTCGATCCACAAGTTCGAGCAGAAGCAGACCGCCTATACCGCGCCGGGCGCCGCTGACCGGACCGCTATCGGCGCCTTCACTGTCGAGCGCTTCGACCATGGCCGCATCGGCGCCATGGCGCTGACTGACCTGGAGATCTCGCCCAAGGCTCCGTCGGCGCCGGTCTTCCGGCTGTCTGAGCTCAAGGTCATGGGCCTCGATCTAACTCGACCGCTCAAAGCGCTGTCTTCACCAGCCTGGCGGCCCGGCATGCCAGTCGGCCGCATCGGCCTCGACAAGGCGAGCGCCACGGGCTTCGGCGGCGAGGGGCTGTCGCGCTACGGCATCTCCCTCGGCAGCATCACGACCGACACCACGCACGAGGGCAAGGAGGTGAGCCGCTCGCGCACTCGCATCGACGGCTTCGTCCTGGCGCCGCCGCTGAGCGGCCTCGAGGCTATCCAGCTGCGCCTGGCCCTGACGGCGATGGGACTGAAGGAAATCCGGCTCGGCTTCGACTGCGCCGGCACCGAGGATCGCACCCGGGCGGAGATTGCCATCGATCGCTGTGTGCTGGCGGGCCCCGATCTCGCCGAGATCACCCTGAGCGGCAAGCTGGTGCGGGCGGACGAAGCCTTCTGGAAGTCGATCGACGAAGGCGACAACCTGGCGTTCCTTCGCACCAAGGCCGCGCTCGGTGCGGCGAAGCTCGTGATCGCCGACAAGGGCCTGCTCGAGCGCGCCTTGAAGGCGATCGCCGCGACGAGCGGCCGCAGCGCCGCGGAGATCCGGGCCATGGTGGCGCGCGAGGTGCGGCAATTCCAGCCGAGCGGGGTGCTGATCACCGAGGACCTGACCAAGCTGCTCGACACGGTGGCCCGGTTCATCGAAACCGGCGGCACGCTCACCGTTGACGCCAAGCCGGACCCGCCGGTTGGCCTCGACAAGGTGAGCTACCTGAGCACGCCCGGGCCCGACTGGGTGAATGTGCTGGGGCTGTCAGCGACCCTGTCGCGCTGACTCAGGAGCGTTTGCGCGCGTCGGCGATGAGCTGTTTCAGCGCGTCGGCGTCGACCGCGCCCGGCACGAACTGATTGCCCACGACGAAGGCCGGCGTGCCGCGCACGCCGAGCGCGGAAGCCAGTGTCATGTTTCGCTCGATGATCTGCTTCAGCTTGGGATCGTCCATCGCCTTCTGGAGTTGGGCGACGTCGAGGCCGACCGAGCCCGCGATCTCCATGATCTTGTCGCGGTCGATCTTGCCGGAGTACGCCATCAGCGCGTCATGGAAGGCGAGATGCTTGCCCTGCGCCCGCGAGGCCAGGGCGGCAAGTGCCGCGATGCGCGAGGCCTCGCCCAGAATCGGCAGGTCCTTGTAGACCACCTTGACCTTGCCGTCGGCTGCCACCACCGATTTCACCGCCGCATGCGCGCGCTTGCAGTAGGGGCACTGGTAGTCGCTGAACTCCACGATCGTGACGTCGCCGTCGGGGTTGCCGGCGGTCGGGCTGTCGGGATCGCGCAACAGCGCGCTCTGGTTCTCCTGAATGGCCTTTTGCGCCACGCTGTCGCGCTGGCTGTCCTGCTTGCGCTCGAGCTCCTGCATGGCTTCGACCAGTACCTCGGGATTGGCCATCAGGTATTCGCGGATGCTCTTGCCCAGCGCCGCCTTGTCCGGAGTAAGCGTCATGGCGGAAGAGGTGACGCGGGCGGGCGCGGTCGCCCGGCCGGCGACCACCAGGCCGACAGCGATCAAGCCGCCACAGAAGATCAAGAGGATGGAACGCATGTTCTAACTCCGGAGAGAGGTTCACTTCTTGCGGGGCCGTGAATTGATATAGGCCTTGATGTCCTGCGCGCGCTGCCAGGCCGGCGTGCCCGCCTGCAGCTGCCGCTCGGCGGCGGCGGCGTGGGCCTGCGCTTCGGAGCGGTTGCCGCGCAGGATCGCCATCTCGGCGCGGGCGAGCGAGGTCATACCGTGATTGTTGAGCCTGGCATAGCCCACCGACAAGAGCCGCCACAGGTCGAAGCTGCCCGTTTCGGTCTGCGCCGCCTGCTCGAGGTTGCGCACCGCCTCGCGGTCGTTGTCGGGCTGGTTGGTCTCCAGCAAGGCACGGCCGAAGTCGATCTTGACGACGCCGATACCGGGCAGAAGCTGGACAGCGCGCCGATAGGAGGCGACCGATTCCGCGGCGCGGCCGTTTTCGAACAGCATCTGGCCACGCAATTCGTGGAAATATGGATCGTTCGGCGATTCCTTCAGCAAGCCGTCGATCGTGAGCAGCGCCGAGCCGAGCGCGCCGGTGCGATAGAGCGCGATGGCGCGAGCATAGCGCGCCTGCACCGAGCGGTCGCCCTCCTGGAAGTGCTGCAGGGCGCTTGCCGGCGTGATGAAGCCCATGAGCTTCGCAACCATGCGGTGATGCATGTCGAGAAACTTGGGCGAATCAGGCGTGTTGGCGTAAGGCGAGGAGCGGACCGCCTCCTCGAAGGTGGCGATGCGGTCGGGCGTCAGGGGATGCGTCGAGAGATATGGGTCGCGCCGGCCGATCAGCATGCGCTCATCCCGCTGCAGGAAGCGCAGGAATTCCAGCGCGCCCTTGGGCGATTGCTGGGTGCGCTGCAGGAAGGTGATCGCCGCCTGGTCGGCCGAGCTCTCCTGCGTCTGGGTGTAGCGCAGAAAAGCTAGGATCGAGCCCGGCACGGGGGTCTTGCCGGGGCCGGTCGGTCCCGGCCCGCCGACACCGCCGCCGCTCACGGCGCCGCCCGCCATCGCGCCGGCACCAAGGATGGCCTCGAGGATCTGCATGGTGCTGAGGTTGTTCAGCTCTTCCTGCATGCGCGCCAGGTGGCCGCCCGCGATATGGCCGCTCTCGTGCGCCAGCACGCCGATCAGCTGGTTGGGCGTCTCGGTGCGCATGATCAGGCCGGTGTTGATGAAGATGCGCTGGCCGCCTGCCACGAAGGCATTGAGTGAGTTGTCCTGGACGATCATGATCTCGACCGCGCTGGGGTCGAGGCCGGCCGCCTTCCAGATCGGTGTCACGAAGGTCCGGATAGTGTTCTCGATTTCGGCGTCGCGGATCAGATTGAGGCGTTGTGCTTCGGCGGCGCGCAGCGGCACCAGCGCCAGCAGCGCCAGACAGAAGAGGGTGAAAATGCGTTTGGGCACGATGGGCACAGGTTGCAGGCAGGCTAGGAACGCTCGGCCACCACGTCAATTGCGCGGCCTGGCGCTGATTGCCGTGTTTTTGCTGTCAGCTTGTGGCGGAAGTGAGACTGAGTCACAAAATGTGACGAACCCGGCGGGCCTTAATGCGCGTAAGGAGCCGCTCAGCGCCTTGCTGCGTGGCGGGTCCGTCTTTGCCGCCGTATCAGCCGACGAGAGCCGGGCGGCGGAGGCCGGCCGCGACGTGCTGCGTGGCGGCGGCAATGCCGCCGATGCTGCGGTCGCTATGTATTTTGCCATGGCCGTGACGCTGCCATCGGCCGCTGGCCTCGGCGCCTCCGGGGCCTGCGTTGTGCACAATTCCAAGACCCGGGCCGGCGAGGTCTTCGCCTTCCCGCCGATCGCAGCACCTGGCCCGATCAACGGCGTGTCCTTCGTGGTGCCGACCGGCGTGCGCGCCGTCACGCTGATGCATATCCGCCATGGCCAGGCGCGCTGGGAGTTCGACATAGCGCCAGCCGAGCGGATGGCACGGGCGGGCGTCCCGGTGTCGCGCGCCCTGTCGCGCGATCTGCAGGCAGGTGCCGCGTTGCTGGGAGCCGATCGCGAGACGCGGCGCATCTTCAGCAAGGGCAGCGGTACCGCCGTCACCGACGGCGACAACTGGGCGCAGCCCGATCTTGCCGGCACGCTGGGCTCCATTCGCCTGAAGGGCGGTGTCGATTTCTTCCAGGGTTCCCTGGCGCGGCTGCTGTCGGACCAAGTGGCGACAATGGGCGGCAGCCTGCCGCTCGAATCGCTGCGCAACGCCTTGCCGATCACCGGGGCGCCGGCCGGCGAGAGCTATGGCGGCTTCCGCGTCTATGTCGCACCCGCACCGCTCGCCGGCGCGAACGCGCTGGCGGGCTGGCACGGCCAGCCCGCGCCGGCCGCCGGCGTGCCAACCGACTCCGGCGGCTTCTCCGGCTTCGCGGCGATCGACGAGAAGGGTGGTGCGGCCGCGTGTGCCCTGTCGATGGGCCAACTCTTCGGCACACGCATGATCGTCCCCGGGACCGGCGTCATGCTGGGCGCCATGACCGCGGACGCAGCCTCGGTCAGCCCGCTGGTCATCGGCAATCCCGGCAATGGCGAGGTGAGGTTTGCCGGCGCAGGCGGCGGTTCGCCGTACGCAGCCTTCGCTACCGGGGCCATTGCCCGGGCCACAGTGGAGCGCCGACAGGCGGTGCAGAGCGCGCTCGATGCCCATGGTGGGCGGGGAGGCTATGTCGATGCCATTGCCTGCCCCGACGGCATCCGCGGCGGTGCTGCGACCTGCCAGAGTGGCATCGACAAGGCCGGCGCGGGCCTCGCTCTGCTCGCTGTCACCCGCTGACGGCGGGCCAAATGTCACGTCCCGTATCGCGCCGTGCCGGTGCGGTCGACCCGTTCATCGTCATGGACGTGATGGCCGCTGCTGCCGAGAAGGAGGCGGCGGGCGACACCGTCATCCATCTCGAGGTCGGCCAGCCCAGCACGCCGGCGCCCAAGGCGGCGCTGGCGGCCGCACGCGCCGCGCTCGACAGCGATCGCATCGGCTACGTCGCCGCGCTCGGCATTCCCGCGCTGCGCGAGCGCATCGCGCGGCATTATCGCGACGCCTACAACACTGACGTCGCGGCCGAGCGGGTGATCGTCACGACCGGCTCGTCGGGTGGATTTCCGCTGGCATTCCTGGCGAGCTTCGACGCCGGCGACCGGGTGGCGCTGGCGGCTCCCGGCTATCCCGCCTATCGCAACATACTGGCCGCGCTCAATCTCGAGGCCATCGATCTGCCGACCTCGGCAGCCGATCGTTTCCAGCCGACCGTGGCGGCGCTCGAGAAAGCGGGGCCGATCGCCGGCTTGATCGTGGCCAGCCCTTCGAATCCCACCGGCACCATGGTGAACCGGGCCGAGATGACGGCGCTGGCCAACTGGTGCCATCGCCACGGCGTGCGATTGATCTCTGACGAGATCTATCACGGCATCGTCTATGGCGACGAAGCCGTCTCGGCGGCCGAGGTCTCGGACCAGGCGATCGTGGTCAACAGCTTCTCGAAATACTTCTCCATGACCGGCTGGCGGGTGGGCTGGCTGGTCGTGCCCCCCGACCTGGTGCGGCCGATCGAGCGACTGACCCAGAACTTCTTCATCTCCGTGCCGACCCTCAGCCAGCATGCCGCGCTGGCGGCATTCGACGGCCGCGAGGAACTGGATGGCCATGTCCGGCGCTATCGCGCCAACCGCGATCTCCTGATGGCGGGTCTTCCCGCGGTCGGCCTCGACCGCTTGGCGCCGGCCCAGGGAGCATTCTACCTCTACGCCGACATCGCCCATCTCACCAATGACAGCCGCGACTTCTGCAAGCGCATGCTGGCCGAGGCAGGCGTGGCCACGACCCCGGGCGTCGACTTCGACAAAGCGCGCGGCGCCGGCACCTTGCGCATCTCCTTCGCCGGCTCGACGGCCGAGATGGACGAAGCGGTGCGGCGGCTGAAGGCCTGGAGGCGGGCATGATGGAGCAGGGACCACACTCGGTGTCATCCCGAGCGAAGCGAGGGACCTTTGATGAACGCCCGCTAAAGGTCCGTCGCTTCGCTCGGGATGACACGGTTTTTGGAACAGCGTTCGTCCTCAGTCTTATGCTAGCGACGCCGGCCCTCGCCCAATCCGGCCCGACCTATGACTGCGCCAAGGCGTCGAACGAGGTCGAGCTTGCGGTCTGCGCCACGCCGCAACTCGCTGCCGCCGACCGCGAGATGGCGGCGATCTACACGGCACTTGTCGGCAAGCTCTCCGGTTCGGCCAAGGATCATCTGCTCAAGGACCAGCAGCACTGGTTGGCGATCCGCAGCGACGCCTGCGTCGGCACCAAGGACCAGGTCATCCGTTGCCTCGAGCGGCACTACCGGGCGCGTACGAATAACCTGCGGGTCTTCGACGACGGCGTTTATCCTTTCATCAGCGAGCAGGCGCTGGTGAAGACCGGCCGGGTCGGCAAGATCTCCTACGCCATCGATGCCACCTGGTCCAGGTTCGACGGCACGACCGCCGATTTCGGCGCCCTCAATCGCAGCTATGCCGAGACGACCGCCAAGGCCGCCGGCGATGTCATCCCGCCCGACACCAGCGCCGGCGAACTCCGGGGCGAGCAGCTCTGGCCTTATATCCAGACCTTCGAACTGCAACGGCCTGCAGCCGACGCGATCGCGGTGGCGATCACGTCCTACGCCTTCAGCGGCGGCGCGCACGGCTATGGCGGCACCAGTGCGTCGCTTGTCGACCTCAGGACCGGCCGCAAGGCCGAGCTCGGCGACGTGTTTGGCCCTGGCGACGCCTGGCTGCAGACCCTGGTGCCGCTGGTGCGCAGCGAGCTGAAGAAACAGTTCACCGACGACAGGCCGGGCTTCGACGACGCGCTCCAGCCCGCCGCCCTGACCAAGATGCTGCGCGATTCCTCGATCTACTACTTCGTTGCCGGACGCCTGGTGCTGATCTTCAATCCCTATGCCGTCGGGCCGTACGTCTCCGGCACCTTCAAGGTGAGTATCCCTTACACGACGCTCCGGCCGCTGGTCGCCGCCAACGGCCCGCTCGGCCAGCTACGGTAGGTCAATGCAGCTTGCGTCGGTCGCGTGCCGGGGGCGCTGGCGTCGCTGTGCTCTGGCCACGCTCGATCTCGATCGACGGCACCGGACCCGAGTGATGGCCGACCATGTGCCAGCCGGTGCCTGAGCGGACGAAGCTGTTGGTGGCCATCAGCTGGCCGTTGGCCAAGATCTCGCGGCACACCACGATGGCGAGGCCGCCGCGGCCGATCACCCATTCGCCGACGCAGCGCACACGCGGCGACTCGGGATGGCGCAGGATGCCGCGCCAGCTCTCCAGGATGTCGGCGCGCTCGTGCAGCGGCGGCTGGCCGGGATGCAGGCAGACCATGGCGCCGGTCGGCGCCCAGATGTTCGCCATCGCGGCGTAATCGCGGTCGTTGAAGGCGCGATAGAAGGCGCGGTTGGCGGCCAGCACCTGATCGCGCTCCTCATCGTCGAAATCCGCCAGGAGCGGCGGCAGGCGGGTGGGGCGGCGCGGCATTCGACGGTCGAAACTCCTCTATTCGACGAACAACCTCACCCTGAGGAGGCCGCGGAGCGGCCGTCTCGAAGGGGGGGCACGAGCACCTTGCCTGTTGCCCATCCTTCGAGACGCATCGCTGCGCGATGCTCCTCAGGATGAGGTGATTCCGTTCAAGCGGACTGTACTCTAGGATGGCTGTCCGATGTCCATCCCCAAGCTCGAATTCCCGCCGTTCCACCTGCCGCCGGAGGCCGAGGCGCTGAGGGTCGAGGTTCGTGCCTTCCTCAAGCAGACATTGCCCAAGCTCAAATCCGAAGATCGCTTCGCGAGCTGGAACACCTTCTCCCCCGAGTTCAGCAAGATGCTGGGGGCGAAAGGCTGGCTCGGCATCACCTGGCCCAAGAAATACGGCGGCAGCGAGCGCACTTTCCTCGACCGCTACGTCATCACCGAGGAGCTTTTGGGCAACAGCGCCCCCGCCGGCGCGCACTGGGTGGCCGACCGCCAGTCGGGCCCGCTGCTGCTGCGCTTCGGCAGCGAGGAGCAGCGCCAGGCCATCCTGCCACGCATCACCAGGGGTGAGTGTTATTTCTCGATCGGCATGAGCGAGCCCGACTCGGGCTCCGATTTAGCCTCGGTGCGCACCCGCGCCGAGGCGGTGCCGGGCGGCTTCCGCGTCAACGGCACCAAGGTGTGGACCTCGGGCGCCCATCGCAACCACTATTGCATCGCCCTGGTGCGCACCTCGGGCCAGCACGGCGATCGTCACAAGGGCCTGAGCCAGATCCTGGTCGACCTCAAGACGCCCGGCGTCACCATCCGCCCGATCATCAACCTCGCCGGCCGGCACGACTGGAATGAGGTGACGTTCAGCGACGCGTTCATCCCCGAGAGCTGCCTGATCGGCAACGAGGGCGACGGCTGGTTGCAGGTCACGAGCGAGCTCGCCTTCGAACGCTCAGGGCCCGAGCGCTTCATGCAGAACTTTTATGTCCTGCGCGAACTGGTGCGCGTGCTGGGCCGGCAGCCCGCCAAGCGGGCGTCGGCGATCCTGGGTCGCGTGATCGCCCGCCTGTGGACCTTGCGCCAGATGTCTGTGGCGGTCGCCGGCATGATGCAGGGCGGCAAGTCGCCGGCCATCGAGGCCGCGCTCGTGAAGGATCTCGGCACGATCTACCAGCAAGACTTGCCGGAGATCGCCCGCGTGCTGGCCGAGTCGGACGCCACCACCGAGGACGACATGGCCGATTTTCTAGACGTGGCCCAGTACGCCACCATGATGGCGCCGAGTTACACCATCCAGGGCGGCACCACCCAGGTCTTGCGCGGCATCGTCGCCCGGGGGTTGGGGCTGAGATGAACGCGCACAACCTCAGGAGTCCGCGCCAGTCGACGCGGCACAGCCCTCATCCTGAGGAGCGCGCCGAAGGCGTGCGTCTCGAAGGATGGGAGCGAGCACTCTCGTTGTTGCCGATCCTTCGAGACGCATCGCTGCGCGATGCTCCTCAGGATGAGGTTGTTCTGTAATCGCGAAAGCTGAAACCATGGACCACGACTCCCGCACCATGCTCTTGGAGACCGCCGATCGTTTTTTCACCGGGCGGTGCGGCAAGGACGTCGTGAACAATGTCGAGAAAGGCGTGTGGCCGGCCGATCTCTGGAAGGAGATCGAGGAGATGGGCCTGCCGCTGATCGCGGTACCCGAGGACAAGGGAGGCGTGGGCGGCACGCTGGCCGACATGCTGGCGCTGCTGCGGATGGCGGGCTCGCACGCCGTCCCCGTACCGATCGCCGAGACCGCGCTCGCCAACCTCCTGATCGCCGCAGCGGGCGGCGAACCCAAGCCCGGCGCCGCAACGCTCGTGCTGGGCAACCTCAAGCTCTCCGGCGGGCGCGTCTCGGGCAAGGTCGATCGCGTGCCGTTTGCCGGCGTGGCCGATCGCTTCGTGACCGTCGTCGGCAACACCCTCGCCGTCGTCGCCAAGGCCAGTGCCAGGGTCGCGGCCCAGCCGAGCCATGCCGGCGAACCCTACGGAGCGGTGACGTTCGACAATGCGGCGACAGAGTTCAGCGGCGCCTCACCGGTGAGCGCCGAGCGCGCGCTCGAGCTTGCCGCGGTGACGCGCGCCATGCAGATGGCGGGTGCGGCCGACAAGGTGCTGGCCACGACCGTCGAATATTCCAAGCAGCGCGTGCAGTTCGGTCGGCCGATCTCGACCTTCCAGGCCATCCAGCACATGCTGGCCGAGCTCGCGAGCTGCGTCGCCGCCACCATCGCCTCGGCGGAAGCGGCGGCGCGCGACGCCGACGAGGGCGGGCTCGAGACGGGCGGCAGCTTCTCGATCGCCGCCGCCAAGTGCCAAGCCTCGGAGTTCGCCCAGCGCATTGCCGCGATCTCGCACCAGTCGATGGGCGCGATGGGCTTCACCCACGAGCACGTCCTGCACCACTACACGCGCCGGCTCTGGGTGTGGCGCCGCGACTTCGGCAGCGAGACCTTCTGGGGCGAGAAGATCGGCGCGGCCTATGCCAAGGCCGGCCCGCAGGCGTTGTGGGAAGGGTTGAGCGGGAGCAGGTACGCGGCTTAGACCGCGCCGTGCGGGCCGACGACGTGAAACGTGCGGTCGCCCAGCAGGGCGGAGACCGCCACGGTCTTGGTCTCGCCGGTCGTCAGCTGCTCGATCGTCGCATGGGGGATGCCGACGAAGTGGCGGATGCCGCAAACGCGCCACAGGCAGTCGGCTTCGGGCACGCGCGCGACCTTGGGGTCGCCGAGACAAACGACGCTGCCGGGAAGCAACTCGGGTGGGCGCCGAAAACCCTTCTTGAGGAACGCGAGGGGCATCATGGTGGTCTCTCCGGACCTTATTTAATACTTTAATAATATCACGTAACTATCTGAAATTCAATGATCTATATAACGCGCGCTGGACGTTGGTGAGCCTATGCGCCCACAATGCCGGAACGCTGCAGAATGAGGAGGACGCCGCCATGCCCGACCAGGTTCATGCACACACCGGTCCTCGTCGCCTGAAGGAGTTGCCGTTGCGGCTTCATCACAACGCGTATGTCTGTGCCAACCAGGAAACGACCCGGCATTTCTACGAGGACATCGTCGGACTGCCCCTGGTCGCCACCTGGATCGAAGAGAGCGAGTTCCCGGAGTTCCCCGGCAAGAAGGTGTCCTTCGCGCACACCTTCTTCGGCATCGGCGATGGCGGCGCGCTGGCCTTTTTCGAATTCGCCGACCCCGAGGTCGCCGCCAGGTACAAGGCGCTGAAGCAGCCGTTCTTCGTGCACCTGGCGCTGGCCGTCAGCGCGACCACCCAGGACGAGATCCAGCGTCGCCTCGAGGCGGAGGGCGTTCCGGTGCGCGTCCGCGATCACGGCTATTGCAAGTCGATCTATGCCACCGATCCGGACGGCCTCGTCGTGGAGTTCACGTCCGATCCTCCCGACGCCGATCGGATCAGCGCTCAGCAGCGCGGCTCCGCGCACGCAGACCTGAAGCGCTGGATGGCGGGCGACAGGAAGGTCAACAACAACATCCGCCCGCATTCCTAGCGGGTAACCTCATCCTGAGGAGCCGCGCGTAGCGCGGCGTCTCGAAGGATGGGCAACACACAAGTCGCTGGAGCCCATCCTTCGAGACACGGCCCTGCGGGCCGCTCCTCAGGATGAGGTCTTTCGCCTTTGCCGACGTTGCAGGTTCGGGCCTAAGCCTCAGTGCAGCGCCAAGGGCTGGTCAAGCGGTACGATCTTGGGCTCGGGGCGCCATGCGATCAGGTAGCGCAGCAGCGCCATCATCATCCGCCGCACGAGGCCGGGCGGCTCGAAATGGCCTGCGAACTCGCGGTTGATCTGCAGCGGCTGCCAATAGGACGTGCGCCAGTGCCGAAACGCCTCGTGCAGGGTCCGGCTCTGCTCTCGCGAGGCGCGGAGCTGGACGCAGCCGCAAAGGGCCTCGATGCGCACCTCGTCGTCGTTCAGGAACCGGAAGCTGTGGCGGCTGCCGAGATGATGCAGCGCGTCGTCCCGCAGCTCGAATTCCTCGGGACGGGAGCGAAGGGCGGTGATGGCGGGCGAAAGCTCGAGATAGGTCATGCCGGGCACTCCTCTCTTGTGCTGCATAAACGCCGGACCATGGGTATTTAGTTGCGCGCCGGGCTGAATTCATTGCACCAGGCCGCTCGCCCGCGCCCGCTCGCTCAGCCGGTAGCAATAGCTTTGGGCGATGCCGAGCTCCTGCGCGACCCGATTCGGCTTCAGCCCCTGCCGGAGAAGCGCCACCACGCGTTCGAGTTGGCCGAGCTGGACGGGCCGCCAGCTCCAGCGCGCGACGCCGGCCTGGTCCGTCTCGAGCCGTGCCTCGATCGGGTCGACGGCGTCGCCGTAGAGGCCGCGCGTCTTTTCGAAATGGATCTCGAAGCGCGCGCCATCCTTGGGCTGGTGGTCGGCCGGCGGTTTTAGCGCCATTACGAGGTCGAGAATGTCCTCGCGCCGGTTGGTGCCGCGCTGGAAGCCCTGTTTGTTGGCGTGATGGACCAGAAGGATGGGCCGATTGTAGCCGCGTTGCTTGATCAGGAACTGCTGCAGCTCATGCCAGCAATCGGTATCCCCGGTCCTGAAGCCGACCAGGCTCGCGAGGTTGTCGAACACCACGAACTCCGGATGTCCCCAGCCCTGCATCAGCCGAATCTGGCCCTCGTAGTAACCGAGATCGGGCGGTGCGCCCCGGTTCATGTCGCGCAGCATGAAGTCGAGCGTCGGCGGCGCTGACCCCATGAGCTTCAGCCGCTGCTGCATGTCGACCGCGGCCATCTCGCCGTCGACATAGAGCACGCGATGCGGCCGGTTGGCTCGCCAGCCAAGGAAGCTGCCGCCGGACGCCACCGCCCAGGCGATGCCCAGCGCCACGAAGGTCTTGCCGACACCGCGCGGGCCGTACAGCAGAGCGAGGCTCTTGGTCGCCAGGATCGGGTCGAGGACGATCTGGCGTTCGGGCAGATCGGCGGCGATCAGCTCGGTGGCCGGCATGCGCGGAGGCAGGTCGGCTTCGAGGTCGCAGGCGGTGGGGCGGGCTCTCGGTTGGCTGAGGCGGGGCATGGACGTTCCTCGTTTGTTCCAACATAGGAAGCTATACGGGGAACGTAAAGGCCTTTTTGATGCGGTATTCTAATACCGGTAGGGGGTGGCGCAGCGAAGGGGAAAAATCGGCTAAAACCCTTGTCCCATCGACATCGGACCGTTCCCCTGAGAGGGGAATTTCGGGGGAATCAGAACGTCTTTTCCCCCGCGTAGTGGCAGCGGCTGAAGTGCCCGGGCGCGATCTCGCGCAGGGCGGGGGCCTCGACCCGGCAGCGCTCGGTGGCGTGCCGGCAGCGCGGGTGGAAATAGCAGCCCGGCGGCGGCTTGGCGGGGCTCGGCACTTCGCCGGTCAGGATGGCGTCGTCCTTGTGGACCCGCGGGTCGGCCACCGGCACCGCGCGCATCAGGGCGGCGGTGTAGGGATGCAGCGGCTGGGCGAACAGGGCGCCGGTCGGCGCGAGCTCGACCAACTGGCCGACATACATCACGGCGACGCGGTCGGAGATGTGGCGCACCACCGAGAGATCATGCGCGACGAACAGGAAGGTGAGCTTCAGCCGCGACTGCAGCTCGAGCAGCAGGTTCAGCACCTGGGCCTGCACCGAGACGTCGAGGGCGGACACCGGCTCGTCGGCCACCACCAGGCGCGGATTGGTGGCGAGCGCGCGGGCGATGCCGATCCTCTGGCGCTGGCCGCCCGAGAAGGCATGCGGGAAGCGGTGCATGAACTCGGGGCGCAGGCCCACCAGCCTCAGCAGCTCGGCAACGCGATCGGCGCGCTCGCGCCGGTTCCTCATGCCGTTGACCAGCAAGGGCTCGCCGACATTGTCCAGCAGGTTCATGCGCGGATTGAGCGAGCCGAACGGGTCCTGGAAGATCATCTGGATCTCGGCGCGCAGCGGCAGCAGCTCGGCTGGCGGCAAGGTGGCGAGATCGACCGTGGAGCCTGCGCGCGTGCGATAGAGGATCTGGCCGCCGGTCGGGTCGATAGCGCGCAGGATGCAGCGCGAGGCGGTGGTCTTGCCGCAGCCCGATTCGCCGACCAGTCCCAGCGTCTCGCCCTCGTTCAAGGTGAAGTCGACGCCGTCGACGGCGCGGACATGACCGACGGTGCGCTGGAAGAAGCCCTCGGTGATGGGGAAGAACTTCTGCAGGCCGCGAACTTGGAGAAGGGGCTCGCTCATTCCGCCTCCGCCTTGTCGTGATGCAGGAAGCAGCTCGCGAGCTGGTTGGCGGCCACCGGCTGCAGGCTGGGCACGGCGATCGAGCAGCGCTCCATGACGTCGGGGCAGCGCGGATGGAAGGGGCAGCCAGGCGGACGGTTGAACGGATGGGGCAGGGTGCCGCTGATCACCGGCAAGGCCACGCGCGTCTGGCCATAGAGGCTCGGGATCGAGCGCAGCAGGGCGCGGGTGTAGGGATGCTTGGGCGCATGGAAGATCTCGTCGACCGGCCCTTCCTCCATGACGCGGCCGAGATACATGACGACGACGTAGCTCGCCATCTGGGCGATTACGCCGAGATCGTGGGTGATGAAGATGATGGCAGTGTTGTACTTGGCCTGCAGGTCGCGCAAGAGCGCCAGCACCTGGGCCTGCGTCGTGACGTCGATCGCGGTCGTCGGCTCGTCGGCGATCAGCAGGCGCGGCTTGCAGGAGAGCGCCATGGCGATCATGGCGCGCTGGCGGAGCCCGCCCGAGAGCTGCCAGGAATAGGCGTCGACCCGTTGCTCGGGCATCGAGATGCCGACGTCGCGGAACAGCCCGACCGTGATGTCGCGCGCCTCGGCACGGCTGAGCTTGCGGCCGCCGGCCCGCCAGCGATGGCCGTGCAGCAGGATGGCCTCGATGATCTGGTCGCCCACCGTGTGCACCGGGCTGAACGCCGCCATCGGCTCCTGCGGGATCAGCGCGATCTCGGCGCCGCGGATGTCGCGCATCACCGCGCCGCGCGGCGGCAGCTGGGCGAGGTCGATGGTCTCGTTGGCGTCACGGCGGCGAAAATTGATGGTGCCCGAGGTGATGCGGCCCGGTCGGTCGACCAATTGCAGGATCGCCCGCATGGTGACGCTCTTGCCGCAGCCGCTCTCGCCCACCACGCCGAGGACCTGGCCCGGCATGACGTCGAAGCTGGTGCCGTCGACCGCGCGCACCAGGCCCTCGTCGAGAGCGAAGGAGACCCGCAGGTCGCGCACCGAGAGGAGAGGTTCGTTGGCGGTCACGGCGCGCTCAATGGCTGTACGGGTCGGCGGCATCGCGCAGCCCGTCGCCCACCAGATTGAAGGCCAGCACCGACACGATCACAACCAGGCCGGGGATCAGCAGCCAGGGGGCGAGCGCCAGGGTCTGGATGTTCTGCGCCTCCTGCAGCAGCACGCCCCAGCTGATGGCCGGCGGGCGGATGCCGAGGCCGAGGAAGCTGAGCGAGGTCTCGTTGATGATCGCCACCGGGATCGCAAGCGAGGAGGTGGCGATGATGTGGCTGGTGAAGGTCGGCACCATGTGGCGCAGGATGATGCGCATGCGCGAGCAGCCGGCGAGGCGGGCGGCGAGCACGAAATCCTCCTCGCGCAATGCCAGGAATCTTCCACGCACCTCGCGGCCGAGCGTCGTCCAGCCGACCAGCGACAGGATCACGGTGATGGCGAAGAACACCTGGATCGGCGTCCAGTCGCGCGGCAGGGCAGCGGAGAGCGCCAGCCAGATCGGGATGGTCGGCACGGATTGCAGCAGCTCGATCAGGCGCTGTATGACTTGGTCGGTCTTGCCCCCGACGTAGCCCGAGATGCCGCCCAGCACGACGCCCAGGATGACGGAGAACGCCACCGAGACGAGGCCTACCGTCATCGAGGTCTGGGTGCCGTGCATGATGCGCGACCACTGGTCCCGGCCGAGCCGGTCGGAGCCCAGCAGGAAGATGCGCTGGTTGGGGTCGATCGGTCCGATCAGGTGCCGGCTGGTCTCGAACAGGCCGAGGAAGCGCCAGGAATGGCCATGCGTGAAGAAGCGCACCGGCACCTTCTTGTTGGGGTCGGTCGTCCACTCCATGCGGAGCGTCGTGGGATTGCGCTTGCCGACGATCGCCGGCACCCAGGGCGAAAGGCTGCCGTCGTCGAAGAAGTGCACGGTCTGCACCGGGATGAAGGCCTGGCGCGCGTCGGTGCGCTCGGGATCCTGGGTCGAGAAGAAATCCGGAGCGAGCACGATCAGATAGAGGAAGATCAGCAGCGCACCGCTCGCCATCGCCAGGTGATGGCGGCGGAAGCGCCACCACACCAGCTTCCAGTTGGAGGCGACGGCAACGCGATCTTCGACCTGATCGCCGGTGGTGACCGCCATGCTCAGCGCTCCACCCGGATGCGCGGATCGATCAGCGCCAGCGCCACATCCGACAGCAGCGTGCCGACGATGGTGAGGAACGAGTAGATCAGCAGGATGCCGCCGGCGAGATACATGTCCTGGTTGACCAGCGCGCGCAGCAGCAGTGGACCGATGTTGGGCAGGTTCATCACCGTGGCCACGATCAGGCTGCCGGAGAACAGCAGCGGCAGGTACCAGCCGATGGTGCTGACCAGCGGGTTGAAGGCGAGCCGCACCGGATAGCGCAGCACCAGGGCCCATTCCTTCATGCCCTTGGCGCGCGCGGTCACGACATAGGGCTTGTTGAGCTCGTCCAAGAGGTTGGCGCGCATGATGCGGCTCAAGCGCGCGGTGCCGGCGATGCCCAGTACCAGCGCCGGCAACCAGATGTGGCCGAGCAGGTCGAGCATGCGGCCGACGCTCCACGGCGCGTTGACGTAGTCGGGCGAGAACAGGCCGGTGACGCTGATGTCGAAATAAGCGAAGGCGACCCACATCAGGATCAGCGCCAGCATGAAATTGGGCGTGGCCACGCCCACGTAGTTGATCACCGTCAGCACGTGATCGCCGATGGAACGGGGATGGGTCGCCGAGTAGATGCCGGCCGGCACCGCCAGCACCCAGGTCAGCACGAAGGAGAACAGGGCCAGTGCCACGGTGAGGCCGAGCTGCTCGCCGATCAGGTCGGCGTTGGGCCGCTGGTATTCGAGCGACAGGCCGAAGTCGCCGTGCAGCAGATGCTGGACCCAGAGGAAGTATTGCACCAGGAATGGCTGGTCGAGTCCGTAGGTGTGGCGCAGCGCCGCGATCTGCTCGGCCGAGATCGACGAGCCGGACGAGGACAGCGTCGCCACATAGGCCGTCAGGAAGTCTCCTGGCGGCGCCTGGATGATGACGAAGATCACGAACGAATAGATCACCATCAGCAGCGGCAGCAGGGCCAGCCGCTGGAGGATGTAACGCGTCATGTACTCACGCTGGCGTGGCCGTCACTTCGAGGCAAAGAAGAACTGCTCCGTGCGGGCGTTGCCAGGGCTACGCAGCGGCCAGTCATTGCCGAGCGTGGTGGGCACGTTGCGGAACTTGGTGCCGGCCACGACCACGCCCTGCACCATGGGCGTCAGGCCGATGGTGCCGATCTCGAAGCAGTTCTCCGCCCAGATCCGGAAGAGTTCCTGGGAAAGCTTGACCTGCTCGTCCGGGCCGACGGTGCGCGCCTTGTCGACGATCTCGACGATGCGCTTCATCTCCGGCGTCGGCTCCTGGCCATCCTTCCCGCCGGTCGCGTACCAGCGCCGCCACAGCGGGCCGATGGTCAGGATCGGCGCGTTGCGCGGATCAGGCTTGGCGTTGCCGGTATAGGGGAAGGCGCTGGTGTCCTCGTTCCAGATTTCGGCCATCAGCTCGTTGTTCTCGTTCATCTTGAAATGTAGGGCGCGCTCGCGGATCTGCACGATGGTCTTCACGCCCACCGCCTCCCAGTCCTTGGAGACGAGCAGCGCCACGTCCGGCCAGGCGCCGAACGCCGGCACCACGCTGATCTCGATCGTGGCGGGCTTGCCGCTCGGCAGCAGGCGGATGCCGTTGGCGTCCTTCTTGGAGAGGCCGATGCCGTCCAGCATCTTGTTGGCCTGCGCTTTGTCGAACGCCGTCCACTTCTTGGCCCATTCGTCGCCGGGATAGTAGGGATGCCATGGTGCGGGCACCGGCTGGCGTGGCTCACCCAGGCCGAGGAACACGCTCTCCTTGATCTGGTCGCGATTGATGGCGAGCGAGAGCGCCACCCGGAAGTCCTTGTGGGCCATCACCTTGCCCATCTCCGGATCGGCCGTGTAGGTCTGGTTGATGGCGATCACCGCATCCGCACCGCCGAAGGTCGGCCAGGTGATGACGCGGTACTTGCCGGTCTTTTCCTGGTCCTTCAGGACCGGGTAGTTGGTCATGATGATGTGGCGCTCTTGCATGTCGAAGTTGCCGGCGATGGCCGCCAGGTTGAGCGCCTGGACGTCGGCGAAGTAGGTGAAGCGCACCTCGTCGGTGTAGGGCAGCTGGTTGCCGTCCTTGTCGACGCCGATGTAGTAGGGATTGCGCTTCAGCGTGAACACCGGATCGCTGGCGCGGCTGGTCGGCGCCCAGGCCGCCATGGTCGGCCGCTCGGGATTCTCCGGCGGGGCGTTCTTGTTGGCGAACAGCTCAGTCCAGGTCTTGAATCCCGCCGCCTTGGCCGCCGTCTCGACATCCGCCTTGGGCGTGTAGGTGGGATGGAACTTCTTGAGGTAGTGCGCCGGCAGGAACATCGCGAAGGTGCGGTCGGCGCCATCCTGGTTGGCGACGGCGGTCAGGAACAGAGTTGCAGGAGCGGCATAGGTGAAGCGCACCGTATTGTCGTCGACCTTCTCGACCTTGGCGGCCGAGCCATCGGGATTCTTGATCCAGCCCGGCAGGGTGGGCGTGAGCTCCTTGTTGAGGAGCACGTCGTTGTACCAGAACAGAATGTCGTCGGCGCCGAACGGCTGGCCGTCGGACCACTTCGAGCCCTTGCGCAACTTGATCGTCCATACCTTGAAGTCGGCGGAAGGCTCGGCGCTTTCGGCGATCTTGGGCTCGATCTTGGCGCCGTCGGGCGAGAAGCGGAACAGCGAGTTGAAGACCACGCGCACGTAATTGTTGGAATCGGCCGGTCCGAGGAAGGCGCGGCGCCATACGCCGCCATATTCGCCGGTCTTCTCGACCACCGGCACCACCAGCGGGTTCTCCGGCAGGCGCTTGTCGACGGACGGCAACTTGCCGGCCTTCACCAGGTCGGCGAGCGACGGCGCTTCCTTGTACTTGCCTTGCGCCAGGGCCGTTTCGCCGACGGCCAGCGCGCCGGCACCAGCGGCCAGTCCAATGAGCGTTTGACGGCGATTGAGCTCCCGCTCCATGACGCTTCCCCCTTAAATTTTTCCTGGCGCGAGCCTCAGGCGGCCGCTCCGGAGAGTCAAGGCGGGCTAGGACGCGAGCAGGCGCTTCAATGTACGGATGTCGGTCGACGAGGCGCCGGTGGCCCGCCGCTCCATGTCGCGATAGTGACGGATCACGCTGGCGCCGGCCTTGGTCAGCGCCGCGCCGCCGCCGCCGCCGCCGCCGATCTGCGAGGTGACCAGGGGTTCGCGGAACATGCGATTGAGTTCGTCGATCAGCAGCCAGGCCTGACGATAGGACATCTTCAGCGCGCGGCCGGCGGCGGAGATCGAACCGGTTTCGTCGATCAGCTCGAGCAGCCGCACCTTGCCCGGCCCGAGCGAACGTTCGCCGCCGAAATCGAGGCGCAGATGCAGGGACGTTTTGGCACGGGGCCGTGGCATGCGGGCGATTATGCTATGGTACCGGCGATGAACAAAGGCCTGCCAGTCGTCGATTTCGCCGGCGCCAGCGACGAGGCGCTGGCGCGCCAGCTCGACGCCGCCTTCAGCGAGATCGGCTTCTGCTATTTCAAGGGCATCGACGTCGATCCGGCCACGGTGAAGGACGTCTTCGCCGCGTCGCGTCGCTTCCACGCCCTGCCGCGTGCCGCCAAAGACGCGATCGCGATGAACCACTTTCATCGCGGCTACATGGCGCCGAAGACTTCGATCATCGAGACCTCGACGGTGGCACACGTGACGCGGCCGAACGATTCCGAATTGTTCATGTTGATGCACGAGGTGGCGCCCAGCGACCCGCGTTACGGCCGCCCGCTCGAAGGTCCGAATTTGTGGCCGGACCTGCCGGGCTTTCGTGAACCGGTCGAAGCTTACGAGCATGCCATGCACGCCTTTTGCCTGCGCCTGCTGCCGGCGCTCGCCTTGGCGCTCGGCCTGCCGCGTGACTGGTTCGCACCGCACTTCCGGCAGCCCACGACGTTCCTGCGCTTGCTGCACTATCCGCCGCAGGCCATCGATGCGCCGGGCGACGCCTTCGGTTCGGCGCCGCACACCGACTATGGCTTCATCACCATCCTGGCGCAGGACGAGCGCGGCGGGCTGGAAGTCCGGCGGCGCGATGGCACGTGGCTTGCAGCATCGCCGATACCGGGAACCTGGGTGGTGAACGTCGCCGACATGCTGTCGCGCTGGACCAATGGACGCTGGCAGTCGACGCCGCATCGCGTGAAGAACCTGTCGGGTGGTGATCGCTACTCGTGTCCGTATTTCTTCGACATGTCGATGGACAGCATCGTCGAGGTGTTGCCGACCTGCCAGCCGGCGAAGTTTCCGGCGGTGCGCTATGGCGACTATCTGATCGAGCGACTGGACAAGAACTACGCCTATCGCAAGCAGCCGGCGGCATGATGCAGGACATGCTCGACGTTTCGGGCCTGGCCTTTGCCTACGACGGCGCGCTCGCCGTGCGCGACGTGTCGCTGACCGTCCAACCGGGTGAGATCGTGGCGCTGCTTGGCGCCAACGGCGCCGGCAAGTCCACCACCGTGCGCATGATCGCGGGCGTGCTCAGCCCGCAGAAGGGCGCCATCAAGTTCGCCGGCGAGCTGCTGAGCGGCTCGCCCAGCCACGTTGTCGTACGGCGCGGCATCACCTTGGTGCCCGAAGGCCGGCTGGTGTTCCCGCAGATGACGGTGATGGAGAACCTGCAGCTCGGCGCGCACATCAAGCAGCGCAGTGAGATCGGCGCACTGGTCGACAAGGCATTCGCGCTGTTTCCGCGTCTCGCCGAGCGGCGCGGCCAGCTTGCGGGCTCGATGAGCGGCGGCGAGCAGCAGATGCTGGCGATCGCCCGCGGCCTGATGGCCGAGCCGCGGCTCATCATCCTCGACGAGCCGTCGCTCGGGCTGATGCCGATCGTCACGCAAGAAGTGTTCAAGCTGATCGAGGCGGTGAACAAGAGCGGCATCGGCGTGCTGCTGGTCGAGCAGAACCTGCACCAGGCGCTGCGCATTGCCCATCGTGGCTACGTGCTGGAAAAGGGCTCGGTAGTGCTGGCCGGCACCGGCAAGGAGCTGCTGGCCGACGCCTACGTCCGGCGCGCCTTCCTGGGCCACTAGGCGGCATCGGGCGTTCCCAGGTACGCCGCGATCACCTTGGGGTCGTCGGCCACGGCCCGCGGGGCGCCGTCGGCGATCAGGCGGCCGGCATCGAGCACCAGGATGCGGTCGGAGATTTCCATGACCGACGGCATGTCGTGCTCGACCAGCACGACCGTGACGCCATTGCCGCGGATCTTGCGCAGCACCTCGATCATCGCCGCGGTCTCGGTCGGGTTAAGGCCGGCGCACGGTTCGTCGGCCAGCAGCAGGTCGGCCCGGGTGGCGATGGCGCGGGCGACCTCGAGGTGGCGCAGCTGGCCGACGGTCAGGGCGCTGGCCGGCTGCTCGGCAAGATGGGCGATCGCCGCGAGCTCCATGCCGCGCTGCGTGGTGGTGGCGACGTCGCGTGGGCCCGCCTTGCCGAACAGGGCACCGATCCGCACGTTTTCGTAGACGCTGAGCTCGCGGAACGGACGGGCGATCTGGAAGGCGCGGGCGACGCCGAGCCCGGCGATGCGGTTGGTGGCCATGCCGGTGATGCGCTTGCCCTGGAAGGCGATCTCGCCGGCGCTCGGCTCGAGATAGCCCGTCACCAGGTTGAACAGTGTCGACTTCCCGGCGCCATTGGGGCCGATGATGCTGGTGATCGATCCTGCCTCGATGGCGAACGACACGTCGGCAATCGCCGCCAGGCCACGGAAGTTCTTGGACAGGTGCTCGACGGCGAGGATGCTCACGACGCGGCCTTGCGCTTCAGGAGCCCCAGCACGCCGCCGGGCGCCATCAGGATCAGCAGGACGAGCAGCAGGCCGGTGGCGAAGAGGTGGAAGTCGAGCAGGCGGCCCAGGATCACCTGGGTGATGAAGACCAGCGCGAAGGCGCCGATCACCGGGCCGAACAGCGTGCCCATGCCGCCCAGCAGCGAGTAGACGATCAGGCTGAGGTTGGTGTCGTCGCGATAGACCGACTCGGTGGTGATGTAGCCCAGCGAATGACCGTAGATCACGCCCAACAGGCCGGTGAGGACGGCGCTCAGCACGAAGGCTTGCCGCTTGTAGCGTTCGGTCGGCACGCCCAGCATGCGGGCGGTATCCTCGTCCTCGCGAATGCTCAACAGGCCGGCGCCGAAGCGGCTGTAGCGGACTTTCCAGGCGATCAGCAGCACCACCAAACTCGCCGCGAGGTAGACCTCATAGAAGAAGACGGCCGGGTCCATGCTGGCCGGCGCGATTGGCGGGAAGTTGAGGCCGAGCGAGCCCTGGAAGAAGTCGATGTTGTTGGTAACTTCGGCGCAGACATGGCTGACGCCAAGCATGGCGATGGCAAAGAAGGTGCCGCGCAGACGCAGGATCGGATAGGCGATGACGGCCGACAGCACGGCGCAGCTGGCGCCGCCGACCACGAGGCCCAGCGGCAGCAACAAGGGTGTCGGCAGGCCAGAGAACCGTTGTTCGACCAGACCGGCCGCGAAGGCGCCGACGCCGATGAAAGCGGCATGGCCGAAGCTCGCATAGCCGGCAAAGCCGCCCAGAATCGCCCAGGCAACGCCGAGCCCCGCGGAATAGAGCATCAGCTGGCCAACGCGCACGTAGAAGGGCGGCAGCACCAGCGGGCCGAAGGCCAGCACGACGGCAGCGGCCACCATGAGCGCAATCGCCGAGGCTGGCCGGTTGCTCATCGCGACGCCGCGAAGGCGTTGCCCAACAAGCCGCTGGGGCGGACCAGCAGCAGCAGCACGAGCAGAAGGAACATCGTGACGTTGGGGAAAGCCGGCCCGACATACTGCGCCGTGAGCGTGTTCACGACACCGAGCAGCAGGCCGCCGATCAGCGCGCCGGCCGGGCTGCCGACGCCGCCCAGCACGACGACGACGAAGGCGTTCAGCGTCAAGTTGCCTTCATCGTTGGGCGAGAAGGGCAGGATGATGCCGATCACGATGCCGGCAGCGCCGGCAAAGGCGGCGGACACTGCGAAGGTGAGCGCGTAGACGTGCCGTACGTTCACGCCACAGAGCCTGGCCGCCATCGTCTGCTGCGCGGTAGCGCGGATCACCCGACCGAGCGGCGAGAATTTCAGCAGGAGCGCGAGGCAGCAGAGCAGAACCAGGCTTGCCGCCAGCGCGCTCACCCGCACGGCATCGAAGTTGACCGGGCCGAGCTGGAACGAAGTGAAGGCGTAGGAGGGCGTGATGCTCTTCATGTCGGGCGAGAAGACCCAGATCATGACGTTCTGGAGCATCAGCGCCACGCCGAAGGTGAGCAGCATGGAGTTGACCGAGGCGCGGTCGACGGCGCGCTGTATCAGCAGGCGCTGATAGACGTAGCCGATGCAGAACAGCACGGCCATGACCGCAGGCAAGGTGAGCAGCGGGTCGATGTGCAGATGCTCGGAGAAGATCAGCGCCAGATAGGCGCCCATCAGCACCAGGATGCCGTGGCTGAGATTGATGACGTGCAGCACGCCGAAGATCAGCGAAAAGCCGACGGCGGCAAGCGCATAGATGCCGCCCAGCACCAGGCCGTCGGCCAAAGTCTGCGCGATCAGGTTCATCGGCGCGGTGCCCGCAGGATCAGGCGCCTTTCTTGTCCCAGGCTGGCGCGGGGTAGATGGCGGCCGCCGACTTGGCGGCCTCCGGGAACACCGTCTCGAGCTTGCCCTTCTGCACTTGGCCGATCATGCCGCCGAGCGCGATCGGGTCGCCGTCGCCGTCGGGCGTGAACTTGATTCGGGCGTAGAAGGTCTCGAAGTCGGCCGCCGCCAGGGCATCGCGCACTGGCTCGGGCTTGGTGCTCTTGGCCGCCTGCATGGCCATCACATAGGTCTCGATGCAGGCCGCCGCGCCCGCCACATGGTAGGCGATCGGGCGCGTGAACTTGCTGCGGTAGTAGGCGGCGAACTTCTTGGCGTCGCCGAAGAACTTGTCCTTGTAGGGCACGTTCTCGTCCCAGTAGGTCGAGCAAAGGATGAACTCGGAGTATTTGCCCATCGCCTCGCGGTAGGAGGCGAGCTGCGGCCCCAGGCCCTGGAACAGGAGCTTCACGTTGGTATTGGTCGCCACCATCTGGCGGGCGATGAGAAGCGAGTCCTGGTCGTGCACCACGCAGACCAGAAGGTCCGGCGTCTTGGCGCGCACCGAGGCCAGCACGCTGGAAACGTCGGTCACTTTGGCCGGCAGCTCGAAGCTGTCGATCATCTTGAAGCCCGCGGCGTTGCACGAGAGCTTCACGCCTTCCGCCGCCGTCTTGGAGAAGGCGTCGTTATTGTAGATCACCGAGTAGGTTTCGGGCGTGGGCTTGAGCGTCTTGAACAGCGCGGCGGCCGAGGTGAACTGACGCGTCGCGCGTGGGTACATGCCGAACACGTACTTGTAGCCGCGGGTGAAGATCGCGTCGGAGCCACCGCCGGTCTGCACCATTGGTTTCTTGGCCCGCTCCGTGATCGCCGCGGTCGGCAGCACGATGTTGCTGCCGAACGAGCCCAGGAAAAAGTCCGTGCCTTCATCGATCTGGCGCTGCAGCAGCGTCGTGGCACGCGCGGGATCGCTCGCATCGTCGAACAGCTTGAGCTCGATCTTGTACTTGTCGCCGGCGATCTCGACGCCACCCAGCACATCGTTGATGTAGGTAGCGGCGGTGACGTAGCCGTTGTTGACGTTGAGTCCGGTTTCCGCCGCTGCGCCGGTGAGCGGCACCGAACCACCGATCACCAACGGCTTCAGCGCCTGGGCGCTCGCCGAGCGAATGGCAGGCGCAGCGAGCCCGGCAATTCCCAATCCAGTCCCTAGCAGAACGTGCCGACGTCGCATGTTGCCTCCCCACATCTTGTTCGGGTGGATGCTCCCAAATGCGTCGTTGCTCTGCAAGATGCATGCCTTCACCATGCGGAGTGATCGCCCGGCGGAACGGGCGGCGCTCCGGGAGGAACCATGCACACAGGCTTGGCGACACTTCTTGCCTTGGCAGCGGCGGCGCTTGCCCTGCCGGCTGAGGCGACAACCTTCGTCTATGTCGGCTGCACCGACAGCAACGAGATTCGCGTCCTGCAGCTCAATCCGCAGAACGGCGATCTCACCGCCGTAGAGACCGTGACGATCCCCGGGATCGTCAAGACGGCGGGTTCGACGCCGATGGCGGTCAGCCCCGACAAGAAGTTCCTGTTCGCCGCGACGCGCGGCGAGCCGCAGGTGGCGGCGACTTTCCGCATCGATCCGGCGAGTGGCAAGCTCACCCACGTTGCCAACGGCCCGCTCGACGGCAGCATGGCTTACATCTCCACCGACCGTACCGGACGCTACCTGCTCTCGGCATCATATCCGAACAACAAGGTGACGGTGAATCCGATCGCCGCCGACGGCACCGTGCAGAAGCCCTCGCAAATCATCCCGACCGAGCCCAACGCCCACGCCATCCAACCCGACACTTCCAATCGCTTCGTGCTGGCGACCAGCCTGGGCGGCAATGTCGTGCGCCAGTTTCGCTTCGATCCGGCGAACGGCACGCTTACGCCCAACGATCCGCCGGCGGCGGCGATCAAGGGCAACGGCAATCCCGGCCCGCGCCATTTCGTTTTCCATCCGAGCAACGGCCGAGTCTATCTGGTGACAGAGCTCGAGGCGTCGCTCGTCGTCTTGGCCTACGATCCCAAGACCGGCACGCTGAAGGAGCAGCAAACGGTGAGCGTGCTGCCGGAGAAGAAGCCGGAGAAGATCTGGGCGGCCGACATCCACCTTACGCCCGATGGCAAGTATCTCTACGCCAGCGAGCGCGGCACCAGCACCATCGCGGCCTTCAAGGTCGATCCGGCGAACGGGTCGCTGATGCTGATCGGCCATACGCCGACCGAAACCCAGCCGCGCGGCTTTGCCATCGATCCCACCGGGCGCTGGCTGTTCGCGGTCGGCCAACTCTCCGATTCGATGACCGGCTACTCGATCGACGGCACGACCGGAAAGCTAGCCAAGCTCAAGCAGTACCCGACGGGGAAGAATCCCAACTGGGTGGAAATCGTTACGTTGCCCTAGGCGCTTCGCGCGATCCGGAACGACGATGGCTGGCGCAGAGCAAAGGGCCGATGGGCGTTGTGGGCCGCGGCATCCCACATCAGCCTGGGATCAAAGCATTCGGCTGCGACGATGGTGAGAAGGACGACGGCGCAGAAGGCAACCGCGCCGACACCGGGCGCGATCGTGACGAGGGCGCCGAACTGGACGAGCGCGCCCAGCAGCGACTCCATGAAGATGTCGACCATCGACCAGCGCCCGATCCAGGCAACGATGTAGTAGAGACGTGTCCGCTGGGGCAGGAAAAGCCGGGCGCCCGAATGGGTGGTCACCAGCATGGTGGCCATCAGCATGATGCCGAGGCCGATCAGCTTGAAGACCGGCACCAGGATGCTGGCGAAGAACACCAGCAGGGCGAGCGGGTACATCCGCGAGGACAGCAGCTCCTCGACGCCGCCGATAATCGTGCTGGGTGCGCCTGAACCCGCCTGGATGACGGTCAGCACAGGATAGTAGTTGGCGGGGATGTAAAGGATGGCGCCGGCGATCACGAAGGCCCAGGTGCGGTTTAGGCTGTCGGGCTTGCGGGCATGCAGTGCCGCACCGCAGCGCGGGCAATGGTGCTCATGCTCCTCCGGCACGCTGACGAGGCCGCAGGTTTCGCATCCCACGGCACTGGGGCGGAACGCGAGCGACCGCTCGGCCGGCATCGGCGCGTGCGTTTGGCCGGTGCGCTCGATCGCCTCCCAGACGTCGTCGGGCACCAGCACGATGTCTGCCCACACGACGACCAGCGTCAGCAGGCCGAGGGCATAGACGGCGGCGCCGATATCCATCTGTACCAGGGCGCCGAGCTTGGTGTAGGCGACGAACACGCCGAGCAGCAGGACCTCCAGCATCGACCAGACGCTGATCTTGCGCGAGAAGCGAAAGACGCTGCGCAAGTAAGGCAAGGGCTGCGGCAAGCGCAGCCCGATCAAGACGTAGATCGTACCGAGGAACTTGGCCGCGGGCGCCAGGCCCGTGGTGAAAGCGACGGCCAACGCCAGCGGCCATAGGCCCTGGCGCACGAGCTCCATCGGGCCGGAATGCAGCCAGGTCTCGTGCACGATGCCGGCGGTCGAGACCTTCATGAGCATCGCCGTCCAGACGATGATGAAGAGGCCGAGGGCTGCGAAATTCAGCGCCAGCCCGCGGTTGAGAGGATCGCGGCGTGAGCGGCGCAAGGTCGTGCCGCAACGCACGCAGTCGCAGCGCGTGTCGGGCTCGAGCTCCGGCACGATCTGGAACAGGCCGCAGCCCATGCACTCGCGGAGCTGCGGCAGGTTCACGGCTGCAGCAGGTTGGCGAGACCGTCGGTCAGCTCGGCGACGGCATCGCTGGTCGCGGCGACCTGGCCCGCGACCGTGTTGGTCGGCGGGGCCTTCACGATGTGGAAGGTTCGCGACGCCGACCGCATCGGGCGGTTGAACTCGACGGCGCCCTGGGCGATCAGTTCGAGGGAACCCGAGGCGTCGAGGTCCATCCGCTGGATGTTTACGCCGAGAACGGCGTTGGGATCGGCAGAGATCGCGCCCCCCTCTGCATAAATCCTGCTGGCGGGCAGGCGCTGCGACAGCCCGAGGATGATGATGCGGCTCAGCATCGAGCCCGGCGGCTCGCCCCACCAGTCGTTCGACATGACTCCGAGCTTGTAGCCGGCCGACGAGCGCACGATCTCGCGGCGGTCGAGGTAGCCGGGCAGTCCGATATCGCGCAGCTGCACGACGCGTGGCCCACTCGGCAGCGTCGGGCCGGGCTTCATCTGCAGGGTGTAGAGCGCGGGGTCCGGCGAGGCGCCGCAGCCGGCGGCGAGAGCGGGGAGGGCAAGGCAGGCGAGCCTGCGACGGCTGAGCGGCATCAGGCTATTCCTTGCCCTTGTTGGTGCGGCCCTGGATCAGGGCTTCGGGGTGGCGCGACAAGAGGTCCGCCAGCGCGCGGAACGAGCGCGCCGTCTCGTTGAGCTGCGGCAGCAGGCGATCGATCTCGCGGCTGAAGCGGGAATTGTCGCCGTAGCCGGTGCTGAGCGAGGCGGCGAGGCGGTTGATCTGCGCCAGCGAATCATCGAGCGATTTCGAGATTTCCGGCAGTCGCGCGATCGCCGGCGCCGCGCCGCTATCGAGCTTGCGCATGAAGTCCTGGGCGTCAGCCATCGTCGCCTCGAGTGAGGCAAGCGTCTTCTTGAGTTGCGGGCCATTGACGATGTCGTCCAGCCCTTTGGCTGTTCCCGACAGGCCCTTGCCAATGGCGGCGAAGTCGATGCTGTTGATCTTGCCCAGGAGTTCGGCCGCCGAGCGGGTGATGGTGTCGAGGCCGCCGGTCTCGCTCGAGGGCACGATGAAGATGTCGCCGTCGTGACCCACTTCCTCCGGTGGAGCGTCGGCGACGTACCGGAGGGCTATCACTTTGCTCCCGGTAAGCAGGCTCGATGTGTCGAGCGTGGCGCGGAAGCCACGCCGCACCATCTCGGCGGCCACCTGACCTGGCGCCACGCCCACCGCTTGCCCCGCCACGCCCGCCACGCGATCGCCTTCGATTGTATAGTGGACCGGCACGAGGATGCGCTGCCTGGCGGGATTGAAGACCAGGCCAAGGTCGGTGACCTCGCCGATCTTGAGGCCGTGCAGGGTGACGTCGGCGCCGACCTGCAGGCCGGCGACCGACCCCTCGAAGTAGGAGACCATCTGGAGCTTGCGGCCGTAGCCGGCGTTGTTGGCGGCGTCGCGGTTGGCATAGAGCGGAAAGGACTGGTCGGGCGCGGCCGTCTTCGACTTGCGGTCAGGATCGGTCGCGAAGGCGATGCCGCCCAGCAGCAGCGCCTTGACCGACTCGAGCTGCACCTTGATCCCGTTTGACTCGAGCTTGACCGCGATGCCGGAGGCATCCCACCACAGCGAATCCTCGTGCACGTACTGGTCGAACGGCGCGCGCACGAAGGCGTGGATGGTGACGTGGCGCGCCATGTCGGCAAGATCCCAGCCGAGCACCGCGCCGACCTCGATGTCGCGATAGTAGATCGGCGAGCCGAGGCTGATCGAGCCGATCCGCTTGGTGGCGAGCCTGAAGATGGTGCCGGGCACCGAGGTCTCGAGGATCGGCGGGTCGGGATTGCCGACGAAATGCCGCTTGGCTTCGCCTTTTTCGGTCGACGGCATCATGCCGATGTACGAACCGGAGAGTAGGGTATCGAGGCCCGAGAGCCGCCCGGCGAAGAGCTGGGGCTTGACGATCCAGAAGATCGTCTTGTCGTTGAGCATCGGCGTGGCTTCGTGGGTCGTCTCGACCTTGACGATGACCTTGCTGAGGTCGGGCGCGATGTCGATCGACTTCACCGTGCCCAGCGACACGTCCTTGAACTTGAGCTGGGATTGGCCGGCCGTGAGGCCGCCGGCCGATGAGAACTCGATGGTGATGGTGGGCCCGCGCTTGGAGAAGGTGTCCCAAGCGAGCCATCCGCCGATCAGGGCGGTGATCAGCGGCACGAGCCAGATCAGCGGAATACGCCGCTGCCGGCGCTTTGCCGCCGTCGGCACGCTCGCCGCTGCCCGATCAGTATCCATCCTTACCGACGCCCCCGCCACTAGTCGACCCGACACTATCGCAGGGATGTTGGCGAAACCAGCGGCGGGCGGCCGCTCCAACGGTGCGGAAGAACGCTGGAAAAGCGGGAGAAATCCGAGAGCGCACAGCCCATCGGTTGTCGCGCGTCCAGTTCTCGAGCCGATCGACATACCACAGCAAGGTCACCAGCCGGGCCTTGACGCTCCACAGGCGCAATTCCCGGGGGCTTGTCATTTCACAGCAACGTCACAACACGCAATCCGCTTGCTCAAGCAAATTCGAAACCATCAACGAACATCTAGCACTCCTTTGGATGCCACCCGTGGAGTCAATGTGATGCGCCGATTGTTCAGAATTGTTGCCGGCGGCCCGTCATCTGCAGATCCGTCCCGGCTGGAGTGGACGTTCTCGATGATCAAGGCCGGCTTATGGCTGGCGGCGGGCTTGGTTTCGGCCTTGCTGGTCTATTGGCTCCACTTCAAGCCGGTTTACGAAGAGGACTGGACGGCCACGGCCGGCAGCGTGGTCTGCGCCGGTCTGGCGCTCGGCGCGGTAATCGGTTGTCTGAACAATCTCGGCGCCGCGTTCTCCGGCCTGGGTAAGTCACTGCACTGGCCTCTGCAGCGCTAGTTTCGGACCACGCACCTGAAACCGACGTGGCTGGTCGAGGTGTCGACCGGCTCGGCATGGCGCGCCGCCGGCCGGTAGCGCCGGCAGTAGCTCGGCGCGCAGAGATGCGAGCCGCCCTTCAGCACCTTGCGCGGAATGCGAACGTTGCGCTCGCGCGGGTCGTAGCTGGCCTCCATCGGCACGCCGCGCGGGTTCTCTGGAATGCAGCACGCTTTCGGCGCGTCGGCGGTGTGCCGCGCCGAATACCAGTCGGCCGTCCATTCCCAGACGTTGCCGATCATGTCGTGCACGCCGTAGCCGTTGGCCGGGAACGCCCGCACCGGCGACGTGCGCGCCCAGCCGTCGGTCCGGTCGTTGTCGATCGGGAAGTTGCCCTGCCAGGTGTTGGCCATGTGCTTGCCGCCCGGCGTGAACTCCTCGCCCCAAGCGAATTCGGAGCCATCGAGTCCGCCGCGCGCGGCGAACTCCCATTCGGCTTCGGACGGCAACTCCTTGCCTGTCCATTTGGCATAGGCCTCGGCATCCTTGTAGGCGACCTGCACCACCGGGTGATCGTCGAGGCCGCCGATGTGGCTGCCCTTGCCGTAGGGCCGCCGCCAGTTTGCGCCGAAGGTGTAGCGCCACCATTGGCTAAAATCCGTCAGCCCGTCGACCTTGCGCGGCGGCGTGAAGACCAGGCCGCCCGCCTTGAGCATCTCCGGCTTGGCGCCGGGATAGTCCTTGGCATCGGGATCGATTTCCGACCAGGTGACGTAGCCGGTCTCCTGCACGAACTTGCGGAACTCCGCGTTGGTCACCGGCGCGACGTCGATCCAGAACGGGTCGACCGTGACGCGATGGACCGGTGCCTCCTCGGGGTAATGCCTGTCCGAGCCCATGCGAAAGGTGCCGCCGGGAATGCGGATCATGTCGGCAAGCTTGGCGTCGAGCGGCATGGTTTCCTCAGAAACGAAAACTCGCGCCAATGACCGGCCCGTACAAGACCTCGTTGATGCCGACCCCGCCGCCGCCAGGAGACACATAGTTCACCCCCAGCGCGCGGAAGCCCAACAAGGCGGCGACCTGATAGCCGGTGAACTGCCAGGAGTAGCTGTAGACGGCGACCGCCTGCCAGGAGAACTGGCTGCCCAGTCCGAAGCCGCCGACGTCGCCGCGCACCATGATCTGCTGCTGCGGCGTGAAGTTGTGGCGCAGGCGCAGGCCGATCACCGGGTCGACCCATTGGATGGCATCGGCACGTGCTATGGCGACGCCGAAACCGCGGCTGCGCTCGATCCCGAAGGCGGCGAGGTTGAGGTTGGCGGTGGCAGTGGCGTCGAAGCTGGCGTCGATCGAGTTGTTCCAGTAGCGGAACCCGAGCAAGCCATCGAGCGCGGTGGACGAGCCCTCGGTCGTGCCCGGCCAACGGAAGAACTCGTAGACCCCGCCCGTCTCGACGATGAACAGCTGGTAGGTGAGGGCGGCGTTGGCGGTAGTAGTGATGCTGAGGCCGGGCAGCGGGTTGCGATAGTTGGTCTGCCCGGCGCCGAAGCCCAGCTTGGCGAACACCAGGTCGGTATAGACGCCGAGCCGGCCCTTGTCGGCCTCGAAGTAGCCCATGAAGCCGACGAGCGAGTCGCTCTTCTGCACCAGGTCGATGAAGCTCGCGTTGGTGTCGATGGTCTGGTTGCGGGCCGTGACGTTGCCGCTGATGTTCAACGCCCAGCCATAGAGCGCGACGTTGTATCGCCAGGGGTCGGGGTCGGGCGCGGCTGGCGGCTCGGCGGCGATCGTTGCCTTCACGCTGGCAGCCAGCAGGACGACGACGAATGCCAGGACGCTCACGGATCGTCTCATCGTTATATCCCGTCAGCCAGTAGCGTTATCTGGCGAGCGCCTCAGCGTGGCTGAGGGCGATTTGCCGAACAGAGCCCGATACTCCACCGAGAAGCGCCCAAGCTCCCAGAAGCCGTGCTCGGTCGCAATTTCTGTGACGGTTCTGGCAGCAGGATCGGCGTTCTGAAGGCAGCGCCGCGCCAGATACATGCGCCGTTGCCAGAGGTAGTGGATCGGCGCCATGCCCAGTTGCTGCTGGCAACAAAAGCGCAACGTGCGCTCGGACACGCCAATCGCCGCACAGATTTCGGCCATGTAGATTGGCCGGTACTGTTTTGCCGAAACGAAATCCTCGAAGCGCGCAATGATCTGGAATTGATGAACTCCGCGCGGTTTTGACCCTGCCAAATCGGCATTGGAGCCCTTCGACTTGGCAAGAACCTCGTAGCTGGCGGTGCGAATTGCCACCTCGAAGCGATGCGGGTCGCCAAACCTCAAAGAGTTGCTCTGCGCCATATCTCAACGCCCCCCGACGCACCTTGGCCGCATGCCCCCCGATCCTGCGGCTTCGGCAAATCTGGACCCCCGCACCGTTGCGTGGCAAGCGCCGTGCGTTCTATTTCACGCATAGTTCACAACCCAAAGCGGAAGCCGGACTCGCGCTTGCACAGTCGGTCATTAGCCTGCGCGACGGCGCCTCGAACATTGCTTCCGATGCAAATTCCGTTCGGACAGGCCTGCGTCTCGCCCGCGATCAATTCCGGGTGATCGCGCAGCCTGCCGAAAATGCATAGGCAGCGTACGGCGTCAGATTCGACAATCGACGCTACACTGGCTTGTCATCCGGGGAGGAAGACCATGAGCATCGCATCAAGAATTCGCGTCGGGCTGTTGGCGTCGGTTGCCGCCGTCGGCCTGGCAAGCGCGCCGGTCTATGCCCAGCAACAACAGAAGCCGAACATCGTCTTCATCATGGGCGACGACATCGGCTGGATGCAGCCCAGCATCTACCATCGCGGGCTGATGGTCGGCGAAACGCCGAACATCGACCGCATCGGCAACGAAGGCGCGATCTTCATGGACTACGTCGCCATGCAGAGCTGCACTTCGGGTCGCAATGCTTTTTTCACCGGCATGTACCCTCTGCGCACGGGCATGATCCCGCCGCAGCTGCCAGGCAGCCCAAGCTACCTGCGTCCCGGAACGCCGGCGGTCGCCAAGGTTCTGCTCGATCTCGGCTACAACACCGGCGAGTTCGGCAAGAACCACCTCGGCGATCACACCGCTGCGCTGCCGACCGCGCACGGCTTCCAGGAATACTGGGGCTATCTCTATCACCTCGATGCCATGCAGCAGGTGAGCTTCCCGGACATCAACAAGAGTCCCACCGTTCAAGGCGTCGCGCCGCCGTGTAAGAACACACCGATTCCCGGCGTGCCTGAGGTTGCGGGCGCCGTCGATCCCAAGACCACCATCTGCCTGACACCTCCGCGTCCGGTTCTCTTGTGCAAATCTTCCGATGGCACGGAGAAGAACCAGACCTGCAAGGACGAGGGTCCACTGACGCTCGATCGCTCGAAGACGGTGGACGAGGAGATCTCGGCCAAGGTCATCGACTTCATCGACCGCAACGATCCCAAGAAGACCAACAAGCCGTTCTTCGTCTGGTACAACCCGGCCCGCATGCATGTCACGACCGTGCTGTCCGACAAATACATGGCGATGGTCGGCGAGCCCGGCGGCAAGGACTGGGGCGTCAACGAAGCCGGCATGAAGCAGATGGACGACAATATCGGCCTCGTCCTCAAGAAGCTCGACGACATGGGCCAGGCCAACAACACGATCGTCGTGTTCACGACCGACAACGGCGCCGAGGCGATCTCCTTCCCGGATGGCGGCGTCACGCCGTTCAAGGGACAGAAGGGCGAGGCGTGGGAGGGCGGCTATCGCGCTCCAATGGTCGTCAAGTGGCCGGGCGTCATCAAGCCGGGCACGGTCAAGAACCAGCTCTTTGCCGCGCTCGACTGGATGCCGACCCTGGCCGACATCGCGGGCGGTCCCAAGGGCGACGAGCTCAAGAAGAAGATCGAGGCCGGCCAGTATCCCGGCTTCGTCAAGACCACGCTCGACGGTTTCGACCAGCGCGAGTACCTCGAGGGCAAGTCGGAGAAGTCCGCGAGAGACTTCTTCTTCTACTTCTCGGGCGCAACCCCGTCGGCGGTGCGCTACAAGAACTGGAAGATGTACTACACCATGTCGCAGCCCGGCCCGGCCGGCTGGATCATGCCGCTCGTGCCCTTCCATTTCACGCTGGTGCAGAACATCAAGCGCGATCCGTTCGAGCAGGCTGTCGGCATCGACCAGAAATCGGCGATGAGCCTGGGCGGTGCGCTGGGCGGGCCGGTGACCGCTTTCCAGTATGACTGGAACATGCTCCCGCTCGGCCAGCAGCTCTGGGAGAAGCACCTGGAATCGTACAAGGAGTTTCCACCCCTGCAGGCGCCGGAAACCTACAATCTGACCGGAATCCTCGATCAGATGAAGAAGGCCAGCCACGCCAGCGACTGATAGAGGAGTGCGGATGACCCGCGCCAAAGTGACAACCGAGCTTGCGCGCCGGACCGTTCTCGCGGCCGGCGCGCTTGGCCTGTTCGCTGCGGTAGCGCATGCGCAGACCGATCCTCTTCCCTCATGGAACGACGGCGCTGCCAAGCAGGCAATCGTGGCGTTCGTGAAAGAAACGACGACTCGGGGCGGTCCGAACTTCGTACCCGAGGCGGAACGCATCGCCACGTTCGACCAGGACGGAACGCTGTGGGTCGAGAAGCCGATGTACTCGCAGGTCGTCTACTGCCTCGAGCGCGTGCCGTCCCTGGTCAAGGAGAAACCGGGGCTCGCCGACGTCGAACCGTTCAAGACGGTGATGTCCGGCAACCGTGAGGCGATCGCCAAGCTGCCGCTCGAGGACCTCGAGAAAATCCTTGCGGCGACGCTAACTGGCATGTCGGTGGACGAGTTCAAGGTGGAGGTCGCCAAGTGGTTCGACGCGGCGCGTGATCCGCGCTGGAAGCTTCCCTACACCGAGCTCACTTACAAGCCGATGCAGGAGGTGCTGCAGTACCTGCGCGCCAACGGCTTCAAGACCTACATCGTCACCGGCGGCGGCCAGGACTTCGTGCGGGTCTTCGCCGAAAAGACCTATGGTATCCCGCCCGAACAAGTAGTCGGCACCGCCGGCGGCACCCGGTACGACTATGGCAAGGATGGCAAGCCGGTGCTGATCAAGGAACCGAAGCTGCTGCTGGACGACAACAATGCCGGCAAGGCCGAAGGCATCCATCTGATGATCGGCCGCCGCCCGTTCGCGGCCTTCGGCAATTCGACTGGCGATCGCGAAATGCTCGAATACACCAAAGCCGGCAACGGGGCGCGGTTGTCGATGATCGTGCTGCACGATGATGCGGTGCGCGAATACGCCTATGGTCCGGCGCAGGGCCTGCCTGAGTCCAAGGTGGGCACCTTCACCCAGGCGCTTTTCGACGAGGCGAAGAAAGATGGTTGGACCGTGATCAGCATGAAGAACGACTGGAAGCGCATCTTCGCGTTCGACTGAGCGCGCAGGCAGCGCGTCCCGGAGGGATCGCTCCCTCCGGGATCCGTCATTTGTGCACACTTACTTGGCGATCGACGCCCTCGCGGCTTCGATTTGCGCCTTGACCGCATCGAGGTTGAAGCTGGCGCCCCGTTGCATCGGCGGAAACTCGATCGCCGTCTGCGCCAATTTCTCGACCTGCTGCTGCACGAAGACGAAGCGCCAGAATTCGTACTTGAACCAGTCGAAATACTGCTGTGCGCCGTACTTCGTCCCGCTGTCCGGCCAGCCTGTGCGCTCGAAGGGATCGAGACGCAGGTTGACCAGCGTTGGCACGTCGAGCTTCGTCTTGTCACCCAGCCAGCCGCCGGGTTGATCGATGAAGCGGTACTTGTAGTCGTCGATGCGAACGGCACCGAGAGTGCTTTCGCCAAAGTAGTAGATCTCATGCCGGTTGGACGCGCCCTTGCCGGTGATCAGGTCCATCTGATTGTAGCCGTCGAGATGCACCTTGTAGTTTGTGCCGGCGAGGTTCTTGCCCTTCTTCAGCTCCTCGACGATGTTGGCATTGCCGGCGGCTGCCAGCAGTGTCGGGAACCAGTCGAGACCGGAGATCAACCCGTTCTCGACCTTGCCGGCCGGCACCTTTCCGGGCCACCGGATCATCGCCGGCACGCGGAAGCCGCCTTCGAAGACAGTGCCCTTGCTCTGGGCGAACGGAGTCTGTCCGCCGTCCGGCCAGGTGAAGACTTCAGTGCCGTTGTCGGTCGTGAAGATCACGATCGTGTTGTCGTCGACGCCGATGTCCTTGAGCTTCTTCATCACCAGGCCGACGTCGTCGTCGAGCTGGGCCATGCCGGCCTCCTCGATCGACCAGCCGTTCTTGGAGTTGCGCATCCCTTCGTACTTGGGCGAAAGGTGGGTGACGATGTGCATGCGGGTCGGGTTGAGCCATACGAAAAACGGCTTGTTCTCCGCTTTGGCCTTGTCGATGAACTTGAGTGCGAGATCGCGGATCTCGTCGTCCACCGTTTCCATGCGCTTGGGGCAAAGCTCGCCGGCATCCTCGATCTTCTGCTTGCCGACCTTGCCCCAGCGCGGATCGACCGTGGTGTCGTCCGTGGTGGTGGCATACGAATGAAGCATGTTGCGCGGGCCGACCTGCGACCTGAGGTCCTGCGGATAGTTCGGATGGCAGGGATCCTCCATCGCGTCGAGGTGATAGAGGTAGCCGAAGAACTCGTCGAAGCCGTGAACCGTCGGCAGGAACTCGTTGAGATCGCCAAGATGGTTCTTGCCGAACTGGCCGGTGGCGTAGCCCATCGACTTGAGCGCCGTCGCGATGGTCACCGCCTCGGCGGGGATGCCGATCTTTGCGCCGGCCTGGCCGACCGTGGTCATGCCGGTGCGGATCGGCAACTCGCCGGTGATGAAGTTGGCGCGCCCGGCCGTGCAACTCGCCTCGGCATAGTAGTCGGTGAACATCATGCCTTCAGTGGCAATCCGGTCGAGGTTGGGCGTGCGCCCCGCCATCAGGCCGCGATGGTAGGCGCCGATGTTCCACATGCCGATGTCGTCACCCATGATGACGACGATGTTTGGCCTTTGCGGCGGCGCCTGGGCAAAGGCGGGGGCAGCGGCCATGAGCCCTACTGCGAACGTCGAGGCCATCAGTCTGGACAGGAACGATCGTCGCTTGTCGTCGTTGGTTGTGAACATTTGATTTCCCCTGACAAGAACCGGCGCGTGCGTGGAAGCCGGCCATCCGTCGAATCTGTACCCGTAAACCGAACCTCGCAAGGAACGAGTACCTGACCTCGCGCATAGGTGACGCCGCTCGGCTCGCGTGCAGTTTTCGCTGACCTATGACAACATCGCGCACGAAAGGGGAGTGCCATGGAACTGCGCCATTGGACGACTGTCATGCTGGCTCTGCTAGGCATCGTGGCGATGACACCCGGGGCGCACGCCGACGAGTTGAAGGTGCTCGAGACTGGGCCTGCGGCCAACGCCGTGCTCGACAGCGTAAGCGACGGCTTCTTCGTGCGCTTCAATCAACCGGTCGATCACATCAACTCACGGCTGTTGGTCAAGCGCGGCAGCGAAGTGGTGGAGACGCTGCAGCCACGCCTGCAGTCGAACCCGAACGTGTTGTTCGCCCGCGCAGCGACCTTGCCGCCGGGCAACTACACGCTTCACTGGGCCGTCAAGACGATGACAGACGCCAGGATCGAGCAAGGCGGCGTGCCGTTCTCGATCGCCGCGCCAAAGTAGGCGCGGCGCCAGCGTCAGCCGTCAGCGTGGCGGAAGCGAAACCTTGGCGTCAGTGAGAGACTTCTCCAAGACGGGAATCCCGGCGGCCGTATTGCCCTGGTTGCACTGATTGATGGCTTCCGCGCCGGCGCCACTGGCCGTTCCCTTGTTCACCTCGCGATAGAGCTTGGCCAGCGCCTGACAATACGTCGCGTCAGACGACTGGGCGAAAGCGGCAAATGGGGTGAATGCCACACTGGCAAGCAGGCAAGCCGCAATGAATTTCATGATCTTCTCCTTTGTAATCGTTGCCAGGCTAGGACGCGCTGGCGTTCCAGACGCAGGCGCTGTCGTTGGTCCTGACCATGAGCGTCTTGGGCGTGGTCGAAAGATCGGCTCTGATCTTGATGTAGTTGCCGCCGGCGTATGTATTGGGGGCGACGCGCGTCAGGCCGTAGTGGATGCCGCCCGACGTCAACAGGTCGCCGCTGTTGTTCTGAACAACCATCGTCATCGGCCGATCCATCCCGGGATTGGCTTGCCAGCAGTTCAGGAGGCTGCCCGGCGCCAACGCCAGGGTGAAGATCGTCTGCGAATTCGGATCCGGTGGCCCGCCGGTGTAGGTAGGCGGTATGTTCTGGGCGCAGGCGCCGAGCAGCGCGCCGGCCGCCAGCAAGATCGTCTTCGGTCGGGTGTTGAACATCGTCCTCCCCCTGGTTCACAGGCCTCCAGTGAACCCTGTTTTCGTCGCGCAGGCTATGCGTTTTCGGCAGAACAGCCGCTTCGTTGCCTTTAGACTGTTCGCCCGCGCGTAACCTCAGGAGACCCGCCATGGCCCGGCCGCACATCGTCATCGTCGGCGCGGGCTTTGGCGGGCTGAGCGCGGCCAATGCGCTGGGCGGTGCCGATGCCGACGTCACCGTCATCGACCGGCGCAACTACCACCTGTTCCAGCCGCTGCTCTATCAGGTGGCGACCGCCGGGCTGTCGCCGGCGCAGATCGCCGCGCCGATCCGCGCCATCCTGCGCGGGGCGGCCAATGTGCGTGTCCTGTTGGGCAGGGCCACCGGCGTCGACAAGGAGCGCCGCACCGTCACGCTCGAGGACCGGACGCTCGCCTACGACTATCTCGTCCTGGCGACCGGCGCGCGGCATGCCTATTTCGGCCATGACGACTGGGAGAGCGCGGCGCCCGGCCTGAAGAACATCGACGACGCCACCGCCATCCGCCGCCGCATCCTTGTCGCTTTCGAGAATGCCGAAGGCGTCGACACGGACGAAGCTCGCCGCCGGTTTCTCACCTTCGTGGTAATCGGCGGCGGCCCCACGGGCGTCGAGATGGCGGGTGCCATTGCCGAGCTGGCGCGCGTCGCCTTGCGCCACGACTTCCGCAACATCAATCCGCGCGAGGCCCGCATCGTGCTGGTCGAGGCGGGCCCGCGCGTGCTGCCGGCCTTTCCGCCGGTGCTGAGCCAGGCCGCGCACAAGTCGCTCGAAAGGCTGGGCGTCGAAGTTCGCCTCGGTACGCCGGTTACGCAATGCGACGAGGGCGGCGTGGCCATCGGCGAGGATCGGCTGGAGGCGGCGACGATCATCTGGGGTGCCGGCGTCGCCGCATCGCCGGCGGCAAGCTGGCTCGGCGTAGAGAAGGATGGCGTCGGTCGCGTCATTGTCGGGCCCGATCTCACGTTGCCCGGCCATCCCGAGATCTTCTGCGTCGGCGACACGGCCCAGGCGCTCGGCACTGACGGCCAGCCGCTGCCGGGCCTCGCACCGGTCGCCAAGCAGCAGGGCGCCTATGTGGCGCGCGTGCTGCGCGCCAGGCTCGCCAGCAAGCCCGCGCCCGGTCCGTTCCGCTATCGCAACTTTGGTACCCTGGCGACCATCGGCCGTCGCGCCGCTGTGGCCGACTTCGGCTGGATCAAGATCAGCGGCACGCTCGCCTGGCTGCTGTGGTGCGTCGTGCACGTGTCGTTCCTGATCGGCTTCAGGAACCGCCTGGTCGTGATCCTCGACTGGCTGTGGTCCTACGTCACCTTCCAGTCCGGCGCGCGACTCATCACCGGACCGAGCTCGCACTAGCCAACGACTTTACGCAATGCGTCGAGTGTGGTTTCGGCTTCGGGGCGATAGGTATAGTCCGGATCGGCCTGGACCGAACGGACGATGCCGTCGCTGTCGACGACGAAACGCGAAGGCACCGGCAGGCGCCATGATGGATCGCCGTTGCGCAGGGCGAGGTCGTTGCCGAAACCAAGGTAGACCTGCCTGAGATCGTCGGGCAGCACGAAGGCGAGGCCGAAGGCTTCGGCCACCTTCGATTGCTCGTCCCACAGGATGGGAAAGGTAAGCTTCTGCTTGGCCGCCATGTCCGCCGTGCGCTCCGGCAGTTCGGGCGAAATCACGACGAGCGAAGCCCCGAGGGCCCGGATGTCGGCGTATACGTTCTGCAGAGCGTCCAGCTCATGCCTGCAATAGGGTCACCACGATCCTCGGAAGAAGGAGAGGACCAGCGGCCCGCCGGCCAGGAGATCCTCCGATGAGACACGCCGCCCGTCGTGATTGGCGAGTTCGAATGCGGGCATGCGGCCCCCGACCGCAACGATGCGGTCGAGGATACCCGACCTGCGCAGATCTTCGGTCGCCCGATGCATGATGGCGGCTTTCTCGGGCGGAATTCGCGAGGCGGCGCCGGCGCGTAGGGCGGCAAGCTTTTCTTCAAGCGACATGGTGGCTCCTCTCGTCCGAACTCTACCCCTTTGCGACGCTCAAGGCAGCAAAAGCCGTCTTCCGCCCCGTGGCCGGGATGGATTGACGCGCTGCGAAAGCTGCTCAGTATGCGGCCCCGGGGACTATTTCGAGGGCCACCGCATGGACACCCGCGTACAGACCACGGTTGCGACAAGCGCTGAGGAACGGGCGCGCGCGCTGCAGCCGCTGATCGACGAGCATGGCGCGGAGATGGACCGCCGTCGCGAGGTGACACAGGAGGTGGTCGACGCCCTGGTGGGCCAGGACATGCTGCGCCTGCTTCTGCCCAAGAGCCTCGGCGGCCAGGAGATCCATCTACTCGACTACGCCAAGGCCAACGAGGCGCTGGCCTGGGCGGATGCCAGCGTCGCCTGGTTCATCAACCAGTCCAATGTCTCGTCAGCCACCTCCGCCGCCGCCATGCCGCACGATGCTGCCCTGAAGGTGTTCGGCGATCCCAAGGTCGGGCTCGCCTGGGGCGCGCGCCACGGCAAGAGCAAGGCGATTCGCGTCGAGGGCGGCTATCGCCTGACCGGCACCTGGAGCTTCGCGAGCGGCGGACGCCATACCGGCGGTTGGCTGGGCGCCCACAGCGCGGTGCAGAACCCCGACGGCACGCCGCACATGTGCTACGGCAAGCCGGATGACAGGAGCTTCGTGTTCCGCCGTTCCGACGCCAAGATCATCGACGATTGGCACGTGCTTGGCCTGCGCGGCACCGGCAGCGATTCCTATTCGGTCGAGGATCTGTTCGTGCCGGACGAGCGCGCGCCGGCGCGCGACGCGCCCGAGGAGCGGCGCGAGAAGGGGCCGATCACCACCATCGGCTCGACACTGCTCTATGCCACCGGCTTCTGCGGTGTGACGCTCGGCCTGGGGCGGCGCATGTTGGAAACCTATCTCGACCTGGCGCGCGGCAAGCACAGCCGCGCCTCGAGCAATGCCATGGCCGTCAACAACGCCGTGCAGCGCGAGATCGGCCAGATGGAGGCGCGGCTCTCCGCCGCCCGCGCCTTCCTGCATGAGGCGCTGGACGCGGTCTATGACGCGGCTGCCGCTGGCAAGGTCGGCGTCGATCTACGCCTCCGCCTGCGGCTCGCCACGACCTGGGGCATGAACGAGGCGACGGACGTGTCGATCGGCTGCTATCGCTCCGCCGGCACCACGGCGATCATGAATTCAGCGCCGTTCGAGCGCCGCTTTCGCGACGCCATGAGTGCCAGCCAGCACCTGCAGGCGATGCTGCCGCACATCGAGATGGTCGGCCGGCACATCATCGGCACGAGCAATACGCTACAGCATCTTTGACGACCTAGTTGACGGACTCTCGCCGGGTCCGGCTCCTTTCTTCGGGCGTCACGAACATGCCGTAGCGTCGGGCGAGGGCGCCGGCCTTCAGCCGGCTGGACAGCACTGCAACTGGCGCCGAGAAGATCAGCCCCAGGACCACAGGCAGGATCCACGGCAGGTAGTCGGGTGTGACCTCGGCCAACACGGCCACGGCCGCGATGCCGAGCAGCGCATGAGGGATGTGGCGGCGGAGCGCGATCCGCCACGCCATGCCGCGATCGCCGCGCGCCTGCGGCGGCCAGCCGACTGCATTGCCGGTCAGGATGTGGAGCAGGAACGAGGAGTGGAACATCATCATGACCGGTGCGAGCAGCGTCGAGAAGAAGACCTCGCCGATGAAGCTCAGGATCAGCGCCAGACGGCCGCCGAAGCGCCTCGCGTTGCGCGTCGACCAGAGCCTTAGCCCGAGCGCCAGCAGCTTGGGGCCGAACAACAGCACCAGGGTCAGCAGCAGCAGCGCGTTGATCTCCGCCCAGTGATGGCGCGGCCAGAGCGGAAACAAGGTGCGAGTCGGGCCGAAATAGACTTCCCCCACCAGCTTGTGGTCGATCACGATGGCGCCGCTCAGGATCAGCATGCCGAGCCAAAGGGGCGAAGCAACGTAGGCGAAGACGCCCATGCCGAGATGGAGCCGGCTCATCCAGTGCAGGCCAGACAGGCCAAGCAGCCGCGCGTGCTGCAGGTTGCCCTGCATCCAGCGGCGATCGCGCATGGCATAGTCGAGCAGGTTGGTCGGCAGTTCCTCGTAGCTGCCGTGCAGCTCGGGCAGCAGCCAGACGAAGTAGCCGCCGCGCCGCATGAAGGCGGCCTCGACGAAATCGTGGCTGAGAATCTCGCCGCCGAGCGGCGGACGACCCGACAGCACCGGCAGGCGGCAATGCTCGGCGAAGGCGGCGACCCGGATGATGGCGTTGTGGCCGTAGTAGTTCGCCTCGCCCATCTGCCAGAAGCTGTGGCCCATTGCCAGCAGGGCGCCGTTCATGCGCGTCGAGAACTGCAGCGCACGGGCAAAGAAGGTCTCGCGGCCGGCCGGCACGATGTGGGTCTGGATGATGCCGGTGTGCGGACTGGCCTCCATCAGGGCGGCGAGCCGCACCAGCGTGTCGCCCTCCATCACGCTGTCGGCGTCGAGGATCACCATGTGGGCATAGGGCGCGCTGCGATTATGAACCCATTCGCCGATGTTGCCGGCCTTCTTGCCGGTGTTCGACTGGCGGCGGCGATAGAACAGCTGCTCACTTGCCCCGAGCCGCTCGCGCAACTCGGTCCACGCTTGGCGCTCCTCTTCAGCGATGGCAGCGTCGGTGGTGTCGCTCAGCACGAAGAAATGGAAGGCGTCGAGCCGGCCGGTCGCGTCGAGCGAATGCCATAATTTATCGAGGCGCTCCATGACCGCCGCGGCATCCTCGTTGTAGATCGGCACCAGGATGGCCGTTCGCTGGGCGAGGGGCGGCACGGGGCCACTGGCCGGTCCGTGGCGACGGAGCGTGACCGGGTGGCGTCGCAGCACCCCCAGCACGAAGCCGATCATCCCAGCCCAGAACGAAAGCGAGATCCAGGCAAAGGTCGGCACGAACAGGGCGAGGAAAGCCGCTTCCAGGATCGTGGGTACGCGCGCGCCCATGGCGGTCCACATCAGCACGCCGCCCAGCAGGGCGATGGCGGCTACCAGCACGGACAGCAATATCCGGCGCCATTGGGCCCGGTCGGCATGTTGATCGAGGTTCCAGGCGTTGCTCATGCCCGATGCTCATGGCCGGACGGTGGTGACGAACGTCTCCGTGAGCGCGACGCCGCGCAGCTGGAGTGTGGCGCGCAGGTCGGCCGGCTTGGCGGCATCGGGTTCGAAATCGATGAACATGCGCCAGGCGCCTTTCGATTTTTCCTGCATGGGCAGCGGCTCAACATAGGTGCGAACGAGCTTGCCGCTCGTCAGTGCAACGTTGGCGGCCACGGGCTGTTCCCCGGCAAGCGTGGGCAGTTCGCCGCCGGCGAACTCGACGACGAATTTGCGCTGTTTCGGTGCATACGGCACCGATCCCGTGCGGGTCGCCACGACCCGTCCGAGGGGCAACATTCTGTCTTCATCGGTCAGGGCCGAAAGACGGTAGCGGCATTCGAAGCGGTTGCCCTGCTTGATCGGCCAGCGCGGTTTCCAGAATGCCACCACGTTGTCGTTGGTCTCCGACTTCGAGGGGATCTCGATCAGGCGGACCTCGCCGTCGCCCCAATCGCCGATCGGTTCGATCCACAGGCTGGGGCGCGACTGCAGGTTGGCGGCGGTGTCCTGGTATTGATCGAAGGCGCGCTCGCGCTGCAGCAAGCCGAAACCCTTCGGGTTCTTGTCGCTGAAGGTCGAGATAGCGAGTGCCGAAGGATTGCCGAGCGGCCGCCAGATGCGCTCGCCCTGTCCGTTGACGATATAGAGCCCGTCGGAGTCGTGGATCTCGGGCCGGTAATCGTCGCGCGGCGGCGAGGTTTTGCCGGCGAAGTACATCGAGGTGAGCGGGGCGATGCCCGGCACCGCGAGATCATGGCGGGCGAATATGACCGCCGATGTTTCCACCACGGTCCGCGGCCCGGGACGAATGACGAAGGCGAAGGCGCCGGCCGCGCCCGGTGAATTGAGCAGCGCCCAGACCGTCATCTCCTGCACGCCGTCGGCCGGCTTCACCAGCCAGAACGCGCGGAAGATCGGGAACTCTTCGGGCCGCTCGGTCGCGGTATCGATGGCCAGCCCGCGGGCCGATGAGCCGTAGACCTGGCCACGGCCGATCGCGCGGAAGTAGCTCGCGCCCAGGAAGGCGACGACCTCGTCGAACTTGTCGGGGCGATTGATCGGGAAGGTGAGCTTGAAGCCGGCCGGTGCCACGTCGCGCGGTGGCTCCTTCAGACCGCTGTCGCTGAAATCGAACTCCTCGGGGTGGATAGCGACCGGCGTGGCTCGGTCGTTGTCGACAACGCTGATCGCGACGGGTTTGTCATAGATGAAGCCGGCGGGGAAGAATTCGACCTGGAACAGGCTCTTGCTTTCGCGCCACAGCGCGGTGCTCTTGTGCGCGCGGATCGCCCTGTAGTGGTCGTAGTCGAGCTTCTTCATGTCGCCGCCGATCGAAGGCGGCTCCTTGTAGGGAGCCGCGGCGAGCTTGGAGGCCATCTGCTCGACCGCGGTAAAAGAGATGGCGTTTTCCTGGGCCAGCGCCGGCCAGGACGCGGGCAGGATGGCCAGCAGAATCAGGCCGATGCGGATGACCTGTGACATGGATGCGGATCACCTTGATGCTGGTTAAGCCGCCATCCGGCGGCGCGCCATGCGACTGCCATGATCAATGGGTGATCAGTGCCTTGGTTCCCGCAAGATCTGAGTACGCAAGCAGACGCGGGGCAACGCGACGGTGACCCGTGCGTTCCTTGCCTGAGGTGTCGAGCCAGTCTCTCCTCTGGCGTTGCCGGCCTAGCTGGCCGCGGTGCTACCCAAGACGAGGTCCGAGGCCTTCTCGCCGATCATGATGGCGGGCGCGTTGGTGTTGCCCGAGGTGAGGGTCGGCATGATCGAGGCGTCGGCCACCCTGAGCCCGCCGATGCCGTGCACGCGCAGTGCCGGATCGACCACGGCCATCTCGTCGCGGCCCATCTTGCAGGTGCCCACCGGGTGGTAGGTCGTCTCCGCCGCCTTTTTCACCCAAGCGACGATCTCCTCGTCGGTCGTCTGGCCCGCGCCGGAGCCGATTTCACTCACCTGCAGCGGCGCCATCGCCGTGGCCGTCATGATCGCGCGGGCGATGCGCACGGCCCGCACCGTGAGCGCGGCATCGACCGGCGCCGACAGGAAGTTGAAATGGATCGCCGGCGGCGTGCGCGGATCGGCCGACGCGATGTGGATGTGTCCCTTGCTCTCGGGCCGCATGGGATGGGCGTAGCAGGTGACACCTGACTGGCGCGCTATCCTCGGCCCGCGCGGGCCGGGCTCGGTCAGCATCGGCACCCAGCCCAAGAGCAGGTCGGGGGCTGCCAGGCCCTCGCGGGAGCGCACGAAGGCGCGCATCGGTGCCCCGACGGTGGCGAGCAGGCCGCGCCGCGAGATCGCGTAACGCAACGCCTGCCGCACCAGGCCGAGGCCACGGCCGGTATCGTTGTAGGTGTAGCCCTTCGCGCCGATCGCCCAGCGGGTGCGCGGCGCATAGTGATCGCGCAAATTCTCGCCGACGCCGGGCAGCGCATGGCGCACGTCGATGCCGAGCGCCTTGAGCCGATCCGGCTGGCCGATTCCCGACAGCTCCAGAAGCTGCGGGCTATTGATGGTGCCCGCGCTCACCACGACATCGCGCATCGCGTGTGCCTCGCGTCGCTCGCCGTCGACGCTATAGCGCACACCGGCGCAGCGCTTGCCCTCGAACAGGAGAGATTGCGCGACTGCGCCGGTCTCGATGCGGAGGTTCGGGCGCTGGCGGATCCGATCGAGATAGCAGCGCGCCGTGCTCATGCGCACCCCGGCGGCGATAGTCGCCTGGCTCATGGCGATGCCGTCCTGCTCGGCGCCGTTGTAGTCGGGATTGTGCGCAATGCCGACCTCTGCCGCCGCCTTGATCAGCGCCTGGAAGATCGGCTCTCGCGGCTGGGGGTTGGTGACGCGAAGCGGGCCGGTGCGCCCGCGGAAGCGTTCGTCGCCATCGCCGTCATACGCTTCCATGCGCCTGAAGAAGGGCAGCACGTCCTCGTAGCTCCAGCCCTGGTTGCCCATCTGTGCCCAGCCGTCGAAGTCCTGCGCCTGGCCGCGCACGAAGGCCATGCCGTTGATCGCGCTCGAGCCGCCGAGGAGGCGGCCGCGCGGCACCGGGATGCGCCGTCCGTCGGTGTTGGCTTCGGGTTCGGAGCTGTAGAGCCAGTTGGCGGCGGGATTGGTGATCAGCCGCGCCGAGCCGACCGGAATGAAGGACCACGGATGGCTGGCCGGGCCCGCCTCCAGGAGCAGGACCTTGTTGCGCGGGTCGGCTGACAATCGGTTGGCGACGACGGCGCCCGCTGATCCGGCGCCAACCACGATGAAGTCGAAGATCATCAGCTGCCCTTAGGGAAATTGCCGGCGCGCACGATGTGAGCTCATGGGTCGAGTTTCGCCGCTGGAGTCGTGCGACTCCAGAGGCCGGTTTCTCCCTGCGGCCGACATGCTAGGTTGCGCGCAGTTGGAGGTCGAAACATGAGCGTGCGTGCGGGACGTGAGTTCCTGGCGATTCCGGGTCCGACGACGGTGCCCGACGAGGTGCTGCGGGCGATGCACCGGCCGGCGGTAGATATCTATTCAGGGCCGCTGCTCGAGCTGACCGACAGCTTGCTGCGCGACGTCGCCCGCGTCTTCAAGACCAAAGGCCGGGCTTACATCTATATCTCCAACGGCCACGGCGCCTGGGAAGCCTCGCTGACCAACGTGCTCTCCAAGGGAGACAAGATCCTCGTGCTGGAAAGCGGCCGCTTTGCCATCGGCTGGGGCGACAGCGCCCGCCGCATGGGCGTCGAGGTCGAGGTGCTGAAGGGCGACATGCGCCGCGCCGTGCGGCCGGCCGAGGTCGAGGCGCGCCTCAAGGCCGACAAGGGCCGCACCATCAAGGCGGTGCTGGTGGCGCAGATCGATACGGCGTCGGGCGTCGTGAACGACATCGCGGCGATCGGCCAGGCGATGCGCGCGGCAGGACACGACGCCTTGCTGATGGTCGACGCGGTGGCGTCGCTTGGCTGCATGCCCTTCGAGATGGATGCCTGGGGCGTCGATGTCGCCATGTCGGGCTCGCAGAAGGGCATGATGACGCCGCCGGGCCTGGGCTTCGTCGCGGCCAACGATCGCGCGCGCGAAGTGCACAAGAAGGCCGGCCTGCGCACGCCCTATTGGGACTGGACCGACCGCGAAGGCGACATGCACTACCAGAAATACGCCGGCACGCCGCCCGAGCATCTGCTGTTCGGCCTGCGCCAGGCGCTCGACATGCTGTTCGAGGAGGGGCTCGACAACGTGCATCGCCGCCACCGGCTGTTGGCCGAGGCGGTGCGCCGCGCCGTCGGCGTGTGGTCGGAAGGCCAGGCGATCGGCTTCAACATCATCGAGCCCAACGAGCGCTCCGATTCGGTGACCTGCGTACTGACCAACGGCCACGACCCGGAGGCGCTGCGCGCCTATTGCAACAAGAAGTGCGGCGTCATCCTGGGCCACGGCATCGGCGAGCTCTCGGGCAAGGCGTTCCGCGTCGCCCATATGGGCCACGTCAACGCGCCGATGGTGCTGGGCGTCCTGGGCACGATCGAAATGTCCCTCGCAGCGCTCAACATCCCGCACGCCAAGGGCGGCGCGCAGGCCGCCATCGACTGGCTGAGCGCCGAAGTGCCGGCGTAGCGCGAGGCGGCTCAAGCCACATACGAAAAGAGCGCCCGTGAAGGGCGCTCTTCTTCATTTCATCTCAGCTCGTCAGTCAACGGCGCCACCAGCCGCGCTTAGGCTTCTCCGGCGGCGCGTCGGCCAGGATGGCCGGCACGACGGGCGGTGGAGGCGGGGGCGGCGGTTCGGGCGCGGCCACTGGTTGCGGCGCCTGCGCGATCACCGGCTGAGGTGGCGGCGCGATCGGCGGCGGCGGAGGTGGCTCGGCGATCATCTCGGGTCGCGACTCGTAGGGCGCGCGCTCGACCGGCATGTGTCCGCCCGGCATCTGATCGACGGGCAAGCGGTCCATCGGTGCCGCCGCCGGCGCATCGGCGGACTGGTGCCACGACTCGTGCTCGCGCGGAGCGTGCTCACCGGGCAGGTGTTCGCTGGAGGCATGCTCACCGGGCGCTTGCTCACCGGGCCCGCCCGGTGAGTGGTCGGTGCGGTGATCACGAATGTCGCCTTCGCCGTTCTCGCGACGCCGGCGGCGTCCGCCGCGCCGTCCGCGGCGACGGCGGCCGCGATCTCCCTCGCCACCGCCTTCGTGACGGTCGCCTTCTTGACGCTCGCCTTCGGGGCGATCGTCGGATCCCATGGCTCGCTCGCCTTCGCCAACCGGCTCCCCGCGCTCGTCGCCACGGGGTTCCTCGCCATGCGGCTCGGCACCATTGTCGCTGCCGGCGTGGGCGCGCTCGCCGCCGCCGTTCATCGGCGGGCGTCTGTCGCCCTGGTGCCTCTCGCCTTGGTGATCGTCGCCCTCGCGACCCTCGCCGCGGGTACGGCGGCGACGGCGGCGGCGACGGCGGCCGCGACCTTCTCCGTCGTCGTCTTCGAGCGGGCGTTGGCCGCCCAGGCGATCGCCTTCCGGACCAGCCTCGGCCGCTTCAGTTTCTTCGCCGGGCGCTTCGGCGCCGGCCTCGTCGTAGCTGGCGCGAGCCAGCTCCTGGGTGGGACGATGCTCCTCGCGCCGAGAGCGCACGCGCTCGATCTCGACGTCGGCGGCGTGCATTTCCTCGTCGGCCTCGACCAGTACAGTGAAGCCGTAGCGCTGCTCGATCTCCGACAGCGTGCGGCGCTTCGTGTTCAGCAGATAGAGCGCGACGTTGGGCGGCACGCTGACCGCTATTTCGCTGGCGCGATGGCGCACGCCTTCCTCCTCGATCGCGCGCAGGGCATGGAGCGCCGCCGATTCGATCGAGCGGACACGGCCGGTGCCGGCGCAATGCGGGCAGACTTCCGTCGAATGCTCGAGCAGGGAGGGGCGGAGCCGCTGGCGCGACATCTCGAGCAGGCCGAAGGCCGAGATGCGGCCGATCTGGATGCGGGCGCGGTCGTTGCGCATCGCATCCTTGACCTTGTGCTCGACCTGGCGCTGGTGGCGGTTCTCCTCCATGTCGATGAAGTCGATCACGATCAGACCGGCTAAATCGCGCAGTCGAACTTGTCTGGCGATTTCTTCCGCCGCCTCGATGTTGGTGCGGAGTGCCGTCTCCTCGATGTTGCGCTCCTTGGTCGAGCGCCCCGAGTTGACGTCGATGGCGACCAGCGCCTCGGTCGGATTGATGACGATGTAGCCGCCGGAGCGCAATTGGACGACCGGCGAATGCATGGCGTCGAACTGGCTTTCCACCTGGTAGCGGTGGAAGAGGGGGATCGGCTCCTTGTAGAGCTCGACCTTTTCGGCCTGGTGCGGCACCAGCTGGCGCATGAATTCGGACGCGGCCTGGTAGCCCGCCTCGCCCTCGACCAGCACCTGCTGGATGTCGGTGTCGTAGACGTCGCGCAGGCTGCGCTTGATCAGGTCGCCTTCCTCGTAGATCAGCGCCGGCGCCGTCGAGCGCATGGTGAGCTCGCGGATGCTGTCCCACAGGCGCGAGAGATATTCGTAGTCGCGCTTGATATCGATGTTGGAGCGCTCGAGGCCCGCGGTGCGCAGGATCACGCCCTGGCCCTGCGGCACTTCGAGCTGGGCCAGCATGTCCTTCATGCGCTTGCGGTCGGCGGGGTTGGAGATCTTGCGGCTGATGCCGCCGCCGCGGCCGGCGTTGGGCATCAGCACACAGTAGCGGCCGGCCAGTGACAGGAAGGTCGTGAGGGCGGCGCCCTTGTTGCCGCGCTCCTCCTTGACGACCTGGACCAGCAGGATCTGGCGACGCTTGATGACTTCCTGGATCTTGTATTGCCGTACCGGATGGCGGCGGCGGCGTTCGCGCGTCTCGCGCTCGCCGGCGTCGTCGCCGCCCAGCGTCTCGACGACCACCGGCTCGGGCTGCGGCGCCTCGGCCGGATCGGCGCCCTCGGCCGGAGCGGGCGGCGGGGTCTCTTCCGTCGCACCCTCGATCCGGTCGACAGGCATCTCCGCGGGCATCTCCGCGGCCATCTCGGCCGGCCGCGCCTCGGCCACCGACGGCTCGGGCATTGGCGCTTCCGACGGCAGCGGCTCGGCCGCGGCGGCGTCAGATGCCACAATCTCGGTTGCCGCAGGCTCGGATGCGCTGGCCTCGGGAGCCGGTGCCTCTTCGGCAACGGCGGCCGCCTCGCGATTGTCCGCCCGCGCGTCCTCGATGTCGGTGCGATCGACCCTGGTCGGCTCGGATGCCGGCTCGTCGTCGGCTTCTGCCGCCTGGCGCTGCTGTTCGGCGATCAGCCGTTCGCGATCGGCGATCGGGATCTGGAAATAGTCGGCATGGATTTCCGAGAAGGCCAGGAAGCCGTGCCGGTTGCCGCCATATTCCACGAACGCCGCCTGCAGCGACGGTTCGATGCGGATCACTTTGGCGAGGTAGATGTTGCCCTTGAGGGGGCGGCGGCTTGAGGTTTCGAAGTCGAATTCAGTCAGTTTGGTTCCATCGACGACGACCACCCGGGTCTCTTCGGGGTGGCTGGCATCGATGAGCATGCGCCGGGCCATGGCTCGCTCCCGAGGCGTTGGGGTCCGACCGGCGCGAGCGACCAGCGGCCTTGCCGCCTCTGTGGCGCGAGGGGGACGGTGCGTTTTCGACCCGTCGAACGGCCAACTGTCGGCCAAGACGGGGAAGCTGCGCGCCGCCGGGCCCAATAATCCGGACCCTGCCGACCTCGAGGTTCCTGTTAGCCACCGCCTTACTGGCAAACCCCTCGGGACTTGAGCCCGGCTGGGGACTGCCGTCGGAGCGCTGCCTCCTAAAAGGGCGCTTCGAACGACGGCGACTGCTCGCAAAGCGCAACATACGGTGTTCCCGCTAAGGCGACAAACAAAAAGTAGGACCTGAGGAAATTGCGCTAAATCGTTGAAAATGCTAAAGAAGCGCCATGAAACGTCGATCGCTGCTCGCGGTCCCCTTCCTGCTGAGCACGACAGAGGCCTGGGCGGCTCCCCCAAATTCGGTGGCAAAACCAGCGGCAAAACCGCCGGCCAAGCCGCGGCCCCGGCTGATCGCGCTCGACCCTGGCCACGGCGGCATTGACCCCGGGGCGCTGGGCGTGAACGGGGTGCAGGAAAAGAACGTGGTCATCACCGTGGCGCGTGAGCTGCAGGCGCAATTGCAGGCCGGCGGCCGCTACCGCGTCATGCTGACCCGCGCCGGCGACTCCTTCGTGGCGCTGCGCGAGCGGGTGGCCAAGGCCGAGCAGGTCAAGGCCGACCTGTTCCTGTCGATCCACGCCGATTCCCATCCCGATCCCGACGTGCGCGGCGCCTCTATATATACGCTGTCGGAGGAGGCCTCCGACCGCGAGGCCGCCGCCCTGGCGGCGCGCGAGAATGGCGGCCCGATGAACATCCCGTCCGGCACCGTCGCCCGCACCCTGGTGGCCATGGCCCAGCGCGGCACCGGCAACGACAGCCGGCGCTTTGCCGACACCGTCGTCACCACCTTCGCCAGGTCCGGCGTGCGGCTGCTGCCGCGCACCCATCGCGAAGCGGGCTTTGCCGTGCTCACGTCTCCGGATATCCCGGCAGCCCTGGTCGAGCTGGGCTATCTCAGCAATTCACAGGATTCCAAGCTTTTGACCGTCCGCCAGCACCAGATGGCGCTTGCACGGGCCCTGCGCGCCTCGATCGATGCATATTTCGCGACCGTGGGACCTGTGAAAAAGGCGTAGCTGCGCCGCCTGTGTCTTTTCTGCAACGAGCGGGGCCGCGCTGGTTACAGCGCTCACCCCGCCGGGCGGCCGCCACGCTGCCGCCCTAAGAAAGGCGTAACCGCGTTACATCCTTTCCAGTACAAAAGATGCCCGTGCTCAACTTCTTCAAAATCGCACTGGCCTTCGGCACCGCCAGCCTGATCATGGGCGCCGGCACCGTGGCGGGCCTGTTCTGGCATTTCAGTCATGGCCTGCCGGACCACAAGCAGCTCGCCGACTACCAGCCGGCCACCGTCTCGCGCCTCTATGCCGCCGACGGCCGCCTGCTCGCGGAGTATGCCAAGGAGAAGCGCATCTTCGTGCCGGTCGCCGCCATGCCCAAGCGCGTCCTGCAAGCCTTCGTGGCGGCCGAGGACCAGCGCTTCTTCTCCCATCCCGGCGTCGACGTGATCGGCGTGCTCCGCGCGGTGATCGCCAACCTCACCCACCCCGGCAGCCGGCCGGAAGGCGCCTCGGGCATCACCCAGCAGGTCGCCAAGAACTTCCTGCTCACCAACCAGGCCACGCTGTCGCGCAAGATCCGCGAGGCCATCCTCGCCTTCCGCATCGAGCAGACCTATTCCAAGGCGCGCATCCTCGAGCTTTATCTCAACGAGATCTACCTCGGCTCGGGCAACTATGGCGTGGCCCAGGCGGCGCTGAACTACTTCGACCGCTCGCTGGGCGAGCTCACCCTCTCGGAAACCGCCTATCTCGCGGCGCTCCCCAAGGCGCCCAACCGCTACAACATCGTGCGCAACGAGAAGGAAGCCTACGCCCGTCGCGATTACGTGCTGGGCCGTATGCAAGACGACGGCTACATCACGCGCGCCGAGGCCGACGCCGCCAGGGCCGACAAGCTGGTGCTGCGCAAAAAGGGTCCGACCGAGGTCGTGACCGCCGATTTCTTCGCCGAGGAAGTGCGGCGCAATCTGCTCTCCGCCTACGGCGAGAAGGGCCTCTATGAGGGCGGGCTCACCGTCAGCACCACGCTCGATCCCGTGATCCAGCAGACCGCCGACAAGTCGCTGCGCGATGGCCTGATCGACTACGACCGCCGCCACGGCTGGCGCGGGCCCTACGCCAAGATCGTCGACATGAGCAACGACTGGGAGCAGGAGTTCGCGCGCATCCAGCAGCGCCGCCCGCTCAATGCGCCGTCGTCGTGGCAGCTCGCCGTCGTCACCGCCGTCGGCCCGCAGTCGGTCACCATCGGCGGCGTGCCCAATGGCGACAACGGGCCCGGCGAGGGCACCATCCCCTTCGCCGAGATGACCTGGGCGCGGCCCACCTTGCCCAACCAGAATGTCGGCGCGGCGCCGGCGCGTCCGGCCAACGTCGTGAGCGTGGGCGACGTCATCGTGGTCGAGAAGCTCACCCTCCCGACCGGTGCGGACCCCAAGACCGCCAAGCCGGTCCCGCCCCACACCTACGGCCTGCGCCAGATCCCCAACGTGAACGGCGCGGTCGTGGTGATGGACCCGCAGACCGGCCGCATCCTGGCGATGAGCGGCGGTTGGTCCTACGGCCTCAGCCAGTTCAACAGGGCGGTGCAGGCCTCGCGCCAGCCGGGCTCGGCCTTCAAGCCCTTCGTCTATCTCGCGGCGATGGATGCCGGGCTGACGCCCGCCACCGTCGTCGAGGACGAGCCGTTCAGCTACAACCCGGGCTATGGCCAGCCGACCTGGTCGCCCAAGAATTACGGCGGCGACTTCATGGGGCCGATGACGCTCCAGCGCGCGCTCGAGCTCAGCCGCAACCTGGTCACCGTGCGCGTGGCCCAGCATATCGGCATGAAGCGAGTGGCGGGCGTGGCCAAGGATTTCGGCGTGGTCGACAATCTCGGCCTCTACCTCCCCAATGCGCTGGGCTCGACCGACACCACCTTGCTGCGCATGACCATGGCCTACGCCATGATCGCCAACGGCGCGCGCGAAATCACGCCTTCGTTGGTCGATAGAGTGCAGGACCGCGAGGGCAAGACGATCTACCGCCACGAGCCGCGCACCTGCAAAGGCTGCGACGCGGTGCCCCCTGAATCGTTGACGGGTGGCCAGAAGCCCAAGCCTCCTGAAATAATCGACGGCCGCCAGCCGTTCCACGATCCGGCCACGACCTACCAGATCGCCCACATGCTGCAGGGCGTGACCCAGCGCGGCACCGGCGCGGCACTCGCCGTGCTCGGCCGGCCGATCATGGGCAAGACCGGCACGACCAACGATTCCAAGGACAACTGGTTCATGGGCTCGACGCCTGACCTCACCGTCGGCATCTTCATCGGCTTCGACGAGCCGCGCACGCTCGGCTCCAGCAACATGGAGACCGGCGGCGGCAATGCCGTGCCGATCTACAGGCGCATCGCCGACGTGGTCTACAAGGACAAGCCGCCGGTGCCGTTCAAGGTGCCCCCAGGCCTCCGCATGATCCGCTGGTCCTACGAGGGCGGCACGATCGACGAGGTCTTCAAGCCCGGCACCGAGCCCGGCGGCGAGCTGTCGGCCGGCACCTCGATCGACGGCAGCGCCCCGATCATGGGCGCCGACGGCAGCGTCTCCCGCTCGGGCGGCGGTGGCGGCCCGGGCCGGCCGACGCTCACGGGAACCGGCGAAACTTACTGATTGCGGGCCTTCGGCCCGCGCCATGAAATCCATCCTCACCCTGAGGAGCGCGTAGCGCGTCTCGAAGGGGCGGCAACAGACGAGGTGCTCGGGCCCACCCTTCGAGACGCTCGCTCACGCGCGTCTGACGCGCGCCAGCTCGCTCCTCAGGGTGAGGTGTTGTTGTCTTCCCCTAGCGGGGGAGAGGAGTTGTTGTCTTCCCCTAGCGGGGGAGAGGTGTTGTTGTCTTCCCCTAGCGGGGGAGAGGTGTTGTTGTCTTCCCCTAGCGGGGGTGAGGTGTTGTTGTCTCCCCCCTAGCGGGGGAGAGGAGAAAGGGGATGAGGCGCCACTCACGCGCTTGTAACCAAGCGCTCGGTGGCGCGGTCCCAGCAAGACTTGACCGCATCGGCGCGTCGCCGCGCCCGATGTACAGGCTATTCGGGATGTCAGCCGCGGATATATATCGGCCGGCCGGCCTGATAATCGCCGGGCCGGGGCACCACATCAGCTTCGCGCAAGGAGGAAACCGCAGGGAGGAAACCTCATGTCGACGCGCACGATCGAGACCACCGTCACGTTCAGCAGGCCCTTCACGCTCTCCTCGGTCGAGGGCCAACAGCCCGCGGGCACCTACCGGCTGGAGACCGAAGAGGAGGAGATCGACGGCCTGTCGTTCAGCGCCTTCCGCCGCATGACGATGACGCTCTTCCTGCCGGCCAGTCCGGCGCCGGGCGCGACCCGGCACGTCGTGCAGGTCGATCCCGAGGAGCTCTCCGAAGCGCTGCTGGCGGACGCCGCCTAGCCGCCGGCCCGGCTATTTCGGCCCGGCTACTTCGGGTCCAGCCAGTCGATCGTCTCCACGGTGCCCCACACTGTGACGCCGGTGATCGCCAGCGACACAGTCGCGGCGGCGAGCGCGATCAGCAGCGCCACCCCGTCCTCTTCGAGATAGGCCAGCGCCAGCAGCATGATGACCAGCCCCGGCACGACATGGCCGAACGGCACCGGTACGGTCATCGACAGGCCGAGCAGCAGCATGACGAGCCCGGTCAGCCGCTTGGTGGCGTGGAAGGGCGGCGTCCAGCGCGGCCGGATCAGCCGCTCCAGCCAGGCGAGCCACGGCGCCATCGTGCCGATGACCGGCGCCAGCCGGCCGACCTCGATCTCGCGCCGCGCCACCAGGCGGGGCAGCACCGCCGTCTCGTGCCCCAGCACCATCTGGATCGCGGGCCACGCCATCAGCAGGCCGATCACCGTCGATGCGCCCGGCACGAAGCCCACCACCGCCATCACCAGGATCGTGAGCCCGAACGAGCGCCGGCCGAGCTGCTCGACCAGCCAGCCGATCGAGACGCGCGGACCCTGCGCGCGGTCCAGCACCTGCACCAGGTGGACCGAGGTCGGGACGTCGGAGTCGCCGCTCAATCCACCACCACATCCGCCCTGAGCAGCATCGCCTCGGGCAGCGCAAGGCCGATGGCCCGCGCGGTGCCGGTATTGAGGGCCAGCGTGAAGCTGGTGGGCTGCTCGATCGGCAGGTCGGCGGGTTTGGCGCCTTTCAGCACCTTGCTCACCAGCACCGCGACGTGGCGGAAGCAGAGCGCGATGCGCGGGCCATAGCTCGCCAGGCCGCCTTCCTCGACCGTCTCGGGCCATTCGTAGATCGCCGGCAGCTTCATCGCGCGGAACTGCTCGACGAAGGTGGCGCGCTGGGCATTGAGGAAGGGCGAGGCCAGCACATCGACCGCCTCGACCTTGGCCGCCGCCAGCCTGGCCAGCGCCGGCGCCAGGTCGGCGTGCGTCTCGGCCCGCACCACGGCGAGCGCGACCCCGAGCCGGGCCGCGCCCGGTTCGACCCGGTCGATCGCGCCCTTGCGGCCGGCGTTCTCGTCGGCGATCACACCAATTCTCCGCGCCGGCGGCACGAGCTCGTGCAGCACTTCCAGCCGCTTGGGGTCGAGCTCGTAGCCCATGATGCTGACGCCGGTCGTGTTGCCGCCCGGCCGCGCCATCGAGGCCACCAGCCCGGAGCTGGCCAGGTCATCGGCCATGGCGACGATCGCGATCTCCCGGGTGGCGGCTTGCGCGGCCGCGGTGCCGACGTTGCCGAAGGCCACGATCGCGCGGGCGCCCGCCTTCACCAGCGTCTCGGCCAGCGCCGGCAGCCGGCCGGTGTCGCCCTCGGCGAACAGATACTGGCTGCGGTAGCTCTTGCCGTCCTCCCAACCGAGCCGCGTCATGTCGCGCCGGAAGACCGGCTCGAACTGGTCGTCGGCGCGGCTGCCGACCCGCAGCACGCCGATCAGCGGCGGCGGCTGCTGGGCGTGCGCCAGCGCGGGCAGGAGGGCCGGAGCGGCGAGGAAGGAGCGTCGTTTCATGCGGCGGCAGGATACTGGCGGGACAACGCCCGGTCAGCGGATATCTCTGCGGGGAACGGCGCTTGACGGCGGCGGCGCGGGACTTATTAGAGTGGCGAAGAGCAGGGGTACCGAACACCAACCTCATCCTGAGGAGGCGCGTAGCGCCGTCTCGAAGGATGGGCCGCAGGCAAGGTGCTCGTGCCCACAAGCCGCGGAGGTTACTCCGCGGTACTCGAGACGCGGCCCTTCGGGCCGCTCCTCAGGGTGAGGTTTTGGTTGGTTCGACGATTGGAAGAGCGATGCGCGCCGAAGCACAGTCAATGGTCAACGAGATCGAGGAGTCGCTGCAGCTCCTGAGGAGGCGGCTTTGACTACGACAGCGCCGTCGACCGACTCGCGGAGCTGAACGCGCGCGCCGAGGATCCGGCGCTGTGGAACGACCAGAAGCAGGCCCAGGCCGTGATGAAGGAGCGCACCCGGCTGGAGGGCGCCATCGCCACCATCAAGCGCCTGCGCGCCGCCATCGACGACAATACCGGCCTGATCGAGATGGCCGAGGCCGAGAAGGACGAGGCGATGATCGCGGACGCCGAGTCCGCCCTGCGCGAGGCGAGCGCCGAGGCCAGGAAAGCCCGCCTCGAGACGCTGCTCTCCGGCGAGGCCGACGCCAACAACGCCTATGTCGAGATCAATGCCGGCGCCGGCGGCACCGAGAGCCAGGACTGGGCCGAGATGCTGGCCCGCATGTATACGCGCTGGGCCGAGCAGCACGGCTACAAGGTGAGCTGGCTGGAGGAGAGCGCGGGCGAGGAGGCGGGCATCAAGAGCTGCGCCTTCAAGGTCGAGGGCCCCAACGCCTATGGCTGGCTGAAGACCGAATCGGGCGTGCACCGCCTGGTGCGCATCAGCCCGTTCGACGGCAATGCGCGGCGCCACACGAGTTTCGCCTCGGCCTGGGTCTACCCCGAGGTCGACGACGACATCGAGATCGAGCTCGCCGACAAGGATTTGCGCGTCGATACCTACCGGGCGTCGGGCTCGGGCGGCCAGCACGTCAACAAGACCGACAGCGCCGTGCGCATCACCCACATCCCGACCGGCATCGCCGTCGCCGTGCAGCAGGAGCGCAGCCAGCACCAGAACCGCGCCAAGGCCATGCAGATGCTGAAGGCCCGCCTCTACGAGCTCGAGCTGCAGAAGCGCGAGGCCGAACGGTTGGCGGTCGAGGCCAGCAAGACCGACATCGGCTGGGGCCACCAGATCAGGAGCTACGTGCTGCAGCCGTATCAGATGGTGAAGGACCTGCGGACCAACGTGGAGCGCTCCGACCCGCAGAAGGTGCTCGATGGCGACCTCGACGAGTTCATGGCGGCGTCACTTGCGGCACGGGTAGGTGAAGGCGGGGAGAGGGAGGCGGGGTAGGAATGCTTTGGCTAAAGCCGTGATTCGCCCTTCGCCAGTATTCGAAACGTATTGGCAGTTCGCTGCTGAACGTCATGCGATGTATCTCCGCCGCCTATCCGGCGAGACGAGACCGTGGACGAGCGATCGAATCCTTCGATCGTTTAGCTGTATTCGACATCCACTTCATATGCGTGCCGATGCCTTCAGCGGAAGAATTCCGCACGTATTTTCTGCAGCAGCTCGGGGTTGGAGGGTGAGCCTAGCCACGTTGCGTGATTGGCTCGTCTCTTCTGACGGCTTAGCAGCGGATGCTTTGAAATTGCGGCGATTTGCAGCGGCCAAATCTATGGCTGCGTCCGCACTAACTCAAGATGCCGACATTGCCGACTTCGAGCCCGATTGGCGTCGCTTTTTATTGGCGGCCAGCGTTCTAGCTACCTCGGACCAACACCAACAGTTGGAGATCGCCCTCATGATTGCTCATGCGGGCCTATTGTTTGGTTCTGATGAGTTAGTGAAAGACGCGTCCGCGGTGGTGCTGAATCAACTGGCTAATAGAAGGGCCGTTTCTCTTGCGTTCGCGCGTCACCTGCTACCGGAGGGATTGGACAATCGACTAGGCATAAGCGAGCAACTACAGCAGCGACGGCGTGAAATTGAGCAGACCATTATTGCCCTCCTCTCCATCTAGTAGTGACGCTCGGGATCAGCTCATCGCGGTCTTTACGAGAATACAAGATCATATGTTTCCGGCGTTCACGCCAATTAGCCGGGTCGCTGTTTTTGCGTTGACCACAGTAAATTGGATGCGGGGCTATTCTCTGGCCCGGATAATCAGGGAGCGTATCTCCTGGCTCAGCCGTCGGGGACGACCCTTCTCAGCTCCCACGGCTATTCGAGATGCAATGAGAGATGTTGAAGAAGTGGCTCGGTTTAAGGCGCCGAAGTACCTGTCTGCGTACATGGACGTTCTCAGATTTTATTTGAGAGAGACGGGACGAGAGGACCTGATATCCGAGCAGCTTAACTACGATCTCTATCTCGAATTCGGTGTTGCGACGAACACCCTTCTCTCAATGATCGGATTGGGCCTATCTCGTACGAGCGCAGTCGAGATCAACGATTGGCTCGGGAATGACGAGCTTGACGAAACGGCAGTGTTGGAACGCCTGCGGAGCAGACGGTGGCAAGCACTAGCTATTCCTAACCTTGTAAAGCGCGAGATTGCCGAGTTGCTACAACGCCTCGACGCGCTACAACAATAGAATTGCAAACCGCCCAGCAGCGACCTAGTCAGTGCTATTGGGGGCCGACATACCGGGACCGGAAACAGCACCCATCAGCCGCACCACCTTGCGCAGGCTGATGCAGCGCCGATCGACCATCGCGTTCCTGATGACGCTGCCGTTGATCGTGCTGATCCTGGCACTCATCGCCTATCCCACAGGCTACGCGGTCTACCTCTCGATGCTCAACCGGCGCATGACCGAGTTCATCGGGCTCCGCAACTTCGCCTACCTGATCGGGCGCGAGCGGTTCTGGGTGATCGTCTTCCAGACCAGCCTGTTCGCCTTCGTCGCCGTCGTCCTGAAGACGATCATCGGCTTCGCGGCCGCCCAGTTCCTCAGCAACCTCCCGGCCAGGCGCCAGCGCACGTGGCGCGGCATGCTGCTCCTGCCGTGGGTCATTCCGCCGGCCATGGGCACGCTCGGCTGGCGCTTGCTGTTCGATCCGTCCTTCAGCCCGTGGAACTGGATCCTCCATGAGCTGGGCCTGGGCCCCATCGGCTGGCTGTCCGAGCCCGAGTGGGCGCGCCTCTCCGTCATCTGGGTGACCGTGTGGTTCGGTGCGCCGTTCTTCATGGTCATGTTCCTGGCGTCGTTGAAGTCGGTGCCCCAGGAGCTTTTAGAGGCGGCGTCGATCGACGGCGCCGGACTCCGTCCGCTTTTAATTGCGGGTGGCAGGAACTGAGCTACCCTATCGGCGTTCACCACACGCACGACCTTTAGGTCGGGAGGTGGCGTCATGGTGAAGTATCTATCTTTAGGCTGCGCGCTGGCTGTGGTTATGGCTAGTTCCGGCTGCGTGTCCTATTCGAGCACGACAAGAGCGGTGCCGGCGCCGGCGCCTGCTGGCACCTACTACAGCTACAACGCCAGCCCCGGTGTCAGCCCGAACGCTGCCTACACGCCGCAATACTCCAACGAGACGCCCGCGGACCGATATGGCTACAACTCTAAAGGGGATTACTATCGCAACTATGGCGGAACGTATCATCCAGGACCGGAACGTAACTGCCCGGGCTGCTAGTTAGTTTGTTGCCGCGTCAACTCTTTCCATTTCTTCAGTGAGCCGTTCCAGCCGGTCGCTGTCGGCGCTCGGCGGAAAACTCTTCGCCCAACGCCGGGCGCGGTCCGCTAGTTCACGCTTCGCCTTCGCCGCGAAGAGAGCTTGATAAGCCACTTAAAGGCAGATTCACTGGAGGCGTGCGCCAAGGACCGGAAAGACCAGCCGTCAGCCGCACCACCCTGCGCAAGCTGATGCAGCGCCGATCGACCATCGCGTTCCTGATGACGCTGCCGTTGATCGTGCTGATCCTCGGGTTGATCGCCTATCCGACAGGCTACGCGGTCTACATCTCGATGCTCAACCGGCGCATGACCGAGTTCATCGGGCTCCGCAACTTCGAGTACCTGATCGGCCGCGAGCGGTTCTGGGTGATCGTCTTCCAGACCAGCCTGTTCGCCTTCGTCGCCGTCGTCCTGAAGACGATCATCGGCTTCGCGGCTGCCCAGTTCCTCAGCAACCTCCCGGCCAAGCGCCAGCGCACGTGGCGCGGCATGCTGCTCCTGCCGTGGGTCATTCCGCCGGCCATGGGCACCATCGGCTGGCGGTTGCTGTTCGATCCGTCCTTCAGCCCGTGGAACTGGATCCTCCATGAGCTGGGCATGGGACCCATCGGCTGGCTGTCCGAGCCCGAGTGGGCGCGCCTGTCCGTCATCTGGGTGACCGTGTGGTTCGGCGCGCCGTTCTTCATGGTCATGTTCCTGGCGTCGTTGAAGTCGGTGCCCCAGGAGCTTCTGGACGCGGCGTCGATCGACGGCGCCGGCTGGTGGCAGCGCCTGCGCTACGTGACCCTGCCGCTGATGCGCAACATCATCACCATCACCATCCTGTTCTCGGTGATAGGCAGCTTCGCGGGCTTCACCATCGTGTCCGTGCTGACCAACGGCGGCCCGCTGGGGTCGACCACGGTGCTCGCCACCGCGGCGTTTATGCTCGGCATCGGAGTCGGGCATATGCCGATGGGCGCCGCCGTGGCGCTGTGCATGGTGCCGATCCTGGCGGTGTGCGCGACCCTCCTGCTGCGGCGCATCGTCCGGCGGGGGAGCGGGAGCGACGCCTGACGACCGGGGTGTAGCGGGGAGCTAGAGGAGCCTGACGGCCAGGGTCACGGTCGCGGAGCCGGCGCAGGCAACGGCCACCATCGCCACCAGGGCGAGGTCGATCAGACGGTTACGCTTGCGACTGGTCATTGTTCTTGTGCTTGGAACGACTCTGATGCCGACAAGCTACGCTTCGCGAGTCGCGTGCTCAACGAAACTCCGCGCGCGGTGCTCAAAAGACGGTTGGGTGTGTTCTTCCTGCATCAGAAGTTGTGACAAACCGGCATGCGCTGGTCCGGGTTATCGCTCTCTCAATTCTTCCGCGCCGCGCACTTCCGCAGGAAATCCTCGACGTTCATCTTCGCCCACCACACGATGTCGGGTCGCCGCGCGTTCCGGAAGCTGCGGTCCGACAGGCGCTCCAGGAACCAGTCCGGAACGTGATGCTCGAGGCGCCGCGGCAGGCCGCGCAATGACAGTTCGGCCTCGATGTCCATGCATTGGGTCCATCGAGCCGCGCGGTGTCTGGTAGTGTTGTAGACGCGCCACCCGTCCACCCACGCCCATTGCAACGCGGGGTCACTGACGTCTGCGAATCGCCGGCCGGCCTCCAGATAGCGGGCGACGTTGGCGATCTCCTCGTTGGCAACGAACCCCTGCAGGATTTCGATCGGAAACGGGCGCGTCATGGCTTCGGCTCCTCGTCCGACTCGAGCAGCCGGACGGCGACCTTCCCCTTCATCTCGAGCCCGCGATAGAGGATGTAGATCTGGCCGGAGTCCGGGCCGCACTCGGCGCGGGCGCGGGCCTGGCGGTGGCGCTTGTCCTTGAGGTCGGCCGCGTTGTTGGCGCGCGTGCCGAGGAAGAGATGGTCGGGGTTGCAGCAGGCCCGGACGTCGCAGCGGTGGCACAGGATCATGCCCGCGGGGATCGGGCCGTTCTTCAGCGTCCAGGCCAGCCGGTGCGCCAGCCACATCTGGCCGTGCATGCGGATGAAGCCGTAGCCGCCGTTGACGCTGGGGCCGTGCCAGATGTGGCAGCCCGACAGTGGATCGGGGTTACTGTAGTAGGCGAGACGCTGGGCGGGCGACCAGGTCCTGCGGCAGTAGGGGACGGGTCGCTTCGAGGCGGTACGCTTACGCTTCATCTTGCTCACTCCAACTCTACGCACGTCAACGCTACTCACTCCAACGGCGCTCTTTATCCATGTCCGGGATTTTACTCGAACACCGCCGGCGGGGCCTAATTTGGTCATTAGAAGTTCAGCTCGGTCGTCCTTCGCTGCGATCAGACAGTGGGGCGGAGCCAACCACCCTCATCCTGAGGAGCGCCCGAAGGGCGCGTCTCGATTACCGCGGAGTAATCTCCGCGGCTTGATGGGAACGAGCACCGTGTCTGTTGCGCACCCTTCGAGACGGCGCTTCGCGCCTCCTCAGGGTGAGGTCTTGCGCGCGCGCACCAGCCTATCGCGTCCGGGATTTTACTCGAACACCGCTTCCGACCCCTAATTTGGTCATTAGAAGTTCAGCTCTGTCGTTCGCTGCGCTCAGACAGTGGGGCGGAGCCGACCACCCTCATCCTGAGGAGCGCCCGAAGGGCGCGTCTCGAAGGATGGCAACGAGCACCGTGGCTGTTGTCTCCCCCTTCGAGACGGCGCTTTGCGCCTCCTCAGGGTGAGGTCTTGCGCGTGCGCCCCAGCAAGACCTAGCGCGTCGCCGGCTGCGGCAGGAGATTGCGCCGCGTGAGTTCCTGGTAGATCAGCTCGGCCACGATCCGGTTGCCCTCCGCCGTATGGTGTTCGCTGCTGTAGAGCGTCGCGAGGCCGCGCGCCGCGATCGCGGCCTGCAGCGGCTGGGCGAGATCGAACGCCGCGAGACCCGCCCCGGCGGCGCACCCCAGCACCTTGAGCGAGGAGCTGCGCGCCCGCGCCTGGTAGGCCGCGTCCGCCTGCCAGTAGCCGCGGCCGTATTGCGCCACCACCAGGACCGGCACGCCGACCTTGGCGAGCCGCTGCATCAGCAGGCAGGCGATGGTCTCGCCGGTGCCCGGCGGCACGGCCTGGACCTCCTCGTAGTACCAGCCGTCGCGGATGCCGAGCCGTTCCACGATCTGGTCGGCCAATGCCGACCAGCCGAGCCAGCGCGCCGCCGGCGGCAACGGCGCCCGCGGGTGCGGCGCGATCGGCACGCCGCGCAACTCGAGCTGGCTGTTCGTGGGAACGAAATACGGCTTCTCCCGGCTGTAGGCGAGGCTGAACTCGGTCCGCCAGATGTCGCCGGGCGTGAAGCTCGCCACGATTACCAGCGGCTTCAGCCGGGTGGCGCTCCGCTCGGTCTGCAGCACGGTCTGGTCGAGCGCATAGCCGCTGACGCCGGCGTTCAGCACCTTGCGGCCGCTCTGCTCCTGCAGCCAGGCCGGCCAGGTCTCGCCGTCCGCCGCATCGTGGCCCCAGGTGAAGGACGACCCGGTGGCCAGCACCGGCGGTTCGGCGAGCGCCGCGGCCGACGGCGCCCCCCCGATTGATGTTCGCGCGGGCACGCGGCGAAAGCCGTTGGCGTCGGTGTCGTAGCCGGGCGACGAGCAGCTCGGCGGCAACGACCAGCCGAGCAGGCTGTCGGCGACGTAATTGCAGCCGCCGTCGTCGATGCCCATCATCGCGCGCGCGTAGTTCGGCCAATGGACCAGCGCCTCGGGCCCGCGGCTCAGCAGGCGGCACCCGAGTTCGAGGGCCGCCAGCGAGAACAGCACCGCGCCCGCGACCAGGGCGACGGCCGTGGCCCGGCCCGTCGCCGTGCGAGTGCTCGCTGCCGTCAAGGATCTCCCCCTTTTGGGGCGGAGTAGAACGCATAGGTGGGCGGCGTTCCAGTGGCGCCGATCCGGGCTGTCCGCCTCGCCGAGGGCAGGGAAAAAAGCTCAGTAAAATCAGGGACTTATGGCCGACGCGCGAGAGTGTGGCGCAAAAGACACGCTGACCCTCCGAGAACGTCGGAAGAGGCCATACGCCTCGTCTGGTTTGGCGCATCGAGGTATAGTGATGGTCCCCAAAGGGCGAGCCCACGGCGCGTCCGGCTAAATTATGACCAGTTCGGCTCAATTAAGACGAAGAGGGAGATATTTGATGAAGAAGATGTGGATCGCGGCCGCGATGGCCTCGGCTCTTCCGTTCGCGGCACAGGCCCAGTCCTTGCAACCCGGCGGCTTCTATATCGGCGCCGAAGGTGGCCTCAACTGGCTGCTGAATACCACCAGCACGTCAAACGTCACGGCTGGTGGCTTCGCTGGCAGCTTCAACTCCAACCTCACCAACAACCTGGGTTGGACCGCTGGCGGCATGATTGGTTACGACTTCATCGGGCCCCGAGTTCGAACTCGAGTCCCGCTTCATCCAAAACAACGGAACCCTGAGCGTCCCCGGCGCCAATATCTCGGCTGGCTCCACGGTCAACCAAGTCCCGATCATGGCTAACGTGTATTACGACTTCATGGCCGGCGGGCAGATCGTGCCGTACATCGGCGCCGGTGCCGGCATCGCCTTTTCCAACCTGTCGGTCAACGGCAACACCTCCAGCAACGGCGCCCAGTTTGCCTACCAGGGCATGATCGGCGTCGGCTGGAACATCGACTCGAATTTCCGCCTCAACCTGGAAGGTCGCTACTTCGGCACCACCCAGCCGAACTACAACTTCAATGTCGGCGGTGCGAACGTCAACGGCAGCTTCACCAACAACAACTTCTCGGCCATGCTGAGCCTGCAGTACAAGTTCGGCGCGCCGGAAGTGGCACCGCCGCCGCCGCCGCCGCAGCCGCAGGCGGCCTCGTTCATGGTGTTCTTCGACTGGGATCGCTCGAACCTCAGCCAGCAGGCGCTGGCGACGATCGGGCAGGCCGCCCAGGCGTTCAAGACCAAGGGCAGCGCTCGCATCACGGCTACGGGTCACACCGATACGTCGGGCCCGGAGAACTACAACATGGCGCTGTCGCTGCGTCGTGCGAACGCGGTCAAGGACGCTCTCGTGCGTAACGGCGTGCCGGCCACGGCCATCGCCGTCGTCGGCCGCGGCGAGCAGGGCCTGCTGGTCCCGACTCCGGACGGTGTGCGCGAGCCGCAGAACCGCCGCGTCGAGATCGTGCTGCAGTAAGACAAGCACTCAGACTTCAAGGAAACGGCCGGGTAACCCCCGGCCGTTTTCTTTTGTGCGGAGAACTGTTCCGAAATAGGCGAACCACCCCCCAAACCTCACCCTGAGGAGCGCCCAAAGGGCGCGTCTCGAAGGGTGGGCAACGGACACGGTGCTCGTTCCCGCCCTTCGAGACGCTCGCTGCGCTCGCTCCTCAGGGTGAGGTTGGGGGTGGCTTCGTCGCTTCTGCCCTACCGCCCCAGATGCTGCTTCAGCGCCGCCGCCGTCTTGGCCAGCGCATCGTCGGTCGCCGGCGCGTCGTAGTCGGTACCCCGCAAATTGAAGCCGTGCCGCACGCCCGGATAGACCGAGAGATCGAACGGCTTGTTCGCCGCCTTGGCGGCCGCGGCGAGCTCGCGCGCCCTGCCGATCATGCAGCAGAATTTGTACTCGTCGGCCGTGCCGGCGAACATCACGACCGGCACCTTGAGGCTGCCGGCGAAGGCCGCCGGGTCCTTGAATGGGTCGGTCGCCGGATACCAGGCGGCGACGATTGCGACCTCGTCGCCCCACTGCGCCATGACGCCGAGCGCGATCGCGCCGCCCTGCGAGAGGCCGACCACGCCGATCTTGCCGGGCAGGGCATGGGGCAGGCGGCGGGCCTTGGCGATCGCCTCCTTCATCGCGGCGCTGACGGCTCCCGGCTGGCGCGACGGGATCAAGGTGTTGGAGTTGAACAGCGCCACGTCATAGCCCAGCGCGGCGATCCGGCCCGCAAGGGCGCGATAGTTGCCCGAGCCGGTCGCGCCGGAGAGCACCACGACCAGCGGCGCCTTGCCGCCGGACGGCGGCGGGAATTCCTCCTGGGCAGCCGCCGGCCCTGCCGCCAGCGCCGCGGCCAGCATCATGACAAGCGCCGATTTCACTGCTACCCCCAACCCCGAAAAACCCCTCGCCCTTGCTTCTAAGCCAACGGCGCGGTTAGGGGCACTCCTTTGCCAGCGGCATCCCGGCCGCCGTGTGCAGCCGCTCCAGCTCTTTTCGGTTGCCGCTCTTGTCGCATTCGTTGATCGCGCCGCGGATGAAGGCGGTGGTCTTGTCCGACAGCACCCAGTTGAGCGGTACCTCGCGGCCGTCCTGGCCGGGCAGGAAGAAGTGGAAGAAGCGCTCCCGGTATTTGTCGCGCGCCTGGCGCAGCAGCACGGCGGAATGGCCGCCGCGCGCGGCGTTGAGGCCCACCAGCGGCGCCAGGATCTGCAGCGGCGCCGGTGCGAGCTGCGGCTGGGTCGGGTTGTCGGGCGGGCTGTTGACGCGCACCACCTCGGCGGGCGTCACGTCGGGCGCGCCGGTGGCGGTCGCCTGGATGATGATTGGCCGCACCGCGCGGCCGCCCAGCGCCGCGCTGCCCCTTGTCTCCAGCCATTGCGCCAGTTCGAGCGCGGTCTGCAGGCCCTCGTTCTCGAAATAGCCGCCGTCGATGATCTCGGTCGAGCCGCTCTTGCAGAACCGCACCTGGTCGCAGAACCGATCCTTCAGCGAGCGCGCGGCGGTCCTGGGTTGCCCGCGCAGCAATTCGCCCGACGGCTCGAGGTAGGCAAAGCGCGAGGTGTTGTCGATCGCGGTCGAGATCGGCACGTCGCCGCCCAGCATCGACAGCACGTCGCCCGCGGCGCCGAACGGCCAACTTGCTTTCGGATCGAACGGCACGGTCAGCAGCCGCCCGCCCGAGCCGGCGTCGGTGCCGTTGGCGATCCACAGCGGCATGCCGGCGCGGTAGCGGCCGGCCGGCGGCAGGCTTTGCGGGCCGAGGTCGCCGTAGAACAGCAACAGGTAGGGCGCCTGGAACGGCATGTTGTTCTCGCCGAGCGGGAACAGCTTCTCGAAGGCGCGCTCGATCGCCTCGGCCCTGTCGCCGCCGCGCGGCTGGCCGCCCACCACCATGCGCACCGTGGCGGCGATAGGGCTTAAAAGATTGCGCGGGATGTCGACGGCGAGGGCGCCGGCCAACAGCGCACCCAGCACGTCGTGGCCGAGCGGCTGGCTGTCGAGCAGCCGCGCGCGGGCCTTGCGTGCCTCGGTGACGCCGCCGTTGGCGCACAAATCCTCGGGCGGGAGGTCGGCCAGCAGCGCCATATAGGCCGCCGCCCCCAGCGAGCCGCCCGAAACGCTGCTGACCGCGAACACCGCGCGTCCCGGACCGGAGATCTCCTCCGCCTCCTGCAGCACGCGCGCGCCCCACACGCCGGCGCGGCTGGCGCCGCCCGAGACGGCGACGATGATCGGCTGCACCGGTCCCGTGTCGGGCGCGCAGGCGGCAGCCCATTGCTGGAACAGCGCGTCGAGCGGCTGGCGTTGCGCCACCGTCTCGGTCAGCCGCACGGTGTGCAGGTGGAAGACCCAGGGCGCGAGAGCGATCCAGATCGCCAGCGCGATGATCACCGGCGGGCGGGCAGGGCCGGTGGTGCGGCTGCCGATCGTGAACTCGATGCGATAGCCGTCGGCCAGGAAGGTGATGACCGAGAGCGGCGCGATGATCAGCGCCGCGATGAACAGTGCCGCGCTCGGTCCGTGGAAGATCGCAGCGATGGCGACCGGCAGGCTGACCACGGGGTCGGGAAAGGTGACGAACGAGGCGAAGGCGCCCCAGAAGAACAGGAAGACCGCGATGCCGATGAACGTCCCGGCCATCGCAGGTCCGCCCGGCGCGCGCTCGACCAGCAGGCGGAAGTGGAAGGGCAGGCCGCGCCACCAGTCGCCGAGGTTGCTGGTGCTGCGCTTGGGCTGGCCCTCGCTGACGCTGCGAAGGGGTTGTTCGGTGCCGAATTCGACACGGCGCGGCGCGCGTGCGGCGCCGATCCGGCGGCCGGGGCGGTAGAGGATGAACAGCGCCAGCCAGATCACCAGCGGCAGGCCCGCCCACCAGGCCGCGCTGCGCACGATCAGGCCAAGGCCCAGCAGGAAGGTGAGGAAGAACACGATCCACGGCACGGCATCGTAGGCGTAGGGATCGATGCGCTCGTCGCTCTGCTGCAGCGCCTCCAGGCCATCGGCCGAGTTTGGCACGTCGAAGCGGGCGGCGATCAGCGTGCGCGTCCAGTACCAGCCGGAGAAAGTGAGGAGGGCGAGCGCCCCATAGAACCGCAGCGCGTCGACCCAGGCATTGGCGCCCTCGACCAGCGCAGCCAGCATGTCGGAGGATTGCGGCGGCACGACCAGTGCAACGGCGGCGAGCGCCACCACCGTGAGCGGCGCGCGCACCGTACGCAGCAACGACATCCAGGAGACGGGGTGGTTCATGGCCACACCTCCAATCGCACTACCTCATCCTGAGGAGGCGCGCAGCGCCGTCTCGAAGGATGGGCAACAAACTCGGTGCTCGTCCCCATCCTTCGAGACGCATCGCTTCGCGATGCTCCTCAGGATGAGGTAATGCACTACAGCCAGCGGTAAAGTCACGGCTCGATTGTACGCCGTCATTGCCGCTTCCCGGCGCATATCTCGGTGACGATCGCACCTTCGCGGCGCATCACGCGTTCTCCTTGCCCGGCGGGATGAGGCCGAGCTGCCGAGCCGCGACCTCACCTTCGAGCTCGAGCCCGCGATAGAGGATGTAGATGCGGGCGCTGTCCGGCCCGGTCGTGGCGCGGGCGGCGTGGACGGCCAGCCGCTTGGCCTTGTGGTCGGCCATGTTGTCGCCGCGCGTGCCGAGCACGAGATGGTCGGGATTGACGCAACGGCGCACGTCGCAGCGGTGGCAGAGGATCATGCCCGCGGGGATCGGGCCGTGCTTCAGCGACCAGGCCAGCCGATGGGCGGCCAGCGACTTGTTCCGGACGTTGAGCTTGCCGTAGCCCGCATGATTGATCGAGCCGTGCCAGATGTGGCAGCCCGAGAGCGGGTCGATGCGGGTGTAGTGCGCCAGCCGCTCGGCCGGCGTCAGGCGGGGATCACAGGGGGAAAGCTTTCTCTTCATTCAACGTCCGGCTGGGCTGGTGGTTCGGCAATCCGGGAGCGTGCGGCGACAAGACCTACAATCGCGAAGGTCCGAGGTGGTCGGCCTTGCCGTTCCTGTACGAAATCTTCGGGTTGACCAACGACACCCGCCCGTTCGTCTATCTCAGCGATGGCGGCCATTTCGAGAATCTCGGGCTTTACGAAATGGTGCGCCGGCGCTGCCGCTTCATCGTCGTGAGCGACGCCGGCTGCGATCCCGACTTCGTGTTCGAGGATCTCGGCAACGCGGTCCGCAAGATCGCCATCGATCTCGGGAGAGCTACCGTGCCCTCGGCTTCGAGATCATGGATGGGATCCTGACGAGCGGTGGCAAGAAGTGCGTCGGCGACAAGGGGCCTCCGACGCTCGAGAACATCCTGCAAAACGTCTAAGCGATGGCGCGGCTCACCTGAGTCTCAGCCGATCAGCTCGTATTCCATCCGGACCTGGTCGAGGACCTTCACCATCTCGCCGAAGCAGCCGGAGGGCAGGTCGGGGAAGCCGTCGACAGTCCAGTTGGGGCCGCCTTCGCTGCGCACGCCGATCGGGCGGGGCAGGGTGGTCTTGCAGCCGCGATATTTCTCGTTGCGCGCGATCAGGCGGTCGATGCGCGCCTGCAGATCGGCCTGGATCTCCTCCGCCGTTGCCCGCTTCTTGTAGGTATGGAAAGACAGACTATCCGGCATTACGAAGGCTCCTTGGTACGCGGGCCTTGGGTGAAAGGAGGGAAACGGGCGGCCCAGTATACACTACGAAGCGAGCCAGCGCTCCGTGCCCGACATGAGTCAGAGCGTCGCATAGTTGCGCGAGGTGTGCAGGCGGCGTTAACGTTGCAAAATGGCAACACCACCAAATGCAGCAGCACAATTCCTGGTTTCGCTCATGACCGCGGTGCGTCAGGTCACCGGCGGCCGTCCGCCGCCGACCTGGGCCAAGGTCGACAAGGTCCAGCAGAAGCTCGGCATCAACAATCGCGACGCCGTCGATGCCGGCATCCGGCTCGCCGTGGCGAAGAACTGGATGCGCGCCGACGGCGATCCGCCGGCGTCGATCACGCTCACGGTCGACGGCGTGAAGGTCGTCGAGGCGCATCGGCCGGCGGCGCCGCCAACGCCGCCGGAGTTACCGCCGGCGGCTTAGTTCTTCCGGACCGCGGGTCTCCAGGCCCGCTCATGTGATTGCACCACCTGAAAGGCTCCACTACCCGCGTCAGACGCGGGCAAGCGGGCACGCGCTGGTTACAGCGCTTCCGCCCGCCAACGCGCGGCTGACGCCGCGTGTTAGTCCGCCGCCATCTTGTGTTCTTCGGCGGCCTCGAGCGCCACCAGCAGCTTGGGCGGCGAGATCGGCAGGTGGGTCATGCGCAGGCCGGTCGCGGCCTTCACCGCGTTGGCGACGGCGGCCATGCCGGGCACCAGCGGGACCTCGCCGACGCCCTTCACTCCCTGCGGATGCTTCGGATTGGGGATCTCGATGATGCCGCATTCGAGCATCGGCAGGTCCGAGGCCACCGGCATGCGGTAGTCGAGGAAGCCCGCATTATCGAGGTGGCCGCGCTTGTTGTAGATGTACTCCTCGCTCAGCGCCCAGCCGATCGCCTGCGCCATGGCACCCTGCAACTGGCCTTCGACGTAGTCGGGATGGATGGCGCGGCCGACGTCCTGATAGCAGGTCATGCGGATGACCTTGACCTTGCCGGTAGCCGGGTCGACCTCGACGTCGGCGACATGGGTGGAGAAGCCGCCCTCGGCGCCCATCGTGTTGAGCTGGACTCCGGCGCCGATCGGGCCGCCGGTGGCGGAGGCCTGGGCGGCGATCTGCGCCAGCGACAAGGGCTCGAACTTGCCGGCGTTGTCGCCGGCCGGCTTGGCGTAGCCGTTGTCCCAGGTCACGGCCTCCTCGTCGATCTTCCAGATCTTGGCGGCGCGCGAGCAGAGCTGTTTTATGACCTGCTCGGCCGACTGGGTGACCACGATCGCCGAGGCGAAGGTGACGCGGCTGCCGCCGGTCAGGTTGGAGAAGCCGACGGTCGCGGTGTCGCCGATCAGCACGTTGACGCGGCTGGGATGGACGCCTAGCAGCTCGGCGGCGATGTTGGCGGTCGAGGCGCGGCTGCCGCCGATGTCGGGATGGCCGGTCATCACCAGGACGTTGCCGTCCTCGGTGATGTTGACCTGCGCACTCAATTCGCCGCCGGCGTTGAACCAGTAGCCCGAGGCCACGCCGCGGCCCTGGTTGGGGCCGAGTTTGGATTTGTAGTGCTCGGAGGCGAGCGCCTGGCGCAGCGTCTCCTCATAGCCGATCACCGGGAAGACCGGGCCGTGCGCGGCCTTGGTGCCCTGCTTGGCGGCGTTCTTCTGGCGCAGCTTGATCGGGTCCATGCCGAGCTTCTCGGCCAGCTCGTCGAGCACGCTCTCGACCGAGAAGGCGCCGATTGGCGCGCCGGGAGCCCGGTAGGCCGCGACCTTGGAGCGGTTGGAGACGACGTCGAAGCCGCGGCTGAGGACGTTGGGGATGTTGTAGGGCGCAAAGGCGCAGCCCGCCGCGCCTCTGATCGGCGAGCCGGGGAAGGCGCCCGCCTGCAGGTACCAGGTGCCTTGGCCGGCGACGATGGTGCCGTCCTTCTTGGCCCCGATCTTGACCGTGCTCGACGAACCCGAGGTCGGCCCCGAGGCGCGCATCACCTCCTCGCGCGTCATCACCATCTTGACCGGCAGCCCCGACTTCTTCGACAGCAGCAGCGCCACCGGCTCGAGGTAAACGATCGTCTTGCCGCCAAACCCCCCGCCGATCTCGGCCGGTATCGCGCGGATGTTGCTCTGCGCGATTCCCGTCATCAGCGCGCACATCGCGCGAACCATGAACTGACCCTGTGAGGAGCTCCAGACGGTGACCTTGCCGTCGACGTGGCTGACCAGGCAGGCGTGCGGCTCGATGTAGCCCTGGTGGACGGCCTCGGTCTTGAAGCTCTTCTCGACGATCACCTCGGCTTCCTTGAAGCCGGCTTCGACGTCGCCCAGCTTGTGCTCGAGGGTACCGGCGATGTTGGAGGGCTTGCCGTCGAATTTGATGTGGTCGAACAGGGTCGGCGCGCCGGGCTTGCGGGCGTCGTCGATGTCGATGACGAAGGGCAGGACCTCGTACTCGACCTCGATCAGCTTGCAGGCGGCGGCGGCGATGCGCTCGTTGGTGGCGGCGACGGCGGCGACGGGATGGCCGTGGAACAGCGCCCGCTCGCGCGCCATGACGTTGCGGCACATCCAGCGCATGTCCTGGATGCCCAGCATCACCGGACCCTTGTCGATCGGGAAATCAACCACGTCCTTGGCGGTCACCACCGCCTTCACGCCGGCCAGCTTCTCGGCCTTGGCGGTATTGATCGACTTGATGCGCGCATGCGGGTGCGGGCTGCGCAGGACCTTGCCCCAGATCATGCCCGGCATGTTGGTGTCGGCGGCATAGGCCGCCCGCCCGGTGACTTTGTCCGCGCCGTCGGGACGGGGGGTACGCTTGCCGATCCACTTGTTGTCGGAATTGCTGTCGGTCATGGGCCTGATCCTGCTGGAGGTTGGCGGGAGTTGCGTTGCCTGATGATAGTAGAACGCTAGGGGGCGGGGGAGAAGGACACGGTTAGCCAGGCATTCGCCCCTTGTGGCCGGTTTTGCGCCGCGAACTCGTAATAGCCGCGCAGGTTCACATCCACGGCCACCTTGCCCAGGAAGAACCGCCAGCCGCCCTGCGGGCCCGCGCCCATCACCCGCGACCGATAGCCGCCGAGGCTGGCCGGCGCCCCGGCATCGTCGGAGATCTGGTTATAAATATAGCCCACCGCGCCGACGTAGAACGGCTTGGCGATGGGATACGACGCGCCCAGGTCGACGTGCACGTCGATGCCGCTCTGGTAGCCGGTCGCGGGCGTCATGAAGTTATAGGTGAAGCCCGCCGTCGCCGAGAACTCCGGCCCGCCCTTGTCGAAAGAGTCGTAGGTGTAGCCCAGCCCCCAGTCGATCGCGTAGTGCCCGACGCCGAGGCCCGAGAACTTGTTGAGGTCGAACACCGCGGTCGGGATGTTGCCCATCACGTAGGTCATCACGCTGTGCGTCTGGTTGGCGTCGAGCGCCCATTTGAGCGACGCCGTCGGATAGGTGTCGGTCAGCCCGAACGTCGTGTCGCCGCCCGAATCGGCCGCATCGGCCCGCACGCGGCCGTTGAAGCGCTGCAGCACTGCGGCGACCGAGCTGTCCGACCAGCCGATCGACACCGTCACGCCGATATAGAGCTGCGCGCCGAGCACCGGTGTCTCGAAGCTGTAGCCCGGCGTGGCGAAGACATACTGGAAGGAGTTGGTGGCGCCCGACACGATGTGGCCGCCGCGCGTCAGGCTGTCGTTCTTCTGGTTGCCCCAGCCGGTGTAGCCCACCATCTCGAGCGCGAAGCCTGGCGTCACCGGCTCGGCGACGAAGCTCGCATTCTGCCCCGGCAACCATACGCTGCCGCCGAACTCGTCGGCTGAGGCCGCTGCCGGCGCGATCGCTATTGCGAGTGCGATCGCTGCCCGCCTCACTTGTCGGCCTTGCGTTTGATCTGGGACAGCGTGACGGTGAACCAGGCAGCGTATCCGGCGGGCCGGTTCTCGGCGGCGAACTCGGCATAGGCGCGCACATTCACGTCGACCGCGACGTTGCCGGCATTGAACGACCAGCCGGCTTGCGGTCCCACGCCGACCACGCGCGAGAGGTGCGCGCCGAGATCGGACGGCGCGTACAAGTCGCTGGTGAGTTGCTGGTAGTAGTAGCCGGCAGCGCCGATATAGAACGGATCGAGGATGGCCCACGAGGCGCCGACGTCGATGTGCCCGTCGACCCCGCTCTGGTAGCCCGTGGTGGGGTTCTGGAAGTTGTAGGTGGCGCCCGCGACGATCGAGAATTCCAGCCCCTTGCCGCCGTCCCAGGTGTAGCCGAGGCCGCCGTCGACCGCCCAGAAGCCGAGGCTGGGCGTGCTGAGCGTATTGGGATCGTAGTAGCCCGTCGGCACGTTGGCTGTGGTGTAGACCATCAGGTTGTGCGAACCGAACTGCCACTTGAGCGTCGCCATCGGCGCGATGTCGTCGAGGCCCCAGCCGAATTCGTCGACGTTCGTCTCGGTGGTGATCGTGGTGCGCCGGTTTTGCCGCGACAACACCGAGTCGGCCTTGTTGTCGATCCAGCTGTAGCCGAAGGTCGCGCTGAGATAGAGCTGGCCGCCCAGCACGGGCGTGTCGAAGGTGTAGCCCGGCTGGAGAAAGAAGATGTCCTCGACCTGGGTGCGGCCGCTCACTCGCGTGCCGCCGCGGGCGGCCGCGATCGCGCCGCTCGCATTGCTGCCCTTGGCGATGAAGCTCTCGAGCGAGACCGACCAGCCGGAGTCGGTTTTGGACGCCGCGAAGCTCGCGAACTGGCCGGGAATCCAGAAGCCCACGCCGCCTTCGTCGGCAAGCGCCGCAACGGGATCGAGCAGGAGCAGGGCGCCAAGCGCCAGGAGCGCGCGTTTCAACGCGGGATGTGCGCCTTCGCCATTCCCTTACTGTCCACGAGCGCCGCTTCGCATGCAAATGGTTGCCGGGGAAAACCCCGGCGGCCGCGGCACGCAACCGCGGCGTCATTCGATGGTGATGTTGGCGACCCGGATCACCTTGCTGGTCTTCTCGGTATCGGCGGCAATCAGCGCGCCGAGCTCGGCCGGCGTGCCCGGGATCGCGATGCCGCCCAGTTCGGCGAGCTGTGCTGAGAACGCCGGGTCGGCGAGTGCGGCGTTCACTTCCCTGTTCAGCCGCTCGATGACGGGCGCCGGCGTGCCGCGCGGCGCGCCCAGCGCGTACCAGGCGCTGAACTCGTAGCCCGGCAGGAACTCCGCCATCGCCGGCACGTCGGGCAGCACGGCCGAGCGGGTCGCGGTGGTGACGGCGAGTGCGCGGAGCTTGCCGGCCTTGATCTGCGGCAGCGACGAGGCGACCACGCCGAAATAGACGTCGGCCTGGCCGGCGACGGTATCGCGCAGCGCCTGCACGCCGCGATAGGGCACATGGAACAGCGAGACGCCGGCCGCGATCTGGAACATCTCGCCGGCAATGTGGGTGCCGGTACCGACGCCGGCCGACGCCATGTTGATCTTGCTCGGCCGCTCTTTGGCCAACGCGATGAACTCGGCGACGTTGTTGGCCGGCAGCGAGGGATGAACCTCCATCACCAGCGGCTGGCGATAGATGCCGGCCACCGGCGCGATGTCACGCTGGAAGTCATAGGTGAGGCGGTCTTTGATCGCGGCATCGACGGTGTTGTTGTTGAGCACGAGCAGGAGCGCGTAACCGTCGGGCGCCGCCTTGGCGACGACGTCGGTGGCGATGCGGCCGCTGGCACCCGGCTTGTTCTCGATCACGAACGGCTTGCCGAGCCGCTCGGACAGCCACTTGCCGATGAGGCGCGCGATGATGTCGGGTGCGCCGCCCGCGCCATAGCCTTCGACAACATGCACCGGCCGCGACGGGTAGGCCTGTGCGGCGGCGCCACGCGCCAGCGACGCAAGCGCCGCGGCGCCCGAGGACAGGAGCAGGGATCGGCGGTGCCAGACGGTCATGGTGAACCTCGCTGCGAGGACGCTGCACGCGACGCAACTCGGGAATGCTAGCCTCATATTCTTCTCCCCAGATAGAGGGAGAGGAGGAAGAGGCGTGAAGTCTCTACCGCGCCGCCGCCCGCACCATGTCGGCGCACTTCTCGCCGATCATGATCGAAGGCGCATTGGTGTTGCCGGCCACGATCGACGGCATGATCGAGGCGTCGGCCACGCGCAGGCCTGCCACACCGTTGACCTTGAGCGCCGGGTCGACGACGTCGTCCGGGGCGCGGCCCATGCGGCAGGTGCCGACCGGGTGCAGGTTGGAGACGCCGGTGGCGCGGATATAGTCCCGCAGTTGCTTCTCTTCCGTGGCAGCCGGGCCGGGCTCGATCTCGCCGACCACGAAGGGCCGCAGCGCCGGCTGGCGGCCGATCTCGCGGCAGATGCGAATGCCCTGCAGCATGGCGTTCCAGTCGTTGGTGCTCTTCAGGAAGTTGAACCTGATCTCGGGCGCCGCCATCGGGTCGGCGGATTTTAGCCGCACCGTGCCGCGCCCGTCGGGCCGCAGGTGCACGGGGCTGAGGCCGAACGCCGAGAAGGGCTGTGCCACCACGCCGTGGCGGTTCCGCTCCTTGACCGCCCAGGCGAACATGTTGATCTGCAGGTCCGGCCGCTCCAGCCGCTTGTCGCTCCTGACCAGGGCGCCGACGAACAGGCCCATGCTGGCGAGCGGGCCGGTGCGGCCCAGCGCATATTGCGCCGCCGCCATGACGCGGCGCGGCAAGCTGTTGGCCAGGTCGTTCATGGTGACCGGCTGCGCGCACTTGTAGGCGACGTAGGTGTTGAAGTGATCGTGCAGATGGCTGCCGACGCCCGGCATGTCCTTGATCACCTTTATCCCGTGCTGCTGCAGGTGCGCCGCCGGCCCCAGCCCCGACAGCATCAGGAGCTGCGGCGAGCCATAGACCCCGCCCGACACGATCACCTCGCGCTCGGCCCGCGCCGTTAAGAGTCCCTCCGGCGTGCGGTATTCGACGCCGACCGCGCGGCCGTTCTCGATCAGCACCCGCGTGGCATGCGCGCCGGTCGCGATCGTGAGGTTCGGCCGCTTGCGCAGGTAAGACCGTGCACTCGACCAGCGCCGCGCGTTGTTGATCGTGCTCTGGTAGTAGCCGACGCCTTCCTGCTTGGCGCCGTTGAAGTCGGCGTTGGCCGGGATGCCGGCCTCGATCGCGGCGTCATGCAGGGCGCGGGAGAGGGTGGGTTGCCAGCGATGGTCCTGCACCTTCAGCGGCCCGCCGGTGCCGTGGAACTCGTCGCCGCCGCGCTGGTTGTCCTCGGCTTTCTTGAAGTAGGGGAGGACAGAATCGTAGTCCCAGCCCTCGCAACCGCGCTGGCGCCATTCGTCGTAGTCGGCGGCGTTGCCGCGCATATAGACCATGCCGTTGATCGACGAGGTGCCGCCTAAAACCTTGCCGCGCGGCTGGTACATGACGCGGCCGTTGAGCTCGGGCTCGGGCTCACTGTCGAACATCCAGTTGACCTTCGGGTTGTTGAAGGTCTTGTGGTAGCCGAGGGGGATGTGGATCCACGGATAGGAGTCGCGCGGGCCCGCCTCGAGCAGCAGCACGCGATACTTGCCGTCCTCGCTGAGGCGGCCGGCCACCGCGCAGCCCGCCGAGCCCGCGCCGGTGACGATGAAGTCGTAGGTGTCGGTCATCAGCGCACCTTACGATAGAACGGCGCGCGTCGCTTCACCGGTTCGAGCAACGACCAGTCGCCTTGTTCCACGGTGTGACCCTTGGGGAAGGGCGGGCGCGGCTCCTGGCCGAGCGAGTGCATGACGCGATCGTCGCGGTAGTAGCAGAGCAGCACGACGCGCGAGAGGGCGGCAACGTCCGGACCGCTCGCGGCGCGCAAGGCGTTGGCGGCCTCCAGCCGACGTTCCGGGGCGAGGTCGGCGAAGGCGCCCAGTCGCTGCAGCGCCGACCGCACGTCGTCGAGATCGCGGCCGAGGCTGTTCAGGATATCGGCGAAGATCCGCTCGTCGTCGGCGCCCGGTACGCCATAGACGGTGCTCGCCGGAATCATCGTGCCAGCGAAGGCGCGCAGCGTAAGCACCTCGGCCTGGGAGAGCAGATCAGTCGAAGAGGGTGGCATGGGACAGATGCTGCTTGATCGAGTTCGCGATGTAGAGCGCCAGCGCCTGGATGGTCGAGGTCGGGTTCACGCCGCCCGCCGTCACCCAGATCGAGCCGTCGACGATGAAGAGGTTCTTCACGTCGTGGCTGCGGCCCCATTCGTTGACCACCGAGCGCTCGGGATCGGTGCCCATGCGCGCTGTGCCCAAGAGATGCCAGCCGCCGTTCAGGATGGGCACCTGGGTGCCGATGTCCTTGGCGCCGGCGGCCTCGAGGATGGTGCGCGCCTTGCCGAGCCCATGCGTGATCATTTTCCAGCTGTTGTGGCCGATCGTGTAGTCGATCTTCGGAGCGGGGATGCCGCTTGAATCCTTGAGCACGGGATCGAGCGTCACGCGATTATGCTCCTCCGGCAGGTCCTCGATGATGGCCGAGAGGCCGATGCGGCGATTGAGCAACCGGCGATAGACCCGGTGATGGTCCTCGCCCCACGGCAGGCGTCCGTTGTCGGTGCTGGTGATCGCCTCGGAGATCGAGCCCGTGCCGCGGTTGAACTGGAAGGTGTAGCCGCGCACGAAGTCGCGCGTGGGATCGGTCTCGTAGAACTCCGCGCTCCACAGGCAGAGCGGCGGGCCGTGATTGCCATCGAGCGGCTCGTCGACATAGCCGAAGGTCTGAGCATAGGGATGGAACATCAGGTTCCTGCCCACCAGGCCGCTCGAGTTGGCGAGGCCGCTGGGGAATTTGCTCGAGACCGAGTTCAGCAGCAGGCGCGGTGTGCCGACGCCGTTGCAGGCGACGATCACCATCTCGGCCGGCTGGAACTGCTCGGCGCCCTGGGCGTCGTAATAGATGACGCCCGAGGCCATGCCGTTCCGGTCGGTGGTGATCTCGCGCACACGACAGCGCGTGCGCAGTTCGACACCGGCTCGAATCGCGTGTGGCCAATAGGTAATGTCGGTGCTGGCCTTGGCGCCCTGCGCGCAGCCCGGCGTGCAATGGCCGAGATTGAGGCAGCGGCCGCGGCCTTCGTAATCAACGGTGGCGATGGTCGAATCGGACGGCCACCAGTGCCAGCCGAGCTTGTTCATCGCCCGGCCGAAATGAGCGCCCGACTTGCCGAGCGGCAGCGGCGGCATGGGCGGCTGGTGCAGCGGGTAGGCGGGATCGCCGGCGAGGCCCGACACGCCCATCATGCGATCGTTCTCGGCGAAGAACGGCTCCAGCGTGTCGTAGTCAACCGGCCAGTCGTCGGCGACGCCGTCCAGGGTCTTCACCTTGAAGTCGCTGGGATGGAGCCGCGGATAGTGCGCCGTGTACATGATGGTGCTGCCGCCGACGCCGTTGAAGTTCACCACCTTGATCGGCGAGTTGGCGTCGTTGATCGGATAGTCGGTCTCGCGCGCCCGCCGGTTGGGGCTGGGGGAGAAATCGCTGAAGGCGCGTGCTTCCCAGTCGCGGCCGTTGCTCGGATAGTCGGTCGGCTTCACCCAGTCGCCCTGCTCGAGGCAGAGGATGCGCATCCTGGTGTCGGCGAGGCTCCAGGCGACGGCGGCGCCCGATGCGCCCGAGCCGATGATCAGCACATCGACCTTGTCGTTCATGGCGGATCGCCGCTGCCGCAGACGTCGACCCATTCGGCCTGAACCAGCGAGGCCATGCGCTGCGGATTGATACGCAGCGCGCTGTTGGCAGAACCGGCCGCGGGCACCACCTCGTCGAAGGCTTTTAGCGAGACGTCGCAATAGACCGGCAGCGGCGTGGCGAGGCCGAACGGGCAGACGCCGCCCACCGGATGGCCGGTCACTGCCGCGACCTCGTCGGCCGTCAGCATGCGCGGCTTGCCGCCCAGCGCGTCCTTGATCTTGCGGTTGTTGAGCCGGGCGGTGCCCGAGGTCACGACCAGCATCACGCGGTCCTTGACCTTGAACGACAGCGTCTTGGCGATCTGCGCGGGCTCCACGCCGTGCGTGCGCGCCGCCATGTCGACGGTGGCGGTGCTGGCGTCTGTCTCGAGGATCCTGATGTCGGGGGCATGCATGGCCAGGAACGCGCGTACGGTCTCGACGGTCATGGCGCGATCTTAGCCAGCGCAATCATGCGCTCCAACCACAGGTCTTGGGGTATAACGGTCGCGTTCCGACTGGAGAAGCTTCGTTGGCTGACAGCTACTGGCGTTCGATTCGCAGATTTTGGGGAGCGGCGCTTGTCGCTGCTTTGCTGGGAAACCCACAGACGGCACAAGCCCAGTCCGACGATCCCGCCCAGGTGATCGCCAAATGGAACGCCAACAACACGACCTGTCGGAACGCGAATGCCAGCGCGCTCGAAGCGATGGCGGCGTGCGAGCAGCGCGATACGCTCGCCAAGGTCCTGGCCCTGATGAACCAATGCCACGGCCCGACCGACAAGCCGGGGGTGGCAGGGTGGAGCGCCTGCGACGCGGCGAAGATGGCTCAGTCAGCCGCATTGGCGCGAACCACCGTCCAGTTTCACCGGCGCGGCGGCGTGTTCGTGCTGCCGGTCATGCTGAACGGCACCGCCACGTCCTACTTCGTGGTCGATTCGGGCGCCACCAATATCCAGATTCCCCAGGAAGTCGCCGACGAGCTGGCGGCCAAGGGGATGTTGAACCAGAGCGACTACCTGCGCGACAGCAGTTTCGTCGTGGCCGACGGGCGGCGGCTCACGCAGAAGGTGGTGAGACTGCGCGCTGTTCAGGTCGGCAACCGGACCATGGAGAACGTGCTCGCCGCCGTCGGCGCGCCGCGCAGTCAGGCGCTGCTCGGCCAGAGTCTATTGCGTCGGTTGAACTGGTGGAAGATCGACAACGTCAAGAATGCCATCGAGCTGGAGTTTACCGGCTCATTCTGACGATTGTTGGCGCAAGGATCGCTGCGAACGTTCTCCGGTCGCGGGAGTCGAAGCGACACCCGCGACCGGAGCCAGCACCTAGGCTGTTTTGGGCTCTAGTACCGGGGCTGGGCCGCCGGTGCGCCCTGGGCAGCGCGCGCGCTCTGCATCTTCAGCTCGGCGTTGCGCATGCTGCTCGAGCTCGTCGCTCCGTTCCAGGTGTGGTTGACGTTGGGATCGCCACCCACCGAGCGCTCGGCAGGTCCGTTGGCGCCGTACGGCGCGTCGTGCGGACCCTGCAGCATGCTCTGAGCGAACGCGACACTGCCCGACACTGCCAGCACGCAGGCAGCCACAAACGCAGTCTTCAACATGATGTACTCCAGTAAGTTTGGGGGGAGGAAGTGCTACATCGGTAGCGGCGGCAATAGCGATGCCGAGTTGGGCAACAGTGTGGCGCGAGGTGCCGAGATTCGCGCACGCCGCCTGCGCATCGTGATGATGGTTCGCTTGTTGCTTCACATTTCGATCGCTTCACATGTTGGTGAGGCGCGAGCGTCACTTGTTACCGTCGCGTGAGCGATTCGCAGAGCAATGTGGAGTGGGCGATGTGGTTCGTGTTCGAGGCCGAGAGCTCTAGCCAGAACTGCGCATTCTCCGCCACGCATTGTCGAGCAGGAGCAGGCCGTTCTGCAGCATCGCCCGGTCGAGCACGATCGATTTCGTGCCGGCCAGCAGCGCCAGACGCTCGATGACGTGGATCACGCTCGTCGTGTCGCCGGAGGAGACGCTGGTGCGCGTGAGTTCTACCTGGTCAATGGCGAGCGATGACCAAGGGAAGACCTCGGCGCCGACCGAAAGGCCCTTGGCATCGATGAAGATCGCCGTGCCGGCTGGCGGCAGACCTTCGCGGCGGCGCTGCAGCTTGCGGTTCCAGGTGCCGACGCGGCGGCCCAGCAGCAGATACATGAACAGCACGAAAGCAGCGCCGATGATCACGGCGCCGACCGCCACAAAGCCGCCATCCATCGGGTCGGCGATGAAGCTGACGATAGCGCCCGTGGCCATCAGTCCGATGGCGATGCCGCCCAGGATCGTGAACCAGCGCTTGGTCTGCGCGACATAGGTCTGCGTCGCCTCGGCCGGCGTCAGCACAATCGCCGTCACCTCCTGCTCGACCCGGGAGAGCATGAAGCTCTTTTCCTGCGTGGGGGTCAGCGCATCGATCGGTTTGTCGTTGATCAGAATGCGCATAGCGGACCGCCCCCGTCGCCTTTTCGGCGCCCGCATTGTAGCCTCGCCGCCGGGTGACCGGGAGGAGAACACATGCCGACTATCGATGTGCAGGTGCATTGCTACGAGCGCAATCATCCGGGTCGCCCCTGGCACGCCGTGCTGGCGGGACCGCCCGAGGTCACCGGACCCGACATGATCAAGGCGATGGACGCCGTCGGCGTGGACGGCGCGTTGCTGATCTCGGTCCATACGATGTATCGCTGGGACGCGAGCTATGCGGTCAGTGTGCGCAAGGCGCATCCCGATCGCTTCGCCCTCATCAAGCCGGTCGATCCCAACGATCCGAAGGTCGCCGACACCATCGCCGAGTGGGCCAAGATGGACGGCACGGTGGCAATCCGCATCATGATGAACGACCAAGTGTCGAAGGATCCGGCCGACCCCGGCGTCAATCGCGTGCTGGCCACCGCCGCCAAGCACGACCTGCCGGTCAACCTCCTGTGCTGGGACCGGCTTGAGCAGGTGGGTGAGCTCGCCAAGCGCAATCTTGACACCCAACTTGTCATCGACCACATCGGTCTGCAGCAGCCCATGGCGCCGCCGGCACCGCCACAGCCGTGGGCTGCGCTGCCCAGGCTTCTGGCGTTGGCACCGCACAAGAATGTCGCTGTCAAGATCAGCGGCGGTTGCACGCTCAGCCACGAGAAATTCCCCTACAAGGACATCCGCGCACCGCTCGGCCGCATCTTCGATGCCTTCGGCCTCGACCGCTGCATGTGGGGCACCGACTGGACGCGCGCGGTGAACCTGCTCACCTATAAGGAAGGCGTCGACTCCTTCCGTGCCGCCGACTGGCTGAGCGCCAGCGACCGAGCCACGCTGATGGGCGACACCCTCAGCAAGATCTACGGCTGGGCGCCGAAGAAGTAGCGCCCTCGCACCGTCACTGGTTGGTGGGCTTGGGCTCTTGCCGGAGCTGCTTCAACAGCTCGCGGTCGAGCTTGCCGGTCTGCGGGCGGTTCCTGGAGGCTTCGTACTGCTTGATCGCCGCGACCGTCTGCGCGCCCGAGAGTCCGTCGAGCGGGCCGGGGTTGAGGCCGAGGGCCTTGAGCCGTGTCTGGAGCTCCATGATCTCGTAGCCTTCGAGGTTGCCCTTCGGCGTGGCGGGCTCCGGCGCGGCGACGACCACGGGCGCGACCGGCGGCGAGGGTGGATCGACCGTGATGGGCTTGGCCGGAGCGATCTCGGCGGCGCTTGGTGGCGGGACAGGGTCGGGCAGCGGTGGGGGCACAACGGAGGCGGCGCCGGGATTCTGAGGCGCAGGCGATGGGCTGATCATGGCATGGGCGACGGCGGCCAGCGCCACACCCAGCAACAGCGCCAGCAGCGGCCGAAGCGGGCCGCGCCGTCTGTTCTGGCGCGCAGGCTTGGTCGGCTCCGGCGGCAACTCGACCTTGGCGGCAGGGTCGAACGGCGGCGGCTCGTGCGGCTTCCGAGCGGCCAGCTGGCGCGACAATTCCTCCAGCGACTGTCGGAAGGGACGATCGTCATCGTCCGCTGCAGGCCGTGGCCGGGCAAAGCCCAGGTCGGATGTCCGTTCCGTCTCGGTACCCATCACGCGTTGCTCCTTTGGGGCAGATGATGCCCGGGGCAGGCCGCGGCGGCGGTGATCGATCTGGGATATCTGTCGGGAGCGTGCCCTCAGAGCGCCTTCAGGGCCTCCGCGACTTCGTCGACGTGGCCGGCGACCTTCACCTTGTGCCAGACCTTGGCGACCACGCCCTCCTTGTCTACCAGGAAAGTGGCGCGCTCGATGCCCATGTACTTGCGGCCATAGAGGCTCTTCTCGACCCAGGTGCCATACTTCCCGCAGATCTTGCCGTCGGCGTCGGACACCAGCGGAAAGGTGAGGCTGTACTTCTTCTTGAATTTGTCATGGCTGGCGACGCTGTCCTTGCTGACGCCCACCACCTGCGCCTTGAGCTTCTTGAAGGCGGCGGCGTTGTCGCGGAACGAGCAGGCCTCGGCGGTGCAGCCCGAGGTGTCGTCCTTGGGATAGAAATAGAGCACGACGGGCTTGCCGCGCAGCTCGGAGAGCTTGAGCTTGCCGCCGCCGTCGGTCGGTGCAGTGAAATCCGGGGCCTTCTTGCCTTCTTCGACTGCCATCACTCACTCCTCGGTTTCCAGCCGGCGGCGCGCGCCGGCTCCTCGACGATGCGTCGGTATATAGCACGCGCTTCGGCGGCTTCCGCTTCGATGCGCTGGCGAAGGGCCGCGAGGTCGGTGGCGCCCTCCGTCAGGGCGAGCAGGCGCCGCTGACCCTCCGGCGCCCTGGTTTCGTCGAAGGCTGCCTCGTCGCCGTCGAGGGTGAGGCGCAGCAGGCTTTGCACGTCCGAGAGCAGGGTGCGGGTGGCGCGCAGCCGGTCGGCATCGGCGCGGTCGATCAGTCCGGCATCGGCGGCTCGCCGCAGCATTTCCCCGGGATGTGGATGGAGAATGTCGGGCCGCGCCGCGGCGTGACGCAGCGCCAGGTACTGGGCGACGAAGTCGATGTCGAACAGGCCGCCGGGCAGGTGCTTGAAGTCCCAGGCGCTCTTCGGCGGCGCGTGCTGGGCGATGCGGTCGCGCATGTCGGCGACGTCGCGCACCAGCGTCGCGGTGTCTCGCGGCCGGCAGAGCGTCGCCTTCACGATATGCGTGAGCTGATCGACCAGCCCGGCCGGCCCGTGGATGACGCGCGCGCGCGTCAGCGCCATGTGCTCCCAGGTCCATGCCGACTGGGCGTGATAGCTCTCGAAGCCTTCGAGCGAGTTGGCCAGCGGGCCGGCGCGACCGGACGGACGCAGCCGCATGTCGACCTCGTAGAGTGCGCCCTCGTTGGTGAGGGCGGTGAGCGCAGTCACGATCCGGGCGCTGAGCCGCGTGTAGTACTGGATGGGCGGCAGCGGCTGGCGGCCGTCGGAGGCTTCGAGGCCGGGCGGGATGTCGTAGACGAAGATCAGGTCGAGATCGGAAGTCGCCGACATCTCGCGGCTGCCGAGCTTGCCCAGCCCCAGCACCGCGAGGCGCTGGCCGCGAAAGCCGCCATGGCTCTCGGCAAACTTCGTCTCGATGCGATCGCAGAGGGCGGAGATCGTGGCCTGCGCGATGTCGGAGTAGGAGCCACCAGCCTCGGCCGGCCGCACGATGCGCTTGAGCTGCTGCACGCCGACCTGGAAGCGCCGGTCGTTGGCCCAGCGCCGCGCCGCATCGAGGATATCCTGCTCGTCCTCGACGCGCGCCAACACAGCCGACAGATCGTTGGCCATCTCGGCAGGTGAGGGCAGCGGCTTGTAGAAATCCTGCGACAGCACCGAATCGAGCAGGATCGGCCGGCGTGCCAGGTGCCCGGCGAGGCCGGGTGCACTGCCCATGATGGCCGCCACCAGCTCGACCAGTGCCGGATTGGCCTTGAACAGCGAGAAGAGCTGCACGCCTGCCGGCAGGTTGCCGAGAAAGAGGTCGAAGTTCAGCAGGGCCTGGTCGGGCGATGCTGTCTCGCCCAGCGCCTTCAGGAGCGCCGGCATCAGCTCGGTCAACAGCTCGCGCGCGCGGGCCGAACGGGTGGCGCGGAAACGGCCGTGATGCCACTTGCGCACGATGCCCGCCGCCGCCGAGGGATCGTGGAAGCCCAGGGTGCGCAGCGTCTCCAGCGTGCCTGGATCGTCGTCGGTGCCGGTGAAGACCAGGTTGCCGCCTGGTCCGGCCAGGCTCGGCGCCTCCTCGAACAGGCGCGCGTAGTGGCCTTCGACGCAGCGCAGCCGCTGCAGCAGGTCGTTCTCGAAGGACGCCCGCGCGGCATAGCCGAGGAAGGTGGCGATGGCGGCGAGGCCTGCCGCGTCGTCGGGCAACGTGTGCGTCTGCTTGTCATCGACCATTTGCAGGCGGTGCTCGACGCGGCGCAGGAAGCGATAGGCCTCAATCAACTCGTCGGCCGCCTGGGGTGCGACGTGGCCGGCGGCGGCAAGGGCGCGCAGGGTCTCGCAGGTGCCGCGCAGGCGCAGTGATGGATTGCGGCCGCCGAAGATCAGCTGCTGGGTCTGGGCGAAGAACTCGATTTCGCGGATGCCGCCGCGACCGAGTTTCACGTTGTGGCCGAGAACACCGACAGTGCCGCCGCCGCGATAGGCGTCGATCTGGCGCTTGATCGAATGGATGTCATGGATGGCGGCGAAGTCGAGATGCCGGCGCCAGATATAAGGTGTGAGCTCGGCCAGGAAGGCAGCGCCGACGGCGCGGTTGCCCGCCACCGGATGCGCCTTGATCATGGCGGCGCGCTCCCAGTTCTGACCAACGCTCTCGTAGTAGAGCTCCGCCGCCTGTACCGACATGGCGAGCGGCGTCGAGCCGGGATCGGGGCGAAGCCGGAGGTCGGTGCGGAAGATGTAGCCGTCGACCGAGCTCTCGGACATGAGCTGGACCAGGAGCCGCGCGGCGCGCACGAAATGCCGCGGCACCTGGTCGCTGTCGCCGAGTGCCGGCGCATCGCGGTCGTAGAGCAGGATCAGGTCGATGTCGCTCGAGTAGTTGAGCTCGTCGGCGCCGAGTTTGCCCATGCCGAGCACCGTGAAGGCGGCGGCCTCTGGATTGCCGCCGATGGCGAGCTGGCCGTCACGTTCGAGCTGCAGGAGGATGGCGTCGGTTAGTGCGTCGAGGCAACCGTCGGCGAAGGCGCTGAGCTCACCGGTGATCTTCTCCAGCGGCCAGACGCCCGCGATGTCGGCGACCGCGATGGCGAGTGCCTGCTGGCGCTTCAGCCGACGCAAGGTGGCGGCGACGGCATCGGGCCTGGCTCCGTCGCGCGCCGCGTTGCGCGCTTCGGCGAGCGCGGCCACGAGGCGGGTCACGACAGCATCCGGACCGTCGCGCCACAGATCGGTCATAAAGGTCGGGTTCTGTAGGGCTGTCTCGGCGAGGTAGGGGCTGTTGCCGAACAGCGCCTCGAGCAGCGCGACGCCCATCGCATCGTCAGGACGTGCAGCCTTCTCGCTCCAGCGAGTCCACGCCACGGCCAGCCGCTCTTTATCATGCGGGCGGGGCAGCTGTGCGGTCGAAAGCCAAGACATGCGTTGACGCGACGGGTAGATTGGCCGAGCACCATCGTCAAGAACGCGGAAGTATCGAGCATTGGTCAGGAGAACGGTTCGAGTTTGTGGCCGCCTCATCGCCGTCATGGTCGTCGTTGCGGCGGTGCTGACGACAGCGGTGGTGCTCCGCCTGATGGCGGGCCCGATCGACCTCGATTTCCTGCGCACCAGGCTCGGCCAGGAATTCGACACGCCGGCGGGCAAGATGCGGGTCCATGCCGAGCGGGTATTCGTCGAATGGAGCAGCCTCCGCCAGCCGATGCGCCTGGTGCTGAGCGGGCTCAGGGTCACCAACGACATCAACCAGACCGTGGCGACGGCGCCGAGCGTGGCGCTCTCCTTCGAGCCGCGCAGCGTGATCCGCGGGCGGCTGCTGCCGACAGCCATCGTGATCGACCAGCCGACGCTCGACGCCGACATTGCCCGCGATGGTGGCATGCTGCGCCAGGTGCTGGCCAAGACCGATTCCAACTCCGACGGTGGCGAGGTCGTAGGCCTCCTGATCGATCAGCTGCTGGCCGAGCCCAACCACACCTCGCTGCTCGGCCAGCTCGACACCGTGCTGGTCGAACGGGCGAAGGTGACGTTCCGCGACGTGCCGAGCGGCGTGTTGTGGGTGGCACCGAGCGTTCAGGCGCGGCTGAAGCGCGACGCCTCGGGCGTCATCATTTCCGCCAGCGCCCGGTTCTTGAGCCCGACGACACCGATCGACGTTGCCTTGTCGGGCATCTATTCCCGCGACCGCAGCCGCATCTCCATCGAGGCCGAGATTGGCGGGCTGAAACCTGCGATGCTGGCCGACCTATCGCCGGATGCGACCTTGCTGCGCGGCATCGACATTGCCTTGTCGGGCCGCATGCAGATCGACGCCAGCGGCACCGGCGAGGTCCGCACGGTGGCGATCGACGTGACCGGCGGTGATGGCCGTCTCACCTTGCCGGGCATCCTGCCGGTTTCGCACAAGGTGCGCTCGGTCGCGGCGCGCGCCACGATCGACGCGGCAAGCCACACGGCCAAGATCGAGCGTGTCGACATCGACGTCGGCGCCGCCAAGCTCCATCTCACGGGGACCGGCGTGCGCACCGAGCAGGGCCAGGTCTTCACGGGCCGCGCCGAGGTCAAGGGCATTCCGGTCGACAATATGGCCGACTACTGGCCAGTCGACTTCGCGCCGGGCGGGCGCACCTGGGCGATAGCGAATCTCAGCAGCGGCACGCTGGATGTGGCGGCGGAGTTCGGGCTCAGCGCGCCCGGCAACGATATCGCGCAGCTCAAGGTCGATCGCAACGTGGCATTCCTCGACTATCGCGGCATGACCGTGCACTACATGTCGCACATGCCCGAGTTGCAGCAGGTCTCGGGCAAGGCTCGCTACGAGGGCGGCACGCTGCATTTCGACGTGGCGGGCGGTACTGCGGTGAACCTCGCCGTGACCGGCGCCACCATCGACCTCACCGGCCTCGACGGGCCGGCGCCGCAGCAGGCGGCGATCCACATGCCGATCAAGGGTACCGCGCCTGCCGTGATCGCCCTGCTGGCGCGCCCCAGGCTCGGCCTGCCGCGCGACGTGCTGTACGATCCCAAGCGCTTGGGCGGCGACGTGGCGATCGAACTGACGTTGGCCTTCCCGATGGTCAACGCGCTGAATGTGGCCGACATCGATATCAAGGCCGAGGCAGCGCTGTCGGGCTTCTCGCTGAAGAATGCGATCGGCAACGTCGACCTGACGGATGCAGTCGCAAGGGTGATCTATGGCGATTCGCAGCTCACCGTCGGCGGCACAGGCAAGTTCGACGGCAATGCCGTGGAGCTCTCGTGGCGCGAACAGTTTCAGCCGCGCGCGCCCTACCGCCAGCGCTACGACCTGAAAGGCACGATCCCCACCGCCCTGATCGCCAAGGCGGGCTTCGCCTCGCCCGAGCCCTACATCACCGGCCCGATCAACGTTACGAGCTTGCGCTACCAGGTTGCGGGCAACGGCACTAGCGAGCTGCACGCCCGTTTCGATCTCAAGGGTGCCAAGGCGGCGTTTGCGCCGTTCGAATGGACCAAGGAAGCCGGCAGCGACGGCCAGCTCAATTTCGCCCTGAAACTCGCCGCCGGGGGCAAGCTGACATCGACGGACTTCGATGCCAAAGGCGGCGGGCTGTCGCTCAAAGGGCAGATGCAATTCGGCACCGACAACGCGGTGCAGCAGGTAACGTTCAGTCAGTTTGCGCTCGGCCACACCGATCTGTCGATCGACTGGAAGCGAAGCCCAGGACGAGCCGATATCGCCCTCAAGGGCCGCGCGCTGGAGCTGGCCAAGATCCGCCAGGCACTCAAGGCACGCGATGATTTCGCCAAGGGCAATCCCGGCGGGGCGGCCGCGACAGCACACGACTCCAGCCGCGTCAGCGCCCAGATCGACCAGATGTTGACCAAGCGCGGCTCCTTGGGCGCGCTCAACGGCCGCCTTGAAATGGCGGGCGAGCGGCTGACCTCGGCCGAACTCAATATGACGGCGGGAAAGGGTACTACCTTCCGCGTGCAGCCGGCCAACCCGGGTCGCACGGTGGCGTTCTATGTCGCCGATTTCGGCCTCATGCTGCGCGAAGCGGGCTGGCTCGACGGGTTGACGGGCGGCTATCTCGATTTCCGCGGCCGCTTCAACGACGCCATCGCCGGCTCGCCACTCGACGGCACTCTGAAACTCGGCCCCTACCGCATGCAGAAGGTCAAGCCGCGGGCCGACGTCGATTCACTCAATTCGACGATCGATGGCCTCAACCGCGCGGGCGACGCCCTGCAACAGTTCGACGGCCTGGACGTGAACATCGTGAAGGTTGGCGAGCGCATCGAGGTCAAGAACGGCCGCACCAGCGGAAAGTCGATCGGGCTCACGACGGCGGGCACGCTCGATCTTGCCAACGATACCGCGCGCCTGCGCGGCGTGGTCGTGCCGGGCTTTGTGCTCAACAACCTACTGTCGAACGTGCCGCTGCTCGGACCGCTGCTCACCGGCGGCAAGAATGCCGGGCTATTTGCCATCACCTACAAGCTGGAAGGTCCGTTCGACGACCTGAAATCGGACATCAACATGATGTCGGCGCTGACGCCGGGCGCGCTGCGCGAGATCTTCACGGCAGGGCCCACAGACCAGCCGGCGCCCTCGCCGGGCCCGCCCGAACAGCAGCGGGCGCCTTAGGCCTAGACCGCGCGCACCAGCACGTGGCGCTTGCGGCCGGCCGAGAGCTTCAGCGTCCCACCGGGGTCGAGATGATGCTCGGTCACCACCGCGGTGTCGGACTCGATCGGCTGGTCGTTCAGCCGGCCACCACCGCCCTTGATCAGCTTGCGCGCCTCGGTGCGGCTGGGCGCGAGCCCCGCTTCGTGCATCAGCTCGAAGGCGGCGATGCCGGCGGTCAGCCGGGCGCGCGGCAACTCGACGGTCGGCAGGGTGTCAGCCTTGCCGCCTTCCTCGAAGGTCTGGCGGGCGGTGTCGACGGCCAGCGCGGCGGCCGCCTCGCCATGGGCGAGCATCGTCACCTGGGTGGCGAGGATCTTCTTGGCCTCGTTGATCTCCTGGCCCTTGAGCGCCTCGAGCTTGGCCACTTCGCTGAGCGGCAGGTCGGTGAAGACACGCAGGAAACGGCCGACATCGGCGTCTTCGCTGTTGCGCCAATACTGCCAGAACTCGTACGGGCTCAGCCGCTCGGGATTGAGCCACACCGCGCCCGCGGCGGTCTTGCCCATTTTGGCGCCGGAGGCGGTGGCGAGCAGTGGCGACGTGAGCGCGAACAGCTCGGCGCCGGCCATACGCCGGCCGAGATCGGCGCCCATCACGATGTTGCCCCACTGGTCCGAGCCGCCCATCTGCAGGATGCAGTTGTGGCGCTTGAACAGCTCCACGAAGTCGTAGGACTGCAGGATCATGTAATTGAACTCGAGGAAGGTGAGCGGCTGGTCGCGCTCGAGCCGGAGCTTTACCGAGTCCATGGTCAGCATGCGGTTGACTGAGAAGTGCCGGCCGACGTCGCGCAGCAGAGGGATATAGAGCAGTGTGTCGAGCCAGTCGGCGTTGTTCGCCATCACCGCATCGGTCTTGCCGCCGCCGAACGACAGGTAATTGGCGAAGCTCTTCTTGATGCTCGCCATGTTGTCGTCGATCTGCTTGGGCGTCAGCAGCTGGCGCGTCTCGTCGCGGCCCGACGGATCGCCCACCTTGGTCGTGCCGCCGCCCATCAGCGCAATCGGCTTGTGCCCGGTCTTCTGCCACCAGCGCAGCAGCATGATCTGCAGCAGGTGTCCGATATGGAGCGAATCGGCGGTGCAGTCGAAGCCGATATAGGCGCAGCGCGTCCCGGTCGACAGCAGCTCATCCAGGCGCGCGGCATCGCTGCACTGATGCACCATGCCGCGCTCGTGCACGATTCGCATGAAATCCGACTTGAAGCCCGCCATCTCTCCGCCCGGTCCTTGGTCCCGGCCCTTTATCCTCGAAGGGTCGCGGGTGTAACACGGGGCGGTGTGCGCCTCAAACGGAGCGTGGGCTGGTGAAAAAATGCGTGCTCTAGGCCTGATGAGCGGTACGTCGGTCGACGGTGTCGACGTGGCGATGATCGAGACCGACGGCGAGCGGGTCGAGGCGTTCGGGCCGAGCTTGACGATGCCCTATCCCGACGACGTGCGCCGCACGATCCGCGCCGCCTTTGGCGCCGAGCAGGCGAATGAGGTGACACGCACTGCCGAGCGGCTGGTCACCGACATGCACATCGAAGCTGCGCGGCGATGGTCGGCGGAGCACGGCATCGCGATTGCCAGTCTCGATGTCGTGGGCTTCCACGGCCAGACCATCACCCATCGGCCGGACAGGCACTTCACCTGGCAACTGGGCGACGGTGCGGCGCTCGCTACGGTGCTCGGCGTCCGGGTGGTCAACGACCTGCGCGGGGCCGACGTCAAGGCGGGCGGCCAGGGCGCGCCGCTGGTGCCGGTCTATCACGCAGCTCTCGCGCGCGATCTCAGCAAGCCTCTGGCGGTAGTGAATATCGGTGGTGTCGCCAACGTGACCTGGATCGACGGCGACGGCGCCTTGCTTGCCTTCGACACCGGGCCGGGCAACGGACCGATTGACGATTGGTGCGCGCGTCGAGCCGGCCAGCGCTTCGACGAGGAGGGCGCCTTGGCGGCGTCCGGCAAGCTCGACCGGACGAGGCTCGAACGTTTCAGCGAGCACCGCTACTTCGCGAAGAAACCGCCCAAGTCGCTCGATCGCGGCGACTTCAACGACTCCTGGGCCGACGGCCTCGGTGTCGCCGATGGCGCCGCGACTTTGACCTGGGGCACGGCGCGCGCCATCGCCCTGGCCGCGCGGCATTTCCGACGCCCGGTGACACTATGGCTCATCGCGGGCGGCGGTGCGCGCAATCCGACATTGTTGCGGGCGATCGCCGAGGAGACGCACGGCAAGGTCATCGCGGCAGCCGATCTCGGCTGGGACGGCGACGCTCTGGAGGCTCAGGCTTTTGCTTTCCTCGCCGTTCGTTCGTTGCGCGGCCTGCCGCTGACATATCCCGGAACGACCGGCGTGCCGCGCCCACTGACGGGCGGGCGGCTGAACGAACCCTAGGGTTCCTTGTTGGAAGTCGCGCGACCCGGCGGAGTGATCAGGCACTTCGCGACGTACTTGTCGACATCGACCGCGAGCTTGTCGAGTGAGTCGTGGAAGAAGTGGTTGGCGCCTTTGACGGTCTTTGACTCGACCGTGATGCCTTTCTGCAGGGAAAGCCGCGCCACCAGCTTCTGGATGTCGGCCAGCGGTACGACCTCGTCCTTCTCGGCGCCGACGATCAGGCCGGACGAGGGGCAGGGAGCGAGGAAGCCGAAATCGTAGGAATTGGCCGGCGGCGCCACCGAGATAAAGCAGTCGATCTCGGGCCGGCGCATCAGGAGCTGCATGCCTATCCACGCGCCGAACGAATAGCCCGCGATCCAGCACGACTTGGCGTCGGCGTTCATGGCCTGCAGCCAGTCGAGGGCGGCGGCGGCATCCGAGAGCTCGCCCATGCCGTTGTCGAAGCGGCCCTGGCTGCGGCCCACGCCGCGGGTATTGAAGCGCAGCACCGAAAAGCCGCGATTCACGAACACATGGAACAGCGAGAAGACCACCTTGTGGTTCATCGTCCCGCCGTACTGAGGGTGGGGATGAAGGATCAGCGCGATAGGCGCGTGCTCTTCCTTGCTCTGGTGATAACGACCCTCGAGGCGACCCTCGGGGCCGGTGAACATCACATCAGGCATGGAGACTTTCTTAACCTACGGTTTTTACTGCTAAATTTGATACTTGACCGCCAAGCTCGGGTTTATTATGTCCGAGCGCAGGAGTTGGTCTTTCGCGACCACCCAGTTGCGGGGTCGGGAATATCGTTAGTGACACCTTAAATTCAAGGATTTTCGGGTGTCCTGACGCGATGAGCCGGAGAAACCGGCACAAGGAGGATGCTGTGAAGCTCAGCACCAAGGGTCGTTATGCCGTTATGGCAATGGTTGATCTGGCTCGCCACGCCCAGGCCAAGCCGGTGTCGTTGTCCGATATCGCCACCCGGCAGGAAATCTCGCTGTCTTACCTGGAACAGCTTTTTGCCCGCCTGCGCCGCGCTGGGCTGGTCAAGAGTGTTCGTGGGCCGGGCGGGGGTTATCGGCTGGCACACAGTTCGGCGGAGACCCGGGTGTCGGCGATCATCCTGGCCGTCGACGAGCCGATCACCGCGACGCGCTGCACGGAAATGGGCGCCACGGGCTGCCGCGCCGACCGCAGCAAATGCTTGACGCACGATCTGTGGGAAGAGCTCGGCAACCAGATCCACCAGTTCCTGAGCTCGGTCAGCCTGGCCGATGTGCTGGAGCGCAAGCTCGCGCCGCGCATCGCCGAGGCGCCGCCCACTCCGGCCAACTCGGACTCCATGGCGGCTGCCAGCTAAGGGTCCGTCTAATGTCCGCCGCGTCCGTGTACCTGGACCACAACGCCACCAGCCCTCTCAGGCCAGCGGCGTTCGACGCCATGGTGGAAGCGCTCAAGGCCGGTGGCAATCCGTCGTCGGTCCACAAGAGCGGCCGCGCGGCGCGGGCACGCATCGATGCGGCGCGCCGGCAGGTGGCGACGCTCGTCGGGACCTTGCCGGCAGAGATCGTCTTCACCTCGGGCGGTACGGAAGCCAACAATCTCGCGCTCAAAAGCGCGGGCAGGCGGCGCGTGCTGGCTTCGGCGGTCGAGCATGACAGCGTGCTGAAGGCCGCGCCCTGCGAGATCATCCCGGTCGATCGCAACGGTATCGTCGATCTTGCCGCTCTCGAACGGATGCTCGCCGGCTCGAAGGAGCCGGCGCTTGTGTCGGTGATGCTGGCCAACAACGAGACCGGCGTGCTGCAGCCCATCGCCGAGGTCGTGCGCTTGGCTCGCCAGGCCAGCGCACTGGTTCACTGCGATGTCGTCCAGGCCGCGGGCAAGGCAGCGGTCGATATGCATGGTCTGGGCGTCGACTATCTCAGCCTGTCGGCGCACAAGCTCGGCGGCCCGACCGGTGTCGGCGCGCTGGCTGTGTGTTCCGGCGTGCCCTTCGAGACGGATCGCCGGGGCGGTGGCCAGGAGTCCAATCGTCGGGCCGGCACCGAGAACGTCGCGGGCATTGCGGGCTTCGGTGCTGCTGCCGAGGTGGCCGGCAGTGGTCTCGATGTCGCGAAGTTGCGCGACCGGCTCGAGACCGAGTTGGTCAAGATCGCGCCGCAAGCCGTGGTCTATGGCGCATCGGTTGGGCGGCTGCCCAACACGACCTGCATCTCCATGCCGGGAGTAAGGGCGGAGACGCAGGTCATGGCGCTCGATCTTGCCGGCGTCTGCGTGAGCGCCGGTGCCGCCTGTTCGTCGGGCAAGGTCAGCCGCTCGGCGGTGCTGACGGCCATGGGAGTAGAACCTTCGGAAGCCGAGACCGCGCTGAGAATCAGTTCCGGCTGGAATACGGTTTCGGAGGACATTGATTGCTTGATCGCTGCCTGGAGGGGCCTATATATCCGAGTGACGCACTCGGATATATCTCGCGCCCGGGCAGCCTAGAGATTTCAAGGGGTTAGCATGAACGCGTTCAATCAGATCCGGCGCAACGATCAGCCGATCTACCTCGACTACCAGGCCACGACGCCGCTCGATCCGCGCGTGCTGGAAGCGATGATGCCGTACTTCACCTACAAGTTCGGCAATCCGCATTCGCGCAGTCACTCCTATGGCTGGGAAGCCGAGGAGGGCGTCGAGAAGGCGCGCGCGCAGGTCGCCAAGCTGATCGGCGCCGACGAGAAGGAAGTGATCTTCACCTCGGGCGCCACCGAGTCCAATAACCTCGCCATTCGCGGCGTCGCCGAATTCTACAAGGACCGCAAGAACCACGTCGTTACCACGGTGACCGAGCACAAGTGCGTGCTCGATACCTGCCGCCATCTCGAACAGAACGGATTCGAAGTCACCTATCTGCCGGTACAGCAGAACGGCATCATCGATCTCGATGTCCTGCGCGCGGCGATCACCGACAAGACGGTGGTTGTGTCGATCATGGCGGTGAACAACGAGATCGGTGTCATCCAGCCGTTGGCCGAGATCGGCAAGATCTGTCGCGAGAAGAAGACCTTCTTCCACACCGATGCGGCACAAGCGGCCGGCAAGATCCCGCTCGACGTCGAGGCGATGAACATCGACCTGATGAGCATCTCCGGCCACAAGATTTACGGGCCCAAGGGCATTGGCGCGCTCTACGTGCGCCGCAAGCCGCGCGTGCGGCTGGTGCCGCTGATCGTCGGCGGCGGCCAGGAGCGCGGTTTCCGCTCGGGCACCCTGCCGACGCCGCTCTGCGTTGGCCTCGGCGAAGCGGCCGAGATCTGCATGAAGGAGATGGATGGCGAGGCCAAGCGGCTGAAGAAGCTGCAGAAGCGTATGTTGGACGGCCTCAACTCGAAACTTACCGACATCGTCGTCAACGGCGACCTCGAGCACCGCATCCCGGGCAACCTCAACATCAGCTTCGCCTTCGTCGAGGGCGAGTCGTTGATGATGGGCATCAAGGGCCTGTCGGTGTCGTCGGGCTCGGCCTGCACGTCAGCTTCGCTCGAGCCCAGCTACGTGCTGCGCGCGCTCGGCGTCGAGGAGGATATGGCGCATACCTCGCTGCGCTTCGGGCTCGGCCGCTTCACGACCGAACAGGAAATCGACACCGCGGTGGCGGAGCTGGTGCGCCACGTCAACAAATTGCGTGCGATGAGCCCGCTCTGGGAAATGGCCCAGGAAGGCATCGACATCAAATCGATCGAATGGGCGGCTCACTGAGCCGCAAAAGGAGAGCATCATGGCCTACAGCGAAAAACTGATCGACCACTACGAGAACCCCCGCAACATCGGGTCGCTCGACAAGAACTCCGAGGATGTCGGCACCGGCCTGGTCGGCGCGCCCGCCTGCGGCGACGTCATGAAGCTGCAGATCAAGGTCGGGCCTGATGGCCTGATCGAGGACGCCAAGTTCAAGACCTTCGGCTGCGGGTCGGCGATCGCGTCGTCTTCGCTCGTCACCGAGTGGGTGAAGGGCAAGACCGTCGACGAGGCCGAGACCATCAAGAACACCGACATCGCCAAGCACCTGGCGCTACCGCCGGTGAAGATCCATTGCTCGGTGCTGGCCGAGGATGCGATCAAGGCGGCGATCGCCGACTATCGCGCCAAGATGGCGAAGAAGGACGAGACCAAAGAAGCCGCCGAGTAGCAAAGCGAGAGCGTAATGAGCACGACGACCGAGACTCCCAAGCCCGCTGTTCCAGCAGCGCCAGCCGCCGCTCCCAGGGCGCGCCGTCCGCGCCCGCAGGTGATGTCGGTGACGTCGGCCGCTGCGGAGCGCGTGAAAGCGCTGATCGAGGGCCGCGGCAAGCCGACCGTCGGCATCCGCATCGGCGTGCGCAGCAAGGGCTGTTCGGGCATGAGCTACACCTTGGAGTTCGCCGAGAAGCAGGAACCGATGGACGAGGTGGTCGATACCCAGGGCATCAAGCTGCTGATCGATCCCAAGGCCTCGCTGTTCCTGATCGGCACCGAGATGGACTACGAGGAAGAGAAGCTGAAGTCGGGCTTCGTGTTCAGGAACCCGAACGAGAAGGGCCGCTGCGGCTGCGGCGAATCCTTCCACGTCTGAGTTCGGCCATGGATCATTTTGCGCGGCTGGGACTGCCGGCGGCGCTCGAGTTGGAGCCCGCTTCGCTCGATAGGGTCTACTTCGCCCTGCAACGGCAGTGGCATCCCGACCGTTTTGTCGCCAAACCTGCTGAAGAGCGCGCCAGAGCCTCGACCCAGGCCGCGGCGTTGAACGACGCCTACCGCACGCTGAAGGATCCGCTGAGCCGCGCCTTCTATCTCGCCGAGCTGAGAGGCGTCGACTTGCCGGGCGACGGCAAGACGATCGACGATCCCGAGCTCCTGATGGAAGCGATGGAGGCACGCGAGGAACTGCACGAGGCGCGCACGATCGAGGCCGTCGAAGCATTGGCCGCGAAGGTGCGCGACGACATGAAGAAGTCGCTGGATGGTCTCGGCAGTTTGTTCTTGGCAAACGACAAGGGCGCCATCAGAAAAGCGCTCCTTCGCCTGCGCTATCTCGACAAGTTCGCCGAGGAGGCGCGGGCACGGCGTATCAATCTGGAACGAGCGAAAGCATGAGTTTGCTGGAGATCCATGAGCCGGGCGAAACGCCCTTGCCGCATGCCGGCGAGGGCGCGCTGGCCGTCGGCATCGATCTCGGCACGACCAATTCCGTGGTGGCGATCGCGCGCGACGGCAAGCCGGCGGCGCTGCATGACGAGACCGGCAAGGCGCTGGTGCCCTCGGTAGTAGGCTATCCGGCAGCCGGTGGCGTGCTGGTGGGCGACGAGGCGCGTCTGCTGATGACCCGAGAGCCGCGCAACGTGATGGCCTCGGTGAAGCGGCTGATGGGCCGCGGCGCCGCCGATCTCCATGCCGTGGCGGGCGTGCTGCCCTACGAGATCGAGCCGGGTACCGGCGAGACCGACATGGTGAAGCTCAGAATCGGCGGCAAGGCGCGCTCGCCGGTCGAGATCTCGGCCGAGATCCTGAAGGCCTTGCGCCAGCGCGCCGAAGCGGCCCTCGAGAAACCGGTCGAGCGCGCCGTGATCACGGTGCCGGCCTATTTCGACGATGCGGCGCGCACGGCAACGCGCGACGCGGCGCGCGTCGCCGGTCTCGAAGTGTTGCGCCTCGTGAACGAGCCGACGGCTGCGGCGCTGGCCTACGGCCTCGATAAGGGCTCGGAAGGCCTCTATGCCGTCTACGACCTCGGCGGCGGCACCTTCGACTTCTCCCTGCTGCGGCTCGAGAAGGGCGTGTTCCAGGTGTTGGCGACCGGCGGCGACACCGCACTGGGCGGCGATGACTTCGACCGCGCGATTGCCGAGCGCATGCTGGCGGAGCGCAAGAAGGACGGCCTTGCCGATACGGTCGACGAGGGCGCGGTAAAGACCGCGCTGGCGCTCGGCCGGCAGATGAAGGAGCAGCTCTCCGATCGCGACCAGACGTCGGGGCGGCTGGAGCTGGCGGGTGTGCCGTCGTTCCATGCGCTCGGCCGTGCCGATTTCGAGGCGATGATCGCCGCTCCCGTGACCCGCACCATCGACATCGCGCGCCACGTGCTGGCCGACGCCGGCATGAAGGCGGACGAGATCCAGGGCGTGGTGCTGGTCGGCGGCTCGACGCGCCTGCCGCTGGTGCGCTCGAAGGTCGCCGAGATGATCGGCAAGCCGCCGCTCACCGACATTGATCCCGACGAAGTGGTGGCGCTGGGCGCGGCGCTGCAGGCCGAAGCGTTAACCGGCGGTTCCGACACATTGCTGCTCGACGTCTCGCCGTTGTCGCTCGGGCTCGAGACCATGGGCGGGCTGGTCGAGAAGATCGTGCCGCGCAACACGCCGATCCCCGTGCAACTCGCGCAGGAGTTCACCACTTACCAGGACGGCCAGAGCGCCATGGCGATCCACGTCGTGCAGGGCGAGCGCGAGATGGTCGCCGATTGCCGCAGCCTCGCGCGCTTCGAGCTCTTGGGCATCCCGCCGATGACGGCTGGCGCGGCCCGCATTCGCGTCACCTTCGCCGTCGACGCCGACGGCCTGCTCACCGTGTCGGCTGAGGAGCGCACCACCGGCGTGGCGCAGCGCATCGAGGTCAAGCCGTCCTATGGCCTCAGCCACGAGGACATGGCCGACATGCTCTATGACAGCCTGGAGAACGCCGAGGACGACATGACGCGGCGCCTGCTGACCGAAGCGCGCGTCGAGGCCAACCGCGGCCTGCTGGCGCTCGACGCGGCGCTCGCCAAGGACGGCAAGCTGCTGTCAGCCGAGGAACGCGCGGCCCTCGACGGCGCGCGTACCCGCCTGCAGGCGGCGGTGAAGGGCGAGGACAGGGACGAGATCAATGCGGCCGCCGAGGCGCTGGAGACGCTCTCCAAGCCCTTCGCCGAGCGGCGCATGGACCGCGGCATCCGCGAAGCGCTCTCCGGGATGTCGGTCAAAGACCTGGAGAGCCGGATGGGTGAGACCCCAGCAGGCGAGGGATGAGGTTGATCTGAATGCCAAAGATGACGTTCATTTTGAAAGACGGCTCGCGCAAGGAAGTCGAGGCGCCGCTGGGGCTCTCTGTGCTGGAGATCGCCCATCGCAACCACGTCGACATCGAAGGCGCCTGCGAAGGATCGCTCGCCTGTTCGACCTGCCACGTGGTGGTCGAGAATGTCTGGTTTGAAAAGCTGGCGCCGGCCAGCGAGGACGAGGAGGACATGCTCGACCTTGCGTTCGGTCTCACACATACCTCGCGCCTCGGTTGCCAGATCCGCATGAGTCCGGAACTGGACGGACTGGTGGTCAAGCTCCCACCGGCGACCCGGAACATGATGGTCGACAAGTAGGAGAGGCGAGATGGCCCGCAAACTGCGCTGGACCGACGTCCACGACATCGCGATCGAGCTGGAAGAGCGCCATCCCGAGACTGACAACGTCAATCTGCGCTTCACCGATTTGCACCGCTGGGTGCTTGAATTGCCCGATTTCGAGGACGATCCGGGCCGTTCCAACGAGAAGGTACTGGAAGCCATCCAGGCTGCCTGGATCGAGGAAAGAAATTAACGCCTTGCCCCATTTTGGTCGAGATTCAACTTGTACAGAGGTTGTAACGGGAAGGGATCTCCATGAGGGGCAAGTTTATCCGGTCTATTCTGCTGCCATTCGCGTTGGCAGCAGCTGTTGGCGCCTGTGCGTCCAACGGAGTGCAGCCAGGTTTCGTCAAGACCGCGTCGAGCGTCACGCCACCGCCCGGCTCTAGCGGCCGGGTCGTCAGCATCAATGACATCAGCCTGCAGGGCAGCGGCGGCTCCGGTTCGGGCTCCGGGCGCGGCCCTCTGATCGGTGGCTTGGTGGGTGGCGCCGGCGGGGCAGCGATCGGCGCGGGCACCTCCGGTACGCTGGCCGGCGGCCTGATCGGCGGCGTCCTGGGTGCTGTCGGCGGCGCCATCGCCGGGACCATCATGGATAGCCACGGCGGCAGCATGAGCGGCGGCCGCGGCATTCAGGTGACGGTCCAGAGCGATGACGGCCAGACGGCTGTCGTCGCCCAGCGCGACGATGGCGACATCCAGCTCGGCGACCGCGTGCAGATCGTTCAAGGTCCAGGAGGCGTTCCGAAGGTTGTGCGAGAGAACTCACGCGCTCCGGACGTCCAGCAAAACGGCCCCTCCCAGTCTGCTGGCGGCCAGTACGGTGGCGGCCAGTATGGTGGTGCACCGCAGGACTACAGCCAGTCGCGCAACTATGGCCCGCCACCACAGGATTATGGCCCGCCGCCCGGCCACGGGCCGGTGTCGCAGGACTATGCCCCGCCGCCGCAGGATTATGGCCAATCCCGCAGCTATTCGCCGTCGCGCGGCTACGGTCCGCCGCCTCAGGACTATCGCCAATCCCAGGGCAGCTACTCCTCACCCCAAGATGATCCGCGCTACGGCAGTTTGAACTAGACTGAGGCCATTGCAGGGTTCCACTCTCCTCGCCGGAGGGGAATGACCAATGTTCGGCAAATGGCTTCTGAGCTTGCTGGGCTCGCTCGCACTGGCCGCTACGCTGAGCGCGTGCGGCAACACGGGCGTTCAACCAGGTATCGTCAGCACGTCGTCGGGCACGACGGCGACGGCCAGCACCTACGGTAACGCGGTCCCGGGCGACCCGGGCCGTGTCGTCGCCATCAATGAGGTGAGCCTGGCGGGCTCGGGCGGCGGTGGCTCCGGCAACGGTCCGCTGATGGGCGGCATCCTGGGTGCCGGCAGCGGCGCCGCGATCGGCGCTGCGACCTCCCATTCGGTCGTGGGCGGCCTGGTCGGCGGCGTCCTGGGCGCCGTCGGTGGCGCGATCCTCGGCACGATCTTCGATAGCCACGGCGGCGCGATGAGCGGAGGCCGCGGTATCGAGGTCACGGTCCAGAAGGACGACGGGCAAGTCGTCAAGGTCGCCCAGCGCGACGACGGCGACGTCCAGCTCGGTGATCGCGTGCAGGTCGTGCAGGGCCGCAGCGGCGTCGCCAAGGTCGTCCGCGACAACGCGCGGACCTATGATCCCAACCAGGGCGGCCCGCCGCCGCAGGACTATCGTCAGTCGCGCAACTACGGCCCGCCGCCGCAGGGCTATGGCCCGCCACCCGGCCATGGACCGGTGTCACGTGACTACAGTCCAGACTATCGCCAATCGCGCACTTACCCGCCGCCTCGAGACTACGGCCCGCCGCCGCCGCAGGACTACGGCCAGTCGCAGGGCAATTACCCCCAGCCCGCGGATGATCCGCGTAACGGCAACCTGAATTAGACTGGCTGGTCGCGTTGTAACCAACGCGATTGTTCACCGATCGACGCTCGACCAAGGGGATGACGCATGTTCGGCAGATGGCTTCTGGGTTTGCTGGCGCCGCTGGTGCTTGCCGCCACGTTGGGCGCCTGCAACGACAATGGCGTGCAGCCGGGTGTCGTGCAGACCTCCGCCGCCGGCGGCTATCGCGGCGAGGCCGGTCGTGTGGTCGCCATCCGCGAAGTGCCGCTGCGTAGCGGCGGCTCGGGCATGAATGACGGAACACTGGTCGGCGGCGGCGTCGGCGCCGCGGGCGGTGCGATTGCTGGTGCTGCGATCGGCGGTACAGCCGGCAGTGCGATCCTCGGTGGTGTGCTCGGTGCGGTCGGTGGTGCGGTCGTCGGCACAGCGGTCGACCAGAATTCCACGCGTCGCGGTATCGAGGTGGTGGTGCAGAAGGATGACGGCTCGCAAGTCACCATCGCCCAACGCGACGATGGCGACGTGCAGATGGGCGACCGAGTGGTCATCGTCTACAACAACAACGGCGTGGCGAGAGCCGTCCGCGACACCGGCTACAGGCGCGACTAGCCCCGCTGGCGGGCCATCCTCGCCGGGCCTATATAGGCCCCGCCATGGCCAGGAATTCCCTCGATATCGACAAGGCGCCGGGCGACACCCGCGTGGTCGTCGCCATGTCGGGCGGCGTCGACTCGTCGGTTACTGCCGCGCTCCTGAAGGACCAGGGCTACGATGTCGTGGGCGTCACCCTGCAGCTCTATGACCACGGAGTTGCCGTCGGCAAGGTGGGCGCTTGCTGCGCTGGCCAGGACATCGAGGACGCGCGCCAGGTCGCCGAGCGGCTCGGCATCCCGCACTACGTGCTCGACTATGAGAGCCGTTTCCGCGCCGAAGTGATGGACTCCTTCGCCGCCTCCTACCTGCGCGGCGAGACGCCGGTGCCCTGTATCGCCTGCAACCGCACGGTGAAGTTCCGCGACCTGCTCAAGACCGCGCGCGAGCTCGGCGCCGAGGCGCTGGCCACGGGGCACTATGTGCAGCGCCTGGTAGGCGAGGCGGGGCCGGAGCTGCATCGCGCCGCCGACTTCTCGCGCGACCAGAGCTACTTCCTCTTCGGCACCACGCCCGAGCAACTCGACTTCCTGCGCTTTCCCCTCGGCCACATGCCCAAGAGCGAGACGCGCGCGCTCGCCGAACGCTTCAGGCTGGCGGTCGCCGAGAAGCCCGATAGCCAGGACATCTGCTTCGTGCCCAACGGCGACTACGCGTCCGTGGTGCGCAAGCTGCGGCCTGAGGCTGGCCAGCCGGGCGAGATCGTCGACATGGCGGGTGAGGTTGTCGGCCGGCACGACGGCATCGTGCGCTTCACCGTCGGCCAGCGCCGCGGGCTCGCGCTGGGCGCGCGCGCCGGCACCGACAACGACCCGCTCTATGTCGTGCGGCTCGAGCCCGAGAGGCGTCGCGTCGTGGTCGGGCCGCGTAGCGCGCTTGGCCGAAGCGAGATCGCACTCAGGGACGTGAACTGGATCGGCCCGGACTTCGCGGGCGCGCTTGCGGTGCAGGTGAGGGTGCGCTCCAGTCAGGCGCTGCGCCCGGCCGAGATTGCGCGCTCGGGCGATGCCTTCGTCGTGCGCTTCGCCGAGTCCGAGGCCGGCGTCTCTCCCGGACAGGCCTGCGTGGTGTACGATGCCGAGAGCGGCAGCCGCGTGCTGGGAGGCGGCTTCATCCGGCGCTTCTAGGAGGTGGGCGATGATGAAGTTCGATCATCAGCGGGACCAGTCCCGTGGGCTGATTCGGGAGTGAGGGCTCATTTACATTCAGGCAGGGCTGCGCAGGAAGGGACTGCCCTGCGCGTCAGTTGAAGTATCGTGCGATAAGGTAATGCGCCCACGAGCAATCTCACTTGTGGGCGACAGCTCGCGTTCTCAAGCCGTTCCAATTTGGAAACAGGAGACGCCAATGACCCCGATCATTCGTCGCACTTTTGTTATCGCCGTTGCCGTCGCGCCAATCTGGCACGTCGCGTTGGTGTACGCTGTGGATGTCCTGCCCGACGCGCGGTTTGTAGGCTTCGCCGAGACCGTCAACGACTTCGAGATCAAGTCAGGCCAGTTGGCGCTCAGCAAGTCTTCAAATGAACTCGTTCGCGCCTATGCCACGCGCGCGATTACCGAATACACAACAAACGCGCAAGATCTGGTTAGAAATCGCAACGAAGCTGGCGTGACCATGGCGCCCGACGAGGACGTCAGGAAGATTGCAGGCGATGCGATGACGCGCCTTAACTCACTTCAGGGTGCGGAGTTCGACACCGCTTACGCCGACGCACAGCTGCGCGTGCAAACCGCGGCCGTCGCTCAGTACGGCGCCTTTTCCCAAGACGGCAAAGACGGCTCTCTACGCCGTCACGCGGAACGGTGGCTACCGAAGTTGCAGTCGCTTCTGGTTGACGCCAAGAAGCTTGCCGGCAGCCGCTGAGTTACACACTGAGATGTGTGGCAGTCGCTTTAGCGCTGCATCGACGCATAAAGAAGCCCCTCCGGGCGAACCCAGAGGGGAAAGCCCGCCACCGTCAGCAGAAGGGGGACAGTGACGGGACTGGCGCGGAAGAGAGGCCTCCTTTGAAGCGCTGCAAGCGACACCCAGAGGCTCTGCGGCTCTGTTCCATGTTCTCACCCACACAACTGGACGCGCTTGCGGGCGGACGCAAGCAGACTTGAGCGAAAGGCTGTGCGACGTATAATGTCGGCCATCCGACATTTCAGCGACGTCGCGCGGACTTTGCGCGGACATGCGAAAACAGGCGGACACATGAAGTTCGATCATCTCAACCTTCCGGTCAGCAACCTCGAGCGCTCGCGCGACTGGTACGTCGGCGCGCTGGAACTCAAGGTCGAGTTCGAGGTGCCGGCCACGCGCACAGTCGCGTTGAACGACGGCGAGGGTTTCGCCATCTTCCTGCAGGAGAGACCGGCCGTGGCGCCGAACGGCGTTGCGTTGTGGTTCCAGGTTGATGACGTCGATGCGACCTACACTGAGTGGAAGGCCCGCGGCGTGGCCTTCGCGCATGAGCCCCGAAAGAACTTCTGGGGCTATGGCCCCGAGCTCGCCGATCCCGACGGCTACCTCGTACGGCTGTGGGACGAGCGCTCGATGAAGGAGAAGTGAGCCAATTGATACAGTGCCCCTACATCGCCGCGGCCGGGTACGGCGTATGCTGGGGCATGTTCGACGATCGATCCGACGAGTGGTGGAAGACGGGTTCCCCGGTCGTCAGGGTGCTGGGTTTCCTGGGCCTCGGCGTCTGGGTCGTTTGCACGGCCGCGTGGTTCCTGCATCGCTACTACGCGACCGACGAGCCGATCCATTCCATGGCCCACCAGATGATGGAAATCGGCTGGCTCGCGCTGATGGGCCTGCTGATCCTGTTCTATTGCTTCAAGCGCCGCCGCCAGTGACCGGCCCGCGGCTTTCTTGACAGCCCGCCGCCCGGCACCTTAATACCGCGCACCCTGTGGCTGGGTAGCTCAGCTGGTTAGAGCACGGCACTCATAATGCCGGGGTCGGCGGTTCAAGTCCGCCCCCAGCTACCAATTCCGCCCCCGGCTTCACCGCCGGGGGCCTTTATTTTAGGGTCTTTCCCCGCCACGTTAGGACCATGGCCGATTCGCACGGGCACACTCATCACCAGACCGACGTCATCATCGTCGGTGCGGGTCCCGTAGGACTGTTCAGCGTCTTCGAATGCGGCATGGTGCGGCTCCATTGCCACGTCGTCGACGTGCTCGACGATGCCGGCGGGCAATGCACGGCGCTCTATCCGGAAAAGCCGATCTACGACGTGCCGGGCTTCCCGCGCATCGAGGCGGCCGAGCTGGTGGTGCGGCTGAAAGCGCAGGCTGCGCCCTTTCGTCCGGTCTATCACCTCGGCGAGCAGGTCCAGGCGCTTGAGGCGTTGAGCGGCGGGTTCTGGCGGCTCACGACGTCGAAGGGCACGGTGCTGCAGGCCAAGGCGGTGATCATCGCCGCCGGCGTCGGCGCCTTCGGGCCCAACCGGCCACCGCTGCCCGGCATCGAGGCCTTCGAGGGCAAGAGCGTCTTTTATTACGTGACGCAGCGCGAGAATTTCCGTGGCAAACGCGTGGTGATCGCCGGCGGCGGCGATACTGCTGTCGACTGGGCGCTGTCGCTCGCGGAGATCGCGGCCCGCGTGTCGGTCATCCATCGCCGCGACAAGTTCCGCGCGGCGCCCGACAGCGAGGCCAGGCTCAAGGCGCTCGCCAAGGCGGGCAAGGTCGACATGGTCGTGCCCTACCAACTCGCCGGTATCGACGGTGCGAACGGGCAGCTGAAGTCGGTCACGGTCGCCACGCTCGACGGCGCGGCCAAGAAGATCGAGGCCGACGCGCTGCTCCCATTCTTCGGGCTGTCGATGTCGCTCGGACCGATCGCCGACTGGAGTCTCGCGCTCGAGCGCAGCCAGATCGTCACCGATCCCTCGACAGCGGCGACCAGCCAACCCGGCATCTTCGCTGTCGGCGACGTCGTGCACTATCCCGGCAAGCTGAAGCTGATCCTCACCGGCTTCGCCGAGTCAGCCATCGCCGCACGGTCGGCCTACGCGCTCATTCACCCCGAGACACCGCTGCACTTCGAATATTCGACGACGGCGGGGATTCCGAACGTCTAACGCGTATTCGCTTCAGCAGAATAACCTCATCCTGAGGAGCGGCCCGCAGGGGCCGCGTCTCGAAGGATGGGAACGAGTCCGTGTCTGTTGCCCATCCTTCGAGACGGCGCTTCGCGCCTCCTCAGGATGAGGTCAAGGGCGGTTCCAGGAGTCGGAGGTACGCCTAGCTAACAGGCCGCGATTGCGGCAGCCGCTCCTTGGTACTGTAGACCGGGGGCGCAAGCTGGTCGGCGGTGCGGCCGGCCCAGTCGCGCTGACTGACGGTGGAGAGGCGCTTGCGCTGTGCCTCGACCAGGCCTGCGGTCGCCGCCTCGACATCGACCGTGAGGACCTTGCCGTCCTTCACCACCTGCTGGCCGTCGACATAGACGTGGCGGATGGCGCGATCGCCTGCCGAGTAGATCAGGCTGCGTACCGGCTCGTGGCTCGGCTGCATGTAGGGATGGTTCATGTCGACCAGCGCGAAGTCGGCCTTGGCACCGGGCGAGAGCCGGCCGAGGTCGGGCCGGCGCAGGATCTTGGCGCCACCGATCGTCGCCGCCTCGAAGGCGTGCCGCGTCGTGCCCATCTTGTAGTTCATGGTGAAGACGCGGGCGAGGTAGCAGACCAGCCGGATCTCATCGAGCATGTTGTGCGGGAAGGTGTCGGTGCCGATGCCGACCGTGATGCCGGCATTCATGTAGCGACCGATCGAGTTCATCACCATGCCGCGGCGGGCAAAGACGGTCGGGCAGTGTGCCACCATCGCGCCCGAGTTGCGCAGCAGCTCGAAGTCGTTGCTGTGCGGGTAATGGATCTGCGGATGGTCGTTGAGGAAAATGCCATGGCCGATCACCAGGTCGGGACCGAGCACGCCGATCGAGTCGAGCCATTCGATCGGCGTCTTGCCGTGGCGGCGCACCATCTCGTGGAACTCGACGACCGCCTGGCAGGCATGGGTCTGCATCGGCAGGCCGCGCTTCTTGGCTTCCTGGTGCGCCTCCTTGAAGAAGCCTTCGCGGCAGGTGTCGATCTGCGCCGGCCCGACCATGCCGCCCAGCCGTCCGCTGGGATGCTTGAGGGCGGCATCGATGGTCTTCATCGAGGCCTCGAAGGCCTTCTCGCCGGCCTTCTCGTCCCACGCATAGTCGACGACATGGCCGTTCTTGGTGAACCACACGCCCTGGCGCATCATCGGGCAGAGAACGGCCCGCATGCCGGTCTTGGCGAGGTCGTCGACCCAGCCTTCGCGCGCCATCGAGAGATCGGTGATGGTGGTGACGCCGCTCTTCAGCAGCTCCGAGAGTGCCACCTGCGTCGAGGGCCCGGCATCCTCGGGATTGAGGCCGAACACCGTCAGATACTCGTAGAGCGAGCTTTGCCCGAGCTTGTCGCTGCCGTACTCCTCCGTCAGGCCCTTGTTGGCCGGCTCGGAGAAGGGATGGCTGTGCACATTGATCAGGCCCGGGATCGCCATGAAGCCGCGGCCCTCGATGGTGCTGTCGGCTGTTCCCGAATAGCCCGGTCCGACATGCACGATCTCGTTGCCCTTGAACACGAGGTCGCCGCCGTCGAGATAAATGTGGCGCTGCTCGGACTCGTCCCACGCCACGACGTGATCGAGGTTCGCGATGCGGATGGTCTTGCTGCTCATCGGTCCTTACCCTTTGGCGGTCAGACTGGCATGATCCGCCCATGACTTCAAAACTCACCGAAGCCGCCAAGGGCGTCTACATCATCGCCGCCACGCCGTTCACCGATGACGGCGCGCTAGACCTGCAAAGCGTCGACACGCTGACCGATTTCTACATACGCTGCGGTGTGCATGGCTTCACCCTGCTCGGCATGATGGGCGAGGCTCACAAGCTCACGGCCGAGGAATCGATCGACGTGGTGAAGCGCGTGATTTCGCGTGCCGGCGATCGCCAAGTGATCGTAGGCGTGAGTCATGCCGGCCTCGAGAACGTGCGCCGCCTCTCGCACGAGGTGATGGTCGCGGGCGCTTCCGGCGTGATGGTGGCGCCGCCGGCCGGCCTCAAGGGCGATGACGGCGTCTACAACTACTATGCGCAGGTCTTTGCCGCGCTCGGTCCCGACATTCCCGTGGTCTACCAGGACTACCCGCAGGCGACCGGCGTCTACCTGCCGCCTGCCGTGTTCGAGCGCTTGGTCGACGACTTCAAGCAGCTGGTCATGCTGAAGCACGAGGACGCGCCGGGCCTGGCCAAGCTCACCCGTGTGCGCGAGGGCGAGAAGAAGCCCGGCCGCCGGCGCGTCTCGATCCTGGTCGGCAATGGCGGCCTCTACCTGCCGCAGGAGCTGCGCCGCGGCGCCGACGGCGCCATGACCGGCTTTGCCTGGCCTGAGATGCTGGTCGAGGTCGACGAGCTGTTCACGGCCGGCAAGGCGGAGGAGGCCGAGGACCTGTTCGACATCTATCTGCCCCTCGTGCGGCATGAAGTGCAGCCGGTGATCGGGTTGGCGCTTCGGAAAGAAGTGCTGTTCAAACGCGGCGCGATCAAGAGTCCCAGGCAGCGTGCGCCCGGCTCGTCGCTGACGTCGACGGACCGCGCCGAGCTCGAGGCTATGATGGCGCGGCTCGAGCGGCGGCTTGCTGCTTCCGGGCGCGGCCGCAAGGTCGCGGCGGAGTAGGAAGATGGCCGACTACGATTTGATCGTTCGCAACGCCAAGATCGTCACCGAGGATCGTCAGACCGAAGGAGACATCGGCATAAGGGACGGCCGCATAGCCGCCATCGAGCCGGGCATCAAGGGCAAGGGCAGCCGCGAGATCGATGCCGGGGGCAAGTTTGTCCTGCCGGGCGGCATCGACAGCCACGTCCATGTCGAGCAACGCTCGGGATTTGGCATCATGTGCGCCGACGACTTTTACACCGGCACGGTGTCGGCAGCGTTCGGCGGCACGACGACCATCATCCCCTTCGCCGCCCAGCATCGCGGCATGTCGTTGCGCAAGGTGGTGAACGACTATCACGAAGCGGCCACACCCAAGGCGGTGATCGACTACGCCTTTCACCTCATCGTGACCGATCCGACACCGCAGGCGCTGGGCCAGGACCTGCCGGCGCTGATCAAGGACGGCTACACCTCGTTCAAGATCTACATGACCTACGACGCCATGCGGGTCAGCGACTACCAGATCCTCGACATCCTGGCGCTGGCGCGGCGCGAGGGCGCGCTGGTCATGGTGCACGCCGAGAACCACGACATGATCCAGTGGCTGGCGCATCACCTGGTCGAGCAGGGTCATGGCGCGCCCAAATTCCACGCCATCGCCCATGCCCGCGTTGCCGAGGCCGAGGCGACCAACCGGGCAATCTCTCTGGCTCGGCTGGTCGATGCGCCGATGCTGATCGTGCACATGTCGGAGATCGAGGCCATCGAGACCTTGCGGCAGGCGCAGAAGAAAGGGCTAAAAATCTTCGGCGAGACCTGCCCGCAGTACATCGCGCTGACGGCCGACGACATGGACAAGCCGGGCGTGCAGGGCGCCATGTGGTGCTGCAGTCCGCCGCCGCGCGACAGCGCCGCCCAGGAAGCGGTGTGGGCGGCGCTGAAGGACGGTACCTTCCAGACCTTCTCGTCCGACCACGCGCCCTATCAATTCAACGAAGGGGGCAAGATCCCCAAAGGCGACAAGACGACCTTCAAGGAAATGGCCAACGGCGTGCCCGGCCTCGAGCTCCGCCTGCCGTTGCTGTTCTCCGAGGGCGTGCAAAAGGGCCGCATCTCCCTGCAGCAGTTCGTGGCGCTGGGCGCCACCAACCATGCACGCCTCTACGGCCTCTATCCGCGCAAAGGCACGATCGCCGTCGGCTCCGACGCCGACTTGGCGATCTGGGACGCCGACAAGAAGGTCACGGTGCGCTGGAAGGAGATGATGCACGACAATGTCGGCTATTCCCCGTACGAAGGCCGCGAGATCCACGGCTGGCCTATAACAGTGGTGAGCCGCGGACGGGTCGTGGTCGAGAACGGCAAGCTCAACGCCGAGCGCGGCTCGGGCCAGTTCCTGCCCTGCGAGTCGCCCGACAGCGCCAAGCCCAAGGGCATGACGGCCCCGGAATTGCAGGCGATGAGCCGCTTCGGGCTGAAGCCGTTGTTCTAGAGGAGATCGAAAAGTGTCCCGCCGCCTGAAAGTGTCGTCTGCCCAGCTCGGGCCCATCAATCTCGCCGACAGCCGAGCCAGCGTGGTGAAGCGCATGGTCGAGATGCTGAAGGAGGCCGATTCGCGCGGCTCGAAGTTCGTGGTGTTCCCCGAGCTGGCGCTGACGACATTCTTCCCGCGCTACTGGTACGATGATCCGAACGAGGTCGAGAAGTACTTCGAGAACCAGATGCCGAGCCCGGAGACCGCGCCGCTATTCGAGCTCGCGCGCTCCAAGGGTATCGGCTTCTACCTGGGCTATGCCGAGCGCACGGAAGAGGGCGGCAAGCCGCACCACTTCAACACATCGATCCTGGTCGGACCCGACGGCCGCATGATCGGCAAGTACCGCAAGGTCCATCTGCCGGGCCATGACGACCATCGTCCGAACGTGCCGTACCAGCATCTCGAGAAGAAGTACTTCGAGGTGGGCGATCTCGGCTTCAACGTCTGGAAGATGTTCAAGGACGACGTCATCGTCGGCCAATGCATCTGTAACGATCGGCGCTGGCCCGAGACTTTCCGCGTCATGGGGCTGAAGGGTGCCGAGATGGTCGTGCTGGGCTACAACACGCCGAGCGACAACGTCTATGCGCCGCACGAGCCACCGTATCTGCGCGTGTTCCATCACAATCTGTCGCTGCAGGCAGCCGCTTATCAAAACGGCATCTGGGTAATCGCCACAGCCAAGGCGGGCAAAGAGGACGGCTTCTGGCTGCACGGCGGCTCGGTGATCGTGGCACCAACCGGCGAGATCGTCGCCAAGGGCACCACCGAGCAGGACGAGGTCATCTCCTACGATTGCGACCTGGCGCTCGGCGAATACATCCGCAATACCACCTTCAACTTCGCCAAGCACCGGCGGCCGGAGCACTACAAGCTGATCAGCGAGCGCGCCGGCGTGAAGCTCGAGCCGAGCAACTAGGAGACAAGGGAATGCAATACGCCGCCAAGGACGTGACGCCGCACGAGCGCTACAAGCTCCTGATCTCCTTCGTGCTGCCGCGGCCGATCGCCTGGCTCACCACGATCGGCCCGACCGGCGTGGTCAATGCAGCGCCGTTCAGCTTCTTCAACGTCTTCGCCGAGGATCCGCCGCTGGTCATGGTCGCCATCAACAAGCGGGCCGATGGGCGGATCAAGGACAGCTGGGCCAACATCGAGCGCACCGGCGAGTTCGTGGTCAACCTCACCGACGAGCCGCTCGCCCGCGCCATGCACGATTCGAGCGGCGATTTTCCGCCCGAAATGGGCGAACCGGATTATCTCGGGCTGAAGACCGCGCCGTCGGTCGACGTCAAACCGCCACGCCTTGCCGATGCACCCTGGGCGCTCGAGTGCAAGACCTGGCAGGTGATCACCGTGAAGGACGACCGCCAGCTGGTGATCGGCGAGGGCGTGCGCTTCCATGTCCGCGACGAGCTGTGGGACCCCAAGGCGATGCGCGTCCTCATGGACAAGTATCACCCGATCGGCCGCATGTTCGCCGACCGCTACTGCCGCACCGACGACCGCGTGGTGTTCCCGGCCGCGCCTGTCCTGAAGGCGAAAGCGGCGGAATAGCGCGCTCGAACTTCTAATGACCAAAATAGGTGGCAGCGTCGGTCGCGCTTATAATCCCGAGCATGGGGCTTGCAGTTCAGTCTACCCGCGTCCCTGCCTCGATGAGGATTGTTGGGGGCTGTGCGCAGGACCCCCATGGTTTTTCCATTATTATAAACGTTACCGCGGAGAAACTGCCCTACCTCAGTTGGGGCTACCCTAGGGCGCTAGCTTTCCCAATGCAGCCGCGAGCGGCCAATCGCCATGGAAACGGCGGCCTGGCTCGGCTCGACGACCGGCAAGCCGACATGGCGCTGCAGGCGGTCGCGATAGCGCGCCATGCCGGCGCAGCCCATGATCAGCACGTCGGCGCCGTCCTCGTCGCGCAGCTCGGCGGCGACCTCGGCCATGCGGCTGAAGGTGCGTGCCTCGTCGGCGAGCTCGACTACGCCAAGGCCGATCGCGCGGTCGCCGGCCATGCGGTCGGCGACGCCCATCTGGCCGACATAGCGCAGGTGGCGCGGGATCGACTTCTTCAGGATCGAGATGACGCCGAAGCGCTGGCCGAGCGTCATGGCCGTCAGGATGCCGCACTCGGCGATGCCCAGCACCGGCTTGGTCGTGACCTCGCGCGCCGCATGGAGGCCGGGATCGGAGTAGCAGGCGATCACGAAGGCCGAGCAGTCGTTGTCGCGGCTCCGCACCGTGGCGCTGATCGGCGCCACCACGCTCTCGACATGCGCCTGGGTCTCGATACCCGGTGGGCCTTCCTTGAGGGTGACGCACTCGATGGTCGGGCCGCCTGCCATGCGCAACGGCTCCATGGCACGGTCGATGCCGTCGGTGACGGCCTGCGTGGAATTGGGATTGATGACGAGGATGCGTTCGGTCGAGGGCATGACGGAAGGATGGCCTCTAAATTGCTAATCAACAACCGCTGTTCTAACGTTGCGTCCTGGGGATGAAGAAGATGGGAGGGTTCCAGATGAAACGCCATTTCGCCGCGCTATCCGCGGCCATTTTGCTATGCGCAGCGCCCGCGTTGGCTCAACAGGACAAGCTGCCGCCGCTCAAGACCGGCGTCGACGGCACTTTCGCGCCGCACGCCTTTCCCAAGCTGGGCGGCGGCACGCAGGGCTTCAACATCGATCTCTTCACCGAGGTCGCCAAGCGGATGAAGCGTGAGATCATCATCGATTCGGTGAGCTTCTCGACCTTGATCCCCGGCATGCAGTCCGGCCGATACGACTTTGTCGCCGCTCCCGTGACCGCCACCAAGGAGCGGGCGGAAAACATGCTGTTCACGGCCGGCTACCTGTGGACCTCTTTCCAGTTCGGCATCAAGAAGGGCTCGGCGCCGCTCAAGGGCTGGGAAGATCTCAAGGGCAAGGCGGTCGCCGTCAACAAGGGCACGCCCTACGAGACACTCAGCAAGAAGAAGGGCGAGGAGATCGGCTTCGAGGTCCAAGCCTACGACAACCAGCCGGACGCCGTACAGGCGGTGCTGTCCGGCCGCGCCTACGCCACGCTGGTCGGCAATACCTCGACGCTCTACATCGCGAGCCAGAACCCGATGTTCGTGGCCGACCTCGAGCTCACGGACACGCGCGCCCATTGGCCCGCCGCAGTTCCCAAGGACAATCCCAAGCTGCGGGCTCAACTGCAGGATGCAATCGACTGCATGAAGAAAGACGGATCTCTGGTGGCGCTGTCGGAGAAGTGGTTCAAGCGGACACCGGCGCCGGACGCGCTTGAGCGGGTGATCACGCCGGGTTACGGCGTGCCGGGCCTGCCGGGCTACGACCCGACGCCGCACGAGCTGCACTGCGGCTGATGCCGCCGATCGTCGACGCGCGCGGGATCCACAAGCACTTCGGCCACCTGCACGTCCTGAAGGGCGTCGATCTGGGGGTGGCCGAGCGCGAGCTGGTGTTCGTGATCGGGCCGTCGGGCTCGGGCAAGTCGACGTTGCTGCGCTGCCTCAATCGGCTCGAGCAGCCTTCAGAGGGGTCGGTGATCGTCGACGGCATTGACGTGCTCGACCCGCGCACAGACATCAACCATGCCCGCCAGCGCATCGGCATGGTGTTCCAGTCCTTCAACCTCTATCCGCACATGACGGCGCTGGGCAACGTCACGCTGGCGCTGCGCAAGGTGGCGGGCAAGAGCCGCGCCGAGGCTGACGCGCTTGGCCGTGCCGCACTGGAACGAGTGGGATTGGCTGATAGAGCCACGCATCGGCCGCTCGAATTGTCGGGCGGCCAGCAGCAGCGGGTAGCCATCGCGCGGGCCATCGCGCTGGAGCCGCGTGTCATGCTGTTCGATGAACCGACCTCTGCCCTCGATCCCGAATTGGTCGGTTCGGTGCTGGCGGTCATGCGTTCGTTGCGCGAGAGCGGCATGACCATGATCGTGGTCAGCCACGAGATGGGCTTCGCCCGCGCCGCCGCCGATCGCGTGGTGTTCATGGACGACGGCCTGATCGTGGAGCAGGGGCCGCCTCTGCAGATCTTCGAGAGTCCGGCGCATGAGCGCACACGGGCTTTCATCGGGCAGATCCAGCGGCACTGATGCAGCGCTGGGACAAGTTCCTCGACACGTTCTTCAACGCCAAGGTCATGGCGAAGTACCTGCCGGACATCCTGGCGGGCACGGTACTGACCATTGAGCTGGCGCTGCTGATCGTGCTGTCGGGCCTGTTGGCCGGGTTGGTTCTGGCGCTGATCCGCAGCCTCGCCATCCGGCCGCTCAACTGGCTGATCATCTTCGTCGTTGACCTGTTCCGCTCGCTGCCGCCGTTGGTCGTGATCGTGCTGATCTACTTCGGCCTGCCGTCCGCCGGCGTCTCGCCCTCGGCCTTCGTCTCGACCTGGCTGTCGCTCGCCCTGGTGCTGATGGCCTTCGCCGAGGAGATCTTCTGGGCCGGCATCACCTCGGTGCCGAAGGGCCAGTGGGAGGCCTCGCGCTCGACCGGCCTCAGCTTCGGGCAGACGCTGATGAATGTCGTGCTGCCGCAGGCGCTGCGTCTCACTATCGCGCCGCTCACCAACCGCACCATCGCCATCACCAAGGGCACGGCGCTGGGCACAGTGGTAGCGCTGCACGAGATCCTGGGCATGGCGAGTTCGGCCGTGTCGAACTCCTACAATCCGTCGCCTCTGATGATGGGCGCCGCCGCGTACCTTGTGCTCTTCCTGCCAGTCGTCGTGGCCGCGCGCTGGATCGAAACGAAGTTCGCATGGAAGAGATAGTCCAATCCTTCTTCAACGGCGAGATCGCGGCGGCCGCATTGCCGATAGTGCTCGATGGCCTGTTGAATACGATCCTGCTGTCGCTGATGGTGGTGCCGCTGGGCTTCGTCGGCGGGCTGATCCTGGCGCTGCTTGCGCATTCGCGAACACCGATCCTGCGCTGGCCACTGATGGCCTGGGTCGATTTTTTCCGCGCCTTCCCGCCCTTGGTGCTGCTGGTGCTGCTGTTCGCCGGCCTGCCTTTCGCTGGACTGGAGCTGAGCGGCTTCACATGTGTGGCCATCGCCTTCTTCCTCAACACCGGCGCCTACTACGGCGAGATCCTGCGGGCGGGCATCGAGTCGATCCCGCACGGCCAGGTCGAGGCGGCCCGCTCGACGGGTCTGAGCGGCCTGCAGGCCGTGACCTACATCGTGCTGCCGCAGGCCATCCGCAACGTGCTGCCTGATCTACTCTCGAACACGCTCGAAGTCGTGAAGCTCACCTCGCTCGGCAGCGTCGTCGCCGTGCCCGAGCTGCTGTTCCAGGCGCGCCAGGCGCAGAGCGTGACGTTCAACGCGACGCCCATCGTGATGGCGGCGGTGATCTACTTCCTGATCCTGTGGCCGGTGGTGCGGCTGTTGAGCCGGCTAGAGAACCGCGCGCTCGCGGGTCGAGGCTGACACCCGGGTGATCGCCTCGCGCAGGTCGCTGAAGCGGTAGGGCTTGCGCAGCACGGTGAAGTCAGGCCCGGCGCCGCTCGCCGAGCCGGCATAACCGCTCACCAGCACGATCGGCAGCGCGGGCTTGCGGGCGCGAATCGTGCGAGCGAGTTCGATGCCGTTCATCGTGCCGGGCATCACGATGTCGCTCAGCACCAGGTCGAAGGCATGGTGATCCAACAGCTCAAGCCCGCGCTGCGCGTTGCTGGCGGTGTGCACGGCGTAGCCAAGTTGCATCAGCATGTCGCGTGTGACGGCGGCCACGCTGACATTGTCCTCTACCAGCAGCGCCGTGCCGCCGGCCGACGGCTGCTGCTTGGCCACCACCGGGCGCTCGGGCAGCGCGACACTGCGCGGCAGGTAAAGCATCACGGTGGTGCCGTGGCCCGGCGTGCTGTCGATCACCGCAGTGCCGCCCGACTGTTGCGTGAAACCATGCACCTGCGACAGGCCGAGGCCCGTGCCTTTCATCTGCTTGGTGGTGAAGAAGGGGTCGAAGACCTTGGGCAGGATGTCGGGCGCGATGCCGTGGCCGGTATCGACGACCGCGACGGTGGCGAACTCGCCCTGCAGCTTGTCGGGCGTGTCCTGGGTCGCAACCTTGCGGTTCTGCGCCACGATGCTGATCGAGCCCTTCTGTGGCACCGCATCGCGTGCGTTCAGCACCAGGTTCAGCAGCGCCAGCTCGAACTCGTTGACGTCGATGTGGGCCGGCCACAGATCGGGCGCGATCTTGAGCTGCAGGTCGACGAATGGGCCGACCGTGCTGGTGAGCAGAGGCCGCAGGGCCTCGATGCGCGCCCCGATATCGACTACCACCGGATTGATCGGCTGGCGGCGCGAGAAGGAGAGCAGCTGGCGGGTCAGCGCCGCGCCGCGTTGGGCAGCGATCTCGATCGCCTGCGCGGCCTCCGTCGCCTTCTCGTCGTGCACCACGGCATCCTTCACCCGCGGCACGAAGCCTGCCACCACCATCAGGAGGTTGTTGAAGTCGTGCGCCACGCCGCCTGTGAGTTGGCCAAGCGCCTCCATCTTCTGGCGGTGCGCGGCATCGGCCTCGGCCTTGCGTAGCGCCTCCTGCGCCTCTTTCTCCGCTGTCACGTGACGGCCCGCGACATAGATCAGCCCCTGGTCGGCGGTCATGGTCCAGGCGATCCAGCGCCAGCTGCCGTCCTTGTGACGGAAGCGGTTCTCCATGCGCACCGTCGGCACGCCTTGGGCAAGCCGCGCGCGCCCGGCACGGGAATGTGCGGCGTCATCGGGATGGCGCAGCGCATCGACATGCATCGATTTGATCTCGGCCTCGCTCCAGCCCAGCACGCGGATCCAGGCAGGGTTCATGGCAACGAAGTAGCCCTTGAAGGTCGAGACGCCCAGCAGGTCCTCGGAAACGCTCCAGATGCGATCGCGCTCGCGCGTGCGCTCCTCAAGATCGCCGGTGGTGCGCTCGAGCTGGCCATGCTGGCGCACGAACTGGGCCATGAAATAGAGCAGCATCACGCAGGCCGAGGCGCCCCAGCTCAGCCGGCAGGCATACCAGCCGACTGTGTAGCGTCCGCCGCCGGCGGCAGAGAGCACGTTGCCCAGGGCCATCGCCGCCAGTGCCAGGCTCAGCCACAGGAAGAGATCGCTGCGCGAGCCGATCGACAGAAAGATGATGGCCACGCTGGCGACCAACACGATCACGCCGCCGTAGTTGACGATGGCGCTGAGCGGCGTCCAGGTCCCGCCGGTGGACAGCATCGGCAGATGATGGCCCCACGCCGCGGCCACGATCAGCACGATCAGCGACAGCAGGAAGGCGAGGGTCGCGGCAAGCGCCGCCGCCACGCGCGGCGGCAGGCCATGGAGCTTGTAGTCGTTGCCCCATGCCTCGAGTGCGCAGGCCGCTAGGCTCACCAGCGCAAAACCCGCGATCCAGCAATTGTAGACCCACGAGATCGTCTGGCCGGAGCCGACCAGCGAGCGCCCGGCCGCCACGGCGTCGGGATAGGCCAGTACATAGGCGACGGCCATCAGCGCCGAAAACAGGAAGGCACCCGCCAGTACCAGTACCGAGGCTTGCAGGGTCTGGCGGAACAGGATCAGCAGCAGGAAGCAGGTCGCGAGGTCGGCCACGAACACGCCGGCGCCGAAGGCTGCGTTGAAGCCTGGCATCTCCGGGCCAGGCTGGCGGCAGACCGTGAGCAGCGCCAGCGTCAGCGCGGCGTAGATGCCAATGATGGCCAGCGTCGCCCGATAGGTCGACGTGTGAGGCGTCCCAGGAGAGGCAGCAGCGTGCATCGTACCGGCCATCGGCTGCTGATTCTGACGGCATCGGGCGGCTTGTCGACCGGTTTCGACAATCCGAAAGGAGGATCGGCCCTAGGCGGCTAACGGCGCCACTGCTTCGCGGTGGGCAACTCGCCGCTAACGTCGGCATGGGCGGCATTGCTCGCCGGGTTCAGCCGCTTGCCGCTGAAGCGTACCTGCAAGGTCCGTCCGTCGTCGGTCCTCAGGCGCAGGTCATTGCGCCCGAAGGCGTTGTTCAGGTCGTGGGCGGCCATGCGCACTTCGCCCGAGGCCACGACTTCGCGGGTTTGGGTGAGAAACCCGTCGATGTCGTATTCGGCGCGGCCGAAGATGTTGCCGTCGTCGGCGCCCAACGTGCCGGCGCCGCGAATCACTCCGAGGTATTGCATCGTGCCGGCCTCCGCCCGACCTTGCCCGCAACCGCGGGCAAGGTCCAGATTCTGGGGGCCCGCTCAGGTCTTGGGCGTTGCCGGGGTGGCCAGGATCGCCGCACAGGCGCGCGCCACGTCTGCATCGGCGGACTTGGCGCCGGGCATGGTAGCAAAGCCGCTCTTCTCGATGACGGCGCCGCGCTCCCAAGTGCTGGTCTTGGTGAGATCGGCGGTCCGGGCGGCGGCGTCCGATTGACCCTGGAAGCGATCGACGCAGATCGGCGCGAGCGCAGCCACGACGGCGTCGTGAGCAGCGGTCGAGGCGTTGCGCTGGGCGGTGCCGGCGGTCGTCCAGCCTCCCCAGCTGAAGCCGACGACGGCAAGAATGATGGCACCGCCGAAGGCGCCCCACAGATAGGCGCTGGTATTTGCAGGCAACATTTGAATCCTTTCGGGCCGCAGAGTCGCGGCGTCAGCTGGGCGTACGCAATATCGCGTAAGCCACCACAAGCACGACCAGGAAAGCAGGGAACAGGACTGGCGGAACGAGCCAGTCGGTGAGTGTCTTCATGGTGCACCTCGCTTTGGGCGGGAGCGCACGCATCTCTCAGCCATCGCCGCCGGGTATCCTCGGGCGATGATGCAGTAGCTCTACACCCCGCCGACGGGCACGTCCAATGACTCCAGCGGGCGGGCATCGCGGAAGCGCACCAACCGTTCAGTGGCCTCGTCCCATAGCGTGAGCCAGGGCGCGGCGAGCCCAAGACGCAGGCTGACCGGTGGGGTCGGCCGCAGTGCTTGCAATGCGTCGTGCGCGGCGTGCAGGCGGTAGTTGGGCACGTGCGGATTGAGGTGATGGACGTGGTGGAAACCGATATTGCCGGTCAGCCAGTGCAAAGCGCGCGGCAGGCGGAACCACGACGAGCCGTCGAGCGACGCCGCGATGAAGTCCCAATCGCCACGTGCCATCCAGCGCGCCGTCTCGAAGCGATGCTGCAGCGAGACCAGCCAGAACCCGAAAATCGAGGCCACCACCATGACCGGCAGATGCACTATCAGCACCTCGCGCCAACCCATCAAGGCGACCAGCGTACTGACCAGGGCCGCCAGGGCGATATCGGTGAGGTACACCGACCAGCGCTCGCGCTTCCAGGCGCGCGGCGTGTCGAACGGCACGCGGAAGAGCAGCAGAATGATCAGGGGTGGCAACACTATGTTGGCGACCAGTGGATGGCGCGGCAGGCGATAGATCAGGCGACGCCAGCGCGAGCGCGCAAGATATTCGCGCACCGTCAGGCAGGTCGAATAGATGTCGCTGCCGCTGCTGCGCTCGAGGTTGTTCCAGTCGGCGTGGTGCAGGGCATGCTGGCGGGTGTAGTAGGCGAACGGCGTGAGCGTGACCAAGCTGCATAGCCGGCCAACCAGCAGATTGGCGCGCCGCGAGGCGAAGAATGCGCCGTGGCCGCAATCGTGCTGCACGATGAAAATACGGACCAACAACATGCCGGTGGGCAGCGCCAGCACGAGTGAAAGCAGCCGGGAGACTGGGTAGGCCGTGTACATCGCGGCGCAGAAGAGGAAGAAAGGCCCGAACGACGTCAGAAGCTGGAGTAGTCCAGTCCGGTGGTTGGGGTGGGCAAAAGAGGCCGCAATGCGACGCAGCTCTTGGTCGGCCGTCGGGGAAGTCACTGTATCCCAACATGGCCGATGGTTCGGACTCTTGCAATCGAAGGTCCGCGGCTGGGCTGTGCATCCTATGCGGGCGGGCGGGCGTCGCGGAAGCGCACCAACCGTTCGGTGGCCTCGTCCCACAGCGTGAGCCAAGGCGCGGCAAGTCCCCGCCGCAGGCTGAGGGGCGGTGTCGGGCGCAGCGGCTGAACGGCGTCATGCACGGCTCGCAGGCGGTAGTTGGGCACGTGCGGATTGAGATGATGGACGTGGTGGAAGCCGATATTGCCGGTCAGCCAATGCAAGGCGGGCGGCAGGCGGAACCACGACGAGCCGTCGAGCGCCGCCGCAACGAAGTTCCAGTCGCCGCGCGCCGTCCAGCGTGCCGTCTCGAAGCGGTGCTGCAAGGAGAACAGCCAGACGCCCAGGATCGAGGCCACTACCATGACGGGCAGATGCACCATGAGCACCTCGCGCCAGCCCAGCAGCACGACCAACGTGCCGAACAGGGCGACCAGGGCGGCGTTGGTCAGATGTACCGACCAGCGCTCGCGTGCCCAGGCGCGCGGCGTGTCGAATGGAACCCGGTAAAGCAACACGAAGACCAACGGTGGCAGCACGATGTTGGCGACCAGCGGATGGCGCGGCAGGCGGTAGAGCAAGCGCCGCCAGGGTGACAGCGCGAAATACTCGCGCACCGTGAGGCAGGCGGAATAGATGTCGCTGCCGCCGCTGCGCTCGAGGTTGTTCCAGTTGGCGTGGTGCAGGGCGTGTTGATGGGCCCAGTTGGCGAATGGCGTCAACGTGATCAGGCTGCACATCCGGCCGGTCAGCAGATTGGCGCGCCGCGAGGCGAAGAACGAGCCGTGGCCGCAATCGTGCTGCACGATGAAGATGCGCACCAACAGCATCCCGGTGGGAAGTGCAAGAGCGAGCGAGAGCAGTCCGGAGATCGGGTAGGCCACATACATCGCGGTGCAGGAGAGAAGGAACGGACCGAACGACGTGAGCAGCTGGACGAGCCCTTGCCACCGGCTGGGACGTGCGAATGAGGCCGCAATGCGGCGCAGCTCGTGGTCCGACGCTGTCGAAGGGTTCACCTCTTCAAGATGGTGTTGCGTGGATGCAGTTGCAATCGGTACGGCCGGCATGGCGCACGTAGAGATCGAACGGCAGGCGCGCTGCACCGAACGCCGCCGCGATAGCCACATCACCGTTATCAAATCTTCATGCGCGATGGTGGCCGTTGCGGCGTGCCACGGGGTCGAATGGCCAGGCAGGCCGTCGCAGGCGGCGATGCCGTAGAGCACCACGGGTTCATGGTTGATCGTCAGCACCCGCGACCTATCTGTGATTGCCTCCGCGAGGAACTCCGCTACGGCTCGCGCCTGCGACCGGGCGCGGGAAAGTGCAGCATCGTCGCCACGCGCTGGAAGGCGCGGAACGAAAGACCGTCGATCTCCTCCTCATCGACGCTGACGCGGTAGGTGCCGGCGGGCAGCACGCCGTCGACCGCCGACAGCGTGAAGGATCGGCTGAACGTCACCGTCGTCTCGGTGGTTCGCGTGGACATGACACTTGCCCTTATTTGAGGTGCGGGGGACGCCTGCTTGAAATGGGATTTGCGGCGGCATTTATCAGGGGTGCAGCCGGCATATATGTCAGCAGCCGACGGCGAATGTGCTGGACATCGACGCGTGCGGAGCGCGGCATCGCGATGGAGAGGATCCGATCATGACCGACAAGCCGATCGATCTCGACGCTCACCGCGGCATGGCCGCCCAACACGCCACCGATCTCCGCCGAATGGCTACCGAAGTGGAGGCCGACCGCGCGGGCCTGCGTCGCCGCCAGGACGAGTTGGAGCACCGGCTTCTGGCACACCCCGCCGAGAACTGGTCGCAGGCCGCCGACAAAGCGCGCTACCTGCTCGGCCTGTTCGACGCGGCATCCGGCCACGGCGATGCCCGACTGAGAAGCCTGATCGCCGCTGTGCTGGCCGACTTCGACCGCCTGGCTGGCCACTCGTAATCGGCCTTGCCAAGCGCTGCCGGAGCGCCCATATGAAGGCCGTCGATAGAAGGACAACTACTTGGCTGTGCCCCCGACTTGTTCGGCGCCACGCCATCGACTTGCCCCGAACACAAGTGCGCATTCGACGGCCGGCCCACGGCTCATCCGGGGGCGGGCAGCATATCTATACGTGAAAGGTTACTTCCCATGGCTACGGGAACCGTTAAGTGGTTCAACGCCACTAAGGGCTTCGGCTTCATTCAACCCGATGATGGCGGCAAAGACGCCTTCGTCCATATCAGCGCCGTGGAGCGCGCCGGCCTCTCCAACTTGAACGAGGGCCAGAAGCTCGAGTTCGAGCTGGTCACCGATCGCCGCAGCGGCAAGATGTCGGCTGACAACTTGAAGGCAGTCGGCTGATCGCCGGCTGATCGTTCCTTTCGCCCGGTCGACCGCGGATGTACCGGCGGCCGCGGCTGAAGGGATGATGCGGGAGCCCCGCACCTCGCCACATCATTGGGGCAGGGGTGGCGGGGCTTTTGCTTGTTTGGAGACCGGCTACTAGCGCCGCGTGCGGTCGACCGGCTTCGCCATCATGGTGAGGAAATCGTCGGCGCCTTTCATCTCGCTCAGCGTCATCGGGCGCGGCAGCGCATCGAAGCATTTCTTGCCGTCGACCGTCAGTTGCGGGCGGCCGTCCTTGCCGTCCTCGATCAACCGGAGCCGTCGCAGCTGGGCTAGGTCGTCGGCGCGCATCGCCCGCACCTCAGACTGGCCGAAGGCGACACGGCGCAGGGTCACTTGCTCATTTTCACTGAGGCTGGGTGAAGCGCGTTCCTTGGGAGGCGGGACACCGCGTTCTCTTGCCGGTGGGGGCATGTCGGCACCTTCTTTGAGGTCGTGGCGCCGCAGGCGGCAGCGCGAGAGGGGTTGTCGTCAGGCCCGGTTCCTATGAGCCCTCGTCGCGCGATCCGCAAGGGACTTGCCACGACGGCGGTGGGCGCGGCATGAAGGCCGTCGACGTGACGACCACGGCCATCCAACGCAACGCCGGCCTCGACATGCTGAGGGCACTGTCGGCGCTGGCCGTCTTCCTGTTTCATTTCCGGCTGTTCCCGCCGGGCTGGCTCGGCGTGCAGGTCTTCTTCGTAATCAGTGGATATCTGATCACGCAGTCGATCGAGAGCCGGCAGGGCGTGCCGCGCCAGCGCATCCTCGCCTTCTATGGCCGGCGCATCCGCCGCATCCTGCCGCCGCTCTACATCTACCTGCTGCTGGTCGCGCCCTACATCTTCTTGCGCTACCCGGTGCTGATCAAAGGCTGGCTGGCGTCCTTCAGCTTCACCTACAACTTCTATCACCTGCTGCCGGGCCACGTTCATTCGCGGCTGCTGACGCATACCTGGTCGCTGGGTGTCGAGGAGCAGTTTTATCTCGTCTTCCCGTTCCTGATCGTGCTGTGGCGCCGCCGGGCAACCGCCTTGCTGATCGCTGTGGTGCTGAGCGCGCCGCTGATCCGGTGGGGCTTCGCCGATCTGCTGGCGCGGCCGGACGAGGAGCGGACGCTGGCGGTTTATGTCGCGGGATTCACACAGCTCGATGCCTTCGCCGTCGGCGCGCTGCTCTGCCTGCATCGCGAGCGGCTCGAGCACTTCGCCAGCTGGACGGCGATCGTGCTGATGCTCGCCGCCATGGTCGCGCTCGGCTGGGCCGCCACCGGCACACTCGACGGCGCATTCTGGCTGCCGTTCCTTGGCACGCCGGGCGCCGCGCAATATGTCTGGGGCTATTCGCTGGTGGCGCTGCTGGCCGGCCTGCTGGTGGTTCGCCTCTCCAACGTCGTGGTGAGCTCGGCGTCGCTGCGCTGGCTGGCGATGCTCGGCTTCTATTCCTACGAGTTCTATATCCTGCACTACCCCGTGCGCGAGTTCTCGCTGCGCTTCTTCCCGGAAACGACGCTGGGCAATCTCGGCGCTGCCATCGTCTCGTTCCCCGTCATCGTGCTCCTGTCCGTCGGACTGCACCGGCTCGGTCTCCAGGCCGTGGCCCTGTTGCGCCGGCAGCCGAGGCCCGATCCGGCACGTTGACCGATGTGGAGCCAGTCAGGGGCTTATTGGCACTGAAAGATCTGCTCGGTCGATATCTTCGCCGAGATCAGTTCCGGGCCGCTCGACCGGACCACCCGCATGTCCTGGATGTGCCAGTGGCCAAGATGCGTGTCGACCTCGCCGACCGCCATGGAGCGTGCGCGTCCATCGGGGTGCCCCAGCTACTCCTCGACGCTGCCGAACCACGCCCGCGAGGCTGGGTGGATCAGGTAGAGCAGTGACACGATTTGCAGGCCGCCCTGGAACAGCCCGAGCACGCCCGCCCAGTCAGCGACGCCGGAGCGGCGCAGCAGGGCGGCCCACGGCGCGGTGGCCGAGGCCGACAGCACGATCAGCAGCCACTTGGCCCAGGTGCTACGACGGCGCGAGATCAGGAACACCAGCAGCATGACCACGACGCTTACCGTGACCAGGGCCGTGGTGAAGACGAACGCGCTCACCCGGTCGTGCAGCACGGAGCGATAGGTGTAGGTGGCGTTCAGCCAGCCGACGGCGAGAGCGACGATCTGCATGCGTTCGAAGGTGCGGATCGAGGGCGGGATATCCATGCCGGTTCATCCTGCCACAGCGAAAACCGAGCCGCACGGCGGCTTGGCAGGATGGCGGCAAAGTGAAGTGGGCGGGAAAAAGGCCTACTATCGCACCAACAAATCAGAGGGGGCCCACCATGGCGCTGCCGCAGGATATCCGTCCGCTCAACAGTGAGTTGGCCGATTCCATCACCCGCTCGTCCGAGATCCCCTGGATCGAGACCAAGCCTGGCATGGCCTGGACCAAGGTGCTGTGGGTCGGCCAGGAGTCCGGCCGTTGGGCGGTGCTGCTGAAATGGAAGAAGGGATATGTCGCGCCGCCGCACAAGCACCTGAGTGCGGCTTTCGCTTTTGTGCTCTCGGGCAAGCTGCAGGTGCGCACCAACACCTACGGTCCGGGCGACTTCCTGCACGAGACCAACGGCATGGTGCACGGCGCCACGACGGCGCTGGAGGACACCGAATATCTCTTCTTCTGCGATGGTCCGGTGCTGTTTTTCGACAAGGACAGCTTCACCGGCTACCGCGGCTGGGAGCAGGTCCTGCAGATGCAGCAGCAGGCCCAGCAAAAACAAGCGGCCCAGGCGGCCGAGTAGGGAGGCTCGCATGGATGTCGGCATGATGATGGTGTTCGCCAGCTACGGCTGGGAGAACTGCTCCGACGACCGCGTATGGAGCGAGGAGATCCGTCTCGCGCGCATCGCCGCCGATTCAGGCTTCGACTGCCTGTGGTCGGCTGAGCATCACTTCAACGATTATTCCTTTGTGCCCGACAACCTCGCGCTGATGATGCACCTCACGGCGCTCTGCCCGAACATCGATGTCGGCACGGCGGCGGTGATCGTGCCCTGGCACGATCCGCTGCGTGTCGCCGAGAACGCCGCCGTGCTCGACATGGTGAGCGGAGGCCGGCTGCGCTTCGGCATGGGCCGGGGGCTGGCGCGGCGCGAGTTCAATGCCTTCCGCGTCGCCATGGACGAATTGCGCGCCCGCTTCGACGAGGCGGCACCGATGATCGTCGAGGCGCTGCGCACGGGCGTCATGGAAGGCAATGGCCGCTTTTACAAGCAGCCGCGCACGGAAATCCGGCCGCGGCCGAAGTACAGCTTCGACGGCCGCATCTACGCCGTGGCCTCGAGCGAAGATTCGATCAATTCAGCGGCCAAGCTCGGCGCTCACCAGGTGATGTTCGCGGACCGCCCGTGGGAGATGCGGGCGCCGATGATCGAGAAGGGGCGCGAGTTGCACCGCAAGTATCATGACACCGAGCCTCCCCGGGTCATGCTCACCGAATTCTGTGTCTGCGGCAGCGATCTCGCCGCGAGCGAGGAGGAGGCGCGCCGCTACCAGGGCAAGTTCGTCGAGAGCAACTTCCACCACTACGAATTCCTGGGTGAGCACTTCAAGACGGTGAAGGGCTACGATGCCTACCAGCAGAAGGCTGAGATCGCCCGCAAGGGTGGGCTCGAGGGCGCAGTAACCGGCTTCATGCAGGCGGCGAGTTGGGGCACGCCCGACAAGATCCTGCGCGGGCTCGAGGCGCGGCGGAAGCTGTTGGGCGACTTCGAGATGAACGTGGCATTCCGCTTCGGCGGCACGCCCTACGAGGTCTCGGAGCGCGGGCTGAAGCTGTTCGCCAAGGAAGTGCTGCCGGTGGTGAAGTCATGGGGCGCCAAGGCGACGGCCAAGGCTGCCGAATGACAGGGCGCTACGCCGTCAGCGCCGCCAATCCCTGGCGTTAGGCAGGTCGCCGCGCACGTCGGCATGGGCGACGGCGCTTTCGGCGGCCAGCCGCTTGCCGCTGAAGCGCAGCGACAGGACGCGGCCGTCGTCGGTGCGCAGGCTGAGATCGCTGCGGCCGAAGGCATTGCCCAGAGCGTCGGCGGCCATGCGCACCTCGCCCGAGGCCACGATCTCGCCCGGCTGCACCAGATAGCCGTCGAATTCAAAATCGGCCCGACCGAGCGGCTGGCCGCTGCCCTCGAGCATGCCGCTGCCGCGCAGGACGCCAAGATGGCGCATCAGGTGGCAACGTCTTGCTTGGTATCCCACGTTTGGGCTGCGCGCTCGCCATCGGCGATGGCCTCGTAGCGGGAGCGAAAGGTGTCCCGCGAGCGCTCAACTTCGGTGGCATCGTCGCAGCGGCAAACCTCCCAGCCGAAGGGCCGCGGCGGGGGCCCACGGCGGGTGATGCTGACGCGATAGCGAGAAGAACTGCCCATGTCGGCTCCCGATCCGTTTTGCCACGATCGTGCGACAAGTGCGGAACGCCATCATGGACGTCAATGCGGCTGGGCACAACGCCGGCAGGCTCGCATGTGGTCGAACGGTCGTTGCTCCATGCAACGTTCACCGCCATACGCCGTTCTTATTTTGTCACGCGCCGTGGGGGGAAATGCCGGCATAGAAGAGGGCACATGCACGCTGGGTCAAAGATCCTGATCGTCGAGGACAACTACCTCTTCGCCCAGGTGGTTTGCGATTTTGTCGTCGATTGCGGCATGGAAGCCATTGGTCCCGCCTGCGGTCTGGAGACCGGCTTGGTCTACGCCCGCGAGGCGCCTATCGACGGCGCCATCCTCGACATCGATCTCGACGGACGTTTCAGCTTCCCGATATGTGTCGTGCTGGCCCAGCGCGGCATCCCGTTCTGCTTCCTGACCGGCTGCAGCGATCTGGCGCTGGTGCCCCAGCAGTTCCGCAACCTGCCGCTGGTCTCCAAGCCGTTCGAGCCAAAGGAAATGCAGGACGCCATCGAGATGATGCTGAGCGGCCAGCCCGGCGGGCCGCTGGCGCTGGCGGCGTCCTCCACCGGGCGGTCAAGAGTCGCTTCGTGAACCGCAGAAATGAAAAGCGCGGAGTTTCCTCCGCGCCTTCCACGATGGCAGGTGAACCCGCTTAGCTGCTCTCGGCGTGCATGACCTCGCCGAACAGATCCCAGGTTTCGCCCTTGAAGCGCTGCAGCTGGACCGCCTGGATCGGATAGAAGTCGGTCGGGCTGGTGTTGATCAGGATGCCGGGCAGCAGCAGCGGCACGCGGAACTTCTGGAACGAGGCCGCCTGCTTCATCAGGTTGGCGCGTGTCAGGTCGTCGCCGCAACGCTTCAGCGTCTCGGTCATCAGGAAGCTGACCGCATAACCATAGACGTGGTTGGCGTCTGCCTTATTGGCGCCCGGCATGTGCTTGTCCATCCAAGCGCTCCAGGCCTTCATCTCCTCGTTGCCGTCCCACTGCTTGTCCGTCGCGTCCATCAGGTACGACGCCGTGATGATGCCCTGAGCGTTCTCGAATCCGGCGGGCTTCATCACCGCCGCCACCGAGACCGAGACGTTGTTGAGGTAGTGCGCCGGCTTCCAGTCGAGATCGGCCGCCTTGCGAATGCCCTGCGCCGCGGCCTTGGGACCTGCGAAGTTCATGAACACGTTGGCGCCGGAATCCTTAAGCTGGATGATCTGCGAATTGACGGTCGGATCGGTCGCCTCAAAGGTTACCGCCTTGACGATTCGGCCCACATCGCTGCCGAGGCCTTCTTTCAGGCCGCCGAGATAGTCGCGGCCGTAGTCGTCGTTCTGGCTCAGCACGCCGATCTTGGCGTCCTTGACGTTGGCCAGCGCGTGCTTGGCGTAGATCACCGCCTCGGTGTGGTAGTCGGGCTGGAAGCCCATCGTCCACGGGAAGTTCTTGGGATCGCCCCACTTCGACGCGCCGGTGGCGACGTAGAGCTGCGGCACCTTCTTGGTATTCATGTACTTGTGGATCGCTGTGTTGCACGGCGTGCCGAGCGACTGGAAGAGCGCGAAGATCTTGTCCTGCTCGACCATCTGGCGCACCAGTTCGACCGTCTTGGGCGGGCTGTAGCCGTCGTCGAGCGAGATGAACTTGATCTTGCGGCCATTGACGCCGCCGGCGTCGTTCACGCTCTTGAAGTAGGTGTCGATGGTCTTGCCGATGGCAGCGTAGGCCGAGGCTGGCCCACTATAGGGATTGGTGTTGCCGATCTTGATTTCGGTATCGCTCGCACCTTCGTCGTACTTCTTCTGCGACCAGGCCGTGCCCGATGCCGACAGAACGGCGGCCGTCGACACGCCTCCCAGAAAACCACGCCTGTTCGTCTTCAACGCTGCCTCCTTATTGTGATAGCGGGCGCATTATGGGGATTTCCGGCCGCTCCGATAGGGGTGATGTGCTAGAACCGGCTCGGGAGGAAACAATATGCACTACATCGTGCGCTGGGCTGCCGCAGCCCTGATGGCGCTCGCCGGTCCTTCGGCGGTTGCCCAAACCAAATGGCCCGAGAAGCCGGTGCGGCTGGTCGTGGGCTTCACTGCTGGCAGCGCGACCGACGTCACCGGCCGCATGTTCGCCCAGAAGTTCGGAGAGGCGTGGGGCCAGTCAGTGATCGTCGACAATGTCAGCGGCAACTCGGGCGCGATCGGCGTCGACAAGGTCGCCAAAGCGGCGCCCGACGGCTACACGCTGATGTGGTCGGGCAACGCCGCCATCACCATCCTGCCCAGCCTGCAAACCCTGCCATTCGATCCGCTGAAGGATTTCGAGCACATCTCGACCTCACTCTCGACTGCCAGCATCGTGTTCGTGAACAACGATCTCCCTGTGAAGTCGCTGGCCGAGCTGGTGGCCTATGCCAAGGCCAATCCCGGCAAGCTGTCGTACGGCTCACCCGGCGTCGGCACGCCGCAGCACGTGGCGGGCGAGCTGCTCTGTCGGCTGGCCGGGATCAAGATGGAGCACATCCCTTATCGCGGCGCCAACTTGAGCGACGTCATGAGCGGGGTGGTGCCGGTCGGTATCCAGAATTCGGGTTCCACCATGCCGTTCGTGCGCGATGGTCGGGTGCGCGGGCTTGCCATCACTTCGCTCAAGCGTGCGCCGGCCGCGCCGGACCTGCCGACGGTCGCCGAACTCGGCTACCCGGGGTTCGAGGCGACATCATGGTTCGCCTTGCTCGCGCCCAAGGGCACGCCGCAGCCCATTCTCGACAAGGTGCGCGCGGCTTCTCTCAAGGTACTGGCTGATCCCGACATGCAGGCCAAGTTCGCCGCGCTGGGCCTCGAGCCGGTCGGCAGCACGGGTGCCGAGACACGGGCGGCGATCGCCGCCGACATTCCGAAGTGGGCCAAGGTCATCCAGGACGCGCACATCAAGCCCGCCAACTGAAAAAGCGTGCCCCTCTCCACTGTCAAGCGGAGAGGGGTCCACAGCCTTCGATATGTGTCGCGCTACTGCTGCGCTTCCTTCACCATACCCTTCGAATCGACCGATACCGCGACCTGCTGGCTGCCCTTGCTGGCTTTGGCCGTCCAGCCACCGGAGGCGTCCTGCTTCAGGTTCGTGACATTGCTGTAGCCACTGGCCTCGATCTTGGACTTAACGGCGGTCGCATTCATGGCGCCGGCCGCGCCGCCGCTGCTGCCGGGCATGGTAGTGCTCGAGCCGCCCGACGGTGGCATCGTGGTCGAGGGGGTGCTGGGAGAGGTGGTCTGGGCGTTGGCGATGCCGGCCGCGGCCAGGAACGTGGCGAGAGTGACGATGGTGCGTTTCATTACAATCCCTCCTTGTCCGTGATGGACCTTCGATAAACGCCCGGCGCTGTGGAGGCGTTGCACAAGGCCTGATTGGGTCGCGGCGCGAATGACGCGGCGGCAGATCGACGAAACCGAGGAACTCGTCCGCGCCTGACAGGCCCGGCCAGAGCGCTAAAGATCTAGCCGATCGGAACGCCGATCAGTTTCGGATGCAGCCAGAACATGGCGGCGTAGACGGCGCTGCCGACGACCAGCGCAATCACGTCACCTGTCGCGAAGCCAGATCGCGGCGCCCCCAAAACTCCACGCCGCTTCACCGCGATGCGGTCATAGACCGCCCAGGCAAGGAAAGTGCCGAACAAGAGAAAAGCGCCGAGATCGCCGTTGGCCAGCAGGTGGGCGAGTGCCCAGCTCTTGACGCCGACCAGCATGGGATGGCGCAGCGTGCCCTTTATCCAGCCGGTCGGCGAATAGGCGGCGGCGAGCGCGATGAAGGCGAACCACATCAGCACCAGGACCACCGGATGCAGCCAGGCCGGCGGAGTCCAGATCTGCACATAGGCGGTGTCGCGATAGCGCGCGAAGCCCCAGACGATCAGCACCAGCCCGATGGCCGACACCGCCGAGTAAAGTCCCTTGTAGGGACCGTCGCCCATCCGCCCGATCAACGCCGCGCGCGGCTCACGCAATGTGGTGAGAGTGTGAATGCCGAGAAAGAGCACGAGGCCGACGATCAGCACTGCCATCACGGACTCCGAATCAACAGGACGTCGCAAGACATATCACGCCTGCAACTTTTTGCGCGTGTCGTCGTTATTATCTTCATCCCGGCTTGAGGGGGCCGGAGGGCAATGCGCTCTTCCATCTACATCTCGGTGCTGCTGTTCGCGCTGACGCAACTGTTTGGCGTGACTGCATTTGCGCAGCAACTTGTGCTAGTGCCGGCGGATTGTCCGTCCGAGGAACCCGACTCCGTCCAGATCAGCTGGGTCGAACCCTGCGAGAGCGGCAATTGGCTGTACGATACCGAACTCGGTTGCCGGATGTGGGACTGGCACCCCGATCCGCACGACACCGCGTCCTGGAGCGGCGCCTGCCCGAAGGGCCAGAAGGAAGGCCGCGGCGTACTGCAATGGTTCGAGCATGGCCAACGCATCGATCGTTTCGAGGGCACCTACCACAACGATCGGCGCGAAGGATTCGGCCGCTATGAATGGAACGAGTCCGATCACTTCGAGGGGCACTACGTCAACGGCGTGCCGCAGGGCTTCGGCACGGCAAATATCGCGGGCGAAGTTTTCTCAGGTGACTGGCGCAACGGTTGCCTCCGCAAGGGCAGCAGGGTGGTCGCGATCGGCGTGCCACGGCGTTCCTGCGCCGACCTTTCCGCCGCCCTCGACCGGCCTCAGGCGTCATCGTTCTGACATTGCCGAGCCGTAGGCAAGCCGCGCACACTGTCGCCGGTACTTCGGGGGAAGAGCATGGCAGAGAGCGACACCGTCTTCGCAGGATCGATCCCGCAATTCTACGATCAGAAACTGGGCGCGCTGCTTTTCGCGCCCTATGCCGCCGATATGGCGATGCGGGTGCGGTCGCTCGCGTCCGGGCGGCTGCTCGAGACGGCCGCCGGGACCGGCATCGTGACCCGGCAATTGGCGGCGCACTTGCCGCCTGCCGTCGAAATCGTGGCGACCGACCTCAACCAGCCGATGCTCGATCATGCCGCGGCCCAGCCGGGCCTGCAGCGTGTGAAATGGCAACAGGCGGATGCGCTGGCATTGCCTTTTCCCGATGATTCGTTCGATGCAGTGGTCTGCCAATTCGGCGCCATGTTCTTTCCCGACCGGTCCAAGGCCTATCGCGAGGCCAGGCGAGTGCTGAAGCCGGGCGGTCATCTCCTCTTCAGCGTCTGGGACCGCATTGAAACCAGTCCGGTCATGGCCGCGGCCGTCGAAGGTCTGGCGCGCCGCTATCCGCAGCAGAAGAGCTGGTTCCTGGAACGCACGCCGTGCGGCTATCACGACCACGCGGTGATCGGCGGCGACTTGAAGGCGGCGGGTTTCACCGTCGTGCGAACCCGCATCGTCAAGCAGAGCGGCCAGCTGTCGACGGCGCTCGATGCCGCGATCGGGCTGTGCCAGGGCACGCCAATGCGCGCCGAGATCGAGGCGCTCGACAAAGACGGCCTCGATGCCGCCACACGCGCCGCGGCGGAGGCGATCGCCATGCGTTGCGGGCAGGGCCCGACGACGACCCCGCTGCAGGCCGTACTCGTCGAGACCTCGAAGTGAGCTAGCCCAGATCTTCGGTCAACACCGTGATGGCGTAGCTGGCGTCGTCGCACGCCAGTAGCTTGACGAAGGTGAGATCGACCAGCTCGGCCACCTTGCCGGCATCGAGGGCGCTGGTGCCGACCTGGGCGTGGACGTTGGTGTCCCAGTCGACCAGCTCGAGCTCCGGCTCGCCGAGATCGCGCATTACGCCGTTCCGTTCCAGACGGCTCAGCGGCTGCTCGCCGAACGGGTAGGGCGCGATGTTGATCGAGTCGTGCATGACCTGGATCGCCACGTCCTGGCCCTCGGCGTTCACCGTCTCGATGGTGCAGCACAGGGTACCGCTGTTGCGCTCACTGAAGATCGGCACGATCGCGGCGCCGATGGCTTTCTCCTGCCGATGACCCATGTCGCCCTCAGGTGCTGTTGCGCCGCGCCCAACTTTCGAGATAGTCGGTGCAGAAGGCAAGATCGACCACGTCGACATAGCGCCGGCCGATGTCGCGCAGGTTGTCGCGATGCGGCTGCTCCTCGATGTCGCCGACGCAGTCTTCCGGCACGAGCGTGCGGTAGCGCAGGCTGAAGCTGTCGAGCGCGGTGCCGCGGATGCAGCCCGATGTGTTGCAGCCGGTCACGATCACCGTGTCGACCCGCTCCTTGGTGAAGTAGTTGGCGACGCCGGTCTCGAAGAAGATCGACGGGCCTTTCTTGGTCACCTGCAGATCGTAGCCAGGCTCGTAGATGCGCGGATCGAGCCTGGTGCTGGGATGGCTGTGCAAGAAGGTCTCGCGGACCGCGGTGATCTTCCAGTACGGCATCTCGCGCTCGTTGAGATAGGCGGTGTTGCATACCGCGACCGGCACGCCCTGCCGGCGCGCCACCTTGAGCAGCCTTGCGGTGTTCTCGACCGCGCGCATGACCAGCGGTGCGCCGCCCAACGGGTACTGTGGATCGGTGAAGCCGAGCTGGAAATCGACCACGACGATGCCGGGCTTCTCGCCGGTGCCGACCGGAATGGCCCCATAGCTGCGGCGTTGGTAGTCGTCGCTCACGCGCTCAGCCGCTCTGCCGGGCGTCGGATCGGCCGTCGGCTCGACCGAAGGTCTCGACCTTGCCGTCGTTGAAGCAGACGACGTAGCGGTCGGACATGTTCCAGGGCACGCGGCTCCAGAAGTCCTTGAGCACGGTGTAGTAGGCGCATTCGCGGCCCGGCGTGCTGGTTGAGAGGTCGGCCGGGCCCATCAGCGAGGCGACCTGCTCGCGGCTCATGCCGGCATGGACCTGCTCTACGGCCGAACCATGGACGCAGCCGGCGACGGAGAGGGCGATCAGCAATCCCAGGGTGGCGTGCTTCATCGAAAGCCTCCAGGGCAAGAACCACAACGATAAGCCAGACTAGGCCTCGCCGCCAAGAATAGTCCGGGCCCGCCCGGCTGGCGGAAACTCGACCGATACGGTACCTCCCAACCATGCAACCCGAGCCCGAACGCTTCCTGCCGCCCGGCCTAGGCGCCAGCCTCAGCGGCGCGATCGCCCACGACCTCAGTGAAACCGGCATCGCCGAGGTCGCGATGTCGGTGTTCGGCGATCCGGACGTCGTGCCTCTGTGGTTCGGCGAAGGTGACCTGGTCACCCCCGACTTCGTGCGCGACGCGGCAGCCAAGGGACTGAAGTCCGGCGAGACGTTCTACACCTGGCAGCGCGGCATTCCCGAGCTGCGTGCGGCGCTGTCGGCCTACACCGGCCGTCTCTACGGCATCGATTGTCCCATCGATCGTATCTCCGTAACGACCGGCGGCATGCAGGCGATCCTGCTCAGCTGCCAGCTGCTGCTCGATCCGGGTGACAACATCGTGATCGTCTCGCCGATCTGGCCGAACATCACCTCGGCAGCGAGGCTGGTGCGCGGCGAACCCAAGTACGTGGCACTCGATCGCAAGCCGGACGGCAGCTGGAAGCTCGACGTGCAGAAGGTCTTCGACGCCGTGGACGACCGCACGCGCGCGATCTTCGTCAATTCGCCGGGCAACCCCACCGGCTGGACGATGACCTCGGACGAGCAGCGCGCGATTCTCGAGTTCGCGAAGAAGCGCGGCATCTGGGTGATGGCCGACGAGGTCTATGCACGGCTGATCTACACGCGCTCCGTGGCGCCGTCGTTCCTCGAGCTGGCAGGGCCTGACGATCCGCTGATCGTGCTCAACAGCTTCTCCAAGCCCTGGGCGATGACGGGCTGGCGCATCGGCTGGCTCACCCATCCGCCGGCGCTGGGCGACCAGATCGCCAAGCTGGTCCAGATCAACACGTCAGGCGTGCCGGCCTTCCTGCAGCGCGGCGCGGTGGCGGCGCTGCAGAAGGGCGACGGATTCATCGCCGAGATGGTCGACCGCTGCCGTGCCGGACGCGAGCTGGTCTTCCAGCGTCTCTCGGCCCAGCCGCGCGTCACCATCGCGCGGCCGGAGGCGGCGTTCTACAACTTCTTCTCGATCGAGGGTGTCACCGACACGATGGCGTTCTGCAAGAAGCTCGCGAAGGAATACAAGGTCGGCCTGGCGCCGGGCGAAGCGTTCGCCGCGGGCGGGCAGGGCAACATCCGCCTATGCTTTGCCTCGGGTGCAGAGCAACTGAGCCGCGGCCTCGATCGCATCGAAGCGGCGATAAAAGCGCTATAACGGCCTCACCCTGAGGAGCGTCCCGAAGGGACGCGTCTCGAAGGGTGGGCAACGAACGAGGAGTTTGCGGCCCATGCTTCGAGACGGTCGCGGAGTTTACCCCGAAGTATGAGGGGCGACCTCCTCAGCATGAGGTCTTTGTTGGTGTCATGTCCGTCTCTCCCTCCATGGCTGCCCCCTCTATTAGGGTTCGGCACCTGCGCAAGGTGTACGGCGAGGTCGTCGCAGTCGATGACCTGAGCTTTGCGGTGCCGCCCGGCGCCGTGCTCGGCCTGCTGGGCGGCAACGGCGCCGGCAAGACCACGACCATCGCCATGCTGCTGGGGCTCTTGGAGCCCACGGCTGGCGAGATCGAGGTGCTCGGAGTCGACATGCGCCGCCGCCGATACGCCGCGCTGCCGCGCATGAACTTCTCTTCTCCCTATGTCGACCTGCCGCATCGCCTCACGGTGCGCCAGAACCTCGCGTTCTATGGCCGGCTCTATGGCGTGAAGGATCTCGCGCACCGGGTCGAGGAGATCGCCGAGCACATGCAGATCGCGCCGTTCCTCGAGCGTCCAGCGGGCAAATTGTCGGCCGGCCAGAAGACACGCGTGGCTCTCGCCAAGGCGCTGATCAACCGGCCGGACGTGCTGCTGCTCGACGAGCCCACGGCCTCACTCGATCCTGACACGGCCGACTGGGTGCGCGGCTACCTGAAGGACTACCAGGGCGAGACCCACGCCACGATCCTGCTCGCCTCGCACAACATGGGCGAGGTCGAGCGGCTGTGCGACGACGTGATCCTGCTGCAGGCCGGCAAGGTCTTCGAGCGTGGATCCCCGCGCGAGCTGATCGAGCGCTTCGGACGCGAGGACATGGAGGAGGTGTTTTTAGACATGGCGCGCGGTCGTGGACGCGGACTCAATGCGTTACGCAAAGGGGAGGCGGCATCGTGAGTGGCCCCTTGAGCGGATCTGTTGACCGCATCTACGCCCTTGTGCTGCGCCACATCCATATCTGGCGCAGCTCGGTCATGCGCCTGATCGATTCGATCTATTGGCCGGCCGTGCAGATGGTGATGTGGGGATTCATGACCCAGTACCTGATGCCGCAGGCCTCGTTCGTGGCCCAAGCGGCGGGCGTGCTGCTGTCCGGCCTGCTGCTGTGGGAAGTCGTGGTGCGCGGCAATCTCTCGCTGTCCATCGCCTTCCTCGAGGAGATGTGGTCGCGCAATCTTGGCCATCTGTTCGTGAGCCCCATCCGCTCGTGGGAAATGGCGACGGGTATCATCATCGCCGCCTTGTTGCGCACGCTGCTCGGGCTCGTGCCGGTGTCGCTGATGGCCTGGGCTTTCTTCGGCTACAACATCTACACGCTCGGCCTGCCGCTGGTCGCCTTCTTCGCCATCCTGCAGATGTTCTCGTGGTCGATCGGCTTGGCCATGTCGGGCATGATCATGCGCGTCGGCCAGAGCGCGGAGAGCTTCGCCTGGGCCGCCGTCTTCATCCTGATGCCGGTGAGCGGCGTCTATTATCCGGTGTCGGTGCTGCCGCACTGGATGCAGGTGATCTCGCTCGGCCTGCCGCCGGCCTACATCTTCGAGGGCATGCGCGCGATCATGATGGAGAAGACCGTGCATTGGCACGGCCTCGCCATCGCCTTCGGCCTGTCGGTGGCCTATCTGGCGCTGGGCTTCCAGATCTTCCTGTGGTTCTTCCGTTCCTCGCGCCGCGCCGGCACTTTGTTGGGCCAGGGTGAATGAGAATCGTCGCCTGGAACTGCAACATGGCACTGGACCGCAAGGCCCAGGGCCTGCTGGCGCTCAAGCCTGACATCGCTGTCATCTCCGAATGCGCCGAGCCCGCACGCCTGCGTGCCCGCGGCGCTGGTTGGATGGAAAGCGATCCCGTGTGGATCGGGCGCAACCCGCACAAGGGCCTCGCTGTCTTCGGATTCAACGGCCATGCCGTGCGGCTCGCCGAATTGTATCACGCAGCGCTGCACTATGTGGCGCCGGTCCATGTCGATGGACCGACGGAATGCAATCTGCTGGCGGTATGGGCGCAGAATGCGAGTGCCGGCGGGATGCGCAAGCGCCGGCTCGGTCCGCTGCGGCGCGCCCTCTCACGCTACAGGGACTTCCTCGGCCATCCGGCGACCGTGATCGCAGGCGACCTCAACAGCAACACCATCTGGGACAAGCCGGGTTGGCGCATCAACCACTCGACCAAGGTGAGGATCCTCGAGGAGGAGTTCGGGCTGGTCAGCGCCTGGCATGCGGTGCGCGGCGAACTGCACGGCAAGGAGACCGTACCGACGCTCTATTGGCGCGACCGCACCAAGGACGGGCCGACCTATCACATCGACTATGTGTTCCTGCCATCACGCTGGATCGGCAAGGTGAAGGTCGATGTCGGCACATTCGAGGGCTGGTGCAGCGCGGGGCTCAGCGACCATGCGCCGGTGATCGTGGACGTCGACCCCACCTCATCCTGAGGAGCCGCGCCTTGCGCGGCGTCTCGAAGGATGGGAACCCGCACCTCGCCTGCGGCTCATCCTTCGAGACGCTCGCTTCGCTCGCTCCTCAGGATGAGGAAGTTCGCGAGCCTAACGAGCGTTGAGAACGGCCGTGCAGGCCGCCGGCAGCTTCGGCCGGTAGGGTTTCTGCGGCGCGTCCGGCGGCGGCAGCTTGACGGGCGGACGTGTGAACCAGAGGTCGAGCGGCTCGCCGCAGCCATCGTCGGCATAATAGCCGGCCTGCGGCTGGCACTGCGGATTGCCGGGTGGGCAATAGAGCCGGACATGGAAGTGCTCGTCATGGCCGACCCACACCACCAGCTTGTTCAGCCAGGCGCGATTGCCGGTGACGGTCTGGCAAAGCCGCTGCTTGATCCACTTGTTGACGAAGATGCGGTCGACGTGCGGCATCTCGGCCGCGGTGCGCAGCAGGCTCACATGCGCTTGGCCGAAGACCGTGTCGTCGATGCCGCCATCGTCGGCGCGCACCAGCGAGCGGAGGCGCGGGTTCTCGCGGTCGGCCGGCGCCCGGCGCGCGCCGGGCTGGCGCTCGAACCAGATGTCGGCATCCAGCCCGACCTGGTGGCTGGCGTGACCTGTCGGCGCCGGGCCGCCGCGGGGCTGGCCGATATCGCCGATATAGAGCTGGGCCTGGCCGGCGGCTTTCATCCTGGCCGCCAGGGCCTCGATGTATTCCAGCATGACCGGCTGGCCCCAGTAGCGGTTGCGGCTGATGCGGATCGCCTCGTAGCCCGGTCCGTCGAGCGGCAGCGGCTGAGCGCCTTGCAGGCAGCCCGCCGTGTAGAAGCCGATGGATTGGGTGGGCCCGGGCGCGGGTGTGCTGACAGTGGACCAATCCGCGGCGCAACACAGGAACGCAATGAGCAGCGAAACAGCCAGACGCTTCATGGAAACGTAAGCTACCCTGCGGCCCGAAACGAAGCCACAGTGCCGGGGCGAGAAAACCGCGCGAGGAGGTGCGACGATGAGAAGAAGCATTCTGATCAGCGCCGGCATTTCGGCAGCGCTCGGTGTCCTGGCGATCAGCGTCTCGATTTCCGCCCAGGACAAGTACTCCGTCAAAGTGCCGGGCGGCCTCGCCTTTTCTGAGTTCAAGGGCTACGAAGACTGGGCCGTGATCTCGATCAGCCTGAACGGCGGCAAGGTCGCCGCGATCCTGGGCAATCCGGCGATGATCGACGCCTACAAGCAAGGCGTGCCGGCCAACGGCAAGCCTTTCCCCGACGGCGCCCGGATGGTGAAAATCCACTGGAACCCGAAAGTCCAGGAGACCTACCCCGGCCAGCCGACGGTGCCGGGAACCCAGCACGACGTCGATTTCATGGTGAAGGACAGCAAGCGGTTCGCCGACAGCGCCGGATGGGGATGGGCCGCGTTCGAGTACGACGCGGCATCCGATACCTTCAAGCCCGCCGATATGTCGGCCAAGCCGCCGCAGGGCAACGACGCGAAGTGCGGGCTCTCCTGCCACACGGTGGTGAAGGACCGCGACTACGTTTTCACGGAGTACGGCAAGAGGTAGAAGTTTCCGCATGGCTGCCTACGCCAACATCACGTTGACGCACGAGGGCTCGATCGCGCGGCTGACCTTGAATTGGCCCGACCGGCGCAACGCACTGACGCACGACATGATGCTCGAGCTCGAGGACGCGTTCGGGCGCGTTCGCGACGATCTCTCCTGCCGCGTGCTGGTGCTGCGCGGCGCCGGCGGCCATTTCTGCGCCGGCGGCGATCTCGATGCCATGGCCGACATGCCGCCCAAGCCGGCCAACGGTGCCGCCGATCCGCTGGTGCCGGCCTACCGCAAGCTCGGCAACGCGCTGCTGTTGCTCAACCGGTTGCCGCAAGCCGTCGTCGCGATCGTCGAGGGCTCGGCGGTGGGCGGGGGCTTCGGGCTCGCCTGCTGCTCGGACGTAGTGATCCTGCACGAGAGCGCGCGGCTCGGCATGCCCGAGCCCAAGTGGGGCTTCATCCCCTCGCAGATCCTGCCGTTCGTGGTGCGCCGGGTGGGCGAGGGTGCCGCGCGCGATCTCGCCGTCACCGGCCGGGTGATCGATGGCGCGGAGGCCCATCGCCTGGGCGTCGGCCGACATTTCTGCGCCAACCAGGCCGATCTCAACCGCACGCTGAAGTCGCTGACCGACGAGATCCTGAAGCTCGAGCCTGCGGCGCTCGCCACGGTGAAGCGGCTGGTGCTGTCCGCGGCGGCCAGCGACGATGAGGCGGTGCTCGACGATGCCGCCGAGAGCCTGGTCGGCCTGCTGCGCCGGCCACAGGCGGCCGAGGGCATCAAGGCCTTCATGACAAAGCAGGCGCCGCCGTGGAATAAGGAATGACCATGCGTAACTACCGTCACATCGAGGTGCGGCCGATCGCCGGCGCGCTGGGCGCGGAGATCCACGGCGTCGACATGGCGAAGGACCTGGGCGCCGAGGTGGTGGGCGAGGTGCGCCAGGCGTTGCTCGACCATCTGGTGATCTTCCTGCGCGAGCAGAACGTGACGCCGCACCAGCAGCTCGCCTTTGCCAGGAAATTCGGCGAGCCGATCGAGTATCCGCAGCTCAAGGGACTCCCTGAGTCGCCGATGATCACGCCGGTGGTGAAGCTCGAGCACGAGCGCAACAATTTCGGCGGCATCTGGCATTCCGACACCACCTATCTGCCGGTCCCGCCGATGGGCAGCATGCTTTTAGCGCGCGAGGTCCCGCCGTTCGGCGGCGACACCATGTTCGCCAACCAGTATCTCGCCTACGAGGCGCTGTCGGACGGGCTGAAGCAGGTACTGAACGGCCTGATCGGCGTCAGCTCCTCGTTCAAGGCCGACGTCACCAAGACGCGCGAGGATGCGCTGAAGCAGGCCGGCGCCGGCGCCACGCCCAAGCAGCTCACCGCCGAGCATCCGATCGTGCGCACCCATCCCGAGACCGGCCGCAAGGCGCTCTACACCTCGGTGGCGCACACCAACCACATCAAGGGCTGGACCGAGAAGGAGAGTCTGGCGCTGCTGGAGTTCTTGTGGGAACACCAGACCCGGCCGGAATTCACCTGCCGCTTCCAGTGGCGCGTGGGCTCGCTCGCCTTCTGGGACAACCGTTGCGCCATGCACAATCCGATCAACGACTATCATGGCTTCCGCCGCGTCATGCACCGCATTACGCTGGCCGGCGACAAGCCGCGGTAGATCCGCAAACGAAGCCAAATGGTCTTGTTGCTAGTGTTCTCAACCATTATGACGTGAGTGGGAAGGGCTGGCATGCTGGTCTTCGGTTCGGGGTACAGCGGAAAAGTGAACTCGGTGGCCGCGATGCAGGAGGCGCTCCTGCAAGCCAACGCGGCATCGGCAAGCGTCGTGCTGATCCACGCAACCGTGGGCCATAATTTTGCGCCGATGCTGGCGGCCGCGAGCGCCGCCTGCCCGGGCGCCACAATCGTCGGCTGCACCGGCTCCGGCGTTATCTACAGCAACGGCGTGAACGAATTGATGCGCGCGCTGGCGTTGATGAGCATCAGCGGGCCTGAGGTTGCGGTCAGCTTCCGTGACGGTGTCACCTCGTCGAACGGCCGCGAGCTTGGCACCCAGGCGGCCCGCGAGCTGCAGCGCAAGCTTGCCGGTATCAACGCGATCTTGCTCTATACGCCCTTCGCGGATGCGGCCCACGACGAGATTCTGGCCGGAATTGAATTTGTCTTCGGCCGCGATGTAGCCATTGCCGGTGGCGTTGCAGGCGATAATGCCAAGTTCACTACGTCCTTCCTGTTCCACGGGCAGACGGTCAGCGAACACGGTCTGTTGATGATCGGCCTTGCCGATCCAGCCCTGGAGCTGCTGTCAGTCGCCCATCACGGTAACCGTCCGGTCGGTCCGCCGTTGGTGGTCACCGCTGCCGAGGGCAACCGGATTCTGGAACTCGACGGCGAGCCCGCCTGGCCGCGCGTCGTGCAGCGCCTCGGGCTGCCGGCCGAAACCACGCCCGTCGAGGCGATCCCGATGGCGATCTTTGGCATCGAGATCGATGAGTCGGCACGCGAAAGCTATGACAACTCCCATGTCCTGCTTGTGCCGTCGCGCACTGACGCTGCCCGCAGCGCGATTGTGAGCGCGATCGTACCGGCCGGAACCAGGCTGTACCTGATGCAGCGCGACGAGGACAAGATGTTCGCAGGGGTGGATTGGATGATGCGCCGCCTGGAGAAAATGGTCGACAGCCGCGAGATCGTCGCCGTGTTCCACGCCGATTGTCTCGCGCGCGGACGACTGACGTTCGATCGGGTGTCAAAGGACGAGATTATCGGCAAGCTGCAGAAGCCCTTGATCGGCGATCGCGACGTGCCTTGGCTCGGCCTCTATGGCTACGGCGAGTTCTGCCCGTTGGCCGGCAGAAACTCCCTGCACACCTTCACCACGTCAGTCTTCCCGATCGTGCGCCGGCGGACGACTTAAGGAAGTCCCTGTTGGACGCCGAATTGCTGGCGGCACGCATCGCCCAACTCGAAGCCGAGGCCGGTCGACGGCATATGCAGCATCAGCAACTAGCGACTGCCAAGGACCGAATTGATCGCGAGTTGCAGCGCTTCCAGGCTATCCAGCATTATGTGCAACGGGCGGTGCTGGCGGAGAGCCTGACGGAGCTCAACGAGCTGACGCTCGAAGCAATCATCGAAGCCTTCGAATTCGAGGTGGCGCTGTTTCTGGCTTGGAACGGGCAGCTCGCAATCGCCCACGCCTTCGGTTTCGAACAAGAACTGCCGGCGACACTGCCGTTCGACGAAAGTTGGGTCGGCAATGGCGGCGCGAGGATCCTCAAGGGCGACGACCCGGTTCTGGGTGCGTGGTCAGAGCTCGGCCTGAGCGATGCGATATTTGCGGCCCTGTCCGACAAGAACGGCGCGCTCTGCGGCGTTGTTCTCGGCGGCCGAACGGTGGCGCGCGGAAAGTTGTATGACGCGGTCAGCGCGGAGCAACGTTCATCGTTCGAGGTCCTGGCCAGCCAGGCCGAGGCCTTGTTCCGCAACTTTGCCCTGTCGGCAGAAATCCGCGAACACAATCGGCGGCTACAGTCTCTCACTCAGTCCTATAGCCGGTTCGTGCCGTTCGAGTTCCTCGACCTCCTGGGCAGAACCTCGATCGAGGCCGTCGTCCCGGCCGACCAGGTCCGCCTCGATATGACGATCCTGTTCGCCGACCTCCGGGGCTTTACCGCGATCTCCGAGTCCGTCGGAGCCGAACAAGCCTTCGCAATGCTAAATGAGTATTTGCAATCGATGGAGCCGGAGATCGCGGCGTGTCACGGATTCATCAACCAATATCTGGGCGATGGCTTTGTCGCCCTGTTTCCTCGCAACGCCGACAATGCTGTCGCGGCAGTGATCGGCATGGCAAGGGCGTTGGCCGATCTTAACGCCAAGCGGAATGCACGAGGCGAAGCGCCGCTTCGCATCGGGGCCGGCATCAATTCCGGCGAGTTGATGCTCGGCGCCATCGGCGGCGAGAAGCGGCTCGACGGAAATGTGATAGGTGACGCGGTCAACCTGGCTTCGCGCGTCGAGGGGCTGACCAAGCTGTACGGCGCTACGTGCCTCGTCACCGACGCAACGGTGGCCAGGTTTGCCGAGCCTGGGCGCTATTCACTGCGCGAGCTTGACCGGGTGGTGGTGGTCGGACGCTCGACATCGGTCGTCATCTACGAGTTGCTGGATCTCGACCCGCCGGACCGGCGCGCGGCCAAGCTGGCGACGGGCGCGCACTTTGAGCGTGGTGTGATGTTGTACCGCGACGGCGACTTTAAAGGCGCCGGATTGGCATTTGCCCGGTGCCTTGAGGCATGTGGCGACGACCGCGCGGCGACACTTTATGTGCAACGTTGCACCGAGATGACTGAGAGCCCGCCGCCGGACCGCTGGCGCGGGATCACTGTGCTGGACCGCAAGCAGTAGCAACGAATGTTGCCGAGTCCCGGGCCCCGATCAACGACTATCATGACTTCCGCCGCGTCATGCACCGCATTACGCTGGCCGGCGACAAGCCTCGCTAGAGGGGCCGCGTTGAGGCGATAACGGGGGAGAGATCATGCGGGCGTTAGCGATTGTCGTGATAGCAGCTCTGGTGCTGCCGCTGGGCGCGTCCGCGCAGCAGCCGGAGCCGGCGCCCGGCAACCCGACTGTGCTCCGGGTGCCGTCGATGTGGAACCTGACGGCGGAGGACAAGCAGGCCTACTGCTTCTGGGCCGGCGAGCTCTTCTCGCTCGGCTCCTCGTTCTGCTCGCGCCAGCAGTCATCGCTCACCTGCACGGAGTGGCCCGGCAAGCGGCCGATCTGGGTGGTCAAGGACAACGACAAGGCCTGCGACAAGAACCCGTCGCTGACGCCGCTGTAAGCCATGAGACTCATTGCCTTGGCGGCGCTTGCCGCCGGCCTCTGCCTGCCGCTGGCCGGACAGGCGCAGGACGAACCCCGCAACCAGGGCGGCATCTCCTCGCCGCTGCTGTCGCGCTGCGCCGGCAAGTTCGGCGCCGAGATCCGCGAGGCCGACAACGCTTTTCCGCTGATCACCCTGTTGGGCGCTCCCTGGATGAAGGTCGAGCGCACCGACCAGACGGTGGAGGGCGCGCATGTCGTAGCGATCGTCACCGGCATCGGCGCGCGCAACCGCCGCCGCGGCGAGGTGGTAGGCCTGCGCTGGCGCTGCCTGATCGACGACAAGGGCGTGGCCGTGGACTTCACCTCGAACGACCTGCAGCCGCAGCGCAACGAGGAGCTGCCGACGGCCCTGACGCTACGCGGCCAGGCCTTCTATCGCCCCAAGGTCCAGCTGGCGCCGGGCGCCGAGCTCCGCGTGCAGCTGCTCGACCAGGCGGCCACTCCGCCGGCCCTGCTGACCGAGGCGGTGGTGCGCTCGAGCTGGCTGAACCCGATCCCGTTCGGCCTGCGCGTGCCGCCCGACATGAAGCTCCAGGGCCGCACGCTCATGCTCGACGCGCGGCTCTCGCTCGGCGCCTCGACGCTCTATCGCCTGACGCGACCGCAGCCGCTCAACCCCGACCAGCTGCTGCGCTCGATCGAGGTCACCATGGACGTGGTGCCCGGCGGCGCAGTGAACTAGGGGCAACACCCAACCACCATGGACGTACCATTGGGAATGGTCGGGATTGCCCTCGTGGCCGCCGGAGGCGTCATGCTCCGCAACTTGGTGACAAGGCGGAAACGAGCGGCTGCAGGCGACGAACGAGCCAAAGCCGAACTTGCCAAAAGTCGATTTATGGATGTGGTCGTCGCGCCAGTGCTTGTCGTCGTCGGAGTGTGCGCGTTGCTGTTGGATTTCTACGCCAGGCAACGGTCGCTTCTCTGATTCGGCAAATCTATGGCTCGCAACACCGCCACCCTCCGGCGAGCGGCGGTGTTGGCAGCCAATCGGGTTTCGATGGGCTATAGGTCGAGAATGAACAGGCTCGCTGGCAACATTGTTTCGGGACTCATTTCACTCGTCCTCCCGGTGACGATGCTCGCGTGCAGCGAGCCGGATACTGGCGTGCTGGCAGAGTCGTTTCCTCCGTCCCAGACGTTCATGGTGTTCTTTGACTGGGATAGCTCGGCCCTCTCGGTCCAATCGTTACAGTCCATCAGGGAAGCCGTCGGCAGGTATAAGTACTTCGAGAGCACTCAGATCAGGGTGACCGGCTACACCGATCAATCCGGCCCCGCAGACTACAATTTGGGTCTTTCGATCCGACGCGCCGCCGCCGTCAAGGACGGGCTCGTCCGTGAAGGTATCCCCGCTTCAGCCATCATTGTCGAAGGAAAGGGGGATGAACCCCTGGTCGATGCGAAGGGCGCCCGAGAGGCGCAGAATTGTCGCGTCGAGATCTTTGTCGTGGCTGGTGGACCGAAGTCGCAAATGCGGTCTTGGGTTCTGAAGTGACGCTTCGGCTGTCCACCGCAGCTCCCTGACAACAACACCGCCACCGCGCGGGGAGTGGCGGTGTTGCGGTCCAACTCCGCCACCCGTCGGACAACACCGCCACCATCCGGCGAGTGGCGGTGTTGTTGTCGTTATGCACCCGATGTTCGTGAAATGTTCTTGACTTCGTATATACGGGAGACGTACAAGTGACTCCTCCACAAACGCCTGGAGGAGAGAGATGGGCGGAGGGACGGATATTGCGGCGCTGCGGTCGCAGCTGGCCGCCAAGGCTGAACGGCTGACGGTCGAGCTGCTGGGCGAACCGACGGCCAGGGGTGCGCGCTACTGGCGCTGGGGCCGGCGCGGCAGCCTGTCGTACGACTTCGAGCGGCACCTCTGGCACAGCTTCGAGGCCGATCAGGGCGGCGATCTCCTGGACCTGATCCAGTTCGGCAATCCGGGCTGGGATCTCCGTCAGGCCATCAGCTGGGCGGGCGATTGGCTGGGCGCACCAGCCGACCGGCCCGTTCGTGTGGCGCGGCGACAGCGCGAGCATCTGAAGATGGTGGGATCGCGGCTGGCGCTGCGGCTCTGGCGAGAGGCCCGATCGGCCAGGGGCACGATTGTCGAAACCTATCTCCGCGGGCGCGGCCTCAAGCTGCCCGAACGCAGCGACGAGGTCCTGCGCTTCCATCCGGCCTGTCCGCGCGGCGAGGCACGTCTTCCGGCGATGCTCGGCCTGATGCGGGGCATCGTCACCGACCGGCCGGTCGGCGTGCACCGGACCTTCCTGCGGACAGATGGCCGCGCCAAGGCTGACGTCGAGCCCAGCAAGATGGTGCTGGGGCAGGCGAGAGGTGCGGTGCTGAAGCTCACGTCCGACGAAGAGGTGACGATGGGCCTCGGCCTCACCGAGGGCATCGAGGACGGCCTCGCTGTCCTCAAGAGTGGCTTCGCGCCGATCTGGGTGTGCCTGTCGGCGGGCGCGATGACGCGCTTCCCTGTCCTGGCCGGCGTCGAGTCGCTCTCGGTGTTCAGGGACAACGACGCGCCCGGCGCGGAGGCTGCCGAAGCCTGCGTCGGCCGCTGGCAACAGGCAGGCAAGGAGGCGGGCGTGGTGAAGCCGCCGCGCCGCTTCAAGGATTTCGGTTCAATTGCGGAGGAACGGCGACATGGCTGACGACAACATCCTCGACATGGCGGATCGCGCGTGGACGAAGAGCAAACCCGGGCTCCATCTCGTGGCCGGCGACAGCGTCCAGCCGGAAGCCGTGCGCTGGCTGTGGCCGCACTGGCTGTCGCTCGGCAAGCTACAGCTGCTTGCGGGCGCGCCCGGTACCGGCAAGACGACCATCGCGGTGTCGCTCGCCGCTGCCATCACCTCCGGCGGCGCGTGGCCCGATGGCGGACAGGCCGAGGCGGGCGACGTGCTGATCTGGAGCGGCGAGGACGGCTTGGCCGACACACTCTTGCCGCGCTTCCTGGCGGCCGGCGGCGATCGCCGCCGCCTGCACTTTGCCGGCGAGGTGAACGAGAGCGGGCGCCGCCGGCCGTTCAATCCGGCCACCGACCTGCCGCGGCTGATCGCGGCGGCCGAGTTCATGCGCGAGCTCAAGCTGGTCGTGCTCGATCCGGTGGTAGCGGTGATCAACGGCGACAGCCACAAGAACAGCGAGACAAGGCGCGACCTGCAGCCGGTGGTGAGCCTGGCCGAGCAGCTCGATGTCGCGGTGCTGGGGATCACCCATCTCAGCAAGGGCAGCACCGGCCGCGAGCCGCTCGAGCGGGTGATGGGCTCGATCGCCTTCGCCGCCGTGGCGCGCGTGGTGCTGGCGACCGTGAAGCCGCGCGACCGCCGGCTGCCGCACCGCCTGGTGCGCGCCAAGTCCAACCTCGGCCTCGACCATGGCGGCATCGAATACAGCCTCGCGGGCGTGCCGGTGCCCGGCCACGACTTCGTGGCCCAGCGCGCGGAGTGGGGCCGGCGCATCGACGGCAGCGCCCACGAGCTGATGGCTATCGAGGCGCCTGACGAGGAGGAGCCAAGGAGCGAGGTGCTGGCCTTCCTGCAAGACCTGCTGGCCAATGGCCCGGTCGCCACGCGCGAGGTGAGAGCGGCCGTGGCCGCCCATGGCTACAAGTTGCGCACGGTGGAGCGCGCCAAGGCCGATCTCGGCGTGACCGCGAAGAAGGGCGTGGGCGGGCTGTGGTACTGGGCGCTGCCGGAAGCCAACTCCGCCACCGAGCAACAACACCGCCACTCCGCAGATGGTGGCGGTGTTGTTGGCGGAGAAGAGGATCAGCAGATCAGGGACCTGCAGGAGGCCATCGCCGGCCGACAGGAAACTGTGAGGATCCTGGCCTCGACCGGGCAATCGACGGCCGAAGCGGAGCAGGTCCTGGAGGCGATGGCCGAGGAGCTCGAAGCCCTGCAGTGGCGGCGGCGGCGATCCGACCCATAGGGATCAACACCGCCACCACGCCGGGCGGTGGCGGTGTTGTCGGCTGGACGCGCTCTGTCGAAACCGGTCGATCGCATTCGCCGTGAATTGGTTCAGGGGTGGCGGGCTGTGGAGTCGTGAACCGGGCGATCAGCCCCCAAGAGCGAGTCCGCTTGCCAGGGGTGAAACACAAGGCCGATCGATTTTGGTGAAGTCGATCACGTTGGAACCGGCAGCCGGCTGAGTTGTGGTGTTTGCCACAGTGTTGAATGGCTGCTGGGGACCATAGCGTCCGGCGTTAGCGCGTATTGGGGGGCATTGCACTCTTCAACGGAGGAATGAACCATGACAAGCAACAAGGCACTACTCTCTGGCGTCGCGTTTGCAGCATTGGCGACTGTTGGCTTTGGCGCTGGAGCTCAGGCCCAAGTCAAATCAACAGCCGTAGCGATCGAGAAGGCACCCGTAGCGGCGGCCTTCCCGGTACGGCCGCAAGCGGGTGTCTACACGTTCACGCTGACGAACTTCAGGATCACGGACACCCGCTCGCTCCACAACGACACCGACTACGTGTCGATCTCGGTCGCCGTCAACGGACAGCCTCCCATCAAGCTGCCTGCGAAATCGATGGGCGACGTGAACAACGGCACACACCAGGTCAGCCTTACCATCCCCAACGTCATGGTCGGGCCGACCAACACGGTCGCGTTCGTCTACACGATTGTGAATTCGGGCTACAACTCGAATTCCGTCGAGCAGGCATTGCAGAAAATCGTGAACCTCGGCGCCGAGAAAGGTGCTGGAGCGGGTAGCGCAGCGCTGTGCGGGCTGGTTACCGAAGATCCGTCGGTTGCCAAGACCTGCGACAGTGTCGGTACCTCGGCAGCTACCTGGGTGATGGGGAAGCTGGACGGCATCCTCTTTCCCAATTGCGATGGCACGGTTGCCGCCGCGACTCACGGGTTTACCGGGGCGGCACTCGCCAAGGGAACCGCAAATGGCGGCGTCATGTCGGGAACCGACGACAACAAGGGCACGGATTCTCCGACCGGTTGCGGCAGCAACTCGCGTTACTTCGTGAGCTGGACGATCACCGGCAAGCAGGTGCCGCAGCAGCCTGCCGGCGGCGGAGGCAAGCCGATTGACTGCAAGCCCAATGGTGAGGGTTGCCTGAAGCAGAAGTAACCCATCTGGGCACCTTGGATCCGAAAAGAGCGGGTTGCCTGCCGAACGGGCGACCCGCTTTCTACGTCCGGGTTGCGTCGGGCGATCCGAACAACACCGCCACTCTGCCGGTGGTGGCGGTGTTGCTGGCCGGAAGCGCATCTACCGCCCCCCCGGCGGCGCCAGCGTCACGGTCCCGACGGCGCTGCGCGTGATCTCGGCCTGGGTGCCGGCGATCTCGATGTAGCGCAGGCTCTGCCAGCGATCGACGAAGCTGCGCGCCCACGGCGAGAGCATATCGCCCGATTCGCCGAGCGGTATGGCGAAGCGGCTGTTATCGAGGTCGCTGAAGTCATAGACCCCGCGATAGCCCGCGCCATGGACCGCCTCGAACGGATTGGGACCGCCGAATTCCGGCGTGGCGCGATTGAGCGTCTGGCCGCCGCCGTCGGCCGGGAAACGCACCGACGCGAGGTTGCGCAACATCGGCAGGCGATCGAACAAGGGATGGCGAAACGCGGCGACATGCTCGCGGCCCCACTGCCAGCTTTCGATTTCCGCTCCCTGGCGGCGCGCGATGCCGTCGAGGGCGCGTTCGAGCGAGGCGGCGATGGCGTCGTCGCAGCTTTCAGGCGCCGGGGTGGCAGGGTCGTCGCACCATTGCGGGCGCTCGCTCAGGATGCGCAGCATCAGCGAGACGTTGGGCGCGGCCAGGCTGTCATACAGCTCGCCCACCTTGGGTGCGATCAGGCGACGCTCCAGCTCGAACAGCCAGGCTGTGTAGATCAGCGGCTCGGCCCGGTTGGCCAGCATGAAGCGATTCCAGCGACCCATCATGTCGATCACGCGAGCGGCCCGCGGGTTGCGCGCCGCGGGCTTCAGCAGCACAGGCAGGATGTCGGCGGCGTCGGGCGCCAGGGTGTCGGCCTGGATGGCGATCATGCCGTAGACCGGATGGCGCTCGACCTCGCGCAGCAGCTGGTTGGCGCGGAGCTGGCGATAGGCCGGCGCCCAATCGCGGGTGATGAAATGGCGGTAATCCTCGGGTACCAGGCGCGCATTGGCATTGACGATGATGCCGCCCACCGGATTGTACGTGCGCGGCAGCTCGTCGAACGGCACGAAGCCCGCCCAGTCGTATTCTCCCGTCCAGCCCGGCGAGGGCATCGAGCCGTCACCCTTGCGCCGGATCGGCACCCGCGCCGGCGAGATCAGGCCGACATTGCCGCTGGTGTCGGCGTAGACCATGTTCTGCATCGGGCTGACGATCTTGCGCGCGGCGGCGAGGAAATCGTCCCAGTTCTGCGCCAGCGTGATGCGCATGAAGCCTTCGAGCGAGGTATCGGCGCCATCGAGAGCGGTGGCCTGCAAGGCCAGCACGTGTCCTGTCGGCGAGAAATCCTCGGGCCTGCCGATGAAATCGTCGATCACCACGCCATGGCGCGTGTTGCGCACCTTGAGGTGCACCGGGTCGCCCCACAGGACGCTGATCGTCTCGTCGCGCACGGCAAAGGGGCGGGCGCCCTCGGGCGTGATGTAGCGGTTGGGGTCGGTCGGATCGACGCGCTCGATGAACAGGTCCTGGCTGTCGAGACCGGTCGTGGTGAAGCCCCAGCCGATCGAGGCGTTGTGGCCCAGCACGATTCCCGGCGAGCCCGGCGAGGAGGCGCCCTTGATGTCGAAGCCCGGCCCGACCATGCGCGCGAGATACCAGGTACCGGGAAAGGAGAAGTCGAGATGCGGATCGTTGGCGAGCAGCGGCTTGCCCGAGACCGAATGGGCGCCCGACAGCACCCATTCGTTGGAGGCTTCGCGCTTGCGGGTGGCCGCATTGTCGGTGTCGCGATAGAGCCGGTCGAGATCGAGGCCGTTCAGCACCTGGTTGGCGAGCGATAGGGTAGCGTCGCCGCTCTCGCTTGGACGCGCGATCAGGAACTTGAGGTTGTCCTCGCCGACGTTGCGCAACAGGCGCAGGCGGAAGAGCTCGGAGCGCCAGTTGCCGTCGAGGCTGAGCGCCATCAGCTTGGCCCACACCATGGAATTGGCCGGCTGCCACGGCTCCGGCCGGTAGCGCCCGCCCGAGAGCAGCTTGATCAGCGTGAGCTCGACGCCGTATTGACGATCGCGATCGCCGATCCAGGCGTTCACGCCCGCGGCATAGGCCTCGAGCACCGTGCGCGTGCCGGGCGACAGCGCGCCCACGCTGTCCGAGGCGGCGCGGTAGATGCCCAGTCCGCGCATCGTGCGGTCGACGTTGACGACCCCCGCGCCAAGCAGGCGAGGCGGGAAGATCTCCGCCAGGCGCCCTTGGCCCGCCCGGCGCAGCAGCTCCATCTGCCAGAAACGGTCCTGCGCATGGACGAAGCCGAGGCCGAAGGCGGCATCCTCGATCGAGCCGGCGATGATGTGTGGCACGGAGTTCCGGTCGCGCACGATCTCGACCGGCGCCTTCAGCCCCTTGGCCTCGAAGTGACCGCTATAGGGCGGCAGCGCGCCGTGGGCCTGGAAATAGACGCCGGCGAGGAAGGTCGCCAGTGCAAGCACAAGACCGGCCAGCAGCTTTGCCAGGCCGGCTCCGATGCGGACGACAAACCGTGCGGGGGCCGCCCGCACGGATCAGCCGCCGATGTAGGAAAGGATGGCGGCGCGGTCGGCGTCGAGGTCGGGCGCCGGCCGGCGGGTCGCGGGATCTTCGAAAGCCGACATCTTGATGGGATTTCCGGAGAGCTTGAGCGTGCCACCGCTGCCGTCGGGCACGGAGACCAGCATGTTGCGCGCCGCCACCTGCGGATGGGCCAGCGCCTGCTCGATGTTGTTGATCGGGCCGGCCGGGATGTCGGCCTTGGCGAGGATCGCCAGCCAATGCGCTGTCGGCTTGGTTTTCAGAAGCGCCTCGATCTTGGCCTCGAGCTTGCGATGGTGCTTCTGGCGCAGCGCATTGGTCTTGTAGTCGGGATCGTTCGCCATCTCGGGCAGCCCGAGCGCGTGGCACATCTTGACGAACAGGGAGTCATTGCCGGCCGAGATGATGATGGCGCCGTCGCCGGCCTTGAAGGCCTGGAACGGCACGATGGTCGGATGGCGGGCGCCGAGCGGGCCAGGAACCTCGCCTTCGACCGTGTAGCGCATGACCGCGTTTTCCAGGAGCGCGATCTGGCAGTCGAACATGCCGATATCGACCTTGGTGGCCTCGCCGGTCTTCAGGCGATGGACCAGGGCGGCGTTCACCGCGACGGCGGTATAGAGGCCGGCGCCGATGTCGCCGATCGACATGCCGACGCGGACCGGCTCGCCACCCTCCGAACCGGTGATGCTCATGACGCCGCCCATGCCCTGGACCACCATGTCGTAGGCGGGGTCGCGCGAGTTGGGGCCGGTGTGGCCGAAGCCCGAGGCCGAGGCATAGATCAGCTGCGGGTACTTGGCATGGAGCTGCTCCCAGCCGTAGCCCAGCTTCTCCATCGTGCCGGGACGGAAGTTCTCGACGATGACGTCGGCCTTGGCGAGCAGCTTCCCGAAGATAGCGCGGTCGGCGTCCGATTTGAGGTCGAGCGCGATGCTCTCCTTGCCGCGATTGACCGAGGCGAAGTAGGTCGACTTACCCTTGACGAACGGTCCGTAGGCCCGCGCGTCGTCGCCGCCCTTGGGGGCTTCGACTTTGATCACTCGCGCGCCCATCTCGGCCATCAAGAGCGTGCAGTACGGCCCCGCCAGAATGCGCGACAGGTCGACGACGGTGATGCCCGACAGGGGGCCTTTGGTGCTCTGGGTCATGGCCGGTTCTTAGCCAGTGGGCCGGCGCGAATCCAGCCACACGTTTGCCGCTGCGGAACCGATGACGATGACACCGCCGAAAAGCGTGAGGTCGCCCGGCTTTTCGCCGTCGATCGCCCACACCCAGATCGGCCCCAGCACCAGCTCCAGCAGGCCGAGCAGGGCGGCGCGCCCGGCCGGAATGCGCTTGAGGCTCGCCATGTAGAGCAGCAGGCCGCCGGCAAGCTGGCCGGGCCCGAGCGCGAGCAGCCAGCCCATCTGGCGGGGCTCGACCGTGTCGAGTTGGGCGAAAGGTAGGGCGACGAGGGCGGCGATCACGCCGGCCAGCAACAGAGCGGGCGCCATGCCCACGTCGCGACGGTGACGCACGACGACGTAGTTCGAGCTCATGCACAGGACGACGATGCTGGCGATCGCCATGCCAAGCGCGGCGCCAGCCTTGAGCGAACTCGCGACAGAGATCATCAATCCGACCGACGCGATCGCCATTGCCACCAGGGTGTGCCGATGCAGCGGCTCGCCGAGGAACAGGCGCGCCAGCAGGGCGGTGATGAACGGCGTGGCGCCGAACATGATCAGGACGTTGGCGACCGGCGCGTGGGCGAGCGCCAGGATGAAGGCCACCATGCTCCCCGCCATGGTGAAACCGCTCGCCAGCAGCGCGGGTCCCGCATTACGGACGTCGATCCACACGGCGCGGCGTTGCCACACGAGCAGAGGCAAAATCGTGGCAACAAGCAGGACGGCGCGCCAAAACGACACGTCCCATGCGGGAAGATCGATGCGTCGGACGATGACGCCGCCGGTGCTGAAGACGGTTGCCGCGCCGATGGCGCAAATGACGCCGAACGTCGCGGAACTCTGCTGGTGATCTGGCGTTTTCATCTCCAAACAAAGCGTGAATACGGATTAGTCGTGCCCCCGTCCATCGATTCCCTCGACCTCCCGCCCTTTCGGCCGCGCTTTCCGTGGTGGGGGCCCGACCTGCAGACCCTCGCGCTCCTGTTGCAGCCCGCCATGTCCGACTTGGCGCCACACAAAAGCGAGCGCGTGTGCTTTCCGATGGCCGATCGCAGCGGCGACATCCTGCTCGGAATGCTCGACAAGCCGCAGTGGCCGGACGACGCGCGGCCACTGGTAATCTTGGTCCATGGCCTCACTGGCTGCGAGGACAGCGTCTATATCCTGAGCGCGGCGCGTCATTTGCTCTATCGCGGCCACACGGTGCTGCGTCTGAATGTTCGCGGCGCAGGTCCGTCGCGCCCCTATTGTGGCGAGCACTACCATGTCGGCCGGACCGCTGACTTTCGCCGTGTGTTGCAGCAGATCCCCGATGACCTGAAGCAGAACGGCATCGTGGCGATCGGTTATTCGCTGGGCGGCGCGATGCTGCTGAAATATCTCGGCGAGGAGGGCAGCTTCTCGCCCTTGCGTGCTGCCGCCTCCATCTGCGCGCCGATCGACTTGCTGCGCACCGGCCATCACATGCTGCGACGGCGCAACTGGCTCTATCACAACTACATCCTCAACGGCCTCAAGACCGAGTCACTCGCGCAGGGCGCGCGCCTGTCGGACGAAGAGCGCGACATCGTGCGTTCGGCGCGCAGCGTGTTCGACTATGACGACCGCTTCATCTCGCCGCGCTACGGCTTTCGCGGCGCGGAGGACTATTATTCGCTCTGCGCGCCGCAGCACTTCATGCCCGAGATCCGCGTGCCGACCATGGTGCTGGCGGCATGCGATGATCCCTGGATTCCCATCGAGCACTATCGCGACTTCAAATGGTCCGATAATCAGTGGCTCCTGCCGGTGATGCCGGAGACCGGTGGCCATGTCGGCTTCCATGGCGATGCCGGCGGCCAGCCATGGTGCAACCTTGCCCTGGAGAAATTCCTCGATCGCGTGGCTAATATTGAGGCGTGAGCCTCGATCCGCCGATTACCTGGCCGCCCTTCAAGCCGCGCTTTCCGTGGTGGGGCGGCGACCTCCAGACCCTGGCCAACCGTCTGCGGCCACCGCCTTTGGATTTGACGCCTCATGCCAGCGGGCGCTGGTCCTTTGCCCTGCGCGACGACACCGGCGACACGCTTCTCGCCATGCTCGACCGGCCGGCGGTGCCCAAGGCTGGGCAGCCGCTCGCCCTTGTCATCCACGGCCTGACCGGCGCCGAGGACAGCGCCTACGTGCTCAGCATGGCCCGGCATCTGCTGGATCGCGGGCACCTGGTGCTGCGTTTGAACCTGCGCGGCGCGGGCCCGTCGCGGCCCGTATGCGGCGGTCACTACTATGCGGGTCGCAGCCAGGATCTTCGCGCCCTGCTCGAGCTCTTGCCAGCCGACTTGACGCGCGACGGGATCGTGGCAGTCGGTTATTCGCTGGGCGGCGCGATGCTGCTGAAATATCTCGGCGAAGAGGGCTCGCGCACGCCACTCAAGGCGGCCGCCAGTGTCTCTGCGCCGATCGATCTCGCGGCGACGTGCCAGCGCATGATGCGGCCGCGCAACGTGCTCTATCATGGCTATCTGCTTCAGCAGATGAAGCGCGAAGCGACGGGGCAGGGCGCCGAGCTGTCGGCTGCCGAACGTGCCGCCATCCTGGGTTCGGGCTCGATCCGGGAGTACGACGATCGCTTCATCGCTCCGCGCCACGGCTTTGCCGGTGCTGACGACTATTATGAGCGATGCCGGCCGATCGGCTTCATGGCCGGCATTCGCGTGCCAACTCTGGTGTTGGCCTCGCTCGACGATCCGTGGATTCCCGGCAGGCTCTACAACGGCTATGCTTGGCAGGCTAACAAGTCGCTGGTTCCCCTGCTGCCCACTCGGGGCGGGCATGTTGGCTTTCACGGTGCCGGCGACAAACGCCCCTGGAGCGATTTAGCGGTCGCGAGGTTCTTCGAGCATGGCTGATATGGATCCCGTTACCATGATCGCCGGCGTCGCCTGCTCAGCGGCGGCTCTGGTGCTGGCCTGGCGCGCCTATCGCAACGCCGCGGCCGAGCACGAGGAGCGCAAGCGCGAAAAGGAGCGCCGCGACAGGCGCTAGCCGAAGGTGATCGGCTGCTCGGGCGGCCCGTCGCGCAGCAGCGCTTTCAGGCGCGCGCCGAGATCGACCGGCTCGAAGCGCTCGGAAGACGCGGCGATCTCGTCGGCCGTCCACCAGCGATGGTCGAGCGTCCAGCTCTTCTCGCGATCGTCGAGTCCCGAGGTGTCGACCGCAGCGCTGGCGGCGCGGCCGAGGAAGAAGCGCTCGCGATGCAACACCTGCCTGTCGCGCCATTGCATGATGCGCTCGCGCGACCATACCCAGCGCACATCCTTGACCACGACCGCGGTCTCCTCGCGCGCCTCACGAATTACCGCCTCGGCATAATCCTCGCCGGGATCGACCAGGCCGCCGATCATGATCCAGAACGGCTCACGGAAAGGATCAGCCGGATCGTAGACCGACGGCTGGTGCACCTTGAACAGGAAGAGGCGGTCCTGCGGGTCGAGCAGGATCAATCTCGCCGACGGGCGCTCGTTCATTTCGACTTGAGCAGCTTCGCCGCGTCGACGGCGCCATAGGTCAGGATCCCGTCGCAGCCGGCGCGCTTGAAGCCGGTCAGCGTCTCGATCAACACCTTGTTCCAGTCCAGCCAGCCGCGGTCGGCGGCGCCCTTCAGCATCGCGTACTCGCCACTCACCTGGTAGGCATAGGTCGGCACGCCGAAGGCGTCCTTCACGCGGCGCACGATGTCGAGATAGGGCAGGCCCGGCTTCACCATCACCATGTCGGCGCCTTCCTCGATGTCGAAGCCGACTTCGCGCAGCGCCTCGTCGGAGTTGGCGTAGTCCATCTGGTAGGTTTTCTTGTCGCCCTTCAGCGCACCGGAGCTGCCGATGGCGTCGCGGAACGGGTTGTAGAAGGCCGAAGCATACTTGGCCGCGTAGCTCATGATCTGGGCATGGATGAAGCCCTTGGCGTCGAGCGCCTTGCGGATGGCGCCGATGCGGCCGTCCATCATGTCGGACGGCGCCTGGATGTCGGCGCCGGCCTCGGTCTGCACGATCGCCTGCTTGACCAGCGCGTCGAGGGTCTCGTCGTTCTGCACGTAGCCGTCGCGCACGATGCCGTCGTGACCGTCGCTGTTGAAGGGGTCGAGCGCCACGTCGGTGAGCACGCCGATGTCGGGCACCGCCTTCTTCACCGCCGTGATGGCACGGCACACGAGGTTGCCTGCGTTGTACGCTTCACGTCCGTCCGGTGTCTTCGACTTGGGGTCGGTCTCGGGGAAGATGGCGATGGCCGGAATGCCGAGGTCGCGCGCCTGCTTGGCGGCTTCGACGAAAAGATCGACGGTGAGGCGATCGACGCCGGGCATCGACTCGACGGGCGTGCGCTGGTTCTTGCCCTCCTGGACGAACACCGGCCAGATCAGGTCGTCGACCGAGAGCTTGTGCTCGGCGACCAGCCGGCGCGACCAGTCCTCGCGGCGGTTGCGGCGCAGCCGCGTGGTCGGGTAGCGGCCCAGGGTTGAGAAGCGTTTCGCCATGGCCGGTCTTATAGCCGCTCAGGATATGGGAAGGCGACGGCGATAATAGGCGTTGGGCCGCACACCCGTGGCCATATAGCCGCAGAAGGAAGCGGCCATGGCCAGCTCTGCCAACAGGTCGACGGCGAGCGGCCAGCCGTAGCCGCCGGCGACTGAAACAGCCAAGCGGTAGAGGATCCAGACGAAGAGGGCGGCGCTTGCCAGCACGGGCGTGGAGCGCAGCCGAAGCCAGGTCATGATGACGAAGGCCCCCGACCAGAGGGTGATGAAGGCAACGGCGATTTCGTAGCGGATGCCGATGGCGCGGAATTCATTCTGCGCGCCGATGACGCCGGCCAGTACCACGGCGCAGAGCAGCACAGCGATGATATCGATGGCCAACAGTGCACCGCCCAGCTTCGCCTCGGGCCGCGTGGCGAGTTCCGCCGCGGTCATGTCGCGCCATTGCATTGCGCCAGCATAGCACCCGGCTATGATCGCGCCCGCATGGACTTTACGCTCACCGAGGACCAGCAGGCCTTCCGCGACATGGCTCGGCAGTTCGCGACAGACAGGATGCTGCCGCACGCCGCCAAATGGGATGCCGAGAAGATTTTTCCGGCCGACACGCTGCGCGAGGCGGCGGCGCTGGGCTTCGGCGGCATCTATGTCAGTGATGACGTCGGCGGCAGCGCTCTCTCGCGCTTCGATGCCGCGCTGATCATGGAGGAGCTCGCTGCCGCTTGCCCGAGCACGGCGGCCTATATCTCCATCCACAACATGGCCGCCTGGATGATCGATGGCTTCGGCGATGCCGAGCAGCGCAAGCGCTTCCTGCCCAGGCTCTGCTCGATGGAGCATTTTGCCAGCTACTGCCTCACCGAGCCCGGCGCGGGCTCCGATGCTGCGGCGCTGGGCACGCGCGCCGAGCAGCGCGGCGACCATTACATCGTGAACGGCACCAAGGCCTTCATCTCAGGCGGCGGCCGCAGCGACATCTATGTCGTGATGCTGCGCACCGGCGGGCCGGGGGCGGGCGGTATCTCGACGCTCGTGGTCGAGGCTGGAACACCGGGACTTTCGTTCGGCAAGCAGGAGCAGAAGCTCGGCTGGAACAGCCAGCCGACCGCAGCGGTGATCTTTGAGAACTGCAAGGTGCCGGTCGCCAACCGGCTCGGACCTGAAGGCCACGGATTTAAGATAGCGATGATGGGGCTCGATGGCGGGCGCATCAATATCGGCGCCTGCTCTCTGGGCGGCGCGCGCGCCTGCCTGGAGACGGCGTCGCGCTATGTCGTGGAGCGCAAGCAGTTCGGTCAGCCGATCGCCGACTTCCAGGCGACGCAGTTCAAGCTCGCCGACATGGCGACCGAGCTCGACGCGGCGCGGCTGATGATCTGGCGCGCCGCCTCGCTGCTCGACGCCAAGTCGCCCGAGGCGACCCAAGCCGCCGCCATGGGCAAGCGCTTTGCCACCGATGTCGGCTTCCGCGTCGTCAACGACGCGCTGCAATTGCATGGCGGCTACGGCTACTTGAAGGACTTCCCCATCGAGCGCTATTTGCGCGATCTGCGCGTGCACCAGATCCTCGAGGGGACCAACGAGATCATGCGCGTGATCATTTCGCGGCGTTTGCTGACGGGGCAGTGAGTTGTCGGAAGCGGAAATCCTGTTTAATGCGAAGGATGGCCTCGGCGTCATCACGCTGAACCGCCCCAAGGCGCTGAACGCGCTGACGCACGGCATGATCCTCGAACTGGAGAAGATCATTCCCGGTTGGGAGAAGGACCCGGCGATCAAGGCGGTGGTGCTGCGCGGCGCGGGCGACAGGGCTTTTTGTGCCGGCGGCGACGTCACCAATCTTTACCGCGAGGGCACGGGCCAGACGTCGGGCACGCTGCGCCGCGATTTCTTCCGCGACGAATACATCGTCAACCGCCGCATCTACCGCTACGCCAAGCCGTGGATCTCGCTGATCGACGGCATCGACATGGGCGGCGGCGTTGGCCTTTCGGTGCACGGTTCACATTCGGTGGCGAGCGAGAAGTTCCTGTTCGCCATGCCTGAGACCACTATCGGCCTCTTTCCCGATGTCGGCGGTGGTTATTTCCTGACCCGCCTGCAGGGCGCGCTGGGTACCTTCCTGGCGCTGACAAGCCATCGGCTGAAAGTGGCCGATGCAGTGTGGGCCGGCATTGTCGATGCCCATGTGCCCAGCGCGAAGATGAACGAGCTGCAGTCGGCGCTGGGCGCGGCCGATCTCTCGGGGGCCGATGCCAACCGCAAGGCCGATGCCGTGATCGCCCGCTTTGCAGCCGATGCCGGGCCGCCCAGCCTGCCGGCGATGATGGCCGACATCGATCGCTGCTTTTCGGCGGAGACTGTGGCGGAGATCGAAGCCAAGCTGAAGAAGCGGGGCGGGGAGTGGGCAGAAAAGCAGCTCGCCTCGCTGCTCAAGCTCTCGCCCACAGCGATGGCCATTACGCTGGAGCAGCTCAAGCGCTGCGCCAACCGGTCGTTCGAGGATTCGATGACCATCGAATACCGCATGGCCCAGAATTGCATGCGGCCCGACCATGACTTCTTCGAGGGCGTGCGGGCATTGCTGATCGACAAGGACCAGAAGCCCATGTGGAAGCCGCCGACCATCGAGGGCGTGACGCGGGCGATGGTCGAGGCGCATTTCAAGCCGGTCGCGAACGACCTGCTGTTCGACTGACGGGCAGGAGAGGGAGGGAAGCATGGCGAAAATCGCCTTCATCGGTCTCGGCAACATGGGTGGCCCGATGGCTGCCAATCTCTGCAAGGCGCAGCATCACGTTTCCGCCTTCGACCTGTCGGATGCAGCCGTCGCCGCCGCGGTCGAGAAGGGAGCCCACAAGGCCAAGAGTGCGGCCGAGGCGGTGAAGGACGCCGAGATCGTCGTCACCATGCTGCCCGCCGGCAAGCATGTTCGCGAGGTTTACGAAAAGGACGTGCTGCCCAACGTCGCCAAGGGCGCCCTGCTGATCGATTGCTCGACCATCGATGTCGACAGCGCGCGCCATGTCGCAACGCTGGCCAAGAAGGCGGGCTTCGAGATGATCGATGCGCCCGTATCAGGCGGCGTCGGCGGTGCGACCGCCGGCACGCTCACCTTCATGTGCGGCGGCCCGGCCCCGTCGTTCGGCAAGGCCAGGCCAATTCTCGAGAAGATGGGCAAGAACATCGTGCTGGCCGGCGACAGCGGCAGCGGCCAGGCGGCCAAGATCTGCAACAATATGATGCTCGCGATCTCCATGATCGGCGTCTGTGAAGGCTTCATGCTGGCCAAGCGTCTCGGCCTCGATTTCCAGAAGCTGTTCGACATCGCCTCGACCTCGTCGGGCCAGTCATGGGCGATGACCAATTACTGCCCGGTGCCGGGTCCGGTGCCGACATCGCCCGCCAATCGCGACTACCAGGCGGGCTTCACCGCGGCGATGATGCTGAAGGACCTCTTGCTGGCGCAGCAGGCGGCGAACGCCGTCAATGCCAGCACGCCGTTGGGTGCCAGCGCAGCCCAACTCTTCAACATGTTCGTCAACAGCGGCCACGCGGCCAAGGACTTCTCGGGCATCATCCGCATGCTGGATGGAAAGTGACCAAGCGCACACATTCGCTGGCTGCCAATTCTTGGTCGATGTGAGAACTCTTGGCCGTCGATCAACGAGCGGAGCGAATCACATGAAGTGCGTTGGCGTTCTAGTGCTGGGTATCCTTGCGGTGGCCGGCGGATCGGTGGCGTTGGCGCAGGACAAGGTCGGTGTCGAAGCGTGCGACACCTTCCTCGACAAATACCAGACGTGCGTAAAGGGCCAGGCGGGCGACCAGCGCGCCCAGCTCGATCAGATGATCATGCAACTCCGCACGCAGTGGAAACAGATGGCGAGCGATCCACAGACCAAACCCACGCTCGAGACGGCCTGCAAGCAGTCCATCGAGGCGGTCAAGCCGTCGCTCAACGCCGCCCCATATAATTGCGGTTTCTGATCGGGTGCCAATGATCACACTCTACGACCTCGTCTTCTCCGAAGACCGCCGTCCCAGTCCGTATTGCTGGCGGGCAAAGCTCGCGTTGAAGCACAAGGGGCTCGCCTGGCGCGACGAGCCGATGGGGTTCAACGAAAAGCAGAAGATCGCCTTTGCCCAATCGCAGACCGTGCCTGTCATCCATGACGGCACCAAGGTCGTGAAGGACAGCTGGGCGATCGCCGAGCATCTCGAGCGGACCTATCCCGACAAGCCGCTGTTCCCCAACGATCCCGGCCGCAGCTACGCGCGCTTCGTCAACGGCTGGGCCGATACCGCGGTCAACCCCACGATCTTCCCTATGGTCGTTGCCGACATGGTCGAGATCTGCCGGCCGCAGGACCGCGACTACGTCGTCGACTCGCGTAGCAAGCGCATTGGCACGAACGATTTCGCCGGCTTCCAGAAGAAGGCGCGTGAGACCGGGCTGGCCACGTTCCGGGTCGCGCTGGAGCCGGCGCGGCGTATCCTCAAGGACCAGAAGTTCCTGTCGGGCGGGGCGCCGGCCTATCCCGACTACATCCTGTTCGGCACGCTCCTGTGGCCGAGCACCATGAGCCCGAAGCTGGAGCTCCTCGAGAAGGACGATCCGGTCCATGCCTGGCGCGAGCGCATGATCGAGCGCACGGCGTGAGATACGACAACATCGTATGAAATACGATGCAGTCGTCTTCGACCTGCTGACGGCGCTGATCGATTCCTGGACTCTCTGGGACAACGTCGCGGGCTCGGCCGACGATGGCACGAAGTGGCGCCGGCGCTATCTCGAGATCACCTACGGCTGCGGCGCGTACCGACCCTATGAGACGCTGGTGCGCGAGGCGGCACGCGACGTCGGTCTGCCCGAGCGGCTGGGGGAAGAGTTGGAGCGGCGCTGGGACGAGCTCGCGCCGTGGCCCGAGGCGCCGGCGGTCCTGAAGAAGATCCCAGTGCCGCTGGCCGTCGCGACCAACTGCTCGATCCGGCTGGGCCAGCGCGCGGCCGGCCGCGTCGGCGTGCCGTTCAAGGTGGTCGAGACGGCCGAGAGCGTGGGCTTCTACAAGCCGCGACCCGAGGTCTATCGCGCCGTTCTGCGGAAGCTGGGCACGCAGCCAGACCGGACGCTGTTCGTCGCCGGATCGACCTCGGATGTGCCAGGCGCCAAGGAGGTCGGGCTCCCGGTCTACTGGCACAATCGCGTCGGCCTTCCGCCGCGCGATGATGCCCGGCCGGACTTCCTGGAGAAGAGCCTCGAACCGCTGGCCAGCCTGTTTTAAGGTCGGTTCATGACGTTCGATCCAGCGGAACATCGCTTCGGCCCGACCCATTGGTTTGAGGACCTCAAGGTCGGGCAGAAGTTCTACATAAACTCGCGCACCCAGACCGAGTTGCTGTTCGCGGCCTTCCAACTGGCCAGCGGCGACAACCATCCGATTCACTACGACCGGGAATACTGCAAGGCGCGCGGCCATCGCGACATGCTGGCCCACGGGCTGCAGGTGGCGATCCAGGGCGCGGCCGGCGCCGGCATCTTCCCGCATGTCATCGGTGATTTGCTGATCGGCTTCCTCGAACAGTCGTCGCGTTTCCTGAAGCCGGTCTATTGCGGCGACACGCTCTATCCGATGCTCGAGGTGAGCGAGCTGAAGCCCGGCCGGACGACCGGCACAGTCGTTATGAAGCTCACCATCCATAACCAAGCTGGCGTGCTGGTCTGCGACGGAGAACACAAGTACCTTGTGAAGAAGCGTCCCCAATAGGCCGCGGAGGAACGACCATGCTCGGCGTCATCGCCAAACTGACCATCAAGCCCGGCACCAATGCCGACTTCGAGGCGACCATGAAGGCCCTGCAGGCCAAGGTGCGGGCCGACGAGCCGGGCAACAAGCTCTATTCGCTGCACAAGACGGCCGACGCCAACGTATATGTCATGTTGGAGCGCTATGACGACCAGGCGGCGCTGGAGGCCCATCGCGCGGCGCCGCATTTCAAGGAACTGGGCCGCAAGCTCGGCGACTATCTGGCCGGTCGGCCGGACGTTCAGGTGATGCAAGAAGTCTGAGAGACGACCAGGAATGATGGACGGAATCCTTCACCGCCATACCAAGCCGGGGACCGCGCCGGGCACGCTGGCCGGCCGCGCCCCCGTGCCCGACGAGGCGCTCGACTTCACCCTGGTCGAATACACCAACGACGAGTGCGAGGTCCTGCACGGTGTCGAGGTCGACGAATGCCGCTTCCATCTCGGCACGCCTGGCCGCACCTGGATCGACGTGGCGGGCCGGCCGAGCTCGGAAATGCTGCGCGACCTCGGCATGGCGTTCAACCTGCATCCGCTCGCGCTGGAGGACGTTTTCCACTCCAACTCGCGCGGCAAGCTCGACCTCTACGAGGGCCAGGGGTTCATCGTGCTCAACGATCCCACCTATGAGGAGGGCGAGATCCGGCTCCGCCAGGTCAGCATCTTCTTCGGCGAGAACTACGTGATCTCCTTCCACGACCACAAGAAGGACATCTTCAAGCCGGTGCGCGATCGGGTGCAGACGGCAGGGTCGCGGCTGCGGACCTTCGGCATCGACTATCTCGTCTATGCGCTGATCGACTTGGTCATCGACCGCAAGTTCCCGCTGGTCGAGGCGCTGGCCAACCATCTCGAGGAACTCGAGGACGAGGCGCTGGGCCATCCGACCGAGCAGACGCTGAGCCACGTCCATGCCGCGCGGCGCGCGCTGGTGGCGTTCCATCGCATCGAATGGGCCGAGCGCGAGACGGTCCTGGCGATCATGCGGCCGGAGACGCCGTTCATCATGCCCGAGACGCGTACCTACCTGCGCGACTGCTTCGACCACACGGTGGCGGTGCTCGACCTGGTCGAGAGCTACCGCGAAATGACCAACGGCCTGATGGAAGTCTATCTGATGCAGGCCAACAACCGCATGTCCGAGGTAATGAAGACCATGGCCGTGATCACGGTCTTCTTCCTGCCGCTTACCTTCCTGACCGGCCTCTACGGCATGAACTTCGACCGCGAGAAGGGCAACATGCCCGAGCTCGGCTGGCAGTTCGGCTATGCCTTCTTCTGGTGCATCGCCGCCGCGGTCGTGTCCGGCATTTATATCTGGGTGAAGCGGAAGCGCTGGCTGTGACCCATCGCATCTTCGGCTCGGAGCTGTCGCCCTATTCGGTGAAGGTGCGCTCCTACTTCCGCTACAAGAACTTGCCTCACGAATGGTCTCTGCGCTCGCCCGCCAACCAGGCCGAGTTCCAGCAATACGCCAAGCTGCCGCTGGTACCGCTGGTTGTGACACCCGAAGGCGAGGGCCTGCAGGACTCCACGCCGATCATCGAGCGCTTCGAGGCAGCCAACCGCGAACCCTCGATCGTGCCTGACGACAAGGCGCTCGCCTTCCTGTCGGCGCTGCTCGAGGAATTCGGCGATGAGTGGGGCAACAAGTGGATGTTCCACTATCGCTGGGCCTACGCGCCCGATTGCTGGGCGACCGCCGAGCGCATCGCCCAGCAGATGATGGGTCCGCAGGGCACGCTCGCCGTGGCGCAGGCGCGCGCTGCGGTGGCCGAGCGTATGAGCGGGCGGCTGGGCTTCGTCGGCTCCAACGCCACGACGCGGCCGCTGATCGAGGCCTCGTTCAAGCGCACGCTGGAAATCCTCAATGCCCACCTGGCGGCGCGGCCCTATCTGCTCGGCGGCCGGCCGGCGCTGGTCGACTTCGGCCTGTGGGGTCAGTTCTACGAAACCGCGACCGATCCCACGCCTGGCGCCATCATGCGCGCCTCGGCGCCGAACGTGATGGCCTGGGTGGCGCGGATGCTGTCGCCCAAGGCGGAGGGGCCATTCGAGTCCTGGGCGGCGCTCGCGTCCGGCCTGACGCCGCTTCTCACCGAGCAGGTCGGCGGCCTGTTCCTCCCGTGGTCGACGGCCAACGCCGCAGCGATCGAGAAGGGCGACAAGACTTTCGAGCTCAAGCTCGGCGGCCAGCCCTGGTCGCAGGAGCCGCAGAAGTACCACGCCCGCTCCCTCGCCGAGATCCGCCGCAAGTACGCCGCCGCCAAGGCCGCGGCCGGGCTAGACGAGGCTCTGGCCAAGGCCGATTGCTTGCGCTGGCTCGCGGGCTAGTTGCACTCTGTGCCGTCCCGAGCGAAGCGAAGTACGTAGGAACAGCACCCGCACCCTTGGAAACCTCGCAAATGATTTCCAAGGTTTCCAAGGGCGCAGGCAGGGGCTGTCTGTGGCTCCGCTTATGCGGTCTTGTCGGCCGGATGCGGAGAGATCAGACTATACTCGCCGGATCGGAGGGCAGTATGCCTGCCAAATCCTTTGTCATGGCGTTCGTTCTAAGCGGTTGGCTTGTCGCGTTGGTCGTGGCCGGCTTGATCATTGCCTACACGAGCTTCTTTGGCGTTGCCGTGCTGGGCGTGCTCATCTTGTGCTTCAGTGTGATCGTCGATCAGGACCGCGACGGCGCCGTTGGTACGGGCATCACGCCAGGCTTCATTGCACATCAGATCAAGGCAAAGGCGGAGATGTCTCCGGGCCAACGTCGGATGGTATGGGCTGAACAGGCCCTGGAGGCTCGATCGACGCGCCTCTTCAAGTACTGCGGCGTGGCCATGGTACTCGTCGGCCTTGGCGGCTTCTGGCTTTTCCAGCTCTAGGCGAGTGGGCGAACGTCCTTGGAAACCTCGCAAAACCATTTTCCGAGGTTTCCAAGACGTGCGGGCAAGGGCGGTGACGATCGCTTCTAGCGCCCCGCGTCGTAATGCGGCCGCGGCTTGGACTGTAGCAGCGCCGCCGCATCCCAGGCCTCCTGCAGGGTGAGCTGTGGCTTCGCAGGCTCGGTGCCGCGCGGCATGTTGCGGTGGATGAAGCCGACCGAGCGCTGAAAATGATCCATGCCGGCGCCATCGTTGAAGCTGTCCGGCCCCCAGAGCGGCGGGAACCGGTAGCCGCGGGCGTCGGCCAGGGCGCCCCAGCGTTTGCCGAGGCCGTCCGGCTGGTGGCAGGCGGCGCAGATGCGACCGAAGACCTCGGCGCCGCGCGTGGCGTCGCCGGGGAGCGGCGCTGCCGGTGCGGGCTCGATGTTCATCGCCTCGGGCTCGCCTATGAATTTGAGGTAGGCGAGATAACCCATCATCTCGCGGGAAGTGTCGGGCAGTTTCCGGCCATTCATCGAGCGGGTCATGCACTCGTCGATGCGCTCGGCGAGCGAGATCACGCGGCCGCTGCGGGTCGAGAACTTGGGGTATGTCCTGTAGACGCCGACCAGCGGCACGCCGGCGCGATGGGTGCCGGCATCGAGATGGCAGTTCTGACAAGCGAGGTTGTTGCCGGCGAAGCGCTTGCTGGCATCGGGCGCCTCGGGCCCGATCAGCGCGAAGGTCTCGCTCACCAGCCGGTAGCCGTAGGCGACGAGTTCGCCGTCAGCCATGGCGGGTGTGAGGAAGCCCGGACCGTTGACGCTGTAGTTGGGCCAGGCGGCGGGTGGCGAACTCGGCCCGCGCGGCGGCGCGGTTTGCGGCAGCCGGTGCAGGACAAAGGCGACGACGGCGATCGCTATACAGGCGCCGAGGAAGCTGGCGACGAAGGTATTGCGGTTCATGTCAGGGACGAGGCGATCAAGGTGGCCCCGGAGACGCCAAGCAGGCTGAGCACGATGATGCGGAACTGCCGGTCATCGACTTTGCCATAGAGGCTGAGGCCGACCCGGGCGCCGATCAGGGTGGTGGGCAGGGCGAGCACGACAAAGACGAAGAACTTGGCGTCCAGGAACCCTGCAATGGCGGCGGTGACGACCGCCAGGGCAAGCACCGCCATATTGAACGGCTGATTGACGCCGCGCTGCTCGTGCATGTTCCAGCCGCGCAACTGGGCCCAAATCACGGGAGCGGGGCCGCTGAGGCTCGCCATGCCGCCCATCACGCCGCCGGTGAAGCCGATCGCGGCATCGGCCAGGCGACCGCCGCCGGTGACGATGGGTGGCCGACGCACCAGGCCCATCCAGGCGCTGTAGAAGATCAGCAGCAGGCCGACGCCGACCTTGAGCGGCTGCACGCGTACCTCGTCGAGCAGAAGGGTGCCGACCGGCACGCCCAAGAGACCTGCGACGAGGAACGGCCAGAGCCGCTGCCAGACCACGCCATGCCAGATGCGCGGCAGGGACTGGATGTGGCCGACGACCGAGCAGAGCGCGACCAGCGGCGCGGCGGTGGCGGGCGGCATGGCGTGCAGCCAGAAGCCCAGCGACGCCAGCGCATAGCCGGTGCCGCTCAGGCCATTGAGGAAGCCAGCGACCAGCGCGCCCGCGACGACCAGTGTGATGTCGGCGGCCGGCGGCAGCTCTCCCATCAGTTCTGCGCGGTGAAGGCCTGGATGCCGGTAATGGCGCGGCCGAGGATCAGGGCGTGCACGTCGTGCGTGCCCTCGTAGGTGTTGACCGCCTCGAGGTTCATGGCGTGGCGGATCACGTGATATTCGTCGCTGACGCCGTTGCCGCCGTGCATGTCGCGGGCGACGCGGGCGATGTCGAGCGCCTTGCCGCAGTTGTTGCGCTTGATCAGCGAGATCATCTCCGGCTGGGCGTGGCCGGCATCCTTCAGCCGGCCGACGCGCAGGCAGGCCTGCAGGCCGAGCGTGATCTCGGTCTGCATGTCGGCGAGCTTCTTCTGAATCAGCTGGTTGGCGGCGAGCGGGCGGCCGAACTGCTTGCGGTCCATGGTGTAGTTGCGCGCCTGCTTCCAGCAGAATTCGGCGGCGCCCATGGCGCCCCAGGCGATGCCGTAGCGCGCGTTGTTGAGGCAGCCGAACGGGCCGCCGAGGCCCGAGACGTTGGGCAGCATGTTCTCGACGGGCACCATGACTTCGTCGAGCATGATGGCGCCAGTCACCGAGGCGCGCAGGCTGAACTTGCCTTCGATCTTGGGCGTGGCGATGCCCTTCCATGCACGCTCCAGGATGAAGCCGCGGATCGCTCCGCCATCGAGCTTGGCCCAGATCACCAGTACATCAGCGATCGGCGAATTGGTGATCCACATCTTGGAGCCCGAGAGCTTGTAGCCGCCGGGCACGGTCACGGCGCGTGTCTTCATGCTGCCGGGATCCGAGCCATGGTCGGGCTCGGTGAGGCCGAAGCAGCCGACCCATTCGCCGGTGGCGAGCTTGGGCAGGTACTTCATCCTCTGCTCTTCGCTGCCATAGGCGTTGATTGGATGCATTACCAGCGAGGACTGCACGCTCATCGCCGAGCGGTAGCCTGAATCAACGGACTCGACCTCGCGCGCCACCAGGCCGTAGGTCGTGTAGTTGGTGGCGGCACAGCCGTACTTCTCGGGCAGGGTCGAGCCCAGCAGGCCGAGCGCCCCCATCTCATTCATGATCTCGCGGTCGAACTTCTCGTGCCGGTTGGCCTCGACGACGCGCGGCATCAGCTTGTCCTGGCAGTAGGCGCGGGCCGCGTCGCGGATCGCGATCTCCTCCTCGGTGAGCTGCTCGTCGAGGAAGAACGGGTCCTCCCAGTCGAAGGGCTTGGCGTCGGCGCTGATGCCCTTGGCGGCGCTTTTGATCGGGGTGGCGGCGGTGGCCATGTCTGCTCCTGGAGCCCCGTCATCGGGGCGTTGTCGCGGGCGTCTTATCAGGCAGTGCTGGCTGCGCCAACTAGCGCGGGCGAGAAATGGTGCCCTAATTGCGCTGGCTGCCCGAGCCCGCGCCTTGCCCTGTAAGTGCTCGGAAGATCTCGAGGTTCAGCCTGCCGAACCTCTCCGAGGCGCGCAATTCCACCGTCCTTGGCCGCGGCAGGTCGATGAGCAAGTCTGCCGCGATGCGGCCGGGGCGGGGCGACATGACCACCACGCGATCGGAAAGGAACACCGCCTCGGCGATCGAATGGGTGACGAACAGCACGGTCTTGCGCTGATTGCGCTCCAGATCGCGCTCGCCCCAGATGCGCAGCAGCTCGAGCGCCATGTCGTCACGCGTCATGGCATCGAGCGCGCCGAACGGCTCGTCCATCAGCAACAGCGGCGGATCGAGCAGCAGGGCGCGGCAGAGCGCGGCGCGCTGCTGCATGCCGCCGGACAGCTCGCTCGGCAGTTTTTCCGCGAAGCCGTGTAGGCCGGCCATCTCCAGGAGCTGCTGGGCGCGCGCCCAGTAGCTGCGCGGCTCATGGCCGGCGAGCTCGGCGGGCAGCAGCACGTTCTGCAGGATCGAACGCCATTTCAGCAGCACCGGCGCCTGGAACACCATGCCGATGTCGGGGATCGGCCGAGTGACCTCGCGGTCGGCCACCATGACAGTGCCCAGCGTCGCCGGCCGCAGGCCCGCCACGATGCGCAGCAGCGTGGACTTGCCGCAGCCGCTCGGTCCCACCAGAGAGACGAACTCACCCGTGCCCACGGACATCGAGATGCCGGCGAGCGCCTCGACGGGGCCGCTCGCCGCCTGATAGGTCATGCCGACCCCGGCGAGGTCGATCAGCACCTTTGTCACGAGGTCTTACATCGCGACCTTGGCGTAGAAGTCCTTGCTGTAGACGTCCTTGCAGTCGACCTTCTTGGGCAGCCCCATGTAGGTGTTCACCAGATCGACCGAGGCGCACATCTTCTTGTCGTCGATCGAGCCGATGCCGCTCTTGGCGTACTGCTCGGTCTTCATCAGGCCGAGCCCGATCATCATGTTCTCGGTCAGCACATCGACGTCGATCTCGGGCACCCGCTTCTTGAAGATCACCATGGCGGCCTTGGGATCGGCCATGACATCCCGCCAGCCCATGTAGGAGGCTTCGAGGAAGGCCTTCAGAACCTCGGGCCGCTCCTTCATGGTCTTGGCGCTCGACATGATCGACATCGAGTAGAGATCGAACCCGAAGTCGGCCCACTGCAGCATCACGACGTTGCCCTTGCCGGCCGCCTTCTCGTAAAGGGGGAGGCCGGTGTTGTAATCGCCGACACCGTCCATGCGCTTCTCGGCGACGGCGGCGATCTTGGCGGCCGGCTCGATATTCACCCAGGTGACCTTGCTGGCATCGATGCCGGTCAGCTTGGCGAAGGCCGGGAACATCTGGCGCTGGGCGTCGCCCGGAGGGGCGCCGAGCGTCACGCCTTCGAGATCCTTCGGCTTGGTCAAGGGCTTGCTCTTGAGGCTGAAGATGTTGAGCGGCGTCTTGTCGAACACCATCCCGACGGTCTTCACGGTCGTGCCGCGCGCATTGGATGCGATCACCACGGCAGCGTCGGCGAGACCCGCGTCGGCGCGGCCGGTATCGACCTTGGCGATCGAATCGCCCGAACCTTTCGAGTTCTCGAGCGTCACGTCTAGGCCCTTGGCCTTGTAGTAGCCCTTGTCCAGCGCCACCCAGTAGGCGGCATGGTCGCCGACAGCGAACCAGTTGAGCGCAAAGGTGAACTTCTCCTGCGCAGCGGCTCCGCCCGCCGACGCAAGCAGGGCGACGAGCGCCAGTGACAATGTGCGATTCATGACATTTCTCCCTTTATTCGATGCCTTCCGCCCACGGCGCCCACAAATGCGCCAGCAGCACGACGGCGCCGTAGAGCAGCAACCCGACCACGGAAATCCAGATCAGGGCGGCAAACGCCACGCTGGTGTTCATGCTGCTCTGCGTGGTGACGATGACGAAGCCCAGGCCCCTCTGTGACGCCACGAACTCACCCACGATCGCGCCGACCACTGCGGCGGTCGCCGTGATCTTGAGCGCGCTCAGGATGTAGGGCAGCGCATTAGGGATGCGGATCTTGGCGAAGATCTTCCATTTCGGCGCATTGAACACACGGCCGAGGTCCAGCATATCGGCCTCCACCTGGCTCAAGCCGACGGCGGTGTTGATCACCACCGGGAAGAAGCCGATTAACGCCCCCATCAGCATATTGGGGAAGATCCCGTAGCCCATCCAGATCAGGAACAGCGGGGCGATCGCCACCTTGGGCAGCGTGTTCACGAACACCAGGAATGGCACCAGCGCATTGGCGAGCAGCGGCGACCAGGCGATGGCAACGCCCAGCGCCACGCCAACCGCGCCGGCCATCAGGAAGGCTCCGACGATCTCCCAGGTCGTGACCCAGAGGTGCTGCGACCAGCTAACCTCGCCATGCCACAGCGAGTTCCACACCGAGAGCGGGGAAGGCAAGAGATATTCACGAATACCGCCGAAGCTCACGGCCAACTGCCAGGCGGCCAAAAGTGCAATGAACAGCGCGATGGTCGGCCAGTACTGGCGACTTAATGCCTTCATTTTCGTGATAAGTTGCCCCACATTTCAGCGAGACTGACGAAGGCCCAATTGGCCGTCAAGGCGAGGCTCCGCGGTGAAGCTTTCTTTGTGCAACGAGGTGGTCCGCGAGCTTCCCTTCGAGCGGCAATGCACCGTGGCGGCGAAGCTCGGCTATCGCGGGCTCGAGCTCGCGCCGTTCACCTTCGGTGACGACGGCTGGCGCATGCCGGCCGCCAAGCGCAGGGAAGTCCGTCGTATCTGCTGCGATGCCGGCCTCGAGGTGAGCGGCCTGCATTGGCTGCTTGCAGCGCCCGCCGGCCTTTCCATCACCACGTCCGATCGTGCCGTCTGGCAGAAGAGCGTCGATGTGCTCGTCGCCTCGGTCGATCTTTGCGCTGAACTAGGCGGTGCCTATCTAGTGCACGGCTCGCCGGCACAGCGGCATGTCGAGGGTCCTGCCGGTGCCAAGCGTGCCGAGGAGGCCTGGATGATCGCGGCGGCGGCAGCGCAGAAAGCGGGCGTGGTCTATTGCCTGGAGGCGCTGTCGACGCCGGAGTGCAACTTCATCAACACGATCGCGGAGGCGTCGGCCGTCGTGCAGCGCGTCGGCAACCCCGCCTTCAAGTCGATGGTTGATACGTCGGCGGCAGGCAAGATGGAGGCCGAGCCGTTGGCTGACCTCATCCGGCGCTGGATGCCAACGGGCCTGATGGCCCATATCCAGCTGAACGACCGCAACCGGCGCGGGCCGGGGGAGGGTGATGACAAATTCGCGCCTGTCCTTCAGGCGCTTGCCGAAACCGGCTATGCCGGCTGGGTGGCGATGGAGCCTTTCATCTACGAGCCCGACGGGCCGACCTGTGCCGCCCGCATGATCGGCTACATATCGGGTCTGCTGGAGCGCGCATGAAGGTCAAACTGGAGGAAGTCGAACGCTACGAGCGGCCGATGACCATGCGGCTTGCCTTCCGCTTCGGCGTGATCACCGTGACCGAGGGCATCCAGGCGGTGATCCGCGTGCGCATCTCGCTGCCTGACGGCCGCAGCTGCCAGGGCGTCGCCGCCGAGGCGCTGGCTGCCAAGTGGTTCGAGAAGAGCCCGGAATTCACCGACGCCCAGAACCTCGACCAGCTCCGCCAGTCGCTCGACATCGCCATCGGCCTCTACAAGGCCTACGGCGCCGCCACGCCGTTCGGCCTGTTCACGGGCACCTACCGAGAGCAGCACAAGAAGAGCGCTGCGCTCCGCCTCAATCCGCTGGTCGCCTCCTACGGACCTGCGCTGCTCGATCGCGCCATCCTCGATGCCCTGGGCAAGGTGACTGGCAACTCCTTCGCCCAGATGATCACCCAGAACATGCCGGGCATCACGGCGACCGAGCTGACACCGGACATCGACCAGCTCGAGCTCGCGACATTTCTCGCCGGACTGAAGCCTCAGCCCACCATCGAACTGCGCCACACGGTCGGCCTGGTCGATCCGCTGACGGCGGGCGACCGCACGCCGATGGAGCGGATCAACGACGGCCTGCCGGAGACGCTCGAGGAGGTCGTCTCCTACTATCGCGGCCGCTACTACAAGCTGAAGGTGGCGGGCGACATCAAAGCGGACCTTGAGCGGCTGACCCGCATCGCTTCTGTGCTGGACAGCCGCTTGCCCGACTATCGCGCCACGCTCGACGGCAACGAGCAGTACGACGACGTCGAGGGCATCGTCGAACTCTTGCGCAAGGTAGTGGAGGAGCCCCGGCTCGCGCGGCTGGTGCAGTCGACACTGTTCATCGAGCAGCCGATCAAGCGCGCCGTGGCGCTTAGCCGCTCGGTCGAACCGCTGGCCAAGCTCCGGCCGGTGATCATCGATGAATCGGACGCCGAACTGTCGTCCTTCCCGACGGCGATGGAACTCGGCTATGTCGGCGTGTCGAGCAAGAACTGCAAGGGCTTCTACAAGTCGATCCTCAACGCCTCGCGAGTCGCAAGACTTGGGCCGGGCTACTTCATGTCGGCGGAAGATCTCACGACCTTGCCCGGCGTCAGCGTCCAGCAGGATCTCGCCCTGGTGTCGCTGCTCGGCATGACGCATGTCGAGCGCAACGCCCATCATTTCGTCGACGGCATGTCCTTCGCTTCAGAGTTCGAACAGCGGGCCTTCGTGCGCGCGCACCCTGACCTCTACGAGAAGGTGGACGGCCATCCTGCGCGCCTCAAGGCGGCCGGCGGCAAGATCGCCTTGGGATCGCTCGGGGTGTCGGGCTTTGCTGTCGGCGCCGAGATGGATTTCCGCGCGATGACGCCCAGGACAACAGGAGTCACGATGGGAGTGACGGCATGAGCCTGGCGGCATTGCCTCAGCGCTTCGACGGCATCGAGGCGCTCGAAGATTTCATGACCACGCCGTCGCCCGCGCTGGTGGCCGACCTCAAGACGCTGTCGGGCGACATTCTGGTGCTCGGCGTCGGCGGCAAGATGGGCCCGACGCTCGCGCGGCTGGCCAAGCGCGCGGCGCCGCTCGGCAAGCGCGTGATCGGCGTTGCACGCTTCAGCGAACCCGGCGTGCGCGAGGCGCTGGCGCGGTCAGGCGTCGAGGCCGTGTCGGCCGACCTGCTCGATCGCAATGCGCTCGAGCGCCTGCCCAGGGCCGCCAATGTCGTATTCATGGCCGGCCGCAAGTTCGGCGCCACCGGCAACGTGCCGCTCACCTGGGCGATGAACGTGCAGGTGCCGGCGATGGTCGCGGAGGTATTCAAGACTTCGCGCATCGTGGCCTTTTCGACTGGCTGCGTTTATCCCTTCGTGCCGGTGGGGAGCGGCGGTGCCACGGAGGACGTCGACCCTGTGCCGCCGCCGGGCGACTACGCCACGTCCTGCGTTGGCCGCGAGCGCATGTTCGAGTATTTCTCGGCGCATCACGGCACTCCGGGTCGCCTGTTCCGCCTGAACTACGCGATCGACATGCGCTACGGCGTGCTGCACGACGTCGCCCGCAAGGTGCGGGACGGCGAGGTAGTCGATCTCGCCATGGGTCATGTGAATGTGATCTGGCAGGGCGACGCCAATACTGTGGCGTTGCGCTGCCTGGCTCACGCCACCACGCCGACCACGCCGATCAACGTCACGGGGCCGGAGACCATCGAAGTGAACTGGCTGGCCGGTGAGTTCGGCAAGCTTCTCGGCAAGACACCCAAGCTCACCGGCACGCCGGCGCCGACCGGTTGGCTGAACAATGCTGCCCGCATGGTGAAGGAGTTCGGTCCACCCAGCGTGCCGCTTTCCAAGATGATTGAATGGACGGCCGACTGGCTCAGCCGCGACATGGCCACCCTCAATAAGCCCACGCACTACGAGGTGCGCGATGGGAAGTATTGAGGCGATAGCCGCCGATCAATGTGAGGCCGTGTGGCCGCTTTCTGTCGAAGCAGGCTGGAACCAGAACATCGCCGACTGGCGCTTCATGCTGGGGGCCGGCCGTGGCTTTGGCTGCCGCGGCGAGGGTGGCAAATGGGAAGCGAGTTCCCTGGTCTTGCCGCTGGGCGACAAGCTCGCCTGGATCAGCATGGTGCTGGTGACCAAGGCTCGGCGTCGCAGCGGTGTCGGCAGCCGGCTCCTCGAGCGTTGCATCGCCGAGGTGCAAGAGAGCGGTGCCGTTGCAGGCCTCGATGCGACAGAGCAAGGCCGGCCGATCTACCTGCCGCTGGGCTTTCGCGATCTATACAAGATCTCGCGCTGGCATTTTGGCGGCGCAAAGGACTCGCCGTCGAGCATCGCCCTTCGCCCTTTGGCGCCATCCGATTTGCCTGCGGTCATAGCTTTCGACTGCGCGCTGAGCGGCATGGACCGACCCTCTTTGTTGACGCATCTGGCCGGCAGGCAACCGAACGCCGCCTGGGTCGCCGAGTCTGGGGGACGTCTAACGGGATACGTGATGGGACGGGAAGGGCGGGCTGCAAGTTCGATCGGCCCGGTCGTCGCCGACAGCGAAGCGACGGGTCTGGCATTGATCGCCAAGGCGGCTGCGTTGGTCCCAGCCCCGTTCATTATCGATGTGCCCGACGCGCACGCCGAAATCCGGCGGTGGCTGGAGCAGCAAGGCGCCGTGAGCCCGCGCGGCTACATGCGGATGACGCTCGGCAGCGCGCCCGGCCTGGGCGATCCCACCCATCTCTTTGCTCTCGCCGGGCCGGAACTGGGTTAAAGTAGCACCATGCATTGGAACGAACTGCCTCAGCCGGTCCTCTCGACCTTGCGCCGCGGTGCTGTGATCCCGGCGCATCCGCTGGCGCTCGGCCCCGATCGCCAGTTCGACAAGCAGTCGCAACGCGCCATTAGCCGCTACTACCTCGACGCAGGATCAGGTGGCCTTGCCGTCGGCGTGCATTCGACGCAATTCGCGATCCGCGAAGTCGGCCTCTACCGGCCGGTGCTCGAGCTCGCGATCGAAACGGCGCGCGAGTGGATCGACCGGCCGCTGGTCATGATCGCAGGCGCGGTCGGCAAGACGGCGCAGGCGGTCGAGGAGGCGAGGACGGCGCGCTCCCTGGGCTATCACGCCGTGCTGCTGTCGCTTGCCGCGCTCAAGGGCGCGAGCGAGGACGAGCTGATCGAGCACTGCGCCGCTGTCGCGAGGGAGATGCCGCTGGTCGGCTTCTATCTGCAGACGGCAGTCGGCGGCATCGCGCTGTCGCGCGCCTTCTGGGCGCGGTTCGCGACCATCGACAACGTCGTCGCGATCAAGGTGGCGCCGTTTAACCGATATCGCACGCTCGATGTTGCGGTCGGCATCGTGCAGGCGCAGGCCGAGGACCGCATAACGCTTTACACCGGCAACGACGATCACATCGTTGCTGATCTGGTGACGCCGATGGTGGTGCGCACCGGCAATCGCGAAGTGACGCTGCGCTTCCAGGGCGGGCTGCTGGGTCATTGGAGCGTGTGGACGCGCGGTGCGGTGAAGATGCTCGAGCGGTTGAAGCTCGCGGTCTCGGCCGGCGCTATCCCGCCGGAGATCCTGGCGCTCAACTTTTTCGTCACCGACTGCAACTCGGTGGTGTTTGACGTCGAGCACGACTTCGCCGGCTGCATCCCCGGCTGCCACGAGATCCTCCGGCGACAGGGGCTGATGACTTCGATCGAGTGCCTCGATCCGCACGAGAAGCTGAGCCCGGGTCAGAGCGAAGGCATCGACCGGCTCTATGCCACCTATCCCGAGCTCCATGACGACGCCTTCGTCGCCGCGAACCTCGAGCGCTGGCGGAACTGAGTCCGCAACGCACTTTCTGGGGCACAGATTGGTCACGGCTGCCTTGCGGTTACCGCCAGGGAGTCACCATGTTCATGGAGGAAATGTCGTGGCTCAAAGGCCAGGACCTCGACTGGGTCATGGGCCGCGGCATTCGTGACTGGATCGGATGGAGGATCTGATGCTGGGAAACAAGCGGACCGTCCCCTTGTGGCGGAAACGGCAACCTCAGCGGTTGGCGCTCGAGCGCGCGCTCCTCCCGGGGAAGCCTGCGCACGAGACACAGGCCGAGCAGGCCGTCATCAGCGCCAAGGCGGCGCAACGTCGGTTGCACGAGGCCAAACGCAAGTTACGGTTCTCTGAAGCCAGCTAGAGGCGCTGCATCACCATCTGCGAGCCGCCACCCCAGATCGGCAGGTAGGTCATCTTGTAGCCGGCGCCGCCGGTGACGATGGGATGGATCGATTCGGGCGAGCGCGCCACGCCCTGGCCTTCGTCGAACACGTAGCGCTGCACGCGGGCAATGTCCCAGCCGTCATGGCGCACGATCTTCTGCGCCATTTCGAGCGGCAGCAGGAAGACCTGCTCGCCGCGCTCGTTCTTGCGGCTGATGCCCGACATGACGATGGCCGCGCGCATGCCAGCCACAATGGGCGACAGGATTGCCTCCGGGGTCGCGCCTTCGCCGTCACCGGGCAGCACCTCGGCCGTTCCGGAAATGCCCATCACGGTGATAGCGCTGGCATCGGCGCCGAGGCCGTGGCGCGCGGTGAGCGTAGGGAAGGGCCCGTCGTTGCGCTCGGCGAAGCACAGCGTGTATTTGCCAGGCTGTCCCATGGTCGCCATGTCGCCGGTGTCGGAGCGCGCGCCGCCGATGTTGCGGATGCAGAGCTGCAGGGCGCGACCGATGCTGGCGTTGGCGCGATTGCCGGGACCGAGGCAGTTGGTGCCGGCATTGACTTCCAGCTTGCGCGCGATCGGCCCGTGCACGCAGAGCGCCACGCAGGCCGTGCCGGTGGTTGTGGCGATGCCTAGAAGGTTGAAGTCGGCTTCCAGGGTCGCCTGGGCGGCCGCCAGCACGACCGACAGCTCTGTCGGACGAGCACCCGCGATCACGCATTGGTAGGCGACGGTCTCGGGCGTGATGTCGGCGAACATCGGCGGCATTAGGCCGTGCGAGCGCGTGCGATCAGCGATGCTCGAGACCATGGCATCAAGGCGCGCTTTCGTCGGCGGCACCAGTGGCAGGCCGTCGGACAACTCCGCATCGGTCAGGATTTGCTGCGCGGCCTCCCACGCGGTCGTCTCGCTGACGACCGGCCAGCCGCACCACTCGGTCATCGGGCGATGCGGACCGAAGCGACGGTCGTGCCGCCGAAGGAGGGGATGAACGCCGAGTGCTTGCCGGCGCCGCCCGCCACCGTGATGTGTATGTCCTGGGGCGAGCGTCCGATCGTGTACCAGTCACCGTCGGGCATGTGGCCGGTGGTGTTGTAGGTTTCCTGGTTCTCCTTCGAGATCCGCGAGACATGGATGCGCGAGCGCTGCCACAGCTCCTCACGGATGCTTTCGATGGTGAAGCCATCGCGCTTCAGCGTCGCGGCGTGCTCGGGGCCGATGACCACGAACATCGGGCCCTTGCCGTACACCGTGTTGGCGCCGGGCGTCGCCATGCCGCCCGCGAAAGTCGTCAGCAGGCCGATGCCGGTGTTGCTGCCGTGGTCGTTGAGGTTGTGCGGACCTTCGCCGGACATCACCGTCACCACGTTGTCGGTCGCAGCGAAACCGCGTTGCACGTGGTAGGGCGTCCAGGGATTCTCTTCCTCGTTCTCGCCGAAGCAGAAGGTGAACTTGGCGGGATTGCCCTGGGTCGAGCGATCCATTTCGCCTGGCTTGGCGCCGGCGACGTTCAGCAGCATCAGCCCAAGCGCGCGGCCGATGGTGGCGTTGGCCTGCCATCCCTGACCGAAGCAGTTCGAGCTGCAGTTGATGTTGAGCTCCTTGCGGATTGGCCCGCTCACCATGACCATCGGCGCGCAGGAATGCGTGGTCGCGAGCGTGCCGTGGAGATTGTATTCGGGATCGAGCACGCCGCGCATCGCCGCGGTCGCCACCGGGAAGTATTCCGGCTTGCAGCCCGCCATCACCGCATTGGCCGCGAGTGCCTGGATGGTCGGCACGATCTGGCGCGGCGGCACGGGCGGATAGGGGCGGTTGTCGCCTCGAACCGTCGCGACGAACTTCGCCACCTTCTCCTCGGTCGGGACGTAGAGCGGCATGCCATCGCTCCAGCCCTGCTTGGCGGCAAACTCATTGAACGCCTCGACGTCCATGTCCTCGAGGTCGATCACTTCTTGGTCGGCGATGTCCTTCATTTCTTCGTCGCCTCGGTCAGTCCCTTGGTGGCCGTCTCGATGCGCTCCCGGAGCTCGTCGGCATTGAGGCCACCGACAGGATGCTTCACCACGATCAGCCGCGGCTCGACCTTGCGGGCTTTCGCCTGGGCCAGGACCAGCGGCCTGAAAGTCTCAGTGGCGACCACGTAAGCCGTGATGCCGAGTTTTTCGAGTTCGAGGCTGTCGTGGAAACTCCACGATGAACAGCTTCCTCAATCACCTAGGGCTAGGATTGCGCCCCGGTAGTTCGCCGCGACCTCCTGGAGCAGTTCCTTCGGTGCCGGTTGGCTGGCGCTGTTCTTGGCCAGGAACTTGATGTTCTCGACCTGGCGGTGCGCGCTGAGCTTATCGCGAATGCCCCACAGCAGCTCGCGCGCATTCGGCTTCGAATTCGAAACGAGGGCGATGGCGTCGGTCATCCAGTTGACCGGCTTCAGCGCCACGGCCGGGCCGCCGGCAGAGGCGAGTCCGAAGCTGGGATTATAGATACGCATGGAGGTTCCTTCTCAACTCTTCTTCAGGGCCACGATCACGGCCTGGGCGGCGCGCTGGCCGTCGGCGATAGCGTCCGACAGATACTGCCGCGCTCCGGCCCGCACGTCGCCCACGGCGAATACCGTCGGCGCCGAAGTGCGGCCCTCGGCATCGACAACGATATGCCCCGTGGCGTCGCGTGCAAGCGATTCCGGCAGGAATTCCGCAGCGGGGGACTGGCCGACATAGACGAACACCGCGCTGGCCGGAATGCTCTTTCGCGTCCCGTTCGCTTCCACGGTGATGGACTGCAAGCCGTCTTTGCCTTCGAGTGCGACGATACGGCCGGCGATGTGCGGGATATCGGCCGGCGGTTGAGCGAGGGAAGCGTCGATCACCGTGACGTCGCCGGCCAAGCCCATGAGGTGCTTGGCTTCGAGACCAGCCCAGCCTTCGGCACCGGCGACGACAACGGGCAGGCCGGCATAGAGCGGGCCATCGCAATGGGCGCAGTGCGAGATGCCGCGGCCCTCGAAGTCGGCCTCGTTGGGCAGGCCGAGCTCGCCCTTATTGAGCCCGGTGGCGATCACGACCGCGTGCGCGGTGTGCTTCTCGCCTTCGGCGGTCTCGACGGTCCAGGGACCGCTGCCTGACAGGCCCGTGACATCGCCGAAACCGATCTCGACGCCCGCAACCGTGGCGTCGTCGGTCATGCGAGCGGCCATATCGGGGCCGTTCCAGATTTCCTCGAAGTCGTGCAGTTCGCCGAGATTGATCAACACTCCGCCCGGTGCGAGTTTGTCGAGGCAGAGCGCTGTCAGCCCGGCACGGGCGGCGTCGGTGGCGGCGGTGAGGCCGGCTGGCCCGGCGCCGATGACGATGACGTCGTAAGAGGGAGTGTCCATCGCAGCACTAAACGTTGCCCATGGCGAGGAACGCAAGCTGCTTGAACTCTTGAAGTCTCCATACCTAGCATAACTAGGTATGGAAGCAGAAATGCTCAAAGGACACCTCGATGCCATCGTGCTGGCCGCGCTCGAAGCGGGGCCGGCGCACGGCTATGCCATCATCGAGGTGATCAAGAGCCGCAGCGGAAGCACTTTCGACCTGCCCGAAGGCACGGTCTACCCGGCGCTGCACCGTCTCGAGCAGGCAGGCCTGCTGGCCAGCAGCTGGACGACGCCGTCGGGCGGCCGCAAGCGCCGTGTCTATTCGCTGACCAAGGGCGGCACCTCGGCGCTTGCCGAGCGGCGCAAAGCCTGGGGCCGCTTCTCGCAAGCCGTCGACACGCTGCTGAAGGGAGGCCGCGCATGGCCGGCGTGATCGAAGGGTACGTGGCGATGTTGCGGCGCGAGCTCGATTTCGATCCGGCGTTGGCGCGCCGCATAGCCGACGAGATCGAAGCGCATCTTTGGGACTCAGCCGAAGCCGACCCGGCGTGGCCATCGCCAGAGGCCGAACGCCACGCCGTCCAACGCTTCGGCCTCGCCCGCGAGATCGCGGGACAATTCGCCGTCGATGCCGTGAACCGTCAGGCCCGCCGCACCTGGATTGCGCTGCTCGCGACGGTGGTGGTGACCTTCGTCGCCATGCGGCTGCGCGTCATATGGCTCGGCGATATCGGCGACAGCCTGTCGGTGCTGGCGCCGTTGGTCGATCGTTATGCCTTCATCGCGGCATTGGGCGTTGCCGCGATCGGCTGGTTCGCCTTCCGTCGCTCGCTGCTGCCGCTCGCGATCTGCCTCGCCGCACTTGCTGCGTCGATTGCTGCAGGCATCGCGCGCGCCGGCCTGTTCGTCGAGGCGGCGCCCTTGCATGTGCTGCTGACCGCGGCGGGTGAGATCGCGTTGATCGGGCTGTTGTCGTTCCACGTGATCGGGCTTGGCCGGCGGCTGCGCCGCACGGCGATGCTGAGGAGGGCCGCATGAACGGCTGGCGGCTGACGGGTGTGCTCTCGCTGCTCCTGTCGGCGATGGCGCTTTATCTCCTGAGCTTCGAGGGCTGGGACGCCGAGGGCATTCGCCTGGTGATTCGCGCCACGGCTCGTAGCTCGCTGGTGCTGTTCGTGCTGGCCTTCACCGCCACCGCCATGGTCGAACTCTTGCCCAGCGAAGCGACGCGATGGCAGCGCCGCAACCGGCGTTATCTCGGCGTTTCCTTCGCCGTTTCGCATCTGATCCACCTGATCGCGATCCTCGCGCTCGCGTCGATCGACCAGGCGCTGTTCTGGAAGCTCACCAACATCAACACCATCGTGTTGGCGGGCACGGCGTATCTTTTCATCGCCGCCATGGCCGCAACCTCGTTCGACCGCACCGCCGCCTGGCTCGGGCCGCGCAAATGGCGCCTGCTGCATCTGCTGGGCGGCTGGTACATCTGGATCAGCTTCGCCGTCGCGATCGGCAAGCGGGTGCCAATCGATCGCTTCTATTGGCCGATGGCCGCGTTGGTCCTCGCCGCAGGGATCGTGCGCCTGGTCGCTATGTGGCGGCGAAGCAGGCGGCGTACAGCATTGGTCTGATGATCTAAGGCCCTGCCTGGCTGGATATGGTCCGCGATTTGCACACGGACCATCGTGAGATCATCGATTTTCATCCTCCCCACGAGGCCAAAACCCGCGATAGACTGGCCTGACAAGCGTCGGAGAGCGCGGGGCAGGGAGAAGGCAGGCGTATGGCGTATTTTTCGCAGCAGCTGATCAACGCCATCACGCTCGGGGCCATCTACGGCCTGATCGCCATCGGTTATACGATGGTCTACGGCATTATCGGCATGATCAACTTCGCGCACGGTGAAGTCTTCATGATCGGTTCGTTCATTGCCCTGATCGGATTCATGATCTGTGCGCTCCTAGGCATCGGTTCGGCACCGGTGGCGATCGTTCTGGTGCTGTTGATGGCCATGACCTTCACTGCCGTCTATGGTTGGGCGATCGAGCGCACGGCTTATCGCCCATTGCGCGGCTCGTTCAAGCTGGCGCCGTTGATTTCCGCCATCGGCGTGTCGATTGCGCTCCAGAACTACGTGCAGCTTGTGCAAGGTGCCAGGCTCAAGCCGGGCGGGCAGATTGTGTCGGGCGGCTATACCCTGTTCAGCATCGACGGGTTCGACGTCCGCGTGAGCTGGCTGCAGATCATCATCGTCATCGTGACCGTGGTGCTGATGGCGGGCTTCACCTGGCTGATCGCGGCGACGCCGCTTGGCCGCCAGCAGCGCGCCTGCGAGCAGGACATGAAGATGGCGTCGTTGCTCGGCGTCAATGTCGACCGCACCATTTCGCTCACGTTCGTGATGGGCGCAGCACTTGCTGCCGTCGCCGGCATGTTGTTCCTGATGTACTACGGCATCATCGACTTCTTCATCGGCTTCCTGGCCGGCATCAAGGCCTTCACCGCCGCGGTCCTGGGCGGCATCGGCTCGCTGCCGGGCGCCATGCTGGGCGGGCTGCTGATCGGGGTGATCGAGGTCTTCTGGGCTGCCTACTTCTCGAGCGAGTATAAGGACGTCGCCGCCTTCTCGATTCTCGTTCTGGTGCTGATCTTCCGGCCAACCGGACTGCTCGGCAAACCGGAGATCGAGAAGGTCTGAACCGATGGGTGCGCGTCTGCCGTCGATGCTGAAGGATGCCGGCCTTACCGCCTTCGTAGCCGCTGCGCTCGGCATCTTCATCGTCGGCTTCAACACCCTCGACGTCGGTGACGGCAAGGGATTGACCTTCAACTACCGCTTTGCCGACCTCGCGGTCGCCGTGATCGCCGTCTTCTTCGGGCGGCTGGGGCTGTCGCTGGCGGCGACCGGGCTGCGCTGGCCTGCTTTTGCGCTCGGCACGGTGCTGGGCGTGATCGGCGCGGCGCCGCTCAAGCTGCCCTCGACGTTCCTGCATTGGTTCGTCGCGTTGGCCGGCGTTCTGATCATCCTGCGGACCATCTGGCCCACGGCAAGCAGCACTCTCATCGCCGCGCAGCGCTCGCCGCGCGGCCGCATGCTAGGCCGCGCCGGTGCGAGGTGGTTCGGCTGGCTGCTGCTCGGCGCCGCCATCGGCATGCCGTTCATGCCCTTTGCCGACCAGAGGACGATGGATCTCGCCGTGTTGATCTTGACCTACGTCATGCTGGGCTGGGGCCTCAACATCGTGGTTGGCTTGGCGGGATTGCTCGACCTTGGTTACGTCGCCTTCTATGCTGTCGGCGCTTATTGCTACGCGCTGCTCAGTACCGAGCTAGGGCTCAGCTTCTGGGTGGTGCTGCCGATCGGCGGCATGATGGCGGCCAGCTTCGGCCTGCTGCTGGGCTTTCCGGTGCTGCGCCTGCGTGGCGACTATCTCGCCATCGTCACGCTTGGATTCGGCGAAATCGTCCGCCTGGTGCTGATTAACTGGGTCGACCTCACGCACGGTCCCGACGGCATCCGCTCGATTCCCGGTCCGACCTTCTTCGGCGCGGTCTTCGCGGAAACGGCGCCGGCGGGCAAGCAGACATTTGCCGAGATGATGGGCATCCCGTTCACCAGCAACCAGCGACTCATCTTCCTCTACTACATCATCCTGCTGCTGGCGCTGGTCACCAATCTCTTCACCCAGCGCATGCGGCGCCTGCCGGTTGGCCGCGCCTGGGAGGCGCTGCGCGAGGACGAGACCGCCTGCCGTGCACTGGGCATCAATCCCACCAATACCAAGCTGACGGCCTTCGCGGTTGGCGCCATGTTCGCAGGCCTCGCCGGCTCGTTCTTTGCCGCCAAACAGCGCTTCGTCAGTCCCGAGAGCTTCACCTTCATCGAATCGGCGATCATCCTGGCGATCGTCGTGCTCGGCGGCATGGGCAGCCAGATCGGCGTGGTGCTGGCGGCCGTGCTGCTGATCGGCGCGCCCGAATGGTTCCGCGACCTCGGCAGCTACCGCATGCTCGCCTTCGGGCTCGCCATGGTGCTGATCATGGTGTTCCGTCCGCGTGGCCTGATTGCCCATCGCGAGCCGTCGCTCAGGCTTCATCCCGTCCGACGGGCCGGAGCGCCATGAGTGATGTGGCATCCCTGATCGAGATCGAGCATCTCACTATGCGCTTTGGCGGCCTGCTGGCCGTTGACGACGTGTCGTTCGCCGCCAGGCCGCGCGAGATCACCGCCATCATCGGCCCTAACGGCGCGGGAAAGACCACGGTCTTCAACTGCATCACTGGCTTCTATAAGCCGACGATTGGCCGTCTGACCCTGCGTGGCGATCGCGACTACTTGCTCGAGCGCATGTTCGGACACGAGATCGGTCGATACGCCCGGGTGGCGCGCACGTTCCAGAACGTCCGGCTCTTTCCCGGCATGTCGGTGCTGGAGAACCTGCTGGTGGCACAGCACAACAAGCTGATGCACGCCTCGGGCATGAGCATATTCGGGCTGCTTGGCCTGCAGCGCTATCGCACGGCCGAGATGCAAGCCGTCGAGACGGCACGCCGCTGGCTGGAGCGCACCGGCCTAGTGGCTGACGCTGACCGGCCGGCGGGTGAGTTGCCCTACGGCGCCCAGCGCCGGCTCGAGATTGCGCGCGCCATGTGCACCGAGCCCCGGCTGCTCTGCCTCGACGAGCCGGCCGCCGGCCTCAATCCGCGTGAATCGGCCGAGCTCAATGCGCTGCTGGTCTCGATCCGCGATCAGGATGGCATAAGCGTGCTGCTGATCGAGCATGATATGAGCGTGGTCATGCGCATCTCCGACCATGTCGTGGTGCTGGACTATGGCCGCAAGATCGCCGAGGGGCCGCCGGCCGAGGTGCAGCGTGACCCTGCTGTTATCGGTGCCTATCTCGGCACGGAGGAAGGCGAGGCGCCCAATGCCTGAGGCCCGTCATGAGGCCCGTCATGCTTGAGGTAAGGGGCGTCGCCACTTTCTACGGCGCCATTCAGGCGCTGCACGGCGTCGATCTCGACGTGGGCAAGGGCGAGATCGTGACGCTGATCGGCGCCAACGGTGCGGGCAAGTCGACGCTGCTGATGACGGTGTTCGGCAACCCTCGCGCGCGCTCCGGCACGATCAGGCTCGAAGGCGAGGACATCACCCAGCTGCCGACGCATGAGATCGTGCGCCGGGGCGTGGCACAGGTACCCGAGGGCCGGCGCATCTTTCCGCGCATGAGCGTGTTCGAAAACCTGCAGATGGGCGCGACCATCGCCGATCCAGCACACTTCCAGCACGACCTCGATCGCGTGTTCGCCATGTTCCCGCGGCTGGCAGAACGGCGTGAACAGCGTGGTGGCACCCTGTCGGGCGGCGAGCAGCAGATGCTGGCAATCGGCCGGGCCTTGATGAGCCGACCGAGACTACTGCTGCTCGACGAACCGTCTCTTGGCCTGGCGCCCTTGATCGTGCGCCAGATCTTCGAGGCGATCGGCCGCATCGCGCGCGAGGAAGGGGTGACGATCTTCCTGGTCGAGCAGAACGCCTACCATGCACTGCGGCTCGCCGATCGCGGCTACGTGCTGGTCAACGGCCGCGTAAGGCTGAGCGGCACCGGGCGCGAGCTGCTGGCCAATGCCGAGATCCGATCGGCCTATCTCGAAGGGGGCCACGCGTGAGCCCACTCGACACGTTCACCTTCGATTGGCTGGGCGACACGCTTTTCAACGTCCTGCTGTTCAATTTCGTGCTGGTCGGACCGGCGTCGTTCGCCATGGGTCATGCCATGGCCGTCGTCTGGCGCCCGTGGCACCGCGTCATCTTCTATTCCGGCCTTCTTTCGGCAGGGCTGCGATTTCTCGATTACGCGCTGGCCGGCGGCGAGCTCTGGTCGGTGGCCGGCTTTTTGCTGGGCTGGCTGGTGCAGATGGCGATCTCGGCGTTTGCGTACCGACTGACGCGGGCGCGCCAGATGGCACGGCAATATCCATGGCTCTACCAGCGCAAAGGCTTGCTGGGCTGGGAGGAGCGGCACTAAGCTAAGTCCTTACTCCACGCCCATGTGGAGGGGGTTTTAAGGGAGACTTCCATGAGAAGGATTTTGGGCACGCTCGCTGTCGCAACTGTCGCTCTTGCGGCCGTTCCGGCGTTCGCGCAGATCAAGATAGGCGCGGCTGGGCCGATGACAGGCTCGGATGCCGTCTTCGGCGAGCAGATGAAGCGCGGCGCCCAGATGGCCGTCGACGAGATCAATGCCGCCGGCGGCGTCAATGGCCAGAAGCTCGAGTTGCTGATCGGCGACGATGCCTGTGATCCCAAGCAGGCCACTGCCGTCGCCAACAAGATGGTGACCGACAAGGTCGTCTTCGTGGCCGGTCACTACTGCTCCTCCTCGTCGATCCCCGCCTCCGACATCTACAAGGAAGGCAAGATCCTGCAGATCACGCCGGCCTCGACGAACCCCGCGTTGACTGACGCCGCCTTCGCCAAGGGCAACACCACGGTGTTCCGGACCGTCGGCCGCGACGATATTCAGGGCCCGACGATGGCGAAGTACATATTGAAGCACTATCCCAAAGCCAGGATTGCGATCATTCATGACAAGACGGCATACGGAAAAGGCGTTGCGGACGAGGCCAAGAAGGCACTCAACGCCGGCGGCCTGAAAGAAGTCATGTATGAAGCCATCAATCGCGGCGACAAGGACTTCACGGCCCTCATCAGCAAGATGAAGCAGAACAAGATCGATATCATGGTGCTCGGCGGCTACCATCCCGAAGGCGCCGCCATCATAAAGCAGTCGCGCGAGCAGGGCCTTTCCTCGCAGATGGTGGGCTTCGATGCGCTCGCGACCGACGAGTTCGCCAAGCTGGGTGGTGCTGCCACCGACGGCGTGTTGATGTCGTTCCCGCCGAAGGCCGAGGATGATCCGAAAAACGCCGCTCTGGTGAAGAAGTTCCGCGACGGCAAGTACAACCCGGAGGGCTACACGCTCTTCAGCTATGCGGCCGTCAAGGCATGGGCACAGGCTGCTGCCAAGGCCAAGTCGACCGACGCCGCCGCCGTCGCTGCGTCGCTGCGCTCCGGCACCTACGACTCGGCCGTCGGGCCGCTGGTGTTCGACCAGAAGGGCGACATCAAGAATCCGGTCTACGACATCTATGTCTGGAAAAACGGCAACTACACTCCGACGGCGAAGTGACGTCTGGCGCTGAGATACGAAAGGGCCCGGTTCGCCGGGCCCTTTTTCTTTCTTATGAGGCTCGGCGGCTGCCTGTAGACCTTCGCGAACACCGTGTTGAAGCGGCGCAGGCTGGCGAAGCCCGAGCGCGAGGCGATCTCGGTCATCGGCAAAGCGGTCTGGTCGAGCAGTCGCTTGGCGCGCTGGACGCGCATCGTCTGCGCCACCTGTAGGGGGCTCGCGCCCATGTGCCTCTGAAACAGCCGATCAAGATGGCGGGCGCCGATGCCGAGGCGGGTCGCCAGCACGTCTATGCCGGAGCGATCGAGCGCGCCGTCGCGTATCAGACGCATGGCTCGATGCACGGTGGCACGCGAGCCCTGCCAGGCAGGCGAGAAGGGCGCCGTCTCCGGACGGCAGCGCAGGCACGGGCGGAAGCCCGCGGCTTCGGCAGCGGCGGCCGTGGGATAGAAGCTGACGTTGCGGCCTTGCGCCGGACGGACCGGGCAGACCGGTCGGCAATAGATGCGTGTCGTGCGGACGCCGGTGAAGAAGCGCCCGTCGTAGCGGCGATCACGCCTCACGCGGGCGCGCTCGCATTCGCGCACGTCGAGGCCGACGATAGAGTTCTGAATCCGGCGAGCCAGTTTTCATGCCCCATGGTACTTCGCGCGCCATGGCGATCAACCCACTCGACAACCCGGTGTGGCATGCGCTCGCCGGGCCGCATCGTGCTTATGCGGGTGGCCATGGTCTCGCCCGCCACTATCCGCGCGATATGGCGCCGTTTTCCGCCATAGCCGCAGCGAGCGACCGTGCGTACGCCGATCTTGCCACAGATCTGCCGGCTGGCACGGAAGCGCGCCTGTTTCGACCCAGCGAAGAGCCGCTGCTATCGGGGTGGGAGCAGCTCGATGTTTTCCCGATGTTGCAGATGGTCGCCGTGAGCGCGCCGGAGGAGCTGGCGCACGGCGTTGTCCTTCTGTCGGCTGCAGACGCGCCGGCGATGCTCGAACTCGTGGCCGTGGCGAAGCCCGGCCCATTCGGCCGGCGCACGCCAGAAATGGGACGGTATCTCGGCCTCAGGGAAGGCGATCGTCTAATCGCGATGGCCGGCGAGCGGATGCGCCTGCCGGGTTTCGTCGAGTTGAGCGCGATCTGCGTGCACCCCGACGCGCGCGGTCGCGGCCACGCGGCGACGCTGACGCGCGCGCTGATGCGGTCCACGTTCGAACTGGGCGAAGTGCCGTTCCTGCACGTGCGCCCGGAGAATGTCGCGGCAGTGCGCTTGTACGAGCGGCTGGGCTTCCGGACCAGACGCACGCTCTTCGTGGTGTGGCGGCGACCACGATGAAGTGGCGCGTTGCGTGGGTGGCGTTTGCCATCGCCGTGTTCGGCTGGGGCATCGGATTCTTTGGCCCTGCGGTCTACCTGCCGACGCTTCATCGCTTGCATGGCTGGTCGATTTCGACGATCTCCTCGGCCGTCACCGCGCATTTTCTCCTGAGCGCGATCCTGATCACCTGCTTGCCACAGGCCTACCGGCGCTTCGGTGTCGCCAGGGTGACCTTGTCGGGTGCGCTGCTTGCCTCGGCCGGCGCGGTCGTCTGGGCGAACGCCCAGGCGGCATGGCAATTGTTGCCGGCGCTGCTGTTGAGCGGCGCGGGTTGGGCCGCGACCAGCGGCGCGGCGCTCAACGCCATCGTTGCCCCCTGGTTCGACAAGGATCGGGCGAGGGCGATCAGTCTGGCGTTCAACGGGGCAAGCGTCGGAGGACTGGCATTCGCTCCGCTATGGACCGCGCTGATCGGCGTGCTCGGCCTTGGCGGAGCCGGCATCCTTCTGGCAGGCGCGATGACTATGATGCTTTGCCCATTGGTTTTTCTTTTCCTGCGTGACACGCCGCCATTGGCGGTCGGCATGCGGGGCGGCGACATTGCATCGCCACGAGCCGCGCTCATCCGACAGCCGGCGTTTCGGACTTTGTCGCTTGCCTTCGCACTGGGCATGTTCGCCCAGATCGGCCTCTTCGCTCATTTGATCGCGAAGCTGGCGCCCGACTTCGGCTCAGGCCTCGCCGCGTCCGCCATCAGCCTGGTCGGGATTTGCGCGCTCGTTGGGCGTTCGCTGCTCGCCCGGTTGCTGGGCGAGGCCGACCGCCGGCTCGCTGCGGCGGCCAACTTTGCGATGCAGGCGCTCGGTTCGTTGTTGCTGGCGTTCGGCAGCGGCATCGCGACTCTGGCGGCTGGCTGCGTGCTGTTTGGCCTGGGCGTCGGCAATCTCAACCTGTTGCCGCCGCTGATCGCCCAGCGCGAGTTCCGTCCCGCCGACGTCAACACGGTGGTGGCGCTGGTCACGGCCATCAATCAGGCCGTCTTCGCTTTCGCGCCATTGGTGTTTGGCTGGCTGCGCGATGGCACGTCGAGCTACCTTGTGCCGTTTCTGCTCGCCGCGGCCGCCCAGGCCGCCGCGGCGGGCGTGGTCACTCTCGGTCGACGCTTTTCCTAGGCCGATCAAGGTCTTGTGGCCGGTTTCCCACGATTTTGGGGCGCCGTGACATTGCGCCCCCGCATGTGGTATTTGGGGGCTCAACCGCTAGAGGGGAACGATCGTCGAGATGGCGGGGGCCACCATCGCGGTCGCGTCGGATCACGCCGGCTTCGACCTGAAGGAAATACTCAAGCGCGACCTGCAGGAAGCGGGTCACGACGTGCTCGATCTTGGCACCAACTCGACGGCTTCGGTGGACTATCCCGACTTCGGCCACGCCATGGCCGAGGCCATTGCTTCGGGCCGCGCCGGGCGCGGCGTCGTCGTGTGCGGTACCGGCATCGGCATCTCGATCGCGGCCAACCGCAATCCCGGGGTGCGCGCCGCGCTCGCTCACGACGTCACGTCGGCCCGCCTGTCGCGCGAGCACAACGACGCCAATGTCGTGGCCTTCGGCGCCCGCGTGATCGGAGCCGAGGTGGCCCGCGAAGCGTTGAAAGTGTTCCTCAAGACGTCGTTCGAGGGCGGCCGCCATGGCGCCCGCGTCGCCAAGCTTTCGAAGGTTGAATGAAATGAGTCAGGCTGCCGCCAAGATGAACGATGCGCCGTTGCCCATGTTCACCAAGAGCCTCGCCGAAGCCGATCCTGAGATCGATGCGGTGGTCAGGGGAGAACTGCACCGCCAGCGTGAGCAGATCGAGCTGATCGCGTCGGAGAATATCGTGTCGCGGGCCGTGCTCGAGGCGGCGGGCTCGGTGCTGACCAACAAATATGCCGAGGGCTATCCCGGCCGGCGCTACTACGGCGGCTGCGAGGAGGTCGACAAGGCCGAGCAGATCGCCATCGACCGCGCCTGCAAGCTGTTCGACTGCAGCTTCGCCAACGTGCAGCCGCATTCCGGCGCGCAGGCCAACCAGGCGGTGTTCATGGCGCTCTTGAAGCCCGGCGACACCTTCATGGGCATGGCGCTCGACCAGGGTGGCCACCTGACGCACGGATCGCCCGCCAACCAGTCGGGCAAGTGGTTCAAAGTCGTGTCCTACGGCGTGAAGCCCGACACGCACCTGATCGACTACGAACAGATGGAAACCGTCGCGCGCAAGGAGAAGCCCAAGCTGATCATCGCCGGCGCCTCGGCCTATTCGCGCCACATCGATTGGGCGCGCTTCCGCAAAGTCGCGGACGAGATCGGCGCCTTCTTCATGGTCGACATGGCGCACTATGCGGGCCTCGTCGCCGCCGGCGTCTATCCCAGCCCGCTGCCGCACGCCCATGTCGTGACGACCACGACGCACAAGACGCTGCGTGGCCCACGCGGCGGCATGATCCTTTCGACCGACACCGAGCTCGGCAAGAAGATCAATTCGGCGGTGTTCCCCGGCCTGCAAGGCGGGCCTTTGATGCACATCATCGCGGCCAAGGCCGTGGCGCTGGGCGAGGCGTTGCGGCCCGACTTCAAGGTCTATGCCCAGTGCGTGGTCGACAATGCCCGCGCGCTCGCTTCGTCATTGACCGAGCGCGGACTGAAGATCGTGTCCGGTGGCACCGATAGCCACGTCATGCTGGTTGACCTGCGGCCAAAGAAGGCGACGGGCGTGGTGGCGGAGAAGGTGCTCGACCGCTCAGGCATCACCGCCAACAAGAACTCGATCCCGGGCGATCCGGAGAAATACACCATCACCTCGGGCGTGCGGCTCGGCTCGCCGGCGGGAACGACGCGCGGCTTCGGCGTCGCGGAGTTCCGCCAGGTCGGCGAACTGATCGCCGATGTGCTCGACGGCATTGCCAAGAACGGCCCGGACGGCGACGCCCAGGTCGAGGCGCAGGTTCGCGGCAAGGTTCGCGACCTCTGCGCCCGCTTTCCGATCTACCGCGACTGAATGCGGCAAAAGAGAAAACAGGGGGACTGAATGCGCTGCCCATTCTGCGGTCACGAGGACACCCAGGTTAAGGACTCGCGACCGACCGACGACAATTCGGCGATCCGCCGGCGGCGCTATTGCCCGTCCTGCGGATCGCGCTTCACCACCTTCGAACGCGTGCAACTGCGCGAGCTCACCGTGGTCAAGAAGAATGGCCAGCGCGTGCAGTTCGACCGCGACAAGCTCGCGCGTTCGATCTCGGTGGCCTGCCGCAAGCGCCCCGTCGATCCCGAGCGGGTCGAGCGGGTCGTCAACGGCATCGTGCGACGCCTAGAAAGCTCCGGCGAGAGCGAGATCCCTTCGACGCAGATCGGTGAACTGGTGATGGATGCGCTGCGCGCGCTCGATCCCGTCGCCTATGTGCGCTTCGCCTCGGTCTATCGCAATTTCCGCGAGGCCAAGGACTTCGAGGAGTTCATCTCCGACCTCGCCGAGACCAACCTCAAGGACTGAGGCGATGATGCGCGCGGCGCTCGCGCTGGCGCGCCGGTCGCTCGGGCGCACCTGGCCCAACCCGGCCGTGGGCTGCGTGATCGTCCAGGACGGCAAGGTCGTCGGTCGCGGCCGCACCCGCGACGGCGGCCGGCCGCATGCCGAAGTCGATGCGCTCAACCAGGCCGGCGAGGCAGCGCGCGGCGCCACGGTATATGTGACGCTCGAGCCGTGCTCGCATTTCGGCAAGTCGCCGCCCTGCGCCGACGCGCTTATCGAGGCGGGCGTGGCCAAGGTCGTGTCAGCGATGGAAGATCCCAATCCGAAGGTGAACGGTCAGGGCCATGCGCGCCTGAAAGAAGCGGGCATCGTGGTCGACGTGGGCGATAGCGCGAAAGAGGCGGCCGAGATCAACGCCGGGTTCTTGATGCGTGTCCGGGAGGGCCGTCCGCTGTTCCATCTCAAGCTCGCCACCTCGCTCGACGGCCATATCGCGACCGCGTCGGGCGAGAGCAAATGGATCACCGGCGAGGCGGCACGGGCCGACGGCCATCGGCTGCGGGCCATCCACGACGCGGTGCTGGTTGGCATCGGCACCGTCGCAGCCGACGATCCCGACCTGACAAGCCGGCTGCCGGGGCTGGCAGCATATTCCCCAATCCGTATCGTCCTCGATTCCAAGGCGCGACTGGCACCATCCTCGAAGCTCGCGACGACGGCGCGCCAGACACCGGTGTGGTTGCTCTGCACGCGAGCGGCACCCGCCGCCGCGCGCGCGGCGTCGCATGAGTGTGCCGTCGACGTCATCGAAGTCGCCGCCGACCCGGGCGGCCGGGTCGATATCGCCGCTGCCGCACGCGAACTTGGCAAGCGCGGCCTGACGCGCGTCCTGATCGAGGGTGGCGGCGCCGTCGCCGCGGCTTTCCTGAAGGCAAACCTGGTCGATCGCCTCAGCCTCTATCATGGCGGTCGCGCACTGGGCGCCGACAGCCGCTCTGCGGTCGGGCCTTTGGGGCTGCGCAAGCTTGATTTCGCGCCCCGGTTCTCCCTGGTGTCGAGCCGAGTTGTCGGCGCCGACACGCTGGAAACCTGGCGGCGCGGGGCATAAGTACAAGCATGTTCACGGGTATCGTCACCGACATCGGCGAGATCACCACCGTCACACCTGGCGGGCAGGTCGGCGACCGTCGCTTTGTCATCCGCACCAAACACGACATGAAGCCGGTCGCGATCGGCGCCTCGATCGCCTGCTCGGGCTGCTGCCTGACGGTGATCGAGAAGGGCGCCGACTGGTTCGCGGTCGAAGCCTCCGGCGAGTCACTGGACAAGACCCATCTCGGTGACTGGAAGCGAGGTTCGCGCATCAACCTCGAAATGTCGCTCAAGCTTGGCGACGAGCTGGGCGGACACCTGGTTTACGGCCATGTGGATGGTGTGGGCAAAGTCGCTGCCATGACGCCAGAGGGCGGCAGCGTGCGCTTCATCTTCGAGGTGCCGGCCGATCTGGCACCCTTTATTGCCTCCAAAGGCTCGGTGGCGGTCGACGGCATCTCGCTGACTGTCAACGAAGTGAAGGGCAATCGCTTCGGAGTGAACGTGATTTCACATACCCAGGCCGTAACCAGCCTTGGACAGGCCAAAGTCGGCCAGCGGGTCAACCTTGAGGTCGATATGCTTGCGCGTTACGTTCAGCGATTGTTGGAGCACCACAGAACATGAGCGCGCTCGAAAAGGACGCCTGGCGGATCACCTTCAGTGAGGTCAAGGCCGCGGCCGAGGACATCATCGAGGAGGCCCGCAAGGGCCGGATGTTCATCCTGGTCGACGACGAGGACCGCGAGAACGAAGGCGACCTTGTCATTCCCGCGCAATGGGCGACGCCCGAGACAATCAACTTCATGGCCAAGCATGCGCGCGGCCTGATCTGCCTGGCGCTGACCCGCGAGCGGGTCGAGCAGCTCGGCCTGCAGCTGATGGCGCAGAACAACGGCACGCGCCACCAGACCGCCTTCACCGTTTCCATCGAGGCGCGCGAGGGCGTGACCACCGGCATCTCCGCGGCCGACCGAGCCCGCACCGTGGCCGTGGCGATCGACCCGTCCTGCGGGCCGCAGGACATCGTCACCCCCGGCCACGTCTTCCCGTTGGTGGCGCGCGATGGCGGCACCCTGGAGCGTACCGGTCATACCGAGGCGGCCGTCGACCTGGCGAGGCTCGCCGGCCTCACTCCGGCGGGCGTCATCTGCGAGATCATGAACGACGACGGCACGATGGCCCGTCGCAACGACCTGATCGCCTTCGCCCAGAAGCACAATCTCAAGATCGGCACCATCTCCGACCTGATCGCCTACCGTCGGCGTTACGATTCGATCGTGCGGCGCCTGAGTGAGAACACCTTTGACAGCGTCTATGGCGGCGACTTCCGCTGCGTCATCTACGTGAACAAGGTGACGATGGCGCAGCATATCGCGCTGGTGAAAGGCGATCCGGCGCATGGCGGGGCAGTCACCGTGCGCATGCATGCCGTCAACATCTTCACCGACGCGCTGGGCCAGCGGAACACCGGTCGCGGCGGCGAGATCGAAGCGTCCATGCGCTACATCGCTGAGGAGGGCAGGGGCGTCATCGTGCTGATCCGCGAACCGCCTACCGTCATGCTGAGCGAGCAGCGCCGGCGCGCCGGCGAGCGCATCGAGCCGGCCGGCGGCGAGCTGCGCGATTACGGCGTCGGCGCCCAGATCCTGATCGATCTCGGTGTCAAGGAAATGGTGCTGCTGTCCAATAGCAAGAAGAGTGTGGTCGGCCTCGAGGGCTTCGGCCTCAAGATCGTCGGCCAGAAGCCGGTGCCTGGTCGCCCCGCTCGCTGACTGTTGAAGCACTAGGATGTCAACCCGGACGGAAACTCCCACGGCGCGGCCCGCGGTCGACGGTGTGAAGGGGGCGCGCATCCTGATCGTGGAATCGCGCTACTACACCGACATCGCCGATGCGCTGATCTCCGGCGCCGAGCGCGAGATCAAGAAGAACGGCGCGGTGGCAGAGCGCGTAGTTGTGCCCGGCGCCTTCGAGATTCCCGGTGCCATCGCGCTGGCTGCCGGCCGCTATGACGGCTTCGTCGCGCTGGGCTGCGTTATTCGTGGCGAGACCACGCACTACGACTATGTCTGCGGAGAGAGCGCGCGCGGACTGATGGATCTGTCGGTGCACAAGAAGCTTGCTATCGGCTATGGCATCGTCACCGTGGACACCATGGAACAAGCCAAGGCGCGCGCTTTCACCGATCGCGGCGACAAGGGTGGCGATGCGGCGCATGCCTGCCTTACCATGGTGGCGCTGGGCCGACGCTGGCGGAATTCATGAGCACGGAGCCGACGCCCACGCCGAGTTGTCGGCAAGCTGCGCGGCTGGCGGCGGTGCAGGCGCTCTACCAATGGCAGGAGGGCGAGCACGGTCCGGCCGAGATCGTCGATCAGTTCCTGAACGTACGCACCGGAGAGGCAGGCGAGGGCGGCATGCGCCGCGACGCCGACCGGCCGCTATTCAAGGATGTCGTCGAGGGTACGGCGGCGCACAAGGACGAGCTCGAGCAGACCGTGTCGTCGGCGCTCGCCAAGGATTGGACCTGGGCGCGCATAGACCGGCTGGTGCGCGCGATCCTGCTCGCCGGTGCCTACGAGCTGGTGCATCGCCGCGACGTGCCGCCCAAGGTCGCGATCAACGAATATGTCGAGATCGCGCACGCCTTCTACGACCAGGGCGAGCCGACCTTCGTCAATTCGGTGCTGGACCGCGTAGCGCGCCAAGAGCGCTCGGCCGAACTCGCGCGGTAGCAGGCGATGGCCCGGCGCATCGGCGAATTCGAGCTGATCGCCCGCTACTTCGCACCACTGGCCAAGGGCTTCGAGGGCGCGAGGGGCCTGAAGAGCGACAATGCCTTCCTCGCCGCCGACGCGCGGCACGACCTCGCAGTGAAGACGGATACGATTGTTGCTGGCGTGCATTTTCTTGCCAACGAGAAGCCCGAACTAGTCGGCGCGAGGGCATTGCGCGTATGTCTGTCCGATCTGGCCGCGGGGGGCGCCAAGCCGTTCGCATACCAGCTCTCACTGTCGCTCGCGACGGGCTGGACCGAACGCTGGGTCGCCGACTTCGCACGCGGTCTAGCGGCTGATCAGCGCCGCTTCCGCATCGCCATGTCGGGCGGCGACACGACGAGCTCGCCCGGACCGACGACGATCACCGTCACTGCTTTCGGCAAGGTGGCGCGCGGTAAAGGCCTGGGACGCGACGGCGCACGGGCAGGGGACGAGCTCTGGGTCAGCGGCACGATCGGCGACGCCGCGTTGGGACTGCTTGTGGCGCGCCGGCGATTGACGGGCGCCGCCCTGGAGCAACGCTATCGCCTGCCGCAACCGAGGACCGGTCTCGGGCCGCGCCTGATTGGCGTCGCGAACGCGACGGCCGATGTTTCCGACGGCCTGCTGGCCGACGTCGGCCATATCGCCGAGGCCTCGCAGCTTGCGGCGCACATTGAGCGCGAGCGAGTTCCGATTTCCGCGGCTGCTCGGCGCGCGGTCAAATCAGATTCATCGCTCTGGGCAAACGTGTTGGGCGGCGGCGACGATTACGAGCTGGTGATCGCCGTTCCGCCGCGCAAACGCTCCGAGTTGCGTGCGGCCGCGCGCGCCGCTGGCATAAAGGTCACGGCCATTGGCGCCTTTCAGCCGGGCAAAGGCGTGCATCTCACGGTTGGGGGCCGAGAGACCCGCGTGCCGCGCAAGGGTTACGTTCATTTCTAGGGGTGCCCTCAGCCGACAGGGTGACTAAAGTGCGCGCCCAATGGACGGCTCGATAAAGGTGGAGGAAGCGCCCGATGCGGCGTCGCTCGGCATACCGCGACGCTCGCTGCGCAACATCGGCTTGCTCGCGATCTGCCAGGCGCTGACCCAAAGCAGCAATACCTTGATGTTCGCCTCGTCGGCGCTCGCCGTGCTGACCATCGTGCCTTCAGACCTGCGCATGTGGGCCAACCTGCCGGTCACCATGCAGCATCTCGGCGTCATGCTCGCGGTGTTCCCGGCGTCGATGCTGATGATGCGCCGTGGCCGGGGCTTCGGCTTTCGCACCGGATCGCTCGCTGGCATGTGCGGTGCGTCGTGCGCGGCAGTCGGCCTGGGCATCGGCAGCTTTCCAGTAATGTGCCTGGGCGGCCTGATCCTGGGATATGCGATCGCCAACATGCAGCTCTATCGCTTCGCGGCGGTCGAACTGGCCCCAGGCAAGTTCCGCGCGCAGGCGATCTCCTATGTCACGGCGGGCGGCGTGATCGCCGGAATCATTGGCCCCGGGCTGGCGCGTTTCACGCCGGATCTCTGGCTGCCGACCTTTCAAGCGAGCTTCGTGGCAGCGATCGTCGTCCATGCGATCGTGTTCACCGTGCTGGGCTTCATCGAGTTCCCCGTCGTCAAGCCCGAGGATGCTGCCGGCCCGCAGCGGCCGCTGATCCAGATCGTCACCCAGCCCGCCTACATGGTGGCGGCGGCCGGCGCGATGATCGCCTTCGGCGTGATGTCCTTCGTAATGGCGGCTTCGCCTCTGGCCATCGTGCAATGCGGGCTCAGCAAGAGCGAGGCGCCGATCACCATCTTCGTGCACGTCATGGGCATGTTCGTGCCGGCCTTCTTCACTGGCCACCTGGTCAACCGCTTCGGCGTCTTCAACATGATGACTGCGGGCATCGCGCTGCTGATCGCCGGCGTCGCGGTCGCGCTGATGGGCACTACGGTCTGGCACTTCCGCGGTGCGCTCGGCCTCAATGGCGTGGGCTGGAACTTCATGTTCGTCGGCGCCACGACCTTGCTCACCACGACCTACCGTCCGGCCGAACGCGGCAAGGCGCAGGCCTTCAACGACTTCATGGTCTTCGGCACTACCGCGACGGCGAGCCTGCTTGCCTCGGTCGTGCTCGAGGTGCAGGGCTGGGCGGTCCTGAACTACCTGGCCTTCGCCTTGGTATGCGTGGCGCTGCTGGTCATCGGCATCTACCGCCTCAAGTCGCCCATGCGTGCCTAGGGACTGACGTTCTAATGACCAGATTAGGTGGGCGAGCGGGCGAGCAGTAAACTGCCTACATTGAACCGCTTCTAGGGCTAGAGGGTACCCCGTGTTTTTCCGTTATTTTAAGCGTTACTAAAAGTAATCGGCCCAAGCCCTTGGGGGCCACCAAGGGCTACTTGGCGTTGCGAAGACGGGGCCGTTCTGTCATTTTCCGCCCGCTTTGCGCCGGGGGACGTTTCGCCGGCAGTCACAGGCTGAAAAACGCCGGAAAAAACAACAGGTTATCCAACTATGCAATCCGTTCTTTGGGCCGTCATCGCTTGCGGCGTCCTCGCCGTGCTGTACGGGGTTGTCACCGCCTCGCGGGTCATGGCTGCCGATGCCGGCACGCCGCGCATGCAGGAGATCGCGCAGGCCATTCAGGAAGGTGCCGGCGCCTATCTGCGTCGCCAGTACACCACCATCGCCATCGTCGGCGTCATCGTCCTCATCGTGCTGTTCGCGTTGCTCGGCAAGTTCGCCGCCGGCGGCTTCCTGATCGGCGCAGTGCTGTCGGGCGCCGTGGGCTTCATCGGCATGAATGTCTCGGTGCGGGCCAATGTGCGTACCGCGGTCGCGGCGCAGAAGAGCCTGGGGCAGGGCCTCGAGCTGGCCTTCAAGTCGGGCGCCGTCACCGGCATGCTGGTGGCGGGCCTCGCCCTGCTGGGCGTCGTCGGCTACTACTCCGTGCTGCGCAAGATGGGCCTCGCCGCGGGCAGCCGCGAGATGGTCGACGCGCTGGTGGCACTTGGCTTCGGCGCCTCGCTGATCTCGATCTTCGCCCGTCTCGGCGGCGGCATCTTCACCAAGGGCGCCGACGTCGGCGGTGACATGGTCGGCAAGGTCGAAGCCGGCATCCCCGAGGACGACCCGCGCAACCCCGCCACCATCGCCGACAACGTGGGCGACAACGTCGGCGACTGCGCCGGCATGGCGGCCGACCTGTTCGAGACCTATGCCGTCACCACCGTCGCTACCATGGTGCTGGCCTCGATCTTCTTCGCCGGCGACGGCGCACTGATCTCCAAGCTGATGGCCTATCCGCTGGCGATCGGCGGCGCCTGCATCATCACCTCGATCATCGGCACCTACTTCGTGAAGCTGGGCGAAGACGGCAAGATCATGTGGGCGATGTACAAGGGTGTGATCGTCGCCGCCGTGCTGTCGATCCCGGCGATCTGGCTGGTCACCGACCACATCGTCGGCATGGCCACCGTGCTCAAGGTTGGTGACAAGTCGTTCACCGGCATGTCGCTGTTCTGGTGCTCGCTGGTCGGCCTTGCCATCACCGGCCTGATCGTCTGGATCACCGAGTACTACACCGGCACCGACTACCGTCCGGTCAAGGCCGTGGCGCAGGCTTCGGTCACTGGCCACGGCACCAACGTGATCGCCGGTCTTGCGATGTCGATGGAAGCGACGGCGATGCCCGCGCTGCTGATCTGCGCCGGTATCGTGATCTGCTACGTGCTGGCAGGCCTGTTCGGCATCGCCATCGCCACGACCGCCATGCTGGCGCTCGCCGGCATGGTGGTGGCGCTCGACGCCTACGGTCCGGTCACCGACAATGCCGGCGGCATCGCCGAGATGGCAGGACTCCCGAAGGAAGTGCGCAAGAACACCGACGCGCTCGACGCCGTCGGCAACACCACCAAGGCGGTCACCAAGGGCTATGCCATTGCGTCGGCGGGCCTCGGCGCCCTGGTGCTGTTCGCAGCCTACACCTCGGACCTCGACTACTTCATCGCCCAAGGCAAGCTCGGCATCAAAGCCGTCAGCTTCTCGCTGCAGAACCCGTACGTCGTGGTCGGGCTGCTGATCGGCGGCGGCCTGCCGTACCTGTTCGGCGGCATGTCGATGCTGGCCGTCGGCCGCGCCGCGCAATCGGTGGTGGAGGAAGTCCGCCGTCAGTTCAAGGAGAAGCCCGGCATCATGGCGGGCACGGATCGTCCGGACTACGGCCGCGCCGTCGACATGCTCACCAAGGCCGCGATCAAGGAGATGATGATCCCGTCGCTGCTGCCGGTGCTGTCGCCGATCGTGCTATACTTCGTGATCGCGGCGATCGCCGGCAAGGCCGACGCCTTCGCGGCGGTCGGCGCCATGCTGCTCGGCGTGATCGTCACCGGCATCTTCGTCGCCATCTCCATGACCGCGGGCGGTGGCGCCTGGGACAATGCCAAGAAGTACATCGAGGAAGGTCATTTCGGCGGCAAGGGCTCCGACGCCCACAAGGCCGCGGTGACCGGCGATACGGTCGGCGACCCGTACAAGGACACGTCCGGCCCCGCCGTGAACCCGATGATCAAGATTACCAACATCGTGGCCTTGCTGCTGCTCGCTGTGCTGGCGCGCTAGGCGCCCGGCCACAAAGGAAAAGCCCCGGTCTTTGGACCGGGGCTTTTTGCTAGATGCCGCCGCCCGTCGGTGCTCCCGGGTTGTCCGACTGTCTGGGACCGCTGAATTTGCCGACGTTGCCCAGGAGCTGCTCGAGGATGGTCAGCTCCTTGCCGGCGGTCGGCGTGACGCGGGACACCATGTCGATGTCCTGACCGTCCTTGAGGTCGTAGCTCTTGAGCGTCGTCAACCGGCCGGCATCGTTGAAGGTCAGTTGGAGCACGTGCTGCTCGATGATCGCCGGCTTGAAGAAGGCGTAGGTCTCCTGCTGCTGGCTGATGTAGTACCAGATGTTCGGATTGAAGGTGGCGACCGCAGAGGGGGTGCCGACCAGGCGGATGACGTCCTCTCGGCTCTGGGTCCCGGTGTCGAGCTTCTCCACCGAGCCCGGCGTGGGGGAAAAGCCGCGATGATCGATGACCGTCTCGCACGCTCCGAGGGTCAGTGATGTCATGGTGCAGACGAGGACGAGCGGGACGGTGCGACGCATGGACGTGTTCTTAGGTTATTGAGAAGAGGAATTGCAACATGTCGTGGCGCCGTGGTGCGGTCAACCGACGCGCGCCACGCAGGGGAGAAGTGCTTGTTCCGTCGCAAGAATCCGCTCGCCGAATTTGCCTCGGCCGTCTACGCGCGCACCGCCGCTCAGGCGCGAGCGCCGGAGCTGTTCGAGGCCTGCGGCGTTCCCGATACGCTCGACGGGCGCTTCGATGCGCTGGCCCTACATGCGGCGCTCATGATCGATCGCCTACGCCGAGAGCCCGACGGCGAGGCGCTGGCGCAGGAATTCTTCGACGCCATGTTCCACCATCTCGATCTCACCCTGCGTGAACTGGGCGTGCAGGATCTGGGTGTGGGGCGCCGCATCAAGATCATGGCCGAGGGGTTGCACGGTCGGGCGCTCGCCTATCGCGCGGCCTTGGCCGGCAGCCCAACGGCGCTCGCCGAGGTCTTGCGCCGAAATGCCTATGGCGGTAGGCCGCCAGTCGACGATCAAGTGGTGGCACGGCTTGAGGCCTATGTTCGGCGGCAGGCCGCCAAGCTCGCCGAGACGCCGCGGAACAACCTGAGTTCGATGGAAAATGGTCCAAGTCCCTAGCAAAGAACAAGAATCGGAGATCGAGAGGATCGTCGATCTGGATCGGATGGGGGCCGGCGGTGCAGCTCTCGAGATCGTCGCCAGCGAGGGCGAGCGGTCGGCCTTGACCCGGCGCTTCGGCTTCCTCGGCCTGCCAGCGTTTTCAGCCCGTGTGACGGTGGATCGCCGGCCGGGCGGCCAGGTCGTGGTTGAGGGGCGGCTGCGCGGCAAAATCGTGCAGGCCTGCATTTTGACCCTCGATCCGGTGACCCAGGAGCTCGATGAGGCGTTTCGCATCGTCTTTAAGCAGGACCTGGCCGAGGACCGCGACCCTGAGAGCGGCGAGGCCCTGGTCAACGCCCAGGTCGACGCTCCTGAGCCATTGCCGGGTAATTTGCTCGATATCGGCGAAATCGTTGCCGAGCAGCTTTCCCTGGCGGCCGATCCCTACCCGAGGCGGCCGGGGGTGAAGCTGGAGGACGTCCTGCCCAAGCCCCGGCACAGCGGCCGGCCTGGCCGGAATGAGCAGCGCCGGCACCCTTTTGCTGGCCTGGCGGCCTTGAGGGACAAACCCCGCCGCGGCCGCTAAATTGTTGCGGGGCTGTAACGTTTTGGCTAGAGAAGTCCGCCCGCCGCGCCGCTAAAGCGCGGCCGTAGCTTTTTTGGGGGGCCAGCCCAGTTTCGCGCAGGTGAGGGGCACCCCCGTTCTGGAGATCGTCATGGCAGTTCCCAAGAAGAAGGTTTCAAAGTCGCGCCGCAACATGCGCCGGGCCCATCACGCCTTGCCGTCGATGGCCTACGTCGAATGCAAGAATTGCGGCGAGCTGAAGCGGCCGCATTCGGTATGCTCCCATTGCGGCTACTACCGCGAGGACATGCCGGTTCTGGCCGACGGCGCGGCGGCCGAGAAGTAGGCCGCAGCGCACCGCCGGCGATGCGCTGGCAGTCGACAGGCGGAGCGTCCTGATGAGTGCCGAGAAAGTCATACTCGCGCTCGACGGCATGGGCGGTGACCATGCGCCCGAAGTCGTGGTCAACGGCGCCGACATCGCGCGCGAGCGCTATCCTGGCACCACCTTCCTGCTGTTCGGCGATCCGGCGAAGTTGAAACCGCTGGTCGACAAGCGCAAAGGCCTGGCCAAGGCGCTCGAGATCGTGCCGGCCGAGGATGCCGTCAGCGCCGACGACAAGCCATCCTTCGCGCTGCGCCGCCGCCGCAAGTCGAGCATGTGGTTGGCCTGCCAGGCCGCCGCCGACGGTCGCGCCGACAGCGTGGTGTCGGCCGGCAACACTGGGGCGCTGCTCGCCATCTCGATGGTCGCCATGCGCATGCTGGACGGCGCCCACCGGCCGGCGCTGGCGTCGCTCCTGCCGACCAGCCGCGGCGAGACGGTGATGCTCGATCTCGGCGCCAACGTCGAATGCGATGCCGACAATCTCGCCGAGTTCTCGGTCATGGGCAGCGTCTTTGCCCAAGTGCTGCTCGGCCTCGACAGCCCCAAGGTCGGGCTGCTGAACGTCGGCTCCGAGGAGCTGAAGGGCCATGAGGAGCTGCGCACGGCCGCGGGTTGGCTCCGTCGCGACGGCTCGCCGATCAACTTCCATGGTTTCGTCGAGGGCAACGACATCGGCAGTGGCCTGGTCGATGTCGTCGTCACCGACGGCTTCACCGGCAACGTCGCCCTGAAGTCGATCGAGGGCACCGCCAAGCTCTATACCGGCTTCGTACGCGACGCCTTCCGGACCTCGACCTTTGCCAAGATCGGCTATTTGTTCGCCTCGGGTGCCTGGATCAAGCTGAGCAAGCGCGTCGATCCCAGGCGCCGTAATGGCGGCGTCTTCCTCGGCCTCGATGGCATCTGCGTGAAAAGCCACGGCGGCACCGACCAGCTGGGCTTTGCCTACGCCATCGGCGTGGCCGTTGATCTGGTGCGTTACGAGTTCAAGAGCAAGCTCGTCGAGGGCCTGGTCAAGCTTCGCCAGGTCACCTCCGCTGCCGACGCGCCGGCCGAGCCGCGGCAGGCCAGCGGAGGGGCTCAGTGATCCGATCGGTGGTCCAAGGCTGCGGCTCCTATCTGCCCAAACGTATCGTCACCAACGACGAACTCGCCAAGAAGATGGACACGTCGGACGAGTGGATCCAGCAGCGCACCGGCATTCGCCAGCGCCACATCGCGGCGGACGGCGAATTCACCTCGCACTTGGCGCTGAAGGCCTCCGAGCGGGCACTGGCCCATGCCGGCGTCAAGGCGTCGGATCTCGACCTGATCATCCTGGCCACCGCCACGCCCGACGAGACCTTCCCGGCGACCGCCACGCGCGTTCAGCAGGGCCTCGGCATGGCGGGGGGCGCGGCGTTCGACGTCCAAGCGGTGTGTGCGGGCTTCGTCTATGGCTTGGCAGTGGCCGACAGCATGATCAAGAGCGGTCTCGCCTCGACCGCCCTGGTGATCGGCGCGGAGACGTTCTCGCGCATCCTTGACTGGAGCGACCGCGGGACCTGCGTGCTGTTCGGCGACGGCGCCGGCGCCGTCGTCATCAAGGCCGAGCAGGGCAGGGGCACCTCAGCCGATCGCGGGGTGCTCGCCAATGCGCTGCACTCCGACGGGCGCCAGCACGACATCCTCTATGTCGACGGCGGCCCGTCCTCGACCCGGACCACCGGCTTCTTGCGCATGGAAGGCAAGGAAGTCTTCAAGCACGCGGTCATCAACATGGCCGCCGTGGTCGGCGAGGTCCTCAAGAAGGCTGGACTTGCCTCCAAAGACATCGATTGGCTGGTCCCGCACCAGGCAAACAAGCGGATCATCGACGGCACCGGTCGGAAACTCGGCCTTCCAGCCGACCGCGTGGTGGTGACGGTGGATAAACACGCCAACACCTCAGCCGCTTCCATTCCCTTGGCCCTTGATGCCGCCGTTGGCGACGGACGCATCAAGAAGGGCGATTTGCTGCTGCTGGAGGGCATTGGCGGGGGCCTGGCCTGGGGGGCCTCACTCGTCCGCTGGTAGTGCCCGACAGTTGAAACAAAAATCGTCCTAAACGGAACGAGAACAGACGCCGATTCAAGTCCACCCGCTATCTTGCTGATATTGACCGCTTTCCCATCTAAGAGTATGGATTAACTTGGGGGAAGGAAGGGTACCGGATGGAAGGCCGGACTATTACGCGTGCCGACTTGAGCGAGTCCGTGTTCCAGGAAGTGGGACTGTCTCGCAATGAGTCCAGCGACCTCGTCGAGACGATTCTCGCCGAAGTCGTTGAGGCTTTGGCTCGTGGCGAATCGGTGAAGATTTCCTCGTTTGGGAGCTTCACGGTGCGCGACAAGGGCCAGCGCGTAGGCCGAAATCCGAAGACGGGTCAGGAAGTTCCGATCCTGCCTCGACGTGTCCTTGTCTTCCGAGCGTCGAACGTCCTGAAATCGTTGATCAACGGGGCGGCCGACGAAGCAGCAAGCGCTTAAGACAGCAAGGGTAGTTGGGGATTATGTGGGGGATTGGACATGGCCGTATCAGTTCAGCCCGTCGAAAGGCGGCTTGAGAAGTCGGCGCAGGCGTTTCGCACCATCAGCGAAGTCGCGACCGAGCTCGATGTGCCGCAGCATGTGCTGCGGTTCTGGGAAAGCAAGTTCTCGCAGGTTCGTCCGCTCAAGCGGGGCGGCGGCCGGCGTTACTATCGGCCGGAGGATATCGACCTCCTGCGCCGCATCCGTTCGCTGCTCTATGACGATGGCTACACCATCAAGGGCGTGCAGCGGCTGTTGAAGGAAGGGCGCGGTCGGCTGCCACAGCAGCGCATCGACCTGGCTGCGGAAAGCGCCCTGGAGAGCCTGCGCATCGTGTCGGCTCGCGCCGAGGCGATGGCGACCGGCAATGCCCGGCCGCTGCCGCGCACCGGCCCACAGCCGTCGACCACGACGCCGCGCGCCGCCATGCTCGACCTGCACAAGCGCCGGGAGATCGAGACTGTGCTCGAGGATCTCGAGCAGGCGCTGACGCAGCTACGCACCACGCTGAAGGCGCAAAACTAGTCCAGGCTCCGCGGCCGGCGCTGAGGGGCGCCCGGCCTGCGGATCTTGACGCTTATCTTTACAGTGACCAGTACGTCGGGCGACGAAGGTAACAATTGTTGCCAACCGCCTGATTTTCTTCCGGTTTTCGCCTAACAGGCGTATCTTGTCAGGTGAAAGACCCGTCCAGCGGCAACGTCAGAGGGGGACGCAGCCGTGTTTGCAGATCGTGAGATCGCGCGCCGTCCGGCGCCTGAGTTCGACGTCCAGGCATTGAACGACAACGAACGGGAAGGCGAGGTTCCGACCCTGCCCGAGTTGTTCTACCTGCGTCGTGGGCTCATCCAGCCCGGCGGCAAGCTGCCGCTGTTCGACCTCGACGGCCAGGCCGTCGCGGCGGCTATCGTGCGCCGCTGCCTGGAGCGCGGCTGGGCCGAGCCGTGGTTCAACAACCCGCTGAAGCCGGACTGGCTGGTGTGCAAGCTCACGCCGACCGGGCGGCGGCTGGCGACGGTCTCGTAACAGCCCAGCTCACGCCTGCCGCGACGACCAGCAGGACCGCAGCCAGAAGAAAGGGCGCGCCCGGCAGGAAGCCCAGCAACCAGGCGAAGGTGCCTGTGAACAGCGCTGGCCCCACAAGACCGGTGACGCTGCGCGACGAGCTATAGGCGCCTTGCAGTTGCCCCTGTTCGGAAGGGCTGACCAGCCGGCTCGTCATCTCTTGAAGTGCGGGATCAGCCAAGCCCCACAGCGCCATCACGGGCGCGCCGAGATAGAACCACGGCCCAGTCGGCGCCAGCCCGTAGATCGCCATGCCCAATGCACCCATCAGCAGACCCAGCATCAGAGCGCGGCGGGCGGCCGATCCGGCTCACGATCGGCCCGATCAGCAGGCCCTGCACGATCGCCGAGCATACGCCGACAAAGGCCAGCGTCAGGCCGACGGCGGTTTCACCCCACCCGTAGCGATAGGCGGCATAAAGGACGAAAACCGACGGCAGCACTTGGTGCGCGACGTTGGCCACGAAGTCGACCACGGCCAGACCGGTTAGCCGCTTGTGCGATAGCAGCAGCTTCAGCGAGCCGATCGGGTTGGCGCGCTTCCAGGCGAAGGCCATACGCCGCCCGGCCGGCAGCGATTCGGGCAGGACGAACCAGCCGAATGCGGCATTGATGATGCAGGCCGCGGCGGATACCCAGAACGGCAAGCGCGGATCGAAGCCGCCCAACAGGCCACCGATCGCCGGACCGACCACGAAGCCCAGCCCGAACGCCACGCCGACAACGCCGAATGCCTTGGCGCGGCCATCGGGCGCGGTGACGTCGGCGATGTAGGCAAACGCCGTGCTGATGGTGGCGGCGGTGATGCCCGAGATGATGCGTCCGATGAACAGCAGCGTGAGCGACTGCGCCAGCGCCATGAAGACGTAGTCGATGCCAAGCCCAAGGCAGGAGATCAGGATCACGGGCCGGCGGCCGTAACGGTCCGACAGGGCGCCAAGCAGGGGTGAGCAGAGGAACTGCATCAGCCCCCAGGCGGTGGCGAACACGCCGAACACCTGGGCGGCGCCTGCCGTATCGCCGCCCATGAACCCCAGCACGATGTTGGCAGTACTGGGATCATTAGGCCCAGCGACAGCACGTCCAGCGTCACAGTGCAGAAGATGAAGGCGAGGGCGCGCCGGGCGTTCATTGCGTCGATTGTGGGGAAGAGAAGATGGTCGGGGCGACAGGATTTGAACCTGCGACCCCCAGTCCCCCAGACTGATGCGCTACCAGGCTGCGCTACGCCCCGACCGAGAGGCGCGTGTAGCGCTTCGACCGCGTTGCCGCAAGCGCCTCGCCATCCCCGCTATTTGGTCGCTTTGGCCGCCTTGTAGGTCGGTCGGGCCAAGCAGCGGTCGAGCCACGCCCCAGCGTTGGGGAAGGGCCCGAAATCGTATTTGATGGGTTTGGACCAGCTCATGATCGAGGCGAGGTTGAGGTCGGCCACGGTGAAGGTCGAACCCAGCAGATAGTCGCGGCCCTGCAGGGCGCCGTTCAATACGCCGAACGGCTTGGGCAGCGCCTTCTGAGCCTCGGCGACGGCCTCGGGCTTGCGCTTGTCGGGCGCCGTCATGAACTGGTCGATCAGGATCGTCAGCAGCGGTTTCTCGATTTCGGTCATGCCCCAGAAGCTCCACTGGTGGCAGAGCGCCTGCTCCTCGAGGCTCGACGGCAGGAAGCCGTTCTTGTTGTACTTGGCGGCGAGATAGAGATTGATCGCCATCGATTCGAACAGCTTGAAGTCGCCGTCGATCAGCGCCGGCACCTTGCCGTTGGGATTGATCTTGAGGTAATCGGCGCCCTTCAGCTCTTTCATCTCCATTGCCACGTGCTCGAATGGAATGCCGAGTTCGTGCACGATCCACAAGGCGCGCGCGGCGCGCGACGCTGTGGGGCCATAGATCTTCACGGTCACAGAATGCTCCCCAACCAGTTCCCGACAACGACGATAAAGCAGGCGGCGACCATGGTCTAACGCCTAATCCCCAAGCCCGTGCTCGGCGCCGACATAGCCGTGCGGATGGCCGAAGCGTTCGGTCATCACGGTCGCCAAGTCCTTGGCAGGTTCGGCGATCCAGCCTCCGGCCCGCACGGCATATTTGTTCGCAAACGCTGCCGCTTTCGGCTCGCTGCCTTGTCGCAGGGCACGGGCAGCGCCCATGATCAGTTTCCGAAATTCGACGATGCCGACGTCGGTCGGCCCAAGATGCTCCTTGGTGCGATCCTGAATCGGTCCCTGGCTGTCCTGAATGGCGGCGTCCTGCTCGCTCACGCCCATGATGCCGGTGAAGCTTTCCGTCTTCTGCTTCGCCCGGTCGAGCATGTAGTCGTTGCGGATATTGCGTACCGGCACGTAGTCGGCATCGACCTCGGCGTGAAGGCTGAGGCCCTTGGCATACTTCTCGCGCTCGGAGTTGGTGAACGGCCGATCAGGCAGCCAGCTGTAGGTGTAAATCCAGCAGTTCATGTCATCAACCGGCACCCAGCACTGGCCGTGATAGACGTCGCCCGGGAAGGCGACCGGGACCAGCGCGTGGTTGGGCATCAGGAACTGCGAGATGCGCCAGTACTTGTCAGCCGAATCGGTCTTGCGTGCCGCCCCGATGACCAGCCCGGTGTCGTGGCCGGCGATCGCGAACTTCGGGCGCGGATCGTCCATTACCCAGCGGATGCGGTCCTGCAACTCCTGGCCGGCGCCGATCGCCGAGGTGCTGCGGAAGATCTCCAGCTTGGTCTTCTCGTCCTGCGTCGGCACCTTATGCAAGAAGGAGAAGTGGGCGGTGTCGATTGCGCCCTCCAGGCTCTGCACCCAGTTGCAGTCCTGCCACTTCTTGGAGACGTAGCGGCTTGCAGCCGGTACCAACCCGAGCTCGAGCTGCGGCAGCTCCGGCATGTGCTCGCGCGAGCCCATGTAGATCCAGATCATGTCGCCCCATTCGCGTACCGGGTAGGCGAGCAGCTTGATCGTGTCCTTGTAGGTCGACTCGGGTGACGAGGTCGGGAGATCCACGCAATTTCCTTCGACGTCGAACTTCCAGCCATGAAACGCGCAGCGGAGGCCGCAGTCCTCGTTGCGGCCGTAGTAGAGATTGGCGCCGCGATGCGGGCAGTGCGGCTCGACGATGCCGACGTGGCCGTTGCTGTCGCGGAAGGCCAGAAGATCCTCCCCCATGAGCCGGATCTTCTTGGGCGGTCCGTCGCGCTCGGGCAGCTCTTCGGAAAGGAGGGCGGGCATCCAGAAGCGACGCAGCAGATCGCCCATCGGCGTGGCCTTGCCGCTCCTGGTCAGGAATTCGTTGTCGGCCCGGTTCAACATCAGTCGCTAAGTCCGTACTGCTTGCCGACATAGCCATCGCGATGGCCGAAGCGCTCGGTCATCACGGCGGCGAGATCCTTGTCGGGCGAGGCGACCCAGCCGCCGGAGCGCACAGCGTAACGGCCGGCGTTCTTCGCCTGTTTCGGGCCTTCGCCCGCCGCCAGCGCACGGGCGGCGCCCATGATCAGCTTGCGGAATTCCACGACGCCGATGTCTGTCGGTCCGAGATGCTCGCGCGCGCGGTTCTGCACCGGGCCCTGGCTATCCTGGATGGCCGCATCCTGCTCGCTGACGCCGGTGATGCCGGTGAATGTGTCGTGCTTCTGCATCTTGCGGTCGATCAGGTAGTCGTTTCGGAGATTGCGCAAGGGCAGATAGTTGGCGTCGACTTCGGCATGGACATTGAAGCCGCCGTCGAACTTGGTGCGCTCAGCGTTGGTGAAGGGCCGGTCGGGGTGCCAGCAATAGGTATAGATCCAGCACGAGGTGTCATCGACCGGAACCCAGGTCTGGCCGTAGTAGATTTCGCCGGGGAACGCGGTCGGCGTGTAGGCGTGATTGGGCATCAGGTACTGAGCGATGCGCCAGTAGAGGTCGGCGGTGTCGGTCTTGCGTGCGCCGCCGATCACCAGGCCGACGTCGTGGCGGTTGACGGCGAATTTCGGCCGCGGGTCATTCTTCACCCAGCGAATGCGGTCGTCGGGCTTGCTCTGATCGGCGATGGCCGCCTTGGCCATGGCGGCGCGGGCGGTCGCTTCGTCCTTGGCGAGCACCATGTGCAGGAACGAGAAGTGAGACGTGTCGAGCGCGCCTTCGACGCTTTGCACCCAGTTGCAGTCCTGCCATTTCTTCGTGACGTAGCGGCTGCCCGGTGGCACCAGCCCGACCTCGAGCTGCGGCAATTCGGGCATGGCCTCGCGCGGGCCCATATACACCCAGATCATGTCGGCCCATTCGCGCGCGGGATAGGCGAGCAGCTTGATCGTGTCCTTGTAGGTCGATTCTGGCGGCGACGTCGGCAGATCGAGGCAGTTGCCGTCGACATCGAATTTCCAGCCATGGAAAGCACAGCGGATACCGCACTCTTCGTTGCGTCCGTAGTAGAGATTCGCGCCGCGATGCGGGCAATGCTGTTCGACGATGCCGACGCGGCCATTGGAATCGCGGAAGGCCAGCAGCTCCTCGCCCAGGACCTTGATTTTCTTGGGCGGTCCATCACGCTCGGGCAACTCGGCCGACAACAGCGCCGGCATCCAGAAGCGGCGCAGCAGCTCGCCCATCGGCGTGCCCGGGCCGTTGCCGGTCAGGAATTCGTTGTCCGCCTTGCTCAGCATCCTCTTCCTCTAGGCTGTCGCGCGCATCAAAGCTTGCTCCAGATCGGCGATGATGTCCTCGGCCGTTTCGATTCCTATCGACAGGCGAACCACGTCCGGCCCGGCGCCGGCGGCAAAACGCTGCTCGTCGGAGAGCTGGCGGTGGGTGGTCGAAGCGGGATGGATGATCAGGCTTTTCGCATCGCCAATATTGGCGAGGTGGGAGAACAGCTCGACGCTGTCGACCACCTTCACGCCGACCTCGTAGCCGCCCTTGACCCCGAAGGTGAAAACCGACCCCGCGCCCTTGGGCAGGTATTTCTTGGCCAGCGCGTGATACTTGTTGTTGGGCAGGCCGGCATAATTCACCCAGGCCACGGCCGGGTGCTTGTCGAGATATTGCGCGACCTTGAGCGCATTGGCGCAGTGGCGCTCCATGCGCAACCCGAGGGTCTCAATGCCGAGCATGGTGAGCCAGGCATTGAACGGCGCCTGGCTCGGGCCGAGATCGCGCAGGCCGACGGCGTGGCTGTGGAAGGTGTAGGCCATGTCGCCGAAGGTCTCGAAGAAGTTGAGGCCGTGATAGGCAGGCTCGGGGCCGGCGAGGCTCGGGAACTTGCCTCCTTTGGTCCAGTCGAACTTGCCGGAGTCCACCACGGCGCCGCCCATCGACGTACCGGTGCCGCTCAGGAATTTAGTGGTCGAGTGGATGATCAGGGTCGCGCCGTAGTCGATCGGCTTGCAGAGCCACGGTGTGGCGAGCGTATTGTCGACGATCAGGGGAACGCCTGCATCGTCGGCGATCTTCGCGATCGCCTCGAGGTCGCTAATCACGCCGCCGGGGTTGGCGAGACTCTCGATGAAGAAGGCCTTGGTCTTGGGTGTCAGCGCGCGCTTGAAATTGTCAGGCTGGTCGGCGTCGACGATGTTCGCCTTCCAGCCGAACTTTGGATAGGTGTTCCGCATCTGCTGCAGCGAGCCACCGTAGAGGCGGGAGGAGGCGACGATCTCGTCGCCTGGGGTCATCAGCGGGAACAACGCCAGCACCTGTGCCGCATGACCCGACGACGCCACCGTGCACCCTCGGCCGCCTTCGAGCGTGGCCAGCCGCGCCTCGAGCGCGGCGTTGGTTGGGTTGGTCAGCCGCGAATAGATGAAGCCTACGGTCTGCAGGTTGAACAAGGCGGCGGCGTGGTCGGCATCCTCGAAGACATAGGCCGTGGTCTGGTAGATCGGCAACGCTCGCGCGCCGGTGGCAGGGTCGGGCGCCGCGCCGGCATGCACCGACAGGGTCTCGAAGCCGTAGGTCTTGTCGCTCATGAGGATACTCCGCGGCTGAAAACGATGCAGGCTGGGCTGCCGACGCGCAGCCTGAACGAGGTCGGTGACAGTTTGCCATCGCGTCCGACCTTGTAAGTAATGATCGAATGGCCGCCCTGGTTGGCGACATAAAGAAAGCGCTCGGCCGGGTCGAAGCAGAAGAAGCGCGGCACACCGCCTTTAGTTGGCACCCATTGCTTGGGCGCCAGCGTGCCGGTCGTACGATCGATTGCGAACACGCCGACGCTGTCGTGGCCGCGGTTGGTGACATAGACGTTGCGGCCGGCGCGATCGACGGCGATCTCCGCGCCGGTCGAATAGCCGGTGAAATCGGCCGGTGTTGACCGCAGCACGTGAAGCGGCGTGAGCTTGCCGGTCCGGCGATCCTGCCGGTAGGTCGTGATCGTGGAATCGAGCTCGTTCAAGACATACGCCAGAGCGCGCCTCGGGTGGAAACCGATATGGCGCGGCCCCGCGCCGGGACGGGCGGCCACGCGCGACGTCTCGACCAGCACGCCACGCCTCGTGTCGAGGCGATAGGAGATGACGCAGTCGCCGCCCTTGCACGGTACGTAGAAGAAGCGGCCCTGGGGATCGAGCGGGATATCGTGCGGATACATGCCGCGCTGCTGGGTCTTGTGCGGGCCGAGCTCGCCACCGACGAACGTCAGCCTCGAATAGGGACCCAGGCTGCCATCGCGTCGCCGGGGCAGCACGCACACCGAGTTGGTGGTGTAATTGGCGATGGCGAGATGGCGGCCGGTCGCATCGAAGGCCAGATGCACCGGGTTGTAGCCGCCGGTCGACTGCCGGTTGATGAGCGTGAGCTTGCCGGTGGTCTGGTCGACGGCGAACGAAGTGGCTTCGGTGCGGTCGCCATGCACTGAATAAAGGTGACGACCGTCGGCGCTCAGCGCCAGGAATGATGGGTTCTCAAGCTGTGAAATTCGCTGCACGTGGCGGAGCGCGCCGGTGCGACGATCCACTCGATAAACATTGATGCCGTTGCCGCGGCCGTGGCGGTCGGGGGTGGTGTAGCTGCCGACATAGGCAAAAGACTGCATGATCGACTCTCGCTTTCCGGGCATCAGTGTGCCATTGGGAAGCCAAGCGAGCGAGCATGTCGAAGGATTCCAATCGTTTCTGGTGGCTCACGCCGATCATCGTGTTCGTCTGCGGCGCCGGCGTCTGGTATTTCGAGCACGTCACCTTTCCGCGTAGTGCGGGGGGTATCGGAGCCGTGGTCGGGCTGCTGCTGGGGGCCTTCTTCGCCGCGCTGCTCGAGGACTATTTCGACCAGAATTCAGGCTGAGACGGCGATCACGGCCAGGCCCGGCTGGCGATCCTCAAGCCGCAGCGACAGGCCGTGTAGCGTCGCGATCGCCTTGACCAGCGCCAAGCCGAGGCCGGAGCCGGCGGTCGTGCGGCTGCGATCGAGGCGGTAGAAGCGATCGAATACCTTGTCGCGCTCGGCTTCGGGAATGCCGGGACCGTTGTCGCTGACCTCGAGCTCGAGCCGGGTGCCGATTTTGCGCAAGGCGAGCCGTACGGTGCTGCCGGCCGGCGTGTGCGTGAGCGCGTTCTCGACCAGGTTCGAAACCATCTGTGCCAACAGCTGGCGATCGCCGGTCAGGGTGACACCGTCCGTGATCGAGCTTTCGAACTTGTGGTGGAAGTCTTCGGCCGACGGCGCATAGGCCTCGCCGATGCTGCGCGTCAGGGCCGACAGGTCGACCTCTGTGAACGCGCTCCTTTGGGCGCCGGCCTCGATCTGGGCGATGCGCAGGAGGGCGGAAAAGATCTCCAGCAGCGTATCGGCTTCTGCAATGGCGGCTTCGGTCGCCGCAGCGAATTCGCCGGTGGTCGTCGCGTGCTCGCGGGCATCCTCGAGGCGCTGGCGCAGGCGTCCGAGCGGCGTACGCAGGTCGTGGGCGATATCGCTGGTGACCTGGCGCAATCCGTCGAGGAGCTGCTGGATGCGCTCGAGCATCGCATTGAGGCCGAGCACGAGCTGGTCGATTTCGTCGTTGGTGCCACGCACGGGAATGCGCGCCGAGAGGTCGCCCTCCATGATCGCCCGGCTGGTGCGACCGATGGTGTCGATGCGGCGCACGAAGCTGCGGCCCAGCAGCCATCCGCCGCCAATCGCCAGCACCAGGGTAAGTACGCCCGCCCAGGAAAAGGCGCGGACGATCGCGTGCTGCATGTCGATCAGCCGGCTCGCATCCTGCGCGACCAGCAGGAACGAGCCGTCGCCCAGGCGTAGACCGAACCCGGTGAGCCGGTCGCGCCCGGTGTCCGGCCCGTCGTCGGCGGTGTCGCGCATGAAGTCGATCACGCCTTCGACCGGCGGCATGCCCGGCAGGTTGCCGACGATGACTTCGCCGGTCGGGCCCTGCAGCAGATAGTAGATCGGCCCGCGGGTGCGGAAGTTCATGCGCCGCCTGATCTGCTGGGCGAGGCCCTGCAATCCGCCGCTGCGATTGACCTCGGCAAGCTGGAGGGCCTCCGTGCGCAGCACCTCGCGCATGTCGCTCTGCATCGCTGCCGTCGCCGTGACGTACACCGTCGCGAACAGCGCGCCAGCCGACATGATGAACAGGCCGGCGTAGAACAATGCCAGCCGGAAGGTTGCCGAGCGCAGGATCCGGAGCGAGCTACTCGGGCGCGCGGATGACATAGCCAGCTCCCCGGACGGTGTGGAGGAGGGGCTTGTCGAAGCCCTTGTCGATCTTGGCACGCAGCCGCGAGATGTGGGTTTCGACGATGTTGGTCTTGGGATCGAAATGAAAGTCCCAGACCTTCTCGAGCAGCATGGTGCGGGTAACGACCTCGCCGGCGTGGCGCATCAGGTACTCGAGGATCTTCAGTTCCTGCGCCAGTAGCTCGATGCGCTTGCCGGAGCGTGCCACCGCACGCGACAGCAGGTCGAGTTCAAGATCGCCGACCCTGAGCGAGGTCGTGGCTGCGATCGGGGGGCGGCGGGCGAGCGCGCTGACGCGAGCCAGAAGCTCGGCGAAGGCGAAGGGCTTCACCAGATAATCGTCGGCGCCGCCCTCGAGGCCTTCGACCCGGTCGTCGACGCCGCCCATGGTCGTGAGGAACAGCGCCGGCGTCGTCGTCCCGGAGGTCCGTGCGGCCTTGACCAGTGACAGCCCGTCCATCTTGGGCAGGTTGCGGTCGATGATCATCACGTCGTAGCGCTCGCCGGTGGCGAGGTAGAGGCCGTCCCGGCCGTTGTCGGCGCGATCGATCACGTGGCCGTGCTCGCGCAGGCCCTTGGCGATGTATTCGGCGGTTTGTTTGTCGTCTTCGACGAGTAGGATTTTCACGGGCTGCCGTTTATCTGCCGCCGGGCCTGGGGGCAACGGCAGCCAACTATACAAACATTCAATGTTGCGGCCATGGGGGCGCCATGGGCCGGGACCCATATTCCTCGTGCGAGCAAACGAGGAGGCTCACCCACCATGACAAAGTCAACAAAGACCCGCATTTTTGCGGCCCTGGCACTTACGACGGCACTGACGGCTCCGGCCGTGATCGTTCCGCTTCTTACGGCGCCCCCCGCCGTAGCCGGTGAGGCGATGCCCCGCGACTTCTCCGACCTCGCCGCCAAGGTGACGCCGGCCGTCGTCAACGTGGCCGTGACCATGAAGGCCGAGAATGAAGACGACGCCATGCAGATGTCGGATCGCTCGACTCAGGATCAGATGCAGGAGTTCATGCAGGAATTCGCCAAGCGCTTCGGCCAGCAGGGCCAGCGCCAGGCGCGCCCGCATCCCAAGGCGCAGGCCGTGGGTACCGGCTTCATCGTCGATCCGGCCGGCATCATCGTGACCAACTATCACGTCGCCGGTAAGGCCGACTCTATCACCGTCACCCTGTCCGACGGCCGCAAGCTGCCGGCCAAGCTGCTGGGCGGCGACGAGAAGACCGATCTCGCCGTGCTCAAGGTCGAGAGCGACAAGCCGCTTCCCTCCGTCCAGTTCGGCGACGCCTCCAAGGTGCGCGTCGGCCAGGCCGTGATGGCGATCGGCAACCCGTTTGGCCTCGGCGGCACCGTGACGACCGGCATCGTGTCGGCGCGCGGCCGCGACATCCAGTCGGGTCCGTTCGACGACTACATCCAGACCGACGCCGCGATCAACCGCGGCAACTCGGGTGGCCCGCTGTTCGACATGGACGGCAAGGTCATCGGCATCAACACCGCGATCTTCTCGCCGACGGGCGGCTCGATCGGGCTTGGCTTTGCCATCCCTGCCAGCCTCGCCCAGCCGGTGGTGACCCAGCTCAAGGATCATGGGCGGGTCGAGCGCGGGTTGCTTGGCGTTCAGATCCAGCCGCTTACGGACGAGATCGCCAACAGCCTGTCGCTCGGCTCATCCAACGGCGCCCTGGTGGCGCAGGTCGAGCCGGACAGCGCGGCGATGAAGGCCGGCATCAAGTCGGGCGACGTGATCAAGAGCGTCGACGGCAACGACATCGCCACCGTGCGTGACCTGACCCGCACCATCGCCGCGGCTCAGCCGGGCGCCTCGGTGAAGGTTGGCCTGATGCGCGACGGCAAGGACATGACCGTCACCGCCAAGCTCGGCGACTCGACGCCGACCAAACAGGCCAAGACGGACGAGCAGAAGATGCCCGAGAAGGCTTCTCCCGGTTCGTTCGGTTTCTCCCTCGCGCCGCTGTCACCCGATACGCGCCAGCAGCTCGGCGTGAAGGAGGAGATCAAGGGCGCCTTGATCGCCGCTGTTGAGCCGGGCAGCCCGGCCGACGATCAGGGCCTGCGGGCCGGCGACGTCTTGCAGCAGGTGGGCCGTGAGCAGGTCAGCGATGCCAAGGACGCGGTCGCCAAGCTCAAGGATGCCAAGGCGAGCAAGAAGCCGGTTCTGATGAAAATCTTTCGGGAGGGAATGACGCGGTTCGTCGCTGTATCTCCCCGGGCGGCGTAAACCCGTTCTCTCGACGGAGCCGGCGGTGGCCCCACCATCGCCGGCTTTGTCGCACCTGGGCTTTGGGGGGCGGTTCCTATCGTCGGTAACGGCGGAGGAGCACCTCTGGGAGGGGCGGAGGCTCGCGTGTTCTGGCGTAAGTGGGGCCGCGAGCCTCTTGCCGAACTTGATGACCCAATCGGCCGGCGATGGTTTCCATCGCCGGCTTTTTCTTGTGTTCAAAGGGCCGGCATCACTTCCTTGGAAAACAATTCGACCGACCGCCTGGACTCCTCGAACGACAGATCGCCGAACGCGAGCCGGCAGAGGCTGTAGTTGATGCCGGCAATGTCGTTATCGCGCTTCATGCGCTGCCGCACAGTCGAAGCCGAGCCCGCAATGACGTAGCCCTGAGCCAGCGCATCCTCGAACTTCTCCGGAATCAGCTGGCGTGGCAGGCCGACGCCGTGGGCGCGCCAGAGATGGATCAGCGCGTCGTACCACAGCAGGAACGCGCGCTTTGCGGCGCCCTGCGCCTCCTTGTCGGTGTCGCCGACCACGATGTGGCGGCTGAGGCCGATCAGCGGCATGTCAGCGTCCTTGCGACCGAGCGCTTTCCAGGCGGCACGATAGCGGGCGGAAAACTTGCCGACCGCTTCGGCCTGCATGCCGACCACGCTGTTGCACGCTTGCTTGGCCAGCCGATCGGCGCTTTCCAGCGAATTGGCACCGTACCAGAGCGGCGGGTGCGGGCTCTGCACTGGCTGCATCTCCATCGGCACGTCCTTGAAGGTGAAGTACTTGCCGGCGTGGTCCAGTCGCTTCTGCGTCAATCCCTTCAGGATCACGTCGAACGCCTCGGCGAAGCGCTCCGGTCCGGTCGCCGGATCGACGCCGTAATAGCCGACCTCGTAAGGCGAGATGCCGCGGCCGACGCCGAGCTCGAGCCGGCCGCCGCTCATCTGGTCGAGCATGCAGATCTCGTCGATTAGGCGCAGCGGATGGTAGAGATTCACCGTGTAGACCAGCGGCCCGAAGCGCAGCTTCGTCGTGCGTTGGGCGACGGCGGCCAAGAATACACTGGGCGAGGGGGCCATGCCGAGCGGCGTCGCGTGATGCTCGGCCAGGTGGTAGGCGTAAAAGCCTGCCTTCTCGTAAAGCTCGATCAGCCGCAGCCGCTCGTCGAATTGCCGGCTGAGATTGCCGCCGGCGCGATCCATGTGATCGAAGATGCCGAACTTCATTCGCGTTTCCTCCGTTGCCGTCGATGGTACAAGGTCGGCATGAAGAAGTATCTGTGTCTCGGTTGCGGCTTCTCCTATGACGAGGCGCTCGGCCTGCCGGAGCACGGAATTGCATCGGGCACGCGCTGGGCGGATATCCCAGACGGCTGGGTCTGTCCGGACTGCGGAACGCCGAAGTCGGGCTTCGAGATGATCGAAATCCCCTACTACGAGGCGAGGCCGCAATGAGCGTGCGCTTCGTACTGCGCGCCGGCGAACGCGGCTATTCCTACCTGCCGTCGGGCGGGCTCAATGCCAGCTACGTCGCCGGCCACCCTGACGGCGTCATCACCCGCCATTCGAGCTTCAACTTTCATGGGTACCAGGCCGGCATTCCCGGATTGGGGGTGATGAAGGTGTTCGGCGACGAGGTCTTCACGCCCAACGGCACGGGCTACAACATGCACCCGCATCACAACTTCATCATCATGGCCTTCGTGCTGGGCGGCACGCTCACGCACATCAACACCATCGGCAAGATCGATGAGCTGAAGCGCGACGATTATTACGTCTTCTCCGCGGGCTCCGGCGGCAAGCACAGCGAGCTGAACATCGGTGCCGAGGACATGAACGCGATTTATGTCTGGGTGCTTCCCGGGCAGTTGCTCGCGCCGCCGTCCTACAAACGGGGCCGCTTCGATCGCCAGGCTGGCGCCAACCGCATTACGTGCCTGGTCGGAAGCGAACAGAGCGCGCTGCCGATCGACCAGACCTTCAAGGTCTTACGACTGACGAGCGATGCCGGCCGCAAGCTCTTGTGGCAGTCATCGAAGACGCTTGGGCTCTATGCCTTCGTCCTTGAGGGCAAGGCCGCCATTGCCGGCACGACCTTGGAGCGGCGCGACTCGATGGCCCTCGAAGGCGAGGACCAGGTCGAGGTCGCCGTTGAAGCCAACGGCACCGACATGCTGCTGGTCGAGACCAAGCTCTAGACTAGAGTGCGCGCTTCTTGCTGGTGATGACGCCGCTGGCGATGCCGTGCCATTCGATGGTGCCGGCAAGCCGCGAATGCTCGATCTTGGGGCAGCGGTTCATCACGACCTTCAGCCCCGCATCCTCGGCGCGCTTGGCGGCGGCATCGTTGCGCACGCCGAGCTGCATCCATACCACCTTGGCGCCGTGCTTGATGGCATCGTCGGTGATCGGACCGGCCGCTTCGGAGTTGCGGAAGATATCGACCATGTCGGCCTTCTGTGGCAGCTCTGCGAGCGACCCGAAGACCTTCTGGCCCATGATTTCCTGGCCCGCAGCGGCTGGATTGACCGGAATGACCTTGTATCCACGGTCGAGCAGATATTTCATGGCGAAATAGGACGGCCGATTCCAGTTGGCCGAAGCTCCGACCATGGCGATGGTCTTGGTCTCGCGCAGGATCTTGCGCAGGTAGGCGTCTTCGTAGCGGTCGTGAGTCACGGCGGACATCTGGAGATTATACATGGCGGGGCCATTGCTGTTCGAACCGATTTCGATCCGTGACGTGACATTGAAGAACCGTGTCGTCGTGGCGCCGATGCACCAGTACTCGGCGGTCAAGGGCTTCGCGACCGACTGGCACCTGATGAACGCCGGCCGCTATGCGGCGGGCGGCGCGGGCCTGGTCATCATGGAGTCGACCAAGGTCGAGCGCCGCGGCTGCGGCACGGTGGGCGACCTCGGCATCTGGGACGATGCCCATGTGCCCGGCCTCAAGCGCTGTGTCGATTTCATCCGCCAGCACAATGCCGTCCCCGGCATCCAGCTCGGCCATTCGGGCCGCAAGGCGCGGCGCTTTCGGCCTTGGGAGGGCGGGGCGCCGCTCAAGAATTCGCCGGACGTCTGGGACTGGGAGGGCTGGGAACTCGTCTCCTCGACGGCCGTCAATTCGCCCGACACGGATCCGACACCGCGTGCGCTGACGCGTGCGGAGATTCCGCAAGTGGTCGAGCGTTGGGGTCAGGCGGCACGCCGCGCGCACGAGGCGGGCTTCGAGGTGCTCGATATCCATGGCGCGCATGGCTATCTCATTCACCAGTTCCTCTCGCCGTTCTCGAACATGCGCAACGACGAGTATGGCGGCAGCGAGCTGAACCGCATGCGCTTCGCCATCGAGGTGGTGGAAAGCGTACGTGCGCACTGGCCCGCGTCGAAACCCTTGTTCCTGCGGCTTTCGGTCGAGGACGATTCGGGCTGGGGGCCAGACCAGAGCGTGGCGCTGGCGAAGCTCGTGAAGCCCAAGGGCGTCGACGTGATCGACTGCAGTTCCGGCGGCATGCGCGGCTCACCGGTGGTGAGCGCGGGGCCGGTGACCTACGGCTACCAGGTGCCGTACGCCGAACGGCTGCGCAAGGATGCAGGCATCATGAGCATGGCTGTTGGCCTGATCGTGCATGCCGACCAGGCCGAGCGGATCCTGCAGGACGGCAAGGCCGACCTGATCGCGCTCGCCCGCGAGCTTCTCTACAACCCCAATTGGCCGATGGATGCCGCGCAGAAGCTCGGTGTCGATCAACAATTCGGCTCCGTTCCGCCGGCGCAAGCCTACTGGTTGGCCAAGCGTGCACAGTCCGTGAAGAGCGTCGTGCCGTCGACCTACATGAAGGGAATGAACGCTACCTGACAATAGAAGTCACCAGGACGTGACAGCAGCGCCGCCCGCTCGCGTCTATGATCGCCGCCAACTCGAACTGGCGGAGAAGATCATGAAGCGCATTGCCGCTGCTGCCCTGTTGTTTGCTCTAGCGACGCCCGCCCTTGCCGCCATGAAGCCTGGCGAAAAGGCACCGGACTTCACCGCCCAAGCCGCGGTGGGCGGCGAGGAATTCACCTTCTCGCTGGCTGGTGCGCTGAAGAAGGGACCGGTCGTGCTCTACTTCTTCCCGAAAGCCTTCACCAAGGGCTGCACGGCCGAGGCCCACGACTTCGCCGAGGCTGCCGGGCGCTACAAGGCGGCCGGCGCCACGCTGATCGGCATGTCGGCCGACAACATCGAGACGCTGCACAAATTCTCGACCCAGGAATGCTCGACCAAGTTTCCGGTCGCCGCCGACCCGGATCTCAAGGTCATCAAGTCCTATGACACCGTGCTGACGACGAAGTCTGGTGCTTCCGTCGCCGACCGCATCTCCTACGTGATCGGACAAGATGGAAGAATCGCCTACACCTATGCCAGCCTCGATCCCGACAAGCACGTCGAGAACACGCTCGCCGAGGTCAAGAAGCTGCAGAAGAAGTAGCCGTCTGGTTCTGCTCCATGCGTCTGCGAAGGACGTGGGCGCCGAACAGCAGGGCGGCGGTGAGCACGATCGTGAGCGTCGAAACCGCGGCGATGGTGGGCTCGATCTGGAAGCGCAGGTCGTCCCACATGCGGCGCGGCAGCGTCACCGCGCCGGAGCCTGACAGGAACAGCGCCACCACCAGTTCGTCGAACGAGGTGATGAAGGCGAACAGGGCACCGACCAGCACACCCGGCCGGATCAGCGGCAACGTGACCTGCCAAAAGGTACTGCCCGGCGTTGCGCCGAGCCCGAGGGCCGCCTGCTCGAGCCTGGGATCGATGCCGGCCAGGCTGGCGCTGACGCTGGTCACCACGAACGGCACGGCGAGGCAGGTATGGGCCAGCACCATCGCGATCGGCGTGCCGATCAGGCCATAGCGCGAGAAGGTGTAGTAGATGCCGATCGCCACGACGATCACCGGCACGATCAGCGGCGAGAGGATGAGCCCGCTCGCCATGACGCGCATCGGCCGCGGCAGGCGGGCGATGCCGAGCGAGGCGAGCGTCCCGAGGAAGGTCGATAGCACGACCACGCAGGCAGCGACCCAGATGCTGAGCCAGGTTGGCCGCAGCCAATCCTCGCTGCCGAAGTAGGCGGCGTACCAGTTGAGGCCAAAGGCCGGCGGCGGAAAGGTGAGGTAGGTCGCCGACGAGAAGGAAACCACGCCCACCACGACGATCGGGAAGGCGAGGAACAGCAGGATCAGCCCGACGACCGTTGCGGGGAAGAGGCGGCGAGCGCTCATCGAACGTTCATCTTGAAGGCGTTGCCGACTCCAGGCAGGCGTTGCGCGGCGGCGATCAAGGCGAGCGCTGTCGCGAGCAGCACGGCGGCGAGCGTCGCAGCATAGGCCCAGTTGAGCTGGTCGACCGACTGGGCGATCAGCATCGAGAGCGTGACGTCGCGCGGCCCGCCCACCATGGCCGGCGTGATGTAGAAGCCGAGCGAGAGCACGAACACCAGCAACACGCCTGCCGCCACGCCCGGCATCGAGAGCGGCAAGATCACCTGAAGGAAGGTCTTCAACGGCGTGGCGCCGAGTCCCGACGCGGCGCGCACCAGCGACGGGTCGATCTGCCGAAGTGCATTGGCGATCGGCAGGATCATGTATGGCAGCAGGATGTGGGTCATGGCGATCTCAGTGGCCAGCGGCGTGTTCAGAAGCCGGATCGGCCGATCGATCAGGCCGGCCGCCACCAGCGCCTCGTTGATCAGGCCGTGACGACCCAGGAGGACCATCCAGGCGTAGCTGCGCACCAGGACGCTGGTCCAGAAGGGCAGCAGGATGACGAGCAGGATCAAGGGCGCCAAGGTCCGCGCCCGCACAAGCCCCAGCGCCACCGGGTAGCCCAGCACCAGCGTGGCCAAGGTGACGATGAACGCGGTGTTGAGCGTGATCGAGAAGGTCTTCAGGAACACCGGGTCATCGGGCAGCGCGGCGTAGTTGGCAAGCGTCCAGGTGGGCTCGTTGACGCTGCGCAGCAGCATCGAGATCACCGGCAGCGCGTAGAACGCCACCATGAAGATCAGCAGGGGTGCCACCAGCAGCAGCGGCACGGCGCGGCGCCACGTGAATGTTGTCGCCCTGGCGCCGCCGAGCGTCACTGCAAGTGGCGTCGATTGGGCGGCTTCAGACAAGGCCCACCTCAGACAAGGATCGTGTCCGCGACGGACCAGGCGATCTCCACCTGTTCACCGACTGAGCGCCGTCGGATGGCTGCGCTCGAGGGCTCCTTCAGCACCATCGACGTGCCGTCGGCAGCCTGGAGCATGTAGCGGCAGCGCTCACCGGCGAACACCGCTTCGGTCACAGTCACGCTCAGCCGGTTTTGCGAAGTGCTGCCGTTGACCAGTCCGTCGGCGAAGCGCAGGCGCTCGGGTCGCGTCGTCAGCGTGACCTTCTCGCCGCTCGTCGGACGGGCGGGGCAGACGGCGCGGATAAGGACGCCCTCGCACTCGGCGACCACCACGCCGTCCTCCATGCCGCGCACGACAGCCGGCAGGAAGTTGGACTCGCCGATGAAGCCCGCGACGAAGCGGCTGGTCGGCCGATCGTAGAGATCCTCCGGCCGTCCGATCTGCGCCACCTTGCCGTCGTTCATGACGGCGATGCGGTCCGACATGGTGAGCGCTTCTTCCTGGTCGTGTGTGACGTAGATGAAGGTGATGCCGAGATCGGCATGCAAGCGGCGCATCTCGAGCTGCAGGTTCTCGCGCAGTTGCTTGTCGAGCGCGCCCAGCGGCTCGTCCATCAAGAGCAGCCGCGGCTTAAAGACGATGGCGCGGGCCAGCGCCACGCGCTGCTGCTGGCCGCCCGAGAGCTGGCGTGGGTAGCGCCTCCCGTAGCCCGGCAGGTGCACCAACTCGAGCGCCTCGCCGACCAGCCTGGCGCGTTCGGCCTTGGCGACACGGCGCTGCTTCAGGGGAAACCCGATGTTCTCCTCGACGGTGAGGTGAGGGAACAATGCGTAGTTCTGGAACACCATGCCGATGTTGCGGCGATAGGGCGGCGCGGCAACCACTGACTTGCCGTCGATGGCGATGTCGCCCGCTGTCGGCGTCTCGAAGCCCGCGATCATCATCAATGTCGTCGTCTTGCCCGACCCGCTCGGTCCCAGGAGGGTGAGGAACTCGCCCGAGCGGATGTCGAGCGACACGCCGTCCACGGCGTTGACGCGCTCGAACTTCTTCTCCAGGTCGGTCAGCGACACCGAGGCGCCGCGGCCGGCTCCGTTCATGGCCGTCAGCTCAGCAGCCACTTGTTGAACTTGGGGATCACCGCCTCGCGGTTGTCGATCCACCAATCATAATTGTAGTTGACGAGCTTCTTCTTGACCTCGGGCGAGCTCGGCAAGACGGCCTGTCGCTCGGGCGGGATGTACTTGTTCGAGTCGTTGTTGACCGAACCGTACGGGATGCCGAGCGCGATGCGCGCCTGCGGGATCGCCATGGTCGAAAAGGCCACGAATTTCATGGCATTGACCTTGTTCTTGGCACCCTTCGGGATGCCCCAGGCATCGCGCTTCGAGAGCCCCTGGTCCCAGCTGATCGCGGCCTTCACGCCCGCGGCTTGGAGCGCCGCCATGCGGCCGTTCCAGACTGTGGTCATCGTCACTTCACGATCGGTCAGGAGCTGGATCGGCACGGCGCCGGTATCCCACCACTTGATCACGTCCTTCTTGATCTTGGTGTAGCTCTCAAGCGCCTTGTCGATATCGAGCGGATAGAGCTTGTCGGGTGCGACGCCGGCCGCCATCAACGCGAACTCCATCTCCGGCCACCCGCCGCCGCTAGTGCCGAACATGGCGCGATCACCGGGGAATTTCTTGGTGTCCCAGAAATCGGCCCAGCCGCTGGGGACGGCGCCTTTGAAGGCGTCGGTGCGATAGGCAAGCACCTGCGCCCATACCAGCATTTCGAGGCCGTACTCGAAGCGATATTCCTTGTCGACGCCGTCGTCGACGATCGAGTAGTCGATCTTCTCGAAATAGTCGCCGGTCTTCTGGAGGTTCATGATCGAGCCGCGGCTGAGCTGCGCCACGTCCCATTCGACGTTGCCGGTATCGACCATGGCCTTGACCTTGGGCGGGTTGGCGTCCGGGAGGGGTCGGACCTTGATGCCGGAGAGCTTCTCGAACGACTCGTAGTAACCCTTCATCTGGGCTTCCTGCATGCTGCCGCCATAGCCGGCGACGCGCACCTCGCCGCTGCCCTTCAGGATATCGGGGATGGTGGTCTGCTCGGGCCAGGCTTGCTGTGCCAGGCTGGGGCGAATGAACGGTGCCGCCAGACCGGCGGTGATCAGACCAACGGCGCTCCTTCGGCCGAGGCGGGAACGCGAATCGTCTTTGCGCATGATGGCATCTCCTCAGAATGCGAGAAGGTTGTCGCGGAACTGCTTGTGCTCGTAGGCTCTACGCGTGAGGCCGCGGTCCTGCAGGGCAGGGATCAGGCCGTCCTCGATCTCGGCCAGTGTGCGGCGATTGACGTTGGACATCGAGAACAAGTAGCCGTCGCCGCCCACTTCCTCCATGACCTCGCCCATGCGCGCGGCGACGGCGTCGGGCGTTCCGCACAGGTCGACCGACAGATCAACGTTGTTGAAGCTCGCCATGGTCTCGCGGATCGAGCGGCCGTTGGCGACCTTGCGGTACTGCTCGAGGTTCTGCTGATGGCCGTTGGTCGTGACGTGATCGGGCAGGGGCTTGTCGACGTCGAACTTGCCGAAGTCGATGTTGGTCACCTTGCCGAAGTGCGCCATCCGCTCCTCGATGTGTTCCCTGGCATACGCCAGCTTCCTCTTACGGCGTTCGACGGCGTCTTCCATGGTTTCGCCGAGGATCGGGTTGATCAGGAACAGAACCTTGCAGTCGCTGGGCTTGCGCCCCTGTGCCACCATGTGCTTGTGCACGTCCTCGCGATAGGCCTTCATCGCCTCGATGCCCTTGACGTGCACCACGATCGTGTCGGCGTGGGAGGCGGCGAACTTGCGCCCGCGTGGCGATCCGCCGGCCTGGGCGATGACGGGCTGGCCCTGCGGCGCGGGGCCTGAATTGAGCGGACCTCGGGTGCTGTAGTACCTGCCCTGGTAATTGACGGCATGGACCTTCGTATGGTCGACCAGCACGCCGCTCTTGCGGTCGGCGATGATGGCACCCGGCTCCCACGAGCCCCACAGGCCGCGGCAGACCTCCATGTATTCGTCGGCCATGTCGTAGCGCAGGTCATGCTCGGGCATGCCCTGCATGCCGAAGTTCATTGCCGCGAAATCCGAACTGCCGGTCACGGCGTTCCAGCCGATGCGTCCGCCCGACACCTGGTCGAGCGTCGCCACCAGCCGCGCCAGCAGGTAGGGATGATAGGCGTAGGTGCCGAAAGTCGGTACGATGCCGATGCGCGAGGTCACCTGGGTCATCAGCGCCGCCACCACGGACGGATCCTGGCGCGGTACGGCGATCGCGTTCTTGAGGTAGATCTCGGTTGAGCCGTTGAAGCTCTCGCCGACGTAAGAGGAGTCTTCGAGCAGGATGTAGTCGAAGCAGGCGCGCTCGAGCGTGCGGGCCATGTTTAGGAACAGCTCAGGCTCCATCCAGTTTGTGCCGATGTGGCCGGTCCAGGCTTCGCCCCAAGCTTGAGCGCTCGATCCTTGGAGAAACCAGGCAAGATGGAACGGTTTGGTCACTGCAGGCTCCAGGGTGGATTCCCCAAAAGACTAGCACGCAAATACTGTGCCGGGGATCACAGCCGCGGTGCGGGACGGCGGAACCGGGAGAGTCGCGCTGGCCTGGGAGTTGCACTAAAATCCGGACAAACGAGATGAACCTCGCCTGAGGAGATCGAGATGAACGTAGCGGTAGCTGTCGAGCGTCCGAACATGACCGAGGCCGAGTGGCAGGTGCGTTGCGACCTCGCCGCGCTCTATCGCATCTGCGACATGTATGGCTGGACCGATACGATCAACACCCATCTGTCGGTACGTATTCCCGGGGAGCCGAACTGCTTCCTGATCAACAACTACGGCGACCTGTTCGGCGAGATCACTGCGTCGAGCATGGTGAAGATGGATCTCGACGGAAAGGTCTACAGCACCAACGGCAGCTTCAACGCCGCGGGCTTCACCATCCATAGCGGCGTCTACAAGGCACGGCCCGATGCCAACTGCGTCATGCACACCCACACGCGTGCCGGTACGGGCATCTCTGTGCTCAAGAAGGGGCTGCGGCCGATCAGCCAGGACGTGCTCGCGGTCTATGACGAGCTCGCCTATCACGACTATGGCATGCCGGCCTCGCAAGAGGAGTGCGATGCGCTCGGCGTAACCTGCCAGCAAGGCGAAGCTGTGGTGCTGCGCAACCACGGCCTGCTTACCGTCGGCAAGAACATCCCGACGGCGCTCCGCCGCATGTACATGCTGGAGCGCGCCTGCGAGGTCGAGATCATTGCCCGCGGCCTCGGCGAGGAGCCGACGCCGATCGAGCCCGAGGTGATCGATAGCTACGCCCAGCGCGCCAAGGCGCAACGCGCCTCGCCGGAATTCGGCATGGCCGACTGGCGGGCCGCGGTTCGTCAAGTCGAGGGCAAGGGCACGGACTGGCGCCAGTAGGCGCGCCATTCGCAGAATTGGGAGTCGGATCGCCTATACCGGCAGCGGGCGATAGCGCAGGGCGATCCAGAACGAGGCTTGGCCGATCACGCCCGCCGTTGCGAGGATGATCGCAGCGGTGAGAGCCGGATCGCTGCCCAGACCGACTAGGGCTGTGCACAGCGCTCCGACACCCATCTGCGAGAAGCCGTAGAGGCCCGAAGCCGAGCCGATGACGTGTGGATTGACGCTGATTGCTTGCGTCAGCGCGGCGGGCGAGGCGATGCCGGCGCCCAGGCCGAACACGAACATCGGACCGATCACGAGCAGCACCGAGAGTTGGTGCGTCACGGCCACGCCGAGGAAGACCAGCGCGCCCAGCACGCTGAACGCGTTCGCCCAGACCGCGAGCTTGTCGATTGGCAGGCGCGGGATCAGCCGGGTCGCCGCCATGCTGCCGAGCCAAACGCCGGCGAGCAGAATCGCCGGATAGATTCCGACCTCGTAGTCCGGGCGGCCGAGCTGACGGGCGAAGATGAAGGGCGAGACGCTGATGAAGGCGTACATCGAGGTGGTGGCGCAGCCGCCGCCGACCGCGAAGCCCAGGAACGCCGGTGAGGTTAGCAGCCGCCTGTAGTTGCGGGCGAGGCTGCCAACCTTGGCGCCGCCCTCCGCCGCGTGGCTCTCGGGCAGGAGCAGCAGCGCGAACAGGACGTTGACGAAACCGAGCAATGCCAGGGCGTAGAAGATCGAGCGCCAGCCAAAGGCCGTGGCCAGGGCGCCGCCGATCAGGGGCGCCGCGCCCGGACCGAGCGCCACCATCAGGTTCATGGTCGCGAGCCGGCGCGCGGCCTCCTGGGGCAGGGCGGTGTCGCGCACGATGGCGCGGCCGATCACCATGCCGGCACAGCCGCCCAGCGCCTGTAGCAGTCGCGCCACGATCAGATAGTGCACGTTGCTGAGGACGCAGGCGGCGAGGCCGGCCAGCGTATACAGCACCAGGCCCGCGACCAGCACCGGTCGCCGGCCGAAGCGGTCGGACAGCGGGCCGTAGGCGAGTTGTCCCACCGCGAGGCCGAAGATGTAGACGCTCATGGTGAGTTGCATCTCGCCGATGCTGGCGCCCAGCGAGCGCGCGGCCTCGGGCAGCGCCGGCACGAAGATGTGCATGGCGAGCGTGCCGCTGAAGGTGATCAGCGTCAGCAGCCAAAGGGGAGCGCTCATGCGGCCTCGATCTCCGCCTCGCCTTCGAGCACTCGGCAGATGCGCTCGAGAACGCGCATGGTGGTCTCGATTTCCTTGTCGGACAGCCCGGCAAGGGCGTCTTGGCCGACGCGCCGCGCCACTGTTTCCGCCTTGTCCGCGATGGCGCGGCCGCGCGGCGTGAGGTGGATCGTCTTGGCCCGCCGGTCAGTCTCGCCTTCCTTGCGCTGGATCAGCCCGGCTTGCTCCAGATTGTCGAGAAGGCGGACGACGGCGGAGCCGTCTACGAACATGGCAGCGGCGAGATCCTTCTGCCGCGGCGGCGCCGGCGCGCGGGCGATGCGGAGCAGCGGCAGCCAGGTCGCCTCGGTGAGGTCGTAGGGTTGCAGGCGCAGGTCGGCGGAGCGCCGCCACTGGCGATATGCCCGGCCCAGCAGCGCGCCGAAGGCGTTGCGGCCGGAGTTCTTGGTCGAGGGCATGCCCTAAAACTAGATGACCTATCAATAGATGACAAGTCATCTATTTGGTGCGGAGGACGATATTGGTAGACAGATATCTACGATATTAGTATAGTGAGATCAAATGAGCATTTCCAACGACATCCCCGGGCCGATCCCGCCGGTTCCCGCAATTTCCGCTGGTGCGCTACCCCTCCCGGCAGACCGGTCGGTGTCTTGTCGCGAGGAAACTCCGCAATTAGCGCTACCCTGCTACCCCTCTCGGGAGCGGATGTGGGTCCATTCAAGTCAACTCACCGGTGGCCTCCGGAAATCGAAGTTTTCGTCGGGGGCGGAGTCCCCCGGATTCGTGGACGAATTGCCTGAAATGCAGGCGGGCGTGCACCAAAGCCGTCCACCCCGTTGTGGACTCGGCGGACGATCGTGGACGGGGGCAATCCGAGCTCGTCGCGCCCTAACGGCCGGTCCACTTGGGCTTGGGCTTCTTGTTCACGAAGGCGTTGATGCCGGCGCGAGCGTCCTCGCTCTGGATGGCGCCGGCCATGAACTCGGTCGCGTAGGCGTAAGCCTGCGTGAGGTCCATTTCCATGTGCTTGTGGAACATCGCCTTGCCGTCAGCGATCTGGCCCGGCGGCTGCTCGGCAATGGCATTGGCGAGCGCCATGGTCTCCTGGTCGAGCTTGCCGGGCGGGGCGACGCGACTCACCAGACCGTCACGCAGCGCGGTCGCGGCGTCGATCGACTGGCCGGTGAACAGCATGTCGAGCGCGCGCTTCGATCCGACGTTGCGGCCGACCGGCACCGAGGGCGAGCCGCAGAACAGGCCGTTGTTGATGCCCGAGGTACCGAAGGTCGCCTCGCTCGAGGCCACGGCAAGGTCGCAGGCGGCGACCAGCTGACAACCGGCGGCGGTGGCGATCGCCTGCACCTTGGCGATCACCGGCTGCGGCAGGTGGTGGATGGCGAGCATCATCGCCGAACAGCGGGTCAGCAGGTCGTGGTGAAAGGCATGGTCCTGGCTCGAGGCGACTTCGCGCAAATCATGGCCGGTCGAGAAGGCGCGGCCCGTGGCTTCGATGATCACGCAGCGGATGGCCTTGTCCCCGCTGAGCCGGTCGAATTCCGCCTTCAGCGCGTCTATAAGCTCGCCCGAGAGGGCGTTCATGGCGTGCGGGCGGTTCAGCGTCAGGATGGCGACATGGCCCTCGTCGCGGCGCAACAGGACCGGTTCGTTGGGGGCGGCAGACATGGCGTCATTCTATCGGCTGCAGGGCAGGGCGTCATGCCGGCGATGACCATCGCGGAACTGCACAAGTGGATCGCCGAGCACTTTCCGCACGCGCCGGCCGATGTCCAGATCGAGCATCTCGACGACACGACGATTCGCCTGCGCCAGGCGACGCACGTTCACAATCTCAGGCCGGGCGGCACGATCTCGGGGCCGACCCTGATGGCCATGGTGGATTTCGGCTTCTACCTGCTGCTGCTCGGCCGGCTCGGCCCGGTGGCGCTGGCGGTGACGACCAACCTCAACATCAACTTCATGCGCAAGCCCGAGCCCGCCGACCTTTTAGGCGAGGGCCGGCTATTGAAGCTCGGCAGGACCCTGGCGGTCGGCGATTTCACCATCTGGAGCGAGGGCAAGAAGGAGCCGGTGGCGCATGCCACCGTGACGTATTCGATCCCGCCGCGATGAGGTGCGGAAAATGCGGAAAAAAGCGGGGAGGGGGTGTGGCGGACAGTGAGACACTTTGCGAAAAACGCCATGCCATCAGCATCGCAGGTGTCTCACGCCGGTGGAACAGTGTGAGACAGGCGATATCGCCAATAAAACAAGGTATTAGGTAGCGGTATTATAATACCGCATCTCTAATATATTGATTTTATTAGATAATACTAGGTGATTTGACAACGTTCCGTGCTGCCTCCATAAGCGCCCGCTCACGGAAGAAAGAACCATGCAAACCCTCAGTTCCCGCACCACCAGTCTCAAGACTGCCGACGTGCAAAAGAAATGGGTGCTGATCGACGCCGACGGGCTGGTGCTCGGCCGGCTTGCCTCGATCATCGCCATGCGGCTGCGCGGCAAGCACAAGCCGTCCTTCACCCCGCACATCGATTGCGGCGACAACATCGTCGTCATCAACGCCGAGAAGGTTCGCCTCACCGGGCGCAAGGCCGAGCGCGAGGTCTTCTACTGGCACACCGGTCATCCCGGCGGCATCAAGGGGGAGACGCTGGGCAAGCGCCTCGAAGGCCGCTTCCCTGAGCGCGTCCTGATCAAGGCCGTCGAGCGCATGATCACCCGCGGTCCGCTCGGCCGCGCGCAGATGAAGAACCTGCGCGTTTACGCCGGACCGAAGCATGAGCAAGAGGCGCAGCAGCCAGAGAAGCTGGATGTCGCAGCCATGAACAAAAAGAATTCGAGGATCGGTTAATGGCTACTGAACTCTCGTCGTTTGCCGAACTGAAGAAGGCTGCTCCGAACACCGGCGGCGTCCAGGCGCCGGCGCCGATGCGCGAGAAGGAAACCGACGCGCAGGGCCGCTCTTACGCGACCGGCCGGCGCAAGAACGCCGTCGCCCGCGTCTGGGTGAAGCTCGGCACCGGCAAGATCACGATCAACGGCCGCGACCAGAAGGTCTACTTCGCGCGTCCGACCCAGCAGATGGTGATCCAGCAGCCCTTCGACGTCACCCAGCGCAACGGCCAGTTCGACGTGATCGCCACTGTCTCCGGCGGCGGCCTGTCGGGACAGGCGGGCGCGGTGCGCCACGGCATCTCGCAGGCGCTTACCAGGTTCGAGCCGGCACTGCGCGGCGCCATGAAGGCCGCCGGCTTCCTGACCCGCGACAGCCGCGTCGTCGAGCGCAAGAAGTACGGTCGCGCCGGCGCGCGCCGCCGCTTCCAGTTCTCCAAGCGCTAACAACGCTCGGCTTGTCAGGGCCAATCGTCCCGCACAGGGTCGCGTCTTCGGCTTTCATCGCCGCCTGGCCGCTTTCGCCGCCTCGACGGCGAAACGGCTGCGCGACCCTGATCGCCGTTCTCTGCCTGCTGATGCTCGCCGCCGCGCCGGTGTTTGCCGAGCCGACTTCCCGATCCGTGAAGGTCGGCGTCAAGGGCAACATGGAGGCGACACTCTATGTGCCGGACGGGCCTGGGCCCTTTCCCAGCGTTGTGGTCATCCACACCAGTCAGGGCATCACCGAGGTCGACCGCCAGTATTGTGCGCGGTTGGCGCGCGAAGGGTTCATCTGCATCGTGCCAGCCTTCCTTCGCGCCTACGGCATCAAGCAGGATCTCAAGATGGAGGCCTTCACCACCGACCGCGAGGCCATCCTAGCCGACTTTCGGCAGATCATCAGCTTGCTTGACCGCCTGCCGGTAGCCAGGCCCGGCGCCGTCGGTGCAGTCGGCTTTTCCAACGGCGGGTTCTTCTCCGTGCTGCTGGCGGCGCAGCGCCAGGTAAAGGCGGGCGTGGCCTACTATGGCGCGCTGGTAGGCGTCGCCCAGCCGCGGCAAGCCAACCCGTTCCTGCAGAGTTACACGTCCGCCAGCGCGCCAGTGCTGCTGCTGGCGGGCGAGAACGACACGGCGATGGGCACGTGGCCGGTGCGGCGGCTTGAGGAGATCATCAAGTCCGTCCACGCACCCTACGATCTGATCATGTATCCCGACGCCGAGCACGGCTTCGACCGCAACAACCTGCGCCCGGGCAACGGCGCCGCCGGCGCCGACGCCTGGACGCGCACATTGGCGTTCCTGCGCGCGCATTTGCGCTGAGCGCGCGCTCGCTGAACTTCTTCAATATCGAACAGCGTCCACGTACCATCGTGAGGCGACCCGGGGGGAAGCATGATCATCGACTGCCACGCGCACGTGTTCACACATTGGATCGGCGCCTGCGGGCATCCGACGCGCGATATCCATAATCGCTACATGCAACGCATGATCACGCGCACCGCAGCGTCGACCTTCCGCACGCGGGACTGGGGACGGGCCGACACGAGCGCGCTTTATCGAGCGGACGACGCGGGTTGGAGCGGGTTGACCGACGTCGATTTCCGGGTGGGCCGCTTCGGACAACTCGAGTTCACGCACCAGGGCGAGGACCATGTCATCCAGTACATGCCCGTCGGTATGCAGGAGATGGTGGCACCGCCGGAGCTGATGCTGGCGCAGATGATGTATGCCGGGGTCGATCACTGCCTTCTGCAGGCTGGAGGCGCCTACGGGGCGATGACGGAGATGAATGCCTTCGCCCAGCAGCAGTATCCCGGCCGCATGACCGGGCTGATGCATGTCGACGAGGCGAGGGCGGGCACCGAGCCCGAGCTCGCCAAGGTCGACCATGCCTTCGACGTGCTGAAGCTCCGTGGCCTCTACTTCAACGTCGATTCGATGAGCCGGCACGGTTTTCCATGGCCGCTTGACGCACCCGAGATGGCGCCGTTGTGGGACAAGCTCGATCGGCTCGGCATCGTGCTCTGCCTCGAGCTGAGCTCGGGCCCGAGTTACGACGAGGCGGGTTACATGGGGCACATCGCGGCGCTGCGACGGATCCTCGCGCGCCACCGCGACCTTCGTGTCCACCTGGCAATGAGCCCGCCGGTCGCCCTCTTCGCCAGGAACAGCCGCTACGAATTTCCTGAAGATCTGGCGGCGGTGTATCGGCACGAGGCGCTGATGCTCGAGGCCATGTTCCCGATCACCTACGGCGGCATGTGGGACTATCCCTATCCCGAGGCGCAGGCGCTCATCCAAAGCTTGCGCGACCAACTGGGCGCAGAAAAGCTGATGTGGGGCTCAGACATGCCGAACGTCGAGCGCTTCTGCACCTATCGGCAATCGCTCGACTACGTGCGGAAGTATTGCCCGTTCCTCACAGCCCGCGAGAAGGATTTGATCCTGGGCGACAACTGCGCGGCGTTCTACGGCATCGCCGGCTAGTCGATCAGGCGAACTTTCACGTAGCTGCCCGGCGCGTCCTCGATCGCGGGCAGGCCGCCCGCGCCCGGCATGCGCGCCGGCACCTTGGCGCCGGACTTCGCCGCCAGCCACTTGTCCCAGTCGTTCCACCAAGAACCGGGGAATTCGGTGGCGCCGGCGCGCCACTCGTCGAGTGTCGGCGGATTTTTCGCCGTCTCGTTCAGCCAGTGCATATATTTCTTGGCGTCCGGCGGATTGACGACGCCCGCGATGTGGCCCGAGCCCGCCAGCATGAAGCGCACCGGCCCCGCGAAGAACTGGGTTGCCTTGTAGACCGACTTGGCAGGCGCGATGTGGTCGTCCTTGCCGGCCTGGATGTAGGTCGGGATCGTGATCTTGCGCAGGTCGATCGGCACGTTGTCGATCGTCAGTCCGCCCGGCTGAGCCAGCAGGTTCTTCTGGTACATGTTGCGCAGATAATACATATGCATCGCCGCCGGCATGCGCGTCGCATCGGCGTTCCAGAACAACAGGTCGAAGGGGAAGGGGTCCTTGCCCATCAGGTAGTTGTTCACCACGAACGACCAGATGAGGTCGTTGGCGCGCAGCATGTTGAAGGTGGTCGCCATCTCGGTGCCATCGAGATAGCCCTTCTTGCTCATGACCTCCTCGACGCCGACGAGCTGGTCCTCGTCGATGAAAACGCCGAGTTCGCCGGGCTCGATGAAGTCGACTTGCGCGGTGAAGAAGGTGCAGGCCGCGATCCGGTCGTCGCCGCGTGCCGCCATGTAGGCAAGCGTGGCCGCCATCAAGGTGCCGCCAATGCAGTAGCCGATCGCCGAGACTTTGGCCTCGCCGGTCGCCTTCTCGATGGCGTCGAGGGCCGCGAGGGGCCCGAGCTTCATGTAGTCCTCGAACGCCAGCTTGCTGAGCCGTTCGTCAGGGTTGACCCAGGAGACCACGAACACGGTGTAGCCCTGCTCGGTCGCCCATTTGATGAAGGAATTCTGCGGCTTGAGATCGAGGATGTAGAACTTGTTTATCCACGGCGGCACGATCAGCAACGGCATCGCGTAGACCTCGTCGGTCCGCGGAGCGTACTGGATGAGCTGTATCAACTCGTTCTGGTAGACGACCTTGCCCGCTGAGGTGGCGACATTCTCGCCGACCTTGAAGGCCTTCATGTCGGTCTGGCGGATGGCGAGGCGTCCCTTGCCGCGCTCGAGGTCGGTCAGCAGGTTCTGCAGGCCCTTGATCAGGTTCTCGCCCTTGCTTTCGACCGTCGCCTTGACGACTTGCGGATTGGTGAGCGCGAAGTTCGACGGCGACATCGCGTCGATGAACTGCCGAGTGTAGAAATCGACCTTCTGCGCCGTCTTGTCGTCAACGCCCTCGACCTGCTTGATCGTCCCCTGCAGCCAGCGGGCGGTGAGGAGATAGGATTGCTTGAGGTAGTCGAAGACCACCTCGTCCTTCCACGCCGGATCGTTGAAGCGCTTGTCGCCCTTGGCGGGCTCGGCCATCGGCTTGACTTTCTGGCCCATCATGCGCTGCGTCGTGACCTGCCACAGCTGCAGGTATTGCTGCCAAAGCTCCATCTGCGCCTGCAGGAGCCTGCTGGGATCGGCCAGCATCTTGGCCGTGAAATCCATGAAGGTCTGCGTGAGCTTCAGCGGGTCGGCCGGTTGCGGGCCATCGGCCTCGTAACGCTTGGTGAAATCCTGCAACAGCTTCTGGCTGCGCTCGGCGATGTCCTTGAAAGCCGCCTGCATCTTCTCGGACTCCGCCGCCGAGAGCCCGGGAATCGCGGCAGGCGCTGGTGTGTCCGACATGCGTTTCCTCTTTCAAATCATTGGCTTTGCGGCGTTTCTTGCGGTACTTTCAGCGTCCCGGTAACTAGACCTTGTGTCGGTTTTCCCAGGCTGCCAAGTACCCTTCCTTAGGTAGGCTGCGACAACAGACGGGTCAAATTAGTGATGGCGATGCGGGGACAGAAGAACAGGATCGGCTGGCGGAGCGTTTGCGGCTTGCTCGGCATTTTGACGCTTTCATTGCTGAGCGGTTGCGACTGGTTGTTCGGCAGCAGCACCCCCGCCAACAGCGCCAGGGCTCGGCCCGGCGCGGAGCGGCAGATCGGTGCCACCAGTTCACTGCCGTCGGCAAGCTCCGGGCACCAATATGAACTCGAGCGTTGCCCCTGCCGACGAGACGCGCGCCGGCCCAAAGATCGGCTCGATCGTGGCCGACAAAGGCGGCCAGAAGGCGCAGCTCGACGCCGCTGCCAAGGAGGCCGCCGAACGCGACAAGCAGGCGCGCGAGGAGCGCGAGAAGGCCGCCCAGGATGCGGCAGATCGCAAGGCGAAGGAGGCGTCTACCGACGCCAAGCGCGCGAAGGCGCCCGCGGACGAGCCGCCGACACAACCCTCGGTACCGCCGTCGGCCCCAGTAACCGCCGCACCCGCTCCTCCGCCGCCCCCTGCGCCACCGGCCGATCAGAAGAGTTAGACGCCCAAGGACGAGACAATGGACGATTCGGAATTCCACCGACTGAAGCGCCTGCCTCCCTATGTGTTCGCGGAAGTGAACGCCATGAAGGCGCGCGGCCGCGCCACCGGCCAGGATGTGATCGATCTCGGCATGGGCAACCCCGACCTCCCGACGGCGCCGCATATCGTGGCCAAGCTCGCCGAGGCAGCCGGCAATCCGCGCGCCCATGGCTACTCCGCCTCGCGCGGCATTCCCGGCCTGCGCAAGGCGCAGGCGGCGTATTACTCGCGGCGTTTCAACGTCGAGCTCGATCCCGAGAGCGAGATCATCGTGACGCTGGGCTCGAAGGAGGGACTGGCCAATCTCGCGCAGGCGATCACCTCGCCGGGCGACATCGTGCTGGTGCCCAATCCGAGCTACCCGATCCATCCCTACGGCTTCATCATCGCTGGCGGTTCGGTGCGCCACATTCCGGTGCCGGGCGCCACCTCGCTCGCCGAATTCCTGCCGGCGCTCGAGCGGTCGGTGCGTCACACCGTGCCCAAGCCGATCGCCTTGGTGCTGAACTATCCGTCGAACCCGACGGCGCAGGTCGTCGATCTCGATTTCTACGCGGCGATCGTCGATTTCTGCAAACGCGAGAAGATCTGGATCCTCAGCGACCTCGCCTATGCCGAGATCTATTTCGACGGCAGTCCGCCGCCGTCGGTACTGCAGGTGCCGGGGGCACGCGATATCGCGATCGAGTTCACCTCGATGAGCAAGACCTATTCGATGGCCGGCTGGCGCATCGGCTTTGCAGCCGGCAACAAGACACTGATCCACGCGCTGACCCGCATCAAGTCGTACCTCGACTACGGCGCCTTCACGCCGATCCAGGTGGCGGCGACGGCGGCGCTGAACGGCCCGCAGGATTGCATTGCCGAGGCGCGCGACACTTACCAGGAACGCCGTGACGTTCTGATCGACGGCTTGCGCGGGGCGGGTTGGGACCTGCCGGCACCTCCCGCCTCGATGTTCGCCTGGGCGCCGATTCCCAAGGACTTCGCCGAGCTCGGCTCGCTTGCCTTCTCGAAGCTGCTGCTGACGCAGGCCAACGTGGCGGTGTCGCCCGGCATCGGCTTCGGCGAGCATGGCGATGCGCATGTCCGCATCGCGCTGGTCGAGAACAAGCACCGCATTCGCCAGGCGATCCGCAACATCCGCCAGGTACTGGCCGATCCCTCGCGCTCGATCGATCTCTACCTCCGCGGCGTGGGCGACAACATCACGCTACTCAAGGCTCGCGCCTGAGCGCCGTCTGTCGTATCAGGCTCCAATGAAATCTCCCCTGAAGATCGGCATCGCCGGCCTCGGCACCGTCGGTGCTGGCGTGGTGAAGCTGCTGGCCGAGCATAATCGTCTCCTATCGCTGCGCGGCGGCCGCACACTCAAGCTGGTAGCGGTCAGCGCGCGCAACCCCAGAAAGAAACGCGACATCGACCTGACGGGCGTGCGCTGGGAGAAGGATCCGCTGGCGCTGGCGCAGGCACGGGACATCGATGTTGTGGTCGAGCTGATCGGCGGCTCGGGCGGCGTGGCGCGCCGGCTCGTGCAGGGGGCGCTGCGTGCGGGCAAGCATGTCGTCACCGCCAACAAGGCGCTGCTGGCCATGTACGGCGCAGACCTTGCCGCTATCGCCGAGAAGAAGGGCGCTATCCTCGCCTTCGAGGCGGCGGTCGCCGGCGGCATTCCGATCATCAAGGCATTGCGCGAAGGGCTGGTTGGCAATCGCGTCGCGCGGCTCTATGGCATCCTCAACGGCACCTGCAACTACATCCTCACCACCATGCGTGAGACCGGGCGCGACTTCGACGTCGTGCTGGCCGAGGCGCAGGCGGCGGGCTACGCCGAGGCCGATCCCAGCTTCGACGTCGACGGCATCGATGCCGCGCATAAGCTCGCGGTGCTGACCGGTGCCGCGTTCGGCGCCAGGGTCAACTTCGCCGGCATCCATGTCGAGGGCATCCGCCGGGTGACCTCGATGGACATCGAGTTCGCCGAGGAGCTGGGCTACCGCATCAAGCTCCTGGGCCTCGCGCGCGAGACCAAGTACGGTATCGAGCAGCGTGTGCATCCCTGCATGGTCTCCCTCGAGGCGCCGATCGCCCATATCGAGGGCGTGTTCAACGCGGTGGCGATCGAAGGCGATTTCGTCGGCAAGACCATGTTTCAGGGCCGCGGCGCGGGGCAGGGACCGACCGCCTCGGCAGTCGTCGCCGACATCGTCGACGTTGCCCGCGGCCGGCATATGCCGGCCTTCGTCGTGCCGGCGGCGCGGTTAGCGGACAAGAAGGCGTCGCCCATGGACCGCCATGTCGGGGCCTACTATATGCGCCTGATGGTGCAGGATCGGCCGGGCGTCATCGCGGCGGTTTCTGGCGTGCTCGCCAAGGAGCGTATTTCTCTGGAATCGATGCTGCAGCGCGGTCGCTCTCAGTCGGGAGAGGTGCCGGTGGTGCTGACCACGCATGAGACCGAGGAGGCGCGAATGCGCCGCGCGCTCGCGCGTATTGCCAAGCTCAAGGCGGTGGCGGAAGAACCCTGCCTGATCCGCATCGAAGCATTTTGAAGAACGCGCGCGAGGCGCGTCAGGAGGAAACGATGGCCGATGTTGGCAAGATGGATCGCAATCTCGCACTGGAGGCGGTGCGCGTGACCGAGGCGGCGGCGCTCGCTGCGTCCAAGCTGATGGGCCGTGGCGATGAGAAAAAGGCAGACCAGGCCGCGGTCGACGCTATGCGCAGCGCGCTCAACACCTTGTCGATCGACGGCACTGTCGTGATCGGCGAGGGCGAACGCGACGAGGCGCCGATGCTCTATATCGGCGAAAAGGTGGGTTCAGGCGGTCCCAAGATCGACATCGCGCTCGACCCGCTCGAAGGCACCACCATCACCGCCAAGGGCCTGCCGAACGGCCTCGCCGTCCTGGCGATGGCGGAGGACGGAAACTTCCTGAACGCGCCTGACGTCTACATGGACAAGATCGCGGTCGGCGGCGGCCTGCCGGAGGGCGTCGTCGATCTCGACAAGTCACCGCGTGATAACCTCAAGGATCTCGCCACGGCCAAGAAGAGTGCGATCGAAGATCTCGTGGTCTGTATCCTCGACCGGCCGCGTCACGCCGAGCTGATCGCCAAGGTACGCGAGGCAGGCGCGCGCATCATGCTGATCGGCGACGGCGACGTGTCTGGCGTGATCGCCACCTCAACGGGCGATTCGGGCATCGACATCTACATGGGATCGGGCGGCGCGCCGGAAGGCGTTTTGGCGGCGGCGGCGCTGCGCGCCATTGGCGGCCAGATGCAGGGCCGCCTCTTGTTCCGCAACGACGACGAAAAGGCCCGTGCCCGGAAGTGGGGGATCAAGGACCTCAACCGCAAATACTCGATGCTGGACATGGCCAAGGGCGACGTAATGTTTGCCGCCACCGGGGTCACCTCGGGCTCGATGCTGAAGGGCGTCCGCCGCTTCGGCAACGGCGCGGAGACCCATTCCATCGTCATGCGCTCCAAGACCGGCACGGTGCGGTGGATTTCCGCCCATCACAATTTCTCGATAAAGACTGGCCTGCCGAGCTGGGCGTGATCATGATGGAGGGATGCGGGCACTCCCTCTAGCGGGCGTCGTCGCCTGTATCTTCCCTCTCCTGGCGACCGCCGATGCCGCGGCGCAGGAAGGGACGTGTCGCAATTTCTCCTGGTCGATCGGCCGCCCGATTGATTTGTTCGATGAGCCTTTGCCCATCGTCGAGAGCGGGCAGGCGCTGCCCAAGGAAGGGGCGTTCGCGCTGCTCCTGAAGCCGGTCGCCGACGTCATCTACTTCGTACCGCCCGGGCGCGGCAGCGATAGCGGACTGGGCGGCATCGTTACCATCGAGAGCGTGCCAGCCGGCCGCTACCAGATCGCCTTGTCGTTGGACGGTTGGGTCGATGCCATCCAGGACAATGTGCGACTTCGCGAGCTCGCTTCCAGCCGCACCCGGGAGTGCCCGGGCGTGGTCCACAGCATCGAGGTCGAGGTGAAGAGCCAGGCACTCACCCTGCAGATCGGCGGCGCGCGCGCACGGCGCATCAACATCGCGGTCGTGCGCGTCTGGCCCTTCGAATGGCGGTGGTGAACGAGAAACGTGTCATCCCGAACGAAGTGAGGGACCTTTACTGATCCACAAGGATCCCTCGCTGCGCTCGGGATGACACGGCGCGGGTGCGCTATAGAGGTGCATGTCCTCCGAAATTCGCGCCGCCCGAGCGGCCTTTCTCGGCGTCGAGCGCTCGCTGACCGGGCGGCGCTGGGCCGAGCGGCTGGCGGATGAGCGCACGGCACTGGCGATTGCCCAGCGCCACGGCCTGCCCGACGCGATATGCCGGCTGTTGGCGGCGCGCGAGGTCGATCTCGAGGGCGTGCCGGACTTCCTCGAGCCGACCTTGCGCAAATTCCTGCCCGATCCGTCACACCTCAAGGATATGGACATCGCCATCGAGCGACTGGTGCGCGCAGTCCAGCAAGGCGAGCGCATCGTGGTGTTCGGCGACTACGACGTCGACGGCGCCACGTCCTCGGCGCTGTTGCTGCGTTTCTTCCGAAGCATCGGCGGCAATATCGGCGTCTACATTCCCGACCGGCGCAAGGAAGGCTACGGCCCCAATACGGCGGCGCTGCTCAAGCTCAAGGAAGAGGGTGCGGCGGTCGTCGTCACGGTCGATTGCGGAGTCACCGCCTACGAGCCACTGGCCGAGGCGCGCCGCGCCGGCCTCGACACTATCGTGATCGACCATCACCAGGCCGAGATCGCGCTGCCCGAGGCGGTGGCGGTGGTCGACCCCAACCGCATTGATGACGCGAGCCCGCACAAGCAGCTCGCTGCGGTCGGCGTGACCTTCCTGCTCTGCGTCGGCCTCAACCGCGCGCTGCGTGAGGCCGGCTGGTATGGCCCCTCCGCATCTTCGTCGCGACCCGAGCCCGACCTGCGTCAGTGGCTCGACCTCGTCGCCCTGGGGACGGTGGCGGACGTCGTGCCGCTCACCGGCGTCAACCGCGCATTGGTGCGCCAGGGGCTGGCCGTCATGGCGCAGCGGCGCAATCCGGGCCTCGCCGCCCTGGCCGACGTTGCGCGATTGAGGGAAGCGCCCGGCGCCTACCATCTGGGCTTTCTCCTAGGGCCGCGAGTCAATGCCGGCGGTCGGGTGGGACAGGCCGATCTCGGCGCGCGCCTGCTCTCGAGCGACGATGCGCATGAGGTAGGCGCCCTGGCGGTGAGACTCGACGAATTCAACGCCGAGCGGCGCGCCATCGAGCGCGAGGTGCTCGACCAGGCGATCGCGCGCATCGAGGGGCTGTACGGACCCGACCGCAAGGGTCTGCCGGCAGCGCTGCTGGTCGAGAGCGAGGGCTGGCATGTCGGCGTGATAGGCATCGTGGCCAGCCGCTTGGTCGAGCGCTATGGCCGGCCCGCCTTCGTGATCGGCATGGACGGCGAAGTCGGCAAGGGCTCCGGCCGCTCGGTGAAGGGCGTCGACCTTGGCGCCGCAGTGCTGGCGGCGCGCCAGCAGGGGCTGCTGGTCAATGGCGGCGGCCATGCCATGGCGGCCGGTCTTACCGTGGCACGCGGGCATATCGCCGAGCTTGCCGCCTTCCTCGACCAGCGGCTCGCCCCCCAGCTTGGTTCCGCGCCTCTGGTACGCGAGCTCGGCATCGACGCCGCGTTGGCGCCCGGGGCGGCCACGCAGGAACTGGTCAACATGATCGAGCGCGCCGGCCCATTCGGCGCCGGCAACGCGTTGCCGCGCTTTGCGTTCACCGGCGTGCGCGTCGACTATGCCAAGCCGGTGGGCGAGGGCCATGTACGCTGCACGCTGGTGGGCCAGCAGCGTGGCCGGCTCGAGGCCATCGCCTTCCGTGCCGGCGGCACGGCGCTCGGTCCCGCGCTGCTCGACCCGGCCAAGCCGATCTTGCATGTGGCTGGCGCGCTCCGGATCGAGCGCTACAACGGCCGCGAAAGCGTGCGCCTGCAGATCGACGATGCGGCGTCGGCGGCGGGCTCGGTGTCGGCGCACTAAGTCAGTTCGCGCGCGCGAGCGTGCCCGTCAGTAAGGGTTCGTCGGGCATGGTGTGCTCGATCGAGAGGCTCCTGCCGTCGCTCGATTGCACCAAGGTCGTTGTCCGACCACCGCCGCGATCGACAGTGAGCTTGTCGCCGACGATCTTCGCCTTGGTGTAGCGGTCGTAGGTCATGCTCTTGTCACGTTGTGGGCCGGCGCCGGCAGCATACACGACAGTCGCTGTGACCCCGCTGACCGCTTCAATCGCGACCATGAGGTCGCGATTGTTCTGGACGAAGCTTCCTTGCCAGACTCCAAGCCAGCGCGCCGGGCCTGCGGCCCCGGGTGCTGGACGCTTGAGGTCGGCGGGCAGAAGGAAGCGCGGGATCGGGTTGGGCGGCGGGCAGATCGTTTCGCCCGCGGCTACGGCTTGTGCAGGATCGAGGAAGCGCTGCACGCAGCCGCCGTACCAGGCGGCGAACTGGTTGGTCGTGCCCGCGCCATGGCCGCGAATGGGCATGGTCTCGTCGAAGAAGACGTAGGGCCGCCCGGTCGCGTTGAGTGCCGTGCGAATCTGCGCACTGTTGTCGGCGCTGCGATCCGGTTGAAGGAGATCGCCGCCAGCGGTCAGGACGATGACGCGCCTGCCTTTCTGGGCCGAGATCGTCTTCAGCAGGTAGCCATTGAGGATACGAAACCGCTCTCGGCCGCCAAACGCGCCCTGGTTGGCGTCGCTGCCGTGACCCGGCGAGAAGGCCAGCACGCCGTCAACTTCGGCCGATTTCGCGCTGCCCTCGAGCGAGATGGTCCCGCCGTAGGATTGGCCGGCCAGGACGACGAAGCGATAGCCTTGCGCCTTGGCGGCGCGGAGTTGGTCGAGCGCGTCGTCGCGATGCTTCGGGCCCGAGGATTCCCAACTTTTCTCGTAGAGATTGTTGCGATTGATGCGGATGACGTCCCAGCCCGCGAGCTGCATGGCGCGAACGATCGGCGCCGGGAGATCGTTGAATTGCTCTCTGTCGGCTGCGAGACCGTGGCTCCACAGCACCAGACCCTTAGCCTGGCTAGGCCCCGTCACCGGCAAATCGCAAAAGCCGTACTCGGTCCAGTAGGCGCGCCCGTCGGGCCGCTGCTTGCAGGCGAGCGCCGGGTCGCCGCCCGGCGGAACCGCACCGGCTTGCGCCTGCAGCGTTGCCGGTGAGCCGGTCATGATCAGGAGGACGAGCAGGCTGCGGCGAAAAGGCGTCATCTCATGGCCATTGTGCCGCGATGCCAGCGCGCAGACGAGGGCCGTGCCGCCTTGATTTCAGCAGCCCGAGCCGTTACATCCACCCGCTCTCGCAGCCTCGTCCCCTTCGTCTAGAGGCCTAGGACACCGCCCTTTCACGGCGGTAACACGGGTTCGAATCCCGTAGGGGACGCCACACCTCGCAGCCTGAATGCTGCGGCGCCTTATGCCGCTATCGCGGCCAGCCCTGCTTCGCACGTATCGCGCACTGGACGCATTGAAAGCGCCGACGCCCCTTGCAAGGCACGTCGAAAGGCTGCTTCCGCTTTCGCAATATCGCCGACGGCTTGCGCGATCTTCCCGCGAGTGGCCCAGCAATGTACGAGTGTCGAGGCTTCGGCGTGGTTTCCGGCCTCGACTTCGACGCTATCGAGGATAGCCTGTGCCTCGCCAACGGCACCGTTGGCGGCCAACGCCTCGGCGAACCAGACCTTCCTCAAGCGATCGACGAGGCCGCGGTGCTGCACGCCTGGCGCCACCGCGGACTTCAGCAGGTCGAGAGCGCCCGCCGGGTCGCCCGCGATGAGCTTCGCCCGTCCGAGCAGAGTCTCGATAATCAGCAAGATTTGAATGGCACCCGTTGCCTTGGCGGCGGCGCGCAATGCCTCGAGCGGAGGAATGGCGGCGTCGACGTCGCCTCGGGCCACGGCAAGAATGCACCGCGTCACTTGGGCTGATCCGAGCGAATGAACGTCGCGAACACTCGCGGCAATCTCCGCAACGTCGTTTACCGTGGCTTGGGCTTCGTCGTAGAGGCCCATCTCACACAGGTTGCTAACGAGGAAGCCGCCGGCCAAGATCGAAGTCGGAGGGATCGTGCCGAGCCTTGCAAACCGTAAGTCTCCGGTCAGGATGGAGCGGCATTCGCGGAGTTCTTCGGCAGATTCGACGAAGTCCCCGACCGCGTTGAGCGCTGTCCCCAGTCGCGCCGAAGCGAGCGCGCGCAGCCGTACATCGCCCGTCTGGTTGGCGATTTCCAGACTGGCGCGTGCCTTCGCGATCGCAACGACGTTGTTGCCGGCCATCCATGCTTGAGCGGATTGGCCTGCCCACACCCGGGCGAGCCGGACACGGTCATCTATTTCCCGCGCCAACTTCTCGGCTTGGGCGAGAGCGGCGTCCGCTTCTGCAGGGTCGACTGCGGCCGCTGCCAGAAAATTGCGCATAAGCGCCAGCTGATCGATGGCGTGCTCCGTCGCGGCTACCGAGCGCGTCGAGCGCTCATACGACCGAAGGGCAGAGCGAATTCCAGCGATTGCTTCATCATAGGAACCACGCGCGCTCGCACGCTCGGCAGCGTAGCCTTGGTAACGTGCGGACGGCTCCCACAGCTCTCCCAGGACGGCATGGCGGGCCAGCCATTCGGCCTGGTCCTCAAGGCGGCCGGCGTAATGGATTTCAATGAGGGAGAAGATGTCACGGTGCGCCTCGACCAGCCGTGGTCGCGTCAAACCAACGTGTGCGACCTCGCGCACCACGGCATGGGCGAAGTCATATTCGACTTCCGGCGAAACACTGGTCTCGATCAGGAGGTTCGCGGCAATAGCCTCATGCAGCGTGACCGTGGCGTCGGCCTGCAACTGGTCGCAGATCCCTTCGGCAAGCCATTGGGGAACGCGACGGTCGATCACCGCGAGAGTGCGGAGTAGCGCCACGCAGTCGGCCGATCGACGATCAATCCGCGAGGCAATTACATCGCGCATTGTTGGTGGCATGGCGATAGATGCCGGTGCTTTCTGGCAAGCGTAGCGGCGACGCGCTGGCTGCGCGCCGTTGCCGCCATCCATCTCGATGGTCAATGCGCCGGCATTGGCGAGCGAGCGGATGCATTCCTCGACGAATAGCGGGCTACCCCCCACGCGAGAGACAAGACTCTCGATCAGATGCGCTGCTTCCGGTCCTTCGACCAACCATTCACGCAGGGAGTAGCGAACATCGTCGTCGGTCAGCGGCGCCGTATGGAGCCTGGTGGCGCCCACGCTATCCAGCCAGGAATCGTTGTAGCCAGGCCGGTAGGTCAGGACCAACAGCAGCGGAGCGCCTGCTGTGACCTCGGCGATTGCCCGCAGCACACCCTCGCTTTCCCGATCGATCCAGTGCATGTCCTCAAAGACCAATGCCAGCGGCCTGAGTCCGGCAACGCTCCTGGCCAGGCGTTGGCAGGCATCGCGAACCCCGGCCCGCTTCTGGCGCGGATCCATGGCGAGCCATTCCGGCGACGCTGTCGACGGCGAGATCAGGGACGACAGGATAGGCGCAGAGCCGGCAAGTCCCGGGTCAAGCTGGTTGAGAGCAGAAGCGACAATGTTGGGCACGTCTGCCGCATCATCGCTATCAGTGATGCCAAGAAGCTCTCGCAACGCCAGGACAACTGCGTGATAGGGGACATCGCCGCCGAACGGCGTAGCACCGGTGATTATCGTTCGTGACGTCGTCCTGTCATTGCTTTGGCCAATGGTATTGTGCACCAGACGTGACTTTCCAAAGCCTGCCTCGCCGTGAACGCCGACCACGCTGCCTCTGCGTTGATCCAGATTGTCGAGGGTGGCGGTCAATGCGGCGCGCTCTGCAAGACGCCCGACAAATGGCGCGCGATCGCGCCCGGCCGCAGCCAGCCAGCGCGAGCGGTTGGGTGACGCCCCAACGGCTTCGTAGATGTCGATTGGCACCGAGGAGCCCTTGATCTCTCGCAGGCCGACGGCTTTCGTGTCGATTAGCCCTTGAGTCAGCGCCTGGGCCTCACCGGTCATGTACACCGAGCCGGCTGGCGCCAACTGTTCCATGCGGGCGGCAATGTGGACAGCCGATCCCACAACATCGACTTCGAGACCGAGGTCGGACGGTACGGTGCGATAGAGGATGACGTCCGAATTGATGCCGACGCGGGCGATATCGATCATACCGGCGTCGCGCAGGTCGCGCTGCATTCCCAAGGCTGCGAGGCAAGCTCGCACGGCGTGGTCTTCGTACGCCACGGGAGCCCCGAATACCGCCAGCACACCGTCGCCCAGGCGCCGGCAGAGGGTTCCCGAGTAACGGTTCACCTGTCGGATCATGATCTGAAGCGCGGGTTCCAGTTGATCGGCGGCTGCTTCGGGATCCAGCCCTTCGATCGAATCAGTTGACCCCTTGATGTCGGCAAACAGGACAGAGACACGCTTGAGTTCGCCGCTTCCCGTCGGGCGATGAACGGGCGGCCGCTGCACCGCAACCAGAGTCTTGCCGCATCCGGCACAAAATCGATCACCCACCGCATTGCTGAAGCCACAGGACGCGCAGGCAACGCCGAGCTGCGTTCCGCAGCTTGTGCAGAATTGGGTTTCTTTCTTGTTGTCTGCGTCACAATTTGGACAGCGCACCATCGCCCCCGGTGTCCGGCCTGCACTCTACGAAGGTCTTACGAGGCCGTCGAGTTGCTTGGCCGTCCCACCCGTAGACGAGCGCAGCCTGCGCCGAGGGCACGCTCAATCGATCTTGATCCGATAGAGCTCGAGCGGATTGTCCCAGAACGCGCGCTTGGCCAAGGCCGGACCGAGCACGCGTTCGACCAAGTCGATGTCCGCCACCTCGAACGGCCGCTTGGCGCGGGTCGAGGGGATGTCGGTGCCGAACACCAGGGCGTTCGGACTCCGGCGGCCGATGGCTTCCAGTGTCTTCGATACGTCGAGATGCACCCGGCCGAATCCGGTCGCCTTGACCTTGCAGCCGGCGTCGATCAGCTCGAGCAGGACGGGCACGCCTTCTTCGGTCATGCCAAGATGGTCGATCGAAAGCTGCGGCAGCTTGGTAAGCGTGGCGAGATGAGGCTTGAGCGCGGCGGCATCGGCGTAGATCTCGGCGTGCCATCCGGCAACCGCGTGGACGCGACGGGCGAGGGCGACGATATCCTCTACACTGTCGATGTTGCCGCGGAACAGGTTGAAGCGGGCTGCCCGCACGCCGATGCCGGCAAGCTTCTTGATCTCCTCATCGGGACAATCGGCTGGAAGCTGCGTGACGCCCACCCAGCCGGAGCCGAGCTTGGGCAGGACGTCCACTAGATAGGTCTGATCGAAGGCCTGGAACGAACCCGAGACGATGGCGCCACCGGCGACACCCAGCGGCTTGGCGTTGGCAAGGTAGTCGGCAAGCAGGAACTCCGGCGGCGTATAGCCCTGGTTGGCGACAATCGGGAAGCGGTGGTCGATGATATGGCAATGGCTGTCGAACAGGCGGCGCGGCATGACCGATCGTAGGAGAGACGGACTGGGCAGGCAACGAACCCTGGGGTAGCATGCGCGCGTTAAGCCCAGCGTACGACCAAGCGTAGAGCTTGCTTTGCACCTAGCGTTTCCAACGTGGAGGGAGCAATGGCGTACGAGCGCATCCTTGCGTCAACGGCTTTGGCTATCGCCCTGATCACGGGTCCTGCCGAGGCGCAGAAATCCGGCGGCGTGCTGAAGGTCTTCTTCTTCGACAGTCCGGCCACCATGTCGATCCACGAGGAATCGACCATCGCGGCGCAGGGGCCGATGATGGGCGTCTTCAGCAATCTCGTGATGTACGACCAGAAGGTCCCGCAGAGCGGCCTGAAGTCGGTCGTGGCTGACCTCGCGACCGAGTGGGGATGGGACGCCGACGGCATGGCGCTGACCTTCAAGCTGCGGCCGGGCGTGAAATGGCACGACGGCAAGCCCTTCACCTCGCGCGACGTCGTCTGCACGTGGAACCTGCTGCAGGGCAAGGGCAACGACGGCGACACGCTGCGCGTCAATCCGCGCAAGGCGTGGTACGCCAATCTGGACGAGGTCGTGGCCAGCGGCGACTTCGAGGTGACGTTCAAGCTGAAGCGCCGGCAGCCGGCCTTCATCGCGCTGCTCGCCTCGGGCTTCTCGCCGGTCTATCCCTGCCACGTACCGACCGCCGAGATGCGGCGCCGGCCGATTGGCACCGGGCCGTTCAAGTTCGTCGAGTTCAAGCCCAACGAGACCATCAAGGTCACGCGCAACCCCGATTACTGGAAGAAGGGCCGGCCCTATCTCGACGGCATTGAGTACCGGATCATCAAGAACCAGTCGACCGGCGCGCTCACCTTCGTCTCCGGCGCGGTCGACATGACCTCGTTCTATTTCTTCCAGGTGCCGATGCTGAAGGACATCAAGTCCCAAAGGGCAGATGCCATCTGCGAACTGATGGCCTCCAACGTGCAGCGCAACGTCATCGTCAATCGCGAGTCGCCCCCGTTCAATGACCCGAACGTGCGCCGCGCCGTGGCGTTGACGCTCGACCGCCAGGCCTTCCTAGACACGCTCACCCAGGGCAAGGGCACCATCGGTGGTGCACTGCTTGCGCCGCCCGAGGGCATCTGGGGTATGCCGCCGGACGTGCTGCAGAAGCTGCCGGGCTATCACCCCGACGTGGCCAAGAATCGTGCCGAAGCGCGTGCGCTCATGGAGAAGGCGGGCTTCGGCCCCAACAACCGGCTGAAGCTCAAGGTCTCCACGCGCAACATCCCGCCGTATCGCGATCCGGCCGTGATCCTGCTCGACCAGCTCAAGCACATCTACATCGATGCCGAGCTTGACGCGGTCGACACCACGCAATGGTTTCCCAAGGTGCGCAAGCGGGACTACACGATCGGCCTCAACCTCACCGGCAACGGCATCGACGATCCCGATCAGACGTTCTTCGAGAACTATGCCTGCGGCTCGGAGAACAATTTTGACGGCTACTGCAATCCGAAGATGGACGAGCTATTCGAGCGCCAGTCGATGGAAGGCGACCAGGAGAAACGCAAGCAGCTGGTCTGGGACATCGAGCGGCGGCTGGCCGAGGATGTGGCGCGGCCGGTGCTCTACCATAACCGCTCCGGCACTTGCTGGTATCCCTACGTCAAGGGCTACGTGCCGATGATCAACAGCATCTACAACGGCCTCAGGATGGAGGACGTCTGGCTGGACAAATAGGGTTCGTGCAGGCCACCGTCGTGGCATGACCAAACCGCATGAGACCTTGCGGGCGATCCTGCCCGTGGCCGCTTGGCCGGACGATCGCTCCGCCGACGTTGCCATCGCCGGCGGCACCGACCCGGTGCTGCCCACGCCCTTTCGTATCGGAGTAGCGGCATCCGCGACCGTCGCGGCGGCGGCGCTCGCTGCCGCCCGGCTGTGGGATCTGCGCACCGGCCAGCGCCAGCAGGTCACGGTCGATCTGCGCCAGGCTACGGCGTCGCTGCGCTCCGGCACCTACATGAAGCTGGGCGATGGCCATCTCTCCAGCGCGCGACACGGCGTCATGGGCGTCTATCCGGCCAAGGACGGCCGCTGGAGCTATCTCCATTGCAACTTCCCCAACCATCGCGCGGCGGCACTCGGCGTACTTGGCGTGCCGGAAGATCGCGAGGCGGTCGCGCGCGCCGTCGCCAAATGGGACGCCGCCGAACTGGAGGAGGCGATCATCGCTGCCAAGGGGGCCGGCGGGATGGTGAGGACGCAAGCCGAATGGGCGCGCCATCCGCAGGGCATGGCGGTCGCCGGCCTGCCATTGATGGAGATTGTCCGCATCGGCGATAGCCCTCCGGAACCTCTGCCACAGGGCAAGCGGCCGCTGTCGGGCGTCCGCGTGGTCGACATCACGCGCGTGTTGGCGGGACCAACCTGCGCCCGCACGCTCGCCGAGCATGGCGCCGACGTCATGAAGATCACTGCCGCGCATTTGCCCAATCTCGGCTACCAGGAATGGGACACCGGGCACGGCAAGCTCTCGGCCCAGATCGACATGCGCCAACCGGCGGCCCTCGAGACCTTGCGCGGGCTGGTCCGCCAGGCCGATGTCTTCTCGCAAGGCTACCGGCCGGGGAGCCTCGGCGGCCGGGGGCTGTCGCCGGAGGAGTTGGCCGCGCTACGGCCAGGGCTGGTCTATGTCTCGCTCTCGGCCTTCAGTCACACCGGGCCATGGGCGCAGCGGCGTGGCTTCGACACGGTGGTACAGACGGTGAGCGGCATGACCACGCGCCAGGCCGAGGTCGTGCCGGGCAAGAGTCCGGGCCCGGAGTTCTATCCGGTGTCGGCGATCGACTATTGCACCGGCTACCTGATGGCGTTCGGCGCGATGGTGGCTCTGGAGCGCCGCGCGCGCGAAGGCGGCAGTTGGCTGGTACGCATCTCGCTCGCCCAGGTCGGCAAGTGGATGGCCGATCTCGGCGAGGTGCCGGCCGATGGGCTGAAGGGCGTGCCGCAGGAGTTTTCCGCCGCCGAGATCGACGGCTGGTCGACCACCAGCCAGACGCCGTCCGGCCCGCTCCGGCATCTCAAACCCGTGGCGCAAATGTCGGAGACGCCGCCGCATTGGGCTCGGCCGTCGGTGCCGCTCGGCTACCACCGCCCCGAGTGGCCGGCGCGCGGCGAAGGCTGAAGCTAGTCGTCGTAGGTCGCGGTCGGGACGCCGCTCATCTGGTCGTAGGCGAGCCTGATCTTCTTGAGATTGCAGAGGTTGAGGTACTGCCAGACCGGTTGGGTGTCGACGCTGGCGAACACGACCTTGAGATCGACGTTGCAATCGACGACATAGCCGCGAAAGTCCACCGTCCGTGCTTCGCCCGGCTTGAGGTAGGGTGGCCGCAGCACATTGGGGCCGTAGTTGTTCATGTTGGCGGACGACAGGTGCAGTTCGCGTATCTGATATTGCGTGCCGTTGACCAACACGAACGCGAATTCCTGGGCGGCCGACTCGCCGGCGAAGAAGAGGAACACGATGGTGGCTGCAAAACGCTGAAACACTGACTATCTCCCCCGACCGCGCGCAGCGGTTGGGGCCGACTGTCTCAGGCCGGCTGCCCGGCCGTCAATTCCCCCGGCGCGGCGACATGAACGACGGCGCGCCGCACTTGCAGGGTCTTCAGTCGTCCGCCGCGGCGAAGACTTCGACGTCAGCGGTGAGGTGCTTGCCCTTGGTTTCGGGTCCCATCAGCACGAAGATCACGACCAGCACCGAGAAGGCCATGGTGCTGATCATCATGGGCATCGCGTAGCCCATTCCCCTTTCGTTGGCGAAGTAGCTCAGGACCGGCGCAATCAGGCCGCCCCAGATTGCGCCCTGGTGATAGACGAAGCCGGAGGCCGTCGCCCGCACCTCGGTGGGAAAGCGCTCGCAGAGGTAGCTCGGGTTCTGACCGTAGATCGAGCCGGCGAACAGGCCCTGGAGAACGAATCCGGCGACGATCCAGGTCGGATCCTGGGTATGCAGGTAGATCGGCGTCACGAAGATGCCGATGATGGCCGGGATGTAGATACCGGGCCGGCGCCCCCACTTGTCGGCGACGAAGCCCCACAGGCCGCTGCCGGCGAATACGATCAGATTGGCGAAGAACACCGGCACGAAGACGTCCTTTGGCGACCAGTGCAGCTCCCTTTGCAGGTAAGTCGGGAACAGTGCCCAGATCGAGTAGTAGACGCAGAAGGCCGAGGCCATCCAGGCCACACCGGTCAGGGTGTTGAAGAGATACTTGCGCTTGAAGATGGCGAACAGCGGCAGCCGGACCTCCGTCTTCTGCGCGGTCTGCCGCCGCTTGTTCTCGGCCCATACTTCCGGCTCCTTGACGAAGAAGCGGACGTAGATCACGGCGAACGCCGGCAGGATGCCGATCCACAACAAGCCACGCCAGCCGAAGTCGGCGAACAGAAGCCAATTCGCGGCCGCCGCAAGGGCATAACCCAGTCCCCACGAGCCCTGGAGGATGCCGCTCATGAAGCCGCGCGAGCGCGTTGGCCAGGATTCCATCGCGAGCGCCGCACCGGCCGGCCATTCCGCGCCCATGCCGATGCCCAGCAGCGTGCGGAAGATCAGCAGGAACAGGAAGGTCGGCGAGAACCCCGCGATGAGATTGCAGAACGAGTACCACAGAATGGAGATCATCAGCGGCCATCGCCGGCCGATGCGATCGCCCAGCCAGCCCGCCGCGGTGGCGCCGAGCAGGCGCATCCATAGCGTCAGCGTGAAGACGATCGTCACTTCAGTGACGGGAACTTTGAACTCGTCGGCAATTGGGCCGATGATGAAGAGGAACACCGTGAAGTCGAATGCATCGAGCGTCCACCCGAGCCAGGCGGCTGAGTAGGCGTACCACTGGTCTTTGGTGGGTTCTTTCCACCACGGCCCTTGGGCCGTAGGAGCAACAGACGCGGACATCGGCTAAACCTCCCTGTTTCAGTAGGTTTACGCGACGCGATTCCGAACGCTGGGCTGATGGCGGGAATTGTCAGCCGGTTGTCGGGGGCTGGCAACAGTGAAACGGCAAATATGGTTAACTTCGACCCCTGTGACCTGCTGTGACCGAAGGAGCGAAGATGCCGAAACTTGGATACCTGCTGCCGACCCGAGAGCGGACCATGGAAGGTCGGCAGGAGACCGCGCCGCTCCTGGCGCTGGCAGAGCGAGCCGAGCGGCTTGGCTTCGACTCGATTTGGGTTGGCGATTCACTGCTTGCGCGACCACGTCATGACCCGCTGACCCTGCTTGCGGCTGTTGCAGCCCGCACGCAACGCGCCGAGCTCGGCACGGCCGTGCTGTTGCCGGCGCTGCGCAATCCGGTCGTGCTGGCCCAGCAGGTGGCGACCCTCGACCGCATCTCGGAGGGCCGCTTCATCCTGGGAGTCGGCATCGCGACCGACGTGCCCAACATCCGGGCCGAGTTCGAGGCGGCAGGCGTGCCGTTCGACAAGCGCGTTGGCCGCATGGTCGAAGGCCTGGCGCTCTGCCGGGCACTATGGACAGGCAAGCCGGTTGACTGGGACGGCCGGTGGAAGCTGAAGCAGGCCGTGCTCGGCCCGACGCCACACCGCCCGAGCGGTCCGCCGATCTGGATTGGCGGCTCGGTGAAGCCGGCGCGCGAGCGGACCGGGCGACTCTACGATGGCTGGTTCCCCAACGGACCGACGGCGGCCGAGTATCCGGCGCAATGGAGCGAGGTGCAGGCTGCCGCGCGCGCCGCCGGCCGCGATGCCCAATCGCTCACCGGTGCGATGTATCTCACGTTTGCGGTCGACGATGACGAGGCGCGGGCCGAGGCCCGGATCAGCAATTATCTTGCAAGCTACTACACGGGCATGCGTCCCGACCTGATGCGCAAGCAGCAGAGGTGCTTCGCCGGCTCGCCTGCCGCCGCCGCCCAATGGCTCAAGAGCTACGCCGACGGCGGGGCAAGCCACCTGGTGCTGCGCTTTGCCGGCGACCATGAGCGCCACTTGGACATTGCCGCCGACATCCGGCGGCAGTTGGGCTGGTAGTCCGTGAGCAAACCGATCGAACCGTGGCAACTCCTCGACTCGACTTATTCCTTCCGCGACCGCTGGCTCAGCGTGCGCAGCGACACCGTGCGGCTGCCGAGCGGCAAGGCGCTGTCACCCTATCACGTGGTCGAGGTCGCCGACTGGGTGAACGTCGTTGCGATCAGCGAAGCGGGCAACGTCATCTTGGTGGAGCAGTATCGCCATGCCGTGAAGCGCGTCCTGCTCGAGATTCCGGCGGGCCATGTCGACCCCAAGGAAGACCGTGAGGCCGCAGCGCGGCGCGAGCTGCGGGAGGAGACGGGCTATGGCAACGGCACCTGGCACACGCTCGGCGCGTTGCATCCGGTGGCGTCGCGCTTTGCCAACCAGGTGCACAGCTACCTGGCGCTCGGCGTACGCAAGATCGGCGAGCCGCAGCAGGAAGAGAGCGAGAGCCTGCACATCCATGAAATGCCGTGGGCGGAGTTCGTCACCGGCTTGCAGTCGGGCAAGCTTCGGCTGTTCGAGGCGAACCAGATGTCGAGCGTCTTCCTGCTGCATCTTTATGCCACCGCAAGTTCCGATCCGGTGATCTCGCAATTGCGACTGTAGAGGTGTAGGCTTGCCCGAATCAGGAACCAAAGAGTTCCAGTTTGGGAGGGTCGATGAAGACAAGCAGGCGTGCTTTCCTGGCCGCCGCATCGGCCGCAGCCGTTGTCCCGGCGTCCCACATTGCGTCGGCGCAAAAGAAATACGACGACGGCGCCAGCGACACCGAGATCAAGATCGGCCACACCTGCCCCTATAGCGGGCCGGCCTCCGCCTATGGCGTGAACGGCAAGGCGATCGTGGCCTACTGGGACATGATCAACGACACCGGCGGCATCAACGGCCGCAAGATCAAGTTCATCACCCTCGATGACGGCTACTCGCCACCCAAAACGGTGGAGTGCATCCGCCAGCTGGTCGAGCAGGAGAAGGTGTTGTGCACGCACAACACGCTCGGCACCGCGTGCAACACGGCGATCCACAAATACATGAACCAGAAGAAGGTGCCGCAGCTCTTCGTCGCCACCGGCGCCTCCAAGTGGGGCAACCCGAAGGACTTTCCGTGGACCATGGGTTACCAGCCCGACTACCACACTGAAGCGGTGATATACGCCAAGCACATCCTGGCCAACGTCAAGGACGCCAAGATCGGCGTGCTGATGCAGAACGACGACTACGGCAAGGACTACTGGGAGGGCTTCAAGGAGGGTCTCGGGAGCGAGGCTGGTCGTGTTGTGAAGCACGTCACTTACGAGGTGACCGATCCCACGGTCGATTCTCAGGTCATCCAGATCAAAGCGGCGGGCGCCAACGTCTTCTTCAATATCGCTACGCCCAAGTTTGCGGCCCAGGCCATGCGCAAGGTGTCCGACATTGACTGGCACCCGGTGCACTACGTCAACAACGTTGCGGCGAGCGTCGGCACGGTGATGAAACCTGCGGGCTTCGACAACGTGCAGGGAATCCTGACCGCCGCCTACGTCATGGATCCGACCGATCCGACCTGGGCCAACCACGAGGACATGAAGGCCTTCAAGGTGTGGATGGCGAAGTACCATCCCACGGCCCATCTCGCCGACTTGGGCAACGTCAACGGCTACACCGTGTCGACGCTGATGGCAGAGACCCTGCGGCGCTGCGGCGACAATCTCACGCGGGCCAACGTGATGAAGCAGGCGGCGTCCTTCCAGAAGTTCCGCGTGCCCATGTTGTTGCCGGGCATCACCGTCTCGACGAGCCCGACCGACTACTATCCCATCCAAGCGGTCCAGCTCGCGCGATTCAAGGGCCAGACCTGGGAACTGTTCGGCGACATCCTGCGCGCGGAGAGCAGCTGACCCGCGCTACGGCGCCTTGGCGTCCGGCCAACGCATTGCGGCCGCGGCGTTGACAATGACGGCGGCATCCTCCGCCAACAAGAAGCCGTCGGCCTGCAAGGCGCGCGCGGACTGACGAATCCGGTTCACATAGTCATCGCGATCCTTGTAGCGCTCGACGATCTTGGCCTGTGGAAAGGGCAGGAACGCACCGGCCAGCGCGCAAGAGAACGACTTCGGCTCCTGCTGCGCGGCGTGGACGCCCAGAGGAACGGCGACGTCGGGCAAGCGCACGCCGCCCAGGACGTTACCGTCGGCATCGCGCTTGGGTCGTTGGATCACCGCGCCCACAAGGTGCTTGGGCGCGCCGAGCACGTCGGCGTCGCCCAGTGCCGGCTCGAGCGGCATCAGCCTGTTGGCGGGTGGAGCAGTGTTCTGTCCCACCCAGAGATCGAGGGCGAGCAAAATGGCGCGCGACACCGGCGTCCAGTCGAGCTTGGCAAGCGGCAGCGTGCAATCGGGAGCTCTCGGCAGCACGACATGCGAAGCACCGGCGATATCGTACATGCGCACGTTCGCGGGGATTGGCTGGTCCTTCGTACCGCTGCCGCCGGTGCGGCCGAGCGAGGCGCGCAGGGAGAGGAAATCGGTGGTGCTGCTCACCATGACGATGCGTGGCGGCACCTCGCCGCGCTTTTCGACTACGGCCAAAATCTCGCCGATAGTGAAAGGTCCTTCGTTGACCCCCCGGAACTCCGGATTGGTGAAGGAGGGCGCGGCATCGGCGCTCGATTGCGGACCAGTCGACGAGGTCAGGATCGGCAGCAGGCCGGCGCCCGAAACGAAGATGTGCATGCCGTCGATCACGCGATGGCCGTTCATCCGATTGAAGCCGTGCAGCAGGTAGGTCTTGAGGAACCGGCCGCTCTGCGACTTGCCGCTGGCCAGCACGTGGTCGATGGCGCCGCGCAGGGGATTGGCCGTGCCGGCCGCGTCGGCCCAGCCGCGCGCCAGGAAGTCGGCGGTGTCGCGCATGATCGCGAAGCCCACGCCCTCAATGTAGCGCGTCTTGCCGTCGGGGCCGGCAAAAGACGGCAAGTCGGTGCCTTTGCCCATCTCCCACTGCACCTCGGCCAGGGCAAAGCCGCGATCTTCGAGAAAACCGGTGCCCTGATGAATGTTGCCCGAATTGAACGGCTCGCCGTGCGGGCCGTTGTAGAGCGCGATGCCATAGACGCGCCCGCGGTTGGGTGCATCGATCAGAAGCGTGCCGTTGCCTTTCGACGGGTCGGCCGGCATGAGTAACATGACATCGGAGGCGTACTCGACCCTGCCGCGCTCATTGCGCTTGGCCTTGTCAAGGTCGGGTATCGCTTCGGTGGGCGCCAGTTCGCCATGCACGCGGCCTTTCCACAGCACATAGTCGCCTGGCCGGAAAGTGCCGTAGGTCGCCTTGCCGGTGATCTCCAGCCGCACGATCTCCGCCGACGCGGGCGCCATCGCGGCCAGCATCAGAAGGGCGGCAGATAACGTTGTCGCGATGCACTTCACGGTCGTTCCTCCAATTTCATCATTTCAGGCTATAGTAGTGGTTGCCGACGAGAGATAAATGAACATCAACAGGGCCCTGGCTGCCGTCGTCGCCACCTTACTTCTGCCCGCTATCGCTGCTGCGGCAGAGGACTCTGTCACGCGCTATCGTCTGGCCGCGGATCCGGACAACGCGAACAGTTGCCGGGCACTCGATCCCGTCCTGGCCCGACCGCATACAGTTACGGCCAAGAGCGGCGACGTCGAAATCACCTCGGCCGGCGCAATAGAAGGCCGTATGCGGGAGATGCGGGCCGGCGTTTATGGCGTGGTGTTCGAACTCTCCGGCCAGCGGCTCAATGTCGTTGCCGACCTATCTGTTGCGCCAAAGACCTTGACGGTTTCCGAGCCGCAGCTCGGTTGCAAGTGGCGGGCAACTCCTGAACAGTGACGTGGAGATAGAAGAATGCATCGCCGACAAGTACTGCGCGGCCTCGCGGCCGGCTTGGCTGCCGGGACGCTCGGTGCCTGCGGCGCTGGAGAACGGCTGGCGTCGCTGCCCGAGAAGCTGCGCAATACGGCGTCGTTCAACGGCCTGCCGGCGAACACCCGGCTCGTGCTCGACACCAGCGACGACGACAGGCTGGCCCGCACCGCTGTCGTGGCCCTGCGACGGGAGCTCGATTATGCCGGCCGATCGGGCGTCAAGGACCTGCCGCCCGCGGTCTATCTCGCGATCTCCGGTGGCGGCGAGAATGGCGCCTATGGTGCCGGCGTCCTGACGGCCTGGAGCGAGACCGGCACGCGGCCGGTCTTCAAGGCGGTGACGGGCGTCAGCACGGGCGCGCTGATCGCGCCCTTCGCCTTCCTGGGCTCGGCCTACGACAAGGATCTCGAGCGTTTTTACACGACCATCGACAAGAGCCACGTGATGGTCTCGCGCGGCCTGATCAGCGGTGTGCTGGGCGACTCGCTCTACAATTCGACGCCGTTGCTGCGCACCATCCGCAGCGCGCTGACGCCGGAAATGGTCGCGGCCATAGGCACGGAATACAGGGAGAAGGGCCGGCTGCTGTTCGTGGCCACGACCAATCTCGACGTTCCGGTCGGTGTGCTGTGGAACATCGGCGCCATTGCCGCCAGCGGCAACAAGGACGCGCCCGAGCTGATCGCCAAGATCCTGCTGGCCTCGGCGTCGATCCCGGGCGCGTTGCCGCCGGTCATGATCGACGTCGAAGCGGGCGGCCAGCGCTTCCAGGAGATGCACGTCGATGGTGGCACGGTGGCCCAGGTGGTGCTCTATCCACCGTCGTTTTCGGGCGATAATCTGGTCGAAGCTCTCGGTCCCGATGGCCGGCGCCTGCTGCAGGCCGTAGCCCACCGCCAGCGCAGCCTCTACGTCATCCGCAACTCGCGGCCGGGCCCGGATTTCGAAACGGTTGATCGCAGCACGCTCAAGATCGCTGGCCGCGCCGTCTCGACCCTGATCAGCACGCAGGGCGTCGGTGATCTCTACCAGCTCTACGTGGTCTGCCAGCGCGATCACATCGACTACAACGTGACCTACATTTCCGAAAGCTTCACCGAGAAGCTCAGTGACTCGTTCGACCGCGGCTACATGAACCGGCTCTACCAATTTGGACGGCGGCAAATGCTCGATGGCAAGGCGTGGAGCAAGTATCCGCCAGGCTACGATCCGACGCCGTTCAGCCAGATCAAGACAATGATCCCGAGCTAAGGCGACGACTCGCTACAGCGAGAGTTCGAAGCCGGGCTCGGCAAGATGGACAGTGACATCCGGGAAGCGACTGCGCACGGCGTCGCCGAAGGCGGGCCACGGCTCGGAGACTGCGCCCATCATGGCGTGGAACTTCTCGTGCGGCGGGTAGAGCACCAGGATCTTGGGCTTGAGCGCGCCAACCCCGCGCACCACGTCCGCGATGAAGTTGAGCTGCATGCCGGCCAGCAGCACATCGGTGCGGTGACGGTGGCCGAGGTCGGTGATCTCGGCGTCGGTCATCTTGGTGTTGAGACCTTCATTGTAGTTCATGACGGTCAGGCCACCGGGCAGTTCGATATGGAAGCCGGTATAGGGGGCGTAGAACGGAGCGCGGGTGGCGCTGCTCCACGCCCAGGAGAGCTGCGTGACGTTGCCCTGGAACGCGGCACGGGTCAGCGCGCGCGGCAGGTTAATGTCGCGATGCTTCCAGCGAAACGCCGACAGCTTGAAGCCCGGCAACGATAGGGTACCGAAGGTCTTGGGATCGATGACCTTGAGCCGATCGGCGGGCAGGCCGCGCCGCCACTTGAGAAACGTGCAGACCGAGGGTGAGCTGACCACGGTGGCGCCCGTGGCGTGGGCGATCACCGGCACATCGAGGAAATGCTCCTCATGACCGTGCGTCACGCAGATGTATTTGGCGTGCCGGAAGTCCTCGAGGCCGAACCACTCGGCGCCGCAATAGGGCCGGAAGAACGGGTCGAAGAAGAGCGCCCCGTCCGTAGTCTCGACGGATAGCGCCGACCAGCCGAAGTATCGGATCCTGGTCAGCCGCAGGCCACCGAGTAGATGTGCTGGACCTCGCCGGGCAGCGGCATCGCTTGCCAGCTCTTGCCGCCATCCTGTGTGCCGAACACCTCGCCGTCGTAGCGCGCGCCGATATAGACCTGCGCTGGATCGCGCTGATGCAGGCCGATCGACATGATCGTGCCGTGTACCTGGACCTTGTCAAAGCGCTTCCAGCTCTGCCCGCCATCCTGGCTGCGATAGAGGCCGCCGTCGTGGCTCGAGGCGGCCACCGAGAGCGCGGCATAGAGAGTGTCGGGCTCGCTGGCCGAGACCTTGATGTCGCGGCCGTAGGTCGTCGGCGAGAAGCGGCGAATCTCCATATCCTGCCAGCTCTTGCCCCGGTCGTCGGTGCGGAACAGGCCCATGCGCAGCGCCGCGATGGCCGTGTCAGGATGGGCGGGATTGATGGTGATGGCATGGCCGTCGAGCATGCCCTCGGCCGTGGTGTTGCCCACGAGCTTGCTCTGGAGATGCGGCAGCTCGGCGAGCTTGATCAGCCCCGCGCTGCAATCCGTCCAGCTCTCGCCGCCGTCGGTGCTATGCATCACGCCATTGATCTCGAGCGCCGCGAATATCTCGTTCGGCTTGGTCGGATGCTGGGCAAAGCGCATGACGCGCGAGGCGAACGGGCCCTTGCAGTGCTCGGGCATCTTGGGAGTCGGCAGCTTGCGCCACGACGCACCGGTGTCATCGCTGCGATAGACGTCGATCGGCGAGGCGCCGGCCAGCATCTTCTTCGGATCGCGGCTGTCGACCATGAAGCACCAGACCTGCTTCTTGGCATCCGGGAAGTCGGCTCGCTTGAACGTGGCGCCGCGGTCGCTGCTGCGCCACACGCCGTCATTGGTGCCGGCGAACACGATCTCCGGATTGCCGGGATGCACGAAGACGGCGTAGGCCTCCGCGCTGCCCAGAACGTGCTTCCAGTCGCCGCCCTTGGCCGCGCGCTGGAACACGCCGAACTTGCCCGGATGGTCGGGTTTGCCGAAGTAGCCGGCGACGCCCGCGTAGATATTCGATGGTTCGGCCATGATCGTCTCCTTCGCTAGTTCGGCTTCGCCACCATGGGGCAGTTGCCTTGGTCGAGCGGCCGGAAGGCCTGTTCACCCGGGATGGTCGCGAGCAGCTTGTAGTAGTCCCACGGCCCCTTGGATTCGGCCGGAGTCTTGACCTCGAACAGGTACATGTCGTGCATCTTGCGGCCGTCGGCGCGAACGTAGCTCTGACCGAACACCGGGTCGTCCCACTTGGTCGACTTCAGCGTGGCCATTACCTTGTCGGCATCGTCAGTGCCGGCGGCCTTGACGGCGTTCAGGTAGGCGAGCGTTGCCGAATAGAAGCCGGCCTGCACGCTGGTCGGCATCTTGCCCTTGTTCTTCTCGGCGAAGCGCTTGGCGAAGGCGCGGGTCTTGTCGTTGAGATCCCAGTAGAAGGCCTCGGTCAGCCGCAGCCCCTGGGCACGCTCGAGCGTCAGCGAATGCACGTCGGAAACGAATACCAGCAGCCCGGCGAGCTTCTGGCCGGCCTTGACGATGCCGAACTCCGCCGCCTGCTTGATCGAGTTGATGGTATCGCCGCCGGCGTTGGCCAGCCCGATGATCTGTGCCTTCGAGGCCTGCGCCTGCAGCAGGAAGGAGGAGAAGTCTTGCGTGTTGATTGGTGCCCGCACGCTGCCGACCACAGTGCCGCCGGCCTTCTTGACGACCTCGCTGACGTCGCGCTCGAGCGCATAGCCGAAGGCATAATCGGCGGTCAGGAAGAACCAGCTCTTGCCGCCCGACTTGACGACCGCCGAACCGGTGCCGTTGGCGAGTGCAGTCGTGTCGTAGACCCATTGGATCGTATAGGGGTTGCAGAGTTTGCCTGTGATATCGGAGGAGGCGGGGTCGGGCGCTAGGAAGATCTTGTGCTTCTGGCCCGCGATGCCTTCGATCGCTATGGAGGAAGACGACGCGCCGGCGCCGAGGATCACGTCGACGCCGTCACTGTCGTACCAGCGGCCGGCCAGAGTGGCGGCGACATCGGCCTTGTTCTGGATGTCGCCGGTGACCAGCTCAATCTTCTTGCCCGCGATGGTGCCGCCGAAATCGTCGATCGCCATTTGCGCGGCGATCACAGCGCCCGGCCCGTTGATGTCGGCGTACAGACTCGACATGTCGGTCGCTACGCCGACCCTCACCACGTCGTTGGTATATTGCGCTGAAGCCGGCAAGGTCCACGCGGCGAAAACAACGGCCGCGGACCAGAACACGCTACGCTTCATCATTTCACTCCCTAAGCCTTATAGTTTGGTGAAGCCTATCAAGCACGTGGGGCCGCGCAAGGCTGGAGGAGAGCAAATGAAGGAACAGATCCTCGATATTCCGACGAAAGACGGTGCGATCGAAACCTTCGTCTGCCATCCGGAACGGGGCGGTCCCTATCCGCCGGTGCTGCTCCTGATGGATGCGCCCGGCATCCGCGAGGAGCTCTACGACATGGCGCGTCGGCTCGGAACCAGCGGCTACTATGTGCTGCTGCCCAACCTCTACTACCGCGCCGGCAAGGACACGAAGTACGGACCAGACGTGCTGGAGCATGGCAGCGCCGAGCACACCCGCATGCGCGCCGTGCGCACCAAGATGACCATCCCGCCGATGATGGATGATATCGCGACCCTGATCGCCTGGGCCGACGGTCAACGAGAAGTGAAGAAAGGCCCCGTCGGCGCCCATGGCTATTGCATGAGCGGCCCCTATGCTTTGGCAGCGGCCGCGCGCTATCCCGACCGCATTGCCGCCGCGGCGTCGTTTTACGGCACGTGGCTGGTGAGCGATGCTGTGGAGAGCCCGCATCTCACGCTCGGCAAGGCGAAAGGCGAACTCTATATCTCTTGCGCCGAGCACGACGATCTGGCGCCGCCCGAAATGGTCAAGGAGTTGAAGGCGCTGTTCGACAAATCAGGTAACCCAGGCGAGTTGGAAATCCAGATGGGTGTCCATCACGGCTTCGCCTTCCCACAGCGCTGGTGTTACGACAAGCCCGCTGCGGAACGTCATTGGGAGCGCCTGCTGTCGCTCTATCGTCGTCGGCTTGGATGAGGGGAGGGGTGTGATGGACGGACAAATGTGGACCCAGAAGGAGATCGACGAGCGGATCTTCGAGCTCTACGACGAATACTGTCACGGCCGCATCGATCGGCGCACGTTCCTCCAGCGCTCGGCCGCCGTCGCCGGCGGTCTTGTGATGGCGCAGGCGCTGTTGCCACGCTACGCGCAGGCCCAGACCATCTCCTTTACCGACGAGCGCATCCAGGCGCGCTACGTCACCTACCCGTCCCCGGATGGCAACTCCGGCACGATGCGCGGCTACCTGGTGCAGCCCAAGGGCAACGGGCCGTTCCCGACCGTGCTGGTCGTGCACGAGAATCGCGGGACTCAATCCATACATCGAGGACGTGGCGCGACGCTGCGCGGTCGAGGGCTTCCTCGCCCTGGCACCGGACGGACTGTTTCCGGTGGGTGGCTATCCCGGCAACGACGATGACGGCCGCACGCTGCAGGCCAAGCTCGACCAGAACAAGTTGCGCACCGACATGGCCAACAGCGCCAAATTCCTGAAGGCGCACGCGCTTTCGTCCGGGAAGCTTGGCGTGACGGGGTTCTGCTGGGGCGGCGGCACCACCAACTTCTTGGCGGCGACGCTCGGCCCGGATGTCGGCGCAGCTGCGCCTTACTACGGCGCCGCGCCGCAGCCGGCATTCGTTTCGGACATCAAGGCGGCGTTGCTGATCAACTATGCCGAGACCGACGATGCCATCAACGGCATGTGGCCGGCCTACGAGGCAGCGCTCAAGGCCAACAACAAGCCGTACGAGATGTTCATCTATCCCGGCACGCGCCACGGCTTTCACAACAATTCGACGCCACGCTACAATGAAGCCCAGGCGAAGATCGCCTGGGACCGCACCATCGCCTTCTTCAAGAAGAACCTGGCGTAGCTATTTAGGCGGCGTGCTTTTCGGCCCGTTTCTTCTCGACCTGCCAGCGATTCAGAATGTCGCGCGCCCGGTTGGTCGTGGGGTCCATCTCGCTTTCGCGCCCCGCAACCTTGGCCGTGAGTTCGATCACGTAGCCGTTGGGGTCGCGGAAGTAGATCGAGCGGATGAACTTGTGATCCGAGATGCCTCGGACCGCGCGGCCCTCGGCGTTGCCCTTGGCGAACATGTTGTCGAGCGCCTCGGGCGTGACCTCGAGCGCGATATGCAGATCGAAGTCGTGCTGCTCCTTGAACTCGAACGGCATGTCGGGCGCCTCGAAGAAGGCGAGGCTCGAGCCGTCGTCGAGCTGGAAGAAGCTGTGCAGCACGCCCGTCCCGGTCGTGCGGCCGGTCATGGTCGTGTCGATCTTGAAGGCATTGACCAGCGGCAGTCCGAGGAAGTCCTCGTAGAACTTCCGGGTCTCCTCGAAGTTGCGGCAGCGGTAGGCGTTGTGATGCAAGCCCTTGATCATGGAAATGCTCCTTTCGTCAGACCGTGGCCCAGGTCCCGCCCTTGGTGGAGTCCCGGAAGCCATTGAAGGCCGCCGAGTTCACCTTCTCGTAGTTCGGCTGCTTCTTCACGTTGTCGATCCAACGCTGGATATTGGGATAGCTCTTCAGATCGCAATGGATCAACTCGCCGATGCTCATGATCGCCGAGCCCAGGTAGTCCGCGATGGTGATCTGATCACCGCAGATATACTTCTTGCCACCGGCCAGCCAGTGATCGTTCAGCACCTGCAGCCAGGTTTTGGAGCGGTCCTGCGCCCACGAGATGGTGCCGGCGTGCGCCTTTTCGTCGGGCCGCTTGTGATGCGGGAAGAGTTGCGGATAGACGAGGCCGTAGCCCCAGTCCTTGTAGAAATTGGAATTGAACCAATCCATCGCCTCGTTGACCCGCGCGCGCTGCTTGAGGTCCTTCGGGTACGCGGGCGAATTGGTCTTCTCGGCAAGGTACCGAAGGATCGCCGCACTCTCGGTCAGCCGGAAGTCGCCGTCCTCGAGCATGGGGACGAGGCGATTTGGGTTCTTTGAGCTATAGGCCGGTTCGTAGTGTGCGCCCTTCAGGATGTCGACGACTTCCATCTCGCAAGGAATGTTGTTGTCGGCGATGAACTGCATCACCGGACGGCAGGCGGTGGAAACGGGATGCGTATAGAGCTTCATGGCTTCCTCCCTTGACGGTCGCGTGCCGGATTATAGAGCGCCGCGAAGGGCCGCGCAGGTACTTACCAAACGGAAACCTGCTAGGCTCGTTGCGTGCGTACTTTCATTACCCTTTTGTGGCTCGCGTCGGCCGCCGTCGCCGTGATGCCCGCCGCGGCCCAGGACTATCCGTCGCGGCCGATCCACATCATCGCTCCATTCGGTCCAGGCACCGCGACCGACACAGTGGCGCGCGTGGTCGCGGCCGAGCTGACCAGACTGACCGGCCAAGCCACCATAGTCGACAACAGGCCGGGTGCCGAGGGCCAGATCGGCGCGCAGGCTGCAGCCACGGCGGCGCCGGACGGCTACACCATCTTCGTGACCACCCAGACCACGCAGTCGATCAACCAGCACGTCTACAAGAAGCTGCCCTACGATCCGGTGAAGAGCTTCGAGCCGATCAGCGGCCTCTCGGGCGGGGCGCAGATCGTGCTGGTGCGCAACGACCTGCCGGTGAAGACGATCCCCGAGTTCATCGCGCTGGCCCAGGCGCAACCGGGCAAGCTCACTTTCGGCAGTGGCAATGGCTCGGCGCGGGGCGCGGCGGAGCTGTTCAAGATCATGGCCAAGGTCGACCTGCTGGGCGTTCCTTACAAGACCCAGACGCAGGTCGTTGCCGACCTGCTTGGAGGCCGCATCGACGTCACCTTCGGTGACTTCACGACCACGCTGCCGCCGGCGCGTGATGGCCGCGCACGCGGCCTCGCGGTGACCAGCCTCGAGCGGTATCCCGGGCTCGAGCAGTTCCCGGCGGTCGCGGAGGTCGTGCCAGGCTATGAATCGCGACCGTGGAACGCGGCCTACGCGCCGGCCGGCACGCCGCGGCCGATCATCGATAAGCTCAACAAGCTGATCCGCGAGGCTCTGGCCTCCGAAGGCTACCGGACGCTCCTCAAGACCACGCTGGCCGTTCCATTTCCCTGTTCGCCGGAGGAGCTTGCCGCGTTCCAGGCCAAGGAAACCGTGAAATGGGGCGAGATCGTCCGCATCTCGGGCATGCAGGAGCCTTAGGTCGTTCGGCATCCGATGGTTACCGGAAGTGACCGTTAAAATAACGGGAAGATAACAGGGCGCCTCGCCCGGTGCCGGATGCGAGGGGGTAGCGGGGTAGCGCTAACTGCGCAAACTCATCGCCCGGCGACACCGACCGATTTGCCGGAGGGGGTAGCGCACTAGCGGAAAGTGCGGAAAGTCATCGGACATGGGGTGATCCCGTGAGTTGGTGCTGGCGCACTATAACCGCAGCGTCGTCGAAGCACCTACTTTGGTCATTAGAACGCGATTGGCGCGGATCGAGCTCTGGTGGCGGTCAGTGCGCTCGTTGTCGTGCCACGCTGATCTGCCAGACGCCGACGATCAGGACACAGGCCGCCACCGCGAAGAACGCGGCGCGATAGTCGACTGTCGAGGCGATCACGGCAAAGATCGGCGGCCCGAACACGGCGCCGGAGAAGGCGAGGGCGGTCTGGACCGCCGCGACGGCCGCCGTCTCGCCGGGCGGCGACAGGTGGGCGAATTCGGCTTGCGAGGTGCCGTTCCAGCTGATCACCACCGACCCGTAGCCGACCACCACGACCGCGATCAGCCAGAACGGCGTGTCGGCGGCGAGCAGCCCGATGGCAACGCAGCCCACCGTCATGCCGATGCCGGTCCAGCCGAGCAGCTGCATGCGCGGCACGCGATCGCCCATGCCGCCACTCAGCAGGCGCACGCCGGTGCCGAACAGCTGCGAGAGCGAGAGCAGGGCACCGGCGCCGGCAATGCTGAGGCGGCAGTGTTCGTAGAGATAGGTCACGAGATAGAAAGTGAAGGTGTGCTGGGCAATCACGTAGACGAAGGCCGAGCATCCTAGTACCCGCAGCTGGCTGTGTCCCATGACGAAGCGAACCGAGCGCCAGATGCTGTTCGTGGCCGTGCTCACAACTGCCACGGCGTCGAGGCTGGGGCGCAGCGGCTCGACGATCACCGCCGATATGACCAGCATTGCCGCCGCCACCAGGCTGGCGCCGCGCCAGCCGACAAGCTCGAGGAGCGCCGGGAAGACCACGCCGGCAAGGGCAAAGCCGATCGGCACGCCGGTCTGCTTGAGCGAGAAGACGGTCCCGAACCATTCGCGCGGCACGCGCTGGGACAGGATATGTGCCGAGGCGGGATTGATAGGTCCCTGGGCAGCGCCGATGAACGCGACGGCGGCGACGGTTGCGGCGACGAGCGCCAGGGCGTTGAGCGCCAACCCGATCGCGCCCATCAGCAGGGCGGCCTGGCAGACACGCACCGCGCCCACCCGCACAATCGGTCCGGCTGCCGCAAGCGCCACGACCGTGGCGACGCCATAGATGATGGCCGTGAAGATGCCGACCAGCTTGGGATCTATCGCAAGATCGCGCGCCACCGCCGGCATCATTACGCTGAGCGACAGGACCGAGAGCGAGATCATCACCTGGATGGCCAGCATGCTGGCCACCGGGATGAACGCGCGTTTCATGTCCCGCCCTGACGTCTACATGCCGTAGAGGTCGGCCTTGTTCAGGATGGTGTTGCGCAGGATGCGGATCGAGGCGACGTCGACCATGACGCCGTCGACATTGATGGCGCCTAGGCCCTTGGCCTCCGCCTCGGCGTAGGCCTTCTCGAGCTTGCGTGCTCGGGCCACCTCGTCGGGCTTGGGCGAATAGATCTCGAGCGCGTGCTCGATCTGCGAGGGATGGATCGCCCACTTGCCGACGCAGCCCAGGATCATCGAGCGACGGCATTCCTCGCGGTAGGCCTCTGAATTGCGGAAGTCGGCGAACGGCCCGTCGACCGGATCGATGCCGGCGGCGCGGCAGGCCATGATCAGCCGGAAGCGCGCGTAGTGCCAGAGGTCGCCCGGATAGCCGTCGTTGCTGCCGACATCCTTGTTGGTGACGCCCATCGACGCCGAGAAGTCGCCCATGCCGAACACCAGGCATTCGAGTCGCGGCGTCGACTTGGCGATGGCATCGACGTTCTGCATGCCCTCGACCTCCTCGATCAGCGCCTCCAGCCCGATGCGGCGCTTGAGCTTCAGCTTCTTCTCGATCTGGTTCAGCAGCTTGTCGGCGAACAGCACATCGGCCGGCGTCATGACCTTGGTCATCATGATGGTGTCGAGATGCTCGCCCGCGCCCTCGACCACCTCGATGATGTCTTCGTAGGCGTACTCGGTGGTGAGGTCGTTGATGCGCACGCAGCGCGTCTTGCCCTTCCAGTTGAGCGTCTTCAGCGCCTCGACGATCTTCTTGCGCGCCTCGCGCTTCTGGCTGGGGGCGACGGCGTCCTCGAGGTCGAGGAAGACGTGGTCGGCCTTCGATTCCGACGCCTTCTGCATCATCTTCTCGCTCGAGCCGGGCGTCGAAAGCTGCACGCGGCGCAGGCGGCGGGGGCGGTCGGTCATGGTTCTCTCCTAAGCAACTATCTTGCCAGCGCGCAGGCGGGCGATGTCCGCCGCACTGAAGCCGATGGATTTCAGATACTCGTCCGTATGCTCCCCCAGCAAGGGGGCGCGGTGGCGCACGCGGCCGGGCGTCTCGGTCATCTTGATGGCCACGCCCGCGATCCTGGTTTCGTGATCGAGGCCGGGATGGGGCACTGACGCCAGCATCTCGCGCGCGGCGAAGTGTGGGTCGGCGAAGACGTCGCGCACGTCGTTGACCGGCGCGAACGGCACCTGGCCGCCGAGGTGTTTTAGCAATTCCTGCTTGGTGTGCCGATGCGTGAAGTCCGACACCGCCGCAATGATCTCAGCCTGGCTGGCGCGTCGGCCTTGTACCGTGGCGAATCTGGGGTCGCTGACCATCTCGGGTTTGCCGATCAGGCGGCAGAGGATCGGCCAGTGCGCATCGGTCGGGGCAGCGAGCGTGACGTGGCCATCTTTCGCTGGGAACATGCCGAACGGGCAGAGCAGGGGATGGTGGTTGCCCTCCGGCACCGGCACGCCGCCGGTGTAGGCGTGTTGGTGCACGATGCGCTCGCACATCGACAGGATGGCATCGACCATGGCGACATCGACGAGCTGGCCTCGGCCGGTCTTTTGCGCCCGCAAGATCGCGCTGACGATGCCGAAGGCGCTCATGGTGGCCGGCATCAGGTCGCCGATGCCCGGGCCGACCTTCATCGGCGTGTCCTTGTCCGGTCCGGTGATCGCCATCACACCGCCGAAGGCCTGCGAAACCACGTCGTAGGCCGGCCAATTGGTATAGGGGCTCTTGCCAGTGCGCCAATCGCCAAAGCCGCGGATGGTGGCGTAGACCAGCTTCGGGAACCGCTCGTGCAAGGCATCGTAGCCTAGGCCCAGGCGATCCATGACGCCGGCACGCGAATTCTCGACGATTGCATCGGCGCCGTCGCACAGCCGCAAGACGAGATCGCGACCCTCAGGCTTTTTGAGATCTATCGCGATCGACTTCTTGTTGCGGTTGATCGAGGCGAAGTAGCCGCCGAACGCCCGCATCCGGTCGTCATCGTGATAAGGGCCCATGATGCGCGTGTCGTCGCCGTCGAGCGGCTCGACCTTGACGATCTCGGCGCCCTGGTCGGCCAGCAGCATGGTGCAGAACGGCCCGGCCAGCATCTGTGTGAGATCGACGATGCGGACTCCGTCGAGGGCTCCGAGAACTTCGCTCATGCGGACCGCGGGCCTCCAGGCCCGCTCATGATCATTATGCGGACCTGGAGGTCCGCGGTTCGGAAGACCATGATCACTTGTTACCCCAGTGGCTGCGCCGCTTGATCAGCACCGTGCGCTCGCCCTCGAAGACGTGCTTGTCGTCCTGGTTCACGCCGTAGTGGCGGAAGCGCACGACGCCGGCATCGGCCTGCTTGGCGTCGATTTTCTCCAGCACCTCGGAGTAGCAATAGAGCGTGTCGCCATGCATGACGGGCGCCTTCAGCCGGATCTTGTCCATGCCGAGCTCCATTAGCGCATTCTCGGCCGTATCCTGCGCGGCGAGTCCGAGGCAGATGGAAATGGTGACGCCGCCGAAGCCCAGGCGCTGACCCCAGTTGCTGTCCCTCATCGAGTGTTCGTTGAAGTGCGCTTCTGCAGTGTTCATCGTGACGTTGGTGATCCAGACCTGCTCCAGCGGCTCGACTGTCTTGCCGCGGGCGTGTTTCAGCGTCTCGCCGACCTTGAAATCCTCGAAATAGTTGTGCCGGCCGGTGAGCTCGCTGACCCGCATCAGTTCCTCCCGCGGCCCAGCAGGCGGTCGGAGATGATGCGCTTCTGGATCTCAGACGTACCCTCGAAGATCTTGGTCAACCGTGCGTCGCGCCAGTGGCGCTCCACGGCGTGCAGGGTGGTGTAGCCCGCGCCGCCATGGATCTGCAGGCCCTCGCTGCACACGCGCTCGGCCATCTCGGAGGCGAACAGCTTCACCATCGAGGCTTCCTTGTCGCAGCGCTGGCCGGTGTCGATCTGCTCACAGACGAAGTAGTTGAGCTGGCGCGCCGCCTCGATCTGCGTCGCCATGTCGGCGATCTTGAAGCGGATCGCCTGGAAGTCGGAGATCGGCCGCTCGAACTGGCGGCGCTCGCCGGCGTAGCGGATCGAATCGTCGAGCGCGCCCTGGGCGAGGCCGATGGCGCGCGCCGCGGTGTGGGCGCGCGCCGTCTCCAGCCCGGAGGTCGCATAGTAGAAGGCGTGACCTTCCTCGCCGATCATGTCGGCCGCTTCGACGCGGAAATTGTCGAAAGCGAGCTCGTAGGTCTTCCAGCCGAAGTAGCCGATCTTGGGGATCGGCGCGCCGTTCACGCCCTTGGGCAGGGTGCCGCGCTTCTTCTCGACGAAGAACATCGAGAGGCCCATGTGCCGTTTGCCGGGCGGCGCGTCGGAGGTACGGGCGATGATGATCAGGAAGTCGGCGCCATCGGCGAAGGTGCACCAGTATTTGTTGCCGCTGATCAGGTAGCCCGTGCCGTCCTTGCGAGCGCGGCACGAAATATTGGAGATGTCGGACCCCGCATTGGGTTCCGACATGGAGAAAGCGCCCAGGAATTCACCCTTGGCCATGCGCGGCAGGTAACGCGAGCGCTGCTCCTCGCTCATCATGTGCGAGCCGATTAGCAGATTGCCGCGCGCAATCAGCGAGGCGACGCTCATCCAGCCGCGCGACAACTCTTCGGTGACCAGGCAGTACTCGAAGCAGCCCAAGCCAAGGCCGCCGTACTGCTCGGGGATCAGGATGCCGAAGTAGCCGAGCTCCGCCATCTTGTCGCGCAGGCTCATCGGGATGTCGCCCTTCTCGGGGTCGAGCTTGTTGGCGACGGGCAGGACTTCGTTCAGGGTGAATTCGCGCGCCTGCTCCTGGATCATGCGGCGCTCTTCGGTCATGTAAGGCATTACGCGGTTTCCCTCTGACGAACGAGATTGGTGCGCTTGAAGTCGATGGCGAGCTCGTCGCGCTGATTAAAGCCCCTGGTGTGCCAGGTGACGATCCCGAAGCCCTTCTGGGACTCCGAGACACGTCGATCGAGCACGATCGACTCCGCGCGCAGCGAATCGCCGGGATAGACCGGCTGGTGATAGGTGAGCTGATTGACGCCCAGGAACGGCCCGCCGCCTTCGCTGAGATCTTCCACCGTCAAGCCGAACACCGTGGTGAAGACCAGCAGCGGATTGGCGACCACGCCGGGATGGCCATGGGCTCGGGCATAGGCGGCGTTGAAATAGTGCGGATTGAAATGCAGCGTCAGGGTCGAGAAGAGGGTGCTCTCGGACTCGGTGATGGTGCGGCCCCAGTGATGCTTGAAGACGCGGCCGGGCTCGAAATCCTCATAGCGGTTGCCCTTGGGAACGAGCCGTGCCCGCGTCCTGAAATCGTCTGGCATCTCGACTTCCTACCTCACCCTGAGGAGGGCGCGAAGCGCCCGTCTCGAAGGGTCGGACGCAGTGGTGATGTTGCCCATGCTTCGAGACGCTCGCTTTGCTCGCTCCTCAGCATGAGGTTGTGTCGTGTTGCCCCGTCAGGCCTTCGCCGAAGCGCGTGCGAGGTCGCCCACATCGGCCAGCGTGCCAATACGGTCGATGGCGTCGTGCAGGCGCTTCGTGCGGGCGGCACCGAGGACCGGCGTGACCAAGCCGTCGAACTTGGTCTCGAGAGCGTTGCGTTGCTTGGCGACATCGCTCCACGGGATGCCAGAATCGTGCCTGGCCTCGAGCATGGTGCCGTCATCGAGCTGGATCGCCATCTCGGCCAAGGCATGCGGCCACTCGGTCCTGAAGTCGATCGCCACCTTGTCGCGCAGCGCCTTGATGCGCGGCTCCTGCGTGATCGCTGCGCTGTAGGACTCGAGAACTCGCCGTATTGACGCCGGTCAGGGCCATGGCGACGGTCTGGCGCAGGGAGAATTTGGCTTCGAGGCCCGTCGTCGGGTTGGCGATGTTGCATACCTTGTCGGCGGCGGCGTCGAGGCGGAGCATGATCTTCTTCACCCGCTCGGGCGGGAAGTTGCTCTTCAGCCGGATCTCCTTGGCGCACTCGATGGGCGCGTGCGTCATGTAACAGGCGGCGTGATACTTGAAGAGGTTGTTGCGCAGATGCCAGCCCTGAGGCGGCTCGCCCAACGCATCGTCCGTGTTGAGGTGATCGCTCTGCGAGGACGCGAATCCTTGATCGCACTCCAGCGAATTGCTGCGCGCCGTGAAGCCATTGGCAGTCCAACGCGCGGCGCGCAGGCCGTGCTCGGACGCGGTGCCGGCGTGCAGCGGCTTGCACATGGTGCCGAAGTTGGATTTCAGCCCGGCCGCTTGTGTGGCGGCGATGCCGAAGGCGACCGCGAGCTGTGTGTCGCTGAGGCCAAGCATGCGACCGGCCGCAGCGGTCGCGGAAAATGAGCCCACGGTGGCGGTTGCGTGGAAGCCTCTGTCGTAGTGACTGGGCTCGACCAGGCGACCGATCCGGCCGGCAGTTTCGTAGCCAGCCACGAAGCTTTCGACGAACAGCCGGCCTGACGCCTTCTTCTGTTCGCCAAGCGCCAGCAATGCTGGCACCACGGTGACCGTCGGATGTCCGTGCATGGCAAAGTTGACGTCGTCATAGTCGAGGGCGTGGCTCGCCGCGCCGTTGATCAGGGCGGCCGTGGAGGGCAGCGTCGTCTCGCTGCGCCCGACCAGAGTTGCCTTGCCTATGGCGCCATCCTCGATCGCCTCACGGATGAGGATATCAGTCAGTTCCTCTTGCGCCCCGGCTACGGTGACGGCGAACCAATCGAGCAGGCACTGCTTGGTGCGCTCGAGCAGGTCATCGGGGAAATCGCGCCAGGCGAGAGCGGTGGCGCGTTTGGCGAGTTCGGCCGTTACAGCGACCATTTCATCCTCCCGAGACGTAGAAAGGAGAAGTTTCGGCCAGCCATCGGCCGCTGTCCACTGGAGCACTCGCCTCATCCTGAGGAGTGAGCGAAGCGAGCGTCTCGAAGGATGGGCAACAGGCACGGTGCCGGTTCCCACCCTTCGAGACGGCCCTTCGGGCCTCCTCAGGGTGAGGTCTTCCGCTCTGGCCGCGGTCAGGCGGGCTTCCGCGCCACGATATGGAAGATGTGCCAGTGCTTGGGGTTGCCCCGCGGCGTCACGCCGTCGGCTTCCTCCTCTTCGAACATCTCGATCTCCAGGCCGGCGAGCAAGGCGAGCGCTTGGTCGCGTTCCAGGAAGGTCATGCCCGGTCGACCGTTCCAGGAATCACGCACGCCATACCATTGGCCGCTGAATTGCCCGCCCGCGGGCAGGGCCTCACGGATGCGCGCCCATTGCGTGTGGAATGCTTCGGGCTCGCAGAGGGGCATGGCAAAGCTCGAATTGACCAGCTGCACGCCAAGCGGCAGCGGCACCTCTTCGAAGCGCGCCGTGATTGGCGTGATTCGGTCGGCGCCGGGGAGATTTCGCGCCGCAAGCTGGCGCAGCGCCTCGGATTCGGAGTCGACCGCGACCACGCGCCAGCCGCGGCGGAGCAGCTCGACGATGTCGCGGCCGTCGCCGCAGCCGAGGTCGACCGCCAGCGCATCAGGTGACGCGTCTCCAAAAAGGTCGAGTGCCTTTACCAGCGTCCGGCGAGGCGGCCGGTCACGCAGTTGCTGGTAGTAGGCCGCCCATCCTGCGGAACGATCGGATGCTTGAGACATTGCGCTCTGTGTGATCGTATCGCGCCAACGATAACGATGTAGCGTTCCGGGAGGAACAGATGAAACGCCTGGCAGCCCTTGCCATCGCCGCCGCGCTCGCCTTTGGCCCGCTGTCGGCGCGCGCCGACATGAAGGCGCTGGAGGAGGCCGCCAAGAAGGAAGGCGAGCTGACCTGGTACACGACCCACTACACGTCTGAAGCCGCCGAGGAGCTCGGGGCCGTGTTCAGCAAGATGTACGGCATCAAGGTTAACGTTGTGCGCACGACCGCGCAGGTGGCCTATCAGCGGGCGACGCAGGACTTCAAGGCTGGCCAGACGGTCTGCGACGTCTTCTCGACCACCGACATGGGCCATGTCATGCGCTTCAAGGCCGAGGGCCGGCTGGAAAAATACGTTCCAGAGAACACCAGCAAGATCGCCGAGGCTTTTCGGAACCTTGATCCCGATGGCTTCTTTCACACGACCTCGGCCGGCTTCGTGGTGCTTACCTACAATACGTCGAAGGTGAAGCCAGAGGAGGCACCCAAGAAGTGGGCCGACCTGCTCGATCCCAAGTGGAAGGGCAAGGTCTCGACCGGGCATCCGGCCTTCTCGGGGTATGTCGGCACCTGGGTACTCAGCATGAAGCTACAGTACGGCTGGGACTACTTCGAGAAGCTGGAGAAGAACAAACCGCAGATCGGCCGCTCGATCAACGATACGGTAACGGCCCTCAACGCCGGCGAGCGGCAGGTGGCGGCGGGCGCCGATGGGTCGACGCTGTATAGCGCGAGCCGCGGCAACCCGCTGGCGATCGTCTACCCGTCGGACGGCGCCATCCTGATCATCGCGCCCTCGGCCATCCTGAAAGGCACCAAGCATCCGAACGCGGCTCGGCTGTTCATGGAGTATCTCTACTCGATCGAGGCTTCGCAGATCGACGTCAAGCACTTCACCGTGCCGATGCGGCCCGAGGTCCCGGTCGCGGCAGGCGAGAAGCCGGTGGCCGAGGTGAAGTCTTTCCATCCGACCAACGAGCAGATCGACAAGGGCATCCCCGAGGTCATCGAGCAGTGGCGCGACACGTTCGGAAATTGACACCGTGAGCGTACAGCGAACGGTGTCATCCCGAGCGAAGCGAGGGATCTATAGCGATGCGTGATTTTAGATCCCTCGCCACGCTCGGGATGACACCTGTGGTGGCGCGCCATCGGGAGCCCAAATGACCGTCAGCGCGCTGCCTTCGACGACAGTGCGTACCGCGCGCACGCGCCACTTTGATTTAACGTGGCTGCTGTGGATCGCCATCATCGCGGTCCTGCTGTTTCTGGTAGTGAGCCCGTTCGTCTACCTCTTGGTCACCAGCTTCAAGTCCGAGAAAACCGGAGCGTTTACCCTCGCGAACTACGCGGCAGCGTACGGCCGCGACCGCTATGTCCAGGCGCTGTTCAATTCCCTCGAACTCGGGGCCTGCGCCGCACTGCTCGCCGGCGTTTTCGCCGTGCCGCTCGCCTGGGCGGTGTCGCGCACCGACATGCCCGGCCGTGGCCTGACGCGCATGCTGGTGTTGGCGACCTTCATCACGCCGCCCTACACGGGGGCTGTCGCCTGGATCCTGCTCGCCGGTCCCAATGCCGGCTGGCTCAATCGCATCTTCGTCATGCTTACCGGCGCTGAAAGCGGGCCGTTCAACATCTACAGCTTTCCCGGCCTGGTGGTCGTCATCGCGCTCTACTCCTACCCATACATCTTCATCTTCACGACGGCAGCGCTCGAGCTGGTCTCTTCCGAGATGGAGGACGCGGCCAACATTCTGGGCGCCGGCACCTGGCTCACAATGTGGCGCGTCACCCTGCCGCTCGCGCTGCCGGCGATCCTGGGCGGCCTAATCATCTGCTTCCTGGAGGCGATCGCGCTCTTTGCCTCGCCGGCGATGATCGCCATTCCGGCGCGCTTCAACGTGGTGACCACGCAGCTTTTCCAGTTCTTCGGCAATCCGGTGCGGGTCGAGGTCGCGGCCGCCTACGCCATGCCGCTGCTGGTCGTGACGGTAATGTTGGTCGTCGTGCAGCGATTGATGACCCGCCGCAAGGGTTTCGTGGCGCTGACCGGCAAGGGCGGCGAACGCCGCCCGATCGCGCTTGGACCTTGGCGCTGGGTGGCGTTCGGCTACGCCATGCTGGTCGCCACGCTGTCGGTATTCCTGCCCTATCTCTTCCTGTTGCAGGCGGCCTTCGCCAAGGCGTGGGGCAGGGGCTTCGGGCTCGACAACCTTTCCCTCAAGAACTTCCACTTCGTGCTGTTCGAGCACGCGACGGCCGGCACATCGGTGCTGCACAGTTTCCTCTATGCGTCGGCCAGCGCGACCGCGGCGACAGTGATCGCGGTCGGCGTCGCTTACATCGTCCATCGCCGGCTGATCCCCTTCGCCGAGGCCTTCGGCTTCTTGTGTGTGGCACCGTTCGTGATCCCTGGCGTCGTGCTGGCGATCGGCTTCTACGCGGCCTATGCGCCGCCACCGCTCGCGCTCTACGGCACGGCCTGGCTGCTCATCCTGGCCTTCACCACGCGCTTCCTGCCGATCGGCTACGTCAACGCAGGCTCGGCCATCCGCAGCCTGAACCCCGAAATGGAGGAGGCGGTCCGTGTGCTGGGCGGCAGCCGACTGCTCGCCTTGCGCCGGGTCGTGGTGCCGCTGCTCAAGCGAAGCTTGCTGGGTGCGTGGCTTCTCATGTTCATTCCGGCGACGCGTGAGCTTTCGTCGGCGATCTTTCTCTACGGGCCCAACACCAAGGTTGTGGCCGTGATGATCTTCGACATGAGCGACGAGGGAAATTTCGAATACCTCGCGGCGCTTGCCCTCATCCTGCAGGCGTTGACGTTGCCGTTGCTATGGATCGGCCAGCGCGCACTTGGGCGTGACTTCATGCTGAGGCGAAGCGTGACATGAGCAAGCTGGTGCTGAGGAATGTCTCGCGGCGCTACGGCGCGGTCGAGGCCGTGGTCGATTTCTCGCTCGAACTGCAGCCCGGCGAGTTCGTGTCCCTGCTGGGGCCGTCCGGATGCGGCAAGACCACGACCTTGCGCATGATCGCGGGCTTCATGCCGCCGAGCGACGGCACCATCGAGATGGATGGCGAGGTGATATCGTCTCCCTCTGGCGTCGTTCCGCCCGAGAGGCGGCGCATGTCGATGATCTTCCAGAGCTACGCGATCTGGCCCAACATGACGGTGGGCGAGAATGTCGGCTTCGGCCTGCAGGTGCGCAAGCTGCCGCGGGCCGATATCGAACGCCGCGTCGACAAGATCCTGGACGTCGTGCAGATGCGCGGGCTGAAGGACCGCTATCCGGCCGAGCTGTCGGGCGGCCAGCAGCAGCGCGTGGCCTTGGCGCGGGCCATCGTGGTCGAGCCCGAAATCCTGCTGCTCGACGAGCCGCTCTCCAATCTCGACGCCAACCTGCGCGAAGAGATGCGCTTCGAGATCCGCCGCCTGCACGATGAGTTCAAGATCACCACGGTCTATGTCACGCACGACCAGTCCGAGGCCATGGTGACCTCCGACCGCATCGTGGTGATGAACAAGGGGCGCATCGAGCAGGTCGACCCGCCGCAGGTGCTGTACGGCCGGCCCAAGAGCCGCTTCGTCGCGGGTTTCATCGGTCGCACCAACTTCGTCGAACGCAACGGCTCGATCTATTCACTACGGCCGCAATCGATCAGCCTCTCGGTCGCCAAGCCGGCGGCCAACGGTGTCGAGGCCGAGGTCGTCGACCGCGCCTATCTCGGCGAGCATTGGGACTATCAGGTGCGACCGCTAGGCGATGCCAAGCCGCTGCGCGTCTCGACCGGGCCCAACGCGATCTTCGAAATCGGCCGCCGGGTGTGGCTGGAGATCGATCCTGCCGCCATGGTACGAGTGGAGTAGCCAGCAAACCAAGAGTGTGACGATGACCGCAGGACCGCTTGCCCGCTTTACCGTGCTTGACCTCACGCGAGTGCGCGCGGGCCCCACGGCGGTGCGCTATTTCGCCGACTGGGGCGCCAACGTCATCAAGGTCGAGATGCCGCCGTCGGCCGGCGAGATGGACATGGGCGGGCCGCGCCATGGGCCTGATTTCCAGAACCTGCATCGCAACAAGCGCTCGATTACGCTCAACCTCAAGGAGCCGGAGGGCAAGGCCGTCTTCATGAAGCTGGTGGAGAAGGCCGACGTGGTGGTCGAGAACTACCGCGCCGACGTGAAGTTCCGCCTCGGCATCGACTACGAGAGCCTGAAGAAGGTCAATCCGCGCATCATCCTGGGCTCGATCTCCGGCTTCGGCCAGGACGGCCCCTATGCCGAGCGCGCCGGCTTCGACCAGATCGCCCAGGGCATGGGCGGCATCATGTGGGTCACCGGACAACCGGGCGGCGGCCCGGTCCGCGCCGGCATCGCCGTCGCCGACGTGGGCGCGGGTCTGCACTGCGCCATTGGCTGCCTGATCGCTCTGCTGGAGCGCGAGGTTTCGGGCCAGGGCCAGTGGGTGTCGAGTTCGCTGCTGCAGGCGATGATCTCGATGTGCGACTTCCAGGCCGCGCGCTGGACCATCGCCAAGGACGTGCCGGGCCAGGCAGGCAACAACCATCCGACCGGAATCCCGACCGGAGTATTCAAGACCAGCGATGGCTACATCAACATCGCGGCCTCCGGCGACCACATCTACAAGCGTTTCTGCGACAGTATCAAGGCGCCGGAGCTGCTGACCGACGAGCGCTTCTCGTCGGCCAAGGCGCGGGTGAAGCACCGCGACGTGCTGAACGAGGAGATCGACAAGCGGCTCGGCGGGGCGACCAGCGCCGAGTGGGTCGAGAAACTGAACAAGGCCGGCGTGCCGGCCGGGCCGATCTACAAGATGGACGAGATGTTCGCCGATCCGCAGGTCAAGCACCTGAAGATGGCGCACCCCGTGAAGCACCCCAAGCTCGGCGAGATCGAGCTGATCGGCCAGGCGATCAACATGAGCCGCACCGAGTTCGAGATGAAGACGGCGACGCCGGAGCAGGGCGAGCATACCGACGCCGTCCTCAAGGAGGCGGGCTACGACGACAAAGCCATCGCCAGCTTCCGCCAGCGGGGAGTGATCTGATGAACTTCAGCCCGACACCCAACATGATCGCGGAGAAGGTGGGCCCGGTGGGCAAGCTCATCTTCAACAAGCCGCAGAAGCACAACGCTACCTCGACCGATATGTGGGAAGCGATTCCGGTCATTCTCGACGAATTCGAGAAGGATCCGGCGATCCGCGTCGTCGTGGTCACCGGCGCCGGCGACAAGGCCTTCGTCTCGGGCGCCGATATCTCGGAGTTCGAGAAAGCGCGCAATACGCCGGAGCAAGTGGCCTATTACGACAAGATCGGCGAGGTTGCCAATACGCGGCTCACCAAGTGTTCCAAGCCGACCATCGCTCGCATCCGCGGCTACTGTATCGGCGGCGGGCTCGCGGTGTCGTTGACCTGCGACATTCGCATCGCGTCGGAGAACAGCAAGTACGGCGTGCCGGCGGCCCGGCTCGGCCTCGGCTATCGCGCGGCGGGTCTCAAGACGCTGATGGGGCTCGTCGGGCCGGCCCACGCCAAGGAGATCTTCTTCACTGCCCGGCATTTCTCCTCGCAGGAGGCCCTCGCCATGGGGCTGGTGAACCGTGTCGTGGCCGACGCGGAACTCGACTCATACGTCGACAACTACTGCAAGCTGATCGGCGAAAACGCGCCGCTCACCATGCATGCGGCCAAGCGCACCATCGAGGAGCTGACGCGACTCGACGGCAAGCCCGATTTCGGCCGCCTTACAGGCCTGGTGAAGGAGTGCTTCGACTCCGAGGATTATATCGAGGGTCGCCGCGCCTTCATGGAAAAGCGCCGGCCGGTCTTCAAGGGCCGCTGAGCCTTCGTGGCCGATCCGTTTCCCGCCATCGCCGAAGCGGCGGCGACGGGCGAGACAGCGGAGCTTTTTGCCGACATCCGCGCGACGGTCGGCGTGAGCGTCGTCAACCTGGTTTGGCGCCACTTGGCGACGATGGACAGCGCCCTGCCGTGGGCCTGGACTGCCGTCAAGCCACTCTACCTACAGGGCATCGCCGACCGCGCCGCCGCGCGCTTCCGCGAGGGGATGAACCTGCCTGCGCTGGGCTCGCTGGCCGGCGGTGAGCCTCCGACCGTCGACGACGTGTTGGCGAGCTACGACCATTCCAACACGATCAACCTCTTCGCACTGGGCGCGCTGGTGGCGTGGCTGCGCGGAGAGACCGCGACCGAGGGTGAGGCGGCGCGAGGCCCGAGATTGCCGGCGCCGGACGTGACCTTACCCAAGCTCGCGTCGCACGAGGATGTTTCGCCCGACGTGTGGGCGTTGGTCTTGCGGCTCAACCGATTTGGCGACAAGGAGCAGGTCATCCTGGCCAGCATGTACCGCCATCTCGCGCACGCGCCGACGTTCCGTTCCTGCGGCGACTGGAGGCGGCACTGGAGCCGGTCGAACGGGATGGTTCGCTCGAGCGAGCCATCGCGGCCAATCGGCAAGACGCCACGGAGCGGGCGAGGGTGCTCGCGCGCGCGATCGACGCGCCACCAGCGCCCTCGGCCAATCAGATCGAGGCAGGGGTCGCAGCGTTCGTGGATCACGCCATCGGCAAGATGGTCACCATCTGCCGTGCCATTCGCGTGGCGCGAACTTCTAATGACCAAAATAGGTAGCGAGGCTAGCGCGGCTCTATATTGAAGGGTTTAGCCGAATTCGGGATTCCCATTATTTTCCCATTAAAATAATGAGAGGCGTCGAAATCGGGCTAATCGGCGGCCTTCACCGCCTGCTGGCGGGCAACCCACACCTTCATGGCCGCTTCCATGGTCATGAACTCTGCGCCCGCCGCGGCAACCTTCTTGATGAGGCGCTCTAGCATCATCATGCGGTGACCGCGGCCGATCACGTGCGGGTGGAAGGTGTAGGTCAGGATGCCGAACTCCGGGCAGACCTCGGTCATGTAGGTGAAGTCGTCGACGAAGTTCTCCAGCACGTTGTTGGCGTTCATCAGCCCGGCCTGGATCGAGCCGTTGGGGTTGCGCATGTATTCGAAGTGCGGGTAGTCGTCGAGCGACCAGCTGATCGGCATCTCGATCAGCGTCGTCTCGCGGCCGCGCACGAACGGCTTCTTGAGCTCGGCGACGTAGCCCTGGCGGGCATAGTAGCAATCATAGTCGTGGCCCATCAGCGAGCTGTCATACTGGATGCCGTGCTTGAGCAGGAGCTCGATGGAATGGGGCGAGAGGTCCCAGGCCGGCGAGCGGTAGCCGCGCGCCGTCTTGCCGCTCACCCGCTTGATCGAGCTGTTGCCGCGCACGATCTCTTCCTCTTCTTCCTCGCGCGACAGGCTGACCGGCAGGCGGTGCGTCCAGCCGTGATGGGCAAGCTCGTGGCCCGCCTCGATGTAGGGCATCACCGCCTCGGGCGTGCTGTCGATCGTGTGCCCGGGGGTGAAGAAGGTGGCCTTGATGGTATAGCGCCCCAGCAGGGCGACCAGGCGGGGGATGACCACAATGTCATATTCGCCGCGCGAGATGGCGGTGGGCGAGGTCATGTCACGGGCAATGAAGCCCGACAGGTGGTCGTGATCGAAAGTAAGGCAGACGATGTGACGCTTCATGTCGCAGGCCCCTTGTTGCAGCGCCGAAGTCTAAGCCGATTTATTGCCTTCGCCCATGGGAGCCTGCATGATGCCGGCAACAAAGAAGACGGACCTTTAGGGAGGGTTCATGGCCGGGGCGTCCGCCCAGCGCGCTGAGGCGCTTGAGGGCGACAACCAGCTTGTGGTCGAAGGCGTGTCGAAGAAGTTCGGCGGCGTCGTTGCCGTGCAGGACGTGTCACTCGAGGTGCCGCGTGGCGCCATCGTGTCGATCATCGGCCCCAACGGCGCCGGCAAGACGTCGCTCCTGAACATGATCTCGGGCTTCTACAAGCCCGATACCGGCCGCATCATGCTGGAGAGCCGCGATATCATCCCGAAAAAGCCGAGCGAGATAGCCGCGTTGGGCGTCGCCCGAACTTTCCAGAACATCGCCTTGTTCAGCGGACTGACCGTGCTCGACAACCTGATGCTGGGCCGCCACGTGCGCATGAAGGCGGGCGTCCTGTCGAGCGTCATCTACTGGGGGATGGCCCAGAAGGAAGACATCGCCCATCGCGAGGCCGTCGAGGAGATCATCGACTTCCTGAAGTTGCAGGATCTTCGTAAGCAGCAGACGGCGTCGCTCGCCTACGGGCTGCGCAAGCGAGTTCGAACTCGGTCGCGCGCTGGCGCTCGACCCCAAGCTGCTGCTACTCGACGAGCCAATGGGCGGCATGAACCAGGACGAGAAGGAAGACATGGCGCGCTACATCCTGGACGTGAACCAGGAGCGCGGCGTCACAGTCGTGCTGATCGAGCACGACATGGGCGTCGTCATGGACATTTCAGACAAGGTCGTGGTGCTCGATCGCGGCCGGCGCATCGCCACTGGCACGCCGGACGAGGTGCAGCGCGATACCAAAGTCATCGAAGCCTACCTTGGCGTCGCCAAGAGTGGAGGACGGACATGAGCCTGCTCGATTCGCCCAAGGCCGATACGCTGCCCAAGCTCCTGCAGCGCAATGCCGAGGAGAGTCCCGGTGCCGCCGGCATCCGCGAAAAAACGCGCGGCGTCTGGCAGACCTTCAGCTGGGCCGACTATCGCGACAACGTGCGCGACTTGGCACTAGGTCTCGCCTCGATGGGTTTCAAGCGCGGCGACAAGCTCAGCGCCGTCGGCGACAACCGCCCGCAGCTCTATGTCGCCCAGCTTGCCGCCCAGGCCCTGGGCGGGATGTCGGTGCCGGTGTACCAGGATTTGATCGCCTCCGAACTCGTCTACGTGCTGAACCATGCCGAGACCTCGGTGATCGTGGCCGAAGACCAGGAGCAGGTCGACAAGGCCCTTTCGCTGAAGGACAAGTTGCCCCATCTGCGCTGGATCGTGTTCGATGATCCGCGCGGCCTGTGGTCCTATAAAGATCCGGCGCTGCGCTCGTTCGAGAGCGTGCTGGAGGCGGGCAGGGCGTTCGCCAAGGCCAACCCCGACTTTTATGCCGCCGAGCTTGCCAAGGGGCGGGCCGACGACATCGCCATGATCGCCTACACCTCGGGCACCACGGGCAGCCCGAAGGGCGTGATGCTCAGCCATCGCAACATGATCGCCGCGGCCGAGTCCTTCATCGAGGTAAACGACACCAAGCCCGGCGACAACTGGCTGTCCTATCTGCCGATGGCCTGGGTCGGTGACGCCGCGTTCTCGCTCGGCATGGCGCTGGCCGGCAAGCTGGTGGCCAACTGTCCCGAAAGCCCCGAGACGGTGCAGCGCGACCTGCGCGAGCTCGGCCCCAACTCCATGCTGGCGCCACCGCGCATCTGGGAAAACATGCTCACCACGATGCAGGTGAAGGGCGGCGATGCCTCGCCGATGAAGCGCCGGGTGTTCGAGCATTTCCGCGCGCTGGCCGAGCGCTGCGAGCTGAAGCGCACCGACGGCAAGTCTCTGTCATTGGCCGAGCGGCTTGGCCTCGCGGCCGGCGAACTCTTCGTCTACGGCCCGGTGCGCGACCAGCTTGGCCTGCGCAATGCTCGCTGGTGCTACACCGGCGGCGCGCCGTTGGGGCCGGACACCTATCGCTTCTTCCGCTCGTTCGGGATCAACCTCAAGCAGGTCTACGGCGCCACAGAAGCCTCGGCGCTGATCGCCTGCCAGGCCGACGCCGAGGCCAATCCCAACACTGTTGGCAAGCCGATGCCGCGCATCGACGTCAGGATCGACGACAATGGCGAGGTGATGCTGAAGGGGCCTAATGTGTTCGTGGGCTACTTCAAGCAGGACGAGGTCACGCGCGATACGCTGACCAGTGAGGGCTGGCTGAAGACCGGCGATGCCGGCTTCTTCGACAAGCAAGGCCACCTGGTGATCATCGACCGCGCCAAGGATGTCGGGAAGCTCACCGACGGCTCGGCCTTCGCACCGCAATTCATCGAGAACAAGCTGAAGTTCAGCCCATTCATCCGCGAGGCCGTGGCCTTCGGGCACGCGAAACCGATGGTCGTGGCCATGATCGCCATCGACATGCAGACCGCGGGTACGTGGGCCGAGAAGAAGGGCCTAGCTTACACGAGCTTCATGGACTTGAGCCGCAAGCCCGAGGTTGCCGGCTTGATCGCCGAGGAGATCACCAAGGCGAATGCGACGCTGCCTGACGTGCAGCAGGTCAAGCGCTTCCTGCTCCTGAACAAGGAGCTCGAGGCCGACGACGCCGAAATGACTCGCACCCGCAAGGTGCGGCGCAGCTTCGTGGCCGAGAAGTATGCCGCAGTCATCGATGCCTTCTATGGCGGGGCGAAACAGGTGCAGGTGACGATGGACATCACCTTCGAGGATGGTCGCAAGTCGTCGCTGACCAACGACATCGCCATCCATGACATCATCGCGGCCCAGCCCGCGCGCAAGGCCGCTTGAGCATGGGGGAGGACCTCGAGTTCCTGTTTGCGCTGGTGCTGAATGGCGCTTCGATTGGCCTGATGTACTCGCTGATCGCGCTCGGTTTCGTGCTGGTCTACAAGGCGACGGACGCCATCAACTTCGCCCAAGGCGAGTTCGTCATGATGGCGGGCCTGATCGCGGCCGCGGTGCTGGGCGCTGAAGGGTCGCTGCTGGTCGCGGCGGTCGTGGCAACGCTTGCCATCATGATCGGATTCGGCTTTGCCCTGGAGCGGGTGGTGCTGCGGCCCTTGCTTGGCCGACCGGTGGTAGCCGTGATCATGGCCACGATCGGCCTGGCGGCGATGCTGCGCGGGCTGACGCCGATCGTGTTCGGCAGTGGCACGCGCGGGGTCTTCCTGCCCATCGGCGACGAGCCGATCGTGATCGGTCCGGCGAGCCTGCCGCCCATCCAGGTCCTCGGCGCGGCGGTGGCTATCGCCTTCTTCGTGGCCTTCACGTGGTTCTTCAAGAAGAGCCGCATGGGCGTGGCCATGCGCGCCGTCGCCGACAATCAACAGGTGGCGCAGGCCATGGGCATTAACGTCGAGCGCTACTTCGCGATCGCTTGGGCGATGACCGGCGTGGTGTCGGCCCTCGGCGGCATCATCTGGGGTTCAATGCTCGGCGTCGACATCCAGCTCGCCCTGGTCGGCCTGAAGGTGTTCCCGGTGGTCATCTTGGGCGGCCTCGATTCGATCGGCGGCGCGCTGGTCGGCGGGCTGATCGTCGGCATCGTCGAGAGCCTCGCAGCGGGCTATCTCGATCCCTATGTCGGCGGCGGCACCAAGGACTTCGCGCCCTACGTACTGATGATCGTGGTCCTCATGATACGGCCGTACGGCATCTTCGGTCGTCGCCAGATTGAGCGCGTGTAAAAATGTTTCATCGCGAGTCCGGCATCTTCAAGACGACCTACACCGCCGATATGGCGCTCTATCCGCTGCCCATCGCCAAGTGGACAGTCGTGGTGCTGGCGCTGATCTTCATCGTGATCGTGCCGCTCAGCGTGCACGAATACTACCTCTCGATCCTCAACCTTATTTTCATCGCCATCGTCGGCGCGCTCGGTCTCAACATCCTGGTCGGCTATACCGGCCAGATCTCGATCGGCCACGGTGCCTTCATGTCGGTCGGCGCCTATACCGCGGCCAACCTGGCGGTGCGGCTTGGCCTGCCGTTCTGGCTCACGCTTCCTGCCGGTGGGCTGATGGCGGCGCTGATCGGCGTCATCGTCGGCATGCCCTCGCTACGGATCAAGGGGCTCTACCTCGCCATAGCGACGCTCGCGGGCCAACTCATCATCGAGTGGACGATCAACCACGTGCCGGCGATCTCTGGCGGCGCGCAGGCCTCGATCGAGGTCGCCCGGCCCGATCTGTTTGGGTTCGTGTTCAATACCCAGGGCCGGCTCTACTACTTTCTGTTGTTCTTCGCCGTACTGGCGATCGTGGCGACGCTCAACCTGATGCGCAGCCGCATCGGGCGCGCCTTCATCGCGGTGCGCGACCAGGACATCGCGGCGGAGATCATCGGCATCAACATCTACCGCTACAAGCTGCTCGCCTTTGCCATCTCGTCATTCTTCGCCGGGGTGTGCGGGGTGCTCTATACCTACTATTTCGGTATCGCCAATTACGAGGCCTTCCAGCTCATCGTCTCGATCGACTATCTCGCCATGATCATTATCGGCGGGCTGGGTTCGGTTTTGGGCTCGATTTTCGGCGCGATCTTCGTCACGCTGTTGCCGATCGTACTGCGTATCCTGCTGGAGGATGTCGGGTCGCTGTTCTTCAGCGAATTGGAGCTGGCGAACGTGATTTCGGGCACGCGCCTAGCGGTGTTCGGCGGGTTGATCATCTTTTTCCTGATCGTCGAGCCGGAAGGGCTCAACAGACTGTGGCGGAATATCCGGAGTTATTTCCGGGTTTGGCCCTTTTCCTACTAGGGCCGGGTGTGAAGGCAAGCAAAGGGAGGAACCCATGATGAGGTTCGTGAAGAGTGGGCTGGGAGCGGCGGCGATGGCCGGCATCCTGGCGTTCGGAGCGGGCGAGGCGTTCGCCCAGGGCAAGGAAGTCGTGTTCGGCATGCAGTGCGATCGCACCGGTCCGACGGCGACGGTGGGCACGGTGCTGTGCCCGGGCTATCGCGACTATATCGACATGGTGAACAGCAAGGGCGGCGTCGAGGGCTACAAGATCAAGGTCATCGAGGTCGACAACGAGTACAAGGTCCCACCGGCGATGGAGGCGCATGAGCGCTTCAAGAAGGAAGGCGCTGTGCTCGAGGCGCTGTACGGCACGCCGCAGACCGCCGCGCTGAACAAGAAGCTCGAGGAAGACAAGATCCTCGGCACGTCGCCCGGCTTCGGCACGTCGGCCGCGGCCGACGGCAAGCGTTACCCCTACACCTTCCCGATCGCGGCTAGCTACTGGTCGCAGGCAGGTGCCGCGGTCGCGTTCGTGAAGGAGAAGCTCGGCGATCTCAAGGGCAAGAAGATCGCCTATCTTTTCTATGACAATCCGGCCGGCAAGGAACCGTTGCCGATCCTCGAAGATCTCGCCAAGAGCGAGGGCTTCGAACTGCGCACCTTCGCGGTGCCGGCGCCCGGCGTCGAGATGGGTGCGCAGATCCTCGACATCACCGGCCGCTACAAGCCCGACTTCATCATCACCCACCTGTTCGGCCGCTCGCCTTCGGTCTCCATCAAGGAGCTGAAGGGCAAGGGCTTCCCGCTCAGCAAGGTGATCGCCTTCGTGTGGGGCAGCGCCGAGGCCGACATCATCGCCGCCGGCGGCATGGCGCTGGCCGAGGGCTACAACACCATCCAGTTCGCGGGCGTCGGCAAGGACTTCCCGGTGATCAAGGACATCGAGGCCATGTACAAGGCGCAGGGCAAGCCGGCGCCGAAGGAAATGGACTCGACCGTCTACTACAACCGCGGCGTCATGGTCGCTGCGCTGCACGTCGAGGCGGTGCGCAACGCCATCAAGGCCAAGAACGGCGCGGCACCGACCTCGGAAGAGGTCAAGAAGGGCATGGAGCAGATCAAGGGCTTCACGCTGGGCGGACTGGTGCCGCCGATGACCATCTCGGCAACCGACCATGAAGGCGGCGGCTGGGTTCAGATCTGGACCGTCAAGGGCGGTAAGCTGGTGAAGACCAAGGACTGGTTCCAGGGCTTCCGTCCGGTGATTGAGAAGCAGCTTCAGGCCGACGCCTCGAAGTCCTGACCGGAAAAAGGCGGGCGGCGAGCAATCGCCGCCCGCTCTGCACATGCTGTCGATCAACAATATCGAGGTTGTCTACGACCGGGTCATCCTGGTGCTCAAGGGCGTGTCGATCGACGTCCGCGAGGGCGGCATCACCACGCTCCTGGGCGCCAATGGCGCCGGCAAGACGACGACCCTGAAGGCGATCTCGGGCGTGCTGCGTTCCGAGCGCGGCGAGGTCACCAAAGGCGCCATCCAACTCGGCGACAAGCGCATCGACGGCATGCGCGCCCACGAGGTGACCCAACTCGGCCTGGTGCAGGTGTTCGAGGGCCGCCGCGTGTTCGAGCACCTGACCACCGAGGAGAACCTGATTGCCGGCGGCCACACGCAGAAGCATAGCCAGTCGGTGAAGCAGGGCATCGACATGGTCTATTCGTATTTTCCCCGGCTGCGCGAGCGGCGCCAGCAGCTCTCGGGCTATCTCTCGGGCGGCGAGCAGCAGATGCTGGCGATCGGCCGGGCGCTGATGAGCAAACCCCGGGTCGTGCTGCTCGACGAGCCGTCGCTCGGCCTCGCGCCCATGCTGGTCGAGGAGATCTTCGGCATCGTCGGTCGTCTGGTGAAGCAGGAGAAGCTCTCGGTCCTGCTGGTCGAGCAGAATGCCGCCATGGCGCTGGCGGTCGCAGATCACGGTTACGTCATGGAGAATGGCCGCATCGTGCTCGAGGGTCCGGCGGCCAAGCTGCGCGACAATTCCGACATCAAGGAATTCTACCTCGGCCTCAACGAAGGCGGGGCGAGGAAGTCCTACCACGACACCAAGCATTACAAGCGGCGCAAGCGCTGGCTATCCTAGGCGCCTGACGGGCGCGGCCATGCCGGTGCCATGATCATGTGTCAGGAGGTACGCCATGAGCGAGATCGAACGGCTGCGCGACATGATCGGTTCGGCCAGGCGAATCGTGGCATTCACCGGCGCCGGCATCTCGACCGAATCGGGCATCCCCGATTTCCGCTCGCCGGGCGGCATCTGGACCAAGTACCAGCCGATCTACTTCGACGACTTCATGTCCTCGGAGGAGATGCGCCGCGAGTCCTGGAGGCGAAAGTTCGCGACAGACGAGACCATGCAGAAGGCCGAGCCCAATGCCGGCCATCGTGCGCTCGCCAAGCTGGTCGAGCAGGGCAAGATGACATCGATCATCACGCAGAATGTCGACGGCCTGCACCAGCGCTCGGGCGTGCCGGATTCGAAGATCATCGAACTGCACGGCAACTCGACCTACGCGAGCTGCCTGGACTGCGGTCACCGCTACGAGCTTGAGCCGATCAAGAAGGCGTTCGTGGGCAAGGGCGCGCTGCCGATCTGCGAGAAGTGCGACGGCATCGTGAAGACGGCGACGATTTCATTCGGCCAGGCGATGCCCGAGATCCAGATGGCCCGCGCCCAGGATGAGACTCTGGGCTGCGACCTGTTCATGGTGCTGGGCAGCTCGCTGGTGGTCTATCCGGCGGCAGGCTTCCCGCGCGTCGCCAAGCGCAAGGGGGCAGGCCTCGTGATCGTAAATCGCGATCCGACCGATCAAGACAGTGACGCCGACCTGGTCGTCCATGCTGAGATCGGACCGACTTTGAGCCGGGTAGTGGGCGTCAATTGAGGCGGTCGATATTGCAGTGCCTCTGAGGGCGTGCTTTATCGGCTGGGCAGGAGGAGATGGATGATCAAGCGCAGGTCGGCCATTGCCGGTGCGCTGGGAGTTGCGGGGCTCGCGGCGCTGCCGCTGCGCGCCCAGGACATCACCTTCTTCCGCATCCTGACCGGCGGCACGGTCGGCACCTACTTCCCGATCGGCGGCCTGATCGCCAACGCCATTTCCAACCCGCCGGGCTCCCGGCCCTGCAACGACGGCGGCTCGTGTGGGGTGCCCGGGCTGGTGGCGACATCGGTGGCCTCCAACGGCTCGGTCGCCAATGCCGCGGCCATCGGCGCCGGGACAGCGCAGTCAGGGTTCGTGCAGTCGGACGTGGCCTTCTGGGCGTATACCGGGACCGGGGTCTATGACGGCCGGCCCAAGATCGACACGCTGCGCGCCATCGCCAATCTCTATCCCGAAAGCTTCCAGCTGGTGGCGCGCCGCGGCAGCGGCATCAAGTCGGTGGCCGATCTGCGCGGCAAGCGCGTGTCGCTCGACGAGCCGGGCTCCGGCACTTTGGTCGATGCCCGGCTGATTCTGGCCGCCTACGGCCTGAGCGAAAAAGACCTCAAAGCGGAATATCTGCCGGCCCAACAGGTGGCCGACAAGCTGAAGGAAGGCGTCATCGACGCCTTCTTCAACGTCAGCGGCTGGCCGCAGAGTGCGGTGGCCGATCTGGCGGCGACCGTGGGCATCGAGCTGGTGCCGATTGACGGACCACAAGCCGAGAAGCTGCTGCAGCAATTCAGCTTTCTCGGCGCTGACGAGATCCCGGACGACGCCTACAAGGGCGTGAGCGGCGTGAAGACCGTCAGCGTGCACGCGCTCTGGGTGACTTCGAGCAAGCAGCCCGATGACTTGATCTACAAGATCACCGCTGCACTGTGGAACCCCAATACGCGCAAGCTGTTGGACTCCGGACACGCCAAGGGCCGAGCCATTCGGCTCGAGACGGCGGCCGTCGGACTCGGCATCCCGCTGCACGCCGGCGCCGAGAAGTTCTACAAGGAAAAGGGCCTGCTCCCGTAAAGGCGGACAAGATGAGACTGAAGGGCAAGATATGCGTCGTCACGGCGGCGGGGCAGGGCATTGGTGCGGCAACGGCACAGGCCTTTGCACGTGAAGGCGCCACGGTGTGGGCGACCGACGTCGACCAGGGCAAGCTGACGGCTCTGACGGGCGTGACGCCGCGCCGGCTCGACGTGCTCGACAAGTCCGCCATCGACGGGTTCGCCAAGGAGACCGGGCCGATCGACGTGCTGTTCAACTGCGCCGGCTTCGTGCATCACGGCGCGGTGCTCGACGCCACGGACGAGCAGTGGCAATTCGCCTTCAACCTCAATGTCCGCAGCATGTTCTGGACGATCCAGGCCTTCCTGCCCGGCATGCTGTCGAGGGGCGATGGCTCGATCGTCAACATGTCGTCGGCCGCCTCCTCGGTGAAAGGTGCGGCCCTGCGCTGCATCTATGGCACGACCAAAGCCGCAGTCATCGGGCTCACCAAGTCGGTCGCCGTCGACTATGTGAGCAAGGGCATCCGCTGCAACGCCATTTGTCCCGGCACGGTGCAGACGCCCTCGCTCGACGAGCGCATCGCCGGGCTGGGTGGCGGAGTGGATGCGCGCAAGTTCTTCCTGCAGCGCCAGCCGACCGGCCGCTTCGGCTCGGCCGATGAGATCGCGGCCCTGGCGGTTTACCTCGCCAGCGACGAGGCGGCCTTCACGACCGGCACGGTGAACGTGATCGACGGCGGGTGGAGCGTCTGATCGTGGATATTGCCGGCATCGCCAACCGCGTACCGGTCATCCCTGTGTTGACCATCGAACGGACAGCCGACGCTGTGCCGCTTGCCCGGGCGCTGGTCAAAGGCGGATTGCCCGTCCTCGAGATCACCCTCCGCACGCCCGTGGCGTTGGATGCCTTGCGGGCGATAGCCGCCGAGGTCCCCGACGCGCTCCTGGGTGCCGGCACCGTGCTCAATGGCGAGCAACTCGATCAGGCCAGGCGCGCCGGGGCTCGATTCCTGGTTAGTCCGGGCTGCACCCGGGATCTCGCCGAGGCAGCGGAGGCCTCGGAAATGCCGTTCCTGCCAGGGGTCCAGACCGTGTCGGAGGCGATGGCGCTCAGCGACCGGGGCTTCCGGCTGATGAAGTTCTTCCCCGCCGACCAGGCCGGCGGCCTGGGTTGGCTGAAGGCGGTGGCTGCCCCTCTGGCCGGGCTGCGTTTCTGCCCGACCGGCGGTATTGGCGCCGATACTGCGCCTTCCTATCTGGCGCTGGCGAACGTGGCCTGCGTCGGCGGTTCTTGGGTGGCGCCGCGCGACGCTGTGGCGGCCGGCGACTGGCAAAAGATCGAGCGGCTCGCCGCCGCAGCCGCCGGCCTCAAACGGCGCTAGCGCCCGCCGGGCCGGTGCCGCAAGATGGCGCCGGTAGGGAGTGTGGTTTCGCTTTCATGAAAAGACTGGTTATTGCGGCACTGGCGCTCGGCATGGGCGCGAGCGGTGCTGCGCGCGCCGATTCGGTGATCGTGCTCAACTCGGAAGAGGCCTCCTACAGCGTGTTGAGTTGCGGCGCCCGCATGGAGATGGCGCGGATGCCGCTGGGACGCGAGCCGCATCACCTGGTCATGACGCCGGACGGCAAGGAAGTGCTGATCGCCTCGACCGTGACCAACGAGCTGGTGGCGCTCGATTCGAAAACCGGAGAACGCCGCCGCGTCGTGCGCGACATCGTCGATCCCTACCAGCTGGGTTTCAGCCCGGACGGCAAGTGGTTCGTCACGGCTGCCTATCGGCTCGATCACGTCGACATCTACCGCGCTGACGGCTTCAGGCTCCTGAGCCGCATCTTTATCGACGGCCTGCCAAGCCATCTGGAGTTCGACAAGGACTCCAAGACCGTGTTCGTCACCCTGCAGCAGAGTGGGCGCGTGGTCGCGTTCGACCTGCAGACACAAATGATCAAGTGGAACGTCGAGATCGGCAAGGCTCCGGCCGGACTCGTCATGCTCCCCGACAACAAGCGCCTCCTCGTGGCGCTGACCGGCGAGGACGGCCTGGTGAGCATGGATCCGAAGGACGGCTCGGTAACCGGGCGCCTGCAGACCGGCAAGGGCGCGCATAATTTCTGGCCCAAGGGCGATGGCCGGCACTGGTTCCTCAGCAACCGCATCGAAGGCACGGTGTCGCTGATCGACACACAGGAGCTGGTGGTCGCGAACACCATTCGCGTGCCGGGCGGGCCGGATTGCATGGACATCACGCCCGACGGCAGGGAGTTGTGGGTGACGCAACGCTTCCTGCGCCGCATCGCCATCATCGACCTGGCGACACTCAAGCTCGTGGGCAGCATTGCCGTCGGCAAGTCGCCGCACGGTGTGTTCATCCTGAAGGCGCCGGCAGCGCCAACCGCCGGCCTGCCGATGCGTGCCGCGTCGACCGAGGCGGATTCGAAGTAGGGACCTGCGTCGGTGCGCGAGCTTCTCGATCTCTGGATTGGCGTCCAGACCTGGCTGTTCGAGACCTTCGTCAGCCCCGTCCTGTTCTGGTCCAATCTGATGGAATGGTACGAACCGGCCTTCAGCGCCGTCGAGTTCGTCATGCTGGGTGTCGTGCAGATCGCGGTCATCGCGCTGGTCATGCGGCTGTTCGAGCGCCGCTGGCCGCTCGAGAAGGACGGCGACGAGCGCCTGATCGGCGTCGACCGTGTCTACACGGCGCTGAACAAGCTCGGTGTGGTTCCGCTGATGGTCTTCGTCGTGGCCTATCCGATCACCAATGAGATAGAGCACCTGGTCCGCGCCTGGGGTTTCGTGCCGCCGCGTCTCGAACGGCTGCTGCCGTGGCTGGGCGACAATGCGCTCGCCTCGTTCCTGCTCTATTTCGCCCTGTACGACTGCGCCGCCTATTGGGTGCATCGCGCCCAGCACCGGTTCTCCTGGTGGTGGGCACTGCATAGCCTGCATCACAGTCAGCGCCGGGTCACGGTATGGAGCGACGACCGCAACCACGTGCTCGATGACCTGTTGGTCACGTTGGTGCTGGTGGTTTTCTCGCAGATCGTCGGCGTGCAGCCGGATGACTACGTGCTGATCCTGATGATCGGCCGGCTGATCGAAAGTTGGTCGCATGCCAATGTCGAGATGGGCTTTGGCCGGATCGGGGAGAAGCTGATCGTTGGACCGCGCTTCCATCGCCTGCACCATGCCTTGGCCAGCCCGGCCGAGCGCCATGTCCACGATCACAACTTCGCGCCGGTGTTCCCGATCTGGGACATCCTGTTCGGCACGGCAATCTATGATCGCAAGGAACGCCCGACGGGCGTCGATGATCCAACGGTTGATGCTGATAACGGCCGCGGCTGGCTGGTTCAGCAGGTGAGCGTATTCGGGCGCTTCATCGCCGCCATCACTGCGTCCTTTCGAGGGATCGGCGTCACGGCGCCGTAGCCCTGCGTCGAAAGCGCGGCGGCGACGTTGGCGTAGCGGGCCGCCGCCTCGATGTCGTCGCCGGCCAGCAGCCGCGCGAGGAAAGCGCCGTCGAACGTGTCGCCGGCGCCTGTGGCATCGACCAGCTCGACCTTGTGCGGCGCAATGCGCACGCGCCGTTGTGGCGTGGCGAGCAGGGCGCCCTCCGAGCCCATCTTCAAGGCCACCAGCGGCGCGCCCAGCTTGAGGTAGAATTCGGCAATCGCCTCGGGCTTGTCGAGGCCGGTCAGTTGCTGGGAATCGTCGAGGCTCGGCAGCAGAATATCGCAGCGTGCGCAGGTCTCATGGATGGCCTTGCGCGCGGTGTCGAGGTCCCAGAGCCTCAGCCTGAGGTTGGTGTCGTATGAGACCTTGGCGCCGGCGCGGCGCGCCGCATCGATGGCGGCGCTGCAGGTCGCCCGCGCGCTGTCGCTGATCGCCTGTCCGATCGCCGACACATGAAAGAACTTCGCCGTGGAAATGTAGTCGGCGACGAGGCTTTCCGGCGTCATCAGCGACGCCGCCGAATTCTTGCGCAGGTAGTCGAACTTGTGTCCGGCCGCGCTGTGGGTGACGAAGCTGACGCCGGTCGGCGCCGTGGCATGACGGCCGACGCGCGAGGCGTCGACGCCTTCGGATCGCCAGAGCTCGAGGAAGGCGTCGCCCATCCAGTCCTGGCCGACGCTGGTCAGGTAGCCGGCCGAAGCGCCCTGGCGGGCTGCCGCGATGGCGACGTTCTGCGAATCGCCGCCGAACCCTTGCAGCCAGGTCCGACCGTCCCCTTCCTTGGGACGGTTGAACTCGATCAACGGTTCGCCGAGCGAGACGATGTCGGGAGAAGTGGACATGACGCCGGTGGTTTCCCATGGTGCCCGTCGCGGGACAACTCCTATCGATGGAGGACGAGATGGCTGAAGACCAGGCCAAAACCACCGGCCCCGATCTGGCAAAAGGCATTCCCCCCGCAGACCTCGCCGATGGCGGCATGCTGGTCGGCCACGTCGGCGAGGAGAAGGTCCTGCTGGTGCGGCAGGGCAGCGAACTCTTCGCCGTCGGCGCCGAATGCAGCCACTATCATGGACCGCTGGCCGAAGGTCTGTTGGTCGGCGACACGGTACGCTGCCCTTGGCATCATGCCTGCTTCAGCCTGCGCACCGGCGAGGCATTGCGGGCTCCGGCGCTCAGCCCGATCGACTGTTGGTCGGTCGAACAACGTGATGGCAAGATCTTCGTGCGGAGCAAGCGCACAACCGCCATGCCTTCCCCGCGCGGCACGCCGGCAGGTGGAAAGCCCGAAAGGATCGTCATCGTGGGCGGTGGCGCCGCAGGCTTCGCGGCAGCCGAGATGCTGCGCCGCCAGAGCTATCGAGGCAGCATCGTCATGCTGAGCAGCGAGGATGCTTCGCCGGTCGACCGGCCGAACCTGTCGAAAGACTATCTCGCCGGTAATGCGCCCGAGGAATGGGTGCCGCTGCGCGGCGACGACTTTTATTCGATCAGCGGCATCGATCTGCGCCTCGGAGCGAACGTGACGGGTATCGATGCGCGGGCCCGCGAGGTCTCGCTCGCCAACGGTGAGAAGGTCGCCTACGACCGGCTGTTACTGGCCACCGGCGCCGAACCGGTCCGCCTGACGATCCCCGGCGCCGATGCGTCGCGGCTGATGACGCTGCGCTCGCTGGCCGATAGCCGGGCCATCGTCGAGCGGGCCAAGACCGCGAAGAAGGCCGTGGTGATCGGCGCGAGCTTCATCGGCCTCGAGGTCGCCGCTTCGCTGCGCGCCCGCGGTCTGGAGGTCCATGTTGTGGCGCCCGAGAAGCGACCCATGGAACGCATCCTCGGTCCCCAGATGGGCGACTTCGTGCGTTCCCTCCACGAGGAGCATGGCGTGGTCTTTCATCTCGAGGACACAGCCGCCGCGATGGAAGGCAATCGCCTCAAATTGAAAAGCGGCGGCACGCTGGAGGCCGATCTCGTGGTCACCGGCGTCGGTGTGCGGCCGCGCACCGAGCTGGCGGAGAAGGCCGGTCTCATCGTACAGCGCGGCGTCGTGGTCAACTCCTTCCTCGAAGCCGGCGCCCCGGGTGTCTTTGCGGCAGGCGACATCGCCCGATGGCCTGATCCGCATGGTGGGCAGGCGATCCGGGTCGAGCATTGGGTGGTGGCCGAACGCCAGGGCCAGGTCGCGGCACTGAACATGTTGGGCCAGCGTGAGAAGTTCGAGGCGGTGCCGTTCTTCTGGAGCCAGCACTACGATATCCCGATCAACTATGTCGGCCATGCCGAGCAATGGGACGAGATCGCGGTGGAGGGCGACATCGCGGGCAAGGACTGCCTGCTGCGCTACAAGCTTGGCGGCAGAACGCTCGCCGTCGTCTCGATCTTCCGCGACGTCGCGAGCCTGAAGGCGGAGGTGGCGATGGAGCAGCAGACAGCTTAGGGTTATTCCAAGGAAATTGGAGGAACTCGATGGCGGCCAACAAGAAGATGAACGGCAAGCGACGGCTGCGCAGCCGCGAATGGTTCGACGCGAGCGACCTGTCCATGCAGGCGCTCTACCTCGAGCGCTACATGAACTTCGGCCTGACGCTTGCCGAGCTGCACAGTGGCCGGCCAATCATCGGCATCGCTCAGACGGGCAGCGACCTCTCGCCCTGCAACCGCCACCACCTGCAGCTGGCCGACCGCGTGCGCGATGGCATCCGCGATGCCGGCGGAATTCCCATTGAGTTCCCGGTGCATCCCATCCAGGAGACCGGCAAGCGGCCGACTCCGGCGCTCGATCGCAACTTGTCCTATCTCAGCGTGGTCGAGAGCCTCTACGGCTACTTCTTCGACGGCGTCGTGCTGACCACCGGCTGCGACAAGACCACGCCCGCCATGATCATGGGTGCGGCGACGGTCAACATCCCGGCCATCGTGCTGTCGGGCGGACCGATGCTCGACGGTCATTTTGCGGGCGGGCTGGCGGGTTCGGGCACCATCGTCTGGTACGCCCGCCAGGAGTTGGCGGCCGGACGCATCGACATGCCGACCTTCATCCAGTGGGTCGCCGACAGCGCCCCCAGTGTCGGCCATTGCAACACCATGGGCACCGCGCTCTCGATGAACAGCATGGCCGAGGCGCTCGGCATGTCGCTGCCCGGCTGCGCCGCGATCCCCGGCCCATACCGCGAGCGCGGCCAGATGGCCTATGCCACTGGCAAACGGATCGTCGACATGGTGTGGGAGGACCTCAAGCCCTCCGACATCCTGACCCGCAAGGCCTTCGAGAACGCGATCGTGGCGGCGAGCGCGCTGGGCGCCTCGACCAACTGCCCGCCGCACGTCAACGCCATCGCGCGCCACATCGGCGTCAAGCTCGTCAACAAGGACTGGGACAAGATCGGCTACGATATTCCGCTGCTGGTGAACTGCATGCCGGCCGGCAAGTATCTCGGTGAGGCCTTCCATCGTGCCGGTGGCGTGCCGACTGTTTTGCGCGAGCTTCTGCGCCGCAAGAAGATCCACGGCGGCGTCGTGACTGTGACCGGCAAGACGATGGCCGAGAACATCAAGGACGCGAAGCCGGCAGACGGCGACGTGATCAAGACCTACTCGAAGCCCATGCTGGGCAAGGCGGGCTTCGCCGTGCTGTCGGGCAATCTCTTCGATTCGGCGATCATGAAGACGTCGGTGATCACGGCCGAGTTCCGCAAGAAGTACCTCGAGAAGCGCGGCGACAAGAACGCCTTTGAGGGCACTGCGGTCGTCTTCGAGGGTCCGGAGGACTATCACCATCGCATCAACGATCCCAAGCTGCCGATCGACGAGAACGCCATCCTGTTCATCCGCAACTGCGGCCCGGTGGGTTACCCGGGGGCGGCGGAAGTCGTGAACATGCAGCCGCCCGATCGGCTCATCAAAGGCGGGGTGGTGTTGCTGCCGTGCATCGGCGACGGCCGCCAGAGCGGTACGTCGGCCAGTCCGTCGATCCTCAATGCCTCGCCTGAGGCTGCGGTCGGCGGCGGTCTGGCGCTGCTCAAGACGGGAGACAAGGTGAGGATCGATATAGGCAAGCGTACAGCCAATATCCTGATCTCCAAGGCGGAGCTGGCGCGACGCAAGGCGGCATGGAAGCCCAAGATCGTGCCGAGCCAGACGCCCTGGCAGGAGCTGCAGCGCAAGTTCGTCGGCCAGCTCTCGACGGGCGCCTGCCTCGACTTCGCTGTCGACTTCCAGAGAGTGGCGCAGACCAAGGGAGTGCCGCGGCACTCCCACTAGGCGCTAGAGCATAGTCGAGGCGCTTCGGACAACGCGTTTCCGACCAAATGGAACCGCCGGGCGGTTCCATTTGGTCGGAACCCGCTCTAGCGGAAGAGGCGCTGCTCGACGGTGACCGGAAGATCCGCCCGCGGGAGCAACACGATCGCCCAAGGCGATGTCGGCGGTCCTCCCGTAGGCCGGCTGGGCGGCGGCGGCGCTGACAGAGCCATCGCCGTGCCCGGCGGCATGAAGTTCGATGTGGGGCCCGCGTTGAAGCCCGGACCGCCCGCCACCGGACGCGGCGGCGGCGGGGGAGGCGGCGCGGCGCGTTGCGCCATCATCACGGCTTCCGGCGCGCGCTCCTCGAAGACCACGATGATGCGGTCGCGACGGCGCGTGGTCGAGATCAGGTTGACGAAATAGCCCGTGCCGGCGCGCAGGCCGAGGAAGATGCCGACGGCGCACATGCGGCCGGGCTCGAAATGGTCGGGCGCCGGGCCGCCGACGCGGCTCCACAGGCTGCGCCATTCGGCCATCGTATTGGCGAGCACCTGCTCCGGCTGGCGGGTCATCGCGGCCGTGCCATGCCACTGACGGAATTCAATCGCCTGCTGCGCCATCGCGCTGATTGCAACGCCCACGACAAGGCAAACGCTGATGAGGGCGCCGAAGCGCACCGCGGACGAGCGCGGCATCAGGAGCGAAATCGACTTGAAATGGGACCGCACGTCTGAAGCTCGTCCTAAACCTGGCTTGCTAAATCCGGGACCCAGTAACCACCATGACAGTTTGGCTCAATTGAGGCGTCCCCGGTCGCCGCGGTTCCATCCGATGCCCGATTCTATTGGACTGATGCGCAAAAGCCACAGTGCCGATTTCGTTTCAATCGTTTGCGCCTCGGCGTAGGCTTGATGCATGACGACGGCAATGGACGACCGGTCGGTCGCGCAGCGGGTCCTCGACCATATCGCCAACGGCACGACTGACCTCGGCCAGCAGATCTGGCGCGAGCCGGTCGCCAACTATCGGTCCCCTGAACGGTTAAAGGCCGAAATCGAGTCCGTGCTGCGCTGCACACCGACACCGTTCTGCCCTTCGGCGGCCTTGCCTGAAGTCGGCTCATACGTCGCGCGAGAAGCGGCCGGCATTCCAATCGTCGTGGTGCGCGGCAGCGACGGCAAGGTACAGGCCTTTCGCAACGCCTGCCGCCATCGCGGCATGCAGGTTGCCGACGGGTCGGGCTGCACCCGCGCTTTCGTCTGCCGTTATCACGGTTGGACCTACAATCTCGACGGCAAGCTGCGCCACATTCCCCACGAGGACGGCTTTCCGGGCCTCGACAAGGAGGCGCATTCGCTGGTGCCGGTGACGGCGGTCGAGCGCCTGGGCCTGGTGTTCGTGACGCAAGGCGCGCCGGCGCGGGACGATGATTCGCTCGGCGCGTTGGACAAGCTGATCGGCCCCGACCAGCGGCTGTTCGCGACCAACGAGCGCGACTTCGAGGTCAACTGGAAGATCTTCCTCGAGAGCTTCATCGAGGGCTATCACATCAAGTCGACGCACCCTGAGAGCTTCCTGCCTTACGGTTTCGACAATCTGAATGTCATCGACCTGTTCGGCCGCCACAGCCGCGTCACCTACCCGTTCCAGCGCATCAAGAAGCTCGCCAAGGTGGCGCCCGCGGATCGCCGGGTCGAGGGCCTACTGACCTATGTCTATCATCTGTTTCCGAATGTGCTGATCACCGTGCTGTCGCGACACACCAACGTGGTGATCCTCGAGCCGCTGGCAATCGACCGCACGCGCCAGTTCACCTACACGCTGACCAACGGCGGCGGCGACGATCCCGAGGCATTGGCCGAGGCCAAGCGCGATGCGGGCTTCGTCGGCAACACCGGCGCGCAGGAGGATCGCGCCGTGGTGCAGGCGATCCAGCGCGGGCTCGCGAGCGGCGCCAACGACGCCTTCACCTTCGGCAAGTTCGAGAGCGCCATCGTGCACTTCCATCAGACCCTGACGGCGGCCCTCGCACGCGGTTAGCCGCGCTTCGCCCGGTCGGCCTCGTTGGTCGACTGGATCTGTTCGCGGATACGGCGCCAGTCGTCGTCGCTGTAGGCCATCATGTTGGCGAAGGTGCCGTTGCCCATGATGCCCATGCCGCCATCGATGGCGATGACTTCGCCGTTGATGTACTCGACCTCGTCGCTCATCAGGAACGCCGCCATGTTGGCGAGCTCGTTCGGCCGGCCGACGCGGCCCAGCGGATTGCGCGCCTTGTAGCGGTCGTCCCCATCCTTGCTAAGTGGGTCTTCTTTCAGCGGATTGAGCCGCGCCCACGCGCCTTCGGTGGGGAAGGGGCCCGGCGCAATGGCGTTCAGGCGAATGCCATGCCGGCCCCATTCCACCGCCAGGCTCTGGGTCATGACCGCGACACCCGCCTTGGACATCGCCGAGGGCACAACGAACGGACTGCCTGTCCATACCCAGGTCGTCAAGATACTGATCACGCTCGCCTTGTGCTTGCCGGCGATCCAGCGCTTGCCGCAGGCATTGGTGATGTAGAACGTGCCGTGCAGGACGATGTTGGCGATGGCGTCGAAGGCGCGGGGGCTGAGATCCTTGGTCTGGGAGATGAAATTTCCGGCAGCATTGTTGACTAATCCGTCGAGCGGACCGCCCGCCCAGATGCGTTCGATCATCTCCTCGACAGCGGTCGCGACCCGGATATCGACGGTATGGGTCTCGACCCGCCGGCCAGGGTGCTTCGCCATCACCTGCTTGGCCGTCTCCTCCAGGACGCTGCCGCGGCGGCCGCAGATCACGCAGTCTGCCCCCAGCTCGACGAAGCGTTCCACCATGATTCGGCCTAATCCAGTACCGCCGCCGGTCACCAGAAAGCGCTTCCCCTTGAACAGATCGGCCCTGAACATCGGTCGTCCCCCTTATTTCACTGGGTCTGTCGTCTAACGCGGGGCACTTATCGGTCACAAGGGGTGTTGCGCCGGCCTGCCGGACTGATACGATTTCTGCATAACAACATGGGATCGTTCGGTTAATGACGACCCACCAGGGAGAGACGGGCGGGGACAGCGGGTCGGTTGAGCTGCGTGGTAAGGTCAAGTGGTTCAACGCCGTAAAGGGCTATGGCTTTTTGGCCCTCGAAGCTGACAACAGCGACGCGTTCCTGCATGTGACGACACTTCGACAGGCCGGGCATGATGACCTCAAGCCCGGGGCGACGGTCGTTTGTTCAGGCGTGCGCGGTCCCAAGGGCTGGCAGGTCATGAAGGTGATCGAGGTCGACTCCTCGACCGCCGTCGCCGCCGCGCCCAAGCCGCCGCCGGTGCCTGACGGCATTGCCATGGGCGATTACATCACTGCTTTGGTGAAATGGTACAACAACGAGCGCGGTTACGGCTTCGTGACGCGCGAGGCGGCGGACGGCGACATCTTCGTCCACGCCGCCGTGCTGCGCCGCCACGGCATGGAATTGCTGGCGCCCGGCCAGAAGGTCATGATCCGCATCGCCGAGGGTCAAAAGGGGCTGCAGGTCATCGAGATTCGGGCGGCTTGACCCAGAACGCGGTTGGCGCGAACTAAGGGCATGGCGTCTTTCATCGATTCGCGGCGGCTTGGCCGCCGTTTGCTTGTCAGTTTTCCATTGATCCTGGCGGCCGGAATGGCCCGCAGCCAGGAAGCTGAACTCACCTATCCCCGCTCGTCGCTGGTGATCGCCGCTGGCGGGCGCGACCTCAAGTTCGAGGTCGAACTGGCGCTCGATGATGCACATCGATCGCATGGCCTGATGTTCCGTAAGCAACTCGGACCCTACGAAGGCATGTTGTTCGATTTCTTTCAGGAGATACCGGTCAGTTTCTGGATGAAGAACACCCTGATCCCGCTCGACATGCTGTTCATCGCGGCCGACGGGACGATCAAGCACATCCATGCCAATGCCGTGCCGATGACCATCGACGCGATCCCCAGCCAGTACCCGGTGCGCGCCGTGCTCGAGATCAACGGCGGCAGCGCCGCCCTGCTCGGCATCAAGCCGGGCGACAAGGTCAAACACGCGATCTTCGGTAACGCTTAGCGTTCCAGCCAGCCACGGTAGCGTACGATCAGCCCCGTCAACGGATGACTGATCTCGACGTGGAAGCGAAAGCGGCCGCCTTCGGACGCTTCGTATGAGTCCGAGCGCGGGCAGAGCCACATCGGCAGCGGAATTCCAAGGACACTCCAGCGGCGCAGGATGAGGTGCAGCCGGGATCCCTCGGATTTTAGGGCCATGGCAAAGGTCAGCGGGCCGAATCGCTCGCACAGCAGCCATTGCGATCGGCCGTGGCCGCCGAATTGCTGGCTCGAAAATGACTTGCTGTCGAAAGCGCGGGTCCACGTTTCCGTGCCGCCAGAATTCTCGAAGCGCACGCTAACCGGTATCTCTTCGCCGGCATTCGGAAAGCCAATGGCGCTCGCGACCAGTCGCGCCAATGGATGGCGTCCGCATTCTACCCTCGCCGTGCCGCGAGCGACGCCTGCCCCTTTGTGCATGGCGCGAATTTCCGGTGGCAAGAGGGGCCAGGCCTTGCCCAGCAGGCTTGGATAGAGATCCGAACCGGCAGTCAGGTCGTCCCTGATACCGGTATGGATCGTCCGGCCGGCGAAGAGCTTCGCATAGTCGTCGAGCTCGATGTCGCGGACGGCGGCACGGGCGCCGGGTGACGGAGAATTCCCTTCGAGCACTCTGCCGACAAGGGCCGTCACAGCCATCGAAGGGATCAACGGACCATCATCCCCTTCGGCCAGGAGATGCCAGGAGCGCTTGACCGGATCGTTGGATGACGACGTAGTGCCTTCGACCTCGACAAACATGCCGCCACGATGTTCGCCCCAGGGCAGATGATCCGAGGCGAGATGGAGGAGGGATGCAAAGGGCAGAAGGGAGCGCAACAGCCCTAGCCGCACCAGCCAAGCCAGCGCGATCAGCGTCCAATGCAGCACCTCGGGCACCGGGCCGGCACCCATCCAGATGGTCTTCGCTTCAGGCCAAAGTCTGGCGAACGCACGCAAGTCCGCAACGTCGACCAACGAGAAGAGCGTATCGCTTACGGGTACATGCCCGGGCGGCGCGATCGTGAAGCGCATTTGCTCGGTAAAAGGAAAGCCGACGGAGTCTTCGCCGCCGCGTCGGAGGGCCGCGCGCTGGCCGGCATAGGCCGCAATCGCGCGGATGACGTTGATGCCCACTTTGGCATAGGGCGAGGGGACGATGCCGCCACGGATTGCTTCGATGCTGCTCATGTCGAACGCCAAATGACGCACCGCAGCCGCGGTCAGGACCGGAAAGCTCGAAACGCCTGACAGCACGTAAACGCCAGCCGTGCGCGCAGTGGCATCGAATGTTTGCACGCCGTTGACGAAGTTCGAGCCGTCGGCGAGATCAAGGTAGTTGATGCCACGGGCAATGCAGGCCTCGATGACGCGGTACTGGCCCTCGCCGTAGGCCTGAAATGGACCGCTGGCGTCGACCAGGATATCGGGGCGAAGTGCACTGAGTGCCGTAGCAAGTTCGCCGCCGCGATCGAAGACGGCGGGAACCAGCCTTGCCTTCGCCTGATGGCGCGTGCTGCAAAAGGTCGTGGCCCGTTCCAGCGAGCGGCCGGCGACAATCAACGTCAGCCGAGGCTGGCCTTCCAGCAACTCGACGATGCGGCTTCCGAAGAAGCCGTAGCCGCCGACGACAAGGATCGTGAGCCGGGTCATTCCAGGAACCGGTCAGCTTGCGATGGATCGGGCTGAAAACACGAGGCCCGGATGCCGAACCAGCGCAGCCGGTTGCGGGCAACGATCTCATAGAGCCAATCGCGCGCGGCACGCGGCAACAGGCGGGCAACAGCCATCAGCGACCACGGCCATCCCAGATGCTCGAAGACTCGGATCGACCCTTCGGATTTCAGCCATGCGCGGCCGCCCTCGATCAGGATGTTGGTTTCGTAGTCAGTGGGGGCCAGACCGAAGTGCCGATAGAGGGCAGCGCCGAGGGTGGTTTGGGCCGCCATGAGCCGCAAGCGATGCGCCTTGTCATGGCGGAGGATGAATTGCGCAAAGGATGAACAAAGGACGCAGTTGCCGTCGAAGATCAGAATGGGACGGTCGTCGGGAAAGGCAGGAACCGCCGGATCATTCCGGTAACTGAACGCCTCGCGCGCCATGCCTTCCTTTTACAACCTAGCGCACGCCTTCCCTAGCGTTTCAATGCGCAGGTCATGCCGTCGCCCACCGCAAACAGCGTGAGGTCGACGCGCTCGTCTGACTTGAGCTTGGCGTTCAGCGCCCGGATCGCCTTTGTGTCCTCGTCATCCTCGGCGAAATTGGCGACCGAGCCGCCCCACAGCACGTTGTCGATCAGGATCAGGCCGCCCTTGCGCACCAGCTTCAGGCAGCGCTCGTAGTAGGCGTCGTAGTCGTTCTTGTTGGCGTCGATGAAGGCCATGTCGAGTTGGCCGGTGAGGCCTTGCGCCAGCAGCCAGTCGAGCGTCTTGGTCGCCGGACCGATCGTGAGTTCGATGCGGCCGTCGAGGCCCGCTTCCTTCCAGTAGCGGCGGCCGATCGCCGTCCATTCCTCGCTGACGTCGCAGCACCAGAGCTTGCCGTCGGGTCCCAACGCCTCGGCGACGCAGAGCGCGGAGTAGCCGGTGAAGGTGCCGACTTCGACAGCGCGTTTGGCGCCGATGGTGCGGGCGAGCAACGCCATCTGCTGGCCCTGATGGGCCGAGATCTGCATGCCGGCCTGCCGCATCTTGCCGGTTTCCTCGCGCAGCCGGCGCTTCAGCGGGCTCTCGCGCAGCCAGTTGGCGTCGACATAGTCGGCCAGCGCACCGTCGATCTTGGGCCAGGTCTTCATTCAATTACCTCTCATGTCATCGTCGTCCGATGGGTGTGCGGGCATGTCCAGGTCAGCAAGGAGAACCCTCATGACCGACATCCAGGAATTCGTCGACCGCTACGTCAACATCTGGAACGAGCCCGACGCCGAGCGCCGACGCCACATCATCCGCGAGCTGTGGCAGGAGGACGCCCGGCATTTGGCCCGCACCATCGAGGCGGTCGGCCATGACGGCATCGAGATGCGCGTCAGGACCGCCTACGAGAAATGGGTGAAGGAGAAGGGCAACATCTTCCGCCTGCGCGACGGTGTCGACAGCCATCACGAGACGATCAAGCTGCGCTGGGAGATGTTGCCGGCCCAAGACAGGAACAAGCCCGGCGGCGAGGTGATCTCGATCGGCTTCGACTTCCTGGTGCTGGGCGGCGACGGGCGCATCCGCACCGGGTACCAGTTCATTGAAGCCTGACGGCGTACTTCTTCAGCTCCTCGAGCGGGACGATCTGCAGGGTCACCGCGTGGGTGGCCTCGAGCACGACCTGCGGGGCGCTGTCGGCGTCGAGCGCCTCCTTCCAGCGCTCCGCGCACAGGCACCAGCGGTCGCCGGGTTTCAGGCCGTGGAAGCCATATTGCGGCATGGGCGTGGAGAGATCGTTGCCGCGCGCCTTGGAGAAGGCGAGGAACTCCGCCGTGAGGACGCAGCAAACCGTGTGCAGGCCGACATCCTCGCGGCCGGTGTTGCAGCAGCCGTCGCGATAGAAGCCGGTCAGCGGCTCCGCTGAGCAGGGCAGCAGGGGACCGCCCAGGACATTGATCGACGGCGCGCGTCCGGGCCGGCCTTCTTCGGGTGTCTGGTCGAACATGGCCCACTGTAACACCTGGAAATTGGCCTTTCGATGGGCCCCCGCCGCTGGTAGAAACGCCCGCGTCGTCAAACGCTTGGGCGCGGGGCGTAGCGCAGTCTGGTAGCGCGTCTGCCTTGGGCGCAGAAGGTCGTCGGTTCAAATCCGGCCGCCCCGACCACGCCCAACGCCGAGATGGCGCGCAAATGAGGGCGAGTGAAGTCCATGAAGGTTCGCATCTACAAGCCGGCCAAGACGGCCATGCAATCCGGCCAGGGCAAGACCAAGGAATGGCTGCTGGAAAGCGAGCCCATGCCCAAGATCCTCGACCCGCTGATGGGCTGGACCGGCTCGCGCGACACCATGGAACAGGTCCAGCTGTGGTTTCACACCCTCGATGAAGCCAAGGCCCTCGCCGAGAAGGAAGGCTGGCAGTACACCGTCGAGGCGCCGCATCAGCGGCATATCCGGCCCAAGGCCTATGCCGACAACTTCGCCTACAACAGAGTCGGGCGCTGGACGCATTGACGGCCCGTGGCCGTCACCCCGAGCCTTTGCGAGGGGTCTTTGTGGTACCCTAAGGATCGGGCGCCCGTAGCTCAGGGGATTAGAGCAACCGCCTTCTAAGCGGTAGGCCGCTGGTTCGAATCCAGCCGGGCGCGCCACTTTAATAGAGTAGGCCTAAAAGGCAACAAACATAGGCACTTTCCGACTTGGTCGGTGAGGCCAATGGGGGAAGGAAATGGGGGAAGGTGGGACCGCGGCCAGCCCAGCCATCCACTGGCGCTTGCCCTACACTTAGGTCGAGGCGCTCGCCCTAAGCTATCGCGGCGCGGGACGGGAGGCGACGATGCCAACGCTTCCCGCATGTAGCGTGGTCGGTCACGCCGCTGTCCAAAAATGAACATGAATCTCACGATCCGACTGCAACCATTGGCGGTGCTGTGGCTTTGTTATGACATGCCATACCGACCTACCGAGCGCAGCGTGTCCGACGAACGGGCGCTGTTGCGGGTTCTTGGCGCTAGCCTCCGGGTCGCTTCGTTCAAGGCTCTGATGGCCCGACCCAAGCACGCCAGCCGCCCATGGTCGTGGCGTGGCCTGCGCCCGAGGATGCTCTAGCACGCGAACTGCCAACGATAGTACCGGCAGCTGTAACAAAGTCCGATTAGCAAGCCCGCCTAGTGTCAGCCAAAGATGATTGATGCGGATGCGAGCACCGTCGCGTATCGCGAATACGACTACCACATGCCGGACGGCACGCAGGCCATCGTAGCGGTCAGCCTGGGCAAGTTGGGGGAGTCTAGCGCCGCCGCAACGCTCGCCCACGAGAATGGAGCGCGGGCGCATGGGTACATCGCGATGGTTGGCCTCAAGATCGCGCTGTCTCATCCAATACGTTGGATGCAGACGCCCAGCGGCCTCAAGGTGGGCGGCGGCCAGGGCGATCCGGAAGTGAGTGAAGAACAGCGGAGTTCTGCTGCTGAGCGTGCTGAGAGTGTTCTTTAGGGAAGTGCGCGACGTAGCGCCGGGTCTTGGAGAGCCTTAGAGCGCAGAATGTCCTACGCGATTGTCCGTCAGGCTATCGCACGGCTTGGCTCGCACAACTCCGTCATGAAGGACGATCTTTGATGGGGGCACTGAGCCGACCTACGTTCTTCGATAGGCACCCACGCCCATACGCGGTGTTCGGTGACTACGACACGTCCAAGAGCAGGCCCACCGAGCCCACGCGGCTTCAACTCGCGCTTAGGCTGGTTAAGGCGCTTGGGATGGCTGGCGACTACTCGGGGGCGGACGACACGAAGGAAGGCACGGTAGAGCTTTGGTTCTCGGAGGAGTTCGACGCCAAGCGGCTCGCTGATGCCACCTTGGCGAAGAAAGGGAACGGACGGAAACCGGGCTACCAGTCGCAGCGATCATTTAGCTACGATGCACGAAGCTATTCGATGATACAGAAGGCCCTCGCGAGTGCGGTGGGTGGACGGTGGCGAGAGTGAGGGAGCGGTGCTGACGCTCGCCCCATGGCGAACGAACCCGTTGGGAGTCGTCGATAGCCACGGCTCGCTTGGCGTGCCAACAATGCCGCGCTTCAATCGGGAGGGGATGGGCATGCGAGTGATGCTGAAGGTTACGATGCCAACCGAAGCTGCAAACCGGGCCATCAAGGATGGCCCGTTCGCAAAGGTCATGGAGGCGACCGTAGCCAAGTGGAAGCCCGAGGCGGCCTACTTCGCCACCGACAAGGGTCGACGCTGCGCCTGCTGTTCTTTGACATGCGTGATGCGTCCGACCTTCCGGTCATCGCTGAGCCGTTGTTCATGGGGTTCAATGCCGAGATTGAGATCAGCCCGGAATGAGCCTAGAGGACCTCAAGAAGGGTTTAGCGGCGCCGCATTGGGCGGGCTCACGAAACAATAGATCGATTGCATTGCGGCTACATCGCTCTCGGAGGATCGCCGCCCCCACGCCACCGCCCACACGGAGCAGATGGCGAGAGGGATCGTTCGTTAGCGAAGCTGGTTGCCGGTCACGGCTCATTCGGCCGGCTGGGTTCGAGTGCCTCGTTGATGATCTTTATCTCGGCGCTGGGTCCCACTAAGCACGCCGCCGATAGGTCCCCGTTTCGCGGTCTGATCTCGACCAAGTCCCGTGTGAACTTCGACGCGCTCTCGGCGGTCATCGCAACGTACCACGCCGCAAAGTTCATTCGGTCGGCGGCTTGGTACCGGTGCGCATTTCTGCCTCTTAGGGGCGCTGCTGGTAGTGCAGGCCGTTCATTCAGGTGTGCTTCCTGTCGGATGGCTGTCGGGATCGTCAGTTGCCCACAGTCCACCCTTCTTGCCCGCATCGAATATCTTCAGACTGCCATTGATGGCATCCGCACCGATGCCAGCGAAGTATCCGATGGGAGAGGGGACTTGGTAGCCCGAGATGTTCGCAACGGTGTTGTCATGTGCGGCCTCTTTCTGAGACTGCACTTGCTGAATACCGGTCGCGTAGTTGTAGTCGTTCTTACCGATGGCAACGCCTGCACGGCTATCGAGGTCTGCCAACACCTCGCCGTACGACACACCGCCTACGCCAGCTTCGCCAGCGGCTGCGGTGGCCTTGCCCTTCGCCTGCGCGAGACCCTTGAGGACATCGAAGTTGGCGGAGGCGGTCTTGTCGGCAATCGTGTTCTGTTGGAGGTTGAGGCCGTTGTAGGTCTGCGCCAGCGCGCGGTTCTGGTTCGTGGCGTTCTGGATGTAGAGCCCGAGGTTCTGCGATTGTGTCGCCATCCGTGACATCATGGATAGACCAGTAGAGAGCCCGGTGGCACCGATGGAGAGAGCGGTGGCGCCGAGATACCGGAGCCGAATAGGCCGCCTGCGCCTACTGCGGCGGGCACCAGAGAGGTGGTTACCGCGCCACTGTGGAGGCTGCAGCGTCAGCGGCTGCTGCGCCTGATCCCGCGATGCCTGCGTCGGCTATGCCAGCGGCGATGGCGGTTTCTGATAGACCTGTTGGATCACACACGTTGATTGGTTTTCTTTAGGATACAGAGGGAGCGCCTCGCGGGATTGCGGGCACCCCCTCTGTTGGTGGTTAGTGGACGAATGGTTTGATGAGATCGTTCGGCTTGCCACGACGGGCGAGCCACTACGACCGAGGGCGAACATTTCGCGAGCCCCGCGATGATGGCACTCCGCGGCAAGCGTGGGGAGGTCGCGAGGTTGCTGGACGAATGAGTGCGGCCTAAGGCTCTGACGATGTACTCCGTCGTCTTGAAGTGCTTGGCGGTACGCGAGACAGCCTCGTCGTTCGCTTCGTCGCAGCCCATGCCCCGGCTGATCAGCCCGCCCTCAATGATGCGAACGGAATAGGCCACCACAATGAGCACGTCGACAAAGAGGCAAGCGGTGAGCAAGTGATCGAGTGTTCATGGTGGTCACATGCTGATCAGCTTGGCCTTCACGGCGGCTGACCAAGACATCTCATTCCCATTTGGCAATGTCACGACGACAACCTTGTTTCCCCGATCCCAGTGAACCTTGCGGCCCGCTACCGGGGTTGCTGTCAGTATTTTGTTCGGGTCGATCTGATCGAGGTTTTCGAGGTAACGGCCGACGAACTTTGAGTAATCTGCTCGCCCTTCCTGAAAATGACGAAGCGCGGTCTCCTTCAATTCCGATGCCATGTTAGTACGAGCCCACGCGATGGCTTCGGTGGCGGTCTCCTCGCTGCATTGAACTGCCCTCGATCCGAGCTTGACGGCTTCCTTGGAGAGCGCGGCTGAAACGTGGTCGATGCGCTCGCGCACCTCGCCGGGTTCCACTCCCATGTTGGTGGCAAGCTGGACGACCGCCTCATCGGTGATGGCGCCTTCGTTGGTGATGAAGGAAGTCGCGGCACCACAGCCTGAGTGGGGGCCTTGGCGAACGCTTCAGTGAGGACCGCTTCGCTGCGGTCGTCGAGAGGTTCGTTCGGTGGCAGGTGTCGCTGTCGGTCTGCTCCTGCTGCGGTTGCTCTTGGGCCGCCTGGCTCCGCCAGCACGTACTGCCCGTCTGGGATACGCGAGATGACGCCCGCGCCATCACGTCTCGAATCGAGGCCTCCATGTTTTGGAACGTGACGATGGTGTCCCGGTCAGTGTGCGGGTCGGTTATGCGTTGGCCGATGGTCGTACGGGCGTTCGCGAGGTCGAGCGGGGTAGCGACCGAGGGTGCAACGGCTGGGGGACTCGGGGCCGCACGCTGGGCGGCAGCGCGAGCAACAGCCTCATCGTGGTCCGTGGACTTCACGACCTCTGTGTCTCGGACGGTCAAGTCGATACCGATGAGATGCTGGTTCGTGACTGGCTTGTCGGCGTAGAGGTCGGTTAGCTGCAAGTCATAGGTAGTGCCAGCGGGTGGGATGCTATCGTTTTCGTTAGACATTTTGATGGTCCTTTGGACGGTGAGAAGGTTGAGAGAGTGGGTTACGGAGGAGACGAAGGGTGCGGATGACCCAGCTACGGGTGGCAGCGGGTCGACTGGTGTGATGGCTTTTAGGCGGCGCTTTAGTTCGTCAGCGGCGCGAAGGCAGAGCAGCCCAATGGAGGCGTTCACGCGACGGTGGCAGTAGTCGCGCACACGCCAACGGACCTTCTGGTATTGAGGAAGCCGGACTTCAGGGTCAGTGCCGCTGCTCTTCCTAGTCTGCCGTGGAGGGCCCTCGGTCGGAGGAACAGCTTGGCAGACTGATGAACGTAGTCAGTGTCGCTCGCGAAGATTGGACGCGGTAAGTCACCCCTATTGTCCGCGAGATGTCCCGCGACGGCCCTGGCGAGAAGGTCGTGCGGCTCGACGCCATGGCGACGACAGCAGGCGAGAGCGATCAGGTACCCTGTGTGGGACGCTTGGGGTTAGCTATGAGCGGGACATGGGCCTGACTGAACAACTCCTCCGCGCACCATTGGAGTGCCGCAGTGACACCTTCGTGCCCCGCTGCTTCCTGCTGGGTGATAAAGGCGTGTGCTTGGTCGACGTCGGTTTCCAGGTGCCCCAACGGACGGTGGCAGCGACAGGGTGGCCAGTTTCGCGTATCGATCGGCGTGTGAGTGACACCAGCGCCCCATCTTGCATCGAGCGCGACCGCAACCCTGCAGTCGCAAGTCCGGTCCATCGCTTATGGTCAGTCAGGCTTGATATGAGAGGCGACC
>CAWCPC010000003.1:0-311840 GCA_963797365.1 uncultured Alphaproteobacteria bacterium | reverse complement strand
CGACGATCACCAGTGTTGGTTGCTTCATCTTTTCCCCTCGTACGCCCGATCTGCCGCCGGGCCTTGAACCGAGAGTGTAGGGAGGTTTCAGCCGAGGCCGCGTGCGAATACTGTGGCTGCGCGCTGGGGTTTTGCACACCGAGTGAATCTATGGGTATGCTATCTCATGACACCGTAACCTACCCTGATGGCCAATCAGCGTTCCTTCCTCGGGTAGTTCGCCGGTTTTGGGATCTTCGGAGGTAGTACTTGTCCGCAAGATCGATACTCATAGCCATTGCCCTGTCAGCGTGGCTTGTTGCGTCAATCGTAGCCTTTCTCATTGTCGCCTATACGAGCTTTTTCGGCATAGCCTTTGTTGGCCTCGTCATCTGCTATGTCAGCGCTCAGTTCGAGTTGGACGGAGAAAGGCCGGTCGGCAGCGCTCTCGCGACAGACTTCCTCGCAGCGCAGCTACGCGCGCAACGAGATTTGCCGGTGGAGCAACGCCGGTCTGTCAATCATGAGCAATCGCTTTCCGCCCAATCGGCCCGTTTCTTTAAGTTCTTTGGTCTTGCCTTAATGGCTATCGGCATCTGCGGTGGGCTGTACTATCAGCTCTAAGTCCAGGCCCTCACGGCCTTTTATCCGCAGTACGCGCGCGAGCCCGCTTCCTGGGTCGTCGAGCTCGGCGGGCGGCCAGCGCCTCGGCCTTGTCCATGCCGGCGATCGGCAACGGCCGTGATCGTAGTTCAGCGTCGCGGATCTCCGGGTGAAGGGCCTTGGCGCTCCCTACGGGATTCGAACCCGTGTTTTAGCCTTGAGAGGGCCACGTCCTAGGCCTCTAGACGAAGGGAGCAGAGGCAGCGGGACTGATAGTCGATGGCGCGCGGGCGCGCAACCCCGGCCCTATTTGGGCTTCCGTCCGGCCACGCGCGACAGCACGCCGGGCACGAAGGGGTGCACGACCACCTCGCTGAATCCCGCGCCCTGCAGGTAGCCTTTCACCTCGGACTCGGTGTGGGCGAGGCCGGTGCTGCCCTGGACGGCCTCGTTCAGACCCCATAGCGCGGCCGAGAGCGGCCCCTTGCGATCGTCGTGCAGCGTCTCGCCGATCAGGTGCATCTCGCCGCCCGGCGCCAGGGCGGCGAAGGACTTTGCCACCACAAGGCGGATCAGCGCCGGCTCGTATTGCGGCAGGTTGGAGGCCATCACCACGACATCGACGCCCCGCGGGAAATCGCTGGTAGTGAAGTCGCCGGCAACCGCGCTTACGCGTTCGCTCGCGTCGTTGGCGGCGATGTACTCGCGCGCCACCACGACGACCGGTGGCAGGTCGAGCACGATCGCCTTCAGCCCGGGAAAGTTCCTGGTCGCCACGATCGAGTAGGCGCCCGAGCCGCCGCCGAGATCGAGCATCAGCTTGCGGCCGCTCAGATCGACGCTGCGGCTGAACAGGCGCGCGGCCCCCATGCCGATCGAGTAGGTCGCGGCGTGATAGCGGCGGGCATCCTCGACGGTGAATTCGGTGTACTGGCCGAGCCGGTTCTCCGTCTTGCGGCGCAGGCGCTCGCCCAGTTCGCCGAACGCCGTCCAGCGCGGCTTGGTGAACAGGATCCACGGGCCGGCGTAGCGCTCGCTGTCCTTCACCAGGAAGCGCTGGACGTCCGGTGCATTGGCGAAGTGCTCACCCTCACGCTCCAGCAAGGTCATGGCGGTGAGCGCCGTCAGGAGGCGCTCCGCATGGCGGTCGCTCATTCCGACGGCCTTTGCCAGAGCTGGAATGGTGTTCTGCCCGCGCTCTATCGCCGTGAAGACATCGAGCTCGACCGCGGCCATCAGGGCGGCGCTTTCCCAATAAGCCGTCGCCATCTTTTGCAGGCGCGTGGTGTCGAGACGCGGTTTTTCCGCCATGGACGTTTTCTCCCTCTTGCCCGATCATAGCGGCTGTTTCCCGGGAGGACCGCCCATGGACATGAATATCGCGCAAGACTTGCCGCTGACCGGCGTGGACGTCTATTCCCTGCCGCCGGAAGCGGGCGAGGCCGTGCTGCGCCGCCAGCTCGCGGCGGCCTACCGCCTGGTCGACTATTTCGGCTGGACCGAGCTGATCTACGGCCATCTGACCGCGCGTGTGCCGGGAGAGAAGCCGCACTTCCTGATCAACCCGTTCGGCCTGAACTACGAGGAGGTGACGGCGTCGAACCTGGTGAAGATCGATGTCGACGGCAACACAGTGGGCGAGGCGAGCCACGGGGTGAACTACGCAGGCTTCATCATCCATTCGGCGATCCACATGGCGCACCAGGCGCGCCATCGCGCGGTGATGCACACCCACACCCGCGCCGGCATGGCGGTGGCCGCCACCAAGGAGGGCCTGCTGCCGATCTCGATGAACGCCACCGCCTTCCACGGCAACCTCGCCTATCACGACTACGAGGGCGTGAGCCTCGAGCTCGACGAGCGCTCGCGGCTTGTCAACGACCTCGGCGACCGGACAGCGATGATGCTGCGCAACCACGGCCTGCTCACCACCGGCCGCAGCGTGGCCGAAGCTTTTATTCGGCTCTATCGCCTGGAGCGCGCCTGCCAGACCCAGATCGACGCCGGCGGTGCCGGCACGATCAGCATCATGGGTGACAACGTCGCCGGCAAGTCGCGCGCCCAGCTTGATGGCTTCGGCAACGAGAACACCGGCTCAGGCGACCTCGAGTTCGCCGCGCTGATCCGCAAGATCGACAAGATCGACGCGAGCTGGCGGAACTAGCTAAAGCGGGTTGGGGCCGAGCAGCTCCCAGTGGTGGCGCTGCAGCTCACGGTCGCGTTCGACCTCGTTGAGAGGCGCCTCGCGCTCGAACATCTCCTCGACGTAGAGGCCGGCGGCGGCCGGTGTGTAGAGGAAGAGAGCACGGCCAGTGCCGGGGCCCGCGTTCTTCCAGGCATGTGGCACGTTGCGCGGGAAGAAGGCGCAGGTGCCGGGCCCGCCGGCGAATAACTCTTCGCCGATCTTGAAGGTGAATTCGCCTTCCAGCACCCAAACGACCTCGTCACTGTCGTGATGCAGGTGGTGCCAGCTTTTGGTGCCGGCCGGCACCGTTTCCTCGAACATCATGATGCTCTGGCCGGTCTCGTGGCCGAGCAGCTTTAGCGCGGCCAAACGGCCGGGCGCGCCCATTTCGAAAAGCTTCCCGCCGCCGGCGGGTACTACTAAGCCCTTGTTTGCAGTCATGGCGGAGTCCTCCGCTACTGGCTCTGCACCTTATATAACATGCGGAGCGAGCCGCTGGAGCCCGCGATATCGGCGATGCGCCAGCCGGCCGGCGTCTTGACCAGGTCGATGGCGAGCCGCCTGGGCTTGCCGAAATTCTCGAAAGTCACCACGCCCGTCGCGCCATCACCGCCGCCCGAGGTGCGGACGATGAGTGCGGTGACCTGCCACTCCTGGGCATCGACGAAGGGATCGCCGTCGAGCGTCGGCGGCTGGCGCCGCTGCTTGGCCAGGCGCATGTCGCGATCCATGGCGCGCGCGAGATCGGGCGCGAAGAAGCGCGCGGCCTCCCAGTAGGGCTGGCCCTTGTAGTCGTGCTTGAGATAAGGCGTGTAGATCGATTGCAGGAAGGCTTGCGCCGTCTGTTCCTGCGCCTCGGCGGCGAACGGCAGCAGGCAGGCGGCGGCGACCGCGCGTCGGTTAAGCACGGAACTGCGTCCGGTCCGTCCCCGCATAGAGCGCCTTCACCGAGCGCGCGACGGCATCCTTGTGGGCGACGAGGGCGGCCGGGTCGAGGTCGGCGCGCGGTTCGGGCTCGAGGTCGAAGTTGCCGTGCGTGTCGCGGCCGCGCACCAGCATTGCCGAATCGCGCACCTTGAGCTGGCGCACGTGTGGGGGGATGTAGCGCATGGCAAGGCCGATGCGGCGGTCGCCGGTGGTGTTGGGGCCCGAGCCGTGCGCCAGCAGCACGTGATGCAGCGACATCTCGCCAGCCTTGAGCGGCACGTCGACGCCTTCGCCCTCGGGCACCTCGACCGCCATCTCCTGGCCGCGGCTCAGGAGATTGTCCTTGTCGAACGTATCGCGGTGGGCGAGCTGCTGCTTGAGATGGCTGCCCGGCCAGAACTTCATCGGGCCGCTGGCGAGCGGCACGTCGGCGAAGGCCACCCAGGCAGTGATCACGTCGTCGGTCGAGAGGCCCCAGTAAGTGGCGTCCTGGTGCCACGACACGTAGGAGGTCGAGCGCGCCTCCTTGATGAAGAAGTTGGTGCTCCAGCAGAGGATGTCGGGGCCGATCACGTCCTCGACCGCGTCGAGGATTGCTGGGTGGCGGGCCAGCTCGTTGGCCCAGGTGAACAGCAGATGCACCTTGTGGCGCATGTTGCCGGCCAGCGGCCCGCCGGTCGCGCGCTCGTGCGCCTCGAGCTTGTCGCGATAGACGCGGGCCTCGGCGGCCGACAGCACGGGGAGCGGGAAGTAGAAACCATCGCGGCGGTACTGCGCGACCGCCCCGGCGTTGAGACGTTTGCCCATGGTTTTAGTCTAGGCCGTGGGCGCGCGGCGTGTCACTCGATCACTTCGTCGGCGCGCTGCACGAGCAGGGGCGGAAGGTTGAGCCCCAGCGCCTTGGCGGTCTTGAGATTGAGCACCATCTGGAGTTTCGTCGGCCGCTCGACCGGGAGATCGGCCGGCGGCGTGCCTTGCAGGACCTTGGCCACCATGGAGCCCACTTGGCGGAAGGTGCCGAGCACGTCGGGTCCGTAAGCCATCAGGCCGCCGGCGCGCGCGATGTCGCCAAACACGGTCGCCGTCGGCATGCGGTGGGCCAGCGCCAGATCGGCGATGAGCTTGGGGTTGGTGCCGAAGATCGGCGAGGCCAGGATGATGATCGCTTCAGGCCGGTTCTGCTCCGTTGCCGCGAACGCGCGCTCGACCTGGCTGATGGCTGGAATGTCGACGACCTGCAGCTTGACCTTGAGCAATCGAGCCGCTGCCTGAACGGCATCCAATTGCGTCGGGCTGGTGGCCGGGTCGCGGAAGATGGTGACGTTCGAGAGTGTGGGAATGGCTTCCTTCAGCAGCTCGAGCCATTTCATGCCGAGGTCCGGGAAATCGGCGAACACGCCGGTGACGTTGGCGCCGGGATGCGCAAGGCTCGCCACGTAGCCGCTGGCCACCGGGTCGCTTTCGAGATTGTGGGCGACGAGCGGGATCGTTGACGTTGCGTCTCTTGCCGCCCGCAAGCCCGAGGCGCTCACCGGCACGATGAGGTCGACCTTGCGCTGGACGAGATCGGCGGCCAGTGGCGCGAGTTTGACGGGGTCGCCCTCCGACGAGCGCGCGAGGATCTCCACCTTGCCTGCGTCACGATAGCCTGCATCGCGCAGCCCTTCGCGCACTGCTGCGATCCGCTCCACGGCCGCGGCGGTCACGCCGGGGTAGAGAAAGCCGATCGTCCGGGCCTGCTGCGCCCTTGCGGCGAACGGCAAGGCGAGCGCGCCGCCGAGCGTGGATAGGAATGGCCGTCTTGCGATCATGCGGTCTCTTCTAGAACAGCCGCCAGAAGGCCACCACCATCACGGCATATAAGGCAACGATGATGCCGGCGCCGAGCAGATGGGTGCGCAGCGGCTGCGGGCCCTTGGGCTGCAACCACCAGCCGAAATGGTTGGCGACCCAGGGCACCAGAAAGCCGGTCAGACCGACGCTCACGATATTGCCGAGGAACAGCGAGATCGCGAAGGGAAGCGCGAGCTTGTTGCTGAAGAGCGGCGTTGCCACGAAGACACCGAACAGGAACACGATCGGGTAGAGCATCAGCAAAACCAGCATATCCATCTTCCACACCGGCAACGGCGCAGCACCGGCGCCGGCCTCGTGGAACCACTGCTCGAAGCCCGAGCGTACCATGCGGGTGTGGAACTCCTCGGTGAGCGGCTCGGCCTCCTCGACCAGCTTGCGGCGCTCGGGCGACGCGAGCCAGGCGTTGAGGTTGTCCTCGCTGTCGAAGCGCAGGATGGCGACGTGGTCCTCCTGCACCCCTGGCACGGCGGGCTCGAAGCGATAGCCTTGCATGCCGGGCGCCTTGGATTGCGCCGCGGCGATCTTGCGCTCCCAGGCGCGGTACTCGGCCTCCTTGCCGCGCTTCACGCGCGTGCTGACGACGACGGAGACGGGAGCGCCGCGCGGCGCGCTCGCCTCGTCCTGCACGATATGCACGTCGTCGCGTCCGACCAGCATGTGCGCGATGCCGTCGATGCGGGCCTGCCGCTCGGGCGAGACGAGCCAGCGCTGCGCGTCGTCGCGGTTGGCGAAGCGCTGCAGGATCACCCAGTCGATCTGCAAGGGCGGCTTGGGCGGCATCAGCCGCTGCTCGATGAACCCCGGGAAGCTGGCGATCGCCGTGCTGGTCTCGCCCTGCCAGCGCGCAAACGCTTCCGCGCTTTCCGGCTTCACGCAGGTTTGCGTCACGATGCTGACGCTGCGCTCCGGAACGCTCATGACTTGCCGAGCCTGGCGAACAGCCGGTCGGGCGTGAACGGCAGGTGGGCAAAGCGCACGCCGGTCGCGTTGGCCAGCGCATTGGATACCGCCGGCGCGATCGGATTGATGGCGCATTCGCCCTGGGACTTGGCGCCGAGAGGGCCGATCGAATCGATCGTGTCGGCGAAAAAGAGGTCGGTATGAGGCACGTCGGCCAAGACCGGAACGCGGCAGTTGCGCAGCTGCGGATTCACCATGTGGCCCTGGTCATGAACCATGTTCTCGACCAGCGCCCAGCCGTAGCCCATGGCGAGGGCGCCATCGAGCTGGCCGCGGCACTGCATGGGATTGATCGGCCGGCCGATGTCGGCGGCATGGACGCTGTGCAGGATGCGGATCTCGCCCGTGACGCGGTGCACGGCAAGTCGCACGCCCTGCACGTTGAAGGCGATTGTGCGCGGCGACAAGTAGGCCCGGCGGCTGACCGTGAATCGATGATTGACCTTGGCGCCGGCGGCATGGAGCTCGGTCAGCAGGATCCGCTTGTTGCCGCAGACGACCGCATCATTGTCGAGCTTGCAGTTGGCGCGGTCGATGCCGGTGTGGCGGGCGGCGAAGTCCAGGATGTCGTCGCGCATTGCCTCGGCCGTGATGTGGACGGCCTTGCCTGCCACCACCGTGCCGGTGCTGGCGAAGGTGCCCGTGTCGTAGGGCGTGCGATCGGTGTCCGCATTGATGAGTCCGACGTCCTGCGCACGCACGCCGACGACGGAAGCGGCGATTTGCTTGACCGCGGTGGCGATGCCGTTGCCGAATTCCGACGTGCCGCAGGCGAGATGATAGGTACCGTCGGGCAGGAGCTTCATTTCGCCCCCCGAGCGGTGCTCGGTCGGCGGACCGCATTCCAGCATGGCCAGCGCCACGCCGGTTCCCTCGGCCCAGTCTTCGCCCGTCCGGCTTGGCCACGCCGTTGCCCCTCTTGAGTTCCCTCTCGACGATGTCGAGGCACTGGTCGATGCCATGGCTGCCGAAGCTGGCATCGCTCGGCTCCTTCCAGATCGATTCGACATTGTCACCCGGTCGCACGACGTTCTTGCGCCGCATCTTGACCGGGTCGATGCCCAGGAGGCCCGCCAGGTCGTTGATGGCGCATTCCATGGCGAAGGTGGTCTGCGAGGCGCCGTAGCCCCTGAAGCCGCCGCCCGGGATCATGTTGGTGTAGACGACGTGGCCCACACCCTTCTTGTTGTCGCAGCGATAGGCCGCGAACGGGCTCGCCATGGCGGCGGCGAGGGTTTCGCTGGCGTGATTTCCGTAGGCACCGGTGTTGGACACGACATGCACGTCGAGCGCGGTCAGCGTGCCGTCCTTCTTGGCGCCGATCTTGACCTTGGTCGTCATCTGGTGCCGCGTCGTGGCGCCGATGAACTCCTCCTCGCGGGTCCATTCCCATTTCACCGGCCGGCCGTCCAGCTTCATGGTCGCGAACAACGGGAGATCCTCCGACACCATCTCCTGCTTGCCGCCGAAGCCGCCGCCGACCCGCTCGGTGAAGACATGGATCTCGCGGGCAGGCACGCCCATCAGGTAGGCGAGCTTCGTCCGTGTCGGGAAGGGGCCCTGCGAGCTGGTGCGCACATGCCAACGGCCATCATCGCCCTTCCAGGCGATCGAGCCGTGGGTCTCGAGATGAACGTGCTGCACGCGCGAGGTCGAATAGGTCATTTCGTGCACGACATCGGCTTCCTTGAAGCCCTTCGCCACGTCGCCGATCTCGCCCTGGAGGGTGCAGAAGATGTTGCCGTTCTGGGTGACCACATCGCTCTTGTTGTGCAGTAGCGGCGCTCCCGGCTCCATCGCGGCAACCGGATCGAACACCGCCGGCAGGATCTCGTACTCGACCTGCAGGGCGCGGCAGCCGGCCTCGGCCACCGCCTCGGTTTCGGCCACGACGGCGGCGATGCGCTGGCCGACAAAGCGCGCGACGTTGTCCAGGATGTACGTGTCGTCGGGATCGACCAGGTGGTCTTCGTGCAACGCGGTGCTGTAGAGCCGGCGCGGCACGTCCTCCCAGGTATAGACCGCGGCGACGCCTGGAATGGCGAGCGCCTTGCTCTTGTCGATGTGTTTGATGCGCGCATGGGCATGCGGCGAGCGCAGCACCTTGAGGTGCAGCAGCCCGTCCATCGCGACATCCATGGTGTAGCGCGCGTGGCCGGTCAGGATGGCGTCGGTATGGGGATTGGGGATGCTCGCGCCGCAGGCCTTGCCGGCCACGTCGTCGTCGATGTTGCGTTTGCCGTGCAGTGCGTCGACGATCGAGCGATACCCGGTGCAGCGGCAGATGTTGCCTTTGAGCGCATGCGGCAGGTCCGCCTTGTGCGCCTCGTCAAAGGCGGCGGAGGCCGTCGTCATCATCATGCCGGCGGCGCAGAAGCCGCATTGGAAGGCCTGCGCGTCGTGGAACGCCTTCTGCATGGGATGCAGCTCGCCGTTCTTGGCGAGACCCTCGATGGTGGTGATCTTGCGGCCTTGACCACGAAAGGCGGGGACCAGGCAGGAGTGGAACGGCTTGCCGTCGAGCCACACCGTGCAAGCGCCGCAGTCGCCCGCGTCGCAGCCCTTCTTGACCCCGAACACTTCGAGGTCGCGTAGGAAGGTGCGAAGGCATTGGCCGGCTGCCGGTTCGGCCGAATACAGGCGGCCATTGACCTCGTAATTGCTCATGCCCAACTCCGCTCGAATCTGTTCGGCGAGGTAAAGAGTGACGTGGCGCTTGTAGGGTGCCGAGCCGTGGACGTCGTGGAACCAGGCGCCCGGCGGCACGCGTTCGTCGATCGCCCGCCTCATCTCGGCAGCGTCGACGGCGTCTTCGCAAACCGCAAATGCAGCGGCCGCGGCGTCGCCGCGCTGATCGTCAGCAGGAAATCCTCGCCCTTATCGCCGACGGTGCCGACGATCAGCGCCGCCGAGCGGCCGAGATGCGTGAGCGACACCTGGCGCATGGCGAAGCGCTTGGAGAGTGCCGAAGCGGGCAGGTGGATCGATCGCAGGAGCTCGCCTGGCTGCAGCACGTTCTTGTGGTTGCCCGTGACGAAGTCGACGACTGGAACCTGGCGCGGCTTGCCATCGCGTGGCCAAAGCGTCAGCACGCCTTCGAGCGCCGCGGTCAGCGAGATCATCGCGCCGGCCGGCAGCGACATCACGACGTTGCCGCCGACGGTCGCCGCATTCCAGATCTTGAACGACATCAGGAATGCGTCGATGCACTTGTCGAACAGGGGAACCGCTCGCCACTCCGGCGGGCCCTTGAAGTCGTGCAGCTCGACTATCTTGCAGGTTGCGGCGATCTCCAGGCCGGCGGCCGACACAGTCAATGCCGGCCAGCCGAGCTGCTCGAGATCGACCAGCGTGTCGGTCGCGACTTGCGGCTCGGAGAACAGCCATGTGCCGCCACCCAGAAAGGCATGGCCATCGCGCCATTCGATCTCCTCGACCGACTTCGGGCGCTTTACCTGGGCGATCGTGTTGAGGTTCACTTCAGGTCGTCGAGCGACGTGGCACCCGGTCCAGGCGTGATCAATGTCGGCCACTGGTGAGAGCCGAATGGCACCGCCGGCGGCAGGAACGGTTGCTTGCCGCGCCGTTGCATCTCCGAGACGATGGTCTTGCGCGCATCGCCGCCCATCAGCTCGAAGTCCATCAGCCGGTCGCTGCCGAAGAACAGCGCGCCGACCGAGCGGTCCGAAATGATGCGCACCATCGAGGTCAGCATTTCCTGCGGCGTCGTGGTGAAGGAGATGGTCTCGATCAGCATCAGCCGGTCGTTGATCGCTTCGGGCGGGAAATACTGCGCAAGAGTGCTGAACAGCACGTTGTTCTGGCGCGCCACGTAGATCGTGTTGGCGGCGGCATAGGTCTTGTCCCAATCGGGGCCGAGGCTCGCCCGCCAGCCATCGAGCACTCCCATCCAGTGCTTGACCTGGGTCGAGGCGGCCCAGTTGATGATCAGCTTGATGTTGGGCCCCTGCTTCTTGGCGAAGGCCTGGAGCGCGTCCATGGTGATCACGCCCTTGGCCATGCAATCGTCCATATAGGCGACGTTGTTGCCCAGGATTTCCTTCACCGCGGGTTTCCAGTCCTCCTGAATGGGCAGCAGGCTGACGCCGTCCAGTGCCGTCTTCATCTGCGTGCGGTAGGCGAGCATCGGCGCCATCCAGCTCTTGTCGGCGGCATTGCCGACGTAGGGCATGACCACCTCCGAAATCGCCATGGTACTGTGCCCGGTCGACTTCATGATCTGGTAGACGATCGGCACCGACGGCGCCTCTTCCGGCGGCTTGCCGGGACGGTAGAGGATCATGCGTCCTCCGGCGCCCGAGAACAGCGCCAGGATGATCGGATGCCGGGCCATGATGTTGGCCTGGAATGTCTGGCCGGCAGCGTCGTAGAGCGTGAACATGGAATTATTGAGCTGCAGGACGTCGCGCGTCGCCAGTGCGCTCGGCGTCTGCGGTGTGGTGCCCGTGAGGCCGGCCAGATAGTCGGGGAGGCCAGCGGGCGCTTGTGCCGATGCCGAGCCTGCGGCGCTTCCGGCCAACAGCAATGCAATCGCCATCCGCGAGATCACGTTCTTCATCGGCGCTCTCCCATTCCCCAAATCAAAAGGCAAGCTATCCAATAGAGGGTATTTGTCACTAGTTGCTCCCTAGAAAAGGACAGTGAGTTGCATCGTCATCGTCAGAGCGCCGGGCAGGTTGGGCGACAGGCCAGGCGTCGGAATGTACGAGACGGTCGGTTGAAGGAAGGTCGAGGCGTAGAGATGCGCCTGATAGTAGGCCTGGAGCGTCACTTCGCTCTGTCGGGCGAACAGGTTCGGGTTGAGCCGCGACAGCGCGGCGCCGAAGCCCATCGAATCGTGCGCCCTATCGCCGATCAACCCGAACGCCGTCATGCCGACGCTGTAGTATTGCCTGATGGGGAGCGTTTCGGAGTCATTGACGCCGAATTGGAAGAACATAGTGATCGCCGAGGATGGAACCCGTTCATTGATGCCGTGGGCGATCCGTTGGGCGCCGAACATATAGACGCCGCCCATGCCGTCCTCGGTGATCCCGCGGAAGGTGATGACGCCCGTCTGCCGCCATAGCCCGATGCCGAACTCGCCAGGATGATGGCCGTCGCCCACCACCCAGTTGGTGCCGATTTCGGCGATGGTGAAATAGTAGCCGTTGAATAGTTCGGGCGGGCTGACGCCGGTCTGGATGCCGCGCGCCCGATTGCCGTCGTACGCCCCGACATTGAGGTAGAAGGACTTGGTCGGCGTGTAATTGACGGTCACGCCGTTGGCGGCATTGTAGTAGCCGGGCAGGGCGCCGATCATCGAGCCGTTGAGGAAAATGCCGGAGTAGATCAAGCCGCTCACCGCCGGGATGTTCTGGTCATTGTCGGTGAAAGTGACCGGACGCAGGACGTTGTTGAAATCCAGGGTCGGCGACATGCGACCGATGCGGATTTTCAGGACGTCCTTGACGATCTCTTGCCCATACCAGGCCTCGAAGAATTCCGTGCGCTGGAACGGCGGCAGGCCGACGATGGCGTTGTAGCCGAGGATGCTGCCCGCCTCGCCGTTGGTGTCCGCGCCGTTGAATTGCAGAAACTGGAAACCGAACGAGGCGCCGCGCCAGCCGACGAGCTTCTCGGCATCGATGTCGAGGCCGAGGAACAGTGCGCTGTTGTTGGTCCAGCCGCCTGGTTGCGCACCGCCCGCAACGACGAGGTTGGTATCGGCCAGCCACAGCCCGCCGATCTTGATGCCCCATTCGTCGCGCAGGCCGAGGGTGCGGCCAAGCCAGCCGCCCCCTCCTTTTTCCTCTTTTCCTCTTCCCCTTTCTTGCTCTTCCCCTCTGTCCTTTCCCCTCCGCCCCCGTCGCCACTCCACCTGTGTTTCGTGGCGCCGCTGTTCTCCGTCCCCCGAGGGCGGCCTGCTCAGCTGGATCCATCGCTACCAGTTTGCCGCCAGCTTGGCGATCTCTGGGCAGCGCCTATCGGGTACCGAGGTCGACGCGGCGGCTGCGGTTGATGCCGGTCGCGACGGCCGGTGTCTCGGTCGTGCCTTCCGCGACGTCGCCCGCGCTATCTGGTCGTCCTCGTCTGGGTGGGCCCTGACGGCGAGTGGCAGATGCCGCTCGGCAGACCGGGCCCCACGCACCTTCACCAGTGCATTAAGAGGGTCAAGACGTCGACCGCGTGCTTGGTCATTTGGCCGTCGCCGATCGACCAGAACACATCGCTGATGCTCTCCGCCCGTATTGGAGCGGGTGCCTGCACTGCCCGCAAGATGCGCGGCCTGCTTGGCAGTCACCAGCCTACGCCAAGAGACTGCGGTCTCATCCATTCAACCCGGCTGACGGCGACCATCATCGCCTCCTGCGGCGCATACTAACGCGAAGGCGTCGACCAACTACGCTCTTTACCCTGGGAGGATGCGCCGCGTATTTTGGGTGAGCTGCATGGGTGGGAGAACAAGGTGGTTGAAGCGATCGTGCTTGAGATGCGATGCGTCTCGGCATGCGCCTCTCTGAGATCGCGTGGCAAACTGGGAGGAGATCGACCTCGAAAGCGGCATTTGGACAATTGCCGATAAGCGAATGAAACAGGGCAAGTTTTTTCGTGTGCCGCTACCTCAAGCAGCGATCACGTTGCTGCGGCGCCTAAAGGATCGGGAGTTGGCTGGACACTTCGTGTTCCCCAGCCGTGTGAAACGCGGTGAGCCGCTGGGCAGACGGCGGTCGCCAAACTCATTATCGCCATGGGCTATGGCCCCGGCCGTGTCGGTCACTTCACGACGCACGGCATGCGCGCGACCTTCCGTACCTGGGTCGAAGACAAGCACCCGGCGTACAGCGACCTTGCCAAGGCGGCGCTGGCGCACACGACTAAAGATAAGGTCGACGAGCGCTACCAGCGCTCAGATCTGCTAGAGCGCCGCCGCGTGTTGATGGAACTGTGGAACGGCTATCTGGACAACAACACGGCGGCGCCGAGCAACGTCGTGCCGCTGCACCGTGCCGCCTAGTCGCGCGGCGCTTTGACCCCGGCCGGGGCCGCAGACCACGCGGCCGCTGCTCTGGCGAGGTCGACACGAAGCTCTGGACATCTAGGCCGCCCGGTCGAGTTGAACACGGCCACGCGTGCCTCATAGCCCAGCCTCGGCCGGCGCCGTCATCACGTCGCGACCGCACTCTATGTCGAGGCCTTTGTCGCTCGGCTGCGAAATCCAGCCTGTCTGCGGCGAACGCTGTAAAAGCGAGTTCGGGGGGCGGGGCGGCCTCGGCCCATGTGAGATCCAAGGTTACGTGAGAGTCCCGGCTCGATTTTTCAGAAATCCGTTGAAACGATTTTTAAGATTTCTGATACGCCGCAATGAGACCCGCCCGCATAACCCGTACCCTGCGCACACCGGCTAAGCCTTCGCCGGTGGCTCGTCGCGCGTGTCGAGTCCTGGGTACTTGCGGCGAAGCATGATGCCGATTTGGTCCAGCAGGCGCAGCTTCGCCACCCGCAGCCGGTGGCCCGGCGGAAGCTCGCCGGCGAGCAGCTTGTTCGACTACGCCGCACAGGATAGAGCCTAAAGAAGTTCGACCACGTTCGTATGGCCTGCGGCGGTCGCTCGCTTGCGGGCCGTCGTTCCGTCCTTGGCGGCGTGCCTGGTGTTAGCGCCGGCGTCGACCAGCCGTCTGACGATGGCCACTTCGCCCGCCGCCGCGCAGATCAGCGCTGTCCAGCCACTGGCGTCGGCTTGGTTCACGTCGGCGCCGGCCTTCAGCAGGTGGTCGACGGTCGTGCCGTCGCCGCCCAAGGCGGCGCGCATCAAGGCCGTCTTGCCGCGCTTGTCGGCATGGTTGACGTTGGCGCCGTACTTCACGAGGTGATCGACCATTGCGACGCGGCGGTTCTCTGCCGCCCGCATCAAGGCGGTCTTCCCCTTGCCGTCGACGTGGTCGACTTTCGCCTTGGCCGCCAGTAGGCGGTCGGCTATGGCGACATGGCCGCCTTCGGCCGCGCGCATCAGCGCCGTCAGACCCTTGATGTCGGCACGCTCGACATCGGAGCCGGCGATCAGCAGACGTTCTGTGACCCCGTCATGGCCGCGCGCGGCTGCGCTGATCAGCGCCGTCCAGCCATTGCCATCGGCATGTTGGCGTTCGCACCATCAGCCAGAAGCTGGCCGACCCGCTTCTCATCGCCACCCAGGGCGGCCATTATGAGATCTTCCATACGCTAATCCCTTTCGACCGACAGTCGGCCGAGAATGCCACGTGCCTTACCGGTTGGCCAAGTCCTTGCGACGAACGTGATTTCTTGGCTCCACTGGCAACTAGCACTCCTGCGGGTCACTCCTCACTATGCGACTAAGCATTGGCCGGCGGAAACCAATCTGCCAGCCCGAACGGATTGTCCGCCCGCTCGCGCCGGCCGTAGAACCAGTGCCAGTGATGCCCCTGCGCCCAGGAAATGAACACCGCCGCCACGTTGCCGCCGTCGGGCGTGTGGCGGCCGCGCCAGCATCTGATGCGCCGTCGGCCATTGGCGTGTCAGTGAACCTCCACGACAAGGCAATGCCGGTGATGCTGATGACGGTGGAAGACACCGAGCGCTGGCTCACCGGCAGATGAACGACGCGCTCGAACTGCAGAAGGTGGCGAGAACGGAGAACATGGCCGCTCCGCTCTGAATGGCGGCACGTGGGCTCCCACGCGTCCAGGATCAGACCGTCCCACCAGACTGTCCCGTCCGCCTTGTCGACGAAGGCCTTAAACGCGAGTTCAGAGAGCCGGGTAGCCCTCGAATAGGAGGAACTCCAGGATACTGTCTGAGTCCCGTTCTGTGATTTTCCGCACATCCACGGCAGCCCTTTCAAACCACTCCGTTTGATACATGCGATTCTTTAGAGATTGTGACGCAAATCACAGCGGCAAGGTCAGCATTAGGTTATTGCGCAACCCACATTCAAAAATGGTTTGAGAGATTCCCACGATGAAATCGCGCGGCGTCGCTCCGTTCAGCCTTCTCAATCAGTTGCCGTCATCGCATTTGTCCCGCCTGATGAAGGCGGGCAAGCCGATGCGCCTCTTGCGCGGCGAGGAGTTGTTCCGCAAGGGCGACCCGGGCAACAGTTGCTATTGGGTAATGAAGGGCACCTTGAAGGTCAGTGTTTGCTCAGAGGTGGGCGGGGAGCGAATTCTTGGGCTTCTTGGACCTGGATCGGTTGTCGGCGAGTTGGCGATCCTGGACAATCTGCCCCGCTCGGCGACGGTGACCGCAGTCGGCGACAGCGACCTGACTGAGCTGAAACGTGCTGCGCTTATGACGTACCTGCGACAACATTCCGACGTCTATCCAGATCTCATCGCCATTCTCGTGGGGCGATTGCGCAAGGCGGACGAAGAGTTGGCTGCCGACAGTTTTCTTACCCCGCAGGCTCGAATCGCCAGAGCGGTCCTTAGCTTGGTCGATCAAATGGGTGAGAAGGTGGGGCCAGACCTCTACAGTTTGTCCTACGCAATGTCCCAGAATGACATCGGTGCGATGGCGGGAGTAGCAAGGGAAAGCGTCAGCAGAGCGCTGAGTGATTGGAAGCGGCGCGGCATTGTCAGCCGCGCGCCGGGCAGAAAGCTCAGCGTGAATAGAAGCAAGCTAGAGAACGAGGCCGCGCCTCTGCTGTAGGCAGGCACGGTCGAGGCAGATCGCTTCTTGCTGTCCCGTATTCAATCCTTTGCGGCGGCGTTCCTGTCACCTTCTAGTCGCTGCCGTGCAAGCTCCTGAATCATGTCGGCTAGCTGGTATAGCGCTTCGGCGTCAACGTTGGTCGCGATGTGAGTAGGGCCGGCTACGGTCACAGCAAAAAGCACGTGCGCAACCGTTTCTTTGCTGGCAGCGGCTAGGCGTGGCCCGACTTCGTCGGCCAATTTATTGAAGGCGACATTCAGGAGTGTTGGGGATGGCATAGCAACCTCAATAGACAACGGCGCGACCTTTGTAAGCACACAGTGGAGGGCGCAAGGAACCTTCTTACAAGTGCTTTAGCTTCTAAGCGGCTTGTGGTCGACGACAGCAGCCTTAGCCTTCTGCGCAAGCGCTGATCTACTGCTTAGTCGGCTGCAGTCCGAAGTCCTGATGGCGGGCAGTCGGGATGCTATCGCCTTCGCGGTGAGGTTTCTTTTATCTGTGGGAGCGTGACGAGGACATTGAACCCAGCGTCCTCAAGGGCAGCTCGACGCGTAGCGACTTCTTCGCGCGTAGCGTAACTCTCCATGAGTGGACGCCGGCTTCGCGGCTCCACGGCACGTAGCGAGTATTTTCCAGGAGTTCCTTCTTCAACCATGGGGCAGTATAGCACCGCATTCGCAGGTGACGCGGACATTCTTCAAAGACGTACGTGACGTTGCTCCCCGCCTTGCCGCCTTGCGGTTGTAGTGATGGCCAACGCCGGGAATTTTGGACTGCCTTGACGTGCGGGGGCAATACTCGGCAGTGGCGCCAAGCCGTCGCCCGTAACGCATCGCAGTACCCGTCGCCGGCTAAGCCTTCGCCGGTGGCTCGTCTGGCTTGTCGAGTTCGGGGTCCTTCTTGCGCAGGGCGATTCTCTGCTGGTCCAACAGGCGGAGCTGCGCCACCCGCAGGCGGTGGCCCGGCGGCAGCTTGCCAGCGAGGAGCTTGTTGGCCGCCTCGACCTTGGCCTGCAGCTCTTTGATAGTCGGCATAGTATCGGTCCAAATGCTTCCGTGGCGACGGAGCACGCCGCTGGGCTTGCCCAAACTGTACTCTCTGACAACGTCGACCGCTTCTCATGCAACTTTGAGAAGCGGCGAGGCTGTGTGATGCTAGTGCCCACATGCCCGACGCGGATCAATTGAAGAAGATTGGGACTGGTGCTTTCGTCGTCGTTGTGGGCGCCGCCATCCTCGCATTCGGTGTAGAGACCCATGCCGTCATGCCAGACTATGCAGGTGTCTATCTGGTTCCCGCGACAAGGACCTATGTTCCGTTGCCGTGCGTCCGTAAGTGGAAGCAAACGCCGGGGCGAGTTGAGGCAGAATTAAGCACTGCGGGCGACGGACGGAAGTTGGGCTATCGAATAGAAGATGGTTGCCAAGACTACGTGATGGGCGAGCAACAAACGCTTGGAACTTCGTATCTTCGGAGTAAAGGATTTCTTTCGCCTACCAAAGAATGGTGGGATCAGCCGTATCGAACGGACGCGGGCATGATCCACCCTAGACCTGAGCGCTGAAGGCGAGATATTCCACAAACTGGTAATATCTAAGGACTCCGCACCGGCCTTGTACTGTGTATGGCCGCCGGCGTGGCGCTGCGCGTCGTAGGCCTCTCGCGTCCCCGGCAGCTTGTCGATGGGCAACACGCCCATGACGGACCCGTCGTCCGCTAGGTCGACGTAGTGGCCAGGGTCGCGCTCCTTGTCGTGCGTCTCGCCGTCGCCTTTGGAGCGATCCAACTTCCCGCCCATTACGGCGATTTCAGCGGTGGCCTCAGGCGTCCTCACGAAGGCCGGTACGCTGTCAGGGAGCTTCTGCTCAGCGTCGTTTCCGATAGTCCATGTTGATACTCTTGTAGCCTGAAATGCGCCAGCTTGCGGGCAACCCACTGGGATATGGGTTTCTTGCGGGTTAGTTGACGGCCAAGCCAGCCGGTGCCGATCGAAAACGTCGTGGCTGCGGGATTGCCGCTGACCGCGGCGACCGGCGCGGCGTCCGGCTTCGCGGGCTCGTTCTGCGCCACGGCCGAGCCGCTTGCGACGAGAAGCCACACGCCAAAAAGCGCGCTCGCCCATGTTGCGCGACCGCGCCGCAGGCTCATGCGACTGTAGACGCATCGGTACTCACAAGCATGACCGTTTCCCACATGCCTTGCGATCGATCATATTGGGCATGCGCTTGGGGGGACCATTGCTTGGCGTCTCAAATCGATCCCGGACGACTTGATCCTCCGTCTCAGCACGGCGGCCGTCTCGTCATCCATTCGACCGACAGCGTGCCGGTGGCGCAGCGGGTCGCGTTCTGGCGCGATGGCGTGCTGCGGCGCATGGAGCCGATGGAGATGCCGCAGACCGAGCAGCCGTTCCGGGCGCGCCTGCGGCGCATCGTCGGCGACGGCGCCGAGCTGATCGAGCATGCCTCCAACGCGGTCTTCGCGGTGCGCAGTCCCCGGCGCCGGCGCGTCGACGGTTGCGACGACATCGGCATCGACGTCATGCGCCGCTGCCAGAGCGCGGCGATGGAGCACAACGGCGAGCACCGGATACGGCCCGGCGACCTCTACCTGACCGACTACGCGCAGCCGAGTCAGGTGCGGCGCCTCGAACACCGTACCGCGGGCGTCATGCTGTCGCGCCAAGCCGTGCGCGACGCCGTGGGCGACGTCTCTGCCCTGGCCGGCATCAAGTTCGGCGCGGTCGGCCTGGCCGCCGTATTGCGGCGTCATCTCAGCACGACTTTCGACGAAGCGTCGGTCATGCCGTCGGCCGAGAGGCTGGTTGCGCTCAAGGCAGCCGTCGACATGACGCTTGCCCTGATGCAGATCAGCTCCAACAGAGCGGCCGACGTCGAGCAGTTCGACAGCGGCTTCTATCGCGCCGCCCAGGTCATCATCGAACGCGATTGCACCGATCCCGATCTCCGGCCCGAGCGCGTCGCCTCGATCCTCGGGTGTTCCCGCGCCTCGCTCTACCGCGCCTTTGCGCGGCGCGACGAGAGCGTGGCCGCCGTCATCTGGAATGCCCGGATGGCGCGTGCGTGGGGCCTGCTGATTTCGGCCGAAGGCGTCGGCCTGCTGGTCCTGGAGATCGCCCTGCTGTCGGGATTCCGCGACATGCCGACCTTCACGCGGATGTTCAAGCGGCGCTACGGCATGACCCCGAGTGAAGCGCGCGCGAGCATACCGGCGTGATTGTTTCATTGCAGGCCTTTGGGCGTGCGTTCGTCGCCTGGGTGATTGGCGCGGTCGCGATCGGCGTCATCGGCACGGCCGACGTCGAGGCGGCTGACCCGATCAAGATCGGCGCCGTGTTGCCGTTCTCGGGTGGCGTCGAACTCTATGGTGCGCAGGCGAAGCTCGGCCTCGAATTGGCCGCTGCCGAAATCAATGCCGCCGGTGGGATCCTCGGCCGGCCTCATCCAGATCGTCTATCGCGACGATGGAACCAACCCGAACGTCGCGACCGAGGCGGCGCGCAAGGCGGTGGAGGAAGACGGCGTGCTGGCGGTGGTCGGGCCGATCACGTCGCGCAACCTCGATGCCATGGTGCCCGTGCTCGCGAACGCCAAGACGCCGCTGCTCTATGCCACCAACTACGAAGGCGGCATGTGCAACCGCTACATGTTCTCGTTCAGCATGGTTCCCAACCAGGAGCTCGCCTCGCTGCTGCCCTACATGGCCCAGACGTTCGGCAACGACTATTTCCTGCTCGGCGCCGACCGCACCTGGCCACACCGCATGTTCGAGGCCGCCGGACCGCTGATCGCCAAGCTCGGCGGCAAGATCCTCGGCACGCAATACACGCTCGGCACGGAGACCGATTTTTCGCCGTTGATCGATCGCGTCGCGGCGACCAAGGCCAAGGTCCTGCTGTTCGCCTTGAAAGGCGACGGCATGCAGTTCATTCCGCAGGCTCACGATCGCGGGCTGTTCAAGACCATGACTGTGGCGTTCCTTGGCCTGAGCGAAGCCGATCTCAAGGTGTTCGGCGACAAGGGCCAGAACATGTATGCGGCCGTGCCGTTCGTCGCGGCCAGCGACGATCCGCCGGCCAAGGCTTTCGTGGCGCGGGCGCGCGCCAAGGCAGGCGCCGGAATGGCGATCTCCAACTATGTCGAGACGCACTACAACACGCTGATCGCGCTCAAGGCCGCGATCGAAAAAGCCGGCAAGGTCGACAAGGAAGCCTTGATCGATGCGCTCGAGGGTTTGACGTTCCCGTCGCCGGCCGGGCCGGTAACCATCGGCAAGGATCATCATGCGACCCTGAACATGTTCCTCGCCAGGACCAAGGGCCCCGACTTGGTGCCGGTGCGCGCGCTGGGGGAAATCGCCCCGGTCTCGGGGTGCGCGGCCGGCGCACCGAAGCCCTGAGCCCAAATATTGGGGGCCGTCCCGCCGGACCGTTTTCACCGTTTTCACCGTTTTCTATCGGCGCCACAGATCCAGAAACGGCGCGAGGCCTGATTTTCCGGGGGAATCGCTACTCGGACGCGCGGAAAAAAACGGTCAAAAACGGATCGAAAACGGTCGAAAAACGGTGAGCCGGCATTTCTTGGTACTCGGTACTCTTGATCGACAGGAGTATACGACCCAGCTGCCTCGCCCACCTATTCTGGTCATTAGAAGGTCGACTCGTCCGCCGAAGCGAGCGTCCTGCAACCTCGACGGACCCATGCCGCCCAAGCGCAGACAAACAAGACGCAACGACAAGGCCCGCCCCGCGCCCCGGCGACCGCGCTCCCGCACGCAGGCCCCGGCCATCGAGCCGCCGCTGCGTCAGGGGCTGCTCGAGATGGCGACCATCGGCGCGCAATCCTTCGTCTGGCTGGTGCTCGTCGTGGCCGGCATGGCCGCGGTGGCCGGCGCCGGCTTTGCCGTCTGGTCGCTGCGTCCGGTGCCGGCCTATTCGTCGGAAGGCGTCGAGGTCGGCACGCCCTTCGACGTCGCGTTCCGGATCGAGAACACGAGCCCGTGGTTTCCGCTGTCCCATCTCCGCATCAGCTGCTGGCTGACCTACTCGGGCGCGCCAGACCTGCCGCCGACCCGGGCGAGCGAGGTGCGCGACCTCGGGACGGGGCTGGGGCCGGGCGAGGCGGCGACCTTCAAGTGTCCCTTTCCCGCCGCTCTCCGGACGACCGATGAGGTGGGCGTCGCCACCCGGGCCGAGATCTACTTCCGCAGCGAGTATGACGTGCCGTTCGCCGGCTCGTTCCGGCTGAGCGACAACCGCGGCCCGTTCGTCCTCAACACGAAGCTTCTGCCGCCGCGCTGGACGGGCAAACCCGGCCCGTGACGCAACCAGAGGGGAGTCCACACCCGTCCACTCGCGGTAGACAGGTTGGATGCCGATGGCATCGGCATCGGATGGCTGTGAGTCAACGAATCCGGGACTCACCTCCCGGAAAAACTCAAGTCTCGCATGGACACGAAAGAAGGCAGGCATCCTCATGCGCAGCATAATGCGCCGCCGCGCGTCAGACTCCTATTTTGGTCATTAGAAGTTCGCCGCTCGAGGTCAGGCCCTCTCGAGTCTCGGACGGATCACGTCGGCAAAAGCCCGCAGCGGGGCGTCGGGCATGTCGTAGCCGCCGGCAAGGTCGTGCGCCGGGAACAGGAACACGTCGGAGACACCGGCCTCCTCGCGCGCCTGCAGAAGGCGCTCCGCGCAGCGCTCCGGCGGGCCGAACAGCCCGAACGCGTCGGCGATCCGGCGGGCCCGGTCCTGCGGTATCGCCGCGGGATCGTGCGTCGCTGCGAGCTCGAAGCCTGCCGCCGCGAGCCAGCGAAGATTCGAAGCACTGGGATACGCGAGGAATGGCTGGCCGGGCGCGAACCAGCTCCGCACCCATCGCGCGCCCACGTCATCGGCGCCGAGACCGAGCGTCACCACGAAGGTGACAGGGAAGCCGGCCAGCGAGCGGCCCGCGCGGGCGGCGCCGATCTCGAGGTGGCGACGCGCCGCCGCCAAGGCCGCCGGATGGAGGCCGACCATGAGGAAGGCCCCATCGGCCACCTCGCCGGCAAGCTCGATCATGCGCGGGCCCGCCGCCAGCATGTGGACCGGCGTCGGCACAGCACCCCGGTTGCGCAGGCGCGTCGAGGTTTCGCCGAATTCGACGGCCTCGCCGGCGAGCAGCCGCCGCAGCTCGAGGATCGCCTCACGCATGACGGCCACGGGCGCGCGCCGCAGCCCGATGCTCCGGGTCGAAATGAATCCGGGAGCGACGGTGAGGCAGATCCGCCCCGGCGCGATCTCCTCCAGGCTGTGGGCCAGCGACGCGAGGACGAGGGGATGGCGGACCACGGGGCTCGACGTGGCGGGGAACAGCCGCAGGCGGCGCGTGGCCTCGGCGGCGAGCGCCAGCGCCAGGTAGGCGTCGCGGCCGCTCGACGGATGGTCATGGATGCCGACGCCGTCGAGGCCCGCATCCTCGCAGCGGGCGATGAACGATGCGAGCTCAGGCAGCGGCCGGCCGACCGGAACTCGAAGAGCGACGCGGATCGCGGTCATTCCAGCGGTCGCGTCGAGCTAGCGGAAGGGAGCAGGCGCATGGTGCGGCGCAGACTACGCGACGCACGAGCATGGTTCCATCGACCGACAAGCGCCGATGTTGAGCAAGCGCCAACCGGCAAGGCGCAGCACCAAAGGCCGCCTGGCCCCAGGGGAGACCAGGGCTGCGCCTTGCCAAGGCCGAGCGATGTGGCACCCTCCATTCCACTTGGATCGCCTGAGCGAAATCGAGGAGGCCCAAATGTCCAAGAAGCACAAAAAGCACAAGAAGCACAACGGTGGTGAGCCCGAACTATCGGTGCTGCGCGACGTCAAGGAAGCCGAGGCCGTCCAGCAACACTGGCATGCCACTGACGGGCTGAAGGCACGCAAGCCGCCCGCGGACTACAAGTACGTGAACGAACTCGCCCATCTGCAGTTCGAGCTCATCAAGCTGCAGGAGTGGGTGCGGCTGAACGGCCTCAAGGTCGCCGTGCTGTTCGAGGGCCGCGACGCCGCGGGCAAGGGCGGAGCGATCAAGCGCATCACCGAGTTGCTCAACCCCCGTGTCTGCCGCGTCGTGGCACTCGGCACGCCGACGGAACGCGAGCGCGGGCAGTGGTATTTCCAGCGCTATGCCGCCCAATTGCCTACGAAGGGTGAAATCGTCCTGTTCGATCGCAGCTGGTACAATCGCGCCGGCGTCGAGCGCGTCATGGGCTTCTGCACGGAGGCGGAGTATCAGGAGTTCCTGCGCTCCTGCCCGCTGTTCGAGGACATGCTGGTCCGCTCGGGCATCTACCTCATCAAGTACTGGTTCTCGGTCGACGATGAGGAGCAGGAGCGACGCTTCCAGGAGCGCATCAGCAATCCGATCAAGCGCTGGAAGCTGAGCCCGATGGACCTCGAATTGCGCAAGCACTGGGTGGACTATTCCCGGGCCAAGGACGAGATGTTCGAATACACCGATCTCAAGCGGACACCGTGGTTCGTCGTCAACGCCGACAACAAGAAGCGGGCCCGGCTCAACTGCATCCGGCACCTGCTGGACCAGGTCCCCTATCGCGACATGAAGCCGGTCGAGATCGAAGTTCCTCCACGCCAGTCCGACACCGGCTACAAGCGCCCCAAGATGTCGTCCCAGACTTTCGTTCCCGAGGTCTATTGAGCGACTTCGCCGGCGGAAATGCTCTAGCTAACGACGTAGCCAGAGACGCCAAGCCCACCGGTCCCTGTTCAGCGCGTTCGGTGTGCCGCTGACGCTTCCGGACGCTTGGCCGGCGACCCCGTGCAGCGCCGGGCTAGCGTGCGACCAGCGCCTTGCTGACCGGCTGGTCCGCCTTCAGCGCCATGACATTTGAAACCGCGATCGGCCGGCTCAGTCCCTTCACCTTGAGCGGCCCGATGTCGGCAAGCTCCGCGAATGCACGAACAGCGCCTGCCACCCGCGACGTCACCAGGATCTGGCCGTCGGCCGCGGCGTCGCTCAGCCGCGCGGCGGTGTTCACCACCGTGCCGATGGCGCTGTAGTCGAAGCGGTCCTTGAAGCCGATCTGGCCCAAGGTCGCAAAGCCCTGGGCAATGCCGACGCCGAAGCCGATGGCGTGGCCGCGCCGCTGCCACTCCTCCGCCAGTCGCGCCATCGCCTCGCGCATGCCGATCGCCAGCCGCACGGCGCGCTCGGCCGGGTTGGGGCAGGGCAGCGGATCGTTGAAGAACACCATCAGCCCGTCGCCGGCGAAGCGGTCGAGCGTGCCCTCGAAGGACTGGATCAGCGGCACCAGTCTGGCGTGGTAGTTGTGCAGCAGCTCGAGCAGCTCTTCCGGCTCCGCGGTCTCGGCAAAGGCGGTGAAGCCGCGCATGTCGCAGAACAGCGCGGCGATGTCGCGGCGGTGGCTCTGCAGGATGCTCTCATCGCCCGACGAGACGATGAGCTCGGCGAGCGACGGCGCGAGGAAGCGTTTCAGCCGGCTGATCCGCTCGATTTCGCCGAGCTGGGCCGCCACGCGCTGCTCAAGCGTGCTGTTCCAGCGCTCGAGCTCGGCCTGGGCCGCCTGCAGGGCTGCGTTGGCTTCCTCGAGCCGCCGGTTGAGCGCCGCCTCCCTCTCCTGGGCGAGCGTCATGTCATAGGCCTTCTGCTGCATGCGCTGCGCGGCGTCGCGCTCGGGCGTGACCTCCATCAGCAGCACCCATGTACCGCCTTCGCCCGCCCAGAAATGAAGATCGGCGACGCGGCCCCTTGCGACCTCGACCGACGGCATCTCCCACGGCGTTTCGACGAGCGGCAGCAGGCCTTCAAGGAAGGGCGCCTGCTCCGTGGCGGCGGCACCAAGCTGCGGCGCGGCGAGCCCGTAGGCCTCTAGGTCGCCACCGGCTTCGGCGAGGACAAGGCTGTCCTCGATCCGCAGCCAAGCGATCGCCCGGCCGGCGAAGGCCAGCGCCTGCAGGCGACCTACGACCTCGGCGGGCAGATTCGCCATCGCTTCAGCGCGTGACGCGTTGCGCGAGGTCGGTAAAGGCCTCCTCCACGCCCTCGCCGGTCCTGGCACTGCTGGGCTGCACCCACCAGCCGTCGCGGCGCAGTCCCTCGAGATCCTGGTCCGAGACCGTCCATTGGTCCTGCAGATCGTGCTTATTGATCAGCATGGCGAAGGGCAGCGCGCCGTATTCTGCCTCGACGCGCTGGCGGATCGCGAGCGCCATCTCGATGGTCGCGAGCCGCGTGCCGTCCGCCACCAGGACATAGCCGGCGGCGCCGCGCAGGTAGCTGAGCCGCAGCGAGGCCAGGTCGTCCTCGCCGGCGAGGTCCCAAAGGATGAGATGCACGGGCCGCTCTCCCAGCGCCACCGTCTTCTTGTCGATCTTCACGCCCACCGTCGTCAGGTAGGTCTCGGAGAAGACGCTCTCCACGTAGCGCTTCACCAGGCTCGTCTTGCCGACCGAGAAGCCGCCCAGCATGCAGATCTTCTTCTGGACCGCCGGTATCACGGTTCGTCCTCGAGCCGGGCCGTAACGGTGACGCGGCGGTTGAGCGATCGCGCTTTTTCGGTCTGGCCGATTTCGGCCGGATCGAGATTGCCGGCGCCGCCGATCGACATCAGGTCGGCCGGCACACCGCGCTTCTTCAGCAGCGCCACCACCGCACCCGCGCGTGCCACGCTCAGTGACAGATTGAGGGTGCTGGGGCCGGTGTCGTCGGCATGGCCCGCGACCCTGAAGCGCGGCATCAGCCGCAGGCTCGAGGCGAGCGTCGTCAGCTCCTTCATCTGGCCCGCCAGTGTGTCGAGCACCCCGTCCTGCCCGGGGCTCGGCAGTGCCTCGTCGGTATTGAAGCGGATCTCATGGGACTGGATGGCGAGCCGCAGCTCGCCCAAGGTCGTCTCGGCGATGTTGCGCACCTCCGACACATCGAAGGTCGGACCGCCGGCCGGGAGTTCCCTGGCCGCTGTGCGCGCGCGCGAGATCCATACCGGAGTGGCGGCTCCTGATGCCACGATGTGATCGTCCACCAGCATCAGAGTCACGCTGGGCGGCGGCTTGAGCGAGGCCGCGAGCCGCTGCAGCACAAAGCGGGGCTCCAGCGATTGATAGGGTTGCCAGCGGCTTGTGACTCGCTCGCGATCGACGTCGGTGTCGCGCAGGATGTGCGCCGGGTCGGCGGCCAGTGGATCGCGCAGGCCTGAGACCATGAATTTGCCGTCGCGCTCGTCCGCCTCGGTCACGACGATGCCGGGCTGGGCGCGCAGCCGGTCGAGATAGTCCGACCAGGCCTTCAGTTCGGCGCCACGGCGCGCGGCCTCGGCGGCGCGGATGCGCGCTTCCTCCGCTTGTTGTTCGGCGCGAATGCGCGCCTGCTCCTGTGCTTTCTCTTGCGCAATTTCCCAGCGCACGTAGCCCACGGCGGGCACGCCGCCCACAAGCAGCACCGCCATCAGGAAGACAAGCCAGGGGAAGCCGCGCTTGCGCGGGGCCTGCTGGCGCATGGTGGCGCATTCGGCCAGGCGGGCCTCGACGTCGGCGAGACCGGAGCTGTCGCCGTCGAAGCTCTCGAGCGCCTGCCGGCGGTCCTGATGGATGCGCGCGATTACATCGCGCAGCCTGCCGCGCAACTCCTCCGGCGGATTGCCGCGAATGACGGCGACCACCATCGCCAGCGGGCCGGCCTCGCACCATAGACGCAGATCGCCCAGCCGCAGCGTGTCGACCGCCTGCTGACCGCTGCCCTTGAATAAATCGCGCACGAAATCCTGGATCGCCGTCAGCATCGAGGAGACGAGTTGCGGATCCTGGCTGGCGGCATCGGGTGCGGCGACATGCGAGATCAAGAGACCGGTGTGACTATGGATGAGAAACACGTGCTCGACCTGGTAGACCAGGGATTGGTTGAGCACGACCTCGGCGAAGGGCTTGCCGGTACGCCAGGCCTCGATCCGCCAGCGCAGCCCGCGCCAGCTCAGGCTCTGGCGAAGCGATTCGTTCAGCGACTGGAAGGAGTTGTCGATCGTCTCGGCGACCGACTTGCGGATGGCCGGGCCGATGACGGGCTGCAGGATATCAACGAGGATGCGGGGATCGTTGCGGATCGAGGTCTCGGTCGCTCTCTCGAGCGCCGGCGCCAGCACGTGGCCTAGCCGCGCATCGCTGCTCGCGACCGCGGTCGGCAGGGCGCGGCCCACGGCAACGCCCAGCCGCTCGGGATCGTCAATCACTTGACGAAGGCGTTCCAGCAGCTCGATCTCGCGGCCGAGGATCAGGCGGCGCAGCTCCTCGAGCCGCGGGTCGAAGGGCGCCACGCCGTCCGGCTGCTCGGTTCTCGGTTCGACCGCGCGCGCCAAATCGACAAGCAGCCCTGCCAAGGCCTTCCGGTCGATCGCGCCGTCAGCAGGGCGCGGATGGAACAGCCACTCGAGCGTCTCGGCGGCGGAGCTGCTCATCTCACGTCACGGCAGGTCAGGTGGCTGGCCAACCGTGTGAGGCGCTGCCGATCTGGGCTTGGCTCTTGGCGCCGTTGTCCAGGTTCAGGCACTTGGCCACTTCGACGAACAGGCCGGCGAGCAGTGTCCGGTCGGTCTTCACGTTGGCCAGTTCGCCGAACATCCTTTCCATCGTGCGATGGAGGTCGTCGTTGCGGCGCTTGATCTCGTCGTGCAAGGACTGCACCTCGCGTGACAGGCGATCGCCGAAGTCGCGCTCGAGCTGGCTTACCTGGTCCGACAGCCCGCGCAGGCGCTTTTCCAGGAGCTGGTTCTGCTCGCGCAGCGAGCGCTCGATCTCCTTGTCGGCGTCGGCGCGCAGGTCCTTTTCCTCGCGCAGCTGACCGGCGAGCGAGTTGACCTGCTTCTTTGAATTCGAATCGTGGGCATTCAAGTTGCGCGCAAACTCCGATTCGATTTCCTTGAAGCGCTGCGATAAACGCTCCTCGAGCTTGGAGAATCTCCGGTCGTAGTCCTGCATCTGGTTGCCGAACAGCAGGTCGCGGATCTTGTCCACGCCTACGACGTCGGGCCCGACGGTCTGACCGTTGGTGGGCGGCGGAAGGATGCTAACGGCTTCGGGTGTTTCGCTCTGAGATTTGTGCTTTTCGGCCATGGTGGTGCCCTCCCTGACGGATGAGAAGTGGGCCGGGCACAACTAACGGTTAACTCCCCAACATGCCCCAATGCCCCACAAGCCAAACTCTATTGGCGTCGCGCGCGGATTAGTGTGGCCTTATTGTGATAGCGAGACGAAGAAGGCCGACAACCGCATCGGCAAGAAGTAGCCGGGCTTAAAACGGGTCGAGTGATTATCGACGAGAACACGTACACCGCCTGCTCGGCTTGCCACGAAGTACGCCCTGGAAAGCTCCCCGTCGTGGTTCGTCGTCAACGCCGACAACAAGAAGCGGGCCGGCTCAACTGCATCCGGCACCTGCTCGATCAGGCCCCTTACCGCGACATGAAGCCGGTCGAGATCGAGGTTCCGCCACGCCAGTGCGATACCGGCTACAAGCGGCCCAAGATGTCGTCCCAGAATGTCGTTCCTGAGGTCTATTGAGGCGGCGAGCGCAGGCGGCAGACGATCCCGACCGCGGCGACACCTAATTAGGGGCACTGGCTCGCCGCGCTCGAATGGCTGGTGGCGGAGAAGGGCGTTGCCGGTGCCGGCACCCTGGCGCGCTGATGCCTGGGACCACGCCGCCGACCGCACGCCGCACGGTCAGCAGATCGCGCTTCGCGCCGCGGATTTCCGATAGGGAGAAATGATAGTCACGGGAAGGCCACGGAATTGACAGCGTTCACGAGGTATGAACCAGCGAGTGATGGTCGGGGAATCGGACTTCGAACGCGCGAACCGGATCGTGCAGCGCCTCCACCGCATGCTGCAGGGGATTGAACGGGCTCAACGGAACCCCAATCGACGGGAGGCTTATCACCTCAGCGTGGCGATCGAGCACGTGTATGCGGGCGAGTTCACGGAGAGCGAGCAGGCGATACGGAGTGCCGAGCGGGTCGATCCGATCCCTCCGGAGATTGCCGCCCAGACAGCCCTGAACCAGCCGCCGACCGTCGCCCAGCTGCGCGCGGCGCTCGACCAGGTCGCCCGAAACCAGGCCCTCTAGCGCCAGTGCCACCAGCGGCGCCGTTCGCTGGCCTGCTGTAGTTCGTTGAGTTCGTGTTTGAGCCGCGCCATCAAGTCTTCGATGGCATGCCGACGGCGGCGTTCATCGAGAGTTTCGGCCTGCGCCTGGACAACGCGCTCCTGCACGGACTGATACTCCCGGCGAACATGATCGACCTGCTGCAGCAGGTCGCGCCGCTCGGCCATCGCATGCTCGAGGGCGGCTTCGATCGCCATTGATCTGCCCTTGAATTCAGCGGCCTCGGCCTGGGCCGCAGCGAGTTGGTCGCGCAACGCATCACTGGCCGCGCGCGCCGCGTTGAGCTCGTCTGATAGCGTTTCGATGATGTTCCGCAAGGGAGCAACGGCCGCTGCTACGGCTTCGGCGGTTGGCTGCGCGCTGTCACCGGCATTGTCTGGTGGTTGGCGTCGTTCTCTCGCCTTCGACGGACCGGCAGCAAGGACTTCGGCCGGGACACAAACCTCGACCTCGAGCGTGTCATTGCGGGTCCGCTTCGGCCATTTCGCCCGTCTGGCTCGGGCCGCGGCTGCGCCCGCAGTACGTAGGCCCAGCCGCTCCGACACCTGATGGTACGTCAACCACGCCGTCGGGAAGGGCGACACAACATCCGACATGAGCGGCACAATGCCTACGGAGCAGAGTCGCGACAAGCCGTCGGCAGAGGGGATGCACCAACTTGTCACGACAAAGCCACACCTGCGCCGGTCGGCGCCGATTTCGCCAATTCAGGCCGGCAAATCCGCCCGTCGCAATCCCTCTTTCAAATTGGCCGCGTCGGCGGGCACGAGGCGGATGAAATCCAGCCAACCGGCGATGGTGAAGTCCGGCTGGAGGCGCATGAGCCTCGCCGCGGCGTCATGCGCCTCGCCATCTCGTCCGGTTCGAGCGGCGGCCGCCGCGAGCCAGACCAGGATGCTCTGATAGTCGGGCATGCGCTCCGCGCCGACGCTCAGTGTCGCAAAGGCCTCTTCGTAGCGGCCCAACAAATAGTAGGAATTGCCGAGCCAGCTCAGATACATCCCCGGTGGAAATGGATCGTGCAGCATCACCTGCCGCATGAATTCGACCGCCTCGGCAGCTCGTCCAACCTGCATCAGTGCATGGGCGTACCGGCCGTCGGCAAGACTGGGGTTGAGGGCGTGCGCCTTTTCGAATTCCGCCAACGCTTCCTGACGCCTGTATTGCCAGTGCAAGGTCCATGCAAGCGTCGCATGCGCTTCGGCGAGGAGAGGATCCAGCTGCAGCGCCCACTCGGCGAGCGTGCGCGCGCGTTCGAGCGTTTCCGGATGCCGCAGTTCCGGGTCGAGCGGCGCATGGCCGGTCCGTTCCAGCCAAATGACCAAGTACGCTTCTGCCAGGCCCTGAACCGCCGGCGCGTAGGACGGGTCCGCGTCGACCGCTTGCTGGAGCAGACGGCGCGCCTCTGCGACCATCCGGCCACGCTCGGCTCCGGCCCGGTTCTTCAGCAATGCATTGCCGCGCAGATAGTAGTCGTACGCCGCCAGGTTTCCCGGCGCTTTGCGTCGCGAACGCGCGAGCTCCGATTGCTTCAGATGCACCACCAGGGTGCCGACAATCTTTTGCGTCAGCTCGTCCTGAAGTCCGAATATGCTGGTGAACAAACGGTCATAGGCTTGGGCCCATAATTCGCGATTTGATACGGCATCGACCAGTTGCGCGGTGACGCGGATCCGCTCGCCATCGCGGCGCACACTACCGCTCAGGAGATAGCGCACGCCCAATTCACGCCCGATGCGCGCGGCGTCATAGCCTCGGTCCTTGATGCCGAAGGCGGAGTGCCGCGCAATCACGAAGAGATCGGAGAATTTCGACAGGCTCGTGATCAGGTCTTCCGACAGGCCTTCGGCCAGATAGTCCTGCGCCGGGTCGGCGCCGTCCTTGGCGAAATGAAGAACGGCAATTGAAGCTCGATCGCTCGCCGCCACGAGTGGCGCCGACGTCGCAGGCTCCGTCGGCCGAACTCCGCTGTGGTTCTCCACGGGAGCGACGAAGCGATAGCCGCGACGGGGAAGGGTTTTTATGATGCGCTGCTGGCGATCGCCAATGGCGAGACGCACCTCGCTGATGCAGCGGGCCAGGGAATTGTCGTTCACGCTGACCCGCGGCCAGATTGCCGACACCAGCTCTTCCTTGGACACCAGGCGGCCGGCATTTTCCACCAGATGACGCAGGACCTCGAAGCTCTTCGGCCGAAGCGCCCTTTCGCCGTCTGCCGATGTCAGGCAGCCGCGATGGAGGTCGAGGGTAAGTCCTTCGAAACGATAAATTCTTTGCATGGGGGCTGGTTTCGGGGTCGCCAACTCAGCGATGAATTGGAGCACTTTTCCAGGCCAATTGCAGCGCAATTTCAGGACCTGATTTGGCATCTCGGCCAAGCTCTCTGTCGAGCACTTCCACGCGCAATCAGCCTAGGGAGGTCGGAACATGCCAACCCGTCGCCGTTTCACTGCTTTGGCGAGCGCCGCCACGGTCGCAGGACTGTTCGCCCCGTCCTCCGGTCGAGCCGATCTGGTCAGCCGTCCCGCCCGCATCATGGTGGGGTTCCCGGCCGGGGCCTCTCCCGACTTTGTCGCACGCGTGCTCGCGGAATACGTAAAGGGCTATGCGCCCTCGGTCATCGTCGACAATCGACCTGGCGCTGGTGGTCGTCTGCCGCTCGACGCGCTGAAGGGCAGCGACCCCGACGGCTCGGTGATGGTCCTCACGCCGGGCGATCAGGTGGCGCTCTTTCCGCACGTCTACGCGAAGCTCGGCTACGATGTCCTGCGCGACTTCGCGCCTGTCTCAACCGTGTGCAGGGTGCAATTCCTGTGGGTGGTCGGGCCGTTGGTCCCGCCGCAAGTGAAGACGCTCGCCGATTTCGTCGCATGGTGTCGCGCCAATCCGAAGCTTGCATCATACGGTTCACCCGGCGAGGGAACGCGCCCACACTTCATGGGCGTGAGCTTCGCGCGCTCAGCCGGCGTGGAGATGACCAACGTGCCGTACAAGGGCGCCCCGCCCATCGTGCAGGACCTCTTGGCCGGCCAGATCGCCGCCGCGCCCAGCGTAGTCTCCAACGTTCTGCCGCATGTCGAATCGGGCAAGCTGCGTGCCCTGGCAACCACCGCCCCACAGCGCGCAGCGATCCTGCCGCAAGTGCCGACCGCCCGCGAAGCCGGCTATCCGGCACTGGAAGGGGTCGAGTGGTTCGGCCTCTTCGTCCCAGTCAGTACGCCCGCTGAAATCGTCTCGGGTCTGAACGCAGTAGTGCGCAAGTCGCTGGATAGCGAAGTGGTCAAAACCAGCATGGCAAAGCAGTCGTTCGAACCGAGCGGCTGTACACCGCCCGAGTTCGCCCAGCTGATCAAATCGGATCTCGATCGGTGGGCAGCGACCGTCAAGGCGGTCGGCTTCAAACCCATGGATTAGGGCTGCCGAAGGAGCGCAGCCACAGGAGCGGCGTCTCCGAGAGGACTAGAACCTATCTTACCGCTTCGCAAACGCCGGCAGCTGGTGCGCCGTCACCGCCGGCGCCGGCCCGTCGAAGCGCTCGATCTCGACCAGGCACGTCTGCGCGATGCAGCCCTGGCTCAGCTTCGAGGCGCCGATGTCGAGCGTCAGCGCGTTGGGATTGCCGTGCTTCTCGAGCGGCCGGTTGGAGCCGGCATCTTCCGGGTCGAACCAGGCGCCGGTCGAGAGCCGCACCACGCCGCGGCGGATGCGGTCGCTGAGCTTGGCGGCGGCAAGGCAGGCGCCGCGGTCGTTGAACACGCGCAGCAGGTCGCCATCGGAGATGCCGCGCGCTTTCGCGTCGTCGGGATGGATCGTGACCGGCTGGCGGCCCTTGATCTTGGTCGCCTTGGCGTGCGGGCTGTGGTCGAGCTGGCTGTGCAGCTTATCGGCCGGCTGGTCCGACAGCATGTGCAGCGGATAGCGCTCGGCCTTCTTTGAGCCGAGCCACTCGGCCGGCTCCAGCCATACCGCATGGCCGGGGCAGTCGTCGTAGCCGAACGAGGCGATGTTCTCCGAGAAGATTTCGATCTTGCCCGACGGTGTCTTGAGCGGGTTATTAGCCGGATCGGCGCGAAACGCCGACAGCATGACGTTGTCGCGCTCGGGGCCTCTTGGCCTCGGCGATGCCGGCCTGCCAGAACTCGTCGAAGGCGGGGAAGGGCACGCCGGCCTTGGCCGACTTCTGCCGCGCTTCCTCGTATAGGTGCGCCAGCCATTGCTTCGTGTCGCGGCCTTCGGTGTAGACGTCCGCTGCGTCCAGCCGGCGGGTGATCTCGGAGAAGATCCAGTAGTCGTCGCGCGCCTCGCCGATCGGCTCGCGCGCCTTCTTCATGGCGATCAGGTAGGGCTCGCGCCGGCCGTAGCCGATGTCGTCGCGCTCGAGCGTCGTAGTGGCGGGCAGCACGATGTCGGCCATCTTGGCCGCCGGCGTCCAGAACTGCTCGTTGAACACGATGGTATCGGGCTTGCGCCACGCCTGGCGCAGGCGGTTGAGATCCTGGTGATGATGGAATGGATTGCCGCCCGCCCAGTAGACCAGGCTGGATGTCGGCATAGGTGTGGCGGCCGCCGTTGTAGTCGAACGTCTGGCCGGGATGCAGCAGCATGTCGGTGAAGCGGGCGACCGGGATGAATTCCTTCACCGGGTTGCTGCCCTGCGGCAGGGTCGGGCCGGAATAGAGCGGGCCCGAGCTGCCCATGATGTTGGTCGGCCCGTAGCTGGCGCCAAAGCCGCCGCCCGGCAGGCCGATCTGGCCCAGCATGCAGGCGAGCGTCACCAGCGCCCAGAACGGCTGCTCGCCATGATGGCTGCGCTGCAGCGACCAGTTGATGTTGACGGTCGTGCGCGTCGCCGCCATCTCGCGCGCGAGGCTGCGGATGCGGCTCGCCGGAATGCCGGTGATCGTCTCCGCCCATTCCGGCGTCTTGTCGGCGAGAGAGGGCGCGAACTTGTCGAAACCCACCGTGCAGCGGTCGAGGAACTCAGCGTCGTAGAGCTTCTCGACGTAGAGCACGTGGCAGAGCGCCAGGATCATCGCCGCGTCGGTGTTAGGCCGGATGGCGAGCCACTCGACCTCGCCGCCGGTGTCGAGGTCCTCGGCGGTCGGCGTCACGTTGACGAAGCGCACGCCCGCCTTGCCCATGCCGTAGAGGCCGGCCTTGAGGTGATGCACCATGGCGCCGCCGGCGTTGATCTGTGCGTTCTTGTGCGGCGCGCCGCCGAAGGTGACGAACAGCTTGCAATGCTCGGCCAGCACTTCCCACGGCGTGTGCATGGCCATCAGGTCTTCCATGCTGGCCACGATGTGCGGCATCACCACGCGCGCGGCACCCAGGCTGTAGGAGTTGACGTGGCGCACGTAGCCGCCGAGCGCGTTCAGGAAGCGATGCACCTGGCTCTGCGCGTGATGGAAGCGGCCGGCGCTCGACCAGCCGTACGAGCCACCGAAGATCGCGTTGTTGCCGAACGTGGTCCTGACGCGCTTCAGCTCATTGGCGACGAGATCGAGCGCCTCGTCCCACGGCACTTCGACGAACGGCTCCTGCCCCCGTTTGTCGCTTGCCGCGCCGGGGCCGCGCTCGAGCCAGCTCTTGCGGAATGACGGCCGGCGCACGCGCAGCCGCGCGACCTCGTCCGACAGCATGTGCAGGCCGATCGGCGAGGGGTCGGGATCCTTCGAGAAGGGGTGCAGCTTCGCCGCCAGGCCCTTGTCGTCGTACTCGACTTCGTAGACGCCCCAGTGGGCGGCGGTGAGCGTACGCGGAGGAGTCATATGGAATTCAATAACCTCACCCTGAGGAGCGGTCCACCCTTCGAGACGGCGCTTCGCGCCTCCTCAGGGTGAGGTAGTTTGTGCAACGAAATCCTCACCCTGAGGATGAGGTGGTGGTTTGTGCAGAGAAATCCTCACCCTGAGGAGCGGCCGCAGGCCGCGTCTCGAAGGGTGGGGGCCGGGCACCGATGCCTCATGCAAATGACGGCGAGGGCGGCTACCATACGCACGATGACCGACGACAAGGTGAAACGGCGGCTGACGACCGTCCTGTGTGCCGACGTGCACGGATATTCGCGCCTCATGGAGGCCGACGAAGCGGGAACGTTGCGGACGCTGCGCCGCCACCGCACCGCCATTGCAGGCCTGGTGGAGCGCCATGACGGGCGCATCGTCAATACCTGGGGCGATGCCGTCATCGCCGAGTTCGCCAGTGTCGTCGAGGCCGTGCAGTGCGCGGTCGAGATCCAGCAGGAAATCTCCAACCAGGAGTCGGACCCGCCGGATGCGCAACGCATGCAGTTTCGCATCGGCATCAATCTGGGCGATGTGATGGTGGAGGGCTCCGACATCTATGGCGACGGGGTCAACATCGCCGCGCGGTTGCAGGAAATTGCCGAGCCCGGTGGCGTCGTGATCTCGGGCTCCGTCTATGATCACGTGCACAACAAACTGGCCCTCGGCTTCGACTCGCTCGGCCAGCAACCGATGAAGAACGTTGCGCCCGTGACCAGCTATCGAGTGACGATGGGTGGCCAGGTCGCCGGGCGCAGCGCCCCGGTCAACGAAAGCCGCCCGGAAGCTGGCGCACAACGGATTGGCGACAGACCCGAGGCATCGACATTGATGCGCTCCGTTTCGGGTTGGTTTGCGAACCAGCCGCGCTCGGTTGCGGTGCTCCTCACCATCGCGGCCTTCCTGATCCTGATCAATGTCTTCACTGGCCTGAACAGGATGTGGTTTCATTGGCCGGTCGCAGCACTGCTCTTTGTTGTCGTCCTGCGGACACTGGGCCGGCGCCGGACGCCTCGCGAGTGAGGTGAGTCGATCAGGGCGCCCGGCGGTTGACCTCGGCAAAGCGGTTCACCTGGTCGCTGAACACGACCATGAACAGCTCGCGGAACAGTCGCTCGATGCGCGGATCGGTCGGGCCGGTGGCGGCCGTCCACGCCGTCGTGAACGAGAGCGGCTGCTCGTTCCGGCAGTAGATCGCGTAGACATAGAAGGTGCCCGGCTTGCCCGGGCGGAAGCGCATGTCCGTGCCGGCGCAGACCGGGGCGGCGTTGAGGTTGAGGGCGGGATCGAACACCAGCACCAGCCGGTAGTTGGGGCTGGGCGGCGGCGAGGGCCTGGCATAGGTGAAGGTGAGGGCGGGCCGGGGCTTGGCCGCCTGCATCGCCGGCAGGAGCGCGCGTGCCACCGTTTCCGGGTTGACGCCGGGGAAGGCGTCGCCCTGCAGGATCACCTGGAACTGCTTGTGGTCGGTCGCGGCGAAGAAGTCGCGGTAGTCGTACTGCGGCATGTAGTAGGTGCCGCCGATCGTGGCGGCGACCGCGATGGCCGGCAGCGCGATCAATGCGGCGAGGACGGCGGGAATTTTCGGGAGGAGGCGCAGATAGGCTCCTTGGTTGGACCAAGGTTAGGGCCGCCATCCCAAATTGCACATCAAATGAACGCGAGACGGTGCTCGTGCCCGACCAAGCCGCGGAGATTACTCCGCGTAATCGAGACGGCGCTGCGCGCCTCCTCAGCGGTTGAGGTCTTTCGCGGAGGTAGTCCCTCACCCTACGAGCCACGCGGAGCGTCGGCGTCTCGAAGGGCGGGGCTGACGGCTGGCGACCTAGTTCTTGAGTGTGGCGGCGAACAGCTTGGCCGCCTCGGCCTTCGATTGCTGATCGGCGTTGGCGTCGTACTTGAGCGGCAGCTTGAACTTCTCGCCGAGCGCGGTGGCCTCCGGATTGGTGAATGCGTGCACCGCGCCGGGATATTCGACGATCCGGTAGTCCGCCTTCGCGGCGTCGAGATCCTTCTTGAGCGTCTCGTACTGCTCCTTCTTCACGAAGGGATCGTCGGCGCCGTTCAGGATGAGGATCTTCGCCTTGACGGTGCCGGGCGCCGGCGCCGGAGTGTTGAGACCCAGCGAGGCGTGGAAGCCCGCAACGGCTTTGAGGTCGTCGCCGGTGCGCGCCATGTTCAGCACGACCGCTCCGCCGAAGCAGTAACCGACCGCGCCGATCTTCTGGGGATTGACCGTGGCCTGCTTGGCGAGCTCTGCCTGCGCGGCCTTGAAGCGCAACTCCATCGCCTTCGGATCCTTCATCACGCCACCCGAGAGCGCGCCGGCATCCTTCGGGTTGTCGGCGGTCTTGGCGTCGCCGTACATGTCGGCGATGAAGGCCGTGTAGCCCTGCTGCGCGAACTTCTTCGCCTCGTTGTGGATGTGCGGGGTGATCCCCCACCACTCATGGACCATGATGATGCCGGGCCGCTTGGCCGTGGTGGCGTCGTCGTAGACGACGAAGCCCTTCATGGTGGTTGTGCCGTCCGAATAGGTGACGGGCACTTCCTTGATCTCGGCCCTTGCGCCGTTCATGGCGGTCGCGGCCATGGCGATGGCGCAAAACGCGCCCAATACGATCGATCGCATGCTGTCCTCCCTGCGGATACCCCGAGCCTTAGATTGGCATGGGCATAAGTCCGCCGCCAGCAGCGCACGCCGAGTTGATCGGTTCCTGGCTTCCTACTTTTTCGGCTGGACGGCGATGATGGCGCGGCGGTGGGTGCCGTCGCCTACCTTCTTGTCCTCGTCGTGCGCCTCGACCTTGAAGCGGAGCTTGCGGCCGTCGATCTCGACCAGCTCGGCGGTCACCGTCACCTTCTTGCCTTTGGGCGTGGCGCCGAAGTGCTTGACGTGCACCTCGAAGCCGACGGTGGTGTGTCCTTCGGGGAGGTGGCTCTGCACCGCCTCGATGCCCGCCCGCTCCATCAGCCCGATCATGTTGGGCGTGCTGAGCACGCCGTCGCCGCCCATGTGCTTGACCACCAGGGTGTCGTCGACGGTCCTGACGATCTCGGCCTTGAGTCCTGGCTTCAGCTCATTCGTCATGGGTTCCCTCCCGCTTTCTCATCATTTGGCGCTGACGGATCCCTTGGCAACGGCGAGGAACTTGTCGACCGCGCCTTGCTCGGTATCGAAGGCCGTGACCAACCGGAAAGCGCGCTCGCCCGGTCGGTCGGACGGCCAGGGATGGTACTGCGCCCCGGCCTCCTGCAGAGCATCGTGAACATGCGCCGGCAGCACAACGAAGATTTCGTTCGCGTCGACCCGATATAGAAGCTGGACGCCCTTGAGCGGCGTCAGCCCTGCGACCAGCCGGCGCGCCATGGCGTTGGCATGGCGGGCGTTGTCGAGCCACAGGCTGTCGCTGAAATAGGCGTCGAGCTGGGCCGAGATGAGGCGCATCTTGGAAAGCAGGTGGCCGCCACGCTTGCGGCGGAATTCGAAGCCTTGCGCCAGCTCCGAGTTGAAGAAGATCACCACTTCGGCCGCCATGGCGCCGTTCTTTGTGGCGCCGAGGCTGAGCACATCGATGCCGGCCTTCCAGGTCAGCTCGGCCGGCGAGCAGCCGACGAAGGACAGGGCGTTGGCGAAGCGCGCGCCGTCCATGTGCATCTTGAGGCCGTGACGATGCGCGGCGGTGGCGAGGGTGGCGATCTCTTCCGGCGCGTAGGCCGTGCCGTGCTCGGTCGCCTGGGTGATGCTGACGGCCGACGGCTGCGAGAAATGCACCACGCCGTAGACGGGTTGCGCCAGCGCCTCGGCGAGCTTCTTGGGGTCGATCTTGCCCGCCGCTCCGTCGATCCGGATCAAGCGCGCTCCCGAATAAAATTCCGCGGCGTTGGTTTCCTCCGCCGCGATATGGGCGATGGGATGACAGAAGATCGAGCCCCACGGCGGCGTGCAGCAGGCGAGCGCCAGCACATTGGCGGCGGTGCCGACCGCCACCGGATAGGCGACCAGGTCGGGCTTCTCGAAGATCTCGCGCAGCCGGTTCTCGACCCGCTGCGTCCACTCGTCGGCGCCGTAGGAGAAGGCCGAACCGGAGGTGAAGGCTCGGCTGACGGCTTCGATGATCCGCGGATGCGCGCCGACCTCGTTGTCGCTGCGAAGATTGATCAACGGGGAGCTCCGGGCGGGAAGTCGATGGTGCCGAGCAGGACGCCGGTGCGCGGGTCGACGACATAGGCCGAGGTCAATCCGGTCTGGTTCTCGACGTGGACCACCAGGCGGTCGCCGACGGCGGTCATCGAGATCACCTGAGAGCCGGCCGGCAGGTCGATGCGCTGGGTGAAGGGACTGGCTACGGATCCTGGGGCCTTTGGATACAGTGCCGGGCTCGGCCGCTGGCGAAGCCACGGGCTTGGGACTAGACATGCGACGCGACACCTCGGTTCCGACGACGATCGAGCCGATGACGAGGAGCAGGCCCATCACGATCACAGCCACCACGAGCCAGCGTGGGACCAAGGCCTGAGCAGGAGGCGTCAAGACAACTCCCATGAGAGACAAATGAGCGATGCCGGTCGCCACATCGTGACCTTCGACGAAAGCGCGTCCGGCGAGCGGCTCGACCGCGCGCTGGCGGCTGCCTTGCCGGCCCTCACGCGGAGTCGCGTGAAGGCGCTGATCGAAAGCCGCCGCGTGGCGTTGGCTGGCCCGTTGAATGAACCGGGGCGGACAGTAGAAGAGCCGTCCCGCAAGGTCAAAACCGGCGAAAGTTTCATCATCGACATTCCCGAGCCCGAGCCGGCAACGCCGCTGCCGCAGGCGCGGGATCTCGACATCCTCTATGAAGACTCCGATCTGCTGGTGCTGAACAAGCCGGCCGGCATGGTGGTGCATCCTGCGCCGGGCAATCCCGACAACACCCTGGTCAATGCGCTGCTGGCGCATTGCGGCGACAGCCTCTCCGGCATAGGCGGTGTGCGCCGGCCGGGCATCGTCCATCGCCTCGATAAGAATACCTCGGGCGTCATGGTCGTCGCCAAGAACGACAGTACCCACACCGCCCTTTCGAAGCTGTTCGCCGCACATGATCTGACGCGGATCTACCAGGCCGTGGTGTGGGGCACCCCACCGGCCCGTGGCGGCATCATCGAGGCCGCCATCGGCCGCCATCCGGTCGACCGCAAGCGCATGGCGGTGCGCAAGACCAGCGGCCGCAATGCCGTGACCGAGTACTGGTTGGAGAAGCGCTTCGGCCCGGCGCTGAAGCCGGTCGCCAGCCTGGTCGGTGCCAAGCTCGGCACTGGCCGCACCCACCAGGTACGGGTCCATCTGGCCCATATCGGCTGCCCGGTGGTCGGCGATCCGGTCTATGGCCGCAAGCGGAACACGCCCGCTTTGGCGGCGTTGAACACCTTTGAGCGGCAAGCGCTGCACGCCGCCGTCCTCGAGTTCCGCCACCCGCGCACTTATCGAACGATGAGCTTCGCCACAGAATTGCCACAAGATATCAAGACGTTAGTATCTCAGCTGAACAGCGTTAAGTAATTCCCCCAATACCTGAGGGGATTAGTAGGTTTTTCTTGACCCGAACTTTGTCCGACCCTTAGAGTCGGCCTTAGCAGTCGACGGATACGAGTGCTAAACGCCCGTTCACCGGCGCCTGCGCGTACCAAGAGAAAGAGAGAAAGGGGGAGCCTATGGCTACCGCCACTGCAAATCTTCCCGCCCTGCCGGCGTCCCTCACGCCGGAAGGCAACCTCAGCCGCTACCTCTCGGAGATCCGCAAATTTCCGCTGCTGGAGCCGCAGGAGGAATTCATGCTGGCCAAGCGCTGGCGTGAGCACAACGATTCGAAGGCCGCCCACAAACTGGTGACCAGCCATCTGCGTCTCGTGGCCAAGATCGCCATGGGCTATCGCGGCTATGGCCTGCCCGTGGCCGAGCTCATTTCCGAGGGCAACGTCGGCATGATGCAGGCCGTGAAGCGGTTCGATCCGGACCGCGGCTTCCGGCTGGCCACCTATGCCATGTGGTGGATCCGTGCCTCGATCCAGGAATACATCCTGCACAGCTGGTCGCTGGTGAAGATGGGCACCACGGCCGCCCAGAAGAAGCTCTTCTTCAACCTGCGCAAGCTCAAGGGCCAGCTGCAGGCGATCGAGGAGGGCGATCTCACGCCCGAGAACGTCACCAAGATCGCCACCCGCCTCGGCGTGCCGGAAGAGGAGGTGGTCAACATGAACCGCCGCCTCGCCGCGCCCGACAGTTCGCTCAACGCCTCGGTCAAGGCCGAGGGCGACATGGAATGGCAGGACTGGCTGGTCGACGACACGCCCAATCAGGAAGCCCGCCTGGCCGACAGCCAGGAACTCGGCCAGCGCAAGCACATGCTGGCGGCTGCCCTGAAGCAGCTCACCGAGCGCGAGCGCCATATCATCGTCGAGCGCCGCCTGGTCGACGAGCCCAAGACGCTCGAGGACCTCTCGGCCAAGTACGGCATCAGCCGCGAGCGCGTGCGCCAGATCGAGGTGCGCGCCTTCGACAAGTTGCAGAAGGCGATGAAGAACATGGTGGTCGAAGCCGCCACCGCGTCCTCGAAAAAAGTCGAGGCGCACGCCCAACGCTGAACTACTCCCTGCTGGCGCCGCAAGCGGCCATCGGCTAGCCTCGACGGACTTACAGGCGTGAATCCGTAAGCATAGTCGCGTGCACAGGCGTTCCTTTCAGGGAGGACGAGTGTCATGGCGCAATTCAAGTCCAACAATGTGTCGCGTCGTAGAGTCGTGGTCGCGGGTGCTGCCCTCGGCCTGGTCGCCGCCCCGTTCGTGCGCGGGGCGCACGCCGCCGGGAAACTCTCCGTCGGCTTTTGGGACCACTGGGTCCCCAATGCCAACGATGCCACCTCCACGCTGATCAAGGAGTGGGGAGAGAAGGAGAAGGTCGACGTCACCGTCGACTTCATCACCACCCAGGCCAACAAGCTGCTGCTGACCGGCGCCGCCGAATTGCAGGCCAAGTCCGGCCACGACGTTCTTGCCTTCACCTCGTTTCTGCCGGCGCGCTATTCGGAGCAGATGGTGCCGGTCAACGACCTGATGGATGAGCTGGTCAAGAGCAACGGCAAGGTCAACGCGACCGTGGAATATCTCGGCAAGCTCAACGGCAAGTGGCTGGCGGTCCCGGCCACGGTCGGCAGCCAGATCAAGGGCCCGTGCTCGCGCATCGACCTGATGAAGAAGCATGCCGGCATCGACGTGCAGGCGATGTACCCCGCCGGTGCGCCGCCCAAGGCCGACGACTGGAACCTCGATACGTTCCTCAAGGCTGCCGAAGCTTGCCACAAGGGTGGCAATCCATTCGGCATCGGCGTCGGCAACACCGGCGACAGCAACGACACGATTGGCGCCATCTTCCACGCGTACGGTGGTGAGCTGGTCAGCGCCAAGGGCGACGTCACCGTGAAGACCGACGGGGTCCGTCAGGCGCTCGACTTTTACAAGAAGCTGATGAAGTTCCTGCCGAGCGATGTCGCGGCCTGGGACGACGCCTCGAACAACAAGTTCCTGATCTCGGGCCAGGCCTCGCTGATCATGAACCCGCCCAGCGCCTGGGCCGTTGCCAAGCGCGATGCGCCGCAAGTTGCCGAGCAGTGCTGGACGCACGGCTTCCCGGTCGGGCCGAAGGGCCGTTTCGCGCCGTTCGTTCCGTTCTTCTGGGGCATCTGGAACTTCAGCAAGAACCAGCCGGCGGCCAAGAGCCTGCTGATGTACCTGTCGCAACCGTCATCGATCGAGAAGATGGTGGTGGCGTCGGGTGGCTACGACCTGCCCTCGTTCGAGAAGCTCACCACGCTCAAGGTGTGGGCTGAGGCGGAGCCGCCCAAGGGCACGCTGTTCCACTATCCCAACCCGTACAATCACCAGATCCTGTCATCCGCCGGTGCGCCGGCGCCGCACAAGATCGCCGAGCAGATCAACAACGCGAACCTGATGTGCCAGATGGCCGTCCGCCACTACACCGGCGAGCCGATGGAGAAGGTGCTGGCCTGGGCGGAAGGCGAAGTCGAAGGCTATATGCGCACCTGAGAGTATTGCGCGCCTTCACGAGCGCTCGGAGGTCATCGCCCGTAGCAGAACGCCGTCGGCAGTCCTGAGGCGCTCGAAGCGCACGCCGAAGGTCGTGTCGATCAGCGGATCGTCGATCAGCCGCGCGGCCGGGCCATCGGCGACGATGCGGCCGCGGTCGAGCACGACGATGCGCTCGAAGAAGCGGAAGGCGAGGTCGAGATCGTGCACCACCACGATCGAGAGCCGCTCGCGTCCACGGTGGGCGAGGGCCGCGACGACATCGAGGCGGTGACGGATATCGAGCGCGGCGGCCGGTTCGTCGGCCAGCAGGATCGGCGGATCGACCACCAGCACGGTGGCCAGCAGCACGCGCGCCCGCTCGCCGCCCGACAGCGTCGACCAGCGCCGCCGCTCGAGTCCGCCAAGCTCGAAGGTGCCGCCGACCCGCTGCACGGCCTCCTCGGTCGTCTGCCCGCCACGCTCGGCGCCCAAGCGCACCAGCTCGGCGACGCTCAAATCCCAATGTGGCTCGAAGTATTGCGGCAGGAAGCCGATGGTCCGCGCACGCTCGCCGCCCGACAGCGCCGCAAGGTCGCGATCGCCGATCCGCACCTGCCCCGAGGAGGGCCGCTCTATTCCGGCCAGCACTTTCAGCAGCGTCGATTTGCCTGCGCCGTTGGGACCGATCATGGCGATCGAGCCGGTCGCTTGCGACGACAGCGACAGCTCGCTCAGCAGTGTCGCCGCGCCGCGCCGCACCACCAGCTTGTTGGCCGAGATCTCGGTCATGTGCGCAGCCTCCTGGCCAGCAGGAGAATAAAGAACGGCCCGCCCGCGACGGCGGTCACCAGGCCGAGCGGGATCTCGGCCGGCGGCAGGGCGGCACGCGCGATCGCATCGGCCACGATCACCACGATGGCGCCGACCAGCGCCGCGGCCGGCAGCAGCGGCCGGTGCAGCGGGCCGACCAGCCAGCGCGCGATATGTGGCGAGGCGAGGCCGACGAAGGCCACCAGCCCACCGAAGGCGACGGCTGCAGCGACCACCACCGAGCCTGCCAGCACGGCGATCGCCACGAAGCGCGGCACGTTCATGCCGAAGGCGATCGCCATGGTCTCGCCCAGGCCCAGCACGTCGAGACGTGTCGCGAGCAGCAGCGAGAGACCGAGGCAGGCGGCCGAGATCAGCGCGAGCAGGCCAAGCGCGGGCCAGCTCGGCGTCTGCACGCCGCCCAGCACCCAGCTCAGCACGACCTGCAGGCTCACTGTCTCGTCCGACAAGGCGAGCATCATGAACGAGCGCAGCGCACCCAGAATGGCGGCGACCGCCACACCCGCGAGCAGCAGACCCGCAGCATCGACGGCGCCGGCCACCCGGCTGATACCGACCACCAGCAGCGTCGCGCCCCAGGCGCCGGCGAAAGCGAGCAGGGGCAGGGCAAGCGACTGTGGCGCCATCAGCGGGACCAACAGCGCCACTGTTGCGCCGAGCGCGGCGCCGCCGGCCGATCCCAGCAGGTAGGGCTCGGCCAGCGGATTGCGGAACACACCTTGATATATGGCGCCGCCCAGGCCGAGCAGCGCGCCGACCAGGCCGGCCGCCAGCACGCGCGGGATGCGCCAGTCGACCAGCAGGCGGCTCCTCAGCGAACGATCGCCCTCGATGGCGCGCCAGAGATCGAGTGGGCTCGCCCAGTCGTGGCCAGCCGAAGTCGCGAGCACGATCGCGACGGCGAGTGCCGCGCCCAGCAGCAGCCAGGTCCTCATCGCGGCGTGGCCGGATGAAACAGCGCCGCCAGATGCTCGATGCCATCGATGGTGCGGGGGCCGGGGATCAACAGCTCGGTGCGGCTGACTGCATGCGCGCGTCCGCTCTTCACGGCCCGCATCTCTGACCAGCCGGGCCGAGCGATCAGCTCCTTGAGATCCTTGTCGCTGCCGGCCCACAGCAGCACGTCGGGATCGGCGTTGAGGATCGCTTCCGGCGAGACCTGGGCGATCGCCGTTGTGCCGGGCAGCCCGAAGCGCCCGCCCGCCCGCACGATGGCGTCGCCGGTGTAAGTGCCCTCGCGCGCCACCAGCATCAGGCCGTTGCCGAGCCGCCCGGTGATCATGATGGTGCTGGGCGCCGGCTTGCCCTCGACGCGCTCACGCACGCGGGCCAGGCGCTGCTCGAAGCCCGCCACCACCTGCTCGCCGCGTCCTTCGACGCCCGCGACCTTGGCCATGAGGCGGATGTTGGCCAGGATCTCCGGTACGTTCCGTTGCAGCAGCACGATGATCGGCACACCCAGCCGTTCCATCGGATCGATCAGCTGGTTTGCCGCCTGGCGCGAGGGTGTGACCACGAGGAGGTCGGGCCTGAGCGCCACGATGGCATCGACCGAGAAGCCGAGCCGGCCGCCGACCAACGGCCGGTCGAGCACTTCGGGTGGGTAGCGGGTATAGGACTCGATGCCGACGATGCGGTCGGCGATGCCGAGCGAGGCCACGATCTCGGTATTGGAGGCGAAGATCGGGATGATCCGCTCCGGCGGCGCCGCTACGGTGACGCTCCGGCCGAACGCGTCCCGTACCGTTACCGGCTCGGCCGCGAGCGCGGAGGCAGAGAGGGCGAGCGCACAGGCTACCGCAAGGAAGAGCCGACACACCCCTCGTGTCATCCCGAGCGAAGCGAGGGACCTTTGGCCGGTGTCGATCAAGGGTCCCTCGCTTCGCTCGGGATGACACTGTGTGTGAGGACGCGCTTCCAAATCATGCCATTAGAACTTGATCTGCACGCCGACCATGAACTCGCGGCCGGGGATCGAGTTGCCGCAGGCGCCGTTTTGCGCGAGCTGGTTGGCGCCACACGGATTCTGGTCGAGCGCGATGAAGATCGGGTGCTGGTTGGTGTCGAAGATGTTGTTGAGCGCCGCGATGAGCTTCACGCCTTTGCGCGGCTCCACCTCGCCACGCAGGTTCCACACCCAGAACGCGCTTTTCTCGTAGACCGTGACGTTGCGCACCTGGCCGGGGAAGAAGATCGGCGAGAGCGCCTCCTCGGTGTTGTAGTCCATCGGGCCGCGCAGCAGCCCGATCAGCTGCAGGTTCCATGGCACCTCGGTTTCGGCCTGGCCGATGCGCGTGCCGATCGACAGCTCGTAGACGTTGATGCGCGTGGCTGCGCTGGTCGGAATGCCGAGTCGCTGCGCGCCGTAGTCGGTCATGGTGAAATTGTAGTAGCCGTTGGCGAACAGTATCCAGCGCCATGACGCCGGGGCTGCCAGTGCCAGGGTGCGGATGACGTCGCTCTCGAGCTGGTACTCCAGCCCCTGGACGACGATGTTGCCGGGGTTGTTCTGGTACTGCTGCACCACCACGCCGCCGATCGACGACAGCGTCTGGGCCGTGATTCGGCTGCTGATGACGTTCTGGAACAACGCGGCGTCGGCTCTCAGGCCACGCCAGAGGGCGGTGGCGCCGACCTCGAGCTGCTGGCTGGTCTCGGGCGTTAGGCCGGGATTGCCGAAGATGGTCGTGCCGATCGGCGTCACCGTGAAGTTGGAGCCGAGCTCGGTCGCCGTCGGCGCGCGAAAGCCGCTCGAAGCGCCGACGCGGCCGTTCAACCAGTCGGTGACCTGAAGCGTCGCGCCGACCGAGTAGGTCGTGGCGTTGTAGGTGACGCTGCCCGGAATCAGGGTGAGGGCGAAGGGAGTGGCCAGAAGCGAGGTCGTGCCGTAGGTCTGCCGCACGCCGCCACGCACGACGAGGCGGTCATCGAAGAACCGCTGCGTGTCCTCGGCGTAGAACGCAAACACAGTATTGGTCTCGTTGTTGTCCTGTGGCGACAGCTGGGTGACGGCGGCATTGCCCGAGCGATTCCGATACGAAGTGAGCCAGCTTCTCTCCCAGTCGATGCCGAGCAGCACCTCGTTGCTCGACCACACCTTGTAGCGCGGCTGCAGGCGGAGGCCCTCGATATTCTGCTCGCGATGGTTGTGGTCGGTGAAGGTGCGCGCGGCGATGGCGTTGAGGTTGCTGAGCGGCGAGGGGTTGTTGAGGTCGTCTACGTCCGAGACGTAGTAGGCCTGCGCGAAGATGTTGAAGCGGCTGTCGGGCGTCTTGCCGTTGTACGTGAAGTCGAAAGAGGAGTTGTAGCGAGTGTCGAAGGCCCAGATATTGGCGCTCGAGCCGCGGAAGCCGGTATCGTAGACGCCGTCGTTGCGCGCCGTCATGTCGACGCGGTTGTCGTCGTCGATCTGCCAGCCGAAGGAGCCGGTGATGCCGCGGCGCTGCCAGGCTGTGTTCAGTTCCAGCTGTCCGCCGCCCACCTGGTAGTCGTTCTGGCCGCCGCCCGACACGCCGACGTAGTAGTCGAACGACTTGTAGACGCCGCCGCTCTGGGCCTTGCCGTTGACCAGTTCCCAACTGCCGATGTCAAACTCGGCCAGGTTGCCGGGCGCGCTGCGGCCGGTCTTCATGATGATGTTGATCACGCCGCCCATGTTCTGGCTGCCGTAAACGACGGAGGAGGGGCCGCGCACGATCTCGATGCGCTCGATGTCGGCGATCGACAACTTGGAGACGTTGGCAGTGCCGGCGCGATGGCCGTTGACCAGCACCAGGACCTGGCTCTTGAAATCGCGGCCCTGCCCCTCGGTGGCGGCGCCGCGGATGTTGATCGAGGTCTGGCCCGCCGTCCATTGGCTCATGAAGCCGACGGCGTTGTCGGCCAGCAGCTCGGTGACCGACTTGGCGGTGGAGTGGGCGATCCTGTCCTGGGTGATGACCTGGACGGTACCCGCGATCTTGGTGACTTCCTCGGGATAGCCCGTCGCCGTGACCACGACTTGCGGCATGAGGGTCGGCGACACGCCGAAAGGCTGGGGCCCTGGCGGCTGCGGATCGGCTGGCTGAGGAGTCGCGGGCTGAGGGCTGGATGGCAGGGGACTCTGCTGCGGCGCTCCGGCCGGCTGTGCGTAGGCGGACATGGTCGCAAGCGATGAGAGCGCGATGCTTGCAAAGGCGAGGGTGCGGTACAGCTTTTTCATTGTCTTCCCCAAACCAGAACGGCGGATTTTCTGGCGATGTTGAGCCGCAACCCGGCAGCATCGGGCGTTGCTTGTGCTGCAAGGTGAGCGGTGAGTTGCGGGCGGCGCTCGTCGGCGGCGGGCCAGCCCAGCCGATCGGCGAGATAGGCGGAGAGTTCGGGCAGGTCCTTCACCACGCCGGAGAAGGTCCAGTCGACAAAGGCTATTTCATGCGGCCGCTCGGCGGGCGCGAGGCCCGCCAGCGTGACGTCGATGCCAGGGGTCTCGTCCTCGCCATGCCAACGCGACGGCAGGCAGCCGGCAAAACAGAGGCCACGCGGTCCGTCATGGGCGGGCACCACCCACACCACGGTTCGCCGCGCCCACTTCCGGCAGCGTGCGAGGAATTGCGCGGGCTGGTCGAACGGCGCCGGCATGGTGGCAGCGAGCACCGTGTCGTGCGTTGCCGCGGCTACATCGGCTTCCTGCCAGCCGCTCGCCACGATGCGCGGCGGGCGATGCAGCCGGGCGAGTCGCGCGCGCATCGCGGGCCAGGGCTCGATCGCGGTCCAGGGAAAGGCGCGATCCTGCAGAGCGGCGCCGAGCTGGCCGCCACCGGCGCCGACATCGAGCAGCTCGCCGATCTCGGGCACCAGGCGCCGGACGATGGGTGCCACCCGGCCGACGTAGTCCGATGTGTCGATCGCCGAGGCATAGAGCTCGAGCGAATCGATGGCGCGGCACCCAGCGGCGGAAGAAAGAGAAGAGACAGGCAAGACGGACTCGCGGCACAGCATCCGTCACCGCGAACCGTAGCCGGCGCGCGCCACCCATGTTTCCACAGGCAACCCAAGCCAGTATCTACATCAGGACACCCCGCCCAATGCGTTCGCGCGTGACCGCGTTTAGTGGCAGGTCTCCTGGCTTACGGGTCCTTGCTTTCGACCACCTTCCCAGAACCTTTCGGTTCCAGTGGTTTGTTGGCCTCAAGCTCGCCGCTCACAGTTGCGGGGGCAGCCGCGGAATACCGCGTTCCCTTTTGATCCCTTGCGGGAACCACTGACCAGAGATTTGCAGTCGAAGTGACGCGCGTCAACCGTTCCGTTCAACCGGGGAGGCGAGGCAGGGCGTCGTTCATCGCACCTTGAACACCAGCTTGCCCTTGAGGTGGCGGGCCTTGCTGATCCCGACCGCCTCGGCAGCATCGGCCAGCTTGAAGAGTCTGACGGGCGGCGGGCGGACGGCGCCGCCACGATAGAGCTCTGCAACTCGCTCCATCGCCGGCCGGTCGCGGCCGACCGCCGGGCGAAGAGCCGTGACGTCACTACGATCCGGCTTGGGCGCCTGGGCGCCCGAGGCGATGAAGGCCGCGCGGCCGCCCGGCTTCAGCACCGCGAAGGACTGCATCGCAACGTCGCCTCCCACCGTGTCGAACACCGCGTCGCAGTTGCTGACGACCTTGCGGAAGTCGGTCGTGTTGTAGTCGATGACCTGATCGGCGCCGAGCTCGCGCACGTAGGCGAGGTTGCCCGCGCTGGCGGTGGTGATGACGCGGGCGCCGAGATGCTTGGCAAGCTGGATGGCAAAGCTCGCAACACCGCCTGCGCCGCCCTGGATCAGGATCGTCTCGCCAGCTTTCAGCTTCAGCGAGCCCTCGATCGAACGCAGGGCGGTGAGTCCGGTGAGTGCCAGCGCGGTTGCGTCGACATGCGACAACCCGGGTGGCTTCTTCGCGACGACCGCGGCGCCGATGGCGATCTTCTCGCAATAGGTCCCGTCGCGGCCTCCTTCCAGCACGCCGAATACCTCATCACCGACCCGCAGGTCCGCCACGCCCGAGCCAACGGCGCTCACGACGCCCGAAAGGTCGCGCCCGAGGATGACCGGAAAGCTCGGATTGGCGTATTCGCCGGCGCACACCTTCCAGTCGGCGCCGTTGACGCTCGCGGCATGGGTATCGACCACGACCTGGCCGGGCCCGGGCGACGGGTCGGGAAGATCGCCGTACTTCAGGACCTCGGGTCCGCCGAACTTTTCGATGTAAGCAGCCTTCATGGGTGCTCTCCTATGCGTGGGCCGATCATGGCCGCGGCCGCTCCAACAAGCAAAGGTTCAAGTACGAGGTAAAGGAGACGTCCGCGAAACAGAGGATGGGCGCCGCGTTGACAGGCCACGGCGACCCGCCCACGTTTCGTCAAAACAGGAGGAGACATGGCCCGGTTCGACAAGGTGATCCGTGGCGGCATGATCGTCGACGGCAGTCGCCTGCCGCGCTTTCGCGCCGACATCGGCATCAAGGACGGCGTCATCGCCTCGATCGGCCATATCCGCGCGGACGAAGCCGACGAAACGATCGACGCCGGCGGACTGATCGTGGCGCCGGGCTTCGTCGACCTGCATACGCACTACGACGCGCAACTGTTCTGGGATCCGTACTGCACACTGTCGTCGTGGCATGGCATCACCTCGGTCGTGATCGGCAATTGCGGCTTCGGCTTCGCGCCGGTGCGGCCGGCCGAGCGCGAGCGGGCGATGCTGACCATGACCCGCGTCGAGGCGATCCCGATGGCTTCCATGCAGCAGGGCATGCCGTGGAGCTGGGTGACCTTCCCGGAGTTTCTCGACGCCGTCGATCGCGCGCCCAAGGCGGTGAATATCCTGCCCTACGTTCCGATTTCGCCGCTGCTGACCTGGGTGATGGGCTTCGAAGCCGCCAAGGCCGGGCAGCGGCCGACTCCGGAGCAGCACGCCGAGCTGCGCCGCCTGCTGCACGAGGCGATGAATGCCGGCGCCTGCGGCTGGTCGGCCCAGCGCATGCTGCCGACCGGGCCGGCGGCGGTACAGCGCGACCATGACGGCTCGCCGATGCCCACCGACGTGATGCACGATGACACCTGCCGCGAGTTCGCCAGGGTGCTGGCCGAGCGCAACGACGGCTTCATGCAGATGCTGCTGGTGTCGGGTGACAATGCGCGCGACCGTGCTTTCTACGAGGAGATGGCGACGCTCTCCGGCCGGCCGATCATCATGAACGTGGTGCAGGCATTCGACGACCGGCCGCACATCCATCGCCGCCTCCTCGAATGGCTGGCGAGCTGCCGCGAGCGCGGCATCCGTGTCGTGGGGCAGGGGCTGACGACCGACGCGGGCTTCACCTTCACCTTCGAGGACTGGAACCTGTTCGACGATCAGCAGGTCTGGTGCGACGCCACCACGGGCACGCGGGAAGAGCGGCTGGCGAAGCTCGCCGATCCGGCGCGCCGGCCGGCGCTGCGCGAGAAGCTGCCGATAACCGCGACCGGGCCGCTGCCGCAGATCGCCATCGTCGGGCCGAAGCTCGAGAAGAACAAGAAGTGGCTCGACTACACGTTGGCCCATGCCGGCGAGAAAATGGGCAAGCACCCGGTCGACGTCATGCTCGACATGGCGGTCGAAGAAGACCTCGAAACCGAGTTCTTCGCCGCTCCGCCCAACGGCAGGATCGAATACCTGAAAGAACTGGTCGACGATCCGTACGTACTGTTCGGGGTGTCTGACGGCGGTGCCCACACGAAGTTCCTGACTGCCGGCCGCTATCCGACCGAGACGATCTGCAAGGTGGTGCGGGAGCACAAGATGCTGAGCCTTGAGGACGTTCATTGGCGTCTGTCGGCGCTGCCGGCCGAGGTGGCTGGATTTCGCGGCCGCGGTCAGCTCAGGCTGGGCGCGCCGGCTGACATCGTGGTCTACGATTTCGATGGCTTGCGCGTGCTGCCCGACGAGATCGCGCACGACCTGCCGGGGGGCGAATGGCGACGCATTCAGCGCGCCGACGGCTACAAGTTCATCCTGGTGAATGGCGAAGTGACAATGCGCAACGGTCGACCGACGAACACCCACTCGGGGCGGCTGCTGCGCCACGGCGGACAGGCGGTATGACACGGCGGTAGCGGCTTCCACGGTTTTCGCGGCAAAGGAAGAAATCGGTCAGCAAGAGCGACCAGCGCAGCGCCTTCATCGCCGCCGCCAAGGCCGCAGAGGCGGACACCGATGAATTGCGCTGGGAAGCCCGTCTAAAGGCCGTGGCGAACCAAGTCCGCGAAGAAGGAGAAGTAACCGGGTACAGGCGCTTAACTCGGGTCGCCCTCTTCCCATGGTACTGAAGGGTGCTTCGCTAGGTACATGCGCGCCAACGATATTGGCACCGGCCGCGTATGACTATCGGCTGTCAACCCTTCACCGAGCCCGCCGTCAACCCGGCGACATAGTGCTCGACGAAGAACGAATAGATGATCGCCACCGGGACCGATCCGAGCAAGGCGGCGGCCATCAGCTGGCCCCAGTAGAAGACGTCGCCGCGCACCAGCTCGGCGATGGCGCCGACCGGCACGGTGCGCACCTCGGTCTTGGTCAGGAAGATCAGGGCGTAGAGGAACTCGTTCTGCGCCAGCGTGAAGGCGAAGATGCCGGCCGAGATGAAGCCCGGGCCGCAGAGCGGCAGCACGATCTTGATCAGGGTCTGCAGGCGGCTCGCGCCGTCGATGCGGGCGGCGTCCTCGAGCTCGAGCGGCACGGTGCGGAAATAGCCCATCAGCAGCCAGGCGCAGAACGGGATCAGCAGGGTCGGATAGGTCAGGATCACCGAAGTGAGCGTATCGCCGAGCCCAAGCCGGTTGATCAGATCGGCCAGCGGCACGAACAACAGGGGTTGTGGCACGAGATAGGTCGCGGCGATGGCGAAGGAGACGAGCGTTGCGCCGGCGAAGCGCATGCGGGCCAGCGGATAGGCGAGCATGGCGCCGAGTATGAGCGAGATCGCCGTCGAGAGCACCGCCACCACGAAGGTGTTCCAGGTCCACTCCAGGAAGTTGGTCTCGGTGATCAGGTCGACATAGTGCTTCAGCGTCGGGTTATGCACGATCAGCGGCATGACCTTGCGGCTGTAGAGCTCCTGGTTCGACTTCAGCGAGGTGATCGCCATCCAGTAGAACGGGAACAGCGCGAACACCAGCGACACGCCGAGCGGCAGCCACAGCGTCAGCAGCCGTACGTGCCAGCCTCGGCGCTCGACGGTCATGACTTGCCCTTCATGACTTGGCGGGCCTCAGGTAGATCGCCATGGCGAGGATGATCAGCGCCAGCGGCGGCACCATCGACAGGGCAATCGATGCCCCCTGGCCGAATTGCCCCGCGCCCATGGCGATGTCGAAGGCATAGGTGGCGAACACATGGGTGGCGTTGGCGGGCCCCCCGCGGGTCAGCACATAGATCAGCTGGAAGTCGGCGAAGGTGAAGATGACCGAGAACATGGTGACGATGAAGATGATCGGCTTCAGCAGCGGCAGGGTGACGTAGCGGAAGCGGCCGAAGCGGCCGGCGCCGTCGATCGTCGCCGCCTCGTAGAGCTCGGGCGAGATGGTCTGCAGGCCGGCGAGCAGCGTGATGGCGTAGAACGGCAGGCCGCGCCAGGTGTTGACCATGATCAGCGAGAACATCGCGAGGTAGGGGTTGCCGAGCCAGCTCGGGCCGGGGGCGTCGATCAGGCCGGTGTGGATCAGCACCCAATTGACCACGCTGAAGGCGGGATCGAGGATCCACTGCCAGGCCACCGTCGACAGCACGGTCGGCACGATGAACGGCAAGAGCAGCAGCGCGCGCGTCAGGTTCTTGAAACGAAAATCCTGGTTCATGACCAGGGCGAGCCCCAGCCCGCCCACCATCTTCAGAAGCGTTGCGGCGATGGTATAGACGAAGGTGTTCAGCACCACCTGCCGGAAAATCGAGTCGTGCCAATCGGCGATGAAGTTGGCGAAGCCGACAAAGACGCCCGGCTGCGCCACCGGCCGGTTCTGCAGGCTGATCACGATGCCGTAGAAGAACGGATAGCCGACCAGCGCCACCAGAAAGGCGAGCGGCAGCGCCACCATCAGCCAGCTGAACACGCCTTCGCGCTCCAGCCAGCGTCCGAACGAAAAGGCCGGCGGCCGGCGGCGCAATGCCGCCGGCGCGAGCGTTTCTACCGTCATCCGCCGCCTACGCCGTCTTGTAGATCTGCGTCAGCTGCGCCTTGGCGTCGGCGATCACTTCCTTGGTCGACTTGCCCGCGCAGGCCTTGGCGAACATGTCGATCACGACGAATTTCGCGATCGTCTCCGACTGCGCCCGGCTGAGCGGCGCGGGCCAGCCCGGCAGATGCGCGGTCTTGAGCGCATCGCGGTAGGGCAGGTTGCGCGGTTCGACCTTCCACATCGGCGCGTCGTCGTAGGCGTGCAGGAACGGCTGGTAGTAGGTGACGGCGATGTCGTACCAGGGGCCGAGCTGCTTGGGCACCATCAGCCAGCGCAGGAAATCCTTGGCAGCCTGCTTGTCCGGGGTGTGGGCGAAGATCGCATGGGCCTGCGGATTGAGCATATGGAAGCGACCCTTCGGTCCCTTCGGATTCTCCGACTGGTCGATCACCTTGGCCATCTCGGGGAAGTCCTTCTTGGCCGCCCACAGGATCGACTCGGCGTTGTTGGTGCAGGAGATCTGCTCCGACAGGAATGCCTTGTTGTTGCCGACGTCGGTCCAGCCCAGGCAATCCTCGACCATGGTCTCCTTGTACAGCCGCCGGCAGTAGTCGACCGCCCGCGCCGTTTCGTCGGAATCGATCACGATGGTCTTGCCGTCGGCCTCGACTTCGCGCCCGCCGTACGACCACAGCAGCGGATAGAGCCAGCCGTGATTGTCGCCGAAGCCGTGGCCGAGCTCGAAGCCGAACGGATGCCCGTTCTTCTTGAGCTTGATGCCGGCTTCCAGCAGCTCGTCCCAGGTGTCGGGGAACTTGTCGTAGCCCGCCTCCTTGAACCAGTCGGTGCGCCAGTTCATCAGCTGGCCGATGTTGGCGTACGGGATCGCTTTCCACTTGCCGTTGACCACCACGGCTTCCTGCGCCGACTCGTACCAGCCGCCCGACTCCTTGCCGACGTCGGCGGCGATGTCGCTCACATCGACGAGCTTCTCGTCGAACAGGAACGCCCAGTTGAAGCCGACCGTGGTCAGGTCGGGGCCGGAATTGTTCTCCGCCGCGGTGGTGACGCGGGTCAGCAGGCTGCCGACGCTCACCACATCGTAGTTGACCTTGATGCCGGTCGCCTTCTCGTACGCCGATGCGAGCTGGTTCTTGAAGTAGGCGTCGAAGGGCGGGATGAACGAGCTCTCATGCATCATCGTGAGGCTCTTGGGCGCGGCCCGGACGATCGCCGGAGCGAGCATGGTGCCGGCGGCACCCAGTGCTGTACGCTTTAAGAAAACGCGACGCGATGGACGGGAAGAAACGCTCATAACTACGCCTCCCTTTTGCTTGTCGGTTGGCGAAAGCATAGCCGAGCCGAATGGCGTCCACCACCGGTTCGCGTAGCGATTTGGCCAAAGGACCGGGGCGGTTGGAACGTGACAAGATTGGCGGCACGAAATGAGAGGAAGGCAAGCCCATGGCTCGCATGACCGGCGGTGACGCCATCGTCGATTCCCTGCTGCGGCACGGGGTCGACACCATCTTCGGGCTGCCGGGCGTGCAGATGTACGGCCTGTTCGATGCCTTCGCCCGCAACGCCAACCGCCTGAAGGTCGTCAACGCCCGGCACGAGCAGACCACCGCCTACATGGCGCTGGGCTATGCCCAATCGTCGGGCAAGCCGTCGGCCTTCACGGTGGTGCCCGGTCCAGGGGTCATGAACACCATGGGCGCGCTGACCACGGCCTGGGGCGTCAACGCGCCCATCATGTGCATCACCGGCCAGGTGCCGAGCGCGATGATCGGCCGCGGGCGTGGCCAGCTCCACGAGATGCCCGACCAGCTCGCCACCCTCAAGACGCTGCTGAAATTCGCCGAGCGCATCGAGCATCCGACAGAGGCGCCCCAGGTCATGGCGCGCGCCTTCCAGGCGATGACATCCGGCCGGCCCGGTCCGGTCGCGGTCGAGATGCCGTGGGACATGTTCCCGGCGACCGCCGACGTCACGCCGATGGACCCGCTCGGCAAGCGTGCCAATCCCGTGCCCGATCTCGAGAAGATCGCGGCGCTGGCCAAACTGGTCGACGGCGCCAAGGCGCCGATGATCTGGGTGGGCGGCGGCGCGGTCGATGCCGGCCCCGAGATCCTGGCGTTGGCCGAGAAGATCGGCGCCCCGGTCGTGTCGTTCCGCATGGGCAAGGGCGTGGTCGATTCGCGCCATCCGCTGTCGCTCAACACCGTCGGCGGCTTCGAGCTTTGGGACAAGACCGACCTCTTGATCGGCATCGGCACGCGGCTGGACGTGCCGATCGCCCGCTGGGCGCCGGCGCCGGCCGGCCTCAAGACGGCGCGCATCGATATCGACCCGGCCGAACATCGCCGGCTTTCCGTCAACGTGGCGATCGTGGCCGATGCGGCCGAAGGGACACGCGCGCTTACCGCCGCGGTGAAGAGCAATAGCGATCCGGCGCGCCGTTCTGCCGTGGCCTCGGCCCGGGCCGCGGCGCAGGCGGCGATCGAGAAGGCCGATCCGCAGTATTCCTTCATGAAGGTGCTGCGCGAGGTGCTGCCCGATGACGGCATCGTGGTCGATGAGGTCACACAGCTCGGTTACATCATCTGGTACGGCTATCCGGTCCACCAGCCGCGCCGCCTGGTCTCCTCGGGCTTCTCCGGCACGCTGGGCTACGGCTTCCCGACGGCGCTAGGCGTCAAGGTGGCCAACCCCGACCGTCCGGTGGTGTCGGTCACCGGCGATGGCGGCTTCCTGTTCGGCGGTTCGGACCTCGCCACCGCCAAGCAGTTCGGCATCAACCTGGTGACGGTGGTGGTGAACAACGCTTCCTACGGCAACGTGCTGCGCGACCAGCAGCGCCTCTACGAAGGCCGTAATTCCGGGGCGATCCTGACCAATCCCGACTTCCAGGCCTATGCTCGTGCCTTCGGCGTCGGCGCCTGGCGGGTCGAGACGGCCGACGGACTGCGCGGCGCGCTGCGCGAGGCGCTGGCGAGCGATGCGCCGGCGGTGATCGAAGTCATGTCCGATATCGCCAAGGACTATCCGCCCTACACGTTTCACCAGCCAAGATTGCGCTAGAGCCAGAAAGGACGATTCGAATGGCCAGCAAGAATACGCAGGGCAAGCCGGTCGCTGTGATCATCGGCGCCACCTCGAAGTGGCAGTCCGATGGCCGCAACACCAAACTCGCGCACGGCAAGGCGCTTGACGACAAGGATCTGCCGGTCGGTGTCAGGTGGGGCGTCGGCGGCGCCCTTGCGCAGAAGTTCGCGAAGGAGGGTTTTTTTACGGTCCTGACGACGCGTACCGCGTCGAACGCTGCGGCGCTGGCGGCGGCGATCCAGCAGCAGGGCGGCGCGTGCATGATTGTCGAGCTGGACCTCGCGTCGGATAAGTCGATCACGGCGGCCTTCGCGGCCATTCGCGCCGAAGCCGGCGAGCCGGAGATCCTGATCTACAATGCCGGCTACCTCGAGGGACGCGATCTGCCGCCCGGCAAGGAGCTGCTCGAGCATATCCCGGTCGAGATGTTCGACGTTGCCCACGCGATCGCGAGCCGCGGGCCGTTCCTGGTTGCCAAGGAAGTGCTGCCCGCCATGCGCAAGCGCGGCTCGGGCTCGTTCTTCTTCTCGAACAACTCCAAGTCGCTGCGTGGCACCAAGCGGAACACCGGCGAATCGCTCTACTATCCCCGTGTGATGATGCGCACGGTGGCCCAGGTGCTGACCGAGGAATATTCGGAACACGGCATCCACGTCGCCAACATCGTGATCGACGGGCTGATCGATTCGCCGGGCACGCGGGCGCTGCCGAGGGCGCACAACAATCCGGACATCATCATCAACCCGATGAAGATCGCCGAGGCGTTCTTCTATCTCCACACGCAGGACCGGTCCTGCTGGACGCACGAACTGCAACTGACGCCGTTCTCCACCAAGCCGAGCCACTGAAACAGAGCGCGAAATGGCGAGATTACCCGCACCCCTCATCCTGAGGAGCGCCGAAGGCGCGTCTCGAAGGATGGGCTGCAGACAAGGTGCTCGTTCCCATCCTTCGAGACACTCGCTTCGCTCGCTCCTCAGGATGAGGGTGATGCTGGTCGAAAGGGCATGACACGATGACTGACGGTATATTCAAGGGCCTCAAAGTCATCGACTGCGCAAGCTGGATCGCCGGACCCGCAGCGGCGACGATCCTCTCCGATTTCGGCGCCGAGGTGATCAAGATCGAGCCGCCGGGCGCCGGCGATCCGTGGCGCGCGTCGGTTCCCGTCCCCGGCAAGACGACCGACTATTGGTGGCAGCTCACATCGCGCAACAAGAAGAGCCTGGCGATCGATCTCAAGCACCCCGAGGGCCTTGCCATCCTCTACCGGCTGATCGGCTCGGCCGACGTCTTCATCACCAACTTCCCGCTGCCGGTGCGCGAGCGCCTGAAGATCGCCGCCGCCGATCTGCTGGCGGTCAATCCGCGGCTGATCTACGGCTCGATCACGGCCTATGGCGAGGTGGGCGAAGAAGCGGCGCGCACGGGGTTCGACGCGACCGCCTACTGGGCGCGCACCGGCCTGATGGACATGGTGCGAGCAACGACCGAGACGGAGCCGGTGCGCTCGATGCCAGGCATGGGCGACCATCCTACCGCGACGGGCCTGTATGCCGCCATCGTGACGGCGCTCTACCGTCGCGAAAGAACCGGGCGGGGCGGCGTCGCGCAAACGTCCCTGCTGCAGAACGGCCTGTGGGCCAACGGCTGCTACGTGCAGAACCGGCTGTTCGGCGAGCACGTCAGGCACCGGCCGCCGCGGACCGACACGCCGAGTGCGCTTGCCAATCATTACCGCTGCCGTGACGATCGCTGGTTCCTGATGGCGCTGCACAACGAGGCACGTCAGCTCGCGAGCTTCCTGAAGGCGATCGACGCCGAGCACCTTGCGCAGGATCCGCGCTTTGCCACGAAGGAGGCGCGGCGGGCAAACCACAAGGCGCTGAGCGCAATCCTTGACGAGATCTTTGCCCGGCGCGACCTGGCGGAATGGCGGCCGATCCTCGAAGCGGCCGGCGTGACGTTCGGCGCCGTCTTCACGGTCGACGAAGCTGCGAACGATCCACAGTCCCGCAAGATCGGCGCACTCGTGCCCTTCGCCGACGGCAAGGGCCTCACGGTGTCGAGCCCCTTCCATCTCGACGATGCGACCAAGATCGCCCCCGTCCGCGCGCCGGCCGTCGGCCAGCACTCGGAGCAGGTGCTCCGTGAGGCGGGATACTCCGCCGAGGAGATCGCGCGGCTGAAAGGACTCGGGATCCTGGGAGAGCAATCCCGCGAGGTCGAACCCGCTTAGGAGGACGTCATGCCACTTCTCTACAAAAAGCAGGGCCATACCGGCATCATGACGCTGAGCCGACCGCAGGCGCGCAACTGTTGGGGGCAGGATTACGCCGACGGGCTGCTCAAGCATCTCGACGAGGCGAATGATGACGACGAGGTGCGCTCCGTCATCCTGACCGGCGACGAGGCGGGCGGCGCCTTCTCGGCCGGCGCCAATCTGCGCGATCCCAACACCCACAACACCCGTTCGGCCGAGGCCTTCATCAAGCGGGTGGGCCGCGCGCGCAATTTCCCCTCCAACCTGGTGAGCGACTTCCCCAAGCCGGTGATCGCCGCCGTCAACGGCTATGCCATCGGCATCGGCTGCATCATCACCTTCTGCTGCGACTTGATCGTGGCCTCGGAGCGGGCCGAGTGGCGACTGCCGCAGGTGGCGCTCGGCATCCTGCCGAACTACGGCGGCGCGACGCGGCTCGCCCGGCTCGTCGGCAAGGGAACCGCGATGCGGATGGCCATGGGCTTCCCGGTCAAGGCCGACGAGGCCCATCGCATCGGGCTCGCCCAGTGGCTGGTGCCGCACGCCGAGCTGATGAAGCAGGCGCTGGCGATCGCCGACCACATCGCGGGCCTGCCGCCGCTGGCCGTGCGCATGGTCAAGGAGTCGATGAACCGCGGCCAGGACATCCCCAACATCGCCGATGCCTCGCTGGTCGATTCCTACCGCTTCATGGTGCTCGAGATGAGCGAGGACAAGGCCGAGGCGCACGAGGCCTGGAGAGCGCGCCGCAAGCCCAGCTTCCGCGGGCGGTGATTGATCTGGTCGGCTGCGCTGGGAGGGGCGCGCCGTTTCAGTTGATCCGACGGGCGACGGGGGCTTCGCCGATCTCGACAACTCCCGCGGGATCGACGGTCAAAAGGCGATGGCAGAGAAGCAGGCGGGAACCGTGCGACTGTCGCAGGGCGGCGATGTGTTCGTACGCAACAGTTTCTGCTTCTTCGAGGCTGTCGGCCGCGACCAGTACCCGGGAGTCGTCACATAGGATCGCCAGGCTCCATCCGACCTTGTAGGCGAGGAGCTCGGCGCCACAATCGCTGTCGTCGGCTGCTCTGGACTGGCATTGGCGGACGGCGCCGGCGATGGCCTCGCCTTGCGAAGGAGCGGTAGAGAGGCCCCAGGTGCCGGTATGCGCAACGGTAAGGACGGTCCACCCGGGATCAGGCTCGGACTGCGCCAGTGCCGACGGCGCAATGTCCAACGGGACCGCCAAACCTGCGGCCAAAGTGCAGAGCACTCCCGAAATGAGCGCTCGAGCACATCGCTCCGGATGCGCAATCATCGAATGCTCCCTTGTCCCCCCAAGCGATAGCATTCAACCAACTCGGCAAAAGTGGCTTTGCACACACAACGTGGAAAGGAGGTTTCGAGGCAGCGCCCGCCTAGACGTGATTTTTGCCACAGCAGCGGGCGGCCTTCCCGCATAGCGTCGCGGCGTTCCTCGAGGAGGTCGCAATGGACAACAACTTGGCGATCCTTGCCACCATGGCGGCCCTGTCGGCTGCCTTCGTCATCCAAGCCGTGCACAATCTCTCGCCCGTCATCTGGAAGCCGGTCGAGCTCGAGGTCAGCGCGCTGTGCACGGACGTCGACCTGAATACCGGCTGCGCGCTCGCCGGACTGACGCTGGCGCCGCCAAGGGTTCCGTGATGAGCCCGCTGCCACTCTCGATTGGCCGGCGAAGAACGCTGCTTGCCTCGTGCGGCTTGCTGCTGGCGTTGGTCTGCGCCTGCGACCCGAATGGCGACGAGCCGATGATCAGCCGAAGCGACCTCGAAGACGTCAAGGTCGGTGAAGTGGTGCAGTTGCAGCCGCTGCTCAAGAAGCCGGCGGAGTTGGTTTGTGTCCTTCACCCTCATCAAGCGTCGCTGTCCGAGACGAAGGGGCCACTGGCGGACAAGGTCAACGCTCAGCTTGCAAAGAAGCACTATGTGGACGACGACCCTTTCTGGGCTCTGGTGTTTGTCGACGGCCGTACTGTGACGGTGCAGGTCTTCGAGACCTCGGAAAAATTGAACCTCTGCCGGGGTCCGCGAAGCTTCTCGAAAGAGATCAGAGAGGCGGAATGCGTGGGCGCCAGCTATGCACGGGTGACGAGAACCTATCGCTTCGGCGGCCCTTGCCTGCTCTTCGGAGAAGCTCGGTAAATTTGTGAAGGGCCTTGGAAACCTCGGAAACTCCGCAAGGTAAATTTGCGGGGTTTCCAAGGATGAAAACGCGAGAGACCTGGCCGCGAGGGATCTTCGCTTGAACTTCTAATGACCAAAATAGGTCCTGCGGCCCGCCGCGCATATAATCCGCGCATCGCCAGGGTAGCGTACAGGCGGCGTGTTCATGGCCAAAGTCACCAGATTCAATTGTCGTCCCGAGTGGACGGTCCAGCAGCGGCTCGACCATCTCAGCATTCCCGAACCCAACAGCGGCTGCCTGCTCTGGATGGGCAGTTATGGCCCCCACGGGTACGGCATCATCGGCTACGGCGGACGCACGTGGCCGGCACATCGGCTGGCGTGGGCCAACGTCAATGGCCCGATCCCGCTCGGCATGATGGTTTGCCACCGCTGCGACGTCAGGGGGTGCATCAACCCCGATCATCTTTTTGTCGGCACGCCACGCGACAACATGGTCGACATGCATGAGAAACGACGAAAAAAGTTCGAGTCTGATGAAGCCCTTGCGCGCGCTGCATGGCGAACGACGCGTCCGGCCCGGCCGCCGTCGGCTTTCGACCATCGCCTCGACCGGCACCGGACTGACCGACTTCAGGAATTGCGTAATCGTCATCTTCCATCCCCGGGCAGCGACTCGCTGCGCGCGAAGGCCGGGTCCTTGCTCAAAGCGGCGCCGAGGGATCGCCGGATCCTGGAAGTCCACGCCGATCGGTTCCTGATCGCCGTCGAGCAGCTCGAGGCGATCGTTCACGACCTGGTTGCCGCGGTTGTTGAGGACGAAACGTGACGGCCCGAGCGGCTTCTGGCTGCGGCTGCTCCCTGAGCGGGCCGCCGCAACGATGCTCGGCGAGCGCTGATACAACTCTTACCAAGGGCCGGCGGATCGCCGGGAGTGGCCGGACTATATCGCCCGGAGGGACGTGTTCGCCGAAACCAACGTCGAAGTCCGAGGGGGCCTGACCCGAGGCTTTGCCTACTGTTCCGCCATGAGGGAAGGCATGATGGTTGGTATTCCCAGCCCACTAGACAGTCCGAAATCGCCGTATCCCAGACGAGTTGTCGGCCGCGTTGATGGCGAGGATGTGACCTCCAAACCGATACCGATGGCCCAGCCGGTTTGGATTTTCGAACGCGATGAATACGTATTCCGCTTGCTCGCGTTCGGTCTTGGGTCGCCGCGAGGGGATGTGTGACGGTTGACCTTACATAAGCCCAACCGTCTTGGGTTGGAGATTTCGTCGATTGAACGCTCTCTCGCCGCTCGCCTCCCTGGAAGAGGGCGGGCTAGCATAGGGCATGGAAAATCGAGCCCTCGCTGAGCGGGTCGAACGTCTGTCCTGCTGGCGGGGCAAGGTTGCGCTGGAACCGTTGAAGGGCGGGCTGACCAACATCTCCTTTGTCGCCACGGACAGCACTGGCAAATACGTCGTGCGCTGCGGCGAGGACATCCCGGCCCATCATGTGTTCCGCGACCGCGAGCGGGCGGTCTCGCGTGCCGCCTTCGAGGCCGGGCTCTCGCCGGAGGTCGTTCATGTCGAGCCCGGCATCACCGTGTTGCGCTTCATCGTCGGCCGCACCTTCGAAGAAGCAGACATGCGCGCCAACATCCCGGGCGTCGTGACTCTGCTCAAGACTTGCCATCACGAGGTCGGCCGCCGGCTGCGCGGCCCGGCCAATGCCTTCTGGGTGTTCCAGGTCATCCGCGACTACGTGCGGCTGATCGATGCCGACGCCAAGTATCTCGCGCTGTCGGACAAGCTCGAGAACAGCCAGGTGCCGCTGCCGATCGTGTTCGGCCATCACGATCTTTTGCCCGGCAACTTCATGGATGACGGCAAGCGGCTGTGGTTGATCGACTGGGAGTATGGCGGCTTCGGCACGGCGATGTTCGACCTCGCTAACCTGTCGTCCAATGGGAGCTTCGCCGTCACGGACGATGCGGCCCTGCTCGATGCCTATTTCGAAGGCAAGGTGTCGATCGACCTAAAAGCCGCCTTCACCGCCATGAAGGCCGCCAGCCTGCTGCGCGAGGCGCTGTGGGCCATGGTCTCCGACGTCCACCTCAAGACGCCCGGCGTCGACTACCAGGCGCATGCGCGCGAGTACCTGAAGCAACTCGATCATCTTCTCTCTCACTAGGGTGGGAAAAACCACAGATGCGCGCCGACAGCCGGGCAAAGCTGGCGGCAACGATCTGATTGGGGGGAACGCACAAGCCGGCTCTGGTTCGTACGCTCTTGGAGGCGGAGATGGACAATCACGCTGAAGGCCAGGAATTCGGGAGGACCCGCGCAATCTCGAAATTGGATTGGCCCACACCGGAAATGCTCACCGCGGCACATCGCTTGCGAGCCAAGGCTCTCAAGGAAATGGCGGCGCAGTTCGGCCACTGGCTCAAGGTACTGGTCGCCGAGCGCCTGCTCGCGAGCCCTGGTCCGAGCCGGCCGAGGTCCGCAAAGGTACGCATCGCGCACAGGCGCTAAACGGCGCGGGCTGTCGGCCCGGCTCTTGCATGGCTGAGGCTCATCAGGAGCCCAACCATGAAGAAATGCCTGTCTCTCGTCCTTCTTCTCGCGGTCGCAGTGCTGTCGCCGGCGGCGGCCCAGGAGAAGGTCCTGCGCATCGCCATGACCGCGTCGGACATCCCAACGACCTCGGGCATGCCCAACAACGGCTTCGAGGGCATGCGTTTCCTGGGCTTCCCGATCTTCCAGGGCCTGATCGGCTTCGACCTGACGACGACCGGACCCGTGAAGCTGGTGCCGCACCTCGCCGAGAAGTGGGAGCAGGCGCCGGACGACAAGAAGGTGTGGATCTTCCATCTGCGCAAGGGTGTGAAATTCCACGACGGCACGGACTTTAACGCGGACGCCGTGATCTGGAACCTCGACCGCTTCCTCAACAAGGACGCTCCCCAGTTCGAGCCCGGTGCGACCGGCATCACCCGGGCCCGCCTGCCGCTGCTGGTGAGCTGGAAGAAGGTCGACGACTACACGGTGTCGCTGACCACGTCGGTGGTGGCGTCGTTCTTCCAGTGGATGGTGCCGTATCTGCTCTTCACCTCGCCGACCTCGTTCGAGAAGGGCGGCAAGGACTGGGGCAAGACCGCGGCGATGGGCCCGGCCGGCACCGGGCCGTTCAAGATCATCGGCGTCGTGCCGCGCCAGTCGGTGACGCTGGCGAAGAATGACGACTACTGGGACGCCGCGCACAAGGCGAAGGTCGACAAGGTCATCCTGATGCCAATTCCCGAGGCCAACACGCGGCTCGCCGCGCTGCGCTCGGGCCAGGTCGACTGGGTCGAGGTGCCGCCGCCTGATGGCATTCCGTCGCTCAAGCAGGCGGGATTCGTGATCTCGACCGGCTCCTATCCGCATGTCTGGCCGTGGCTCTTGAACATGGCCGCCAAGGACAGTCCGCTGAAGGACGTGAGGGTCCGCCAGGCGCTGAACTACTGCATCGATCGCAATGCCATCGTGGCGCTGCTGAACGGCACCGCCGAGCCGTCGGTCGGCTGGCTGAAGCCCAGCGATCCGGCCTTCGGCAACCCGCAGAACAAGTACACATTCGATCCGGCCAAGGGAAAGAAGCTGCTGGCCGAGGCCGGCTACTCCGACAAGAAGCCGCTTTCCTTCAAGGTCATGATCTCGACCTCGGGCTCCGGCCAGATGCTGCCGCTGCCGATGAACGAGGCGCTGCAGGAGAACCTCAAGACTGCCTGCAATGTCGACGTGAAGGTCGAGGCGACGGAATGGCAGACGCTTCTCAACGTGTTGCGCTCGACGCCCGATGCGCCGCAGCTGAACGGCGCCATGGCGCTCAATGTCTCCTCGCCGTCGAGCGACGCTGGGGCGATGTACCGCTATTTCGCCAAGGTCAACTTCACGCCCAACGGCTTCAATTTCGAGCAATGGGTGGATGATCAGTTCGAGGAAGCCTTCGGCAACCTCGCCACCGCGACCGACGCGGAGACGGCCGGAAGCTACTACGCCAAGGCACACGAGCGGCTGGTCGACAATCCGCCCTGGCTCTACATCGTGCACGACCTGAACCCACGCGCCTTCAGCAAGAAGGTGAAGGGCTTCGTCTCGCCGCAATCCTGGTTCGTCGACCTGACGCTGGTCGACCTGCAGTAGCTGCTCGCGCTATCCTCACGGCGGGATGAAACGACTTTCGGCGGCGGCCAATGCTGGCCTGATCCTGTGCCTTCTGATCGCGCTCTATGTCGGCTTTCGCCTGCCGAATTTGTGGAGCGTCAACTATTACATCCCGAGCATCTTCGACGGCTTCTGGCGCCGCAGCCTTTTAGGCACGCTGCTCTATCCCGTCGGCGCGCTGCGCTTCGACTATCACTTCCTTGCGGCGATGCAGGCGCTGGTGCTGCTGGCACTGATTGCGCTGCTGATGGCGCACGCCCTGCGCTCGGGCCTGCGCATCAAGCTGCTGACCATGCTGTTCCTGATCGGCCCGGCGGGCGGCTACCTGTTCCACGAGGTCGGCTATGTCGAGCAGCTCCTCTACCTGATGCTGTTGGCGGCGCTGGCGTTCAGCGACAAGCGGCAGAGCCTCGTGCTGATGGCGCTGGCGCTGTTCGTCCACGAGATGGCGGCTTTCACCGTGATCCCGCTCTATCTCGCCTCGCTTGTCGTGGCTGAGCGTTCCCGGATCGCGCTCCTGCACGGCGTGTTGCTGCTCGCCGTGTTCGCCGTGATCTACTTCTTCTTCCAGACCGCCGATCCCGCGCATATCGAGCACCTGATGCAGGCGATCAAGGCGCATGTCGGCTACACGCCGCGCGCCGACTATTACGACGTCTTCCGCCACAAGCTCACCGGCCCTCAACCGCAGAACTATTTTACCGTCACGGATTGGTACCGTCTCGCGACCGTGGTCGCAATCGCGCTCCTGACCGCGGCCGCCTTCAGGCGTAAAAGCGTCTTCAGCGCGGCGTGCGTGTTGGTGGCCTGCCTCGCGCCGCTCGCCATGGGTTTCCTCGGCTGGGACACCAGCCGTTTCACTTTCCTGTCGCTCAGCGCCAGCTTCTTCGTCCTGATCACGTTCAAGGACGCAGCATCGGCTGCGGTTTCGTGGGCCGTGTCGGCGCTCCTGCTGGCCTTCGCGTTGTTCGGCTACTTCGTCTATTTCGACGACTATCAGCCGCGCCCGCTGCTGCCTTATCCCAGGGTGGGCGGGTTCCTGACCAAGGACCTGCCAGCCGAAATCCGCAAGACGCCGCGGCAGTGACAGGCGCCGCCGGCCGGCGTTATCCTCAGGCCATGGACGGATCGACGAAGGTCGACTACGGCGCCGAGGAAGCGGCAATGCAGGCCTACCTGCGCGCCGGCGAACAGCGCGCCGCGGCGCTCGGTAATCGCGGGCCCATCCGCTTCACCGACAAAGGCGAGCTGCATCCCGAGATCGTCGAGGCCTATTGGCGCTGCGGCTTCTACATCTTCGAGGGCGTGCTGAAGCCCGACGAACTTTCAGATATCGAGCGCGACCTGCACGACATCCTCGACCGCCTGCCGGTCGAGAAGGATGCGGCACTCGACGCCAAGGGCCGGCCGGCACTGGCCGTCGACTGCAAGGGGCCTGTCCTGCACTGGGCGCGGCCGCTCAGCGATCCATGGGGCGGGACTTCGGCCGCCAACGGCCGGCATCCGGTGAAGATGTACGAGCCGACAATCGACGGCCTGCCGAAGGAAGTTGTCTTCCTCATCCTGGGCTCGCTTCAGTTCTCCGAGGCCTCGCTGCGCGTCTACGGCCATCCGCAGCTGCTGGCCGTCGCGGCCGCGATCAACGGCCCTGATTTCGCGCCCTTCAACGAGGCGCTGTGGATCAAGGAACCGGGCCGCGGCGCCTCGGTTGCCTGGCACCAGGACGGCACCACGCATTGGGACAGCCCGGAGTGGGACGAGGGCAGCCACGGCTTCAACTTCATGGGCCAGCTCTACGGCTGCACGGCGGCCAACGGCGTGTGGGTCGTGCCGGGCTCGCACAAGAAGGGCAAGATCGACATCAAGGCGCTGGCTGACCAGGCGCAGACCGAGCGCCTGCCCGACGCCGTGCCGATCATCTGCGCGCCGGGCGACGTCGCCATGACCAACCGCCAGGCGCTGCATGGCTCCTTTGCCAACACCAGCAAGGACTGGCGGGTCACGGTGAATTTCGGCTTCCACCGGCGGAAGTCGGTGCTGGGCGTGACGGCCGGCGGCATCCACAACAAGGCGGCGACCTACGACGCGGAGCGCATTCGCCAGCGTGCCCGCCTGATCGGCTACGGCATCGACGCCCGCCGCCAGCGCTTCCCGCACGAAAAGCCGTTCGTCTACAAACCGCACGCCGACGAGGGCCTCGTCTATCGCTGGGACAAGCGCGCCAAGGCCGACATCCGCGACTACAATCTCCTCGATCTCAGCATTTAGCAGACCGATGAAGCCGGCGGTCTGGTTGGCCTGTCTGGGAGTGCTGCTGCAGTCGCCGCTTGCGTCGGCGCAAACCAACTGCGGCCAGCTGCCCAAGACATGGGAAGGGCAGGCCTATGCGGTCAGCGGCGACACTTTGGCCGGCGTCGGCCTCAAGCCGCAGATTGCCCTGTGGGGCATCAAGGCGCCCGACATGCAGGGCATCATGAACAGCGGCGAGAGCGTACGCGGGATGCGGGCGCGGGCGGCGCTGGAAGACCTGCTGGCGACGGGAAACCACAAGGTCTCCTGCCGCATGGTGGGCTGGGGCCGCGGCTGCCATGCCTTGGCGCAATGCACCATCGTTGCCGCCTGGCCGACCGGCAGCGCGCCGCAGCCCCACGACGTCGGCCAGCGCCTGGTCGAGGACGGCATGGCCTATGGTTTTGAGCTGAACAATTTGCCGGAGTGGGACAAGGACGCGGCCGAGAAGATCGCCCACTTCGAGGCGCTGGCGCGGCAGGCGCGCAAGGGCCTGTGGCCGGACTGGCTGGGCGAGCCGCCCAAACCCTGAAAAACCGCTCCCCCGGAGCAGGCTTTTAGGTGCCTCAAGATGTTCGATAGTCTCGCTGATCCTCGGGTGGCGGCTCGGCGTAGGCAGCGAATTCGCGGCGCTCCTCGAACGGCCGAGCCAGCACCACTAGCAGTTCCTCGAACGGGGCAAAATCCTCGTGCTCGATGGCGGCAGTGAGGGCGGCTTCGACGCGGTAGTTGCGCGGAATGTAGAGCGGGTTGACGGCCAGCATCGCCGCCCGACGAGTCGCCTCGTCCTGCGGTTCGAGGGCCAGGCGCGCGCGATAGCGCGTGGCCCAATCCGGCTCCTCGATCGGGATCTCGCCGTCACTCAGCCGCCGGAAGGCGAGGGTGTAGTCGAGGCCGCCGTCCATCAGCGACTTCAGGAACGTCTGCACGAGCTCGCGATCCTCATCGCGCTCGATGAAAAGGCCGAACTTGCGGCGCATGCCCGCGAGATAGGCGGCACTGAACAGATCGCCGTAGCGCTGCAGCGCTTCGTTGGCTTGCTCGAGCGCCTTGTCCTCATTGTCGTCGAACAGCGGCATCAGCGCTTCGCCGAGCCGCGCCAGGTTCCAGCCGGCGATCTGCGGCTGCTTGCCGTAGGCATAGCGGCCGTACTGGTCGATCGAGCTGAACACCGTTTCGGGGTTATAGGCGTCCATGAAGGCGCACGGGCCGTAGTCGATGGTCTCGCCCGCGATCGACATGTTGTCGGTGTTCATCACGCCATGGATGAAGCCGACCAGCAGCCACTGCGCCACCAGCTCGGCCTGGCGCTCGATCACCCGCTCGAACAGCGCGCGGTAGGAGCCGGCGTCGGGATAGTGGCGCCGGATCACGTGATCGGCGAGCAGGCGCAGCCCCTCGACGTCATGGCGGGCGGCAAAGAACTGGAAGGTGCCGACGCGGATATGGCTCGCCGCCACGCGGGTCAGCACGGCGCCGGGTAGCACCGTCTCGCGCACCACGGGCTCGCCGGTCATGACGGCGGCGAGCGAGCGCGTGGTCCGGATGCCGAGTGCCGCCATGGCCTCGCTGATGATGTATTCGCGCAGCACCGGCCCGAGTGCGGCGCGTCCGTCGCCGCGCCGCGAGAAGGGCGTGGGGCCGGAGCCCTTGAGCTGGATGTCGCGGCGCTGGCCGGTGATGTCGACGATCTCGCCCAGCAGCGTGGCGCGGCCGTCGCCGAGCTGCGGCACGAAGTTGCCGAACTGGTGGCCGGCATAGGCGAGCGAAATCGGCTCGGAGCCTTCGGCCAGGCGATTGCCGGCCAGGATCTCGACGCCCTCGCGCGAGGCCAGGAAATCCGGATCGAGGCCGAGCTGCAAGGCCAGCGGCCGGTTGATCTTCACCAGCTTCGGCGCCGTGACGGGCGTCGGCGCCAGCCGCGCGTAGAAGCGATCGGGCAGGCGGACGTAGCTGTTGTCGGAAAAGACGGCGGCCATGGTCTCTATGTAAGCGCTGGCAGGTTTTCGCCAAGAGCTTTCTCGGCGAGGCTATTGTCGACTGCCTGCTCGAACGTGGCGCCGGGCGAGACGAAGCCCCCTGAGATCAACCCGTCGCGCAGCCGGTCATAGCCGGCGCGCGGCAGCAGAGGTGTTTCGTTCCAGATGCCGAGCGCCTTGTAGCGGGTGCAGGCGGCTTCGAGGATCGGAGCCGGCACGCCGTCGAAATAGCGCGCGATCGATTGCGCGACCTCCTTGCCCGAGGCTTGCTTCACCCATTTTTCGGTGCGTAGGATCGCACGCACCATGAGCATCAGCTCGTCGCGACGCGCTTTGAGCAAACCGCGCCGCGCATAGAACGTCGTGTAGGACGTCGGCCCGCGCTTGGCCGCTTCGTACCAGACGTGCGCGGCCTTGTCGGCCAGCAGCAGGCTGGGGAAGGGTTCGAAGACCTGGATCACGTCGACTTTCCTGGCCTTCAGCGCCGCGACGTTCTCCGCCATGGTCTGGCTGGTCACGCGCTTGATGGTTGCGGGATCGATGCCGGCGAGGCGCAGGTCGTGCTGCAGGCAGAGCCAGGGCGTCGGCACCTCGCTCACCGTGGCGAGTGTGACGCTCTTGAGATCGGCGAGCTTGAAGTTGCCACGCGGCTCGCGGCCCATCAGCAGGAAGGGGTCGCGCGTCACGACCTCGGCGAAGCAGACGATGTCGCAGCCCGGCACCTTCTGATAGGTCTCCATCACCCGCATCGGCCCGCCCCAGCAGACATCGACCGTGCCGTCCATCAGGCGCAGCGCGGCGTCCTGCGGCCTGGGCGAGCTCACGAACCTGATCTCGACGCCCTCGGCCGTGAAGGCGTCGCGCGCCAGGGCGACGTAGAAAGGCGCATAGAAGATGGCGCGGAGCGATTCCTGGAGCGTGATGGCCATGGTCGACAAGATGCGCGCGAGGTTGCTAAGCCGGCAAGACAATAGGGGAGAGTGACCGTGCCGCACATCAAAACCTCGGACGGGGTGCAGCTCTACTACGAGGAGACGGGCGAAGGCGCGCCGCTGCTGTTCCTTCACGAGTTCGGCGGCCACCATCTCAGCTGGGAGCCGCAGGTCCGCTATTTCTCGCGGCGCTACCGCTGCGTCACCTACGCTGCCCGTGGCTGGCCGCCGTCGGACGTGCCGGACAAGGTCGCCTCCTATTCTCAGGCGCGCGCCGCCGACGATTGCGCCGACCTGATGAAGACGCTGGGCATTGCGACGGCGCATCTCGTCGGCCTGTCGATGGGCGCGACCGCGGCGCTGGAGTTTGCCATTCGCCATCCCGGCAAGGCGCGTTCGCTGGTGATCGCGGCGGGCGGCGGTGGCGGTGCCACCGACCCGGAGGCCAAGGCGCGCTTCAAGGCGGAGTGCGAGGCCTTCGCCCAGCGCATCGAGCTCGAAGGCATGCCGGCCATGGCCGAGCTCTATTGCACCAGCTCGGCGCGTGTCACCTACCGCTACAAGGACCCGCGTGGCTGGGCCGAGTTCAAGCAGCAATTCGCCGATGGCTCGGCCAAGGGCCACGCCATGACCATGCGCGGCGTGCAGGGCGCGCGCGTTCCCTTCTTCGAGCGGACTGAGGAGTTGAAGAAGATCACCGAGCCGATGCTGGTGGTGATCGGCGACGAGGACGAGTCGACGCACGGCCTCGCCGTGCACCTGAAAAAGCACGTGCCGCGCTCGGGCGTGCTCGAGCTGCCGAAGTGCGGCCACACCATCAATCTCGAGGAGCCCGCCGCCTTCAATGCGGCGGTGCAGGACTTCCTGCACGCGGTCGAGACCGACCGCTGGCCGGCCCGCGGCGCAAAGACCTACACGCTCATTCCGCCGAGCCGTTGACTACTTCGGCAGCTCCTTGAGTTCGACCGCCTGCGGCCGAACGGCCTTCAGGAGGTCGAGGTAGACGTACTTGCTCAAGTCGAGCGGCGCCTTGAGCTTCTTCTGGTCGGCCAGCAGGTGCTCTGAGTCCCGGATCGCCTCGAGCGAGCGCGGCTTCCAGTTCATGTCGAACTCGAGCTTGGGCATCAGTTCGGTGGCGAGCTCCACCGGCATCTTGAGGAATTTCGCGACCAGCTTGGTGGCCGCCGGCCGGTCCTTCTCGATGACGTCGTTGGCCTCGCACAATGCCTTGATGAATTTCTCGGCGGTGGTGCGGTTCTGTTCTATCCAACCGCGGTTCATGTAGATGAAGTTGATGTTGTTGTAGATGCCGTCGGCGGTCGCGAGGATTTTGCTGCCCTTGACCGCCATCAGGGTGCGCGTCGGCCAGGGCTCCCACACCGCGAAGCCGTCGATGTCACCGCGCTCCAGCGCCGCCAGCATCTCGGGTGCCTCGACATTGACCAGCTTGAAGTCGGCCGGGTCGAGCTTGCGCTGGGCGAGCAGACGGCGCCAGAAGATCTCCGCGCCCGTGCCCATGGCGACGCCGACCTTCTTTCCCTTGAGGCCTTCGAGCGAGTCGATGTTGCGGCCGACCACGCTTTCCCATTTCGCCAGATAGGTGCCGTCGGCGACGGCGACGATGTTGGGGTCGACCTGGTGGTTGATCACGCCCGCGAGATCCGAGCCGTACGCCGCCTGCACCTGGTTGTTGACCAGGAACGGCACCATGGCCGAGCCCGAGGGGCCGGTATTGATCGTGACGTCGAGCCCGTTCTTCTCGAAGAGGCCGCCTTCCTTGGCGACGTAGAACTGCGAGAAGGCCGGGTCGACGCCGGTGGCGATCGTCATCTTGGTGAGCTGTGCATTGGCGCCGCTCACTGCGGCGAACAGAAGGCCGGCGGCGGCAAGAAGTGATCTCATGAATGCATCCCCCATCTAGGTCACCGGCGAAAAGCGGCCGGCAAAAGCGTAGATCCCCCAGCGGAACAGGCGGTCGGCAGTGAAGCCCAGCAATCCAAGTGTCAGCAGGGCGACGAAGATCTGGTCGACCAACATGTACATCCGCGAATCCCAGATCATCCTACCCAACCCGTTGTTCGCGGCAACGAGTTCGGCGGCGATGATGGTCACAAATGAGTTGGCCATGGCGAGCCGCATGCCAGTCAGGATGTAGGGCACGGTGGCGGGCATGGCGACGAAGAAGAACACCTGCCCCGAGCTCGCGCCCAACGATCGGGCGGCACGGATCTTGTTGGGAGCGACTGCGCTCACGCCCGCCGCGGTGTTGATGATGACGATGAAGACCGTGGTGTAGATGATCAGGAAGATCTTCGAGGTCTCGCCAATGCCGAACCAAATCACCGCGACGGTGATCATGGCGGTGGCCGGTATGAAGCGCAGGAACTCGGTATAGGGCTCGAGCAGCCGCCGCACGATCGGAAAGGAGCCTATTGCCAGGCCGATCGGAATGCCGATCAGCGACCCGCCGGCAAATCCTGCCGCGATGCGGCCAAGGCTCGCCGATACCTGCTCCCACAAGGTGCCGTCCTCGGCAAGCTCGATGGTCTTCAGGATCACCTTCCAGGGCGTGGGGAACAGCACCGAAGGGATGAGCCAGGTCGAGGCGACGTGCCAGATCAGGAACAGGCTGGCGAAGCCCACGAGGTAGAGGCCGACGCCGTGCAGCGCTGCCTTCATGCCTGGCTCCGCTGCAGCGAGATCGCGACCTCGTCGCGGATCATGGCGTGCACCCCACGATAAACCTCGACGAAGCGGTCGTGCGTGCGCTCGCGCTCGGTTTCGCTCAGCCCGACCTCGAAGATGCCCTTGAGCTTCGAAGCAGGCCCGGCATGCATCACGCCGATGCGGTCGGCGAGGATGATCGCCTCGTCGATGTCGTGGGTGATGAAGAGCACGGTCTTGCCGGTCGTGGCGCAGATGCGCTTCAGTTCGCGCTGCATGTCGGCACGGGTGTGCGCGTCGAGGGCGGCGAACGGCTCGTCCATCAGTAGCATTTGCGGCTCATTGGCAAGCACGCGCGCGATCTGGATGCGCTGCTTCATGCCGCCGGACAATTCGGAAGGATGTTTGTGGTCCTGGCCCCTGAGCCCGACAAGCTCGAGATAGTGGTGCGCCTTGCGGTGGCGCTCCGCGACCGGCATGCCGCGCATGCGCAGGCCGAACTCGACGTTGCCCAGCGCGGTGAGCCAGCCATAGAGCGAGTCGTCGCCCTGGAACACGACGCCGCGGTCGGCGGCCGGACCGGTGATCGGCCGCCCGGCGATGCGGATATTGCCGGAACTGACGGGCTCGAAGCCCGCCACCATGTTTAGAACGGTGGTCTTGCCGCAGCCGCTGGTGCCCAGCAGGCAAAAGAATTCGCCCGTCTGGATCTCGAGCGAGAAGTCACGGACGGCGACATAGTCGCTACCCTGTAACGAACGGTAAACCTTGCTGACCTGCGCGAGTTCGACGAGTGACATGGCCCCCATTTTCCCGCCTGTCTCGTCGCTAATCGCGGAACGGATCCGTCATCAGGATGGTGTCTTCACGTTCAGGCGAGGTGCTGAGCAAGGCCACCGGGCAGCCGACGAGTTCCTCGATGCGGCGTACATACTTGATGCAGGTCGCCGGCAGCTCGGCATAAGCGCGTGCGCCCTTGGTGCTCTCGCCCCAGCCCTCGAAAGTTTCCCACACCGGTTTGAGCCTCGCCTGCGCCCCCATGGTGAAGGGGAAGCGCTCGATCGTCTTGCCGTCGAGCTCGTAGCCGACGCAGACCTTGATCTCCTCGAGGCCGTCCAGCACGTCGAGCTTGGTGAGCGCGATGCCGTCGATGCCGTTCAGCTTCACCGCCTGGCGCACCATCACCGCGTCGAACCAGCCGCAGCGCCGGGGGCGTCCAGTGTTGGTGCCGAATTCGTTGCCGCGGGTGCCCAAAAGTTTGCCAGTCGCGTCCAGAAGCTCGGTCGGGAAGGGGCCGTCGCCGACGCGCGTGGTGTAAGCCTTGGCGATGCCCAGCACGTAGCCGACGCTGCCGTTGCCCATGCCCGAGCCGATCATCGCCTGCGCCGCCACCGTGTTGGACGAGGTGACGAACGGATAGGTGCCGTGGTCGATGTCGAGCATTGTGGCCTGCGCACCCTCGAACAGGATGCGCTTGCCAGCGGCGCGCAGGTTGTCGAGTCGCTCCCAGACATCTTCGGCGAAGGGCAGGATCTTGGGCGCAATCTCGAGCAGGTCCGAGAGCAGCTGTTCGGGATTGACCTGCGGTCGGCCGAGCCCCTGGCGCAAGGCGTTATGGTGAGCAAGAAGCGTGTCGACCTTGTGCTTGAGCTCGGTAGGCTCGCCAAGGTCGCCGACGCGGATGGCGCGGCGCCCGACCTTATCCTCATAGGCCGGCCCGATACCGCGCCGCGTCGTGCCGATCTTGATGGTGCCCGGCACGTCCTCGCGCCAGCCGTCGAGGTCGCGGTGCAATGGCAGGATCAGCACAGCATGGTTGGCGATCTTGAGGTTCTCCGGCGTCACCGACAGGCCTTGGCCCGTGACCTTCTTCACTTCTTCGAGGAAGTGCCAGGGATCGACCACCACGCCGTTGCCGATGATCGAGAGCTTGCCCTTGCGCACGACGCCGGATGGCAGCAAGGCTAGCTTGTAGGTCTGGTTGCCTATGACCAGCGTATGGCCGGCATTGTGGCCGCCCTGGAAGCGCACCACGACCTCGGCGCGCTCGGAGAGCCAATCCACGATCTTGCCCTTGCCCTCGTCGCCCCACTGGGCGCCGATCACTGCCACATTGGCCATTGCCTTGTCCCAAAACACCGGCGTGCAGACACGAAAACGCCTCCCCGGGCCGGTTCCGGAGAGGCGTGAGTTTGGATAGCACGTTGGCGGCAGCGGGGCGAAGGGGAAAACCGGGGCATGGCGTCGCGCGAAGCGCTAAATGCTAAATAAGGCAACACGTTCAGACCGAGGCGGATGTTTCATGACACAAGACAGCAGCACCTTCTGGAAAAGGTCCCGGGTCGAACTCCGGGCCGCCGGCTTCGACCCGGACCGCACGGCGCAGACCAGCGCCGTGGTCACGATCGCCGCCGCGTACACCAATGCCCATCGCTGCAACAACCGCGTGCGCAGCATCTCCGACCTGCTGGTCGAGAATTTGGCCGAGCACGGTGGGCAGGGTCTGATCGTCGGCGCGCCGGCGGTGTCCGACGCGCTGACGCAAGGGACGCCCACGGCCGGCTACAGCCTGGTGTCGCGCGACGTCGTTGCCGATTGCTTCGAGATCGGCCACTACGCCCACCACGGCGATGCGATGATCGTGATCTCGGGCTGCGACAAGACCGGCGCTGCGGCCCTCATGCCACTCGCCCGGACCAACGCGTTTGGGCTGGTGCTCTATCCGGGAACCAGCTCGCCGGGACGGGTCAATTTCGGTGCCTGGGCAGCGAAGGGCACGAACCTCACGATCATGGACTACGCCGAGGGCAGGGCGGCGCAGGAGTTGGGCAGGATCTCGGCAGGGGAGCTGCTCGAGCTCGAACGCAACGTGATGCCCGGCAGCGGCACCTGCGGCGCGATGTTCACGGCCAACACCATGAGCACGATCGCTGAGGCGATCGGCATGATGCTGCCGCGCGGCGCCTCGCACCCGGCCGATTATGACGCGGGCAGCGATATCCACGCCGATGTCCGCGCCCAGGCCCGCGCATCGGTCGATGCGCTGTACCGGCTGATCGCCGCCGGCATCCGGCCGCGCGACATCATGACGGAGCGCGCCTTCGAGAACGCGATCACGACAGTCTACGCGATGGGTGGCTCGACCAACATGTACCTGCATCTGCTCGCCATCGCGCGGGAAGCCCAGGTGCCGATCACTATCGAACGCATCCAGCAGATCGGCGAGCGTGTCCCGCTCCTTGCCAACCTGCAGCCGCACGGACCTTATGCGATGGTGAGCCTGCACCAGATTGGAGGCGTGCCGATCGTGATGAAGGAGCTGCTGCGTGCCGGCCTGCTGCACGGCGACGTCATGACGGTCACCGGCAAGACTCTGGCCGAGAACCTCGCATCGGTGCCGACGCTGGATGACATCGCCGTCCAGGACATCGTCCGACCGGTGTCACGGCCGGTCGCGCCGCCGAACAATCACATCAGCGTGCTGAAGGGCAATCTCGCACCCGAGAGCTGCCTGCTGAAGCTCAGCGGCAAGACGCTGGAGAAGGGGCAGTTCCGCGGCACGGCGCGTGTGTTCGAGTCAGAGGCCGATACGATGAAGGCCATCCGCGCCGGCGAGATCGTTCCCGGCACCGTCATCGTGGTGCGCAATGTCGGGCCGGTCGGCGGGCCTGGCATGCCCGAGATGGTGATGCTCACGATCCAGTTGCAGGGGCGGGGCCTTGGCGAAGACGTCGCGCTGATCACCGATGGCCGTTTTTCCGGCGTAAGCCACGGCATCCTGATCGGCCACATCTCGCCCGAAGCCGCGCGCGGCGGCCCGATCGCGGCGGTCCGCGACGGCGACACGATCGTGATCGATCCCGGTGCGCGGACGCTCAACCTCGAGGTCGCCGGCGACGAACTCGCCCGGCGCATGGCCGGCTGGCGGGCACCCGATACCGCCAAGCGCGTGCGTCCGGGGTCGGTGCACGACAAATACATCCGGCTGGTGTCGTCGGCGCACTTCGGCTGCGTGGTGTGACAACACCCTTCATGCGCCGGCGGGCGCCAATGGTTCGGCCGCGGACGTAACATCGGCGGGTCGCTTCGCGGCATTGGAAGTCGGCATCGTCATCATGTTGCTCTGGCGTCGTGCCGCATTGCAGCCAAGATGAACGGCGTTCTTTTGGGGGGTAGGGGCACGATCTTCAGTCGTGCTACTTTCCTGGATCACGCGGCGCGAGCGAATATCCGCCGATTGGGGGAACAATGAGATTTATGAGAGCAGGTCTGGCCGTCGCATTGTTGACGGCAACTGTTGTCGCTGCCAGCGCGCAGTCGGGCAACACGATCTCGGTCCCGATCAGCGGACTGCGCAACAACAAGGGCGAGGTCCGCTGTGGTCTCTACAATTCTACAGCGACTTTTCGCCAGCCCGGCAAGGAAATGCTGGGCGTCGCCGTGCCGATCGTGAACCAGCAGGCGACTTGCGTGTTCAACAACGTTCCGGCCGGCACCTATGCCATCGCGGTGTTCCACGCCGAGAACAACGAGACACAGCTGCAGACCAATTTCCTCGGCATCCCCAAGGAGGGCTACGGCTTCTCGCGCAACCCATCGACCACGTTCGGCCCGCCCGGTTTCGGCGATGCCGCCTATTCCTATTCGGGCGGCACCACGTCCTGGCCGGTCACGCTCACCTACTAGCGGCTACGGAACCGGATAGCCCTTCCACAGCCACTCCAGCGCCGCCGGCAGGGTTTGCGCGACGGTCGGCCTGTCGACGTGCCTGGCGTTGCGCGCGAATAGGAACTGGTAGTGGTAGCCCTTTGCGGCCAGCACCTTGGCCATGAGTTCCGCTGACAGCGTCCAGTCGTGCATGCCGTCGGGGATGGTCGGGTTCGGATAGAACAGGTCCTGGTCGCCCATCTCGAACCAATAGCGGATTGGCTTGGTGGGCGCGCTCGGGATCAGCGGCGTGCCGGGTGGCTCGGAGGGCGTGAGCACGCCGGCCTTCACGGTGAGGTTGGGCCCGGCCGGTCCCGTCCAGGCGCTGTGATATTCCCAGGCCCCGCCGCGCAGCGCCGGGTCCCAGGGCCATTGCTGGTTCACCATGGTCGGCGAATAGGCCAGCACCCGGTGATAGAGCTCGGGATAGAACCAGGCCATGGTGAAGGCCGCGGTGCCGCTCGAGCTCAGGCCCATTGTCGCCCGGCCTTCGGGGTTTTTGGTGAGCTTCACGCCGGCGCGCTGCTCGACGAGCGGCAGCACCTCGCGCTCCACGAACTGCGCATAGGTGCCCGATACCGTGTCGTATTCCTTGCCGCGCTGGGCACCCTGGGCGTCCTGCCCACCGTTGCCGATCTGGATCGAAACCATCGGCGGCACGCGGCGCTGCTGGATCAGATTGTCGAGCGTAGTGTTCATGTCCTTCCAGGCGGTCGAGCCGCCGTCGCCGATCACGATGAACGGCACCTCGGTGCCGCGCACGTAGTTCGCGGGGACATAAACTTCGATCGTGCGCGTCCAGGTGCCGGGGTGGCTGGTAGTGACGATCATGTTCGACTTGTCGCCCGGCGCCGTCGTCGTCGTCATGATCGAGCTGTTGCCGCAGCCTGGCGTGTCGTCGCGGATCAGGCCGGGATTGTAGATCACGCTGTCCGTCGAGGAGATCGTGAACGAGGTGGTGGTGCCTTTCGGAACGCCCTCCTTGGCGATGGTCTCGGGCGCGGGATTGTGCGTCGGCCCGATGATGAAGTTGCCCTCGGTACCGGCCGGCGGCAACGTCCCATCGGGCAGCTCCGTCGCGCGTGGATAGTTCGGGTTCTTTGGATCGCGCGTCGGCGGCTTGGTGCTGAAGTCGAGGCCCGTCGTGTCGATGAAGAAGGGTGCCGCCTTGTCGCTCGCATTGGCCCCGGGCGGAACGCCGAAGTTTTGCGTGACGCAGGCCGGTTGGGCGAGCGCCATCGGTGCGAAGATGGCGGCAGCAAGCAACGCCGCCGTGGCGGCGGCAAATCGGCTCGTCATGTTTCGCTCCCCCTTCGAGCGGCAGTCCGCGGACGCCTAGTCCGCCGCGCGCCGCTCCTTTGATGCTTCGGCGACTGCCGCGGGCTCGTTGGCGCGCAGGAACATCCGGATGTGGCGGACCGCGAGCGGGACCTTGTCCGGCGTGTCCTTCCACGGATACAGGCTGACTTGGCTGTTGGGCGACAGCATCGCCACTTCCATCGCCACCTTGTAAGGGTGCGGCGGGACGTCGTCGGGCAGCACCAGGATCGGTGTCTTGCAGTTCTTCACGAAGTCGCGCGTCACGGTGAAGACGAAGTCGGGATTGGCGAGATACATCTTCTTCAGGAAGGCGCTCACTTGGTCCATGGTGATCTCGGGCCGCTTCTTCACGAACTCCGGACCCCAGCCCTTCATGTTGTTGTCGTAGAACTGCGTCGGCATCTCCTCGCGATGGCCCGAGGGCTGCGTCAGCACGGCGGCGACCACGCGATCGCCGGCGCGCTTGATCAGGTTCCAGATGAAGGGCTGGCCGATGCAGTAGCCCAGCACCATGAACTGGCGGATCCCGAGATGGTCCATCAGCCCGATGTGGTCGTCGGTGAAGGAGTCCCACGGCCGGTCGATCTCGAGCGGTCCCGACGAGTTCCCGGCATAGGCGTTGCGCAGGTCTGCGCCGATGCAGCGGAAGCGGTCCTTGAACTCCTTCATGGCGTTGAAGGGATGGGTGGTATCGAGCCCGGCGATGGTCGAGTTGAGGCCGCCGCCCGGAATAACCAGCAGCGGGAAACCCGAGCCCATCTCTTCGTAGTGGATGCGAACCTTACCTTTTTCATAGAACGGCATGGCGATCCTCCTTTGCGTTGCGTTGGCGGTGCCGGGCCCCTAGGCTTGCCGCGAGACCCATGATGTTACTGGAGCTTTGACGCGATGCCAGCGGTTTCACCCCGCATCCACGAGGTGCCGGACGACCTGCTCGCCGCCATCGACTACTGTTACGACCAGGGCTGGACCGACGGCCTGCCGGTCGTGCCGCCGGTGGTCGAACGGGTCAAGGCCATGCTGGCGGCCGACAGTCGGCCTGCCGAGACGGTGATCGCCCATCACCCCGCCACCGGGCTCGACCTGTCGCTGCATGCCGCGGCGGTCAATGCCGTCATGGCGGGCTGCCTGCCGGACTATTTCCCGGTGCTGGTCGCGGCTTACGAGGCGATGGACAAGGCGGAGTTCAACTTCCACGGCTCGACCGCCAGCACGGGCGGCTCGGCGCCGCTGCTCGTGGTCAGCGGTCCCTGCGCCGACGAGATTGGCATGAACTCCGACGTGAACCTGTTCGGGCCCGGCAATCGCCCCAACGCCACGATCGGCCGGGCGGTGCGGCTGATCCTGCGCAATGTCTTCCAGATGCTGCCCGGCATCTCCGACAAGTCGACGCAAGGCAATCCGGGCAAGTACAGCTTCTGCATCGCTGAGCGAGCGCGGGGCAACCCGTGGCCGTTGCTCTGCACGGCGCAAGGCTACGCCCAGGGCGCCTCGAGCGTCACCGTCTTCGCCGGCGGCGGCTTCTGCAATGTCGAGAACCATGGTGGCAACACCCCGGAACAGATCCTGGGCTCGGTCGCCGATGCGATGGCCAACTACGGCTGCATCACGCTCGGCCAGAGCGTGGTGATCCTGGCGCCCGAGCACATGGCCATCATTGGCGCCGCCGGCTGGACGCGGGAGAAGGCGCAGGCCTTCTTGTTCAGTCACGCCAAGCGCTCGGTCGAGGGCATGAAGGGCGTCGGCAAATATCGCGATCGCGAGTACGATACCCAGCACGCCGATGGCGCGCCGAAGCTCGTGGAGGCGGGCTTCGTGCACCGCGGCCTCGGGCCCGACGATATCCTGATCACCATGGGCGGTGGTGATGCCGGTGGCCACTCGTGCTTCATTCCGTCGTGGAGCCGAGGCCGGGGCTCGATCATGCAGCACGCCGAGATAAAGAAGAGGAGTTAGCCCGATGCAGCTCTATTCACCGATGTCGACCACGCCCAAGCGCAAGGCGTTCCGCGCGCCGGTGCTCGCCACGATCGACGGCCTGCGGATCGGCGTGCTGGAGAACGGCAAGCTCAACGCCGAGGAGATGCTGAACGAGGTCGCCCAGCTCTTCGTGCAGAGGAACGGCTGCACCGTCCGCACGCTGGCCTCCAAGAGCAATGCCAGCGCGCCGGCGCCCGCCAACACCCTGGTCAAGGTCGCCCAGGAGGTCGACTTCCTCCTGACCGGTCTCGGGGATTGAGGCTCCTGCTCAACGTGCAGTCTGCACGACGGAATCAGCTTCGAACAACTCGGCAAGCGCGCGGTGGTGCTGTGCACTGAGCCGTTCCGCGTGACGGCGCGCAACATCGCCCGCGTGCTCGGCCTGCCTGACTATCCGTTCCTCACGGTCCAGCATCCAATCGGCAGCTGCACCCTGCCGGAACTCAAGGAGCGGGCGGAGATTGCCTACCAGCAGGCGTTGCCGATCTTGCTGAAGACTTGATCGGCATCGCGATCAGGCTGCCGACGATCAGCGAGATGCCGCCGACGGTAAGGGCGAGCGTGAAGCTGCCGGTCCATTCGCGCACGGAGCCGAAGAAGTAGGGCCCGACCGTGCCGCCGAGATTGCCGGCGCCGTTCACCAGGCCAATGCCGACGCCGGCGACCGCCGGCGGCAGCACCTCGGTCGGCAGCGACCAGAATGGCCCGAAGCGGCCGAAGAACGAGGCGACGGCCAGCGTCAGGAACACCAGAATGCCGATCGTGCGGTGGCCAGCCAATTGCGCCATCAGCAGGAACACGCCCGAGAGCGCTGTGGCACCGATCATGTGCCATTTGCGCTCTTGCATCCGGTCGGAACTGAAGGCGACCAGGATCATCATCAGCGCGCCGGCCGCCGAAGGCAGGGCGCTCAGGAAGCCGACCGCCTGGATCGACAGCCCGGTCTCCTTGAGTACCGTCGGCAGCCAGAAGGTGACGCCCCACTCGGCCATCAGGGCGGCGAAGTTGTAGAGCGCCAGCAACAGGACGGCCGGATGCCACAGGGTCTTGATCCAATGGCCCTGGACGGGGGTGGTCTGCGTCGCCTCCTCGGCGAGCGCCGCCACAAGCCGCGCCTTTTCCGCAGGGTCGAGCCACTTGGCGTCGCGCGGCTCCTCGGTGATCGCCCAGATCCAGACCAGCGCCCAGACGAGCCCGGGCAGGGCCTCGACGATGAACATCGTCTGCCAATCGAAGTGCGCCAGCACCAGGCCGGAGATCGGGTTGGCGATCACCGAGGCGATGGGGATGCTGATCAGGAACATGGTGTTGGCACGCGCCCGCTCGGCGCGGGTGAACCACTTGCGGATCAGCACGATCGTGCAGGTGAGCACGCCGCCCTCGAACAAGCCCAAGAGGAAGCGGTTGGCGATCAGCTGGTTTTCGGTGCGCACGAAGGCGGTCGAGAACGACACGACGCTCCACACCAGCAGGAGGGTGAGGATCACCCACTTCGCGCTCCACACCGAGGCCAGCCGCCCGGCCGGGATCTGCAGGATGATGTAGCCCCAGAAGAACATACCGGTGGCAAAGCCGATCGCCGAGGCGCCGATGCCGAGTTCGCTGCGCATGGCGGGGATGGCCATCGCGATGTTGGTGCGGTCTATATAGGAGAGCACATACATCACGAAGGAGACGCCGAGGATGCGCAGCCACCGATTGCGGTGCGGCGCGAGCCTTGCTGGTGCGGCCAAGACGTTTTCTCCCCGGTTGCGCTGAAGCGCAGTTTTGTCGAAGGTTAGCGGCCGGAGGGGTTGGGGACAACAGATGCCGCTGCGTTGGGAGATCCTGCACGCGCAGAAGCTCGTGCACATTGTCGCCGAGGGAGCGGTCACGCGCGAGGAGCTGGAGGAGCATTTCGACGCGATCGTGGTGGCCAACGCCATGCCCTATGCCAAGCTGTTCGATGCGACCCGCGCCGAGCCCGCCTACGACGATGACGACGTCATGCTGATGGGCGCGCGCCTCAGCGCCTATACCGCCACTCTCACGGCCGGGCCGCTGGCCGTCGTGGGGCTGAGCGATGACGTTGAAGCGGCCTTCAGGCGCTTCATCAACATGTCGCCGTCAAAGCGGCCTGCGGCAATGTTCAAGACAGAAGCCGAAGCGCGGGCCTGGCTTGCGAAGCAGGTCAAGCAGTAGGTTCGGACGGCCTGTGCTCATTCCAGTCGCGCGCCGGAGCGGCGCACGACCTCGGCCCATTTGGCGGAGTCCTTGCGGATCAGCTCGGCGAATTCGCCAGGCGTGCCGCCGCCGCCCTCGTCGCCCAGGCTCGCCGAGTGCTGCCTGAACGCGTCCGAACGGATTGCCTTGTTGATGGCGGCGTTCAGCTTCCCGAGAACGGCTGGCGGCAGGCCGGCCGGCGCGATGACACCCGCCCAGGTGCTGGCCTCGTAGCCCGGCACGCCCGCTTCAGCGAGGGTCGGCAGCTCGGGAAATGCGGGCGAACGCGTCGCCCCGCTGACGGCCAGTGCGCGTACGGAACCGGAGCGCGCGTACGAGGCGATCGAGTTCAGGCTCTCGAACATCAGCTGCACCTGGCCGCTCATCAGGTCGGCGATCGCCTGCGAGCCACCGCGATAGGGTACATGAACGATCGCGGTGCCGGTCATGTACTTGAAGAGCTCTCCGCCGACATGGCCGGGTGAGCCGTTGCTTGACGAGGCGTTGAGCAGCCTGTCGGGGTTTTTCTTTGCATAGGCGATCAGTTCGACGACCGATTTCACCGGCAAGCCGGGTGTTACCGCGAGCAGCAACTGGCCGCGCGTCACGAGCGCGACGGCCTCGAGGTCGCGATCGATGTCGTAGGGCAGCTTGGACACCATGTGTCGCGTGATCGCGAGCGCACCCACCGGCCCCATGCCGATTGTGTAGCCATCGGGCGGTGCCTTTGCGACCAGATCGATGCCCAGGGTCAGCGCGCCGCCTGGCCGGTTGTCGACCAGGACCGGCTGCCCGATCGCTTCGGCGAGCACGGGTGCGAGCAGGCGTGAGACCGTATCGGTGGCGCTGCCCGCGGCCTGCGGCACGATCAGGCGCACCGGATGGTCGGGATATTCAGCCCGCGCCCCGTTCGAGAAGATGGTGGCAAGAGCGACGGCGATGAGGGCGAAAGGGCGCACAGCTAGCCGGTCTTCGCCCGGCCCGGTGGGCCGGATGGCGGATCGGTGCGTGTGAAACTCGGCCGTGCCGCGTGTCGGGCGTAATAGGCCGCGAGATGCCTGGCATCGGCGAGCGTTGCCGCGCCCTCGGGCGCTTGCTGGAGCCGATGCAGGATCGGCATCAGGTTGATGTCGGCGAAGGTGAACTGCTCGCCGACCAGATGGCCGCTCTCAGCGACCGCCTTGTCGAGCACGGCGACCTGCTCGCGCACCGCCGGCATGACGGCATCGATCGCCGCCCGGTTGGGCTTTCCGTCGGCGGTGCCGGGCGCGATGTAGGCGAAGAGATAGGTGCGGATCAGGGTGCGGTCGATCGCCGTGTTGACCAGTGACACCCATTGCTCGGTGAGCGCGGCCAGCCGCGGCTCGGACGGAAGGACGAACGGCGCCGGGAAGCTGCGGTCGAGATACGTGGCGATGGCTTTCGACTCGAAGAGCTCGAGATCGCCGTGGCGCAGCACCGGCATCTTGCCGAAGGGATGGATGGCGCGGATTTCGGGCGCGTGCAGCGGCTTCTCTGTCAGCACGTACTCGATACCCTTCTCCTCGCACACCATGCAGGCGACGCGCGTGTAGGTCGAGCGGCTGGAGCCGATGATTTCCGGTGCCGGCATGATGCATCTCCCTAGGCTGTCGACCGCCAATCCTAGCGTGCCGTGCTATGGTCGTACCGGCGGAAATCGAGCGGGAGACTGGTGTCATGGCGATAGCCAAGGATGCTCCATCGCCGACCGGCAAGCGGACCCTTCTGGGCGGCGGGTTGCTCGTGCTGGCCCTGATCCTCTGGGAATTGTGCGATGCCGTGCCGTCATGGCTCGCCAAGAGCGTAACGACGACGGTCGAGTTCTCGACCACGGCCGAGCGCGACGACACCCGCGTCACCCGTGCCTTCGAGGCTGTGCGGCAGACCCTGACCTCGGACGCCATACTGGAGCCGCTGCCCAACCAGACCAGGGTCCGCCACACGCGCCTTACAGTCGTGGCGCCCAGCGAAGATGCAGCGGTTGCGCTCGCGACCCGCATGTCCGAGGCGATGCAGAAGGCCTTCACGCGGGAAGGCGAGGGAGAGCTTCTTGCGAATGTACGTCGGCGCGCCACACCGGTCGCTGACGGCACCACGGACGCCGTCGGCCAAGCGCTGCGCACCGGCGCGGCGCTCTTTGCCATCCTGGGCGTCGTATTGATCGCGCTCGGGGTGATGCGATTGCAGGCGGGTGCCGATCGACTGCCGGCGCCGATCTGGTGGGGCATCGGCTTCGGCATTGCGATACCCGTCGCGACCACACTGCTGCCCGGCGCGGTCGTGATGGCGCTGTTCTTCATGGCCATTCCGGGGTTCATCGCCGGCCTGATCCTGTGGAAGGTGAACGAGCTTCGTCACGCTGCGACCTGGCCCTCGACGCGCGCCAAGATCACCAGGTCGGAGATGCGGGCCGAGCACCACCGCCACGCCGGTGAAGTCACGCAGGTCAGGAACCTTCCCCACGTCGAGTACGAGTTCGCGCTGGGCGGCCGGGTGATCAAGGGAACGCGCATCGGCGTCGGCGAGATTCCCGACGACCCACAAGCAACACTCGATCACTATCGCGTCGGCACGACGGTGCCGGTCTATTACGACCCGAAGAACCCCGAGAACGCCCTGCTCGAGCGCGATGCTCCGTTGCCGATCGTCGGGCTCTACGCCATCGCTGCAGGAGTGTTCCTGGCCGGTCTCGCGGTGCTGGCGCTGTTCTGGAACATCTCGGGGATCTTCGACGGTCTGGCGGGATATTTCCCCGAGAAGGCGTTCTTGCCCGGCGTCGCTTTCTTCACCCTGGGGGGCGTGATGGTGCTCGCCCTGCTCTGGGCGTCGCGGCGAGAGGCGGCCCAGGCATCGGCGTGGCCGCAGATTGCCGGCCGCATCGTCTCAAGCACCGTCGAGCACTATCGCCAACGGGTCGGTGGGGCGCGCACCGGGACGCTGACGACGTTTTACGAAGCGGTCGTGGAGTATGCCTACAGCGTGAACGGCCGTGACTATCATGGCACACGATTGAGCTTCGGTGCGAGAACGGCGGGATCGCAAACCTTCGCCGAGGCGCAGGCCGCGCGTTATCCGGAAGGCAGCCAGGTAATGGTTCATTACGATTTGAAGAACCCCTCCAACGCCGTGCTCGATATCAAGATCGCATACGGTGTGACGTTCATAGTGGTGGCGTTGGTGTTCTTTGGGCTCGCCGTCTTCTTCTCGGGTGCCTTTCGTTAGTCGTTGGGCGGAGAAAAAGCGCTTTTGTGGTTTTTGCCACATAAAGGCGAGGGCGATCTGGCGTCTGCTACTCCGGTGATCCTCATGGATCATTGAAAAGGGGGGTAAGTAAGATGGCTCAGATCAGTTCAAATAACGCTACCGCATTCCCGGCCGCCCGCAGGAACGGCAAGCGGCCGCATTCGATGAAGCAGGCGTCACCGAACCTGTTTTATCTCTGGCACAAGCTCCAGGACATCAAGACTGAAGCCGAGCAGATGAAGGACGCCGAGCTCGTCTTCATGATTGGGTTGGTCGAGTTGCTAGTTGAAGAGCGGGCGACGCCCGGCGCCGCGGCCCTCGCGACGGTCGACACGAGCACGCCACACTAACGGCAGTGACGTCTGGAGGCGCCATTTGGGGTGGCGCTTCCTCGGGGGGGCGTCGCCATTGGGGTGGCGCTCCCCCCAGTCACAGCGGCACTGCATCCTTGTCGATCAGGACATGACTGCAGCGTAGTCGCTTGGCCTCCTTGCGCGGGTCTGCGGCCGGCGCCACGGCACGCACTACGGCATAGCCCTTGGTCTGCCAGGCGGCGGCCTCGCGCCATGGCGTCTTGGCCGGCAGGTAGAGGCGCGGCCGCTCGGCCGGCGTCTCCGACGCCGCCAGCACGGCATTCATGTAGAGCGTGAAGCCGGTGGCCGGTTCGCTGACGCCGTCTTCCGGATAGCCCGCCGAATAGCGGCCACCGCGCGCCAGTTCCTCGCGGCCCTTCTGGCCGAACACCGTGAAGCTGACGCCAGTCTGGTATTCGAGGCCGCGATACTCGACAGGATCGATCGTCATGGCGAGGTCGGGGTCGGCGCTGCGCACCAGCTTGACCACGGCGGCGAGTCGCTCGGCTTCGGCGGCGCCGGCCGCCGGCAGCCTGAGCTTGCCGAGCTGGGCGAGACCTTTGTCGACCGCGCCGGCCGAGCGCAGCAGGCCGACGAACAGCTCGGTCGTCTTTTTGTCGGCCAGCGCCTTGGCGATGGCGGTTTCGTCCTTGCGGTCGAGCGCGCGGCGCAGGCGACGCAAGTGTTCGTCCTCGATCTCGAGTCCCGCCGCGACGGCGGCGACCAGGGTCGGCAGGTTGAGGTCGACGGTGAGAGCCGGTACGCCGATGGCCCGTAGCGCATCGACCGTGAGCAGCACCGCCTCGGCGTCGGCCTCGGCGGTGTCGACGCCTATGAGCTCGGCGCCGACCTGGGCAAACTGGCGCTCGGGCTTCAGGGCGCTGCCGCGCACGCGGATCACGTTGCCGCCATAGGAGAGGCGCAGCGGCCGCGCCTCGTGCTTGAGGCGAGTGACGGCGATGCGCGCCACCTGCACGGTCATATCGGGCCGCACGCCCATCATGCGCTGCGAGACCGGGTCCATCAGCCGGAAGGTCTGGGGGCCAAGCGCCGCGCCGGGGCCGCCCAACAGCGATTCCTCGAACTCGACCAGCGGCGGCTTGACCCGCTCATAGCCGAACGCTGCGAAGCGCTCGATGGCGATGTCGATCGCCCGGGCCTCGCGCGCGGCATCGGGCGGCAGCAGGTCGGCGAGGCCGGCCGGCAGCAGCCCGCGATGGTCGTTGTCGTTGGCCGTCATGGGGCAGGTTGATGCCTGATATTGCCCCGGCCCGCTAGGGGGAGGCTTGTACGGTCGCTTTTCCCCCGCTCGGCAAAGATGTTAGGACTTCATCAAAATGGCCGTCCGGACCGCATTGCCCGACACGTTCAGCGCGCAACAGGGCTCCGGCCTCGCCTATCGGGCCGACGTCGACGGCCTGCGCGGCATCGCCATCGTGGCGGTCGTTGCGTACCACGCGTTTCCAAGTTGGGTAGGCGGCGGTTTCGTCGGCGTCGACGTCTTCTTTGTCATTTCGGGCTTTCTGATCACCGGCATCATCGCCGACGGCCTTGAGCGGCAGAAGTTCAGCTTCGCCCATTTCTATGCCCGCCGCGCGCGCCGGCTTTTTCCCGCGCTCGCCGTCGTGCTTGCCGCCTGCTGGACGATCGGCTGGTTCGAGCTTCTGCCGCCCGAGTTGGCCCAGCTCGGCCGCCACGTGCTTGGGGGCGCGGGCTTCGTGGCCAATCTCGTGCTGTGGAGCGAGGCCTGGTACTTCGACACGGTCGCGGCCGCCAAGCCGCTGCTCCATCTCTGGTCGCTCGGCGTGGAGGAGCAGTTCTACCTTTTCTGGCCGCTGACGCTCGTCATCCTGTGGCGCGTTGCCCGTCGTCACCTGGTGGCCGCGACCGCGCTGATCGCGGTGGCGTCGCTCGCTTGGGGGATCAGCCTGGTTCCTGACGACAGGGCGGCCTCGTTCTACTCTCCGGCGTCCCGCATGTGGGAGCTGCTCGCGGGAGCGATGCTGGCGCTGAGGCCGCTGCCGGCGTTGCAGGCAAACGTACCGTCGCTCTGGGCGTCGCTGTGTGGCGGCGCGCTGGTCGTGGGCTCGGTGTTCATGCTCGAGCCCAGCGCCTGGTTTCCTGGGTGGCGTGCCTTGCTGCCGGTCAGCGGCGCGATGCTGATCCTGGCCGCCGGGCCGCAGGCTCCCGTCAACCGAGCCTTGCTGTCACGGCCGTGGATGGTCTGGCTCGGCCTGATCAGCTACCCGCTCTATCTCTGGCATTGGCCGCTGCTGTCCTTCGCGTACATCGACGGCCACGAGGAATCCGAAATCGGCCTGCGCGCCGGGCTGCTGGCATTGAGCGTCGTGCTCGCTTGGGCGACGTGGCGGCTGGTCGAGACTCCCATCCGGCGGGGCGGTCCCTCCACGGCGAAAGTTGCCGGCCTGTCGGCAGCAGTGGCCGGCGTCGCTGCGATCGCCTGGCTCGGCGTGACGCAACGCGGCTATCCCGGCCGCTTCGACTTTCCCCCCGCAATCGCCCGCCTTGCGGCAGACGACTACGATCAAAAAGCCGGCGCGCGGTGGCATACCTGCTGGGTCGACGAGGAGGCGCCGGCCGATGGCTATGCTGCCGAGTGCCGGACGCCTGCGCGGGCCGCGGCCGATACCGTAGTCTTGTGGGGCGATTCCTACACGGCACGGCTGCATCCGGGCCTGCCCAACGCGCTGCAATTCACCCGCAGCAGCTGCCCGCCGCTACTCATGGTCGGCCATCCGGCCTGCCAGCGCAGCGCCGAGTTCGTGCTTGGAGAAATCTCGCGGCTCAAGCCCGGCACCGTCGTGCTGTTCGCGGACTGGGCGAGTCGCCATGCCAGTTGGGAGAAGGGCAGCTACGATGCCCGCCAGCTTGGCGCGACGCTCGACGCCCTGAAGGCCGCGGGCGTCGCCAGGATCATCGTGCTGGGCCCGGCACCGCGATGGGCCTGGAATCTGCCCCGACTATTGGTGGCGCGTTGGCTGCACGGCGGCACTGAGCCCGAGATTCCCGAGCGCGCAACGCTTGGCCTTCATTCCGGCGGCCCGTCCATCGAACGGGTGATGCGGGCGGAGGTCGAGCGCCACGGCGCGACCTATGTCTCCCTGCTCGATCTTCTGTGCAACGCGGACGGATGCCTGGTGCGCACGGGAGGCGAGCTTACCAGTTGGGACACCGGCCATTTCACTGCGCCTACAGCGCGGCTGATCGCTGGCGCGCTGCAGCAGCGCGGGCTGGTACACTAGAGTCGAATGGCTATTCCGCGGCCTGGACCTTCGGAGCGTCGGGTGCCATCGGCTTCATGTTGCCGCCGAAGCGCTCCTTGAAGGCCGTCGTGTCGATTTCCTCGAGCTCGATCTCGCGGTTCAGCACCTGCTCCTTCCACTTCAGCAGCCTGGGATGCGCTTGCTGGAATTCCGGCATAACCTCCTTGGCGAACAGCTCGAGCGATTCGCAGATGTGCTCGTGCGTGTTCTTGCCGGCCTGATTCAGCAGCACGACCTGGTCGATGTTCGACGACTGGAACTTGGCGAGCTTCCGGCGGATCGTCTCCGGCGAGCCGATCAGTCCTCCCCGCAATGCCGCGGCGTGCAGGTCGGGATTGGCCTTCTTCCACTTGTTGTACTCGTCCCACATGTTGACGGTGCCGGCCGGCGGCCGACGTCGTCCCGCCGACTGGCCGTAGAAGCGCAGCGAGAACTGGAAGAAGGTGTCGCCGTCGGCGCGCGCGCGGGCCTCTTCGTCGGTCTTGGCGCACATGAAGAAGGAGACCAGCGCGATGTTGGGGTTGGTCCGGTAGTCGGCGAGCTTCTTCTGCCGCTTCACGAAGGCATTATAGTAGGCGTGCACCCAGGCATGCGCGGCGTCGGCCGAGACGAACTGGAAGCCGAGTGCGCCCATACCCCATTCGCCGCACTTGGCAAGCGTATCGAGCTGCGAGCACGCGACCCACAGCGGCGGGTGAGGCTTCTGCATCGGCTTGGGCATCACGTGGCGCAACGGCATGTTGAAGTACTTGCCGTGATGTTCGCTGGGGCCATCCTTGAACATCGGCATGATGGCGCGCACCGCTTCCTCGAAGATCTCGCGCTTGTCGGCCATGTCGACGCCGAACGGCTCGAGCTCGGTGATCGACGCGCTCTCGCCCATGCCGAATTCGCAGCGGCCGTTCGACAGGAGGTCGAGGCTGGCGATCCGCTCGGCGCAGCGTGCGGGATGGTTGGTGGTGAGCTGCATGATGCCGTGGCCCAGGCGGATCTGCTTGGTGCGCTGACTGGCGGCGGCAAGGAAGGACTCGGGCGACGGCGAGTGCGAGTACTCCTCCAGGAAATGGTGCTCGACCTGCCAGGCATGGTCGTAGCCCAGCCGGTCGGCGAGCTCGATCTGCGCCAGGGCGTTCTGATACAGCCTGTGCTCGTCGCCTTCTTTCCAGGGGCGCGGCAACTGCAGCTCGTAGAAGATTCCGAACTTCATGGGCGAGTCCTCCGGTGAACAAGATGTGCCCGATATCCCTCTCCCCCGCTAGAGGGAGGGGTGCTATGGCTTTCGCACAATGAGCGATTCCGCCCGCCCGGCCTTATCCGTGGTGGCGCCCTGCTTCAACGAGGAGGGCGTGCTGCCGGAATTCCTGCAACGGATCGGCATGGTGCTGGAGGGGCTCGGCGGCACGGCGGAGATCGTGCTGGTCGATGACGGCTCGCGCGATGCGACCTGGCAGGTGATGACCGACTGGGCGGCGAAGGACCGCCGCATCGTGGCGGTGCGGCTGATGCGCAACCACGGTCATCAGCTGGCTCTGACCGCGGGGCTCTCGGTCTGCCGTGGCGAGCGCATCCTGATCATCGACGCCGACCTGCAGGACCCGCCCGAACTGCTGCCAGAGATGATGAAGCTGATGGACGGCGTCGACGGCAAGGGTGGCGCCGACGTGGTCTATGGCAAGCGCCGCCAGCGCGAGGGCGAGAGCCTGTTCAAGCGCGCCACTGCGGCCGCCTTCTATCGCCTGATCGGCCGCATGACCGATGTCGAGATCCCGCTCGATGCCGGCGACTTCCGCCTGCTGACCAGGCGCGTGCTCGACATCCTGCTCGCCATGCCCGAGCGCCATCGCTTCGTGCGAGGCATGGTGGCGTGGATCGGTGGCCGTCAGGTGCCGATCGTCTACGACCGCAAGGCGCGTGCGGCGGGAGAGAGCAAGTATCCGCTGGCCAAGATGGTCCGCTTCGCGGCCGACGCTGTTACGGCGTTTTCCGTGGTGCCCCTAATGGCTTCGATGACCATCGGCTGGATCATGGCGGTGATCGGCTTCGCCTTCTTCGTCTATTCGATCGTCGGCTGGCTGCTCGATGCGACGCTGCCCGGCTGGACCTCGCTGATGGCCGCGGTCGGGCTTCTGGGCGGCATGCAATTCCTGATGCTGGGCATCATCGGCGCCTATCTCGGCAGGCTCTACGACCAGAGCAAGGGCCGGCCGCTGTTCTTGATCCGTGACATCGTCACCGGGCAGGACGGCGGCGATCGATGACGGCGGAATTCGACAAGCACGCCGCGACCTACGACGGCGGGCTCGACAACCCCATCAAGCGGCTGATGGGCAACTCGCCCGATCAATTCATCGCCGTGAAGGCGCGCTGGCTGCTGCGCCGAGAGAAGGGGTTGCGAGAGGGCGAACTCAGCCTGCTCGACTACGGCTGTGGCGCGGGCGACCTGATGCGCGTCCTGGCCGGGCTTGGCGCACGCGCCGCGTTCAGCGGCTGTGACGTTTCCACCGGCATGCTGGCCGAGGCCGCCAAGCGCTGGCCAGGCTGGCAAGGCGCGGCGCCCGCTCTCGCCGCGCAGGACGGCGCGCGCACGCCGTTTGCCGACGGCCAGTTCGATATCGCCACGGTGAGTGCCGTGCTGCACCACGTGCCGATCGCCGAGCGGCCGGCGGTTTACGCCGAGCTTGGCCGCGTGCTGAAGCCCGGCGGGCGGCTTTATGTCTTCGAGCACAATCCTCGCAATCCCTTGGTGCGCCACGTCATCGCCCGCACGCCGATCGACGAAAATGCCATCCTGCTCGACGCCAACGAGGTGCAGGCCGGTCTGCTCGACAGCGCCCGCTACGAGGTCGAGACCGACTACCTGATGTTCATGCCGCCGGCGATCAAATTTCTGCGCTCGATCGATCGGGCACTGGCGTGGTTGCCGCTGGGCGCGCAATATGCGGTGGCGGCGCGTAAGCCCGCCTGATGGAGACCACGACCATGAACCAGCAGACCTTCGAAGCCGAGCTCAAGCGCGACGGCTACGACCTCATCACCAACACCACGCCGGGGGCCAAGGTGAACCCCGAGCACAGTCACCCGTTCGACGTGCGCGCCATGGTGCTGAAGGGCGACTTCAAACTGACGCGCGACGGCAAGACCGAGACTTTCAAGCCCGGCGAGATCTTCTCCATGCCGCGCGGCTGCCTGCACTATGAAAGCTACGGTTCCGAGGGCGCCGTGATCCTGCTCGGCCGAAAGATGTGACGCTGCCCAGCGGGCATCACAAGGGAGAGCGATGAAGGCACCGGCGCTCGGCTGGCAGTTGGCGCTGGCGTTCGTACTGTCGTTCCTGTTCCTGGCCGGCCTGATCGGCTGGCTGCAGAACGTCCACATCATCACCGGTAATGGCATGTACAAGGCGATCCAGGCCGAACCCTGGATCGCCGACTTCGCCAACGCCCGGCTCGATCCGTCGAACTACCTTTATTTCCCGCTCTACGCGCTGCTCGCCAGGCTCCTGGACGCGCTCGGCATCCTGAAGGGCGTGGCCTGGAAGCAGTTCGCCTATCTAAATGCCTTCTGGGCCGCCCTCGCGATCGTCTTCGTCTATGCCTTCGTGCTGCGCCTGACCGGTCGCGTGGCCATCGCGGTGCTGGCCGCGCTGTTCCATCTCGGATGCGGCACCTTCCTGCTGCTGGGCGTGATCAACGAAGACATCATGCCGGCCTATGCGCTGCTGCTTGCCTCCATGCTGCTGGCCGGCCTGTGGTTCGATCGCCCGACCTATGTGCGCGTCGCGTTGGTCGGCGCCGTTTTCACCCTGGGTTGGCTGATCGAATGGCGGCTGATGTTTCCGACCCTGCCGGCGTTCGTTCTGGCGCTCGCCTTAGCGCCGGGATTGGTGGGACGGCGGGCAGCGATGATCGCCACGCTGATCGTCTCCATCCTCGCGGTATCGGGAATCGTCGAGCTCCTGTGGGAAGGCCATAACGGCGCCATCGGCCTGCACGACATCCTGTGGACCGGCAAAGGCGTGTTCAAGGAAGGCGAGCACGACGTCACCGGCTGGGCCGGGCTTTCCCTCGACAAGGCCTGGATGATGCTGGCTGGCATCGGCAACTATTTCCTGCTGATCGGCGGCTTCGTCGATCCGCTGTCGGCCAGGCATGCCGCCGCCGGCCTCGCGATCTCGGTGCTGCTGCAGTTCGTGCTCTTCGTTGCCACCGTCGTGCTGCTGTGGCCACGCCGCCATGAGCCGCGCGTGCGCTGCCTCGCCCTGGTCTTCCTCGGCACCCTGGGCGCGGGCGAGGTGCTGAATTTTTATTCCCAGCCGCAGGACCCGCAGATGCAGGTCAATGTCATGGTCTGGCTGACCGTGGCCTGGGCCTTGCTGCTGGCAGCCCTCAGCGCGCGGGGCATGATGCTTGCGCTCGTGGCCGTGCTGTCGATCTCGCCACTCGCCTGGAACGTGAGCGCGCTCGCCCACTATCGCGGCGGCGACACGGCCGCTGTCGCCGCACTCGACCGGCTCGAGCAGCGCTTTCCGCCGGCGGAGACGGTGTTCCTCTACTGGGGCTTCGAGCCGATCCTGGTCTGGCAGTTCGGGCTGTGGAGCCATAGCTGGGATATGACGTTCGACCAGACGATCCCCCAGGCGCCCGCCGCGAACCCCAAGTTCAAATGGCTCGCCGTGTCTTCGGGTGCGGTGAACCATTCGAAGTGGCGGCCACAGGAGCACGCGGCGCAGCTGAAGCACGACATCGACCGCGTGCTCGACCGCGGCTACCGGGTCGTGGTCGACGAGCTCTGGAGCTGGAGCGTCGACGATCTGGCCGGCCATCTCGCCGGCCTAGTGGCGGCCGACCGCGCCCCCGCGATCTACGCCATGCTGCACGACAACTACGAGGCCACGCTGGTCTACACCGACCCGACAGTCGGCCCCCTCTATGAGTTGAAACGTCGCGCGCGCTGAAACCTCTCCGCCCGCGAAATCAGGGGGAGAGGGAGGGGCCCATCGCGAAGCGATGGGCGGGTGAGGTGGGTCATCGGCGCTTCAACCCGCAGATCGGAGCGGTTTCCCGCACCACCTCACCTTCCCGTTGCTACGCAACGGGCCCGTTCCTCTCCCCCACTTCGTGGCGGAGAGGAACATGAACTGCGCTGCCGCGCGCATTGACGGCTGGCGGCGACGCCCCTATACGGGCCCCGGGCCACGCTCCCCCACCGGAGTGCAGCTCTTCTGTAAGGGAGAGATCGATGAAGCCGAACATGCGTCCGGCGCGTCCCGACTTTTCGTCGGGACCCTGCGCCAAACGTCCGGGATGGACACCGGAAGTCCTTTTAGACGCCGCCGTCGGGCGGTCCCATCGTTCCAAGCTCGGCAAGCAGAAGATTGTCGAGGCGGCCGATCGCACGCGCGCAGTACTCGGCATTCCGGCCGACTACCGCATTGCCATCGTGCCGGCGTCGGATACCGGCGCTGTCGAGATGGCGCTGTGGTCGCTGCTCGGCGCGCGGCCCGTCGACATGCTGACCTGGGAGAGCTTCGGCGAAGGCTGGGTCACCGATGTAGCCAAGCAGCTCAAGCTCAAGGATGCGCGCGTCCTGAAGGCGGACTACGGCCAGATCGTCGATCTCAAGGCTGTCGACTGGACACACGACGTCGTCTTCACCTGGAACGGCACGACCTCCGGCGTGAAGGTGCCGAACGGCGACTGGATCTCCGATGATCGCCAGGGGCTGGCGATCTGCGACGCCACCTCTGCCGTGTTCGCCATGGACCTGCCGTGGCCCAAGCTCGATGCGATCACCTGGTCGTGGCAGAAGGTGATGGGCGGGGAGGGCGCGCACGGCATGCTGGTGCTCTCGCCGCGCGCCATCCAGCGCCTCGAGAGTTATTCGCCGCCGTGGCCGCTCCCAAAAATTTTCCGCCTGACTACAGGCGGCAAATTCTCCGAGGCGATCTTCAAGGGCGACACCATCAACACACCGTCGCTGCTCTGCGTCGAGGACGCGATCGACGGCCTGAAATGGGGCGAGGGCGTCGGCGGGCTGAAAGGCCTGATGGCGCGCTCGAGCGAAAACCTCGGCGTGCTCGAGAAGTTCGTGGCCGAGCGCAAGTGGATCTCCTTCCTCGCCAGCGACAAGGCGATCCGCTCCAACACCTCGGTGTGCCTCAACATCACCGCGCCGTGGTTCACCAAGCTGTCGGCCGACAAGCAGGCCGCTGCCGCCAAGAAGATGGCCGATCTCCTTGAAGGCGAGAAGGCGGGCTACGACGTCGGCTCCTACCGCGACGCCCCGCCTGGCCTGCGCATCTGGTGCGGCGCCACCGTCGAGAAGTCTGACCTGGAAGCCCTGCTGCCGTGGCTCGACTGGGCCTATGCGGAGATCGAGAGTGAATATGGCAAAGCCTAAAGTCCTGATTTCTGACGAACTGAGCCCGCGCTCCGTGGAAATCTTCTCGGAGCGCGGCTGCGACGTCGATTTCAAGCCCGGCCTGAAGCCCGCCGAGCTGCGCGCCATCGTCGGCAACTACGAGGGGTTGGCGATCCGCTCGGCGACGAAGGTGACCGCCGAGGTGCTGGCCGAGGCCAAGAAGCTGAAGGTGGTCGGCCGCGCCGGCATCGGCGTCGACAATGTCGACATCAAGTCGGCGACTGCGCATGGCGTCGTGGTCATGAACACGCCGTTCGGCAATGCCATCACCACGGCCGAGCACGCCATCGCCCTGATGTTCGCCGTCGCCCGCCAGGTACCCGACGCCAACGCCAGCACCCAGGCGGGCAAGTGGGAAAAGAACCGCTTCATGGGCACCGAGCTCAGCTTCAAGACGCTGGGCCTGATCGGCTGCGGCAATATCGGCTCGATCGTCGCCGAGCGGGCGCTTGGCCTCAAGATGCGCGTGGCCGCCTACGATCCATTCCTGTCGGACCAGCGCGCCCAGGAGCTCGGCGTCGAGAAGGCGACGCTCGAGCAGGTGCTCGCCAAGGCCGATTTCATCACCGTGCACACGCCGCTTACCGAGCAGACCAAGAACATTCTCAGCCGCGCCAACCTGATGAAGACCAAGAAGGGCGTGCGCATCATCAACTGCGCGCGCGGCGGCCTCATAGACGAGCTGGCGGTGCGCGACCTGCTGGTCTCCGGCCATATCGCCGGCGCGGGCTTCGACGTCTTCACCGAGGAGCCAGCCAAGGACAACGTGCTGTTCGGCGCGCCCAACCTCGTCTGCACACCCCATCTCGGCGCCGCCACCGTCGAGGCGCAGGAGAACGTGGCCCTGCAGGTCGCCGAGCAGATGGCCGACTACCTGCTGACCGGCGCCATCGTGAATTCGCTCAACATGCCCAACGTCTCGGCCGAGGATGCGCCGCGGCTGGCGCCCTATCTCGACCTCGCCGAGAAGCTCGGCTCGTTCGCGGGGCAGCTCACCGACACCGACATCAAGGCGGTCACCATCGAGTATGAGGGTGACGTCGCCGCCCTCAACATCAAGCCGCTGAGCCAGGTGGCGCTGATGGGCGTGCTGCGCCCGCAGCTCGATTCGGTGAACATGGTGAATGCGCCGGTGGTCGCCCGCGAGCGCGGCATCGAGGTCGCCGAGGTCAAGCACGAGCGCGCCAGCGACTACCACTCGATGATCCGGATCTCGGTCACCACCAAGGAGTACACGCGCTCGGTGACCGGCACGCTGTTCGGCGGCAAGCATCCGCGCATCGTCGACATCAAGGGCATCGAGATCGAGGCCGAGTTCGCCCCGCACATGCTCTACATCACCAACGACGACAAGCCGGGCTTCATCGGCCGGTTGGGCACGCTTCTCGGCGAGAGCAAGGTCAACATCGCGACCTTCCACCTCGGCCGCGACAAGCCCGGCGGCTCGGCGATCGCCCTGGTCCAGGTCGACCAGCCGCTGCCGCCTCCGCTGGTCGGCAAGATCGCCGGGCTCGAGGGCGTGGTGCAGGCTAAGGTGCTGGGTTTTTAGCGCCTTGCACTTGGCGCCCGGCGCACACTCCGTGTCATCCCGAGCGGAGCGAGGGACCTTTGATCGGACGCTGCGAAAGGTCCCTCGCTCCGCTCGGGATGACACCGAGTCTGAGCGATGCACCGCGTCAACCTCAGGCAAGCATGAGGAAAGATCGTGCCGGCCTGATAATATCAGAGCTATGATAACTTCAACTCGTGGAGGAACCGATGCCCCGTGTCAGCGAGATTGAAGAGGATGGCGGCGACCCGACGCTGAAGGCCGTGTTCGACAAGCAGCGCGAGATCTACGGCGGGGTGCTGAACCCGACCAAGGTGCTGGCGCATTGCCCGCCGATCCTGAAGGTGGCGGGCCTGATCGGCCAGGCGATCGAGCAGTCGGGCCAGCTGCCCAAGGGGCTGGTGCCGCTGATCAATACCCGGGTCGCCACCATCAACGGCTGTCCGTTTTGAATGGACATCAATTCCGCGCGTGCCGCGGAAGCCAACGGCAGCATGGACAAGGTGGCTGAGCTCCTGACCTGGCGCGACAGCAAGCTGTTCAGCGAGGCCGAGCGCCTGGCGCTGGAGTATGCCGAGCGCATCACCTACACCGACCGATCAGTCGATGACGCTTTCTTTGCGCGGCTGAAGCAGCACTACACCGAGGCGCAGATCGTCGAGCTGACGGTGGTGGTTGCCTTCGAGAATTTCCGCTCGAAGTTCAATCCTCCGCTGGGCATCGAGGCGCAGGGCTTCTGCATGGTGCCGAAGCGCGGGTAGTTGTAGAGGGTGATGCGCAGGCCGCAGATTTGTCATCCCGAGGCCGAAGGCCGAGGGACCTTTGAGGCGCCAGTAAAGGTCCCTCGCTTAGCCGCTGTCAGACAGCGGCCTCTCGGGATGACACCGGTGATGTTGCTTCAACCCAGAGAAATGACGCTCTACGATGGCGGCATGTTCGTCCGCGTTCTGCTTGCCCTCACGCTCCTTGCCCTCGTCAGCGCCTGCGAGGCGCCACAGTCCGGGACGATTGCCGCCCCGTTGCCGGGCCAGCAGACCGAGCGCTTCCCCAATGGCGATCTCTATGTCGGCCAGATGGCAGGCGGCCTGCGCGAGGGGCAGGGGGCCTACACCTGGTCCGACGGCCGGCGCTATGCCGGCACCTTCCACGCCGGGCTGCAGGAAGGCCAGGGCACCTACAGCTATCCCAACGGCGAGAAATATGTCGGCCAATTCCAGGCCAACCGGCGCACCGGCCAGGGCGCCTACAGCTGGCCCGACGGGCGCAAATATGTCGGCGAGTTCCGCGACGACCGGCCCGACGGCCGCGGCACCTATAGCTGGCCCGACGGCAAGAAATATGTCGGCGAGTTCAGGCTTGGCGCGGCCAGCGGGCAGGGCACCTACACCTGGCCCGACGGGCGCAAATATGTCGGCGAGCTGCGCGACGACCAGCCCAACGGGCAGGGCACCTTCACCTTGGCCGATGGCCGCCAACAGGTCGGCCAGTTCAGGAATGGCGAGTATGTCGGGGCGCACAAGGCAGCGCGAGCGGCGATCCGAACCTGGTGCGCGTCAGCGCCTCGCCCGGCGCGGGGGAAGTGCCGCTGCAGCGCCGCGGCGGCACCTACGTCGTGGCGGCCGAGGTCAACGGCCAGCCGCCGCTCGACTTCCACATCGACAGCGGCGCCGCCGATGTCAGCGTGCCGGCCTACGTCTTCCAGCAGATGAAGGCTGCCGGCAGCGTCCGCGCCGAGGACATGCTGGGCACCGAGACCTACGTGCTGGGCAACGGCGCCACCATCAAGGCCGAGACCTTCCGCATCCGCACCCTCAAGGTGGGCTCGGTCGTGGTGCGCGACGTGCGGGCCAGCGTCTCGCAATATGCCGGCCCGCCGCTGCTGGGGATGAGCTTCCTTGGCCGGTTCAATTCGTGGTCGGTCGACAACGGGCGCGGGGTGCTGATCCTGAAGTGACTCATTGCGAGCGAGAGAGCATGCGTTCCACAACCTGAAATTGCTATAGTCACGGCCTCGATCTCGGGGGAGGCGGAGATGGCGGTATTGACGCGACGCACAGCGCTGGGCGGGCTGGCGGGCAGTGTTCTGGGCGGCGGCTTGGCCGGCGGCTGCCGCTCGCCGATCGATCCGATCAATCCCGACGATCCCAAGCTCACCGATCCCACCACGCCCTTCACGGCGGACGTGCATACCCATGTCTTCAACGCCGTCGACGTGCAGACTGCGCTCATTTTCGAAAAGGTCCTTGAGCACGACCACCCCGAGCTGCAGGTATTCGGTCCGCTGCTCGGCGACCTCGGCAACTTCGCGCCGTCGGTCAAGGACGAGAACGAAGCGCTAAACGGGCTCGAGGGCTGCCGCCAACAGCCGCAATCACGGCATCGTGCAGGCGGTCGCGCGGCGGCTGCGCGAGGATCGCTTTCAAGAAGCCCAGCGCCGGCTCGTCGACGCCTACCGCAACGTCTATGGCCCGGCGGCGCCGCGCTACCGGCTGCGCGGCCTCGCCTCGCCGGCGGATGAGGCGCGCTTCGAGGCGGCGAAGGCGCGGCTGAAATACGACATCGACCTGCTCGCGAAGTCGGGCGACTTCAAGACGTTCCGCCGGACGCAACAGGACGAGCTGCGGGCCGCGACCCTGGCGCCGGCCGGCGCGGCGCCCGAGCGTCAGCGGCACCGTCGACGGCGCCTTCGCCTTCGTGGTGCGCGACTTTTCCTACCGCTACGCCAACGTGCACGAATACCTCGAGGAATATTCCGCCGGCCCGAGGCGCAAGATCGACCTCATGGTCACGACCTACATCGACTACGACTGGCCGCTGGGCACGGAGAAGAATCCGCCCAGCACGCTCGTCGAGCAGATGCAGCTGGCCGAGCGCATCTCGCGGCTGACGCGCGGCTGGGTGCATAGCAACGTGCCGTTCTGCCCCTTCAAGCAGGTCGCCTTCAATCGCGGGCTGACGACGGAAAATCCTATGGCGCTGGTCGAGCAAGCCGTGCTGCACCACGGCCATATCGGCGTGAAATTCTATCCGCCCATGGGCTTCCGGCCGCTCGGCAACGCCTGCCTGCCGATCGGCTATTGGGACGACTCGCCGCTGGTCGAGAAGCTGAAGCACCGCCAGTCCTTGGGGGCCGACCTCGATGACGCGCTCAAGGCGCTCTACGACTTCGCCAGCAAGTACGACGTGCCGTTGATGGCGCACACCTCGCCGACCATGGTCACGCGCGACAAGTACAAGACCGACATCCTGGACCCGAAGTGGTGGTCGAAGGTGACCGCCTACAAGGCGGGCTTGCGCATCAACCTCGCCCATTTCGGCAACACCGACATCCTGACCCACAACGGCAAGGACGCCAACGCCCTGGCGCTGATGGCGCTGATGACGGCGGATGCCGGCTCGCCCGGCGAGCGGCTCTATGCCGATTCGGCATACCTCGCCGACATGCTGACGGACAGCGGCGGCATGGAGGCCGAGTTCGCCAAGCTGCTCGCCCGCCCGCCGGCGCCGGGGCGCGCGCCGCTTGCCGAGCGCCTGATGTACGGCACCGATTGGGACATGATCGTGATCGAAGGCAAGGCTACCGCGGGCTACCTCGACGATTTCCAGGCCATGTTCGACCGGCTGGCGGCGACGTCCGGGCTCGATCCCGACAAGGATCTCGTCAACCGGTTCTTTGGCCTCAACGCCATCGAGTATCTCGGCCTGCGCCCCGGCCAGTGCACGCGCCAGCGCCTCGACGACTTCCACCGCGGCCGGCCGCAGCCGGCCTGGATGGCAAAGGTGCCTGCAAGGGTGGCGTAGTCACTCCAGGACAGCCAAGCGCTGGTGCTTGGCTTGTTGATCATCGTTGCCGTATCGGATGTGAGGTCGCTCCACTTTCGCCGTAGATCAACTCCTCCATTCTCATGATTCATGAGCGCCACTGGAGTGGCGCGCTCTCAGCTATTCCATATCGATATTGAGCGCCTTCAGCTTCTTGCCCCAGAAGGCGTGCTCGTCGGCCACGAGCTTGGCGAACTCGCGCCGCGTGCGCTCGGGCGGCTGCTCGAGGCCGTCCCTGGCCAGCGCCTCTTCCCACTTGGGGTCGGTCATTGCCTTCTTGGCGGAGGCCTCGATCTTGTCGAGCACGGCGTCGGGCGTCTTGGCTGGCGCAAACAGGCCCTGCCAGCTGGTCACGACGACGTCGATGCCTTGCTCCTTGAGAGTCGGAACGTCGGGCAGCGACTTCACGCGCTTGTCGCCGGTCACCGCCAGTGCCTTGAGGTTGCCGCCCTTGATCTGCGACACCGCCGGCGGCAGCGAGGAGAAGTTCGCGGTGATCTGGCCGCTGATCACGTCGGCCACCGCCGGTCCGGTGCCCTTGTAGGGAACGTGGGTCATCTTGATGCCGGCGGCATCGCAGAACAGCGCGCCGGCGAGGTGATTGTTGCCGCCCACGCCCGACGACGAAAAGGTGAGCTTGTCGGGATCCTTCTTGGCCATCGCCACGAGCTCGGCCGCGTTGTTGGCCGGCACCTTGTTACCCACCACCAGCACGTATTGGTACGACGTCACCTGGCAGACCGGCGCCAGGGCGGCGATGGTGTCGATCATGCCCTTCTGGACGTGCGGGTTGATGATCACGTTGGTGCCGACGGCGACGAACAGCGTCTGCCCGTCGGGCTTGGCGGCCGCCACGGCGCGCAGGCCGATCGAGCCGGCCGCACCGCCCTTGTTGTCGATGATGATCTGCTGGCCGATGACCGGCGTCATGACCTGGCCCAGTTCGCGGGCATTGATGTCCGTGCTGCCGCCGGCGGCATAGCCGACGACGAACGTCACCGGGCCGGTCGGCCAAGCCGCCTGCGCCTGCGCCAATGACGGCAGCACGAGGGAGCTACCGCCCAGGGTGAGGGCATGGCGGCGGGTGATGAACGTCATGTCTGTCTCCTAATTCTTGCCCTGCACGTACTTGCCCGCACCATCGCCCGCGAGCTTGCCGAGCACGGCGCCGGATACCAGCCCGGCGCCGCCGGGGTAATTGTGATAAAACAGCCCACCCACCAGCTCGCCGGCGGCGAACAGCCCGGGAATGGTGTGGCCGTCGGTGCTCTCGACCTCGCCGTGGGTCGTGATCTTGAGGCCGCCGAAGGTGAAGGTGAGGCCGCAGGTCACGGCATAGGCCTCGAACGGCGGGGTGTCGATCAGGTTCGCCCAGTTGCTCTTCACGACGGCGAGCCCGCGCGTCGAGCGCCCGTCCTTGACCGCGGGATTGAACGGCACCTCGGTCATCACCGCGGCGTTCCACTCCTTGATGGTCTTCAGGAACTGCTGTTCGTCGACGCCTTCGAGCTTCTTGGCCAGCTCCTCGATCGTGTCGGCGCGCACCTTGGTCATGCGCTTGATGCGGTATTCGTCGCGCAGCCGGTCGAGCACCTTCGAGTCGAAGATCTGCCACGCGAACTGCTGCGGCTGGCTCAGGATCACCGCGCCGTACTTGGCGTAGGTGTAGTTGCGGAAGTCGGCGCCCTCGTCGACGAAGCGCACGCCGTTGGCGTTGACCATGATGCCAAGCGGATAGGAGTGCTTCTGGAAGTTGTCGCCGACTTCCAGGTCGCCGAACTCCGGCGCGTTCATGTCCCAGCCCACGGCATGGCCGCCCGACCAGTTGCCGTGCGGCTTGGCACCGATCGCCAGCGCCATGTTGATGCCGGCGCCGGTGTTGAACCGCGTGCCGCGCACCTTGGCGAGATCCCAGGTCGGTCCGAGATAGCGCGTGCGCATCTCGGCGTTGCTCTCGAAGCCGCCGCACGCCAGCACGACGGCCTTGGCGCCGATCCGGACCTTGCGGCCCTTGTGCCTGGCGATCACGCCGCGCACCACGCCATCCTCTTCGATGAGAGACATGGCTGGCGTCTCGTAGTGGATCGGGATGCCGGCCTTGGTCGCGGCCTTGTGCTCGAGATCGACCAGGCCGGGCCCGCCGCCCCACGCCTCGACGGCGAGGCCGCCCCAGAACTTGTACTTGCCGTTCACCTTGAAGGCCTGCCGGCCGTAGCTCGGCTGGAAACGCACGCCCTTGGTGCGCATCCACTTCAGCGTCTCGAAGCTCCGGTTGACCAGGATCTCGGTGAGCTCGGGGTCGCAGCGGTAGTTGGTCACCCGGCCCATGTCGTCGAGATACTGGTCGGCCGAGTAGCTGCCGAAATCGACATCGCGCTTTTCGTCCTCGGTGAGGTCGTAGAGCTGCACGAGGTCGTTGGCGTCATGGAACACCACGCGCATGGCGCCGGCAGTATAGGTGCTGTTGCCGCCGCGCTCTTCTTCCGGCGCCGCCTCGAGCATGGCGACCGTGGCGCCTTGTTCACGCGCCGCCAATGCTGCGCATGCCGCCGCATTGCCCGCGCCCACCACCAGCACATCGACCTGGAAATCGTCCACGCAGCACTCCTCGATTTTGGCCCAAACCTTGCTGTACAATATCGCAAATGGGTGATCGTTTTGACCGTCTAGGGGCCCGACACCCCAATGTCGAGGCCCTGCTGCGCAGGCCAGGCATCGGCCACAACAATGGGCCAACCTTCGACATGTCGTGGGAGGCCTGGGTGTGGCGCCGCGCCACCGCCAAGGCCTGGAAGCAGCCCTCGCCCGAAGTCGCGAAAATGCGCCTCCGGCGGGCCGAACGGCTGGGCATCACCTACAAGGAATTGGCTGCGGCCCTGATGAACACCGGCAGCAACCTGGGCGTGGCGGTGATGCCGCTGTCGCTGGCCGCGCGGGTGCGTCGCGGTGCGAAAGGCGAGATCATCGTCGAGCCGCGGAATTTCGTCGCCGCGCTGGTGGCCAAGTTCGGCGGTCGGCTGTTCCTGCTGGGCGACATCGATGCCGTGCCGGCGCTCACCGAAGAGGAGCGCGCCGAGTTCCTGGCGATCGTCAATCGCAGCCTCGACGGCAAGGTCGAGGCGATCGGCTGGGGCCATGACGGGCCGGCCGTCCGTGCGCTGCTGAAATCGAACGCCGTGCCGCACCAGGAGGCCTTCCTGGTAGGTGCGGGTATGGCGCATCAGGTGCTAGGGGAGAGCGCGGGTCTTCCCTTCACCAAGGACATCGATAGTTGGTTCGCTTAGTGCGCTAGCTGTCGATACCCGTACCGTGTCATCCCGAGCGAAGCGAGGGACCTTTCCTGTGGCCTCAAAGGTCCCTCGCTTCGCTCGGGATGACACTGGTGGGCTGGCCACATCTCGTGCCATTGACTCGGCATGAGCATCACACCCCCTCTCAAAGGCGTCCGCGTCGTCGAACTCACCCATACGATACTCGGCCCCTCCTGCGGGATGATTCTCGCCGACCTCGGCGCCGAGGTGGTCAAGGTCGAGCCGGTCGATGGCGATCGCACACGCAAGCTGAAAGGCTTCGGCGGCGGCTTCTTCGGCTACTTCAATCGCAACAAGAGAAGCCTCGCGCTCGACGCTGACTCGCCCGAAGGCCGCAAGGTGCTGGTCAAGCTGCTGCAGTCGGCCGACGTGCTCATCGAGAACTTCGCGCCGGGCTCGATGGCCAAGCGTGGGCTGGGGCCGGAGCATCTGGAGAAGATCAACCCGCGGCTCGTCTACTGCGCGCTGAAAGGCTTCCTGCCGGGGCCGTACGAGAAGCGGCCGGCGCTCGACGAGGTCGTGCAGATGATGGGCGGGCTCGCCTACATGACCGGCCCGAGCGGGCGGCCGCTGCGCGCAGGAACCTCCGTGGTCGACATCATGGGCGGCATGTTCGGCGCCTTCGGCACGGTGCTGGCGCTGAAGCAGCGCGACCGAACGGGCAAGGGCGGCCTGGTCGAGAGCGCGCTCTTTGAATTGGTCGTGTTCCTGATGGGCCAGCATCTCGCCGTCACCGCCACGAACGGCGCGGCGCCGCCGCCCATGCCCGAGCGGGTGAGTTCGTGGGCGATCTATGAGATCTTCAATACCGCGGACGGCCAGCAGGTCTTCATCGGCATCACCAGCGATGGCCAGTGGAAGCGGTTCTGCGAGTTCTTCAAGCAGGATGGGCTTGCCGCCGATCCCAAGCTCGCCACCAACAACCAGCGGATCGAGGCGCGGCCCTGGCTGGTGCCCAAGGTCGCTGCCGTCTTCAAGGGCTACGCCAAGGATGCCCTCGAGCAAATGTGCCTCGCGGCCGACATCTCCTTCGCGCCGGTCGCGCGGCCGCAGGACCTGTTCGACCATCCGCATCTCTTGGCCAACGGTTCGCTCGCGCCCACTACCTTGCCGGGAGGCGTCAAGACGCGTCTGCCGCTGCTGCCGTTCCAGATGTTCGGCTGGCGCCCGCCGCTCACCCGCGATCCGCCCGAGATCGGCCAGCACAATGACGAGGTGCTGGCGGAGATTGGCTATGACAAGGCGGGCATCGCCGCGCTCAAGTCTGCGGGTATGCTGGGGCCGAAGTGACCCTGTCGTCCTGAGCGCAGCGAAGGACCTCGCGCTTGCTCCAAAGACCGTCTCTGGACGTGACGCTAGATCCTTCGCTGCGCTCAGGATGACAGTTACGCCTTAGCAGCGTGCGTTGCGGGCGCCGCTGCCTCGTCCTTGAACGCCGGATAGTCCGGATCGAGCAGGAACGGGTGCGGCCCGCTGAACTGGCCGATGAAGGCGGTGTGGGTGATCAGGCCGGCGTCGGGCTGCCAGAGGTGCAGGTGATAGCCCGGCGGCTCCATGGTGAAGGTGGCGTCGTCGTGCGGTTTTAGGTCGAGCACGACCTGGTGCGCGACCGACGGCGACACGCTGCCAATCGTGCCAGCCCAGCGGATCTGGATCGAGCGGTGATGATGGCCGCAGGCCACGCGCTCGATGTTGGTCCGCCCGCGCAGGATCTCGGCCATCGCCGGCGCGTTGCGGCAGTTGATCGAGTCCATGTGCTGCAGCCCGGTCGGGAAGGGCGGGTGGTGCATGAAGATCATGGTCGGGCGATCGGGCTGCTCGTCGAGCCGCGCCTTCAGCCAGTTGAGCCGCGGGGCGTCCATCTCGCCGTGGCCCTTGCCCGGCACGACGGTGTCGAGCGCGATGATACGCAGCGGATGGTCCTCGATTGTGTAGTGCAGGTGCGTGCCGTTCATCGGCAGATAGCCCTGATCGCCGAACACCAGCCGCATGTTCTCCCGCCGATCGTGGTTGCCGGGCAGCAGGCGCACCGGCATCGCAAGCGGCTTCAGGATGTCGCGCAACAGCTCGTATTCCTCGACCAGCCCGCAGTCGGTGAGGTCGCCCGAGGCGACCACCAGGTCGGGCTGGCGCGGTTGCGCGGCGATCGAGGCCACCGCCGCGCGCAGCATCGCCTCGGTGTCGACCACGCCATAGGCCTTCTTGCCGGAAGGCCGGATGTGCATGTCGGTGATCTGGGCAATGAGTGTCATTGCGTCCTCTTCTCCTTCTCCTCTCCCCCTAGCGGGGGAGAGGAATATGAAATTACGGCAGCTTCAGTGCCGTCTGATCGGCGTAAGGCTTCATCAGCGTATCGGCGTTCTTCTGCGCGTCCTTGACGGCCTGCGCCGCCTTCTTCTTGCCGTTCAGCACTGCCTGGATCTCGTCCTCCAGCGCCTTGCGCACGGCCACGGTCTGGTAGGTGGCGAACCAGGGCTTGGCGTAGGGCAGCTGGTCGAGCGCCACCTGCGCCTCGGGGTTCTTGGCCATGAACTCCTTCATCTCGGCCGTATCATAGGCCGACTTGCGCGGCGAAAAGTAGCCGGTGAATCGGCTCCAGCCGCCGAGCGTCTCGGTCGAAGAGAGCCATTTGGCGAACTTCCAGCCGGCCGCCTTCTGCTCGTCGTTCAGTCCCTTGAACATGACCAGCGAGCCGCCGCCGATCGGCACGGCGTTGCGCACGTTCTTCGGCACGAAGGCCACGCCATAGGCCTGCTTCATGTTATCGCGCACGAAGGAAAGGCTGCCGGTCGACAGCAGCATCATCGACACCTTGCCGGCCAGGAAATTGGTCGACAAAGCTCCACCCTCGACCACGCCCTGCTGCATCACTTTGTGCTTGAACACCAGATCCTCGACGAACTGCGCGGCGCCCAGCATCGTGGGCGTGTCGTAATAGACCTCGCCGCCGTATTCCTCGTTGTAGTAGCGCCCGCCGTTCGACATGCAGAGCGCCTCCATGATCCAGCCCATGTAGTCGTAGCCTTCGGGCAGGCCGAAGCCCATGTGGTCGGCCGTGGTGAGCTTCTTGGCGGCGTCGACCAGCTCGGCCCAGGTCTGCGGTGGCTTGTCCGGATTGAGGCCGGCCGCCTTGAAGTGCTCCTTGTTGTAATAGAGCAGCGGCGTCGAGTTCTGGTACGGGATGGCATAGAGCTCGCCGTCGACGATGGCGTTGGCGTGCACCGCCGGCCAGAAGTCGTCGAGGAACTTCGCCCGCGTCGTGCCTTCGGCCTTGAGCTGCGGCTCGAGCGAGACGATATCGCCGGCAATCTTTAGGTCGAGCACGAAGTTGGCGCTCATCAGCACCACCGCCGGCGGCTTGCCGGCACCGGTCGCGGCCTGCGCCTTGAGCTTGGTCTCGTCGTAGCTGCCGGTGTAGACGGCGGTGACCGCCACGTCCTTCTGGCTGTCGTTGTAGACCTTGACCAGCCGGGTCATCTCCTTGGCGAGCTTGCCGTCGACCGGGACGGGGAAGAAGAAATCGATTTTCGTCTGCGCCATGGCCGATGCGACGAGCGCGAGTGCAACCGCGATGGCGGTTACCGATGGAATGCCAACGCATGATGCTAAGTCTCCCTTATCCTTTGAGGCCTGAGAACATGAAGCTGTTGACGAACTGACGCTGGAAGATCGCGAACAACGCGAGCAGCGGGAACATGACGAGCAGCGTGCCGGCGGCCAGCAGGCCCCATTCCCGGCCGCCCTCGGTGCCGAGCGCGAAAGAGGCGAGGCCTATGGTGAGCGTCTGGGTGGAGGGCTCGTTCAGCACCATCAGCGGCCACAGGAATTCGTTCCAGTGCGCCATCAGCGAGACCAGCGAGAAGGCGATCAGGCCGGGCTTGGCCATCGGCAGCAGCACGTGCCACAGGATCTGCCACCAGTGCGCGCCGTCGATCACGGCGGCTTCCTCGAAGTCGCGCGGGATCTGGCGGAAGGTCTGGCGCATCAGGAAGGTGCCGAAGGCCGAGGCGAAGTAGGGCGCCATGACGCCGAGCAGCGAGCCGTAGAGGCCGAGATCGACGATGGTGCGCAGGTTGGGCACGATCAGGATCGGCGGCACCAGCATGAGCTGCAGCAGGAAGACGTAGAAGATGAAGTCGCGGCCGGGGAAGCTCAGCCGCGCGAAGGCGTAGCCGGCGAGCGAGATGGTCACGAGCTGCACCGCCAGGATGCCGAAGGCCACGATCGCGGTGTTGACGTAGTAGACCGCGAAGTCGCCGGTCTCGAAGGCTTCCCTGAAGTGATCCAGGGTCGGCACGTAGTCCGGCACCAGCGATGCCATGCCGATGCCGCCTGCGCTCTGTGGCCTGAAGGACGCGACCAGCGTCCAGAGAAACGGCGTCGACCACAGGAACGCCGTGACCAGCATCAGCCCGGCGACGATGAGGCTGGTGCGCTTCATGCTCTGACTTTCTGGACCGCGGGCCTCCAGGCCCGCTCATGATCATGATGCGGACCTGGAGGTCCGCGGTCCGGGAGACCATGAAATCAGCTCGCGGCATGGACGCCTCGTTCCATGGTCTTGAGCGACACCACCGACATCGCGAGCAGAAACGACACGGACAGAAGGCTCGCAGCGGCGGCCTTGCCGGCGGCGAAGTTCTCGTGCGCCTGCTCGAAGATGTAGTAGAGCACCAGCTTGGTCGAGTTGCTGGGCCCGCCCTTGGTCAGCACGATCACGTGGTCGACCTGTGTCAGCACGTTGATCAGCGCGATCACCAGCACGAAGGCCGTGGTTGGCGCGAGCAGCGGCACGATGACGTGGCGCAGGCGCTGCCAGCCGTTGGCGCCGTCGATCGTAGCGGCCTCGAGCACCTCGCCGGGCAGGGTCTGCAGGCCGGCGAGATAGAACAGCATGTAGTAGCCGGCGTTCTTCCACACCGTGATGCCGATCAGCGACCACAGCGCGATGTCGGGATCGCCCAGCCAGTTGAAGCCGCGCACGCCGATCTTGGCGAGGTAGTAGTCGAACAACCCGACGCCCGGCAGGAAGATGAAGAAGAACAGCGAGGCCGCGGCGACCAGCGGCACCATCGACGGGAACAGCATGATGGCGCGCAGCACCGCATTGACGCGGCCGGAGCGCTGCAGGGCGAGCGCGAACAGCAACGCCAGCGCCATGCTGGGCGGCACGGTGCCGACGGCATAGATCAGGTTGTTGATCACCGACTGGGTGAAGGCCTTGTCGGAGAAGAGGGCGGCGTAGTTGCCGAGGCCGACGAACAGCGACTTGGTGGTGCCGTGCGGCCGGTCATGCAGCGATTCCCAGATGACACGCGCGATCGGCAGGTAGGTGAAGGCGGCGAGCAGAACCAGCGACGGGGCCAGCAGCAGATAGGGCCAGGTGCGGCGCGCCAGTCGCGTCCGCCACGCCAGGCGCGGTCGGCCGGTGACGCCCAGAGGCGGCGATTGCGCTGCAGCAACGCTTGTCATCGCTGACCGCTACTGTCCCCCCATGATGCGTCCATTTCTATTTTGTTACGGCGATGTTACGCCGGCCGACTGGGCGGGGACAAATCGCCCCGGCTACAGTTGGCGAGGTGGAAGATTTGAGCCTCTGGTGGAGATACATGCGCCGGGCGGCGGCGGAGAGCAGCGTTCCCGCGCGCAATTGGCGATGGATGCTGGCCAGCCTGGGCATTGGCGCCGGACTGGGGCTAGTTGCCGGCCTGCAGCGTCTGGGAATGGAGCCGGCGAGGATCACGCCAGATGTGGCCGTGACGATCGTCCGGGCGGCGCTTTTCGTGTTCTTTACCGCTTCTTTACCGCTTGGCTCGCGGCGGTTGCTGTCCGTTTCGGTCGTTTTCTCCTGTCCGAAAGGCGGTAGATCCAGGTCCGTCGGCGGCCTGTGGACTTATCATCGGCATTCACAACCGGCCGTGGCCCGACTCCGGAACAGACCTAGAACTTGTGTCAATATCTTTAGTTGGATCAGTGGGTTATTTCCCCTCTTGTCGATTGGAACAAAATGGGTACAGTGCCTTCCATACCCGGCGGACTTATCCGCATTGTCGCTCCTGATGCGAGCGTGGGACAAACGAGGAGGCAGCCAATGTCGGCGATGCTGAAAGTGGTCGAGAAAGACGGCATGGAGAGCAAGAACAAGGCCCTGGACGCGGCACTGGCGCAGATCGAGCGCGCCTTCGGCAAGGGCTCGATCATGAAGCTCGGCCAGCGCGAAGCCGTGGAGATCGAATCGATCTCGACCGGCTCGCTCGGCCTCGACATCGCGCTCGGCATCGGCGGCCTGCCCAAGGGCCGCGTCGTCGAAATCTACGGCCCGGAAAGCTCGGGCAAGACTACGCTCGCGCTGCACGTCATCGCCGAAGCCCAGAAGAAGGGCGGCAACTGCGCCTTCATCGATGCCGAGCACGCGCTCGACCCGGGCTATGCCAAGAAACTGGGCGTCGACATCGCCAACCTGCTGATCTCTCAGCCCGACGCCGGCGAGCAGGCGCTCGAGATCGCCGACACGCTGGTGCGCTCCGGCGCCATCGACGTGCTGGTGATCGATTCGGTGGCGGCCCTGGTGCCGCGCGCCGAACTCGAGGGCGAGATGGGCGATTCGCTGCCCGGCCTGCACGCCCGCCTGATGAGCCAGGCGCTGCGCAAGCTCACCGCCACGATCTCCAAGTCCAACACCCTGGTGATCTTCATCAACCAGATCCGCATGAAGATCGGCGTGATGTTCGGCAGCCCCGAGACCACAACCGGCGGCAATGCGCTGAAGTTCTATGCCTCGGTCCGCCTCGACATCCGCCGCATCGGCGCGCTCAAGAACGGCGACGACGTCGTCGGCAACCAGACCCGCGTCAAGGTGGTGAAGAACAAGGTGGCGCCGCCGTTCAAGGTCGTCGAGTTCGACATCATGTACGGCGAAGGCGTCTCCAAGACCGGCGAACTGATCGACCTCGGCGAGAAAGCCGGCGTGGTCGAGAAGTCGGGCTCGTGGTTCTCCCATGACGGCACGCGCATCGGCCAGGGCCGCGAGAACGCCAAGAACTACCTCAAGGAACATCCCGAAGTCGCCCGGGCGATCGAGCAGAAGGTCCGCGAGAACGCCGGCATCCTGGCCGCCGTGCTGGACGGCTCGAAGTCCGAGGACGACGAAGAGGACTGATCTCTCGTCTTTGATCTTAGCGGCCTGGTAGACGCCCCCGTCTCCGGTCCCGGGCGGTGCTGTTCCCCCACGCGCAGCACCGCCCATTTTATTTGCGGGCAGGGTGGCTCCGTTATTTTCCCGTTATTTTAACGGTCACTTCACGTAACCGATCACACATGATCCTAACTCCGCAATTAGCGCTACCCCGCTACCCCTATCAGGACGACAGACAGGCAGGACCCGGATCGACTTTCCGCACTTTCCGCTAGTGCGCTACCCCCTTCAGGAGCGGCGCGCCAATACCTCATCCTGAGGAGCGAGCGAAGCGAGCGTCTCGAAGGATGGGCAACAGGCGTGGTGCTCGTATCCATCCTTCGAGACGCCGCGCTCCGCGCGGCTCCTCAGGATGAGGTTGGTGGAGCGGCCTATCGCCTATTTCGCAGCGATCCTGCGCACGAAGCGTTGGATCCACTCCGGCCCCGGCCGGCGGGTCGCGCCACGTTGCCGGCTCTTGGCCCATTCCATCAGGAGAGCGAGCGGAAACCAGCGGCCCATCGTGTCGACCTCCGGCCGGTTCTCCTCGATCCCGCGCGCCGCCGGCGAAACCTTCGGCACGGCAACCGGCGTGACGCCATCCTGCGTCGGGCTCGCGCACAGTTCGGCCGGCGAGGTGACAAGATATTCACGGCACACCAGCGGGCGGTCGCGATGGATCGAGCAGCTTTCCTCTTCGAGGAACGGACAGGCGACGTGTTGGGCGAAGTAGGCGACCGACAACTCGCGATCGGTCTTGTCGGCGCGCTTGGCCGGATCGAGCAGTCCCTCGGTGAGGCCTGCTCGCTCGAGTGCCTTGGCGGCCGCTTTGAAGCGAGCAACGACTGCCTCGCGTCGCGCCAGGGGCAAGCGGTCGATCAGATCGAGCAGACGCTCGCCTTCGGTGCGCGAGATCGGGACCAGCTGCCGACAGCAGGCGCCGCAACCCTTGCGACAGGAGATCGCCTTGCCCAGCTCTGCTGCGGAGACCACAGCATCGACCAGTCCTTGGAGCGCCGGCACGACCTCCGTGGCCGGCACTGGCGCACTTGGCACGGTCATCGGATGGGCGATCCGAAGCTCGCCAATGGCGAGGCGCAAGGTGGCTGTGACGTGGCCTGAATCGGCCATTTTACCGTGGTCCTCCAATTATGGACTTGGGCAACGCGCGCACGCTACAAGGTTGCATCATGGCAAGCGTCAGCGACATCCGTCGCACATTCCTAGAATACTTCCGCACCAACGGCCACGAGGTCGTGGCGTCGAGCCCGCTCGTGCCGCGCAACGATCCGACCCTGATGTTCACCAACGCCGGCATGGTGCAGTTCAAGAACGTCTTCACCGGCCTGGAGAAGCGGCCTTACTCGCGCGCCTCGACCTCACAGAAGTGCGTGCGCGCCGGCGGCAAGCACAACGACCTCGAGAATGTCGGCTACACGGCGCGCCATCACACCTTCTTCGAGATGCTGGGCAACTTCTCGTTCGGCGACTACTTCAAGGAGCGCGCGATCGAGCTTGCCTGGAACCTGATCACCAAGGAGTTCGGGCTGGCGAAGGACCGCCTGCTGGTCACCGTGTTCAGCGAAGACGAGGACGCGGCGGGCTACTGGAAGAAGATCTCCGGCTTCTCCGACAGCAAGATCATCCGCATCCCGACCTCGGACAATTTCTGGGCGATGGGCGACACCGGTCCGTGCGGGCCCTGCTCGGAGATCTTCTACGACCATGGCGAGCACATTCCCGGCGGCCCGCCGGGCAGCCCCGACCAGGACGGCGACCGCTTCATCGAGATCTGGAACCTGGTCTTCATGCAGTTCGAGCAGCTGACCAAGGATGAGCGCGTCAACCTGCCCAAGCCGTCGATCGACACCGGCATGGGGCTGGAGCGCATCGCCGCTGTCCTGCAGGGCAAGCACAACAACTACGACATCGACCTGTTCCGCGCCCTGATCGAGGCGGTGGCGCACGAGACCGGCGTCGATCCCGATGGCCCGCAATCGGCCTCGCACAAGGTGATCGCCGACCATCTGCGCACCACCTCGTTCCTGATCGCCGACGGCGTGCTGCCGTCCAACGAGGGCCGCGGCTACGTGCTGCGCCGCATCATGCGCCGCGCCATGCGTCACGCCCACCTGCTGGGCACCGAGCAGCCGGTCATCTTCAAGTTGGTGCCGACGCTGGTGCACGAAATGGGCGACGCCTATCCCGAGCTGCTGCGGGCGCAGCCGCTGATCACCGAGACCCTTAAGCTCGAGGAAGGCCGCTTCCGCAAGACGCTCGGCACCGGCCTGAAGCTCTTGGAAGACGAAACCAAGGGCTTGAGCGCCGGAGCGACCTTGAAGGGCGACGTCGCTTTCAAGCTCTACGACACTTTCGGCTTCCCGCTCGACCTGACGCAGGACGTCCTGCGCGGGCGTAACATTGGCGTCGACACGGCGGGCTTCGACAAAGCGATGGACGAGCAGCGTGCCAAGGCGCGCGCCGCCTGGGCGGGCTCGGGCGAGACGGCCGACCAGGCGATCTGGTTCGACGTGCGCCAGAAAGTCGGCGCCACCGAGTTCCTGGGCTACGACACCGAGCGCGCCGAGGGCAAGGTCGTGGCGATCGTGGTGGATGGGAAGGAGGTCTCCTCGCTCAAGGCGGGCGAGACCGGCTGGCTGATCGTCAACCAGACGCCGTTTTACGCCGAGTCGGGTGGCCAGATGGGCGACACCGGCCGCTTCGCCGGTGCTGGCGGCGAGGCCGCGATCACCGATGTGCACAAGCGGGTTGGCGACCTGCATGCCCACCACGCCAAGGTCGACGCCCGTGTCCCTGGGGGCGAGATCAAGGTGGGCGACGACGTGGTCATGACCGTCGATGCCATCCGCCGGGCGCAGCTGCGCGCGCATCATTCGGCGACGCATCTCCTGCACGAGGCGCTGCGCCGCCATCTCGGCACGCATGTGTCGCAAAAGGGCTCGCTGGTAGCGCCCGACCGCCTGCGCTTCGACATCAGCCACAGCAAGGCGATCTCGCAGGATGAGCTGCGCAAGATCGAGGACGAGGTGAATGAGCGCATTCGCCTCAACAGCCCGGTCGACACCCGTCTGATGACGCCCGAAGAGGCAATCGCCGCCGGCGCGATGGCGCTGTTCGGCGAGAAGTACGGCGAAGAAGTGCGCGTGCTGTCGATGGGCGGCAAGGACGGCGAAAAATATTCGGTCGAACTGTGCGGCGGCACGCATGCGCTGCGCACCGGCGATATCGGCCTGTTCCGCATCGTCGGCGAAGGCGCAGTGTCGGCGGGTGTGCGGCGCATCGAGGCGCTGGCCGGCCACGCGGCGGAAGACTATGTGCGCCACCAGGTCGACCTCCTGAACGAGGCGGCTTCGGTCATGAAGGTGCGGCCGGAGGATCTGCCGTCACGCCTGCAGGCGCTGATCGACGGTCAGCGCAAGGTCGAGCGCGAGCTCTCCGAGGCACGCAAGGCGCTGGCCCTCGCTGGAGGAATGGGGGCAGGAGCGGGTGGCAGCAGCGTCGCGGCGGCGGACGAGATCCGCCAGGTGGGCGGGGTCAGGATGATCGGCCGCGTGTTGACCGGCGTTCCGGGCAAGGACCTCAAGGGCATGGCCGACGAGTTCAAGAAGAAGCTGGGTTCGGGCGTGGTCGCGCTGATCGGCGTCGAGGAGGGCAAGGCCTCGGCCGTTGTCGGCGTCACCGACGATCTAGCTCAAGGAACGGGGGCGAAGAAGCTGAGCGCCGTCGACCTGGTGAAGGCAGGCGTCGCGGCGCTGGGCGGCAAGGGCGGCGGCGGCCGTCCCGACATGGCGCAGGGCGGCGGCCCGGATGCGGCCAAGGCGTCCGAAGCGCTGAAGGCGATCGAGGCGGCGCTGGAAGGGGCGAAATGACCAGAACGATCGCCGTCGTCCTGATGGCTCTGTTGCTGGCTGGATGCGATCAGCCTGCGGGTGGCGGAGCTGATCCCACGAAGGCTGCCAACTCGGAGAGATACGCGCGCGACCAGCAAGCCTGTCAGGCGCAGGTCGACGATCAGATGAAGCAGCGGCGCGTCGTCGACGATTCGCGCCGCGATGTGTTCAGCGACAATCAGGATCGCTTTGGGCGCAGCGCACTGCCCGACACCATGGCGAACTACGGCGACAACAAGAGCTCGGACCGAATGGTGGAGCGCTGTATGTCCTCGCGCGGTTGGGCCAAGCCGCAGAAGTCGTGGTGGGAGAAGATCACCGGCTAGCGGGCTTGCGCCGGTCTGCCTTGCCGGGCTTTTCGCGTGCAGGCTGGGTCAGGGCGACGGGGTCGCTCGCCGGGAACGTGTCCTTCAGCGCCTCGTCGAGCTTCTGATCGATGTCGCGGGCCTTGGCGGCGCGGGATGGCTGCACTGGGCGTTTGGTACGGGACATGTCGGACCAACGCCGGCCGAGCTGGGATCGTTGCCGCCGGGCGGTTCTAGACCACCAATCCGCCGTCAAATCGCCGCACGGGCGCGGTCAAATTGCGCCTCATCGTGAGAAAGGATGCCCGGTGATGCGCAACGGTCTCACATTCACGCTGCTGCTGACGCTCGGCGCCTGCGCCAACGTGCCGATGGCCGATCCGCAGGCCGACCAGGCTGCCAAGCAATTCGAGCGGCCCGACGGCGAGCGCGGCGCGCTCTATATCTACCGCACCGGCCTGTTCGGCGTCGCCCGCCCGCTCGATGTCGGCATCACCAACGGCGTCAACGCCAAGCTCGCCTCCAACACCTATCTGCGTGTCGACGGCCCGCCCGGTCCGATCGAGGTCGGTTGCGCCGCGGGCGACTACAAGAACAGCGCCCAGGTCGAGATCGCGCCCGGCCGCGTGACCTATGTCCAGGCCAGCATGACCCTCGGGCTGGTGGGGCCGCATTGCGCGGTCGCCGAGGTGCCGCCCGACGAGGGTCAGGCCGCGGTGCGCGCCTCCAAGCGAGTGGCGGCGCAATAACGACCTGCTAACTTCGTGGACATGAAAAGACTTTTTTCCACGCTGCTTCTTCTGTTGCTCAGCCCCGTCACCAGCTGGGCGGCCGATCAATCGGCGTCAGGCAAGACGGCTGACGGCACCTCCGTCGCCTACCTGCTCACCACTACGAGCGGTCAAGCGCCCAGCTATGCCGTGATCCTGATGCCCGGTGGCAAGGGCATCATGTCGCCGAATAACGGCAACTTCCTCATTCGATCACGCGCCATCTTCGCTGAAGGGCCATTCGTCGCCGCCTCGACCGACGCCACCAGCAAGCCCGATCGCATCATGGCGATCGCGGGCGACCTCCAACGCCGCTATCCCGGCGTAAAGGTTTATGTCGTCGGCACCAGCCGCAGCACCGAAGCGACCATGGCGCTCAGCCGGCCACTCGACGGCAAGGTGGCGGGGTTCGTGCACTCCTCGTCGATGAATCCCATCGCGAGCTTCGATCCGCGCAACCTGAAGAGCCGGCACCTGATCGTCATCCACAAGAAGGACGCCTGTGTCGCCACCAAGCCGTCCAACGGCGCCGCTTCCAACCGCAGCTATGGCACCCAGTTGATCGAGATGGACGGCGGCAAGTCGACCGGCGACGACTGCGAAGCCTTCGCCTATCACGGCTACAACGGCATCGAGCGCGAGACGATCGACAAGATCAAGCAGTGGATCATGGCCGGCGGGTAGGCGCCTTCTGAGGCGCCGGCGGGCGAAAGCGCATTCAGATGCGCGGTAGCCCGCACGGTGCAGAAAAGACACGCGGCGGCGCCTCGATCCATTCTGCGCGGTGTGGGCTCCCGCGCTTGATTACAAGCGCTGCCGCCCACCGGCTCTTTCTCGCCGCGAGAGCGGCGAGAAAGAGCTTAACCCATAAACGTCCCATCCGGGTCGCCGTTGAACATCACCCGGCCGACCGCCTCGAAATGCGCATCGCGCGACTGGATCTGCTGCGACAGCGTGTGGATGTCGCGGAAGCGGCGCTCGAACGGCGTGCCGAGGAAGATCGCCGAGGTGCCGGCGGCCTTGAACACATAATCGGCGACCTCGAGCGCGGTCTGGATGACGTGGCTGCAGCCCAACCGCACGCGGGCGCGCTCGGCGGTGCCCAGCGGCTCGATGTCGTCGGCGGTCGCCCAGACTTCCTTCAAAATGTCGGTGAGGTAGGCGCGCGCCGAGCCCACGGCGGCATCGCGGCGCGCCACGTCGGCTTGCACCACCGGGCTGTCGGCCAGGCGTCCGAGGTTGCGCGGCGCCTTCTCGTCGGCCAGTTCCTTGAACGCGTCGAGCATCGCGGACGCGATGCCCAGCGCCACGCCGGACACGCCCACGGCATAGAGGCCCTGCATGGTGAAGGCATAGAGCGGACCGCGGTCGCGGCGCAGGCTCGGATCCTCGCGCGTGCCGGAGAATTCCTCGGGCACGAACACGTCCTTGACGCTGTAGCCTTCCGACGCCGTGCCGCGCATGCCGAGAGTGTGCCAGTCGCGGATTTGCGTCGTCTTGTCCTTGGGCATCAGCAGCGTGCGCACGGTCGGCCGGCCGAAGCGGTTGAGCCGCAGCGAGCCGTCGGGCTCGACGACGTGGCAGTGGGCGCCGATCCAGTTGGCCTGCCGGTAACCCGACGAGAAATGCCATTCGCCGGTGACGCGATAGCCGCCCGGTGCGGCGATGGCGCGATGCTGGTTGGGCGGTCCCCAGGAGATCAGGCCGCGCGGATCGCCATAGATCGCCCGCGCCGACTCGAGCGGGATGAAGGGCGCGATCAGGGCCGAGCTGTTGGCGACGAAGACATTCCAGCCGACCGAGCCGTCGAAGCGCGAGATCTCCTCGACCGCGCGGAAATAGACCCATGGCTCGAGCTGGTCGCCGCCCACCGAGCGCGGCAGCAGCATGCGGTAGATCCGCGATTCGTGCAGCTGGCCGAGCACCGGTTCGGGGATCGCCTGACTGCGCTCGATCTCGTCGGCGATGGCCGCGACGGCGGGGCCAACCGCGCGTGCGCGCGCCACGGGGTCGACCTTGGCGCCGACAGGCAGCGCGGTGACGTTGGTCATGTCAGTGATTGGGCGCGTCGGTGCGCGCGCTTGTCAATGCCGCTACTGCTGCTTGAGCTTCGAGGGAACCCCGGCCTGCGGCCAGATCGATGGCTCGCAATCCGTCGACCGCTTCCGATATTCGAAAGGCCGGCGCACCAGGCTGTGGTCCACGACCGGGCTGTAGTCAGCCGGCGCCTGCCGCGACAGAGCCCAATACTGGACCGCGGACGCAGCGCTAAAGGTGACGAGCGCTCCGAAGGCAAACATCAGAGCGCCCACGACGATGTGATTCACGAGTCCCGCTTCCCAAAGCCGGTCCCCCACTTTCCCCAAGGGCCCGGCGCGGGCGGTAATAGAATATTGCAGTGGCCCGAGCGCAAGAGGGAATACGCAGAGTCCCTGACAAAAACGTGCGACGGCCTGCCGCCGGGGAGCTACCGTCCCGGCCAGTGGGAGTATGCAAGATGATTGCAGTGCAGTGGAGGATACTCGGATTCGTTGCGGCTTTGGCGGCCTCGAGGGCCGAGGCCCAGACCGTGATCGACGGCAACAGCCTGAACTACAAGGGTACGGTCGAGCACCTTTGGGGCATCGACGCGCCGGATATCGGCCATGTCTGCGCCGATGGCTGGGACGCCGGAAAGGCCGCCGCCGCCTATCTCCGAAGCCTGATCGGCACCAAGCCGGTCACCTGCGAGCCCAAGGCCTCGCCCATGCCCGGTGGACCCTTTGCGATCTGCAAGGTCGACGGCCAGGACCTCAGCGCCGCCATGGCCTCGGCCGGCATGGCGTGGGCTGCGCCGAACATCGCCGACTACTCGGTGCAGGCGTCCAACGCGATGTCTGCCATAAGCGGCGTCTATGCCCATCCCTGCGTCAAAGCGTGGGAGTGGCGCGCCGGCATCCGGACTAAACAGTAGGCAACCATTCGGCGGGCTCGGCGTTGCTTTTGCCGTGCTCGTATCGTCGCTGCGCAGCCGCCTCGTTTTCCTCCACCTGCTGGCTATTGCCGCCGCGCTCCTGCTGACGAGCTGCGAAGACAGCATTTCGACACCTGTGAAAGGCGAGGGCCAGCGCGCCGGCGCCGATCTCGTGGTCCATGCGAGCACCAGCCTGCCGAGTTCAGTACGGGATAGTACGATGGGACTTTGACGCCCACCGACGACAATCGCGACGAGAAGATCGGCGCGCTGGTGCCGGCGCAAAGACCGCGGAGCCGGCTGCGACTTCGCCGACGCAGCAATGAGGTAACTTTCTGACGTTTCCCGCGTTGCACTGTTTCTGCAGATGGCGAGGACCGAGTGGTTCATGATGTCGTGGTGCAACGGGCAAAGCCGCAAATTCCAATTGCCGGCGAAGAGCAATATCGCCTGCTCGTCGATGCGGTGGTCGATTACGCCATCTACATGCTGGATCCGAAGGGTCGCGTGTCGAGCTGGAACAGCGGTGCGCGCCGGTTGAAGGGCTACGAGGCGCCGGAGATCATCGGCGACCATTTCTCGCGCTTCTATACCGAGGAAGACCGCGCCGACGGCCTGCCGCAGCGCGGCCTGGCGTCGGCCGAACGCGAGGGCCGCTTCGAGAACGAGGGCTGGCGCATACGCAAGGATGGCACGCGCTTTTGGGCGAGCGTGGTGATCGACGCCATCCGCGATGACGACGGCACCCTGCTGGGGTTCGCGAAGGTGACGCGCGACATTACCGAGCGGCGCAACACGCAGCTGGCGCTAGAGGAGGCGCGCGAGGCGCTGTTCCACTCTCAGAAGATGGAAGCACTCGGCCGATTGACCGGTGGCATCGCGCACGATTTCAACAACCTGCTGACCGCGATCCTGGGCAGCCTCGAGATGCTGCGCCAGCGGATGCCGGCCTCGGACACCGACGACCAAGCCCGTCTGCTCGACAATGCAATGCAGGCCGGCGAGCGCGGTGCCTGGCTGACGCGGCGCATGCTGGCATTTGCCCGTCATCAGGATCTCAAGCTGAAGCCGGTCGATATCGTCGCCCTAGTGCGCGGCATGACCGACCTTCTGCAGCGCTCGCTCGGGCCGACGGTGGCGATCGAGACCCGCTTTCCACTCAAGCTGCCCGATGTGCAGGCCGATCCCAACCAGCTCGAGCTGGCGCTGCTCAACCTCTCGATGAACGGGCGCGACGCCATGCCCGACGGCGGCCCGCTGATCATGTCGGCGCACGAGGAGAAAATCGCTCCGGGCGGTGCCTTGGCGCCCGGCCGCTATGTTTGCTTCTCGGTGACCGACACCGGCATCGGCATGGACGAGGCGACACTTGCGCGCGCGACCGAACCCTTCTTCACGACCAAGGGGCCGGGCAAGGGCACGGGGCTTGGCCTGTCGATGGTGCATGGCGTGGCTGAGCAGTCCGGCGGTCGCCTGGTCATCAGGAGCCGGAAAGACGAGGGCACCACGGCCGAGCTGTGGCTGCGCGTGGCGGAGAGCGCTGCCGAGCCACAGGGTGCCGCGCCGGCGGCTCTGGCCCAGCCCAAGACACGCCCGCTCACCATCCTCGCGGTCGATGACGATGCCTTGGTGTTGATGAGCACCGACCTGATGCTGCAGGGCCTGGGCCACAAGGTCCTGACGGCGATGTCGGGGCGCCAGGCGCTGGAGATCCTCCGTCGCGACAAGGAAGTGGACCTGGTCATCACCGACGAGGCGATGCCGGAGATGCGCGGCTCGCAGCTTGCCGATGCTGTGCTTGCCGAGCGGCCCGGCCTGCCCATCGTGCTGGCGACCGGCTATGCCGAGCCGAGGTCGGGCGAACCTCCGAAGCTGCCACGCCTCGAGAAGCCTTTCAGCCAAGCCGATCTGGCCCGGATCGTCGATCAGGTGATGCGCAGCCGATAGGCCGAACCTACTCTGCCGCCCGCTGCAGCGGCTCCGGGTTGCGCCATTGCGCCAGCAGGTCGGCTTCCTTGCGCTTGGCTTTCACGAGATGCGCGTTCTTCACGTGGCCGTAGCCGCGGATGTCGTCGGGCACCGAGGCAAGCTTGACTGCAAGCGCGTGGTTGGCGGGCGTGAGGCCGGCCAGGAGCTCGTCGACCAGCAACTCGTACTGACCGATCAGGGCGCGCTCGGTCTTGCGCTCCTGGCTGTAGCCGAAGATGTCCAATGCCGTGCCGCGCAGGAATTTCAGCTTCGCCAGCATCTTGAAGGCCGGCAGCATCCAGGGGCCGAACTCCTGCTTCAGCAGATGCCCGGTCTTGGGATCGCGCTGGGCAAGCAGCGGCGGGGCGAGATGGAACTTGATCTTGTAGTCGCCCTCGAACTGCTGATTGAGGCCGGCGGCAAAGGCGGCCTCGGCATAGAGCCGCGCCACCTCATATTCGTCCTTGTAGGCCATCAGCTTGGCGTAGTTGCGCGCGACGGCTTCGGCGAGTTTGATTCCACCGGGGCCACGCTGGTCCTCGACCTTGCGCACGCGCTCGACCAGCGCCTTGTAGCGCTCGGCGAGCTCGGCGTTCTGGTAGCCGGTGAGGAGCTTCACGCGCACCGCCAATATCTCGTCGAGTGTCGTCGAGGGCCGGGCGAAAGGCACAACATTGTCGGCCGCCGGCGCGACCAGCTTCTCGACCGCGGCGCGGTCATGAGCGGCGCGACGGCCCCAACGGAAGGCGCCGAGATTCATCTGCACGGCCGTGGCGTTGAGCTCGATCGCCTGCTCGAGCGCCTCATGGCCGATCGGGATCAGGCCCTTCTGGTAGGCGTAGCCCAGCATGAAGAGGTTGGTGGCGATCGAATCGCCCATCAGGCCGGTAGCGAGCTTGGTCGCCTCGAGAAAATCAACGGCTTCGGCGCCCGCCGCCGCCTCGATCGAGAGCCGGAGCGTGTGGCTCGGGAAGGCGAGGTCGGGATGGCGGGTGAACTCGCCGGTGATGGTCTCGTGCGTGTTGACGATGGCGCGTGAGGCGCCGGGTTCGAGCCGCGCCAGCGAGTCAGTCGCGGCACTCACCACCAGGTCGCAACCCAGCAGCAGGTTGGCGCCGCCGGCACCCAGACGCACGGCGTGCAGGGCCTCAGGGCTTGCGCCGACGCGCACATGGCTCACCACCGCGCCGCCCTTTTGCGCCATGCCGAGCTGATCGAGCACGGTGGCGCCTTTGCCTTCGATGTGCGCGGCCATGCCCATCAGGGCACCGATGGTCACCACGCCAGTGCCGCCGATGCCGGTAATCAGCACGCCGTAGGGCTTGTCGGCCACTGACGGCAGGGTGGGCGCGGGTGGCAGTGGCGGTTCGCCCGCTGTCGTCGCGGCCGGCAGGCTCTCGGCCTTGCCGTGGCGCACGCGGCCGCCCTCGACAGTCACGAAGCTCGGGCAGAAGCCGTTCAGGCAGGAGTAGTCCTTGTTGCAGGACGACTGGTCGATGGCGCGCTTGGTGCCGAATTCGGTATCGACCGGCGTGACCGACAGGCAGTTCGACGCGACCGAGCAATCGCCGCAGCCTTCACAGACCGCCTGGTTGATGAACACGCGCTTGGCGGGATCGGGGTAGGTGCCCCTCTTGCGGCGGCGGCGCTTCTCGGCGGCGCAGGTCTGGTCGTAGATCAGCACCGACACGCCTTTCCAGTCGCGCAGCTCGCGCTGCACTTCGTCGAGCTGGTCGCGGTGATGGAAGGTGACTCCAGGCGCCCATTCGGTGCCGACCGGGTATTTGTGTGGATCGTCGCTCACCAGCGCGATGCGCCGCACGCCCTCGGCATGGACCTGCTGGCTGATCGTCCAGGGATGGACGTTGCCGTCATGCGGCTGGCCGCCGGTCATGGCGACGGCATCGTTGTAGAGGATCTTGTAAGTGATGTTGGTGTTGGTCGCGATTGCCTGGCGGATGGCGAGATAGCCCGAGTGGAAATAGGTGCCGTCGCCCAGGTTCTGGAAGATGTGCGGCACGTCGGTGAAGTGATGCGCGCCGACCCACGGCACGCCCTCCGCCCCCATGTGGGTGAAGGTCTTGGTGTTGCGCTCCATGCCGATGGCGAGCGTATGGCAGCCGATGCCGGCCATTGCCATCGAGCCGTCAGGCACCTTGGTCGAGGTGTTGTGCGGGCAGCCGGAGCAGAAATAGGGGACGCGCGCCATGCCAGCCTCGTTGCGCACCTGCCGGCCGGCGCGCCGCTTCAGCGCGTCGAAGCGCTGGCGGGTCCGGTCACTGAAAGCCTCGATGCCCAGGCGCGAGACGATGGCGGAGGCGATCTCGAACGGCGTCAGCTCGCCGTCGGTCTTGAGCAGCATCTGGCCGCGCTCGTCTGTCTTGCCGACCACGACGGGCCGGCGGTCGGCCTGGGTATTGAACAGCGCCTCTTTCAGCTGCTGCTCGATGATCGGCCGCTTCTCCTCGACCACCAGCACGTCGCGCTTGCCTTCGCAGAAGGCCATGGCGCCTTGAGTCTCGAGCGGCCACACCAGCCCCACCTTGTAGATGGCGAGGCCCAGGCGCTCGGCTTCGGCGTCGTCGAGGCCGAGTTCGTCGAGCGCCTGACGCACATCGAGATAGGACTTGCCGACGGTGACGATGCCGAAGCGCGCATCGGGCCGGCCGAGCATCAGCCGGTCGAGCTTGTTGGCCCGCCAATAGGCGAGCGCCGCGGGATGCTTCAGGGTGACAACGCGCTTCTCCTGGCCCAACCACTCGTCCGGCCAGCGGATATGCACGCCTTCGGGCGGCATGAAGAAGTCGGTCGGCGTGTGGATCTCGATCCGGTGCGGATCGACATAGACGGAGGCCGAGGAGTTGACGGTCTCGCTCAGCACCTTGAAGGCGACCCACAGGCCCGAATAGCGCGACAGCGCGAAAGCATGCAGGCCGAAGTCGAGATATTCCTGGACGCTGGCCGGATGAAGGATCGGCATGCCAGCGGCAATGAAGGCCGGCTCGCTCTGATGTGCCAAGGTCGACGACTTCGCCATGTGGTCGTCGCCGCCCAGCGCCACGACGCCGCCATGCTTGGAGGTGCCGGCATAGTTGGCGTGCTTGAAGACGTCGCCGGAGCGATCGACGCCCGGGCCCTTGCCGTACCACATGCCGAACACGCCATCATACTTGGCGCCGGGATAAAGGTGGATCTGCTGGGTGCCCCACAGGGCCGTCGCCGCCAGGTCCTCGTTGATGCCGGGCTGGAATTCGATGTGGTTCTTCTTGATGAAGCGCTTGGCCTGCCACAGCGCCTGGTCAAAGCCGCCGAGCGGCGAGCCGCGATAGCCGGAGATGTAGCCGCCGGTATTTAGACCTGCCGCCAGATCGCGCTGGCGTTGCATCATGGGCAGGCGCACCAGCGCCTGAGTGCCGGTCAGGTAGATCCGGCCTCGATCCAGTTGGTATTTATCGTCCAGGGTTACCGCGAGGGACATGGGCAACCTCCCTGACCGTTTATATAGGCACGGTAGCGACAGAATGTTGCTGCGTGCAATCGGGAACGCAGAGGCCGGGCAAAATAGACGTTTAAGGATGCCGCCGGGGCCCCGGCGATGCATGGCGTTTCAACCTATCGTCCGGGAACGAAACGTTGTAAGCGTCCGCTTCCTAAATTTTATGTAACCTATTTCAGCTGCAGCCTTTTATGCCCGTCCTCGTCACCGGCGTTGCCGGGTTCATCGGATCGCACGTCGCGCGGGCCCTGCTGGCACGCGGCGAGGCCGTCATCGGCATCGACAATTTCAGCGACTACTACGATCCGGTCCTGAAATTCGCCCGGTTGAAGCCGTTGCGCGAGGACAAAGGCTTCACCTTCCTCGAGGCCGATATCGCCGACCGCGACGCCATGCTGGCGCTGCCTGAACGGCATTCCGGCCTCGACCGCATCGTGCATCTGGCCGCCCAGCCCGGTGTCCGCCATTCTCTGGTCGACCCCTACGTCTATGTGCAGACCAACGTGATGGGCCAGCTGGTCATGCTCGAGCTGGCCCGACGCTGTGAAGGGCTCCGGCACTTCGTCTATGCCTCGTCCTCGTCGGTCTATGGCGGCAACCGCAAGCAGCCCTTCGCCGTCGCCGACCGTGTCGACGAGCCGATCTCGCTCTATGCCGCAACCAAGCGGGCCGACGAGCTGATGACGGCGAGCTACAGCCATCTCTACAAGCTCAAGGCGACCGGCCTGCGCTTTTTCACGGTCTATGGGCCGTGGGGCCGGCCCGACATGTCGCCATATATCTTCGCCAAGGCGATCCATGAGGGCTCGACCATCAACCTCTATCACCTGGGCTTCATCAAGCGCGACTTCAGCTACATCGACGATATCGTGACCGGGACGCTGCTGGCACTCGACAAGCCGCCGGCCGAGGCGGGCCACCGCCTCTACAATCTCGGCGCCGCCCGCAGCGAGGATATCCTGCATGTCATCAAGCTCTTCGAGCAGGCGCTGGGCAAGGAAGCCAGGATCGAGCTCAAGCCCGGCGATCCCAGCGACATGCAGGAGACTTCGGCGGATATCACCGACACCGCGCGTGATTTAGACTGGTCGCCGAAAGTCTCGGTGGAAGAGGGCATCCCGAAGTTCGTAGACTGGTTCAAAGCCTACAATCGTCTGTGACCGCCCTGCTCGAACTCAAAGGACTGCGCCGCGCCTTCTACGGATTGGAGGTGCTGCGCGGCGTCGACTTTTCGGTGGCGCCGGGCGGCATCACAGGCCTGATCGGGCCCAACGGCGCGGGCAAGACGACTTTGTTCAATGTCGTTTCGGGCCTGGTGCCGCCCAACGCCGGCTCGATTCGCTTCGACGGCCGCGAGATCGCGGGATTGGCGCCTGACGCGGTGAGCCGTGCCGGCTTGGTGCGCACCTTCCAGGTGGCGCGCGGCTTTCCCAGGCTCTCGGTGTTCCAGCACCTCATGCTCTATGGCCGCGACCAGCCGGGCGAATCGCTTTGGCAGGCGATCGTCGGCACGAAGGTGGCGCGCGACCGTGAAGCTGCACTGGCCGAACGCGCCTGGGAAACCGCGAAATTCCTACGCCTCGACCACCTGATCGACAACCCGGCGACGGCTTTATCGGGCGGCCAGAAGAAGCTCCTTGAGATCGGCCGCGCCCTGATGGCCGAACCCAAGCTGGTGCTGCTCGACGAGCCCACTGCCGGCGTCAATCCGACCCTGCAGAACGAGATCGGCGAGCGGCTGCTCGAGCTGCCGCGCCGCGGCATCACGGTGCTGCTGATCGAACACGACATGGGCTTCATCGCCCATCTCTGCGATCCGGTGATCGTCATGGCCGAGGGCCAGGTGCTGACCGAAGGCACGTTCGACGCCGTGCGCAACGACCATCGCGTGCGCGAGGCCTATCTCGGCAGGCGAGCGGCATGAGCTTGCTCGAAGTGGCGGACCTGCGCGGCGGCTACGCCGCGGCCGACGACATCGTCAAAGGCGCCGGCCTGCATGTCGAGCCGGGCGAGATCGTGGCCCTGATCGGCCCCAACGGCGCCGGCAAGTCGACCCTGCTGAAGCTGGTTGCGGGCCTGCTGCGACCGAGCGGCGGACGCATTCGCTTCAAGGAGCACGAGATCGCGGGCCTGGGAGCGCCTGAGATCAGCCGGCTCGGCCTGTCCTTCGTGCCCCAGGAGCGCAATGTGTTTGGCGCAATGAGCGTGGCCGAGAATCTCGAGATGGGCGGCTATCTCGACGGCGCCCATGCGCGCCGGCGCGCCGCTGAACTCTACGAGCGCTTTCCCATGCTGGCCGACAAGCGCCGGGCGGCAGCGCGCACCCTGAGCGGAGGCCAACGCCAGATCCTCGCCATGGCGATCGCACTGATGAATTCACCGGCGCTGCTGCTGCTCGACGAGCCGACCGCAGGCTTGAGCCCACGCGCGGCCGAGGAACTGTTCGGCACGATCATTGCCCTCAACCAGACCGGAGTGGCGATCCTGATGGTCGAGCAGAACGCGCTGGAGGCGCTGTCCGTCTCGGCCCGGGCCTATGTGCTGGTCCAAGGCCGCGCCGAGCGGGAAGGGCGGGCGGCCGAACTGGCCGACGATCCGACCGTCCGCGATCTCTTTCTCGGCGGCAAGGTGCAGCCTATGCTCGGACAATCAAGAGGGGGACTTCCATGAACCGCAAGATCTTTGGCCGCCGCACCGCGCTGCTGACCGGCGTTGCCGCCGTGGCGGCGCCCGCGGTCGTTCACGCCCAGGGAGAGCCGATCAAGATCGCGACCCTGACGCCGCTCACCGGCGCCGGCGGCACCTACGGGCCGGTGATGGCCAAGGTGGCAGCGGCCGTGGTCGAGGAAGTGAATGCCGCGGGTGGCGTGCTGGGGCGCAAGGTCGTGCTGGTGAGCGAAGACGACCAAACCAACCCCGATGCGGGCGTCCGTGCGGCGCGCAAGCTGATCGACGTCGACAAGGTTTCGGCGATCATGGGCACCTGGGCCTCGGCGGTGACCACGGCGGTGGCGCCGCTTTGCTGGGAGAGCAAGACATTCCTTTGCACCGTTTCCGGTGCGGATTCGATCACGCTGCTGCCTCACCAGGGCTACCTCGTGCGCACCCAACCCAACACGGTGCTGCAGGTCACGCGCGCGGGCGAGTTCCTGGTCTCGTTGGGGGCCAAAAAGGCCTACACCCTGGTACCGCAGACTCCGTTCGCGCAGCGCAGCATCGAGATCCTGGCAGACGTCATGGCCAAGGCGGGCGGCACGCACGGCAGCCAGATCTACGATGACAAGAAGACCACCTATCGAACCGAAGTCGACCAGGCGCTGCGCTCCGCCCCGGACGCGATCTTCTGCGCCGGCTACACGCCCGACACCGTAGTGCTGCTGAAAGACCTCTACCGCGCCGGCTACAAGGGCAAGATCCTCGGCCAAGGCTATTCGGTGAACCAAAAGTTGATCGACCAGATCGGCCAGAACGAGGTCGTCGAGGGCGTCTATACCTTCGCGCCGTCGACGGCCGAAGGGAGTTCTGCGCTTGAGCGGGTGAAGAAATTGAGCGGTCTCACCAGCCCCGACCCCTACACCAGCCAGGTTTACGACCACACCAACATGGTGCTGATGGCGATGGCGCAAGCCAAGGCCACGACCGGCACCGCCATCAAGGACAACATCCGTAAGGTGAGCCAAGGCGGTGGCAAGCCGGTCGACAATGCCGTCGACGGCCTCAAGGCCATCGCCGCCGGTGAAAAGGTCGACTATTCCGGCGCCTCGGGACCCTGCGACTTCAACGACATAGGCGACATCCTCGACTGCAAGTTCCGCTATGAGCAGGTCAAGGCCGGCAAGGCGACCCTGGTGAAGCTCGCCTGAGAGCATGGACCTTGTTGTCCAGGCGTTGATCAACGGGCTGGTGTCGGGCGCCCTGCTGGCGGTGCCGGCCATCGGCTTCACGGCAATGTTCGCCGTGCTGCGCTTTCCCAATTTCTCGGTGTCGGGCATCGCCACGCTCGGCGCCTTTGCGGGCTACGTCGCCTACGGCGCCGGCCTGCAGATGGCGGGCTCGCTCGCCGTGGCCTTTGCAGTGGCCGGTGCCGTCGGCCTTTTCCTCGACCGCGTGGCGCACCAGCCGCTGGTCAAGCAAGGCGCGCTGCCGGCCGCCATCGCCTCGATCGCCTCGGGCCTCGTCCTGGAGAATGTCGTTCGCCTCGGCTTTGGCAACGACCTGCGCGGCTACGATCGGCCGATCGCGCGCGACGTGCACTTCGGCGATATCCGCGTCAGCCCGCAGCAACTCGAGACCATGGGCATGGCGCTTGCCGTCATGGTGCTGGTGTTCGCAGCGCTCGCCTTCACGCGCATCGGCAAGGCCATGCGTGCCACGGCCGACAATCCCGAACTTGCGGCGCTGAAGGGTATCCGCCCGCAGCGCGTGGCGATGGCTGCAAGCTTCGTCGGCATGGGATTGGTCGGCATCGGCGGCATGTTGCTCGGCCTCGACAGCTCGATCGATCCGTTGACGGGTACGCGAATCCTGCTCTCGATCTTCGCCGCCGCCGTGCTGGGCGGCTTGGGCAGCGTGCCGGGTGCGGTGCTGGGCGCCTTCATGATCGGCATGGCAGAAGAACTGTCAGTGCTGGTCGTCGGCTCGCCCTACCGTTCGGCCATCGGCTTCTTCGCCATCCTGATCATGCTCAGCATCCGCCCGCGCGGGCTTTTAGGCGAGCGGGCCTACTAGCCATGGCGAGCTATGTCCTGTTCATCGCCACGATCGGCGGCATCTACGCCATGCTGGCACTCAGCCTCAACCTGATCTGGGGCGGCGCGGGCATGGTCAATCTTGGCCTTGCCGGCTTCTTCGCCGTCGGCGCCTACGCCTCGGCGCTGGTGACCACGACCGGCCACGCGCCGATCCTGGCCGGTTGGGCGTTGGCGCTGATCGCCGGCGGCGCGGCCGGTCTCGTGGTGACGCTCTCGACCACGCGCCTGCGTGAGGACTATCTCGCCATCGTCACCCTGGGCTTCGCCGAAGTCGTGCGCCTGGTCGCCGCCAATGAAATCTGGCTGACACGCGGCACCGACGGCATCTCGGGCATCCCCGGGCCTTGGAAGTCGGCCTTGGGCCGCGACTTCAACGCGGTCTATCTCTTGGTCTTGCTGGTGGTACTCGCAGTTGTGTTCCTGTTGATGCGCCGCATCGACCACTCGCCCTACGGCCGCGCCCTGCGCGCCATCCGCGAAGACGCCCAGGTGGCGCAGGTCGCCGGCAAATCCGTGCTGCGCTTCAAAGCGCAAGCTTTTGCGCTGTCGGCGGCGATCGCCGGGCTTGCCGGTGCGCTCTATGGCCACTTCACGTCCTACATCGCGCCCGATCTCTTCCTGCCGCTGATCACAGTCTATATCTTCCTTGCCGTCGCCTCGGGTGGCGTCGGCAGCCCGGCCGGCGCGCTGGTCGGCGCCTATCTCCTGATGACATTGCTCGAGTCGGCGCGCTTCTTTGTCGAGTTGATCCCGGGCGTCACGGCGGTGCAACGTGCCGCGCTCAAGGAACTGCTGATCGCCGTTGCCCTCATCCTGGTGCTGCGCCTGATGCCGCGAGGCCTTCTGCCCGAACGGATCCCGCGTGCGCCGCGCCCACAAACCGGAGGAACACCATGACCCCATTCGACGCCTGCGTTGCCGCGCTGAAGCAGCCCGGCCCGCCGCAAACCTTGTTCAAGACTCTCGACCGGGCGCTGGCCGATACAGTAGGCCACAAACTCTTCACGCTGCTCTACGTGGCGCCCAACAAGAAGCGGGTGAAGCGCATGTACACCAACATGCCCAAGGAGTATCCCGTCGGCGGCTACAAGGAGATCGGCGCCACGCCCTGGCACAAGCGCGTGGTCGAGGAACGCCGGGCCTGGGTCGGCCACAACGCCGACGACATCAAATGGGCCTATTTCGACCACGAGCTGATCCTGTCGCTGGGCTGCGAATTGGCGATGAACGTGCCCGTGGTCTATGCCGGCCGGCTGCTGGGGACGATGAACCTGCTGGACGCCGCCGGGCACTACAAGGAGAGCGACGTGGCCAAGTGCGAGCCCTTCGCCGCGCTGATGATCGGACCGTTCCTTGACGCCATCGCCGGCGATCCCGATATCGGCAGTGCATAAGGAGCGAGTTCAATGAACGCAGTGCTGGGCGACCTGCCGACCTGGAAGCTCACCGACCTCTATTCCAGCCCGTCCGGCCCCGACCTCGAGACCGACCTCAAGCGTGCCGCGCAGGATGCCGAGGCCTTTGCCAGGGACCATGAAGGCAAGATCGCCGCGATGGACGGCAAGGCGCTGGGCACCGCCGTCGCTCGCTACGAGGCGCTGCAAGACTTGATGGGCCGTATCGGCTCCTACGCCTCTCTCTACTACGCGCAGGACCAGGCCGATCCCGAGCGCGGGCGCTTCTCGCAGAACGTCTCGGAGCGCCTGACCGATATCGGCGCCAAGCTGGTGTTCTTCCGGCTCGAGATCAACAAGCTCGAGGATGCCGACCTCGCCGCCAAGCAGAAGGATCCGGCGCTCGCGAAATACGGCCCCTGGCTGCGCGATCTGCGCGTGTTCCGCCCGCACCAACTATCCGACGAGCTCGAGAAGGCGCTGCACGAGAAATACGTCGTGGGTCGCGCCGCCTGGTCGCGCCTGTTCGACGAGACCATCGCACGCCTGCGCTATCCCTTCCGCAACGAGACGCTCAGCGAACCGCAGATCCTCGACAAGCTCTCGAGCAAGGATGCAAGCGTTCGCAAGGAGGCCGCCAAGTCCTTCGGCAAGGTGCAAGGCGACAATATCGCGGTCTTCTCGCTGGTCACCAACACGCTCGCCAAGGACAAGGAGATCGACGACCGCTGGCGCAAGTACAAGCGCCCTCAGTCGGCCATGAACCTCGCCAACGTGGTCGAGGACGAAGTGGTCGACGCGCTCGCCTCGGCCGTGAAGGCGGCCTATCCGCGGCTGTCGCACCGCTACTACAAGCTCAAGGCCAAGTGGTTCGGCGTTGACAAGATGCCCTACTGGGATCGCAACGCGCCGCTGCCCGAGCACGACGATCGCACGATCCCGTGGGCCGAAGCCGAGAAGACCGTACTCGCTGCCTACAATGCCTTTTCACCTGAGCTCGCGTCAGTCGGCGCCAAGTTTTTCGGCACGGGCTGGATCGATGCCCCGGCGCGGCCGGGCAAGTCGCCCGGCGCCTTTGCGCATCCCACCGTGCCGTCGGCGCATCCCTACTTGCTGCTCAACTACCAGGGCAAGGTGCGGGACGTCATGACGCTCGCGCACGAGCTGGGCCATGGCGTTCATCAGGTGCTGGCAGCGCGGCAGGGTGCGTTGATGGCCGACACGCCGCTTACTCTCGCGGAGACGGCGTCGGTGTTCGGCGAGATGCTGACCTTCCAGTCGCTGCTCAAGACGGCGCCGGACAAGAGCACGCGCAAGGCGATGCTGGCCGGCAAGGTCGAGGACATGCTGAACACCGTGGTGCGCCAGATCGCCTTCTACGATTTCGAGTCCAAGCTCCATATGGCGCGCCGCCAGGGCGAGCTGACGCCCGATGCGATCGGCGAGCTGTGGATGTCGGTGCAGGCCGAGAGCCTGGGGCCCACCTTCACTTTCGACGAGGAGTACAAGTACTTCTGGTCCTATATCGGCCACTTCATCCATTCGCCGTTCTACGTCTATGCCTACGCCTTCGGCGACTGTCTGGTGAACTCGCTCTATGCCGCTTATCAATCCGGCCTGCCGGACTTCCAGGCCAAGTATCTCGACATGCTGAAGTCGGGCGGAGTGAAACGGCACAAGGAGCTTTTGGCGCCGTTCGGCCTCGACGCTTCCGATCCCGCCTTCTGGGACAAGGGTCTCGGCGTCATCTCGGGGTTCGTCGACGAGCTCGAAAAGCTTTAGCGATGGCCAGGACCTGATGGCAGACGACGAGGGTCCTTCGCTGGGTGGGCGGCTCGGCCGCTACGCCCGGGTCGGCGCCTCGGTCGGCGGGCTGGCGGCCCGGCTGGCAGGCGAGCGCTATCTCGGGTGGAACCTGGACCGCGGCAAGCATGCCGCTGAGCTGCGCAGCGCGCTCGGTGGCCTGAAGGGGCCATTGATGAAGGCGGCGCAGCTTCTCGCCACCATCCCCGATGCGCTGCCGCCCGAATATGCGCGCGAGCTCGCCCAGCTGCAGGCCAATGCGCCGGCGATGGGCTGGGCCTTCGTGCGCCGGCGCATGGCGACCGAGCTGGGGCCGGACTGGCAATCGAGGTTCGCACGCTTCGACAAGGAAGCCTCGTTCGCGGCCTCGCTGGGGCAGGTCCATCGCGCGGCGCTGCCAGAGGGGCGGGAGGTCGCCTGCAAGCTGCAGTACCCCGACATGGCCTCCGCGCTGGAGGCTGACCTCGACCAGCTCAAGGTCGTGTTCGCCATCGGCCAGCGCTTCGACCCGGCGATCCGTACCGATGAGATCCATGCCGAGATCACCACGCGGCTCCGCGAGGAGCTCGATTACCGGCGCGAAGCCAAGCACGTGGCGCTCTATCGCCACATCCTGCGCGACGAGCCCAACGTGCATGTGCCCGACACCGTGCCGTCGCACTCGACCGACCGGTTGCTGACCATGGGCTGGCTCGACGGCGAACCCCTGCTCAACTGGAAAGGCCGCTCGCAGGAGGAAAAGGACCGCCTGGCGGTCAACATGTTCCGCGCCTGGTACGTGCCGTTCTATTCCTACGGCGTGATCCACGGAGATCCGCATCTCGGCAACTACACCGTCCGGGCCGACGGCTCGGTCAATCTGATGGATTTCGGCTGCGTGCGCGTCTTCCCACCGCGCTTCGTGCGCGGCTCGATCGAGCTATACCGCGCGCTCATGAGCGATGATCTCGACCGCGCCGTCGCCGCCTACCAGGATTGGGGCTTCACCGGCCTCAGCCGCGAGATGATTGCGGTGCTGAACCGCTGGGCCGCCTTCCTCTACGGCCCGCTGATGGACGATCGTCCGCGCCGCCTGACCGAGGGCATGGGCGAGGGTTTCGGCCGTGACATGGCACAGAACGTGTTCGGCGAGCTGCGCCGGATGGGCGGCGTGCGCCCGCCACGCGAGTTCGTGTTCATGGACCGGGCCGCCATCGGGCTCGGTTCGGTGTTCATCCATCTCCGCGCCTCGCTCAACTGGCACCGCCTGTTCGAGAGCCTGATCGAGGGCTTCGACGTCGATCAGCTGGCGACCCGTCAGCAGGAAGCGCTCGGCCAGGCGGGTCTGTGATGAACATCCTGGTGACGGGCTCGTCGGGCTGGCTGGGACAGACGCTGGTGCCGCGGCTGCGGCGTGACGGGCACCAGGTGGTCGGGCTCGATCCGGACAAGGGCGCCACCACCGACATCGTGGGTTCGGTGGTTGACCGCGCGCTGATCCGCCAGATCCTCCGCGAGCACGGCATCACGGCGATCGTGCATGGCGCCGCCCGCCACAAGCCGCACATCGCCACGCACGACAATTCGGAATTCGTGGCGGTCAATGTGCAGGGCACGCTGAACCTGCTCGAGGAGGCGGTCGAGGCCAAGGTGGACCGCTTCATCTTCACCTCGACCACCTCGCTGATGATCTCGCAGCAGATCCGCGACGGCCGCGCCGGTGGTGCCACCGAGGCGGTGTGGATCGATGAGACCATGGCCCCGCTCGTGCCGCGCAACATCTATGGCGTCACCAAGCTCTCGGCCGAGGAGCTGTGCCGGCTGTTCCGCCAGTTGCATAAGCTGCCGATCCTGATCCTGCGCACCTCGCGGTTCTTTCCCGAGGAAGACGACATGGCTCATGCCATTGCGCAGTCGGGCGAGAACACTAAGGCCAACGAGTTCCTGTTCAGGCGGCTCACGGTCGAGGACGCGGCCGAGGCACATGTGGTGGCGCTCGCCAAGGCGCCGGCACTGGGCTTCGACACCTTCATCATCTCCTCGATGACGCCGTTCTCGAAAGCCGACTGCCGTGAGCTGCTGGCAGACGCGCCTGCGGTCGTCGCGCGCTATTTTCCCGACTATCGCGGCAAATACGACAAGCTGGGCTGGACCATGTTCGGCTCGATTGACCGCGTCTATGACGCGAGCAAGGCCAAGCGCGTGTTGGGGTTTGCCTGCAGGACTGGCTTTCGCGAAATGCTGGACGGCCTCTGATGCGTCTTGGCCTCTATGTCGTGCTCGGGCTGGGCGCGGTCGTGCTCGGCGTGGTGCTGTTGGGCTGGCTGGCGGAGCGCAAGATGGAGCGCAAGGCCGCCGCGGACTCGACGTCGGACATCGCGCAGGTGCATGCGCTCAAGGTCGCGCTGGTGCTGGGCACGGCGCCGATCGGCCCTGAAGGCGGCCCCAACCGCTATCTCGTCTATCGCCTCGATGCCGCGGCCGAGCTGTGGAAGGCGGGCAAAGTGAAATACCTGCTGGTGAGTGGCAACCGTGATGGCGACTACGACGAGCCGACGACGATGCGCGAGGGCCTGATCAAGCGTGGCGTGCCGGCCGAGGCGATCTATCGCGACTTCGCAGGCTATCGCACGCACGATTCGGTGCTGCGCGCCCGCGATGTGTTCGGCCAGGCGGAGATCCTGGTGGTCTCGCAGCGCTTCCATGTCGGCCGCGCCCTGTTCATCGCCCACCACGAGGGCATTCATGCCTGGGGCTACGACGCGCGCGATGTCGACCAGCCCTACAGCATCGTGACCCCGCTGCGCCGCTATCCGTCGGCGCTGATGGCCTACGTCGACATGTACCTGAAGCGCCCAGCGAGCGAGACCGGCCCGCCGGTCGTTATCGGAGTCGATCCGCCGAGTTAGCTACAGGCTGGCGCGCCGCAGGCGCGGCAGCGCGACTACCGGAGCCGGCCCGTATTGTTTGAAGCCATGTCACGCAGCTCCGGCACCGGCGAAACCACAGGCTTGCCGTCGAAATGGTTGTCGAGGTTGGCTTTCACCAGCGATGTCATGCGGCGCTGCGCGTGTTCGGTGCCGCCGCCGAAATGCGGCGTCATGACGAGATTGTCGAGCGGCAGCAGTTCGGTGCCCTCGTAGGGCTCCTCGTCGTACACGTCGAGCGCGGCGCCCTCGATGACGTTGTTGCGCAGCGCTTCCGCGACGTCGGCCTCGTTCACCGCCCAGCCGCGGCTGATATTCACCAGATGGCCGCGCGGCCCCAGTGCCTTCAGCACGTCGGCATTGATGATGTGGCGGTTGGAGGCGTCGGACCGCAGGCAGACGATCAGGTAATCGCACCAGGTGGCGAGCGCCATGACGTTGGGGAAGTATTGGTAGTCGACGTCGCTCCGCTTGGTGCGGTTGCAGTAGCCGATCTCGACGTCGAAGCCCTTGGCGCGCTTGACGAACTCCATGCCGATCGAGCCCAGGCCCAGGATGCCGAGCTTGCCCCCGGTCAGGCCGGCGATGGGGCCGAAGCGGTTGGGGATGCGCTTGGTCCATTCGCCGCGGCGGATCATCTTGTCGGCCCGCGCGATGCGCCGCGTCGAGGCGAGCAGGATGCCGACCGCCAGCTCGGCGACGTCGGGCGCGTTGGCGTCGGCGCCGTGCGTGATCATGATGTTGCGCTTGCGGGCGGCCGCGAGATCGACGCGCTCGTAGCCCGTGCCATAGCAGCAGAACAGCGAGAGACGCGGCAGAGCCGACATCAGGGCGTCGGAAAGCCCGACGCTGCCGGTGCTGACGATCGCCTGCACGTGATCGGCTACGCCAGCGGGAATGTGCGCGGGCGTGGGCTTGTCCATCTGGCCGGCGATCTCGTAGCGCTCCGATAGAGTCGCCAGCGTCGTCTTGGTGAAATGAAAGCCGATGAGAATTAGGGGACGGTCAGCCATGATTGGGCCTAACATGCGCTCCGCCGGGCCGTAAACGGGAGCTTTATCACGCGGCGAAAAAGCGGCTTGGCAAGCAACAGCGCGGCGTGCTTGTTTGCCGCACAAACCGACCCCCGGATATCACAGCCCCTACATGAAGATCGCCATTCTCAAAGAACGCCGGCCGCATGAAGCGCGCGTGGCCGCGACGCCCGAGACCGTCAAGAAGCTGAAGGCGCTGGGGGCCGAGATTACCATCGAGGCGGGCGCCGGCGTGGCCGCGGCCTACACCGACCAAGCCTATCTCGATGCCGGCGCAAATATCGTGCCGGATGCCGCGTCGGCCGCGGCGGCAAGCGACATCATTTTCAAGATTCAGCGGCCGATGTCGGCAGAAGAGGGCGTCGACGAGCTGGCGCTGCTGCGCTCCGGCCAGACCCTGATGTCGCCGCTGGGTGCGCTCACCAACAGAGAGCTGGTGGCCACGCTCGCCGCCAAGGGCGTGCAGGCTTTCGCGCTGGAACTGATCCCGCGCATCACCCGCGCGCAATCGATGGATATCCTGAGCTCGCAGGCCAACCTCTCGGGCTACAAGGCGGTGCTGCTGGCGGCCGACAATTTCGGTCGCATCTTCCCGCAGATGATGACACCGGGCGGCACGCTGGCGCCGGCGCGAGCCTTCATCATGGGCGTGGGCGTGGCCGGCCTGCAGGCGATCGCCACGGCACGACGGCTGGGCGCCATCGTCACGGCAACCGACGTCAGGCCCGCGACCAAGGAGCAGGTCCAGTCGCTCGGCGGCAAGTTTATTGCGGTCGAGGACGAGGAGTTCAAGGCGGCCGAGACCTCGGGCGGTTACGCCAAGGAGATGAGCACCGAGTATCGCACCAAGCAGGCCGCACTGGTCGCCGAGCATATCAAGCTGCAGGATATCGTGATCACTACCGCGCTCATTCCCGGCCGCAAGGCTCCGGTGCTGGTGGGCGAGGACATGGTCAAGACCATGAAGCCGGGCTCGGTGATCGTCGACATGGCCGTGGAGCAGGGCGGCAACTGCCCGCTCTCGGAATACGGCAAGATCGTCGTCAAGCATGGCGTGAAGATCGTCGGCCCGGCCAATCTGCCGGCCGAGCTGCCAACCGATTCCTCGGCGTTGTTCTCGCGCAATCTCTTGAACTTCATCACGCCCATGGTCGACAAGGAGACCAAGACGCTGAAGGTCGACCTCAACGACGAGGTGGTGAAGGGCACGCTGGTCACGCGGGATGGCCAGGTTGTTCACCCATCACTCGTGCAGAGCTAACGGACGCACAAATGCAGCCGTATCCTAGTTGTCATCCCGAGCGCAGCGAGGGACCTTTCGCTGCGCATGATCAAGGGTCCCTCGCTGCGCTCGGGATGACACCTGTGGCGTGGCGCGCTTCAGGAGTTTCCAATGGACGATAAGCTGGCCGGCGAAGCCGCCAAATTAGCCTCGCAGGCGCAGGAGCTCGCGACCAATCTCAAGGCGGTTGCGCAGCAGGTCACCGACATGCTGGCCCAGGGCACGGCGGGGCTGCCGCCCGACGGCCACATGCCGTTCGTGTCGCTGCTCACCATCTTCGCGCTCGCCTGCTTCGTCGGCTACTACGTGGTCTGGCGGGTGACGCCGGCGCTGCATTCGCCGCTGATGGCCGTCACCAACGCCGTCTCCTCGGTGATCATCGTCGGCGCGCTGCTGGCGGCCGGCCTCAAGGGCATCGGCGCGGCCCAGTTGTTCGGCGCGATTGCCGTGGCGCTCGCCGCCGTCAACATCTTCGGCGGTTTCATCGTCACGCATCGCATGCTGTCGATGTTCAAGAAGAAGACTCCGGTCAAGAAGTAGGCGAGGCCCGACAGTGATCACCCACGAAATCGCCGCCTACGGCTACTTGATCGCGGCCATCTGCTTCATCATGGCACTGCGCGGCCTGAGTTCGCCCGAGACCTCGCGCCAGGGCAACGCATTCGGCGTCGTCGGCATGCTGGTGGCGATCGGCGTCACCGTGACGACGCCCGGCGTCGTCTCGCCGTGGCTGATCGTTGGCGGGCTGGTGATCGGCGGCGCGGTCGGCACGATGGTGGCGCTGCGCATTCAGATGACGGCGCTGCCCCAGCTCGTGGCCGCCTTCCATTCGCTGGTCGGTCTCGCGGCGGTGTTCGTGGCGGCGGCGGCGTTCGTCTCGCCCGACGCCTTCGGCATCGGCGCGCCCGGCCAGATCAAGACCCAGAGCCTGATCGAGATGGGGCTGGGCACCATCATCGGCGCCATCACCTTCACCGGCTCGATCGTGGCCTTTGCCAAGCTGCAGGGCCTGGTCTCCGGCGCGCCGCTGATCTTCCGCGGTCAGCATCCGCTCAATGCGCTGATCGGTGCGGCCCTGGTGCTCCTGCTGGTGTGGTTCGCCATGCGCGGCCATCCCATCACCTTCATCCTGCTGGTCGTGCTGTCGTTGGCCGTGGGCTTCCTGCTGATCCTGCCGATCGGCGGCGCCGACATGCCAGTGGTGGTGTCGATGCTCAATTCCTATTCGGGCTGGGCGGCGGCGGGCATCGGCTTCACGCTCGGCAACACCGCGCTGATCGTCACTGGCGCGCTGGTCGGCAGCTCGGGCGCGATCCTGAGCTATATCATGTGCAAGGGCATGAACCGCTCGATCTTCAACGTGATCCTGGGCGGCTTCGGCACCGACAGCTCGGCGGCGGGCGCCGCGCACGTCAAGTCCGACAAGCCGGTCAAGGCGGGTTCGGCAGAGGACGCGGCCTTCCTGATGAAGAATGCCAGCTCGGTGATCATCGTGCCGGGCTACGGCATGGCGGTGGCGCAGGCCCAGCACGCGCTGCGCGAGATGGCCGATATCCTCAAGAAGGACGGTGTCACGGTGCGCTACGCCATCCATCCGGTGGCCGGCCGCATGCCAGGCCACATGAACGTGCTGCTCGCTGAGGCCAACGTGCCCTACGACGAGGTCTTCGAGCTCGACGACATCAACCGCGACTTCGCCGCGACCGATGTGGCCTTCGTAATCGGGGCGAACGACGTCACCAACCCGGCCGCCAAGACGGACCCGCAGAGCCCGATCTACGGCATGCCGATCCTCGACGTCGAGAAGGCGCAGACCGTGCTGTTCGTGAAGCGCGGCATGTCGTCGGGCTATGCCGGCGTCGACAACGAGCTGTTCTTCCGCGACAACACCATGATGCTGTTCGCCGACGCCAAGGCGATGTGCGAGAACATCGTGAAGGCGCTGGAAGGCTCGTCGCACTGAGGGCGTGTGCTCTCCGTCGCGCAGGAAAAGGATGCTGCCGCCAACCGCCGGCTCCTTGAGGCGCTGACGACGCGCCTGCCGCAGTGGTTCGCCCAAGCCGAGTCGAACCGGCACTATGCCGAGCAGGCTGAGAAGCTCGAGGCCTGGACCGCGCCGTCTGGACGGGCGAGTGGCGGGCCTGCTGCTGTTGAAGAGGCATAGCGCCACAAGTGCGGAAATCTACTGGCTGGGTGTCGACCCGGGTCATCATCGGCGGGGCGTCGGTCGTGCCCTGATCGGGGCGCTCGAACGCCGGTTACGAGACGAGAAGGTACGGTTCCTGTTTGTCACGACGCTGCATCCCGACGTCGACTACGAGCCTTATCGGCGGACGCGCGCATTCTACGAAAGCATGGGCTTCGAACTGGCGCTTTCGTCCGCTCAAGGTCCAGTGGGCCCGTCGTCCGACCCTCTGGCGTGCTATCTCAAGCTTCTGTAGCGGGGCCGTATCGAAGGCGGTCAATCCAGTAGCTCACGGCAGCCGAGATCGTCGGCGGCGAGATGGATGCGAGCGAGGTGCGACCACCAGATCCAGGCCGGAACGTTGCCGGCGTGCTGCCAGACCGGCGTCATGGTGGTTCCAAGCACCGACAGGCGATAGTCGTCCTGCAGCGCTTGCCGGTCGTAGCCCGTGACGCCCTGCGCCTGCAGCTCCGCATGGTAGATGTCGAGCAAGTGCCGCTCGCGCTGACGGCGCAGATCAGGATACCAGTGCAGCGCCATCTGGTAGGCGAGGTCGTCGGTGGCGTAGTCGAGCCGCCAGCTGTCCCAGTCGAACAGCTTGGACGTGCCGGCGGTGCCGGGCTTGGGCAGGAAGCAGTTCCACACATGCGCATCGCCGTGCACGACCGTCATGTCGCGATGGGTGTGATAGCGCGCCGAAAACGGCCCCATCCGGTCGATCAGCCGCTCATAGAATGCGCGCTTCTCGGGCGCCAGGCGATCGCCGAGCGCATCGGCCAGCTTCGCCAGCGCGTCGGTCATGCTCTGCTGGAACTGCGGCAAGTCGGCGGGTTTGGCCCAGGTGCCAACCGAGGTGCCAAGCCGCGGGTCGTCCCACCAGGCGGCATGGAAGCGCGCCAGGGTGCGGATGATGGTTTCGCAATCGGGCAGGGTCGGCGGAAACGGCCATGGCGACGCCATGGCGTGCGTGTCCTTGAGGTCTTCTAGCAGGAGGTGCCAGTCGCCGCTCGCTTCATCCCAGTACGAGTCCAGGCAACGCACCAGGATGTCTGGCGCCGCCGTGGGGGCCAGCCGGCGATAGAACTCGACCTCGTGGCGGCCTCCGGGTTGGCCCCCGGCGCCTGCGCCGGTCTTGCGCTCGAGGTGGCGGGTCTTCAGGAACAGGGTCGCCGGCGCCCCGTCTGCGTCGCCGTCGTAGGCAAGCTGCAATCGGTAGACGTGCGAGAGCACTGTCGGATTGGAGGCCTCGACGCTGACGGCGCTCACGCGGCGGCCGAGGATATCGCTAAGCCGGCTGGCGTCGAACGGAGACTCAGTGGTGGTGGTGATGGCTCGCTCCAAAGCGGTGGATGTGCAGCGGCGCCTTGGCCAGCCCTGGGCAGAAGGCGCCAACTACCTTTTCCAGACGCTCGTAGAGCTTCTTCGCGTTGCCCGTCAGCTCCGCGCGCCGGGCCTGCGAGGCGGCGGCCTGGGCGGCGAGCTTGGGCAGGTCGACGGTGAGCAGCTTGTGGTTCTCCACGATCATGCGCCCGCCGATCATCACCGAATGCACGCCGGTGCTGTCCTCGGCATGCACGATCTGGTTCACCGGGTCGTTGGTGGGGATCCAGTTGATATGGTGGAGATCGAGGAAGACGATGTCGGCCCAGTAGCCAGGCGCGATCTTGCCGATCTCGTTTTCCAGGCCGAGCGCCCGCGCACTGCCTTGGGTGGCGGCCTTCAGCGCCTCCTCGGTGGTGAGCCATCGCTCCACGTCCGGCCCCTGCACCTTGGAGGTGAAGGAGGCGAGCCGCATCGCCTCGTACATGTTGAGATTGTCCGAGCAATTAGCGCCGTCGGTGCCGATCCCGACATTGACCTGCCGCTCCAGCATGCCGCGCATGTCGGCAAGCCCGTTGCCCAGCCGCATGTTGGAGCCGGGATTGTGCGCTACGGAGGCACCGCGGTCGCCCAGCCGCTTCATGTCGTCGCGATCGAGCCACACGCCGTGCGCCACCGTGAAGCGGTCGCTCACCAGGCCAAGCTGGTCCATGTGCGCAGCGAGCGACATGCCGTAGCGCTGGTAACCTGCGATCACCTGCACCTTCGATTCGGCGATGTGGCTGTGCAGGCCGACATCGTATTCCTTGGCGAGGTCGCGGCAGGACACCAGGAAGTCGTCGCTGCAATGGTGCGGGATAGTGGGGGCCAGGGCGAGCCGCACCTTTTCGAACGGCCACTTCTGCAGCGCCTTCTTCATCTGCCTGCTGGTGGCCTTCCAGGGCGCCAGGCGGAAGCTCTCGACCTCCTTCTGCAGCGGCGCGGGCAGGCGCGACATCAGGCCGGGAATTGCTTCGAAGAAGGTGAGGTCGGCCACCATCGGCGCCAGTACCGCCCGCATGCCCACTTCCTCGTAGGCCTTGGCCATCGCCGACAGGCCTTCGACCGTGGGCAGCGGGAATTCGGCGGCGAGGTCGTAGGCCGCGGTGCAGCCCTTCAGCACCATCTCTGATGCGCCGATCAGCGCGGCCAGGTACTTGTCCTCGAGGTTGCGGCCGATGCCGTTCCATTGGCTGGCCGTGAGCAGGAGTTCGAGCGACCAGCGGTCGTGCAGACCCTTCGAGAGATTGCCCGGGCCATGGGTGTGGGCGTTGATCAGGCCGGGATGCATCAGCTTGTCCCTGGCATCGATCACCGTGGCCCCCTCGGGAGCGGCCAGCCCGCGCCGGGCGATCTCGGCGATGGTGTCGCCCTTGATCAGGATGTCGACGGGCAGCGCCTTGCGCTTGGCGATGTCCAAAAGCTTGCCACCGCGGATGACGGTGTAGGGAGGTTTCTTGGCCATGACGCACTGTAGCACCATGGCCGCTATGCGAACCGACTTTTGGCGGCCAAGGCACTAGCCGGCTCGCGGAGAATGCCGCACCATGTCGGCACCCAAGGGAGAGCGGACGCCATGCAGCACAAGCTCATTTCCGGCGACAATCACATCGATCTGACCTATTGCCCGGCCGACCTCTGGTCGTCGCAGGCGCCGGCCAAGTGGAAGAAGAACGCGCCGCGTGTCGAGGAGCGCAACGACGGCCAGCACTGGTTCGTCGACGACAAGGACCGCGGCATGTGGAACGGCGTCGGCCCGGGCTTCCTGCCCTATACCAAGGGCTCGTTCGGCCATATCGACGAGATGAAGGACTTGGGCTTCGAATGGGACAGCTATCCCGGCGCTAAGCCGAGGCCGACCACTCCGGAACTGCGCATTGCCGATCTCGACCGCGACGGGCTCGAGAAGGAAATCATCTACGGCTGCCTGATGGTCAACGACCTGATCGACGACGCCGACCTCAGGGTATGGACCAACGCGCGCTACAACGACTGGGCGGCCGATTTTGCCAAGCGCTCCGATTCCAACCGCGTCTTCCCGCTCGCCATCGTCCCCAATACCGATCCCAAGGCGGCGGCGGATGAGGTGCGGCGCTGCGCCAAGCTCGGCCTGAAGGGCGGCGATCTCGCCTTCAAGCGCATGGGCCTGCCGCTTTGGCACAAGGACTGGTTCCAGCTATGGGAAGCCTCGGCCGAATGCAAGTTCCCGATCTCCTTCCATTCGACCGGCTTCAAGGCGTTGCGCGCGCCCGACAACCCGGAAATGGAGAAGGAGTACATGACGCAATACCGGCTGGTGCGCTCCTCCCTGTTCCAGCTCGACACGATGGAAGTGCTGGTCTCGGTGCTGGCCTCAGGCGCCTGCGAGAAATATCCCGACTTCAACTTCGTGCTGGGCGAATCGGGCGTGACCTGGCTGCCCTATGTGTTCGACCGGCTCGACACCGAGTATCACGACCGCGCCCGCAGCCTCGGCTTCAAGATGCGGCCCAGTGACTATTTCCGCCGCCAGGGCTACGTCACCTACCAGCAGGACAAGTACCTCGAGCCGATCGTGCCGTTGATCGGCGAGGACAACATCATCTGGGGCGCCGACTACCCGCACCCCGATTGCATCTGGCCGAACTCGCGCGAGACCCTGACCAAGAACCTCGCCGGCTTCTCCGACGCCGTGCAGAAGAAGATCGTGCACGACAACGTCGTGAAGCTCTACGGGCTGAACTGACTAGCCGAGAAAGGCCTTTCGCGCCGCCGTCGTGAGCTCGATGATGCGGTTGATGACCGCACGCACGGCGGGCGAGCGGCCCACGTCGCGATTGAACAGCAGCCACAACTCGCGGCTGGGCGGCGGCGGGTCGGTCGGCACCCGGACCAGCTCAGGTTCGTGGCTCGCCATGATGCACGGCAGGACTGTGAGGCCGAGGCCGGCCCGCGCCGATGTCATCAGGGTGATGAGATCGTTGGAGCGCAGCGCGAAGCCGCGGTCGCCGGCCAGGGCCCTGAGCCAACGCTGCTGTGGCACGTGGTCGAGGCTCTCGTCGTAGCCCAGGTAGTCCTGATGGTTGATGCGGCGGGCGATACGCTCGCGCGAGCCGTAGAGCGCATAGCCCAGGACCGCAAGCCGGCGCGCCACGATGCCTTTCTCGACCGGCCGCACCAGGCGTAGCGCGATATCGGTCTCGCCCTGGCTGAGATTGACCTGGTGCGCCTCGCCGAGGAGGTCGATGCGCAGGCCGGCGTGTTCCTTCTGCAAGGGCAGCAAGCGCGGCGCGAGGAAGCGCGAGAGCAGGGCCGGAGGGCCGCTCACCCGAACGATCCGTTCCGGCGAGGTGTCGGCGTCCCGGGCCAGCCGCACGATCTCGGCGATGCCGCTCTCGATCTTTCGCGTGCGCTCGCGCACGCGCTCGCCCTCGGCGGTGATCCGGTAGGAGCGCGTCAGGCGTTCGACCAGACGGACACCGAGCTCCTCTTCCAGGGCCTCAACGCGGCGCGCGACCGTGGAATGGTCGACGCGGTGCTGCCTTGCCGCCTGCGACAGGCTGCCGGTCTCGGCCAGTGCCAGGAAGAATTTCAGGTTGTCCCAGTCCATGGCTTCTTGCGCATTAATGCACATCCTTTGCGCGAGAATGCGCATACCGCCGCGCCCGCGATGAGAATATCTCCAGGCCGGGTTGTCAAACGGGGGCGGCGACGTGGATTGGCGAATTTCGTTGGTAGCGTTGTGCCTCGTGGTGCCCCAGGCGGCCCGTGCCGAGCAGGCATCGGTCGAGGCGGCGGCACAGGCGGCCGGACTTGCCGTGGCGACGGGCGTCGTCACCGTGAACGGGGTCTCGCTCTATTATCGCGACATTGCCGCGCACGCCGAGCCGGCCATCCGGCCGCCACAGGCCGTGATCCTGCTGCACGGCTTTCCCGAGACTGGCGACACCTTCGCCGCAGCAATTCCTGAGCTCGCCAAGCGCTATCGCGTCATCGTGCCGGACCTTCGCGGCAGCGGCCGCTCTCAGCGCCCGCCGTCGGGCTATGAGAAGAAGACAGTGGCACAGGACGTCAAGGAGCTGATGGATCGGCTCGGCATCGAGCGCGCCCATGTGATCGGGCACGACCTCGGCGCGCGCGTGGCCTATGCGTTTGCGGTCCAGTATCCCGAGCGGCTGCTCAGCCTCACCGTCGCCGAGGCCTTCATCGAGGGCCTGGCCGGCACCGCCGAATTCAAGCGCTTCGCGCCGACCAATCCGCGCACCCAGCATTTCGCGCGCTTCGCCAAGGTCGACGAGTCGGTCGCCGAATGGCAGGGCCGGGAAGGGACGCTGGTGCTCTCGTTCATGAACTCGCGCTCCAAGACCCGCAAGTTCGTGGCCGACGATGTCACGCGCTATGTCGCGTCACTGAAGCTCGAGGGCGGCCTGCGCGCGGCCTTCATGGGCTACGAGGCATTCGACCGCGACGCCGAATTCCTCGCCCAGGCCGACGCCTCGAAGCTCCACAAGGTGCCCGCCCTGGCACTCGCCTGCCAGAGCCCGGTCGGCAACGGGCTGCAGCGCCAGCTTTCAGCCGCGGGCCTGCAGAACCTGAAGGCCGCGACCCTCGAGGGGTGCGCTCACTGGATCTACGAAGAGAACTCCAACGAGACCCTTCCCGTGCTCATCAACTTCCTGGGTGCCGCCAATGTTGTTCCGTAGCGTCTTCATCGTCGCCATCGTCGCCATCGTCGCCAGCACGCCGGCGCTCGCCCAAATCGCGCCCAAGGGACCGGAGCCCGCGACGCTCAAGGCCAATGCCGAGATGGCGAAGAGCCTGCCCTTCGCCGACCGACAGGATTTCGACGATGCCATGAAGGGCTTCGTCGGCACCGCGCCCGATGCGCTGGTGCCCGGCACCGGCCAGCGCCCGCCAGTCTGGAGCATGAAGCCCTACGAGTTCCTGAAGCAAGAGGGGGCGGCCGACAGTGTGAATCCCAGCCTGTGGCGCCAGGCGCAGCTCAACGCCATCCACGGCCTGTTCAAGGTGACCGAACGCGTCTACCAGGTGCGCGGCTTCGATATTTCCAACATGACCATCGTCGAGGGCGACGGCGGCCTCATCTTGATCGACACGCTGGGCAGCCCCGACACGGCGCGTGCCGCCCTCGATCTCTATTACCAGCATCGCCCAAAGAAGCCGGTCAGCACGGTGATATACACCCACAGCCACCCCGATCATTTCGGCGGCGTGAAGGGTGTCACCAGCGAGGCCGACGTGGCGTCGGGCAAGGTCCAGCTGCTGGCGCCGGCGGGCTTCAACGAGGCCGTGGCTGGCGAGGTCGTGCTGGCCGGCACCGCCATGGGCCGGCGCGTGCAATACCAGCTCGGCGTCATTCTGCCGCCCGGCCCGCGCGGCCATGTCGACAGCGGCATCGGCAAGGCGATCGGCCGCGCGCCGGTCGGCCTGATCGCGCCCACCACCATGGTCGAGCATGACGAGACGCGCACCATCGACGGCGTGCAGGTCACGTTCCACATGGCGCCAGGCTCGGAGGCGCCGGCCGAGATGCTGATCTTCCTGCCGCAGTTCGGCGTGCTCGACATGGCCGAGGACGTGAACCACACCATGCACAATCTCTACACCCTGCGCGGCTCGGAGGTGCGCGACGGCAATCTGTGGTCGCGCTACATCGGCGAGGCGCTCGAGATGTTCGGCGACAAGACCGACATCGTGATCGGCCAGCACACCTGGCCGGTCGCGGGTCGCGAGCGCGTCGCCCATCTGCTGGCCACGCAGCGCGACCTCTACAAGTTCATCAACGACCAGTCGCTGCGCCTGATCAATCACGGCCTGACGCCTTCGGAGATCGCCGAGACCCTGCACATGCCGGCCAGCCTCGAGCGCCAATGGTCGGCGCGCGGCTACTACGGCACGCTCAGCCACAATGCCAAGGCGGTCTACCAGAAGTATCTCGGCTGGTACGACGCCAACCCGTCCAACCTCAATCCGCTGCCGCCGGTCGAGAACGCGCGCAAGACGGTGGAATACATGGGTGGCGCTGACGCGGTGATCGCCCGCGCCCGCGAGGATTTCAGGAAGGGTGAGTACCGCTGGGTGGCGAGCGCCATGAACCAGGTCGTGTTCGCCGATCCCGCCAACCGCGCCGCACGCGAGCTCTGCGCTGATGCGCTGGAGCAGATGGGCTACCAGGCCGAGTCGGGGCCGTGGCGCGACGCCTATCTCGTGGGCGCGGCCGAGCTGCGCAACGGCATGCCGAAGATCTCGGGCCAGGGCACCGCGAACGCCGACACGATAAAGGCGCTGACCACGCCGGCATTCTTCGACTATCTCGGCAGCCGTCTCGATGCCACCAAGGCCGAGGGCAAGGCGATGACGATCAACGTCGCCGTCACCGACCTCGGCCAGCAATTCGTGCTCACACTCTCCAACTCGGCCCTCACCTGGGTGCAGGGCCGCCAAGCCGCCAGGACCGACGCCACGCTCATGCTTGCGCGTTCGACGTTCGACGCGCTGGCGCTCCGGCAAACGACCTTTTCCGAGGCGGTGAAAGCGGGGCTCGCCAGGATCGAGGGCGATGCCGCCAAGCCCGAGGCGCTGCTCGCCATGCTCGATACTTTCAACGTGATGTTCGAGGTGGTCGAGCCGAAGAAGGCGGGGAAGTAGAGCGCCATGCCTTGAAGAGGGCGGTGATCGCGCGATAATCCGGCAACGGAGGAAACGCGAATGAAGCTCGGTCTCTACATGGCCACCCAATGGCGGCAGGGCGCGGATCTGGGTCCCGAGCTTGCCAACCTGATCGAGCAGGTGCGGGCGGCGCGGGCCAGTGGCCTCGCCTCGCTGATGGTCGGCCAGCACTTCGTGTCGAGCCCGCTGCAGATGTTCCAGGCCATGCCGCTGCTCGCCCGGCTGGCGGCGGAAGCTGAGGGCATGCGGCTGGGGCCGGGGCTGCTGTTGTTGCCGCTGCTCAATCCGGTCGTGGTCGCCGAGGAGACGGCAACGCTCGACTGGCTGACCGGGGGCAGGGCGATCATCGGCCTGGGCCTGGGCTATCGCCCGGAGGAGTTCGCCTCGATCGGGGTGCCCATCAAGGAGCGCGTGCCGCGCTTCGTCGAGAGCGTCGAGGTGATCAAGAAGCTCTGGCGCGACGACGTGGTCGAGCACAAGGGCCGCTTCCATGCCCTGAACAAGGTGCAATCGAGCATCAAGCCCAAGCAGCCCGGCGGTCCGCCGATCTGGATGGCGGGCGACGTCGAAGTCGCGGTCAAGCGCGCCGCCAAGCTCGCCGACGCCTGGATGCCCTCGCCGATGGTGAGCGAGGAGAATGTCGGCAAGTTCGGCGCGTTGTTCCGCGACACCCGCAAGGCGCTCGGCCTGCCCGCCGCCAAAGAATTCCCGATCATCCGCGAGTGCCATGTCGGGAGCGGCCAAGGCAACGCCCTGGACGAGGTGCGCGAGCCCTTGTCCTTCAAGTACGAGGCCTATGCCAGCTGGGGCAGTGGTGGCAGCTTCATCCCGGCCGACCGCATCCGCGCCGACTTCGACAAGTTTGCCGAGCGGCGCTTCATCATCGGCAGTGAGAGCGAGGTGGTCGACCAGATCGGCCGCTACGGCGAGCGCACTGGCACCGACCACATCCTGCTGCGCGTGCAATGGCCGGGGCTGGGGCAGAAAACCGTGCTGCAAACGCTCGAACGGCTCGGCCGCGTGGTGGAGAAGCTCAAGTAAACAAAAACCCCCGGTGCTGCCGGGGGTCGTCGTCTGATCCGTCGAGGAAAGTCCTAGTAGCCCTCGCGCTCCATGCGCTTGCGCATCAGCTTGCGGGTGCGGCGGATGGCTTCGGCGCGCTCACGGGCGCGGCGCTCGGAGGGCTTCTCGTAGTTCCTGCGGAGCTTCATCTCGCGGAAGATACCTTCGCGCTGCATTTTCTTCTTCAGGACGCGCAGCGCCTGATCGACATTGTTTTCGCGGACGAGAACCTGCACTTCGATCGCTTCCTTCCAAGGGCGGATATTCGAGAGGCGCGGTAGGTATCACAGGGCAGAACCCTTGGAAAGGGGTGTGGAAGCCCCTGCGGGTACCTATATTTCACGCCATGGAGGCAACCATTTCCGAAAACGACCCTGATTCGCCGCTACGCGACCGTTTGGCGGACGCCGCGCTGGCCGAGGCCGTCTTCGAGGGCTGGAACCGCGCCTCCCTGGCCGCTGCCTCGGCGCGGCTTGGTCTGCCGGCCGGCGAGGCCGACCGGCTGTTCCCGGGCGGCCCGGTCCAACTGCTGACCTATGTCAGCGAACGGGCCGACCGGCGCACGGTCGAGGACATGGAGAAGGAGGGCGTCGCCGAGCAGAAGATCCGCGACCGCATCAAGAGCGCGGTGCGCATCCGGCTGGAACGCCACACCGGCGAGCGCGAGGCCGCGCGCCGCGCGCTGGCGCTGCTCGCTCTGCCCTTCAATGCCGGGCTGGGACTGAAACTTCTGTACAAGACGGTCGACGCCATGTGGTACGCCGCCGGCGACACCAGCACTGATTTCAATTTCTATACCAAGCGTGCGACGCTCGCGGGCGTCTACTCCTCGACCTTGCTCTATTGGCTGAACGACCGTTCGGACGGCAGCGAGGCGACCTGGGCCTTCCTCGACCGGCGCATCGATGACGTCATGAAGATCGAGAAACTGAAGAGCCGCGTCAGGTCGTGGACCGGCCCACGTCGGGCGTCACGAAGAGGGTAAGCGTCGGCTATTTCGCGGGTTCGTCCACCGGGACGAGCGGCGCGTTGGCGGTCTGCCGCTCGCGATGCCGCGCCAGGGCGGCCGCGACCTTCTTGTCGCTGAGGGCCAGGATCGCCGCAGCGAACAAGGCAGCATTGACCGCGCCGGCTCGACCGATGGCGAGCGTGCCAACCGGCACGCCGGCCGGCATCTGGACCATCGACAGCAGGCTGTCGAGGCCGTCCAAGGCGCTTTGCATGGGTACGCCCAGCACCGGTAGCGCGGGTCAGCGCCGCCGTGACGCCGGCCAAGTGCGCCGCACCGCCGGCCGCGGCGATGATGATCTTGAGGCCGCGTGCCATCGCGCCGCCGGCATAGTCGTCCAGCCGCTTGGGCGTGCGGTGGGCCGAGATGATGCGTGCCTCGTTGGGAATGCCGAGCGCCGTGAGCGTCTCGGTCGTATGGCGCATGATGGGCCAGTCGGACTGGCTGCCCATGATCACGCCCACAAGTGGCCTGGCGCCGGGGGCGCTTTTCTTTGTACTCTTGGACATCGTTCTCTCAGGCAATAATGTCGGGAATGAGCTGACTTTCCAACTTGATAATTTGGTCCTTCAGCCCGAGCTTGCGCTTCTTCAGGCGCTGCAGTTGAAGCTGGTCGAACGGGGCCTTCTCGATCAGACGGTCGATGACGTCGTCGAGATCGCGGTGTTCGCTCTTCAACGCCTCCAGCTTGGCCTTTATCGCTTCGGCGTCCAGCGGTTCTGAAGTGTCGTTGCTCATCCGCTTTGCGCCGTGTACCCCTTCGGCCGCCCGAAGGGAAGCATGTCGGACTTTCTCCCCCATCCGTTCTGGAACTTCTCGCTGGAAATCTATGCCGGCGAAGGGGTTGCCGACGCCTGCCTCGACCTGCAGGCGCGGCGCGGCTGCGACGTCAACATATTGCTGTTCTGTTGCTGGCTGGGCGCCTCGGGCCGGCCGACGCTGACCGCCGACCGGCTGCGCGCCATCCTGAAGGTGAGCGACGTCTGGCAGGCCGAGATCGTGCGGCCCCTGCGGCAAGTGCGACAGCTCCTGAAGGATCGCCCCTGGAACGAGACGCTACCCGAAACAGTCGAGGCCGCCCGCCGGCGGGTCGCCGATGCCGAGTTGGCGGCTGAGCATGCCGAGCAGCTGAAGCTCGCCAGCCTCTACACGCCGCCCGCCGATCGCGACCGGCCGCCCGAGAAACGCCTGCGCGCGGCGATCGGCAATCTCGGCGTCTATGCGGTGTGCCTGGGTGTGGTACCCGACACCGAGGATCGCGCCGCCGTCGCAGCGCTGATGAAGGCCACCTTCCCGGAAGTCAGTGCGGCGGAAATCGAGAAGGTAGTCGGCCTCGAGCCTAGCTCCAGCGCTTGACCTTGCCAGTGTCGAGATCGAACAGGTCGAGGATGCGTCCGACCGTGTGATCAATAACGTCGTCCAATGTCTTGGGCTTGTTGTAAAAAGCCGGCATGGGCGGCGCCACGATCGCACCCAGTTCAGACACGGTCACAAGGTTGCGCAGGTGAATCGTGTGAAGAGGTGTTTCTCGTGTAACCAAAACAAGGCGACGCCGTTCCTTCAATACGACGTCGGCGGCTCGCGTCAGCAGATTGCTGGTGATGCCGTGGGCTATTTCGCCGAGACTGCGCATAGAGCAGGGGGCCACAATCATTCCGATTGTCCGGAACGACCCACTCGAAATCGCAGCGGCGAGATCGCTGATTGGATATGCCACATCCGCGAGCCGCCGCACGTCCGCAACTTTCATCCTGGTTTCGAGCGCCAGCGTCACCTCAGCCATGCGGGTCATGACCAGGTGAGTTTCCACAGGCAATGTTTTCAGCGCCTGCAGGACGCGCACGCCATAGATGATGCCGGAAGCGCCGGAAATGCCGACGATGAGGCGTTTGGGCGGGCGTTTGGGCCGCCGCGAAGGGTCAGTCATTCTGACCATCCTAGCCGACTTATGCACAAGCGCGCGAGGCGCCGGATTCGGCGTGACTCGGCGCTTTCAAGGAGTCAAAGTTTTCGAAGTTCGCACCCAGCTCGGAGGTCGCCTATGAGCACTGTGGACCACATCGATGCGCTGAAAGCCAAGCATGCTTCTCTGGAGCATGCGATCGTCGAGGAAAACTCCCGACCGCATCCCGACGACGATGCCATCTGCAGCCTCAAGAAACGCAAACTGCAAATCAAGGACGAGATCACCCGGCTGAGCACGCGACCTACATCGCACTAGCCCTCAATTGATTCTGTGAAGATTGACCTGCCACGAGGTTGGGCCGAAAGCGCCTCGTGAGTTGCCGCTGCATTGCGCGACGTTGTCGGCGCCGCGCTGGCAGACCAGTTGGTCGGCATACCAATGAGATCCATCGTTGCAGGTCGTGTCGGCATCGCGCAGGCGCAGCGTCGAGCCCTCGAAGCGTGCCTGCGCCCGCGTGCGGCAGGCCGTGCGGCCACGCCGCCATTCGAGCTGGCCGTAGCCTGATGAATTGAAGCAATAGGACGACACGCCAGGCTGCGATTGCATCGTCTCGTGGCGGAACGGGTCGGTGCGCCAGCAGCCTTGCATGAAGGAATAGTCGCCGGTCGGTGCCGTCGGCAGGCGCAGCCTGCCGTCGTTGGGCGGCGGCCGGGGCGGCTCGAGACGGGGAGCGGGTGGCGGTGGCGGTGCAGTTGCGACCTGCGGCGGCTTGGGAGCCGGCGGCGCTGGTGGTGGCTCTGGCGGCTTGCAGCCGGCGATGCGCTTTTTGAGTTCGGACTCGATCGCCGCCAGTTCGATCTGCAACGCCTTGGCGCGGTTCGCTTCGGAATTGAGCGAGGCTTTCATGGCCGGCAACGGATCCGGTGCGGCGGCGGGCGGCGGCGGTGCGGGTGGCCCCTCCCTGGTGGCGAGCGTGAGCGCGGGATCGTCGGGCAGCAGACTGCGCAACAACCAGGCGCCGGCCAGCAGCAGCAGCAGGAACGGCAGGGCGGCGAGCAGGGTGCGCAGCCACGGGATGCCGGCCGGAGCGGCGAGGCGCGCGGCCGTGACGGGCAGCACGGCCGGCGCCTGCAGGACAGCGCGGTGAACCGGCTCGGGCACGCGCGGCAGGCTCGGCGGCATCACCGCCGGCGCCCCTTCCATCTCGTAGCCCCAGCACACGACCACGGGCTTCTCGCCGACCAGGAACACAAAGGATTCGGCGGGACGGCGTCCGGCGAGCAGCAGCGAACGGCCGACCACGCCACTATCGTCGACGCCGCCGGTTTTGCTGCTGGCCTGCCCGAGCGCCCGGCCGAGTTTGCCGATATCGCCCAGCATGAGGTCGACCTGCGACAACACCGCTGAGCGTCGCAACGGCTCGAGATCGGCGACGCGCTTCACCTCTCCGGGCCAGCCCGCGTACCAGTCGATCGCCTTGCCGTCCTCGTGCAGCTGCGGATCGGCCAGCAGATCGGCGGCCTCGTCGCCCAGCCGCCGGCGAACGACGCGGCGCAGCTGGCCGGCCGCGTTGTGCAGCGGCTCGCCGCGTACGCCGAGCGGGCGCACGCCGGTGCGCGTCGTGACGATAAGCGTACTCTCTCCAGCCATTTCGGCCCGAGATTAGCCGGCGGAATATGGCGGCGCGATGGTGTCAAAGATCGCGAATTCGTAAAGACCTCATCCTGAGGAGCCGCGCGCAGCGCGGCGTCTCGAAGGATGGGCAAGACACACGGTGCTTGTTCCCACCCTTCGAGACGGCCGCTACGCGGCCTCCTCAGGGTGAGGTCTTTCAGTCAGCGTCGAGTGCGCTCTAGACCGCTTTGGCCCATTCCCGCAGCACGAATTTCTGCACCTTGCCAGTCGAGGTCATGGGCAGCTCGCGGAACACCACGAAGCGCGGACACTTGTAGGACGCCATGCTGGCGCGGCAATGGGCGATGATCTCCTCGGCCGTGGCCGAGTTGCCGGGTTTCAGCACCACGAACGCGCAGGGCGTCTCACCCCACTTCTCATCCGGCTTGGCGACAACGGCAACGTTGGCCACCGCAGGGTGCTCGATGATCACCCCTTCCACTTCGATCGTGGAGATGTTCTCGCCGCCCGAGATGATGATGTCCTTCGAGCGGTCGCGCAGCTCGATGTAGCCGTCTTCGTGCATGACGCCGAGATCGCCGGAATGGAACCAACCGTGCTCGAAGGCTTCCTTGGTGGCCTTGGGGTTCTTCAGGTAACCCTTCATGGTGAGATTGCCGCGGAACATCACCTCGCCCATGGTGGCGCCATCGCGCGGCACCTCGCGCATGGTCGTGGGGTCCATCACCGTGACGCCATCCTCAGCCGCATAGCGCACGCCTTGACGCGCCTTGATCTGCGCGCGCTCGTGCGATGGCAGCGAGTCCCAGTCCTCGTCCCAGGCGCAGATCGTCGCCGGACCATAGACCTCGGTCAGGCCGTAGACGTGCGTGACGCGAAAGTTCTCCTTCTCCAGCGCCTCGAGCACGGCTGCTGGCGGCGGCGCCGCCGCGGTCATGAACTCGACCCGGCGCTTCAGCGGCCGGCGCTCTGCCGGCGTCGCGCCGATGATGAACTGCATGATGATCGGCGCACCGCACATGTGCGTGACGTCATGGTCGACCAGAGCGTCGAAGATCGTCTTGGCGGCGACCCGGCGCAGGCAGATCGAGGTGCCGGCGACCAGCGACAGGGTCCACGGGAAGCACCAGCCGTTGCAATGGAACATCGGTAGTGTCCAGAGATAGGTCGGATGCATGCCCATCGCCCACTGCGTGGCGTTGCCGTAGGCCGAGAGGGTGGCGCCGCGATGGTGGAACACCACGCCCTTGGGATTGCCGGTCGTGCCCGAGGTGTAGTTGAGCGAGATCGCGTCCCATTCGTCGGCGGGATACTGCCAGGCATAGTCGGGATCGCCTGAGGCGATGAACTCTTCCCAGGTCGTGTCGCCGATCTCGGCGCGGTCCTCGCATTGCGGGTCGTCGATATCGACGACCAGCGGCTGGACCTTGGCGATGGCGAGCGCCTCGGTCATGGCGCGGTGATATTCGCGGTCGACCAGCAGCACCTTGGTCTCGCTATGGTCGAGGATGAAGGCCAGCATCGCCGCATCGAGGCGCGTGTTGAGGCAGTTGAGCACGGCGCCCGACATCGGCACGCCGAAATGCGCCTCGTACATCTCGGGAATGTTCGGCGCCATGATGGTCACCGTGTCGCCTTTGCCGATGCCGGCCTTTTCCAGCGCCGAGGCGAGCCGACGGCAGCGCGTGTAGGTCTCGGCCCATGTCTGGCGCCGTGGGCCGTGCACCAGGGCCAGTCGCCCGGGATAGACCGACGCGGTGCGCTCGAGGAACTGCAGCGGCGTCAGGGTGGCGTAGTTGGCGGTGTTCTTGTCGAGGTCGCGTTCGAAGATGTTGCCGGTGAGGGCAGGCGCCTTATGCGGCGCCGGGCGTGCGCCGGGAGTGCGGCGGCGCACCGGGACGCGTGCGATCGGCTTGGGCGCTGCCGGCTTGGCGATGGGGCGTGTCGATTTCCGGGCTGGCTTCTTCGCTTTGGCGCTGACGCGCTTGATCGGCGCGCGCTTGGCCGGTCGCTTGCCTTTACCCGCTCCCTTGCCTGCTTTTTTCTTCGCCATGGCCCGTTCCCGTTGCCTGCCCTGTTGTCGAGCACTTTCACATAAAGCCCGCCATTTACTCTAGCCCGATATCGCTGGCAGAATCCTTGACGAGTTGCGTCATCAAAGGGGGACATATGACCATCAACTTCGGCCCCATCAACGCCGGCCATCGCCGGCCGTTCGGCCTGATGCTCGGCGTGGCGGCCATTGCCTGCCTCGCTGGCTGCACGACGGGCCAATCCACGCCGCCGGTGTCGACGGCCGCGGCGTCGTCCTTGCCGACGCCGGGCTCGGCGCCGATGCCGAAGAAGCGCGGCGTGACGATCGTCGCGCCCTACGCGCCGCCGGCGCCGCCACCCGAGTACATCCCGCCCAAGCCCAAGGGACCCGACGACGGCTACTTCGTCTGGAACCCCGGCCACTACCATTGGGACAGCACGTCGCCGGGATTCACCTACCTGCCCGGTGGCTTCGTCGAGCGGCCCTATCAGGGCTCGGTCTGGACCAACGGCAACTGGAACCTGTCGGACGGCCAGTGGGGCTGGACGCCGGGCGCTTGGAACTAGTTCTTCGTCAACTCCTCGACAACGGACGGTACTTCGAGGCGCCGCGCTGGCATCGCGGTCGGCTGTGGCTCGTCGACGCCGGCGCGCGAACTCTCATTCGGATGACCGAGGACGGATCGCCCGACATCGTCTGCAGCCTTGAGGGCGTGCCAGCGGGTCTCGGCTTTCTCGCCGGCGGCGATGCCGTCGTTACCGACATGCACGGCCGCTCGCTGGTGCGATGTGCCGATGGGCGGCCGACGCCCTATGCCGACCTGTCGTCCATCGCCGGCACGCTCGACGACATGACCATCGATGGCAACGGCCACGCCTATGTCGGCGACCTCGGCTTCGATCTCAAGTCCGGCATCAAGGACGGGCCCTTTGGGCGGCTGGTCCTGGTCGGACCGGGGCGCGAGCCCAGGGTCGTGGCGGAAGGGCTCAACTTCCCCAACGGCATCGCGATCTCGGGTGACGGCCGGCGTCTGGTCGTGGCGGAGACGAACGGCGGATGCCTGGCCTGCTACACGGTTCGCCCGGACGGCATGCTGCAGTTCGACCGGCGGATCGGGAGCTTCAAGGCGCCCGACGGCATATGCCTCGATCGCGACGGTGCGGTGTGGGTGAGCGTGCTGGACGAAAGCTGCTTCGTGCGCATCGCGGCCGACGGGCAAATCCTCGATCGAATCCCGGTGCCCGGACGACGGGCCGTCGCCTGCGTGCTGGGCGGCGAGGATCGGCGCACGCTCTTTTGCATCAGCATGGAGACCGCGGCGACTGCGCCGGCTGGCACCAAGCCCCGCTCCTTCCTCGATGCTACCGTGGTCGAGGTGCCGGGCGAGGGATATCCATGAGCTATCGAACCATAACGAGCGTGGCTGCCGCGCTCCTGCTCGGGGCGTGTGGCGCCGCAATCGCGCAAACTTGGCCCGACAAGCCGGTGCGAATCATCGTGCCGCTGACGGCGGGCAGCGCCACCGATGTCATGGCGCGCACCGTGGCGCGGCGGCTGAGCGAACAACTCGGCCAACCCTTCATCGTCGAGAACAAGCCGGGCGCGGCCGGCACGATCGGCGTCGGCACCGTCGCGCGTGCCAAGCCCGACGGCTACACCATTCTGGTCCAGTCCTCGTCCTATACGATCACGCCCATCACCTATCCCAAGACGCCCTATGACACGTTGCGCGATCTCGCCGGCGTGACGCCGCTGGCGCTACTGCCGCAGGCGCTGGTGGTGTCGCCCGAGAAGGGCATTACGTCGATGCAAGGCCTGATCGCCGCGGCCAAGGCCCGGCCCGGCGCGCTCAACTACGGCTCGGCGGGCATCGGCACCGCCAACCAGCTCAATGCCGAGCGCTTTCGCGTCGGCGCCGGCATCGATGCGGTGCACGTGCCGTTCAAGGGCACGCCCGAGGTGGTGACCGAGCTGTTGGCCGGTCGGATCGACTATTTCTTCTGTCCGATCAATGTCTGCCTGCCGCTGATCAACCAGAAGCGCGTGCTGGCGCTCGCCATGGGCAGCTCGCGGCGCTCGGCGGCCTTGCCGGACCTGCCGACCACGCTCGAGCTCGGGGTGCCGGAGTCGGATTACAACTTCTGGGTCGGCATGTTCGTGCCGGCCGAGACGCCGCGCGCCATCGTCGACCGGCTCTACCGCGAGACGGCTCGGGCGCTGCAGGAGCCGGCGGTGAGGGAGAGCCTGGCAGGTCTTGGCGCCGAGCAGAATTTGATGGAACCGCAGACATTCGATGACGAAATCAAGAAGGAGATCGCGGCCAACGCGGCCCTGGTGAAGGCCGCCGGGATTCCTATTGGCGCGCAATAGTCGGGTGCAACAGGCCGCCCGTTCCGGTCATTGCCTCCTGGTAATGTGCAGGAGGACAGCATGCGCAAGATGACATTACCACTCTCGCTCGCCTTCATTGCGCTCGGCGGCGTGGCGCTTGCCCAAACGGGTGGCGCAGCAAGCGGACCCGCCGGCGGCACGACGGGCACGGGCAGCAGCAGAGGCAGCATCGGCGTCTCGCCGACGCCCGGTGTAACGACCGGGCCGTCGAACGCGCTCCCGGGTTCGGTGGGAACGCCCGGCAGTGGCACACTCGGCAACGGACCGGGCGCCGCCGTCGGCATCAACGGTTCGCCAGCCATCACCGGTCCGGCGGTGCCCAATGTCGGCGTGACCACGAACCCCGCGGTACTGGCGGTGCCGGGCAGCGGCCCCAATACCGCAGGTGTGCCCAGTTGCCCGCCGGGCACGGGCGTCTGCACGACGGTTCCGGGCGCCCAGCAATAGGCGGATTTGCAGTCGTTCCTCCCTCTTGTCAGTGCGCCCGGGCTGGCGCATCAAACCGAGGGAGGAACGATGGCGACAGGCGACAAATATCGCGCAGTTCACGCGCGCTCGTTGAAGGACCCCGAGGGGTTCTGGGCCGAACAGGCGGCGACGATCGACTGGACGAAGCGCTGGGACAAGGTGCTCGATGCGTCGCGGCTGCCGTTCTATCGCTGGTTTGCCGGCGCCGAGCTCAATGCCTGCCACAATGCGCTCGACCGCCATGTCGACGGGGGAAGGGCGGAACAGGCGGCGCTGATCTACGATTCGCCGGTCACCGGCACCAAGAAGAGTTTTACCTATCGCGAGCTGCGCGACCATGTGGCGACGCTCGCCGGCGCGATCGCGGCTGAGGGGGTGGGGAAGGGCGACCGGGTGATCATCTATATGCCGATGGTCCCCGAAGCCGTGATGGCGATGCTGGCCTGCGCGCGGTTGGGCGCGGTCCATTCGGTGGTGTTCGGCGGCTTTGCGGCGAATGAATTGGCGACCCGCATCGACGACTGTAGCCCCAAACTGGTGCTGACCGCCTCGTGCGGAATCGAGCCCGGCCGGCTGGTGCTCTACAAGCCGCTGCTCGACCAGGCGATCGAGCTCGCCAAGCCACAAGGTGCCGCGGGTGATCCTGCTGCAGCGACCTGAGGCCAAGGCGACCATGCATCGCCGGCCGCGACCTCGACTGGAGCGAGGCCGTCGCCAAGGCGAGTCCCCGGCCGTGCGTGCCGGTCAAGGCGACCGACCCTCTTTATATTCTCTACACCTCGGGCACGACCGGGCAGCCCAAGGGCGTGGTGCGCGACACCGGCGGCTACTGCGTGGCGCTGTGGTGGTCGATGAAATACCTCTACGGCGTCGAGCCCGGCGAGGTCTGGTGGTGCGCCTCCGACGTGGGCTGGGTGGTCGGCCACAGCTACATCGTCTATGGCCCTTTGATCTACGGCGCGACCTCGGTGCTCTACGAGGGCAAGCCGGTCGGCACGCCCGACGCCGGCGCCTTCTGGCGCGTCATCTCCGAGCACAAGGCCGTGGCCCTCTTCACCGCGCCCACCGCCTTTCGCGCCATCAAGAAAGAGGACCCCGACGGCAAGCTCCTGAAGCAATACGACCTCTCGACCTTCCGCACCCTCTTCCTCGCCGGCGAACGTGGCGATCCGCCAACCATCCAGTGGGCGCAAAACATGCTCCGCGTCCCCGCCATCGATCATTTTTGGCAGACAGAAACCGGTTGGGCGATTTGTGGGAACTTCAGGGGGCTTGAGCCTATGCCGATCAAGCCGGGCTCGTGCTCGGTGGCGGCGCCGGGGTGGGATTTGCAGGTGCTGGATGACCAGGGAAGGCCGTTGGCGCACGGGGAAGTGGGGGCGCTGGTAGCCAAGCTGCCGCTGCCGCCGGGGACGTTCCCGACCTTGTGGAACGCCGACCAGCGCTTCGAGGAGGCCTATCTCAGCGAATATCCCGGGCTACTACAAGACCGGCGATGCAGGCTTCATCGATGCCGACGGCTATGTCTCGGTGATGACGCGGGTCGACGACGTGATCAATGTCGCCGGCCACCGCCTCTCCACGGGCCAGATAGAAGAGGTGCTGGGCAGCCACAACGACGTCGCCGAATGCGCCGTGGTCGGCGTCGCCGACGAGCTGAAAGGCCAGGTGCCGCTCGGCTTCCTGGTGCTGAAGTCGGGCGTCGACCGGCCGGCCGAGGAGATCACCCGCGAGGTCGTCCAGATGGTGCGCGAGCGGGTCGGCCCGGTGGCCTTCTTCAAGAGTGCCCTGGTCGTGCCGCGGCTGCCCAAGACCCGTTCGGGCAAGATCCTGCGCGGCACCATGCAGAAGATCGCCGACGGCCAGCCCTGGAAGATGCCGGCCACCATCGACGACCCGGCGGCGCTGGACGAGATCACCGGCGGCCTCAGGACCGCCGGCTACGCCAACAAATAGGAGGGAGCATGGCTCTCGATATCAGCCGCCGCGACCTCGTCGTCGGCGTGGTAGGGACCGGCGCCATGGGCCGCGGCATCGCCCAGGTGACCGCGCAGGGTGGCATGAAGGCCGTCCTGTTCGACGCCCAGGCCGGCGGCGCGGCCAAGGCGAAGGCCGCCATCCTGGAAACCCTGAAGGGCCTGGTCGCCAAGGGCCGCCTCACCGACGCCGAGCTTGCCAGAACCGACGCCAACCTCGCCGTCGCCGACACCCTCGATGGTCTAAAGCCCTGCCACGTCGTGATCGAGGCGGTGTTCGAGAACCTCGAGGTCAAGCAGAAGCTGTTCGGCGAGCTCGAGGCCGTCATCGCGCCCGAGACCATCATCGCCTCGAACACCTCGTCGATCCGCATCGCCTCGATCGCCCGTTCGCTGAAGCACCGCGACCGCGTCTGCGGCATGCACTATTTCAATCCCGTGCCCTTGATGAAACTCGTCGAGGTGATCCGCGCCGCCGACACCGCGCCCTGGGTGGTCGACGCCATGGTGGCGCTGGGCAAACGCCAGACCCGCGTGCCGGTAGTGGTGGGCGACACGCCAGGCTTCCTGGTCAATCTCGGCGGCACGGCGATCGGCACCGAGGGCCTGCGCCTCTACCAGGAGGGCCGCGCCAGCCCGAGCCAGGTCGACGCCGTGATGCGCGACAGTTGCGGTTTCCGCATGGGTCCGTTCGAGCTGATGGACCTGACCGGCATCGACGTGAACTTCCCGGCCCGCAAGATCATCTACGAGGGCTTCTTCCACGACCGGCGCATGACGCCCAGCCCCTACCACGAGAACCTCTATGCCGCGGGCAAGCTCGGCCGCAAGACCCAGGGCGGCTGGTACGCCTACGACTCAAAAGGCACGAAGATCGATCCCGGCGCCGACCACGTGCCCTCGGTCGTGCCGGCGGCGAGCGTGGTGCTGACCGACACCCACAACGAGAAGCTGGTGAACCTGGTCATGACGACCGGCGCCAAGGCACTCGGCGCCGACGACGGCAAGAGCCCGATCCTGGTGGCGCCGATCGGCAAGGACTGCACCACCACGGTGGTCGAGCGCGGGCTCGATCCCAGGCGCACCGTCGCCGTCGACCTCACCGGCGACACCGCCAAGCGCCTCACCATCATGACCGCGCCCGGCGCCGACGAGCTGGTGCGCGACGCCGCCGCCGCGATCCTCGCCCGCACCGGCGCCAAGGTGACGCTGATCAAGGATTCGCCCGGCTTCATCGCCCAGCGCATGGTGGCGATGATCGCCAACCTCGGCTGCGAGATGGCGATGATCGGCATCGCCTCGGCCGCCGACGTCGACACCGCCATGACGCTCGGCCTGAACTACCCGCGCGGGCCGCTGGCGCTGGCCGACTGGCTGGGCGTCAAGCAGTGCCACGAGATCCTGGTGCAGCTGCAGGAGATCACCGGCGACGACCGCTACCGGCCGAGCCAGTGGCTGAGGCGGCGGGCCCAGCTCGGACTTAGCGCGACGACGGTGGAATGAGACGAGCATGGCCCACGAACGCATTCGCCGCTTCAACACCAAGGGGCGCTGGCCCAGCCAGGCGATCGACTACGACGTGTCGCTGATGGTCCGCGCGAGCGGGCGCAGCCTGTTCATCGCCGGCCTGACCGGCTTCGACCTCGATGGCAAGTTCCACGGCAAGGGCGACCCTGCCGCACAGGCCGATCAGGCGATGAAGAACCTGAAGATCCTCGTCGAGGAGGCGGGTGGGGCGCTCGAGCACGTCTGCAAGGTGACGACGTACCTGCTCGACAGAGCGCACCGTGAACCGGTCTACAACACGGTCGCCCGCCACCTGCAGGGCGTCGCTCCGTGTGGCACCGGCCTGATCATCTCCGGCCTTGCGATGGCGGACATGCTGGTTGAGTTCGACGTCGACGTCGTCATCCCGGCTTAGGGACTGCGCCACCACCGGCTCGCCCCGAGGAAGGCAAGAATGATGAGCGGATTGGTGATGCCGGCTTCCAGACCTGGTTCATAGGTTCGCCACGCGCGGTCGACGCCTTCTTCCATGAACTTTATGTCGTAGACGTCCCTCGGTATCTTGGAGAAGAGATCGGTGACAGTGTAGCCGAAGTGCCCGAGCAGCTGGGTGTGACCCTCGATCATCAGCTTCGGCCGGCACACCCGCAGCATTTCAGCCGCTCCTGCCAGGGCATCGACCTCTGCGCCTTCTATGTCGAGCTTGATGAATGTCGGCCGGATATCCAGGAAATCGTCGAGTGGGATCACGTCGATCTCGACCTGATCGTCGGTCGGGTAGCCTTCGATGCCGGCCGCCATTTGCAGACGGTTCGCGACCCTGAGCGTGTGGCGGTTCGCGCCGACCGCCGCCCTGACCACCTTTATTCTTCCCGGCGCGTTCAACAGATCCTGTGCCTCGACCTGCAGGCAATTCTGGGTGAACGGGTCGATCGCCACGACGCGGCCCTGCGGGCCGGCAATCAGCGAGAAATATACGGCCATTTGTCCGGCGTGCGCGCCGCAATCGATGGTGACTTCGCCTTCCGATACGAGACCCCAATCCGCGAAGAGCTCGATCCCATGCCGGGGCTCGAGCGCGTACCACAAGACCGAGTTGGCGGTGCCGACCAGCATGGGAAAGCGCGGATTTCCCTCGCGCATGACCAGGAAGGGCTGCACAAAGGCTTGGTCGCCAAGATAGGATCCGTCCTTCGCCGCAAGGCGAGCCTGTCGCTCGAACTCAGCGAGAACTTGCGCGCCCTCCGGAAATGGCGGCGTGCCTGCTTCGGCCGCCACGCCGCGGAAGCGTGGATTGAAGACGTACGGATCGAAGTGGTGGCCGGCAAAAATGCCCGAGACCGTGGCACTGATCGGCAATGCTGTCGCGGCCAAGTGGATCGTCAGTTGCAGGTAAGGCGTCTCGGGGCGCTGCGGGAAGCGGGCAGTCCAGGTGACGTGCAGGGGCTCGGACATGACGAACGGCTGCTCGACCACGAGTGCGCCGCCAGCGCCTATGCCCAGTCGCACCTCGCGCACCGAGGCGCCGTCGCTCAGCTTGACTGTCGCTGCAAAGATCGTCGCGAAGTCCGGATCCCAGACGGTATCGGCGTCGAGCGGAAGCCGAATGACGACAGTGTCTCCATCGGCGGACGTTCCATCGCCGTCGATGCGCACGACAAAGCCCGAGAGCTCACCTTTCGCAACATCCTGCGAGGGCGCCATCTCCAACGAGACCTTGCCCGCGTCCTTCAGCCGGCATTCCATTGTCATTTGCATGGCGGGGCCCGATACATTCTCCACTGCCGGCTCCAGGTCGCCTTCGTCAGATCGCGCTCCTGCCGCAAGTTCGCAGCCTGTATCCCAAAAGGTCTTTGCCAAGTCCATGGCGATTTGGCCGACACGATCGCGCGACTTCTAATGACCAAAATAGGAGGCTGAGGGCGAGCAGGTTATGGTGCCCAATCATCAGCGTGAGTATCCGATGACGATCTTCCAATGCCCGACCGACTGGCCGCTGCAGCAGCAGCTCGACCACTACAGCATCCGCGATCCCGAAACCGGCTGTGTCCTGTGGACGGCGGCCGCAACACCAACGGCTACGGCCATGTGCGCTGGAACGGCCGGCTCTGGTTGGCGCACCGCGCCGCCTGGGTGGCACGGCACGGCCCCATTCCGAAAGGGCTCTGCGTCTGCCATCGCTGCGACGTGCGGCCCTGCGTCAATCCCGATCACCTGTTCCTCTGCACCCACAAGACAACATGACCGACAAGGCCACTAAGGCAGGCCCTGAGCCACGCGGAAGCGCGGCATGAGCGGCGACCGGCAAGTCGCCGGAGATCATCCGGATTCACCTGTGGGGCCAGGAATTCGTGGCCCGGTGCTAGCGATCCGTTCCCTGGAGCCTGAAGTGCGCTACTCGGCCAAGGTCTCGCGGAACAGCTCGAGCATGGCTTGCCAGGAATGGCGGTCGGCCGCCGCGTCGTAGGCGAGGGCGGGCGTGCCGGCCTTGTCGGCTTCCGGGTTGGTAAAGCCGTGCACGACACCGGCGTAGCTGTGCAGTTCCCAGTCGACCGGCGCCTTGCACATCGCCGCGACGAACGCCGCGACCTGCTCGGGCGGCACCAGCGGATCGGCGGCGCCATGGCACACCAGCACGCGGCCCCTGATGTTGATCGCATCCTCGAGCCGAGGGCTGCCCAAGCCTCCGTGGAAGCTGACGATCGCGCCGAGCGGCGCGCCGCCGCGCGCCAGTTCCAGCGCGGTGCTGCCGCCGAAGCAGTAGCCGATGGCCGCGAGCCTGTTGCGATCCACGCCCGGCTGGCGCGCCAGCGCCTCGAGTGCCGCCTGGGCGCGCTGGCGCCAGCGCGTGACGTCGTCGCGTAGATTGTTCATCAGCCGCACCGCGTCGGGCAGATCCTCGGTGAAGGTGGCGTGGCCATAGAGGTCGGCGACGAGCACGACGTGGCCTTCGCCGGCCAGCCGTCGGGCGCAGTCCTTGGCGGCCTCGCCCAGGCCGCGCGCATCGGGAAACAGCACCACGCCCGTTCGCGGCTCGGTCGCCGTGTCGCCGCCCACAAGCCAGCCCCTGCAGGCCAGCGGGCCGTCGCTGTAGTCGAGAAAGCTCTCCATCGTCATCGCTGAACTTCTAATGACCAAAATTGGGGCTGGGAAGCGATCGGCTTATAGTAACGCTAACATCAGCGTGAGTATCCGATGTCCCGGCCCAGATGCCCCTCGACCTGGTCACTCCAGCAGCGCCTCGATCACTACAGTGTGCGCGATCCCCAAACCGGCTGCATCCTCTGGATGGCGAGCCGCAACGCCAACGGCTACGGGCTGTTTTGCCATGGCGGCCACGGGCTGGCGCACCGCGCGGCCTGGGCGGCGAGGCACGGTCCGATCCCCAAGGGTCAGCTGGTCTGCCATCGCTGCGACGTGCGCACCTGCATCAACCCCGATCACCTGTTCCTCGGCACGCAGAAGGACAACATGGCCGACAAGGCGGCGAAAGCAGGCCATCGGCGGCGCGCGAAGGAGGGAACCGAGCGGCGGCCGAGCAAGGCCCAGAGATCATGCGGATCCAGCTGTGGGGCAAGGAATTCCTGACCCGTGTACTGGCGATTCGCCCCTTGGAGCCGATCAATGAGGCGGTGCGATTGCCGACCCGCTCGACACCGGCGGATCGTTGACCAGCGTGCCGCCGTGGCCGTCGTCGGCCAGGTGGAAGTTGGCCGCCACGTAGCTGCCCAGCATCGTGAGCCGGGCGGTATGCGTGCCGTCGGTCACGGTGAGCGTGCCGCTCATGGCGTTGCCGGTGTAGCCCAACGTCGTCGAGGCGAAGGCCACCGTCTTGAGGTCGATGGTCTCGGCAGGCAGTGAAGCCCTCGATCTTGCCCCGGAACCTCGTGCCGTCGAGCTCCAGCGAGCCGCCGCCGGCGAAGTCGACCGTGCTCGACAGCGTGTTGCCGCCGCTTGCGATCTCCAGCGTGCCGCCCGCGAGCGTGGCGCCCGAGATCGCGCCGCCCGACATCACCAGCTCGTAGCCGCCGGCCTGGATCACCGTGTTGTTGGCCTTGCCGCCGCTCGACACCACGGTCTGCTGCCGCCGTCTCACCACGGTGTCATCTGTCGGTCCCCGAGACGTTCTCGGTGCCGCCGCTCGACACGATCTTGCCGCTCCGGTGGCGGTGCCCGCCCAGCACGGTCTGCGTGCCGCCGTTCTTGATCGTGGCCGCGCGTTGCCACTGGCCGCCCGACGACACGATCTCGGTGCCGCCGCTCCCGATCACCGCGCCGATCGCCTGGCCGCCGTTGAGCACGATCTCCTGGCCGCCATTGCTGATCGTCGCCTGACGGTCGAAGGCGCCCGACGACACCAGCACCTCGCCGCCGCTGCTGATCGTCGTGTTGCTCGCCGTGCCGCCCTTCAGCATCGTCTGCGAGCCGCCGTTCAGCACCGTGGCGCCGCGCGCCAGGCCGCTCGACGACACCAGCTCGTTGCCGCCGCTCAGATCACGGTGGCGCTGGCCGAGGCCGCCCGCGAACACCACGTCCTGGCCGCCGCGCTCACCACGGTGGCGCTCGCCACGCCGCCGCCCAGACACCTGCTCCTGGCCGCCGGACTGCAGCACGGCGCCGCTCACGTTGGCGCCCGACTGGATGCTGATCGTGGCCGCTGCCCGCGAACACCGTGCCGCGCGCCGTGCCGCCCGACGACACGACCTCTGGCCGCCATCCGACAGGACCGTGCCGCTCGCCAGGCCGCCGGCCTGGACCAGTTCGAAGCCGCCGCCGAAGATCGTGATGCCGACGTCAGTGCCGCTGGGCACCGTCCACGCTGACCGCCGCCGACAATGACCGCCGCGAAGCTGTCGGTGCCGCCCACGACGTTGAGCAGGCCGCCGTTCAGCACTTGCGATGCCGCTCGCCGTGCCGCCGGACGACAGCACCTGCGTGCCGCCGCTCGACAGGATCGTGCCGTTGGCGGCGCCGCTGGAGAACACGATCTCCTGGCCGCCGTTCGACACCGTGACGGCGAAGTCGGTGCCGCCGCTGCTCACCAGCACTTGGCCGCCGTTGGAGACCACGGCCGCGTTGTTGACGCCGCCGGTGACGCTCATCGTGCCGCCGCCCAGGATCTGCGGCCGCGCTCGCCGTGCCGCCCGCCACGTTGGCCGTGCCGCCGGTGCTGACGATCGCGCCGGAGGCCAAGCCCCCCGACGGACACGACCAGGCCGCCGCTGGTGCCCAGCGGGTTGTTGGTGATGACCGTCCCGTCGGCCTCGCCGCCGCTCAGCACGGTCAGCAGGCCGGTGTTGGAGAGCACCGTGCCCGTCGCCACGCCGCCGGCGGACACCGTCTCGCTCGCCACCAGGGTGGTGCCGCTGCCGACCAGCACGTCGCCCGACCGTCGTGGCCGCCCGACCAGCACCAGCATCGTGCCGCCGCCCTGCACGAGCCCGCTCACGCCGCGATGCCGCCGGCAATCGCCGCGGTCGCGCCGCTGCCGACGACCGTCCCGGTCGCCGTGGCGCCCGAGCCGACCTGGAACAGCACGCCGCGGATCGCGGTGAAGCCGCTGACCGCCACGCCCGAGCCGATCTCGTAGATCGCGCCGGCGAGGAAGTTCGTGGAGGTGAGTCGATCGCACCGGCGAACTGCTCCAGCGTGCCGCCGCTCGACACAATGGTGCCGCTCGCGACACCGCCTGAATCGACGATCTCCAGGCCACCCGACGAAATGATCGTGCGCAGGGTCGTGCCGCCGCGGCGGCGGATTCGACACCCCGGTCGTAGATCACCGTGTCGCTGGTGTTGCCGCTCGACAGAACTCGTTCGACGCCGAACGCCGAGACGAGCGTTCCGATCGCGACGCCGCCGGAACTGACCAACTGGGCGCCGCTGCTCAGGATACTCGCGTCATCGGAGAAGCCGTGCGACAGCACCGTCTCGGAGCCCCCGCTCAACACCGTCGCGCTGAAGTCGACGCCGCTCGTGACCCGAACCTCGCCGCCCGACGAGATGATCGCTGTCGAAGCCACGCCGCCTTCGACTTGCAGCAGACCGCCGTTCGACACGGTTGTCGTGAGACGTGGCCGCCACGACACCACCTGGAGGTCGCCGTTGCGCACGGTCGTGAGGTTCGCGTTGCCCGACGACACGGTCTCCGTCCCGCCGCTCACACGATCACGTCGATGTCGAGGCCGCCGACGACCCGTATCTCGCCGCCGTCCAGAACCTGGCCGCTGCTGTTGATGCCGTTGACGCCGCTGACGTTGTTGGAGACGCTCAGCACGCCGCCGTTCTCGACCAGCGCACTGAGCGACAAGCCGCTCAGGATGGCCTCGCCGCCGCTCGTCACATCGGCGCCGATCAAGTAGGCGCCGGAGTCGACCAGCAGGCCACTGGCGCCGGTTCCCCTGACGATCGTGCCGCTCGCCATCCCGCCCGTCAGTACGTGCAAGAGGCCGCTGCCGGAAACGATCGTGCCGCTGGCCGCGCCGCCGAGCACAACCGTTTCCCGGGCGAGCAGCGAGCCGGCGCCGCTCAGGATGTCGCCCACCGTCACGCCGCCGAACTCCACCAGTACGGAACCGCCGCCTTGAACGTCGGTGGCGCTCGCCGTACCGCCGGAGACAACCGTGACGAGGCCACCGCTCTCGACCACCGCTGCGCTCGCGAGGCCGCCATTGGCGATCCGCAGCGGGACGTCGGAGGTCACGTCGAGGCCGCTCGCGACATAGCCCGAGGCGATCGCGAAGGTGGCTCCGGCGAGGAACGTCGTCGCGGTCTGCGATCCGTTGCCGACCAGCGCCAAGGTGCCGCCCGACGACACCACCGTGCCGCTGGCGAGGCCACCCGAATCGACGATCAGCAGGCCGCCGGAGGCGACGTCGGTCGCGACCGCTGTGCCGCCGACGACCAGCTCGAGGCCATGGGCGTCGACCGCTGTGGCGCTCGCGATGCCACCCGACAGTACGGTGAGGGTACCGTCGGCCGCGACTTCCGTGCCGCTCGCCAGGCCGCTGACGGTCGCCAGCCCGCCGTCCGACACGATCGTCGCCAGCGCCGAGCCGCCCGCCAGGACGTTCAGCTGCCCGCCGTCGCTCACCACGGCGCCGCTCGCGGTACCGCCCGAGGAGACGAGTTGGAAACCGCCGAAGGAGACGACGGTTCCGTTTGCCGTGCCGCCGGAAGAAACCTGCTGGGTGCCGCCGCTGAAGACGGTCGAGGCGCTGGTCTCGCCCAGCACATCCTCCAGGCCGCCGTCCGACACCAGGGTGCCGCTCGCGTGCCGCCCGACAGCACGGTCTCGACGCCGCCGGAGATGACTGTGATGCCGCTGCTGGTCTGGCCCGACGAAATGGCGAGCGTCTGGCCACCGCCGAGCCCGCTCAACAGCGTTCCGCCGCTCGATACGACCGTGCCGCTGGCCGCGCCGCCGACCAGGACGTTCAGTTTGCCGCCGGGCAACACAGTGGCGTTGCTCGCCACGCCGCCCGACAGCACGTCGACCGTGACGCCCCCGGAGACCGCGGTGCCACTCAGCACGTAGCCTGCGGCGATTTCTTCCAGGCTGCCAGGATCGAGCGTCGTGCCCGTGACCGCGGCGCCGCTCGACAAGGTCAAGGTGCCGCCATCGCGCACGCTGGTGCCGCTCGCGCTGCCGCCCGACAGGATTTCGAGCCGGCCGCCGTTCAGCACGACGATGCCCGAGACGGACTGGCCGGAAGAGACGACCCGCGTCTCGTCCTGTCCGACATAGGCGCTGCCGGTCGGCGCCAGCACGACATCGGTGCCGCCATGGCCATCCGACTGCACGGTGAAGGCGTTCGCGGCATAGCTGCCGGAGATCGCAAGATGGATGACACCGCTCGTGGTATCGACGGTGAGCACGCCGCCCGACCACGTCGCGCCGGTGGCGTCCAGCCCCGAGAGATCGAGCACATCGCCCGCGCCGAAGTCGGTGATGGTGCCGGCGAAAGCGCCCGCGTCGTTCAGCACGGCGGTCGCATCGGCGCTGAAGTCGAGGACCTGGCTCGAGCCGACGGTGCTCTGCAGGGTGATGGTGGCGCTGGTCGCCACCGACAGCGTGCCCGAGCCGACGATATTGCCGTAGATCAGCAGTTCGCCGCCGACTGCGGTGATGGCACCGTCATTGTCGATGCTGGCCAAGGTCACGGTGTGGTTGCCGCCGCCGTCGCCCGACAGGGTGCCGGCGCCGGACACGACGGCACCTGCGAAGATGTGGAATGTGCTGGCCCGGATTGTGGAATCGTCGCCGGCCAGGACGACCCGACCGGTGCCGCCGACGTCGAGATTGCCGAGCAGCGCGAACAGCGCGCCCTCGGTACCGCTGCCGCCCACGCTCACCACGGCCGAGCCGCTGCCACCCGCGACGATGCCGTCGCCGTAGACGAGCAGCGAGCCCCAGTGCCGATGCTGACCAGGCCGTTGCCGCCGGCAGACGTGCCGACGACGAGCCTGCCGTTGTCTTGGACGAAGCTGCTGGTGGCGCTGTGACCGCTGCCGCTGACGACGGTCGCCAGGGCGACGCCAACCGCGGCCTCGCCGCCATTGCCAATGAACAGCGCGCCGTCGCCCGCGCCGCCCACCACCAGGGTGCTGGAGGATGCCGACGCATTGGCGACCAGCAGCTCGCCGCCATCGAGCGTGACCGAGCCCACGCCGCCCGATTGCGCGCCGAACGTCGCGTCGTAAGCCGTCACCTGGCCGGCGATGCCGCCCTGCCGGCCGTCGACCAGCAGCGTGCCCGAGCCCGCCGCGCCGACGGTGAGGTGGCCGGACGTGGTCCACAGGCCGCCATTGACGATGGCGCTGCCGACGGCGCCAGACGACAGGGCGACGATTGCATCGCCATCCGACACGGTGGCGGCGATGCCGAGCAGCTCGAGCGTACCGGTGCCGGCCTGTCCCACTGTCACCGTGCCGCTGGCGGCGATGGTTTCGAGGTCCACTACCGAGCCAACGCCGTTGATCTGCTCGCCGATGACCAGCGCCGCGCCCGAGGACCCGGTGAGGTCGAGCGCGCCTCCCATCACGACGAGCAACCCCTCGCCGTCGCGGCCCACGACCGCGCGATCTTGAGCGGTCAGCACGGCGCCGCCCGCCAAGGTGAGCTCGCCGCCGCCGTCGACCACCAGCGCCGACCCGGCGCTGCCCAGTCCCTGTGCGGTGACCTGCCCGGTGAGCGTGGCATTGCCGCTGACGAGGATCCGTTCCACCGCGCCGTCACCCGACACCGTGTAGGTGCCCGAGCCGAACGCGGCGATATCGTTGCCGCCCGGCGGACCACCGGACGACTCCAGCTGCTGGAGACGGCGAAATCGCCGCCGCTGACCGTCGACGCCCAATCGAACGTTTGCGAAGAGGCGAAGTTGGCAATCGAGGTCGAAGTGGTCGAGGAGCCTGCATCGTCGGAGACGGTGATCGAGAGCGTGTCGGAGCCCGTCGCCGAGGCCAGGTAGGTGAGGGTGCGCAGACTGCGCTCAACGACGTAGAGCGTGCCCGTGAGCTCGAGACGGTGTCCGCCCGACAGGGACGAGACAGTGGTGCTGCCGAGTCGTCGCCAGCCGACAGGGTGCCGCCCGCAGCGAACAGCGTGACGGTGACCTCGCCGCTCGCGATATTGGCCGGGAGCGGCACGTCGAGCACGATGTTCGGCACCAGCACCGCCGCGTTGACCGAACCGCGGAGCGCGGCCGGCGCGAAGGCGTGTGGTACGGCGCCGCTCGACGGCGCCACGAACGAAATGATGCTTTCGGCACTGCTGCCGGATCCGGTGGCGCTCACGAACGGGACAAGGCCACCGTCAACGCCCGGCATGTCGAAGGAGAGCGTTCCTCCGCCCACTATGTCGACGGTGAGAGTGCCGCTTGCGTAGCTCGCATGGCTCGCCGCCACACCGAGCAATGTCAGTCGATCGCGAAGGTGAAGCCGCTGATGGTGGGCTGGTCCCGTGTGGCGCGGACAGCACCAGCGTGCTCGGCGCATAGGGGAAGTTGGCGAGCTGGGCGAGGGTGTTGGAGGCGAAGACGATGGTCTCGCCGGAACCGACTGCGCCGGACAGGACGAGCGTGGCGCCGGCATCGATGACGAACGTGCCGCTGCCGGAAACCGCATTGGACACGACCAGCTGCTGCAGTCCCAGAGTCGTGTCGGCGACGGCCTCGATCGTCCCGTTGTTGACGATGGCGCCCGAGCCGGCGGCGAGGGCACCATTGCCGGCCAGCACCCCGCCGTCGTCGACCGCGAGCGAGCCGCCCGACAGTAGCCCAGTGAAGCGTGCCGTGCCGGCGCTTTCGATCTCGATCGTGCCGCCGACGGTGAGCTGCGCCGTGCTGTAGGCGCCCGGCGACAGAGCGGCGAGCATCGACGCGTAGTCGCCGCCAGGGCCGATCTCCAGGTTGCCGGAGATGTTGAATGAGGCGCTGACGCCGCCGATCAGCAGCATGCCGTTGTTGCCGAGCTGGCCCGCGAAACCGGTATCGCCCCCGCTGCTGGCGCCCGAGCCTGCTGAGCCGGAGGCGGCCACGACGCCGACAGTGCGCACTGCTTGGTTGCCATCGATGTCGGTCGCCACGACCCGGACCTCGTCGTGGCCTGACGGCGTAGTGTCGATGAGGCTCGCCAGCACCGTGTTGAGGAGGGCGAGCGGGCCTGCCAGCGTGATCGTCGTACCGCTGGCTGAACCCTGCACGATGCCGCCGAGGTTGGTGACGGAGAGCGTGCCGCCATCGAGCGAGGTCAAGGTAACATGGGCGGTGTAGAAGCCCTGCGTCACCGAGCTCGCGAGCAGGACTGCATCGGTACCGGTGAAGACAGCGGTGTTGCCGACGGCGGCGACGACGGCGGGCGCGATGAAGCCCAGAGCCGAGCCGTCGGCCGGCGCGTAGGTGATGGGGGCGATACCCGCAGAGACAATCTCGGCGAGCGCCTGCATGGCACTCGCGGGCAGGCCGGTGAAGCCGCTCGTCGCGGGCCCGTCCCACAGCTCGATATCGCTGCCATTGGCGGCGACGCCGGCGCTGACAGTAGCGGGCCAGTCGGCATAGCCCTGGAGCCCGATCGGCGACTGGGTCTGGAAGCTGCCCGGAGCGGTCGAGGGATCGAGCGCGGCGTCGGCCGCCATCTGGGCGTAGACGAAATCAGAGTTGTTGCCGCTGAGCGGCGCCTGAAGAGCGTGGTTGCCGGTCTCAACGAGCGGGTCGAGTTGCGGGCCTGCTGCAGGCGGCGAGTGGGAAGTTCTGGTCGCCGACGGCGCTGTTGGTGTCCTGGTGCCAGAAGGGGTTGAGCGTGTAGTCGAGCGGCGTCATCGACCACGACGAATAGTCGGAGATCGCGGCGCGCAGGGTGAGCATCTCAGCCGCGTCAGTGTAGCCGGCAGCTTCGAGAATGGCGGGCTGGTCGTCCTTGAGGGCACGAAGGGCTCGTCGCTGGCCAGCGCGCCCGCGGTCTGGGAAATGCCGCGAATGATGGGGTTGTCGTCATAGACCGCGGCGAGCTGGGCCTGGAAGCCTTGCCAGGCATTGATGTAGTCGGCCGTCCAGTAGCGCCCGACAGTATGTTGGCCGGCGCCGTCGTCGTGGTTCCCGGAGACCATGAACGGCGTACCGTCGATGTTCTTCGCCCAGTCCGGTGCCACATAGCCGCCGTAGACCCGCAGCTTTATGCCGATGTCGGTGCCGTGTGAGCTGTTGAAGGCCTCGAGCTGGGAGATCGCGCTGGTGATGGGCGATATGTCGAGCGTGCCCGGGGTGGGCTCGAGGTCGGCCCATCTGAGGTTCAGCACGATCTCGCCGAACGAACCGGCGTAGGGCGCCATCTCGTTCACGTCGAAGATCGGCGGAGTACCGCCGCTCTGCTGGTAGAAGGCGATGTCCGACATGTCGACCAGGCCGGTCTCGGCTGGCTTTCTATTGTCGTTCACCACGATGCTTCCGCTCGACTTCACGGTGCCGCTGGCGCTGCCGCCGGAAAAGATGTCCAGAATGCCGCCGCTCAACACCACTATGTCGCTTCCTCGGCCGCCGGAGGCGATCTCGACGGTGACGCCGCTGCTGACGATGAAGCCGCTCAAGGTGTAGCCGGCGCCGGCTTCCAGGATGCCGCCTGCGCCGACGGTCGTCGTGCCGCCCAAGGCGGCACCACCGAACAGTTCCAGCGTGCCGCCGCTGCGGACCGTCGTGTCGTTGGCCACGCCGCCCGAGGACACTGTCAGCGAGCCGCCGGCGGAGACGACTGCTCCGCTGTCGACACCGCCGAAAACAATCTCCGTACCGGTGTGGACGATCGTGGCGCGGGCGACGCCGCCGGATTCCACAAGTAACGTGCCGCCGTCCCGAATTGTGGTGGCGCTTGCGATACCGCCCGAAGAGACGATTTCGGTGCCGCCGAACACGGTTGTTTGGCTCGTGATGCCACCGGCGAAGACGTCTTGTACGCCACCGGTATCGACCGTGGTGTCGCTGGCGACGCCGCCGGCGGAGACGTCCTGCTCGCCGCCACTGCTGACTGTCGTGTCGCTGGTCAGGCCGCCGGACAGCACACTTTGCTGGCCGCCGGAACGCACTGTCTCGGACAGTGCGAAGCCGGAGACAATTTCATTGCCGGCGAGCACGAAATCGCCCGTCGTAGCACCGCCCGACAGGATGGTTTCGCTGCCGCCGCTCAGCACCGTCACGGAAGCCGAGCCGCCGTTGGAGACGAGCTGCGTAGCACCGCTGGACAGGATCGTGCCGTAGGCGAAGCCCCCGGACTTCACCAGCACCGTGCCGCCGCTCTCGACCGCGACGTTGCTGATGGCATCGCCCGATGACACGGTGAGAGTCTGACCGCTCGACACGACGGAGCTTGGCGCCAGGTCCCAGCCGATCACGTTCATGTTGATCTTGTCGACTTCGGTGTAGCGGTCGAGGAAGCCGGGCGCGGAATTGTCGCGGAAGGCGTCGTGACCGGCGCTCGGTGCCCAGTCGCCCAGGTCGCCGTGGTTGCCGGTGACGAAGTTGTTCCAGAAGTTGAGGTTGGTGACGCCGCCGTCGATCGAGAAGTAGGACGGGTCGCCGCTGGTGGTCTGGAAGACGCCAGGGCTGGCGTAGCGGAACAAGTCCATCACGGTATAGGCAGGGGTGGGGTTGGCCAGAAGCGAGGCGCGGCCCATGACCTCCGTGATCTCGTGCTCGACGACGCCGATGAAATAGTACGTGCCTGGCGGCGGAACGACACCGGAAGCGAAACCGTACAGATCCGTGCCCGAGGCGAAGCCGATGTATCCGGCGACGCCGACCCCATTGTTAGGCCGCAGGCCCAAGGCCTGCTGCTGGGCGATCGACAGAGTGAGCGTGCCCGAGTCTGGCGTCGTGGCGGGCAGGTGGTTCAGGGCCTGCAGGTCTGCGGCGGTATGAGGGCCGGCCGACAGCGCCGACAAGACCTGGGCGTAAGTGAAGCCGTTTCCGTCCCAGTCGCTTTGGCCGAGGTTGCCGGAACTGAGCGGCACGCCGCTCACCTCGCCATAGCCGATATGGATATTGATGGTCTGAGGGCTGGAGATCGACCGCTCGATCTCCCGTGCCGCGTCCGTCGCCGCCGTGACGAAGCCCGCAGGCGCGCTGGCGACGCTCGCGTCATAGATGAGGTTGATCGACAGGCCGCTTTCGGCCTCGACCCTGGTGCCGCCGTGCCCGTCCGACAGCAGGCGGAAGGAGATGCTGAATAGTCCTGCGACGGATCGAGTTGCAAATCGTAGTCGATGCCGGCTTCCGTGATGTGCAGGTTGCTGCTGCTCGACGTCGTGCTGAGCACAACGCTGCCGCCGCTTCCGAAGCTGACGCCGGCGAGGTCGATCAAATCGCCGGCAACGAAGCCGCTGATCCTGTTGAGCGGCATGGTCGTGGCGTCGAGCTGCAGCGTGCCGCCGGCGCCGGAGAATGTTATCGCGCCGCTCGCGATCGCGCCGTTTGCAAGCTCCAGCGTGCCGCCGGCGATCGTCGTCGCGCTGGCGAGGCCGCCCGACGACACCACCTCCGTGCCACCGCTCAGCCAGGTGACGTCCGTTTCGCCGCCGGCCGCCACGAACAGGCTGCCGCCCGAAAGTACGATGGTGTCGCTGGCGATCTCGCCGGACGAGATGGTGACGCTCTGCCCACTGTTGATGATCGACACTACTGCCCCCCCACTGGACACGACCGTACCGCTGGCCGAACCGCCGACAAGGACATCCAGAGTGCCGCCGCTCAGCACAATAGTGCCGCTTGCAAAGCCGCCAGCATCGACTTGTAGCGTGCCGCCGCTGCTGACTGTGGTGATGTTAGTCACACCGCCGGCCAATACATCGAGAAAAGCGCCGGATCGGACGGTTATTGATGTCGCAGTGCCTGAAACGATCTCGTTTCCCACCAGCAGGAAGTCGCTGATCGCGGCACCACCCGGCAGGATTGTCTCAGTGCCTCCGCTCAGAACTGTTACGGAGGCATGACCGCCGCTCGACACAAGCTGTGCAGCGCCGCTTGAAACGACGGTGCCGTAGGCGGTGCCTCCCGCGACGACAATCAGCGTGCCGCCGCTCTCGACGTGGAAGTTGCTGATGGTGACGCCCGACGAGACAGTGAACGTCTGGCCGCTCGAAATGCTGCTCGTTGCCGACACGTCCCAGCCGATCACGTCCATGTTGATCCGGTCGACCAGCGACATGCTGTTGAGCACGCCAGGGCCCGAACGGTCGTCGAAGGCATCGTGTGTCGCGCCTTGTGCCCAATCGCCCAGGTCATCGTGATTGCCCGTGACGAAGTTGTTCCAGGAATGGAGATTGGTCACGCCGCCGTCGATCGAGAAATACGACGGCGCCCCGCTGCCGATCTGGAGTGCTCCGGCACTGGCGTAGCGGAACAGGTCCATCACGCTGTAGCTCGCCGAACCGGCAAGGGTGGAAGCAAGCAGCGAGAAGCGGCCCATCACCTCGGTGATCTCGTGCTCGGCCACGCCAATGAAATAGAACATGCCCGATGACGGCGTGGTGCCGGAGGCGAAGCTGAACTGGACGGAGGAGCTGAAGCCGACGGCGCCGTCGAAGTCGATGCCGTTGGTCGGCATCAGCCCGAGCACCCGTTCCTGCGCCGTGTTCAGCCACAGCGTGCCCAATTCCGGCGGGATGGCAGGGAGCGTGTTGTAGGCGCGCAGCTGGTCGGCCGTCAGGGGACCAGCCGACAGGGCCGACAGGGCATCGGCATAGGAGAAGAATCGGGAAGAACCCGCTTTCGCCGAGCGCGCCCGGACTCATCGCCAAGTCGAAGATTTCGCCGTACCCAAGCCTGATATTGACTGTGGCAGGGGCTGCGATCATCGCCTCCAGGTCGTTGACCGCCTGGCCTACCGCGGTGAGAAAGCCGGCAGGCGCGCTGCCGACGCTCGCGTCATAGGTCAAGTTGATCGAGAGCCCGCTCGCCGCCATTACCTCGGTGCCGCCATGTCCATCAGACACGAGGCGGAAGGAGATGTGTGAGTAGTCCTGCGACGGATCGAGCTGCAGGTCGTAGGCGCTGCCGGCGGCGCTGACGACCAGCACGTTGCCGCTCGACAGCCCGACCAGGCCGCCGCTGGCCAAGCTCACGCCGGCAAGGTCGATCGCGTCTCCCGCCACGAGGCCGCTGATCGTATTCGACGGCATCGACATGCCGTCGAGGCGGAGTGTACCGCGGGTGCCGGAGAAGGAGATGGCGCCTGCGCCGGCCGAGCCGCCGCCCAAAAGCTCCAGCGTGCCGCCGGCGATGATGGTGCCGCTCGCCACGCCGCCGGCCATCACTTCTTCGATCCCGCCGTTGGCCGCCGTGGCGCCGATCGTGGTACCGCCCGAGCTGACGATCAGCAGGCTGCCGGGATCGGCGACGATGTCGCCGCTGTCCGTGACGCCGGATGAGACGACGTAGGTGGCGCCACTGCTTACGATCTGACCGGCCATTGAGCGGCCATCCTAACAAAGCCGGAGGCCTGCCGGGAGCGCGCCCGATGCGCGCGGTTCAAAAGCGCTTGTCACCTTAATGCGGCGGACGAGATGCCCACCGCTGTCGACCGGCGGATCGATGACCAGCGTGCCGCCATGTGCCGTCGCTCGCCAGGTGGAAGTTGGCCGCCACATAGCTGCCCAGCATCGCGAGCCTGGCGGTGTTGGTGCCGTCGGTCACGGTGAGCGTGCCGCTCAAGCTGTTGCCGGTGTAGCCCAGGGTCGCCGAGGCAAACGACACCGCCTTGAGGTCGATGATCTCGGCCAGCGAGTCGAAGCCCGCGATCTTGCCCCGGAACTTCGTGTCGTCGAGCAGCAGCGTGCCGCTGCCCGCGAAGGTGATGGTGCTCGACAGCACGGCTCCGCCGCTCAGGATCTGCAGCGTGCCGCCCGAGAGCGTCGCACCCGATATGGCACCGCCCGACACTACGCGCAGCAAGCCGCCGTTGCCGATCAGGGTGTCAATGGCCGTGCCGCCACTCGACACCAGTTCCTGGCCAAAGAAGCTCACGATGGCTGCGCTCGTCGTTCCACCGAACAGGACTTCAATGCCGCCACTCGAGATGATCGTCCCGCTCGCCGTGGCGTGGCTGCTCACAAGCTGGACGCCGCCGCTCAGATCGTGGCTCCGGTCGCCACGCCGCCCGACGACACCACTTCGACACCGTCGCTCAGGACCGTCGTGCCGCTCGCGGTGCCGCCGTTGTAGACGAATGCCAGGCCGCCCGCGCTCAGCACGGCGCCGCACGCGGCGCCGCCCGACGACACCAGTTCCTGTCCGCCGTCCGACACAGTCGTGTCGTTGGCGACGCCGCCTTTCAGCACCGTCTCCATGCCGCCGTCAGCACCATGGCGCCGCTCGCCACGCCACCCGACGACACGATCTCCGTGCCGCCGCTCGAGAGCACGGTGGCATCAGCCCGGCCGCCCGCCGACACGATCTCGCGACCGCCATTGCCGACGATCGTCGAGACGGCCACGCCGCCCGCGAACACCAACTCGCAGGCCGCCGATTCGACGACGTCGTGCCGCTCGCCGTGCCGCCCGACAGCACGCTCTGCTTGCCGCCACTCGAGATCACGTCGCCGACCGTACGCCGCCCGACGAGAGCGATCTCCAGTGCCGCCAGCCGACAGAATCGAGCCGCTGGCTGCTGCCGCCCGAAAGCACCGTCTCCGTGCCGCCGCTCAGCACCGTGACGCCGACATCGGTGCCTGACGACACCAGCATCTGGCCGCCTGTCGAGATCACCGCTGCAGTCTCGGTGCCGCCCAGACGACGATCACGCCGCCGCTCCTTGACCTGGTGCCGCTCGCCGTGCCGCCTGCGGACAGAATCTGCTGGCCGCCACTCGACAGGATCGTGCCGCTGGCCGCGCCGCCCGACGAAACGATCTCCAGGCCGCCGTTCAGCACCGTGACGCCCGAGTCGATGCCGCCTTTGACCAGCGCTTTGCCGCCGCTGGAGATCACGGCGGCGCTGTCGATGCCGCCGGTGACGCTGATCGTGGCGCCGCCCTTGATCTGGGTGCCGATCGCCATGCCGCCCGACAGCGTCTCGTCGCGCCGCTGCTCAAGGTCACGGCGCTGGCCGAGCCACCGGCAACACGACGAGCCCGCCGCTGTTGCCCACCGTCGCGCTTACCGCCTGGCCGCCCGACGACACCGTCAAGAGGCTGGTGTTGGACAGGATCGTCCCCGAGGCACACCGCCCGAGAACACCGTTTCGCGCGCCACCTGGGAGGGACCGCTGCCGACCAGCACGTCGTCGACGGTCGTGCCACCCGACAGCACCAGCACCGCGCCGCCGCCCTGCACATGCGTGCTGCTGGCCGTGCCGCCGGAGACCATCTCCGCCGTGGCGCTGCTCACGACCGTGCCGCTTGCCGAGGCGCCGGCACCGACTTCCAGCGTCAGGCCGCGGATGATGCCATAGCCGCTCACCGAGTAGCCCGACAGGATCTCGAAGGTGGCGCCGCCAGCGGAGGCTTGTCGCCGTCGCCGAGCCGCCGCCTTCCAGGATGAAGGTACCGCCGCTCGCCACCGTCGTGTCGGTTGCCGAGGCGCCGTCGCCGATGTCGAGGACGGCGCCCGAGCCGACGACGAAGCCGCTCACCGCGGTATTGAAGCCGATTTGCAGGATCGCGCCAGGTCGAAAGTGGCCGAAATGGCTGTGCCGCCTTCGGACACCAGCATGCCGCCGCTGCGCACAATGGTGCCGCTCGCCACGCCGCCGTTGGTAAGGGCCTGCACGCCGCCATTCGATACAATGGCGCCGATCGCAATGCCGCCGTCTCGACGGTCTGATCGCCGCCGCTCAGAATGACCGCGCTCAGCTCCGTGCCGGTCTCGCTCGCGAAGAAATCATCGAACAGCAGCTCTTTGCCGCCGCTGCCGATGATGTGCCGGTCGCGACGCCTCCCTCGTGAACGTTCTGCTCGCTGCCGTCGCCGATGAAGCTGCCGCTGACGATGGCGCCCGAAACGACGTCAAGCTCGCCGCCGCTCAGATGCTCGTGAAGAGGAATGTGGCACCGTCGACGGCGTTGGCGTCGCCCAGCAGCTGCGTCGACACGACCAGCGAACCGGAGAGCGCGCTCAGCAGGCCGAACTCCTCGACGATAGCGCCACTCGCCACGCCACCGGACGACACCGTGAGCGTGCCGCTGTCGGCGATGTCCATCCCGACCGCGCTGCCGCCCGACAGCACGATCGCAATGCCGCCGCTGCTGATGGTGGCGCCGCTCGCCGCGCCGCCCGACAGGACGATGATGCCGCCATTGCTGCCCGGGCTGCCGACATCCGTGTCGATCACAACGGTGCCGATCGCCGTGCCGCCGGAAGAAACGCGGAGCAGCCCGGTGTTCGATATCGTGGTGCCGGACGCGACCGCGCCATTGGAGAGCGTTTCGACTGCGAAATCGGCGCCGCTGCCGATCAGCGTATCGCCGATCGCGATGCCTCCACCACCCGAGGACGCTGCGGTTCCGACGCCAAGGAAGCCGCCGCCATGGACGATGGCGCCGCTCTCCGTGCCGCCGGAGCGAACGTTCACAATCCCGCCACTGGCCACAATGGTGTTGCCTGCGACGCCGCCGGAGACGACGACGAGGGCGCCGCTGCCACTGCCCGGCAAGCCGATCGCGCTTTCTACATGCGTGTCGATGGCGCGGCCGCCGGAAAGCACCACCAGGACACCGGCGCCGGAAACCGTGGCGGCCGATGCCATGCCGCCGGCCGAGAGGATCTCGAATCCAAAGCCGCCGGAGCCGCCGACAACGACGTCGCCGACCGTCAGGCCGCCCGAGACGCTGACGAAGCCCAATTCGAACACCGTCGTGCCGCTCGCAGTGCCACCGGACGCGACCGCCAGCACACCGCCGCTGCTTACGGCGGTCGCGCTTACGGTGCCGCTGGAGAGCACCACGACCGCGATGGCGTTGCTGATCGTGAAGCCATCGAGCGAGTAGCCCGAGGCGATTTCCTCGACGGCCCCGGAGGCGAGCGTCGTCGAGCCGGCGAGCAGGGCGCCGCTGAACAGGACCAGGGTGCCGCCATTGCCGACGGTCGTGTCGCTCGCCGTGCCGCCCGACGAGACGACCTGGGAGCCGCCGGCCTCGATCGTGTTGGCGCTGGCGGTGGCTCCGCCCGACAGCGTCTGCACGCCGCCGCTGACGATCGTGTCGTTGGCCGCGCCGCCGCCCAGCACGGTCTGAGCGCCGCCGCTGCCGATCGTGCTGCCGCTGTCGACGCCGCCGGAAAGCACCGTCTGCGAGCCGCCGCTTTCAATCGTGTCGCCAATCGCCGCGCCCGACAGGTCCTGGGCGCCGGCGTCGCTGACCGTCGTGCCGCTGACGGTCCCACCCGCGCGCACGAACTGCGTCCCGCCGATCACACTGGCGCTGTCGATGCCGCCGCTGGACACCACCTCCGTGCCGCCGCTAATGACCGTGACGTCGATCGCCGTCCCGCCGGAGGCGATGTCGAGTTCGCCGCCGCTCTGCACGATGACGCCGACGCTGGTCTGGCCGAACGAGATGACCAGTGTCTCGCCGTTGCTGACGACGATGCCCGAGGTCGTGCCCACCGCGCTGCCGCCCGCGAGGACGTTCAGGATGCCGCCGCTCAACAAGAACGTGTTGCTGGCCACTGCGCCCGATGACACGGTCTCGATGGCGCCGCTCGAAACCACGGTGCCGTGCGTTACGCCGCCGTTCTCGACGAGGAGCTGGCCGCCGGAGGCAATTCTTGCGCCGCTGACGCTGCCGAAGTCGTCCAGGACCCCGCCCGACGAGACGTGGGTGGCGGACGCCACGCCGCCGGACATCACGACCTGCTCGCCGCCGTCGATGACCGTGGCGCTCGCCAGGCCGCCCGAAAAGACGACCTGCGTGCCGCCGCTCGAGACCGTGCCGCCGTCGGCCTCGCCGGTGGCGGAAATGTACTGGAAACCGCCGCTCTCGACCGTGACATTGAGCGCCAGGCCGCCGGACAGATTTTCGATGCCGCCGCTGATGACGTCATTGGTGACCTGGCCGCCGGTATTCACGGTCTGCGCGCCGCCGCTGCCGATCGTCGTGCCTCTGTCGGCACCGAGCGTGATGATCGTCTGCGATCCGCCGCTCAGCACCAGGCTCGCGCTTGCCAGGCCGCTCCCGAACACGAACTGCTGGCCGCCGTCGCCGATCGTGGCTCCGACGGCGGAGCCGCCGTTGTTGATGTTCTGATTGGCGCTGATGACGAAGGAACCGCTGTCGGCGCCACCGTTGAAGATGGTCTGGATGGCCCCGCCGGTAATGGTGTTGCCGCTCGCGGTGCCGCCCGACGACACGTGTTCGATGCCGCCGTTCACGATGGTGTCGGTGGAGAGGCCGCCCGCGGAGACGTTCTCGGTTCCGCCTATGTCGACCTCACCACCCAGGTTTGCGCCGCCGCTCAAGACGGTGAGGGTGCCCCCACCGCCGACGATGGCGCCGCTTGCCGTGCCGCCGGACAGGGTCTCGACGCCGCCATTGTCGATGGTGCTGGCGCTGTCGGTGCCGCCGGCGAGCACGCGCAGGGCGCCGTCGTTTGTGATCGTGGTGCTGATCGTCATGCCGCCCGCGGCGACGATCAGCAGGCTGCCTGGGTCGGTGACGATGTCCCCGATATCCGTGACGCCCGACGACACAGTAAAGGTCGCGCCGCTACTTACCGTCCGACCAGGCATGCCGACGTACCCCCCAATCCGAGTCCTCCACTCTAGTGGACCCCAGGGACTGACCGACAGATGGCGCGCGTATCGTTTGTTGCCGCTTTGGTAAGTTGACGTTTACGTAAAGGGCAACTACTTAAGCTTCGCTGGCGAAGGCGTAGTCGGCGGCCCAAAGTCGTCGGCAAAGACGCCTATCAATAGAGAAGAGAGGAAGCGCTGTGACGGCACTGGCAGCCCATTTCACGCCCGAACACCAGATGTTCCGCGACACCTGCCGGCGGTTCTTCGAGAAGGAGGTCACGCCCTTCCATATGACGTGGGAAGAGGAGGGCATGGTGCCGCGCGAGCTGTGGCGCAAGGCGGGCGCGCAGGGCCTTTTGGGCATGACCATGCCGGAGGCCTATGGCGGGGCGGGCTGCGACTTTCTCTATAGCGCCATCCTGATCGAGGAGCAGGGCCGGGCGCTGGCCTCGGGGCCGGCCTTCTCGCTGCACAACGACATCGTCGTGCCCTACCTGCTGCACTACGGCACGGAGGAGCAGAAGAAGAAGTGGATCCCCAAGGCCTGCTCGGGCGAGCTCATAACGGCGATCGCCATGACCGAGCCCGGCACGGGGTCGGACCTCCAGTCGGTCAAGACCAGCGCGGTGATGGACGGCAATCACTGGGTGATCAACGGCTCCAAGACCTTCATCTCCAACGGCCAGCTCGCCGACCTGGTGGTCGTGGTCGCCAAGACCGACCCCAAGCTCGGCGCCAAGGGCACCTCGCTGATCGCCGTCGAGACCACCACCCCGGGCTTCAAGCGCGGCCGCAATCTCGAGAAGATCGGCATGAAGGCGCAGGACACCTCCGAGCTCTTCTTCGACGATGTCCGCGTGCCGGCCGATCACCTGCTGGGCGACGGCACCGGCATGGGCTTCGTCCAGCTGATGCAGCAGCTGCCGCAGGAGCGCCTGGTCATCGCCATCCAGGCGATCGCCGCCATCGAGGCGGCCATGACCCACACGCTGGCTTACGTGAAGGAGCGCAAGGCCTTCGGCAAGCCGATCATCGATTTCCAGAACACCCGCTTCCGCCTGGCCGAGCTCAAGACCAAGGCCCATATCGCCCGCGTCTTCGTCGACGACTGCATCGCCCGCCACCTCAAGGGCGAGCTCGACGTCGCCACGGCCGCCATGGCCAAGTACTGGACCACCGACCTGCAGTGCGAGGTTGTCGACCAGTGCCTGCAGTTCCACGGCGGCTACGGCTACATGTGGGAATACCCGATCGCGCGGCTCTACGCCGACAGCCGCGTGCAGAAGATCTACGGCGGCACCAACGAGATCATGAAGGAACTGATCGGCCGCACGCTCTAGGCAGGGACACTTCGAAGGTAGGAGAACGACCATGACCGACGCATTCATCTACGACGCCGTCCGCACGCCGCGCGGCAAGGGCCGCAAGGATGGCTCCCTGCACGAAGTGACCCCGGTGCGGCTCGCCGTGACGGCGCTGCAGGCGATCCGCGACCGCAACAAGCTCGACACCCACCTGGTCGACGACGTGGTGCTGGGCTGTGTCATGCCGATCGGCGAGCAGGGGGCGGACATCGCCCGCACTGCCGCGGTGATGGCGGGCTTCGCCGAGACCGTGTCGGGCGTGCAGGTCAACCGCTTCTGCGCCTCGGGCCTGGAAGCCACCAACATGGCGGCGGCGCAGGTCATGGCGGGCCAGAGCCAGGCTGCGATCGGCGGCGGCGTCGAGAGCATGAGCCGCGTGCCGATGGGCTCCGACGGCGGCGCCTGGCCGACCGATCCCGCGGTCGCCATGCCGATGTACTTCGTGCCGCAAGGCGTCTCGGCCGATCTGATCGCCACCAAGTATGGCATCAGCCGCGACGACGTCGATGCCTACGCTGTCGAATCCCAGAAGCGCGCCAAGGCCGCCTGGGACGCCGGCTACTTCAAGAAGTCGATCGTGCCGGTCAGGGACCAGAACGGCGTCGAGCTTCTGGCCCACGACGAGCTGATGCGCCCGCAGACGACGATGCAGACGCTGGCGGCGCTCGAGCCCAGCTTCAAGATGCAGGGCGAGATGATGCCGGGCTTCGACGCGGTGGCGCAGCAGCGCTATCCCGAGGTCGAGAAGATCACCCACGTCCACCATGCCGGCAATTCGTCGGGCATCGTCGACGGCTCGGCGGCGATCCTGCTCGGCACCAAGGAGTTCGGCCAGAAAGCCGGCCTCAAGCCGCGGGCGCGCATCCGCTCCTTCGCCTCGATCGGCTCGGAGCCGGCGATCATGCTGACCGGCCCGGCGCCCGCGTCGGAGAAGGCGCTGAAGCGCGCCGGCATGTCGGTCAAGGACATCGACCTGTTCGAGCTCAACGAGGCCTTTGCCGCGGTCGTTCTGCGCTACCTGCAGATCCTCAAGATGCCGCACGACAAGATCAACGTGAACGGCGGCGCCATCGCCATGGGCCATCCGCTGGGCGCCACCGGCGCCATGATCCTGGGCACGCTGCTCGACGAGCTCGAGCGCCGCAACCTCTCGACCGGCCTCGCCACGCTCTGCGTCGGCGGCGGCATGGGCACCGCCACCATCATCGAGCGCGTGTAGAACCTCGACTGCTGCCCACCCTTCGAGACGGCCGCTCGCGGCCTCCTCAGGGTGAGGTGGTGGATATTTCAGAGAAGTCCTCACCCTGAGGAGCGAGCGAAGCGAGCGTCTCGAAGGGTGGCAAAGCGAAGAATTCGGAGACCGATCATGATCACCTACAACGTCGACAGTGACGGCATCGCCACCATCACCTGGGACATGCCGAACCGCGCGATGAACGTGCTGAACGAGGCCTCGATCACGGCCTACGCCGGCGCGCTCGATCAAGCGCTCAAGGACGACAAGGTCAAGGGCATCATCGTCACCTCGGGCAAGGCCGACTTCATCGCCGGCGCCGACCTCGAGATGCTGCTGAACGCCGATACCTCGGATGCGGCCAAGCTCACCGAGCAGTTCAGCCAGCTGCAGAAAATCTTTCGCCGCCAGGAAACCGGCGGCAAGCCGATCGTGGCGGCGATCAACGGCACGGCACTGGGCGGCGGCTTCGAGATCTGCCTCGCCTGCCACCATCGCATCGCCGCGGCGAACCCGAAGGCCAAGGTCGGCCAGCCCGAGGTCAAGATCGGCTTGCTGCCGGGCGGCGGTGGCACGCAGCGCATCCCGCGCCTGATCGGCGTGATGAATGCGGCACCCATCCTGCTCGAAGGCAAGGACCTGACGGTCGATGCCGCCAAGGGCCTCGGCCTGATCCACGAGGTCGTGCCGGCGGGCGAGCTTTTGGCCAAGGCGAAGGCCTGGCTGACGGCGGCGCCGACCGAGCAGGTCGTGCCGGAGTATGCCGGCAAGGGCGCCAAGGCGATCGACGGCCGCGCCGTGCAGCCGTGGGACCGCAAGGGCTTCAAGACCCCGGGCTTCCCGGGCGGCCAGGTGTGGAGCCCGGTCGGCGTCCAGACCTTCATCGGCGGCAACGCCATGATCGCCGGCAAGACCAACGGCGTCTATCCCGCGCCCAAGGCGATCATGAGCTGCGTCTACGAAGGCCTGCAGCTGCCGTTCGACAGCGGCCTCAAGGTCGAGACGCGCTATTTCGTGTCGCTGCTGCGCAACCCCGTGGCCAAGAGCATGATCCGCACGCTGTTCTTCGGCCTGCAGGAAGCCAACAAGCTGGCGCGCCGGCCCAAGGGCGTGCCGAAGCAGGAGTACAAGAAGATCGGCGTGCTGGGTGCCGGCCTGATGGGCGCGGGCATCGCCACCGTGTCGGTCCAGGCCGGGATCGACATCGTGCTGATCGACAAGGACCAGGCCTCGGCCGACAAGGGCAAGGCGCACATCGCCGGCGAGCTCGACAAGCTGGTGAAGCGCGGCCGCATGGACCAGGCGAGGCGCGACGCGTTGCTCGCCAAGGTCACGGCCACGCCGGACTTCGGCGCACTGAAGGACTGCGACCTCGTGGTCGAAGCGGTGTTCGAGAACCGCGAGGTCAAGGCCGAGGCGACCAAGAAGGCGGAAGCCTCCTTGCCCAAGGGCGCGGTGTTCGCCTCCAACACCTCGACCTTGCCGATCACCGGCCTGGCCGAGGCTTCGGCGCGGCCCGATCACTTCATCGGCCTGCATTTCTTCTCGCCGGTCGAGAAGATGCCGCTGGTCGAGATCATCGTCGGCAAGAAGACTTCGCCCGAGACGCTCGCGCGCTCGATGGACTTCGTGCAGAAGATCCGCAAGACGCCGATCGTGGTCAACGACAGCCGCGGCTTCTTTACCTCCCGCGTGTGCGGCGCCTTCATCAGCGAAGGCCATCGCATGCTGAAGGAGGGCATCCCCGCGGCGATGATCGAGAACTCGGCGCGCTACGCCGGCATGCCGGTCGGCCCGCTGTCGCTCAACGACGAGGTGGCGATCGATCTTTCCTGGAAGATCATGGACCAGACGCGGCGCGACGCCGAAACGTCGGGCCACAAGTATGAATTGTCGGGCACCGAGGACGTCCTCGAGCTGATGGTCAAGAAGCTCGAGCGCTTCGGGCGCAAGAACGGCAAGGGCTTCTACGACTACCCGGCCGACGGCAAGAAGCGGCTATGGCCGGAGCTGCAGAAGCACTTCCCGGCCGATCCCAAGCTGCTCTACGGCGAGGGCGAGGAGAAGCGCGCCAAGGAGGCCGAGATCCGCAAGCGCCTGCTCTACGTGCAATCCGTCGACACGGCGCGCTGCCTGGAAGGCAACGTGCTGACCGCGCCGCAGGACGGCGATGTCGGTTCGATCATGGGTCTTGGCTTCGCGCCGCAGACCGGCGGGGCGGTCAGCCTGATCGACCAGGTCGGCATCAAGCAGTTCGTCGCCGAGTGCGATGAGCTCGCCAAGAAGTACGGGCCCCAGTTCGAGGTGCCCAAGCTCCTGCGCGACATGGCGGCCAAGGGCCAGAGCTTCTACGGCAAGACGGCCGCCAAGGCGGCTTAGTGCGCACTCACCTCATCCTGAGGAGCCGCGCGAAGCGCGGCGTCTCGAAGGATGGCGCGAGCACCGTGCCGGATCCCACCCTTCGAGACGGCCGCTGCGCGGCCTCCTCAGGGTGAGGTCGTGCAGTGCGTGCGGGGTGAGCTGAGTTGCTGACTGCGGCGCAGAAGCTGGAAGACCTGGCCGTCCGTATCCTCGGATGGCTCGGCCTCTCGGCCACGACCGCGCGCCAGCTGATCCGCTTCGTGCTGGTCGGCCTGGTGGCCGCCGCGGTCTATGTCGCGGTGATGTGGCTGGTGGTCGACCAGCTGGGCGGGCGCGTGCTGTGGGGCGCCTTCTTCGCCTTCGTGATCGCGACCTTCGTTTCGTTCCTCGGCAATGCGCTATGGAGTTTCGACTCGCGGGCGACGCCCCGAAAGGCCGCCTGGTTCTTCGCTGTCAACACGGCGGGCCTCGGCCTCAACATGCTGATCGCCTGGCTGCTCGAGCGGGCGGGCGTGCATTGGCTGCTGATCAGCCTTACGGTGCTGATCGTCGTGCCGATGTTCAATTTCGCCGGGCATCGGCTCATCACCTTTGCCCGCTCGTGACCGGGAGGATTTTCATGGATTCCAAGCAGCTCGATGCACTCGCCGACCAGATCGCCGCGGGGCGCAAGTCGCGCAAGCCGATGGACATCGCCGCCGCGACGGCCGGCCTCTCCGAGGCCGACGCCTACAAGGTGCAGTTCGCGGTGCACGACAAGCTCTGCGCCGGCGGCGCCGACAAGATCGCCGGCTGGAAGGTGGCGCTGACGCTGCCCCACCAGTACGAGCCGCTGAAGCTCTCGGGCCCGGTGTTCGCCGCGATCTACCAGAGTGGCCTGCGCCAGAGCGGGGCGGCGTTCGAGAAGGGCTGGCCGATCAAGTCCGGCATCGAGCCCGAGCTGGTGGCGCGCATCTCGAAGGACACGCCGACGACCGGCACCGCGTCCTACACCGCCGACACGATCCGCGCCCACGTCGCCAACCTCTATTGCGGCATGGAGCTGGTCGACAACCGCTACGTCGACGTCACCAAGATGAGCGGCCCCGGCCGCATCGCCGACAACGTCCTGCAGGCCGCTCTCGTCACCGGCACCGAGGTCAAGGACTGGCAGAAGCTCGACTTCCCCAACCTGAAAGGCCGTTCGCTGCTCGACGGCAAGGAGCTCGCCAAGGGGCCGGGCAGCGCCGTGATGGGCAGCGCCCTGATCTCGCTCGCCTGGCTCGCCAACAAGCTGATCGAACACGGCCGCAACCTCCGGGCCGGCGACCTCATCCTCACCGGCTCGGTGCATCCGCCGGCGTTCCTGCCGGGTACGGGCGTGGCCCGCACGGAGTTCGAAGGGCTGGGCGGGACGGAGATCACGATCAAGTAGGCCGCTCAGCCGGCCGCCTTCAGGGGGCGCACCGCCAGGATTTTGCCCACGATTTCCTTACCCCACAGCTCAAAGCGGATGACGTCCGACGTCTTGCCCGTATCCTTTGTCTTGGTGTGCTGGTTGCGGCATCGGCCTTTGCGGACCTTGTCGGCCATGTTGTCCTTCGGGCTCCCCAGGTACAGGTGCCGGGGATTGAGGCACGACCGCACGTCGCAGCGATGGCAGACGAGCATGCCTTTCGGAACCCGCCCCTTCCTGGCGATCCAGGCGGCGCGGTGCGCCAAATATGTTCGCCCGGCGTGGCTGACGACGCCGTAGCCGCTGTGGTTGCGGGTCGCGGTCCAGAGAACGCAGCCGGATTTGGGATCGCGTACGCTGTGGTGGTCGAGGCGCTGTTGCAACGAGCAATTTCGCGGGGCCGGGGGAGCAGACATCGGATACTCACGCTGATGTTGCTACCGTTATAGTCGGATCCCCCGTAACCACCTATTTTGGTCATTAGAAGTTCGGCGCGACCCAGCCGAGCAGGCCGCCGCTAAGAGATTTTCCCCAACGGGGGAAAACTCTCAGTCGTCGTTCGCCGCTTTCTGCGGGCGCGGCTCCTTCATCTGTTCCTCGACCAGCAGCATCAGGAGCGCCATGCGCTCTTCCCGCTGCGCGGTCTGTCTCAGCAGACGGCGGAAGTGCTCGAGGTTGTTTTGGCGGATAATGTCCTGCATGGCACGGCTCCAAGGCCTCCGAGCTCGATGCAAGCGTCCGCCTTTTGCCAAAGCCTGTCGATCCTGTTCAAAATTGGACACCCTGCGAGGAGTTTTCGATGCTGCTGAACTGCCTTTTCCCGACGCGTGACATCGGCACCGACCCGGCGAAGATCCGGGATTTCGCGCAGGCTGCGGAGGATCTCGGCTACCATGGCATCGAGGTCGCCGATCACGTCTTTGGCGCCGCTCCGCGCGGCGACTGGAAGCCGACCTACAGCGAGCACGATCCCTTCCACGAGACTTTCACGACGATGGCCTTCATCGCCGCGGTCACCAAGAAGGTCGAGCTGTGCAGCGGCGTGCTGATCCTGCCGCAGCGCCAGACCGGCGTGGTCGCCAAGCAGGCGGCCCAGGTCGACATCCTGAGCGGTGGGCGGCTCAGGCTCGGCGTCGGCGTCGGCTGGAACCATGTCGAGTACGAAGCGCTCGACATCGAGTGGAAGAGCCGCGGCGCCCGCCAGGCCGAGCAGATCGAAGTCATGCGCAAGCTGTGGACCGAGGACCTGGTCAACTACACCGGCCGCTTCCACAAGATGATCGACGTCACCATGCTGCCGGTGCCGGTCCAGCGCCCGATCCCGATCTGGTTCGGCGGCTCGTCGGACGCCGTGGTCAAGCGCGCCGCCCGCATCGGCGACGGCTGGATGCCGATCCTGTCGCCCGAGGCGGCCGAGCCCAAGCTCGCCGCGCTGCGCGAGCACCTGAAATCGTTCGGCCGCGATCCGGCGAAGTTCGGCCTCGAAGGCTGGCTGCGCATGGACACGGCCGACCCGAAGCTCTGGGTCAAGGCTGCCGAGGGCTGGAAGCGCCATGGCGCGAAGATCGTGATGCTCTATCCGATGTACCGGATGCCCAAGCTCGACGACCAGATCGCCACCCTGCGGCGCGTCAAGGAAGTGCTGGCGGGCTTGTAGGGCAGCGACGGAGATCCCGATGTCGAATCCCGCCCCCGCCGGCGAGACCTACCAGCATGGTCACCACGCCTCCGTCGTCACCAACCACGCCAAGCGAACGGCGGAGAATTCCGCCGCGTTCTTTCTCCCCTTCCTCAAGCCCGGCATGCGGTTGCTCGATGTCGGCTGCGGCCCGGGGTCCATCACCGCCGGTCTTGCCCAGCGCGTCGAGCCGGCCGAGACGATCGGCATCGATCCCTCGCCGAGCGTGATCGAGACGGCACGATCGCTGGCCGACGCCAAGGGACCGGGACACCTGGCGTTCGAGGTCGGCAATATCTACGAGCCGCGCTTTGCTGCGGAGAGCTTCGACGCCGTGTTCGCCCATCAGGTGCTGCAGCACCTGGCCCGGCCGGTCGATGCGCTCCGTCAGATGCACAAGCTCCTGAAGCCCGGCGGCGTGGCCGGCGTGCGCGATGTCGATTGGGGAAGTGCCACCTTCTACCCGGAGAACCAGGGGATGCGCCGCTTCCTCGCCCTCTATCACGAGCTGGCGCGGCGCAACGGCGGCGAACCGAACGCGGGGCGCTACCTGCGACGGTGGTTCCGCGACGCCGGCTTTGCCGACGCCCGCATCATGACGTCGACCATGTCCTACACCGACCGGGCGGCGACGCAGGACTGGGGCGACACCTACGCCGAGCGCACGCTCCACTCGAACGTCGCCGACAGGGCGTTGGAGTTCGGTCTCGCGACCCGTCCCGAACTGGAGGAAATCGCCGCCGCCTGGCGGGCCTGGGGCCGCGATCCGGACGCGTTCTTTTGCTTCTCGAACACGGAAGTCGTTGCCCGGAAGGCGTAGCAAGGCCAAACCGCGGAGATCACTCCGCGGCCGGCTTGCTCAATGGCCTATGGGCTTACTGGTGAGTCTGGCCGGGCTGCCCGTTGCCAGCATTCTGTGCCGGCGACGGCGCCGCCAGAACCGCGCCGACGTTGTTGCCTCCCGTCGAACCTGCAGGACCGGAATTCTGGACCTGCGTCGAGGCGCCGGCGTCAGCGCCGCCAGTCGTGGCGCCGCTCGCACCGGACGGAGAGGTGAAAGCCGAACCAACACTGTTGGCGCCGGTCGAGCCTTGCTGGGCCGATGCCGCGAACGGCAATACGAGGGATGCAACAACGATCAGAGTCTTAAAAGAGGTTTTCATTCTCATCTCCATCACAAGGGTTGGGCGACGGAGAAACAGCGCCGAAAAAAGGCGGGAATGTGTTGCTCTGGTTTCGCGACACCGACTGGCGAATAATCCTCGCGACTTTGACGCGAACGTGCACGGTGCTCTCACGCAGTCTCGCGATCGTGAGCATGCATGCCGACTGCTCACGATTTTGTGCGGCCTCTCCACGCCGCGTTCGCCGCGCGGCGCATCGATGCCGCTCATCCTCGAGGGAGAACCAGCGGCGAGATTGAGATTGGCGACGATGACGTCCAGAGCGACGTCGTCGACATCGCCGCGAGCGTCTCCGCGCCGGCCGGACCCGGCGAGGTGCCGGTGTCGCGTACCGCTCTCTCACCCGCGCCGGCATGGAGGTGACGATCAATCCAGGCTGGAAAACCTGGCTCTTTTGCCAAGGGATTGCGTTTTCCACTACAAAGAACATATAGTGAACATTCGCATCGGGAGAGCTACCATGGATGGATTGTTTGCTACGCCCTTTGACACCTTCAACCCTTCATCCGGGCGTCAGTGGAAACCGGCTGTCGATGTTGTCCGCGCGACGGTTGCGGCGGCGGCACGGCCAGGTAGGGCCTCGCAGGTCACCGCCCACCGATCGGCTCTTCTTTGCCGTTCTTCCCGACGCGGATACGGCCGAGGATATCGCCGATCGTGCCCGGCGCTTGCGCATGAGCCATGGGCTGACGGGCAAGCCGCTCCAGAAGGAGCATTTCCACGTCACACTGTTCCATGCCGGCGAAGGCTTCGGTTTCCCGACTGAGCTGGTCGAGGTCCTGGCCGAACGCGCAGCGAAGGTGGTGATGCCGTCGTTCCGTGTCGCCTTCGATCGCGCCATGAGTTTTCGCAACGGCGCCCTGGTGCTGTCGGGCGACGACAGCGTCATCGGCCTGGAAGTCCTGCAGCAGCGCCTGAGCGATGTGCTCGATGGGCGACCGAGGCCGGCACGATCCTTCACGCCGCACCTGACGTTGTTGCGCGATAGCCAACGGGTCGCGGCGCATCCCATCGAGCCGATCAGTTGGACGGTGCGCGAGGTCGTCCTCGTGCACAGCCTGCTGGGCCAGACGACGCACCGACATCTGGCGCGAGTGCCGCTGGCTGCGGCCTAGCCGGGAAGCGAAGTGGCGGCCGTCGCCTATCGTGGGTGTGTGTCAAGGCGGCGGCCGCCGAGGGTCTGCCTGGGATAAGGAAGCCCTCTGGAAGAACGGTGCAAGGGAAGGTCTAGGCGAACGGGACGGGGTCCGCTGTGGCATTTCCCACATTCGTCGACAGAGCGGTGGAGCGTTCCTATTCCTGGCCGCGCCGCTCGCCGGCGCGCAGGCGGAAGCGGAGCACGTTGCGCCCGCCGTCGCGGCGATAGTCGATCTCCTCGGTGAGTGCGCGCAGGAGGTGGATGCCGAGCCCGCCGACCTTGCGGTGCTCCACCGGCACGCCGAGGTCGGGCGGGACCGCGGCCAGCGGATCGAACGGCACGCCGTCGTCGCTCACCGTCGCCTCCAGCGCACCTCCATCCGGATGGTCGGGGCGCCAGGCAACCTGGACCTCGATGTCGTGGCGGCCGCCGGCGGGAAAGCCGTAGGAGATGGCGTTGGTCAACACCTCCTCGAGCGCGAGATTGAAGCGGTTGAGGTCGCGGTGCGCAATGCCGTGGCCGAGGCCGAAGGCTTCCAGCTCGGCCGCAACACGCGGGATGGCGGCGAGGTCGTTGGCCACGGCGAGCGACAGCAGGTCTTTGGCCACGCCGCTCTAGTGCTCGAAGCCGAGGCGGATGCGCTGCCTGTCGCCGTCGGAGTGGATCGGTGAGCCGGGTCGCCAGGCGGCGGATGATGACCGAGGAGAGCCGGGTGAGCTGGCTGTCGTCGGCCAGCAGCTCGTCGTGGTGCGGCACCGCGGCCGAGGTGCTGAGCGGCTTGCCCAGGTAATCCGTCGTCACCTCGAGCCAGTATTCGTCGAACGTCATGGTGACGCGGGCCTGAGTGCCCGGCTCGGCCAGCAGCTCGAGCGCCTCGCCGGTCTCGATCATCGCCCGGATCGCCCGGTGGATGACGTCGCGGCGGGCGCCCCAGATGCCGCCCTGCTTGTCGGCGAACTGCTCGAGCTGGTCGAACGCGGCGGCCCCCGGCACGAACTCGAGCGAGGCCGTCTTCCTGATGCCGATGCGGAACAGGGCGTTGAGCGCCAGCGCGGCGATCATGCCGATCGAGAGCGGCGAGCTCACCAGCGCCTGCAGGTAGGTCGGCGCGTCGCTGTAGAAGCTGGGGAACAGGTAGCGGGTGAAGGACAGCAGCAGCGCGATGGCGATGACCACGGTGCGCCGGCCGTCCATCAGGCGGCTGACCATCGCCTGCATGCCGCCGACGATGATGAAGCACGAGGTGAAGACCAGCGCGCCGCTCCAGCTGTGGGCGGCCTTCGGTGGCGGGGCGCGCGGCGTCACGGTGGCGGCGACGGCAATCACCGTCGTCACCATCATCACCACGAGCTACGGCGTCGGGCAGTTCGTCGGCCGCTCGCCGGACGAGGCGGTCCTGCTCCTCGAGATCTTCGTTGCGGTGATCACCTTCACCGGCCTTCTGACCGTGGCCGTGCTGGCGCAGCGGCGGCAGGCCGAGGCGGCTCTCGAAGCCTACAACCGGATGCTCGAGCAGCGCGTCGCCGAGCGCACCGCCGAGGTCGCGGAGAAGAACCGCCAACTCGAGGAGAAACAGGCGCGCATCGACGACGACCTGCAAACCGCGCGCGTGCTGCAGAGCGCGATCCTGCCGACCGACTTTTCCGGCTACAGCCGCACCGGCATCGCCGCCGCCATGCGCCCGGCGCTGGAGATGAGCGGCGACTTCTACGACGTCTTTCCGATCGAGGGAGGCCGGCTGGGGCTGGTGGTCGCCGACGTGTCGGGTAAGGGCGTCGCTTCCGCCTTCTTCATGGCGGTGACGCGAACCATGCTGCGCAACGCAGCCCTTGGCGGCGTCGCGCCGGCGGAGTGCATCATGCGGGTGAACGAAGCGCTTTGCCGCGAGAACCCGGTCGACATGTTCGTGACGGCGTTCTACGGCGAGCTGGACGAGGCGAGCGGCATCGTCCAGTTCGTCAATGCCGGCCATTGCGAGCCGATCGTCGTGCGCGCGGCCGGCACGGTCGAGCTCTTGAAGCGCGCCGGCAATCCGCCGCTTGGCGTCGTGGCCGGGCGAACGTTCGCCGAGTCCGGGGTGACGCTCGCACCCGGCGACATGCTGTTCCTCTACACCGACGGAGTCACCGAGGCGGCCAATCGCGAAGGCGAGATGTTTCGTGTGCCGCGCCTGCTGGAGGACGTGCGCGGACTGGCCGACCGCTCGCCGCAGGATCTCATGCTGTCGGTGATCGAAGGCGTCGAAAGCTTCTCCGCCGGCACCCTGCAGGCGGACGACATCACCTGCCTGGTGGTCCGGCACAACGCGCGGTAAACGCCGGCCGCACATTTTGCGGGGTTTCCGGGGTTTCCAAGGTCCCTCGCTCTGCTCGAAGACTCGGGTATCATGGCCCCCAGAGGAGGGGACCTCATGATCAAGCGCTTCCACGCTCTCTTTGTCGGCCAGATCGATCTCGAGAATGTCGGCCTCAATGGCACGCCGGCCAACGACCGTCGCTATTCCAACCAGCGCCTGAGCGAGGTCTTCGAGACCACGCGCGACGTGGCGCGGCTGATGGACGATCTCGGCTACCACGCGCTGTGGACGGCGGAACACCATTTCCAGCACGAAGGCTACGAGTGCCTGCCCAACCTGGTGCAGCTCAGCCTGTGGCTGGCGACGCAGACCAAACGCCTGAAGTTCGGCTGCGGCTTCAACGTGATGCCGATGTGGCATCCCATTCGCCTGGCCGAAGACTATGCGATGGCCGACATCGTGACCGACGGCCGGGTGATCATGGGCGTCGGGCGCGGCTATCACAGCCGCGAGGTCGAGACCTTCGGCGCGCCGCTGCTCGATGCCGACGCCAACCGCGAGTACTTCGAGGAGCAACTGGAACTCCTGCTGAAGTGCTTCAACGAGGAGAGCTTCCATCACAAGGGCAAGTACTTCGAATGCCCGCCGCCGGTTCCCTACCGCGGCTACCAGATGAAGGAGATCACCGTGGTGCCGCGGCCCAAGCACCTGCCGGTCGAGATCTGGATGCCGATCGCCAGCGGCCGCACCATCGACATGATGGCGCGCTATGGCCTGAAGGCGATGGTCGACCTGAACGGCGAGAAGATCCTCGACGATTCGGTGCGCGCCTACCAGGCCGCCTGCGCCAAGCATGGCCGGCAGAAGAAGCTGGGCGAGGACATGATCTGGGGCGCCGGCCTCTATATTGCCGGCAGCCAGGAAGAGGCGATCCGCCGGGTCGAGCCGGCGCATGACGAGCGCTACAAGTGGTTCGCGCCGTTCGGCTTCGTGCGCTACGCCGACGAGCAGGGCCGCACCTGGGGCACGCCGGGCGCGCCGGCGTCCATTCCCTCGATCCGCGACGGCGTGAAGCAGAAGGCGTGGTTCTGCGGCACCCCGGCCGAGGTGATCGAGGGCATCAAGTCGATCGAGGCCAAATATTCCGGGCTCGAGGATTTCATGATCCACTGGGCCGAGGGATTGTCGCCGGCGGAATTCAAGGACCAGCTCCGCCGTTTCGCGCACGAAGTCATGCCGGCGTTCCAGGGAGCGAAGATGGCCGCCGAGTAACGACAACAAGGAAGGGCAGGGGAGCATGGCGTCCACGACAGTGTTCGGCTCGATAAACGACTTCGAGAAGGGCAGCATCGAGATCGTCAGTGGCGATCCGAAGCACTACGTTTTCTCCAACATTTTCGAGGTGGCGTCGAAATCGCCGCCGTATGAACGCGTGGTCGTCGGCAAGAACCTCGAATACGTGCAGGAGGTGATGCGCGCCGAGGGCACGTCGCCGTGGTTCGCCTGCGCCCACGATGAGTTCGCGCTCTGCATGGATGGCGAAGTCGAAGTCGAGCTCGTGAAGCTCGCGCAGCCGCCAAAGGGCAAGGACGGCGCGACGCTGATCGGTGACGCACCGAAGGGCCAGCGCATGGGCCTGATCCGGCTCAGGCGCGGCCATCAGGCGCTGCTGCCGGCGGGCTGCGGCTACCGTTTCAAGGCCACCAAGCTCGGCGTCATTCTGCAGCAGACCCTTCTGGGCGAACTGAGCCAGCAGAAGTGGAACGAGATCTGCCTTCAGTAGGAGAAGCGGCGATGTCGACAGCGATTGCCCCGGTTGTCTCGACCGATCCAAGCAACGAGACCGGCTACAGGACCTTCAAGCTCGGCAAGTTCGAGCTCGCGCGCGACGAATACTTCGTCACCGTGCGCTGGCCGGCCAAGGGCCAGATGCGCTCGCACCAGATGTCGGCCGAGGCCTTCCTGCGCGCCTGCATGCGCGACGTCGCCTGGAACTTCTTCTACGGCTGGGTGAACTTCGACCACGTCATCGGAACGCGCAATCTCTACGGCCAGGTCGACATGTATGCCGGCAGCTTCAACGGCGTGATGAAAGAGGCGGGGGTCGACTACACAGAGCGCTTCGATGCGGCGCACATTATGGCGACCTTCAAGGCGATCCTGCGCGACTGGGTCAACCAGGGCTTCGATCCCTTCGCCGCCCCGGTCGAGACCGGCACCGCGTTCGGCACCAAGCAGGGCGAGAACATCGCCGCCATCGAGCGCACCCGCGTGGCAACCCAGCGCATGCCCGGCCTGCCGGGCGATTCGCCGCTGCGCAACGACATGCCGGTCAACAGAGCCTTCGCCGACGTGCCCCAGGACGAACCCGAGATCGTCGCCGAGCCGGGCTTCGAGGGCCAGCTCCACGCCTTCAGCCTGTTCAAGTATCTCAGCCGCTCGGACGTGACGTGGAACCCGTCGGTCACCGCGGTGTGCAAGGCTTCGCTCGCCTGCCCGACGACCGAGGAATACATCCTGCCGGTTTTCCATGGCAACGACCGCGTCGAATGGTTCATCCAGCTGTCCGACCAGATCGTGTGGGACGTTGCCGACAAGAACACCGGCTCCCCGCGCGCGCGGGTCACCATGAAGGCGGGCGACGTTGCCGCCATGCCGGCCGACATTCGCCACCAGGGTTACTCCAAGAAGCGCTCGATGCTTTATGTTTGGGAGAACGTCACGCCCGACCTGCCGCAGCGCTACGAGCGCGGCGAGCTGCCGCCCTATCCGGTCGAATTCTGAGCGAGCAGCTTGGCGAGGTGGCCGGTGTCCGATGACCACTCGGCCGGCGGCAGTTGTGGCGACGACAAAGCGGGATACCGTTGATCGCCGGGCAGGAATTCGGTCTCGATCCTGAAATCCTCGTTCTGCTCGAAGGCATGCCAGTGCAGGAAGTCGACATAGGCACGGCGGCCGTCGCGCAGCGCCAGGACGAACCCCGCCGCACTCTCGTGCAGATCGCCGAACGTCCAGAAGTATTCGACGCGCTCTATGTCGTCCCGCGAGAAGCCGTGAAGATCCGCGTCGAGAACATGAAGCGCGTGGCCGAGCTCATAGACTCCCTGGACCCGGAGATGGTCCGCAGCCTCGGGTGACGCCTTCGCCATGGCGCCACTCTACGGCTAAGCTGCCGGCCATGAAACCACACGTCACGTGCCACATGGTCACCAGCATCGATGGCCGGATCTGGGGCAGCCGCTGGCGGCCCAAGGCCAATGTCGTGCCGAACCTGTTCGAGAAACTGCACGACCAGCTCGTCGCCCAGCACGGCGGCGGATCTTGGCTGTGCGGCCGCGTCACTGCCCAGGAATTCGCCCGCGGCAAGGACAAGAAGGGATATCCGCCGAGCGAGCAGAAGTTCCCGCGCGAAAACTGGTTCGCCCGGCGCGACGCCAAGGCCTGGGGCATCTTCCTCGATGCCCATGGCAAGGCGGTGTGGGAGCGCTCCGACATCGGCGGCGATCCGATCCTGGTCATCCTGACCGAGGCAGTATCCGACCGGCACCTGGCCGGGCTGCGGGGCGATGGCGTGTCCTACATCTTCGCCGGCAAAACCAAGATCGACCTTGCCGCGGCGCTCGAGACGCTCAATCGCGAGCTCGGCATCGAGCGCCTGCTGCTCGAGGGCGGCGGCGGTGCCAACGGCGCGCTGTTGCGCGCGGGGCTCGTGGATGAAATCAGCCTCGTCGTCTCTCCAGCGATCGATGGCAGCTCGGGCGCACCCACCGTCTTCAACTCCGGTGACGTCGATCTCGGCCCGGCGCCGATCGAGCGCATGACGCTCGCCAGCCACGAGGTGCTGGAGGGCGGCGCCGTCTGGTTGCGCTACCGGCTGGGGTGAGAGGCGGCGTCTAGCCGCGCGCCCGCTCGGCCTGCCGGCCGAGTGCGGCCAGCGCTGTGGCCACGATATGCGGCGCATCGAGGCCGGCTTCGGCGTACTGCTTGGCGGGCGAGGCGTGGTCGATGAAGCGGTCGGGCAGGATCAAGGGCCGCACCTTCAGGCCATGGTCCATCAGGCCGGCGGTGGCGAGATACTGCAGGACGTGGGCCGCAAAGCCGCCGACCGAGCCTTCCTCGACGGTGATCAGCACCTCGTGCTCGCGCACCAGGCGGCGGATCAGGTCGGTGTCGAGCGGCTTGGCAAAGCGGGCATCGGCCACCGTGGTGCTGAGCCCCTTGGCCGCCAGATCCTCGGCCGCCACCAGGCATTCGGCGAGCCGCGTGCCCAGGCTCAGGATGGCGATCTTGCTGCCCTCGCGCACGATGCGGCCCTTGCCGATCTCCAGCGGCGTGCCGCGCGCCGGCAGCTCGATGCCGACACCCTCGCCGCGCGGATAGCGGAAGGCCGAGGGCCGATCATCGATCTGCGCCGCCGTCGCCACCATGTGCATCAGCTCGAGCTCGTCGGCCGCGGCCATCACCACGAACCCCGGCAGGCAGGCGAGGTAGGCGACGTCGTAGGAGCCGGCATGGGTGGCGCCGTCGGCGCCGACCAGCCCCGCCCGGTCGATGGCAAAGCGCACCGGCAGGCTCTGGATGGCGACGTCGTGCACCACCTGGTCGTAGCCGCGCTGCAGGAAGGTCGAGTAGATCGCCGCGAACGGCTTAAAACCCTCGGTCGCCAGGCCGGCGGCGAAGGTCACGCCATGCTGCTCGGCGATGCCAACGTCGAAGCAGCGCTCGGGGAAGCGCTCGGCGAACTTGTCCAGGCTGGTGCCCGAGGGCATGGCCGCGGTGATGGCGACGATCTTCCTGTCGGTCTCGGCCTCGCCGATCAGCGCCTTGGCGAACACCGCCTGGTAGGCCGGCGCATTGGCCACCGGCTTGGACTGCTTGCCGGTGACGACGTCGAACTTCACCACGCCATGGTACTTGTCGGCGCTCGCCTCGGCCGGCGGATAGCCCTTGCCCTTCTGGGTCACGACATGGACCAGGATCGGCTTGTCGAGCTTGCTGTCGCGGGCGTTCTTCAGCACCGGCAGCAGGTGGTCGAGGTTGTGACCATCGACCGGACCGACATAGTAGAAGCCCAGCTCGTCGAACAGCGTGCCGCCCGCCACCATGCCGCGGGCGAACTCCTCGGCCCGGCGCGCCGCCTTCTCGAGCGGCTTGGGCAGCACTTCGGCGACCGAGCGGCCGAGGTTGCGCAGAGTGACATAGGGCCGGCCCGACAGCAGGCGCGACAGATGCGCCGACATCGCCCCGGTGGGTGGCGCGATCGACATGTCGTTGTCGTTCAGGATGACGATCAGCCGGCTGCGCAGGTGGCCGGCGTTGTTCATCGCCTCGTAGGCCATGCCGGCGCTCATCGCGCCGTCGCCGATCACGGCGATCACGTGGTTGTTGCCGCCCGCGAGGTCGCGCGCCACCGCCATGCCGAGGCCCGACGAGATCGAGGTCGAGGAGTGCGCCGCGCCGAACGGGTCGTACTCGCTCTCGGCCCGCCGGGTGAAGCCCGACAGCCCGCCCTCCTGGCGCAGTGTACGGATGCGCTTGCGCCGGCCGGTGACGATCTTGTGCGGATAGGCCTGGTGGCCGACGTCCCACAGCAGCCGGTCGCGCGGCGTGTCGAACACGTAATGCAGCGCCACCGTGAGCTCGACCACGCCCAGCCCGGCGCCGAGATGGCCGCCGGTCACCGACACCGCCGAGATCGTCTCCTGGCGCAGTTCGTCGGCCAGCTGGCGCAGCTGGTCGGCCCGCAGACGGCGCAGGTCGGCCGGGATATCCACGGTGTCCAGAAGCGGCGTCTTACTCTCGGTGCTCATGGCTCACATATATACGCTTCGACAGGCCTTCACGCCCGCCGGCTGACGACAAAATTCGCGGCTTGGCGCAGCAAATCGGCCTTCTCGCCGAAGGGTTCGAGGTGTGCGGCGGCCTGCCGCGCCAGCATGGTTGCCTGGGAACGCGCCCGCTCCAGTCCCAGGATCGAGACGAACGTGGCCTTGCCGGCGGCGGCGTCCTTGCCGGTCGCCTTGCCGAGCTCGGTGGCATCGCCTTCGACGTCCAGCAGGTCATCGACGATCTGGAACGCCAAGCCGAGATCGTGGGCATAGGCCGACAAGGCATTGCGCATCGGGTCGGCCGCCTTGCCGAGGATCGCGCCGGCGGTGCAGGAGAAAGAAATCAGCGCACCGGTCTTCAGCCGCTGCAGGCGGGTGATGGTGCCGATCGACATCTCGCCAACCTGCTGCTCGGCCAGCAGATCGAGCATTTGGCCGCCCACCATGCCGTGCGCGCCGGCGGCCTTGGCGAGTTCGACGACCAGCGCGGCGCGCACTGCAGGATCGCCATGCGTGTCCTTGTCGGCCAGTACCTCGAAGGCCAGCGCCTGCAGCGCATCTCCGGCCAGGATCGCCGTCGCCTCGTCGAACTGCTTGTGGCAGCTGGGCTTGCCGCGCCTGAGGTCATCGTCATCCATCGCCGGCAGGTCGTCGTGGATCAGCGAGTAGGCATGGACGAACTCGATGGCGCTCGCCGTACGGTTGGCCGGAATGGCACCGACCTTGAACAGCGTGGCGCTGGCCAACACGAAGAAGGCGCGCAGGCGCTTGCCGCCGCCCAGGCTGGAATAGCGCATGGCGTCAAAGACATGGGTTTCGCCGTTGCTCTCTCCGGGAAACGCGCGCGGCAGCAGCCGCTCCATGGTGCGCTCCACGGACTCGGCTGCGAACGCCAGGGCGGCGTCGAACTCGCGATACGACGACAGGGGCATGGAAAGGACTAGTTGAGGTCGGCCGGTTGGCTGCTCACCGACCCGTCGGCCGAGAAGACGATCTTCTCCACCTTCATCTTGGCCTCGGCCAGCTTCTGCTCGCAGTGCCGCTTCAGCAGCGCGCCGCGCTCATAAGCCGAGATTGCCTCGTCGAGCTTCACCTGGCCACGCTCGAGCTGCTGGACGATGCCCTCCAGCTCCTTCAGCGCGTCCTCGAAGGACAGGCCGGCAATGTCCTTAGGCAGTGCAGGTTCTTTCGCCAATTTCGCCTCTTTAGGGGTGCGGCCGGATGGTAGCCGGACGAGCCCGGCCGAACCAGCCGGACGTCCACAGGGAACGTGTAAATTCGTCCGATTCCGCGAGGGTTTTTGCCTTTTCGCAACCCTTGCGAAAGAAACCCGCATCTGCGGCATGGCGGCCTTGCATGTTCGCAGGCCAAAACCCCTCCCCGCGCATTGCGGCACCTATGACCCGGTGGCAGCTTCGGTTTCGCAAATAATGAATAGCCATTCACCGGAGAAAACGCCCATGGGCAACGTCAGTCACCTTGTCACCCGTACCGCCGCCCTGCAGAGCTCCGTCGAGAACGGTCTTGCGGAAGGCGGGGCCACCAAGGACCGCCAGTTCGTCACCGCGCTCGCCCGCGGGCTCGACATCCTGCGTGCCTTCCATGCCGGCGAAGGCATGCTGGGCAACCAGGAAATCGCGCATCGCACCGGCCTTCCCAAGCCGACCGTCGCGCGCCTCACCCATACGCTGACCGAATTGGGTTACCTCAATTACATAAGGCGCTTCCGCAAATACGAGCTCGGCGCCTCGGTGCTGGCGCTCGGCTATGCCGCGATCTCGAGCATGGATGTGCGCCGTGCCTCGCGCCAGCCGCTCGAGGCACTCGCCCACGCACTCAACGCCTCGACAGCGCTGGGCGGCCGCGACCGCCATTCGATGATCTACCTCGAAGCCTGTCGCGGCCCCTCGGTCGTGGCGATCACCCACGATGTCGGCACCCGCGTGCCGATGGCCAGCACGGCGATGGGCCGGGCCTATCTCTTCTCGCTGCCTGACGCCGACCGCAACAAGCAGGTCGATGCGATCCGCCGCCGCTGGCGCGACGACTGGGGCAAGGTGAAGACCGGCATGGAGCGCTCGTTCAAGGAGCTCGCCGACCACGGCTTCTGCGTCACTTGGGGCGAGTGGCTGCCCGAGCTGTGCGGCGTCGGCGCACCGCTGCGCAACACCGACGGCACCGCGGCCTATGCCATCAACGCCTCGGCGCCGATCTACCAGATCAGCCGCGATCGCCTCGAAGCCGACTGGGGGCCGCGCCTGGTCAAGGTCGCACGCGACATCCGCACCGGCATGGCGGCCCAGCCATCGGCCGGCACCGCGACGGCACCGGCAACTCCGGTCCGTCCGGCGAGTAATGGCAGCCAGCGCCCGCCGATGGCAGCGATGGCCCGCCGGTAGGCGAGGGCTCGGCGCTAAGTAGAATTCCGGATCCGCGAAATCGAACGACCGGCCGCATGGGCCGGTCGTTTTATTTTGGTTTGCCGCTCTATGCCGTCACTTCGGCATCGGCACGATGCGCAGGTAGGGCTTGGGTGCCTTCCAGCCGTTGGGATACTTGGCCTTGGCCTGCTCGTCGTTGACCGCCGGCACGATGATCACGTCCTCGCCGTTCTTCCAGTTCACCGGAGTTGCCACCTGGTGCTTGGCGGTGAGCTGGCAGCTCTCGAGTAGCCGCATCACCTCGTCGAAGTTGCGGCCGGTGCTCATCGGATAGGTGAGCATTGCCTTGATCTTCTTGTCCGGGCCGATGATGAACACCGAGCGCACCGTGGCATTGTCCGCCGCGGTGCGGCCTTCTGACGTCGAGCCGGCGCCTTCCGGCAGCATGTCGTAGGCGGTCGCCACCTTGAGCTCGGGATCGCCGATCATCGGATAAGTGACGGCGTGGCCCTGCGTCTCCTCGATGTCCTTCGCCCACTTCGAGTGGTTCGACACCGGATCGACCGAGAGGCCGACGATCTTGGTGTTCATCTTGTCGAACTTGGGCTTCAGGCCGGCCATGTAGCCGAGCTCGGTCGTGCAGACCGGCGTGAAGTCCTTGGGATGCGAGAACAGGATGGCCCAACCATCGCCGATCCACTTGTGGAACTCGATGGGACCCTGGGTCGTGTCCGCCTTGAAATCTGGCGCGGTCGAGTTGATGCGAAGTGTCATGGTGAAACCCCTCCTTGTCTTGCCTTCGGGGACGTAACTCAGCCCTTCCGGCAGTGCGGGTCAAGCCTTGGGAGGAATCCAGCTGATCAGGCCCAATCCGCCATCAACTTCTACCGTCGTGCCCACGACATAACGGCCAAATCTTTCTGACAGAACGGCGACAGCGACCTGCGCGATGTCGTCAGGAGTCCCCGCGCGGCCCAAGGGGATTTGCGCCACCAGCTCGTCCATGTTGCGCGCAAAGCCGCCGCCCGGGATAGCGCCCGGTGCGATCGCATTGACCCGGATTCCATGGGGCGCCAGCACGCGCGCCAGCTCCTTCATCACCATGGTCATGCCGGCCTTCGACGCAGAGTAGTGGGCGAGCGTGCGCGGTGTGTCGCGATGCAGGGAAGTGATCAGCAGGATGCGGCCCCTGGTTTTGCTGTCGCGCATGTGCTTGCCGATCTCGCGGGCGAGAAAGAAGCCGGAGCGCAGGTTGACGCCCGTCATGGCGTCCCAGGTTTCCTCGCTCACCGTGAGCGGCGTATCGCCCTCCAGTCGTCGAGGGCTTGCGGCATGAACGAATAGCGAGATCGAGCCGAGCTTCTTGACCGCTCCGTCGAGCAGGTCGCGCCAGCCGTCCTTCTTCGAGAGATCGCCGGCCAGGAAGTCGATACCGTCCTCGGCGGTCGGCGCGTTGATGTCGGTGCCCAATACCGTGGCGCCTTCGGCCTTCAGCGCCTTGGCGATGCCGCGGCCGATGCCGCCCGCGCAGCCGGTGACCAAGGCGCGTTCGCCCTCGAGAAGTTTCGTGCTCATGTCCGCCATGCTAGCAGGGGAGTGATGGCGGCCAAAACCCGGCTCGACGTGGCGCTCGTGGAGCGCGGCCTTGCGGAGACCCGCGCGGCCGCACAGCGGCTCGTCATGGCAGGTCTCGTCTTCTCCGGCGACAAGCGTCTCGAGAAGCCAGGTCAGAACATCGCCAGCGACACCCAACTCGAAGTGCGCGGCCAGCCGCATCCCTACGTCTCGCGCGGCGGGCTGAAGCTCGAGAAGGCACTGGATCATTTTGCGATCCCGGTTGCCGGTCGCGTCGCGCTCGATGTCGGCGCCTCGACCGGCGGCTTCACGGACTGCCTGCTGCAGCGCGGCGCGGCCAAGATCTATGCCGTCGATGTCGGCACCAACCAGCTGGCCTGGAAGTTGCGCTCGGATCCGCGTGTGCTCTCGATGGAGAAGACCAACATCCGCGCCGTTACGCGGGCTCAGATTCCTGAGCCGATCGACATCATCGTTTGCGATGCGTCTTTCATTGGCCTGCGCACCGCGCTTCCAGCGGCCTTGGCGCTCGCCACGAGTGGGGCGCACTTGGTGGCGCTGATCAAGCCGCAGTTCGAGGTCGGCAAAGGCCGCGTCGGCAAGGGCGGCATCGTGCGCGAACCCGAGCTGCATAAAGAGGTGTCCGACTCGATCTCGGCATGGCTTGCCGAGCAGCCGGGATGGATGGTGCTGGGTGTGATCGAAAGCCCGATCACCGGCGCCGACGGCAACAAGGAATTCTTGATCAGCGCACAGCTCGCGTGACGCGAAACTTGTTGTTGTCGGCCAACGTCTCGAACGAAGCGAAATGCTGCTTGAGCAGCGGCTCGTAGGGCAGGCCGCGGTTGGCGACCGTGTAGAAACGGCCGCCGGGTTTCAGCGTGCGGGCTGCGGCTTCGATCACCTTCTGGCCGAGCGCCGGCGTCGCCGCGCGGCCGGTGTGGAAGGGCGGATTGCAGATGATGGCGTCGTAAGTCGCAGGCGCCGGCTCCGTCGCAAGGTCGAGCCAGTGGAAGGTCGCGCGCTGGTCCTTGATGTTGGCGCGCGCGGCGTCGAGCGCGAGATGCTCGGCATCGATCAGGTCAATGCGCCGGATGCCGGGCGAGCGTGCCAGGACTTCGCGGGCGAGATAGCCCCAGCCGCAGCCGAAGTCGGCGACGTGTCCGCCGAGATCGTCGGGCAGGTGGGCTGCGAGCAGGGCGGAGCCGTCGTCGATGCGGTCCCAGCTGAAGATGCCGGGCCTGCTGAGCCAGGAGCTGTCGGCCACGGGCTGCAAACCGGCGAGGCCACGCCAATAGGCCGGTGGTTCCTTGTCGCCCTTGGTGAGCCAGAAGACGCGGCTGTGAAATTTCGACAAGGTGCCGGAGAGGCCGAACGCCTTTGCGACGTGCCTCTCGAGGCTCGCGGCGCCGTCGTCGTTGGCGCCAGCTGAGACCAGCGTGCCACCGTCGGCCAGCAGCGCGCAGCCGCGCGCGATGTTGGCGAAGTTCTCTTCCTTGTGCTTGGTCATCAGCACCAGACCGAGCCCATATGAGCCGCTCTCCAGCCGAGGCGTCGCATCCTTCAGGCGCAGGAACGCCGGCCGAAAGGATTGCTCGCACTCGATGCCGTCGAACGGCGGATCCTCGGCGCGCAAAAAGAACGCCCGCCGTCCCGCTAGAGGGTGGGCGAGCGCTCCGGTCTCGAAGGCGTGGGCGAGGGCGCGTGTTGCTTGTGTCACGGAACCAGAACGGCGCGTCCCATGATCAGGCCTTTGCGCAGTTCCTGCAGCGTGGCGTCGGCCTCGTCGAGCTTGCGCTTGATGATCGGCACCGGGGCTGCCTTGCCGGCGGCCACCAGGTCCATCATCTCCTTCATCTCGGCCGGCGTGCCGGTGACCGAGCCCATGATGGTGTTGCCGGTGAAAGGGAACATCGGCAACGGCGTGCTGAACGCGCCGCCGAACAGGCCGACGATGATCAGCCGGCCGCCGCGGCCCAAGGCGCGCCAACCGAACTGGGCCGAGGCCTCGGCTCCGACGAAGTCGATCGCCGCGGCGACACCGGTGCCGCCGGTCAGGTCCATCACCTGCTTGCGCGCTTCCTTCTCGCGCGGATCGACCACTGCCGAGGCACCATTCTGCAGCGCCAGCTTGCGCTTGTTCTCGTCGATATCCGCCACGATCGGCTCGCGACCGAGCACCGCTTTGGCGAAACGCACGCCCATCAGGCCGACGCCGCCCGCACCGATCACCAGGATCGGCTTGCCGGCGTCATGGCCGGCCGCTTTCTTCACGGCACCGAAGGCGGTGATGCCCGAGCACGCATAGAGACAGGCGAGCTCCTCGGGCAGGCTGCCATAGGGGTAGAGATACTTGGCGTGGGGCACCAGCACGTGGTCGGCAAAGCCGCCATCGTTGTTGACGCCGAGCGCACGCGGAGTAGGGCAGAGATTCTCCGTGCCATGCTCGCAGTACCAGCACTTGCCGCAGCCGATCCAGGGATAGACCACGGCCTTGTCACCGACCTTGGCTCCCTTGGAGTCGGGCCCCAGCGCCTCGACCACGCCGACGATCTCGTGGCCCATGATGCGCGGCGGGTTCATGGTCTTGGCAGTCGAGTACTTGTTGCCGCCGCCCATGTCGAAGAAGCCTTCCCAGAGATGGACGTCGGAATGGCAGACGCCGGCGGCCGTGATGCGCACCAGCACCTCGCTGCCCTGCGGCTTGGGGGTGGGCTCCTCGACCTTCTGCATGGGCTTGCCGAATTCGACGACCTTGTAGCTCTTCATGGGCCTGCTCCCGTGACTTGATGTCTTTGGCGGCCGAGCATAGAGCATCCAGCAAGCCTTTGTGCTAGTAGTTCGGCCAGAAGAATTGTTTGGGAGGCAAACATGTTGAGGCGCCAACTCGTCGCTGTCGCAGCATTCGCGTTGATCTCATCCGGCGCCGCCGCGCAGGACACCGTCAAGATCGGCCTGATCCTGCCGATGACCGGACAGCAGGCTTCGACCGGCAAGCAGATCGATGCCGCGGTGAAGCTCTACATGGCGCAGCACGGCATCACGGTGGCCGGCAAGAAGATCGAAGTCATCCTCAAGGACGACACCAGCGTGCCCGACGTCACCAAGCGGCTGGCGCAGGAGCTGGTGGTCAACGACAAGGTCGCGATCCTGGCGGGCTTCGGCATCACTCCGTCGGCCATGGCCACTGCGCCGATCGCCACCCAGGCCAAGGTGCCGGAGGTAGTGATGGCGGCGGGCACCTCGTCGATCACCGAGGCCTCGCCCTTCGTCGTGCGCACCTCGTTCACGCTCGCGCAGTCGTCGGTGCCGATGGCCGAATGGGCTTACAAGAACGGCATCAAGAAGGTCGTCACCCTGGTCAGCGATTATGGTCCCGGCATCGACGCCGAGAAATCGTTCAGCGACAAGTTCAAGGCCGATGGCGGCACGATCGTGGAGAACCTGCGCATCCCCATGCGCGCACCCGACTTCGCCCCGGTCCTTCAGAAGGTGGCCGACGCCAAGCCCGACGCTCTGTTCGTCTTCGTGCCGTCGGGCACCGGCGCGCAGTTCGTCAAGCAGTTCGTCGAGCGCGGGCTCGACAAGTCGGGGGTCAAGCTCATCGCCACCGGTGACGTTACTGACGACGACCAGCTGAACGGCATGGGCGACGTGGTGATCGGCGTGATCAACGCACACAACTACTCGGCCAACCACAACAGCGCGCTCAACAAGACCTATGTCGAGGCGTTCAAGAAGGCCAATGGCGGCATGCGGCCCAACTTCATGTCAGTCGGCGGCTATGACGGCATGGCGCTGATCTACGGCGCGCTCAAGAAGACCAACGGCTCGACCGACGGCGAGAAGCTGATCGCGGCCATGAAGGGCATGGCGTGGGAGAGCCCGCGCGGGCCGATCTCGATCGATCCCGACACGCGCGACATCATCCAGAACATCTACATCCGCAAGGTCGAAAAGGTCGGCGGCGAGCTCTACAACGTCGAGTTCGCCACCATCCCGAACGTCAAGGACCCGGTGAAGGCGGCGAAGAAATAGTGGAGTACGTGTGCCCACCCTTTGAGACGCGCCCCTTCGGGGCGCTCCTCAGGGTGAGGTGGGCTTCGGTTCGGCGATTTGACCTCATCCTGAGGAGCCGCACGCAGTGCGGCGTCTCGAAGGATGGGCGACAGCAAACCTCGTAACCATGCCCACCATCCTGTTCGACGGCGTGGCCTACGGCATGCTGCTGTTCGTGCTGGCCTGCGGACTTGCGGTGACGCTCGGCCTGATGAACTTCGTCAACCTGGCGCATGGCGCCTTCGCCATGGCCGGCGGCTACGTGACAGTGATCCTGATGGATAGCTGGGGCGTGCCGTTCCTCGCCTGCCTGCCGTTGGCCTTCCTGGCGTCCGCGGCGCTCGGCCTGGTGCTCGAACGCACGCTCTATCGTCATATGTACGGCCGCAGCCACCTCGACCAGGTGCTCTTCTCGATCGGCCTGGTGTTCATCGCCGTCGCCGCGACCGACTATTTCCTGGGTTCGAGCCAACGCAACATCAAGCTGCCGGCCTGGCTGCAGGGCAGGGAGGAGATCCTGGGTGTCAGCGTCGGGATCTACCGCTCTTTCATTATCCTCGTATGCGGCGCGGTGGCGCTCGGCGTGCAGGCCGGACTGATGAACACGCGTTTCGGCAGCCGCCTGCGCGCCGCCGTCGACGATGCCCGAGTGGCGCGCGGGCTCGGCATCCCGGTCGGCATGGTGTTCGCCGTCACCTTCGCCGTCGGTTCGGGCCTCGCCGGCCTTGGCGGCGCGCTCGGCACCGAGCTCCTGGGCATCGATCCATATTTTCCGCTGAGGTTCATGATCTACTTCCTGATCGTGGTCACGGTCGGCGGCACCTCGGGGATCATGGGCCCGTTCCTCGCGTCGCTTCTGCTCGGCATCGCCGACGTGGCGGGCAAGTACTACCTCTCCTCGGCGCTCGGCGGCTTCGTCATCTATGTCGTGCTGATCGCCGTGCTGGTGGTCAGGCCCAACGGCCTGTTCGCCAGAGCACGATGAGAGGGGCCAGATGAGCGCTGCGGCAAGCCTTGCACGGCGCGCCCGCTGGCGCTGGCCGGAGATCGTCTTCTGGGTCGTGGCCTTCGCTGCGATCCTGGTGCCCACAGGCAAGCACCTGATCCTGAACGAGATCGCCATCCTGGCGTTGTTCGCGCTCTCGCTCGACCTGATCCTGGGCTACGCCGGCATCATCTCGCTGGGCCATGCCGCGTTCTTCGGCCTGGGCGCCTACGCTGCGGGCCTGCTGTGCAAGCACGTGACCCCCGATCCGCTGGCCGGTCTCGTAGTCGCTGTGGCCGTTGCGGCGCTGCTTGGCGCTCTCACAAGCCTGCTGGTCCTGCGCGGCAGCGACCTCACACGGCTCATGGTGACGCTGGGTGTCGCGCTGGTCCTGCACGAAACCGCCAATGCCCTGCCGCAATGGACGGGCGGCGCCGACGGCCTGCAGGGCATGATGGTGGGGCCCTTGCTTGGCCGTTTCGACTTCGACCTCAGCGGCCGCACCGCCTATGCCTACAGCCTGACGACACTGTTCGTGCTGTTCCTGGTGGCACGGCGCATGGTCCAGTCGCCCTTCGGTTTGTCGCTGATGTCGATCCGGCGCAATTCGCTGCGCGCCTCGGCACTCGGCGTGCCGGTCAATCGCCGCCTGATCGCCATCTACACGATCGCCGCGGCCTATGCCGGTGCTGCCGGCGCGCTGCTCGCCCAGACCACGGCCTATGTCTCGCTCGAGGTACTCGAGTTCAACCGCTCGGCGGACGTGCTGTTGGCCCTGATCATCGGCGGCGCGGGCTGGCTCTATGGCGGCATCGCTGGAGCGCTCGTGTTCAAGGTGCTGCAGGACACGTTGTCGGCCAGCGCACCGCAATTTTGGATGTTCTGGATGGGCCTGTTCCTGGTCGCGCTTGCCCTGGTCGGCCGCGAACGCCTGATAGGCGGCGTGCGACACCTGCTGCCGCGCCTGAAGTCATGACGGCAGCGCTCGAAACCCGCGGGCTCGCCAAGCGCTTCGGTGGCCTGGTGGCAACCAATGACGTGACCTTCAGTCTCGAACGAGGTGCGCGGCAGGCGTTGATCGGGCCCAACGGCGCGGGCAAGACGACCTTCGTCAACTTGCTTACCGGTGTGCTGCCGCCGAGCACAGGCCAGGTTCTTCTGGCGGGTGAGGACATCACAGCCTTGAGGCCGGAGGCGCGCGTCCGGCGGGGCCTGGTGCGTACCTTCCAGATCAACCAGCTCTTCGCCGATCTCACGCCGCTCGAGACACTGTCGCTCGCTGTTGGCGAACGACTGGGGCAGGGCGCCGACTGGCGCCGGCGCCTGGGCGCCATCGACGCTGTGGCGCGCGAGGTCGACGAGCTGGCCGACCGCTTCGGCCTCACCGACGTGCTCGATGCGCGTACCGACACTCTCCCTTACGGCAAACAGCGGCTGCTCGAGATCGCGGCCGCCTTCGCCTGCGCTCCGCAGGTGCTGCTGCTCGATGAGCCGGCAGCGGGTGTTCCGGAGGTCGAGCGTCGGGACATCCTCGATGCCATCGCCGCGCTGCCGGCCGACGTATCGGTGCTGCTGATCGAGCACGACATGGATCTGGTGTTCAACTTCGCCCGGCGCATCTCCGTGCTGGTCGACGGTGCCCTTCTGGTCGAGGGCGAGCCCGACGCCATCGCCCGCGATCCGCGCGTGCGCGCCGTCTATCTTGGCGAAAGCCGCGATGGCTGACCTGCTCGCCGTCCAAGGCCTCAGCGCTGGCTATGGCCGGGCCGTCGTGCTGTCCGACATCGGCTTCCGGCTGGGCGAGGGCGAGGCGCTGGCGGTGCTGGGCCGCAACGGCATGGGCAAGACGACCCTGATCGACAGCATCGTGGGCGTCACCCGGCGCTTTGCCGGTTCGGTACGCCTCGCCGGGCGTGAGCTTGCAATGCTGGCGCCGGAAGCTCGAGCAGTCCTGGGCATCGGGTGGGTGCCGCAGGAGCGCAATATCTTCCGCTCCCTGACGGTCGAGGAGAACCTGACTGCCGTCGCTCGGCCTGGCCCGTGGACGACCGAGCGTGTGTTCGAGCTCTTCCCGCGGCTGAAGGAGCGGCGCAAGCAATCGGGCGGCTCCTTGTCGGGCGGCGAGCAGCAGATGCTGGCGATCGGCCGCGCGCTCGCGACCAATCCGAAACTGCTGCTGCTTGACGAGCCGACCGAGGGACTGGCGCCGATCATCATCGAGGAGCTGCTGCGCGCCCTGCGCCGCCTGTTCCGAGAAGAGCGCATGGCCGGCATCATCGTCGAGCAACACGCCCACAAGATTCTGCCGATCACCGACCGCGCGCTGGTGCTGGAACGGGGCAGGGTGGTGCTCGAAGCTGCGAGCGCATCGTTGCTGGCGGACGGCGCGCCGCTCGAGCGCTTCCTCGCAGTCACCGGCAGGTAACCCGCGTAATTTCGAAACGTCGCAGAAGTTTCGAAAAAACGTTTACAGTTCCGGTTCGTTATCCCACTCTCCGGACAACGGCACTCCAACAAACAAACGTGCCGGCTGGAGGAAACGATGGTCGATCGGATGGGCGCTTTGCGCCGTCGTGGCATTTTGGCCGGCATGGCGGGAGCGACCGCCGCACTCGCGGCGCCGGCGATCCTGCGCGCAGCGCCTTCGGGCCAGCCGGTGCGGGTGGGTGGCACGCTGTCGTTGACGGGCTTCCTCGCGCAGACCGCGGTGATCCACAAGATCTCCTCTGAGATGATGGTCGAGGAGATCAACAAGCGGAACGGTCTGCTCGGCCGGCCTGTCGAATACGTGCTGCTCGACGACCAGTCCAAGCCTGAGGTGGCGCGTAGCCTCTATGAGAAGCTGATCACCGTCGACAAGGTCGACCTGATCCAGGGACCCTACGCGACGGCGCCGATCCTGGCGGCGATGGGCGTGGCGCAGCGCTACGGCAAGGTGATGATTCAGAGCAGCATGGGCATTCCCAAGCTGCAGACCTATGACCGAGCTTTTCCGGCGACGCCGTTCGGCCCCGAGCCCAACGTCACCTATCCCAACGTCATCCTCGACGCGATGGCGGCGTTCCCGACGCCGCCCAAGTCCATGGTGGTGCTGACCTCGAAGTTCCCGTCGGCGCAGTTCATGGCGCTCGGCATGAAGGAGCAGGCGGAGAAGAGGGGCGTGAAGGTCCTGCTCTACCTCGAATACGAATCCGGCAACCGCGACTTCGGCGCGATCGCGGCCCGCGTGAAGGAGGCCAATCCGGATCTCCTGTGGGTCGGCTCGCTCGGTCTGGAGAGCAACCTGCTGCTCGAGGCGGCGCGCAAGCTCGACTATTCGCCCAAGAACCACTTCCATCTCTATCCGGCGCCGGGTCCGCTGGCGCTGTCGCCGGATGGCGACAAGGCGCTGTGCTCGACCTTCCTCGAGCCCGACGAGCCGTTCATGTCACGGCCGGGCATGAAGCACCTCGCGGAAGAGTTCAAGGCGCGGGCGACCAAGGCCAACCTGCCCTACAGCACGATCGACGCGCAGGCCTGCGGCATGATCTCGGAGTGGCAGATCCTCGAGGCTGCGGTGAATGGCGCCAACAGCCTGGACGACGAGAAGATCGCGGCTTGGCTCAAGAAGAATCGGGTCACGACCGTCTATGGCAGCATGCGCTTCGACGGGCCGTTCAATCACGGCGACGCCGCCCAGCTCATCAAGCAGGTGCAAAACAAGGAGTGGAAGGTCGTCTGGCCGAAGGAGTTCGCGGCCCCCGGCGTGAAGCTGCTCGCCTCGTAAAGCGGGGATGCCCAGCGCCACGCTTCTCGGCCAGGCGCTGATCTCGGGCGTCCTGGCCGGCGGCCTCTATGGCCTGCTCGCGATGGGCCTCAGCCTGAGCTGGGGTCTGCTGCGGCTGGTCAATCTCAGCCATTTTGCGCTCGCCTTCCTCGCCGCCTACCTCGTCTACGAGCTCGGCACCAACTACCACGTCGAACCCTGGTGGTCGGCGGCGATGATCGTCCCGGCGATGTTCGCGATCGGCACGGCGCAGCACTGGCTGTTCGACAAGTTCCGGGTGAACGAGCTCGCCTCGCTGCTGATCACTTTCAGCTTCGCGGTGATCCTCGAAGTGGCGATCCAGCTCTACTGGACGGCCGACTTCCGCCGCTACGAGACGGAATATTCGACGCGCTCGATCAAGGCTGGACCGTTCTACATTCCGGTGCTGGAGCTGACGCTCTGCATCGTGGCTGCCGTGCTCGCGTGGGGTACGTGGTTGTGGCTGCGCCGCACCTATGTCGGCAAGGCTTTGCGTGCCGCCGCCGAGGATCCCGGCATCGCGGCGGCCTACGGCGTCGATCACAAGAAGCTCGCCTATCTCCTGTCCGGCATTGGCGCTGCCTATGCCGGCATTGCTGGCACCTTTATCGCGCTGATTGCCACGCTCGCGCCGGCGCAGATCTGGACCTATCTCGGCGTCGTCTTTGCCGTGGTGATCATCGGCCGGCTGGGCAACCCGATGGGCGCGCTGCTGGCCGGCATGCTGGTCGGCGCCAGCGAATCGCTGGCCCAGGCGGTGCTGAGCCCGGCCTGGTCGCCGGTCGTGTCGTTCTCGATCCTGATTGCGATCCTGCTGTGGGATCCCGAATGGCTATGACCGCCAGTCGAGATTTGCCGAAGCTCGCGGCCGTGCTCGCCATCGGCGTGTTCGCTTTCCTGCCGATGGCGCGGCTGCCGGCCTTTTACGATTCCTTCCTCTATCTCGTTTTCTTCTGGATCTCTCTGTCGACCAGCTGGGCGCTGCTGAGCGGCTTCGCAGGCTATTTCAGCCTGGGTCACGCCGCCTTCTTCGGCGCCGGCATGTACACCACGGCAGTGATGACAACCAAGTTCCAGGTGCCGTTCCTGGTCACCCTGCCGGTCGCGGCGGCGCTGCCGGCGTTGCTGGCCATCGGCATCGGCGCCGTCGTGTTCCGTCTGCGCCGCCTGCGTGGCGAGCTGTTCGCGCTGCTCACGCTCGCCGTCACCTTCGTGATCGCCACCATCATCCTCAACACGCCGATCGACGGCGGCGGCGGCATCTTCATGAGCGCCGTGCCGCTGCCGGCGATCATGCCGACGCCGACCGGCTCGATCTACGCGCTGGGCTTCGTGCTCTGCGTCGCCACGCTCGCGATCGCCTGGAAGGTCGCCCATTCGCGGCTCGGCATGGGCCTGTTCGCCATCCACGACGACGAGGATGTGGCCGAGGCCAAGGGTGTGCCGACCTTCCGCTACAAGCTCGCGGCCTTCGCGCTGTCGGCCGGCATCGCGGGCGCCGTGGGTGGCGTGCATGCCATGTATGTCGGCTTCATTACCGTGGCCGGCACCTTCGAGCTCACCGTGCCGCTCTACGTCGTTCTGATGAGCGTGATCGGCGGTTCGCGCAGCTGGTTCGGGCCCGCGATTGGTGCCGCCTTCATCACCACCTTGCTCTACGCCTTCATCAGCGGCGGCGAGGCGATGGTCGGCCGCGCCATCGTCGGCGTGATCCTGATCTTGTCCATCCTGTGGTTGCCGGATGGACTTGTACCGGCGGTAAAGAAATGGCGAGCTCGACGTCGGGCCGTGGCGATAAGGCAGCCGGTCGCCGAGGTGGCTCCGATCGTGCCGGTCGCAAGGCCGGTGGGTGACCGCACGCTTCTGCAGGTGCGCGGCGCCAGCAAGCGCTTCGGCGGCCTGCAGGCTCTGCGCGACGTCGATCTCGATGTGCGCGAGGGCGAGATCCTGGGCCTCGTCGGGCCGAACGGCTCGGGCAAGACGACGCTGATCAACGTCATTTCCGGCTTCTATCCGCTGAGCGGCGGCACCATCACGGTCGATGGCGCCGAGATCGGGCGCGTGGCGGCGCACGACATTGCCCGCAGGGGCGTCGCGCGCACCTACCAGATCCCGCGGCCGTTCGTGAACATGACGGTGCTGGAGAACGTCGTCCTCGCCGCGACCTTCGGCGGACCGCCACGAAGGGCCGCGGAGATCCGCGACGAGGCACTGCACTGGATCGGCTTCACGGGGCTCGCCGGCAAGGAGGACGTGCTGCCGGCCGGGCTGAACCTGCATGAACGCAAGTTCCTCGAACTGGCGCGCGCGCTCGCCGCCAAACCCAAGCTGCTGTTGCTCGACGAGGTCCTGTCCGGCCTCAATCCCGCCGAGGTCGACAATGCCATCCGCCTGGTGCGCGCCATCCGCGCGCAAGGCGCCACCATCGTCTTTGTCGAGCACCTGATGCGCGCGGTGGTCGAGCTGTCTGACCGCATCGCTGTGCTGAACGAAGGCAGGCTGTTCGCGCTTGGCCTGCCGCGCGAGGTGATGCGCGATCCCCGCGTCGTCAGCATCTATCTGGGCAAGGCCTATGCTGCTTGAAGCGCGCAACCTGCACATCGGCTACGGCGATGCGTCCGCCGTGTGGGACGTCTCGCTCGACGTCGCGGCTGGCGAGATCGTCTCGGTGATCGGACCCAACGGTGCCGGCAAGACGACGTTGGTCAACGCCATCGCCGGCTTGCTGCGCTGCCGGCAGGGCGAACTCAGGTTCGACGGCTGCGACATGAACCGGGTGGCCGCGCACGCTTATTGCGGCCACGGCATCGCGCTCGTCCCGGAGGGCCGGCGGCTGTTTGCCAAGATGTCGGTCGAGGAGAATCTCGAGCTCGGCTGCTATCTGCGCGTCGCGCGTGCCGAGCGCGCGCCGTCCCTCGAGCGGGTCTATGGCCTGTTCCCCATCCTGCGCGACAAGCGCCGGCAGCCGGCCGGCGAGCTGTCGGGCGGCCAGCAGCAGATGGTGGCAATCGGCCGGGCGTTGATGGCGCGGCCGCGCATCGTACTGTTCGACGAGCCGTCGCTCGGCCTGGCGCCCACCGTCGTCGACGACATGTTCGACATCATCGCGCGCGTGCGTGCCGACGGCGCCGCCGTGCTGCTGGTCGAGCAGAACGTCCTGAAAGCGTTCGACGTCGCCGACCGGGCCTACGTGCTGGAGCAGGGCCGCATCGTGGCGTACGGCCTGCCCGGCGACCTCCTGAAGCAACCCCACATCCGCGAAGCCTATCTCGGAGTCTGAGAACCCATGGCAAAGATCCTGCAAATGCCGACCGCGACCACCGCGCCCCAGGATGTCAGCGGCGAGGACGCCGCGACCTTCGACGTGCTGCGCCGAATGCGCGAGGACATCCTGTGCTGTGCGCTGAAGCCCGATCAGCGCCTGCGCTTCGGCGAGCTGCGCCAGCGTTACGAAACGTCGGTCGGCACGCTGCGCGAGGCCCTGTCGCATCTCGTGTCCGAGGGGCTGGCCCGCACCGAGGCGGGACGGGGCTTTTCCGTCGCCCCGGTGTCGCTGGCCGATTTCCTCGATCTCAGCGAGCTCCGCGTCTACCTCGAGACGCGGACCCTGGCCGACGCCATCCGTCACGGCACCGATGCCTGGGAGGCCGAGATCGTCAGCTCCTACTTCCTGCTGGCGAAGCTGGCGCCGCCGCGCCAGGACGATCCGGCTGACGTCAAGCGCGAATCGGGCAAGCGGCACAAGCGCTTTCACGATTCGCTCGTGGCGACCTGCACGTCGCCATGGTCGCTGCATTTCCGCAGCGAGCTGTTCGACCAGGCGCGCCGCTACCACTGGCTGACCATGATCCATGCCCGCTCGCGGCGGCGCAACGAGCACCTCGAGTTGCGCGATGCGGTCCTGGCGCGCGACGTCGATCTGGCATGCCGGCTGATCGAGAAGCACATTCGCACTACAGTGCAGCAGGCTGCGTCTGAAGTACCAGGTCTCAGCATGGGTGGGGCCGGCAGGTCGCGAAGCAAGACGTTGAGGAGAGCGTGATGAGCAGCAAGTACGGTATCGGTCAACCTGTCCTGCGTTTCGAGGACCCGCGCCTGCTGCGCGGCCAGGGCAAGTTCATCAACGACGTCAACCTGCACGGCCAGGCTTACGCGGTGTTCGTGCGCTCGCCGCACGCTCACGCCAAAATCCGCTCGATCGATGTCGAGGCGGCAAAGAAGGCGCCCGGCGTGGTGGCAGTCCTGACCGGCCATGACGTGAAGGCCGACGGGCTCGGCATGCCCAAGGCCAACATGCCGCGCAAGCGTCCCGACGGGAAGCCGATGTACGCCCCGCAGCGGCCGCCGCTGATCACCGACCGCGTACGATATGTCGGCGATCCGGTGGTGATGGTGATCGCCGACACGCTCGCTGAGGCGAAGGACGCGGCGGAGCTGGTGGACATTGACTACGAGGCGCTGCCGTCGGTGACCTTTACGGGAGACACCGTCAAACCCGGCGCGCCCGCGGTGTGGGACGACTGCCCCGATAACATCTCCAACAATGTCGAGCGCGGCAACAAGGCCGCGACCGACGAGGCGATCAAGTCGGCGGCCAAGGTGATCAAGCGCCGTTATGTGATCACCCGCGTGCATGCCCAGTACATGGAGCCGCGCGGCACGCTCGGCGTCTACGACCAGGGCGAGGATCGGCTCACGCTCTACGCCGATGTGCAGTACCCCCATCGCGTGCGCAACATGCTGGCGCAGAACGTCTTCAAGGTGCCCGAGAGCAAGATGCGGGTGATCGCCCAGGATGTCGGCGGCGGCTTCGGCACCAAGGGCTGGCAGTATGTCGAGCATCGCCTGACTTTGTGGGCGGCGCGCAAGCTCCTGCGTCCGGTGAAGTGGACCTGCGAGCGCAGCGAGGCGGTGATGGCCGACGAGCACGGCCGTGACAATATCGGCGAGATCGAACTGGCGCTCGACAAGGACAACAAGTTTGTCGCGCTGCGGCTCAACATGCTGGCCAACATCGGCGCCTATGTCGGCTCGGACCGCAACCTGCTGTCGCCGTTCGGCATGATCGGCACGGTGTTGGGGGTCTATCTGATCCCCAAAGCCTATATCAATGTGATCGGCGTGCTCTCCAACACCAACCCGACGGCACCCTATCGAGGTGCCGGCCGGCCGGAGGCGATCTATCTGATCGAGCGGCTGATCGACGATGCGGCGCGCGAGCTCGGCGTCGATCGGATCGAGCTGCGTCGCAAGAACATGCTGCCGGAGTCGGCGCTGCCTTATCAGAGCCCGGTCGGGCCGTTCTACGACTGTGGCGAGTTCGAGAAGAACATGGACATGGCGCTGAAGCTCGCCGATGTCGCTGGCTACAAGGCGCGTGCCGAGGACTCGAAGAAGCGTGGCAAGTTGCGCGGCCTCGGCATCGTCAATGCCATCGAGCAGGCGGCAGGCCCGGCCCAGCCGGAATATGCCGAGATCCGCTTCAACCCGAGCGGCACGGCGGCGCTCCTGATGGGCACCAAGGCGCAGGGGCAGGGCCACGAGACCATGTTCAAGCAGATCCTGCATGAACGACTCGGCATCGATCCCAACGAGGTGCAGTACATCGATGGCGACACCGATCGCGTGGCGTTCGGCATGGGCACCAACGGCTCGCGCTCGACGGTGCTGGGCGGCTCGGCGGTGTTCTTCGCGGCCGGCAAGGTGATCGAGAAGGGTAAGAAGCTTGCCGGGCATATGCTCGAAGCGGGCGAGCAGGACATCGAGTTCGCCGAGGGCAACTTCACGATCAAAGGCACCGACAAGTCGGTGTCGCTGAAGCAGGTCGCGATGGCCGCCTTCAATCCCACCAAATGGCCGAAGAACTTCGAAGGCGGCCTCTACGAGAACGCGACCTTCAAGGCCGAGAAGGACACCTACCCCAACGGCTGTCACATCTGCGAGGTCGAGGTCGATCCCGAGACCGGTGAGGTCAAGCTCGACCGCTATTGCGTGGTCGACGATGTCGGCACGGTGATGAACCCGACCGGCCTGAAGGGCCAGATCCATGGCGGCGTCGCACAGGGCGTCGGCCAGATCCTGAGCGAGCAGGTGGTGTGGGATCGCGAAAGCGGCCAGTTGCTGACCGCGAGCTTCCTCGACTACGCCATGCCGCGCGCCGATGGGCTCTGCAACATGGAGATCAAATCCAATCCCGTGCCGACCAAATACAATCCGCTCGGCGCCAAGGGCGCGGGCGAGGCGGGCACCGTCGGCGCCATGCCGGTGGTGATGAACGCCATCATGGACGCGCTGGCGCCGCTCGGCGTCAGCGATGTTGACATGCCCGCGACGGCGCAGAACGTGTGGCGGGCAATCCAGGCGGCCGCGAAGTAGAGCGCGGGCGGTTTTTTCCGTTTTCACCGTTTTTAATCGGTGCCAGCGGACCCCCAAAACGGCTCGACCCCTGATTCATCGAGTGAATCTCGATTCGGATCCGCCGGAAAAACGGTCGAAAACGGTGAAAAACGGAGAGAAAACGGTTTTTGCTGGGTTTTGACGACGATGGGCATTACGCAACGCTCCCAAAGCTCGGTTCGATGTACGTACCCTACACTCGAACCGGCTCAACCTCCTATTTTGGTCATTAGAAGTTCAAAGGCCCGGCACCTCCCCGTTTGAATTGGGAGGGAAGTTTCCTACGGGCTGGCGTGCCCGATGAACCGCTCGGGCGGGCGCTCGCCCCATTGCGACTGGAAGCCTTCCTCGGCCGGGATGACATTGCCGCCGTTGGCTGCGTTCAGGCGATCGGTGTCGGCCCAGCGCTCGTGCACGCGGCCCCACGGGTCGGACCAGTAATCGAAGACCTGGCTGCCCAGCAGGTGTCGGCCGATGCCCCACATGTGCTGATACTTGCCGAGCTTCGTCAGGTACTCGTGGTCCTGGAAGATCGCGTCGATGTCCTGCGCCTCGTAAGAAACGTGGTTCAGCCCCGTCTTCTCGTTGTGCACGCAGAACAGCACGTGATGATCGACATAGTCGTCACCGCGATCGAGCCGGCTGAACGCGCCGATCACGTTGTCCTTCTCGCCGGCATAGACGTCGTCCGAGCGGATCATGCCCAGCGTATTGCGGAACCACGCCACGGTTTCCCCGACCTTGGGCGTGGAGAGCACGCCGTGACCGATGCGCTGGATCGAGGTCGGCGACTTGGAAAGCCGCATCAGCCGGCCGACGCGGCGATGAGGCTCGTTGCCGGAGTTCGGCAGGTCGCGCGCGACCTTGATCGGCGCCAGGCTCTTCATGCCGGCGATCACCTCGATCTGGTAGCCGTTGGGCTCGGTGAGCCGCACCCGCTTGCCGCCGCCCGGCTCGTTCACGGTCTCGATACCCGAGGCGCCCGGCAGTTTCGCAATGCGCTTCAGGTCGTCTTCGTCGGCCGCGTGATAGGCGAAGCCGATGAACTTGGTGCCGCCCTTCTGGGCGACATGCAGGTGATGGTGGCTATCAGCGCCCCGCATATAGAGCGCATCGGGCGTGCGCTCAGCGCGGATCAGGCCGAAATGGGTGAGGAATTCCTCCATTTCGTCGAGATCGGGCGCTTCCATGCGCGGAAATGCGAAATCGGCGACCTTGATCGTAGCCATGCTTTCCTCCGAAACTTCGGCCCAACGCTAACGTGCCCAAGGGAGAGAGACAATGTCCAAGCCACCCGTCGCCTCATCAGCCGCGCGCGACGCACTGCGCGCCTTCGCGCCCAAGTTCATCGAGCTTACAGACGATGTGCTGTTCGGCGACGTCTGGGAACGCCCTGGCCTCTCCAAGCGCGACCGCAGCCTCATCACCTGCGCCACCCTGATTGCGCTTAATCGCACCGAGCAGCAGGTTGGCCATTTTGGTCGGGCGCTCAACAATGGCGTCAAGAAGGAGGAGATCATCGAAATGATCACCCATCTCGCCTTCTACGCCGGCTGGCCGGTTTCCATGTCGGCCGCCAACGTCGCCAAAAAGGTATTCGAAGGGGGAGACAAGAAGTGAAGCTCTGCTATTTCAACGATTTTCGCCTGGGCGTCGTCAAAGGCGACACCGTCGTCGACATCACCGATGCCATGAAGGACATCCCGCATCTGCATACGCGCGACCTGATCATCGGCCTGATCGAGCGCTGGGACAGCCACAAGGCCAAGGTCGAAAAGGCGGCGAACGAAGGCAAGGGTGTGGCGCTCTCGAGCGTCCGCCTGCGGCCGCCCGTGCCGAAGCCCGGCAATATCGACTGCATGGCGGTCAACTACATGGAAGACGGCACGCTCAAGGAGAAGCCCGCCATCAACGCCTTCCACAAGGCCTCGACGGCGGTGATCGGCGATGGCGACACCATGGTGCTGCCCGACGTGCCGGCGTCGATCTTCGAGGGCGAGGCGGAGTTGGCATTGATCATCGGCAAGCGCGCCAGCCATGTCAGCCAGGTCGACGCCTTCAAGCACATCTTTGGCTACACCTGCTTCATCGACGGCTCGGCGCGCGGCCTGCCGCCGCCGGGCAACGTGTTCTTCCAGATGAAGTCACGCGCCACCTTCGCGCCGATGGGGCCGTGGATCGTCACTGCCGACGAGATCGCCAATCCGCAGAAGCTCAATATCGAGCTGAAGAACAACGGGCAGGTGATGCAGAAGTTCAACACCGACGACATGGCGCACCAGATTCCGCGCACCATCGAGTGGCTGAGCTCGATCCACACGCTGGAACCCGGCGATATCGTCGCCACCGGCACCAACCATCGCGGGCTGAATGCCTTCATGGACGGTGACAAGATCGAGCTCTCCATCGAGAAAGTAGGCACGCTGAAGTTCAACGTGAAGGACGAGCACAAGCGCACCTGGGCGCGTACCACGCGCTCACAGCACAAGGACGCCGGAAAGGATGGGCCGCACACGCCTCAGCTCACCGGCAAGCACGCGGCCAAGTAGATAAAGAAAAAGGCGTCGCGGTTTCCCGCGGCGCCTTCTTCCCAGGAGCGGCCTGGCTGCAGGCTGCTTCACTACATGTCGTTTAGTGCGTCAGAGCCGGCTTGGCGGCCTCGGCCTTGATCTCGATGGCGCGGGGCTTCTTCTCTTCCGGGATCTCGCGCTGCAGCTCGATCGTCAGCAGGCCATTGGCGAGCTTCGCACCCGAGACCTTCACATGGTCGGCGAGCTGGAAGCGGCGCTCGAAGTTGCGGCCGGCGATGCCGCGATAGAGGAACTGCTTCTCGTTCTCGCCGTTCGCGGCGGTCTGGCCAGTGACCAGGAGCTCGTTCTCCTTCTGCGTCACGTTCAGTTCGCTCTCGGCAAAGCCCGCAACCGCCATCACGATTCGATAGGCGTTCTCGCCAGCCTTCTCGATGTTGTACGGGGGGTAGCCGTTACCGGCGGACTGGCCGGCTACTGAGTTGAGCAGGTCGAAGACCCGGTCGAAGCCGACGGTGGCACGATAGAACGGCGAATAGTCGAATCCACGCATTGTCATCCTCCTAGATGAGCGATGTCAGAATGTCGCCGCCCCGGGATGGGCGCGGCTGACAACCGGGGATTTAGGATCGGACGGGCAGGCTTCAAGGGGTCAAAAAAGCCCCTCCTGACGTAAATTTTCTTCCGCCGCCCCTTCGGCAAAAGATTTTGCCGTGGCCTGCAAAACCTTCGGAAATTCACGCTCTGGCGCGCATGCGAAAAAGGCCCAGATCGCAAGGGCAGGGCCATGGAGCCGTTCATGTCGCAGTTCATCGACCGCTACCCCACCGCCGCCATCTGGCTGTTCGCCATCCTGCAGGGCGCCGCGATGCTTGGTCTCAACGTGCTGTTGCGCGCGCTGGTGTCGTGAAGCACCTGCCGCTCTTCTTCGATCTGGCCGGCCGGCGCGTGGTCGTGATTGGCCAGGGTCCGGCCGCTGATCGCCGCGCCGAATTGGCGCGTTCGGCCGGCGCCGCGGTGTTTCAGCTCGAGACGACCTCAGCTGCCGACCTCAGGGGCGCCGTAGCGGTGTTCGTGGCGACCGGCAATCTCGATAGCGACACCGACGCCCGCCGCGCCGCCAAGGTCGCCGGCGTGCCGGTGAATGTCGCCGACCGGCCGGGCCTCAGCGATTTCATCCTGCCGGCCATCATCGACCGGGATGAAGTGGTCGTCGCCGTTTCGACCGGTGGCGCATCGCCCAGCCTGGCGACGTTGCTGCGCGCCAGGATCGAGACGCTATTGCCCGAGCGCATCGGTGCACTCGCCCATCTGGCCCAGACGTTCCGCGTTCAAGCCAAGGCTCTGATCGTCGACCCGGCCCGTCGCCGTGCCTTTTGGGGCCGACTGATCGATGGCCCCGCTGCCCGCCTGGTGCTGGCCGGCGACGACGTCTCGGCGCGGCGCGTGGCGCTCGGCGAGCTGAACGATGCGCGACGTGCGCTGAAGCCGATCGGCATCGCCCATATCGTGGGCGCCGGGCCGGGCGATCCGGACCTCCTGACCTTGCGGGCGGCGCAGCTTCTGCAAGAGGCCGATGCCATCCTGCACGACGAACTGGTGCCCCCAGCCATCCTCAACCGTGCGCGTCGCGAGGCCGAGCTTGTGTCGGTGGGCAAGCGCAAGGGCCGGGCAAGCTGGGCGCAGGCCGATATCGAGGCCGAGATGATCCGCCGAGTGCGCGCCGGCCAGACTGTCGTGCGCCTGAAAGGTGGCGATCCGTTCATTTTCGGTCGAGGCGCTGAGGAAGTCGACGCCTTGCGGGCGGCCGGCCTGCCGGTCTCGGTCGTACCGGGCATCACCGCGGCACTGGGTGCGGCGGCTGCCGCCGGCATTCCCCTGACCGATCGGCGCATCGCGTCGACCGTTACCTTCATGGCGGGCCATGCCGCAGAGCAATCCGGCGGCGGCCACACCCACGTCATCTATATGGGCGCCACGGAAGCAGCTTCCGTGCGCGATCGTCTGCTGGACGCCGGCACTGCTCCCACAACGCCGGTCGCCATTGTCGAGAACGCGACGCGGCCCGATCAGCGGGTCTCGGTCGGCCGCCTCTCCGACTTGGCGCGGCTCGCTCTTCCCCACACCGCGCGGAGCGACGCTGGTCCCAGCCTCATCATGGTCGGCGACGTGGCGGCGCTGGCCGTGACCGCCGCCGAACCTCGTCTCGCGAAGGTGTCCTGATGGCAAAGAACCTCACCGGCGATCTGCAGGTCGCCTCCGCCAACCGCCTCACGGACGGTGTCGTGGTGTTCCTCGATGACGCCGGCCAGTGGACGCCGCGGCTCGACCATGCGGCGATCGCACGCGACCTGCGCGGCGCCGAGATCCTGCTGGAGCGCGCCAAGGCCGAAGGCGCCAGCGTCGTCGATCCCTTCCTGGTCGCCGTGACCGAGGGCGACGACGGTTCAATCGAGCCGCTCTCATTGCGTGAAAAAATCCGCGCCTCGGGGCTCACCTTCGATGCCATCGCCGCCGACGCGGTGCGTTATGCCTGACACCCATTTCTACCGTTACGACGACTACGACCGCACGCTGGTTGCAGAGCGCGTCGAGCAGTTTCGCGACCAGGTACGCCGCCGACTGGCGGGCGAGCTCACCGAGGAGCAGTTCAAGCCGCTCAGGCTTACTAACGGGCTATACCTGCAGCTGCACGCCTACATGCTGCGCATCGCCATTCCCTACGGCACGTTGTCGTCGCGCCAGCTTCGCAAGCTTGCCGACATCGCGCGCAAATACGATCGCGGTTACGGCCATTTCACCACCCGCCAGAACCTGCAGCTGAACTGGATCAAGCTGGAAGATGCGCCTGATGCGCTGGCCGCCCTGGCCGAAGTCGACATGCATGCCATGCAGACTTCGGGCAACGTCATACGCAACGTCACGGCGGATCATTTTGCCGGGGCTGCGGCCGACGAGATCGAGGATCCACGCATCTGGTGCGAGATCGTGCGGCAGTGGTCGACCTTGCATCCTGAATTCTCCTTCCTACCACGCAAGTTCAAGATCGCCGTCACCGGCTCGCCCAACGACCGAGCGGCCGTGCGCGTGCACGACATCGGGCTCAGGCTGTGGCGCAACGAAGCGGGTGAAGTCGGCTTCGAGGTGATCGTGGGCGGCGGCCTTGGCCGCACACCGATGATCGGCAAAACGCTGCGCGAGTTCCTGCCGAAGGACGAACTGCTGGCCTATCTCGAGGCAGCGCTGCGCGTTTACAACCGCTACGGCCGGCGCGACAACCTCTACAAGGCGCGCATCAAGATTCTTGTGCACGAGATCGGCGAGGCCAAGATGCGCGAGGAGGTCGAGGCCGAGTATGCCGCGACCAAGGACAGCGCTCTGAAACTGGCGCCGGAGACCATCGAGGCGATCGCTCGCCAGTTCGCGCCGCCGCCGCTGCCGCATCGGTCGGCGGTGGTGCCAGAAGTGGAGAGGTTGAAGCTCGAGAACCGCGACTTCGCACTGTGGCTCAAGTCCAACACCAATGCCCATCGCCTGGCGGGCTATCGCATCGTCACGGCGTCGCTGAAGCCTGCCGGCGCGCCACCGGGCGACGCCAGCTCGGTGCAGATGGAGGGCGTGGCCGACATCGCCGATGCCTACAGCCAGGGCGAGGTGCGGGTGAGCCACGAGCAGAACCTCGTTTTCCCGCATGTCGCGATCGAGGATCTGCCGGCGGTTTATGCCGCGCTTCAACGGCTGGGCTTTGCCGAGGCCAATGTCGGCAAGATCACCGACATCATCGCTTGCCCGGGCCTCGATTACTGCGCGCTGGCCAATGCGCGCTCGATCCCGGTGGCCCAGCGCATCTCGAACCACTTCGCCAACCTCTCGCGCCAGCACGATATTGGCGACCTCAAGATCAAGATCTCGGGCTGCATCAACGCCTGCGGCCATCATCACGTCGGCCACATCGGCATCCTCGGCGTCGACAAGAACGGAGTCGAGCTCTACCAGATCAGCCTCGGTGGCGACGTCGATTTCGGCAAGACCGCGCTCGGCACCATCCTGGGTCCGGCAGTGACGGCCGACAAGGTCGTGGAAGCCGTCGATGCGCTGGTCGCGACCTACCTCGATGCCCGCCAGTCAGGCGAGCGTTTTGTCGACACTTATCGGCGGATCGGCGCCGAGCCGTTCAAGGAGCGGGTATATGCCGCAGTTTAGGCTGACCCCCCCGGCGCCGGAGGCGCCCGCGCTCATTCTCGCCAACACCGAGGATGTGCTGCAGCTCGGCTCCCGCCTCGACGGCGTCAATCTCGTCGTGCTCGACTTTCCCAAGTTCACCGACGGCCGTGCCTATAGCCAGGCGCGCCTGTTGCGCGAGCGGCTGGGCTATCGCGGCGAGCTGCGCGCCACCGGCGCGGTGTTCCTCGATCAGCTCCCGTTCTTGCTGCGCTGTGGCTTCGATTCCTTCGAAAGCGACCAGAAGGGATTCGGCGAGGCGCTTGCCAGGGCCCGCACGCTGTTCAGCGTCGTCTACCAGCCGGTGGGCGACGGCAGGATCACGGCGAACGATCTGCGGCTGCGACGGCTTTCGGTGCCAATGGCGGCCGACTGAGCGGCGCTAGATCTCCGGCTGCGCGGCCAGCCACTGGCGCGCCGGCTCCTCTTCCAGGAACACTTTGCCCGGCCGGCTCGACTTCGAGAGATTGAGGAAGCGCTTGGCGAGGTCCGATGCCGCCTCGTTGGCGGCGATGAAGGCCACGGCGCCACGCGGCTCGAGGTTCGAGGCATAGGCGCTCATGCGCGCGCCCAGCATCATGATGTCGTTGTCGTTGTACACGGCGATCGCCAACCGGCCGTCGAACAGCTTGCGATAGGGCAGGGCCCCCTGCAGGACGACGGCGTCGAGGAAGTTCTCGATGTCTTCCCGTCCGGTTTCGCCCTCAGCCCGGGCCTCGACGTAGCGCTTGTCGTGATCGATCGTGAAGTGAATTGGCATGTCCCCGCAATCACTACGATGATCGCGGGGTGGACGACAAGCGTCAGTTACGCGCGACTTGGGCCGCCACACACAACCACTGGCCGCCGCGTTTCGCCCAGATATCGGTATAACGGCCGCTGCCTTGACGGCCATCGGGCAGGGCGTAGCTGGTACGGGCGTGGATGATGGCGAAGTCGCCCATCACGCGAATGTTAACGTCGTGGCACGCCAGGTTGGAAATCTTCGCCTTCGGTGCGATCTGTTTGAGGAAGCCGGCGCGATCGACCAGCGCGCCGTCGGGATTGGTGTTGAGGAAGTCTTCCGACAGGATTTCGTCGAAGCGCTTGACGTCGGAGTTCTGCACCGAGGTGATGTAGTCGCGGTTCAAGGCGGCCAGGGTCTCGAGATCGCTCACGCCTTCACTCCCTCATGTTCCAGCAGCCACTTCTTGCGTGGCAGGCCGCCGCCATAGCCGGTCAGGCTTCCGTCCGAGCCGATCACGCGATGGCAGGGTACGACGATGCTGATCGGGTTCTGGCCGTTGGCCAGCCCGACGGCGCGCACCGCTTTGGGCTTGCCGATGCGCCGCGCCAGCTCGGCGTAGCTGATCGCGGTGCCGTCCTTGATCTTGCGCAGCGCACGCCACACGCTGTTCTGAAACGGCGTGCCGGCTGTCGCGACGGGCAGTTTGGCGAGCACGGCCAAGTCGCCCTTGAAATATCGGCGCATGGCTGTGGTGAGCCCACCTGGATCGCGGGTCGGCTTCAGCGTGTAGCGGCCCTTGCCGTAGTGGCGGTCGAGCAGCTGCTTCATGCGCGCCTCGTGGTCGGTCCAGTCGATGGTGCGCAGCCGACCCTCTCGGTCGGCGATGATGATCAGCTCGCCGATCGGCGTCGGCAGGCGGTCGATCAGTAGTTCCAGATGGTCATGCGGCATTGGCTGCGAGCCTCAAATGTTGTTCGGCATAAGCGTGCCAGGGCCGCCAGGCGGCGGGTGCCCTGGTGTCGAGATTGGCGGCGGGCATTATTTCGCCGTCCCAGTCGCCGGGGGCGCGCACGCCCGGCCGCTTGGCGATCAGCGGCGCGAGCTTGGGATCGCGCGCTAGATGGCTGTCGATGGTGAGAATATCGGCGCCGAGGTCGAACACGCGTTTCACACGCGCGACGATGGTGGGGAGCGCGCGCACCTCAGGAAAGTGGATGGTGACGGCCACCGCATTGCGCTCGGGCAGGTGGGTCACGGACACCGTGCCCTTCGTGCCATCGAGTTCGATCTGGCGGTGCCAGATGCCATCTTCGATCCATTCGATCTTCTTTGCCGCCCGCGCACGCAACGCATCGAGGATGCCCGGCCAGTCGTAAGGCGGGCGATAGGAAAGACGCAAGGTCACGCCTTCGCTCGCCGAATTGTCCGGACCCTGCTTGCGACGAAGCGCACTCGGCGGTCGGCCAAAAAGATTGCGGAAGGTCTCGTTGAAGCGCCGCACGCTGCCAAATCCCGCCGATAGCGCCACTTCGGTCATCGGCAGCTGGGTGTCGTGGATCAGATGCTTGGCGAACAGCACGCGGCGGGTTTGGGCGACGGCGATGGGTGAGGCGCCGAGATGCTGGCTGAACAGCCGGCGCAGCTGGCGGCCGCCGACGCCCAGCTTCTCGGCGAAGGCCTCGACGCCGGCTTCGCTCTCGTCGAGCGCACCCTCGGCAATCAGGCGCAGCGCCCGGCTTACAGTGTTGGAGGTGCCGCGCCAGAAGGCGAGCTCCGGCGCGATTTCGGGCCGGCAGCGCAGGCAGGGCCGGAAGCCCGCCTCCTGTGCCGCGGCGGCCGAGGCGAAGAAGCGGCAATTCGCGAATTTGGGCGTGCGCGCGGGGCAGACCGGCCGGCAATAGATGCCGGTCGAGGTCACGCCGACGAAGACCCGGCCGTCGAAACGGGCATCGTGGCTTTGGAAGGCCCGGTAGCAGGCCTCGCGGTCCAGTATTTCCATGCCGTCGATCATCACACCGGCGGCCGGGGCGCGCTGGCGGTTTTCGGACATCATTGGATCTCGAGTGAAAGTGGCGAAATCTGATCACCCGGCCGCCGGGCATAATCGATCTTCGGCGCGTCCCTGATCATGCGCGCCTGGGCTTCGGCCACCTTGTCCATGGCGGCCTTGCCATCGAGGTGCACCGGCTCGCCACCCTCGAGCACGATCTCGCCGTCGACCAGAACGGTGCGCACGGCGCGGTCGGCGGCGTGGAAGACGAAGGAGCGCAACGGATCACGCGCCGGCTGCATCAGTGGATGGCCGAGGTCCACGAGTACTATGTCCGCCGCCATGCCCGGTGCCAGCGCGCCGATATCGTCACGTCCGAGCGCCGCGGCGCCGCCGAAGGTCGCCGCCTCGAAGGCGCCGGCCGTGTCGAGACTGCGGATGTCCTCGCTCATCAGGCGACCGGCGATGATCGCGAGCCGCATCTCCTCGATCAGGTTATGCGGCGCGCAATCCGTGCCGAGCCCGACGTTGACTCCGCGCGCGCGGTAGCGGCCGACATGATCCATAGCCAGCCCGTAGCGCGCGAAGGGCTGCGGACAATGCGCGACCGAGGCGCCGGCCTCTGCGATCAGGTCGAGGTCCTTCGACGTGTGCCAGCGGATCTGCGGATGGTCATCGAGCAGGATGCAGTGCGCCAACACCGTGCCGCCTTTCAGCAGGCCATTGGCGGAGGCCCACTGCACAGGCGTCATGTTGTGGCGGCGAATCATCTCGCGCACCTCGACCACCGACTGGCCGATATGGGTCGAGAAGCGTCGGCCCGATTCGTCAGCATGTTTGCGACCGGCGGTGAACAGCTCGGGTGTCACCGTGTCGATCTGTGCGGGAAAGACCATGGCATCGAGCCGCCGCGAATTGTGCGCCTCGGCATCGGCCATCACGCGCTTGGCCTTTTCGAATTCGGCCAGCCCGCGCTCCTCGTCCCATTTCCAGGTCACGGTCTGCGGCGCGCTCATGCCCCAGCGCGCCGAGGCAAAGGTTGGCGCCGCATAGAAGCGCATGCCTGACTGCGCCATGGTTTCCAGCCAGCCGTCGAACGGCATCGTGACGTCACAGGCCGTGGTGGTGCCGGCGCGCAGCATCTCGCAGTAGGCGAGGGTGGCGGCACCCTGGCGTCCGTCGTCTGCCAAGCGGAAGGCCTGCAGCCGCTCCATCAGCCCGGTCATCTGCTGCTCTGGCACGCCATGGTCCTCGCGCACGCCGCGATAGCCCGGCTCGGTGGACGGATGAGAGTGGATGTTGATCAGGCCGGGCAGGGCGAGCATGCCCTTGCCGTCGATGGCTTCTTCGCTCGGGCCCGTGGCTCGCGCGCCCGCCGGCGTGATCTCGGCGATCTTGCCGTCCTTGAGGAAGATATCGACGTCGCGACGATAGACGTGCCGCCGGTTCTGGCCGTCGCGCACCACCGCCCACGGCACGTTGCGGATAGATACAGGACGAGACGCCATTGCCATTCCCCTCGCAGGCACGCCTGTTGCATAGTCGCTGAGCGGGGATGGGAGGACAAGCACATGCGGACTTTGGTGCGGGTGTTGGTCGCGATGGCGGTGTTGCTGACGGCCGGGGTGGCGTCGGCGCAGACTACCTTGCGTGTCGTGATGTTGTCGGATCTGAAGATCCTCGATCCGATCTGGACCACCGCCTACATCGTCCGCGACCACGGCTACATGGTCTACGACACGCTGCTGGCGATGGACGCCCAGCTCAACGTCAAGCCGCAGATGGTCGACAGCTGGTCTGTCAGCGACGACAAGCTCACCTACAAGTTCGTTCTGCGTGACGGGCTTAAGTTCCACGACGGCCAGCCTGTGACGGCCGATGACTGCGTGGCTTCGCTCAAGCGGTGGGGCGCACGCGACGCGATGGGCCAGAAGCTGATGCAGTTCACCAAGGAGCTGGCGGTCGTCGATGCCAAGACGTTCATGCTGACCTTGAAGGAGCCCTACGGCATGGTCTTGGAGTTGCTTGGCAAGCCGAGCTCGTCGGTGCCTTTCATCATGCCCAAGCGCATCGCCGACGGGACGCCGCCCGACAAGCAGATCTCGGAGTTCATCGGCTCCGGCCCGTTCGTCTTCAAGAAGGAGCTGTGGCGGCCTGGCGAGAAGGTCGTCTACGAGAAGTTCGCCGACTACAAGCCTCGGTCGGAGCCCGCATCGGGCCTGGCTGGCGGTAAGCAGGCTCTCGTCGATCGCGTCGAATGGGTCGTCCTGCCCGACGCCCAGACTGCGGTGAACGCCCTGATCGCGGGTGAGATCGACATGATCCAGCAGCCACCGTTCGATATGCTGCCGCTGCTCGAAGGCAGCAAGGGCGTGAAGGTGGTCGACCTCAATCCGCTCGGCACCCACTTCGCCTTCCGCTTCAACACGCTTCACAAGCCGTTCGACGACCCGCGCATCCGCCAGGCGGCGCTCTATGCGCTGAGCCAGAAGGACTCGCTCGCCGCCGGCGTCGGCAATCCGAAGTACGAGAAGGAGTGCAAGGCGCTGTTCGGCTGCGGCACGCCGCTTGCCACGCTGAAGGGCTGGGAAGACAAGCTGAATGGTGACTCGGCCAAGTCGAAGGCACTGCTCGCCACCGCGGGTTACGACGGTACGCCGGTCGTGCTGCTGCACGCGACCGACACCGCAGCCGGCGTGACCGCGCCGGTCGCCAAGGCGCTGTTGGAGCGTGGCGGCTTCAAGGTCGACATGGTGTCGACAGATTGGCAGACCGTGCTGTCGCGTCGCTCGCGCAAGGAGGCGCCGTCGGCTGGCGGGTGGTCGGCCTTCACGACCACGCTCGCCACTACCGACATCCTCGACCCGATCGTGTCGTTCTTCACCGGGGCGGCATGCGAGAAGGCGTCGATCGGCTGGCCGTGCGACGAGAAGATCGAGAAGCTGCGCGACGATTTCGCGCGCACCACCGATCCGGCCAAGCGCAAGGAGATCGCCGAGGCGCTGCAGGTGAGGCTGGCCGAGTTCCCGACCTACGCACCGCTCGGCCAGTTCAACATGCCGGTCGCGCTGCGTTCCAACGTGAGCGGCAACCTCGAGGCGCCGGCGACTGTCTTCTGGAATGTAAAGAAAGGACCCTGAAGCAGTTCGGCCGCCGCCGAAGTGACGGCGGCTGTCCACGGCTTATATGCCTCCCGTCACACCAACAGGAGGAGCCAATGGCCGATATCAACGGACTCAAAAAGGGGCTGATCGTCACCGCCTTCTGGGAAGCCAAGGCCGGCGAGGTCGATGCGCTGGTCGGCATTATCAAGAAGTTCCTGCCGCAGGCCCAGGCCGAGCCGGGCGTGCTGGCTTTTCAGATCCACCAGTCGCTCACCGAGCCGACGAAGTTCTTCTTCTATGAAGTCTTCCGCGACGAAGCGGCATTCGCCGAGCACTCCCAGGCCGAGCACTTCAAGACGTTGATCCTCGACCAGGCGGTGCCCAAGCTCGCCAAGCGGGAGCGCAGTCAGCACAAGTTCGTCTAGCTACTCCGCTGCGACCCGACTGGCACCGGTCCACGGTCCGACATCGAGATAGGTGCTCTGGTAGGTCGCCCCTTCGCCCATGTCGGTGTAGCGGTCGGAGCAGAGCATGTTGATCGTGCCGGCGACGGTCTCGCTGGTCGGGCGCTGACCGGGCACCAGCACGACGCCGGGCTGAACCTCGTCGCTGACGCGCAGTACGAGGCCGATCTCGCCGCGCTCGTTGAACAGGCGCACCTGGGCGCCGTCCTTCAGCCCGCGCTGTGCGGCGTCCTTGGGATGGAGGATGCAGAACGGCTTGCCCTCGCGGTTGCGCAGGAAGGCGACGCCCGAGAACGCCGTGTGCGCCTGGAAGTAGCCGGGCGCGGTGAGCAGCCGCAGCGGCCACTTCTTCGCATCCGCTGCCTCGATTGGGTCCTCGTTCCAGTCGGGCATCGGCGCGATGCCCTGCTTGGCGAGCTGCTCGGAATAGAATTCGAGCTTGCCTGACGGCGTGGCGAACGGCTGGCCTTTCCAATCATGCACGATATGAATTGGCTCGCCGGCAAAGAGCTTCTTGGGGTCGGCTTTTGAGGCAGGTCCAGTCGAGCCCTTGAACAGCTCCTTCGCTGCTTCCTGTGGAGCGAGGGTGAAGATCTTGTCCGCAAGGCCCATGCGCTTGGCGAGCGCCTGCGCCACGTCGAAGTTGGAGCGCGCTTCACCCGCGGGCTTCGCCGCCTGCTGGCCCCATTGCATCCAGTAGGCGCCATAGGCGCGGTAGAGATCGTCGGTTTCGAGGTAACTCGCCGCCGGCAGGATGATGTCGGCGTACGTCGCCGTGTCGGTCATGAAGGGATCGTGCACGACGGTGAACAGGTCCTCGCGGGCTAGTCCCTTGCGAACCTTGTGTACTTCGGGGCAGGTCACCGCCGGATTGTTGGCCGAGACATATAGCGCGCGGATCGGCGGGCCCTTCATGTTCAGGAGCTCTTCGCCCAGCCGCAGGTGGTTCACCAGGCGCGAGGTCGCCGGTCCCGACGGCTTGCGTACGGCGTTGTAGTTGAGATCGCACGACGCGGCCGTAAGGAGGAGGGCGCCGCCGCCTTTCACGGCGTAGTGGCCGCTGACGCCTGGCAGCAGCGCCACTGTGCGCAGGGCCTGGCCACCCGCCGCGAGTTGGGTCATGCCTTCGCCAAGGCGGATCATCGCGGCCTTGGCCCTGCCGTACATCGCTGCGAGCTTCTCGATGTCGGCGACGGGCAGGCCGGTGACCTCGGCCGTTCTGGCCGGCGTGAACTTGGGCAGGATCTCGCGCTCGACTTTGTCGAAGTCCAGCGTGTGTTTGGCGATGTAGTCGCGGTCGGCGAGCTTGTCGCGCACCAGGATATGCATCACACCGAGCGCAAGGGCTGCGTCAGTACCGATCCTGATCGGCAGATAAAGGTCGGCAGCCTTGGCGCTACGCGTGCGGCGCGGATCGATGACGATCAGCGGCACGCCGCGCGTCTTCTTTTGCGTCTCGTACAACGCCCAGAAATGCACGTTGGTGGCGGCAAGATCGGCGCCCCACGAGATCACCAGGTCGGAATGCACGACGTCCTCGGGATCGGCTCCGCCGATCGGGCCGACCGTGACGTTCCAGGCTTCCTCGCAGCAAGTATCGCATACCGTGCCAGCCTGCAGGCGCGAGGAGCCGAGCGCGTGAAAGAGGCCGTTCACCAGCCCCCGATTCATGAGGCCTTGATGGGCAGAGTAGGCGTAGCCCAGGAGCGCGAGCGGGCCGCTCTCCTTGATGATTGCCTTCCACTTGGCGGCGATCTCGTCGAGCGCCTCGTCCCAGGAGATCGGCTGGAACTGGCCAGCGCCTTTACGGCCGATCCGCTTCAGCGGCGTCAATACCCGCTCAGGCGAATTGACGTTATCAGTATCGCGATTGACCTTCCCGCAGGCGAAGCCCGCGGTGTAGGGGTGGTCGGGATCGCCCTGGATGCGCACGACCTTGCCGTCCTCGACATGAGCAATCAGCGAGCACATGTCGGGGCAATCGTGCGCACAAACGACGCGAACGGACTTCACCACACCGTCTCCCCAAATCGAGACAACGGTCGAAGTGTAGCAGAGGGCCGGGCCGAACCCGGCCTTACTTCTTCTTGGCGGCGCCCTTAGCCGGGGTTGCCTCGGCGGGCTTGGCGCCCGAGGACTTGGTGCCGGCGGCGACGCCCGCGCCGGTCATGCCGAAGCGGTCCTTGAAGCGCTGCACGCGGCCGCCGCGATCGATGCTCTGGCGCACGCCGGTCCAGGCCGGATGGGTCTTCGGGTCGATATCCAGGCGCATCTGTGCGCCTTCCTTGCCCCAAGTCGACTTCGTCTCGAAGGACGTGCCGTCGGTCATCACCACCGTGATCTTGTGATAGTCGGGGTGGATCTTCTCTTTCATCGCCAACTCCTGCGCCATTGGGGGCCGATTCCGACCGGCCCGCGCGACAAGGCGGCGGGTATACAGGGCCAAGACAGCGGCGACAAGCCGGTTGTCCGGGTCCCCGGGGGGCTGTAGACCCGGCTCGATCATGAGCGATTCAGCCTTCGACACCCTCGCCAACAGCCTTCTGGAGGCCCTCGAGGAGGGGCTGGGGGACGATGCCGAGCTGCAAGGCGGGATCCTGACCGTCGAGGGCGAGGCCGGCACCTGGATCGTCAACAAACATGCACCGACCCGGCAGATCTGGCTGAGCTCGCCCAAGTCCGGTGCCAAGCACTATGCCTTCGAGGCGGCCAAGGGCGTGTGGCAAGACACTCGGGGCGGTGCCGACCTTTTGACCACGCTCTCCGGCGAACTCGGCGTACCTTTGGCTTGGCAACCCCAATGAACCGCTTCGCCGGCCTCCGACTCCTTGGACCTTATCTGCGACCCCACCGCGGCCGGGTGGCGCTGGCGCTGCTGTCGTTGCTGGTCGCGGCCGGGACGGTGCTGGCTTTCGGCGCCTGCCTCAGGGCATTGATCGACAAGGGCTTCGCACAGGGCCGGCCGGATGTCCTGAACTATGCGCTGGCCTCGTTGCTGGTCGTGGCGCTGGTGCTGGCGATCGCCTCGGGCTCGCGTTTCTACTTGGTGTCGTGGCTCGGCGAGCGCGTGGTCGGCAACCTGCGGCGCGACCTGTTCGCCCATGTCGTGCGGCTGGGCCCGGCTTGGTTCGAGATCAAGCGCTCGGGCGACGTCATGAGTTGGATCTCGTCCGACGCCCAGCTCATCGAGCAGGTGATCGGCTCCTCGGCGTCGGTGGCGCTGCGCAACACGCTGATGTGTGTGGGCGGCATCGTCATGCTGGTGGTGACCAACCCCAAGCTCGCGCTGCTGGTGCTGGCCGTGGTGCCGGTGGTCGTGGCCCCCATCATCATCTTCGGCCGCAAGGTGCGCTCCCTTTCGCGCGAGGCGCAGGCGCGGGTGGCTGACATGGTGTCGGAAGGCGGCGAGACGCTCGACGCGGTGCGCACCGTGCAGGCTTTCGCCCAGGAGCCACAGGCGACCAGAAGCTTCGGCGAGGCGACCGAGCGCGCCTTCTCCGCCGCCATAAGCCGCATCAGCCGGCGTGCCATCATGACCACCCTGGTGATCTTCATCGTCTTCGCCGCCGTCGGCTTCCTGCTGTGGATGGGCGGTCACGACGTGATCGCCGGCCGCATCAGCGCCGGCGACCTCTCGGCCTTCGTGTTCTATGCCGTGCTGGTGGCGAGTTCCGGCGGCGCGATCAGCGAGACGATCGGCGACCTGCAGCGCGCCTCGGGTGCTGCCGAGCGGCTGGCTGAACTGCGCGACGAGCAGCCGGTCATCGTCGAGGCGGCCCATCCCAAGCCATTGCCCCAGCCGGTGCGAGGTGCCGTCGCCTTCGACGAGGTCTCGTTCCGTTATCCGACGCGGCCCGAGTTGCTCGCCCTCGATCGCTTCGACTTCAGTGTGGCGCCCGGCGAGACGGTGGCGATCGTGGGACCTTCGGGCGCCGGCAAGACCACCGTGTTCAGCCTGCTGCTGCGCTTCTACGACCCGCAATCGGGTGCAATTCGCGTCGACGGCGTCGACATCCGCGAGCTGCGGCTGGCCGATTTGCGAGGGGCGCTCGCCATCGTGCCGCAGGAGCCGGTGCTGTTCACCGCGACCGTCGCCGACAACATCCGCTACGGACGGCCCGAAGCGACGGACGCCGAGGTGCGTAGCGCGGCGGAGGCAGCCTCCGCGCTCTCCTTCATTGAAGCACTGCCTCAGGGCTTCGCCACCCATCTCGGCGCGCGCGGCGTGCGCCTGTCGGGCGGCCAGCGCCAGCGCATCGCCGTTGCCCGCGCGCTGCTCTGCGACCCGGCCATCCTGCTGCTCGACGAGGCGACCAGCGCGCTCGATGCCGAGAGCGAGCTTGCCGTGCAGCAGGCGCTCGACCGGCTGATGCACAAGCGGACCACCCTGGTAATCGCCCATCGCCTGGCGACCGTGCAGAAGGCCGACCGTATCGTGGTGGTCGACCAGGGCAGGGTGGTCGATATCGGCCGCCATGCCGACTTGGTGCGCCGCGGCGGCCTTTATGCCCGTCTGGCCGAGCTGCAATTCAACCTATCGGCGGCCGCTAGCTAATCTAATACTTTAAGTAGATATTGATTTCCCTTGAATTTCAGTGGGCTGGGGGATATTTTTAAGGCATATTCTAGCCGCAATTTAGACACTGACCAAATAGACCCAATCATGTTCGCTCGATTTCCTCTGCACGCGCAGCGCCCGGGTGACCGCCTCAGCCGGTTGGCCGAGTGGTGGCCCGCCGCCCTGATCGGCGTTCTGGCGCTCCTCGCCGGCACGCCCGACAGCAACGCCCAGACCCTTCTGAGCCTGTTCTAGGGCCGGCCGGCCCTCCGCTCGGCATCCAGGCGCCTGAGTTCGCGCCGCATGATCTTGCCGGTCGTGGTGAGCGGCAACTCGGCCACGAACTCGACCTCGCGCGGATATTCGTGGGCGGCGAGCCGTGTCTTCACGAACCCCGCGAGATCGGCCTTCAGCGCCTCGGTGGCGGCGATCTCGGGCCGGAGCTGCACGAATGCCTTCACGATCTCGGTGCGCAGCTTGTCGGGCACGCCGACCACGCCGACCATCGCCACCGCCGGGTGCTTCATCAGGCATTCTTCGATCTCGCCCGGGCCGATGCGATATCCGCCCGAGGTGATCACGTCGTCGTCGCGGCTCTTGAAGAAGACGTAGCCGTCTTCATCCACGCGGCCGAGATCGCCGGTCAGCAGCCAGTCGCCGGCGAACTTGGCGCGCGTCGCTTCCGGATTGCGCCAGTACTCCAGCATGACGATCGGATCGTGCCGCCAACCCGCAATCTGGCCTTCCTCGCCCGGCGGCAGGACATTGCCCTGAGCGTCGACGATCGCGACCTTGCGGCCGGGGCAGGCGCGGCCGCAGGAGCCCGGCCGCACCTCGAACCATTCCGGCGAGTTCAGCAGCATCAGGTTCATCTCGGTCTGGCCGTAACCCTCGGAGATCGTCGTGCCGAAGGTGTCGCGGCCCCAGGCTAAAAGCTCCTCGCCCATCGCTTCGCCGCCGGTGCAGACAGCGCGGAGGTTATAGTCCCAGCGCTCGCGCGGCTGGTGGACCTGGCGCATCATCTTGAGCGCCGTCGGCGGGATGAAGCTCACGCCGACCTTGTGCTTGGCCAGCATGGCGAAGGCGCGCTCGGGATCGAACTTGGCGAAGCGATGCGCGAGCACCGGCGTGCCGTAGAACCAGGCGGGGAAGAGGGCATCGTAGAGACCGGCGATCCACGCCCACTCGGCCGGCGTCCACATCACCTCGTTGCCGCGCGGCCAGTGGCTGAGCCACTGCTCGACCGGCGGGATCGAGCCCAGCATGACGCGATGGGCATGCAGCGCGCCCTTGGGCTGGCCGGTGGTGCCGGAGGTGTAGATCAGCAGCGCCGGATCCTCGGCGTTGGTGTCGACGGTGGCGAAGTCGTCGGAGGCGGCCGCCAGCAGGCGGTCCCAGTCGAGGAATTCGGCCCCATGTGCGCCGGCACCGATCACGATCACCGTCTTCAGGTGCGGCAGGCGATCCCGTGCCGACAGTACCTTGGGCAGCTGGCTCATGTCCGTGATCAGCGCCTTGGCCTCGGCATTGGCCAAGCGGAACTCGAGCGCCTCCTCGCCGAACAGGGTGAACAGCGGCAGCACGACCGCGCCCATGCGGTAGCCGGCGAGGTGGCAGAGCGTGAGCTCGGCGCCCTGGCTCAGGAACACGCCGACGCGATCGCCTTTTTCGATGCCCTTGGCCTTGAGCGCATTGGCCAGCCGCGAGCTTGCGGCGAGGAGCTGGCCGAACGTCCAGTGGCGCACGCTGCCGTCTGCATTTTCGACGATCATCGCCAGCGCTTCGCCGGGATGGCGCTCGCATACGGCGCGACCAATGTTGAAGCGCTCGGGCCTGGGCCAGCGGAACTGGCGCATCGCTTCTTCGTAAGGGACGCCGCGCGGTATCATGTTTTCTAGGGCAGTTTCCCGGCGGTAACGTTTAAAATAATGGAAAAACCACGGGGGGCCTCCCTGCAGCCCCCAATAATCTTCAACGAGGCCGGAACGTCGGGAAACTGGGCCGCTGCCATCTTGACCGTGACTATACGCGCAATTCGCGGTCTCGACCTATTCTGGTCATTAGAAGTTCGGGCGCCCTCTCAAGGGCTTACGCGGTTGATGACGCCTCCAGCCAGTAGTTCCTGCGGCGTCGGCACCCAGATCGACGCGGCCGGCGTGTTGAAGACGCGATCAGCGAATTCCGGGGTGAGCCGGGCGCTGTAGATCAGGAAGCGGCGCATGCCGCGGTTGCTCTCGTACATGTCGCTGTCGTCCATGCCGGGAAAGCTGGCGCGGTGGAAGCCCAGCCGTCCCCTGGGCCCGATGCTGCGTTCGACGCCGCCCAGGAATGCCAGCGTGCAGGCTGAGGCGCAGCCAGTGTCGACGTGCGTGGCAAGCTTGCGCTCGCGGAACAGGCGGAAGAGCTCGAAGCCGGTCGAGGCGCGGCCGCCGGGCCCCGCGAGCACGACCTCGCGAATGCCTTTGTTCTGCGTCAGCGCCCGGCGCACGGCATCCTCGCTGCGCAGGCCGTAGGTGCCTTCGACATGGAGAGTGCGGCCGTCGGAGCTGACGATGACCGAAAGGTCGCCGTTCAGTCGCGCGTCGCCGGTATAGAGGTTCCACATCTCGTCGAGCGCGGGCACGGCGCGATCCCAGATCGTGAGGCCGATCAGGAAGACGCAGGCCGCCGCGCCGCCCGCCGTCAGAGCGAACTGCCAGCGCCGGCCGTTGCGCTGGGCAGCCTTGACCACCAGGAAGATCTGCCAGACGGCGAACAGCGTTCCCGCGATGCAGAGCAGGGCGGGAAGCGCGATGTGCACCCAGGTGAGCGCGCCGCTGCTGAACACGGCGATGGAGACACTGCCGAGGCCGACCAGCAGGGCAAGGGCGGCCCACACGCCACGGTAATAGAGCGACTGGGACATCGACGTCGTGCCGTCGCGCCACAGCGGCACGCCGATGGCTTCGAGGTGGCTATACCTGAATCTCTTGCGGCCATTCCGATAGCCCAGCGCTTTGGCGAGTTCGTCGGATATTGCACCGGGCGACAGGCGGATCTCCTTTGAGCTAACGCCGCGCGCCGCCGTTTCGGCGAACTCGGCCAGCCGCCGCGCCTGCTCGTCGTCCTGCGCCTTGAGATATTCCACGAGCAGATACTCGTCGGCCTGTACCAGTTCGAGCACGGCCGCCACGCCGTTCGCTCCGTCGATCACGAAGGTGGCGCGGCGATCGGCGGTGGCGGACGGCACGAGGCCGGGCACGAGGACGGCCACGCCGGCCGAATCGGCATCGGTCGCGCGGCGGATGTGGGGTGTTCCCATGGGCTGGCGGGCGCTATGCTGCGGCACTTCTCGCGGAGCGTCCACATGTCCCCCGATGATCATGCCTATGCGCCTGACGCACGGGCCAAGAACAAAGAATCCGGCGCCACCATCGTGCCCTCGGTCTGCCCGCACGACTGCACCAGCACCTGCGCGCTGGAAGTCGAGCGCCTGAGCAAAACCCGCATCGGCCGCGTGCGCGGCTCACACCGCAACGACTACACCGCGGGCGTGATCTGCGAGAAAGTGGCGCGCTACGCCGAGCGCATCCACCATCCCGACCGCCTGATGAAGCCACTGCGCCGCGTCGGTCCGAAGGGCTCGCGCCAGTTCACCGAGATCTCATGGAAGGACGCGCTCGACATCGTGGCCGAGCAGTTCATCGCCAAGGCCCGCCAGCACGGCAGCGAGACGATCTGGCCGTACTACTACGCCGGCACCATGGGCCTGGTGCAGCGCGACGGCATCAATAGGCTGCGCCATGAGATGAAGTACTCGCGCTGGTTCTCGACCATCTGCGTGGCGCTCTCCGACACCGGCTGGATCGCCGGCACCGGCGTCAAGCGCGGCGCCGACGTGCGCGAGATCGACGAGCATTCGGACCTGGTGGTGATCTGGGGCGGCAATCCGGTGAACACCCAGGTCAACGTCATGACCCACGCCATGCGCGCCAAGAAGCGCGGCGCGAAGCTGGTCGTGGTCGATCCCTATCGCACTGGCACGGCCGAGCAGGCCGACGTCCACCTCGCGGTCCGTCCTGGCACCGACGGTGCGCTCGCCGTGGGCGTCATGCATGTGTTGTTCAAGGAGGGCTACGCCGACTGGGACTACATGCGGAAGTACACGGACGCGCCGGACGAGCTGGCCGCGCATGTCGCCACGCGTACGCCCGAGTGGGCGTCGAAGATCACCGGGCTCGGCGTCGATGAGATCGTGTCCTTCGCGCGGATGTACGGCCAGGCCAAGGCGCCCTTCATCCGCTGCCACCATGGCTTCAGTCGTAGCCGTAACGGCGCGCACAACATGCATGCCGTGTCGTCGCTGCCAGCGGTGACCGGCGCGTGGAAGGTGAAGGGCGGCGGTGCGCTCTACGGCCACACCGGCATGTATCCGATCAGCAAGAAGCTGATCGAAGGCACCGACATGATCGACACCTCGCTGCGCGAGCTCGACCAGTCGCGGCTCGGGCCGATCCTGGTCGGCGAGCGCGAGGCGCTGAAGGACGGACCTCCGGTCACCGGGCTGCTGATCCAGAACACCAACCCGGCGATGGTCTGCCCCGAGCTCGAGAAGGTGCACAAGGGGTTTGCGCGCGAGGACCTGTTCACCTGCGTGCACGAGCAGTTCCTGACCGAGACGGCGGCCTATGCCGACATCGTGCTGCCGGCCACCATGTTCCTCGAGCACGACGACTTCTACACCGCGAGCGGCCACACCTTCTTCCAGGTGACCAAGGCGGTGATCGATGCGCCGGGTGAGTGCCGCGAGAACCATTATGTGATCTCCGAGCTCGCCAAGCGGCTCGGCGCCAAGCATCGCGCCTACGACATGACCGCGTGGGAGATCATGGACGAGTCGCTCAAGGCCTCGGGCATGTGGGACGCCGAGACCAACTGGCGCAAGGGCGGCCAGGATTTCCACCTCGGCTTCGAGACCTCGCACTTTCTCGACGGCTTCGCCTGGCCCGACAAGAAGTTCCGCTTCAAGCCCGACTGGGCGGCCTACGGTCCGCGCGGCAAGGACATGCCGTCGCTGCCCGACCATTTCGACGTGATCGACAATGCGACGGCCGAGAAGCCGTTCCGCCTGGTCGCCGCACCAGCGCGCACCTTCCTGAACTCGACCTTCACCGAGACGCCATCATCGCAGAAACGGGAAGTGCGGCCGACCGCGATGATGAACCCCGACGACTGCAAGGCCATGGGCATCGCCGACAGCGATCGCGTCGAGGTCGGCAACGAGCGCGGTAAGACCATCGTCCATGCCAAGGCGAAGACCGGCCATCAAAAGGGTGTCGTGATCGTCGAAGGTATCTGGCCGAACCGGAACTTCGAGACCGGCATCGGCATCAATGCCGTGACCTCCGCCGATCCCGGCTGGCCGCACGGCGGCGCGGTGTTCCACGACACCGCCGTCTGGATCCGCAAGCTGGGGTGAGTTTCTCATGCTGAGGGCATCGGCGGGCGCGCGCCACTCCAGTGGCGCGATCTTCTGTTGCTGTGAGCATGACGCGCGGCTGGAGTCGCGCGCCCCCAGCAAGGAACATGAGGGATGAGCGATACCTTTCGTCCTGCGTCAAACCCGAGCATCGTCCAGACCCAGGCGGCGCGGCAGCCGGGCCGTGCCCATGTTCTGGTGATCGGCAACGAGAAGGGCGGCTCGGGCAAGTCGACGACCGCGCTGCATATCGCCGTGGCGCTGATGGGCGACGGTGCCAGCGTCGCCACCCTCGATCTCGACGCACGCCAAGGCACGCTCAGCCGTTACATTGAGAACCGTGCGGCCTATACCAGGCGCAAGGCCGTCGAGCTCTCGATGCCGCTGCACGCCGCCGTGCCGGCATCCGGCGACGAGGCGGATGAGAAAGCGCGTTTTGAGGCCGCGCTCGAGCCGATGCTGGGTTCAGCGGATTTCGTCATCATCGACACGCCGGGCAGCGACACGCATCTGTCGCGACTCGCGCATACCCATGCCGACACACTCCTGACGCCGCTCAACGACAGCTTCATCGATCTCGACCTCCTGGCGCGGGTAGACCCTGACACGCTCAAGATCGTGCGGCCCTCGATCTATGCCGAGGCGGTGTGGAAGCAGCGGCAGCTCCGCGCCGTGCAGGGCGGCCGGCCGGTCGACTGGGTGGTGATGCGTAATCGCCTGTCGTCGATCGCCGCCCGCAACAAGCGCGACATGGCTACCGTCATCGACGCCCTTGCCAAACGCATCGGCTTTCGCGTCGCCACGGGCTTGAGCGAACGCGTGATCTACAAGGAGCTGTTCCTGAACGGGCTGACCTTGCTCGACCTCAAGCGCGGCGGGGCAGGTCCGTCGCTGACGCTGAGCCACGTCGCCGCCCGCCAGGAAGTGCGCGACCTCGTGGCGGAGCTCACTCTGCCGCCGCCAGCCGCTCGCGCACCATCGGCCGGCCTCGCGACAGCAGAAGCCACGCAAGGGCCGCGATCTGAAGGATGAACATCGCGCCAAACGCCCAGGCATAGCCGTCGGGCGAGTAGCCGGTCGCGGTCCGCGGCCACTGGTCGACGACTTTGCCCATCGCCCATTGGCCCGCGAAGATCACCAGGAAGACCACGAGGTTGCTGCTCGTGGTGACGCGGCCGGCATAGTCGGCAGGGAAGGCCGACGCCATCACCGGCATGTACTGGATCGGGCAGGCGCCGAGGAAGCCGAACAGCACCCAGGGCAGGATGGGATTGGCCGGCGGCAGGAAGGCCAGCCACGCGCAAACCAGGGCGAACAGCACGCTTGCCCCGCCGCAGCAGGCGAAGTCGCTAATGCCGAGGCGGCGGCCACAAGCCGTGATGACGCCGCTCATGGCGAAGCCAAGCGCCGTCGCCGCTGTCGCGTAGAGCTGGATGTCGGCGCGGACGCCCTTGTCGACGATGCCGCCCACGTCGCGCAGCCAGGGTCCGATCCACAGGCTGATGCAGCCGATGAAGGCCAGCTGCTGGACGGCGAGCAGCGGCTGAATGCGCCAGTAGAAGCCGTCGGTCAGCACGGCGCCGGTCACCCGGAATTCCTGGCGCAGCGTTTCCCGACGGCCGGTGCGCGGCCGCTCGGGCACGACGGTGAAGATGACGATCGCGGTGAGGAGGCAGATACCGGCGAGCCAGAAGAACAGGCCCTGCCAACTCACCACCGACAACGACCATTCGATCGGCAAGGTCGCCGCCATCGAGCCCACCCCGCCGGCCATCATATGCAAGCCGATGACCACGCCCCACTGCCTCGGCGGATACCACAGCGTGAACACCTTGATCGCTGCCATCAGGCCGCCGGCGAAACCGATGCCGATCAGTACACGGGCCACGATCAGCTCGGCGAAAGAGGTGCAGAGCCCGAACAACACGGAGCCGAGCGCGGCGACCGTGATCAGCACTAACTGGACGCGCCGCGGCCCGTAGCGGTCGAGCGCCACGCCCTGGAGCGGCTGGACCAGGGCGAAGAACAAGAAAAAGGCGGAGGTCAGCAGGCCGAGATCGGCCGCAGTGATGCCGATGTCGCGCTCGAGATAGGGAAAGATGACAGCGTTAACGCCGCGGAAGATGTAGGAAAGGAAATAGGCGAAGGCGAACGGCAGGAAGATCCGCAGCAGCAGCTTCGCAAACGATGGAGCGTTTCCGGTCATGTCTCTTTTGGCGCCAAGTACGCATTTCTCGCGGCGCGGCCGGAATCATATCACGTCGTCTTGCTGCAGCTGAAGGTGATCTGCCGCGGTGTGAAAGTGGGCAAGGGCAGCTCGGGCTTGGGCGGCGCAGGCCATGTCCCGTCCTTCAAGTGCTTCTCGACGGTCGGCAGCAGTTGCTGCAGCACGATCCATGCGTGCAGGCGGATGCCGGCATAGGTCGCATGCACGGCATCGACGAACAGGTCGGGATCGAACGGCATGTAACGCGCGACGTCGACGAAGGGCAGGCCATGCACGGCGGCGTACTTGGCCAGCAGCCGGTTCTGGAACTTCGCCAACCTCTCGAGGTCGCGATAGCGGAACGGGTAATTGGCGACGTTGAGCTGCTCGAGGATGTATCTGTGCCGTATCGGGTCGAGCACGAGGCCGTCCTTGACCATCCAGAAGAACGAGCTGATGGCGAGTTCGCCGCCCACCGTCGCCAGGTCGGCGCGTATGCGATCAAGGTCGCGTTGAATGACGTTGAGGCTTACTGGCAGGTTCGGATAGGACAGGTCGGGATTCTGTTCGTCCAATCCGGCAGGCCAGACCACTTTATAATCCGGCTTGGGCCATTCGCTGCCATCCAGGTCCGAAAAGGCAAGGCCGACGGCGGACTGCACGCGGCCCATCAGGGCCGAGTATCGCGAGGCCGCGCGCAGCCACGCCGGCGATGTTGTCGCTTGCGTCCGCGGCGGCGGGGCGGCGCTCTGATCCGGCATGTTCTCGACGACAGAGGCCGGCCGGAACTGGTTGACGCCTTCGTAGTACACGACGAGGTCGGGGTTGAGCGCCAGCACCTCGGTGCGGACGATCGCCGCTATGTCGGTAGAGACCACGCTTTCGCGTCCCGCGTTCAGCACCTCGAAGCGAACGTCGAGATGCTTGGAGGCCGCCCACATGTCCAGCCAGTGGCCGAACAACTCGGGATGGGAAAACGGCAGATGATGGCCGTCGACGGTCGTCGATGCGCCGACGAACACGATGCGGACCGTCTTGTTGCCGCGTGGCACCTGTATGGGGCGGCCGCGCCAGCCGATTTGATTGGTCACCAACCAGTCAGGCAAGGTCACGTCGGGATAGAAGCGATAGGGCGGCGTGGCACTGCCGTCGACCGGGTCGTACATGAACAGCTTTCCGGGGGCGTGCCGCAGAAAGCGGTGCTTGCACGGATCGCCGACGAAAGCACTGTTCCAGACCTTGAAACTGTCGACCGTGTTACGGAATTCCGAATCACCCGTGGGATGGTCCTCGTAGTAATGGAAAAGCTGTTGCCAGCCGTCCGGCGGCGCGCGCCGGTTCGGCAGTGGCGACGGCTCGCCGTGGAACCATTGGCGATCGACGCCGTCTGCCAGAGGTATCTGGTCGAGCTGCCCAGGCTTGACCGCAGCGGACTCGGCGGCCTCGGGCAGGGGGAAGGCAAGCAGCGGTTGGCCATTGAGCATGCGGATAGCGCCCTCGGCCGCCGCGATGCTGAACACCACCGAGGCGATGATCAGCAGCGCGTTGGCCAATGGCGATGGGCGCCGTCCCTTGATGCGCGCAGTCACGGTCACGGCATCTCCTCAGCAACCCTTGCCCTGGCTGTGGCAGAGACCGTCCAGCAGGGGCATAATCTGCGGGACCATAGCCTTCGACAGCGCGATGTCGGCTTTGCCATTGGGATGGGGATCGGGAACCGTCACCCATAAGCTCGCTGGATCGAGGGTCTCGATCGCGGGCAGAAGATCGACGAACGGCACCTTTTGGCCTTCCACGACGGCGCGAACCTTGGCCGTGACGTCGGCGAACGGATAGGACTTGAGCTCGCGCAGTTCGGGGATGTTGAACACGATCAGAGACGCTCCGATCTCGCGGGCCAGCGCGGCGAAGGCCGCGAGGGACTGCTGGGTCTTGATCCAGCCGGGCGCATCGCTGCCATAGAGATTGCGATAGTAGTGCTTCCAGTCCGGCTGGACGCCGAACTGGCGGCGCAGCGAATCGAGGCGATAGTTGAGGACAACCCAGGCCGCCGAGTGGGCCTCGAGCCAGTTACTGTCGTCGTAGGTCGGCATAGGCTCGGCATCGTTGATGAAGTAGCAGAGCACGATGATGTCGGGCTTCATGCGCATGCCGATGTCGTGAAACAGCGCCAGCTCCTGCTGGGTGTTGTAATTGCCGACGCCGAGATTGTAGGCGTCGACCTTGCGACCTTGCGCTGTCAGTGCGGCGGCAACCTGGCTCGAAAACGTGTCCTGTTCCGCGACGCCCCAGCCCATCGCGATGGAATCGCCGACGAAGGCGATGCGTGCCACGCCAGGCGCAGCCCTCTCGGAGATCTCCGGCCCGCGGAAGCCAAAGGCGTTGGTGCGGATATCCTCGCCCATCAGGGTGGCGTGCGCGTTGGGACGATGGCGGTGGCCGATGTCGGGGCGAAAATCCCGGACTTTCACCTCGGTCGCGTATTTCCACATTTCGAGCTCATAGAGCTTGCCGGTGTCGAGGCAGAGACGTGTCAGCGGCTCCAGGGCGAGCAGGCTCACGAATGCAACAACGACGAACAACAGGGCATTCTTCAAGACAGACGGCACCGCGATCACTCGTTCGTTTCTTCTATAGAGAACTTCCAGTATTTCGAGTGGCGCCTTATACCCGCCGCCCGATCCGGGGTCATCAGGCTCGACAGGTCAGGATTGCGGGGGTCGCCGGGAAGAAGGATCATCTCGGGCAGCAAGCCAATGAGACCAATCGTCCCTTCGTCTACCACCGACGCCTTCCTGCGCGAGGTCGAGCGCCTGCCGGCACGGCGCGCCGGTACGCGCGGACGGCTGCTGTTCGCCATGGATGCGACAGCCAGCCGCGAGCCGACCTGGGACCATGCCTGCGCGATCCAGGGCGAGATGTTCGTCACGGCAGACACGCTGGGCGGCCTCGACGTGCGGCTCGCCTTCTATCGCGGCTTCGACGAATTCAAGGTCAGCCGCTGGACCTCGGATGGTCGCGAACTGGCGCGGCTGATGAGCTCGGTGCGCTGCCTGGCGGGGCGCACCCAGATCGCTCGCGTGCTGCGCTATGCCGGCGAGCAGCGCCGCGAGAGCCGGATCGATGCCGTGGTCTTCGTCGGCGATTGCTGCGAGGAAGATGTCGATCAGGTCGGCCACGAGGCGGGCCAGCTCGGCTTGCTCGGCCTGCCGGTGTTCGTGTTCCAGGAAGGCGATGACCGTATCGCTTCGCGGCTCTTTCCGCAGATCGCCAAGCTGACGCGCGGCGCCTACTCCAAGTTCGACCGCAACAGCCCCGACCAGCTCAAGCGGCTACTAGGCGCCGTCGCGGCCTATGCCGCCGGCGGACGCGATGCCCTGATGAAATACAGCAAGGACAAGGGCGGCGCGGCGGCCCTGTTGACGCATCAGCTGAAGTGATCGTCTAGCCGCCCAACAGGCGCGCGGCCCAGCTGGCCGGAATCACGCTGCCGAACCAGATGGCGGCCTTCAGCGGAATCGGAAAGGCGATGCGTCCCTTGTCGCGCGCGAGCCCGAGCCGGATGATCGCCGAGGCCCGCGCCACCGGCATCAGGAAGGGCATGGGGAAGGGCGCGTCGTCCGGAGTCATGCGGGTGACCACGAAGCCCGGGCAGATCACGCTGACGCCGACATCGCTCTTGCGCAGCACGAAGCGGATGCTCTCGCCCCACACGCGGATCGCCGCCTTGCTGCCGTTATAGGACGCCGCGACGGGCAGACCGAAGAAGCTTGCCAGCGACGACACGATGCCGATCTGGCCTTGGCGCCGCTCCATAAGACGGCCGACGAGCGGCTCGACCGTGTTGAACACGCCGTCGACGTTGATCGCGAAGGTCTTGCGGATACGCGAGAACTCGTCGAGCGAGGACTTGTCGTTGTCGATCGACACGCCCGCATTGGCGATCAGCAGGTCGACCGGATGGGCATCGTCGAACCTTGTCAGCCAACCCGCCATCGCCTCGCGATCGGCGACGTCGACCTGCCCGGCATCGACGAACGCGCCCTTGGCGCGACAGGCTTCGGCCACGGCCTGCAGGCGCGTCGTGTCACGGCCATTGAGCGCGAGCGCTATCCCGGGCGCGGCATAGTCCAGCGCCAGAGCCTCGCCGATGCCGCTCGAGGCGCCTGTGATGACGATGCTCTTGAAACTCTTCATGGGATAACCCTCGGCGCTCTGCGTTGTGTGCGGCTAAGGCCGATACTAGAGTGCTTCGCCGCATCGCGGCCAGTGGAGCAGCAGTCTTGATCGCAAGCATGACGGGATACGCCCGGGCGCAGGGATCCGATGAGCGTCGGCGTTGGGTGTGGGAAGCGCGCAGCGTCAATGGCCGCAATCTCGAAATCCGCTGTCGTGTGCCGCAAGGCTTCGACCGCCTGGAGAACCCGGCTCGCGGTGCCGTCGGCAGCCGCATGAAGCGCGGCAACGTGTCGATCGCGCTCACCATCACGAGCGAACGCCAGGCCAAGCCGTTGCGCATCAATCGGGCCTTGCTGGCCGATCTTGCCGGTCTGGCCGAGGAGGTGCGCAAGAGCACCGGCGCCGCGGCACCGTCGGCAGACGGCTTGCTGCGCGTGCGCGGCGTCATCGAGGAAGAAGACGAAGGAGAGGACAGCGAAGAGGCCGTCGCCGTTCTCGACAAGGCGCTCACGGCCACGCTCGACGAGGCGCTGAAGGCGTTGGTGTCGGCCCGCGCCGCGGAGGGCAAGGCGCTGGCCCAGGTGATCGACGGCCATGTCGGCGAGATCGAGGCCCTGTGCCGGCGCGCGACCGAGCGCGCCCAGGTGCAGATCGGCACCGTGCGCTCGCGCTTCGAGAGCCAGCTCGCCGAGCTGCTGGAGCGCGCGCCGCCCTTGTCGGAGGAGCGTTTCGCCCAGGAAGTCGCGCTGCTGGTCGGCAAGGCCGATGTGCGCGAGGAGCTTGACCGGCTGACGGCGCATATCGCCCAAGCCCGCAGCCTGCTCAAGGACGCCCGGCCAGACAACCCGGTCGGTCGCAAGTTCGATTTCCTCTGCCAGGAATTCAATCGCGAGGCCAATACGCTCTGCTCGAAGTCGGCGGACATCGAGCTGACGCGCATCGGCATCGATCTCAAGGGCGCCGTCGAACGGATGCGGGAGCAGGTCCAGAATGTCGAATGAGGCCGAAGCGCCGACCATCCAGCGGCGCGGATTGATGCTGGTGCTGTCCTCGCCGTCGGGAGCGGGCAAGACAACCTTGTCGCGCCAATTGCTGGACAACGATTCCCATATCCAGCTCAGCGTGTCGTGCACCACGCGCGCCAAGCGGCCCGGCGAGAAGGACGGCGTCGATTACAGGTTCCTCGATACCGCCTCGTTCCGCGGCATGATCGATCGCGGCGAGTTCCTCGAATATGCCCAGGTGTTCGGCAACTACTATGGTACGCCGCGAGCGCCGGTCGAGGCGGCCGTGAGCGCTGGCAAGGACGTCCTGTTCGACATCGACTGGCAGGGCACCCAGCAACTCAGGGACAAGGTGCCGGCCGACGTGGTGACGGTCTTCATTCTTCCGCCTTCCACGCGCGATCTGGAAAAGCGGCTGCTGACGCGCGCCCAGGATCCCAAGGACATCGTTGCTCAGCGCATGGCCAAGGCGGCGGACGAAATGAGCCATTACGCGGAGTACGATTACGTCGTGGTCAACCGCGACATCGGCACCAGTCTCAACCGGATCAAGGCCATCCTCGACGCCGAGCGCCTGAAGCTCGGTCGCCAGCCCGGCCTGTCGGCTTTCGTGAAGGCGCTACGCGAGGGACGCTGAGGCGGGTTTCTCGATGCCGGTCTCGCCTTGCGAGCGCAGCACCAGCCGGGACGGCGCGTAGGGGCGCCCAGAGAATTCGGCGATCAGGTGGTCGCTGGCATTCTCGACGGTTTCCTCGAGACGACCCATGAAGGTCTGCTTGTCGAGCCCAGTCTCGATCGGCGGCAGGAATTCGATGGCGGCGCGGCCGGCGTGCTTGCGCCAATCGCGGCGATTCCACAGCAGACCGACCGAGTTGGCGACCGGCGTTACTGGCAGGCCGAGGTCGCGCGAAAGGTAGTAGATGCCCGAGCGATAGCGCTCGCGCTCGCCCGGCTGCATCAGGTGGCCTTCGGGATAGATCGCGATGAATCGGCCGCTGTCGTAGGCACGCTTGGCGAACTGGGCGAGATGCTCGCGCTCCTTGCCGCCGCCGCAGGCATCGACGCGGATCATCTGCAGCCGGTAGAGGATGGCGCCGATCACCGGCAGCCGGAACAGCTCCTGCATGGCGACGAAGGCGATGCCCGGGATCTCGGCGGCGAGCAGGATGCCGTCGACTTCGGCCTGGTGCTTGCAGGCGAGCAGCGCGGGCCCCTGCTTGGGCAGGTGTTGGCGGCCGCGCACCTCGATCTTCATGCCGCCGATCCATCGCATGCCCCATGCCACGGCGCGCGCATAGCGATGCAGCAGGCCGCGCAGCAGCGTGGGCCCGGGGATGGGCACCAGTACGATGCCGAGCAGGGCCGCCAGCACGGTCAGGACGTAGAAGTAGATGTTGAAGGCGAACGACCGGATCATGGGTTTTAGGATAGTGAGCGCTCACTCACAAGTCAAGTGAACCGCCCCATGCTAACTGGCCAACATGAAGCCTGACGAATTGGCGCGTTATCGCGAGAAATGGCGCGAAGCGCCGCGCGGCAGCGATATGGATGGGCGGGTCTTTTCCACAGACCTGCTGGCCCTTGCCGATCCCGATCTGCTGTCGGCCTGGGATGCCATGGCCGCCCGGCGCTATGCGGGCGAGATCGGCTGGCTGGCGCCACTCTACGCCGACAGCTTTCGTAGCCGGCAAGTGCTCGATCTGGGGTCGGGGTTGGGCTTCGATGGCTTGCGCTTCGTGGAAGCGGGCGCGGCCTGGACCTTCTCCGACATCGTGCCGGACAACCTCGCGGTCATCCGCCGGGTTGCCAACCTGAAGGGGTTTGGGGGGCGGGTGCGGTTCCACCTGATCGGCGACAACCTGTCGTTCGACGGCCTGCCGGCCGAGTACGACGCGATCTGGGTGTTCGGTTCCATCCACCACGTCCCGTTCGAGATCGCGCGCCGCGAGGCCCTCGCGGCGCTTGGCCACCTGAAGCCGGGCGGCCGCTGGATGGAACTGGTCTATCCGCGCGAGCGCTGGCTGCGCGAGGGCGCGCCGGCATTCGAGCAGTGGGGCAAGCTGACCGACGGCGACCGCACGCCCTGGGCGGAATGGCACGACATCGAGAAGGTACGGCGGCGGCTGTTCCCCGCGCCGTTGCGCACCGTGCTCGATTTCGAATTCTGCGCGCAGAATTATCGCTGGTTCGATCTTCGCTACGCCGCCGAACGGCCGTTCCAGCTCGCCGACTACGACCTGAAGGCGCTGTCGGCGTCATGCGATCTGCTGGGAGAACCGATCGCACGCGAGGCCGTCCGTGCGCTGCCGTGGCGTGGAAGCTCTTTCACCTGCCCGGAGGGCCTGTTTGCCCGTGCCGCGAGCATCGATCTGGCGAAGCCCGTGCAGGGACTCGGCAAGGTTCCGGGCGTCGCCGTGGATCTCGAAGTCCGCGTGTCTCGCGGTTCGGTCGGGATCGGCCTGGTCGCCGACAATGAGGCCTACCTGCCTGCCGCCGAGGCAGTGATCGACGCCGGTCCGGATACCCGGCTGGTGACGTTGCGCGCCGTCGACGGGGAAATCCCCGCCCGGTTGGTGTTCCGCAATCTACGCGCCGGCGAGCGCAGTGCCTTTTCGCTGCAATCAGCGGTCCTGCGCCCCGCCACGTGACGTCCAGGCGTCGGCCAGCCGGACGAAGTCGCCGATCGACAGCTCCTCGGCCCGGGCGGTGCCAGACAGGCCGAGGCCGGCAAGCACGCCCGACGGATCGGCAAACAAGCCGGACAGCGCCCCGCGCAGCATTTTGCGGCGTTGGCCGAAGGCGCCGGCGGTGATCCGCTCCAGCGGCCGGAGATCGTCGAGGCGTTGGGCGGCCGGCCGCGGCGTCAGGCGCGCCACGGAGGAAGTGACCTTGGGTGGCGGCACGAAGGCCGAAGGCGCCACGTCGAACAGCCGGCGCACCTCACAGACGTGCTGGGCCAGCACCGAGAGGCGGCCGTAGTCCTTGGTGCGCGGCACGGCGGCTAGGCGGTCGACCACTTCCTTCTGGAACATCAGCACCATGTCAGCGATCTCATCGGCCGCGTGCAGCCAGCGCACCAGCAGCGCGGTGGAGATGTTGTACGGCAGATTGGCGACGATGCGGCGCGGCGGCGGGCCCAGCGAAGCAGGATCGATCGCAAGCGCGTCGCCTTCGATCACCTCTAGGCGCCCCTCGGAAACCGCCTGCAGCTCGTGCAGGGCATCGATCGCTCGCCGATCGACTTCGATGGCAACGACGCGTGCTGCCCCTTCCAGGAGCAGGGCGCGGGTAAGGCCACCCGGTCCCGGTCCGACTTCGATGATCGTGCCTTGATCGATCGGCTGGGCCAACCGCGCGATGCGGCGCGTCAGGTTGAGGTCGAGCAGAAAATGCTGGCCAAGCCGCTTGCGCGCATCGAGGCCGTGACGGGCGATGGTCTCGCGCAGCGGTGGCAGCGCTGCCACGCCCTCCATGATTCAGGTCTTGCGGCGTCGGGCCATGTCGTCGGCCATGGCAAGGGCGGCAATCAAGCTCGTCGGGTCGGCGCGGCCGGTACCGGCGATGTCGAGCGCCGTCCCGTGGTCCGGCGAGGTACGCACGTACGGCAGTCCCAGCGTGACGTTGACGCCGCCTGAGAAATCGATGGTCTTGATCGGGATCAGCGCCTGGTCATGGTACATGCAGATTGCAGCATCGTATGTCGCGCGCGCGGCCGGGTGGAACAGCGTGTCCGCCGGGGCCGGACCACGCACGTCGATGCCGTCGTGGCGCAAGGTAGCGATGGCCGGCGCGATGATCCGAGTCTCTTCGTCGCCCATAGCGCCTTGCTCGCCCGCATGTGGATTGAGGGCGGCAACCGCCAAGCGCGGGCGGTCGATGCCGAACAGGGACTTGAGACCGGTCGCGGCGATGCGGCCGGCCCGCACGATGACCGCGGGATCGAGCGCGCGCAGGGCCTCGACAAGCGACAGGTGGATGGTCGCCGGCACCACCCGCAGCTCGGGGCAGGCCAGCATCATGGCGACTTCGGCACCGCCTGCGAGTTCAGCCAGGAACTCGGTATGGCCGGGGTGGCGGAAGCCCGCATCCTGTAGGGTCTTCTTCTGGATGGGATTGGTCGCAAAACCAGCGATTTTGCCGGCTTTCGCAAGGCTCGCTGCGCGCTCTATCGCCTCCAGCGTTGCTGGTGCATTGGCGGGGTCGGGATGTCCGGCGCGGGCCTGGGTGCGCAGGCGAATCGGCATCACCGGCAGCGCCGTTGCAAAAACAGCGTCGGCTTCCGTGGGCTCATTGATCTCCTTGATGGGGACCTTGAGGCCGAGGTCGCGGGCCAGCGTCGCAAGCCGTGCTGGATCGTCGAGCACGCAGAACGGCCTGGTTGCGGGCTTGCGCGCCAACCACGCCTTGAGGCTGAGTTCACCGCCGACGCCAGCCGGCTCGCCCATGGTCACGGCGAGCGGCAGCGGCGCGGTCACGGGTTCTTGATCTCGATGGTGGCGACGCGGCGCATCTCGCGCATGTAACGGCGCCCGGCAGCCTCAAGCTTCTGTATCAGGATCTGCTGGGAGATCACGTCGCGCGTGGGCAGGCCGGTGGCGCCTTCCTTGCCGCAGAGCGCCACGACCTGAAGTCCTTCGGCGACACGGAAGGGGCCGGCCACGGCACCGACCGCCAGGCGCGGGATCTCGTCGTACATCTGCCGATTGGCGGCAAGGTCGCCGACACGCACGTTATCCAAGCGACCCGCGGTGGCGCCCTTGAGCTGGCGTGCCTGGGCATCGAGGTCGTTGCACTGATGCACTGCCGCCATCGCCTTCTGGGCGTCTGCGGTGGCGCGACTGGTTTCTTCGGCAGAAGCATTGACCGGAAGTGCCAGCGTCAACTGGACCAGATTCAACCGCACATCGTCGGGTCGCGCCGAGGCGAACGGACGGCGGTCGATGACGTAGAGGATATGAAACCCGGCCGGCGTGCGAATCGGCTCTGAAGCCTGGCGAAGCGGCAGCTTGTCCATAGCGGCATCGAGCGCGGGGTCGAGCGAGCCCGGCAGGATCCAGCCGAGATCGCCACCGCTCTGCGACGAGGCGCCCTGCGAGAATTGCTGGGCGAGGGCGGCAAATGGCGCGCCGCGCCGAAGCTGCTCGATAACGCGATCGGCTGCGCGCTTGGCGTCGTCCGCCTGCTCGACCTTGTCGATCGGCACGAAGATCTCGGCCACGCGCGACTCGGTCTTGCCGACGTTGCCGCGGATGCGGGTCAACGCGTCGTCGATCTCGGCGTCCGAAACCTCGACCTGCGGGCGCACGCGCCGGCGCACGATCTTGATCCAGGCTATGCCTGCCTGCATCTGCTGCACAGCGACCTCGTAGGGTACGCCAATGGACTGCACATATTGCCTGAACTGCCCTCGTGGCATGCCGGCCGCACGTTCGATCTCCGCTACGCGCTGGTTTGTCTCAGCTTCCGTGACGGCGACACCAAGGCCCTTGGCATGCTGGAGCTGCAGCCTTTCGTCGACCATCTGGCGCAGGATCTGGGCGGCCAGCCGCTGGTGCATTTCCGGACTGTCCTGCATGCCGGCGCTCTTGACGGCAAAGACGATGCGCTGATTAAGCTCGAAATCAGTGATGGCATCGTCGTTGACCCGTGCCACCACGCGCAGCCCCTGGGCAGAGGCAAAGACGGGGCAGAGAGCGAGGGTGATTGCGACGAGGGTGCGGGCGATTAGCGCTGACATTGAACCGGCTGAAGGGGGAAGCAGTACTTGCATTATACATTCGTCAATTTTGTGGCCGCAACGGACTGTCCATGTAACGTATGGCCGCTGGCGTGCTTGACGCTCCTCGGGCGGTGGTTTAGCCGAGACATGAACAACCGGCTGCCAATTTTCGATGACTTCCGCCCGTCGACCGATCGCTAGATTCCCCGCATGGGAACTGGTTTCGTCGGGCGTGGGCTATCACCTCGATAATCTCGGACGGTGGCTGCTCACCCACCTGCCGGCGCTGGGGTCCGCCTACGCGGCGCTGCTGGCACCGGGCACGCCTCGGCCCGCCAGCCGGCCGGGGTGGCGCTTTGCCGAGGAATACTACGACCAGCGTCGGTGGCTGGCCTGCCGGCGTGGCGCGCTGTGGGAGGCGGCGGCCCAGTACAAACTTCGCGTGCCGCTCACCCTGCCCTGGTACAACGGCACCCTGGTCGACGTCACGCTAGGCAACGATAACAGCCTTTGCCTCTATGTCTGCGGCTCCTTCGAGCCCAATGAATTCGCTTTTCTCGACCAGGTGCTGCATCCCGGCATGACGTTCGTCGACGTCGGGGCAAACGACGGCTACTACACGCTGTTCGCCGCCCGGCGCATCGGCTCGACGGGACGCGTCGTGGCGGTCGAACCCAGTTCGCGCGAGCGTGTGAACCTGAAGCGCAACATCGCCCGCAACCGGCTGGGCAATGTCACCGTGGTGGCGGCGGCGCTGGGCTCGGTCTGCGGCGAGGCCGATCTGCGCCTCGCCCAGGGCGTGCATTCGGGGCACAATACGCTCGGCAAGTTCGCCCATGACGGCGTGCTGGCTGATCGCCTCCAGCGGGTGGATGTCGAGACGTTGGACAAGGTGGTGGCCGCGCTCGGCCTCACACGCATAGACTTCGTCAAGATCGACGTGGAAGGAGCCGAGGCCAGCGTGATCTACGGCGCGCGCCATGTTCTCTCCACGATGCGCCCGATCATCCTGCTTGAGATCAACGACAATGCCCTGCGGGCACAGACGACAAGCGGCGAGGCGCTGCTGTCGACGCTGCGTGGCGATTTCAACTACGACATCATGTCTTTTTCGGGCCTGACGGGCGAGATCGAGCGACTGTCCGGCAGCGCGCCGTTGTCCGCCAACGTCGTGGCGATGCCGCGCGAACGCACCCCGCAGGTCCTGGCGGCTATCCATCTTGACCGCTAGCTCGCCTCAAGACACCGCCGCGCGGCTCAGGGGATGGGTAATCGACCAGGGCCTGCCGCTCTGGGCAACCGCTGGTTTTGACCGCCAGCACGGGCGCTTCCACGAACGCCTCACCATGCAGGGCGTACCGGTGGCCGACGTTCCCGTGCGCCTCCTCGTCCAAGGTCGCCAAGTCTACTCCTATGGGCTGGCGGCCCGGCGGGACTGGCATCCCGAGGCGAGGAAGCTGACGGAGCAGGCTTTCGCGTCGATGATCCGCGACTACCACCGGCGCGACGGTCGCGACGGTTGGGTGTTCTCGATCGATCGCAATGGCGCCGTCGCCGATGCACGCCGCGACCTTTATTCCCACGCCTTTGTCCTGCTAGCGGCCGGCGCCTACCTGCAGGCGACCGGCGATCGCTCGGCGCTCAAGGTTGCCGACGACACCCTTGCCTATCTCGACGCCGAGTTGCGGGCACCCCGGGGCGGCGGTTACCTCGAAGGAGATCCGGCGGGAAATGCGCCGCGGCGGCAAAACCCGCACATGCACCTCTTCGAGGGCCTGCTTACCTTGTGGTCGAGTTCCAGGGAGCGGCGGTATCTCGTGCGGGCCGAGGCGATGTTCGAGCTTTTCGCCGGGCGTTTCTTCCTGCCTGGGCCGGGCGTGCTTTGTGAGTATTTCGACGACGAGCTCAAGCCCGTTGCGGGCGTTGCCGGCCAGATCGTGGAACCCGGCCATCACTATGAATGGGTATGGCTGCTGCGCTGGTTCGAGCGCGAAAGTGGCCGCTCGGTCCAGCCCTACGTCGATCGCCTCTTCGGGCACGCCGACAAGCACGGCTATGACAAGGACGGCTTGATCGTCGACGAGGCCCTGATCGACGGCTCGCACCATTTACCGTCGCACCGCACCTGGCCGGTGACGGAGGCACTCAAGGCAAACGTCATCGAGGCGGCGGCGGGCCGAGCGCAGGCGGCTGGGCGCGCCGTAGTTCTCGCCAATCTCCTGCTTGAGCGATTCCTGACGAGAGAGCCCGCGGGCGGCTGGATCGATCGGCTCGACGAGCACGGCCGGGCGGCCACCGATGTCATGCCGGCCAGCACGCTCTATCACGTCCTGTGCGCCATCGACGAGTTCGACCGGTTCGTGGCAGCGGGCGCGGATGCCGGTCGCTAAAGCTGCCGTTCTGGGCGGCACGGGACTGATCGGCCGGCACGTCGTCGAGGCGCTGGCCGCTGCCGGTGTCGGGGAAATCGTCGCCAGTTATCGCGCCCGGCCTCCCTTCGAGGCTCGTGGCGTCCAGTGGAAGCAAGTCGATCTGCTGGAACTCGCGGAAGCCCGAGCGGTGCTTGCCGGGGCGAAGGTCGCCATCGTGTGCGCCGGCAAGGTCTCGACCTCTGCGGAACTGCGCCGCGATCCCATGGCCTCGGTCATGGGCACGCTGCGCATCGGCATCAACGCGCTTGAGGCCGCGGCCCATGAACAGGTCGAAAGGCTTGTGCTTTTGAGCTCGTGCACCGGCTATCCGGAAGGCGCGCGCGTCAAGGAAGAAGCCGGAATGTTCGTCGGCGACCCGCCTTCGGGCTGGTTCGGCGTGGGCTGGACGCACCGCTTTCTCGAAAAGCAGCTTGAGTGGTACGCATCCCACCTCGGCAAGATCGTTTCGGCAATTGTCTTGCGGCCAACCCTTGTCTATGGGCCGCACGACGATTTCAGTCGTGAGTCAGGCCATTTCGTGCCATCCATGATCGCGCAGGTCGTAGCCCGTCAGCGGCCGATCGAGGTCTGGGGTGACGGCAGCCAAACCCGCAATCTCATCCATGCAAGCGATGTCGCAAGCGCTGTCGTCGCGGCCCTTTCCGCGCCGCTCGGCTATGCCGCCTACAACATCGGCGCGCCCCGCAGCGCCAGCGTCAACGAAGTGCTTCAAACGCTACTGCAGGCCGATGGCTTCGGCGATGCCGAGATCATCCATAGGCATGATCGGCCGGGAGGTGCATCGGCGCTGCATGTCTCGGCCGCAGCATTCGCCCAACGCTTCGGTTGGCAGCCCGCGCTGTCGCTTCGCGACGGGCTCGCCGCAACCGTTCAATGGTATCGCCGCAATTCGGAGTCAGCGCGTTAAGAAGCGATTGCCTTCCGCTGAGACCCGCTCGCGCCAATATTCCAACAAGTCTCGCAGCGTTTTTTGATAGGGGATTTCCGGCTTCCAGCCGGTATGCGCTTCGAACTTGGCGGTGTTGGGAATCTGCAGATCAGCATCGATCGGGCGCAAGCGATCCGGGTCGATCTCGACCTTGATGTCGGCCTTCAGCGGCGAGAAGGACAGCAAGGTGTCGAGAATGTCGCCCACGGTGCAGGAGTGCTTGCCGCCGATATTGTAGTACGCGCCGGCGGTCGGGTTGACCGTTACCAGCATGTAGTAGGCGCGCACCGCGTCGCGTACGTCGGCCACGGTGCGCATCGACTGGAGGTTGCCGACCTTGACCACCGGCGGAATGAAGTTGTGCTCGATCATCGCGATCTGCTTGGCGAAGGTCGACTCGGCGAAGACGTCGCCGCGGCGCGGCCCGGTATGGGTGAACATGCGCGTGGTCATGATCGTCATGCCATAGGCTTCGGCATAGAAACGGCCGACCAGGTCCGTCCCGACCTTGGAGATCGCGTACGGCGAGGCCGGATGGAACGTGCATTCCTCGTCGATTGGCAGCTTCTCCTTAGGCACGCGGCCGAACACCTCGGACGAGGCGCAGACATGGATGATCGACTTGGGGGCGTGTTCCTTGAGGGCATCCAACACCCGAACGGTGCCCTGGATGTTGGTGTCCATGGTGTCGAGGGGCGCATCAAAGCTGGTGTGTGGAAAGCTCTGAGCGGCGAGATGGAATACGTAGTCAGGCCGCGCCTTGGCCACTGCGCCGCGGATCGACAGGCCGTCCCGGAGATCTCCGTAGACCAGCGAAATCCGCTCCTTGGCATTGATGCGTTCGACGAGGTGGGAAAGGTTGTCCATCGGACTACGCCAGCGGCATAGCCCGATGATTTCCCAGTCCGTCTCTTTCAACAGATAGTCGGCGAGGTGCGAGCCCACCATTCCGGTGATGCCTGTGATGAATACACGCGGGCGGGCCATCTACGCTCCCTCTGGTGCCGAACGTTGCTTGCGCCACCGGATAGCATGTCGAGATGGGCGTATTCCAGCCGGCGGCACTTCGCCTTGACGGAGACCACCTCAGCCGTCAAGTTTCGCCGCCCTCACGCCGGGGCAGACGACTGACCTCCGAGATCGACGTGGCCCCTGGATCGTTCGATGTAGCCGCCAAGCGTATCTGGGTCGCCGGCCATCGTGGCATGGTGGGCGCCGCCGTCGCGCGCCGCCTCAAGGCTGAGCCCTGCGAACTCGTCGTGGCCGGACGCGAAGAGGTCGACCTCACGCGGCAGTCCGATGTCGAGCGTTGGATGGACGGCCAGCGGCTTGATGCCGTCATCCTCTGCGCGGCGCGTGTCGGTGGCATCCACGCCAATGCGACGCTGCCGGCCGACTTCCTCTTCGAGAACCTGATGATCGGCGCCAATGTCGTCAATGCCGCCTATCGCGCCGGGGTTCGTCGCTTGGTCAATCTGGGCAGCAGCTGCATGTATCCCCGCGAGGCCCCGCAGCCGATCAGCGAGGCCAGCCTGATGAGCGGCCCGCTCGAGCCAACCAACGAAGCCTACGCCATCGCCAAGATCGCCACCGCCGGCATGGCCAGCATGTATCGTCGCCAGTTCGGCATGGACTATGTGACGGTCGTGCCTACCAATCTCTATGGGCCTGGTGACAATTTCGATCCGACGATGAGCCACGTCGTTCCTGGGCTGATGCGTCGTATGATCGAGGCGCGTGACGCCGGCACGCCAAAGGTCGAAATCTGGGGTTCGGGCCGGCCGCGCCGCGAGCTGATGTTCGTCGATGACGCGGCCGACGCCATCGTGTTCCTGCTCGAGCGTTATTCCGAGGCCGAACCCATCAACATCGGGACCGGCACGGACGTCTCCATCCGCGAGCTCGCTGAATTCATCGCCGGCGTGGTGGGCTACCGCGGCGAGCTGGTCTTTGATACGACCAAGCCTGACGGTGCACCGCGCAAATTGCTCGATAGCTCCCGGCTCGCGGGGCTGGGCTGGCGCGCGCGCACGGACCTTGCGGAGGGGCTGGGCCAGATGTATCGCTGGTACAGCAACGGCAAGGTTGACGTGGCGGCTTAGGCGGCCGGCCGGGCCAAATTTTTGGATATTTCTGGCTGACTAGATGGAAGAGCGTCTCAACAATCCCGCCGCCCGACTTTATCGATCGATGTACCTGATCCGCAGGGTCGAAGAGGAGATCATCCGGCTTTACCCGACGGACAAGATCAAGAGCCCGGTTCATCTCAGCATCGGCCAGGAAGCGGTGTCTGCTGCAGTATGCGACCACTTGGAAAAGCGCGACTATGTCTTCGGCACCTATCGTGGTCACGCTCTCTACCTGGCCAAGGGTGGCGACGTACCCCGTATGATGGCGGAGCTCTACGGCAAGGTGGATGGCTGCGCGCGCGGCAAAGCGGGCTCCATGCATCTCGTCGATCCCGAGGTAGGTATGATGGGCACGTCCGCCGTCGTCGCCACCGGCATCTCGAATGCGGTCGGCGCGGCGCTGGCGCTGCGCATGAAGAAGTCGCCGGCGATCGTGGCCTGCTTCTTCGGCGAAGGCGCCGTTGACGAAGGGGCATTCCATGAGAGCATCAACTTCGCCTCGTTGAAGAAGCTGCCGATCTTGTTCGTCTGTGAGAACAATTTTTACGCCATTTACTCCCACGTCAAAGACCGCCTGGCCGGGCCTGGGCTATGCGCCCGTGCGCGCGCCTATGGCGTCGAGGCGGAACTGATCGAGGACGGTGACCCGCTGGCGCTGCATGCCCGGGTCGGCGCAGCGATCGAAGCGGTGCGGAGGGGCCAGGGGCCGCGCTTCCTGGAGTGCATGACCTATCGCTGGCGCGACCATGTCGGACCGACCGAGGACCGCCAGCACCAATACCGGCCGGATGCCGAACTCGACCAGAAGATAGCGGCCGACAATCTCGCCGGCCTTGGTCGACTTCTTCCGGCGGAGACACGTGCCTCCATCGAGGCGGCCGAGGAAAAGCGTATCGCCGCCGCCATCGCCTTCGCCGAAGCCAGCGAGTTTCCAGCCGATCGGGAGGTGTTCGACCATGTCTTCACCAACTGAAACCGGCCGCACGCTCACCTACGCGGGGGCTGTGTTCGAGGCGACACGGGGCGAGATGGCGCGCGATCCCAATGTCTTCGTCATGGGGCAGGGGGTCGACGATCCGCGCGGCATGTTTGGCACGACGCTCGGCCTGCACAAGGAGTTCGGCGCCGAGCGCAATTTCGACGTGCCGTTGGCCGAGGATGCCATGACCGGCATCGGCATCGGTGCGGCGCTGCTCGGCATGCGGCCGATCCAGGTCCATCAGCGTATGGACTTCGTGCTGCTCTGCATGAACCAGCTGGTGAACATGGCGGCCAAGATGAGCTACATGTTCTCCGGCGCCCATCACGTGCCGCTGGTCGTGCGCGCCATCATCGGCCGCAGCTGGGGGCAGGGCGCCCAGCATAGCCAGGCCTTCCATTCGTACTTCATGCATATCCCCGGCCTGCGCGTCGTCGCGCCCACGACGCCGCACGATGCCAAGGGCTGCCTGATCTCGGCGATCCGGGACGACAATCCCGTGATCATGATCGAGCATCGCATGCTGCATAACGTGAAGGGCGTGGTACCCGAGGCGAGCTACGAGGTGCCCTATGGGCGCCTTCGCACGCTGAGCCAAGGCAAGGACATCACGATCGTCGGCATCAGCCACATGGCGCTGGAGTGCGTGCGCGCCAAGCATCTGCTGCTCGACGCCGGCATCGACGCCGAGGTGATCGACCCGGTGTCCCTGTCGCCGCTCGATGGCGAAGGGATCGCCCGCTCTGTCGAGCGCACCGGCCGGCTGTTGGTCGTCGATACCGGGTGGATGACCTGTGGGGCTTCCTCGGAGATCCTGTCGGAGGTTTTCGAGAAAATCGGCCATAAGCGGCCCTTCCTTGGCCGTCGGATGGGCTATCTGCCGACACCGTGTCCGACCACCAAGGTGCTCGAGAACCTGTACTATCCTTCGGCGCAGTCGATTGCTGCGACGGCCTACCGGCTGGTGCGGGGCGATGACGCCGCCGCGTGGCAGCCGGCGGCGGTCGACAGCCGCGAAGTCGTCGAATTCCGTGGACCATTCTGAAATAATCCCTGCAGCTCGAGGCGGTTGATGGCCAACAAGGACGAACTGCGCGCATCTGTGTTCAAGGCGGTCGAGGCCTATTGCGCCGCCGACTTCGGCTACGCGTTCGACTCCAAGAATCCTGTGGTGCGGTTGCACGAGCCCACTTTCAGCGCCGGGGAGATCAACGCCGCGCTCGAGTGCCTGCTCTCGACTTACGTCACCATGGGGCCGAAGGTGAAGAAGTTCGAGGAAACCTTCGTCTCGACCTTCGGCTGGACCGAGGGCGTGATGAACAACTCGGGGTCTTCGGCCAACCTGCTGGCGGTGGCGGGCCTCGCCAATCCGGCGACCAAAGACGGCCTGAAGCCGGGCGACGAGGTGATCGTGCCAGCGCTCTCCTGGTCGACGACCGTGTGGCCGATCATCCAGTGCGGCCTCGTCCCGGTGATTGTCGATATCGATGCGGCGACCTTCAACATCGATCCCAACGAGATCGAGAAGGCGATCGGGCCGAAGACCCGCGCCGTCATGATCGTACCGGTCTACGGCAATCCCTGCGCCATGGACGCCATCGTAGACATCTGCAAGCGCCGTAACCTGATCCTGATCGAAGATTGTTGCGAGGCACTAGGCGCCTACTACGACGGCAAGGCGGTAGGCAGGTTTGGCCGCGTCGGCACCTTCAGCTTCTATTTCTCGCACCATCTCACGACACTCGAGGGCGGCATCACCGTCACCGACGATTTCGAGCTGGCAGAGCTGATGCGCATCCTCCGCGCCCATGGCTGGGTGCGCGAAGTGAAGGATCGCGACCGCTGGCTGAAGCAGTATCCCGACATCGATCCACGTTTCCTGTTCGTGAATGTCGGCTACAACCTGCGGCCGATGGAGCTCAGCGGCGCGATGGGCCTGGTGCAGCTGCCCAAGCTCGCGAAGTTCGTCGACACGCGCCGCGAGAATTCGGCCTGGTTCCGCCGCGAGCTTGCCCAGTTCGGCGACTTCTTCGACTTCCAGGAGGAGACCCCGAAGGGCCGCAGCTCGTGGTTCGGCTTCCCGGTCCGGGTGAAGGGCAGTGCGGGCTTCAAAGTGACCGAGCTCACCAAGGCGCTGAACGCCAAGCACGTCGAAACCCGGCCGATCATCGCCGGCAACATCGCGCGCCAGCCCGCACTCAAGATGTACGAGCATCGCGTTGTGGGCGACATGAAGCACTCCAACGCAGTGATGGACGGAGCCTTCTCCTTCGGCAACCACCAGGACGTCGACTCGGGCGCCCGCCAGTACGTTGCCGAACAGGTTCGCGCCTTCCTGCGGTCGCGGTCGTTGATCTGATGATTATCACTCGCACGCCACTTCGCGTCTCCTTCTTCGGAGGCGGCACCGACTATCCTGCATGGTTCCGGGAGCATGGCGGCGCGGTTATAGCGACGACCATCGACAAGTACCTCTACTTGCACTGCCGCTACCTGCCGCCGTTCTTTGACTTCCGCAGTCGTATCGTCTGGTCGAAGATTGAGCAGGTGCAGACGACGGGCGAAATCGCCCATCCCGCGATCCGCGGCATCTTGGAATGGTTGAAGATCGGCGACGGTGTCGAGATCCACCATCACGGCGATCTGCCGGCCCGCACCGGCCTGGGATCGAGCTCTTCGTTCTCGGTGGGGCTGCTGCATGCCCTGCATGCGCTGCGCGGCGAACTGATCTCCAAGCGTAAGCTCGCCGAGGAGGCGATCTTCGTCGAGCAGCAGGTGCTGCAGGAGAATGTCGGCGTCCAGGACCAGATCCAGTCGGCCTTCGGCGGACTGAACCGCATCGACATCCGTACCGACGGCTCGTTCGAGGTCGTGCCACTGGTGGTGCGCGCCGACCGGTTGGCCGGCCTGCAGAAGCACCTGCTGCTGCTCTATACGGGCTTGTCGCGCACGGCGTCAGAGATCGCTGCCGAGCAGGTGTCGACCATGGGCGCCAAGACCGCCGAGCTGAAGGCGATGCGCGAGATGGTCGACGAAGGCGAGAAGATCCTGGTCGGAACCGGCGAGCTGCGCGAGTTCGGGCGGTTGCTGGACGAGAGCTGGAAGTTGAAGCGCCAGCTCTCGAGCAAGATCGCGCCGGGCTTCGTCAACGAAATCTACGACACCGCGCGCCAGGCTGGCGCCGATGGCGGCAAGCTTCTGGGCGCCGGTGGCGGCGGCTTCATGCTGATCTTCGTGGATCCGGAGAAGCGGTCGGCGGTGCTCAAGGCGCTCAGCAAACTTCTGCCAGTGCCGTTCCAGTTCGAGCGTAGTGGCACCCAGATCGTGCTCTACGAGCCGACTGCGCACAACGGCAATGGCGCGACATCGGGCCACTGACGGAGCTCAACGCCATGCCACGTCAGCGCGTCCTCGTCTGCGGTGCCACCGGCTTTATCGGCCGCAATCTCGTGGAGGCCCTGTCGAGCCGTGCCGACCTCGAGGTCCACGCCGTTCGCTTCACCCGGCCGGCCTACGACCTTGCCGGCGTGACCTGGCACCAGGCCGATCTGCGCGACGCTGCTGCCGTCGGTGCGCTCCTTAAGGGCTTCGACGTAGTGATCCAGGCGGCCGCCACGACCTCCGGGTCGCGCGACATCGTGGCCACGCCATACATTCATGTGACGGACAATGCCGTCATGAACTCGCTGCTGCTGCGTGGCTGCTTCGACGCGAAGGTCCGCCATTTCGTCTTCTTCAGCTGCTCGGTGATGTATCAGCCGCGCGAGAAGCCATGGCGCGAAGAGGAATGGGACGCCTCGCAGGAAATGCATGTCAACTATTTCGGCAGCGGCTGGACCAAGCTCTACATCGAGAAGATGTGCGAGTTCTTCAGCCGGCTCGGCGTGACCAGGCACACCGTGATCCGCCACACCAACGTCTTCGGCCCGCACGACAAGTTCGACCTGGAGAAGAGCCACGTGTTCGGCGCCTCGGTGACCAAGGCGATGACCAGCAAGACGGGCGCCGTCACGATCTGGGGCACCGGCGAGGAGGCGCGTGATCTTCTATATGTCGACGATCTGGTGAAGCTTCGTCGAGCTCGCGATCGAGCGCCAGACGGACGCCGTATGAGATGCTGCACGCGAGCGCGGGGCGAGCGATCCGAGTCAAGGACCTGGTGGCGCGCATCGTCGCGGCGTCGGGCGCGAGTCTGCGCATCGAGCACGATCCCAAGGGGCCGACCATCAAGACCTCGTTCGCGCTCGACAATCGCCGCGCGCGCGACGTGCTCGGCTGGCAGCCGCAGGTGTCGTTCGACGACGGCGTGCGGCGCACGATCGACTGGTGGCGGAAGACGTTCGAGCGCGCAAGCTAGCGAGGGGGGATGACTTGAACTTCGCCCGCGCGCACTTAATGGGACAGAAAATTACACGAGTTTATAGCCTGATTCCCGCCAGTTTGCCGCTCGGTGGCAAACACTAAGGCGTTGATCCATCGGAGCTTTACCCCAAAGTTTACCGCTTTGGCCTCCTCCCCAATCTAACTCATTGAGAAGATTGGAAGTCATACTTTCTACCTACCGGTATGGAAAAGTAAGCAACGTCGTCCGTTAGCCTATCGCAGCGCCATCGTTGCTTGGTGGCGCGGTTGGTGATTTGGAGGGGGCCAAGGCTGCGGGACGAAGGGTCATTCGGCCAGGCGTCATCCCACTGTAGTTGCGCATCGGCCTCACAGACGCAGACCGAGGCATTTGCGCACGCAGAGGGGCACGATCATCGGCAGGACAAGCGACCTATTGTAGAAGATTCCCCGCTTCGTCACGCCGCTGATACGCACCGGCTCATCGTCCGAGTTCTCTGTCGCACGGAGGTTGCACAAGGCGCACATGCCGCAGATCGGCGGCTCGAGGACCGGCCCATTCATCCAGAACTCGAGGTCGGGATGATTTTGCGGTTGCAACCCCAGTTGCCAAGGCTGTGATCACGTGGATTGCGAACGGTTAGTTTTTTGCTGTACATGTTGTCGCAAAATGGGGGCGGCGCCGATAGCGCGGGGAGCATTGAGGCAACTTTCGAACGGCTGCCTTGTCATAATCTCGATCTTCATCGCATGCGCGTTCGCGGAGGCCGCAACGCGCGTTGTGGATGGGTTGCCGATCTTCACTGACTGGCTGCCGGACACGCTCGACCGCGGCCTCGCTGCACGGTACGTCGATGTGATACCGCGCGCCACTGGCGTCGAGCGGGCGTGGTTTTTCAGCGATCCGCCCCCACTTCCGAACAGAGCCACGCCGCCACCTGAATGGGATGATCTCGCGAGGGAAATCTTCGTCGCGCCGATGACGACGAAATACGCATTCCGCACGGCAGAGGCTTTCAAGGTCTGGAATGACAAGTTCGTCGGCACCCCCTGCTCGCACCCCGTGTTACGGTTGGCCCCCGGCAGTTTGTATGCCTATTCGCCGGCCGATGGCTCGCGCTATCCGCGCTATCGCTTTTACCCGGACGCCACGACGCCGCTCGGCCTGGTGACGAACCGGATCGGCTGGCGCGGACCGCCGATCAGGACCCGTAGTGACAGGAAGCTCGTCCGCATCGTCTTCGTCGGCGCGTCGACGACTGTCAACAGCCACTACTATCCGTACTCCTACCCGGAGTTCATAGGACATTGGCTCAACCTCTGGGCTCAATCGCGAAACGTCGACATCGACTTTGAAGCGCTGAATGCCGGCCGTGAGATGTTGCAATCTACGGACATCGAAGCTGTTGTTCGGCAGGAAGCGCTGCCTCTTCGTCCTGATCTAGTCGTCTACTATGAGGGTGCTAATCAGTTCGACCTGAGGTCGTTGGTCTCAAGTCCGGCCGGCGGTCAGCCACGCCAACCCGATCAGGTCAAGCCTGATACGTTCGTTGGGCACTGGCTGCGATCGTTGTCGCATCGTCTTGCTCTGGCGCGCCGCCTGCAGGCGGCGTTGGGGCTAATTGACAATCCGGGGCGAGGCGAAGAATGGCCCAAACCCGATGTCAAACTGACGTGGCCCTCCGCCCACGACGAAGCGGATCCAGACCTGTCGAACACCAACCTGCCGCTGAACCTGTCGACGATTCTCAGAGACCTCGACCGCATCCGCGTCGACGTCGAGAGCATCGGGTCGGAACTGGTACTGAGTTCCTTCGTCCGGTTGGGACATGAGGGTTTGGTCGTTGATCCAATCCGCAATAAATCTTTGCTGGAATTTCTAAATGTCGTGTACTTCCCCTTCAAGTACGCGGACCTCGATAGGGCAGCTAAATTCCAGAACCGAGTATTGCGGAAATTCGCCCGCAAGCACGACCTCGCCTTCATCGACGTGGACGCGGCAATTCCAAGAGATCCCGATCTTTTTACCGATTCTGTGCACATGACCTACGCAGGTGTACGGTTGCATGCATGGATCGTCATGCAGGCCATGGTGCCGCTGATAGAGGCCAAGCTGGCGACGGGCAGTTGGCCTCGCATCCTGCGGAAATCTTTGGACGTGCCCTCAAGTTTGCTGTTCACACCATACAAAATGAAAGTCGCCTGCCCATGACCCACGGCCTGCGCCTATTCGAGTGACACGGTCCTAGGCAAAGTCAGCGACTTACGAGCTGTCGAATGCGGCCTAGCCAGCGTCCCGCGGTCTTGTCGACAAAGCATTCCGCTGCAGCCATTCGTGTCCCCTCGAGCAAGCTCGAACTCGGTAGGAAACCATGGGTACCAACCTGCAAGTCCGGCGTCGACCGGATCGAGGCAGGTCGTCTTCGCCGGTAGTATGTCGATCTCCAGGGTAGGTCGCATTGCGGTCCCGGTGACCGGGGCATGCCATACGACGCTGTTTTCGAAAATGACCCAGATCGGATTTTCGCTTTCAAGAATAAATTCCTTACCGTCGCGTTGACGAAACCAAGTCGTACCCAAATGTGGCCCGGCACCACAAGGCAAAATGAAGAGCTTGCGGATAGCAGTTGGCCAGCCATCGACGTGGCTGTCGGCCGCTACCTCCCGGGGCGCCAATTGAAATTGACGAACTCGAGGCGATGCGAAAATGGTGCCCGATGTTTTGCTCCAGCGTCGGAGCGGTGCTCGACAAGAATTCCGCCAGAAGCGCCAGCGAACGCGGCGTCATTTGGCGATATTCATTGCAATTATTCATGTACTCGCATTGTGACGGAGCCGTCCTCATGTAGCCCAAGGAAAAATCGTGTGGTCGCATTGCGGTCCGAGGGGCGTCGAGAAGGGCCGCGAGAAGTCGCTCGGCGAGCGCCCTGGCTACCGGGAATATCATCACTCCGGTCTTCGACATCGGCCCCGCATCGCAGCCCAGAGCATCGGCATAAGAGTGCCAGGCAATTCGAGAAAGATCTGACCGCATGGATTGGAAGCGACTGAACGTGGCATCGCCGTCAGTGCCGGATTTCTCAAGTTCGTCGATTTTCTGGACGAGGTCGAGATCGGAAAGATCGAGAAACTCGCGCACGGTCCTATCCAAGATATTGGTAATTTTGCCATAATAGAGCGTGACCGCGCTTGCCGCTAGCTAGACAGCGGCTGCGTTCCATTGGCTGCTGCAGCTCAACAATCGGCCCTTAGGGAGGCATTGCGCGATGAGCGGCGGCAAGGCGCCTTGGCGCGGCTGCAGGCCGACGGCAAGATCCGCGCCTAGGATCTGTGGACCGAGGCAAAGCGCGCCTCCATCGGCCGGAGACTGCTCCCGCCCCGCGCTAGACGCGAATCCCGAGAAACTTCTTGACGTAGAGCCGCGCAACCATCAGCAGCACCATCGATCCGTTGTAGATGATCGAACGCTTGGTGATGCCTCCGATACGTACCGGCTCGTCGCCTGGAATTTCAACCGACCTTCAGTCCCCGAAGGCCGCACATGCCGGTGACCAGCGGCTCGAGCACGGGGCCCCTTGAGGAAGTGCTCGAAATCGGGATCGAGGAGGATCTTCCGGTCGTAGCCCCGGTAGATGTTGAGGGCGTCGGTGATGGGGAAGCGGGCCAGCGGCCTCATGAGGCGAGAAAAGAACCAGTTGCCGAAGGCTGAGATCGGATGGTCGTCCTCGGATATCGCATGCTCGAGGTAGCGGGAGACGACGACTTGATCGTAACCCTGGTGAAGGAGCGCCACGATTTCGGGAAGCTGCTCGACCTTGCAGTTGCCATCGGGGCTGAACTCGATGACGTAGTCGTGTCCCAGCGATCGCACGACGTCGAATATGGCGAAGGCCAGGCCTGGGCGGATCTGGGAAGCGACAGTCAGGCCGGACTCCATGACGTATTCGACCGTGCCGTCGGTGGAGCCTCCGTCGATCACGACAATGTCGTCGAATAGCGACCGGTCGACGAAGGGCAGGGTCGCACGCAGACCCTGCAACTCATTCAGAGTCGGAAGCAGCAGAGCGATCGACTTGGTGCGTTTTTGCGCGACTGCTGCAGCCCGTTCGGGCGTAAGGCTATCCATCGGCCAATCCATCGAACACGCCAAGTTACACTTCCTGTCGCTCGCTCGCGTTGTTTTCCGGGCGGAGTATCCCTCTGCGTTCGAAGCACGTTTCATGTTTAGTCCAAGGCCGACGACCGTGGCAACTTCATATGGTGGTCGATTCCCGCCTTCCTAAACTCCGAAGGGGACCTCGCTATGATGCACGACCGCGGGGAGCTGGAGAGAATGAAGTGGCGGAAAAGCAAGGTGCAGATTGGTCCTTTAGCGCGCTGCTGATCGAAAACAAAGGAAGGCAGCGACCGAACACCGCCGTGATCGTCCAAAGTCTCGCGCCGCTTGCAGCAGCCCGACCCAACCTCGAAGGATTGCTCAAACCGGTCGGACCGGCCGGCTGGTAGTGTATGAGCTGGCAGCGGCTCCGGGCTGACGCCAGGCGCGTCGGCGAAGCATTCCACAGCCCTATCCGATCGGTCCCGTTGTGGGCGCTGGTCGTATTCGCCGTCGCAATTGCCGTCGCCTATTCCCCGGGTATCGTTCGCCCGGCGGCGATCCACGGCAATTACGAGGCGCTGGTCGAGAGAAGTCACGGATTGTTCCATTCCGACGCCGACCGGATGGTCGAATTCGCGCGTCCGGTCTCGGCATTGCTCTCGAACCTGCCGCTGCTTCCGCTGCAAGAGGTGTCCGATCTTGGATGGGTGAGAGGGTTCTCCGTCCTGACCGTATGCCTGCTGGGCACCCTGGTGATCGGCATCTGCGTCCAGTATCTGCGGACGAGACCTCTGATCGGACTGGTTGCCGCCATCGCCGTATTCCTCGTGCCGGCGTTCTCGTATTCGATCCTCGAGCCGGCGGCATGGGCCCCGCATCTGGTGGCCATCCTCATCGCCTTGGTCGCCTATGCTCTTCTCTGCCGGTCTAACGTACAGTCGTTGGCGTTCCTGGTGCTCGTCGATCAGCGCGACTTCGCAGGCTTCGCCCGCCAGGTCGTCGCCTATGCCGGCCATCGGGACGTGCTGCTCGCCGGCGCGATGTACCTGCTGGCCTTCTATGACTATCCCCCTGCGGCTTTCGTCCTCGCCCTGTTTCCGGTGCTCATGGTCCTGTTCGCGCAGGTGCCGGCGCGCTACCGCACGCTATTTGCGGTGCGCGACATGGGGTTCATCGCTGGCGTGGTGGTACTGTATCTCGTCTCGTTGAAGTTGATCTATCTGCCGGTCGTCGGCTTGTTCGTGAAGGCTCCGCCGTACGATCCCTCCTTCGCGACCAAAGTGGGCAATACCTACGCCTTCGACCTGCAGATGCACCTCGAACCCATCCTCGCCCGCTTCGCGCAATCGTTGCGGGTGGCTGGCGACCTATGGTTTCTGCCGCAGTTGCGGATCCACGCGGCCGTGGCCGCGCTGGTCCTGCTAACCCTTGCCGCGGCAATCGTGGCGTCGCTCTGGAAGCGCTCGGCAGGCGCGGACGACCGGATCGCTTCGACATGGGGACGCGAGGCTTTCAACCGCGTCGCGATCGTCGGGGCTTGTCTTGCGATCGCCGCATCACCGACGTTGTTCTCTGTCGGAGGAATCATAACCTACCGGACGCTCTCCGTCCCGACCGCGATCGTCGCGCTTGTCACGCTCTATTGTGTGGCCGAACTGTCCACAAACGTCTGGCAAGGCATCGGCAATCCACGTGGAGCGGCCGATCGAGTGGCAGACGGCGTGCTGGTGCTGACGGCTGTGGCCGCGGTCGCGGTCACGTTCTACGCTAATCGACTGACGGCGACCTTGGGGCGCAACGAATACGCATACTTCAAGGCCCTGGTGCAGCAAGCCATCGATCGGAAGGTCGGGTCGGTGGTGTGGCTCAATTCGCGACCCCTGTTCCTGTCGGAAGACATCCCCGAAGTCGTTGATCGCGACGGGCGCTGGATTCCTCCGTTCGAGCTCGGCTGCTTTACGAGCTACTGCATCTCGTCACAATCGATCGTAAGGGCCGTCCTGGCGGACCTCGGAACATCGATCCGTGCCTTCGAGCTCTGGACGCCGCGGGGCGATCCGGCAGCCGCGGGCGTCACTTGCACGATGTTCACCGCCGGACCGCCGAGCTATCCGCCCAACGCGACCCGGCGCATCGTCGAGCTGATCGACTATTTTCGACAGCACGGCCCCGTCATGTGCATCGACTACGACCTTTCCTGGCACGTCGCGCGCTGACCGATCTCTCGATCGGGGGCGGCGACGCCGGACTCGGCAGGCCGTAGCCGGCCCCCAGCATGACGACATGTTCACCGAGAAGCCGCTCGTATTGCATCAGTCGGTCGAACGCCGACTTCAGAGCAAGGCTGCGCGCCGAGATCAGCAGCTCGTCGATCCGCAACTCGAACAGGCCTGAGCGACGGGAAACGCGAACAATGTAGTGGTTGTGGTCCATGTCAGGCCAATTGCGGCAGGGGCACCAGATCGGGATCCTGGATCGTTCCCAGATTCGGGATCGAGCCAAAGCGAATCCATGTCGTGAGCCGAAGGTCGGCCACATCGCGGTTGCCCGAGTGGAGCCCGAAAGTGTCGACGGCGAAGACCTCTCCCGCCGCTCCGCTCAGGAAAACCTTTGTCGTGGCGTCGATGTTTGCTCGACTTGTGCGATCCGGGTAGATAGATCGTCGCGCCATTGTCTGGCGCGACGTCAGTCCAGCAGACGAAGAAAGTCAGGCAAGCGAAGGCATCGTAGTCTCGGTGCATCCGCATCACGTAGTGATCGGAGGATCCCTTGCTCGTGGCAATCGTGTTGACGCTGTAGAGGTCGGGTGCGAAGCCCAGATAGGCGGCCGCGATCTCGCGCAGCACCGGGTGGCGCGTCAACGTCGCGACCTGAGGGCAGGCGAGGGACGTCCTCGAGGAGAAGCAGAAATACCGGCCCGCGCCATCGGCCCGCAACGCATGCTCGTCGAACGGCTGGAGGACGCCGTCGCTCTGTAGTGGCGTTTGCGATGGATATCCACTTTGGCCCCGAAAGTAAGCGACGGCCGCGTCCGCTTCCTGGCGCGACAGCAGCGGGCCGAGACCGAGGAAGCCGTCGCGTGCCACTTGATCGGCGGCAGCCCCGGCCTGCGTGCCCGCCGTAACCGAGCCGCGTTGCCGCCTAAGGGCCGGCGCAACGGTCGTGCGCGCGAAGTTCGTCCTGTCTTCCGGGCTGATATGGCGCAGCGCCCCGAAGAGAAAACCATGTTGCATGAGCCGCCACGAAACCGTGTCGAGACCGCCAGCACTGTCGCCCCGTCTCGTCACCAGCTTGATCCACAGCCAGCAGGCGAAGTTGTAGGGCGGGAAGAAGTTAAGGACGAAGGCCAGCCGCTCGAGTGGCGATGTCTGGTCGTTTCTCAGCACCGGGTCGGAGGAGAAGAGCCGATTGCGGACCATCCGCCATATGATAACCAAGCGTTGCACGGTCGGATTCGCGTCCTCGGCTGACGGGCAAATGTTGCCTCACACTGATCACCCATGATAGCTCGGACCCATGGCGAAGAAAATCCTCGCAGCGCCCGCCGGATGTCGGTTCTGACTCCGTCCTCGGTCGAGGAATTCGTGCGCCGCCAGCTGCCACCGGACGCCCAGCCGGAGGGTTTCAGCGACGCCGTCTCGTTGTTCTCCGCGGCGGCGCGACGGCCGGAGATCGTCGAAGGCTTTCCCAGTTTTGCCCCCCATCTGGTTGCCGGAGGGCATTCGGGCTACTCGCAGCAAGAGATCGCCAATATGGCGAGCGACCAGGCAAACGGCTTCTACTGGCCGGCACGCAATCGCGTCATCGCCTGGCTGCTCGATCGGTACTTCAGGCAGGCGAAGCGTGTGTTGGATATCGGTTGCGGCACCGGATACGTGACGGAGTGCGCGGCGGCGACATTGCCGGATGCGCACTTCTACGCGACCGATACCTCGATCGAGGGCTTGAAGCTGGCGGCCGATCGGCTGGGCACGCGCGTCTTCCTGACTCACCTTGATGCCGGTCAGCTGCCCTTCCGACAGATGTTCGATCTCGTCACGACTTTCGATGTCCTCGAGCACATCGAGGATGACCGGCAGGTGATCGAGCAGACGCGGGAAGCCCTGCGGCCGGGCGGTGGTGTCGTTCACTTCGTGCCGCAACATCCCTGGATGTACAGTCCGGCTGATCGCGACTCGCGGCATTTCCGCCGCTACGCCCGGCGCGAACTTCAGGAGAAGCTGGAAAAGGGTGGTTTCCAGGTCATCGACACCACGTCTTTCATTTGCGGCCTGTTTCCGTTGTTCGTGGCATCGAGGATGAAGTCGATGCTTGTGGGCGAACACTCGCACGTCAACGAGCACCGGCAGGCGGGCTGGATCAACGCGATGCTTGCGTCGGCACAATCGGGTGAGTTCGCGTTGCTCAAGAGCGGCTGGCGCTTTCCCGTCGGCGTGTCCCGAGCCGTCGTCGCCTTCCGTCGCTAGCGCGTTCCCGTAACGCCTTCACCGTCGCGCGACATGCCGCGTCGGGGAGGTTGCTTGGATACGCAGGGGAGAATGGCTAGGATGCGGCGGAGCGTTCGCAGCGCAGCAATCCCAGGGGAGTAGATGACCGAAAAGCACGGAAGGCCGCCATCGGCCGTATTGGTCGAGCGGAACGGCAAATTCTTTTTCTACGACCCGGACGTCGGGGTGATTGCGTCGGGCAGCACCGTCGAAAGCGCGTTTGCACAGTTCAGCCGGGCGCGCAGCGAGCATCTCGAACAGGTGGAACAGGCGGGCATCCCCGTCGTCATGGCGCCTTTGGAAGCGGCAGCGGGCAATGTGTCCCTGCGGCACGACATGTCGGCCGAGCTAAAGATCTTCGTGGCCAAGGCGGCCATCGTGCTCGTTGTTCTCGTCGTCGCCGGACTCGTCGTGGCCAAAGCCGTCGGCGGTGCAGCCGACAAGCTGGCAAGTGCCCTGGAACCGCTCGGCTCGATCTCGATGGTCGACGTCGCCAATAAGGCCGAGGCCATCGTTAAGGACGTCCAGGCAATGCCGGCGGAACGGAAGGAGGCGCTGAGGCGCAGCCTTGCGATCCTATCGCGCGAAGCCGATCCGATTGCCGAGGCATGGAGAAATCCCGCATCGGTACAGCCGTCTGCTGGCCAGCCGACGCAAGCCAAACCCTGACCGCGTGTCGCCAACGCCATATTTGCCAGCCGCGCCGAAGCGCCGTACGCGTCTCCCGTGGGTTGCGGTCCTGGCCGTCGTAATCGTGGTCGCGGCCGCGATGTCGCCGAACATCGTCCACATCTACGCGGTGCACAACGACTATGAAATGCTGGTCTACAAGAGCGAGAGCTTCTTCCACACCGAAGCCTCTGCGATCCTGTCGCTCGCCCGGCCGATTCCCGCGCTCCTCACAAATCTGACGATTCTGCCGCTGCATTCACTGCCGGACTGGCGGTGGGTTCGGATATTTTCGCTCCTCACTCTGCTAGTCGGGGCCACACAGCTGCTGTGGATCTGTGTGCGGCGCCTTTACATCGGGAAGCTGCCCGCAGTGGCGATCGCCTGCGCCACCTTTCTGGGCGTGCCCTACATCTACTCGGTTCTGCAGCCAGCGGCCTGGGCACCGCATCTGTTGACGACGTTGTTCGCGTTGTGGGGCTACTCGAACCTGTCGAGAAGCAACATGATGGCACTCGCTTTCATCGCCCCGGTGGAGCGATCGGCGTGGGGCTCGTTGTGGCGGCAGGCCTTGATGTACGCGACCGACCGGTACGTCCTGTTCGGCTGTCTCGGCATGCAGCTTGCGCTCTACGGGTATCCGCCGAACGCGCTGGTGATCGTCATTCCCACCATTGCGTGCATCCTGTTTTCGATGGCGCCGCGCTCCGTCGCGCTCCTGATCGCCCTGCGGGACCTGGTGTTCGTGGTCGTGAACCTCGCGGTCTATTCGATCTTCACCAAGCTTGTGTTCATTCCGATCGTGCGGCAGCTCATCTATCGCAATAGCGACGAGTGGCGTCACTCGAACCTCACGCCGTTCGATGCACGTGTCGCGCAGAATTATGTATACAGCTTTAACATGAACGTCGCCGAGGCGCTGGGACGCCTTCAGCACGTGTTCCGGGTGGCCGCCGACCTGTGGTTCTTTCCCCAATGGCGCTTCCATCTCGTGACCGGCGCGGCCCTCCTGATGGCGTTACTGCTGGCGAATGTCGTGAAGCGGCCGAATGCGACCGGTGAGTTCCGCTTGGGGGGCGCCTTGCTGTGTCAGCGATCCTGGCGGGGCATGCTGGGCACGTTCGGTGTCATCCTTGTGGCTGGCGCGGTCGCCGGAGCCCCCGTGTTCGCGTCGGGAGGTGGGTTCGTCACTTACCGCACGATCCCTGCGGCGACCGCCATCGCGGGGTTGGTCTTTCTCTATTCGGCGGCGGTTATTGCAGAAGCCGTATGGGACGCCTTTGGCAACCCTTTCCGCGCGCGGTCGCTCGTTCGCAGCGGGGCCATGGTTGCGGTCGTTGCCGCCGCGGCCTTCGGGAACTTCGAGGCCAACGAGACCTCCATGCAACTCAGCCGCAACGAGTTTGCGTATTTCAAGGACATCGTCCGCCGCGCCATGGTGGACAAGTCCCGGACGATCGTGGTGATCGACAAGAGGCCGCTGATGCTGCCGGAAGACAATCCGGTGGTCGCCGACCGCCAGGGCCGGCCCGTGGTGCCTTACGAACTCGGCTGCCTATCCAGCTACTGTCTGCAAACCGGTGCGATCGTCAGGATCGCGGCTGCCGAATTGGGCTGGCAAACCGCTCAGGACGACGTCCAGATCGTGCGAGCCGAGTATCCGGTAGCCGGCCTGACATGCGACATGCTGGCGGCCAACCAGTTGGCCTATCCGCCGGGGGCCTCGCCGCGGGAGATCGAGTACGTGAAGAAGCTTCGCGGCCTTCGTCCTCTGACCTGCGTCATGTTCTCGCTCGATTGGCACGACCTCAGTCGGCGGCTCGATCCCTAGCGCCGGGCGGGGCGCGAAGAGGCCACGCGCAGTGGTACGGGGGGACGGGGAGCCGGAATCTCGTCGAGGGCGTCGAGTGCGCGTGCACCATCGAACATCTTGCCAACGCGCACATGGAGCTCGTCGAGCCCGGCCTGGAGTGTTTCCGACCGGACCACGATCAACAGCTCGGGAATGCGCAGCTCGTACCCGCCGCGGCGTTGTGTCACAAAAATCGGGTATTTCAGTTCGCTGCGCGCCTCAGGCATTCAAACTCCAGTCAGGTAGCACTTCCGGTATTGTGACCGTGAAGCGGCAGTTGCAACAGTCGCCGCTTCTGCGCCATGGTGTTGCGACCGGGCTTGAAACGGCCTCATCCTCGACGCTTGTGACAGCGAACCCACGTGCAGACGTTTTTTGATCCGGTCTTCTTCGAGGCGCAAGCGGCAGTTCGGGCATGACGGGAAGGTGGTCGTTCCGTTGGCTGGTCAAGGCGACGATTTCGGTGTGCCTGGCCGTGGTCATCATCTGGGTAGGCACGCGCTTGGACTGGGGTCGGATCTGGCAGCAATTGGAGGGCGCGTCTCTCCCGTTGGAGCTGGCGATGGCTGTAGCGTGGACCGGTGCGCTGCTCATCCGTCCGTTGCGCATCATGGTTCTAATGGGTGCCATGGCGCCTGAGGTGCGGCGCCGCTACTGGGCGGTCTGGTCGGCCGACGTGATTGCGATGGCGGTGAACAGCGTTGTGCCGATGCGCACTGGCGACATGCTGATGCCGTTCGTGCTCAACCAGGACCTCGGCATTCGCACCGCCCGCGCCATGTCGGTCGTCCTGGTCGACCGCTTCTTCGACTTTGCGACTGTGATCGTGATGTTCGTGGTCATGCTGGCCGCGGCGCCGACGTTCGTGCCATGGGCGAGCGACGTGACCGTGACGCTCGTCATTGCGCTGGTTCTGCTGGTCGGCGGCCTTGTGCTGGCGGTGCATCTGCACCGCATCTGGAGCGCTTTCCTTGAGCGCTTGTTCGTTCGCCTGCCGCCGCATCGTGGCGAGAAGTGGCATGAGCGGGCCCGCGATCTTCTGGGCGGCCTTGCGTCGATCGACCGCCCTGCGACGATCGCGATCGTCCTGGCGCTGTCGGTGCTGATGTGGGGAACGATCAGTGCAAGCTACTGGTTCGGTGTCCAGGCGGTCTGGCCTCACATGACCATACCGGCGGCCGCATTCGTCGCCAGTGCGCTGGCGCTCAGCTTCGTCGTGCCGATAGCTCCCGGTGGTTTCGGCGTCTACCACGGCGTGGCGGTCGTGGCGCTGTCGTTGTTCGGCGTGCCGGCTGAGCCGGCGCTCGCTTTCGCGATCGTCGCGCATGCCTTCCAGATGGGGTCATCGCTGGTGTTCGGCGGGTTCTGCCTGCTGTGGCACGGCATGAGCCTACGTTCACTGGCGGCAGCTCGGCAGACCGACGCTTGATCTCGAAGGCGCTACGCGCCGGTTGACCGGCGGCGTGAGACAGTTGGTCTCGGCAGAAGCGGTCGCAGGCGTGGCAGTCCCGGAGGCGGAAGCTCGTCAAGCGCATTCACGGCCTGCGCGTGAGAGAGGACTTCGTGCAGGCGGCTCGTCAACCGGTCGTAGCCCTGTTGCAGGGTTGGCGCGCGCACGACGAGCCGCAGCTCGCGAATGCGCAATTCGAACGTGCCGTGTCGTTCAGTCACCAGAATCGGGTAGTTCACGAAGCGCACGGTTCCTGCATCGATGCTGTCTATTATGGCAGACGATCCTGTGAGCCCGCTATCTTGCTGAAGCAGGAACGGTCCGGCAGGATGGTTGCTGGCAGATTTAGGTGATGGGCTGGTGCAATCGTTCTTCGATCCGATGCTTCTCGAGGCTTGGGGCGGTGCGTTCATTCGCGAGGACAAAGTCGACCAGTCGTTGCAGCGGCTTATCCCCAACTGCCACATCACCAAAGGGCATTTTTCCTATCCCAGCCGGTCCCTCAAGCGCGACCTCGCCTGGAACCACATGGACCAAAATCACCGGCCCTCCATCCATCGCACCTATGGCGATGCGATGCGGGTCCATATCGGCGATCGATCTTCGTTCTCCCTGACGCGCTTCGGCCGGTGGCCGATCGTGCTGCCGGTCTTCGACGGATACTTCAAGGAGAACGGCTTCTACCAGATTCTCTGCCTGTTCGGCCTGCTCGTCGTCGTCAACGTCATCGAATGCAACGGCGAGGGCGACGACACGCGCATGGACATCGATTGGGCGATCGCCTCGCACCGGCTGCTGCGCTTTCTTCATGGCGCGCTCAATCGGCGGTTGCTGCGTCTGAACGACGTCCAGAATCGCGAGGACGACGAGATTCGCGACCGTCGCATCGCCCTGCGCGCTGCAGGCTATAACTTCGCCACGGACCGACCCGACTTCGTCAATTCGAACGTCGTGGCCAACAACGTGATCTTTCCGGCCGTGTCGACACCCCAGTCGATCCCGCTGGAGGGCCTCGCCGAGGGCATGGCGCAGGCAGTGGAGGCGGCAGGCCGCAGCTACATCCTGCGGCGGACCGATTCGGTCCTCGAGGTCTGGCCCGGTGTTTGCCCGCACGAGGGAGCAGCCCTTGGTCCGCAGGACCTCGAGGGCGTGCGGGTGAAGTGCCGATGGCACGGACTGGAATTCCCCGCGCGCCGCCTGGTACGCGACGGGGCGCCGGTCACGGTATGCGGTACCCGGCTGGAATGGACCGCGGGACAACTCAGGGTGGGCCCGCTATCGACGGTCACGACGAGCGCATAGCGGACACGTCGTCGAGTTGATATCAGTTTGAAGCGCAACAATCATGGTACGGAGCAGAAGGTGGCGTCGAAGTCGTCCTGGAAATTGATGCTCATCACACGAGGGCTGCTACTTGCCGTCTTCGCAGTGATCATCGCCTGGGCGGTGCAGAAGTTCGATTGGCCGCTGATCTGGGCGCAGCTCAGGGCCGCGTCGATACCGTTGGAGATTGCCATGGCCGCGGCCTGGCTCGCCGCCTTGTTCTTTCGCCCACTGCGCCTCTTCGTCCTGATGGCGGCGATGGCGCCGGACGTGAAGCGGCGTTACTGGCCGATCTGGTCGGCCGATGTCATTGCCATGGCGATGAACAGCGTCATCCCCATGCGCGCTGGCGATATGATGATGGCCTTCGTCCTGCGACAGGGACTCGGCGTGGGCTTGTTGCGGGGAACCTCGATGGTCTTCGTCGACCGCTTCTTCGACTTCGCGACCGTGATGGTGATGTTCATGGTCATGCTCGCCGCTGCCCCGACGGTCGTGCCGTGGGCTCACGATGTCACGATCACGCTGGGCGTGACGCTGGCGCTGCTGATCGTCGGATTGTGGCTGGCGATCCATATGCACGAATTGTGGAAGAGGATGCTTGACCGACTGTTCGCGCTCTTCCCGGGCGAGCGGAGCGAGAAATGGCGTCATCGCGCCCACGAACTGCTCGACGGACTGGGGATGATCGACCGCCCCGGCATCTTGGTCGCCGTCGTCGGTACGTCGATCCTGATGTGGGGCTCGATCACCGCCTCCTACTGGTTCGGCGTGGAGGCGGTATGGCCACACATGACGATCCCGCCTGCTGCCTTCGCCGCCAGTGCGGTGGCGCTGAGCTTCATCGTGCCCCTGGCGCCGGGCGGCCTCGGCGTGTTTCATGGAGCGGCCGTGCTGGCCTTGTCTTTGTTCGGCGTGCCGCCGGAGCCGGCGCTCGCCTTCGCCATAGTGGCCCATGCCTGGCAAATGGGCTCGGTGTTGATCCTGGGGACGGCCGCCGTGTTCTGGCAGGGCATCAGCCTGCGAAGCTTGACCACCATCCACGAGGCGAAATAGTGACGGCAGCCGCGTTCCTGGGCGATCTCGCCGGCTTCCTTGCGGTCTTCGCGTTCTGCTGGCTGTTGTTTGTCGCCGGCCACGCCGCTGCCGCGTCCGTCGGCCTGATCAGCGGCGTCGACCGGCGCACAGTCGTGCTTGCCGTCGTCGCCGCCCTCGTGGCCGGCGCGCTGTCGTGGTTCTTTACCGGTGGCTGGTTCTCCTGTCCCGGCGTTCACGCGCTGGCGAGCGTGACGGCGCCGTTCGCGTTTATCGGCTTCTGCGGCATCTACGTTCTGATCGGGCCGGTAACGGTCGACCGCTCGATCACACTGACGATATTGACGGCGCTGATCGCCAGCGACACCAGGGGCCTGAGCCGCGCCGAACTGCAGACCCGCGTTCCCTTCGACCGGATCTTCGAGAAGCGGATGCGCGAGCTGGAGAAGAGCGGCACGCTCACCTTCGTCGACGAGGTCAAGATCACGCCGCGTGGCGCGCGCATCCTCAGTCTGTATGTCCGGCTCGCGCGCATCTTCCGGGTGGATTTCCAATGAGCGACGGAGAGATGCAAGATGCCGCGAGCAGCATCCGCGACAAGATTGGCCGCGGCAAGCCGGTCGTCTTCGTGTTTGGCAATTTCAACATCCTCCATCCGGGCCATCTGCGCTTGCTGAGCTTCGCCGCCGAAGCAGGGGGAGCGTTGGTCGTCGGCGTCACCGCCGATGACGCCGTCGGCGTGACCATGCCCCAGAGCGATCGGCTGTCGGGTATACGCGCGATCGGGGCGGTCGCCGAGGCGGTGGCGCTGAGCGAGCCGGCCGAACAGTTCATCGCCCGGCTGAAGCCCGAGATCGTGGTCAAGGGGCGTGAGTATGCCGAGCGGCGCAATCCCGAGCAGGCGGTCATCGAGAGCTATGGCGGCCGCATGGTCTTCAGCTCGGGCGAGGTGCGCTTTGCGTCAAAGGCGCTGCTCGAGCGCGAATATTCGGAAACCCAGTTCTCGGTGATCCGCAAGCCGGTCGACTATCCGGCGCGCAACGGATTCCGGGTGGCCGATCTCGTCCGGCTGCCGCCGAAGTTCGCGTCGCTTCGCGTCGTGGTCATCGGCGACCTTATCGTCGATGAATACATAAGCTGCGATCCGCTCGGCATGTCGCAGGAAGACCCGACCATCGTCGTTACGCCGATCGAGAGCAAGCTGTTCGTCGGCGGCGCCGGCATCGTCGCTGCTCATGCACGTGGGCTGGGTGCTAGCACGCGCTACATCACCGTCTGCGGCGACGACGAGAGCGCCGCCTTTGCTCGGGCGTCTCTGGCGACCTACGGCGTGCAAGCCGAGTTCTTTGCCGACCCGAGTCGTCCGACGACCCGCAAGCAGCGCTACCGGGCCGCCGGCAAGACGCTGCTGCGCGTCAATCACTTGCGCCAGCATCCGATCGAGCCGGCCCAGCAACGGCGGCTGTACGATGCAGCGGCCGCCGCCGTCGCCGATGCCGACATTCTACTGTTCTCAGATTTCAACTATGGCTGCCTGCCGCAAGCCCTGGTCGATTCGCTGGCCAAGCGGGCCGAGGAACTCGGCGTGATGATGGCGGCCGACAGCCAGGCATCGTCGCAGCTCGCCGACATCTCGCGCTTCAAGGGCATGGCGCTGATCACGCCGACCGAGCACGAGGCGCGGCTGGCGCTGCGCGATTCCGACTCGGGGTTGGTGATCCTGGCCGACCGGCTGCAGCAGAAGTCCGATGCCGGGCACGTCATCGTCACGCTCGGCGCCGAGGGCTTGCTGATCCACGGCAAGCACGGCCGCGACTATCGCACCGAGCGCTTGCCGGCCTTCAACACGGTGCCGAAGGATGTGGCGGGTGCCGGCGACAGCCTGTTCGCCTGCACAGCCCTGGCCTTGCGACTGGGTGTCGACATCTGGGCCGCCGCCTATCTCGGTTCGCTGGCGGCAGCATGCCAAGTCTCGCGGGTCGGCAATATGCCGCTCACGGCCAACGAGCTGATCACCGAGATCGAATACCCGGCGGGGTGAGCGATGCGCGCCATCCTCCTCGCCGCCGGTCTGGGCACGCGGCTGCGGCCGCTCACCGACACGCTGCCGAAATGCCTGGTGCCGATCCATGATCGGCCCTTGCTGGTCTATTGGCTGGAAGCCCTTTTCGATGACCGGCGCATCGAGCGCGTGCTGATCAATACCCACTATCTCGCCGAGCAGGTGAGGGCGGTGGTCGCAGGCGTTCCGTGGCGCGATCGGATCGATATGGTCCATGAGCCGCACCTGCTCGGCACGGGCGGCACCGTGCTCGCCAACCGCGCGTGGTGTGGGCGGCCCCCGATCTTCGTCGCGCATGCCGACAACCTGACTGATGCGCCGCCGTCGCACTCATCGACCCGCACCTCGCCGCACGATCCAGATGTCGCCATGACGCTGCTCGCCTTCCGCACGGAACGCCGCAACACTGCGGCATCCTCGAGTTCGATGACGGCGGCACGTCACCGGTTCCACGAGAAGGTCGCCGATCCACCGGGCAATCTCGCCAACGGGGCCGTCTACGTCTTCGAGGACGAAGTCGTCGATCGCATCGCGGCCTTGGCCGGCCGCTCGTCGATCTCTCGACGGAAATCATTCCCGGCGCTGCTGCCGCGCATCCAGGCGGTCGAGCATAAGGCGGCTTCTTCCTGGACATCGGCACGACGGAGGCGCTTGAACAGGCTCGCAGGGCATTCCGTTCGCCATCTGGATAAGACAGGCCGATGCGACTACATTAGGTGGTTATTCCGCCTCGCGGGCACATTCGCTGCGCTGTAGGGTGACGAGCAGGATTTTTGGCATGGTGCTAAAGAGGACTATCTATTTGGCGGACCTGACCCACAAGGGGTTGGTGTTGTCGTCGAATGTCTTTCCTCTGTCGATCGGGTTGGTCGCCGCCCACCTCCTGCAGCAACGCCCCGGCCAGGCCGACGTCCAGCTTTTCAAGTATCCGGAGGACTTCAGCCGAGCTCTGGAGACGCACGCACCGGATATCGTGGGATTTGCCAACTATTCTTGGAATTTCCAGCTCGAGTACCAATACGCCAAGTTGATCAAGAAGCTCTGGCCCAAGACCATTGTGGTGTTTGGCGGCCCGAATTACGGCTTGGAAACCGAGGAAGTTCAGGAATTCTGGAAGACCTATTCGGACATCGATTTCAACATCGTGCGCGAGGGCGAGCAGGCGTTCGTCGAGCTGTTCGATGTGCTCCAAGAAGTCGACTTCGACGCCGACGCGATTAGGCGCAGTAGAAGGCCTTTGCCCAACTGCCACTACCAGGTCGACGGGGATCTGGTTTGTGGGCCGGACCTGCCGCGGCTCGATCTGGACGGGCTGCCGTCGCCGTACCTCATGGGTTTGATGGACAAGTTCTTCGACGAGAACCTGATTCCGATGATCCATACGACGCGCGGTTGCCCGTTCAAGTGCACGTTCTGCACGGAAGGAGCTGCTTACTACAATATCGTCGAGCAGCGGATGCACTCGCTCGAGGAAGAGCTGGACTATATCGCCAGCCGCGTCCGCGGTCCGCGGGATCTGTTCATTAGCGACGCCAATTTTGGGATGTTCAAGCCGGACATCGAAAAAGCGCGGATTCTGGCGCACTGCCAGGAGCGGTACGACTTCCCCAAGTACATCCACGTCTCGACCGGCAAGAATCAAAAGGAACGAGTGATCGAGATCGCCCAGATGCTGAATGGCGCGCTCAACATGGCGGCGTCGCTGCAGTCGACCGATCCCGCGGTGCTGGCCAACGTCGAGCGTTCAAACATTTCCTTGGACAAGCTGAGCGACGTCGGGCTGCAAGCCAACAAGGTCGACACCGGAACCTACAGCGAGCTGATCCTCGGCCTGCCGGGCGACAGTGTCGTTGCGCATCGCCAGTCACTGCGCGACACGGTCGAGGCGAATTTCGACAATATCCGCATGTATCAGCTGATCATGCTGCCGCAGACCAAGCTGAACACGCCCGACATGCGGCGCAAGTTCGCAATGGCCTCCAAGCATCGCATCATGCCGCGTTCCTTTGGCCGCTATTCTCTGGCCGGACATGATTTCATCGCGATCGAATCGGAGGAGATTCTCGTCGAGCACTCGAGCCTGTCTTTCGACGAATATGTCGCTTGCCGAGAAATGGATCTGACCGTCGAGATCCTGCACAACGGCAAGGTATACGCCGAAATCCAGGGACTGTGCCGCTCGCTCGAACTGTCATGGTTCGACTTCATCATGCGCTTCTACGACAAGCGTCGGCAATTCACCCCGGGCATCGCCGCGCTTTACGATGAATTTTCCAAGGGTATGTCGGCTCGTCTGTGGGACGACCGGCCGTCGCTCGAGCGCTCGGTGGCGGAGAATTTCGAGGCCGTCTTGAACAACGAGCGCGGCACCAACGAAATGTCGATGGGCAAGGCCACGGCGTTCTTCGATCTGTTCCGCGAAATCAACAGCGTCCTGTTTGCCGAGATGAAAGCCTGGCTGCAGGAGCTCGGGCGTCTCGATGTGGTCACCGCCGACTACGTCGAAGAACTCGCGCGCTTCAGCTGCATGCGCAAAGCCGACCTGATCGATTACGAAGCGGTGCTCGAAGATGCCTTCCACTTCGACATGAAAACGCAGGAGCACGCCGATTTCGCGGCACCCGCTGACGCGATCCGGCTTGGTTCCGAGCGGAAGTTCGTCGTGGCGCACACGCCCAGCCAACGCGAGACGCTTTCGGCCTACACCAAGGAATTCGGAAGCAGTCACGACGGCCTCGGCAAGATGCTCATGCGCTATCCCCACGTCCATCGCATGTTCCGCCGGGCCGAGGCGGCCTGAATTCAGTGAGCGCGCGCCGTATCGTTGTCACCGGTGGGACGGCGGGCATTGGCCTGGCGATCGCATGCCGCCTGCGGAGCGATGGCCACGGTGTTTTCGTTTGTGGACGTAGTGCTGCGCAACTCGAGGCGGCGCTCATGGCTCTCCGGGACGTCTCCGGCTCTGCTGCCTTTGGCGGCGCGGTCTGCGACGTTCGCGACCTTGGCTCGGTTGAGCGCATGATCACCGCGGCCATCAAGCACCTGGGTGGTCTGGATGGATTGGTCAACAATGCAGGAACCGCCTTCATCAAGGATTTCGACGAGATCTCACCCGCAATGTGGACCGAAATTCTCGAGACCAACCTGACTGGCGTCTTCAATTGCTGCCACGCAGCGCTTGCTGCTTTGAAAGAGGCGGGGAAGCGCGATGTGGCCGACATCGTCAACGTGGGGAGCCGATCCGGTCGCTACGCGTTCCGGGGCGGCGTCGGATACAACACCACCAAATTTGGGCTCCAGGGGCTGACTGAAGCGATGTTCCTCGATCTCAACGGCTTCGGGATCCGCGTCGGCCTGGTGGCACCGGGAACGGTCGCGACCGGGCTCGGTGGCACGGCGCCGGCCGATTGGCACCTGCGGCCGGAGGACGTGGCCGAGGCGGTCGCCACAATGATCGGCGCGCGTGCTGGTGCCTCCCTGAACTGGGTCGAGCTCAGGCCCGCTCGGCCGCCGGCGTGACTGCGCACGTGGCCAGTCTCCAAGGCCGTAAGGCCATTGTCACCGGCGGCGCCCAGGGAATAGGCGCGGCCCTAGTGCGTGGATTAGCCACCGCCGGCGTCGTGGTTGCGATCGTGGATCGGCAAGAGGATAAGGCAAACGCCCTCGCGGCCGAGATCGGCCGTGGAGTGGTGGCGATTGGGGCCGATCTTGGCTCCAAGGAAGGTTGCGAGGCGGCCGTCCGCCAAGCGCGCGTTGCGCTGGGCGGCCTGGGCATCCTCGTCAACAATGCGGCACCCGGGCGAAACCGCGACATGGTGGACCGCATCGCCGATACCGACTGGGCCGAGCACGAAACAGTCGTCTTACGTGCCGCCGCTGCGATGGCCGAGGCTGCCCTGGCCGACCTGACCGCCTCGGCGCATGGTGCTATCGTCAATGTATCGTCGATACTTGCCACTTCGGTCGGAGCCGACCAGAGCTCGCTCGCCTACCACGTATCGAAAGCTGGCCTCGACCAGTTCACCCGTTGGCTCGCGGTGCGGTGTGGCCCGTCAGGTGTGCGCGTAAATGCGGTGGCGCCGGGACTAGTCGATCGCGACGTCGGCCACAAGCTTACCGACAATCCGGCGAACAAGAAGATCGTCGAGGCCATCGTACCACTGCGTCGCGCAGGCACAGGCCGCGAGATCGCCTACTCCGTGGTGTTCCTGGCCTCGGATGCAGCGGCCTACATCACCGGCCAAGTCCTGACTGTTGACGGCGGACTCGGCGTCAACGAGGTGTTCGGGGCGTCATTGCGCGCCTTTGGCGCCGCAGGAAAGCAATAACTGCACTGCAGCCCGGATTGGAGGGCACGAAGCGCCTTCCCTAGGATAGCCGGCTTATGAAATCGATCTGCTTTCGTTGCGGCCGCGACCTGAAGCGCTGACGGTCTGTGATGTGCACCGCAACGATCAGGCGCAGGAAGGAGCCAATCACCTCCATGAGCGCGCGCCACGTGACTGTGCCGCGCGCTTTAGGTCCGCCCTGCAGATATCCCGGGATCTCGGCGAAGCTGCAGCCCATGCGTAGCAGCTTGACGTTCAGTTCCGAGATGATGCTGAAGCGCCGAGCGCGCAGGCCGGCCGCGCCGCCTGGGCCGTCGGCCAAATTCCCGGCGCGTTGATGTAGACCACGTAAATTCCGAAGAAAATCATGTAGGCGGTCTGATAGACGGTCGACAGGATGTTTCGAAAAGGGTGCGTTGCTCCTTGTTGAGCGGTGACATCAGGATCACGTCGGCTTCTTCGCGGAACTTCAGCATCATCACGATCGTGCCTTTGGAGACGTCGTTGTCTCCCGGTATGACCATGAAGGAGGGCGCGGCGGCGACGGAAATGCCGGCCCGGATCGAGGCGCCCAGACCGAGGTTTTGGTGGTTCTGGATAGGGCGGATGTCGGGATGAGCGGCAGCGAGAGCTGCGACCGCTGCCAGAGCGGTTCCATCGGTGCTGCCATCGTTCACGATGACGATTTCGAGCGCGTCCAGTTTGGCGTCGGCCGCCGCAGCATGGATCGTGACGACCGTGCTAGCGATGTTGTCCTCTTCGTTGAACGCCGGCACGATGAACGTGATCATGCAGACGGCGCTCCAAATTCCGAGGTTCTGCCGATCAGCAGCTTCTTCCGGAAACGAAATAAGGCCGCAATTGCCTTCAGGCCGGGCGACACGACGTGTAGCCGCCCGTTGTGCTCGGTGACCGCGCCGCTTGCCCGCAGGCGTTCCAGGCGCAAGCGCAGCAGGCGCTGATCGTTATACTGCTCGGCCAGGGCTGCTCGGGTGATCCGCCCGCCAGATGCCCGCACCGCACCAAGTATCTTTACCCTGAGAGAAGATTGCGAGCGACTGTACGAGATTGAGAACTGCGAAACCACCAGGCGCCGTAGGCGAAGAGTGCTAGCACGACCGTCGGCCACTCGACACGCCGCAGGAAGCAGATCAGTAACAAAGTCGCGCAGAAGCCCGCGATGAGGCTGATCCCGTAAGAGGCGAGACGTCTTGCGCCCATGCGCGAAGCCGCCACGTCACCTGCAAGGGCCCAGGCCATGCCGAAGCCTGCCGCAATCAATCCCAGCATGGCTTTCAACCCGCTTCGCTGGGCTGTCCGCCGCGGAGGCGTCGATACGCGTCACCAAGTGACAGGAGCCGTGCAATCTTGCCGTTCAGTCTGAGCTCGTCGCCGACGACCGCGATTTCGCCGACTGCGATTAAGGCGTTGAGGCGGCTTTGCACGAAGGGATGTCGGTCACGAAACGATCGAACTCCGCCACGGGCATGCCGGCGGGACCGTAGGTTTCGATGGCGTTGACCAATGCGAGTGTCGGGCTGTCGTATAGCACGCCGTTCATGACCAGCGCGAAGGCAAATCCGAAGCTGAAGGCGAGGATTAGGGCCACGAAGCCATCGGCAATGGAATAGGGCCCCTCCGGTGCAGGAACCAAGGCGAGCACGAGGCCCAGCGCGACCAGCAGCAGGACCGGAAGCGCCACCGATCGCCATGCCGGCTTGAGGTGCCGCAGCGCCAGCGCATGCCCGGCTATGCCGAGAAGCGCCGCGACCACTCCCGTTACAAGCGCGTTCATTCCGCCATCGGCAAAGAGCGCCGCTCGCCTGGCTCGTCCTTGATGGCCTCGATGCCGCTGCGCAGATCCATGCGATTGAGCAGCCAGGGCAGGACGCCACCGATGCCGATGATGATCGTCAGCACACGCATGGCGAGAAAAACCGTGCCATAGCTGGCGTCTCCGGTCGGTTAAGTCAGGATCGTGGCCACCTGTGCGAACGCCGCCTCGCCAACACCAACTCCTCCCGGCGTGATGGGCAACGCGTTGGCGATCGTGGACCACACTCCTGCAATGCCGTATCCGGTCCACGAGAGCTCCGTGAAGCCCATGGCGTGGCCGAGCAAGAACAGAGCCAGCAGAATGAGGAGATACTGCGCCACGGACTGGGCGAGGCGGCGCGCTCAGCCGTCCGGGCTGCGTCCAATACGCCCTGAGCGCGGTAAGCAACTCTTTGACGATGCGGGCAAGGACAGGTCCGACCGGTCGTGGCAGGCGCGCTAGCAGGCCGGCGAGCCAGTCACCCGATTTTACAGCGACGACCAGACCAACAAATCCCGCCACGAAGAAGATTGCTGCAACCCATTCGAGCTGGTTCGCGTAGGACGACGGAAGGGCGGGCAGCATGAGCAGGCTGAGAAGAAGCAGCGAGACGAGGCCGGCCAGGCGATCAACCAGCACGCTGAAGGTGAGCTGACTAAGGCCTCCGCCGACAGATCTGTATGCCAGTGCCAGACGGACGAGATCGCCGCCGTGAGCACCCGGCAAGAGAGTGTCAAAGAAGAGGCTGATGAAGGTCGCGTTGATCAACCATGGCAACGTCAGCGTGAAGTGCAGGCCACGCAGCAGTAGCCACCACCGCCATGCCGCCATCGGAACCGTTGCCAGGATGCACAAGAAGGCGAGCGCGAGCAGCCCCGGACGATCGGCGGCTTTGGCGAGGACGCCGAGATCGATCGAACCGTACTTCACCAGAAGGACGAAGTCCGGCGACGCCGATGGCAAGTTTGATCAGAAATCCGCGCATGCTCCCGCTCAGTCGCGTCGCTGGCCTAACCTACTGGTAATCGAGTGAAAGCGGCAAGGCGCCTCGCGCCGCGCTCGGTACGCCTTGTTGAAACAGGCGGTATGCGATGCTAAACGTCGTCGGATGGCTGTTTGTCGAATTGCGGGACCTACAACTGGCGCATGAAAATTTTCGTTAGCGGCGCTTGTGGCTACAAGGGCTCGGTGTTGGTGCCCAAGCTGCTGGCCCTCGGTCATCAGGTCGTGGCATTCGACATCCAGTGGTTCGGTAACTACCTCCCGGCGAATCCGAACCTGAAGGTCGTCAAGGGTGACGTGCGTGACGTGCGTTCTGTCGATCTGCAGGGGGTCGACGCGATCATCCATCTGGCCTCGGTGGCGAACGATCCGTGCGGCGATCTCGATCCCAAGCTCACCTGGGAGATCAGCGCGCTCGCCACAATGAAGCTGGCCGAGGAGGCCATTCGCCAGGGCGTCAAGCGGTTCATCTACGCTTCGTCGGCCAGTGTCTACGGCGTAAAGGAAGAGGAGCAGGTCACCGAGGACCTCACGCTCGAGCCGATCAGCGAATACAACAAGACCAAGATGATCGCCGAGCGCGTTCTGCTGAGCTACGCCTCCGACCTCGTGGTGCAGATCGTCCGGCCGGCGACGGTGTGCGGCACCAGCCCGCGCATGCGGCTCGACGTTTCAGTGAACATGCTGACGATGCAGGCCCTGACCAGCAGCCGCATCACCGTATTCGGCGGCGATCAGGTGCGACCCAACATCCACATCGACGACATCACCGATCTCTACATCTATCTTCTCGATCGGCCGGAGATCGTCGGCGTCTACAACGCCGAATTCGAGAATATCTCGATACGGGAGATCGCCGAACGCGTCGTACGCATCATCCCGGCGGAGGATGTCGTCGCTCCGTCGAACGATCCGCGTTCCTACAGGGTCAATTCCGACAAGCTGCTGGCGACCGGCTTTCGTCCGCGCAAGACCGTTGATGACGCCATCAGCGAGATTGTCGCCGCCTTCCAGCACGGCACCCTGAAGAACGAGGACCGTTGGCACAATCTGCGCTGGATGCAGAAGGAAATGGCGCGATGAGCACGGCGGCAGATCCCGTCGTCGCGGAATTCGCCGACTACTCGGCCCGCTTGCAGGAGGTGCTGCAGCGCGCGGACTTCACTCCGGTGGCGACCCTTGCCCGCGCCATTTCAGGGTTGCTGGCGCGAGGAGCGATGCCTTTATTTGTGCGGCAACGGCGGCAGCGCCGGCAATGCCGTCCATCTCGCCAACGACTTCGTCTATGGCATCGCCATGGGACAGGGAGTCGGTATGCGCGCCCATGCCCTTTCGGCCAACACATCGGTACTGGTTTTCCTCGCCAACGACCTCGACTATTCGGAAATCTTCTCGGCGCAGCTCAGGGTCTTCGGCCGGCGAGGGGGATCTGCTGGTTGCGCTGTCGGGCAGCGGTAACTCTCCCAATATCCTGAAGGCGATCACGGTGGCCAAGGAACTCGGCATGCCGAGTTACGCGGTGCTCGGCTATCGGGGCGGCAAGGCGAAGGAGCTGGTCGACGTGCCGATCCATTTTGCCGTGGACGATATGCAGATCGCCGAGGACCTGCAGCTCGTCGTCGGCCGCATGGTCATGCAATGGCTGCATCGCAATCGTAAGAACTGACGGCGCTGTTCTGTGGCCGAGCCAGCGCTCTTCGTCGTCATAGGCAGCAATTCGTTCAGTGGTGCTGGTTTCGTCCGTTACCTGCTGGAAAAAGGCCATCGCGTCATCGGCATCAGCCGTTCCGACGAGCCCCACATGGCTTTCCTTCCCTACCGGCACAAGGGCGCGCCGGCGGGCTTCGAGTTCCCGGCGTCTCGATCTCAACCACGACCTCGATGCGATCGTGGCGCTTCTCGAGCGCGAGCGGCCGGCCTACGTCGTCAATTTTGCCGCCCAGAGCATGGTGGCCGAGAGTTGGCTTCATCCCGAGCATTGGTTCATGACCAATGTGGTGTCGACCGTTCGTCTTCACGACCGGCTGCGGGCCATGAAGTTCCTCGAGCGATACGTCCATGTGTCGACGCCGGAGGTCTACGGCAGCACGTCAGGTGATGTGCGTGAGGACGCGCCGTTCAATCCCAGCACGCCCTATGCCGTGTCGCGCGCTGCAGCCGACATGAGCCTGCGCACCTTCCATGCCGCCTACGGCTTTCCTGTCGTCTACACCCGGGCGGCCAACGTCTATGGCGCGGGCCAGCAGCTCTACCGGATCGTGCCGCGGACGATCCTGAACGCCCGACTCGGCCGCAAGCTGCAGCTTCACGGCGGCGGGACTTCGGAGCGCTCCTTCATACACGTCATGGATGTCGCCGACGCCACTTATCGCATTGCCTGCAACGGCAAGAACGGCGATGCCTATCATATCTCGACCGACCGGATCGTCAGCATCCACAATCTGGTGGGGATGGTGTCGCCCGCTCGGCGTCGACTTGAACGCCGTGGTGGAGGTGGTGGGCGAGCGGCTCGGCAAGGATGCCGCTTATCGCCTCGACAGCAGCAAGCTCCGTGGAGAGCTCGGCTGGTCGGACGCGGTTTCGCTCGAAAGCGGCATCGCCGAGACGGCCACGTGGGCTGATCGGTATCTCGACGATCTCGCGCAACTCCCCGCATCCTACATCCACAAACCGTGAGAGAGCCATGGGTAGCGAAGTCGATTTGCTGGTGAATTATCCGCGCACGAAGCGCAGCATCGACGAGCGCGGAGCCGCCGAGACCGAGGCGGATCGCGCCATCGCGCGAAAATTCGGCCGCGAGTTCTTCGACGGCGACCGCAGCCAGGGCTATGGCGGCTTCAACTACATGCCTCGCTTCTGGCGGCCCGTGGTGCCGACCTTCCGCGAGCACTTCGGGCTCAAGGCCGGCGATTCCATCCTCGACGTCGGCTGTGCCAAGGGCTTCATGATGCACGATATGGCCGAGCTCATTCCCGGCCTGATCGTCAAAGGCATCGATATCTCCGACTACGCTGTCGCCAACGCCATGCCGGACATGAAACCCCATGTGCAAGTTGCCGACACCAGGAAGCTGCCGTTTCCAGACAAGTCTTTCGACGTTGTGATCTCAGTCAACACCGTTCACAACCTCGAGCGGAGCGAGTGCGGCGAGGCGTTGCGCGAGATCGAGCGCGTGGCGCGCCGCGGGGCCTTCGTCACCGTCGACGCCTATCGCGACGCCGAGGAGCAACGCCGCATGGAAGCGTGGAACCTCACGGCCCGCACCATGATGCATGTCGACGAATGGAAGGCGTTTTTCGCCGTGGTCGGCTATACCGGGACTGCTATTGGTTCATCCCATGAACGCCGAGCTCTCCCAACGCCTGTTGCACGACATGATGCGCATACGTGCCGTCGAGGAGGCCATCGTCGTCCGCTACAGCGAGCAGAAAATGCGCTGCCCCGTCCATCTTTCGGTCGGACAGGAGGCGCCTTCCGCGGCGGCAGGCGTGGTACTGCGTCCCAGCGATCTTGCGGTCAGCGGCCATCGCGCGCATGCGCACTATATTGCCAAGGGCGGCGACCTGTCGGCGATGATCGCCGAGTTCTACGGCAAAGCGACCGGCTGTGCCTCTGGTAAGGGCGGCTCCATGCACCTTGCGGACGAGCGTGCCGGATTCATGGGCTCGACTGCGATCGTGGGCGGGACGGTGCCTGTCGGTGTGGGTCTTGCGCTCGCCAAGTGGCTCGCCAAGGGCGACGACATCGTCTGTATATTCATCGGCGATGCGGTGCTGGAGACCGGTGTGTTCTTCAATCCGCGAACTTCGCCGTGCTGCGCCGGCTCCGTGCTCTTCCTATGTGAAAATAATCTTTATTCAGTCTATTCGCCGCTTGCCGTGCGCCAGCCGTCGGGCCGCTCGCTGGCCGGCGTCGCCGCAGGCATCGGGCTCAGCACATCGAGCGGCGACGGCAATGACGTGCAGGCCGCACACGAGCTGATCGCGGCAGCGGTAGGGAAGATCCGCGCCGGTGGCGGTCCACAGTTCGTCGAGCTCGCGACCTATCGCTGGCGCGAGCATTGTGGACCGCTATACGACAACGACATCGGCTACCGCACTGTCGAGGAGTTTGAGACGTGGAAACGGCGCGATCCGGTCGCGGCGTTTACCGACCGGCTGCTCGCAGCGAAGGTCATCGACGACAAGTGGCTCAAGGCAACGGGAGCGGGCATCGACAGGGAGGTCGAGGCCGCCTTCAGGTTCGCCGAGCAGTCCCCGTTCCCCGAGCCGAACGAGCGCTTTACGGACGTTTACGGCGCATGAGCAGGATGAACTTTGCCGCGGCGATCCGCGATGGGCTTGCCGTGGCCCTGGCGCAGGACCCCCGCGTCATCGTGTATGGCCTGGGCGTGCCGGACCCAAAGGGCGTCTTTGGCACGACGATGTCGTTGCAGCAGCAATTCGGCTCCGACCGCGTGTTCGACATGCCGACGTCCGAGAACGCCATGACCGGAATCGGCGTGGGGCGGCGCTCGGTGGCTTGCGGCCCGTTCTCACGCATCAGCGGCTTGATTTCGCTCTGCTGTCGGTTGACCAGATCGTCAACAACGCCGCCAAGTGGCGTTTCATGTTCGGCGGCAAGCGCGGCGTGCCGCTCAGATCCGGATGATCATCGGCCGCGGCTGGGGTCAGGGGCCGACTCATTCGCAGAGCCTGCAGGCATGGTTCGCGCACATTCCCGGGCTGAAGGTGGTCATGCCGACCACGCCCGAAGACGCCAAGGGTCTCCTGCTGTCGAGCATCTTCGACGAGGATCCGGTGATCTTTCTCGAGCATCGGTGGCTGCACAATCTCGAGGGCGAGGTGCCGACGGGCGATCATCGCGTGCCGATCGGCAGCGCCCGCGTGCTGCGCTCGGGCGGCGATGCCACGGTGGTCGCCATGTCTCTGATGAGTATCGAGGCCTTGCACGCCGTCGATCATCTCGTCCGGCAGGGCGTCCACTGTGACCTCATCGACCTCAGGACCGTGCGGCCGATCGATTGGCCGACGATCGAGGCGTCGGTACGGCGCACCGGACGCCTGCTCGTGCTCGACACCGGTTATCAGACCGGTGGCGTATCCGGCGAGATCGTCGCACGCGTCGCGGGATCGTGCTGGAAACATCTACGCACCGCGCCGCAGCGCCTTGCTATGCCGGATGTGCCGGAGGCTACCAGCCAAGCCTTGACCGAGCACTACCATGTGCGTGCCGAGCACATTGCCCAGGCGGTCGGACAGATCGTCGAACGGCAGGTGGAGTCGGCATCGCTCGCCTCCGCCCGGCGTCATCCGCACGACGTCCCTGGTGACTGGTTCAAGGGGCCGTTCTAGGCGGTGCCCCACGGCAGACGGCCGCGCTTCGTCACGAAGAGGCTGCCTTCACGATGGCTGGTTGGGATGTGCTCGACGGTCGTGGCGCGTTCCCACCCGATCTTCTGGGCGTAGAGGCCGACATCAAGCGATCTGAAGTGCTCGAACAGGGCGGCTGCGTTTTCGGCTGTGCCGATCTCGACCATGACATCCAGCTGGCTCCAGGTCGCAGCGGGGACGGCCTTCAGGATCCTGACTTCGTGTCCTTCGGCGTCGACCTTGGCGAAGTCTGCGCCGGCGGCGAGCGGTGCGAAGGCGCGAACCGGCACGGGGAAGCGCTCAAGCGGCCCATAGGGGTTGGCTTTGGCGCCCGCGAGATGGCTGCCTGTCGTATTGCCGACCACACGTACGAACTCCATCTGCCCGTCGGCATCGGAGACGGCGGCGCGCTCGGGCGTCACGGATTGGATGGCGTTGCGGTCAAGGTTGGCCCGCAACAGATCGAAATGGACGGGATCGGGCTCGAACGCCGTAACGCTGAAGCCCGCTCGTGCCATCAATATGGAATGAAGTCCAAGGTTGGCGCCGACATCGAGCGTGCGGCGATAGAGCGCTCGGTTGGCCCAGTAGAAGGCAAAGATCAGCAACTCGTCCAAGCCGAACAGATCCGCCGAGTCGATTGCGCCCATGCGGCGATAGGGCAGGTCGATCGCGCCGAACGGGCCGAACCCGGCAGGCCCGCCGTTTTCCTTTGCGAGGGCCGAGTTGCGGAAATGCTCGACCAGCAGCGCCTTGAGGGCGGTGTAGGCGGGCCGTGAAGGACGCAGCTCCGTCCGCAGGTCACCGAGGGCATCGAAAAGGGCGTCAAGGACGCTGGGCGCGCTCATGCTGTTTCGCTGTCGCTGGTTAGACGCCAGGGGTGGCCGACGGCGCCGCGGCCGAGCGTTCGACGGATGCCACGATCATCTCGCGGGCGATCACCTTCGCGTCCATGGCCGGCAACTGATCTTCCAGAGGAGCGCCGAACTTCAGCACCGGATAGAGCTTCTGCTCGGGATTGATCTCCACATTGGCCAGCACGGGGCCGGGCGTCGCATAGACCTCTCGCAAGCGGGCCGCGGTGTCTTCGGTGGCGGTGATGTCGATCACCTTGAGACCCATCGCGCGGGCAACCGGACCGATCGGCGGGAAGGAGAGACCGGAGGGCCCGTGGACGCCGACATAGCGGCCATCGAGCCAAGTCTCCAGGGTTTGCTTCTGGATGCCGTGGCCGTGGTTGTTGAACAGCAGAACCTTGATCGGAATCTTCTGCTCGACCAGCGTCGATAGCTCAGCGAGGCAGATCATCAGCCCGCCATCGCCGACGATACAGGTGACGCCCGGCCTCTTCGGCACCTGAGCGGCGCCGATCGCGGCGGGCAGCGCATAACCCATCGGCGTGTTGTTCCAGGCCGACATGACCCGCTGGCGCCGCTTCGCCCTCAACCCGTTGCATGTCCAGGTGAGGTTCCCCCCGGTGTCGACAAAAATCAGCTCGTCCTCAGGAAGGATGTCGGACAAGTGGTCGACAAAATTATAGGCGTCGACATAGCCCGCGCCGGCGGGAGGCGGTGCAGGACGATCGTTGGGCAGGACGCGCCGCCAGTGCGAGATACGCTGGTGCCAGTCGGCGAGTTGTCGCGGCGGAGCGTTGCCGAGCCGCGCCAGCCAGGCCGGCACGAAGCGATCGAGGCGCGCCTCGATTTTGAGGCCGATGTCGATGCCGCGGCCGTCGAACTTGTCGAGTTCGCCGCGCGCGGCATCGACCATGACGATGTCAGCTTCGCGGGCGAATGTGTCGAGCAGGCCACCGGTAACGTTCTGCGACAGGCGGGTGCCGAGGCAGACCAGGAGATCGGCGTTCTGGATGGCGAAGTTGCCCAGACGCGGCCCGTAGACCCCGAACGGGCCGATCCGCAGCGGATGATCATGGGCCATCAGGTCGAGGGCTGCCCAGGTCAGGGCGACCGGAAAGCCCAAGCGCTCGATCAGGGAATCGAGCCCGGGGCCGAGACGAGGCGTGCTGAGGCCGCCGCCGAGCACCAGCACCGGCCGCTTGGCGGTCTCGACAAGCTTCGTCAATGCGTCGAGGTCGGCCTCCAGTAGCGCGTCGCTCGCAACGGGCGCGGGCGGCACGAACGGCACCAGGCTCGCCGGGTCGATCTCGGCCCGCTGCAGGTCGTCGGGCAGATCGATCAGCACCGAGCCGGGTCTGCCTTCAAAAGCCCAATACCAGGCCTCTTCGAGGTGCCGGCGGATCTGGCGGGGATCCCGGACCTGCGCGGCATGCTTGGTCACCGAGCTGAAGATCGACAGCACATCGGTTTCCTGAAACCCCATCTGGCGGATGGCGCGGTCGCCTCTCAGCCGGTGGGTAGCCACCTGGCCGGTAAGCATCAGGGTCGGCACCGAATCGAAGTACGAACAGCAGGTGCCGGTCAGGAGATTTGTGGCGCCGGGTCCGCTGGTGGTGATGGCCACTCCCATACGCCCGGTCACGCGGGCGTAGCCATCCGCCGACAGCGCCGCGCTTTGCTCATGCTGGGAGCAGACATAATCCATCTTGGGATGGCGGGCGGCCGAATCGAACAGATGGACGGCCGCACCACCCGACATGCCAAACACATGAGTGACCCCCCGTTGAACGAGGAAGTCGATAACGTAGTCGGAGAGCTTCATGCAGGGACGGTCGGTACAGTCGCGGTGTTGCCGTAGCGGCGTAGCTTGAACTTGTCGTCATCGCGTCGCAGTTCCGCCGACAGCGCTGCACCTCCGTCGCGCCAGGCATCGTGGACGACCGAAAAGTTGCGACCGCCGGTCACGTCGCGATCCTGCGCGAAGCACCAGTCAAGGCAGGCCGCGATATCCGCCACGCTTGTTCCCCTTTCGCCCGTGCTGAGAAATCCCCGGGTCGTGGCCAGGTTGCCGCCCGCCAAGTCGCCCGCCTCGATAGTCTGGCGGTGGATCTTGGTCGCAACCCAGCCGGTCCCGACAGCGACAGCATGGATGTCATGGCACTCGTTATGGATCAGCTCGCAGAATTTAACGAGATCGATTTTGCCGAGCGAGTAGGCAGAATAGTTCGAGAAAGCACGATTGATGGCGCCGCCGACCAGGAAAGCCACGCGCGCGAGAGGCCGTGCCTGACGGAAGGGGTGGAGCGCATGCAACAGCGCCAACTGTCCGGCGCCGTTCAGGGCGGCCGAGCGCAGCCACTGCCGGCGGTCGGTTTTGAAGAACGGGCCGATCGGCGCCAGCTGTCCGACGGCGCCGACAAACATGTCCCAGGTGGCGCCGCGCTCCGCCAGGACGCGCGCGACGGCGTCTATCTGCTCGGCGTCGGCGACGTCACATTGGATGAGGCAAACGCCCCGGTCGTCGGCGAGGGCGCCAAGGCTGCTCGGGTCGCGGTAGGTGCCGATCACCTGCCAGCCGCGCGCCCGATAGGCACGCGCCAACGACTGTCCGATATCGCTCGAGATGGCGGCTATGAATACCGTGGTCGATGAGGCGGTCAACTCGCTCAATCTGCTCTCCTGCCAGCCTCTGAATAGATTAAGTCGTTCCGGCCGCAATATGCAGAGTAACGCAACTCGCCTTCGAATTTAAGCCTGCTTGCCCGGTCCAAGGGGGCGCGCAATGATCGGCAGGGCGCTGGGCAGGGAACACTGGATCATGAAAGCGGCGGTATTGTTTGCTTGTGGCGAGCCGCTCCGCGTGGTTGACGCTGTCCAGGTGCCGGTGCCCGCGCGCGGTCAGGTCCACGTGCAGCTCGCCTATTCTGGCGTTTGCCACAGCCAGCTCATGGAGATCCGCGGCGCCCGCGGTCCCGATCGCTACCTCCCCCATCTTCTTGGTCACGAAGGCTCCGGCAAGGTCGTCGCCGTCGGAGAGGGCATCACCAAGGTGGTGCCTGGCGACAACGTGGTTCTCGGCTGGATCAAGGGGCGGGGCCTCGATGTGCCGGGCGCGAAGTATGCCACCAGCGACGGCAGCGTGCTCAACGCCGGGGCAGTCACTACCTTCAATTCCGAGGCGGTCGTCTCCGAAAGCCGCTGCGTGCGGCTGCCGGAGGGCGTGCCGCTCGACGTCGCCGTCCTGTTCGGCTGCGCGGTGCCGACGGGGGCCGGGATCGTCCTGAACGAGATCGCTGCCCGGGCCGGCGCGACTGCAGCCGTGTTCGGATTGGGCGGCATCGGCATGATCGCGGTCATGGCCCTGAAGGCGGCGGGCTGCAGTCGCATTATCGCCGTCGACGTCGAGCCGGCCAAGCTGGCGGCGGGCCGCGAGTTCGGTGCCACGGACATGATCGACGCACGTGCTGTCGATCCGGTCGCGGCCATCCGAGCCCTCACCGACGGTCTAGGCGCGGATTGCGCGATCGATGCGGCGGGCCGCACGCGCACCATCGAGCAGGCGTTCGCCTCGGTGCGCAAGTTCGGCGGCCAGTGCGTGTTCGCCTCGCACCCGCCCAGCGGCGAGCGGATTTCGATCGATCCTCACGACCTCATTTCCGGCAAGCGCCTGCAGGGCAGCTGGGGAGGGGCAAGCCAGCCGGATATCGACGTGCCGCGCTTCGCCTCCCTTTATCGCGAAGGCCGCCTGCCGCTCGATCGTCTGATCGACCGTCGCTATGCGTTGGCGGACGTCAATGTCGCCCTTGACGATCTGGCCAGCGGCCGCGTGATGCGACCCTTGATCGATTTTTCCTTGTGATCGCTCAAGCGAGGTTGGCGAGAAAGTAGCCGATGTCGAGCCGCGTCTTGTCGGCGAGATCGAGGCCGCCGACCTCGGAGAGCTTGAACCAGGCAAATCCCGCGCCTTCGCCGAGCACGAGTTGTTCCACCGGCACGGCCCTTTCGACGAAGAAGACAACTCGGTGCTGATTGGTGTCCGTGTTCAGGTATTCGCGCAGCCACTTCACTTCGTCCATCTGGACGCTCAGGCCGATTTCCTCCTTGAGTTCTCGCACGAAGCATTCGGGGGCGGACTCGGCACCTTCGCTGCTGCCGCCGAAGAAGGCCCATTTGTTCGGACTGAATTGGGTGTTTCCGTCGCGCTTGTGGAGGAAGATCGAATGGTTGTCGCGGTCGTAGAGAAAGCCGCCGGCCCAGAAGGTATCGCGCTTTCCGCTCATTGCGCCCGTGTTTAGCGCAGGACCCGGCTCAATTCTAGCGCAGTGAAAGTCCTTGCCCTCGACGAGCAGACGACTGTACCAACGAGCGACACGCCACTGGGCCAGACGTCCCGTCGAGACCTCGATTATTCCGTGAACGGCCAACAAGCTCTCCGGCAGGCTCAGCCGCTGTTCGATCTCGCCAGCATCGGGGGCCTCTTCCTGGTGATTTGCCTTGGGCTGGTCCTGGCGTTCGACCACCCGTCGGTCGTCTTCCTGGCCTTTCTGTTCATGATGGCGGTTGCGCCGCCGGCCTCGGCAGCGCTGCTTTACGGGAACGAAAACGCCGTCGCAGCCATTCGAACTCTGGATCAAGGTTCCGCTGCTCTGGCTGTTGCTCGTGCTGCTCGCCTATATCCTGCTGGTCGTGCTTCACGGGCCGGCTGCAGCGCGCGCGCGCGAGACGGCCATCCAGTCGATCGCGATCGCTGCGGCGGTCGTGCTGGCGGTGCGGCTGACGGCTGGGCGGCGCAGGTTCCCGGGGGCGCTCGACGGGGCGCTGATCGTGGCGCTTGCCCTGGCGGTGTTTGCGCTCAGCCCGTTCAGCCCGTACGGATCGGTGCCGATCGGGCTGCTCGACTATGCGCTGAGCGCGCCTCGCTTCTGGTTGTGGCTGTTGGTGGGCGCTGCCTGGACGGCAACGGGAATTTGGCTGCGCTGCCGCGAGGGATGGGCATTCGCCGGAAAGAGGCGAGTTCTGGAAGCCGTGGCAATCTGCATTGCCGGCGGCGTCGTGCTTTTGCTCTACGACGATTCGCACTTCACCGACTTCAGCCACTACATGCCGCTGGTCGGGCCCGCCCTGCACGCGGCGCGGGGCGGCACCCCGATGGTCGATGTCTACAGCGTCTACGGCCTAGGGCCATGGCTGGTTCATCTTGCAGCGTTCGAGCTGTTCACGCCGACCTTCGGCACCGCTGCCGTCACGGTGCGGGTGATCAATCTGCTCTACTACGGCACGATCCTGGCGATGCTCGTGTTCGTCACGCGCCGGCGGCTGAGCGCGCTTTGGTTCTTCATTCCGGCCATCCTCGTCGCGTTGACTTCGCACGGCGGCATGTGGAACATGAACGCACTGCCGATGACGCTGGGTGGCCGAAACCTGCTACCTGCCGTCATGGCCCTGCTGATGGTTGCATCGCGTGACAAGGCGTGGGGCCGATGGGCGGCATTGCCGCTGATCATGCTGGCGTCGCTCTCGAGCGTGGAGATCCTGATCTTCGCGCTGGCGCCGTGGGGATACTGCCTGCTGCTCGAACTCGGTGCGGGGGCGCTCGCCGCGCCTGTTCGCCACGTGGGTGGCGCTCGCTGGCCTTTCGGTCGTGATCGCGCAACTTGCGCTCTTCGCGATTGTCTACCTGTCGACTGGCGCCGTCGTGGACTACCGACCCTATTTCAGCCTGTTCCTCCAGTTCCGGCCGGCCGAGGACTCTATCTGGTCGGTGCCGTTCGTGCCGTACTACGCGCTATGGCTTCCCATCGGCTTTGCGTACTTCATCATAATGGCCGTGGGCGGTCTGCGCGCCCTGCGGGGCGAAAGGCCCGTCTCCATCGTCGATCGTCTTCTTCCCGTCGCGGTCTTTGGCCTGGGTCCGCTGGCCTACTTCATGGGGCGCCCTCAGGAAGCCACCCTGAACGTCACCTGCTTGTCGTTCGCCGTGGTGGCGATTGGCATCGCCGAATGCGTGTTCGTGAAGCCCGGGCGCTTCGGCGCCGGCGCCGCCGCGCTGTCGTGGGTCATGGCTGGTGCGTTCGCGTTCATCACCGCCGACGGCTTCGAGCACTTCATGCGGCCGCCCGACCCGAGCCGCGGCAATTCCACGATCTTGCGCCGATGCCTTTCGGCGGAGGGCTGTCGGCTCGGCGAGGTCGGGCCCAACATCTGGCTTGCACTGCACACCGAGCCGCTCGATCCGCGCACAGGAGTCGGTTTCGGGGTCAAGGACGATGGCCACCGTCAGCGTATCGAGGAAGTCGTCGCCATGCTTGGCAGGCTGGCGCCAGGCGCCAGTACCGTCGGCATGCTGGCCGATCTCTTTCCGCGCATCTTTGCCGATGCCGATCCGGCCATCGGCATAACGGCCTTCATGTACACCGGCCAGTGGTACGCCTGGTCGGTATCCAGCCCGGTGAACGACGGCGTGTCGCCGCTCCTGACGGACCGGATCTTGCGGCGGGTTGCCGCGACACCCTCGGGAACTCTGATAATTGCCCCCAACGGGGCTGACGAATGGGCCCCGCTGAACAAGGCAATACTGGAACGGCTGCGCGAAACGTGCGATTTGAGGCCGCTCGAAACGGGGCGATATCATTCGGCTTTCGTCACGGAACGTTGCCGCAAGTGACTTTCGGTCGCGCGGGGCAGGCGGGTTGTTGCGTCACTCGAGTGGCGCGTTGCATCGGGGAAGAAGTCTATGGCGATTGATCACACGCTCCTGCGCATGTTCATGAAGATGCAGGAACGGTACCGGATGTCCGGCGATATCGTAACGATTGGCGTCCAGGACGTGATGTTCAGCCATCCGAGCGCCGCGGAATTCTTCAACGAGCAGAACTTCAAGTACACGCCTGTCGACGAGAAGGATCGTCAATACAGGACGTCCAAGGCTCAGGCGATTTACCAGGGGATATTCAACGTCAAGGGAGGGGTTCCCATGCACATGCATGACCTCTTCAAGATGCTGGGCTTCCGCAACGCGCACTCGCTCGATGCCTTCGATGCCGACAAGCCGACCATTCTCCACGACATGAACAAGCCGATCCCCGATCAGTACAAGAACAAGTACGACGTGGTGTTCGACGTCGGCAGCATGGAGCACGTCTTCGACGTCAAGCACTTCGTCCAGAACTGTGTCGAGATGACGAAGGACAACGGCGTGCTCGTGATCTACGACGCGCTGATGGGCTGGCACAACGAGTGCTTCTACAACTTCCAGACGCCGTTCTTCTTCGATGTGTTCAGGGCCAACGGCTTCGACGATATCGGCGTGTACCTGAACTACTTCCCGAAGTATCACGACTTCGGCAAGAAGAAGACGGTCTGGCAGCGCTTCGAATACGGCGATCGGCCGAAGTTCAGAAAGGCCGGCTACAACACTCACGTCATCTTCTTTGCCCGCAAGACCAAGACCCTTCCCGAGTTCGTCGTGCCGATGCAGGGCTACTACGCGGAGTACTACAAGGACTTCGAGAAGGCCCAGGCGAGCGGCGAGGGGGAGATGTCTCACTACATGCTCGAGAACATGCCGGCGCCGGTGCGCGCATTGTTCCCGTTGCTGGTGCCGATCTACAGGTTTCTGCCGAACCTGATCCGAGCGGCGGCCGTGGACAGCCTGATCTGGATCAAGAACCGCAAGAAGCTCGCCGCCCGAGAGCGCATCGTTGTGTGAGGGGCGGGCGAGGGCGGGGCAGCCTCCGGCCGTGCTTTTGCCGCAAAGCGGTGACCACACTGCCGTGGCCCAGCGACGGCTTGCCCCGTCGCCTGGCGTTGCCTTTGCTTGCCGGCGGCAATAATCGTACAATGAGACGCTGGCGCGAAGCGATGCACGCCGGTCGTAAACGCAACACGCAAGGGCCAAGGTACCCCCTCTGATGGCAACCCCAATCGCTACCGGTGCTGCGACGTTGCCGCTCAGGGTCGGCCTGGTCCAGATCAACAACTCGTTCTCCGGCCAGAACTACCTGCCGTATTCGATCGCTCTCCTGCAGACCTATGTGCAGAAGTTCAGCCCGAATCCCGGCCGGTTTGAGTTCCTGACGCCGCTGTACAAGCGTGTGCGCATCGCCGATGCCGTCGAGCAGCTCAAGGATGCCGACATCATCGGATTCAGCACCTATGTGTGGAACGGTCGCATCTCCCTCGAGATCGCCCGGCGGCTGAAGGAGCTGAAGCCCGGCGTCGTCATCATGTTCGGCGGCCCGCATGTGCCGGACCAGCCGGAGGCGTTCATGCGCGCCAACCCGCAGATCGACCTCGCCGTGCACAACGAGGGCGAGATCACTTTCCTGAAGCTGCTCGAGTCCTATCCCGACCGAGATTCCTGGGCGAGCTTACCCGGTGTCAGCATGGTGAAGCCCGACGGCTCGTTCGTGCGCAATGCGAACTCCGCCCGCGTGCGCGATCTCGACGAGATCCCCTCGCCGTTCCTCGAAGGCGCCTTCGACGCGATCATGAAGGCCAATCCGAACGAGAGCTGGATCGGCCTGTGGGAGACCAACCGCGGCTGCCCCTTCCGCTGCACTTTCTGCGACTGGGGTTCCGCCACGGCCGGCAAGGTCACGAAGTTTGGCGACGAGCGCCTGTTCGAGGAGGTCGACTGGTTCGCCAAGAACAGGATCGAGTACATCTTCTGCTGCGACGCCAACTTCGGTATCCAGAAGCGCGACGTCGACATCGCCAACCATGTCGCCGACGTCAAGAAGAAGACCGGCTACCCGGTTGCCTTGTCGGTGCAGAACACCAAGAACGCCACCGAGCGCGCCTATCTCACGCAAAAGATCCTGTCCGACGCCGGCCTCAACAAGGGCGTGGCGCTGTCGATGCAGAGCGTCGACATGCCGACGCTCGAGGCGATCAAGCGCGACAACATCTCGCTCAATACTTACATGGAGCTGCAGCGCCGCTTCACCCGCGACAAGGTCGAGACCTATTCCGACCTGATCCTGGGCCTGCCCGGCGAGACCTATGAATTTTTCGTGAAGGGCGTCGATCTCCTGATGGAGAACGGCCAGCACAACCGCATCCAGTTCAACAATCTTTCGATCCTGCCCAACGCCGAGATGGGCGACCCCGCCTATCAGAAGAAGTACGGCATGGTCACGGTCGAGTCGAAGATCATCAACATCCACGGCGAGCGCATCGAACTCGACGACGACGTGCCCGAGGTGCAGGACCTCGTCGTCGCCACGGCGTCGACGCCGCTGGCTGATTGGCGCCGCACCCGCATCTTCTGCTGGATGACCGCGCTGCTCCACTTCGACAAGTTGTTCCAGATCCCGCTGATCCTGGCGCACGGCATCTCGGGCATCGCCTACCGCGACATGATCGAGGCCTTCATGGCCGCCGACCCCAAGCGCTATCCGATGATCGCCGAGATCAACGCCTTCTTCGAGAGCGAGGCCCAGTCGATCCAGAAGGGCGGTTCGGAGTACGTCTTCTCGAGGGAATATCTCAACATCTTCTGGCCGGCCGACGAGTACATCTTCGTCAAGCTGACGGCGGAAGGTAAGTTCGACGCGTTCTACCAGGAGGCGGGCAAGCTGCTGGCCGAGACGGTTTCGGCGCGCCATTCCGGACTGCCGATGGACGTGATCGACGAAGCCATCAAGCTCAACCACGCGCTGGTCCACCAGCCCTTCGCCAAGACCAACGTGAAAGTGAAGCTGCGCTACGACCTGCTGGACTACTGGCACAAGGTGCGCGGTGGCGAGCAGGCGCTGCTCACCGAGAAGCCGATGGTGGTCGAGATCGACCGCACCAGCAAACCCTACGACGACTTCCAGACGTGGTGCCGCGAGATCGTCTGGTGGGGCAACAAGAAGGGCGCCTACCTCTATACACCCAACGCCACCGCCATCACCCCCGAGCTCGCCGGACACTACTGATCCCTGCTGGCACGAACGGCCGCACGGTGGCCGTGCCGACATACCGCCGCCCGTCGATGTGGATCTCGATCGGCGCCAGGTCGGTGGCAAACCTGTCGGTGGGCAGGCGCTCCATCGCGACGCGCCAGCGCCGGCGGTTCTTGGCCTTCTTGTCCGCCATGTTCTCGGCGTGGGTCCCGAGGAACATGTGAGCGGGGTTGCAACACCGGGGATTGTCGCAGCGATGGCAGACATACAAGCCTTTGCGGATCGGCCCGTGCCTGGCGATCCATGCCAGGCGATGGGCACCCCAAACCTTGCCGCCGAGGTTCAACTGCCCGTAGCCTTGCCGGTTTGTTGAGGCCCACCAGATGTGACAGCCCGATTGCGGATCGGGCTTGGTGTAAAAGGCGAGACGCTCGGCCACCGTCCAGTGGCGAGGGCAGTACCATTTGGTCTTACGCATACGCTTACGCTTACTCATGCACGCACAATATGCGAAGTGCCCTCAACCTCCTATTTTGGTCATTAGAAGTTCTGGCCCCGTGTCATCCCGAGCGAAGCGAGGGATCTATGGCGACGCTGAGTCTAAATTCCTCGCTTCGCTCGGGATGACACGGAGGTTGAGCGTTACCGCGTCTATAACTATTGAAGTCCCATGAACTATCGCGCGCTTGGTCGGACGGGGTTGGTCGTCTCGGAAATCGGCTTCGGGGCCTGGGGCATCGGCGGCCGCACGGTCGGCACCACATCCTACGGCGACACCGATGACCGCACGTCGCTGGCGGCGCTGCGGGCCGCGCTCGATGCCGGCATCACCTTCTTCGATACCTCCAGCGCCTACGGCAACGGCCACAGCGAGGAGCTGATCGGGCAGGCCTTCAAGGGGGCGCGATCCAAGGTGATCGTCGCCACCAAGGCAGGATACGAAGCCTGGGACCGGCCGCCGGATTTCTCCGCCGCGGCCATCACCGCGTCCGCCGAGGCGAGCCTGCGGCGGCTGGGCGGCGACACCATCGATCTCCTGCAGCTTCACAATGCGCCGACGGCGGTCCTTCAGGCACCCGACGTGCGCGAGGCGCTGGCGAAGCTCATCACCGGCGGCAAGATCCGGGCGTGGGGCGCCTCGACCAAAAGCCCGGCCGAGGCGATCGACGCCTTGCGCGTGGCCGACGTGGGCGTCGTGCAGGCCAATTTCAATATGATGGATGTGCGCGCCCAGAGTGACGGCCTATTCGACGAGGTCGCCAGGCGCCAGGCGGGTTTCATCGGGCGCACGCCGCTCTGTTTCGGCTTCCTGGCCGGCACGATCCGGCGCGACACCATCTTTCCCAATGGCGATCATCGCAACGGCTGGTCGCGCGCCCAGTTCGACAACTGGATCGATGGTGCGGCCGACCTGCTGGCCGCGGTGTCGGCGCGGCCGGGCGCCGAGGGTGCGCAGAGCGCCTTGCGCTTCTGTCTCTCGTTCCTTTCGGTCTCCAGCGTCATTCCCGGCATCCTGACGCCAGCGGAGGCGGCCGAAAATGCGCTGGCCAGCAGCGCCAGGCCCGCTGCCGGCGCCGGCGGTCGAGGCGGTGCTGGCGATCAACCGCCGACGACAGTTCTTCGTCCGAGGCTGACGCTTTCCTCATCCTGAGGAGCCGCGCGGAGCGCGGCGTCTCGAAGGATGGCAACACACAAGGTGCTCGTGCCCACCCTTCGAGACGGATCGCTGCGCGATGCTCCTCAGGGTGAGGTTTTTCCGTTCAGCCTAACAGGC
>CAWCPC010000002.1:0-1567592 GCA_963797365.1 uncultured Alphaproteobacteria bacterium | reverse complement strand
GCACGGCATATGACTTGCCGATCCGTCGCCCAGGCTCGGAGGTGGTCCGGGATCGAGGCGGTGGGTGGCGTCAACGCGGAGGAAGCGGGACGAGCGCGATTCCTGTCATCGATCTCGCGCAGCCGGGCGCGGCGGTGGCGAATGCCATCGGCCAGGCTTGTGTCGAAACCGGCTTTTTTACCGTGATCAATCACGGTGTGCCGGGCATCGCTGATCGCGAGGTCCGGTCGCCGAAGGCTTCTTCGATCTGCCGATGGCGAAGAAGATGCAAGTCGCGCGTCCGCGGCCTGAGCAGAACCGGGGCTTCATCGCGCTCGGGACCGAGGTGCTGTCACGATTCCTGGCCGGCACCGACTTTCCTCCGGATTACAAGGAAGTCTTCACCATTCGGGCCACTGACCTGCCGGCGACCGACTACTACACAGCGCCTGCCGCCTATCCGCACATGGCGCCGAACCTGTGGCCGGAACAGCCGGCAGCCTTGCAGCCCGTGCTGCGGGAATACTGGGCTGTCCTGACGAACCTGTCGCACCGATTGCTGCGGCATTGTGCGGTTGCCCTGGAACTGCCTCCCGGTTATTTCGACGGCAAGATCGATCGCCAGGCAAGCATGCTGCGCCTGATCGACTATCCGCCCTACAGCGGCGCGCCGCGCCCGGGCCAGTTACGCGCCGGCGCCCATACCGATCTCAACATGCTGACTGTGCTGCATGCCAACAGTACCGTTGGCGGCCTGGAGGTCCGCGATCGCAACGGCCACTGGATCGCGCCGCCGATGCACGCCGACGCATTCGTGGTCAACATCGGCGACATCATGATGCGTTGGACCAATGACCGGTGGGTTTCGACCTTGCATCGCGTGGTCAATCCGCCGGAAGGCAACACGGAGCGCCGCATCTCGGTGCCGTTCTTCTTCCAGGCCAACTACGACACCATCGTCGAATGCCTACCGACCTGCCGCCCGGCCGATGCCGCGCCCAAATACCCGCCAGTGACCGTGGGCGACTATCGCGCCGCACGATTTGCCGCGACCGCCAACGCATGACAGCAGGGCACGAGGATGGGGACGCGCCATTTCTCTGCCCCCAGCGGCGATCGCACTTCTTGAAGAGATACCGCCGTCCCTGCTGGCCAGCGCCGACGAGGCGATCGAGCAGGAGGGCCCGCCATGTCCGTCTTCGGGTCAACCCCCGACGTGACGGCCTTTCGGCATCATGTCCGGTCCACTCCTGAAAGCGGACTTCTCTTCGCACATCGGCAGTGTCGGCTTTGTGCCAATATCGGACATGAACGCGCCAGTCCTTCGAACCGAGCGGCTGGACAGCCCCCGGGTTTGCGCAGCCAAATCAAAGCAGATCTTGAACGGTGGGGGGCGACAGTCCGGGCGGTAGGCTTGAAATCGATGGATCAGGGTTGAAAAAAGCGCTGCCGTCATCGCGCGCGTGCCGTTCGGCGCCGGCAGTCAGTTACTTTCCCTGTCTTTGCATGGCAATTAGGCGCTCTCGGCTCAGATCGAGCCTAGACTTTCTTGATGACCTACGGTTTCCAGGTGTCGTTCAGGATCGACGGCGTCTTATCTTTCGGCCACTACATGCGCATCATCGGAATGAAGTCGCCCTTGGGAGCCGGCAGCCAGTTCGCTCCAGATCCTTGCCCGGCGACTCGTTCTGGAAGTAAAGTGTAAACGAACCATCCGGATTGAACTTCGGATTGTCGCGCATGCTCACCGTGAACTTGTTGAGTGGGTTGGGAACGAACCACCAGCCCTGTCGATCTCGTACATCGTGATCGACCAGAAGGCGTTGACCGGCGGTGTCTGGCCCTTGGCGAAGGTAGCGTGTAGCGGTTCGCGCCGATGAGCTTCTGACCGGTCCACTGTCGACCTCGGTATAGGGATAGACCGCATCGTGCGACAGGTTGGCCGGCCAGCCGAAGGCCGCCACGACGGCCCGCTTCATGTAGTTGGTTCCGTAGACGCCGAGGTCCTTGGTGATCACCCAGCCGTTCGCCATCCCGCCCATGTTGCCCTTGTTGGCCTCGATTCGCGCCAGCGCGGCCGTGCCGAGATTTCCTTCGAGCCCCTCCTGCACAGACGGCGCCCAGCTTCGCTCATGTCGAACGGCTTTCCCGGAACGAGGCCGATCTTGGCCATGCGGGCCAGCATCGGCCCATCTTCAGCGCGCCGGCGGGGCGGTGCTACCCATGAGGCAGCGCCACATGTTGAAATAGGTCGACGTATCCATCCCGAGGATCACCGTCTGCGGACCGTCGGTCATGCTGTAGCCGGGGTTCGGCATCGACCGGTGGCGCCTGGTACGAGTAGGGTTTGCCGTAGGCGCTGAGCGGCACGATCTTGTACTGGGCCTGCAGCGCATTGACCGCGGCGTAGTCCGGATCGGTGCCGTCCGAATAGGTCCGCCCCAGGATCACCATGTATCGCGTCGCGCACTTGATCTGCTTGATCCCGGCCGGAACGTTGCCGGTCCAGCCCGGTGCCGGTGATCAGGTAGTTGGCCGCTTGGCCGCCGGCGGTGCGCATCCCCGGCGAATTGAAATCCGTCATCCAGAGATCGGTCATCTCGAACAGGTAGTGCGCTTGCCCATCTCGGGATGGCTGAACACCTGTGGCTCGCCGAGATCGAGCCACGCCAGCGAGTAGAGCGTGTCGGCATTCGGCGCCGAGACGCCGCGGAAATCGGCCGGCGGATAGCGCTCGATGTTGATGAACTGCCCCATCGGCGCATGCAGGCCCTCGATCTTTTCGACGTTCCGACATCTGCACCCGTGTCACCTCGGTGGTGATCAACGAGTAGCCGTAGACGTAGGCATCGAGGGCGATCTGCTCGGCCTCCGACTTCGGCGTTGGCGGCATCTCGGATATCTGGGCCAATGCCGCCCCTCCTCGCAGAATTGCCAGTGGAGTTGCCATCAGCGAAGCCGCTGCGAAGAAGCGTCTGGTGGTCATGTTGTCCCTCTTCGGATTAGTCCCGAATTACCGTGCAGCAAAGATCTTGACATGCGGCACTGCGGCCGTCGCGCGAGAAAGCAACGCACAGCGCACAATGCGCACAATGAAGAAGCTGACGCTGACGTCTACAATGTCACTGAGGCGCAATATTGCCAATTCGCAACAGATCTCGGCATTGCCCCATGCTGAGCGCGCTCGCATTCGCGCCGCGCGCCACATCGGCACGCCGCGCTGGCCCCTGTCGCGGTTCGGCGGCAGGCCGAGCTTGGCGAGCTTCTCAGACACTGCGTGCCGAGGTGGTAGATGGCGCGCGCTTCCCTGCCAATGGCGACCTCGCGGCCGAGTTCGCCCTCAGGGCAGTTCCGCCATGTCTGGTTCGGGCCAATCGCGCCGTTTTGACTTCCTGTCCATCACGTCCGGTCTACCCCGGACAACGGACGATTCCGGACCCGGTTGGCACTTCGCATTTGGGCCAATTCCAGTCGTTCGGCTTCTTCGGCACCAATGCACAAACTGATGGTTCGGCGCGAGAAACGAGCAGGCACCAGTGGGCTGTGGGGAAACATCCCCATCCGACCTCAACTATCTGCGGCTCGTACCTCGTCCAGAAAATCCTGCGCTTTGCGCAAGTACCAATTGGCGTGGCAGGCCTCGAAAATCTGCCCCGCCTGCTCGGCACGCGTCTTGGCCAACAGCTTATCGCCTCGCGCTAACGCAATACGCGCCTCGGCCAGCAAACTGCATCCTACCACCCGCTTGGCGCCGACTCGATGCGCGATGTTTTGCGAAGCTTCGGCGTGGGCTTGCGCCTCTTGGAGACGCTGCGGCCCGAGGTCCACGAGGATCGTCGCCATCACCGCGTGCGTCTCGCAAGCCTGAAGACCGTTGTCGAGTTCCTCCATCTTGTGGAGTGCCTCACGCCCTTGCTGAAGCGCTTCTTTGAACTTGCCCTGTTCAGCCAAGTAATAGGCGAGAATTCCCATCGCAGCTGACATTTCATGTTGAAAACCGCCTGACGAAGCGGCGCGCGCAATTTGCTCACTGATGCTGGTGACAGCGAGATCGGAATTGTTGTTGACGAGTGCGACATCGGATTCGATGAAAAGCACCCAGGAGAGTCCTCGATAGTCCCCAATCCTCGCGAAGATGCGTTGCGCTTCGCTGTTATATTTCTGTGCCTTCACTGGATCGCAGCGTCCCAGAAGCGCTGTGTAACATTGGCCCAGCATAACCTTTGCCCAGGCGATGCGTCGCTCATCGCCGGTCCGTTCGCCGAGTTCCACCGCCATCTCGCCGTGTCGCACTGCGTCGTCGATGTCTCCTGCACGAGCAAGAGCGTTGCAAAGCATCGTGTGTGCCGCAGCAACTCCCGCATGGTCGCCGATTGACTCCGCGATCTGCCGACCTTTCTCGTAGGCATCGACGGCGGCAGGGAGCGTACCAGAGGTGAACTCGACATCGCCCAGGTCGCGATACACCGCGGCCATCCGTGCATCATCGCCGACGGTTTCAGCCAACCCCAGCGCCTCGCGTAATACTTTGCGCGCCTGATCGTTGAGGCCCCGCATGTAAAGTGCTCGGCCCAGCCGGCCCAGCATGTGTGCCCGCGCCTTTGGCTGAGCCCCCACGCTGGCTTCGTCGAGGATTTTCCGGCTGAGGCTTTCCGCCTGACGGTAGTCGCCCACGAGCATCAATAGCGCCGCCAAGCGATTACCGAGCGCGAGTTTGTGCGAACCATCGCTGTCCTTATCCGGGTGGGTCCGCCACAGGTCCAGGGCGGTTGTGAAGTAGGTCAACGCCTCCTGGTTGGCGAACAGACCCCGGGCCCTGTCACCAGCTCTGGTGAAGGCGCGCGCAGCCTCGATATCCTGGCCGCTGCGCTGCAGGTGCGCGGCGATCTCGGCGGCGCGCTCGCCGGAGTCACCTCCAGCATTGGTGAGCGCCGCTGCAACGCGGCCATGCAACTCGCGTTGGCGCTCACGCAGAAGGCTGTCATATGCAGCATCCTGGATCAGCGCATGCTTGAACACATAGCGCGGCGCCGCCGCGCCACCGGTCCGAGACACCAACTCCGAGCGCAGCAGACGGTCGATGGCGTCGTTGAGACGGCCGGCGTCAAGCCCCGCTACGGCTGCCAGTAAGTCATGCGAGAACTCGCGGCCAATGACGGCGCCGACCTGGGCGATCTGCTTGGCCTCTCCCAGCCGGTCGAGTTGGGCCAGCAGCGACGCCTCCAATGTTGTCGGGATATGGATGGTCCCGCTGTCGCTGCCACTCTCTAGTAACGACTTAGTCAGCTCCTCGACATAGAGAGGTATCCCGCCGGCCCGTTCAACGATTTTTTCAATGATCCCAACATCAAATCGGCCGCCAGCGATGGTACGCACCACCTGGGCCGACTGTGCCCGCGAGAAATGGCTGAGCGACAGGGAGGTCAGGTGCGACTGGCCGGACCACGGGGATGTGTATTCCGGGCGATGCGTGATCAGGATCAACACCGCAGCGCCCGCTATTGCTGCGATCACCTCGCCGATTAGCGCTTCCGTCGATGGGTCAATCCAGTGCGCATCCTCCAGCAGGAAAAGTACCGGCCGTTGCCGGGCGAGCGCCACCAATTGTTCGATCAAAGCGGCAATGATCTGCTCGCGTAGCTGCTGCGACGACAGGTTGAGGGGACCGTAACGATCCTCTGCTGGCAACGACAGCAGCGTCGCGAACAGTGGCGCCACGGCATCGACGTCCTGCGCGGACAAGCTCAGTAGGCGCTCCAGCTTGTCCAGCTTGTCGGCGATGCCATCGCTGCTGATAAAGCCTGCAGCCAGCTCCAGCTGCCGGATCACCGGGTGGAACGCGATGTTGCTGTGGTAAGGCGAGCACTGGTAGCGCAGCCGGAAATGCTCGGTATCGGCAACGCACTCGCTCAGCGCGCCGAGCATCCGCGACTTGCCGATGCCGGCCGGACCAGACAGCAACACCACTTGTCCCTCGCCGGCACTGGACAACCGCCAGCGGTCAAGCAGCAGGCCAATCTCGTGCTCACGGCCGACGAGCGCGGTCAACCCGGCGCCGTGTGCCGCCTCGAACCGGCTTGCCATGGCGCGCTCCGCCAATACACGCCAGACCGGCACCGGCTCTGCAAAACCCTTCAAGACCTGATCGGCGAACTGGCGCAACTCGAATACGTCGCCCACCAAGGACCGGGTCGCTGTATCAATCAGTACCGTGCCTGGCTCGGCAGCACCTTGCAGCCGGGCAGCCAGGTTGGGCGTCTCGCCGGTTACCGCCTCGGCATCGAGGTGACCGCCGCTTACCAGGTCCCCGACAACGACTTGGCCGGTCGCGATGCCGAGCCTGGCCCGCAAGTACTCGCCCTTGTCACATTCGATCTCGGCCACCGCTGCAACGATCTCAAGACCGGTACGCAACGCCCGCTCGCCGTCGTCCTCGTGTGCCTGTGGCCAACCGAAATAGGCGAGCACGCCGTCGCCGAGGAACTTCGCGATGTGTCCGTCATAGCGCCTGACTACAGCAGCGACCGCATCTTGATATCGTTGGAGTACGTTCCCGCAGATCTTCCGGATCCAGCCGCCGGGACAGCTCGGTGGACCCCACGAGGTCTGCGAACATCACCGTGAGGAGACGTCGTTCCGCGCTGCGCACGGGCGCCTTCTGAAGTGCTGGCGCCACCTCTTTTTCGATGCGCTGTTCGGGTTGCGTCGAAGCCGAAAACTCGTTGCCCGATTTGACAGCGGCCAGCAGCCGTCGCCTGGGACCCAATGGCAGGCCGAGGTCTTTGAGGTCGTCCTCTGTGAGGTGCGGCAGGTCGCGCACGCTCACCTCATGCTCAGCGAGGATCTCCGCGTATTTGCCGAGACCTAGCCTTTCCAGCCACTGCGCGAGGTTGTCCGCCATGCCCCGTCTCCATCGAGCATAATACCGCGCACCATGGCGTTATGCCTAATGTCGGCTTCGGGTCATTCGCGTCGCTTTCGTGATGTCCGCGGTATGTCCGGTCTACCCCCCCGTGAACAGACATTCCCGGTGACTGGCGGCATTTCTCAAACGGGCCAACAGCAGACCTAACGACGACCGGCGTGGGGGGCGAAACGAGTCAGCACTTGCTCCAGATGACGCCGCGCACTGACTTGGTCGCCAAGAAAATGTTTGGCCACGCCCATCATACGCTCGCCGAACAGCTGATCGCCCGCGTCCGCCCCCGCCCCCTCGTTACAAGATCATGGAACCTTTGCACAAATGGCAGCGCAGCACGGTATCGATTGCGCGCGGTGTGATTGAAAAACGTGCGTCGGTCGGGACCCGGCTCCGGCCGCAGACTAGAAAATTTCTAGACTTGTGTTGATTCCTGGCTCCGGCGGGGGCACAGTCCTCGCCGTCATCGGCTTTTCCGACTGAGCAGAGGAGGCGACATGCCTTCGCTCAAGGGAACCCGGACCGAGCAAAATCTGAAGGACGCGTTCGCTGGCGAGAGCCGGGCGAACCGCCGCTATCTCTGTCTCGCCCGCAACGCCGACGTTGGGGGCTTCAACGATCTCGCCGCGGTGTTCCGCTCGACTGCCGAGCGCAAGACCGGGCACGCGCACGGCCATCTCGACTATCTCGAGGAAGTGGGCGACCCGGCGACCGGCAAGCCGATCGGTCCGGCCGGCGACATCCTCGAGGCCGCGATCGCCAGCGAGACCCGCGAACACACCGACATGTATCCGGACATGGCCCGCGTTGCCCGCCAGGAAGGCTTCGACGCGATCGCCGACTGGTTCGAGACGCTCGCCAAGGCCGGGAAGTCGCAGGTCGGCCGCTTCCAAAAGGCGCTCGACGCGCTTTGATCCATACCAACAATTCGAAGAAAACTGGACACGATCGGAGGGAAACATGGACACAAGAGCTGACGTGAATGCGGGCAAGTGCCCGGTCGTGCATGGCACCACAAATGTCGGGATGCGGTCGAACAAGGACTGGTGGCCAACTCAACTGAACTTCAGGATTCTTCGCGCGAACTCGCCCCAGTCCGATCCCATGGGCAAGGCTTTCAACTACGCCGAGGCGTTCAAGAAGCTCGACTACGCCGGCCTGAAGAAAGACCTCGCCGCGCTGATGACGGACAGCCAGGACTGGTGGCCGGCGGATTTCGGCCACTATGGCGGGTTCATGATCCGCATGGCGTGGCACGCCGCGGGTACGTACCGCATCGGCGACGGGCGCGGCGGCGCCGGCGCCGGCCAGCAGCGCTTCGCACCTCTCGGCTCCTGGCCGGACAATGCGAACCTCGACAAGGCGCGCCGGCTCTTGTGGCCCATCAAGCGGAAATACGGCTCGAAAATCTCCTGGGCCGACCTCATGGTCCTCGCCGGCAATGTCGCGCTCGAAACCATGGGCTTCAAGACATTCGGCTTCGGCGGCGGGCGCGCCGATGTGTGGGAGCCCGACGAGATCGTCTGCTGGGGCAAGGAGAAAGCCTGGTTCCCTGATCCTCGTGGCGACGAGCGCTACAGCGGCGTCCGCGATCTCGAGAATCCGCTGGCTGCCGTGCATATGGGCCTCATTTACGTGAATCCAAACGGGCCGAACTTCAAGCCGGATCCGGTTGCCGCCGCCGTCGACATTCGCGAGACCTTCAAGCGCATGGCGATGAACGACGAGGAGACGGTTGCGCTCATCGCCGGCGGACACAGCTTCGGCAAGACCCACGGCGCCGGCGACGGCGCGCTGGTCGGTCCCGAGCCGGAAGCTGCGCCCATCGAGGAGATGGGCCTCGGCTGGAAGAGCCGCTATGGCACAGGGAAAGGAAAAGACGCGATCACCGGCGGCCCGGAAGTCACCTGGAGCACGACGCCGACGAAGTGGAGCAACAGCTTTTTCGAGAACCTGTTCAAATATGAATGGGAGCTGGAGAAGAGCCCGGCTGGAGCCAATCAATTCAGGGCGAAGGGCGCGGCCGCCACGATTCCGGATGCCTTCGACCCGTCGAAGCGTCATACGCCGACCATGCTGGTAACGGACGTCGCTTTGCGGATGGATCCGGCCTACGAGAAGATTTCCCGGCGCTTCCTGGAGCATCCGGATCAGTTCGCCGACGCGTTTGCCCGCGCGTGGTTCAAATTAACCCACCGCGACATGGGCCCGCGCGCACGCTATCTCGGCCCGGAGGTGCCGGCAGAGGAACTGATCTGGCAGGATCCCGTTCCCGCCGCCGATCACAAGCTGATCGACGCCAAGGACATCGCGGATCTCAAGGCCAAGATCGTCGCCTCGGGACTTTCCATCGCCGAGCTGATCGGCGCCGCTTGGGCCTCGGCTGCAACCTTCCGCGGCTCCGACAAGCGCGGCGGGGCGAACGGAGCGCGCATCCGTCTCGCGCCGCAGAAGGATTGGGAAGTCAACCAGCCTGCCCAGTTGGCAAAGCTGCTCGAAACCCTTGCCGGCATCCAGACGGCCTTCAACGGCGCAGCCAGCGGCGGTAAGAAGGTGTCGCTTGCCGACCTGATCGTTCTTGGCGGCTCGGCCGCCGTCGAACAGGCCGCGAAGCAGGCCGGGCACGACGTGACCGTTCCCTTCGCGCCCGGCCGCACGGACGCTTCCCAGGAGCAGACCGACGTGGAGTCCTTTGGCTATCTCGAACCGGTGGCGGACGGATTCCGCAACTACCTCAAGGCCCAGTTCAGCATACCGGCGGACGAGCTGCTGATCGACAAGGCACAACTCCTGACGCTGACCGCGCCGGAGATGACGGTCCTCGTCGGTGGCCTGCGCGTCCTGGGCGCGAACCACGGCAATTCGCAGCATGGCGTCTTCACGAGTTGTCCGGGGACGCTGACCAACGACTTCTTCGTGAACGTCCTGGACATCAGCACCGAGTGGAAAGCGACCTCGGATGAAAACGTGTTCGAGGGACACGACCGCAAGAGCGGCAAACTGACGTGGACCGGCACCCGTGTCGACCTCGTCTTCGGTTCGAACTCCGAGCTGCGCGCGCTTGCCGAAGTTTACGGCGCCGAAGAAGCGCAAGCGAAGTTCGTGGCAGACTTCGTGGCGGCGTGGACCAAGGTGATGAACGCTGATCGCTTCGACCTCGCCTGATCTCGGCCGAGAGGTTTTCGAAGGCTGTTAAGGCCAAGCCGCTCCAGTCATGCGGCTTGGCCGCAGTGATGCGCCAGACGGCGGCAAAAGCGTGCTGTCCCGCCTTTCATGGCACTCGCAGCCGTGATGCCCGTTGCTTTGCGGTCCTGCTCCGTGCCTTGGTCAAGACGGATGGCCAAAACCCGGTACGCAGTCGGACCCCGCTTGGCCCGCCAAGTTTCGGCGGAATTCGAGACCGGCAACGTCCGAAAGGGGGGCGATTACCAATAGGTCGGCGCAACACCTCCTAGTCTTACTGGCTCAGGAGGTGGCGCATGACGACATCACGGATATGGTTCACGGCAGCGCAGAAGGCGCAGCTGTGGGAGCGCTGGAAGAGTGGGTCAAGTGCTGCAGCGATCTCCCGGGCACTGGATCGGAGGAACAAGACTGGCGTTCTGCGCATTGTGACGCTCCATGGAGGAATCGCGCCGGCGCCGCGCCGGAGAGCTTTGACAGCGCTCAGGCTTGAAGAACGCGAAGAGATCTCCCGTGGCATTGCGGTGGGCCAGTCGATCCGACAGATTGCACTTGGCCTTGGACGAGCGCCGTCGACGGTGAGCCGGGAGATCAGGCGTAACTGTGGCAGCCAACGTTACCGTGCCAACCAGGCGGACAGGAGCGCTTGGGAACGGGCGCTGCGTCCCAAGCCTTGTCGCCTGGCGCTCCACAGGGAGCTACGCTGGCGTGTGGCGCAGAAGCTCGCGCTGCAATGGTCACCGGAGCAGGTCTCTGGCTGGCTAAAGCGGGAGTTCCCGACCGACCAAGACATGCAGATATCCCACGAAGCGATTTATCGCAGTCTCTTCGTTCAGACGCGCGGCGTGCTGAAAAAGGAGCTGACGGCGCACTTGCGCACCAGACGTCAGATGCGCCTCCCCAAAAGCCACAACGCCCAAAGTAGACGGGGACACATCCTCGATATGGTCTCGATCCGCGAGCGGCCCGCCGAGGCCGAGGATCGTGCCGTGCCGGGCCATTGGGAAGGCGACCTTCTTACCGGAGCGAATGATACGCGCATCGCCACACTCATTGAGCGCCACAGCCGCTTTACCATGTTGGTCAAGCTTCCTCGTAAGGACACGACGACGGTTGTTGCAGCGCTTGCCAAGCACGTCCGCAAACTGCCTGAGGAGTTGCGACGTTCGCTGACGTGGGACCAGGGCAAGGAGATGCATGCCCACAAGCGCTTTACGGTCGCCACCAACGTGCAGGTCTACTTCTGCGACCCGCGCAGTCCCTGGCAGCGCGGCAGCAACGAAAACACCAACGGCCTGGTCCGCCAGTACTTCCCGAGAGCAACCAACTTCTCACGCATCTCCCAAGCCTATCTCGACGCGATTGCCTTGCAACTCAATCAACGTCCGCGAAAGATCTTGGGCTTCGAAACCCCAGCCGATAAACTACAAGCGGTGTTGCACTGATCGGTTGAACTCACACTCTGAAAAGAGACAGTCCGTTACCGGCGTCTCGGGATTCTCTTCATCATGGTCCTGCTTTCTTGACTTCGGGGTTGACGGTCCTGATCACGACGTCGCCCACCAGCTCGACGCCGCCATAGAAGATGCGGATGGGAGCCAGGTCGGGAACCTGCAGCCTACCCTGCACGCCGCCACGTGGCAGGGGCGGCGCCGAACTTCTTCTTGAACGCACGGGAAAACGCCGCTTCCGATTCGTATCCGACCTGCTCGGCGACCCGAACCAGCGGATCGCCGGAGTCCCGCAACTTTTGCCCGGCGACCTGCAGGCGCCAGTCGGCGAGGTAGTGCATCGGCGCCACGCCGATCACCCGGGTGAACCGTTCGGCGAGGCCCGAGCGTGACAAGCCGGCTTCGCGAGCGAGCTCCTCGACGCTCCAGGCGTGGGCGATGTCGGCGTGCATGAGCGCCAGTGCCCGGGAAACGGCGGGATCGCGCAATCCGGCAAGCCAGCCGGTTTGCCCGTCGGGAATGCTCCGCACGTAATGCTGCACGGCCTCGACGAACAGCAACTCCGAGAGTTTGGACAGCACCGCCGTAGAACCGGTCTGTCCGCCCGCGACTTCGTTGGCCGCGTACTGAAGCGTCGAGCGGATCCAGTCTGCGGCAGGCGTCTCGTCGACCCGCAGGATCATCGACTGCGGCAAAGTCGAGACGATCGGCATGGTGAGACCGCTGTCGCAGCCCAGGAAGCCGCACACCATGTGGGCCGTCTCGCCGCCGCCGCCGTGGCGAACCGCCCGAACGATCCTGTTCCCCCCGTCCAGGATGACTGTCGCGGCCGAGACCGGGGGCAAGCTGACATCGCTGCCGATCAGGTGAAAATCGTTGCGGGGAAACAGCACGACTTCGCCGCTGCACAGTCGCTGGACCGGTTGATCGGGGAGTGCGACGTGCATCTCGCCGTCGACGACGTAGTGATAGGGAATGAGATGGTTCGTAGCTCCGAGGAAAGGCGCGCAGAGGTCGGGTGCCATCTGGGCGGCGATGCACCACGGCGCGGAGAACTCGGCGTTGAAGAAGACGCCGCCGCTGAGACGGGCAACTCTCAGAATGTCCGACAACGCATCCATAGGCCGACGCCTGTTCTGGAGTTTCCGTCATGTCATGTGGTGTCCGGATCATAGCCGACCCGGATCGCCCGGCCTACATCCGGCGCAACGGCGCGGGATATCCCGCTCCGACCACACAATCGGATGGAGAGAGACATGAACGCCATCGTTTCCCTGGCCGACAGCGCCAGATATGCGCGGACCATCGAGGCCTCCAAGGCCGTGCGCTGGGACATCGACAAGGACGTCATCAAGGGGCGGCGCTTCGACGTCGCCCGCAAGTACCTGCCCGACGGCCTGTCGCTGGCGCGGGAACTGGCGCTGCCGGAGGCCGAGATGCGGTTCGTCAGCCAGATCCAGGGCCGCACCTACGCCAACGTCTTTGGCCTGGTCGAGCGCTTCATCACCGCCAAGCTGATCGACGTCAGCGGCCAACACGCGCTGGGCGACCAGAATGCGCTGGAGGCCCTAGTGCGGTTCAGCGACGAGGAGATCAAGCACCAGACCCTGTTCCGGCGCATCGAGGCGATGATGGGTGAGACCATGCCCGCCGGCTATCGCTTCGACGTCGATCCCGACGCGGTCGCCCGCGCCGTGCTCGCCAAGGGCAACTGGGCGGTGCTCGTGCTCACGCTGCACATCGAGCTGTTCGTGCAACTCCACTACCGCCAGAGCATCGAGCCCGACGCTGAGCTCTCGGAACTGTTCAAGGATGTGTTCATGTTCCACTGGAAGGACGAGGCCCAGCATGCGGTCCTCGACGAGCTCGAGCTGAAGCGCCACGACGCGACGCTCTCCTCCGAGGAGCGCGAGCGGGCGGTCGGCGAGTTCATCGACCTGGTGGTGGCCGTCGATGCGATCCTGCAGGTACAAGCCAAGGCGGATGCCGTCTACTTCGGCATGAACTGCGGCCGGCCGTTGCAGCGCGACGAGCTGGAGCAAATCGCCCGGCATTTCCTGAAGGCCTATCGCTGGCAGTACATCTTCTCGGGCGCCGGCCATCCCCGCTTCCAGAGCATCGTGAAGGGCATGATCGGCGAGGACCAGATGAAGCGCATCGAGGCAAGCCTCGGCACGCTTGTCTGATCCAGGGCGGAGTCCCTACGGCCGCTGCTTCAGGTGATCACCTCACCCTGAGGAGCGGCCGCAGGCCGCGTCTCGAAGGGTGGGCACGAGCACCGCGTCGGTTGCCCATCCTTCGAGACGGCGCTTCGCGCCTCCTCAGGATGAGGTTAAGTCGCGAATACACCCCTACCCTAGGCCAGCACCGCCACCTTCTTGCGCTCGATCAGCTTGAAGTCGATGGCGGTGCCGAGGCTACGAAGCGTGCGGCGGCCGGACGACGCTCACGGGAGAACGGCTTCGCCCTCGATCTCGATCTTGGCGTGGGGATCGATCAGGGCCGAGACCTGGACCAGCGTCATTGCCGGGAAATGCCGGCCGAGTGTGCTGGCCCAGGCGGCGCCGATCGCCGCGCCGGCGGCGTTGAACTCGGCGATGTCCGTGACGTAGGCGCGCAACGCCACCAAGTGGCCGGGCTCGCCGCCGGCGGCCCTGAGAACCGTCACGAGATTGCCGAGTGCTACCCGCCATTGCGTGCCGGCGTCGGTCGCCGCGGCGATGTGAGCCTGTCCGGGCTCGCGCCCGATCTGGCCGGCGATGCGCACGCTCTTCGTGCCGGTGGCGACGACGCCGTGCGAGAACCCACGCGGTCGCGTCCAGCCCTCCGGCAGGATCGGCGTGTAGGCGATATCAGACGTGCTCATGATCGAGATCTCCTTTTGGGGAACAGCTAGCTTAACACCGCGATCTTCTTGCGCTCGATGAGCTTGAAGTCTATGGCGGCGCCAAGGGCGGTACCGGCTTCAAGACGTGGATACCGCACCTCAAGCCGCGAACGATCAAGGACTACAAGGCTATTTTCGCGCGTCACTATTCCCGGAAGCTTGGCGACCTGAAGTTGGCCTCGAGGACGACCAACATCACCGACAAGGTCGTAGGCGCACGGCAATCGACTGCCTCAAATTCAGATCGTATTGAACAAATCGCCATCGCGTGCAGATGAGTATCCCATAGGCAGTAGCCTATCCAGGGCATCTCAGACCCCTTTTGCCGCTGGCGGAATCCGAAATCCGATGGCCAGCCGATTGTAGGTGTTCATTAAGCCGATCGCGATTGTCAGGTCGGTGAGTTCTTTCTCGGAGAACACGACCGAGGCGGCCTGGAACTCGGCGTCGGGCACGGTCGTGTCGGCAATGCGGGTGACGGTCTCAGCCCACGCCAGCGCCGCGCGTTCGCGCGTATCGAACATGTCACCAGCTTCGCGCCAAGCCTGGACCAGCACGAGCTTCTCGATAGCAAGGCCCCCCTTGATCAAGTCGCGCGAGTGCATGTCGATGCAATAGGCGCAGCCGTTGATCTGCGAGACGCGCAAATAGACCAAATTCACCAGCGAACCGGGTAGTCCAGACTGTAGGATGTACCCGTAGACGCCGCCGAGCGCCTTTACGCCGGCTGGCGCAATGGTCGTGTAGTTCAGGCGCTGGGTCATTGACGGCTCCTCTGGTTGATCTGGATTGTCCTCGTTTCATAATGCTGCGAGCTGCGATATTCGGACGGAGGTCTGGTCGAGCACACCGATTGGTCGAGTGGGGAAGAGGCTTCCGCCCGCCGTGCGTAGCGATCTCAATTTCCCGAGACCAGCTTGAGTCCGATAACGCCCCCCAAAATGAGAGCAATGCAGAGCACTCTTAGCGGCGCAACGGAGTCGCCCAGCACCACCATTCCCAGGATTGCCGTGCCCGCGGCACCGATGCCGGTCCAGACCGCGTAGCCGGTTCCCACTGGCAGCGTCCTCAGCGAGAGCGAAAGAAGAAAGACACTCGATATGCCGGTAGCAGCCGTCATCAGTCCGGGTATCAATCGCGTGAAGCCTTCGGACGACTTCATGCTGTAGGCGAATGCGATCTCGAGGACGCCGGCGATGCCAAGAAGTGCCCAGGCCATGTTCATGAAACCCTCTACGCAATCGAAGGAACCTGCTTGAGGGCCGCCGCCACGAATTGAGCCATCGTCGTCGTTGGCCGGGCGATGAATCCGCTCAATTGCCCGCTCTCATCAAGTATTGCCTGCATGCCGCTCATGGTCTCTCCCATCGACAACAGTGGAACGGGCACTTCGCTGCCCGAGCCCTCGACGACGATTGTCTCTGTAGGGATGGCATCGGACTGAAGGCGAAGCTATTGGACCAAGGTGCCGTCGATACCTTCGTGCCGGTCGTAAGGCGGCTTCCGGACTTCGTAGGAATCAATGCTTTACAGTGCGTTACCGACCAGCGCCTCTGGATGGCATCGCTCTAGAGAGCAACCGCCAGACTGGCCGCCCCTGGTACACCGATACCAAGGTATCATCGACGATCCTCGATAGACGGGCGCATCCTCCGGTGGCGGCGGCCGTCGCGAAAGGACCCGCATGGAGAACGACCTCAGCTCCGTTGTCGATTCGCTTCCGGGATTGGTGTGGACTGCATGTTCCGATGGGCAGGTCGACTTCTTCAATCGACGCTGGTGCGAATACACGGGCCTCAGTGTCGACGCCTCCTATGGATCCGGTTGGCGGCTTGCAATCCATCCTGGCGACCAACCCAACCTGCTCGATCACTGGCGATCCATCCGGGCGGCTGGCGAAGCGGGCAGCATAGAAGTGCGCCTGCGGCGCTTCGATGGTGAGTATCGCTGGTTTCGATTCTGCACGGCGCCCCTCGTTGAGACATCCGGTCAGATCCTCAAATGGTGTGGAACGGGCACTGACATCGACGACCTCAGGCGGCCGACAATGGGCCAGCACGCCCAGGAGGACGACTATCGCTCAGTTGCGGACATCATTCCGGCCATGATCGCTTTCCTGACACCGTCCGGCGAACTAGAGAACGCCAACCGTCATGTCCTCGAGTACCTGGGCGCAACGTTCGAAGAACTGAAAGGCCGGAGAGCGAGCGAAGCGATCCATCCCGACGATCTTCCGTCCGTGATTACGGCCTCGGAGCGAGCGGTCACGACAGGACGGGGAGAACCATACGACATTGACCACCGCATACGACGTTCCGACGGTGTCTATCGCTGGTTTCATGGGCGCGTCATGCCCCTCATGGATACGCGAGGTCATATCGTTCGCTGGTACGTCGTGAATATCGACATAGAAGACCGTAAGCGGGCCGAAGCACTGCTCGCCGGTGAGAAGCGGCTGCTCGAGATGGTGGCGCGTCGTCAGTCGATGTCGGGGATACTCGAAGCACTCTGCCAGTTGGTCGAAAACACAGTCACCGGATGCTACTGCAGCGTCGTATTGGTCGATCCGGGCTGCACAAGGCTCGAACACGGAGCAGCACCAAGTCTCCCGGCCAGTTTCATCGCTTCGATCATTGGCCGGCCCGTAAACGTCGACTCGGGTCCTTGCGCAATGGCCGCGTACCTGAACGAACGAGTCATTGCTCCTGACCTCGCATTGGACACGCGTTGGGCCGCCTATGACTGGTGCCCGATGGCCATGGCACACGGCCTCCAAGCGTGCTGGTCGACACCAATTTCGTCCACCGCCGGCAAGGTCCTGGGGGCATTCGCCGTCTACTACCGCGAGCCTCGAACGCCTACACCTCATGAACTGAGCTTGATTGATCAGTTCATGCACATCGCAAGCATCGCCGTTGATCGCGCACAGAGCGATGGTGCATTGATACGTAGCGAAGCGCGCAAGGCGGCGATACTGGACGCAGCGCTCGACTGCATTATCACGATCGACCACGAAGGATCCGTCACCGAATTCAATCCGGCTGCGGAGCAGACCTTCGGCTATCGCCGAGACGATATCGTGGGAAAGCAGCTGGCGGATGCGATCATCCCTCCGTCGCTTCGCGAAAAACATCGACAGGGATTGGCACGGTACCTCGCCACCGGAGAAACGAGACTTATCGGCAAGCGCGTGGAGATGCCGGCTGTACGTGCCGACGGGTGCGAATTCCCCGTCGAACTTGCGATCTCACGTATCCCGCTGGAGGGACCGCCATCATTCACCTGCTACCTGCGCGACGTCACCGAGCGGAGGGCAACAGAGGATGAGTTGCGGCGCAGTGGGGCATTTCTCGCCGAAGGCCAGCGCCTCAGCTTGACGGGTACCTTTTCATGGAAGGTAGCAGCAGGTGAAATCACCTGGTCGGAGCAGGTCTATCGCATTTTCGAGTTTGACCCGTCTGCACCAGTGACACTCGAGCTCATCGGTCGTCGTGTCCACCCCGATGACATGCCGCTAATGGCTGGCATGATTGAGCGAGCACGAGGCGACGGAAGCGACTTTGAATATGACCATCGGCTGCAGATGCCCGACGGTTCGATAAAATACCTGCACCTGATCGGACACGGGACCCGAGACAAGGAGGGGCGCCTTGAATACATCGGCGCGGTTCAGGATGTGACTCAGCGCCGGCTTGCGGAACAGGCACTCGGCGAGGCCCGCTCGGAACTTGCGCGCGTCGCCAGAGTCGCAAGCCTTGGCACATTGACCGCGTCGATCGCCCACGAAGTCAACCAGCCGCTATCAGGCATCGTAACCAATGCCAGCACTTGCCTGAGGATGCTCGCGGCCGATCCGCCAAATGTCGAAGGTGCACGCGAAACGGCGCAACGCACGATCCGCGATGGCAACCGTGCATCTGATGTCATCAAGCGATTGCGCGCACTCTTCAGCAAGAGGAGGTCGACGACTGAATCGTTGGATTTGAACGAGGCCACGCGCGAGGTACTTGCCCTGTCGTTGGGTGACCTTCATAGGAATCGAGTGGTACTGGAAGCGAAGCTTGCCAGTGTACTCCCGCCTATCATGGGTGATCGGGTCCAGCTTCAACAAGTGATCCTGAATCTCCTCCAGAATGCCTCGGACGCGATGAGTAGTGTTGATGATCGACCAAGGCGATTGCTGGTCAGGACTGAGCAGGATGACGGCGACCACGTACGCGTTCTGGTGCAAGACGCGGGGGTGGGCTTCCCGCCGCAAGACGCCGACAGGCTGTTCGACGCTTTCTACACGACAAAGGACAATGGCATGGGCATCGGCCTGTCTGTCAGCCGCTCCATTGTCGAGAGGCATCATGGACGCCTATGGGCAGTGCCGAATGACGGCCCCGGGGCGACGGTTTCGTTCTCCATTCCCTGCAGACCCGCCGATGTGAAAGGCATTCGCGGATTTGGTGCGATGCGAAGGCCTGATGCCGACGAGCAGGCCATGAGGCATTCGTGATGGTCGTTCGTTCACTTGTGTCGATTGTCGATGACGATGAATTGGTGCGCGAGTCGCTGCCCGATTTGATCAGGGAGTTCGGCTTTTCGGTCCGAGCTTTCTCGTCGGCCGAGGAGTTTCTCGCGTCCGATTCCATCGGCCAGACCAAGTGCCTGATTCTCGATATCGCCATGCCGGGCATGTCCGGGCCTGATCTGCAGCAGGAGCTCAAGCTGCGCGGCCAGGCCATTCCGATCGTCTTCATCACGGCGCACGGAGACGAGACCGTCCGCCCGCGCGTGCTGGCGGCGGGGGCCGCGGAGTGCCTTCTCAAGCCCTTCAGCGATGCCGCCCTGCGCAAGGCACTCGATGCCGCCCTCCAAATTGAGTAGCAGATCGCACCACGGCGCGCACCTGAGACCCAAACAATACCATTGAGGACGCGCCGGTCATCCACCCGAGCACGCCGCGCCATCGATACCAACGTATCGCCAAGACCATGGTGCAATAGATTGGCTTTCGTCGTGGCGTTATCTCTGTCTGGCAAAAATGCGGAGACAACGAAGACGAACCGGCGCGTTCTGGTAACCACCTTCATGTCGGCTGTTTGGAGCCGAAGCCGTTCGATTTCCAGGAGTTCATCCCATGCAAGCAATCCAAATATCAGCCATTCCGATCACGGTTGCCGTACTATTTCACAGCGGCTTCGGCCACACCGCGCGGCAGGCTGAAGCCGTGCGGCGTGGGATCGAACGAGTCGCGGGCGCATCCACCTTCTATCTAACGTCAGACGAGGCTCAAGGGCGCTTGGGTGATCTCGAACTTGCAGACGCGATCATCTTCGGCGCGCCGACTTACATGGGAAGCGTGTCCGGACCGTTCAAAACCTTCATGGATTCGACGTCAAAATCCTACGCCACGGGCGCCTGGAAGGACAAGATCGCGGCAGGCTTCACAAACTCGGCGTCACGGTCTGGGGACAAGCTCGCAACATTGATTCAATTTGCCATCCTCGCGGCACAACATGGCATGCACTGGGTCAATCTCGGCCTGCCCGCAGGCAACAACAGTACGCACGGCTCGGATCAGGACCTCAATCGGCTGGGCTTCTGGCTCGGTGCTGCGGCACAGTCGAATGCTGATCAAGGACCTGACTTTGGGCCGCCCGAATCCGATCTTCTGACCGCCGAACTCCTCGGCGAGCGCGTGGCGAGAGTCACGCAGCAATTTGCGCGTGGTCGTTTGCCTGCAGTCAAAGGCTTGTGGCCAGAAACTTCCGAGGAGGTACAACCGAGTCCGGCTCTGTAGCGGTTAGCGCGGAAGCACTCCGAACGGCAAACGTTCCGATCTGCTGTCTCGAGTCCGGGTGCGCATGGTGACAAAGGAGCAGCCATGATGAGATACAGGATCTTCCTTGCCGGCGCGTCCGGGGCTATTGGCAGGCGCCTGACGCCGCTCCTGCACAGCGCCGGCCATTACGTCTGTGGCAGCACCAGGTCGAAAGCGAAAGCCGACGCGCTGCGCTCGCTCGGGGCAGACCCGGTCGTCGTCGACGTCTTCGATGCGACAGCGCTTTCCCACGCCGTCGAATCAGCACGCCCGGACGTCGTGATCCATCAGCTCACCGACCTCCCGAAGGATCTTGATCCACGTGAGATGGGAGCAGCAATCATTCGGACCGCCCGCATCCGTGGCGAAGGAACGCGGAATCTCGTCAGAGCCGCCATTGCGGCGGGTGCGCGCCGGCTGGTGGCGCAAAGCATCGCGTGGGCCTATGCGCAGGGCGCCGAGCCGCACACGGAGACGGATCTGCTCGATGCCGGAGCCGAGGGAGATGGCGGTATCAACGTGCAGGGACTGATCGCGCTGGAAGATCTCACTTTGAGATCGCCGCCGCTCGAGGGTGTCGTCCTTCGCTACGGCCAGCTTTATGGCCCCGGAACCGCTTCGGAGCGGCCGTCAAATCATGCGCCCATTCACGTCGATGCGGCAGCTTATGCCGCTCTGCTGGCCATCGACCACGGCAGGCCGGGCATCTATAACATCGCGCAGTCCAACAGCCACGTTGCAACCGAAAAGGCACGCGTTGAGATGGGTTGGACTGCCGATTTTCGTCTTCCGGCCTGACAATTTCGCACCAAGAGGGGCAATTGCGACTTCCGGTTTTGGCATTTCTGCGAAACGGCAAGGGCTTGAAAGCAATCTGCGGACATACGTTGCTTTGGTTTGGGTAAAGCCCGTTCATGAGTTCACGGCCGAGGCGATGCCCCCACGCTGCAGTCTCTCGCTCGCAATGCTACACCGCTCAACGAGACGAGTTGACCTGAAGCGGTACCAAGCGCACCGTCGACACAGGCTCGCCGCTGCATAGCGGTGTGCCCCCCGAAACAATGCACGTCGAACAGATCGTCGACTTTCCAGAGTTCAGTCAACGCGCCTGACCAAGGATCGAGGTCAGCAATCATGCCGCAAGCCACACCGATTGTGTTTGTCGTCGACGACGACGTCTCGGTTCGCGAATCGCTGGACTTGATGATCCGGTTTGCAGGCTGGCAGTCGAAGACATTCGCGGCGGCGCAGGAATTCCTGTCCGAGCCGCGCGCCCGGGTCCCGAGCTGCCTGATCCTCGATCTCAATCTTCCGGACCTTAATGGTCTCGATCTGCAGAAGCGCGTCGCCAGCGACCGAATGGACATGCCTATCATCTTCATTACGGGCTATGGCGACGTGCCCGTTTCGGTTCAAGCGATGAAGGCAGGCGCCGTCGAGTTCTTGACGAAGCCCTTCAGCGACGAGGTGATACTGGAGGCGATCCGACATGCAATCGAGCGTAGCCGCATTGCGCTCAGCCATGAAACCGAGCGGCAAACACTCCATGACCGCTACGCGTCGCTCAGCCCCCGCGAGCGTCAGGTCATGGCTTTGGTCGTCACCGGCCAACTAAACAAGCAGGTCGGCTTCAAACTCGGCATCAGCGAGATCACCGTGAAGGCCCACCGGGGCAAGGTCATGCGAAAAATGAAAGCAGGTTCTCTGGCCGATCTTGTCACGATGGCCGCAAAACTCTCTTCACGCGAGGGCCAAGTGGCGCCGCCCTAGCTCAGCACCGCGATCTTCTTGCGCTCGATCAGCTTGAAGTCGATCGCCGCGCCCAAGCCCGGGCCGTTGGGGACGTGGACCATGCCGTCGCGGCCGACGACGATGTCCTGCTCGAGACCGTACTTCTGCGCGCCGTCGGGCAGCAGGACCTCGAAGAAGGTGGTGTTGCGGATCGAGGCGATGACGTGGAGGTTGGCGACGTTGTTCAGCGAGTTGCCGCCGTGATGGACCTCGTAGTTCATGCGGAACGCCTCGGCGAGATGGGCGGTCTTGACGAGCGTGGTGATGCCGCCTTTCACCGCCACATCGCCGCGTAAAAAGTCGGTGGCCTGCAGCATGATCCACGGCTGATAGGATTCGAGACCGGCGATCGGATACTCGGTGGCGAGGATGGGGATGGCGAGCTGCTGCTTCAGCTTCACGTAGTTGTAGATGTCCTGGTCGTGCAGCGGGTCCTCGTACCAGTAGTAGCCCATCTCCTGCACGGCGCGGCCGACGCGCAGCGCCGCCGGAAAGTCGTAGGCCCAGGTCGAGTCGAGCATGATGGTGTAGTCGCCGACGGCCTTGCGCACCGCCTCGCAGACCTTGATGTCCTGCTGCCACTGCGTCGGCGGATGGATCTTGTAGGCAGCCCAGCCGGCCGCCTTGAACTCCAGCGCCTGCTCGGCATAGGCGGCGGCCGAGGGCAGCACGGCGGAGCTGGCATAGGCCGGCACCGCCTCGCGGTAGGTGCCGAGCAGGCGATGGATCGGCTGGCCCATCGCCTTGCCTAAAAGGTCCCAGAGCGCCACGTCGACCGCGCCGATGGTGCGCACGCCGGCCGGACGCTGCTTCTTCCACAGCTCGGCCACCAGAGCCTCGCGATGCATCGGATCCTTGCCCATCAGCACGGGCTTCAGGTGCGTGATCAACCCCTGCCCGTCGGTGGTCGCCGAGTTCGACGCCGAGCCCAGGAACGCATTCCCCTCGACGCCGTCGTCGGTGCGGATGCGCAGCAGGCCGAGCGCGCTCGAGCCGGAGAACCTGCTCATCTGGCCGTACTGGGTCGGCGGGATATCGTCCCAGGCGAACAGGGTCAACGAGACGTCGGTGATTTTCATGACTTTCCTCCCTTGCAGTTCCCCAGCGGCCCCAACCGCACCACAACCTCACCCTGAGGAGCATCGCGGAGCGATGCGTCTCGAAGGGTGGTCCCCGGTCTTGCTGTTGCCCACCCTTCGAGACGCGCTTCGCGCTCCTCAGGGTGAGGTGGGGCTGTTTACACCATTTCCCCTACACCGCCCGGCCGCGCAAATCGATTGGCAGGTTGGGCCAGCGTCGGTCGCCCAGCTCGGCGTACATGCCGCCGCGATAGACCAGCGTCTTCCAGGCGCCGTCGGATTCGAGGAAGCGGGTCGTGTTCGCCATCGGCTGGTAGCCGCTCGATACGTAGACAGGCGGTTCCAGGGCGAACAGGACGGCAAACGGCAAGGCGCTTTCCCTGAAGCGGAGGTGGGCCTGCTGCACCAGGGCACGACAATACCCTTTCCTCCGCTGATCGGCCGCGATCGCGACGCTGCCGATCATGCCGATCTCGACGCTATCGCCGCCGATCGCGACCTCGCGACGGTAGGCGGCGAGGTGGCCGATCACCCGACCGTCCTCGGGCCGCCCCTCGCGCAGGATCATCACGATGTGCGGCGTTCCGAAGTGCGCGTAGAGATCGGCCGGATCGGCGGGATAGTCGCCGTAGGCGTCCTTGAGCAGCCTCAGGACCGTCGCTTCGAGGCCGCCTGCAACGCCGGCCCGGCTCATCTCGATCAGTTCCGCCATCTGCCCCCTCCGCCCCGCGATCCGCCTCCCATGACATCCCCTCGGAATCAGGTCTAGACTTGCCGCCATGTCCGACAAAGCCCGAGCCGAACTCTGCCCCACCGGCGTCCTGCGTGCCGGTATAAACCTCTCCAACTTCCTGCTGGTCACCGGCCGCAGCGCCGCGGGCGATCCCGCAGGCGTGGCGCCCGACATGGCGGCGGCGATCGCGGCGGCGCTCGGCGTGCCGGTGCGCTACGTGCCGTACAAGACGCCGGGCGAGCTGGGCGACCAGGCCGGCACCAATGTCTGGGACATCGGCCTGATCGGGGCCGAACCGCAGCGCGCCGAGAAGATCGCCTTCAGCGCGGCCTACGTCGAGATCGAGGCGACCTACATGGTGCCGCCGGGCTCGGGGATCAGCTCGATCGGCGCGGTCGACCGCAAGGGCGTGCGCATCTCGGTGTCGGCCCGCTCGGCCTACGGGCTGTGGCTGGAGAACAACATCAAGAACGCCACCCTGATGCCGATCGCGGGGCTGGATGCCGCCTTCAACAAGTTCCGGGACGAGAAGCTCGACGTGCTGGCGGGGCTGCGGCCGGGGCTCCTGAAGGACATCGAGAAGATGCCGGGGGCCCGCATCCTCGACGGCAAGTTCAGCGCCGTGCAACAGGCCGTCGGCACGGCAAAAGCCAATAAAACCGGGGCTGAATTCCTCGCCGGCTTCGTCGAGGAGGCCAAGAAGTCGGGCCTGGTCGGGCGGCTGATCGAGCGCCACAAGGTCAAGGGGTTGTCGGTCGCGCCGCCGGCCTGAACTATGGGTTGTATCGGTCTGCTAGCGGACTGATTTTTCACAGCTTTTACACGTAACCTTTTGCGGCCTGGGACATTGTTTCTGGGTTGCGGGGGATAGTGCGCGTGGAAAAAGCAGCCGGACCCTCGCCCAAGCGACACGAGGGGCTTCATCATGAGCATTGAGACCGTCACGCCTGCCGGCAAGGGTTCAGCAGCACTTGCCGCAGCAGCCCGACGAAACGGTGCCGAAGCCCCCGACCTCTTCGAACTCCTCCATGCCATGGAAGCCATGCGGGCCGGCGATTTCTCGGTGCGCCTGGGCCGCGAGAAGCAGGGGCCGCTCGGCCGCATCTCGGTGCTGTTCAACGAGATCGTCGCGGCCAACCAGAACATGGCCCAGCAACTCGAGCGCATCGGCAAGAGCGTGGGCGAGCAGGGCCGCACCCGCCAGCGCGTGAAGTTCGGCGTCTCGACCGCGGCGTGGGGCGAGATGGAGGGCTCGATCAACACGCTGATCGACGACCTCTTGTGGCCGACCACCGAGGTGACCCGCGTGATCTCGGCGGTGGCCCAGGGCGACCTGCTGCAGACCGTGCGGCTCGACGTCGACGGCCGGCCGCTCAAGGGCGAGTTCCTGCGCTCGGCCAACATCGTCAACACCATGATCAAGCAGCTCTCGGTGCTCACCTCCGAGGTGACGCGCGTGGCCCGCGAGGTCAGCACCGAGGGCAAGCTCGGCGGCCAGGCCAAGGTGAGCGAGGTGACCGGCGTGTGGCGCGAGCTGACCGAGAGCGTCAACTCGATGGCCAACAATCTGACCGCCCAGGTGCGCAACATCTCCGACGTCACCATCGCCGTCGCCAACGGCGACCTGTCGCGCAAGATCACTGTGGACGTTAGGGGCGAGATCCTGCAGCTCAAGGAAGCCATCAACACCATGGTGGACCAGCTGCGCTCGTTCGCCTCGGAAGTGACGCGCGTGGCGCGCGAGGTCGGCACCGAGGGCAAGCTGGGCGGCCAGGCGATCGTGCCCGGCGTCGCCGGCACCTGGAAGGACCTCACCGACTCGGTGAACGCCATGTGCGGCAACCTGACCGACCAGGTGCGCAACATCGCCGAGGTCACCACCGCCGTGGCCCGCGGCGATCTGTCGAAGAAGATCACTGTAAATGTAAGTGGCGAGATCCTGCAGCTGAAGGAGACCATCAACACCATGGTCGACCAGCTGAACGGCTTCGCCGGCGAGGTCACCCGCGTGGCCCGTGAGGTCGGCACCGAGGGCAAGCTGGGCGGCCAGGCCCAGGTCCCGGGCGTCGCCGGCACCTGGAAGGACCTCACCGACAACGTCAACTCGATGGCCACCAACCTCACCGGCCAGGTCCGCAATATCGCCGAAGTGACGACGGCGGTGGCCGGCGGCGACCTCTCCAAGAAAATCACGGTGGATGTCAGGGGCGAGATCCTGCAGCTCAAGGAGACCATCAATACGATGGTCGATCAGCTGAACAGCTTCGCCGGCGAAGTGACCCGCGTGGCGCGCGAAGTGGGTACCGAGGGCAAGCTGGGCGGCCAGGCGCAGGTCCCGGGTGTGGCGGGCGTGTGGAAGGACCTCACCGACAACGTCAACCTGCTGGCCGCCAACCTCACCACCCAGGTCCGCAACATCGCCGAGGTGACCACCGCCGTGGCGACCGGCGACTTGTCGAAGAAAATCACGGTTGATGCATTGGGCGAGATCCTGCGGCTGAAGGAGACCATCAACACGATGGTGGATCAGCTGAACGGCTTCGCCGGCGAGGTGACGCGCGTGGCGCGCGAGGTCGGCACCGAGGGCAAGCTGGGCGGCCAGGCCCAGGTGCCGGGTGTCGCCGGGACCTGGAAGGACCTGACCGACAACGTCAACTTCATGGCCACCAACCTCACCGGCCAGGTGCGCAACATCGCCGAAGTCACCACCGCCGTCGCCAACGGCGATTTGTCGAAGAAGATAACCGTGGACGTCAGAGGCGAGATTTTGCAGCTGAAGGAGACCATCAACACAATGGTCGATCAGCTGAACGGCTTCGCCGGCGAAGTCACCCGCGTCGCCCGCGAGGTCGGCACCGAGGGCAAGCTGGGCGGCCAGGCGCAGGTCCCGGGCGTCGCCGGCGTGTGGAAGGACCTCACCGACAACGTCAACCTGCTGGCCGCGAACCTCACCACCCAGGTGCGCAACATCGCCGAGGTGACGACCGCCGTGGCCACCGGCGACCTGTCGAAGAAGATAACCGTGGATGTCAGAGGCGAGATCCTGCAGCTGAAGGAGACCATCAACACCATGGTCGATCAGCTGCGCTCCTTCGCGGGCGAGGTGACACGCGTGGCGCGCGAGGTCGGCACCGAGGGCAAGCTCGGCGGCCAGGCCCAGGTGCCGGGCGTCGGCGGCACGTGGAAGGACCTGACCGACAACGTCAACATGCTGGCGGCCAACCTCACCAGCCAGGTCCGCAACATCGCCGAAGTCACCACCGCCGTGGCGACGGGCGATCTCTCCAAGAAGGTCACCGCCGACGTGCGCGGCGAGATCCTGCAGCTGAAAGAGACCATCAACACCATGGTGGACCAGCTGAACGGCTTCGCCGGCGAAGTCACCCGCGTCGCCCGCGAGGTCGGCACCGAGGGCAAGCTGGGCGGCCAGGCGCAGGTCCCGGGCGTCGCCGGCACCTGGAAGGACCTGACCGGCAACGTCAACATGCTGGCGGCCAACCTCACCACCCAGGTGCGCGCCATCGCCGAGGTGGCGACCGCCGTCACCAAGGGCGACCTGACGCGCTCGATCCAGGTCGACGCCTCGGGCGAGGTGGCGGAGCTGAAGGACAAGCTCAACACCATGATCGACAACCTCCGTCTCACGACGGAGCGCAACACCGAGCAGGACTGGCTCAAGACCAACCTCGCCAAGTTCACCAACATGCTGCAGGGCCAGCGCGACCTGGGCGCCGTCGGCCGTCTGATGCTGTCGGAGCTGACGCCGCTGGTCGACGCGCATCAGGCCGTGATCTACCGCCTGCACAGCGAGGACGAGGCGACGCTGCGCCTGCTCTCGGTCTACGCCGATTCCGGCGGCGCCGGCCACCCCGAGGTCATCCGGGTCGGCGAGGGCCTGATCGGCCAGTGCGCCGCCGACAAGCGGCAGATCCTGATCTCCGACGTGCCTGCGGCGGTGCGGCCCATCACCTCGGGCCTGTTCACCGCGCCGCCCAAGAGCATCATCGTCCTGCCGGTGCTGTTCGAGGGCCAGGTCAAGGCGGTGATAGAGCTCGCCTCGTTGAGCCACTTCACCGAGCTGCAGACCGCCTTCCTCGAGCAGCTCACCGCCTCGATCGGCATCGTGCTGAACTCGATCGAAGCCACCATGCAGACCGAGGACCTGCTGCAGCAGAGCCAGAAGCTCGCCGGTGAGCTGCAGAGCCAGCAGGGCGAACTGCAGCAGACCAACGAGCAGCTCGAGCAGAAGGCCACCGAGCTCGCCCAGCGCAACACCGAGGTCGAGCGCAAGAACCAGGAGATCGAGCAGGCCCGCCGCGCGGTGGAAGAGAAGGCCACCGAGCTGGCGCTCACCTCGCGCTACAAGTCGGAGTTCCTGGCCAACATGAGCCACGAGCTCAGGACGCCGCTCAACTCCATCCTGATCCTGGGCCAGCAGCTCGCCGACAATCCCGACGGCAACCTCAGGGCCAAGCAGGTCGAGTTCGCCCGCACCATCCACGGCGCCGGCACCGACCTGATGAATCTGATCAGCGACATCCTCGATCTCAGCAAGATCGAATTGGGCACCGTCACCGTCGACGCCGAGGAGATCTTCTTCACCAACGTGCTCGAGACCGTGGCGCGGCCGTTCCGCCACCAGGCCGAATTGCAGGGCCTGTCGTTCGACGTGCAGATCGACCCGAACCTCGGCCGCAGCGTCGTCACCGATTCAAAGCGCCTGCAGCAGATCCTCAAGAACCTGATGTCCAACGCCCTGAAGTTCACCGCCCAGGGCAGCGTGCGGCTGCGCGTGCTGCCGGTGCGCGGCGGCTGGCGTTCGGACAACGCCGCCCTCAACCAGGCAAGCTCGGTGGTGGCCTTCGAGGTCACCGATACGGGTGTTGGTATCCCGGTAGAGAAGCAGAAGATCGTGTTCGAAGCCTTCCAGCAGGCCGACGCCTCGACCAGCCGCAAGTATGGCGGCACGGGCCTGGGCCTCGCCATCAGCCGCGAACTGGCGCAGCTTTTGGGCGGCGAGCTCAGCCTGCGCAGCACGCCGGGCCTCGGCTCGACCTTCACGCTCTACCTGCCGACCATGTACACCGGCCCGCGCACGGCGCTGCGCGCGCCCGCGCCGGGCGGCCTGCCGGTGCCGCAAGTGACGTTGCCCGAGCGGCTGGTCGACCAGTTCCCCGACGATCGCCACAGCCTGCAACCGGGCGAGCCGTCGCTGCTGATCGTCGAGGACGACCCCAACTATGCCGGCATCCTGGTCGATGCCGCACACGCCGCGGGACTGAAAGCCCTCGTGACCTCGCGCGGTGCCGAGGCGCTCGACCTCGCGCTGGAGTACCAGCCGGTCGCCATGTCGCTCGACATCTTCCTGCCCGACATGCTGGGCTGGAACGTGCTCAGCCAGTTCAAGCGGACCCTCGAGACACGGCATATCCCGGTGCAGATCCTGAGCATGGACGAGGACCGCCAGCAGGGCCTGGCGCGCGGCGCCTTCTCGTATCTCAACAAGCCGACGACGACCGAAGGGCTGAGCGCGGCGCTGTCGCGCATCAGCGACTACGTGAAGCCGCGCAAGAAGCGCCTGCTGATCGCCGAGGACAACGAGGCCGAGCGCATGAGCGTCGGCGAGCTGCTGGGCCATCCCGACCTCGAGATCGACCAAGCCGGCACCGGCCGCGAGGCGCTCGACAAGCTGCGCGAAAGCCGCTTCGACTGCATGGTGCTCGACCTGCGCCTGCCCGACATGTCGGGCTTCGAGGTGCTGCAAGAGATGCAGCAGGACGAAGCCCTGGCCGACCTGCCGGTGGTGGTCTTTACCGGCCGCGAGCTGACGCCCGACGAGGACGCCCGGCTCCACACCATGGCGCGCTCGATCGTGGTCAAGGGTGCGGCCTCGCCTGAGCGGCTGTTCGACGAGACCGCCCTCTTCCTGCACCAGGTCGCCTCCGCCCTGCCGCCGGAGAAGCAGCGCATCCTCGAACGCCTGCATGCCTCCGACGAGATGCTGGCCGGCCGCACCGTCCTGGTGGTCGACGACGACACACGCAACATCTTCGCGCTCTCGAGCGCGCTCGAGCGGCGCAACATGCACGTGCTGACGGCGACGACCGGCCAGGAGGCGATCTCGATCCTCGAGAAATCACCCGAGGTGGCGATCGTGCTGATGGACATCATGATGCCGGAGATGGACGGCTACGAGACCATCGCGCTGATCCGCAGCAACGCGGCGCTACGCCGCCTGCCCATCATCGCGCTGACCGCCAAGGCGATGAAGGGCGACCGCGAGAAATGCCTGGAGGCCGGCGCCTCGGACTATCTCGCCAAGCCGGTCAATACCGAGCAGCTGTTCAGCGCGCTCAGGCTCTGGCTGCACCGCTGACATGAACTCCGTCGGAGCAGGCCGAGAGCACAAACCCATGGACGCCGCGGACAAGGTCAACATCCTGCTGGTCGACGATCAGCCGGCCAAGTTGCTCAGCTACGAGGTGATACTCGGCGAGCTGGGCGAGAACCTGATCAAGGCGAGTTCGCCGCACGAAGCGCTCGGCATCCTGCTGAAGACCGACGTCGCCGTTGTCCTGATCGACGTGGTGATGCCGCAGATCGACGGCTTCGAGCTTGCCGCCATGATCCGCGAGCATCCGCGTTTCCAGAAGCTCGCCATGATCTTCGTGTCGGGCGTGCAGATCGCCGACACCGACCATCTGCGCGGCTACGAAATCGGCGCGGTCGACTACGTCGCCGTGCCGGTGGTGCCCGAGGTGCTGCGCGCCAAGGTCAAAGTGTTCGTCGAGCTCTACCGCAAGACCCGCCAACTCGAGACCCTCAATATCGAGCTCGAGCAGCGCGTGGCCGCCCGCACCGCCGAGCTCGCGGCGCAGACGGCGCTGCTGCGCGCCAGCGAAGAGCGGCGCTCGATCGCGCTGTCGGCCGGCGACATGGGCTCCTGGGAAGTCGACCTCGCCACCGGCAACATCGAATGGGACGAAGGTCCCTATCGCATCTTCGGCGTCGATCCGGCGAGCTTCCAGCCGACTGTCGAGCGCATCGAGGCCATGATGCATCCTGACGACCGGGCGAGGAGCTCGGTGATGACGCTCGTCGACGGGACCGAGCCGCGCTTCCAGGTCGAATTCCGCATCATTCGTCCCAACGGCGAGATCCGCTGGTGCTACGGCGCCGGCATCATCTCGCGCGATGCGGTTGGCAACGCGCTGCGCATGACCGGAGTCACGGTCGACATCACCGACCGCAAGCGCATCGAGGAACGGCAGCTCCTGCTTGCCCGCGAGGTCGACCACCGCGCCAAGAACATGCTGGCGGTCGTGCTGTCGATCCTGCGGCTCACGCGCGCCAAGACCACGCCTGAATTCATCAGCACCGTCGAGGGCCGCATCCAGGCGCTCGCCGCCACCCACACCCTCCTGTCGGCGACCCGCTGGGAGGGCGCCAATCTGCGCCAGATCGTCGATGAGGAACTGGCGCCCTACCGCGGGGACAAGGGTGACCGCGCCGTGGCCGACGGCCCGCCGGCCATGCTGCTGCCGGCGACTGCGCAGGCGATGGCGCTTGCCCTGCACGAACTCGCCACCAATGCCGCCAAGTATGGCGCGCTCTCGACCGAGGCCGGCCGGCTCCGGCTGCACTGGTGGATCGGCAAGGACGCGCTGGAGCTCGAATGGACGGAGACCGGCGGACCGACCACCGCGCCGCCGACATCGCACGGCTTCGGCCTCACCATCGTGCGCTCCAGTATCGAGGCGCAGTTCCGCGGCGGCGTGACCTATGACTGGCGGCCGGAAGGCCTAAGCTGCCGCCTGTCCATCCCTCACGCCCAGATCGTCGCGCCCGAGGAAGCCAAGACCGCGACGCTGGCAAAGGAGGCCGCCAACCGCCCGTCCGGCAGCCTCGCCGGCAAGCGCCTGCTGATGGTCGAGGACGAATTCCTGGTCGGCCTGATGGCCAAGCGGATCCTCGAAGGCTTCGGCGCCGTCGTGGCGGGCCCCTACGGGCGGCTGGCCGACGCCCTCGAAGCCGCCAAGGGCGAACGCTTCGACGGCGCCGTCCTCGACTTCAACCTGGCCGGCGAGACGGCCGAGCCGCTGGCCGACCTGCTGCAGGCGCACGGCGTGCCCTTCACCTTCCTGACCGGCTATCACCGCGACAGCATCGACCGCCGCTACGCCAACATCCCGCTGCTGCAAAAGCCGATCGACGCCGAATTGCTCGAGCGCGTGCTGGTGTCGCTGCTCGAATCGCCCGACTTATTGGAAGCTGCCGACGCCGACTAGGGCGTGTCGTCGTAGACGCACTGGGCGCTCCGTCCGATGCGCAGCGCTTTCTTCTTTCGATCATCTCGTCGGCGGCCTGTGGGTCGATTGATTGTCGACGGCAAGAATCAGTCGAAGACGCGCCTATACTTCGGAGGGTGCATTGAGCATCCGACATCACAGGCGGGCCACTTCCGGCGTGTCTCAGAGAAGAGCGAAGCCGGAGACAAGCAATGCCGACAGGATGACTCGGCGGAACATGCGGTCGTTCACCGCTTTACCCCTGAAAGCGACGGCGGCCATGAGGGGCTGTGCATGCAGGCGTTCTCCAGCATTCGCACCGTCACCATTTTAAGCAGATGGATGCCAACTTGTGGATGGTGCACGAGGGCCGAGAGCACTGCCGCCCTTGTCAGAGACATAACGATGCAATCGGTTCTGGCGACCGCCGTAGCCGTTCGTCGCCCGGTATCAGAGAAAAGTGCAAACTCGCCGACAATCGAGCCCGGTCCCAGGTCCTTATCGAGTTCGGGCAGGTGCAAGGTACCTTCCAGGACGTAGTACAAGGCTTCCGCAGGATCGTTGGCCTTGAAGAGCACGTCATTCGCATCGACCGATCTGCGTTGCATCAACGGCAGCAGGGCATCGATCGAAAATTGATCAGAAGAAGCCCTGAGCACCTTAAGGATGAGCCGGCGCATTTCGACCAGGCGATACAGATTCAGTGGCAGCAATGCTCCGTGGAGAATCAGTATCGGCGTCAGATGGTCGAGCCAAGCGTAGCCGATGAACGCCACGTTGCTCGCTATCGCCGTGAGTTGAAGAGGGATCATCCTCTTCATGTAGAACGTGGTGAATACAAGGAACGAAGCAAAATAGCCGAACAGATCGCCTTCATTCATGTACGCACCCAAAATTTCTATGAGGTGATCGTGCCGTACTCAACGAGGCAGATGAAATTGCGGGTTTACCGGTCCGCTATGGGCCATCACCGACCCGAAGCTCGGCGTGGACGGTCCGTTTCGAGCCGCCATAGAGTTCCGGATATGACAGGTAGATTTCCCGGTCCCATTTGTAGAACTCGCGAGTTTGCGGATGAACAAACGCGATTTCGTTCTCAAGCCAGAACAAAGCCCATTCGCGCCCGTCTTGGCACGTGACAACCTCGTCCAAGCCGTTAGTGCTACCGACCTTCAGGACAAAAAGGCACGGAACGCCATGGCGCTGGAGGAACTGGTGAGAGACGCCCTTCAAATCCTGCGAGTAGGCGCTGCATGAAAGAAGGAGCGTTCCAAGCGCGACGCCCGTACACCAAATTCGACGCGTAAACATTGGCTGCCCACCCGTTGCGCGGCGTCTTGCCCGCCCACCGGCATTGGAGCCTGTCGCCGTAGGCTTCAGCGTGAGTGGTGCGTTATTGCCGCGTTAAATCTTGCGACTGCGTAGCGAAGAATGCCGAAGTCCCGTCGCGCCGATCGGCGTGTCGTGTCGTCTCAGAGAAGAGCGACGCCGGAGACAAGCAATGCCGACAGGATGACGCGGCGGAACATGCGGTCGTTCACCCTGCCGAAGGCTGCCAGACCCAGAATCGTCCCGACGATCAAGGCGGGCATGGTGTAGGCGATGTTCCAGACAAGCTGGGTGGACAGGTCACCGTGCGCCGCCATCAGGAAAAACCCGAAGAACTGCATGGTCGCGATGAAGGGCTGGGTCAGCCCGCGCTTCGAGTCCTTCGGAAGTCCGCGAAGATCGCACCACATCGTCGGGAGCGCCCCCGGGAAAGCGGTCAGTCCGCCGACCACTCCCCCTGCCAGGCCGATCAGCGCCTGTGTGACGGTTCCGCCAATGTCCCTCGCCGTCGCCGTGGTCGGCCAGAACAGCATGAAAGCCGCATACACGATGAGAAAGACGCCGAACCCCGTGCGGAAACCGTGGGCGTCAAGCGATCGCAGCGCGTAGAGGCCGAGCGGCATGCCGATCACACCGCCCGCGATCAATGGAACGCTGCGCAGCCATTCCATGCTTTTCCGCAATTTGAACAGTCCATAGAGCTGGGCGATCAGCGCGCATGCCATCATGAGCGGGACGGCAAAGTTCGGCGGATAGAATTGAAAGATGATCGCTCCGGCAATGGCGGAGAAGGCGAAGCCGGAGATGCCGGAAACGAGCCCGCCGAGGAAGACCGCCAGGCACAGGAAGAAAATCGGGTCGATACCGCTCATCGATTTGTACGCCTGGGCGCTCTTGCAGCGAGCTTTCAGTGACCGCTGGCCAGGCCGAGCCGACGGGTCTCCTCGGGGAGCGGATTTTTTGCGCCGCCCTCGTAGTGATCCCTGAGCGTCGCCAGCAATAGCTTCGCCATGCGCTCGGTGAGAGCGAAGGACAATGCACCACCTTTGCCGAAGGTGAGCGTCAGGGTGAATTCTCCCGATTCCGGGTCGACCGTTCCGTTCCACCAGCTTGCGGTCGCCTTCAGGTCAGGGCCGCCGCGAACAACCCTCTCACACTCGGCGTGCGCAAAGGCGCAATGGTCGATCAGATGCGCAAGTTGCTCGCGCGCAACGCCAACCGCGACGACGGTATCGTCGGTCGTACGGGCCTGCAGTACGACGTGGCGACCGTCCGTGGTGGCCACGGAGCCGACGATGCTCTCGATCAAAGTGACAGCGAGCTTTGGCAACGGGCCCCCCTTCGGGTCCAAGTGACCCGTGCCATGTGCGATGCACATTTCCTACCGGTGGCATTGGAGCCTGCCGCCGTAGGCGTCGGTGTGAGTGGCGCGTTACTACTGCGTTAATTCTTGCAGTTGTGCGGTGAAAATTGCAGGATTTCCGCGCCGCTGCGGCGCGGGCGCGGGGATGACAGACGTAGTGCGATCAAAATTCACGCTGTCCCTGCTGACCCGCTTCGAGCTGACCGGGCCGGAGGGACCTGTCGAGCTTCCGAACAAGAAGCTCGCCGCCCTGCTGGCCTATTTGGCCTGCACTGCCCCCCTGCCGCAGCCACGAAAACGATTGGCAACCCTGCTTTGGGGCTCGCATTTCGAGACCCAGGCCCAGCAGAACCTGCGCCAGGCCCTGTTCAGGCTGCGCCGGGCATTGGGGCCCGATGCCCTGATGAGCGATGGCGACGACGTCTGGCTCGCACCCGGGGTGATCGACTGCGACGTGGCCCGGCTCAAGGCGCTGAACGGCGAAGGAAGCGGCCCTTCGCTCGCTGCTGCCGCCGACCTCTATCGGGACCCGCTGCTGGTTGACGTGAATATCGCCGAGGAAGCCTGGGCGGAGTGGCTCGGCGTGGAGCGACCGCGGCTGGAAGGCCTGGCGCTCGATGCGATGATCAGGCACGCCAACCAGGCGTTACAGTTGGGCGACGCGGAGGTCGCGCTCAAAGCGGCCCATCGGGCGATCTCGGTGAATGCCCTGCGTGAAGATGCGCATCGGCTGATCGTCCAGGCGCTGGGCGGCACGGGACGCAAGGCCGAAGCGCTCAAGCACTATCAAGACCTCGTTGTGCTGCTCAAGCGTGAGCTGAACACGGAGCCCGACGCGGCGACCAGGTCGCTCGCCGCCGAGCTTCGCGCCACACAGCCGCCGGACAGATCGCCGACTGTCAATGGGATCACCAAACCCGCACCGCCGCGGTCCGCAGCACGAGACGACGAGCCATCGCCTGCGATGGCGGCCCGCCCCGCCAGCGCCTCGGACAGCTCCGAGCGGCGTCAGCTGACGATCATGGCTTGCAACCTGGTCAACTCGATGTCCCTTTCGGCACGTCTTGATCCCGAGGACATGCGTGATCTGATCGCCTCATTCCATAAAGGGATCACCGATGCGGCGTCGCGGTTCGATGGATTTGTCGCCCAGTATCTCAGCGATGGCGTGCTCGTCTATTTCGGCTACCCCTCGGCTGGTGAGCACGACACCGAACAGGCCGTACGTGCCGGCCTTGCCATCATCGACGCCGTCGGGACGTTGGAGGCCTCTTCCGGCGTGCCCCTTCAGGCGCGCGTCGGCATCGCCACGGGGCTGGTTGTCGTCGGCGATCAGCTCGGGACCGGTGACACTGGGCAGCGCGTTGCGATCGGCGAGACACCGGTCTTGGCGGCGCGGCTGCAGTCCGCGGCATCGGCCGGCGAGGTCGTGATTGCCGCGAGCACGCATCGGCTGGTGGGGCGGCTGTTCAACTGCCGCGCCCTTGCCGCCATCGAGGTGAAGGGGCTGCCGCAACCGGCGGAGGCGTGGCAGGTGCGCGGCGAGACGGCCGGTATCAGCCGCTTCGAGGCGCGGCGCGTGGGCACCCTCTCGCCGCTGGTCGGCCGACAGGAGGAGGTCGAGCTGCTGCGGCGCCGTTGGGATCAGGCCAAGCGTGGCGAGGGCCGGGTCGTGCTGCTCTCGGGCGAGCCCGGCATCGGCAAGTCGCGTATCGCAGAGGACCTGCTGGGCAGGCTCGAAGGCGAGTGGCAGGCGTGCCTGCGCTATTTCTGCTCGCCTCACCACATGCATAGCCCGCTCTATCCTTTTGTCGCTCAGCTCGAAGGCAGCGCGGGCTTCGAGCCGGGCAGCGATGCCGGAGCAAAGCTCGACAAATTGGAAGCTTTGCTGAGGCCGACGTCGAGAAATGCGCCACGAGATGTGGCGCTACTCGCCGAGCTGATCGGGGTGCCGGCGGACGGGCGCTACCCGGCGTTGACGGCTAACCCGCAACAGAAGCGAGAGATGACCCTCACGGCGCTTCTCGACCAGCTCGATGGCAGGGCGGCCAAGGGGCCCGTCCTGATCGTGGTCGAGGACGTCCACTGGATCGATCCGACATCGCAGGAATTGCTCGATCGCATGATTGCCCGCGCCGCAGACCTGTCGGTGCTGGTGGTGGTCACGATGCGGCCGGAGCTACTGCCCGCCTGGGTCGGCGAGCAGCAGGTGACGACACTGCCCTTGAGCCGCCTCGGCCGCCGCGACAGCACCGGCCTCCTGGCCGGAATCGTCGGGGACAAGGCGCTGCCCGACGCGGTCGTCGAGCAGGTCCTCGCGCAGGCCGACGGCGTGCCGCTGTTCATCGAGGAGCTCGCGACCACACTGATCGAGAGCGGGCTCTTGCGCGAGACGGCGGACCGCTACGTGCTCGACGGCGCGCTGCCGCCGCTCGCCGTGCCGACGACGCTGCAGGCTTCTCTGATGGCCCGCCTCGACCGGCTCGGTCCGGTCAAGGAGGTGGCGCAGATCGGCGCGGCGATCGGACGTGAGTTCTCCCACGAGCTGATCGCCGCTGTTTCGGATCTGCGCCCCATCGACCTCGAGGCGGGACTCGACCGCCTGACCGCCTCCGGCCTCGTCTCGCGGCGTGGCGCCCCGCCGCTTGCGACCTACGCCTTCAAGCACGCGCTGGTGCAGGACGCCGCCTATGCGACGCTGCTCAGGACGCGGCGGCGTGAGCTGCATGCGAGCATCGCCAAGGTCCTGGTCGAGCGGTTCGCGGCGATGGCCGAAAGCCTGCCCGCGCTCGTCGCCCACCATTACACCGAGGCCGGGTTCGCCCACGAGGCCGTCGGCTATTGGCGCAAGGCCGGTCAGCTCGCGAGCGCGCGGTCGGCCGGCCGCGAGGCCATCAGCTCCTTCGAGCGCGCACTCGCGCTGCTCGACGCGATGCCGCAAAGCGCATTCACGCTGGAGCAGGGCATCGATATCCGCCTGGAGCTGCGATCGTTCCTGAATTGGCTCGGTGAAGGCCGGCGGTTCCTGGAACGCCTGCGCGAGGCGGAGGCTCTCGCCGAACAGCTGGGCGACGATCGCCGCCGCGGCCATATCGGCGCGTTCATGGCGAGCGCCTACGCACATTTCGGCGAACTGGACCAGGCGGTCGTGGCCGGCAATCGCACGCTGGAGATTGCCAGACGCCTTGGTGACGTGACCCTCCGCACGGTCGGCGCGAACGCTCTCGAGCAGGCGCACTACTACCGGGGCGACTACGCTCGCGTGGTCGAACTGGCCCTCGACAATTTGGCGGCGCTGCCGGCCGATGAGCAGCTCCGCGACTACCGGCTGGACATCGCGCCGCCCTCGATCAACGATCGCTACTGGCTGATGTTGAACCTTGCCCAGCTCGGGCGATTCGCCGAGGCGACCGCGTACGAAAGCGAGGCGATACGGTTCGCCGAAGCGACGCAGAATCCGTCCATGATCGCCTACCTCCACAGCGGGGCGGGCACGCTCCACATCAATGCCGGTGACTGGACCGGGGCCCGATCGCGGGTCGAGCGCGGGATCGCGGCGGCCCGGCCGGCAAACATCACGCTGTTGCTTGGCCAAATGGTCGCCACCTCCGCCTGGGCGCTGGCTGAGCTCGGCGAAGCGGGCGAGGCCGTGAACCGGCTGCGCGAAGGCGAGCAGCTCCTCGATCGTCACGCGGCAAGGGGTTACAATCTCACCTGGACCTACCAGGCGCTGGGTCGCGCCGCCCTGCGGCTCGGCCTGATCGACGAGGCGCGGCGGCTCGCCGGTCGCACGCTCGACACCGCCCCGCATCATCCCGGATTCGCTGCTCATGCCCTGCACCTGCACGGCGACACCGCGACCCACGCCGAGCGGTTCGATGCCGAGAGCGGCGAGGCCTACTACCGCCGCGCGCTGGCGCTCGCCGAGCCGCGCGGCATGCGGCCGCTCGTTGCCCACTGCCGTCTCGGCCTCGGCAAGATCTGCCTGTGCACGGCCAAGCGGGATCAGGCGCGCGAGCACCTCGCCACCGCGGCGACGATGTACCGCGCCATGGGCATGACGTACTGGCTGGCGCAGGCCGAGACGGCGACGAAACAGCCGCAGTAATCGGATTGTCCGCAGGGATGAAAGACGTGCTCCCGAAATTCAGACTTTCCCTGCTGACCCGCTTCGAGCTGACCGGGCCGGACGGACCCATCGGGCTACCCAACAAGAAGCTTGCCGGCCTGCTGGCCTATCTGGCCTGCACCGCCCCCCTGCCGCAGCCCCGCCAAAAGCTGGCAACCCTGCTTTGGGGCTCGCATTTCGAGACCCAGGCCCAGCAGAACCTGCGCCAGGCCCTGTTCAGGTTGCGCCGGGCATTGGGCCGCGATGCCCTCTTGAGCGACGACGACGACGTCTGGCTCGCACCCGGTGTGATCGACTGCGACGTGGCCCGGCTCAAGGCGCTGAGCGGCGAGCGAACCAGCACTTCGCTCGCAGCCGCCGTCGAGCTCTACCAGGATCCACTGCTGGTTGACGTGGATATCGCAGAGGAAGCCTGGGCGGATTGGCTCGGCGCGGAGCGAGCGCGGCTGGAGGGCCTGGCGCTCGATGCCATGATCAGGCACGCCGAGCAGGCGCTGCAGTCAGGCGACACGGAGTCCGCGCTCAAAGCCGCCCATCGGGCAATCTCGGTGAATGCCCTGCGGGAAGATGCGCATCGCCTGATCGTGCAGGCGCTGGCCGCCGCGGGACGCAAGGCCGAAGCGCTCAAGCACTACCAAGACCTCTTTGCGCTGCTCAGGCGCGAGCTGAACACGGAGCCCGATGCGGCAACCAAGTCGCTCGCCGCCGAGCTTCGCAGCACACAGCCGCTGAACCAATCGCCCGCAGTCAAAATCGGCAAGCCCGCGCTGGCGCAATCCGACGGGCCGTCGATCGCGGCGGCGCCCGTTGGCGGCATGAGCTCCGAGCGGCGACAACTGACGATCATGGCCTGCAATATGGTCGACTCGATGCCCCTCGCGGCACGTCTTGACCCCGAGGACATGCGTGATCTGATCACCGCTTTCCACAAAGCGGTCGCCGATGTGGTGTCGCGATTCGATGGCTTCGTCGCCCAGTACCTGGGTGATGGCGTGCTCGTCTATTTCGGCTATCCGGCCGCTCATGAACATGACACCGAGCAGGCCGTGCGCGCCGGCCTGGCCATCCTCGACGCGGTCCGCTCGCTGATGGCCACTTCAGCCGCGGCCGTTCAGGCGCGCATCGGCATCGCCACGGGTGTGGTCGTCGTCGGCGAGCCGCTGGGGAGCGGCGGCACCGGCCAGCGTGTTGCAATCGGCGAGACGCCAAGCCTGGCGGCGCAGCTGCAGGCGCTGGCGGCGCCGGGCGAGGTCGTGATTGCGGCGAGCACGCATCGACTGGTGGGCCGAATGTTCGATTGCCGAGCGCTCGGCACCGACGAAGTGAACGGGCTACCGCAACAAGTGGCGGCGTGGCGAGTGCGTGGCGTGACACCTGGCGTCAGTCGCTTCGACGTGCGGCGTACAGGTGCGCTGTCTCCGTTCGTTGGCCGACAGGAGCAGATCGAGCTGCTGCTGCGTCGCTGGGATGAGGCCAAGCACGGCGAGGGCCGGGTCGTTGTGCTCTCGGGCGAGCCCGGCATCGGCAAATCGCGCATCGCTGAAAGCCTGCTGGCCAGGCTCGAAGCCGAGCCGCAGGCGCGCCTTCGCTATTTCTGCTCTCCTCACCACACGCACAGCCCGCTCTACCCATTCATCACGCAGCTCGAGCGGGCGGCGGGCTTCGAACCCGGCAGCGACGCCAGCGCGAAGCTCGACAGGCTGGAGGTCCTGCTCAAGCCAACGGCGAGGAATGTGCCACGGGATCTGGCGCTGCTAGCCGATCTCCTGTCGGTGCCGACGGACGGGCGCTACCCGGCATTGGCGGTCAGCCCGCAGCAGAAGCGGGAGATGACTCTCACGGCTATTCTCGACCAGCTCGACGGTATGACGGCGCAGGGTCCCGTGCTGATCGTGGTCGAGGACGCCCACTGGATCGATCCGACGTCGCAGGATTTGCTCGACCGACTGGCTGCCCGTATCGCCGATCTGCCGGTGCTGTTGGTCGTCGTGGTCCGGCCGGAGCTCCAGCCGACCTGGGTCGGCCAGCCGCATGTCACGATGCTGCCCTTGAGTTGCCTTGACCGTCGCGACAGCGCGGCCATCATTGCCGGCGTCACCAGGAACAAGGCACTACCCGACGCCGTCATCGAGCAGGTCCTTGCGCGCACCGATGGCGTACCTCTGTTCATCGAGGAGCTGACGAGCTCGCTGCTCGAGAGCGGGCTGTTGCGGGAGACGACGGACCGCTACCTGCTCGACGGACCGCTGCTGCCACTCGCCATGCCGACGACGCTACAAGCCTCGCTGGTGGCCCGCCTCGACCGCCTCGGGCCGGTCAACGATGTGGCCCAGATCGGCGCCGCAATCGGACGGGAATTCTCCCACGAGCTGATTGCCGCGGTGTCGGACCTGGCACCGATGGACCTCGCCGCAGGGCTGGAGCGGCTGACAAGCTCCGGCCTCGTCTCCCGGCGCGGAACGCCGCCGGACGCGGTCTACTCCTTCAAGCACGCGCTGGTACAGGACGCCGCCTACGGCACGCTGCTCAAGAGCCGGCGTCGGCAGCTGCATTCGAGCATCACCAAAGTCCTGGTCGAGCGGTTCCCGGCGATGGCCGAAAGCCAGCCCGAGGTCGTCGCCCACCATTTCACCGAGGCTGGCCTGGCGAGCGAGGCGACCGCCTGTTGGCGCAGGGCGGGTCAGCTCGCGGCCGCGCGCTCCGCCAACCGCGAGGCCGTCGCATCATTAGAGCGGGCGCTGCATCTCCTCGAGACGCAGCCGGAGACGCGCGAGCGTCTGGAGCTGGCCATCGATCTTCGCTTCGACCTTCGCACCGCGCACTTTCAACTTGGCGAAGGGTTCGAGCGGATTGTCGCCTACCTTCATGAAGCCGAAGGCCTGGCAAGGCGGCTGAATGACCAACGGCGGTTAGGGCAACTGTCCGACTATCTTTGTAACGTCCGCATCATTTCTGGTCATCCGCGGGAGGCGATCGGGTTCGGCCAGAACGCTCAGGCCATTGCCGAGTCCCTCGGGGATCTTGCGCTCCAGGTAACGGCTAATCTCAACCTCGGCTGGGCCTACCACTTCGCGGCGGATGATCGATCAGCGGAGCCGCTTATCCGCAAGGTCCTCGGTTTGCTTGAAGGTGATCGGCGGCGGGAACGCTTTGGCCAGACCGCTTTTCCCGCGGTGGCGGCCCTCAGTTATTTGACTTGGATTTTGGCCGAACAGGGAAGGTTCGCGGAAGCGATCGCCCGCGGTGAGGAAGCTACTCGGCTCGCCGAGGAGCTCGATCACCCCTATAGCCTGGCCCTCGCATTATGGTGTGTCGCCCGGCCGCACATCGTCAGGGGAGATCTTGCCGATGCCGTCCGACTGCTCGAGCGCGGGGTGGCGCTCAGTCGCGAGCGGAACCTGATGTTCCAGTCGGTCCTCACCACAATGGGCCTGGGCCATGGCTACGCACTATCGGGTCGGATCGATGAGGCCATCCCATTGCTGAAGCAGGCGCTGAAGGGCGATGAGGCTACGCGGGAACAAGCCATGCTGCCGCTCTGCCTGATTTTTCTCGGCGAAGCCTACCTTCTCGCCGGGCGGCTCGACGACGCTCTCCCACTCGTCAGGCGAGCCCTGACCCTGGCCACGGAGCACGGCCAAGGCGGTTACGAAGTGCGTGCCCTGCACCTCCTTGGCGAGATCGCCGCCGGCAGCAATTCCCTACAGCAGGCCGAGGGCCACTACCGCGACGCCCTTGCACTCGCCGAGAAAATCGACTTTCGCCCGCTCGCCGCCCACTGCCACCTCAGCCTCGCCAAGCTCTACCGGCGCACGGACCAGCGTGAGCAGGCGCAAGAGCATTTCGCGACAGCGACCGCAATGTACCGCGACATGGATATGCCGTACTGGGCGGAGCAGGCCGAGGCGGAGATGAGGCGGCTGCAGTAACAGGACCCTGCTGGACGCTGCCGACGCTTGGGCAGGCTCTAGGCCCGCACCCGATCCCACCAGTCGCGCGTGCGGTACCAGGCGCCGACCAGCGGCAGCACCCATTCGGGATTGCCGTTGTAGAGCGGCACGGTCGGGAAAGCCTGGCCGTCGAAGGCGTTGATCGGCGCATTCGAGCCGCCGGCGATCTTGCGTGCGGTCTGGTGGCCGAGATAGCTCATCATCGCCACGCCCGAGCCGTTGGAGGCCATCAGGTGCGGAATTGGCGCCACGGCCGTGCGCGGCGAGCCGCGTGCCGATCAGGCCGTCGACCGCGCCGGCGCCGACGATACAGATCTTCATGTCAGCCCCCGCTCATGCCCTCACCCGATCAAACCGATGGATTAGGGTCGGCGGCGAAGACTCGCTGATGCCTGCCATATCCGCTCAGGGTCATATGCCGACATAACGCCCTGTTGACGTCATGTCCGCTTTGCCCCGGCGGATTTAATAGGTCGGCGCAACACCTCCTAGTCTTACTGGCTCAGGAGGTGGCGCATGACGACATCACGGATATGGTTCACGGCAGCGCAGAAGGCGCAGCTGTGGGAGCGCTGGAAGAGTGGGTCAAGTGCTGCAGCGATCTCCCGGGCACTGGATCGGAGGAACAAGACTGGCGTTCTGCGCATTGTGACGCTCCATGGAGGACTCGCGCCGGCGCCGCGCCGGAGAGCTTTGACAGCGCTCAGGCTTGAAGAACGCGAAGAGATCTCCCGTGGCATTGCGGTGGGCCAGTCGATCCGACAGATTGCACTTGGCCTTGGACGAGCGCCGTCGACGGTGAGCCGGGAGATCAGGCGTAACTGTGGCAGCCAACGTTACCGTGCCAACCAGGCGGACAGGAGCGCTTGGGAACGGGCGCTGCGTCCCAAGCCTTGTCGCCTGGCGCTCCACAGGGAGCTACGCTGGCGTGTGGCGCAGAAGCTCGCGCTGCAATGGTCACCGGAGCAGGTCTCTGGCTGGCTAAAGCGGGAGTTCCCGACCGACCAAGACATGCAGATATCCCACGAAGCGATTTATCGCAGTCTCTTCGTTCAGACGCGCGGCGTGCTGAAAAAGGAGCTGACGGCGCACTTGCGCACCAGACGTCAGATGCGCCTCCCCAAAAGCCACAACGCCCAAAGTAGACGGGGACACATCCTCGATATGGTCTCGATCCGCGAGCGGCCCGCCGAGGCCGAGGATCGTGCCGTGCCGGGCCATTGGGAAGGCGACCTTCTTACCGGAGCGAATGATACGCGCATCGCCACACTCATTGAGCGCCACAGCCGCTTTACCATGTTGGTCAAGCTTCCTCGTAAGGACACGACGACGGTTGTTGCAGCGCTTGCCAAGCACGTCCGCAAACTGCCTGAGGAGTTGCGACGTTCGCTGACGTGGGACCAGGGCAAGGAGATGCATGCCCACAAGCGCTTTACGGTCGCCACCAACGTGCAGGTCTACTTCTGCGACCCGCGCAGTCCCTGGCAGCGCGGCAGCAACGAAAACACCAACGGCCTGGTCCGCCAGTACTTCCCGAGAGCAACCAACTTCTCACGCATCTCCCAAGCCTATCTCGACGCGATTGCCTTGCGACTCAATCAACGTCCGCGAAAGATCTTGGGCTTCGAAACCCCAGCCGATAAACTACAAGCGGTGTTGCACTGATCGGTTGAACTCACACCCTGAAAACAGACATCCCTCGGCGCTCGGGTGATGTCGGCTTTGTGCCATAGGCAGACATTCGGTACGTGCTCGGCCGCAATTCCCGCGAACCTCTCGTCAATTGGCGGGCACGGTGACGACCGGCGGCGCCGAACGCACGCCGACATCGGAAATGGAGAAGAGCAGCATGACGCCTGTGAATATTGTCTTCGAGCGGATGTCGGTATCCGCGATCCAGAACCAGCGCCCCTTGTATTGAATGGCGGCGTAGGCCTCGGGCGGTGGCGCCGATCCGCCCAGAATGTTGAGCGGTGGCGGAGGCGCGCCGGCAGGCAATACGCCGTTCTGAACGCCTGGCGTTGCCCTGCCGCCCGAGACGTCGGCATCAGGCACTTGGGCAAAGATCCCGAGCTCGAGCATGACCTGCAACATCGACCGAGTTGCTATCGCGATTTCGTCGCCCTTGCCAGACCAGCCGCCATAACGAACCTGATAGCTCTGGCCATGCCCTGCAAGGTGCAGAAGGCGTCTCATTTCCGCGATCTTCGAGGCGATGTCGGACGTGGCGCTGGCGGGTGGGAAGCCGATGACTGTGGTATCCGAACTGTCCTTCGACCGCTCGATCCGGATCTGCAGTGCATCGGCACGCTGCAGTTCGTAAAGAAGCTGAACGAGGCGGGTGAACTCCGGATCGCCGGGCCTGCTCATGCCCGGCCGTCTGGATTTATTTGTCACGCCATTGATCGAATTGACGGTGAGCGGCATGACCATGGTGGCGGCATAACCCGACTGCAACAGGAACATCACGGCGGCGGGAGGGATGGGCCTCATCAGCGTCTTGATGAAGTCGTTCCCCGTCAGCGGGGCGTAGATCAAGGTCGGTCGGTCGATGTAAGTGGCGCCGGCCGCAACGTTGCCCGCGATCGCCGCCGGCCCCCCCACCGCAGTGGTTATATAGTTTTGCGCGGAAAGGCCGACACCCGCGGTGGTCTGAAGCTGATAGCCCGCGATCACTTGCGCGACTTCCATGAATACCGGAAAGTCACCGTAACGCAGCTTGACGATGTTGAGCAGAGTTTGCTGCTTCCAGGAATTGCCAATGGCCACCCCGTAATCGGACCTGTCACGAGGAACGGTAGTTGGTCCGATGCTGCTGCAGGCGCCGCTTGGCAGAACAATCGACGCCACGACAGCCGCCACGGCCAGGTGATACTGCGACTCGAGTACGAGGCGACTGGTCAGGGTATCCATGGGTGGGCTCCTCGCTGTCAGCGGCCCGTTCGATCGCTGAGTATGCTAAGATATTTTCGAGTCACTGGCGTGCGTCCTGCCGCTGCCAGAAGCCTTCAATAAGGCGCAACCCTCGCGCTTGTTTGGCGAAGTGGGTTGCCTAGCCGTGCGTCAGGAGAGAGCCTGCGACGATGGCAGTCGGTCCGACCTTGCGCTCAGCCTCGCGCTGGCGAGCCACGATGCGACCATTCCAATCATGTCAGGCGTGAACTCAGTGGTAAGGCCGGTGACGTCGGAGACCTTGCGATACGGACTGGCCTTTGCCGCGTCGATGCTCTCGAATAGGCGAATAAGCCGTTCCGCCATGTCCGCTTTGGTGGCGGACATGGGTGCGTCTTTGGTTGACGTCCGCTTTACCCCTGGAGGCAGACGTCCCTCCACTTCCGGGGCACCGCGAGCGGTAGAGCGCCTCGAAGCCCAATACCTTCATTTATTCTCGAATGCGCGATGACATTGACCTCGGAGGCGGCGCCCTTTGCTCGCGCGAATCTGTTCAAAACAGGACATCACCTATTTGACCCATCACGACGACGTGTCCAAGGCGCTGCATTATCGATTTCGTACCAGCTTCGTCGAGCACGTTGCCGCCGCGGCGCACACGCCGAGCCCAGTTTGCCGTAAGCGGGGCGAACACCAAATGATCACAAGTAACTTCTTTGCTCAGACGACCATACGTAGCCCGGCCGCAGTTTGAACCGCGGCTTCGAATAGAGACCGCAGTCCGGCAATCAGAAGGCTCGGCCGACGTAGCGCCAGATGATCTCGCCGAATTAGCTGGTGCCGTCACCTAGGTCTTGGTGTCTCGTTCTGAACATGCGGGAAGCTCGCAAGAGGCGCAGAGTTGCACTGGGCCGAGGGCGATCGTCGAACGCCCCAAGCGTTGACCCGCATAAATCGGATCGCGTTCGTTCTTTCCAGATCAATGCGTCGAGCACCCGCTGCAATAGAGGTTCGAACCCGGTTCGGTACTCTCTGCGATCGGTGGCTGAGTAGAGCAGCCAAATTCCGCATGGATCCAGAAAAGGAGAAAGACATGAAGCGAATAACCGCAATCCTGAGCGCGTCCGGACTGGCGTTAGCTCTTGCCCTTCCCGCCTGGGCGCAGGAAGTCAAACAGCTTCCGACACACACCGTCACTATTTCGGGCACCGTCGCGACCATCGATCATGCCAAGCGCGTCGTGAACATCAAGACGGCCGACGGCAAGTTCGAGACGATCGATGTGCCCGCAGCGGCGACGCGGTTCGATGAACTCAAGGTCGGGGACAAGGTGTCGGTGACGTACAACAACAACGTCGCCGCGAGACTGAAGCCGCCGGGCGAGCCCGCGGTCGATACGGGTAGCATGGCCACCACCGCTGGGCAGCAGGCGCGACCCGGCGGCACGACAGCCGTGCAGAGAACGATGACCGTGACCGTCGATGCGATCGACAAGAACGCATCGTCGATGACCTTCTCAGGTCCGAACGGATGGAAATATAGCCGACGTGTTGTCGACCCGACTGTGTTCGACAAGGTCAAGGTTGGCGACCAGGTTGACATCACCTGGAACACAGACATCACGGTAGCGGTGCAGTAACTCTGGACCGTTCGAGCGAACACTAGCGAGCCCGGCGGGTGGTTCCTCCAGCCGCCGGGAGGCGGCGGGCCGGCCATCACTGTTAGTTATCGCATAACAGTTGGTGGGCCTGTCCGATTGCAACGCAGCGACGGACCGCATTTGGTCAAAAAGCCAACATCGGGAGGAGAACGACATGCTTAATCAATCATTGTTCCTAATTGCTGCCACAGCATTGCTGTTGGGAGCGTGCAACCAGCAGCAGGCGGCCGTGGCACCACCACCGCCACCACCTCCGCAGCAGCCGTTAACTTACTCGGTGCTCTTCGATACAGGCAGTTCGACCCTGTCGAATCAAGCAACGTCCACGATCCAGCAGGCCGCCGCCACCTATCGGAGCCGGAGTGGTGGAAATGTATTGGTATCCGGCCACACCGATACCGTGGGTTCTCCAGACTACAACATGGCGTTGTCGCAGCGACGCGCAAATGGTGTCACGGCTGGGTTGGTCAGCGCAGGTGTTCCGCGACCGGCTATCATCTCCCAGGGCTATGGCGAAACGAACCTGCCCCAGCCGACTGCTGACCAAGTGCCCGACCAGCAGAACCGGAGTGTCCAAATCGGCGTCGTTCAAATGGCCCGCACAATCATGAGCGATGCGCAGTATTGTGCGCTGCTGGCGCCAAAGGTTCGCGACATCAGTCGCGGCACCGACCCGACTGGTCCTCTCGGCAGGGCGCTCTCTGATTGCCAGCAAGGGATAGGGGACTACGGCATTCCGTTCATGACGAAGTATCTCGCGGACAACAAAGTCCCCATTCCGCAGCGCGCGTAACGACTGCTCGCGATAGGTCGCCACCGGGCCGCCCGACGTGACGTAGTCACTTCGAGCGGTTCGGTGTGGCGGCCGTTGACTGGCTCCATGTCCCGCGTCGTCGATCCAGGGCGCTAGCGATGCTTTTAAACTATCACCATGTCGCCGGCCTGTTCCCATTGGTGCTCTTCGTGACCGTAGCGCCCGGTGCGTTCGGCCAGGACTCTGCCGATCACATCGGGCGGCACGGAGAGGGTCACGCCGAAATGCACGAAATCTACAAAGCCTGGCACCCGCCCGACAATCCCAAGGCGAGCTGCTGCAACAACGCAGACTGCCGGCCGACGCGGGCCTATGCCGACGACAACGGCACGTGGCGGGTTTGGAATGGCCTGCTCTGGCTGGTGGTTCCGCCCGAGCGGATCCTGCCGACTGACTTCGCGGGCGACGGGCGCTCGCATCTCTGCGAGAACGCGGGACACATCTACTGCTTCACGCCGGCCCCTCCCCGGAGTTGACCCCGCATTCACGCTGAACTGCCCGAGGAAACGGGCCTTGACGCCAGGGCTCGCTGGAGCGAAGTCGGCACCGCGCTGTGAGAGACGCCATGATGAAGAGGTTGGTCTTCCTCCTCCTGCTGGGCTCCTGCGCCGGCGCTGCCGACACGCCGCCAGATCCCACCCTGCGCGACGTCAAGATCAGCTATGTCCACGCCGATCCGAATTGGATCCGGCAACGCGGCCAGGTGATCGGGCTCGCCCGGTCGAGGGACAGGACCCTCGCCTTCGCTGTGCTGCGCCGGGTCGACAGGAGCTGCGTCGTCACGCTGCCCTATCCGTGGACCGTCGACGAGGCGCTCTATCGTTGCCTGCGCGCTCACGAGGAGCGGCATTGTCACGGTGAACGGCATCGCGCGACGCACTTTCGGGACGAAGAGCCGTTCGAATGAGCGCCTTCTCATACTGAATTTGCCCGTGCCCCGCGGGCGGCTTGGGACGGAAAGTCAACTGGAGGGCCGGCTTGGGCGTTCACTGTCTAAGACACAGGGGCTCTCTTGAGTCCTCGCTCCTGTGCTTAGGCCGAATGGGCAATCGAAGGCCTCCCCGCAGCAGGCCTCCGGAAGTCCTCCAACGGCACGGACTTCTCGGACGGGCCGGTCATTCGCGGCACGCCCCGATGTTGACCGGCGCGTAGGTCACGCGCAGGTTGCCCGTCGTGTCGTACAGGCGGAACACGACCATGAACCCCTTGCTCATGTAGCTGCGCAACTGCGTGCTGTGGCACGCGGTCTCGGCATAGTGGGGCCATGCATCAGCCTTGTCGCGAGCGGTCGCCATTGCCTGCCAATCGCTTTCGGTGGGACTGGGCTCTTTCGTGCCCAAGATCAGCGTCTTGCCAGCCAGCTTGATCTCCACGACGTCGGGATTGGACGCCTTCACCTCCTTCTCCAGCTGCTCGGTCCTGGCTTGCCAGGCCTCGCGAAACTGATCTTCGTCGCGCGGAGTTGCGTGACTGCTGTTCGTGAGCGCCAGGAACGTAGCGAAGGTCGCGGTGATGGACCAATTCACGCGGGCGAACTCGGGCTTCGCCAACTGGGAATGGCTGGCGTGCAGGCGCACCTTCATCGTTGTCATTGTCAGTTTCCTGTCTTCAGCGAGTTGCTGCACTGGCTCGGGCCGCGGTCTTCGGCTTTTTGCTTCTGTTTCCTCAGGCGACTCGCTGACCTGGCAGAGAGCGGATGAGCGCAGTCTTCCTGAGCATGCCGTCTGAGTAGATGCGGAACCCATCAGCCATTGGCGTCGTGTTGGACGCCTCCTTGAGCGCGTCCTGTTCGACGGCCTTCAGGTCGGCGAACGCACCCACCACGCGGCGCAGCAATTCCCCTTCTGGCGCCTCTTTGGTGAAGCGCAAGAATTCTACTTCGAAAAGCATGTGATGCCCCCAAGTCACGTTAGGCGACCCTGCTGCAATCGCAGGTATCGACCCATCCCAACTTTCAGTTTCGACAGAGCGAAGCCGATTTTCAATCGCAAAGGATGTCGCACGCGCAGAAGGACCTGGGGACACATCTCGTCATTGACCTTGGCGACGGGATGTTCTCGGTTGGCTGCTGGGGAGCCATTCAGGTCGCGGATGGCCGCCCACTGCTCGGCGTCCGCCGTGGCGTTTTCAGGCTGCAGCGCGCGCTGTTCGTCGACCGTCACGATGGGCACGCGGGCGTGGATGTCGCCGAAGGTCGATGTGATCTTCGCGGGCGCAACGCCGGCGGGCCGTACCGCCCAGGCCACGAGACCCCGCGCAGCATCGAGCAATATCGGCAAAATGAAAATTTCCCTTACGTACAGCTCGATCGAGTAAGCGGACCCGCCAAGTCCGTTGTGGGTCATTAGCGAACGTCGGTACGCCTTCAATCAATGTCCGCTTCAACCCTGTGAATTCAACAGATCAGTGCAACACCGCTTGTAGTTTACTCGGCTCAGGGGTTTCGAAGCCTAACGATCTTTCACGGATATGATTGAGGCAGCGCAGAAGGCGCAGCTCGTGGTAGCGCTTGGAAGAGTGCGTGAAGAAGTTGCGTTGCTCTCCCGGGCACTGGACCGGAGGACCAAGCCGTTGGTGTTTTGCGTTGCTGCCGCGCTGCCATGGGACTCGCGCGGGTCGCACCGAAGTAGACTCTGCAGCGTTGGTGGCGACCGTAAGAGCGCTTGTGGGCATGCATCTCCCGTGGCTTGCCCTGGGCCACGTCGAGCCGACACGATCGCAACTTGGCCTTGGACGAGCGCCGTCGGACGGTGAGCCGGGAGATCAAGCGTAACTGTGGCAACCAACCGTCGCCGTGTCCTTACGAGGCAGACATGAGCGACTTGGTAAAGCGGCTGCTGGCGTCCCAATGACTTGTCGCCTGGCGCTCCACAGGTATCATTCGCTCGCGTGTGGCGCAGAAGCTCGCGCTTCCCAATGGTCACCGGCACGGCACGGTCTCTCGGCTGGCTCGAGCGGGCCGTTCCCGACCGACCAAGACATGCAGATATCCCACGAAGCGATGTGTCGCCGTCTACTTCGTTCAGACGTTGTGGCTTGTTGGAGAGGCGCATCTGACGTCTGCGCTTGCGCACGTGGACGTCAGCTGCGCCTCCCCAGCACGCCGCAACGTCTGAACGAAGTAGACTGCGATAAATCGCTTCGTGTGGACTCGATCTGCGAGTGTCTCGGTCGAGGCCGAGGAACGTCCCGCTTTCAGCCATTGGCCAGAGACCTTCTCCGGTGACCATTGCAGCGCGAGCTTCTGCGCCACACGCCAGCGTAGCTCCCTGTGGAGCGCCACGGCGACAAGGCTTTGGACGCAGCGCCCGTTCCCAAGCGCTCCTCGTCCGCCTGGTTGGACACGGTAACGTTGGCTGCCACTAGTTACGCCTGATCTCGCCGGCTCACCGTCGACGGCGCTCGTCCAAGGCTCAAGCTGCAATCTGTCGGATCGACTGGCCCGGACCTGCAATGCCACGGGAGATCTTTTCGCGTTCTTCAAGCCTGAGCGCTGTCAAAGTCTCTCCGGCGCGGCGCCCGCGCAGTCTCCATGGAGCGTGCACAATGCGCAGAACGCCACGTCCTGGTCCTCCGATCCAGTGCTCCGGGAGATCGCTGCAGCACTTGACCCACTCTTCCAGCGCTCTCCACAGCTGCGCCTTCTGACGCGTTGCCGTGAACTCAATCACGTCCGCGATAGATCTTGTCATGCGCCACCTCCTGAGCCGAGTAAGACTAGGAGGTGTTGCGCCGACCTATTGAACTCGCCCCCTGAAAGCAGACGTCCCTCACGACGGGCAGCTGTCCGCTAGGTGCCAGAAGCGGAAATCGCAACTCAACGGCGACAAGACATGCAGTCATCGCGCGGCGCGGATGCAGTCCAATACAGCAGAGGCATGCGACCCACTACATCGCGCCTCGACGAGACGTCTTCCCGGAAGGCCGAGCCGCTGGAGGCGTGTGGTCTTCATCCATGTTTGGTGATTTTTCGTAAAGCCTGTTGGACGTGTTGCTCGGCAGCTTGAAGCGAAAAGCTTCAGAACGAGGTGATCACCGCCATCCCGAATATGTTGTCGATGGTGTTGCTGCCCTGGAAGTTCACCTCCAGCATGTAGTAGGGCTGCACGCTCAAGGCGCGGTAGACCGGCAGATTGACGCCGAGCCCCAGGCGATAACGGGAGAAGGCGCCAAAACGGCTGTCCCAGAACAGCTCGGTCCAGGCCATGGGCGTGAACTTGTAGTCCTGGATCTCGACCGAACGGTGCAGGCGCGCCCGCTCGCGCAGGCGCACCGAGAAGCCGCTCAGCAGCCAGCGGAAATTCTCCTCGGTGCGGAAGTCGATCCCGAAGCGATTGGGGAGGACGACATACAGCGTCTGGTTCGGCGTCAGGCGCTCTTCTTCGAAGGGCGTGCCGTTGGTCGAGTTGCGGTGCTCGAAGGCGATGCCGGCCGATATCCAGCTGGCAAAGCGGTGGTCCGCCGACACGATCTCCTCGGCACGGAACACCCCGCCGGGAGGCGCCGAGGTCGTTCGCACACGGGATTGCAGGGTGAGGCTGGTCGCCTCGTCGACGTTGTAGCGGAACTGCAGCTCAGGCCAGAATTCGAGTCGTTCGCCGCCGCTCTGTGCGCGGGCCTGTGGAGCGGCCGCCAACAGCACGAAGAGTGTCGCTGCGGTGGTGCGGCGCATCAGCCGACCAACAATCCGCGTGACTGCGCAAACAGCCGCGTCAGGCCCAGCAGCGCGTCGATATTGGGGGTTGCCACGCCGGTCCGCCGGCCAAGCTCATGCACCACTGTCACGATGGCATCGAGCTCGATCGGCTTGCCGCGTTCGGCATCCACCAGCATCGAAGTCTTGAAGGCGCCGAGCTCGCGTGTGACGGCGTGGCGCGCCTCCGGGTCCTGGTCGATGGTGCAGCCGATCCACGCGCCGATTTCGGAGGCCTCCAGCATCGCGGCCGAACAGAAGGTGCGCACCAGCGGGTCGTCGAGCATGCGGTCGCCGGTGGCGCCGGTCAGCGCCGACACGGGGTTCATCGTGAGGTTGCCCCACAGCTTGTACCAGATGTCGTGGCGGATGGTCGGCGACGAGGTCACGTCGAAGCGCGCTTCGGTCAGAAGGTCGTGCAGTCCCTTGAGGCGCGGGGACGTCGCGCCGTCGGGCTCGCCGATGATCAGCCCCGCGCCCTGGCGATGCACGACGAGGCCCGGCTCGGCGGTCGCGGCGCTGAGATGCACGACACATCCCACAACATGACGGAGCGGAATGGCGCGGGCGATGGCGCCGCCGGGATCGACGCTCTCCAGCGACTCGCCGCGAAGCTGCTTCAAACCGTGCGCGAACCACCATGGCACGCCGTTCATCGCCGGCATGACGATCGTCTCGGGCCCGAGCAGCGGGCCGATCCCTGCCGCCACTGCCGTCATGGCCGGCGCCTTGACCGCGATCACCACGAGATCCTGCGGCCCAAGCTCGCGCGCCGTCGCCACCGCCCGCGCCGGACCGTTCAGCAGCGCCTCGCCCTGCTTGACGCGCCAGCCGTGCGCGTTCAGCGCCTGCAACGTCTCGCCACGGGCGAGCGCGCTCACTTCGGATCGGCCGTGCGCGGCGAGCCGCGTGCCGATCAGGCCGCCGACCGCGCCGGCGCCGACGATACAGATCTTCATGTCAGTCCACCGCTCATGCCCTCACCCGATCCCACCAATCACGCGTGCGGTACCACGCGCCGACCAGCGGCAGCACCCATTCGGGGTTGCCGTTGTAGAACGGCACGGTCGGAAACTCCTGGCCGTCGAAGGCATTGATCGGCGCGTTCGAGCCGCCGGCGATCTTGCGTGCGGTCTGGTGGCCGAGATAGCTCATCATCGCCACGCCCGAGCCGTTGCAGGCCATCAGGTAATGCATGCCCTGCTCCATGCCCATGTGCGGCAGGAAATCGAAGGCGAAGGCGACGTTGCCGGTCCAGGCGTGCGTCACCTTCACGCCCTTGAGCTGTGGCCAGCGCTCCAACATGTAGCCATGCAACACCGGCGCGCTCACCTCGGGCGACACCTGGGTGAAGCGGGCGCGGCCGCCGAAGATCACGCGCTTGTTGTCGGGCGACCGGCGGTAGTAGCAGAGCACGCGCTTGGTATCGCTCACCACGCGGTTCTTTGGGATCAGGCTCTGCACCAGGTCCTCGGGCAGCTCCTCGGTGGCGATGATGTGGCTCGCCACCGGCACCAGCCGGCGCCTGAGCGTCGGCGTGAGCTCGGTGGTGTAGCCATTGGTCGCAATCACCACCTCGCGCGCCTCGATCGGCCCCTTGCTGGTGAGCACGCGGAAGCCACCCGTCTTGCGCTCGATCTTCTCGGCGTCGCACTGGGCGCAGAGCTTGGCGCCGGCGCGGTGCGCCGCCTTCAAGAGACCGCCGTAGTACAGCGCCGGATGGAGCTGGCCCGTTCGCTCCACCACCATGCCGCCGTAGTAGTAGTCCGAGGCGATCTCCTCGCGCTGGCGCTCCCGCGGCACCATATAGGTGCCGAGGCTGGCGCTTGCATTGTAGGTGCCGACCTTGGCCTCCTGCTCGGCGTAGTGCCGCGGCGTATAGGCGCCGCTGAACCGGCCGTTCATGCGCCAGTAACACTCGATGCCCTCGCGCTGGATCACCGTCTCGACCTGGGCCAGCGAATTGGCCGCGTCGGCCAGCATGCGCTGCATGATCTTCTTCCACGCCTCGGCGTCGCCGCCGACGCCCTTGCCGGAGAAGCCCTTGCCCATGGTGGTGCCGCCGCTGACGCCACCGCCGTTGCGGGTCGAGGCGCCGACGCCGAAGTCGCCGCGTTCCAGCACGGTCACGTCGATGCCCGAACGCCCCAGTTCCAGCGCCGTCGACAGGCCGCCGTAGCCCGCTCCGATCACCAGCACGTCGGTCTTGAGCGGCGGGTCCTGGCTCAGCTCGTTGTTGGGGTGCCACCACTCCCACCACCACGGCATCGCCTTGAAGTCCTTGTGGAAGACGCTGTCAGCCATGGCATTCCTCTAGTCCATACGGCAGTTGAGCAAATTCACCTCACCCTGAGGAGCCACGCGTAGCGTGGCGTCTCGAAGGGTGGAACGAGCACGTGGCCTGCGGCCCACCAAGCCGCGGAGATTACTCCGCGGTAATCGAGACGGCGCTGCGCGCCTCCTCAGGGTGAGGACTGTGCGCATTATCGCGCACTGTCCCTGAGGCCGCGCCCGAAGCGGCCGATCAGCCCCAGCACGATCGACACCAGCAGGATCTGCATCACCGATACCGCGGCGATGGTGGGATCGATCTCCATCAGGATGTTGTCGAACATCTTCTTGGGCAAGGTCATGTTGGGGCCGGCGAGGAACAGCGCCACCACCAGTTCGTCGAACGAGGAGATGAAGGCGAGCAGCCCGGCCGAGATCAGGCTCGGCCGCAGGAGCGGCAGGGTCACGCGCCACAGCGTCCGGGCGCGGCTGGCGCCCAGCCCCTCGGCCGCCTGCTCGAGCGCGCGGTCGAAGTCGCGCAGGCCGGCCACCATCACCAGCACGACGAAGGGCAGCGCCAGCACGGTGTGGGCAACGACCAGCCCGTACCATTCGCCGATCAGCTTCAGCTTGGCGAACAGGCCGTAGAGGCCGACCGACAGGATGATGGTCGGCACGATCAGTGGCGCCAGCGCCACGCGGTCGAGGATGGTGCGGCCCAGGAAGCGGCCGCGTGCCAGGCTGAAGGCAAGCGGCACTCCCAACGCCAGGGCCAGGACCGCAGTCGCCGCGCCTATATATAAGGAGCGCCAGGTGGCATCGATCCATTGCGGATCGTCGAGGTAGCGCTCGTACCACTGGATGCTGAGGCCGGGCGGCGGGAACTGCATGTAAGGCGCCGAACTCAGCGAGATCGGGAACACCACGACCAGCGGCAGCATAAGAAAGACGTAGATAGCGGCGCAGGCGGCGATCAGCAGGCGGCGGCTCATGGACGCGCCTCCTGCCGGGTAAAGGCCTGCGCCAGACTGTAGACGCCGAGGGTGAAGGCCAGCAGCACGGCCGCTAGGGCTGCGGCAAACGGCCAGTCCAGGGTCTGGTGGACCTGCTGCTCGATCAGCACGGCCAGCATCATCACCTTGCCGCCGCCCAGCAGCGCCGGGGTGATGAAGAAGCCGAGCGACAGCACGAACACGATGGTGGCGCCGGCGAAGATGCCCGGCAGGGTGAGCGGTAGGTAGATACGCCAGAAGATGCGCCAGCTCGAGGCGCCGAGCCCTTGCGCCGCCGACACCAGCGCCGGATCGAGTCGGCGCACCGCGCCATAGACCGGCAGCACCATGTAGGGCAGCAGGACATGGACCATGCCGATCAGCACGCCGGCGAAATTGTTGAGCAGCGGCAGGGGATCGGAGATCAGCCCGATATCGATCAGCCAGCGATTAAACACGCCGTTGCGGCCGAGCAGCACCATCCAGGCATAGGTGCGCACCAGCACCGAGGTCCAGAGCGGCAGCAGGACGAAGATGAAGCCCGCCGTCGCCCAACCGGGCGAGGTGGTGGCGATCAGGAAGCCCAGCGGATAGCCGAGCAGCAGGCAGATCGCCATGACCAGCAGCGCGATCTCGAAGGTGTTCCAGAAGACCTGGAGGTAGAGCCCCTCGCCCAGCGCCTTGGCATAAGGCGCGAGCGAGCCCGCCTCGACGCTGAAGCCCAGCATGCGCACAACGGGGAAGAGGAAGAAGGCGAAGAGGAGAATGAGCGCCGGCAGTGCCGGGAAGAAACCGCGAGAAGTCATGAGTCACCCCCCTCCCCCGTCTTCGGGGGAGGTGTCGCGGTATTCCGCGACGGAGGGGGAAGACAAAGGAGATCGTGCGTCACTCCCCCTCCGTCGGCGATTACGCCGACACCTCCCCCGAAGACGGGGGAGGGGAAAGAGGTGCTAAAACACATGGATCGATTCCGGCGCGATGGCGACGGTGCTGCGGCTGCCGGTGGCCGGCAGCGGGCCGCCGGCGGGCTGGCGCACGATCAGCTCGATCCCGTCGTCGCAGGCGATGCGGAACTTGATCGAGGAGCCGAGATAGACCGCCTCGCGCACCTCGCCGGTGAAGGCGTTGGCGCCGCGGCCGAAACGCTCAGGCCGCATCAGCACGCCCACCCGTGTGCCGACCGGTGCGGGATTGTCGATCAGCAGGCGACGGCCGCCATCGAGGGTGACCGAGCCGACCTCGGTCACGGTGCCGTGGAAGATGTTGCTCTCGCCGACGAAGTCGGCGACGAAATCGTTGGCCGGGCGCTCGTAGATCTCGGTGGTCGAGGCGACCTGCTGGATCGCGCCCTTGTTCATCACCGCGATGCGGTCGGACAGCACCAGCGCCTCCTCCTGATCGTGGGTGATGAAGATCGTGGTGAGACCGAGCCGGCGCTGCAGCCGGCGTACCTCGAGCTGCATGGTCTCGCGCAGCTTGCGGTCGAGCGCGCCGAACGGCTCGTCGAGCAGCAGCAGGCGCGGGTTGAAGACGATGGCGCGGGCGAGCGCTACGCGCTGCTGCTGGCCACCCGAGAGCTGGCGCGGCAGGCGCTGGCCATAGCCCTGCAGCTCGACCAGGCCCAAAGCCTCGGCGACGCGGCGCTCGGTCTCGGCTTTCGGCACATTGCGCATCTCGAGCGGGAAGGCGACGTTGCGCTCGACCGTGAGGTGCGGGAACAGCGCGTAGTTCTGGAACACCATGCCGATGTCGCGTTTCGCTGGCGGCATCGTCGTGATGTCGGCGCCGTCGACCTTGACCGAGCCGCCGTCCGGCGTTTCGAAACCCGCCACTACTTTCAGAAGCGTCGTCTTGCCCGAGCCGCTCGGCCCGAGAATGGTCAGCAGCTCGCCCGAAGCGATGTCGAGCGAGACGCCGTCGAGCGCCACGACCTCACCGAAACGCTTGACCAGCCCCTCGACCCGAAGGGCAGCCGATCGTGACGCCACCCGCTAGGCCTTCTTGAGCTTCCAGGCGTTCCACAGCTCCAGCGCCTTGGTGCCGTTCTCGGCGTACCAGGAATCGTCGATCCAGAACTGCTTGTCGATGTACTGCGTCGGCAGGTAGGGCTTCACCTTGGCGTCGACGAAGTTCAGCGATTCGAGGTTGAGGCCGGGATAGCCGAGCTCGGTGGCATAGACCGCCTGCTGCTGCGGCACCGACATCTCGGCCAGCATCTTCTGGCCCCAGTAGGCGTTCTTGGCGCCGCGCGGGATGACGAAGCTGCCCTGCTTCAGCGCGCCCTGATTCCATTCGATCTCGATTGGCGCGCCCTTCTTGATCAAGTCGTAGAAGCGGCCGTTCCAGCCGGTCGCCAGCACGACCTCCTTGTCGAGCAGGAGCTGCGCCGGCTGCTGGCCGGTCGCCCACCACACGTTCACGTGCGGCTTGATCTGGTCGAGCTTCTTGAAGGCTCTGTCGAAATCGATGGGATAGAGCTTGTCCATCGGCACGCCGTCGGCGAGCAGGGCGAACTCGAGATTGTCGGTCGGATGGTCGCGCATCGAGCGCGCGCCGGGGAACTTCTTGACGTCCCACCAGTCGGCCCAGCTCTTGGGCTGGCTGCCGTTTTTGAACACGTCGCTGCGGTAGCCGATGATGGTGGTATAGACCGAGGAGGCGAAGACGTAGGGGCTGCGCGCCTTCTCGGGATACTTGGAGCGGTCGACCACCTTGTCGTCGATCTTCTCGACGAGCTTCATCTGGACAGCGCGTATCGCGTCCTGGCCGCCGATCTCGGTGACGTCCCATTCGACGTTGCCGGACTCGACCATGGCGCGGAGCTTGCCGAAATCGGCCGGGCTCGTCTCGACGACGCGGATGCCGTACTTCTTCTCGTAGCCATTGAAGAAGGCCTTGCGCATGGCCGAGCCCATCGAGCCACCGGAGTGGTTGACCACGATCTGCGCCGGCTTGGGCGGCTCGGCCTGGGCGAAGGCCGGACTGGTCGCGATGGCGGCCGCACCGCCAAGCATGAGTGCCTGACGCCGATGCAATTTCCTGTCGTTCATTGTGGCCCCCTTGAGCGTTTCCCCGCGCAAACTCTAGGAGCCTCGCCAGCGGGGGGCAAAGAAAAAGCCCACCGGTCTTGGGCCGGTGGGCTTCTCCTTTTGCGCCATTGGCGCCGACGCACTACGGCGTCGTGATTGGGGCGTCGCGATCAGGGCGTCGTGGTATGCGGCGAAATCCTGTGGCCCTGGCCGTCGATTCGGTCGCCGCGGGCGTCGTAGCGGAACCCGTACTCGTCCCGGAACGCTTCCTCGTGGCGGACGCGGCCCTGCCACGGCGAGACGGCCTGGGCCTGCTGATCCATCGGCTGCAGCCCGGGGGCCTGGCGCTGGTAGTCGCCCGGGCTCGGCTGCGGCGGCGAGGCAATCATGCGCTCATTCACCACCTGCGCGTTGGCCACGCCCGCGACACCGATCAGGGCAAGCGTAAGCAAGGAATGTCTGATCATTTTTTTCCTCCTGTGGGAGTGGTTAGAGAAGTAACGCCCCCTCGCCGCGGGTGTTGCGCGCCGAAATCAGAATCTCCGGCCGTGCGCCGCCTTTCCGACACAAACCCATACCCGCTGCCGGCGTAAACCGGCATAGTCGGCAGCCGATGCCGATCGTCCTGTCCGAGAATTTCCGAGCCCTTTTCTACGCGCCCTTTTATGCCGCCCAGGCAACCGGCGCTTTTCGCGCCGCCGGCGTCGAGGTGGTGCTGAAGCCGTCGCCCAGCCCGCCTGCCGCGGTGAAGGCCTTGCGGGCCGGCGACGTCGACGTGATGTGGGGCGGGCCATTGCGCGTGATGATGGTGCACGACCAGGAGCCCGCCGCCGATCTCGTCTGCTTCTGCGATGTCGTGGCGCGCGATCCGTTCTTCATCATCGGCGCCACGCCCAGGCCCGGGTTCAAGTTCACCGATCTCATCGGGCTGAAACTCGCCACGGTGTCGGAAGTGCCGACGCCCTGGATCTGCCTGGCCGACGACCTGCGGCGCGCCGGCGTCGATCCCGCGCGCCTCGACCGCGTCAGCGACCGCACCATGGAGCAGAACGCAATCGACCTGCGCGCCGGCAAGGTCGATGCCATCCAGGTCTTCCAGCCCTACGCCGAACAGCTGATCGCCTCGGGCGCCGGCCACGTCTGGAACGCCGCCGCCACGCGCGGGCTCACCGCCTACACGACGCTGGTGACCCGGCGTCCCGTGCTTGTCGCGCAGAGCGAGGAGCTCCTGAAGATGACGCGCGCCATTCATCGCACGCTCGGCTGGTTCGCCGTGACACCTGCCGCCGAGATCGCGCGCGCCGTGAAGGAATTCTTCCCCGATGTCGACTCGGCGATCTTCGCCGCCGCCATCGAACGCTATCGCGCGCTCGGCCTGTGGGGCTCCGATCCGGTGATCCGCCGCGAAGGCTACGATCGGCTGCAGGCCGCCATGCGCGCAGCGGGCGCGCTCAGCCGCGACATCGCCTTCGATGCCTGCGTTGATACCAGCCTGGCCGAGCAGGCGCTTAAGTAACGCACATAACGCAAGAAACCGGCGAGGAAACCGGGCAACCGCCCCGCTCGGCGGGTCGTTTTCTCTCCAGCGGCAGCCATTTCGGCTGGCGCTTGCGAACGTGGAGAGGAAGCACGGTCATGAACCAGCAGAACAACAACCAGAACCCGTCGCAGCAGCGCGAGCAGCAACAGCGTGAACAACAGCAGCGCGAACAGCAGCAGCGCCAACGCCAGAACCAGCAGCCGGGCCAGAAGCCGGGCTCGCCAGGCCAGAAGCCCGGTCAGCCGCAGCACTCCGACAAGGACGAGGACGAGTGAGGCGCGGCCTTCCGCGAAAGTGACCAAGGGAATGCCCGCCGTCCGGCGGGCATTTCTTTCTGAAGATCAGGAGAGTTCGATGACCGACAAACCCGATCGGCCCGGCGATCCGGTGCCGGTGGCGCCGCCTGTTCCCGGCAAGACCGATCCCCTTCCGCCGGAGATGCCGGTGCCGGGCAGCCCTGCGCCGGAGATCATGCCGACGCCGACACCGCATCCGCCGGAGCCACCCGCGCCGTCGCTCTAGCCGCTAGGCGCGATCGTCGTCCTTGATGCCCGCCTTGCCGTAGAGCCAGCGATCGACGCGCAGGCCGACCGTCAGCACGAACAGCACCAGCGAGGTGGCCAGTCCCGCGAGGAGATAGGCGCCCATGCCACACAGCACGCCGATGCCCGTGGTCACCCAAAGCGACGATGCCGTCACGAGATGGTAGACCTGCTTGCCGGTGGCGCCGCGCAGGATGACGCCGGCGCCGAGGAAGCCGATGCCGGCGATGATGCCCTGGATGACGCGGCTCATGGCGTCGGGATGATTGCCGCCGATATAGGCGCCGCTGCCGGCCAACATCACAATCGCGGCACCGAGCGACACCAGCGCATGGGCACGAATACCGGTCGGCTTGCCGTGAATGTCGCGATTGAAGCCGATGGCACCGCCGAACACCACGGCGGCCACCATGCGCAGAACAGAGTCGACGTCGATTTCCATGGCGTAACCGGCAAACCCTCTACTGCTTGACCGTTTCGGTCAACGCGCCAAAATGAGAGGCAATACTACCCTGGGCAGATGACGCCATGAACTTCGATGCTCTCTGCGCGGCCTGGGCACCGCGCCTGCTCAGTATCCTGCGTATCGTCGTTGCCCTCCTGTTCATGACCCATGGCATCGCCAAGCACTTCAAGTATCCGCCCATACCGACGTTCGCCAGCTCGAGCCGTTCAGCCTGATCGGTTTCGCTGGCGGCCTCGAACTGGTGGGCGGCGCCTTGCTGATCCTCGGGCTGTTCAGCCGGCCGGTCGCCTTCATCCTGTCGGGCGAGATGGCCTTCGCCTACTGGATGGCGCATGCGCCGCGTGGTTTCCATCCTCTGGTGAATGGCGGCGAGGGTGCGATCTTGTTCTGCTTCATATTCCTCTATATCGCCGCCGCCGGCCCCGGCCCGTGGAGCCTCGACGCCGCCCGCAAGAAGTAGCGTTCCATTCTTCGGCGCCGCTTCGCCACGCTCACCGGCGCCGTCGCCCTCGGCGCGCCGCTGGTCGCGCGCGGCCAGGCAAGTTGGAAGGCCGACAAGCCGATCACGATCTACAACCCCTTCGCTGCGGGCGGCGGCACCGACATCCATCTTCGCCTGCTTGGCGAGACGGCAGGGCCGCTGCTCGGCCAGCAGATCCTGGTCGATGCGAAGCCGGGCGCGGCGGGGACCCTGGCGCCGGCGCTGCTGCTCAATGCCAAGGCCGACGGCCACCAGCTCGCCTGCATGAGCATCAACAGCCTGCGCTATCCGCACTACCAGCCGACCAACTGGCATCCGCTGCGCGACTTCACTTACATCGTCGGGCTGTCGGGCTACACCATCGGCATCGTCGTGCGCGCCGATGCACCCTGGCAGACGCTCGACGAGCTGATCGCGGCGGCGAAGAAGGAACCCGACAAGTACAACTACGCCACCAGCGGCATCGGCGGCACCGGCCAGCTCACCATGATCGAAGTCGAGCAGACGACCGGGGCGAAATTCACGCACGTGCCCTACAAGGGCACCGCCGAGTGGTCGCAGGCGCTGCTCGCCGGCGAGGTCCATTTCATCTGCGATGGCGCGCAATGGGCGCCCTTCGTCGACGCCGGAAAATTCCGCATCCTGGCCATGGCCACCGAGCAGCGCATCGCCAAGTACAAGGACGTGCCGACGCTCAGCGAGCGCGGCATCAAGGTGGTGGGCCACAGCCCGTACGGGCTGGTCGGGCCGAAGGACCTGCCTCCGAACATCGTCGAGTCGGTGCATCTCGCCTTCAAGAAGGCGATGGCCGATCCGCGTGTCGATCAGTTGCTCGACTCCTACATCCAGGCGCCGTGGTACAAGAACCCGGCCGAGTACCGCGCCTTCGCCGAGACGTACTTCGTCGAGGTGAAGCCGCTCCTGATCAAGGCGGGACTCGCCAAAGGCTGAGGAGGTTGCGATGGCGTTGAAACGCGTGGCGCTGGAGATCGGCATGGGCACCGACATCCGTGGCGCCGACTACACCAAAGCGGCGGTGCGGGCGCTGAAGGACGCGCTGTGGCACAACTCGCTCACCGTCGCGACCGCGGTCGGCAAGTCGAGCGACGACATGCAGGTCGAGGTACTGATCGGCGTGCCGCAGCCCGACAAGGTCGACAAGGCCCAGGTGCTGGCCGTGCTGCCGCACGGCACCGGCACGGTGAAGGTGATGCAGGGCGGGCTCGAGATCATGAACGAGGCCGGCACCGACAGGACGGTGATCGCCCAGGCCGCCGCCATCGTGCGGCTCGATCTCTAGAGGAACCGGTCATGCCCCAGAAGCGCGTCATCCTCGAGCTCGGCACCGGCAACGACCTGCATGGCGGCGACTACACCAAGGCCGCCCTGCGCGCAGTCCAAGACGCCCTGCACCATTCCTCGCTCGCCATGCTGCGCGCGCTCAAGGTCAACTCCAAGACCGGCATGTTCGTGAACGTCACGATCGGCGTGCAGCAGCCCGACAAGGTCGACCTCGAGAAGGTAAAAGCCTCGCTGCCGCACGGCATCGTCACGGTGAAGGCGGTGAAGGGCGGCCTCGACGTCGCCGACCCGGAGAACAATGATCCGGCGGTGATCGCGAGCGCCGCGGTCGAGGTCCGGCTGGAGCTTCCGTGATGTTGTTGTACGAGCACCCGCTCTCGTCCTACGCCCAGAAGGTCAAGATCGCGCTGCGCGAGAAGGGCCTCAAGTTCGACGTCGAGACGCCGAACGCGCTGGGCTCGGGCAGCTTGAGCGGCGACTTCGCCGCCGCCAGCCTGCGCCGCGAAGTGCCGACGCTGATCGACGGGCAGGCGCGCATCTTCGATTCGACGATCATCCTCGAATACCTGGAAGACACGCACCCCTCGCCCGCGCTGTTGCCGCGCGATCCTGTGGCCCGCGCCGAAGCGCGCATGATCGAGGACGTCTGCGACACGCTCTACGAGGCTATCAACTGGGGCCTGGGCGAGATCGGCTGGTTCAAGCGCGCCGAGGGCCGGCTCGCCGACGACATGAAGGCGAAGGCTGCGTCACAGACCCGCCAGCTCCTCGACTGGCTCGAGGGCAAGCTTTCAGGCAAGACCTGGTTCGGCGGCGATTTCGGCTGGGCCGATCTCAGCGTCGCGCCCTATCTCAACCGCTCGGTTCACTACGGCATCGGCCCGGCCGACGGCTCGCCACTCAAGGCCTGGCACAGCCGGCTGTGCGAACGCCCGTCGGTCGCCGCGACGTTCAAGGAGTACGAGGCCGCGCGCCAAGGCATGGCCAACGTCGTCGAGCGCCTGAACTCCGGCACCTTCCGCCGCGAGTACCGCGATCACCGGCTGGAATGGATGATGAAGTCGGGCGGCGTGCAGATCGTCCTCGATGGCCTCGCCAAGGACAACATCCGCTTCACCTGGCCGCTTTAACGGCGGCCGACGAAGATCAGCCCCAGTCCGACGACTACGGCGGCGATGCCGGCGATGGTCGGGATCGGGATGACCTTCTCCTGCTCCTGGGTGATCTTGATCGGCCCGGCATCGAGCACGGTCTTGCGCTCGGTAAAGGAGACGTTGGCGACCACCAGGCCAACGACGCCAAGCGCAATCAACACGAGGCCAAGCATAACGATAGGTTTCATGTCCTGGCCAACGCCGAGGACAGGAAATGGTTCCGCGTCCTTGAGTAGACGACCTCACCCTGAGGAGCGGTCCGCAGGACCGCGTCTCGAAGGGTCGGCGCAAGCACCACGTCTGTTGCCCATCAAGCCGCGGAGACTACTCCGCGGTAATCGAGACGCCGCGCTACGCGCGGCTCCTCAGGATGAGGAAACCCCTCTACGAGCGCACCAGCATTTTCAGGCCTTGCTCGATCGCCGCGCGCGCCCGTGCCGCCAAGTCGGCGTCGCTGGCGCTGCTGACCGGATGCTCGATCTGGACGAAAGCATAGCCCGGCATGCCGAGCACGCGGCTCATCATCTCGGCGGCACTGGCGAAGCGCGTGGTCATGACGCCGACGGCGGGGACGCCCTGGCGTTCAGCGGTAACGGCGTCGTGCAGACTGCACGATGAGCAGCTGCCTCAATCCCCGATGCCGGAGATGACGGCGTCCCACTGTTTGATCTCGTCGGCGATGTGCTTGTCGGCGGGCGCGCTGTAATTCGTCTTGGTGCGGGCCACCACTTTGGCGACGCCATATTCTTCGCGCAGGATGCGGTCGAGATGGGCGAAGAAGCCCTTGGTGCCTTCCTTGCCGTTGGAGATGAAGCCGACGGTCTTGCCCTCGAGGGTGGGCAGCCGCGGCGCGGGCTTGCCGGTGGCGGGAGCCTCGCCGGCGGTGGGATCGAGAACGCGGATGGTCATGGCACTCTCCCTTACTTCTTGGGCGGCTCGCAGTCGACACAGGCGCCGATCGGCAGGGTCACGGCGTGGCTCTTGTTGCCGAGCCAGGGCGGAATGACGGCGCCGAACCCGCCGGCCGGACCGCCCGCTGCGATCACCAGCAGATGGTCGGGCGATGCCAGGGCGGGATAGATCCGGTCGCCCTTGTCGCGCACCACGGCGCCCTTGCCGACGTCGGCCCATTCTCGGCGATGGATGCGGGCGCGCTCGTGGATGAAATTGGCGATGTCGCTCTTGCTCCACTTGGCCGCCTGCAGGTGCTCGCGCAGCTGCTTGGGGACGATCAGCGCGTAATTGCCGGGGTGGATCGAATAGTGCCGCAGGTTGGCACGCATGTCGGCGGCGAAAGTCTCCAGGATCTCCTCGGGCTTGGTCGTCCACTCGTTCATGATCTGGCGTGGCGCGCCCGCCGCCATCACCGTGACCGCCGAGGCGGCGCGCTCGATACCGCGCTGCTCGGAAAGCGACTTCCAGGTCGTGTCCTCCTCGTCCTCGGCAATACAGAAGCTGAACTTGCCGGGATGCCCCAGGGTCGAACGGTCGATGTCGCCGGGCCGCGCATCGAGGAGGTTGATCAGGCAGAGGCGAATGGAGCGGCCGATCACCGATGTCGCGCGGTCGCTGTTGCCGAGCGCGTTGAAGGTGCCGCAGGCGCCGATCTCCTGGCGGATCGGACCGTTCAGCACGACCATGATCGCGCAGCCGCCGGTGCTCGCCGTCGCTCCGTGGATCAGGAACGGCTCCTGCATCATCGCGGTCCACGCGGTGATCACGACCGGGAAGTGCATCGGCAGGCAGCCCGCCATCACGGCATTGACCGCGAGCTTCTCGGCGGTGATGGCGAGCCCGCGCACCGGTTCGATGCCGATCAGCTGCTCGGGCGGCATCATCACCCATTCGAGGCAGGCCTCCACCGCCTCCGGTGTCGGCGGCACGATCGGCAGTCCGTCGGTCCAGCCGCTGGAATGGTAGAGCTCCTGGACGGCGGAATAGTCGACGGCTTCGTAGGTCTTGGATGCGAGCTGCATGGCTTTACCTGGCGGCTACTATCTTACCTTACGGCCATTATATCCCCGCCCGCCGACCATCTCCTATTCTGGTCATTAGACCGTATTTGCTTGGGGCGATGACCGCCGCCCCCGTCCACAACAGTCCACTCCAGGTGGACGGGTCCGATGCCGATGACACCGGCGTTTCTGACCTCACAGTCCGCGAATCCGGGACTCCCCTCCCTCGAAATCAATCAAGACGCCTGCTCCCCTGGATCGACCCGGCGCTATCCTACGCCCGGCATTGTCCGATAAGCGATTCTGGTCATTAGAACGTCCGGCACATCGCATCCCGCCGAAACACCCAGACATCAACACCGCCACTCGGCGTCGGTGGCGGTGTTGATGAAGAGCGCCACCGCCTATCAACACCGCCACTCCGTATTGGTGGCGGTGTTGATAGGTTGCCAAGACCGCCACCCGGCCAACAACACCGCCACTCTCTGCATGGTGGCGGTGTTGATATTGGTCGGGGCGGCGCCTCGACCTGTTCTGAACCATGCGGCGCCCGCGCTTCGGCCCTCCGGGCCTGCAGCGCTGCACGCCGCCGGCGCTGCGTTCCGCAGCGCCTAAGCCGCCAGCATGCGCTCGCGATTGCGTTCGCGCAGGATCGGCATCACCCATTTGCCGAAGCGTTCGGCCTCCTCGTCGTGCAGGTAGCCCGACAGGCAGAACGAATGACAGCCGAGATCGATGAAGTCCTGCAGGGTCTCGGCGCACTGCTCGGGCGTGCCGACCACGGCGATGCCCGCGCCCGGCCGGACCTTGGTGATGCCCGTGAACAGATTGCGCTCGATGACGTCGCCCGTCGCCGCCAGCTCGCGCACGCGGCGGTTGGCCTCCGAGGTGGCGAAGCGCTCCTTCACGAAAGCCTTCTGCGCGTCGCTGGCATGACCCACAAGCTCGTGCGCGAACTCCCAGGCCTCCTTCTCGGTCTCGCGGCAGACGATCTGCAGGCGCATGCCGAAGCCGATCTCGTTCTCGCGTCCGTGCCGGGCCGCCATGCCGCGGATCACCGCCATGTTGTCCTTGATGCGCTGGTAAGTGTCGCCCCAGAACAAGTGCACGTCGGAATGCTTGGCCGAGATCTCCCACGCCTGCTGGCTGCCGCCGCCGAGATAGAACCTGGGATGCGGCTTCTGGAACGGCCGCGGCCGAACCTGCGCCTTGTCGAGCTTGTAGAACTTGCCGTCGTAGGTGACGGAGGGCTGCGTCCACAACATCTTCAGGAGAGAAACTTCCTCCTCCATGATCTCGTAGCGCTCTTCCTTGCCCCACTTGATGCCTTCGGACGCGTTCTCGGCCTCACTCTGGCCCGCGATCAGGTTGATGCAAATGCGGCCGCCCGAGAGCTGGTCGAAGGTGGAGATCATCTTGGCCAGCAACACCGGATTGATGTAGCTCGGCCGCGCCGCAACCAGCATGCGGATCGATTTGGAGCGCGCCACCATCATCGCCGAGCTGACCCAGGCCTCCCAGCAGGCGGTCTGCACCGGCACCAGCATGTATTCGAAGCCGGCCGCCTCGGCCGCCGCCGTCACCTTGTCGAACAGGTCGAGCGAGGGTTGCACTTGCGCGCTCGCAAGACCGTAGGCCGTGGTGTCGCCCGCAGTCGGCAGGAACCAGCCGAATTCGAGTTTGCGCATGCTTCGCCTTCCTTACGACATCCTCACCCTAAGGAGCGCCCTCTGGGCGCGTCTCGAAGGGTGGGCCACACCGAGTCCGTTGCTTATCCTTCGAGACGCGTCGCTAAGCCCGCGTCAGACGCGGGTAAGCGACGCTCCTCAGGATGAGGTCATTCTCTGAACGCGAATGGCAGCTTAGCGTACTTCTTGCTGGTCCGGACGGTTGGAAATCGTCACCATCCACGCGGTCTTTTTTTGGGGACAGGGCATGATGCTTCAGCACGGCAAGCGGCCAACCATCGCATCGCGGCACGGCATGGTGGCCGCGGCGCATCCCCTGGCCGCGGCGGCCGGCGCGCGCATCCTGGGCAACGGCGGCACCGCGTTCGATGCGGCAGCCGCGACCGCGGCGGCGCTCAACGTCGTGGAGCCCTATATGTCGGGCCTTGCCGGGCGCGGCGTGGCGACCTGCTACATCGCCAAGGAACGGCGCGTGCGCACGCTCGATTTCGTGGCGCCGATCCCCAAGAAGTTCCCGGTCGACAAGCTCGAGCGTCGCGACCAGGTGCTGCGCGGCGCGCTCGGCGTGGGCGCGCCGGGCAATCTCGCCGGCTGGTGCGAGCTGGTACAGACTCATGGCCGCAAGAAATTGCCTGAGTTGTTTGCGCCGGCCATCGCCATCGCGCGCGACGGTTTTCAGCTGATCGAGTTCAATCTCGAGGAAATCCGCGGCGTTGGACCCGAACTCGCCGGCCACAAGGCGCTGCATCCGGAATGGTCGCGCGTCTACACCGCGGGCCAGGGCAGCGTCTCGCCGGGCTTCGTGCTGAAGCAGCCCGATCTCGCACGCACGCTCGAGGCGCTGGCCAACGAAGGCCCCGGCCTGCTCTATGGCGGTGCGCTCGGCCAGAAGATCCTCGACCGCCTGAACGAGCTCGGCGGCTGTCTCGCCATGGACGACTTCAAGGCGGTCAAACCCACCTGGAGCGATCCGGTGTCGGTCAGCTATCGCGGCCACAGCGTCAATGTGCCGCCGCCGCCCTGCGAGGGATATCAGTATCTGCTGACCTTACGCATCCTCGAGGGCTTCGATCTCGCCAAGATGAAGCGCAATTCGACCGAGCATGTCGACACGGTGCTACGCGCCATCCGCCTCGCCGCCGGCGTGCGCATCGCCACCGGCGTGCCGAGCCCGCAGAAGCTGGCCGAGATCCTGTCCGACAGCCACGTCGAGGGCCTGCGCGCCCGGGTGCGCGATGGTAAGCCGATCGTCGGCCCGACCGAGCAATGGACGCCGTGGCCCGACGAGGACCCCATCAACGAGAGCCACACCACGTCGTTCTCGATCGCCGACCGCGAGGGCAATGTCGTGTGCCTGACGCAGAGCTTGGGCAGCGTGTTCGGCTCGGGGGTCGTCGTGCCGGGCACCGGTCTTTGCCTCAACAACTTCCTCTATTGGGCCGACGTGAACCCGAAAAGTCCGAACCGCGTGACGCCAGGCGGCGCGCTGCCGATGTGCATGGCGCCCTCGATCGTCACCAAGGGCGACGCGCCCGTGCTGGCGTTGGGCACGCCCGGCAGCTACGGCATCCTGCAGACCCAGCCGCAGGCGCTGGTCCAGTACCTCGACTACGGTTTGCCGATTCAGCAGGCGATCGAATCGCCGCGCGGCCGGCTGACCGACGGCCAGGAAGTCCTGCTCGAATCGCGAATCGAGGCGGACGTGCACGCCGAGTTGCGCACGCGCGGCCACAATGTCACGACGGGTCCGGCGTGGACGATGAAGGTCGGCGGCATGCAGGGCGTGGCGATCGATCCCGCGACCGGCGTGCTGACCGGCGGCTGCGATCCCCGCCGCGACGGTTACGTCGTTCCGGCATAACCCCGACTAGCGCGGCGGCAGTACTGAAACGACGCGCGTCTGCGAGCGGACGTGGGGCACGAAACGGCCCCAGCCTCGCATTGCTGCGAATTCCTTGGTCGCGACGGCGGCGGGTGACTCGAGCTCATAGACTGTGGTGTAGAGCCGGGCCTTGGTGCGCCGGCTCTGCCCGCGGTCGCTTTCAGAAATCTCGCCCGAGGAGAGATAGCGCCGGCCGGACAGCACGCCCGGACAAGCCAGCGCATCGGGCAGATGGACTTCGTCGTACCAGCGGTTCCAGTCCGCTTCGACCTCGGCATCGACTTCCGCGGTGACGACCAACAGACAGTTCGGCAGCTTGCTCATCGGCATTCCTCTTGCACGGCAGGGTCAGGCACGATGGAATGCCTGCCAAGGGAAATGTTCAAGAGGGGAGCGATCATGCGCAAACTGGTCTGGCTGGCGGCAGCTCTCGCCGTCTGGGGAGCCGGCGTCGCCGATGCGCAACAGCCGGCGCCCCGCAAAGGCGGCACGCTCCGCATGACGGCGCCCTACGCCGCGAGCTTCGGCAGCCTCGATCCCCACGTCACGCCACGCGCCCAGGACGACATCGTCAACAAAGCGATCCACCGCACGCTGTACAATTGGGACACAGCCAAAGGCAGTCTGGTGCTTGAACTCGCGACCGCCGTCTCGGTATCCGCCGACGGCCTCGTCTATACCTACAAGCTGCGCGACGACGCCTACTTCCACAATGGGCGCAAGATGACGGCCGACGACATCATCTGGTCGTTCACGCGCATCATGGACGGCAGCAAGGGCTATCCCGGCGCGCGCTACGTGCGACTGATCAAGGGCGCGGTCGATGTCGAGAAGGGCCAGGCCAAGGAGATCTCCGGCCTGAAGAAGATCGACGACTTCACGCTCGAGATGACGATCACCGACCGCGTCGATCCAGGCTACTACTTCTTCAGCGGCACGACGGCGATTCTGCCAAAGGAAGAGGTGGAAAAGGCCAATTTCGCCTCGGCGCCCGTCGGGTTGGGACCGTTCAAGTTCAAGGAGCATGTTCCCGGTTCGCGTGTCGTCACCGAGCGCTTCGACAAGTTCTACAAGCCCGGCAAGCCCTATCTCGACAAGCTCGAGGTGCTGATCATGGCGGAAGCCGCGGCGCGCGACGTCGCCTTCCGCAACAAGGAGATCGACACCTCGATCCTGGGCCCGGCCCAATACGTCGCCTATCGCGCCGATCCGCAGCTCTCCAAGGGCATCCTGGAAGTGGCGGAGATGTTCACCCGCTCTGGCGTCTTCAATCACCAAGGTATCAAGCCGTTCCAGGACAAGCGCGTGCGGCAGGCGTTCAACTACGCCATCGACTCCGACCTGATCATCAAACGGCTGGTCAAGGACAAGGCCTATCGAGCCGTGAGTTGGCTGCCGCCCTCGTCGGCTTCCTTCGACAAGACCATCAAGCCCTATCCCTTCGATCCAGCCAAGGCCAAGAAGCTGCTGGCCGATGCGGGCTATCCCAACGGCTTCGAGTTCGAATGGACGACCAGCCAGAACGAAAGCTGGGGCCTGCCGATCGTCGAGGCGGTGATCCCGATGCTCGACAAGGTGGGCATCAAGGTGAAACCCAAGCTGGTCGAGGTGACGGTGCTGACCGAGATCGCCATGAAAGGCGACCACCAGGCCTATATCGGCTCCAGCCTCACCGGCCCCGATTCGCTCGCCACCCTGCGCTGCTACTACTCGAAGACCCCACGCACCGCCTGCAACTACATCGGCTTCAACAATCTGGAGTTCGACAAGCTGCTGGACGCCGCCGGCCAGGAAGGTGACATGGCCAAGCGCAACGACCTGTTGCGCCAGGCCAACAACCTCCTCTACGAGGAAGCGCCGGTTTGGTTCTTCAACTACAACAAGGCGGTGCTGGCCTATCAGCCGTGGGTGCACGGCCTGCAGGCCAATCCGACCGAGATCACGCATCAATACCCCGAGGATGTCTGGGTCGATGCGACCTCGCCGGCGAAATAATGGCGGGTTGATCTCGATCTGATGTTGTTCGTCCTCGCGCGTCGCCTCGCCAACGTCATCCCGACCCTGGTCGCGGTCGTCGCGCTGGTCTTCCTGCTGTTCAGCGTGCTGCCGGGCAGCTTCATCTCGGGCATGGGCGAGGACGGGCGCACGACCATCGATCCGGCCGTCATGGAGCGCATGCGCAAGGAGATGGGCCTCGACGATCCCCTGGCCGAGCGCTTCGCCAAGTACATCGCTCATACTGCCGTGGGCGATCTCGGCATCTCCTTCCGCACGCGCGAGCCGGTGACAAAGCTGATCGGTGTGCGAGTCTGGCCATCGCTGAAGCTCGTATTTGCCGCCATGACCTTCGCCATCCTGATCGGCGTGCCGTTGGGATTTCTCGCAGCGCTCAAGCCCGGCAGCCTGGTCGACACCGCCTCGATGATCGGCGCCATCTCAGGCCTGTCACTGTCGCAATTCTGGCTGGGGTTGATGCTGATGTACCTCTTTGCGCTGAAGCTCCAGTGGCTGCCGAGCTTCGGCTATGGCGATGGCGGGCTTGGCCACATCGTCCTGCCAGCCGTGGCTCTGGGCGTCGGCCCGATGGCACTGCTGGCGCGCACCACACGTGCCGCGGTACTCGACGTGCTCAATGCCGACTTCGTGCGCACCGCGCGCAGCAAGGGCATGAGCGAGCGCCGCGTCGTCGAATGGCACGTCATGCGGAACGCGCTCGTGCTGGTGATCACGACCATCGGCCTGCAGTTCGGCTCGCTGATGGGCGCGGCCGTCGTGGTCGAGAAGCTGTTCGCCTGGCCGGGCGTGGGCTCACTGCTGGTCGATTCGGTATTCCAGCGCGACATCCCGACGGTGCAGGGCTGCATCCTGCTGATCGTGCTGTTCTTCCTCGTCATCAACACGCTGGTCGACCTCGCCTATGTGGCGATCGATCCGCGCATCCGTTACCGCTGATGAAGCTGCCAAGACTTAAGCTGAAAGGCGGCACGTCGCTGTGGATCGGCGGCGGGCTGGTCGGCATCGCGTTGTTCGCGGCGGTGATGGCGCGCTGGATCGCCCTCACCGATCCGGTGATGGACGCCAACCTGATGAACGCAGAGATCCCGCCGTGCTGGGAGTTCCCCTTCGGCACCGACGCGCAGGGCCGCGACATCTATTCACGCATCGTCTATGGCGCGCGCATCTCGCTCACCGTCGGCGTGGTGAGCCAGATCTGCAACAGCATCATCGGCGTCACGCTCGGCCTTACCGCCGGCTACTGGGGCGGCCTGTGGGACGATCTGGTGAGCGGCCTCACCAACCTGGTGCTGGCCATTCCTTCGCTGATCTTCGCGCTCGCCATCATGGCGATCCTGGGCCCCGGACTGGTCAGTTTGCTGATCGCGCTGGGACTCACCAATTGGTCCTATTCCTGTCGCCTGACGCGGGCGCAGGTCCTGTCGGTCAAGAGCCAGGGCTATATCCAGGCGGCACGCATCCTGGGCTACGGCGATTTCCGCATCATGTTCACCCAGGTGCTGCCCAATATCCTGGGACCCTTGATCGTGATCGCCACGCTCGGCATGGGCGGCGCCATCCTGGCGGAGGCGGCGCTCAGCTTCCTCGGCCTCGGCATCCGCCCGCCCTTCCCGAGTTGGGGCAGCATGCTTTCCGAGGCGCGCGACCAGATCAGCACGGCGCCCTGGCTGTCGGTGTTCCCCGGCCTTGCGATCTTCTTCACTGTGCTCGGCCTCAACCTTTTAGGCGACGGGCTGCGCGACATCCTCGACCCGCAATCGACGACCCGCCGCGCATGAGCACGCCGCTCCTCAAGGTCGAAGACATGCGCATCGCTCTTGCCGGTGACGTGACGCACAACGCCGTCGAAAGCGTCTCCTTCGAGATCGGCCGCGGCGAAGCCTTCGGGTTGGTCGGCGAATCCGGTTGCGGTAAGAGCATCACGGCGCTCGCCGTCATGGGCCTGCTGCGCCGGCCGCTGTCGCTTGCCGGCGGCAAGGTCGTGCTCGACGGCCGGGAGATCCAGAATGCGCCGCCGGCCGAGATGCGACGCCTGCGCGGCAAGCGCATCGCCATGATTTTCCAGGAGCCGATGACTGCGCTCAATCCGCTGTCACCGGTCGGCAAACAGATCGCCGAGATGTTCGTGCTGCACGAAGGCGCGGGCTGGAGCGAAGCGATGGACCGAGCCGAGGAGGCGCTGCGCCAGGTGCGCGTGCCCTCGCCCGAGCGGCGTATCAAGGATTACCCGCACCAGCTGTCGGGCGGCATGCGGCAACGCGTGATGATCGCCATTGCGCTCGCCTGCGGACCCGATCTGCTGATCGCCGACGAGCCGACGACGGCGCTCGACGTCACGGTGCAGGCCGAGATCATCGACCTGATGGCCGAGCTTTGCGCGGCCAAGGGCACCGCCATCCTAATGATCAGCCACGATCTCGGCCTCGTCGCCAACATGTGCAAGCGCGTGGCGGTCATGTATGCCGGCCGCATCGTCGAGGCGCAGGTCGCCGAGGCGATCTTCGCTGCGCCGCGCCACCCCTATACCCAAGGCCTGGTGGATTCTCTGCCGCGGCTCGGTGAGCGTTCGCGGCGCGGCCAGCAGAGGCTGCGCGAGATCTCGGGCGTCGTGCCATCGATCGCGAGCTATCCTGCCGGCTGCCGCTTCAATCCGCGCTGCTCGGCGGTGACGGATATCTGCCGCCGCGTCGCGCCCGAGATCACGCTCTTGCCGGCCGACGGGCTGGTGCGGTGCCACCACCATGGCTGAGGCCCTGCTCTCGCTCGACGATCTCGCGGTGCACTTCGCCGTCGGCAGCTATTTTTCGGGCGGCGTGAAGACCCTGAAGGCCGTCGACGGCGTCACGCTCGACGTGAAGCCAGGCGAGTGCCTGGGCCTGGTGGGAGAGTCGGGGTGCGGCAAGTCCACCTTGGCGCTGGCCATCATGGCGCTCGTTCCGCCGACGCGCGGGCGGATCGCCCTGGACGGGCGCGATCTCAAGGAGCGCGAGCGCCTGGAGACGGCGCGCATGGTACAGATGGTCTTCCAGGACCCCTACGCCTCGCTCAATCCACGCCAGACCGTGCGCCGCACCCTTGCGACGCCGCTCAGCCTGCACGGCGTCAGTGACAAGGCCGAGATCGAAGCCCGCGTCATGGACATGCTGGCCAAGGTTGGCCTCAGGCCGGAGCACGCCGACCGCTATCCCCATGAATTCTCCGGCGGCCAGCGCCAGAGGATCGGCATTGCGCGCGCCCTGATCCTGAAGCCCAAGCTGGTGATCTGCGACGAGCCGGTGTCGGCGCTCGACGTGTCGATCCGCGCCCAGATCATCAACCTCCTGCTCGAGCTCAAGGACGAGATGGGGCTGGCCTACATCATGATCAGCCACGACCTCGGCGTGGTCGAGCACGTCAGCGATCGCGTCGCCGTGATGTATCTCGGCCGCATCGTCGAGCAGGGCGGCTGGCAGGAGATCTTCGAGAATCCACGCCATCCCTACACGCGCGCGCTCATTGCCGCGATTCCCGACCCCTTCCACCGCGCCGCCGTCACCGCCAAGGCGAAGGCGAAAGGCGAGATCGCGAGCGCGCTCGATCCGCCCCCGGGTTGCCATTTCCATCCGCGCTGTCCACTTAAGGCGGAGCGCTGCGTCACCGAGGTGCCGGCGCTGGAAGCGGTGGCGGCCGGCCACCGCGCCGCCTGCCACTTCCGGGAGCGCACGAATTAATCCTGCTGCCGTCGACCGTGTTACCGACTGGATCATCCGCCGTGGCTTGGAAGGCATGTCGGAGACCGACCTGCTGCGCGCATTCTGCGAGAAGTGCACCGCCGGTGGGCTTCCGATCACGCGCGCGCTTGCCGTTATCGACACGTTGCATCCGGTGCATGAAGGCACCGTCTTCCGCTGGCGCAATGACGACGTCGAGGAGAAGGCAGCCACGCAATACGGCCCGACCACTGAAGGTGCCGCGGCGGAATCCTGGCAACGCAGCCCGTTCTATCACCTGCTGCAGACCGGCAAGGAGGAGCTGCGCAGGCGCATTGGCTTCAATGAGCCGGCCGATTTCCCCGCCATCGAAGAGATGAAGGATCTCGGCCACACCGACTATCTGGTGTTCGTCCACCGCTTCAAGGACGACGGCACGATCGGAGAGATGGATTCTTTCTATTCAGCCTGGTCGACGCGACATCCCGACGGCTTCAGCGACACGGACATCGCGGCACTGCGCCGCCTGGTGCCGGCGCTGGGGCTCGCCGTCAAGAGCGCCGCGTTGGCACGCATCTCCAGCACCCTGGTCGACGTCTATCTCGGCCGCGATGCCGGGCAGCGCGTGCTGAGCGGCCGCATCCAGCGCGGCGTCGCCGACCGCATCGACGCGGTGCTGTGGTTTTCCGACCTGCGCAGCTTCACCACCATCACCGACACGGCGCGCCCCGACGAGGTCATCCCGCTGCTCAACGACTATGCGGACGCCGTGATCACCGCCATCCACGAGGCGGGCGGTGACGTGCTGAAGCTGATCGGCGATGGCACGCTGGCGATCTTCCGTGCAGACAATGCAGCCACGGCCTGCGCCCGGGCGCTCAAGGCGGAAGCCGAGATGCGCCGCCGCGTCCACGAGCTCAATGAGCGACGGCGGGCGGAGGAACGGCCGACCACGCTCGTCTATGTCGGCCTGCATGTCGGCGAGGTGTTCTACGGCAATATCGGCAGCGTCGACCGGCTCGACTTCACCGTGGTCGGTCCGGCCGTCAACGAGACCAGCCGCATCGCCTCGATGTGCCGCTCGGTCGATCGGCCGGTGCTGATTTCATCCTCGTTCGCCGAGGCGCTGCCTGACGCCGAGCGTCAAAATCTCGTATCGGTAGGGCGGTTCGCTCTGCGCGGCGTCGGCCACGCCAAGGAGCTATTCACGCTCGATCCGGGTCTTATCACGCCCGTCCAACGGTAAAATTTCCGCGTGCCGGCTTGCGCCGGCTGCATCACGATGCCTACCATGACGGCAATAAAAGTGCCGTCCAATGAGGCGGTGGTCTTCGGGAGGGAAAGTAATGGCTCAGACCAAGCGTCGTAGCGTCATCAAGCTTGCCGGCAGCGCTGCTGCCGTCGCGTCGACCGGCATGGCCGGCATTCTCGCCAGCGGCCGCAGCCCGGCCTTCGCGCAGCAGAAGACGGTTCACTGGCTGAAGTGGGTCGATTTCGTGCCGGCGACCGACCAGATGTTCAACAAGGAGATGATGCCGGCTGCGGAGAAGGCGCTGGGCATCAAGATCAAGCTCGAGACGGTGAACGGCAACGATCTGCAGCCGCGTATCACGTCCGGCATCCAGTCGGGCGCCGGTCCTGATCTCATCATGTCGTTCAACAGCTACACCCATCTCTACGCCAACAGCGTCGTCGACCTCAGTGATCTCGCGGGGGAAGTCGCCAAGCGCGAAGGCGGCCTCTACCCGTACGCCAAGGCGATTTGCAGCGACGGCAAGATGTTCATGGGCATGCCGTGGGCGGTGATCGGCGGCATGATCGCCTATCGCAAATCGTGGTTCGACGAGATCGGTGTCTCGAAATTCCCCGACACCTGGGACACCTACCGCGATGCCGCCAAGAAGCAGAAGGCCAAGGGCCATCCGTTCGGCCAGACGCTTGGCCACACGTTCGGCGACGCACCGGGCTTCACCTATCCGTACCTGTGGTCATGGGGTGGCAAGGAGGTCGAGGCCGACGGCAAGACCGTGGTGATCAACTCCAAGGAGACGATCGAATCTGTGAAGTTCATGACCGCCTTGTGGAAGGAAGGCATGGACGAAGGCGGATTGGCCTGGGACGACACCAACAACAACCGTGCCTTCCTGTCGCAGACCATCTCGGCAACGCTGAACGGCGCCTCGATCTATATCGAGACGCTGCGCAAGCCCGACCAATACCAGACGGCGGACGGCAAGCCGATGAACAAGGACATCCTGCACGCGCCCCTGCCGAAGGGACCGGCGGGCCAGTTCGGCTTCCATCTGCTGCAGTCGAACATGCTGATGAAGTATTCGAAGAACCAGGACGCCGCGAAGGAGTTCCTGAAATATCTCCACGCCGAGGAGAACTACCGGAAGTTCTTCGAATCGCAGAAAGGCTTCGCGACGCCCTGCACGGCGAAGTGGGAGTCGGACAAGCTATGGGACGTCGACCCTGTCATGACGCCCTACAAGGTTGCGGCCAAGCTCGGCCAGGCGCCGGGCTTCGCCGGTCCGCCGAACGCCAAGGCGCAGGAAGGCCTCAGCAAGTACATCATCACCGACATGTACGCCAAGGCGGTGCAGGGCATGCCCGCCGAGGACTCGGTGAAGTGGGCCGAAGGCGAGCTCGTTAAGATCTATCAAGGGTAAGACTGATTGCGCTCGCGCAATACAGAGAGTGAGTGAACCATGGCAGTGACGGCAGTCGCGGGAACAGCGGAAGGCAGACGACCCGTCTCGCGATTGCGCAGGCTGGAGGACGAGCGGTGGCTGGCGATGGCGCTTCTGTTGCCGACCGCCATCCTGCTCGGCCTGTTCATTGCCTACCCCTTCTACGAGGGCGTCGTGCTGTCGCTGACCAACCAGCGCGTCGGCATTCCCGGCGAATTCGTCGGGCTGAAAAACTTCGTCAAGATCTGGAACGACAGCATCTTCCGGACGACCGTGTGGAACACGTTCTGGTACACGGGCGTGACCACGGTGTTCAAGCTCGCGCTCGGCCTGTGGCTGGCGATGCTGCTCAACCGCCACTTCAGGGGCAAGGCGCTGGTCCGCGCCTTCATCCTGTTGCCGTTCATCATCCCGACGGTGCTCAGCACCTTCGCCTGGAAGTGGATGTTCGATCCCACCTTCAGCGTCATCAACTGGACGCTGTTCCACCTCGGCTTCATCACCCAGCGCATCAACTGGCTGGGCGATCCCGACCTCGCCATGACCTCGATCATCGTGGTCAACATCTGGCGCGGCGTGCCGTTCTTCGCCATCAGCCTGCTGGCCGGCCTGCAGACCATCAGCCCCGAGCTGAACGAGGCCGCCGCCATCGACGGCGCCCGGCCATGGAACCGCTTCTGGTACGTCACCTGGCCGTTGCTGCTGCCCGTCACCATGGTGGTGATGCTGTTCTCGGTGATCCAGACCTTCGCCGACTTCCAGCTGGTCTACGTCATGACCGGCGGCGGTCCGGCCAACGCCACCCATCTCTTCGCGACCTACGCCTACCAGCTCGGCATCGGCACGGGGTTGCTGTCGGAGGGGGCGGCTATCTCGCTCGCCATGTTCCCCTTCCTGTTCATCATCGTGGTGGTGCAGCTCCTCTACATCCGCCGGGTGGAGACACGCTGACATGATTGAAGGTGCGCTTTGGCGGAAGTGGGTGTTCTACAACATTCCGCTCATCCTCTTCGTCTTCGTCCTGCTCTTCCCGTTCTACTGGATGATCATCACGACCTTCCGTCCGGACGGCGAGCTCTACCGGCCGTGGAACGCCGCCAACTACATGCCGTTCTGGACCAATCATCCGACGTTCGAGCACATCGAGTACCTGTTCGAGGAGACGAACTTCGGCCGCTGGATGCTGAACACCATGTTCATCGCCCTGGTCTCGACCCTGATCTCGCTGTTCTGCGGCGTGCTGGCGGGCTATGCGCTCGCCAGGCTCAACTTCCCCTATGCGGGCAGCCTGGGCACCATGATCTTCATCACCTACCTGGTGCCGCAGACGCTGCTGTTCATCCCGTTGGCCCAGATCATCCGAAATTTCGAGCTCGGCGACACGCCGTGGTCGCTGATCCTGACTTACCCCACCTTCCTGATCCCGTTCTGTACCTGGCTGATGATGGGCTACTTCAAGGCCATCCCGAAGGAGCTCGAGGAGTGCGCGCGCATCGACGGCGCCTCGCGCTGGAAGGCGATGGTCTACATCATCATTCCCTGCGCGGTTCCGGGTATCCTGTCGGCCGGCATCATCGCCTTCACGCTCAGCTGGAACGAATTCATCTACGCCCTGGTGTTCCTGAGCTCACCCGACCAGAAGACCGTGCCGGTCGGCGTCACCTCGGAGCTGATCCGCGGCGACGTGTTCTTCTGGGGGCCGCTGATGGCGGGCGCGTTGCTGGGCTCGATCCCCGTGGCCATCGTTTATTCGTTCTTCGTCGAACACTACGTCTCGGGCCTGACCGGCTCGGTCAAGGGGTAACGCGTCATGGCCGAGGTCAGCCTCCACAAGCTCAACAAGAAGTTCGACCTCAGCCACGTGGTGAAGGACGTCGACCTCCAGATTCGCGACAAGGAATTCATGGTCTTCGTCGGACCGTCGGGCTGCGGCAAGACCACGACCTTGCGCATGATCGCCGGTCTTGAGGCCGTCACCGCAGGCGAGATCCGCATCGACGACAGGGTGGTCAACGAAGTGCCGCCGATGGACCGCGACATCGCCATGGTGTTCCAGAACTATGCGCTCTATCCGCACATGAGCGTCGCCTCCAACCTGGCGTTTGGACTGAAGATGCGGAAGTTCGAGAAAGCCGAGATCGAAAAGCGCATCAAGAACGCCGCTTCGATCCTCGGCATCGAGAGTCTGCTGCAACGCAAGCCGCGCCAGCTCTCGGGCGGCCAGCGCCAACGCGTCGCGCTGGGCCGCGCCATTGTGCGCGATCCCAAGGTGTTCCTTTTTGACGAGCCGCTCTCCAACCTAGACGCCAAGCTGCGCGTGCAGATGCGCGTCGAACTGAAGAAGCTGCACGAGCGACTGGCCGTCACCTCGGTCTACGTCACCCACGACCAGGTCGAGGCCATGACGCTGGGCGACCGGGTGGTGGTGATGAAGGACGGCGTAGTCCAGCAGGTCGGCGAACCGCTGGAGCTCTACAACACGCCGGCCAACCGATTCGTTGCGGGCTTCATCGGCTCTCCAGCCATGAACTTCGCCGATGTCACGCTGGCCGACGGTAGCGGCGGCGCGATGGCGGAAGCGCAAGGCCTCAAGATCGGTCTGCCAGGGGAGTTGGCGTCGCGCGCGCGCGCCAAGCTTGGCCGCAAGGCGACGCTCGGCATCCGCCCGGAGGATCTCCACATCGCTGGCCCTGCCGATTCGGCCGACCATTGCTTCGATGCCAACGTCGAGGTGGTCGAACAACTCGGCTCCGAGATCCTGCTCGACATGAGGGTCGGCCCGGCGCTGATGGTGGCGAGCGTCGAGCCGACGGTGCGGGTGCGCGCTCACGACAAGCTGAGGCTCGCACTCAAGCCCGAGCGCCTGCACCTGTTCGACGCCGAGACCGAAGCGGCGATTTAGCGCGTTCATATGCGCTGGCGGGCGGCAGCGCCTTCTGAGGCGCGGGAGCCCGCACCGGGCAGAAAAAACTCTGATGCCTACTGCTTGGGCCCGATCCAGCCTTCGAGCGCGTCCCACTTGGCCTTGCGTTTGTCGGCGTCCGACTTCTTGTAGTCGAAGCCGAAGGGCGCCGCGTCGAACGAACCATATGTCGGGTTGGCGATGACCAGCCATTCGCGGCCCCAGCGGTCCTTGTTGTCCTCGAAGATCTTGAGGCGGTCGGCCTCGCTCGACGCGTAGCGGTCGTCGAAGTCGCCGAAATTGTCGCCGAACTCGAGCAGGATGCGATAGTCCTTGGCGATGAAGGCGCGGCGCGTGCCCTTCTTGCTGCCCCAGTCCTTCTGTTCGTTCTGCATCAGGAAGGTGTCGACATTGCCGCCCATCGGGTAGCCGAGCTTCTGCATGTTCTCGCGCGTGTCCTTCTCGGTCACCACGTCGCGGTTGCTGACGTAGAACACCTTCACGCCCTTGGACTCGGCGTACTTGGTGAAATCCACCGAGCCCGGAATGGCGCGCGAGATCTGGGCGGCGCAGAACTCGTTCCACGTCTTGAGGCTAAAGCTCTGGCCCGCCTTGATGTTCCACACCTGGTAGGCCGAGTTGTCGATCACCGTCTCGTCGAGGTCGAGCACAACCGCCGGCGGCAGATTTTGGTAGTCGCCCTTCTGCTCGATGGGCGCGGCGGTCCATTTCTTGTCGGCCAATGCCTGGTCGAGGCGGATCTTGCCGAGCGCGTAGACCGTCATGGCGTTGCCCTTGAACTCGACCGAGCGCTGCGTCCACAGCGTTGCCAGCAAAAGATCGTTGGCGATGATCTCTTCGGCGCGAGCCGCGGCCGCCGACATCGCCATCACCGCAACGGTAAGCGCCAGAGCCTTGCGTGCGATCATGATTGTACCCCCTTCAAGAGCTTCACTTTGGTCGCCATGTCCGCGAACGACGCCTCGATGGCCGTACGCGTAATGCGTCGCAATGCGGGCTCTCCCAAGCCCGCCTGATCGTACTCCATGCCAAGCGTGGTGTGGAAGAACGGCGGATCGTCGGAGCCCAGCGTCACCCGCACCCCCGCGGCGATCAGGCGATGCAAGGGATGGGCCTTCCGATCGGGATAGAGGCCGAGGGCGAGGTTGCTGCCCGGACAAACCTCCAGGGCGATGCCGCGACGCACCAGCTCCTCGAGCAGAGCAGGATCGTCGGCCGAACGCACCCCATGGCCGATGCGTGTCACCGGCAGGTCTCGAATGGCCGCCCACACGCTCTCCGGCCCCCGCACCTCGCCGGCATGGACGGTGCAGCCGAAGCCGTGCTCACGGGCCAGGCGATAGGCCGGCGCGAAGTCGGCCGGCGTGAACTTGGCCTCGTCACCCCCCATGCCGAAGCCCACCACATAGTGATGCGGCTCGGCGACCATCTGCTCGGCAAGGGCCAGCGCGCGCTCGGGCCCAAGATGGCGGATGCAAATCACGACGATACGGCCCTCGATGCCGAAATCGCGGCGCGCGCGGTCGATTGCGTCCTCCAGGGCGGTGAGCCAAGCGTCGTAGGAAATGCCAAGCGCCTTGGGCCGCTCAGGCGAGCAGAACATCTCGACATAGACCGCGCCTTCGGCCGCCGCACCCTTGAGATAGGTGTAAAGCACGTCACCGAAGTCCCGCGCCACCTTGAGTGCTGCACAGACGCGGTCATAGGCGTCGAGGAAGCTCAGGAAATCCTGCCACACATAATGGCCCTTGCCGTCGAACATGCCGTCGGGAAGCGCCACGCCATTGCGCGCCGCCAGTTCGCGCGCCAGCGCCGGAGGGATCGAACCTTCGAGATGGCAATGCAGCTCGGCCTTGGGGATCACGCGAAGCCTCGCAGCGGCACGTCGGGGCGTTGCAGCCAATTGTCGGCGGCATAGGTCGCGCCGCCGTCGATCAGGTGGAGGGTATAGGCATGCCGTGGTCGCGCCGAGCGGTTGAGGGCGCTGGCATGCGGCAGCAGGCCGTGCAGGACGACCAAGGTGCCACGCTTGACCTCGAGCGCTACCGGCTCATCCGCGGGCCAAGGCGTGGCATCGAGCGTGCGTGTCACGAGCGTGTCGCCGTCATAACCGAACCACTGGCGCAGCGGCCCGCGATGCGCGCGCGGCAGGACCATCAGACAGCCGTTATCGCGATCGGCATCGTCGAGTGCAAACCACAAGCCCGTCACGCTCGACGGCTTGGTGCGCAGATAAGTCGCGTCCTGATGCCAGCCCACTTCCCCCCCAATTCGCGGCTGCTTGAAGAGATACTGCGACTGCAACAGAAGCGGCCGCTCGAGGCCAAGCCTACCCGCAAGCTCTGCGAGACGCGGCTGGCGTGAGACGCGATCAAACACCGGATCGAGATCATGCAGGGCATGGCCGATCTTGTTCAAGTGCTCCGGCGCCTCCTCCTCCACAAAGAAGCGGATCGCCCCACCTGATGTCCGGAAATAGCGATCCCGGGCATGACCCTGATCTTTGGTCGAAAAGGCCGTGCGGGCGCTGCGATCCCAGCCGGCGACCAGTTCGGCCGCGCGCGCCTGCAAGGCATCGCAGTCGGCCGGCGAGAGAAAACCTTCGAGCACCAGAAAGCCGTCACGTTCATAGGCCGCAAGATCGGGCGCGGTCATTGCACGACACGCTGTATCACGACGGGCCTGTCGGCCGGCGCCTCATCGCCGATCCGAATGGCCCGACGCACCAGGGAAATCGCCTCATCGGCCGCGCTCTCGCTCGCGGCATGGACGATGCAGAGCGGGCTGCCGGCCCGCACGGGCACGCCGACATCGATCACATCGGTCAAGCCAACCGACGGATCGATCGCATCGTCGGCATGGCTGCGCCCTCCTCCAAGGGTCACCACCGCCATGCCGACGTCACGGGCGTTCATGCCCGTGACATGGCCCGAGCGATCGGCGGTGCAGGGCTTGATAGTGGCGGCGCGGGCGAGATAGCGATCAGCGTGGTCGAGGAAGTCGTCGGGACCGCCAAGGGCTGCGACCATGCGCGCGAATTTCTCCGCCGCGCGGCCATCCTCGAGAGCGGCTTCGGCGCGGGCCCGGCCGGCCGCGACGCTCGGCGCAAGCTTGCCCAGCGCCAGCATCTCACCCGCCAGCGACATCACCACCTCGTGCAGGCGCGGTTCTCTCGTTCCCTCGCCTTTCAGGTAATTGACGGTCTCGGCGACCTCAAGCGCATTGCCGACGTCGCGACCCAGCACGCGGTTCATGTCGGTAACCAGCGCCACCGTCGGCAGGCCGGCACGGTTGGCGACAGCCACCAGGCTTTGCGCCAGGTCGCGCGCCATCTCCTCGGTGTCGCAGAAGGCGCCGGAGCCGCATTTGACGTCCATCACCAGCCCCGCAAGCCCGGCTGCGACCTTCTTGCTCAGGATCGAGCTCACGATCAGCGGGATCGATTCGACGCTGCCGGTGACGTCGCGCACGGCATAGAGACGGCGGTCGGCCGGCGCCAGCTCGTCGGTCTGGCCGATGATGGCGCAGCCGACCTCGCGCACGACCTTGCGGAAGGTGGCGATGTCGGGCTGGGTCTCGTAGCCAGAAATCGCCGAAAGCTTGTCGAGCGTGCCACCGGTATGGCCGAGCCCGCGCCCGGAGATCATGGGCACGAAGGCGCCACAGGCGGCCACGATTGGCGCCAGCATCAGGCTCACCTTGTCGCCGACGCCGCCGCTCGAATGCTTGTCGATCACCGGCCCGGGCAGGCCGAGATCGCTCCAGTCAAGCTGGATGCCGGAGCGCGTCAGGCCGAGCGTCAGCGCCACGCGCTCCTCGACGGTCATGCCGCGGAAGAACACCGACATGGCAAAGGAGGCGACCTGGCCCTCGCTCAGGCTCTCGTCGACGATGCCTTTGACGATGAAGGCGATTTCGTCGCTGGAGAGTTCCCGGCCGTCGCGCTTCTTGCGGATGATCTCCTGCGGCAGCATGAGCGCTAATCGTAGCCCTCGAGGAAGGCGCGCAACAGACCGCGCACCTTGCCAGCCGCCTCACGCGCTACCGCCATGGTTTGCTCATGGCCGAGCTTGTCGTGCGACATGCCGGCCGCGTAGTTGGTCATCAGCGACAGCGCCACTACCTTTAGGCCGGCATGCCGGGCGAGGATGGTCTCGGGCACGGTCGACATGCCGACCGCATCGGCGCCCAACGTGCGCGCGGCGCAAATCTCGGCCGGCGTCTCGAAGCTCGGACCGCAGAACCAGATATAGACACCGTCGTGGCACAGGATGTTGGCGGCCTTGGCGGCGGCCAGCAGGCGCTGCGTCAACGCGGGATCGTAGGCATTGACCATGTCGACGAAGCGGTTGTCGCCGGCGCCCAACCCAAACAGCGGATTGACGCCGGTAAAATTGATGTGGTCCGTGATCGCCATCAACGAGCCTGGTGGCATGTCGAACCTGAGGCTGCCCGCGGCATTGGTCTGCAGCAGGGTCTCGCAGCCCAGCTCGGCCATTGCGCGGATAGCGCCCTTCATCTCGTCCGCTCGGCCGCGCTCGTAATAATGCGCGCGGCCCTGCAGGACGGCGACGGCGGTCTTGCCGATGTGGCCGAGCACCAGTTGGCCGGCGTGACTGCCAACGGTCGTCTGCGGAAAACCCGGCAGCTCGCCATAGGGAATGGTGGCCACAGCCTTTACCTCCTCGGCGAAGCTGCCGAGGCCCGAGCCCAGGATCATGGCGACCTTGGGCTTGAAGCCCGGCACTCGCGTGGCGATGGCGTCGATCATGCTTTGCCGAGCATGTGCGGACCGAACGACAGCGGCAGGAGTTGGCCGAGCGTCACGGTGCGATGCACGCCCTCGGGGCCGCAGAGATGAACCTTGAGATCGTCGGAAGCGAACTCACGCAACTTTTGGCGGCAACCGCCGCACGGCGTGACGACGTCCGTCCCGGGACCGAGCACGACGCATTCCAGCACACGATGCTTGCCAGCGGCGATCAGGGCGGCGATGGCCGAGGCTTCGGCGCAAAGACCCTGAGGATAGGCCGCGTTCTCGACGTTGCAGCCGCCATGGATGCCGCCATCCTCGTCGCGTACGGCCGCTCCGACATGGAACTTCGAATAAGGTGCATAGGCCCGCACCATCATGGTGCGGGCGAGGCGCAGCAGGTCGTCCACCTCAGTGCTCCTTCTCGTAGGGCACGCCGATCGCCTTGGGCGCCACGGCGCGACCGATGAAGCCGGCCAGCAGGAACATGGTGAGAAGATAGGGCAAAGCCTGGATCAACTGCACCGGCACTTCGCCGATCCCCGGCACCCGCACGCCCTGCAGCCGGATGGCCACGGCGTCGAGCAGGCCGAAGATCAGGCAGGCCCCAAACGCCGAAAACGGCCGCCATTTGCCGAAGATGATGGCGGCCAGCGCGATGAAGCCCTGGCCCGCCGTCATGTCGCGGCCGAAGCTGGCATTCTGGGCAATCGACAGATAGGCGCCCGCGAGCCCCGCGAAAAAGCCGCACAACAGCACCGCCCGGTAGCGCAACCAGGCCACCGAGATGCCCGCCGCATCGACCGCCAACGGCATCTCGCCGACGGCGCGCAGGCGCAAGCCAAAGCGCGTGCGCTCGATCACCCACCAAGTGAGGGGCACGGCGGCGAGCGCGACATAGACCAGGATGTTGTCGCCGGCATTGGGGAAGAAGATCGGCCACAGGCGCTGCCCGCGCTCCTCGAGCGCCGGCGTCTGGCCGCCGCGCGCGAACCAGGCGGTACCCAACACGACCGTGAGTTCCGCGGCCAGGATGTTGATGGCGACGCCCGACACCACCTGGTTGCCGCGATGGGTGATGCAGGCAAAGCCGTGCAGCAAGGCCATCACTTCGGCCGCGGCGATGCCGGCCGCGACTCCGAGCCAGGCCGAGCCCGTGACGGCGGAAGTGGCGGCGGCGAAGAAGGCGCCCATCAGCATCTTGCCCTCGAGGCCGACATCGATGATGCCGCTCTTCTCCGAGAACAGCCCGCCCATGGCGCACAGGATCAGCGGCGTCGCCACCCTGAGGGTGGCGGCGAACGTGAGGAAGACGACGGTGACGAGTTCGTCCATCACGACACGCGCTTGGACAGCAGCATCTGGAGCCAGGGCCGCGGCAGATGGGCCAAGGCACCCGAGAACAGGATCACCAGACCCTGGATCACCACCACCATCTCACGCGTGATGGTGGGGATGTCGAAGGCAAGCTCGGCGCCACCCTGCTGCAGCGCGCCGAACAACAACGCGGCGAGCACGATACCCAGCGGATGGCTGCGGCCCATCAGCGCCACGGCAATGCCGGCGAAGCCGTAGCCGGCGGGGAAATCAAGCACGATTCGCTGATGCACGCCCATCAACTCGTTGACGCCGACCAAGCCCGCCAGCGCGCCCGACAGGCACATGCCGAGCATGGTCATGGTCTTGAGATTGGTGCCGGCATAGATCGCCGCATCGGGATTGTGGCCCATGGTGCGCAGCGCATAACCCCATGAGGTGTGCCACAGGAAGATCCAGACGCCGACACAGCAGACGAGCGCCAACACGATCGACAGGTTGAGCGCCGAGGGTGCCACCGTGATGCCAACCGCCGCCAACACTTCGTGCATTGCCGGGATCTTGGCGGCGGCGGTGAAGTTGCGGCTCTGCGGCGTCATCGAGCCGGGCGCAATCAGCACATTCACCATCAGATAGACCATCAGCGCCGAGGCGACGAAGTTGAACATGATGGTGGTGATGACGATGTGGCTGCCGCGCCAGGCCTGCAGCCAGGCCGGTACAGCGGCCCATGCCGCGCCGAACGCGGCGGCCGCGATGATACCGACCGGGATCAGGATCGGCGCCGGCAGGTAGTGGTCGAAGGCCAGCATGGCGAGACCGCAGCCCAGGCCGCCGATATACGCCTGGCCCTCGCCGCCGATATTGAACAGGCCGCCATGGAAGGCGACGGCGACGGCAAGCCCGGTGAAGATGAAGTTGGTCGTATAGTAGAGCGTGTAGCCGATCGACTCCGACGAACCTACCGCACCCGACACCAACAGCCGTAGGGCGTGGAATGGATCGACGCCGATCAAGCGCACGATGATGCCAACGATGATGAAAGCGAGGGCAATATTGACCAGCGGCAGCAGCGCGATGTCCGCCCATGCCGGCAAGGGACGGCGCAGCACCCTCATGCCGCTTTTGCCCCCGCCATCATCAAGCCTAGCTTGCGCTCGTCGGCGTGACCCGACTTCACTTCGCCGACAATCTTGCCGGCGAACATCACCAGGATGCGGTCGGCGAGCGACAGGATCTCCTCGAGCTCGACCGAGACCACCAGCACCGCGCAACCAGCGTCGCGGCTCTTCACCAGCTCGCGATGGATGAACTCGATGGCGCCGATATCGACACCGCGCGTCGGCTGGCCGACCAGCAGCACCTTGGGTCCACGCGCCATCTCGCGCGCCAGCACCAGCTTCTGCTGGTTGCCACCGGAGAAATTGGACGACAGCAGGCCAGGGAGCCGCGGCCGCACGTCGAATTGTTCCATGAGGTTGGCGCAATGGGCGCCGACCGCAGGCGTGTTGAGGATGTAGTTGCGGGTGAAGGGCAGCTCGTCGTGATAGCCCAGGATTGCGGTCTCCGAGGCCCGGAACGCCGCGACCATGCCCTGACGCTGGCGGTCTTCCGGCACATGCGCCAGGCTGAGATCGCGCATCTCGCCGGGGTCACAGGGATGGTCGGCATGGATGGTCCGCCCGCGCACCGTCAGCGTGCCGCCGGTCGGCGAACGGATGCCCGCCAGGATCTGCAGGAGCTCGGTCTGGCCGTTGCCGGAAACACCCGCTATTCCGACGATCTCGCCGGCGCGCAACTCGAGACTCACATCGTCGAGCAGGCGCACGCCGCGGGTATCGATCAGGGAAAGATGCTCCGCCTTGAGCGCCACCTCGCCGAGCGTCGATACCGTCTTGTCGAGATGCAGACGCACCTTGCGGCCGACCATCAGCTCGGCCAGGTCCTCGGGATTGGTATCGGCGGTCCGCCGGTCGGCCACGATCTGGCCCTGGCGCATGACATAGACGCGATCGGTCGCGGCCATGATCTCGCGCAGCTTGTGGGTGATCAGCACGACGCTGACGCCGCGTTCCTTCAGGGTCACCAGGATGCGGAACAGCTGGTCGGTCTCCTGCGGCGTCAGCACGGCGCTGGGTTCGTCCAGGATCAGGATACGCGCGCCGCGGAACAGCACCTTCAGGATCTCGACGCGCTGCTGCTCGCCCACCGAGAGGTCGGCGATCTTCGCATCCGGATCGACGGTGAGACCGTATTCGCGCTCCAGCCGTTCGAGCTCTGTCCGCGCCGCCGCCATGGCGCCGGCCAGAAGCGGTCCACCTTCGGCACCCAGGACCAGGTTCTCCAGGACGGTGAAGGTGTCGATCAGCATGAAGTGCTGATGCACCATGCCGATGCCATGAGCGATGGCATCGCGCGGGCTTTCCATCTGCACGGCCTGGCCATCGACCCGGATCTCGCCTGCGTCGGCACGATAGAGACCGTAGAGGATGCTCATCAGGGTCGATTTGCCGGCCCCGTTCTCGCCGACGATGCCGGTGATGGCACCCTTGTCGATAGCCAGCGACACGCCACGCACGGCGTGCACGCTGCCAAACGACTTGTCGATCGCTACAAGCTCGATCGCCGGGACGCCTGCCATCTCCGGCACTGGATCACTTGCAGGCGTTGTTGCTCATATAGTCGTGGACGACAATCTTGCCCGCGATGATGTCGGCCTTGGCGGCCTCGACCTTGGCCTTCATCTCCGGCGTGACCAGCTTCTCGTTGTACTGGTCGAGCGCCCAGTCGACGCCGCCTTCCTTCAGGCCCAGCACCTGCACTCCGCCCTTCCACGTGCCGGCTTGCGCCGCCTTGAAGCTCTGGTAGGCCGCGAGATCGACGCGCTTCATCATCGAGGTCAGCATCGTGCCGGGATGCAGGTAGTTCTGGTTGGAATCGACGCCGATCGCGTATTTGCCGCGATCCTTGGCGGCCTGCAGCACGCCCGTGCCGGTGTTGCCAGCGGCGGCGTAGACCACATCGACGCCGCGATCGAACTGGCCCTTGGCAAGCTCGGCGCCGCGGCCCGGATCGTTCCAGGCGGCGGGCGTGGTGCCGGTCATGTTGGAGATCAGCTCGGCATTGGGATTGGCGTATTTGATGCCCTGTTCGAAGCCGCACTGGAAGCGGCGGATCAGCGGGATGTCCATGCCGCCGACGAAGCCGATCTTGCCGCTCTTGGAGGCCAGCGCCGCCAGCATACCGACCAGGAACGAACCCTCTTGTTCCTTGAACAGGACCGACTGCACGTTCGGCAAGTCGACCATCATGTCGATGATGGTGAAGTGGATATTGGGAAATTCCTTGGCGACCTTCTCGAGCGCCACGGCCTGGGAGAAACCGACGGCGATGATCGGGTCCTGCCCGCGCTGGGCGAAGCGCCGCTGGGCCTGCTCGAACTGCGTCTCGTTAGCCGGCTCGAAATCGACCACGGCGATCTTGGTCTCGTCCGAGAACTTCTTGGCACCGTTACTGACGCCCTCGTTGAAGGATTTGTCGAACTTGCCGCCATTGGCGTAGACAATGGCAGGCTTGATGGTGGCGGTTTGCGCGTGCGCAAGCGCGCCCAGCACACCTATGGCAAGCAACGCAAGCAGCGATCCATACCAGCGTTTCATTCAGGCCCCCTTTGTTGAGACAAGTGTGGACCGGCTCGCAGCGCCGGTCTAGGCGGGGATTGGGCATGGGACTTGCAGCAGCCCGGCGCGGGAGAGGAAACATGGCCGACTATGACCTGGTGATCCGCAATGCCACCATCGCCACAGCCTCTGACGTGGTGAAGGGTGATATCGGCATCCTGGGCGGCCGGGTGGTGGCGCTGGGCGAGCGGCTGGACAAGGGGCGCAAGGAAATCGACGCCACGGGCCTGATTGCCGTGCCGGGCGGCATCGACGCCCACGTCCACTCCGACCAGGACACAGCCGATGGCTCGGTGTTCTGCGACGACTTCGAAAGCGGCAGCCGGGCGGCGGCGGCCGGCGGTACCACGACCATCATTCCCTTCGCCTACCAGAGCAAGGGCCAGTCGCTACGCGACGCCGTGAACTAGTACCATCAGCGTGCCGAGGGCAAGTCGCTGATCGACTATGCCTTCCACATCATCCTGTCGGATCCGGCGGAGAAGACCATGGGCCAGGATTTCCCCGCCCTGGTCGCCGACGGCTACACCTCGTTCAAGATCTACATGACCTACGACGACGTGAAGCTCACCGACCGCCAGATCCTCGATTCGCTGGCCGCAGCGCGGCGCGAGCAGGCGATGCTGATGATCCATGCCGAGAATTCAGATTGCATCGGCTGGCTGACCGAGCGGCTCGAACTGAAGGGCATGACCGCTGCGAAGTTCCATGCCGCGTCGCGGCCGTTCGTCGTCGAACGAGAAGCCACGCACCGCGCCATCTCGCTGGCCGAGCTTTTGGACGTGCCGATGCTTCTCGTGCACGTCTCCGCCAAAGAGGCCATGCACGAGATCCAGCGCGCCCAGGCGCGCGGCCTGCGTGTCTATGGCGAGACCTGCCCGCAATACCTCTTCCTGAGCGAGGAGGACTTCGAGAAGCCGGGTGATGAGGGCAGCAAGTGCGTGTGCTCGCCGCCGCCGCGCGGCACGGAGAACCAGGAGCACATCTGGACCGGGCTCAGCGCCAACACCTTCCAGCTCTTGTCGTCCGACCACGCGGCATTCAAATACGACGACGTGCGCGGCAAGAAGCTGCCGGGCGCGGCCCAGAGCTTCCGCAAGATCCCCAACGGCGTGCCTGGCGTCGAGACGCGCCTGCCGCTGCTCTTCTCCGAAGGCGTCAACAAATGCCGCATCACGCTGCAGCAATTCGTGGCGCTGTCTTCGACCAATGCGGCGAAGATCTACGGCCTGCACCCGCGCAAAGGCACGATCGCCGTCGGCGCCGATGCCGACATCGTTCTGTGGGATCCCCAACGCAAAGTGAGCCTCACCAACTCGATCCTTCACCACAATTGCGACTACACGCCCTACGAGGGCCGCGAACTCACCGGCTACCCAGTCATGACCCTGTCGCGTGGCGAAGCCGTGATGGAAGAAGGGCGCATGAGCGGCTCGGCCGGCCGCGGCCGCTTCCAGAAGTGCGACCGGCCGGAAGCAGCGCGCCCGCGCGGCAAGCCGCTGGTGGATTCCTCGATCTTCAACTGAACCTTCGGATCGAATAAGGCTCGACCGGCAAGCTCGTCGATCGTCCGGCGATCATCTCGGCGGTGAGGCGCGACAGCACGGGTGCCAGCGTATAGCCGTTGGAGCTGACGCAATTGTAGAAGCCCGGCAGGCCAGGCACCTCGCCCAGGATGGGCGCGCGGTCGATATTGACGTTCATGCCAGCCCAGATGCGGATGGCATGCAGGTCGGCGAGCGCCGGCACGACGCGGCTCGCCACCCAGAGATTGCCCTCGACGCTGGCGCGCAAGGCGCGCGACAGCTTCTGCTGCTCGTCGAGCCCCGCCGTCCAGCCGCCACCGATCATAAAAGCGCCCGACCCCATCTGCTTCAGCGTGAGATGGCGCGCGGCATGGGCGACCAGCCGGCCGAGCGTCGGCGCGGTCGGCTCGGTCACGATCATCTGCAGCGGCGCACCGCGCACCGGGATGGTGACGCCCGCCATGGAGGCGACCTCGGCGGCCCAGGGCCCGGCCGAGTTGACGATGCGTCGGCAGCGGATCTCGCCGCGGCTGGTCGTGACCTTCCAGCCCGACCCTTCGCGCTCTATCGCCCGCACGTCGCTGCCGCGCCGGAAGCGAGCACCCATCTCCTTGGCGCGTGCCACCACCGCGTAGGTAGCGCGCAGTGGATTGATCTTGCCCTCGCCCGGGCACCATTCGGCGGCGATGGCGACGTCGCCGATACAGGGCTCGAGTTGGCGCAGCTCGTTGGCGCCGATCAGCTCGGCTTCGATGCCGCGGCTCTTCTCCAGCTCGATCTTCGCCTTGAGGAAGGCGACATCGTCACCGGTCTCGGCCAGCATCAGCCCGCCGCTGACCTTCATCTCGAGGTCCTGGCCAGTGTCGCGCTGGATCTCCTGCCACAGCGCGATCGAAGCGGGCCCCAGCGGCAGGGTGTCGGCGGCCCGGTTGCCGCCGGCCGGCGCGTTGCGGCCGAAATCGAACGACAGGAGCTGGACATGCAGGCTGCCGGCATTGGCGCCCGAGGCCTGCAGGTTCACGTCGTCCCGCTCGACCACCAGGGTCTCGATGCCTTCACTCGCCAGCCAATAGCCGAGGCAGCAGCCGGCGACGCCGCCGCCGATAACCAGGGTGTCGACCCTCTCGACAGGCAGCGGCTCGGTCTCGACGGGCCGTGCCATGTCGGGCGGCACGAAGTCCTTGTGCCCGCTCCATTCCGGCTGCTCCACCGACAGCAGGCGAATCGGCACGGGCTTGGCCGGTGGGCGCGGCGCGAACAGGCTGAACTCGCCCACTTCGGCGGAGCACATGCGCGCCACCGTCGCCGCGCAATAGCGGCCCTGGCAGCGCCCCATGCCCACGCGGGTCAACCGCTTCAATTCGGCCGGCGTGTCGTGGCCGCTCTTCACCAGCCAGCGCAACGAGTTGGCCCGCACCTCCTCGCAGCGGCAGACGATGGCGTCGTCGGCCAGGACCTGCGCCTGCAAGGGCGCAGCCTCGAACAGCCGCCACAGCGCCGTCTGGAAGCGCTGCACCCGGCGCAGCGTCTTTGGTGAGGATCCGAGCCGCGGCGGCGGGAGGCCGAGGTCGCGCGCGATGGCCGCGGCCGTCATCATGCCCTGCGCCTGCGCGGCCGCGGCGCCGCCGAAACGGGCGCCATCGCCAATGGCGAAGACTTCGGCGATGCTGGTGCGGCCGTCATCGTCGGTCAGCGTCTCCATCGAGCCGTTGCCACGGGCCACGAAGCGATGGGCGCAGCCTAGCGAGCGCGCCAGTTCGGACGATGAGGCAAAGCCGTAGCCCAGGGCCACGACGTCGGCCTCGATGCTGAGATCCGCCGCTTCGACGCCGCGGACGCGCTCGTCGCCCAACAGCCGTGTCACACGGCGGCGCCAGTGCAGGATGTCGCGCAGGCCGGCGGCGAGCGTGATGCCCTTCAGCAGCAGAAGCGGATCGGCCCAGGCCGCTCGCGCTAGCGTCGGCCAGCGGCTGAAGCCCGGACGGGCCGCGGATTCGAGCACCGCCACGACATTGGCACCGCCCTCGCGCAGCTCCGCCGCCGTCTGCAGGCAGAGCGGGCCGTTGCCGGCGATGACGATTCGCCGGCCCGGCGCCACGCGATAAGAACGGGCCAGCGTCTGCAGGCCGCCGACCGTCATGACTCCAGGCAGGGTCCAGCCCGGCACATGCATCGACTGCTCATAGGCGCCGGTCGCCAGCACCAGCCGTTTGGGCCGGAACAGGGTCGAGCGGCCGGCGACGATCGCCGCGACCTCGGTCGGCGAGAAGGCCGCCCATACCGTCGTCTCGTTCAGGATCTCGACACCGGCGCTCATGGCCGACTGGAGCAGCACGGCGCCGTCGCGGAACTGCCGGTCGAGGCCCGATATCTCGGCCGCCTGCGAAGGCGCCAGCGGCTTGAAGTACTGGCCGCCGGGATGCAGCCGCTCGTCGACGACGATCACCTCGGCACCTGCCAACGCCAGGCTGTGCGCCGCCGTAAGACCGGCCGGACCCGCGCCCACGACCATGACATCGCAGGCAATCTCCTCGGCAGGCGCCGCCACAGGTTCCGCCGGGGGTGAGGTCGCCGCCGGCGCGGAACGAACATCTAGGCCGGGCTCGACCTTGGTCAGGCAGGCCCGCTGGTTGGGACGGCCATCGACCGTGACCAGGCAGTCGAAGCAGACGCCCATGCCGCAAAAGGGCCCGCGCGGCGCGCCCGAACGCGTCCGGCGAACGGCGACGATATCGGCTGCGGCCAAGGCGGCGGCGACGGTCTCGCCCGTCAGCGCCTCGAGCTCGGTGCCGTCGAACCGGAAGCGAACCGGCGCGCCCACCGGCCGTGTATTGGGGTGCTTCAGGCGCATGGCAAAAGGTTTACAATGGCTCCAAGGGGTACGACATGAAGAAGTTTCGCGGCCCCTCAGCGTAAGCCGCAGACACCTGCCCAAATGAATGGGGAGGATTTCCTAGCCCGGGACGACGTAGCCATAGCGCAAATTCGAAGGGTCGCGGCCGCGCCGCTCGTAGTCCTGCTTGATCGAAGCGAAGCGATCGTCGCGCCATGCCGCCTTTTTGACGTCGTAGCGATACATGCGCGCGGAATTGCCGCCGAAGATCGCCTGCTTCAACGGGCCATCGGCCGGGCCGAGCTGGGCGAAGCCGTGCTTCCTGCGCATCTCTTCGGGAATCTCGAGACGGCGCAGCCCCTCGATCTGCCATTGCGGCGAGCCGGTCCACAGCGCGTCGGTACCCCAGATGACATGGTCCGCACCCAGGCCCTTGACCAGCATGCCCATCAGCGCCGCGCACAGCCGCGGCTCGGCCACCGCGGTCATGGCGAAGAGCTGGCCGAGATCGCCATAGACGTTGCTGACGCCGTACTTGGCCGGGATGTCGGCGAGGTCGCTGGTCCATTCCAGCCGGCCGGTCTTCTCGAACTGCGCCCATGCGTCTTCGGGTTTGCCGCCGACCCAGCGATAGGCCGAGTGGTAGATGACGAAGCGGATGTTGGGCCAGTCCTTGGCTGCCTTGCCCACGTCATCGACCGCCGCATAGGAGGTGAGGTTGGGGAACTGCTGCTCGACCGACGGAGCGTAGAGACCCTTGTGCACGCAGACGATGTCGTAGCCCGCCTTCACGATCTTCTCGTAGAACGGATAGACCAGTTTTTCGTCGTCCATGCGCCAAGGGTGCTTGCTCAACTCCTTGTGGGTGTTGTCGCCCACCGTGTAGCCCTTCCACGAGTTGGGCTTGTCCTCGGCGATGGCTCGATCGACCTCGTCCATCCACCCGGGATAGCCCGGCGCGAAGATGGCGTGGCTGAGCAGCCGGCGCGAACCCGCCCATTGGTTCACCTTGGTTCGCGCATCTCGCTTCATGTCGTTGGTCAGGAACCAGTCCTCGGGGATTTCAGAGGGCGAGCCGCTGATCAACGCCACCTTGGTGTCGCTGTCGAGATAGATCTCCTTGAACCAGTTGGGGTACTTGAGGTCGTCGACCGTCTGCGGCTTGCCGGCCAGCTCGGGATTCCAGCCAGCCTTGCCGACCGCCTCGCGCATGCGCGCAAATCCGGCGAGCTTGGTGTCGTCGCGCAGGAAGTGCGTGTGCACGTCCATGATGAACTGGTCTTTCAGCCCGTCGGCGCGGGCCTGGGCGAGTTCGAGGTTCCTGGCTTCGGCCGGCGAGGCGCCGAACAGCGGGCCGTAGACCTCGTTCATGGCCAGATACGCCGCGGTCATGCCGGCGGCGGTCTGGAAGAAGCGCCGGCGGGACAGGCCGTTCTTCCGCCCGTACTCTTCGCCCAGCGCGTTCATGCGCGCCTCGACCTTCTTCTGGCGCTCGGTCTGTGCGATCGGTAGGTATTCGTCGCTGGAGACGAGCTGGGTGGGCACCGGTGTCGGACTGCTCGCCTGCCAGGCGGGAACAAGCTCCGCGAGTTCCTTGTCGCTCAACATGCCCATGATCAACCTCCATCTCTCAACGGAAGCGCGGCATCACCTTGGTCCAGAACTTCTCGATCGACTTCATCAGGACGGGATGCGGCACCAGGCTGTTGTAAGTGTAGCAGAACACCCAATCGACCGGCTGCCGCTTTTGCTGGGTCTCCATGGCCTTCAGCACCGTGTCGACCGTACCGACATAGGCATAGCCCATGGCGATCACTTCCTCTGAAGTGGGGTAACCGCCGGTCTTGGGGTCCTGCATGCCGCGGCGAAAGCCGAAGGGCTCGAACCAGGCGCGGCCGGAGAACTGGCCGGAATCGCGCCACATGGCCATCGCCTCAGCGTCGGTGTCGGCGATGATGACGTCGCGCAGCACGCCCACGCCCTGCCCCTTGGGCTTGCCCGAAACCTCCGAATAGACGCTGTAAAGCTTTTCCTCGTAGACCGGCAGCATCGGCGGCAGGATCGGTGTCACGCCTTCTTTGGCGCAGAAACGCACCGTGTTCTCCGAGCTGGCGAACGGCTGGAACAAGGGCGGGTGCGGCTTCTGCAGCGGCTTCGGCACCACGCCGACCGACGTCAGGATCCCGTCCTTCACGCCCTTGCCCCACTTGGCCGTGGTGTCGAGCGTCCACGGCGTCGGACCGGCCGGCACCTTCCAGTACTTGCCGTCGTAAGTGAGCATCTCCTCGGTCCAGCACTTCTTGACGATGCGGAAGTTTTCCTCGAAGGCGAGGCGATTGGCGTTGTCGATCTCGTCGTGCTGGTTGGGCAGCGCGCCATGGATGCCGTGCGTCTGCTGCGCCATGACGTCGACCCAGCGCCGCTGGTAGCCGCGGGCGAAGCCGGCGTTGGCGCGCCCCCCGGTCATGTGGTCGAGCATGGCGATGTCCTCGGCGACTCGGATCGGATTGGAGGCCGGCAGGACGATGCCGAGCTGGCCGACGCGAATGCGCTTGGTCTGCATCGCGAAGTAGAGATCGAGGAGCACCGGGTTGTTCGAAAGCTCGAAGCCCTCGATGTGGAAGTGATGCTCGGTGAAGGAGACCGAGTCGTAGCCGAGCTCGTCGCCCAGTTTGATCTGCTCGCTGAGCTCGCCCAGCATGCGCTGATAGAAGTGCGGGTTCATGCCCGCCATGCCCTGCTCGATCTCGGCGCGGCTGCCGATCGTGGGCAGGTAGAACAGCGACGCTTTCATTGTCTCCTCCACATATTCTGCACCGGAGGGTGGCATGGTCCCCGGCATGGGGTCGATGGCTGACCCCGAGAGGTTTTCGTGGAGCGACGTGGTCTTATCAGTGAGAAGGCGTGGGCGGCCCTTCTTTTCGCTGGCTTGGCCCTGACACCGCCATACGCCCAGGCCCAGTCGAACCCGAGCTTCGATTGCCGAAGGGCGACCACGGCCGTCGAAAAGCTGATCTGCAGCGACTCCGCCTTGGGCGATCTCGATCGAAAGATGGCTGAAACCTTTCGTCAGATACTCAAGAGTGAACCCGCGAGCAGCCGGGATGCCATCGTCAAAGCCCAACTCCGTTGGTTGCAAGACCGCGCGATCGGCTGCGGTTTGGATCCCAACCAGCCGGCTTTCCATAGGCTGGACGCCCCGCCTCCGAGCCAGTGCCTCGCTGAGACCTATCGGCAGTGGGACCAGTTGGGACATGTACCCTACGTGCCGCTGCGGCGGACTGAGCTTCCCATTGAGACCAACCGACAGCCGTTCCTGCCTCGCCTGCTCGTGTCGCGCGATGCCAAACTCTGCGATGCCTTCCTGAGCGGCCTGCGCAAAGACTTCCTGGCGCGGCACCGTAACGGGAATTACGCCTTCAAGGAACCGCCGATGACACTTGGCCACTGGGTGGCTTGGCCATCGGAGCACGGCAGCGAACAGCTTCGCGAGTCAATCGATGTCGCCGAGTTGGACCTCGATCAAGATGGCCGCAAGCAGCTCCTGCTCCACGTTACGCAGCCGTTCAATTCGAATAACAACAGTTATGATCTGCTGATCCGATCAAAAACCACTACTGATGGCATTGCTGCCGAGATTCTGGCTCTCCAGAAGTCGTGGCCAAACCGGAAAACGTCGACGCTTGTCAGTGTGGCGGCGGCTCCCAGGTTCTCTCCGCTGGGTGATGGCTACAAGAGCCCCTTCAAGGTGCTGTCCTATCAAGGACGTGTGTACGTCTACGATGTGGCGGATGGGGTGACTGCCGTCGGCGGAAACGATCGGCAGGATGGCACCGCAAGTCTTCAGCGAATCCACGCCGACGGCAGTACGGAACTTCGATGCCAAGCAAGCATCGCGCCAAGGGCCGGCGCACTTCCGCTTCCCTGGCCGACCAGGTCGCCCGACGAACTCGAAGTACCTGCTGAAGTTGTCGGATGGATGCGGACAATTCGAGAGATACAGGGCACTGAAGGACAAATGGCTGGAACCCTTCATGCACTCAGCGGATTGATCACGAGAAGCGCGTACACCTGGTACGACACGTTGGTGCGCCCTTGGGAAGTGGCGGCGAGTTGGCCGCCGTATCAGCCTCCTCCGCTTTTCATGCGTGCGTGGATCCACCAATGGGGTTACCAGAGCCTGTCGCGATTCCGACTTGCGCGCGCCTTTGAAGCCCGCCGTCTCGCCGCAATGGACGCGCTTGCCCGGTACTACGAGCACGCGTTCGGCTTGCCCAACGGCAAGGAAGCCGCATTGCTGACCACCGACCGCATCATCTCGGCAAGCTTTGTTGTGCACATAGAGAAGGTGCCTTCGGACGAGGAGCTCCGGAGGGAGATCCATCGGTCCGAAGGCCAGAGGGGCGACCTTTGCTCGGCACTTCTGACCGGCACCCCACAGGAGGCTCTCAATGCCTTGATCAAGGAAGGCGCGCCGCTGTCCGGAGATAAGGGATCAGGGACCGAGGGCCGAGAGCCGGCGCTTTTCTATGCTCTGGAGCATCCCGATGAAGTGCGCCTCCTCCTCGACAGGGGTGCGGACATCAACGAAGGCAACGCGTTCGGTAAGACCGCCCTGATGTATGCCGCGCACTACGATCTCGCCGACACCGTGACTCTTCTTCTCGCCCGCGGGGCCGATGTCGCGAAAAGGACGGATGCGCGCAACGTGCCTGAGGCCACCATGATCCGATTCGATAGCCGAATTGCCCTGATGTACGCCGCCGAAAATGCCTCAGAACGGGTGATCAGGGAACTCATCCTGGCGGGATCGGACACCTGCGCAACCGACAGCGGCGATCGAGACGTATGGGACTACGCTTTAAGGAACGAACGCCTATCAAATGACGCTCGAGCGCGAGTTGCATTGTTGATCGCCCAGAAACCCTGCGATCGTGCCGGCCAAAGCGATCGAGCCCGGTGAAAGGGGACGCATCTCACGCCTTTGGGACGGTTCCCGGCTTGGGGTCGATGGGCAGGAGCTTGTCGAGACCCAAGAGCCTTTCGTAGAGCGACGCGGCCTGCAGCAGTGCCGCCTCGCCCCGCGGCTTGCCGACGAGTTGCAGGCCGACGGGGCGTCCATGGGAGTCGAAGCCGCAGGGCACCGCGACGGCCGGACTGCCGGTGACGGTGATCGCCGAGTTGAGCGTCGAGCCGCCCATGTAGTTGTCGAGCTTCTGGCCGCCAATGGTCTCGGGCGCGCGCAGGTTGACGTCGAATGCGGCGGTCGGCGCGCTGGGCGACACGAACAGATCGTACTTCTGGAAGAACTCGACCATGCGCCGATAGAGCGCCGCGCGCTCGCGCTCGGCCCAGGCGAGCCGGCTGGTGGTCTGCTTCAGCCCCAGCTCGGTGTTCCAGATGATGTCCGCCTTGATCTTGTCGCGGTGCTCCTGGAGCTGCAGTTCGCGGTCGACGACGAAGTGCTGATTGCGCAGCGCCATGAACACTTCGTCGACCGGGCCGAAATCGGGCGCCGCCTCCTCGACGATGCAACCCAGCTCCGCGAACCGGCTCATCGCCTTGCCGCAGATCTCGCGCACCTCGCGGTCGAGCCGTGCCGTTCCGTTAAAGTCGATGCTGACGGCGACGCGCTTGGGCAGCCCGGGGTTGGCGACGGCGACGCTGAATGACACCGCGGGCGCGTCGAAGGTCTGCGGATCGTGCGGACAGAAGCCCGCCATGGCATCAAGAAACAGCGCCAGGTCGGCAACATTGCGCGCCATCGGGCCGTGCACCGACTGCACCGAATAGAGGTTGTTCACGGTGCCGCGGGTGACGCGTCCAGACGAGGGACGGATGCCGACGGTCGAGCAGTAGGTGCCGGGGCGGCGCAGCGAGCCACCGTGATCGGTGCCGTGCGCCAGCCAGACTTCGCCGGTCGCCACCGAGACCGAGCCGCCACCCGTCGAGCCGCCGCAGGTGAGCGAGGTGTTCCACGGATTGCGCGTTCGGCCGAACACCTCGTTGAAGGTACTGCCGCCGGCGCCGAATTCGGGCGTGTTGGACTTGCCCATCACGATGCCGCCCTTGCGCTCGATGCGCTCGACCACCGGATGGGACTGGGCCGGCACGTGATTGGCGAAGATCGGTGAGCCGTAGGTGGTGCGCACGCCGGCAACGTCGGTCAGGTCCTTGATCGAGACCGGGAGGCCCGCCAGCCAGCCTGCTTCGCCGGAGGCTTCGCAGGCTGCGCCGCCCGCCATGATCCGCTTGGCGTGATTGCGGGCGCGGTCGAGGCAGAGCGTCGGCAGGGCGTTCACAGCGGGTTCGACCTCGGCGATCCGCCTAGCCGAGGCCTCGACTAGGTCGAGCGGTGAGATCTCCTTTTTCTTCAGCCGCGCCACCGCCTCGGTCGCAGTCATCCTCCAAAGCTCGTTGCTCATGATGCGCCCCTATTCGCTCGTGGCCGGTAACTCCACTGGCTTGCCGTGCGGCGTGGTGCGATAGGCCTCAGCCCAGGCCTGCCGCCGCCCTTCGAGAGCGGCCGCGGCTGTGAGGCCCTTAGCGAGGCAAAGGCGCTCCAGCGCCGTGAGCCAATGGGCGTAGTAGGAGGAGCCGTCATCCGGCGCGTTCTCGCGCAGCACCGCCGACAGCGTCTCCACCCATTCGGGCCAGGTGAGTTGTCCGGCGTCGCAGAGCTGAACCACCATCGCGAAAGCCTGAGCCTGCCACGGCTCGGCGAACACCGGGCCCTTGTCGTCGCGCGGCAGGCCCGGCAACGCGGCCAGACGCTCAGACGGCATCGAGATAGTCCTCCCACAGGTCGAGATAGACCGCGTCGGCCGGATGGGCCGACTCGCCCCACAGCTCGCGCGCCTCGAAGCGCACCGTGTAGAGGAATTGCGGCTTCTCTCCCTCGAACTTCGCGTTGGAATCCGGAAACACATGCGCACCGTGGTCGCACTCGATTGTCCCGCTCCGCCCGCGCACGTAGCGCGGCAGCCGGGTGTGGCCGATCGGATTGATGTCGCGCGCCCGCACCGCCTGACCCACCTTGAAGCGCGGCTTGGCATTCGTCTGGCGCAGCGTCGGCCCGCCGCCCTGGATCAACGGCATGACCTTGTCGGCGGTGAGCGGCGGCGTCGCCACGGGCACGTTCGGATCGCGGTGCCCGGTCTCGAGCTCACGCTCGGTGATCAGGCCGGCCTGCAGCGCGAGCTTGGTCGCTGAGGCGAACCATTTCTCGTAGTAGCTCATGCGCAGATAGTCCGCCGGCGGCAGCGTCTCGATGCTGTAGCGGCCGGCATCGATGTTCCAGCGCCGCCATGCGCCGAGCGCGCGGCGCAGCGCCAACACGCGGGATTCCCAGCGAGCATGGAAGACGGGCTCGTTGGGCTCAGTCTTCACCGGCCCGAAGCCCTGCATGCCGCCCATGTCGTGCACGCCGTTCACGGCAACGTCACCCTGGCCGTGCCGATCATGGCGTCGCGCGTCACCAGGGCGGCCAGCGCCTCGGCGTCGAGATGCTCAGTGCCAGGCGGCCGTTCAGGCAGGACGAGGTAGCGGATCTCAGCGGTCGAATCCCAGACCCGCACCGCAACGCCCTCCGGCAAATCCACACCCAACTCGCGCAGCACGCCGCGTGGATCGATCACCGCGCGCGAGCGGTAGGCGGAGGACTTGTACCAGACCGGCGGCAGGCCGAGCACAGGCCACGGATAGCAGGAGCAGAGCGTGCAGACGACGAGGTTATGGACGGTGGGCGTGTTCTCGACGACCACCATGTGCTCGCCCTGCGCACCCGAATAGCCGAGCTCGGCGATCGCTGCCGTCGGGTCCGCCAGCAGCCGCACCTTGTAGGCGGGATCGGTCCAGGCGCGGGCGACGACGCGTGCGCCGTTGCGCGGGCCGATCTTGTTCTCGAAGGCGTCGACGATCGCATCCAGCGCCGCCGGATCGACCAGCCCCTTCTCGACCAGGAGCGACTCCAGCGCCTTGACGCGCAGCGCCGTGTCCGACGGGACGTCCTGGCCGTGCTCGTGATCGTGATGGTCGTGATCGTCAGGGTGATCGTGGTCGTGGGCCATGGCCGATCCTATGCCGGGAGGCGCGCCCAAATCCGCCGCCTCTGCCAGAAGTATAGCAGGCCGAGCAGCATGAAGTTGAGGAGGTCGAACCCGACCGCCAGCTGGAAGGCCGGCCGGTAGGAGAGTGTGGCATCGAACACCGCGCCCCCGATCCAGCCGCCGATGGCCATGCCAGCCATGGCAAACAGCATGACCACGCCCAACCGCCAGCCGGCGATGCTGGAGCCGTAGAGCCGGCGCAGGATCAGCGCGTAGCCTTGCACGATCGCGATGTAGGGAATGCCGTGGATCGCCGACAGGATGTAGATACCCGACAGGCCGGCCACGAAGACATAGCCGGTGAGCGAGACGACCTGGATCAGCGAGAGAAGCAGGCTGACCGGCAGCGGGCCGATATGGTCGGACAGCCGGCCCATGGCGAAGGTCGCCGCCACCGCCATCAGCAGGATCAGCGAGATCGCCTCCGAGCCGCGCGCGGGGCTGAGGCCGAGATCGCCGCAGAAGGCCACCATGTGCACGAACGGCACCGCCATCGCCGCGCAGCAGCAGAAAGCCGCGGCCGAGAGCAGTGCCATCAGCGACCGCGACGGCATCGGCAGGCCCGACAGGTCCTCCGGCGGCCGCGCCGCCCTGGCCCGCGCGACCGGCGAGGGCCGGATGTACAATGCGCAAAGGAACATCAGGACACCCGCCGTGACGCCGTAGATCACCAGGCTCTGGCGCCAGCCATAATCGGGCAGCAGCCAGCGATAGATCTGCGGCCAGGTGAAGCCCGAGAGCGCCGGCCCGACCGAGATCAGCGACACGGCGACGCTGCGCCGCCGATCGAACCAGCCCTGGATATTGTTCATCGCCGGCGTGAAGGTGGCGGAATTACCGAAAAAGCCGAGCGGGATCATGTAGCCCGCATAGAGCGTCCATTCGCCGCCGCTCGCCGCCAGCCAGCCGCCGGCCAGGATCGACACGCCGGCGATCAGGAGCGGCACGCGCGGGCTGGTGCGGTCAGCCAGCCAGCCCATGAACACCCCGCCCACGCCCATGGCGAAGAAGCCCAGCATGTAAGCCATCGATGGCACAGCACGGCGGTCGCCGAACTCGGCGGCGATTTCCTTCAATGCCACGACGGGCAGGTAGATCGCACCGCCACCCAGCACGATGCAGGCCGTTGACACGACGGCCAGCCTCCAGGCGTAAGGACTGTCGACGCCCAGCCGACGATCGACGACTGTCGTCATTCGCGCGCCAACGCCGCCTCGGCCGCCGCCTTGGCATCGAGCACCTGGTCGTCGTCAAGAACGAAGGTGACCTTGCGCAGCTTGCCGGTGAAGGCGAATGGCGCCTCGTAGTGCGACACCGGACTCCCGCGATCGCGGCCAATGTCGAGACCGGACCACGAGATGAAGCTGATGAAGCCCAACTGAGCGGTGAAACCGCCGGCCGGTTCGCCGTCGATCAGCAGCGTGGCGATGTTCTGGCCCTTCTCGCGGCGCAGGCGCAGGCCGAGCTTGTGATTGCCGGCAGCGACCGGGCGGTCGGAGACGGCGATGTGATGCACGCCGCCGACATTCATATCGTAGGTCAGCCGATTGTCCTTGAGATAGAGCGAGTATCCGCAGGTCATGTCGCCATGGGCGATCAGCACGCCCTCGGTCGTGGTGCCGTCGATGCGCGCATCTGCTTCGATCGTGTAGGTGCGGCTCCGCACGTCGGGCGCCACGTCGGTGGGCACATGGCCCATCCCGACATGGAACACGAACTTCTTGCGCGGGCCGTGGAAGCGCTTGGCATTGTCGCTGAAGCGCTGCTGGAAGCGGTCATCGAGCGGCAGCACCTGATGCGTTTCGGCCTGCTTCCACCATTCAGCGATCATCGCCTTGAGCCGGTCTGGCTCTTTCTCGGCGAGATCGTCGGTCTCGCTGAAGTCGCGATCGAGATGGAACAGCTCCCACTTATCCTGCTCGAAGTCCGCCCCAAGCGGGTGGAACGCCACGGCCTTCCAGCCGCCCTGCACCAGACCGCGATGGCCGAACATCTCGAAATATTGTGGCGCCGCTTTCGCCGGCACGTTTGCCTCCTTGAGGCTGGCGGCGAAGCTGGTGCCTTCGAGCGGCATCTGCTTCACACCGTTGATCGTCGCTGGCGGCTTCACACCGACGACGTCGAGCAGCGTCGGGGTGAGGTCGCTGGCATGGCAGAACTGATGACGCAGTTCGCCGCGGGCCGCGAGACCCTTGGGCCAGGAGATCACCAGCGGATCGCGGATGCCGCCGCCATGGGTGTTCTGCTTGTAGCGCCGCAGCGGCGTGTTGGCCGCCATTGCCCAGCCCAGCGGGAAGTTGGAGTGGGTATCAGGCCCGCCGATATCGTCGATGCGCGCGATTTTCTCTTCGATCGGCTCGCGACGCAGATTGTAGGGGCCCATGGCGTTCACCATGCCGAACGGACCGCCCTCCTGGCTGGCACCATTGTCGGACATCACGATGATCAGGGTGTCCTCGAGCTGGCCCGCCTGCTCGAGGAACGTCATCAGCCGCGCCAGGTGCTGGTCGGCATGGTCGAGCATGGCGGCATAGGCCGCCTGCAGGCGCGTGTAGAGCCGACGCTCGCCCTCGGGCAGCTCGGTCCACGGGCGCACCAGGTCGTTGCGCGCCGGGAGCCGGGTCTCCTTCGGCACGATGCCCGTCTCTTTCTGGCGCGCGATGCGGCGGTCGCGCTCGGCGTCCCAGCCTTCGGCGAACAGCGCGTCGTACTTCTTGATCAGGTCGGACGGCGCCTGGTGCGGCGCGTGGCAGGCGCCCAGCGCCACCCACGTCAGCCACGGGATCCCGGCGTCGTCGGCGATATGGTCGGCGATGTAGCGCATCGCCTGGTCGATGAGATCAGCCGTAAGGTGATAGCCGCTGGCGAAAGTGCCCGGCGGCTCGACCGGCGTGTTATCGCGCACCAACTCGGGCGCGTACTGGTCGGTCTCGGCATCCATGAAGCCGTAGAAGCGGTCGAAGCCGCGGCCGAGCGGCCAGCCGTCGAACGGGCCCGTGGCGCCCAACTCGGTGAGCGGTGTGACGTGCCACTTGCCCAGCATGTAATTGCGATAGCCGTGCGGGCGCAGCATCTCGGCGATGGTGCCCGCCTCGCGCGCGATCTTGCCGCGATAGCCAGGGTAGCCCGAATCGAAGTTGGCCAGGCACCCCACGCCCACCGAGTGGTGGTTGCGGCCGGTCAGCAGGGCGGCGCGCGTCGTCGAGCACATCGACGTCGTATGGAAGCCGGTGTAGCGCAGGCCGCGCCGGGCGATGGCGTCGATGGTGGGCGTGGCGATCGGCGAGCCGTAGCAGCCGAAGTCGGAGAAACCGACATCGTCGAACAGCACCACGAGAATGTTAGGGGCGCCCTTCGGCCGCCGGGGCGCATCCGGCCAATACGGCTGGGACTCGCCCACCGTCTTGCCTATCTTGGCCGCCATTGCAATTCCTCCCTTTGCGGGGTCTTCTAGCACGCGGCATGGCTCACTTCACATCCGACGACTTGCAACTCGCTTATGACGATTTCGGCCCGCGCGACGCGCGCAAGGCGATCGTGCTGCTGCACGGCTTCTCGGCCAACCGCTACGAGAACTTCAAGCGCATGGGTTGGTACGACGCAGTCGCGGGCAAGGGGCTGCGCGGCCTGGCGTTCGATCATCGTGGCCACGGCGAGAGCGCCAAGCCGCACGAGCCCGCCAAGTACGCGCGCGAAGCGATGGCCAAGGACGTGTTCGCCTTGATGGACCATGCCGGGATCGAGCGCGCGCACCTGCTGGGCTTCTCGATGGGCTCGCACGTCGCCCTGACGGCAGCACTGCTGGACGGCGCACGCGTCGACCATCTGGTCGTAGGCGGCGTCGGCGGACGGATCTTCGAGCCGGCGCGCGATCCCGACGCCATGGCGCAAGCCATGGAGGCGCCGACGCCCGACGGCATCGCCGATCCGATGCTGAAAAGCTTCCGCCACTTCGCCGACGAGCAGAAGGAAGACCGGCTGGCGCTGGCCGCCTGCTCGCGCGGGCCTCGCACGCCGTTCACGCCCGACATGCTGATGGCGACCCGCCGGCCGACCTTGGTTGTCGCCGGCATGCGCGATCAGCTCGCCGGGCCGCCGCAAGGCCTGGCCGATGCCATTCCCGGCGCCAAGGCGGTGACGGTGCCGGGCTGCGATCACTTCTCGCTGGTGAGCCACGGGTTGTTCAAGGCGAGCGTGTTCGACTTCTTCGACGGCTGGCTGGAGTAGTAAGGTGGCCAAGGTTCCGTTCAAGCGCATCCGCGAGCGCGCCGCCAAGCGCAAGGGCGGTGACAAGGTGCTGACAAGCCTCTTGCCCAAGAAGCCCAACAATAAGGCACTGGCTAAATTGGGCGATGATCGCGTGCTGTCCGAGATGGCAGCGCGCGTCTTCTCGGCCGGCTTCGTGTGGAGTGTCATCGACAACAAGTGGCCGGGCTTCGAGGAGGCCTTCCTCGAATTCAATCCCAAGAGGCTGTTGTTCCAGCCTGCGGAGTTCTGGGAGAAGCTCGCCTCGGACAAGCGCATCGTGCGCAACCCGCAGAAGATCAAGTCGGTGCGCGAGAACGCCAAGTTCGTGAGCGACATTGCGGCCGAGCATGGTAGCTTCGGCAAGTTCCTCGCTGCCTGGCCGGCCGACGATCAGGTGGGGTTGATGGAGGTGTTCGGCAAGCGCGGCTCGCGGCTGGGCGGCTTCAGCGGCCAGTATCTGCTGCGCTTCCTGGGCTGGGACTCCTTCGTGCTGTCGGGCAGCGTGCTGCTCTGCCTACGCGATTTGGGCGTAGCCATCGGCGCGGGCACCTCGAAGAAGGACCTGCGCGCAGCGCAGGCGCAGTTCAATGCCTGGAAGCAGGAGAGTGGGCTTCCGATCACGCACATCTCGCGCATCTGCGCTCTGTCGATCGGCGAGAACTATCCGGTGGAGCGACTGAAGGAGATCATGCAGCTGTGACCACCCTCCTGCTGATCAATCCCAACACGACGGCCTCGATCACCGACCTGGTGCTGAAGACGGCGAAGCGCTTCGCCGCGAAGGGCACGACTTTACGCGCCGTGACCGGCGCCTTCGGGCCGCGCTACATCGCCTCGCGCATCGGCTACGCCATCGCGGGCCATGCCGCCGTCGATGCGCTGGCCAACGACAAGCGCGCCAAGGATGCCGTCGTGCTGGCCTGCTTCGGCGATCCCGGGCTCGCGGCGCTGAAAGAGGTGAGCCGCGTCCCGGTGGTCGGCATGGCCGAAGCCGCGATCCTGCAGGCGAGCGCTCTCGGCAAGCGTTTCTCCATCGTCACCGGCGGTGAGCGCTGGAAGCCGATGCTCGAAGAGTTCGTGGCCGCGCAAGGCATGAACGCCCGGCTCGCCTCGGTGCGTACGGTGGCGCCGACCGGCGCCGACATTGCGCGCAATCCGAAAGCCGCGATGGCGCTGCTCGCCAAAGGCTGCACGGCTTGCGTGCGGGAGGATGGCGCCGATGTTGTCATCCTGGGCGGCGCCGGCCTGGCCGGGCTCGCCGCGAAGCTGAAATCGGCGGTCGATGTGCCTTTGCTCGACGGTGTCGCCTGCGCCATCTCGCTCGCCGAGAGCCTCGCCAAGCAGAAGCCGGTGAGCCTTGGAGCCAAGGCCGCGCCTGTCGAAAGCATCGGCCTGTCGAAGGGGCTCGCAAAGCTGATCGGATCGCCCTAGGGTCGCTCTCCATGCGGTTGGTCAGTTTTCGCCAGGCGGGTGCCGCCAAATTCGGCGCGGTCGTGGATGGCGGCGTTATCGATCTGTCGAAGCGGACGGCGCAGCGCTGGTCGAGCCTGCGCGAGGTCATCGCCGACAAGGCGCTAACCGAGCTCGCCGCCGCGGCCAAGGGGCAGCATGCCGATTTCAAGTTCGGCGATATCGAGATGCTGCCGACGATCCCCAACCCCGACAAGATCCTCTGCATCGGTCTGAACTACGCGAGCCACGTCGGCGAGGTCGGCCGTGAGCTGCCCAAGGTGCCGAGCGTCTTCTCCCGCCTGCACAACACGCTGGTGGCCCAGGGCGGTAACATCGTGCGGCCCAACGCCTCGACCAACTTCGACTTCGAAGGTGAGCTTGCCGTCGTCATTGGCGAGCGCTGCCGGCACGTGCCGCGCGCCAGCGCGCTGCGGGTGATCGCGGGTTACACCTGCTTCCTCGATGTCAGCGTGCGCGACTTCCAGAGGCACTCGGTGACCGCCGGCAAGAACTTCCCTGCCACCGGACCGCTCGGTCCCTGGATGGTCACCACCGACATCATACCTGATCCGCAGGCGCTCGAGCTCACGACGCGGCTGAACGGCAGCGTGGTGCAGCACGACACGACCGATCACATGATCTTCGATGTCGCCACCATCATCGAATACCTCTCGACCGTGACCTGGCTGGAACCGGGCGACATCATCGCCACCGGCACGCCTGACGGCGTTGGGCTCGGCCGCAAGCCGCCGCTCTGGATGAAGGCCGGTGACAAGCTGGAAGTCGAGATCTCCGGAATTGGGACCTTGGGCGTCAATGTCGTCGACGAGTGAACCCTTGCCGGCGCCTGCCGCGGGATGGGCGCATGATGCCAAGGTGATCGCGCTGATCTCCGCGGCGCATTTCGTCAGCCATTTCCACGTGCTGCTGCTGCCACCCATTTTTGGTCCGGTGCGCGAGGCATTCGGCGTCAGCTACATCCAGATCGGCGCCGCCCTGACCGCGTTCAACGTGGTATCAGCCGCTTTACAGACGCCGGCCGGATTTCTAGTCGATCGCATAGGCCCGCGCGCCGTTCTGACCGGCGGCTTGATCCTGGCCGCAATCGCGCTTCTGGTTGCCGCCCTGCTGCCCAGCTACGCGTTGTTCGTCGTGGCCTACGCCTTCCTGGGTCTTGCCAACACCGTTTATCATCCGGCCGACTACTCGATCCTGGCGGCTGCGATCAATCCCAAGCGCATCGGCAAGGCCTTCTCCATCCACAATTTGTCGGGCTACCTCGGCTTCGGCGCGGCGCCGGCCACGGTGCTGGCCTCGGCCGCCTTGTGGGGCTGGCAAGGCGCCTTCCTGGTTGCCGCGGGGCTGGCGATCGCCGCCGCGCTGCTTCTGATCGTGGCCGGCGGCATCCTCCCGCGCGTCGTGCGCCAGGCGAAGACGAACCAGGCCAAGGTCGGCCTCGACCTGCTGCTGAGCGGGCCGATCTTGCGCAACCTGCTATTCTTCACCTGCATCGGCATGGCCAATGGCGGCATCCAGACCTTCTCGGTGGTGGCGCTGGGCATGCTGTGGGGAACACCGGCGGCAACGGCCAATCTCGGGCTCACGGGTTTCCTGCTGATGAGCGCGGCCGGCGTGTTGCTGGGCGGCATCATCGCCGATCGCACGGCCCACCACGAACGCGTGGCGGCCGTTGGCTTCGCCTGCACCGCCGCGATGTCTGTACTGATGGGCTGGGTCAACCTGCCGGCCGCCGTGCTGATCGCGACGATGTCGGTGGGTGGGCTGCTGAACGGCATGATCCAGCCGTCACGCGACATGATGGTGCGCGCGGTAACGCCGGTCGGCTCGTTCGGCAAGGTGTTCGGTTTCGTCACGACCGGATTCAATATCGGCGGCATGATGTCGCCATTGCTCTTCGGATGGCTGATGGACCGCGGCCAGCCGCGCATGATCTTCGCCATCGTGACCGTCTTCATCGTGCTCGCCCTGCTGACGGCGATCACCCGACAAAAACCTCAGGAAAACCTCGTATGGACTCGCTGACCCCAGCCACCTCCGCCCAGAAAGAGGCCCTCCTGCGCCGCTACGGCGCCAGCGGCGTGCCGCCGCTGGGCCCTTGGAACGAAGTGATCGCCACCATGCTCGATCACCGCTCGGTGCGCGGCTACAAGCCCGACCCGGTGCCGCCGGGGACGCTCGAGACCCTTATCGCCGCGGCGCAGTCGGCGGCGACCAGCTCGAACATGCAATGGACCTCGGTGGTCGCCATCACCGATCCGGCGAAGAAGAAGGTGCTGGCCGAGATCGCGGGCAACCAGAAGCACATCGAGCAATGTCCGCTCTATTTGTGCTGGGTCACGGACATGACGCGCAACGTCACGATCGGACAGGCCGAGAAGGTCGAATTCGAGACCATGCCCTGGCTCGAGACCTTCCTGGTCGCCAGCATCGATGTTGCGCTGGCGGCGCAGAACGCCGTGGTGGCGGCCGAATTGATCGGCCTCAGCACCGTCTATATTGGCGCCATGCGCAACGATCCGGAACGGGTGGCGGCGCTGCTCGGGCTGCCCAAGCAATGCTTCGTGTTGTTCGGTCTTTGCGTCGGCTATGCGACCGAGCAGGCCGCCGGAGAGGTCAAGCCGCGCATGCCGCAGGCCATGATGCTGCACCGCGAGCGCTATGACGACGCCACTACAAATGCCCTGCGCGAGGTTCACGACTCCGAAATGCTGCGCTTCTCGGCGCGCCACGAGCTGCAGGCCGGGACCTGGACACAGCGTGTGCTCAATCGCCTGGGTCCCCTCAAGTCCATGAACGGCCGCGAAAAGATGCGCGCTGCCTTGGCCAGTCTCGGTTTCGAGATCCGCTAGCCAGCGTTCAGCGCGCCAGTGCCGTCGGCGGCTGCGCCGGCGTGACAGGCTTCTCCGCCGGGGTCGACGTCGTCTTCTTGCTGGTATCGGGAATCGGCGCCACGGCGGGTGCGCCGAGGCCGCTGCGATTGCCCGGCGTGACCGGCAGGCCGGGCGTCAGGGGCTGCGACGGTTGCTGCGCACAGCTCATCGCCGGCCAGGCGGCTGTTGCCGCAGTCAGGACCAGATGGCGGACGCACTTAGCCAACATAATTGCCTCGATTTGCCATCGTCCATGGTCGCGCGAGCGGAACCCTGCAGGCAAGGCGCACGTTTCCTTGCAGGCGCATTGCCGCCGCCCCCTTTTGGAAGGAGCCATTCATGACGTTGCCTTTGTTCACCCCCATCGTCCGCTCTCTGGCGATCGCCTCGCTTGCGGGCACGGCGCTTATGGCGGGCGCGCTCGCCCCGACCTGGGCGCAGACCGGCGGTGCCGGCAAGCCGCCGGCCGCGGCGGCCGCCACCTCGAGCAAGCCCGAGACGGTCGAGCAGCGCATCACGGAGCTCAAGACGGCGCTCAAGATCACGCCCGACCAGGAGACCAAGTGGAAAGCCGTGGCTGACGCCATGCGCCAGAATGCCGGCATGATGGACAAGCTGGTGCAGGAAAAGCGCGCCAAGGCCGCCAGCATGACCGCCGTCGACGATCTCACGACCTACCAGGACTTTACCAAGGCCCATCTCGACGGGCTGAAGAACCTGACGGCGGCCTTCAAGTCGCTCTACGACGCCATGCCGGCCGACCAGAAGAAGAACGCCGACCAGGTCTTCCAGGCCTTCGGTCCGTCAAGCAAGTCGCCCACCCAGGGCTAGGAGGTTCACTATGACCAAACGCATCACTGTGGCCATGCTGGCGATGGTCGCCCTTGCCGGCCTTGCCGGGTCGGCAAGTGCGCGCTGGTACGGCGACGGTCGCTGGCACGACGACGACCGGTGGAATGGTAACAACCACTACTATGGCTATCACTATCGCGCTCCGCCGGTGGTCTACGGTACGCCGTACAACTACGGCTACTACGCCCCGCCCGTGATCTACGGCGCGGAGCCCGGCATCAGCTTGAACGTGCACATTCCATGAGTTGGTGACCCTGACTTGATGGAAAGATGGAAACGGCGGGCCGCACGGCCCGCCGTCTTCATCATCAAGGTTGCATGATCAGCGGCGGCAGTGAACCATGCCGCCCATGAAGCTCGCGTCTCTCGGCCGTCTCCGCCTACTGTCGACCCTGCTCTGCCTGACGCTAGGCGCCTGCACCCAGCCGCCGAGTGATCCCAGCGACCGATTTGCCTGGATTGACCCCGGCATGCCCCGCGAACAGATCGAAAAGTACTACGGGCCGCCAACCCATTGGGTGCTTTACTACGAGCCGACCGGATTTGCGGTGTTCAGCTACGATCGGCTACTGAGCATCAGCAAAATCGACGCTCCACGACAAAAGCCCGATTGGCCGGTACGCGAAGGTATGTCGGTCTCGGAAGTCCGGAAGATCATGGGAAGTCCGAGCAAAGCCTGCGCAGGCGAATACTATACCGAGAGCTACGCGCACTGGTTCTGCTACAAGAACGACGTGTTGATTTCGAAGGAGAGGCGTCTTCCGCCCTTCTCCTAGAATCTAGCCGTGCGGCACCAGGATCTGGCGCACCGTCGCTACGTCCTGGAGCCGGTCGAAACCTTCGTTCAACTCACCGAAACCAATGCGCTGGCTCACCATGCGATCGACCGGCAGCTTACCCTGCTGGTAGAGCGCGATGAAGCGAGGGATGTCGCGCACCGGTACGCAGCTTCCCATGTAGGAGCCCTTGATGGTCTTCTCCTCGCTCACCAGCACGCTCTGCTGGAAGGAGAAATTGGCGCCGAGTGGCGACAGGCCGGCCGACACCGTCGTGCCGCCCCAGCGCGTGACCAGGTACGCCGTCTCCATAGACTTGATGGTGCCAGCGAGATCGAAGGCGTAGTCGACGCCGCCGTTGGTGAGGTCGCGTACCTGCTTCACGTGGTCGGCGTCCCTGGCGTTCACCGTGTCGGTGGCGCCGAGCTGGCGCGCCAGGCCGAGCTTGTCATCCGCGAGATCGATAGCGACGATGCGCCCCGCGCCCGCCAGCACTGCGCCCAGCAGGCCCGACAGACCGACGCCGCCTAGGCCGACGATGGCCACCGTACTGCCGGGCTCGATCTTGCCCGTGTTGATCACGGCACCGACGCCGGTCACCACGGCGCAACCGAATAACGCCGCTAGATCAAGCGGCAGAGTCTTGTCTATCACCACGACCGAGCCGCGATCGACCACGGCGTATTCGGCGTAGCACGACACACCGGATTGGTGGTTCACCGGCTTGCCGTGGTGGTGCAGACGATGATTGCCGCTCAGCAGCTGGCCTGCCGCTCGCGGCGTCACCGAGCGCTCACAGATATAGGGGCGGCCTTCAAGGCAGCGCCGACAGCGGCCGCAACTCACGTTGAACGTGAAGCAGACGTGGTCGCCTTTCTTGACGTCGTGCACCCCGGCCCCGACCTCGACGATCTCGCCGGCGCCCTCGTGGCCCAGCACGATCGGCGTCGGCCGCGGACGATCGCCATTGATCAGCGACAGGTCGGAATGGCAGAGGCCGGCACCGCCCACCTTGACCAGCACCTCGCCTTCGCCCGGCGGATCGAGATCGAGCTCGACGACATGGATGGGCTTGCTCTTGGCGAACGGCCGCGGCGCGCCGCAGACGGTCAGAACACCGGCCTTGATCTTCATGCGATTCCTCCGTCGACGCGCACCACGGAGCCCGTGGTGAAACTCGATTTGCTCGAAGCGAGATAGAGCGCTGCCGTCACGATCTCCTCCGGCCGCCCGCTGCGCTTGAGCGCGGCGGTCGAATTGAGCTTTGCCTCCTCGCTCCACGCCTTGCTGACATCGGTGAGGAAGCGGCCGGGCGAGATGGTATTGACTCGCACCTTCGGCCCGTACTCGAAGGCGAAGGCCTCGGTGACGGCATTGAGCGCAGCCTTGGCGCCGGCATAGGGCGCAATCGCAGGCCGTGGCCGGAGCGCACCGGCGCTCGAGATGTTGATGATCGAGCCCCCCTCGCCCGCCGCCATGCGGCTGCCGACGAGCGACATCAGCCGGAACGGCGCCTTGAAGTTCAGCGACACGATGCGGTCGAACAGCTGCTCGGGTGTCTCGAGCGACGAGGGCGCAAGTGGTGAGGAGCCGGCATTGTTGACTAGGATGTCGATCTTGCCGAAGGCCTTGTAGGCGGCATCGACCAAGCCATCGAGCTCGGCCCAGTTGGCGACGTTGCAGGCATAGGTCTGGGCCTTGCGCCCCATCGTCCTGACCTCGGCAGCGACCTTCTCACAGGCTTCGATCTTGCGACTGGTCACGAAGATATCGGCGCCATGGGCCGCAAAGGCCTTCACCATCTGGTAGCCCAGGCCGCGGCTGCCGCCGGTCACCAGCGCCACCTTGCCGGAGAGGTCGAACAGGTCAGTCATGCTGCGACTCAAGACGTTTGACGCTGGCATGTCACTTGCTAAGTGTATTGAGAGGCGAAACTGAAGGCGTCATGAGCATCCACGTCGCGCTGCATCATCGGACGACCTACACCTACGACCGGCCGGTTACGCTCGGACCGCAAGTCGTGCGCCTGCGTCCCGCCCCGCACAGCCGCACGCCGATCCTCTCCTATGCGCTCAAGGTCGAGCCCAAGGGTCACTTCATCAACTGGCAGCAGGATCCGCAGGGCAATCATCTGGCGCGCCTGGTGTTCCCCGAGAAGACGAAGAAGTTCGAGGTCACGGTCGATCTCGTCGCCGACATGGCGGTGATCAATCCGTTCGACTTCTTCCTCGATCCGGAAGCCGAGACCTTTCCCTTCAGCTACGATCCCTCGCTGGCCGAGGAGATCGCCTCGTTTCGCAAAGTCGAGCCACCCGGTCCGCTACTCGAGGCGTGGCTCGCCAAGGTCGACCGCACGGGCAAACCGCGCACCGTCGATTTCCTTGTTGGCCTCAATGCGAGGCTGCAGAAGGAGATCGGCTACGTCGTGCGGATGGAACCCGGCGTGCAAACCTGTGAGCAGACGCTCGGGCTGGCCAAGGGCTCGTGCCGCGACACCGGCTGGCTGCTGGTCGCCATCCTGCGCCATCTCGGCTTCGCCGCGCGCTTCGCCTCGGGCTATCTGATCCAGCTCGTGACCGACGAGAAACCGCTCGACGGTCCCGAGGGCCCGACGCACGACTTCACCGACCTTCATGCCTGGGCGGAAGTCTACCTGCCGGGCGCCGGCTGGATCGGGCTCGATCCAACCTCGGGCCTGTTCACCGGCGAAGGCCACATCCCGCTCGCCTGCACGCCCGAGCCGTCGAGCGCGGCGCCGATCGACGGCGCCGTCGAGAAGAGCGAGGTCACCTTCGCCCACGACATGAAGGTAAGCCGCGTCAGCGAGACGCCGCGCACCACCAAGCCCTACAGCGAAGAACAATGGGCGACGTTGCTCGGGGTCGGCGAGGCGATCGAGCGCGACATCGTCAAGGCCGGGCTCAAGCTCACCATGGGCGGCGAGCCCACCTTCGTGTCGGTCGATGACATGGATGGGGCGGAGTGGAACACGCTCGCCCTCGGTCCCGAGAAGCGGCGGTTGGCGGGTGTGCTGTTCCGCAAGCTCGCCGACCGCTTCTCCCAGGGGCCGCTGCTGCATTTCGGCCAGGGCAAATGGTATCCCGGCGAGCAGCTGCCGCGCTGGGCGCTGGGCTGCCATTGGCGCAAGGACGGCCAGCCGATCTGGCGCGACCCGGCATTGACCGCGCTCGAGTCCAAGCCCGTCGGGGCCACGCCGGAAATCGCGCAGCGCTTCGCCGCGGCCTTTGCCGAGCGCCTGCAGCTCGATCCTGGCTATCTGTTCCAGGCTTTCGAGGACACCTGGTACTACCTGTGGCGCGAGCGGCGCCTGCCGAGCAACGTCACGGTCGACCGGTCCAAAGTAAAGGACGAGCTCGAGCGCGAGCGCCTGTCGCGAATCTTCGAGCAGGGTCTGGAGGGCCCTGTCGGCACTGTCTTGCCGGTCATGCGCGAATACAACGGCCGCGGCCGCTGGAAGAGCGGGCCATGGTTCCTGCGCTCGGAGCGCTGCTACCTGATCCCGGGCGATTCGCCGCTCGGCTATCGCCTGCCGCTCAACTCCTTGCCATGGGCCGCACCGGCGGATGCGGGCTTCATCGCCGAGCCCGATCCCATGGTCAGCCATCCCGCGCTGCCCCCGATCAACGCCTTCCGCCGCGCGCCAGTGCTGCGGCGGCAGGATCAAGGCATGCCCGCCAAGGCCAACGGCCAAGGCGACGAGGCGGGCCGCCGCGAAGCCTGGAAGCGCGCACTCGCGCCCGACAAGAGTGGTCGCCCCGCCATCGGCTCTTCGCCGGGCTCGATCGTGCGCACCGCCATCTCCTTCGAGCCGCGCGACGGCCATCTCCACGTCTTCATGCCACCGGTCGAGCGCACCGAGGACTATCTCGACCTGGTCGCCGCGGTCGAGGACACGGCCGAGGAGCTCGGCCAGCCGGTCTTCATCGAAGGCTATCCGCCGCCCGGCGGCGATGCTCGCGTGCAGAGCTTCAGCGTCACGCCTGATCCCGGCGTGATCGAGGTCAACATCCATCCTTCGAGCGACTGGCGCGAACTCGTGGAAAAAGCCGAGATCGTCTACGACGAAGCGCGCAGCGCGCGATTGGGCGCGCAGAAATTCATGATCGATGGCCGCCATACCGGCACCGGCGGCGGCAACCATGTGACCCTGGGCGGGCCGTCAGCTGCCGAGTTGCCGCTGCTGCAGCGGCCGGATCTGCTGAAGAGCCTGCTCGGCTACTGGCACAACCACCCGTCGCTCTCGTATCTCTTCTCCGGTCTGTTCATCGGCCCGACCAGCCAGCATCCACGCATCGACGAGGCGCGCAACGACGCTCTGCACGAGCTGGAGATTGCCTTCCGGCAGATCGAACCGGGACGGCAGACGCCGTCCTGGCTGGTCGATCGTATCTTCCGCAACATCCTGGTCGATTCGACGGGTAACACGCACCGCACAGAGTTCTGCATCGACAAGCTTTTCACACCCGACTCCGCGGCCGGCCGGCGGGGGCTCCTGGAGCTGCGCGCCTTCGAAATGCCGCCGCACTGGCGCATGAGCGTGGCCCAGCAGGCGGTGCTGCGCGGCCTGGTGTCGGCGTTCTGGGATCGCCCTTACGAGAAGCGGCTGAGCCGCTGGGGCACGCGCCTGCACGACGATTTCATGCTGCCGCACTTCGTGTGGCAGGACTTCTCCGACGTGCTCGACGATCTTGGCATCGCGGGCTACCGCTTCCAGCCCGAGTGGTTCGCCCCGCATTTCGAGTTCCGCTTCCCGCTGATCGGCGGCGTGACCCAGCGCGGCATCGAGCTCGAGCTGCGCCATGCGCTCGAGCCCTGGCACGTGCTGGGCGAGGAGCCGGGCGGCGGCGGCACGGTGCGTTACGTCGACAGCACCGTCGAGCGCCTGCAGGTCAAGGTCGAGGGTCTCAACGATGCGCGCCACGTCATCGCCTGCAACGGCCTGCGCGTGCCGTTGCGCGCGACCGGCGTGCCGGGCGAGTACGTGGCGGGCGTGCGCTATCGCGCCTGGCCGGCGGCCAATTCACTGCATCCGACAATCGGCGTACATGCCCCGCTCACGTTCGACATCCACGACGAATGGAGCGGCCGGTCGCTGGGCGGCTGCACCTATCACGTCGCCCATCCCGGCGGGCTCAGCTACGACCGCATGCCGGTCAATGCCAACGAGGCTGAGGCCCGCCGCCGATCCCGCTTCTCCCCGATCGGCCATACCGCGGGACCGGCGCCGGTTCCGCGGCCGATCGACAACCCGGAGCACCCGCTGACGCTCGATCTGCGCCGCGCCTGAGGCGGTAGACCCAGCCGATTCCGCGTGCGATTCTAAGGGCCTATGGAGTCCTTGCGAAGCCTGTCGTCTTCGCCGGCAAGCGCCTACGACGAACTGGTCACCGGCCAGAAGTCGATCCGCTACCACTGGCAGGGCATTCTCAGCATCATCCGTGCGCTGCCCGGCGGGGGCTTGAGCGAGCGCGTGGAAAGCGCGCGCCGTCAGCTCGCCGAATTGGGCGCCACCGTCAACCTGCTCGACGATCGCGGCACGCCCGGCTGGTCGTTCGACCCGCTGCCCTTCGTCATTGCGCCCGACGAATGGTCCGCGATCGAAGCCGGTCTGATCCAGCGCGCCACCCTGCTCGATGGCGTGCTGGCCGACCTCTACGGCCCGCAGAAGCTTCTGACCGAGAAGCTCGTGCCGCCGATGCTGGTGCACGCCAACCGCCACTTCCTGCGCGCCTGCCGCGTCACCGACGGTGTGGCCCCGACACGGCCGCTCGCGCAGTACGCCGTCGACCTGGTGCGGCAGGGCGACGGCCGCTGGTATGTGCTGGCCGATCACACCGAGGTGCCGGCGGGCGTGGGCTACGCGCTCGAGATCCGCCGGGTGCTGGCGCGAAGCCTGCCGGAGGCGTTCCGCTCGATCCCGGTGCGCCATCTCAGGCCGTTCGTCGATCGCTGGCACGATTCGCTCGTCGCCATGGCGCCGACCGACGTGGCCAATCCCAATACTGCGGTGCTGACGCCAGGCTCGCTCTCCTCGACCTATTTCGAGCACGTCTATCTCTCGCGCGCGCTCGGTGTGCCGCTGGTGGAAGGCGGCGACCTGGTGGCGCGCGACGGCGAGGTCTCGATCAAGACACTCGCAGGGTTGCGGCCTGTGCACATGCTGCTGCGTCGCCTCGATAGTTCTTTCGCCGACCCGCTGGAGCTGCGCGCCAACTCAGCCCTTGGTGTCACCGGCCTGGTCGAGGCCACACGCCTCGGCAAGATCGTGCTCGCCAACGCGCTCGGCTCAGGCCTGGTGGAAACGCCGGCGCTGACGCCGTTCCTCGAGCGTCTCTGCCAGCGCATGCTCAACCAGAAGCTCGAGCTGCCCTCGCTCGACGTGTGGTGGCTGGGCGAACCTGCCGCCTATGCCTTCGCCATGGCGCAGCTCGGCTCGATGATCGTGCGGCCCTGCCTCGGCCAGGACCGCGAGCCGATCGTGGTCGGCATGCTCGATCCGGCGGCGCGCAAGGCGCTGGAGCAGCGCATCGTCGGCCAGCCCGGCCAGTTCGTTGCGCAATATCCCGTCGTGCCCTCGCTCAGCCCCAAGTGGGATGGCAAGGGTGGCCTCGAGCCCGCCACCATGGTGCTGCGCTGCTTCGTCGTGGCGGATGGCTACGGCTATCGCGTGCTGCCGGGCGGCCTGGCACGCGAACCAATGAGTGACACCGCGCTCGCCGGCCTGGGTCGGCTGAACGGCACGCTGAAGGACGTCTGGGTTCTGACCGAGGACGCGGCTGACGTGGAACTGCCGCCCAGCCGGCGCTTCCATCAGCTCGCTGTCGACCGCGGTGGGGCCGAGCTGCAAAGCCGCGTCGCCGACAATCTCTACTGGCTTGGCCGCTATATCGAGCGCCTCGACAACGATGCCCAACTCCTGCGCACCGCAGTGTCGCGCGTGGCCCAGGGCGTGATCGGCCCACGCGACGCCGTTGAGCTGCGCCTGCTGGCCCGCCTGCTCGATCGTGCCAACCTGATGCCCTCCTCCGCCGCGCTCTCGATGCCCGAGAGTGCCGCCTTCCAGCAAGGCCTGGCGGCCGTGGCGTCGGAGAAGCGCGGATTGTTCACGGCACTTGATGCCATCCAGCGCCTCACCGCCACACTGCGCGATCGCTTCTCCGCCGATATGGCAGCCGTCGCGGGCCCTCAGATGATCGAGCTGCGCCATCGCCTGCTCGCTTCGCGCGGCAACCTCGACCCGCTGCTGGCGGCCCTCGACGACATCGTGCGCTTCGTCGCCACCCTCTCGGGCCTTGGCCAGGAGAACATGACGCGCGGCACGGGCTGGCTGTTCCTCGATCTCGGCCGGCGCATCGAGCGGGCGCAGTTCGTGCTGCTCTCCGCGCTCGGGCCATTCGATCAATCGCCGATCGACTGGGACGCCGCCATGCGCATCGCGCTCGAACTCTGCGACAGCACGATCAGCTACCGCTGGCGCTATCTCGGCCAGCTGCAGCCCGCGCCGGTGCTCGATCTCGTGGTGCTGGACGACAGCAACCCTCGGGCCCTCGCCTTCCAGCTGCGCTCGATCAAGAGCCATCTCGAGCGGCTAGGCCAGGCTTCCGGCGCCTATGTGCCGGCGCTGCCCGATTCGTTCGAGAGCGACCTGCGGGAGGTCGTGCGCCAGTTCGGCGGCGAGGAGAAGAGCTGGCGGCACGAAGGGCTGGCGCTCGCCATGCTGCGCGACGTGGCGAACGAGGGCAGCGAGCGACTGGAGGCGTTGAGCGAAGCGATCACCCGCGCCTATTTCTCCCACGTGCCGGCGGCGCAAGCCGTGGGCTCGATGGCGAGGTAACAGGCATGCGGTACCTGCTCTCGCACCGGACCTCCTACACCTATGCCTCCAGCGTCGACAGTGCGCACCATATTGCGCACCTGCGTGCGCGCTCGTTTCCGGGCCAGAAGGTGAACTCGATCAGCATCGCCACCCATCCCGAACCGGCGCTTGCCGTGCAACACATCGATCATTTCGGCAACAACATCGACATCTACCGCATCGACAAGCCGCACCAGCGCTTCGACATCGAAGTGCGCGCCGAGATCGACGTGCACTTCCCCGATCCGTTGCCGGCAAAGCAGACGCCGAAATGGGAAGACGTGCGCGCCATGCTGAATGGCGGCGGCTTCCCGGTGCCGGTCGAGGCCTCGGAGTTCGTCTACGACTCCCCGCTGGTGCCGTTCGATCCGGCGCTGCGCGACTATGGCGCCACGTCGTTCACCGCCGGCCGGCCGATCCTCGAAGCAGCGAGCGAGCTCAAGAAGCGCATCAAGGCCGACTTCGAATACCATCCCGGCGCCACCGACATCTCCACGCCCCTGAACGAAGTGTTCGAGGGCAAGGCCGGCGTCTGCCAGGACTTCGCCCACGTCATGGTGGCGGCGCTGCGCGCCCACGGCCTCGCCGCGGGCTATGTTTCGGGCTACATCCGCACCGTCCATTCGAAAGACGAGATCGCGCTCCGGGGCAGCGACGCCAGCCACGCCTGGGTGGCGCTGTGGTGCGGCGCGGCGGCCGGCTGGGTCCATCTCGACCCGACCAACGATCTGATCGCAAGCCAGGACCATGTCGCCGTCGCCTGGGGCCGCGACTTCTCGGACGTAAGCCCGCTCCGCGGCGTGATCCTGGGCGGCGAGTCGCACTCCTACGGGGTGGACGTCACGCTGGTCCCGACGGGCTGAAACTTCCCAGAGTTTCCCACCCGCCTGGGAAACGGATAATGCACGCCCGCTTGGCTTTCAGGCGATTCTTCCCAGAATCCGCGCCACCCCCTCTGGGTCAAGCCTTTGATTTAAAACGATTCTGATTCCGCGGAGCTCGAAAAATCACGTGAACCACGTAGCTACGTACGTGAACCACGTAGCCGAACGCGATGCCGATCGCAGAGTCGCGAGCGTGAACCGGGCGCCTATCCGCCCAAAAACTCCTTCGTCCACTTGGAATAATCGCCATCGCGCGTAACGCGCTTCATCAACTCGGCGTCGGCAACGCCGCTGAGCTTCGACGGCGGCGTTCCCTCGCGTAGCGCCTTCAGCGTGTCATGCACGGCCTTCACGGCGGCGGCGAAGGGCTGGTGGCCCTGCAACGCGATGCGCACGCGGCGGCTGGCGAGATAGTCGCGGTCCGACAACTCGGGCGTTCCGCCGCCCAGGATGATCGGCACCTTGGTGGCGGCCGACAAAGCGTCGAGCTCGGCGCGCGTCCTGACGCCGACGAAGAACAGCGCATCGACGCCCACCTGCTCGTAGGCCTTGCCGCGGGCGATGGCATCGTCGAGACCGGCGATCTGCACCGCGCTGGTGCGGCCGGCGATGGCGAGCAGCGGGTCCTGGCGGCCGGCGATCGCGGCCTTCATCTTGCCGACGCCCTCCTCGATGGAGGTCATGCGAGGCTTGGCCGTGCCGAAGGGAGTCGGCAGGTCGGTGTCCTCGATGCTGAGCGCTGCCACACCCGAGGTCTCTAGCTCCTCGACCGTGCGCTTCACATTGAGCGCATTGCCATAGCCGTGGTCGGCATCGACCAACAACGGCAGGCCGCCGGCGCGGTTGATTCGATAGGCCTGTCCCGCAAACTCGCTCAGGGTCAGCACGATCAGGTCGGGTGCACCCAGCACGGTGAGCGAGGCGGTCGAGCCCGCGAACATGCCGAGTTCGAAGCCGAGATCCTCGGCGATGCGGGCGGAGATCGGGTCGAACACCGAGCCTGGATGGATGCAGCCCTCGCCCGAAAGGAGAGCGCGGAAGCGCTTGCGGCGGTCGGTCCAGTGCATGGCATTCCCCCTGAAAACAACGAGTTTCGACGGGCAAACCGGACACTTGGCGTCCGGCGCCGCGAAAGCGTAGCGTTCTAGCATCGGCCGGATGCAGGCGCGACGTCCGCCCGAAAAAACGAACATGCGCCGCCGCTTGAAGCGGACATAAGGGGAAACGCCATGTTCGAGGTTCTCGATCGACAGACGAGTCTGACTGGCAACCAGAAGAAGATCATCGCCGCGGCAGTGATAGGCGACGCGCTGGAATTCTTCGACTACTTCCTGATCGGCTACGTGCTGGCCTTCGTCATCGGGCCGTGGAAACTCACTTTCGGCCAGTCGGCCATCGTGCTGCTCTCCTCCGGCGTCGGCGCCATCATCGGCGCCTATGTCTGGGGCTGGATTGCCGACCGCATCGGGCGGCGCAAGGTGTTCATCGGCACCGTGCTCAACTTCTCGATCGCGACGGGCTTCCTCTACTTCACGCCCGACAATGGCTGGGTCTATCTCACCATCATGCGCTTCTTCGTCGGCTTGGGCGTCGGCGGCCTCTATTGCGTCGACCTGCCGCTCGTTCAGGAGTTCATGCCCTCCTCCAAGCGCGGCTTCGTCGGCGGCCTGGTGACGGCGGTCATTCCGCTCGGCGTCGGCATGGGCGCCGTGCTCGCAGGTTTCATGGGCGCCGATCAGTGGCGTCTTCTCTTCGCAATCGGCCTGTTACCGGCGCTGATCGTGCTGCTGATTCGGGTGTGGGTGCCGGAGTCGCCGCATTGGCTGGCCCGCCAGGGCCGCATGGAAGAGGCGCGCAACTCGCTCGCCTGGGCGCTGCAGGTGCGCCCCGAAACACTGCCCTTGCCGGCCAGCGCTCCGGCCAAGGCGCCGCAGGCGAGCTGGTTCGAGCTCTTCAAGTATCCGCGCAGCCTGCTCGTGTCGTGGCTCGGCAATGCCGGCGCGCAGACCGGTGCTTATGGCGTGGCGCTGTGGGCGCCGGCGCTGTTCGTGCTGCTGCTGAAGGTGACGCCACAGGAAGCGGCGAAGATGATGATCCTGCTTTCGGTCACCGGTTTCATCGGACGGCTTTCCTTCGCCTGGTTGTCCGAGCGCATCGGCCGGCGCAACTGCGGCGGGTTGCTGGGCTTCGGCGGCGGCCTTTTGATCATCACCGCGGGCTACAACTACAACGGCGTGATCGTCGGCCTGTCGGCCTTCTGGCTGATCCTGGCGGCGGCAATGTTCTTCGTCGATGGCGGCTTCGCCATCGTCGGACCCTACGCCGCCGAGGTCTGGCCCTCGCACCTCAAGACCACCGGCATGGGCTCGGCCTATGGCTTCGGCGGCATCGGCAAGATCATCGGCCCGGCGGGCCTCGCCCTGATCGTGGGCTCGAGCAACTACCTCAAGCCGGATGTTCCGCTGCCGCAGTTCCCGACCGCCTTCCTTTATCTCGGCTGCTGGTTCCTGATGGCCGGCGTGGTCTATTATTTCTTCGGGCTGGAGACCAAGGGCAAGTCGATGCAGCAGATCGACCGCGAACTGGCCGCCGCCGACTGAGGGAGACTATCGACTTGGACACACTGATCCCGACTTCCGCCGAACTGGCCGGCGACCAGGCCGTGATCTCGCGCGCCGAGAAGCTGCGGCCTGTGGTCGAGGCCGCCTCCAACGAGATTGAGGATCGCCGGCGAATTGTTCCGGCGCTGCTCGACAAGCTGCACGAAGCGCGGCTGTTCCGCTTGCTGCTGCCCCGGTCCGCCGCGGGTGACGAGACCGACCCCGTCACCTTCTTCCACGTGATCGAGACCATCGCCCGCGGCGACGCCTCGACCGCCTGGTGCTTGAGCCAGGCCGGCGGCTGCGCCATGACGGCGGCCTATCTCGAGCCCACGGTGGCGCGCGAGATCTTCGGCAATGACCGCGCGGTGCTGGCATGGGGTCCCGGTCCCAAGTCGCGGGCCGTCGAGGTCGAGGGTGGCTATCGGGTAACCGGCACCTGGGCGTTCGCGTCGGGCAGCAGGCATGCGACATGGCTTGGCTCCCATGCGCCGATTTTCCAGGCCGACGGCAAGCCGCGGCTCGGCGACGGCGGCAAGCAGTCCGAGCGAGTCATGCTGGTGCCGTCAGGCGACGTGCAATGGACCGACATCTGGAACGTGGTTGGGCTCCGTGGCACGGCGTCCGACCAGTTCGCGCTCACCGATCACTTCGTCCGCGCCGATCATTCGTTCAGCCGGGACTTCGAGCATCCCGAGAAGGAACGCCGCGAGAGCGGCCCGCTCTACCGCATGTCGGCGATGACCTGCTACGAGGTCGGCTTCGCGGGCGTCGCCCTCGGCATCGCGCGCGGCGCGCTCGACAGCTTCATCGACACCGCGCGCACCAAGATCCCGCGCGGCGCCAAGAGCCCGATCCGCGACAGCACCGTGGTGCAGACCAACCTCGCCCAGGCGGAGATCGGCATTCGTTCGGCGCGCGCTTATCTCCTGCAGGAGGTGGCCAAGATCTGGAAGGAGATCTCGGCCGGCGCCAAGCTCACGATCGACCATCGCATCACGATCCGCGGCGCCTCGACCAATGCCATCCACAAGGCCCGCGAGGCCGTCGACATGACCTACAACGCTGCCGGCGCCACCGCGATCTTCGAGAGCCATCCGCTGGAGCGGCGCTTCCGCGACATCCATACCGTGACCCAGCAACTGCAGGGCCGGCTCTCACATTTCGAAACTGTCGGCGCCTGGATGCTTGGTGCCGATGCCGATCTAACCTGGGTCTAGGGAGAAAGCGATGCCATTGGGCGTGTTGCAGCACTACACCATCGAACCGTCGAATCTCGAGCGCACCAAGAAGTTCTATTGCGAGGTGCTGGGCCTCAGGAACGGCGATCGTCCGCCGCTCGGATTCCCCGGCTACTGGCTTTATTCCGGCGGCGTGCCCACCGTGCACCTTCTGGGCAAGCGCACGCCGCGCGAAGGCATCGTCGTCCGCGGCACCAAGAAGAAGTTCGAGGACACCGGCCGCTTCGACCATATCGCTTTCGCCGCCACCAACATCGGCGGCGTGCGCAAGAAGCTCAAGGCCAAGAAGGTCAAGTTCCGCGAGCAGGTGATCCCGCGCACCGGCGGCCAGCAGATCTTCCTCTACGATCCCGACGGCGTCGGCGTCGAACTGAACTTCCCGCCGCCATGAAATCGCACCACCTCATCCTGAGGAGGCCGCGAAGCGGCCGTCTCGAAGGATGGGCTCCAGTCTCGGCGTTGCACATCCTTCGAGACACCGCGCTCCGCGCGGCTCCTCAGGATGAGGTCAATTGTTGAAGCGAGGTAGGTTCAGGTCCGTGATTACGTCCATCGATATCAAGGCCATCGAACCGCTGGCCGACGGTGCCCCGTTCGGCGAGGCCGGCGCCTATGAGCGCGTGATCGGCGTCGCCAAGGGCGAGGTCGACCCGAAAGCGCCGGGCAACAAGGGCATCGCCCTGATCGACAGGGTGCCGCTCAACGAGCGCGGCAAGGTCGAGTATACCGCCGACTTCTTCATCCTGCGGCCCAAAGACCCGGCCAAGGGCAATGGCCACATCCTCTACGAAGTGAACAATCGCGGCCGCAAGATGCTGTTCGGCAACATCGCCGACGGACCGCAGGGCGTGAACGATCCCAAGACCCTGGCCGACGTCGGCAACGGCTTTCCCATGCGGCGCGGCTACACCGTCGTGTGGTCGGGCTGGGACCCTGATGCGCCGCGCGCCAACATGGGTCTCGGCCTCACCGCACCGGTCGCGACCGACAACGGCAAGCCGATCGTCCAGACAGTGCGCGACGAGTTCGTGTCGGGCACGCGCGGCGGCGCGCTGGAAGCCTTCAAGCTCTCTTACGAGATGCCGAACCAGGACGACGCACGCCTCACGATACGCGAGCGCCAGGTCGACAAGCCGCAGGACGTCGCCTGGACGGCCGTCGACGCACGCACGATCAAGCTCGCTGACGGAAAGCCCAAGCCCGGCTTCATTTACGAATTCACCTATCAGGGCGCCAAGCCCAAGGTGCAGGGGCTGGGCTTCGCCGCGACGCGCGATTTCGTGAGCTTCCTGCGCCACGACGAGCGCGGGCGGGCAGCGACCGGCGGGTCGATCAGCCATGCGCTGGCGATCGGCTTCAGCCAGGCCGGCCGCTACCTGCGCCACCACATTTCCGAGGGTTTCAACCGCGACGAGCAGGGCCGCAAGGTGTTCGACGGTATCCACAGTCATATCGCGGGGGTCGGACGGCTGTTCTTCAACGTGCCCTTCTCCCAGCCTGCGCGCACCAACACCCAGCACGAAGACCATGCCTTCCCCGAGAGCTGGTTCCCGTTCAGCACGGCGACGCTCGAGGATCCGCTGACCAAACAGAAGGGCTCGCTGTTCCGTGGCGACGGCAGCGATCCCAAGCTGATCGAGACCAACACCTCCACCGAGTACTGGCAGAAGGGCGCCTCGCTGCTCACCACCGATCCGCTGGGCATCAGGGACGTGGCGCTGCCGGACAACAGCCGCGTCTACATGATTGCCGGCACCCAGCATGGCGGCCGCGCCGGCGCCACCACCGATCCCGGTCCCAACGTCAATCCGCGCAACCCGCACAACCCCATGCCGGCGGTACGCGCGCTGCTGATCGCGCTCGACGACTGGGTGTCGAAAGGCGTCGCGCCACCGCCGAGCCGCGTGCCGAGCCTCGCCGATGGCACGCTGGTTGAGCCCGACAAGACGGGTTTCCCCGCGATCTCTGGCGCGGCGGTGGCGAAGGCCACCAACCGGGTCGATGGTTATCGCACCCTGGTCAGTCGCGTTGACGCCGACGGCAACGAGGTGGCGGGCATTCGCCTGCCTGACATCGCGGTCCCACTGGCCACCTACACTGGCTGGAACGAATACAAGCCGCCCTATCCCAAGGGCGAGCTGGCCGACCGCGACGGCAGCTACCTCGTCTTCCCGGCCGAGAAAATCGCCCAGCGTTATCGCAGCCATGCCGACTATGTCGCCAAGGTCGAGGCGGCGGTCGGGCAGCTTCTGAAGGACCGCCTGCTGCTGGAGGAGGATGCGAACCGCTATCTCGAGAAGGCGCGCGGCGAAGCGCGCGTGGCAGCCTGATGGCCAAGCTCGATCGCGATGGCGTGAAGATCCATTACGAGGTCCATGGCAAGGGACTCACCATCCTGCTCAGCCACGGCTACAGTTCGACCAGCCGCATGTGGGACGGCCAGGTACAGGCGCTGAAGGACCGCTACCAGGTGATCGTCTGGGACATGCGCGGCCACGGCGAGAGCGACTACCCGAAGGATCCGGCACTCTACTCCGAGGGCCTGACGATCGGCGATATGCGCGCCCTGCTCGATGTGGTGGGCGCCGACAAGGCGATCGTCGCCGGCCTGTCGCTGGGCGGCTACATGTCGCTCGCCTTCCATGCCAGCCATCCCGGACGGGTGCGGGCGTTGATGCTGTTCGACACCGGCCCTGGCTTCAAGAAAGACGAGGCGCGCGCCAAGTGGAACGAGACCGCCAACAGACGCGCGGCGGACTTCGACGCCCGTGGCCTCGCCGCGCTCAATCAAAGCGACGAGGTCAAGCTCGTGCGCCATCGCGACGCCAGCGGCCTTGCGGGCGCGGCGCGCGGCATGCTCGCCCAGAAGAGCGACCGGGTGATCCAGTCGCTCGACAGGATCGCGGTGCCGACGCTCGTTCTGGTCGGCGCCAACGACACCAACTTCCTCGCCGCCACCGACTACATGGCGGCCAAGATCAAGGGAGCGACCAAGGTGGTCATTCCCGACGCGGGTCACGCAGCCAACCTGCATCAACCCGCGCGTTTCAATCAGGCGGTCGAGGCGTTCCTGGCGAAACTGCCCGCCGCGTAGTGCACTACCTCACCCTGAGGAGCGGCCGCAGGCCGCGTCTCGAAGGGTGGGCAACAATCTTGCTGGTGCCCATGCTTCGAGACGGGCGCTGCGCGTCCTCCTCAGCATGAGGTAGGGAAACATTGTGGAGGAGGCAATCATGGGCAAGCGAATTGCAGTCGTCGGCGTCGGCGCGCTGGGCGGATATGTCGGCGGCAACCTCGCCCATGCGGGCGAGGACGTGACCCTGATCGACTTCTGGCCGGAGAACATCGAGGCGATCCGCAGCCGCGGGCTGGAGCTCGACGGCGTGACGCCGGAGGAGAAGTTCACGGTCAAGAATGCCAAGACCATGCATCTCACCGAGATGGAGGCCTTGTCACGCCAGAAGCCGATCGACATCGCCTTCGTGTCGATGAAGTCCTACGACACCGAATGGGCGACGGCGCTGATCAAGCAGTACCTGGCGCCGGACGGCTTCGTGGTGTCGCTGCAGAACTGCCTGAACGAGGAGCGCATCGCGGGCGTGGTCGGCTGGGGCAAGACCGTGGGCATGGTGGCCTCGCTGATCTCGGTCGACATGTTCGAGCCCGCCCGCATCCGCCGCACGGTGGCCAAGGGCGGCGACAAGCACACGGTGTTCCGCGTCGGCGAAGTGCATGGTCGCATCACCAAGCGCGTCGAGGAGCTGCGTGACATGGTGGGCCGCATCGACAGCGCCAAGACCACGACCAACCTGTGGGGCGAGCGCTGGTCCAAGCTCTGCCAGAACGGCATGAAGAACGGCGTCTCGGCCGCCACTGGCCTGACCGGCCGCGATTGCGACGCCAATGACGCGATCCGCCGCTTCTCGATCAAGCTCGGCGGCGAGGCAGTGCGGGTCGGCCAGGCGCTGGGCTACCACATCGAGAAGATCGGCAAGATGGAGCCCGAGACGCTCGCCAAGGCGAGCGAGGGCGACAAGGCCGCGCTCGACGAGATCGAATCGATCCTGCGGCCGGGCTCCAACGTCAATCCCAACCCGCGCGCCGACATCCAGCGCCCGTCGATGGCACAGGACATCCGCAAGGGCCGCCGCACCGAGATCGAATTCATGAACGGCTACATCGCCGACCGCGGCAACTACATCGGCGTGCCCGCGCCGACCCACGCCAAGCTCACCGAGATCGTGAAGAAGGTGGAGCGCAAGGAAGCGAAGGCGGCACCGGCGCTGCTGGGTGGCTGAAAAGGCCGGCTGATTCGCGGGCCTTGCCTGCGCCCCTTCTTCCGCGCGAAGTTGGGGCGATGACGGACGAGATTTCGATCAAGCGGCTGGGTTTCTTCACCCGCCTTCTCGACGAGACCACCGCAGCCGAGCGCTACCGGCTTGCCATTGCGCAGATCCAGCAAGCCGAGCGCTGCGGCTACGATTCGGCGTGGATCGCCCAGCATCACTTCCACGAAGGCGAAGGCGGCCTGCCGGCGCCGTTCGTGTTCCTGGCGCAGGCGGCAGCACACACCAAGCGCATCCGGCTGGGCACGGGCATCGTCACGCTGCCCCTCGAACTGCCGATCCGGGTCGCCGAGGACGCCGTGGTGCTCGACCTGATGACCGACCAGCGCCTCGAGATCGGCGTCGGCCCAGGGGGCAACCTGACCGCCTTCACCGCCTTCGGCTTCGATCCCAAGGACCGCCACAAGCTGATGGAAGGCAACCTCGACCTCATGCGCACGGCTTGGGCCGGCGGCGAGCTGCCAGGCGGCGACCGGCTCTATCCGTCGAGCCCGACCCTGGTCGACCGCATCTGGCAGGCCACCTTCTCGGTCGAGGGCGCGCGGCGCGCCGGTCTTGCCGGCGACGGCCTGATGCTATCGCGTACCCAACCGAGGCCAGCGGACCGGCCCAATGCCTCTCTGGCCGACATCCAGAACCCCATGATCGACGCTTACCTCGCGGCACTGCCGAAGGGCCGCGCGCCGCGCATTCTGGCGTCGCGTACTGTGTTCGTGGCCGATGATCGGAAGGAAGCGATGCGGCTCGCCGAGCTCGGCGCCAAGCGCCAGCGCCATCGCCTGGCCGCGACCGGCAATCTTTCCTCGGGCGACCTGGTCGGCGACCTGATCGCCGCGTTCGACATCCATGTCGGCACGGCCAACGAGGTCGCCGCATCGTTGCTCGCCGACGACACCCTGAAGCGCGCGACCGACATGACCGTGCAGAGCCATTCGATCGATCCGCCGCATCCCCATATCCTGCGCTCGATCGAGCTGTTCGCCGAAAAAGTCGCGCCGGCCCTTGGTTGGGCGCCCAACACCGAAACGGGAGCGAGGCAGGTCGCATGACCGACGTGATCGACACATTGGCCGGCATCAAGGCCGGCTCGGCGCTGGACAAGGCGCGCGACAACCGGCCCGAAGCGCGCAAGCAGGCGCAAGCGAGCTACGACGCGCTGTTCAAGCCCAAGTCGTTCGGCAGCTTCAGCGCGCTCGAGCGCTGCGCCGTCGCTGCCTTCGTCGCAGGCCTGCATGGCCGCGAGGAAACCAGGGACTTCTATGGCGAACGGCTGGCGGAAGCCGGCGCCTCGCCCGAGTTGCGCGTTACTGTGGCGAGCGAGGTCGTGAATGGCCACTCGAGCGGCCCCTACGGCAGTTATCCTCGCGGGCCACTCACGCTCGAGGACAAGGAAGGCATGACCTATGGCATAGGCGCCAGCGAGCGGCATGCCCTCGGGCCTCGCCTCAGCGCCGCCTTCGAGCACACCCACATGCTGGTGCTCCATCCGCGCGACGCGGCGCCGCCCTCGCTGCAGGCCCTGCTCGATGCCGGCTGGTCGACCACCGACATCGTTACGCTCTCCCAGCTCGTTTCCTTCCTGTCCTTCCAGATCCGCATCGTGGCCGGACTGAAGGCTATTACTGCGAGAGCCGCATGACCAACAAGACTCTCAAGCCGCCGCCGCACACCGAGCCGGTGGTCTTCACCCGCGATCAGCTTGACTGGCTGCCTTGGCTCGAGCCGATGGCCGAAGCAGCGCTGACGCCGCGCCACATGACGGCCCTAGTCGACGCGCCACGGGCCAAATCCGATTACTTCCGCCTGCTGGCGCGTGATCCCGACATCCTCGAGGCGCGCACCCGCACCGACAAGGACATCTTCTATAACGGCGCAGGCGGCGCGCCGCGCGCCGACCGCGAGCTTGCCGCCGCGGCGACCTCGCGGCTGAACGGCTGCATCTACTGCGCCTCGGTCCATGCCCGCCACGCCGCGGTCTACGGCAAGCGCGAGGCCGACGTCGACAAGCTCCTGCACGAGGGCGTCAGCGCCGACCTCGACGGGCGCTGGAACGCCATCGTCGCCGCCTCGGTGGCGCTGACCGCCATCCCGATCGATTTCGGGCCCGAGCATATCGGGCGCCTGCGCAAGGCCGGCCTCGACGATCTCGCCATCATCGACGTGATCAACGCCGCCTCGTTCTTCAACTGGGCGAACCGGTTGATGCTGTCTCTTGGCGAGCCCGCGAAGACCTCTTGAGGCTCGGCTTCCTTTCGGCCTGGTTGGCCGCTCTCCTGCTCGCGGTATTGGCGCCGACACTTCTTCTCGCCCTGCCGGAGAAGCTGCCGCCGTTCGCCGGCATTGGCGACGCCTGCCTCCTGGCGCCCGCCTTCGTCTTCATCCTGGGGTATGCGATCCTGGCCGGCCTGCCGACAGCGCTGATTCTCTACTTAATGCGCTGGACCCATCCGCTCGTGGCGCCGGCCGCCGGTCTCGTGCTCGGTGCCCTGCCGGCCACAATGTTCCATTGGTGGTATCTCGCCCCGCTGGGCGGGGTGTCGGCCGCTGTTTTCTGGGCCACGCTCCGGTCATGCGGCGTGCTGGCGGCCGGCGACAAATCTGTCCGGCCGCGCCTCAGCATCGCCCTCGCGGGCGTTGCGATAATCCTGACCGTTCTCGCCCTGCTGGGCCTGTCGACAATCCCGCCTTGTGACGATTGAGGGCGTCAAGCGGCGAGCTTCACGCCGGCCTTGGCGTCCTGCTTGATCACGTCGGCGCCCTTTTCCGCGATCATGATGGTGGGCGCGTTGGTGTTGCCCGAGGGCACGGTCGGCATGATCGAGGCGTCGATCACCCGGAGCCCCGCGATGCCGTGCACGCGCAGGCGGTCGTCAACCACGGCCATCGGGTCGCTGCCCATCTTGCAGGTGCCGATGACGTGGAAAGTCGTGGCGCCGGTGTGCCGGGCGTAGTCGAGCCACTCGTCGTAGCTCTGCACTTTCTCGCCCGGCCCGGTCTCAAAGGCGACGTACCTGGCAATTGCCGGCTGCTGCATGATCCGACGGCCGATCTGCATGCCCGCGACCGCGGCGTCGCGGTCGGTCTGGGCCGACAGGAAATTCGGCCGGATCGCGGGTTCGCTGCCCGGAACCCCCGACTTGATATGGATCGAGCCTCGTGAATCAGGGCGGCACTGGCCGACGATCACGGTCATGCCGGGCTCGTTCTCCAGCATCCGCTTCGTCCCCACCTCGTAGCTGGCCGGCAGCACGTGCAGCTGCATGTCGGGCGTCTCCAGCCCGGGTCGCGTGCGCACGAAGCCGCACACCATGCCTGCATTGTAGGTGAGCACGCCCGAGCGCGTGGTGTAGTACTGGGCAATCGCCTTCAGGAGCTGAAGGCCGCGTGTCTGCTCGTTCAGGCTGATCCGCTGATTGATGCGATATTTTACGCGCGGCGCGAAATGGTCACCGTAGTTCTCGCCGACGCCCTTCAGCTCGTGCTTCACCTCGATGCCGTGCTTGCGCAGCAGCTCGGGCTGGCCGATCCCCGAATGCTCCAGCACGCCGGGCGACATCACCGCGCCGCAGGACACGATGACCTCGCGGCCGGCGCGCGCCTCGCGCTTCTGGCCGTGCATGGTGTAGGCGACGCCGACCGCCCGCTTGCCTTCGAGCAGGACCTTGTCGGTGAGCGCCTCGGTCTCGATCCTGAGGTTCGGCCGCGACCGCGCCGGATCGAGGAAGGCGCGCGCGGTCGACCAGCGCTTGCCGTTCTTGATCGTCACCTGGAAGTAGCCGAACCCCTCCTGGTTGCCGTTGTTGTAATCTTTGTTGCGCGGGAAGCCGCTCGCTTCGGCAGCATCGATGAAGGCGTCGCACAACACATGACGTTCGTGCATCTCGCCGACATGGAGCGGACCACCCTTGCCGCGGCTGTCGTCGCCCTGACCCGAAAAGTGCTCGGATTTCTTGAAGTAGGGCAGCACGTGCTCGTACGACCAGCCGCGATTGCCGAACTGGCTCCAGGTGTCGTAGTCGAGCGGCTGGCCGCGCACATACACCATGCCGTTGATTGACGAGGAGCCTCCCAGCGTCTTGCCGCGCGGACAGGGGATGCGCCGGCCGGCCATGCCCTCCTCCGGCTCCATCTCGAAGTTCCAGTTGTAGGTCTTGTGGTCGAAAAGCTTGGTGAAGCCCGCCGGGATGTCGATCCACATCGAGCTGTCGCGCGGCCCCGCCTCGAGCAGCAGCACCTTGGTGTTGGGGTCCTCGCTCAGCCGGTTGGCCAGGACGCAGCCCGCCGAGCCGGCGCCGACAATGATGTAGTCCCACTGAGCCATCGGTTCCTCCTCGACCTAGGAGCTTGTCATCCTGAGCGAAGCGAAGGATCTAAGCTGGCCTCAACAATCTTGTCCATTCTGCTCGGCACGGGCTCCCGCGCCTCAGAAGGCGCTGCCGCCCGCCGGCGCCCTCGCTGCGCTGCGGGCGCCTAAGCCGCGAGCTTCACGCCGGCCTTGGCGTCCTGCTTGACCATGTCGGCACCCTTCTCGGCGATCATGATGGTGGGCGCGTTGGTGTTGCCGGAAGTGACCGTCGGCATGACCGAGGCGTCGATCACCCGGAGCCCCGCGATGCCGCGCACGCGCAGGCGGTCGTCAACCACCGCCATCGGGTCGCTGCCCATCTTGCACGTGCCGATGACGTGGTAGGTCGTCTGGCCGTTGTGGCGGGCGAAGTCGAGCCATTCGTCGTAGCTCTGCACCTTGTCGCCCGGATTGTTCTCGAAGGCGACGTACTTGGCGACGGTCGGATGCTGCATGATCTTGCGGGCGATCTGCATGCCCGCAACCGTGGCGTCGCGATCGGTCTGGGCCGACAGGAAATTCGGCCGGATCGCGGGTTCTGCACCAGGCGTTGCCGATTTGATGTGGATCGATCCGCGTGAATCGGGTCGGCACTGGCCAATCACGACGGTCATACCGGGGTCCTTCTCCAGCAGCCGCTTCTGCGCGCTGTCGTAGGAGGCCGGCGCCATGTGGAACTGCATGTCGGGCGTCTCCAGCCCCGGCCGCGTGCGCACGAAGCCGAACACCACACCGGCGGTCAGGCTGAGCGCGCCCTTGCCGGTCAGGTAGTACTTCAGCACCTCGCCGACCAGGCTCAAGCCCCGCGTCTGCTCGTTCAGCGTCCGCATGTCCTTGATGCGCCAGTTCATGCGCGGCGCGAAGTGGTCGCCGTAATTCTCGCCGACGCCCTTCAGCTCGTGCTTCACGTCGATGCCGTACTTGCGCAGCAGCTCGGGCTGGCCGATTCCCGAATGCTCCAACACGCCGGGCGACATCACCGAGCCGCAGGCGACGATGACTTCGCGGCCGGCCCGCGCTTCGCGCTTCTGGCCATGCACGGAGTAGGCCACGCCGACCGCCCGCTTGCCCTCGAGCAGGACCTTGTCGCAGAGCGCCTCGGTCTCGATCGTCAGATTGGGCCGCGACCGTGCCGGGTCGAGGAAGCCGCGCGCCGTCGACCAGCGCTTGCCATTCTTCATCGTCACCTGGTAGTAGCCGAAGCCTTCCTGGGTGCCGTTGTTGTAGTCCTTGTTGCGCGGGAAGCCGCTCGCTTCGGCAGCATCGATGAAGGCGTCGCACAGGCGATGCGTCTCGCTCATGTCGGCGACGTTCAGCAGCCCGCCCTTGCCGCGGCTGTCGTCGCTCACCCTCTCGTAGTGCTCCGATTTCTTGAAGTAGGGCAGCACCTGCTCGTACGACCAGCCGCGATTGCCGAGCTGGCCCCAGGTGTCGTAGTCGAGCGGCTGGCCCCGAACATAGAGCATGCCATTGATCGACGACGAACCGCCGAGCGTCTTGCCGCGCGGACAGGGGATGCGCCGGTTGGCCATGCCCTCCTCGGCTTCCATCTCGAAGTTCCAGTTGTAGGTCTTGTGATTGAGGAGCTTGGTGAAGCCAGCGGGAATGTCGATCCACATCGAGCTGTCGCGCGGCCCGGCCTCGAGCAGCAGCACCTTGATGTTGGAATCCTCGGTCAACCGGTTGGCCAGCACGCAGCCAGCCGAGCCGGCGCCCACGATGATGTAGTCGTACTCAGCCATTGGTTCCTCCCGTTATGGAGGCGAACTTAGCGCAGATGGCAGGAAACGTGATGCCCCGGCGCAATTTCGCGCAGCAAAGGTACCTCGACCTTGCAGCGCGCCTCGGCATAGGGGCAGCGGGTGTGGAAATGGCAGCCGGACGGCGGATTGACCGGGCTCGGCACGTCGCCCTGCAGCACCCGCTTCTTGCGCTTGATGGCCGGATCCGGCACCGGCACCGCCGAGAGCAGCGCCTCGGTATAGGGGTGCTGGCCGCGGGTGAAGATCGTGCGGGTGTCGGCCTGCTCGACGATGCGGCCGAGATACATCACTGCGATGCGGTGGCTGATATGCTCGACCACCGCGAGATTGTGCGAGATGAAGAGATACGACAGCCGCCGCTCGCGCTGCAGGTCCTGCAAGAGGTTGATGACCTGCGCCTGGATCGAGACGTCGAGCGCCGACACCGGCTCATCGCCTACGATCAGCTTTGGCCCGAGCGCAAGCGCGCGGGCGATGCCGATGCGCTGGCGCTGGCCGCCCGAGAACTGGTGCGGGTAATTCGACATTTGCGCCGGCCTGAGCCCCACGCGTGCGAACAGCGCGGAGACCTTCTCGCGACGTTCCTTGCGCGCCGTGACGCCATGGACCTGCAGGGGCTCGCCCACGATGTCGCCCGCCGTCATACGCGGGTTGAGCGACGAGAACGGATCCTGGAAGACGATCTGCATCTCGCGGCGATAGGGCCGCATCTCCGCCTTGCTGAGGCCGGTGATCTCGCGGCCCTCGACCTTCACCGAACCGGAGGTCGGCTCGATCAGGCGCAGCACGGCGCGGCCGGCCGTGGTCTTGCCGCAGCCCAACTCGCCGACCAGCCCCAGCGTCTCGCCCTCGCCGATCGTGAAGCTCACGCCATCGACGGCATAGACCTGGGCGACCGTGCGGCGCAGCAGGCCCTTCTTCACCGGGAAGTGCTTCTTGAGGTCGGTGACCTCGAGGACGGGCGTGTTGGAGGTCATGTCCCGGAATGCCAGCAGGCGGCCCAGTGGCCGGGCCGCTTCTCCTTGTAGTCGGGCCGCTCGCGCCGACAGAGGTCGTCGGCCTTGGGGCAGCGCGGGGCGAAGGCGCAGCCCTCGGGCAGGGCGAACAGCGGCGGCACGATGCCGGGAATCTCCTGCAAGCGCGTCGCGTTGTCCCGGATTTCCCCGCGCATCAGGTCGAGCCTGGGGATCGAGGCCATCAAGCCGGCGGTGTAGGGATGAAGGGGCCGGGCGAACAACTCGCCGACCTCGGCCTCCTCGACCTTGCGGCCGGCATACATCACGATCACCCGCCGCGCGGTCTCGGCCACCACGCCGAGATCGTGGGTGATCAGGATCACCGCCGCGCTGAATTCGCGCTGCAGCTCCAGGATCAACTCCAGGATCTGGGCCTGGATGGTGACGTCGAGCGCCGTGGTCGGCTCGTCGGCGATCAGCACCTTGGGATTGCAGGCCAGAGCCATGGCGATCATGGCGCGCTGGCGCATGCCGCCCGAGAGCTGGTGCGGGTACTCCTTGGCGCGCTGATGCGGCTCGGGAATGCGCACCAGGTCGAGCATCTCGACGGCGCGCTTCAGCGCCTCCTTGCGGTTCAAGTCGCGATGCAGGATCAGCGCCTCGGCGATCTGCTTGCCGATGGTCATCACCGGATTGAGCGAGGTCATCGGCTCCTGGAAGATCATCGAGATCTCGTTGCCGCGGACCTTGCGCATCTGTTCTTCGCTGAGCTCCAGCAGGTTGCGGCCGGCGAGCTTGACCGTGCCCGAGACAATGCGGCCGGGCGGATCGGGGATCAGGCGCATCACCGACAGTGCAGTCATGCTCTTGCCGCAGCCTGATTCGCCCACGATGGCCAGCGTCTCGCCGGAGGCGACCTGGAACTGCACGCCGTCGACCGCCTTGACGATGCCTTGCCGCGTATAGAACCAGGTGCCGAGATTCTCGACCTCAAGCAGTGCCGTCATGAACGCTGTCTCATGAACGTTGCCGAGGATCGAGGATATCGCGCAGCGCGTCGCCCAGCAGGTTGGTGCCGAACACGGTGAGGCTGATGGCGACGCCAGGGAAGATCACCAGCCAGGGCGCCGTGCGCACGTATTCCGCGGCCGACTCCGACAGCATGCGACCCCACGAGGGATAGGGCTCGGGAATACCCAGCCCAAGGAAAGACAGCGACGCCTCGACCAGGATGGCCGAGCCGAGCTGGGCCGTCGCCAGCACGATCAGTGGCGCCAGCGTGTTGGGGAGGACATGGCGCACGGCGATGCGCACTTCGCCCATGCCGACGGCGCGGGCGGCCTCGACGAAGGGCAGCTCGCGCAGCGACAGCGTGCTCGAGCGCACAACGCGGGCCACGGTCGGCACCAGCGGGATGGCGATGGCAAAGATGGTGTTGCGCAGCGACGGCCCGAGCGAGGCCGCCATCACGATGGCCATCACCAGCAGCGGCAACGACTGCATGATATCGAGCAGCCGCTGGACCAGAAGGTCGAACCAGCCGCCGAGATAGCCGCTGGCCAGGCCGATGGTGATGCCGAGGACGGCGCCCAGGCCCATGGCGCCCGCCCCTACCGCGAGCGAGATGCGCGCGCCGTAGACGATGCGGCTGTACATGTCGCGGCCCATGAAGTCGGCGCCCAGCCAGAACAGGCTCGAGGGCGGGGCGAGCGAATACTTGGAGTTGGTCGAGGTCGGATCCACCGGGGCGAGGAAATTGGCGAAAACCGCGGTCAGCACGAAGATCAGTACGATGGTGAAGCCCACGGCGCCCAGCGGATAGCGCCGCGCCAAAAAGCCCATCTGGCCCCAGGTACTGCTGACATTGGCGCCGGCGCGGGCAAGCTCGGCCTCGTGGTTGATGACGGCCATGGCGCTACTCCGCGAATTTGATGCGGGGATCGAGGGCCATGTAGGCCATGTCGACCAGGAAGTTCACGGTGACCACCACAAAGGCGATCAGCATGACGAGATTCTGCACGATCGGATAGTCACGCCACAGGATCGCTTCGACGAGGAAGCGCGCCACGCCCGGGATATTGAACACCGTCTCGGTGACGATCAGGCCACCCACCAGGAACGCCGCCTCGATGCCAATGACAGTGACCACCGGCAACAAAGCATTGCGCAGCGCATGGTCGTAGTTGACCGAGTTGTTCGAGGCACCCTTTGAGCGCGCGGTGCGGACATAGTCCTGGCGCAGCACCTCAAGCATCGACGAGCGCGTTAATCGCATGATCAGCGCCGAACTTCGGAAACCCACCACCGCGGCCGGCAGCGCCAGGAGGCCGACGTCCCGCCAGAAGCCGTGCGGTTCGTTGTCGTAGATCGGGATCGAGCCGAACCAGTGCACCGCCGCCATCAGCACCAGGAGGCCGAGCCAGAACGATGGTAACGACAGGCCGCTGAGGCTGAGGATGCGCAGGAAATAATCGAGCCCGGTATTCTGCCGCACCGCGCTGATCACGCCGAACGGCACGCCCAGCAGGACGGCGAAGAAGATCGCCATGCCGGCCAGTTTTGCGCTGATCGGGATGCGCGGCGCGATCTCCTCGATCGCCGGCCGCTCGGAGACATAGGCGAAGCCGAGATCGCCATGCGCCAGGCCGCCGATCCACTGGCCGTACTGCTCGAGGATCGGCCGGTCGAGGCCCAGCTCGTGGATGATCTTGGCCTTTTCCTTGGCGTCGGCGATGCCCGCGGCATCGACCAGGATGTCGGCGATGTTGCCCGGCACCAGCCGTAGCATCACGAAGATCAGCACCGACATGCCGAACAGGGTGAGCACCATCAACAGGAACCGACGCACGAGGTAGGATCCCATGACGGCCTCCCATCACCTGTCGAGCCAGACGTCTTCGAAACGCCAGCCGTTGTAGATGCTGTTGACCTGCAGCACGAGTCCCTTCATCTGGGGCGTCCAGCAGGTGTTGGCGACGTTCCAGCCGATCACCGGCCGCGCCGCGTCGTCGGCCAGCTTCTTCTCGATCTCCCACACGATCTTCTTGCGCTTTTCCTTGTCCTGCTCGGCCGACTGCTGGTCGATCAGCCTGTCGACCTCGGGATTGTTGTAGGCCGTGTAGTTGCGATCGGACTTGGAATAGTAGTTCTCGTAGAGATTCGTGTCGGGGTCGTCGATGCCGAGGCCCGTCAGGTTCATGCCGAGCTGGTAGTCCTTGCGCTGGATCTTGGTGTACCAGACCGTGGTGTCGATCGGCTCGAGCTCGGCCTCGATGAAGATCTGCTTCAGCTGGTCGATCAGGATCACCGCCGGATCGCGATAGATCGCGATGTTGCGGGTCGCGACCTTGACTTTGAGCGTCTTGTCGGGGCCATAGCCCAGCTTCTCCATGATCTTGCGTGCTTCGGCGCGGCTCTTCTCGATGTCGGGCGAATGGCCGGGCAGGCTCGCCAGCATCTCCTTGGGCATGCCCCACACACCCTGCGGCGGCGGCAGCATGGCGGCGCCGTCGAGATCGTGGCCCTGGGCCAGGATGTCGTTGAAGGCCTTGATGTCGAGCGCCAGTACCAGCGCGTGACGAAGCTCGGGACTGTTGAACGGAGGGGAGTCGCGATTGATCAGGATGTTGGAATTGACGTTGGTCGCCCGCGCCTCGCACACGGCATCAGGCTTCTGTGCCTTCACGTCGTTCAGCAATGGAAAGGTGACGTCGCTGTCGAACGTCATGTCGAACTCGCCGGCGCCGAAGCCCAGCATGCGCGTTGAGCGGTTGGGCACAATCTTCCAGTCGATGGCGTCGAGATACGGACGCCCCTTCTTCCAGTAGTCCGGATTGCGCACCAGCTTGATCGATTCGTTGCGCTTGAAGTCGACGACCTTGAACGGGCCCGTGCCGATCGGCTTGGAGCGCATGACGCGGTCGGCCACATGGCAGGAATAGACCGGCGAATAGCCCGCGGCGAGGATCGACAGGAACGACGGCTGCGGTCGGCCCAAGGCGAAGGTCACTTCGCTGTCGCCGTTGGTCGCGACGTCCTTCAGGTTGATGTACCAGATCTTGCGCGGGTTCTTGCGGATGATCTCCGACTTGTCCTCGCCGCCCATCAGTGCGTCGAAGGTGCATTTCACGTCCTTGGCGGTGAACGGCTTGCCGTCATGCCACTTCACGCCCTGGCGCAGCTTGAAGGTGAGCTTGGTGTTGCTCGCATCCCATGACCAGCTCTCGGCGAGATCGGGCACGATGTGATCGGGGCTGTTCACCTTCTCCTTGGGATCGAACACCACGAGATTGTTGAACACGCTCATGAACGGCTGGACGACCGAGATGGTCGACTCCTCGTGGATCGAGGCCGAGGGTGGGTTGTCGCGATGGGAGATGCGCAGCGTGCCCCCCTGCTTCTGCGCGAAAGCAGGTGACGCAGTCGTCACGAAAGCTGCCGTCACAAAGGCAGCCGCCGCCGCGGCGAAAATTGCCACACGCAAACCCATCGACGTCCTCCCAGACCCCTACGCGAACGCGAACCCTTTTTTGGTCTTGCTTAGCCTCAGGCTAGCATATCGTCTGCAGCCAGTCCTACTGCGTAGGGCCTTTCAATTCGATTTGATTGCCCTCGGGATCGTTGAAATAGACCGACGGGCCGTTGCCTTCCGCCCCGTAGCGCTGGACCGTTTCGCCCAACGCAATGCCGAGCGGCGAAAGCTTCTGCTCAATCGCCGCGCGATCGAACGGCTCGATGCGGAATGCGAGGTGGTCCATGTTGCCACCGGTCTGCGGTCGCTCGCCCCGCACCAGGTCGAGCATCGACGCGCCCGCCCGCATCTGGACCAGATGGATCCGCTCCAGGGTGCGCTCGACCTTGAAACCGAGCGCCTGCTCGTAGAAACGCACCATGCCTGGCAGGTCGCGAACCCGCAGCACGACATGGTCGATCCGTTCGACATGGAAGGTCATGGGGATTAGCCTACTCCCGGAAAAAGCACGGCGAAAGACGGGGGAAACGACATGGCAATGGCAGTGAATGCCGCCAAGGCGCGGCTGAAGAGGAACCAGCTCGCTGTCGGCATCGGTGTACGACTGGTGCGCAACGTCGACATCATCAAGGTGATGAAGTCGGCCGGCTTCGACTGGCTGTTCCTCGACCTCGAGCATGGCGTGATGGGAATCGAGAACGCCGCCGAGATCTGCGTCGCCGCCCAGGATTCCGGCATCGCGCCGATCGTGCGCGTGCCCTACGGCGAGCTCGCCATGGCGACGCGCCTGCTCGATGGCGGCGCGCTCGGCATCGTGATCCCGCACGTCGACACCGCCGAAGAGGCCAAGGAAATCGCCGACCGGCTGCGCTACCCGCCGCTCGGCCACCGTTCGGTGGGCGGCGGCCAGGCGCAGTTCGACTATGCGCCGATGAAGATGGCCGACATGATCAGGCGCTCCAACGACAACGTGCTGGTCACGGTGATGATCGAGACGCCCAAGGCGGTGCGCAACGCCGAGGCGATCGCCGCCGTCCCCGGCATCGACTGCCTGCTGGTGGGCTCCTCCGATCTCTCGGTCGAGCTCGGCATCCCTGGCGAGAACGGGCACCCGAAAATCCAGGACGCCGTCGACAAGGTCGTCGCCGCCTGCAAGAAGCACAAGAAGTTCCCCGGCATGGGCGGGGCTTACTCGGAGGAGCTGTTGTCGCTTTATATCGGCAAGGGCATGAAGCTCCTGCTCGCCGGCAACGACCTGCCGATGCTGATCGGCGCCGCACGAGCCCATCAGGCCAAGGTGCGGGCGATGGCTAAGGTGCGCCCGGCGAGCAAGAAGACGGCGGCGAAGAAGAAGTAATTGTCATCCTGAGCAGAGCGAAGGATCTCACGCTCGCCACAGACTCGGTGCCGAAGCGCTAGGTGCTTCGCTTCGCTCAGGACGACATTAGCGCTTTCCTTCGATCTCGATTTCGACCAGGTGCGGCTTGCCGGACTTGAAGGCGGCGGCGACGGCGGCCTTGATGTCGTCGGCCTTGCTGACGTGCGTGCCGGCCACGCCCATGCCTTTCGCCATGTCGACGAAGCCCATCACGGGCCCGCTCAGGTCCATGTGCATGTAGGGCTTGTTCGACTTCACCTCGAAGCGAGCGCGGTAGGCGTCGATATTGTGCTTCAGCACGCGGTATTCACGGTTGGCCAGGATCACGAAGACAATCGGCAACTCGTGATGCGCTGCCGTCCACAGCGCCTGGATGGAATACATCGACGAGCCGTCGCCGGAGAGACACAGGATCGGTCGCCCCCTCCCGTTAGCGTGCTCCGCCACGGCAACACCGAGCGCGCCGGCCACGCCTTGGCCGATGCCACCGCCGCGGCCGCTGTAATAGTCGCCCGGGCCTTTGAAGGTGAAGGTCTTGAACAGGTCGAGGTTGGCCGTGATGGTCTCGTCGACCACGATCGTGTCGGCCGGCGCGCCGACGCGAATCTCGGCCATCGCCCGCGCCATCGAGGTCGGCGCGCGCGACCACGCCTTCTCGACGCGCGCCTTTTGCGCCGCCTCATCCGACTCCTTCTGTGCCTTCAGTGCTTCGTTGCGCTTCGCCGCACCATCGATCTTGGGCAGCGCCGCCTCGAGCGCTTGAAGCGCCGCACCCATGTCGGCCAGCACGCCGGCATCGACGGCGAAGTTGTAGGCCAGCCGCGAAGGCGCAGCCTCGATCTGCAGCACCTTGCTGCCGGCGGGGAATGGCGAGCCGGATGCGTACCACACCTCCTCGAAGAACGGCCCGCCGGCCATCAGCACGAGGTCGTTGGCCGCAAACTGCTTGGCGACTCCCGGCGCATCGAAGCCGAGCGTGCCGCGATACGCCGGATGGTCGGTCGGAAAGGCGTTGCGGCCACGCAGGCCCTCGAACCACACCGAGGCGCCGATCTTCTGGGCCAGCTTCACCAGCGTCTTGTCGGCACCGGCGCGGGCGACGTCGTCGCCGGCCACGATGGCCGGACTTTTGGCGGCCGCGATCAGCTTGGCCATGGCGGCAATGCCCGCGGGATCGGGCCGGCTGGCGGCAAACAGTTGGGCCGGCTTGCCGGGCGGAACCGCGGTCTCCTGCTCCATGACGTTGATCGGCAGCGCCACGAACACCGGCCCCTTGGGCTCCTCGTTGGCGATCTTGAAGGCGCGCTGGAGGATCGGCCCGAGCTCGTCGGCGCGCTCGACCTGCACGCTCCACTTGGTGACGGGCGCGGCTATCGCCGCGAGGTCATGGCCCAGCACCGGGTCGCGCAGGCGCAGCCGCGTGTCCTGTTGGCCTGCCGTCACCACCATGGGTGAATTGTTCTTGAGGGCGCCGTAGATCATGCCGATGGCGTTGCCCAGGCCCGGCGCCACGTGCAGGTTCACGAAGGCCGTCTTGCCGCTCGCCTGGGCGTAGAAGTTGGCGGCGCCCACGGCCACGCCCTCATGCAGGTGCACGATGTATTTCAGCTGCGGGTAGTCGAGCAGCGAATCGAGCAAGGGGCTCTCGGTGGTGCCGGGATTGCCGAAAATCCGTTCCACTCCGTGAGCCAGCAGCGTTTCAAAGAACACCTGTCGGCCGCGCATTTCTCTCCTCCCACCGCCCGAACACCTCATCCTGAGGAGCGCCCCAAAGGGGCGCGTCTCGAAGGATGGACTACACGCAGTGCTGTTCCATCCTTCGAGACGCCGCGCTCCGCGCGGCTCCTCAGGATGAGGTAAGTGTGGTGCAATAGGCCCAACGGGAGAAACGCATGCAAGCGGATTACGTGGTGGTGGGGGCCGGCTCGGCCGGGTGCGTGGTGGCGTCTCGTCTGTCGGAAACGGGGGCGTCGGTGATCCTGCTCGAGGCCGGGCCGACCGACTGGTATCCATGGATCCATATCCCGGCCGCCATGCGCAAGCTGCTGCGCAATCCGCTGGTCAACTGGAACTACACTACCGAACCCGAGCAGAGCTCGGGCGAGCGCCGCCTTGACTGGCCGCGCGGGCGGACGCTGGGCGGCACCTCGTCGATCAACGGCATGCTCTATGTGCGCGGCGCGCCGGCCGACTTCGACAATTGGGCGCAGATGGGTGCGCGCGGCTGGAGCTACGACGAGGTCCTGCCCTACTTCAAGAAGGCCGAGCACTACGTGCAGCAGGGCGACCCCGAGGTGCGCGGCCAGGGCGGCCCGCTCAAGGTCGAGGACTACCGCACCATCCTGCCGCTTACCCACCACTTCGTGAAGGCGGCGCAGGAGGCCGGCTTTCCGTTCAATCCCGACCTCAACGGCAAGCAGCGCTATGGCGTCGGCTATTCGCAGATGACGCGGCGCGGCCGCTGGCGCGGCTCGACGGCGCAGACCTATCTGCGCGAGGCAAAGCACCGGCCCAACCTAAGGGTCGAGACAAATGCCCAGACCGGAAAGCTCCTGTTCGAAGGCAAGCGCTGCACCGGAGTCACCTTCATCCGTGCCGGCATGACGACTACGGTCAAGGCCAACCAGGAGGTGATCGTGTCGGGCGGCACGGTGAACAGCCCGCACATCCTGCAGGTTTCGGGCATCGGCCCGGCCGAGCACCTCAGATCGCTCGGCATCCCCGTGGTGCACGACCTGCCCGGCGTCGGCGCCAACCTGATCGACCACTACGTGATCCGGCTGGTGCATCGCATACAGGGCACGACGACGGTGAACGAGCTGGCGCGCTTCCCGGGCTACCTGCCGGAAATCCCGAAATTCTTCCTGACCGGCAAGGGCGCGCTGACGTTCGGCGTCACCACCGCGCAGGTCTTCGCCGACAGCCGCGAGGGCCTGGCCTCGCCCGACCTGCAACTGCTGTTCACGCCGGGCAGCACCAACACACTGAAGTTCGGCCAGCTCGACGACAAGCCGGCGATGAGCTGCGTGGTCTGCGTGGTCAAGCCCGACAGCCGCGGCACCGTCATGGCGACCAGCGCCGATCCGTTCGCGCGGCCGGCGATCAAGCCGAACTATTTCACGACGCACACCGACGAGCTGGCGCTGCTCGGCGGCACGCGTCACGTGCGCAAGATCTTCAGCCAGCCGGCGCTCGCCCCGTACAGCCTGGGCGAAACCTCACCCGGCCATGGCATCAGCAGCGACGCCGAGGTGCTCGACTACGCGCGCAAGTTCGGCAACACGCTCTATCACCCGGTCGGCACCTGCAAGATGGGCATGGACCCGCGCGCCGTGGTCGACGCACGCCTCCAGGTGCACGGCATCGAGGGCCTGCGTGTGATCGACGCCTCGGTGATGCCGACGCTGACGACCGGCAACACCAATGCGCCGACGATCATGATCGGCGAAAAAGGCGCGGCGATGATCCGGGACGATGCGCGCTAGCTAAGGGAGAGACCTCACCACCGGCGGCCGTGCGTGCTGCCGCCCATACCAGCGCCATTGCTGTTGGATGTCTCGCTCGCGGGCATCGGTGAGCAGTCGTTGGGCGAAGTCGGCTGTGCCGTCTGGCTGTGGACGCGGCCGTGCGTGCTGCCGCCCAAACCGGCGGCATTGGCGTTGGACGTCTCGCTTTCCGGACCGCACTGAGCGAATGCCACGGAGCTGACAGCAACAAACACGCCGGCAAGAAGAAACATCGACTTCATGATCGTCTCCGCGGATTGGGATGGGGCTCGTCAATGAGCTTGTGGCGGGACGTTGAGTTCGCAAGTGCACCGACCTGTGGTCGCGGCAATGTGACCAGTCGGACGATTCCTTCACGCACGGAGCGTGCAGGCCTTCAGGTCACCCGCCCGGATTACGCACGACGATGCAGGCGCCGCCGGCCGCGTGCAGCCGGGCACATAGCGCGTCCGCGTCCGTCCGGTTCTTTTCCGATACCCGGACGACGACCGTCGCGCCCGAGCCGCGGCGCGCGTTCAGGACCAGCGGCAAGCGGTCGCCCAAAACGGCACCGTACTTGCGACGCAGCCGCTCGTAGGCGGCTAAAACACCACCTTCAGACCAGTTGCCGGCAAGCTGCACACCCCACGGCCCCCAGGCCGGGCTGGACGTGAGAGGAAGGCGATGGCGCGAACTCTCGAGCATCAGCTTGGCGAGCTCGACGCAGCGCGCGCCGGGGGCCGTGTTGGAGGGTGGCGCGGTCGAGGACTCGAACTGCGGCGGTGGCTTCGCCGTCCACGCCTCCGCGGCATAGCCCGTGACGATGCGGACGTAAGCCTGCGTCTCGAACGGCAGCGCGCGGCGGCCGGCGAGCCAGGCTTCGACCTGGTTGGGGCCGGCATTGTAGGCCGCTGCAGCCAGGCCCAGGCTGCCGCGGAAGGTCGTGCGCAGCTCGTGCAGGTAGCTCGCCGACTCGCGCAGCGCCTGCAGCGGCTCGAAGGCGTTGGCGAGCCCGCGCATCGCGGCGGTCTGCGGCATGAACTGCGCGATGCCCTGCGCGCCGGCCGGGCTGACGGCGCCCGAGTCGAAGCGGCTCTCCTGCCAGATCAGGCGCGTGAAGAATTCCTCGGGGAGATCATTGTCGGCGGCCGCCTGTGCCAGCGTGCGGCAGATCTCGTCGACGGTGGGACTTGGCGCCGGCGGCTCGGCGCGCGCCGGCGTCAGGTGCAACACGACACCCGCGAGCACCACGCAGGCTGCCGTGAGCCGCAACGTCAACTCCCACCGGAGCATCGCGTGAAGCCTTCTCAGGGCGGTGGGCCTCAGCGGTATTTTTCGCGCACTGTGCGAAAAGCCACCGACGCCCGGGGAGACCTGCGCGAAGATACGCCGAGTTTACCGGCAAATGTACCGGGCAAACGACCAAGGAGGCAGACATGCTGACGACTGCCATTTCCCCCGACGCAACTGTCGCGCGGACGCGCGAAACGCCAAGGTTCTTCACCGATGAGTTCCTTGCAGTCGCGCTGTTTAGCGCAATCGGATTGCTTGTCTCGCTCGTCGCTGTCGTCTCTGGCGAGCAGGGCGTCTGGTTTTGATCTGAGAAGCCACCCTTCGAGACGCCACGCGGAGTTTACCCCGAGGTATGAGGGGCGTGGCTCCTCAGGGCGGGGTGGAGTGCTCAGTCGAACGGCGCTTCACCTTGGAAAAGCGCGGCGTGGTGCTCCTCGCCGTGGCAGTGCCGCTCCTCGTGACTCCGCAGGTGACGGTAGAGCGCGTCGCTGACGGTCCACGGGTAGGGCAGCGTGACGACGCAGGTCCTGTCGAGCCGGCGCAGCGTGCTGAAGGCCAGCGTTCTGTCCCTTGACCTCGCGAGCCCGATCACCTGGCCGCGTTGCCTGATCCAGTCCGAATCGGCGTGGACATAGCTGATCTTGACGTCACGCAGGGCGGGATCCGGCGGCGTGTCGGCAGTGTCGGCGGCGCCGGCGCAGGAGCCGAGCAGAAGGAGGAAGGCCAACCTCTTCATCATGGCGACTCACGACAACGCGATCCCCCTCTGTGGCGTCAACGCCCGGTTGCTCACTCGGTTCCGGCGCCATGGCGTGGCGCGGCGTCGCGCCACCGCGTGGCCACAACCCGGCACGCGTCCTGGCTGGCAACGGTTCCGTGGGATGGCCGTTGACTCCGCTGCATGTCCCCCCTCGTCGATCCAGGGCGCCGGCGATGCGCGTGAGCCATCTCCATGTCGCCGGCCTGTTGGTGCTGGCGCTCATCGCGACCGGCGCGGCGGGTGCGTTCGGCCAGGACGCTGCCGATCACACGACTGATCACCTGGGCGACCACATGGGGCAGCACGGAGTTGGTCACGCCGAAATGCACGACGTCTACAAAGCCTGGCACCCGCCCGACAATCCCAAGACGAGCTGCTGCAACAACGCCGACTGCCGGCCGACGCGGGCCTATGTCGACGACAACGGCACCTGGCGGGCCTGGAATGGCCTGCTCTGGCTGGTGGTCCCGCCCGACCGCGTCCTGCCGACCGACTTCGCGGGCGACGGGCGCTCGCATCTCTGCGAGAGCAAGGGATACATCTACTGCTTCACGCCGGCGCCGCCGCGGAGCTGACCCGCGCGGGCCGCTAGTCTTCGAGCGCGCGAGTCACGGCGCGTGGCTGCCATGGCGTTGGGCGAAGGCGCGGGTGAATTCTGCGCCGAGAAGGAAAATCTGGGCGGAGTAGTAGATCCACAGCAACAGCACGATCAGGGCGCCGGCCGCGCCATAGGACGAGGCGATGTTGCTCTGGCCGATGTAGAGCGCGATGACGTACTTGCCGCCCTCGAACAGGAGCGTCGTGGCGACCGCTCCGATCGCCACGTCGTGCCAGGCGATCGGCGTGTCGGGCAATACCTTGTACATGCTGGCGAACATGCCGGCGATCAGGAGGCCGGATATCACGATGTCGGCGATGTGCAGCACCGCGTCGGCGTTGGGATAGAGGAACTCGAGCCAAGTCGACAGGGCCGCCAGCGCCGCGCTGATCGCCAGCGACACCGTGAGCAGGAAACCCGAGGTCACCACCAGACCCAGGCTCGCCAGCCGCGCGCGCACCAGGCGCGACAGCACCGGCTCGTGGCTTTCCACCTTCCAGATGGCGTTGAGCGCCGACTGGACCTCGCTGAAAACCCCGGTAATAGCCACTGCCATGGCGACCAGTCCGATGATCGTGGCGAGCGTGCCCGTGGCCCGATTGCCGGCGCTCTCGATCATGGCCTGGAGTGCCACGGCCGTATCGCGCCCCATGAGCGAGCTCAGCTGCGCCACGATCGCGCCCTGCGCGGCCTCCCGTCCGAACGCGAGACCCGCGATGGCAACCACGAGCAGCAACACCGGCGCGATGGAAAACAGCGTGTAGTAGGCGATCGACGCACCGCGGCTCAGGGCATCGTCTTTGACGAACCCTTCCACGGTGTCTCTCATCAACGTCCAGGTGCCGGCCACAACACTCAATGGTCTAGTTCCTGGTGAACAGCCGAGCCGTGAGGCCGGGGCAGTCGACATTGGTGGCCGAGCCGATGACCGGCGTCGGCAGCGGGAAGGAACGGCCGATGCTGGTGCGCGGCGCGCGGAGCTTGCCCTCGACCAGGACCGGGCCATGCAGGTCGAGCAAGTCGAAGGATTTGGGATGCGCCTTGACCTGCGCGTTCACCACCTGGCTCTGCAGGGACACCGTGCCGGTGACGTCGAGCACCGATTTCTGCGTGTCGAGCAAGGTCTTGTCGAAGGTGATGGTTCCCTGATTGAAATTCATGCGACCCATCGCGCACAGGATGGGAATGCGGTGGTCGCCGGTCACGTAGAGGATCAAGGCGTCGAACAGCTGAAGGCCAGCGAGACTCACCATCAGGCTGCTCACCGAGCCGCCGGACGACGCCACTTCGACATGGCCGTTGGCGCCGCTCATCACCTGGGCCAGCGAATGGCCGTGACCTGCCAGCGCGACCTGGCCCTGGATCTTGCCGTGCGTCGTGTCGAAATATTGCGAGTTGCGGAAGAACATGCCGAGCTCGACGTTGCCGGCCTTGAGGCTGGCCTTGACCTTGGGATCGTCGGTCCGCGCATCGACGCCCATCTCGCCTTGGACCGAGCCGCCGCCGACCAGGCTGAGGGTGAGCGGTTTCACCGTGGCATTGCCGTTATCGACCAGCACGCGAAACGCCAGAGCCTGCACCGGCAGGTAATCAGGCGCCACCACGCGCCGCGCATCGAGCGCCACGTCCATGTTCATGGCGCGCAGGCGTTCGAGGTGCAGCGGCACGTTCGGGAAGAGATCGCCCGTCGCCTCGAGCTGCTGCTGCGTCTGCGCCTGCTGGGCATTGACAGTGCCGGTCTTGCCGGGCGACGCGCCGACCAGCGGCGCGAGGTCCTTGAAGGCGAGATTGTTGGAAATGAGCTTGGCCGTGAGGAACTCGGGCTTCTTGGTTTCATCGATGAAGACGTCGCCGGCGAGATCGGAATCACCCACGTGCCACCTGGTGTTCACGAACTTCCATTGGCCGGGCTCGCGGTCGAGCTTGCCGCTGATCCGATAAGGCGGCGTCGGCGGTCCAGGAATGCCGAGCAGCGGGTAGATCTCCGACAGGTTCGGCCCGGATATCGTCAGGTCGACGTTGGCGCCCTTCCAGGCGAACGGATCGTCGAGCGTCCCCTTGGCGGTGAGCCGGGTGCCGCCATAGGCGATCTCCAGATCAATCGGATAGGGCTCCTGCGTGTCGCGCAGCATGATCGCCGAGCCGCCGACGAAGTGGACGCTGAGCGGCTGGTTCTCCAGCTTGCCCTTGAGCGTCAGCTCAGCCTGCGGCTGGGCACCGGCCTTGCCGGAGGCCGTCGACACCGTGCCATCGAGCGCGAGTTTGCGCTTGGCGTCCTGGTATTGAACGTGGCCGTCGGTGATGCGCAGCCGCCCGATCAGCGGCGTCTGGAAGCGGTTTTGGGGAGCTGCCACTTCAGCCGCGGTGTGCGCCACCGGGCTTTCCCCGAAGCTCCAGTTGAGCTGCTCCTTGTCGCCGACCTCGACCGACAGCTCGGGCTTGTGGAGCGTGAGCGTGGGCAGGACGATGTCGCCCTTCAGCAGCGGCCACAGGCTGAGGTCGAAGTCGGCTTCCTCGACCTTGAGCATGTGCTCGGCCTTGCCCCAGTCGGCATTGGCGACCTGCACGCCGGAGAGATGAACATGGGGCGTCAGGCTCCAGTCGATCACGACCTTGGCGATCTGGGTCTTGCGGCCCGAATAGGCGCTGGCTTCGCTCTCGAGACGGCTGCGAAAATCAGCCGAGGTGAGGAAAAAGTAGCTCCCGGCAACAACCAAGCCGATCAGGGCCAGGAGTGTACCGAGGCTCCAGCCGGCAATTTTGGCAATGCGCTTCCAGGCCATGGAACGCGAACGGATACGCAGGCCAGCGGTTGCATCGCCACTTCACGTCGGCGACGGGATCCCGCCTCAGGCCGTCTTGGCCTTGAGCTCGTCGAGCTGCAGGCGCGCACCGGCGACCATGCACGACAGGTCGGACGTCAGCATCACCATGTCGAAGCCGCGCTTCACGGCGCCGGCCGCGAACGCCGCACTGGCGCAGTGCATGACGCACTTGATGCCGGCCTTGTGAGCCGCCGCCAGGATCTTGTCGCAGGTCGCCATATGGAGCGGATCGGGGTTGTCGCCGCGCGGCGGCAGACCCAGCGCAAACGAAAGATCGGCCGGCCCGATATAGACGGCGTCGAGGCCGGGCGTGGCGCAGATGGCATCGAGGTTGGCCAGGCCCTCCTTGGTCTCGATCATGGCCATGACGACGATCTCGTCGTTGGCATTGGCGACGTAGTCGCCGCCGCCGTACTGCACGGCCCGCACCGGCCCGTTGGAGCGCATGCCGACGGGCGGATAGCGGCACGCCGCCACCGCCATCGCCGCTTCCTTGGCGTTGTTCACCAGCGGCACGATGACGGCGTAGGCGCCGAGGTCGAGCGCCTTCATGATGGCCGCCGGCTCGTTCCAGGCGACCCGCACGACCGGGACCGTGTCGGTCTGCGAGATTGCCTGCAGCATCGGCGCCACGTCTCTCATTTCAGCCGTGCCGTGCTGCAGGTCGACGCACAGGGCATCGAACCCCTGGCGCGCCATGACCTCGGCGCTGAAGCCGTGCGAGAGCGAGAGCCAGCCCAGCGTCACGCATTTCTTGGCGCGCCACATTTCCTTGATCTTGTTCTTTCGCATGGTCGCCCCTCTCGTTTGTATCGATCCCAGGGCATCATAAGCCCATCGACGGCGAGGATCACTGCAACTTCCGGGGTCGCGGACCGGCCTTTCGCTCCGAGATATTGAGGGACTATAAGGTGGCCGCAGGACATGCACGCCTACCGTCCCGATCACTACGAGGCGCTCGGCGTTTCGCGCAGCGCCGACGCCGAAGCGATTCGGACGGCCTGGCGCGCGCAGGCCAAGCAGCTGCACCCCGACCTGTCGGAGGGCGAGTCGAACGAGGCGTTCCGGCGCCTGCAGGAAGCCTACGATGTGCTGCGCGACCCCGAGCGCCGCGCCCACTATGACGACACACTCGCCCGCCAGGCGGCGACGGCGCAGGCCGCCCGCCGGGCGGCAAGCCAGCGGATTCGGCCGAAGACCGCGCCGCCGCCCTTCCCGCGGTCGTCTGGGCCGCCGTCATCCGTCCGAGGCCGGCCGCCGCTGCAGCGGCGCACGCCGTCACGCAGGCCGTCGCGAATCCTGGGGCTGCGCCGCTTCCTGGCGGCCATCGGGCTGGTGGTGATCGTGACGGCGGGCATCGCGAGCTGGCAGCTCTTCTTCGCGCCCGGGCTGCAACCGACCGTATTCGTCAGGGTCGACCGCGACGATCGCGGTCGCACACCGAAGCTGCCGGCCGATCCCGGCATCCTCACCAAGGAAGTCGACCACGCCGTGCAGGCGCAGATCGAGCGGGTCGAAGCCGCCAAGAAGCGGATGGCGGAGCAGCTCAGCGAGCTCGACGCCCACAAACCTGCGCCCAACGTCGGCTCGCCGGGCAAGACGCCGCCCTTGCTGGCCTCGCGCGTGGAGTGCACCGGTCGCGGCACCAGCGTCGTGCTGACCCGCGACAAGGACATCGCCAAGGTCTCCTACGACAACGGCCCGCAGGTGCAGCCCCGGATCAGCGACCTCGGTACCGGCACCGTCCTGGTCTCGCGCATCGAGCCGACCAACAAGATCGCCATCGGCTTCACCAAGGGCGACCGCAACGCCACGACGCTGCTGATGTTCGACGAGGCCGGCCGCGTGCAGCAGACCTTCAGCGTCGAGTGCACGGCGGCGGCGTTCTAGAAGCGACCCTTCGAACGGCAGAGTGCCGTCGCTCACCGTTTCCCGACAAGACACAGCAATGACACAGCGCCGCCTGGGGGCCGGCCCGTACCATCGCGCCTCATCCACAACGCTTGATTGATAATGCCACCGGTAGATTACGCATGAGGCGCACTCGCCTGACGCTCGTTCTCCTGGGCCTCGCCTTCACCTGCTGCGGCGCGAGCACAGGACGGTCTGAGCCACTGCGCATCGCGCTCGTGATCGCCAACGGCCAGTACACGAACTTTCCCGCCATGGCGCGCTGCGCACTCGCCGCCGCCGCGGCGCGCGACGGCCTGCGCGCCAAGGGCTTCGAGGTCATCGAGCGCAGCAATCTGGGGCGCGGCGAATTCGACACCGCTATCGGCCAGCTGGCGCGCCGGGTGGCGGCGTCGCCGCCGGCGGTGGCCGTCCTGTACTATTGCGGTTACGCCGCCGAGTTCAACAACCGCCCCTTCCTGCTGCCGGTCTCCGCGGTGCTGAGCCGCGACAACGACCTGCTGACGCAGGGCATCCTGGTCAAGAGCGTCGTCGACAGCCTGCGCCGCGCACCGGACAGCGCGGGCTTCGTCCTGCTCGACGTGTTCGCGGCGCCCAATGCGCCCGCGGGCCGAATGGGGCCGCTGGCCGATCAGCTGCCGGCATCGAGCTTCGCGGTAGTCGCCGCCACCAATGATGGTCCCGGCGAGGGTGCCACGGCGGCGGCGCTCGCGCTGCGCGACGAGCTGGCCGCCGGCGGGGCCACCGTCAACGGCGTCGTCAACGGATTGCGCCGCCGGCTGGCGAAGGAAGCCGTGACGGTGCAGGTCATCGCCGCGACCAGCGATGCTGCGCTGGCGCCGGAGCCGCGGGCCGCGTCGACGCCAGCGCCTGCTGCTCCACCGCCGGCCGCGCCACCGCCCCCGGCCGCGCCGCAACAGCACGTCATGGCCGACGAGGACCACATGTCCGACGGCGACCGGCGCCAGGTCCAGACCGTGCTCGCCAACGTCGGCTACTACTCGGGCCGCATCGACGGCACGTTCGGCCCCGAAACGAGGGCCGCCATTCGCCGCTACCAATTCGAGATCAAGGCCGAGCTCACGGGTCGCCTGACGGCGGAGCAGGCGACCCGGCTCGTCAACAGCACGCGTTGATCGAGGGGAGCGAGAGATGGGACTGCGCAGCAAATTCAATATGGCGATGATCGCCGCTTTCGCGGTCGGCCTAGCCGTGGCCACGCTGCTGGCGCGCGAGATCACCACCGAGGAAGCCAAGCGTCAGGTGCTGAACGAGGCGACGCTGATCATGCGCGCCGGCACAGCCGTCCGCAGCTACACCCAGAAGGAGATCAGCCCACTGCTCAGCGAGCAGATGTCGGTGCGCTTCCTGCCGCATTCGGTGCCGTCGTGGTCGGCGCACACCGTGTTGCGCGCGGTGCAGAAGGACTTCCCCGACTATTCCTACAAGGAGGCGGCGCTCAACCCGACCAACCCGGCCGACCGCGCGACCAATTGGGAAGCCGACATCATCGCCGCCTTCAAGCGCGACGGCGAGCTCAACGAGTTCGTCACCACTCGCGACTCGTCGACCGGCCAGTTCCTGACCTTCGCCCGGCCTTTCCGCCTGACCGACGCGGGCTGCCTCGCCTGCCATTCGACGCCGGCCGCGGCGCCGGCGACCATGGTCGACCTCTATGGCAATGCCAACGGCTTCGGCTGGGTGAAGGGCGACGTGATCGGCGCGCAGATCGTCTCGGTTCCGATGAGGCTCGCGCTGGCGCGCGCCAACCACTCGCTGCTGGCCTTCGTCGCGGCGCTCTCCGCGGTGTTCGTGGTCATGCTGGTGGCGCTGAACGTGCTGATGCACTTCGTCATCCTGAAGCCGATGCAGCGCATCACCACACTGGCGCGCGACGTCAGCGCCGGCAAGCCCGACGTGCCGGAGTATCCGGTCAAGGGCAAGGACGAGATCGCGTCGCTGGGGCGCTCGTTCAACCTGATGCATCGCAGCCTGCAGAACGCCATGCGCATGCTCGAAAGCCAGTGACGAACGGCGCCGGGTCCTGACGATGGAACCGATTCCCGCCACCATCGGCCGTTACGTCGTCGAGAGCCTGGTGGGCGCGGGTGGCATGGGCCAGATCTACAAGGCGCACGACCCCGACATCCGCCGCACGGTGGCCATCAAGCTGATCTCGACCCGGCTGATGAGCAGCGCCGACCGCAGCGAATACATGCGGCGCTTCCGCCGCGAGGCCGAGGCCGCCGCACGCTGCGCCCATCCCAACATCGTGGCGATCTACGACTATGCCCTGCACGAGGGACAGCCGTTCCTGGCGATGGAGTTCGTCCACGGCAGGAGCGTACGCCAGATCATCGACGAGCAGCCGATGGTGGTTCGCGACGCGGTGCAGGTCATGCTGCAGGTGCTGGAGGCGCTGGCGAGCGCGCATGAGCAGGGCGTCATCCACCAGGACATCAAGCCGGCCAACATCATGCTGACGCTGCAGGGCCACGCCAAGGTCGCCGACTTCGGCATCTCGCGCTTCGCCAACACCGACGTCACCAGCATCTCCTCGTCGATGGGCACGCCCAACTACATGGCGCCGGAGCAGTGCCGCGGCGGCCCGGTCGACCACCGCGCCGACCTGTTCGCGGCCGGGGCGACGCTGTTCGAGATGGTCGCCGGCGAGCGGGCGTTCGGCGGACGCAACTCGGCCGAGGTCACGCATCGCATCATGAACGAGCGACTGCCACTGTTGCCGGCCGCCGTGCGCAGCGAGGCGCCGCGGCTGCAGTTCGTGCTCGAGCGCGCCATGGGCAAGCAGTCGGAGGACCGTTTCGAACTCGGGCCACGAGATGGCCGAGGCGCTGCGGCAGGTCCTGGGCACCCTGGCGGCCGCCGAGTCGGAGAACAAGCCGTCGGCCGCTGCGGCGGCGGCGACGGCCATCATGCCGCCTGCAGCGCCGGCCGGACAGCACGCTCCGCCGCGGGCTCAGCCAACGGGCGGACGACCGACAGGTCCCTCGCCGATCGAGGCCAACACACTGCACGTACTGGAGCAGAAGCTTGCGGCCTACCTGGGGCCGATCGCGCGCATCATGGTCCGCTCCGCCGCCGGGCGCGCGCCGTCCCTGGATGCGTTGTGCGCGACGCTTGCCGCGTCCGTGCCCGAAGGCAGCGAGCGCGACAGCTTCCGCCGAGACGTCGCCCCGCTCCTGCGGACGCGTCCGCCGGCGGTGGACGACGCGCCCTCGCACGGCAGCATCGGTTCCCTGCACGAAGCGGAGCTGGAACAGGCAACGCAGGCGCTGATGCAGTATGTCGGCCCGATCGCCCGTGTCCTGGTGCGGCGGGCCGCCCGTGACGCATCGTCCATCGAAGGGCTGTGGCAGGCGCTGTCAAACCACATCGACCTGCCGGCCGAACGCGCCGCGTTCCTGCGACAGCGCCACCAATGACATATGGCGACCGGCGTCGGCGCGCAAAATGACGGCGATCGCGAGATTTGCACGATCACTCCGGCGGCAGTGGCGCGGGCGGCGGCCACGGCCTGCCTTGGCCATAGTCGCAGGTCGTGAGCTCTTCCGTGCAGGTCCCGTTCGCCCAGCCGCGCATCGCGCCCTTAGGCGCATGTGTGTCGAGCAGGGGCTTCAGACCGTTCTCCAGGGCGATCTCGACGAGAGTCCAGTCGCCGGAGCAGGCCATGAGGCGGCGCATCTTGACGTTTTGCGGATCGGCCCCGGCGTCGCTCTGGAGAAGGACGACATCGGCCGATGTCTCACTGGGCGCCTGCTTCAGCCGGTCGCGTAAAAGCTCCGCCGTCAGCATGGTGCCCACGACCCAGCCGCGGCCGGTGTAAGGCCTCGGCCGGCCCTTCACGGTGAAGTCGAAGTCGTTGTACGGGCCGGTCTCGATCAGGAACCAGCCCTTGCGGTAGCCGATCACCTGGACGGTTGCCCGCACCATGGTCCCGTTGCCGATGTCGGTCGGCGGCAACAGGCGGCCGACCACCGGAGCGCTGAGGTCAGGCGCCTCATGGACGTTGAGGCCGGCCGGGTCGCGATCGTTGCTGAGCGCGCCGAAGTTGCATTCCGTCACGCCGGCCGGCAGCGGCGACCACGGATAATCGAACTGCGTTCCCGTGCACGGCGGGTGGTCCTGCTCGACACAGGATCTGTCGGTCCAGCCGCGCAGCGTTCCGTCGTTTGTCGCAACGGGCTTTCCGAACACGGTCCTCGCGGTCGGCTGATAGATCTCGACCTCGAGCCACTGGCCGGAGCATCCCAGGACACGCGACACCCCGATGTTGTAGGGACGATAGGCAGAGCCGTCGCTCGTGCCGTAGAGGTAGCTGACATCGGGCGACTCATTGGTCGGCGCCTTCTTCAAGGTATCGCGAAACAGATGGGTCGTAACGAACTTGCCGTCGATCCAGCCGCGGCCGACGTAGATCTCCGACGCATAGGGTTCGGGATAGGACGCACCGTCGATCAGGAACCAGCCGTCCTTGAAGCCGATCACCTGAAGTACGGGACGCTCGACGACGTGGCCACGGTTGGGTCCGTTGTCGTCGATGATCGGCAGGCGCGCCAGCTCGCGTCCGTCCGGCCGCGGCGCGTCCCTGAGGACTGGCCCGGCGGGGTCGGGAGGGTCGGTGGGGTTGGCGAGTGCACTGAAGTGGCAGGCTGTCACGCCGTCGGGCAACGGAGCCGACGCGTCGCCCTGTCCCGAGGCGCGACCGGCAGCGACGGCGCTCAGACCGAGCGCCATCAGCATCCATCCCAGCGAGCGATTCATCATCACTGCCTCGGCGTGTTGACGGACGCAGGGTAGCACCGAACACGCAGCCCCCAGAAGCGCCGCCTTGTGCGCCCGGCATTTGTTGGCATAGATCACGAACGGGAACGCTCGAGGCTTAGAAATGGCCGACGCCGAAAAAGCTGATCGGAAAATCCACGCTCCGGCCATATTCCGGGAACTGCCCTACGCCTTCGTGCTGAGCGCCGTGCTGGCCGGCATCGCCTACACCAGCCTGACCCACCGGCCGATCGCCTTCTACTGGGAGCTTTTGGTGCCCGTCCTCGCCCTCCTCTGCGTCGTCGCGGGCTGGCACAGCGCGCCCGACCGCAAGGCCAGGCTGAGGCTGGTGGCGACGCAGATCGCGCATTGGCTGGCGTTCCTGGTCGGCATGAACCTGGTGTTCCTGCCCAGCGTGCAGAACATGCTGAACGCCGACTCGACCGGGCTCGCCATCCTGCTCCTGCTGGCGCTGGGCACGTTCATCGCCGGCGTGCACATGCCGTCGTGGAAGATGTGCGCGCTCGGCCTGGTCATGGCGTGCTTCGTCCCGGCGATCGCCTGGCTCGAAGCGGCGACGCTGGTCGTGCTGCTCATCGCGATCGTCGTGATCGCGATCGGCGGCGCGTACTTGTGGTTCCGCAGCCGGCGGTAGGCAGATGATTGCTCGAATCATCCGTCGTCCCGACTCTGCGCGGAGTAATCTCCGCGCTTCAGCGCCGAAGGCGCGAAGTGGAGGGACCTTCCTTCGACAATCAGCCGTCAAATCGCGGAAACAAGGTCCCTCCACTGCGCCTCGCTTAAGCCGCTTTCGCCGCTTGCGCGGCGAAACGGCGACTCGGCTTCAGTCGGGACGACGGGCGTGGAATCATCCCGATCTAGGCGCCCTCTCAACGACGGATGCCCTCGAGCTCCTGCTTCGCCCAGTCGATCACCTGCTTGGGCGTCTGGCCGGAGACGATGCGCGCGGCCATGCCCGGGATCATGTTCTGGCTCCAGATCTGCACGCCGATGTCGGGCGGCGCGCTCGAGCCGACGATGTAGTACTCGGCATCATGATGGGGACGCAGGGGGTAGTTGTAGATCGTCCCCTTCGGCGGCTCGGTGTCCGCCCAGACCGGCAGATCCGACATCGACAGGAAGGGCGGGATGTCATAGCCCGCCGCCGGAAGGCTGAGCTTGGTGACGACCTCGCGCTGGTTGATGTACGCCAGCAGATCCATCGCCGCCGGCTTGTTCTGGGCCCATTGCCAGACGCCCCAGTAATAGGGGCGATGCGGCACCAGCCGGCCCATCTTTCCCTTCGGGCTTGGGAAGTGCCAGGTGTCGGCGGCGATGGTGGGGGCATCGCGCTTGGCCACCGCCCACGCACTGGGCGGATTCCAGATCAGGGCGGCCGCGCCGGCGAGGTAGGCCTTGTTGTTGGACGCGTCGTCGTAGGCGGCGGTCTCCTTCGGCAAATAAGGGACGAAGCGCTTGACGTAGTCGAGCGCCTCGCGGACCGGGTCGGAATCGACGATGACGTTGCCCTTGCCGTCCACGAGATGCGCCCCGAACGCCCCGAACGTGGCGCCCCAGGTCTGGTTCGCGTCGGTGCTGCTGGCGCCGCAGCCCAGCGCGAACAGCTTGCCCGCCTTGTGGACCTGCTCGGCCATCTTGAGCTGCTTTTCGTACGTCCACTCGGCCGCGCCCTTGGTCTTCACGTCCTTGGCCGGGTACCACTCGGTCACGTCCTCGCCGCAAAACTCCTTGAGCATGGAGATGCGGCCCACCGGCGGCAGGGGCGCGGAGCCCCACATCACCGGCGCGGCCAGCCACTTGCCGTTCGATGTGCCGAGATATTCGACGGCCTTGCTCACCGGGCCGTACTGCTTGACCAGCCCGTCCACGACATCGTTCACGGGGGTCAGCTGGTCGGCATACTGGTGGGCGGCATACTGGTCGAAGGCCATGATGTCGTGCCCGCTATGCGCCTGCGCCTCGGCCCCCAGGGTGAGGGTAATCTTGTTGCCGATGGACGTGATGAAGTCGATCGTCACCTCGACCTTGTTCTTGGCCGCCCACTCGTCGATCAGCCCCTTCAGCACCGGATTGGCCGCCGGCACCCAGTGATCCCAGACGCCCATCGAGAGCTTGCCGGCCGCAGCGGCTGTCTGGACATGCACCAGCGGCAAAGCGGCGCCGACAGCGCCGGCCGTGACTTTTAGTGCCTTGCGACGGGTGATCCGATGGACGCGGGGCATGAGCTGGTCCTCCCTGTTATGTGCGCTTTTCACCTACTCTTTTAAGCTGAGCTGATACGCGTCCGGCATTTGCAATGCCTGTTGAGGTCCGCATCGAAAGTACCAGACGGGCAACTATAGGTGCTTCGGTCGTCCCCTGTCCCACTCTGCGTGACACCGCGCCACGCGTAGCGGGCAATGCGCAACGTCCCCCCGGAGCAATGTCCCCGCCTCGGATTTGTCGCAGCCGGCAAGGGCATCGGGGCGATTGATCACAGAAACGTACCGCACGTCTCTGGCACGATCCGGCAGTGACAGCGGCCTGGGGTGGGACCGGGGCCGCCACGTCTGGGGAAGTGTGGGATGCGTCATCTACTGCACGCGGCGACGATGCTCGCGGCCGCCTTGGGTGTCACCTTGGGCGCCGCGAGCGCTTTTGAGATCGTGGCGGGGGCGCGGAGCGCCAGCGTCCAGAGCGACGCCTTCGACGTCGTCGAGGTGTCGACGCCCGCGATGCCGCGGCGATGACCGATGTTCCTTAGGATCGCCGGCGGTGTCGTCATAGCTCTCCTCTTGCTGTGCGTCGTTTGCTTGCTCGCGGCTGCCGTTCTCATCGTGCTCGGGAAATTCGGCGCCATCGTCCCGTGAGTTGTTGCCCGAAGGGCACCTCGATTCCGTCTGCCAGATGACAGTCCTGTTCGCGACGCGCGCCAGCGTCTGAATCCAAACAATTCATCCTGTCTTGAGCTGACATCAGGTCGATCTCCATCGCTGCACAGGCCGAGCGATTTCGCAGAACGCGCGTGGCCAAAATCGACACGCATCCCAAGTGCCCGGTGCGGACGTTGTTCGTGGGTGGAAGACTTCGCGCTGATGGGACGGTGCGAAGGGAGTGGGTCAATCGCCCTTGGGCCGCGACATCGCTGAGCTGCCGGCGCCCGCGCAGCATGCGATGGCCGAGGCGCCGTATGCACCTGCATCGGCGCGATCGGATGATGTGCGTCGCCTCCGGGGCGCTGATCTTGGTTTTTCCCGCAACAACGCAAGGGGTGAATGATGTCAGCACGTTTCGCCGTTCTAGCCGTACTTTCCGCACAGCTCGCCGTGTTGCCCGCCTTCATGCCGGCGGCCCACGCGGGACCTGCCCTTCCTGCAAGCCTTTGCTCTCGCGATGCGCCAAAGGGATTCATCAGTGATCCCAACAGGACGTCGACGTCCGCTCTGCTCATTCTTGTGCATGGCGGTGGTGGCGGTGGCGGCTCAGGCGGTGGCAGCTCAGGTGGTGGCGGCTCAGGTGGCGGCGGCGGGTGCGGCGGTGGCGGCTCCGGCGGCGGTGGCTCGGGCGGTGGTTCTGGTGGCGGCGCTTCCGCGGGTGGCGGGTCGGCTGGAGGCGGCTCGGCTGGAGGCGGCTCGGCTGGCGCGGGCTCGGCTGGCGCTGGCTCTGCTGGCGCGGGCTCTGCTGGTGCGGGCTCCGCGGGCGGCGGCTCTGCTGGCGGCGGCTCCGCGGGCGGCGGCTCTGCTGGCGGCGGCTCCGCGGGCGGCGGCTCTGCTGGCGGCGGCTCCGCTGGCGCTGGCTCGGCTGGCGCTGGCTCGGCTGGCGCTGGCTCCGCGGGCGCTGGCTCGGCTGGCGCGGGCTCCGCTGGTGCGGGCTCCGCTGGCGGTGGCTCCGCGGGCGGCGGCGCTGCTAGCGCTGGAGCCGCTGGCGCTGCCTCGGCCGGTGCCTCAAGCAGTGGTGGTTCAACCGGAGCTGGAGCGTCGAGCGGCAGTAGTGCGGGTGGCTCCGCTGCCGGCTCCTCCGGTGGCGGCGACTCGTCGGGCACCAGCGCCGCAAGCGCAGGCGGCGGCAATGTCGATCCCGGTGCAAACGGCGCGCAAGGCAGCACGGGCGGCAACGATGTGGAGTCGGCCGCGGGCAGCAGGCGGACGGGAGTCGACGATGTCTACCGCTATGCGGCCCAAACCGGCCGGCCCGCGGCCTTCGATCGGCGTGCCTACTCCAGCTCCGCGGAATGCCTGACCGCGGCTTTTGCCGCCGGCCAGGCGCTCGGCCAGTGCGAGTGATCAAGCGATGAGCGCCCGGTGCCCGCTGCATCTCCTGTTCGGACTGCAGCGGGCATCGCGTGAACGGCGATCGCGGCGTCATGGTCCGCGCGGGCATGCACGAGGTGGCTTTCGCCCCCACAGTTTGGTCACGCCGGGCAGAACTAGTTCGCGCTAAGGTAGCGCGCCGGTTGTGATGAAGTTTCGCCCCTCTTCAAGCAGCCAGGCCTACTCCTCACCGCCGCATCCTCGGGTGCGCCCCAGGCGGTGAGGAGCCCATGGTGGATCTCGAGATCGAGTTCCCGGCTTTTTGCGTCTGACCAAAACTGTTGATGAAGAGGCGCCATTGGCGGCGCCAGCTCGCACCTTCAGTTTCTTATCCCCTCAATCCCCACAACATTCCAAAAATCTACCGGCATTTCCCTGTTCGTTCACTATATACGAAAGACGTTTAACGAAAGGTGAACAATGCTAGACGAAACTCATACTGGCTGGCCGGTCAACCTGCGCCGCAAGGACGCCGCGCGCTACCTCGGCGCGGTGCACGGCATCCCCGTGGAGCCCGGCACGCTTGCGCAGTGGTTCCACAAGGGCAGCGACGGCCCGCCCGCCTTCAAGGCCGGCCGCTTCCCGCTCTACCCCAGGGCCTTGCTCGACGAATGGGCGCGCCAGCGTCTGGGCGACCTGCGCACGCGCTCGTCGGGTGAGGACGCCGACCAGGGAGGCGGGCAATGAGCCACTTGGACACCTCCGCTGAACTCTTCACACTCAAGTCGCGCCTGGAAGCCAGCGCGGAACAGCTCCTCATCGGCTGGCTCGGCCAACCGACCCGCAAAGCGGCACGCGCGTGGCGTTGGGGCAGCCGCGGCAACTTCTCCTACGATTTCGAGCTGTACCGCCGGTACAGCTTCGAGGCGGATCAGGGTTCTCGACTGGGCGCGCGAGTGGCTGGGTGACGTCCCGGTTCCGGTCCGTCCCTTCTCGAAGGCATATGTTGCCCGACGGAACGCCGCCAAGGCCGCCGAGCTTGCGCTCCAGCTCTGGGCCGAAGCCGAGCTCGAAGCCGAGTGCCGGCGCATCACCAACGGCGCGGAATTCTTCTACAACATGGGGCGCAACGGCGGCTGCTACGAGCACGTCGTGCGCTTCGGCGCCGAGCACCAGGCGGCCGCGCTGGCCGACTGGCTGCGGCGGGAGCGCTTTGCCGAGCGGCGGCCGCCGCGCTTCGGGCCGACGCCCGAGGAGGTGGCGGCGTTCGAGGGGAGGCGCGCTCGCCTGGGGCTTCCGCACCGGCGCGCTGCGCCGCGTGATCCAGGCCTTCCGCCACGAGACCGGCTCGCTGACGCGCCAGTGGTCGGCCGCGCACCAGATGGTGGCGCGCTACCAGATGCCCGAAGGCCGTGGGTTCGACGTGACGGCGGTGTTCATCTCATGGGCGCAGAAGCATCACTGGCACTGGTTCTTCGGGCAGCGCGAGCGCAGTGACCATCCGTTCCGGCCGGCTGACTGGTTTCCGCCCGATGACGCCTATACGCACTCGGAGGACTAGGCTCCCTGTGCTGTTCCCGGGCGAACAGCTGCCGCTTCACCGCTCATTTGCGGCCGGGACGCTCGAAGGCGGCCATGGCCCCACCCATCGAGGATCAGTCCGTCGAAATGCACGCCGTCGCTTTCGACCAGGGCGTATTCCCGATAGTCGTCAGCCCAACCGGTTCTCCACTCGAAGATCCTGTCGTTTACCCGATCGTGCACCCGGCCGGGCAAGTCGGGATCGAAAGTCGACATCGGTTCCATGCGCGTATTAACACGCCATGGCCAGCCGCCGTTCCCGTGACTTTTCAGGGCCCTTCACCAGGAGATCGGCAACGATCTCGCCGGGTGGCAGCCACAGTAATGGCGCTAGCCCTCGTGGAATGGATGCTCGATCCTCACCAGACCTTGAAGCAGCGGCTCGCCGCAGGCGGCCAGAAGCAAACTAACGGGCTACGGGAACTCTTGATGAAGCTGATCGCCAAACTCGCTTGTTGCTTCGGCCTCCTGGTCTGCGCGCCAACATATGCGAACGAGATGCAAAGCATCGACGTTGACGGCGTGAAGAGAAGCTATGCCCTGCATGTGCCGGCCGGCATCGGCCCCAGCGTGCCCCTTGTCGTCGTGCTCCATGGGAAGGGCAGTTCGGGCGCCGACGAAATGGCTCGTGGCCGCTGGCAATCGAAGGCTGACAAAGAGAAATTCATCGTCGCCGCCCCCGATGCCCTGGGCTCATACGACGGCGTTGAACTCCAGCGACCGCCGACAGTTCGAGAATGGATCAGGCGCAACTATCGGGCGCTTCGAGGTCGCAACAACCTGGTGCGGTGGAATGGTGGGCAGAACGATGTGGGACTGATCGCCTCAATGATCGATAGGGTTAGCGCCGAGCAGCCCATCGACCGGAGCCGGATCTACATCGTTGGTTTTTCGCGGGGTGGCTTCATGGCCCACAGGATGGCCTTGGAGATCACCGATCGGCTCGCAGGCGTGGCTGTTGTTTCGCCAGACGTCGAACCCGAGGCGAAGAGAACTCCTGCGCGGCCTCTTTCATTTTTGTTGGTAAGCGGCGACCGAGATCCGGTCCATCCAGTCTCCTCCGACCGGCCGGCAGCGACCATGGAGCGCTGGCGAGCAATAGATCATTGCCCGCCTCTCTCGACTATGGAGTCCGAATCTGCGGGCCTGACGGTGGAGGGCGCGAGGCCGTGCAACGAAGGCACGGAGATACGCTATGTCATTGCCCGTGATGTGGCCCACGATTGGACGGAGGCTCCTACCCAATACAGCGACATCTCCTGGGCATTCTTGAGCCAATTCAGGCGACAGCCCGTCGCTGACCAATAAGGAGGCGAGCAGCCAACTGACGGCCTGGTCGGAACGGTTCAAAGCCGCCAGCGTTTCTTCAACCATGCTGCGTCTGCTGGTCGTCGCGTTGGTCGTCAGCTTCCCCATGGCGACCAATGCCGGGCCTGTCCCGCCTTGTGAGGGAGTGCCGACACCGCCTTTCGGGGAAGTCGGCGGACCACCCCAATGGCGACTCTGGTCAGCAGATGAATTGCGAGCAGAGCGCTGGCAGCCGGCCGGTTGTCTTGTGTGGTCAGGCGACACGAGGCTCGTTGCAGCGATCTCGAGTCGCTTCCGCTCGAACGACGATGTGTTTCAGCGCTTGATCAATATCGGAGCCTGGCCCGCCATCAAGTATTGGTCGGTAAGCAAGCAGAACTGGCAGCCGCTCGCATTGACGGTCTCGCCGGGCATATTTGTAGCCTCCAGTCTCGCTTCCGGTCAGGACTACCAGTTTACGCAGCGCGACGAGAATAGTGGAGAAACGACATATCGCTTGCGCGTGCTCCGGCATGATCAGGATCGTCTGATCGTTGCGACCGAGAACGTCACTCCCATAAGAATAGCAATCATCACGGCATTCGAGCCCGGCTCGCTCCAGACGGTTACCTTCGTGCTGAAGACGGGCGCCGACCAGTGGAGCACCTACCAGATCACACGCGTCGGCGTGGGGGCCAGCTCATTCGTCCTCGGATACAAGGGCTCGTTCCTGAACCGGTTGGAAGCGGTGCGCCGATATCTCGCTGGTCACCCGGCAGACCAACAACCTCCACTCGCACCACGCTAGCCTTCGTCGCGTGCGTGCAAGCGGCGGCCGCCAACGGACTGCTTACCGAAAGCAGGTCGCCTGGCACCTGAGGCCGCCAACACCGCCACTCCGATCAGATTGGCGGTGTTGAGGTCCTGGCGGTCTTGCACCGCCGGCTATGTCGTCAAATAACCGGCGCCGACGACGATGCCATAGATGATGACGGCCCAGCCGAGGAGGCCGAGCGGCACGGCGTAGGCGAGACAACGAAGGCTTATGCTCGGCGTACCCTGCAGCGCGTCGATCCAAACGTCATCGTTGGCCGGAATGGGATTCGTGGGGCGCTGTTCGAGTGATGCGGGGGACCAGATTTCTCGAGGCCCCGGAAATTCAACTGCTATTCCGCTCATGATTGCCCTAAATCGGGTTAAAGCGTTGAAAAGAAACAGAAATTAACGCGCCGTGGCAATGTTGTGACTATACTATTGCGTCGCACAAATTGATCGAGTCGTTTTGTCACACTGTCCACAAAATTCTTGGCGAGACCTACAAAGGCGCGTCCGCGCAAGATCGGCGACCCGTAAGGGCAACATGAAAGAGCTGCGGCGCTTGAAGAAGCAGGTGAAGGGCCCGGGCTGCGGCCAGCAGCGGCTAACCGGCGAGCAGCGGCGAGGAGGCTAGAGTTGGATCCTCGGCGGCATCTCGCGCAGTTCATGGACAGGGTGCGCCTCCAATAGGCTCGGACCCTGCCCCTCTGTGTTTGCGTCGACCACGAGCGAGACGAGTGCTCTACCCGCTTTGTCGCTAAGAGGGCTCCCCTTTGTCGTACTTTATTTGGAGCCGCTTGAGTGTTTCCACCTCGTCGCGCAGAAACTCGACTGACATCTTCAGCCATCTATTTGTCGGTTTGGCATCCAGGGCGAGTTCAGCTTTCTTCAGCTTGGCCTGCGCATGACCCAGCAGCTCTTGTGTCAGGTGCATCGCCTCACCTCCAGACTGCATTCGTTGTGGGTTCGACGCGAGACGAGGTTAAGCACCTCGCTGCTTAAAGCCGAGTCGGTTTGTCACAACCCCTGCTATTTTGTCGGCCCGCATCGGTGACAACGGCTCAGCGTGGAATCGCTCGACTGGGCGGCCCACGAGGGCCAAATCGAGTCGCTGAGTCAATTTAGCGAAAGCGATGCAACCCGCTCCTTGGTGTTCGCGGGCGCGGGTTTTGCAATGTGGGTGACTTCGAACGGGTCGCTCTGGACGCCGTTCCGAGCCTCTGCAACGCCTTGAAGAGCGCTGGCGGCGCCGAAGGTGATCATCAAGGCGACCACGAGCATCGTCGCTGCAAGCAGTAGATGGCGCATCCCACACCTTCCAGACCTTGGCCCCCGGACCCACCCGAGGCGGCACTGCTATAGTCGAGAAGCAGCCGTCGCATGTGTCGGAATATCACACCGACGTGGAAAATATTTGGTGACGAACAGCACGTCGCCGAACGAGCAAATCCTGCCCGAACCGACTTGGCGATATGCCGGCGGCGACCATCAACGCCGCGCGAAGGCCGAATAGCATGCGCTCAACGCTTGTTCGGTCGCATCGCCGTTATCCTCGTCCGCTCGTCAGCCCTGAGCAAGTCGCCGCGCGTTCGGCGCCGCGCTACCAGGCGCAAGCGCCTGTCCCTGCGAATCCGCTCGCCAATCTGGTGCAGCAGTTGGAGTCGAACCTTCGCACCCTGTTCAACAGCGGCGGTTACTGGTCGGAAGGACGTCACCATGTCGACCAGCTAAGTACGGACACGTACAGAGCGGTCACAAAATCGATTTTCAGACGTTCAACTTATGAGGGCGCGGAGTCTTCTTCTTCCTCCTTCTTCGTAAGCCGGCGCTGACGCCTTCAGGCCCGCTGCAACGGTTCGTGCCCCACGTCCATGCAGCGGGCCTCTCTATTTGCATTTGGTTGGTACCGTACACTAGGCCCCGTTCTTCGCTTTAGAGATGCAAAATTTGGGAGATGCAAGAGAGGGGACATGGGAAACAATGTCGTCGCGTTTGAGCAAGCACGCAGGAGGCGTGAGGCGATGCGATCGGATGCGACGGAGGCCGATCCTCCGATGGTTGCTCGGATGCTCTGCCACTTTCTAGCAACGGTCGGTGGGTCGCACTGGGTCCGTGTGGACGCTGTCGCCGAACAGACGAAGTTTCCGCAAGAAAGGGTGATCGCAGGAGCCGCGTATGCGCACATCTGCGGGTGGATGGTCTACGCAACAGACAGCTTGATGCTGACCGAAACTGGCCGGGCGTTGGCTTCAGAGCTCGTTGAGCATACGCGACCACTGGCGGGACAAAGCCGCTGAAGCGCACGCGACGTCGAGTTGGCTGTCCCGCCGGCTCCCGCGGGGTCCGGGAAGCCAAACCTATTTCACGAGGGAGTTATTCTCCCCGTGAGCCACTTTATTGACACACCGCGTGCCCACTCGGATCCGTGGTAACATTGCGCTTTACTGGTCGGCGCTCAAATGGATCCGAGGGGACGGTTCGATTTCTGGCGCATGCTCGTGTACACCCGCGCAATCACGCCGCCGCGAGTGGGGCGAAGTTTTTGGCCGCAGATGCCAAAGCGGTTCTCGCCTAGCTGGTTCGTCCTTCTGACCATCGTGGCATTCACTATTGGCGCCGCGGTGTATATCAAGAATCTGCCATCACAGTCCGTAGCAGTCGCCTTTCCGGCAGCAACCACGTCTCCGGGTCCTGCAAAACCGTCCCAGCCTTGGTGAAGCACGCGGGAAAGTTGATCGCTCAATCCAAGCGAGAACCCCCGCTGATCCTCCTGCGCGGCGCGCCTACTTCACCACCCCGCAGGCGATGCGTGCCCCGCCGCCGCCGAGCGGCGACGGCTGGTCGGAGTAGTTGTCGCCGCCGGCATGGATGACGATGGCGTGGCCCTGGGCGTCGGCGACCTTGAGATGGGGCGCGAAGGCCGGGGTGTTGGCGGTGCCGTCGGAATTGACGATGAGCCGGGGCATGTCGCCCTTGTGGCCGTCGCCGGCCGGGCCGAGATGCTTGGCCGTCCCGGCCGGATCGAGGTGGCCGCCGGCGCCGAGGCCCGCCACCTTCTGGCCGTTCTGCTCGGCCGGCGCGCAGCTCGCATTGGCGTGTACGTGGAAGCCATGCGGGCCCCACGGCAGGCCGGTGAGCTTGGGCGTGACCTTGAGGCCTTGCTCGGTGTCCTCGAGCACCAGCGTACCGATCGCCGCGCCGACGCCGTTGGCATCGATCTTGTTGATGGTGACGGTCGCGGTCGCGGCCTCGGCGGCGGTGCCGCCGGCGAGCAGCAGGACGACGATGGGAAGGGTGCTGTGCTTCATGACGGTTTCTCCTGCTCACTCGATCTGGGCGCCGACTTCCTTCACGACCTCGGCCCAGTGCAGTCGGTCGCGATGCACGGTCTCCTTGAACTGCGCCAGCGTCTCGTAGCGCACCGTGTTGCCGAGTTCGGCCAGCCGCTTCTGGATGTCGGGGTCGGAGAGTGCGGCCTTGATGGCGAGGTTGAAGCGCGCGGCGATCACGGGGTCGAGGCCCTTGGGACCGAAGATGCCGAACCAGGTGTAGCTCTCGTAGCCCGGCACGCCCGCCTCATCGATGGTCGGCACGTCGGGGATGGCGGGGACGCGCTTCTTCGTGGTGGCGCCTAGCAGGCGGACGGTGCCAGCACTGACCTGCGGCAGGATGGTCTGGACCTGGTTGAAGATGCAGCAGGTGTCGCCCTTCACCACCGACTGGATGGCGTCGGGCCCGCCCTTGTAGGGCACGTGCACCATGTCGAGGCCGGCCTTGGCGTTGAACTCGGCGAACGCGAGGTGCGTGCCGGTGCCGTTGCCGGTCGACGCGTAGTTGTACTTGCCGGGATTGGCTTTCACCTTGTCGATGAAGTCCTTCACCGAGGTGGCGTCGATCACCCTTGGGTTGATGGTGAGCACGTTGGACACGTCGACCAGGGTGGAGATCGGCGTGAAGTCGGCTTCGACGTCGAACGGCAGCTTCTTGTAGAGCGCGGCGTTGACGCCGTGCGTGGCCGCGGTGCCGAGCAGGAAGGTGTAGCCGTCGGGCTTCGCATTGGCCACGACCTCGGAGGCGACGTTGCCGCCGGCGCCGGCCTTGTAGTCGAGCACCAGGCGCTGGCCGAGCGACTTGTCGAGCAGTGGCTGCAGCATGCGCGCCACCACGTCGACGCCGGAGCCGGCCGGGAAGCCCATGTAGATCGTGATCGGCCGGCTCGGCCAGTCGTCGGCGCGCAGCGAGGCCGGCAAGACCAGCGCAAGGACGATCGCAACACAACGGGCCAGCTTCAGCATACGCATCTCCAGTTCATGTCTTCCGGACCGCGGGTCTCCAGGCCCGCTCATGATCATGATGCGGAGCTGGAGCTCCGCGGTCCAGAAGACATGAGAAGATGCGCCACGCTATCGCCGCCGGCTCGGCGGGCCGCCGAGATTGGCGCGCAGGGTCGCCCAGAAGCCGGGCTCGCGGCGGTGGCTGCGGCTGGCGTGGCTGAGGCGGCGGTAGACGCTCTGCAGGCTCGAGCGGCGTTCGACGGCCTTCTGCAGCTTGGCGCCCTCCTCACCCGGCACCAGGGTGAGCTCGCGGGTGTGGAACACTTCCAGCCCCGGGCGGTGGCCGATGCTGACGATCGAGGCCTCGGGCAGCTGCTCGATCAGGAGCTTCATGACGTTCTCCTGGCCGGCCTCGTCGAGCGCCGAGGTCGCCTCGTCCATGAAGATCCAGTCGGGCTTTTGGATGAGGACGCGCGCGAAGGCCACGCGCTGCTGCTCGCCACCCGACAGGATGTGGTCCCAGCGCTCGGTCTCGTCGAGCCGGTCGCGCAGATGGTCGAGCCCGACCTTGTGCAGCATGTCCTTCAGCGTGTCGTCGGTGATGCCTTCGGGCACCTTCGGGTACAGCATGACGTCGCGCAGCGTGCCGATGGGGAAATAGGGCTTCTGCGGCATGAAGGTGATGGCGCCGGTCGGCAGGTGGATGGCGCCGCGGCCCCACGGCCAGACGCCGGCCACCGCGCGCATGATCGTGCTCTTGCCGCTGCCCGATTCGCCGCGGATCAGCACGCGCTCGGGCCGCTTGATCTCGATCTCCGCCTCGGCCACCAGGAACTCGCCGTCGGGGCGGGCGACACCCAGCTCGCGCATGATCAGGCGATCGTCGTCGGTCGCGGCATGGAGCTCGATGCGCGAGCCGTTGTCGGCTTCGGCGCTCTCCTCGAGGTCGGTCAGTGCCACGTGCAGGTGCACGACGCGGTCGGTCGAGGCGCGCCAGTCGGCGAACTTGGGGAAGTTGTCGATCAGCCACGACAGCGCCCATTGTACGCTGGAAAAAGCCTGCGCCGTCTGCATCAGGCCGCCGAGCTGGATCTGGCCGCTGAGATAGCGCGGCAGGGCGACGACGAGCGGCACCACCGGGGCGAGATAGGCCAAGGAGCTTGTCAGCAGCGAGAGGCTGCCCTGGCCGCGCGTCTGGCGGTGCCAGGCGGTGCGCAGGTCGAACAGCGAGCCGCGCACCCGCTCGCGCTCGTCGCTCTCGCCGCGCATCAGAGCGATGCCCTCGGCATGCTCGCGCGCGCGGGTGAGGCCGGAGCGGAAGTCGGCCTCGCGGCCCTGGCGCACGTTGCCGGCGTCGATCAGGCCGCGGCCCAGCGCATAGGTCAGCAGCGAGCCGACCAGGGCGTAGGCCACTGCGCACCACACCATGTAGCCCGGCACGTCGATCTGCCGGCCGCCCAGCGTGACGGTCATGGCGCCCGACAGCGTCCACAGCACGCCGAGGAAGGTGATGAGCTGCAGCACGCATTGCAGGATCGAGGCGGCGAACTCGACGGCGAATTCGGTCGAGACGCGGATGTCTTCGGCGATGCGGCCGTCGGGATTGTCGACCTCGTCGGCCAGCATGCTGAGCTGGTACTGGCGGCCGGAATGCAGCCAGCGGTGCACGGTCACGCGGCTCAGCCACGAGCGCCAGTTGAACTGCAGGCGGCGCTTGATATGGAGCTGGATGGCGACGCCGATGCCGGCCAGGACCACGATCCCCGCCAGCACCCACAGCAGATGGAACAGCAGGCCGAGGTCCTTCTTCTCCAGCGCGTTGAAGAAGTCGCGGTTCCAGATGTTGAGCCACAGCGCGACGCCGACGTTGCCCGCCACCGTGAACGCAAGGCCCGCAGTCAGCAGCCAGGCGACCGCGCGATAGCCGGGCGCGGTCCAGTAGCCACACGCAACGACGGCAAAGGCGCGTACGGAGCTGTGCGGCGTGTCCAACTTAGTCGCGGAAGCTCGGGTCGATCCGGTCGAGCTTGCGCAGCAGTGCCGGCCAGTCGAGCACGCCGAACGGGCGGCGCACGTGCGGCTGGTAGTTCTGGTAGGTCGCCTCGACCACGTCGGCCGGCACCTTGATCAGCGGCGTGTTGCACGACATCGCCGCGATCTGCGTCTTGCACGAGAGCTCGAGGCGATGCATGGCGTTGAACGCCTCGGGCATCGTCTTGCACGCGACGAGCAGGCCGTGGTTGCGCAGGATCATGGCGTTGTTGTCGCCCAAATCCTTGACCAGCGACTCGCGCATCGCGGTGTCGGTCTCCACGCCGTCATAGTCGTGGTAGCTGATATGGGCAAAGCGCATCGACGTCTGGGTGTTGGCGAGCAGCCCGCATTCCATGCTCGAGACCGCCATGCCGGCCCAGGTGTGGGTGTGGATGACGCAGTTCACGTCAGGCTTGGCCATGTGGAGCGCGCTATGGATCACGAAGCCCGCGCGGTTAACGCCGTAGTCGAGGCCCGAACCGAAGTCGGGCTTGGCGAGGATGTTGCCGTCGTGGTCGATCTTGAGCAGGCTCGAGGCGGTGATCTCGTCGTAGAGCAGGCCGTAGGCGTTGATCAGGAAATGGTCGGGCTCGCCCGGCACGCGCATCGAGATGTGGTTGGCGATCAGGTCGGTCATGCCGTAGACGTCCATCAGCCGGTAGCAGGCGGCTGTATCGACGCGGGCCTGCCATTCCTCGGCGGACACTTTCGACTTGAGGCTGGCGGTCGCCGTCTTCAGCGCATGCACGCTCATGGAAACGCTCCTGGGTTGTACCGGTTCCAGAGCCTATCACACCCGGAACCTCATGTTCCTCTCCCCCGCTAGGGGGAGAGGTTAGGAGAGGGGGTTGCAGGAGCTCTCGATGCCCCTTCTCCTCGCCTCTCCCCCTAGCGGGGGAGAGGAATATGAGAAACAAAGAAGCTCAACCCTTCTTCTTCGCCTCCCGCGGGTTTCGCGGGTCGGCCGGCAGCGGATAGGCCGTGGTCGACTTGATGCGCTCCATGGCGAAGCGCGAGGTGACGTTCTTGAGCGGCATGGTGTCGATCAGGCGTTTGTAGAAGGCGTCGTAGGCCTGCATGTTGGGCACCGCGACCCGCAGCATGTAGTCGATGTCGCCGGCCATGCGATGGAACTCCATGACCTCAGGCCACGCCATCACGGTCTGGGCGAATTTCGACACCCAGGCCGTCGAATGATCGCCGGTCTCGATCGAGACGAACACGGTGAGACCCATGCCGATCGATTCGGGAGAGATCAGCGCCACGCGCTTCAGGATGACGCCGCTCTTCTCCAGGCGCTGGATGCGCTTCCAGCACGGGCTTTGCGACAGGCCGACGCGATGGGCGATCTGCGCCAGCGACAGGCTGGCGTCGTCCTGAAGAAGCGCCACGATCTTGCGATCGATCGCGTCCATGTCCTGATTGCCGGCGGCCATTACGGCGTCAGTCTAGACCGGCTGCGATTTAAGCTCCACGGGGGCACCGAGGCGCGCGCTGAGCAGGGTTGCGAGGGCCTCGACGTCGCCATTCACCGGGCCGGCATAGTTGGCGAGGCGGGGATCGGCGCCGGCGAACCAGGCCAGCCGCCAGGTCCCCGCCTCGCAGACCAGCGAGCCCACCACGCGGTGACCGGTGGTTATCGTCCAGAGGGCGGGTCCATCCGACAGCCAGTGGTGCGGTCCGGCAAGGACGCGGGCGACTTTGTTGGCGAGCGAAAGCATGCGTCGACACTAGAGGCCGGCCAGCGGCCGGAGCAATGGAAGGCTGCGCCGAATATACCACCGTCAGCGGCAGAACGATCTCCCGCTCGCCTGCCCGACGGAAAATCCCTCTCCTCAGAGTTGGCCGATCTCGCGGTAGTACTTCGCCACGCCCGGCTGCAGCACGGCCGTGTTGGGAATCGCGGCCAGGGTGTTCTTGGTCGTGGTCTGGGCGAGATGCTTGGTGAGCTGGCCCGTGCGCTCCGCCTTCGCCAGATCCATGGCCAGCCGCCGGCCAATCGCATCGTCGAGGTCGGCGCGCGCCATGATGAAGCTCCACGTGCCGATCGTGTCGATCGGGTCGTACTGGCCGGGATAGAGGCCGGCCGGCACAGTGAGAGGAGCCATGAAGCCGTATTTCGTGCGTATGCGCGCGACCTCTTCGGCGGTGGGAACGACGAAGCGCGCGCCGCGCGGGCTGGTGGCGACGGTGACGAAGCCCGGCCAGCGCAGACCGCCGCCCCACAACGCCGCCGCGCGACCATCGATCACCATGGGCGGCCCGTCGACCAGTTGTTCGAGGTAGATCGGCTCGAAGTCCTTGTCCATGTCGAGGCCGAGTCCGTCCATGACATAGCGCGCCTGCACCGCAAAGCCCGAGCCGGGCGTGTTCCAGACAACCGGCCGCCCTTTGAGCTGCGTGATCGAATGGTAGCGGCTGTCGGCGCGCACAACGAACATGCCCGGCGTCGAATACATCACGCTGATGACTTTGAGCTTGCCGACCGGCCGATTGATGCCCGCGAACACCTCGTTGGCGACCTCGCCCGAGACCAGCGCGAGGTCAACCTCACCCGCCTCCAGCAGGCGCACGTTCTCGCCGCTGCCCTTGCTCGGCCGACTGCGGATCTCGAGGACGGCATCGACCGACCGCAGCATGTCGACCAGGGCCTGGCCGTAGACAACGAAGGCGCCGCCCTCCGCAGCGGTGGCGAGGGTGATCTTCGGCTGCTGGGCATGCGCCCGCGCCGGCGCAAACGCCACGGCAGGAACGGCAAACAGCAATCGGCGTCGTCCGAACATGGGCCGGGCCGCCATCTCAGGGTCGCACTGCCGGTGAATCGAGTACCATGCCGCGGGCCCGCTCCATCAGGTAAAGCTCGAGTGCCACATATTGCGGATCGTCCCAATCGTAGGCCTCGGCGCGCATGCCGACCAGACAGTTGCGCAACCTGCGCTTAAGCGACCCCAAGGTCTGCCATTCGAGGCGATAGATCGGATAGCCCGTCGGATGGCCTTGCGGGATCGTCGAGCCGGCGAGTTTCTTGCCTGCGTTGTCGTCGTGGCAGTTGGCACAGGACAGGTTGAGCTGGCCTTGCCGGCTTTTGTAGAGCTCCGCGCCCTGGGTACGGAACCGCGCCAACCGCGGATCGTCGGGCGGCGCGATCGCCTGGCCGCGCGACTGCAGGGCGATATAGGCAGTGAGTGCCAGCAGCTCGCGGCTTTCGCTGGCGAACGCCGGCGCGCGCTGCTGGGTCGTCCGGCACAGATCGATGCGGCCTTCGAGATCGACCGGCTGGCTCGCGCCGGCGGGGATCGCGGGATAGCGCGTGGCCACGCCTTTCATGCTCGCCGCGCCCGTGTGGCAGTCGGCGCAGGATTTGTCGGCCGTGCCGGCCTTCTGCTGCCACAGGGCCTCGCCCGCCTGCACGAACAGCATGGCCGGATTGGCGGTGTCGTCGTCCTGCATCTTCTGCAGCGCCGGGCCCATGTCGTGGTAGCCCGAACGACGTGGCTCGCCTTGCGCCAAGGCAAGCGAGGCGGCGAATACCGAAGCGAGGCCTAGGCCGATCGAGAGCCTCGTCATGTCACGGCAATGGCCACCCGATGCTCGGCGACGAAGCCTTCGTCGCCAGTCCAGCGGAAGCTGATCGTGCCGCTCTCGGTGGCGACGGTGAAGAACGAGACGAACGGATTGGCGGCGATGGCCGGCGAGAAATCCATGCGGAAGATCTCGTCGCCGTTCCAGGTCGCGGTGAAGTGCTCGATGATGTTGCGCGGAATGATGCGGCCGTTGGTGCCGGCGCGGAACCCTGTCTCCATCGGATGCATGATCAGCGCCTTGATCTCGACGGTCTGGCCCTTGGTTGCGGTCTTGGGGGCATTGATCAGGATGTTGGCCATCAGGTGACGTCCTCGATGCAAGCCGCGATGGTGACGATCACGTCGGCGCTGGCGCTGAAGAACTCGCCCTTGCTGGTTTCTGCGATGGCCACGACCTTCTGGGCATCGGCGAGCTTGATGCGCGTGCCCACCACCGCCTTGCCGTTGCGCGGGCCGAGCTGCGCATTGAACACATGCGGCTGCGGGTTCTTCTCGTTGAAGACGTGGATCGCCTTGACGTGGTCGGCCTCGGTCATCGGGCTCTCGACCGTCACGGTGAGCGGCACGGTGTTGCCGTTCTCAACCAGCGGCGGGATGTCGAGGGTCACGCGGCCAGCACGAATGGTTGCATCGCCGGTCACCTGCTTGATGGCGGCGGCCATCGTCGCGGGCGTCGCCCGGGCTGGCGCCAACGGCAGGATACTCACGACGGCGACACCGGCCATGAATGCGCGACGGGACTTCATGTCACTCCTTAGGGGTCGCGAGATAAGCCACGACATCCTCGATCTGCTCGGCGGTGAGGAGGGTCTTGCCGGCGAAAGTCTTGGCCACTCGCTGCAGACCGTCCAGCCGATAATAGGGCGGCATGATCGTGTCGGGATTGAGACGCGCCGCATCGACCAGGCGCAGGCGAAGCTGGCCTTCTGACCAGCGCGCGCCAGCACCTGCCAGGCTGGGCGCAAGGTTGCCCTGGAAGCGATCCTCCGGGATGGGGCCGCTGTGACAGAGCAGGCAAAGTCCGACCGTACGATTGGCGACAATGGCGCGGCCGCGCGCGGGATCGCCCGGCTTGCCGGTCAGCGAAGCGAGGATCGCGTCGCGCACGACGACGTAGGGACGCGGTGCCTCCTGCGAGCAGACCGGCGTCGCGATCGATCCCAGCAGGACGGCAAGCAGGACGGAGCGCGGCGTCATTGCTGGCCCCAGATCTCCGTGGTGATCGTGCGGAACCAGCTCGCGGCGTAGCCTGCCTCGCGCGCCCGATAGCCCGAGTTGACATCGAGCGGACTGGTGCCGCCGGAACCTGGCACTTCGAGCAGTTGCTCCTTCTCGGGACGGTAGACGCCGGCGATGGAGAAGCCGTACTCCGGCGCCGCCAGGCTGTAGCAGGTGTTGATCAGGCGCGGCTGGTCGGGCGCACGACCGGCCAGCCGGGCGACGATCGCCGCGGCGCAAACCTTGGCCTGGGCATTGGCGGCAAAAGCCGCCTTCGCCATCGCGCCCATGATGCCGGCATCGCCGAGCACGTGGATGCCGGGCTGCAAGGTCGATTCGAATGTCACCGGTTCGATCGGGCACCAGCCGGTGCGGTCGGCAACACCTGCCTGGATCGCGATGGCGGCCGCCTTTTGCGGCGGGATCACGTTGGCGACCGCGGCCTTGTACTTGTCGAAGTCGGTCATGACGCTGAGCGTCGCGGCATCGACGGACGAGACGTTGCCGCCCTGGCTGAGCGGTACCCATTCGATCATGCCGGGATAGAGCTCGGCCCAGGCCTGCTGGAACAGCCGCTGCTTGGAGAAGGAGTCCTTGGCGTCGAGAATCAGCACCTTCGACCTGGGCCGGCGGGTCTTGAGCCAGAAGGCAATCAGGCTGGCGCGCTCGTAGGGGCCGGGCGGGCAGCGATAGGGCGTGGCGGGAGCCGCGATCACCACCAGCCCGCCGTCGGCCATGGCATCGATCTGCCGGCGCAACAGCGCAATCTGCTCGGCGCCCTTCCAGGCATGCGGCATCCTCCCGGCCGCGGCCTCGTCGTAGCCAGGCAGCGCCTTGAAATCGAGATCGATGCCCGGCGCCATGACCAGCCGGTCGTAGGGAAGTTTCGTGCCGTCGGAGACGGTCACGGTCTTCGCGGCGGGATCGACTGCGGCCGCGGCAGAATTGGCGAGCACCACGCCCGCACGAACGATGCCGTCATAGCCGAACTGTTGCTGCAGCAGGTCGCGTTGGCCGGCGATGACCTCGTTGCTGAACGGACAGGCGGTGAAGACGCTGTTCGGCTCGACCAGTGTGACCTCGAGCGCCGGATTGAGCTTCTTCAGCCAGCGCGCGCAGGTGGCACCGCCAAAGCCGCCGCCCACCACCACGACCTTGGCCGCGCCCTCGGCCGAGGCGACGGATGGCGCCAATCCAGCGGCCGCAGCGAGCTTCAGAAAGGTGCGTCTACTCGCCATGCCCGCTCACTTGCCCTGTTGCTGGCCTTGCGCGCCGAGCCACTGGGCGATGGCGTCGATCTCGGCATCGTCGAAGCCCTTGGCGATGCGGCCCATCACCGTCGCGGGCCGCGCGCCGCTCTTGAACTCGCGCATCAGCCTTGCCGTCTCCGCCGCCGGCCGGCCGCTGATCGGGGGCACCGTAGCACCAGCGGAGGCGGCGGCGGGCCCATGGCAGCCCGAGCACGACGATGCGCCGGGCGGCGCGTCGGCAGCGGACGCGGCAACCGGCAACATCGCGAAGGCCAGCGCGGACGCCAGCCGGCGCAGCACTCAGGCGCCTTTCTTCAGTTCTTGATGCATCAGCGGCAGGTCGCGCACGCGCTTGCCGGTGGCCTTGTAGATCGCGTTCAGCACCGCGGGCGACGCCACCGCGATGGTGGGCTCGCCCACGCCGCCCCAGAAGCCGCCCGACGGCGTCATCACCGCCTCGACCCTGGGCATCTGGTCGATGCGCATCACGTTGTAGCTGTCGAAGTTGGTCTGCTCGACCGCGCCGTCCTTGACGGTGATCTCGCCGTAGAGCGCCGCCGACAGTCCATAGACGAAGGAGCCCGCGATCTGGCGCTCGACCTGTGCCGGGTTGACCACGTAACCCGGGTCTGTGCCCGCGGTGATCTTGTGGATCTTGAGCGCGCCGTCCGGGCTGACTGAGACCTCGGCCACGCCCGCCACGTAGCTGCCGTAGCCCATGATCTGGGCGATGCCGTGGAAGTGGCCGGCGGGCAGCAGCTTGCCGTAGCCCGCCTTGTCGGCCGTGGCCTTCAGCACCGCGGCATTCTTGGGCTTCAGCATCTTCAGCCGGAAGGCGAGCGGATCCTGACCCGCGGCCTCGGCCAGCTCGTCCATGAAGCATTCCATGTAGACGGCGTTCTGGTTGGTGTTCACGCCGCGCCAGAAGCCCGGCGTGAGGTGCGGGTTGCGCATGGCATGGTCGATCAGCAGGTTCGGCACGTTGTAGCCGTACGCCGCCTCGACGCCGCTGGCAGCGAAACCTTGGAAGGTAGCGGGATCCATGCCGTTCTGCAGGTTCTGCGGCGCCAGGCCAGCCAGGATCGATTGGCCAGAGATGCGCACATGCAGGCCGACCAGGTTGCCGTCCTTGTCGAGGCCGCCGGTCAGCTTGCACATGGTTGTCGGGTGGTAGCTGCCGTGCGTCATGTCCTCTTCGCGCGACCACACCATCTTCACCGGCGTTCCGGGCATCTGCTTGGCGATCAGCACGGCCTGCCGCACATAGTCGGCGCGGCCGCGCCGGCCGAAGCCGGTGCCCAGGATCTGCTTGTAGACGTCGCACTTGGCGACCGGCAGATCAGCCGCTTCCGAGGCGGCCGCAAGGGCGGCTTCGCCGTTCTGCGTGCCGCACCACACCTCGCACTTGTCGGGCGTCCACAGCACGGTGGCGTTCATCGGCTCCATGTTGGCGTGGTGCTGCCAGGGGAAGCTGTAGGTCGCGGTGACCTTCTTGACCGCGCCTTCGATCGCGCCCTTGGCGTCACCCGCCTTGTTGCCGATGAAGGCTTCGCTGGCGTCGAGGCCTTCCTTCAGCATGGCGGTGATCTGGTCCTGCTGGACGTCGCCCAGCTTGCCGACGTCCCATTCGACCGGCAGCTTCTCGAGCGCGGTCTTGGCATTCCAGTAGGTGTCGGCGATCACCGCGACGGCGTTGCCGTCGATCGACACGACCTTCTTCACGCCCGGCATCTTCTCGACCCGGGCGGCGTCGAAGCCCTTGAGCTTGCCGCCGATCACAGGGCAGGCCTTGACCGATGCCGTGAGCATGTTGGGTAGCTTGACGTCGATGCCGTAGATCATCTGGCCGGTGAGCTTGGGCAAGGTGTCGAGCCGTTTGATCGGCTTGCCGGCGATCTTCCAATCCTTGGGATCCTTGAGCTTCACTTCCTTGGGCGGCTCGAGCTTGGCCGCCGCAGCGGCGAGATGGCCGTAGGTGAGCTTCTTGCCCGACTTGTGGGTCACGGTGCTGTTGGCCGCGGTGCACTCGTTCGCCGGCACTTTCCATTCGGCTGCTGCCGCCGCGATCAACATCTCGCGCGCAATGGCGCCGCCTTCGCGGACATACTGGTTGCTCTCGCGGATGCCGCGGCTGCCGCCGGTCGAGTAGTTCTTCCAGACGCGGCCGCGCTTGAGGTTCTCGCCCGGCGTCGGATACTCGGTCGTGATCTTGCTCCAGTCGCACTCGAGTTCTTCCGCCACAAGCTGACAGAGGCCGGTGAGCGTGCCCTGCCCCATCTCGGAACGAGCAATGCGGATCACCACCTTGTCGTCGGGATGAATCACCACCCAGGCATTGAGCTCCTGCACTTCGGCGGCCTGGGCCGAAGCGAAGGGAAAGGAGAAACCGAACGAGAAGGCGCCGGCGGCGGTGCCGGTGACCAGGAAGTTGCGACGGCCGAGTGGAGTGTGAATGGTCATGACTGCATCCTCCCCTTAGGCCTTGGCCGCGGCGTGGATGGCTTCGCGCACCTGCTGGTAGGTGCCACAGCGGCAGATGTTGGTCATGGCCGCGTCGATATCGGCGTCGGTCGGGTTGGGCTTGACGGCCAGCAACGCCGTCGCCGCCATGATCATGCCGCTCTGGCAGTAACCGCACTGGGGCACGTCGCCGGCGAGCCACGCCGCCTGGATCTTGTTCAGCTTGCCGTTCTGGGCGAGGCCTTCGATGGTGGTGATCTTCTTGTCGCCGACCGAGTTCAGCGGCACCTGGCAGGAGCGCGTCGCCACGCCGTCGATATGCACGGTACAGGCGCCGCACTGAGCGATGCCACAGCCATACTTGGTGCCCGTCATCCCGAGCGTGTCGCGCAGCACCCACAGGAGCGGCGTGCGCGGATCGGCGTTGGCTTGCACCGACTTACCGTTGACGTTGAGTACGGCCATGTTCCTGCTCCGTGCGGAAATTCTTGCGCACAAAGCCTAGCCCGCTATCCCGATCCGGGACAGCGACCAAGTTTGCCTCACGCATGTGTGATGCGATTCAGGCCAGCGAAGCTTCGAAGACTCGCCGGTAGTTGCCGCCGAGCAGCTTTGCGATTTCGTCGGGTCTGAAGCGCGACGATAACGCGGCGGCAAGCTGTGGCAGGTCGGCGTAGCTCGGCAGGCAGCTCGGGCCGAGCAGGCCGAGCTGATCGGTGCCGACGCCGACGCAATCGACGCCCACCACCTCGACCATGCGGGCGATGTTGTCGGCGTACGCGCCCACGCTGGCAGTCTGGGCGACCGGCCAGATGCCGATCACGCCACGCGTCGCGGCGATGGCGCGGGCATGGTCCGAGGTAATGAGCCGGGTCCAGGGCGTTGGCCGGTTGCTCAACGCCGTATGCGACAGCACGAGCGGCTTGCTCGTGCTGGCCACGGCGCGCTTCACGAGGTCGAAGGTGCCATGCGCGACATCGACGACGATACCAAGAGAGTTGCAGCGCCGGATCACCTCCGCCCCGAAATCCGTCAACCCGCCCTTCTCGGCCGTCTCGGTCTGGATGTCGCCCAGCTCGTTGGGGCGATAATGCGTGAGCTGCAACTGGCGCAGCTGCCAGCGTTGGTAGGCCTCGTCGAGGCGCTCAATCTTGCCCTCGAGGAAGTCTCCGCCTTCGGAGGTCACAATCACCGACGGCTGGCTCGCTCGTGCCCCGCGCAGGTCCGCGGCCGACTTGATGATGGGCATTGCTTGAGTGCGCGCCAGCTCATGGAGCTTTGTGAACTGGGTCTTGCTGAAATCGTAGAGTTCACCCGGCCGCGGGTTACGGCTTGGCCGGAGGCGTCCGCCCGAGACCTGAATGATGGGTGAGTCCGCAACGATGCAGAGACAGATCGTGGCCATGCCGCCCTTCTTCATGGGGCCGGCCACATCCAACAGGGCATCCCGCCCGTAACTCGCGCGGATCAGATTTCCGGCATGGCTATGAATGTCGACGGCCGTTCCGTCGGTCTGCGCCATCGCCGGCACCGGAAGGCAGAAGAGCGGGCTTGCGGCCATCAGCGCGCGCCGCGTGACACCCGGCTTCACTTCGGCGCCGTGCAACTGGTAACGCCAGCCGTCGGGATCGCACGAGACCTGCCAGGTGCCGCTGAGACGCAAAGGACCGTTGCCGAGCTTCAGCGGCGCATCGGCCAGCACCTCGACCACAGCCAACGGATTGTTGGGCACGCAGCCCTGGCAGCAGCCGGGCTCGGCCATCATCAGGAAATGGTCGGCGCTGCCCGTCGGCAGCACCGTCAAAGGAAAGCCGGTCAGTTCGACCGGCTTGCCAGCGGCCTTGTCGGCGCGTGGCGTTCCGAGATCTCGCCACGACAGGCGCATCCGCTCTCCCTAAAGCTTGGCCGGCGGATAATAAGGCCTGTCACCCAGCGCTTGCACGCGTTTCCAGAAGTCGGGGCCGGATGCCTTGCCCACCTCGTCGAGGTCGGCGGCCTGCCGCCACATGCTCCATGAATTGGGATAGAGCCGGCTCGCTTCGGCCATTTGCTTGTCGCCTTCGGCGGCGCGGCCGTGGGCACGCAGCCAGACGCCGAGCCGGAAGCGCGCCCGCGCCTCGGCGATCTCAGGCGTGATCCTAGGCAAACTGGCGCGCGCATCTTTTGCAGACAGTGCGTATTTGCCGGTGTTCACCCAGGCGCGCACCGCGTCGATATAGGCCGTGCGGGCGGCCAGGCGCTCTTCCTGGTCCTTGGGCGACATGGTGCGGGTCTTGAGGTCCATGCGGCGGAAGTGGTCGGTCGAGCCCGCCGTCTCCGGCGGCCGCACGATCACGCCCTTCTCGTCGATCCAGACGGCCTGCGGGACGTTCACCAGGTTGTAGAGATCCTCAAGCCGGTGCTCGGTGTCGATCAGCTGCCAGTAGTCGGACTTGGCTTGCTCGATCCACGGACGCGCATGATCGGCGCCGCGGCTTTCCTCGGCGACGGCCACCACCATGAAGTTCTTGTCCTTGAGCTCGCTGTAGAGTTGCTGCCACACGGGCAAGTCAAACCGGCAGCCTCACCAACTGGCCCAGGTGGCGAGAAAGACCTTCTTGCCCTTGAGCTGCGACAGCGTGCGCGGCACGCCGTTCACGTCGGGCAAGGTGAAGTCGGGTGCGGCGAGGCCTTCGAGCGCGGCATTGCGCTCGTCGGCAGGTGCACCGAGCACCCATACGTCGCGCTGCTCGCCGGCGATGACGGGGCCACCCTTCTTCTTCCAGAAGGCGGCGACATCGACCTCATTCGGCTTGAGCGCCGAGCCCGGCAGCGGCACGCAGGCATCGGCGCGGCACATGCCTTCGGGCTTGAGCGTCCAGCCGGTCGCCTTCTCGGCGTCCTTGGGACTCATCCAGAGCCCGTCGCGCGCCGCGACGCTGTGCTCAGCGGTCGGCATAAGGATCGTTGTCATGGCGGCCTCCGCTATTTCGGAACCGAGATTGTGACTTCCTTCGAGGTGATGAACTCGAGCAGCACCGGCACGCCCTTCTTGGTCTGCTCGATGCCACGCTTGATCGCCGGGATGATGTCCTCGGGCTTGGTCACGCGCTCGCCGTAGCCGCCGAAGGCGCGCGCCATGGCGGCATAGTCGCCCGAGATGTCGGTCGAGCGGTATTTCTCAGTCGACACCTTCATGATGTGGAGCTCGATCGCCATCGAGAAGTTGTTGAGCAGGATCGACATGATGGGGATGCGCTCGCGCACCGCCGTCTCGAAATCCATGCCGGTGAAGCCGATAGCGGCGTCGCCCCATACGTTGATGCAGAGCTTGTCCGGCATGGCGAGCTTGGCCCCCATGGCGAGGCCAAGCCCATAGCCGAGCTGCGTGGTCTTGCCCCAGCCGATGTAGGTGTGCGGCGCCGTGGTCTTCCAGAACGGCGAGAGCTGGTCGCGCGGGCTGCCGGCGTCGTGGGTGATGATGGTGTTGGCCTTGTCGACGGTGTTCTGCAGGTCCCACAGCACGCGGTAGGGATTGAGCGGCGCCTCGTTGTTGGTGAGCTTGGGCATCCATTCCTTGAGCCACTCGTCGGCCATCGGCTTGATCTCGGCCGCGACCGGGCCGGCATCGCGCTTCTTGCCACCGACCAGCTTGCTGCACTCCTCGATCATGGCGCGCAGCGCGAGCTTGGCATCGCCGATCAAGCCGTGCTGGGCGCGCACGTCCTTGTTGAGATGGTTGGGATCGAGCGTGGTGTGGATCACCGTCTTGCCCTTGGGCATCGAGATGCCGAAGTTGGTCTCGGTGAAGGAGCAACCGACGCCGAACAGCACGTCGCAATTGTCGAGGAAGTGACGCACCGCCTTCGGATAGGCGCGGCCGCCGGAGCCGAGCGCCAGCGGATGGCTCTCGTCGAAGCTGCTCTTGCCCTGCAGCGACGTGCAGACGGGAATGGCCAGCAGCTCGGCCAGTTCCTTCAACTCGGCATAGGCCTCGGCCCAGTGCACGCCGTGGCCGGCATAGATCACCGGGCGCTTGGCCGCGACCAGCACCTTGGCCGCCTCTTTCACCGCGGCCGGATCGGGACCGTACTTGGTGGCGATCACCGGCTCGTAGGTCAGCGGATCGGGCGCGTCCTCGGTATTGGCCTCGGCCGGGAACTCGATGATGACCGGTGAACCGCGGCCGTTGCGCAGCATGCTGAAGGCGCGGCGCATGATGTTCTCGATCTCGCGGCCGTTGGTGACCGGCTCGGCATGCTTGGCGACGTGCGCCATGGTAAGCGTCGAGTTGAAGTTCGGCGGCACGTGCGCGATGCGCCGCGGATAGCCGGCCGGGATGACCAGCAGCGGCACCGATTCGCCGAATGCCTGGGCCACGCCGCCATAGGCGTTCTCCGAGCCCGGGCCGCTTTGCATGCAGAACACGCCCATCTTGCGGCCCTTGGTCAGCCGCGACATGGCGTCGGCCATGTGCAGGCCGATGCGCTCCTGGCGCACGATGATCGGGCGGATGTCGAGCGCCGCGCAATGCTCGATCAGGTGGTTGACGGGGTAGGCGAAGAGATACTCGACGCCCTCGCGTTTCAGGATTTCAGCGATCGCCGGCCCGGTCTTCATTTGCGTTCCCCTTCGTGCGCCCGTGGCGCTATTTGTTCAGTTCCCTCATCGCGCTGTCGAGCCCACCCAGGGTGAGCGGAAACATGCGGTTGGAGCTCAGCTGCTGCAGCAGCTGGATCGACGGCGTGTAGCTCCAGTGCCGCTCGGGCACCGGATTGAGCCACACCATGCTGCGATAGGTGTCGGCCATGCGCTGGATCCAAACCTGGCCCGCCTCCTCGTTCCAGTGCTCGACCGAGCCGCCCGGATAGGCGATCTCGTAGGGGCTCATCGAGGCGTCACCGACGAAGAGAATCTTGTAGTCGGGCGGATAGGTGTGCAGGAGCTGCGCCGTCGAGAAGGTGTCGACGTGGCGTCGGCGGTTGTCCTTCCACAGTTTCTCGTAGAGGCAATTGTGGAAGTAGAAGAATTCCAGGTGCTTGAACTCGGTGCGCGCCGCGGAGAACAGCTCCTCGCAGACACGTATGTGCGCATCCATCGAGCCGCCGATGTCGAACAGCAGCAGCAGCTTCACCTTGTTGCGCCGCTCGGGGATCATCTTGATATCGAGATAGCCCGCGTTGCGTGCTGTCGAACGGATGGTGTCGGGCATGTCGAGCTCGACCTCGGCTCCTTCGCGCGCGAACTTGCGCAAGCGTCGCAGCGCTATCTTGATGTTGCGCGTGCCGATCTCGACGGTGTCGTCGAGGTTCTTGTATTCGCGCTTGTCCCAGACCTTGACGGCGCGGCCCTCGCGGTTCTTGTCCTGGCCGATGCGCACGCCTTCGGGATTGAAGCCATAGGCGCCGAACGGCGAGGTGCCGGCCGTGCCGATCCACTTGCTGCCGCCCTGGTGGCGCTTCTGCTGCTCCTCGAGACGTTTCTTCAGCGTCTCCATCAGCTTTTCCCAGCCACCCATCGCCTCGATCTGCTTCTTCTCCTCCTCGGTCAGAAGCTTTTCGGCGAGCTTGCGCAGCCATTCCTCGGGGATCTCGGCCGTCCCACCCTCGCCGGCCGGCGCCTCGAGGCCCTTGAAGACGTGGCCGAACACCTTGTCGAACTTGTCGAGGTTGCGCTCGTCCTTCACCAGGATTGAACGCGACAAATAATAGAAATCGTCGACGTTGTAGTCGGCGACGTGCTTGTCCATCGCCTCCATCAGGGCGAGGTACTCCTTGATGGAGACCGGTACCTTGGCCTGGCGCAGCTCGAGGAAGAAGTTGGTGAACATCGGGGCGCTCCCCTATTGCCGCTGTTCTCTCCGCGCCATGAAGGCCAAACGTTCGAACAGATGAACGTCCTGCTCGTTCTTGAGCAGCGCGCCGTGCAGCGGCGGGATGAGCTGCTTGGAATCCTTCGAGCGCAATGCGTCGGGCGGTATGTCCTCGACCATCAGGAGCTTCAGCCAGTCGAGCAGCTCCGAGGTCGAGGGCTTCTTCTTGAGGCCTGGCACTTCGCGGATGTCATAGAAAATGTTCAGCGCCTCGCGCAGCAGGTTGCGCTGCAGGTCGGGGAAATGCACGTCGACGATCTGGGTCATGATCTCGCGATCGGGGAAGCGGATGTAGTGGAAGAAGCAGCGGCGCAGGAAGGCGTCGGGCAGCTCCTTCTCGTTGTTAGAGGTGATCATCACCACCGGACGCTGGCTGGCCTTCACGACCTCCTGCGTCTCGTAGACGTAGAATTCCATGCGATCGAGCTCGAGCAGCAGGTCGTTGGGGAACTCGATATCAGCCTTGTCGATCTCGTCGATCAGCAGGACCGGGCGCTCCTTGTGGGTGAAGGCATCCCACAGCTTGCCGCGCTTGATGTAGTTGGCGATGTCCTGGACGCGTCCATCGCCGAGCTGGCTGTCGCGCAGACGGCTGACCGCGTCGTACTCATAGAGGCCCTGCTGGGCCTTGGTGGTCGACTTGATGTGCCATTCGATCAGCGGCGCCTTGATGGCTTTGGCCACCTCATGCGCCAGCACGGTCTTGCCGGTGCCGGGCTCGCCCTTAATCAGCAACGGCCGCTGCAACGCGATCGCGGCATTCACTGCCACGCGCAGGTCGTCGCTGGCTACATAGGAGTCGGTACCGGTAAATTTCATGGTGCAAAATCCAGGTTCACTAGGGTTTCAAGCCACCCTAGTGGCGCCCTACCGGGCCAGCAAGGCCGTGCCTGCAGGTCAGCCGCCTAGGCGAACGATGCAATAAACGACGACAGCGCAGGCAATGAACAGAACGATGGCCACTCGGCCCGAGGTGAAGCTGAGCGCCGGCCGGGGCTCGCCCGGCTCAATGACATCGTCCAGCGGCTTGCGGCCAGTGAACATGGCGCCAATCAGGTTCTGGCGCTTCCACACGAGATAGATAAGCGCCGCCAGCACATGCAGGGCGACCAGCATCAGCAGGACGTTGATCCAGAAGTGGTGAAACGCAGTGGCGCGATCGACCCACTTGTCGGGCGCGAGATTGGCGAGCGGGCCGCTCACCGTGCCCTCGTCAGTGTCGGCTGCGAACAGCCCCGCCACAACCTGGAGAAGCAGGCCCAGCAGCAGCGCCATGACCATCGCCCCGCCCAGCGGGTTGTGGCCGACGTCGCGCGGGCGATCGGTTCCAGCCAGCTCCTTCAGATGCTCGATGGCAGCCACCGGGCCCTTCACGAAGTGCGTGAAGCGCGCCGTCGTGCTGCCGACGAAGCCCCAGACGATGCGGAACAGCAGCAAGGTGAGGACGGCGTAACCCGACCAGAAGTGCAGTTTCATCCAGTCCCCGCCAACCTGCGCAGTGACGTAGGACACGACCATCAGGACGACGAGCGTCCAATGGAACAGCCGGACCGGCAGATCCCAAATCCGGATTTTCTGTTCGCTTTTGTCGGCCATGGCGCTGCTGAACCCTTCTGGTCGCGGGCACTATCCCCGACCGGCACACCGTCGATCAAATGCAACTACACGCAGTCGTGACAGAATATTCCCTCGGCCGCTGTTCGCATCAGCCTGATTCTCTGCAACAAATGATGGGCTGCTGGGGGCAAGACTTCTGGCGGCTACGTGAAATCAACAGGGGATGGTGCATGAGGAAGAAAACACTGATCGTGGCCGTCATCGGCGCGCTCGCTGCGGGAGGAATTGTCGGCGGGGCAACGATTGCTTTCGCCCAAGCCGACGTTATCAAGCAGCGTCAGGACAACCGTAAGGAAACGGCCGCCACGATGCGCGCGATCAAGGGCGTCATCGACGCCAAAGGCGATGTCAAAACCATCGTGCCGCAGGCAGCAAAGCTCAAGCAGCTCGAGCTCGCTTTCGACAAGATGTTTCCCGCCGGCTCGGACAAGGGCGACACCAAGGCGCTACCGACGGTGTGGAGCGACATGCCGGGCTTCATGACGGCGTCCAAGAATGTCGATGCGGCCTATGACAAGCTCGCGGTCGCCGCGGGCTCGGGCGACCTCGCGGCCGTGACCGTGGCGTTCGGCGACACCGGCAAGGCCTGCGGCGCCTGCCACAACACCTATCGCGCCAAGGCCAACTAGACAGAGTTCAGCGGAGAACGAAGGCGGCGGATTTCCCGCCGCCTTTTTCTTTGACCGAGAAAGGAAAAGGCCGGTCGCTTGGGGAACGACCGGCCTTCTGAATGCCCGTGGCTGGGGTGTGGGTGGGTGAAAGCGAAGCGGGTGTGGGAAGGAGCTTCGCCGTGGTGGCTTTTTAGGCCACCGCCACGGGCTGTGTGGGAACTGTGAGCGCCTGCAGCACGATAGCCTCGGCGGTGAAGCGCCAGGTACGCGACGCATGGATCGGCGACAGGCGAAGCTGCTCGCGCATGTTCATCCAGCTATCGAGGCCGAATGCGACATCGAGCGAGTTGAGCACAAGGTCGTGCGAAGCGGGATCAAGATTGTCGAGCTCGGCGGCGAACCAGCTCGCGAGGCGCTCGCGCAGGAGTTTGCGCAGCTGGGCAACGCCCAGGCCAACGGCCGGCGCCACCGACCGCACGCGCTCGGCGAAGTGCCACACTGGCAGCCACTCTTCGAACAACTCGGAGCGATCGGAAACCAGCAGCTCGATGCGATTGGACAGCGGCGCCTCGGCATCGATCGGCCGGCCGCGATCGAAGGCGCGGCTCACCGCGAGATCGAAGGCCGCGGCATAGAGATCGGCGAGGCTGGTGAAATGCTGGAACAGCGCGCGGCTGGAAACACCGGCGATGGTGGCAATGGCCGCCGAGGTCGGCTCGACATCGCCTGCTTGGATGAGGTCCAGAGTGGCCTGGATAAGAGATTGGCGGGTCCGTAGGCCGCGAACAATACGGCCATCTAGCGAACGCGACACATCAACCGGGAATCCAACAATTTTCATAGTAAAACCAATAGAATAAGAATTGCTTTAATGGAGCCACTTTAACATGGCTCGTTTCCTCTGTAACTTGCAATAATGCATATCTCGGCCAACTCGGTGGCTGATTTTGTTACATTTCTTTTTTCGAGATAGGCACTTATGGGGTATCTCAAGCTGCACTTGGAAGGCAACATTCTCCGGCGTCGCCGTCCTAAGGCAAAGCTATTGTTCAGTTTTTTCGTCGATCAAGCCGCTCATTCCCAACTTCCTGTGGATGAGCGGAAGCCCAGAAATATGAAAGGCCGGTCGCTTGGGGAACGACCGGCCTTCCTTAGGAGCCCGCCTGGGTGTGGGGTTATCGAAGCCTTGGGGTGTGTGGGAAGGGGGCTTCGATGAGCGGCCTGGGGAGCCGCCGGCGGGCTTAGGGAAACTCGTTGGGTGTGCGGCGCGCCTCGATGAAGCGCTGCCAGATCTCGATGCAAAAGCCTTTCGGATATGAATTACAACAAGCTATCGACGTCTCTAATGTAGGGACCTTAACAAATCACCCCACCCGGCGTCACTTGCAAAATCGCATATCTGGATTTGGCCTACCCTGTTGTTTCCTAAGATTTGAGGGGCTCTTTTGAAGCAAGATAGTCGAAAAAGGGCATGCAGGTTACACGCAAATTGGTCCATTTATGCCATATTCTCTTTTTGATTCAATGAGTTGATCTGGAATACCAGGCTTGGCATACCAGTTTCGACTGCAAAATCAGTTGAAATACCCTCATCGGCGCCAACGGCGCCAAGCCGAACATTCTCATCAAGACGACACGCCTATCTCTCAGAGCAATGGCCGATATGTTTCGGCCGCATTTCCATGCTAGACGGTCGCGCGCTTGCGAAGAAATTGGGGAGCTCAGGAGTTAGCCGTGCGATTCGTTCCTATCAGCCCCGCCTCCATCTCTGTCTCCGCAACTCTTGTCGCCCTCACGCTCACTCTCTTCGCGCAGCCTGCCACTGCGGGCATCGAGGACGCCGTCAAGGCGATGCAGAGCGGCGATGTCGCAACCGCTGAAAAAGAACTGCAGGTACTGGCGAAGGAGCGCGATCCGCGCGCGCAATTCTTTCTCGGCCTCTATGTCTACGGCAATCCCGATTCCAAGTTGTTCGACCTCAACAAGGCCGCCCCCCTGCTGCTCGATGCAGCCGAGCGTGGCTATACGCCGGCGATGGTGCCGCTGGCCGGCGCTTACGCCGAGGGCAAGGGCGTGCCCAAGAGCTTCTTCGAATCCTACAAGTGGGTCGCCATCGCCGAGCGCTGGAACGTCCCCAATGTCGGCGCACTGCTCGAGCAGGTCGGGCACGAGCTGAAGCCTGAGGAGATCGAAAAGGCCAAGGCCGCCGCCGCCGCCTTCACCTTCAAGACCAAATGATCGCAGCGCGGGCAGCGCTGCTGGCGGCGCTGCTCCTCGCCAACGCGGCAGCCCACGCCCAGCCCAGCGACGCTTCCGATGTCGCGCCAGCATTGCGCGGCGGCGTCATGGCCTACCGCGCCGGTGATCTCGGCACCGCCGAATTCAACCTGCGCCGGCTCGTTCCCGATAATCCGGATGCCGAAGCCTGGCTAGGCGCGGTGCTGCTCGATCGCGGGCAGAACCGCGAGGCCCTGCAGGCGCTGCAGCACGCGTCCGACTCGGGCTCGGCCGAAGGCGCCCACCGACTGGCGCTGGTCTTTGCCCAGGGCCTCGCCGGCACGCCACGCAACGATGCACGCGCGCTCCAGCTGTTCGAGAAGGCTGCGGCGCTCGGCAACCAGCGTGCCCAGGTCAATGTCGGCATCCTCTATTTCCGCGGCCAGGGCGTGCCGCGCGATCTCGTGCAGGCGCGTGCGTGGCTCGAGAAGGGTGCGGCGAACAACGATCCCTATGCCCTCTACGCCCTCGGCCGGGCCATGGAAGATACGCTGGGACCAGCGGCAGCGGATCCAGTGCGCGCCGCGGATCTTTACCGACGGGCAGCCGAGCTCGGCCATCCTCTGGCGGCGCTGCGCTACGGCCTCGCGCTGACGGAAGGCACCGGCGTCAAGAAGGATCTGGTCGCGGCACACAAGTGGCTGATGTACGCGCAAAAGAACGGCGTTCCAGAAGCGGCCCTGGCGCTTGGCGACAACTACGCGCGCACGCCTCCGTCGCGCGACAAGGCGGCGAACGAGAAGGTCCTGCAGGTGGCCGTAACCTGGTACGAGGCGGCAGCGCAGGCTGGCGTCGCCTCGGCCCAACTCAAGCTGGCGAACGCCTACGTCGCCGGCGCCGGCGTGGCCCGTGACCCCGCGCAGGCACAGCGCTGGTATTTTCGCGCGGCGCAGCAGGGGTTGCCCGACGCCGAACTGGCGCTCGGCCTTCTGTTCATCGGCGGCGTGGCAGGAACGGCCGATCCGGTCGAAGGCTACAAATGGCTGTTGATCGCCGAGCGCGCCGGACATCCCGAAAGCCGCTCGGTTCGCGAGAAGGCGGCAGATCAGGTCCCCGAGCGCGATCGCAAGCGCGCCGAGGCACTCGCGCAGAAATTCGCTGTCGTGCCCGAGCGGCCGGCCGACGAGCGGCCGCCGCAGCTTGGCGCGCAACCGCGGCCCTGAGCCGTGCCGACGCCTCCCCTCGCCCGTCAGGCGCGGCCCGACATCACGCTCGCGGTCTGCCGCGGCGCCTGCCGGCTGATGCGCCAGGCGGGCTATACGGTGCTGCTCGAGATGCCGCTGCCCGACGGCCGGCGGGCCGACATCTTCGCCGTCGGCCGCAGCGGTGAGCTGGTCATCGTCGAGACCAAGTCATCGATCGAGGATTGGCGTGTCGACGAGAAATGGCCGGACTATCTCGATTGGTGCGACCAGCTCTATGTCGCAGTGCCGGTCGACTTCCCGCAGGCGCTGATTCCCGGCGAATTGGGCTTGATCGTCGCCGATGCCTATGGCGGGGAAATACTGCGCCATCCGGCGCGACGGCCGATGGTGGCGGCGCGGCGCAAGTCGTTGCTGATCGATTGCGCACGGCTGGCGTCGGAGCGGCTGGCGCGCCTGGAAGATCCCGACTTCGTGGACTTCGGCTGATCAGGCCATCACCGGCGCCGGTGCCGCATGGCCGCGGCTCGCCTCGGCCATGCGGATGCGGGCATAGGCCATGACGTCGGTCGGCGGCCCGGTCCGCTCGACGCGGCCATCCATCACCAGCGCCACGCGGTCGGCAATGGCGAGCGGCGCCAGGCGATGGGTGATCATGATCACGGTGCGGCCACGCCGGTTCGCCTTGAGCTGGCGCAGCAGCTGCTCCTCGGTCGCGGGATCCAGGGCACTGGTGGCCTCGTCGAGGATCAGGATGCGCGGGTTGCGGATCAGGGCGCGGGCGATGCAGATGAGCTGGCGCTGGCCGGTCGAGAGGCCTTGGCCGCGCTCGCCGAGCTGGGTGTTGTAACCCTGCGGCAGTCGCTGAATGAAATTATGGGCGCCGACGAACTTGGCGACCGCCACGACGCGGCTGGGGTCCTTGTCGGCGACACCCATGGCGATGTTCTCGCGCACCGAACCGGTGAAGAGCTGGATGTCCTGCGGCACGCAGCCGATCTGGGCACGCAGCTGGGCAGTCGACAGGTGCGCGATATCGGTGCCGTCGACCAGCACGCGGCCGTCGGTCGGCCGGAACAGGCCCTGCATCAGATTGGCAATGGTGGTCTTGCCCGATCCGGATGGGCCGACGATGCCGATGATCTCGCCGGCGGCAATCTCGAGATCGGCCTCGTGCAGAACCGCCGGCGCCTGGTCGTCGACCCGCCAGGTGACACGCTCGAGGGAAACCTGGCCGGTGAGCGGCGGCATGGGAGCAAATTCGCCGGGTGGACTTTCGACCGCCTCGCCCATCAATTCGTCGATGCGCTTGAAGGCGGCGCCCACCGCCTGCAGCTGGTGCCAGGCCGCCGCCAGCTGGCGCATCGGCTGCAGGGCACGACTGGCCAGCATGTTGGTGGCGATCAGCCCGCCGATCGTCAGGCGATGATCGACGACTTCGTGCGTGCCCATGACGACCAACACCAGCAAGGCCACAAGCTGCAGGATGCCCGACGCGCTGGCGGCGACGTTGGCCAGATGACTGGCGCGGAAATTGGTCCAGGCGGCCTGCTCAGCCCGCACCTGCCAGCGTTTCTCGACCTCGGCTTCGAGGCCCAGCGCCTTGATGGTGGCGGCATTGGCCACCGTCTCGGCGAGCGTCGAGCCCTTGGCCGCCAGCGCCTGGAAATTCTCGTCGGCCAGGCGCCGCTGAGCGCGATGGGTCGCCAACGAGACGGCGATCAGCACCGGGATCGCGGCAGCGGCAATGATGCCGAGGGGGACGCTGATGGTGAAGGCGGCGCCCAGGAACAACACGACGAATAAGAGGTCGATGGCCAGCACCGGCATTTGCCCGGTGAAGAAGCCGCGCAGCACGTCGAGCTGGCGCAGGCGCTCGGCGATGACGCCCGACGGCGTGCGCTCGAAATGACGGTAGGGAAGCTGCACCAGGTGGTGCACGACTTCGGCGCTCATCAGCGTGTCGAGACGCGCGCCCGCACGGGCCGACAGCCAGCCGCGCGCCACCCGCAGCGAAAAATCGAGCGCGTAGATGCCCAACATGGCTGCCGCCAGCAAGGCCATCATCGGCGCAACGCTTTGCGGCGCGCCATGGCCGATCACGCGATTGAGCACCAGCATCATGAAGAGCGGTGTTGCCAGGCCAAGCAGGTTGATGAGCAGCGACGCCAGGGCGAGCTTGGCGATGACCGGGCGCACGCGCGCCCAGAGCGGCGCATACCATTCGGCGGACCGTTCCCGCACCAGCTTCTCGCGCAGCACCAGGGCGCGGCCCCCAAGCGTCCTGACCTCTGCCGTCGTCATCTGCCAGACGCGGCCCTCGACGACATCGAGCACCGTCCACTGCCCGCCACGACCCGCTGCCACGACATGCGCCGGCAACTCGCCGCCGACCACGGCGAAGGGCGTCGGCAGATCATCAAGGCGCGCAGCCGCAAGATCGACGGCGCTCGCCTGCAGGCCAAGCCGCGTTCCCACGGTGAGGAAGCCCTGCTCGTCCAGCGGCTCGTCCGCCAGCACCGCCAGCCCGCGCACATCGGCTTCGCTCAGCGGCCGGCCGACCTGTTGGACAACGTAGAGCAGCGCCCGCATCAAGGAGTTGATGGGACGCAGCTCGGTCAGGCGCTGGACGCCTGAGCTGTCTTCTAGAGGGGCCATCGGAAGTCTGGTCCGGCAGCGTTGTTGCGTCGGATCAGACTACCAATAAAATCAATTATTTAGAAGAGTTTCTTAACAATTGTATCAAGCCGTCAGCGGCGCGCGTCAACGGGCGCCGAAGGCTCGCTTCAGCTCCGGCACGAGGTCCAGCCGCTCCCATGAGAAGCCGCCGTCGCGGTCGGGCTTACGGCCGAAATGGCCGTAGGCCGCCGTGCGCTTGTAGATCGGCTTGTTGAGCTGAAGCCCACGGCGGATGTTGGTCGGGCGTAGCGGGAAGATGTCGGACAACACCCTCTCGAGCTTGCGCTCGTCGACCTTGCCGGTGCCCTGGGTGTCGACATAGAGCGACATCGGGTCGGCGACGCCGATCGCATAGGCGACCTGGATCAGGCAGCGGTCGGCCAGCCCCGCGGCCACCACGTTCTTGGCGAGATAGCGCGCAGCGTAAGCGGCCGAACGGTCGACCTTGGTGGGGTCCTTGCCGGAGAAGGCGCCGCCGCCGTGCGGAGCGTAGCCGCCGTAAGTGTCGACGATGATCTTGCGGCCGGTCAGGCCGCAATCGCCGTCGGGACCGCCGACGACGAAGTTGCCAGTGGGATTGACGAAGAAGTCCGAGGCCTTCTTGGGCATCCAGCCTTCGGGCAGCGACTTGGCCACGTGCCCCGCGACCATCTCCTTGACCATGTTGGAATTGTATTTCTTGCCCTTGCCGTTGGCCTCGCGGTGCTGCGTGGAGACCACCACCTTGGCGGCGCCGACGGCCTTGCCGTGGGCGTAGCGCACGGTGACCTGGCTCTTGGCATCGGGTTGCAGGTCGGGAAGCTCGCCCGAGCGGCGAGCCTGGCTCAGCATTTCCAGGATCTTGTGGCTGAAGTAGATCGGGGCCGGCATATACGAGCCCTTCTCGTATTCCTCGCTGTCGCGGCAGGCGAAGCCGAACATCAGCCCCTGGTCGCCGGCGCCTTCCTGCTCCCCGAGATTGCCCTTCATCTTCTTGGCGTTGACGCCCATGGCGATGTCGGGTGACTGGCCGTGCAGCAGCACCTCGACATCGGCGCCATGGAACGAGAAGCCGTCCTGATCGTAGCCGATGTCGCGCACCACCTCGCGAGCGATCTCGGTGATCGCTTCTCGGTTGACGATCGTGTGCTTGCCGAACTTCTTCATGTAGGGCGCCGACGCGCGGCCTTCGCCGGCCACCACGATCTTGTTGGTGGTGGCAAGCGTCTCGCAGCCCAGCCGGGTATTGGCGTGGCTGTCATCGGCATGGCCGAGCTTGATGTCGTTCGCGATGAAGGCATCGAGAATTGCGTCCGAGATCTGGTCGCAGACCTTGTCCGGATGACCTTCGGAAACCGATTCGCTGGTAAAGAGATAGTCCTTGAGCGTCACAACTGCCCTCCCACAAAAGTCGCTGGACTCCGGGCAGGGCGGATGAGCCGCCTACGTCCGGCTTAGCCTTTGTTTGCGCGGTGGCAAGTCGTCCAAATCCGTCCGCGGCGACGCCGGCCCCAAGGATGGAGCAGCGCCGCGCCGTTAAAAACTCCAAATGAGACCGGAAATCAAGAGGCCCGATGGCGCCCTTTTAGCGGCCTTTCCGACCCCCCAGGACCTCGGCATGGCTGGCGGCACCCACCGCCTTGACCATCTCGAAGATGCGCTTGCGCACGCGCGACTCGCGAATCTTGTAATAGGCCCGCACCAACTCCAGCGTCTCGCGCTTGATGAGCGGATCCTTCTCCTGCTCGAAGGGCGTGGCGGCCTCGCCGAAGCCCTTGCGGCCGCGGCCCGACATCGGCCGGCCAGCAAGCGCATTCGATGGCATCTCGTCGAAGAAATAGGACACCGGCACGTCGAGCACCTTGGCGAATTCGAACAGGCGGCTCGAGCCGATGCGGTTGGAGCCGCGCTCGTACTTCTGAATCTGCTGGAAGGTCAGGCCGACCGCCGTCCCAAGCTTCTCCTGGCTCATGCCAAGAAGCGTGCGCCGCTGGCGCATGCGTGCCCCTACGTGAACATCAACCGGATGCGATCTTGCCATGGGTCCAGATCCTTCTTGGCCTTGGTTTTAATCTTCGACTAACGCCGTTGCATAGATAAGGTGACAGACACGTCGAAATTGTGCCCTTGTGTCAACGTCGCTGGCGCAAAAATGCATATCTACACGCCACGGATGCATATGACATAGGCCCCTGCTGCCGGGAATGCAAGCTGAACATCAATGCTCTGATATCCCAGGCAAATTTATGCACGACGGCTATTCATTTTCGCGCCGGCCAGGGCGACGGGTAGAGCCAAAATGCAAACAAGCAGAAGTAGCATTGCATCGTGCCACCTACCGTAGGGCGTCATCGCCCGCGCCGGTGGAAGGACATGATCGATTATCCCTTCGCGCTCCATGTCGAGCGCGGCGAGCACGCGTCCATAGGCGTCGATCACGGCTGATACGCCGGTGTTGGCAGCGCGGACCATGGGCAAGCCTTCCTCGACGGCCCGCAGGCGCGCGCTGGTCAGATGCTGGTAAGGCCCGCTCGACACGCCGAACCAGGCGTCGTTGGTCACGTTCAACAACCATTGCGGCCGCTCACCAGGGCCCGTAACCGCCGCCGGAAAGATCGCCTCGTAGCAAATGAGCGGCGAGAAAGACGGCAGGCCGGCCAAGGCGAGAGTGACGAACGACGGGCCGACTTCAAAAGAGCCACGGCCGATCAGGCCAGTGAGCGGCGCCAGTTCCTCATGGAAGGGAATGTATTCGCCGAAGGGCACGAGGTGGACCTTGTCGTAGTGCGCCACCACCGCGCCAGCGCGATCGATCGCCAGCAGCGAGTTCCACACGCCGTCCTGCACCCGCTGCCCGGCCCGCGCCGCGCCCGCCAGGAGATAGCCGCCGGGCGGCGCGGCCTGGGCAAGCACCGGCAATGCAGGCGATTCGGGCTGGACGACGAACGGCACGGCGGTCTCCGGCCAGATGACGGCGGCCATCTTGTCAAAGCCGTCGCGGCGGCTGAGGTCGAGCAGCTTACGCAGTTCCCGCTCCCTATTTTCCGGCCGCCATTTCTCTGCCTGGGCAACGTTTGGCTGAACGATGCGCAAGAGGGGACCGGTGGAATCTTCATTCACCGCGTTCATGGTGAGCCGCCCACCGACTCCCATCAGCACCACGGCGACCAGCGCCGCACCGGCAGCCCGCCATCCGGCTGCCGGAGCAGCCAGCACGAGAAAACTCAAGGTGCCAAGACCGTATACTCCGACAACCGCAGCGCCTTGTAGCAATGGTGTGGCAAACGCCCAGACATGGCCGAGCGGATTCCAAGGACCGCCGGTGAAGACGTGGCCGCGCAGCCATTCTGCAACCGTCCAGGCAATCGCCAATACGACCAGACGGCGCCAGCCGACGGCGAGGAACGACCAACGCATCGCTAATTTCTTCGCGACCCATGCGGCCATCGCCGGAAAGAATCCCAGCACCGCCGCCAGGCCCAACACCATTGGCGGGCCGAGCAACGCGAAGTCGGCCGGCGGGACGAAGAAGGCCTCGATGATCCAGTAGCAGCCGACCGCAAAGTGCCCGAGGCCCCATGCCCAGCCCCGCAGCAGCGCCGTCGCCGGTGTCTCCGCGCCGTCCCACAACCAGACAAACGCCACAAGGCCGATGACGGCGAGCGGCAGCCAGTAGAGGGGCGGCATGGCAAGCGCGGCGAGCGCGCCGGCGACCAGGCCCGCACCCAATGCGCGCCAACCTTGGGCACGCCAACCCTGGAACTTCATTGCCGCGGAGCGACCGTCAGGCGGCGGACTGCGAGACGGCCGGTGGCCGCACGCGCAGACGACGGATGCGCCGGGGATCGACGTCGAGGATCTCGAACTCCACGCCCGACGGATGACGCACCACCTCGCCGCGCTCGGGGATGCGACCGAGCAGGGAGAAGATCAGGCCCCCCACGGTGTCGATCTCGCGGCGCTCGTCCTCCGACAGCACGTTGCCGATTTCCTGCTCGAGCAGCTCGACCGGCGTGCGGCCGTTGACGTCGATCGTACCGTCGACCCGGCGCGACACGGTCGGCGTCTGGGCGACGTCGTGCTCGTCCTCGATCTCGCCGACGATCTCCTCGACCAGGTCCTCGATGGTCAGGAGCCCGTCGCTGCCGCCGAACTCGTCGACCACCAGTGCCATGTGCGTGCGCGAGCGGCGCATGTCGAGCAGCATGTCGAGCACTGGCAGCGTCGGCGCCACGAACACGACCCGGCGCAATATGTCGCGCAGGTTGAATTTCTTCGAAGTGCCCCAATAGACGAGCACATCCTTGATGTGGATCATGCCGATCACGTCATCGAGCGACTCGCGATAGACCGGGTAGCGCGAATGCGCCTCGGCCTGGATCAGCCGCACGACCTCGTCGAGCGGCGTGTCGGCGGCGATGCCGATGATGTCGACGCGCGGCACCATGACGTCGCGCACCGTCTTGTCGCGCAGCTTCAGGATGTTGGCCAGCAGCGCCCGCTGATCGTCGCTGATCGGCGTATCGCTCTCAGGCGTTTCCTCGATCAGGCCTTCGATGGCTTCGCGGACCGCCTCGTTCTTTTCGCGGCGGCGCAGGCGGCGCAGAAAGGCACGCAGGATCCCGCCGTTTGACGGGATGTCAGGGGCCAGCGTCGGGACAGGTGGGTGGGGGTCTCCCGCCGAGGCCGGGCTGGGGCCCGGCTGCGTTCCGCGCGCTGTGGAGTCCGGCATGACTGCTAAGATAAGCTAATGACCTTGCGTTTCAATCACGGAAGTTCCTGATGCGTTCCTGCAAATTACCCTCCGGCACACAGATGCCGGTATTTGGGATCGGCACCTGGCGTATGGGCGAAAGCGCGCGGCGGCGGCCCCAGGAGCTCGATGCGGTGAGGTATGCCCTTGAACTCGGCTATCCGATGATCGACACGGCCGAAATGTACGGTGACGGCGGCGCCGAGGAGATTGTCGGCGAGGCGCTGGCCGGCCAGCGGCCGCGGCCCTTCATTGTGAGCAAGGTCTATCCACACAATGCCACGCGCTCGGGCACGATCGCCGCCTGCGAGCGCAGCCTGAAGCGCCTGAAGATCGAGCGCATCGATCTCTACCTGCTGCACTGGCGCGGCGGGGCGCGGCTCGAGGAAACGTTCGAGGCGTTCCATCGCCTGCTCGAGGCCGGCAAGATCGGCGACTTCGGCGTCAGCAATTTCGACGCCGGGGACATGGCAGATGCCGCGCGTCTCGACAAAGGACTGACCGGTTCCAACCAAGTGCTTTATTGCCTGTCGCGGCGCGGCCCGGAATTCGATCTCCTGCCCTGGATGCGCAAGCGCTCGATCCCGCTGATGGCCTACTCGCCGCTCGACCAGGGCGGACTGCTCGGCAAGTCGGCGCTCAAGAAGCTCGCGGGCGAAGTCGGCTGCACGCCGGCGCAACTGGCGCTTGCGTGGGTATTGGCGCAGCCAAGCGTGGTCACGATCCCCAAATCGTCGACACGCGAGCGGGTGAAGGAGAACCTCGCCGCGGTCGAGGTGGCGCTGTCGCCGCAGATCCTGGCCGAGCTCGACAAGGCCTTCCCGCCGCCCAAGGGCAAGCAGGCGCTGGAGATGCTTTAGCAGACCGCGCACCGTTTTCGCCGTTTTCACCGTTTTTTAACGGCGTCGACAGACCGGAAAACGGCGCGAGCCCTGATTTATCGAGCTCCTCGCGAGTCGGGGTCGCCAGAAAAACGGTGAAAAACGGTCGATAAACGGTGAGAAAACGGTTTTGACGACGATGGGCATACGCAACGCTCCCAGGTCTCCGGTTCGATGCGCTTATAATACTCCCGGACGGCTCACCCACCTACTTTGGTCATTAGAAGTTCGCTGCGCTTCACCGCGGAGCGTAGGGATCGGCGATGCCAAGCTTCGCCAGGATGCGGCGCTCGAGCGCTTCCATGCGATCGGCGTCGGCCTTGCTGGTCTCGTGATCATGGCCCAGCAGATGAAGCGTGCCGTGCACGACAAGGTGCGTGAGATGATCCACGGGCGCCTTCTTCTGGGCGTGTGCTTCGCGCCAAACGGTCTGGCGCGCCAACACCACATCGCCCAGGAATGACTTTTCGCCCGACGGGTAGGCCAGCACGTTGGTTGGCTTGTCCTTCTTGCGATCGCGCTTGTTCAGCCCCCGCACGCGCTTGTCATCGGCCAGTGCCACGGTGAGCGATCTCCGGGCCCGGCCGAGCGCCGCGCGTGCGGCCTTGCGCACCAGGCGCTCGGCACCCGGCAGCGCCCGGTTCCATGCCGCGTCAAGCACGACGACAGTGCAGCTAGCTTTTTGTCTTTTTGTCGTGCGCGTCATAGGCCTCGACGATGCGGGTGACCAGGTCGTGGCGCACGACGTCCTTGGAGGTGAGCCGCACGAAACGAATGCCGTTCACGTCCTTCAGCGTTTCGACCGCATCGGCCAGGCCCGAGCGCTGGCCACCGGGCAGATCGGTCTGGCTGGGATCTCCGGTCACCACCATGCGCGAGCCTTCGCCCAGCCGCGTCAGGAACATACGCATCTGCATCGGCGTGGTGTTCTGCGCCTCGTCGAGGATCACGAAGCAATGGGCCAGCGTGCGACCGCGCATGAAAGCGAGCGGCGCGATTTCGATCTCTCCCGATTCCATGCGGTTGGCGATCTGCTCGGCCGGCACCATGTCATGCAGCGCGTCGTAGAGCGGACGCAGATACGGGTCGATCTTCTCCTTCATGTCGCCAGGCAGGAAGCCCAGCCGCTCGCCAGCCTCGACGGCCGGGCGCGACAGCACGATGCGCTCGACCTTGCCGGCGAGCAGTAGCGACACGCCCATGGCGACCGCCAGATAGGTCTTGCCGCTGCCGGCAGGCCCCAACGCAAACACCATGTCGCGCTCGCGCAAGGCCGCGAGATAGCCGCGCTGGCCCGGCGAGCGCGCCTGCACGGTGCGGCGGCGCGTGCGGATGCTGTCCTCGTCGGCGCCATCGCCGCCAGTGCGGGCAAAGCGCACGGCGGCATCGATATCGGCCAGCTCGATCGACAGGCCGCGCTTCAGCCGCTCATAAAGGCCGGTAATCGCCTTGTGTGCCACCGCCGCATCGTCCGACGTGCCGGCGATGGCGAGCTGGTTGCCCCGCGCGCTCAGCTGGACGTTGGCGAGCTGCTCGATGCGCACCAGGTTGCGGTCGTGATTGCCGTAGAGTACCGCCAACAGCGCATTGTCATCGAACGTCATGCGGCGCACGTCGGCCGAGCGGCCAGCGGCGCTGGCGGTGGAATTGCTCACGCAGCGGCCTCGTAGGAACCGACGACGATCTCGCCGGCCAGGCTGTTGGCGTGGCCCTCTGTCAGGCGAGTGTCGACGACGCAACCGATCAGCCGCGGCGGACCGTCGGCATAGACCGACTGCAGCCATGGCGTTTTGCCGATGATCTGGCCGGGCTTGCGGCCCGGTTCGGCGAACAGCACCGGCACCGTGGCGCCGACCTTCGACAGGTTGAACTCGCGCGCTTGCTGCCCGAGCAGCGCCTGCAGCGCGGCGAGACGCGCCGTCTTGACGTTCTCTGGCACCTGATCGAGCATCGCCCAGCCCGGTGTGCCCGGCCGCCGGCTGTACTTGAACGAGAAAGCCGAGGCGAAGCCAACCTCGTTGACCAAGCGCATCGTGTCGTCGAAATCGGCGTCGCTTTCGCCGGGAAAGCCGACGATGAAATCGGTCGAGAGTGCGAGATCGGGCCGCACCTCGCGCAGGCGATCGACGATACGCCGGAAGAGATCGCAGCCGTGGCGGCGGTTCATTGCCTCGAGGATACGGTCGGAGCCCGACTGCACCGGCAGATGCAAATACGGCATGAGCCGCGGCACCTCGCCATGGGCGGCGATCAGATCGTCATCCATGTCGCGCGGATGGGAGGTCGTGTAGCGGATGCGCGCCACGCCCTCGATCTCGGCCAGCGCCCGGATGAGGCGCGCGAGCGACCACGTCGATCCACCAATGGAACTTGGGGCAGCTTCGCCGTGATAGGCGTTGACGTTCTGGCCGAGCAGCGTGATCTCGATCGCGCCTGCCTCGACGAGCTGGCGCGCCTCGGCCAGCACCGCCTGCACCGGCCGCGAATACTCGGCGCCGCGCGTGTAGGGCACGACGCAGAAGGTGCAGAACTTGTCGCAGCCTTCCTGGATGGACAGGAACGCCGAGCCGGCGCGCACGCCTTGCGGCGCGGGCAGGTGATCGAACTTGCTCTCGGCCGGAAAATCCGTGTCGAGCACGCCCGCGCCGGGCAGGCGCTTGCCGGCGCGCAGGAGTGCCGCCTTGCGCTCGGCCTCGGCCAGCAACTGCGGCAGGCGATGATAGGCCTGTGGGCCGACGACGATATCGACAGCGGGCTGACGCCGCACGATCTCCTCGCCCTCGGCCTGGGCGACACAGCCGGCCACGGCGATGGTGAGATCGCCGCCGATCGCCCGGCGTCCGGTCTTGATATCGCGCATGCGCCCCAGCTCGGAATAAACCTTCTCCGAGGCATGCTCGCGGATGTGGCAGGTGTTCAGCACGACAAGGTCGGCCTGCTCGGGTGAAGATGACAGCGCATAGCCGAGCGGCCGCAGGACGTCGGCCATGCGGTCCGAGTCGTAGACGTTCATCTGGCACCCGTAGGTGCGGATGAACACACGCTTGCGTTGCCCGTCTGAGCGGACGAGGGTCATCGGTCTCCGTTGCTGGAACGGCCGGGTTCTAGAGCATAGTCGGTTCGGCTGCAATCAGCCGAACCGACTATGCTCTTGGTCGAGGCGCCTTGTACAACGCGTTTCCGATCAAGTGGAACCGCGAGCGGTTCCACTTGATCGGAACCCGCGCTCTAGCACCAAGGACGGCGCTAGGCCAGCCGCGGCAGGAGCTCGTAGCGGCCGGTATTGGCCGCCTGCACGCCCAGCGACACCTGCCTGAAGCAGAATTCGGCGAGTTTCTTGCGGTCGCCCAGCCGATCGATATCGACCGGCGGGAAAAAGGTCACGACGGCCTCGGTCTCGCCAAGGCACACCATCTGCCAAAGGTGCGGCACCAGGTCGAGATCGCCGAACCAGGCGAAAAGTGGCCGCCAATAACGGCCGAGCGGGATGCCGTCGAGCCGCGTGTAGGCAATGGCCACCGGTTGCACGACGATCGGCTTGTCGTCACGCCGCAATTGAGCCACTCCAAAAAGGGCACTGCGGAAGGGCAGCACGCGCGTGCCGTCGCTCGACGTGCCCTCGGGAAACAGCATCAGATTGTCGCCGGTGTTCAGCCGTCGCAGCATCTCGTCGCGGCTGGCGCTGGCCTTGCCGGTGCGTCGCTCAATGAAGATGGTGCGCTGCGCCTTGGCGAGCGTGCTGAAGAAGGGCCAGGTCGCGACCTCGGCCTTGGCGACGAAGCTGGTCGGCACCAGGCTGCCCATCACCTCGATGTCGAGATAGGAAACATGGTTGCAGACGAACAACGTCGGCGTGACGTCCGAGCGCTCGCCGCGCACCTGCACCTTGATGCCCAGGATGACGCAGACAACACGATGATAGGCGACCGGCATCCAGCGTACGAGGGGCCCGACGCGCAAAGCCATCGCGAGGAAGTAAGGGGGCAGGACGACGAGCGTGAGCGTGAGATAGCTCAGCAGCCGGAACGCACCGCGCAGAGGAGAACCGATCCACATCGTCGGGCGAGCGGTCAGTCCTTGTCGTTGCCGCGCTCGTAGTGCCGGATGTACTTCTCCGTCACCAGCTCGGTCTTGACGATGATGAACACGTCTGTGGTGTTGAATTGCGCATCGATCACCGCGCCGTCGCCGACGAAGCCGCCGAGCCGCAGATAACCCTTGATGAGAGGCGGCACACGCGCCATGGCCTTGCGCGCGTCGTAGGAATCGCGCTCTAGCATGTCCATCTTGACGTAGCGATGGGCGAGCGCACGCACGCGGATGTCCGGCGGCGCGAGATGGTGGTGGTACAGATAGCTCATCGCCTGTGCGTGCTGCGACGGGTCGGTGCCCGGGAAACTGGCGCAGCCGAACATCACCTGGATGTCGTAGTGGTAGGCGTAAAGCGCGATGCCGCGCCACAGCATCTGCATGGTCGCGGTGTTGCGCGCGTCCTTGGCGATGCACGACCGGCCGAGCTCCAGCACCTCGCCGGGATAGTCGATCATCTTCTGGATGTCGTACTCTGCCGACGAGTAGAAGCGGCCCATCTGCGCCGCCGCCGGGCGGCGGATCAAGCGATAGGTGCCGACGATGCTCTCCGGTCCCTCGCCGCGACGACGATCGAGCACCAGCAGGTGATCACACACTTCGTCGAAGGCATCGAAGTCACGCTTGATCGCCGCCGTCTCGGGCGTCGGCCTGGCCTGCATTTCCTCGTAGAAGATTCGATAGCGCAATGCCTGCGCCGCCGCGATCTCGGCGCGAGCGCCGGCCAATCGAACTTCGAAATCGCCGGCAACGACCTTGACGATTTCCCGGTTGGAAATCGGCGGGCCAAGAAGCTCGGCTTCGCTGTCAGCACGGTCAATGCGCATGATACATCCGCAAGGGGGCCGCCCCGATCATCCGCCCATTATCGGGTCGGCCAAGGTCGCGTCCACTCATTTTTGGCGGTCGGATTTCCCATCCAAAGGTACGCCATAAAGTTCCAAACGATGGCCGACGAGGCGATATCCGGCTTTTTCAGCTATGCGCCGCTGCAGATCTTCGATCTCGTCGTTGTGAAATTCAACCACCCTGCCCGACTGGATGTCGATCAGGTGATCGTGGTGCTCTTCCGGAGTCTCTTCGTAGCGAGCGCGGCCATCGCCGAAATCGTGCTTGGCAAGAATGCCGGCCTCCTCGAACAGCCGCACCGTGCGATAGACGGTAGCGATGGAGATATGCGGGTCGATCTGGGTCGCCCGCTTGTGCAGCGCTTCGACGTCGGGATGGTCGGCGGAATCCGACAGGACACGCGCGATGATGCGGCGCTGATCGGTCATCTTGAGACCCTTCTCGGCGCACAGTACTTCGAGCTTGGACTTACGGTCAGGCATCGAACAGCACCCTACACCGGCCGCCCTGCGCGGTATAGTTGGGGCCATGACCGCCCCTGACCAGGCCCCAAATACGTCGATCGACATCACCGGTGAAGTCTGTCCCATGACCTTCGTGCGCACCAAGCTCAAGCTGGAGCGCATGCGCTCGGGAGAAGTGCTGGTCGTGCGGCTGCGCGGCGAGGAGCCATTGCGCAACGTGCCGAGGGCAGCACGCGATGAAGGCCACAGCATTTTGGGGATAGTACCCGAGGGGGATGACCATATCGTGACTATCCGCCGGAAGTGAGAGTAAGACGCATCACGATGGCGTCGGCAGCCGGCGCCCCGCCGCGCTGGTAGTAGGCCTTGCGGCTGCCGACAGTCTGGAAGTCCGCTTGGCCATAGAGCGCAAGCGCCGCTGGATTGTCGGCACCGACCTCGAGGAACAGCGAGCGGGCGCCGGCGGCGCGGGCATGCGCGGTCACGGCCGCCAGCAAGGCGCGCCCGGCGCCGCGACGGCGCCGGTCCGGCTGCACGGCGATGGTCAACAGCTCTGCCTCATCGGCTGTGACACGGCAGAGGGCGAAACCGACCGCCGCGTCACTGGACTGCAGCACCCAGCCGGCAACTCCGGGCGAGGCCAACAGCTCGGCGATATCCTGGCGAGTCCAGACACGCTCGCCGAGCGGCGCGAAGGCCTCGCCATGGAGCCTCGATGCGAGGTCGAGATCGAGCGCGCCGAGCCGGCGCAGGACGAAGCCAGCCGCCATTCACTCCACCGTCCGGCGCGCGCCATCGGGCAAGGTGATGTTGACGCCGCGGAGATAGAGCGGCCGCGGCAAGCCTTCGGCACGGTTGCGCTCGTGCCAGCGCTCGACGCCGTCCTGCAGCGCCAGGCGCGCGATCGTCCCGGCATCGGGCAGAGCGACCTGCCCCACGGCATGGGCGAGCGCGGGCGCCAGCGCATCGGCCTGCGGCCCGACAACGCGGCAAGGCCTGCCGTCGATGCGCTTGGCAAGCGCTTCCGTCGAAGCAAGGAACGGCGCGCTGTCGCCCTCGCCCAACGCGCAAAACCAGTCACCGAGGTGACTGTCGATGGCAGCGACCGCAAGACGGTCCGACGCGCCGGCCTGGGCCAGCAGGGCCGCGGTCGTCGTGATGCCCGCCAGCGGCACGCCGAGCGCCACGGCGAGGCCGCGGGCGGCGGCCAGCCCGACCCGCACGCCGGTGAAGCTTCCCGGTCCAACGGTCACCGCGATCAGCGACAGGTCCTTGCGCGCAACGCCTGCCTGCTCGAGCGTCGAGGCAATGGCCGGCAGCAGCGTGGCCGCCTGATCGCGGCCTTCGGCGCGATGGCTGGCGAGAGGTGCTCCATCACGGACCACCGCGACGGCGAGACCCGTCACCGCGCAATCGAAGGCCAGCACCAGGCTCATGCGTAACTTAGAGCATATTCCGTCCGGCTGGAATCAGCCGGACGGAATATGCCCTTGCGGTCGAGATGCCTCGTGCAACGCGTTGCCAATCACGTGGAACCGCTAGCGGTTCCACGTGATTGGAAGCCACGGTAGCGCTCGCTGCGGGGGCTGGGCTATGTGGAGGCATGAAACTCGATCTGGTTGCAATCGCACCGCCCGACTTCGATGTCGAGGTGACGCTGGCCTATGCGACCGACGCCAATCTAACGGGCCGGCCGGTCTACCGGAACGCCGAATGCTGGCTGCATCGCAAGGCGGCCGAGAAGCTCACGGCGGCGATCGCGCTCGCCCGGCCGCTCGGCCTGCGCCTGCGGATCTTCGACGCCCTGCGGCCGGCCGAGGCGCAATGGGCGTTGTGGAACGCCAGGCCTGACCCGGAATTCCTCGCCGACCCGCGCCGCGGCTCGCCGCATTCGCGCGGCGTTGCGGTCGATCTCACGCTCCTCGATGGCGCCGGCCGCGAGCTCGACATGGGCACCGCCTTCGATGCCTTCACGCCGCTGTCGCATCACGGACGCACCGACGTGCCGTCCGAGGCACAGCGCAACCGGCTGTTGCTGATGGGCCTCATGACGACCGCCGGCTGGGATTTCTATCGCAATGAATGGTGGCACTATCAGCTGTTCGACGCGCGGCGCTATCCGCTGATCTCCAACGCCGACCTGCCGCGGCCGATGATGTGACAGGCCAAGCGCCTCAGTAGCTCGAGAGCTTGGCCTTGTCGAAGTCGGTGAGCTTGTCGTCGCGCATCACTTGGCGGATGAAGCCGACGTACTGCTGACCGAGTTCCGAGTAGCGCAGCAGCGTGCCGATCAGCCGGTGGCCGTCGAGCGGCTCGCCGCGTTCGCGCAGGGCGGCGCGCTCGACCCGGAAAGCGGCGTAGGCCGCATGGGTGTTGAGGTTCGCCACATAGGCGTTCACTGCCTCGCCGACATTGCCATAGGGCATCGGCCTGCCCGAGCTGACCATGCCGAACAGCGAGTTGCCCGTGCGGGCGGCAACCGACGTGCCCCAGCCCGACTCGACGCCGCCCTGGGCGATCGCCATCGAGGGCGGCACGATATCGACGCGGCGCAACAGCTCGTCGAGCTTGTCGGACGGCGTGTCGTAGCGGTTGGCGAGCTGCTCGAGCCACAGCCGCTCGATCGGCGTCAGACCGGCCGGCGTGCCGAGCTTGCTGCGCAGGAAGATGAGCTGCTCGCGCTCGGCCAGCACGCGCTGATTGACCTCGAGGATCACCGGCAGGAGTGCGGTGATGAACAGCGTCTTGCGCAGCGGACCTTCCTTGGTGACGAGATCGTCGGGCACGCGCTCAAGCTTGATCGGCGGCACGGCCTCACCCTGGCGGATGTCGGTCAGCGTGTAGGAGGCTTCGCGGAAGAAGCCGGCGAGCTCGTCCGACGTGCGCGGGTTGATGGCACGCAGCTGGACCTGGCGTCGTACCGCGTTGCCCGGGGCGGCGAAGCGGCCATGGCCGCCGCTCGCCTCGCGCGCACCGATCGCCTCGTCGGGCTCGACGTCATGGCGAACGAAGGTGAGGCTGGGCGGCTGGGCAGCGAGCGCAAAGAACATGCTTGGCGTGGCCGTCGCGGCCTGTGCACCGGTGTTGAAGGACAGGAAAGACGAGGCATCCTCGGCCGGCAGCGGCTCGTGCGCGCCCACCCCGGCGACGAACACTGCCGCCCAAACGGCGGGAAAAGCAAAGACGCGTCCGCGATCGCTAGCGGACCTGAAAAACGACGACATTCCACACTCTTCAGTTGTTCGAGACGAACGACCAACTGCCCACGGCCCCCACACGGGCCGCCGACCCAAAGTCATAACGCTGTACGCTGAAACGGCCCGAGGACTACTGGACCGCCTGCACTTCCACCACTTCCGGCACGTAGTGCTTCAGAAGATTCTCGATGCCCATCTTGAGCGTGGCGGTCGAGCTCGGGCAGCCCGAGCAAGAGCCCTGCATGTGCAGGTAGACCACGCCATCGCGGAAATCCTGGAAGATGATGTCGCCGCCGTCCTGGGCAACTGCCGGACGGACGCGCGTCTCGAGGAGTTCCTTGATTTGGGCGACGACTTCGTCGTCCTCGGCGGCCGAGCCCTCAGGGGCCGCCTGTTCGCCCGCAACCACGGGCTCGCCGGAAGTATAGTGCTCCATGATGCCGCCCAGGATCGACGGCTTCAGGACCTGCCAGTCCTTGTCCGCTGCCTTGGTCACGGTCACGAAATCGGAACCGAAGAACACCCGCTCCACGCCCTCGACCGCGAACAGCCGCTTGGCCAACGGGGAGGACTGGGCCGTATCGGCGCCCGCAAAATCCACCGTCCCCTTGTCCATGACCACGCGGCCAGGGAGGAACTTCAGGGTCGATGGATTGGGCGTCTGCTCGGTCTGGATGAACAAACCATGTCTCCTTCATCGAACGCCTAGGACGAAATCATCCCGGCGCCGCTCAGAGTTGGGGGCTGGGACGTCTCCGCCCCCGTGAGTTGTCCTCGGACCTAGGAACCGACGGTGGCGGGATCAAGATGATTCTTAGGCGGCACTGTATAATAATTATGGAAAATAAAATTATTATAAAGACAAATCAACTGGTTTACTGGTCCCTTCGGGGACCCGCTCAAATCCGCTATGCGCTACACAAAGCCAGGTTCCGGGGAACCGGTCGATAAATCGTCGCACGATTTGCTTCACATCCTATGAAATGGCGTCGATCTCCGCCTCGGTCAAGGCACCCGGTACGATGGTGAGCGGGATGCGCAGCTGGCTGCCCGTCTTGCCGGTGAAAGCCGTGACCAAGGGCCCCGGACCTTCGCCTTTGGAGGAGGCGCCGAGCACCAAAACCGAGATCGAGCGGTCCTCGGCCATGAGCTTCAGCAGCTCATCGCGGCTCTTGCCCTCGCGGATATAGATGGAGGGCGGCTGGCCGGTGAGCGCCGCCGCCGTCTCGGCGTGACGGGCCACCACGGCCTCGGCTTCCTGGCGCGCTTCCTGGCGCATCAGGTCGACCACGGAGCCCCATTGCTGGCCTTCGGGCGGATGCATCACGTAGAGCATGGCGACCCGCCCGCCCGTGCGCTTGGCTCGGCGGCAGGCATAGCGCAGCGCATTGGGCATTTCCGGGCTTTCGTCGACCACCACGAGGAAGACACGCGCGCCCGCCTGACTTGCACCCGACTGAGCATTCTCGGCCATGGTTTCCCCCGTTCTTCTAGACGCGCCGCATGACGGTGCCGCCGAACCAGCCGGCGAGCAGGGCGAGCGCGATGGCGCTCAGCCCGTAAAGCTCGCCGTCCTGGGCCGCCCAGCCTGCCAGCTCGGCGCTGAATCCGACCTTGCCGACCGGCAGCGGCCGCGACACCGCGGCGGTGATCCTGCCGTCGCGCAGGAGATAGGCCCTGACTTCGTAGACCCCCTCCGGCAAGCGCGAGGGAAAGGGCAACTCGGCGCGGAACAGCCGGCCCGCCTGCACGGTCACCTGGCCGATATTGGCCGGGTAAAGCCCTTCACGCCGCTTCACTTCTATCAGCCCTTGGCGGAAGCGGATGAGGTCCTGATGCTCGCGCTCACCGACCGAGCGGACGCTCGTCATGCGGTCCTCGAGCGACAGGATCTCGCCGCCGGCGCCGCGCGCCAGCAGGCGCTGCAGCGGCTGGCTGGCCGCGATGTAGTAGTAGGCCGGCACGTCGTCGAACGACTGGCGCCCGGTATTGAGCCACAGGCCAAAGAAGCGTTCCTTGCGCATCACCGTCTCGCGCGCCGCCGGCCCGGCCACCACCACCACGATCTCGCCCGGCGGGTCGAACATGCCGAACAGCAGCAAGCTCTCGCCCTGGAAGGCCGAGGTGATCGACACGCGCGGCTGGGAGAGGTCCATGATCAGGTCGGGCATGACGGGCGCGCTCGGCACCGACGGCGGAACGCCGGGCTCAGGCGACGTCCCGAGGGTCGGGCGGGGCAGGCTGCCCGGCGGCTCGACCCGCTGCGCCCACGCCGGATCAAGTGGGGCCGGCCCGCACAGGACAAAGCCCAGCGCCCAGAGGACCGCCGAGGTCGCGAGCAGGCGCCTCACGGCAGCACCTCGCGGGCGGCCAACGAGTAGGGCGAACTCGGGGTGCGCAGCAGCTCGGTGAGCAGCTCGGCCGCCACGGCCAGCACCAGCACCGCCATCAGGCCGCGCAACACCACACCCGGCAGGCGGGCGGCGATGCGCGAGCCGATCGGGGCGCCGACCACGCCGCCGATGATCAGCAGCAGCGCCAGCACGACATCGACCGTGCCGTTGGTCGCGGCCTGCAGGAAGGTGACGTTGGCGGCCACGAACAGGATCTGGAAGTTGGAGGTGCCGATCACCACGGTGGTCGGCATGCCGAGCAGGTAGATCATTGCCGGCACCAGCACGAAGCCGCCGCCGACGCCCAGGATGGCCGACAGAATGCCGATCAGGAAGCCGAGCCCGATCGGCAGCAGGGCGCTGATATAGAGCTTGCTCTTGTAGAAGCGCAGCTTGAACGGCAGGCGATGCACCAGGTAGTGCGTATGCAGCTTGCCGCGCGGTGCTTCGGGATTGCGCCGGCGCCTGAGGTAGGTGCGCGTACTTTCGTACAGCATCAGCAGCCCGATGGCCGACAGCATGACGACGTAGGTGACCGCGATGACGAAATCGACCTGGCCGATGCGCTTCAGGTAGGTGAACAGCCAGACGCCGCCGCCCGAGCCGATCATGCCGCCCAGCAGCAGGACCAGGCCCATGCGGATATCGACATTGCCGCGCCGGAGCTGGACCTGCAGCGAGGAGACGGAGTTCGCCACCACCTGGTTGGCCTGGCTCGCCACCGCGACGGCGGGCGGAATGCCGACGAAGATCAACAGGGGTGTGGCGAGGAAGCCACCGCCGACGCCGAACATCCCGGCCAGCAATCCCGCCACGCCGCCCAGCCCCAGCAGCAAGAAGATGTTCATCGATTGCTCGGCGATGGGTAGGTAGATCTCCACCGCGACGCCTACTTCAGCAGGATGGCGCTGATCTCGCGCAGCTGGGTGCGCGCGCGCAGGAGATAGAAGCCCTGCGCCGCGAGATGGTTGGGGATCAGGAAGCCGTCGGGATAGCCGTTCCATACCACCCAGGGATCGAGCTCGGCGGCGGTACGGAAGGTATCGACCGTGCCGTTCCAGGCATTGGTCAGGCCCTTTTCCTTGATGATGGCCTCGAAGTCCTTTCCGAGCTCGCGCATCAGCAGGTAGTTGGCGTAGAGCCGGCCCTTGTTGAAATAGAAGATGTCGTCGCAGCGCGCGTCGAACAGGTTGCCCGCCTGCTCGATGATGTGCTGGTCGATCACCGCCGAGTCCGAGCCATGGTCGTTGGCGATGCGGTCGAGCAGGGCCTGCAGGTTGTCGGCCCGGCGCTCGAACACCGCCTGGCCCGAGCCGAGCCGCTTGTTATAGGCGACCAGCTTGTCGCGGCCGGCGCGGTATTTCTGCGCCGAGGTGGCCGACGGCATCAGCGACACCGAGGGCTGCCAGATCCAGATGTTGGGCTGCTCGTTCAGGAAGCCGCGCGCCTGCTCGAGGTCGCGGTCGGTCTGGCTCGAGCCGCGGGTGCGGCCGAGCTGGTCCATCAGCTCGGTCGAGAAGCGGCCCAGCGCCGCCATGATGCCGCGCTGGAAGTTCGGCATGTTGTCCAAAATGCCGGCCGGCATGAAGAACGGCTGCATCGGCGTCCATTGATGGACATCGATCTCGCGGTTGACGAGGTCGGCGGCGACAGCCACGGCGCGGCTTTCGCCCGGGGCGGTGTTGCGCGGTGCGAACTGCGCATCGTCGTCGATGTTTTCGACGATCATGGCGCCCATCGGATAATAGAGAACGAACGCCGCAATCAGGATCCACGCACCCCAGACCACGACCCGGCGGCGGCGTGACACGGGTGCGCCAGCACTCGCCCTGCGAACCCCGCCCGAGAGACTGGGACGCCACGACAAGGCCCGTCGCCACCAAGGGGGCCGAGCGGACGGGGCCGCGTGGTCGGGCTCGAACGTCATGGCTGAGATTAACGCGAATACCTGCCCGAATTGCGGAAAATCTGGCGGCGACAAGTTAGAGTGACCTCATGGCACTCGATCCTGAATCCCAGAACCTCCTCAATCTGATGGCCGCCGCCAATCGCCCGGCCTGGGTCTCGCTTTCGCCGGCCGCGGCGCGTGAGCAGTACCTCTCGACGCGCGCCGGCGCGCAGGGGCCATTGCCGCAGGGCGTGATGGTGACCAACCGCACCATTCACGGACCCTCGGGCGCGCTGGCCGTGCGTCTCTATCGGCCCGACAGCGCGGCGGCCGAAGCCAAGCTGCCGGCGCTGGTGTTCGCCCATGGCGGCGGCTGGGTGTTCGGCAATCTCGACAGCCACGACGTGCTGTGCGCCCAGCTGGCGATCGGCGCCGGCATCGCGGTGTTCGCCATCGACTATCGCCTGGCCCCCGAGGCGCGCTTCCCCGGCGCCTTCGACGATGTCGTGGCCGGCCTCAAGTGGGTCGCGGCCAACGGCGCCTCGGTCGGCATCGATGCGAACAAGCTCGCGATCGGCGGCGACAGCGCCGGCGGTAACCTCGCGGCGGCGGTCGCGCTGTGGGCGCGCGACAACAACGGGCCGAGGCTAAAAATGCAGATGCTGGCCTATCCCGTCACCGACGCCGTGGCGCGGGGCGAGTCCTATCGCCAGTTCAACGACGGCTACGGCCTCAATGCCGTGACCATGGAATGGTTCTTCGACCACTACACGCCGCAGAAAGGCGAGCGCGCCGACTGGCGGATCTCGCCCTTGCGTGCCACGTCGCTGGCCAACCTGCCGCCGGCGCTGGTGGTGACCGCGGGCTACGACTGCCTGCGCGACGAGGGCCGCGCCTATGCCTGGCGGCTGCAGAAGGAAGGCACCGTCACCGACCTGGTCGAGTTCGGCGGCATGCTGCACGGGTTCCTGAGTTCGCCCATGCTGCTGCATGGCGCGCGGCGCGGCACGGCCTTGTGCGCCGCGGCGCTGCGCGAGGCGCTGGTGCTACGAGCCAAGTGAAAAGCGACAAGTGAAAAACAGCGAGTGACGAGCAGCGCCACCCAACCGGACATTCCCGTCGGTATCGCGCTGCCGGGGCTGGTGATCGCCATCGCCCTGATCGGCGATGCGCTGATCTACGTCGTGCTGCCGCTCTATCATCAGGAATTCGGCGTCAGCCTCGCCATGGTGGGCGTGCTGCTGTCGCTCAACCGCTGGATCCGCCTTTTGGCCAACTCCGCCGTCGCCCATCTCGGCGAGCGGATCGGGCCGCACGCCCTGATGATCGCCGCCGCCGTGGGCTCGATCGTCTCGACCAGCCTCTACGGCCTGGCCGAGGGCGCGGCGCTGCAGGTCGTGGCGCGCTGCCTGTGGGGCATCTCCTTTGCCGCGCTCAACCTCTCCTCGCTGGCCTATGCCGTGAACGACCGAGCCAACGCCGGCAAGCGCGTCGGCATGGTGCGCGCCCTGATCGGCGTCGTGCAGATCATGTCCCTGGTCGGCGGCGCGTGGCTGGTGCTGCAGGTGGGGGCGCGCCACGTCTTCGTGATCTTCGGCGCCATCACCTCGCTGGCACTGGTCGCGGCCCTGCTGCTGCCGCGCCTGCCGCCCGAGCCTGTGAGCGCCCGCGGCTTCAAGCTGCCGCTCCCGCACAAGCTCGAGATCTGGGGTTTCATGCTGGGCTTCGCGGGCGACGGCGTGTTCCTGCTGACGCTCGCCTTCCTGATGAAGGATTCCATCACGATGGTGGCGCCGGTGCTGGCGACGGCGATCCTGCTGGCGCTGCGCTGGACGGTCGAGATCACCACCGGACCGATCGCCGGCTGGATCGGCGACCGCTTCGGCGCGCGCCAGCTCGCGATCGCCAACGGTGTGATCCTGGTCGCGGGCTTCGCCACCATCGCCGCCGGCCACGAGGTGATCGGCGCGGTGCTGGTCGTGACCACGCGCGGCATGTTCAACACCCTGATCCCGGTGCTGGTGATCGAGCGCGGCAAGGCGAGCGTCTTGAGCTCGCAGGCCAGCTACTCGACCTGGCGCGACTTCGGCGCCGCGGTCGGGCCGCTCAGCGCGCCGTGGCTGTTCCTGAACGTGGCGCAGGGGCCGCTCTACGCGGCACTGGCGGTGGGGTTGGGGGTGAGTGCGTGGTGGTGCTTGGTGCGGCGGTAGTGACGGCCAAGCAGCTGCCGGAATTGCGGAAATTGAGGAGCGCCTGCCTAGAGGCGAGCGGATGCGAATTCTGAAAGCATTTGTACCAGAGCCTTCATTTCACCAGGAACTTCCCCAACGCGCATCGCATCGATAATTGAGGTTGGGGTAGTCTCTGTCGAGAACTGCCGCCGCAAGAATTTTGCCGCCAAGCGTAATTTCCATACCTATCTTGAGATTCTTGATTCGCTCTGGATTAAAACCTCCGATCGGCACGACGGCGAAGTCGCTCCTATTGCCAACGGAAGAGAAGCCGAGCTTCCTCGCGAACTTTCCAAGTATTTGAAAGTCTTTTCCTTCGACGAACAAAGCCCTCCGCGTCTTCGCTAGTTGCGTTAGAATCGGATTGATGTTTGAGCCTAAGATTTTGAAGACTTCTTCGAGTTGAGACGGGTCTCTTATTCTCCTCGCGCTTTGGCGCCTCTTGTTCACCAACACAATGTCATCCGTCTCGGCCTCAGAGATAATCTCGGTGGAGTGTGTGGCGATCAAAATGTCCGGACCGAGATTCCGTAGGAGGCCGAGTAGTTGTCGTTGGAGTTCGGAGTGAAGATAAATGTCTGGCTCGTCTATCAGAAATAGTGATGCGCTTTTTGATTGAATGAGGTGCGTCAACATTTGGCACCAGACTTGAAATCCGAAGCCGGACCAAAATATCTCGCGCGGAATACGATCCTCCGGACAGTACATATGAAGACGCGGTTTGGCGTGTGAGATGTCGAGCTCTGGAGCCTCAATATCCATGCCTGGCCAAGTTTGCTGAAGGACCGTGCGGAATTCCGAGAACCGTTCTGGATAGTGATGCCAAATGTTGCGAAAATTTCGCGCCGCTCCGTAGGTAAACAGCGCAAGTCGTGCCGCTTCTTTTCCGTAAAGCGGTTCATGATGATCAACCGGCCCGAGGATTGGGACAAAGCCGATTGGACAATTGAAGTTCGAACGAAACGTTGAAGGTGATGAAACTCTTTTTCCATGAGCGTCGGGAAGAAGCAGGCAGTGCCCGACCTCAGGGAAATAGAGAGTTAACGAATTCTTGTTCGATAATCGAAAGGTAACGGTTGCTGGTTCGCTCTCATCGTAGTTGTAGAAGATGTTCTCTTCAGCAACTGATATTGAGCGGATGTCAATCGCATGCCCAAGTACGGAACCGTTGGGACCTCGGACTGCTTCGGCAGTTTTCGTCGTCGCCTTCCGTAGTGCTGCCGCCAAAATCCGGAATGCCGTCAGTATCGTCGATTTGCCAGCATTGTTGGGCCCCACCAAGACATTAAAGTGCTTGAGCTCGATCGAGAACGTCTTGAACGCCTTGAAGCGGCTGAACTCCACCCGAGTGAATTGATGGGTCTGGCTAACGTTCATCGCTCAACCTGCCGGCAGGGAATCACGAACGCCGCCTTGTCCGCGCAGCGCGGTCAATTCAAGCGAGAAGATCTCTGGGGTGTAGAAACGGGAGACTCTGCAGAGAGGGATTGTCGGCTAACGTCGATCTCCGGTCCACTACACGGTGATATGCGATCCGCAGCACACGAACGAGCGCAAGGGCAGGATCGCACTCGAATTCAAACTCGTACTTATCAAACAAGCAGCGGATACGAACGCTGCCACCAATGTTGACCTGGCCGATGAATGGGAGAGTTGGCCCACCGTTGCATTTGGCGCGTCCATGAGCAGCAAGCACGTCAACGATGTTGGCGCGCTTCGGTTTTGATATATGACACCTCGCCCACGCAGCGGTCACTCGCGCGAAAGTCACCCCATCCATCGCCCCAGGCTCCCCTACTCTCAAGAACCGTCCGTTATAACAAAGTCTTTTCAATCGTCGATTGTAGTTCCTGCGATACTTCTTGCAACGCATCTATTGAGATGTTGAGCGCTTGAACCGCTGGCTCTTCGGAAGCCGAACGCCCTGACTTTAGTGGCAAACGTGCTTGTGCCCGACGGTGTTGGGTTACCGTGTCGCTATAAACGACTAAAAACCTACTGAAATCCTCATTGAGAGCAGCCCCCCTATCCAACAACCCTGAAAGCTGGACATAGATTTCGACGGGAATTGCCTGGGTTGTGAGCTGGGCAAAGATCACCTCGAAAATCTTTGGCAGGGGAAGCCGTGGCGGCAAATCGTATTGCTCCCCGCGATCAATTGCGGCCACCACATCCGATATGCCTTCGCGAGCGCCATCGAGTGCGTCTGACAACGCCTTACATGCCACGCTAAGCCGTCCAAGAATGTCGCGGGTCTTGCGAATCTCCTTCTCGGCGTCCTCGGCTCGGGCGCCCTCGACTGCCCGCCTTTCGAGTTTGCCCTGTATGAAGATGAAAGCGCCCGCGATGAACGCCAATATCCCCGCCGCAAGTTCCTGCCAGTCGTGAAGCAGATCAATTATCACGCTTCACCATACCGTAAGTTGTAGGGCGCGTGAACGGCCACGCCACCTGCCCAAATTGCGCAAAGTCACGACGTCACCGCAGGATTGACCAGCCACCGTCGTGCCGGCCGCCCTCGCCCCTTCGGCGCCGGCAACAGCCGCAACACCCCGCCCTGCTCCAACCGCGCGATCACCCGGTCCGCGCCCTCCGCATCGACCGCATGCGCCAGCGCCTCGCGCCGCACCTGCTCGCGGCCGAGCTCGGTCGTGGCGGTGGTCTGCAGCCAGCGCACGACCCGGCGCGCGGCGCGGTCGCGGTCGGAGCGGCCGGCCTGGTGGAAGACCTTGCGGGCGTGCGCCTTGAAATAGTGGCTCCACAGGCCGATCGCGAACTGCACCGTCTCGCGGTCGATCGTTTGCGGCGGCAGGCCCGTGGGCTCCTGTTCCGACCAGGTGAGCAGCGCCAGCACGCCGGCCAGCCGCACCACCGTGCCCGGGCCCTTGCCGAGCCAGCCGGCTTCCAGCCCCTCGGCGTCCCTCGCCTCCCGGTGCAGCTCGGCGTGGAAGTGATCGAACAGCAGCACCGCCTCGGCATCGAAGGGCAGCACGAGCGGGCTGTCGGCCGAGCCGGCGATGTGCGCGATCCGCTGCAGCATCACTAGGGCCTGCTCGTCGTCCGGCACGCGGCGGTCCATCAGCGGCGTGTAGTCGGGCGCTTCGGGCCAGCCGAAGAGGAAGCGGGCCGCCAGGCCGTCGTCGCCGCCGGCGAAGGCCTCGGCGATGCGGTCGGGCTGGATGGTGCCGACAATGCCGACCGGAAAGTGCTTGAGGTGCAGCGGCTGGCCGCGGTTGCGCCGGTTGATGGTGATGGGCTCGGCGCCCCACGCCTCGAGCCAGTGCGCGCGGTCCGAGCCGCCATTGGCGTAGCGGCCCTGGTTGGCGAACCAGGCGGTGAGCTCGTCGCGGAACAGCACCACGCCGCGCGGATTGCCGGCGACGACGTCGGCCAGCGCCTCCATCGTCGAATCGGCGACCATGATCTGGGTCGGCACGAAGGCCTCGTCGTAGAGCGCGGCCCCGGGCTTCTCGGGCATCCCCTCGCCCTTGGCGTGCGCGAGCGCGCAGCGTTCCTTCCATTGGTCGGTGAGCAGCCGGGCCTGCTCGACCGCGGCATCGTGGCGGCCGCGCCGCGGCACGTCCTGCGCGCGCAGCGCGTCCTCGATGGCGGCGAGCAGGCGACGGACGGCGGCGAGCGCCGGCGACTTGCCCGACGAGGGCATGCCGACCAGCGCCTGCCACAGCACCAGCGGCTGCTGCCAAGTGGACGAGACGCGCACCGAGACGCCGACGCCCGCGAGCGCCGCCACGGCGGCCAGCACGCCCTGCGCCACGTAGTCGGCCGGCGCACCGGTCGATTGCGCGGTGTCGGCCACCCAGCGCTCCCAGGCTTGCGGCAGGAAGGTGAGCGGAAACGGCGGGACGGCGGTGCGGCCGTCCTCGAGCAGGCTGGCGTCGATCTCGGGCCACGGCTCGGGCACGGATGCGACGGCGCCGTCGAAGCGGCGAAAGCCCGCGGGCACGTCGATAAGCGGATCAAGCGACATCGGCGAACTCCTCGGCACTGGGAACGAACATCGGTGGCAATGGCAGCGGGCGCTCGAAGGCCTGCTTGAGCCGGATCGCGAGAGCGTCGGTCTGGACGCTGAGCGCGGGCACGTCGCGCAACAGCAACGCAACGCGGCTGAAATCGAGGATGACGATGCCGAGGCAACCGGCGCGGAGCCACGACCAGGCATCGGCGAACACCGCCAGCGGCCGGCCGAGTTCGCGCGCGTGCCCGATCCTGTCGGCGCCCAGCAGCACGGCGTCGCCGAGGCGGCGGCGCATGGCGCGGGTGGCCAGCGAAGTCGCGACCAGGTCGACGAGTTCGCCGTCCTCGAAGGCGCCGGTGATCAGCGCGAACCGGCCGTCGGGATGGGGCTCATAGTGATCGCGGCCGGCCTCGACCGCGGCGATGCCCCACAGCGGCAGGGCGCGGCCAGCGAGGCCCAACGCGCGGAGCGTGTCGGCAAGCTCGGGACGTTGGGCCAGCCTGGCGGCGGCGAGCAGTTCACTGAGGAGGGGCGAGAGCAGCGGCATTGCCTCTTCCGTATCGTCGAAAGCCGTTCAAATATGATACGTACTCCGTATATGGCAACTGCCCGAATTGCGAAAAGTCGTGGGGATTTAGGGGACAAGTACTTTCCGCAATTTGGGCAGGTGACTTGCGGGCGCTCGCGTCGGGATGCGCTAAAATGCCGGCATGGAGGAATCCACGGAAAGCCTGCGGCAGCAGTTGCTGGCCGCGCGCGAGAACGTCGAGCGGCAGATCGACAAGCTGCGCGCCCGGCCCTATCCCGTCGTTGCCGCCGGGTCAGGCGGCAAAGTCCTGCACAGCATCGCCGGTCTCGTCCGCACGAACGGCGTCATGATCGACAACGACGAGCTGATCGCCAAGCTCACCAAAACGCTGCGCGAGATCGACGAGAGTTTGGCAGGGTTGGAGGGGAAGCCGTAGGACTCGATGACCCGTATTCGGACCGCAGCTTCAACACTGCTCCTGTCACTCCTGGTCGCCGTAACCTGGGCCAGTGCCAATTCACCATCTGGTGGATGTTATCGGTTCGTCTTCTTCGCCGCTGGTAGCGCGGAGCTCTCAAAATTCTTTAAGGACGCGCTAGATAGCTTGATGACAACTTGCGCCTTCGTTCGGCAGCCAGATGTTGTAGTGCTCGTAGTCGGTCATACCGATTTACTCGATGGTACTCCAGACAACAAGATGGCCATCTCTCGGGCCCGCGCAGAAGTGGTAAAGGATTATCTGGTCTCGAAGGGTATCGACCGGCAATCGATTCATATGGAAGCCGTAGGTGATACCAAACCACTCGTATTCGAGCGGCCAAACATGGTCGAGAGCGATCATTCACAGAATCGCCTTGTTGAGGTCTATGTGCAGCGGAAGCAACCGCCCGCAGAGGGCGCGCCTAAAGAGTGACCTGCCCAAATTGCGGAAAGATCCTTCGCTGCGCTCAGGATGAACAGAGGAGCTTCCCGCAATTCCGGCAGGCCTTCCCCTCGGCGCCCGCCTTGCCGGCGAGCTCGCGGCGGCGGCTGGCCGAACGACGAAGTCCGGCTCTACGGCAAACTCGAGCACCCCAGCTGCCCTAGTGGCGAAAAAGCTTCACTGGGGAACTATCTGCATTTTGGGGGGTCATCGGGCGCTAGCCCTGATCCCTGGTGTCGCCTAGGATAGCGACAGAGCCCAAAAACGAACTCCGGGACCGCAAGGGTCCCGGAGTTGCCGCTTATCATAGCCCCGTCCGCCGGCTTGGTTCGGCCGTTGCTAGCGATCTGGACCCTGATAGCAGTCTGCTGGGCACCGAACTCCGGGACCCGAAGAGGGTCCCGGAGCCGATTCCCAATCGTCCTTCCGCTGGCTTGGTTCGGCCGTTCCTAGCGGATGATCTTGACGTTCAGAGCGGTCTGCTGACTCCACACGGTGACGACGTCATCGCCCGGCTTGAACGAAGCCAGGGCCGCCTTGCCGGCGTCCGAAACGATGCGCGGCATCTGGATGACCTCGCCGGCGTTGGGCGCCGGGCGGTCGGGTTCGCCACCCGACTTGTAGATCAGGAAGAGCTGGCTTTGCGCCAGGTCGACCTTGGTGACCATGCCGTCCATTTCCCACAGCCTGATCGCCGGCGCCGAGCCGGGAACGCCTTCGATGCGCGCGCCCGAAGCCTTCATCGCGGCTGCCTGACCCATGGTCGCCGCCGACATCGGGGCGATCAGGAAGTCGAGGTAGTCGTACCACTGCACGTCGACGATCTGGCCGGGCTTCAGCTGTCCGAAGCTGTTGCCTCCCTGATCGCCCGCGCTGCCCGCGGCCACGACCAGGTCCGAGACCTTCAACTTCACGCGGCCGAGATCCTGCCACACGATGGTGAAGGTACGTGACTCGGGGTTGATGCTGTCGATCGTACCGCGCTTGAAGTTCTGGTACTTCGACGGGACATAAAGCGGCTGCTGGGCCGCGGCCGGCAGAATGAACGACGGCACGGCGCCGGCCGTCAGCGCGGCGCCTCCGAGCAACTTGAGTGCCGAACGGCGATTAGCTTGCAACATGAATAGCTCCCCTCACTGAATAACGATTACGACGCGCCGGTTCTTCGGCTGATTCGTCTGCGCGGCAGTATCGACCAACAGGCCGGTGTCGCCGCTGGCGGCCGTCGTGATCGCCGCCGCCGGAACGCCACCGTTGACCAGGAGGCCCTTGACGACGTTGGCGCGCTGCTGTGACAGCGCCATGTTGGTGGACGGCGAGCCGACCGTATCGGCATAGCCGGTCACCGTGACCGTCGCATTCGGCTTGGTCTTGTAGACCTGCGCCGCCTGCGCAACGGTGTTCTGGTCCTGGTCGCTGAGCTTGATGCTGCCCAGCTGGAAGAACACCATGTAGGACACCGGCGCCTGCGGATTGTTTGCCGTGCCGGTCTTGGACAGCGGCGGTGTCATCACCGCGCCACTTTGAGATTCGCAGGCAGCCAGTGCGCACGCTGCCGCGATCAGTACGAATAGTTTGCCGAACATAAAAATCCCCCTCGTAGTTTGAGCGATCAGGGCCTAGCCGCCCTTCGCTGCCGCGCGAGTGTGCCCGGTCACGCGCGAGAGAGCAAATTCAACTGGCTTCAATCTCGTTGTAAGAACCCGGTTATTAGCGTGATGAAAGTCACGTTTTGATCGCGTCTCAGAGCCGATAAGGCGACATCGGACGGGGTCAACGGCTCGCACGCACCTGCGAGTCTCTCGATGTGTTCCCGGTTTACCCTATGGGCGTGCCCGTGCAGAGCGATCAACGGGCAGGAGTTGCCTGCCCAAGCTGCGGAAACTTGCATTGCAGCGCGGGCGCCTGCTCTGGGCGAAGCCGAAGGGTCCGGGCCGTGGGTGCGCAGGCTGCGCGTGGGCGAAGGCCTTTGCGCAATTCCGGCAGCTTGTCGTAACCGGAACTCATCCTTGTTCTTTCCGGAACACGTCCCTGTTCTTTGTGGAACATGCCCCTGCGATGGCGGACCTCGCGAGTTCCGGCGCGGGTCGTTGCCCGCCACAGGCGCGGGCACGGAAAGCGGGGGGTTGATCTTTGCATAGTAATTCCATATTGTTTCCGCATGGAAACATTAACCCGTTCCGGCGCCACCCCGGCCCTGACCGCGGCGCTGCGCCTGTTCCAGGCGCATGCCCGGCTCGAGGAACGGTTTGCCGCATCGCTCGGCTCCATCCACGGCCTGTCGCTGAAGGACATGCTGCTGCTGATGTACGTCGCCCATGCCGAGGGCGGGCGGCTGAGCCGCATCGAGCTCGCCAAGCGCCTCTCGGTCAGCCCGTCGACGGTGACGCGCACGGCGGCGCCGCTCGAGAAGCGCGGCTTGCTCGGGCGCGAAACCAACGAATACGACGCGCGCTACGCCTATGTCGTGCTGACCAAGGCCGGCCGCCGCGCCGTCACCGACGCGGAAGCGACGATGGAGCGGCTCGCCGACAACGTGTTCCGCGACCGCTGGAGCGCCAGCGAGATCAAGTCGCTGTCGTCGCTGCTCACCTGGCTGGTGGCCTGACTTTCCGCAATTCCGGCAGCTCGTTCACCACCATCCTCACCCTGAGGAGCGGCCGCAGGCCGCGTCTCGAAGGGTCGGAACCAGTCGTGCTGTCGCCCATCAAGCCGCGGAGATTACTCCGCGGTAATCGAGACGCGCGCTAAGCCCGCGCCAGACGCGGGTATCCGCGCTCCTCAGGATGAGGTGGTGCGCGGTCGCTCGTCTGTTCTAGCGGAACACGTCCTTGCGGTGGCGGACCTCGGCGAATACCAGGGCCGGGTCCTTGCCGACCATGCCGACGGCCTTCTGGATGCCAGGCAGATCGGCGCGCAGGAAGGGGTTGGTCTGCTTCTCCTCGCCGAGCAGGGAGGGCACCGTGGCTTCGCCGCGGGCACGTGCCGCATCGACCGAGGCGCGGCGGGCCATCAGCTGCTGATTGTCGGTCTCGACCGTCACGGCAAAGCGGGCGTTGGACTGCGTGTATTCGTGGGCGCAATAGACCCGCATGTCGTCGGGCAGCGAGCGCAGCCTGGAGAGCGACGTCCAGAACTGCTGCGGCGTGCCCTCGAACATCTTGCCGCAGCCGAGCGCGAAGATCGTGTCGCCACAGAACAGCGCGCGCTGGTCGCGGAAAGCATAGGCGATGTGGCCGCTGGTATGGCCCGGGATGAAGAACACTTCCGCTTCGGCCTCGCCGAAGCGGTAGCGGTCGCCGTCGTCGACCTCGACGTCGAGGCCCGGGATGCGGGCTTTGTCACGTCGGTTGCCGACGATGGTGCAGCCGGTGGCCTGCTTGATCTCCATGTTGCCGCCGACATGGTCGCCATGGTGATGGGTGTTCAGGATATGAGTGATCTTCCAGCGTCGTTTTTCGGCCTCGGCCAGCACCGGGCCGGCCACGGCGGGGTCGACGACACCCACGCAACCACTCTGCGGCTCGCGCATTAGCCAGACGTAATTGTCGCTCAGGACAGGAATGCGAACGATTTCAAGGGTTGTGCTCATGCCTGCGACCCTAACAAAGCTCCCGTGCAGGCGCCAATGGCCACCCCAGTGACCATTCCGGCTTGGTTTCTGCTAGGATACCGATATGTGGACCGACGTCCTCGATCTCAATGAATTCTACAGCAGCACGCAGGGCCAAATGACCGTGCGCCTGCTGCGCACCCGCCTGCGCGAGGTGTGGCCCAATGTGCGCGGCGAGACGGTGCTGGGACTGGGATATGCCACGCCCTTCCTGCGGCCGTTCCGCGAGGAGGCCGCACGGACGCTGGCCTTCATGCCGGCCCAGCAGGGCGTGACACGCTGGCCGCGCGAGGGCGCCAACCACACCGCCTTGGTCGACGAAATGGATTTGCCATTGCCCGACCGCTCGGTCGATCGCGTGCTGCTGGTCCATGCCGTGGAAAGCACCGACCAGATCCGGCCGTTCCTGCGCGAGGTCTGGCGGGTGATGGCCGATGGCGGACGGCTGGTCACGGTGGTGCCGACGCGCGCCGGCCTGTGGTCGCAGCTCGACCGCTCGCCCTTCTACCAGGGCCATCCTTATTCGCCCGGCCAGGTGTCGTCGCTGTTGCGCGCCAACATGTTCGCGCCGATGCGCCAGACGCGTGCGCTCTTCATGCCGCCGACACGTTCCAGGCTGATGATGCGCATGGCGCCCGCGGTTGAGCGCTTCGGCCATCGCTGGCTCGGCCGCTTCGCCGGCGTCAGCGTCATCGAATCGGGCAAGCAGCTCTATGCCGGCATCGCCGAGCGCACGCCCCAGGCCGGGCTTGCCGTGGTGCGACCGAAGCTCCGCGTCGCCTCGTCACGCGATACGCAAGCCGCGCGCAACGCCGAGGATGGCGAAGCGCCCGCCTCCTGATAATCTCCGCCTATGTCTCTATCTCCGCGCGTCATCGCGCTGCTTGGATTTGGCGAGGCGGGATCCGCCATCGCGCGCGGCTTGGCCGCTGAAAATGGCTGGCGCGGCCCGTCTAAGCCGGGCGACAACGCCCCGCGACGGGTGATCGCCATCGATCCTGCCCTCGACAAGGATGCGCGCGGCACGGCGCTCGGCAAGGAAGCGCGCCGGCTCGAGGTGGCGATTTCCGACAGCTACAGCGAGGCGCTCGCCGAAGCCGACCTGGTGATTTGCGCCGTGCAGGGCGAGCACGCGCTCGATGCTGCGACGTCTGCCGCCGCCTTCATGAAGAAAGGCGCGCACTTCCTCGACCTCTGCACCGTCACCGGCAAGATGGCCGACGAAGACCGCGACGCCATCGAGAAGGTGGGCGCGCGCTACGTCGACATTGCCGTGATGGGCGGCTTCTTCAAGTACGGCATCAAGGCGCCGATGCTGGTGGCGGGCGAGGAGGCCCAGGCGGCCGTCGACTGGATGAACGCCAACGGCTTCGACACCAAGTATCTCGGGCCCAAGCCCGGCTCGGCCTCGTCGGTCAAGATGGTGCGCTCGGTGCTGATGAAGGGGCTGGAGGCGCTGGGCGTCGAGGCGCTGGTCACCGCCGAGCGCCAGGGCATCCGCGAGGAGGTGCTCGAATGCCTGGCCGACGTCGACCTAGTGCCGTTCCGCGAGCACCTCTCTTCGCTGGTGCAGACCCATATCGTGCATGCCCGCCGGCGCTGGGAAGAGATGGGACTGGTCGCCCAGACGCTGCGCGAGACCGGCGTCGAGCCCAAGATGACGGTGACCACCGAGCAGACGCTGCGGCGCAGCGTCGAGGCGGGCATTGCGCCGGCCGACGGCAAGGTGCCCAAGCTCGACGAGGCTTTGAAACTTCTCTCGGAGAAGGTCGTCCGTGGGCGTTAACGCGATGACGGAGGACGTCTTCGATCAAATCGTGGCGCTGCTCTCCGAAGCCAAGGCGAAATTCCGGGTGATCGAGCACGAAGCGGAGGGCCGCTCGGAGAAGATCAGCGTGATCCGCGGCAACCGGCCCGGGCAAGCCGCCAAGGCCATGGTGCTCGATGTGCGCGGCGGCGGCGGCGGGCGGCGCAACGTGCTCGCCATCCTGCCCGGCAACCGCAAGCTCGACTTTGCCGCCGTCGCCAAGCTGTTCGAGGCGCGGAAATGCGGCTTCGCGAGCCCCGAATCAGCGCAGGCGCTGACCGGCTGCGCCATGGGCGCGGTTCCGCCCTTTTCGCTCAATCCCGAGCTGGCCGTTGTGGTCGACGAGGACCTGCTCACGAACGACACGCTGTTCTTCAATGCCGGCCGGCTCGACCGCTCGATGGAACTCGATACCCGGGACTGGATCGCTGTGGCGAAACCACGCGTGGCCCGGATCGCCGCCGGGGCCTAAAAAGGCATCCATGGTCAAAGGCTGGATACAACAGCTGAAGCCGATCCTGCTGGCGCTAGGCTTCGTGCTGATCGTGCGCACCGTGTTCGCCGAACCCTACAGCGTGCCCACGCCCTCGATGGTGCCGACGCTGCTGGTCGGCGACCAGCTGGTGGGCAGCAAGTTCGCCTATGGCTACAGCAAGTACTCGCTGCCGATCGGCGAGCTGCCGGACTTTGACGGCCGGTTGTTCGGCAAGCCGCCGGAACGCGGCGATGTCGTGGTCTTCCGCCTGCCGCGCGATCCCTCGACGACGTTCGTGAAGCGCCTGGTCGGTCTGCCGGGCGATCGCATCCAGATGCGCTCAGGCCGCCTCTACATCAACGACGCGCTGGTGCCGCGCCGCGCCGCCGGCAGCTTCGAGGGCGAGGCGCTCTATGTCGAGACGCTGCCCACATCGTCCGGCGGACGCGAGCACGAGATCATCGAGATCTCCGACGCCCAGCCGCACGACAACACCCCGGTCTTCATCGTGCCGGAGAAGCACTATTTCATGATGGGGGACAACCGCGACAACTCCCTCGACAGCCGTATCTCGCCCGACGACGGCGGCGTGGGCTTCGTGCCGGAGAAGAACCTGGTCGCCCGCGTCGACCGGCTGCTGGTGTCGCGCGATCCGGCGGTCGGCTGGCTCGACGTCGGCCACTGGGCGCATGCCTTCAGGCTCGACCGGACGTTCGGCCATATCGACTGAGCTGCCCGATTTGCACCGCAACTGGCGTTTCGGCCCGCCGAGCGAGGCCGACTTCGAGCCCCTGCTGGCGCTGCGCATCGACGTGATGCGCGAGCATCTCGAACGCGTGTTCCGCTACAAGCCGAGCCGCGCCCGCCGTATCTTCCGCGCCCACTTCGACGAGCCTGGAATGCGATTGATCCTCATGGATTCAGAGGGCGCAGGTGACGAGCGCATCGGCTGCGTCGGCTTCCGCAGCGAGCCGGATTGCCGGAAGATCGATTCCTTCTATCTCGAGCGCCGCTTCCACAACGCCGGGCTCGGCACCGCGATCCTGAAAGTCCTGCTGGCCGAAGCCGATGCCCAGGGCCTGCCGGTGCGGCTGGAAGTCCTGACCGGCAGCAAGGCCGACCGCTTCTACCTGCGGCACGGCTTCGTGAAGCTCCGGGAAGACGAGATCGAGGCCGAGTACGAGCGGTCGGTACCCGTCCCTGTGTCATCCCGAGTAGCGCGGGGTAACCCCCGCGCCTAAGCGAGGGATCTTCCCGTAATCCGAAAGATCCCTCGGCCTATGGCCTCGGGACAAGCTTTCCGCAATTCCGGCAGGTCAGCGCCGCAGCATGAAGACCGCCTGCTCGCCGAACAGATTGGCCAGCATCGGCGGCATGTGGATGGGCCGGCTCTTGCTGTTCAGCACGATCGCCCGCTCGATCACGACGCCCATGTCGCGGCAGAGGACGCGGAAGTCGTCGATGCTGCAGAGGTGGATGTTGGGCGTGTCGTACCACTTGTAGGGCAGCGACGGCGTCTCGGGCATGCGCCCGCCGAACACCAGGCGCAGCCGGACCTGCCAGTGCGCAAAGTTGGGAAACGACACGATCGCCCGCTTGCCGACGCGCAGCATCTGGCGCAACACCTCGCGCGGATCGCGCGTCGCCTGCAACGTCTGGCTCAGGATCACGTAATCGAAGGCGTCGTCGGGATAGTCGCCGAGATCGGTGTCGGCATTGCCCTGGATCACCGACAGCCCGCCCGCCACGCAGGCATTCACGCCGGCCTGGGAGAGTTCCATGCCGCGCGCATCGACGCGCTTGAAGTTGACCAGATAGGCCAACAGCGCGCCGTCGCCGCAGCCGACATCGAGTGCGCGGCCGCCCGGCTCGACCATGTCGGCGATCAGCTGCAGGTCGACGCGGATGGGAGCGGCAATGCTCATGGCAGGCCCCGCACCGAAGCCGCGCCGGTCAGGAAGCCACTCAGCGTGCGGAACATCTCCGGCTCGTCGAGCAGGAAGGCGTCGTGGCCCTTGTCAGTCTCGACCTCGACGAACGAGACGTTGGCCGCGGCCGCGTTCAGCGCGTGCACGATGGCGCGGTTCTCGGGAGTCGGGAACAGCCAGTCGCTGGTGAAGGAGATCGAGCAAAAGCGCGTGGCCGTGCCGCTGAATGCCTTGGCCAGCACGCCGCCATGGGCGTCGGCCAGGTCGAAGTAATCCATGGCGCGGGTGATGTAGAGGTAGCTGTTGGCGTCGAAGCGATCGACGAAGGTCGAGCCCTGGTAACGGAGGTAACTCTCGACCTGGAAGTCGGCGTCGAAGCCGAAGCCCAGCGCATTGCGGTTCTGCAGATTGCGGCCGAACTTCCGCTGCAGGGCGGCCTGCGAGAGATAGGTGATGTGCGCGGTCATGCGCGCCACCGCGAGCCCTCGCTCCGGCGCCGTGCCGTGCAGGCGATAATCGCCGCCCTTCCATTCCGGATCAGCCATGATCGCCTGGCGGCCGACCTCGTGGAAGGCGATGTTCTGCGCCGAATGGCGCGCGGCACAGGCGATCGGCACGGCGGAAAAGACGCGCTTGGGATAGGTCGCGGCCCATTCCAGCACCTGCATGCCGCCCATCGAGCCGCCAATGACGCAGAAGAGATCGGGGATGCCGAGATGATCGAGCAGCGCCGCCTGGACGCGCACCATGTCGGCGACGGTCACCACCGGGAAGCGCAGGTTCCACGGCTGGCCATTCGCCGGATCGCGCGCCAGCGGGCCCGTAGTGCCCATGCAGCCGCCCAGCACGTTGGCGCAGATGATGAAATAGCGCGCCGGATCCAGCACCTTGCCGGGCCCCACCATGCTCTCCCACCAGCCCTCCTTGCCGGTCACCGGATGCTGCTCGGCGACGAACTGATCGCCGGTGAGCGCGTGGCAGATCAGGATGGCGTTGGACTTGCCCGCGTTCAGCGTGCCGTAGGTCTGATAGGCCACGCGATAGGGGCCGAGCTCGACACCACAGTCGAGCTTGAGCGGCCGCTCGGTGCCCAAGACCGCGTAGCGGCATCGGGCCAGCGCCTTGCCTTCGGCTTCGGTGAGATCGTCCAGCACGAAACCCGCTCCAACAAAAAAGCCCCCGACCGGAAAGGGCGGGGGCTTTTTTGGAGCACTCCGACCTTTTAGCGAGGATTAACGTGGCCGCAAGCCGGTCGGCTCAAATTCCACGGATGCGCCTGTATAAGGATGGAACTGCAAAGAGGCAAGCGCCGCAATTCGCATAGCAGCGAGACTTCTTGCCCTTTGCATGGCCTCGGCGAACGTAGTATCGCCTCGCCCGCACAGGATTTTCCGGATTTATGGACGCTCCCACTCTCGACAAACTGCGGCAGGAAATCGACCTCATCGACCGCGATCTGCACGGCCTGATTCGCCGCCGCGCTGAGCTGGTCGACAGGATCGCGGCTGCCAAGCCCGTCGGGGGACTCGCGATCCGGCCCGGCCGCGAAGCGAAGATCCTGCGTCAGCGCCTGGCTGCCCACGAGGGCGCCTTCCCGGCCGCCGCGGTCTATCGCATGTGGCGCGAGATGATGAGCGCCTTTGCGCTGATGCAGACGCCGGGCCTCAGGATCGCCGTGTGCCGCCCCGCCGACCAGCCCGGCTACTGGGACCTGGCGCGCGATCACTTCGGCTGCCAGATCCCGCTGGTCGGTTTCGAATCACCGATGCAGGTGCTGGCCGAGGTGCGCACCAATCCGACCACGGTCGGCGTCGTACCGGCGCCCGGCGAAGCCGACACCACGCCGTGGTGGCCCTTGCTGGCGAGTGGTGAGTCCACCCTGCCCAACGTCGTTGCCCGCCTGCCCTTCCTCGCCATGCCCAATGCCCGCGCACGCGGCATCTCGGCCCTGGTGCTGGCCCGCATCGAGCCTGAGGAAAGCGGCGATGACCGCGCCCTGGTCTCGATCGAGACGCCGAGCGGCATCAGCCGCAACCGTATCGCCTCGGCGCTCGCAGCCGCCGGCCTGCCCACCTTCACATCGGCGCTGGACCAGCTTGCCGGCGGCGTGCATCACTACCTCGTCGAGCTGCCGGGCGTGATCGTCGATGGCGACAAGCGCCTGCGCGGCCTCGAGACGGCCTTGAAGCCCGAGCGTGGCCGCGTGGCCCCGATCGGCGCCTATGCCGTGCCGGCCATACTCTAGCGAGAGACTCCGATGACTGCGCTCACCCCGCGTCCGGGCATCCTGAAGATTGCGCCCTACGTACCGGGCAAGGATTCCGTCGACGGCAAGGAAACCGTCGCCAAGCTCTCGTCCAACGAAGGGGCGCTCGGCCCAAGCCCCAAGGCGATGGCGGCCTATGCCAAGGCCCAGGCCGAGCTGCACCGCTACCCCGACGGCGATTCGACCAGGCTGCGCGCCGCAATCGGCCGGCACTACGGCCTCGACGCCAAGCGCATCGTCTGCGGCACCGGCTCCGACGAGCTGATCAATCTCCTGGTGCGCGCCTATGCCGGGCCGGGTGACGAGCTGCTCTACAGCCAGTTCGGCTTTTTGATGTATCCCATCAATGCGCTGGGCGTTGGCGCCACGCCGGTCGCCGCGCCCGAGAACGACTATCGCGCCGACGTCGATGCCATGCTGGCCAAGGTGACGGCCAAGACCCGGGTGGTGTGCCTCGCCAATCCGAACAACCCGACGGGCAGCTACGTCACCAAGGACGACGTGCGCCGCCTGCACGCGGGCCTGCCGAAGAACGTGCTGCTGGTGATCGACGCGGCCTATGCCGAGTATGTCAGCCGCAACGATTACGAATTGGGCGTCGAGCTGGTCGACAAGGCAGAGAACGTCGTGATGACGCGGACCTTCTCCAAGATCTATGGCATGGGTGGCCTGCGGCTGGGCTGGATCTATGGCTCGTCCGCTATCGTCGATGTCATCGGCCGGCTGCGCCAGCCGTTCAACGTCAACCTGGCGGCACAGGCCGCCGGCATCGCCGCCCTCGAGGACATCGCGCACACCGATGCCAGCCGCACCAACAACGATATCTGGCTGCCCTGGCTGTCGGCGGAACTGGCCAAGCTTGGCCTGAAGCCGCTGCCCAGCGTCGGCAACTTCGTCACGGTGGGCTTCGGCTCCAAGGAACGCGCTGCCGCGGCCAACGACTGGCTGATGAACGATGGGCTGATCCCGCGCATGATCGCGGGCTATGGCCTGCCCGAACACCTGCGCATCACCATCGGCACCGAGGCCGAGGTGAAAGCCGTCCGCGATTTACTGGCGCGCTTCGTCGCCGCCAAGAAATGAGCGCCATCATGTTCGACAAGATCGCGCTGATCGGCATCGGCCTGATCGGCGGCTCGATCGCGCTCGAGGCCAGGAAGCGCGGCCTAGCCAAGAGCATCGTGGCGGCGACGCGCAGCGCCGAGACTGCGGCGCTCGCCAACAAGCTGAAGCTCGCCGACCATTGCGGCACCGATCTCGCGGCCGCAGCCGAGGGCGCTGACCTGGTGATCGTCTGCACGCCGGTCGGCGCCTGCGGACCGGTGACGAAGACGATCGCGCCCAAGCTCAAGCCTGGCTGCATCGTCTCCGACGTCGGCTCGGTGAAGCAGACCGTGATCGCCGACATGGCGCCGCATATCCCGAAGGGCGTGCATTTCATCCCGGCCCACCCGGTCGCCGGCACGGAGAATTCGGGCCCCGAGGCTGCGCTGCTCGACCTGTTCCAGGGCCGCTACTGCATCCTGACGCCGCTGCCCGACAGCGATCCCAACGCGGTAGACAAGCTCGAGGCCTTCTGGAGGGCGCTGGGCAGCGAGGTCAACCGGCTCGATCCCGCCAACCACGACCGCATCCTCGCCATCACCTCGCACCTGCCGCACCTCATCGCCTACACCATCGTCGGCACGGCCGACGATCTCGGCGGCCATCTCAACAGCGAGGTGCTGAAATACGCTGCCGGCGGCTTCCGCGACTTCACGCGCATTGCTTCTTCCGACCCGACGATGTGGCGCGACGTGTTCTTGAACAACCGCGAGGCCGTGCTCGAGGTGCTGCAGCGCTTCCAGGAAGACCTGTTCTACCTGCAGCGCGCCATCCGCTGGGGCGAGGCCGACAAGCTGTTCGACCTGTTCACGCGCACACGCGAGATCCGCCGCGCGCTGATCCATCTCCATCAAGAGTGAGCGCGGCCAAGCCCCTCTGGGTGTTCGGCTACGGCTCGCTGATGTGGAACCCGGGCTTCGCCGCGGCCGAGACGCAGCCAGCGCGCCTGCACGGCTGGCATCGCGCCTTCTGCATTTATTCGGAGCATTATCGCGGCACGCCAGAGAAACCCGGTCTCATCCTCGGCCTGCTGCCGGGCGGCGCCTGTCGCGGCATCGCCCACCGACTGCCGGCTCGGGACTATGAGGCGACACGCCGCTACCTCTGGACGCGCGAGATCGACAATGACGGTGTCTACGAGGAAGCGATCCGCCCGATCCATCTCGCCGACGGGCGCACCGTGTGGTCGCTGGTCTATCTCGCCGACCGAGCGCACCGCCAGTTCGCCGGCAGGCTGTCGCTGGCGCAATCGCTCAAGCTGGTGCGCCAGGGACGCGGCGCCACCGGCAGCAACATCGATTACGTGAAAAACACCGTCGCCCACCTGCGTGAGCTCGGCCTGCAGGATCGCGCGCTGGAAGAGCTGGCGCGACGCGCCGCCCCGACCACGGGCCGTTAGCGGCCCGGGTCCTTGAAGATCGCCTTGACGATGAAGCGCCACTCCTCGCGCGCCTGCTCGACGGTGAGGCCGAGCCGCTCGCGCAGCACGATCCAGCCCTCGGGCGTCAGCGTCATCGCGACGGCGTTCAGCGTGCGGTCGCGGCTGTCGCCGGGGAGCGCCGTCAGCTCCTCGCCGAACGACTGAGCGAGCTGCTCGCGATTGGTCGCATAGAGCTGGCTGACCCTATCGCCCGCCTCGGACGAGCGCCGCTGCAGCGTCTCTACGAAGGTCCACATCGGCACCAGCTTCTCGTAGCGCCCTGCGCGCTGGCCAATTGCGGCCGAGATGCGCTCGTCGAGCGCGCCCTGCTTGCCTGTCTCGCCTTTGGCCGGCGGATCGCTCGTCAAAGTGCTGAGCACGCGACCGAGCACGGCGACATAGAGTTCGGCGGTATCGGCAAAATGCTGGAAGACGGTGCGTGCCGAAACGCCGGCAAGTTTGGCGATGTCGCGCACGATCGGCGCCACCTCGCCTTCCATCGCGAGTGTCAAAGTCGATGCGACGATGGCTTCACGCGTGCGAGCGACACGATCGCCGCGACCGGCGTGTTGTGCTTGCGACAGCTGACTCGACAGTTCAACGTCCATACTCTGATCCCCTGGGAGTGCCGCTTCTTTCTCTGTGAAGCTTCGCTCTGTTCTTCGCGATGACGCGACGTGATTTTGGCCTGCTCACCCAATGAAGAAAAGCGATTAAAACCAATTCCCACGCATACGCGATGATTCGCGGTATCATCCCCGGCGTAAGCAATTCGTAAGGTCACGGTGCCACGATGAATGATAAGAACTTCGCCGCAGCGTCGCTCGCAGCCCAAGCCATGGGCTGGATCGATCCGGTGACGAAGGCTGTTGTGCCGCCCATCCATATGGCGAGCACGTATCAGCGCGACGAGGACAATGGCTTCCGTTCCGGCCGCATTTATGCGCGCGCGGACAATCCGACGTTCGACCAGGTCGAAGCCACGCTCGCGGCGCTCGAGGGTGGCCCGAAGGCGCTGGTCTTCTCGTCGGGCATGAGTGCGGCCAGCGCCTGTTTCCTCGCCCTCGCCCCGGGCGATCATGTCCTTGCACCGAAGGTGATGTATTGGTCGCTGCGCAACTGGCTGGCAGGCTTTGCCACGCAGTGGGGCCTCAAGGTCGAGTTCGTTGATGCCGACAAGCTCGATGCCATCGCCGCCGCGGTGAAGCCCGGCGCTACCAAGCTGGTCTGGCTCGAGACGCCGGCCAATCCGACCTGGTCGGTCACTGATATCGCCGGCGCGGCCGAGATCGCGCACAAGGCCGGCGCGCTGCTCGCCGTCGATTCTACCGTGGCGACGCCGGTGCTGACCCGGCCGATTGAGCTTGGCGCCGACATCGTCATGCATTCAGCGACCAAGTATCTCAACGGCCATTCCGACCTGATTGCGGGCGCGCTGGTCGGCGCGCGCGACGATGCGCACTGGGCGAAGCTGCGCACCATCCGCGCCCAGCTCGGCACCATCCTCGGCCCGACCGAGGCGTGGCTGCTGATGCGCGGCATGCGCACGCTCTTCCCGCGCATGCAATGGGCCTGCCGTTCGGCACAGACGCTGGCCGAGAAGTTTGCGGCCCATCCCATGGTGAGCGAGGTGCTCTATCCCGGCCTGCCGTCATTCTCCGGCCACGCCGCCGCCAGGAAGCAGATGAAAGGCGGCTTCGGCGGTATGCTGTCGGTGCGCGTGAAGGGCGGCGAACGCGGCGCCATCGCCACCGCCGCACGTGTCGCCCTCTGGAAGCGCGCCACGTCGCTAGGCGGCGTCGAGAGCCTGATCGAGCACCGCGCCAGCATCGAAGGGCCCGGCACACCTTGCCCGCCGGACCTGCTGCGCCTGTCGGTCGGCATCGAGGACACCAGCGATCTGTACGCCGATCTCGACCAGGCGCTGAAGCGCGCACACAACGCCTAGGCGCTTCGCGCAGCGAAGCGACCGGCGGCGTGTAGCGCTGCAGGGAGCTAGGCGCTGTTTGACAGCGCCTAGCGACCGAGGCGCGGGCGCCGCGCAGCGTAGAAATGGTCAAGGTGCTGAAGCGAGGGAAGAGCGAGCCGGAGGCTCGCGGTCCGGAAAGCTCCTATGAAAGGGTGAAACCCTCGCGCAGGGGATCGTCGTCGTCGAAGCGAAAGCGGCTCTCGCCGGTGAAATGCGCGAGACCGCCCACCTCGACCACGACAGCCTTGCGTGGGCCGACTGGTGGCGCATCGCGCAACACCCGACCGCTGAAGACGGCGCCGGTGCAGCTCTCGAACAGCCGCTCTTCGCCTGCCGTCGCCTGCCGACGCGCCGCCTGCAACGCCATGCGCGCGCTGACGCCGCTGCCGGTCGGGCTGCGGTCGATCTGGCGGCTGGCGAAGATACAGACGTTGCGGCTGGGCTTGCCGTTCGCGCCATCGCCGCCGTCGGTCAGGATGGTGCCGTAGAGAAAGGCAAGGTCGGGCTCGTCGGGATGCTCGATCGGCACCGCTTTGGCAACGACATGTGTGATTTCCTCGCCGGCATCGGCGATCGCCCGCATCGGCGAGCGATGAAGATCGAGGCCGATCGAATCAGCCGGCAGGAAGGCGTAAAACGCACCGCCATAGGCGATGTCGACCGTGAGCGGACCCCAGGTCGGCGTCGGCGCCACCCGATCGAGCGCATAGACGAAGGACGGCACGCTCTCGAAGCGCACCCAGCCATCGGCCGCGACGCTCGCCAGCACGAGACCGCACGGACATTGCAAGCGAACAGTCGGACCCTTTACGCGCCCGCTCTCGACGGCCCAGCGCGCCAGCGCGATCGTGGCGTGACCGCACATGGTCGAGTAGCCCTCGTTGTGCATGAACAGCACGGCGAGGTCGGCCTCGGGATGATCGGGTTCGACCAGCAGCGCGCCGTACATGCCGTCGTGGCCGCGCGGCTCGAGCATCAACCCGCGACGCAGAGGATCGAAGCGTTCCTTCGCCTCGCGCCTTTTGTCGAGCAGGGTCTTGCCGGCAAATGTCGGCCAGCCGTCGACGATGATGCGCGTGGGCTCGCCGCCCGTGTGCATCTCGACCGTGGACAGGATCAACCGAACACCTGAGGCAGTGCCACGCCGATACGCTCGTTCATCATTTCGATCGAGCCGTCGGTGTAGGCCGCGATCTTGGCGCCGGCGAGATGGCGCGCCAGCGGATACTCCGCTCGCAACCCGTTGGCGCCCATCGCCTGGATGCAGTCGGCGATGCGCCGCAAAGCGATCTCGGTCGCGAACTTCTTGGCATGCGCCGCCGGCAGCACGGCGTCGGCGCCCTCGTCTATCAGGCGCGCCGCGCGGTAGGTCAGCAGGCGTGCCGCCTCGAGATCGGTCGCAGCATCGACCAGCTTCCAGCGCACGCCCTGATGGTCGATCACCGGCTGGCCGAAGGTCTTGCGCTCTCGCGTGTAGCGCACCGCTGTCTCGAGCGAGGCCTGCAGCATGCCGCAGCACATGCCGGCGACGTAGGTCCGTGCCCCGTTGATGCCAGCCAGCGCCGCCTTGAAGGCTTGGCCCGGCGGATGCAGCACGGCCTCGTCCGGCGCGAAATAGTCGACGAGATGGAAGCCGCCGACGCCGATGGCGTGACCGCCATGCAGTTCGAACGGCTTGTCGCGCTGGAAGCCCGGCCGCTCGGCTTCGATGGCAAAGCAGGCGATGCCGCGATAGCCCTGCGCCTTGTCGGTCTGGGCGTAGGCCACCGAAAGACCCGCCACAGCGGCGTTGGTGATCCAGGCCTTGGCGCCATTCAGCTTCCAGCCGCCCTCGACCTTCACTGCGGCCATTTCCAACCCACCGAAGTCGCTGCCGACACCGGGTTCGCTCAAGCCGGCGCAGCCAATCAGGTCACCCTTGATCATACGCGGCAGCAGGCGCGCGACATGCGCGGGCTTGCCGTCTCGAGCAAAGCGGGCGCAGGCATTGTGGTGATTGATCAGAGCAAAGGCGAAGGCGAAGTCGGCCTTGGCGATCTCCTCGAAGGCGCGCAGCTTGCAGGAGAACGACAGCCCCTGCCCGCCATGCTGCTTGGCGAGCTCGATGGTGTTGAGGCCGGCCGCGCAGGCAGCCTTGATGGTCTCTAGTGGATAGCGCCGCTCCCATTCCCAGCGAGCGGCATTCGGCATCACATGCTCGTCGGCAAAAGCGCGGGCGCGTGCCACGACGGCACGTTCTTCGGGTGTCAGGACCTCATCCAGCATGGGTCTGAGATACACGATTGGACCTTGGCGGCGCCAGCGGCCAAGCTAGAATGGCGCCCAGGCGGGTGTAGCTCAGGGGTAGAGCGTCGGCTTCCCAAGCCGTAGGTCGCGGGTTCAAATCCCGTCGCCCGCTCCATTTATTCAGGTGGCGTGTGTCGTAAGCCAGATGCCGAGATCTTCACTCGCCGCCATCGATTCTCTGACGGTCAACGTCATCTCCGACAATGTGAGCGACACGTACGCGAGCAAGCCCGCCTTCGCCGTATCGGAACTCGCAAATGTCATGCTGGCGGGCGCACGCGAGATCTCCGGCCATACCCTGCTCGTCGCCAATCTCGGTTATGGCCTGCGGCTCAGATCCCGGCTCGGCACCACCGAGCATGTCCTTCTCTTCGACACCGGCACCGAGGGCGCGGCCTTCGTGCGCAACTGCCGGAACCTCGCGATCGATCTCGGAGGCGTTGAGGAGATCGTCGTGACCCATGGGCACTGGGATCACATGGGAGCGTTGCCGGCGGCCCTCGACGCGATCGTCGCCCGGTGCGGCCGCAACAGCGTCGGCGTGCACGTCAATCCCGGCATGTTCAACGAACGCGGCGTGCAGCTGGCGGATGGCACGATCTTTCCCACCGCACGCGTGCCGACGCCATCGGAGATGGGCGCGCGTGGCGCCCGCGTCATCAATGACGGCGGGGAGCGCACCCTGCTCGATGGCCATTTCTACTACAGCGGCGAGATTCCCCGGGTCACGCCCTTCGAGACCGGCCGCAAAGATCATCTTTGCCGACTGAACAACGAGGAGGAGTGGCGGCCGGACCCCTACCTGATGGACGAGCGCATGCTGGTCGTGAACGTTCGCGACCTCGGGCTGGTCGTCTTCAGTGCCTGCTCTCATGCCGGCATCGTCAATGTCTGCACGGAGGTCCGCCGCCTGTTTCCCGAGATGCCCATTCATGCGGTGATGGGCGGCTTGCATCTCGGAGGCGTCATGGAACGCCTGATCCCGCAAACCGTCGAAGGGCTTCAGCCGTTCGATATCGGCTACTTCATCGCCGGCCACTGCACGGGCTGGCGGGCCCTGCATGCGCTCGCCAATGCCTATGGCGAACGCGTCAGCCAGTCCGCGGTGGGCACCCGCTATCAGTTCGCTGCCGAAACGCCGCCGGACCAACGCGTTACGCCGCCAGAGGCGAGCTTCGCGCCCAAGCCGTCCTGGTGATAACCTTCTTCCAAATTTCTTCAGGCAGGAGATCATGGACACGATCGTTGCGGCGCCGATCGCGAGCGGCGACTACGCCGCCGACGCGGCCGCCTTTGCCGCCTACTGGCACGGCACGCCGGGCAAGGAGGATGCCCGCAAGGCGCGCTTCGCGTTCCTGCGCCGCCATGCCTGCACGCTCTACGACAAGCTGACCGATGATCGGCGCAAGTTCGTGCGCGTCGAACGGCTGGTCTACGATGCCGCGGCCGCCGTGCCGGGCCTCGCTCCAACCAAAGCCCAGGTCGATGCCGAGTCTGAGCTGAAGCAGTCGCAGAAGCAGGGCGTCGAGATCGACCAGGGTATCCTTTGCAACCAGTTCCTGGCCGATCCCGAATGCGGGCGCCACCTCTGCCACGCCATGCTATTGCCACGCGAAGAATCGGCTGAGGCGCTGGCCAAGTTCCGCCGCGACGGCCGGCTCGATCTCGGCACCGCCAAAGTCGAGCGGCACGGCAAGGCGGCGGTACTGCTGCTCTCCAACAAGCGCTTCCTCAACTCCGAGGACAACGCCACCCAGCCGATGACCGAGATCGGCGCCGATGTTTGCATCCTCGATCCCGACAGCCAGGTCGCCGTACTGCGCGGCGACGTGGTGCCCGAGGGCAAGTATGCCGGCCGGCGCGTCTACAATGCCGGCATCAACCTCACGCACCTCTATCACGGCAAGATTCCGTTCCTGTGGTTCCTGATCCGCGACCTGGGGTTCGTGAACAAGATGTTTCGCGGGCTGGCCAAGCCCGACGTCCCGCCGGACGAAGTCTCGGGCGATTCGATCGAGAAACTCTGGATCTCGGCGGTCGAAACCTTCGCGATCGGAGGCGGCTGCCAGATCCTGCTGGCGACCGACTTCAACATCGCCGCGCGCGACGCCTACATGACCCTGCCCGCCCGAAAGGAAGGCATCATCCCGGCGATGGCCAACCTGCGCATGGCGCGCTTTACCGGCGATCGCATCGCGCGCCAGGCGATCATGTACGAGCGGCGCATCGAGTGCGATTCGGAGATCGGCCGGATGATCTGCGACGAAGTCGTGCCGCCCCAGGACATCGATGCGACGATCACCCGCGTGATCGACCGGCTGACCGGCTCAGGTGCCGTAGGTGCGATCGGCAACCGCCGCGCGCTGCGTCTTTCCGCCGAGCCGCTCGACCTGTTCCGGCAATATGCTGCGCTCTATGCCCGCGAGCAGGCCTATTGCCACTTCAGTCCGGCGCTGATCTCCAACCTCGAACTGTTCTGGAATGCCCAGAACCGCAAGGCCTAAGCCGTATCACCTCATCCTGAGGAGCCGCGCGTAGCGAGGCGTCTCGAAGGATGGGAACCAGACTCGGTTTTTGTGGCCACCCTTCGAGACGCGGCCTGCGGCCGCTCCTCAGGGTGAGGCTATTCGGACTAGCCGGCAGCCATCAGGTCGGCGAGCGTTGGATCGGCCAGCAGCTCGGCCGCCGCCGCTTGGCGCACCATGCGGCCGCGGCTTAACACCACGGCCCGGCTCGCCACGCGCAACGCCAGACCTGCGCGTTGCTCGCTCAGCAGGATCGCCGTCCCGGTGGCAGCAAGCGACACCAGCCTCTTGAAGAGATCGGCGACCACTGCCGGCGCCAGGCCCAGGGTCGGCTCGTCGAGCAGCAGGAGCTTCGCCCCATTCATCTCGGCGCGCGCCTGCGCCAGCATCTGTTGCTGGCCGCCCGACAGCAACCAGGCCCGCGCTTCGGGCCGTTCGCCCAGCATGGGAAACATCGCCAGCATCTCCTCGACCCGCCGCCGTCGCTCGCCGGCCGACAAGGATGAGGCCGCTTCAAGATTCTCGCGCACCGTCAGGCCGGCGAAGACGCGCCGGCCCTCGGGCACGTAGCCCACGCCCAGCGCCACGCGCTGCTCGACCGAGAGCGGCCGGACATCGCGCCCGAACAAGCTGACGCCACCTGTACGGAAGCCCAGGATCGTTTCCAGCAGCGCCGTCTTCCCCGCGCCGTTGCCGCCCAGCAGCGCCACGATCTCGCCCGCGCCCATCGTCAGTCCGCCGATCGCCAGAACCTCGCTCATGCCGCGAGCCCCAAGAAAGACGCACGCACCTTCGGATCTTGCCTCACTTCGCCAGGACGGCCGACGGCAACGACAACGCCTCGATCGAGGCAGACAAGTCGATCGCAGATTTTCGACAGCAGTTCGACGTCGTGGTCGACGATCAGAACGCCATGCCCCGCGTCGCGCAACTTGCTCAGCAGAAGGACGAAATGATCACGCTCGCGGTCGCTCATGCCGGCGGCGGGCTCGTCCAGCAGCAGGAACGCCGCTTGCCTCGCCAGCACCCGCGCCAGCTCGGCGGAGCGCGTCGCATCCGCCGCCGGCGTCTGGAAAGTGCGCCCGACGCCGGTGCGAGCGATAAGATGCGCGGGCAGCCGCTCAAGGTGCATGTCGTCGAGCACGATGGTGCCGCTGTCGGCGCGCTCCAGGCCACAGATCACGTTGAGTAGCGTCGTCTTGCCTGAGCCATTGGGACCGATCAGGCCGACGATCTCGCCGCGCTCGACAGTCAGCGAGACGTCATGTAGCGCCTCGATCCCGCCAAAGCGCTTAGTCACGCGATCGAGCACCAGGCGCCGAGCACCCTGCGCTGGCGGGAAACGCCCGGGGAGCACTGGCACCGGCGGCACCTTCGGTCGGTCGATCAGGCCTGCCAACCCTTGCGGTGCCCACAACACGACAGCCAGCGTCGCGGCGGCATAGGCGAGCAGCCACCCTGCCTCCAGGCCCCGGAACAACTCGGGCAGGCAGACGGCGAGCGCCGAGCCCAGCACCGCGCCCATGGGGTGACGCACGCCACCCAGCACGACCGACGTCAGGCAAAGCAGCATCACCGAAAAGCCTGTGGCCTCGGGCGAGACGACGCCGCTCAAGGACGCCGAGCAGGCGCCGGCGAAACCCGCGAATGCCGCCCCGATCACGAAAGCCACGAACCGCCAGCGCGCGCCATCGATACCGAGCGTGGCCGCAGCGAGCGGCGCTTCGCGCAACAGGCGCGCGGTCTCGCCCAAGGGACCGCTGAAGAGCCATGCGTAGACCAGGACGGACACGATCAAGATGATCCAGACCAGTGTCATCAACAGCTTGCCGTGCGCGGCGGCCGAGCCGAAACCCGTGAGGCCGTTGGCTCCGCCGGTCAGGCTCTCAGCGTTGACGGCCACGAGAGTGACCAGCGCCGCCAGCGCCAAGGTGGCGAGCGCGAAGTAGTGCGACTGCAGGCGCAGGATCGGACCGACGACCAGTGCCGCCGCCGCGGCGGCTGCGAGTGGCGCCGCGATCATCGAGAAGTCGCTGAGCCACGGCACGGCAAGAGCCGCGGTATAGGCGCCGACGCCGAACAGCGCGCCCTGCGCGAGGTTGAGCGCACCGAGCTGGCCGAAGACGAGTTGGTAGCCCAGGCCCAGCAGGGCATAGATGCCGATCAGGGTCACAAGCCGCTGACCGAACGGCGACAAGACAGTGAGCGCCAGCACAGGCGGCAGGATCAGCAGGACGAGCCAGAAGCGACGCATCACGCACGTCGTCCGATCGGCTCACCGAACAAACCGCTCGGCCGCAAGCTGAGCATGCCGAGCACCACGATATAGAGAGCAGCGGCAGCCCAGGCATCGCCGAGCCAAGTCGCAAGGACAGTTTCGAAGACGCCGATCCCCAACGCCCCGAGCAGGGCGCCGGGCACACTCCCCCAACCACCCAGGGCGACGGCGATATAGGCCTTCAGCATGAACCCGCCACCCTGAGTCGGCGATACCAGGAACTGGTGGCCAAGCAGGAAACCCGCGATGCCGGCGAGAGCGCCGGCCAGTGCCAGCGACAGGGTGACGTAGCGGCCGACCGGGATGCCGACGGCCCGAGCCATGTATCGATCGGCCGCGACGGCGCGCATGCGCCGGCCAGTCTGGGTGCGCTCGAGCAGGAACCACACCGCGGCCACCAGCACGGCACCAACAACGACGATGGCGAGGGGTTGCCGACCGAGGGCGATGCCCGCGATGTCGACAGTGCCGCTGCCCGCGAAGGCCGGCGCGGTGCGGGGCGCCGCGCCCATCGTGACCGTCAGTCCTTGTTCGATGATTGCAGCCAAGGCGATGGTGGCAACGAATGTTGCTTCGGGCGGCCGCCGCACCAACGGCAGGATGGCGATGCGCGCCGCAATGACGCCGGCGAGACCAAGAGCCAATGCTACCACCGGCAGCAACAGCGGCCCCGGCAGTCCACTCCAGCTACCCACGACGACGGCCACGGCGCCGCCCAGCACGACAAGATCGCCATGCGCAAAATTCACCGCGCCGGACGCGTTCAACGCCAGCACGAAGCCGAGCGCCACCAGCGCATAGGCCATACCCAGCGCGAGCGCGTTCAGGACGAGCTGTGCCGTGATCAGTGTTCGCGGTCTAGTGTTCCCTGGGCGCGTGCTTGCCCAGGATGCGCTGCAGGGTGCGCCGATGCATGTTGAGGCGGCGCGCGGTCTCGGAGACGTTGCGGTCGCACTGCTCGAACACGCGCTGAATATGCTCCCAGCGCACGCGGTCGGCCGACATCGGGTTGCTCGGCGGCGGCGGCAGCTTACGCCCGTGCGCGATCAGCGCCTGCTCGATGGCGTCGGCATCGGCGGGCTTGGCGAGATAATCGACGGCGCCTTCCTTCACGGCGGCGACCGCGGTGGCAATGTTGCCGTAGCCGGTCAGCACGACGATGCGGATGTCGGGGCGCGCCTGGCGGAGCGGTCCCACCAGCTCGAGCCCGTTGCCGTCGCCCAACCGGAGGTCGAGAACCGCGAAGGCAGGCGGGCGGGCGGTCTGAGCCAGCGCCTCGGCCACCGAGCCGACCGAGGTCACGATGAAGCCGCGCAGCTCGAGCGCGCGCGCGACGCGGTTGCGGAACGCCGCGTCGTCATCGGCGATCAGCAAGGTGCGCTCCTTGCTGCTCGTGGTGCCGGCGAGGACCGGCGACACCGGACGATTGGCGCCTGTGTCCTGGGTCATGGCGACTCCTTCGACATTGGCCGCTATGTAGCCTTGAAGACGGGATTTGGCCAGCGCACGACAACGGCGGCACCCCCCGTCCCGTTGCCACGATTGCCGAAACTAACGGAGGCACCGGTACGTTCCAGCAACGTCTTGGCAATGAAAACGCCCAGTCCCATGTGACCTTCCTCACCCTGACGCGTGGAAATGAAGGGCGTGCCGAGTTCATCGAGCAGCGATTCAGAGAAGCCCGGCCCGTCGTCCGACACCTCGACCTCGGACCATTCGGTGGTCCAGCGCGTGGCGATGCGGATCTCGTGACGGGCGAAGGACACGGCGTTGTGCACGATGTTTCCGATGCCCTGCATGATCTCGGGGCTGCGCACCTGGATAGGCGCGGTGGTCGGCACGCCCTCACCGATCGGGCCCGAAGCGAAGGTGATATCGATGCCGTCGCGGCTGTAGTGCTGTGCCGCCGCCTCGATCAGCGCCGGCAAGGGCACCAGGATATAGGCATCGGATACATCGCCCGTCGGATCGACCGTCAGCCGCGCCAGGATCGAGCGGCAACGCCCGGACTCCTGCACCAGGAGATCGACGTCCTCGCGCAGCGGATCGTCCGGCTCGACGTCGCGCTGCATTTCCTTGGCGATGACGGCGATGGTGGAAAGCGGCGAGCCGAGCTCGTGCGCCGCCGCCGCCGCCAGGGCACCCAGGGCCGACAAGCGCTGCTCCTGCGCCAGTGCGCCTTGCGCGGCGCCGAGAGCGTCACTCATCTGGCGGGCTTCCTCGGCGAGCCGCCAACCGTACAACGTGATCAGCAACACCGTGAGGCTGAGGCCCGCCCAGGCGCCGGCCTGGTAGATCTCCGGCAACTCGGGCGGCGTGCCACTCCAGGGCAGTGGCTGATGGAAGAGAGCCAGCAGGCCAATGCTGATGATGGTGAGCAGCGACAGCGCGATGTTGCTGGCCAGCGACAGGATGGTGGCGCCGACGGCGACCGGCGCCAATACGAGCAGCGCGAAGGGATTGGTGAGTCCGCCGGTCAGGTAAAGCAGCACAGCAAGCTGCACGATATCGAAGGCGAGGAAGATCGTGGCCTCGCGATCGTCGATGCGCGCCGACGCCGGCCGGCCGAGGCTGACCGCGAGATTGAGCAGCGCCGAGAGCGCGATCGCGCCGCCCACCGGCAGCAGCGGCAGGGTGAAGCCCAGGCCCCAATGGACGGCAGCGGCGGTGAAGAGCTGTCCTGCTACGGCGGCCCAGCGCATGAGGACCAGCGCGCGCAGGCGAACGCCGCCGCGCGGCGGCAAGCCCGGACTGGCAGCGGCGAGGGGCGCAGCGGGCGAGGCGGGCTCGGCGCGCGCTGCCACGATCTACTCCTCGATCATCAGGTGCTTGCGATGCACCGTCACGAACAGCGGGATCTTGCGCTGCTTCTTGCGGTCGGGCGGCTCCTTCACCAGCCGGCCGATCTCGCCAAGGATGAGCCCGGTGATGGTGGGCAGCGGCAGCTCGCGCGCTTCGTCGAGCCGCACCCAGCGTATGTCTCCCATCTCGTTCGAATGGCGGATCTCTCCCGTCGCATCGTCGGCGCGCGCCATGAAGAAACGCGCATTGAAGCGCCGCGGCCGGCCGGGCGGCGTCACCGCGCGCGCGATCAGGTCGAGGCAGTCGAGTGCCGGCGCAAATCCCTTGTCGAGGAAGCCCTTCCAGTGCTCGCCATAGTCCTTGCGCGGGGCGCCGTTCTTGAGCGGCTTGGCCAGCATCAGGCCGGTCTCCTCGAAGGTCTCGCGCACCGCGGCGACGCCGAGCGCCTGCGCGCGCAGCGCAGTGGCGGCCTTCAGAAGCCTTGCCCTGACGTGGCGATCGAGCGGCGTGGCGATCGGAATATACGCGTCAGCCTTGTCGACACGTCCGCCGGGAAACACGTAGCGGTTGGGCATGAATGCGGACTTGGCCGCGCGGCAGCCCATCAGCACCTCGGGGATCTTGCCGCGTTCGCGGACCAGGATCAGCGTCGCCGCATCGCGCGGACGCATGTAGGGGTATTTCTCTTCGAACTTCTCGACCGGCCGTTCGCCGCCGGGCTTCAGGTCGCCGTGGACATAGCCTTTGTCGGTGCCGCGCACGACGGCGCCGGCGGGAATACGCTTTTTGCTCATGAGCAGACGATAGACCAGCGTGGTTAGAACGACCAGCCAACTGGCGTATCAGGACGAAACACCACGATACTCTTATTGCCGCCCGGCACCTCGACCCGTTCAGGCGCATCGAGCGGCCTTGCCTGCAGGGTGATGCGTTCCTCGTTGACCGGCAGGCCGTAGAAGCGCGGGCCGTTCAGGGAGGCGAAGGCTTCTAGTCTATCGAGCGCGTTTTCCTCCATGAAGACCTGGGCATAGACCTGCATGGCGACCGGCGCATTGAAGATGCCGGCGCAGCCGCAGGCGCATTCCTTGGTGTCGGCGGTGTGCGGCGCAGTGTCAGTGCCGAGGAAGAAGGCAGGATTGCCCGACGTTGCCGCACGCCGTAGCGCTAGGCGATGCTCCTCGCGCTTGGCGATCGGCAAGCAGTAGAAGTGCGGACGGATACCGCCCCTGAAGATCGCATTGCGGTTGTAGCTGAGATGATGCGGCGTGATGGTGCCGCCGAGCCGTCCGGGATGCGCCTCGACGAAGGCCACGCCCTCTTGGGTCGTGATGTGCTCGAGCACCACCTTGAGGCCTTGGTGGCGCTTCAGCAGCGGCGCCAGCACCTTGTCCAGGAACACCGCCTCGCGGTCGAAGATATCGATTTCGGCGTCGGTCACCTCGCCATGGACGAGCAGCGGCATGCCGGCCTTCTCCATCGCCTCCAGCCCCATGGCGATCTTGTCGATCGAAGTCACGCCATGGGCAGAGTTGGTCGTGGCATGGGCGGGATAAAGCTTGGAGGCGACCCACACGCCTTCCAGCTTGCCGCGCGCGAGTTCGGCCGGATCGGCGCCGTCGGTGAGGTAACAGGTCATCAGCGGCTCGAACTTGAGCGACGCTGGAACCGCTCTGCGAATTCGTTCGCGATAGGAAACTGCCTCGGCAACCTTGGTCACCGGCGGTAGCAAGTTGGGCATGATGACGCCGCGCGCGAACTGGCGTGCCGTATGCACAGCGCAGGCCGCCAGCATCGGCCCGTCACGCAGATGGACGTGCCAGTCATCGGGGCGGCGAATCGAGAGCGTGGTGGGAACGGACATGATGTTTTCTACGCTTGCTCCCGGACGGGCTCCAATGTTGATTGCGTGCATGAACGCTTTGAAAGACGCCATCGCCTTCGCCCAGGCAGCCGAATCCAAGGTGCCGCTGAGCATGAAGATGCCGGACGGCCAGTTCGTGATGACCTACGATTCCGGCGAGAAGGCCCCGGATAACGAGATGCTGGGCCCGGTGACGCCGCGCGGAGCCTCCTCGGGCATCGTCTATCGCGGCGGCGAAATCATCGCCGAATGGGGCGACACCAATCGCGCCGACATGACCTTCAGCGTGGCCAAGAGCTTTCTCTCGCTGCTGGCGGGACTGGCGCTCGGCGACGGCCTCATCAAGGACCTGGACGACAAGGTCACGGGCTATGCCCTCGATGACGGCTTCACCAGCGAGCAGAACAAGGACATCACCTGGCGGCACCTCTTGACCCAGACCAGCGAATGGCAGGGCACGCTGTTCGGCAAGGAAGACCGCATCGACCACAATCGCGTGGTCGGGCTGGCCGTCGCCGACGCGCCCAAGGGCACACGCCGGGCGCTCAAGAAGCCCGGCACGTTCTACGAATACAACGACGTGCGCGTGAACAGGCTCAGCCTTTCCTTGCTGCAGCTCTTCAAGGAGCCGCTGCCCTCGGTGCTCAAGCGCCGCATCATGGAACCGATCGGCGCATCGCCGGGCTGGAAATGGGACGGCTACCGCAATTCGACCGTCACGGTCGACGGCAAGCCGATGACCTCGGTGCCGGGCGGCGGCCATTGGGGCGGCGGCATCGTGATCTCCGCGCGCGATCTCGCGCTGATGGGCTTGCTGGTGGCGCGCGGCGGAGCGTGGAATGGCCAGCAGATCCTGCCGAAGGGCTGGACCGGCGAGCTGGTGAAGCCTTGCCCGGTCGCGCCCTTCTACGGATTGATGTGGTGGCTCAACACCAACAAGCGCCAGTTTGCGGCGGCCTCCGACAGGAGCTTCTTCGCCCTGGGTTGGGGCAGCCACATTGTGTGGGTCGATCCTGACAATGACCTGGTCACCGTCCTGCGCTGGATCGATCGCAAGCAGGCGCCGGGCTTCGTCGAACGTCTGCTGGGTGCACTCAAGAAATGAAGCTCGACTACTCCGCCGTCCCGCGCATGCCGGATGGCCGCACCGCCCTCGAACATATCGAGTCCGTCGCTGCCCAATCCAAGGCGATCCGCCTGCCGATGGGCAACGGCGGCACCATGATGTGGCACGTCTGGGGCGAAGGGTCCGGCAAGCCGACCTTGCTCCTCTTCCATGGCGGCTCGGGCTCGTGGATCCACTGGATCCGCAACGTCCTGCCGCTGTCGCAGCACTTCACCGTCTGCGCCGCCGACCTGCCCGGCCTGGGCGACAGCGATCCGCCCGATGACGTGCGCGATGTCTGGTCGGTCACGCACTGCGTGCACACCGCCGTCGGGGTACTCTTTCCCAAGGACCGGCAATTCGCCATCACCGGCTTCTCCTTCGGCGGCATGGTGTCGGGGCACCTCGCCACCCTGATGCAGGAGCGTATCAAGCGCATCGTGCTGGTCGGCGCCGGCGGACTGAAGGCGACGCGCAAGCCCACCGCCAAGCTGCACAAGCTCCTGCCCGAGATGCCGGCCCAGGAACTTGCGGAAGAGTCGCGGCGCAACCTCGAGCTCTTGATGCTGCACGATCCCAAGAATGTCGATGGTGTGGCGGTCTACATGCAGATCCTGAACACCACGCGCGCCAAAACCCGCAGCCGCGACATGGGGATCGCCGGTGCACTGAGCAAAGTGCTGCCGCAGGTCCGCACCCCCTTGACGGGCATCTGGGGGGAGTTTGATTCGACGACCTATCCCTATATTCAGGAGCGCATCGACCTCTTCCGCGCACTCCAGCCCGACTTCCAGATGCACCAGATTGCCGGTGCCGGCCACTGGGTCGCCTACGAGGCCGCCGATGCCTTCAATGCGAAGCTCATCGAGGTGCTCAAGCCATGAAGACAGAAGTCACCGAGATCGCCGACAAGATCTATCGCCTGTCGACCTTCCTGCCCAAGGTCGGGCCGAACGGGTTCACCTTCAACCAGTTCCTGATCGATGCCGAGCGGCCGCTGCTCTTTCACTACGGCCAACGCGCGCTGTTCCCGCTGGTGAGCGAAGCGGTGAAGAGCGTGATCGCGCTCGACAAGCTCGCCTGGACGACCTGCAGCCATGTCGAGGCCGACGAATCGGGTGCGCTGAACGAATGGCTGGCCGCCGCCCCCAACGCCACGCCGGCGCACGGCCAGGTCGGCTGCAACATCTGGCTGACCGACATGGCCAACCGCGTGCCGCGCGTGCTCAAGAACGACGAGACGATCGATCTCGGCGGCAAGAAGGTGCGCTGGCTCGACACGCCGCATGTGCCGCACAACTGGGATGCCGGCCTGATCTACGAAGAGACTACCGGCACGCTGTTCTCGAGCGACCTCTTCACCCAGTTCGGCGCCTGCCCGCCGACGACCTCGGGCGACATCGTCGATGCCGCGATCGCGACCGAGAAGGCCGTGCCGTTCATGCCTAAAACGCCGCTCGCCGCGCCGACCTTGCGAAGGTTGGCGGCGCTGAAGCCCAAGACCATCGCGCTGATGCACGGGCCGAGCTTCAAGGGTGACGGCGGCGCAGCGCTCGGTGCGCTCGCGGCCTACTACGAGACGCGCCCGCACTAGAGCAGAGCCGTTTTCACCGTTTTCGCCGTTTTCTAACGGCCGCGCGGCCGGCGAAAAACGGTCGGACCCCTGATTCTTCGAGCGAATCTTGAGTTGGCAGAGGTCGGGAAAACGGTCGAAAACGGTGAAAAACGGTCGAAAAACGGTGGGGCAAGGATTTTCGTCCCCTGTGCTGCCCGGGCGCCAGTGTCTTGCCCGAAGGGGTAGCGGGGTAGCGCCAACTGCGCCAACTCCACGGGACCTCCGAAGGAGGGGGTAGCGCACTAGCGGAAAGTGCGGAAAGTCGCTCGACGACGGATGGACGACGCTGGGCATACGCTACGTTCCCGGACTCTGCAGACCATGTCTGCCGATTCGACCGTAATATACTCCCGAACCCTCTCACCCCCTATTTTGGTCATTAGAAGTTCGCGCCCGTGTGCCTCGTCAGGGTGCACTCTTGAAGCCGAGCGATTCGAGGTAGCTCCAGCGCACAGTCGTGTTGGCGAGCCGCATGCCAGCGAGATACTGCGCCATGGCGCGGACGATCAGCTCGTCCGATGGCTTGTCGCGGCGCGTGCCGTCAGCGAAGGCCACGATCTCATCCCAGCCGTCGGGCCGCTTGATCGACACCACGGTCGAGGGCGAATCGAGGTTCTTGTAGGTCCAGAACGACCAGCCGATGCCGTGCACCTCGTGCAGCTTGCGGAAACCCTCGTTCCAGGCGTCGGTAAGCTCGCCGGTCTCACCCAGGAACAGCGGCACGTTGTAGAGATTGGCAAAGTTGAGATGCCGCTGGATCGAGTCGCGCTTCGTGCTCGCCCAGAACGAGTGATAGGTGTAGGCGAGGTTCTCGGCGAAGGGCGGCCCGAACATATCGAAGCTCGAGCTCCATTGGCCGGCCGCCAGGATCATCACGCGGCCGGGATCGACCTCGCGGATGGAAGCGGTCACCGTCTTGTAGAACGGCTCGAGCCGCGGATTGAGCGTGGCGATGTCGTGATAGGGCGCGATCGGCTCGTTCAGAAGGTCGTAGCCCAGGATCACGGAGTCGCCCGCATAGCGTTGGGCGATGGCCCGCCACAGCTTGACCGTGAGGGCTCGATCGCGCGGCACATAGAACATCAGCGGGTAGCCCGGCCCGTCATCATGGTTGATGCCGGTCTGGCCGCCGGGAGCGGCATGCAGATCGACGATGGCGTAGAGCCCCGCCTCGCGCGCCCAGCCCAGCACGCGGTCGAGCAGTGCCCAGCCCTCGCCCGCAATCATGCCCTCGGCGGTCATGAACAGCGCGTAGTGCAGCGGGATGCGCACCGTGTTGAAGCCGACCGACTTGATGAAGCGGATATCGTCCTGCCGGACGTAGGTGTCGCGATAGGCCGTCCAGAAGGCCTTGGCGCGCTCGGCGCCCAGCAGACGATCGAAGGCGCCATAGATCTGGCGCGGCGCCTTGGCGACCTCGAACTTGAACATGTAGCCCTCGGGCATCAGCCAGTTGCCCAAGCTGATGCCCTTGATGAGAAGCGTGCTGCCGTCGGGCGCGATGAAGTTCTTGCCCTTGGTGGTCACCAGCGGCTGGGCGACGGCCGGGGCGAGCGAACCGAGAAGCAACAAAAGAGCGACCAGCAGACGCATGACGCCACCTTAACAGCCGATTAAGGTCGGGGCCCATGCTTCTTGCCTCGCTTCTGGTGCCGATCGCGGTGGTGGCGATCGTGCTCCTGGTCCAGCGCCTGCGCCTGCCCGCTTTCCTCGCCATCATGGCCACGGTCGTGGTCTATGGCATCGCCGCCGATATGACCTTCCAGTCGGTCGGCAAGGCCTTTGGCCTGGGCTTCACCGCAGCGCTCGAGCAGATCGGCCTGCTGGTGGTGGCGGGCGCGCTGGTCCAGGCGCTGGTGCTGCGCGGCCCGCTCGGCACCGGCACCTCGGCGGTTGCGGGCGCGCTGGCGGGCCTCAGCCAGTCGGCCGGCGGCGGACTGGCGCTCCTGCAGGCGACCGGCCAGGAGGCGCCGCGGCGCGCGCTGGGCCTGGCGCTGACCTTGCTCATATTCGCCGGCCTGGTCGTGCCCTCGCCGCTGGCGGTCGCGGCGGCGTCGGTGATGAAAGCGAACATCCGGACCATGGCGATGATCGCCGTCCCCGTCGCGCTCTTCGCCGCCATCGTGGGCTGGGTCCATGTCGCGCGACAGCTGCCGGCCGCCGCCAAGCCCGGCCGTCTCAGCATGGCCTGGTTTGCCGTTGCGATCCCTATCGCTCTCCTGATCGTTCAGGCTGTGGCGCAGATGCCGAGCGAGCCGCTCGGCAAGGGCGGCGCCCGCGAGTTCTACATCGGCATTTCCAAGCCGCTGATGCTGACGGCGCTTGCCGTGACGCTGGGCGTGCTGTTCGCCGGCCGCTGGCAACCCTCGGCACTGGTCGGCCGCAATTGGGCGCCGCTCCTGATGGCGGTCGGCGCGGCCGGCGGCCTCAGCCGGGTGTTCGACGAGACCGGCATGGCCGAGTTGCTGGCGGAGAAAGTCCTCGATCCGCGCTACGGCCTGCTCGTGCCCTTTCTCGCCGCTGCCATCGTCAAGACCATGCAGGGCAACTCGCTCTCGGCCGTGCTCACCGCCTCGGGCATGGTCGAGCCGATGCTGCCGGCGCTCGGCCTCGACAGCGCGAGCGGCCGCGCCATCGCCGCCGCCGCGACCGGCGCGGGCTCGATCGCGATCTGCCATCTCAACGACCCGTTCTTCTGGATCGCCGCCCACATGGGCGGCCTGACACCAACCAAGGCGCTGCGCACGATTTCGCTCGGCAGTGTTCTCGTGGCGCTGGTCGCGCTGCTTCTCCTGTTCGGCCTGGCGCGCCTCCTGTAGCTTTCCCGCCAATGAATGCGGTGGAGGAACCCGAGGCACGGCGCCAAACCGCGGTGCGCGAGTTGCTGGCCTCGCCCGATTTCCTGCGGCTGTGGCTGGTCGGCGCCTTCGCCAACGCCATGCGCTGGCTGGAGCTGCTGGTCTCGGGCCTGTTCGCCTATGAAGCCACGCACTCGGCGCTGGCCGTCACCGTCGTGGTGGCGCTGCGTCAGCTGCCGCAACTGACCTTCGGCGCCTTTGCCGGCGCCGTCTCCGAGGCGGTGAACCGCAAGCTGATCGTCATGCTGGCGCTGATCGTGCCGGCCACCGTGTCGACCGTATTGGCGAGCCTGGCCACGACCGGGCATCTCGCCTTGTGGCACGTGGCGCTGGGCAACCTTCTCTCTGGCACCATGTGGTCGACCGAGATGTCGACGCGCCGGCGCATGGTGGGCGAAGTCGCCGGCCCCCACCGCATCGTGCCGGCGATCGCGCTCGATTCGGTGACCAACGCCGCCACCCGCATGATCGGCCCGCTGCTGGGCGGCGGCGCCTTCGAATGGCTCGGCATGAAGGGCGCCTACACGCTCACCGCCTTCGTGCAGTTCGCTGCCGCCTTTGCGCTGGCAAGCCTGGTGCATCCGCAGATCACGCGGCGACTCGACCTCGCGCGCATTCCCGCGGAGATCGCCGAGGGACTGGCCTACGCCCGAACCAAGTCGACCATCCTGCTGGTGTACGGCGTCACCATCGTCACCAACGCCTTTGCCTTCTCCTACACGGGCCTGCTGGCGCCGCTCGGGCTCGGCGCCTTCCATGTCTCGCCGGCGCTCACCGGCCTGCTCGCCGCCGCCGAGCCGATGGGTGCGTTGATGGGAGGCGCACTGATCGCGCTCGGCCTTCTGCGCATGGACCGGCGCATGACCTTCGCCGGCGGCGCCGCCTTCTTCATGGTGGCGCTGGTCATCACCGCGCTGTCGCCGTCGTACTGGCTCGCCTTCACCGTGTTGCTGCTGGGTGGCTTCGGCACCGCCGGCTTCGGCAACATGCAAACCACCCTGATGCTCACCGAGTCGCCGCCCAACATGCGTTCCCGCCTGATGGGCATCGTCACGGTGTGCATCGGCACCGGACCTCTGGGCGTGCTGCTGGCGGGCGTGCTGTCCGACGCATTCGGGCCGCGTGATGCAGTGCTGGTGATGGCGCTGCTGGGTCTTGTCTTGATCAGCGTGCTCAGCGCCACGCTCCGGCGCCGCTGACCATACGCAGTTACCAAAAGTAACGCTTAAAATAATGGAAAAACACGGGGGCCCCCGCGAACCCCCCAATTCCATTTATGGCAGCGGGTGCACCAGGGGACTGAACCGCAAACACTGTAGCGTGACTATAACCGCGTCCGGCACCAGCCACCTATTTTGGTCATTAGAAGTCGGACGCGGTCAGCCGCGCGCCTTGAGCAGCAATTTGCCGGCGACATGCCGGCCTTCGAGGGCGCGATGCATGTCGGTGGCCTGCGCAAGCGGAAACACCTTCTCGATCGGCACTTTTAGCCATCCCTCGCCGATGCCGCCCAGCACATGGTCGACCCCTGCCTTCCACTCCGACGAGCTCTGGTCGACATGGCCGAGATGCAGGCGCGTGAAGGTTTGCGAGCGCGGCAGGATGCGCTCGCGGATGTTCTTGAAGGGCTGGCCCTCGGCCTCACCGATGCTGATGATGTGGCCGAGCTTCCTCACCACGTTGAAGGTGCGGTCGAGCATGGTGGCGCCGTAGGAATCGATCGCAAGATCGACCCCCTTGCCGCCGGTGAAGTCGAGCACTGCCTTCTCGAAGTCCTCCTGCGAAGTGACCACGACGCGCGACGCGCCGTACTCCATCGCCCGCTTCTCCTTGCCCGGCGTGCCGGTGGTGCCGATCACCCGCGCGCCGGCATGGACGGCGAGCTGGGTGCATTGCAGCCCGACGCCGCCGCCGATTGCGTTCACCAGCACTGTGTCGCCGCGCTTCAATCTGTAGACCGTGAACAGCATGTGATACGCGGTCAGCGCCTGGATCGGGAACGCCGCGCCGACATCGAGCCCGACCTTGGCCGGTAGCTTGATCAGGCCCGCGGCGGAAGCGACGCACTTCTCGGCATAGGCGCCGCCCTTGTCGGGAAACACCGCAACGCGATCGCCGACCGCGACGCCCGTCACGCCCGGCCCCAGCGCCGCCACCGTGCCGGAGACCTCGAAGCCCAGGATCATGGGATAGGTCATGGGATGCGGATAGATGCCGATCCGGACCTACGTGTCGGCCCAGTTGCAGCCGGCATAAGCGACGTCGAGAAGGACCTCGCCCGGCCCGGGCGCGGGATCGGGCATGTCGGCAACGGTGAGTTGCTCGGGTCCTCCGGTGGCATGGATGACGACGGCTTTCATGTAAACCTCCCTCACCGGATCGCCTGCAAGATCCGTGCGAGCGGCGGCCTATTGAGCGGCGTCCGAGCGCTGGGCGTGATGGCGGTTGACCGGCGTCGGCAGGCCAAGATTGCCGCGCAAGGTGGTGGCCTCGTATTCGGTGCGGAACAGGCCGCGACGCTGCAGCTCGGGGACGACGAGTTCGACGAAATCCTTGAGCGAACCCGGCAACCAGGCCGGCATCACGTTGAAGCCGTCGGCGGCGCCGTCCTTGAACCAGTGCTCCATCTCGTCGGCGACCTGGGCGGGTGTGCCGATCGACAGCACGTGCCCGCGCGGCCCGGCATTGGCGAGGCAGAGCTGCCACAGCGTGAGCTTGTCTCGCCGGCCCTGCTCGAGCAGCAGGCGCTGGCGGCTCAGCGGGCCGTTGGTATCGCCCATCTCCGGTATCGGTCCGTCGAGCGGATACTTGTCGAGGCCCTTCACGCCGATCGTGTGCTCGAGGATGGCGATGCCGACCGGTTTCTGGATCAGCGATTGCAGGGTGTCGTACTTCTCCTGCGCCTCCGATTGCGTCGGCGCCACCACCGGATAGAAGCCCGGCATGACCAGCACTTCGTCCTGAGAGCGGCCGAACTGGCCAAGCCGCGCGCGGACGTCGGCGTAGAATTCCTTGCCCTGCTCGAACGTGGTCTGGGCGGTGAAGACGATCTCGGCCAGTCGCGCGGCCACGTCGCGTCCGGTGCCCGAAGCGCCGGCCTGCACCAGCACCGGCCGGCCCTGCGGCGAGCAGGGGACGTTGAGCGGACCCTTCACCTGGAAATGCTTGCCCTTGTGGTTCAGCACGTGCTGCTTGGCCGCATCGAAATTGACGCCCGACTGCCGGTCGCGGATGAAGGCGTCGGCATCCCAGCTGTCCCATAGGCCGGTGACCACATCGGCAAACTCGATGGCGCGCTCATAGCGGTCGCCATGCGCCATGTGCTGCTCGCGGCTGTAGTTCAGCGCATCGCCCTCGTTGTTCGAGGTGACGAGGTTCCAGCCCGAGCGGCCGCCGCTGATCTGGTCGAGCGAGGCGAACTGGCGGGCAAGCGTATAGGGCTCGTTGAAGGTCGTGGTCGAGGTGGCGACGAGACCGAGATGCCGGGTCACGGCGGCCAGCGCCGACAGGATGGTCATCGGCTCGAACTTGACCACCTTGCCCATGCGACCGCGCTGGTCCGGACTGCCCGCCGTGCTGACGGCGGCGCTGTCGGCGAGGAAGAGAAAGTCGAACTTGCCGCGCTCGGCGAGTTGGGCGGTTTCGACCATTTCGGCGAAGCTTGCGCCCGTGTGCATGTGCGAACCGGGATGCCGCCAGGCGGCGACATGCTGGCCGGTCTCGTGCACGAAGGCTCCGAGTCGCATCATGCGATGCTTGGGGTTGGTAACCATTCCCCATCATACTCCTCTCCCCCGCTAGGGGGAGAGGCGCGGAGAGGGGTACGGGAAGTCTTCGAAGCCCCCTCTCCTAACCTCTCCCCCTAGCGGGGGAGAGGAATAAGAAAGACAGAATCAGGCAGCAGCGACAGCCAGCTTCGCCAGTTCCTCGGCGATCTGCACCGCGTTCCAGGCCGCGCCCTTCAGCAGCTGGTCTCCGGCCGCAAACAACACCAACCCGTTCGGATTGCTGAGGTCGCGGCGGATGCGGCCGACATGCACGTCGAGATCGCCGCTGGCTTCGAGCGGCATCGGGAAATGGTTGGCCTTGGGATCGTCGACGATCTTGAGGCCAGGCGCACGGCTCAACAGCTCGCGCGCCTCCTCGGGCGACATCGGCGCCTCGAGCTCCAGCGTGATTGCCTCGGCGTGGGCGCGCAGCACCGGAACGCGAATGCAGGTCGGCTGGATGGCGAGATCGGGCGCATGGAACATCTTGCGCGTCTCTTCGACCACCTTGTTCTCTTCCTCGTTGTAGCCGTTCTCGGCCACCGTGGTGTTGTGCGAGAAGACGTTGAAGGCAATCTGGTGCGGGAACACCGACTTGGTGATCTCCCTGCCCTCGGCGTATTCGTGCGTCTGGTCCTCGAGCTCGCGCATCGCTGCAGCCCCGGCGCCCGACGCCGCCTGATAGGTCGAGACGATGATGCGGCGAATGCCGACCGCCTGGTGGATCGGCCACACCGCCACGGCGAGGATCGCCGCCGTGCAGTTGGGATTGGCGATCAGGCCGCGATGCTTCTTGAGATCGCCGGCGTTCACCTCCGGCACCACCAACGGGACGTCGGGCGCCATGCGGAAGGCCGAGGAGTTGTCGATCGCGATCGCGCCCGCGGCCTTGGCGGCCGGCACGAACTCGCGGCTGCGCGTCGCCCCGGCACTGAAGAAGGCGATGTCGATGCCCTTGAAGGCGTCGGCGGTGAGCTCCTCGACCTTATGGGGCTTGCCGCGGAATTCGAGGGTTTTGCCGACCGAGCGCTTGGAGGCGAGCAGCTTGAGGCTCGCGACGGGAAAGTTGCGGCGCTCCAGCACGCGCAAGATTTCGACGCCGACAGCGCCCGTGGCGCCGACAATGGCTATGTTCTGAGCCCTCATGTTCCTTGCTTTCGGTTGGCAAAAACGCTGGCCGGCATTTTATCCGGCCCTATGATGGCCAACAACAAGAACGGGCCTAATGGCCCGCGATAGAAGCCCGAGGGCTTGGGGCAAGGGAGGCGGCGCTTGAGGCGAGATGTATAGCTACATCGCCCGCAGACTGGCATTCGGCGCGCTGACGGTGGTCGGCGTGTCGATCATGGTGTTCATCATCATGCGCGTGCTGCCCGGTGACCCGCTGGTCGCGATCTTCGGGCCGGAGGGCTTCACCAAGCTGACCGACGAGCAGCGCGCCAACTACATGCGCGACCTGGGCCTCAGCGAGCCGCTCTGGGTGCAGTATCTCGCCTGGGTGAAGGACATCGCCCAGGGCAATTTCGGCCGCTCCTTCTTCCGCTCGGAGGACGTCGCCGACATGCTGCTGCGGCGCGGGCCGCTGACCGCCGAGATCGCCCTGCTGTCGGTGGTGATCTCGTGGCTGGTCGGCATCCCGGTGGCGATTGTGAGCGCGCTCAGGCCCAATACGGCGGCCGACAGCGCCGTCCGCTTCCTCAGCATCCTGTTCCTTGCGGTGCCCGGCTTCTGGATCGGCATGCTGATCGTGCTCGGACTCTTGTTCTGGTTCGGCTACCGCGCGCCACTGACCGGCGCCGCGCTGTTCGTCGACCCCAAGGCCAACTTCGAGTTGATCATCGGTCCGGCGGTCGTGCTGGGTTTGGGACAGGCCGCCTACATCGCCCGCATGGGCCGCTCGGCGCTGCTCGAGGTGATCCGCGAGGATTACGTCCGCACCGCCCGCGCCAAGGGGCTGAACAACAGGCTGGTGATCGCCTGGCACGCGCTGCCCAATGCACTGCTGCCGGTGATCACCCTGTCGGGCGTGTTGATGGGCCTGGTGCTGGCGGGTTCCATCCCGGTCGAGCGCGCCTTCGCCACGCCGGGGCTGGGCTTCGCCATGTTCATCGCGGTCAACGAGCGCGACATCTTCGTGATGCAGAACCTGGTGTTCCTCTACGCCGTGGTGTTCGTCCTGCTGAACATCGCGATCGACGTCACGATCGCCTTCCTCGATCCCCGGATTCGCCTCAGATGACCGCGATCACCGAGCCATTTGCCACCCCGTCGCGTTGGCGCACCGGCTGGCGCGGCATCGGCAGCCTGTTCCGTCGCGCGCCGCTCTCGGCGTTCTGGGGCGTCATCGCGGCGCTGATCGTGACGATGGCCGCCGCCGCACCGGTGGTCGCGCCCTATCCGCCGCTCAAGTCGGATTTCCGCTCGATGCAGAAGCCGCCCAGCGAGAAGCACTGGTTCGGCACCGATCAGATCGGCCGCGACACGCTCAGCCGCGTGATCTATGGCAGCCGGATCTCGCTCACCGTCGCGTTCGGCGCGGTGCTGTTCGGCACCACCCTCGGCGCGCTGTGGGGCCTGGCCTGCGGCTATTTCGGCGGCCGCTTCGACATGGCGAGTCAGCGTGTCATCGAGTTCCTGCAATCCTTCCCCGACCTGATCCTGGCCATGGCGATCGCCATGGCGCTGGGCGGCGGCATCACGACGGTGATCGTCGCCATCGCCATCACCCGCATCCCGTTCGGCGGGCGGGTGATCCGCTCGGTCGTGCTGTCGCTCAAGGAGATGCAATACGTCGAGGCGGCGCGCGGCATTGGCGCCAGCCACGCTCGCATGATGTTCCGTCACATCCTGCCGCAATGCGTGGCGCCCTATCTCATCCTGGCCACCACCCATCTCGGTGTCGCCATCGTCATCGAAGCGTCGCTGGGCTTCCTCGGCGTCGGCATCCCGCCACCCGTTCCGACCTGGGGCAACATGCTGTCCGACGCGCTCAACGCCGGCCTGGTGCCGCCGTGGTGGCTGGTGCTGTTCCCCGGCGTGGCGATCACGCTGACGGTGCTCGCCTTCAACCTGCTCGGCGACGGCATTCGCGACTTGCTCGACCCTCGCCTGCGCGGCTCGGTCTAGTCGCTGCCACGAAACACGACCTCACCCTGAGGAGCAGCGCGTAGCGCTGCGTCTCGAAGGGTGGCAACCAGCATGTCTCGTCGCCCATCCTTCGAGACGCGCTCCTGCGGAGCGCTCCTCAGGATGAGGTCTTCTGGCTCAATGGAAAGGTCACGCCGCCGTCGTGCAGGTGGCAGGCGGCGACGTGACCGGGGACGACCTCGCGCAGGGCCGGCACGTCGGTGCGGCAGCGCGGCATGGCGTAGGGACAGCGGGCGTGGAAGTGGCAGCCCGAGGGCGGGTTGATCGGGCTCGGCACGTCGCCGGTCAGGATCACCCGCTTGCGGCTGCGCGCGCTCGCCTTGGGGATCGGCACGGCCGACAGCAGCGCCTCGGTGTAGGGATGCAGCGGCATCTCGAACAGGCTCTTGCGGTCGGTCATCTCGACGATGCGGCCGAGATACATCACCGCCACGCGGTGGCTGATGTGCTCGACCACCGCGAGGTCGTGCGCGACGAACAGATACGACAGGCCGAATTCGTCCTGCAGGTCCATCAGCAGGTTGATGATCTGCGCCTGGATCGAGACGTCGAGCGCCGACACGGGCTCGTCGCCGACGATCAGGTCGGGGTTGAGCGCCAGCGCGCGGGCAATGCCGATGCGCTGGCGCTGGCCGCCGGAGAATTCGTGCGGATAGCGGCCCGCCGCCTCGGGCCTGAGGCCGACGCGGTCGAACAGGCTCGCGACCTTCTCGCGCCGCTCCTGCGGCGTGCCTACGCTGTGCACCACCATCGGCTCGCCGACGATCTCTCCCGCGGTCATGCGCGGGTTCAGCGACGCGTACGGATCCTGATAGATCATCTGCATGCGCCGCCGGTAGGGCAGCAGGTGCTCGCCGTCGAGATGGGTGATGTCCTCACCGGCGATCTTGACCGTGCCCGAGGTCGGCTCGAGCAGGCGCAGCAGCGTTCGCCCGACCGTCGATTTGCCGCAGCCGCTCTCGCCCACCAGCCCGAGCGTCTCGCCCTTGGCGATCGAGAACGACACGCCGTCGACCGCGTAAACCTGGCCCGAGACCTTGGAGAACACGCCCTTGTAGATCGGGAAATGCTTCTTGAGCCCACTCACCTCAAGAAGAGGGACCTCGAGCAACGCCTCGCTCATGCGGCGTTCCAGCAGGCGATGAGATGGCCGGGCCGATGCTCCTCGAGCGGCGGCGGCACCTCGCGGCACTGGTCGGTTGCCTTGCCGCAACGTGGCGCGAAGCTGCAGCCCTGCGGCAGGTTGAACAGCGACGGCACCATGCCCTTGATCTCGTTCAGGCGCTGCCGGCGCTGGCCGCTGCGTGCGACCTCATCGAGGTGCGGGATCGAGCCCAGCAGGCCCTTGGTGTAGGGATGGCCGGGATTGTCGAACAACTCGTTGGCCGGCGCCTCCTCGACCTTGCGGCCGGCATACATCACCACCACGCGGTCGGCGTTCTCGGCCACCACGCCCATGTCGTGGGTGATCAGGATGATGGCGGTGCCGAAGGTCTCCTGCAGCTCGCGCATCAGGTCGAGGATCTGCGCCTGGATGGTGACGTCGAGTGCGGTGGTCGGCTCGTCGGCGATCAGCACCTTGGGATTGCACGACAGCGCCATGGCGATCATCACCCGCTGGCGCATGCCGCCCGAGAGCTGGTGCGGATAGGCGTGGGCGCGTTTCTCCGGCTCGGGGATGTAGACCCGGCGCAGCATCTCGACCGCACGGTCCCACGCCTCCTTGCGCGACACGTCCTGGTGCAGCGCGATCGCCTCGGCGATCTGCCCGCCCACCGTGTAGAGCGGGTTGAGCGAGGTCATCGGCTCCTGGAAGATCATCGAGATCTCGTTGCCGCGCACCCGCTCCATCTCCGGTTCGGAGAGCTCGAGCAGGTTCTTGCCCTGGAAGCGGATGGCGCCGCCGACGATGCGGCCGGGCGGATTGGCGACCAGGCGCAGGATCGACAGCGCCGACACGCTCTTGCCGCAGCCCGATTCGCCCACCACGCCCAGCGTCTCGCCGGGCTTCAGCGCATAGCTCACGCCGTCGACGGCGCGCACCGTGCCGACGGCGGTGAAGAAGTGCGTTTGCAGGCCGTCAACCTCCAGCACAGCTGGATTCAAGCGAGACTCCCTGAGAATGCTCGTGTTAGTTTTTGGTCCATGATGATGGACAAGCCATCACAGCACATTGTGCGTGGTCTGCAAAAGACCAAATGGGAGGGAAGGCCATGTCAGACGTGGAGCAGAAGCGTTCGCGTGTAAATCGTCGTCAATTCGTCAAAGGATCGGCCGCCGCTGCAACGGTGTTCGGCATGCCGTGGCAGGCGCTCGCGCAAGGCGTGCCCAACGAGTTCGACGGCTCGAAATTCCAGCTCAAGGCGCCGGAGCCGAACCCGAAGTCGGGCGGCGTCCTGAAATACGCCATCACCTCACGCCCGCCTCACTTCGACTTCCATCAGTCGGGCACCATCAACAGCCTTGGCTGCCAGGGCTGCATGTTCGACAACCTGGTGCGACGTGATCCGCGCGACAGCGGCAAGACCATCATCCCCGACCTGGCGCATAGCTGGGAGATCGCCAAGGACGGCCAGACCTATACCTTCCATCTGCGCGAGGGCGTGCAATTCAGCGACGGCGCCGAGTTCACGTCGGAGGACGTGAAGGCGACCTTCGACCGTATCGCCAAGCCGCCACAAGGCGTGATGATCCCGCGCTCGACGCTGTTCACCACGGTCAGCGAGATCCAGGCACCGGACAAGAAGACCGTCATCTTCAAGCTCTCGGAGCCGAGGCCCGCCAGCTTCATGATGGCGGCGTTCGCGTCCGGCTGGAACGGCATCGTCCGCAAGAAGACGCTGGAGGACAACCAGTACAACCTGCGCCGCGTCGTCGACATCCCCGGCACCGGCCCGTTCAAGAGCAAGCGCCGCGTCGAGAATGAAATCTGGGTGATGGAGAAGAACGCCAACTACTGGAACAAGGGCCTGCCCTATCTCGACGGCATCGAGTTCTATCACGCCCTGCCGTTCTCCCCGGAACTCGGCTCGGCGATCCTGTCGAACCGCGTCGACTACGCCCGCATCTGCGATCCGGTGACGGCGCGCAAGGCCAAGGAAACCAAGGGCATGTCGACGACGGCGTTCTATCAGAGCGTCATCCAGGGCACCTGGATGAACAGCAAGAAGAAGCCGCTCGATGATGTCCGCGTGCGCCGCGCGATCCATCTCAGCCTCGACCGGCCGGTGCTGGTCGACGTCGTGAAGGACGTGGCGCCGATGATGATGGGCGGCATGATCTACCCGTTCTCCGAATGGGCGACGCCGATCGACCAGCTCAAGAAGCGGCTGGGCTACCAGGAGGACACCACGGCCGGGGTCAAGGAGGCCAAGGCGTTGATGGCGGCGGCCGGCTACGGCAACGGCATCAAGGGGCTGGACTTCCTGGTGCGCGACGTCGCCTCGTTCAAGCTGTGGGCACAGGCGATCCAGGCCATGCTGCAGCAGATCGGCGTCGAATCGACCCTGCGCACGGTGGTCGAATTGGTGTGGTTCGACGACATCAAGACCGGCAAGTTCGATCTGGCGATCGGCGCGATCGTGTCGACCTTGCTCGACCCGTCCGACTATTTCAACGCCTGGTACAAGAAGGACGGGCCGCAGAACTACGGCTTCTGGGAGAACGCCAAGTTCAACGAGCTGCTGCCGCAGATCGACCGCGAGGTCGACGTCAAGAAGCGCCTGGTGCTGATCCGCCAGGCCGAGGAGATCATGGAGGCTGACCCGCCCGTGCTGCCGGTGTCGTGGGAGAAGATCAACGACATCTGGTACAATTACGTGAAGGGTCACAATCCATACGAGTACTTCGGCATCTACGACGTCGTGCGCTTCGACACCTTCTGGCTCGACAAGTAGCTAGCCCGTAGCGGCCAGATCGATGGCGCGGCGATACATGGTCATCGCCGCCTCGGGTGTGTTGTAGCCGGCGTGCGCCGTGAGCGTGACGTTGTCGAGCTTGAGCAGCGGCTCGTCGGCTGCCGGCGGCTCCTTGCCGAACACGTCCGTCGCGTAGTGGCCGATATGGCCTGAGCGCAGCAGCTCGATCAGCACGGGTTCATCGACGACGCCGGCACGCGCGGTGTTGACGATGATGACGCCGCGCTTGGTCCGGCCGAGCCGCTCGCGGTTCAGGAAACCGCGCGTCTCGTCGTTGAGCCCGAGATGCAGGCTCACGATGTCGGAGTTCGCCAGTACCTCATCGAGCGCGACGGTGCCCGGCGCAGGCGTGCGGTTGTAGGCGATCACCTTCAGCCCGACGCCGCCCGCGATCCGCGCCATCTCGCGGCCGATGCCGCCCAGGCCGACGATGCCGAGCGTCTTGCCGCGCAATTCCATACCCTGCATCGGCCGCCAGCCGCCGCCGCGCAAGATGCCGTGCATGGTGGCGATGTGGCGAGCGGCGGCGAACACCAGGCCCATGGCATGCTCGGCCACGGCCGTGTCGCCATAGCCGCTGATGGTCGAGACTTTTATGCCGAGCCGCTTGGCCGCCGCGATGTCGACGAAGCTCGCAGCACCGGTGCCGAGGAAGACGATGTGCTTGAGGCCACCGCACTTCTCCAGCGTCGGCGCGCTGAAATAGGTCGCGTCGTTGATCACGGTATCGTAGCCCGCGACCCTGGCCGGCACGTCGGCCTCGGCGACCGGCCCCATGGTGACGGCGATCGGAATGTCCTTGGCGCCGTGCACCCGTTTCCAGACCCGATCGATGTCAGGCGTTGAATCAACGAACAGCGTCTTGGGCACCGCGGCGATCCTCCAGATGAGGATCGGGTTTTAGCACGGGACGAATGGTCGACGAGTAGCGCCGACCGTTCAGCACGGCGCCGATAAAAGTCGGCCGGACGGCGTATCGGTAGATCGGCATCAGGATGGCGATGGTGCCAACCAGCGCGATCGCGATCTTGGCGAGCGGCGGCAGCGCCACGTTCTCGAGCAGCAACTGGAAGGCCAGGATCACCGGCATGTGCGCGATATAGAGGAAATACGAGGAATCGCAGAGATAGCGCCGATAGGCGCTGTGACCGGCGAGGTAGCGCAGGAACAGGCCGGCCACCCCCAGGATCAGCAGCCACTCCGCCAACGCGTGCACGGCGCGGATCAGGTAGAAGCGGGCGTCGCGGTCGAGCGGCAGCTGGTAGCTGTAGCGATAGGCGACGCTCGCCACGATCGCGAGCACGGCATAGAGCCAGGCGCGGCGGATCAGCACGGCCAGCAGGTCGGTGTTCAGGAACAGCAGCCAGCCGAAGGCGAAGGGGATCGCGTAGACCGCGACGATGCGGAACACCGGAATGAAGCCCGGCGGATCCTCGATCCAGGGATTGGGCATCAAGAGCTGCGCCGCGAAGGACGGCACCGCCAGCGCCAATGGCGCCCATGGCGACAGCATGATCCGGCGGAATGCCTGCAGCAGCGCCTGCCGCACCGCCGGCGACAGCACGAGCGGCACCAACGCGACCGCGAGCGCGGCGAGGATGTAGAGCACGATCAGGTACTCGAGGAACCACAGGTGCATTGGGCCGGCAAACTTGAACACGTAACCTGATGCGAAGCCGCCCAACGTCCGTTCGAGGCCGACATAGCCAATGCCGGCGAACAGCATGACCAGCGGCCACGTCACCAGCCAGCCGACGACGAACGGCACGCCGATGCGCATGAAGCGGTTCCAGGCGGCGCGGCGGAAGCCGTAGCGCGCGATCAGCAGCGCGGTGAAGAAGCCGGCCATGGCGTAGAAGATCGGCATCCGGAAGACGTGGATGATGCTGATCGACCAATCGAGCAGGCGCGTCTGCTCGGCCTGCCTCCACGGCCAGCCGCCATTCGGCGAATAGGCGACGACGGCGTGGAGATAGATGCCGAGGAACATCATCGCCGCGCGCAGGGCGTCGAGCGCATGGAAGCGCTCCGTCGTATTGGCCGATGCCGTCATCGAACTCTCCCTTGCCTCTGGACAGGCATCATAAACCCCGCTACCTTGTTACGCAAGGTACCATGCTATACAGGTTACACAGTGTCTGAATCGCTGCTGGTCCAGTTGCGCAAAGGCGTGCTCGACATGTGCGTGCTCGCCCTGCTCGCGCGCCGGGACGGCTACGCCTACGACATCGCGAGCCGGCTGGCGCAGGACATCGGCATGGGTGAAGGCACGATCTACCCATTGATGCGGCGCATGCAGATCGACGGCCTGGTCAAGACCTACCTCGAGGAATCGAGCAGCGGGCCGCCGCGCAAGTATTACCAGCTCACCAAGGCGGGCCATGCCGCGCTCGCTGCACAGAAAGCCGAATGGAACAGCTTCATCACCGGCGTGGCCAAGGTGATGTCGGACAACCAACCCGCGGCACCGGCCGCGAAGACCGCAGGAGCAGGCAGATGACACGGCTTGAATTCCTCGACACCTTGCGCCGCCGCCTGGCCGGCCTGCCGCAAGCGGAGATCGACGAGCTGGTGGGCGACTATGCGACCCACTTTGCCGACGGCATGGCCGACGGCCGCAGCGAGGCCGAGATCGCCGAGGCGTTGGGCGATCCCATGCGTCTCGCCCGCGAGCTGCGCGCCGAGGCGGGCTTCCGCCGCTGGGAGCAGGATCGCACGCCGGCAAACTTCTTCGCCGTGCTGTTCGGCCTGCTGGCGTTGGTCGCGGTCGACTTCGTCTTTCTGCTGCCATTGTTGGGCGCCCTTGCACTGTTCACGTTCCTCGCTGGGCTGGCGATGCTCGGCCTCTGCATTGCAGGGCTGGTGCTGGTGCTGAAGCTGTTCAGCTGGGATCACGGGCTTTCGCTGCACTACCTGACGCGCGTCTTCGGCGGCGTCGGCCTCCTCGGGCTGGGTATCGGCGGCGGTGCCCTGCTGCTGATGATGATCGACTACGTGGTGCGCCTGCTCGGCAAGTTCGCGCGCCTGCACTACGAGCTCTTGAACAATGCCGAGAACCCGGCGGCATAGGAGGCGCACATGTCGAAATATCTCGGCCGGATCGCCGTTGTCTCGCTGACCATCGGCGTCGCCTCGTTGGCGCTGGCCTATGTCTTCGGTGGCCGCGACCTGGCCCGCCTGCTCGATCGCGGCACGTTCCTCGCCCACTCGTGCGGCGACGGCTCGGCCAAGGCCTCCGACTCGGAGCGCCATCTGGCGTGGACGGGCGATGCCATCGATATCGCCCTGCCGGCGACCGTGCGCTACCGCTCGGGCGAAGGCTCGGACATCGTGGTGCGCGGCGCACCAGACGCCATCGCGCACGTCGAGCTGCGGGGCGGGCACCTCACGCTCAATTGCCGCTGGCACACCTCGTCGCGCGATATCGAGGTCATCCTGCCCGGCCGCCCGCTGTCGCGCCTTGGGATCTCGGGCTCCGGCAGGGTGGCCATGGAAAAGCTCGCCCAGCCCGACCTCAGGGTCTCGATCAGCGGCAGCGGCAGCATCACCGCCCAGGGCGCGGTCGACAACCTTGCCTTGACGATCTCCGGTGCGGGCAAGGCGCGGCTGGGCGAGGTCGCGGCCAAGAATCTCGCGGTCGAGGTCTCGGGCAGCGGCAATGTCGAGGCCTCGCCCAGCGACGAGGCCGACATCAGGATCTCGGGCTCGGGCAGGGTCCACCTGCTCACACGCCCCGCCCGGCTGAACAGCAAGGTCTCCGGCTCAGGCCGCATCACCCAGCCGCCGCTCGAGGCGCAGGGCAAGAAGTAGTTCCCCAGACCTCCAAGGAGTCCCGCCGATGCGCCTTTTGCAGCCCGTCGTGATGATCACGCTTTGCCTCCTGGCCTCGGCTGCGCAGGCGGCCGGCTTTCGCTTCATCGACGTGCCCGCCGACGCTGAGGGACCCGCTATGACCGGCGCCATATGGTACCCCTGCGCCGAGCCGCCTGGCACGATGCGCTATGGCCCCTACGTCCTGCCCGTCTCGAAGGATTGCCCGCTAAGCGGCGAAAAGCACCCGCTGATCGTCGTCTCGCACGGCGCCGGTGGCACCTTCATGGGCCATCACGACACCGCCGAGGCGTTGGCCGACGCGGGCTTCATTGTCGCCGCGATCAACCATCCGGGCGATACATCCTCGGATAAGAGCCGAGCTACCGAGCTTTCGGTGTATGTTTCGCGGCCCGTCGACATCAAGCGGTTGGTCGACTACAAGGTGGGCTTCTCGCCAGCCGCGCCCTTCATCGATCCATCCCGCATCGGCTTCTTCGGCTTCTCGCGCGGCGGCTATACTGGGCTCGCCGTCATCGGTGCCAACACCGACTGGGCGAATGCCACGGGATATTGCGGCGATTCGCCGGCGCGCGGTTGCCAGCAAATCCGCAACAGGGAATTCCCCGCGGGGCCAATCCCACACGACCCGCGCATCAATGCCTCCGTCGTCGCCGACCCGCTCGCTGTCTTCTTCACCGCCGAAGCCGTTGCGCCGATCAAGGTGCCGGTGCAGATCTGGGCCTCGGAGCTGGGTGGCGACGGTGTGTTTTTGCGGGATGTCGCCCCACTGGACGTGAACTTATCGGCGCCGCACGAATTTCATGTCGTGCGAAATGCCGGACACTTCGCCTTCTTTCTCTGCCCGCAGGCTCTGGCGCAATCCGCTCCTGACCTCTGCACCGACCGAAGCGGCTTCGACCGGGCGGTCTTCCACAAGGAATTCAACGCCGCAGCCCTAAGATTTCTCCAGGACAATTTGAACAGCCAGAAGTGAACGCTAGCGCGCGCCGTTCAGCGCCCGCCAGACTTTCTCAGGCGTCACCGGCATGTCGATGTGGGTGACGCCGACTTCCGACAAGGCATCGACCACGGCATTCATCACCGAGGGCAGCGCGCCGGCGCAGCCCGCCTCGCCACAGCCCTTCACGCCCAACAGGTTCGTCTTGCACGGCACGGAATGGTTCTCGACCGAGAAGGAAGGCGCATCCGAGGCGCGCGGCATGGCGTAGTCCATGTAGGAGCCGGCGATCGGCTGGCCCTGCGGATCATAGACCGTGCGTTCCATGAGCGCCTGGCCGATGCCCTGCACCACGCCGCCATGCGCCTGGCCGGCCGTCAGCATCGGATTGATGACCGTGCCGAAGTCATTGACCATGAAGTAACGCACCACCTCGATCACGCCAGTGTCGCGGTCGATCTCGACCTCGGCGACATGGCAACCGTTGGGGAACGAGAACGGCGGGTTGTCGGAGATGTGGCTGACATCGAGCGACTGCGGGACGTCGGGCGGCAGCTTCAGTCCTTTGCGCAATTTCTCCGCCAGCTCGAGGATGCTGACGCCGCGATCGGTGCCGGCGATGGTGAAGCGGCCGCTGGCGAACTCGATGTCGACGACGGCCGCCTCAAGCACGTGAGCGGCGATCTGCTTGCCCTGCTCGATCAGCTTGTCGCCCGCCTCGAGGAACGCCTGGCTGGCGACCAGCGCCGACTTCGAGCCGCCCGTGCCGCCGCCGACCTTGAGCTGGTCGGAGTCGCCCTGCAGCAGGCGGAACCGTGGAACCGGGATGCCGAGCTTGCCACCCAGCACCTGAGCGAATGGCGTGGCGTGGCCCTGGCCGTAGTCGAGTGTGCCGGACAGCATGGTGATGGTCCCATCGGCCTCGAAGCGGATGCCGCCGTACTCCTTGCTGGGAGGACCGGTGACCTCAAGATACTGGCCGATACCGCGACCGCGCAGCTTTCCGCGCGCCGCACTCTCGGCCTTGCGCCGGTCGAAGCCCTGCCAGTCGGCCGCGACCAGGACCTTCTCCAGCACCGTGGCGAACTCGCCCGAAATCGTAATTCATGCCCGACGGCGCCTTGTAGGGCATCGCGTTGGGCGCGATATGGTTGCGGCGGCGCAGCTCGACGCGGTCTATGCCCATCTCGCGCGCGGCGGTGTCGATCAGCCGCTCCATGTAGTAGTTGGCCTCGGGACGGCCGGCGCCGCGATAGGCAGCGATCGGCGTGGTGTTGGTGAACACCACCTTGGAATTCACTTCCATCGCCGGCGTCGCGTAGACATCGATCAGGTTCTTCACTGCGTTGGTCGTCGCGGGCATCGGCGGGTAGATGTAGGCGCCGGCATTGCCGGTGCCCGTGAGGCGCACCGCTAGGAAACGCCCGTCCTTGTCGAGTGCCAGCTCGGCCACGCGCTGGTGGTCGCGGCCGTGATGGTCGCTCAGGAAGCTTTCGGAGCGCTCGTCGGTCCACTTCACCGGCCGGCCGAGCGTCCTTGCCGCGAGCAGCAGCGGGCCATATTCCGGATAGACCTGCGATTTCATGCCGAACGAACCACCGACATTGCCGGTCAGCACCCGCACCTTGTCGGGCGTGGTGTTGAGCACGTCCTTGGCCAGGCCGCCGCGCAGGCCCATCACGCCCTGGCAGCCGACGCGCAGCACCCAACGGCCGTTCTCGATCGAGCCGATCGCCGAGCGCGGCTCCATCGGATTGACGACGATGCGGTTGGAGTTGATCTCAAGCCGCGTCACGTGGGCCGCTGCGGCGAACGCCCTCTTCACCGCTTCTGCGTCACCATAGTGGAAGTCGAGGGCGAGGTTGCCCGGCGCCTCGTCATGGATCTGCGGCGCCCCAGCGGCCAGCCCCTGCGCCGGCGTCGTCACCGCCGGCAGTTCCTCGATGTCGAGTTCGACGGCCTCGGCCGCATCCTTGGCCTGCACCGCCGTCTCGGCCACCACGCAGGCCACCGCCTCACCCACGTAGCGCACGCGGTCCTTGGCGAGCGAATGGCGCGGCGGCGTCTTCATCGGCGAGCCGTCGCGCTGCGGGATGTTCATGCCGCACTTCATCGGCCCGAAGCCTGCCGCGGCGATGTCGGCGTAGGTCAGGATCGCCAGCACGCCCGGCATCGCCAAGGCGGCCTTTGCATCGATGCCCTTCAGGATGCCATGCGCGATCTTGCTGCGGACCATGACCGCGTAGGCCTGACCCGGCAGGTTCTGGTCGTCCGTGTACCGGCCCTGGCCACGCAGGAGGGTCGGATCCTCCATGCGCGACACGGGCTGGCCGACTCCGAACTTGGTCAAAGCAAGGGCGGTGTCGTCGAACGAATCCATGAAACACTCCACACTTTGTCATCCCGAGCGAAGCGAGGGATCTTTGTTGATCGCAAAAGATCCCTCGGCTGTTGGCCTCTGGATGACAGCTACGCTGTCACTTCAGCGGCGAGTAGTTCGTCGGCATCAACAGGGTCGAATGCATCTCGGCCAGCAGCGGCGGACCCTTGGCGAGGTAGGCCTGCCAGTCGGGATCCTTCATGGCATCGCCGCGCGCCTTGAAGCGCTCCTCGAGGTTCTTGTAACGCCAGAGGTGGATCCACTCGTTGGGCTGCGGGAACTCGCCGGTCCAGGCGCCCCAGATCTTCGAGTACTTGTCGCGCGCGGCCCGCACCTTCTTGAAGTTCTCGCCGTATTGCTGCGCGCCGCCCAGCACGGTGCGGTAGACGCGCAGCTCGTAGACGTTGCCGGTCGTGCCGTCGTCCGGAAGGATGTCGACCACGGGGTTCATGAGCCGCAAGTCCTGGCGCTGGATCAGCGGGCGGATCACCGGCACGTAGCCGTTGGTCCATTTCTCGTTCTTCATCAGCTCGCCGCGCAGGCGCGTGCGCTCCTCGTAGCTATCGTACTTCCACAGATGCCAGATCTGGTTCAGTGCGCCGAACTCGGCCGTCCAGTAGCCGTGGTTGACGCCAAAGTTCTGGCCGCGCGCCGGCCGGCCGATCGTTTCGGCGGCCTTGAGATATTCCGGCATCTTGCCGGGCAGCAGGGTGTAGCAGCGGAGCTCGTAGACCATGGTTCTTCCCCTCTAGGGATGCGGGTTCTTCGGCGGATGTGCCTTGACCGCGTCCTCGTTGATGTCGGCGCCCCAGCCGGGACGGGTGGGCACGATCAGCTCGCCATTCTGGATGACCGGCGGATGGGTGACCAGATCGTCCTTCCAGGGCACGTCGTCGATATCGATTTCCATGATACGGAAATTGGGCATGGCGGCGCACAGGTTGGCGCTCATCAGGGTCGACATGTGGCCGTAGAAATTGTGCGGCGCGCAGTTGATCTCATAGGCCTCGGCCATGGTCGAGATCTTGAAAAACTCGGCGAGCCCATTCCATGGCACGTCGATGATCGAGACGTCGATCGAGCGGTTCTCAAAGAACGGCCGGAACTGCCGACGGCCGAACAGCGATTCGCACGAGGCGATCGGCATGGACGCGCGGTCGCGGATCAGGCGCAGACCTTCGGGATCGTAGGAATCGATCTCGAGCCAGAAGAGATTGTAGGGCTCGCAGGTGCGCGCGACCTTGATATAGCCTTCGGTTTTGAAGTTGAAGTTTGTATCGAGCAGGATGCCCATGTCGGGGCCGGCGCCCTGGCGGAACGCCGCCAGCCCGTCGGCGATGGCCGCCAGCGTCCCTCCGTCGGCATTGAGCTCGGGACCGCCGGGTGTCCGGCCGAAGCCCGGCTGATGCATGTTGGGCGGATCGAGATCGAAGCGAAAGATGTTGGTCTTGAGTGCCTTGAAGCCGCGCTCCTTCACATGCTTGCCGAGCTTCACCACGTCGTCGAACGAGCGCACGGGCTCGACGCCCATCATGGCGGCATTGCGGAATCGATAGCTGCCGCAATGCGACCAGTAGAGCGGCAGGCGGTCGCGTACCGGCCCACCGAACAACGCATGAACGGGGACGCCCAGTGCCTTGGCCTTGACGTCGAGCAGAGCGTTCTCGATCGCCGCCATTGCCTGCTGGTTCATGCCGCCCGGGGCCTGGCGGGTGATGGCGTATTGCGTGGTCATGATGCGTTCGATCGGCCGCGGGTCCTGACCGATCAAGCCCTGCGCCATGCGCCGGATCACCGCCGTAAGGCCCGCGCTACCATAGCCTTCGTTGTATTCCGACCAGCCGACCAGGCCGTCATCGGTAGTGACCTTGAGGAACGAAAAGTCGCGCCAGCCGGCGTCACAGTGCAAATCCTCGATCTTGACGATCTTCATGGTGTTTCCTCTCCCTTTGGCAGCATAGACTAAGACCATGCCTCTGCGCGGCAAGGGAATGCTGGTCGTCTATTCCGAAGTGAAATCGCTGCACGAACGCGATTTCAACGAATGGTACAACCGCGAGCATGTCGACGAGCGGCTCGGCATGCCGGGCTTTCGGCGCGCGCGCCGCTGGGTCGCCGTGAAAGGCTCGCCGAAATACCTCGCGACCTACGAGTGCGACCGCGTCGGCGATCTCGCCACCCCGCACTATCTCGGCGTGCTGGCCAACCAGACGCCGTGGACGCAAAGAACGATGGCCCGCTTCACCAAGTTCAACCGCATGACGCTCCGCATGGAGGTCGACCGGACGCACGGGCTGGCCGGCGCGCTGGCGGCGGTGCGTTTCGTGCCCGGCTCGGGCCAGCGCCGCAACCTGACAGAATGGCTGCGCAACACCGCCTTCCCGCGTGCCATCAAGCAGCCCGGCATGCTGGGCGCGGCGGCTGGCGAGAACGATATCGACGTCGCCAATGCGCCCTTGGCCGCCAAGAGCATGGACAATCCCAAGGCCGACGAACCGGAATGGGTGGTATTCCTCGAAGCGGCCGACGCCGGTGTCGCGGGCGCCGTCGCGCAGCAAATCTTCACGCCGACGGCATTGCGACGATTTCGTGTCCGCGAAGCGCCGATCATCGGCACTTACCGCTTCATCTTCGGGAACCAGCACTAACGCAAGTTTGACCTGTCGTTGAGGGAGCGATTCGCTAAGGTCCCGCCCGTGTCGGTCCAACGCATCGTCTTCTGGCTGCGCCTCGTGACGCTGATCGGGCTTTGCCTGCCCGCGCTCGATCTGGCGTGGCGCTGGTACTCAGACGATCTCGGCGCCCGGCCGGTCACCGAGGCGACCCATATCACCGGCGATTGGACGGTGGTTTTCCTACTGTGCTCGCTGGCCATGACGCCGGCGCGCAGCGTGTTCGACTGGATGCCGCTGGTGCAGATCAGGCGGCGCATCGGCGTGGCTGCCGCGCTCTACGCCGGCCTGCATTTCCTGATCTACGTCGCCGACCAGAAATGGGACCTGATCGTCGTGGCGCTCGAGATCATCAAGCGCTTCTACCTCACCATCGGCTTCACGGCGTTGCTGATCCTGACCGCACTCGCCATCACCTCGACCAATGGCTGGCAGAAACGGCTGCGCGCCAACTGGAAGCGCCTGCACTGGCTGATCTATCCGGCGGCGGTGCTGGCGATCCTGCACTTCTACATCCAGTCAAAGAACAATGTCGGCGAGGCGACGGTGGCGGCAGGCCTGTTCGCCTGGCTGATGCTCTGGCGCTGGATGCCGGCCAGGCTCCGCACGCGCTATCTCGGCCTCGCCGTGCTGGCGGTGGGCGCCACGCTCGTCGCCGCGATCTTCGAGGTCGGCTGGTACAGCCTGGTCAAGAACATCGACCCGCTGCGTGTCCTCAGCGCCAACATCGATCTCGACCTCGCGCCGCGGCCGGCGCTCAAGGTCCTGACGGCCGGACTGGGCGCTCTCCTGCTGGTCGCGGCCCGGCGTTATGCCGATGTCCTCAAACGCCTCTGGACGAAGCGGTATATCCGAAGGACTATACCGACCTCTTGAAGGAGGTTTGGTATGGGTTGGTCAATCAAGCGACGTGAATGGTTGGGCCTGGCTGTAGCGGCGGCTGCCACGCCGCTGGCGATGGCGCGCGCGCAGGACGGCGGGCTGGTGATCTTCGCCGCTGCCAGCCTGAAGAACGCGCTGGACGAGATCGCCGCCGCCTGGACCAAGGAAACCGGCAAGCCCGCGCCCAAGATTTCCTACGCCGCGAGCTCGGCGCTCGCCAAGCAGATGGAACAGGGCGCGCCAGCCGCCCTCTTCATCTCGGCCGATACCGACTGGATGGACTATGTCGAGAAGAAGGGCCTCATCAAGAATGACATGCGCGTGAATCTTCTCGGCAACAAGATCGTGCTGATCGCGCCCAAGGACTCGAAAGTCGCCGTTGAGATCAGGCCCGGTTTCGATCTCGCCAAGGCGCTGGCGGGCGGCAAGCTCGCCATGGCCAATGTAGACGCCGTCCCCGCCGGCAAGTACGGCAAGGCCGCCCTCGAGAAGCTCGGCGCCTGGAATGGCGTGAAGGACAACGTCGCCCAGGCCGAGAACGTGCGGGCGGCGCTTTTGCTGGTCGCGCGCGGCGAGGCGCCGCTCGGCATTGTCTACTCCACCGACGCGGCCGCCGAACCCAACGTGAAGATCACCGGGGCGTTCCCGGCCGACAGCCATCCGCCGATCATCTATCCGGCGGCCGAGACCAAGGACACCAAGTCGGCCGATGCCAAGGCCTTCCTCGACTACCTCAAGAGCAGCAAGGCGCGGCCGGCCTTCGAGAAGCAGGGCTTTACGGTGCTGGTGAAGTCCGCCAGCTCGACATGACCGCCGAAGAGTGGACGGCCGTCCATTTAAGTCTGCTGGTTGCCGTCACTGCCATGGTGACCAGCCTGCCGTTCGGCATCGCCGTCGCCTACGTGCTGGCGCGCGGCCGGTTCTGGGGCAAGAGCCTGCTCGACACCCTGGTGCACCTGCCGCTCATCCTGCCGCCAGTGGTGACGGGCTATGTGCTGCTGATCCTGTTCGGCCGCCGCGGCCCGATCGGCGAATTCCTGGCGCAGTTCGGCATCGTCTTCGCCTTCCGCTGGACCGGCGCGGCGCTCGCCTGCGCCATCATGGGCTTCCCGCTGATGGTGCGCGCCATTCGCCTCTCGATCGAAGCGGTCGACACCAGGCTCGAAAGCGCCGCCGGAACATTGGGCGCCAATCCGCTCTGGGTGTTCGCCACCATCACGCTGCCGCTTTGCCTGCCTGGCGTGATCGCCGGCGCCATCCTGTGCTTCGCCAAGTCGATGGGCGAATTCGGCGCCACCATCACTTTCGTGTCGAACATACCCGGCGAGACGCAGACGCTGCCGTCGGCGATCTATACCCTCACCCAGGTCCCCGGCGGCGATGCGGGGGCGTTGCGACTGACACTGATCTCCGTCGCGATTTCCATGGCCGCCCTGCTCGCTTCCGAGCTGCTGGCCCGCCGGATCGGGGCACCGCGCGTCGCGACATGAGCCTCGACGTCGACATCGATCACGCGCGCGGTGGGTTTCGTCTGGCCGCCCGCTTCGCCTCGCAACCCGGCATCACGGCCCTATTCGGCCGTTCGGGTTCGGGCAAGACGACGCTGGTCGATATCGTCGGCGGCCTGATTAGGCCGGACCGCGGAAGGGTCGCGGTCGATGGCGAGACCCTGGTCGACACCGAGCGTGGCGTGTTCGTCCCGAAGCACCGTCGCCGCATCGGCTACGTCTTCCAGGACAGCCGCCTCTTCCCCCATCTCAGCGTGCGCCAGAACCTTCTCTACGGACGCTGGTTCGCCGCCGGTAGTGACGGCGCGGCAAGCGACTTCGCGTCCGTGGTCGAACTCCTCGGCATCGACCATCTGCTGGCGCGCCGGCCAAACTCCTTGTCCGGCGGCGAAAAACAGCGCGTCGCCATCGGCCGGGCGCTGCTGGCTCATCCGCGCCTGCTCCTGATGGACGAGCCGCTCGCTTCGCTTGACGAGCAGCGCCGCGCCGAGATCCTGCCCTACATCGAGCGCCTGCGGGACGGCGCAGGCGTGCCGATCCTCTATGTCAGCCATTCCGTCATCGAAGTGGCGCGGCTTGCCACGACCGTCGTACTCCTGACCGAGGGCGGTGTCGCAGCAGTGGGGCCGGTGCTCGACATCCTGCCGCTGGCCGATGCCGGCGACGCCGGCAGCGTGCTCGAAGCGGTTGTGGCGCGCCACGACGAGATCTTCCAGCTCACGACGCTCAGCTCCCGGGCGGGCGAGCTGCAGGTGCCGCGCCTGAGGGCTGCCGTCGGCGCGCCGGTGCGCGCCTATATCCGCGCCCGTGACGTCATGCTGTCGCTCCAGCCGCCGCAGGAGATCAGCGCCCTCAACGTGCTCGCCGGCACGGTGTCGGAGATATCGCCGAGCGGCGCACAGGCCGACGTCCGCCTCGACTGCGGCGGTGCCGCCTTGGTGGCCCGGCTCACCGCCAAATCGGTGCAACGACTCGCACTGGCGCCCGGCCGGCCGGTCTATGCCGTGATCAAGAGCGTGTCGTTCGAACGGAATTAGGAGTACCGCGATGCCGCATCTCAGTATCCGCATCGATTTCGACGACGAGGGCCGGCTCGGTCCCGGCAAGGTCACGCTGCTCGAGCGCATCGCGCGCGAAGGCTCGATCTCGGCGGCCGGCCGGTCGATGAACATGTCCTACAAACGCGCCTGGGAGCTGGTGTCGGAAATCAACCGTACCTTCGAGATGCCGCTTGTCACGGCCCAGACTGGCGGCCGCGACGGCGGCGGTGCGATGCTCACCGAACGCGGCCAGGAGCTGATCCGCCACTACCGCGCCATCGAGCGCAAGGCCCTGTCGGCGACGGCCCGACACGTGAAGGCCCTGCAGGCGATTTCTCGCAGCCCGCGGCATACATAAAACGCTATCCTCCCGCTCCAGGGAGGGCTGGATGGCCAGGATAAAGATCCGCAAGGGAATGCCGAGCGTGGCGCTCACCAAGGCAGAGTTCACCGCGCGGGCCCGCGAGCGCTTCTTCGATCCCGCATTCGATCCCCTGCAGGTCGAGATCGGCAAGATCATCGACGCCGCCTGGAACGGCTATCACGAATACCGCAAGGCGCCGCGCACGAAGAAGGCCGGGCGCGGCTATGCCGATCCGACCTACGACCTCTCCATCGACTGGTTGAAGGCGCGCGATGCTATTGCGCGTGCCGAACGCCGGCAGAAGTCGACCAAGAGCAAGCCGCGCATCCTGCTGATCAACGGCTCGATGCGCAGCGACCAGAGCTGCCCCGGCGAACTGTCCAAGACCTGGCGGCTGGTCGAGCTGGCGCGCCGGGTGATCGAACGCGAGCACGGTTTCGAGGTCGAGGTGCTCGATCTCAGCCTGCTGACCTCGCAGTACGGCCGGCAGATCCATCCGTGCAAAGCCTGCGTGTCGACGGCGCAGCCGCTCTGCCATTGGCCGTGCTCCTGCTATCCCAACCACGCGATCGGCCAGGTCAATGACTGGATGAATGACATCTATCCGATGTGGGCGGCGGCCCACGGCGTCATGATCGTGACACCAGTCAACTGGTATCAGGCGCCGGCGGGGCTGAAGGCCATGATCGACCGCCTGGTCTGCGCCAACGGCGGCAATGCCGACCCGACATCGACCGGCGGCAAGGACGCGAAGAAGGCCAAGGAAATCGAGATGAGGGGATGGGACTTTCCGAATCACCTGGCCGGCCGCGCTTTCTCGGTCGTGGTGCATGGCGACGCCGCGGGCACCGAAACCCTGCGCCGCATCCTGGTCGACTGGCTGAAGGACCTGGGCCTGATCTCGTCGGGCCACGCTGCCGAGCTCGACCGCTATGTCGGCTACTACGAGCCTTATGCGCTCAGCCACGACGCGCTCGACCACGACCATGCCTTCCAGGAGGAAACACGCAACGCAGCGCGCGCGCTGGTGAAGGCGGTCAAATTGATGAGACTGGGAAAGCTGTCTCAGCCGGACGCGGGCCTCAGCGAGCCGCGCCAGAAGTGAACCGAGCCGGGGGGCCAAATGTCCATGCTGTTCCATAGCCGCTTCATTCCGCTGTGGCTCGCGGTGTTGGCGACGCTGCTGTTCGGCGCCGGCCTGCTGGCCGTGTCTTTCACGCTGTGGCTCGCCATTCCGTTCGCCGTGGCCGCCCTGTTGATCGCGGTCGGGATCCACGACCTCGTGCAGCCCAGCCACTCGATCCTGCGCAACTATCCGATCCTGGCGCACATGCGCTTCATCTTCGAGGCGATCCGGCCCGAGCTGAGGCAATATTTCTTCGAGGGCGACAAGGACGGCACGCCGTTCAGCCGCGACCGCCGCGCCATCGTCTACCAGCGCGCCAAGATGCAGCTCGACGTGCGGCCGTTCGGCACCCAGTACGACGTCTACGCGATCGGCTACGAGTGGATGCACCATTCGATCGCGCCGAGGCCCGTGACCAAAGAGCCGTTCCGCATCATGGTGGGCGACGTCGACTGCACCAAGCCCTACTCGGCCTCGGTGTTCAACATCTCGGCCATGAGCTTCGGGTCTCTCTCGGCCAACGCTATCCGCGCGCTGAACGGCGGCGCCAAGCTCGGCGGCTTCGCCCACGACACCGGCGAAGGCGGCTACAGCCCCTATCACCGCGAAGGCGGCGGCGACATCGTCTGGGAAGTGGGCTCAGGCTATTTCGGCTGCCGCAATCAAGACGGCACCTTCAACGCCGACAAGTTCGCCGAGGGCGCCTCGAACCCGCAGGTCAAGATGGTCGAGCTGAAGCTCAGCCAGGGCGCCAAGCCCGGCCATGGCGGCGTGCTGCCCGCACCCAAGGTGAGCGCCGAGATCGCCCAGACGCGCGGCGTGCCGGTCGGCGAGGATTGCATCTCGCCCTCGAGCCATTCCGCCTTCACGACGCCGATCGAGATGATGCAATTCATCGCCAAGATGCGCGAGCTGTCGGGTGGCAAGCCCGCCGGCTTCAAGCTCTGCATCGGCCACGAATGGGAATTCCTCGCCATCTGCAAGGCGATGCTCGAGACGGGCATCTATCCCGACTTCATCGTGGTCGACGGCAAGGAGGGCGGCACGGGCGCGGCACCGCTGGAATTCATCGACCATATCGGCAAGCCGATGCGCCAGGGCCTCTTCTTCGTGCACAACGCCCTGGTCGGCATCGGCGCCCGCCATCGCATCAAGCTCGGCGCGGCAGGCAAGATCATCACCGCTTTCGACATCATCCGCGCCATGGCGCTCGGCGCCGACTGGTGCAATGCGGCGCGCGGCTTCATGTTCGCCGTGGGCTGCATCCAGTCGCAGTCCTGCCACACTGATCGATGCCCGACCGGCGTCGCCACCCAGGACCCGCACCGCCAACGCGCGCTGGTCGTGCCTGACAAGATGCAGCGCGTGGCCAACTTCCATCGCGCCACCCTGCATGAGCTCGCCGAGATGACCGCGGCAGCGGGCCTCGATCATCCCAAGGACTTCAAGCCGATCCACATTTCGCGCCGCATCTCGCCGAGCGAGGTCGTGACCTTCGCCGACATCTATCCCTCGCTGGCCGAGGGCGAGCTGGTGGCTGGCACCGGCAATGCGCGCTGGAAGCTGCCCTGGGACCTCGCCAACGCCCAGTCGTTCCGCGCCACCGCGCACTGACCCGCTATGCGGGTCTGTGCTAGCTGATCGGGCCAAAGCTGTTGCACGCGGCCCGTTCTTGGCCCAGCAATAAGCCCAAGAAAAGCTGAGGGAACGTCATGACCGCACCGTTCGATGTCGCACCGCTGCTGGCACCCGGCACGCCGGCCCCTGCCGTCAAGTGGAACGGCTTTCCCAAGTACAATTTCGTCGGCGGCCACAACGACGCCAAGAACGTGCCGGTACAGGCGCTGATCGACGCGGCAACGGCCGTGCTGAAGCGCGAGGGTGCCACGCTCGCCACCTACGGGCTGAACAGCGGCCCGCTCGGCTACCGACCGCTGCGCGAGTTCCTGTCGGGCAAGCTCAAGAGCCATGCCGCCATCGACTGCACGGCCGACGAAATCCTGATCACCTCGGGCTCGCTGCAGGGCCTCGACCTGGTCAACACCCTGCTGCTCGGCAAAGGCGATACGATCCTGATCGAGAAGGAGACTTACGGCGGGGCGCTGAGCCGCCTCGCCAAGTTCGGCGTCAACATCGTCGGCATCCCGCTCGACAACGACGGCATGCGCATGGATGCGCTCAAGGCCAAGCTCGAGGAGCTCAAGGCCAAGGGCATCACGCCGAAATACATCTACACCATCCCGACGGTGCAGAACCCGACCGGCTCGATCATGCCCGAGGCGCGGCGGCGGGAGATGATCGCGCTCGCCCGCGAGTACGGCACGATGATCTTCGAGGACGAGTGCTATTCCGACCTGGTGTGGTCGGGCAAGCGGCCGGCCTCGATCTATTCGCTTGCCGGCGGCGATGGCGTAATCTTCATCGGCTCGTTCTCCAAGTCGATCGCGCCGGCGCTGCGCGTCGGCTACATCGTCGCCAAGTGGGAGATCCTGGCGCGCATCCTGGGGCTCAAGCAGGACGCAGGCTCGGGCGCACTCGAGCAGATGGTGCTTGCCGAGTTCTGCACCCGGCATTTCCACGATCACGTGCCCAAGCTCAACAAGGCGCTCGCCCACAAGCTGCAGGTGCTGCGCGAGGCATTGGCCGAGCAGTTCGGCACGGCAGCCGAGTTCGGCGACCCGCCGGGCGGCATCTATCTCTGGGTCAAGCTGCCCGACAACGTCGACACGGTGAAGCTCGGCCAGGCGGCGCTCGCCGCCGGCGTGTCGCTCAATCCCGGGCCGGAATGGTCGGTCGACAAGAGCTACGCCAAGTGCCGGCTGCGTCTTTGCTTCGCCAACCCCGAGCCCGAGACCATCAAGCAGGGCGTCGCGGTGCTGGCAGAGGTCTGCCGACGCGAGTTCGGCGTTCCCCTGCGCAGCGCCAACGTCGAGAAGCGCGCCTAGAGCATATTCCGTTCGGCTGAAATCAGCCGAACGGGATCGTCAGCCGCGCCGCGCCGCCGTGATCGCGGCGACGTCGATCTTCTTCATGCTCATCATCGCATCAAACGCGCGCTTTGCTTCATCGCCGCCGGCCGCCATCGCCTCGGTCAGCACGCGCGGCGTGATTTGCCAGGAGACGCCCCACTTGTCCTTGCACCAGCCGCACGCGCTCTCCTGGCCGCCGTTGCCGACGATGGCGTTCCAGTAGCGGTCGGTTTCCTGCTGATCGTCGGTGGCGATCTGGAACGAGAAGGCTTCGTTGTGTTTGAACGCGGGACCGCCGTTGAGGCCAAGACAAGGCACTCCGGCAACGGTGAATTCGACCGTCAGCACATCGCCCTTCTTGCCGGAGGGGTAGTCACTGGGTGCACGGTGGACGGCACTCACCGCGCTGTCGGGAAAGGTCGCGGCGTAGAAGCGGGCAGCGGCCTCGGCTTCCTTGTCGTACCAGACGCAAATCGTGTTCTTTGCCATCACGTGTCCTTTCGATGACTACATGCCCTATCCCGGCTGCTTGGGATTGAGCACCATCCAGCCGACGCCGAACTTGTCGGCCACCATGCCAAAGCGGTTGGCGAAGAAGGTCTCCGACATCGGCATGTTCACCTTGCCGCCCTGGGCGAGCGCATTGAACAGCTTCTCGGCCTCGGCATTGCTCGCCGCGTTGAGCGTGAGCGCGATGCCCGAGAACGAAGCCTTGCCGCTGCACTGACCGTCCGAGGCCATGACCTGCGTGTCGCCGATATGGAAGGCGGCGTGCATGATCTTGTCCTTCGACTGTGGCGACATCTGCGCCTGCATCTCCGGCGGCGCCTCCTTGAACAGCATGACCATGTCGACCTTGGCGCCGAGCGCGCTCTTGTAGAAGTCGATCGCCTCCTGGGCGCGGCCTTCGAATGACAGGTAGGGCTGTACGTTCATCGTTCTCTCCTTGGTTAATCGTCGATCGCCTGGTAGGCCGAGGTCCAGAAGTCGCGGAACACCTTGGGCGGCACCGGCGAGTCCATCATCCTCTGGGTCATCAGGATGCCGACCATGTCCTCGGCCGGATCCATGTGCGCCGAGGTGCCGTAGCCGCCATCCCATCCATAACGCCCGGGCGTGGTGAAAAGATCGGTGCGGCGCGTGACCACGGCGCCGCCCATGCCCCAGCTCGCACCATGGCCGAAGAACAGCTCGGCGCCTTTCTTCTGGTCGGGCGTGAGCTGGTCGGAGGTCATCAGCTCGACCGACGGCCGCGACAGGATGCGCTCGCTGCCATGCCGGCCCTTGGCGAGCAGCATGCGGTAGAAGGCGTGATAGTCGTCGACGGTGGAGACCAGCGCCGAGCCGCCGGCGGGGAACGGCAGGGGCTTGGCCCAGCGGCTGTCTCGCGCATCGTCGAAGAAGCCGAGCTCCTTCTTCTGCGGATCCATCATGTAGGCGCTGGCCAGGCGATCGAGCTCGGCCGCGGGCACCTGGAAACCGGTGTCGCGCATGCCGAGCGGGCCGAACAGGCGGTCCTGCAGGAAAGCCTCAAACGACTGGCCGCTAGCCCGCGCGATCAGCACGCCTAAAACGTCGGAGCCGGTGTGATAGAGCCAGCGCTCGCCCGGCTGGTAGATCAGCGGCAGGGTGCCGAGCCGCTTCATGAATTCGTCGGGCGTGATGGTCGCCTGGGACGGCCCGGGCGTCAGGCCCGCGGCGGCGGCAACCTTCTGAATCGGATACTTGGGCGGCCACACCATCACCGCGCCCATGCCGAAGGTGAAGGTCAGAAGATCGCGCGTGGTGATCGGGCGGCGGGCCGGCACGGTGTCCTCGACCGGTCCCTCGAGGCTCTTCAGCACCTTGCGATCGGCGAGCTCGGGCAGGAAGGCATCGACCGGATCGTCGAGGCGGAGCCTGCATTCCTCGACCAGGATCAGCGTTGCAGCCGCGGTGATCGGCTTGGTCATCGAGGCGATGCGGAAGATGGTGTCGCGCCGCATCGGCGTGCCGCCGAACGACTGCGCGCCGATCGCCTCGACGCGGGTCTGGCCGCGGTGGCTCACCAGCGCGACGATGCCCGGCATGTCGCCGCTCGCCACGTGGGCCGCCAGCGCATGGTGCAGGCGACCGGACCCGGTTTCGGCAGGAACTCGAACGTCCATGGCGTCCTCCTACGTTACGCGGAGATGAAATCGGCGATGCGTTCCATGACGCCGGTCCAGCCGCCGGTGTGGCTGACGCGCGACGCCTCGTCCCAGAAGCCGGAATGGGTGAGCGTGAGACGCGTGCGGCCATCCGGCAGCTCGGCGAGATCGACGGTCACCAGCGTCTCTGGATCGATTGTGCCGTTGGCGTAGTCGGTGTTGTAGGTGAAGGCGAGCCGCCCTCCTGTCGACCCAACTGGCGGCGTCACCTCGCGATAGACACCGTACTTGGCGATCACGCTGCCGTCGGGCACCCGCATGCTGCGCCGCCACTTGCCGCCCACCCGCACATCCATCTCGCACGACACCAGCGTGCAATCCTTCGGCACCCACCAGATCGACGACAGGCGCGGATCGGTCCAGGCGGCGAACACGCGCTCGCGCGGCGCCTTGAGATCGCGCGTGATCACGAGCTCCTGCCCGGGCGGCTTCAGCATGACGTTCATGGCTGTCTCCCGAATTCGGTATCGATCGCGATCTCGAGGGCATTGCCCAACAGTGGCATGAGGCCGTAGTCCTGCGGATTGATGACGGCCTTGGCGTGCGCGCCCATGCGCGGGCTGTTCTCCCAGCCCTTGCCAGCGCCGACCAGCTCGACCTCGAAGGTCACGGGCTTCGTCTTACCCTTGAGCGTGAAGTTGCCCTCGACCTTGCCGTGCGTGGCATCGGTCCGGCGGAAGGACGTCGACACGAACGTCGCCTCGGGGAAGTGGCTGGAGTCGAGGAACTGCTCGCCTGTCAGCTGGTCGGGGAAGCCCTTCACGTTGGAGCTGATCGAGTTGGTCGGCACGCTGACCGAGAGCGTCGATTTCTCCGGCGCGGCCGGATCCCAGGTGAGCTTGCCCGCGACCTTGTCGAAACGGACGACGAGGTAGGAGTAGCGGAGGTGCGAGACGCGGGCCAGCACCGCCGAATGGTCGGGATCGATGGCGTAGGTGCCGGCGCGCGCCTCAGCGAGATCCTTGCCGCCCATGAACACGCCGGGTGGCAGGTCGTTCGATTGCGCGACGGCGGCGCCGGCAATGGCGGCCGGCAGCACCAGGCTGAGCAGAAACGTCCGATAACGGAGCATGTTATTTCTCGGCCAAGGACTTGAGGTTGGCGAGACCGGCGGCGAAGTCGTTGCCGATCATCTTGTCCATATCCATGAAGACGCCCATCACCTTGAAGATGAAGGAGCTGGGACCGTACATCGCCCAGGTGACAGTCGTGTTGTCGCCCATAGGTACCATGGTGAATTCGGCGGTGTTGTGACCTTCAAACGGCTTCAGGAAGTCGAGCTTGATCACGATCTTCGACGGTGGCGTGGCCTCAATGATCTCCATGCTGCCGCTGCCGACGTTCTTGTTGCCGTCCCATTGATAGATCGCGCCCTTGCCCATGGGCGCGCCGCCGTAGGTGCGCTTCATGTCGGGATCTTTCTTCTCGTAGGGCGACCAGGCGGCCCAGCCATGCAGGTCGTTGATCAGCGCGAAGATGCGCTCGGGCGGCGCCTTGATGGAGGCGCTACGCCTGACGGTGAAGGAGTCCGGTTTGGTCGCGGCATAAACCAGGATGCCGGCGACAATCACCGCCACCACGACGGCGATCACAGCCAAGGTCTTGAGCATCGCGCGGCCTTCCAGATAATACTTAACTAACAGGTTAAGTGTTATGAGGTTCGCCCCAGCCTGTCAACTCCCTAGGAATTGGCTGCGGCATCCCGCAAACTCGGTGTCATCCCGAGCGAAGCGAGGGATCTTTAATCAATGCCGGCCAAAGGTCCCTCGCTTCGCTCGGATGACACGCGGTGGGATCGCGCGTCAGAACAATCCGACGAACGTTAAAAAACCAAGGCACGAAAACTTCTCATGACAGACATAAGTACCGGCCGTCCGGCCACGCTCGCGCCGAACGGCCTGGTGACGTCGCCCCATTCGCTCGCATCGGCGGCGGGGGTCGATGTGTTGCGCGCCGGCGGCTCGGCGGTCGATGCGGCGGTGGCGGCGAGTGCGGTCCTGTCGGTCGTCTATCCGCACATGACCAGCATCGGCGGCGATGCGTTCTGGCTGATCCACGACGCCGCCACACGCAAGGTGCGCTACGTCGACGGCGGCGGCCGCGCGGCGGCGAGCGGCACCATCGAGGCGTTCACCAAGCGCGGCTTGAGCGAAGTGCCTCTCAAGGGCCCCCTGCCGGCCACGCTCACCGTGCCGGGCGCGGTGGCGAGCTGGACCGAGGCGCATGCCGCGTTCGGCCGCCTGCCGCTCAAGCGCTGCCTGGAAAGCGCCATCGGCTATGCGCGCGACGGCTTTCCGGTGACGGCGCGGCTGGCGCACTGGCGCAACATGGCGCGCCCCGACCTGGAGAAGAGCCCCGAGGCAGCGGCGATCTTCCTCAAGCACGGGCCGGTGCTCACCAACCCGGATCTCGCGCGCACGCTCCAAGCGATCGCCGGCGACGGCTGGCACGGCTTCTATGGCGGCGAGGTGGCGCGCGAGCTGGTGCGCTGGTCGCAGACCAACGACGGCTTCTTCGCCCCCGACGACCTGAAAGCACAAGTCGCGCGCTGGGAGGAACCGATCGCCGGCCGCTACCGCGACGTCACGATCTACGAGACGCCGGCGCCGACGCAAGGCTTCACTGTGCTCTCAATGCTGAACCTGCTGGAACCGTTCGACCTCGCCAGCAAGCCGTTCCTCGGGCCCGACTACGTCCATCTGATGGTGCAGGCCAAGCAGCTCGCCTATCACGATCGCGACCAGTGGCTGGGCGACCCGCGCTTCGGCCCGGTGCCGATGGACCTGCTGATCTCCAAGGACTACGCCGCCGAGCGCCGCAGGCTGATGGACCCGGCGCGGGCGCTGCCGTGGGACAAGATCCCGTCCTACGGCAGCCTCGCCGGCGACACCGTCTATGTCGCCGCGGTCGACCGCGAGGGCAACGCCGCGTCGCTGGTCCATTCGGTCTATGGCAGCTTCGGCGCCGCCGTCGTGGCGGGCCGCACCGGCGTGGTGCTGCAGAACCGCTCGGCCTACTTCTCGCTCGATCCCCAGAGCCCCAACCGGCTCGAGCCCGGCAAGGTGCCATTGCACACGCTGATCGCCTCGCTCGCCTTCCGCGGCGACAAGCTGTGGGCCGTGCTGGGCTGCATGGGCGCCGACGGCCAGCCGCAGATCCACCTGCAGACCTACCTCGCCATGATCGACCATGGCCGCGACATCCAGCAGGCGCTCGAGACGCCGCGATTTCTAAGTGGCCGATTCGCAATAGGCGAGGCGCGCGACACGCTGCACCTCGAGGGCCGCGTGCCGGCCGCGACAATCGCCGAGTTGAAGCGCCGCGGCCACCTGGTGAACCAGTGGCCCGATTGGCACGAATATGCTGGCCACGCGCACGGCATCACGATCGATCCGGGCAGCGGGCTTTTAGTCGGCGGCTCCGACCCGCGCAGCGACGGCGCGGCGATCGGGTATTAGGGCAAGGCCGAGGTTGCGGAACTGCGGAAACCGGTTCGCGCCGTTTCCGCAAGCGGTCGCCGGCGGCGCGTCAGGAAACCAGGTCCTCCGCGCAGGCCCCTTCGTGGAGCTTTCCGCCGAGGCCGTCGAAGAGTGGCTTGCCGCCGGCGCGGAGAGGCGCCGGCCTGATGTGCTGGACCGACTGGTCGGCGGCCGATTCCGGCCGGCCGCCGATGACGATGTTCACACAATAGACGGCCGAGCTCGGGAGCACATAGTCGTCGAACTGGTAGATCGCTTCCCAGCCATTCGCGGCGCTCGGGCTCTGCACGAGGACACAGTTGCCGCGACAGCGGACGGGGTGGAAGGCGATGCGCGCGGATCCGCTCGGCACCGGCAGCGGAAAGCTCTTCGACCCGTCGCCCCAATGGACGCCGTTGACCTCGCTGACGCCCTTGCAGCCGGAATGTATCCCGGGCCGCTCGTAGGCAAGATGCTCCCAGGTGAGCTGGCCGTCTTTCACATGGAGATTGTCGAGCCCGTCGATGCACACCTTCAGCGACACGACCCGCGGCATGTCGGCGGCTCGGGCGATCCCGGCGGCCACGACCAGCAGAGCGACGGCCGCGCAGCATACTCCTGTGATGGCCCTCATCGCCGATCCCTGCAACGAACCCTCAATGAGCATTCAACGGTCTCTGAATAAGCCACATCGAACGATGAATATCAGCGTTTCGAATGTATCGCTGGGCCCGACATATCGCCGCTGAAGGGTTGCGGAAACCGGTTTGCGGAGTTTCCGCAAGTGCTCCGGGCGCTCAGGCTACGCTAATGGCCCAGCACCTTGACAGAACGGCATCGACGAGGTCCCGCACCGGAGCTGAGGAATTGAGTCGCAGCACAGGGGCGGCCTGCGACGCCAGCCACTGCTCGTGCGTCACCCGGCTGCGCTGCTCCAGGCCTGCTGTTTCATAGGCCAGCGCCCAGTTGAGAAAGGCGGCGCTGGCTTCGGCCATGTCGCCAGTTCCGCTGATGCGCTCGCCATAGCGTTCGACTTCCCGGCGACGCAATCTGTCCAGGCGCGTCGATGGGTCCAGCGTCAGGAACACGATCAGGTCGAAGAAGGGTTCCACGGGAGCGGACCACGCTGTCGCGGATCCGGAGAAGATCCATCGACCGTTCGCCGACAGCACTTGCAGGAGAAGGGTCTGCCTCGCCTCTCGAGCCCGCTGTTCGATAAAAGGCGGATCGGTCGGCATCCAGAACAGCGTGTCCGCATCGACGTGCGGGCAGGCCAATCGCCGGGCCAGGGCGGCACCGAGGGTGGATGTGCCCGAACCCGAAGCGCCGAGGATGTGGATTCGAGACATCCGTCCATTTTCCAGGTGATAGGCTCAGTAGATCGAGCGCGCGAAACCACGCAAGATCACCTCCCGGCGGCCTTGGCCTTGCGCAGCGATCGCACCACGGCCTCCGGTTCATGCGCGACGACCAGGAGGAGGACGCGGGCCGAGCGGTCCATGTCGAAACGCTCCTGCTCCCAGCCCTCGACGGTCCGCGGATCGAGGCCGTAGCGGTCGGCGAAAGCCTGGCGCGTCAGTCGCTCGCGCGCCCGCAGCCGACGCACGTCGCGCCCCTGGATTCCCGCGCCGGGCAGTGCAGCCTTGGTCTTTCTGGTCGCCATCGATGTTCCCGGCTGTGACTACGTGGTTCACGTGGTAAGCTACGTGGTTCACGTGATTTTTCAAGCTGCGCGCAACCGGAATCATTTCAGATCAAAGACTTGACCCTAGGGGGTAGGGCGGAATCTGGGAAAAATGCCCTGAAAGCCAAGCAGGCGTGCATTATATATTTCCCAGGCAGGTGGGAATCTTTGGGAAACAGTTGCCGCCCTTCCCGTCCGCTCAGTACCCCGCCGCCCGGTCCACCGTCTCCTTCAGCGGCTTGCCGTCGAGGAAGCGGCCGAGATTGTCGACGAACAGCTTGGCGACGAAGCGGTCGCGCTGCGGATGAGGTCCGCCGATGTGGGGCAGCACCAGGATGCCCTCGGTCGACCAGAACGGATGCTCGGCGGGCAGCGGCTCCTGGCGGAAGACGTCGAGGATGGCGCCAGCGATCTTCCTGGCCTTCACGGCGGCGATCAGGTCGGCGTCCTTGATCAGGTGGCCGCGGCCGAAATTCAGCAGCCACGCGGTGGGCTTCATCCAGCCCAGCCGCTCGGCGTTGACCAGCTCGTTGGTGTCGGGCGTGGCGGGCAGCAGCAGGAGCACGAAGTCGGAGCGTTCCAGCACGTCCTTCGTGCGCTCGGGCGGCAGCACTTCGGCCACGTGGGCGATCTTGTCGGGGCGGCGCTTGGTGCCGATCACGCGGATGCCGAAGGCGGAGGCCATGCGCGCCACCTCGGCGCCGATCGCGCCCAGACCGAGGATGCCGAGCGTCTTGCCGTTGAGCGGCTGGGCCACCGTGTGCACCCACTTGCCGGCCTTGTTGTTGGTCGCCGCCACGGCGTAGGGCTTCGCGGCGTAGAACAGCCCGGCCATGATGTTCTCGGGCATCGATTCGGTGTGCGTGCCGCGCGCGCAGGTGAGCGTGATGGTCTTGGGCAGGTCGGGCAGCGCCAGCCAGCCTTCGACGCCCGCCGTCATCGATTGCGCCCAGCGCAGCTTGGGCATGGCAGGCAGCAGGCCCGCCGGCACGCCCGGCGCCATCAGCGCCTCGGTGCGCGCGAGCTGGTCGGCCGACGGCTTGTCCTTGCGCGGCAGCGAGTCGATCACGACCCGGTCGGCAAGGCCCGCGGCCTTGATCGCCTCGAGATAGGCTCCGGTGTTGTCGGTCCACAACAGGACATGGGCGCGGTTGGTGGTCACGGTGGTGCTCGCTCGCTGATTGAATTGGCGGGAGCGTAGCACCCTGTCGTCCTGAGCGCAGCGAAGGACCTAGCGGGGCGGCCACCGACTGTGGTGCTGATGTCAGATCCTTCGCTTCGCTCAGGATGACAATGAAGCCTTTCAGCGATAGACCTAGTTCGCTTTGAGGAATTCCGACATGGATCAGCGCTAACGCCACTGCTTCTCGGAGTTCCCTTGTCCCATCCTCTCCTGACCGCGCCCATCGGGCGGAGCCTGTGGCGTCTGGCCGGCCCGACGACGGCGCTGATCGTGGTGCAGATCCTGGCCGGGATCGCCGAGATCTGGATCGTGGGTCGCCTCGGCACCGAATCGCTGGCGGGCTACGTGCTGGTCATTCCGTTCGCCGGGCTGATGGGCAACATGGCCAACGGCGGCATGGGCGGCAGCGTAGCCTCGGCGCTGGCCCGGGCGCTGGGCGGCAACCGCCTCGACGATGCGCGCGCCATCCTGCTGCATGCGGCGCTGGTGGCGATCAGCCTGGCGCTGCTGTTCGGCGTGCTCGCCTGGACGGTGCTGCCGCACGTCTTCGCGCTGATGGGCGGCAGCGGCCGCACCCTGCACGAGGCCACGGTCTACAGTAGCTGGTGGTTCGCCGGCGCCGTGCTGACCTGGCTCGCCGCCTTCATGTCGGCGCTGTTCCGCGGCTGCGGCGATGCGTTCACGCCAAGCCGGCTCGGGCTCATCCTGGCGCCGATCTACACCGTGGTCTCCCTGCTCATGACGCTCGGTATCGGCGAGTGGCCGGGCGTCGGAATCGCCGGACCCGCGATCGCGGCGATCGTCACCACGGCGGGCTTTGTGATCGTGCTGGTGCGCGCCATCCAGCGCGGCGGGCTGGGCTTCGCGCCGTCGCTCGAGGGCGTGCGCCTGCAGCGCCGGCTGTTCAGCGAGATCATGCATATCGGCGTCATGGGCTCGGTCTCGACCGTGTCGGCGAGTGCCACGGCGTTGCTGGTCACCGCGCTGGTCGGCGGCTTCGGCCCGGCGGCGCTGGCGGGCTACGGCATTGGCGTCCGCACCGAGGCGATCCTGTCGCCGCTTACCTTCGGCGTCGGCACGGGGCTCACGACCATCGTCGGCGTAGCGGCGGGCGCCGGCGACTGGAAGCGCGCCAACCGCGCGGGCTGGATCGGCGGCTTCGCGGCGTTCGGCCTGACCGGCGCCATCGGCTGGGCGATCGCGCTGATGCCCGAGAGCTTTTCCCGGCTGTTCTCCTCGGACCCCGAGGTCATCGCGGTCAGCGTCTCGTACCTCACTCGCGTGGCGCCGTTCGAATGCCTGTTTGGCCTTGGCCTCGCGCTGCACTTCGCGAGCCAGGGCGCGGGCCGCATGGCCGCACCCCTCACGGCCAGCATCGTGCGCATGCTGGTGGCGACCGCCGGCGGCTGGTTCGCGATCGAGCATTTCGGGCTTGGCCTGAATGGCGTGTTCTGGGCGATGGCGGCGAGCCTCGTGCTCTATGGCGGCACGATCGCGGGCCCGCTGTTCGCGCGGCCGTGGCGCGCGCGCTGATGACAACGCAACGCCCACGCGATATGGTCGCCGCGTTCCGGGGATTGTTCGACATGGATCAGCGCTAACTCCACCGCTTCTTCTTTCCGCCGACCGACGGCGGACGTCTGCGCTCGTTCCCCGGAGTTCTCTTGTCTTCTCATCCTCTTCTGACCGCGCCCATCGGGCCCGCGCTGTGGCGGCTGGCCGGCCCGACGACCGGGCTGATGGTGCTGCAGATCGGCGTCGCCGTCTCCGAGACCTGGATCGTCGGACGCCTCGGCACCGAGGCGCTGGCGGGCTTCGTGCTGGTCGTGCCGTTCATGGCACTGATGTTCAACATGGCGAACGGCGGCATGGGCGGCGCCGTCGCCTCGGCGCTGGCCCGCGCGCTGGGCGCCGGCCGGCACGAGGATGCCCGCGTGCTGATGCTGCATGCCCTGCTGGTGGGCTGGTGCCTGGCCTTCGTCTTCATGGCGCTCGGCTGGACGGCCCTGCCCCCGCTGTTCCGGCTGATGGGCGGCAGCGGCAACGTGCTCGCCCAGGCGCTCAGCTTCAGCAACTGGTTCTTCGCCGCCGCGCTGCTGGTCTGGCCGAACTGCTTCCTCGCCGCCCTGCTGCGCGGCGCGGGTGACAGCGCCACGCCGAGCCGCATCGGCGCCACCACGTCATTCGTCTATGTCGGCCTGTCGTTCGTGCTGGCGCCGCGGCTCGGCCTCGTCGGCTTGGTGATCGCGGGCGCCACCGGCTCTGTCCTCTCGCTCGCGCTGCAGGTGCGCGCGGTGCGGCGCGGCCGGCTGGGATTCATCCCTGCGATCGCCGGTGTGCGCCTGCAGCCTCGGCTGTTCGGCGAGATCCTGCGCGTCGGCCTGATGGGCTCGGCCTCGACGCCCGCGGCAATCCTCACCGCCGTGCTGGTCACCGGCCTGGTCGGACGCTTCGGCACGGCGGCGCTGGCGGGCTACGGCATCGGCATGCGGCTGGAATTCATGCTGGCGCCGCTCGCCTTCGGCATCGGCACCGGCCTCACGACGCTGGTCGGCGTGGCGGCCGGCGCGGGCGACTGGCGGCGCGCCAATCGGGCGGCGTGGGTCGGCGGTCTTTTGGCGTTCGTCATCATCGGCTGCATCGGCTGGGCGGTGGCGCTGGCGCCGGAGAGCTGGGCGCGGCTGTTCACGTCCGATGCCGAGGTCGTGGCGGCCAGCGTCGCCTGCCTTCGCCGCGTGGCGCCGGTTTACTGCTTCTTTGGCCTCGGCCTCACGCTCTACTTCGCGAGCCAGGGTGCCGGCCACATGGCGGTGCCGTTCAGCGCCAGCGTCGTGCGCATGATCGTAGCGACAGCCGGCGGCTGGTTCGCGATCGAGAAGATGGGACTCGGCCTCGATGGCGTGTTCTCCGCCATCGCCGCCGGGCTCGCGGTCTACGGTTGCCTGATCGGAGGGTCGCTGCTGGTGCGGCCGTGGCGCGCCCGGTAACACGACCGACATATTACGAGTTGCAGCTCGTCTGCAGCGCTGCCCGATTGCGAGCGCGCTCTTCGCCGCGCCGTGACAGGATGGACGATACAGAGTTAGGAGGAAGCGGCATGGCATCAGACAGGCGAGATTTCATTCGCGGCACACTCGCGGGCGGCCTGATCGCAACGACCGGCCTCGCGACGACCATCCCGGCAAGCGCCCAGGCCCTGACGCCGGCGGAGGCGAAACAAATCGCCGAGGACGCCTACGTCTACGGCTATTCCCTGATCACCACCGAAGTCACGCGCGTGCAGATGTCCAATGTCGCCACGGTCGGGATGATGGGCGCGCCGACGAACCAGTTCGCCAACGTTCCGCGCTATCCGCCGGCCGACTATCGCGGCGTTTCCGCGCCCAACGCCGACACGCTCTATTCGCTGGCCTGGCTCGACCTCAGCGAGCCGCAGGTATTCAGCCATCCGGCGATGGGCGACCGCTTCTTCCTGTTCGAGATCGTCGATCTCTGGATGAGCGCGCTCCAGTCGGCGCCCAGCAAGCGGACCGCCGGCGGCGCGGCCGCCAACTACCTGATCACCGGGCCGGGCTGGAAGGGCACGGTGCCGGCGGGCATGAAGCAGATCGCCATGGCGACCCGCTACATGGTGATCCTGGGCCGCACCTACGCCGACGGCACGCCGCAGGACTACGAGGCCGTCAACAAGCTCCAAGCGCAGTACAGGATCACGCCGCTGTCGATGTGGGGCAAGCCGTACACGCCGGTGGCGCCGCCGGTCGATGCCAATCCCGGCTTCAGCATGACCGACAAGCCGCAAGCGGTGATCCTCGCCATGGGGACCGCGGGCTACTTCGACCGGATGGCCAAGCTGATGGGCAGCAGCGCGCCGCCGGCGGTAGCGGACGCACCGATGCTGGCGCGCATGGCGAAGATCGGCATCGTGCCCGGCCAGCCGTTCGACATGAGCAAGCTCGATCCGGCGGTGCAGGCCGCGCTGAAGGACATCCCGCAGAGCGCCCTCAGCAGGATCGAAGGCAGCAGGACAATGCTGGGTGCCATGGTCGATGGTTGGGTCGTGACCAAGGGCCTCGGCACCTACGGCACCGATTACCTCAAGCGCGCCGTGGTGGCGGCCTTCGGCTGGCCCGCCAACCAGGAGAAGGACGCGGTCTATCCCTATACCGAAGTCGACGGCGCCGGGCAGCCGCTCTCGGGCGCGAACAAGTACACGCTGACCTTCGCCAAGGATGCGACGCCGCCGGTCAACGGCTTCTGGTCGATCACCATGTACATGATCGACCAAGGCTGGTGGTTCGTGCCGAATGCGCTGAACAAGTTCACCGTCAGCCCGCGCAACAACCCCAAACCCAACGCCGACGGCTCGCTCACCCTCTACTTCCAGAACGAGTCGCCGGGCGCGGACAAGGAGGCGAACTGGCTGCCTGCACCGAAGGGGCCCTTCATCGCCATGCTGCGGATGTACTGGCCGAAGGACACCGCTCCTTCGATCCTGAATGGCACCTGGAAGGTGCCGCGGGTGGTCAAAGCCGCCTGATGAAGCGCTAGGCTTTCGCGAAGCCTTCGTAGTCGGCCTGCACCACCGCCTCGCAGCGCTCGATGTAGGCCGGCAGGCCGCCGATATAAGGCATGAACACGCGCGGCTTGCCGGGGATGTTGGCGCCGACATACCACGAGCTGCAGCTCGAGCGCAGCGTCACGCCGGCCGCCTCGCCGACATGGCCGACCCACGCTTCCTCGGCCTCGCCCATCGGCTCGATCACCGTCACGCCCTTGCCGCGCAGCGCGATCAGGCAGTCGGCGATCCAGTCGACATGCTGCTCGATCGAGGGAAGCATGTTGGTCAGCACCGACGGGCTGCCCGGGCCGGTGATGGTGAAGAGGTTGGGGAAGCCCGCGATGGTGAGACCGAGATAGGTCTTCGGGCCCTCGCTCCATTTGTCCTTCAGCGCAACGCCCTTGCGGCCGCGGATATCGACTTTCAGCAGCGCGCCGGTCATGGCGTCGAAGCCGGTGGCCAGCACCAGGCAGTCGAATTTGTAGCGGGTGCCTTTGACGACCAGGCCGTCGGCGGTGATGCGCTCGATCGGCGGATCGCTGACATCGACCAGGGTAACGTTCGGCCGGTTGAACGTCTCCCAGTAGCCGGTGTCGACGCAGAGCCGCTTACAGCCGATGATGTTCTTGGGCGACAGCAGCTCGGCGGTCTTCGGATTCTTGACGACCTCGTGGACTTTCTCGCGCACGAAGTCGGCGGCCGTCTGGTTCGACTTGTCGTTGAGCAGCAGGTCGGAGAAGGCGGCCATGAAGCCCAGGCCGCCATAGTCCCAGCGCTCCTGGAACAGCCGCCGGCGCTCCTGCTCCGGCGTCTCGACGGCCGAGGCCATGTTGACCTTGAGGTCGATGCCGGCCGGCAGCGTCTTGGCGCGCGCCCGCATCGCGGGATAGCTGGCCTTCACCTCGCGCACGTAAGCCGGATCGAGCGGCCGGTTGTGCGCCGGGATGGTGTAGTTGGCGGTACGCTGGAACACCGTGAGGTGCTTGGCCTGCTTCGCCACGATCGGGATCGACTGGATGGCCGACGAGCCGGTGCCGATCACGCCGACCGTCTTGCCGGTGAAGTCGACGTCCTCATGCGGCCAGTTGCCGGTGTGGTAGGTCGGCCCCTTGAAGTCGGCGAGGCCCGGAATCTTCGGCGTGTTGGGCGAGGAGAGACAGCCCATCGCCGTGATGACGAAACGCGCCGTCAGCCGAGCGCCTTTGTCGGTCTCGACGATCCAGGCGTTACCCCTCTCATCGAACGTCGCCCTGGCAACGCGCGTCTCGAACTGGATGTCGCGGCGGAGATCGAAGCGGTCGGCGACGTGATTGGCGTATTTCAGGATCTCGGGCTGGGTGGCATAGCGCTCGGTCCATTCCCAGTCCTGCTCGAGCTCGCGCGAGAACTGGTAGGAGTACTGCACGCTCTCGACGTCGCAGCGCGCGCCGGGATAGCGGTTCCAGTACCAGGTGCCGCCGACGCCCTTGCCGGCCTCGATCACGCGCGCGGAGAAGCCCGCCTTGCGCAGCCGGTGCAGCATGTACATGCCACCGAAGCCCGCGCCGACAATCACCGCATCGAAATCGATCGACATCCTTCCTCCTGGTGCGCCTCCTGACATAAAGGATACCGATATGAAGCGCCATGCCCCGGCCACAGCCCGTAACCGCCAGCCGATACTCGACGTGATCCAGCGACACCTGCCGATCAACGGCCTGGTGCTCGAGGTGGCCAGTGGCTCGGGCGAGCACATCGCGCATTTCGCCGCTGCCCTGCCCGGCCTCGCATTCCAGCCCAGCGATCCCGATGCCGCAGCCCGCGCCAGCATCGACGACTGGGCGCAGAGCCTTGGCTTGAAGAATGTGCGGCCGGCGCTGGCTCTCGACGCGGCGTCGCTGCAATGGCCGATCGAGCGCGCCGACGCCGTGCTGTGCTTCAACATGATCCATATCGCGCCATGGCGGGCCGCGGCCGGCCTGATCGCCGGCGCTGCCCGGCTACTGCCGCCGCAAGGCGTGCTCTGTCTCTATGGCCCTTACCATCGCCACGGCCGCCCGACCGCGTCCAGCAACGATGACTTCGACCGCGATCTGCGGCGGCGCAATCCTGCCTGGGGCGTGCGTCATCTCGAGGAGGTCGCGGCGCTGGCGGAAACGCACTTCGCGGCACCTGAAATCGTCGACATGCCGGCGAACAATTTCTCGCTCGTCTTCCGGCGCGCCACACCATGATCACAGGCCGTGTGTTCGTGCTTGCCTAACATGCGCTCTTCAATCCTGGAGAGCACACCGTGGCCCACACCGACTCCCACGCGGCAGCACCGGTACGTCGCAGCGTCGTCTCGCACCTCAAAGACGTCCTGCGACCGCTCGAGCCTTATCTTCCGGCGCGCGAGTCGAGCCTGTCATGGCGGCTGGCCGTGCGGGCGCTGCAGCATCACGGCTTCAATCCGGCGACGGTGTTCGATGTCGGCGTGGGCTTCGGCACCTGGGGCCTCTACCGTGCCTTCCCCGACGCTTTCTATCACCTGATCGAGCCGACCCGGGAATCGCGGCCCTACATGACGCGGCTCTCGCGGCGGTTGCGCTGCGAGATCCATCCGGTGGCGCTGGGCGACCATGACGGCGAGGCCAAGATGGAAATCCGCGCCGATATCCAGGGCTCGACCTTGCTCGAGGAAGTAGGTCCGCGCGACTTCCTGCGCTTCGACCATGTGCCGATGCGTCGCTTCGACAGGCTGTTCACCAGCTTCGCCCGCCCGGCCCTGTGCAAGATCGACGTGCAGGGCGCCGAGCTGATGGTCCTGGAAGGCATGACCGGCAAGCTGGCCGAGCTCGACGCGCTGATCGTCGAGACCAGCACCATCGCCACGGTGAAGGGCGGCGCCGAGCTCGCGGACGTAGTGCGCTTCATGGGCGAGCATGGCTTCGTGGTGGCCGACATCATCGGCCTGAAGCGCCGCCCGCTCGACGGCGCTACCGCACAGGTCGATCTGTTGTTCGTGCCGGAGACTGCGCCGCTCCGCGCCGACCGCCGCTGGGCGAGCAGCTAGAGACCGGCAGCTAGGAGAGCCAGTCCTCGATCTCGAGATGGCCGTACTTGTGATGCATCAGCGCATGCTTGCGTGGCATCTCGAACGGATCGACGCCTTCGCCGGAGAACTGGAAGTGCTCGCCGACCTCGGCCATGTCGAAGGCGCCGACCGGTGCCACCATCGGCTTGCCGCCGCGATCTTCGTAGGGAAACGAGCGCAGAATGCGGGCCCGCCAGGATCCGGGTTTAGCCATGTCGTGAAAACGTTGCGCGCGGCCGGCGGTTGCGCCCAAATGCACGGATTGGTACCGAGAAAGGCCGAGGGGAGAAGCCGATCATGTGGAAGTTCGTCGCCGCACTGGCGTCTATCGTGTTCATGGCGACGACGCACGCCCGCGCCCAGACGATGCCCGAATATGCCACGCACGTGCTGGTGGGCTCCTGGCAGCTGGTCAAGTTCGTCGACAGCAACGGCCAGAGCATCGTGCCCGACGACAAGGCGAAGTACACGCTCGCCTTCGATGCCCAGGGCCAGGTGAGCGTCCGCTTCGACTGCAATCGCGGCAGCGGCAAGTGGGCAACGGCGAGCAAGGGCGAGATCCACTTCGAACCGCTGGCCCTCACCCAGGCGGCGTGTCCTGCCGGCTCCCTGCACGATCGCCTGGTCAAGGATTGGCCGCGGATAAGATCGTACACCCAGCAGAATGGCCAATTGTTCCTGGCGCTCGCGGCCGAGGGCGGCAGCTATCATTTCGAGCCGACCGGTCCCGCCAAGGGCAAGTGACGGCAGTGTCAGCGCGATAGGCCGCGTCTCGAATGGTCGGTAGACAAGTGGCCGCGATTTGTGCGGCGATGCTGTCGGCCTGTGCGCCGACGGTTCTCCCGGCCGGGAACGGCGTACGTGCCCCGGCGATTGAGAACAACCAGTACATCGCGGCCGACGGCACGGCACTGCCGCTCGCCATCTGGCCGGCGGGCGGTGCGGAAAGTGCACCACGGGCCGTGATCCTTGGCATCCATGGCTTCGGCGACTACCGCAATGCCTGGGAAGAACCCGCCAAGATCTGGGCGCGCAAGGGCATCACGACCTACGCCTACGACCAGCGGGGTTTCGGCGCCAGCCCGACGCGCGGCCGCTGGGCAGGAACGCCGACACTTGTCGACGACATCAAGACCGTGGCGCGGCTGGTAAGAGCGCGCCACCCCAACGTGCCCTTCTATCTTGCCGGAGAGAGCATGGGTGGGGCGCTTGTTCTCACCGCCGCGGGCCAGGACACCGAGATCGACGGGCTGATCCTCGTCGCCACTGCGCTTCGTTCACGCGATGCGTTGGGGCCGCTGGTCAGCGGAGGGTTTGCCGTCGTCGCCCATGTCGTGCCGTGGCTCCCCGTCGGACCGACGTCGATCGATTTCCAGCCGACCGACAACCCCGAAACGCTGGAGAAGCTGCGTCGGGATCCGATGATCGTGCGCAATCCCCGCGTCGATCTCGTGTACGGGCTGGTGGAGGCCATGGACGCCGCGCGGGCCGCCGCGCCGACTGTCACCAGGCCTTATCTCATGCAGCACGGGCTGGCCGATCGTATCGTGCCTCTGCGTTCGGTACGCCTGGTCATCGAACTCATGCCGCGCCGTCCTGACTCTCACTTGGCATTCTACCTCGAGGGATACCACATGATCCTTCGCGACAAGAAAGGAGCGCTGGTGACTGAAGACATCGCGGCTTGGATCGACGACAAGCAGGCCGCCTTGCCTTCCGGCGCCGATGCCAAGCGCTCCCGGCCGGACTTGGCCAAACTCTGGGGAAGCAAGCGGGCGCTTTAGATCGAGTCCTATGGCTCCCGGAGCCGGTGCTCGCCACGCCCCACGCCGTCTGATCACTTCGGCCGGAGGCAGCCCTCGCCGTTGGGCTGGCACTTCGGCGGACCACTGCCGCCGCCGCCTCCGCCACCACCACCACCACCACCGCCGCCGTTACCGGCCTGCTGCTGTCCGGTGACCTTCCAGGTCACGTAGTAGCGGGAATTCCGGCCGCAGCCATGCGGCGAGTTGGTGCCCTTGTTGTCGTCCGTGCCGGAGAGCACAGCGCCGTTGTGCGTGCTCCTGGCCAAGGCATCGGCGGTGAAGGCGTGGTCGGCCGCCGCGACCGTTCCATCACAGTTGGCGAAAATGATCGTGTCGAGCTTGCCGATCAGCCAAGCGCCGGCCTTGTCGCCGATCATCGCACCGATGCCGGCGCCGGTGCCGCCGGAAATGATGCCGCCCAGCGCTCCGCCACCCGCTGCCGCCACCTTTGAAGCGGCAGCGTTCGTCGCCGATTGCAAGGCGTGCTCGACCGAGTTCTTGTCGTAGCCGGTGTTCACGATCGAATACGAAAACGCCACCGTGTCGTTGAGTCCAACGGAGACGTTTGGGATCGTGAGATTGACCGTATGGGTGCCGTTGTTCACATCGCCCATCGGCTTGGCGGGCACGGTGACCGGCGGGTTCTTGCCGACCGCGACGGCAATGGAAACGAAGTCGGTGTCGTTGTGCAACGAGCGGGTGTCGGTGATCCTGAAGTTCGTCAGGGTGAAGGTATAGACGCCTGGCTGTTCGGATTGTGCACGGCCGTTCGTGGCCAACCCGAAGGTTGCCAATGCCGCGAACGCCATGGCGGCAGGCAATGACTTGCTGTTGATCATGACTGGAACTCCCTGAGGCAATCTCACGGTGCGCCAGACGCTAGTCGGCGCGAGTGAGCTGCACATCGGAGGGAGTTCCCCAATTTGACGGGATGGCATCCCCAATTTGCGTCATGAGAACTGGCGTCCCGGAGAGGATTCGAACCTCCGACCCCCGGTTTAGGAAACCGATGCTCTATCCGGCTGAGCTACCGGGACGTGGGGCTTCTATAGCATGAATCCCTAGTCGTCGGGCCGGATGCGGCGCAGCGACTTGATGGCGCCGTGGCGCTTCTTGTCGTCCACCCGCCGCCGCTTGCTGGCCTTGGTGGGTCTGGTCGGTTTGCGCTTCAGGGGTGGCTTCGCCGCGGCGCGCACCAGCTCCACCAGGCGGGCGAGCGCCTCCTCGCGGTTGCGCTTCTGGCTGCGCTGGCCTTGGGCGTGCAGCACCAGCACGCCGTCGCGCGTCAGCCGGTTTCCGGCCAGCCGCTCCAGCCGGGCGCGCACATCGTTGGGCAGCGACGGCGAGTGGCGCACGTCGAAGCGCAGCTGCACGGCGGACGAGGTCGTATTGACATGCTGGCCACCCGGGCCGGCGGCGCGGATGAAGCTTTCGGAGATCTCGGCCGGATCGATGGCGAGCGTGCCGATGATCCAGATCGGCGCGGCCTTGTTAGCGGCCTTCGCCGCCGGCGCCGTCATTCGTGGCCGCCGGCCTTGCGCAGCATCGCCTCGATGGACGGCTTGCCGGCCTGGCGAGCGTAGGTAAGCGCGGTGCGGCCGGTGAAGTCGGGCGTGTTGGGATTGGCCTTCTTCTCGAGCAACAGGCGCACGATCTCGGCATGACCGAGCCGGGCCGCCACCATCAGCGCCGTGACGCCCTGGCGGGTCTGGGCCGCGGGCCTGGCGTTGCGCTTGAGCAGGCTGTCGACGATGTCGACATCACCCTTCTCCGCGGCGCGGATCAGCGAGGTGTACCCTTCGCGGTCGACCGTATCGGGAATGGCGCCGCCTTTGAGCAGTGTGTCGACCACGCCGATCTGACCCGCCATCACCGCCACCATCAGGAGCGGCTGGCCGCTGGTGTCGCTCTGGTTGGGATTCTCGCCTTTGAGCAGGGACTGGCGCACCTTCTCCTCATCGCCTTCGCGCACTGCCTTGACGATGGGTTTCAGCGTCATGGTGTCGAACTGCGCCAGCGCCGGCGTGGCGGGCACTGCCAGTGCCGCGGCGAGAAAGCTCCGACGGTTCATGCGCTGCCTCTCATTTCTTCTGGCCACGCGTGGCCTGGTAACGCGCCTCGATGCGATCCCAGATCTGGGCCTCCAGCGACACGTCGTCAAAGCGGTTGATCTGCTGCAGGCCGGTCGGCGAGGTGACGTTGATCTCGGTGAGCCAGTCGCCGATCACGTCGATGCCGACGAAGATCATGCCGAGCCGCGCCAGCTCAGGCCCGATGGTGTCGCAGATCTCACGGTCGCGCTTGGTGAGCTCGGCCTTCACGGCCTTGCCGCCGACATGCATATTGGAGCGCGCCTCGCCCTGGGCCGGCACGCGATTGATGACGCCGACCGCCTTGCCATCGATCAGGATGATACGCTTGTCGCCCTGGCGTACCTCAGGAAGATAGCGTTGTGCGATCAGCGGCTCGCGGCTGCGCTGCGAGAACATCTCGAGCAGCGAAGCGAAGTTCTCGTCGTCAGGCCGCACGCGGAACACGCCGGCGCCGCCATTGCCGTAGAGCGGCTTCAGGATGATGTCCTTGTGCTCGTCGCGGAAGTCGCGCAGCGCGCCCGCGTCGGCGGTGATCAGGGTCGGAGGCATGACGTTGTCGAAGTGCGTGACGAACAGCTTCTCCGGCGCATTGCGCACGGACGCAGGATCGTTCACCACCAGCGTCTTGGGATGGATGTGCTCCAACAGATGCGTCGTGGTGATGTACGACATGTCGAACGGCGGATCCTGGCGCAGCAGCACCACATCGAGCGTCGAAAGATCGATCGTCTCGGCTGCACCTAGTGTGAAGTGATTGCCCGTCTCCCGGCGGAGCTTCATCGGCTGCGCGCGCGCCATTACCTTGCGGTCGCGGAAGATCAGCTCGGGCGGCGTGTAGTGCCAGACCTCGTAACCGCGCCGTTCAGCCTCCAGCCCGAGCACGAAGGTCGAATCGCCGTCGATGTCGATGGTCGACACATGGTCCATCTGGATGGCGACTTTGAGCTTCATTCGGCGTCCTTGAGCATGGGCTACAGGGCTGTCAGTTAAGCCCGCGGCGCAGTTCCTGCAACAGGGCAGAAGCCTGCTGGCGCAGGCCAGGATCGGCCCGCCCCGCCTCGATACCGAGGAAGCGCTCGAAGGCGGCGATGGCGGCCCGCCGTTTGTCGAGCCGGGCGTTGATCTGCCCCGCCTCGAACAGCAATTCGGGCCGGTCGGGCGCGATCGCCAGCATACGGTCGAGCGAGCGCGCGGCGCCCGCCCAGTCCTCGAGCTTGGCCAGCCGCAGGCGGACATTGTTCTCCAGCCGCAGCAGCACGTCGCGATCGGGCACGGCGTCGAAATGGCCGGGCCGCAATTCGGCATCGGGGCCCAGCACCTGGCGCACCAGTTCACGTAGCTGGTCGGCGTCGCGCACCAGGCCGTCATGGAACGGGTCGACGACGTGGCGCGCGCCGTCGATCGCCACCCGGATCAGGAAATGGCCGGGAAAGGCCAGGCCCTCGGCGTCCCAACCCTGAGCGCGCGCGACATGGAGATAGAGGATCGACAACGCCACCGGCAGGCCCTTGCGCCGCTCGATGACGCGCGCGAGATCGGCATTCTGCAGATCGTCGTAGGTCTCGCTGTCGCCGCGATAGGCGTAGGCGCGCGCGATCACGTCGGCCAGCCGTTCGGGCGCGGCACCGCGGCGGTGCACGAGATCGGCGAGAGCGGCCGCCATGGTCGCCACATGCTGACGCAGCGGAGCAAGATCGATCGCTTCGCCGCGCTGCAGAGCGGCCATCGCCAGTGCTGCTTCAAGCAGGTCGTGGCGGCGGCCATCACCTGAGCAAAGGTCGCCGAGACGTTCGAGTTCGTTACGCGGCACGTTTCACTCCGGCGGTCGCCACACGTCCGGCAAATGGCGCGGCCACAGGCCCACGACCAGGATCGCATCGAAGCGCACCGAATGGGCGGCATAGCGCGGATGATGAGCGAGGAACAGGCTCGCCGCGCGCGCCACCCGGCCGAATTGACGCGTATGGAGCGAGAAGCCCGCCTTGTCGTAGTCGGCCCGCGCCTTGACCTCGACGAAGGCCAAGATGCCGCCGCGCCGCGCCACGATGTCGATCTCGCCCAGCCGGGTCTTGTAGCGCCGCTCGAGGATCGAATAGCCGGCCAGCCGGAGCCGCCACACCGCCCGCATCTCGGCAAGATGGCCGAGGCGATAGGCGCGCTGGCGTGCCTCGGTGGTCATGATGGCTGACTCCCTTGCACCTGACGCTTGAGCTCGAGCGCGCGAGCATAGACGTCACGACGCTTTAGGCCAAAGCGTGCCGCCACTTCGGCGGCAGCGTCCTTGACCGACGCGCCGGCCAAAGCCTGCCGCAACGCCTGGTCGAGCGCGTCCGCCGACGGCGCCGCGGCTTCGCCGGGCGGGCCGATCACGACGACGATCTCGCCCTTGACCTCGGTTTGCGCGGCATAGTGCGCCGCAAGTTCGCCGAGCGGCGCGCGACGCACCTCCTCGAACAGCTTGGTGAGCTCGCGCGCCACGGCAGCTGGCCGATCGCCCAAGAGCTCGACCATGTCGGCAAGCGACGCGGCCAGGCGATGTGGCGCCTCGAAGAAGACCAGCGTCGCCGGCACGACGCCCGCCTCGGCGATGGCGCGACGGCGCTCGACCGGCTTGGCCGGCAGGAAGCCGCCGAAGAAGAAGCGATCGGTCGGCAAGCCCGACAGCGCCAACGCCATCGGCACCGCCGACGCGCCCGGCACGGCGCTCACTGCATGGCCGGCCGCGAGTGCGGCGCGCACCAGGCGATAGCCAGGGTCTGAGATCAGCGGCATGCCGGCGTCCGACACCAGCGCCACGCGCTTGCCTTGGCCGAGGGCACGCAGGATGCGCGGCTCGTTGGTGTCCTGGGTCGCGTCGCTGTACGAGATGGTAGGGGCGGCGATGCCGTGGTGGCCGGCGAGCTTGGCGAAGACACGCGTGTCCTCGCAGGCGATCAGGTCGGCCGCAGCCAACACATCGAGTGCCCGCAGCGTGATATCGCCCAGATTGCCGATCGGCGTTGCGACAATATGAAGGCCCGGCGCCACCGGCGGTTTACGCCGGGCCTGCCCGTCGCTAGCTTGTGGTCGCCCGTTGCCGTCCATCTGCCTTCGTCTGCCGGAGTCTCGCGCCGATGCGCCAACCACCAATGAAGCGGTCTTTTTTCGCGATTGCCGCAGTCGCCTTTCTGCTGGGCGCCTGCACCGAAGCTCCTCAGACTAGCACGCCAACGCCTGCGTCCACGACCACGCCAAAAGCCGGATCGCCGATCACCGCCTCGGGCAAGATCCGCGTCGCGCTGATGCTGCCGCTCAGTGGCCGTTCGGCGGCGCTGGGCCAAGCCATGCAGCAGGCCGCTGAACTGGCCTTGTTCGACACCGGCAAGGAACTGGCGCTCGCCGCCTATGACAGCGGCGACTTGCCCGATCAGGCGGCCCAGGCCTACCGCAAGGCGCGCACCGAAGGCGTCGCCCTGGTGCTGGGCCCGCTGTTCGGCACGTCGGCCAAGACGCTCGCCCCGCAGGTGAAGGAAGGCGGTGCCAACGTTATCTCGTTCTCGAACGACGAGCAGGCCGCCCAGCCCGGCGTCTGGATCATGGGCATTGCCGCGCCGCCGCAGGTCCGCCGCGTCGTCGATCACGCGCTCTCGACCGGCATCAAGCGCTTCGCCGCCTTCGCGCCGCAGACCACCTATGGCGACCAGATGGTGCGCACACTGCAGGGCTACGTCAGCCAGCGTGGCGGCCAGATCGTGGCGACCGAGCTGTTCCCGGAGAATCTCGACCTCACTTCCGCCGCCAAGCGGCTCAGCGACGCGATCGGCAAGGGTGAAGGCAAGGTGGCCGTGCTGGTGCCGGTGTCACCGCCCCGCCTTTCCTCGGTGCTGGCCTCGCTCTCTGCCGCCGGCATCGACAGCCACTCGGTTCAGCTGATCGGCACCGGCGTGTGGGATGTACCCGGCATCGGCTCGGAGACGCTGCTGCGCGGCGCTTGGTATGCCGCACCCGACCCCGCGCGGCGCGCCGACTTCGAACGCAAGTTCACGGCCACCTACGGCCGGCCGCCGCCGAGGCTGGCGTCGCTTGCCTATGACGCCGTGGCCCTCGCTGGCCGCCTGGCGCGCGCCAAGCAAGGCGGCGATTTCTCGGCCGAGGCCATCACAAATCCCAACGGCTGGTCGGGCGTTGACGGCGTGTTCCGCTTCCTGCCCGACGGCCGATCCGAGCGCACTTTGGCGGTCATCGAGGTGCAAGGCGATCGCAGCGTGGTGGTAAGTCCAGCACCCTCGAGCTTCGCGGCGGCGACGACGAACTAGCATGCCGCCCCTGCCCAGAGCGATCCTGTTCGATCTCGACGACACGCTGATCCGGGCCTACGCCCAGCCGGAGGACGCGTGGCGCCGCCTGCTGCATGTCTTCGCGGTTCATCTCGATGCGCATGACGACGCCGCGATCGAGCGTGTGCGCATCGCCGTAATGGAAGAGTCGCGCAATTTCTGGAACGACCAGGCCGCAGCCGCGAAGTGGCGTCTCAATATCCCGCAGGCCCGCCGGCTTGCGGTGCGCCAGGGACTGGCACGCTTCGGCCAATACGACGATGCGCTGGCCGACAGGATCGCCGACGCATTCACGGAGATGCGGCACAACGAATATCGCCTCTATCCCGATGCCCATGCCACGGTCGACGCACTGCGCGACGCCGGTATCAGGCTGGCGCTGGTCACCAATGGGGCAAGCGAGATTCAGCGCGCCAAGATCGAACGGTTCGATCTCGGCCATCGCTTCCATCACATCCAGATCGAGGGCGAATTCGGCCAGGGCAAGCCCGAGCTCGCCGTCTATCGCCACGCGCTCGAGCGGCTGGGCTGCGAGGCCTGCGAGGCCTGGATGGTGGGCGACAACTACGAATGGGAAGTCGTGGCACCGCAGAAGCTCGGCATGTGCGGTATCTGGTACGATCCCTACGGTGCCGGCGTGCCGGCACATGCCACCGCCCAGCCGACGCGGGTGATCAAGCGGCTGGGCGAGCTGCTCGAGTAGCCGCTAAGCGGGTTCCAATCAAAGGCATAGTCGGTCCAGCTGATTCCAGCTGGACCGACCATGCTCTAGGCCTTCACGCGATCCTTCGGCAGCTTGTCGGCCGTCTGGAGCATCAGCCGATCGACGCGGCCGCCTTGCACCAGGTGGGTCTGCAGCACCTCGTCGATGTCCTCCTTGGTGGCGACGGAATACCAGACGCCTTCTGGATAGATCACCATCGTGGGCCCGAGCTCGCAGCGGTCGAGGCAGCCAGAGGCGTTGATGCGCACATTCTTGAGGCCGAGCGCCTTGGCCTTGTCCTTCATATGGTCGCGCAGCGCCTCGCTGCCCTTGTCCACGCAGCAGCCGCGCGGATGGCCCGCCGGCCGGCGGTTGGTGCAGCAAAAGACATGAGCCTCGTAATAGGGCTTGGGGTCGGACGGCTTCTCGCGATTGTTCATGGCCGTCCTACTCCTTCTTACCGGTGGCGATGTTGGCGAGCTGCGACCAGAAGGCCTGCTGCATCTGCTGCATCTGCTCGACCCCCTGCATCGACGCAGGGATCCAGGTCTTGAAGATCGCTTCCGGGCTCATGGCGCCAAGGCTGGAGCGCAGGCGCTCCTCGATCTCGCCCATGACGCGCTGCTGCATCGGCCCGAGATCGGGCAAGCCGAAGAAGGCGCGCGCCTCCTCAGGCGTGCAGGTCACTTCGACGTTTACTTTCATGCGAGGTCTCTCCGTTTGCGCCAGCTTAGGCGATATGGGGAGCCCGGCACAGGTTCTAAAGCGGCCGGTCTTTAAAGCGGCCGGTCGAACACCACGACGGACCGATAGTCGCGTCGGATGTTGGACATCAACCCTACCAGCTCCTTCGACTGTTCCGGCGTGCAGACCTCGTCTTCGTTTTGCGGTCGCGCCACGAATTCACGCCGCACCAAGAGCTTGCCGTCGCGGAAGCTGTAGCTCGATTTGTATTCCGCAATCGAGGTTTGCCAAGCGCGATCGGCGGGCAGCCGCACCGGCTTGAAATCAGCAGGCAGGGCGACTTCGAGGTTTTCGATCTGCCGGCCGGCATGACAGGGGAAAGGCTTCTGCCTCGGCTTGTCGTGCGTGCCCAGGAGAAAGGAGCCGGGGCGAACGAGAAATCGCAGGCCTGAGGTCGGGACCAGGGCCTCGCCTGCGGCCAGGTCGATGCCATCGAGCAAGGCGAATTCGCCGCCGACCGTCACTTCGGGCGCCAGGTCCTCGCGGCGGGGCGATGTCCATTTGCCGGTGCCAGGCGTGCCGAAATGCCCAAGTTGTGCTTCGGCCCGAAGCTTGTCGAGATTGCCCGCCGACCAGTATTTGAGATCGGTGGCGATCGCGCCTTTCGCGATCTCGCGCGTCGTGCCGCTGATCTTGCCGGCGGAGTTGATCGTCGCCGACGTGAACACCTCGCCGACATTGTCATCCGCGCGTGAGCGCGGAATGCGGGCGACGAGCGGCTTGCCGGTGACGGCGTGAAGCACCGGCTTGCCGTAGTGGGTCCAGGGCAGCACGCCGAACGCTGCATGGTGCGATGTCGGCTCCACGTAGCGATCGAACTCCGGCAGGTACAGGATCACATGATCGAAGGAGGCGACAGGGACCTCCGGCAGCACGTAGCGGGGCGACGCGATGTTGATCAGGGCCGGCTCGCTCGTAATGCCCTTGGCGGCAAGCAGCGCCGCCAGCAAGGCGACATGCGCCTTGCAGTCGCCATAGCGGTTGCGGATCGTCTCCGCTGCGGGGGTGGGCGTGAGCGCCCCACTGCCGATCGCGACCGCCACATAACGCACCTTCTGCGCCACCCATTCGTACAGCAGTCGCGCCTGCGCCTGCCGATCGGTGGTCGCGCCGACGATCTCGTTCGCCAGCGCGGTGATCTCAGGCGTCACCGTCGACGATGCCGCATGCAGCTTGCCATAGGCCTGGCCGATCTCGGCATACGAGCCGAAGGTCGAGATCGAGAACCGATCCGACCAGTCGAGCTCGGCCGTCGATCCGGCCTCAAAGGGAATCACCTTGTCGTTGGACCAGGAGAAGACTTCCCGAACCCGATCCGCCGAACTCTCGACGCGATGTTGAAGACCGTGACTTTCGGTCAAGACGCGAAGCTTGGCCGGGTAGTCGAACGTGTACTCGGCCAGCTTGGCGCGGACCGCGCGGCGCGACATCGCGGTCCAGGAAAAGCCCGGCCAGGTCGGTTCGAACTGGGTCATGCGATAGACGTAGCGGATCGAATCGCCGGCCGCGACGTCGGGAAAGACGATGCTCTTGGTGCGGTTCTGGGAGTAGAGCGCCACCCGCGGCGACACTTGCGGTGCCACGTCGAAAATCTTGTCGGGCGACACCAATAGGACACGACCATCTGCCTTCAGCGTCATGGCCTCGACGATTTCCAGCGTCTGCCGGTCTGCAGAGTAGGACAGGTCCATGCGGCCACCGTCGCGCGCTGCCTGGCTGTCGAGCGCTTTGCGCTCCTGCTCCAGCGTCGCCGTCCACTTGCCGCTGTCATCGATCGTGTAAGCGCGCCGATCCAGGCTCCACACATAGCCGGTGTCCTGTGCCATGGCGGGCAGTGCCGACAGCGCTGCGACCATGAGCCCGGTCAGAAAAGCCACTCGCTTCATGAGGCCCCCCGGCGTATGCAGCGGTCATCATGACGCAAGATTGGCTGAGCCGAAATGCCCGCGTGCGCCGCAACCAGTCCTACGGCGCCGAGCAGCGCACCGTGATCGATCCCGACCGCGTGCCCGACGTCGGCGCCCTGCTGGGCAGCGGGCACGGACCGACGTCGCTTCATCGCTTGCCGGCGCTCGCCCAGCGCCTGGGCGTGGGCGAGATCCGCGTCAAGGACGAAAGTCAGCGGTTCGGTTTCGGTGCGTTCAAGGCGCTAGGCGGCGTGTTCGCCGTTCATGAATATGTTACCGCACACCGTACGCAGGTGCCCGCCGAGTTGGTCTTCACTACCGCGAGCTCAGGCAATCACGGGCGCGCGGTGGCGCTGGGTGCCCAGTCGGTCGGCGCGTTCTGCACGATCTTCCTGCCCAAGTTTACCTCGGCCGAAAAGGAAGCGGCGATCCGGGCACTTGGCGCCCAAGTGATCCGCGTCGACGGCGACTACGAAGCCGCCGTCGCCGAATGCCGCCTCCAGGCCGAGGAGAAGGACTGGATCATCATCTCCGACACCTCATGGGAGGGCTACGAGCAGGTGCCGCGCGACGTCATGCGCGGCTACACCCAGCTCGCCGATGAGATCGTGCGGCAATGGAAGGCGGGGCCGACGCACCTGTTCGTTCAGGCCGGCGTGGGCGGCCTCGCTGCGGCCGTGGTCGGCTACCTTTGGGCAAAGCTGCCGCATCGGCCGGTCTTCGTGATCGTCGAGCCGCAAAGCGCCGACTGCTGGTTCCAGAGCAACCGGGCCGGCAAGCCTGCGCTGGCGAGCGGCGACGCGTCGACAGCGATGGGCGGCCTGGCCTGCCGCGAGATCTCGCCGGTCACCTGGCCGGTGCTCGGCCTTGGCGCCGACTGGTTCATGACCATCGAGGAGGATCAGGTGATGCCGGCGCGCCACCTGTTCGCCCACCCGCTCGAGGACGACCCGGTGATCACCTCCGGGCCGTCCGGCTGTGCGGGTCTTGCAGGGCTGACGCGCGTCTGCACCGACGAGGAGGCGTTCAAGGCCCTGCATCTCGACAAGAACAGCCGCGTTCTCTTGATCAATAGCGAGGGCGATCTCGGAGAGGGCTCAGCATGAACCGGCTCGGCGCGGAAACCAGCCCCTACCTGCTGCAACACGCCGACAACCCTGTCCATTGGTGGGCCTGGGGCGAAGAGGTACTGGCCGAGGCCAAGCGCACCAACCGCCCGATCCTGCTCTCGGTGGGCTATGCCGCCTGCCATTGGTGCCATGTCATGGCGCACGAAAGCTTCGAATCGCCGGAAGTGGCGGCGGTGATGAACGAGCTGTTCGTCTGCATCAAGGTCGACCGCGAGGAGCGGCCCGATGTCGACTCTATCTACATGCAGGCGCTGCAGCTCTTGGGCGAGCATGGCGGCTGGCCACTCACCATGTTCTGCACGCCCAATGGCGAGCCGTTCTGGGGCGGCACCTATTTCCCCTATCCCGCGCGCTATGGGCGGCCGAGCTTCATCGACGTGCTCAAGGGAGTGTCGCAGGCCTTCCATCACAAGCCGCAGGATGTCGAGACCAACCGTGCCGGACTCCTGAAGGCGCTTAACGAGAAGGCCGTCAACAAGGCGATCGAGGTCAAGGGCGACGGTCCACTCTTGCCGCCGAGGCAGCTCGACCAGATCGCGACAAGGCTCGCCGAGGAATGCGATCCCGTCTGGGGCGGTTTCGGGCAGGCGCCGAAATTTCCCTCGCCCTATGTCTTCGAGCTGATCTGGCGCGCCTGGCTGCGCGACCGCGACAAGGCCCGCCTGTTCAACGCCGTTACGGTAACGCTCGACCGCATGTGCCAGGGTGGCATCTACGATCATCTGGGCGGCGGCTTCGCGCGCTATGCCACTGACAACGAATGGTTGATCCCGCATTTCGAGAAGATGCTCTACGACAACGCCCAGCTTATCGATCTTTTCGGGCTGGTCTGGCAGGAGACTAAAAGCCCGCTCTACGCCCAGCGCATCGCCGAGACCTGCGACTGGGTGTTGCGCGAGATGACAGCTGAGGGCGGCGGCTTCGCCGCGAGCTATGACGCTGACTCGGAAGGGGTCGAGGGCAAGTTCTACGTTTGGGACGCGGCGGAAATCGATGCGATCCTCGGGAATGCGGACGGCATATTCTTCCGCGCCGTTTACGACGTCTCATCCGACGGCAATTGGGAACACCACAACATCCTGCATCGCAACCGCGCGCCTGCTCTCCTGAACGTGGCCGACGAGCAACGGTTGGCGGAGTTGCGCGCCAAGCTCAAGGCCGCGCGCGACAAGCGCGTCCGGCCGGGATGGGACGACAAGGTGCTGGCCGACTGGAACGGGTTGATGATCGCAGCCCTCGCCAATGCGTCGGTGGTGTTCCAGCGCGACGACTGGCTGACCGCTGCGGCGCGTGCCTGGCGCTTCGTGATGGACACGATGCACGACGATCGCGGCCGCCTCCTTCACTCGCATCGCGCCAGCAAGAGCCTGCATCGCGCCACGCTCGACGACTACGCCAACATGGCGCGTGCCGGCCTTGCGCTGTTCGAGGCGACGGGAGAGACGGTCTATCTCGGTGAGGTGCAGGCGCTGATCGGCGTTCTCGACCGACACTTTGCCGACAAGGCCGGCGGCGGCTATTTCATCACCGCCGACGACGCCGCCGACTTGATCGTGCGCAACAAGCATTGCCACGACAATGCCGTGCCCTCGGGCAACGGCGCGCTGGTCGCGGTGTTCGCGCGGCTATGGGCGCTATCCGGCGACGCGACCTGGCACGACAAGGCCTACCGCCAGGTCGCAGCGTTCGCCGGCGAGCTCGAGAACAACTTCTTCCCGCTCATGACCCTGCTCAATGGGTACGATTTGCTGGAGAACGCGACCGAGCTGGTGATCGTCGGAGACCCGGCGACCCGCACAACCGAAGCGCTGCGTCGCGCGGTCTACAACAAGAGCCTGCCCAACAAGATCGTACGCCGACTCGCGCCAGGCATCGGGTTGCCGCCGGGCCATCCTGCCGCCGGCAAGGGGCTGGTCGGCGGCAAGCCGGCGCTCTACGTTTGCCGCAACATGTCCTGTGAGGCGCCGGTGACCGACCCGGGGGCCTTGCGCCTCTGAAGGGAGTTGGTTTCGTGCAGCTTCAGCTCAAGACTTGGCAATTCGTCGAAGACTACCTCAAGAGCAAGACCGGCATCATCATTCCCATCGGCTCGACCGAGCAGCACGGCCCGACCGGGCTGATCGGCACCGACGCGCTGACTGCCGAGATGATCGGCCGTGGAGTCGGCGAGAAAGTAGGAGCACTGGTGGCACCGACCATTTCGGTCGGCATGGCGCAGCATCACCTCGCCTTCCCTGGCTCGATGACGGTGCGGCCCTCGACGCTGATCGCCCTGATCCGCGACCAGGTGATGTCGCTCGCCCGCAACGGCTTCACGCGCTTCTATTTCCTCAACGGTCACGGCGGCAATATCGCGACCGTGACGGCGTCGTTCTCCGAGATCTACGCCGAGCGCTCGATGGAGCGCATGAGCAACCAGCCGTCCATCAAATGCGTGCTGCGTAACTGGTGGGAAAGCAACGGCGTCACCTCGCTGAGGCGGGAGCTCTATGGCGGCTCCGAGGGCAGCCACGCCACGCCGTCGGAAGTGGCACTCACCTGGTACCGCTTTCCCGAGACCATGCAGCAGAAGCCGATGGAGCCCAGGGTCGCGCCGAACGGCTCGTTCGCCGATGCCGAGGACTACCGCCGCGCCTTTCCCGACGGCCGCATCGGCTCGGATCCCAACCTCGCGACGCCCGAGCACGGCAAACGCATCTACGACACCGCCGTCGACGACGTGGCACGCGACTACGAAGCCTGGGTGGCTCGGTAGGCCGATTACGGACTGATGCGCCTGATCCGCTCGCGGTGGAGGATGTAGAGGCCTGAGCCCACGACGACGGCGATGCCGACGAAGGCGAGCGCATTCGGCACGTCGCCCCACAAAACGTAGCCGAGGGCGATCGCCCACAACACCGAAGCGTAGCGGAAGGCGCCCATGACCGAGTACTCCGTCCGCGTGCGCAGAGCGATGATCAGGAGCTGGTATCCCGAGGCCAGCAGCAGTGACGACAGAGCGATATAGGCGACGCCGCGTGCCGGCATCGGCTGCCAGCCTTCGAGGCTAGCCCATAGGCAACCCACCGCGCCGACCGTGACGGCCGAGCTCAACGACACAACGAGGCTCGGCACCACTGGCGGCACCCAACGGGCGATGATGTCGCGCAGCGCGCCGATCAGCGAGGACAGCACCACCAGCCAGGTCCAGCCATTGATGTCACCCGGCTCGGGCTGGATCACCAGGAGCACGCCCACGAAACCCACCGCGATCGCCGTCCAGCGCCGCCAGCCGACCGTCTCGCCCAGCATTAGCACCGCGAGCACCGCGAGGAAGAGCGGCGTCGACATGTTGACCGCCGTGGCGATGGCGAAGGGAATGTAGGCCAGTGCTATCAAGTAGGTGACGGCCGCCGCCGCCTCCAGGAAGCCGCGCAGCGCCACCATCGGCTGGGTTACGCGATGGACATGCTTCCATTCGCGCCGCACTGCGATCGCGAGTACGCACCAGCCGGTGGCGAAGATGCCGCGCAGGCCGATGGCCTGGATGGCCGGCATGGTCTCGCTGGCAAGCTTCATCAGTGCGTCGTTGAAGATGAAGACCACGACCGACGCCGACATCGCGAGGATGCCGCGGGTGCTGTCGATCACTTAGCCCCGGACATCTTCATCAGGAGCTTCCAGTGCTCGTCGCTCACCGGCACGACCGAGAGCCGCGACTGGCGCACCAGCTTGAACTCCTTGAATTTGCCATCGGCCTTGATGGCGGCGAGCGTCACCGGCTGCTTGACCGGCTCGACCGCCTTGATGTCGACCGTGACCGCCTTGCCTTCCTTGTCGGTGGAATCGGGATAGGCCGCCTTCACCACCTCGGCGATGCCCACGATCTCCTTGCCCTCGCCCGAGTGATAGAAAAAGCAGCGGTCACCCGCCTTCATCGCCTTGAGATTCGCCAAGGCCTGGAAATTGCGCACGCCGGTCCATGAGGTGTGCTTGTCCTTCACGAGCTGGTCCCACGAATAGGACGACGGCTCGGATTTCAAGAGCCAATGAGCCATTTCACTCCCCTTCACGCCTGAGAGGACGCGCCAACAAAGCGCGGATCGCCTCGTCGAGGCCCGCGCCGCGATGGAGGATAGCATCGACCGCGGCGCAAATCGGCATCTCGATCTTGAGCCGTCTTGCCCGGGCCAGAACCGCCGGTGCCGTGGCCTCGCCCTCGACGATCTGGCGCCTGCCGGCCATGTGCTGGGCAAGCGACGTCCCCTTGCCGAGCGCAATGCCGAGCGAACGGTTGCGCGACAGCGGGCCATGACAGGTGAGTTCAAGGTCACCCAGACCGCTCAGGCCCGTCAACGTTTCCAGTTCGGCGCCCATCGCCAGTCCGAGCCGCGCCATCTCGGCGAAGCCGCGGGTGATCAGCGCCGCCGTGGCGTTGGCACCAAGCCCGCGCCCTTCGACGATACCGGCGGCGATCGCCAGCACGTTTTTGACCGCGCCGCCTAGGGCCACGCCCATCATGTCGTGAGTCCAGTAGGGGCGGAAGGCGCCGGCCGCGAGGCTCGCCGCGAGATGCCGGCCGAGATGGGGATCGACGGTGGCGATGCTGACCGCCGTCGGTAGGCCGCGCGCGGCTTCTTCGGCGAAGCTTGGGCCCGACAGCATGGCGAGCGGACGCCCCGGCACGAGCTCGGCCATCAGCTCGGGCATCAGCAAACCGGTCGCCGCTTCAATGCCCTTGGCGCAGATCACAATCGGACCGGCGCCCGGCAGGCGCGGCGCCAGCGACCGCACGGCCTGCGCGGGCGAAACCAGCAGCAGCGCATCGCAGGACGCAAGCGCGCCAAGATCGCGCGCCGCCTCGATGCCTGCCTCAAGCGTGGCGCCGGGCAGGTAGATCGGATTGGCGCGCTTGGTGGCGATGGCTTGAGAGATCGAAGGATCGCGCGACCACAGGGTGACCCGCCGGTCGGCGCGACGGGCGAGGCTCGCCAGGGCCGTGCCCCAGGCGCCGCCGCCCACCACGCCGATATGGCCGAACTCTGTCAAAGGTGGGGGCTCACAGGCTGAGATTGAAGGCGATGGAGATGCGCTGCGCCTTGCCGCGATAGGGCCGTACCTGATGCAGCAGCCAGGCCGGGAACATCACCAGCCGGCCGGCCTTGGGCCGTACCGTCTCGTTGGCGCCGACCGAGAGGCCGGCCTTGCCGTAGGCGAGATGAGGCGCATACATCGCCGGCCCTGGCCCGCGCGGATCCATGAATTCGAGCTCGCCGCCCAGCGCAGGATCGGCATCGATGCCGCCATCGTCGACATAGTAGACGCCTGACCAGAAGCTGCCGGGATGGGAATGGAATTCGTTGCCGTGGCCCGAGCGATTGACGTTGGCCCACATGTTGGCCTTCCAGGTGAGCGCGACGGGATTGCCCTGGCGATCGGTGGTCGCGCGATTGGCGGTGTTGCGCCCGATCGCGAGAAGCTTGATGGCCGCAGCACCTCCCCAGCGGTCCATGTCCCAATCCGACTGCCAGCCGCCGAGATTGGAATGCTGCGTCCCGGGATGCGTCGTCTCGCGATGGACGATCACCGCACGCAGGTCGGCGTTGAGTGCCGCGGTGTCGGGCAGGTCGGAGAGCACGACCGGCGTGGAAAACAGCGTGACCGTCTCGAAGGCGTTGCTCATGGTCGCGATCCTACACCCGCCCCGCTCGCACGGGCATCGAGCGGCCAGCGCGGCCGCGGCCGGAAATCGAGCGCGTCGATCTTGCCCATCCTCAGATGCTCGATGCCCGCCCAGGCGATCATGGCGCCGTTGTCGGTGCAGAACTTCACGGGTGGCGCCACGAGCCGGGCGCCGTGCTCGGCCGCCATCTTTTCCAAGCGGCTACGCAAATAGCCGTTGGCCGCGACGCCGCCGGCCACGACCAGCGTCGACATCGGTGCGAGCTCGAGCGCATTGGCGCAGCGGTCTGCCAAGACGTCGCCGACGGTGCGCTGGAAAGAGGCGCAGAGATCGGCCATGGCCTGCTTGTCGCCGGCCGGCAGCTTCTCGATGGTTTGACGCACTGCGGTCTTGAGGCCCGAGAAGGAGAAATCGCAGCCGCGCTTGCGCCACATCGGCCTCGGCAACGCGAAACGCCTCACATCGCCGTCCTTCGCCATCTGCTCGATCGCCGGCCCACCGGGAAAGCCGAGGCCGAGAAGCTTCGCGGTCTTGTCGAAGCATTCGCCGGCGGCGTCGTCGATGGTCGTGCCAAGCAGCGTGAAATCACCCGGGCCGCGCCCCGTGAGCAACTGGCAATGTCCGCCGGAGACCAGCAGCAGTAAATACGGGAACGCCACCTCTTCCGTCAGGCGCACAGACAAAGCATGACCTTCGAGATGGTTCACCGCGAGGAAAGGCTTGTCGTGCGCGAAGGCCAGCGCCTTGGCCGTCATGACGCCCACCATCACGCCGCCGATCAGCCCCGGCCCGCCGGTGGCGGCGATGCCGTCGAGTTCGCCGAGCCCGAGCCTGGCCTCGGCGAGCGCATCGGCCAGCAGCCCGTCGATCCGTTCGAGATGGGCGCGGGCGGCAATCTCCGGCACCACCCCGCCGAAGCGGCGATGCTCGGTGAGTTGGCTGTAGACCACATTGGCCAGGATACGCCCGACGGGACTCGAGCCAGCCGGCGCCTCGACGATGGCGACAGCGGTCTCGTCGCAGCTTGTTTCGATGCCCAGCACGCGCATGTGTGTCTTCTAGCTGCTGGGACCGCGCCACTCCAGTGGCGCTCTTGGGATGTCGAAGCAATGAAAAGAGGCGCCACTGGAGTGGCGCGCTCCCAGCCATGAGCGCTTCCGCCGTTGCGAAAGCTACGCTAGAGCAGCGCCATGGTTACCCCTCTCCTGCGTCTCGGAACGCGCGGCAGCAAGCTGGCGCTGACCCAGGCCGGCCTGGTGCGCGACGCGCTGGCGGCTGCGGTTCCGGCGCTCGGCGCCCCCGATGCGATCGAGATCGTCGCCATCCGCACCACAGGCGATGCCATCCAGGATCGCCCGCTTGCCGAAGCCGGTGGCAAGGGCCTGTTCGTCAAGGAGATCGAGGAGGCGCTGCTGGCGCGGCGGATCGATGCTGCCGTGCACAGCATGAAGGACATGCCGACCCTGCAGCCGCCGGGGCTCGAGATCGCGGCCTTCCTGCCGCGCGAAGATGCACGTGACGTGCTGATCGCAGGTGAGGTCAAGCGCATCGCCGACCTCCGGCGCGGCGCGATCGTCGGCACCTCGGCGCTGCGCCGTCGCGCGCAGCTGCTGCATCTGCGGCCTGACCTCGAGATCGTGAACCTGCGCGGCAATGTCGACACGCGCTTGGCCAAACGTGAAGCAGGTGTCGTCGAGGCGACGTTGCTTGCCTTGGCCGGCTTGAAGCGCCTGGGCATGGCGCATGTCGGCACGCCGGTGCCCGAGGAGGAGATCCTGCCGGCGGTCGGCCAAGGCGCGGTCTGCATCGAATGCCGCGCCGACGACGCACGCACGCGCGCTTGGCTGGCGGCCATCGACCACAAGCCGACGGCGACCTGCGTGGCGGCCGAGCATGCCATGTTGGCGGTCCTCGACGGCTCCTGCCGCACGCCGATTGCCGGTCACGCTGTGCTCACCGGCGGTTCACTTCGGCTGCGAGCATTGATCGTAAAGCCCGATGGCACCGAGCTTTTGGCCACTGAGCGGCAGGGTGCGACCAGCGAAGCCGAAGCGATGGGCCGCGATGCCGGCCTCGAATTGAAGCGCCGCGGCGGGCCGGGCTTCCTCTCGACCTAGGGGGCGTCCGCCTCTAGAGTCGCGGCATGCGTTCGGGGGGACGTTTCCTGCTGGTACTCTGGCTGCTCGCGTCGTTGCTTGCGGCCTGCGAGTCCGCGCCCGTGACCGGCCGCTCGCAGCTCATGCTGGTGAGCGAGAGCGAAGAGCGCCAAATGGGCGAGCGCGCCTACAGTCAGCTGCTGGCGCGCGAGCCGCAACTGCGCGACGGCGGCTGGGCGAACACGACCGTCGAACGTGTCGGCCGGCGCATCGCCGATGCCGCGGAGAACCCACCCCCAAAGATGTGGAAGGCGCCGCATTACGACTGGGAATTCCGGGTGATCAACAAAGACGTGCCCAACGCCTTCTGCCTGCCGGGCGGCAAGATCGCCGTCAACACCGGGTTGCTGGCGGTCGTGCAGAGCGATGCCGAGCTCGCGGCGGTAGTCGGCCACGAGGTGGCGCATGCGCTGGCGCGCCATGCCGCCGAGCGTCTGAGCGATCAGCGTGCCGCGACCGTGGCGCTCACGGCCGCCACCGTGGCCCTCGCTGTCCTGGGCGCGCGCAGCGGCAGCACCAGTCCCGGCACCAGCGCGGCAATTAGTGTCGCCGCGCTCGCCGCGGGCGCCGGCGTGAACTACGGCATCTTGCTGCCGATGTCGCGCAAGCACGAGTTGGAGGCCGATCACATCGGTCTCGTACTGATGGCAATGGCGGGCTACGACCCGCACGCGGCGATCACGCTGTGGAAGCGCCTCGCCTCGCTCAACAAGGGCCAGAAGGGGCCGCAATGGCTCAGCACCCACCCGACCGACGAGGCGCGCATCGCCGACATCAAGAGTTGGGTGCCGGAGGCGATGAAGTATTATCGCCCGCGTGACTAGCTCGCTCGAATACGACGCGACAGGTTTGCTGTGCCCGCTGCCGGTGCTGCGCGCCAATCGCAAGATGCGCGAGCTCGATGTCGGCGGCCTGCTGACCGTGCGCGCCACCGACCCGGCGGCCGAGCAGGATTTCCCCGCCTACTGCCGGCAGACCGGTCACGAATTGGTCTCCGCCACGCGTGAAGGCGACGTGCTGGTGTTTGTCATCAGGAAGAAGGCATGAGCGATTTCAAGACGATCGATTCGGAAAAGGTGTCTGGCAAGCGCGTGCTGGTGCGTGTCGACCTCAACGTGCCGATGAAGAACGGCAAGGTCACAGACGCCACGCGCATCGAGCGCGCCGCGCCGACCTTGAATGAACTCGCCGCCAAGGGCGCCAAGGTGATCGTGCTCAGCCACTTCGGCCGGCCCGACGGCAAGCGCGTGCCGGAGATGTCGCTCAGGCCCCTGGTCGAGCCGCTCGCCAAGGCGCTCGGCAAGCCGGTGGCCTTCGCCGAGGATTGCATCGGCCCGCAAGCCGAGACGGCGGTGAAGGCGCTGAAGCCAGGCGAGGTGCTGCTGCTGGAGAACCTGCGCTTCCACAAGGAGGAGGAGAAGAACGACAAGGCCTTCGTCGACACGCTCGCGGCGCTGGGCGACGTCTATGTCAACGACGCCTTCTCTGCTGCCCACCGCGCCCATGCCTCGACCGAAGGCGTCGCCCATCGCCTGCCCGCACTTGCCGGCCGGCTGATGCAGGCCGAGCTCGAGGCGCTCAACAAGGCGCTGGGCAGTCCCAAGCGGCCGGTCTGCGCCGTGGTCGGCGGCGCCAAGGTCTCGACCAAGCTCGACCTGCTCGGCAATCTCGTCGGCAAGGTCGACAAGCTGATCATCGGCGGCGGCATGGCCAACACCTTCCTGCAGGCGCAAGGGATTCCTGTCGGCAAGTCGCTGTCGGAGAAGGATCTCGGCAAGACCGCGCTGGAAATCCTCGACAAGGCCAAGGCGGGCAAGTGCACGGTGCTGTTGCCGGTCGACGTCGTGGTGGCGGCCGAGTTCAAGGCCGGCGCGCCAAATAAGGTGGTCGATGCCAGCGCCTGCCCGGATGACCAGATGATCCTCGATGTCGGGCCGAAATCGATCGCGCTCTATCAGAAGGAAGTCGGCGAATGCGCGACTCTGGTCTGGAACGGCCCGCTCGGCGCTTTTGAGATCAAGCCGTTCGACGCCGGCACGGTAGCGCTTGCCCGCACGGTCGCCGAGCTGACCAGCGCCAAGAAGCTGCTGTCGGTGGCAGGCGGCGGCGACACGGTCGCGGCCCTCGCGGCAGCGGGAGTGGAGGACAAATTATCCTATGTTTCGACGGCCGGCGGTGCGTTCCTCGAATGGATGGAAGGCAAGACGCTGCCCGGCGTTGCGGCACTGATAAGGGCGGCCTAGCCTTGGGGCCATGAGCGCCCCTGTCATACCCGACCGCCCGCGGCTTCCATGGGATCCGCCCGATCATTTCGAGAAGCGCGTGCCCGAGGGCGACAATCGCGAGCGGCTGGTCTGCGCGCGCTGCGAGTTCATCCACTACCAGAATCCCAAGATCGTCGCCGGCGCGGTCTGCACCTGGAACGACAAGATCCTCCTGGCCAAACGCGCCATCGAGCCGCGCAAGGGCTTCTGGACCCTGCCGGCGGGCTACATGGAGCTCGGCGAGACGACCGAACAGGCCGCGCTGCGCGAAGCCAAGGAAGAGGCCTGCGCCACCATCGAGATCGATCGCCTGCTCGCCATGTACAGCGTGGCGCGCATCGGCCAGGTGCAGATCATGTATCGCGCGCGGCTGGCGAGCGACGACATAGCGCCGGGCATCGAGAGCGAGGATGTGGCGCTGGTCGACTGGAACGACATTCCCTGGGACCAGCTCGCCTTCCCGACCGTGGTGTGGGCGCTCGCCCATTTTCACGAATTGAGAGCCAAGACCGACTTCGCGACCTACTCCAATCCGACAGGCGATCTCGCCCGCATGTGGCCGCCGCGCAAACCGGCCGGCGTCTGACGCGAGCATGCCCGCCAGCCCGACCTGGAACATCGACACGGTGCGCTCGCGCCAGGCGATGAGCCTGGTCAACGAGGTGATCGGCGAGGAACTCGACTGGGGCGGCGTGCTGATCGCCCATTGCGACACCGGCTACACCAATCACATCGTCTTCAATCTCGGCAGCAATCGTCCCGCGCTATTGATCGATCATGGCGTCAACTACATGGACCAGAACGTGGCCTTGCCACTCGATCCGCTCGACTACTCGGGCGGGTTCGGTATCGTCCCGGGTCACGGCACGCGCACCCTCGGCGCGCTGTGCGGCAACCTGCCCGGCACCTACACCGGGGTCTGCCCGACTGTGCCGATCGTGCCCTATCGCGTCAGCAACGGCGTGGTATTGAGCGGCCAGCGCATTCTCAACATTGCCCAGGCGATCATGGATGCGATCGACCGCAACGGGGCCAGCGTCATTTCCATCAGCCTCGGTGTGCAGTCCGTGTTCGGCAACGTCGATGAAATGCACGAGCTTGGACGGGCCGTCGATCACGCCTACGAGAACGGTGTCATCGTTTGCGGCGCCGCCGGCCAGACCGAGGGACCTCCGGAGCTCGTTGGCTTCACCGTTTACCCGGGACGCTATTCGCGCTCGATCCTGGTCGGCGGCATCAACGCCCGCCTGCGCATCTGCTTCGACTACGACGACGGGCGGAAGTACATCGACGTCTGGGCGCCGGCCGACGACATCACGCGGCCCAATTCCGTGTTCGGCCTGCCACAGCCTTTCCAGGAAGTCTCCGGCGGGGGCGACGGCACGTCCTACGCCACCATCCACGTTTCCGGCTGTGCCGCGATGTGGCTGCGCGTGCGGAAGGCGGAGTTGGATGCAGGCGGCTATTTCGGCTGGCAACGCGTGGAGGCGTTCCGCGCCATGCTGCGCGCGACATTCCAGGAGCTGAAGGGCGACGACGTACCCAGCAAGAAGGCACCGACCTCGACGGGCATCCTGGATTGCCTGGCGATGCTGGAGGCCAAGCTGCCCAAGCTCGACAGCCTCAAGAAAGCGACGTTGGCCGAACCTCAAGTGGACTAACACCAGTCCGCTTGATAGCGTTTCATCCATACTCGCTCGCTAAGCGAACGCGGAGGAAACATGCTCACTGCAGCTGCAAACGAGATGCTGACGCGCGTTGGGCCGGGCACGCCCATGGGCAACCTGATGCGCGAATACTGGATCCCGGCCTGTCTTTCCTCGGAGCTTAAGGCCGACGGCGAGCCGATGCGGCTCATGCTGCTGAGCGAGCAGCTCATCGCCTTCCGCGACACCGACGGCCGTGTCGGCATCATGGAGCATCGCTGCCCGCATCGCTGCGCCTCGCTGTTCTTCGGGCGCAATGAGGAAGGCGGCCTGCGCTGCGTCTATCACGGCTGGAAATTCGACGTCGAAGGCAACTGCCTCGACATGCCGAACGTGCCGCCGGCGCAGGACTTCAAGGCGCGCATCAAGGCCAAGGCCTACCGGGTGGTGGAACGCTCGGGATTCATCTGGACCTACATGGGCGCGCGCAAGGAAGCGCCGCCGCTGCCCAACATCGAAGTGCTGATGCTGCCCGAGGCAGAGCGCTTCACCCGCGTGCACCAGCGCGAATGCAACTGGTTCCAGTCGCTGGAAGGCGACATCGACACCTCGCATTTCGGCTTCCTGCATGTCGGCGGCGTGAAGACCGAGGACGTCGATCCCGAGACCATCAACAAGTGGGCGGTGGGCGACAGGGCGCCGGACTACAAGTCGACCGAGACGGACTGGGGCACGATGTATGCCGCCTACCGGCCGGCCGAGCCCGGCACCTTCTACTACCGCTTCGCGCATTTCATGTTTCCGTTCATCACGCTGACGCCCAACGGTTTCTTCGAGGATCAGCTGGCGTGCACGCTGAACGTGCCGATGGATGACACGCACACCATGACCTACAACCTCGCCTGGAAGAAGAAGACCAGGCCGCTCGAGACGCTGAAGAACGGCCAGTGGATTCCCGGCCTCGAGCCCAAGGTCGAGTACCTGCCCGATACCAACGACTGGTACGGCCGCCATCGCCTGGTGGCGCGGCGCGAGAACGACTACCTGATCGACCGCGACATGCAGAAGAACGTCAACTACACCGGCATCCAGGGCATCGGCCGGCAGGACCAGGCGATGATCGAATGCATGGGCGAAATCGTCGACCGCTCGCTCGAGCACCTGGCGCCCTCGGACCGCATGATCGCCATCACGCGCAAGCGGCTCATCGAGGCGGCGCAGACGCTGATGAAGGAGGGCAAGGTGCCGGCGACCGTCGACAACCCCGACATCTATCGCGGCGCGCGCGGCGGCGCGTTCATCGCTTCAGCCCAAATCGACTGGCTCGACGCCTATGCCGAGAAGCTGCAGACGGCGCTCAGCCCACTCGGTCTGTTGAACCGGTTGCCGATGGCGGCCGAGTAGCGGCTGCACGAATGACGATGGGCGGCTGCCGATGACGGTTGCCGTCAGTCTTCCGACGGCCGCGCCCCGGCGCGGCCTCGGGCGCTTCGGCCGGCCAGCCGGGCTCACGCTGCTCGTCCTGCTGCTGAGCTTCCTCACCCTCTACCCGATGGCGATGCTGTTCTACGGCAGCCTGCATTCGACGCCGCCCGGCATCGCCGGCACCTTCAATCTCGACGGCTACTCAGGCCTCGCCTCGGCCGAGAACCTGGCGGTGCTTGCCAACACCGCGGGCCTCTCGCTGATCAAGACCGTGCTGTCGCTGGCGCTCGCCATCCTGCTGGCCTGGATCGTTGCCCGCACCGACACGCCGGCGCGCGGGTTGCTGGAAGTGCTGATCACGCTGCCCTTCTTCATCCCACCGATTCTCACCGCCACCGCCTGGGCCATGCTGGGCAACGCCCAGGTCGGCACCATCAACCTCGCCTGGCGCTGGCTCACCCACTCGGACCGCTCGCTGGTCGACGTCTATTCCTACGGCGGCGTGATCTGGCACATGATGCAGTATTCGACGCCGTTCATTTTCCTGTTCGTCGTCGATGCCTTCCGCGCCATGGACCCCTCGCTCGAGGAATCGAGCCGCATGTCGGGCGCCACGCGCTGGCAGACCTTCTGGCGCATCACCTTCGCCCTGATGCTGCCGATCACCACCTCGGCCTTCATCCTGAGCTTCATCCGCGGCATGGAATCGTTCGAATCGGCGGTGTTCTTCGGCACGCCGGTCGGCATCAACGTCATCACCACCCAGATCTACAATCTGATCACCCAGCGCGCGCAGCCCGACTACCAGTCGGCGACGGCGCTGGGCTTTGCCGCCATGGCGCTGATGTTCCTGCTGCTGGTCCTGCAAGGCCGCCTGCTCGGCGGCCGCAGCTTCACTACGGTCACCGGCAAGGGCTATCAGCCCAACGTCACCCGGCTCGGCTGGCTGCGCTGGGTGACCTTCGCGATCTGCATCGCCTTCTTCGCCCTCACCGTCGCCCTGCCGGTCGGCCAGCTGCTGCTGAGCTCGTTCTTCCAGTTCTTCGGCTTCTACCAGGCCGACATGCTGACGCTCGATCACTACCGCAACGTCTGGGACAACAACGAGTTCTGGCGGGCGCTCGGCAACACCATGCTGCTGGGCTTTTTAGGCGCCACGGTGACCATGGTGCTGGGCGGCATCGTCGCCTACATCACCACGCGCACGCGCTGGCGCGGCCGGCGGTTGATCGACATCCTCGCCTGGCTGCCCTGGATGATGCCCGGCATGGTGCTGGGCATCGGCTTCCTGTGGGGCTTCGCCATCCTGCCGCATGCCATCCCGATCTATGGCACCTTGTGGGCGCTGCTGCTGGCCTATGTGGCCCTCGGCACACCGGTCGCGGTGCGCGTGACGTCCGGCGCCTATGCCCAGATCGCGACCGACATCGAGGAGTGCAGCCGCGTGCACGGCGCCAACTGGTGGCAGACGCTCGGCCGCATCCTGGTGGCCCTGGCGTGGCCCGCCTTCGCGGTCGGCTGGGTGCTGATCTTCTTCGGCATCATGCGCGAGCTCAGCGCTTCGATCCTGCTCTATGCGCCCGGCACCGAAGTGCTGTCGGTGGTCATGCTGAAGATGTGGATCGGCGGCAAGCCCGAGGAGGTGAGCGTCATCGGTCTTTTGATGCTGGTGCTGGTGCTGGTGTTCCGCTGGGTGCAGCTCAGCTTCATCAAGAGGCGTATCAGCACGCTATAAGTAAGAAAGACAGGGAAGGAATTGTCATGTTGAGGAGAAACGTGCTGGGTGGCTTGGCCGCGAGCGCCGCGCTTGCCCGGGCCGCCGCGGCCCAGGATGCCGAATGGCAGAAGGTTGTCGACGCCGCCAAGAAGGAAGGCAAGCTCGTCATCTACACCGCCTCGATCGGCTCGCCGTTCCACAAGACGGTGTTCAAGGCCTTCGAGGCCAAGTACGGCATCACGATCGAGCTCCTCGAAGCGCGCGCCAGCGAAGTGCGCGAGCGCGTGCGCGTCGAGCAGTCGGCCGGGCGCTTCCTGGGCGACATCCATCACAACGGCAGCACCACCACCTGGCTGATGACGCGTGACGGCAACCTGCAGCCGCATGGCGAGATCCCCAACACCAAGAACATCGTGGCACCCTTCGAGGCCGACGACATCAGGATCCCGGCCGAGGTCATCAGCTACTGCCTGCTGGTCAACAAGACCATGGTGAAGCCCGCCGACGAGCCCAAGAGCTGGAAGGACATCCTCGATCCCAAATGGGCCGGCAAGATCCTGTCCGACGACTATCGCGCCCTGGGCGGCGGAGCGGTGTTCTTCGTCGTCATGCAGAACACCTTCGGACGGGAGTTCCACGAGAAGCTCGCGGCGCAGAAGCCGTCCTTCTCGCGCGACATCCAGAACAGCGAGCGCCGCGTGGCGCGCGGCGAATATCCGCTCTACATCCCGTTCTCGCTGCAGGACACCAACAACCTCAAGGGCCTGCCCGTGAAGCCGATCGTGCCCGAGGAAGGCCGGCCCTATGTGCGGTTCGACCTCAGCGTGCTCAAGAATGCGCCCCACCCCAATGCCGCGCGCGTGTTCATGAACCACTATCTCGAGGTCGATTCGCAGCTCGTCTTCGCCAACGCCGGCTACAATCCGGTGGTCAAGGGCGTCGTCGAGAAGACGCTGGAGGAGATCCGGCCCCTGCTCGCGACCAAGGCGATGGGCACAACGATCCCCGAGAAGCAGGACGAGATGCTCGAGCTCGCCAAGCAAATCTACAAGTAAAGAGCGATAGCGGTGCCCAGCGTCACCCTGCACGCGGTCGGTCGGCGCTTTGCTGACGTGGCGGCCGTCGACGGCATCGATCTTGCCGTCGAGCACGCCGAGTTCGTGACGCTGCTCGGGCCCTCGGGATGTGGCAAGACCACCACCCTGCGCATGATCGCGGGGCTGGAGCGCAACGACACCGGCTCGATCGCGATCGGCGGCCGCGTGGTCAGCGATGCGCCGGCCGGACTGTTCGTGCCGCCCGACCATCGCAAGCTCGGCATGGTGTTCCAGTCCTACGCCATCTGGCCGCACATGACGGTGTTCGACAACGTCGCCTATCCCTTGAGCGTGCGGCACGTGGGCAAGGCTGAGATCCGCGACAAGGTCGCCAAGGCGCTGGCGCTGGTCGAGATGGAGCGCTACGCCGACCGGCCGGCGCCGGCCTTGTCGGGCGGCCAGCAACAGCGTGTGGCGATCGCCCGCGCCCTGGTGTTCGAGCCCGAGGTGCTGCTGCTCGACGAACCCTTGTCCAATCTCGACGCACGACTGCGTGCCCAGATGGGCGATGAATTCCGCGCCCTGCAGCGGCGGCTCAAAATCACGACGATCTACGTCACCCACGACCAGGAGGAGGCGATGGCGCTCTCCGACCGCGTGGTGGTGATGCAAAAGGGCCGCATCCTGCAGATCGGCCCGCCCGAAGTCGTTTATCGCCGACCGGCCAGCCGCGACGTCGCCGCCTTCTTCGGCACGCCCAACCTGATCGACGCCAGGGTCACCGCCTGCCGGCCGGTCGACGGCGACTACGTTCTATCCGTCGAATGCAGCAGCGGACGTGGCGATTGCCGCGCCGACCACGCGTTCGCCGTGGGCGAACCGGTCCTCGTGATGGTGCGGCCGGAAGACGTCACGCTGGCCGCCAACGGCGCCGCCGCATCGTCCGGCCAGCTCGCCTGGACGGGCAAGGTCGTCGACGGCACGTTCCGCGGCCCGCGGCGCTCACTCGCAGTCGAGACCGCCAACTTGCGCTTCAACATCGAGTGCCCGGCGACGCGGGCAGCCGAGGTGGGCCAGGCCGTCACCTTGCTGGTCGACTCCGCCAACGCCTGGGCGTTGAGGCCGTAGGCACTACCTCATCCTGAGGAGGCGCGCAGCGCCGTCTCGAAGGATGGGCAACAGACACGGTGCTCGCGCCCACCCTTCGAGACGCACGCCTGCGGCGTGCTCCTCAGGGTGAGGTTAATTGTCCTAAGCGAACGGATTGTCCTTGCCGTCGTAGTAGCGCTTCAGCAGCGGCACCTGCAGGAAGGCGAAGACCAGCGTCAGCGGGAAGCTCAGGAACATCTTGCTGGCGATCCAGGTGTCGGTCGAGAAGCTGCGCCACATCACCTCGTTGACCGCCGCCAGCACGAAGAAGAACAGAGCCCAGCGGACAGTGAGCTTCCACCAGCCCTCGTCGGTGAGCTTGAAGGCGGCGCCGAAGATCGGCTTCAGGAGCGGCCGGCGGAAGAACAGCAGCCCGCCGCCCAGGATGACGCCGAACAGGCAGTTCACGATGGTCGGCTTCAGCTTGATGAAGGTCTCGTCCTGCAGCCAGATGGTGAGCCCGCCGAACACCAGCACGAAGAAGCCGCCGACCATCGGCATGATCGGCCAGCGCCCCTCCATCCAGCGATACAAGGGCAGCGCGATCGTGGTGGCGACGATGAACACGCCGGTGCCGATGAAGATGCCCCACTTCGCGTTGGCGGCGAAGAACAGCATCAGCGGTCCGAGCTCGAGCGCCGTGGCATAGAGCCGGCGCATGCCTTTTTCTTCCTTGATCTCTTCGCTCATGCCGGCAACCCCATCAGTCCGCGCGCGAAGGCCCGCGCCTCGAAGGGGCGCAGATCGTCGATGCCTTCGCCGACGCCGATCGCCACCACCGGCAGCTTGAATTTCTCCGCCAGCGCCACCAGCACGCCGCCCTTCGCGCTGCCGTCGAGCTTGGTCACCACCAGCGCATCGACCGGCGACATGGCCTTGAAGGTCTCGACCTGGGCATGGGCGTTCTGGCCGGTCGTGGCGTCGAGCACCAAGAGGCAGGAGTGCGGTGCCGACGCATCGAGCTTGCGGATGACGCGCACGATCTTGGCGAGCTCTTCCATCAGGTTGGTCTTGTTGTGCAGGCGGCCCGCCGTGTCGATGAGCAGCACGTCGCACCCGTCGGCGCGGGCCTTTTCCAGCGCCTCGTAGGCCAGCCCCGCCGCATCGGCGCCGGTTTCCCTGGCGATCACCGGGACGCCCGCGCGATCGCCCCACACCTTGAGCTGCTCGACCGCGGCGGCGCGGAAGGTGTCGCCCGCCGCCAGCATCACCTTCCTGCCCTCGCCTTTGAACAGATGGGCGAGCTTGGCGATGGTCGTGGTCTTGCCGCTGCCATTGACGCCGATCACCAGCACGACGTGCGGCTTGCGGGCCGGATCGACGGCGAGCTCGGTCGCGACCGGCTGCAGGATCTCGGCGATATGGTCGGCGAAGGCCCCACGCACCTCCTCGTCGGTGACCTCGCGCCCGAAGCGCTCCTTGCCGAGCTTCTCGACCAGTCGCGCGGCGACAGTGACGCCGAGATCGGCCTGAATCAGCGCATCCTCGAGTTCGTTCAAGGTCGCCTGGTCGAGCTTCTTCTTGGTGAAGAGGCCGGTGATGCCTTCGGTGACACGCTTGGTGCTCTTCGACAGACCGGCACGCAGGCGCGACAGCCAGGAGCCCGACTTCGGCGCGGTCTCTGTCTCGCTCACAGCTCGCGGCCCGTCATAACTCACCTTTGTAGGAAAGCGAGATGCCGCCGGTCATCATGACGTGGTCGTCGCGCAGCCATTCGATGGTGAGCGTGCCGTGCTCGACCATCACCTCGACCCTGCGCCCGGTGAGGCCGCGCCGCGCCGCAGCGACGCCGGCGGCGCAGGCGCCCGACCCGCAAGCGAGCGTCACGCCCGTGCCGCGCTCCCACACCCGCAGCCGGAGCCGGTCCTTGCCCACCATCTGCGCCACGCCGATGTTCGCGCGCTGGGGAAAGAACGGATCATGCTCGAGCTTCGGCCCGAGCTCCTCGAGCTTTATCGCCGCGAGATCCTCGACGAAGAAAGTGGCGTGCGGATTGCCCATGTTGGTGCCGACGGGATCCTGCAACGGCCCCAGGCCGACCGGCATGTGATTGGTGTCGCACGCCTCGCGCACCGGAATCTCGCGCCAGTCGAGCTTGGCCAGCCCCATGTCGACGGAGATCACCGGCAGGCCGTTGGCGCCCTTGCCGGTCTTCTGCGATTCGAGCAGGCCGGAAATGGTTTGCACGGTGACCTGGTCGGTCTTGCGCTCGTCCATCACCAGCGAGGCGACGCAGCGCGTGGCGTTGCCGCAGGCGCCGGCTTCGCTGCCGTCGGGATTGTAGATGCGCATGAATATGTCGGCGTCGCGATCGGTCGGCGGTTCGAGCACGATCAATTGATCGCAGCCGATGCCGAGCTGGCGATGGGCGATGCTACGCCGGCGCTCCAGCGTCAGGTCGAGCGCCTTCTGCCGACCGTCGAGGATGACGAAATCGTTGCCCAGCCCATGCATCTTGAGAAAGGGGGTGCCGCCCGCCTTGGAGCTCATGCCGGGCTATATGGCCGTTCGACCGGGCCAGCGCAACGAGCGCCTTAGTTCACGTCTACCTCATCCTGAGGAGCGCGCGCAGCGCGTCTCGAAGGATGGGCAACAGGCAAGGTGCTGGTGCCCACCCTTCGAGACGCGGCCCTTCGGGCCGCTCCTCAGGGTGAGGTTAAGCCGCTTCGCGTGCCCCCCGGCCAGCGCAACGAGCGTGCGCGGACCTGTCCCGCATGAGGCCCACCCAGCTCTCGGACATCGAGCGCGGCGAGCCGCTTGGTGTAGATCGTGAGATGCAGGATGCCGAGCGGATCGTAGGGCATGGCGGGCTCGACAAACAACGAACGCCCGGCGTCCCAGGCCGGAGTGGCGTGATGGACCGGCCAGTTGCAGCGGCTGGGCAGCGGCTCGCAGGCGAAGCCCTGGTCGTAGACCAGCACGTTCAAGGTGATTTGATCGGTCATGTCGGCCGAGCGCTGCAACGCCTCGCCGAGCAGAGTCGCCCAGCCGGCCCAGTGCGGCGCGTCGTGCTTGAGGGCAAACACGCCGGCATTGATCAGCGGATAGCGGATCAAGCGGTCGGCCGTCGCCTGGTCGAAGGCCGCTTCGTAGGCGGCACCGTTGATCGACGAGAACTCTTTCCAGGCATGGCGATAGTGGCGCATCGAGCGATGGATCTCCGGCGCCGCCGCCAGCGCTCCCGTACGCGCAGCAGCGAGGAACAGGGCCAGCGCATCGCCCTGCTGCACCCAGCAATCGCCGTCGATCCAAAGATAAAGGTCGAAGCCGGGAAAGTAGCGCGGCAGGAAAGGCCGCGCCGTCAGCGCCTTGTAGCCGTCCTTGAGCTTGTCGCGGCCGGGAAAGTCGAAGTCCCATTGCGGCACCACGAGCGTCGCACCCTGCGCGCGGCACCAGGCACGCTGTTCTTCGGTGAGACCGCAATCCAGCACGCCCAACGCCAGCGCGCGGCCCTCCGCCGTGGCGCGCAACGAGCCGATGCAGTCGCGCATCAGGTCGAAATAGGCGGCGTCGCCGCCGGTGATTGCGATGGCCTTTTCCGTCACAGGCGAATGATGGCACAGTCCCGGCCCACGGAGGAACTCAATGGCCAAGCACGTCGACTACTACCTCTCGCTCAACTCGCCCTGGGCCTATCTGGCCTCGAAGCGCTTCGAGTCGATCGCCAGGAAGCACGGCGCCGACGTGACGATCTGGCCGGTCGATTTCGGCTCGGTGTTCTCAGTCTCAGGCGGCCTGCCTCTCCCGAAGCGCGCGCCGCAGCGCCAGGCCTACCGCATGATGGAGCTGAAGCGCTGGCGCCAGCATCTCGGCATCAAGCTGACCCTCGAGCCCAAGTTCTTCCCGGCCAACGAGGTCCCGGCCGCACGCTGCGTCGTCGCGCTGCGCGAGCAGGGCCGCATGGCCGATGCGATCAAGCTGGCGCATGCGGTGCTGAATGCGCTGTGGACCGAGGACAGGAACACCGGCGATCCGGCGACCCTGAAAGCGATCATCTCCGAATGCGGTCTCGATAGCGACGCCGTGATGAAGGCGGGCGAGGCGCCGCAGATGGCGGTCAAGCGCGACGAATACACCAAGCATGCGATCGACCAGGGCGTATTCGGCGCGCCCTTCTTCGTGATCGACGGCGAGAAGTTCTGGGGTCAGGACCGGCTCGACTTCGTCGACCGCAAGTTGGCGGCCTGAACAAATATCCTGTCACAGCGTGACTCGCTCAGCACGCACACGATCCTCATACCCCGGGGCTAGCGAGGCCTCAAAGGCGCACGCCCAGTTTGGCCATCGCCTCTGCGATGCCCGTATCGATCTTGGTGGCAGCGGCCATGTCGGCATCGCCGCCCGGCAGATCGCCCTTCAGGCGCTTGCCGAGTCCCCGGCCGTAAAGCGTGTAGGCCGTGCCCCCGTTTATTTTGATTTCGGCATCGTAGTCGGCGATCGCCGCGTCCGAGCGGCCGAATTTCAGGTTGGCGAAGCCCCGCGAGGCCAATGTGTTGGCGTCGCCCGGCCTGAGGCGGAGCGATTCGTTGCAATCCACCAATGCTTCTTCGAGCTTGCCCATCACCGCCTTGGCGAAGCAGCGGTTGCTCAGTGCCATCGCATTTTCCGGTTTGATCGCGAGCGCCCGGTCGTAGTCGAGGATGGACAGCGCGTATTGGCCCTTGGCGCCGTAGGCCGCGGCACGATCGTTGAACACGCCGCCATCGGCCGGATTGATCGCTACGGCATGGCCGTAGTCGTCGATCGCGGTATCGTATTCACCCTTGTCGTTGTAAGCGTTGGCGCGCGCCTTGAACGCCGCCGCGAGGTCTTTGCGGTCCACGAAGCCGCCCGTGATGATGCCGGTGCAAGCCTCGATCGTCGCGTCCGGGCTGCTGCCGGCACCGTAGCACTTTTGATTGAACCCGGCGTCATTCTGGGCGAGCGCCGTCGCTGGCGCGCCGATCACGGCGGCTAGCAGCGTGCAGACGGATATCATGCGTCTCATGTGTCGTCTCCGGGCGTGTCCCGCTCGGCTGTCTATTGGCCGGCGATCCGCTTGGCGTGGTCGAGCTCGGCCTGGAGCTTCGGCAGCGACTCTTGGGCGAACTTCTTGAGGTTGCCGTTGCCGCCGTTTTGCGAATAGGCGCCGACCTGGGCGACCGCTTCGAGCTGGGCCGCGAGCTGTGCGCTGGCGTAGGCATTGTCGAACTCGCCGCCCTGCAGCGTGCCGAGGCGATCAAGTACGTCGGCATGGCGCGGCCGGCTGCCGCCGGGTGTCGGCGCGTAGCTCACTCCAGCTTCGCTGCGTGCCTTGGACAGCAGGCCGGCCATTTCTCCGCGCTCGACGAGCATGCGATTGGCGTAGCCGCGGATCGCCTCGTTGCTTGACCTTTGCAGCGCAAGATTGCTCGAGCCGATCTCGAAGTCGTTGGCCTCCTGGACGAAGCCGACGAAACGCGCGTCCGGCAGGGCATCGACGGCAAGCGCGATGTGGGTGGTGCCGACCGCGAGGATCGCGACGGCACCGAGTGTGACGAATTTCAAGAGACCAGACATGGGATTGTTCTCCGTGGGGTGTGGTTGAGGCTAGCGCCCTGATGGGGGGCGACTTGCGGATCGAGCAGCTGCTTGAGCATTTCGCGGCCGCGCCGGATCCGGCTCTTGACTGCGCCCACCGTGACCCCGGCGCGCCCGGCGATCTGGTCGTAGGGTTGGCCGTCGACCGACGCGAAGAGGAGAGCCTGGCGTCTTGCGTCCGACAGCTGTCGGAAGGCGGCCATGAACTCGCGCATGACCAGGCCGTTTTCCTGCAGCGGCGGATGGGACTTGGCCTGCGCAAGCGGATCGTCGAGGCTTATGGTCGGACGCGCGCGTCGCAATCCCGAGATGAACTCGTTGCGCTGGATGCGGAACATCCAGCCCGCGAAATTCGTGCCGGTGCGAAAGGACTCGCGGCCCGCCAGCGCCTTGAGCGCGGTCTGCTGGACCAGGTCGTCGGCGCGGTCCATGTCGCGGGTCAGCGACATGGCATAGACGCGCAGGCGCGGCAGGATACTCTTGAGGTCGCAATCAAAGTCGGCGTTCATCGTTTGGGTCGTGAGCATTTTGAGGTCTCCCTATTCGTTGGCGTCGCCGGATCACAGCCTGCCGAGCAGGACCAGGACGAGCAGGATGACGACCACCGTGCCGAGGACACCCATCGAGCGGTGTCCATAGCCATAGCCGTAGCCGCCGCCGAGGCCGCTGAAACCGCCCAGCAGGGCGATGACCAGTACGATGAGCAGGATTGTTCCGAGCGACATTGAAGCATCTCCTTGAAGCGAGGCGGCCTAAGGTGTGGTGCTTTGAGGGCTGATGATGCGGCCGTTGCGGTCGATCCGATTGCCCTCGGCGTCGTAGCGGAAGCCAAATTCATCGCGGGTCACCGCGGTGCCGGTCGTGCGCGGAGCGACATAGGCATAGGGCGCGGGGGCCGGGGTGTAGTCCGGGGTATAGACCGGCGGCGCCATCTGGCTCTGCTCGCGGTAGCGGCGGGCATCGACCTCGCGCGATACGCAGTTGTCGTAGCGCTGCGTGCCCCGATCCAGGCCGTAGTCAGCGCAGGCGCTGCGTGAATCATCGAGGAGACGCGCCTCGGCATAGTTGCGGTTCACGCGACCGGCCGCGCGCGCGCTCGATTCGCGCTGGACACAGCGGTCGTACGGGCCGCTGCCTGACGCAAAGCCGTAGTCGAGGCAGTTGCGCTCCGACTGGGTCAGCGCCCTCGAAGCATACGATGGCGTCGGCGCCTGCCGGTCGTAGGGGCCGGAACAGGCGGCAGCGATCAAGCCGACCGAAATCGCCGCCAAGAGCTTGGCATTGAGCATGAGAGTCTCCCAAAATTTGCGTGTAAAAACATGCCCTGGAGGCCGCCATCAAAGTTGACGATGTCGAGGAGAGCTTCCTTGCGACACCGAATACTTGCGAGTGAGCTCGAGGTTACCGAGCTGAGGCAAGACGGGCGGACACGACGTATGTGGGGGTGGGGGCGGCAGGCGTGTGGTCACTAGTGACCACAATGCGGCTTTATTTCTCTGCCGCCGAAGGTTGAGCCGCTTAAGCGACTTAGGGTCGCCTGGCCTCGAAGTCGCCGACCTGGCGCTCCGCATCCTCGTAACTGATGGCGTAGCGGGTCTGCAGCTTGCCGATCAGGACCTCGCGGCGGCCGTCGAGTTCCTGGATGTCATCGTCAGTTAACTTGCCCCATTTCGCCTTGGTCTCGCCTTGAGCCTGGGTCCAGATGCCTTTGCCCTTGGCCCACGCCCGGTCGGCCTCACGCTGGACCGGGGTCGCCGTGGACTGTGCATGGGTAACGGCCTGCGGCATCGCTATGCCGAAGACCGTCACCAGAAGGACAGGCGCGATCGTGCGCCTCATTGGACTCAGCCGCCCGGTGTCGTCGCGGCGCCGACACCGGCACCGACCACACCGCCGACGACGGCGCCCGGCAGGATGCCGACGCCGGTCACGGCGCCGATGCCGGCTCCCGCGCCGGCACCGATCGCGCCGCCGGTGACCGCGCGCTGGCCCCAGGTATTGCCGCAGGCTGTCGCACTCAACAGGATGGTCGTCATCAGGATCAGCTTGATCGCCAACGGGCGAGTGAAGGTTGTCATGGGTTGTGCCTTTCTGGCCGAATAGGTGGCGCCGGTGCGCTTCGAGTTGCTGGGCGCGAGCTTCACCACCACAGGCCCGGCAGGTCACCCGGCAAGGCAAGTTCGAAGTGATGGATTGGTACGCCGTGAACGGCGGGGGTGGGGAAAGGTTTCTCTTGGCGCGGGCGACTTTCTTGCGGCGCAAACAGCGGCGGAATATCCTTGTAGCGGCGTTATGGACGAGAGCGTGAGATGGCGCGAAAGACCAAGAAGACCTTCGATCCGAAGACATTTCTGGCCACGGTGAACCACGGCCGGACTGCTTCCACCTACCCCCGGGACGCCGTTGTCTTCCAGCAGGCCAGCCCGGCCGACGCGGTCTTCTATATCCGCAAGGGCAGAATCAAGATCGTCGTCGCCTCAGAGCAGGGCAAGGAGGCGGTGGTCGCCGTCCTCGGCGCCGGGGAGTTCTTCGGCGAAGGCTGCCTGATCGGCCAGCCTTTGCGGCTGGCGACGGCCCGGGCGATGGTCGAAAGCGAGATCATGCGGGTGGGCAAGGCCGAGATGATCCGCGTCCTCCATGAGGAGCCGGCCTTCGGTGAGCTGTTCATGGCCCATCTGCTGACCCGCAACGCCCGCGTCGAAGAGGATCTCGCCGACCAGCTGTTCAATTCGAGCGAAAAGCGCCTGGCCCGCACGCTTCTCCTGCTCGCCAATTTCGGCAAGGAAGGCGCTGCGCAGCCGATCACGACCAAGATCAGCCAGGAAACGCTCGCTGAAATCGTCGGCACGACCCGGCCCCGCGTGAACGCCTTCATGAACAAGTTCAGGAAACTGGGCTTTATCGAGTACAACGGCCATCTGAGGGTCCACAACTCGCTGCTGAGCGTCATCCTGCCTGACTAGTCCACAGGTCAGGGTTTCGTGGGCGCTCTGATGATCAATAGTGAACAGACTCCGATTGCCCCCGCCGCCTAGGGTCATCGAAGTACCGCGTTCCAGAGGGCAGAAGATCCGCGGTACCCCGCCGGGGGGCGAAGGCGATGTTGCAACAGCTCCAGACCACTCAGCGCTACGATCCGATCATCGTCGCGGCCGCCGCCGTCCCGCGCATGACCGACGAGCTTCTCCGTCTTGCGGCGGTGAAGCGCTACGAGATCCTCGACAGCCTGCCCGAGGCCGACTTCGACCGCATCACGGCGCTGGCGGCCGATCTCTTCAATGTTCCTGTTTCAGTCATTGGCTTCGTCGACCACGACCGCATCTGGTTCAAGTCGCACCATGGCGTAGCGGCAGCGGAAGTCGGCCGGGCGGCGGCGGGTCGCGTGCCTGTGTTGCGCTCGATCGAGCTGCAGTTGCAAACCGGCAGCCAGGCCGGTGTTCGATCGTTCACCAGCCTGCCCGCTCCCGATGACGACGGACTGCGCTTCTGCGTCGCCGTGCCGCTGTGCACCAGCGACGGTCACGACATCGGCACGCTGTGCGTGATCGACCGCGCGGCCATACTGTTCGACGAACAGCAGGTCCGTCACCTCAGGATCTTGGCCGACATCGTGATGGACCACCTGGAACGGCGATTGTCGGCCCGCCGGGCGCTGGCCCAGGCCGTGACGATGGCCAGCGAAACCGATCACCGGGTGATGAACAGCCTGCAGTTCGTGGCCAGCCTGCTCCGCCTGCAGAGCGGCATCGTTCAAACCTCCGAGGCGTCGGATCAGCTGGCGGTCGCGGCAAATCGCGTGTCGGCCGTGGGGCGCGTGCACCGGCACTTCGCCGCCGACGAAGTCGCCTCCGAGGTGCCGATTCTGGGTTATCTCCGCCGACTGTGCGGCGAGCTGTCCGAGATCCTGGGGGCCAGAATTGCCGTCGGGGGCGTCGAGACCAATGTTCCGTCGACCCGTATTCTTGCGCTTGGCCTGATCACGCACGAACTGCTCACCAATGCCAGAAAGCATGGCGCCGGAACGATTGCCGTTGCGTTCATGCCGTACGGTGCCGGCACATATGCGCTCCGCGTTACGGACGAGGGCGAGGGCCTGGTGCCGGGTTTCACGCCGGAGCGCGCCGGCGGCGGCCTTGGTCTGAAGGTGGTGGCTGCTTTGGTGAGTCAGCTCAAGGGCAGGCTCGCTGCGCAGGCCAATCCGGCCGGACGCGGCGCCTGCTTCACCGTCACTTTCCCCGCCGAGGGCTAGGTTCGGGGCGAACGCGCCGGCCAAACACGTAAAGGCCCCGGGCGCAAACCCAGGGCCGTCGATGGTGCGGCGGTGTCCTGTTTTGGAGAGCCGCTGCGCGAGCGCGACGTGATCAGCGGCTGGCGCGGGCTTCCAGTGCCGCGACCAGCGGCTCGACCTTGCCGCCGTTCTTCTGGATGTAGGAATTGAAATCCGCGCGCCTGGTCAGGAACATGCTGACGCCGGCAATCTTGACGTCGGCGATGCGCATCCCCTGGCCGCTGTCGTGCACTTCCCATTCCAGCTTGATCGGCTCTCCGCCCGCCAGGCTGAGACGGCTATCGACAATCCACTCGCCGTTGGTCCGGGCGATGACCTTGTCGATGATCATGGTGTAGCCGGCATAGCGGCCGAGCCGCTCGCTGTAGGCGCGCGCCTCCGACGCTTCGACCGCCGCGAGGAAGCGTGCCCTCTGCTCAGCGCTGGCCTCGTTCCAATGTGCACCCAGGGCCATGCGCCCCATGTAGGGAAAGTCGAAACTGTCGTGCAGGACCTGGCGGATGGCGGTTTCGCGATCGGCCCCGGTCTTGGTCTTGACGATCTCGGCGACGCGGGCGCCCACCGTGTCGATCAGCCTGCTGGGATCGGATGCCGCCCAAACGGGCAGCACGAACAGCGCGGCGGCCATGCCCGCCGCCAATAGAACGCCAAGGGTCCTGCGCATCGAGATTGCCTGTGTGTTGGGAGGTGCAGAGAGTGCATGCCCGCCACCGGGGAGAGATGGTGACGGGCATGCGAGGAGAAGAGCGCGCTAGGGGCACGCTCAGGAATGGATACGGGGGGCTTCGACCATACGTCCCTCGAATAGTCGACGAGGCGACGGGGTGCGTGCGTGCCATCAAGCGGGCGATTATGTCCGAAAGGTGATTGCGTGTTCTTGGCAGGCTTATTCGCGAGCCTCGACGCCTCCGCCCCCGTCAGCTGTCACGCCTGGCTGCTCCGCCAACACACGCCCGTTGGCATCTACGCTGATGGCCATCTCGACGGCGCCCCGCATGGCGAGGCCGCGCCACGCGCCATCCGGTGCCTGGACCAGAGATTTCACGTTCTTGTAGCCATCGGCCTCGACCATGGCCGTTGCCGTGGCGTCGCATATGACTCTCTTGTCTGTTGGCTCTGTCACCGCGCCTTCCACCGTCGTCGCAGTCGGCCGCTCGAGGTCTTCGCGGCGGTGGCAAGATAACGAAACTTCCGGTTGTGGCACGCGTTGCTGATGGAACCCGGGTGGAGGTTGGGATGCCCTTGTTCTTCATCGTAACGATCGCCGCCGCCACCATCCTGCTCGGCACCACGGCAGCCGATGGCCGATGGTGGCAGTCTTCGCACGCGGTGGTGACCCAATCCTTCGATCCCTCATCCTACCGCACCGTCGCCGAATGCCTCAGGATCGCCCACCAGGCCGCCGCACCATCGTCCGCCTGTGCCAGCAATCGATAGGGCGGTTGGTTAATCGCCGCACGCTCGGCGGATGCGTCTAGCGTGTTGAATATTTCGAACGGCTAATTTCGCGTCCGAGGCGCGGCATCTTTCTGGTGAGCTAACGGGCCAACAACGAGCCTCGCACAAACGCAGGCGCGAGCTCGCCGTCTACGCCGCCGCGCCCCGCGAGAACGATCAGGACTGGTCGGCTACCGGCCGTAGTAGGCCGGTTGCTGGTAGCCGTAATAAACCGGCTGCGGCTGGTAGCCGTATCCATAGTAACTTGCCTGCCGGCTGCCGTAGGTCGGCTGGCCGTTCGCGTAGTGGGTGCCGTAGTAGGTCGGTTGCTGGTTGTAGTCGTAGGCGCCGGGCGAATAGGCGTAGCCGTTACCGCCACCGTAAGGCGTGTTGTTGCCGACGCAGGCGGTCGCGCTGCCGATCAGTGCCGCCGCTGCAACCCATCTGAGAAATGTCATGAAAATCTCCTGTCACGGTTGAACGACGCGGAGCGGCCGAAGTTTCGCCGCCGATCGCGAACCCTTGACGGGGAGACTGATCAGTATTGACCAGACGGCATGACGCGAATGCCGTATCCACCTCAGACGGAGCCATAAAGGAACCAGAGATGCGTAGAACCACTCTCGCCGTCGTTGTGGCTGCCTTCGCGATCGTCGCCCCACTTGGCCTCATCCATGCCCAGACTGCCACCGTCAAGACCGAGGCCAGCGTGGCGTGGGCCAAGATCCAAGGCGCCTGGACGCAGAGCAAGGGCGCGGTAAAGGAACAGTGGGGCAAACTGACCGACAACGATGTGCAGGAGATCGACGGTCGCCGCGACGTGCTCGTCGGCAAGCTGCAACTCGCTACGGCATCAGCCACGCGGAAGCCGAACGGCAGGTCGGCGGCTTCGAGGGCAAGTACCGCTAGCGACGACTTCAGAGGCTCACATGCCGATGACCCGGACGGAGATCGACACATTCAATGCCAGCCTGACGGACGCCCTGCCGCGCCTGCGCGTCTATGCCCTGTCGTTGACGCGCGATCGCGACCGCGCCGAGAACCTGGTCCAGCAAACCTCGTTTAAGGCGCTGGTCGGCCGCGAGTCGTTTCGTCCCGGCACGAACTTCGGGGCCTGGATATTTCGCATCGAGCGCAATGAGTTCATCTCGGAGGTGCGGCGCGAGCGGCCGACCGTGGCCATCACGGACGTGGAAGCCACGCTGTCCACTCAGCCGACCCAGTACAGCGGCCTGATCATGCGCGAGTTCATGGCGGCCTTTCGTCATCTGTCGCGCGGTTCGCGGCAGGCTCTCCTTCTGTCCAAGATCGAAGGTCACTCCTACGACCAGATCGCCGACCATGCCGGAATTGCGGTGGGCACGGTGAAGAGCCGCATCTGGCGCGGCCGCGAGGCGCTCGAGCGGTTGCTCGCGAGCAAGGCCCCGGGCGATACGTCGGGTTCGGGCTCGACAAGCACCGCTCAGCGCGCGGCCGGCGGCTCGCTGTCGGTCGCTATGCCTGCCATGTCGCGGAAGAGCGCGGCGAGCCGGTTGACGTAGGACGACTCGGCTCCTAGCGCCATCGAACTCGCCCCGTCCGTGGCCCGGATCACCTGATAGTAACCCCAGATGGCCGGCCCGCGCCTGTCCACGAAAGTCACCGATTGCAGCGCACCGGGCTCGAACGCCGTTGTGAGGATGCCGCGAATCGGTGTCACGTTCTCGCTCGCGAGCACGAAGCGGTCCGCCGTGCGTTCGAGCACCGTCAGCCGATGGATCGCCCGCCCCGAGCGGCCGACCTCGAAGTAATGGAATGAACTCCCGACCTTAAGGTCGGCGGCCGTGAGATCGGGGCGAATGGTCCGGCTTTCAGGTCCGTCGACAATGCCGGCATCGGAGACGAGGTTGCGCCAGGCCTTGTCGGTCGTCGACCAGTAGCGGATCGACTTGTGTGTCGAGATCTTGCCGGCATGCTCGAGGAGATGATCGAGGGAACCGGAAAACGCGAACTCACCCGCCAGGGCGATGACGAGCCGGGTGTGACCGACGCCCCATTTGAGACAATCCGCCGGGCGCCGGCCGTTCTGGCGCAGGTGGGCCTCGTTCCAGATACCGACAGCGGGTGCCATTCCCGGCGCCGCGTAAGCCGGCTCAGGGAGCACGCCGCACGGCGGTTGCAACGGCAGGCCCTCGGCAGTTGCGACGAACGGCATCAGCAGCGTCGCCAAAAGGAACAGGAATTTGGTCATCGCTGTCCTCTGCGTCAGTAAGGCTACGGAACGATACGCGTCGATCCGGTCCTGAATTCCATGGTCCGCATCGCCCCGACCGGGGCGATAGCCAGGCCTTTGGCCTGATCGGAAGCGGCAGTCTGGAGTCGTCTGTCGTGCCACCGGACGTCGGCCGCGCCACCGCTGGCAACGACGGCGCGGGCAGCGGCTTCGGCGGCGTCAAAAGCCGGCTGGCCCGTCATGTAGTGGCCGTAGAAGCGACGGTCCCGCGTGACTTGCCAGACGCCGCCGCCGAGCGTGACGCCAAACAGCGTGACGCCCTGCGCTTGCGATGCGCTGACGCGGTCGATGTTTGCCGGGCTGAAGGCGGTACGCTCCAGATCAATTGTCATGGGGTTTCCCTTCCAGGGATAGATCAGCACATGGGGTGTGCGGGACGATTGGGTAAGGGCCAGAAGGCACCGAACGTGGAGGAACGTTTGCCGCCAGGTGCCGTTCACGATGTCCCGTCCCGTCTCGAGGCCGGGCCCCCACTTCCCATTCGATGGAGCTTTGCGACATGGACAAAGACCGTATCAAGGGCGCGGCCAAGCAGGCCAAGGGCGCCCTCAAGCAAGCCGCCGGCAAGGCGCTCGGCGACAGCAAGCTGGTGGCCGACGGCAGGAGCGACAAGGTCGAAGGCAAGCTTCAGAACGCCATCGGCGGCCTGAAGGACACGATCAAGAAGTAGCCAGGAAGAAGCAATAACGGAGGCAGACATGGACGTTCTCGACAAGGACAAGGCACTGACCAATCCCAGCAGCGTGTTCGACAGGCCCTCCGAGGTCGTGGCCAACAAGGAGTTGAGTCCCGACGAGAAAGCCAAGGTGCTGCGGGAATGGGAACTGGAGGCCCGCTTGCTCGAAGTCGCCACCGAAGAGGGCATGAACAAGAAGACCACGCCCAGCGTGCTCCCGGAAGTGAAGGCGGCTCAGCGCAAGATCGGCGCCGAGCCTACGGACTCCGACGGCTCACCAACAAAGACCTGATTCGGCGGCGGGGGTGGCTATTGTGGCTACAGCCGGCATGGCGGCGCCGGCCTCGGCGGGCTGCATATCAACCTCGCTTGAGCTGAATTCGGCCCAAATGTCCCATTCAAGACAGACGCCAGCAGCAGCTGGAGCTAGGGATATCGCATGGCGCAGGAAATCGTTCTTACCAATGCCGAATTTGCCGCGCTTGCGGCAGTGGATGGCACGCGGGCACAACCCAAATTGCCATCCGAAATCAATGCGCGCTTGCGTGCATTGCACCTGATCGAACGACGCGAATGGCCCAACGGTCCGCTGTGGCGAACCAGCAGCGGCAACCGCTGTGTGAGGGTTGGGCACTAGTCCCGTCTTCGGCATTCCGGTTGACATAGGCGCCGACCAGCCCGGCGGCGCGTTTCAGGCTGTTCAATATTGAACAGCCAATGTCCTGCCCGGGGACTAAGTGTTAGCGGCAACGTCATGCGCGAGCGACAGGGTTGGGATTCGGACGCTTGCCGTTCGTCTTGCCCGTGCATGACGTTGGCACGCGCCCGGCAGGCAGAGGACCGACAATACCAACGAACAACACAGCCATGGCAAAGAGGGCCGAGACGACCTTTGATGCAAAGGTGTTTCTCGCCACCGTCAATCATGGGCGCACAATTTCCAAGTACGCCAAGGACGCCGTCGTCTTCGCACAGGCGGACCCCGCGGACTCGGTCTTCTACATGCAAAAAGGCCGAATCAAGATCGTGGTCGAGTCCGACCAGGGCAAGGAAGCCGTGGTCGCCATCCTCGGCCAGGGTGAATTCTTCGGCGAAGGCTGCCTGATTGGCCAGCCTTTGCGCCTGGCGACGGCCAGGGCGATGGCCGAAAGTGAAGTCATGCGGGTGGGCAAGGTCGAGATGATCCGCGTCCTCCATGACGAGCCCTCGTTTGGCGAGTTGTTCACTGCCCATTTGCTGCTGCGCAAGAGTTCGCGTCGAGGCCGATCTGGTCGATCAATTGTTCAATTCGAGCGAAAAGCGCCTGGCGCGAACGCTCCTCATGCTGGCGAACTTCGGCAAGGAAGGCACGCCGCAGCCGATCACCACCAAGATCAGCCAGGAGACGCTGGCCGAGATCGTCGGCACGACGCGGTCCCGTGTCAGCCACTTCATGAACAAGTTCAGGAAACTGGGCTTCATCGAGTACAACGGCACCGTGAAGGTCCATAGCGCCTTGTTGAGCGTGGTCCTGCACGATTGACTGCCAAGAAGTTCAGTGCCTTCGCGACGGAGCGTCGGAGTCGAAGCCGCGTCGGACGGCACAACCGGTGCTGGTCTAAAGGAGACACTCGTCGCAATTCACCAGTAGGACCCTTTCAGGTGGGGCAGCGTTAGCTGCCGTACCACACACCATCTGGAGGTCTCCGATCATGCTCAAACCATTATTTGCCCTAACTGGCGCTGCCTTGCTGTTGGGGGCTTGCGAGACGACGCAAACAGCCACAGCACCACCGCCGTCGCCGCCGCCCGCTCAAGTCACGTCGTACATGGTGTTCTTCGATTGGGACCGCTCGGACCTCTCGAGCCAGGCAATGGCCACGATGCAGCAGGCCGCTGGAACCTTCAAGAATGGCGGCCAGAGCCGCGTCACCGCGGTCGGCTTCACCGACACTTCGGGTCCGCGGGACTACAACATGGCGCTGTCCCTGCGCCGGTCGAACACCTTCAAGACTGCCATGGTGCAGCAAGGCGGCGTACCGTCGGACGCTGTCGTCGCAACCGGACGCGGTGAAGATGGTCTGTTGGTCCCCACCGCCGATGGCGTGCGCGAGCCGCAGAACCGTCGCGTCGAAATCGCGATGGGCACGGGCCAAGCGAGTATGGAGATCTTCCGGGATCCCGCGTCCTATTGCCGGGCCTTGATGGACAAATACCGCGAGTACCGCCGCGGTGAAACGCGCGAAGTGGCGGCCGTTGCCACCTACCGGTGCGAGCAGGGCAACTATGCCGAAGGCATTCCCCAACTCGAGGACGGCCTGATCAAAGCCAAGATCCCGTTGCCGGCGCCCGGCTATCGCTGGCCCGGCAAGAGCTACGCTCCTTCCTGAGCGACGACCACATTTTGATGTGACGCGCGGCCAGCCTTCGAGCTGGCCGCTATCTGCCGCGAATGATCAGGCCGCAGATGCTCTAATTTCGAGAAACTTCCGGTCGTGGGTGCCGTTCACCATGAGCGGCCCAGTCGTGCAGGCATTCGCCGGCGACTGACGGCCACACCCTTTCAAAGGAAATCACATGTCAATTCGTCCGATCCCCCGGCTCGCGCCGGTCGTGCGTACGCTCGCCATCGCGTCCGTGATGGGCACTGCCCTGCTTGCCGGCTCGTTCGGCCTGGCTGTGGCGCAGACCCCCGCGGAAAAGGCTCCCGCCGCGGCGGCCGCCACCAGCAGCAAGCCCGACACCGTCGAGCAGCGCATCGTCTCGCTCAAGGCGTCGCTCAAGATCACGCCCGACCAGGACGCGAAGTGGACCGCCCTCGCCACCGTGATGCGCGACAATGCCGCCGCCATGGACAAGCTGGTCCAGACCAAGCGCGCGATCCCGGCCGGCAGCATGACCGCGGTCGACGACCTGGTCACCTTCCAGGACTTCACCCAAGCCCGCATGGATGGGCTGAAGCACCTGACCGTCGCCTTCAAGTCGCTCTACGACTCGATGCCAGCTGACCAGAAGAAGAACGCCGACCAGGTCTTCGAGACCTACGGCGACGCGCCGAAGAAGAGCTAGGAGGCCTCATCATGACTTACCTCAAGCACACCAAGACTGCGGCAGGCCTCGTGCTGGGAGCGATGCTCGCTCTCGGCGCGCTGGCCGGCCCGGCCAGCGCACGCTGGGACGGCAACGGCCGCTGGCAGGAAGACAACCGCAGCTGGAACAACCACTACTACGGCTACAACTACCAGCCCCCGCCGGTGTACTACGGCACGCCGTACAACTACGGTTACCGGGCGCCGCCGGTGTATTACGACAACACGCCGGGCTTCTCGATTCGGATCAACTAGTCCGGGCGCGCGACCCAAGGAACGGCGGGCAGGCATTGCCCGCCGTTGTCTTGAGAAAAGATTTGGCGTCTTCCCGGCGGACCCATCCGCCTGGCAGCCGCGTTAGTAGTCCACGGACCACCACGACAATCGAATCGACCGCAACGGCCGCATCATCAGCGCGCAGAGCACGACCCGTTGGAGAACACTTCCAATTCCGAGCCGCTGAGGAGCTGTCGCATGAACCATTCCATTCGCATCGCCGTCGTCCTGATCGCCGGACTCGCAGGCTTCGGCGCCGCGGCGCAGGCTCAAAGCGATCCGCCAGGCCGGGTCGGGCGTCTCGCCTTCACCGAGGGCACCGTTTCGTTCCACGACGACCAGGAGACCGGCTGGAGTCCGGCCGTGGTCAATACGCCGCTCACTTCGGGCGATGCGATCTGGACCGAACCCAACGCCCGAAGCGAAGTCTCGATCGCCGGCACCCGCGTCCGCATGGACAACGGCACCCAGCTGGACATGCTGGCCCTCGACGACAGCCAGACCCGCCTGCAGATCGACCGGGGCCGCATCGACATCAAGACCTTCACGCTCGACACCAAGTCGCCCTATCAGGTCGTCACCCCGCGCGGCACCATCACGCTGCAGCAGCAGGGCGACTACTACATCGAGGCCGGTTCGACCGAGGACGCAACGCGGCTCGGCGTGCGCTCCGGCGCCGCCCAGATCCAGAGCCTGAACGGCCAAGTGCTCGCGGTCCGTCCCGGTGAAGTCGGCGAGATCTCCGGCGATGCCGGCACGCCGCAGCTTCGCACCGTGAATAGTGCTCCCCCTCCGCCCGTCGCCTATTGGGCGGCGCGCGACCGTCAGGTCAGCTACGATCCGCCGGCGCAGTATCTGTCGTCCGGCGTCACCGGCTACGAGGATCTCGGCGCCTACGGCAGCTGGAGCAACGACAGCCAGTACGGCAACGTCTGGTCGCCGCGCTCGGTGCCGACCGGCTGGCAGCCTTACCGCACCGGCCACTGGTCTAATGTGAAGCCGTGGGGCTGGACGTGGATCGACGATCAGCCCTGGGGTTACGCGCCCTATCACTACGGCCGGTGGGCCAACAGCGGCAATCGCTGGGTGTGGGTACCGCCGCAGCGCGACGTGCAGCCGGTCTATGCGCCGGCGCTGGTCGCCTTCATCGGCGGCATCCAACTCGCGGTGACGCTCGGCGGCCAGAACAACTCGCCCGTGGGCTGGTTCCCGTTGGGTCCGCGCGAGACTTATGTCCCGTCCTATTCCACCAATCGCGACTACTACAACCGCATCAACCAATCCGCCCAGGTCCAGCCGCAGGTTCTCGAGAGTCGCTGGCAGGCCGCCCAACGTCACGAAGCCTTCGTCGCCGGGCAGAACTCGGTGCCGGCGAACCAGCGCTTTGCCACAGTCGTACCCGCGGACGTCTTCGTCCGCTCCCAGCCGGTCGCGCGCGCCACCCTCCAGGTGTCGGCCGCGCAACTGGCCGCCGCGCCGGTGGCACCGGTTTCCGCACCGCCCGCCCCGACAGCTTCAATCGCGACGGCTGCGCCTGCTACAGCTCCCGCCGCCGCCAAGCCGGCCGATCGCAACGCTCCGGCTTCGAGGTCCGCTGCTCCGGCGCCTCCCGCCGGCGCCAGCCTGCCGGTCACCAAGACGGCCGTTGCCGACATGCCGACACTCGCCAAGCCTGCCGCCGTCACGGCACCGACGGCACCCGGACCGAAGATCGCGACGGCGCCGAACACGCCGGCTGCGACCATCAATGCCACGGGAAGTGCTGCGCCCAACGTCCAGGGCAGGACCGCGCCGCCGCAGCTGCAGCCGCGCGTCGGCAGCGCCCCGCCGGTGCTGAACGACAACAAGGCCACGACGGCACCCGCGCCGGCACACCCCCAACCTGCGACTGCTGCGCCGGCAGCGAAGGCCGAGCCGGCGAAGCCCGCGCCGACTGTCGCGACGCCTGCAGCACCTGCGGCTCCGGCGCCGAAGCCGCCGGTGACCAAGCCTGAGGCCACTGTTGCGCCTCCGCCTCCGGCCGCCCCGCAGACCGGGCAGCAACCTCAGCCGGTGCGCGAGCCGAACAAGAAGGACAACGGCGCAAGCAACGAGGCGCCACTCCCGTCACACCCGGCTTCGCCACCTGCTCATGCGACGCCGCAGGTCGCCACGCCTGCTCCGCAGCCCACCGTGCCGCCGCCGCAGGTCGTGGCGCCCGCTTCGCAACAGCACGCTACGCCTGCTGCACCAGCTCCCGTCGCCATCCCGCAGCCGGCTCCGCCGCCGCACGTCGCTGCTGTGCCTCCGCCCCCGCCGGTCGCTGCGCCTGCGCCGCCAGCCAAGGCAGCGGTCACCGCTCCGGCGCTGACGGAAGAGGAACAGAAGGACAAGAAGAAGTAGAGCCGCGCTACACGACCGGCGAGTCTTGGGCGATCTCCACTAGTAACCCGAGCTGGGGGCGCACGGCGCAGCGTCACGGTTTCGGATGTCGGAGAAATGTCCGGTCCTGAAAACGGACACCCCGTCGGGATCGACGGCGCGATAATCAAGTTAACCAGTTCTTGAGTTGTATGAGCGGGATATCCGTCTCGCTTATTCCGCCGCAATCGGCCGTGGCACCGCAGCTGTCGTGCGCTTTGCCCACAGGCCGAGATAGCCGAGGCAAAGGGCGATCGCGATCGGCAGCGCGCCCAGGAAAATGAACACCAGGTCGCCTGGCATGCGCAGCCATTCCAGCATCCGCGGCAGCGTGCCCGCCGTATAGGCGAGGCTGCGCGCGTGCCAATAGCCGTGCTGGATGACGTCGTACATCTGCAGGATGCCGGAAGGAAACAGGCTGAAAACCACCATCATCGCGAGACCGATGTTGAGGCCCCAAAATCCGCATCGGACGAAGCGCTCCAGACGAGGCCAGGCCGCGTCGGACGTCGTCTGGCGCAGGACGAACACCATCAAGGCAACGCCCAGCATGCCGAACACGCCCATCATCGCGGCGTGGCCATGATTGGGCGTTAGGTTCGTGCCCATCTCGAAGTAGCTGACAATCGGCATGTTGATGAGGAACCCGAAGATGCCAGCGCCGGTGAAATTCCAGAAACCCACGGCCATCAGGAAGTAGAACGTCCATTTGTGCCGGAATGGCGCGCTGCCCTCCCCCCTCGTCACGGTGACGAAGTCCCAGGCGTCGAGCGTGATGAGCGTCAAGGGAACCACCTCGAGCGCCGAAAACGCTGCGGACAGTGCCATGTTGAGCTCGGTCTGGCCGTTGAAGTACCAGTGATGCCCGGTGCCGATCAACCCGCCGCCAAAGATCAGGATGACATCGAGGTAGATGACGCGTAGCGCCGTGTCGCGCTCCACCAGACCGAGTTCGAAGAAAATAATGCCGACGATGACCGTGACGAACAGTTCGAAGAAGCCCTCGACCCACAGATGAATGATCCAGAATCGCCAAGTGTCGACGATCGTGAAGTGGGTGGTGCCGTCGTATACAAGCGCCGGCAGATAGAACACCGGGATTGCCGCGGCGGCGATCAGGAAGAACGTGACGAGTCCACGGCGCTCGGGATCGCGCCGCGCCGCGGCCACGTTGCGCCACAACAAGCCAAACCAGAAGACGAGACCGATCGCGAGGAGGATCTGCCAAGCCCGGCCGATCTCGAGATATTCCCAGCCCTGATTGCCGAACCAGAACCACGCCTTGCCCAGCCATTGCAGGATGCCGGCCCATTCGCCGAGCAGACTGCCGACCGCGACGAAGACGACGGCGGCGAACAGCAGGTGGATGGCGCGGCGTTGTCCGGCCGGCTCGTTACGGCCCAGCATGCCGGCCACGAACAGCGCCCCGCCGACATAGGCCGTCGCGATCCACAGGATGGCGAGTTGGACATGCCAGACGCGCAACAGGTTGCTCGGCAGGAATGCGGAAAGGTCCAAGCCGAAGAAGTCGCCGGGCTCGGCCCTGTAATGAGCTACGCCGCCGCCGATGAGAACCTGGCCGAGGAACAGCAAGGCGGCCACGGCCATGAATTTGAGCGAGGCTAGCTGGGTTTGCGTGGTCTCGAAAACGGCCGCCGGAGTCGGTGGTATGGCCGCATGCGCCGGTCGCCATTGGGGGCTGTGCCAGCCGAGATGAGCAAACTTGCCGAAGGCAAGCAAAACGATGGCCGTGCCGCCAAGCAGGAACACGAGGCTGAGCACGCTGTAGATGACCGGCCCTCCGGTCAGCACGTTGCCGGCAAGCGGGTCGTAGGGAAAATTGTTGGTGTAGGAATGAGACGAGCCGGGCCGCGCGGCAGTCGACGCCCACGCGGTCCAGGCAAAGAACGCGGTCAGCTCGCGCAATTGCTGCGGATCGGCGACCAGCTTTGCCGCCAGGCCGCCGTTGTTGGCGGGTGTCACGAAATAGTCCGTCCAGTAGGCAATCTGACGCTTGAACGAGTCGGCGTCCGTCGCGCTCAAGGTCAACGTATCGGTCGAAGGGTCGTAGCGGTTCTCCTTCATAGTCCGCGCGACGCTGCCGTCGATCTCGCCACGCTCTTCCGGGGTCAGCTCGCCATAGGCTCTCCGGAATCGCGACCGCGCAGCATGATCGGCGGCGTCGAGAGCCCAGTTGTGCAGGTATTGCGCCGAGAAGTCGGGGCCGAGATAAGCGCCATGGCCCCATATCGTGCCATTGGCCATGAGGCCGTACTTGAGGAAGACCTGTTGGCCCGCGACGACGTCATCTTTGGTGAAGGTGACGGCGCCTCCGGTTGCGACGGCCCGCGCAGGAATCGGTGGTGCCTGGCGGTAGGCCTCGACCGTCAATCCGATCAAAATCGTAAAGCCGAATACCATCGTGACGATGGCTGCGACCTTCCACCAGACCCAAAGGGGGCCGCTCGCCGGAGCCTGTCGTTCCGTCATGCATTAGCCTCCCGGGTGGGGGTATTCGTGCAAACCTCCTCGATGGGCTTTAAGCCTACATCACCGCACAAGGCCCAACGTGTCCAATATCGGACATCGGAGGAAACCGGCGGCCGCGATTTAAAACTCGGCCCCTCATCTCTACTCCGCCGACGAAGATTCTGATGGCTGCGGCGCCGGGATCGAAGGCAGAGGTTCTGGGGTCAAGACCGACTTCGTCGACCGCGAGCTGGCGTAAACGACCCGCTCGCGAAAATCACATGCCGCCGATGAAAACAAACCCATACGGGATCAACAAAATCAGGGTGGCCATCAAAATGGTCGTACCCCGACCGGACCACCGTGTCCGACGAAGCAAGATCGGAAGCACCAGAGCTATCGCGGCGATGAGGAGTGGAAAGACAACATAGAACTCGATCTGTCCGCGATTTGGATAACCGGGAACGTGCTGTGCTTGTGCGCCCTTGATGCGGTTGAACCCGGACCAGGCAAAGAAACCCCACGAGACACTATTGGCCGCCATGAGCGCGTAGGTCTTCATGTCCCGGTTCGCCTTCGCGCCTCAGGCTCAATTTTCGTTGCCGTTTTCCCGTCGTTGTCCGCCTGCGGGCTGACAGCCTCGATCAGGACTCGGCCCCTCATCTCGAGACCCCCGACGAAGATGCGGATGGCGGCGGCGCCGGGATTGAAGACGGGGTTAGCCTGAACGGTCGCCTCGCGGGCGTCGGCAAGGCGGAGCCGCGCGGCCTTGGTGTCGGCATTGTTGTCGGCGCGCGTGCCGAGGGCGAGATGGTCGGGGTTCACGCAGCGCCTGACGTTGCAACGGTGGCAGAGGATCATGCCGTCGGGGATCGGTCCATTCTTCAGCGACCAGGCGAGCCGGTGCGCCTGGTGATAGCGGCCCCGGTAGCGGAGGATGCCGTAGCCATGCAGAAGCGCGACCTGCCAGATGTGGCAGCCGGTCAATGGCTCGGGCTTGCTGTAGTAGGCGATGCGATCGGCGAGCGACCAGCTCGGGTGGCAGTAGTGCCGCTTGGACCGGACGTGGGGGACGCGTTTCCTGCTCATGAGGGCAAGATAAGCGAGACCGGCCCAGATCACCTATTTTGGTCATTAGAAGTTCAAGTGGAGGTGTCTCACCCGTTTCAAACCGTGACTTTGAGACTGTGAGACTCGGCCGATCACCTCATCCTGAGGAGGCGCGCAGCGCCGTCTCGATTACCGCGGAGTAATCTCCGCGGCTTGGTGGGTAACAGGCAAGGTGCTCGCTCCCATCCTTCGAGACGCCGCGTGGAGTTTACCCCGAGGTAATTCGAGGGGCGCGGCTCCTCAGGATGAGGTTGGTGTTGGAGGCCCTGCTGACTCAGCCGTCGAGATATGCCGCCGCCACCAGGGCCAGGCCGTTGTTGGCGATGTGCGCCACCAGCGAGGGCAAGAGCGAGTCGGTGCGCTTGCGCAGCCAGCCGAACAGGAGGCCGAGCGGGAAGACCAGAATGATGTGCGCGGGTTCGGTGTGGGCCGCGGCGAAGGCGAGCGAGCTCACGATCCAGCCGACGTTCTTGCCCCAGCGGCCGGCCAGCCAGCCATAGAGCAGGCCGCGAAACACCAGCTCCTCCACCAGCGGCGCCAGCACGGCGAGCAGCAGCAGGCCGAGCGCGAGCTGGTTGAGATCGCGTACGATCTCGAACACCTGCTTCATGCCCTCGGGCTGCGGGCCGACCTGGCTCACCGCCACCGACAGCGCCATCGTGCCAAGGGCGCCGAACACGACGTATTTCCAGTTGGCCGGGCGCAGCCCCAGGGCCGGGATGGCTGCCCGACCGAGCGGCGCCACGGCCACCGCCACCGCCAGGAAGCCGATGGCGAAGAAGGCGCCCAGGAGCGGCAGCATCTCCTGCAGCGGCACAAAGCGCACGACAACGAAGCCAATGGCCACCAAGGCCGCAAGGAAGAGGAGCAAGGACCACCCTGGAATGGGGCGATAATCCTTGATAATCAACAGGTTGGGGTCCGACGGCAGGGCTTTGACTCCTTGTGCGGGAGGCCTTATACCCCGGCCGCTCAATCGGTCGTGCCGATTTCTCTGGGTTCCCCCTTCGGGGAGCAACGTCGATCCGCGAAGGTTCGCGCATCGGCGCGATATCTCTTTGGGCGAATGGGATCTGGATGTTCGAAGGTCTGAGCAAACGTCTGGGCGACGTATTTGACAAGCTTCGCGGGCGCGGTGCGCTCTCCGAGGCCGATGTCGATGCGGCCCTGCAGGAGGTGCGCACCGCGCTCCTCGAAGCCGACGTTGCCCTGCCGGTGGTCCGCCAGTTCATCGACGAGGTCCGCCCCAAGGCGATCGGCGCCGACGTCATCCGCTCGGTGACGCCCGGCCAGATGGTGGTCAAGATCGTGCACGATCACCTGGTCGAGATGCTGGGCGGCGCCGTCGCCGACCTCGACCTCAATGCCATTCCGCCGGTCGTGATCCTGATGGTGGGCCTGCAGGGCTCGGGCAAGACGACCTCTTCCGCCAAGATCGGCTATCGCCTGAGCCAGGGCCCGCAGGGCATGGCGGCCGAGTTCGGCGGCAGCTTCACGGCCAAGCGCAAGGTCATGATGGCCTCGCTCGACACCCGCCGCCCCGCTGCCCAGCAGCAGCTGAAAATCCTGGGCGAGCAGACCGGCGTGCCGACCTTGTCGATCGTTCCCCTGGAAATGCCGCTCGCGATCACCAGGCGCGCCATGGAGACGGCGCGGCGCGAAGGCTTCGACGTCCTCATCCTCGACACCGCGGGCCGCCTCGCGATCGACGAAGAGCTGATGACGGAGGTCAAGCAGATCTCCGACCTGGCCAAGCCCAAGGAGACGCTGCTCGTCGCCGACGCCATGACCGGCCAGGACGCGGTCAATGTCGCCAAGGCGTTCAACGAGCGGCTGGCCGTCACCGGCATCGTGCTGACCCGCGTCGACGGCGACGCCCGCGGCGGCGCCGCGCTCTCGATGCGCGCCGTCACCGGCCGGCCGGTCAAGCTGATCGGCGTGGGTGAGAAGTTCGACGCGCTGGAGCCCTTCCATCCCGACCGTATCGCCAGCCGCATCCTCGGCATGGGCGACATCGTCTCGCTGGTCGAGCGCGCCGCCGAGACGATCGAGAAAGAGGACGCCGAGAAGCTCGCCGCCCGCGTGGCCAAAGGCCAGTTCGACATGAACGACCTGCTGAGCCAGCTGCGCCAGTTGCGCAAGATGGGCGGCCTGTCGGGATTGATGGGCATGCTGCCGGGCGCGCTGCAGGCGAAGGCTGCGATGTCCAAGGCCAAGATCGACGAAGGGCAGCTCAAGCGCCAGGAGGCGGTCATCCTGTCGATGACGCCGAAGGAGCGGCGCAATCCCGACGTGATCCATGCCTCGCGCAAGAAGCGCATCGCCAAGGGATCGGGCGTGCAGGTGCAGGACGTCAACAAGCTCCTGAAGCAACACGCCGACATGCTCAAGATGATGAAACGCGTCAACAAACTCGGAGAGAAAGGTTTCATGCGCAGCCTCGGAGGCATGACGCCCCCGCCCGGCTTCCCGCGCTGAAGTTTTGAAGGAGACAGAATGCTAGCCATCCGCATGACACGTCACGGCGCCAAGAAGCGGCCGTTCTTCCACATCGTGGTGGCCGATTCGCGCAGCCCGCGTGACGGCCGCTTCATCGAGAAGCTCGGCACCTACAATCCGCTGCTGCCGCGCGAGCACGCCCAGCGCATCACGCTCAACAAGGAGCGCATCGCGCATTGGCTGCAGGTCGGCGCCCAGCCGTCTGACCGGGTCGCGAAGTTCCTGGCGCAGGCCGAGATGATGAAGCCGCGCGAGCGCCGCGAGCAGACCAAGAAGAGCGCGCCGCGCGCCAAGGCGCAGGAGCGCCTGAAGGCCGCTGCCGGCGGCGGTGAAGCTGCCACGGCACCGGCAGCACCTGCTGCTGCTCCGGCCGTTGCCGCCGAGGGTGGCGAGGCCAAGGAGGCCGCGGCGAGCTGATGAGCAAGGATCGCGTTCTTCTCGGCGTCGTCGCGGCGCCGCATGGAGTGCGCGGTCTGGTGCGCATCAAGAGTTACACCGAGGACCCGATGGCGGTCGCCGCATATGGCCCGCTGTCGGACGAGACAGGAAAGAGGGCGTACCGGGTCGAAGCGTTGAGTGCCGCACGAGGCGCGGTGCTGGCCCGGATCGAGGGCATAGCCGATCGCACGGCGGCCGAGGCATTGCGCGGTTTGCGGCTCTATGTGGAGCGCGAGCGCCTGCCCGGCACGGGCGAGCGGGAGTGGTACGAGGCGGACCTCGTTGGTCTCGCCGCAGTCGGCCGGGATGGCCGGGATTGGGGGAAGGTGATCGCCTTCCACGATTTCGGCGCCGGGTCGGTGATGGAGGTGTCGGGCGGGGTGATGTTGCCCTTCACCGACGAGGCGGTGCCCGAGATCGATGTCGCGGGCGGCAAGGTCGTGGTGGAGCCTCCGGCGGGTCTGTTGCCGGGCGGTCAAACGAAGGAGGCGTGAAGCAACGTGTGGCGCGGCCAGTGTGGAAAGCTAGGGCGCTGACGCTCTTCCCGGAGATGTTCCCGGGTCCGCTGGGCGAGAGCCTGGCCGGCAAGGCATTGAAGGAAGGTGTCTGGTCGCTGGAGGCGGTCGATATCCGGCGGTTCGCCAAGGATCGCCATGGCACGGTGGACGATGCACCGTTCGGCGGCGGCGCCGGCATGGTGATGAAGCCGGATGTGCTGTCGGCGGCCATCGAAGCGGTGGCTGAGCCGGGAGTGCCGAAGCTGCTGCTGTCGCCGCGCGGTGCGCCGTTCAGTCAGGCGCGCGGGCGGGAGCTGGCCAAGGGGCCGGGCGTGCTGCTGGTGTGCGGACGGTTCGAGGGCGTCGATGAGAGGGTCATCGAGGCTCACGCGCTGGAGGAGGTTTCGGTCGGTGATTTCGTGCTTTCGGGCGGCGAGATCGCGGCCATGGCGGTGATGGATTGTTGCGTGCGGCTGCTGCCCGGCGTGATGGGCGCGGCGCAGTCAGGAGACGAGGAGAGTTTCGAGGACGGATTGCTGGAGTACCCGCACTACACCCGGCCCGCGACCTGGGCCGGCCCGGATGGGACCGAACGGCGCGTGCCGGAGGTCCTGGTCTCGGGCCACCACGGCAAGGTCGCCGAGTGGCGGAGGAAGCAGCGGGAAGAGATTACGCGGCGAAGGCGGCCCGATCTGTGGGGTCGCCGGGGACCTGCGAAGCTGAACGAAGAGAAGTGACGAAAGGAAACTGCGATGAACATTCTCGACACGCTGGGCCAGGCCCAGATGGACAAGGTGACGGCCGAGCGGCCGGTGCCGCGCTTCGAGCCGGGCGACACTCTCAAGGTCCATGTGAAGGTCCAAGAGGGCACCCGCGAGCGCATCCAGGTCTATGAGGGCCTGTGCATCGGCCGCAAGAATGCCGGCGTGAACTCCTCGTTCACGGTGCGCAAGATCTCCTTCGGCGAGGGCGTCGAGCGCGTGTTCCCGCTCTACGGCCCGGGCATCTGGGAAATCGAGGTGGTGCGCAAGGGCACGGTGCGCCGCGCCAAGCTCTATTACCTGCGCGACCTGCGCGGCAAGGCGAGCCGCATCGCCGAGGACGTCGAGGCCCAGCGCGAATTGGTCGCCGAGCAGGCCGAGCAGAAGGTGCCGCGGCGCGAGAAACTCAAGAAAGAGAAGCCTCGCGACGACAAGGGATCGGTGCGCGCGCCCAAGGGCGCGGCGAAGAAGTAGGCCCGCCATGGCGTTCCGCAAGAAATCCGCCACGCCGCCGCCCCCGCCGCCGCCGCGCACGCTGTTCGAGAAGATCTGGGACAACCACGTCGTCCATCGCCAGGACGACGGCACCTGCGTGATCTACGTCGATCGCCACCTGGTGCACGAGGTGACCAGCCCGCAAGCGTTCGAAGGCTTGCGCATGGCCAATCGGCCGGTGCGCCGGCCCGACGCCACCATCGCGGTGGCCGACCACAACACGCCGACCACGACCGACGCGATGGAAGAAGAGTCGCGCATCCAGGTCGAGACGCTGGAGAAGAACGTCGCCGACTTCGGCGTGCCCTATTTCGACATGAACGACGCCCGTCGCGGCATCGTGCACGTGATCGGCCCCGAGCAGGGCCTCACGCTGCCCGGCATGACCATCGTGTGCGGCGACAGCCACACCTCTACGCACGGTGCCTTTGGTGCATTGGCGTTCGGCATCGGCACCTCCGAGGTCGAGCATGTGCTGGCAACGCAAACGCTGATCCAGCGGCCGGCCAAGAACATGCGCGTGGCCGTCGAAGGCAGCCTGCCGCTCGGCGTCACGGCCAAGGACGTGATCCTGGCCATCATCGGCAAGCTCGGCACGGCCGGCGGCACCGGCTATGTGATCGAATATGCCGGCCGCGCCATCCGCGACATGACGATGGAAGGCCGCATGACGGTCTGCAACATGTCGATCGAGGCGGGCGCCCGCGCCGGCCTGATCGCGCCCGACGAGACGACCTTCCAGTATCTCGAAGGCCGGCCCTACGCGCCCCAGGGCGGCGCCTGGGACCTGGCGCTCAGCCAGTGGCGCCGCCTGCCGTCGGACAAGGCCGCCAACTTCGATTCTCGGCTTGACCTGCTCGCCTCGGACATTCCGCCGATGGTGACCTGGGGCACCAGCCCGCAGGACGCGCTGCCGATCACCGAGATGGTGCCCGATCCGGCCAACGCGCCGGACGAGAACCGCCGCGAGGCCTGGACACGCTCGCTCGCCTATATGGGCCTGACGCCGGGCACGCGGCTGGTCGACGTGCCGATCGACAGGGTGTTCATCGGCTCGTGCACCAACGGCCGCATCGAGGATCTGCGCGCCGCCGCCGAGATCGCGCGCGGCCGCAAGGTAGCGGCGAATGTGTCGGCCATGGTCGTGCCGGGCTCGGGCCTGGTGAAGGCCGAGGCCGAGAAGGAAGGTCTCGACAAGATCTTCCTCGAGGCCGGCTTCGAATGGCGGATTCAGGGCTGCTCGATGTGCCTGGCCATGAACGCCGACCGGCTCGAGCCCGGCCAGCGCTGCGCCTCGACCTCGAACCGCAACTTCGAGGGCCGTCAGGGCCGCGGCGGCCGCACGCATCTCCTCAGCCCGGCGATGGCCGCGGCGGCGGCGATCAAGGGCACGCTGGCGGATGTGCGCGACTTCCAATAGCGGGCTTTCCGCAGGCGATGCTATCTTCCCGGGCGGTGCAGCGATGCACCGCCCAATCTTTTTTGGGCCGATTTCTTTGGGGAGAAAGAAGTCGCCATGGTCAACGCGCCCCCGCCGCCCTCCTGGTCGGGCCAACAACAGGTCGCGGCGCCCGAGTCGCTCGGCCCGCCGGCAGGCTTCTGGATCCGCTTCGTCGCCTATATCGTCGATGCGTTCATTCTCGTCATCGCGTTGGTCGTGATCGGCGGAGTCATCATCGGCCTCGCCGTGGCGCTCGGCGGTACGAGCGGCAAGGACTCGGAGGTGGCGATCGGTGCCAGCGTGGTCCTGGCCCTGCTGGTTTACGTCGTCATCGGCTGGCTCTACGAGGCGTTTCTGACCAGCGGCCCGCACGGCGCCACCCTCGGCAAGCAGGCGGTCGGCGTGCGCATCGTGTGCGCTGACGGCGCGCCGCTGTCGTTCGGCCGCGCCACCGGCCGCCACTTCCTGAAGGTGTTCGTCACGCCCATGATCCCGCTGGCCATCGGCTACCTGATGGCCGGGTTCACCGCGCGCAAGCGGGCGCTGCATGACATCATGGCCGACACTTTCGTGATCAAGGCGCAGGGATAGCGAGCATGAACGATCCGAACCAGGCCAAACCGCCGGCACCGCTGATTTCCGGCAACATCTTCGCCAACATCCCGCAGCTGGTTTACCTGCTCTACCTGCTGGGCTTCGTCATCCATCCGGTCTCGCTGGTCGGGCTGGTGCTGGCCTTCGTCAATCGCGACGGCGCCTCGCCGCTCGAGCGCTCGCACTACGATTTCCAGATCTCGACCTTCTGGCGCGGCCTGCTCATCGCCATCGTCGGCGTCGTCGCGATCTTCGTCTTCATCGGCTGGCTCGTCCTGCTGTTCTGGGCGGTCTGGACGATCGTGCGCTGCATCAGGGGCCTCACCAACCTCAGCCGCGGGCTGCCGATGGCGGCCAATATCGGCTGGCGTTTCGGCTGATGTGCCCCAGCGACCCGGCTGCCGTCCCGCCGCCGCCACCGGTCTGGAGCCCGAGCCCTGCCGGCCCGGAGGCGATCCGCTATGCCGGCTTCTGGCTGCGAGTCGTTGCCTGGATCGTCGATGCCATCGCGATCGCGATCCTTTGGCAGATCATCTCGCTGTTCCTTCCGGCCTACCCGGTGCCCTTGCCGCCGCGCAGCGCCGATCCCGCCCTGCTCTGGCAATACTGGCAAGCGAGCCTGCCGCCGGGAAAGGTGATCGGAAGCGCCATCCTGTGCTGGGCCTATTTCGCCTTTCAGGAATCTTCGTCGGCGCAGGCAAGCATCGGCAAGCGGCTGCTGGGAATCCGGGTCTCGACCGAGCAGGGCGCGAAACTCGGCCTGGTCGCGGCGAGCATCCGCGCCTGGCCGCTCTACCTCAACAGCCTGGCCTGGGCCGCCGGCGGCCTGGTGGGCGGGCTGGTCAGCGTGGCCGTCCTCGTGTCCTGCATCTGGGTGGCCTTTTCCCGCCGCAAGCAGGGCCTGCATGACAAAATGGCGGGCGCCGTGCTCACCCGGCGCTAGTTCGAGCCACGCAACATCGCATCGCCGGCACCCTGGTAGTCAAAGTACCCTGAAATCGGCCGCCTTGACGGGCCGCGGGAAAGCCCGTTTATTCCGCCGGTTCACGAGGGACCTTATGGAAAAATTCACAACGCTGCGCGGCGTCGCCGCCCCGCTGCCGATGGTGAACATCGACACGGATATGATCATCCCGAAGAACTTCCTGAAGACCATCAAGCGCACCGGCTTGAAGGACGGGCTGTTCTACGAGATGCGCTGGACGGCCGACGGCCAGAAGAAGGATTTCATTCTCGACCAGCCGGCCTACCAGAACGCCAAGATCATCGTCGCCGGCCCCAACTTCGGCTGCGGCTCGAGCCGCGAGCATGCGCCGTGGGCGCTGCTCGACTTCGGCATCCGCTGCGTGATCTCCGAGGATTTCGCCGACATCTTCTACAACAACTGCTTCAAGAACGGCATCCTGCCGATCAAGGTGCCGAAGGAGATCATCGACAAGCTGATGGACGATGCCAGCCGCGGCTCCAACGCCGTGATCGAAGTCGATCTCGAGAAGCAGGAGATCAAGGGTCCGGACGGCGGCACCGTGCATTTCGACATCGACCCGTTCCGCAAGCGCTGCCTGCTGGAGGGCCTCGACGACATCGGGCTCACCATGGAGAAGAAGTCGGAGATCGACGACTTCGAGAAGAAGCAGAGAGAATCTCAGCCCTGGCTGCACGCCGCGGAGTAGTCATGGCTTCGTCCAATCGCAACCTGCTGGTGCTGCCGGGCGACGGCATCGGCCCCGAAGTCATGAACGAAGTGCGCAAGATCATCGCCTGGATGGGCAAGAAGCGCGCCGTCGGCTTCGACATCACGGAAGACCTGGTCGGCGGCGCCGCGCTCGACAAGCACGGCGTGCCGCTGGCCGACGCCACCATGAAGACCGCGCTCGAGGCCGACGCCGTGCTGTTCGGCTCGGTCGGCGGCCCGAAATGGGACACCGCCGACTTCAGCAAGAAGCCCGAGCGGGGGCTGCTGCGGCTGCGCAAGGAGATGGACCTGTTCGCCAACCTGCGGCCGGCCAAGGTGTTCGACGCGCTGGTCGATGCGAGCTCGCTCAAGCCCGAGATCGTCAAGGGTCTCGACATCATGATCATCCGCGAGCTGACCAGCGGCGTCTATTTCGGCGAGCCGCGCGGGCGGCACACCAATGCCAAGGGCGAGGTCGAGGCGTTCGACACCCAGCGCTACACGGTGCCCGAGATCCGCCGCGTCTGCGCCGTCGCCTTCGAGCTCGCCCGCAAGCGCAAGAACAAAGTCCTGTCCGCCGAGAAGGCCAACGTCATGCACACTGGCGTGCTGTGGCGCGAGGAGGCGACCAAGCTGCACAAGGAGAAATACTCCGACGTGAAGCTCGAGCACATGTACGCCGATGCGCTCGCCATGCAGCTGCTGCGCTCGCCCAACCAGTTCGACGTCATCGTCACCGACAACCTGTTCGGCGACATCCTGTCCGACGAGGCCTCGATGCTGACCGGCTCGCTCGGCCTGCTGCCCTCGGCCTCGCTCGGCGCGCCCGACGCCACCGGCCGGCGCAAGGCGCTGTACGAGCCGATCCATGGCAGCGCGCCCGACATCGCCGGCAAGGGGCTGGCCAACCCAATCGCCGAGACGCTCTCCTACGCCATGATGCTGCGCCACTCCTTCGACCTCGGCAAAGAGGCCGACCTGGTCGAAACGGCGGTCGAGAACGTGCTCAAGGCAGGCTACCGCACCGGCGACCTGCTGGTCGGCAACGCCCAGGGCACCAGGAAGGTCGGCACCCAGGAAATGGGCGACGCCATCGTCAAGGAACTCGACCGGCTGGCCTAGGCACGTGCCCAAAGGGCACGTGTCTGTCTCTTCGCTGCCGTCCGGAAAGTGGACGTTCTTCAGCGCGCCGCGGAGGGTTAAGCGACCTGGCGCTGTGCCGCTCCTGCAATGTCGGGCTGCTTGTGGAATTGGCCATCCTTCATGATGGCGAGCAGCCTGTTGGCATCCTGCAGGATCTTCACGTTGGCCAGCGGATTTCCGTCCACCAATAGAATGTCGGCGAGATACCCGGGCCTGATCTGGCCGAGTTCCTTGCCCATCATCATGATCTCGCCGCCCAGCTTGGTGGCCGAAAGGATCGCGTCCATCGGCGAGAAGCCCAGCAGGTTGACGAAGTGCTCGATGTCGCGGGCGTTGGTTCCGTTGGGGTTCCAGGCGAAGCCGTAGTCGCCGCCCGGCAGGACACGGACGCCGCGCTTCTTCAGCTCCTTCATGTTGCCGATGCCGATTTCCAGCTCGCGCCGCATGCCCAGGCTCTCCGCCACCTCGGTGGTGATGCCCCACTTGGCGGCTTCGTTGAGCGTCGTGTAGCTGATGCCGAGCGTGGGTGCCACGAACACGCGGTCCTTGGCGGCCTCGAGCTGGGCGCAGGCCTCGTCGTCGACCAGCGTGGCATGATAGATGACCTCCACGCCGTGCTTGAGGCTGAGCTTGACCAACTCGGCGCTGCGCGCGTGAGCCGCCACGCGCTTGCCATGCATCCGGCCGACTTCGCATACGGCGTCGATCTCCGCTTCCGTCATTACGGTCTGGTGCGCCCGGCTGTGAGGCACGAACTCGTCACCCGATGGGTTGATCTTGAGCGTATCCACGCCCTCGCGGACCATCTCGCGCGCCGTCTTGCGGAATTCCTCGGGGCCGTCGCAGACGATGGCGAAGGTTTCCCGATGCATGTGGCGCAGGCGCACATCGCCCAACCCGGCCGTCGTTGCCAGCTCGGGACTCGCTGCCCGCGTGCGCGGTCCCGGAATGTCGCCGGCATCGATTGCATTGCGGATTACGACATCCAGGCGTGCTTTGGCCGACGCCGCGCTGTTGCAAGCGGTGAAGCCCTGTTCCAGGAGTTTCCTGGCGTTCTTGGCCGTGCGCAGCGTGTGCTCCTCGGGCGGCACGAAGCCCAAGCTTTCCAGATCGGCGGTGTCGAGGAAGGTCAGGTGCGAGTGGGCCTCGACCAGCCCCGGCATCAACGTGGCGCCGCCGCCGTCCACCACATGGGCTCCGTCGGAGGCAAGGGGTGTGCCTTGCGGGGCCACAGCCTTGATACGATTGCCCTCCACCAGCACTTGGCCGGTGAATGGCGGCGTGCCCGTGCAATCGAGCACATTGATGTTTCTGAACAGGACTTTAGCCATGGCTTGCTTCCTCCTTCATCCAGCCTAGGTTGACCCCGGTCTGATCGGCGAAAAACTGGAGCTTGCCGGGATTCATTGCGAACGGGATCGCGCTGTCGACCTCGATCGCCATGTGGGCCGGCACCGTCGCCTTCAAGGAGTGCTCATCCACCTTCAGGGTGACGATCTTCTCCACCCCGTGATTCTCTACCCCGTAGACCCGGCCTTCAAGCCCCCCGCCCGGACCCACCACCACGTCCTCGGCGCGCACGCCGAGCGTAAGGCGGTCCAGACCGGCCGGCATCCGGCTTGCGACTTCGGCCTCCAGCGGTATCTCCAGTTTCCCGGGAGCGACTACCACCTTGCCATCCCGCAACACGCCGGACAGCAGGTTCATGGCCGGCGAGCCGACAAAGGTGGCGACGAAGGTGTCGCGCGGCCGATTGTAGATCTCGTCGGGGGTTCCGATCTGGACGATGCGGCCGCCATTCAGCACGCCGATCCTGTCGCCCATGCTCATGGCCTCGACCTGATCGTGGGTGACGTAGAGGAAGGTGGCTCGGACCTTCATCTGCAGGTCCTTGAGCTCCGCGCGCAGGATCTCGCGCAATTTGGCGTCCAGGTTGCTGAGCGGCTCGTCCATGAGGAAGACCCGCGGCTGGCGCACGATGGCGCGGCCGATGGAAACGCGCTGCATCTCGCCGCCGGAGAGCCGGTCGGTCTTGCGCTCGAGCAGGTGCTCGATGCGCAAGGTTTGCGCCGCCCGAGTCACGCGAGCGGCCACTTCCTCCGCGCTGAGGCGCCGACGTCGGGATTTGAGCGGGAACTCGAGGTTCTCGCGCACCGTATAGTGCGGGTAGAGGGAGTAGTACTGGAACACCAGTGCGACGTCGCGCTCGGCCGCACTCCACTGCCCGACATCCTCGCCTTCGATCAGGATCGAGCCCGAGTCCGGCGCGTCGAGGCCCGCGATCAGTCGCAGGGTCGTGGTCTTGCCGGCGCCGGTGGGTCCCAGCAGCACGAAGAACTCGCCGTCGCCGACGTCCAGGCTGAGGTCGTCGAGCGCCGTGTGGCGGCGGAACTTCTTGTTGATGCGGCGCAGCTCGACGTGGGCCATGTCTGCTTACAGCCTGATCCGCAGCAATTCGCCGGTGCGGTCGTCGAAGAAATGGGTCTGCTTCTCGTCCAGGCGCGCCCATACCGCCGTGCCCGCCTTCTTGACGTAGCCGCTGGCAGTGCGGGAGCGAAAGAGCTGCGTGCCGAACTTGAGATCGACGATGTCGTAGGGCCCCAGCCGCTCGATGATGTGCGCCTCCGCCGGGAAGTAGCCGTCAGTCGCCTGATGCGCCACCAGCACCGCTTCCGGCCGAACGCCGATGGCGACTTTGTCCTCGGCTCCTCGCCGCTCGGCCGCCTGGTGGTGGAGCTGGGCGGGGAAGCGCTGGACCGCATCGTTCTCGCCCAGCACCACCTCGGTGCAACCGTCGCGGGGGCGGATCGCTCCCCTGACGATGTTCATGATCGGGCTGCCGACGAATTGCGCGACGAACAGGTTGGCGGGATATTGGTAGACCTCGGCGGGCAAGCCGACCTGCTGCAGGACCCCCTCGTTCATAATGGCGATCCGGTCGGCCATGGCCATCGCCTCGACCTGGTCGTGGGTGACGTAGACGGTGGTGGCCTCGTTCTCGATGTGGATGTGCTTCAGCTCGGCGCGCATCTCCTCGCGCAGCTTGGCATCGAGCGCGCCCATCGGCTCGTCCATCAGCAGGGCCTTGGGCCGGCGCACCAGCGCACGCCCTATGGCGACACGTTGCATGTCGCCGCCGGACAGCGCCGAGGGCCGCTTGCCGAGCAGTCCATCGATCCGCAGCGCCTTGGCAACCTCGCGCACCCGCCGATCGACGACGCTCCTGCTCTCGTTCATGGCGCGCAGCGGGAAAGCGATGTTCTCGTAGGCGGTCAGATGGGGATAGAGGGCGAACAGCTGGAACACGAAGGCGATATCGCGGTCGGCCGCCTGCCGGTGCTGCACCGCCTGCCCGTCGATCAGGATCTCGCCGCTGTCGATGTCCTCCAGGCCGGCAATGGCCCGCAGTGTGGTGGTCTTGCCGCAGCCCGATGGGCCCAGCAGCACGAGGAACTCGCGATGGCGGATTTCGAGGTCGAGCTTGCGGATGATGTAGTTGTCGCCGAAATACTTCTCGACGTTCCTGAGGGCGATGCTGGCCACCTTCAGGCGCCTTCCTGGTCGTCGTCGGGCAGCGGCTTGATCTTGGAGAAAATCGAGAAGCCGATCAGTCCAACGAGGATCACGGTCACGCCGTAGACGTGGAGGAAGCGGCTCCAGGGTTGGCACAGCAACACGATGCCCAGCACCATCAACCACATGCTGCCGGGCTCCAGGTACCGTGCACTCAGCTGTCGGAACGTCATTGCTGCATCACTTCCTGATCGCCCCGAAGGTCACGCCGCGCAGCAAATGCTTGCGCAACAAGAAGGTGAAGATCGCGACGGGCAGGAGAACCAGCAAGGTGCCGGCCGCGATCGCGGTCCAGTCGGTGATCCCTGATCCGAGCTGGGAGGGAATATAAGGCGGGGCAGTCTGGGCGCGGCGGTTGGTCATCATCAGCGCGAACGCGTATTCGTTCCAGGCGGTGATGAAGCAGAACACCGCGGTTGCGGCGATCCCGGTCGCCGATTGCGGCAGCACGATCTTGAAGAACGCTTCCATGCGCGTGTAGCCGTCGACCAGCGCGGCCTCTTCGTATTCCTTGGGAATCTCGTCGATGAAGCCCTTCATCAGCCACACCGAAAACGACAGGTTGAACGCGGTGTAAAGGATGATCAATCCGATGTGCGTGTCGACCAGTCCCACCGCGCGGTACATCAGGAACATTGGGATCGCCACCACCACCGGCGGCAACATCCGCGTGCTGAGAATGAAGAACAGCCAGTCCTGCTCGCCCGGCATGCGAAAGCGCGAGAATCCGTAGGCCGTCAACGTGCCCATGGCGACCGCAAGAAGCGTGCTGCTTACCGCAATGATCATGCTGTTGATGAAGCGACTCGGGTAGGCCGAGGGTTCGCTGTTGCCTCGAGAGTCCTTGATGATGCGTTCGCCGAGGTCGTAGATTCGCTTTTCCCACCACGGTGCCTTTTCGTAGACCTCGGGGTCGACCTTGCCGATCATCTGTACGCGCTTGGTGAAGAGCTTGATGAAGGCGGTTACTTCAGGCTGGAACAACACGGTCGGCGGCACCGTCGTCGCCAAGCTGCGCGGCTTGAAGGCCGTCGAGGTGATCCAGTAGATCGGCACCAAATAGATCAGCGTCAGCAACACGACGACCGTGATCGCCGTGCGATTGAGGACCTTCTGGCGCGTGGAGAGCACGGCCGCCATGGCGTCAGCGATCCTTGGCGCGGTTGAGGTACTTCACGTAGATGTTGGTGATCGCCAGCACCATGATCAAGACCATGTAGGCCAGCGCGCAGGAGGGGCCGGTCTGCCACTCCTGGAACGCCAGGCGATAGAGCTTGATCGCGATCAACTCGGTGGTTTCCTGGCTGCTCATGATGAAGGCCAGGTCGAAGGTCTTGAAGGCCTCCATGGTCCGGAAAATCACGGCGATCAGCAGCAGCGGCGCCACCAGGGGCAGCGTGATCCGCGTGAAGGTGAACCAGCGGCCGGCGCGGTCGATCGCGGCCGCCTCGTACAGGTGCTGCGGAATGGCCGACAATCCGGCCAGGCACAACAGCATGACGAAGGGCGACCACATCCAGATGTCGGTGATGGCGATGGCGTAGAGCGCCACCTCCGGGTCGGAGAGCCAGGCAAAATCACCGAGCCCCAGGGCGTAGTTGATGATTCCCCAGGACGGGCTGTAGAGCAGCTCCCAGAACAGACCGACCACGACCGGCGACATCATCATGGGCACCAGCAGCAGCGTCGTGAACAGGCCCTTGAAGGGGATACTGCGGTTGAGCAACATGGCCACGCCGAAGCCCAGCAGCACCTGGCCGCCAACCGACACGAGCACGTATTTGGCGGTGACGCTGAAGTTGTTCCAGACGTGGTCGTCGTTCAACAGATCGCGGTAGTTCTGCAGCCCGACGAATGCCGCCGGCGCGTTGGATGAGGCGCTGAAATCGGTGAACGAGTAGCCGAGCGAGTAGATCAGCGGAAAGATGTTGAAGACGATCAGGAACGCAATCGTCGGGATGATGAACAGATTGCGAATGCTGAGGTCGCTGAGACCCCGCCTCGCAGCCACCCGGGAATCGAGCCTGCTGAGCACCTACGCCCTCCGCATCAAGCACCGGTCCGCAGGGGAGGCGAGGCTCCCCTGCGGGCCCAGGCTCTTACTCAGTACCGCTTGTTCTGCTTGAAGGTTTTTTCCCAATCGTCAGCGAGACCGTTGAGAGCTTCCTCGGCGGTGCCTTTGCCGCCCACGACGAAGGGATACACACGCTTGTTCATCTGCTCCAACAGCGTCGCGTACTCGGGCGTGGCCCAGAAGTCCTTGACCATCAACATGCTTTGGTAGAACGCCTCGTTATAAGGCGTGGCCTTGCGGAACTTCTCCGAGCTCAACACCTTCTCGTTGCAGGTGTAGCCGCCCAGTTCGGCCCAGCGCGCCTGCACGTCATCGCGGACGAACCATTCGAGGAACTTCAGGGCCTGCTCACGCTTCTTCGAATAGCTCACGACCGAGATGCCTTGCCCGCCCAGCGCGGCAAAGCGGGGCTTGCCGCCGGGGCCGGCGGGATTGGCGAAGAAACCCGTGCCCTTGGCATTCTTGTTCGTCGCCGGATTGGCGAGGGCCGGGAAGAAGGCGAAGAAGTTCATGCTCATCGCCGCCACGCCTTCGGTGATGGCCTGGTTGTCCTCGAGGAAGAACGCCTTGCCCCAGCCGGGAGGCGCAAACTTGTAGAGCTCCTTGTACCACTTCACCGCCTCGACATTCTGCTTGGAGTTGATGATGTCGCGCACCTTGTAGGTGGAGTAGTTGCCGAGCTCGCCACCGAAGCTGAAGATCGTCTGCTCGACGCCCATCGCCAACGCGTCGTAGGTGTTGTCGGTGTACAGCGCCACGCCGTAGCGCTTCTCGTTGGGACGATAGAAGAACTCGGCGATATCGCGCAGCTGCGTGTAGTCCTTCGGGACATCGAGGTCATAGTGGTACTTGGCCTTGAACGCCGCCTTCTCCTTGGGATCCTCGAACCAGTCCTTGCGATAGGCCCAACCGTTGGCGTCGCCTTCGAGCGGCACCGCCCAGTATTTCTTGCTGCCTGGGGGATATTCGGCGTAGCCGGCGACGGTGGCCGCCGCCATGGACTTGGCGACACCGTACTTCGCGAAGAAATCGGTAAGGTCGACGTAGTGCTTGCCGGTCGATCCCGCGCCCAGCCATTGCGAGTCGCCGACCACGAGATCGTAGGCATCGCCCTTGGCGTTGAACTCCGTGAATGCCTTGGTCTGAAAGTCCGGCCAGGGAACGGTCTCGACGACGACTTTCACACCGCTCTGCTTCTCGTAATCTTTCACCAACTCCTGGAGGTAGTTGGCGGGGTCCCATTCGGCCCAGAGAATCGTGAGGGTATCGGCCGCAAGAACTGATTTGCCGGCGAGCGCGAAAACAGCGGCCGCCAGGAGTCCCAACAACTTGCTTCTTGTCATTGTTTCCTCCTCACTTCGTTATTCGTCGTCGATGTACCTTTCGCAAGATTCCTTGTTTCGATCCGAAATTGAAAGTGAATTACGTTACCACCCGATCATCGGAAATCAAATTGTCTTTCCGGCTTCCCATCAGCGATGCGCGTCTCATCAAGTAGGACGCTTCGGGACAGGCGGCTAACGGTCGGCGTCGACGGCCTTATCGAGCGCCGCTGCGAAGGCGGCCATCTCGCTGGGCGCGAGGTCCGATACCGCGTGCATCTCGAAGCCGGCGTGACGCCACTCCGCCAGCGCAAAGCCATCGTGCTGCGTGACCTTGGCCACCGAGTTCCCGGCGGACGACGGCCACAGCGACAGCGCGATGCGATGCTGGTTGTGGCGATAGACCAGCACCGACACCTTGCGGCCTCCCACGACATCCACGCGCCCGCCTTCGAGCGGGAAGCCGGCCGACGTGAGATCGTGGACCGGCGGTGAATAGTCGATGCGGCCGGCGAACCACGGCTTCACCGTATGGCGATCGGTCGAGGCCACATCGACTGCGTGCTCGCTCGACGCCACGCGCATGAAAGTCGACACCAGTTCATCGTCGCCTGAGCCGCGGCCGGTCAGCGCGCCGCCGACCCAGCCGATGCTGACGGCCACGATCAGGCTGGCCGCCATCGCCATCCAGCGCATGGTGCGGCCCTGCGCCATCCTGGGCACGGCCGGCCGCGACGCCCCGGCGATCGCCCGCAACTCGCGCTCGACGCACGCGCGCAACAGGTCGGGCGCGGGTTCCAGCGGCAGCTCGCGCAGCAACCCGCTCATCGCCCGTCCCGCCTCCAGCTGCTTGCGGCATTCCGGGCAGGCCTCGAGCGCGCGCTCGAACTCGGCGCTGTCGGAGGCCGACAACTCGCCGTCGAGGTACGCGTCGACCATCGCCTCACATGTCGGGCAGTCCATGGTCTCTCCTTCCAAGGCGGCCGCGCAATTCGGCCGCCAATTTCTCGCGCGCCCGCGCCAGGCGCGACATCACGGTGCCGATCGGCAGATCGAGCACCGCCGCGATATGCTTGTACGAGCAATCCTCGACCTCGCGCAGGACGAGGATCTCGCGCGCCTCCGCCGGCAACGCCGCCAGCGCCGCCGCGACGTGGCGGCGCCGGTCGCCGGCCAGCGCGCTCTGCTCGGGGTCCGGGCCCTCGGCCGCCCGGTCCTCGATCTCCTCCAGCGGCCGGTCGTTGGCGCCGCTCTTGGCCCGCATGTCGGTCCAGGTGTTGCGCACGATACGCAACAGCCACGGCTTGGGCTCGTCGCCGCGGAAGGCGTGGAAATAGCGCAGCGCCCGCAACATGGCTTCCTGCGCCACATCCTGCGCCGCCACCGGATCGCGCGTCAGCCAGCGCGCGAAGCCGTAGGCCGCGTCGAGATGCGGCAGCATGACGGTTCGAAACCGCTCCACCGTTGCGCCATCAGGCTTCGGCGTTTCCGACATGGCGCCCATACGACATCAATACCGCCCGACCGTCGATTCTATTCCGGGGGAATAAAGCCCCGCCGGGTCCGGTAGTGCCCTCAAGTTCATCCGGAGGGTCATACCCATGCAGCGCACCGATCGTCGCGACTTCCTCAAGCTGGCCGGCATCGCCGGCGTCACCTTCACGGCCGGGCTGTTCCCCGGGCGTCACGCCGCCGCCCAGGCCGGCGAGTTTCACTTCGTGCAGATCTCGGACACCCATTGGGGCTTCAAGGGTCCGCCCAATCCGGACGCCGAGCACACCTTGGAAAAGGCCATCGTCACCGTGAATGGGCTGAGCCAAAAGCCCGACTTCATCGTCTTCACCGGCGATCTCACCCATACGACGGAGGACGGCAAGCTCCGCCGAGAGCGCATGAAGCGCTTCAAGGAGATCGTCTCGGAACTCACCGTCAAGGACGTGCGCTTCCTGCCGGGCGAACATGACGCCTCGCTCGACAAGGGCGAAGCCTTCAAGGAGTTCTTCGGCGCCACGCACTGGACGTTCGATCACAAGGGCGTGCACTTCATCGCCCTCGACAACGTCTCCGACCCCGGCGCCAAGCTCGGCGACGAGCAGCTCGCCTGGCTGGCGGCCGACCTCAAGCAGCGCAAGACCGACGACCGCATCGTGGTGCTGACGCACCGTCCGCTGTTCGATCTCGTGCCGAACTGGGACTGGACGACGGCCGACGGCGCCAAGGCGATCGAGCTGCTGATGCCCTACCAGAACGTCGTGGTGTTCTACGGCCACATTCACCAGGAAAACCACCACATGACCGGCCACATCGCCCATCACGCGGCGAAGTCGCTGATCTTCCCGCAGGCCGCGCCGGGCGACGCGCCCAAGCGTCCGCCGCCGCCGCCGTTTGATGCCTCGCTGAAGCCGCTCGGCACGCGCGATGTCGCCATGGGCAGCAAGGTCATCATTACCGAGCTGCCGGTCACCAAGGCCTGATCCCATGAAGCGTAGAGTGTTCGCCGCGCTGCTGATCGGCAGCGCGGTCGGGGGGGCCGCGCGCCTGCTGGCGGCTGAGACCCCGAACGAGATCAAGATCGCGGCGAGCAAGTTCGAGTACACGCCGGACACGGTCAAAGTGAAGGTCGGCCAGCCGGTGACCCTGGTGCTCACGTCGTTCGACCGCATCCATGGCTTCAAGATGCCCGAGTTCGGCATCCGCACCGACATCGTCCCCGATCAGGAGACGCGGGTGACGCTCACCCCCCAGAAGGTCGGCAATTTCGTCTTCTTCTGCGACGTCTTCTGCGGTGACGGCCACGAGGAGATGAGCGGCACGCTCGTGGTCGAGGCCTAGCAGCGGCAGCTCGAGGCGCTGGCGTTGCGCGCCCGGATCGTTCTGACGACGGCCTTGATACACTTGTAACTTTTGCGGACTTCATGGGTCGCACTGCATCTGGGACATTAGCCAGGACGTGGCGACGATGATTTGCGGCTGTCGTGTTGGCGTCCCGTGCCTTCGCACGAAGGATCGCAGAGGCGACACGATCAAGCACGGCAGCGTGATCTAGCGCCTTTGGGCATCGACGCGCCGGGAGAGCGAGCAAACGTTCTCCGATGGCTGGCTGGCAAGCAGGGCGTATCCGAATGAATCGCGCGCAACGGACGATCGTATGTCTGATTCTGGTAGGAGCGGCGATCGTTCAGGTTCTTGGGCTGGCTGTTGCAAGATTTCCGCTCGCGGACTTGTACGTGATGACCGCTATCTCGCCTCTCTTCACGAGCACGGCGCTGGCGATCTCGATGCTTGCGTTTCGCCGCGGCAAAGTCGTCCAGCAATTACTGCTTGGAGCAGCTCTTTCAACTGCTCTGATGGTTTTCCTTCTGATGTGGGGCAATAGCCTCAGTATGTCGTGGAAGCCCGCTACACTTGGATTCTGGTGCAGCTCGATCCTCGTTTCGGGGCATAGGATCGTGAAAACCAACGGGGCTGAGCGGCTTCGTGAATTTGATCGGACGCTCGTAATAGTGGCTTTGCCGCTCGTGGTGCCACTGACCTCTACGGGCCTCTGGCTTACTGCCCAGATTGTTGAACGAACGTACGACAACTACTTCTATGCGTTCGATGGGCTGTTGCCGATTCCGGCCGCGCGCATCATTGCGCAATTTTGTGCGACCCACCCCTGGGCGTGGTCGGCGTCAACCTTGGTCTACAACGGCTTCTTGATGGTTCTCTGTGCCTTCATCGCTCTCCAATGGCGTCGTGATGGGGAAGTTCAGGCTCAGATCTTGAGCAGATGGGTCGTTGCGACGCTGCTGGGCTATGGTCTCTACTACTGCCTGCCAGGAGTCGGGCCTGCGGTCGCTTTCTATGGCACATCGGCGCCGCATTTCAACTCACTGCCCTCACCGCAACAAGTGGAGTTGACATTGCTCGGCGGTTTCGAGGGGGAGCCTCGCAACGCTATGCCCTCGCTTCATGCGACCTGGGCGTTTCTCATTGCTTTGGCGTCGCTGCGGATGGCGTTCTGGGTCCGCATTTTTGGCGCCTTCTATGCGACGGCGACCGCCATTGTGACGCTTGGGTTGCATGAACACTATTTGATCGACCTCGTTGTCGCCGTTCCGTTGGCTGTTGCAGTCCATGCAGGAACTGGACTACTCGAGCAAAAGCAAGAAACCAAGGCTCAACTGCTTGCGGCTCTGGGAGGAGCGGCGATGACGGTGGCGTGGTTGTTCATCATTCGTTACGGCACCGCCTCGCTACGGAATGTTCCTGAGATCGCATCCGCGCTCGTGCTTGTGACGTTGGCGGCATCGGTTTGGTTGGTCTACCGGAGCGAGACGGAGTGCCTGAAGGTGGTTAAGCGGTATCGCAATCGAGAGCGTCCCGAAAGCGCGCCGGCCTTTGTCGCCTGACTCGCCGTACTGCGAGAGGTTGCTGCAGAATTCACCCGGGCGCGCCTATCGGCCCGCGGCTAGCGGCCTTTCATCAGCGAACCGAGGATGCTGCGCAGGATCACCGGTCCTTCCTTGCGCAGCACCTTGGCGCCCTCACGCACCAGCACACTGCCGGCGGCGCGGCCCATCGACTTCATGGTCGCCTCCAGCGCGGTGTCGCCGCGGCGTGCCGGCGCCTTCGGCTCAGGCGGAGGTGCCTTGGGCGCGGGCGCCGGTGCGGGCGGAGCGTCGTCGTGCTTCATTTGGCCCGCAGTCGAGCGCTTGTTAAGCACCTCGTAGGCCGATTCACGATCGACACTTTTCTCGTACTTCCCTGCAAGCGGGCTCACTTTGACGGTGGCCGCGCGCTCGGCGTCTGTGACTGGCCCGATCCGGCCCTGTGGCGGCTTGATGAAGCAGCGTTCGACTGGCGTCGGCACGCCCTGGGCGTCGAGGAATGAAACCAGCGCCTCGCCGACGCCGAGCTCGACGATCGCCTCGGCCGCCTTGAACTTGGGGTTCGGCCGGAACGTGTCGGCCGCCGTCTTTACCGCCTTCTGGTCCTTGGGCGTGAAGGCGCGCAAGGCGTGTTGCACGCGGTTGCTGAGCTGACCCAGCACCGTGTCGGGAACGTCGAGCGGGCTCTGGCTGATGAAGTAGACGCCGATACCCTTGGAGCGGATCAGCCGCACCACCTGCTCGATCTTGTCGAGCAACGCCTTGGGCGCATCGTCGAACAACAGATGCGCCTCGTCGAAGAAGAACACGAACTTGGGCTTATCGACATCGCCGACCTCGGGCATCACCTGGAACAGCTCGGACAGCAGCCACAGCAGGAAGGTGCTGTAGAGCCTGGGGCTCTGCATCAGCTTGTCGGCCGCCAGCACGTTGACATAGCCCGCGCCCGAGGCGTCGCGGCCGATCATGTCCTTGAGATCGAGCGCCGGCTCGCCGAAGAAGCGCTCGCCGCCCTGTTGCTGCAGGGTGAGCAGCGAGCGCTGGATGGTGCCAATCGTCTGCTTGCTGACGTTGCCGTACTTGGTGGTAAGCGTGCTGGCATTCTTGGCGACGTCCTCCAGCACTGCCTGCAGGTCCTTGAAGTCGAGCAGCAGCAGCTTCTGCTCGTCGGCGACCTTGAAGACGATGTTGAGCACGCCTTCCTGCGTGTCGTTGAGCTGCAGCAGGCGCGCCATCAGCACCGGGCCGATTTCGGTCACGGTGGTGCGCACCGGATGACCCTTGTCGCCGAACAGGTCCCAGAAGATCGCCGGGAAGGCGCGGCCCTTGTAGCCGTCGAGCTTGAGCTGCTTGGCGCGCTCTATGGCCTTCGGATTGTCGCCGCCGGTTGCCGCGATGCCCGACAGGTCACCTTTGACGTCGGCCATGAAGACCGGCACGCCTGCCGCCGAGAAGCCCTCGGCGACGGTCTGCAGGCTCACGGTCTTGCCGGTGCCGGTGGCGCCCGCGACCAGGCCGTGGCGATTGCCGTATTTCAGGAGCAGGTATTGGTTGGCGTCACCCGCGCCGACCAGGATCGATGTGTCGTCCGCCATGGGGTGGAGACTAATGAAGTTTCCCTCCCCCGTCTTCGGGGGAGGGAACTTGATATGAATGGAGAGGAAGGAAACGTATGCTAGCCCCATGCCCCTCCCCCGCCTCGCGGTCGCCGTCATCGGCGACGAAATCGGTCCGTCTCTTGCTGAGATGCTCTCCTTCTGCGCCGAGAACGACGTGCATCGTCTCGACATGCGCACCGTCGAGGGCAAGAACCTGTTGGGCATGACGCTCGACGAGGTCGATGTCATCGGCAAAGCGCTGCACAAGGCGAATATCAAGGTCCCGACCTTCGTCTCGCCGGTGCTGAAATGGCCGGCCGCCGGCAAGGCGGCGGCCGACGCCAAGGTCGATTTCGCCTTCGATCCGTCACTCTGCCCAACCGACGATCCCCTGGCGCATGCCTTCGACGTGGCGACCGTGCTGGGCGCGTCGCGGCTGCGCGTTTTCAGCCATTTGCGCTATCCGGGCTACAAGCCGGCGGACCTCGAGGCGCCGATCGATCGCCTGGTGGAGTTGGCCGCGCGCTTCGATGTGATCGTCGAAATGGAGAACGAGCCGGTCTGCAACATCGGCTCGGTGACCGAGCTGGCGCAATTCTTCGCCCACTATCCCGAGCCGACGGAGCACCTGCGCCCCCTGGTCGATATCGGCAACAGCTGGAACATGGGTCTGCCACCCAGCGATGACGAGATCGCCGCACTCGCGCCGCTCGTCGACCTGATCCATCTCAAGGACCGCGACTTCGCTGCCAGACGAACGGTGCCGCTGGGCGACGGTGGCGTGCCGTGGGCCAAAGAGCTCAAGCGCCTGCTTGCCGGCGTGCGCGGACCCGAAGTGGTCGCCAGCATGGAGACCCATTGCCCGCAGGACGGCCGCAATGCCACAGCCAAATCGGTGGCTGCCCTGAGGAGAATTGCGGGCGAGATCGGCGTGGAGATCGTCTAGAAACGGCGGATGCCGCGCTTCGCCTTCGTCACCGTCGACGTCTTCACCGACCGCCGCTTCGGCGGCAATCCGCTGGCCGTGTTCCCTGACGCGGAAGGCATGAGCGATCCCGACATGCAGGCGCTGGCTGCGGAGTTCAATCTCAGCGAGACGACCTTCGTGCTGCCGTCGTCGGACAAGGCAAACACCGCGCGCGTGCGCATCTTCAACCGCAAGGCCGAGATGCCGTTCGCCGGCCATCCCAATGTCGGCACCGGCTGGGTGCTGGCCCGGCAAGGGCGGGCCAAAGACGGCATGCTGCGCTTCGAGGAGATCGCCGGCCTGGTCGAGATCGAAGCCGGTGCAGACGCCGTCACCATCGCAGCACCGCAGCCGCTTTCGCTCGGGCCGGAGATGCCGGTCGAGCTGGTCGCGAGCTGTGTCGGTCTGAAACCGGGCGATGTGATCACCAAGGCGCACCGGCCGGTCAGCGCGTCGGTCGGCAATTCCTTCGTCATTGCCGAGGTCGACGGCGAGGCGCTGACGCGCGCCGCCCCCGACCTCGGCCGCTTCCGTGAGGCAGCGCAGGTCTACACCGAGATGGGGCCGAACCGCCTGCCGATCTACCTCTACGCCCACGATGGCGCGCGAATTCGCGCGCGCATGTTTTCGCCCCTGTCGGGCACGATCGAGGACCCGGCGACCGGCAGCGCCGCCACCCCGCTCGCCGCCCTTCTGCTGTCGCTGACCAAGGAAGGCGAGCGTCGCTACGACGTCGTCCAGGGCGTCGAGATGGGTCGGCCGAGCCGGCTGCTCTGCTCGGCGCATCGCGCAGCCGAAGGCATCCGCGCGAAGGTTGGCGGCACCTGCGTGCCGGTGCTGGAGGGAACGGTCGAGCTCTAGGTCGGCTGGATGATGTAGCCGGCGCGGGGGAAGTGGACGACCACATCGCCGACACGCGGGTCGCTGCGGATGATCGAGACACGATCGCCGGTCAACCCGACCAGCGTGCCGCTGACCGGCACCTTGCCGGTGTCGTCGGGCACCACACTGACCTTCTGGCCGGACTTCAAGCCGCTGGGATCGCCCTCGTCGACCTTGGCCGCTTCCGGCGTTGCCGCCTTGGCGACGTCCAGCGCCTCGACCGCCGTCATCTCGGCGGGCTTGCCGCTACCGAAGGCCTTCATGCGCTCCGACCAGGCGACGATCTTCGGCAGCCGATCGAGCGGCGCCGGCGTCGCCCCCTGGCCCATGCGCACCTGCAGGAACCACACGGGATTGTAGAGCGCACAGTCGGCCAGGCTCGGCGCGGCGCCCAGCAGGTACGGCCGGCCGTCGCGCAGGATCTGCTCGGCCAAGGCCAGCTGCGCGTAGGTCTGGTCACGCGCCATGGGAACGGCGGCCTTGAGCTTGTCGGAGTCGAACTGCCGTCCGGAGAACTCGCTGCGGTCCTTCTTGAAGGCCTCCGGGAGCTGATCGCTGATCGCGCCCATCACCACGCCGACGGCGGACCAGAAGATGGTGCGGTCGATCCACATGGCCAATGCCCGCGCCTCGCCTTCCTGGCCGACCGGCAGCATCGGCGGCTTGGGCGCACGCTTCTCGATCTCGAGCATGATGAGCTGGGTGTCGCAGTAGATGTCGGCGCCGACCTGCAGGACCGGCGTCTTGCGGTAGCCGCCGGTGAGCGGCATCAGGTCGGGCTTGGGCATGATGTTGGGGATCACCACCGACTTCCAGGCGAGCTGCTTGATGCCGAAGGCCACGCGCACCTTCTCCGAGAAGGGCGAGTTCGGGTAGTGGTGCAGGATCAGGTCGGCCATGAGCGCTCCTGTCTCAGTGGATGGTCGCGAGCGCGACCAGGAGGGCAAAGCCCAGGCCGCCCGCCACCGCGAGCCGCCACGCCCAGGCATACAATTTCGAGCGCGTCGCCACCAGCGCGCCCAGTCGGGCGATCACGCCGTCGTCGAGGCCGGGCGATGCATCGAAGAAGCCGCGCGCCAGGTTGATCACCGGAAAGGCGCAACCGCAGCTCGCGACGCTGAGCAGCAGGCTGACATGGCCAACCGCGAAGCCGATGGTCTTGATGATCGGCTTGGACTGGGCGAAGGGATCGGCGCCGCTCACGACCACGAGATAGGCCAGCGCCGCCACCACGATGGCGTTGAAGCGCAACAGCGCCGAGGTCTTGGAATCGAGCGCGTTCAGCATGGCGAACAGCCGGTCCCAGGCGGCGACTCGCGCCTTGTCCTCAGGCGTGCCGTCGATCGCCTGCAAGCGCGCCATTGCGACGGCCTGGGCAGCACCGCTCATCCGCACCTCTTCATGAGCGAAGCGCCTTGATGCTTTCGGCATATTTGCCCGATCCCGAACCGAACACGGCGGTGCCGGCGACCAGCACATCGGCGCCGGCCTTGACGCAGTGCCTGGCCGTCTCGGGATTGACGCCACCATCTACCTCGAGATGGATCGGCTTGCCCAGGGTATCGATCGCCTGGCGCAGGGCTGCGATCTTGGTGAGCTGGCTCTCGATGAACGCCTGGCCGCCGAAGCCCGGATTGACGCTCATCACCAGCACGAGATCGAGATCGCCCAGCACGTTTTCGATGGCGGCGAGCGGCGTCGCCGGATTGAGCACGCAGCCCGCCTTCTTGCCGAGACTCTTGATGAGCTGGACGGTGCGATGGACGTGCGGGCCCGCCTCGGGATGAAACGAGATCACGTCGGCGCCAGCCTCGGCATAGGCCGGCACCAGGGGATCGACCGGCGTGATCATGAGATGGACGTCGAACGGCAGGCTGGTGTGCTTGCGCAGCGCCTTCACCACCATCGGACCGATAGTGAGGTTAGGCACGAAATGGCCATCCATGACGTCGACATGGATCCAGTCGGCACCGGCCGCCGTCACCGCCTCGATCTCCTTGCCGAGCTCGGCGAAGTCCGCCGACAGGATGGATGGCGCGATACGGACCGGCTGTTGCGGCATGTGACGCCTCAGGTCTTCTGGACCGCGGAGCTCCAGCTCCGCTCAAGCTCATGAGCGGGCCTGGAGGCCCGCGGTCCCGAAGAACATGAAAGGAGCCTATTCATGTCAGGTGCCAGGACGCGTTGGCGCGTCCCAGCCCTTGCGCCGGAACGGATGGGTCGGGAAGGTGCCGAGCATCTTCAGCTCGCCTTTCTCCGAGAAGAACGCCAGTTCCTCGAGGGCGAGTTGCAGGCCGCGCTGCTCGGGATGGCCCTCGACCTCGGCATAAAACTGAGCCTGCTCGAAATGCGCGCCGCTGAGATAGCTCTCGAGCTTCACGATGTTGACGCCGTTGGTCGCGAAGCCGCCCAGCGCCTTGTAGAGCGCCGCCGGCACACTCTTCACGCGAAACAGGAACGCCGACATGCAGCGCACCGTGCGCCAATCGGGCTTTGCCTCGTCGCGCGAGAACACCAGCATGCGTGTGGTGTTGTGGTCGGCGTCCTCGATGTTCCTGGCCAGCACTTTCAAGCCGTAGATCTTCGCTGCAAGCGAGGAGGCGATGGCGCCCACATGCTTGTCGCCGATTTCGGCGATCTCGCGCGCCGCGCCCGCGGTGTCGGCGTGCACCAACGGAGCTATACTGTGCTTCTTCAGGAAGTTGCGGCACTGCGACAGCGCCTGGACGTGGCTCTTGGCCGTCTTGATGCCCTTCAGCGTCACGCCGGGAAGCGCCACCAGGCAATGTTCGACGCGCTGGAAATGCTCGGCGACGATCTTGAGCCTGGTGTGCGGCAGCAGGCTGTGCAGATCGGCGACGCGGCCGGCGATCGAGTTCTCGACCGGGATGATGGCGAGCCCGGCCTTGCCTGCCTGCACGGCGTTCATCGCCGCATCGAAGGTCGGACACGGCAGCGTCGCCATGTAGGGAAACGCCGCATGGCAGGCCATGTCGGAATTGGCGCCCGGCTCGCCCTGGAACGCGATCGTGTTGTTGGGCCTGCCCTTGCCGCCCTTAGCCCCTGCCATCTGAACAACTCCCCCGGACCCGCCGGCAAAACGCGAAAAACCTCGCAAAATCCGTGACTTGCGACGTTCCGCCGCGCGAGCCGGCCGGCGCGATCGGATACTACTGAGGACGCTTGGGGCGTGCTACAGCAACGCTCGAAAAATTTGCTGCAGCGGGATTTGACGATGGCGAGTTTCAATACGGTTGCGGGCTGCTTTTTGGCCTCGGCCCTCTTCGCAATGGTGGTTGGCAAGGTTTCCAACGCCCTCGTTTCCACCCATCCGCTGGAGAAGCCCGCGATCGCCGTGGCCGATGCGCCCACCGAGACCGCTTCCGCGGCACCGGCCGCCGAGCTGCCGCCGATCGGACCCAAGCTCAAGGACGCCAACGTCGAGCACGGCAAGGCGCTGTTCCAGCAGCAGTGCTTCACCTGCCACACCGTCGACAAGGGCGGTGCCAACAAGGTCGGGCCCAACCAGTGGAACCTGGTCGGCCGCAAGAAGGCGAGCGAAGCGGGCTTCAGCTACTCATCGGCCCTGCAGTCCAAGGGCGGCGAGTGGACCTACGACGACATCAACCACATGATCTTCAAGCCGCAGGCCTTCGTGCGTGGCACCAAGATGGCCTTCGTCGGCCTGCCCAAGGAACAGGATCGCGCTGACGTCATCGCCTACCTCAGGACGATGAACGACAACCCGCCGCCGCTGCCCTAGGGCATCGCGTGACCGGGTCGGTTCCCGCCGAGCTGGTCGCTCTGGCTAACAGCCTCGCCGACGCCGCGCGGCCGATCGCGGCCCGCTATTTCCGCACACCTGTCACGGTCGATGACAAGAGCGACCAGAGCCCCGTCACCATCGCCGACCGCGAGGCCGAGACGGCGATGCGTGCGCTGCTGGCCAAGCACGTGCCGGCTCACGGCATCTTCGGCGAGGAGCATGGCGTCGAGCGCGCCGACGCCGAATACGTCTGGGTGCTCGATCCGATCGACGGCACCAAGGCCTTCATCACCGGCCTGCCGATCTTCGGCACCCTGATCGCGCTCCTGCACCGAGGCGTGCCGGTGCTCGGCATCATCGACCAGCCGATCCTGAAGGAACGCTGGCTGGGCGCCGCCGGCCGGCCTTCGACGCTCAACGACAGGCCGATCAAGGTGCGTGCCTGCGCCTCGCTCGACAAAGCCTACATGTATTCGACGGCGCCGCTGATGTTTCCCGGCCCGATCGCCAAGCGCCATGAGGCGCTGGCCGAGAAAGTGAAGCTCTTCCGCTGGGGCGGCGATTGCTATGCCTACGGCTTGCTGGCTGCCGGCCACGTCGACCTAGTGGTCGAGAACGAGCTCAAGCTCTACGACTTCGCCGCCCTCGCACCGGTGATCAAGGGCGCCGGCGGCATGATCACCGACTGGAAGGGCGGCGAACTCGACATGCGCTCCGATGGCTCGGTGCTGGCCGCCGGCGATCCCGCAATCCATCGCGCGGCTTCGGCGATCTTGGTCGACTAAGTACAGACCCCACCCTGAGGAGCACCGCGCACCGGTGCGTCTCGAAGGGTGGGGCGGGCACCTTGTCTGTTGCCCATCCTTCGAGACGCTCGCTGCGCTCGCTCCTCAGGATGAGGTTATGTGCTGACCCACTTCTCGCGCGTGATGTCGAGCCACAGCGCGTCCATGCCGCGATAGACGACGTTCCTGCGGTAGACGAGGCCGAGCCGCCGCATCACGGCCTGCGAGGCGCCGTTGTCGGGCTTGGTCATGGCGAAAATTAGCGGCAGTTCGAGTTCCTTGAAGCCGTAGTCGAGCGCGGCGCGAGCCATCTCCGTCGCATAGCCCCGCTTCCAGGCCTCGGGATGGAGCGCCCACAAGACTTCCGTTTCGCCGAACTCGGGCACGAAATTCAGGCCGCCATGGCCGATCAGCCGGCCGTCCTGGAACAGTCCCCAGGGCGCATAGCGGCGCTCCTGCCACGACGTCTGGAACCTCTCGATCGAGGCCAGGGCGGCAGCGACCGGGTCGCCGTCGGCCGGCAGGAGCCATTTCGCCACCTCGGGGTGATAGCGCATGCCGGCATAGGCCTCGGCGTCGCTTTCAATGAGCGGCCGCAAAGTCAGGCGCTCGGTCTGCAGCGTGGTCATCTTTACATAACTTTACATGCCGGCCATGGCCGCGAAACCGCCCCGCTCCATGTTCCTGCGCACGGGGACTTCCCCAAGCAAACGATGGAGACGGAAATGACTACTCTCAAGACGATGATGGCGGCGTTGCTGGCCGGCAGCCTGGTGGCGACGGCGGGTGGCTTGGCCTATGCCAAGACCGACGGCGGCCTCGCCTTCGATCCGGCGCAGATGCAGCAGCGCCTGGAAAAGCGCGTCGACAAGGCCCTGAACGGCACCGACGCCACGGCCGAGCAGAAGAAGAAGGTTGCCGACATCCTCGGCACCACCTTCAAGGACATGAAGCCGCTGCATGACCGGCGCGTCGAGAACCGCAAGGCGATGGCCGATGCCATGCAGGCGCCGACCATCGATCCGGCCAAGATCGAGGCGCTGCGGGCCGACCGCATGAAGATCGCCGACGAGAGCTCCAAGCGCTTCACCAAGGCGCTGACCGACGCCGGTAACGTGCTGACCGTGCAGCAGCGCCAGGCGTTCTTCAAGAACTGGAGCAATCGCGAGCATCATGGCAAGCGCCCCGGCTAACCGTAGCCGGTGACACCGAGGCCGCCTCGGCCTGATACTGGGCTCATGGCCGAGCGTATCCTGATGATCGACGACGATGACCGCCTCGCCGGGATGGTTTCAGACTATCTCGGCGGGGCGGGCTTTCGTTTGACCATCGCCGGCACGGCGCGCGACGGCGAGGCGCTGCTGAAGCGCGAAAGCTTCGATGCGGTGATCCTCGATCTCATGCTGCCCGATGCCGACGGCCTCGACCTTTGCCGCCGCCTGCGCAGCGCCAGCGACGTGCCAATCCTGATGCTGACCGCGCGCGGCGAGCCGATGGACCGCGTGGTCGGGCTGGAGATCGGCGCCGACGATTACCTCGCCAAGCCGTTTGAGCCGCGCGAGCTGCAGGCCAGGCTGCGCGCCATCCTGCGCCGCAAGGGCAGCCCCCAGAAGGCCGAGGTCCTGCGCTTCGGGCGGCTCGAGATCGACAAGGGGGCGCGAACCATCCGGGTCGATGGCGAGGACCGTCTGCTCACCTCCTACCAGTTCGCCCTGTTGCTCGCGCTCGCCGAGCGCGCCGGTCGTGTGTTGTCGCGCGATGCGCTGATGGATGTCCTGAAGGGCGAGAAGCTCGAAGCCTTCGACCGCTCGGTCGATGTCCACGTATCGCGCATTCGCGCTGCCATCGAAGACGATCCCAAGAAGCCCAAGCGCATCCTGACGGTGCGCGGCACGGGCTATGTCTTCGCCCGCGACCAGGATCGCTGACATGCAGCGGCTCTATCTGCAATTCTACGCCACCATCGTGCTGGTGCTGGCGGTGTTCGTGGCTGCGGCCCTGCTGACCTGGCGGCTGGCCGAGGAGCAGACGCCGCAATATCTCGACGTTGCGGCCGAGCTCACCGGCGCCCTGCTGCCCGATGTCGATGCACCGCAGGAAGACGACCAGAAGGCGCTCGATGCCCTGCACCGCAAGCTGCGCTTCGATCTCGCCCTTTACCGCCCCGACGGCAGCCTGCTCGCCGTGGCAGGCCGCCCGCCACCGCGCTTCGATCCGAACCGCGCGCGCGTCGGCTGGCGGCGCGGCAATACCGGCCCGAGTTTCACCCTGCAGCTGCCCGACGGCCGCTGGCTGGTGGCGCGCCAGGTGCGCGAACGGCCGAGCCCGACCCTGTGGATCGCGGGCTTCCTGTTGCTGCTGGCTGCGGCGATCGCGATTGGCGCCTATCCGGTGGTGCGTCGGCTCGGCCGCCGCCTGGAACGGCTCAAGGCCGGCGTCGAGCAGCTGGGCGGCGGCAATCTCGGCGCGCGCGTCCAGGTCGAGGGCCGCGACGAGCTGGCCGCACTGGCCGCAAGCTTCAACCGCTCGGCCGCGCGCATCGAGGAGCTGGTGGCGGCCCATCGCCTGCTGCTGGCCAACTGCAGCCACGAGCTGCGCACGCCGCTGGCGCGCATTGGTGTGGCCGCCTCCCTGCTGGGCGAGACCGCCGACTCCAAGACGCGCGACTCGCTGAAGCGCGATATCGCCGAGCTCGACCAGCTGATCGAGGAGATCCTGCTGTCGAGCCGCCTCGAGGCAGTGCAGGGGCTGGAGCACAACGAGCCCGTCGACCTGCTGGCGGTCGCCGCCGAGGAAGCCGCGCACTACGACACCGAGGCGAGCGGCCAGCCGGTCACGGTCAAGGGCGATCGGCTGCTGCTGCGCCGGCTGATCCGCAACCTGCTCGAGAACGCGCGGCGCTATGCCGGCGATGGGCCGATCGACGTTTCGGTCGTCAAGGACTCCGACCGCGCCGTGCTGGAAGTACGCGATCACGGTCCAGGCGTTCCGTCGGACGAGCGCGAGCGCATCTTCGAGCCGTTCTATCGCCTGGCCGCGACGCGCGAGAGCGGGCGCGGCAGCGGGCTTGGCCTCGCGCTGGTGCGCGAGATCGCGCGACGCCATGGCGGCGAAGCGGTTTGCTTGGCGGCAGAGGGTAGGGGCAGCCGCTTCCGCATCGACCTGCCCGCCGCGTAGGATGCCCTCCAAAGGGAGGAAGCGGCCATGGACTTCGACATCCCCGCGGAGATCGCGGCCTATCTGCGCGAGCTCGACGCCTTCATCGAACGCGAGATCCGGCCGCTGGAGCGCGAGAACGACAATATCCGCTTCTTCGACCATCGCCGCGAGCACGCCCGCACCGACTGGGACAATGACGGCCAGCCGCGCCATGAGTGGGAAGAGCTTTTGGCCGAGATGAAACGCCGCGCCGACAAGGCCGGCCACCTGCGCTTCGGCCTGCCCAAGGAACTCGGCGGCAAGGAGGGCTCCAACCTCGCCATGGCGATCATCCGCGAGCACCTCGCGCATAAGGGGCTCGGCTTGCACAACGACCTGCAGAACGAGAGCTCGATCGTCGGCAACTTCCCGGTGGCGCTGCTGCTCCATCGCTTCGGTACCAAGGAGCAGAAGGAGCGCTACATCGAAGGCATGTTCAAGGGCACTGAGCGCATCGGCTTTGGCCTGACCGAGCCGTTGCACGGGTCGGATGCGACCTTCATGGAGACCACCGCAGTCAAGCAGGGCAGCGATTGGATCATCAACGGCATGAAGCGGTTCAACACCGGCATGCACACCGCCACCGTCGACCTCGTCTTCGCCCGCACCTCGGGCAAGCCGGGCGATGCGCGCGGCATCTCGGCGTTCCTGACGCCGGTGAAGACGCCCGGATTTAAGATCGAGCACATGTGGTGGACGTTCAATATGCCGTCGGACCACGCCGAGGTGTCGCTGACCAACGTCAAGGTGCCGGCTTCGACGATGCTGGGCGAGGAAGGCCGCGGCCTCGACGTGGCGCAGACCTTCGTGCACGAGAACCGCATCCGCCAGGCCGCCTCCAGCCTTGGCGCGGCGCAGTACTGCATCGACATGTCGGTGGCCTACGCCAAGAACCGCAAGGTGTTCGGCAAGGCGCTGGCCACCAACCAGGCGATCCAGTTTCCGCTCGCTGAGCTGCACACCGAGGCCGAGATGACGCGCGGGCTGGTGCGCAAGACGGCCTGGCATCTCGACCGCGAGCATCACATGAATGTCAGCGAATGGGTGGCGATGTCGAACTACCGCGCCAATCGCCTGGTCTGCGACGCCGCCGACCGCGCCATCCAGGTCCATGGCGGCATCGGCTATTCGCGCCACACGCCGTTCGAGCACATCTACCGACACCACCGGCGCTATCGCATCACCGAGGGCTCGGAGGAGATCCAGATCCGCCGCGTCGCGGGCGCGCTGTTCGGCTTCTGGCGCGCGCAGAAGGCCTCGACGGCTCCCAAGCAATGACGCGACCCGCCCGTCGCTGGACGGGCGACGCCTTGATGCTCGTGACCGCCCTGCTGATGGGCTCGAGCTATCCCGTCGCCAAGGACGTGCTCGCCGTCATGAGCCCGTTGCTCTACAGCAGCTCGCGCTACCTGATCGCCGGACTCTTCCTGTTGGCGGCGTTGGCCTTGCGCGGCCAACCGCTCGGCCTGCCGCGGCGCGACTGGCTGCCGATCCTGTTGCTGTCGCTGCTGGGCGTTACGCTGTTCCAGGCGTGCTGGGGTTTCGGCATCGCCCGCACCTCACCCAGCGTCGGCTCGATCGTCATGACCACCACGACGACATTCTCGGCGCTGTTCGCCTGGATGCAGGGCCGGCGGCTGTCGGCCCTGGGCTGGACCGGCATTGCCATCGCCTTCGCCGGCGTCCTGCTGGTCGTGAACAACAGCCTGACGCGCATCACGCTCGCCGTGGGCAATATCGAGGGCGCCGCCTTCTGGCTCGTCGCCGCCTTCGCCTGGGCGCTCTATGTCGATCGCGGCGTGCCCTACAATGTGCGGCTGGGCTCGCTCAGGGTCGTGGCCTGGACCACATTCCTGGGCGCCTTGATGCTGCTCGCCGTCGCGCTCTGCGTCAGTTCCCTGGCCGAATTCACTCGGCTCGACGAGCGGCTGTTCGGGTACTGGCTCTATACCGGCATCTTCCCCGTCGGCGTCGCTTATCTCGGCATCGCCGCCGGCCTCGACCGCCTCGGGGTCAGCCGGGTCATGGTCTACATGTATCTGATCCCGGTGGCGGGAGTGGGCCTGTCGGCAGCGTTTTTCGGCGATCCGCTGACCTGGGCGCGCGTGCTGGGCGGCCTGATCGTGCTGTTCGGCGTCATTCTGACGCGCGTTGCGCTCGACCGTGGGGCGCGCCTTCGGTAGCGCGGGCTCCGATCAAATGGAACCGCAAGCGGGTCCATTTGATCGGAAACGCGTTGCTCCAGGTGCGTCGACCAAAGGGCATATTCCGTTCGGCTGGTTCCAGCCGAACGGAATATGCTCTAGAAGAGGCGCGTGAAAAACACGGTCAAAAAGCCCTCCCTGAAGGCTGTCGCCAACGAGCTCACCACCCCCGGAACCGGCGGGCGGCGGGCGTTCGTGGCGCGTCATACCAAGGAGACCCGCATTGCCGCCGCCATCAATCTCGACGGCACCGGCAAATACGACATCAAGACCGGCATCGGCTTCCTCGATCACATGCTGGAGCAGCTCAGCCGCCACAGCCTGATCGACATCACGCTGCGCGCCGAGGGCGACCTGCACATCGACTACCACCACACGACCGAAGATTCGGGCATCGTGCTCGGTGAATGCCTGATGAAGGCGCTGGGCGACCGCGCCGGCATCCGCCGCTATGGCAGTGCCCAGATCCCGATGGACGAGACACTGACCGAAGTGGCACTCGACGCCAGCAATCGGCCGTACCTGATCTGGAAGGTGATTTTCTCCAAGCCCAAGCTCGGCACCATGGACACCGAGCTGTTCAAGGAATGGTTCCAGGCCTTCGCCCAGCAGGGCGGGCTGACGTTGCACATCTGGAACCACTACGGCGAGAACAACCACCACATCGTCGAGAGCTGCTTCAAGGGCCTGGCGCGCTCGCTGCGCGTGGCCTGCGAGATCGATCCGCGCCAGACGAATGCGGTCCCCAGCACCAAGGGTGTGCTCTAGGCACACATCCGACAGGACCGTCGCCCCAATGTCAGTGGCAATCGTCGATTACGGCTCGGGCAACCTCCGGTCCGCCGCCAAGGCCTTCGAACGCGCCGGCCGCGAGAGCGGCGGTGACGATCGCGTGCTCGTCACCTCGAACCCGCGCGAGGTGGCCGCCGCCGACCGCATCGTGCTGCCGGGCGTCGGCGCCTTCGCCGACTGCCGCGCCGGGCTCTATGGCGTGCCCGGCATGGTCGACACCCTGCAGCGCGAAGTGATCGAGCGCGCCAAGCCGTTCCTCGGCATCTGCGTCGGCATGCAACTCATGGCCACGCGCGGCGTCGAATATGGCATCCATGCCGGCCTGGACTGGATCGCGGGCGATGTGGTGCGCATCGAGCCCAAGGGAGCCACGGGCAAGGATCATCTCAAGATCCCCCACATGGGCTGGAACGAGTTGCTGGAGCTCAAGCCGCATCCGCTGCTGGAGGGCCTCAAGGTGCGCGACCACGCCTATTTCGTGCACTCCTTCCAGCTCAAGGCCACGAACGCCCAGACTGTGCTCGCCATAACCGACTATGGCGGACCGATCACCGCCGTGGTCGGCCGCGACAATCTGGCCGGCACACAATTCCATCCGGAAAAGAGTCAGGCGACGGGCTTGCGCCTGATCGGCAACTTCCTGCGCTGGAAGCCGTGAGCCGCGCGCCGGCACAGCGCTGAACGCTCATTCAAAAATTTCTCCATCGTGTCATCAAGCTGTCCGTAACTTTCCGCATTTCCATGCATTCCTCGACGCGGCAATGCGGGAGGGAATACAAATGACAATCGCCAGCATGCGGTCGGTCCTCCTCGTCGAGGACCACGCCATCGTCGCCTGCGACTTGCAGAGATTTCTCGGCAGCACGGGCTACCATGTCGTCGGGCCAATCGGCTCGCCCGCTGAAGCCCTGAGCGAGATCGCCACCGGCAAGCTCGATGGTGCCGTGCTCGATGTGAAACTGACCGGAGACACTGCGCCGCAGATCGCAGATGCGCTGAAGGCGGCCAAGGTCCCACACATCTTCATCAATGGCTGGGCGGTTGGCCCGATCCCCGAGCAATGTCGCGCCCGACCCCTGCTCAACAATCCCTATGACTACCACTCGCTGCTCGACGCTCTGAATGGGGCCATGGCGGAGAAGTCGAACCTCTGACATGCGCGCCTGCGCGTTGTCGCCGCAGCCTCCCAAGGCCTAGGCTCTGAGTGCTCTTACGCTACCCGCGTTCCCATCGTTGAGTTTTGAAACAATCTCCTTGGGAGGAGCCCTCATGACAAAGCAAGCCCATGACTTGTCTCGTCGCGGCCTGATCGCGGCCGCCGGCATCGGTGCTATGGCCCTGCCGGCGATCGCGCGCGCCCAGGCCCCGGCCGCACCGGCGCCAGTCGCGCCACCCACCACGATCACCAACCCGCCGCGCGACTTCAGCCCGCGCGGTGCGCCCACCACGTATTTCAGCGATCCCGACGTGCTCGCGGTCGATCCGTCATTCGATGCGCTTACGCAGGCCAATGCCTCGATCAAGCGGCTGTGGACCGGCGCGCTGTGGGTCGAGGGGCCGGCGTGGAGCGCCGAGGGTCGCTATCTCGTATGGAGCGACATTCCCAACAACCGCCAGATGCGCTGGCTCGAGGACGACGGGCACGTGAGCGTGTTCCGCATGCCCTCCAACAACAGCAACGGCAACAGCTTCGACTTCCAGGGGCGCCAGCTCTCCTGCGAGCACCTGACGCGCCGCGTGGTGCGCTACGAGCTCGACGGTTCGATCTCGGTGCTGGCCGACAGCTACCAGGGCAAGCGGCTCAACTCGCCCAACGACGTGGTGGCGCATCCCGACGGCAGCTACTGGTTCACCGATCCGCCTTATGGCGGCCAGCTCTACGAAGGCGCGCCCGACGAAGCTGGCGGCCCGACCAACCCGCAGGGCAAACTCAAGTCGACCATCGGCCAGCCGCAAGGCATTGGCCATTTCAAGCGCGAGCTGCCGACCAACACTTATCGCATCGCGCCCGACGGCAAGGTCGATCTCGTGCTCACCGAGCAGCAGGTACCCGATCCGAACGGCCTCTGCTTCTCGCCCGACTACAAGAAGCTCTATGTCGTGAGCACCGGCAAGGGGCCGGGCGATACCGGGCCCGGCGGCATGGGCGACGTCCATGTGTTCGACGTCGGCGCTGACAACAAGCTGAGCAACGGCAAGCGCTTCGCGGACTTCATGATCGACGGCGTGAAGTGCGGGCCCGACGGCGTGCGCTGCGACGTGCAGGGCAACCTCTGGTGCGCGAGCAATGCCGGCCGGCACGTCGGCTACAACGGCGTCACCGTGTGGAGCCCGGAGGGTAAGCTGCTAGGCCGCATTCGCCTTCCCGAAGTGTGCGGTAACATCACCTTCGGCGGACCGAAGCGGAACCGGCTGTTCATGGCAGCAAGCCAGTCGATTTACGCGCTTTTCGTCGGCACACAGGGCGCAGGACCCGGCTGACGCCAATGCTTGCGGGCTGGGAAGGTTCGACGACTTTCCCAGCGCACGGCACTACCGCGTCCTGTCTTCGATATCCCGGGCCAGGATCTCGCGCTTGCCGACATGGTTGGCGGCGGTGACCACGCCTTCTTTTTCCATGCGCTCGACGATGCGGGCGGCGCGGTTGTAGCCGATCTGCAGGTAGCGCTGGACGAAGCTGACGCTGCATTTGCGCTCGCGCGCCACCAGCGCGATCGCCTGGTCGTAGAGTTGGTCGCTCTCGCCTTCTTCGCCGCCCTCGCCCGGCAGGCCGAGGCCGCCCTCTTCGCCATCGGGATCGTCGGTGACCGATTCGATATAGGACGGCATGCCTTGCGCCCTGAGGTGGCGCACCACGTCCTCGACCTCGGTGTCGCTGACGAACGGGCCGTGCACGCGCGCGATCTTGCCGCCGCCCGCCATGTAAAGCATGTCGCCCTGGCCCAGCAGCTGCTCGCCGCCTTGTTCTCCAAGGATGGTGCGGCTGTCGATCTTGGACGTCACCTGGAAGGAGATGCGGGTCGGGAAGTTGGCCTTGATGGTGCCGGTGATGACGTCGACCGAAGGCCGCTGCGTCGCCATGATCACATGGATGCCGGCGGCGCGCGCCATCTGGGCGAGCCGCTGGACGGCCGCCTCGATCTCCTTGCCCGCCACCAGCATCAGGTCGGCCATCTCGTCGATGATGACCACGATGAAGGGCAGCGGCGTGGTGTCGATCTCCTCCTCCTCGAAGGTCGGCCGGCGCGTCTCGGGATCGATGCCGGTCTGCACCTTGCGCGTCAGGCTCTGGCCCTTGCGCGCGGCCTCGATCAGCTTCTCGTTGTAGCCCGCGATGTTGCGCACGCCGAGCGCGCTCATCGCGCGGTAGCGATCCTCCATCTCGCGCACCACCCACTTCAGCGCCACGATCGCCTTGCGCGGCTCGGTGACGACGGGCGTCAGCAGATGCGGGATGTCCTGGTAGACGCTGAGCTCCAGCATCTTCGGATCGATCATGATGAAGCGGCAGCGATCCGGTGGCAGCCTGTAGAGCAGCGACAGGATCATGGTGTTGACGGCCACCGACTTGCCCGAGCCGGTGGTGCCGCCGATCAAGAGATGCGGCATGCGCGCCAGGTCGGCAATGACGGGATCGCCGCCGATATCCTTGCCCAGTGCGAGCGGCAGGTTCAGCCGGTTGTCCTCGTAGTGGCGCGTCGACAGCAGCTCGCGCAGGAACACCGTCTCGCGCCGCGCATTGGGCAGCTCGATGCCGATGACGTTGCGGCCCGGAACAGTGGCCACGCGGGCCGAAACAGCGCTCATCGAGCGGGCGATGTCGTCGGCGAGGCCGATGACGCGGCTCGCCTTGGTGCCGGGCGCGGGCTCGAGCTCGTAGAGCGTCACGACGGGCCCCGGCCGCACCTTCACGATCTGGCCTTTTACGCCGAAATCCTCGAGCACGGTCTCGAGCAGGCGCGCGTTCTGCTCGAGCGCGCTTTCATCGATCTTGGTCTCGGTGGTGACGCGTGAGGGCAACGACAGAAGGTCGAGCGGCGGCAAGTGGTATTCGCCGCCGCCGAGATCGAGTTCGCGCTGGCCGGCCCTGGCGGCGCGCTTGCCCTGCGCGGCCGACGACTTGCGCGGAATGATCTTCACGCCGCTCGCGGCCGCGGGGATCTGCTGTTGGTCGCCGAGCAACGGGTCGGGCGTGAACGGGTTCTCGTCGCCCTCCGCAGGCTCGACCGCCTCCGGTTCAGGCGGCGCAAAGTTCGCGACCTCCTGGGGCGGCCCAGCGTCGACCGGCTCCGGCTCAGCTTGCGTCGCGCGCGGCCGCAGCCGGCCCAGGATCGGCTCGATGCGAAGCCCGGCCAGGCGATCGAACAAGGTGCGCTCGCGCAAGCTGTCGGGCGGCGCGGGCTCATCGAGCGTCGGCGGCGGCGCGGGATGCAACGGCTGGGGTGCAGCGGGAATGTCGGGTGCCGGCCGCTCGAGCGGTGAATAGGGCGCGTCGACCATCAGCGAGTTGCGCGGCGGCAGCGGCGTGCCATCGACCGGAATTTGCTCGAACCGATCCGGATCGTACTGGCTGGCGTCGATCTCACCGGGGATCTCGGCATAGCCGATGGGCGGCGCGGGCGGGTCGGCCTCGTCGTCGAAGGGCTGCGGCTTGCCGCGCCACAGGCCGACGCCGGCCCGCATCAGCCACACCGCCCACAGGAAGGGCGCGCGCAGGATGCGGAAGATCAGCGGCAGGTCGGTGCGGTTCATGCCGAGCGCCGGCGCCATGGCGATGAAAGCGAGCGCCGCACAGCCCGGCTCGATCAGCGCCAGGCTGCCGCCGCTGGAATGGCTGAGGACGAAGTCGCGGAAGCGGCCGACCAGCGCCAGTCCGACCAGGCCGCCCGCGCCGGAATGGGTGGCGGCGCCGCCGACGTCGCCCAAGCCAACGCAGCCCACACTCATCATCAGGAGCGCCAGCAACAGCAGCGAGAGGCGAAGCCCGAAGAAGCCGAGATGGTGCGTGCGCACCATGCGCACGCCCCAGGTGATCAGCGCCACCGGCACCAGCACGATGGCGAGGCCAAAGGTCTGCAGCAGCAGGTCGGAGACGTAGGCGCCCGGCAGGCCCATCAGGTTGTTGGGCGGCATGCCGGTGGCGTGGTTGAGCGAGGGATCGGCGTTGCTGAAGGTGAAGATCGAGATCAGCAGCAACACACCGGCCACGGCGATGGCGGCGCCGACCAGTTCCATCATGCGCCGGCGCAGGAAGTCTCGCCCGCCCTCCGGCAGGATCGTGGTCTTATGGGTGCTGGCGATGCCGAGCATGGCCATCACGGTGTCCGCGGGAAGTCCGACTGAGTCTCGGTCAGGCGCGGTTTGAACATCGACGACCATCCAATGGGCCGCCCCAAGGGAGAGCAGCCGGGCAACGCAGAAGCGCCGGCTGGAGGGGGTCCGGCCGGTCTTGGTTATCGGCTTATTCTAAAGGACAAATAAGCCTTTAACAACAATGCAATAGGATGCTTCCTTGAGACGGAAGGCCACAAGCCCTTGGGGCTATAGCGCGTTGGACCCGGTTTCGCCGGTACGGATGCGCAGCGCCTGCTCGACAGCGGTGACGAAGATCTTGCCGTCGCCGATCTTGCCGGTGTGCGCCGCCTTCTGGATGGCCTCGACGGCGCGCTCGACCTGGCTGTCGTCGACCACGATCTCGATCTTCACCTTGGGCAGGAAGCTCACGAGATACTCGGCGCCGCGATAGATCTCGGTTTGGCCCTTCTGTCGGCCGAAGCCCTTGACCTCGCTGACCGTCAGGCCGGAGACGCCGACGCCGGTCAGCGCGTCCCGCACCTCGTCGAGCTTGAACGGCTTGATGATGGCCGACACGAGTTTCATGCCCAGTCCTCCGCGACTGGCGGCACACTGGCAGAAAAAGCTCTCGCGGAAAACCCGCCGCGCCCAGCCGAAGACGGCTGGGCCTAGGCAGAAAAAGCCCTCGCGGAAAACCCGCCGCGCCCAGCCGAAGACGGCTGAGCCTAGGCAGAAAAGCCCTCGCGGAAAACCCGCCGCGCCCAGCCGAAGACGGCTGGGCCTAGGCAGAAAAAAGCCCGGCGGAAAACCCGCCGGGCCGAAGGGACCGCCACGACACGGAGCGGCGGTGGAGGGAACCGGGGAGGAGTTGGTTCCCCAATCTCTCACTAGTGCACGGTCTCCCCGTGCTAGTGCACGGTCTCCCCGTGCAAATTGATGTCGAGGCCCTCGACCTCTTCCTCGTTGGTGACGCGGAGCCCGATCAGGGTGTCGACGACCTTCAGGATCACGAAGGTGGCGATGGCGCACCAGGCGATGCAGACCAGGCAGCCCCAGAGCTGGGTCAGGACCTGCCCGGGATTGCCGTCGATCAGGCCCTTCTTGCCGGCGCCGCCGACCGCCTCGACGGCGAACACGCCCGTGAGGATGGCGCCGGCGAAGCCGCCGACGCCGTGCACGCCGAAGGCGTCGAGCGAATCGTCGTAGCCCATGGCGTGCTTAAGCCCGGTGGCGCCCCAGAAGCAGAGCAGGCCAGCGACGATGCCGATCACCAGGGCGCCGGTCGGATTGACGAAACCCGAGGCCGGCGTGATGGCGACCAGGCCGGCGACCGCGCCGGAGATGATGCCCAGCACCGACGGCTTGCCACGCGTCATCCACTCCGCAATCATCCAGGAGAGCGCCGCGGCGGCGGTGGCGAACTGGGTCACCGCCATCGCCATGCCGGCCGAGCCGTTGGCTGCGCTGGCCGAGCCGGCATTGAAGCCGAACCAGCCGACCCACAGCAGCGAAGCGCCTATCACGGACAGCACGAGGTTGTGCGGCGCCATGTTCTCGATGCCGAAACCTTTGCGCTTGCCGAGCACCAGGGCGCAGACCAAGCCCGCGACGCCGGCATTGATGTGCACCACCGTGCCGCCGGCGAAGTCGAGCACGCCCCAGTCGCCCAGGAAGCCGCCGCCCCATACCCAATGGGCGATCGGGGCATAGACCACCAGCGACCACAGGCCCATGAACCACAGCATGGCCGAGAACTTCATGCGCTCGGCGAAGGCGCCCGCGATCAGTGCCGGCGTGATGATGGCAAAGGTGAGCTGGAAGCACATATAGACCGACTCGGGAATGGTCTTGGCCAAATCCGAGATGCTGTCGATCGTCATGCCGGCCATGAACACCCGGCTGACACCGCCCAGGATGGTGCTGCCGGAGGTGAAGGCGAGGCTGTAGCCCAGCACCAGCCACAGCACGGTGACCAGGCAGGTCACGGCGAAGCTCTGCGCAATCGTGGCCAGCACGTTCTTCTTGCGCACCATGCCGCCGTAGAACAGGGCCAGGCCGGGGATGGTCATCATCAGCACCAGCGCGGTCGAGGTCAGCATCCAGGCGGTGTCGCCGGAATCGATCTTGGGCTTGTCGTCCGCCGCCAAGACGAGGGCGGGAGACATCAGGACAGCGGCCGCAACCGCGGGCAGAAGCGTGGAACGAAGGGAACGGATCATCGGTCTTTCCTCGAAAAGGATCACAGCGCGTCGGCGCCGGACTCGCCGGTGCGTATGCGGACGGCCTGTTCGACCGATGTGACGAAAATCTTGCCGTCGCCGATCTTGCCGGTGCCGGCGGCCTTGCGGATGGCATCGACGGTACGCTCGACCAGGCCGTCCTCGATCACGACCTCGATCTTCACTTTGGGCAGGAAACTCACGGCGTACTCGGCGCCGCGGTAGATCTCGGTCTGGCCTTTCTGGCGGCCGAAGCCCTTCACTTCGCTGACGGTCAGGCCCTGGATGCCAAGCCCGGTCAGCGCGTCGCGCACCTCATCGAGCTTGAAGGGCTTGAAGATCGCCATCACCAATTTCATTACATCCCCCTGGCGGCTGCCCGCCGTGCCGTGCGTGGACTCGCAAGGCCCATGCCAGCGCAATAAACCCCTTAGTTTTGGACACTTGCCGCGCGTCTTGCCTGCTCAAATATCGGGCACTGGTCGAGCCATGGCTAGCCTGCCATTTTCCACACATGAGCCCGACCGTGGACAAAGAGCGCCTCGACCTCGCGGTCGTCGGCGCCGGCCTTAATGGCAGCCTGCTTGCCCTGGCGGCGGGCGTTGCAGGGCTGAAGACCGCGCTGATCGACCGCCTGCCGCTCAAGTCGATGAGCGAGGCGGGCTTCGACGGCCGCACCACGGCCATCGCCTATACCAGCCAGCGGCTGTTCCAGGCGCTGGGGGTGTGGGACGAGGTGGCGGCCGAAGCCGAGCCCATCCTCGACATCCGCATCTCGGATGCCGGACATGACGGGCGCGCGAGCCCCCTCTTCCTGCATTTCGATCACCGCGAAGCTGCCACCGACGGCCAGGCCGCCGCGCCGATGGGCTGGATCGTCGAGAACCGGTTCCTGCGTTCGGCCATCCAGCGCCGCCTCGCCGCCTGCCCCAACGTCGAGCTGATCGCACCGGACGAAGCGCTGGAAACCACCCGCGACGCCCACCAGGTTGAGCTGGTGCTGAAGAGCGGCCGGCAGCTCGCGTCGCGACTGGTCGCTTCGGCGGAAGGCCGCTTCGGCACGATGCGCGAGGATGCCGGCATCGGCGCCCGCGCCTGGTCGTACAATCAGATCGCCATCGTCGTGGTTGCCCGCCATGAACTGCCGCATCGCGGCGTTGCCCAGGAGAAGTTCCTGCCCGGCGGCCCCTTCGCCATCCTGCCGATGCGCGACAGCGCCCCTGTTGATGGCAAGGGCGGCGAGCATCGCTCGTCGATCGTCTGGACCGAGCGTGCCAAGCTCGCCATGCGGCTGCTCGAGCTCGAGGCTGCAAGCTTCCAAGCCGAGTTCGCCCGCCGCTTCGGCGATTTCCTGGGTCACGTCGAGACGATCGGCCCGCGCTGGTCCCATCCCCTCGGCCTCGTCCATGCCGAGCGCTACATCGACGAGCGGTTGGTCCTGGTGGGCGATGCCGCGCACGGGCTGCACCCGATCGCCGGCCAAGGCTACAATCTCGGCGTGCGCGACATCGCCGCCCTCGTCGAGGTGCTGATCGATGCCAAGCGGCTGGGGCTCGACATCGGCGCTGCCGACACGCTTGAGCGCTACGCGCAATGGCGGCGCGCCGACAATCTCACCATGGTCGCCGCGACCGATCTGTTGAACCGGCTGTTCTCCAACGACATCAAGCCGCTCCGCCTGATCCGTGACCTGGGCCTTGCCGCCGTCAATCGCACCCCGGCGCTGCGCCGCTTCTTCGTTCGCCATGCCATGGGTCTGGTCGGCGACCTGCCCAAGCTGATCCGCGGCGAGCGGCTCTAAGAGTCCGCCATGAAGACGCTCGAGACCGCCCGCCTGCGGCTGCGGCCGCGTACGCTGGACGACCTCGACGCGATCGTGGCTATGGATACCGATGCCGAAGTGCGTCGCTACATCGGCGGCCCGCTCGATCCCGTCGCGCATCGCGCCGAGGCTCGCGGCAACATCCTCGACCGCCCGCCGGGCGAATGGCGCTGGGCGATCGAATGGCTCGATCGGCCGGGCTTCCTAGGCCAATGCGGTATCCGGCCCTCGCACCTGCCCGATGTCAGCGAATTCACCTGGCGCCTGGTGCGTTCGGCGTGGCTCCAGGGGATCGCGAGCGAAGCCGCCGGCGCGATGCTTGCCCATCTGCGTGACGAGGTCGGCATCGGCCCGGTCGTGGCCTTGATCCATCCCGATAACGCCGCCTCGCAAGGCGTCGCGCGTAAGCTCGGTTTGCGTCCGGCCGGCGAAGTTGTCGCCTGGAACGCCCGTCAGATGGTCTGGCGCTGAAGGCCGCCGCGACCCCGCAGCAGCACCACGCCCGCTGCGATGACATCCGCCGCCGATGCCAGCAGCAGCGGCACGCGATAGCCGCCGAAGGCGTCGTGCAGCAGACCATAAAAGCTCGGGCCCATCGCCGTCGCGAGCTGGATGCCGCAGGAGGCGACGCCGAACACCGCACCGAAGGTGGCCGCGCCGAATTCGCGGCGGACGACGATCGGCGACAGCGTCGTGACATTGCCGATGGTAAGTCCCATCGCAATGCTGCCGCCGATCAGGACGGCCGGCGCGGGAAACATCGCCTGCAGAAAGAGCGCGATGGCTGCGACTCCCATCATCGTGCCCGCGGTCGCGCGCGGACTGATCTGGTCGGCGAAGCGTACCAGCGCGAGACGGCCGATCAGGGCGGCAATTGCCGTTCCCGAGGCCGTGATCGAGGTGCCCGTGGCGCCGAGCACCGGCGACAGAAGCGTCACCTGATGGGTGACGAATCCCACCTGCACCATCATCGCCAACCCGAAAGCCAGCATTACGCTCTGCAGCGCCCAGGTGCCTAGCGCCTCGCGGCGCGTCCAACCGGATGGCGTGGCCGTCCTCGACTCCGACGCCACTGTCGCGCCATCGGGCAGGAGCCCGAGATCCTGCGGTCGCCGCCGCATGACAAACCAGCCGAGCGGCAGCAGCACGATCAGCATCGCCGCCGCTGCGACGGTCGTCGTCATCGCAAAGCCCATCAGCCCGATGGAAAAGAGCAGCACCGGCACGCCTGTCATGCCACCGACACTGGCGCCCAGCGACGCCATCGAGACGGCGCGCGCCTGATGGCGTTCGAACCACGGCGCCAGCATCGTCGCGACCGCGGTCATCGAGAGGCAGGCCCAACCGACGCCCATGACCAAGAAGACGACATAGGCTTGCCACGGCGCCTGCACGCGGCCGATGACCGCGACACCCGCGGACAGCGCGACCGCGCCGGTCACAATCGACGCCCGGCCGCCATAGCGCCCGATCAGGCCGCCTACCGGAATGAGCAGCAGCGCACTCGTGACGTAGAAGGTGGTGATCGCCCCCGAAACGAGGGCGGTCGGCCAGCCGCGCGTCACGACCAGTTCGTGCAGGTAGACGCCCGCGCCGAACAGGCCAAGTGCATTGGCGAACACACCCGCGACCAGACACACGGCGACGATGCGCCAGCCGTAGAACAGGCGGGACATGGGCTTCCGTAGCACGGCTTCGGCCTCGACGATTCGGCCTGCGCCGAAGCGTGGCCTGCCGTCGGGTGGAGTTGCACGATCTGGCCAAAGACCCTATCTCAAGGGCCCATTTTCGAGGGAATCCATGGCCCAGCCCCAAGTACCCGTAACCGTGCTGACCGGCTATCTCGGCGCCGGCAAGACCACGCTGCTCAACCGGATATTGAGCGAACAGCACGGCAAGAAGTACGCGGTGATCGTCAACGAGTTCGGCGAGCTGGGCATCGACAACGACCTGGTGGTCAATGCCGACGAGGAAGTGTTCGAAATGAACAACGGCTGCATCTGCTGCACCGTGCGCGGCGATCTCATACGCATCATCGAAGGCCTTATGAAGCGCAAGGACAAGTTCGACGGCATCCTGGTCGAGACCACTGGCCTCGCCGATCCCGGTCCGGTGGCGCAGACCTTCTTCACCGACGACGATGTGAAGGCCAAGACCAAGCTCGATGCCATCGTCACCGTGGTCGATGCCAAGCACTTCCTCGGCCAGCTCGAGCAGGGCGACGAGGCGCAGGAACAGGTGGCCTTCGCGGACGTGATTCTGTTGAACAAGACCGACCTGGTGAGCGGCGACGAGCTCAAGAAGGTCGAGGGCAAGATCAAGGCGATCAACCCTTACGCTCGCATCCACAAGACCGAGAAGAGCAAGATCGAGCTCGACGCCATCCTCGACAAGGGCGCGTTCGACCTGAAGCGCATCCTGGAATTCGAGCCCGATTTCCTCGAGCACGGCCACGATCACGACCATGAGGAAGAAGTGAAGAGCCTGAGCTTCACCGCCGACCGGCCGGTCGATCCCGACAAGTTCCAGAAGTGGATGGGCGCACTACTTCAGCTGCGTGGCCCCGACATCTTCCGCTGCAAGGGCATCCTGGCGATCGACGGCGCCGCCAAGCGCTACGTCTACCAGGGCGTGCACATGATGATGGATGCCGACTGGGGCCAGCCCTGGAAGGACGGCGAGAAGCGCTCGAGCAAGCTCGTCTTCATCGGCCGCAACCTCGACGGCGACAACCTCAAGCGCGGCTTCGAAGACTGTCTCAAGTAGGCGCGAGACCTCACCCTGAAAATGAGTTGGTTCAAGCACTCACCTCATCCTGAGGAGCGGCCGCAGGCCGCGTCTCGAAGGATGGGCGGCACACGCAGTGCTCGTGCCACCCTTCGAGACGGCCGCTTCGCGGCCTCCTCAGGGTGAGGTCGAGCACCGTGAAGCTCGACCTAACCAACCCCGACTGGCGGCGGACCCTGCCGCCGTCGCGCTCGGTCGCGGCGGACGCGCCTGTCGTCGCCTGCGCCTTCGGCAACGATGGCAAGCTCGCCGTTTTTGCGCTGGGCGATGGCCGCGTGCGCCTGCTGCCGGCGGACATCAAGGAAGCCGCCCCCGCAGCGGGTGAGCCGATCCATAAAGGCGCCGTGCTGTCGCTGATCGCCGATCCCACGAGCGACGGCTTCCTGAGCGGCGGCGACGACGGCCGCCTGCTGCGCATCGCGCCGGACGGCAGCGCGACCGAGATCGCCAACCAGAAGGGCAAGTGGATCGACAAGCTCGCCGCCCATCGCGGCAACGGCACGATTGCCGCCTCGGTCGGCAAGATGGCGCTGGTGGTCGACAAGGCGGGGAGCTCGCGCGAGTTCGGGCCGCACCAGAGCACCGTGGCCGCCATCGACTTCAGCAAGGACGGCAGCCGCATCGGTTGCGCCCACTATGGCGGCATCACGGTGTGGAGCATCGGCAACGTGACCCTGCCGCCGCGGCGCCTCGCCTGGGCAGGCAGCCACGTCGCGCTGAAATGGAGCACCGACGGCAAGTTCATCGCCACCGGCACGCAGGAGAACGACATCCACGTCTGGCGCATCGCGCAGGCGACCGACATGCGCATGCAGGGCTATCCCGCCAAGGTGAAATCGCTCTCCTGGGCGCCCGATGCGCGCTGGCTCTACACCTCCTCGCAGCCCGTGTTCACCGCCTGGCCGTTCGCCGGCAAGGGACCGGAAGGCAAGCCGCCGCTGCAGTTCGGCGAGGAAGGCGCGGGGCTGCTCACCGTCGTGGCCGCCCATCCGGCCGCGGAGTTCGTGGCCGGCGGCTACGATTCGGGCGAGCTGCAGCTCGGCGACATCAAGACCCGCCGCTCGGTGGTGCTGAAAATGTCGGACGGCTCGCCGATCAGTTGCCTTGCCTGGTCGCCCGATGGCTTCCATCTCGCCGTCGGCAACGACAACGGCGACATGCTGGTGGTCGATCTCCGGCGTTAGATCAGGGCGTGTACTCATGAGCACGCCCTCCCTCAAGATTCATCTCACTCCCGCTTGTGTTGCCAGCGGCGCCAGCGGACGAAGGCACGCAGGAAAGTCTGTCATCCCGGACTTCCCCTTGTTCAGGCATTCCGCTGCTGCTGCAACCTCTTTCGCACGCGCGTCAATGAGGGTAACCTGGCATTGCACGACATAGACGGACTGCCACGTACTGGCCGCCATAGTCGACGTCCCCACCAAGTCACACTCGTGCGAAGCATAGTCCAGCCAGGTCGCCTGCAAGGACCGAACCGCGGCAACCAGCCTGGCATTGGCCGGATCTTGATAAGCGGGATCGCTCAGAGTTGCCGCGAGATCTCCGTTCGCACGCTCGAGCGACGCAACGGCCTTCGCTTTCGCCTCAAGAGCCAATTCGCCCGTAGCGCCAGCACTACCAGGCGGCCATCCCTGCGCGACCGCCAGCGCAGGGATGCCAAACAGCAGCGCTGCACTCAGGACGACAACCTCCAGACAACGGCCGATCATGATCTCCCCCAGTTCACGCTGCTGCTACTCGCTGCCTCTTCCGGCTCCATCGCCACAAGAGCCACACCCACGGCACCAGAATGATCGCCAAATCAGTGAGTAGAACGCGGTAGTACTTTACCCGCCAGCGCCAAGCTTCATCCCAGCCGTCGAGATCGGTTGTCCCGTCACGCGAATGCCACGCGGTAGCGAAAGGAGCGCCGGGCATAAGCAAGGCAGGGGCGTTGTAGAAGGTGATTGAGAAGCCGCCGTCGCCCTCTGGCGCGACGTGCGAAAGACGCAGCGTGTGTGGCGGACACGGCTTCCAGTCGCAAATTACTTCGTCGTCCGTCGGCAGCCGGCCATCGATCCGCTGGTGTTCTTCGGCTTTGGCACCAAGCTGCTTCAAGGACCGAATGACAATCTTCGAGATGTTGGCTTTCGTGTCGGCCGAGATCTCGGAATTGAGGTTCACTAGCCCGACGACACCCACGGCTGCACAAAGCATCGCAACGACGGCGAATATTATCGTGTGAGAGGTGCTCAGAAACCGCGAAGCCATCGAACAGCCACTCCGACGAGTGGCTCCTACCATACATCACATAGGGGCACGGCGGGGCGACCGGCACGGAGGAATTGCGTATCAGTGGTTGCAGACAGGATTGCGGAAAGGCCACGGGCCGCGCTCAGCCGAATGACTTTCGCTCTGGGCCAGGAGGCGACCTTTCAGAGTCATCGCCGCACGAGTACACGCCGTTAGCCGTCGGCCCGTCCGACCAGCAGGCGATGCGAGGTAAAGCACAAGATGCCGGCCACCGCGAGCGAGGCGGTGAGCGGCACCATGGTGCCGTCGAAGGCCTGCCCGACCGCGACACCGAACAACGAGCCGACGCCATACTGCAGGACGCCCATCAACGAGGAGGCGGTGCCCGCCATATGCGGGTAGCGCTGCAGGGCCATGGCCGTGGCGTTGGGCACGACCAGCGCCATCATGGCGACGTGCGGCACGATGAAGAGCAGGAACGGCCAGACGCCGATGGCGCCGGTCTGCCTCTCGATCAGCGCCAGCACGAGCCCGGCCGGCCCGAACACGATCGGCACGATCACCGCGTAGCGCAGGATCTTCGACGAGCCGAACACCGGCGCGAAGCGCGCATTCATCAGGTTGCAGCCGGTGAACACCACGATGGCCGCGCCGAAGATCAGGCCGAAGCTGCGCGGGCTCACGCCATAGCCCTGGATGAAGGCGAACGGCGCACCCGACAGCCAGGACATCAGCGCCGCAAACTGGAACGTGCTGGTGAGCGCGTAGCCCATGAAGGCACGGTGCTTCAGCAGCTCACCGAAGCGACCCACCACCGAGCCGAGATGCAATGGCTGGCGATATTCCGGCCGCAGCGTCTCGGGCAGCCGCAGGGCGGCGAACACGAGACCTACCACGCCGATGCCGGCCAGCACCCAAAAGATGGCTCGCCAGCCCCACAGGACCAGGACCTGGCTGCCGATCAACGGCGCCAGCATGGGCGCCATGGAGCTGCAGGCCATGATCAACGACATGGCGCGCGCGGCCTGCTCGCGTTCTGCGAGATCGCGCACCATGGTGCGCGCCAGCACGACGCTGCCGCAGGCCGCCAGCCCCTGCAGGAAGCGCAGCAGCACCAGCTGGCCCGCCTCGGCGGCGAAGGTGCAGCCGATGGTGGTGGCGATGTAGATCGCGATGCCCGACAGGATCACCCAGCGGCGGCCGAAGCGGTCGCCCGCCGGCCCGTAGAAGATCTGGCCGAAGCCGAAGGCCAGCATGAAGGCCGAGAGCGTGAGCTGGATATCGCCCGCGGTGCTGTGGAGATCGCCGACGATGGTCGGCAGCGCCGGCAGGTACATGTCGATGGAAAGCGGCGTGAAGGCCGATAGGAGGGCCAGCAGGACAAGCAGCGGCGGCGTGAGGGCGGGACGGGTTGCGGGGGCTGTCATCGGCGGAGGGCGCCGACGCATATCACGGCACGCACTCGCAGACCTGAACTTCTGATGACCAAAGTAGGGGAACCAGGCTCCGTTGCAGTAAAATGCCCGCATGAACCCCTCTCGAGGCCGCCATGTTTTTCATTGTTTGCAGCGAGGCGCGAATTTCCGCAATTAGCGCTACCCCGCTACCCCCTCCCCCCGTGTTTTTCCGTTATTTTAAGCGTTACCGCCAGGTAACCGGCACGACCGACGACACCCTTCGCCGCGGGCGGCTCCCGAGTGGCGGACTTGCGCAGGGGAACCTTGAGCTCGGCGAAGAGCTGCGTGCGTTTTTTTCGAGGGGGGAGTCCCCGATTTGTTGACTGGCAGGGCAGAAATGCTGATGCCATCGGCATCGGACCCGTCCACCTGGAGTGGACTGTTGTGGACGGGTGACGCATCGGCTCGGTCGCCTGGATCTGCCCTAGTAACGGCGCCCGACCAGCAGGCGATTGAACAGGAAGCAGCAGGCGCCGGCGATGCCCATGGCGGTGGTCATGGGGGCGATGGTGCCGTCGAAGGTCTGGCCGACGACGGCGCCGAAGATCGCGCCGATGCCGAATTGCATGACGCCCATCAGCGACGACGCCGTGCCTGCCATGTGCGGATAGCGCTGCAGCGCCATCGCCATGGAGTTCGGCCCGATCAGGCTGATGGTGGCGATCTGCGGGCCGAAGCAGAGCAGGAAGGGCCACATGCCGATGGTGCCGTAGCGCGCCTCGATCAAGCCCATGACCAGCGCCACCGGCCCGACGATGCCGGGCACGATCACGGCATAGCGCAGGATCTTGCCCGCCCCGAACACCGGCGCGAACTTGGCGTTGAGCAGGCTGCCGATGGTCATGAACACCACCATGCCGCCGAAGATCACGCCGTAGTCGCGCGGCGCCACGCCGTAGCGCTCGATGAACACGAAGGGCGAGCCCGACAGGAACGACAGCAGCGCCGAGAACTGGAAGGTGCTGGTGAAGGCATAGCCCATGAAGGCCTTGTGGCGGATCAACTCGCCGAAGCGCTTGAGGATCGACGACAGCTTGAGCGGCTGGCGATATTCCGGCCGCAGCGTCTCGGGCAGGCGGATGTAGGCTGCGACGAGCGCCACCACGCCGATCAAGGCGAGGATCCAGAAGATCGCGCGCCAGCCCATGAACCACAGGATCTGGCCGCCGATCAGCGGCGCCAGCATGGGCGCGATCGAGGTGCAGGCCATCATCAGCGACATGGCGCGCGCCGCCTGGTCGCGCTCGGCGAGGTCGCGCACCATGGTGCGCGCCAGCACCACGCCGCCGCAGGCCGCCAGTCCCTGCAGGAAGCGCAGCAGCACGAGATGCCCGGCGGCAGCGGCAAAGGCGCAGCCGGCGCTGGCCAAGACGTAGGTGACGAGCCCGACCAGGATCACCGGCCGGCGGCCGAAGCGATCGCCCGCCGGACCATAGAAGATCTGGCCGGCACCGAAGGCGATCATGAAGGCCGAGAGCGTGAGCTGGATGTCGCCCACCGAGCCGTTGAGGTCGACGGCGATCACCGGCAGCGCCGGCAGGTACATGTCGATGGAGAGAGGCGTGAAAGCCGAGAGCAGCGCCAGCAACACCAGCAGGACCGGCGTCAGGGTCGGCCTGGTCACTACGGGCGGAGGGGCGGAGACCGTTGTCATCGTTTGCTCTAGCAGCCAATCGTTCCTGCCCGCCATGCTATAAGCGGACCATGACGGGGCTACCCGATATGACGGAAGCGCAGATCAGGCGTTACGCCCGCCACATCGTGCTGGCGGAGATCGGCGGCGTGGGCCAGGCGCGGCTGATCGCCGCGAAGGTGCTGGTGGTGGGCGCCGGCGGGCTTGGCGCGCCCCTGCTGCAATATCTCGCCGCCGCGGGCATCGGCACGCTGGGCGTGATCGACGACGACAAGGTCGATCTCTCCAACCTGCAGCGGCAGATCATCCATCGCACCGCCGATATCGGCACGGCCAAGGTCGAAAGCGCGCGCCGCGCGCTTTCCGACATCAACCCCGAAGTGCGCGTGGTCATGCATCCGCGTCGCCTCACCGAGGCCAATGCCGAGCAGATCATCATGGGCTACGACATCGTGGCCGACGGCAGCGACAACTTCGCCACGCGTTATCTCGTCAACGACATCTGCTATCGCCTCAAAAAGATTCTGGTTTCTGCCGCGATACTTCGTTTCGACGGCCAGATCTCGACCTACAAGGCCTGGCATGGCGCGGGCCATCCGTGCCTGCGCTGCATCTTCCCCGCCGCCCCGTCGGAAGACGCCGTGCCGAGCTGCGCGCAGGCGGGCGTGCTGGGCGCGCTCGCCGGCACCCTGGGCGCGCTGCAGGCGACCGAGGTGGTGAAGGAGATTTTGGGCATCGGCCGTTCGCTGTCGGGGCGACTGCTGACCTACGATGCGCTCGATGCATCGTTCGACGAAATGACCATCAGCAAGCGGCCCGATTGCCCGGCCTGTGGAACCGCATGAGCGAGGGCGGTCTCTCGGTGATCCTGCGCAAGGGCGACTATGAAAGCGCGCACTATGCGCTGGCGCTGGTGAGCGCCGCCGTCGCCGTCAACAAGCAAGCCGTGCTGTTCCTGACCATGGGCGGCATCCGCGCTCTGATGGGTCCACCGCCGCCGCTCGACGACTGGGGCCGCGACGCCCTCAACAAGCAACGCGGCGTCGGCGACTTCGAGACGCTCCTGCAGGCCTCAGTCGAGCTTGGCGTGCGCTTCATCGTGTGCGAGATGGGATTGCGTTCGCTCGGGATCGATCGGGCGAGCCTGCGCGTCGACGTTCCTTTCACGATCGCCGGCATCGTGACCTTGCTGGAAGAGACCAAGCCCGGAATGCATCTTTTGGAGATCTCATGACTTCTGCTGCCTTCGACGTGCTGGGAATCGGCAACGCCATCGTCGACGTGATCACGCATGCCGACGATGCGTTCATCAAGAAGCACGCGCTGGTCAAGGGCGGCATGACCCTGATCGACGAGGCACGGGCGGAGACGCTCTACGCCGCCATGGGGCCCGGTGTCGAAGTGTCCGGCGGCTCGTGCGGCAACACCATCGCGGGCGTCGCCTCGTTCGGCGGAAAAGGCGCCTATATCGGCAAGGTGCGCAACGACCAGCTCGGCGGGGTGTTCGGCCATGACCTGCGCGCCACGGGCGTGACCTTCGATACCGCCCTTGCGACTGCGGGGCCGGCGACGGCGCGCTGCCTGATCGTGGTGACGCCCGACGCGCAACGCACCATGAACACCTACCTCGGCGCCTGCATGGGACTCGGGCCGAGCGACATCGATGTGAAGCAGGTCGGCGCGGCGGCGGTGACCTATGTCGAGGGCTATCTGTGGGATCCGCCGGAGGCCAAGAAGGCGGTGCTGAAGGCCTTCGATGCCGCGCACGCCGCCGGACGCAAAGTGTCGATCACGCTGTCGGACTCGTTCTGCGTCGACCGTTATCGCGAGGAGTTCCGAGCACTGATCCGCGACAAGGTCGACATCCTTTTCGCCAACGAAACCGAGATCAAATCGCTCTACCAGGTCGATTCGTTCGACAAGGCGCTGGCGGCAGCGCGGGCCGAGAACAAGATCTGCGCGCTCACCCGCAGCGAAAAAGGCTCGGTGATCGTCAAGGGCAGCGAAACCCACGCCGTGCCGGCTGCCCCCGTCGGCAAGGTGGTCGACACGACCGGCGCCGGCGATCTCTACGCCTCGGGCTTTCTCTATGGCTTCACGCGCGGCAAGCCGCTCGCCGAATGCGCGCGACTCGGCGGCATCGCCGCGGCCGAGATCATCTCCCACGTCGGCGCGCGGCCCGAGAAGGCGCTCAAGGACCTGATTTGACCGCCGATCAGCCTGCAGCACGTTCGGGTTGGGAGCGCTGGCGCAAGGCCGTCGAGGTCTATCGCGACCGTCGGCAGCTCGTCATCCTGGCGATGGGTTTCTCCAGCGGCATGCCGTTCCTGCTGTCGGGCTCGGTGCTGACCTACTGGATGGCGACGGAGAAGGTCGACCTCACGACGATCGGCATCTTCGGCCTGGTCGGCCTGCCCTATGCGCTGAAGTTCGCCTGGGCGCCGCTGGTCGATCGCATGCCGTTGCCGCTGGTCGACCGATGGCTCGGCCGACGCCGCAGTTGGATGCTGCTGACGCAGGTCGGCATCCTGCTGTCGACCCTGCTGCTCGCGCTCAGCAACCCGGTCGATGGACCCTGGCTCACCGCCTTCGCCGCCGTGCTGGTGGCCTTCTTCTCCGCCACGCAGGACATCGCGATCGACGCCTATCGCATCGAGATCCTGAACGACGACGAGCAGGGGGCGGGCGCCGCGACGACGCAGCTCGGCTATCGCATCGCGCTCTGGATCGTCGACGCGCTGGCGCTGCTGCTGCCGTCCTTCGTGCCCTGGCCGGTCGTGCTGAGCGCGATCGCCGGGCTGGCCGTGGTCGGTATCATCACCACCTTCGTCGCCGAAGAGCCGCGATCGTCGCTGCCGGCCACGCCGACCGCGACAAGCTGGCTCAAGGAGGCGGTGATCCGGCCGTTCGCCGAGTTCGTCGCCTATCGCGGCTGGGTCGTGATCCTGCTGTTTGCGCTGCTCTACAAGTACGGCGACGCGCTGGGTGGCAGCATGGCGCGGCCGTTCTACGTGCAGATGGGCTTCACCGGGCCCGAGATCTTCGGCGTCACCAAGAGCTTCGGCGTCGCCACCACGATCCTGGGCGGCCTGGCCGGCGGCGTGCTGGTCGCGCGCTACGGCATCTTCAAGTCGCTGCTTATCGCCGGCATCCTGCAGGCGGTGACCAATCTCTTGTTCTCCTGGCAGGCCCAGGCCGGGCACGACATCGTGGTGCTGACGCTCGCGATCAGCGGCGACAACTTCACCGGCGCGCTGGGCGGCGTGGCCTTTATCGCCTACCTGTCGAGCCTCTGCACCAAAGGCATGGCGGGCACGCAGTATGCCTTGCTGACGTCGCTGATGGCGTTCGGCCGCACCGCGCTCTCCGCCGGCGGCGGATGGCTCGCCGTCAATGTCGGTTGGACGATGTTCTGGGCGCTCACCACGCTGCTCGCGATCCCGGGACTTTTGCTGCTGCTCTGGTTGTGGCGGGTCGGACAAAAAGAACCCCCTCCTTCCTGACGGAAGGAGGGGAAAGTAAATCGGCGACGGGGTGTCTACCGTGCCGGGGGAACCTGCCTATTCCGGAGCGGGGCGTGGGATGTGCCGGCCGGGAACAGGCCAGTCTGGTGTATCGGGCCCAAGCTACAAAACCGTGACCGGAGGTGTGGAAAACTGACGGCGCGCGTGCGCCCCGTCATCCCGACCGAAGCGGAGCGGAGTGGAGGGACCTTGTCTTGGATCTGCACCTTGATCCGTTCTGCACGGTGCGGCGCCCGCGCTTCGGGCCTTTGGCCTGCAGCGCTACACGCCGCCAGCGCTCCGCAAGCGGTGCTCTAGCCTTGCGCGTCTAGCGCGTATCCCGCGGCGCGCACTGTGCGGATCACGTCGGCATGGTTGTCGCCGTTGAGCGCGATGCGAAGGCGGCGGATATGAACGTCCACCGTGCGCGCCTCGACATAGACGTCCTTGCCCCACACCGCGTCGAGCAGCTGCTCGCGCGAGAAGACGCGGCCGGGATGCTCCATGAAGTGGCGCAACAGGCGGAACTCGGTCGGCCCGAGATGCACCGGCTTGCCGCCGCGGATCACGCGGTGCGCGACGAGATCCATGACGATGTCGGCGTAGTTGAGCGCCTCGTCGGCCAGCGCCGGGCGGATGCGGCGCAGCACGGCGCGAATGCGCGCCACCAGCTCGGTCGGCGAGAACGGCTTGGAGACGTAATCGTCGGCGCCGGCATCGAGGCCGCGCACGCGATCGCCCTCCTCGCCGCGCGCCGTCAGCATGATGATCGGCAGGTTGGCGGTCGATGTCTGGCGGCGGAGCTGCCGGCAGACCTCGATACCCGACATCAAGGGCAGCATCCAGTCGAGCAGGATAAGGTCGGGCGTGTCCTCCTGGACGGAAGCGAGCGCCTCCTCGCCGTCGAAGGCGACCGAGACGCCGAAGCCCGCCTGCTCGAGGTTGTAGCGCAACAGCTCGACGAGCGCGGTTTCGTCCTCGACGATCAGCACGCGCGGCTTGATCGAGGACGTCTGCGTATCGCGGCGCGAGGGCGAGGTGGCGACGTTCATTGCGCGGCATCCTTGGTGTAGAGGGCGCCGCTGCCCTTGCGCCTGGCCTCGGCGAAGTTCTGGCCAGTGCTGCGGAAGCTCACCAGCTCGGCGATGTTGGTGACATGGTCGCCGGCGCGCTCGATGTTCTTGGCCATGAACAAGAGATGCGTGCAGGCCGTGATGGTGCGGGGATCTTCCATCATGTAGGTGAGCAGCTCGCGGAACAGGCCGGTATAGACCTGGTCGATCTCCTCATCGCGCTCCCACACCGAATGCGCCTTGGCGACGTCGTCGTCGGCAAAGGCATCGAGCACGTCCTTCAGCGCCGTACGCACCAGGCGGCCCAGCCGGTCGATGCCGGCCACGGCGGACGGCGGCGACGAGCCCTGGGTCAGCACGATGCTGCGCTTGGCGGTGTTCTTGGCATAGTCGGCGATGCGCTCCAGGGCCGCGGCGATCTTGATCGAAGACAGCACGACACGGAGGTCGACCGCCATCGGTTGGCGCAGCGCAAGCAGCTTGACCGTCTGCTCCTGCACGGCGGCATCGAGGGCGTCGACCCGGGTGTCGTCGGCGATCACCTCTTCGGCGGTCGCGCTGTCGCGGTCACGCACGGCGGTCAGGGCCTTGGCGAACTGGCTCTCGGTCAGGCCGCCCATCTCGTTGATCGTGGCGTTGAGCCGTTCCAGCTCTTCGTCGAAACGCTTGAGAATATGGTCGTTCGCCATGTTCTTCTTCCTTTAGGTCAACCGAACCGGCCCGTGATGTAGGCCTGCGTGCGCTTGTCACTGGGGGTCGTGAAGATCTTCTCGGTGACGCCGAACTCGATCAATTCGCCGAGATACATGAAGGCCGTGAAATCGGAGACGCGCGCGGCCTGCTGCATGTTGTGGGTGACGATGACGATCGTGTAGTCCTTCTTGAGTTCATCGATCAGCTCCTCGATCTTGGCGGTCGAGATCGGATCGAGCGCCGAGCAAGGCTCGTCGAACAGGATGACCTCTGGCTTGACCGCCACGGTGCGGGCAATGCACAGCCGCTGCTGCTGGCCGCCAGAGAGGCTGAGCCCATTGGCGTTGAGCTTGTCCTTCACCTCGTCCCACAGCGCGGCGCGGCGCAGGGCGGTCTCGACTCGCGCCTCGATCTCGGCGCGCGGCAGCTTCTCGTAAAGCCGGATGCCGAAGGCGATGTTCTCGTGGATCGACATCGGGAAGGGAGTCGGCTTCTGGAACACCATGCCGATGCGGGCGCGCAGCAAGTTGATGTCCTGGCTGGCGTCCAGGAGGTTGTCGCCGTCGAACAGCACCTGCCCGGTGGCGCGCTGACCGGGATAGAGGTCGTACATGCGGTTCAGGACGCGCAGCAGCGTGGACTTGCCGCAGCCCGAGGGGCCGATGAAGGCGGTGGTCTTGTTGGCGTAGAGCGGCAGGCTGATGCCCTTCAGCGCCCGGCTGTCGCCATAGAAGAACTCGAGGTTTGTGATCGAGACCTTCTCGGCCAGGCCGGCGGCGCTGACGCCCTTATGGGCGACCGTGGTGGTGCCGGCGGCGACGGCGTGTGTCGAAACGTCGTTCATGATTTTCTCGCAGTGAGAGAACGGGCGATGATGCTGAGTGCCAGCACCGTCACGGTGATCAGCAGCGCGCCGGTCCAGGCAAGCTTCTGCCACTCCTCATAGGGCGACAGCGCGAACTGGAAGATGACGACCGGCAGGCTGGGCACCGGCGCATTCATGTCGAGGCTGAAGAACTGGTTGTTGAGCGCCGTGAACAGGAGCGGCGCGGTCTCGCCGCTGATCCGCGCCACGGCGAGCAGAATGCCGGTGACGATGCCGGCGCGCGCCGCGCGATAGGCGATGCGTACGATCATGTGGGCGCGCGGCAGACCGATCGAGGCCGCCGCCTCGCGCAGCGTGTCGGGCACCAGGGTCAGCATGTCCTCGGTGGTGCGCACCACGACGGGGATCACGAGCACCGCCAGCGCCACGGCGCCGGCATATCCCGAGAAGTGGCCCATCGGCGCCACCATGATCTCGTAGACGAACAGGCCAATCACGATCGAGGGGGCGCTGAGCAGGATGTCGTTGATGAAGCGCACGAGGCTCGCGAGCTTGTCGTGTCGGCCGTACTCGGCCATGTAGGTGCCGGCGAGGATGCCGATCGGTGTGCCGATGGCGACCGCCAGCACGGTCATCACGATGCTGCCCATGATGGCGTTGAGCAGGCCGCCGGCCGAGCCGGGCGGCGGCGTGTTCTCGGTGAACACCGACAGCGACAGCCCGCCGATACCCTGGAAGATCAGCACGCCCAGGATCAGGACCAGCCAGCCGAGGCCGAAGGCGGTCGCCGCAAAGGCGAGCGTCTTGGCGATCGTGTTCCGCAGGCGGCGGCGAAGATAGAGGGCGTTCTTGGCGACGATAGCCATGGCGTCAACCCAACCGCCGCTGGATGCGCAGCAGCATGTAGCGCGCGATGGCCAGTACGATGAAGGTGATGACGAACAGGATCAGGCCGAGCGCGATCAGGGACGAGGTGTAGAGATCGCCGACCGCTTCGGTGAATTCGTTGGCGATCGAGGCCGATATGGTGGTGCCGGGCGCCAGGATCGACGCCGACACCTTGTGCGCATTGCCGATCACGAAGGTGACGGCCATGGTCTCGCCAAGCGCACGGCCGAACCCTAGCATGACGCCGCCGATCACGCCGACGCGCGTGTAGGGCAGGATCACGTGCTTGAAAACTTCCCAGGTGGTGCAGCCCAGCCCGTAAGTCGCCTCTTTCAGCACCGGCGGCACGGCGTCGAACACGTCGCGCGAGATCGCCGTGATGAAGGGCAGCACCATGATCGCCAGGATGAAGCCCGCGGTCAGCATGCCGATGCCGTAGGGCGGGCCTTCGAACAGCGACGACAGGCCTGGCACACCTTCGAACGTGTCGATCAGGGCTGGCTGCACGTACTTCTGCAGGAAGGGCGCGAACACGAACAGGCCCCAGATGCCGTAGATGATGCTGGGAATGCCGGCCAGCAGCTCGATGGCGATAGCGATCGGCCGGCGCAGCCACATCGGGCAGAGCTCGGTCAGGAAAAATGCGATCATCAGGCCGACCGGGACAGCAATCACCATGGCGATGGCCGAGGTCACCAGAGTGCCGTAGATCGGCGCCAGCGCACCGAACTGCTCGGTCACCGGGTTCCAGACCTCGCTGACGACGAAGCCGAAACCGAAAGCCTTGAGCGCCGGTACTGAACCAATGACCAGCGCCAGGATGACGCCGCTCAACAGGGCCAGCACGGTGAGCGCCGCGCCACGCGTGAGCAGCCGAAAGGCGATGTCGCTGCCGCGCAGCCGCTTCATCACGGCGGCGCGCGAGCGGGCTTGGCCTGCCGCCAGACTTGTATCGTTCAATGCCACTTCGGACACTTTACGCCCCCTCGCGTCCGGAAAAAGGCCTCCCGGCCGGTGGCCGGGAGGCGCTCAGGTCATCAGTGCGTCATGCCGAACAACGGCTTGCCGCCCGCGTCCTTGATGTCGGTCGACCACATCTTCTGGATGTCGCCGACGACGTTGCCTGGCATCGGCACATAATCGAGGTCCTTGGCCATGGTCGCGCCCTTGGCGTAGGACCAGGAGAAGAACTTCAGTGCTTCGCCCGTCGCCACCGGATCGGACGGCGTCTTGTAGAGCAGGATCCAGGTCGCCGCAGTCATCGGCCAGGATTGATCGCCCGGCTGGTTGGCGAGGATCACGCCGTAGCCCGGCTGGCTCTTCCAGTCGGCGTTGGCCGCCGCGGCCTGAAAGGCCTCGGAGGTCGGCGACACGGTCTTACCCGCCTTGTTCATCATCTTGGTGAAGGTCAGCTTGTTCTGCTTGGCGTAGGCGTACTCGACATAGCCGATCGAGCCCTTGGTGTTGCCAACGTTGTTGGCGACGCCCTCATTGCCCTTGGCGCCGATGCCGGCTGGCCATTGCACGGCGGTGTTGGTGCCGACCTTCGACTTCCAGTCGGGGCTGACGTCCGACAGATAGTAGGTGAAGTTGTAGGTCGTGCCTGAGCCGTCCGAACGATGGACCAGCGCGATCGCGCTCGACGGCAGCTTGGCGCCGGGATTGAGCTTGGCGATGGCGGGGTCATCCCACTTCTTGATCTCGCCGAGATAGATCTTGGCGAGCGTCGATCCGTCGATCGTCAGGTCGCCGGGCTTGATGCCGTCGAGATTCACGACCGGCACGATGCCGCCCATGACCATCGGGAATTGCGCCAAGCCAGCCTCGTCGAGCTCCTTGCCCGGCAGCGGCGCGTCGGAAGCGCCGAAGGTCACGGTCTTGGCCTTGATCTGCTTGATGCCACCGCCCGAGCCGATCGACTGGTAGTTCAGGCCCACGCCGGTTTCCTTTTTATAAGCGTCCGCCCACTTGGCGTAGACGGGATACGGGAACGTGGCGCCGGCGCCGGAGATATCGGCGGCCAGCACCGGCCACGAGGTCGCGAGTGCCGCGACCGCGGCAAGCGCAGTTTTCAAAAATGTCACGGTGTGCCCTCCTTCATGAGCAGTCATGTGCGTAGAAGGCCGTCGTCTCTCTTATATTACGGATATGTGACAATCACGTGACAGTCGCCCAATGGTGCTGTGGATTGGCTTAAACGCTCGCCGACGGCAGGGTTACGGTGAAGGTCGAGCCCTTGCCTGGCGTGCTCTGGATGTCGAGCCGGCCGCGATGGCGATTGACCACGTGCTTCACGATCGCGAGGCCGAGACCGGTGCCGCCGAGCTGGCGGGAGCGAGCCGTGTCGACACGGTAGAAGCGCTCGGTGAGCCGCGGCAGATGCGAGGCGGGAATGCCGTCGCCCTCGTCGCTCACGGCGACTGAGACGTTCCCCTGCTCGGCCGACCGGGCGGTTACTTTCACCGTGGTCGCGGGCTTGGCGTACTTGATGGCGTTGTCGATCAGGTTCTGGAACACGATGGTGAGCTCGTCATAGTCGCCTACCGCCCGCGGCAGCGCCGGGGCGATACTGAGCTCGACCGCGACCTTGCGAGACGACGCCTTGAGCTGCAGCAGGTCCCCGACACCGGCCAGCACGCGCGCCAGATCGACCTCGGCATCGGGCCGGGAATGCTCATGCTGCTCGATGCGCGACAGCATCAGCAGATCGTCGACCAGGCGGCGCATGCGATCGGCCTGCTCGGCCATGATGCCAAGGAAACGCTCGCGCGCGCCGGCATCGTCGCGGGCCGGCCCGCGCAAGGTCTCGATGAAGCCCATGATGCCCGCGATCGGCGTCTTGAGCTCGTGGCTGGCATTGGCGACGAAATCGGCCCGCATGCGTTCGGCGCGCCTGAGTGCCGTGGTGTCGTGCAGCACGATCAGCACCAAAGAGCGGTCGGCCGCCGCGCGCGGCAGGCGGCGGGCATGGGCGATGACATCGAGCTCAGGCGCGCCCGACAGTACGATCTCGACCGCGATCTGGTCGGGCCCGACGAAGTTGCCGTCGGCCGTGTCGAGCAACGAATTGATCGCCGACAGCAGCTCGGGATGGCGCAGCGCCGTCGACAGGTCGCGATCAGCGCCCATGGCGCCCAGCAGCGCCACCGCGGCGCGGTTGGTGCGCACGATGCGGCGCTGGCGGTCGACCGCGATCAGCGGGTCGGGCAAGCCGTCGACGATGGCCTGCGCCGAGGCCGCAAGATTGTCGATCGAGGCGCGCTGGCGGCGCCAGCCGGTCGACAGCGTTGCCGCCGCGGAGGCGAGTTCCTCGGTGGCTGGCGCGAACGGCAGGCGCGGCATCACCGGCTCCTGCTCGCCCGACAATTCGCCGACGAAGCGGGCAAAGCGCGCCAGCGAGCCGAGATAGCGTTGCACCAGGATGGCGGTGACGACCGCGATGCCAGCAAAGGCGATCAACGCGGGGCGGCCGGCCAGATAACCCGCCCAGTGAAGGCCTCCGAGGGCGACAGCCGACGGCGCCAGCGCCACGAGGTTGGCGGAAAGGTAACGGCGGAGCGGAAGCGCCTGATCGGCCATGCCGGCCGATTATACAGCAGGCTCGGCAGCAGGCGCTGATTTCAGGGGTCTACCGCGCTCTTCGAAGCGTTGCATGACGGTGAAGAAGGACGGCACGAACAGCACGGCCAGGCAGGTCGAGGCGATCATGCCGCTGAACACGCAAAGGCCGAGCGAGATGCGCGAATTGGCGCCCGCGCCGGTCGCCGTGACCAGCGGCACGACGCCCAGGATGAAGGCGAAGGAGGTCATCAGAATCGGCCGCAGACGGGTCCTCGCGGCTTCGACCGCAGCATCGATGATCGGCTTGCCGTGCAGTACGCGGGCCTCGCGCGCGACCTCGACGATCAGGATGGCGTTCTTGGCGCTGAGTGCGATCAGCAGCATCAGCCCGATCTGGGTGTACATGTTGTTGGCCGCGCCGACGCTGCCCAGCGCGATCGCCGGACCGATCAGCGACAGCGGGATGGCGAGAATGACGCTGACCGGCGCGATCCAGCTTTCGTACTGGCCGGCAAGACAGAGATAGACCAGCACGATCGCCAGCGCGAACACGATCAAGAGCTGATTGCCGACGATGTTTTCCTGGTAGGACATCGCCGTCCATTCGTAGCTGGTGCCGGGCGGCAAGGTATGCTCGGCGATCTGGTTCATCAGATCCATCGCCTCTCCGGACGAGAAGCCCGGCGCCGGCGAACCGACGATCGCCGACGACGGATAGAGGTTGTACAGGCTGATGATCGGCGCGCCGACGGCCGGCTGCAGCGTGGCGATCGCGCCGATCGGCACCATCTTGTTCTCCATGCTCTTCACGTAGAGGTTGAGCACGTCCTCGGGATGGGCGCGGTACTGCGAATCGGCCTGGACATAGACCTGCAGGCTGAGGCCGAACTTGTTGAAGCGATTGACGTAGGTTGAACCCAGATAGGCCGACAAGGTCTGGAATACGTCGCCCACGTTGACCTTCAGCGTCTCGGCCTTGGCGCGGTCTACGTTGACCCGGAGGTTGGGCGCGCCGGCGCGGTACGAGCTGATCGGGTTGGCGATCGAGCTCTGCGTCGCGGCCTGCTCAAGCATGGCCTGGGTCGTCGCCTGCAGCTTGACGAGGTCGAAGCTGCCGTCACGCTGCTCGATCTGCATCTGGAAGCCGCCGGCGTTGCCGACACCCTGGATCGGCGGCGGCACCAGCGGAAACGCCCGGCCGTCCTGCATGTTCGAGAGAGCCTGCGCGATGTGAACGAGGATCGAGCGCAGGTCCTGGCCCTTCTCCTTGTCACGGATGCCCCAGTCCTTGAGGATCACGTAGGCGACCCCGGAATTGGCCAGCTGCGCGCTGCTGTCGAGAATCGAGATGCCGGAGATGGCGGTCACCTGCTGCACCCCCGGTGTCGCAAGCGCGACCTTTGTGACCTCGTCGAGGGCAGCGATGGTACGGTCGAGCGCAGCGCCATCGGGCATCTGCACGCCTACCATCAGGTAGCCTTGGTCCTCGTTGGGAATGAAGGCGCTGGGCAGGCGCGCCACGCCCCAGCCACCGAGGCCGGCGAGCACGAGGGCCAGCCCGACCATCAACCAGCTGCGATGGACCATGAAGCCGATCAGCGAGGTATAGGCGCGCTCGAAGCGGGCATAACCGGCGTTGAACCCGCGGAAGAAGATGTTGCGCTTCTCCGGCGGCACCGCGGGCCGGAGCCACAGCGCACACTGGGTCGGCTTCAAGGTCGCGGCATTGACCGCGCTGATGAAGGCAGTGGCGGCGATCACCAGCGCGAACTGGGCGAACATGCGGCCGGTCAGGCCGGGCACGAAGGCCGCCGGGATGAAGACCGACATCAGCACCAGGGTGATGCCGATCACGGGGCCCATTAGCTCGTTCATCGCCTTGACCGCCGCGTCGTGGCCCGACATCCCCTCGTCGATGTGCCGTGCGACGCCCTCGACGATGACGATGGCATCGTCGACCACGATGCCGATCGCCAGCACGATGCCGAACAGGGTCGACAGGTTGATGGTGAAGCCCAGCGCCGCCATGGCGGCGAAGGCACCGATGATCGTCACTGGAATGGTCGTGGCCGGCACCAGCATGGCGCGCCAGTCCTGCAGGAAGATCACGATCACGATCAGCACCAGGACGCCGGCCTCGATCAGCGTGATGAACACCTCGTTGATCGAGGTCTTGACGAAGTTCGTGGTGTCGAACGGCACCGTGTAGACCAAGCCGGGAGGGAACGCCTTCTTCAGTTCCTCCATTTTCTTGTGCACGGCTTGTTCGACCTGCAGCGCGTTGGCATTGGGCAGCTGGTAGATGGCCATGCCCGTGGAAGGTTTGCCGTCGATCTTGATGTTCTGGGCATAGGTCTGCGCGCCCAGTTCGACACGCCCGATGTCCTTGACTTGCAGGATCCTGCCGCCGTTGGCATTGGCCGACTTGACGATGATGTTCTCGAACTGGGAGGGATCGGTGAGCTGGCCCTGGATGTAGACCGTGTACTGAAAATCCTGGCCCTTGGCGGCGGGCGGCGCACCGACCTGGCCGGCGGTCACCGACTGGCTCTGCCCCTGGATGACCTGGATCACATCATTGGGTGTCAGCTCGTAGGTGAAGAGCTTCTGCGGGTCCATCCAGACACGCATCGAGTACTGGCCAACACCCAGCACGTTGACGTTGCCGACACCCGGCACGCGCGACAGCTCGTTCACCAGGTTGATGGTCGCGTAGTTGCTCATGTACAGGCTGTCGTAGCGCCCGTCCGGAGAGGTCAGCGCGACGATCTCGAGGATCGACGTCGACTTCTTCTCGACGACGACGCCCTGGGCCTGCACCGGCATGGGTAGGGCCGCCAGCGCTGCGCTCACCTTGTTCTGCACCAGCACCTGCGCGAAATCGAGATCGGTGCCGATGGCGAAGGTCACCGTGAGCGTATAAGTGCCCTGATCGGTGCTGGTCGAGCTCATGTAGATCATGTTCTCGACGCCGTTGACCTGCAGCTCGATCGGCAGCGCGACGTTGTTGACCAGCGTGTCCGCCGATGCGCCGGGATAGGTCGTGGTGACCGACACCGTCGGCGGCACGATGTTGGGATATTGCGACACCGGCAGGGTGGCCAGGGCGACCGAGCCGATCAGCACGATCACGATGGCCAGCACGTTGGCCAGCACGGGACGCTCGATGAAGAATTTGGAGATCATGGCGTGATACCGCCCGTCACTAGTTGGGCGGGGGCTGGAGGGTCGTCTGCTTGGGCGCGACCTTGCCGCCCGGCACGGCGCGGCCACTGGTCGTGAGCACGATGCGGTCGTCGGGCGACAGGCCGCTGGTGATTACCCTGTAATCGCCGACCAGCAGCTGGCCTGTCTTGACTCGCTTCTGCTCGACGATGTCGTCCTTGTTGACCACCAGAACATACTGGCCCGCCTGGTCCCCGGAGACGACCCGGTTGGGCACGGCCAGGATCTTCTGGGCGCCCAGCCCGACCGGCACGCGCACCCGCACGAAGAAGCCCGGCAGCAGGTCGCGGTTCGGGTTGTTGAACAGGCCACGCACCTGGACCGTTCCGGTGGTCGGATCGATCTCGGGCGAGACGTAGTTGAGATGGCCCTGGTGCGGGAAGCCCTCCTCGTTCATCAGGCCGATATCGAGCGGAACCTTGGCCAGCTCCTCGAGCGACAGCCGCTTTTCTCCGAGGTTGGAGCGGACGTTCAGCACTTCCTGCTCACTCAAGTTGAAGTACACGTAGATCGGATCGAGCTGCACGATGGTTGAGAGCTTGGTGGCGGCGGTGGCGCCGACCAGCTCGCCGACCGAGATCAGGTGGCGCGTGACGACGCCGTCGTACGGCGCCTCGACCTTGGTGTAGCCGAGATTGACCTGGGCGACGGTCAGGGCGGCCTGCTGCGCGTCAATATCAGCCAGCAGGGCGTCGCGCTTGGCCTTGGCGGTGTCGTAGGTGTTCTGGGCCGACACCCCTTGGCGCAGCAGCGTTTCCTGGCGCTGGAACTCGGCCTGCGCCTGCACCAGCTGCGCCTGGTAGGCCGCGAGCTGGGCCTGCGACTGCTTGACCTGGGCGATGTAGGTCGTGGGGTCGATCTGGAACAAGAGATCGCCCTTCTTGACGAACGCGCCGTCGGTGTAGGCGATCTGCGTCAGGAAACCCTCGACGCGGGCGACGAGGTCGACGGTATTGAAGGCCTGGGTGTTGCCGGTCAGCTCGGTGAAGGGAACCACCGATTGCTGCAACGGCACGGCGACGCTGATTTCGGCCGGCGGCGGCGCCACGAACTTGTTCTCGGGCTTGCAGCCCGCAAGCGACGTCAGCAGAAAAACGACTACAAGGCTTGAACCGACGCGCCCCAACATACGGTCACGCTCCCCCGAAATACCGTCGAGCGATAGCGCATCCGGCGGCGGATTGCCACTCAGCCCGCGCCTGGGCGCCGCGGCACGAACAGCCGAATGGCGGCGAGGCCGTAGACGAAGCCGGCGATGTGGGCCGCCCAGGCGACCGACTCGCCACCGGCACCAGGCGTGCCGCCGAAGATGCCGAAGAACACGTTGAGGGCGATCCATATCCCGGCGACGGGAAGCAACGACGACAGGCTGCCGACCTGCCTCATCAGCATCAGGACCGCACCAAACACGCCGCTGATCGAACCCGACGCGCCGATGACCGGATCGGGCGAGTCGGAAAAGAACAGGACATGGGCCGCGCCCGCCACGATGCCGGCGGAGAGATAGAACAGCACGAAGCGGCGCACGCCCAGCAGCCGCTCGACCGGGGCGCCGAACGCCGCCAGCGAGAGCATGTTGACGCCAAGGTGCACCCAGCCGCCATGCAGGAACTGGTAGGTGACGAGCGACACCAGGCCCAGCATCAGGCCGCCTTGATCGCCGGTGATATTGGCCGGCACCAGGCCGAACTCGATGACCAGCTGCTGGTCGGTCGACTCGCCCAGAAGCTGGCGCACCAGATGGACCGCCACATTGATGGCGATCAGCCACAGGATGGCGGGCGGCAGGTTGATCGCCCGCTCACCGGCGCCGCGCTGCGGGCCGGAGCGCTTGAGGTTGTCAAAAGGCATGAGAGAAGACTTAGAGCATTTTACGTCCGGCTGGAATCAGCTGGACGTAAAATGCCTTTGGTCTCGGCGCCCGGAAGCCGCACTAGCGCTTCAGCCGCCGCGTGCCCAGCCACAGAAAAAGGCCGCCCAGCAGCAGGGTTGGCGAGCCGCAGACCAGCCCCATGGCGCCGTCTTCGCTGAACGGCTTGCCGTCGCTGACCGCAAGGATGCAGCCCAACGTCAGGAACAGAACGACGGCGCCCGATATGGCCAGAAACCAGCCTAGCCCGCGATTGGGTGGCGGGCCGGCGGGCGTTGGACCGCCCGTCGGAGGCGCAGGCGGGGGAGCGGCCGATGGATCGCTCATCGTGCCCTCTCTGCCGCGAGCCGCGCGTTCCCGGCGGCGCCCGGCCTGTAGAAGGTGTTGTAGGTATCGAACGGCACGATGCGGCCTTCGGGCGTGACGAAATGGACGCAGGAGCGCTTGACGTTGCCGAGGCAGAAGTTGAAGCGGTCTAAAAACTCCACGATGGTGACGCGGAAGACGTTCTCGTAGCCCGAGCCCTCGGGCATCGGCACGTCGGGCAAGCAGCAGAGCAGCGAGCCGAGGCGCTCCGACGTATTGGTGTCGGCGGTCGAGAGAGACAAGAGATCGACGAAGCGCTTGCGCAGCTCGGGATACTTCTCGAACGAGATCGCGTTCGGGATGCTGGGCAACAGCGCCTCGCGCGGCACCAGCGAGGTGAGCGGGATCACCTTCTCGCCGTCGCGCAGGCCGTAACCGATCGAGATCGAGGCCGGATTACAGGGCAGCGGGATCATGTCGCCGTCGGCGAAGATGCCGGACTCCTCGACGATGCGTCGGCGGATCTCCGACAGCACGATGCGATTGCGGTCGGGATCGAAGCCATCGTTACGGCCGGCATCCTGCACCGGCTGGAAGGTGACGCCGCGCACGCATTTGTACTTCAGCGCATGGCGCACGATCTCGCCGATCTCGCCGTCATTGACGCCGCGCTTGACCGTGCAGACCAGCGTAGTGGAGATGTTGCGCGCCTCGAGTGCCGCCAGTGCCTCGCGACGAATACGCGACAAGGCCGCACCGCGAATGTTCTTCAGTGCCTCGTCGTTCAGCGAATTGAATTGCAGGTAGACCTCGAAGCCCGGCCTGATCTCCGCCAGGGCATCGACGAAGGCCGGGTCCTCGGCGATGCGGATACCGTTCGTGTTGATCATGATGTGCTTGATCGGACGCCGCCGAGCCGCGGCGATGACTTCCAGGATCTGCGGATGGATGGTGGGCTCTCCGCCCGAGATCTGCACCAGGTCGGGCTCGCCCTCGCTTGCCACCAGGGCGTCGAACATGCGCTCGATCTCTGGAAGGCTGCGATGGGTGGCACGCCTGGGCGAGCTGTCGGCAAAGCACACCGGACAGGCGAGGTTGCAGGCCTCGTTGATCTCCACGATGGCCACGCAGGAATGCTGCTCGTGATCGGGACAGAGGCCACAATCCCACGGGCAGCCGCGCTCGGTGCGGGTGAAGGGCGCGAGCGGCCGGTCGCCAGGCTTCAGGTATTCGAGCGTGCGGCGCCAATAGACAGGATCGTCGGACACCAGCGTCTTCATCACGCCATGCTCGACGCAGCGCTTGGAGTAATAGATGCGCCCGTCCTCTTCGACGATCTTGGCGGGGACGAGGCCGAGGCAGGTCTCGCACAACGACGTGGTCTGGCCGAGGAAGAGATAAGGCGCCGACTTGCGCGCGATACCGTCGTACATGGGCGCCCCCTCAGGAGCCGCGAGGGCTCCGGATCATCATGGCAGCGTATAGGACGAGGCCGAGACAGACCAAGTGAAAGACGTTGAACGGCCCGACCAGGGTTGCATAAGGCTTGATGAATTCCCAGGCGAAGCGCTGCAGGCCGTACCAGCCGACCACGAGGTAAAAGCCGTTGGCGAGCCAGAACGGATCGCGCTTTTTCAGGCGCCACAGCAGCACGACCAGCATGGCGCCCATGGCCAGCGCCTCGTAGAGCTGCACGGGATGGCGGTGCATGCCATCACCGAAGTCGACACCCCAGGGCAGGCTCGTCGGCGTGCCGTAGGTGAAGTCGTCGAGGCCGGCGAAAAAGCAGCCGAGGCGACCGACCGCCACGGTGGCGCAGAACGGTGCGGCAAAGGCGATACCCGTCGAGCCCTTGATGCCCGTCATGCGCTTGAACAGCTCGACCGATGCGATGGCACCGGCGATCCCACCCGCCATCGAAAAGCCGATGGCGTGCACGCCGCTCAGCCACGTGTTCAGCGTGCCGAAAAACATCGCGCCGACCAGCCCTCCGCAGCCGGCGGCGATGGCATAGGCGCCGGGATGGTCGACCTTGTCGGCGGGCAGCACGCCGGCCGGCAGGAGGCGGCGCGTCGAGAACCAAAAGACCGCGACCGACGACAGCCAGGCTGCGACGTCGAAGGCGCTATGGATGTAGGGCAGTCCGAAGGTCAGTTCTTGGGTCCGCCTTGACCCAAGCCGCGCAGCCGCAGGCGCAGCGCATTCAACTTGATGAAGCCTTCAGCGTCCCGCTGATTGTAGGCGCCCTCGTCATCTTCGAAGGTGACGTGCTGCATCGAGTAGAGCGACTTGGGAGACTTGCGGCCAACCACCGTGGTGTTGCCCTTGTAGAGCTTCAGCCGCACCGTGCCGGTGACGTTCTCCTGGCTCTTGTCGATCGCCGCCTGCAGCATCTCGCGCTCGGGCGAGTACCAGAAGCCGTAATAGATGAGCTCGGCATACTTGGGCATCAGCTCGTCCTTGAGATGCCCGGCGCCGCGATCGAGCGTGATCTGCTCGATGCCGCGATGCGCGACATGAAGGATCGTGCCGCCCGGCGTCTCGTAGATGCCGCGGCTCTTCATGCCGACGAAGCGATTCTCGACCAGATCGAGCCGACCGATGCCGTTGGCCTTGCCGAGCTCGTTGAGCTTCGTGAGCAGGGTTGCAGGCGACATCTTCACACCGTCGACCGCGACCGCGTCACCCGTCTCGAAATCGACCGTGATGTAGGTCGCCTTGTCGGGCGCCTGCTCGGGCGAGATGGTGCGCTGGTAGACCATGTCGTCGGCTTCTTGCCAGGGATCCTCCAGGATCTTCCCCTCGCTGGAGGAGTGCAGCAGGTTGGCGTCGACCGAGAACGGCGCCTCGCCGCGCTTGTCCTTGGCGATCGGAATCTGATGCTTCTCGGCGAACTCGAGCAGCTTGGTGCGCGAGGTCAGTTCCCATTCGCGCCATGGCGCGATCACCTTCACGTCGGGCTTCAGCGCATAATAGGTGAGTTCGAAGCGCACCTGGTCATTGCCCTTGCCGGTCGCGCCATGTGCCACGGCATCCGCTCCGACCTGTTTGGCGATCTCGATCTGGCGCTTGGCGATCAGCGGACGGGCGATCGAGGTGCCGAGCAGGTATTGACCCTCGTAAAGCGCATTGGCGCGGAACATCGGGAAGACGAAGTCGCGCACGAACTCCTCGCGCACGTCGTCGATGAAGATGTTCTCGGGCTTCACGCCCGCCATCTCCGCCTTCTTGCGCGCCGGCGACAGCTCTTCACCTTGACCGAGATCGGCGGTGAAGGTCACCACCTCGCAGCCATAGGCGGTCTGCAGCCACTTCAGGATGACGGAGGTATCGAGACCGCCGGAATAGGCCAGCACGACCTTCTTGATGTGGCCCTTCTTGTACGGGCCGGTATAAGTAACGCTCATGGCTTGCCCCAGCGGCTTTGCGGTTCGATGAAAGCGCGCGAATATAGCCGCCGACCTTGCCGCCGCAAGCGCGCTATGATCATGCCGCGAGATCGCTAAGACGCTGAAAACAATGGCTTCGACCCTCAATCGACTGTCCTACGCCGCACGCCAGGCGGCGCGCATCGCCTGGTATGCCGGCCACTACGCGGCGGGGCGGCGGCTCCTGAAGCCGATGCCCAAGCCAGATTTTGCCATCGGGCCGACGCCGACGCGGGCCGAGATGACCGCCGACATGCGCTCGGTGTTCGAGCGCGAATGGCGCGACGTCGAAGCCGGCCTGTTCGCCGCGCCGCGCGCGCTCGGGCCCGACCCCGCCGAATTCCTGCGCCGCAGCCTGCTCTATTTCCGCGACTTGCCGCAGGTCGATGCGCGCCGTCACGGCAAGCTCGACGAGGAGTTGCCGCCGGGTGACCAGGGCGACGGCCTGCCGGGCTACTACCGGCAGAACTTCCACTTCCAGAGCGACGGGTGGCTGAGCGAGCATTCGGCCGCGATCTACGACACCCAGGTCGAGGTGCTGTTCACCGGCGCCGCCGACGTGATGCGCCGCCGCGCCATGACGCCGATCGCCGAATGGATGGCCGATCGCGGCCAGCGGAACCTGCGCGGGCTCGATGTCGGCTGCGGCACCGGCCGGCTGCTCGCCTTCCTGCACGACGCGTGGCCCGGCATGAAGCTCTCAGGCGTCGATCTCAGCGCGCCCTATCTCGCCGAAGCGCGACGCCTGGTCGGCCGCACCGCGCGGGTGAAGCTGATCGAAGGCGCGGCGGAGAAATTGCCGTTCGACGACTCGAGCATCGACTTCGTCGTGTCGTCGTTCCTGCTGCATGAACTGCCGCAAGAAGTACGCATGCAAGCCCTCGCCGAAATGGCGCGCGTCACCAAGCCAGGGGGACTCGCCGTGATTGTCGAATTCGATCCAGAAAGGCGACCAGCCGAGCTGGGACGGCCTGCTCGATCTCTTTCCGCACTATTTCCACGAGCCCTACTACGCCGACTATGTCGAGGGCCGCCTCGAAGCATGGGCGGTCGAGGCCGGCTGGACGGCGGTCGCGTCCGAGCGCGCGTTCCTGTCGAAGGTCGTCGCCTTCACCCGCTAGAGCAGAACCTTCTGCCCCTTGAGGCGCACGCTTGCGCTCCTGAGCTGACCGCAGGCGGCGGCGATATCGCGGCCGCGTGGCGTGCGCACCGGCGCGCTCAGGCCGCCGTCATTCACGATCTCGGCGAAGCGGTGGATGCGGTTGTTGGAGCTGCACTCGTAGGGCGCACCCGGCCAGGGGTTGAACGGGATCAGGTTCACCTTGGCGTGGATCGGCGTCAGGATCCGCACCAGCTCGCGCGCATCGGCGTCTAAGTCGTTCACGCCCTTCAGCATGGCGTACTCGAAGGTGATGCGCCGGCTGTTCTTGGCGCCGGGATAAGCAGCGCACGTCTTCAGCAGCTCCTTGATCGGCCACTTCTTGTTGATCGGCACCAGCGTGTCGCGGATGTCGTCGTTCACCGCGTGCAGCGACACCGCGAGATTGACGTCGAGCGCCTCGCCTACCTTGGGAATCATCGGCACGACGCCCGAGGTCGAGAGCGTGATGCGCCGCCGGCTGAGCGCGATGCCCTGATCGTCCATGGCGATCTTGAGCGCGGTCACGACGTTGTCGAAATTGTAGAGCGGCTCGCCCATGCCCATCATGACGATGTTGGAGAGCATGCGCGTAGTTTCGGTCGGCGTCGGCCATTCGCTGTAGCTGTCGCGCGCCACCATGAACTGGCCGACGATCTCGTCGGGCGTGAGATTGCGCACCAGTGCCTGCGTGCCGGTGTGGCAGAAACTGCAGGTCAGCGTGCAGCCGACCTGGCTCGAGACGCAGACCGAGCCGCGATCCTCTTCCGGGATATTGACGGTCTCGGCCTCGTTGCCGTCGGGGAAGCGCAGCAGCCATTTGCGCGTGCCGTCGACCGAGCGCTGCTCGGTCACGATCTGCGGCCGCTCGATCACGAAGAGTTCGGCCAGCCGGTCGCGCGTCTTCTTGGCGACGTTGGTCATCAGCCCGAAGTCGGTGACGCCATGCCAGTAGATCCACTGCCAGACCTGGCGCGCGCGGAACGGTTCCAGCCCGGCCTCGGTCAGTGTCGTCTTCAGGTCGTCACGCGACAGCCCAACCAGGTTGCGGCGGGTGTCGTTGCGGCCGCGGAACGGCTCGACGATCTGCACAGGTTCGGTGGGCAATTGGGCCATGGACGGCCTCAAATAGGCGTGCGGACCCGGCTCCGCAAGGCTAGCGCTGGGCGCCGGATTGCCAGGCTTCAATGGCCGGGAAGCGATGGATGAAGTTCAGGATGTTGAGCGTCAGGTTGTCGCGCACCAGCGCCGCCGCGCCAATCTCCAGCACCAGGACGAGGGCCACCGTCGCCCGCCAGGGCAACAGGTAAGCCAGCGCGAAGCCCGTCATCATGGAGACGTTGTCCATCACCGAATTCAGGATGCTGTCGCCTGTATAGCCGGCGGCCAGCGCCTGCTTGCGATAGGCCTCGATGACCCACGGTGAGTTTTCGGCGATCTCCCACGCCGCCTCGATGCCGACCGCGATCGCGAGCCGTACCAACACCGGCGCGCGCGGCAGCAGGAGCCGCAGGGCGCCGTAGAACAGGATGCCGTGCACGATGTGCGAGGCGGTGTACCAGTCGAACAGCTGCTGCGAGAGTTCCGGCGACCAGATATCGCCGACCCAGAGCCGGATCGTGCCGCAGGTGCAGATCCAGACCCGACCCATGGCATGCAGCACAAGGGCCTGCACAATCACGAGACCAAGCACCGTTGGCGCGGCGATGCGGGAAGCGCTCATTGCTTCGACTGCAGTTTTGCCCGCGCGCGGCGCTTGCGCTTGTAGATCGGGTCACCGAACACTGGCAGGGGTGCCGCCTCAGTGGGCGCGCCCTCTGCCACCGGCCGCGGTGCATGGCGTCCCAAGGTCAGCAGGCGATCGTACATAACGAGTGCGCCGGCCACGCCCAGGTTCACCGAGAAGCGCGTCGGGATCTTGATCAAATAGTCGCAGTGCCTCTGGAGTTCGGCCGACAGGCCTTCGCGCTCGGCCCCCAGGATGTAGGCTGCCTGGCGCGGATGGCGAAAGCTCGGCAGCTCGATCGCCTCGTCGGAGATCTCGACGCCGACCAGCCGGCAGCCCAGCGGCAGGCGGAATGTGGATAGATCGGCGAAATGATAGGTCGGCACCGAGCGCGGGGTGTCCGAAGTATCGCTGTGGGAACCCTCGCGACGGTTATACTGGGCCCGCACCGTGAACACGAAGGAGGCACCGAAGGCATGAGCTGTGCGGAACAAGGTCCCGACATTCATCGCCTTGCTGATGCCTTCGACGCCGATGCCGAAATAACCTTTCATGGCTCGGTATTTTGTAGCATGAACCAAGCCCAGAATGACCGTTCCATCGCCATTGGATAACGTTCGCGCCCAATATGAAGCATTGCCCTATCCGTCGCGCGACCCGCGCGACGAGGCGATCCGCCTCATCACCGGCACGCCGAGCCACGTCCTCGAGATCAACCACTACCTCTTCTCCGGCCGGCTGAACTTCAACCGGCCGTTCCGCGCCCTGGTGGCGGGCGGCGGCACCGGCGATGCCTGCATCATGCTGGCCCAGCAACTGGCCGACCGGCGCTGCCCGGGCGAGGTGGTGTATCTCGACCTCTCGTCGGCATCGCGCCAGGTCTGCGAGGCCCGCGCCAAGGCGCGTGGCCTGCGCAACGTGCAGTTCCTGACCGGCTCGCTGCTCGACCTGCCGAACGCGAATATCGGCAGCTTCGACTACATCGACTGCACCGGCGTGCTGCATCACCTGCCCGATCCGTCGGCCGGCATGAAGGCGCTCGCGAGCGTGCTGCAGCCCGATGGCGGCGTCGGCGTGATGCTCTACGGCCAGTACGGTCGCACCGGCGTCTATCCCCTGCAGGAGATGCTGCGCACCCTGGCGCCACTCTCGATGGCGACCGAGGACCGCATCGCCATGGCCAAGCGCCTGATTCGCTTCCTGCCGACTACCAATCTCTTCCGCCGTAATCCCTATCTCAACGACCATGTCACCGGCGGCGATGCCGGTCTCTACGACCTCCTGCTGCACAGCATCGATCGCGCCTTCACTGTGCCCGAGATCGGCACCTTGGCGGGCGAAGCCGGCCTGCGAGTCGTCGCCTTCCTCGAGCCGGTGCGCTATGAGCCCGCCACCTACATGAGCGACCCGGTGATCGCGCGGATGACCAGCTCGCTCCCCTTGCTCGAGCGTGCCGCCTTCGCCGAGCGCCTGGCAGGCAATTTGCGCACGCACGTCTTCTACGCCACGCGCGCCGGCTTCGATACGGTGGCGCGCCCCGAGGACACGGAGGCGATCCCGGTGCTGCGCGACATGGATGCCCAAAAGCTTGCCGCGGGCCTGCAGCCCGGCTCGCCGCTGGTCGCCAATCTCGACGGCTTTCCCTGGCGGGCGCAACTGCCGGCACTGGCGCCACGCATCATCTCACAGATCGACGGGCGCCGGTCGGTCGCCGAGATCTATACGTCCCTCAGCACCCAGGGCGCTTTGCCTCAATGGGAGGATTTCTACGCCCAGTTCGAGGACCTCTACGTCAAGCTGAACGGCGTCAACCACCTGCTGCTGAGATTCAGAACCTAAACGCTCCGCCCCGCTCAGCAGGAGCGTTCCGCGCGATCCAGCGATCCCGCACGACTCGGCCACTCCTCGCAAACCATTGGCAAGAGTTCGAATCGTTTCCCGATGGTGTAACGGGTCACTGGGATCTCTCGTCTATGGGAGAGGGCGTAGTGACGTAAGGGGGACCCATGAGCAGCTTGAATGACTTGATTCTGTTGGTCGACGGCATTGCGAAGCTGGAAGACGAGCTCGCTCAGGCGATTGCGACAGAAGACAGAACCGAAATCGAGGCTCTGCTTGACCTCGCCCGACAGACCTACACGGTGATCAAGGCGAGAGTGGAAAAGCACCACCCGTACCGTTCTTTGCAGCTACATTGACACACCCAACAGTGCTGCAAATTTGCAGTGCTAGGGTTTCAGGGTGACGAAGTAACCGGGCGCGATGCTTTGGCTCGTTTTGATGCTGATACCCTTGAGGAGCTCGTCCGAGGGCTGTTGTCGGAGATCGTAAACGCGCAACCGCGTCATGGACGTCTGCTTCGGAACCCCAGGGGGAGTCTCCAGGATCCTGGTTCGCAGGGCCTCATCAAAAAGGATTGAGACGTTCTGCGATGACTTGAATGCTTGAAGGCCTCCGACAAGCGGCGCCAACTCAGCCGACGGGATCTGGGAACCAGCCCTGGCGTGCGCCATCCACCCGGCGAGCAAGTCCGATGGCACCTCGATATCGTAGAACCGCGGTACAACATTCTCGGACGTCTCGGGCGCCTTGCGAGGATTGGCGTTGCCCATAGACGAGCGCCCTGCTTCGCCACGAAGCTTCACATCCGATGGTTCGAGAAGAAGATCACGATTTGCGATCGTTGCCATAGCCACCTGAACGGATGAGGCAAGATCGTTTGGGTTGTTGTTCGCTTCCTTGGCCTCATGTCCCGTGCCAGTCGGACTGCGCACCGGATTTAGCAACAATTCGCCACCTAGAATCATTGCCGCGGCGGTGACCCCGACGACGCCGACGGTCTTCCACGACAGCCAGGCGGCCCCCAACGGTCGTTTGACCGGGGATCGACGCGTAGCGGCCCTTTCAGCCTCCCTGAGGATGCTCTCCGTCAGGGCACGGGGTGGCGCGGGACTGCTCTCTGCCTGCTGCAGGAGACGCCTTTCCATGACGCGCTCCGCGGCGAAGGCGTTCTCCCGGACCAGCCTTTCGGCTGCAGCAGCGGCCTCCCCGGCGAGCCGTCCAGCGACAAACTCATCTACGATTCTGATTTGGTCTGAAGACAATGGGAGCCACTGCCGCCGCCGATTGAACAGGGCAGCCATCAAGCTCCCGTCATCTTCACCGCCTGGCCCGGTATTCATTGCCCGATAGCTCCGCCTAGTCCCTGGCCAACTGGGAAGTGCTCCCATCATGCCATCCGATTGAAAGGCGATGTCCGGCCCACATTTGTTACACCGAATCGGGAAAGAATTCTGGAGCCAAGGTTTTCAGCCCGCCAAGCAGGCGCGCTTGGGCTCGGGATAGAGCGGTCCGCAGGGCTCCCGGGGTAAGCTGCAATCGCTCGGCGATCTCGTCATTCGTGCGATCCCTGTGAAATCGGTCGCAAATCATTACACGATCGCGCTTATCGAGCGCTGCCCAAGCTCGGATACCGAGACGCCGTAGCTCGTCCAGGTGGCCTTTGAGAGAGATCGTCTCTTCCTGAGGGTCCAAAAGGGCTTCGATTTCTGCTGCCCCGCCAACTGCTTCTTCTCGGGATTTTTTGGCGCGGTAGAAATCAACGACAAAGTTCCGCACGACCTTTGCCAGGTAGATCGGAAGCGATGTTCCCCTTTGCCACAATTGCAAAGGCCTAAATTCCTTTGCGATCAGGCGCTCGAAAAAGGCTTGGAATACATCGTCGACATCAGCTGCATTCGCGCGCTTGCGGATGCAGGCATAAATCAATTGGCTATGCCGCTGGTAGAAGCGCCGGAACGCACCCGGGTGACCCCGGACAACCAGATCGACCAGCTCCATGTCTGAGATGTCGTCGCCCACGCCCCAGTATATCAACCTCACGCTCGGCCATCTGCATCGGCGACCTCTCTACGAGAGTCTCTTTTCCATCAAGCGGCGTTCCGGTTCGGTGCGGGCGAGCGCCAGTGCCTTCTTGAAATGCCGACGCGCCTCCTCGCTTCGGCCCAGCTCCGACAGGAACACGCCGCGCGCCGCTTCGGCGTAGGGGCTGCACTCGATCGCGGGCAAGGCAGCCAACCCCGCCGCCGGTCCCTCGGCCCGGCCGATCGCCACGGCACGCGCCAGCTCCACCACCGGGGAATGATCGACACCCAGCAACTGATCGTAGATCGACACGATGCGCGCCCAATCGGTCTCGGCCGCGCTCGGCGCCACGGCGTGAAGCGAGGCGATCTCGGCGCGCAGATGCCACACCGTCAATTCGTTGCCGCGCGCCGAGCGGTCGAGATGGGCGAGGCCGAGCGCGATCAAGCCGCGGTCCCATTGCTCGCGCGGCTGGTCCTCGAGCAGTTGCGCCACGCCGTCAGGCCCGACCCGGGTGGGCAGACGCGCCGCCGTGAGCGCCAGCAAGGCCGCAAGCGCATCGCTCGCCGGGCTCATGGTCATGGGATGCCGCGCCAGGGCGCGCGCCAGCCGCACCGCTTCGACGCAGAATTCGGGCTGCACCAGCGCCTCGCCCGAGGAGGCCGAGTAGCCCTCGTTGAACATCAGATAGAGCGCGGTGCGGACCGTCTCCGCGCGTTCGGGCAGCGCCTCCGGTGGCGGCGGCTCGATGGCGACGCCGGCCGACTCGAGCTGCCGGCGGGCGCGCACCAGGCGTTGGGCGATGGCGGTCGGCTCGCCCAGCATGCCGGCCGCGATCTGCGGCACGGTGAGGCCGCACACCGTCTTCAGCGCAAAGGTCACGCGCATTTCGGGCGACAAGGCGGGGTGGCAGACGGCGAACAGCAATGCCAGCTCGTCGTCGTTCAGCTCGCGATCGAATCGGCCGTCGTTCTCAGCGGACGGGGGAGCCAATGGGACAAGCTCCTCGGCAAGGGCTGCCCGGCGCGCTTCGCCACGCAGCAGGTCGAGCGCGCGGTTCCTGGCAACGGTAGCGAGCCAGGCCTCGGGCCGTTCCGGCACACCCTTGAACGGCCACAGCGACAGCGCCTGCAGGAGCGCGTGCTGGACGGCATCCTCGGCAACGGCGATGCGGCCCGCGCCCAGCCGCCGCGCCAGCGCCGCGACCAACCGGTGGGTCGAATCGCGCGCCAGCGTGGCGACGAGGCTGTGGACCTGGCCGCTCAGCCGACCGCCTTCGCCTTGGCGGGGGCTTCCGCCGCCGTCATCAGGTCGATGGGCCGGAGCTCGACCCAGTTGGTGGCGTTCCACAGATGCGGGCAGTCGCGGGCGATGGCGTCGGCTTCGGCATCGTCCTTGGCCTCGATCACGAAGTAGCCGCCGACCACGTCCTTGGCCTCGGCATAGGGACCGTCGCTCGACAAAGGCTTGCCATCGCGCATGCGGATGTGGCGTACCCGGCCGGCCGCGAGCTTTTCGCCACCGACCAATTTGCCCTTCTGGCGCATCGCCTCCGCCCACTCATAGTAGCGGCGCACCACGTCCGTCATTGTCTCGGCTGGCAACTGCGCGTTGGTGGCGGGCAGTTGATGCAGCAACAGCATGTATTGAGCCATTTCGACCTCCTCGGGTTGTGACGGCCTCGTCGCCGTCACACCCTCGACGTTCGAGGTTCTGGCGAATCGACAAATCCGCTCAGCTGGCCGCCGCCTGTGCCCGCATCTCCGCCATGCTCTCGATCGGGCGGATCTCGATCCAGTTGCTGGCCGCAATCGTCACATGCGGGCAATCCTTGGCGATGGCCTCGGCCTCGGCCTGGTCCTTGGCCTCGATCACGAAATAGCCGCCGACCACGTCCTTGGCCTCGGCATAGGGGCCGTCGGTGACCACCGGCTTGCCGTCCTTGACCTTGACGTGGCGCACGCCCCCTGCAGCCAGCTTCTCGCCGCCGGCCAGCTTGCCCTTGGCGCCCAAGCCCTCTGCCCAGGTCATGTAGCGCTTGGTCATTTCCAGCATCTTCTCGCGCGGCAGGTCCATGTTGTAGTTGGGAGCTTGGTGCAGCAGCAGCATGTATTGAGCCATCTCGGCCTCCTTCGGTGACGACGGCCTATCCCGTCATCTCATCGACGTTCGACCCCGGCGGGAATTGACATTCCGATTCACTTTTTCAGCGCATCCGGATTGAGGACATTGATCGGCTTGCCGTCCAGCCAGGCTTCGACGTTCTTGATCGTGCCCGCATAGAAATGCCGGTAGGCGTCCTCGACGACGTAGCCGAGGTGCGGGATCAGGGTGATGTTGTCGAGCTTGGTCAGCGGATGGTCGGCCGGCAGCGGCTCCTTGTCGTACACGTCGAGGCCGGCATGCAGGATGGTGCGATTCTTCAGCGCCGCGATCAGCGCCGCCTCATCGACGATCGGACCGCGCGAAGTGTTCACCAGGATCGCGGTCTTCTTCATCTTGGCGAGGTCGGCCGCCTGGATCAGCCCGCGGGTGCGATCCGACAGAGCGAGATGGATCGACACGAAGTCCGACGTCGAGAGCAGCTCATCCTTGCTGACATACTTGGCGCCGCCGGCGGCGGCCTTTTCGGGCGTGAGGTTCTGGCTCCACGCCACCACCTCCATGCCGAAGGCCTTGCCGTAGTGGGCAGCCTTGCTGCCGAGCTTGCCGAGCCCCAGGACGCCGAGCCGCTTGCCCTCGAGCACCACCGCCTGCTCGATGCCGTCGTGCCACTTGCCAGTGCGGGCCAAGCGCTCGGCCTTGCCGAGGTCGCGGGCGCACATCATCAGCAGCGCCCAGCCGAGCTCCGCCGTCGGCGCATTGGAGCCGCCGCCGCCCGTGGTCGAAATCGGGATGCCGCGCGCGGCCGCGGCCTTGTCGTCGAGACTCGCCGCGCGCGCGCCGGTCAGCACCATGAACCTGAGGTTGGGCAGCTTGTCGATCAGCGCCTTCGGGAACGCCGTGCGTTCGCGCAACAGGCCCAGCATCTCGAATGGCGCCAGCTTCTGGGCGGCATCGTCGACCGACTTGAACGGCTCGTGGAAGACCGTGATCTCCACGCCGCGCTTCTTCAGCGGGCCCCAATCCGCCATGCGCATGGCTACTTTCTGATAATCGTCGAGCAGGGCGAGCTTCATGGTTTGCGGCATGGCGTTTCCTGGGAGAAGATGGCGATCTCGATACTATAGCCGCTGGAGGCGGTTATGAGCATCACAGTGACGCCCAGCCGACCCGACTTTATGGCCGAGATATCCGGCATCGATCTCGCCCGGCCCCTGAAAGCGGCCGACCGCGATGGCATCGAGGAGGCGATCAATCGCTACGCGGTCGTGGTGTTTCACGACCAGAAACTGACAGACGACCAGCAGATCGACTTCGCCGGCCATTTCGGGCCGATCAATTCCTCGGCCCAGCGGGCACGGCATCGCAGCATCAAGCATCGCCTGGCACGCGACGAGATCGCCGATATCTCCAACCTCGACGGCGACGGCAAGGTACTCGAGGTCAATGCCCGCCGCCGGCTCGACTGGCTGGCCAACCGCTTGTGGCACACCGACGCCTCGTTCCGCGCCGTGCCGGGCGCGCTCTCGATGCTCTATGCCCACGTCATTCCCGACGAAGGCGGCGACACCGAATTCGCCGACCTGCGCGCAGCCTACGATGCGCTGCCGGCGGCGACCAAGGCCCAGCTCGAGGGCAAGGTCGCGATCCATTCGATCTGGCATTCGCGCGGCCAGCTCGACGTCACCAAGTACACGCCCGAGGAGCTGGCGAGCCTGCCGCCGGTGCCACAGCGGGTCGCGCGCACCCATCCCGGCTCGCATCGCAAGACGCTCTACATCGCCGCGCATGCCTCGCACATCGACGGCATGCCGGTGCCCGACGGCCGCCTCCTGCTGATGGAGCTGATGGAGCACGCGACCAAGCCGCAATTCGTCCACGCCCACAAGTGGCGCCAGGGCGACCTGGTGATTTGGGACAATCGCTGCACCATGCATCGCGCCCGGCCATTCGACACCACCAAGGTGCGCGACCTGCGTCGCGTCACCACGCGCGACGTCGCCTCGACCCTCGAACAAGCCGCCTAAATGGCGCGCCCGACAGACGTCTGGCTGGCGTCTGGCGCGCGCACGCCATTCGCCGATGGCGGGTTGGGGAGTGTCCTGCTCCTCGAGTCGGCGTAAACTCCATCATGCAGCCAAAACCCGGCGTCACCCAGACGCTCGCCCGTTTCGTGGCCAACACGCGTTGGCAGGACATTCCCGACCCCGTGAAGCACGAGGCCAAGCGCGCCCTCCTGAACTTCTTCGCCGTGGCGCTGGCCGGTTGCCGGACGCCGCCGATCGAGATGGCGCTGAAATCGCTCGCCGAGTTCTCCGGCGGCAGGCAGACGACCATCGTCGGCCGCAGCGAGCGCATCGATGCGCTGAATGCGGCCTTCCTCAATGCCGCCGGTGCCAATGTCTTCGACTATTGCGACACGCATCTGCCGACGGTCGTGCATCCGACCGCGCCGCTCGCGCCGGCCCTGCTGGCGCTGGCCGAGCTGCGGCCGGTCAGTGGCCAGCAGCTGCTGCTCGCCTTCATCCTGGGCTTCGAGATCGAATGCCGGATCGGTGGCGCAGTCTCGCCCGGCCACTATCCCAAGGGCTGGCACATCACCTCGACCTGCGGCGTGTTCGGAGCCGCGGCCGGCGCCGCCAAGCTGCTGGGCTTGAGCGACCAGCGGATCGTGTGGGCGCTGGGCACGGCCTCGACCCAGTCGGCCGGCCTCTGCGAGTGCCTCGGCTGGCCGGCCAAGAGCGTCAGCGTCGGCAATGCCGCTCGCAATGGACTCTTGTCGGCGCTGCTGGCGGAAAAAGGCTTCGAAGGACCGGCCGAACCGATTGCCGGTGCCCAGGGTTTCCTCGCCGCCATGGGCGAGCCGCCGGACTGGGCCGCGCTGCTCGATGGCCTGGGCAAGAGCTGGGAAGTCGCCAACAACTCGATCAAGCCCTATCCCTGCGGCTTCGTCATCCATCCGGTGCTCGACTGCGCGCTCGACTGGCGGCGCGCCCACCCGCAGGCGGTCGTCGAGCGGATCGCGATTCGCGGCAACCCGCTGCTGCTGCAGCGTACCGATCGTCCCAACGTCGCAACGGGCCGCGAGTTGCAGGTGAGCTTGCAGCACGCGGTGGCCGCGGCGCTAGTGCAGGGCAAGGCGGGCCTCGATCAATTCACCGACGCCTGCGTCGCCGATCCACTGGTGCTGGAGATGCGCCGCCGCATCGGCGTCGCCGCCGATCCGGGCCTCTCGACCATCGCTGCCGAGATGGACGTGCGCACCGAGGATGGAAAAAAGCACAACCTCTCGACCGGCGCCGCGCGCGGCAGTGCGGCCAATCCGCTGAAGGACGGCGAGATCGAGGACAAGCTGAGGGCGGAGGCGGAGAGATGGCAGCCCGGCCACGATATCCAGCCGCTGATCGACGCCGTCTGGACGCTCGAGCGCGCCGCCGACGTCGCCCGTCTCATGGTGCTGACGGTGCCTGAAGCATAGCCCGTGACGGAAAACACCTCACCCTGAGGAGCGGCCGCAGGCCGCGTCTCGAAGGGTGGGCGCGAGCACTACGTCTGTTGCCCATCCTTCGAGACGCACGCCTTCGGCGTGCTCCTCAGGATGAGGTCTTAGTGAATGGTTGCCGCCCTACTCCACAGTGACGTTCGCGGCCAGAGCGACGGCCTTCCAGATCGCGATGTCGTTGCGGATGAAGGCCGCAAACTCCTCCGGCGTGCTGCCGACCGTTTGCATGGCCTGATTGGCCAGCAGGGCCTTGGTCGCGGGATCGTTGACCGCCTTCACGATTTCCTCGTTCAGCTTCTTCACGATTGCGGTTGGCGTGCGGGCGGGCGCCAGGATGCCGTGCCAGGCGAGCGCCTCGAAGCCGGGGTAACCGCTCTCCGCCACCGTCGGCACGTCGGGCGCAACGGATGAGCGCTGCAGGCTGGTCACGGCCAATGCGCGCAACTTGCCCGACTTGATGTGCGGCAGCACGCTGATCGGATCGCCGAACACCATGGTGAGCTGGCCCGCCACGAGGTCGGCCGTGGCGAGCGCCGTGCCGCGATAGGGGATGTGGGTCATCTTCAGCCCGGCCTTGCTGTTGAACAGCTCGGCCACCAGGTGGTTGGCGGCACCGACGCCGGTCGAGCCGTAGTTCATCGTGCCGGGCTTTGCCTTGGCGAGCGCCACGAACTCGGCCAGCGTCCTGGCCGGGAGGTCGGCGTTGACGACCAGGATGTAGGGATAGGCCGTCGTCATCGAGATCGGCGCAAAGTCCTTCTGCGGATCGTACGGCAGGCTCTTGTAGACGGCGGGATTGATCGAGATCGGCCCGGACTGGCCGAGCAGCAGCGTGTAGCCATCAGGCTCGGCCTTGGCCACCAGGTCGGTGCCGACGATGGCGCCGGCGCCGCCCTTGTTCTCGATCACGATCGACTGGCCGATGTTCTCGCTCATCTTCTTGGCCACGATGCGGGCCACACCGTCGGCGCCGCCGCCTGGCGCATAGGGCACGACGAGCTTGATGGGCCGCTCCGGATAGTCGGCGGCGAGCGCCCGGCTCGCGAGGCGTGGCCCAGCCAGTCCTTGCAGCGCGAGCAAAGCGATGGGAAGGATCATCCGCATGACGCCGACCAAGTTCCGCTGGTTCATCATCTTCCTTCTCTTCGCGATCACGGTGGTGAACTACATCGACCGGGCCGCCATTTCATACGCCATTCCCCTGATCGAGCGCGACCTTGGCCTGTCGCCTGCCGATACCGGCGCGATCCTGGGTGCCTTCGGCCTGGGCTACGCCATTACCACCCTGATCGGCGGATTTGCCGTCGACCGCTACGGCGCGCGCCTGGTGCTCACCGTGGCGGCCCTGCTGTGGAGCCTGTCGATCGGCGCGACCGCGCTCGCCAGCGGCTTCGTCATTCTCTATGCCGCGCGCGTGCTGCTCGGCGTGTCGGAAGGGCCCAACTTCCCCGCCCTCACCGGGGCGGTCAGCCACTGGCTGTCGCCGCAGGAGCGCGCCACCGCGCTGGGCAACGCCCTGCTCGCCGTGCCGCTCGCGCTGGCGATCGGCGGACCGATCGTCACTCAACTGCTGGCCTGGCTCGACTGGCGACTGAGCTTCGCGGTCCTGTTCGGGCTCTCCGTGCTCTGGGTGCCGCTGTGGTATGTGCTGTTCCGCGACAGCCCGGCGGACAGCCGCTTCGTCGACAAGGCCGAGCTCGCGCACATCAGGACCAGCGCCGCGGGCTCGGCGCCGGCGCATGCCGTGCTGAAGTCCTGGCCCGGGGCGCGTGTCCTCAAGGCACTCCTCACCAACCGCACGCTGCTCGCCAACACCTGGGCGTTCTTCGTCTTCGGTTACTTCCTGTTCTTCTTCATGACCTGGTTGCCGAGCTACCTCGAGCACGCCTACGGGCTCAATCTCAAGACCATCGGCCTGTTCACGGTGCTGCCCTGGCTCGCCGCCGCCATCCTGCTGTGGTTGATGGGACGCTGGTCGGACCATCTGCTGAAGACCACCGGCCGCCTGCGTGTGTCGCGCTCGTACCTCATCGCCGGCACCCAGCTCATCGCGGCGCTGGCGATCGTGCCGGTGGCGCTCACCCATGATCTCACCATCGCCATCGCCGGCATCACGGTGGCCGTCGCGGCCTCGATGGGCGCCAACGCGTCCTACTATGCGGTGAACGTCGATATCGCTCCGAGCCGCGCGGCGACGTCGCTCGGCATCATGGACTTCGCCTTCGCGATTTCGGGCTTCCTGGCGCCCGTCATGACCGGCCGGGTGCTGGACCTGCGCGGCTCCTTCACCGACGGCTTCCTGTTGATGGCGGCGCTGGCGCTGTCGTCGGTCGTGGTCGTGCTGCTGTTCCACCGTCCCGACGAGGATCGCGAGGATCCGGCTCTCTAGAATCGAATCTAACGGGAATCTAACGGACTCCCGCATCGGGCAAAATCTTTCAGGATAACGCACCGTATTCGGTGCCACCTATTTTGGTCATTAGAAGTTCGCGCGAAAGACGTACCCGCCGAACTTCTAATGACCAAAATAGGTGGTTTCGCCCCCTCGGCCTTATCATCCGTGTCGTTCGAGGAGACCACGCATGGCGAAGTTCGAGAAAGGCAATCGCGGCGGCCCGGGCCGCGTACGCGGCAGCCGCAACAGGGCAACTCTGATGCGCGAGGCCATCACCAAGGCCGCCGGCCAGGACGGCCTCGTGGCCGTGCTGCGCGCCATGATGACGAAGGCCCGAGGCGGCGACGTGCCGGCGGCCAGGCTGATGCTGCCGCTCCTGTGGCCGGCCGGAACGTTCGTGAAGATCGAGCTACCGACGGCCAACGACGCTGCCGGCATCGCCGCAGGCCAGGCCTGCCTGATCGGCTTGGCGAGCAACGAGGAGATCAGCCTCGAGGACGGCGACCGGTTTTCCGCCATGCTCGAGAACCGCCGTCGTGCGCTCGAGACGGTCGAGATCGAACGCAACCTGCGCCAGACGCAGGAGAACCTCGCGGCGCGCGAAACGGCCGACAAGGAGCAGCGGCCATGAGCCTGGATCGCCTCCTGCGCGCCGAGCGCCTGGCCAGGCGGAGCACGCCGCCACAGAAGCCGCCCGGCCTGACAGGCCTGGACGCGTTGCTTTATGCCGCCAAGACCGGTGGCTTCGAGGACCTCGTGAGGGCGGCGGCGGAGCTGGGGCCGCCGCTCGTCATGGATCCGCTGCCTCCTCCGGAACCGCCGACGCCGCAAGCACCGCCGTCCGCCGAAACAAAACCCGCCCCGGTGACGGCCAGACCGCCGCAGCCCGAGCCGCCGCGCCAGTGGTGGGAAGAGCGCTGCCGCTGGCGTCAACGCACGGCGGCGGACGACTACGCTGTGCCAGAGTACAGCAACGAGGACGACGATCCGCTCGGGATCTACAGCTGAGGCCCCAGCTACAGCTTCCGGCCCAGGTAGCGTTCGACCGTCCGCTTCTCCCAGTCGCCGTTGAGGAACGGGATCTTATCGAAGACGCGCAGGCCGTGCATTGCCAGGCCGAGCCCCCAGCCGAGCGCGGCCCAACCGACCCACAGGTGGCGGGGAGAGGTGAGCAGGTTCACGACGACAAGAAAGGCGATGACCACGACATACTGGACGACGTGCATGTAGAAGCCCTTGAGCTTGCGCACGCGCGCAAGGGCCAGCGCTTCCTCCGCGCTGACGCTTTGGTTGGCGGATGGGGTCATGTGTGCCTCTCGGAGTGCGCCAAAGTCGACCTCGAGCACTGCGGCGAGCGCCTTGAGGGACTCCGCGCTCGGCGTCTGCCCGCGCTCGATGCGCTGGATCGTCCGAACGCTGAGGCCCGCGACCTCCGCAAGCTGTTCCTGCGACCACCCCCGCTGCAGGCGCAACTTCTGGATCAGCAAGGGGGCGTCGTCAGTCATGGCGCCAAACTGGCCGCAACGTGCGGACGGCACCACGTCACGGCCCCGACAGCGACCCGACTTTCCCGCGACAACGCCGTCTCCCCAGGCGAATTGGCGCAGCATACCCACGCCGTTCAAGCCAATATCGAGATTAGAGGGAGAAGATTGGAGCGGGCGAAGGGATTCGAACCCTCGACCCCGACCTTGGCAAGGTCGTGCTCTACCCCTGAGCTACGCCCGCGCTCCGAGCGCGCAGTTGATAGGGGTTTTCCCTGGCCTTTGCAAGGCCGGGAAAGGCCGGTTTTAGGGCCCTTCCTCACCCTGAGGAGGCCGCGCAGCGGCCGTCTCGAAGGGTGGGCACGAGCCCCCTGTGCCCATCCTTCGAGACGCGGCCCTCCGGGCCGCTCCTCAGGATGAGGTAAGGGGTGCGCTCTCAGCCGCGGGCCAAGAGAAGCTGCAGATACTTGCCGTATTCGCTGTCCTTGATCGGCCCGATCAGCCTTTCGAGGCCCTTGTCGTCGATGTAGCCCTTGCGCCACGCGACCTCCTCGGGGCTGCCGATCTGCAGCCCCTGGCGGTCCTCGACCGTCTCGACGAACTGCGCGGCGCGCAGCAGGCTCGACGGCGTGCCGGTGTCGAGCCAGGCATAGCCGCGGCCGAGCTTCTCGACGGTCAGTCGGCCCTGCTTGAGGTATTGCGCATTGACGTCGGTGATCTCGAGCTCACCGCGAGCCGAACGCGGCAGGGAAGCGGCGATATCGCACACGTCAGCGTCGTAGAAATAGAGTCCCGTCACTGCCCAGTTCGAGCGCGGCTGCTTCGGCTTCTCGACGATCGAAACCGGTTTGTCGGCGGCATCGAACTCGACCACGCCATAGGCTTTGGGATCGCTCACCCAGTAGGCGTAGATCACGGCGCCGGTGCCCCGTGCGCCGCGTTCGGCCATCGCCGGCAGCGAATCGCCGTAGAACAGATTGTCGCCCAGGATCAGGCCGACGCGGTCCTTTCCCACGAAATCGCGCCCGACGATGAACACTTCGGCGATGCCGCCCGGCTTGGGCTGCACGGCGTAGCTGATCTCGAGGCCCCACTGCCGGCCGTCGCCGAACAGGTTGCGATAGGCCTCCTCGTCCTGCGGATTGACGACCAGCAGGATCTCGCGGCAACCCGCCAGCATCAGCGTGGTCAGCGGGTAGTAGACCATCGGCTTGTTGTAGACCGGCAGGAGCTGCTTGTTCGCCGCCCGGGTCATCGGGTAAAGCCGCGTGCCGCTGCCGCCTGACAGGACGATGCCTTTCATTGGACTACTTTAACCAACCTCATCCTGAGGAGCCACGCGCAGCGTGGCGTCTCGAAGGATGGCAACAGCCCAGTTGCCCACCAAGCCGCGGAGATTACTCCGCGGTAATCGAGACGGCCCTGCGGGCGCCCTCAGGGTGAGGTCGAGGTCGTACCAGATGCTCAGCCCACAACAACTATTCGCCCGCCTTGCCGAGCTGGGTCTGGCCCACAATACCGTCGAGCATGCGCCGGTCTTCACCGTGGAGGAGGCCAAGGCGCATCGCGGCACCCTGCCCGGCCATCACATCAAGAACCTCTTCCTGCGCAACAAGAAGGAGGAGATGTGGCTGGTGGTGGCGCTGGAGGACCGCGCCGTCGACCTCAAGCGCCTGGGCGAGATGCTGGGCGCGGGGCGCCTCTCCTTCGGCAGCCCCGAACGGCTGCGCAAATATCTCGGCGTCGAGCCCGGCTCGGTGACGCCCTTCGCCGTGATCAACGACAACGAGCGCAAGGTGACGCTGGTTCTCGACCGCGGCTTGCAGGCCGACGGGCCGATCAACGCCCATCCGCTGACCAACAACATGACCTCGGCGATCTCGCTCGCCGGCCTGCTGCGTTTCTTCGAGGCGACCGGCCACGCGCCCCGCTGGCTCGATTTCTAGTTCCGACTATGCCGCCCAGTCCGTTGTCATCCTGAGCGTAGCGAAGGATCTAGCGCCAGCTCCAAAGGCGTGCGTTGGGACTGGCGTGAGGTCCTTCGCTTCGCTCAGGACGACAGAAATGGCTCGGGTTGACGTGCGGGCAGGCGGCTCGAGCACCATCGTGATGAAGGGGCCCGAGGGCCAGGAGATGCCCAATCGCGGTGTCTATCTGGAGGTGATCAAGAACGAACGGCTGGTCTTCACCGATGCCTATACGCGGGCGTGGGAGCCCTCGGCCAAGCCGTTCTTCACGGGGGTGCTGACCTTCGAGAATGAGGGCGGCAAAACTCGCTACACGGCCCGTGCGCTGCACTGGACCAAGGAAGACCGCGAGGCGCACGAAAAGATGGGCTTCCATACCGGTTGGGGCATCGCCGCCGACCAGATGACGGCACTGGCCAAGACGCTCTGAGGGAGATCCGTGTCATCCCGAGAGGCCGCTGTCTGACAGCGGCTAAGCGAGGGATCTATGGCCGGCGCTCGCCCTAGATCCCTCGCTTCGCTCGGGATGACACGGGAGTCGGGATGACACGGCGTTTGCGTTGCTGTTACACAGTAACGAAATGCGCCTTGTCCTCCTTCTTGCCGCCCTGCTGCTCGCGGCCGCACCTGCTTCGGCCGACAGCCGCTTGAAGGTCGTCGCGACCTTCTCGATCCTGGCCGACCTCGTGGCCAATGTCGGCGGCGATCGGGTCGACGTCGCCGTCCTGGTCGGCCCCGACACCGACGCCCACACCTATCAACCCAAGCCCAGCGATGCGCGCACGCTGGCCCAGGCGCAGGTGCTGGTGAGCAACGGCCTCGGCTTCGAGGGCTGGATCGATCGCCTGGCCGAGGCGGCCGGCTTCAAGGGCCGGCACATCGTGGCCTCGGCGGGCGCGGCGCAGGAGAGCGATCCGCATTGCTGGCAGGACGTCGCCTGCGCGCGACGCTACGTCGCCAACATCGCCGACGGGCTGGCCGCGGCCGATCCAGCCAACGCAGCCGCCTATCGTTCGCGTGCCGCCGAGTACGACAAGCGCCTCGCCAACCTCGACAGCTGGATCCGCGCCGAGATCGCGCGCGTGCCGGAGGACCGGCGCAAGGCAATCACCGGCCACAATTCCTTCCGCTATTTCGCCCGCGCCTATGACGTCAGCCTGAGCGCGCCGCGCGGCTACAATACCGACAACGAGCCGACCGCGCGCGACGTCGCGAACCTGATCCGCCAGGTGCGCGAGCAGAAGATCAAGGCGCTGTTCATCGAGAACATGACCAACCCCAACCTGGTCGACGAGATCGCCCGCGACAGCGGCGCATCCGTCGGTCCTCGCCTCTACAGCGATGCCCTCTCCAAGCCCGGCGGACCCGCTCCGACCTACGAAGCGATGATGCGCCACAACGTGACGGCGCTGATCGCGGGGATGTCGAAGAACTAGCGCTTCAGGAGTGTTCGGCTGACTCGTACTACCTCACCCTGAGGAGCATCGCGCAGCGATGCGTCTCGAAGGGTGGGAACGAGCACCTTGTCCGGTGCCCCATCCTTCGAGACGCCGCGCTACGCGCGGCTCCTCAGGATGAGGTTTTTCGCGAACCTAGATCGCCGCGAAGGGCAGGCCGGCGGCGCGGCGGGCTTCCTGGAGCGTGTTGTACATCAGGCAGGCCACCGTCATGGGGCCGACGCCGCCCGGCACGGGCGTCAGATACCCGGCGACCTTTAGCGCTTCGGCGAAGGCTACGTCGCCGACCAATCGACTCTTCCCGTTGTCGGCCGGCAGGCGATTGATTCCGACGTCGATCACCGCCGCGCCTGTTTTGATCCAGTCGCCACGTACGAACTCGGGCTTGCCGATCGCCACCACAGCGATGTCGGCGGTGCGGCAGAGGGCGGGCAGGTCGCGGGTGCGCGAATGGGCGATGGTCACCGTGCAATCGGCACGCAGCAGCAGCTGTGCCACCGGCCGGCCGACCAGGTTCGAGCGGCCGATCACGACGGCCGTCTTGCCGGCGAGTGGTCCCAGCGCATCGGCCAGCAGCATCGACACGCCGAGCGGCGTGCAGGGCACCGGAAAATCGAGCGGCGCGCCGGGCGCGACCGCGCTCAGCCGGCCGACATTGATCGGATGAAAGCCATCGACATCCTTGTCGGGATCGATCGCCAGCAACACATGTGCGGTGTCGATGTGCTTGGGCAGCGGCAGCTGCACTAGAATGCCGTGAATGCTGGGGTCGATGTTCAGCGAAGCGATCAGCGCCAAGAGCTCGGTCTCGCTGGTGTCGGCCGGCAGGCGATGATCGAAGCTCGCCATGCCGAGCTCGGCCGCGACCCGGCCCTTGCTCTTCACGTAGACCTGGCTCGCGGCATCGTCGCCGACCAGCACGGTGGCAAGGCCGGGGCGGAGCCCCTTGGCGGCAACCAGTTCGCCCACACCCTTGGCCACGCGTTCACGCAAGCGGAGCGCATAGGCCTTGCCGTCGATCAGCTTGGCGTCAGCCATGCGCGCGCATCCACTCGCCGATGCGAGTTGCGAGGTTCGCCGGCTCGCCATTCACACTCAGGGTCTTATCACGCGCCGAGGCGCCCTTGATGACCGAGAAGGCCGACTTGGGCAGGCGCCACTCTTGCGAAAGCAAGGCGATCACGGCGTCATTGGCCTTGCCGTCTTCCGGCGGCGCGGTCACCGAGGCCTTGAGCCCCTCGTCTGCCGCCTCGAGCGCCGTGCGCCGCGCCCGCGGCTGGACGCGAAGCTCGATCGTCACGCCGTTCATGCCACGCCGGAGAAACGACGGATCGCTCAATGCGGCCAGTATTCAATTAGAAGGCTGCTAAGGAAGTACAAGCCGAGCAACAAGACGACCGGCGAGACATCTATGCCACCAAAATTGGGGAGCACCCGGCGGATCGGCCGCAGGACCGGTTCAGTGATTCGATAGAGGAAATCAACCACCCATCGAATGAACTGGTTACGGGTGTTGAGCACGTTGAATGCGACGAGCCAGCTCATGATTGCGCTCGCTACGACAACCATGATGTAGATGTCGATGATCTGCAAAATGAGCTTCAAGAGCGAGGTCATCGGCCCAAAAGTCCTCCGCCACCGGCACGCCGCCGGCCGCGCACCCTACTCAACGGCGGTTGCAGGTCAAAGCCCATTTCAAGCACGGGATAAAGCCAGTTCGACGCTGCCCAGGCGGATCGAATGGGCGGCCGAGATGTCGCGCGGACCGTGCTCTGGCAGCAGCCGCGCGCCGTCGATATAGGTGCCGCCGGGACTGCCGAGGTCTTCGAGGCCGAGCCGGGTGCCGGCCGTCAGCAGCCGCGCATGCGGCTTGCCCACCGAGGGATCGGGCACCACGAGATCGGTTGGCTGCTCGGCCGGACCGCCGGTCAGGCGATACGATGGCGAGGAGTCATCGAACGCGAGCGACACGCCGCCGCCGACAAGCCGCCAGCCGCGGCGATCGGGCAAGGCCTTGGGAGGCGCCGCCGACGCCGGCGACGGGCCCGCGATAGCCGGCACCATCTCGTCGCGCGGCCAGCGCATGAAGGCGAACACCCAGAGCAGGACCAGCGGCACCACCGTGCCGACGGCGGTGAGGGTGAGCAGGATCGCGCCCAGTCCCGCCCAGCCCGGCAGGCCCGCCTTCTCGACGATGCGCCAGGCCATCCAGCCCGCCAGCACGAGCCCGACCACGGCGAAGGCGCCGCTCAGGCCGAGGAAGCCCGCGAGGGCTGCGATCTCGGCCATCAGCGCCGCCCCCCTTCACCATGACTGGCCTCGCCGCTCGGCCACTCGCCGAAGGCAAGGATCGCCATGACGATGAAGGGGCCGATCACCGGCACGAGATGAAACAGCGACAGCGCGCCCGAGTAGCCGGCGCGCGACAGGATCCGCCAGCTCGGGATGATCAGCAGCAGCGACAGCAGCAGGTGGACAATGACGATGACGAACAGGATGGCCGAGCCAAGTCCGATCGCCCAGCTCAGCAACCAGGAACCCATGTCAGGCCCCGTGATCAGGCAAGGGCTACGACTTCGATCTCGACCAGCACGTCGCGCGGCAGGCGCGCCACTTCTACGGTCGAGCGCGCCGGCGCGGCGCTGCCGAAATACTCGGGCCGGCCGTAGACCTCATTCATGGCGGCAAAGTCGTTCATGTTCTTGATGAACACCGTGGTCTTGACAGCGCGATCGAGGTCGCTGCCGGCCGCCTTCAAGACGGCGCGCAGGTTCTTCAGCACCTGATGGGTCTGTTCGGCGACGCCGCCGGCCACGATGTTGCCGCTCGCGGGATCGAGCGGGATCTGGCCCGCGCAATAGATCATGCCGCCCGCCGCGATGGCCTGCGAATAGGGCCCGAGCGCCTTGGGTGCGCTGTCCGTCTGCACCACCTTCTTGCCGTTTGCCACGCTGCCGATCTCCCTGAAAAGTGAGGACAGACGCTACCATCTCCGCCTCATCCTGAGGAGCGCCCGTAGGGCGCGTCTCGAAGGATGGGAACAAGCGCCCCGTCCGCAGCCCACCCTTCGAGACGGCGCTGCGCGCCTCCTCAGGGTGAGGTGGCGGTTTGCTTGACAGGTGGCTCAGCAGGCTTTATCCGCCCCGTCACCGCGGGACGTGGGGGGCTGTAGCTCAGCTGGGAGAGCGCCTCGTTCGCAATGAGGAGGTCAGGGGTTCGATCCCCCTCAGCTCCACCAACCGCGGGATGGCAATGGACGAAGCCGGACGGCACACTCGGACCGTCCATGCGCCGTCTCCGCCTCGATCACCCCAAACCTGCCGACCTCGGTCTCAGCGCCCAAGAAGGCGCGGTGCTGCGGGCGCTCAAGACGCCCGAGCAGATCCAGGAATTCGTGATCGGCCTGCACGCCAACTTCGAATACCAGGGCGACACGCTGCGCTCGGTGCAGGGCGTGCTGACGCATCGCCAGGCCCATTGCATCGAGGCGGCCTTCACCGCGGCCTGCGCGCTGTGGCTGCAGGGCCGGCCGCCGCTGATCATGGATCTCACGGCCAAGGGCGATTCCGATCATGTCGTCGCCGTGTTCCGGCACGGCCGGTGCTGGGGCGCCATTTCCAAGAGCAACCATGTCTGGTTACGCTGGCGCGATCCGGTCTATCGATCCTTGCGCGAGCTCGCGATGTCGTACTTCCACGAATACACCAACAAGCACCGCAAGAGCCTGCGCAGCTATTCCGTGCCGGTCGATCTGCGGCGCTTTCCAACCGGCATGTGGGTGACCAACGTGGAGGATTGCTGGGAGGTCGGCGCGGCACTTTGCGACGTGCGCCACTATCCGTTGATCACGGCGGCGCAGGCGCGGCGCCTGATGCCGCGCGACGCCACGGAACTGCGCGCCGACAACCTCGTTCAGTACGAGAGCCGCCGCGATCGCAAGCGGGCACGGAGGTACTGATGATCCGCCTTCTCGCCACCGTGCTGATGCTGTTCACCCACCACGCGCACGCGCAGGCGCCCGCCGAGTGGCAGGCGGCGGCGCAAGTCGTGATCAATGAATACGAGCGCGACACGCCGCAGGCCGCCAAACAATGGGGCAATGAGCTCGGCCAGGGCATGCAGCTCGCGCGGGCGTGGCGCCAGCACAACAACGGCAACATCGAGAACACGCTGGCCGAATACCTGACCTTCGCCCTGCTGTGCCGCCAGCCGGGCTGCGCCGGCAGCACCATCGAGGGCCAGGGCTATCTCGCCGTGGCGCAGCGGGTGAGGAACCTGAAGGCGCAGCACGGCGGGCCCTACGCGCTGGCGAGCAGCGCCCACTCATGGCTGGCAGGCATCCCCGATCCGACGGGGGCAAACGCCAAGAACGCCGCGCTGTGGAGCAAGGACCTCGACGTGGCGGCGGCCGATTTCGCCACCTCCAACATCTACGCCCTGGCGTGGCTGCTGGCGCGTGCCCGGCCGACGCCGGCCGAACAGGCCGCGACGTTCACCCGCTTCGCGCTGTTCGTGCAGGAGCGGGGCTGGATCGGTACGCGCTGCCTTGATATTTCCAAGGTGGCGACGGTGCTCGGCGCGCCGCCCAAGGTGGAGACCTGCAAATGACCCTGTCGATCGCCAAGCTCACGCCCGCCATCGGCGCGGAGATCTCCGGCGTCGACCTCGCCGCCCTTTCGAACGCTCAAGCCAGCGCGCTGCACGACGCGCTGATGGCGCACCAGGTGATCTTCTTCCGCGACCAGACGATGACCGTCGAGCAGCACAAGGCGCTGGGCCGGCTGTTCGGCGAGCTTCTGGTCCATCCCGCCGCCAAGGCCGAAGTCGAGGGCCATCCCGAGATCCGCGTCGTGCATGCCGACGAGAACACCAAGGTCGCGACCGGCGAGGTCTGGCACTCCGACCTGTCCTGCAATGCCGAGCCGCCGATGGGCTCGATCCTCTACATCCAGCGTAATCCCGAGGCCGGCGGCGACACCGCCTTTGCCAACATGTATCTCGCCTACGAAACGCTGTCGGAGCCGATCAAGCGGCTGTGCGAGGGGCTGACGGCGCTGCACACCAGCGCCCACGTCTTCTCGAAGGATGCCTATGGCCGCGGCGACAAGAGCTTCCCCGAGGCGGTGCATCCCGTGGTGCGCACCCATCCGGTGACCGGCCGCAAGGCGCTGTTCGTCAATCGCGGCTTCACGACACGCATCATGGACTTGCGCAAACACGAAAGCGACGCGCTGCTCGAGATGCTGGTGCGCCACGCCGAGACGCCGGAATTCCAGTGCCGCTTCCGCTGGGCCACCAACTCCGTCGCCTTCTGGGACAATCGCTGTGCGCTGCACCGCGCGACCTTCGACTATCACCCGCGGGTGCGGCACGGCCACCGCGTGACTATCAAGGGCGACAAGCCGTTCTATAAAGCGTGACGCCCACAGCCTGGTTAGTTGTGTCATCCCGAGCGAAGCGAGGGATCTAGGGGCGGCCGCTGATGCGCGCGTACTACGTCTACATCCTGACGAGCGTGAACCGAAAGGTGATGTACGTCGGTGTGACGAACAACCTGGAAAATCGCGTGGCCGAGCACCGCAGCGGCAAGGGCGGAGAGTTCACCCGGCGCTACCGGGTGAATACGCTCGTTCACGCCGAGGAGTATCAGTACGTCGAAGACGCCATTGCCCGCGAGAAGGAAATCAAAGCGTGGCGACGCTCAAAGAAAGATGCGCTTGTTGCCGCGACGAATCCCAGCTGGGCTGATCTGCTGGAGACTATGGTCGTCATAGATCCCTCGCTTCGCTCGGGATGACACACTTGTTGTCACCCCGAGGATGAAGGATCGATCTTTATTCGGCCGCGATCTGCTCGTTGACGAACTTCTTGGCGTCGAAGTCCTCGGCGACCTTGAGGTCGTTGCCCAGGAGCTGCTCGACGTCGATCTTGGCGTATTCCATCACGCCCATGTCACCCAGCGCCTTCTGCACCTTCGGTCCGAACAGGCCAATCTCCTTGAGGATCGGCACGATGCGGGTGAACAGGCGCGAGCGGAACGACTGCATGGCGCCCAACTCGTAGGCGTACTTCATCAGCTCTTCGACCGGCAGGCCGGAGCGCTGCCAGACTTCGGCCTGGTTGAAGCGGTCGCGCATGAAGTAGAGCGCCTCGACCGTGAACTCCTCGCGCTCGGCGCGCTCGGCGTCGGAGAGGTGCGGGTAATATTCACGCAGGGCCATGCGGCCGAACGTGACGTGGCGCGCCTCGTCCTGCATGACGTAGGCGTTCACCGACGCGGCGAGGTTGTTCTTGGCCGTGTCACGGATGCGCTGGAAGGCGGCGAGCGCCAGGCCTTCGATCAGCACCTGCATGCCGAGATAGGTCATGTCCCAGCGCCGGTCGGTCAGCGTCTGCTCAAGCAGCTGCTTCAGCGACGGCGTGATCGGATAGGCCTGCTTGAACTTCTCGTGAATCAGCCGCTTGTAGCTCTCGACGTGGCGGGCCTCGTCCATCACCTGGGTGGCGGCGTAGAACTTGGCGTTCATGTCCGGCACGGTGTTGACGATCTTGGCCGTCGCGATCAGCGCGCCCTGCTCGCCGTGCATGAACTGGCAGATCGAATGGCACTGCAGGTTGAAACGCAGCCAGTTGCGCTCCTTTTCGGTCATCTTCTCCCAGACGGGGGAGCCATAGATCGGGATGGACTCATCGGCCATGCCCATCGGGTTATCGGGGAACAGCTCCTGGCTCCAGTCGATGCGCGTGGAGGTGTCCCACTGCTGCTGCTTACCCTTTTCGTAGAGGTTCAGCAGATCGGCCGAGCCGGCGTCATATTCCCAGTTGAACTTGATCTCGGTCGCACCGTCGAACTTCCACTCGGTGACTTCGACCGGCAGCTGATAAATCTTCTGTGTCGTCATGGGCTCTTGCCTCCTGACCCCGAATCTTGTCCCTTCCGGACCCCAATCCCGGAGCGCTATAAAGTTGACGCCCCGTTCATTTTTTGAACCTACCACAATCTGGTAGGAGAGTCCCTCAAGAAATCGCAGCTAGAGTGAATGTGGATTTATCAATGGCTTACCACCAATTGCGCATCGCCAAGATCGTCCAGGAAACGCCCGATGCGCGCTCCTTCGTTCTCGACGTGCCGGCCGACCTCGCCGACAAGTTCAAATATCGGGCCGGCCAGTTCCTGACGTTCCGGGTGCCTCACGGCGAGGGCGCTTTCAACCGCTGCTACTCGCTGTCGAGCGCGCCGGAGATCGATGGCCAGCTCAAGGTGACGGTAAAACGCGTCGCGGGCGGCAAAGGCTCCAACTGGTTCAACGATGCGCTGAAAGAAGGCGGCACGCTCGACGTGCTGCCGCCGGCCGGGCGCTTCGTGCTCAGCGACAGCAACGTGCCCTTGCTGCTGTTCGGCGGCGGCAGCGGCATCACGCCCATGATGTCGATCATCAAGAGCGCATTGCGCTCGGGCACGCGCCGCATGCGTCTATTCTACGCCAACCGCGACAAGCCCTCGATCATCTTCGACGCCGAGCTGCTGTCACTGATCGCCAATCACCCCAGCCGGCTGGAGGTGATCCATCATCTCGATGCCGAGCAGGGCCTCACTCAGGCCGAGGAGATCCGGGCGGCGCTGCAGGGCTTCGAGAGCGGCGAAGCCTATCTCTGCGGCCCCGGCCCGTTCATGACCCTGATCGAGCGCACGCTGGCCGATGCCGGCATGCCGCGTGATCGGGTGCGCATCGAGCGCTTCGAGGCGTCGGGCAATGACGCCGTGCCGGTCGAGCCGCAGGACGAAGGCGACGTGATCCCGAGCGAGATCACCATCCATTTCGAGAACAAGGTGCACAAGGTGCCCTACAAGAAGGGCCAGTCGATCCTCGAGGCGGCGCGCGCCGCCGGGCTCAATCCGCTGTCGTCCTGCGAGGAAGGTTTCTGCGCGTCGTGCGCGGCCAAGCGCATCAAGGGCAAGATCGTGCTGGCGAAGAACGACATCTATACGGCCGACGACCTCGCCAATAACTGGATCCTGACCTGCCAGGGCCATTGCTTCGGCCCCGAGGTCGAGATCACCTACGACGTGGTGTAGCGCTCGTTTCGGGTTGGCGACACCACACGACCTCACCCTGAGGAGCATCGCGAAGCGATGCGTCTCGATTACCGCGGAGTAATCTCCGCGGCTGGGTGGGAGCGCGCACCTTGTCTGTTGCCTATCCTTCGAGACGCCGCGCTATGCGCGGCTCCTCAGGATGAGGTGATTCCTACATCGGTGGGACAAGGCCGGCCCTGCCGTAGGTGATGCGCGGCGTCTGCAGCGTGCCGTCGGGCTTTTTCACGGCGGCGGCGATGAAGATGCCGGTGCCCGGCTTCACCTCGCCGGCATCGCCCGGGGCGTAGCTCACGACCACGGTCTCGGGCGTGACCAGCAGAGTCTTCTCACCGCCCTTATATTTAACGGTGAGCTTCTGGCCGCTCACACCGGCGACCACCGCCTCGACATTGGCGTTGGTCATGGTGGCTTGCGGCTTGAGGTCCCAGGGACGATGGCCTTCGCCGGTACCGCGCATCGCCTCGGGGAAGATGTGCACCTCGACCGCCTTGAGGCCGCTGTCGCCGTCCGGCATGGCAGTCGAGCCGACGAACATGCCGGGCTTGATGTCGGCCATGCTGGCCCTGACCATGGCGACGAACAGCGGCTTGTCGCCCAGCGTCACCTTCACGACCTGACCATCGCGCGTCTTCACGACATAGGCGGCGCCGTCCACCCGCTCGATCGTGCCGCGCACGCGGACGGTTTCCTGGGCCAGTGCTGGCCACGCCAAACAGGTCAGACAGGCGGCAACAAGCGAACGGCGCAGCACGAAACGCATGACGATCTCCCCAAAAGGCCCCGCCGACGCTTCTAGCACCGGGGTCAATTCACACCGTCAGCGATGGCAGTGATTGCACGGCATTGTGAAAGCGGTTGGCGGCCCACCGAGAACCGTGTACAATTGGCATTGGAAGTGCAGAGTTATTCGGGCAGGTAACGACCCGGGACACGCTGCAAGTTTGGGGCGAATATGCGACATATCGCGTGGGCGGTGACCTGGATGGTAGTTGGGCTGGCAACGACGCTGGCGACGGCGAACGTGCTGATGCACAACGCCCAACTGCACCGCGCCGCCACTCCGCCAGCCGTCGAGCCGGCTGTGCCGGCGCCTGAGCCCATGGCCAGGCCGATCGCCAGGGCCCGGCCGCCGGCCGAGTTCGGCCGCAACGTGATCCCCGCCAGCTACCGGCAGCGCGACCGCGATTAACGTCCGCCGCCGGCTATTCGGCCGCGATCGCCTTCTCCACGAACATCTTCTTGTCGAAGTCGTCCGCCACCTTGCCGTCGTTGGCGAGTTGCTCGGCAACGTCGATCTTGGCGTAGTCCATCACGCCCATCTCGGCGAACGCCTTCTGGATGCGCTCGCCCCACAGGCCAATGTCCTTGATCGTCGGCACGACGCGGCTGAACAGGCGGCCGCGGAAGGAATTCATCTGCTTTGAATTGTAGTGGATGTCGTTCAGCATGTCGGCCGGCAAGCCGAGCCGCTCCCACACTTCCGACTGGTTGAAGCGGTCGCGCATGAAATGCAGCGCCTCGACCGCGAACTCCTCGCGCTCGTCGCGCTCGGCCTCCGTGAGGTGCGGGTAGTATTCGCGCAGCGCCAACCTCCCGAACGAGACGTGGCGCGCTTCGTCCTGCATGACGTAGGCATTGACCGCGCCGGCCAGCGTGTTGCCCGCCTTGTCGCGGATCGACTGGAAGGCGGCGAGCGCCAGCCCTTCGATCAGCACCTGCATGCCGAGATAGGTCATGTCCCAGCGCCGGTCGGTCAGCGTCTGTTCGAGCAACGTCTTCAGCGCCTTGTTGATCGGATAGGCGAGCTGGAACTTCTCGTGCAGCAGCCGCTTGTAGGCTTCGACGTGGCGCGCCTCGTCCATCACCTGGGTGGCAGCATAGAACTTGGCGTTCATGTCCGGCACCGTGTTGACGATCTTGGCGGTGGCGATCAGCGCGCCCTGCTCGCCGTGCATGAACTGGCTGATCGAATTGGCCTGCAGCTCGCGGCGCAACCACGACTTCTCCTTGTCGGTCATCTTGCGCCAGTAATCCGTGTCGTAGATCGAGATCGCCTCGTCCTTGAGCTCCATCGGATTGTCGGGATTGAGCTCAAGCGTCCAGTCGAGACGCGTCGAGGCATCCCACTGCTGCTTCTTGCCCTTTTCATAGAGCTCCAGCAGCAGCGCCGAGCCGTCGTCATATTCCCAGTTGAAGGCGATCTCGGTGGCGCCGTCGAACTTCCACTCGGTCGTCTCGACAGGCAGCGAATAGATGCGCTGCGTTCCCTTTGTGGTGTTCATGGCGCGGTGCTCATGGTGCGGGCCTCCCGGGGCCAATTCGTTGCAGCGAGGATGACCTACTTCTTGTCGAAATGCCATGCGCCGTCCCAGTCCGCCGGCAGTCCGTCGCGGACCAGATCGGTGCAGCGCGCGACGAAAGTGCGACAGGGTGCATCGTCGGGCCTCAGGCCCTGCGCTGCCTTGAAGTCGGCCAGCGCCTGCTCGAAGCAGCCTTTGTCGTAAGCCTCGTGCGCCGTCCGCCACAATTCGAGGAACTCGGCGTGCTCGGCCGCCGTCGAGATCTCGCCCATCGGTTCGTAGATCTCCAGCACCTCGGTCGTGCCGGCGGCGACGATGCGATCGATGTGGCGCCATATGAAGCGCGCGACGGTCGGGCCGGCGACCTCGCCGCTCGCCAGGATATCGGTGCCGTAGATCTTGTTGAGTCCTTCCAGGCGGGAGGCCTGGTTCGCGACCGCACCGACCAACGTGTAGTTGATGCGCTCGCGCGCCCCGACATTGCCGACCAGCGCCGGCCCGGTATGCAGGCCGATGCGGGTGCGGAAAGCCGGCCGGCCGCGCTGGCGCCATTTGTCCGCCAACCTGCGGCTGGCGTCCGCTGCCTGCAGGGCCGCGCGCACGGCATTGGAGATATGGTCCGGATCGGGCGCCGGCGCATTCCAGAACGCCATGACGCTATCGCCGATATACTTGTCGATCATGCCGCGATTGCCCGAGATCGCCGCCCCCAGCGCCTCGAAGTAGCGCGACAGCCGGCTGGTCAGGAGCTCTGGCTCGATGCTTTCGCTGATGCGCGAGAAACCCTCTATGTCGGTGAACATCACGGTGAGATCGCGCCGAGTGCCGCCCAACCCCGTGGAGTTCGGTGAACGCATGATCTGGGTGACCAGGTCCTTCGACACGTAGCGGCCGAACACCTCCAGCCCCTCGCGCATGCGCTCGATGGCGTCGGACAGGCGGCGGATCTCGGTGATGTGGCTCGTGACCGGGACGGTGTCGGAGAAATCGAGATGGCGGATGCGCTCGGTCTTGGCGGCGAGCCGCGACGTAGAGCGCGAGACCAGCAGCGACGTCACCAGCACGGCGAAGATCGCGAGGCTGACCGCAACGGCGGCCAGGATCGCCGCGCGGTCGAGCAGCACGCGGCTGTCGGCCGACAGTTCTTCCATCGGCACGGCGGCGGCGATGGTGAGCGGCCGGCCGAGCGCCGCCGGCAGGGAATGCACGAAGATCTTGTAGTCGCGGCCGCCAGCCTCGACCTCGCGTGTCAGGCGTTGGCCCCGGTCGCCTTCCAGCACCGTCTGCCGCAGCACCTTCCGCGCGGCACCATCCTCGGGAAAGCAGCCCTCGCTGTCGGCCTTGCAGGGGTCGGTCTCGATCAGCACGTCGGAAGTACCCATCGAGATCAGCACGATGGTGTTGGGTGTGATCCTGTAGTCGCCCATCAGGCGCGACAGCGTGCCCAGAGTGAAGTCGAAGCCGATCACTCCACCGCCACGCATCGGCAGGCCGGCGGAGATGCCGGGCTCGGTCGACCAGGCGAAGCGATAGGGCTCGGTCAGTATCGGTGCCTGCTTGGCCTCGGCCTCGACGTACCAAGGCCGCACGCGGGGATCGTAGCTGTCGGGCCGCGAGCGCGGCGCGCCGCCCGCGCCCGCCACCGTCCAAGTCTCGCGCCGCGCCGGACCTTCGCCATCGACGGTACGCAGCACGATCGCATCGGCATTGGGCGCGGCAAACTCGACCCTCCGTTCGGCGGAAAACTGCGAGAGCCGGCCGGCATAGAGGAAATGCCCGTCGGGATAACCAACATAAGCCGCGGCTACCGCCGGATGGCGGCCGAGCACCGCCATCAGCTGGCGGCGGCGTTCGTCGTCGGCTTCATGCCCCGCGATGGCCTGAAAGCTCGGCGCTTCGGCGAGCGTCAACCCGACCGAGGCGATGGTGTGCAGCCCGTCGGTCAGCGTGGTGGCCACGGCATAGTCAAGCGCGGACATGCGCTGGTTGACGCTGCGCTGCTCCAGCACGCCGACGGCGTGCCAGCCGAGCCACAAGAGCGCCGACGCGAGCGGCACCACGATCAGTGCCATCAACGTCAGCAGCGTGATGCTGAACGGAACCGAGCGCGTTGCCGCCGGCTTGGCCGGGCTGGACTTACTAGGGCTGGAGTTGATATCCGCCTCGATCTGTGATCAGGATCGCCGCGTTGGTCGGATCCTTCTCGATCTTCTGGCGCAGGCGATAGATGTGCGTCTCGAGCGTGTGAGTGGTGACCCCGGCATTGTAACCCCACACCTCGTTCAGCAGCACATCGCGCGCCACCGGCCGGTCACCGGCGCGGAACAGGTACTTCAGGATCGAGGCTTCCTTGTCGGTCAGCCGGATCTTCTTCTTGCCGCCCTTCTCCATCAGCATCTTGGCGGCGGGATGAAACTCGTAGGGCCCGATGGTCATCACCGCATCTTCGCTGCGCTCGTGCTGGCGCAGATGGGCGCGCAGGCGCGCCAGCAGGACGTTGATGCGGAACGGCTTGGTGACGTAGTCGTTGGCGCCGGATTCCAGCCCCAGGATGGTGTCGGCATCGCTGTCGGCGGCGGTCAGCATGATCACCGGCGCGCGCACGCCCTGGCGGCGCATCAGCTTGCAAAGCTCGCGGCCATCCATGTCGGGCAGGCCGATATCGAGCAGGACCGCGTCGTAGTGGGTGAGCTTGGCCTTCTCGAGCCCCTCGGCCGCCGTGCCAACCTGGATGGTCGTGAAGCCATCGTAAAGGTCGAGTTGTTCGGCGAGCACCGTACGCAATGCCTGGTCGTCGTCGACCAGCAGAATCTTCTTGCCGCGGTGGTTGGCCGTCATTCCGGTGCCTGATGCGTCCATGGATTTCACTTTATCTGTTACGGGCCCCTCGCAAAAGCGGTTCACTTCGGCAAAATAGCCGCGCCATGCTAGATATAGGGACATGACGGGCCAGCTTCATTCCCGCACCGCCACTGCGCTCACTGCCGTCGAGCGCGCCATGGCCGAATTGCGGCGTGGCGGCATCGTCGTGCTGCGCGACGATGACGGCCAGGGCGGCCTGGTGATCGCCGCCGAGTTTTGCGGCCCGCGCGCCCTGCAGCGCCTGCTGGGCCTGGCGCAGAACGCGCCGGTTCTGGTCACGACCCGCCGCCGCGCCGAGGCGATCGGCATGGAAATCCCGCCGCATATCGCCGGCGGCCTGGGGGAGACCAACAAGCCGATCACGCTCGAGCTGCCCGAGGGCGTGCCGGTCGACATCATCCTGGCGCCGCACGAAAGCGAGGACGCTGGCCGCCATGTGGCGCTGCGCTCGCTGTCGCGGCCGGTGGTGAGCCATGCGCCGCGTATCGCAGAGACGGCGATCGAGCTCGCCAAGATATCACGGCTGCTGCCGGCCGTGGTGCTGGGACCGCTCAGCCGCGATCCCGGCAACAAGCGGCGCGACTGGGCGCGCGAGCAGGACCTGATCTATGTCGATGTGGCCGACGTGCTCTCCTACGAGGACACCGCCGCGCGCAACCTGCAGCAGGTCGCTCAGGCGCACGTGCCGCTCGAGGGCGCGGAGAATGCCCGCATCCTCGCCTGGCGTCCCAGCGACGGCGGCAAGGAGCATCTCGCCATCGTCGTCGGCGAGATCGATCCCACCGAGCCGGTGCTGGTTCGCCTGCACTCCGAATGCTTCACCGGCGATCTCTTGGGCTCGCTGCGCTGCGACTGCGGCGTGCAGCTGCGCGGCGCCATCGCCGAGATCGCCAAACAGGGCTCGGGCGTTCTGCTCTATCTGGCGCAGGAAGGCCGCGGCATCGGCCTGGTCAACAAGCTCAGGGCCTACGAGCTACAGGACGACGGCTTCGACACCATCGACGCCAACGAGCAGCTGGGCTTCGACGCCGACGAGCGCATCTATGCACCGGCCGCCACCATGCTGAGCCGCATGGGCATCAAGCGGGTGCGGCTGATGACCAACAATCCCGAGAAGATCATCCAGCTCGAGCGCTATGGCATCGAGGTCGCGGAACGCGTGGCGCATTCCTTCCCGGCCAATGGGCACAACGACAATTACCTGCGTACCAAGGCAGAGCGAGCAGGCCACCTGCTCTAAGACGAAACGAAGACGAGTGGAGGAAACTGATGTCCAAGGTTAGTCGCCGCGCGTTCGCGGCCGGAACTGCTGCGTTTGCGCTGGCTGCACCATCGATCGTCGGCGCGCAGAAGAAGTACGATCCCGGTGTCAGCGACAGCGAGATCAAGCTCGGCCACACCAATCCCTATTCCGGCCCGCTGTCGGCCTATGGCGTGATCGGCAAGGGCATCACGGCGTTCTGGCAAATGGTCAACGACCAGGGTGGCGTCAACGGCCGCAAGGTCAACTTCATCACCTACGACGACGGCTTCCAGCCGCCCAAGACCGTCGAGATGGTGCGCAAGCTCGTGGAGGACGACCAGGTTTTCGCGATCTATCAGCTGCTTGGCACGCCGACCAACACCGTGGTGCAGAAGTACCTCAACCAGAAAAAAGTGCCGCAGCTCTTCGTGGCAACCGGCGCCTCGAAGTGGGGCAATCCCAAGGAGTTCCCGTGGACGATGGGCTGGCAGCCCGACTATGCGACCGAGGCCGCGATCTACGCCAAGCACATCATGACGAACCATCCCAACGGCAAGGTCGCCATGCTCTACCAGAACGACGATTCCGGTAAAGACTACCTCAACGGCTTTATCGCAGGCTTCGGCATGAACAAGGACAAGTTCCTGATCAAGACCGCGAGCTACGAGGTCACCGATCCCACCGTCGACAGCCAGATCATCGAGCTCAAAAACTCCGGCGCCGATATCCTCTTCAACGACGCCGCGCCCAAGGCGGCGGCGCAAGCGATCCGCAAAGTCGCCGATCTCGGCTGGAAGCCCGCGCACTACCTTGCCAACGTCGCGGCCTCCGTTGCCTCGACCTTGAAGCCGGCCGGCCTCGACAACAGCACGGGCATCATCACCGCGGCCTATCTCAAGGATCCGACCGACCCGCAGTGGGCCAATGCGCCGGACTTCCTCGAATGGAAGGCGTGGATGCAGAAGTACATCCCGATGGGCAACATGTCGGACGCCTCCTACACTTATGCCTACTCCGTGTCGTGCACGATGCGCCACGTGCTGACGCAGTGCGGCGATAACCTCACGCGCGAAAACCTGATGAAGCACGCGGCCAGCATGAAGGATCTGGTGGTGCCGATCCTGCTACCCGGCATCAAGATCAACACCAGCCCGACCGACTTCTACCCCATCCAGTCGGTGCAGCTGGCGCGCTTCGACGGCGAGACCTGGAAGCTGTTCGGTGATGTGCTGAGCAACGAAGGCGCCTGACAGCGCACACAACTACCGCTGAGGTAATTGGTTCGGACAGGCCATCGGGCACGTTCGTGCCATGAACAAACGTGTCCCCAGCGAATGGCCGGGCGTTGCCATTGCCCTGCTGTCGAGCTCGCTGGGCGGCGGGGCGGCAGTCGCGACGCGCTTCCTGATCACCGGCGCCGATCCGCTGACGCTCGCAACGGTGCGCTTCGGCGGCGGGGCGCTCCTCATCCTGCCGCTGGCGCTGCTGCTCCGGCCCAAATGGCCTACGCGCGCCGACTGGCCTGCGGTCGCGGGGCTTGGCTTCCTGTTCTACGCGGTGTTCTTCGTCTTCTATAACCTGGCGCTTTCCTACACGACGGTGGCCCGCGGCACGCTCGCACTCTCGACCTTGCCGCTGATGACCATGCTGGTCGGCGCCATCTTGCGCATCGAGCCGTTGACCTGGCGCAAGTCGCTCGGCGTGCTGTTCGCCATGGCCGGAGTCATCCTGGCGCTCACCGCCAGCCTGAAGGCCGCCCCCGCGGGTGCCTGGCGCGGCGACCTGATCATGGCCGGCGCCACGCTCTGCATGGCGCTCTACAGCGTCTTCGCCCGCCCGTTCATCGGCCGCTCGAGCGCGCTGGGCTTCCTGGCAGCCGGCATGACGGTCGGCGGCGGGGCCCTGATCGCGCTCAGCCTCGCCACCGGTCGCCTCGCGACGCTCGCCACCTTCAACGAGGCGCAGGCCTGGACGAGCCTCTACCTCGCGGCCGGCGGTGGCGCACTCGCCTTCTTCCTCTGGGTGCTGGCGCTCACCCGCGCAAGCCCGACGCGCGTCACCAACACCATCACGATCAATCCGCTGATCGGCATGACCGCCGGCACGCTGATGCTGGGGGAGCCGGTGACGATCCCTCTGGTCCTGGGCTTGCTCGCCGTTGGGGCCGGAGTTTGGGTGGCGACGACCGGCGCGAAGCGCTAGCAACGGCGCGATGCCGGCTGCGACCCGCGTGAGATCCTTCCCTGCGCTCAGGATGGCAGGAGCCGCCAACTAAGCCGGCACCCGCACCCATCCTTCCATCAGGCGCCGCGCCGAGCGGCTCATCATCACCTTCTTGATTACCCATTGTCCGGCCTCCTCGCGCGCCTCGGCGCCGACGGCGAGTGCGCCGGAGGGATGACCGAAGCGGATGCGGCCGTCCTTGCCGGCGGGCGCCACGCGGTGGACCACCGTGCCGGGGATGGCGGCGGCCGCGGCGATCGCCACCGCGCCGGTGCCGGTCATGGCGTGGTGCAGCACGCCCATCGAGAAGATGCGCGCCAAGAGATCGATGCTGTCCGCTTCGACCTTCTTGCCGTCGGAGGCGGTGTAGGGCGCGGGCTTGGCCACGAAGGCGAGCTTGGGCGTACCCGGGCGCTTTTCCGTCGCTTCCGCCGCTGTCTTGGTGAGGCCCATCGCCACCGCGCCGTGGGCGCGCACGGCTTCGGAGAGCGCCAAGGCCTTTTTGTCGCCGTTGATGTCGGGCTGCAACTCGGTGCCTTTCAGGCCAAGGCACGCGGCATCGACGAAGATTGTGGGGTTGCCGGCATCGATCAGCGTCGCCTCGACGGCGCCCACGCCCGGCACGTCGAGCGTGTCGATGCGGTGGCCGGTCGGGAACAAGGTGCCGCCTTCGGCCGGCTCGAGGAAATCGAGTTTTACCTCGGCCGCCGGAAAGGCCACGCCATCGAGCTCGAAGCCGCCCAGCTCCTGCACCTCGCCGGCTTGCATCGGCACGTGGCCGATGATCCGCTTCTTTATGTTGGCTTGCCAGATCCGCACCACTGCGGTGCCGTTCGTGGGCGCGCTAACCAAGCCGGTGCTGATGGCAAACGGGCCGACCGCGGTCGAGAGGTTGCCGCAATTGCCGGTCCAGTCGATCTGCGGTTTGTCGATCGCCACCTGGCCGAACAGGTAGTCGACATCGCTGTCGGGCCGCGCCGACTTGGACAGGATCACGATCTTGCTGGTGCTCGAGGTGGCGCCGCCCATGCCGTCGGTCTGCTTGCCATAGCGGTCGGGGCTGCCGATCACCCGCAGCAGCACCCTCTCGCGCTCGGTGGGATCGGCGGGCAGGTCGTCCTTGAGGAAGAACACGCCCTTGCTGGTGCCGCCGCGCATATAGACGGCCGGAATGCGGAGCTGCTGCTTCATCGGAACCTCTCGCTTGGGCTATCGTACACCCACGGCAACGACAGGAGGAAACATGGCTCTCGTTCTCACCAGCAGCAACTTCAAGGAGGGCGCGACCCTTCCGATGGACCACATCCTGTCGAGCGACTACGGCTTCGGCTGCTCGGGCGGCAACAAGAGCCCGCATCTCGCCTGGACCGGCGCACCGGCCGGCACCAGGAGCTTCGCCGTCCATTGCTTCGACCCCGACGCGCCCACCGGCTCGGGCTTCTGGCACTGGGTGGTGGTGAACATCCCGGCGAGCGTGACGGAGCTCAAGCTCGATGCCGGCAATCCCAAGTCTGGCCTGCTGCCCAAGGGCGCGCTGCAGACCCGCACCGATTTCGGCGCACCGGCCTATGGCGGCCCCTGCCCGCCCGAAGGCCACGGCCCGCACCGCTATCAGTTCACGCTCTTTGCGGTGAAACAGGATACGCTGCCGGTCAACGCCGACACCTCGGCCGCTGTGGTCGGCTTCAACCTTCACTTCAATACGCTCGAGAAGGCGGTGCTGACGGGAAAATTCCAGCGCTGAGCGTTGGCACGAGCAGTGCTAGATTGGGCGGGTGACGAACTCAGCCCATCCGACCCGCCGCGGTTTCATCGCCGCGGCGGCGCTTGCCCCTCTCATCGCAACTGAAGCCGCCGCGCAATCGCGGGCCGACGAACCCGGCGACCTGTCCTTCCCCAAAGGCTTCCGCTGGGGCACGGCAACCTCGGCCTACCAGATCGAGGGCGCGACCACCGCCGACGGCCGCGGGCCGTCGATCTGGGACACCTTCTGCCGCGAGCCGGGCAGGATCCGCGACGGCTCCAACGGCGACGTGAGCGTCGACCACTATCACCGCTACAAGGAAGACGTGGCGCTGATGAAGTCGATCGGCGCCCAGACCTATCGCTTCTCGATCGCCTGGCCGCGGGTGTTTCCCGCGGGGCGCGGCAAACTCAACCCCGACGGGCTCGCCTTCTACGACCGCCTGGTCGACGAGCTGCTGGCCCAGGGCATCGAGCCCTTCGCCACGCTCTATCACTGGGACCTGCCGCAGGCGCTGCAGGACAAGGGCGGCTGGGAGCGGCGCGACACGGCGTACGACTTCGCCGACTACGCCGGCGCGGTAGCCGCCAAGCTCGGCGACCGCGTGCAAAACTTCTTCACACTGAACGAGATGTCGAGCTTCATCGAGCACGGCTACGGCATCGGCATTTTCGCGCCCGGGCTGAAGCTCCCCACCGACCGGCTGCCACAGGCGAGGCACCACGCGGTGCTGGCGCATGGGCTTGGCGTGCAGGCGATCCGCGCCAGTGGCCGCGCCGGCACCCGGGTCGGGCCGGCCGAGAACCTGACGGTGGCGCTGCCCGCCTTCGAGATTCCCGCCCATGTCCAGGCGGCCGAGCTCGCCACGCGCGAGCTGAACGCGTCCTATCTCACGGTGATGATGGAAGGCCGCTACACCGACGGCTATCTCGCCGGGCTCGGCGCCGACGCGCCCAAGTTCGACGACGGCGACCTGAAGATCATCGCGAGCCCGGTCGATTTCGTCGGCATCAATGTCTACGGCCCCGGCCCCTACGTGCTGTCGAGCGAGGCGGCGCCTGGCTACAAAGTGCTGAAGTGGCCCAAATCCTATCCACACATGGCGTCGACCTGGCTGCGGCTCGCGCCTGAGGTGCTCTACTGGGCGCCGCGCCACGTCGCGCGCCTGTGGAAGCCCAAGGACATCTACATCAGCGAGAACGGCACCTCGAGCAAGGACAAGCCGGACAAGGACGGGCGGGTCTACGACCTCGACCGCCTGATGTACCTGCGCAACTGCCTGACCCAGCTCCACCGCGCGACCCAAGAAGGCGTCCCCGTGCGCGGCTACTTCCTCTGGAGCCTGCTGGACAATTTCGAATGGGCCGATGGCTACGCCACGCGCTTCGGCCTGGTCCATGTCGATTACGCGACACAGAAGCGGACGCCCAAGCTCAGTGCGGCGTTTTACAAGGAAGTGATTGCGCGGAACGCGCCGGCGTAAGCCGATAGCCTAGTCGTGCAGGATGACGCTCAACAGCGAGCTGTGGACCTTCACCGTGCCGTTGTAATCGATGAAGCCGAGCTTCCTGAACTTGTTCATGAAGTAGCTGACGCGGGGCCGTGTCGTGCCGATGATCTCGGCCAGCGTCTCCTGGCTGATCTTGGTCGTGATCGGCTGCGGACCGCCGTCCTTGCCGAAATTCGCCAGCATGAGGAGCGTGCGCGCCAGCCGCTTTTCGCTCGAATTGAACAGTTGATCGACCAGGTCCGACTCGACGCGGCTGTTGCGCGTCAGCAGATGGGCCGTGAAGAGCGCGCCGAAGGAGGGCTCGGCCTGCAGCACGCGGACCATCTCGGCCTTGCTCACCCGCATGATCTCGCTTTCGACCATCGCCTTGGCGGTCGCGAGCCGCACAGGCTGGCCAATCAGGCAGCCTTCACCGAAGAACTCGCCTTGGCCCAGGATGGCGACCACAGCTTCCTTGCCCTGCTCGGACTCGACCACGATCTTGATGCGGCCTTTCTGGACGTAGAAGACCGAGTTGGCGGGGCCGGCCTGCGGGAAGATGACGGCATCCTTGGCATATTTGGAATGCGTGCGGCCGTGGCTGACGGTGGTGAGGAATGTCTTCGGATCGAAGGTCACCTTGGCCTTCTTTGCCATGGCCAGGTCCTTTGTTCCTTGCCGGGGGGGGTCGCGCCGACGCTTAGGCCTTGGCCGCGCCGCTGGCTGTTCAATATTGAACACATCTGGCCACGAACGAGATCAGCGCCGCGAGTGCAATTACCAGTCGCGGCTAGGGCAGGGTGTTCAATGTAGGACAGACGCGCCCCGGTTCAGGACCTAGGTTGGTGAGGGTGCTTCCTTGAGGGCGATGTGCCATACACGCCCTCCCCGAGGCGTCCACCGCGCAATCTGCGCTGCTCACGCCTCTCTTCCCTACCCTCTTCATCCGTCGGCGTTGCCGTTGGCAAAAGAGCCAGAAAGCTGATTCATGAGCGCCGCCGCGAAGAAATCGACCTTCCAGCTGGTCCTGGTCAAGCCCACGCACTACGACGACGACGGCTATCCGATCACCTGGCTGCGCTCGCACATCCCCTCCAATACCCTGGCCGCGCTTTACGGCCTGGCTGAGGACTGCCGCAAGCGCCAGGTGCTGGGAGCGGATGTCGAGATCGTCGCCCGTCCGATCGACGAGACCAACACGCGCATCCGCGTCGATCACATCGCCGCGGACATCAAGCGCTCCGGCGGCCGGGCCCTCGTCTGCCTGGTCGGCGTACAGACCAACCAGTTCCCGCGCGCCGTCGATCTCGCACGCCAGTTCATCAAGGCCGGCCTGCCGGTGGCGCTGGGCGGCTTCCACGTCTCGGGCTGCATCTCGATGCTGCCGGTCATGCCACCCGAGATCCAGGCCGCCATGGACATGGGCGTCTCGATGTTCGCCGGCGAGGCCGAAGAAGGCCGCCTCGACGAGGTGCTGCGCGACGCCTGGAATGGCACGCTGAAGCCGCTCTACAACTATATGGACGACCTGCCGAGCATGGAGGGCGCGCCGCCGCCCAGCCTGCCGCCGGTGGCGCTGATGCGCAACGAGGGCAGCATCTCAAGCTTCGACCTCGGCCGCGGCTGCCCGTTCCAGTGCTCGTTCTGCACCATCATCAACGTCCAGGGCCGCAAGAGCCGCTTCCGCACCGCCGATGATCTCGAGGCGATCGTGCGCGACAACTACCGGCAGGGCATCACCACGTTCTTCATCACCGACGACAACATGGCCCGCAACCGGCACTGGGAAGATTTCTTCGACCGGCTGATCGAACTGCGGGAAAACGAAGGCATCAAATTGTCCCTGATCATCCAGGTCGACACGCAGTGCCATGTCATTCCGAACTTCATCGCCAAGGCGCGCTGGGCCGGCGTGTTCCGCGTGTTCATCGGGCTCGAGAACATCAACCCCGACAACCTACTGGCCGCCAAGAAGCGCCAGAACAAGATCACCGATTACCGCAGGATGCTGCAGGCCTGGCACACCAGCGGCGCCTCGACCTGGGCGGGCTACATTCTGGGCTTCCCCGGCGACACGCGCGAATCGATCCTGCGCGACATGGAGATCATCAAGAAGGAGCTGCCGCTCGACATCCTCGAGCTGTTCATCCTGACGCCGCTACCCGGCTCGGAGGATCACCAGACCCAGTGGAAGCAGGGCGTCTGGATGGATCCCGACCTCAACAAGTTCGATGTGCATCACCGGGTCGTCCATCATCCTAGAATGAGCGACGCGGAGTTCGACCAGACTTACCGCGACGCCTGGCGTGCCTACTACACGCCCGAGCACATCGAGACGGTGGCGCGCCGGCACGGGGCCATCAAAGGCCGAAATCCGGTCGAGCCGACCCGGTTCATGACCATGTTCAAGATCATGTTCGAGGCTGAGGGCATTCATCCGCTGGAAGGCGGCATCCTGCGCATGAAGTATCGCGTGGACCGGCGCCACGGCATGGAGATCGAGCCGGCTGGCGTCTTCCACTACAAGCTCGCAGCCGAGACGTGGAAGAAGCTCGGGATCTACGGCCGCCTGACCTGGCAGGGCTGGCGCATCGGCCGGAAGGTCAAGCATGACCCCAAGCGCCTCGAATATACCGATCTGGCGCTGGAGCCGGTGATCGAAGAGGATCTCGATAAACTCGCGCTGTTCGCCGAGACGGCGGGCGGCGGGGCGGCGCTCCGCAAGCGCCGCGGCGAGGACATCGCCCGCGCCCGCGTCGCCGCCGCCCACAACCAGCGGCTGGTCGCGGCGGCAGACTAGTCGCGCAGTATAACGCTCAGCAGCGAGTTGTGGACCTCGAGGTGGCCGTTGTAGTCGATGAAGCCGAGCTTCCTGAACTTGTTCATGAAGGTGTTAACGCGGGGCCGGGTCGTGCCGACGATTTCAGCGAGCGTTTCCTGGCTGATCTTGGTCGTGATCGGCTGCGCAGCGCCTTCCTTGCCGAAATTGGCGAGCAGGAGAAGCGTGCGGGCCAGGCGCTTTTCGCTCGAGTTGAACAGCTGATCGGCGAGATCCTCCTCGATACGGCTGTTGCGCGTCAGCAGATGAGCCGTGAACACCTCGCCGAATGCCGGCTCGTCATGCAGTACGCGGATCATCTCGGCCTTGCCCACCCGCAGGACCTCGCTTTCGACCATCGCGCGGGCCGTCGCCAGCCGCAAAGGCTGGCCGATCAGGCAGCCTTCGCCGAAGAACTCGCCCGGGCCGAGAACAGCGACCACCGCCTCCTTGCCCTGCTTTGAGGCGACCTCAATCTTGATCCTGCCCTTGCGGATATAGAAGACCGCGTCGGCCGGGCCGGTCTGCCGGAAGACAACGGCATCCCGGGGATAGGTGGAAGCAGTCCGACCGTGATTCACGGTGGCCAGAAATACCTTCGGATCGAAGGCCTTTTTAACTTTTCGCGCCATCTCCGTTCTCGTCTGTCGCACCGCGACCAGAGAATATTCTCCTGGTGTTAACGCTGCCAGTGCCTTCTTGGATGCGGCGTCAACGCCAGTGGCCGAATTGCAGGGCGAGCAGCAGCAGGACCGCCGCCGCCAGCACGGCGCTGAGCCCCTTCCAGAACAGCAGCGGGTTGTGCCTGATGAGCGGCGCGGCGTTGTAGTCGAGCAGATCCCGGTTGGGATACCTGAGGTCGTGGATGAACTCCGAGAGCTCCTCGTAGCGCCCGAGCGGATCGGGATGCACGACCTTCCTGAGGGCGCCGTCGATCCAGGCCGGGATCTCGCGGGCGTCGTCGAGGACCGACGCATAAGCGACTTTCGCCTGTTGTGCCCGCGTGCGCGCTTGCGCCATGCGCGCACCGTAGGGCAGGCGGCCGGTTAACATCTGGTAGGCGATGACGCCCAGCGAATAGATGTCCGAGCGCGTGGTGCCCGCCTCGCCCAGGAAATGCTCCGGCGCAGTGTACTGGTGCGTGCCGAGCCCGCCTTCGAGGCCGGCCGAAGGCATCGCCTCGTCGATGCCGCGCACCTTGGCCGAGCCGAAGTCGATGATCTTCACCGTGCCGGTCCGGTCGATCATGATGTTCTCGGGCCGCAGGTCCTGGTGCAGCATCTCCTTGCGGTGGAAGGCCTGCAGGCCGGCGGCGATCTGCTCGACGATGCGCCGCACCGTCTCGAGGGGAGGCGCTGGGTTGTCGATCATCCACTGCGCCAGCGTCTGGCCGTCGACGTATTCGCTGACGGTGTAGAGGAAGTTGCGCTTGCGCTCGGCCAGGCGGGGCTTCAGCACGTGTGCGCTGTCGATCCGCCGCGCCACCCACTCTTCCATCATGAAGCGCTTGAGGTAGGCGGGTTCGTCGCGCAGGTCGATCGACGGGATCTTCAGCACAGCCAGTCGCCCGTCATCGGTGTCCTCAGCGAGATAAATGTGGCTGCGGCTGCTGGCGTGCATCTCGCGCACGATCAGGTAGCCGTCGAAGGCCATGCGTGGGGCGAGCAGCGGCGGCAGCGGCAGTTCCTCCTGCTCGGCCAGCATCTCGGCCGCTTCGCCAGCGGGCAGGTCGTCGACCTTCACGATCTGCACGGTGAGATTGTCCGGACTGCCCTGCTCGAGCGCCGCAGCGACGATCCGCCTCGCCGCAGCGTCGAAGTCGCCGGCGCAGGCCGTGATCGCCTCGACGACGGCGCGCGGCGCGATGTGCTCGTAGACGCCGTCGGTCGCCAGCACCAGCACGTCACCCGTGGCGAGCTTCACTGCCTGGTAGTCGAGCTCGACGCGGGATTGCACGCCGAGTGCGCGGCCGAGATAGGTCTGCTGCGAGGAGACGACGACGCGGTGGTCCTCGGTGAGCTGCTCCAGCGAGCTGCCGGCCACCCGATAGATGCGGCAGTCACCGACATGGAAGATGTGGGCCGTGCGCGACTTGATGACGAGCGCGCTCAACGTGCAGACATAACCCTTGTCGGCCCCCTTGTCGGGGTCGTAGGCGTCATGGCCGCGGCGCGTCTGGGCGTGCAGCCAGGAATTGGCCGCATCGATGACGCGCTGCGCCGAGGTCTTCACCGACCACGAATTGGGCGTGCAGTAGTAGTCGAGCAAGAAGCTCTTGACCGCCGATTCGCTGGCCTCGCGGCTCACCGGACTGCTGCTGATCCCGTCGGCCAGCGCCACCGCGACTCCCTTCAGGCTGAGCGCCGGCTCGGCCGGGATCATGGCGCCGTGGAAGTCCTGGTTGGACTCCTTGCGGCCGCGCTCGGAGTGCTGGCCGATCGAGATCTTCAGGTCATGCGCCATCCGGCTCGATATTACTCGGCCGGAGCGAACGCGCGACGCTGGGGCGCGGTCTTGACGTGCGTGGTGTAGAGCGTCAGGCCGGTGAAGGCCAACCCGCCCACCAGGTTGCCGACGATGGTCGGGATCTCGTTCCAGATGAAGTAATCCATGATCGAGAACTTGCCGCCGACCATCAGCGCCGTCGGGAACAGGAACATGTTGACGATGGAATGCTCGAAGGTCATGCCGAAGAACAGCATGATCGGCATCCACATGGCGATCACCTTGCCGGGCACCGTGGTCGAGATCATGGCGCCGACCACGCCCATCGACACCATCCAGTTGCAGAGAACGCCGCGGATGAACAGCGTCAGCATGCCGGCCGCGCCATGCGAGGCGTAGCCCAGGGTGCGGTTCACGCCGATATTGGCCAGGGTCACGCCGACTTTGTCGGGCTCGGTCGAGAAGCCGAAGGTGACGACGATCGCCATCATCACCGCGACCGTGAAGGCGCCGGCGAAATTGCCGATGAAGACCAGCCCCCAGTTGCGCAGCATGTTGTTCATCGTGACGCCTGGCCGCCGGTCGATCAGCGCCAGCGGGGTCAGCACGATGACGCCGGTCAGCAGGTCGAAGCCCATCAGGTAGAGCATGCAGAAGCCGACCGGGAACAGGATGGCACCGACGATCGGAATACCGACCTGGACGGTTACCGTGACCGCAAAGGCGGCGGCCAGGCCGAGGATCGCGCCGGCCATGTAGGCACGGATCACGGTGTCCCGGGTTGACATGAAGATCTTGGACTTGCCCGCGTCCACCATCTTGGTCACGAACTCAGAAGGCGCCAGATAAGCCATTGTTGCTCCTTTTCCTCTTCCCCTATTGAGACAAACCCCGTCCTCTCACGGCGCCGCAGCGACGCTCATGTCGAGGTAGATGCGGCCGTTTTCGAGCTTCACCGGAAAGACGCGGGTGCAGCCCTGGTCGGCCCCCATCGCCTGTCCGTTGCCGAGGTCGATGATCCAATTGTGCAGCGGGCAGGCGACCTTGCGGCCGTGCACGATGCCTTCGCTGAGCGGCCCGCCCTTGTGCGGACAGCGGTTGTCCAGCGCGAACAGCTCATCATTCACCGTCCTGAACACGGCGATGTCGCGTCGCGGCGTCTTGACCACGCGCGCGCCGCGCTGCGGGATCTCGCCGAGCGAGCCGACGTCGAACCAGTACGCGCTCATTCCGCCGCCACCTTGCGGGCCGGCGCCAGGACGGCGAGCGGCATGAACTCGCGCAGCTCGCGGCCGGCGGCGCGCTCGGCCCAGGGGTCGCGCTGCACGGCGCGCTGCGACTTCTTGAACCGCTGCACCAGCGCGCGCCGGTTGTCGCCGTCGTCCATCACCTCGGCGCGGATCTTTTCCAGGCCGTACTTCTCCGACCATTTCCAGACGCGCTCGAGATAGACCGCCTGCTCGCGATAGAGCTGCATGACGGCGGCGACGCATTCGATCGCTTCTTCCTCGCTCTCGACGTGGCCCAGCAGGTCGGTCGCCCGCACGTGCAGGCCGGCGGCGCCGGCGATGTGGATGTCGTAGCCCGACTCCACGCAGACGATGCCGATGTCTTTCACCGTCGCCTCGGCGCAATTGCGCGGGCAGCCCGAGACGGCGAGCTTCACCTTGGCCGGCGTCCACGAGCCGCACAGGAAGCGCTCGAGCTTGACGCCCAGCCCCGTCGAATCCTGGGTGCCGAAACGGCACCAGTCGGTGCCCACGCAGGTCTTCACCGTGCGCAGGCCCTTGGCATAGGCCTGGCCCGACACCATGCCGGCGGCGTTGAGGTCGGCCCATACCGCGGGCAGGTCCTCCTTGCGCACGCCTAAAAGGTCGATGCGCTGGCCGCCGGTGATCTTGACGGTCGGGATCTTGAACTTATCGGCCACGTCGGCGATGGCGCGCAGCTCGTCGGGCGTGGTGAGGCCGCCCCACATGCGCGGCACCACCGAGAAGGTGCCGTCCTTCTGGATGTTGGCGTGGACGCGCTCGTTGACGAAGCGCGACTGGGCGTCGTCCTGGTACTCGCCAGGCCAAGCGCAGACCAGGTAGTAGTTGAGCGCCGGCCGGCAGGTCGGGCAGCCGCACGAAGTCTTCCAGCCGAGCTCCTGCCACACCGCGGGCATCGACCGCAGCTCCTTGGCGACGATGAAGCCGCGCACCTCCTCGTGCGTGAGGTCGATGCACTTGCACATCGGCTTGCGCCGCGCCGCGGCATAGCCATCGCCCAGCGCCAGCGCCAGCAGCGCCTCGACCTTTGCAGTGCACTGCCCGCAGGAAGCGGATGCCTTGGTCTGGATGCGCACGTCGTCGAGCGTGGTCAACCCCTGGGCGGAGATGGCATTGGCGATCACGCCCTTGGCTACGCCGTTGCAGCCGCAGATCTCGGCATCGTCCGACAAGGCGGCGACGGCAGCGGTCGGGTCGAGCACGCCACCGCCCTGGTAGGCCTGGCCGAAGATCAGCGTGTCGCGCAGGTCGCCGACATCAGCGCCTTTCTTGAGCAGGTCGAAGTACCACGAGCCGTCGGCGGTATCGCCGTACAGCACTGCGCCGACGATGCGATTGTCGCGCAGAGCCACGCGCTTGTAGACGCCGCGCGAGGGATCGCGCAGCACGATCTCGTCCTTCTCGTCGCCCTCGGAGAAGTCGCCGGCGGAAAAGACGTCGATGCCGGTGACCTTGAGCTTGGTCGAGAGTACCGACCCGGCGTAGCCCTGGGCCGGCTCGCCGGCGAGGACGCCCGCGAGCGTGCGCGCCATTTCGTAGAGTGGCGCCACCAGGCCATAGCACAAGCCACGGTGCTCGACGCACTCGCCCACGGCGTAGATGTCAGGATCGCTGGTGCGCATGAAGTCGTCGACCACCAGGCCGCGCTTGACCTCGAGCCCTGCCGCCTTGGGCAAGGCGATGTGGGGGCTGATGCCGACCGCCATGACGACGAGATCGGCCGGTAGGATGCGGCCATCCTGGAGCTGCACCCGATCGACCCTGCCCTCGCCCAGGATGGCGGCGGTGTTGGCGCCGGTCAGTATCTCGATACCGCGCTTCTCGATCGCCTTCTGCAGCAGGTACGCCGCATTCGGATCGAGCTGGCGCTCCATCAGGGTCGGCATGAGGTGCACGACGGTGGTCTTCATGCCCTTCATTGCGAGGCCGGCCGCCGCTTCGAGGCCGAGCAGGCCACCGCCGATCACCACGGCGCTGCCGCCCCTGCCGGCCGCGGCCAGCATGGCGTCGACGTCGTCGAGATCGCGGAAGGTGACGACGCCCGGCAGGTCGACGCCCGGCACCGGGATCAGGATCGGCCTAGAGCCGATCGCGATCACTAGGGTGTCATAGCGCTCGCTCTTGCCTCCATCGGTGCGGATGGTCTTCGCGGCGCGGTCGATGGCGACGACCGTCTCGCCCCGGCGCAGGTCGACGCGGTGGCGTTCGTACCAGGCGTCGTCATGGACGATGATGTCCTCGAACTTCTTTTCGCCGGACAGCACCGGCGACAGCATGATGCGGTCATAGTTGACGCGCGGCTCAGCGCCGAAGACGGTGACGTCGTAGCGGCCTGGGGCTCGCGCGAACAGCTCCTCGAGCAGGCGGCCGGCCGCCATGCCGTTGCCGAGAACGACGAGCCTCCGCCTGTAAGAACCTGCTGCTTGCGCCATCTACTATCCCGAACGCCGATCGTGTCTGACCGGAAGCAGGGACTGGCGCGCCTTTGCTCAGACGGCAGCACAGCACGCACCGACATTCCTCGAGAGCGGAGCGTCGGGCGTTCCCTTATCCACGACCGTCATTGGTCGCAGCGATTCCGGTGGGTGTCAGCCGTCGTTGGCTTGCGGATATTCTTGCAATCGGCATGCCAATCGCGGCGACTGGGCCTACCATCCCTTGTAGGAGTTACCGGATGGTAACGTTTAAAATAGTGGAAAATCACACCCCCACCTACTAGGCGATCAAGCGCTGATTGAGCGACAGGACGGCGACATCCTCAACACGTGAACTCCTCCAACTTTGGCCATTCGGCACTATAAGTCCGATCGGCCCAAACCGACGAATTTGGTCATTAGAAGTTCGCCGCTCGCGGCAAGACGAGGGACTGGAAACGCACATGAAGATCAGGACGCAGGCCGACATTGCCGAGCTGGAGAAGCTGCCCATCGGCGAGCACGTCCGCCAGAAGAACGTGCTCGAGATCGTTCGGGACAGCGGCGCCCGGCATGCCGACCGCGTGGCCTTCCGCGCCCTCTCCGGCACCACGCCCAGCGATCCGGCGCGCGACGTCACTTACCGCGAGATGCTGAAGCGGGTGATGCAGACCGCCAATCTGCTGCACGCTTCCGGCATCGGGCCGAACGACACCGTCACCATCCTGGTGCCGGGAGTGCCGGAAACCTTTTACGCCCTGTGGGGCGCGGAGATCGCGGCGGTCGCCAATCCGGTGAACTACTTCCTCAACGCCTCGCAGATCGCCGGCATCATGAAGGAGGCCGGCGCCAAGGCTCTGGTTGCCGCCGACCCCTCGCTCTTCCCCGACATCTGGCCCAAGGTCGTGGCGATCCGCGCCGCGCTGCCTGGCCTGAAAGTCTTCCGCGTCGGCGGCAAAGGATCGGCGCCGGCCGGCGTCGTCGACTTCGAGGCCGCTCTCGACAAGCAACCCGGCGACAAATTAATCGCCCCCAAGCCACTCACACGCGACACGGTCGCTGCGCTATTCCATACCGGCGGCACGACGGGGCTGCCCAAGCTCGCGCGCCACACCCACGGCGCGCTGGCGCTCGCCGCCTGGACCAACGTGCTGATGTTCGACCTCGGGCCGGGCACGGTGATGATCAACCCGCTGCCGCAGTTCCATGTCGGCGGCTCGATCGTCGGCGGCCTGTCGCCGATCGCCAACGGCTGGACCGTCCTGCTGCCGACGCCGCTCGGCGCGCGCAACCCCAACGTGGTGCGCGATTGGTGGAGCATCATCGACCGCAACAAGGTGACGGTCGGCGGCGCAGTGCCGACCAGCCTGGCCGCGATCATGAACGTGCCGCGCGAGGGCCACGACCTCTCCTCGCTAAAAGCCTTCGTGTCGGGCGGCTCGACCGTGCCTGTCGAGCTGATCCGCCGCATCGAGGGCGAACTCGGCGTGCCGGTGGTCGAGGGCTACGGCATGACCGAGGTGCACTGCTATTCGACCATGAACCCGATGCACGGCGAGCGCCGGTCAGGCTCGGTCGGCCTGCGCCTGCCCTACACCGAGGTGCGCATCGCCGATGTCGCCGCCGACGGCACGATCCGCAGCGACTGCGCGCTCGGCACGATCGGCCACGTGCTGATGAGGGGCCCCCAGGTGACGCCGGGCTATCTCGACAAACGCCACGACACGGGCGCGATGTTGGCCGACGGCTGGCTCGACTCCGGCGATCTCGGCCGGCTCGACAAGGACGGCTACCTCTGGCTCACGGGGCGCTCGAAGGACCTGATCATCCGCGGCGGCCACAACATCGATCCGATCGTCATCGAGGAGGCACTGGTGCGCCATCCCGCGGTCGAGACCGCCGCGGCGGTCGGCCTGCCCGACACCTACGCCGGCGAAGTACCGATCGCCTTCGTGCAGCTCAAGCCCGGCGCCGACGCGACGCCCGACGAGCTGCGTGAGTTCTGCCGCCGGGAGATCCCCGAGCGCGCCGCCGTGCCGGTGCAGGTCGTGCCGATCCCGGTGATGCCGCTCACCGGCGTCGGCAAGATCTTCAAGCCAGCGCTCCGCCTCGACGCCGCGCAACGCGCCTTTACCGCCGCCCTGGCGCCGCTAAAAGCCGAAGGCGTGGCGGCCGAGGTGACCGTGCGCACCGACCCCACGCACGGCACGCTCGCCGTGGTACGGGCGAACGGCGCGGCCCGCGAGGCGGTGGCCAGGCGCTGCGCCGAGCTGCTGGGCGGATTTCAGATACGGCACGTGGTGGAGTGAGCGGCCGGCCGCCGCAGGACACGACACCTCCCTTCGAAGGTGCGCGGGACAAGCGCGCAGCTCGGCAACTTTTACCGTCGCCAAAAGTTATTGGGACATAACCATAACTGTTGGAGGCGACGTCGTGACCAAACCTTTCCTTGTCGTTGCTGTTTATTGCTGCTCGCGCCCGCGGCATGGGCGGGCCCGGCGCCTGGTCCGGAAGGATCGGGGAACAACGTCAACACTGCGCTGACTCCGCCCGCAGCGGCACCTGCGCCCGCCACCGCGTCCACCACGGAGCCGCGCCAGAATCCGCAAATCGCGCCGCCGGGCACGGGAAACAACGTCAGTACGGCCCTCAGCACGCCGGCCCCTGCCCAGAAGCCCGCCCCCGCGCCGGCGCCCGCTCCTGCATCTGCCCAGGCGGCCCAGGCCTCATCCTTCAATGCAGGCGCCTACGCCACCGCGTCCGACTGCTTGACGGCGGCCTCCGCGGCGAACCAGCCGCTCGGCCAGTGCGCGGGGCTCAAGAAGTAGAAAAGTAGGCGGCCAGCGCCTAACGGGTCCTTGGCCAATGGCCGGAGTGGGCGCCGCCCACTCCGGTGCCATGTTTGTGCCGTGGTTCGTCGAGAGAGACAGGAAAGCCAACGGTACTGTGAGATGACAGTGACCGAAGGGCCGGCTTACTTTTGACGAATTCGAACCCTTACTTATAAGGGGTTGATCGGGGAGGAACCCAATGAGACTCGGCGCCAAATTGATCGTAGTTGCAGGTCTTTCGTTGTTGCCCACCATCTCTTCTGCGCAGACGACGACCAGCGGGGACCTCGCCTATTGCCGCGCCCTCAGCACCATCTACGTGCGTTACATCGGCCATGACTGGCAATATGGCGACAAGCAGCTGCTCCAGGCCAACAACGATGCGCAGGTCGCGCTCGCGCAGTGCGAGCAAGGAAATGCGGCGCCTGCCATTCCGGTTCTCGAGCGTGAGCTCATAAAAAACAGGTTCTCGCTTCCTGCGCGGGGCTGACGGCCCGATGGAAGACCGGGAGATCCGATCGGCCTTGGATCTCCACTGGGCGGCGTCCGACGCGAGCGACTTTGAGGTCGAGCACCAGATCTACCGGGATGACGCGGTGCTCGAGTATCCGCAGTCGGGCGAGCGCATCCGCGGCCGGCGCAACATCCAGGCGTCGCGCTCCGCACAACCGAACAAGAAGCGCTTCGCGGTGCGGCGCATCCTTGGCGCTGCCGACCTTTGGATCACTGAATTCGTCCTGACGTACGACGGCCAGCCGTCCTACTCCGTGAGCATCATGGAATTCAGGGATGGGAAGGTGAGCCGCGAGACCCAATACTTTGGCGATGCGTTCGAGCCGGGGCCTTCACGCGCTCAATGGGTCGAGCGGATGCGGTGACATGCGCAAACGAGGTAGGTGGCGAGCGCCGAAGCTGGTAGGCATCTGGCCCGCTTCAACGACCACGGAAGGAACTCGCCATGAAAGTCCTGATGGTCCTTACCTCCCACGATCAGCTCGGCAACACGGGACGCAAAACCGGCTTCTGGCTGGAGGAGCTGGCGGCGCCCTACTATGTCTTCAAGGATGCCGGCGCCCAGATCACCCTCGCCTCGCCCAAGGGCGGCCGCCCGCCGCTCGATCCCATAAGCAACGTGCCCAGCGCCCAGACCGACATCACGCGTCGGTTCGAGAAGGATGCCGCCGCCGAAGCCCAGCTCGACAAGACCGTGCGGCTCGATAGCGTGAAGCAGGAAGATTACGACACCGTCTTCTATCCCGGCGGTCATGGGCCAATGTGGGACCTCGCCGAAGACAAGAGCTCGATCAAGCTGCTGGAATGCCTGGTGGCCGCTGGCAAGATCTTCGCGGTCGTCTGCCATTCCACCGGCGCGCTCCGCCACGTCAGGACCCCGGACGGCAAGCTGTTCGTCGAGGGCAAGACCGTGACCGGCTTCACCAATGGCGAGGAAGAGGGCGTGGGGCTGACGAAAGTGGTGCCCTTCCTGGTCGAGGACGAACTGATGAAGCTCGGCGCCACTTTCTCCAAGGTCAAGAACTGGGGCGTTCACACGGTAGCCGACGGCCGGCTGGTCACCGGCCAGAATCCGGCCTCGTCGGGGCCGGCAGCCAAGCTCCTGATCGAGATGCTCAACAAGAAGGCGAAATAGTCGGCATGGCAGCGCCCGACACTCTTCGCGAGGCGAAGATCGCCCTCACCCACGGATCCGGGGCAATGCCTGCCCTGGGATTCGGCACGCTGATTCCGGATCCCCTCAAGACCGGACAGGCGACCAAGGCGGCCCTGGAAGCAGGGTTCCGTCACTTCGATTGCGCCGAACGCTACCGCAATGAAACGGCCGTCGGCGATGCCATGCAGGAGGTGTTCAAGGCCGGGGCGATCCAGCGCAAGGACGTGTTCGTCACCACCAAGCTCTGGAACAGCAACCATCGTCCCGAGCGGGTCAAACCCGCCTTCGAGGCGAGTCGCCGGCGACTAAAACTCGACCATGTCGATTGCTATCTCATCCATACGCCCTTTGCCTTCAAACCGGGCCGCGACCAGGAGCCGAAGGACGAGCGCGGCCAGGTTATCTACGATTCCGGCGTGACATTGGGAGAGACGTGGCAGGCGCTGGAGCGCCTGGTGGACGAGGGCCAGTGCGGGGCGATCGGCTTGTCGAACGTCAATCTGGAGAAGCTGAAAGAGATCGTCGAAGGCGCGCGAATCAAGCCGGCGGTGGTAGAGGTCGAATCCCATCCGTATCTCCCGGAATGGGACCTGCTCGAATATTGCCGGCAGCAAGGGATCGTGCTGCTGGCGTTCGCGGCGTTGGGGCATGCGATGGAGCCCCGGTTGCTCGATGATCCGGTGATCGTCGCCATCGCGCAGCGTCTCGGCAAAACCCCCGCTCAAGTCGTGCTCGCCTGGGCGATACAGCGCGGCACCGCTCTCCTGACCACGTCCGTCACGCCCAGCCGTATCCGGGAGAACTTCGAGATCTCGGCCCTGCCGGAAGACGCCATGCGGGAGATCCGGGACCGAGTCGCAACGAAGATCCGGTTCAACAGCGTCGTGGAGACCGGCGTGCCTGGATTTATTCCCAGAAGTCGGTGAACGCGCGACGCCAAACCGGTTATCAAGCGTCGAGGACATCGCAGAAGCGCGGCGCGCTCGTCACTCCGCCGCCACCTTCATCCTGAGCCGCGCCGTCTCCGCCTCGTCGACCGCGCCGTCCGCCGTCAGCGCCACGCCATAAAGCTCGCGCGCCGCCTTCTTCGACACCAGCCCCAGCGCCACGTCCTCGGCCACCTTGGCCGCCGGCCGCCTGTGCGGGTCGCCGTAGCCGCCGCCGCCCGGCATCGAGACGATCAGGCGATCGTTGGCGGGGACCGAGGAATGCGCCTTGGGCGGCAGCTGCTTGCCCGACTTGAGCTCGATCGCGCCGGCTGTGCCCGGCAGGCCTCCAAGCCTTCCGCGTGCCGGGAAGACGACGCGGTCGAAGGTGGGCGAGATGCCGAACGGCATGCCCTCGGCGCTGCCGATCTCCATCACCTGGCCCAGGCCGCCGCGATGCTCGCCAGCGCCGCCGGAATCCTGGCGGTATTCCTTCGACCAGATCACCAGCGGCGCCAGCGTCTCGGTGATCTCGACCGGCACGTTGCGCACGCCCGACGGGAAAGCCGTCGCGCTGAGGCCGTCGGCGCGCGGGCGCGCGCCGGTGCCGCCGGAATGGAAGGACATGACGTTATAGGGCGTGGCCTTTTGCATCTGCGCCGGGTCGAGCTCGACTCGGCCGGTGCCGCCCATCAGGCGGAGGTTCCACAGGCACGACGTGCCCTCGGCCGGCACCCCTTCGGGCATCGCCTGGATCAGGCAGCCGAACATCACGTCGGGCAGCATGTGGCCGATGGTCGAGCGCGCGGCAACAGGCGCGGGATGTTTCGCGTTCAGGATGCAGCCGTCGGGCGCGGTGGTGCGGATGGTGGCGAGCGAGGCGAAATTGTTCGGCACCTTGGGCGCCACGATGCACTTGATGCCGAAGGCGGTGTAGGCGTCGGTGTAGCACATCGGCACGTTGAGCCCGAGGCTGACCGCAGGCGGCGGGTCGTAGTACTCGACATCGATGCCGTCCGGCCCGACGGTGAGCGCGGCCTTGAGCGTCATCGGCTTGCCGTTGATGCCGTCGACCGTCATTTCGTTGCGATAGGTGCCGGGCTTGAGCTTCGAGATCGCGGCCAGGCTGGCGGCGCGGCTGTGGTCGAGGATGTGCTTGGCGAGATCGTCGATATGCTCAAGCTCGAACTCATCCATCATGTCTAAAAGCCGGCGGCCGCCAATCTCGTTGGAGGAGATCAGCGAATAGATGTCGCCGATCACCTGGATGGGCTCGCGCACGTTGGCGGCGATCAGGTCGACCAGCCACTGGTTGACCTTGCCCCCGTCGACGATCTTGGTGATGGGGATGTAGATCCCCTCCTCGTAGACCTGCTGGGCGGCGCCGACGATGCCGCGGCCGCCGATATCGACCACGTGGAGCGTGTCGGCGAAGAAGCCGACCGCCTTGCCGGCTCGGTAGGTGGGCGTGACGATGACGATGTCGTTGAGATGGCCGGTGCCCTGCCACGGGTCGTTCAGGATATAGACGTCGCCCTCGGCCATCTCTTTGAGCGGGATCTTGTTCAGCACGTGGCTGACGCTCACCGCCATGGAGTTGACGTGGCCCGGCGTGCCGGTGACCGCCTGGGCCAGCATGCGGCCCCGCGTGTCGTAGACGCCGGCCGAGAGGTCGCCCGCCTCGCGCGTGGGGGTGCCGAAGGCGGTGCGCACCAGGGTCTGCGCCTGCTCCTCGACGACGGAGATCAGGCGGTCCCACATGACCTGGTTCGCGATGCGGCTTAAGGGGTGGTTCGGTCTCATGGCGGGAAGGTAGAGCATATTTTTGTTGTTGCCCATGCTTCGAGACGGCGCTGCGCGCCTCCTCAGCATGAGGCTGGAGCCGAGCGAGCGACGAACCTCACCCTGAGGAGGCGCGCAGCGCCGTCTCGAAGGGTGGACCCCGAGGGGCCCGGACTGCCAAACTACAGAGGGGTTGGAGGGATCTCATGACACTGCCTGCGGCAACGCTCGATCACGTGGTGATCAATGCGCGCGACGACATGGACCGCGCCGCCGATATCTACACGCGGCTCGGCTTCACCTTGACCGAGCGCGGCTACCATTCTCTGGGCTCGACGAACCATCTCGCCATGTTCGGGACGGATTATCTCGAGCTGATCGCCGTGCCGAAGGGCGCCACGACCGGCCGGCTCGACCTGCTCAACTATCCGTTCGGCCTGAACGGGCTGGTGTTCGGCTCCGAGGACTCGGCCCTCACCTACGCCGCCCTGCAGAAGGCCGGCCTGCCGTTCGATGCCCCGGTCGAGTTCACGCGGCCGGTGAAATACACCGGCGGGCAGGGTGACGCGCGCTTCCGCACCGTGCGCATGAAGGCGGGCGTCGTTCCGTACGGCCGCATCTACTACTGCCATCACTTCACGCGCAACCTGGTGTGGCGCGACGAGTGGCGCCATCACGCCAACGGCTCGGTGGCGGTGGTGCGTGCGCTGATCGTCGAGCCCGACCCGGCCAAGGGCGCCAAGCTCTATGCCGACATGTTTGGCGCCGAGAACGTGCGCGACATCAAGGGTGGCAAAACGGTCGTGATCGGCAATTCGCGCTTCGATATCGTCACCGAGGCCACGCTGAAGGCCGAGTTCGGCGACGCTGCTCCCGATCCCGAAGGCCGCGGCGCCTACATGGCCGGACTCACCTTCCGCACGGTGTCGCTCGCCAAGGCGGCACAGGCCTTACAGGACGGCAAGATCGGCGGCACCACCAAGAAGGACGGCCGGCTGATCGTGCCGGCCAAGCAGGCCGTGAACGCGGTGCTGGAGTTCGTGGAGTAGTTGTGCGTAGCCCCCTCACCCGTCCTCTCCCCCTAGCGGGGGAGAGGAGCAAGAAAATTCAAATCGTCGCTCATGTTCCTCTCCCCCTTGGGGGAGAGGTTAGGTGAGGGGGTCAAAAGCGTGCAGATGAAGTTCGACAACCAAGGCGACGCGATCGCGCGCGAGGCGCCGGGTGACCGGGTCGCGCTGTTCGACCTGGGAACAGGCAGCGAACGCCAGTACACCTATGCCGACCTGCGCCGCCTCACCGGCGCTATCGCGCGCGGGCTGCTGAAGCGCGGGCTGCAGCGCGGCGACCGGGTGGCGATCCTGTCGGCCAATCGCGCCGAGTATCTCCTGACGTTCCTCGGCACCATGCAAGCCGGCCTGGTCTCGGTGCCGGTCAATTTCAAGCTGCCGGCCGACACGGTCGCCTATATCTGCGACGACTGCGACGCCAAGCTCGCCTTCGGCGACGACACGCGGCTGGCGCTGGCGCCGGACTCAATTCCCAAAATCTCGTTCGACAAGGAGTTCGCAGCGTTCCTCGACGAAGGCCCGTTCACGCCGGCGAAGATGCAGCCCGACGAGCCGGCGCTGTTCCTCTACACCTCGGGCTCGACTGGCCGGCCCAAGGGAGTCGTGCTGTCGCACTTCTCGCACCTCTGGGCGATGGGCTCGCGGGCACGCTGGCCCGGCCCAGCTGGGCAGCGCTCGCTGGTGGCGGCGCCGCTCTATCACATGAACGCGCTCGCCTCCTGCCAGGCGATCTTCAGCCAGGGCGACAGCGTGGTGCTGCTGCCGCAGTTCACCACGAAGAGCTACATCGAGACGGCGGAAAAATACAAAGTCGACTTCCTGACCTCGGTACCAACCATGATCGCCATGATGCTGCGCGAGAAGGAGCTGCTGGCCAGGACCGATCTCTCCTCGGTGCGGGTGCTGCGCATGGGTTCCGCCCCGCTCAGCCAGTCGCTGATCGACCAGGCGCAGGCCGTGTTCCCCAAGGCACTGGTGGCCAATGCCTACGGCACGACGGAAGCGGGACCGGTCGTCTTCGGCCCGCACCCCAAGGGGCTGAAGCAGCCATCGCTGTCGCCCGGCTATCCGCACGCCGCGGTCGAGCTGAGGCTGGTGCGCGACGGCAAGGTGGTCGAGGGGAATGATGCCGAGGGGGGCGTCCTCGAGATGAAGTGCGGCGCACTGATGACGCGCTATCACAAGCTGCCCGAGGCGACCGCCAAGGTGATGACGCCGGACGGCTTCTACCGCACCGGCGACGTGTTCCGGCGCGACGAGAACGGCTTCTTCTTCTTCCTTGGCCGCGCCGACGACATGTTCGTGTGCGGTGGCGAGAACATCTATCCTGGCGAGGTCGAGAAGATGCTGGAGAAGCATCCCGCCATCCACCAGGCCGCCGTCATCCCGGTGCCGGACGAGCTGAAGGGCCACAAGCCGATCGCCTTTGTGGTGCGCACCAACGGCGCGCAGCTCGACGAGCAGGCGGTGAAGACCTTCGCGCTCGCCAATGCGCCGGCCTACCAGCATCCGCGCCGCGTGTTCTTCATCGACGAGATGCCGCTGGCCGGCACCAACAAGATCGACAAGCGCGTGCTGGAGAAGCAGATCCCCGAAGGAATGGAGCTATAAAATGAAAGCAGCCGTCGTTCGCGCCCATGGCGGGCCCGAAGCGCTCGCCTTCGAGACGGACTTCCCCGATCCCAAGCCCGCCGAGGGCGACGTGATCGTCGCGGTCAAGGCCTCGTCGCTCAATTACCACGACGTGTTCACGCGCCGCGGCATGCCGGGCATCAAGGTACCTATGCCGGCGATCATGGGCCTCGACGTTGCGGGCGAGATCGCCGAAGTGGGTCCGGGCGTCGCGGGCTGGAAGAAGGGCGATCGCGTGCTGGTCGATCCGATCAACCGCGTCGAGGGCGGGCTGATGGGCGAGACGGTGCATGGCGGCCTGGCCGAACTCTGCAAGGCGCGGGCGCATCAGTTGATCCGGATTCCCGACGGCGTGTCGTTCGCCGATGCCGCGGCCCTGCCGGTGGCTTACGGCACGGCGCTGCGCATGATGACCACCAACGGCCATGTCGCGAAGGGCGAGAAGGTCCTGATCCTGGGCGCCTCGGGCGGCGTCGGCGTGTGCTGCCTGCAGCTTGCCAAGCTGGCGGGCGCCGAGGTGATCGCCTGCGCCGGCACCGACGCCAAGGCCAAGCGGCTGAAGGAGCTCGGCGCCGACAAGACGATCAACTACATCGAGAAGGATTTCATGAAGGAAATCTTCGCGATGTACGGCAAGCCGACACGGCGCGGCTCCGGCACCGACCAGGGCGTTGATGTCGTGGTGAACTACACCGGCGGCGACACTTGGGTGAACTCGCTGAAGACGCTGAAGGTCGGCGGCCGCCTGCTCACCTGCGGCGCCACGGCGGGCTACGCGCCGACCGAGGACATCCGCTTCATCTGGACCTTCGAGCTCAAGATCCTGGGCTCCAACGGCTGGGCGCGGACCGACATCGAGACGCTCCTGAAGATGGTGCAGGAGGGCAAGCTCAAGGTGCTGGTCGACAAGATCTTTCCGCTCGATGACGCGCGCGAGGCGCTGCGCGTCATCGAGGACCGTGAAGTATTCGGCAAGATCGTGGTGGCGCCATGAACGACGTTGCGCCCAAGCCGCCCTTCACCGGCGCCGAGCTGCAGAAGATGCTCGACGGATCGCCGTTCATCCATTTTCTCGGGCTGAAGGTGACCGAGGCCGACCCGGCAAAGGAGCAGGTCACCATGAGCTGCGCCTTCCGGCCGGAGTTCGAGCGCGGCCCGGGCAGCGGCATGTGGCATGGCGGGCCGATCGCGGCAATCATCGACACGGTCGGCGACTATGCGCTGATCATGACGCTGCGCCGGCCGCTGCCGACGGTGAATTTCCGCGTCGACTATCTCAGACCGGCCATCAAGACCAACCTGATCACCACCGCGCGCGTGCGCCGCGCCGGCAAGAGCGTGGGCGTGGTCGATGTCGATGTGTTCAACGATCAAAAGGCTCTGGTCGCCGTGGGGAGGGCAACTTACTCGACACTCCTGTCATCCTGAGCGAAGCGAAGGATCTCACGCCAGCACCAGAATCGTTGATCGTTCCCTTAGGTCCTTCGCGGCGCTCAGGACGACAAATAAAAAACGGCACAGGGATTGCGTCAGCTATCACGGAGGGGCTCATGAGCAACGTTACACGTCGCGCGTTCGGTGCCGGCGTTTTGGCAGCCGGAGTGTTAGCGCCCGCCTGGGCGCAGGAACCGAAGCGCGGCGGCACGCTGGTCGCGACCTGGGGCGGCGGCGAGCCGCAGGCCTGCTACGTGCCGGCGGGCGGCGGCTCGAGCCCGACCTTCTCCTCGTCCAAGCTGTTCGAACGGCTGGGCAACCGGCGCATGGACGGCGTCTTCGAGGGCGAGCTGGCCGAGGGCTGGAAGCCGGCCGCCGACTTCAAGTCCTATACCGTGAGCCTGCGCAAGGGCGTGAAGTTCCACGATGGCAAGGACATGACGTCCGACGACGTCGTCTATTCGATCGACGAGATCTGGAAGAAGTACGCCGCCGCTGCGGCGCTGACCGACTATGCCGGCATCGAGGCTCCCGATCCGCAGACGGTGGTGATCAAGTTCAACAAGCCGACGCCGGAGTTCTTCTTCTCCTCGCTGCTCTGCGGCAGCGTGAACTACATCGTCCCCAAGCACGTCTATGCGGGCAGCGATCCGGTGACCAACGCCGCCAACAACGCGCCGATCGCCACCGGCCCGTGGAAATTCAAGGAGTGGGTGCGTGGCAGCCATTTCGAGTATGTGAAGAACGACAGCTACTGGCGGCCTGGCTTCCCCTACATGGACAAGCTCATCATCCGCTATGTGCGCGATCCGGCCGGCCGCGCCGCCGCTATGGAGGCGGGAGAGATCATGATCGGGGTGTTCAATCCCGTGGCGCCGCCCGACATCAAGCGCCTGACGGCGACCGGCAAGTTCGTCGCCACCGCCAAGGGCTACGAGGAAGGCGTGTGGTCGACCTCCTTCGAGGTCAACATGCGCAACCCGATCTTCGCCAAGCGCGAGGTCCGGCAGGCGATGTTCCATGCCGTCGATCGCGCGCTGATCGCCAAGACGGTCTATTACGGCTACGCCCGGCCCGGCACGAGCCCGATCTTCTCGCTCAACAAGGAATTCTTCACGCCCGACACCTACAAGACCGAGTTCGATCCGAAGAAAGCCGCCGCGCTGCTCGATGCGGCGGGCTATCCCAAGAAGGCCGACGGCAAGCGCTTCACCTTGAACCTGTTGTCCGCTGGCTGGTTCGCCGAGAACGGCAAGATCGGCTCGATCGTCAAGCAGGGCCTGGAAGACGTCGGCGTCGGCATCAATCTCACGGTCCCCGACCGGCCGACCTCGATCAAGCGAATCTATACCGACTACGACTTCGATCTCGCGATCTCCAACCAGGCCAACCCGTCGGAGCCGGTGCCGTCGACGACGCAGTACTACACCTCGGACGGCATCAAGAAGGGCGTGCCCTTCCGCAACGCCTCGGGCTTCCACACCGACGAGGTCGACGCGCTGGTCGAGAAGATCAAGGTCGAGACCGACGCGGCCAAGCGCAAGGCCATGGTGATCGAGTTCCAGAAGATCGTCACCCGCGAGGCCCCCAACCTTCCCCTGCTCGAGCTCGAATCCATCACGGTCGCCAGCACGAAGGTCCAGAACCACTCCAACGATCCCAACTACCTGGCGGCGACCTGGCACGACATATGGCTGGCGTCATAGCGTCGTCGCGACGCGTCGCGGCCCTTCGCCTGCTGCGCCGGCGGCTGGTCCAGGCTGTGCCGCTGATGCTGGGCGTGGTGGTGATCAACTTCATCCTGATCCACCTTGCGCCGGGCAGCTTCCTCGAACTGATGACGGCCGAGAACCAGGTGAGCGATCCCGCCACCGTCGAGCTCCTGCGCAAGACCTATGGACTCGAGGATCCGGTCTGGCTCCAGCTGGTGAAGTACATCTGGGCGCTGCTGCACCTCGATCTCGGCTTTTCCTACCGGCAGAACATGCCGGTGATCGACGCCATCGCCATCAACCTGCCGGCGACGCTGCTGCTGATGATATCGAGCATCACGCTCGCCTTCGCGGTCGGCGTGGCGGCGGGCGTGGTAGCCTCGACGAAGGTCCGCACCTTCTGGGACAGCCTGGTGTCAGTGACAGCGATGTTCTTCTTTGCCGCGCCGTCATTCTGGCTCGGCATCATGATGATCGTGCTGTTCGCGGTGAAGCTCGGCTGGATGCCGGTCGGCGGCATGGCGACGATTGGCGGAGCGGGCGGCAGCGTCGGCGGCGTGCTCGATATCCTGCACCACCTGATCCTGCCGACGCTCGCCTTGGGCCTGTTCTACGCCGCGATCTATGCCCGAGTGATGCGCTCCTCGATGCTGGAAGTCTCGCAGCTCGACTTCGTGCGCACCGCCCGCGCCAAAGGCCTGTCGCGCAACCAGGTGACGTTTCACCACGTGCTGCGCAACGCCCTGTTGCCGGTCGTTACGATCCTCGGCGTGCAGATGGGCACCGTCCTGGCGGGCTCGGTGGTGATCGAAAGCGTGTTCAGCTGGCCGGGTGTGGGCTCCCTGCTGTTCGACAGCGTGAGCTCGCGCAACTACCCGGTGGTGCTCGGCATCATGGTGCTGGGCTCGCTGGTGGTGATCACCGCCAACATCGCCGTCGACCTTTTATACATGTGGCTCGATCCGAGGATCGAGATCCGCTGATGAAGTTTTTAGGGCGCTTCAGCCGCAATCGCGGCGCCTTGGTCGGGGCGCTGGTGATCCTGCTGGTGGCGCTGGTCGCGATCCTCGCGCCGCTCTTCTTTCCCGCCGATCCCCTGCGCATCGTCGGACCGCCAGAGCTGTGGCCAGGCGAGGATCCCGACTTCCTGCTGGGCACCGATTCGCTCGGTCGCGACATCCTGGCCATGATCGTGCATGGCGCGCGGGCGACGCTTCTCATCGGTCTCTTCGCCTCGGCTGTCGCCACCCTCATCGGCGTCAGCGTCGGCGCCATGGCCGGCTATTTCGGCGGCTGGGTCGACGAGGTGAGCATGCGCGCCGCCGAGTTGTTCCAGACCATCCCCAACCTGATCTTCGTGCTGACCATCGTGGTGATCCTGGGCTCGACGCTGCAGAACATCGTGATCGCCATCGGCATCGTGAGCTGGACACCGATAGCCCGGATGACCCGCGCCGAGTTTCTGTCATTGCGGGACCGCGAGTTCGTCCAGGCCTGCCGCTCCATGGGCATGGGCGACCTCGGCATCATCGTGGGCGAGATCCTGCCCAACGCGCTCCCGCCAGTGATTGTGCTCTCCTCACTGGTCGTGGCCGGCGCCATCCTGTTCGAGTCGGCGGTTTCGTTCCTCGGGCTGGGTGATCCCAATGTCGCAAGCTGGGGTCGGCTGGTGGGCGATGGCCGCCAGCTGATCCGCAGCTCCTGGTACATCTGCGCCATCCCCGGCGTCGCGATCATGATCACCGTGCTCTGCCTCAACCTGATCGGCGACGGGCTGAACGACGCGCTCAACCCCAAGCTCAGGGACCGCTGATGGCCGCGGCCCCCCTAGAGGTGCGCGCGCTCAGCACCACGCTGTTCACCCGACGCGGCGAAATGAAGGCGGTGGACGGCCTCACGCTGAGCGTCGGTGCTGGCGAGACGGTGGCGCTGGTCGGCGAATCGGGCTGCGGCAAGTCCTTGTCGGCGCTCTCGATCATGCGCCTGCTGCCCGATCCGCCGGCGCGCATTGTCGGCGGCAGCGTGACCTTGAACGGTCGTGATCTCCTGCCTCTGCCCGAGCAGTCGATGCTCGACATCCGCGGCAAGGAGATCGGCATGATCTTCCAGGACCCGATGAGCTCGCTCAATCCGGTGGCCACGGTCGAGCGCCAGATCGTCGAGGTGCTGACCACGCACACCGAGCTCAGCCGCTCTGCCGCCCGTCAGCGGGCGCTTGAACTGCTCGAGATGGTCGGCATGCCCGACGCGAAACGCCGGCTCGGCGGCTATCCGCACCAGCTTTCGGGCGGCATGTGCCAGCGGGTGATGATCGCCATAGCCATAGCCTGCCATCCCTCGGTGCTGATCGCCGATGAGCCGACCACGGCGCTCGATGTCACGGTGCAGGCCCAGGTACTCGCACTCCTGAAGCGACTGCAGGCCGAGGCCGGCATGGCCATGATCTTCATCACCCACGATCTCGGTGTTGTCGCCGAGACCGCCGACCGCGTCGTTGTGATGTATGCCGGCCGCAAGGTCGAGGAGGCCGTGGTCGACGATCTCTTCGAGGCACCGCTGCACCCCTATACGGCAGGCCTGATCGGCGCCACGCCGACGCCGGGTGGGGCGCGGGCCGGCCGGCTGGCCGACATTCCCGGCATGGTGCCGCCGCTCAACGAACTGCCGGCAGGCTGCGCCTTTGCCGCGCGCTGCCCGCGCGTCATGGAACGCTGCCGCGGAGAGAAGCCCGCCCTCACCGAGCCGCGGCCGGGCCGCCTGGTCGCCTGCTTTGCCGCCGAGCAGGACGCCGCGTGAGCGCCACCCTTCTCTCGCTGCGCGAGGTCCATGTCCGCTTCAACACCGCGGCCGGCGTGGTGCGTGCCGTCAATGGCGTCAGCCTCGACCTCGCCGTCGGCGAAACGCTGGGGCTGGTCGGCGAATCGGGCTGCGGCAAGAGCACGCTCGGCAAGGCGATCCTGCGGCTGGTGCCGATCGCCGAGGGCGAGATCCGGGTCGAGGGGATCGACATCGCCCCGCTCGATAAAGCGCGGCTCAACGACATGCGCCGCAAGGTGCAGATGATCTTTCAGGACCCTTACGGTTCGCTCAATCCACGTTCCACCGTCGGGCGTAGCGTGGCCCAGCCGATGATCGTCGCGGGCTGGACAGCCGACGCCACAGCCAAGCGGGTCGAGACACTGTTGCGCTGGGTCGGCTTGCCGGACGACGCCAGGCAGCGTTACCCGCATGAATTCTCCGGTGGTCAGCGCCAGAGGATCGGCATCGCCCGCGCGCTGGCGCTCAGCCCCAAGCTGATCATCTGTGACGAGCCGGTCTCGGCTCTTGACGTGTCGGTGCGCGCCCAGGTGATCAATCTGCTGGAGGACCTCAAGCAACAATTCGGCGTCTCGTACCTCTTCATCAGTCATGATCTCAGCGTGGTCGAGCACATCGCCGACCGGGTGGCGGTGATGTATCTCGGCACCATCGTCGAGGTCGGCGCGCGCGACCAGATCTGGCGCAATCCGCAGCACCCCTACACCAAGGCACTGCTGGCGGCGGCACCCATTGCCAACCCCAAGCTCGCCCGGGCGCGCCAGCGCACGGTGCTGCAGGGCGAGCTGCCGAGCCCGCTCGAACCGCCCGACGGCTGCCCGTTCCATTCGCGCTGCCCGATTGCGCAGGATCGCTGCAAGTCCGACAAGCCCGGGTTGCGGGCGGTTGGCAGCGGCGCATTGGCGGCCTGTCACTTCGTCTAAGTCTCCGCTAGGGTGGCGCCGCTTCGAAACGGCGGGAGACTTGGTGTTTGTCTAGGCGGCTGCTTCTCGCGATTGCAGGTATTGGCGCCGTCGCTGTCGTTGCACTGCTGGCGTTGGCCTGGCAGCCCGCCATTCCACCCATCGCACCGCCCGCTCCTTCCGCCTTCGCGGCAGATCTGGTGTCCAGGGGCGAGATGCTTGCCGGCGCGGGCAATTGCTTGGCCTGCCACACGGCGCGCGGCGGCCAGCCCGACGCCGGCGGCCGACCGTTCACCACGGCGATCGGCACCTTCTACTCAAGCAACATCACCCCCGACCTCGAGACAGGCATCGGCAGCTGGTCGGAAGCGGCCTTCACGCGTGCCTTGCGCGAGGGCGTTGCGCGCGATGGCCGGCATCTCTTCCCGGTCTTCCCCTACGATCATTTCACCAAGCTCACCGACGCCGACATCAACGCGCTCTACGCCTACGTCATGACCCGGCCGCCGGTGAAGGCGCTCGACCGGCCCAACACCGTCCCCTTCCCGCTCGACGTGCGCGCCCTGCAGGCGATCTGGAAGATGATCTATTTCAAGTCCGGGCCCTACCAGCCGGATCCCCAACGCGACGCGCAATGGAATCGTGGCGCCTATCTCGCCGAGGGCCTCGCCGCCTGCGGCGCCTGCCATACGGCGCGCAACGCGCTCGGCGCGGAAAGTGTCGGTCATCCCTATGGCGGTCCCTATGGCGGCGCGCTGTTCGCCGGCTGGATCGCCACACCGCTCGATGTCAGCCCCTCGCCGGCGCTCTGGAGCGAGAACGAGGTTTTCGCTTACTTGCGCACGGGCGAGAGCCCACCTCATGGCGTGGCGGTCGGCCCGATGCGCCTCGTCATCAAGGGACTCGCCAAGCTGCCCGATTCCGACCTCAAGGCCATCGCCACCTATTTCGTCAGCCTCAACCGGCCATCCGGTGCAGCGCTCGAGCCCGGCATCGCCAAGGCGATGGCGCCGGACCCGGTTGCTGCTCCAAGCGAACCCCAGGCACGCAAGGTCTATCGCGGGCTCAAGATCTATCGCGCCAACTGCGCCGGCTGCCACGACCAGGGCGGCGCTGCGCGTTCGCCGCTCGGCCTGAACGCGTCACTGTGGCTCGAGGACAAGCCGCACAACTTCGTCCGCACGGTTCTCAACGGCATCGACGGCAGCGACGGCCTGCCCGGCGCGATGCTCGCCTTTCGCGACAAGCTGACCGACACCGATATCGAGGTGCTGGCCGAATATCTCCGATCCGCCCGCACGAACGCGCCCGGTTGGCCAGACTTGGCCAATCTCGTCCGCAGGATCCGCACCGACTCGATGTCGCAACCTTGAGATTTGACTATGATCAGTATCATGCGCACGTTTTCGCTTTCCACCGTCCTGATCTTTGCCGCCTTCGCCAGTCCGGCCCTCAGCCAGACCATGGAGTTCGGCTGTCCGAGCCCTGGCACGACCATTTCCTTCGATAGCGGCACGCGGATCGTCTCGCGTGGCCAGGATGGCATGGACTGCAAGATGGAGAGCGCGGATGGCAAATCATTCAGGATGCGCGGCCTGCTGATTTCGAACCTTAGTCCCGACGGCCACGACAATTCGGCCTTCATCGATGCGCTCAAGCCGGAGCGCCTGTGGCCACTCAAAGTCGGCAACAAGATCGAGGCAAGCTACAGCGTCGGTGGAAAGACCTGGACCTACATTCTCTCCGTCGCGCGCCAAGAGAAGAAGGCGGGGCCCGGTGGCGCACTGTTCGACACCTTTCTGGTCGAAATGAACGAGCAGGGCGATGGCGGTTTTCGATCCCTTTCGCGCTGGTGGATCTCACCAGCGGAGAAGTATTTTATCCAGTTCGACGCCTCCAACAGCACCGGCACCTCCAATCGCGCCATCGTGACGGAGATCAAGCCCTAAGAGACCGAGCCGGGCTCGGTATTGGCGCCGCACACCAGCGTCGCCACGCGCTCGCCGGCAGCGCGGCGATAGGCGCCCGTCATCAGCGCGGCCAGACCCGTCGCGCCGGCCGGCTCGGCAATCACCCGAAGCTCTTCCCACAAGGCGCGCTGCGCCTTGCGCACGGCGGCGTCGTCAACCAGCACCGACTCGCGCACCAGTTTCTGCGCCACCTCGAAGTTGGGCACGCCGATGCGGCTGGCGCCCAACGCATCCGAGGCGATGCCAGAGATCTTCACGTCGACCGGATGTCCGGCGCGTAGAGCCTCGTGCAGCGTCGGTGTGCCCTCGGTCTCGACGGCCACGATCCTGGTGCCCTCGCCGATCGCCGTGGCGCAGCCCGCAATCAATCCGCCGCCACCCACCGCCACCAGCAAGGTGTCGAACTTCGCCTGCTCGGCGAACTCCAGCGCGACGGTGCCTGCGCCAGCAAACACGACCTCGTCCTCGTAAGCGGGGACAGCGAGCGCGCCCGTTTCCGCAGCGCGCTTCTCCGCGGCCGCCCGCGCTTCGGCATAGACGGCGCCGACCTGGTGCACGATCGCGCCGTAGCTCTTGAGTCTCGCGACTTTGGTCGGCGAAGCGATGGTCGGCACGAAGATCTCCGCCTTATGGCCGAGCGCACGGGCCGCATAGGCCGCAGCGGCACCGTGGTTGCCGCCGGACGCGGCGACGATGCCCGCCTTGGGCACGTCCGACGCGAGCAGCTTGTGAAAAGCGCCGCGCCCCTTGAAGGAGCCGCTCACCTGCAGCGACTCGAGCTTCAGCGCCAGCGGCAGGCGGAGGCCGAGCGAACCCTTGGGGAGCTCGAGCGCGGGCGTGCGGCGGACATACGGTCGGATGAGGTTCCAGGCAGCCTCGACGTCGTTGCGGCCGATCATGGGATCACGCGCGGCGGCAGGCCGGCACGTGGCGCAGGAAATGGTCGAAGTCGGGCGTCGTCGCGCGCGGATCCTTGGCGGCTTCGTCGTAACGGCGCAGCCGCACTGCCTCTTCCTGCTGCGGATGGCGGCGGAAAGCCTCGATCTCGTCGGCCGACATCGGCCCGCCCTGCAGGCCGAGGCTGCGCACCGAATCGGGCGAGAGCTTGCCGAAGTAGTCGGGCTCCACGGCGCAGAGATAGCGCTTGGCTGCGACATGCAGGCGGACGGGCTCGCTGACCTCGGGACCGAAGCGTTCGGCCAGCCACTTGGCGCCGAGTTCCTCATGCACGTCGTCGATGCCGCGGCCCGCCGGATCCTCGCCGAGCGCGTGGACCATGTGGCCGACATCATGCAGCAGCGAGGCGAGCACCGTCGCAGGCGAACAATTGTCGGCTTCCGCGAGGGCTGCAGCTTGCAACGCGTGCTGCAGCTGGTTGATCGCGCTCAATCCGTAGCGACGCGTCGCGCGGCCGGTGAAGATGTCTAAAAGTTCCTGGCGCAGGGGATCGCTCATGCGCCCTTTTTAGCACGAACCGTCTGCGGGTAACCGGGAATCAGCGCCAGCGCCGCCTTGAGCGGATCGGGGCCCCACGCACGTGTCACAAAATCGCCATGCATCTCCCAGCCACCGCAAGGCACGAAGGCCATCGTGCCGGGAACGAGCGACGTCGGTAGGCCATTCGTGTAGGGAATGCGCCGCTTGGCCAGCAGCCCCTGCAAGTTGACGTTCTCCTCGCGCGTCGATTCGGTGAAGGCGCTCAGCAGGAAGGCGAGGCGGCGACGCGCCGCGGCCCAGGCGGCGAATTTGTCCTCATCGCCATAGAGCGAGTCCATCAGGATGACGCCCTTGACGCGGTGCGCCGCCCCGCCGCGCTCGAGTGCATAGGCGGTCGAGAGATAGCCGCCACTGTAAGAGACGATCACCACCGGTGCCGCGTTGAAGTGTGCGCCCGCGCGGCGATCGCCGTAGAGGCGCATCAGCCGCTCTGCTGCCTCGTCGATATAGGCGGCGAAATGACCGGGTCGCCAGAAGTTGCCGGCGCTGGAATCGGCGGCGTCGACGGCAAGCTGCGGCGCCACCAGGGCGATGTTCTGGCCCAACTCGCTGATCTGGCGCGGCACCCCCTGGCGGACCTCAACGTCGCGCTCGAGGGTGGCGCCCTGGCCGTGCAGGTAAAGCACTATGAGCGACGGCAGTTGCGGATTGTAGCCGGCCGGTAGAAACAGCAGCGACCGGCGATCGCTGTAGGTCGTGTCCTCCCAGCACACATCGCCCCGCAAGGTCGTGTGGCCGCGCCGCTTGCCGTCCTTGGCATCGAGGAAGGGCTTGTTGGTGCCCGGCAGGTTGCCGCGATAGGGAAAGGCAGAAGCGTTGAACGCCACCAGTTGGATCTTGGCTTCTTTCAGGGGCTGCGGACCGACAGGCGGGCGCGCCGGCAGTGCCGGCTTCTTGGCCGCTTGCTTGGTCGTTCGCGCGCGTGCAGCCGTCGGCATCAGGAGGGCCCCCAGCAGCAGCGCCCGCCGCTTCACGCGGCCGCTGGCCGCTTCCCGGAGAGCGGCATCAGCACGGAGAAGAAGGCAGGCAGCGCGATCAGATAGGCAATAGCGCCGACCAGCACCACGGCAGGCAGGCCGAAGGAAGTGGCCACGATCGGCACCAGCGCCGCGCCGATCACCGAGAAGCAGCCGTTGATGCCCCACGCCCACAGGAACATGTGGTCCTTGCCCAGGCGCCCGAGCGTCGTCATCGCGGTCGGCATGGGGAAGCCCATCAGGAAGGCGGGCGGCATCAGCAGCAGCAGGCAGAACACGATGCGCAGCAGGTAGGGAAGCGTGCCGATCCAGTCGAGCGCGTAGTCGATGGTGAAGGCGTAGAGCGTCAGGATCAGGAAGATCGCGAGGAAGATCTTGGGCATCGTGGTACGCGCCCGATCGAGGAAGCGCTCGGACACAAAGCTGCCGATCCCCGAGAAGACCAGCATGCCGGTGATCAGCACCGACGCCGAGACCGTGGCGTTGGAGAGCGCCAGGATGAAATGGGCAATCATGCCCACTTCGACAATGATGTAGCCCAGCCCCAGGCAAAGGAAATAAATCATCGTGCCAAACTTGCCGGGATAGCGGCTGAAGATGGTGCGCCAGCCGAAGATCAGCGGGAACAGCACCAGCGTGAAGGCGAAGACGGCGGCGATGCCAAGCGTCGCCCACAAGAGCAGGTAACCCCACTCGTCCTGCACCAGCTCCAGCCGATCGGTGAATTTCAGCAGGTCCTTCACCTTGATGTAGGCGGCGAAGTAGGGCTGGTGATTGGTCAGGATGCGGGTGTCGAAGACGTAGTCATCCGCCACCTTCTGCCAGCCGCCGTTCACCAGGTGTTGCCAAGCTATGCGGCCAAGCACAGTCGCAGGTACACGTGGGGGCGGCGGTGCTCCATCGGCCTTGGCTTCCTCCGCGCCGGGGGCGCCCGGCGGTGGCTTGTCGTTGGGCTCCTTTTCGGAAGGTGCTGTCGGATCGGCGGCCTCACCCTGAAAAAAGAACTGGTCGCGATAGTCCTGAAGGATCTGCGGCAGTTCGGAGTCATCAACCTTGATGCCGGGATAGTAGATCTCGTCGAACGACATCGCCTTGGTATGCGCCTGCAGCTTGGCGATCTCGTCGGCGGTGAAGCCGCCACGCTTGTAGAGCACCGTGGCTGTCGAGAGGTACGAGGAGACGACGAAAAAATCTTTGCTGATGTCAGGGCCGCCGACCTCGCGCGCCGCTGCGGCCATGGTGGCATAAAGCTTGAGTATCGACTTGGGCGGCTCTTCCTTATTCCATAGCGTCACTGACAGGATGCCGCCAGGCTTCAACGCGCGCATATAGGCTTCCATCGCCTCGCGCGTGTAGGAGTACTTCTCGACGATCGGGAAGCCGCCCGGGCTCGACAAACCGGCCGAGTTGGCCAGCGACAGGTCGATCACGTCGTAGCGGTTCTTGGTGTTGGCGAGGTAGAGCCGGCCGTCATAGTCGATGACCGTGACCTTGGGGTTGTGCAGCACGTCGCCGGTGAAATCGCGCAGGCCTTTGTCCTCGCGGAACGCAGTCAGCACCGCGGGATTGCCCTCGGCCACCGTGACATGGCTCGATTCCGACTTCAGCGCGATCGCCGTCGACAGTCCGCCACCGAACTGCACCACGAACGTCTCCGGCGCCTGCTTCAGCACGTAGGGATAGAACATCGGCAGGTAACGGAAGTACGGCGTCTCCTCTGCCGGCAGGTCCTTGATGATGCCCGACGGACCGTCCGAGTCGAGATACATGCCGAGATAGGCATTGGCCGGCATATTCTTGAGGTTGAACGCGGCGTTGTCGGACTGGCCGGGTGCGAAGTGCAGGTACGAGGAGGAATAAACCTCCATGTAGCCGAACGGCGAGGCACGTTCGTAGGTACGCTTGTTGTCGGGGAACTTGCGCGCGTAGGCGACGCCCTTGTAGTCCGACACCGCGAGCTTGGGGATGCCGAGCAACGGCGGCGCCACGTAGTGCACGAGGGCGGCGAGAACGGCCGCAGCCACGATCGCCATCACGCCGCGGCGATCGCCGAACGAGACGAACCACAGCACGCCGCCCGCCAGCCACAGCATCAGCGGCGCCATGATGATGTCCTCGGGCGCGAAGGCGTAGAGGCCGAGCAGCACGGCCAGACCGCACAGGCCCGAGCCGACAAGGTCGGCGAAGTAGACGCGGTTAAAAGTCTTCTGCGCCTTCAGGAAGACCACGCCGAGATAGAGCGCGCCCGCCAGGAACGGCAGGAAATAGAGCACGAAGTTGGCGAACAGCCGCCACTTCTGCATTGGGTCCGATATCAGGAAGATGGCATTGAAGGGCACCTGCTGGGCGGCGAGGTTGCAGATCACCATCAGGGGCCCGAAGGCGAGCAACGCCCCCTTCACCGCGCCCTGCCAGTGGCGTTCGAACCAACCTTTGCCGACACACATCACTGCCGAGGTCAGCCCGAACCCGAACATGGCGAGGCTCACCACCAGCGAGCCGAAATGCGCCCAGCTGCCGACGGAGAAGACGCGCATGATGCCGATCTGCAGCGCAATGATGCTGCCTGCGACCAGCCCGACGGACAGATAAAAGGTGATCGGCGGGCGATGGTCGAGATCGACCGCGACTGTTCCGGCCATGAGAACCCGCGTCAGCGGTTGTGGCTGCCGACGATCTTGTCGCCTTCGAGCTTGGTGAAGGGCACGAACGGCACGATCTTGCCACCGTAGATGTCTTCGCGGCTTGTCGTGATCGAGCCATCGGCGCCCTGCGTCTTGGCGACCTTGAGCACGCGCTGCGCACCCGGCGGTCCGACCGGAATGACCATGAGGCCGCCGGCCTTGAGCTGCTGCAGCAGCGGCGGTGGCACGTGATCGATGCCGCAGGTCACAATGATCTTGTCGAAGGGCGCCGCCTCTTCCCAGCCGTAGTAGCCGTCGGCCTGCTTGCTCTTGATATGCTGGTACTCGGTGTAGCCCTTCTCGATCAGCTTGTCGTAGAGCCCGCGCGTGCGGTCGGCGAGCGGCTTGATGATCTCGATCGTGTAGGCGTTCTCGGTCAGGTTTGCGATGTAGGCCGACTGGCAGCCCGAACCGGTGCCGATCTCCAGCACCTTCTCGCCACGCTTGACGTCGATCACGTTGGTCATGCGGCCCTGCAGGTGCGGACCCGACATGGTCACGCCGTAGCCGATGTCGAGGAAGGCGTGCTCGTAAGCGCGCTTGTGAATCGCCGGATTGACCGAGGCGAATTCCTCGCGTGGGGTGAGCAGGAAGGCCCGGATGGTGGCCGGCCCCCAGATGTCCTTGTTCTTGAGCATGGCCTGGAAGCGATCCCAGCGCAGGCCGAGGAACACTGGATCCTCGCCGCGACCCTTGCCCCAGGCGATGAAATTGTCTCGCGTGTCGGTCGGCGGGTTGAGGTCCCAGCTATAGGGCTTGATGGTGGCCGCGAAGGCCGGACGGACGATGGCCGGAGCGGTAAGGGCGGCGGCGGCAAAAGCAGCGCCCGAGACGAAACTGCGTCTCTGCAAGATAGTCCTCCTTGGCGCGGGCCCCTTTTTGGGAGGGAGGGGATTCGGGGTTGGCCGCGCACCCCTTAGATACGGGAAATGTGGCGGATTTGCCAGTGCGGCGGGGTCGCGGGCGGCCTCCGCCCTCCCCGCCACCGGGGAAAAGGACGTCAGGTGTATTTGCGCACGTCGTCGATCACCTTGCCGTCATTGGGCAGGCTGCCGAGGCTGGCGAACTCGACCTTGCCACCGACCTTGCACACGGTGCGGATGGTGCCTTCCATCGTCTTCTCGAGGTCTGGCGAAGGTTGGGCCACCTCGACCTTGAGGGTCATGACGTCAGCCTGATTCACCCAGTCGATCACCAGGCGCAGGCGGCCGAGGCCGGGGTGCTTTTTCGAGATTTCGGCGATCTGCTCGGGATCGACGAACATGCCGCGCACCTTGGTGCGCTGATCGGCGCGGCCCATCCAGCCCTTGATGCGCATGTTGGTGCGCCCGCAGGGACTGGGACCCGCCAGCACGGCGGACATGTCGCCGGTGCCGAAGCGGATCAGCGGGTAGGCCCGGTTGAAAGTCGTCACCACGACCTCGCCGACATCGCCCTCCGGCACGGGATCGCCCGTACCGGGCCGCACGATCTCGACGATCACGCCCTCGTCCACGGTCATGCCCTGGATCGCCTCTGACTCGTAGGCAATGGTGCCGAGGTCGGCCGTGCCATAGCTCTGCAGGCAGGTCATGCCCTTGTCGATGAACATCTGGCGCAACGAAGGCGGCAGCGCCTCGGCGCCGACGAAGGCGTGCTTGATCGAGGAGATGTCCTTGCCCAACTCGGCCGCCTTCTCGATCAGGATTTTCAGGAACGACGGCGTGCCGACATAGCCGGTCGGCTTGATGGCCGCGATCGCGTCGAGTTGCAGCTCGGTGTTGCCGACGCCGCCCGGCACGATGGCGCAGCCCAGCGCCTTCAACGACGACTCCATCATGATGCCGGCCGGGGTCAGGTGATACGAAAACGTGTTGTAAACGACGTCGCCCGGCCGGAAGCCGCCGGCGAACATGGCGCGCGCGCCACGGAAATAGTCCGGCTCGTCGGTGTCGACCTCGAAGATCGGTCCGGGCGACATGAAGACATGGCGCACCTTGCTCATGGGCACGGCTATCAGCCCGCCCATCGGCGGGTTCTTCTTCTGCACCTCGCCCAGCATGCTTTTGCGCAGCACCGGCAGTTTGGCCAGGGCCGCGCGCGAGGTCACCGAGGCCGAAATCGACGTCCTTTAGCCACTGGGCGAAGAACGGGGCGTTGGCCTTCGCGTGGGCGATCTGCGCCGGCAGGGCCTGCATCAGCGCCTTCTCGCGCTCGGCTGGTGGCCGGATTTCCAGGATATCGTAGTGCTGAGACATGGCTCGCCTCTCCTCTCGGGAGGAAGATAGCGTGACTATAGCCAGCGCTTGCGCCGGCGGTAGTGCTTGACGTCGCGGAACGAACGGCGGCCCTCGCCGCCGATACCGAGGTAGAATTCCTTCACGTCCTCGTTCTCGCGCAACTCGGCCGCGTTGCCGTCGAGCACGACGCGGCCGTTCTCCAGAATGTAGCCGTAATGGGCGTAGCGCAGCGCCACGTTGGTGTTCTGCTCGGCCAGCAGGATCGACACCTTCTCTCGCTCGTTGAGGTTCTTCACGATCTCGAAGATCTCCTCGACGAGCTGCGGCGCCAGCCCCATCGACGGCTCGTCGAGCAGAATGGTCGTCGGCCGGCTCATCAAGGCGCGGCCGATCGCCGTCATCTGCTGCTCGCCGCCCGAGGTGTAACCGGCAAGGCTGCTGCGCCGCTCCTTGAGCCGCGGGAAGTAGTGGTAGACCTTCTCGAGGTCATCGGCGATCTGGCGGCGCTTGCCGCCCTGGATGAAGGCGCCGGTCAGCAGATTCTCCTCGACCGTGAGATGGCCGAAGCAGTGCCTGCCCTCCATTACCTGGATGACGCCGCGCCGCACCAAGTCGTTGGGCGTCAGCCCATCGACTCGCTCACCGCGGCAATGGATGCGGCCCTTGGTGACCTCGCCGCGTTCGCTTCGCAGCAGGTTGGAGATAGCCTTGAGCGTCGTCGACTTGCCGGCGCCATTGGCGCCGAGCAAGGCCACGATGGCGCCGTCCGGCACCGACAACGACACGCCCTTGAGCACGAGGATGACGTGATTGTAGATCACCTCGACATTGGCAACGTCGATGACGTTGCCGGGCGCGGATTGCGGTGCCGTAACGGCCATTCGTGCGCTCAACTCTCCTTCGAGCAGTCGCGCGCAGTGATCTTCTTCTCCGCGGCATATTTGCCCGCAGTGTCTTTCACCAGCGGCTCGATGATGGCATCGTCGGCGGTGAACCAGTCGGAGATGACCTTCCACTGCTTGCCATCCCACTGGTGGACGCGGCTGAGCCGTGTGCCTTCGTGGTCGGCGCACGAGACCTTGATCGGTCCGATCATGCCTTCGAAGCCGAGCTGCTTGATGCGCGCGGCGGTAAGGTCGAGATGCTCGATGCCCCAGCGCACCTGCTCGCCGGTCATCGGCTTGTTGCCGAACTTGGCCATGGCGGTTCGGATCGACTCGGTGCCCAGCATCGAGTTGATCAGGCCGCGGTTGTAGAGCACTTGGCCGAACTCGTCGCCCTTGGCCAGCGACTTGCCCTGCGAGATGACATACTTCTCGATGTCCTTGTGGATGTCGAACTTGCCGGCGGGGTGCTGCAGCATCAGCGCCTTGTAGCCTGCGGCCTTGTCGCCGGCCGGGATCACGTCCGGCTCCGCGCCCGACCACCACACGCCCAGCATCTTGTCGCGCGGATAGTTGACGTTGCCGGCCTCGGTGACGGCGGCCGAGTTCATAACGCCCCAGCCCCACAGCAGGACGTAGTCAGGCTTCTGCTGGCGGATCTGGAGCCACTGCGACTTCTGTTCGCTGCCTGGTGCTGGGACCGGGATCTGCAGGAACTCGAAGCCGTACTTCTTCGACATCGCCTCGAGCGCCGCGATCGGCTCCTTGCCGTAGGGCGAGTCGTGATAGAGCAGCGCGATCTTCTTGCCCTTGAGCTTGTCGAAGCCTCCCCACTCCTTGGCGATGTACTGGATGGCGACGTTGGCCGCCGTCCAATAGGTGCCGAGCAACGGGAAGTTCCAGGTGAAAACGGCGCCGTCGCGTGAATCGGCGCGGCCGTATCCCATGGTGATCAACGGTACCTTGTCGCCCGGCGCCTTCTCGGTCAGCGCGAAGGTGATGCCGGTGCTGAGCGGGCTGAAGTAGGACGCTCCGGTTGGGCCTTTGCCCTTGAGGCGCTCATAGCACTCCACGCCACGGTCGGTGGCGTAGCCCGTCTCACATTCCTCGAACGTGATCTTCACGCCGTTGATGCCGCCGTCGCGAGCATTGAGCATAGTGATGTAGTCGGCCACGCCGTCGGCGAACGGGATGCCGTTGGGGGCATACGCGCCGGTACGGTACACCAGACCAGGAATGAACTGCTCGTTCTGCGCTTGCGCCGTTGCGGCGGCGATGATGCCGGCCGACATGACCGCAGCGCCCATCAGCACTGCTTTACGAAGTCCCATCGTTTCCTCCTTGTCAGCGGCCTCTTGGCCGTCAGTTGTCGAAACCCTAACGATTCAGTCTCAATGCGGGAAGGGCCACAGCCGCAGCTTCTCCTTGGCGACCGACCACAATCTCGCGAGCCCATGCGGCTCAACCACCAGGAAAAACACGATCAGGGCCCCGAAAATCATCGCCTCGAAGTGCGACACCGTGGCCGTGCTGATGTGCCAGCCGAAGGCAGCGCCGAGCGGCGGCAGCGCCTGGTTGAGGAAGATCGGCAACAGGACGATGAAGATCGCGCCCAGGACGCTGCCCAGAATCGAGCCCAACCCGCCGATGATGACCATGAACATCAGCTGGAAGCTGCGATTGATGTCGAACGCCGCGGGCTCCCATGAGCCGAGATAGACGAAGGCCCACAGCGCGCCGGCCACGCCAATCAGGAACGACGACACCGCGAACGCCGTGAGCTTGGCATACATCGGCCGCACGCCGATGATCTCGGCGGCAATATCCATGTCGCGGATAGCCATCCATTGCCGGCCGATATGGCCGCGCACGATGTTCTTGACGCCAAGCCCCAGGACGCAGGTAAAGGCCAGCGCCACCAGATAGTTCGCCGTGGGCGATGAGAGATCGTAGCCGAAGATCTGCAAAGGCGGGGCGTTTACCGAACCCGATGGCGTGTAGTTGGTGATCCACTTGACGCGAAGAAACGCCCAGTCGCCGAAGAACTGCGCGGCAAGCGTGGCGACGGCCAGATAGAAACCCTTGATGCGCAGGCTTGGAACGCCGAAGGCAATGCCGATCGCAGCCGCGAAGAACCCACTCAGCAGGATGCAGACGAAGGGATTGAGGAACGGCAGCCGGACGGCGAGATTGTAGGCCGCATAGGCGCCGACGCCCATGAAGGCCCCCGAGCCCAACGAGACCTGCCCGCAGTAACCCATCAGCACATTCAATCCGATCGCCGCCAGCGCCAGGATCACGGTTGGAATCAGCACCGCGCGATAGACGTATTCGCTGGCCACGAACGGCACTACGAAGAATGCGATGGCTAGCAGCGCGAACATGATGAAGCGGTCCTGGGCGATCGGGAAGATCGCCTGATCGGCCCTGTAGCTCTCCTTATATTGGCCGGCCTCGCGGTAGATCATCTTCGCCTCCTACACGCGCTCGATGATGCGTTCGCCGAACATGCCCTGCGGCCGGAACAGCAGGAAGAGCAGGGCCACGACATAGGCGAACCAGATTTCGATGCCGCCGCCCAGCAATGGTCCCAGGAATACTTCGGAGATCTTCTCGCCTGCGCCGATGACCAGCCCGCCGATGATGGCGCCTGGTACGGAGGTGAAGCCGCCCAGGATCAGGACCGGCAGCGCCTTCAGCGCCAACAGCGTCAGCGAGAACTGCACCCCGAGCTTGCTGCCCCACACCGCGCCTGCCACCAAGGCCACCAGGCCCGCCACCAGCCAGACGATGAACCAGATCTGGTTTAGCGGGATACCGACGGATTGCGCCGCGGCGTGATCGTCGGCGACGGCGCGCAGCGCGCGGCCGATGCGCGTCTTCTGGAAGAAGACCGCCAGCCCCGCGACCAGCAGCCCCGCGATGACGGCGGCCCAAATGTCGAGCTCGTTGACCAGGATGCCGCCGTCGAACAGCGATTCCAGGATGAACAGCGGCTCCTTGGGCAGGCCGATATTGAGCGGATAGACGTCGGCGCCGAACACGGTCTGCGCCAGTCCTTCGAGGAAGAAAGTGACGCCGATCGTGGCCATGAACAGGATGATGCCTTCCTGGTTCACGAGCTTTCGCAGCACCATACGCTCCGCCACCCAGGCGACGATCGCCATGACGATGGCGGCGAAGACGAAGGCTGCGGCCAGCGCGAGGGCAAATGGCCAGTGCCACTGCTCGAAAACGTCGAGCGCGCGCACCAGCGCCAGCGCCGCGGTCAGCACCATCGCGCCCTGGGCGAAATTGAAAACGCCCGACGCCTTGAAGATCAGGACGAAACCCAGCGCGACCAGCGAGTAGAGCACGCCCGCCAGCAGGCCACCGATCAGGACTTCGAGGAAGAAACCCATCGCCATTCCTCCTAGTGACTGACGCCGAGATAGGCGTCGATCACCGCCTTGTTGCTCTTGATGACGTCCGGGACGCCGTCGCCGATCTTCTTGCCATAGTCGAGCACCACGACCCGATCGGAAATGTCCATGACCACGCCCATATCGTGCTCGATCAGGCAGATCGTGGTGCCGAATTCGTCGTTCACGTCGAGCACGAAGCGGCACATGTCCTGCTTCTCCTCGAGGTTCATGCCGGCCATTGGCTCGTCGAGCAGCAGCAGCTCGGGCTCGGCGGCAAGCGCCCGGCCGAGCTCGACACGCTTCTGCAGACCGTAGGGAAGCTGGCCAACCGGGACCTTGCGGATATGCTGGATCTCGAGGAAGTCGATGATGCGCTCGACAACCTTGCGATGCTCGATCTCCTCGCGTTCAGCGGGGCCGGCGCGCAACGCCTGCCAGAACAGCCCGGTCCTCATGCGCAGGTTGCGGCCGGTCATTATGTTGTCGAGCGTGCTCATGCCGCGAAACAGCGCGATGTTCTGGAAAGTGCGCGCGATGCCCTGTTCAGCCGCCTCGTGCGGGCGCATACGCGAGCGCTTAACGCCTTTATATGTGATAGCGCCCTGCTGCGGGTGATAGAAGCCGTTGATGCAGTTCAGCATCGACGACTTGCCGGCGCCGTTGGGCCCGATGATGGCGCGGATCTCGCCCTTGGCGATGTCGAAGCTGATGTCTGTCAGGGCCTTCACGCCACCGAACGACAGGCTGATGTTCTCGACTGCCAGCAGGACTTCGTTGAACGAACGCGAACGCAGCGCCATTGCCTTCAGCTCGCCTTCCTGAGCGGCTGGGCGTGCTGGGGGGCGAGGTCGCGGATTTCGATAGTGCCCTCGATCGTGCCCTTGCGGCCGTCCTCGAAGGTGACGTCGACCTTGGCGTGGACGTCCCTGGCGTCGCTGTAGAGCGCGTCGACGAGGATCTTGTAGCGCTCGCCGATGAAGCCGCGGCGCACCTTGTTGGTGCGCGTCAGCTCGCCATCGTCGGCCTCGAGCGCCTTGTGCAAGATCAGGAATCGGCGGATCTGAGCGCCCGCCATGCGCGGATCGGCGGCAAGGTCGCGATTGACCCGTTCGATCTCGCCCAGCACCAGATCGGAGACCGCCGGATGAGCCGCCAGCTCCTGGTAGCTTGCGTAGGCGATGTTGCGCCGCTCGGCCCAATCGCCCACCGCTGTCATGTCGATATTGATGAACGCCGCGACGAAGTCGCGGCCATGGCCGAACGCCACCGCCTCGTTGATGTGCGGGAAGAATTTCAGCTTGTTCTCGATGAACTTCGGCGCGAACAGCGTGCCGTCGTTCAGCTTCCCGACATCCTTGGCGCGATCGATGATGCGCAGGTGCCCGCGTTCATCCAGGTAACCCGCGTCGCCGGTATGCACCCAGCCGTCGGCCGTCTTGGTGTCGTTCGTTGCCTGCGGGTTCTTGAAATACTCCTTGAACACGCCGGGACTGCGATAGAGCACCTCGCCCGCCTCGGTGATGCGGACCTCGACCTCGGATACGGGTTTGCCGACGGTGTCGGAAAAGACCTCGCCGTTGGGATGAATGGTGACGAACACCGACGCCTCAGTCTGGCCGTAGAGCTGCTTCATGTTGACGCCGAGCGAGCGGTAGAAGTTGAAGATCTCCGGCCCCACCGCCTCTCCGGCGGTATAGGCCACTCGAACGCGGCTCATGCCGAGCGTGTTCTTGAGCGGGCCATAGACCAGCAGCGATCCCAGCCGGTAGAGCAACCGATCGACCGGCGGCACAGCGCGGCCATCGAGCAGGGCGGGGCCGACACGCCGCGCCAGCGCCATGAAGTACTGGAACAAGCGGCGCTTCAGCGCGCCCGCATCCTCCATCCGGATGGTGACCTGCGTAATCAGGTTCTCCAGCACGCGCGGCGGAGCGAAGTAATAAGTCGGCCCGATCTCGCGCAGGTCGGTCATCACCGTCGAGGCCGATTCGGGGCAATTGACCACCAGCCCGACGACATAGCCCTGGGCATAGGAGAACAGGTGATCGCCCACCCAGGCCATCGGCAGATAAGACAACAGCTCGTCGCCCGCCTTCAGCCCGTCGAACTGAGCGCCGGCGCGCGCCGCCCAAATCAGATTGTCGTAGCTCAGCACCGCCCCCTTGGGGCGGCCTGTCGTGCCCGACGTGTAGAGCATGATCGCATCGTCGCCGCCGCGCCCCTCGGCGACCTCGTCCGAGACAGATTGAGGTGACGCGGCTAGCCGCTTGGCGCCCCGTTCCTGCACCTCCGAATAGGAAATCAGCCCATCATAGTGCCTGAGGCCGCGCGGATCGTCGTAGATCAGCGTCTTGAGCGACGGCACCGACTTCTGGATTTCCCGAAGCTTGTCGATCTGCTCCTGGTTCTCGGCGATGGCGTAGCGTGCACCGGCATGCTCCACGACGTAGGCCAGCTCCTCGGTGACGGAGTCCTGATAGACCGGCACCGGCACGCCGCCCAGCGACTGCACCGCAGCCATCGACCAGTAGAGCTTGGGCCGGTTGTCGCCGACCACGATCAGCCGGTCCCCCCGGCCAAAGCCCAACTCGGCCAGACCCGCAGCCAGGAGGCTGACCTCGCGGGCAACGTGAGCCCAGTCATAGGTCTGCCAGATGCCGTATTCCTTCTCACGGTAGGCGGGCTGGTGAGCCCGTTCCCGGGCAAGCCCGGCCAATAGCTTGGGAAAGGTGTCCCGAGCCTCGTCGCCATCGGCTGATGTGGCCGTCGTCATCCCTGCCTCGCCCCCCATTCCGGCCGATTTTCCGGCTCGTTCTTGGGCCGCCCCATTTCTCATAACGCGGTGCTGGACGGCACCTAGCCATAGTCAATTCGGAGCGGTCAAGCCAGCCGCAGGTCGCAGGCGCAGGCTGAAGATCGCGCCGCCTTCCGGCCGGTTCTCGACCGTGACGCTGCCGTCATGCGCCTCGGCGACGCGGGCCACGATGGCGAGCCCAAGCCCGCGGCTGTCGCCGCTGGTGCGGTCACGTCGCCAGAAGCGGCGAAAGATCGATTCGCGGTCGGCGTCGGGAACGCCCGGCCCGTCGTCGAGCACGCGCACGCCTTCCTTCATCACCTCGACCTCGATGGAGAGGCCGGGCGGGGTATGGCGCAACGCATTCTCGATGAGGTTGCGCACGGCGCGGAACAGAGCCTCAGAGTGGCCGCGTACCCAGACCGGCCCGGATTCGCCGGTAAGCGCAATGGTCTTGCCGAGCTCGACGGCGAGCGGAGCCATGAGAGCCACGGCATCGGCACAGACCTCGTGGAGGTCTGCCCTGGCGTCGGTGGCGACGATGAAGCTTTCAAGCTCGGCGATATCGAGCACCTGATTGACGGTGCGCGTCATGTTGACGAGATCGCCGCGCAGCGCGTCGCGGATTGGCCCCGGCTCGAGCGAATCGACGCGCGCACGCACGATGGAAAGCGGTGTGCGCAGCTCGTGCGCCATGTCAGCCGTAAAATCGCGCTGGGCGCGAAAGCCGGTCTCGAGCCGATCGAGCGCCTGGTTGACGGCGCGAACCAGCGGCGCGATCTCGGCCGGCATCGACTGCTCGGGCAGGCGCACTTCGGTGCGCTGTGGGCCGATCGCCGCAGCCGTTGTCGAAGCCTCGCGAACCGGGTCGAGCGCACGACGGAAGATCAGGATGTCGATCAAGAGCAGCAGCAGCAGGATCGGAAAGGTGATCCAGGCGACGCGCGGAAAGAACGAGGCCACGACGTCGTCGATGATGACGTCGCGGTGCGCCAGATCCTGGCCGACCTGGATGAAGTACATGCGATCGCCGATCGGCCGGGGCACGCTGACGCCGAACAGCACCGCACCCGTCGATCGGCGGCGGATGAACCAATCGCTGACCGACTGCTCGTCCGGCGTGAACAATGCACCGCCATCGGAGCGCGACGAGAACAGCACGCGGCCCTGGGTGTCGAGGATGGCGTAGGCGTATAGACCGTAGTTGCCGGAATAAAGCGGCTGCACCTCGGTCGGGATGTCGAGTGCCAGCCCGCCGTCAGGCTGCGGCCGCAGGAAACTCGAGATGGTGAAGGCCTGGCTGCGCAGCGCGTCGCGATGCAGGTTGTTGGCGGCCTGATCCAGCAGATAGTAGAGCGCAAGTGGCATCAGGATCGATGTCACACCGATCGCCACCACATGCAGGACGACGATGCGGGTGATGATCGACCGGAAGCGCGTCACCCGGCCTTTTCCTCGGCCATCAAATATCCAACGCCGCGCACCGTATGTATCTTAACGCTGGCGCCGGCGTCCCCGAGCATCTTGCGCAGGCGATGGACGTAGACCTCGACGGCATTCGAGCCGACGTCGCCCGACAGCCCAAACAGGTGATCCTCGAACAGGCGCTTGGGCGCCACGTTGCCGCCACGGCGCAGCAGGATCTCCAGCACGGCGGTCTCACGCGCGGGAAAGGCGCGCGGCGCGCCGCCGACGAAAACCTGCCGCCCCTCGGTGTCGAGCGAGACGTTGCCGAAGGTGAGCAGGCGACCGAGCAGGTTGCCGGGACGGCGCAGCAACGCCTGCAGGCGCGCCACCAGCTCCTCCATGGCAAACGGCTTGGCGAGGTAGTCGTCGGCACCCTCGCGCAGGCCGGTGACGCGATCGGTCACGCCGTCACGCGCCGTGAGCACGAGGACCGGCGTCGCATCGCCCTTGCGCCGCATCTCGCGCAGCAAGGTCAAGCCATCTTCGTCAGGCAGGCCGAGATCGAGCACGATGGCGGCATATTTCATCGTCGCGAGAACGTGATGGGCGTCACCGACCGTGCCCACCGAATTGGCCGCCAGCCCGCCCTGGGCAAGGCCTTTGATCAGCAACGACACAAGGTCTGGGTTGTCCTCGACGAGAAGCACCCTCATAGGTGTGCGCCTCCGCTCATTTCAGCTTGATGTAAGAACTCTAGCACGACGCTTGCGGGCCCGCGCGTCAGGTTGTCGTAATAGGAAGGGACTAGTTTGCCCGGAATATCACGCTTGCGCATCGCTGACCAAAACGCGTTCCCATGACAATCGACACCAAGCCACCCCTGACCATCGGCCTAAGACGCAGCCGCCTCTGGCTCGGCGCTGGCGCCGTAGTCGTCGCTGCGGCGGTGGTCGGCATGTGGGCGCTCAACAGCGGCCCAGGCAACGCCGTGGCGCGGTCCGAGAAAGTGAGCCGCGATGCCGACGGAGCGTTCCGTCCGAGCGAAACGCAATGGGCGAGCCTGAAACTCGCCGCCGTGCGCCAGGTCGCCTTCCGCGACGAACGTGCGACCGACGGCAAGATCGCCATCAACGAAGACACCACCACCCCGGTCTTCTCGCCCTACTCCGGACGGGTCAGCCGCCTGATCGCCAAGCCGGGCGACTACGTAGAAGTCGGCAAGCCTCTGTTCGCCATCGATGCCAGCGAATACGTGCAGGGCCAGAACGACCTGGTGACGGCCGTCGCTGGCGTCGAGAAGGCAAAGTCGAAGCTCGAACTGGCGAAGACCAGCGAGAAGCGCCAGCGCGAACTGCTGGCGATCCGGGGCGGCGCGCTGAAGGATCTCGAGCAGGCGCAATCCGATCTGATCGCCGCACAAGGTGACCTGCGCGCCGCCGAGATAGCGCTCGCCGCGGTGCGCAACCGGCTGCGCATCCTTGGGCGCACCGACGAGGAGATAGACCATCTCGAGAAGGTCGACCGCATCGGCGCCGAAGTCGTCGTCTCCGCGCCGATCGGCGGAACCGTGATCCAGCGCAAGGTCGGCCTCGGCCAATATATCAACGCCGGTGCGACCGATCCGGTCTACACGGTCGGCAATCTCCAGACCATCTGGCTGATCGCCAACGTCCGCGAGTTCGACGCGCCGAAGATGAAGGCGGGGGCGCCGGTCGAAGTCACAGTGCTCGCCTATCCCGGCCGCGTGTTCAACGCCAAGCTCTCCTACGTAGCACCCGCACTCGATCCCAACACACGCCGCTTGCCGGTGCGCGCCCAGATCGACAACCCCGGCCGCGAGCTGTTGCCCGAGATGTTCGCCTCCTTCCGCATCGTCGCCGGCGAAACCCGATTGATGCCGGCGGTGCCGCAGGAGGCGGTGGTCTATGAAGGCGCGCAGGCTCGCGTTTGGGTGGCGCGGCCGGACCAGAAATCCGTCATCACGCGGCCGATCGAGGTCGGCACCACCACCAACGGCCTGGTCGAGGTGCGCAAGGGCCTCGCGGTCGGCGAGACCGTGGTGGCGAGTGGCACTTTGTTCATCGACCGCGCCGCCAGCCGCGACTAACGCACGGCGGCACCCCGCTTTCCTGCCATGCACGCCATCGTCGCCGCCGCGCTGAAACAGCGTATCCTGGTGATCATCCTGGGACTCACCCTGATGGTCGGGGGCCTGTTCGCCTACAGGGAACTGAACATCGAGGCCTATCCTGATCCGGTTCCGCCGCTGGTCGATATCATCACCCAAAATCCGGGCCAGTCGGCGGAGGAGATCGAGCGCTACATCACGATTCCGATCGAAGTGCAGATGGCGGGGATCCCGCACGTCCAGGCGATCCGCACCATCTCACTGTTCGGCCTGTCGGACGTGAAGGTGCAGTTCACCTACGACGTCACCTACCAGCAGGCCTCGCAATACGTGATCAACCGGCTGAGCCAACTCAGCAACCTGCCGAACGGCGTGCAGCCGGTGCTGTCGCCGACCAGCCCGATCGGCGAGATCTTCCGCTATCGCGTGGTCGGCCCGCCGGGCTACACGGTGCTCGACCTCAAGACCATCCAGGATTGGGTCCTGCAGCGGCGATTCAAGGCTGTCCCCGGCGTCATCGACGTCACGGGCTGGGGCGGCAAGACCAAGACCTACGACATCGTCATCGACCTCGATCGGCTGCTTGCCTATGGCCTGACGCTGAAGCAGGTGCTGGACGGGCTGAACAACGCCAACATCAATGTTGGCGCCAATACCGTGAATATCGGCCCGCAGTCGGCGATCGTGCGTTCGGTCGGCCAGATCCGCTCGATGGAAGACATCCGCGGCACCATGCTGGCCGCGCCCAACGGCGCGCCGGTGCTGGTGTCCGACGTTGCAACGGTGACCGTGGGCAACCAGCCGCGGCTGGGCATCGCGGGCCAGGATAACGACGATGACATTGTGCAGGGCGTCGTGCTGATGCGCCGCGGCGCGGAGACGATGCCGACGCTGACCGGGGTGCTGGCCGAAGTCGACAAGATCAACTCCTCCGATATTCTGCCGCCGGGTGTGCGCATCGAGCGCATCTACGACCGCAGTACCCTGGTCGACATCACCACTCACACAGTGCTGCACAACATGGTGATGGGCGTCACCCTGATCTTCCTGATCCAATGGCTGTTCCTCGGCGATCTGCGCAGTGCGCTGATCGTCTCCGCCACCATTCCCTTCGCGCTGCTGTTTGCCGTGGTGATCCTGGTGCTGAGTGGGGAGTTGGCCAACCTGCTCTCGATGGGCGCCATCGACTTCGGCATCATCGTCGACGCCACCGTGATCATGGTCGAGAACATCTTCCGCCATTTGTCACACGTCGGCGCAGGAGCGGCGGCGCGATCCGGACGCCCGGTGCCGCAAGGGCTGAGTGGCAAGACGGCCTTGATCTACGAGGCTTCGACCGAAGTCACCAAGGCGATCTTCTTCGCTGCCACCATCATCATCGCGGGCTTCATGCCACTGTTCACCTTGTCCGGGGTCGAAGGCCATATCTTCGGACCAATGGCGCGGACCTACGCCTACGCCCTGTCGGGCGGCTTACTCGCGACGTTCACCATCTCGCCCGCGCTATCGGCGCTGCTCTTGCCCGACAGGGTGGCCCATGCCGAGACGCGAGCGGTGCACGCACTCGCTCGCGCCTACGCTCGCCTGCGCGGCATTGTCCTGCCGCGGCGGCGCACGACCATTGCCGCCGGTATGGGTATCGTCGCGTTCGCAGCGCTTGCCGGCAGCACGATCGGGCTGGAATTCCTGCCCAAGCTTGAAGAAGGCAACATGTGGATCCGTGCCGTCATGCCGGCTTCGATCTCGCTTGAGACCGGCAACGATTACGCCAACCGTATGCGCAAGCTGATCAAGGGCTTCCCCGAAGCCGAGACGGTGATCTCGCAGCACGGCCGGCCCGACGACGGCACCGATTCAACAGGCTTCTTCAATGTCGAGTTCTTCGTGCCGCTGAAGCCAATGGATAAATGGCGCAAGGGTCTCGACAAGGAAACTCTGATCGCCGAGATGAACGACGCGCTGCAGAAGGCCTTCCCCGGCATCGAGTTCAACTTCTCGCAATATATCCAGGACAACGTCGAGGAGGCGGCCTCGGGTGTGAAGGGCGAGAACTCGGTCAAGGTGTCGGGCAATGATCTCGAGACACTGGCCAAAGTTGCCGAGGACGTGAAGAACGCCATCGCCACGGTGCCCGGCATCGAGGATCTCGCGGTCTTCGCTTCGCTTGGTCAGCCGACCATCCGTATCGACATCGACCGCAACCGCGCCGCCCGATATGGCCTGGCGCCGGGAGACATCAATGCCACGGTACAGGCGGCGGTCGGCGGCCAGGCGGCCGGCGATCTCTACGAGAACGGCAGCGACCGGCACTTTCCCCTGATCGTCCGCCTGGCGCCGCGCTACCGCGAAAACCTCGAGGCGATCAGGCGCATCCCGATCGGCGTGCAGGGCGCCAATGGCGTAACGCAAGTGCCACTGAGTGAGGTTGCGACGGTCAATCTCGTCTCCGGCGCCTTTTACATTTATCGCGAGCAACAGCAGCGCTACGTGCCGGTGAAGTTTTCCGTGCGCGGGCGCGACCTCGGCAGCGCCGTGCTCGAGGCCCAGCAGCGCGTGGCCGAGAAGGTCAAGCTGCCGGGCGGTTATCAGGTGGAGTGGGTGGGTGAATTCGGCAACCTCAAGAAGGCCCTGGCGCGGCTAGCCGTTGCCGTGCCGATCGCCATATCGCTGATCCTGCTGCTGCTCTATGTCAGCTTCGGCAGCCTGCGCGATACCTTGCTGGCAGGCAGCGCCATCCCGCTGGCGTTGACGGGGGGAGTGTTCGCGCTTTTCATCGCCGGCATGCCCTTCAGCATCTCTGCCGCCATCGGCTTCGTCGCCCTGTTCGGTATCGCGGCCATGAACGGCATCATGGTGCTGTCCTGCTACAACCGGCTGATCGACGCCGGCGTCGAGCGTGACCGGGCGCTGCGCCAGACCTGCGAACTGCAGATGCGGCCGGTGCTGATGACCTGTGTGGCGGCCTGCGTCGGCCTGTTGCCGGCTGCCTTCTCGAGCGCGATCGGCAGCCAGGTGCAGCGCCCACTGGCTGTGGTCGTGGTCGGCGGCACGCTGCTCGCGCCCTTCCTCTTCCTGACGGTGCTGCCCGCGGCGATCGGCCTGTTCTCCCGCCGCCACGCCCATCAGCCCGCGCCACAACCCGCGATCGCGGAGACGCCGTGATGCGCCTGCCCTCCGCCCTCGCCGCGACAACTGCGCTTTGCACCGCGCTCATGGCCTGCACGGTCGGTCCCGATTTCCTGCGGCCGGATGCGCCCAAAGCGATGTCGTTCCTGCCTGACGCGCCGACCGAGTTCGTGGCCGGCGACATTCCCGGCGGCGAAGCCCAGTCGCTGGTGCAGAGCATGGACATCCCCGGCCAATGGTGGGGTGTCTTTCAGTCGCCGCAGCTCAATGGCCTGATCGAAACCGCGCTGCGCGCCAACCCCGACATCAAGGCCGCCGCCGCCGGCCTGAAACAGGCGCGAGAGAACGCGCGGGCCCAGCGTGCCACCTTGTTTCCGACCCTGATGGCTGGGCTTGGCGCCTCGCAGAACCAGACGCCGAGCAGCCTGTCGCCGGCGACCGGGACGGGCGCCCTGATCTACGGCTTGTTCACGGTCGGCCTCACCATCACCTACAATCTCGATTTGTGGGGCGGCAATCGCCGTCAGATCGAGTCGCTCGATGCGCTGGCCGAGGCGCAATGCTTCCAGCTCGAGGGCGCTTACCTGTCGCTCGCCTCCAATGTCGTGGCCGCCGCCATCCTCGAAGCGTCGCTGCGCGCTCAGGTCGAAGCGACCCAGCGCATCATCGCCGCCCAGCGCGAGACACTCGGCATCCTGCAGCGCCAGTCAGGGCTGGGCGCGATCCCCGGTGGAGACGTCGCCGTCCAGCAGGCAGCGCTGGCCCAGGCCGAGGCAACCCTGCCACCACTGCAGAAGGCGCTGGCGCAGCAGCGCAATCTCCTCGCCACCCTAACCGGCCGCTTTCCCGACCAGAACCTTGCCGAGCGGTTCACGCTGGCCGACCTCAGACTGCCGCGGGAACTGCCGATCAGCTTGCCCTCCAAGCTGGTCGAGCAACGGCCCGACGTGCGCGCCGCCGAATCCAACCTGCACTCTGCCAGCGCTCTGGTCGGCGTTGCGACCGCCAACCAGCTGCCGAATATCACCTTGAACCTCGGCCTCAACACTACGTCACTCAGCACCGACACGCTGTTCGGCCCGGGCCTGACCGGCAACACTGTCGGTGCGAGCCTGCTGCAGACGGTCTTCGACGGTGGCGCACTCGCCGCCAAAAAGCGCGCCGCGCAAGCCGGACTGGAGCAGGCCGACGCGCAGTATCGTTCGATCGTGCTCACCGCCTTCCGCAACGTCGCTGATGTTCTGCGGGCGCTCGAGTACGATGCGCTGGCGCTCAAGGCCTCCGTCGACGCCGAGCGTGCCGCGGCGACAAGCCTCGACATCGCCCAGCGCCGTCTCGCGCTGGGCGACACAACCTATGTCGTCGTCCTGCTCGCCGAGCTTGTCTACCAGCAGGCTCTCCTCAATCGCGTCCAGGCGCAGGCCAATCGCTATACCGACACGGCCGCCCTCTTTCAGGCGCTCGGCGGCGGCTGGTGGAATCGCGACGCGCCCGAGCCCGCGGCGAAAGATGGCGCGCCCCGGTGCCGGCCGCCTGCACCAAACACGACACCAGTGCGCACATCCACAGTGTCGCAGAGATAGTGCAAACGCGGCGGTAGTGAAGTCGGAGAAACTGCGTCATAGCTGATGGCTTGGGAGGGGTCCGCCAAGGTATGCGGACCGCACAACAAGGCTCGGCATGCAGGCAATTGTCGGCGCAGCTCTTCAGCAGCGTGTTCTCGTCCTGATTCTCAGCGCTGCCCTGATCGTCGGTGGCATCTTTGCTTATAAGCGGCTGAACATCGAAGCTTATCCCGACCCGGTGCCGCCACTGGTCGAGATCGTGACGCAGAATCCCGGTCAATCGTCGGAAGAGATTGAACGCTACATCACGATTCCGATCGAAGTGCAGATGGCGGGCATTCCTTACGTCAGTTCGGTGCGAAGCATCTCGCTGGTCGGCCTGTCCGATGTGAAGGTCCAGTTCACCTACGACATCACATACCGTGAAGCTGCACAGCTCGTGACAAACCGGCTGTCACAGCTGCCGACGCTGCCCAACGCTGCACAGCCCATGCTATCGCCGACCAGCCCGATCGGAGAGATCTACCGCTACCGGGTCGTCGGTCCGCCCGGCTACACGGTGACCGACCTCAAGACGATCCAGGACTGGATCCTGGAGCGCCGCTTCAAGGCCGTACCGGGCGTCATCGACGTCACGAGCTGGGGTGGCAAGAGCAAGACATACGACATCACCGTCGATCTCGACCGCATGCTGGCGTATGGCCTCACGTTGAAGCAGGTGATCGACGCGCTGAACGGCGCCAACATCAATGTCGGCGCCAACACGGTCAATCTCGGACCGCAATCAGCGGTCATCCGCTCGGTCGGCCAGATCCGTTCGATCAACGACATCAACCACACCATGGTGATGGTACGCGACGGCGCGCCGATCCTGATCTCCGACGTTGCCAACGTTACGGTGGGCTTCCAACCACGCCTCGGCGTCGCTGGTCACGACGACGACAACGACATTGTCGAGGGCATCGTCCTGATGCGCCGCGGCGCGGAGACGCTGCCTACGTTATCGGCCGTGGAACGCGAGGTTAGCAGTATCAACGGCTCGGACCTGCTGCCGCCAGGCGTGCGCATCGTCGGTATCTATGATCGCCATTTCCTGGTGGATGTGACGACGCGAACGGTCCTCCACAACATGGCGATGGGCGTTACGCTTATTTTCCTGATTCAGTGGCTGTTCCTGGGCGATCTGCGCAGTGCCCTGATTGTTTCGGCCACGATCCCTTTCGCGCTCCTCTTCGCAGTCGTCATCCTGGTGCTCAGCGGGGAGTCGGCAAATCTGCTCTCCATGGGGGCGATCGACTTCGGCATCATCGTCGACGCCACGGTGATCATGGTGGAAAACATCTTCCGCCATCTCGCCGAGGCGAGCGCAGGTCATCGGCCGTCGGCGTTGGCAGCGCCCCGAGGCATGACCGGCAAGATCGGCGTAATCTACGCAGCCTCCGGTGAGGTAACCAAAGCGATCTTCTTCGCCGCCACAATCATCATCGCGGGCTTCCTGCCACTTTTCACCCTGTCGGGCGTCGAAGGTCACATCTTCGGGCCAATGGCCAAGACCTACGCCTATGCGTTGTCTGGCGGCTTGCTCGCCACTTTCACCGTCTCGCCGGCGCTGTCGGCACTGCTATTGCCCGACAAGGTCTCAGAGATCGAAACCGTCGTGGTCAGGACCCTGCGCAATAGCTATCGGCCCCTAATCGCGCGCGTGCTGGCGCACCGGCGGCTCACGCTACTGATCGGCCTTGAACTCGCCGTCTTCGCTGGTATCGAAGCAAGCACCGTTGGCCTCGAGTTCCTGCCGAAGCTCGAAGAGGGCAACATCTGGATGCGTGCCACCATGCCGCCATCGGTGTCGCTCGATGAAGGCAATGGCTACGTAAATCGAATGCGCACCCTGATAAAGGGTTTCCCCGAGGTCGAGACCATCGTCTCCCAGCACGGCCGGCCAGACGACGGCACCGACCCCGACGGCTTTTCCAACGGAGAGTTCTTCGTGCCGCTGAAGCCATTCGACAAGTGGCGCAAGGGCCTCGACAAGGAAACGCTGATCGCGCAGATGAACGACGCGCTGACCAAGGCCTTTCCCGGCGTGGCCTTTGCCTTCTCGCAATACATTCAAGACAACGTCCAGGAAGCGGCCTCGGGCATCGACGCCGAGAACGCCATCAAGATAAGCGGCCCCGACCTCGCCACACTGCACAAGCTTTCGGTCGAGATCCGCCGCGTGCTCCAGGACGTGCGCGGCATCAAGGACATTGCGGTGCCGCCGCTGCTGGGCCAACCGACGATCCGCATCGACATCGACCGCGAGCGCGCCGCCCGCTACGGCCTGTCGCCGGGCGACATCAATGCCACCATCCAGGCCGCGGTTGGCGGCCAGGCGGCGGGCGATCTCTACGAGGAAGGTAGCGACCGGCACTTCCCGATGCTGGTACGGCTGGCACCTCAGTACCGCCAGGATATGCAGGCCTTGGGGCGCATTGCCATCGGTACCCAGACCGCTTCCGGAGGGGTGATGCAGGTGCCGTTGGCCGAGGTCGCCAAGGTCGGTCTGTCGAGCGGAGCGTTTTACATCTACCGCGAGCAGCAGCAGCGCTTCGTGCCGGTGAAGTTCAGCGTACGCGGCCGCGACCTCGGCGGCGCCGTCCTCGAGGCCCAGCAGCGAGTCGCCGATCAGGTCAAGTTGCCGAGTGGCTACCGACTGGAATGGGCGGGCGACTTCGCCAATTTCCAGAGCGCCGTCGATCGACTGTCGATCGCCGTGCCGGTCGCGATCACCCTGATTCTGCTGCTGCTCTATGTCAGCTTCGGCAGCCTGCGCGATACGCTGCTGGCCGGCAGCGCCATTCCACTGGCGCTGATCGGCGGCATCACGGCACTGCGATTGGCCGACATGCCGTTCAGCATCTCCGCGGCGATCGGCTTCGTCGCCCTATTCGGCATCGCCGCTATGAACGGCATCATGGTGCTGGGCTGCTTCAATCGCCTGATCGAGGCCGGCGTCGAGCGGGAAGAAGCGCTTCGGCGCACCTGCGAGCTGCAGATGCGACCAGTACTGATGACCTGTGTTGCTGCCTGCGTCGGCCTTCTGCCGGCCGCCTTCTCGACCGCGATCGGCAGCCAGGTCCAGCGTCCGCTCGCCATCGTCGTGGTGGGCGGCATGCTGCTGGCGCCATTGCTGTTTCTCACCGTGCTGCCTGCCGCTATCGGCAGCTTCTCACGGCGGCGCGTCCCGGTTACATCTGACGCGTGAGTTCGGACGACTTCATCGACCTCGGCGACCGGACGTTGCGAAGCCGCAGGCTCGTGCCGCAGCGCAGCGACGGGCTCGAGCACACGACGCTGGTCTTCCTGCACGAGGGCCTGGGCTGTATCGAGATGTGGCGTGATTTCCCGCAGAAGCTTTGCAACGCCACCATGTGCGCCGGCGTGGTCTATGACCGCACGGCCTATGGCAGATCGAGCCCATGGCCGTCCGATCCCGGCGTGCACTACATGGAAATCGAGGCAGACCAGGTCCTGCCAAAGCTGCTGGCCGCTCTTGGCATCGCCGATTGCGTGCTGGTCGGCCACAGCGACGGCGGCACGATCGCCCTGAACTACGCCGCCCGAGATCCGGATCCGCTGCGCGCCGTCGTCACCCTGGCCGCACACGCGATCAACGAGCCGGTCTGCGTCGCGAGCATTGTACGGGCGCGCGAGGCCTTTGCCGCAGGCGACTTGCGCGAGCGCCTCGTGAAATACCACGGCGACAACGTCGACCGCGCCTTTCACCTGTGGTCAGACGCGTGGGTGGCACCGGGATTCGAGCCGATGGATGCCAACGGCCGGCTGCCCGGCGTGCAAGTGCCGGTGCAGGCGATCCAGGGCGAAGACGACGAATACGGCACCGAGCTGCAGCTCGGCATCGTTGCCGGCAAGGTCGGCGGCTATTGCGAGACCCGGCTGGTGCCGGGCTGCGGGCACAGCCCACACCTGCAGCAGCCGGCCTACGTGCTGTCTGAAATCGCCCGCTTCGTATCGCCGCTGGCGCTGATCAGCTAAAGCCGCTTCAACTCGCTCGACGCCGCCCAGTTGAGATCTGATACAGTTGGGCAGCGAGCCTGCGCCAACTGGAGTTGCTCACGCGCTCGCTGCTTGTCGCCGCGGCGCACGGCATCCATACCGACGAAGAAGGCCGCAGGGCATTTACCGTTGCTGCGCTTGGCCGCATCGTCTGATTCGGCGGCGACCTCGAGTTCACCGGCAGGCATCTTGCCAAGCAGGAACTTGGCGATCGGGCCCGGCCACTCGTAGAGGTTCTCGTTGCCGAGGTCCTTGTTCAGGATCGCCCGCGCGTCCTGCTTGGTGTGGACTTGCGCGGCATAGCGCCACAAAAGAGGCGCGATCCGCGCCTTCACTGTGGCGAGTCCAGCCAGCGAGCCGTCGAAATCGTCGGCTGCCTGTTGGAAGTTGCCGAGGTTGAGATTGGCATGGCCGCGGGCATAGAGCGCCGAGCGACGATCGGCCGGGGTTGTCGAGGTGGCAAACGCGCCGTCGAGCATCGCCAGTGCGCGGCTGAAGTCGGCAAGCTGCATATAGACTTTCGCCTGGGCGACCATGAGCGACGGATCATTGGGCTTGCGCCTTAGGCCGTAGTCGAGCATGCGCAGCGCCGCCGCGCGATCGCCGCCGCCCGCCAGACCCGGCATGGTGGTCGACAGCACAAGCTGCCAGGAGTTGGGCAGCACCTTGCCCATTTCCGCAATGTCCTTCTGACTGTCAGCCTCGCGGCCCAGCCGGCTCAGCTGGAAGGCGCGGATGCTGAGATAGACCGAGCGTTCCACGGCCGGCAGCTGAGAGGTCGAAAGGATCTTGTTCAGCTCCTCCAGGGTGGCGTTGCGTGCCGCCGAGGGCGCCGTCGCGCCCCCCTGTCCCCCGCCGAATTGTCGTGCCGTGGCATCCCAGTCGGCGCCGCCTTGCATCTGCGCCGAGACTGCTCCGGATGTCGTCAGGACGATCGCAAAAGCAGCGAAAAATCGCCGAATATTGCTTTGCATACCGATAATCTGGCACACCGCATCGCGGCCTGCATCCGTCGATTGCCTGTGTCGTCCGGGGCCCCTATTTTGCCACCCCGACCGCAATACCGTTCGCAGGAGTACCGACGATGGCAGCCTCCCACCCCAACAGCTTCAAAGCCCGCAAATCGCTGAAGGTCGGTGGCAAGGCCTACACCTATTTCAGCCTCGCGGCGGTCGAGAAGCAGGTCGGCGATCTCTCCCGCCTACCATTTTCTCTGCGCATCCTTATGGAAAACTTGGTTCGCCACGAAGACGGCACGACCGTCAAGAAGGCCGATATCGCGGCGTTCGCCGACTGGGTGAAGAACGGCGGCAAATCCACCAAGGAGATCAACTTCCGGCCGGCGCGCGTCCTGATGCAGGACTTCACCGGCGTGCCCGCCGTAGTCGACCTCGCCGCCATGCGCGACGCCATGGGCAAGCTGGGCGGCGACGCCAAGAAGATCAATCCGCTGGTCCCTGTCGATCTCGTCATCGACCACTCCGTCATTGTCGACAATTTCGGCAACAACTCCGCCTTCGGCGCCAATGTGAAGCTCGAGTACGAACGCAACCTCGAGCGCTACCAGTTCCTGCGCTGGGGCCAGATGGCGTTCGACAATTTCCGCGTCGTGCCGCCAGGCACCGGCATTTGCCACCAGGTGAACCTGGAGTTCCTCTCGCAGGTCGTGTTCCAGCAGAAGAACGGCAAGGAGACGACCCTCTATCCCGATACGCTGGTCGGCACCGATAGCCATACCACCATGGTGAACGGACTCGCCGTGCTCGGCTGGGGCGTCGGCGGCATCGAGGCCGAAGCCGCGATGTTGGGGCAGGCCCAGCCGATGGTCATTCCCGATGTCATCGGCTTCAAGCTCACCGGCAAACTGAAGGAAGGTGCCACTGCCACCGACCTAGTGCTCACCGTCACGCAGATGCTGCGCAAGAAAGGCGTGGTCAACAAGTTCGTCGAGTTCTACGGCGAGGGTCTCGACGACCTGCCGCTGGCCAATCGCGCGACCATCGCCAACATGTCGCCCGAATATGGCGCGACTTGTGGCTTCTTCCCGATCGACAAGATCACGCTTGCCTATCTCAACACCACCAACCGCGGCAAGACCGCCAAGACCGTCGAGACCTACGCCAAGAAGCAGGGTCTGTGGCGCTCCAAGAAGTCGCCGGAACCGGTCTTCACCGATACGCTCTCGCTCGATCTCGGCGATGTCGAGCCGAGCCTCGCCGGTCCCAAGCGGCCACAGGACCGCGTGCCGCTTTCCCAGGCAAGCCAGCAGTTCGTCGCCAACATGGAGAAGGAATTCGACCGCAAGGACGATGGCAAGCGCGTCAAGTGCGAGGGCACCGACTACGACCTCGGCCATGGCGACGTCGTGATCGCCGCCATCACTTCCTGCACCAACACATCCAACCCCTATGTCATGCTGGGTGCCGGCCTGATCGCGCGCAATGCCGTCAAGCACGGGCTGAAAGTGAAGCCTTGGGTCAAGACCTCGCTGGCACCGGGCTCGCAGGTCGTCACCGAGTATCTCGTGGCCTCGGGCCTGCAGAAGGACCTCGACAAGATCGGTTACAACCTCGTCGGCTACGGCTGCACCTCGTGCATCGGCAATTCCGGCCCGCTGCCCGACCCGGTCACCAAGGCGATCGGCGATGCCGACCTGGTGGTGTGCGCAGTGCTCTCGGGCAATCGCAACTTCGAAGGCCGCGTCAATCCGCTGACCCGGGCCAACTACCTCGCCTCGCCGATGCTGGTAGTAGTCTACGCGCTCGCCGGCTCGATGAAGATCGACATCACCAAGGATCCGATCGGCATCGGCAAGGGCGGCAAGCCGGTCTATTTGAAGGACCTCTGGCCCTCCAACAAGGAGCTGCAGAAGCTGGTCGACAAGTACGTCACCGCCAAGGCCTTCAAGAAACGCTATTCCGACGTCTTCAAGGGCGACAAGTTCTGGCGCTCGATCAAGGTCAAGCCGACGCTGACCTATGCCTGGGACAACAACTCAACCTACGTGCAAAACCCGCCCTATTTCGACGGTATGGGCAAGACACCTGGCGCGATCGGCAACATCAAGGGTGCCCGCCCGCTCGGACAGTTCGGCGATTCAATCACCACCGACCACATCTCCCCCGCCGGCTCGATCAAGAAAGACAGCCCGGCCGGCGCCTATCTTGAAGATCACGGCGTGCAACCGAAGGACTTCAACCAGTACGGCACGCGCCGTGGCAATCACGAGGTGATGATGCGCGGCACCTTCGCCAACATCCGCCTCAAGAACGAGATGGTGCCGGGCATCGAGGGTGGCTTCACGCACGACTATCGCTCCGACGAGCCGGTGCCGATCTACGACGTTGCCATGCGCTACAAGAAAGAGCACACGCCGCAGATCCTGATCGCCGGCAAGGAATACGGCACCGGCTCCTCACGCGACTGGGCCGCCAAGGGCGTCAACCTGCTCGGCGTGAAGGCCGTGGTGTGCGAAACCTTCGAGCGCATTCATCGTTCGAACCTGGTGGGCATGGGGGTGTTGCCGCTGCAGTTCAAGGACGGCATGACACGCAAGACCTTGAACCTTACCGGCCACGAGACCTTCGACGTTAGCGGCATCGACGGTGGCCTCAGGGTCGGCATGGACGTGCCGCTCACCATCCATCGCCGCGATGGCGCCAGCGAGACGATCACGCTCACCTGCCGCATCGATACCGCCGAGGAGGTCGAGTACTTCAAGAACGGCGGCGTGCTGCACTACGTGCTGCGCAACCTCGCGCAAGCGGCGTAGGAACTGCCGATCGTGGCGACGGGGCTGTCAGGCCATTTCGTCGCCATGGCCCACAACAATGCCTGGGCCAACCACCGGCTGCTCAGCGCCTGCGAGGCGCTGACGCCGGAAGAATTCGCCGCCCCTCGAACGAGTTTCTTCCCGTCGCTGCGCAAGACCTTAAATCATATCCTCGATGTCGATCTCTACTACATCGACGCTCTCGAGGGCCTCGATGCCCTGCGGCGCTACAGCGAGCCCGACCGGGACTACGCCGATGCAAGGTCGCTGCGCCTGGTGCAGACCGCGAGCGACAGGCGGCTGATCGCCTTCTGCGAGCGACAGAGCGAGGAGAGCCTGCAGAGTGACTGCGTGCTGCCAAGGCCCAACCGCAGGCCGCCGCCCACGTCGGTGGCGTCGGTGCTGGAGCATCTCTTCCAGCACGATATCCACCATCGCGGCCAGGCGCATGCGATGCTGGCCGGCACGCGCGTAAAGCCACCGCAACTCGACGAGTTCTTCCTCGCGGGCGAAGAGGAGTTGCGGCGAGAGGAACTGCGCGAGCTCGGATTGCCGCTCAGATGACTGCGCCGCGCTCGTCCTTTGCCGGCGCCGCAATAGAAGTGAGCGACCTCGGCCGCTCTATCGCCTTCCATCGCCTGTGGCTGCCCATGCTGGGTTTCCATCGCGTCTGGGCGAGCCCCGACCGGGTGATGTGGTCGCGTGGTTACGATCACTTCGTGATGCGCCAAGCCAAGGACGGCGTCAGCTATGGGCCGGGTGCATTGTGGCTCGCCGTCTCGGCGGAGAGCCGTGCCCAGGTCGACCAAGTCTATGCCGAGCTGCGCGACGCTGGGGCCGAGATCCTGCAGAAGCCGCAGGAGCTCGATTACTTCGCGCCCGGCTTCTATTCCGTGGGTTTCCGAGATCCCGACGGCGTGCCGATCGAGGTCGTGCATCGCTGGGACGAACTGCCCGAGGTGGCCGACGCCGAGCAGGTGCGTGTGCCCGGCCATGGCGTGACGCTGGGCGGCTACCTCTTCCGGCCGCAGGCTGGCACGCCGCCCTATCCGGCGCTTATCCTGCTGCATGGCTTCGCCGGCCACGCCCATAACATGGCGGGGCTCGCGCGCGCCGCCACCAACAACGGATACGTGGCGCTGGCGCTGTCGCTGCGCGGCTGGCTGGGCTCGGAGGGCGAGAACGACCAGGGCCTGCGCCAGCCGCTCGATGTGCTGGCGGCGATCGATTGGCTGGCCAAGCGGCCGCTGGTCGATCCAAAGCGGTTGGCGCTGGTCGGCGCGTCGATGGGCGGCCAAGTGGCCTTGCTGGCCGCCGCCCACAAGCCGCCGGTGAGTGCCGTCGCCGCTTTCTTCGCGCCGACAGATCTGGCGCGCTGGCGCGACGCCAATCCCTTCATCCGCGACTACCTCGACGATCTCTGCGGGGCGGAAGGCCTGCCGGTGCGCTCGCCGATCCTGAGAGTAGCTCAGATCGACGTGCCGGTGCTGTTGATCCACGGCGATCGCGACGAGAATGTGCCGGTCGACCAGACGCGTGCCATGACCGAGGCATTGCGCAGCCATGGCAAGGACGTTGAAGACGTCATCGTCCCGGGCGCCACACACTACTTCACCGAGCAGCAGAATGCCCAGGCGCGGCGCAAGCTGTTCGACTTCCTGCGTCGCCACCTCAATCGGAGCTAGCGTTCATGCGTGTGTCGGAAGCCATCAACTCCCGCCGCTCGATGCGGGTCTTCAAGCCGGACCCCGTGCCACAGGCGGACGTCGAATGGATCATCAGCACGGCCACGCGCGCGGCGTCCAACGGCAACCTGCAGCCTTGGAAGCTTTACATCACCACCGGCAGAGCACGTCAGCGCCTGTCGGCGGCGATCCTGAAGGCGATGGATGACGGCGATACCGGGCCGGGCGCCGAATACAACGTCTATCCAAAGGAATTCGCCCAGATCTATGACACGCGCCGCAAGCTCGTCGGCAAGCAGCTCTACACGCTGCTCGGCGTGCCGCGCGGCGATGCTGCTGGCATGCTGAAGCAGTTCCGCAAGAACTACGACTTCTTCGACGCGCCGGTTGGCATGATCCTGTGCGTCGAGCGGCGCATGGGCAACGGTCAGTGGATCGACTGCGGTATTTTCCTCGATCAGCTGATGCTGCTGGCACGCGAAAAAGGCTTGCACACCTGCCCGCAGGCAGCCTTCAGCCGCTACCAGCACGTCGTCCGCCGAGAGCTCCAGATCCCCGACGACCAAGTCGTGATCTGCGGCCTCGCTCTCGGCAAGGCCGACCCCGACGAAGTGCCGAACAACCTGATCACCGAACGCGCGCCAATCAAGGATTTCACCACTTGGTTCACCGACTGAGGCAGTGCAGCGGCGGCGGATCGCGGCCAAAGTCGAATTGCCGGAGCCCATCGGCGCGCGTTAAAACGGCGTAAATTCACGCCAATAAGCATTCGGGAGGAAGCCATGAGCGATGAGGTGATCGCCGTCAGCCCAGACTGGGCCAAGCGCGCCTATGTCGATGAAGCCAAGTACAAAGCAATGTACGACGCCTCGATCAAGGATCCCGTCAAATTCTGGGGCGAGCACGGCAAGCGCGTCGACTGGATCAAGCCCTATAGTCCCGGCGCGGTGCGTGACGTCGACTATACTGGCAATGTCCGCATCCGCTGGTTCCATGACGGCGTGCTGAACGTCTCAGCCAACTGCGTGGACCGCCATCTCGCCAAGCGCGGCGATCAGGTCGCCATCATCTGGGAAGGCGACGATCCGGCAAAATCAAAGAAGATCACCTATCGCGAGCTGCACGCCGAGGTGAGCCGCATGGCCAACGCGCTGAAGGAGCTCGGCGCGAAAAAAGGCGATCGCATCACCATCTACCTGCCGATGATCCCCGAGGCGGCCTACGCCATGCTCGCCTGTGCGCGCATCGGAGCGATCCACTCCGTGGTGTTCGGCGGCTTCTCACCCGACAGCCTCGCCAACCGCATCGTCGACTGCGACAGCAACATCGTCATTACGGCCGACGAGGGCCTGCGCGGCGGCAAGCCGGTGCCGCTCAAAGCCAATACCGACGAGGCGATCAAGAAGGCGCCCGGCGTCAAGAAAGTACTGGTGGTCAGGCACACTGGCGGCAAGGTCGGCTGGGACGCCAAGCGCGACGTATGGTGGCACGAGATCAAAGCCAAGGTCCCGGCGGAGTGCCCGCCCGAGCCGATGGGCGCGGAGGATCCACTGTTCATCCTCTACACCTCGGGCTCGACCGGTAAGCCCAAGGGCGTGCTGCACACCACCGGCGGCTACCTGGTCTTCGCCTCGATGACCCACCAATATGTTTTCGACTACCACGACGGCGACGTCTACTGGTGCACCGCCGACGTTGGCTGGGTGACCGGCCACAGCTATATCCTCTACGGGCCGCTGGCCAATGGCGCGACCACGCTGATGTTCGAGGGCGTGCCCAACTATCCTGATTCGAGCCGCTTCTGGCAGGTGATCGACAAGCACCAGGTCAACATCTTCTATACCGCCCCCACCGCGATCCGCGCCCTGATGCGCGAGGGCGAGGCGCCGGTGAAGAAAGCCACGCGCAAGAGCCTGCGGCTGCTGGGCTCGGTCGGCGAGCCGATCAATCCCGAAGCGTGGCTGTGGTACTACCGCGTGGTCGGCGACAGCCGCTGCCCGATCGTCGATACGTGGTGGCAGACAGAGACGGGCGGCATCCTGATCACGCCGCTGCCCGGCGCCACCAAGCTCAAACCCGGCTCGGCAACCAAGCCGTTCTTCGGCATCACGCCGGTCATGGTCGACGCTGAGGGCAAGGAATTACAAGGTCCGTGCGCCGGCAATCTCTGCCTGATCAACTCGTGGCCGGGCCAGATGCGCACGGTCTATGGCGACCACCCGCGCTTCATCGAAACCTACTTCAAGACCTATCCCGGCAAGTACTTCACTGGCGATGGCGCGCGGCGCGACGAGGACGGCTACTACTGGATCACCGGCCGGGTTGACGACGTGATCAATGTCTCTGGTCATCGCATCGGCACGGCCGAGGTCGAAAGCGCCCTGGTCGGCAACACCAAGGTGGCCGAGGCGGCGGTCGTAGGCTTCCCGCACGACATCAAGGGCCAGGGCATCTACGCCTACGTGACGCTCAAGGCCGGCCAGCAATCGTCGGAAGATCTGCGCAAGGAACTGGTCGCCTGGGTACGCAAGGAGATCGGCCCGATCGCCACGCCCGACATCATCCAGTGGGCGCCTGGCCTGCCCAAGACGCGCTCGGGCAAGATCATGCGTCGCATCCTGCGCAAGATCGCCGAGAACGACTTCAGCAATCTGGGCGATACCTCGACCCTCGCCGATCCCTCAGTGGTCGACGACCTGGTGAAGCACCGCGCAAAATGAACCCGACGATCCTGCAACTCGCTGCCGACCTTGCGGCCGGCCGCACCACGTCGCGCCAGCTTACTGAAGCCGCTCTCGCCCGCATCGAGGACCCCAAGGGCGAGGGCAAGCGCGCCTTCATCAAGGTCTACAAGACCCAGGCGCTGGCTGCCGCCGACGCCAGTGACGCACTACGCAAGGCCGGCATCGTGGCCTCGCCGCTCGCGGGCCTCCCCGTCTCGATCAAGAATCTGTGCGACGTTGCGGGCGAGACGACGCTTGCCGGATCCACGGCGCTCGACGATGCGCCACCCGCCAAACACGACGCGCCCGTGGTGACGCGCTTACGTGCGGCCGGCGCGGTGGTCGTCGGTAGCACCAACATGAGTGAATTCGCCTTCTCGGGCGTTGGCGCCAACCCGCACTACGGCACGCCGGGAAACCCTGCTGACCGCAAGCGCGTGCCGGGCGGCTCGTCCTCGGGCGCCGCGGTCTCGGTCGGCGACCAGATGGCCGTGGCGGCGCTCGGCACCGATACCGGCGGATCGGTGCGCATCCCGTCGGCGGTGTGCGGACTGGTCGGCTTCAAGCCCACGGCGCGGCGCGTGCCGATCGACGGCGTGGTGCCGCTCTCGACCTCGCTCAATTCCATCGGGCCGCTCGCTAATTCCGTCGAATGCTGTGCCATCGTCGATGCCGTGTTCGCAGGCGAGCCCATTGCCGTGCCCGAGGCCGTGCCGCTTGCCGGCCTGCGCTTGGGAGTTCCCAAGCAGTTCGTGATGGACGACCTCGATCCCGTCGTCGCCAAGGCCTTCGAGCGGGCCTGCAAGGCTCTTTCCGCCAAAGGCGTGAAGATCGAGCAGATCGAGCTGCCGCAGCTCAATGAGCTGGCGAGCGTCAACGTCAAGGGCGGGTTCGCCGCGTCCGAGGCCTATGCCTGGCACCAGAAACTGATCGCCCGCCGTGGCAACGTGTACGATCCGTTCGTTCACCCCCGCATCATGCGCGGCAAGGAGATGAGCGCGGCAGATTATGTCGACCTCTTGCACGCGCGCGCCGATTTGCAGAAACGAGTGTCGGCGGTGACCTCGAACTACGACGCCACCATCATGCCGACCTGCGCCATTGTGGCACCGACGCTCGAAGAGGTGGCGACGCCAGACGGATTCACCCGGAAGAACCTGCTGCTGCTGCGCAACACCGCGGTCGGCAACTTCCTCGACCGTTGCGGTATTAGCCTGCCCTGCCATGCGGCGGGCGAACTTCCGGTGGGCTTCATGTTGATGGGCGAGGCCATGGCCGACAAACGCGTCCTCGCCATGGCGCGCTCGGTGGCACCGGTCGTGCGCGGCTGACTGAGGCTTACTGATATTTGGGATCGTCGGGCCGGCGCATGCGCCAGACATTCTCGGTCGTAGTGTATTCGCTGTAGCCCAGCCGCGCGACCGGCTTAAAGGCCAGCGTATCAACGCGGCCGTCCTTCAGGATCGCATCATCGATATGTACACCGACCACTTGGCCGAACACGACCGCCGCGCGCTTGTCCTCGTTACCCGCCTCGACCGGCAGTTCGACCGTCTTCCAGTACGTGCATTCCAGCGCTACCGGCGATTCCTTGACGCGCGGCGGCTTAACGAACCGGCAGGGTTCGGGCGTCAAGCCAGCGAGCTTCATCTCGTCGATCCCGTAAGCCACCATCGCGGTGGTTATGTTCATCTTCTCCGAAAGCGTGCCCGCCACCATATTGACCCCGAACTCGCCGGTCTCCTCGGCATTCATGCGGCTGTGTTTGGTGGGCGTATCGCCATAGGTACCGGTGATGGCGAAATAGACCATCGGCGGATATTCGCTGACGCCGTTGTAGAAGCTGTAGGGCGCCAGGTTCACGCGGCCGCAGCCGTCGATGGTCGAGATCCAGCCGATCGGCCGCGGCACGATCAGCGATTTCAGCGGATCCTGTGGCAGGCCGTGGTCGCGCTTGGCGGCGTTGTAGAACATCACCTTCTCCCCGTCAGGCGCCGAACCGCGCCTTGGCCAGTTGGTAGGCAGCGTCGAAGCCTGCCTCGAGTTTGGCATTGAGCCCGCGGCACGAGCGCACTACGGCGTCGGCCCATTGGACATAGTCGCGCAGCCGCTCTTCTGTCCATCCCTTGGGCGTACTCTGCACCAGCGATCGCAGGTTCGATGTCTTGTCGGCCAGCTTGAGCAGCTTCGCGCGCTGCGATTTGCTCGGTGTCTTTTCGATCTGCAGCCGCTTGCGCTCCTCCTTGGGCAGCGATTTGTCGTCCGTCACCTCCGCCACCAGCTGAGCTACTTCCGGCCCGAAGCGCTGCGCGAGATCCTCGTAAGTCGTGTCGGTGTCCTCGAGCGTATCGTGCAGCAGACCGCCTGCAAGCAGCACCACATCTCCGCCGTCGGTCGCCTCGGCCAGCAGCGCCGCTACTTCGGTCAGGTGGTTGATATAGGGCTCCGCCGTCTCGCCCTTGCGCCGCTGCGCGATATGCTGACGCGCGGCATAGTCGGCGGCGCGCGTCAGCAGGACCAGATCGCCTTTCATTCGTCAGCCCTCATCAATTCCTCTTGTGCGACCTCGCAGCCGGCTTGTCGAGCCGCCCGCGCCGGACCATGTTGGCGCCATGTCGCGCACCATGAAGGCCCTGCTGGGCATATGGATCGCCGTGCTGGTGGGCGCTGCCAGCTGGATCGGCTGGGACGCCATGCAAGGCGGACAACCGGCGATTGGCGGGCCGTTCACCCTGGTCGACCAGAACGGCCGCACCGTCACCAACGAGACTCTCAAGGGTAAGCCGACCCTGATCTATTTCGGCTACACCTTCTGTCCCGACGTCTGCCCGACCTCACTGCTCTTGATGGAGACCGCCATCGACAAGCTCGGCCCCGATGCCGCGAAGAAGGTGAACCTCGTCTTCATCACCATCGATCCTGAGCGCGACACGCAGAAATTGATCAAGGACTATGTCGGCAATTTCGGCCCGACCTTCATCGGCCTCACCGGCACGCCCGAACAGGTCGCCGCCGCGGCCCGTGCCTATCGCGTCTACTTTCAGAGGGTGCCCGGCAAGGACGGGGCACCCTACCTGATGGACCATTCCTCGATCGTTTATCTGCTCGACCGCAACGGGCGGTTCATCACGCACTTCACTCATGAAGCGAAGGCCGAAGCAATCGCTGCTGGTGTCGAAAAGTTGCTCTAACCGCCTGAATTATCACATTTTGTGCACCGCACTATCCACGTGACAGCCGGGTTGCGGCGAGTACAATCCGCCCCCCGATGTTCCTGTACCAAGCGTACGAACTGCAACGACACCTCTCCCAGCCTGTTCGCCTTTGGGCCAACGCGCTCGAGCAGCTTTATTCCAGTCCGTACAATCCGCTGTCCGATACCTGGTTCGGCAAGTCGATCGCCGCCAGTGCCGAGATTGTCGCGCGGCTCACGCAGAACTATGGCAAGCCTGCCTTCGGGCTGAAGACCACGCAGATCGGCAACGAGACCGTGGCGGTCAACGAAGAGATCCTGCTACGCAAGCCGTTCTGCCAGCTTCTGCATTTTCACCGCGACACGATCCACAAGGATCCCAAGGTCCTGTTGGTGTCGCCAATGAGCGGCCATTTCGCCACCCTGCTGCGCGGCACCGTAGAGGCGCTGTTGCCCGAACACGACGTGCACATCACCGATTGGGCCGACGCGCGCGATGTGCCCTTGTCGGAGGGCAACTTCGACCTCGACGACTACGTCGACTATGTCATCGAGTTCTGCCGCTATCTCGGGCCCGACGTGCATGTCATCGCCGTCTGCCAGCCTTCGGTTCCGGTGTTGGCCGCCGCTTCGCTGATGGCGCAGGCCAAGGACCCACGCCAGCCGCGCTCGCTGACCCTGATGGGTGGCCCGATCGACACTCGCGAGAGCCCGACTACGCCGAACGACCTGGCGATGCGCAACTCGATGATGTGGTTCCGCCAGAACGTGATCTCGACAGTGCCGTTCAACTACCAGGGCGCCATGCGCCGCGTCTATCCAGGCTTCCTGCAGCTCACCAGCTTCATCACCATGAATCTCGACCGGCACATCAACGCCCACATGCGCCAGTTCGAGCACTTGGTCAGAGGCGACGACGATTCGGCCGACGGCCACCGTGCCTTCTACGACGAATATCTCGCGGTAATGGACCTCACCGCCGAGTTCTATCTCCAGACCATTCAGGTCGTGTTCAAGGAGCATCAGTTGCCGCGCGGCACATGGGTGAGCCGCGGCCGTCAGATCGACCCCTCGGCAATCGAGACCGCCCTGATGACGGTCGAAGGCGAACTCGACGACATCTCCGGCATCGGCCAGACCAAGGCCGCCCATGTGCTGACGCCCAATATCCCGGGCGCCCGCCACGTCCATTGGGAGCAACCTCGCGTCGGCCACTACGGCATCTTCAACGGCCGCAAATGGCGCGAGCAGATCATGCCGCGGGTCCGCGACTTCATCCGCGCCAACGACGCCTAAAGGACACGATTCGGGCGCATTGCGGCCCGTGCGGTGCGGAACCGGCCTCGCGCCAGCGTCGTTGCATCTCCGGTGTTCAAACACGGAGGAGCACGATGAACAGCTTCACTCGCCGCGGCCTGCTGGGCGGCTTCGCGATCGCGACCGGCATCGGCCTGATGGCAGCGCCAGCGCTGGCTCAGTTCACCGCGGAAGTCTACGTGCCGATGGCGCCGCCGCCGCCGCGCGTCGAAGTCGTTCCCGTCCTGCCGCCCGAACGCCTCGAGGTCATGCACTGGCAGCCGGGCTATTGGCGGTGGAACGGCCACGAACACCTCTGGGTGGAGGGCCACTATGTCGAACGGCCGCGCGCCCGGGCCGAGTGGATTCCGGGCCGCTGGGAGCAGCGCCCGCGCGGCTGGGTCTACATGGAAGGTCGCTGGAACTGAGGCCTTTCGCCTTTCAGCCCCTCTAAAGCCCTGAGCGTACGTCATGGGCCTCGAAGAGCAATGGGCCAACGCCGCCAATACCCTGGTGGCGTTGGTGACGGCCTATGGAGTGAGGGTCGTCGGCGCCATCGTCATCCTGATCGCCGGATGGTGGGGCTCGCGCCTGCTCTACTCCTTCATCGTGCGGCTATGCGCGCGCTCCAGCCATATCGATCGCACCATTACCTTCTTCCTGGCCAACGGCGCGCGCTACACCGCGCTGGTCCTGACCTTCAGCGCCGTGCTGTCGACGTTCGGCATCGCAACCACGAGCTTTGTCGCCGTCCTCGGCGCGCTCGGCATCGCCATCGGCCTTGCCCTGCAGGGCACGCTGTCCAACCTCGCCGCCGGCATCATGCTGGTGCTGTTTCGCCCGTTCCATATCGCCGACCGGATCGAAGCGGGCGGCGTTATCGGCGTCGTGCGCGAGGTCAATCTGTTCTACAGCGAGATCGACACCGACGACAACGTGCGGGTCATCGTTCCCAACGGCAAACTGTGGGGCGAGGTCGTCAAGGTGCCGTCGCGCAACGAGACCGAGCGGGTCGAACTCAAGTTTACGCGGCCGCTCAGCGACCATATCGAGACGGCGATCGCGCGGGTGCGCGAGACTGTCGACCACGACCAGCGAGTGACGCACACGGCGCAGATCGGCGTCGATACCGTGGGCGACGCCACCTACGTCCTGGTGGCGCGCCTGTGGGTGCCGCGCCGCGATGCCATGCAGGTCCATTTCGACGTCAATCGCGCGGTCACGGAGGAATTCCAGCGCCGCGCACCGAACCGTGAAGAGTCCCGTGCTGCGGACTAGCGGGTTTCCACCACCGCTATTGTTGCCCAAGTGACAATACTCCGACGCCGATGACACGAGCCTTTTGGGCGATTCCCTATCACTTTTCACTCCACCCCTATGCGGTATTAGGATAGCGCATGTCCGAAGGGCGTCGGGTTACCGCTTGCACCCGCCACCAGACGCCAATCCGTCTCATCGACCTACCATGGTCACTAGAAGTCCGAATCTTCCCCGATGTCCGTTCCGCTCGATATCAGCCCCTGGAAGCCCGCGCCGTTTGACCTTGGCGGCGAAACCGTCTTCGCCATCGGCGATGTCCATGGCTGCGCCGATGAACTTGCCACCCTGCTCGACGCCGTGGCGGCACTGGCGCGCGAGCAGCGCGGCCCGCGCCGGCTGGTCTATCTCGGCGACATCGTAGACCGCGGCCCCGACACGATCGGCGCGCTGAGACTTTGGGCCGAGGATGCAGGCGCGCGCAGTGTCGGTCGGATCGACCGCATCATCGGCAACCACGAGATCGTCATGCTGCTGCCGATGGCCGGCAGCCCGCATGCCGCCAAAGCTGAAGCAATGTGGCTGAGCGACGGCATGGGCGGCACCAAGGTGCTGGAGGAAATGCGCCGAGCGGTCGGCGATCCCCGCGCGCCACCAAGCTACCAGCTTGCCGCCGCCGCGCTCGGCGAGCGGGTGATGCGCCTGCTGATCACGCAGCGCAGCCACGTACGCATCGGCAATACCGTCTTCGTCCATGGCGGGCTGGACGGCCGCGCTGACCAGGCAACGTTCCTCGCCCCGCCCTGGACCGCCTTCACCGACGCCCGCTGGGCCTGGATCACCCATGGCTTCCTCGACTGGCAGGGCGGCTTTGGCGGCACGCTGGTGGTGCACGGCCACACTCCGCCGGCCAAGCACGGGCCGCTCACCCACATGGCGGACCCGCATCTCTTCCTGCACGACCGGCTCGGCCTCGACGGCGGCAGCGCGGTGACGGGCTTCGTGGTCGGCGCCGAGATCCAGGACTGCCGCTATCGGATCCTGAAGGCAGCAGCGCCGAAGACCTAGCGGGCGTGGTTCTGCACCACGTCCAGAAAAGCCGTGCCGTAGCGCTCGAGCTTGGTATCGCCGACGCCGTGGATCTCACGCATGGCGCGTGGGTTCGCCGGCCGATGGGTGGCGAGTTCGATCAGGGTGCGGTCGGAGAACACGACGTAAGCCGGCACCTTCTGCGCCTGGGCGAGCTTGGCACGCAGCGCTTTCAGCGCTGCGAGCAGCGCCGCATCGGCATCGCTGGCAATCGCCGAGACCTCGGCCGCGCGCTTTTCCCGCCGCGACGCCTTGGCGGGCGCCGCCAGCTCCTTTCGCAGCTCGATCCTGGCCTCGCCCTTCAGCACCCGCCAACCTTCATCGGTCACCCACCAACGGCCATGCTCCATCAGATCCTGGGCGATCAGGCCCGTGGCTGAGAGCTGGCGGAAGATCGAACGCCATTCGACGCTACGCCGGTCGGCGCCGACACCGAAGGTCGGCAAGCGGTCATGATTGAACTTCAGGATATTCTCGGTGCGCTCGCCGCGCAGCAGCGCCACCAGATGCTCCACGCCGAAGCGCTCACCGGTGCGCAGGATGGCCGACATCGCCTTCTGTGCGTCGATCGTGCCGTCGAAGCGCTCGACGCCTTCCTGGCAAAGATCGCAGTTGCCGCAGGGTTCCGAACTCTCGCCGAAATAGGCCAGCAGGGTCTGCCGCCGGCAGCGCGGCGCCTCGGCCAGCGCCAGCAGGGCATTGAGGCGCTGGCGCTCGATGCGCTTGCGCTCGTCCGACGATTCGGCCTGCTCGATCTGCATCCGGCGCAGCTGCATGTCGCCCATGCCATAGAGCGTGAGGGTGTCGGCGGCGAGACCGTCGCGGCCGGCCCGGCCGATCTCCTGGTAGTAGGCCTCGACATTGGCCGGCAGGTCGGCATGGCAGACGAAGCGGACGTCGGGCTTGTCGATGCCCATGCCGAAGGCGACGGTGGCGGTCATCACCACGCCGTCCTGCTGCTGGAAGGCATCCTGGTTGGCGTCGCGCACTGCCTTGTCGAGGCCGGCGTGATAGGGCAGCGCCTTGACGCCAGCGTCCTTCAGGGTCTGCGCCAGCTCCTCGACTTTGCGGCGCGAGGCGCAGTAGACGATGCCGCTTTCGCCCTCATGGGTCTGCACGAAGGCCAATGCCTGGCGCGACGATCGTTCCTTGGGCTTGAAGGCGAGCCTGAGATTGGGCCGGTCGAAGCTGCGGACGAACGTGCGCGGCGGATCGGCGAACAGTTTTTCGACGATGTCGTCTCGCGTCGGCGCGTCGGCCGTGGCGGTGAGCGCCATGGTCTGCAGGCGTCCGCCGATCTGGCGCGCGAGCGTTCCCAGGGTGAGATACTCGGGGCGGAAGTCGTGGCCCCATTGCGACACACAATGCGCCTCGTCGATCGCCATCATCGCGACGTTGCTCTCGGCCAGCATCTCGACCGTGTCGGGCCGCGCCAGCCTCTCCGGCGCGAGATAGAGCAGGCGCAGCTCGCGACGGCGCAAGAGCGCCAGCACGCGCGCATTCTCCTCGAGGTCGTTGCTGGAATTGAGGCTGCCCGCCGCCACGCCGGCGGCGGAGAGGGCACGCACCTGATCGCGCATCAGGGCGATCAGCGGCGAGATGACCAGCGTCAGTCCCGGCCGCGTGATCGCCGGCAACTGGTAGCAAAGCGACTTGCCCGAGCCGGTGGGCATGACCGCCAGCACATTCTCGCCTTCCAGTACGGCGCGCACGATCTCTTCCTGCCCCGGGCGAAAAGCATTGAAGCCGAAAACGGAATGCAGCAGGGCGTGTGCAGACGCGAGCGATGAGGACATTGGTTTGTCACAGAGTATCGTCGCCGGCGCGATGCTGCACTGTGGATGAACGCAAGACGTGTTTTGGCCGCATTGAATTCGCGATGGGTTCCGCCAGCAACCGACTGCAAGTTGCAATCGCGTCTTCGCTGCTCGACGGGGCAATCGAGAATACCAGGTACCACCGAGCCGACTGATGCCGGACTGACACTGCAAGTCGTCGTCACGTCTCTTCCAAAGTGACGCCGCGTGAACGCCGCTTTTCGGCGGCTGACTGCGCACACCCACCAAGCGACTCGTTCCCCCCGAAACAGTTTGTGGAGTGTTGTCATGAGTATCCAGAAATCGATCGCCATCGCGGCAACAGCAGCAGCTGCTCTGGCAGCTTCGCCGCTGGCCGCGCAGCAGGCGAACAACAGCAAGTGGGAAGGCTTCTATGCCGGCATCAACGCCGGCGGGTTGTGGCGGAACACCGATGCTTCCATCGGCGAGAACAACACCGGTGGCGGCTTCACCGGCAGCGGCGGCGGCTTCGTCGGTGGCGCGCAGGGCGGCTACAACTACCTGCTCGGCCCGGCACTGCTGGGCGCCGAAGTCGACTTCCAAGGCTCGACCTTGACCCAGAGCATCAATGGCGGCGCCGGTCCTTCCTTCATCGGCGCGACCTCGGCAATTCCCTGGTTCAGCACCTTCCGCGCTCGCGCCGGCTACCCGCTCGGCGCGTTCATGCCCTACGTGACCGGCGGCGCCGTGTGGGGGCACCAGACCCTGTCCGGCACCGATTCGATCAGCGGTCCCTTCAACGCCTCGAACAATTTCTGGACCTGGACGGTCGGCGGCGGCATTGAAGGCCGTCTCAACGATCAGTGGTCGACGAAGCTCGAATACCTCTACATGGGCACGCCGGACACATCGCTCTCGACGCCGGCCACCACCAGCATTAGTGAGCATTCCGTCGGCAATCTCCTACGCGTTGGCCTGAACTACAGGTTCAACTAGGAAATTAAGCCGAGAATCTGACTATGCCTTTGGTCGAGGCGCCCCGGGACAACGCGTTTCCGCTCAGGCAACCAAATTCCGCCTCAAACCGTTCTTCCTTTGGACGGTTTGGGGAGAAGGGCGATGGTCGTCTTCGAACTGGCTGTGTTGCTGGCAATCACCAGCATCGCAGCCTTTCCCTGTTGGCCCTATAGCGCCGACTGGGGCTATCTGCCGAGCGCCGTGGCGGGCTCTCTTCTGGTGGTCGTGATGCTGGTGGCAGTAAGCGACAAGTCGCCCGACCGGCTCGCCCGGCACGGCGTGGCGGCACCGACCGTCAAAGTCGCCGCCGCACCTACGACCGACGCCGATCGTCGCCACAGCGCCGAGATCGTCAACGTGACGCCGCCGATTACCCAGTAATGGGCGCTCAGTGCCGTGCGGCCTGGCCGCCGTCGAGGGTCATCACCACGCCACTGATGTAGCTCGCGCGATCCGACGCCAGGAATACCGTGAGGTCGGCCACCTCATCGGGCTCGGCCGGACGGCCGAACGGCATGTGCTTGGTGAGCTCGGGCCAGCGCTCGGGATCGCCGAACTGCTGCTGGGCCTGGCCTCGCAGCAAGGTGAGCATGCGGTCGGTGCGGGTCGCTGGCGGATTGATCGCCACCACGCGCACCCCGTGATCGACGCTCTTGGAACCGACAGCGCGGGTGAATGCCATCAAACTCGCGTTGCCCATGGTGCCGGTGACGTAGTCGTAGTTGTAGCTCTCGCCGGCTAGGCCGATGATATTCACCACCGCGCCCTTCTTGCGCGCGTACATCTTCTCCAGCATGGCGCGCGTGGCGTTGATGTAGCCGAACACCTTCAACTCCCAGGCCTCGCGCCACTTGGACTCGGTCATGGAGAGGATATCGCCGCGCGGGATGGCGCCGGCATTGTTGACCAGGATGTCGGCATGGCCGACCGCATCGACCACCGACCTGACCATATCGCCCTTGGAGAAATCCGCGGGATGGATCTCGACCGGCACGTTATGGCGGGCGCGAATCTTGTCACGCGCACCCTCGAGCGACTCCTTCGAGCGCGAGGCGATATGCACGGCACAGCCTTCCGCCGCAAAGGCCATGGCGCAGGCAAAGCCGATGCCGCGGCTGCCGCCCGAGATCAGCACGGTCTTGCCGGAAAGTTTCAGGTCCATCGTTGCGTCTCCTAAAGGCGATAGGTCGAATTGATCGTGGCGCGGCCATCGTCGGTTTTCACGCGGCCGTCCTTCACCATCTGGATGAGATGCGCCAGCATCGAGCGGCCGGCCGCGGCATGCAGATGCGCCGGCGTATCGGCATAGTTCTTCGCCACCATTTGCGGGATCTTCTGCGGGCCTTCCTTGAGCCGCGACATGATCTGCGCCTCGCGGCCCAGGCGATGCTCGATATAGGCCTGCACGAATGGGTTGGGATTTCGGATCTCCGCCCCGTGTGTCGGGATGTAGAGCGCCTCGGAGCGTGGCAGCAGCTTGCGCAGGCTGGCGAAATAGTCGGCCATGTTGCCGTCGGGCGGCGAGATTACCGCCGTCGACCAGCCCATGACGTGATCGCCCGACAACAGCGCGTTGTCTTCTTTAACGGAAAAGCAGAGGTGGTTGGAAATGTGGCCGGGCGTGTAGACCGCCTCGACGTTCCAGCCATCGCCTTTCACAACGTCGCCGTCATTGAGCTTGATGTCAGGCGCGAATGAGAAATCGCCCTCCTGCTCGGTCGCCACGCCGACCGGTGTCGGATGCGGACCGTAGCTGTAGACCTTCGCACCGGTCGCCTTGGCGATCGCCGGCGTGGCCGGTACGTGATCGATATGGGTGTGCGTCACAAAGATGTGCGTGACCGTCTCGCCACGCACCGCGCGCAGCACGGCATCAATATGGTCCTGCTGATCGGGCCCGGGATCGACGATCGCCACCTTGCCGTGGCCAACGAGGTAGGTGCCGGTGCCCTTGAAGGTGAAGGGGCTGGGATTGTGCGCCACCACTCGGCGGATCAGCGGCGTCACCTCCATCGCCGTGCCGTAGTCGAACTTGAAGTCCTTGATGAAGGGAATGCCGGGCATGAAACACTCTTCACGGGGTGGGCGGTGTCAATTTGTACATACCGTTGCGAATGTCGGAGCTGACATAGATGTTGCCCGACTTGGCGACGGCGACGCCGGTCGGCACCAGCGCCGGGGGCCCGCCGGGATAGGCCGGCAGGCCGATATCGAGGTTCGAGGCGATTATCGTCTTGGCGCCAGTGGCGGGATCGATGGCGACGATGCGCTTCTGGCCAACCTCGGCGACGTAAAGTTTGCCATCCGGCCCGACATCGATGCCCTCGGGGCCGGCCAGATTGTCGGCCACGACCTTGCGCGCGCCAGTCGCCACGTCGATCTGCGTGACCGCGCCGGCGGCGATCTCGGTGACGTAGATCAGGTTGCCGGGCCCTTGCGCCAAAGCCACCGGTGCGCGCAGCTCCTTGACCACGGTGCTGCGCGTCTTGCCGTCGGGACTCACTTTCACCAGATTGCCGCTGCGAAGCTCCGCGACATAGAGCGTGCCGTCGTTGGCCTCGAGCGCGTCGACCGGCGCGGCGAACTCGCCCAGCGTCGCCACCAGCTTGCCGGTCTTGCGATCGATCTTCTCGACGGTCATCGAGAACCAGCTCGACAGCAGCACATGCTTGGGCCCGATCGACAGCCCGATCGGATAGGAATGGGTGTCGCCATGCACGCGCAGCACGTCGCTGACGGCGCCGCTTCGGCCATCCACGGTGCGGTAGCTGAAGACGTCGGCGACGTGTACCGTTTCCTTGCCGCTCTCGGTGACCACAGCGATGTCGGCCGGGATCGCCAACCGGCCCTCGACGATGGTCTTGGCCGAACCGGTCACCTTGTCGACCAGATAGATGCCGTTGTCGGTCATCGAGCTCACGAACAATCGACCGCGCGAATCGAAGGCGAGATTGTCGAGGCCGGGCTTGAGCGAGGCCACCAGCTTCTTTTGCTTGCTGGTGAGACTGACGCTCCACACCGAACCGTTGGCGGTGTCGACGACGTAAAGGTTGTCAGGGTTCTGTGGATCGAGGTTGGCGGCGGCCGGCGTCTTGAAGCCAGAGGCGATCACCTCGACCATGCCGTTTTCGAGGTTGATCTTCACCGCCTGGCCCTTGAACCACAGCGGCCCGTAGAGGAAGCCGTCGTTCTTGTTGATCTCGAAGCCATTCAGGCCGCCCAGCTTGTCGGCGATGCGGCGCAGGTCGTTGCGCGGGAAGGTCTTGAACTCGGGCTTGTCGACGTTCTTGAGATCGATCTCGTACAGGGCATCGCCGAGGAAGACTTCCGACACGAACAGCCGCCCATCCTTGCTGAAGGCGAGAGAGTTGGGTCCGGCCATGCCGTTGGCGACCTCGATGATCTTGCCGTTGGGCTTGCGGATGAAGACCTTGCCCAGCAGGAAGGCCGTCCAGGCCATGGTGCCGTCGTCGGCGAAGGCGATGTCGTCGGCCATGCCGTTCGGCTCGCCAATGAAGCGATCGACTTCGCCTGAATCGACCTGCACGCGATAGATGCTCTGGCCAATCACCGAGCCGGCGAATAGCTGGTCGTCCTTGTTGAAGGCAAGCCCGTGCACGCCATGAAACCATGAGCCTGGCACAAGAATCTGCTGATTGTATTCCTTGGCCGGTGGCGGCGGCGTCGCCTGCTGCGCGAGCGCGCCGCCCCCGATCGAGAGGGCCGTCGCGCCAAGCGCCAGCAGCACCACCGCCGCCAATAACCGGCCTAAGCCCATTCCTTCCCTCCGACCGCGCCTCCGCGGCGCGGACTTTAGACCGGGTAGCCGGTTTTGTAACGCCGAACCCTTCAGCTACCATCGCCGCTCGAAAAGGCGCGCAGTCGCAGGAGGAAAGTCATGTCGGGTCCGCTTTCGGGATTGACCATCGTCGAGCTGGCCGGCATCGGGCCGGGGCCCATGTGCTCCATGATGCTGGGTGACATGGGCGCCGACGTGATCCGCGTCGATCGCACCGGCGCCCACGTCATGGATCGCCTCGCCGATCCCAAGTACGCCGTGCACAACAGGAGCCGTCGCTCGGTCTCCGTCGACCTGCAGAAGAAGGAAGGCGTCGAGGTCGTGCTGCGCCTGATCGACAAGGCCGACGGCCTGACCGAGCCATTCCGGCCAGGCGTCGCCGAGCGTTTGGGCCTCGGCCCCGACGTTTGCCTCGCGCGCAATCCCAGGCTGGTCTACGGCCGCATGACCGGCTGGGGCCAGGAGGGCCCGCTCGCCAAGGCGGCCGGTCATGACATCAACTACATTGCGCTCACCGGTGCGCTGCATGCGATCGGCGGCAAGGACAAGCCGGTGCCGCCGCTCAACCTGGTTGGAGATTTCGGCGGCGGCGGCATGCTGCTCGCTTTCGGCATGGTGTGCGGCCTTCTCGAGTCGCAACGCTCGGGCAAAGGCCAGGTGGTCGATGCGGCGATGGTCGATGGGGCCGCCCTGCTGCTGGGCGGCATCTATGGCCTGGCCGGCGCTGGCATCTGGAACGAGGAAGAGCGCGGCATCAACCTGCTCGATGGCGGGGCGCCCTTCTACGGCACCTACGAGACCAAGGACGGCAAGTTCGTCTCGATCGGCTCGATCGAGCCGCAGTTCTATGCGCTGCTCCTGGAGAAGACCGGACTCAAGGGGCAGGACCTGCCGGCACAGAACGACCGCAAGGCCTGGGCGCAGTTCAAGAGCCGGCTGGAAGGCATCTTCAAAACCAAGACGCGCGACGAATGGTGCCAGGTCATGGAAGGCAGCGACGTCTGCTTCGCGCCCGTGCTGACCATGAAGGAGGCCTCGCAGCATCCGCACGCCAAGGCGCGCAACGCCTATGTCGATGTGCTGGGCTTCCCGCAGCCCGCCGCCGCGCCCCGCTTCTCGCGCACCAAGGAGGGCGTGAAGAGCCCGGCCGCCAAGCGCGGCCAGCACACCGACGAGGTGCTCGGTGAGCGCGGTTTTTCGGCCAGGGAAATCGACGAACTCAAAGCTGCCGGAATTGTCGGTGCCAGATAGCGCCCGATGATCCGCGCCTTTGATCTTGCACTGCGCCAGCTCGGCGATCCCAAGCTGCGCGCGGTCGTCTGGCAGTCGCTACTGCTGTCGCTGGTCCTGCAAATCGCCATTGGTGCGTTGGCCTGGTGGGCCCTGCAGCACTTCGCGACATTCCACTGGGAGTGGGTGAACAGCGCCATCCGCTGGCTCGGCGGCGGCGCGGTCACGGTGTTGGCCCTGATCCTGTTTCCGGCGAGCTTCGGCATCGTGATCTCGGTCTTCATGGAGCGCATCGCCGACATCGTGGAGGGCGAGTACTATCCCAAACTCGGCAAGGCGCGCGGCATTCCGATCTGGACGGGGATTTGGACCGGCGTGGTTTTCCTGCTGGCCGTCGTGATCCTCAATCTCGTCATGCTGCCGCTCTATCTCATCGCGCTGTTCGTGGTGGGGCTGGGCGCCGTGCTGTTCTACGCCATCAATGGCTGGCTGACGGCGCGGCTCTACTACGAGCAGGTGGCGCTGCGACGGCGGAGTCCCGCCGAGGTCAAGGCCTGGCGCAAGGCCAACGCCGGCGTGCTCTGGCTCACCGGTATCGTCATCGTCTTCCTGGGCACCATCCCAATCCTCAACCTGATCGTGCCGGTGCTGGGCATCGCGGCCATGGTGCATGTGGCACAAACGCTCAGCCCACCGCCAAATTTCCGGCCAACCCTTTAATCCACTGGCTGAGCGGCGTTAAGATCACCGGCATGAAATTGGCCTTCTTGGCTCTCGCCGTCGTTCTCCTCCTCGGCGGCTGCGTCTCTAACGATGCTCCCCAATATTCCCTGACCGGCGGCGAGCAAGGCGTCTTCCGCTCGTCCAATCCCGGCCGTGCCATCCCCGTGGGCACGATCAAGGGCATGGACGAGCGTCAGTTGCAGGCGACCTTCGGTGCGCCGGCGCTCGATCGCAAGGATGGCCCGACGCGCGTGCTGCGCTACCAGTCCGACGGCTGCAGTCTGTTCGTCTATGTCTCGGCCGGCCGCGCCCAATACACCGACGCCTACGACCCTCAGTTACGGCCGCTCGCCAATACCGACCAATGCGCGGGCTCGGTCGCCGCGCAGCGCCGCGCGGTCTGAGCTAGCAGCTCACTGCCCGCCGCGATCCTCGCGCCACAGGTCGAGCTTCTCCTGCACCGGGCGGTCGGAGAAGGAGAACAGCACGGCCTCGGCCTTGGCCTTGTGCACGACCTTGGCCCAGCTCGGCACGACGAAGTGGTCACGCTTCTTCCAGCGCAATGTCTTGTCGCCGACCGTGCTCTCGCCCTCGCCTTCGACCACCGAGAACACCGTGCCGTCGGTGCTGCGATAGGACGCCGTCGCAAAGCCCTTGGGCAGGAGCTGCATGAACGTGCCCATGGTGGCGATCGGCGCGCCGCCGCTCGCCGGATTCACGTAGCGCAGCTTGTAGCCATGGCAGGCGTCGGGCGGACCGGCCTTGGCGAGGCCAGCCAGCGCCTCGCGTGTACGGGCATAGGGATAGTTGAAGATCGGCGACGTCTGCTTGGCCGGCTTCCAGTCGACCGGCAGCAGGCCGCTGGCGTATTTGGCGTGCGACGTACCCTCCGGCGCCGTTACCGCCTGCTCGTCCTCGGCGCCGTTCTCGGCGAAGCCTGCGTTGAACATGGCGACCATGGGAATGTCGAGCCCGTCCAGCCACACCATAGGTTTGGAGGAGTCGTTGCCGTGATCGTGCCAGGTCCAGGTCGGCGTGATGACGAAGTCGCCCTCGCGCATGATGGTGCGCTCGCCGTCGACGGCGGTATAGGCGCCCTCGCCCTCGACGATGAAGCGTAGCGCCGACTGGGTGTGACGGTGACTCGGCGCCACCTCGCCCGGCAGGATCAGCTGCAACCCGGCATAGAGCGTGGGTGTGATGCAGGCGCTGCCCGGCATCGATGGGTTCTCGAGGATCAGCACACGTCGCACCGCCTCCTTGGCGGTGATCAGCGAACCCGACTCCATGAGGAACGGCCGCACCTTGTCGTAGGCCCATGATGCCGCGACGTATTTGGGTGCGGGCGACGGCGGCACGAGCTGATGCAACGACTCCCACAAGGGCGCCATCGAAAGCGCGCCGATGCGGTCATAAAAGTCGCGGCGGGCGTTGTTGCGTGTGCGGCCGCCGTCCATGGCGTGCCTATTCCGCGGCGGCGCGCATCGGCGCCCGAGCGAGACGAGCGCGGGCGCGCTGGCGGCAGGCGTCGGCGAAAGCGTCGAACACTTTCATCGATACCGGATTCTCGAGCGCGCGGTGCTCGGGGTGCCACTGGAGCGCCAGCGCGAAGGCCGGCGCATCCGGGACGCTGAAAGCCTCGATCTGACCGTCATCGGCCAGCGCTTCGAGCCGGGCGCGCGGCGCCAGGCGATCGACGCCCTGGGCATGCAGCGAATTGACCGAGACGCGGCGCTCGCCCAGCAGGCGATGCAGCAGGCCACCTTCGACGACCTCGATGTCGTGCGCCGGCGCATAGTTGACGTCCGGCGTCGGCGCCTTGGGCGCGCGGTGATCGCGCCGGCCGCCGACCTCGTGCACCAGCTGATGCAAGGTGCCGCCCAGCGCCACGTTGACCTCCTGCAGGCCGCGGCAGATCGCGATCAGCGGCACGCCGTGATCGATGGTGTGACGGATCAGCGGCAGGGTGGTGGCATCGCGCGCCGGATCATGCGCCGTGCCTGGCCGGCTCGCCTCGCCTTCATAGTGGTGCGGCTCGACATTCGACGGGCTGCCGGTCAGCAGCACGCCATCAAGCATATCGAGCAGGCGGTCGAGTGCTTCGGTCACGGCATTGTCGCCCAGCTCCGGCCCCATCGCCGGAATTACCACCGGTAATGCACCAATGGCGCGGATGATGGCCTGGATATATTTGTCGCCGACTGTGTGGTGCCAGCCACCGCGGCCGTTTTCCTTGAGACACGCGGAGACGCCAACCAGGGGACGTAAAGACGAGCGATCCATGGGGTCTTTATAATCGCCAACGGCCATCCGCTTGGCAATTGCTCAAGGGCTGCGCCCGCCCGCGCCTTGTGCAGTGCTGCCCTGCATGCTACCGCCCGCCGCCAACCCATTGAAAGCACACCATGTCGACGACCACCCCTCCGCCGCCCGATGTCAACCCAGGCCAGCAGGCCCAGCCCGGCCCGCTCACGATCCATGGCCAGTACATCAAGGACCTGAGCTTCGAGAATCCGCGCGCCCCGCAGAGCCTGATCGAGCAGAAGCAGCCGCAGCTCACGCTGAACGTCAACGTCACCACCAGGCAGTTCGATACCAAGACCTTCGAGGTCACGCTGACGGTCGAGGCCAACGCCCAGACGCCCGAGAAAGAGCCACTCTTCATGCTGGAGCTGGTCTATGCCGGCACGGTGAGCCTGGGCGAGGTGCCGCAAGATGCCTTCGGCCCGCTGCTGCTGATCGAGACGCCGCGGCTCCTGTTCCCCTTCGCCCGCGCCATCATCGCCAATGCCACCCGCGAGGCGGGCTTCCCTCCGCTCAACATCGCACCGGTCGATTTCGTGGCGCTCTATCGCCAGCAGCTCGACGCCTCGGGCGGCCAGATTCCCGGCGTTCCGACGGGCCCGGTCGGGCACGCCTGAACGGCGTCAGGCGGTGAGCCAGACCGGCTCGAAAAGCTGCTTCATGAACTCAGCGTGCGCCGCGAGCTCGGCGGCGCTGGCGGCATGCGGCCGCGCCGGCCGAACCGGCAGACCGGTGACAGCCAGCACGCCCGCAACCGGTTGAGCGGCGATCTCGGGCGCCAGGCCCAGGTCGCGCTGGCGGCCGCCGCTCAGCTCGAGATAGACCTCGGCCAGCAATTCCGAATCGAGCAGGGCGCCGTGCTTGGTGCGGCTTGAATTGTCGATATTGAAGCGCTCGCACAACGCATCGAGGCTGGCGCGCTGGCCGGGAAACTTGCGCCGCGCCATCGACACGGTGTCGACGTAGGAATTGTTGAGCTGCGGCCGGCTGAGCCGCTCGAGCTCAGCATTGAGGAAGCCGAGATCGAACTGGGCGTTGTGGATGACCAGCTGGGCATCGGCGATGAAGGCCAGGAACTCCTCGACCTTCTCGGCAAACAGCGGCTTGTCGGACAGGAACTCATCGGTAAGCCCGTGAATGTCCTGCGCCCCGGTCGGCATGATCATTTCCGGATTGAAGTAGGCGTGGAAGGTCTTGCCGGTCGCCACCGTGTCCAGAAGCTCGATGCAGCCGATCTCGACCACGCGATGGCCCGCCAACGGATCGAGGCCCGTAGTCTCGGTATCCAAGACAATTTCCCGCATCCGCTGCTTGTAGCCTACTTTCGCCGCGCTCGCGCAAGCTGGGCTGTGTACTTCTCGCGCCACGGGTTGGCCGGCCAGAAGCGACCTGGCCGCCGCTTGAGTTCGCCGACGGCCCGGGTGAGTGCTGCGCGAGTCGGCGCCAAGCCCAGGCCGGTCGGAATGACGATCGTCGCTTTCCGCCGCTTCAGGGAATCGGGCACTTGTTGGCGCAGGATGCCGGCAAGTCTGTCGTCCGTCATGCCAGGCCGCGCCAGCACGCGCCGGCGCTGCAGGAACGCCGGCGCGCTCACCACCAGCGTGGCATCGACGCGGCGGTCGCCCGAGCCTTCGAACAGCAGCGGGATGTCGAGCACCACCAACTTCTCGCGCCGCCGGGCAGCGGCCCTCAGGAAGCGGCGCTGCTGCTGTCCGACCAGCGGATGCACGATGGCCTCGAGCCGGCGCAGCGCCTCCTTGTTGCCGAACACGCGCGCGCCCAACGCCTGGCGATCGAGCACACCCTCCTTCACCACGCCAGGGAAAGCCGCTTCGATTGCGGGCAACGCGATGCCCCCCGGCGCTTGCAAGGCGTGGACGGCAGCATCGGCGTCATACACGGGCACGCCCATCTGCCGCAGCATCTTGGCTGCGGTCGACTTGCCCATGCCGATAGAGCCGGTCAGTCCGACAATCACCATCGACTACGGAACGAGGATCGTCTGGCCCGTGGTCTTGCGGCTCTCGAGATCGCGGTGCGCCTGCGCGGCGTCGGCCAGCGGATAGCGCTGATCGATCGCGATCTTGACCTTGCCACTCTTCACCATCTTGAAGAGCGACTTGGCCGACGCCTCGAGCGCCTTGCGGGTGGCGGTATAGGCACCGAGGCTCGGACGCGTGACGTAGAGCGACCCCTTGGTGTTCAGGATGCCGAGCGCCACCGGGGCTACCGGCCCGGAGGCATTGCCGAACGAAACCATCAGGCCGCGCGGCTGCAGGCAGTCGAGCGAAGCCGCCCAAGTGTCCTTGCCGACGCCGTCGACGACGACCGGCACGCCCTTGCCCTTGGTGATCTTCTTCACTTCATCGACGATGTTTTCCTTGGTGTAGTCGATCACCCACTTGTAGCCGTTCTTCTTGGCGATCGCCGCCTTCTCGGGCGACGACACCGTGCCGATCACCTTGTAGCCGCGCGCCTTGGCCCACTGGCCGAACAGCAGTCCGACGCCGCCGGCGGCGGCATGGAACAGGATGGTGTCGCCCTTCTCGAGCCAGCCCTTGGGCGTGTGGTCGACCAGGTATTCGGTGGTCATGCCCTTGAGCATGATGGCGGCCGCCGCCTCGTCCTTCACGCCCTTGGGCACGTGCACGAGCTGGTCGACGCCCATCAGGCGTTCCTGGCAGTAGGCGCCGAGCACGCCGCAGTAGGCGACGCGATCGCCCTTCTTGAAACCCTTCACCTTGGGGCCGACCGCGGTGATCACACCGGCCGCCTCGCGGCCCACCGCATTGGGCATCGGCGTCGGATAGAGGCCGCTGCGGGTATAGACATCGATGAAGTTCAGGCCGATCGCGGTGTGCCGAATCTTCACCTGGCCGGGGCCGGGATCGCCGACGTCGACGTCGGCCAGCTGCATCTTCTCAGGTCCGCCGTTTTCGTGAATCAGGATCGATTTAGACATTGTTCGTTCCCCCCTTGATGACTGCAGGCGCCGGGCCCGCCGCGGCGGCGCTGAGTATAGTGAGCGGCCTTTTTCGCGCCAGTCCGCCGTCCAGAGGAGACCCCATGCAGCGGCGCCATTTCGTTCTCAGTGCAACCGCCGCCCTCGCCACACCATCCATTGTGCATGCCCAGGGGCTGCAGAAGAGCGCCAAGGCAACCTTCCGTCTGGTCACCCTCAACCACGACCTGGAACAGCCCTGGAGCATCGCTTTCCTGCCTGACGGCCGCCTGCTGATCAGCGAGCGGCCGGGCCGGCTCAGGGTCTTCGCCAACGGCAAGCTGGAACGCACGCCACTGGCCGGCGTGCCCAAGGTCTATGCCTCGGGCCAGGCCGGCCTTTTGGATATTTGCCTGCATCCGGGCTTCGCCCAGAACCGCGTGCTCTATCTTTCCTACATCACGGACGGCCGTGGCGGCGCCGTCACCACCGTGGCGCGCGCTGAGCTGAGCGACGGTGGCTTGAGGAATGTCACGCCCCTCTTCGAGGCGCTGCCACGCCGGCCGGGCAGCCTCAATGTTGGTTCGCGCATCCTGTTCGATCGCACCGGCCTGATGTACGTGACCTGCGGCGATCGCTTCCAGATGAAGCAGGCGCAGGATCTTTCCGACCTCGCGGGCAAGATCGTGCGGCTCAGGGACGACGGCTCGGTGCCGGCGGACAATCCATTCGTCGGCAAACCAGGCGTGCGGCCGGAAATCTTCACCTACGGCAACCGCAACCCGCAGGGGCTAGCGTTGCATCCCGAGACCGGCAAGGTCTGGGAGGTCGAACACGGACCCAAGGGCGGCGACGAGCTCAACATCCTGAAGGCCGGGGCCAACTATGGCTGGCCGCTGGTCACCTATGGCACCAACTACGACGGCAGCATCATCACCAACACGCGCCATCTCGACGGCATGGAGGACGCGCTACGCACCTGGGTGCCGTCGATCTCGCCCTGTGGGCTGTGCTTCTATACCGGCGACAAGTTCCCGGGCTGGAAGGGTTCGCTGTTCAGCGGGGCGCTGTCGGCTTATGCGCTGTTTCGCATCGAACTCGACGGCGAGCGCTACAGGAGCGAGGAACGGTTGATCGAAGGCCGTCTTCCCTATATCCGCGACGTGCGCCAGGGGCCCGACGGGCTCCTCTATCTTGTCACCCATAGCGATGACGGCGGATTATTCCGCCTGGAGCCAGCGTAAAGCGTATCAGCCGATGCCCAGCCCGACCTTGATCCTTGCCTCAGCCAGCCTGTCCCGCCGCGAGCTCCTCACGCATGCCGGCGTCAGCTTCGACATCGAGGTGTCGGGCATCGACGAAACGGAGGCCACGCGCAGCCTGCTGGCCGAGCGCGCCTCGCCGCAGGAGATCGCCGAGAAGCTCGCCGAGATGAAGGCCTTGCGCGTCTCGGCCAGGCACGCAACGGCCATGGTGGTGGGCGGCGATTCGACACTTGCCTGCAACGGCCGCCTGTTCGACAAGCCACCGACCCTGGAAGCCGCGCGCAAGCAGCTGCTGGCGCTCCGTGGCCAGACCCACGAGCTCTTCTCGTCGGTCGTGGTCGCCCGCTCGGGCGTGCGCCTGTGGCACTGGAACGAGCGCGCACGGCTTACCATGCGGCCCTTCACCGAGGCGTTCCTCGATGCCTATCTGGCGCGGGCCGGCGAGACCGTCCTGACTTCGGTGGGTGCCTATCGCCTCGAGGGGTTGGGTGCGCATCTCTTCACCCGGGTCGATGGTGACTACTTCACCATCCTCGGCCTACCGCTGCTGCCGTTGCTGTCATTTCTGGCCGGCCACGGCATTGGACTGGAGCAAGCCGCATGAACGCCTACGAGACGTTGCTTTCCGAAGCGCAGGGCCGGCCCTTCGCCGCCATCGTCGGCTGGCCGGTCGAGCTTTCGCGCTCGCCCGCCCTGCACGGCTTCTGGCTGAAACAGCAGGGCATCGACGGGCACTACGGTCGCTTGCCGGTCGAGCCCAATCGGCCAGCGCTGGAGGCACTAGTGGCGTTCCTGAAGAAGACGCCCAATGCGCGCGGATGCAACCTCACCCTGCCGCACAAGATCGACATCATGCCATTGTTGGACCGCATCCACGCCGACGCGGCCCGCATCGGCGCGGTCAACACCGTGATCAAGCAGGCCGACGGCACACTGGAGGGCCGCAACAGCGACGGTTTCGGCTTCCTCGCCCACCTCAAGGCGAGCGCGCCCGGCTGGAAGGCCGACGCAGGGCCGGTGGTGGTGCTGGGTGCCGGCGGCGCCGCCCGCGCCGTCGTCTGCACGCTGATGGATGCCGGCGTGCCCGAGCTGCGCCTGATCAATCGCACACAGGACAACGCGGTGAAGCTCGGCGTGGCCTTCACGCCCAAGGATGGCCGGCGCATCGCCATCGAGCGCTGGGACGAGCGTTCCGACGCGCTGAATGGCGCCACGCTGCTGGTCAATACCGCCGCTCTCGGCATGACCGGCAAGGCGCCGCTCGAGATCGACCTCGCCAAGTTGCCCAAGACCGCCGTGGTCGACGACATTGTCTACATCCCGCTCGAGACCGACCTGCTCGCCCGGGCGCGGACGCGTGGCAACACCTGCGTCGACGGCCTCGGCATGCTGCTGCATCAGGGCCGCATGGGCTTCAAGGCATGGTTCGGCAAGGACGTTCCGGTGAGCGCCGAGCAGCGCCGCGCCGTCGCCGGCGACCTTGGTGCGTGAGATGGGCGCCTGATGGAAAGCGATCCGCCGGAAGGCTTCAAGCCGCTGTTCCGTACCAGCCCGTTCCTCGACCACAACGGGCCGTTCTTTTATCGCGAGAACGCCGACGGCACCTTCGTGGTCGGCCTGCGCATCCAGCCCAAGCACGCCAACGCCCGCGGCATCGCCCATGGCGGCATCCTGATGACCATGTGCGACATCGCACTGGGCTACCGCACCACGCGCAGCCAGACGCCGTCACCCATGCTCACGACGGCGAGCGTCAAAACCGATTTCGCTGGCTCTGCCAAGATCGGCGACTGGATCGAGGCCCATGTCGACGTGCACAAGGTCGGCGGACGGCTCGCCTTCGCCAACTGCTACCTGATGGTCGGAGACGAGCGCATCGTGCACGCCTCCGCCGTGTTCGCGCGGACGGGCGACCGGGCCGCCGCTACTGGTTCATAGAGCCAAAGAAATCCGAATTGGTCTTGGCGGTGCGGAGCTTATCGAGCAGGAACTCGATGGCATCGACGGCGCCCATCGGCATGAGGATACGGCGCAGCACCCACATCTTCGACAAGGTCGCGCGGTCGACCAGCAGCTCTTCCTTGCGGGTACCCGACTTGGTGATGTCGATCGCCGGGAAGGTGCGCTTGTCGGCAACCTTGCGGTCGAGGATGATTTCGGAGTTACCGGTGCCCTTGAACTCCTCGAAGATCACCTCGTCCATGCGGCTGCCGGTGTCGATCAGCGCCGTGGCGATGATGGTGAGCGAGCCGCCTTCCTCGATGTTGCGGGCTGCGCCGAAGAAGCGCTTGGGCCGTTGCAGGGCGTTGGCATCGACGCCGCCGGTCAGCACCTTGCCCGAGCTCGGCACCACGGTGTTGTAGGCGCGGCCGAGGCGCGTGATCGAGTCGAGCAGGATCACCACGTCCTTCTTGTGCTCGACCAGGCGCTTGGCCTTCTCGATCACCATCTCGGCCACGGTGACGTGGCGCGACGCCGGCTCGTCGAAGGTCGAGCTCACGACCTCGCCCTTCACCGTGCGCTGCATGTCGGTCACTTCCTCCGGCCGCTCGTCGACAAGCAGCACCATGAGGAAGACCTCGGGATTGTTGGCGGTGATGGCGTGGGCGATATTCTGCAGCAGCACCGTCTTGCCGGTGCGCGGCGGCGACACGATCAGCGCGCGCTGGCCCTTGCCGATCGGCGCGATCAGGTCGATCACGCGCGTCGAGATGTCGAGCTGCTGCTGCGGCGTGGAGGTCGAGGCCTTCTTGGTGAGCGTGCCGGTGGTGCGCCGGCCGGTCGAGACGCGGCCCGAGGCGGTGGCGCGCGGCGCGCTCTGCTCCTCGGAAATCGTCGGCGCCATGACGCCGGCGCCTTCCATCTCGAGCTTCAGCTTCTCGTCGGGATAAAGCGGCGTCAGCGAATCGAAGTTGATGCGGTGGCGCAGCGTCTCGGGGTCTTCGAAATTGACCTTGTTGATCTGCACCATGGCGAAGTAGCGCTCGCCATCCTTGGGCGCGCGGATCTCGCCTTCGACGGTATCGCCGGTGCGCAGGCCGAATTTCCGCACCTGGGTCGGGCTGATGTAGATGTCGTCGGCGCCCGGCAGGTAGCTCGCTTCCAGCGAGCGCAGGTAGCCGAAGCCGTCGGGCAGCACTTCGAGGGTGCCGCTGCCGGAGATCACCTGGTCGGCGGCCGCCACCTTCTGGAGGATGGCGAACATGAGCTCCTGGCGACGCATTTGCGCGGCGCCATCGACGCCCTGTTCCTCGGCAAAGGCCAGGAGTTCAGGCGGTTTCTTGATTTTGAGGTCTTGGAGATTCATAGGTCTTCTGTTGGAAATGACGAACGCGCTTCGGCGGCCGGGATGGCCGAACCTTAGGAAAACAGCGCTGTGTCGTACTGGTGGGCCCCGTCGAGTTACCGCCGGGAGGCGATGCCAAGGGCCTGAGGTGCCGCTTATATAGGGCGGCCTTGCCGACCTGTCAAAGGCTCATGAGACTCAGGAGATGGCCGAAATTCTGATGCTCGACGCCATGGGCGTTCTCTACCGGGCGGGCGACGACGTCGCCGAGCTGCTCGTTCCCTTTGTACGCAACCACGGCCAGACCGGGTTGTCCGCCGAGGCGATCGAGCGAGAGTATGTGGCAGCGAGCCTCGGCCAAATCGACACGACAAGGTTTTGGAAGGGCATGGGAGTAGATCCGGCCTTGGAGGACGACTATCTCGCGGGCCATCGGCTGATCGACGGCACCCGTGAGGCGTTGCCGCGGCTACAGCAGCGCTTCTCACGCATTGCATGTCTGTCCAATGACGTCGCCGATTGGTCGGCCAAGTTGAGACGACGGTTCGGCCTGGAAACGTGGATCGACCCCTGGTTCATCAGTGGCGACCTCGGCATGCGCAAGCCGTCGCCCGAGATTTATCGACTGGCCATCGAGCGGCTTGATGCGCAGCAGCAGGGCGTTGTTTTCGTCGATGATCGTCTGAGGAACTTGGATGCCGCGAAGGCGCTCGGCATTCGTACAGCTCTGCTGGATGTACGCGGCGACATGCCGGATCATTCCCATCCGCGTATTCGACAGTTGGCCGACCTGCTCTAGACCGGACGATGTTCGGTGCCCGCGCCGGGCGTGATGAACATCAGCTTGCCGGCCTTGCGAGCAAGGCCACGGTGCCAGACGCCGCGCGGCACGACGAAGGTTTCGCCGGCTTTGAGGCGCGTCCGCCGGTTGCCGGACCTGGTCTCCAGTACGAGGTCCATTTCGCCCGACAGCATGACCAGGATCTCGTCGCCGCCCGGATGACGCTCCCAGTGTGGCCAGTCGGCCTTTTGCGGCGTGACGCCCATCAAGCGGCCGTTGCCCAGGTCGGTGCGCTTGTCGATAGTTGCCCAGAAACGTGGGCTGATTTTCAGCGTCTTGGCACTGTCGTCGGGACGGAGGTTCACGTAGGTCGAGTCGAGCGTGAAGGCCTTGCTCATGACGCCTCCTCAGGACGTGAGATCGTATTCATAGAACGGCAGGGTGCGGCCGGGAATGGCGTCCGACGGCGCGTCATGGAGAAAGCGCGCGCCCATGCGCTCATAGAACGGCGCGGCGTTGACGTCGGCCAAGATGGTCATACGCCGATAGCCGAGCTGGCGCGCGAGCTTCGCTGCTTCGCCGAACAAGGCGCGCCCGATGCCGCCGCCGATCGCCGAGGGATCAACGAACATCAGGCCGAGCTCGGCGGCGTCACCGTCCTGCATGACGCTCACCGTGCCGACCGCGCGACCGGTCGCGTCGGTCGCGACCAGCACGCGGCCTTCAGCGATGCTTTGCTCACTAACGGTCAGGGACGGCACGCAGCGCCGCATGAACTCCGCGTCGTAGCCCCAATGAGCCTTCGAGCTTAGGCAGAGCGCGGTGAGGTCCGGCGCCTCACCCGGTCTCGCCGTTCGAATCGCAACCATCGGATCACCAAAGTCATCCCGAGTAGCGCGGGGGCTACCCCGCGCTACTCGGGATGACACCTCGTTTGCTCTAGAGCCCGCGATCCTTGAAGACGTCGCGCGCGGTCTTGAAGGCGTCGAGGCCGGCGGGGATGCCGCAATAAATGGCGACCTGCAGGAAGACTTCCTTGATCTCTTCCTTGGTGAGGCCGTTGTTCAGCGCGCCATTCACGTGCAGCTTCAGCTCAGGCCCGCGATTGAGCGCCGCCAGCATGGCGAGGTTCAGCATCGAGCGCGTCTTCTTGGGCAGGCCGGGCCGCGTCCAGACATAGCCCCAGCAATACTCGGTGGTGACGTCCTGGAACGCCATCATGAAGTCGTCGGCCGAAGCCATCGAATTGTCGACATAGTCCGCGCCGAGCACGGCTTTGCGGACCTTCATGCCCTCGTCATAGAGCTTCTGATTGCTTGGATTGGGCTTTGCTTTGCTGGCCATCGTCTTGCTCCTCCGTTCAAAAGACGATGGAGCATAGCGCAGGTGAGCCTTAATGGACGACGGCTGCGGCCTGCGCCTTGGCGGGCTGCCCGCCCAATCCTTTGGCGCGGGCGCGCTGGCAGAGATCCTCGATGGTAATGAGGTCGAGCTGCGTCATCATCTCTTCGCGCAGCTTCTCCCAGGTCGGCCACACGACCTCATGGGCGAGCGGCGAGCCGACCGACATGTCGTTGGGTTCGCTCTCCGCCTCGAGCTTGCGCACCACGCGCACGACCTCGCCCAAGGTGATGCGCGCGCGGTCGCGGCCCAGCCGATAGCCGCCGCGCGGGCCCCTCTTGCCGTTCAAAATGCCGGCACGCACCAGATGTTGCAGGACCTGCTCGAGATAACGCTTGGGAATGCGCTGGCGCTCGGTGATATCGCCGCTGCGCACGGGATGCTCGCCGACATGGAAGGCGACATCGAGCACCGCCTCGATGGCGAACATGGTTTTCTTGCTGAGCCGAGGCATCCTCTCTCCCCTCTCAGGCCCGTTTTGCCGACGACCCCGCAGTCACTCCCGTCGATCCAAAGCCGCCGGCACCCCGTGCTGTCTTGCTGAGCTCGCTGACCTCGCGCCAGACGGCCCGGGCGTGCCTTGCCACGACAAGCTGTGCAATTCGCATGCCGCGCGTGATCTTGAACGGCTCCTTGCTCAAATTGACCAGAATCACGCCAACTTCGCCGCGATAGTCGGCATCTATCGTGCCCGGCGCATTGGCGACCGTGATGCCGTGCCGCGCAGCGAGACCCGAACGCGGCCGGACTTGGGCCTCGAAGCCTACCGGCAGGGCAATCGAAATGCCCGTGGGCACGATCTTGCGCTCCAGCGGTCCGAGCTCGATGTCCTGGTCGATGGCGGCCAGCAGGTCGGCGCCGGCGGCGGCGGCGGTGGCATAGTCGGGAAACTCCAGATCCCGCGCATGCGGCAGGCGGACGATCTCGATCTCCACGCTCTCGATGCCTGTCATGCGTTGGTCCATGGGGCGATCACTCGGCCGCCGCGACGCGGCGCGGCCGGCCAAGCTGCAGCGCGATGCGTCCGGCGAGACGCGAGGCGACGTCGTCCTTGGCCATGGTCGGCCAATCCTCGACGCCCTCGGCGCTGATCAGATGCACGGTGTTGCGCTCGCCCCCGAAGGTGCCGGTGGCGGTCGACACGTCGTTGGCGACGATCCAGTCGCAGCCCTTGCGCGTGCGCTTGTCGATGGCGTTGGCGACCAGATTCTCGGTCTCGGCGGCAAAGCCCACCACCAGCACCGGCCGTTTCGGGCCGGGCCGGGAGAGCGTGGCCAGGATGTCAGGATTGGGCGCCAACTCCAGCGCCGGCGGAGCGGCGCCCGCCTTCTTCTTGATCTTGGCCGAGGCAGGCTTGGCCGCCTTCCAGTCGGCGACAGCGGCGGCGCACACCGCGACATCGACGGCGCCGGCCTTCAGGCAGGCCGCCAGCATCTCGTCGGCCGAATCGACCTTCACGACCTTGACGCCCATCGGATCGGTCACGGTAACCGGGCCGCTCACCAGCGTGACCTCGGCGCCGAGCCGCGCCAACGCGGCGGCGATGGCGTGACCCTGCTTACCCGAGGAATGGTTGGAAATGTAGCGCACTGGATCGATCGCCTCGCGCGTCGGACCCGATGTCACCAGGGCGCGCTTGCCCGCAAGTGGGCGGTCCTTGATGAGCAAGGCCTCGATGGCGGCGACGATCTCCTCCGGCTCCGACATGCGGCCGGGGCCGTGCTCGTTGCATGCCATGGCGCCGTCATTGGGACCGATGAAGGTGACGCCGCGCTTCTTCAGCGTCTCGACATTGGCGACGGTGGCGGCATGCGTCCACATGCGCACGTTCATCGCGGGCGCCGCCAGCACCGGCTTGTCGGTGGCGAGCAACACGGTCGAGGCAAGATCGTCGGCCAGGCCCGACGCCATGCGGGCCAGGATATTGGCGGTAGCGGGCGCCACGACCAGCAGGTCTGCGTCGCGACTGAGCTGGATGTGGCCCATCTCGCTCTCATCGGTCAGCGAGAACATGTCGCTGTAAACACGATCCTCGGAGAGGGCCTGCAGTGACAGCGGAGTCACGAATTTGGCGCCGGCTTCGGTGAGGACGCAGCGCACCGAAGCACCGTGCTCACGCAAGCGGCGAATCAGCTCGAGTGACTTGAAGGCCGCGATGCCGCCCGCGACGATAAGGAGAATCCGCTTGCCCTTCAGCATGCCGTTTACCCTATCACAACAGCCGGCTCAGCATAGTATAGAGGCCGGTGAGTGTCAGCGCGGCGAACACCGCAACCCTGAATTGCTCGACCGAAAGCCCCGCCCGGATGCGCTGGCCAATCCACATGCCGGCCATAGATGGGACGATGGCGCCCGCCGACAAGAGGGCGTGCGGGCCGTCGAGCAAGCCGAAGTGCAACAATGAACCGGTGAGTGTGAGCGAAGTGGCGCACAGCACGATACCCAGGGTCTGCACCAGCTCCGCCGGCCGGATCTCCAGTGCCTGCAGATAGGGCATCAGCGGAATGACCGGTACGCCGACCAGCGCCGCGATGAAGCCCGAGATCACGCCGATCACCGGCGCGAGCGGCTTCTCGAGGTCAGGGGTGAGCCGCAACCGCAGCCGTCCCAGGCCCATGGCGCCATAGACCACCAGCACCAGGCCGAGCACCAGCGACGCCCAGCTCGGCCCCCGCTGGCCCGCGAGCCACATGGTGAGATAGAGCGCGACCATCAGCGGCACGATCAGCGGCCAGTGGCGGCGGACGATGTAGCGGAAGCGGCCACCGACCGCGGCCTGCCAGATATTCGTAACGACGGTCGGCAGCGCGATCAGGGCGATCGCCTCGGTGAGCGGCAGCACCAGGCTGGTGAGCGCGATGGTGATGGTCGGCAGACCAAGCCCGACCAGACCCTTCACGGTGCCGGCGACCAGGAACACCGCCAGGCCGAAGATGATCTGCTGGGTGGTCACGGGCCGGTTAGCGCCACCAGGCGACGATGGCGGCGATCAGGGCAAGAACGGCGATAACTTCAGCGTAACCGATATCCCGGCTCCAACGGGTGATCGCCGATTCGACTTCCGCTTCGACACGCTCGACCTTCCGCCGTTCATGCTCGGCCACGACATGCAGGCTGTCGATCAGCCGCGGCAGCCGTCTGAGGCCCTGCGCCAGATCGGCGACGGCGCGGCCAACGGTGGCGCGTGGCCCGAAATGGGTGCGCATCCAGTCCTCGATCAGGGGCCGCGCCAGCTCCCAGATATTGAGCTTGGGGTTGAGCCGCGTGCCCATGCCCTCGGCCATCAGCATGGTCTTCTGCAGCAGCAGGAGCTGCGGCTGCACCGTCATCTCGAACTGCTCGGTGACGCGCAGCAGGTGGGCGAGCAGGCGGGCGATCGAGACCTCGTGGCTCGGCCGGCCAAAGATCGGCTCGCCAATCGAGCGGCAGGCCTGGGCGAACATCTCCACCGACTGGTGCGAGGGCACGTAGCCGGCGCGAAACTGCACCTCGGCCACGGCGCGATAGTCGCGCCGCAGGAAGCCGACCAGCAGCTCGGCGAGATAGCCGCGCGTGTCTTCGTCGACGCGGCCCATGATGCCGAAATCGACCGGCACGATGTGGCCGGCGGGATCGACGAAGGCGTTGCCGCCATGCATGTCGGCATGGAAGAAGCCGTCGCGGAACACCTGGTAGAAGAAGGCCTCGGCGCACTTCTTCATGATGACGTCGGGATCGTGACCCGCCGCCACGATGGCGTCGCGGTCGCCGATCGGAATGCCGTCGACGCGCTCCAGCGTGAGGACGCGTTGCGCCGTGCGGTCCCAATCAATCGTGGGTGCACGGTAGCCGGGATCGTCACGGAAATTCTCGCCCAGCTCCTCGGCCGCCGCTGCCTCCATGCGCAAGTCCATTTCCACGCGCACGACGTCGGCGAAGGCCTTTACTGATTCGACGGGCTTGAGGCGGCGGAAGCGCGGCTGGGTGCGCTCGACCAGCTCGGCCATCCAGTAGAAGAGATCGAGGTCACGGGCGAAGGCATCCTCGATGGCGGGGCGCAGCACCTTGACCGCGACCTCGCGGCCATCGGTCGTGACGGCGAAGTGGACCTGGGCGATCGAGGCGGCGGCGATGGGCACGTCGTCGAAGCTCGTGAACAAGGCCTCGATCGGCCGGCCGAGCTCGAGCTCGATCGTGCGGCGCGCCTCGGAGCCGGGAAACGGCGGCAGATGGTCCTGCAGGCGGGCGAGATCGGTGGCGACGCTTTCGCTCAAAAGGTCGGCTCGGGTCGAGAGTGCCTGACCGAGCTTGATGAAGGAGGGCCCCATCTCCTGCAGCGCCGCCGCCAGGCGCTCGCCCGGCCGCCGCGTGTCACGGCGCGTTCGGAACAGCCGCGCCCAGGCGATCAGCGCCGGCGCGATGCCCAGGATCTCCAGCGGAAAGAGCGCGTCGTGGCGCGCGAAGCTCAGCGCCAGCCGCAAGAGCCGCCAGCTATTGCGGAGCGCGCGGAACATCCTAGATGCGCCAGCCCGAATGCAGGGCGACGACGCCGAGCGTCATGTTGCGCCAGGCGACTCTGGCGAACCCGGCGCGGCGCATGCGATCTGCCAGCTCGCGCTGCGGCGGGAAGCGGCGGATGCTTTCATGCAGGTAGCGGTAGGACTCGGCATCGCGCGCCACCACCCGGCCGAAGAAGGGCAGCGCGCGCTCGGAGTAGGCGTCGTAGGCACGCGCCACCGGCGCCGATGTCACCTTGCTGAACTCGAGGCAGTAGAAGCGGCCGCCCGGCTTCAACACGCGCCAGCCTTCATGCAGGGCCTTGTCGATGTCGGTGACGTTGCGCAAGCCAAAGGCGATCGTGTAGCCATCGAACGAGCGGTCGGGAAACGGCAGGTCCTCGGCGTCGCCGGTCGTCCAGGTCAGTCCCTGCAACAAGCCGCGATCGACGGCGCGGTCGCGGCCGACTTCGAGCATCGCGGCGTTTATGTCGCAGATCGTGACGTCGGGCTGTTCGCGCTGCCGCTTGGCGATCCTGAACGCGATGTCGCCGGTGCCACCCGCCACATCGAGAAACTTCTCGCCAGGCTTCGGGTTGGCCACATCGACCAGCGTGTTCTTCCAGAGGCGATGCACGCCCGCCGACATCAGGTCGTTCATCAGGTCGTAGCGCGGCGCCACGCTGGCGAAGACCTCGCGCACCATGCCCGCCTTTTCCGAGGCGGGTACGTCGCGGTAGCCGAAAGACGCGGTAGGATCGTCGGGCTTGGCCATGGGGCGCAACCTAGAGGAATAGCCATGCTGCTGAAAGACCGGGTGATGCTGATCACCAATGTCGAGAAGTTCGCAGGCCACGGCACCACTGCGGTGGCGTTGGCCCAGGGCGCGACGGTGCTGGCCCATGACCCCTCGTTCGAGGCGCCGAGTGCACGGCGCAAGTACGAGACGCAGTTCCAGGGCGCGCATGCCCTGTCGGCGACCGATCCCGTGACCATGGTCGAACTGGCGCTGAAGCGGCACGGCCATATCGACGCGCTGGTCAACAACGACGCCTTCCCTGCCCTGCGCGCGCCACTGGCCGAAGCGCGCCTGGAAGACTATCGCTCGGCGCTCGAGGCGATGGCGGTGGCGCCGTTCCGTCTCGCCCAGCTGGTGGCGCCGTCGATGCGCAAGCGCAAGTCGGGCCGCATCGTGTTCGTGTCCTCGGCGGCACCATTGCGCGGCATCGCCAACTACGCGCCGTATGTCTCGGCGCGCGCCGCGGCGAACGGCCTCGTCGCCTCGCTCGCCAAGGAGCTCGGCCGCGACGGCATCACGGTGAACGCCGTCGGTTCGAACTACGTCGAGAACCCCGACTACTTCCCTGCGGCGCTGCTCGCCAACAAGGATGCCATGGCCAAGATGACGGCGCAGATCCCGCTCGGCCGCCTCGGCAAGGCCCACGAGCTGGGCGGAGCGGTGTGCTTCCTCTGCTCCGATGGCGCGGGCTTCATCACCGGCCACGTGCTGCCTCATGCCGGCGGTTGGGCTTGACGGCCCGGGGCCGTCATCCCGAGCATTGGCGAGGGATCATTGGCAGGTCGGTGCGGGGAAGAGCGTGACCTCGCGCGCCTCGAGCAGCAGTTTGACGCCCTGACGCTGGATGATCTGGCGCACGATCGCGCCCAACTCGTGCATCAGCCAGAGCTCGTCGCCAAATTCGTTGAACTCGGGAACGCGGCGCAGCAGCGCAAACATCCGGCCCTTGGCGAAGTCCTTGTCCGAGGCGCGCATGTCCTTGGGCAGGGTGCGGGCGATCGCCGGATCCTCGGGCGGAAACTGCGCGAATTTCTGCAGGATCGGTTTGTGGAAGCGCAGCAGATCGACCGTGCGTATCTCGATCACGCCGGGCTTGTTGGCGATCATCGCCTCGAGCAGCGCCGCGCGCGCCGCCGCCGGCGCCAACGTGCCGGCCGGCAGGTCGCTGTCCTGCTTGTAACTGCCGAGATCCGCGGTGAGCGTGCCCGGCTCGGCGCCCAGCGTCGCCTTGCCGATAGCCTTCGTCAGGCGCGCGTTCTGGCGCAACTGCGTCTGATAGGTGAGCGTGCGGCCATCGAGCGATTCCTGCACGGTGACTCGCTCCTCGACGCGCTCGGCCTTGGCCGTGAGCTTCTTCTGGGCGGCCGCCCCCGGTCCCTTGTCGATGCCGAACTGGAAGATCTCGCCCAGCGTCCAGCCATCGCAGCGCTTGGTGAGGGTGAACGTCGCCTGCGCTTCAACGTAAACGTCCTTGTCCTCCTTGGCAGGCCTCACGTCGTAGACGACGGAATGACTCTGCAGGCCCTCGGCCGACGCTGCAGGCGCTCCCATCAGGGTGGCCAGCAACGCGAACAGGACGAACGGGCGACTATGCATAGTCGAAAAACCAACGCCAAATGTTGGGGCAGTTACCGTCTGGTAACGCTTAAAAAAATGGAAAAACACAGGGGGTGCCTTCCGGCATTACCAGATGTTGAATTGCTCATGGCGGGCATACGCTACGCTCCCAAAAAACTACTTCCAGCGTCGCGATATTAGCACGGCCCCTCATCGGCCCCCAATTATGGTCATTAGAACGCAAAACCGATCACTGCTGCCGCTGCTGGCGTTGCTCCTCGGCTGGACATCGGCCGCGGCCGCCGGACCACGTTCCTGCAAGGAGATCCCGGCGCTCCCCTCAAAGTCCGAGAGCAGCCCCACGGCCATCACGGTCGTCAACACTGGCCCGACCACGATCTTCATCCGATGGATCGATTTCGAAGGAGGAGAGGCGAGTTACACAACCCTTTCCCCGGGCCAGAGCTACGTGCAGCCCAGCTTCAGGACTCATGTGTGGATCGCCCGCGACCAGCGAAGCCGTTGCCTGTCGACCTTCGTGTCGGAGGCCGCCAGCGAAACCTGGACGATCGACCAGCGATCGGCGGTCGACCGTCCCTACGAAGACCGGCAGATCGAAGGCTTCACCGCCCACCTCTCGCCGGAATGGGCCGAGCGCGACCCGGCATTGAAGCAGCGCTGCCTGGAGATCCTGTCGAGCAGTCTCGCGCGCCTGGCCGAGGTCGTTCCCGCGCCGGCCTGGCAGAAGCTGCGGCAGGTTCCGATCTGGCTCGAGTACGAGGACGTGCACTTCATCAACGGCGCCTATCATCCGTCGCGACTCTGGCTGGTCGACCACGGGCTGGATCCGGACAAGGCGAAGTCCGTCCAGTTCACCCGGAATCTCGCAACGCTGATCGCCACCCAGCCGAACCTGGTCCTGCACGAGCTGGCGCACGCCTACCACGACCTCGTCCTCTCGGAGCGTGATCCCGCCGTCCTCGCGGCCTACCAACGGGCCCTGGCGAGCGGCCTCTATGACTCAGTCGAGCGCAATGACGGCGGCCGCGAGCGCGCCTATGCCTTGAAAAGTCACCGGGAGTTCTTCGCCGAGCTGAGCGAGGCCTATTTCGGCCAGAACGACTTCTATCCCTTCACCCGCCAGCAATTGCTCGCTTTCGACCCGGAGAGCTTCAAGGTCATCGCCGAGGCGTGGGACCGCCCGTGAATCACCTCACCTCATCCTGAGGAGGCGCGACGCGCCGTCTCGAAGGATGGGCGCCAAACACGGTGCTCGTGCCCACCCTTCGAGACGCGGTCCTGCGGACCGCTCCTCAGGGTGAGGTCGCCTGGTTCAACTTTAAGGGACTTTGCTTTAGCTGAACGCCTCTTCCCATGTGCCCTTGGTCGAGGCCTTGGAATACTCCGTCGCCCGGTTCTCGAAGAAGTTGGTGTGCTCGATGGCGTTCAGCATCTGGTCCATCCAGGGCAGCGGGTTCTTCGCATCCTTGCGATAGATCGGCTGCAGGCCGAGCTGGGTGAGGCGGCGGTCGGCGATGAAGCGGATGTAGCGCTTCACGTCGGTCGCGGTCATGCCCTCGATGCCGTCGACCTGGAAGGCGAGATCGATGAAGGCGTCCTCATGGTCGACGATGGTCGAGCAGGCGACGTAGATCTCGCGCTGCAGCTCCTCGGTCCACACTTCCGGGTTCTCCTGGATGAAGGTGCGGAAGAGCTTGATGATCGAATTGCAGTGCAGCGTCTCGTCGCGCACCGACCACGTCACGATCTGGCCCATGCCCTTCATCTTGTTGAAGCGCGGGAAGTTCATGAGCATGGCGAACGACGCGAAGAGCTGCAGGCCCTCGGTGAAGGCGCCGAACACCGCCAGCGTCTTGGCGATGTCGGCCTTCGACTCGACGTTGAAGCCCTGCATATAGTCGTACTTGTCCTTCATCTCCTTGACGGTGAGGAAGACCGAGTACTCCGTCTCCGGCATGCCGATGGTGTCGAGCAGGTGGCTGTAGGCGGCGACATGCACCGTCTCCATCGCCGAGAAGGCGGCCAGCATCATCTGCACTTCGGTGGGTTTGAAGACCCGCGAATAGTGCCGCATGTAGCAGTTGTTCACCTCGACATCGGCCTGGGTGAAGAAGCGGAAGATCTGCGTCAGCAGGTGGCGCTCGCTGTCGGTGAGCTTGTTGCGCCAGTCCTTGACGTCGTCGGCAAGCGGCACCTCTTCCGGCAGCCAATGGATGCGCTGCTGCGTCAGCCAAGCGTCATAGGCCCACGGATAATGGAACGGCTTGTAGATCGGCTTGGCGTCGAGAAGGGACATGGTGGACTGCCTGAAGCGTGAGGTGAAAACAACGTGGTGCGAAAGAATTGGCTCGCCCGCCGCGCACAACGGCAGGCCTGAGTACGAAATATCCGATGAAACCTGGCTTAGGTCCTGCGCCTGACGGTGTCGGAGTTGCGCCATTGGCCATGGCGGCCCTGGATGCGCACCTCGCCACCGCCGTGATTGCGGACGATCTCCTTCGCCGCATGCTCGGCCAGGCTTTGGGTCGTATAGACCCCGCTGGCGCGCTGCGCGTTGGCGCCCTTGACCGCCCAATCATGTCCGTGGCGGACCACGTAGCGATCGTTGTCTGACATAGGCTTCTCCTCCCGGCGGAAATCCGCCGAAGACCTTCAGGCACTCACCTCACTGACAACTCAGGCACTCTTCGTAGTTGTTCGTTTCGTAGCCGCTTTGCTCGGCAAGCTTTGCTGCAGCAAGCGGCAGGGGCGCGGGGGCGTCGTCGGCTTTGGGAACGGTGAGGGCCTGGTCGCCGATCGGCGTGGCGACGGCGTCGTTCGACACCACGTCGGCGCGCTGGATCGACAGCGAGCGGCAGTAGTAGAGCGTCTTCACGCCGCGCTTCCAGGCCATCATGTGTATCTGGTGCAGGTCGCGCTTGTGCACGTCGGCCGGCAGGAAAATGTTGAGCGACTGGCTCTGGCAGATATAGGGCGTGCGATCGGCGGCATGCTCAATCAGCCAGCGCTGGTCGAGCTCGAAGGCGGTCTTGAACACCGCCTTCTCGTGGTCGTCCAGGCAATCGAGATGCTGGACCGAGCCCTGCGTCGTGGTGATCGAGGTCCAAGTGTCCTCGTCGTTCTTGCCCTTCTGCTCCAGCAGCTTCTCGAGGTACGGGTTGCGCACCACGAAGGAGCCCGACAGCGTCTTGTGATTGTAGACGTTGGCCGCCGACGGCTCGATGCCGGGCGAGGCGCCACCGCAGATGATCGAGATCGACGCGGTCGGCGCGATGGCGAGCTTGTGGCTGAAGCGCTCCTCGACACCGAACTCGGCGGCATCCGGGCAGGCGCCGCGTTCCTTGGCCAGGGCCTTGGAGGCGGCGTCGCAGTGGCTGCGGATGTGCTTGAACATCTTCTTGTTCCACACCTTGGCCATCACGGCCTCGAGGGGAATGTTGTTCTGCTGCAGGAAGGAGTGGAAGCCCATGACACCCAGGCCCACCGAGCGCTCGCGCATGGCGGCGTAGGTGGCGCGGGCGAAGTCCGAGCCGGCCTCGTCGATGAAGCCCTGCAGGACGTTGTCGAGGAAGCGCATCACGTCCTCGATGAAGGTCGGATGCTCGTGCCAGTCGAGATAGGTCTCGAGGTTGAGCGAGGAGAGGCAGCACACGGCGGTGCGCTGCTTGCCGTGGCGGTCGATGCCGGTCGGCAGCGTGATCTCGCTGCACAGGTTGGAGGTCTTGATCTCGAGCCCTGCCAGCTTGTGGTGTTCGGGCCGCGCCTTGTTCACGTGATCGACGAAGATCAGGTAGGGCTCGCCGGTCTCGATGCGCGCCGTGAGGATCCTGATCCACAAATGGCGCGCCGAGACCGTGCGCTGCACCGCGCCATCCTTCGGCGAGGTCAGCGCCCATTCCTCGTCGGCCTCGACCGCACGCATGAAGGCGTCGGAGATCAGCAGGCCGTGATGGAGGTTCAGCGCCTTGCGGTTGGGATCGCCGCCGGTCGGGCGACGGATCTCGATGAACTCCTCGATCTCGGGATGGCTGACCGGGAGGTAAACCGCTGCCGAGCCGCGGCGCAGCGAGCCCTGGGAGATGGCGAGGGTCAGCGAGTCCATGACGCGGATGAAGGGCACGACGCCGGACGTCTTGCCGTTCATGCCGACCTTTTCGCCGATCGAGCGCAGGTTGCCCCAATAGGAGCCGATGCCGCCGCCGCGCGCCGCCAGCCAGACATTCTCGTTCCACAGGCCGACGATGCCGTCGAGCGAGTCGCTGGCCTCGTTCAGGAAGCACGAGATGGGCAGGCCGCGCTTGGTGCCGCCATTCGACAGCACCGGCGTCGCCGGCATGAACCACAGGTTCGAGATGTAGTCGTAAATGCGCTGGGCATGCGCATCGTCGTCGGCATAGGCCGAGGCGACGCGGGCAAACATGTCCTGATAGCTCTCGCCCGGCAGCAGGTACCGGTCGCTGAGGGTGGCTTTGCCGAAGACTGTCAGGCGGCTGTCCCGAGAGGGATCGGTAACAACACGCGCACCGCTTCTTACCTGAACAACATCAAACACTTGCGGCCCCCATTTTCTTTTTGTCCACAGGTGTGAATAAAACACTGTGTGGAAAGACACCTAGATGTGGGGAGTGGCATCCCAAGCCCCACTATCCATTGATGATACGCTACCTCTTGAGGCTGTCATTTTGATTTTTGTCTACCGCTTGTGAATCTGAGGAATTACATCTTAACTGTTTGATATTGGCTCCAAAAATAGTTCTCCAGATTGGACTTTCTCGATCGTATGCGAACCTTCGCACTTGCAGCAAAAAATGAGAACAAAACGCGCTTTGCCGCGGAATCCGTGGGCCTGAAACAGAAACGTCAGCCGATTCGCCGCAGGGCGTCGGCGGCGTGCCGGAAAGGGTCGATGCGATAGGCACTTCTGGCCGCCCAGGATTCGTCGTCGGATTGTCACAGTCCCGACACCGGCTTCCGGGGCACTTATGGACCGCGTGCCAAGGCGCGGAGTTTACTCCGCGCCAACTGCGCGCTCATGATCATGAGCGGAAAAGAGCTAAGGGACAGGTCAATGGCAACAGCACTGGCGCCGCGTGTTTGGGGGCTGGATGCCATCTGCGCCGCCGCACTTGGCAGCGCCGGCAGCGAGGAAGTGGCACAATTCGCCCGCCGACTGTTCGAGCGCGTGGCCGACAAGGATCTGGCGGCGGCCCCCTCCGAGGAGCGCGCCGCCGCCGCGGCCGCCCTGCTCGCCTTCGCCCGCCGCCGCCTGCCGGGGGTCGCCAAGGTCCGGGTGTTCAATCCGACGGCAGCCGACCACGGCTTCGAGAGCCGCCACACGGTCGTGCAGGTGGTCAACGACGACATGCCGTTCCTGGTCGATTCGATCGCCAACGAACTCAATCGCCGCGAGATCGCTGTCCATCTGCTGGCGCACCCGGTGCTGGCCGTGCGGCGCGACCTCGACGGCGATCTGATCGAAGTCGCGAACGAGGCAGGTGAACGGGCGCGGCCTGAATCGATGATGTATCTCGAGATCGACCGGCAAGGGACACAGGGGGCCGATCGCGCCCAGCTCGACGGCCTTGCCGCTGCGCTGAGCCGTGTACTGGGCGAGGTGCGGCTGGCGGTCGAGGACTGGCGGGCGCTGCGCCAGGCCTGCCTCGATGCCTTCGACGACCTTTTGGCCAGCCGCTCGCCGAGGCTCGGCGAATACGAGGACTTCCTCCATTGGCTCGAGGCCAATCACTTCACCTTCCTCGGCCATCGCCGCTACCGCTACGTCGAGGATACAAGCCAGCCCGGCGCGCTGCGCTACGAGCTCCTGCCCGGCTCGGCGCTCGGCATCCTGCGCCGCGACGATGTCCGCCTGTTCGAGGCGGGCCTCGGCGGCGGCGAGGCGATGTCGCGCTTCGCCCGCGGGCCGGACAATATCCTGATCGTCAAGACCGATCGCCCATGCCTGGTCCATCGCAGCGGCCCGATGGATTGCGCCATCGTGAAGACCTACGACGCTGACGGCAGGGTCACCGGTGAACGCCGCCTGGTCGGCCTGTTCACCTCAGCGGCCTATCACGCGAGGATCCAGGACGTGCCGCTGCTGCGCGGCCGGGTCGACAGTGTGCTGCGCCGTTCCGGCCTCGACCCCAACGGCCATGACGGCAAGGCGCTGCTGGCCATCCTCGATTCCTACCCGCGCGACGAGCTGTTCCAGATCGACGAGGCGACGCTCTACGACCATGCGCTCGGCATCCTGCAGCTCCAGGAGCGCCGCCACGTGGCGCTGTTCGCGCGCCGCGACCCGGTCGGCCGGTTCGCGACCTGCCTGGTGTTCACGCCGCGCGAGCGCTTCGACTCAGCGCTGAGCGACCGATTCGCGCGGCTGCTCGCGAAGGCCTGGCACGGCCAGGTGACCTCGGTCGCGGGCTCGAGCAGCGATGAGTCAGCCCTCGCCCAGACGCTCTACACCCTGAAGCTCGACACGCCGGACAGCCCAACGCCCGATCTGGCCGAGCTCGAACGCGCGCTGGCCGATGCCGCGACCTCGTGGAACGACCGCTTGCGCTCGGCGCTGCAGGCGAAGTCGGGCGAAGTCGAGGGCCGCGCCGCCGCCCGCAAATGGCGCGAGCACTTCCCCTCGACCTATCGCGACAGCTTCGATGCCGAACAGGCGGTGGCCGACATCGAGCCGTTGCAGGCCGCGCTCGCCGGCGCCGAGTTTGGCGTCCGGCTGGGACGCAAGCCGACCATGCCGGCGCATCGCTTCGCGATGCGCCTGTTCCACCCAAGGAAGCCGATCGCACTCTCCGACATCCTGCCGCTGGCGGAGAACCTCGGCCTGCGCGTGTTGAGCGAGGCGCCATTTCAGCTGCAGACGACGACCGATAGCGGCGTGGCGCTGCAGGTGCTGCGCGTCGAGACCGCCGACAAATCGGCCGTCGATCTCGCCCAAGTCGGCCCGCGCTTCGCCGAGGCGCTCGATCGGCTGTGGGCGGGAGCATTCGAGAATGACGGGCTGAACAAGCTGGTGCTGGGCGCCGGGCTTGCCTGGCGCGAGGTCACCGTGCTGCGCGCCTACGCCAAGTACCTGCGGCAGACCGGCATTCCGTTCAGCCAGGATTACATGGAGCGGGCGCTGGTCGCCTACCCCGCGATCGCCCGCGGCACGGTCGAGCTTTTCATGGCGCGCTTCGAACCGGCCCTCGGTGCAGCGAACTCCGACGGGCGCAAGCAGCGCATCGAAACGGTCGAAGCCCGGCTCGCCTCGGCGCTGGAGGCCGTCACCACGCTCGACGAGGACCGCATCCTGCGGCGCTTCCTCAATGCCGTGCGCTGCAGCCTGCGCACCAACTATTGGCACGACAAGGAGTGGATCTCCTTCAAGGTCGACAGCCGCGCCATCGACGAGCTGCCGGCGCCGCGCCCGCTGGTCGAGATCTTCGTCTACAGCCCGCGCATGGAAGGCATCCACCTGCGCGGCGGACGGGTGGCGCGCGGCGGCATCCGCTGGTCCGACCGGCGCGAGGATTTCCGCACCGAGATCCTGGGGTTGATGAAGACCCAGATCGTGAAGAATGCAGTCATCGTGCCGACCGGCTCCAAGGGTGGCTTCTACGTCAAGCGCCCACCAGTCGGCGGCACGCGCGAGCAGGTCCAGGCCGAGGGGATCTATTGCTACCAGACTCTGATCCGCGGCCTGCTCGATCTCACCGACAACTATGCGGGCGGCGACATCAAGCCGCCGGCCAATGTCGTGCGCCATGACGGCAATGATCCCTATCTCGTGGTCGCGGCCGACAAGGGCACGGCGACCTTTTCCGACATCGCCAACGCGCTGGCCCGCGACTACGGCTTCTGGCTCGACGATGCCTTCGCCTCCGGCGGCTCGGCGGGCTACGACCACAAGAAGATGGGCATCACCGCGCGCGGGGCGTGGGAATTGGTGAAGCGTCACTTTCGCGAGCTTGGCCTCGACATCCAGCGCACGCCCTTCACCGCGACCGGCGTCGGCGACATGTCGGGCGACGTGTTCGGCAACGGCATGCTGCTCTCCAAGGAGACCAAGCTTTTAGCCGCGTTCGACCATCGGCACATCTTCATCGATCCCGCGCCCGATCCGGCGCTCGCCTGGGTCGAGCGCAAGCGCCTGTTCGACCTGCCGCGCTCGTCATGGATGGACTACGACAAGAAGTTGCTGTCGGCCGGCGGCGGCATCTATGACCGCGCGGCCAAGTCGATCACGATCTCGGAAGAAGCGCGGGCGGTGCTGGGCGTCGAGAAACCAGCCATGACGCCGACCGACCTGATGCGCGCCATCCTGAAGGCGCCGGTCGACCTGCTCTATTTCGGCGGCATCGGCACCTACGTGAAGGCTTCCAGCGAGAGCAACGCCGATGCCGGCGACCGTGCCACCGACGCGCTGCGCATCGACGCCTCGGATGTGCGCGCCAAGGTCATCGGCGAGGGTGCCAATCTCGGCTTCACCCAGCGCGGCCGCATCGAGGCAGCGCTCGCCGGCCGCAAGATCAACACCGACGCACTCGACAATTCGGCGGGCGTCGATACCTCCGATCACGAGGTCAATATCAAGATCGTGACCGGCGAGGCGATCGCCCGGGGCGCACTGGCGGCAGCCGACCGCGATCCCATGCTGTTCAGCATGACCGACGAGGTGGCGGCGCTGGTGCTGCGCCACAACTACCAGCAAAGCCAGGCGATCAGCGTGGCCGAAGCGCAGGCCGCCGAGGAGCACGATCGACTCGAGCGGTTCATGCGCGCTCTCGAACGGCAGGGCCGGCTCGATCGCGCCGTCGAATTCCTACCCGACACGGCAGCCATGCGCACACGCGCCCAGGCGCGACAGTACCTGACCCGGCCCGAGCTCTCGGTGCTGCTGGCTTATGCCAAGATCGACCTCACCGACGAGATCCTCGAATCCGATCTGCCCGACGATCCGCTGCTCGAGGCCGAGCTGCTGCGCTATTTCCCGACCACGCTGCAGCAGAAGTTCGAAGCGGAAGTTCGCGCCCATCGCCTGCGTCGCGAGATCACCGCGCTGCAGGTTGTCAATTCGCTGATCAATCGCTGCGGGCCGACCTTCGTGCGCAATGTCGGCCTGCGCACCGGCGCGCCGGCGGCGGCCATTGCCCGCGCCTTCGCCGTGGTGCGCGACGCCTGGAAGCTGCGCGACCTGTGGAGCGAGGTCGAGGCGCTGGACCCGGCGCTGAAGGCCGAGGCGCAGACCCGCATGCTGGTGGCCTCGCAGCGCTTCATGACGCGCACCGTGCAATGGACGCTGCGCCGCCTGCCGCAGCCGATCGACACCCTGGCAGCGACCGAGCAATTGCGCGCTGCCGTCGTCGCCCTGGGCGACCTGCCGGTCTCGCTGATCGGTGAAGCCGAGAGCACGGCGCTCAACGAGCGCGCCGCTTCCTTCGAAGCCATCGGTGCGCCGCCTGAGATCGCTCGCCGCGCCGCAGCATTGGAAACGCTCGCCGCCGCGGGCGACCTGATGCAGGCCGCGCGGACCAATGGCTGCAGCATCGAGGACGCGGCCCGGCTCTACTTCCGCCTGAGCGAGCGGCTGTCGCTGGCAGCGCTGGGTGCGGCTGTGCACAAACTGCCGCGCGAAGGCCAGTGGCCATCGCAGGCGGCCATGGCCTTGCAGGATGAACTGGCTGCGCTACATGCCGACCTGCTGGCTTCCGTGCTGCGCGCGGCCGGCCCGCAAGGTGCCAACGATTCCGACGCGGCACTGGCGCGCTGGAGCGAGCAGCGCAAGCTGGCGCTGGAGCGCGTCGACCGCCTGAAGGAAGAGCTGACTTCGGCCGGCCAGCTCGATCTTGCTATGCTGTCGGTCGCTACCAGCGAATTGCGTTCCCTGGTCTAGGAGGGTGAGGGTGACATGAGCCAGAAGACTGAGACTTTCCCCGTCCAGAAGAGCGACGAGGAATGGCGCATGGAACTCGACGCACAGCAGTACCAGGTGCTGCGCAAGCACGCGACCGAGCGCGCCGGCACCAGCCCGCTGAACTTCGAGAAGCGCAAAGGCGAATTCCACTGCGCCGGCTGCGGCGAGCCCCTGTTCGACTCATCGACCAAATATGAAAGCGGCAGTGGCTGGCCGTCCTTCTGGGAGCCCAAGCCCGGCGCAGTCGACACCACGACCGACAAGAGCTTCTTCATGACTCGCACCGAAGTGCATTGCGCCAAGTGCGGCGGCCATCTCGGCCACGTCTTCCCCGACGGCCCGCAGCCGACCGGCCAGCGCTACTGCATGAACGGCGCCGCGATGAAGTTCGAGGAGAAGAAGTGACACGCAAAGCGTGTCATCCGAGCGTAGCGAGGGATCTAGGCAGGCACCCGACGATAGATCCCTCGCTACGCTCGGGATGACACGGGTACGGGCTTAGAGACCTCGCAAGAACTCGATCAGCAGCCGGTTGACCTCGGCCGGGCGCTCCTGCTGCACCCAGTGACCGGCGCCTTCCAGGATGTGACTGCCGCGCAGGCCGGGCAGCGTTTTCGGATAGTTGTCGAGTTGCGACTGCGCGGCGGGGAAACGCAGCACGCCGTCGCGGCTGCCGGCGATGAACAGCGACGACTGGCGGATCGGCTGGCCGCGCCACGGCCCACCCAGCTCCCAGTTGCGCCGGAGGTTGCGATACCAGTTCAAGCCGCCGCGAAAGCCGGTGCGTGAGAATTCCTGCGCGTAGTAGTCGAGGTCGGCCTCGCTCAGCCATGCGGGCAGCGTCAGCGGATCGACGGTGTTGCCGAGCAGGGTGCCGGTGGTGAGCCGCGCGAAGCCCTTGCCCTTCTCCTCGAGCTCGCCGCCCGCGGTGTAGTAGATGCGACGCAGCGCGCCCCGGATGTCGCCCTGCAGCTCGGCCTCGGGCACGCCGGGCTTCTGGAAATATTGCAGGTAGAAGTCGTGGATGCCGAGCTTGTCGAGCGCCGTCAGGATGTCGACGTAGCCGGGAGGCGAATAGGGCACGCTCATCGCGCAGACTGCGGTGAAGAGGTCGGGCCGCCACAGCGCAGCATGCCAAGCGACCGGCGCGCCCCAGTCGTGGCCGACGATGACGGCCTTGCTCTCCCCCAGCGCCTTCACCAGCTCGGCCATGTCGCCCACCAGGTGCATCAGCGTGTACTGGTCGATCGGCTCGGGCGCCTGAGTGCCGCCATAGCCGCGCATGTCGGGCGCCACGGCGCGGAAGCCCGCGGCGCTCACCGCCGCGAGCTGATGCCGCCACGAATACCAGCTCTCCGGCCAGCCATGGCAGAACAACACCAAGGGTCCGCTGCCGGCCTCGGCGTAGCGCATGTCGATGTTGTTGGCGGTGGCCGTCTTGAGCGTGACGCCGGGCACGGGCGAAGCGGTCATGATTGTGTCCTCCAGCGCCATTTCATCGTCACCGCCGCGGCGAGCGCCATCGCCGGCACGGCAATGAACGAGGTCGGCGCCAGCGAGGCGATGCCGGTGAGACCATTGCCGATGGTGCAGCCGAGCGCCAGCACGCCGCCCACGCCCATCATCGCAGCGCCGGCGGCATAGCGCAGCATGTCGGCGGGTTGCTCGAAGCCCACCAACTTGAAGTCGCGGCCCAGCACCGCGACCAAAGCGGCACCGGCCAGGACGCCGGCCACGAAGGCGATGCCGAAATTGATCCTGGCGCCGGTCCAGATCAGCAGATAGACCAGCGCGTCGCCGCCGGCCTGCGTGACGTTGATGCTCTGCACGGTCGTGGGCTCGAACTCGTCGCGGCCCAGCACGCCGGTCGCGAGATAGCCCAGCGGCACCAGCAACCCGATCAGCGCGCCGGCCACGAGATGGCGTGCCGGCACGCGGTGCCAGGCAACGAAGGCCAACGCCAGCACGATGACGGCGGCGCCTGCCGCGAGCGGCAGAGTTTGCTTGGGCAGGATGATCGAGCCCGCCGCCATCAATGACGCGCGCGCCGGCGCCAGGATGCCGCGGACGGTGGCATAGGCGACCAGGGCGAAGACCACGAACGACACCACCGAGCGGAGATTGCCGCCGGCCGCCAGCACGAGCAGCCGCGTGCCGCAGCCGCCGGTCAGCGTCATGCCAACACCGAATAGCGCCCCGCCGAGCAGCGCGCCCACCCAGAACAGGCTATTAGGCAGCACCACCGCCTTGGAGAGATCGAGCCAGCCGGCGAGAACCAACGCCTGCGTCGTGATCACGGCGACCGCCATGGCAAGGAGAAAGCCGCGTAGGCGCGGGGCCTCGGGCTTGGTCAGCGCATCCTCGACGGCACCGCGCATGCAGAAGCCCGACCAGCGCGCCAGCGCACCGAAGCCCAGCCCGATGGCAAAGGCCGCCAGCGTGACCCAGCCGTTCGTATCCAACATCATTGACTGGAGATTAACCGCGAAGGTGAACGGGATGCGACAGCCTTGCGCGCACCGATGCGCGCGTGCCGAACACCAGGGAACCCAGGAAGCAGAGGCTCGCCACCAGCACGATCACCGGTCCCGACGGCAAGCCGGCGTGGAACGACACGATCAGGCCGATGGCGCTCGACAGCAACGCCATGGGCACCGCGATCAGGGTCATCGACCAGACCTCGCGCGCCCAGAACGACGAGGCGACGGCGGGCAGCAGCATGAGACCAAGCGCCATCAGGGTGCCGAGCGCCTGGAAGGCCGCCACCATGTTGAGCACGGCCAGAGCCAGGAACAGGTAATGATAGAGCGCGCCCCTCACCCCCATGGCGGCAAGGAAGCCGGGATTGAAGCACTCGACGACCAGTGGCCGGTAGATCGCCGCGAGCCCGATCAGGGTAAGGGTCGCGGCGCCGACGACCAGGAAGAGCGCCGTGTCGTCGACGGCGAGGATGGCACCGAACAGGATGTTCATCAGGTCGACCGCCGAGCCTTTTAGCGAGACGATCAGCACGCCGAGCGCCAGCGAGGTGAGATAGGCGGCCGCGAAGCTCGCGTCCTCGCGCATGGACGTGAAGCGCGCGACGGCGGCCGAGACGAGTGCGGTAGCGATGCCGGCCACGAATCCGCCGAGGCTCATCGCCGGCAAGGAGAGGCCGCCCAGCAGGAAGCCCATCGCCGCGCCAGGCAGCAGCGAGTGAGCCAGCGCATCGCCCATCAGGCTCATGCGGCGCAAGATAAGAAAGACGCCGATCGAGGCGCCGCCAACTGACAAAGCGAGGCTCGCCACCAGGGCGCGGCGCATGAAGCCGAAGTCGGCGAAGGGCGAGATCAGGATGTCGTAGAGCACAGCGTGCGCCGCTCAGGCGCTGAGCCGCACCGGCACGTCGCAGGCGCCGGCATGTTCGTCCCAGGCCTCGGCCATGGCGCGGGCGCGCAACAGGTTCTCGGCCGAGAGCACGCGCACTGTCGGGCCGGCCGCTACCAGTTCGCGCGCCAGCAGGAGGCTGTTGGGAAAATCACGACGGACCTGGTCGAGGTCGTGCAGCACACAAACCACCGTGCGCTTCTCGGCGCGCCAGCGCTGGATCAGCGTCATCAGGTCGGCGACGGTCTTGGCATCGATCGCGGCGAATGGCTCGTCCAGCAAAACAAGGTCGGCATCTTGCAGAAGCAGGCGGGCGAACAGCACGCGCTGGAACTGGCCGACCGACAGCGTATCGATCGGCCGGCGCTCGAAGCCCGTGAGGCCCACCGCCTCGATGGCATGCTGTGCGTCGTGAATGTCGACCGGCTTGGCCGCGCCGAAGCCACCGAAGCGCGACCAGCGGCCGAGCAGGACGGTGTCGAACACCGAGATCGGGAAGGAGCGATCGACTTCGGCCTGCTGCGGCAGGTAGGCGATGCGCTTGGCCGGGCACTCGATGCGGCCCTCGATATGCGGCGCCAGGCCGAGCAGAGCCTTCAGCAAGGTGCTCTTGCCCGCGCCGTTGGGGCCGACGATGGCGGTCATCTCGCCGGCGGGAATTTCCGCCGAGACGTGATGCACGGCCGGGTGGCGATCGTAGCTCACCGTGAGATCGACCAGCTTCAGGGCCGCGTTCACAGCGCCCACCATACGCAAAGCCACAGCAGGGCCGACACGGCGAGCGCCGCCAGTACGCGCTGAAACGCGCTCATGGCGAGCAGGGCAGTGCCGGGCGAAACGGGCTCGTGCATGGCGATTTGTTATAATATTACCCTGTCAGAGTCCACCGGCCGCTAACCGTTTGTTGATTGGCGGGCGTGGCCGCGGCCGACCATGTTGCGTGGATGTCGATGTTTACAGTACCCGCCCGTCGTTCAGTTCTGATGGGCGGTGCGGCCGCCCTCGCCGGCGCCGCGCTTCCCGCAACAGCGCGCGCAACCGCCAGCGGTCCGTGGGCCATCGAGCTCTTCACCTCGCAGGGCTGCAGCTCCTGCCCGCCGGCCGACCTGAAGCTCGGCGAGCTCAGCCGGCGCGCCGATATCGTCGCGCTGTCCTACCATGTCGACTATTGGGACTATATCGGCTGGAAAGATCGCTTCGCCACGCATGAGACGACGGAGCGCCAGCGCGCCTACGCCCGCGTCCTGAAGCAGCGCTACGTCTATACGCCGGAGATGGTTGTCGACGGCATCGGCGACGATCCCGGCGTTTCCAATGAGCCGATCTCGAGCCTGCTGGCCGAGGCGCAGCGGCGTTCGCCTAGGCGCGCCACGCCCGAGCTCAGTCGCGCGAGCGACGGCGTGCTCACCATCAAGCTCGCCGCCTTCAAGCTCGACGGGCCGGCCGAGGTCGTGCTCGCCGTCTACGACCGGCGGCATTCGACGCCCGTTCACCAGGGCGAGAATGATGGCCGCACGCTCGAGAATTTCAACGTCGTGCGCCGTTTCGAGACGGTGAGCCAATGGGAAGGCTCGGCGGCGAGTTGGACCGTGCCGGCCGATCGCTTCAAGCCCGAGCAGGGCATGGCCGTGCTGGTGCAGCGCGCGGACCACGGCCCAATGCTGGGCTGTAATAAACTGGAGCCCATGGTCACAGGCTGACGCCTTGCTTCCGCCACGCCCCCGCGCGAAGGTGGGGCGATGTCGCTCTCCAGCGCCAACGGCCGACTGACCGCCGTCCTTGGGCCCACTAACACCGGCAAGACATATCTGGCGATCGAACGCATGCTCGGCCACGAGTTAGGCATGATCGGCTTCCCGTTGCGCCTGCTGGCGCGCGAGAACTACGACCGCGTGGTGAAGATCAAGGGCGCCTCGCAGGTGGCGCTGGTCACCGGCGAGGAGAAGATCACCCCGCCGGGCGCGCGCTATTTCATCTGCACCGTCGAATCGATGCCGCTCGACCGGTCGGTCTCCTTCCTGGCCGTCGACGAGGTCCAGATGGCGGCCGACCCCGAGCGCGGCCATTTCTTCACCGACCGAATTCTCTACGCGCGCGGCAGCAACGAGACCATGCTGCTGGGCGCCGACACGATCCGCCCCATCCTCAATCGCCTGTTGCCCGATATCGACGTCGTGGCTCGGCCGCGCTTCTCGAAGCTCTCCTATGTCGGGCCGAAGAAGGCGACCCGCCTGCCGCGCCGCTCGGCGGTGGTCGGCTTCTCGGCCAACGAAGTCTACGAGATGGCCGAGCTGATCCGCCGCCAGCGCGGCGGCACGGCGATCGTCATGGGCGCACTCAGCCCGCGCACGCGCAACGCCCAGGTCGAGATGTTCGAATCGGGAGAGGTCGATTACCTCGTGGCGACCGATGCGATCGGCATGGGCCTCAATCTCGACGTCAACCACGTCTGGTTCGCCTCGTTGCGCAAATATGACGGGCGCAGCTCGCGGCCGCTGCGCGCCGTCGAGCTGGCGCAGATCGCCGGCCGCGCCGGACGCCACATGAACGACGGCACCTTCGGCACGACGACCGACGTCGACGGGCTCGATGCCGAGACCGTCGAGGCCATCGAGAACCACCGCTTTGATCCGCTGCGCGACGTGCAGTGGCGCAACAGCGACCTCGATTTCCGCTCGGCGCCAGCATTGATTGCGTCGCTGAACGCACAGCCGCCGCATGCCGCGCTGCAGCGCGTGAGGGAGCAGGACGACCAGCTGGCGCTGCAGACCCTGTCGGCGCATTCGGAGTTCCTGCCGCGCCTGCACGCGCCGGGACGGGTCAAGCTGCTCTGGGAAGTGTGTCAGGTACCCGACTTCCGCAAGACCATGACGGAAGAGCATACCGCGCTGCTCGGACAGCTCTTCCAGCATCTCACCCAGGGCGGCGAGCGCCTGCCCGAGGACTGGATCGACAGTCACGTCAAGAGACTGGAGCGCTTCGACGGCGACATCGACACATTGATGTCGCGGATCGCCCATGTCCGCACCTGGACCTACATTTCGCATCGCACCGACTGGATCCAGCGCGCCGTGCACTGGCAGGAACGTGCGCGCACCATCGAGGACAAGCTTTCCGACGTATTGCACCAGCGCCTGATGCAAAGGTTTGTCGATAGACGGGCGGCATTGCTTGTAAGAAGATTGCGGGATGAGGGTGAAATGACGTCGTCAGTCGCCGCAGCGGGCGAGGTCACGGTCGAGGGCGAGCATCTCGGGCGCATCGAGGGCTTTCGCTTCGTTCCGGACACGACCGAGGGTCAGACCGACCAGAAGGCGGTGCTGAGTGCGGCGCTGCGCGCGCTGCGCACGGACCTGCCAGCGCGCCTGCAGGCCTTCACGGCGTCGCCGGACGGCGAGCTGGTGTTCGATTCGCAGCTGCGCGTGTGCTGGGGCGGCGGACCGGTGGCGCGCCTGCTGCCGAGCGGCGACATCCTGGCCCCCAAGGTCGAGGCGCTGGCCTCCGATCTGCTCGACGGCCCGGCGCGCGAGGACGTGCGCAAGCGCGCCGCCGCCTGGGTCGAAACGCGTGTGCGACTCGGCCTCAGCGAATTGATGGACGCCCGCGCCACCGCGGAACTCCCCGCCGGCGCACGCGGCGTCATCTTCCAGCTGTGCGAGAACCTGGGCGTCTTGCCGCGCCGGCCGATCGAACAGCAGCTCGCCCAACTCGGCGAGGAGGATCGCAAGGCGTTGGCGCAACTCGGCGTGCGTGTCGGCGTCTATTCTCTCTACTTCCCGAGCATGCTGAAGCCGGTGCCGATCAGGCTCCGCGCCGGCCTGTGGATGGTGGCAAAGGGGCGCGAGACGATCCCGCCGCTGCCGATCGAGGGTCGCACCTCGATGGACCTGCCGCGCGACGCGGAGCGCGACTTCTACGCCGCCATCGGCTATCTGCCGCTCGGCGACCACGCTATCCGGGCCGACATGGTCGAGCGCCTGGCGGCGATGGCGCGCCAGGCCGTACGCGAAAGCCGCGAAGCGGCGCGCCGCGCCCAGCAGCAGCAGAAGCCGGAAAAGGAAAAGAAGGCCGAGCCGGCAGCGAGCCCGCAGACGGCAACCACTCCTGCCGCCGATGACGAGATCAGCGAATGGGCAATCGTCGCTGCGGCATTCGGCGAGGCTGAGCCGGTCCGCGAGGAGCCGGCGCCCGAACCCGTCGCCGAAACGACGTCAATCGTCGAAGAGCCGGCGAAGGTCGAGGAGACCGCGCCGGTCGTCGCGGAAGCAGCGCCCGTCGAAGCGGCGGCCGTCGAAGAGACCAAACCCGAAGACGCAAATGCCGAGGAGCCGGCGAAGGAAGAACCGGCGAAGGACGTGCTGAAGGCCCTGCCGCCGGGCCACTTCCGCGCCACGCCGCAGATGATGTCGCTGGTCGGCTGCTCGGAGCCCGAGATGGCCAATGTGCTGCGCGGGCTGGGCTATCGCGTGCACGTTCCGACGGAGGAGAACGGCCCGCTGCACAGCTTCTCGGTCAAGCCGCGCTTCGTGCGCGAACGCGAGGAGCAGCGCGAGCGGCAGCGCCAGCAGGAGAAGGAGCGCCGCGACCAACGCCGGCGCGAGCGGCCCGAGCGCCCCAATGAGCGGCAGTTCTTTGCCGACACCCCGCAGCGCGGGGAGCCGCGCCGCGATGGCGCCAAGGATGCCCCGCGTCGCGACGGCCCCCCGCCCGATCGAGCGAAGGACGGACCGCCGCGCGAGGAGCGGCGGGGCCCTCGTCCGCCGCGGCGCGACACCGGCGGGCCGGCGCTGCGCCTCTATGCCACCACCGAGAAGAAGGGCGACGCTGCGGCCGATTCGCCCTTCGCCAAGTTGCTCGAGCTGAAGCTCGGCGGGAAGAAGTAGCCGCCCATGCTTTCGTAGTCGCGATGCGGCTCGACAAATGGCTCTGGCATGCGCGCTTCTTCAAGACCCGGACCCTTGCGACGCGTTATGTCGAAAAGGCGCGTTGCCGTGTCGATGGCCGTGTCACCGACAAGCCGCACGCCAGCGTGGCGCCTGGCATGGTGCTGACCTTCGCCCTCGGGCCGCGCGTGCGGGTCGTGCGCATCCTGGCGCTAGGCGAGCGACGCGGCCCGGCAGTGGAGGCTCGCGCGTTGTATGATGAAATCGACTCTGCGTGATTCGGCAGTCTTGCGCCAACTCGCCTTGCGCGTTAAGCACGCGGCCGCCGTCAGGAGCCGTTGATGACCTATGTTGTTACCGAGGCTTGCATCAAATGCAAGTACATGGACTGCGTCGAAGTTTGCCCCGTGGATTGCTTCTACGAGGGCGAGAACATGCTGGTCATCAATCCCGACGAGTGCATCGACTGCGGCGTCTGCGAACCCGAATGCCCGCCCAAGGCCATCGTACCGGACACGGAAAAGGGCATGGAGAGGTGGCTCGAGGTCAATCGCGACCTCTCGGCCGAATGGCCGAACATCACCCGCAAGGGTGAGGCGCCGGCCGACGCCGATGAATTCAAGGACGAAAAAGACAAGTTCGAAAAGTATTTCAGCCGTAAGCCGGGCGCGCGGTAGAATCGACCGCTTTTCAGTCCTTTTGCGCATCTTTTGCGAGAGGCATGCAGCCCTCGCATGCCCCCACCGTTGCCAAAATGCAACATGGGGCGCGACTCCGACCGGAAATTCTGCTATAAGGGTCTGGCTGGAAGCGGTCCGGGGTCCGGTCCGCCGCTAGCTCGGTGTCCGTGTCGGTATCCGAAAGCAACTTACCGATACGGTGTCCGGGCGAGCACGCAGGGGAGCGTGCGCGGCGGGTCGCGGTATCGCTAAAAGGCGGGGCGAAGAGTGAAGGGACTAGATATGGCTAAGCCGAAGAGGGCAGTCGCCAAGGCGAAGGAATTCGCTTTTGAGAAGGGTGATTTCGTCGTTTACCCGACCCACGGCGTGGGCAAGGTGATCGACATCGAGGCGAAGGAAATCGCCGGTCACCGACTCGACCTGTTTGTCATCTCCTTCGAGCAGGAGCGCATGATGCTGCGCGTTCCGGTAGCGAAGGCGAAGATCTCGGGCCTGCGCAAGCTGAGCTCGCGCAAGATCATGGAGAACGCGCTGGTGACCCTGAAGGGCCGTAGCCGCGTCAGCCGCGCCATGTGGAACCGGCGCGCCCAGGAATACGAAGCCAAGATCAATTCCGGCGACCCGGTGTCGATCGCCGAAGTCGTGCGCGACCTGCACCGCAATGCCGGTCAGCCCGATCAGTCCTACAGCGAACGCCAGATCTATGAGGCGGCGCTGGACCGGCTGGCGCGCGAACTCGCCGCTGTCGAGCGCATCGACAAGGATTTGGCGACGCAGAAGCTGAACAGCGTCCTGCAGAAGGTCGCCGCCTAAGCGCTCCAGAAATTCGGGAAAGGCGGCCGGCGAAAGCCGAGCCGCCTTTTTCACGTCTACGGCGCGACGGTTTTAGCCTCCGGGCGGCGCATCAGCGCCGTGCCGTCATCGACGCCGTTCAGGGTGAGCAGCCGGTCCATGCGGAAGTCGCGGTAGGGCAGGCGAGCCGCCATCGCGGTCGGCGAGGTGCCGGCCGTCGGAACCACCTCCAATCGATAGGGCCTGAGGGCGGCCGCCTCGCCCATCGATAGGTGGCGGAAGCTGCGGGTCGCGTTGACCAGGGTCTCGATGCGACGGTCCTTGTCGGGACCTTCGGCCAGGAGGTTGAAATAGCAGATGCCCTCATCGTGGCGAATGATGACGTAGCGGATCTGGCCCAGCCCGGTGTCGGAGCCGCGCGGCCTCGCCCCGATCGCGGCTTCCGCCCCGCCAATCTCGGTCTGCTGGATGTCGGTTGGCGTGGGCTTCAGCTGGTTGCGCATCCAGTCATCGAGACGGCCCGCAACGCGGCCGCTCTTGCACGAGAAATACATCATCGAATGGTCGCCCCCGACGCCGACCACGCCGTCATGGTCGTTGAACAGCCTGAAATCGCGCGGCAGGTCGAACGCGAGCTGCATCGTCGGATGCAGGAAGGTCGACCCGCGCACGAAGCCCTCTTCCGGCGCGTCGTCCACCGACATGCCGTCGATCGCCTTGAGATATTCCGGCCGATCCGACTCGCCCGGCGCCTGTGTTTCGGGAAGTGCGCGCAAGGCGGCCAGCCGCTCATCGGGCGCCGGATGGGTCGACAGCGCGCTGCGGTCGCCGGCGTCGGTCGCGCCGCTCGTCTCGCCCATCAGTTGGTCTTCCAGCCGTGATTGGCGACGCAGCTTGTCGATCAGGGTGATTATGGCGTCGCCGCGATAGCCGGCCCGTGTGATGTAGCCCAGCCCGACCCGATCGGCCTCGAGCTCCTGGTCGCGCGAATAGCGGCGCAGCTTCAGCAGGCCCTCGCGGGCCACCGAGCGGCCGACCGTCATCGAGCCGCTCTTGAGCGCCGCGTCGACCGCCGAGTCGAGCACACTCTTGCGCGCCTGCTCGCGCTGGGCGGCATGCTTCTGCGCGATGTGGCCGAGTTCGTGGCCCATGGCGGCGGCGAGTTCGGCCTCGTCGTCCATCAAGGCGAGCAGGCCGCGAGTCACGAAGACGTAACCCGACGACATGGCATGTGCATTGGCGACCGGCTGGTCGAGGACATAGAAGCGGTAGGTGCCGGTAAGCCCCGAGCGGGTAACCAGCTTCTGGCCCACCCTGTTGACCAGCGCCTGCAGCCCTGGCGACGCGTAGGCGGGGCCGACCTCCTTCTCTATCTCGCGCGGCATGGTGGGAACGCCCGCCTGGGCGGCGGCCGCCGTCTGCGGCGGATTGTTCTCGGGCGTGCAGGCGCCGGCGAGGACGAGGAGGACGAGGAGCGGCAAAATACGCTGAAAAACCACGATTCCTCCGATGTCGCTCGGCGGAGATTAGACACGGCGGCCATGCAGCCGCAATCGCGGCAAGGCTGGAATGCCGGCGGCCGCTATGGCACTCATGCCAGCGGAAAGTCGCATGCCGCGTTCAGAGACCCCCCTCCGCTCCGACCTGTTTCCGGAGATCTCGCCGTACGCCAGCGGCATGCTGGCGGTCGATGGCCGCCACACGGTCTACTGGGAGCAAAGCGGCAATCCCGAGGGAGTGCCGGTGCTGTTCCTGCATGGCGGGCCCGGTGCGGGCTCGGCGCCGGTCCATCGCCGTTTCTTCGATCCGCAATTCTATCGCATCGTCGTGTTCGACCAGCGCGGCTGCGGCCGCTCGATGCCGCTCGGTGACCTGCAGGACAACACCACGGGCCATCTCGTCGCCGACATGGAGAAGCTTCGCATCCATCTCGGCATCCCGCGCTGGCTGCTGTTCGGCGGTTCATGGGGCAGCACGCTGGCGCTGGCCTACGGGCTGAGGCACCCCGAGCGCACAACGGGCTTCATCCTGCGCGGCATCTTTCTCGGCTCGCGCCCGGAGATCGAATGGTTCCTCCATGGCATGCGGACCGTCTTTCCCGAAGCCTGGCGCGATTTCGTCGATCAGCTGCCGGAGGGCGAGCGCGGCGATCTGCTGGGCAACTACTACCGTCGCCTGATCGACCGCAATCCCGATATCCATCGCCCGGCGGCGCGCGCCTGGAGTCGCTACGAGGCAGCCTGCTCGACGCTCTATCCGACGGCGCGGGCGCCCTTCGAATCGGACCATGGCGGCTTCGCCCTCGCCCTGTCGCGCATCGAGGCGCACTACTTTGCCCATGGCACGTTCGTGCCCGAGGGCTGGCCGTGGGCCGAGCTTGGCCGCATACGCCACCTGCCCTGCACCATCGTGCAAGGCCGCTACGATGTCGTCTGCCCGCCGGTCACCGCCGACGCCCTGTTCCGCGCCTGGCCGGAAGCGCGCTTCGTGATCGTGCCCGATGCCGGCCATAGCGCGCTCGAGCCCGGGATTCGCGCCGCCCTGGTGAACGCCACCGAGAGCTTCCGGCTGTCGACGACGGACGAAGATCTCTTCGCGCCGCGCTTTCCGTGGGAAACCGCATAGTGGAAACGGCCTAAAGACCCATGTCATTCGACCTGCCGCCGGAGCAGACCGGCGCCGCCGCCTGGTACGGACCCGAAATGGCCAAGCGCAGCGACTGGCTGATGCCGCTCGCGCCGGCCGAGATTGCCGAGGTCGAAGCCGCAGCCAAGGCGCTGGTCGCACGAGAGGCCGACATCGCGGCCATCACGGCGAAGGATTTCCCGTTGCCCACGCTGGCGCCCAAGCTCAAGGCGCGTGTCGACGATGAGGTGCTGAACGGCCGTGGCTTCATCCTGCTGCGCGGCTTGCCGGTCGAGCGCTGGACGGTGCGCGAATCGGCGACAGCATACTTTGGCCTGGGCGCGCACCTCGGCAGCGCACGCTCGCAAAACGGCAAGGGCCATGTCCTGGGCCATGTGCAGGATCTTGGTCTCGCCTCGAACGATCCCAATGTCCGCATCTACCAGACGCACGAGCGGCAGACTTTTCACACCAACTCTTGCGACATCGTCGGCCTGCTTTGCCTCAAGACCGCGAGAAGCGGCGGGCTGTCGGCGCTGGTGAGCTCGACGACTATTTTCAACGAGATGCGCCGGCAGCGGCCCGATCTGCTGAAGCTGATGTTCCAGCCGGTTGCCACCGATCGCCGCGGCGAGGTCCCGCAGGGCCAGAGGCCCTATTTCCAGATTCCCACCTTCAGCTGGCACAAGGGCTTTCTGACCGCGATCTACCAGCGCCAATACATAGACTCAGCGCAGCGTTTCCCGGATGCGCCGCGGCTCAGCCCGGCTCACGTCGAAGCCCTCGACATGTTCGACGCCCTCACCAATGACCCCCGGCTCCACATGTTCATGGAGTTCAAGCCGGGCGACGTGCAGCTCGTGCACAACCACACGATCCTGCATGACCGTACTTCCTTCGTGGACTGGCCCGAGCCGGAACGCCGACGCCACCTGCTGCGTTTGTGGCTGGCGGCGGCCCACGCGCGGCCGCTGCCCGAGGTCTTCGCGCAGCGTTACGGCAGCGTCACGGTCGGCGATCGTGGCGGCATCGTCGTGCGGGGCACGAGGTTGCAGGCGCCATTGGAAGCCGTCTAAGGGTTGACCGGGCGCCTGGTCCTCCCTAAGTGAAGGCCGCCGAAAGAGACCACTTTTGTTAGGGATAACGTATGGCCAGCGATTCAACCGCGGGCGGCGCCCCGGCTGAGAAGCCGGCCGAGCCCGACACGACCCTCGAGAACGACGCCATCGACGTGGTGCGCCTGATCGAGCAGCTGCAGGCCGAAAAGGCCGAGCTGCAGGACAAGTACCTGCGCGCCGAGGCCGAGACGCAGAACGTGCGCCGCCGCGGCCAACAGGAGGCCGAGCGCGAGCGCAAGTACGGCATCGAGCGGTTCGCGCGCGACGTCTTGTCGGTGGCCGACAATCTCGGCCGTGCCCTTTCGGCGCTCCCGGCGGATCTCGAGTCGTTGGACCCGGCCGTGCGCAACGTCATCGTGGGCGTGCAGGCGACCGAGCGCGAGCTGCAGTCGGTGCTGGAGCGTCATGGCGTCACCCGCATTGAGTTGGTCGGCAAGCCCTTCAATGCCGACTTCCATCAGGCGATGATGGAGATCGAGGATCCTTCGGTGCCGGCCGGCACCGTCGTTCAGGAGTTGATCCCGGGCTATCTGCTGGCCGGCCGCCTGTTGCGCGCGGCGATGGTTGCCGTCTCCAAGGGCGGCCCGCCTCGCTCGATCGAAGCCAGCAACGAAAACTAAGGCGGCGTCACGCGCCGCAGGGTGAGGTTGATCCGGCCACCTTCCGGCAGAAGCTGGCTGGTGCCCGGCAGGATGCGATCCACGCCATGGAACCAGTGGCGAGACGGTCCTGACAGGACCAAGAGATCTCCGCTGCCGAGGTGGAGCGATCGCGTCGGACCTTTCCGCTCAGCGCCGCCCAGCCGGAACACCGCCGTGTCTCCCAGCGAAATGGAGAGGATCGGCGCATCGCGGGCCTCCTCGTCCTGGTCGCGATGCAACCCGAGCTTCGCTGCCGCACCGTAGTAGTTGATCAAGCAGGCTTGCGGGGCGTAGGCGAGGCCCGTCGTCGTATGCCAAAGCTCGAGGACCGAGCGGGGAATATCGGGCCACGGAGCCCCCGTCACCGGATGGACCGGCGTGTAGCGATAGCCGCTGCGGTCCGACAGCCAGCCGTGCGATCCGCAATTCGACATGCGGACCGAGTAGGGGCTGCCCGATCGGGGCATAGCCGGGCTGAACAGCGGCGCGCGTTCGAGGATGCTCTGGATCTCGGCCAAGAGGCGACGCTGCTGGTCGAGCGACAGAAAGGCCGGCAGGAGGCGCATCAGGGTCGCGCCCAACTCGGGACCGGGGTGCGGCAGGCGCCTAAAATGGTCATACCGGCTCGATTCTAGGCCCCTTAATGCCTATGTGATATCCGCTGGGGCGAATTTCGCGGTCCCAATGCGACGGCACCATTGCAGGCCGCCCCATAGGACCTATATAGCCCCTGTCCTGACCCGGTTTTTCCGGCAGGTAACATAATCAACGGGGGTCTACCCGGCGCCTTTGGGGCTGGGGCGACCTGCTGGGAAGAGAGAGTAGAATCATGGCGAAAGTCATTGGCATCGACCTGGGCACCACCAATTCGTGCGTCGCGGTCATGGAGGGCGGCGACACCAAGGTCATCGAGAATTCCGAAGGTGCGCGGACGACCCCGTCCATGGTCGCCTTCACCGACTTAGGCGAGCGCCTCGTCGGCCAGTCGGCCAAGCGTCAGGCCGTCACCAATCCCCTGAAGACCCTCTATTCGGTCAAGCGCCTGATCGGCCGCCGCTTCGACGACCCGATGGTCGCCAAGGAAATGTCCCTGGTGCCCTTTAAGATCGTGAAGGCCTCGAGCGGCGACGCTTGGGTCGAGGCGAACGGGCAGCAATACAGCCCGAGCCAGGTCTCGGCCTTCATTCTCGGCAAGATGAAGGAGACCGCCGAGGCCTATCTCGGCGAGAAGGTCGAGCAGGCGGTCATCACCGTCCCGGCCTACTTCAACGACGCCCAGCGTCAGGCAACGAAGGACGCCGGCCGCATCGCGGGCCTCGAGGTCCTGCGCATCATCAACGAGCCGACGGCGGCTGCCCTTGCCTACGGCATGGACAAGCGCAAGAGCGGTACGATCGCGGTCTACGACCTGGGCGGCGGCACCTTCGACGTGTCGGTCCTGGAGATCGGCGACGGCGTGTTCGAGGTGAAGGCGACCAACGGCGACACCTTCCTGGGCGGCGAGGACTTCGACCAGCGCGTCATCAGCTACCTGGCCGATGAGTTCAAGAAGGACCAGGGCATCGACCTGCGCAACGACAAGCTCGCCCTGCAGCGTCTCAAGGAAGCGGCTGAGAAGGCCAAGATCGAGCTCTCCAACGCCAAGGAGACGGAGATCAACCTGCCGTTCATCACGGCGGACGCCAGCGGCCCCAAGCATCTCGTGATCAAGCTGTCGCGCGCCAAGCTCGAATTGCTGGTCGACGACCTGATCCAGCGCACGCTCGAGCCGTGCAAGGCGGCGCTCAAGGATGCCGGCGTGCAGGCCGGCCAGATCGATGAGGTCATCCTCGTCGGCGGCATGACCCGCATGCCCAAGGTCATCGAGGCGGTGAAGCAGTTCTTCGGCAAGGAGCCGGCCCGCAACGTCAATCCCGACGAAGTCGTCGCGGTCGGCGCGGCCGTCCAGGCGGCCGTGCTGAAGGGCGAGGTCAAGGACGTCCTGCTGCTCGACGTGACGCCGCTGTCGCTCGGCATCGAGACGCTGGGCGGGGTGTTCACCCGCCTGATCGAGCGCAACACCACGATCCCGACCAAGAAGAGCCAGACCTTCTCGACGGCCGACGACAACCAGACCGCGGTGACCATCCGCGTGTTCCAGGGCGAGCGCGAGATCGCCGCCCAGAACAAGATGCTCGGCCAGTTCGATCTGGTGGGTATCCCGCCCGCGCCGCGCGGCGTGCCGCAGGTCGAGGTCACCTTCGACATCGACGCCAACGGCATCGTCAACGTCTCGGCCAAGGACAAGGCCACCGCCAAGGAGCAGCAGATCCGCATCCAGGCTTCGGGCGGCCTGAGCGAGGCCGACATCCAGAAGATGGTGAAGGATGCCGAGCTGCACGCCGAGGAAGACAAGAAGAAGCGCGAGCTGATCGACGCCCGCAACCAGGGCGAGGCGCTGGTGCACTCGACCGACAAGCACCTGAAGGAGTTCGGCGACAAGGTGAGCCCCACCGAGAAGGCCGAGATCGAGGGTGCGCTGGAGGGCCTGAAGTCGGCCCTGACGGGCGAGGACGTCGAGGCGATCAAGAACAAGACCAACACCCTAGCCCAGGCCGCCATGAAGCTCGGCGAGGCGATGTACAAGGCCCAGCAGGCCGATGCCCAGGCAGGGGCCGCGGCGGCCGGCGGCGCACCAGGAGAACACGGTGCCGCCGCGAACGAGGCGAAGGGCGAGAAGGTCGTCGACGCCGAGTTCGAAGATGTCACGGACAAGAACAAGAAGCAGGGCTCCGGCTAAGCCGGGCCACGACAAGGAAAATCCGGCCTCCCGCACCAGCGGGAGGCCGAGTTGTAAGTAGCGAGCGGCAAGTGGGGGCTGCGTAGAACAACATGGCTCAGGACTATTACGAGCTTTTGGGCGTCAATCGGGCGTCAAGCGCCGACGACATCAAGAAGGCGTTCCGCAAGCTCGCCATGCAGCACCACCCGGACCGCAATCGCGACAGCAAAGAGTCCGAGAAGAAATTCAAGGACATCAATCATGCCTACGACATCCTGAAGGATCCCGAGAAGCGCGCGGCCTACGATCGCTACGGACCGGCCGCCTTCGAAGGCGGCGGCGGCCCCAGCGGACCCGGCGGCTTCCAGGGCCAAGGCTTCGACTTCGGCTCGGTGTTCGGCGATATCTTCGACGAGATGTTCGGCGGCAATCGCGGCCGGCCGGGCGGCGGGCGCACCGACATGCGCGGCCAGGACCTGCGCTTCAATCTCGAGATCAGCCTGGAGCAGGCCTATTCCGGCACCGAAGCCACCGTGCGCGTGCCGAGCTCGGTGGCCTGCGAGGCCTGCCACGGCTCGGGCGCGGAGCCCGGCTCCAAGCCGCAACAGTGCCCGACCTGTCAGGGCCGCGGCCGGCTGAGGGCGCAACAGGGCTTCTTCACCGTCGAGCGCGCCTGCCATACTTGCCATGGCGCGGGCCAGGTGATCGACAAGCCTTGCCGTGCCTGCGCCGGCCAGGGCCGCGTGCGGCGCGACAAGACGCTCAAGGTCGCTATCCCGGCCGGTGTCGAGGACGGCACGCGCATTCGCCTGACCGGGGAGGGCGAGGCCGGCACGCGCGGCGGACCAGCGGGCGATCTCTACGTGTTCCTGTCGGTGCGCCGCCACCAGCTCTTCGAGCGCGAAGGCGCCGACGTCCATTGCCGCGTGCCGATCTCAATGGTGCAAGCGACCCTGGGCGCCGGCATCGAAGTGCCGACGCTCGACGGCAAGATGGCGCGCATCAACATCCCGGCGGGCGCCCAGGGCGGCCATCAGTTCCGCATGCGCGGCAAGGGCATGCCGGTCGTGCGCTCGACCCAGCGCGGCGACATGTACATCGAGATCAATGTCGAGACGCCGACCAACCTCACGGCCAAGCAGAAGGAACTCCTGAAGGAGTTCGAAAAGGCCGGCAGCAAGACCAGCCCCGAGGCAGAAGGCTTCTTCACCAAGGTGAAGGAGATGTTCGGCGGCGACGACTAGGCCGTGCTGGCACGGCCAAGCCGGGCTTATCCGGCTAGGCCGCCAGCACGCAGCGCACCAGATGGCGCTCCGTCACCGCGCTGAGCGGCGGCGGCGCGGCCAGGCACCTGGGCTCCACGAACTTGCAGCGCGGCGCGAAGCTGCAGGCGGTCGGGACTTCGCCGAGGTCGGGCGGCGCGCCGGGGATCGCCTCCAGCCGCTGGCCGCGCATGCCGCCATGCACCGTCGAGGCGAGCAGGCCGCGGCTGTAGGGATGCTTGGGAGCGTCGACCATCTGCTCGACGCCCGCCAGCTCGACCAGCTTGCCGGCATACATCACGCCGATGCGGTCGGAGACCTCGACCGCCACGCCGATATCGTGGGTGACGAAGATCACGCCGAGATCGAGCTCGCGTTGCAGCTCCCGGATCAGCAGAAGAACCTGGATCTGGACGGTCGCGTCGAGCGCGGTGGTCGGCTCGTCGGCCAGCAGGAGGCTGGGATTACAGGAGAGCGCGAGCGCGATCATGGCGCGCTGGCGCATGCCACCCGACATCTCGTGCGGATAGGCCTTTAGCCGCTGCGCCGGCGAAGGAATCCGCACCATCTCCAAAAGCTCGCGGGCGCGCTTCATGGCGTCGGCCGCGCTCTTGCCGGTATGGCGGCGCACCGTCTCGGCGATCTGATGGCCGATGGTGAACACTGGATCGAAGGCCGTCGCCGGCTCCTGGAAGATCATGGCGACGCGATTGCCGCGCAGGTCGGCGAGCGCACTACCGGTCATCGACAGGATCTCATCACCCTCGAGCTTGATACTGCCCGACCAGCGCGTGCGGTGCTCGGGATGGAGCTTCAGGATCGAACGCAGGGTGACGCTCTTGCCCGAGCCCGATTCGCCCAGGATGCCGAGCGTCTCGCCGCGCTTCACGTCGAAGCTCACGCCGTTTACGGCATGTACGGTGCGGTCAGGCGTCACGAAGGTAACGTTGAGATCCTGGACTTGTAATAGCTCCGCCATGTCAGGGTGCCTTCGTATGGCCGGAGCCGTGGACTCGCATATGGCAGGCCACCGATTGCGCAGCCGTCTCGGCCAGCACGGGTTCCGCGCGCGCGCAGACCTCCTCGGCGAACGGGCAGCGGGTGCGGAAACGGCACCCGGAAGGCGGATCGATCGGGTTGGGCGGATCGCCCTGGATCGGCGCCTCCTTGGTGCGCTTGCGCGGATCCATCGTCGGCCGGGCCGACAGAAGCGCTCGCGTGTAGGGGTGCTGCGGGTTGCCGTAGATAGCGTCGACGTCACCGATCTCGACAATCTTGCCGAGATACATCACCAGCACGCGGTCGGAGAGGTATTGCACGACGTTGAGGTCATGGCTGATGAAAACATAGGTCAGCCCAAGTTCGGTCTTGAGATCGACCAGCATGTTCAGCACCTGCGCCTCGACTGACTTGTCGAGCGCCGATACCGCCTCGTCGAGGATCACCAACCTCGGCTGAAGCGCCAGCGCACGGGCGATGTTGACGCGCTGGCGCTGGCCGCCCGAGAGCTCGTGCGGATAGCGCTCCATGTAGGTATCGGGCTCGAGCCCCACCTTGGCCAGCAGATCGCGCGCGCGGGCGCGCGCCTCGGATGCCGGAAGGCCGTGCGCCTTGGGCGCGAAAGCCAGCGTTTCTGCGATGGTCAGCCGAGGATTGAGCGAGGCATAGGAATCCTGGAACACCATCTGCACCTGCCGGCGCAACTCGTTGATGCTGACGCCATGCGGTTCATCGACCGGGTCGCCGTCCAGCACCATGGTCCCGCGGTCGGGCTTGAGCAGGCGGATCAGCAGGCGCGCGACCGTCGACTTGCCGCATCCCGACTCGCCCACCACGCCGAGGGTCTCGCCCTTGGCTACCGACAGGCTGAGATCGTCGACCGCACGCACGACTTTGGTCGTACGCCCAAGCAAACCGCCGGCCACGGGGAAATGCTTGCGTAGCCCCGTCGCCAGCAGCAGAGGCTGGGCGGGGCCGCCGCGATCGGAACCGGGGACCAACGCGTCCATCAGGCCTTCACATCCATGGCGGCACGCAGCCCGTCGCTCATCATGTTGAAGCAGATCGAGGTGATGAAGATCATCACGCCCGGCAGCGCCGCCAGGACCGGGTTCACATAGATCGCCTGGCGCAGGGTGTTCAGCATCAGGCCCCATTCGGGCTCAGGCGGCTTCACGCCCAGGCCAAGAAAGGAGAGGCCGGCCGCCAGGATGATCGCCACGCTGATCAGCGAGGTGGCGTAGACCAGGATGGGGCCGAGCACGTTGCCCAGCACATGCACGCGCACGATGGTGAGCGCGCTGGCGCCGCTCGCCCGGGCGGCGTCGACGAAGTCGAAGCCGCGCACCTGGGTGGTCACGCTTTCGGAGACGCGGCAGATCGGCGGAATGAACACCAGGGTGAGCGCGATCAGCGTGTTCTCCGCGCCCGCCCCCATGGCGCCCGACAGCGAGATCGCGAGCAGCACGGAGGGGAAGGCGTAGAACACGTCCATGATGCGCATGATCATCATGTTGACCCAGCCGCCCGAGAAGCCGGCGGTGATGCCGAGCGTGCCGCCGATCAACAGCGCGCAGGCCACCGGCGTCACGCCCATGAACAACGACAGCCGGCCGCCATAGATCAGGCGAGAGAACATGTCGCGGCCAAGTTCGTCGGTGCCCAGCAGGAAGTTCGGCGAACCGAGCGGATAGAGCCGGCGGATCATCGAGGTTTTGTAGGGGTCGGCGAGGCCCAGCCACGGTGCCGTCAGCGCCGAAGCCACGATCAGCAGCAGCACTGCAGCGCAGATCAATGTCACCGGATCGCGGCCGAGCCGACGGCGCACCGACTGCCAGTAGCCGCGCGTCACCGGCGTCAGCGCCGGCCCGACGGGGGCGGCGCCGGCGATATCGATCGTCGGGCTTTGGATCGCCATGGTCTCAGCCTCGCTTGATGCGCGGGTCGACCATGGTCTGGATCACGTCGACGGTGAGATTGAGCATCATGAAGAAGAAGGCCAGCACCAGCGTGGTGCCCTGCAGGATCGGCAAGTCGCGGCGGAAGATGGCACTGTTGAGCAGGAAGCCGGTGCCCGGCCAGGCGAACACCGTCTCGATCAGGATCGAGCCGCCGATCAGGTTGCCGGCCTGCAGGCCCATGACGGCGAGGCAGGTGGGCGCGGCATTCTTCAGCACATGGAACAGGATCTGGCGGTCGTTCATGCCCTTGGCCTGCAGCGCCGTCACGAACTCCATGTTGAGGATTTCCTTGATGGTCGAACGCACCGTGCGCGTCATGACGCCGAGCGGGATCACCGACAGGGCGATCGTCGGCAGGACCATGTGGGCGAGGTGCGCCCGGTCGAAATGCCAGCCGGTGGCGTTCTCCGGCCCGATCCCCATGGGCGGCAGCATGCCCAATTCGACCGAGAATACGATCACGAGCACGATCGCCAACCAGAAGTGCGGCACGCTCACGCCCATCAGCGAGATCAGCGTCACCAGGCGGTCGACGATGCGCGACTTGGCATAGGCCGCCGCGGTGCCGAGGAAGATCGCGAGCGAGAAGGCGAGCAGCGTGGCGGCGATCGCCAGGATGATGGTGTTGCCGAAGGCCGACGACACCTCGTCGATCACCGGCCGGCCGGTGCCGATCGAGGTGCCGAAATCGCCGCTCAAGGTCACCGTCAGCCAGCGGATGTATTGCACCGGCAATGGCTTGTCGAAGCCGTAGTATTCCTTGAGTTTGTCGACGACTTCCTTGGGTGTGTCGGGCGGCACGATGGCCGAGATCGGATCGCCTGGTGCCAGATGCACCAGGGCAAAGACGAGCAGCGACACCCCGAACGCCACCGGCACGAGGTAGATCAGCCGACGAAGGGCGTAGAGCAACATCTACTGCATCGTGATCGGCGTGAAGTCCTGGAACCAGCTCTGGGCCTGCACGAAGCCCTTCACCTTGGGGCTCATGGCGCGCGGATTGAGGTCATGGGCGATGTAGATCCAATAGGCCTGATCGACGATGTAGCTGTGGACGTCGGCCAACGCCTTGGTCTGCGCTGCACGGTCGAACGAGGCGTGCGCGGTGTTGATCAGCTCGTCGAGCTTGGGATCCTTCAGGATGCCCCAGTTGGCGCCCTTCGGCGGCACGTAGTCGCTGTGGTAGAGCCGCATGAACGCCGAGTAGGGATCGACCGTGGCCCGGCTGATGTTTATGGCGTTGGTGCCTGCCTTGGTCGAAGCGTCGCCGGTCACCGGCTGGAAGGAGAAGGTGACCAGCGTGTTCCACTCCATCACCTCGAAGCTGCAGTCAAAGCCGACGGCATTCAGGTTCTCCTGCACGTACTCGTTCATCGGCAGCGGCAGCATCTGCCCGGAGCCCGAGGTCGAGATGGCGATCTTGATTTTCGGCTTCTTGGTGGCGCTGTAGCCCGCCTCGGCCAAAAGTTTCTTGGCCGCCGCCGGGTCGTACTTGATGTCGAACGAGGGCGAGCCGAACCAGGGATGGCCGGGATACACCACGCCCTTGGACTCGATCATCAGGCCGCCCAGCAGCTTGTTGAGGCCGGCGCGGTCGATCGCGAGGTTGGCGGCCTTGCGCACCCGGATATCGGTCCACGGCGAGCCCTCGACCATGCTGGGCTGGTAGGCCCAGTTGTGCGGGTACTTGTTGGTGACGATGCTCATGCCGCCCTGTTTCAGGCGCGGGATGGCATCGGGCGCCGGCACTTCGATCCAGTCGACCTGCCCCGCCAGCAGCGCCGCTGTGCGCGTCGCTGCTTCCGGCATGGGGAACAGCAGGATCTTGTCGAGCTTCGGCACACGCGCCTTGTCCCAGTAGCCGTCGAAGCGCGACAGCTCCAGGCGCTCGCGCGGCACCATGCGGTCGACCTTGAACGGACCGGTGCCGATCGGCTGCTGTGCCACCTTCACCCAATCCTTGCCGAGCTTCTCCCACTGCGTCGGGCTCGAATAGAGGATGTAGGACATGTCGTAAGGGAACAGCGCATTGGCGACGCGCGTGGTGAGCTCGACAGTGTATTTGTCGACCGCCTTCCAGCCGACCAGCGTCGGGACACGCTGGCGCGACTGCGCCGCCTGCTTGGGATCGAATTGCGGAGACTTGTCGTTCAGGATCTTCTCGAGATTCCAGACGACGACGTCGGCGTCGAAGTCGGTGCCGTCATGGAATTTCACGCCCTGGCGCAGCTTGAAGATCCAGCGCTTGCCGTCGCCACCCTCGACGGCCGACCATTCGGTGGCAAGGCCGGGTTTGATGTCGGCCAGCACATCGGCCTTCGACAGGTCCCAATTCACCAGCGCGTCGTAGATGGTGTACCCCGCAAAACGGTAGCCCTCGAACCCCTGGTCGGGTTGGCCGGTGGTCTGCGGAATGTCGGCGGCTGTCATGCCGATGCGCAGCGTGCCCTGCGAAAGGGCAGGCACCGCCGAAACGGCAATGAAGCCCAGGCTGGCGGCGACGACGCGAAGATGTTTCAACATGGCAGTCCCCCTGTTTGGGGTTGGGCATGCAAGCGCCAAGCCAAGGCGGCGCGGCATGTCGATTGCATGGACCTTGGCTGGGAGGAGCATATGTCGCCGCCGAAGGCACCGCCAACGCTCGAGGAGTTCCGCGCGCGCGCCGCGCTGACCGGGCTCACCTTGACGGCTGAGGATATCGAGCACCTGCACAAGGGCTATCTCGGCCTGATTGCCCTGATGGAGCGCATTCCCAGCCGCTGGGCCTGGGCGGCCGAGCCGCCGCACGTCTTCCGCGCCGACGAATAGGCTCCGCCATGCCCGATCTCACGACGCTCGGCATCGCCGACGCCGGCCGCCTGATGGCGCGCGGCGAGCTCACCGCGACCGCCCTCACCGAAACCTTCCTCAACCGCATCAAGGCGGTTGATCACAAGATCGCGAGCTACATCACCGTCACCGAGGATCTGGCGCGCAACGCCGCCCGCCAGGCCGACGCGGAGATGAAGGGTGGGCTGCGGCGTGGGCCGATGCACGGCATCCCGGTGGCGCTGAAGGACATCTACGAGACCGCCGGCGTCAAGACGACCGGCCATTCGCATCTCAAGGCCGACTACGTGCCAGCGATCGACGCCGAGACGGTGCGCCGCCTGAAGGATGCGGGCGCGGTGATCCTGGGCAAGCTTGGCACGCACGAATTCGCCAACGGCGCCATGACGCCCGACCAGCCGTTCCCGGCGGTGCTCAATCCTTGGAACACCAAGCACCAGCCCGGCGGCTCGTCGAGCGGCTCGGGGGCCGCCGTGGCGGCGGCGCTCTGCATGGGCGCGATGGGTTCCGACACCGGCGGCTCGATCCGCAATCCTGCCGGCTTCTGCGGTACCGCCGGCATCAAGCCGACCTACGGGCTGGTGAGCCGTTGCGGCATCTTCCCGCTCGCTTTCAGCCTCGACACCGCGGGCCCGCTCGCCTGGACGGTCGAGGATTGCGCGCTGATGCTCGACGTGTTGGCGGGCTATGACCCCAACGACCAGGCCTCGGCCAAGACCGCGAAGGTCGACTATGGCGCAGCCGCGCAGCGTCCGATCAAGGGTATGCGCATCGCGCTCGCGCGCCATTGGCACGAAGGCCAAGACGGGGGCAAGGACGCCAGCGTCACGCCCGATACGAAAAAGGGCATCGACGAGGCGGTGCGCGTCCTGAAAGACCTCGGCGCGGTCGTCGAGGACGTCGTCTTCCCCGACCTCTGGGACTATCACATCTGCGGACGCGTCATCATCACCACCGAGGCGCATGCCATCCATCGCCAGGAAGTGATCGAGACGCCTGAGAAGTTCGGCTACACCACGCGCCGGCGCTTCCAGCTCGGCGCCTTCATCACCGCCGAACAGTACATCTCGGCGCTGCGCTTCCGCCGCCAGCTCCACCAGGACATGAAGGCAGCCATGCGCGGCTATGACCTGGTGATGGCCGCCAACCAGTGGGGGCCGCCGGAGGCCTTCAAGGAACCGCAGCCGATCTTCCACTTCCTCGACAAGCCGTCGCTCACCATGCCGTTCAACGTCACCGGCCAACCGGCGCTCACGGTGTGCTGCGGCTTCGACAGCGAGGGCTTTCCGCTCAGCTTCCAGCTCGCCGGCCGCGCCTTCGACGAAGCCAGCGTGTTTGCGGCCGGCGCCGCCTACGAACGCGCCACGGCCTGGCGGGCACGGCGGCCCAAACTCTGATCAGGAGGTTTTCAATGAAGCTGTCACGTCGTTCCATTATCGCCGGTGCCGGCGCACTGTCCTTGCCCCTGCCCGCAATGGCCCAGGAAAAGGTCGTGCGCTACGGCATCTCGATGGCCGACGTGCCGCTCACCACCGGCCAGCCCGACCGCGGCGCCGGCGCCTATCAGTTCACCGGCCTCACGATCTACGATCCGCTGGTCGCCTGGGAGCTCGACGTCGCGGACCGTCCAGGCAAGATGATCCCGGGGCTGGCCACCGACTGGAAGGTGAACGAGGCCGACAAGACCCTGTGGGCGTTCAAGCTGCGTGACGGCGTGAAGTTCCACGACGGTTCGGCTTTCAACGCCGACGCCGTGGTCTGGAACCTCGAGAAGGTGTTCAACAAGGACGCACCGCAATTCGATCAGCGCCAGGCGGCCCAGGTGCGGCCCCGCCTGCCGGGCATCGCGAGCTACAAGAAGCTCGACGACATGACGATCGAGATCAAGACCAAGGCGGTTGACGCTCTCTTCCCCTATCAGCTGCTGTGGTTTCTGATCTCGAGCCCGGCGCAGTGGGAGAAGCTCGGCAAGGACTGGAACAAGTTCGCCTCGGAGCCGTCCGGCACCGGCCCGTTCAAGCTGGCTCGCCTGGTGCCGCGCGAGCGCGCCGAGCTGGTGAAGAACGAGGCTTACTGGAATCCCAAGCGAGTGCCGAAATCCGACCGCCTGATCCTGATCGTGGCGCCGGAGGATTCGGCGCGCACGGCCGCGCTGCTCTCGAACGCGGTCGACATGATCGAGACACCGCCGCCCGACGCCGTCGACCGTCTGAAGCAGGGCAGCATGAAGATCGAGCAGAACGTCACGCCGCACGTCTGGAACTATCACCCGTCGATGCTGCCTGGCTCGCCCTGGACCGACATCCGGCTGCGCAAGGCGGCCAATCTTGCAATCGACCGCGATTCGATCGTGAAGCTGTTGCACGGCCTCGCGAAGCCCGCTTACGGCCAGGTCGACAGGACCAGCCCATGGTTCGGCAAGCCCAGCTTTGAGATCAAGTATGCCCCCGACGAGGCCCGGAAGCTGACGACGGCGGCAGGCTTCAGCAAGGCTCAGCCGCTCAAGACCAAGTTCGTTGTGGCGTCGGGCGGCACCGGCCAGATGCTGTCGCTGCCGATGAACGAGGCCATCCAGGAGATGTTCAAGGACGTCTATATCGACGTCGAGTTCAAGGTGGTCGAGCTCGAGGCGATGTATACGGCGTGGCGAGCCGGCGCCAAGGCCGAGATGAACAAGGACATCACCGCCAACAACATCGCCTACGTGACGTCCGATCCGGTTTACGCCATCAACCGCTTCTTCGCCTCGAACCAGGCGGCACCCGTCGGCGTGAACTGGAGCTGTTACTCAAATCCGGAAGTCGACAAGTTGGTCAGTGAATCGCAGAACACCTTCGATCCGGCGAAGCAGGACGCCATCATGGCCCGCATTCACGAGAAGGTGGTCGACGACGCCGTTCTGATCTGGGTGGTGCACGACACCAACCCGCATGCGCTGTCACCCAAGATCAAGTCGTACGTGCAGGCTCAGCACTGGTTCCAGGACCTGACGACAATTGGGGTCTAGCCCGACTTTACTCGGCCGATTCTCACTGGATTCTCACCCCAATGAGAATCATAACTCGTTGATCTGCAAGGCAGATCGGGTGGATTCTCACTTTTCTCACCCACCCCCCTCAACACCCGATCTTCTTCGCCACCTCGATGATCGAATTGCCGACGGCGTCCCACTCGCCCTCGGGCTTGAGGTCGCGGGTCTGGCCGGGGCCGTGCTCGTTGGGACGGATCACGAAGCCGGTCGACAGGCCGCATTTCTGCGCCGCCGTCAGGTCGCCGTTGTGGGCTGCGACCAGCATCACCTGGTGCGGCTTGAGGTACATCGAGTCGACAACGCCCAGGTACGACTCCGGGTCGGGCTTGTAGTGCTTGAAGGTTTCGCCCGAGAAGCAGTGGTCCCAGGGAATGCCGCTGTTCTTCGCCATGTTGATCAACAAGGCGACGTTGCCGTTGCTGAGCGTCGCCACGACGAACTTCTTCTTCATGAGGCCGATGCCCTCGACCGAATCGGGCCAGGGCCGGAGCTTGTGCCAGAGATGCGTGAAGTCCCACGCGCCTTCCTCGCCCGGATGCTTCAGCCCGCGCTTCTTCAGCAGCATCTCGAAGGCTTCCTTGTGCAGATCGTCGATGCGCGTCCAGGGCAGCTCGCCCTTGCGCACGCGGTTCATCTGCGGCTGGTAGAGGCCGCGCCAGTCGACGGCGAAGGTCGGCCAGTCGGTATCGAGGCCGTACTTCTTGCCGAGCTTGGGCAGGTCCTCGATCAGGCTGCCGCGCCAATCCACCACCGTGCCAAATACATCGAAGATGCAGACCTTGAGGTCGGCGAGATTCTTGGGCATTGGTTTCCTCGCATGGTTTGGAAACACGATAAAGTCGCGGGCGACGACGGCAAGCCAAGATGCGGCTGGGTTTCGCAGGACCCGCTCTACCAGAAATACCATGACAGCGAGTGGGGCCGTCCGCTCAAGGACGACCGCGCCCTGTTCGAGCTTTTGACGCTGGAAGGCTGCCAGGCCGGCCTCTCCTGGATCACGGTGCTGCGCAAGCGCGAGCATTACCGCAAGGTTTACGACGGCTTCGAGCCGAAGAAGATCGCGCGCTACACGCCGGCCAAATTGCGGAAGCTGCTGACCGATCCCGGCATCATCCGCCACAAGGGCAAGATCGATGCGAGCGTCAGCAACGCCAAGGCCTATCTCGCTCTGGTCGAACGCGAAGGCTCGTTCGCCAAGTTCCTGTGGAGCTTCGTCGGCGGCAAGCCGAAAAAGAACCACCCCAAGAGCCTGAAGGACGTGCCAGCGCGCTCACCTGAAAGCGACGCCATGGCCAAGGCGCTGCAGAAGGCGGGCTTCAAGTTCGTGGGCTCGACGATCTGCTACGCCTTCATGCAGGCGGCCGGCATGGTCGACGACCACATCGTGGGCTGCCATCGGCATAGGCCGTAGAGCAGCCGAGCAGGCCGCCCTCGCCACCCGCTGATGAAATCGGCGGTTGAACTTCTAATGACCAAAATAGGTGCTTCGGACCGACTTCGGTTAGATTCACGCCATGGCCGATTTCAAGTTTCCGGATGCCTGGCTCCCAGACCGCGAGTCTGGCACGAACGACGTTGGCAGCACGCTCCTCGGCGGCGCCTCATCCCTTGCTCCCAGGTGGGACTATCTGTTCTCCAGGCCGCAGGCAGAAGAAAGCAGCTATGCCGGACGCCGCGGGATTGCGCCGAACGTGGAGCCCCCGCCTGGCAGTCCGGAGTACCGGGAAGCCCAAGCTGCACTAGCGGCCTTACAAGCCGTGCTGCCGCAGACGAAAGCAGCAGCAGCGGCGACAGCTCTCGCCGCCGCTGGCGAAAGCGGGTGGAGCACCGGACGCCTTGCTCCGATGGCCGCCCGTCTAGCGCCGCTGGCTGCAGCGGCGGCGCCCGCCATGGTGCTCGCGGCTCCGTTAGTCGCGGTGCCGAAGATCGCTCCTCAAGACGAGACTATCGCCCTCGGTAACGACTTGCGCGCCCGCCGGCCCATTGGCCAGCAGTCGATAATCTTCGAACGCCGCGTCGACGGTGGGCTGTTCGGCACCGGTATCGGCGCCAAATGGGAAGAATTGCCACCGGTCGACGCAACGTTCGGTGGCGGAATGCCTGGTCGCCGGCCCGTGCTCGTCGACGCCGACCACCTTCGGGGCTCGGTCGGGACCGAGGCCGCCGATCGGTTGTTGGCAACGGGCGGGGTCATCGATCGGCGGAACGTCGCGAATGACGATGGAGCAGCCAATCGTGTGACAAGCGCGCCCGGCGGCAAAGACAATGTACCTCCACCGCCAATATCCCTTCCCTCAAAGATCGAGATGCGGATCGGCGTGTCGACCGATGGCGGCATCACAACGACCACCCGCGAGGCAACGCGAGAGGAAGTCCTCGGAGTTTGTCCCAACTTTGCAAGATACGAAGGCTACGCCATCAAGGCTGATGCGAAGGTCAAGCCGCTCAACTTGTCTGCCCAAAGACATGGACAAGTCGTTCACGAAGAGCTCGAGGCTCGACTTAAGATGGACGACATTCAATCGCAGTTAGAGGAACACGGCGTTTACCAATTGAAGCCTGAAATCGCGCTCCTTCGTGGAGTAGAGGGATCGTACAACAGGGATCATTCGGAGCTGGACGTGCTCGAGCTGCACAAGAACTACGTAACCGTGTGCGTCTACGACTTCAAGACCGGTAAAACGCCGCCGCGTCTCGAAACCATCTACCGTCACATCCGAGAAGGCGGGCTCTACGCAGTCGCTACTGGTATGGGCTACAAGCACGTCTATTTCATCCCGGTATTCGTTCCCCGATGACCACGAGCCGCGAACTCAAGCGCCTTCTGCAACCACTGTTGGCAAAGCGTACGGATCTTGCGTTCGTGCAACGTACGCTGTTCATCCAGCCTTTTACGCACTACTTGAGAGGTGCGAAGTTCGATATTCCCCGTTTTAGCACTGCCTCTGGAGCAGCTTCGTTTGCTCATCAGCTTTACAACGGGCAGGCTGTAGAAGACATGTACGCTTCCAAGCCGTATCGTTACCAGATACCCCAAGACTGGGAAGAAGATCTCGATCGGAGTTCGGCCATCCTTTGTGACGAAATGGAGCGACGCGCGATTCCAGCAGTGGAGGGGATCGTCGACTACGTCGAGCATCAGAGATCTTCGAACTACTTCGGCCTTCCACCCGGCTTGGAGATTTCGGATGCTCCGCACTGCGCGTTCACGGTGGCATTGGGAGAATGCTCCGTCGGCGATTTCGATTCTGCCGAAAAAAAGCTTGCCGACATCATGCGTCCCCATCCTCACGACGCGGTGATCGAAGTGTCCCGTTACACCCCCTATCTCCGAGGGCGGATAGCCTATTTGCTTGGCACACTCCGAAAGGATCGCACTAAGGTGTTGCCGCTGCTGCACGACTGGGAAGCCTATGCCGTGAAAGGCATGAAGCTCACCAAGTACTGGAAGCCGACGCCGTTCCCCTGTGAGACTTGATGCCGGGCTTGGCGCTAAAGCATCGACGCCAGTGCCTCGCGCGTAGTTTTGCCCTCGACCACCGGCACGACCTCGAACTCCACCACGTCCTGCCAGTCGGCGATCCAGCGCTGGAACAGGGTGACGTCGTCGGTCTCCATGAGCTGGAAGCAGCGGCTGAGATCGGCTGATACGTAGCTTGAGATAAATTTGAGTCCGTCAGGCAGCGCGCGACCCGAATCGCGCAGCTTGCGGTAGACGGCCTTGCCGTCCTGATTCTTGAATTTCTCGATGACCATAAAAAGCATAGGCTGAAGGCTAGCGCATTCGAGGGGAAATGAAATGAAGATCGCCATTGCCGGCGCCGCCGGCCGCATGGGCCAGATGCTGATCGCTGAGATCGCGCGCACCGAGGGCTGCACACTCGCCGCCGCGCTGGAAGGCCCTGGCAGCAACAAGCTGGGCACCGATGCCGGCGGCGGCGTGAAGATCGTGGCCGATGCCGCGGCCGCCATCGGGGCGGCCGACGCGATCATCGACTTCACCGTGCCCGCCGCGACCGTCGCGCATGCCAGGATCGCCGCCCACAAGGGCGTCGCCATGGTGATCGGCACGACCGGGCTCAATCCCGAGCAGACGGCGGCGGTGCACGAGTGTGCCAAGAAGACGGCGATCCTGTGGGCCGCCAACATGTCGATTGGCGTCAATGTCCTGCTGTCGTTGGTCGAGAAGACCGCTTCGATGCTTGATCCCGCTTACGACATCGAAGTGCTGGAGATGCACCATCGCCACAAGATCGATGCGCCCTCGGGCACCGCGCTGGCGCTGGGCCGCGCCGCGGCGGCGGGCCGCAAGGTCAAGCTCGAGGAGGTCTGGCGCAAGAGCCGCGACGGCCATACCGGCGCGCGGCCGACGGGCGAGATCGGCTTCGCAACTTTGCGGGGCGGCGAGGAGGTCGGCGTGCACACGGTGATGTTCGCGGCCGCCGGCGAACGGCTGGAGCTCAACCATCGTGCCTTCAGCCGCGAGACCTACGCCTCAGGCGCCGTGCGCAGCGCGCTGTGGCTAAAAGGCAAGAAGCCCGGCCTCTACAGCATGAAGGACGTGCTGGGGCTTTAAAAGACCTCACCCTGAGGAGCCGCGCGCAGCGCGGCGTCTCGAAGGGTCGGCCACAGCACCTCTGGTTCCCATCCTTCGAGACGCGGTCCTACGGACCGCTCCTCAGGATGAGGATGTCGCCTCTAATCCCACTTATGCTCGTAACGCGGCGACCGCACGGCAGCGACAGCCGCCTTCAGCCGCTCGCCGACGTCCTCGCGTTCGCCCGGCGATAGGAAGCGGCCGATTACCACCCGGTTGCCGCGCGAGGTCACGACAAGCCGCTCGCCCTGGTCGACCTTCAGCCAATAGGCATCGAGGCGATGCTGCTCGCGCTCGCCGTCGGGGGCGATGCGGTCGACGATCAGCTCGCGGTCGGTCAGCGTCAGGGTCTCGCTGCGCCGCGCATCCTGGTAGCTGCGCTGGAACATCCAGTAGAGCAGCCAGATGTCGAGCCCCATGAAGCCCAGCACCGGCCAGGCGCCGAGGAGGAACATCGGCACGCCGATCAGCAGGTTGGCGGCGATTGCGGCACGAATCAGCCACTTGAAGCCCAGCGGCGACAGGCTGCGATGGGGCCTGAGCAAAGTGGAAAAGTGGACCGTGTCCGCCATGCTATGAAGCTATATGGCCCTGATGAAGCCCGCCGTCATCCCCGAGTTCTTTGCTCGCCTGAAGAAGGCCATTCCCGAGCCCGAGACCGAACTGCAGTACGATACCGTCTATCAGCTGCTGGTCGCCGTCGTGTTGTCGGCGCAGGCGACCGACGTCGGCGTCAACCGCGCCACCGGGCCGCTGTTCAAATTCATCAAGACGCCGGCCGACATGGTGGTGCTCGGCGAGCGCAAGCTGATCGGTCACATCAAGACCATCGGCCTCTTTCGCACCAAGGCCAAGAACGTGATCGGGCTCAGCAAGCTCCTGATCGAGAACCATGGTGGCGAGGTGCCGCGTACGCACGAGGAGCTGCAGGCGCTGCCCGGTGTCGGCCGCAAGACCGCCAACGTGGTGATGAACGTGGCGTTCGGCGAGGCGACCATCGCGGTCGACACCCACATCTTCCGCGTCGGCAACCGCACTGGGCTGGCGCCGGGCAAGAATCCTCTCGAGGTCGAGCTGAAGCTCCTAAAGCGCGTGCCCGAGGAATATCGCCTGCACGCGCACCACTGGCTGATCCTGCATGGCCGCTACACCTGCAAGGCGCGCACACCCGACTGCCCACGCTGCGTGGTCAACGATCTTTGCCTGTTCAAGGGGAAGACGACGGCGGCCTAGGCCGCGGCGTCGAGGATCGTCTTCTCACTCTCGTTGTCGACCACCACCGACGTCTCGAAATAGCGGATGTCGGGCGGCGTGCCGTAGCGCTCGGCGATGTAGGCCTTCCATTCCGGCGTATAGACCGCCTCGGCGTCAGCCTTGCTCTTCCAGAGGTAGACTCCGCCGCCGATGCGCTGGGTCTCATCGAACAGGTAGTACTTGCGCACCAGGCCCTTGAGGCCGCGATACTTGGGTGCCGAGCCCTTGAAGAGCTCGGCCGCCTTCTTGGCATCGATGTCGGCCGGTAGTTTGAAGTTCACGATGGCCGTGATCATGGGACGCCTCCTTCGATTTCGGCGCGCTCCTCGCGCACCCGCCAGAGCAGGCAAAAGCCTAGCACCAGGAAGACCAGCACGCACGCCACGCCGAGGCGATTGGACTGGGTCGCCGTGGTGATGATGCCGATCGCGGTGGGCGCCATCCACGCGGTGGCGCGGCCCGAAAGCGCGAACAGGCCATAGAACTCGCCCGTCATGCCCGGCGGCGCGAGGCGGCCGATCATGGTGCGGCTGGCCGCCTGCATCGGGCCCATGCAGAAGCCCAGCAGCACAGCGAAGGCCATGAAGACCTTTTCCTGGACCGAGCCGAACAGGCCGCGGGTCGGGCTGATGGGATCGACGGGAATGACGAAGAACAACCGGTCGGCTGTGACATCGACGATGCCGATCGTGGCGATGATGACGCCCGCGATGGCGATCTGCACCGTCCGCTTGCTGCCGATCAGATCGTCGATCCTGCCGCCGAGGAACGCACCCGGGATCGCGAACACCGTCAGGATGATGCCGAAGATGCCGAGCGTCGTGGTGCTCCAGCCGAACGTCGCCGAGGCATAAACACCGCCGAAGGCGATGATGGCGGCCAGGCCGTCGTTATAGAGCATGAAGGCGATCAGGTAGGTGAGCGCGTTCTTGAAATGGCGCAGCTTCTTGACCGTCGACACGAGCGAGCGGCCGCCTTGCTTTGCCGCCTCCAGCATCGGCATGCGCCGCATGCCGGCATGGTCCGGCGTGAACAGGAACATCGGTAGCACGAAGACAGCAAGCCATAGCGAGGAGGCGGGCCCGGTCAGCCGCTCGAGCGTGTGCGTGGGATCGGGGCCGAGTGAGTACTGGACGACGAGCACGATGCCGAGCGACACCAGCCCGCCGCAATAGCCCAGGCCCCAGCCGAAGCCCGACAGCCAGCCCATGCGCTCGGGCCGCACGATGTTGGGCAGCTGCGCGTTGTTGAACACGATCGACATCTCCGCGCCCACGGTCGCGGCGACGACGGCCCAGCTGATCGGCCCGGCAAGATCCGGCCGGTTGGGATAGGCCCACCACAGCGCCGCGCAGCCGGCGAACAGCAGGAGCTGGAAGGCGAAGATGTAGGGTTTGCGCCGGCCGCCGGCGTCGGCCATGGCGCCGAGGAAAGGGCTCAGCAGGGCGATGATGATGCCCGAGGTCGATTGCGTAAAAGCCCATTCGGCCTGGCCCTTGATCGGATCGCCGACCATGACGTTGGCGAAATAGGGAGCGAAGATGAAAGTGGTGACGATGGTGAAGAAGGGCTGGTTGGCCCAGTCGAACAGCGCCCAACTGAACTGGCCTAGCCTCGAGGCTTCCTTGTGGGGCGCGGCTACCGACGCGACAGCTGCCATATCGCGTCGCGGTTCGTTGGTGAAAACACCTTTTCCATCGCCTCCTGCCACGGCAACCAGACCTGCCGAGTATGTTCGGCGGGGTCGAGCGTGGCCACCGTGATCTCAGGCACCAGGAAACCGAACACATGCTCGGTGTTGTGGGTCACGTCGGGCGCATAGCGCGCGCGCCATTGCGGCCAGATCTCATAGCGATTTGTGAGCATCCAGTCGGTGAGCGTGCCCAGCGCGAGGCCAGTCTCTTCCAAAAGCTCGCGGTGGGCGGTTGCCTCGAGATCGGAATCGCCTGGCTCGCGCGAGCCGGTCACCGACTGCCAGAAGCCGGGCTGCGCCGTCCGTTCCAACAGCAGTACCTGCAGTTGCGCCGTATGCACGACTACCAGCACCGATTCGGGGAGCTTGAACGCCATCGGGGCCAGCATATAAGGTCCGCCGGCCTATTTTGAGGGGACAATGAGCAAGCAACTGGAAGCCACCATCGATGCGGCGTGGGAAAAGCGCGACGGCATCAACAGCGCCACCAAGGGCGAAGTGCGCGACGCCGTCGAGGCGGCGATCGCCGGCCTCGACGACGGCAGCTTCCGCACCGCCGAGAAGATCGGCGGCGAATGGGTGGTGAACCAGTGGCTCAAGAAAGCCGTGCTGCTCTCGTTCCGGCTCTATGACTCGGTGCCGATGGACGGCGGCGCGGTGTTCCCAGGCATGGGCGGTGCGCCGTGGTTCGACAAGGTGCCGCTCAAGACAACGGGCTGGAACGCCGCGCGCTTCGCCAAGGCGGGCTTCCGCGCCGTGCCGGGCTCGATCGTGCGCCGCGGCTCCTTCATCGCGCCGTCGGTCGTGCTGATGCCGTCCTTCGTCAATCTCGGCGCCTATGTCGACACCGGCACCATGGTCGATACCTGGGCGACCGTCGGCTCGTGCGCCCAGATCGGCAAGAACTGCCACCTCTCGGGCGGCGTCGGCATCGGCGGCGTGCTCGAGCCCCTGCAGGCCAATCCAGTGATCGTCGAGGACAACTGCTTCATCGGCGCGCGTTCAGAGGTGGTCGAGGGCGTGATCGTCGGCACCGGGTCGGTACTGTCGATGGGCGTATTCATCTCTGCCAACACGCGAATCGTCGATCGCGAAAGCGGCCAGATCCATATCGGCAAGGTGCCGCCCTATTCCGTGGTCCATCCCGGCACCATGGGTGGCGGCCCCGATCGTCCGGCGCGCTACTGCGTGATCATCACCAAGACTGTCGACGAGCGCACGCGCTCCAAGACCTCGATCAACGAGCTGCTGCGGGACTAGAGCGCTCCTAAGCGTCGGAACCGACCGACCTCACCCTGAGGAGCGCGTCTCGAAGGGTGGAAACCAGTCATACTGTCGCCCATCAAGCCGCGGAGATTACTCCGCGGTAATCGAGACGCCGCGCTTCGCGCGGCTCCTCAGGATGAGGGAATAGGCGTTAGCTCGAATGCCTTGCCCACTCCGGCCGCGCCTTGATGTGTGCGGCTTCCTTGGCGAGGATCTTGGCAACGCGCTCCGGCGCGAAGCCGATCTCCAGCAGGCCCATGCTCGAATTGGCGACCTCACGATACTCCGCGATCTTGCCGTCCTTGAGCGTCATGATCGACACGCCGTCGAAGCCGACGCGCTTGCCCCCATTTTTTCCCTGGGCCTCGGGCAAGGTCGAGACGTAGCTGAAGGTGTAATAGGCATAGAGCATCTTGCCGTCGGTCACCGGCCGGAACATCTCCCAACGGAAGTCGCGCGCCGTGCGATGGAACCAGTCGTCGATCATCTCGGCGATCTTCGCGCGGCCCTTGAAGGCGCCATAGAAAACGTCGTGGTAGACGCCGTCTTCGCTGAACAACTCGGCGAAGGCCTTGCCGTCACGCCGCTCGACGGCCGAGCAGAACTTCTTCAGGAGTGAAGTCGCGTCCATCGTTATTCCTCCCTCAACCGCTCAATCATGACTAAACTGACCGGCCCGGCAAGGAGGCCCTGGAATGACTTTCTGGATCGTACTTGGCGTCATTGCGTTGATCGCCATCTGGCTTATCGCCACCTACAACGGCCTGGTCGGCGGCCGCAATCAGGCGCAGACGGCGTGGAGCCAGATCGACGTGCAACTGAAGCGCCGCCACGACCTCATTCCCAACCTGGTTCAGGTGGTGAAGGACGCCATGGGCTACGAGCAGGAAACGCTCACCAAGGTGGTCCAGGCACGCAACGCGGCGGTGGCGGCTTCCGGACCTGCGCAATCCGGCCCGGCCGAAGCCGCACTCACCCAGGCCACGCGCGGCTTGTTCGCGCTGGTCGAGAGCTATCCGCAGCTCAAGGCCAACGACAACGTCAAGCAGCTGCAGGAAGAACTCACCAGCACCGAGAACAAGATCGCCTTCTCGCGCCAGTTCTATAACGACTCGGTAAATTCCTATAACACCCGCCGCCAGAGCTTCCCGGCCGTGCTGGCAGCCGCGTCATTGGGCTTCGGTCCGATGGAGCTCTTCAACATGCCGGAGGCCGAGCGCGAGGTGCCCAAGGTCGCGCTGCGCTAGGTCAATGGCCGAGACCACGAACTTCGTCGCGGCGCAGGCCGTCAATCGCCGCAACACGCTCTTGCTGCTGGTCGTGCTGACGGGGCTGGCGGCGCTGTTCGGCTACCTGATCGGCTGGGTGCTGGAGGGCCAGCTCACCGACACGGTCGCGATGGTCAGCTACACCGGGCTCGTCGCTGCCGCGGTCATGGCGTCGGCGAGCGTCATCTGGAGCGGTATCTCGCTCGCTTTTGGCAGCCGCATGGTGCTCGCCATGGCCGACGCCAAGCCGATCGAGAAGGCCGACGCTCCGCAGCTCTTCAACGTGGTCGAGGAGATGTCGATCGCGGCCGGCGTGCCGATGCCCAAGGTCATGGTGATGGAGGTCGACGCGCTCAACGCCTTCGCCACCGGGACCTCGACCTCGAACGCCGCCATCGTCGTGACGCGCGGCCTGCTCGACACGCTCAACCGCGAGGAGCTGCAGGGCGTGATCGGCCACGAGATGGGCCACATCGCCAATCTCGACACCCGTTACATGACGATCGTGGGCGTCACGGTTGGCCTGATCGCGCTGGTCGCCTCGATGATCCTGCGCACGTTGCAATGGGGCAGCTACAGCAGCAGCCGTGGGAGCAGCGATCGCAAGAGCTCGGGCGGTTCGGCTTTCCTGATCATCGTGCTGCTCGTGGTGGCCGTCCTGGCACCGATCGCGGCCAAGGCCGTGCAGATGGCCGTGTCGCGCCAGCGCGAGTACCTGGCCGACGCGACCTCGGTCCAGTTCACGCGCAATCCTGACGGCCTGATCTCGGCGCTGAAGAAGCTCGAGGCGGCGGCCAAGCCGTTTCCAGGGGTCAGCAACGCCACCCAGCATCTCTTCATCGTCAATCCGATGCAGCGGGTGACGCCCGACACATCCGCCCTGATGGCGACCCATCCCGATATCGAGGCCCGCATCGCCCGGCTGCGCAATCTTGGCGCTTAAGCGTTGACTCTTGGCTGTCTGTGTTCTGTATACAAACCATCATGCGCCCCATCCTGCCTGAACCCGATCTTAGCGAGCGCATCCACGATGCGGTCCTCGAAGCCATATGCTCCGGCGAGCTGAAAGCCGGCGCCCGCATCACCCAGGAGGAGCTTGCCCAGCAGTTCGGTGTCAGCCGCCAGCCGGTGCTGCAGGCCATGATGCTGTTGCGTCGCGAGGGCTTTTTGATCGATGCCGGACGCAAAGGCGTCGCCGTGGCGCCGCTCGACATGCAGCAGGTGAAGAACCTCTATGTCGTGCGCGGCGCGCTCGATGGCGCGGCGGCGCGGCTCGCGGCCGCGAACTACACGCCGGAGCTCGCCTATCGCGGCCGCCTGCTGCTCGATGTCGGCCGGCGAGCAGGAGCGAGCGGCAACGTGCCGGCGGCAATCGAAGCCGACATCGATTTCCATCTCTTCGTCTACGAGGCCTCGGGCAACCCGCTGATCGGCGAGACCGCCCAGCCGCATTGGCAGCATCTGCGCCGCGTCATGGCGGCGGCGCTGAGCGAAGGCGACCTTCGGGTCAGCGTCTGGGACGAGCACGAGGGCATCCTGCGTGCGCTCGAAGCCGGCCAGGTCGAGGAAGCCGAGGCGCTCTGCCGCGGCCACGCCGAGCAAATGGCCGACATTCTGACCGGCCGCCTGAAAGTCGTGATTTCCCGCGCAGCCTAGTAAGCAAGACGGAGGGAACCATGAAGCTCACCCAGGAGCAGCTGAAGCACTTCGACGAAGAGGGCTATCTCTTCTTCCCGAATTATTTCTCGCCCGACGAGACGGCGATCCTGAAGGCCGCCATCCCCGGCGTCTTCCAGCAGCGCCGCGAGGAGAATGTGCGGGAGAAGACCGGCGACGTGGTGCGCACCGCCTTCGCCGTGCACACCTACCATCCGGTGTTCAAGGCGCTGGTCCACCATCCGCGCTTCGTCGAGCCGGCCGAGCAGCTGCTGGGCGACAAGACCTACATCCACCAGTTCAAGATCAACGGGAAGGCCGCCTTCGACGGCGACGTCTGGCAGTGGCACCAGGACTACGGCACCTGGAAGGCCGACGACGACATGCCCGAGGCGCGGGCCATGAACCTCGCGGTGTTCGTCGACGAGGTGAACGAATTCAACGGCCCGCTGTGGTTCATTCCCAAGAGCCACAAGAAGGGCGCGATCGAGGCCAAGCACGACCTCACGACCACGTCCTATCCGCTGTGGGTGATCGACAACGACACCATTGCGAAGCTGGTACAGCAGGGCGGCATCGTGGCGCCCAAGGGCGGCCCCGGCTCGGCGATCTTCTTCCACGGCACCCTGGTTCATGGCAGCCCGCCCAACATGTCGCCATGGGATCGCCAGATCATCTACGTGACCTACAACTCCGTGCAGAACGCCATCCGCCGCTTCAAGCGGCCCGCCCATATCGCCCATCGCGATTTCACGCCGATCGACGCCTGGGAAGACGACGCCGTGGCGCGCGTCGCGCGACGCCAAGCAGCCGCTGAATAGGGAGGAAACAATGAACCTGCATCGCATGCTGCTCGAGCGCGCTGCTTCGGCGAACCCGCTGCGCATCGGCCTGATCGGCGCCGGCAAGTTCGGCGCCATGTATCTCAGCCAGATCCCGACTACGCCCGGCATCCATCTGCTGGGCATCGCCGACCTCTCGCCGCCGCGAGCGCGCGAGAACCTGGCGCGGCTGGGCTGGAAGCCCGAGGTCACGGCGGCCGGCTCGTTCGCCGAGGCCCGGCGCAACGGCAATACCTTCCTGACCGACGACTGGCGCGCACTGGTTTCCCACCCCGAGATCGACGTTGTGGTGGAGTCGACCGGCGATCCGATCGCTGCCGTCGAACATGCGCTGGAAGCGTTCCGCAACGGCAAGAGCGTGGTCATGGTGACGGTCGAGGCCGATGCCTTCTGCGGCCCGTTGTTGGCCAAGCGCGCCGCCGAAGCAGGCGTGATCTACAGCCTCGCCTATGGCGACCAGCCGGCGCTGATCTGCGAACTGGTCGACTGGGCGCGCGCCTCGGGCTTCTCGGTGACGGCGGCCGGCCGCGGCCACAAGTGGCTGCCGCATTACGCGCAGTCCACGCCCGAAACGGTGTGGAAGTACTGGGGCCTCAACGAGGAGCAGGCCAAGCGCGGCGGCCTCAATCCGAAGATGTTCAATTCCTTCCTCGACGGCTCCAAGCCCGCCATCGAGAGCACGGCCGTATCCAACGCCACCGGGCTGACGCCGGCGCCGGACGGGCTCGCCTTCCCGCCCTGCTCGGTCGAGGACCTGCCGTTCGTCATGCGCCCGGTCTCCGAAGGCGGCCAGCTCCATCACAAGGGCCAGGTCGAAGTGGCTTCGTCGCTGGAGAAGGACGGCCGCGCCATTCCCTACGAGATCCGCAAGGGCGTGTGGGTCGTGTTCGAGGCGTCGACCGACTACCAGAAGAACTGCTTCGAGGAATACATGCTCTGCACCGACCCTTCGGGCCGGCACTCCGTCATGTACAAACGCTGGCACCTGATCGGGCTCGAGGTCGGCATCTCGGTGGCGTCCGTGGGCTTGCGCAAGGAGCCGACAGGCTGCCCGATCGGCTTTCATGCCGACGTGATCGCCACGGCCAAGCGCGATCTCAAGCCCGGCGAGATGCTGGATGGCGAGGGCGGCTACACCGTCTACGGCAAGCTCTTCCCGTCGGAGAAATCCACGGGCCTCGGCAGCCTGCCGCTCGGCCTCGCCCACAACGTCAAGCTCCTGAAGCCGATCAAGGCCGGACAGTCACTGACCTACGCCGATGTAGCGATGGATGAGTCGCTGACCGCCGTGAAGCTCCGCCGCGAGATGGAACGGACCTTCGCCCCGGCCGCAGCGAAGATCGCCGCGCAGTAGCTGGGATCCTACAGCGCCGGCGCCGTTTCCTTGTCCTTCTTGGAGGAGGGCTCCTTGCCTTCGGCTTCGTCGCGCTCCTTTTCCTTCCGAGTCTTCAGGAGCTTGCGCAGGATCATGTTGCGCTTGAGGGCGGAGATGTGGTCGACGAACAGAATGCCGTCGAGATGGTCGATCTCGTGCTGCACGCAGGTCGACAGCAGTCCCTCGCAGGCCATCTCCTGCCGTTTGCCGTCGCGATCGAGGTAACGCACCATCACTTTGGCCGGCCGCACTACGTCGGAATAGTGCTCGGGCAGCGACAGGCAGCCTTCCTCGTAGGTGGCGTCCTCGTCCGACGCCTCGATGACCTCCGGGTTGGCCATGAAAAGCGGGCCGGTCTTGACGTCCTCACGGTCGATGTCGAGCACGATGACGCGCCTGAGCTCGCCGACCTGCGGCGCGGCAAGCCCGATGCCGGGCGCGGCGTACATCGTCTCCAGCATGTCGTCCATGAGCTGGCGCACCTCGGCGTCGACGGATGCTACCGGCTTGGACTTCTTCTTGAGCCGCGGATCGGGGGCGGTGAGGATGGTCTTGAGGGCCATGGACGTTAAATATGCAATGAAATCAGGCGTTTCAAGGCCAGCTTACGTCCGCGTCACCATGGTGCCGACGCCCGCCTCGGTGAAGACCTCGAGCAGGAGCGCATGCGGCACCCGGCCGTCCATGATCACGGCGGCCTCGACGCCGCGATTCACCGCGTCGATGCAGTTCTCGACCTTGGGGATCATACCGCCGGAGATCGTGCCGTCGGCGATCAGGGCGCGCGCCTGGTCGACCGTCATGTCCTGGATCAGCATGCCGTTCTTGTCGAGCACGCCCGGCACATCGGTCAGGAACAGGAGGCGCTTGGCCTTCATGGCGCCGGCGATGGCGCCAGCCGAGGTGTCGGCATTGATGTTGTAGGTGAGCTCATCGGCGACGCCGAAGCCGATCGGCGCCACCACCGGGATGACGTCAGCCTTGCGCAGCTGCTCCAGCACCATGACGTTGATCTTGGCAGGCTCGCCCACCTGTTTCAGGTCGACCTTCAGCAGCTCGCCGGTCTTGGGGTCGCGCATCTCCGTGACCTTGTTGGCCAGGATCAAATTGCCGTCCTTGCCGCAGATGCCGACGGCGATGCCGCCGCATTCGTTGATGTCGGCCACGATCGCCTTGTTGATCGAGCCGGCCAGCACCATCTCGACGATTTCCATGGTGGCCGCGTCGGTGACGCGCAGCCCGTTCACGAACGTGCTCTTGAGGCCGACGCGATCCAGCATCTTGTTGATCTGCGGGCCGCCGCCATGGACCACGATCGGATTCATGCCGACCTGCTTCATCAACACCACGTCGCGCGCCACCAGGTCGCCCAGCTTGGGGTCGGTCATGGCGTGGCCGCCATACTTGATCACGAAGGTGGCGTCGTTGTGCCGGCGCATGTAGGGCAGCGCCTTGGAGATGGTCTCCGCCATGCGGATGAGCCGCCTTTGCTCCCTGTCGGTCTGAACCGGCTCGGCCATTTCTGCCCATCCCAGGTTGGCAAAAGCCCTCTCCGGCCGGGAGAGGGCTAAGACGGCATCATATATCAAGCGGGCCACGGATAGAAGAAGAGGGCGCGCCGCGGCAGGATGTCCGCCCAATGACCCATATCGTCGATGGCGAAACACTCAGCAATCGCGGCTTCACCGTGGCTCGGAGCCTGGTCGGACCCGAGGAATGCCGCGCGCTGGCGGCACTCTGGCCCGACAAGGCGCGCTTCCGCAGCCATGTCATCATGCAGCGCCATGGCTACGGCCAGGGCGAATACCAGTATTTCACCTATCCACTGCCCGAGCCGGTCGAGCGGCTGCGCCAGGCGCTCTATCCTGAGCTGGCGGCAGTCGCCAACCAATGGAACGAGGCGTTGGGCCTCAAGCGCCGTTTCCCGCCGACGCTAAAAGGCTGGCTGCGCGAATGTCATGCCGGCGGCCAGAAGCGGCCGACGCCGCTGCTGCTGCGCTACGGGCCAGGCGACTACAACTGCCTGCATCGCGATCTCTACGGCGAGCTGGTCTTCCCGCTGCAGGCTACGATCCTGCTGAGCGACCCGGCGCGGGAGTTCGAAGGCGGCGAGTTCATGCTGGTCGAGCAGCGGCCCCGAATGCAGTCGCGCGGCGAGGTCGTGCCGCTCAGCCAGGGCGACGCCGTGATCTTCGCCGTCAACCAGCGGCCAGTGAAGGGCACGCGGGGCTGGCACCGCACCGCCATGCGCCACGGTGTCTCGAGCTTGCGCCAGGGCGAGCGCTTCACCCTCGGCATCATCTTCCACGACGCCGCTTAGCCGAGCGCGGCGACCTCGGCGCGCAACTCGGGAATGCCGAAGCCCGTCTCGCTGCTGGTCGGCAGAACCTTCGGATGTGCCGCGCCATGCTTGCGGGCAACCGCCTCGGCGGCAGCGATGGCGCGCAGGATCTCGGCCTGCCTGAGCTGATCGGTCTTGGTCAGCACCAGCTGATAGGACACCGCGGCCGCATCGAGGTTCTTCATGGTCTCGCGGTCGGCGTCCTTTACGCCATGCCGCGAATTGATCAGCAGGCAAACGCGCTTCAAGGTTGGCCGGCCGCGCAAATAGGCCGAGGCGAGGTCCTGCCAGGTTTCCTTCATCGATCTCGAGACCTGGGCGAAGCCATAACCGGGCAAGTCTACGAGCGAGAGCTGCCCCGCAAGGTCGAAGAAATTGATCTGCCGCGTATGACCGGGACTGGACGAGGTGCGCGCCAGCGACCGTCGTCCGGTAAGCGCATTCACCAGGCTCGATTTGCCGACATTGGAACGGCCGGCGAAGGCAACCTCGGGCAGCGAGCTGCCAGGCAGCGATTCCAGGGAGGCGGCGCCGGCGATGAACTCGCAGGGACCGGCGAAGAGCTTGCGCGCCGCCTCGATCTCTTCAGGCGTGCGCCCTCTTTGCTCCTGATCGGCCATCAGCCCTTCTTGGACTTGCCACCCTTCTTGCCGTTGCCGCCGCCGTTGGCGGGCGCCGGGATCGCCGGCACCGGCTTCGCCTTGGCCGCTGCCTTTCCGATCGGCGCACCATGGCGGCGCATGATCGAATATTGCTGGGCGATCGAGAGCGTGTTGCTCCACGCCCAGTAGATCACCAGGCCAGCCGAGAACGGCGCCATCATGAAGGTGAACAGGATCGGCAGGAACTGGAAGACGCGCGCCTGCACCGGATCGGCCGGCGCCGGATTGAGCTTCTGCTGCAGATACATGGTCACGCCCATGACCAGCGGCCACACGCCGATGTTGAAGAAATGCAGGATCTCCGGCACCTGCCAATGGATGAAGCCGAAGCCGGTGAGGATGGTCGCGGGATCGGGGGCGCTCAGATCCTTGATCCAGCCGAAGAACGGCTGATGGCGCATCTCGATGGTGGTGTAGAGCACCTTGTAGAGCGCGAAGAACACCGGAATCTGCACCACGATGGGCAGGCAGCCGGCCGCCGGGTTGACCTTCTCTCGGCGATAGAGCTGCATCATCTCCTGGTTCAGGCGCTGGCGGTCCTCGCCGTAGCGCTCCTTCATCTTCTCCATCTCCGGCTGCAGCCGCTTCATCTTGCTCATCGCCGCGTAGGACTTGTTGGCCAGCGGATAGAACACCGCCTTGACGATCACGGTGAGCACCATGATCGCCAGGCCGAAATTGCCGATCTGGGCATAGAGCCACTCGAGCAGCCAGAATAGCGGCTTGGTGAAGAACCAGAACCAGCCCCAGTCGATGGTGAGGTCGAACTTCTCGATGCCGTACTTCTTCTCGTAGGCGTCGATCAGCTTGACGATCTTGGCCCCGGCGAACAGGCGCGCGTCGCTCGAGCCGGTGGCGCCCGGCGCGACCGTGACTCCCTGGCCGACATAGTCGACCTGGAACTTGGTGTTTGGAAGCGCCCCCGTGCCCTTCACCGTGACCTCGACCTTGTCCTTCTGGTCGGGCACCAGCGTAGCCATCCAGTACTTGTCGGTGATGCCGACCCAGCCGCCGGTGGTGCTGAGCTTCTGCTGCTTGTTGTCTTTGAAATCGGAGTAGCCGAATTCCTTCAGGCTGCCGTTGAACACGCCGTAGGGGCCCTCGTGCAGCACGTAGGTCCCTTCCGCTTTGGGCTCGCCGAAGCGCACGACGAGGCCCCATGGGAACAGGGTCACCGGCTTGTCGGACTTGTTCTCGACGCTCTGTTTCACGTCGAACATGAAGTAATCATCGAGCGAGATATCGAGCGCGAAGATCTGGCCCTGGCCATTGTCCCAGGTAAGACGCACCGGCTTGCCGGGAGCCAGCGTCGTGCTGCTCGCCGTCCACACCGTGTCAGGACCGGGCAGCTTCACCGCGGTATCCGACGACGACCAGCCGAACTCGGCGTAGTAGGGATGCTCGGTGCCGACCGGCGACAGCACCGGCACGGGCGGGCTATTGGGATCGATCGTCTCGCGCTGCTTGGCCAGCCGCACATCGTCGATGCGCGCGCCTTTGAGCGCGATCGAGCCCAACAGCTGATCGGTGTTGAAGGTGACGCGCGCGCCCTGGGCGGCGAGCGCCTCGTCGAGGGTCATGACCTTCTGCGCGGGCGGCGTGGTCGCGGGCGCCGAACCGGGCGCACTGCTGGGAACGCCGGGAGTGGCAGTCGGGCTCGCGGTCTGGGTCGTCTGCTGCTGCGGCGGCGGAGGCTTGGACGCCGGGAAGAACGTTTGCCAGCCCATGATGATGGCCACGGACAGCACGATCGCGACGATGAAATTCTTCTGGTCCATTTTCAGCGAACTTTTACCGGCGCGCAGGAAAGCGCCGTGACAGGAGGAACGGGGTCGTGGCCTTGGCCACCCCACGGGCCGCAGCGGCAGAGGCGATGCGCCGCCAGCCAGCTGCCGTGTAGCGCACCGTGACGCGCCACGGCCTCGGCGGCATAGGCCGAGCACGAGGGCTCGTAGCGGCAGGCGCCGACGAAGAAATAGGCGAGCGTGAGCTGGTAGAAACGGATCGCGCCGCGCAGGGCCAGAGACATCATGCGGCCCGGAAACTGGCGATTTGCGGGGGCGGGCGCAAGCCGTGCGTGGCAGGTCATGGCGTCGCGACGGCCAGGGCTTTCAGCTTCTTCAGGGCCTCGACGAGTTCGCGCTGAAGGGTGGCAAAGTCGCGCTTGAGCGCGGCTTGGCGGCCCACCAGCACGTAATCGAGGTCGGGCCGGGCCTGGGCCGGGATCACCAGCTTGGCCACCTCGCGCAGACGGCGGCGGACCCGGTTGCGCACGACGGCGTTGCCGACCTTGCGGCTGATAGTGAAACCCACCCGGACGGACGGCAGGGTGTCCTCGGCCGGGACGGGCGCGGCTTGGAGCACGAAACCGGGCATGGCGCAGCGCCGGCCGGCCTGGACCCTAAGAAAATCCCGACGATTCGGCAGACGCCCGGGACGGGCCGGGGTCAAGGGAAGGCCGATTAGGCCGACAGGCGCTTGCGGCCCGAGCGGCGGCGATTGGCGATGACCTTGCGGCCACCCACCGTCGCCATGCGGGACCGGAAGCCGTGCCGCCGTTTGCGGATCAGCTTGCTCGGCTGATAGGTGCGTTTCATGACGCAACTCCATTAAATACAAGGCCCCCGCGCGGTGCGCAGGGGCGAATTCCGTGGCGGAGCGTAATAAGGGTCAGGGCGGGCCAAGTCAACGAGCACCGCCTCACCCTGAGGAGCGGCCCGAAGGGCCGCGTCTCGAAGGGTGCGCACGAGCCCTTCAGTTGCCCATGCTTCGAGACGCCGCGCTACACGCGGCTCCTCAGCATGAGGTGTACCTATAATGGCCGAATGGCCCTCATACTCCATGGCTACCGCTACAGCGTCTATCAACGCATCGCCCGCCTGACTCTGGCCGAGAAGGGGGTGGCCTATGAGAGGGTCGAGGTGAATCCCTTCGCACCCGACGTGCCGGCGGCCTACCTCGCCCTGCACCCGTTCGGCCGCGTACCCGCCCTGGTCCATGACGGCTTCGCGCTCTACGAGACCGCGGCCATCACCCGCTACGTCGATCGCGCCTTCCCGGGTCCGACGCTGCAGCCGGCCGAGCCCAAGCTACTGGCGCGCATGGACCAGATCATCGGCGTGGTCGACGCCTACGCCTACTGGCCGCTGGTCCGCCAGGTCTTCTCGCACAGGGTCTTCCGGCCGCGCGCGGGTCAACCCGGCGACGAGGCCGAGATCGCGAAAGGACTCGCAGCCGCCGTGAAGGTGCTTGCCGCCCTCGAGAAATTAATGGCCGATGACGCCTTCCTGGTAGGACCTTCTTTGTCGCTCGCCGATCTCCATCTCGGCGCAATGCTCGCCTACTTCGTGCAGGCAGGCGAAGGCGACGCCTTGGTTCACAAACACGTGCGCCTCGCCGATTGGTGGCAAAGGCTGAAGCGACGGCCGAGCTTCACGGCAACCGATCCAGGATTGCCGTGATAGAATGATCGTCGAAACGCAATGAACGTCTCGACGCTTCGACGCTTCCTGCCGGTGGCGATCCTGCTGCTGGGCCTGGTGCTGTTCCTGCTACTGGGTCTCGGCCGGCATTTCTCCTTCGAGTCGCTCAGCCGAAATCACGCCGAGCTCACCACCTGGGTGGCCGCGAACGGCGCCTTGGCGGCGCTGGCGTTCATGCTCGCTTATGCCGTCGCCGTCGCCTTCTCGCTGCCCATCGCCATCCTGATCACACCGCTCGGCGGCTTCCTCTTCGGTGTCTGGCTGGGCTCGATCCTGTCGATCATCGGCGCCACGCTCGGCGCCACGGCAGTGTTCCTGGCGGCCCGCACCGCCTTCTACGATCTCTTCCACGCCCGGGCCGGCGCCGCCCTGGCGCGCCTCGAGGAGGGCTTTCGCCGCGACAGCTTCAGCTATCTCCTGTTCCTGCGGCTGGTGCCGATCTTCCCCTTCTGGCTGATCAACATCGTGCCGGCGCTGATGGGCATGCGCCTCGACCGCTACGTGCTCGCGACACTGATCGGCATCATTCCCGGCTCGGTCGTCTATTCGAGCCTTGGGGCGGGCTTCGGGTTGCTGACCGATCGCGGCGAGGCGCCGGATCTCGGCGTGATCTTCCAGGCACGCATCCTGCTGCCCTTGCTGGGGCTCGCCGTGCTCGCGCTCGTGCCGGTGATCTATACGCGGCTGCGCAGCCGCAAGGCGCCGCGATGCTGACCCCCGACGTCTGCATCGTCGGCGCGGGGTCCGCCGGGCTTGTCGCCGCCGCCGGTGCGGCCCAGCTCGGCCTCGAGGTGGTGCTGATCGAGCGCGCCCTCATGGGCGGCGATTGCCTCAACTTCGGCTGCGTCCCGTCCAAGGCCCTGATCGCCGCCGCCCGCATGGCCCATGCGCAACGCCGCGGCGCGGCCTTCGGCATCGCGCCCGTCGAACCCAAGGTCGACTTCGCCCGGGTGATGGACCATGTCGCGGAAACCATTGCCGCCATTGCACCCAACGATTCGGTCGAGCGCTTCGAGAAGCTCGGCGTGCGGGTCCTCAAGGAAGAAGCGCGATTTGTCGGCCGCAACGAACTGCAGGCGGGCCCGCACCATATTCGCAGCAAGCGCATTGTGCTCGCCACCGGCTCACGGCCGGCGGTGCCACCGATCCCCGGCCTCGCCGAAGCGCCCTACCTCACCAACGAGACGGTCTTCGCCAACCGCACGCTGCCCCCGCATCTGATCGTGGTCGGCGGCGGGCCGATCGGGCTCGAGCTCGCGCAGGCGCATCGGCGGCTGGGCGCGCGCGTGACCGTGCTCGAGGCCGCGAGCTTTTTGGCCAAGGACGATCCCGAGCTGTCGGCCATCGTAGTGAGCCATCTCAAGGACGAAGGCATCGAGCTCGTCGCCGGCGCGAAGATAGCGCGCGTTGAGGGAACCAACGTGATCCTCGAGAGCGGCGAGCGGCTGGATGGCTCGCACCTGCTGGTCGCGACCGGCCGCACGCCGACCGTCGATGGCCTCGATCTCGACAAGGCAGGCATCGCCTACACGCGCCACGGCATCACCGTCGATCAAGCGCTGCGCACCGCCAATCACAGCGTCTGGGCGATCGGCGACTGCAACGGCCTCTATGCCTTCACCCACATGGCGGGCTACGAGGCCTCGTTGTTCATCCGCGGCGCGCTGTTCCGAGCGCCGGCGAAGCTCGATCACTCGCTGGTACCGTGGGCGACCTATACCGATCCTGAGCTGGCGCAGGTCGGCCTGAGCGAGCAGGCGGCGCGGCAGAAGCACGGTGACGGAATAAAAGTCCTGCGCTGGCCGTTCGCGGACAACGACCGCGCCCGCACCGAGCGCGTGCGTGACGGCTTGGTGAAGGCTGTCACAGATGGGCACGGCCGCATCCTGGGCGCGGCGATCGTTGGACCCAATGCCGGCGAACTGATCCAGCCCTGGTGTCTCGCCATCTCAAAACGCCTCAAGATTTCTGCGCTCGCGAATTTCGTGCCGCCCTATCCGACGCTCGGCGAAGCAAGCAAGCGCGCCGCCGGCAGTTATTTCACAGAAGCGCTGTTCGGCTCACGCACGCGCAAATTGGTGCGTTTCCTGGCGCGGCTTCCGGTATGGTGAGCGCATGAAACGCGCCGACATCCTCAAGCTCTCCTCCATGCCCGCGGCCAGCCCCAGCTATCCGCTGCCACCCTTCCGCTTCGTCGACCGCGAATACATGACGATCATCTACGAAAGCGATCCCGATGCCATTCGCACCGCCCTGCCCGAGCCGCTGGTGCCGGACCCGTCGAACCAGGTGTTCTACGAATGGATCCGCATGCCCGACTCGTCGGGCTTTGGCGACTACACCGAGACCGGCGTGGTGATCCCCTGCTCGTTCGAGGGCAAGCCGGCGAGCTTCGTGTCGCAGATGTATCTCGACGACGAGGCGCCGATCGCCGCCGGCCGTGAGATCTGGGGCTTTCCCAAGAAATTCGCCAACCCCAAGCTTGAGGTGATCTCGGACACGCTGACCGGCACGCTCGACTATGCCGGCCAACGCGTCGCCATGGGCAGCATGGCCTACAAGCACGAGAACCTGTCGCGCCACCCGGCCAAGACCGCGGCGGCCGTACGCAAGCTGCAGGTCATGCTGAAGCTCATCCCCGACGTCGACGGCAAGCCAAAGATCGCCCAGCTGGTCGGGCTCCATATCACCGAGGTCACGGTGAAAGGCTCGTGGTCGGGCCCGGCCCGGCTCCACCTGGTGCCGCACGTCAATGCGCCGGTGGCCGACCTGCCGGTGCGCAAAGTGCTGGGCGGGCGGCATTTTGTGGCCGATCTCACCCTGCCGGGCGGCCATGTGCTGGTCGATTACATGAAGAGTTGAACGGCCAGATCATGGTCCGGGCCTAGGCCGGGCGGCCGCCGTCCGATAAATTGGGCCCATGGCTGCCGATATCACCGTCCGCGCCCAGACCGTGCCAAGCGTGCGCCGCCGGCTGCCCACCTTCGGGCTGTCGTGGCGCATCCTTGGGCTGGTCGTGGTGGCAGTGATGACCGCCGAGGTCCTGCTGTTCCTGCCCTCGATCGCCCGTTTCCGGCTGGTCTATCTCGAGCAGCTGATCGAAAGCGGCACGCTCGCCGCGCTCGCGCTGGATGCCACGCCCGACAACATGGTGACCGAGGAGGTCAAGCGCAGCCTGCTCAATCACGCCCGCGTCGACGCCGTCGTGCTGGTCGAGCCCAACAAGCCGCGCCGCGCCCTGCTCAACATAGCGCCACGACCCGACATGCCGACCTTCAATCTCAAGGAACGCGGCGCACTCGGCCTGATCTGGGATGCGCTCGGCGCGATGACGCGCGACGGCGCCTACTACACGCGCATCGGCGGCGAATTGATGCGGCTCCCCAAGGCCATGGTGTGGATCGTGGTCGACGAGCTGCCGATGCGCATCGCCATGTACGGCTACACCGGCCGCGTGCTGGTGCTGTCCATCATCATCGCGCTGTTCACTGCCGCCCTGCTTTACCTCGCCCTGCGCTGGCTGGTGATCCGGCCCTTGCAGGACCTGTCGGCCGACATGGTGGCCTTCCGCCGCGCGCCCGAGGAACCGGGGACCGCCCGGCCACCGGTCGACCGCAATGACGAGATCGGCGTCGTCGATCGCGAGTTCCAGAACCTGCAGCGCGAGATCCGCGCCTCGCTGCGCCAGAAGAGCCGCCTCGCCGAAGTCGGCGCGGCCTCGAACAAGATCAACCACGACCTGCGCAACATCCTGTCGACGGCGCGTCTGTTGTCGGACCGCCTGGCACGCAGTGACGATGAGCGCACGCGCAAGTTCGCGCCCACCATCCTGAACACCATCGACCGCGCCACGCGGCTGGCCAGCGACGCCATCCAGTATGTCCGCGACCGGCCGACTCCGCGCAACGCCGAGTTCGAGCTTGCCGACCTGGTCGACGAGGTCGGCGTGGCCCTGCAGGAGCAGGGCGAGGACAGCGATCCCAACGTGCTGCGCAACTGGGTGAATGCCCTGGGCGGCGATTGCCGGGTGCGCGCCGATCGCGACCTGCTCTACCGCGTTTTCGTCAATCTCGGCCGCAATGCCTTCGATGCCGGGGCGAGCACGGTGACGATCAAAGCGCAGAATGGCGGCGCTTTCCTGCTGGTCAGCTTCAGCGACAACGGCCCCGGCGTGCCGGCCGATGTGGCGGCCCAGCTCTTCAAGCCCTTCACCACGGGCGGCCGCGCCGGCGGCGCCGGCCTCGGCCTCTGCATCGCCCGCGACCTGGTGCGTGCCCACGGCGGCGAAATCGCGCTCGCCGAAACCGGGCCGCAGGGGACGACCTTCCGCTTCACTTTGCCGATGAACGGCCACTGACGCCCTCCGTCGGCGTATGACGCTGCCACCTCCCCCGAAGACGCGGTCAGGTGATCGAACCAAGCGATGACCTCCCGCCGTCTTCGGGGGAGGTGTCGCGTCACACCGCGACGGAGCGGGTCAAGGCTCTGCCTTCAACTTCTCCGTGAACGCCCGTATGCGCTGGGCATTGACGCCGAGATCGGAGCGGCCGACGCGGCTCTTCGAGCGGATGTCGACGCGACTCCCGCTGCCTTCGGCCTTGATGCGCACCACGATGTCGTCGTGAAAGCCGAACCACTTGGTACTATCGACTGCCTCGATGCGGCCCTCGGCTGGCGCGCGCGCCACGACGTCCCAGCCCATCGCCATCGCCACTCGATCGACTTTCTTGAACGCTTCGGCCGGCGGCACGGTGAGCACGATCGGCTTGATGTCGGGATAGCCGGTGCGCTGCTGGCTGGCCACGCTGTCGCCGCCATAGCTCGGCGGATTGGGGGCGTTCTGGCGGAGTTGCAGGGTAACCACCAGCGGCGGCGGGTTGGCGGTGTCGGTGGTGATGTCGTTGATGGGCGGCAGATCACGCGAGCGCAGCAGCCAGTTGATCGGCGCCCAGGCCGCGCCCACACCGATGGCAAGCGCCAGCAGGGCGGCGACAAAGCCGCGCCGGCGGTCGCCGGGACGCGTCGGCACGACGGTGGCGAGCGCAAGCGCGATCGCCGCCGCGGCGATGTAGAAGCCGTAACGGAACACACCGATCGCCACGTCGGCTTCGACACCGAGGTAGCGATGCAGCGGGCCGGAGATACCGACGGTCAAGCCGCCCGCGCAGGCCAGCAGGAAAGCAAGGCGCGCGAGACGATGGCTGACCGGGTTGGTCGGGCGAATGAACAACATGCCGTCTCTGCTGTCATTCAATGGTAACCGTGAAAGAGAGGTCATGCACCCGTCCCGCGTGTAGACAGAAGCGCTGCTGTTCTCTATGCGCCCCCTATGACAATTAACGCCCCAGAACAGCGCCAGGTGCGCAGCCGGGCGATGGCCGCGGGTTGCGGTGCTATCGCGCTATGGGGCGCGCTGGCGACCCTCTCGGTCCTGGCAGGGCCGGTGCCGCCGTTCCAGATGGTTGCCATGACGTTCACGCTCGGTGCCACGATCGGCATCTTGCGCGCGCGACGGCGCGGCCTCGCCTGGAGCGACTTGGTGGGCTGGCCACCACGCGTGTGGCTGCTCGGCGTCGGCGGCCTGTTCGGCTATCACGCGCTCTACTTCGCGTCCCTGCAGCTCGCGCCGCCAGCGGAAGCCAATCTCGTCAACTATCTCTGGCCGCTGCTCATCGTGCTGCTCTCGGCACCACTCGCCGGCGAAAAGCTCGGCTGGCCGCATCTCGCGGGCGCGCTGCTGGGCTTCGCGGGCGTCGCGCTGCTTGCCGTCAGTCGTGGCGTGAGCTTCTCCGGCGCCTATGCGCTGGGTTACGCGCTGGCGCTGGGCTGCGCTTTCGCCTGGTCGCTCTATTCCGTTCTGTCGCGCCGCTTCGGCGAAACGCCGACCGACGCCATCGCCTCCTTCTGCACGGCAGCGGCCGTGCTCTCGCTCGTCTGCCATCTCCTGTTCGAGCACACCGTGTGGCCGGCGACGCCGACGGCGTGGCTCGCGGTGCTCGCGCTCGGACTCGGACCCACCGGCGGCGCGTTCTATCTCTGGGATCACGCAGTGAAGCGCGGCGATATCCGCGCGCTGGGTGCGCTGAGTTATGCCACGCCGATCCTGTCGACCGGGCTATTGATCGTGTGCGGCCTCGCCGCGCCAACAAGTGCGCTGCTGCTCGCGGCCCTGCTCGTCACCGCAGGCGCAGTATTGGCATCACGCGATCTTTGGCAGCGTTAGGCTGGCTCCCACCCCGGCGGCGCCAGCTCGAAGTGCCTGAACTCGAAGGCCGGCGCCACGGTGCAGCCGACAAGCGTCCAGCGGCCGAGCGAACGGGCGGCCTGCCAGACGCCGCGCGGCACGACGGCTTGCGGCAGCTCGCCCAGATCGAAGTCGGTGCCGACGCGGAGATGGCGTGGCTTATGGCCGTCGTCGCTCAGCGACAACTCGAGCGACGCTCCGGCATAGTGGTGCCAGATCTCGTCGGCATCGACCTTGTGCCAATGCGAGCGTTCGCCGGCCTTGAGCAGGAAATAGATCGCCGTGCTGGCGCCGCGCGGCGAATCGGGAGCACGGAACATCTCGCGGTAGTGGCCGCCCTCGGGATGCGGCTGCAGCCCCAGGCGCGCGATGATCTCGTCGCCCGTCATGACGCCGCGATCAAGCCGGCGGCGGCACGGTCGCCTTGATCGACGGGGTCTTGGAGAAGCTGTTGAACCACTTGGCGAGCTTGGGATGCTTGCTGCGCCAATCGTTGGCGGCGAAGCGGAAGTCGAGATAACCCAGCGCGCAGGCGACCGAGATCGAGCCCAGCGTCGGCTTGCCTTTGAGCGCCTTGGCCTCGGCCTCGAGCTGGTCGAGCACGCCGTTGATCTTCTTCATCTGGCCCTGGCTCCAGTCGGACCAGCGCTTGTCCTCGGGCCTGAGCGCCGCCTCGTAGCGCGCCAGCAGAGCGGCATCGAGCAGGCCGTCGGCCATCGCTTGCTGGCGCAGCGCCACCCAGCGGTCGCGGCCCTTGCGCGGCAGCAGCTTGCGGCCCTTGTGCTGGTTGTCGAGATATTCGCAGATCACCGGCGAGTCGAAGAGGTCGATGCCCTTGACCGACAGCACCGGGATCTTGCCGACCGGATTGTGCTTGTCGACGTCGGCGTTGGGCGCGACCGGCGACAGCGCCACGTTCACCATCTCGATCTTCTTGTCGAGCTTGGTCTCGAGCGCGACCACCCTGACCTTGCGGGCATAGGGCGAACCCGGCGAGTAGTAGAGCTTCATCTTGGCCATGATCGTCTCCTGTCGAGCCGGCGCGTCAGGCCCGGCCGGTATGGGGAATTTCCGTGTCGTTGAGGCGCACCTTGCGCGCGACGTCGATGAGCTGCTGCCACGTCGTCGTATCGACCGGCACGCCGTTCTTCTCGCGATCGGTCCGGCGCGCGCGCTCGGGCTCGCCAGGCGCCAGCACTTCGGCCACGCCCGGCTGCGGCTTGGCCGACTTCACCCAGGTGATGAAGGTCTCGACCTCGTCCTCGAACATCTCGGTGCCGCCCATCGCGGCGGGGTCGATGATGATCGACAGCATGTTGTTGATGATGTCGGTGCCGTCCTTCTTGATGGTGCGCGGGCTGTGCGTACGCCCGCCGGTTAGCGCGCCGGCCAGCAGATCGCAGATCACGGCCAGCCCGCCGCCCTTGTGCAGCCCGAACGGCAGGATGGCGCCATAGGGCGCGTTGTACATCACGCCGGGTTCGGTGGTCGGCTTGCCCTGCGCATCGATCAGCAGGCCTTCCTCCATCTGCACCTTCTTATTGTTGGCGACGCGCACCTTGCCCATCGCCACCTGGCTGGTGGCGAAGTCGAGCACGATCGGCTCCTTGCCCTTGCGCGGCACGGCGGTGCAGTACGGGTTGGTGGTGAAGCGCGGCTCGGCGCCGCCGAAAGGAGCCACAAGAGACTTGTGGCCATGCACGTTCACCCAGTGAGTGCTGACCATGCCGGCGCGCGCGCATTGCTCGGCCCAGTGGCCGATGCGCCCGATGTGATGCGAATTGGTGAGGCCGACGACGCAGACGCCGTGCTTTTTTGCCCGCTCGATGCCGAAATCCATCGCCTCCTTGGCGATCACCTGGCCGTAGCCGGCGCCGCCGTCGATCACAATGACGGCACCATTATCCTTCACGATCTTTGCATGATGGTTACGGACGCAGCGCCCCGTCGTGGTGTTCTGGATATAGGCCGGCATCATGCCGACGCCGTGGCTGTCGTGGCCGAACAGGTTGGCCAACACCAGATGGTCTGCAACGAGCTTGGCTTCGTCGGCGGAACTGCCATCGGCCCGGCAAATGGCCATGGTAAAGGCGTGCAACCGGTCGGGCTTGACCCGTACTTCGCCCACCCCGTTCTGCCCTTCGGCCATACGCTTTCTCCCCTTTTTCGGCCGGCAAGGTTCCGCGTCGGTCGGGCAGAGTCAACCTTGCGCAGCCAGCAGGCAGTAACCCTACGCGCCGTATGACGAATCCCGGAAAAGAGTGCTACCTAGGCCGTATGCGGGGGCTGGTTCGTCTGGCGTGTCTGGTGCTGCCGTGTCTCGTGTTGCTGGGGGCCGGCGGGCTGAGCCTCGGCCCAGCCTCGGCCCAGACCGTGCCGCCGCCGCAGCGGCCGTTTTCCCAGCTGGTCGACCTGTGGACACGCCAGCTCGACCGCATCGCCTACCGGACCGACCAGCCCGACATCCTGCCGGCCGAGATTGACGCCCTGCGCGAGCAGGCGGCCGATGTGCGTACCGCGGCCGCGGCGGCGGCCGCTCTGGCGCGCAACGATCTTGCCGACACCAAAAAGCTGCTGGCGCCCCTGGACGTGAAGACCGGCACCGACCAGCCGCCCGAGACCCAGGCGGTGAAGTCCGAGCGCGAGCGGCTGACCGAGCAGGCCTCGATCAGCGAAAGCCGCGCCAAGCAGTGCGAGGTCATCATCGCCCGCACCGACCAGCTGCTGGAGCGCATGACCAAGCTGCGCGGCGAAGTCGTGATGAAGACGCTGCTGCATCGCGACGTCTCGCCGCTCTCGCCGACGGTGTGGCGCCGGTTGGTGCCCGAGGCATCGGCGGCGGTGCAGACCATCTCGCAGGCCGTGTCGGTCTGGAGCAAGAACGGCCTGCGGGCGCTCAGCTCCGGCGACCAGGACCTCACACCGCTGGCCTGGTGGGCAGCTGCCACCATCGTGCTGTGGTGGGGCGTGCTGACGCTGCGTCGCCGCTACGGCCGCGGCGAGGATGTCGACCCCGGCCAGCGCGACCGCACCATCGCCGCCGCGATCGACGGCGTCGGGTTGGTGCTGGTGCCGATCCTGGCGGTGTGGCTGATCGGCAAGCTCTTGATGGCGAGCCAACCGCCGGCGCCGATCGACGATCTGCTGACCGAATTCGGCAATCGCCTGGTGACCGTGCTGCTGGTGGTGGGGCTGACCGCGACGGCGCTGGCGCCCCATCGCGCGCCGTGGCGCATCCTGCCCTTCACCGATTCGAGCGCCCAGCATCTCTCGACGGCGCTGCGCCGGCTGGTGGGGATCGGCGTTGCCGTCGACTTTCTCTACGAGGCGCTGACCCAGGGCGGTCAGTTCCAGGCGCTGAGTTCGGTCGGTGCACTGGTGCTCGAGACGACCATTGCCCTGCTGGCCCTGCCGGCGCTCTCCAACCGCTCCTGGGAAGCGGTGCGGCCGGAGGGCTCGGACCTGCCGGCGATGGTCGGCGGCACCTGGTGGTCGGTCGGCCGGCTGCTGTTGAGCGGGGCCGTGCTGTCGTCGATCGCGTTCGCGCTGCTGGGCTTCGTCGCCCTCGCCTCGCACATCCATTCGGCGCTGGCCGGGACGTGCCTGTGGGTGGCGCTGGCGCTGCTGGCCCATCGCTTTGCCGACGATCTCCTCGAGGCCGCCGCCGCGCCGGGTACGCCGACCGGCGCCTGGGTGCGCCGGCGCTTCGGCCTGCCGCCCGACGCCTCCCTGCGCGGCCAGCACATTGTGCTGCTGCTGTTCGACGTGGTGCTGGTGGCGTTTCTCGCGGTGGCGATTCCCGCGTCCTGGAACGTCGATACCGACGCCATTCTGCGCGGCTTCAACCAGCTGCTGCAGGGCGTGAAGGTGGGCGGCGTCACGATCTCGCTCGGCAATATCGGCATGGCGATCGTGACTTTCGGCGCCTGCATGCTGCTGGCGCGGCTGGTGCGCACCGTAGTGCGCGACCGGGTGATGCCGACCGTCGAGGCGCCGATGCCGTTGCGCCAGTCGGTCGATGCCGGGCTGAACTATGCCGGCGTCATCATTGCCATCCTGGTCGGCATCGGCGCGCTGGGCATCGATTTCACCAACCTCGCCATCGTGCTGGGCGCGCTGTCGGTCGGCATCGGCCTTGGCCTGCAGAACATCGCCAACAACGTGATCTCCGGCGTCATCCTGCTGGTCGAGCGGCCGATCAAGTCGGGCGATTGGGTGTCGGTGGGCGGCTACGAGGGCTTCGTACGGCGTATCAATATCCGCGCCACCGAGATCGAGACCTTCGAGCGCACGCATGTCATCGTGCCCAACAGCCTGTTCCTGCAGAACCCGGTCATCAACCGGACCTACTCCGACACGTCGAGCCGCATCGAGGTCGCGCTCACCGTGGGCTTCGGAACTGATGTCATAAAGATGGAAACAATCCTGCGTGAGGCGGCGCTCGACCATCCGCGCGTGCTGCGCGTGCCCCAGCCGATCGTGCGCTTCGTGAAAGTCGGCCAGACCGGATTGGACTTCGGGCTGTTCGTGTTCGTCGCACAGCTTGAAGATCGACTGGTGGTGACCAACGATCTCAATCGAGTCATTCTGGCGCGGCTGATCGAGGAGAAGATCCTGGACCCCGCACCCGCTGCCGAGTTCAAGCTGCGCGACATCAACAAGCTCGCCGAAGCTCTCAGTTCCACCGACCCGAGGACCGGCCATGCCGCGCCGCCGCCGCGCTGAGGGACCGCGCCCGAGGCGCTGGCCCTTCATCCTGCTGTTCGCGTTCGGTGTGCTCTCGGGCGTGGCGCTGTGGGCCTACGCGCCTGATCTGCCGCGCGAGGTGCTGATCGCCCGCTACGCCAACAAGGACTCGAAGTTCATCGAGGTGGCGGGCGCTCAGGCGCACGTGCGCGACGAAGGCAAGGCCGACGCCATGCCGTTGCTGCTGATCCACGGCTCGCTGGGCTCGCTGCAGATGTGGGATGGCTGGGTGGCGGAATTGCAGGACCGCTATCGGCTGATCCTGGTCGACCTGCCGGGCCATGGGTTGACCGGCGATTGGCCGCGCGGCGAGTTCTCCATCGATGCCTATGCCGACTTCATCGAGGTGCTGGCCGACACGCTGCATCTCGACCGCTTCGCCGTCGCCGGCCACTCGATGGGCGGCGCAGTGGCCTGGACTTTCGCGGCGACCCGGCCGGAGCGGGTGAGCCAGTTGATCCTCGTCGACTCCGCGGGCTTTCCGCGCGAGAGCGGCGAGCTGCCCTTGCCGATCCGGCTCGCCCGCCAGCGCGTGATCGGCGACATCGGCATCTACTTCAAGCCCGAGCGCCTGGTGCGGCGCTCGCTGCTCGAGGTCTATGCCGATCCCGCGATGGTGACGCCCGCGCGCATAAAGCAGTTCGGCGAGCTGCAGCGCTTTCCCGGCAACCGCCAGGCGACGCTGATCCGCGCCCGCACCCAGGAGCCGCTCGATCCGTCGCCGCTCAAGCGGCTCGACGTGCCAACCCTGATCATCTGGGGCGCCAAGGACCGCTGGGTGCCGGTGGCCGACGGCTTCCGCTTCCAGAACGACATCAAGGGCTCGAAGCTCGCGATCTTCGAGAACCTGGGCCACGATCCGATGGAAGAGAACCCCAAGGCGACCGCTGCGGCGGTGGCCGAGTTCCTGCCGACCGAACCACCGCCTCCGCTCAGCCCTCCACAGCCGCAAACGGCCGAGCCCTCGACCGCCGACCAGGTCGTGGCGCCAGCCGTGGTGCCGGAGAAGGACTAGGACGGGATGAATTGGATCCGATTCGCAGGCGGACGGTTTTCGCCGTTTTCACCGTTTCTTGACGGCGCGCGGGCGGCGGAAAACCGGCGAGTGCCTGATTCTTTGGGCGATTGCGCCATCGCGGCGATCGGGAAAACCGGCGGAAACGGTCGATAAACGGCGCGAAAACGGTTTTTGAAGGCTTTTCGCCATATCGTCCCGCCGGACAACAACACCGCCACCACCGTGCGAGTGGCGGTGTTGGTGGCCAAGCACATCCAGTGAATTCCCGATCCACTTTAAGCCATCACGCCTTAGCTCACCCCCCGATCCTGGAATCACACCAACCTCACCCTGAGGAGGCCGCGCAGCGGCCGTCTCGAAGGGTGGGAACGCGCACCTTGCCGTCGCCCATCCTTCGAGACGCCGCGCTACGCGCGGCTCCTCAGGATGAGGTTATTTTGTTGGAACGCGCTCTAGTTGCTTTTCAGCAGCGCCACGACCTTGGCGAAGGCCTGGTCGGCGATGGCTTCGATCTCGGCCTTGGTGCGGTTCTGGATGGGGTGCGGGACGTAGACGACGGCGGGCTCGAAGCCCAGCGAATCGCTTTGCGCAGTGACGCCCTCGGCGAACTCGGTCGTGACGACATTGACGCCGGGGAGGCCGCGGCTATCGAGATTGTAGAGGTCGTGCAGACTGCACGATGTGCAGGACCCTCAATCGCTTAAGGCGATCACCGCGAGCTGGGCTTCGGCGGCGATCTGCTGCATCACCGCGAGCGGCGCCACCTTTGTGTTGGTCGGCTTGCGATAGCGCTTGGTGGCGATGCCGGCCTTCTTGAAATGGCCTTCCAGGCGGTCGAGGAACTCCACGCCGCGCGACTTGCCGATATCCATCAGCGCCACGACCTTGCCGTCGAGCGACGGCGGCGGCGCGAGACGGGCGCGCCGGGTGGGCGAGGTTTCCGCCGTAGGATCACGCATTCTCATGGCCTGATCTCCTTCGTTACCGCCTGGCATTCGTCGCGCACGATGGTGCCGGGCCAGCCGCCGATGATGGCCGAGAATAACCCGGCCGGGCCGCCGGCGCGAACGATCAGCAGGCCGCCCGGCGCGAATTTGTCGAGCAGTCATGTCGGCGAGCTTGGCCGGCACGCCCTCCGGAACGCCCTGCGCACCCTGCACGAGGTCGCGGGCCGGTCGCTTCAGCGCCTTGTAGAGCTCGTCCTCGATGCGGCGACGGTCCCAGCCGCCATCCTTGAAGATCTTGTGATGCTCGGGCGACAGCACCAGCACGGCGTCGCCTGCGAAGCAGAGCTTGGGGTGCCCGACACCGAACAGACCCATGGCCAGCGAGCGCGTCAGCTCTTCCGGCGTGCGCGACTTCTGGTCGATGAAGCCATGCACGCCCTCGCCGTGGAACAGCGTCACGGCGCTCTTGCCGGCGGCGATGCCGCGGCGCTGAGCCAGCGGCTCCCAGTCGGGATCACTCTCATCCTCGGCAAAGCAGAAGGTGTACTTGCCGGGATTGCCCAAGGTCGCGCGATCGATGGCGCCGGGAATGCCGCCGCCGACATTGCGCACGATCAGCTGCAGGGCGCGGCCGATCGTGGCATTGGCGCGGTTGCCCTGGCCCAGTGCATTGACGCCCGAGTTCATGCCGATCTGGCGCGCCACCGGGCCGTTGATGATGACCAGCGGGCCGGAGAAATGCGTGGTGCAGAGCAGGCCATGCAGCACGAACAGCGGATCGAGCGCCGCCTCTAAGACGCCCAGCACCACCGGAAAGTATTCCGGCTTGCAGCCGGCCATCACGGCGTTGATCGCCACCTTCTCGACGGTGCAAGGCGCGAGATTGGGCGGGATATTGCCGACGATCTCGTCCGGCTTGCGGTGCGTGCCGCCCAGCATGCGCAGGATGCGCTCGTCGGTCGGCGGCACGACGGGCAGGCCATCGCTCCAGCCGCGCTCGAAGCAGGCTTCTATCGGATCGTCCCAGTTGCCGACATCGATCTGGCGCGATTTCAGGCCGGTCTCGCCATAGCGCGCTAAAAGCGCCTCGTGGACGCCGGGCTCGACGCTCTTGGAGCCGCAGCCGGGCTGCCAGTCGGGCAGGCCCTTGCCCTCGGCGGCGGCGCCGGCAAGCCGCATCCATTCCTTGCGTTCCCAGCCCACCGTGCGCTCGACCTCGCGACCGGCCTGGAAGCGGATCAGGGTCGGCACGGCCTCGATGTTGAGATGGAAGGAGCGTTCGAGCGCCTGGTCGTCGATCACCGTGCGCACGCCGGCGGGAAACGTCGGATCGTCCTGGCTCAGCACGGCCAGCGGGCCGGCGCGGTCGAGGCTTTGCATCACCGGCTCGACCAGCACACAGGTCGGGCAGTCGCGCTTGGCGACGATCACCAGACCGTCGCGGGGGAGGATTGTGTCGGGCATGCTCGACGCTAGCGCTGGCGGTCGCGTCCGTAAAGGTTGACCAGCCGGGCGACCAAAAAGGCGACGTACATCACGCCTACTACCTGCTCGATCACGATCAGGCTGCGCGCCATATTGGTGGCAGGCGTGATCTCGCCGAAGCCCGTCGAGGTGAGCACGGTGAAGGAGAAATACATCAGCTCGACCCAGCTCAGCTGGACTCCGGTACCGGGCACCGAGACGTGGAAGGCGTCGTGCTGCACCAGCTCGAGGAAGACGTACAGGCTCGCAAAGGTGAAGCCGATCAGCACATAGGCAGCGACGGCGCCAAACACCTTGTCGGCGGTGATGGGCTCGAGATTGAGCACGTACTGCAGCAGGCAGATGGTGGCGATGGCAGTGAAGGCCGTCAGCGCCGCCACTGCCACCACCCACTGCCAGTGCGCCGACTCGGGCGGATGGAAGAGCACGGCCATGACCAGCAGGCCGAGCCCGCCAAGCACGATGAGGACAGGGCGAGGCACGCGCAACGACCAGATGGCCAGTCCCAGCGCCGCCATCAACAGGATCGTCAGCGCAAACGAGGCCCAGCTCGCGAAGCCGCTCGCCATCGGGTCCAACAGGATCAGCAGGCAGAGGACCACCAGGAGCGCACCGCAGCGGTGCTGGCGCAAATAGGCGATCATGTCGCGAGCAGCGCCTCGACCTCGCGGTCGATGAAGGCCGCATCCTCGGGATTGGCCGCAGGATTGCCGGCTCGATGGCCCCAGACGGACGGGATCTCAACCAGCTTGCCGTACTTGAGATGCGGCAGCTCGGCGCGATTGTCGTCGGTCTGGAAATAGAGGTCGGTGGCGGAGGGCATCAGCAGAACCTTCGCCTTGATGCCGCTGAGCGCCATGGCGAGATCGCCGCGATAGAGATCGTTGGCCGAGATGTCGCCGGCCTGCCAGGTCCAGAGCTGGGCCAAGAGATCGCGCATGTCGCGGCGCAGGAAGCCTGCCTCCCAGGAGCGCACCAGGAAATCCTCGAGATCCTTGAAACCGAGCCCGCGCCACAGCTCGCGGCGATAGAAGGTTTGGCTGAGCGCCCAGCCGGCGTAGATCCGGCCCATGGCGCGCAGGCCGTCCTGCGGCGTGCGGGCGGCCTGCAGGGCGGTGCGCACGCCTTCGAGGAAGACGAAGTTGTGCGGCGCGGTTTTCGCCGATCCGCAATTGACCACGATGCGCTCGACCACGTCGCCGAACAACGCCGCCCAGTGATAGGCCTGCTGCGCGCCCATCGACCAGCCATAGACCAGTTTCACCCGATCGACGCCGAACAGCTCGTTCAAGAGGCGCCGCTGCTGGGTGACGTTGTCGTAAGTCGTGACCTGCGGGAACTCGCCGGCATAGTTCGACGGCGAGGTGCTGAGTCCGTTGGTGAACATGTTGGGAATGACGATGAAGTAGCGGCCGGGATCGAGCGCGTGGTTGGGGCTCACCAGCCATTCGATGTCGGTGTGATGGGCGCTGTAGCTCGTCGGGTAGAGGATGACGTTATCGCGCTTCGGGCTGAGCGTGCCGAAGGTCTTGTAGACGATCCTGGCGCCCTTGAGCGTGCCGCCGCGCTGCAGCAGCACGTCGCCGCAGTCGAACACGCCCTCTGCCGTTCTCATGCAAAGCTCTTGATGATCTCGCGGTTCACCTGGACGTAGCCCTTGGCCACGAACTTCAGGTGCGGGCGCAGATACTGGTGCGCCTCGGGCAGGCGATAGAAGGCGATGTTGGGGAAGAGATGGTGCTCGGCGTGGTAGGGCAGGTTCCACATCAGGAAGCGCACGATCGGGTTCGAGATCGTGGTCCGCGTGTTGCTAAAACCGTCGTCGGAGTTGGGGCAGAGCGTGTGCTCGCACACGAGATAGAGCCTGAGCAGCGGCAGGCCGATCAGCAGCGGGATCACCCACACCCAGAGCAGGAAGGTGGTGTGCAGCGCCAGCGAGACCACCAGCAGCACCGCGTAGAAGGCGAGCAGCAGGCGGCCCCAGCGGCGTACCTCGGTCCACGCCGAGGGATGGATGTAGTCGACGTCGCCGCGATAGCCGAACGGAAAGAGAAAAATGTCGCGCAGGCGCAGCGCCAGGAGCGGCAGCGCGCTCACGCGCAACAGGTAGTCACCCCAGGTACGTGGCGTGCCTGAGGTGATGAGCTCGGGATCGCGGTCGGGATCCTGGGTGTAGCGGTGATGCGCGAGATGATAGTGCCGGTAGAAGCCGGCGTTGTTCAGGATCGCGGCGCCCGAGAAGAAGGCCAGCACGTCGGCGATCCAGCGCGTGCGGAAGGAGCCGTAATGCACCAACTCGTGCATGGCGCCGAACAGGGTGTTGATGAACACCGCCTGCAGCAGCAGCGCCGGCACGATCCACCAGCTGCCCATGGTCTCGAAGATCAGCACCGCGCCCGCGACCAGCAGGTAGAGATGGGCGAGCGTCTGGATCGCGCCCGCCTTGTTGGAGCGCATGTAGAGACGCTTCAGCACGGCCGCCGGCACCACCCGCATCTGGCGGGCGCGCTCTCCTGTTACGACGTATGCGCCCACAGCGTGTCCTGATAGGCCTTCTCGACCCGCTCCTCGCCCTTCTTCTTCTGCTCCTCGGTCATGCCGACCTGGTCGCCGATCATGCGGGCGATCGAGGGGAAGGTGCCTTTGGGCAGGGCGTATTCGCCGCTCCACAGCTTGGAGCGCAACAGCGCCTTGGCGCAGTGCAGGTAGGCCTGGCGCACGCTCACCACGATGGCGCATTTGGGGTTCTTGCCCATCACCGCCATCGAGGCCAGCAGATCGGGGTCGGTCGAGAAGCGCGCGGTGCCGGCCACGCGCACCGTCTCGTTGGTGCCGGGCAGCAGGAAGATCAGCGCGATTTCGGGGTTCTCCAAACAGGTTCTTCAGCGTATCGAGCCGGTTGTTGCCGGGCCGGTCGGCCAGCGCGATGGTCTTGTCGTCGAGCACCTTGAACGAGCCCGGCGGGTCGCCGCGCGGCGTCACGTCCTGCTTGCCGGTCTTGTCGGCGGTGGCGACCAGGCAGATCGGCGACAGGCCGATGAACCGGCCCATATGGACGTCGATGCGGCCGATGTCCTTGGCCTGGGCCAGCGTGCTCACCGGCGCATAGGACGCCACCAAAGCAGCGGCGCCGGCGGCATCGAGCAGGGCGGGAGCCATCGGAGCGGAGGGGGGAAAAGCCTGATCGGGCATAGGGTTGCCTCCAAAAGAGAGGGAAACGTACCATGGGGCGGGCCGGCCGCCGCAACTATCGGCGGTTTTGTCGCGTTGGGTCGGGAGCAACCCGAGGAGAAGCTCATGAGCGACTACAATCCGGGTCCCGGAGGCCCCTACGACAAGTATGGCAACACTCCTTACGAGCCGGCCGATCCCGGCGGCCGTGGCCCCTATATCCTGCTGGGTATCCTGGTCGCGATCGGCCTGATCGGCGGCCTGCTCTATTTCAACGGCACCCCGAAGGGCGACCGCACCAACCAGGCCCAGGCTCCGACCGAGCGCTCGATGACCGCCCGGCCGACCCCGGCCCCCGCGCCGATGGCGACACCGGCTCCCGCGACCCCCGCTCCGGCCGCGCCGAGCAGCACCGACAACGCGGCACCTCAGAAGCAGTAGGCCCCCTGTCAAAAAGGCCTGCCGAAAAAGGCCTGTCATAAAAAATGCCCGGCCGCGTTTGGTGCGCGGTCGGGCAAGACAGGCCTTTTCTGAGACCCCTGTCTAGCACATCCGCGGAAAAGTGCAGCGCCAATCAGCGCACAGCCGAGAGGCGCGGTGGGCGACCGCGCGTCGCACCCGCGACCTCGACGTTCCAGATGATCGGCTGGGCGCGGCCCATCTCCGTACCCTTGCTGACCAAACAGCCCTCGAACACCGGATCGAACAGCGCATCGCTGAGGCGACACGGGCCGGGCTGCGGCGCATCGGGCGGCAGCTCGGTGGCGCCGTAGTCGATCAGCCGCGCGGCATTGATCATGCGTGCCTGGTTGCCGGGTTTCAGCCCGACCGCCATCAGCGCCGTCACTGAATTGCGTAAAAGCTGGTCGATGGCGACAGACGCTGTGCGGCCGACCACGCTGATCAGGCCGAGCCCCTTCAGGCCGGTGCAGTCGCGCGTCACCGCCATGTCGCCCGACACCACCACCGTGAGGTCGATCGGCTGGCCCTGCTCGACCAGCGCCACCTGCAGCTCGTTGGCGAAGAAGGCGTGGATGCGCACGCCGCCATCGACATAGAGGTTGCCGCCGATCATCTCGGGCGGGAACGCCACCGGCTCGGCCGACGAGCCCATCAGCGCGCCGACGATCGCCGTGTGCTTCTGCGCCGGCGTCAGCGCCGGGTCGGCGGCGATGTGGGTGAGGTCGAACATCTCGGGCACGCCGCTGTCGAGATTGGTCGCCATGACCGCCAGCGTGCGGTGAGCTGTTCTCGGCCGCCAGCGCCTCGACCATGCTGTCGGTCAGCAGCGCATCGAGCTTGGCGCGCAGCGGCGCGGTGTCGAACAGCGAGGTGCTGTTGAGCAGCGCCACCGCCGAGCGTTGCGTATAGACGTCGCTCTCCTTCAGGTTGGCGTAGAGGTCGCGCACCTTGGCGATCGTCGCCGGATCGCCGAGGAAGATCGCGACCGCGATCATCGAGCCGGTGCTGACGCCGGTCACGACATCGAACTTGGGCCGCGGCGTCGCGCTGTTCTCGCCCCAGCCCTCCAGGAAGCCGATCGAGAAGGCGCCCCACGCGCCGCCCGCCGACACCGAGAGGATGTGCTGCGGCTCCGCACCGCCCGGCGCGGCACCGACGGCGCCCGGCGCCAGGCCGCGCTTGGCCGCCGCCTGGGCCGCGATCTTGGCGCGGAAGTTCTGCGCCTTGACGCCGGGCAGCGCCGGCGCCGGCGGCGGCTCGGGCGCGGCGGCGGCGGCGACGCCCGATCTCCGGGCAAAGTGCCGGGTGGTTTCGCGGGCCTGCTCGGCCTGCAGCTCGGCCGGCGTGATGTCGGGGTAGGGCGCGGGCAGCTGGCCGAGCTTTGCCATCGACTGGCAGATCGGCCCCTGCTGCGCCACCGGCCGCGGCTGGCCGCAGGCGGCGATCACGAGGCTCAACGCAACGACGGGCGGCACGACGCGCAACAGTGGCTGCATGGTCTCTCCCCCGAGAAGGGCGGACTTTAGCAGACTGCCTGCGGCCGGCGTCGGTGGGATTCCGCACGCCCCAGATGTTGGGAAAAATATTCGGGGGTACCCGCTAGGGGCGCGATGACTGTCAACAACAGTCCACTCCGGGTAGACAGGTCCGATGCCGATGGCATCAGCATTTTTGCCCTCCCAGTCAACAAATCCGGGACTCCCCGCTTCGAAAACACTCGGACGCTGATCTGGCCAAAATGGGCACACGCTACGCTCCCAAACGCTGAAACCTCGACACGCTGTCCTTTTACCACGCCCGGCGCCGAGCTCGAATTTTGGTCATTAGAAGTTCGCCCCGGCGAAGCCACACACCCTCGTGTCATCCCGAGCGACCTCTGTGTCATCCCGAGCGAAGCGAGGGATCTAGGGTGAAGGCCATAGATCCCTCGCTGGCGCTCGGGATGACACGGGGAAGCGGGCGGACGGCCTGCGGCCGTCAGCCCGGCATCTTGTCGATGAACCCCACCACCTGCTCGAGCCGCCCGTCGGGCGCGAGCGCGCAGAAATCGACGCCCTCGACCACGGCCGGGCCCGCTTCGGGGCCGAGCGACCAGGCGAACCGGGCACTGCCATTATGGCAATCGACCCCGGACGTGCGCCGCAGCACGAAGCCCGGGAACTTCGCCTGCACGGAGGCGAGCATGGCATCGATGCCGGCGTGGCCGTCGCTCGCCATCAGGGGATCGCGATAGCGGGCGGACGGCGCCCAGGCGCGGGCGATGCCGGCCTGGCGGCGCGACGCGTCGGTCTCGTTCCAGGTGGCGACGTAGGCTTCGATGGTCCCTTCGCTCCTCACAGGCGTCGGCGACGCCGTTCGATGCGGCGGTGGTGGTGGCGGCTGCTAGTGCGGTCAGACATGGCTTCCTCCTTGGCTAACAACGATGCGCAGGAGGTAAGCGCGGAACGAGGCAGGTGGCGATTGTCTGGGAGGTAATGAGGGGGTGATGCGCGACCAAAATAATCACGTGACACCGAAGCCCATCCAACCGCTACTAGTCGCTCCAGGGTGGATGAGACTGCCTGTCACACCTTGTCGCCTGCCTCATATCTTCTCCCTCAGGTTGACCATCTGGTTACTCATACTGTCAGAGCTGAGATCCAGAGAACATGACTTTGAGAGCGAGTACGACAGTGAGTTGCCGAACTGGAAGGGATAGACGATCGGACTAGTGTCCATCGTCGCGACCGCAAGCGGCTTGCTTGAATAGCGCACGCACGCTTCGACCAACCAGACAGCTACTTTGGCGTCGTCAAGCAGCAGTTGCGGCTTTCTGACCAAACGCTTGCCTTTGTTGGTGCGCTCGATGGCGCCCCAGCTGGCCTGCGTCTGTAGCACCATGTTTGTCATCCGAAGGGTGCCTTCCCGCTCGCCATACACCTCCGACATTCTTCTGTGCACTTCTGCCGATGCACAATCTCCTTGGAGCGCCGTCAGACGACCGACGATCTCTGCCACTCGCCCAAAGAATGGATAGGCGGCTATTGCCATGCCCCAGCACAAGGCCGGCACAGGCGCATCGGGCGCGTCCCGATAGAGAGCGATCCCGCGCTCCGCGAAGCCCACGAGATCGGGACGTGGCTCCAGCCAGAGGCGATTGAGCACCGTGCGGGTTTTCTTCTTCGCCGCCAACCCCGAGTGGGTGGCGTCGATCAGGTCGACGAGTTCCTGCATCTCCGAGACACGACCTCGCACCCGCATCGCGGCGGCAGCCCAGTCGAGTTCGATGAATCGATCAAAACCGATTTGTGGTGCTGCAGTCATGCTTCGGAACTCACGCGACTACCTTAACAAAGGGAACGATCAACTCTTCGACTGAAAGTCCGCCATGGGCAACTATAGCATCTCCCTGTCGAATGAACGCGCCCCGGGCACCTGCATATTGCGCCAGGAAATCTGCGGGTAGTCCGGCGATGTCCAAACGAAAGGCGTCCATATCCGCTGGTAGAGACTGTGCGAGTATTTCGCTGCGGTAGGTCCGTACCCGCTCGCCTCGTAGCTCCGATGCCACTCCCTGATTGGGGCGGCCAATGCCGACAGCTTCAACGTTGCCGTGGTCAGCCGTCAGATAAACGTGGAAGCCTTGGTCGAGAAGTTGTCTGAACAGTCGCTCGACAAAGCCGGTCTCACACCAGCTGGAGATCTGATTGGAGATTCCCCGCTTTCCGAGAATGGCGCCATGAACGATTTCGTCGATGGTGTCGACGACAAGACCAGCGACGCGAACCGTTGGACTGGAAATCGCACTCGCCAGCTCCGGCAGTTGAGCGGTGTGCTTGATCCCTTTTCGATAAAGGACTTCGTTACCGCGCAGTCCCTGCTCCTGCCAGTAGCGGGACCAGAGCGCCGACTCCTGCGAAGTCGTTTCGATTAAGTCGGCGAATTCCCGTGGCCGAAGGCCGGAAAACAGCGCCTGTCGGGAAACAGACGTCAGTGTCGGCAGCCAGGCGAAGCAGGCGCTCTCCTCGAAGGCGAGTTCCGGCGCGCGCCGCGCAAGGCATTCGCGAATTTGGACCCACTGATCCATGGCCAATCCATCAAACACGAGAAGCGCGATTTCGAGCATCGCGAGGATTATGCCGGAGGGACAGGAAGCGGGGCACATGATGCACCATCACCGGGCCTTTGCGAACCCGCTCGGCCAGAACCTCCGACACTTTGAGCACGGGTCCGATGCTTGGATCCGCGCGCAACACCGAGTTGGATGTCACTGTTTCCCAGAACTTGTCGTATCCGATGAGTCCCGGGCGGTCTGTGGGGACATTGCTGTTCAGGATCGACTGGATCTGATCTCTGAGTGTTACCAGGGCTCCGCGTTTTTCGGTGAAGATGAGACGCTCGAAGGTACCGATATAATCCGGGTGGACAGGGAAGAGCCGAACGTATTCATCCATGCGCTCGTTCATCGAGCCATAGAATTTGGCGAACGGACTCAGATAAGAGCGGATTTTGTTCTGTTGATCGGCGGACTTCTTCAGAAGTCGCTCGGCCACCACGAAGCTCACGTCCTGGCGAGCGAGAAGGATCTGCGTGAAACGATCCTTCACGCGTCGGAGGCTGTCCGCGACTTGCTGAAATCGGCTGCTGTCGAAGATGGCTTCCTGCACGCCAGCGACGAAGCGGAACCGCAGGTGCTTTGTCACTTCGCCGATTTCGCGCAGGAATGAAAGGTCGAGGACCAGATCGTGATCCTTGCGGGATCGCAGAAACTCAAGGAATTCGTCCACGACGAGTAGGACGCCATGGTTCGGGTGGACCTCGGCAAAGGCCGCCATCATCTCTTCGAACCCTGACTTGTTGTTGACTACCTTGTCGGCGGCCGGGAAGGCGAAGGCGACCCCATTCTTCTCGAGGAACAGTTCCAACTGCTGGGTGACGATGTCACGCAAGGACATCTGGCTCGATATTTCGATACGATGCACTTTGAACTTGCCGGCGATCGCGTGCGCGGCATCAGCGACCTTCGGATGGCGGATCATCGGCAAGTAGGCAGTATCCTCGGCCACAAGAGAAAGAACCGACATCAAATGCGATTTGCCAGTGCCATAGTTGCCGACCACCAGTACGCCCTTGTGATCCACCGATTTGTCGAAGGACAGCTGCGGAATCATTTGCTTGGCGATCCGCTCGGCCATGTCGTCGGAAATCACGTAAGTCGCGACCAGTTTCTTCGCTTCGTTCGGGCGATTGGCGTCGAGGAGCTGGATGACAAACTCGATCGGCTCAAACTGAATCAGGTCACTGTATGCGCCCCCAGTGTGCCTTTCCGCACGCCCGCTCCGCCGCTCCGCGCCTAGTCTGCTCCACCTTTGGGGGGAGACGCACGATGCCGCCACCGTTCACCAGCTTCTATCACGCGCTCTACAAGCGGCTCTGGACCATCGCCCAGCAGAACAACGTCCATCTCACCGCTGCCAACAGCTATGGCGGCTTCAGCCTGCGCTCGCCCGGCGAGCCGAACGGCATCTTCGGCACCATCACCACCGACCCCTACAACGGCTTCATGCCGCTCCACACCGGCGACAGCAATCCGGACACCAACCCGCTCTACGCGCTCCTGAAGCGCTCGCTCGATCCCGCTCCGCCGTTCTCGATGACGGTCAACAACCAGACCTGGCCGGTCATGCCCTATCCGTGGAACAACTCGAACGCGAACTATCCGAACTGGACGGCCTGGAACGACGCCAGCCAGCCGGTGCGCTTCATCGATGCGATGCACGACTGGATCCTGCTCAACAACAAGCTCGACGACACGCCCGGCGGCGCCCATCTCGAGTTCGCCGACTGGAGCGGCGGGCCCGCGGCCTTCCCGCTGGCCAAGGGCAAGGACGAGCAGATCCTGTTCGTCTGCAGCACGGCGGGCGACAACGGGGTGCGGCCGGGCACCATCGATCCCAACAACTTCTGGAACACCTCGCAGATCTTCGTCTGCAACGACCACGGCAAGAACATCGGCCTGCCGCCGTTCAAGCCGGGCGAGCAGCGCATCATCCACGCCCTCATCGGCAATTCCGGCAACATCAATGCCGGGGCGGTGTGGAACCTTCCGCCGATCGAGGTGCGCTGCAACGCCTACGTGTTCAACACCTTCCTGAGCGATCCGGTGCGCCTGCCGGAGATGTCGGCGCTCGATGCGCCCAATGCCGGCTTCACCTACGAGCAGCCGCTCCTGCAGTCCACCAGCTACGGCGTGGCCGGCTTCCGCTTCGACGTCGATCTTGTGTTCAAGGCCCTGCGCGACGCCATGATCGCCCATCCCTACACGCCGGCGCAGCTCGGCTTCCCCACGGTCGACGACTGGCTGAAGGCGAACGGTTCGCATGCCTGCGTGAAGGTGCTGGTGCGGGCCGACGAGTATCCCAACAACCAGATGGGCGGCTTCCCGGACGCCGGCGTGGCGGTGCCCACCTCCGACCGCCACATCGCCCAGCGCAACCTCGCGCCCTTCGACATGAGCGTGGTGGCGATGAAAAAGATCAAGTGGCAGTACTTCATGATGAGCCAGGCCGGCGCCGGCACCAATGCGCTGGCCATCCAGCAGGCCTGGACGACGGGTTCGAAGGGCGACGCCGCGCGCTTCTATCTCGCGCTGCCGCCGCAGATGTGGGCGCGCTACGGCGCCAAGGCAAAGCACCGCGGCTTCGAGGTGGTGCACGATGCCGAGCCGAAACCGTTCCCCGACGCGGTGATCCTGCGCCAGACCGCGCCGGGCGCCAAATCCCGAGGGGCACGGCTGGAGCTGCTCGACCATGCCCGCGAACGCTTCTTCGGCATGGCGCTCGGCATCGAGGGCGACCCGGCGCGGCTGAAGTCGGTGCGCGGCGACCTGTCGGTGGTCCACACCGCGCATGACGGCCACGTGGTCGGCGGGTTCACGTTGCGGCCTGAGCATTGAAAATCCGGCCGCGAGGAGTACCTTGAAGGCATGGACAAGAAGGCCTTGCTGGACCAGATCCATCAGCTCCCCCCCCAGGACCGGATGGATATTGTCGAGTTGCTGCTCGACGACGTCGTCTTCGACGAATCGCCGCCGCCCGTGACCGCCGAGCAGATGCGCGAGTTGGAGGCACGACTGGCGTACCATCGGCTCAATCCAGACGAGCCGGCCGTTACGTTGGACGAGATTCGGCGCAAGCTGTTCCCCGGCTAGGGGGCATGCCTTCGACGGTCCTGTACAAGCGGGCTGCCCGCGCCGAAATCAGCGACATCACAGAGTATCTCGAGAGACAGCGGCCCGGCCTTGGTCGTCGCTTCATGGACGAGATCAGGCGCGTCGAGACTCTGGTGCGCGACAATCCTGCCCTCTATCAGCAGGTGACTGGCGATATCCGCCGGATCGTGTTGCGCCGTTTTCCCTACGGTCTGTTCTACGCGGTCGAGGACGAACGGATCTTCGTGCTCGCTTGCTTCCACCTGCATCGCGGGCCTCGCTCCCGTGAAGAGCTGCTGGCGCGGTAGGAGAAAGAAGAGCCTCATCCTGAGGAGCCGCGCGAAGCGCGGCGTCTCGAAGGATGGGCCCAGGCAAGGTGCTCGCGCCCATCCTTCGAGACGCACGCCTTCGGCGTGCTCCTCAGGATGAGGATAGGGGCGCCGCCGCTTCTCAGGGTGAGGCCGATGCTTCCTTGATCTTCTGCTCCAGCATGCCGCGGATCGGGGCGTCGGCGGGCAGGACCGCCAGCAGCGCCTTCCAGCGCCGCGCCGCCTCCGGCTTGTTGCCGGCGGCGAAGTCGGCGGCGCCGAGATAGAACAGGGCGAGGCCGTTGGTGGGCTCGGCCTTCTCCAGCCGCTGCAGCACGGCGACGGCCTCGGCCGAGGGCGCGCCGCCGGGCGCGACCTGGCGGACATGCGCCTCGGCCCAGTCGGCCAGGATGCGGGCATCGACCGGGGCGAGGGTGTCGGCCTTGGCATAGGCCTCGATCGCCGGGGCGCTGTCGCCCAGCACGCGGCGCGCGTTGGCGAGCCGCAGCCAGCCGTCGCGGTCGTTCGGGTTGTCCTTCAGCTTGGCGGCCAGGCCATCGACCATGCCGCGGATCGCCTGCTGGCGGTCGGCCGGCGAGAGGTTCTGCATCGCCTGCACCTGGTCTTGCGTCGGCCCTGGCGTCGGACCGGGTGGCGCCGGCGGCGGCGCGACGCCGGCCGCCTTGGCGACGCGCAGGATCTCGGCGCGCAAGGTCGGCAGCCAGGGCGCATCGGGCGGCGAGCGCGCCTCGAGCTCGCGCCAGCGCTTCAGCGCCGCCGCGCTGTCGCCGCTCTGCGCCTCGTGCAGGCCGAGATAGAACAGCGTGCGCGGATCGTCGGCGTTCTTCGCCAGCGCCTTGTTCAGCGCCTCGACGGCGGCCGGCGTCACCGTGCCGCCGGCCTCGACGGTCAGCGCCTCGGCCAGCGCCGACAGCGCCTGCGGGTCGTCGGGATCCTTGGCCAGCCGGGCGCGGGCCGCGGCGATGACGTCGGCGATGCGCGCCGCCGGCGCCTCGGGCAGCGTGCGGTCGGGTGTGAACGGCGCCGAGGGCAGGCCGGGATGGCCGACCGAGAGATAGAGGCCGAGCGCGAACAGCGGGATCACCAGGCAGAGCGCCGGCGCCACGAAGCGGTTGAGCGTCGGCTGCAGCGGCAGCCCGGCCTCGGCGTCACGCTCGGCGGCGGTGAGGATGCGGCGCTCGATTTCTACTCGCGCGGCAGTGGCCTCCGCTTCGGGCACCGTGCCGGCGGCGCGCTCGCGCTCGAGCTCGGCCAGCTGGTCGCGATAGACCGCGAGGTCGTTGTCCAGCCGATTGGTCGCCTCGACGCGGGTGCGCAGCAGCGGGATCAGCAGCGCGCCGACCGTGGCGGTGGTGAGGAGGGCTAAAAGGAACTCAAGCATCGGCGTCAGCCGTTGGTCCCCACCCTTCGAGACGGGCCCTGCGGGCCCTCCTCAGGGTGAGGTCTTTCGCGATTTGCCTCATCCTGAGGAGCGGCGCGAAGCGCCGCGTCTCGAAGGATGCGACCCAGTCGTCCCTGCTCCTCGTCGCTGAGCGGGGCGGAGTGGCATGCGCAACGCGGCGCCGTCGCGCGGCCAGCAGCAGCATGCCACCGGCGACCAGCAGCAGCACCGGCGCGCCCAGCCACAGCACCAGCGTGCCCGGCTTGAAGGGCGGCTTCAGCAGCACATAGTCGCCGTAGCGCGCCACCATGAAGGCATAGACCTTGTCGTCGCTGTCGCCGGCTCAAAGCCGCTCGCGCACGGCGCGGCGCATGTCGTGCGCCACCTCGGCCGCCGAATCGTCGATCGACTGGTTCTGGCAGACGACGCAGCGCAGGTTCCGCCCGATGTCCCGCGCCCGCGCCTCGAGCGCCGGATCCTTCAGCATCTCCGACGGCTCGACGGCCTGCGCAGCGGGGGCGAGCGCGGGGAGGGCGAGCAGCGCGAGCACGAGGGCGGGCAGCAACCTCATGACTCCCTCAACAGCGGCAGGATGCGTTGCGTCAGGTCCTGCTCGGTGATCGGCCCGCGGAAGTGCAGGCGCACGATGCCCTTGCCGTCGATCAGGTAAGTCTCCGGCACGCCCGACAGCCCCCAGTCGAGCGCCGTCTTGCCGTCCTGGTCGAACAGCAGCTGGCTGAACGGATCGCCCAGCCGGGCGAGCCAGGCGCGCGTCGCCTCGGGCTTGTCCTTCCAGGCGACGCCGACGATCGTGGCGCCGTCGCGCTCCTTCAGCCGCGTGAACAGCGGATGCTCGGCGAGGCAGGGCGCGCACCAGCTGGCGAAGAAGTTCACCAGCCGGGGCTTGCCGTCGCCGAACGCCAGTCCCTCGAGCTTGGGCGCCGGCCGGCCGACCATCACCGAGCCGATCGAGGCCGGATCGCGGCCCGACACCAGCGCCCAGCCGAAGAACCCCGCCATGGCCGCCAGCGTCAGCAGCGGCAGCGCGAACAGGAGGCGATTGGAGGTCATTCGGCCGGCTGCGCGACGCTGCGCGATCGTTTGGGCGCGCCGATGCGCAGCCGCCGGTCGGAGAGCGAGACGAAGCCGCCCAGCGCGCAGAGCGCCGCGCCGAGCCAGATCCAGGGCGCCAGCGGATTGTAGTAGAGGCGGATCACCCAGCCCTTGGCGGCATCGCCCTCGCCCAGGGTGGCGTAGAGATCGCGCAGCAGGTTGGTGTGGATCGAGGTCTCCGCCACCTGGCGCTGCTGCAGCGTGAACAGCCGGCGCTCGGGCGTCAGCGTGGTGTAGGGGCCGCCGTCGGAGGTGACGGCCAGCGTCGCGCGCTCGGCGACGTAGTTGGGGCCGTTGAGCGGCTGGACCTGCTTCAGGCTGATCTCGAAGCCGGCGAATTTGACGCTGTCGCCGGGCTTCATGGTCTGGATCAGTTCGAGATGCCAGGCCGCCGTCGCCACCGCGCCCAGCACGACGAAGCCCAACGCTGTATGCGCGATGGTCATGCCGATCGCGGCGCGCGGCGGCAGGCGCCAGTTGGTGCGGGCGAGGCGCTGGGTGCATTCCAGGAGGCTGCCGGCGATCAGCCAGACTCCGAACCCGAGGCAGAGCGCCGCCAGCGTGGCGCGGCCGTCGATCGCGACGGCGGCGACGATGGCCGCGATCACCGCGACGGCGAAGGCGGCGCGCAGCCTGGTCAGTGCCGGTAAAAGCTCGGCGCGCTTCCAGCCGAGATAGGGGCCGACGCAGAGCGCGGCGAACAGCGCCAGGCTTATAGGCACGAAGGTGGCGTTGAAGAAGGGCGGGCCGACCGAGACCTTGGCGCCGGTCAGAAGATCGAGGAACAGCGGGTAGAGCGTGCCCAGAAGGCACGGTCGCGGCGAGCGTGCAGAGCAGCAGGTTGTTCAGGATCAGCGCGCCTTCGCGGCTGATCGGCTGATAGAGCCCGCCCGATTCCAGCTTCGGCGCCCGCCAGGCATAGAGCGCGAGCCCGCCGCCGGTGACGACCAGCAGGAACCCCAGGATGAACATGCCGCGCGCCGGATCCTGGGCGAAGGCATGCACCGAGGTGAGCACGCCCGAGCGCACCAGGAAGGTGCCGAGCAGCGAGAGCGAGAAGGCGAGGACCGCCAAAAGCACCGTCCAGCTCCTGAGCGCGTCGCGCTTCTCGACGACGATGGCGGAGTGCAAGAGCGCGGTGCCGGCGAGCCAGGGCATCAGCGAGGCGTTCTCGACGGGATCCCAGAACCAGAAGCCGCCCCAGCCCAGGATGTAATAGGCCCACCAGCTGCCGAGCGCGATGCCGAGCGTCAGGAAACACCAGGCCGCCAGCGTCCACGGCCGCACCCAGCGCGCCCAGGCGACATCGACGCGGCCCTCGAGCAGGGCGGCGATGGCGAAGGCATAGGTCACCGAGAAGCCGACATAGCCGAGATAGAGCAGCGGCGGATGGAAGGCGAGGCCGGGATCCTGCAGCAGCGGATTGAGGCCGTTGCCGTCGGGCGGCGCGGGGAAGACGCGCTCGAAGGGATTCGAGGTGAACAGCAGGAAGGCTAAAAAGCCGACGCCGATCAGCGCCTGGATGGCGAGCACGCGGGCACGCAAGGCAGTCGGGCAGGTTGGTGCCGAAGATCGCGACCGCCGCGCCGAACAGCGCCAGGATCAGCGCCCACAAGCAGCATCGAGCCTTCGTGGTTGCCCCACACGCCGCTTATTTTGTAGATCAGCGGCTTGGCCGAGTGCGAGTTGGCGACGACATTGGCGACGGAGAAATCCGACGTCACATAGGCTTGCGTCAGCGCGCCGAACGCCAGGATCACCAGCAACGCCTGCGTCAGCGCCGCCGTCCGGCCGAGCGCCATCAGCCGCACGTCGCCGCGCGCCGCGCCGACCAGCGGCAACGTCCCCTGCACCAGCGCGACGGCCAGCGCGAGGATGAGGGCGTATTGGCCCAGTTCCGGTATCACGACAAACCGTCGCCCCGACCGGAGCGAAGCGGAGTGGAGGGGCCTTGCCTCGAACAGGCAAGGTCTCTCCGCTTCGCCTCGCTGCGCTCGGCTTCGCTCGAGACGACGGACTGTCTCATTTCTTCCCGCTGCTTTCCTGCCAGCGCCCCGACTCCTTCAACGCCTTGGCGACCTCCGGCGGCATGTAATTCTCGTCATGCTTGGCCAACACCTCGCGCGCGGTGAACACGCCGTCGGCGCCGAGCGAGCCCTCGGCGATCACGCCCTGGCCCTCGCGAAACAAATCCGGCAGCAGGCCGCGATAGACGACATCGATGGTCTGCTGGAGATCGGTGACCTTGAAGCGCACCAGTTGGCCATCCTTCTTCACGCTGCCCTGCTCGACCAGGCCGCCGAGGCGAAAGTGCCGGTCGGGCGAGAGCTTCTTCCCGGCCAGCTGGCTGGGCGAATAGAAGAACACGATGTTGTCGTTCAGCGCCGTCAGCACCAGCGCCGCCGCGACGCCAAGCGTGGCGAGCGAGCCCACCAGCAGCCACAGGCGCTTGCGTTTCGGAGTCACCGCTTGCGCTCCAGCCCGCGCTCGACGATCTCGCGGCGCACGCGATAGCGGTCGATCAGCGAGAAAGCAACGAGGCCTGCCAGCGCCACGAAGGCAATCGACGTAGGCTCCGATGATGAACGGCGCCTGGCTCACGCGGTGGCCTCGGCCAGCTCAAGCCGGCGGCGATCGATCTCCGTATCGGTGCGCAGCAGCACCAGCACGACGTAAAGCAGGAACAGCGCCACCGCCATCACCAGCAGCGGAGTCAGGATAGCGGGATGGATCGATGGGCCGCCGAGCTTCATCACCGAGGCGGGCTGGTGCAGCGTGTTCCACCAATCGACCGAAAACTTGATGATCGGCACGTTGATCGCACCGACCAGCGCCAGGATCGCGGCGGCGCGGTCGCCGCGGCCGGGATCGTCGTAGGCGCGGCTGAGCGCAATGTGGCCGAGATAGAGGAAGAACAGCAGCAGCATCGAGGTGAGCCTGGCGTCCCACACCCAGTAGGTGCCCCACATCGGCCGGCCCCACAGCGAGCCGGTCAGCAGGCAGACCGCGCAGAACACCGCGCCGACCGGCGCGGCCCCGCGCGCCATCAGCGCAGCAAGAGGATGGCGCCACACCAGCAGCGAAGCGCCGAGCGCGGCCAGCAGCATGTAGCCCGCCATGGCGATCCAGGCCGACGGCACGTGCACGAACATGATGCGCACCGTCTCGCCCTGCTGGTAGTCGGGCGGCGAGGCGACCAGCGCGAGATAGAGACCTACGGCCAAAGCGAGCGCGGTGGCGACGCTCAGCACCGGCAACGCGCGCTGGCTGAAGCGGCGGAAGCGGGCCGGATTGGCGAGGAAATGCAGCTGGGCCATGGCCGTCTTCTATCACTCGCCCGCTTGCCGCAAAGCTGCGGCAATCGCCCACGGCAGGGTGGCCAGGGAGATCAGCGCCAAGGCCGCCAGGATCGCAAGGTGCACGGCAAAACCTTCTCCCATGGCGATGGTCTCGACGGCCGAGGCGCCGAAGATCAGCGTCGGCACGCACAGCGGCAGGGCGAGCAAGGCGAGCAAAGCGCCGCTGCGGCGGGCACCCAGCGTGAGCGCCGCGGCGAGGCCGCCGACCAGCGAGAGCGTGGGCGTGCCCACCAGCAAGGTGGCGCCCAACCCTGCGAGGGCGGGCGCATCGAGCCCGAAGGCGACGCCCAGCAGCGGCGCCAGCACGGCGAGCGGCAGGCCGGTCACTATCCAGTGAGCGGCGCACTTGGCGAGCGCCGCGAGCTCGAGCGGCCAGGGTGCCAGCAGCAGCAGATCGAGCGTGCCGTCCTCGTGATCGGTCGCGAACAGGCGATCGAGCGAGAGCAGCGCGGCGAACAACGCGGCGCACCACAGCACGCCGGCCGCGATGCGCGCCAGGACATTGGCCTCGGGCCCGATGCCGAGCGGGAACAGCGCCGTCGCCACGACGAAGAAGGCGAGCACGACCGCAACATCGCCCGGGCGGCGCCACACCAGCCGGAGATCGCGCGCCATCAGCGCGGTGAAGCCGCTCATGATCGGAGGTCCAAGGTGCGCGCACCTGAGATCTTGAGCGGCGTGTGGGTGGCGGCGATCGCGAGGCCGCCATCGTCGAGATGGCTCTCGAGCACCACGCGCAAGGCGTCCTGCGAGTTGGCGTCGAGCGCGTTCAAGGGTTCGTCGAGCAGCCAGAGCGGCGCGTTGGCCGCCACGACCCGGGCCAGCGCCACGCGGCGGCGCTGGCCAGCCGACAGGGTGCGCGTGGCGCGCCGAGCGAGCGGCGTGAGATCGAACGCAGCCAGGGCATCGTCGATGCGCGCGGCGTCCGTCACCTCACCGCGCAGGCGCTGGGCGACCAGGAGATTCTCGCGCACGCCGAGATCGCCCTTGAGGCCCTCCTGGTGACCGAGCCAACCGAGCGAGGCATGCCAGGCCTCGCGGTCGGCGCCGACATCGGCGCCTTGCCAATGGATCGTGCCGGCCTCGGCCGGCACCAGCAGGGCGAGCGCGCGCAGGAGGGTGGTCTTGCCGCTGCCGTTGGGGCCGGTCAGGACGAGCAATTCGCCCTCTGCCAATGAAAAGGACAGGCCGTCAAAGACCAGCCGCCCGCCCCGATGGCAGGCAAGCCCGGCCACCTCCAGCAGCTTGGTCATGCGGCCGTCGTCGTAGCATGCGGGAAAGAAAAAGGCCGTCCTGTCGGGGGAGAATGACAGGACGGCCAAACGCCTCCGAAGAGGCTGAACGTGGCTTTGGGGGGACCACGTTCGGGGGAGATACAACCCGAACATGGAAACGGCCGATGGCTCTCGCTAGACCCAAATGGGGCAAGAGTGTGATTTTTCAATCACACCACAGCTGTGGGGAGATTCGAGGAATTGCCCGGCCGATCAAGGCTATAGCCCTTCGCCCTCGCGGATTCCGCGAAGGGAAGCGGTCTAGGCATACGGGTCTGCCGCATCACGCATGCCGTCGCCCAGGAACTGATAGGCCAGGATCACCAGGATCACCGGCACGACCGGCAGCATCAGCCACCAGTTCACCGCGACTACGTTGATGTCGGTCGCCTCGTTCAGAAGCACGCCCCACGACGTGATGGGCGGCCGCAGCCCCAGGCCCAGGAAGGAGAGCGCAGTCTCGGCGAGGATCATCGAGGGAATGGAGAGCGTCGCCGAGGCGATCAGATGGCTCATGAAGCCCGGCAGCAAGTGGCGGCCAATGATGCGCCCGGGCTTGGCACCCATCATCTGCGCCGCCATGGCGTAGTCCTCCTCGCGCAACGACAAGAGCTTGGAGCGCACGGCGCGGCCGAGGCTCGGCCAATCGAGCAGCGCCAGGATCAGCGTGATGCCGAAATAGATGAGCAATGGCGACCAGGTGACCGGCAGCGCAGCCGACAAGGCGAGCCACAGAGGCAAGTGCGGGAAGCTCTTCAGGATTTCGGTGAGGCGCTGCACCACCATGTCGACCCAGCCGCCATAGTAGCCGGCAAGGCCGCCCAGGATCAGGGCGAGGGTAAAGGAGAGGCTGATGCCGATGACGCCGATGGTGAGCGAGATGCGCGCCGCATAGACGACGCGGCTGAACATGTCGCGTCCGAGCCGGTCGGTGCCCGACACGAAGAAGGTGCCGTCCTCTGCCGGACACACGAAATGGAACGAGCCCGGTATCAGGCCCCAGAACTCGTAGCCATCACCGCGGCAGAAGAAGCGCAGCTGCTGCGGCTTGGTGTCATCGGGGACATAGACGCGCTGCAGCGTGTCGGGGTCACGTTCCATCTTGAGCCCGTAGACGAACGGCCCGAGGAAGCTGCCCTCGTGGAAAAGGTGGACGCCCTGCGGCGGCGCGAAGATGTACTTGACGTGCCGCGTATGCAGATCGTACGGCGCGATCCATTCGCTGATGAACGTCGAGAAATACATCAGCCCCAGGAAGATCGCCGAGACCACGGCCGGCCGATGGCGGCGGAAACGCCACCACATCAGCTTCCACTGGCCGGCCATGTAGTACTTTTCCTGGTCGGCCGTCAGCGTCTCGGAGACGTAGGGATCCCACGGCGCGGCGTTGACGAAGTGCTTGGTGGCCGGGCGCTGGGGGGTGTCGGTCATCTCACTTCTCCCCCGTCGCGCCGAAGCGGATGCGCGGATCGAGCGCGGCCAGCAGGAGATCCGAGACCAGCATGCCGATCACCGTCAGCACGGCCACGAACAGCAGGAAGGTGGCGGCAAGGTTGACGTCCTGGGTCTTGAGCGCGCCCAGCAGCATCGGCCCCGTGGTCGGCAGCGACAGCACGACCGAGACGATCACCGAGCCCGAGATCACCTCCGGCAGCAGATGGCCGATGTCGGCGACGAAAGGATTGATGGCGTGGCGCAACGGATACTTGATCAGGAGCTTGAGCGGCGGCAGGCCCTTGGCACGCCCGGTGACGACATATTGCTTCTGCAGCTCATCCAGCAGGTTGGCGCGCAGGCGGCGGATCATGCCGGCGGTGCCCGAGGTGCCGATCACGATCACCGGAATGACCAGATGCTGCATGATCGACCAGGCCTTACCCCAGCCCATCGGCTTTTCGATGTATTCGGGATCCATCAGGCCGCCGATCGACAGCCCGAAATACACCTTGCCGACATAGAGCAGGACCAGTGCCAGCAGGAAATTCGGCACGGCGAGACCAAAGAAGCCGACGAACGAGGCGACGTAGTCGCCGAGCTGATACTGGTGTGTGGCGGCATAGACGCCGATGACGAACGACACAATCCAGATGAAGGCGATGGTGCAGGCTTCCATCACGATGGTGAGCGCCAGTCGCTCGCCGATCAGGTCCTTCACCGGCACGGTGTCCTGGCAGCTGAGCCCGAAATCCCAGCGGAAGACGCCGCCGACCCAGGTGAAGTAGCGCGAGATCAGCGACTGATCGAGGCCGTAGAGGTGGCGCAGTTCCTCGGCACGGGTGAGCGCGTCGGGATCGCCGCGCGAGATCAGCTCGTCGATCTGCGACGTAACACAATCGCCCGGCGGCAGGTCGATGATGACGTAGACCAGCAGGCTGATCACGAACAGCGTCGGGATCATGATCAGGATGCGGCGGGCGACGTAGTTCAGCATGGATCGACCCCCCGCGTGACGCGGACATAATGGCCGGGCTCTGCCTCGGTCCAAAAGAGCTTGTTTTTACCGGTATCGGTGAAGGGCTCCGGCCACTGCGAGGGATCGGACGCCTTGCCCTCCATCAGCGCACGCAGGTCGAGCCGCCGGTCGGGATCGGGCATCGGCACCGCCGACAGCAGCGCCTTGGTGTAGGGGTGCATCGGATTGCGGAACAGCTCGCCCGCCGGTGCCAGCTCGACCAGGCGGCCGGCGCACATCACGGCGATGCGGTCGGCGATGTAGTCGACCACCGCGAGATTGTGGCTGATGAAGAGATAGGTGAGGCCGAGCTGCTTCTGCAGGTCCTTGAGCAGATTGAGGATCTGCGCCTGGATCGACACGTCGAGCGCCGACACCGGCTCGTCGCAGATCACCATGTCCGGCCGGAGCGCCAACGCGCGGGCGATGCCGATCCTCTGGCGCTGGCCGCCGGAAAAGGAGTGCGGGTAGCGGCTGAGCTGGCGGCGATCGAGCCCGACCAGCTCCATCAGCTCGCCCACCATCTCGCGGCGATAGGCGTCGTCGCCAACGCCATGGATGATCAGCGGCTCGACCAGGATGTCGTACACCGTCATGCGCGGATTGAGCGAACCGAACGGATCCTGGAAAATGAATTGCAGCTTTGTGCGGAAGCTGTTCAGGTCGGCGCCCTCGATCATCATGACGTCGGTCTTGCGGCCCCAGTCGTCGAATACGACGCGGCCGGCGCCCTCGTTGGGATCGGCCGAGATGCCGCGCATCAGCATCTTGGAGAGCGTGGTCTTGCCGCAGCCCGATTCGCCCACCAGGCCCAGGCACTCGCCGCGCGCCACGTCGAAGCTCACGTCGTTGACGGCGCGGATGGTTCGCGTCTTGCCGCCGCCCATCAACTGCTCGAGCAGCGTGTCGGCCTTGCGGATGTGGAAGGTCTTGCTGAGGTGGCGCACCTTGAGCACCGGCGCCTGCGGATTGAAGCTCGGCAGCGGCTTGGCCTCGGGCTTCTGCTGCAACAGGTGCCCGGTCGCGGCCTGGATCTCGCGGATCGGCTGCAGACGCTCACCGGGCTTCATGTCGAAGCGCGGCACGGCGTGCAGCAGCGCCTTGAGGTAGGGATGTTGGGGGTCGCGGAAGATGTCGCTCAGGGCGCCCGCTTCCACCACCTTGCCGCGATACATGACCACCACGTCGTCGGCGACGTTGGCGACAACGCCGAGATCGTGGGTGATCATCAATAGCGCCATGCCCAGTTCCTGCTGCAGGTCCTTGATGAGCCGCAGGATCTGGGCCTGGATGGTGACGTCGAGCGCGGTGGTCGGCTCGTCAGCGATCAGGAGTGCCGGCCGGCAGACCAGCGCCATGGCGATCATGGCGCGCTGGCGCAGGCCACCCGACAGCTCGAAGGGATAGGTGCGCAGCGCGCGGGCCGGATCGGGAAAGCCCACCATGCGCAGCATGTCGCGAGTCAGTTCGTTGATTTCGGCGCGGCTCATGCGCCGGGTCGAATGCTCGGCAGCCTCGTGAAGCTGATGGCCGAGCGAATGGATTTCGCTCAGCTGGCCGGCGCCGCCATGGAGCTGAACGGCCTCGCCGATCTGGTCTCCGACCGTGTGCAGGGCCGACAGCGAAGTCATCGGCTCCTGGAAGATGATGGAAATCTCGCCGCCGCGAATCGCCCGCATCGCGGGTCCCGACCGGTCAAGCTTGACGATGTCGATCTCGGCGGTGCCGTCGCGCGGGTCCTGGAACAGGATGGAACCGGAAGGAATCCGGGCGGTGCGCGGCAGCAGGCCCATGATGGCTTGGCTGCATACCGACTTGCCGGAGCCCGATTCACCGACCAGCGCCAGCGTGCCGCCGGGCGGGATCGCGAAAGACACGTTGTCGACAGCCCGCAGGATACCCTCATGGACGCCGAATTCGACCGTCAGATTGTCGACCCGCAGCAGATCCTTCATGCCGTCTCTTCCTGACCTGCCACGGAGATCCCCATCGACCTCAAGTTCACGCGGGTGGTTCGACTGAGCTCGATCCCCGTCTCCTCGGCGGCCCGGGCCGCGCGTTCGACGATATCGTAAAAGCCGTCGAGCGAAGAATTGACCTTGACGGCGCGTCCACCGGCCGAGCCGATGACGAGCTGCATCCAGCCGCCCGAGCGGTCGCGCTTGGTCGAGAAATAGCTGAGCTTCATCCGGTCGAGCCGGCTCCATTCAACCAGCGTCCCGGCCGGCCCGTCGGCGCAGAGCGTGTCGGGGCCCAGCAGATAGTGAGTCCGTTGCCTGAGCGCCGTGCGCACGAGGAAGGCGGCGAACAGCAGGAAGCCGGCGCCCAGAATCACCGCCAGCCAGCGGTTGACCTCAACCGCCAGCAGCGGCAGGCCGCACAGCAAGACCCCAGCACCGGCGCGGATATAGTCGGCCCACAGCGTCTGGCGCGGATAGCGCAGATCAGCAGAACTCAAACGCGCGCCTCCCGTGACGCGAACAAGTCTCGCGCCGAGCATAGTTTCACACCCGGCAACATTATTGCCCTTCCCCACAACGACCTTAGAAAATCCCAAGCCCCTTCGTCCATCGCAAGATGATGACTGAGAACCCCCACGGGCTCGCCTGTTGCGCTGCGGGAATGGCGCAGGGCCTCGACCAGCGCGGCAACGGCCGCATCATGGCCGACAAAGTTGCGCCTGTCCTTCCAGTCGACGAGGTCGACGTGCGTGTTGATCTGCCGCAGGCCCTTGACAGGCTCCTCGCGACGGCGGGCGGTGAAGGTCGACAGGCCAGCGAAGCCGATCTCCGGCAGGGCTGGAACCAGCATGGGCGCAATGCGGTTCCAGGGCGGCACCAGCACCGGCAACGCGCGTGTCGCGAACAGGCGCTCCAGCGCCATGCGGCCAGTGCCGAGCTCGCCCAGCACCAGCATGGCGGGCCGGTGCGGGCCGAGCTCGCTCTTCTTGTCGGGCGGCAGAGCGTGATTGGCGTGGGCGTAGCCGTGCTGCAGCACATCGACCGCCGGCGCGGTGGCCAGCCGCCCGGCCAGTGCCGGCGTGGCGTGCGCGGGCACGACGGCGAGGGCCAGCGGCACCGCGGTCTCCCGCTGCAAGGCGAGCAGCTGATCGAGGGCGGCGCTGGTGTCGGCAGCATCGTCATCGCGCCACCACAGCTCCACGTCGCGGCCGGCGTCGCGCCAGCGGGCGACTTCGTCGTCGAAGGCCTGCCAGGCGCTCATGCCAGCCTCTGGCGCAGCCAGTCGACCGTCGCCGCCGCGCCGCGTGCGTCGCAGGGCGGGAAGCTGCGGATCGAGGGACCGGCGAGCGTGCGTTCGATGGCGGCCGCGAGACTCTCCGGTGACAGAGCCTGGGACGGCACGACTGCCACCATCCCGCGCTCGGCTAGGGCTTGGGCGCGGTCGGCCTGCTCGGTCTCGCGCGGCGTGGCAAACGGCACCAGCACCGCACGGTCGGCGCAGCACAGGGTCTCGACCACCGTGTTGTAGCCCGCTTGCGAGATCGACAGCGTGGCATTGCGCAGCAATGTCGCGAAGTCCGCGCGTGCCGGTTCGATCACGATGCCCTCGCCTCCCTCCAGCGCGCGCTGCTCGTCCGCCGGCAGGTTCGCGCCCACCAGCAGACGCCAGGTGCGATCGGCCAACGGGCTTTTGGGCCGCGCGGCGATCGCCGTCCGGAGCAGCGGCGCGCCAACGGCGCCACCGCCCACCGAGACGACGACTTCGCTCTTTCCGGCATCCTGGCCGGCATCGCCGGGCCTGGCTGCCAGATCGGCCTCGGCGACATACCCGGTATAGACGGCGCGCGATTTCACCTGCCCCCAGCCGGCGAAACTCCTGTCAAAGCTTACGAGGCCGGGATCGGCGTGGATCATGGCGGCATCGAAGGCCGAGAAGGTTTCGATGGTCTCGGCGATACGCTGCGGCGAGACCGAGCGGCGCACCACATCGCGCACCGACGACACGATCAACGGCCGGGGCTGCATCGCGCGCGCGGCCTCGATCAGGGGCACGAGCTCGAAACGAAGCTGGGTGCGGCCGAAGGGAAACTGCTCGGTGATCAGCACCTGCGGCGCCTCGGCCGCCAGCAAGCCGAGCAACTCGCGGACGCGGGCGGTGCGGAAGGCCTCGTCGAGCGGGACGCCGTCAAGACGCGACAGCTCGCGCAAGCCCTCGTCGCGCGCCCTGACCGGCGGCAACTGGTGCAAACGCGCCCGGCCGATATCGAGCGACACCGGTGCGCCGCCCGACACCAGCAGCACGTCGAAGCCGCCGGCCGCCAGGGCGCGCGCCAGCACGGCGGCGCGGCGCAGATGGCCGATGCCCAGCAGATGCTGCACATAGAAGAAGACGCGCGCGCTCATGCTGCTTCCATTGCAACGTTCGGCCGCTCGATCGTGACCTTACCGTCGCCATGCGCCGCAAAAAAATGCAGGCAGCGCCAGTCGAGTTTCAGGGGCTGTCGGCCAGTCATGTCCCAGCCCGTTGCCAATGCCAGCAGGGCGCGGATCGCGGCCTTGTGCGAGACGGCGACGACGGCCTCGCCGGCGGCCGCGATCTCCGCCGCCCAGTCGCCGATCCGCGTCATGGTCATGCGCGGCGATTCCCCGCCCGGCGGATGGAAGTCGAGCCCCAGACGCTCGGCCGCGGCAAAGGCCTCACCACCCCGCGCGCGCAAGTCGACGACCGTGCGACCCTCCCAAATACCGAAGCTCATCTCGCGCAGGCGCGAATTGACGGCAACTGCCGCCGCCGGCTGCACGAGCTCCGCCGTTCGCCGGGCACGCAGCAAAGGACTGCTCATCCGCTTCCAGCGATCGACCGGCGCCGGCAGGCGCCAGCTTCGGGCCGTGGCCTCGCCGGCGGCGCTGAGCGGCGTGTCGGTCAGGCCCTGCAGGCGGCCTTCTTCGTTCCAGGCGGTGGCGGCGTGACGCAGGATGGCGAAGGGCACCGCGCTCATCGCAGGGTCCGAAGCGCTGCGGCCACGGCACGGGCCGCTGCACGCTCGTCATGGTGGCTGGCGACGCGAAGGGCGGCGGCGGCGCCGAGGCGCGCCCGTTCAGCGGGATCGTCGAGCAAGCGGCGGACGGCAGCGGCAAAGGCCTCCGCATCGCCGATCGGCGCAAGCAAGCCCGTGATGCCGTCGGCCACGACGGCCGGCACGCCGCCGGTGCGGCCGGCCACCACGGGCAACCCGGCGGCCTGGGCTTCGAGGAACGCCATGCCATAGGCTTCGTTGATCGCGGGCCACAGGTAAAGGTCGGCGGCGGCATAAAGCGCCGGCAATTCCTGGTGCGGCACCGTGCCGGCGAAGCGCACGCGATCGCCGAACGGCGCCATCAGGGCCTCGACCTCGGTCCGCGCCGGACCGTCGCCCACCAGGACCGCCTTCCAGGTGCGGTCGCGCAGGTGAGCGAAGGCCCTGGCCAGCACGCGATACGACTCGAGCTTGTCGCGCGTGCGCATCATGCCGACGCTCAGCAGCAGCGGCGGATCGTTGCGCGCGCGGCTCGCCGCGAACGGCGCAATATCGATGAAGGGCGGCAGCCAGCGCTGCCAGGCGCCGGGCCGCAACCGCGCCTTGACGCCGGCAACGTCGCGCGGATTGACCGTCAACACGAGATCGGCCGCCGCCAGCGCCCGCTCGACCGCACGATGGCCGAGCCGCGTCGCACCCTGGGCGCGGCGCGGCGCATGCGAGGCCTCGGCGATGACATAGGGGATGCCGAGCGCGCGAGTCACAAGAGGGCCGAGCCAATCCGGCTTGCGGTAGTAGCAGTGGTAGGTGAACCAGAGGTCGAAGCGCTCGGGATGACGACTCGGCAAGGCGCGCCAATGCGAAATGAGGCGCGCCGCCTGCGCGCGCGCGCGCCGCTGCAGCGCCAGATGCGCCTCGGGCTTGGGCACTCCGGGAGCGACGCGGCTCAGCACCGGCATCACGACGCGATGGCCGAGGCGTCGAAGCAGGCGGGCCAGGCCCAGCGCCATCTCGCGATCACCCGAGGGAAGCGGACTGTCCGGCGGCTTGAGCGGCGTGTGCAACAGCACGCGCATGGACTACTCCGCTGCCCTAGCCTCAGGTGAGAGGGCCTCGGAAATGCGTGGTTGATCGAGAGCGGCCGCGATCCAATCGACGCCCGCCTCATAGGAAAAGCGCATGCGTACGGTCTCGCTAGCTTGGTGGGCCAGCTTCAGCCGCAGGTCGGGATCGCGTACCAGCCGCGTCATCGCCATTGCGAGTTCGTCAGGCGCGCCCGACGAGGCGAGCAGGCCATTGATGCCGTCGTCGATGAATTCGCCGATGGCGGCGGCCCGAGTAGACACGATGGGCAGGCCCTGATGGGCTGCCTCCATCAGCACGTTAGGCAGGCCGTCCTGATCGCCGTCGGCGGCCTTCTTCGCCGCCAGCACGAAGAGGTCGGCCCGGCCAAGGGCGGCGAACACCGCCTTCTGCGGCTGCGCGCCGTGCCAGGTGCAGCGATCGGCGATGCCCAGGCTCTCCGCCTGCGCCTTGAGCGCCGCGGCCAGCTCGCCGGCGCCGACATGCTCGAAGCGCCAATTGAGGCCGCTCGGCAGGCGCGCCAGCGCCTGCAGGAGATCGCCATAGCCCTTCTTCTCGACCTTGCGACCGATCGACAGGATCACGACGGGATCGACCGCGTTGCCACCGTCGCGGCGCGAACGCGCCACTGGCGGCGCCGGCAAATGCGCCAGATCGAGGCCGTGATAGACAAGCTGCAGGCGCTCCGGCTGGGGCGCCAGCTCCTTGAGGCGCTGCAGGCCCATGGCCGTGCAGGTGACGAGCCAGTCGCAGTCATCGAGCTTGTCGGCGACTTCCCATGGCTCGCTCGTCCAGATGTCCTTGGCATGCGCTGACACGCTCCACGGCACACCGCGCATGGTGGCGGCATAGCGCGTCACCGAAGCGGGCGTATGCAGGAAATGGGCGTAGAGACGCTCGATCGACGAGGGCAGCTCGGCCGCCAGCACCAGGGCTTGGCCCCAGCGGCGCACTCGGTTCGCCGTAGGATCGCGGCGCAGGTCGGCGAGGAACTTGGCGCGCGCGGCGGCATAACCGGGCAGGCGGCGGGCCCTGAGCCAGCCCGCCAGCACGCGGCGCGGATCGTCCTTCAGATATTCGGGCAGATAGGCGACTCGGCCTTCGACGCGATCGTGGACGGGATGGCGAGCCTTGTCGGTGGGACGGCGCAGCGACCAGATCTCGAGCGCCACGCCACGTGCTTCGAGGCCGGCGATCTCCTGCGCGATAAAAGTCTCGGAAAGGCGCGGCCAGCCCTTCAGCACGACCGCAACGCGCGCACTCGACGCGGACATGAATCCCCCGGCGCGCTCAGATCCTGGATCGCGCGGCCTGGGCGGCCCGGTCGTCGGGCTCTGCAGGCTCGACGATGGCCTCGGCGGCATCCAGCGAGGCGGGCCCGCGATGGGGATGGGCGAGCTGCTTGCTGACCAGGCGCAGCACGTTGCCGATGCCGTCGAGCAGGCCCGGCACCACCACGTCACTCGGCACGCCCTGCTGCGTCAGCTGGCGCAGCGCGGTGGCCATGGTATTCGGGTTGCGGCCACGATCGGCATCGAGCATCTCGAGCAGGCCGAGCGTGCGCGCGGCGCGGGTGCGGATGAACTGCTCGAGCCGGGGCCGCGTGCGGGGCACGATGATCGCCTTCTTGTCGAACGACAGGATCTCGCAGAAGGTGTTGTAGCCGCCCATCGCCACCACGCCCGCGGCGCGCTGCATCAGGGCGCCAAGATTGTTGGTGAAGGTGAGCGTCCGAATGTTATGGAACTTCGCCGCGCGCTCCTTGAAGGCCTCGCGTGCAGTGGCCGACATGAACGGCCCGAACACGATCACCGCACCGTAGGGAATGTACGTATCGGTCTCGTAGGCCGACAGCACCCAGTCGACCAGGTCGACGCCGTCAGCGCCGCCGCCCGGCGTCACCAGGATGAAGGGTCCGTCGATCTCCTCCATCTCGTGCGGCGTGTCGGTGTGCAGTGGCACCTCGCGGCGCAGGTAGCCGGTGTAGACGGACTTGTGGCGCACCGACGGCGGCAGATCGATGCCCGCCATCGGCTTGTTGATCTGCGGCAGTCCGTAGATCCAGATTTCGTCATAGAGGTCGCGCAGCGCCGGCACGACGTGCTTGCGCTCCCATTCCACCGCGAGCATGGCCGGATCGTCCATGACGTCGCGCAGGCCGAGCACCAGGGGCGTGCCACGGTCCTTCAAGAGCCGCAGCGTCGGCCCCACCTCGCCGCGCAGGCCGAGCGGCTCCTTGTCGACGATGAACAGATCGGGCCGGTAGATGTCGGCGGTGTCCCGGATGATGCGCGTGCGCATCTCGAGCGTATGTTCGACGCCGACCCGAAGGTTGGCCGAGTCGTATTCGCCGGTGTCGATCTGCTTGACGACGCCCGGGATGCGCACGAAGTCGATGCCCGAGTGGAATTCGTAGGACCCGATCATGGGCGAGCCCGAGATGATCAGCACCGACACGGCTGGGTCGGCCTCGACGATGGCATTGGCGATGGTGCGGCAGCGGCTCACATGGCCGAGACCGAAGGAATCGTGGCTGTAGATCAGCACACGCTTTGACCGGCCGCTGGCGGGCATGCGAAGCATCTCCCCTTAGCCCGTGCGCCTCCTGCACTGGCCGGTGAATTTCGCTGGACTATGGCATATGGCCGGGGCGGCGCGAACCCCCACCCGGCGACGAAAAAACCGAATGTAATCAAGGGTATGATCGAATAGGGTGAGAGCCCGGGGCCGTGGCGCAGGGTCAATGCAACGCAAGCTCTTCTCGTACATCTGGCAGCACAGCAGGCCTGAGCAGATCTTCATCCTGTTCCTCGTCGTGCTGGCGCAGGTGTTTTATTTCATGTCGCTCAGCGTGCCGAAGTCGATCGTCAACAACGGCATCACCGGCAACGCCTTCAAGAAATCCACGACCATCCCGTTCCTGGTCTGGGAACTCGATCTCTCGGCGATCTTTCCCCACAAGGTCATCCGCATCCTCGACGGCTTCCAGGTCGATCAGCTGCAGTACCTCGTGATCATGAGCTTCGTCTTCCTGGCGGCCGTGGTCGTGAACGGCCAGTTCAAGAAGAGCATCAATACGCAGAAGGGCCGCATGGGCGAGCGCATGCTGCGCCGGCTGCGCTACGAGCTCTACGACCGCATCCTGCGCTTCCCGCCGGTGCACTTCCGCAAGGTCAAGCAGGCCGAGCTTGCCACCATGATCAAGGACGAGGTCGAGCCGCTGGGCGGCTTCATCGGCGATGCCTTCGTGCAGCCGATGTTCCTCGGCGGCCAGGCGCTGACGGCCATCATCTTCATCATGATGCAGAACTTCTGGCTCAGCCTCATCGTGGTCGTCCTGCTGGCGGTGCAGATGGTGATCGTCCCGATGCTGCGCCGGCCGGTGCTGGTGCTGGGCCGCGCCCGCCAGCTGTCGGCCCGCCTGCTGGCCGGCCGCATCGCCGAGACCGCCGATGGCGTGAACGAGATCCACGTACATGGCGCAGCCAACTACGAGCGCGCCGACATCTCGGAGCGACTGGGCCACATCTACAAGATCCGCTTCGACCTCTATAACAAGAAGTTCGTCGCCAAGTTCTGGAACAACCTTTTGTCGCAGGCGACTCCGTTCTTCATCTATCTGGTGGGCGGCTACTTCGCCATCACCGGTCGAATGGACGTCGGCGCCGTGGTCGGCGTGCTGCTCGCCTACAAGGACCTGCCGTCGCCGATCAAGGAGCTGATCGACTGGGACCAGCAGCGCCAGGACGTGCAGATCAAGTACGAGCAGGTGATCGACCAGTTCCAGCCCGAAGGCATGATGGCGCCGGAGCTGCAGACGATCCCCGACGGCCCGCCGCCCAAGCTCGGCCACGAACTCGTCCTGTCGGGCGTCACCGTGACGGAGGACGGCCGGGTGAAGCAGCTCGACGCCGTCACGCTCACCATTCCGACCAACGTCAAGACCGCGGTGATCGGCGGCAGCGGTTCGGGCAAGGAGGTGCTGGGGCAGATGCTGGCGCGCCTCGTCCCACCGACGGGCGGCTCGATCAAGATCGACGGCGAGGACTTCTTCCAGTTGCCCGAATACATACTGGGCTCGCGCACCGCCTATGTCGGCCAGGAGACCTACCTCTTTCCGCTGTCGGTGCGCGACAACCTGCTGTTCGGCCTGAAGCATCGGCCGGTCACGCCCTCTAACTATGACGAGACCACCCTCGCGCAGCGCGAAGCTTTCTGGCGCGAGGCCGAGCGCGCGGGCAACCCGCCGCTCGATCCTAATGCCGACTGGATCGACTACGAGCTGGCGGGCGCTACCGGGCCCGCCGACCTGCTGCCCTGCATGGTGCACGCGCTCGAGCAGGTCGAATTAGACGAGGACATTTACGCCTTTGGCCTGCGCGGCGCGATCGACGCCGCCCGGCGGCCCGACCTTGCCGAGAAGATCCTGAAGGCCCGCCACGCCTTGCATGGCCGGCTGCAGGATTCGAGCTATGCCGGCCTTGTCGAGCCGTTCAACGCCGAGAAATACAACAAGAACCTGTCGGTGGCGGAGAATCTCCTGTTCGGCACGCCGGTCGGCAAGGAGTTCGACGGCGACAATCTGGCTGCCGATCCCTACGTGCAGTCTGTCTTCAAGACCCTCGGGCTGGATCAGGACCTGTTGCGCATGGGCCTTTCCATCGCTGAAACCATGGTCGAGCTCTTCTCCAGCCTGTCGCCCGACAATCCGCTGTTCGAGCAGTACAGCTTCATCTCGGCCGACGAACTGCCCAATGTCCGCGTGCTGCTGCAACGCCTGGGCGGCAAGGGTGTGGAGGCGGTGCCTGAGGCCGACCGGGCGCGGCTGATGACCCTGCCTCTGCGCTACATCGAGGCACGCCATCGCCTCGGCCTGATCGATGCCGCGATGGAAGACCGACTGCTCAGCGCCCGCCGCGCCTTTGCCGCCAACCTGCCGGCAAATCTGCGCGACGCCGTGGAATTCTACGACTTCGAAAAATACAACAGTGCCGCCACATTGCAGGACAACATCCTGTTCGGCCGCCTGGTCTACGGCCAGGCCCAGGCCGACACGCGCGTCGGCACGCTGATCTCTGAGGTCATGGCCGAGCTCAACCTGCGCCCCTCGGTGATCGAGGTCGGGCTGGACTACAATGTCGGCGTGGCGGGTCGCAGGCTGGCGGCGGCCCAGCGTCAGAAGCTCGGCATCGCACGCGGACTGATCAAGCGGCCACAATTCCTGGTGGTCAACGAGGCGGTCGCGGTGTTCGACGGCCGCACGCAGGACAGAATCCGCGACAATATTCTTACGGCCGCCGAGGGTCGCGGCGTGGTCTGGATCGCCAACCGGCCGGGCCAGGCCGAACCGTTCGAGCAAATCGTGGTCATGCAGGCTGGCCGAGTGGTCGCCCAGGGCACGCCAGCCGAGCTGGCGGCCCGCGGCGGGCTCTATGCCGACCTCATGGCGTCGGCGTAAACTGCATCTCAGGAGGATGCGATGAACCTCAACGAGGAAGTCGAAGTTCTCAAAGGCGTTCCAATTTTCGCCAAGATGGAGCCGGCAAAGCTCAAGCTGCTGGCCTTCACCGGCGAGCGCATGACGTTTGGCGCTGGTCAGGAGGTCTGTCATCAGGGGGATCTCGGTGACGCCATGTACGTGATCCTGGGCGGTGTGGCCGATGTGCTGATCGACACTGAAAAGGGCCAGATCCGCGTTGCCGAGCTCAAGAAGAACGGCTTCTTCGGGGAAACCGCCATCCTGCTCGCCGCGCCGCGCAACGCGACCATTAAGGCGAGTGAATCGCTGCTGACGTTGAAGATCTCCAAGGACATGTTCTACAGCCTGGTGGCCGAAGTGCCGCAGATGGCGATCGAGGTCATGCGCGAGCTGGCTCATCGCGTGGAGGAGACCAACAAGAAATTGAGCGAGGCGACGGCCAAGCTGGCGGCCTGATCAAACGAGATGAGCCGCCTCGACAGCTTCATCGCGCGCATGCAGGCGCAACGCGACTGCCTGAATTTCCTCAAGCCAGCGATCGACAAGCTGCGCGGCCCGATCTTCGAAGTGGGCTTGGGCAACGGCCGCACCTACGACCATCTGCGTGATCTCTTTCCCGGCCGAGACATTTATGTCTTCGAACGCCAGGTCGCCGCCCATCCCGACTGCGTGCCGCCCGGCGATCATCTGTTCCTGGGCGAGGCGCGCCAGTCGATCCCGCAGGCGGCACAGAAGCTTGGCGCGGTGGCGGCGCTGATCCATACCGATCTCGGCACCGGCGATCACGCCGCCAACTCGGCGATGGGCCAATGGCTGGGGCCGGCGCTCGACGCGCTGGCGGCGCCGAGCTGCTACGTGCTCGCCAACCAGCCGCTCGAGGTCCAGCGCTGGCAGCGCCAGCCCGATCCGCCGGGTGTGCCGAAGGACCGCTACTTCCTCTATCGCGTGACCTAGCGGCCGAAGAGCTGGACCAACGCCAGCAGCACGATTGCGCCCACCACCGATCCGATAAAGCCTGCCGGACGCCCAATGCGGTAAAGACCGAGGGCCTGGCCGCCGTAGGTCGCGATCACCGAGCCGGCGATACCGATCAGCACCGTGATCCAGAATCCGTGGATGTGCTCTCCCGGGCCGATCCAGCGCGCCACCAGCCCCACAAGGAAGCCGATCAGGATGATGAATATAATGTGCATGGCCTCTCCCGTCACACGTCAAAGGTCGCCAGCACCGGCACATGGTCGGAGGCGAGCTTCCAGTCGCGCAGATCGACGTCGATGTGGTGGCTTTTGATGGCCCCGGAAAGAGCCGGCGAGGCCAGGATATGGTCGAGCCGCCGGCCGCGGTTGGACTTGCGCCAGTCGTTGTTGCGGTAGCTCCACCACGAATAGAGCTTCTCGCTCTGGGGCACGAAGCGGCGCGGCACGTCGATCCAGGCGATCGCCGCCATCATCTTGCCGAACAACTCGACCTCAATGGGCGTGTGCGACACGATCTTCAGCAGCTGCTTGTGGCTCCAGACGTCATGCTCGAGCGGCGCCACGTTGAGATCGCCCACGGCGATGCGGCGCAGCCCCTTGCGCGCGCGCGGCTGGGGCCGGCGCTCGGCGTACCAGCCCGCCATCTCGCGATAGAAGGCGAGCTTGTGCGCGAACTTGACGTTCTGCTCGGGGTCGGGAATGTCGCCGCCCGCCGGGATGTAGAGATTGTCCAGCAGGATGGGATCGCCGCCGATATCGAGCGCGGCCTCGACATGCCGGCAATCTTCCCTGCCGCAGCGATGATGGATATTGGTGGCGGTGAACGGCACCTTCGAGAGGATGGCCACGCCGTTGTAGGATTTCATGCCCTGCACCAGCCGGTGCGTGTAGCCCAGCGCCTCGAAGGCCAGGTGCGGGAAGAACTCGTCGGGGCACTTGGTCTCCTGGAGGCAGAGCACGTCGGGCTTGCGCAACTTCAGGAAGCGTTCGACGTTGGCGATCCGCAGGCGGACCGAATTGATGTTCCAGGTGGCGACGGTCAGACTCATCGCCGCCACTATAGTTAGACCACGGAGACGCTGTCATGCAGATGGATGGCGACGAGAGCAGCAATATCGAGGATCGCCGCGGCGAAGGCGGTGGATTCGGCGGTGGTGGCTTTGGTGGCGGCGGCTTCGGCGGTGGCGGCATCCCGATCCCGCTGGGCGGCGGCCTGTTCCGCGGCGGCTTTGGCCTGATCGCCATCGTCGTGATCGCGCTCATCCTGGGCATCAATCCGCTCTCCCTGCTTGGCCTCGACGGCGGCGGCTCGGGCTATGTCGCACCAAGCCAGACCCGCACCGCCTCGCGGCCGGCCGGCAACGCAGATCCGGAAACCCAGTTCGTGGCACGGGTGCTGAAGAGCACGGAAGACGAGTGGAGCAAGATCTTCCAGGAGATGGGCCGGCAGTACCGCCAGCCGCGCCTGGTGCTCTATCGCGACGCCACGCAAACCGCGTGTGGCGCGGGGCAGGCGGCAATGGGGCCGTTCTATTGCCCGTCCGACCAGCGCGTCTATCTCGACCTTTCCTTCTTCGACGAGATGGCCCAGCGCTTCCGCGCCCCCGGCCAGTTCCCGCAGGCCTATGTGATCGCTCACGAGGTCGGCCATCACGTTCAGAACCTTCTGGGCATCTCCGGCAAGGTCGAGCAGATGCGCCAGAACATGAGCAAACGCGACGCCAATGCGATGTCGGTGCGGGTCGAGCTGCAGGCCGATTGCCTGGCCGGCGTATGGGCCTATCACGCCAACCAGGATCGCGGCGGCAAGATGATCAACGAGGCTGACGTCGATCAGGCGCTGGCGGCTGCCACCGCCATAGGCGACGACCGCCTGCAGAAGCAGGCGCAGGGCCGCATCGTGCCCGACAGTTTTACCCACGGCACGTCAGCGCAACGCGTGCGCTGGTTCAATCGCGGCCTCCAGGCGGGTGAAATGAAGAGCTGCGATACGTTCCGGGCATCGCAGCTCTGATGGCTGAGGAGCCAAGCGGCGGCGCAGCGCTTCTGGCGGCTGCTCGCGCGCTTGGGCCGCGCGTCCTGGCAGAGCGCGATCGCATCGAGGCAGGTCGCCGCTTGCCCGAGGCGCTGGCGCGGGAATTGGCCCGCCAAGGTTTCTTCCGCATCTTCCTTCCCGAGGCCTATGGCGGACTGGATCTCGCGCCGACGCAGGGCCTGGAGGTGCTCGAGGAGCTGGCGCGCTTCGACGCGTCCGTTGCCTGGTGCGTCTGGAACGGCAACACGCACTGGATCGCAGCCCAGCTGCCGCCCGAAGCAGCGCGCGCTGTCCATGCCAAGGCCGAAGTCATCACCGCCAACAGTACGCGCGCTTCCGGAGTGGCCGAAGCTGTCTCCGGCGGCTTTCGCGTGAATGGCCGATGGTCGCTTGTCAGCGGCTGCGAGCTCAGCGCCTGGATGGTGCTGCTCTGCATCGTCCATGACGGCGGCAAGCCGCGCTTGACGTCTGCCGGGGCACCCGAAAGCCGATTCGTGGTGCTGCCTGCCCAAGACTGCGAGATCATCGACACCTGGACCGTGGGCGGCCTGCGCGGCACCGGCAGCCACGACGTCACGGTGAAGGATGTGTTCGTGCCGGTGAGCTACGCGGCGGGATTCAACGACCCGCACGCGTTGCCCGAAACACGCTATCGTATGCCACCCTTCTGTCGCGTCATTCCCGGTCTTGGCGCCATGACGCTCGGCATCGCGCGCACGGCGATCTCGAGCCTCACCGAGCTCGCCGCCGACAAGCAACTGCAGCGCTCGATGCAGATCCTGCGGGAGAGCCACGGGGCGCAGCTCCGCGTCGCCGAAGCCGAGGCGCTGGTGCGCTCGGCCCGTCTCTATCTTTTCGACAGCGTCGACCGGCTGTGGCGAACCTTGCTCGAAACCGGCACGGCGCCGATCGAGATGCGCGCCGACGCCCGGATGGCCGCTTGGCATGCCGTGTCCAGTGCGGCCAAGGCGGTCGATCTCATGTACGCCGCCGCCGGCGCAACCGCGCTCTATACCAGCTCGCCGCTGGAACGCGCCTTTCGCGATGTGCACGCGATAACCCAGCACATCGGCGTGCATTCACGCGTCATGGAAACGGCCGGTCGGGTGTTGTTCGGGTTGGAGCCCGATACGCCCCTGCTTTGAGCGCTCTTGTCTTTTCTGCGCGGCGCGGCAGAACGCACCTAGACGTAGGTGCAGTTCACCGTGCCGCACTTGTCGACGAAGCCGGCGAGCGTGTCGCCCTTGCCGACGGCCGCGACGCCTTCGGGGGTGCCGCTATAGATCAGGTCGCCGGCCGCCAGGGTCACCAGGCCCGAGAGATAGGAAATCGTCTCGGGAATGCTCCAGATCAGCGCGTTGAGGTCCGACTTCTGGCGGGTCTTGCCGTTGACGTCGAGCTGGATGGTGCCCTTCGCCGGATGGCCGACCTCGCTCACCGGATAGATCACGCCGATCGGCGCGGAGTTGTCGAAACCCTTGCCCATGTCCCACGGCCGGCCCATGTCCTTGGCCTGGTTCTGCAGGTCGCGGCGGGTCATGTCGAGGCCGACGGCGTAGCCGAACACGTGGTCGAGCGCCTTCTCGACCGGGATGTCGGCGCCGCCCGACTTCATGCAGACCACCAGCTCCATCTCGTGGTGGAGGTTCTTGGTGGCCGGCGGATAGGGGATCTTGGTCGGGTTCTTCGGATCGGCGCAGAGCACGATGGCATCGGCCGGCTTGGTGAAGAAGAAGGGGGGCTCGCGGTCGGGATCGTGGCCCATTTCGCGGGCATGGGCGGCATAATTGCGACCGACACAGAAAATGCGGCGCACCGGGAACAGGTCGGCGGTCCCGTGGACCGGAACGCCGACCACAGCCGGCGCTTTCACGACATAACCCATCTCTCTATATCTCCTTGAAAGCGTGCCTTTATGGCGGGCACCGGAGTTTCAGGCAATGTCCGAGCACGACGTTTTGACCGTACAGGCCGACTCCGGCGATTCGAGCCTGGGCTGGGCCATTCTGGGCCCCAAGCGCTGGCGCTGCGTGGTGGGTGCAGGTGGCGTGCGCGAGGACAAAGTCGAGGGCGATGCCGCCACGCCCGCCGGCGAATACCCTTTGCGCCGCATCTATTTCCGCAACGACCGGCTGGTGCTGCCCAAGGTCCGCCTGCCGGCTCGGCCGATCGGCGAGCATGACGGCTGGTGCGACGACCCGCACTCGCCCGCCTACAACCGCCTGGTCCGCATCCCGAACAACTCGAGCCACGAGAAGATGTGGCGCGAGGACGGGCTCTACGACCTCCTGGTCGTGGTCGGCTACAACGACGACCCGCCGGAGGGCGAATGGGGCAGCGCCATCTTCCTCCATATGGCGCGCGACGACATGAGCCCGACCCGTGGCTGCGTCGCCTTCGCCCGTAACGATCTCCTCGAGTTGGTGACGCTGCTCGGACCCGAGACGCGGCTCCGCGTGCTGTCGCTCAGCGCGGCCGAGCAGGTGCCGGCAGCGGCGACTGAGGATGACGACATGAAGGATTTCGACGAGAAGGATTGGTAGCGAGGCCGCCTTGGCGAATTGCCTCATCCTGAGGAGGCGCGAAGCGCCGTCTCGAAGGATGGGTAACAGACAAGGTGCTCGCGCCGACCCTTCGAGACGCAACCCTGCGGGCTGCTCCTCAGGGTGAGGTCTATCGCTAGCCCACCATGCGCCCTATGGTGCGGGCGGTGTAGTCGACCAGGGGGATAATGCGAGCGTAGTTGAGGCGAGTCGGGCCGATCACGCCGATCGCGCCCAGGATGCGCTCCTGCGAATCGCGGAACGGGGCGACCACCATCGAGCAGCCGGTGTTGGCGAACAGGGGATTGTCGGCGCCGATGAAGATCTGCACGCCCGCCGCCACGTTGGCGAGCTCGAGCAGGCGCGCGAAGCTCTCGCCGCGCTCCAGCGCATCGAACAGCAGCCGCACGCGCTCGAGATCGGCGATGGCGGTGATGTCCTCCAGAAGCCGCGCCTGGCCGCGCACGATCAAATTGCCGCCCGGCTCGCCAGCCCAGGTCGCCAGGCCGGATTCGATCACGCGCGCGGTGATGTCGTTCAGCTCGGCGCGCTTCAGCTTCAGGTCCTCGAGGATCAGCCGGCGCGCATCGTCGAAGGTGCGGCCGCTCAGTCGCGCATTGAGGTAGTTGGTCGCCTCGACCAGCACCGAGGCCGGCATGCCGACCGGTGTGTCGATGATGCGGTTCTCGACCTGGCCCGATTGCGTCACGGTCACCACCAGCGCACGGCCGGGACCGAGGTTCACGAACTCGATGTGCTTCAGCGGCTGTTCGGTCTTGGGCGCCATCACCACGCTCGCACAGCGTGACAGACCGGACAGCAGGGTCGTCGCCTGCTCCAGCGCTTCATTCATGCTGCGACCGACGGCAGCACAGCGCGCCTCGATGCTCTCGCGCTCCTCTTCCGAGACGTTGCCGACTTCCAGCAGGCCGTTGACGAACAGCCGCAGCCCCGCATCGGTCGGCAGGCGGCCGGCCGAGGTGTGCGGCGCATAAAGCAGGCCGAGATCCTGCAGGTCGGCCATGATGTTGCGGATGGTGGCCGGCGACAGTGTCTCTGTAATCTTGCGGGTGAGCGCCCTAGAGCCAACGGGCTCGCCGGTCTCGACGTAGCTTTCCACCACAAGCCGCAACACTTCGCGGGCACGCTCGCTGAGTTCGGTGACTGATGCGGTCTGGCGCGGTCCGGGTGTCGTATCAGCAAGGGGTGCCCCAGGGAGGCTGAGGCGATGGATGGCCATGCAGGAAACGTAGGTAGTGCAGGCAGGTCGGTCAACGCGCCGCGTCGCCTCAGACCCCCTTTCCGGTGTAGGAAATAAGGCCGTGGCCCTACGCGAATACCGCTTCGAGCACCCGAAAACCGAACGAAGCATCACCATCGGGGGCTGGTCCTATCTATGGGGTGGCCTGCTGGGCTTTGCATATGTCTGGTGGATCGGCTTTGGCAGCGTCCTGCAGGCACTGGCCATCAACATCGGCCATTGCCATCGGCGTCATTGCCATCGTGCTCGGCACCTCGATCCTGCCGAGCCTGCAGCAGCTCTTCGTCATCATGGTGCTGGTGCCGCTGGCCATCTTCATCCAGGGCTCGCTGATGGTCTCCCTGATCCGCGACGGGTTTCGCAAGCGCGGCTGGCTGGTCCGCGTCGCTTAAGGGCCGCCCTTTCCTGGCGCTTGTCCCTGGCCCGGGGTTTGGCCATAAGCCCTGTCCAACCCCAGGAGACAGCAAATGCGCCCGTCCGGCCGCGCCCCCGACCAGCTTCGCAAAGTGTCCCTCGAACCGGGCTTCTCCCGCCATGCCGAGGGTTCGTGCCTGGTGAAGTTCGGCGACACCCACGTGCTGTGCACCGCCTCGGTCGACGAGAAGGTGCCGCCCTGGATGCGCAACAGCCAGCGCGGCTGGGTCACCGCCGAATACGGCATGCTGCCGCGCTCGACCCATACCCGTACCGACCGTGAGGCTGCTCGCGGCAAGCAGTCGGGCCGCACCCAGGAGATCCAGCGCCTGATCGGCCGCGCGCTCCGCGCCGTGGTCAACCTGCCGGCCATGGGCGAGCGCCAGATCAACATCGACTGCGACGTCCTGCAGGCCGATGGCGGCACGCGCACCGCGGCCATCACCGGCTCGTGGGTGGCGCTGCATTTCGCCTACGAGCGGCTGATCAAGGACGGCAAGCTCGCGGTCAATCCGATCACCGGCCAGGTCGCCGCCGTGTCGTGCGGCCTGTGGGAGGGCGCGGCGGTACTCGACCTCGACTACCCTGAAGATTCCAAGGCGCAGGCCGACGCCAACTTCGTGCTGACCGGCGACGGCGGCATCGTCGAGGTGCAGGGCACGGCCGAGGAGAAGCCGTTCAGCGAGCCGCAATTCCTCGAGCTGCTGGCGCTCGCTAAGAAGGGCGTGACCGAGCTCACCCGCCTGCAGCGGCTGGCGATCGGCAAGAGCTGAGCGGCAAGAGCCGATGGCGCGTCGCTTCACCTTGCCCAAACTGGTCGTGGCCACCCACAACCGCGGCAAGGCGGGCGAGATCCGAGGCATGCTGGGCCGCTTCGGCGTAGAGATCCTGTCGGCCGCCGACCTCGGCCTGCCCTCGCCGCCCGAGACCGGCACGACCTTCGAGGACAACGCCACCATCAAGGCGCTGGCCGCCACGCGCGCCTCCGGCTTGCCGGCACTGGCCGACGATTCGGGACTCAGCGTCCATGCGCTCGACGGCCAGCCCGGCCTCTACACCGCCGACTGGGAAGGCCCGACGCGCGACGCCATGGTCGGCATGCGCCGCATCCAGGACGAACTCACCAAGCGCGGCGTGCCCGACACCGATGCTGCCCGCACCGCTACCTTCCATTGCGTGCTGGCGCTGGCGTGGCCGGACGAGCATCTCGAGCTGGTGCACGGCACGGTCGATGGCCGTATCGTCTGGCCGCCGCGCGGCAGCGGCGGGCACGGCTACGATCCCTGCTTCCAGCCCACAGGCGAGACGCGCACCACGGCCGAGATGACCGACGCGGAGAAGAACGCCATCAGCCATCGCGGCCGTGCCTTCCGGAAACTGGTCGAGGCCTGTTTCCAATGATGGCAGCGACACCCACACACCTCACCCTGAGGAGCGGCCCAAAGGGCCGCGTCTCGAAGGGTGGAAACCCGCACCTCGTCTGTTGCCCATCAAGCCGCGGAGATTACTCCGCGGTAATCGAGACGGCCGCTTCGCGGCCTCCTCAGGATGAGGTCTTTGTCGGTTGCGAGCTCCCATGACGCAGCCCTTGGGCGTCTATATCCACTGGCCGTTCTGCAAGTCGAAGTGCCCGTACTGCGACTTCAACAGCCATGTGCGCGAGGGCGTCGAACAGGATCGCTGGCGCAAGGCGCTGCTGACGGAACTCGAGTACGCTGCGCGTGAAGCGCCGAGCCGTAAGGTCGAGACGATGTTCTTCGGCGGCGGCACGCCCTCGCTGATGGAACCCGAGACCGTGGGCGCCCTGATCAAGCGCACCAGAGACCTTTGGGACACAGCGACGGATGTCGAGATCACGCTGGAAGCCAATCCCACCTCAGTCGAGGCCGGGCGGTTCGCGGCGCTGGCCGAAGCAGGCGTCAACCGCGTGTCGCTGGGCGTGCAGGCGCTCAATCCCGGGGACTTGAAATTCCTCGGCCGCGAGCATTCGCTCGACGAGGCGCTGGAGGCGCTCGCCATCGCTCGGAAAAACTTCGCGCGGCATTCGTTCGACCTGATCTATGCCCGGCCCGGCCAGACGCCGGAGGCCTGGGCCGAGGAGCTCGAGCGCGCGCTCGCGCTCGCCGGCGAGCACCTGTCGCTCTACCAGCTCACCATCGAGCGCGGCACGAAGTTCTTCGCCGAGCATCACGCGCGGCGCCATCGCCTTGCCGGTCGAGGAAGCGGCGGCCGAGATGTTCGAGCAGACGCAGACGCGTCTCGCCCAGGCCGGGCTGCCGGCCTACGAGATCTCCAACCATGCGCGGCCGGGCGCGGCCTGCCGCCATAATTTGATCTACTGGCGGTATCAGGATTACGTGGGCGTCGGGCCCGGCGCGCATGGGCGTTTCACCACAGGCGACGCCAAGCGGGCGACGCGGCGGACCAGCGGGCCCGAGGGCTGGCTGGCCGCCGTCGAGCGCGAGGGCCACGGCACGGCCGAGACGACCGACGTCACGGGGCGCGATCGCGTGGAGGAGGCATTGATGATGGGGCTGCGGATGAGCGACGGCATCGACCGCGCCCTGTTCGCCGCCACCGCCGGCAGCGATCCCGTCGAGGCGCTGGGCAACAGGAGGCTCACGCCGCTGGTCGAAGGCGGCTTCCTCGAGATCACCGCCACGCACCTCCGGGCAACAGCGGCGGGCCAACAACGGCTGAATGCGCTGCTGGAGCGCCTGGTCGCATGAGGCGCCTCGCCGTCATGCTGGCCGTGCTGCTGGCGGCGGGCTCGGCGCTCGCTCAGCAGCCGCACCAGACCAAGCCCGTCCCGAAGCCCGCGCCGGCGCCGGCCAAGCCGGTCCCGAAGTCGCCGTTCACGCCGCCTGCCTTCAAGATCACCATCGCCACCGAAGGCGCCTTCCCACCCTTCAACTATCTCGACAAGAAGGGCCTGCCGGCGGGCTTCGAGATGGAGCTGGCGCAGGAGGCCTGCCAGCGCATGAAGGCCGAGTGCGAGTACGTCGCCGTAAAATGGGACGACCTGATCCCCGGCCTGCTCGACAAGAAATTCGACATCATCATGTCCTCGCTCGAGGTCAACAACGAGCGGCGCCGGCGGCTCGGCCTCTCGCGCCGCTACTACCTCTCGCCCGGCGCCTTCATCGCCCACAAGGGCGAGCCGTTCGACGGCCCGCCGACCTTGCTGCGCAACAAGCGCCTCGGCGTGCAGAAGGACTCCACCCACGCCGACTGGCTCGACAAGAGCTTCCGCCGCTCCGCCCAGATCAAGCGCTACCCCACCCTCGCCGACGCCCTGAAGGCGCTGGCCAGCGACGAGGTCGATGCGGTGTTCGGCGACAAGGTGCAGCTCTGGCTGTGGAGCCAGAAGCAAGAGGGCAAATGCTGCGAGGTGATGGGCCAGGACATCAAGGACACGCAGACATTGGGCGTCGGCGTCTCCGCGGGCCTGCGCCGCGAGGACATCAAGCTGCGCGATGCGCTCAACAAGGCCTTCGCCGAGATGATGAGCGACGGCACGTTCAAGAAGCTGAACGAGAAGTACTTTCCGTTCCCGCTGAACTAGGGCGCGCATTGGTGCGGAGCCACTGAACGAAGCGGATGCAAAACACTCGTTACACTTTAGGGGCTCCGGCCAGGAGCCCCTTGGCGCTAGCGTGCCAGCGTGACTGGAGGCGCGGATGCGCTGGTTCTATGTATTTCTTCTGGTGCTGGCGGCATGGGGCGGCTTCGTGCAGGTCGCCCTGAAGGACGATTTGAGCTGGAAGATGTGGAGCGGCCCCGACACGCCGGTTTCCTGACCGCGTCTCATCCGTCCTTGTTGCCAACCTTTGTCGGCGGCTCTTCGACCGGGCGCAGATGGCTGCGGTCCTCGGCCAGCGCCTCGGCGGCGGCGACGCCGGCGGGCCGCGGCCTTGCGGCCTGAAGCGTCTGGGCAACCCAGCGGCGGGCCTCGTGCAGGCTGGTGAAGAGCTTGATCGGCCGGTCGCTCTTGGAGACCTCGGCAAGCTGTGCGCGAAGTCCACCCGGTCGGGATCGATGATGCAGACCACCGGACCGCGCGCGTCGCCGCCGGCACTCGTGCGCAGCATCGCCGCGATTTCCTCGACCTGTTCCTTGCTGAGGTTCGACCGCGACGCGGACGTATCGAGGATCTTGCCGAAGGCGGCGACGTTGGCGTCGATCAGCTCCTGCGTGACCTTGCGGAAGTCGTCGTGGCTGAACTCGCCCTGCGCGACCATCAGCACCGTGCGATCGACGCGCGAGATTTCCATGAATATCGGCATGCACACACCCCCGACCGGAAGATGCGGCAGGTCGCTGGCCCGTGCAAGCAAAGCAGGAGACGCAATCCGGTATCCGCACCGGAGGTGTGGGAAGAGGGCACCGAGTCACAGTCTCTGCGTCTCATCGCCTCAAAGACAGGCCCTCGCGTTTCGTGCCTTATTCCCCGCCATTTCGTGCGCTAGTCGAGACATCCCCCTCGATGGAGAAGAATGAATGTCGAAAGCGTTTGCGATGACTGCCCTGGCCGCGCTTGTGCTGGCCGCCCCGGCGCATGCCCAATCCGCCAAATATGGCTGGACCGGCTACGGCATTAACGTGCCCGGAAGCTCGAAGTGCCCGACCTACAAGATGACGATCGATGTCACGGTCGCGGGCGACAGCGTAAAGGCGCTGTTCCAGCAGGAGGGACGTGACCAGCGCCACTTCGAGGCGACCAAGGACGCCAATGGCATGTTCAAGACCACGGCCGTGGTCGGTGGCGGCAACGTCATACAGGTCTCGGGGACGATCAATGACGCCGATGGCAAGGTGCTGCTCGACGGTTACTGCAAGTTCGAAGGCCGCTCTGACGAAGAGGAAGGCCTTCCAGCGAATTGTCCAGGAGCTAGGCGCGGGCCGGCACGGGCGCAGCGACAGGCGGCGCGGGATCGGGTTCCGGCTCCGGCGCGTGGGACATCGTCTGCACGACCACGGCCGCGCCTTCCTTGGCGAACTCGATGCCGAGCTCGGGAAAGGTGCGGAACATGCGCTTGACCGCCTCGCGCTGGATCGAGGCGGGATTGCCGGGCTTTGCCGTGAACTTGAAGCGGCAGAGCAGGGCGTTGTCGGCGATGTCGGCGATGCCCTGCATCTTGAAGGGCGCCAGGATCTCGCTCTTGAACTCCGGCATCTCCATCATGTCGGCGCCGATCTTCTTGGCGGCTTTGCGCAGCTTCTCGACGTCGGTGTCGCGCGCGAAGCGGAGATTGAATTTCACCGTGATCCAGTCGCGGCTGAAATTGGTGATCTGGCCGAGCTGGCCGAACGGGATGGTATGGACCTGGCCGTTCTGGTGACGGAGCTTGATCGAGCGCAGGGTGAAGCCCTCGACGGTGCCCTTGGCCTTGCCGCAGTCGATATATTCGCCGACCCGGAAGGCATCGTCGGTCAGGTAGAAGATGCCCGACACGATGTCGCGCACCAGCGTCTGGCTGCCGAACGAGACGGCGAGCCCGAGCACCGACGCACCGGCCAGCAAGGGCACGGTGTTGACGCCGAAATCCTCGAGCGCGATCAACGCGGCCACCACGCCCAGCACCACCGCCACCGTGGCGCGCAACAGCGGCATGATGGTCGAGAGGCGCGAGGCCGTCTGGGCCGGGCCGTCGCCGTCCGCGGTCCCCGGCAAGGCGCCGGCGGTCTTGCGATCCATGTAGGGCTCGGTGGCGTACTTGAAGGCCTCCCACAGCACGAAGGCCGCGAATAGCGTGATGCCCGCCGTACGCGATGAACGGGTGAGCTGATCCCATTCGCTCCCGTTGACCAGGCCGAGCACGTCGACGATCCAGGTCTGCGCGACGGTGAGCGCCACGCCGATCAGCACGGCGACGCGGATGCAGCGCGCGACGACATCCGGCAATTTCGCCACGTCGCCCGCCGGCGTCCGCCCGGGCAGCTGCGAATCGAGGCGGCTGACGAAGGCCTGCAGAAGGGTCTCGAAGAACAGCAGGGCGACCACGAGGATCAACGTCAGCAGCATGGCCCCCGACACGTTCAGCCGCTCCGAGATCGCGCCATAGATCTGCGTTGCGCCGAGCGCGATGAAAAACGGCAGCGAGGCCCCGATCCAGTGGCGCCCGACCAGGCCGGCCCAGCGCGACACCGTGCCCAGTCCCTCGAACCATTGCCGGGCCGCCACCTGCGAGCGGAACGCGAGCCAAATGAAGGCCACGAGATAGACGATGCCGCCCAGCACCTGAAAGGCCGAGAGGGCGTCGTGCGGCGTCTCGAGCGCGACCAGGACCTGGTAGAGGATGCGCCACAGGATGATCAGCAGCAGGATCATCTCGATCCGGGCGTAGAGTCCCCGCGCCTCCTCGTCGTTCACCGCGCACAGCCGCGCCGGCGCCAGGCCGGGCCGCAGCACGACGCGAAAGGCCAGCACGTAGAGGCGCCAGGAGAAGATTCCGGTCAGCACCGCGACCGCGAGCCTGTCCTGTCCGTCGGTGCCGGCGAACCACGCCCCGGCGGCACCGCGGCAGATCAGCCACACGACGAACAGGCCGAGCCCGTCGAGCACCACCAGCAGGCCGAGATTGACCAGCGAGCGAAGTCCCTGCTCGGGTGTGCTGCCGGTCGCGAGCCGGTGGCGGAACCGGGTCAAGAGCTGGCGCACGATCGCCTCTGCGGTGACGGCGACGGTCGCGATCAGCCCGAGCAGAAGCAGGAACGCGAACGGACCGTTGCCTCCCCTCTGCCGCGCATCGAGCAGGCCCGGCAGCGACGCCAGACGCCGACCAACCTCCGGCAAGGCCACGATGACGCGCCCTGTCTGGTGCAGGAAAATTGCGAACTCGTCCGGCCTTTCGGCAGCGGCGGCTTTTGGCGGCACCGGCTTTGGCGTTGCGGCGGGGGCAGCCTTGCCGGATTTCGCCGGCGCGGCGGCAGATGGAATTCCCTCGGCCTTCAGCCGTTCGGCGACCGACTTGCTGATCGCCTCGACCAGCGCGTCGAACTGCTCCTGCGTCATGCCGGCGGGTAGGTCGGCCGGCACCTGGGCATGGCTCATGGTGGCGCCGGCGAACGCCAGCACCAGCGCGAGCATGAGGGAGCGAAGCAAGATCATGGGTGAGATCATGGTGAGCCGCCCTTTCCGCGCCAATCTTCAACCGATGGCTTTGATTTAGAACACGTCGCCGCCAGGCGCGTCACTTCGGAAACCCGGACCGAGAGCGCGAAAAGTGTCTCAGCGTCTCAAACCCTGTCTTTTGAGACGCTGAGACTCCCGTTCAGCCGCCCTTGTCCGCCGTGAACCGCGCCTCACAGCGCGTGCACTCGTTCTAGTTGCAATCGCTGGGACCGGGCAGCAATCTTCCCGTGGGGGCGGGATGAGATGACCCTTTGCAAGGCGCTTTTGGTTGCGATTGCCTGTTGCATTGGCGCGGCGGCAGCCCGCGCGCAAAGCACTCCCGTCTGGACCGATATCGATTGTTCGCAGCTCAGGATCCCCGCCGCCATTGGCTTGAAATGCCGGGGAATCAACCTCACGGGCGTCGCCTCGCAGCAAACGAGCCCCAGCGGGACGTTTCGAGAATTGATCGCCAGCGGCGCGATCAAGAGGGTGAAGCTCTTCTATCTTCTGTTTGAGACGACGAGCCTTCAGACAGGGGTTTCGACTCGATCGACCCTTGCTGAGACGATGAAGCAGCTCATTCCTCAAGCCTCGAACTTTTCCGAACTGACGCCACGGGATGGGGTCGATTTCGTCACTTTTGCGGGGGCCGCAGATGACGCCTGCATCGGCGTTCGCAGGCTCGGCACGGCGGCGATTGCGGAATACAAGTGGCTGGTCTTCGCGTTCAGATGCGTGCCGGCCAAGACCCCTGTTCCTGACGCCGATATCGCTGCTTTCATTGCGAGCACCAAGCCGAGCAGCTAGCGCGCGACCGGCATAGAACTCCCCTCAGCCTTTATTCGCCGCAAACGCCTCGAACGCGTCCTCGACCAGCCCGACATGGTGCAGCATCGCCGCGTGCGCGCCGGCGGGGTCGCCGCCCAGGATCGCCTTGACCACCGCGTCGTGCTCCTGGGTCGAGCGCACGAGGCGGCCGGCGACCTGGAACTGGGCGCGGCGGAAGGGGCCGACGCGGCGGCGCAGGCCCAGGGTGAAGCTGGCGAGCGGCGCGTTGTGCGTGCCGGCATAGATCGCCGAATGGAAGGCGACGTTGGCGTCGGAATAGGCGTCGGTGTCGCCGGCCTGGGCGAGCGCCATCATCGCCTCGTGGCGGGCGTGCAGGCGCCGGCGCTCGAGCGGCGTCATGCTCATGGCGGCAAGCCGCGCGCAGGTCGCCTCCATCTCGGCCATGGCGACGAACAGGTTCTCGACCTCGGCGGGCGTCGCCTTGGAGACGACGGCGCCCTTGCGCGGCCGCATGTCGATCAGGCCCGAGGTGGTGAGCTGGCGCAGCGCCTCGCGCACCGGCGTGCGCGACACGCCGTGCTGCTGGGCCAGGCTGAGCTCGTCGAGCCGCAGGCCGGGCCGGAGCGTGCCGTTCAGGATCCCGTCGGCGATCGCGGTGGCGAGCTTTTCGGCCAAGGTCGGAGCAAGGGTCGGGTTGTCGGTCTGCATCGCTGGCGACGTGCATACAAAATGGGTGCCAACGCCCAAAAAGCATGCAAATGGCCGGGATTGCATACACGCTGCCGGCGCCGCGCCGACGAAATGGCCCAAATCCGGGGCATTTGGCGCCCAAAAGGGCTGGCACAACGCTTGCTGACCGTTCCTCAGGCCGACAGTGGCAACTGAGGAGGGGCAATCATGGTCAACGGGTTCAGGTTGGGGCGTCGCGCCCTGTTGGGCAGCGCCGCGGGCGCGGCCGCGTTCGGTCTTGGCGGCACCGCATCGGCGCAGAAGCCGCTGGTGATCGGCTTCATCTATGTCGGGCCGCGCGACGACTACGGCTACAACCAGGCGCACGCCGAGGCGGCGGCGATCCTGAAGAAGATGGCGGGGCTCAAGGTCCAGGAAGAAGAGAAGGTGCCGGAGACGGTCGCCGTCGAGAAGACCATGGAGAGCATGATCAACCTCGATGGCGCCACGCTCGTGTTCCCGACCTCGTTCGGCTACTTCGACCCGTACATGCTGAAGGTCGCGGCCAAGTTCCCCAAGATCCAGTTCCGCCATTGCGGCGGCCTGTGGACCGAGGGCAAGCACCCGATGAACACCGGCAGCTACTTCGGCTACATCGACGAAGCGCAGTATCTCGCCGGCATCGTGGCCGGCGGCACCACCAAGAGCGGCAAGCTGGGCTTCGTCGCCGCCAAGCCGATCCCCCAGGTGCTGCGCAACATCAACGCCTTCACGCTGGGCGCGCAGTCGGTCAATCCGAAGATCACGACGCAGGCGATCTTCACCGGCGACTGGGCGATGCCGGTCAAGGAGGCCGAGGCGACCAACAGCATGATCGCGCAGGGCGTCGATGTCGTGACCTGCCACGTCGACAGCCCGAAGGTGGTGATTGAGACGGCCGAGCGCGCCGGCATCATGAGCTCGGGCTACCACTGCAACCAGGCCAAGCTCGCGCCCAAGGGTTACCTGACCGGCGCGGAGTGGGCCTGGGAGAAGGTCTACACCGACATGGTGAACGACATGAAGGCGGGCAAGGCGCCCGGCAACTTCGTGCGCGGCGGCCTGAAGGAAGGCTTCGTCCGCACCTCGGCCTACGGGCCCGCTGCAAAGGGCACGGACAAGGCCGACGCGGCCAAGGCCGCGATCATGGCCGGCAGCCTCGCGATCTACAAAGGCGGGCTGAAGGACAACAAGGGCAACGTCGTGATCCCGGCGGGCACGACCTACGCCATCACCGAGCCCAAGCTCGAGAGCATGAACTACCTGGTCGAAGGCGTGGTCGGCTCGACTTCGTAGTGTGAACCCGCGCTACGCGCACTTTCCTCATGCTGAGGAGGCCGCGAAGCGGCCGTCTCGAAGCATGGCAACAGGATCGTTGCCACCCTTCGAGACGCGACGCTTCGCGCGGCTTCTCAGGGTGAGGATTGTGTTCGGCGGCCGCTGATCGATGCAGCAAACCCTCGAACGCATCGCCGTCCCGACGCTGGCCCTGCTGGTGTCGGCGGTTCTCTTCGGCCTGCTGCTGGCGATCTACCAGCATGTCGATCCGCTGGAGGCCTACGAGCTCATGTACCAAGGCGCCTTCGGCTCCTGGTTCTCGTGGCAGAACACGCTGACGCGCGCGGCGCCGCTGATCCTGACCGCGCTCTGCACGGCGCTGCCGGCGCGCATGGGGCTGATGATCATCGGCAACGAGGGCGCGCTGGTGGTGGGCGGCGTGGCGGCCGCCGCGGCGGGCATCGCCGTCAGCAATGCGCCGCCGCTCCTCGTGCAGCTGGTGATGGCGGTGGCCGCCATGATCGCAGGCGGCGCCTGGATCGCGCTGGCGGGCGGGCTCAGACAATGGCGCGGCGTCAACGAGACGATCTCGAGCCTGCTGCTGACTTACATCGCGATCGCGCTGATGAACCATTTCGTCGAGGGCCCGTTGCGCGATCCTTCCAGCCTCAACAAGCCCTCCACCTGGCCGATCGGTGACGCCAACATGATCGGCACCATCCCCGGCACTGACGTGCACTGGGGCCTGGTGTTCGGCGTGGTGGCCTGCGTGATCATCTGGCTATTCCAGCGCTTCACCACCTTCGGCTTCGCCATGCAGGTGATCGGCGGCAACCCCAAGACCGCGCGCATGATGGGCCTCAATGTCGGCCGCTACGTGCTGCTGGCCTGCAGCGCCGGCGGCGCGGCGGCGGGGCTGGCCGGCATGGTCGAGGTCGCCGCAGTCCACGGCAAGGCCAACGCTTCGCTGGCGGTGGGCTACGGCTATTCCGGCATCCTGGTGTCGTTCCTGGCACGCCATCATCCGCTGGCGATCGTGCCGGTGGCGATCCTGCTGGGCGGCATCGGCGCCTCGGGCGGCCTTTTGCAGCGCAGGCTCGACCTGCCGGACGCGGCCGTGGTGGTGCTGCAGGGCATCATCTTCGTGGCCATCCTGGCCAGCGAGACGCTGTACGGGCGGCTCAAGTTCCCGGCCTTCCTCACACGGGCAAAGGAGGGCTGAGATGGACAACACCAGCCTCGGCCTGTGGGGCGTGCCGCTCGCCATGCTGGCCGGCGCCATCCGCGTCAGCACGCCGTTCATCTTCGTGAGCGTCGGCGAGTGCCTGACCGAGCGTTCGGGCCGCATCAATCTCGGCCTCGAGGGCACTCTGATGATGGGCGCCATGAGCGCCTACGGCGTCGCCCTGGTGAGCGGCTCGCCGTGGCTCGGGGTGCTGGTCGCGGCCGGCGTAGGCCTGCTGCTGGGTGCGCTGCATGCCGGCATCTGCCAGCTGCCCAAGGTCAATGACATCGCCACCGGCATCGGCCTGATGCTGTTCGGTACCGGCCTCGCCTTCTTCCTGGGCAAACCCTACATCCAGCCCAAGGCGCCCAACCTCGGCGCCATCGACTTCGGCTGGTGGAGCAGCATCCCGCAGGTCCACCAGGCGCTGCAGGTGAACTACCTCTTCATCGTCGGCATCGTGTTGTCGTTCGCGCTCGCCTGGGCGCTCAAGAACACGCGCTGGGGCCTGATCGTACGGCTGGCCGGCGAGAGCGTCGATGCGGCGCTGGCGATCGGCGCCTCGGTCGGCCGCACGCGGCTGATCGCGACAGCGATCGGTGGGGCCTTCGCCGGCATCGGCGGCGCGTTCTTGTCGCTTTACTACCCCGGCAGCTGGAACGAGGGCCTGTCGAGCGGCCAGGGCCTGATGGCGGTGGCTCTGGTGATCTTCGCGCGCTGGGAGCCGGTGCGGTGCCTGTGGGCCTCGTTGCTGTTCGGCGCGGCCGGCGCCATCAGCCCGGCACTGCAGTCGGTCGGCGTCACCCAGGGCTATTACCTCTTCAGTGCAGCGCCCTATGTGCTCACACTGGCGCTGATGATCGCGACCTGCTCGCCCGAGCGCAGCCTGCGCGGCGCGCCCGGCGAGCTCGGCGCAGTGAGGTGACCATGCACGTGAAATCCCGCCCCTATGCCTGGCCATGGAATGGCGAGCTGCGACCCGACAACACCGCGCTCGTCATCATCGACATGCAGACCGATTTCTGCGGCGTCGGCGGCTATGTCGACAAGATGGGCTACGACCTCTCTCTCACCCGCGCGCCGATCGAGCCGATCAGGAAGCTGCTGTCGGCGGCCCGCAAGGCCGGCTGGCATGTGATCCATACCCGCGAGGGCCATCGCCCCGACCTTTCAGACCTGCCACCCAACAAACGCTGGCGCTCGCAGCAGATCGGCGCCGGCATCGGCGATCCGGGACCGTGCGGGCGGATCCTCGTCCGTGGCGAGCCGGGCTGGGAGATCATCCCCGAGCTGGCGCCGGCCAAGGGCGAACCGGTGATCGACAAGCCGGGCAAGGGCTCGTTCTGCGCCACCGATCTCGAGCTGATGCTGCGCACCAGAGGCATCGACAATCTGGTTTTGACTGGCATCACCACTGACGTCTGCGTGCACACCACCATGCGCGAGGCCAACGACCGCGGCTTCGAATGCCTGATCCTTGAGGACTGCACCGGCGCTACCGACAAGGGCAACCATCTCGCGGCGCTGAAAATGGTCGAGATGCAGGGCGGCGTGTTCGGCGCCGTCGCCAACTCCGCTGCCGTGATCGAGGCCCTGTCATGAGGAGTACGTCGTGAGCGTGATCGGCGCCATCCACGTTCCTCACAAGGGCGCGCCGTCGCTGGAACTGATCGGCTTTTCCAAGCACTTCGGCGCCCTGGCCGCGCTCGACAACGTCTCCGTGCGCATCAAGTCCGGCGCCTTCCATGCGCTGCTGGGCGAGAACGGCGCGGGCAAGAGCACCTTGGTGAAATGCGCCATGGGCTACTACGACGCCGACGAGGGCCAGATCCTGCTGAACGGCCGCGAGGTCACCATCGCCCATCCGCGCCAGGCGCATGAGCTGGGGCTCGGCATGGTCTACCAGCACTTCACCCTGGTGCCGAACATGACCGTGCTGGAGAACTTCGTTTTATCGCGCGGCGACCTGCCGGCGGTGATCGACTGGGCGAGCGAGCGCGCTGTCCTAAAAGACTTCTTTTCGACCACACCGTTCGTCGTGCCGCTCGACACGCCGGTGGCCGATCTCGCCGCCGGCCAGAAGCAGAAGGCCGAGATCCTGCGTCAGCTCTATCTCAAGCGGAACCTCCTGATCCTCGATGAGCCGACATCGGTGCTGACGCCCGACGAGGCCGACGAGGTGCTGTCGACGCTGAAGAAGCTGACACGCGACGGCCAGCTCACCATCGTGATCATCACCCACAAGTTCCGGGAGGTGAATGCCTTCTGCGACACCGTCACCGTGCTGCGGCGCGGCAGGCTGATCGACACCAAGCCAACGACCGAGCTCGACAACGACACCATGGCCGAGATGATGGTGGGCCGGCGCGAGACCCGCGCTGTCGTCGAACGCGAGCAGCACGCGCTCGGCAAGACAGTGCTCAGCATCGAGGGCTTGAGCGTCGCCGACAATGTCGGTCAGCTTGCGGTCGATCAGCTGTCGCTCGACATCCGGGCCGGCGAGATCGTTGGCGTCGCCGGCGTGTCGGGCAACGGCCAGCGTGAGCTGGTCGAGACGCTGGCCGGCCAACGCCATGCCGAGGCCGGCCGCATGCTGGTGCATGGCGAAGCCTACACGGCGACGCGGCCGGAGATGATCCGCCACAAGATCGCCTGCCTGCCCGAGGAGCCGCTGCGCAACGCCTGCGTGGCCGAGATGTCCGTGGCGGAGAACATGGCGCTGCGTTCGTTCGACCAGCCGCCCGCCTCGCCCAACGGCGTTCTCCTGAAGCGCGCCCCGCTGCGCGACGCGGCGCGCCGGCTGATCGAGGCCTATCGCGTCAAGACGCCCGGACCCGACGCGCCGATCAAGGCCTTGTCGGGTGGCAACGTGCAGCGCGCCGTGCTGGCGCGCGAGCTTTCGAGCGAAGGCGATCTCTTGGTCGTGGCCAATCCCTGCTTCGGGCTCGACTTCGCGGCGGTGGCCGAGATCCGCGCGCGCATCGTGCAGGCGCGTAACCGCGGCGCTGCCGTGCTGCTGGTGAGCGAGGATCTCGACGAGATCCTGCAGCTCAGCGACCGCATCGTGGTGATGTCCGACGGCAAGCTGGCGCTGCAGACCGAGGCCGCGAGGGCCGATGTCGGCGCCATCGGGCGGGCGATGGCCGGGCACGGGCACAGCCACTGATGAAGACCATCGCCGCCCAGCCTTTCGACTTTACGTTCGAGCCAGCGCACACCGCACTGATCGTGATCGACATGCAGCGCGACTTCATCGAACCCGGCGGCTTCGGCGAGACGCTAGGCAACGATGTCAGCCTTCTGGAGAGGATCGTGCCTACCGTCGGCCGGCTGATCGAGGCGTTCCGCATTGCCAAGCTGCCGATTATCCATACCCGCGAATGCCATAAACCCGACCTTTCCGATCTGCCCAAGGCGAAGCAACTGCGCGGCAAGCCGTCGATGCGCATCGGCGATCCGGGCCCGATGGGCCGCATCCTGATCGCCGGCGAGCCCGGCGCCGACATCGTGCCAGCACTCGCCGCCAAGCCAGGCGAGATCGTCTTGGACAAGCCGGGTAAAGGTGCCTTCTACGGCACGAAGCTGTCGTCGATCCTGGCCGGTGGCAAGATCACGCATCTGGTGTTTGCCGGCGTCACCACGGAAGTCTGCGTGCAGACCACCATGCGCGAAGCCAACGATCGCGGCTTCTATTGCCTGCTGGCCGAGGACGCGACGGAGAGTTACTTCCCGGAATTCAAGAAGGCCACGCTCGACATGATCCGCGCGCAAGGCGCCATCGTCGGCTGGACCGCGACGGCCGATCAGATCGCGAAGGCTCTCAAGTCATAGCTGGGAGCGCGCAGTCCAGGACAGCTTAGTGGAGGGCGCGATCCCGGCTGACGTAGTGGCCGCGCTTCAATTCCTTGAAGAAATGCGGCACCTGCGGGTGCGACACCGGCTTGCCGGTCTCGTCGGCCAGTAGGTTTTGTTCGGAAACGTACGCCACATAGGTCGTCTGCGCGTTCTCAGCCAGCAGATGGTAGAAGGGCTGGTCGCGGCGCGGGCGCACTTCCTCGGGGATCGACGCCAGCCATTCCTCGGTGTTGGCGAACACCGGATCGACGTCGAAAATGACGCCCCGGAACGGGTAGATGCGGTGCTTCACAACCTGGCCGATGGCGAACTTGGCCATGCGCATCGGCGGCTGGCCGAGCGCGGAAGAGGCAGTCCGGTTGGCGATTTCCATGGCGAAAGTATCACTCCGAATGGGTTTGCAAGCAACGCGACTGAGCGGGGACGAATTGACCCCCATACTGCAAATACGCACGTTGGCGCCTCATGGATCGCTCTACGCAAGATCGTGGCCAAAACGGGTCACTCTTCCATCGGTTGACGCGAGCCACCGGCCTGTGGACTCTGGGGCAGAGGGTTTTGGGAAGTCGTTTTGGCTGATGGTCTGAAAGTCCGTTTCTGGGGCGTTCGCGGTTCAATTTCCTGCGCCGGTCCCGAATACATGCGCTACGGCGGCAACACATCGTGCCTCGAAGTCACGGCTGGTGGCCGGCGGCTGATTCTCGACGCCGGCACCGGTATCCGCCCGCTCGGCATCGAGCTCGCGCGCCAGGCGCCACTCGACATCGACATCTACTTCACCCACACCCATCTCGATCACCTGTCGGGTCTGACCTTTTTTTCGCCGCTGTTCGACAAACGCAATTCGGTGCGGCTGTGGGCGGGCCATCTTGAGCCGCCCTACACGCTGAAGAAGGTCGTCAGCAACCTGATGCAGGCGCCGATCTATCCGGTGACGCTCGACGTCTTCCAGGCCACGGTGAGCTTCACGGAGTTCAAGGCGGGTGACGACTTGACCTGCGGCCAGACGGTCACGATGCGTACCGCCCCGCTGCACCATCCCAACGGCGCCACCGGCTATCGCATCGAGCACGGCGGCAAGTCGATCTGCTACATCACCGACACCGAGCACTACGAAGGCCGCCGCGACAAGACCATCGTCAATCTATGCCGCGACGCCGACATCATGATTTATGATTCGAGCTACACCGACGCCGAATATCCCCGATACAAGGGCTGGGGCCATTCGACCTGGCAGGAGGGCGTGCGCGTCGCCGAGGCGGCAGGCGTCGGCACGCTCGTCATCTTCCACCACGATCCCAGCCATTTCGACGCCTTCATGGACGACGTCGCGCGCGAGGCCGCGGTTATGCGCCCCGGGATTACCGCCAACGGCCTGCCGCGCGTGGTCGTGGCGCATGAAGGTCTGACGCTGGCCCCGTGAGCCGTACTCTCAGCCTCAGGGGGCGGTGGCGGCGTTTGGCGCTCGGCTTGCCGACGGTGCTCGGCCTCAGGCCGCGCGGTTGGTTCATCCCGCACCGCTACGCGCCCCTGCTGCCGCCACCCGGCACACAACCGCCCTACCCTGCGATCGAGGAGCTGTTCGCCCGCCGCACCGATTTCTTCAGCGCCGTGGTCGACCTGGTGGATGGCCATGCCGCGACACTGGAGAACCTGCACGGCTTGTTCGATCAGGCGTGGTTCCCCTCGCTCGACGCCGCCGTCGCCTACGCATTGATACGCGAGCGCAAGCCGCAGCGTGTGATCGAGGTCGGCTCCGGCCATTCCACCCGCGTGCTCGCCAAGGCGATGGGCGGCATGGGCGAGATCCTGGCGATCGATCCCTCACCGCGCGCCGACATCGCCGGCTTGCCGGGCGTGCGGGTCGTGCCGTCGACCGTGCAGGCGGCACCTGCCGAGCTGTTTGACGGCCTCAAGGCCGGTGACGTCCTGTTCATGGATTCCAGCCACATCCTGATGCCGGGCAGCGACGTCGACCTGCTGCTGAACCGCGTGTTGCCGCGCCTGCCGGCGGGTGTGCTGGTGCATATCCACGACATCTTCCTGCCGTTCGACTATCCGCCGGTCTGGGGCTGGCGGGCCTACAACGAGCAGCAGGGCGTACTGCCGCTGATGACGGCCGGCGCCTACGAGCCGCTGTTCTCCAGCGTGTGGGTTCAGCAGCGACTGGCCGACCGGCTCGAGCGCTCGGTGGTGGCGCGCCTGCCGCGGCCGAGCGAGGCCCTCTCGACCAGCCTCTGGCTGGCCAAGCGCTGATGCTCGCCAGGATCCGCGCCTGGCTGTTCGACGGCGACGGGCCGAAAAAGCTGCCGGAGCGCGTGCAGGCGGCGATCCGCCAACAGCAGGAACGCAGCGAGATCATCATCGGATGGGCCGAGCTGGTGCTGGTCGGCCTGCTCGCCATCGCCTACGAGACCACGACCATGCCGGCCGGCGTGGTCCAGGACGACTACTCGTTCGAGACCGACGTGTTCATCGCCTATGGCGTCTTTTCAATCGTGCGCCTGCTCCTCGCCTATCGCCGTCTGCTTAGCGAATGGCTCCTGTATGTGTCGGTGATCGCCGACATCGCCCTGCTGATGGGGCTGATCTATTCGTTCCACTACAAGTACGCCCAGCCCGCGGTCTTCTATCTGAAGGTGCCGACCCTCCTCTATGTTTTCCTGTTCATCGCCTTGCGGGCGCTGCGCTTCGAGGCCCGTTTCGTGATCATCACCGGCCTGGCGGCAATCGCCGGCTGGATCGCGCTCATCTTCTATGCATTGAGCGGGCGCGGCGGCCCGCCCAACATGACCGACGACTTCGTCGAGTACATGACCTCGAATGCGCTCTTGATCCACGCCGAGGCCGACAAGCTCATCGCCATCCTGCTAACCACCGTGGTTCTGGCCATCGCCATCTCGCGGGCGCGTCATCTGCTGATCCGCTCGGTGAGCGAAGGGGCGGCCGCGCGCGATCTATCGCGGTTCTTCGATCCTGGTGTCGCGGCCCGCATCCGCAGCGCCGCGATGGCGGTCAAGGCGGGCGAAGGTGAGCTGCGCGATGTGGCCATCCTCAGCGTCGATCTGCGCGGCTTCACGCGGCTCTCGACCGAGCTGCAACCCGGCGACGTCATGAAGTTGTTGCAGGATTACCAGGGCCGCATCTGCCCGCAAATCGTGAGCAATGGCGGCAGCATCGACAAATTCCTAGGCGACGGCATTCTCGCATCGTTCGGCGCGGTCGTTGAATCGCCGACCGCAGCCGCCGATGCCCTACGGGCCGCCGATGCAGTTCTCGAGGCCGCCGCTCACTGGGCAAGCGAGCGCAAAGCCGCGGGCATGCCGCCGCTGGCCATCGGACTTGCGCTCTCCTCCGGCCGGGTGGTGTTCGGTGCGGTAGGTGACGGCGAACGGCTTGAATTTACCGTGATCGGCGATGCAGTGAACTTCGCGGCCAAATTGGAGAAGCACAACAAGGACGAGAAGACGCGCGCGCTCACCGATGCCAACACCTATGCCCTGGCCGAGCGCCAGGGCTACAAGCCGCCGAGCGTGCGCGAACGGCGGCCCGGACGGCAGGTGGCGGGCGTGGCCGATTCGGTCGATATTGTGGTGCTGGCCGCATAAAACCGGCCGGGCAGCGGGGCCCGTTGCCTTGCCCTTTCCCCATTCGCGGCCTATGTAATTTGGGCGGGTCGGGTACGAGTTGGCGGAGCGCCATCGTGGGTAGCAACTACGATATCATTCTCATTGGGCTGGTCGCGGTCTTCTTGATCCTGCGGCTGCGCGCGGTGCTCGGCAAGCGCACCGGCAGCGAGCGCCCGCCGGGCCGCGATCCGTTCACGCCGCCGGCGCCACCGGCCGGCAACACGCCGCGGATCGGTGATGCGCCGGCAGCTTCGTCGGGCAATGACAATGTGATCCCGCTGCCCAGCTCGGGCACTCCGGCCCCGCAGCGTCCCTCGCTTTCGGTCAACGCTCCCGGCGGCATTCGCTCGACCGTCCTGCCGACCGCAAGCGCAGGCGTTGCCGCGGTTCGCGCCGCTGACCCCAGTTTCGAGCCGCTGTCCTTCGCGGGCGGCGCGCGGGCGGCCTTCACCACCATCGTCGAGGCCTTCGCCAAGGGCGACACCCAGCCGTTGCGGCCGTTGCTCGACGGGCCGACTTTCGCAAGCTTCGAAGCAGCCATCCGCGGCCGCACCGAGCGGCGCGAAAAGGCCGAAGCCACACTGATCGGGTTCGAAGCGTCAGATATCGCGTCGGCCGAAGTGCAAGGCAGCGTCGCCCAGGTCACCGTCCGCTTCGTCAGCGAGCAGATCAATGTCGTCCGGAACGCCGAAGGCCAGATCGCCGACGGCAATCCCAATGAAGTGCAAAAAGTCATAGATCTCTGGACGTTCCGCCGCGACACCAAGTCCAGCGATCCCAACTGGCAATTGGTCAAGACTGAGAGCGAAGGCTAAGGGGAGGCATTTCCGCATGCGCTGGAGCGTCTTGTCCGGTGGCGCAGCTTTGCTCGCCGCCGCTGGCCTCCTGTCTGCGTGTGCCGGCGGCGGCAGCGCCGAGAACAGGGTCGGGATGGTGCCGATCTCGTTCAACGAGATTGCCGGTTGGACCGACGACAAGCAGGACGAGGCGCTCGCCGCCTTCCGCCGTTCCTGCCCCAAGCTGATCGCGGCACCCGAGAGCAAGATCGTCACTGACGGCGGCCAAAAGACGATCGCTCCTGGCGAGTGGAAGCAGATCTGCGACAGCGCGGCGGCAGTGAAGGACGGCGACAGCCGTGCCGCCCGGCGCTTCTTCGAGGAGAATTTCCGACCGCTGGTCGTCCAGACGCGCGGCAATTTCACCGGCTATTTCGAGCCCGAGCTGCGCGGCAGCCGCGCGCCGTCGCGGCTGTTCACCGTGCCAGTCTATCGCCGCCCGCCCGATCTCAAGGAACAGCCCTATTACACCCGCGCCGAAATCGAGCAGGGCGCGCTCAAGGGCAAGGGCCTGGAGATCGCCTGGGTGCAGGACCCAGTGGCCCTGTTCGAAGTCCAGGTGCAGGGCAGCGGCCGCATTCATCTCGCCGAAGGCGGCACGCTCAGCCTCGGCTTCGACGGCTCCAACAACCGGCCCTATACCGCGATCGGCGGCGTGCTGGCCGACATGGGCGTGATCCGTCGTGAAGATGTCACCTGGCCTGCCATCCGCGACTGGCTGAAGCGCAACCCGCAGCAGGCCCGTGACGTCATGCGCAAGAACGAGCGCTACATCTTCTTCAAGGACACGCGGAGCAGCGCCGCCACCGGCGCCGAAGGCGTCGCGCTGACGGCGCAGCGCAGCCTCGCCATCGATCCGACGTTCACACCCTTCGGCACGCCGGTTTGGATCGACGCCTCGCGGCCGCTCGCCGGCAAGCCTGGCGCCACCGAGGTCTACCGTCGCCTGATGATCGCCCAGGACAGCGGCAGCGCCATCAAGGGCGCGGCGCGCGGCGACGTCTTCTTTGGCAGCGGCACCCAGGCGGCCGACTGGGCGGGCCGCATGGTGAGCGGCGGCCGGGCCATCGTGCTGGTGCCGAACCGGGGTTAGTCCCGGCTTGGGACAATTCTAAACAAGGCCCGTTGCACCCCATTTTTGCGGCTGCCAAGGTGCCGGCGTGTCCAGCTCGCCGTCCGTGTCTTCGCCCCGTCCGCGCCGCGTCGCGCTCTTCGTCACCTGCCTGGTCGATCTGTTCCGGCCGGCTGTCGGCTTCGCCGCCATCAAGCTCCTCGAGGATGCCGGCTGTACCGTCGAGGTGCCGCCCTTGCAGGTCTGTTGCGGCCAGCCGGCCTATAACTCGGGCGATCGCGCCACCTCCCGCGCCATCGCCGCCCAGGTGATCGAGGCGTTCGAAGGCTTCGAGGCCGTGGTCGCCCCGTCAGGCTCGTGCGGCGGCATGCTGGCGCATCACTACCCCGGACTGTTCGACGACGATCCCGCAATGAAGGCGAGGGCCGAGAACTTGGCCGGGCGCAGCCATGAACTGGTGTCCTTTCTGGTGGACGTGCTGGGCGTGAAGAGCGTCGCCGCACGCTATGACGGCGCCGTCACCTATCACGATTCCTGTTCGGGCTTGCGCGAGCTCGGCGTCAAGGAGCAGCCGCGCCGGCTGCTGGGCTCCGTCCAGGGGCTGCGGCTCCATGAGATGAAGACGCCCGAGGTCTGCTGCGGCTTCGGCGGCACCTTCTGTGTCAAATATCCGGAAATATCGAATGCCATGGTGGGCGAGAAGTCGGCCGATATCGCGCAATCCGGCGCCGACACCCTGCTGGCCGGCGACCTTGGTTGCCTGATGAACATGGCGGGCAAGCTGCAGCGGCTGGGCAGCCCGGTGCGGGTGCGGCACGTCGCCGAAGTGTTGGCCGACATGGCGGGCCTCGCCGCCATCGGCGAACCGGAAGCGAAGCGCTGATGCAATCGACAGCGCACGACTTCAAGCACAATGTCGACGGCGCCCTCGCCGACCCCAACCTGCAGGATTCGCTGGCCAAGCTGAAGGTCGGCTTCTCCGAGCGCCGGCGGCAAGCGGCCGAGCGGCTGCCCGAATTCGAGGCGCTCAGGGACTGCGCGCGCGACATCAAGAACCACACGCTCGCCAATCTCGATTTCTACCTCGAGGAGTTCGAGCGCAAGGTCACCGCCCTGGGTGGCCACGTCCATTGGGCGCCGACGGCAGCAGATGCCCGGCGCATCATCACCGACCTCTGCCGGAGCGTCGGCGCCAAGACCGTCGCCAAATCCAAGTCGATGATTTCCGAGGAGATCGCGCTCAACGATCATCTCGAGGCGCTCGGCATCGCGCCGATCGAGACCGACCTCGGCGAATACATCATCCAGCTGCGCCACGAGCCCCCGAGCCACATCATCGCGCCGGCCGTGCATCTCACCAAAGACCAGGTGGCCGACACGTTCCTGGAGCACCACCGGGCGCTGGGCTTCACCAAGCGCCTCACCGAGCGCAATGATCTCGTCGCTGAAGCGCGGCACGTACTGCGCGAAAAATTCCTGAAGGCCGATGTCGGGCTGACCGGCGCCAACTTCCTGGTGGCCGAGACCGGCTCGTCGATGCTGGTCACCAACGAGGGCAACGCCGATCTCTCCAACACGCTGCCCAAGATGCACATCGTGCTGGCCAGCATCGAAAAAGTGATCCCCACGCTCGAGGATGCCGCCGTGCTGCTGCGCGTACTGGCGCGGTCGGCGACGGGCCAGGAGTCATCGTCGTACACGACACTGAACACCGGGCCAAAGCGGCCGGACGACCTCGATGGACCCCTGCACTATCACGTGGTGATCCTCGACAACGGCCGCTCGTCGGTGCTGGGCACCAAGATGCAGGACATGCTGCGCTGCATCCGCTGTGGCGCCTGCATGAATCACTGTCCGGTCTACGGCGCGATCGGCGGCCATGCCTACGGCTGGGTCTATCCCGGGCCGATCGGCGCGGTGCTGACGCCGCAGCTGATCGGCGTCGAAGAGGCCGGCAACCTGCCCAATGCCTCGACCTTCTGCGGCCGCTGCGAGAGCGTCTGCCCGGTGCGCATCCCGCTGCCCGCCCTGATGCGGCACTGGCGCGAGCGCGAGTTCGAACGCCACCTCACGCCCCGAACCGTGCGCCAAGGCCTCGCTTTGTGGGCCTTCATCGCCTCCCGGCCCAAGCTCTATCGGCGCGTCACCGGCCTTGCCAACCGGTTGCTGGCGCTGTTCGGCCGGGCCACCGGCCGCTATCACGCCCTGCCGCTTGCCGGCGGCTGGACGCGGTTTCGCGACTTCCCGGCCCCGCCGGCCGGCGGCACGTTCCATGCTCAATGGGCGCGGCACGGCGGAGCGCGCACACGGCCATGAGCGAGACCGCAAGATCCCAGATCCTGAACGGCATCCGCCGCTCGCTGCAACGCGGCGAGCTTTCGGGGTCGGCCCGCCAAGCCGTCGAAGCGCGGCTGGCGTCGCCAGCGCGCGGGCCGGCCATTGCACGCGCCGACCTGCCGCCGGCCGAGAGAGTGGCGCTGTTCTGCCAGTGGGCAGAGTTCAACAACGCGACAATCGCGCGCGTGGCTCCGGCCGGGGTAGCCAGCGAAGTGGCGGCCTATCTCGCGCGCAACAATCTGCCGGCCGAAGCGGCAATGGCGCCCTCGCCGGAGCTCGATGTCTATGACTGGGCCGGCCAGAAGATGTTGGCGCTGCGCCGCGGTGCCGGTCGCGGCAGCGATCAGGTATCGATCACGGGGGCATTCGCCGGCATCGCCGAGACCGGCACGCTGGTCATGGCGTCGGGCCCCGACCACCCGGTGACGCTGAACCTGTTGCCGGACACCCACATCGTGGTGCTGCGCGAAGCCGACATCGTGGGCGGATACGAGGAAGTGTGGACCAGACTGCGGCAGCGCTACGGCAAGGATCATATGCCGCGTACGGTCAATACCATCACCGGTCCATCGCGTACCGGCGACATCGAGCAGGCGATCGAGCTCGGCGCGCACGGACCAAGGCGCCTACACATCCTCGTCGTGCGCGAATGAGCAGCGCCGCCGGCTCGGACCATCGCAGCGAGCTGCGCGTTGTCGGCACCAGCGTGACCCGCGAGGTCGAGCTGCTGCTCGATCGCCTCGCCCAGAGCGTCGGCCGGCGCGCGCCACGCATCCTGCAAGTCGGCTCCCGGACGTTGGTTTCGGATCGCAACGAGCGCAACTGGCGCGGCTTGCTGGCCAAGCGCTTCGACAGCGCAGAGTTTATCGGCATTGATTTGCTCGAGGGCAGCAACGTCGACAAGGTGGTCGATATCTGCAGCCCGCCCAAGGCGCTGGCCTCGGCGCTGGGCGCCAAACCGTTCGACCTGGTGATCTGCTGCCATGTGCTGGAGCATACCCGTGAGCCGCAGCGGGCGGCCCGCAACATCGAGAGCATGCTGGGGGCGAAGGGCTTGGCCTATGTCGCTACCCCGTGGTCGCAGGCCTTTCACGCCACACCCGACGACTATTGGCGCTTCTCGGTGCGCGGCCTGATGCTGCTGTTTGGCCGGCTGGAGATCCTGTCGACATTCTACAGTGGCGGCGATGTCGGGCTCGACGTCGCCTACAAGGTCGAGCGCGACGGCAGGCCCGAGCTCGATACCCGCGCCGGCGCTGTCGAGCAGGGCCTGTTCCAGCTCGTCCTCGATCACGAGGACAATCGCGCCGTACTGGCCCGCCAAGCGACCGAACGGCTGCCGGTGTCACGCACCTACCTGCCGACGCTGTTCGTCAATCTGGTGGGCCAGCTGGCCCCAAAGTGACCTCTCCCGCCCACAAATGAAAAGAGCGGGCTTTTGGCCCGCTCTTTCCGATTTGATCGCTGTCTGCGACTAGAAGCGCAGATCCATGCCGAGCAGGATCGCCCACGACTGCGCCGCGACGGCGTTCGAGGGACCAGCGAAGTTGTAGTACTGAACGCCGCCCAGGACCTTGATGCCCGGTCCGAGAGCGTAGTTGGCACCGACCTCGAACTTGTCAGCCGTTTCCGCGCCGAACTGCAGACCGCCGATGTTCGGGTTGCCACCGAACGCGGCACCCGAGGACGCCGCACCGCCAACCGTAGCAAACTGCTGGTTGGTGATGTTGATCAACGAAGCCGAGCCGTTACCGTTGGTGTTGCGGGTGCCGATCCAGCCGAACGAGACCTGCCACGGGCCGGTTTCGTACATGATGCCCGCGGTGTAGGTGCGGGTATCGTTGTCGACGCCGGTGTAGTAGTTCGCGCCGAGGCCGTTGTTGTCGTAGCCGTACGAACCGCCGACGGTGAAGCCAGCGAAGCCGAACTGCAGACCGACGACCCACTGCTTCCACGAGGTGAGGTTGCTACCCGTGACCAAGCTGGCAGCGCCGGCGTTGGGGGCGTAGCCCGGAACGAAGGTGGCGTACATGAACGCGCCGAAGGCGGCCACGGTGATATCGCCGAACTTGTTCAGGTAGTTGGCGCCGACGTCGAAGAAGTCCTGCCACGAGTAGTCGTTCGTGGGGCAGTTGATCTGCGCCGTCGCGTCGTTGAAGCCGCAAACGCCCGCGGTGTTGCTGCCCGGGACCGAACCGGCCGCGTTGATCTTGGGCGCGTAACCGGCACCGATCTGCAAGCCGAAGAAGCGCGGCGTGAAGTAGTTGATGCGGTTAACGTCCTGCATCTGGCCGCCGATCGTGGCGAACGAGATATGCGCGGCCGCCTTGTTGGTGGCGAGCACGACCAGGTTGCCCCAGGTGGCGTTCGAGTTGTGCTGGAAGAAGCCGTTGAACACGCCGAGAGCCGACGGCGCACCGTAGAACATACGGTAGGTCGCCTGGTCGCGTGAACCGAACTCGACGCGGCCCCAGTCGCCGAAGGCGAACAGGTAGGCTTCGTCGATCTGGCGGGTCGAGCCGTTGGTAATCGTTCCACCGGAGCCAGTGCTGACGCTCACGCCCTGGACCGGCGGGTTCCAGCCCTCGAGCTCGACCTGCAGGCCGATCGTGGTGCCGTTATCCAGCTTGGTCTGGCCGTTGAAGTAGATTTCACCTTCTTGATAGAAGCTGAGGCCCTTGTATTGGGTGGAAGTGCCGTTCAAGGCATAGCTGCCTTCGATACCACCGGCAGTCACGAAGAACTGGTAGTAGCCGCCGACGCCGATCTTGATCGGGTCAGCTGCCATGGCCGGGGCGGCCATCAGTCCACCGGCGACCAGGGCGGTCGAACCCAGTAGAAGCTTTTTCATCATTCTCCCTCTCTCGTTGATCAGAAACTGGTACGTACCAAAAGGCCTGCCCGACCGGCGGAAGTGGAAGCCTGAGCGCAGCGACTCACGGACCCCGCCAATACGGTTCGCCAATAGAACACTTCGGCCGAATAAGGGTCAAGAAATGGTCGCCCCGCCGTACGATTCTCCCCGCACCTGTGGCGTCTTTGTCACATTTCGATGCGCACGCGATGCGATACTTGGGCTTCAGAACGTCATCTTGGCGCCTTGTCAGTTTCGTATAAAGATGGACATTGTTACATATAAGTCTTTGAAAAGGACTTATTGACGTTGCGATGTTGCGTCGCTTGCAGTCCACCGGCAGCACGCTTATGGTCCGGGCGCTGGGACGCCCCACAACCGCTGGGCGTTCACGATATCGGCCGATATCGGAGCCAAAATGGGCAGGGAAGACTGAATGAAGACCTTTCGTTTCCTGGTGGCCGGGGTCCTGGCGACGGCCCTCTCGGGTTGTGGTGGTGACCCCGATTCGGTCAAGGAGATCAAGACCGGAACCGATGGCGGTCGCGGGAAATATGACATTTATTCTGGTGTAGGTGGCGGCAAGCAGGAGCAGGGCAGCCTGTTCGGTCCCGGCGGCCTGTTCGGCTCCAAGCCGAAGAAAGACGGCGAGGGGAACGGCACCGGCGTCGCCGTCAATGCCTACTTGTGGCGGGCCTCGCTCGACACCATCAACTTCATCCCGCTGGTCTCGGCCGATCCGTTCGGCGGCGTCATCATCACCGACTGGTACACGCCGGCCGAGCAGCCCAACGAGCGCATGAAGGTCCAGATCACCATTCTCGACCGCGAGCTCAGGGCTGATGGTGTGCGGGTGGCGGTGTTCAAGCAGCAAACCGGCGCCAAGGGCGCGCGGCTGGGTCGATGCCCAGGTCGACCCACGGACCAACATCGACATCGAGAACGCCATCCTTACCCGGGCCCGCCAGTTGCGCATCGCGCAAGGTGGCTAATAGAGGGGTGGCTGACAGAGCGGCCAATCGCTGACAAAGCTTGACGCGAGAGGCCGCACCGGGCATCCGCTGCGGCCTCGGTTTTTTTTCAGGATCCGATCCGTGTCGTCGACACCCGTGCGCTACAATTTTCGCGAGACCGAAGCCAAGTGGCGGAAGGTTTGGGACGAGCGCCAGACGTTCCGCGCCGTCATGGATCGCGCCCGGCCGAAATACTACGTGCTGGAGATGTTCCCTTATCCGTCGGGGCGCATCCATATGGGCCACGTGCGCAACTACACGCAGGGCGACGTGATCGCGCGCTACAAACGCGCCAAGGGCTTCAACGTGCTGCATCCCATGGGTTGGGACGCGTTCGGCCTGCCGGCCGAGAACGCCGCCATGGAAAACAGGGTCCATCCCAAGAAATGGACCTACGCCAACATCGCCACCATGAAGGCGCAGCTCAAGTCGATGGGCCTGTCGCTCGACTGGAGCCGCGAGCTCGCCTCGTGCGATCCGTCCTACTACCGCCATCAGCAGAAGATGTTCCTCGACTTCTGGAAGGCCGGCCTCGCCTACCGCAAGGAGGCGTGGGTCAACTGGGATCCCGTCGACAACACGGTGCTGGCCAACGAGCAGGTGATCGAGGGCAAGGGCTGGCGCACCGGCGCGCCGGTCGAGCGGCGCAAGCTCACGCAGTGGAACCTCAAGATCACGCAGTTCGCCGATGAGTTGCAGGAGCGGCTCGCCACGCTTGAGCGCTGGCCGGAGAAGGTGCGCCTGATGCAGGCGAACTGGATCGGCAAGAGCCGCGGCGCGCGCGTCTTCTGGCCGCTCACCGACGCCTCCGGTGCCGGCCCTTCGAAAAAGGACTGGGGCAAACTCGAGATCTTCACCACGCGGCCCGACACACTCTATGGCGCCTCGTTCGCAGCCCTGTCGGTCGACCATCCAGTCGTGGCCGAACTCGCGGCCAAGGATCCCGGACTGCAGCATTTCGTCGAGGAGTGCCGCAAGACGGGCACTGCCGCAGCCGAGATCGAGACTGCCGAGAAGCAGGGCTACAAGCTGCCGTTGCTTGCCCGGCACCCGCTGATGCCGGGCAAGTCGATGCCGGTCTATGCCGCCAACTTCGTGATGATGGAGTACGGAACCGGCGCCATCTTCGGCTGCCCCGGTCACGACGAGCGCGACCACGAGTTCGCCACCAAATACGGCCTGCCGATCCTGCCGGTGGTGATGCCCAAGGACGCTGACGCCAAGAGCTTCAGCGTGGCCGAGGCGCCTTTCGTCGACGACGGCATCATCATCAACTCCGATTTCCTGAACGGCCTCGAGGTCGAGGACGCCAAGGCGAAGGTGATCGCCCGGCTGGAGCAGATCGGTGTCGGACGAGGCACCATCCAGTACCGCCTGCGCGACTGGCTGGTGTCACGCCAGCGCTATTGGGGCGCGCCGATTCCGGCCATTCACTGCGGCAAGTGCGGCATCGTACCGGTGCCGGAGAAGGACCTGCCGGTCGAGCTGCCCGAGGATGTCGAGATCGACAAGCCGGGCAATCCGCTCGATCGCCATCCGACCTGGAAGCACGTCACCTGCCCGACCTGCGGCGGCCCCGCGCAACGGGAGACCGACACGCTCGACACCTTCATCGATTCGAGCTGGTACTTCGATCGGTTCACCTCGCCCCGACTGGAGACCGCCCCGTTCGACCGCGCGGAGAACGACTACTGGATGCCGGTCGACCAGTATATCGGCGGCATCGAGCACGCCATCCTGCACCTGCTCTATTCGCGCTTCTGGACGCGCGCCATGCGCGAGGTCGGCCTGACCGGCCGAGACGAGCCGTTCGACGGCCTGTTCACCCAGGGCATGGTCCTGCACGAGACCTATCGTGCGGCCGACGGCACCTGGCTGCTACCCGAGGAAGTCGAGCGCACGGCTGGCGGCAATGTCGTGCGCTCCGCCGACAAGAGCCCGGTGGAAGTCGGCCGCTCGGAGAAGATGTCCAAGTCGAAGAAAAACGTCGTCGACCCGGACCAGATCATCCACGACTACGGCGCCGACACCGCGCGCTGGTTCATGCTGTCCGACAGCCCGCCCGAGCGCGACCTCGAATGGACCGAGGCCGGCGTCACCGGGGCCTGGCGCTTCCAGCAGCGCCTGCATCGCATCGCCAGCGAAGCCGCGACCGAGCTGCCCGCGATTGGCACGGCCAAGCCAGGTGCGTTCCCGCCGGCCGCAACCGGGCTGCGGCGCGCCGCCCATCGAGCCATCGCCGGCGTCTCGGCCGACATCGAGGCCTTCCATTTCAACAAGGCAGTGGCGCGCCTCTACGAACTTTCCAATGCGATCGCCGGCGTCGAGGCCAAGGACGAGGCCACGAAGTGGGCGTTGCGCGAGACGCTGGAGATCTTCGTGCGCCTGATGGGCCCGATGACACCGCATCTCGCCGAAGAGCTCTGGCAGGCACTCGGGCACAAGAGCCTGCTGGCCGATGCGCCGTGGCCCGCCGCCGAGGATGCGCTGCTGGTCGATGACACCGTTACCGTCGCCGTCCAGCTCAACGGCAAGCTGCGCGGGACGGTACAGCTTGCGAAGGACGCCGCGAAGGACATGGCGGAAAAGGCGGCGCTCGCGCTGCCCGAGATCGGGCGCGCACTCGACGGCAAGACACCCAAACGGGTCATTGTCGTGCCCAATCGCATCGTCAACGTCGTCGTCTAGAGGCGGCCTTGCCGGCACCGAGCGAGCTGTTTTCGCGAGGCCGGATACTGGTCACCGGTGCGACCGGCCTGTTCGGCCGCGAACTCGTCGACCGGCTGCTCTCCCTCGGTGCGCGCCTACGCACGGCTTCGATCCTGCCGCCGCCCGCCGATTTCCCGGCCGAACGCGTCGAGCATCTGACAGGCGATCTCGCCGACCGTGCCTTCGCCGACCAGGCGATGAAGGGAGTCACCGGCTTGTTCCATCTGGCCGGCCGGCGCGGCTCGGTCGGCATCCAGCGCAAGCACGCCGCCACGATGCTGGGCGAGAACCTGATGATCTGCCTCAACACGCTCGACGCCGCGCGGCGCGCCGGCGTGGAGCGCATCCTCTACACCAGCACGGTCACGGTCTACCCGCCGATGGAGGTCTATCGCGAGGACCTGGTGTGGTCGGCCAATCCCCATCATGCCGACGAGTTCGCCTCGTGGGCCAAGCGCATGGCAGAAAAATTCCTCGAGGCGCAGGAGATCCAGTACGGCTTGCGCAACAGCGTGATCGTGCGTCCGGTCAACACGTTCGGTCCGCACGACGATTTTGCGGCCGAGACGGCGCTGGTGGTGCCGGCCCTGATCGGTCGGGCGTTGTCGGGCGAGAACCCGTTCACCGTGTGGGGCGACGGCTCCGCAGTGCGCGATTTCCTCTATGTCGCCGACGCCGTCGACGGGATGCTGCTCGCCTACGAGAAAGGCATCGGCCAGGGCGCCTTCAATCTCGGCAGCGGGCGCGGCCATTCCATCCGCGAACTGGTCGCCGCCGTGCTGAAGGCGACCGGCCAGGGTCAGCCTGTGGCGTGGGACACCAGCAAGCCCTCCGGTGAACCGCGCAAGGTTGCCGACATCACGCGCGCCCGCCAGATCCTGGGCTTCGCGCCCAAGGTCGAACTCGCCGAGGCGATCGCCCGGACCGTGCAGTGGTATCGCGCCAACGGCGGCCGGTCGGCGCGCGGCTAGAGCGGGTTCCGATCAAATGGTCCCGCTTGGCGGGTCCATTTGATCGGAAACGCGTTGTCCCGGGCGCCTCGACCAAATGCATAGTCTAGAGCTCCGCCACGTCGAAGCTCGCCGGCGCCTGACCGCGGCGATGCCGCTCCACCATCGCGGCGAAGGCGCTCTCGATGTGACGCACATAGCGGTCGGTATCGAACAGCGGAGCCGAGGTGCGGTTGGCCATCAGCTTTTGGCGCAGCGCACCGAGACGATCGGGTTCACGCGCGAGTTTCAGCGCCAGCGCTTCGTAGTCGTCGAGCGATTCCACGATCAGCTCGGGCAGCCCCATGGCATTGAGCAGGCTGGCGCCGACGCGCGAGACGAAGGTCTCGCCGCGCATCGTGAGCACCGGCAGGCCAGCCCATAGCGCGTGGCTCGCCGTCGTGTGCGCGCCGTAGGGGTAAGTGTCGAGGAACAGGCCGGCGTGCCGATGCCGCGCCAAATGCTCAGGCAGGCCAATGCGGCGTGCGAAGACCAGGCGGTCTCCGGCCACGCCCCGGCGCTCGGCTTCGCGCTTGAGATTGGCACAGGCCTCGTCGTTGTCGAAGCGCAGCCACAGCACGCTGCCCTCGACGGCCCGCAACAGCCGCATCCAGACATCGAAGATCATCGGCATGATCTTGTTGGCGCCGTTGAAGGCGCAGAACACGAAACCCTGCTCAGGCAAACCAAGCTCGCTGCGGCTGGGCGCCGTCTCGGCGATCTTCTCCGCGTTGTCGGTGACAACCCAGCTGTCCGGCATGCGCACGATCTTCTCGCGGTAAAACTGCTCGAGATGTTCGGTGACGGACTGGCGATCGGCGATGACATAGTCGATGAACGGCGCGCCGGTGCCGAAGCCCTGGAAGTTCACCACCAATGGTGCCGGCCGATAGGCCAGCACGGCGCCGCGATTGTTGGCGGTGAAGCCCGCCAGGTCGACGACGACGTCGATCTGCTGCTCGCGGATCAGCCTGGCCACCTTCAGGTCCGGCACGGTGCGCACGTCGGTAAAGCGATCGAAGATGCGTTCCAGGCGCGCGCGCATGGCGCTGCCGTCACCGGCGCCGAACGAGATTGCGTTGACCTCGAAGCGCCGCCGGTCATGCCGCTCGACCAGGCCGGCGAACACGTAGGAGATGGGGTGCTCGCGAAAGTCGGGAGAGAAGTAGGCCAGTCGAATGCGGTCGTGCTTGTAGCGCGGCGGCGCGGGCAAGGTCTTCCGGGGAGCTGGCCATTCGCGCTGCGCGAATATCTCGGTGCACCGCGCCTCGGCCGCCGCTGACTGCGTGTACCAGGCGAAGTTCAGCGGATGCTCGACCGCCTCTCCCTTCTCGACCCGGGCCGTGATGTCGGCCACCGTCTCATCGAAGTCGGACCAGTCGCAAGCGCCGAGCTTCACCTCGAAGATCAGGCCGCGCAGCAGCGGTCGCGCCGGATCGACCTGCAACAGCTGCTGGAAGGTTTCGGAAGCTTCCTTAAGGCGCTTGAGGAAATAGAGCACGCGAGCACGAGCGTTCAGCGCCACCGGCGACATCGGCCCCAGCACCAACGCCTGGTCGAAGCAGGCCAGCGCCTCCTCGGGCCGGTCGAGGTCGCGCAGGATCGCGCCGCGATTGCAGATCGCCGACACCGACTTGGGCGAGATCGCCAGCGTGCGATCGATCGCTTCGAGCGCCTCGGCAAAGCGGCCGAGATCCTTCAGCGCCGTGCTGCGGTTGTTCAGCGCTTGTTCGTAGTCCGGCTTGACCCGTAGCGCGCTGTCGAAACTCGCCAACGCCTCCTCGAAGCGCTGGCCCTGCAGCAAGGCGACGCCGCGATGATTGAGCGCGTCGGGACTGGCCGGCTGCAATCGCAGCAGCTTGTCGAACGTCGTGACGGCATCGTCCGAGCGGCCCTGACGGAACTGGATCATGGCGAGCAGATGCAGGCCGGCGGCGTTCGTCGGCTGGCTTTTCAGGGCGGCGCGGCACTTTGTTTCGGCCAGCTCAAGCTGGCCTTGCCTGTAGTGCCCCACCGCGAGCTGAAAGATGGAGCGGGGATCCATGGCCAAATACCTAAACGGATAGGGCCGGCGAGGCTAGCGCGGGTTCCGATCACGCGGAGCCGCGAGCGGCTCGACCAAAGGCATATTCCGTTCGGCCGATTCCAGCCGGACGGAATATGCTCTATAGAGCGCGGGTGAAAATAGAGCCGCGTCAGGTCGAAGCCTTCCTCAAGAAGCCGGACCCCAAGATCCGCGCCGTGGTGATCTATGGCAACGATGACGGGCTGGTCGCCGAGCGCGCCATGCAGCTCGCCAAGAGCGTCTGTGACGATCTCAAGGACCCGTTCCGGGTGGTCGACATCACCGGCGAGGCGCTGAAGGGCGACCCGGCGCGCCTGGCCGACGAGTTCGGCGCCATGTCGCTGATTGGCGGCCGGCGTGTCGTCCGCGTCCGGCCGGCCGGCGAGGAGGCCGCGACAGCGCTGGAAAATCTCGTGGCCGCTCCCGCCGGCGATGCCTTGATCGTGATCGAGGGCGGCAATCTCACGCCGCGATCGAGCTTGCGCACGCTGGCCGAGACCGAACCCTGCCTGGCCGCGCTGCCGTGCTACATGGATTCTGAGCAGGCGCTGCAAGGGTTGGTCGAGGGCGCTGCGCGAGAACATGGCTTCGCTGTCGAGCCGGATGCGCTCGAATGGATCGTCGACCGCCTGGGCGGCGACCGCGGCCAGAGCCGCAGCGAGATCGAGAAACTGCTGCTCTACAAGACCGGCGATTCAGCCAAGACCATAACGATGGACGATGCGCTGGCGGTGCTGGGCGACACGGCGGCGATCGGCATCGACGACGTGGTCGGCGCCACTTTCGACGGCAATGTCGAGGCACTCGACCGGGCGCTCGATCGGGTGTTCGCCGAAGGCGGCAACCCGGTCCAACTCGTGCGCTCCCTGCAGCGTCATGTCGATCAGCTCCATCTCGTGTCGGGGCATGTCGCGGCGGGCGGCAATCTCGAGGCGGCGTTGTTCAAGGCGCGTGGCTTGCCGCGCGGCGGGCCGGTGCGCCAACGCTTCGAGCGCCATGCCCGCGCCTGGCCGCTGCCGCGGTTGAGCGCGGCCGTGACGCGCATCCTCGACGCCGAGATCGAATGCAAGAGCACCGGGTTGCCCGACGAAGCGATCGCGCGGCGGCTTTGCCTCGCCCTGGCCCAGGCCGCCCGCCAAACGCGCGCGCGACGTTAGAGCAGGTTCGCTGCCGACAGAACGCTGGCGGCGTCAAACGCGCGCCATTGCGGAACGTGGATCGTCATGAGGGCACTGAAAAGCCGGAACTTCTAATGACCAAAATAGATGGGGTGATGTCGTCGGCAGTATAGTAACCGCGTAGAGCCGACAGCTTTGGGAAGCGTAGCGTATGCCCGTCACCTTCAACCGTTTTCCGACTTTTTTGCCGTTTTCGGCCTATTTTCGAGGCGAGCACGATCCCGAATTGCTTGATCCGGTCGGACGCGAATTTTTTCGAGCGGCGAGTCCCGGATTTGTTGACTGGCAGGCCTCCGATGCCGATGCCATCGGCATTTACCCTGTCTACTCGGGAGTAGACTGCTGTAGACGGGGGGACCCCTCGCTAGCGATGCGGTTCGACGTCGAAGCCAGCCGGCGGCAAGCCCGCCAGATGGCGCTCGTACATGGTGAGATAGGCGCTCTCGATGTGCCGGCGGAAGCGATCGGTGTCGAACAGCGGCGCCGTCACCCGAACGGCCTGAAGCTTCTCGCGCAAGCCCGCCAGCAGCGGGGGCGTGGTGGCAAGCTTCAGCGCCAACGCCTCGTAGTCAGCGAGACTGTCGGTGACCAGCTCCGGCAATCCGACGGCCGCCAGCAGGCTCGCTGCGACGCGCGAGACGAAGGTCTCGCCTCGGAGCGTGATCAGCGGCAGTCCGGTCCACAGGGCGTCGCTCGCCGTGGTGTGGGCGTTGACCGGGAAGGTGTCGAGGAACAGATCGGCCAGGCGATGGCGGGCAAGATGCGCATCGAGATCGAGGCGCGGCGCGAACACCAGACGGCTGGCCGCCACACCACGCGCCTCGGCGTGACGGCCCAGATTGTCCACCGCCGCCGCATTGTCCTGCAGCAGCCACAGCACGCTGCCCTCGACCTGGCGGAGCAAACGCATCCAGACGTCGAACATCGCCGGCCGGATCTTGTAGCTGTTGTTGAACGAGCAGAAGACGAACCCCTCTGCCGGCAGGCCCGCTTCGATGCGGCCGGGCGAGGTCTCGGCGATGCGACGCTTGCGATCGTTGACCTGGTAGCTGTCGGGCAGGCTCACGACCTTCTCGGCGTAGGCCGCTTCGAGCCGCGGCGGCACGATATGCCGGTCGGCGATGATGTAATCGGCGAACGGGGCGCCCATCGTTCCGGGGAAGCCGAGATAGTTGACCTGCAGCGGCGCGCCACGATGGGCAAGAATCCCGGCGCGGTTGTTGGCCGTGAAGCCCTTGAGGTCGATGGCGATATCGACGCCCTGATCGCGCATCAGCTCGGCGACCTGGCGATCGCTCATCTCGCGCACGTCCACGAAGCGGTCGACGGCCTTTTCCAGCCTGGCGCGAACAGGGCTGCCATCGTCGGGCCCATAGGAAAGTCCGATGACGTCAAATCGTGCGCGGTCGTGGCACTCGAACAGTTCGGCCACGAGATGGGCCGTGGCGTGATTGAGGAAATCTGCCGACAGGTACGCGAGCTTTATGCGTTCACGACGCGCCGCGGTGGTGCCGACCAGCGGCTTGGGCGCCGGAGGGCATTCGTAGGTCACGAACGTCTGGGCGCAGCGCAGTTGCGCCATAGGCGACAGCGCATGGCAGAGGAAGGAAAAGGGGGCGTCGGCACGTTCACCGCGCTCGACGGCCGCGACGATGGCGGCCGACGTCGCCTCGTAGTCTGTCCAGTCACAGAAGTTCAGGCGCGTATCGAGCAGCATGCCGGCCGCGTAGGGTTGGTGCGGCGCCACGGCCACGAGGCGGGCGAACGACACCGCGGCAGCGTCGAAGCGCTTGAGATCGCGCAGCGCGCGGCCACGGTTGTTCAGCGCCGCGTCGAAGTCCGGGGCAAACTGCAGGGCGCGGTCGAAAGAGGCCACCGCCTCCTCCAGGCGGCCAAGTGCGCGCAGGGCATTGCCGCGATTGTTGTGCGCCAGCAGGTAGTCGGGCCTGAGCTGCAGGGCACGATCGTAATCCGCCAGCGCCTCGGCCGGCCGGTTCAGCGCCTGCAGCGCGTTGCCCCGGTTGTTCAGCGTGTCCGGCAGGTCAGGCTTGAGCTTCAGCGACCGCTCGTGGCTGGCCAGCGCCTCCTCGGGCCGCTTGAGATCGAGCAGTGCGAGGCCAAGGTTGGAGTGCGCCTCGGGCGAGGTGGGATTGACCGCGAGCGCCCGGCCGATCCACTCGACGGCCTCGGTCAGTGCGCCGCGCTGATAATAAATCAGCCCGGTGAAGTGGAGAGCGCCGAAATGCGCGGGCTGGCTGGCCAGTACGCGGCGATAGACAGCCTCGGCTTCGTCCAGCCGGCCCTGCCTGTGAAGGGCGAAGCCCTGCTGGAACTGGGTGGCGGGATCGGCGGAGCTCATCGGCCGCCGACCTTAGCGCAAGATCGGCACTACCTCATCCTGAGGAGCGGCGCGGAGGCCGCGTCTCGAAGGATGGGCGGTCCAACAAGATGCTCGCGGCCACCCTTCGAGACGGCGCTTGCGCGACGCTCCTCAGGGTGAGGTCATTGTCGCTCACCTTTCTTGCGGCCGCCGGCGCTCAGCGGAAGGGCCGCCTGCTCGGTCAGGATCAGGAAGGTGAAGCTCTCCTCGATATAGAGCCGCACGCGCTCGCTGTTGTGGTCGAGATAGCCGATCGAGAAATCCTGACCCACCGAGAGCTCGAAGTCGCCGCCGCGCTGGGAGATCACCAGGCCGCCGTCGATGCCGGGGGCCCACACGATCTCACCGTCGATCAGGCGCTGGACATGGCTGATGATCGGATAGCCGCTGTCGGTGCGGGCGGCGAGGTCCTTGTAGAGCTGTTCGTTCAGCACGACCGAGAATGGCCCTTCGATGCCGTCGTCGCGCAGCCTGGTGAGCGCCGAGGCGACGGCCAGGGGATAGTCGGCATGGCTGCTGCCGAGAGGGACTGCGAGCTTGGCGCGCGCCTGGCAGATGCCGGTGATGTGCGCGGCGGCATAGCCGTGGAAGATCGAGCGGTCCTCGGCAATGGCGATTTCACGCGCCGCCGCCGTGACGTTGTCGAGATCGGGATCGCGCGCGCCGCGGTCGATGGCATCGAGCTCGGCGCGACTCATCTCGAACGGAATGCGCAACTCCACCAAGGGCTGGATGCGCCGGAGCTTGGCCTGCACGCCGCGGCCATTGGGCGGCGAGGCGACGGGATCGGCGCGGCCGAGCTCGACGTCCGACGCCCCCCAACCCAGCGGCCCGCGGAAGTCGACGACGCGGCGCGCCGCCAGCATTGCCCGCAAGGTGCGCTTGGCTTCTTTCTCGATCTCGGCCCAGCCGGCGTCCGTGATCGGCGCCTTATCGCGGAAAAGATGACTCATTTCTTCACCTGCCGCAGGCTGCCGATGCCGAGACTGCCGTCGGATGAGGAGGCGGGCTCGCCGCCCCCTGCCGTTGCGGCGGCTTCGATCTCCGTCACCGGTCCCTCGGTGAACAGGTAGGTGCGCAAATGCTCGTTGAGCTTGGCATCGCCGCGGCGCAGCCATTCCAGCACCATCGCGGCGTGTTCCTTCTCCTCGTCGCGATTGTGCTCGAGGATGGCCCGCAGCTCGGGATGGGTGGTGGCCTTGGCGCGCTGGTTGTACCAGTCGACCGCCTCCAGCTCCTCCATCAGGGAGGCGATGGCACGGTGCTGGTCGATGACGTCGGGACCTAGGGTGGCGGAATCCTCGTGTAGCGTTTCACTCGACATGCATCACGCCTCCCTCCCGGCACCGATGGGAAGACAACGTCAACCGACATTGCCGGTTCCCGGGGTGCCGGACGGTGGCAGGCTAGCGGCGGACGACCACGATCTCAAGGTAGTCGCTCGGCACGACCATCGTGCCGTCGCCGGAGCGATTGAACCGCCCGACCAGCGCGAGGACATCGCGCTCGAGCTCCGCCTGGGCGCCGGGCCCCAAGGTGTTGAATGCCTTGAGCACGGGCCCGTAGTAGGTGCGGAAGACCGCGAGGAAGTGCATGGACGAGCGGTAGCGGAACGCGAAGGCACGCGGCTCGATGCCAATCGCCGAGGCCTGACCCTTGAACAGTTCCTCGATGCGCGCCTTGGTGCCCCACAGCGCCGGCGACTTCACGCCGGCCGGCGGCGCCACGTGCGTCCCCAGCGTCTTGAAGAGCTGGCCGATGAAGCCGTCCGGCGTCCAGTTCGCCAGGCCGATCTTGCCGCCCGATTTGCAGACGCGGACCATTTCCGCCGCCGCACGCTCCTGGTTGGGCGTGAACATCACGCCGAAGGTCGAGACGACGGCATCGAATGCCTTGTCGGCGAAGGGCAGGGCTTCGGCGTCGGCCTGCTGGAACTCCATGGTGAGCCCTTCGGCCTCGGCGCGCTTGCGGCCGCGCTCGAGCAGGCTCGACACGTAATCGGTCGACGTGACCTCGCACCAGCGCCGCGCGGCGGCCAGCGAGACGTTGCCGTTGCCCGCCGCCACATCGAGCACCTTCTGTCCGGCGCGAATGTCGAGCGCCTCGCAGAGCTGCTCGCCGACGATCTGCAGCGTGGTGCCGACGATGGCGTAGTCGCCCGACGACCAGGCGTCCTGTTGGCGCGTCTTGACGGCCGCGAGGTCAGGTGGCGGCGCGGCAATGGTCGTGTCCATGGATTGTCTCCTCAGGCAGGGGTTGATCGCCTCCTCTAGCCTGAGGGCGTCGGACTCACTGTCCGGATTGCGCCAGGTGTTGGCCGTTTGCCGCCAGAATGAATTATGACCTCATCCTGAGGAGCGCGCCGAAGGCGTGCGTCTCGAAGGATGGGAGCAGATGTGGTGCCCGCGCCACCAAGCCGCGGAGATTACTCCGCGGTAATCGAGACGGCCGCTGCGCGGCCTCCTCAGGGTGCGGGCTTTTCTCGTTAACGCCGCGTCAGTCGCTCCACGACCTCGTCGAGCTGGTCGAAGTTGGCGATCTCGAGCGTGAGCTGCGTGTGCTCGCCGTGGCCGGTGAGGCTGAGCGAGGCTTTCAGCCCCAGCGCCTCCTCGATGCGCTTTTCAAGGACGCGCGTGTCGGCGGTCTTCTCGCCGGGCGCCGCGCCCTTCTTGGCCGTACGCGGCTTCTTCGGCTTCTCGCCGGCCGCCAGGCGTTCGAGGTCGCGCACGGTGAGTTTTTCCTTCACCGCGCGCTCGGCCATGCCGACCGGGTCGGCAAATCCCAACAAGGTACGGCCCTGGCCGGCCGAGAGCTTGCCGTGCTGCACCAGCTCCTGCACCGGCGCCGGCAGGTCCAGGAGCCGCATCGTGTTGGCGACATGCGGGCGGCTCTTGCCCACCTTCTCGGCGATGTCTTCCTGCGTCTGGTTGAACTCGGCGCGCAGGCGCTCGTAGCCGCGGGCCTCGTCGATCGCCGACAGGTCGGTGCGCTGCAGGTTCTCGATCAGCGCGATCTGCAGGGCTTCGAGATTGTCGAACGGCCGCACCACGACCGGAACGTCGTGCAGTTGCGCCTCCTGCGCCGCCCGCCAGCGCCGTTCACCGGCGATGATCTCGTAGCTGCTGGCATCGCCCGCGACCGGCCGCACCAGGATGGGTTGCAACAGACCGAACTGGCGGATCGACTCCACCAGCGTGTCGAGGTCCTCGAAGGTCGTGCGCGGCTGATACGGGCCCGCGCGCAGATGGGCGATCGGCAACGTGAACGGGGTGCGCGAGGCCGGCGCGGGGCGCGGTGCTTCGGGCGGCGGCGCTTGTGTCACCGTCGCGGCGACGTCGTCGTCACCCAGCAAAGCGGAAAGACCGCGGCCGAGGCCGCGCGGTTTAGGAGGCTGGCTCATGTTGAACCTGTTCGGCTGCCTGACGCCGGCGACGGATGAATTCGCTCGCCAGCAGGATGTAGGCCTGCGCGCCGGCGCAGGCATTGTCGTAGATCAGCACGGGAAGGCCGTGCGAGGGCGCTTCGGCGATGCGCACGTTGCGCGGGATCGTCGTGCCGAACACCAGCTCGCCGAAATGGCCGCGCACGTCGGCCTCGACCTGCTGGCTGAGCGTCATGCGGCGATCGACCATGGTCAGCACCACGCCGGTGATATGCAACTTGGGGTTGAGGCGCTGTTTTATTCTCGCCACGGTGTTCGACAAGGCGCCGATGCCCTCGAGCGCCAGGAACTCGGCCTGCAGGGGCACCAGCACCGCATCGACCGCGACCAGGGCGTTCAGCGTCACCAGTCCCAGCGACGGCGGGCAGTCGACCAGGATGGTTTCCCAGCGCGCGCGCGCGTCGTTGCCGTCGGCGCCGAGCGCGTCGGCCAGGCGATGCTCGCGCCGCTCCATGTCGATCAGCTCGATCTCCGCGCCGGCCAGCGACACCGACGCCGGCATCACCGACAGGCCCGGGATCTGCGAAGCCCGCACCGAGTTGCCGAGTGTCGACAGGCCCAGCAGGAATTCATAGGACCCGGGTGAGCGCTCACTTTTCGAGACGCCCAAGCTGGTCGAGGCATTGCCTTGCGGGTCTAGATCGATCAGCAGCACCTGCTCGCCGACCGCGGCCAGCGCGGTGGCAAGGTTGATCGCGGTCGTGGTTTTGCCCACGCCGCCTTTCTGGTTAGCGATCGCGTAGATCTTTGGCGCGATAGGAGCCGATTCGAAGGATGACGGCGTCACGGTCGGTTACGCTTGGTTGAGGGGTGCACTCAATCTCCCAGTCCTTCATGGCCCCGGTCAATTCAGCCTGCCAGCCTTTCCCCTTGTGGAAAAGGCAAATAGCGGGGTCTGACTTGTGTGGAGCCGCCCAGGCCAGGAGCTGGCCGAGAGGCGCCAAGGCTCGAGCGGTCACGACATCCGCCTTGGCTGGCGGGGCCGTTTCGATCCGGCTGACGACTACTTTGGGCTGTTTCGGCAGGCCCATCTTGCGCGCCGCCTCGCCGAGATAGGCCGACTTGCGCGCATCGGACTCGACAAGCGTGACATCGAGCTCGGGCCGCAGGGCCGCCAAGACCAAGCCCGGGAAGCCTGCTCCGCTGCCGAGGTCGGCTAAAGTCTTGGTTTCCTTGGGGATTAAGGGCAAAAGCTGCGCGGAATCGAGGATATGGCGGATCCAGACGTCGTCCAAAGTGGCCCGACCAACCAGATTGATCGCCCTTTGCCAGCGCAGCAGAGTCTCGACCATGATTTCCAGCCGTCCGAGTGTTTCACGTGAAACACTCGGGTCGAGTGCGCGCAGCGCCGCTTCAGTGCTTTGCCTCATCCTGAGGAGCGGCCCGCCGGGCCGCGTCTCGAAGGATGGGCGGCCGACAAAGCCTTTGGGGTCCATCCTTCGTGACGCCGCGCGCTGCGCGGCTCCTCAGGATGAGGATGGCCGCTAAGCTGCGCGGCGGCGGACATATTTCAGCAAGGCGACCAAAGCGGCCGGGGTCACGCCGGAAATGCGGGCTGCCTGACCGAGGGTGGCGGGACGGTGGGCCGACAGCTTTTGGCGGATCTCGTTGCTGAGACTGCCCAAGGCCGCGTAGTCCATGTCGGCTGGCAGCTCAAGCGCCTCGTCCCGCCGGTAGGCGGCGATATCCTGGCGCTGGCGGCTGAGATACCCCTCGTAGCGGGCGTCGATCGTCAGTTGCTCGGCAATGCTGTTGGGAATAGGGGCCAATTCCGGCCACAGGCTGGTCAGCCGAGCCCAATCGATTTCCGGATAAGCCAGCAGGTCCAGGGCGGACCGGACGACCCCGTCCTGGTTGATCGAAACGCCTTGTTTGGCCAGCGCCGAAGGGCTCGCGGTCAACCGGCTGGCCTGCTCGCGGGCGGCCGCCAGAGCTGAATGTTTCACGTGAAACATTCCGGCGCGCTCTGACCCAACACAGCCGATCTCTATACCGCGCGGCGTCAGGCGCTGGTCGGCGTTGTCGGCCCGCAGCCACAGCCTATATTCGGCCCGGGATGTGAACATCCGGTAGGGTTCGGTGACTCCCAGACTGACCAAATCATCAATCAGAACACCAAGATAGCCATCGGCCCGGTCGACCTGGAAGGGGGCCGATCCCGCCGTCGCCAGGGCCGCATTCAGGCCCGCGATCAGGCCCTGCGCCGCCGCTTCCTCATAGCCGGTCGTACCGTTGATCTGGCCCGCCATGTAGAGCCCGGGCACCCGGCGCGTCTCCAAGGTCGCGTGCAGCTCCCGCGGGTCGATATGATCATATTCGATGGCATACCCTGGCCGCAGCATGACTACCCGCTCCAGCCCCGGGATGGTCTGCAAGAGCGAGACCTGCACTTCGCGCGGCAGGGAGGTCGAGATGCCGTTGGGGTAGACCGTCGGGTCGTCGAGCCCCTCCGGCTCAAGGAAGATCTGATGGCGCTCACGCTGGGCGAAGCGCACGACCTTGTCCTCGATCGACGGGCAGTAGCGCGGGCCGACGCTTTCGATCTGGCCCGAGTACATCGGCGCGCGATGGAGGTTGGCGCGGATCAGCGCGTGCGTGGCGGCCGTGGTCTCGGTGATGTGGCAGGCGATCTGCGGTGTCGTGATCTCGGTCGTCAGATAGGAGAAGGGCGCCGGCGGCACGTCGCCGTCCTGGCGCTCGAGCGCAGCGTAATCGATCGTGCGGCCATCGAGGCGCGCCGGCGTGCCGGTCTTGAGGCGCCCCAAGGCGAAGCCGAGCGTATGCAATCTATGCGCGAGTAGTGTCGAGGGTTCCTCGACCGCGTCGGCTGCGAGATCGGCCGGCATGCCATCGCGCTGGCCTCGTGCCCGGCCGGCGGGGATCTTCATTTCACCCAGGTGAATCAAGCCTCGAAGAAACGTTCCCGTGGTGAGCACGACCCTGCCGGCGGAGATCTCGGCGCCGGACTCGGTCAGCACACCAATGCACGCTCCGCGTGTGTCTATCAGGATATCGGCGACCGCCTCGGCGCGGATTTCTAGGTTGGCTTGCTCCGCCAGCAGCGCCTGCATGGCTTGCCGATAGAGCTTGCGATCGGCCTGGGCGCGCGGGCCGCGTACGGCAGGGCCCTTGGAAAGATTGAGAGTGCGGAACTGGATGCCGGCGCGGTCGATGGCGCGGCCCATGACGCCGTCCAAGGCATCGACCTCGCGCACCAGATGGCCCTTGCCCAGCCCGCCGATGGCCGGATTGCAGGACATCTCGCCGATCGTATCGAGCCGGTGCGTCAGCAACAGGGTGCGGGCGCCCAGCCGCGCCGAGGCGGCCGCGGCCTCACCGCCGGCATGGCCGCCGCCCACCACGATGACATCAAAGCCCGACATGCGCGGGCTTTTACGCCGGCCCAGGGAAAGTGGCTAGGGGAGGTGACTAGTGTCGTTGATGCGCCGGACCAGCACCGTGCCGCCGTCGATATCGATCTCGTTCAGGGCGCAGGTGTCCTGGGCCAGCTTCCAATAGGCCGAGAGCGGCTGGTCGAGGAGCTGCATCAGGATGATGCGGTTGACGCTGTCGTGCCCGACCATCACCACCGCCTGGCCGGGATAGCGCGCCAGGACCGTGCGCACGGCATCGGAAGTGCGGGCGGCGACGTCCTGCAGCGACTCGCCGCCCGGGAACCGCACCAGGTGCGGCGCCTCATGCCACAGCCGGTAAGCCTCCGGTGACTCGGCTTTCACCTCGTCATGAGTGCGCATCTGCCAAGTGCCGTAGTCGATGTCGGTCAGGTCATCGAGCACGGCGGCCTTCACCCCGACCGCCTCGCCGATCTTGGCGCCGGTGACGACGCAGCGCTGCAGGCCACTGGTGTAGATCGCGACCGGCTTCCATTGCCGAGCGATGCGCTGCGCGAGGGCCGTTGCCTGCGCGAGACCGGTTGCCGTCAGCGCCAGCTCGGCGCGGCCGCGAAAGCGGGCGGGCTTGATGCCGTCGACATGGCCGTGGCGAGTGAGGAGGAGCTTGGTCACGCCTGGAAGCTAGAGCACATCCCGGCTGGCTGGAACAACCTCACCCTGAGGAGCATCGCGAAGCGATGCGTCTCGAAGGGTGGGAACTAGCACCTTGTCTCGTTGCTCATCCTTCGAGACGCGGCCCTTCAGGCCGCTCCTCAGGATGAGGGCGGGCGGTCAGGCGGCGCGCTTGCGCGACGATGATTTCTTTTTTGGCTTCTTCTTTTCGTGCGCCGCCAGGAAGCGCTCAGCCTTCTCGCGCGAGCCGCCGTCGCCCTTGAGGCTCTTGCGCAGGGCTTCCATGAGGTCAACGACCTTCTCCTCCGCTGCCTCCGGCGCGGCCGAAACCACGGGCTCGCCCTTCTTCTTGCGCGCGATCAGCTCGCGCAAGGCGTCCTCGTAGCGGTCCTTGAATTCGGTGGGATCGAAATCGGCCTGTTGCTGCTCGATGATCTTCTCGGCGATGTCGAGCATGCGCTGATCGGGCTTGGGCAGATTGCGGTCGAAGACGTCGTGGCTGCTGCGGATCTCGTCGTGGCTGCGCAGGGTGGTGAGCAGAATGCCGCCGTCTCGCGGCTCGAGCGCGCAGATGTGCTCGCGCTGGTGCAGCACCAGCCGACCCAGCGCCACCTTCTTCTGCTTGGCCATGGCCGCCTGGATCACGGCGAAGGCCTCGACACCGGTCTTGCCGGCGGGCGCGAGGTAGTAGGGCTGGTCCCAGTAGATGCGGTCGATGGCCGAGGCGTCGACGAATTCCTCAATGTCGATGGTGCGTGTCGATTCGAGCTTCACCGCATCGAGCTCGTCCTTGTCGAGCAGCACGTACTTGTTCTTGGCGATCTCGAAGCCCTTGACCAGCTCCGAGCGCTCGACCACGTCGCCAGTGCCGGCGTCGACCGTCTGCATGCGGATGCGATTGTTGGTCTTGGGATTGATCAGATTGAAATGCACCTCGGCGCTACGCTCGGTCGCGGTGTAGAGCGCGACCGGGCAAGTCACCAGGGAGAGTCGCAAATGGCCCTCCCAGGTCGGCCGCGCGCCGCGATGCTGTCCTTTGGGATGGTTGGTGTTCGCGTGGTGCCGTGCCTTGGCCATGAGGACCTCACCATTTGGATTCAATGAGCGCTTCGATCGCCGAGCGCAGCGACTTGGCGCTCTTGGCGTAGTCGCGCCAGGCGCGACCCTTCTTGAGCAGCGCCGGCGCAGTGCGCAGCGTGAAGCGTTTCGGATCGAGCCCCTTCTTCACCTGGCTCCATTCCAGCGGCATCGAGACCGTGGCGCCCGCGCGCGCGCGCGGCGAGAGCGGCGCCACCGCGGTCGAGGTGCGGTCATTGCGCAGATAGTCGAGGAAGATGCGCCCGCCGCGCTCTTTCTTGGCCATGTTGAGCACGTAGCGCTCCGGCTCCTTGGCGGCGATGCGGCGGCAAATCTCCCTGGCAAAGGTCTTGGCGGCCTCCCAGTCCGGGCTCTTCCTGTCCGAGGTGAGCGGCGTCACGACATGCAGGCCCTTGCCGCCGGTGGTCTTGCAGAACGGCACCAGGCCGAGCTTCTCCAGCCGCTTGGCAATCTCGAGCGCGCCTGTAATGACCTCGTCGAATTTGACGTTCGGCGCCGGATCGAGATCGAACACCAGCCGGCCCGGCAGGTCGGGATCGCCGGGCTGGTTGTTCCAGGGATGCAGCTCGGTGCCGCCCATCTGCGCCACGGCGGCCAGCGCCTCGACCCGGTCGATCTGCAGGTAGGGCTTCTTGTCGCCGCTTACCTTGACCTCGGTGAGGAGGTCCGAGCCGCCGGCCATGGCGTGGCGCTGGAAGAAGGTCTGGCCGTTGATGCCGTCGGGCGTACGCACGATCGAGCAGGGCCGGCCTTTGATGTGCTCGATCATCCAGTCGCCGACCGCTTCGTAGTACTGCGCCAGCTCGAGCTTGGTGATCGGCGGTTTCTCGTCGGGCCAGAGCGGCTTGTCGGGATGGGAGATCGGCACGCCCATGACCACGGCCGGACCGGACGCCTTGCCGGCCGTCTTCTTCGAAGCCTGGGGCGCGGGCTTGGCCATTTTGGTCGTCTCCGCCTTGGCGGGCCGCTCGGCCTTGATCTCGGCGGCCGGCTTGTCGCTGCGCAGCCCCTTGAAGGCAGCCTGCCGCACATTGCCGTCATCGGTCCAGCCGGCAAACTCGATCTCGGCCACCAGTTCGGGCCGCGCCCAGTGCATGTTGGCTTCCTTGCGCGGGCTGGTGCCGGCAGCGAAGGGACTCTTGTCGCTTTCGACCGCTTTCAGCTTGGGCAGCACCTCGCGCATCACGCGTTCGCTGAAGCCCGTGCCGACTCGGCCGACGGGAACGAGTTTCTTGCCGCGATGCACGCCTGCGATCAGCGAGCGCAATTTCGCGCCCTCCTGCGTCCATCCGCCGATGATCACTTCCTGCCCGGTGCGGGACTTGATCTTGAGCCAGCTGCCGGAGCGCTCGCTGCGATAAGGCGCGCCGAGCTCCTTGGAGATGATGCCTTCGAAGCCCATGCGGGTGGCCGATTCGAGCACCGACTCGCCGTTGGTCTCGAAATGGTCGACGTAACGGATCTGCTGGCGCTTGTCCTTGAGCCGGGACAGCAATTCCTTCAGCCGCGTCTTGCGCTCGGAGAGCGGCAACGGCCGCAGGTCTTCGTTTTCGGCGAACAACAGATCGAAGGCGAAGAAGATAAGATCCTTGGTGCTGCCATCGGATAATGCGGCCTGTAGCGCGCCGAAATCCGGCACGCCTTTCTCGTCGAGCGCCGCCGCTTCGCCGTCGATCATGCAGTCGGGCAGCTTTTCGGCAGCAGCCGCAATGGCCGAGAACTTGTCCGTCCAGTCCAATCCTTTGCGCGTGCGCAGGCGGGCCTTGCCGTCCTCGACGCGCAGCTGCAGGCGATAGCCGTCGAACTTCACCTCGTGCGCCCAGCCATGACCCGAAGGCGGCTGCTCGGCCAACTTGGCAAGCTGAGGCTCGACGAACCGGGGCATCGCCTTGATCTTCTTGGCCTTGGCCGTCGTCTCGGGCAGGGACGCCGTGGCGCCGCCACCTCTCTTGTCGCTTTGCCAGATCGCACCCGCGCCACGCTTCTTCGCCGTCATGAACGGCGTCGGTGGACTGCCGGTGCCCAGCGCGATCTCCTTCAAGGTGCGCCCCGAGGCGACCGAACGCGGATCCTCGAGCAATGCGTCTTGGTCGCCCTCGTGCGCAGCTTCGTCGCGATGCTTGATCAGCAGCCAATTGGTGCGCTTGCCTCCGAACTTGTCCGAGCGCATGCGCACCAGCACCCAGCTTCCCGCCAGCCGTTCGCCGACCAGCCGGAACTTGAGGTCGCCTTTCTTCAGGCCGGCGTGCGGATCGCCCTCGGGAATCCAGTAGCCGCGATCCCACAGCTGCACCGTGCCGCCGCCATACTGTCCCTTGGGAATGGTGCCTTCGAAGTCGCCATAATCGAGCGGGTGGTCCTCGACTTCGACGGCGAGTTGCTTGTCGTGCGGATCGAGCGAGGGTCCTCTGGTGATCGCCCACGACTTGAACGTGCCATCGAGCTCCAGCCGGAAGTCATAGTGCAGGCGCGTTGCGTCGTGGCGTTGCACGACAAAGCGCAGCTGTCCGGCTGTGGGCACGGCGGTCTTGCCTGCCGGCTCGGCGGTGCGGCTGAAATCCCGCTTGGCGCGATAAGTCGAAAGGCTGTCGCGGCGCATGCTGGACCTCAACGGGACGGGCGCGGACTCGGTTCCTGACGATTGCAGCAATAACGGGCAAACGCGGCAATATCGAAAAAGTCATGCCTCGCGGCTTGCGCGAACATCCGGCGCAGACCTTCGGCAATCCCGATCTGCCGCGGACAGAGCTCGACCATCACCGGCACCCCTGGCGGGTCACTTTCCGATGCAAAAGTCCCGGAAAATCACGTCCAGAAGCTCATCGATCCGCACCGTGCCCGTGATTCGGCCGATGGCGCGCATGGCCAGCCGCAGGTCCTCCGCGGCGAGCGCCACCTCCGGCGCGACCAGCGCCCGGCCGAGGGCCGCTTGCGCCTCGACCAGGGCCTCGCGATGGCGGGCGCGGGTCAGCGGCGGCGGGCCGCCCTCTTCCATCAGCGCCACCGCCGAGCGCTCGAGCCGAGCCAGCAGTTCCGGCAGGCCGGCGCCGGATTTGGCCGACAACGCGACCACGCCCACCGCATCGACCGCCGCGAGATCGACCTTGTTCACGACAACGATGTCATGCGCCGGATTCCAATGTTCGCTGGTTGCGGTCAGCTCGTGCATCGCGGCCTTCCAGTCGGCACTGGCATCGAGCACCAGCAGGCGCAGGTCCGCCGCACGGGCGCGCGCCTTGGCGCGACGCACGCCCTCCTGTTCGATGGCGTCAGCGGTGGCGCGCAGGCCGGCCGTGTCGGCCAGCACCACCGGCCAGCCGCCAAGGTCGAGATGCACCTCGATGATGTCGCGCGTGGTGCCCGCGCTCTCCGACACGATGGCGGCGTCCCGGCGCGCCAGAAGATTGAGCAGCGAGGATTTGCCGGCGTTGGGCGGGCCGATGATGGCGATGTTGATGCCCTCGCGCAGCCGCTCGCCGCGCCGGTCGCCGAGATGGGCGGCGATCTCGCCCTGAAGCTGGGTGATGCCGCTGCGGACTTCGTCGGCCAGGCCCTTGGGCAGATCCTCGTCGGGAAAATCGATCGCAGCCTCGAGATGCGCCAGCGCGCGAAGCCCGAGCGTGCGCCAATCCTCATAGAGCCGGTGCAATGCGCCATCCATCTGCTGCAGTGCCTGCCGACGCTGCTGCTCGGTCTCGGCGGCGACCAGGTCGGCGATGGCTTCGGCGCGGGTAAGATCGAGCTTGCCGTGCTCGAAGGCGCGCCGCGTGAATTCGCCGGGCTCGGCCAGGCGGCAGAAGCCCAGCTTGCCGATCGCGGCCAGCGCCGCGCCCACCACGGCGCGCCCGCCATGCAGATGCAGCTCGGCCATCATCTCGCCGGTCTCGGTGTGGGGCGCCTCGAACCAGACGGCAAGGCCGCGATCGATCTCCTCGCCTGTCAACGGATCGAACACGGTCCGCACCACCATGCGGCGCGGTTCGGGCAGCGCCGGATCGCGCGCCGAATGGCCGCGCTCGAAGGCACGCGGCTCGGTGAGGAAGATCAGCGCGTCTGGCGCCCGCGGGCCGCTGAGGCGAATGACCGAGAGAGCGCCCGGAGCGGCCCGCGACGGCGTCGGCGTACCCAGCGCGTAGATCGTGGCGCCGTCCATATGGGCCTCAGGAACGCTTGGGTTGCGCCGGCACGGGCTTTGGTGCCGGCGTTCCGGGCGGCGCGCGCGCCATCACCTTGTCGCCGATCTTCTCGTACAGCGCCTCGGGGATCAGGCGCCGCTCGACCAACTCGGTCTTGGCCCTGAATGGACGCGCGCGGATGATGGCGTCGGCGCGCACCTCGCCGATGCCCTCGAGAGTCATCAGCTCGTCGCGGCTGGCGGTGTTGAGATCGATCAGGTTGGCGGCCGGCGCGGGCTGAATCCGCGACTGGGCCAGGGCTGCGCCGGAGAAGGCCAGCCCAGCGATAAACAGAAGTAACAAAACACGCCTTACCCTGAGGAGCATCGCGAAGCGATGCGTCTCGATTACCGCGGAGTAACCTCCGCGGCTGGGTCGGCCCCAGTCTTGCTGTTGCCCATCCTTCGAGACGCCACGCTGCTCGCGGCTCCTCAGGATGAGGTTGGTGTTCCGCATCGGCCGACTATCGCACGATCTCTTCCCAGGCGGGACAGGGGCGCTCGGCGAACGGCACCTTCCAGCGCTGGCAGTTCAAGCGATCGATCAGCTCGGCCGGCACCATGATCTCCTTCGGCACCGGCTGGCCGGCGAGGTGGCGCAGCACCGCGCGCGCGGCAATGGCGGCGATGTTGAAGGCACTGAAGTCCGCGCTCGCCACCATGGTGCCGCGCTCGATGTGCTCGATCGCCGCCGGAAGACCGTTGATGCCCACCACCTTGGCCGTGCGGCCGGCCGCCTGCAGCGCATCGAGGGCGCCGAACGCCATCAGATCGTTGGCGGTCCACACGCCGTCGATCACGGGATGGCGGGCGAGCAGCGCCGCCATCGCCTCCTTGGCCGGCGCCTGTTGCAGGTGGCCAATGCTGAGTCCCAGCAGCTCGATATTGGGGAAGCGGGCCAGCGTCTCCCTGAGGCCGCGCACCCGATCGCGGCTGGTTGGCGCCGACGGCGGGCCCTCGAGGCCCACGACCTTGCCCTTGCCGCCCATGCCCTCGAATAGGGCAGTCGCCACCCGCCGGCCGATGGCGACGTCGTCGGAGCCGACGAAGGTGAGCGCGGGCCCGTTCATGCGGTTGATGAACAGAGCGACCGGGATACCGGCCTCGGCAAAACGGGCGAGATCCTCCTGCATCTTCACGTCGTCGGTCGGATTGAGGACCACCGCATCGACCCTCGCGGCCAGCGCCTCGCCCACCAGGGCTTTCTGCTGGCCAACGTCGTCCGGCGTCTCGGGCACGTAGTGGATTGTGCGTGCGCCGGCTTCGGCGGCGACCCGATCGACCGCCATTCGGGCCGCTGTATAGGCCGGATTGATGCGGTTTTTGGTGAAAACGGCGAGGGTGGGAACACGTGCCATGTCCCTATTTTAGCCCTCCGGCGACCTGTAGTATTGCGCCACGATGGCCAAACCCTACGACCAGATCAACGAGCGGCGGGCGATCATCCGCCGTCGCGCCTTGGAGGAGGCCTTGGCCAAGCTGGTCGAGGACCTGCCGACCGGCAACGAACCGCCGCGCCCGCAGGTGCTGGCGTTGCTGCGCGACGCTCTCGCCGCCGGGCGCGCCGAGATCCGCCGCCGCTTTGAAGACCCCGGTCCGCTCCGCAACGACGGGCCGGCCGTGCTGGTCGCCACGTCCTTCCTGATGGACCAGCTGATCCGGGTCATCTTCGATCTCGCCGACGGCCGCCTCTACCCGGCGGCCAACCCCAGCGCCGCCGAGCGGCTGAGCGTGGTCGCGACCGGCGGTTTCGGCCGAGGCGAGATGGCGCCGCTCTCCGACATCGATCTGTTGTTCCTGCGCCCCTACAAGCAGACGCCGCGCGGCGAGCAGATCGTCGAGTTCATGCTCTATCTGCTGTGGGACCTCGGCCTGAAGGTCGGCCACGCCACGCGCACGGTCGACGAGAGCGCGCGCTATGCCGAGCGCGACCACACCATCCGCACCGCCCTCCTCGAGGCGCGTTACATCTGGGGCGATCGCGCGCTGTTCGACGAGCTGACGAAAGTCTACGCCCAGAAATTCACCTCGGGCGACGGGCGCGATTTCGTCGAGGCCAAGCTCACCGAGCGCGACCAGCGTCACCAGCGCATGGGCGACTCGCGCTACGTCGTGGAGCCCAACGTCAAGGAAGGCAAAGGCGGCTTGCGCGACCTGCACACGCTGTTCTGGATCGCCAAGTATCTCTATCGCGTCGACCAGCCCGGCGAGCTGGTCGCCAAGGGCGTGCTGACCAAGGAAGAGGCGCGCCACTTCGAGCGCGCCGACCGGTTCCTCAGCACCGTGCGCTGCCACATCCACTATCTGACCGGCCGCGCCGACGATCGCCTGTCGTTCGACCTGCAGCGTGAGATCGCCACTCGCCTCGGCTACCAGGATCGGCCGGGCAGCCGCGGCGTCGAGCGCTTCATGAAGCACTACTACCTTCATGCCAAGACCGTCGGCGACCTGACGCGCATCTTCGTCGCCGCGCTCGAGGACAGCCGCCGGCGCAAGCCCAAGCTCGCGGCACTCTGGCAAACCCTCAGACCGCGCTCGCTTAGTGGCTTCCGCATCGATGGCGAGCGGCTGGCGGCCGCCACGCCCGACGCCTTCGAGAAGGATCCGGTGGCGATCCTGCGCCTGTTCCATGTCGCGCAGGAGAACGACCTCGACATCCATCCCGCGAGCCTGCGGTTGATCACCCAGAACATCCGGCTGCTCGATCGCCTGCGCGTTGATCCGGAGGCCAACCGCCTGTTCATGGAGATGCTGACGTCGCGGCACGATCCGGAGACGACGTTGCGCCGCCTCAACGAGGCCGGCGTGTTCGGCCGCTTCGTGCCCGACTTCGGCCGTGTCGTGGCCCAGACCCAGCACGACATGTACCACACCTACACGGTCGACGAGCACACCATCCGCGCCATCGGCATCCTGTCGCGAATTGAGAGCGGCGCCTTGAAAGAGGACCATCCGGTCTCGGCCGAGGTCGTGCACAAGATCGTGTCGCGGCCGGTGCTCTATCTCGCCCTGCTGCTGCACGACATCGCCAAGGGTCGCGGCGGCGATCATTCGGTGCTGGGCGCCGACGTTGCCCTGCAGCTCGGGCCCCGGCTGGGGCTGAGTGCCGCCGAGACCGAGACCGTCGCCTGGCTGGTGCGCCATCACCTCGCCATGTCGGGCACCGCCTTCCAACGCGACCTGATGGATCCCAAGACCATCGAGACCTTCGCCGCACTGGTGCAATCGCCCGAACGGCTGCGGCTCTTGCTGGTGCTGACGGTGTGCGACATCCGCGCCGTCGGGCCGACCGTGTGGAACGGCTGGAAGGCGGCCCTGCTGCGCCAGCTCTACCATGCCGCCGAGCAGGTGATGTCGGGCGGCACGCTGGCCGGCGGCCGCGCCGAGCGCATCAAGGCGATCCAGGTCGAGCTCGCCAAGCAGCTCATCGGCTGGACCGAGGCCGAGAAAGAAGAGCACTTCGCCCGCGGCTACGCGCCCTACTGGCTCTCTTTCCCGCTGCCGACGCTGGCCCGCCAGGCCGCGCTGGTGCGCCGCGCCGAACGCGATCGTCAGCCGCTCGCGATCGAGCATCGTGTCGACGGTGAGCGCTCGGTCACCGAAGTCACGATCTACACACTGGACACGCACGGCCTGTTCGCCCGGCTCGCCGGTGCCATGGCGATCAGCGGCGCCAACATCGTCGACGCCAAGATCTTCACCCTGGCCAACGGCATGGCGCTCGACACGTTCTGGCTGCAGGATTTCGAGGGCAAGCCGTTCGACGGCCCGCAGCGGCTGGCGCGACTCGCCGCCCGCGTCGAGCTGGCGCTCTCCAACCGCCTCGACGTCCAGCGCGAGCTCGACGGCCAGAAGGCCTCGTGGCCCAAGCGCGACCGCGTCTTCACCGTCGAGCCGCGTGTGCTGATCGACAACAACGCCTCAGACACCTTCACCGTGATCGAGGTCAACGGCCGCGACCGGCCGGGCTTCCTGCATGTCGTGACGCGCGCGCTGACGCGCTGCAGCCTGCAGATCGCCTCGGCCCACATCACCACCTACGGCGAGCGCGCCGTCGACGTGTTCTATGTGAAAGACATGTTCGGCCTGAAGGTCGTCAACCAGATCAAGCTGTCGCAGATTGCCGACGAGGTCGAAAAGTCGATCCGCGACTTCGACGCCCGCTTCGAACCGCTGGCCAAGGCGGCGGAATAACAGCAGAACCGTCCAACCTCACCCTGAGGAGCATCGCGCAGCGATGCGTCTCGAAGGGTGGGATCCAGCCCTTGCTGCTGCCCATCCTTCGAGACGCCGCGCTAAGCCCGCGTTAGACGCGGGTACGCGCGGCTCCTCAGGATGAGGGCGGAATCTATTCCGGCTTGTAGCCGGCGTCGCTCAGCAGCTTCGTGTTGGTCTCGACTTCGCTCTTGATGAACGCGGCGAACTCCTTGGGTCCGCGCGCCGTTGGCACGATGCCGAGCGAGGTCGTGCGAGAGACAAAGGCGGGATCCTTCGAAACCTCCGCCATCGCCGCGGCCAGGCGCTCGACGATCGGATCGGGCGTGTCCTTGGGAACCCACACGCCGTACCAAGAGCTGAGGTTGAAATCCTTCAGGCCGACCTCGTCCGAGGTCGGCACGTTGGGCGCGAGCTGCGTGCGCTCCTTGGAGGTGACGAACAGCGCGCGCGCCTTGCCCGAGGTGGCGAGCGGCAGCAGGGCCGTCCATGGATCCATGAAGAGCTGCACGCTGCCGCTCAGCAGGTCGGCATTGGCCGGCGCGGTGCCCTTGTAGAGCACGGTGTCGAGCGGCAGGCCGGTGCGCTTGAGGAACGCCAGCGTGGCGACGTGGCCGGCCGAGCCGCCCGACGACAGGCCGAAGAAGTACTTCTTCGGCTCCGCCGCCATCGCCTTCATGGTGCTGGCGTAGTCGGTGCCGGGCACGTTGAGGTTGACCAGCAGGACCAGCGGCGCCTCGCCCGCCTGGGCGACGGCGCGGAAATCGGTCTGCGGATCGTAGGGGCAGGCCGGCATGATGGTCTTGCCGAGCACGAACAGGCTGGCATTGAACAGGAGCGTGTAGCCGTCGGGATCGGAGCGTCGCACCGTCTCCGAGCCGGTGACGCTCGAGGCCCCGCCGATATTCTGGATGATGATCTGCTGGCCGAGCTTCTCCGCCAGTCGCTCGGCCGTGATGCGGCCCAGCCCATCGGTGCCGCCGCCCGGCGGGTAGGGCACGATCATCTTCAGCGGCTTGTTGGGATAGGACTGGGCGAGCGCCGGCGCCGCCAGCAGCGAGGCGCCCGCGGCGCCGAGAATTGTCCGCCGCCCGATCACGGCTGCACCGATACCGACGAGGCGCAGGCCTTGCCGCCGGCGGCTTCGCAGAGAACGCGGCCGACCTTGCGCAGCTTGACCTCGCCACAGGGCACGCCCAGCGCCCGTGACGTGTCGAGGTGCTGCTTGAGGACGGCTCGGCCGCCCGGTGCAATCGGATAGAGCACGCCGTCGCGATAGGCCGATTGCAGCTCGACCGTGCGCTGCTGGCCGTCTGTCAGCGCCAGCACGAGTTCGACCTGCAGATAGTCGATGGTTTCCGCCGACTTGTTCTCGACCACCAGGCTTGGCACGCAATTACCGAACACCAGTGCGTCCTCTCCCCGTTTGACGTCGATGCCATTGGCGGCAAGCGCTGGTGATGTCGTTATCACAAGAGAGAGAATACAAGTAAACCGTCGCCCCGACCGGAGCGCAGCGGAGTGGAGGGGCCTTGCTTCAAATGCAAGGCGTCTGCCGGCAGAGAGAAGGTCCCTCGACTTCGCTTCGCTTCGCTCGGGACGACGGGCGATCATGGTGCCCCCTCCTCAAGGTGCGACCGGGCCGGCCTGCAATCGCTTCTCGCGCCGCGTCGCCAACATCTGCATGATGGCGGCGGCTGTCTCCTCGATCGAGCGGCGTGTCACGTCAATCGTCGTCCATTTGCGGCGGGCGTAGAGGCGGCGCGCATCCTGGATCTCGCGCTGCACCTGTTCCATGTCGGTGTATTCGGTCTCGGTCTCCTGCTGCAGCAGGCGCAGACGGTTGACGCGGATCTGCACCAGCCGCTCGGGATCGGTGATCAGGCCGACCACCAGCGGACGCTTGGTCGTCTCGAGCTCCGGCGGCGGTGGCACCAACGGCACCAGCGGCACGTTGGCGGCGCGCACGCCGCGATTGGCGAGATAGACGCAGGTCGGTGTCTTCGAGGTGCGCGACGGCCCGACCAGGATCACATCGGCGTCCTCGAGATCGTGCGTCGACTGTCCGTCATCGTGCGCCAGCGTGTAGTGCATGGCATCGATGCGATCGAAATAGCCTTCGTCGAGCTGATGCTGGCGGCCGGGCCACTGCTCGCTCTTGGAATGAAAATGAACCGCCAGCACGCTCATCGCCTGGTCGAGCACGCCGACACACGGCAGCTGCATACGCCGGCAATGGTCGCGCACCAGGTCGCGCAACTCGGGATCGACCAGCGTGTACAGCACCGGCCCGCGATCGCGCTCGACCGCCTGGATCACCTTGTCGAGCTGTCCACGCGTGCGAACCAGGGACCAGACATGCTCCTGCACGAAGATGCCTTCATATTGCACGAGGCAGGCACGTGCGACGCTCGATACGGTCTCGCCGGTCGAGTTGGACACCAGGTGGACGTGGAAGTTGCGGTTGGCCACGGACTTTTCTACCCCACAGCGCGGCAGGGAGAAATGAAGGATTGCGACCGGCAAAGCGGGGACAGGAGCCGGGCTTCCCTCATTCACAGCGATTCGGGACCCGACTCGCCTTTGCCCTCCCGACTGCCATCCCCTCGGGATGAAACAAACAGAGTGGCCTGCGAATCGGGAATCCGTGCGAATCACCGCGGGGAACCACGCTTTGCCGATCCACAAGGCGCTGGGGACGGCCTTCGAATCAGGCCCATCCCCGTGATCCGCATGCCCTACTACTGCTACTACCTATTAAGAAAGAGTAGAGGGTAAGCATGAGGGAGAAGATTTGAGCGACGGGAAACTGCTGGAGACGCTGAGCGGAAAGCGATCCGCGGTGCCGCCGATCTGGCTGATGCGCCAGGCCGGGCGTTACCTGCCGGAGTATCGCGAGCTTCGGGCGACGACACGCTCGTTCCTGGAACTGGCGTATACGCCAGACAAGGCGGTCGAAGTCACGCTGCAGCCGATCCGGCGATTCGGGCTCGATGCTGCCATCATTTTCTCCGACATCCTGGTCGTGCCCGATGCGCTTGGCCAAAAGGTCTGGTTCGTGGAGGGTGAAGGCCCGCGGCTCGAGGCGCTGACCAATCCGGCTGAATTCGGCCAGTTGTCCCGCGCCCGGCTGGCTGATCATCTGGCACCGGTCTATCGCGCCATCACGGCGACCCGGGCGGCGCTGGCCAAAGGCACGGCGCTGCTCGGTTTCGCCGGCGCCCCCTTCACCCTGGCTTGCTACATGATCGAAGGTGGCAGCAGCCGCGACTTCGCCAAGGTGAAGGAATGGGCCTATCGCCATCCTGACTCCTTCGGCGTGCTGATCGATCTCCTGGTCGAGGCCGTCGTCGATCATCTTGCCTATCAGGTCGAGGCTGGCGCCGATGCCGTCCAGCTTTTCGACAGCTGGGCGGGCGTGCTGCCGGAGGAACAGCTGTTCAGCTGGTCGCTCGAGCCAATGATCCGCATCGCCCACGGCCTGCGGGCCCGCCATCCCAAGGTGCCGATCATCGCCTTCCCGCGCGCCGTCGGGCCGGCGGCCTTGATGTATCGCCGCCCCGACGCCTTTGCCGCACTCTCGATCGACACCGGCATCGGCGCGCATTGGGCGGCGAAGGAACTGCAGCCGCATATCTGCGTGCAGGGAAATCTCGATCCCATCATGCTGGTGGCGGGTGGGGCCGCGCTCGAGCGCGAGGCGACGCGCATCCTCGACAAGCTTGGGCACGGCCCGTTCGTGTTCAACCTCGGCCACGGCGTGGTGCCGCAGACGCCGCCGGAGAATGTCGCGCATCTGGTCGAGATCGTGCGCAACTGGAAGCCTTCGGGGACATGAGATGGCTTTCGGACGATGCCCAAAGGTCCCTCGCTACGCTCGGGATGACACCTTTTTCTTCATCAACGCTTCGAGTTCGACGCACATTATTCAACACGACAAAATTGTCATCCCGAGCGTAGCGAGGGACCTTTCACGTCGTGAAAATCGCCGTCATCCTGTTCAATCTCGGCGGGCCTGATTCGCTCGACGCGGTGCAGCCGTTCCTGCGCAACCTGTTCAGCGATCCGGCCATCATCACCCTGCCGTCGTGGCTGCGGCTGCCGCTGGCGCGCTTCATTGCCAGCCGGCGCACGCCCAAGGCCATGGAGATCTACGCCAAGATCGGCGGCAGTTCGCCGATCCTCGGCCAGACCGAGGCGCAGGCGCGGGCGCTCGAGGACGCGCTGGGCAGCGAGCATGAATGGCGCGGCTATGTCTGCATGCGCTACTGGCATCCGATGACCGAGGCGGTGGTGCGCTCGGTCAAGCGCTTCGCGCCCGATCGCATCGTGCTGCTGCCGCTCTACCCGCAGTTCTCGACCACGACGACGGGATCATCGTTCACGGCGTGGAAGGCCGCCGCCGATTTCAAGGCGCCGACGGCGGAGGTCGAAAGCTATCCGACCGAACCGGGATTTATCCGCGCCTCGGTCGAGCTGATCAAGGAGGGGCTTGGCAAGACGAGCGGCGCCACGCGCGTGCTCTTCTCCGCGCACGGCCTGCCCGAGAAGATCATCAAGGCGGGCGATCCCTATCAGACCCAGGTCGAGCAGACGGCGGCGGCGATCGGCGAGCATCTCGGCACCGTCGACTGGTCGGTCTGCTATCAAAGCCGCGTCGGCCCGTTGCGCTGGATCGGGCCCTCGACCGAATTGGAGATCCGTCGTGCCGCCGCGGACAAGGTCGGTGTCGTGCTCTATCCGATCAGCTTCGTGTCGGAACATTCCGAGACGCTGGTCGAGCTCGATATCGATTATCGCCACTTGGCCCGCGATGCCGGCGTGCCCACCTACATCCGCGTGCCGACCGTCGGCACGCATCCGCTGTTCATCCACGGCCTGGCCAATCTCGTGCGAGCTGCCCTATGGTCTACGACGTCCTGAAAGCGCTGCACATCGTGGCGGTGATCGCCTGGATGGCGGGCCTGCTCTATCTGCCGCGGCTGTTCGTCTATCACGCCGATGCCGAGAAAGGCTCGAAGCAGAGCGAGACCTTCAAGCTCATGGAGCGCCGTCTCTATCGCGGCATCATGAACCCGGCGATGGTGCTGGTCTGGATCTTCGGCCTGGCGCTGGCCCAGGAGGGCAACTGGTGGCACGCCGGCTGGTGGCAGGTGAAATTCTCGCTCGTTGTCGGCCTCACCCTGGTCCATCACCTCTACGGCCGCTGGCGCAAGGAGTTCGAGGCCGACAAAAATTCGCGGCCTGCCGGCTATTATCGCTGGTGGAACGAGGTGCCGACGGTCCTCATGATCGGCATCGTGTTCCTCACGGTGCTCAAGCCGTTCTAGTTGGCACCGACCATCCAAATGCGAGGTGAACCTGCGGCAAGGGCTTCATTTGAGCTTGAACTGCGGCAGGACTAGGTAGGATCGTCGAGGGGGAGGGGAGCACTCACTTTGTTGCTGCGGAGACTAGGTGCGCTGGGGAGGTGGGCAGATTTCACCTTGAGGTACAGGCGGAACTACTGGGGCGATGATGAAACTCATTCGGGCCCCGGTTCGCGTCGAGATTCCCACTCGGTAACGCACTCGCTGGAGGTGCTGTCCCATCTGACAAGTTTGCTGGATCTGAAATCCATTGCCGACATCCCCTGCGGCGATTTCAATTGGATCAGCGCCTACCTCGATCGTTTTCCGAGCGTCTCGTCGTCGGCTGCGATATCGTCGGCGACCTCATCGCGCGCAACCGGCGCAGGTATCCGGGCGTCCGATTTATGGCCTTGGATATCGTTTCCAAGGTGCCGCTCCCAGTCGATCTCATCTTCCGCAAGGACCTCGTCAATCACTCGGAGAACGAAGAAATTGTTCGAGCCATCGACAACATGCGCCGCTCCGGCTCGACCTGGCTGCTCGCCACAAGCAATTTGGGGTACGAGAACGTTCGACTCCGGAGAAGCTGGTACCGCGACTCTCGACATGTGGATTTAGCCGCCGCTCCATTTCGATATCCCGAACCTGCGTGGCACGATCATTACTTGGGCTTGTGGCGGCTGGCGGACATGGAGCCAAGGTAGCTTTACTGCTCAGACTGCCGGCGTGCTTCTCGCGGTGCCGAAGCCGTCTGATGTCGGCCGGCTCGCTCGAGGTGGACAGACGTCCGCACCTTGAGGCCAACGGATAATCAACCCTACGCATTCCGAGAGCCGTCGCGCAAGTAAATCAATTGACCCGGGTGGTGGCGGCGAAGACGCTTGCACGAGGGAGGATGTGCATGAAGGAACTCGCTGGAAAGACCGCGTTCGTGACCGGTGCGGCGTCAGGCATTGGACTGGGCATCGCCACCGCCTTCGCCCAGGCCGGGGTGAAGGTCATGCTGTGCGATATCGAGGAAGCGGCGCTCTCGTCGGCGCTCGAGGAGCTGAAGCGCACCAACGCCGACGTCGACGGCGTGCTCGCCGACGTCTCGCTCAAGGACGAGCTCGAGGCCGCGGCGAAGGCGACGATCGACCGCTATGGCAAGGTCCATATCCTGGTCAACAATGCCGGCGTCGGCGGCGGCGGTTCTTACGGCACCTGGCGCGATGCCGCGTGGGACTGGACGCTGGGCGTCAACCTCCGGTCGGTCATCTGGGGGATCGAGATCTTCGGCCCGCTGATCGAACAGCATGGCGAGGGCGGGCATATCGTCTCGACCGCCTCGATCGCCGGCCTGATCTCGGGCAACAGCGGCGCCTACAGCGTAACGAAGTATGGCGTTGTCGCGCTCAGCGAGGGCCTGCGCATCGAACTGGCACCGCGCGGCATCGGCGTGTCCCTGCTGTGCCCGGCCTTCGTCCGCACCCAGATCACCAATTCGAGGCGCAACCTGCCCCAGCGTTTCGCCGGGGCGCTCGGCACGCCACCAACGACCGGCCCCATCGCCACGGCGATCAAGATGATCCGCGAACGGGTCGAGGCGGGTGTCGATCCCGTCTATGTCGGCGAGCTGGTCCGCGAGGGCGTCGAGAACAACTGGCCCTACATCTTCACCGACACCGAGTTCGAGCCGCTGATCGAGGCGCGCTTCGACGCCATTAAGCAAGGCTTCGACCGCATCCGGGGGCGCAAACCGAAACGGTGAGCGCGCTTTTCAGACGGCCTGCAACTCAAACCAATTCACCTCATCCTGAGGAGGCGCGCAGCGCCGTCTCGAAGGATGGCACCACCGAGACTGTAGCCCACCCTTCGAGACGCATCGCTGCGCGATGCTCCTCAGGGTGAGGGCTTTGGTTTGCTCAGGTGGCCAGCAGATGCTTGGCCCAATCCGAAACATTGTCGCCGCTGCTGATATTGGGCTGCACCACGCCGTCGATCATGAACGTGGGCGAGACATGGATGCCGTTCTGGCGGGCGTACTTGCAGTGCCACTTGATCTCGCGGTCCAGGTTCGGGATCGCAAACGCCGCGGCCAGCTTGAGGCCGCTATAATCCTCGAGCCGCGCGATGATGTCGTCGGGTGTGGCCTTCATGTTCGGGCCGCCGGCGTGACGTTCGAACTCGAACTCCTCGCGATGCGCGGCGACGGCGGCCAGCACCGCCTTCGCCGCTTCCTTGCCGGCCTGCAGGGTCGAGGCCGCGATCACGCAGCGCGTCACCACGCCTGAATACATGTGCCAGGGCTGCGACTGCAGCCGGAGCTTGACCATGATCCTGTCGGGCCCGGCCTCGGCAAGTAACTGGTCGAGCTTGCCGAACGCCCGCACGGAGAACGGGCAGGTCGGCTCGAGGAAGACCTCGAAAACGCGCGGGCCCTGCCCCCACTCGAGCGGATCGGCGCGCCAGGACGTTTGCGTCATTTCATCTCTCCGGTTCGACAGCCTGAATATCGGCAACCATACGCGACTTCACCGGGGCTCGGTCGCTGAACTTCTAATGACCATATTCGTCGATTCGCACGGGTTCGGAGTAAACTCGGAGTCGTCGAAGATCGGAGTCGTGGCGTGCAGTTTTTTTGCAAGGGGGGAGTCCCGGATTTGTGGACTGAGGGGGCAGAAAAGCCGATTTCATCGGCATCGGACCTGTCCACCTGGAGTTGACTGTTGTGGACGGGTGCTGAAGCCTTTTTAGCGCCCACCACGGTGTCATCCCGAGCGCAGCGAGGGACCTTTTGCCGGCGCCGACCAAGGGTCCCTCGCTTTGCTCGGGATGACACCGTGTGTGAACGAAGCGTCAAATACATCGCGATGAAGCTCGCGTGCTTGGTGAGCGCGGCAGTGTTGACACTCGGATCGCCGGCGAGCGGCTTCGCGCAAAGCCTGACGACGGGCGACCCGGTCGGCGCTGGATTCTCGACCGCCCGGCTGGCGCGGATCGCGCCGTGGTTTCAGGCGCAGATCGAGACCGGCGCCTTGCCGGGCGCCGTCGTCGCCATCGCGCGCGACGGCAAGCTTGCCTACCTGCAAGCCATCGGCACCTACGACCGCGCCGGCAAGATCCCGCTGAAGCCCGACGCGATCTTCTGGATCGCCTCGATGACCAAGCCGGTCACCAGCGTGGCGGCGATGATGCTGGTCGAGGAAGGCAAGCTCGCGCTCACCGATCCGGTCAGCAAATACATTCCCGAGGTGGCCGACATGCGTGTCGGTGTCGGCCTGGAGGGCGCGCCGCAAAAGCGGCCGATGCAGGTGATCGATCTGCTGCGCCACACCTCGGGCTTCACCTATGACGACCAGGCTACCGACGAACTGCATCGGGCGTACGACACCATAAGTTCGTTCCGTCGCGACAAGACCCTCGCCGACCTTGTCGGCGATCTCGTCCGCATGCGGCTTGTCCACCAGCCCGGCGAAGCCTGGGAATACAGCCATGGCGTCGACGTGCTGGGCCGCGTCGTCGAGATCGCCTCGGGCCAGCCGCTCGACAAGTTCTCCGAGAGCCGCATCTTCAAGCCGCTCGGCATGGTCGATACCGGCTTCTTCGTGCCGCCGGACAAGCTCGCGCGGCTGGTCGATCCGCTCGCCAGCGGCCGGCCGGCGCTGTGGGACGTCACCAAGCCCACCACGCTGTTCATGGGCGGCGGCGGCCTGGCCTCGACCGCGCCGGACTATCTGCGCTTCTGCCAGATGCTGCTGAACGGCGGCGAGCTCGACGGCGTGCGCCTTCTCTCGGCCAAGACCGTGCAGCAGATGACGACGAATACGATGCCGCCCGACATGCCCTTTGCCGGCGTCGTCGGGCAGTTCGTCGGGCCGCGGGCCGGCACCGGATGGGGGCTGGGCTTTGCCGTGCGCACCAATCCGGAGTCCAGTCTTCTGGCGGGTGCCGTCGGCAGCTTCAACTGGAGCGGCGTCTGGGGCACGTATTTCTGGGTCGATCCGGCCGAGAAGCTGATCGGCGTGCTGATGATCCAGGTGCCGCCCAACAGGGGCGCGCCTTACCGGGATGCGCTCCGTCATCTCAGCTACGCCGCGCTCAGCGTGCCACAGCCAGACACGACGCCGGCGCCGGTCACGGTGAGTGCCGACATCCTCAAGAGCTATGTCGGCACGTACGATTTTGGCCCGTCGCTCAGCTCGCACGACAAGCAGGCACCCCTTGTGTTCGTCGGGACCGGGCTCACGGTCTCGATCGTGGAAGACAAGGTCGAGGTCCTGCGACCCATCGACGGCGGGCCAGCCGAGCGTGCCGGCGTGAAGGCGCTCGACGTCATCACCGAGATCGACGGCATGGCGATGCACGGGCTCGACCTCAGCGAGGTCCTCGACAAGCTGCGCGGCAAAGCCGGCACGCTGGTCCGGCTGAAGATCTCTCGCTACCTTGAGGACCGCCCGATCGATGTCACGATCGTGCGCGAGTCTATTCGGGTGCGCGGCGCCCGAATTCAGGTGCGACTCGAGGACGGCAAGTTCACGGTCGCGGCAACCGGCGAATGGGCGGTGCTCGATTTCGAGAAGGGCCAGCCGGTGCCTGTCATCGCGACGTCCGACACGGAATTTCGCTACGAGGGCGGCGACCACACGCGGCTTGCCTTCGTGCGCGACGCGGCCGGCAAGGTCACCGGCGTCGTGCTCAATTCCGGGCCGTGGGAGATCAAGGCGGCAAAGGTCGATTGAGGAGCGCCGAACTTCTAATGACCATATTCGTCGATTTGCCCGGGTTCGGAGTAAACTCGGCGTCACGAGGATTGAAGTCGAAGCCTGGAGTTGCGATGCGGAGTTTTTTGTCGAGGGGAGTCCCGGATTTGTTGACTGAGAGGGCAGAAATGCCGATGCCATCGGCATCGGAGCTGTCTACTGCGAGTAGACTCGAGTTGACGGGTGTCGGCAGGCTTTCGTTGGATTCCCGCCATTTTAACGGTCACTTTTTGGTAACCGACCGATGAATGTCGCAACGACGGTCGACTGGCGCGACCAGGTCTTCCAGGTCTTCCAGGACCACGACATCAAGCAGGTCTATCACGTGCCCGATGCCGGCCATTCGCGCCTGATCGAGGCCTGCCAGAAGTCGAACTCGATCCGTACGCTCGCCCTCACCACCGAGGAGGAAGCGATCCCGCTGGCTGCCGGCGCGTGGCTCGGCGGTCAGCGCTCGGCGACGCTGATGCAGAGCTCGGGCGTGGGCAACACCATCAACCTTTTGGGCCTCACCAAGACACTGCGCTTTCCGTTCCTGACCCTGATCACGATGCGCGGCGAACCGGGTGAGTTCAATTCCTGGCAATACCCGATGGGCCAGGGCACGCCCAAGGTGCTCGAGGCGATGGGCGTGCTGGTCATGTCGGTCGACAAGGCCGACGAGGTGAAGCAGACCGTCGACCATGCCGCGCGCTCGGCCTTCAACGGCGGCCAGGCCGTCGCGGTCCTGCTGCGCCAGAAGCTGATCGGCATAAAAGATTTCGGGAAGAAGACGGCATGAGCACCGCCACCTTGCAGCGCCGCCCGCTGGTCAAGAAGATCCTGGCCGGCGCCGACGACAACCTCCTGGTGATCGCGGGTCTCGGCTCGTCGAACTGGGACATCACCGAGGCGGGCGACCGTCCGCTCAACATGCCGCTGTGGGGCGGCATGGGCGCCCCGGTGCCGATGGGGCTGGGCTTAGCGATCGCGCAACCGACCAAGCGCGTGCTGGTGATCACCGGCGACGCCGACCTGATGATGGTCGTGAGCACGCTCGCCACCGTGGCCGCGCAGCAGCCGGACAATCTCGCGATCTGCGTGCTCGACAACGAGAAGTTCGGCGAAACAGGCAATCAGGCGAGCCACACCAGCCCGCGCAACAACGGCCCGACCAACTCCGGCGCCGGCACCGATCTCGCCATGATCGCCAAGGGCTGCGGCATCGCCGACACCGGCACCGTGCGTGCCGAGAGCGAGGTGGCGCAGCTCGTCGCCGACCTGCGCCGCAAGAAGGGCCCCATCTTCAGGCTCGTGAAGGTGATGGTCGAAAAGCTCGACTTCGTCATGCCGCCGCAGGATGGCGCGCATCTGAAGGATCGTTTCCGCCAAGCTCTCCTCGGGAGGCCGTAATGGAGGCCGTGATGGACTACGCCCCGTTTCCTTTGATCGACCTTGCGGGCTCGCCGCGCGAGCGCGGCCGCCAGCACGGCAAGACAGCGCCTGACCGCATCAAGCGCGGCATCACGATGTATTCGGAGTCGCTGCTCAAGAACGGCGTCGACTGGACTCATCTCGAGCAGCGCGCCAATGCGATGGTGCCGGTCGTCGAAAAGTTCGATGCCGCCTACATCGAAGAGATGCGCGGCATCGCCGAGGGCTCGGGTCAGCCGTTTGCGGGCATCATGCTGATGAACGCCCGCACCGAGATGGTGGCGGCGTCACGCAAGCAGCCTGTGCAGCAGCACTTTCCCGACGGCTGTACCGCGGCGCTGGCGCTGCCCGAGGCGAGCGCCGATGGCGCCCTGCTGCATGGCCAGAACTGGGACTGGCGCGCCGAGTGCGCCGAGACCGGCGTGGTGCTGCGCATCCGCCGCGATGACGGCCCCGACATCCTCACCTTCACCGAAGCGGGCGGCCTGGCGCGCTCGGGGCTCAACTCGGCCGGGGTCGGCCTCACTGCCAATGCGCTCGAGTGCGATCGCGACTATCAGCGCGGCGCCGGCGTGCCGCTGCCCTTCATCCGCCGCAAGGTGCTGGAGAGCGCCCATCTCAGCGACGCGGTGCGCACCATCTTCTCCACACCCAAGCTCGGCTCCAACCACATGGCGGTGAGCCAGGCCACGGCCGATGGCCGCGCCGAGGCCTTCGGCTTCGAATGCGCGCCCGACGAGACTTTCTGGCTGGCGCCGGACAAGGGTCTTTACGTGCATGCCAACCATTGGATCGCCGACGCCGCGCGCGCCAAGGTCAAGGACACCGGCCTCGCCGAAACGCCCTGCTCGATCTATCGCGACAAGCGCGTGCGCGAGCAGCTCGCGCCAAAACTCGAACCTGGGCACGGCAAGCTCACGCTGGAAGATTTCCGCGCCGCCTTCTTCGACGACTGGAACGCGCCGTGGTCGGTCTGCCGCCCGCCGCGCCCGAACAACCGCGGCAACCTGGTGGCGACCTCGGCCATGATCCTGATGCGGCCGGGCGAAGGCCATCTCGAAGCCTGCCCGATGCCGGCGCTCAACAAACGCTTCACGACCTACACGCTGACGCCCGACCGCACCGCTCAACGAGAGGCCGGGCAGAAGCAGGCGGCGGAGTAGCGGATTGGACAGGCTCCGACCGGGCAGCTCTGCTCCTTTTGGCACGTTGCTCACCAGCGGCACTCAAGAGATGCGAAATGAGAAGCATGCTAAACGTCATGGACGTGTCGATTGGGAGATCATTTGCGGCCAAGCCGACAAGTGAAGGCGCATTCCATGAAAGGTGACACTAATGCCCGAACCGATGCGCACCGACCCAACATAATTCTCGCCACCGCGCTTACGGCGATTGCTTGCATCTACTATCTGGCAGTGCTGACGGATGGCGATTGGAACCTCTTCGGCCCGGATTTCATGGCCTGGTCTTCAATGACATGCTGGCGCACCTTCTTGGGGAGACGTAGCGGCCAGCCCTTCGATCGCTTACCAAGAGGCATTCCTCAGTCGGGGCCGTTTAGTTGTCTATTGGGGAATATTTCCCGCATTCCTTCGATTGCCGTTGGTTCCGATCGACGCACTTTATGAATTGCAAATCGCGCGGCTCTCATGTTGGGCGGCGATTTGCATTATCGCAAGTTTGCTCGTCGCAACCCTCATAATTGTCTATCGCGTTTCTGCGCCCTCTGCGCGGAGCACCTTTTTGTTCCACGTTCTCGTGGTCGGCACCCTCTTTTCTGGAACCGTCCTGACCAATCTGGGGATCGCTTACGTTTATAATGAACCGATATTTTGGGCCGTCGCGCTAAGCGTAGCGTTCAACTACGTAGTACTGCGCAGGGTCATCGTTGACGCGGAATTGAGATCGCGCGACCTGCTTGCCCTCGCTTGCATAGCCGGCCTGGCCTTAAATTGCCGCGTCGTAGAGGGTATCGGCCTCTATCTGGCGATTGGTTGGATTTTGCTTTTGACCGTGTTCGCCGGCGGGCAAGGCACCCGTATCAGGCCTACGGTAGCGGTCGCCAGCGCAGGCCTTCGAAAGATAGTTGCTCCAGCAATCATCCTGGTTGTCTTCGTTACCATCTGTGGAGCGGTGAACTATATGCGATGGGGTTCGCCCCTGTCGTTCGCGGATCTGCCCCATCATATCTACATCTCAACCGATCCGCGCCGCCTCGCCGTGCTGAACACTTTCGGCGAGCTGAATGTAGTGAGGATACCGTTTTCGCTTGCCTACTACTTCCTCGGAGAACCCGCGATTGAGGCGTTGTTACCGCTCTTCGGCAACATGGCCGACCTCTATGACGGAAATGAAGGACCATCCAGCAGCTTCGCTCTCACCGACACCGTCACGCTCATATTGGGGGCATTGGGGGTTCGCTTCTTCTTTCGCGGGCGTGCTGCTTTGCGGCCGAACGGTACCCTCCTCCTCGCCGGTGTGCTCGTTTGTGAACTCGTCGCCATTGGCGTCCTGCTTACGGCGGACTACTTGGCCATGCGCTACCGCATGGATTTCGTGCCGGCCATGTCCTTGGCGGCCGCCATAGGCTACCTCTTTCTGAGTACCAAGACTGAAATTCCGGATCGCGTGTTTAGGGGAGCGCTGCTGCTGCTGACGGCGATTTCCATCGCAACGTCAAATTTCATACTCATTCGATACAAAGAAGAAGTTGCGCTATTCAAAGACGAGGCCAGACTATATTGGGGCTGGTATCAGTGTGCGAAGAACCCCAAAAACTGTTCGCCTTGAGTTGCAGCGTGAAGGATGACAACTCCAGCTTGCTATTCCTCAAGACAGACAGGGTTGTCGGTTGAAAAAGATGGTCCCGACCCGCTGGAAGAAGTATGCTGCTTGAGACAGGCCGCCCCCGAGCCGAGATCAGCGTTTTGAACCAATCTGGATTTGATGTTCCGCCGCGCCGGGATCTAAAGCTATCCATCATCATTCCGGCCTACAATGAACGCGAGACGTTGCCACGAATTCTGCGTGCAGTGAGTCTGGTGCTGCCCGGCATCGCACGCGAGATTGTACTAGTCGATGACTGCTCGATAGACGGTACCCGCGAGTGGATTGAGCGGGCCTTCCCATACGCGTCGAACACGGTGGCCGCGGTCCGCCGCACGAGCTGCGGCAAGATTGAATTCTTGTCCTCTGCCGAGGTCGCGGCAGCGCCCGCACACGATTACGAAAAAGCGGCTGGTGCAACCAGCATATGCCCGATTTTGCAGGATACGAATGGCGGCAAGGGCAACGCGTTGCGCGCGGCCCTTGCAGCAGCGACCGGTGATGTCATCGTAATTCAAGATGCCGACCTTGAATACGACCCTTCCGACTGGACGCCGATGTTCCAGCTGCTCCAAACCGGCGTTGCTGACGTCGTCTACGGCTCGCGCTTCTATGGCCGCCCGCACCGCGCCCTATACCTCTATCACTATCTTGGTAATCGCACGATCTCCGGGCTCTTTAACGTCCTGTTCGATCAGACACTGACCGACCTCGAGACCTGCTACAAGATGTTCCGCAGCGAGGTGATCGACGGTGTAGCGCTCACGTCCGACGATTTCGGTATCGAGGTCGAGCTTTCCGCGGCATTTGCCCGACCGAAGCGTTGGCGCATCTACGAATGCGCCATCAGCTACTACGGACGCACCTACGCCGAAGGAAAGAAGATCGGGTGGCGGGACGGTCTCCTGGCGCTTTGGTATGTGGTGAAGTTCCGCTTTCGCCGCACCGCTCGAATGGAAATCTGGACGAACGCGATGCCAACAACGTCCACTCGCAAGCTGATCCTGGGCGTCCTGGGCGTGGCTTTTGGCGCGATTTGCCTTTGGCTATCAACACGAGGCGTCGATTGGCGGGAATGCGTTCGTATTTTTCTGGCGGCCGATCCCGCGCAAGTCGTGACTGGCGTTGCGCTCTATGGCGCCGGTATGGTGATGCGTGCCGGCCGTTGGCGAGAGATCCTGTCATTTCGGGCATCGGTAGGTGTTGGGGTGGGCTTACGCGCCCTGCTGATCGGCTATGCGGTCAACAGCGCATTGCCAGGTCGTTTAGGTGAACTGTTTCGAGCCGACTACATGGCTAGACAAACCGGTCTGTCGCGGTCCGGCGTGCTTGCGTCGATAGTCGTCGAACGACTGCTCGATCTCATTGCCGCCGTCGGCGTTTTGGCCATCGGGATTGCAATCGTTGGTGGTGGCAGTTCTGCCATTCGCGACACGCTTGTCGTTGGTGCATTGGCTGCGATCGCGGGCGCAGCTTTGTTGATCCTGGTTGGTGCACGCCTTTCGCACGACAACGTCGATAAGATATTTGCGCGGCTTCTTTCGCGGTTGCCTTGGGGGGCAGCGGTGGCCCGCCAAGTGGGCCCCCGGGTCACTGATTTTGCGCAGTTGCTAGGAGTCATTCGGACCACGCGCTTTGTCGCGGCGGCTGTGACGACAGTGCCGATCTGGACCATCGAAACCATCGCTGTTTGGTCGATCTGTCGTTCCGCGGGTGTCGATCTCGCTCCGTCCAGCATGATGTGTCTCATGGGCGTGGCAAGCCTCAGCACCCTGATACCTACTGCGCCGGCATATGCCGGCAGCTACCAGCTTGCATACGTTCTAGTCCTTGCAGAATTTGGCATAGGCGCCACCGCTGCTGTTGCAGCGGCGACAGCTGTGCAGATTTATCTGATTGGCGGCTTTACACTGTTGGGCTTCCTGACGTTGGCAACTTCAACGGCGGTAGCGGCCCGTGCCAAGAGCAGCGGCTAAAGGAGGCGGCCGATGTCACTACCCGAACCGCCTGCCTCTCCCAGCGGCCCTCGTGCTCAGGACTTTTGGCTTGCCAATCTGTCGACAGCCGACGCCTACACGCGCTGGATCCTCGACGAAGTCCAACCTTGGCTTGGCCACCGTATCCTCGAAGTCGGCTGCGGTACCGGAAATTTCACGGTGCCACTCGCTTCCGGCGGGCATGAGTTGGTCTCCATCGATATCGACGCTGAGTATGTCAAAGCAGCCGCCCGACGAACCGCAGGCTTCCCGGCAGTCACCATTCGCCATGCCGACGTGAACGACAACGACTGCGCTCTCGGTGAGGGGTTTGACAGCGTCGTAATGTTTGATGTGTTGGAGCATATCGAAGACGACGTGCCTCTGCTTGAGACCTTGCGTTCCAGACTGAGGCCCGGTGGGCACGTCGTGCTCAAGGTACCCGCGATCAAAGCGCTACATTCACCTATGGATGACGCCATTGGCCACTGGCGACGCTATGATCGAGCGACGCTGACAATGGCTCTCTCCACGGCGGGGTTCGAATTGGTCAAGTTGTGGCGGTTCAATGCCTTCGCCGTGCCAGGGTGGTGGTTGAACGGGCGTGTGTTGAAGCGCGAAACGCCTCCGGCGGAGCAATTGAGGCTCTTCAACGTGCTTATTCCGCTGCTTCGGCCGCTCGACTACGTCTTTCGTCACGTGACTGGACTTTCTTATTTTGCCATCGGACGCCGTCCTATCAGCTCAGAGTAGGAAATAGGCGACCTAGCAGCGGCTGCTCGAAAAATATAATCCCTCTGCATCGAAATGGTAACGGCGGCGCGCTGGCAGCACGCGAGAAGCACTTTCTGGATGGCTGCACCGCGGCTCTGGCGTTACCTTTAGGCGACCGCCAAGGGTCGCCTGCTGCATCGCCAGAAGGATGCCGAGACGCCGTGTTCGATCTATCATGAGAAGCGGGTGTGCGAGCGGCTGGCTCCGAAGCACCGCAAGCTCATGCTGGAGGATCCCGTTTGGCCTTCTTCGACCTGGTCGGTCTGCCGCTCTCCGCGGCCCAGCAACCGCGGCAACCTCGTCGCGATCACGGCCATGATCCTCATGCGCCCGGGTGAAGGCCACCTCGAGGCCTGTCTGATGCTCGCACTCAATCGGCGCTTCATGACCTACACGCTCAGCCCGGATCGTACCGCGCAGAAGCAGGCGGAGGAGTAGCATGCTGCTGCGGCGGCCGGCCGACGCTTGGCCTGCGCCGCGGCGCTGTTGCTGGCGCCATCGCTGATCCTGGGCACCCTGCAGAGCCAGAGCGCGCCGCAGAATCTGACTTGGGCAGCGCAGTTTGCCGAACAATTCCGGGCCGGCATCCTCTATCCGCGCTGGATGCCCGACTCGTTCGACGGCCTGGGCGGGCCGGCCTTCTACTTCTATCCGCCGCTTGCCTTCTGGCTCGACGTCGTCGTGAGCCTCGTCATGTTCAACCTGCTGTCGGTCTCGCATCGGCTGACGCTCGACGGCTGCTCCTGTTCTGGGCTTCGGGCCTGGCCATGCACGCCTGGCTCTTGACCGAAACCGGCCGGCCGAGCGTCGCGCTTTGGGGCGCGCTCACCTACGTGGCGGCGCCGTATCATCTGCTCGTCGACCACTACATCCGCGGCGCGTTCGCCGAATCGCGGCCTACGTGTTTGTTCCGCTGGTCATGCTGGGCTTCCGGCACATGACGGACCGCCGCCTCGGGTGGTCCTACTCGCGCTGTCGTATGGCGGACTGCTGCTGTCGCACCTTCCGACGGCGCTGCTGGTGTCGTCTACGCTGCTGCCGGCCTACGCGATCTTTCGCACGCGTCGATCTGCGAGGCTTCTCGGCCCGATCGTCGGCAGCTCCTCGGCATGGGACTGGCGGCAATCTATCTGCTGCCGGCGCTGCAACTCCAAGGCTGGATCTCTGCCGACCAGCTTTGGACGCGCTTCTATCGGGTCGACAACTGGTTCCTGATCGATCCGGCGCGATGGCCCGAATCCATCATCATGCAGACCATTGCGTCGATTGCGCTGGCAGCGCTGGTCCTTGCCGTCGGCGACCTGCGTCTTCTCCTGGAGGCACGTCGAAGCGCGCTTCTGGGCGATCAGCTGCATGGTCTGCATCGCCCTGCTGGCCGGTATCGTGCCCTGGTTCTGGCAGCTGCCGGACATCGCCAAGGTCCAATTTCCGTGGCGGCTGATGCTGGCCGTCGAATTTACGCTGATTACCGCGATCTGCTTCCTGCCCTCGCATCGCCTCGGTCGCGCCGAGGTCTACGCCTACGTAGCCTGCGTCGTCATTGCCATGCCGGGCGTCATTTACGGCATCGCGGCTGCGGCGGCGGCGGTCGACAAGGCCCTGCGCCACGAGGCCGTGCTGGCCCAGGACGTGAAGGAATACGAACCGCGCGGCTTTCCGATCGCGGCTGAACTGACTTATGCCGAATTGGGCCTCGGGCCCTGGCCCAGGTGCCGCCGGTCGCCTGTGTGCCGCCGGCGCGGCTTGCCGGGCGACGGCGGAAGGCTTCGGCGACATGCGCATCGAAGTCGACGGCAACGCCCCAACCGAAGTGACCGTCCGACGCTTCTACTTCCCGGCCTGGGAGATCGATGGCGCGAGGTAGTGGTGCCGACGGAGGATTATCGGCTGGTCTCGTTCACCGCGCCGGCGGGACGTACCTCGTTCATCTGCGACGTGCCGCGCTGCCGGCCGAGAAATGGGGCTGGGCGATCTCGGGCGCGTCGCTGTTTCTGCTTCTGATCATCGGAGCGTTCACCGCACGCAATAGTTCTCGCTGAGGAAGGTGAGGAACTGCCGGTGGAGATCGTCATGCGCGTTGGCCAGCGCGCGGGCGACGGATGGGCACTCGAAGGGAATCCATTGCTGCGGCGGAATGCGATGGAACAGCACTGAATGGCCATCGGACCGAAAAAAGCTATAGAAAGCCAGCGATTGATAGTACCGCTGATAATCGGGGAGCACGACGTCGTGGACATAATCGGGTTTGGCCGCCCACTTGAAGAAGGTGCTCGTATCCATCGCCTCTCTTCGTCGCTGCAACGGCCATGGCGGCCGGCCCGGAGTCTCGACGTTGATGACGCCCGGCTCGAGGTGACGGTCGACGAAGCGACGGAACAACCAAAGATCAATGTTATAGGAGACCGCAGCGACAGCGGTAATTGCCGCGAACCACATCAGGGGCCGGCGCACATGTACGGACCAAACAGGATGCGGAATGGCGAATGCCAGAGCTATCGCCAAAGCCAGAACATAGACCGCGGATTGGCGTGCGAAGAAGGGCGTGAGCAGGCTCGTGCCATTGGCGGCAAACCAAAAGCCGAGCACGCCCACGAATGTGGTTGCTGATGACGGAACGTGCCAACGCGGGTTCGCCGCCGCCATTCCCGGCGCCAGCTGCAGCAACCACAAGGCAGCCAGCATGGGAAAAATGAACAGTGTCGACATCATCCATCCCAGATCGACGTAGTCATAGCGACCGATCCCGAGGGCATGGATGATCGAGGGATTGGTCGGCGGCAAGAACATGCTGGTCAACGCGTATGCCGTCAGCAACAAGACGGACATCGCTGCGGCCGCTACCATTGCTCGATGCGGAAATGGCCGACCATAACGAACGAGGACAAGGACCGATGATGAGAAAGAGCAGGCTCATCGCTGCTGTCGAGGGGTGGGTGAAGGCCATCACCAAGCCCAGACCCACAGTGGCAACAGTGACTTGGCGTATCGACCGAGCGGGATCGGCAAGCAACGCAACCCAGATCGTCCAAATGCCGATACCGACGATCAACTCGGTCGGGAAGTAGACCAGCACCAGAGTTATAGCGAGAAAGAGTCGCGAGAATGCGAGTTGTGGCTCGACGGCACGGATTACCAGCCACAAGACCCAGCGGGACAGCGAAATAGAGGGCATGTGCCAGGATGATGTAAGTGCCGGAAGAGAGGCCGAACGCCCAACGGGCCAGCCACGCGGGCCCGAAAGTTGTGAATGTCGAGACGGCGCGGCCTGCAATTTGGTTGAAATAGAGATCCCAGGCATCTCCCAGCCAGCCCACCGACGCGAGGATGATGCCGTCGTTGAACAGCAGGCAGTTGTTCCAGGTGCCAAGGCCGGCAATCAGGATAAACGCCGCCAACAGCGCGATATCGCATCTATCGAACGTCTTCCAACTCATTGCCTGCACCCGCAAGATCAGTTTGGCACGCAGTAGCGTTCACGAAGGAAGCCAAGAAAGCGCCGATCAATATTGTCGCGCGCTGCCTTCACGGCGCGATCAACCGGCGCACATTCGAACGGTATCCACTCACCTCGTTGGCCGAGCAGGCGGTACGCGACTGCGCGGCGGTCGGATCGGAAAAAGGTATAGAAGGCAAACGTCATGCGCCGGCTGCCATAGTCGCGCAGAACTAGCCACAGCCCGAGAGGCGCCGTGAAATACAGGGCATGGGCGACAACCAGGAAGGCTTGCGACGACGAGCCGAATGCCGGTCGTAGCAGCCAAGCCGGGCCGAACTGAAACAGCGTGGACATGGCCCGCCCGGCAATCTGGTCGAAGAAAAGGTCCCAGGCGTTCCCCAGCCAGGCGGCGGTAAGGAATACGGCCCCGTCGATTACCAGCAGGCAGCTTTGCCAAGTGCCGAGGGCAGCCACCAGAAGATAGGCCGCCAACAGCGTCACATCGCAGCGTTCAAGCAGCTTCGAAGGCGGCGCCGACTTCGCGATTTCCATTGAACGAAATATATCAGTGCACGATCCAACCCGCATCTTCCGCCGAACGCCGCGGCCGCATCTTCAACCGTCCGTCGAGTTAAGCCGGCGCCAAGGCCGAGATCCTGGCCAGGCCCGATTCGATGTCAATCGAGCGGCGCAAGATGCAGGCGATCCTGGGCGCCTCAAGCTGACGCTCTCTGACGAAGCCGCTCAGTCGACCTTCAGGTAACTGTCCTTGAGCGCGATCTTGCCGTCCTTGAGCTCGTAGAGGTCGATGCCGTAGCGGTCGAACGGCTGGCCCTTGGCATCGATGCCGGTGACCCGGAAGGTGCCGAACAGCTTGTCGCCTGAGCGATGGATGCGCGCCTCCGAAGCGGCGGAACAGGTCGTCGATGGCGTCGGGCATGGGTCGGTCTTCCTCCAATTCGTCCTTCAGCTTAGCTCTCCAGCTCAGCTTTCCCAGGGGGGCGGCGTGAACTTCTCGCGGATGAAATCGGCGAATGCCGTGACCTTGGGCGCAAGGTGCCGGCGGTGCGGATAGACCGCGTGGATGGGCACCGGCTCCTCGGCGGAAAATTCCTTCAGGAGCGACACCAGCTCGCCGCTCCTGATCGCGCCCGCCACGGTGAGGCGCGTCAGGCGGACGATGCCCAGCCCCTGCAGGGCCAATCGCAACTGCGCCTCGCCGTCGCTGACGGCGATGCGTCCCGTGACCTCGATCTCGCGGACTTGTCGTCCATCGGGGCCGTCGATCCGGAACTGCCAGCGATTGAGATGGGCGCGGTCGCGGTTGACGATGCAGTTGTGGCGCACCAGTTCCTCCGGCCGTTCAGGCCTGCCATGGCGTGCGAGGTAGGCGGGCGCCGCGCAGACCAGTCGCACGTCCTCGCCGATCTTGCGCGCCATGAAGCTCGAATTGGCGAGCCGCCCGACCCGGATGGCGATGTCGACGCCTTCCTCGACCAGGTCGACGACGCGGTCGGTCGGGATCAGCTCGAGCTGCACGGCGGGATAGCGCTCGAGGAATTCGCCGATCAAGGGCGCGAGCTGATGCGTCGAAAAGGCGAGCGAAGTGGTGACGCGCAGCAACCCCTGCGGCGTGCCGCGCCGGTCGGTGAGCTCGGCCTCGAGCGCCGCGATCTCGCCCACGATCCGCCGCGCCTGCTCGTAGAAAGCCTCGCCGTCGGCGGTGAGATGGAGCGCCCGCGTCGTTCGCTGCAGCAGCCTCACGCCGAGCCGCGTTTCCAGGCGCGTCACGAGCTTGCTGACCGCCGACGGCGTCAGCCCCAGTGCTGGCGCGGCGGCGGAAAAGCCTTGGGCCTCGACCACCCGGACGAAAGCCGCCATCTCGCCTGCATGATCGATCATTGCGCAATTATTGAATGATATTCATGAGTATTGGTCAAATCGGACGGATTAAAGAACTAGACGGGCGAAGTTAAGGTCTTTCCAACTTCTTGGAGGTTCCTATGCTGCCCATCCCGTTCCCCGCCCTCGTCCCCGACCGCCAGGCCTATGTCGTGCGCGCCCACCGCATGCGCGGCGCGGTCGTGGCCGGCCTGATCCGCGAGCTCGCCCGCTGGGTATCGGCCGCGTCGCGCTGAGCGCGGCTAGACTGTGTCCATGACTCAAGTCTGGGCGCAGTACGCGCGCTACAACTGGCTCGCCAACGAAAAACTCTACGAGGCTTGCGGCGGTCTCTCCGATGCGGAGTACCGCCGCGACCTCGGTGCGTTCTTCAGGAGCGTGCATGGCACGCTCAACCACCTGCTGCTGGGCGACACCATCTGGATGACACGCTTCGAAGGCGGCGCGCATCCCTCGACCAACCTCGGTGCCATTCTTCATGAGAGCTTCGACGCCCTGCGCCGGGCACGTGCCGCCATGGACCAGCGCATCGAGCGCTTCTTCTCAACGCTGCCGGAGGGCTTCGAGCGCCGCACGGTGCGATACGTCAACAACGCCGGCATCGACAGCGAGGACCCGTTCGACGTGATCCTGCCGCACTTCTTCAATCACCAGACCCATCACCGCGCCCAGATTCATACGCTGCTGTCGCAGCTCGGCCGCGACCCACCAGTGCTCGACCTGCACCGCGTACTGCGGCCGAACCCGGCCTGATCGGCCCTACATTCCCGTCTTGGAGACCAGCACCGGCTCGACGCGATAGCTGTCGGCGAATAGCCGCTTGAGGTTCTCGACCTTGGGCAGGTCGTTGAACGCGATATAGGGCTGGTTCGGGTGCAGCGTCAGGTAATCCTGATGGTAGCCCTCGGCCGGGTAGAACGTCCGGCCGGGCTCGATGGTGGTGACGATCTTGGCGCGGAACGCCTTGGCCTGGTCGAGCTGCTCGATATAGGCCTTCGCCATCTTGGCCTGCGCCTCGCTCGTCGGGAAGATGGTCGAGCGATATTGCGGCCCGACATCCGGGCCCTGGCGGTCGAGCTCGGTCGGATCGTGCGCCACCGAGAAGTAGATCTGCAGCAGGCGGCCCAGGCTCACCTTGCGCGGATCGTAGGTCACGCGCACCGATTCGGCGTGCCCGGTCCGGCCGCTGCCGACCCTCTCGTACTGCGCCGTCGCCTGCTCGCCGCCGGCATAGCCCGACACCGCGCTGGTCACGCCCTCGACATGCTGGAACACGCCCTGCACGCCCCAAAAGCAGCCGCCGGCGAGAACGATGGTCGCCGACGTCGCTTGGCCTGCAGGCTCATCGAGCGTGGGCGCCGGGAGGGTGTGCGCGGTCTCGGCGGAAGACGGAACGATTCCCAGCTTGAAAACTGCCAGCGCCACCAGGCCGATAACGGCTCCTGCAGGAATGACTCGCGATGCCAACATCTAGCCCTCCGTGCGCAGAAACTTGTCGAACGCGCCCTTGTAGTCCGCGTGCCAGCGCGACAGTGCCGGCCGGTTCTCCGTGATGTCCTGCGCGGCCCACTGGATCCGCCGGTTGTCGACCTCGCGCGTCACTTCGTTGTCCGGACAGAGGATATAGAAATCCCTCTTGTTCATCCCGTCGACCAGCATGTCGATCACCTGATCCGGCGTCCAGGCGCCGGGTGGCTTCTCGCTACGGCCGCGGCTGGTCATGCCGGTGAAGGTCGAGCCGGGAACCAGGAGATGCGCCGTGATGCGCGCGCCTTCCTCGTTGCGCAGGCTGTGGGCCAGCGCCTCGGTCAGCACCTTCACTCCGGCCTTGCTGACATTGTAGGCGGTGTCGCCCGGCGGGCAGGTGATGCCCTGCTTGGACCCCGTATTGACGATCGCGCAGGCAGTCTTCTGCGCCAGCATGGCGGGTGTGAAGGTTTGCACGCCATTGATGACGCCCCACAGGTTCACTTCGAGCACCCGCCGCCAGCGCTCGATGTGGTCCCATGGACCGCCGCCCGGCGCGGTGCCGGCATTGTTCATCAGCACGCCCACTTCGCCGAAGGTCGTGTAGACCTTGTCCTTCAGCGCCTGCACGCTCTCGATCTTGCTGACATCGGTCGGTACGATGAGGACGCCCTTGTCGCCCAAGGTGGAGGCCGCGGTGACCTCGGCCTCCGCCCGCATCAGCGCTTCGGCCGACAGGTCGGCCAGGCAAACCTTGAGGCCGAGCGTCGCAAAATGGCGGGCAGCGGCGAGGCCGATGCCGCTCGCTGCACCAGTGATGACGGCGACGCGACCGGCGGTGAGAGCGGGATGATGATCCATCGGGCAATTCCTTCGGCGATATACGCCCGACTATAGCGCAAACCGTCAGGGCTGCGGCGTGAAGGTCGGCGTCTCCTCGATGTCCTTCTTGCGCCACCGGAAGCGCAATTCCGCGAGGCCCGTGGAGATCACATAGAAAACCGGCGTGAAGGCGAGGCCGAACAAGGTGACGCCCAGCATGCCGGAGAACACCGCGGTGCCGAGCGACTGGCGCATCTCGGCACCGGCGCCGAAGCTCACCACCAGCGGCACCACGCCCAGGATGAAGGCGAGCGAGGTCATCAGGATGGGTCGCAGCCGCGTGCGGGCGGCGGAGACCGCGGCATCGTAGCGGCTCGCGCCAGCCTCATGTGCCTGCTTGGCGAACTCCACGATCAGGATGGCGTTTTTGGCGGCGAGCCCCACCAGCACGACCAGGCCGATCTCGACCAGGATGTTGCGGTCGAGCCCGCGGATATTGACGCCGATCATGGCCGCGAGAATGCACATCGGCACGATCAGGATGACGGCCAGCGGCAACAGCCAGCTCTCATAGAGGGCGGCCAGCAGCAGGAACACGAACAGGACGGCGAGCCCGAACGCCAGGATCGCGGTATTGCCCGCGAGTGTTTCCTGCAGTGCGATCTCGGTCCATTCGAAGCCGAAGCCCGAAGGCAGGACCTTGTTGGCCAATCCCTCCATGGCGGCGATGCCCTGGCCGGACGAGAAGCCGCGCACCAGTGCCACCTGCACCTCGGCCGCGGGATAGAGGTTGTAGCGCGCCACGCGATAGGGCCCGGTGGTGTCGCGGAAGGTCGCCACCGAGCCGATCGGCACCATCTCGCCGCCGGCGCTGCGGGTCTTGAGGTTCTCGACGTCGCGCAAGGTGAGGCGGTAGGGATTGTCGGCCTGCGCGGTCACGCGATAGGTGCGGCCGAGGATGTTGAAGTCGTTGACATAGGCCGAGCCCATATAGACCGACAGCGTCTCGAACACGCGGCCGATCGGCACGCCGAGCTGCTCGGCCTTGGTGCGGTCGATCTCGGCCCAGATCTGCGGCGTCTTGGTGCTGAACAAGGTGAAGGCCTGGGTCAGGCCCGGCGTCTGGCCGGCCGCACCGGCCAGCGCCCAGGTCGCGCCTTCGAGCGCCGGCAGGCCGCGCGCAGCGCGGTCCTGGACGTAGCCCTTGAGGCCGCCGCCGGTGCCGATGCCGGGCACCGAGGGCGGCTCGAGCACGAACACGAAAGCCTCGCGCAGCGAGAACATCTTGCCGCGCAGTTCCGCCAGGATCTTTTCCTTCGGGATGTTGCGCCGCTCGGCAAACGGCTTCAGCGGCACGAAGATCACGCCGGTGTTGGGCGCGTTGGTGAAGGTGGCGCCGTCGAAGCCGACGAACGCCACGGCGTTCTGCACGCCGGGCGTGCCCATGATCAGCTCCGATGCCTGGCGCACCAGCTTGTCGGCGCGCTCGAGCGTCGAGCCGGGTGGCAGCTGCATCGCCGCGATGAAGTAGGAGCGGTCGAGCTGAGGGATCAGGCCGGTCGGCGTCGACGTCAGCCGATTGACGGTGAGGAGCAGCAGGCCGGCGTAGACGACCAGCACGACCACCGCCATCCGGATCAGCCGCGCGGTGGCGTGGCCGTAGAAGTTGGACAGCGCCTCGAAGCCGCGGTTGAAGTGGGTGAAGAACCAGTTGATGGGCGCGACCAGCCGGTCGTAGAGAGTCGGCTTGGGCTTGTCGATGTGCGACAGCGCATGCGTCTTGAGCAGCAGCGCCGCCATTGCGGGCGAGAGGGTGAGCGACACGAAGGCCGAGATCGCGGTTGAGGCGGCGATGGTGATGGCGAACTGCTTGTAGAACGAGCCCTGCAGGCCGCTGATGAAGGCGGTCGGCAGGAACACCGCGATCAGCACCAGCGAGATGGCGATCAGCGCGCCGCCCACCTCGTCCATCGTCTTGTGCGCCGCCGCCTTGGGCGACATGCCCTGGGTGAGGTATCGCTCGACGTTCTCGACCACCACGATCGCATCGTCGACCACGATGCCGATCGCCAGCACCAGGCCGAACAGCGACAGCGTGTTGAACGAGATGCCAACGGCCGACATCACGGCGAACGAGCCGATCAGCGACACCGGAATCGCCATCAGGGGAATGATCGCGGCTCGCCAGGTTTGCAGGAACAGGATCACCACGATCACGACCAGCAGCAGCGCCTCGAACAGCGTCTCGATCACCGCGTCGACCGAGGCCTGGATGAACTCGGTGGGATTGTAGACCACGGTGTAGTCGATGCCGGGCGGGAAGTTCTTCTTCAGGCTCTCCATGGCGGCTTTGACGCCGTCCGACGTCTTGAGCGCATTTGATCCGGGGCGCTGGAAGATCGCGAGCGCGGTGGCGTTCTTGTTGTCGAGGTAGGCGTTGACCGTGTAGTCCTGCGCGCCGAGCTCGATCCGTCCGACGTCGCGCAGGCGCGTCACCGAGCCGTCGGTCTCGGCGCGCAGCACGATGTTGCCGAATTCCTCGGGCGCGGTGAGGCGGCCGAGCGTCTGCACCGAAAGTGTGAAGCCGCCGGGCGACGCGGCGGGTGCCTGGTTGATGGCGCCGGCGGCGACCTGCAGGTTGGCGGCGCGGATCGCCGCCACCACCTCGCCCCCCGTCATGTTGTGGGCGGCGACGCGCGCGGGATCGAGCCAGACGCGCATGGAGTAGTCGCGGGCGCCGAACACCTGCACGTTGCCCACGCCCTCGACGCGGGCCAGCACGTCCTTCACGTAGAGCGTGGCGTAGTTGGAGATGTACTGCTGGTCGCGGCTGCCGTCGGGCGAGACCATGTGCACGACCATCATCAGGTCAGGAGAGGCCTTGCGGACGACGATGCCGAGCCGTTGAACATCTTCCGGCAGGCGCGGCTGGGCGACGGCGGTGCGGTTCTGCACCAGCACCTGCGCCTGGTCGATGTCGACGCCCGGCTTGAACACCACGTTGATCGAGAGCAGGCCGTCGCCGGTCGACTGCGACACGATGTAGAGCATGTCGTCGACGCCGTTGATCTCCTGCTCGAGCGGCGTGGCGACGGTCTGGGCGATCACCTCGGCCGAGGCGCCGGGATAGGTCGCGGTGACGTTGACGGTAGGCGGCGCGATCTCGGGATATTCCGCCACGGGCAGGCGGAATTGGGCGATGCCGCCCACGATCAGGATGATGAGCGACAGGACCGAGGCAAAGATCGGCCGGTCGATGAAGAAATGGGAAAAGCGCATCGGGCTGGCTTTACTCGGCTTTGGCGACGATCTCGCCCTTCTGCGGCACGATCTTGGCGCCCGGCCGCACCATCGGATTAGCGAGCCCGTCCAGCACAACCTTGTCGTCGGGCTTGAGCCCGTCGCGCACGACGCGCAGGCCGTCGACCAGCGGGCCGAGCATCACCGGCCGGGCCTGCACGACATTGTCGTTGCCGACCACGAACACGATCTTGCGCGCCTGGTCGGAGACCACGGCCGAATCCGGGATCAGCAGCGCGTCGTACTCGCCGCCATAGAGCTGGACGCGGCCGAACACGCCGGGCGTCAGCAGATGGTCCTTGTTCTCGACAACAGCGCGGGTACGGATGGTGCCCGACCGCAGGCTCAGCAAATTGTCGACGAAGTCGATCTTGCCGGTGCGCTTCCACTCAGTTTCGTCGGCGAGCCTGATGCGCACCGGAATGGTCGAACTGTCGGCCTGCGGCCGCGCGCCGGCCATGTAGAGGCGCTGGTAGCGCAGGTAGTCCGATTCCGAGACGTCGAAGAGGAAGCGAATGGGATCCTGGGTGACGATATTGGCGAGTAGCGTGGCCCCGGTCTGCCCGCCCTGGATCAGGTTGCCGGCATCGACCTTGCGATCGGAGATGCGGCCGGTGATCGGTGCCGTCACGTCGGTCCATTCGAGGTTGAGCCGGGCGTTGCGCAGCGCGGCCTCGGCCGACTTGAGCTGAGCCTTGGCCACCGCGAGGGTGGACTTGCGCGTGTCGTTCTCCGCCTCGGGAATGTTGCGCGAGGCCACCAGCGCCGCGCCACGCTGGACCTGCAGTTCGGCAAGATCCACCTGTGCGTGGTTGCGTGCCACGTCGGCCTGCGCCAATTCGACGGCGATCTCGTAGGGTCGCTTGTCGATGGTGAACAGCGGATCGCCGACGTTGACGAATTGGCCGTCCTTGAAATGCAGCTTGTCGATGAAGCCCGAGACGCGGGCGCGGATATCGACCGTGGCGACGGCTTCGAAGCGGCCGGAATATTCGTCCCACTGCGTGACCCGCTTGGCGATCGGCGCCGAGATGGATACCGGCATCGCCGGCGGTCCGCCCTGCGCGAACGCGGCAGGGGCGAAGGCGGCGGAAAGAGCGGCAAGCAGGGTCAGGCGGCGATATGCGAACACGAGAATGCTCCCCCAACCACGAGTTTTGCGGCGAAGTCGTTAAGTGGTTGCGCCGCAACAAAGTGTCAATTGCCGGCGCGGCGAGGTTTCCTCATGCGCTGATCCAAACAAATCAAATGCATCAGATATGATTCATTTGTTGCAAGTTCTGCTTCCCGGCGCTAGCCTCAGTCGACATTCAGGAGGGGCCTATGAGATTGATAATAAAGGGAATTCTTGTATCCGCTGCGTTCATGCTGGTGGCCTTGTCGGCCGCTGCCCAGACGCCGTCGACTCTCGAGGTGGTGAAAAAGCGCGGTCAGGTGATCTGCGGGGTCAACGTCGGTCTGGGTGGCTTCTCGCTGCCCGACAGCCAGGGCAAATGGAAAGGTCTCGACGTCGATATGTGCGGAGCGGTCGCCGCCGCCGTGCTGGGCGACGCGACCAAGACCAAGTTCGTGCCGCTTTCGGCGCAACAGCGCTTCCTTGCCCTGCAGTCGGGTGAGATCGACGTGCTGGTGCGCAACTCGACCATCACGCTCGAGCGCGATGCCGGGCTTGGCATCCAGTACACCGGCGTCAATTTCTATGACGGCCAGGGTTTCATGGTCGCCAAGAAGAGCAACGTGAAGGCGCTGACCGAGCTCGGTGGCGCCACGATCTGCGTCGCCCAAGGCACGACTCACGAATTCAACATGGCGGGCTACTTCCGTAGTCGGAACCTCACCATCAAGCCGGTAGTCTTCGAGAGCCAGGAGCTGATGTACGAGGCCTTCTTCGGCGGCCGCTGCGATGCCATGACCCAGGATTCATCGGCGCTCGCCTCGGCGCTGGCGACGCGCAACAAGCAGGCCGACTACATGGTCTTGCCGGAGCTCATCTCAAAGGAGCCGCTGGGGCCGTTCGTCCGGCGCGGCGACGATGTGTGGGCCGCAGTCGTGCGTTGGTCGCTGTTCGCCATGCTCGAGGCCGAGGAGAAGGGCGTCACCCAGGCCAATGTCGAGGAGCAGCTCAAGTCCAACGACCCGCTGGTCAAGCGCCTGCTCGGCGTGACGGCGGGCAACGGCAAGGCACTGCAACTTGATGAGAAGTGGGCCTACAACATCGTCAAGCAGGTCGGCAATTACAGCGAAAGCTTCGAGCGTAATGTCGGCATGGACAGTCCATTGAAATTGCAGCGTGGCATCAACGCGCTGTGGACCAAGGGCGGGCTGATGTACCCGCTGCCGCTGCGCTAGCAGTCTCGCGCTAGCCATGGGCCGCCAAACGCGCCTACCTTGCGAGGGACAACTCGAGGGATGGGGCCATGCAGATATTTACACGCGTGGTTGCAATTGGCGTTTTACTGCTTTGTGGTCTGCCGGCCGCCGCCCAGCAGACGCTCGAGGCCGTGAAGAAGCGCGGCGAGGTGGTGTGCGGCGTCGATGGCCAACTACCCGGCTTCTCGCTGCTGAACGCAGTGAAAGAGTGGGAGGGCCTCGACGTCGATCTCTGTCGCGCGATCGCTGCCGCTGCTCTCGGCGACGCGACCAAGGTCAAGTTCATGCAGGTCACCACGAAGGAGCGCTTCGACAGGCTGGCGGCCGGCGAATTCGAGGTGCTGACGCGCAATACCACCGGCACCTTGCAGCGCAGCGCTGGGACCAAGGTGCGCTTCGCGGTCGTCAATTACTACGACGGGCAGGCCTTCGTGGTGCCCAAGAAGCTCAAGATCGAGCAGCTCTCCGGCTTGCGCAGCGGCAATATCTGCGTCGGCAAGGGCACGACCCACGAATTCAACATGGAGGCCTGGTTTCGCGCTCGCCAGCTCTCCGTAGTTCCGGTGAGCTTCGACACGGCGGACGCGATGTACGACGCCTTCTTCGGCAGCCGTTGCGTCGGAGTCACGGCGGATGCGACGGCGCTCGCTGCTTCGATCGTGCGTTCCGGCAAGGCGGCGGAATACATGATGCTGCCGGAGGTGATCTCCAAGGAGCCGCTTGGGCCCTTATGTGCGCGACGGCGATTCGCAGTGGCTCGATATCGTGCGCTGGACGCACTACGCCATGATCGAGGCCGAGGAGCGCAGCATCACGCCCAAGAGCATCGAGGCGCTGAGGCGCGAAGTGAAGGACCCCAATCTGCGCCTGCTGCTGGGCGTCGATCCAGGCAACGGCAAGGCGCTCGGGCTCAGCGAGGACTGGGCCTACAACGTCATCAAGCAGGTCGGGAACTACGGCGAGATCTACGAAAAGAATGTCGGCATGGGCTCGCCGCTCGAGGTTCGCGCGCGGCGTCAATGCGCTGTGGAGCAAGGGCGGGCTGATGTACGCGCTGCCGCTGCGCTAGCCGGGAGCGTCCTCTAGTGGAGGGCGGGCCGCTTACCCGCCCTATCGTCGAGGCGTTCGACGCGCTCTCGCCGCAGCTGCAGACTGCGGCGCGCTACATGCTCGACTGCCCGGACGACGTAGCGCTGCTTTCCATGCGCGAGCAGGCGCGGCGCGCCGGCGTGCCACCCGCGACCATGACCAGGCTGGCCAAGCGGCTCGGGCTCGAAGGTTATGACGAAGTGCGCGCGCTTTATGCCGGTGCGGTACGCGACGGCACCCTTGGTTTCGCCGGCAAGGCGGGTGTGCAGGTGGAGGCCCAGAAGCTGCGCGGCGAGAGGGCGCTGGCGGCCGACATGGCGCTCACCCTCAGCCGCCAGATCGCGCGGCTTGCCGAGACGCCGACGCTCGATCGGCTGGCCGACGCGGCCGGCCGCCTGCACCAGGCGCGGCGTATCTATTGCCTCGGCCTGCGCTCCTGCCACGGCATCGCCTGGCACTTCCACTACATGCTGTCGCTCCTGGGCGACAAGACGGTGATGCTGGACGACGCCGGCGGCATCGGCCTCGACGCCATCCGCGATGCCGGCAAGAGCGACGTCGTGCTCGCCGCCAGCGTCGAGCCCTACGCCCGCGCCACCATCGAAGGCGCCCGCTATGCCGCCCGGCAAGGCGTGCCTGTGGTAGCGCTCACCGATTCGGAAGTCTCGCCTCTGGCGCAGATCGCCGTGTCGATCATTTCGGCCGCGACCGAGAGCCCGTCCTTCTTCCATTCCATGACGCCCCTGCTCGCCGTGGCGGAAATCCTGGCGGCCCTCGTCGCCGGCCGCTCCGGCCAGAAAGCGCTCGACGCGTTGACCCGCACCGAAGCGCAACTCGCCGCCTTTGGAGTCCATTTGCCGCGCCGCGGCACCAGAGAGAGATCATGACCCACATCCTGCATCGCCAGATCGCCGGCTCCCTCCCCGTCGCCGCCGGCGGCAAAGGCATCGAGCTCATCGACCAGGCGGGCAAGCGCTACATCGACGCCTCGGGTGGTGCGGCGGTGTCGTGCCTCGGCCACGGCCATCCCGCGGTGACCGCCGCCCTGCACGAGCAGCTCGACAAGCTCGCCTACGCGCATACCGGCTTTTTCACCACCGAGGTGGCCGAGAAGCTCGGCGATCGGCTGATCGAGGATGCTCCGGCGGGGCTGAGCCACGTCTATCTCGTGAGCGGCGGCTCGGAGGCGGTCGAGGCGGCGATCAAGATGGCGCGGCAGTACTTCACCGAGCGCGGTGAGACCGGACGGCGCCACATCATCGCCCGCCGCCAGAGCTATCACGGCAACACGCTGGGCGCGCTCGCCGCCGGCGGCAATGCCTGGCGGCGCGCGCCGTTCGCGCCGCTGCTGATCGAGACCCATCACATCGAGCCGTGCTTTGCCTACCGCTGCCAGGCGTCGGGGGAATCGGAGGAGCAATACGGCCTGCGCGCCGCCGAAGCGCTGGAGCGCCAGATCCTCGAACTCGGCCCTGAGACCGTGCTGGCTTTCGTGGCCGAAACCGTGGTCGGCGCGACGGCCGGCGCCGTGCCGCCGGCCAAGGGCTACTTCAAGCGCGTGCGCGAGATCTGCGATCAATACGGCGTGCTGCTGATCCTCGACGAAGTGATGTGCGGCATGGGCCGCACCGGCACCTTGCATGCCTGCGAGCAGGAGGGCGTCGCGCCCGACCTGATGACCATCGCCAAGGGCCTGGGCGGCGGCTACGAGCCGATCGGCGCGGTGCTGCTGTCCAAGAACATCTACGATGCTTTCGCGCGCGGCAGCGGCTTCTTCCAGCATGGCCACACCTACATGGCCCATCCGCTGGCCTGCGCCGCAGGCCTTGCCGTACAGGAGACGATCCGCCGCGACAATCTGCTAGCCAACGTGCGCGACATGGGCACGTTGCTGCGGCGGCGGCTCGGCGAGCGTTTCGGCAACCATGCCCATGTCGGCGACATCCGCGGCCGTGGCCTCTTTCAGGCGATCGAGCTCGTTGAGGATCGCCTCACCAAAGCACCGTTCGATCCGGCGCGGAAGCTCCATGCCAAGGTCAAGAAGGCCGCCATGGCGCGCGGACTGATGGTCTATCCGATGGGCGGCACGATCGACGGCCAGACGGGCGACCACGTGCTGCTGGCACCGCCCTTTATCGTCACCGCAGGACAGATCGATGAGATCGTCGACCGCCTCGGCAACGCCCTCGACGACGCGCTGGCCTGACCAAGACCTCATCCTGAGGAGCGCGCATACCCGCGTCTGACGCGGGCTTAGCGCGCGTCTCGAAGGATGGGCACGAGCACCGCGTCTGTGGCCGACCCTTCGAGACGCGGTCCTGCGGACCGCTCCTCAGGGTGAGGGGATGGTGTTCCAACCGTCTTTTGCGCGTGCTCTACTGCCGGCGGGAGGAGCAATGAACCCGCCGCGGCAATCACGATGAAATTGGGCGTCTTGCAGTTCTTCTCCTGGCCCGGCCGCCATGGGCCGTTGGAAGAGGTCTATAGCCGCGCGCTCGAGCGCATCGAGATCATGGACAAGTCGGGCTTCGATGCTGTGTGGCTGGCCGAGCACCACTTCACGACCTTCAGCGTCTGCCCCTCGGTGCACATGCTAGGCGTGCTGGCGGCGGCGCGCACCAAGCGGCTGCGCATCGGCACGGCAGTGTCGCTGGCGGCGCTCTACCATCCGCTGCGGCTCGCCGAAGAGGTGGCGCTGCTCGACATGCTGTCGGGCGGTCGGGTCAACTGGGGCGCCGGCCGTGGCTTTGCCCATTCGGAGTTCCATGCCTTCGGCGTGCCGCCGGAACAGAGTGCCGAGCGCTTCCGTGAGGCCGTCGAGATCGTCCTGAAGGCCTGGACCGAAGAGCGCTTTACCTACAAGGGCGCGCATTTCCAGTTCGACGACATAGAAGTGCTGCCCAAGCCGCTGCAGCAGCCGCATCCGCCGACCTGGATGGCCGCGACGTCGCCGCCGGCGATCGAATGGGCGGCGAGCCGCGGCTTTTCGATTCTCATGGACCCGCACGCCTCAATGAAGGACCTAGGCGTCAAGCGCCGGCTCTACGCCGACAAGCTCGCCGAGGCAGGCTTCTCCGACCAGGGCCGCGACATCCCGATGGCGCGCCTGATCGCGCTCGGCCCGACCACGGCCAAGGCCGAAGAGATCGCCCGCCGCGGCGCCCAATGGCTGGTCGACTCCTATGCCGGCCCGCAGCATGCGGCCCGCAAGTCGATGCAGGCGCCCCGCACCTACGACGGCAAGGAGCCGGTTCAGTATTATCTCGACAGCGTGATCCTGCACGGCACGCCGGAGTCCGTCGTCGACCAGGTGGCGCGGCTGAAGGAGGAGATCGGGCTCAACTACCTGATGTGCGCCCCGCTCAGCCGCGACAGCTTCAGGCTGCTTGTCGATAAAGTGCTGCCGCGTCTGTGAGACGGGAGACAGTTACCGGCTGCCCGTCGAACGGACTGATCGGCGTCGACCACGCCCTGAACATCGCCTCGGCGATCGCCGCCATATCGGCGTCGGTGATCTCGACCAGGCCCTGGCGCAAGCGATAGCCCCAGTTCTTTTCCTGCGTGATGGCGAGCAGGCCTTGCAGCGCTGCGATCGGCGTTGGCTCGGCGTCGTGCCAGGCGACATCGCGGCGCCAGGGGTGGAAGCCCGCGCCCATGTCCGCCCGGTACGGCGCGCTGTCGCTCACCGTGCCGAGGGCGGTGAAGGCCTGCAGCCGGTCCTTGGCGCGCGAGGCGTGGCTCGCCGAATAGCGCCGGTTGGGCGAGTAGCAGACCACGCGGTCACCGGGCTGAAGGCGGCGCAGCGGCGGCTGCTTGCCGTGGCAGACTTGGACGAAGCCTCCGCTCAGCCCCAGCGCGACATGCTCGGCGGCGGCGATCACCAACCAATTCCTTTTCATGATTGCCTCCTTACGCTGCCGCCGGCGCGAACACGCGCAGGCGGTGGCCATCGGGATCGAGCGCCACGAAGGTGTGGCCGAAATCCATGGCGGTGGGCTTCTGGGCGATCGGCAGGCCGCGGCCCTTCCAGTCGGCGTGGGTGCGCTCGACCTCGTCGGCATCGGCCACGGTGAAGGCGACCTCCCCGCCGCCCGGCGCCGAGGCCACCGGCTCGACGGTGCGGCGCGACCACAGGCCCAGCATCACATCGCCGTTCAGCGGCAGCATGGCGAAGGTGGGCGAGGTCTCGACCGGCGGCCGGCCTAAGAGATCGGCATAGAAGGCAGCGCTCGATGTGGGGTCGTCGACATAGAGCAGGACGAAGCTGAACTTGCTCATCGGGTCCTCCTTGATCGGTGAACCCACCATAGCGCCGGCAACTGTCAGATTCTGGCAGCAGCCTTCAGGTGTCGGTGGTGGCTTCGCGCTCGCGCCATTCCTTCAGCATCACCTGGCGGCGCCGCGGATAGCGGCGCTCGCTGAGGGTGAGCGTGGCGATGCGATCAGTGCGGAAGTGGCGGTAGTCGTCGCGCAGTTCGCACCACGCCACCACCACGCGCACCTTCTCGAAGAAGCCGACCGCGAACGGCCAGATGGTGCGCTTGGTCGGCGCGCCATCCTTGTCGCGATAGGAGATGCCGATCTTGCGCTCGGTGCGGATGGCCTGGCGGATCTTGGGCAGCTGGGCGTCGCCCGCCGCGATCGGCTCGCCGGGCGCGATCAGCATGCCGGAATCATCCAGCGCCTCGCGCAGGTCCTTGGGCAGCACCGCGCCGATCTTGGCCAGCACATTGGCCGCAGCGTTGGCGAGCTCCCGGTCGGCGCGCTGGTGCACCCAGCGCGAACCCAGCACCAGGGCCTCGATCTCCTCCTCGCTGAACATCAACGGCGGCAGCATGAAGCCCGGCCGCAGCACGTAGCCGACGCCCGCCTCGCCATCGATATGGGCGCCCTCGGCCTTGAGCGTGTCGATGTCGCGATAGAGCGTGCGCAGCGACACGCCGGTCGCCTCGGCCAGCGCCGCCCCGCTCACCGGATGGCGATGGCGCCGCAAGACCTGAATGAGATCCAATAGACGTTGCGCGCGCGACACCTTTGCCTCCTGATAAGCGAGCCTAGCACCCGGTGCTGCCAATTTCTGTCAGTATTGAATGATGAAGGAAAACCAAGCCTTTGCGGTCATCATCAATCCCGCCGCGAACAAGGGGGGCGCGGCCAGCCGCTGGGTGCAGATCCGGGCAGAATTGACGGCGCGGCTGGGGGCTTTCGAGCCGCGCTTCACCAAGGCGCCGGGCCACGCCACCGAGCTGGCGCGCGGCGCGCTGGCCGAGGGTGCACGGCGCATCGTGGCGGTGGGCGGCGACGGCACGGTCAACGAGACGCTGAACGGGCTGCTCGATGCCGCGGGCCGGCTGACGGTGCCCGACGCCGTGCTCTGCCCCATTCCGGCCGGAACGGCCAATGAGCTTTGCCGCGCGCTTGGGCATCTCGAGCATCCGATGCGTGCCTACGAGGCGGCGGCGGGCCCCGGCACGCGGGCGATCGATCTCTTGCGCGTGCGCTGCCAGGGCCTCGATGGCCGGCCGGTCGAGCGCTTCGGCTATCTCATCGTGTCGTTGGGAGGGGCTGCCACCATCAGTCATCGCACCTCGCAGTCGCGCTGGCTGAAGAAGCTGGGCGGCATCGCCTACCTCCTGATGACGCCGCCGGTGACGCTTGGCTATCGCAGCCGCGACGTCGCCATCACCATCGACGGCGTAGCCGACGGCACTCGGCCGATCTTCACCGCCATGGTCGGTAACACCGAGAATGGCGGCGGTGGCATGAAGCTGGTGCCCGGCGCTAAGTTCGACGACGGCGTGCTCGACCTGATCGAGATGGGCGCGATCAACCCGATCGCCATGCTCACGACGGTGCTGCCCAAGGTCTATAGCGGCGCGCATGTGCACCATCCCAAGGTGCGGATGAGCCGCGGCAAGGCGTTCAGGTTCGAGGCGGCGGTCGAAACTTTGGTCGATCTCGACGGCGAGACGGTGGGCCGCCTGCCGCTCGAGGTCTCGGTGATCCCGCGCGGCTTTTTTGTTGGAGCCCCGAAATGAAACAGCATCTCGCGCTGGTCGCGATCGTGGTCGCCGACTACGACGAGGCCATCGCCTGGTATACCGAGCAACTCGGCTTCGAATTGCTGGAGGATAAGCCGCAGACTGCCGACAAGCGCTGGGTCGTGGTGGCGCCGCGCGGCGGCACAGGCACCGGCCTGCTGCTGGCAAAAGCCGTCAACGAGCGGCAGAAGCGGGCCATCGGATCGCAAAGCGGCGGCCGCGTGTTCCTGTTCCTGCACACTGACGATTTTCATCGCGACCATGCGCTCTATAAGCAGCGCGGCGTTACCTTCGTCGAAGGGCCGAGACAAGAGGGCTACGGAACCGTCGCCGTGTTCACCGATCTTTACGGCAATCGCTGGGATTTGATCGAGCCGCGCGCATAGCAACTACGCAGAAGTAATCGAAGCGTCGCGACCGCGGCGCTAGAGCGCTGGAATGAAAGTCGCGCCGTGCTGCCGGGCATGATCGCGCGCCACCGCGGGCGCATCGCTCTACGTCTATCCGGCTGACGATCCCGAGCGATTGCGGGGGGCGGCAGCGGACATAGAAGCCGGCAAACTTTATTCGCTTCAGGTCAAGCGCCCATGAACGCCGGCGGGAGTGGCGCGAGAAATGGGGACGAATCGCGCAAAAACCATGTGCCACCGATATCGGAGGCGTCTCCCCAAAGTGAGACTCGAGTGAGATTCTGGCCGGCGCCGGTGAATAACCCGACTCTCCGTGTGCATAAAGATGGTGTGGTTTTTGCGTATCCTATTGAACGGGCAGGGGCGGTCATTCCCGCACCGGTGTCCGCATCACGTGAGAGTCGAAACCCTAAATGAAGGAGGTCGATATGTGTGACTACTCACTCGAAGCGTATCAGTCGCGACCTGCTGCAGTAGGAGAGAAGCTCACCCTCGAGCGCTTCCCGAGCGGGTCCATGGGATTTGCCAGTGGCAAGTCCTGCGACCTGGCCGTCTGCGTGGCGGCCGACGCGAAGTTGCGCCTGGAAGGGATCGGCGAGGCCGTGCAGAAAGAGCACGGCGTTGGTCCGATCGAAGAAGTCGTGATGACGCGCCTGGAGGGCGGCGCCTACAAGGACGCCGTCCGCTTCGCCAATGGAACAGAAGTGCTGCTGCAGCGCCTCGATTGCGGCCTCACCGCCGTGCTCGTCGCCACCAGCGGCGACCTCATCGACATCGACGACATTGCCGCGCCGACGGCAGTGCGTGAACCCGAACTGGTCTAACGGCAACAGCGACTGAGGCATTTCCGGCTAGTGCCGGAAATGCCTCATACCCGTGAACACCATGGCGAGGCCCGCCTTATCGGCCGCCTCGATAACTTCACCGTCGCGCATCGAGCCGCCCGGCTGGATCACCGCCGTGGCACCCGCTTCGGCCGCAGCCAGCAGGCCGTCGGCGAACGGGAAGAAGGCGTCGGAGGCAACGACGCTGCCGACCGCCGGGCTTTGCGCCAACTTGGCGATCTCGCCTGCTTCGGCCGCGCGGATGGCGGCGATGCGCGAACTGTCCCGGCGGTTCATCTGGCCCGCGCCGACACCTACCGTGGCGCCATCCTTGGCATAGACGATGGCATTCGACTTCACGTGCTTGCACACAGTGAAGGCAAACAGCAGGTCGTTTGTTTCCTGCTCCGTCGGCGCGCGCTTGGTCACGACTTTCAGCTCGCTCCGCGTCACTCGGCCATTGTCGCGGCTCTGGAAGAGATAGCCGCCGGCCACGCTTTTGAGCGTCATGCCGGCGCTCGTGGGATCGGGCAGTGTGCCGGCCAGCAGCACGCGGACGTCCTTGCGCCGCGCCAGGATCTTCAGCGCTTCCGGCGTGGCGTCGGGGGCGATGATCACTTCCAGGAAGCGCTTGGCGAGGTCGGTCGCCGTCACCGCCTCGAGCGTGCGATTGACCGCGACGATGCCGCCATAGATCGATACCGGATCGCAGGCGTAGGCCTTGAGGTAAGCCCTGTACTGATCCTTGGCGATCGCCACGCCCGAGGGATTGGCGTGCTTGATCACCACCACGGCGGGCTCGCCGAACTCGGCGACGCATTCATACGCGGCCTCGGTGTCGTTGATGTTGTTGTAGGAGAGCTCCTTGCCCTGGACCATACGCGCTGTGGCGACGCCCGGCCGCTTGCTGCCGTCGGCATAGAACGCCGCCTGCTGGTGCGGGTTCTCGCCGTAGCGCAGGGTCTGGACGCGCTCAGCGGAGATCGTCAGCCGTTCAGGGAAGGTCTCGCCCTGCTGCTTGGCGAACCAGGTCGCTATCGCGGAGTCATAGGCGGCCGTACGGGCATAGGCCTTGGCGGCGAGCTTGCGACGTAGCGCCAGGGTCGTCGCGCCCTTGTGGACCTTGAGCTCGTCGACCACCGCGGCATAGTCGGCGGGGTCGACCACCATGGTGACGAAGTCGTGGTTCTTGGCCGAGGCGCGGATCAGCGCCGGGCCCCCGATATCGATGTTCTCGATGCAGGTGGCGAAGTCTGCCCCGCGCGCCACGGTCGCCTCGAACGGATAGAGATTCACCACGACGAGATCGATGCCGGCGATCTTGTGGTCGCTCATCGCCTTCTTGTGTCCGGCGTCGGTGCGCCGGGCGAGAATCCCGCCGTGGATCGCGGGCTGCAGCGTCTTCACGCGCCCGTCCATGATTTCTGGAAAGCCCGTGTGGTCGCTCACCTCGACGACCTTCAGCCCAGCGTCGCGCAGCGCCCTGGCCGAGCCGCCGGTCGACAGGATTTCAATGCCATGCCCCACCAGCGCCTTGCCGAGCTCGACCAGGCCCTGCTTGTCGGAGACGGAGATCAGCGCCCGCTCGATCTTCGCGAGGTCGGGCGTGGGCGAGGGGACGTATTGGGGGGCGGCGGACATGGCCGCCCTTTTAGCCCTATTCGACCTGGCGCAAAAAGGTCCGTTCCTCGGCCAAAATGAAGCGACCCTCTTCGGCACTCTGGAAATTGGCCGAACCGTCCGGATCTGCCCTCAGCCGGGCGCGATAGGCCTCGTAGGCGGCGAGGCTGTCGAAGGAAATCAGCGCCATCGCGATGTTGTTGGTGCCCTCGTGCGGCATCCAGTAGCCCAGGAGATTGCCCCCCAAGCGCGGGATAATCTTGAGCCAGCGCTGGGCATAGGCCTCGAAGGCCTGGCGCTTGAAGGGATCGAGCTGGTAGCGGATGAACACGGTCACGGTCATGGCTGCCTCCTCGCAAAATGAGGATGTAGTCTTGCCACAGGCGGCCGGCTCCATGTTTCGGCGGCGCCCGAAGGATAAGTACCTCCCTGCTCGGATGTGTACGGCCAATGTGCGAAATGCCACGGCGGCGGTGTCGCCGGGCGCCTACAAAGGGCGGAGCAATTCACCTTGTCATGGGGAAGCCAAATGCCGCTGACTTGGGTGATCGACCACCAGACCCGCACGGTGGTGGCCACTGGCGCCGGTATCCTTCGCCTGGAGGATTTCGAGGCGGCCTTGGATGAACTGGCGAGGCCCGCGACCTTGTCGTATCGCAAGCTGGTCGACGTGACGCACTGCTCATCGGCGTTGGGCACTGCCGACATGCTCGATCTCAGTGCCCGCATCCGCGGCTACAGCTCCATGAGCGCCCTTGGCGCGCTCGCCATTGTGGCGACATCGGACGAGAACTACCGACAGGCCCGGCTGTTCGAAGCCCTGGACGGCACCGATCGGCCGATGGGGATATTTCGCGACACCGCGGCGGCGCGCGACTGGCTTGATGGGCTGCCCCCACCCACATCGCGCTACGGAAGTCTATTCGACGAGCACCCTGAACTCGACGCCGACCACCGGGGACGATCTGACGTCTGGCTGAAGGACACGAGCCGGCGAGAGTTCGCTGGCTCCTATCCTTCGGCGCCTTCCAGCAGGTGCACTTTGAAGCCGTCGGCCTCCAGCGCCGTCATCAACTCGCGCACGTGGGCACGGTCGCGCGTCTCGACAGTGACGTCGAGCTCGGTCGCCTTGGCGACTACGCCGAACAGCCGCTGGTGCTGGACCTCGACGATGTTGCCGCCCGACTTGCCGATGACGCTGGCCACGCGGGCGAGCTGCCCGGGCGCATCGCCGATCATCAGCCGCAGCCGCACGATCCGCCCGTCGCGCACCAGGCCGCGCAGCAGCACCGAGGCCAGCAGGCGCGTGTCGATGTTGCCGCCACTCAGGACCAGGCCGACTTTGCGGCCCGTGAACAGCTCGGGATAGGCGAGCAGCGCAGCCAGGCCGGCGGCGCCCGCTCCTTCAACCACTGTCTTCTCGACCTCGAGCAGCAGCGCGATGGCGCGCTCGATCGCCACCTCATCAACGCTCACCACCTTTTCGAGCAGGGCGCGACAGAGCTTGAGCGGCAACTCGCCGATATCGCGCACGGCGATGCCCTCGGCGATGGTGTCGCCACCCGCCGTTACTGGCTCGCCAGCCAGCTCCTGGCGCATGGCCGAATAGCCCGCGGTTTCCACGCCAATCACCTTCAACTCGGGCTTCATCCCGCGCGCCGCTACCGCGCAGCCCGCGATCATGCCGCCGCCGCCCACCGGCGCCACCAGCGTGTCGAGGTCGGGCACATCGTGCAGCATCTCGAGCGCGATCGTGCCTTGGCCGGCGATGATGCGTGGATCGTCGTAGGGGTGCACGAACACGAGCTTCTGGGCAGCCGCCAGCCGATGCGCCTCGGCGCCGGCTTCCGCCAGCGTATTGCCGTGCAGCACCACCTTGGCGCCGTGGCCCCGGGTGTGGGTTACCTTCATGTTGGGCGTGAAAGCCGGCATCACGATGGTGGTGGGAATGCCCAGCCGACCTGCATGATAGGCGACGCCCTGGGCGTGGTTGCCGGCTGACATGGCGATCACGCCGCGCTGCCGTTCTTCGGGTGTGAGCTGCAGCAACGTGTTCAGCGCGCCGCGCTCCTTGAAGGAGGCGGTGAATTGCAGGTTCTCGAACTTGAGCCAAATGTCGGCCTTGGCGATGCGTGACAGGGTCTCGCTGCGCAGGCAGGGCGTGCGCACGACGGCGCCCTTGATGCGCGCGGCTGCTGCCTGCACGTCCTGCAGGGTGACGGGCAGCGCGGTCATCAGGCCGCCATGCGGCGGTCGATCCAGTCGCGCGTGCGGTACCAGGCGCCGATCAACGGCAGATAGAGCGACGGATCGCCGTTGTAGAGCGGATGCTCGGGAAACTCGCGACCGTCGAAGGCGTTGATCGGCGCGTTGCTGCCGCCCGCGATCTTCTTCGCTGTCTGCGTGCCGAGATAGGTCATCATCGCCACGCCGCTGCCGTTGCAGGCGAGCAGGTAGTGCATGCCGTCGTCCTGGCCCATGTGCGACATCGAATCGAGCGCGAAGGCCACGTTGCCGGTCCACACATGCGTGATGCGGATGCCGTCGAGCTGCGGGAAGCGGTCGATCATGTACTGGTACAGGATCGGCGCGCTCACTTCCGGCGGCGCCGCGGTGAAGCGCGCCCGCCCGCCGAAGATCATATACTTGCCGTCGGGCGAGGGCCGGTAATAGGTCAGCACCCGCTTGGTGTCGCCGATCGAGCGCTGCAACGGGATCAGATCCGTCGCGGGCATCGGCAGTTGTTCGGTGGCGATGATGTGACTCGCGACTGGCACGACGCGATGCTTCAGGCGTGGAGTCAGGTCGCCCGTATAGCCGTTGGTCGCGATCACGACTTCCTTGGCGGCGATCGGGCCCTTGGCGGTCAACACGCGCCAGCCGCTCGAGGTCTTCTCGATGCGCTCGGCCTCAATGTTGCCGCACAGCACCGCACCCTCGCGGTTGACGGCCTCAAGCAGGCCCTTGTAGTAGCGCGCCGGATGGAGGTTGCCGCCGCTCTTCACATACATGCCGCCGTAGTAATAGTCGGACGCCATTATCTCGCGCACGCGCTCACGCGGGATCATCTCGGCGCCGACATTGGCGTACTTGTTGAACATCTCGACCTTGCGCGCCTGGTCGTCATAGTGCGCAGGCGTCCAGGCGCCGGTGAAGCGGCCGGTGGTGATCAGCCCGCAATCGATCTTCTCGCGCGCGATGATGTCGATCAGGGTCTGCAGCGAGTTGGCGCCGCTGCCCAGGAACGCGGCCTTGTTCGCTTCGAACTCGGCCTCGACCTTCGGGTTCTTGCCGCCCAGCCCCTTGGCGACATTGGTGCCGCCCGAGAGCATGCCGCCGTTGCGCGTCGAGGCGCCGATGCCGAACACGCCGCGCTCCAGCACCACGGCGCCGATCCCATTGCGACGCAGTTCAAGCGCCGTCGACAGCCCGCCATAACCTGCGCCCACGATCACCACGTCCGTCTTGGCTGGCGGATCCTGCGACAGGGCGTTGTTGGGAGTCCAAGCTTCCCACCACCAAGGTTGCGCCTTGAAGCCGGGAGCGAAGATATCCTTGCGTGCACTCATCTCGTCACTCGTTTCTTTGTCGTCCTGAGCGGAGCGAAGGACCTAGCCGAGCGACCAACGATTCTGCCGCTGGCGTGAGGTCCTTCGCTGCACTCAGGACGACAGGCTAAAAGTCCGTCACCTTGCCGTTGAACTGCCAATCGCCGTAGCGCGTCGGCTCGGGGCCGGGCGGGCCGCCGATCTCCTCGACCTTCTTCGGCTTCTCGGGCGGGACGGGTTTTGCCGGGTCGGCCTTGGGCGGCTCCGGCGGCGCGGGTTTCTTCTCATCGGTCATGCCGCCATGATGCCGTCTGGAGGCTTGATTCGCCACAGTCCGGAGCCATGTTTCCGGCCATGAACTACTTCCGCACGGCGCTGCTTCTGGCCGTCCTGACCGGCTTTTTCCTGGCGATCGGCTACCTGCTGGGCGGCCAGTCGGGACTGCTGATCGCGCTGCTCTTTGCGCTGGGCATGAACCTCCTCGCCTACTGGAACAGCGACCAGATGGTGCTGCGCATGAGCAACGCGCACGAAGTCGGCCCGCAGGAGGCGCCCGAGCTTTACGGCATCATCCAGGAGCTGACGCAGCGTGCCGGCCTGCCGATGCCGCGCGTCTACATCATCGACGAGGACCAGCCCAACGCCTTCGCCACCGGCCGCAGTCCGGAGCATGCCGCGGTGGCGGTGAACTCAGGCTTGCTGCGCCACTTGAGTCGCGACGAGGTCGCGGGCGTGCTGAGCCACGAACTCGGCCACGTGAAGAACCGCGACACCCTCACCATGACCATTGCGGCGACGATCTCGGGCGCGATCGGCATGCTGGCGACTTTCGGCGGCCTGTTCGGCGGCGGCCGCGACGAGAATGGCCGGTCGGTCAGCCCGATCGTCGCCATCGCTGCCATGATCCTGGCGCCGCTCGCCGCCTCGATGGTGCAGATGGCGATCAGCCGCAGCCGCGAGTTCGAGGCCGACCGCATGGGCGCGGAGATCTCCGGCCATCCGCTGTGGCTCGCCTCGGCGCTGCAGCGCCTGCACGAAGGCACACAAGCCATCCCCAACCCGACGGCGGAGGCCAATCCAGCGACGGCGCATCTCTATATCGACAACCCATTGTCAGGCGGCGGCATGGCGAGCCTGTTCTCCACCCATCCGTCCATGGAAGAGCGCATTGCCCGCCTGCAGGCGATGGCGAGCGCCAAGCCCATGGCAGCGCCGATGTCGGTTCGCCGCGGCGGCTCCGTGCCATCGACCAATCGTGGGCCGTGGGGCTGAGTTTCCTGCCGCCATCCGCTGAAATGCCGTCAAGCCGAAAATCGAGGGGGGTGGGTGGTAAATGGTAAAAGGTGGCTAAAACCCTTTTGGCATCGGCATCGGACGTTTACCACGCGGCGGTAATCTGGCGGTAAAATCACCGACGAGCTGCCACGTCAGCGTGCGGGCGGCAGCGCCTCGGGCTGCTCGCCCAGATCGGTCTGCAGGATGCGCTCGCCGCGGCGCATGATCTGGGAAGTCGAGGTGTCGACCTCGCGCAGGTCCTTTTCGGTCAGCGTGAAGTGGCGCTTGAGGTTGTCGACCCGCTCCTGCAAGCGCCTGGTGTCACCCATCATCAATTCGACGAGCTTCTGGATCTCGCCGGCCTGCTCGCGCATGCGCACGTCCTTCAGCACGGCGCGCACGGTGTTGAGCGTCGCCATCATGGTAGTAGGCGACACGATCCAGACGCGCGCCTTGTAGGACTCGTCGACCACGCCAGCGAAGTTGGCGTGCAGCTCGGCGTAGATCGCTTCCGAGGGCAGGAACAGCAGGGCCGACTCGGCGGTCTCGCCGGGCCGGATGTATTTGTCGCGGATGTCGTTGATGTGCTTGCGCATGGCGAGCTGGAAGGCACGCTGCGCCGTCGCCAGCCCCGGCGCATCGCCTGCCGCGACCGAGCGCAGCAGCTGGTAGCTCTCCAGCGGGAACTTGGCGTCGATGGCGATCGGGCCCGGCGGATTGGGCAGCTTCAGCAGGCAGTCGACGCGCGCGCCGGTCGACAGCGTGCTCTGGAACTCATAGGCCGACGGCGGCAGGGCATTGGCGACGAGGTCGTTCAGCTGGACCTCGCCAAAGGCGCCGCGCGCCTGCTTGTTGCTCAAGATCTCCTGCAGGCCGACCACCTGGGTCGAGAGCTCGCCGATCTTCTTCTGCGCCTCGTCGATCCTGACCAGCCGCTCGCGCAGGTCGGTGACGACCTGGCCGGTCGTCTTCTCGTTCTTGTCCAGCCGCTCATGCACGACCTTGGCAAGCGCCTGCTCCTGCTCGCGCAGCGAACGCTCGACCCGCTGGATGGTGTCTGCCAGCACCAGCTCATGGCGCGCGCCCTCTTTGCGGCCGTCGCCGCGGCGCAGCAGGACGATCAGCAGACCGACCAGCAGCAGCGCAATGACCACGAGGAGGAAGTAGACGAGAAGATCCATTGCCCTCCTTATATAATCCGCCGCCTCGACAAGCGCACGACTGACCGCTAATTCACCCACATGCCGCCACCGCTGCACGACCCCGACGTCTGGCTGTTCGACCTCGACAACACGCTCTATCCGGCGCGTTGCAACCTCTTTGCCCAGATCGATGTGCGCATCGGCCGCTACATCTCGGACTGGCTAAAAGTCGATCCCGAGGAGGCGCGCCGCGTGCAGAAGGCTTATTGGCGCGACCATGGCACCTCGATGCGCGGCATGATGAGCCTGCATGGCGTCAATCCGCGGCATTACCTGGATTACGTGCACGACATCGACTATTCGCCGGTGCCGCCGAGTCCGGAACTCGAGAAGGCGCTGGCCGCCCTGCCCGGCCGCAAGATCATCTTCACCGCGGGCGACGTGCCGCATGCCGAGAAGGTCATGGAGCGGCTGGGCGTGGCCCATCATTTCGAGGCGATCTTCGATATCGTCGCCGGCGACTACTGGCCCAAGCCGCACCAGGCGATCTACGACAAGCTGGTCGTCAAGCACAACGTCGATCCCAAGCGCGCCGCCTTTGCCGACGACATCGCGGTCAACCTCAAGCCCGCGCACGACATGGGCATGCGCACGGTGTGGATCCGCACCGAGGAGAGCGTGAAGCGCGCCGATGGCCTCAACCTCGACCACATTCATCATCAGACCGACGATCTCGCGACCTGGCTCGCCGACTGGATCGCGGAGAGGAGCGTCAAGAAGTGAAGATCCTGATCCTGGGTGCCGGCGCGGTCGGCGGCTATTGGGGCGCGCGCCTGCACCAGGCCGGCATCGACGTCACCTTCCTGCTGCGCGAGAAGCGCGCCGAGACGGTGCGCAAGAACGGCCTGGTGGTGAAGAGCCCGAAGACCGGCGACGCGGTGCTGCCGGTGAAGGTCGTCACCAAGGCAAGCGACGGCGGGCCCTATGAGGTGATCATCCTGGCGTGCAAAGGCTACGACCTGTCGTCGGCGCTCGACGCCATCGCGCCGGCGGTCGGCGCCAACACCACCATCGTGCCGATCCTGAACGGCCACATGCACTTCGCCATCCTCGATGCTCGCTTCGGCAAGGAGAGGGTCGCGGGCGGCCTGGCGCGCATCGGCGGCATGCTGGGGCCGAACGGCGAGATCCTCCATTCCGGCGCGTCGGGCGTGTCGTTCGGCGAGCGCGACGGCAAGCCGCCGCGGGCGGCGCTGGTCGAGCTCGATGCCGCGTGCAAGAAGGCCGGCATCGTCGGCGGCCTCAATCCCAACATCAACCAGGATCTGTGGGACAAGTGGATCATGCTGGGCGCGATCGCCGGAATGTGCTCGGCGATGCGCGGCACGATCGGCGACATCATGGCGTCCGACGAGGGCGAGGCGATCATGAGCGAGATCCTCGAGGAGTGCCGCAAGGTCGCCCAGGCCGAAGGCTATCCGCCAGGCGACAAGGCGTTCGCGGGAGTGAAGGCCGCGCTGACACAGAGGGGCGGCAAGAGTGTCGCCTCGATCCTGGGCGACATCGAGAAAGGCGGCGCCGTCGAGGGCAAGCAGATCGTCGGCGACATGCTCGTCCGGGCCCGCAAGCACGGGATCGCCGCCCCCAACCTGCGCTTCGCCTACGCTCATCTGCAGACCTATGAGACACGGCGTGCGCGCGGAGGCCTGAAGTGAAAATCCTGATCCTCGGCGCCGGCGCGATCGGCGGCTATATCGGCGGCCGCCTGCAGCAGAGCGGCACCGACATCACTTTCCTCGTCCGGCCTGCCCGCCGCGAGGCGCTGATGAAGGGCGGGCTCGTCATCAAGAGCCCGAAGGGTGACATCACCCAGGAAGTGAAGACGGTCCTGAGTGGCGGCGAAGGCGGGCCGTACGACATCGTGATGCTCACCAACAAGGCGTACGACATGGGCTCGGCGCTTGACGCGGTGGCGTCTGCGGTCGGACCCAACACCGCCGTGGTGCCTCTCCTGAACGGCATGAACCATCTCGACCAACTCGACGCGCGCTTCGGCGCCGGGCGGGTGGTGGGCGGGGTGGCCAGGATCGGCGTGGCGCTCTCGCCCAAGGGCGAGGTCCTGCACACCAGCCCGTTCGCCGCCTTCTCGGTCGGCGAGCGTGGCGGCAAGGCGGCGCGGCCGGCGCTGGTCGAGCTTGCGGCGGCGATCAAGAAAGCCGGCCTCGATGGCGGCCTGCACGAGAACATCGTGCAGGATCTCTGGGACAAGTGGGTGTTCCTGTGCACGCTTGCCGCGCTCTGCTGCCTGATGCGCGGTACGTCGGGCGATATCCTTGCCGCCGAGGAAGGGCAAGCGATCGTGCTCGAGACGCTCGAGGAATGCCGCAAGGTGGCGGCGGCGGCCGGCCACGATCCGAGCGAAAACGGCCTCGGATTCGCGCGCCAGGCGTTGACGCAGAAGGGGTCTCTGTTCGCCGCCTCCATGCTGCACGACCTCGAAAAGGGCTCGATGGTCGAGGCCGATCATGTGGTTGGCGACATGATCGCGCGGGCGAAAAAGGCCGGTATTGCCACTCCGAACCTGCGCATGGCCCATGCCCATTTGCAGGTCTATCTGGCGCGTCGCGCCAGAGGGAGCTGACAGGGGGGCGGCATCGGCAAGCCGGCCCTGTGATCGTGCCCCGGTGCGGGTTGAAAGGCCCTGCCGCCGGACCTACGTTTAAACGATGTCTCATGGGAGTGCCCTCATGCGTGACGTCGTGCGTAACCGCTCGGTTCCCCAGATCGTCGTTAGCGCCGCCGACTACGAACGGCTGACCGATCTTGCCAACGCCTCGCTGCAGAATCAGCCTGCGGTGGCGCAGGAGCTGTTGGACGAGATGGAGCGCGCCAAGGTGGTCGACGCTTCTGCCGTGCCGACCGACGTCGTGCGCATGGGTTCGACCGTGACCTTCAAGTCCGACGACAGCCACACGCGCACCCTGAAGCTCGTCTATCCGGTTGATGAGAGCATCGACGAACATCGCATCTCGGTGATGACGCCGGTCGGCGCCGCGCTGATCGGGCTCGCGGTCGGCCAGTCGATCTCGTGGACGGCGCGTGACGGCAAGCACCATCGACTGACGGTGACAAAGGTGGCGTGACGAAGGGCGCTAGCGGATCGCGCCTGCGGTGCGCGGCAGGAACAATGAGAGTTCCGGAAACAGGATGATCAGCAGCAGGCCGATCAGCAGGGCGCCGATGTAGGGCAGGTAGGAGCGCCAGTGCTGGCCGACCGTCAGGTTGGCGAAGCGCAGTGCCATCAAAAGGCCCACGCCCATCGGTGGCAGGAACAGCCCGATGCCGACTGAGGCGGTGATCACGATATTGAAGTGGTAGGGGTCGATGCCCATTTTCTCGGCGATCGGGAACACGACAGGGATCAGCACCACCGCCGCCGGCAAGCCCTCCAGCACCATGCCGAACATCATGGTGATCAAGGCGATCGCGATCAGGAACAGCCAGTGCGCCGACTTGAGCGGGCCAAGTACCTCGGCCAGCAGCTTCGGCACGCCCGACACTCCCATCAGGTACTGAAACACCGAGGCGACGGCGAGCAGGAAGATCACGGCAGCGGTCAGAATCGCGCTGTCGTAGGCAAGCCTCGCCATCTGGCTGAAGCTGACATTGCGGTAATAGAAGATGGCGACGAAGAACGAGTAGCCCGCCACCACCGCGCCCGCTTCGGTGGCGGTGAATACGCCCAGCACGAAGCCAACCAGGATCACGACGGGAATGACCATCGGCACGGCGGCGCGCCGCCCGGTGGAGACGATCAACGCCACGCTTGGCCGCGTGTCGACCGGCCAGTCGTATTTGCGGGCGCGGAACCACACCAGGACCATCAGGCAGACCATGATGGTGGCGGCCGGCACGAAGCCCGCGAGAAACAGCGCTACCGCCGAGGTGTTGGTCACCTGGGCGATCACGATCATGAAGATGGCGGGCGGCACCAGCATGCCCATGGCGGTGCCGGCGGCGATCAGCGAGGCCGAGTCCTCGCGGCGGTATCCCGCCTTGGTGAGCGGCGGCATCAGGGTCGAGCCGAGGGCGGAGACCTCGGCCATCTTCGAGCCGCAGATATCGGAGAAGAAGTAGGCCACCACGATCACCGACATGCCGAGCCCGCCCTTGACCCAGCCGACCAGCGCGCGGGCGAAATCGACCAGGGCGTGGCTCATGCCGCATTTTTCCATCAGGCCGCCGGCGAAGACGAACGCGGGAATCGCCAGCAGCACCCAGCTCTGCGAGCCCGACACCATGCTCGACGACACGACCTGCAGGTCGTAGCCGCCCATCCACAGGCCGGCCACGGCCGCCACGCCCAGCGCGAACACGATGGGCATGGAGAAGACGATCAGGACGACGAAGATCGCGGCGACCAGGACCAGGAGCATGTCAGTGCACGCCGTCCGTCCTGGGTGGCGGGGCGACGATCATCGACACGGCATAGACCACCAGCAGCGCGCCACCGACCACCACCGAGGCATAGAGCACGGCAAGATTGATCGACAGTCCCGGCGTCACCAGCGTGTGGTTGAGCATGCAGAGCCGCACGCCGTACCAGGCAGCGATGGCGCCAAAGATCGCAATCAGCACATGATGGATACGGTCGACCAGGACCTGGCCCCTCGGCGTGAAATGCAGGACGTGCAGGGTGAAGTGGCTGCGCTCGCGCACGCCGATCGCCGCGCCAAGCAGGGTGAGCCAGGCGAGCAGCATCTCGCCCACCTCCTCGACCCAGGTGAACGGAATGGAGTCGATGTCCAGCCAGTCCGTCACCGGGATCATGACGTAGCGCAGGAACACGCCTACCAGCAGGTTGACGATGGCGGCGACCAGCAGGAGCGAAATGACGATCTTGGGGATCGACGCGATGAAGCGTGGCACCTCCCGCCTTACGCCTTGACGCCCTCGATCTGCTCCCACAAGCCGCTGTACTGCTGCTTGTAGGCCGGCCAGATCTTCGCGATCGCGACCTTGCGGAACTCGTCGACCTTTGACTCGACCACGGTCATGCCCTTGGGCTCGAGCTCTTTCTTTGCGGCGGCGAAATTGTCGACTGACTCGGTGAGGTCCCGGATCTTCTGCTGCGCCTCGCGGCTGGTGTCGATCATCAGCTTCTTGTGCTCGGGGCTGAGGCTCTCCCAGGTCGCCAGGTTCATGGTGTTGAGGGTCGGCCCATAGTTGTGGAAGCTCATCGAGCAGTACTTCGACACTTCGTAGATCTTGAGCGCGATCTGGTTGACGATCGGCAGGTCGCCGCCGTCGATCACGCCCGACTTGGCGGCCGAGATCACCTCGCCCCAGGCCAGCGGTACGGCGTTGCCGCCCAGCCCATTGATCGTGTCACCGAACACCTTGGCCTGCTGCACGCGGATCTTGGCGCCACGCAGGTCCTTGGGCTCGATGATCGGCTTCTTCGCGGTCCAGAAATGGCGGAAACCGTAGTCGAAGAAGCACATCACCTTGAGCTTGTACTTGTCCTGGAACTGCTTATCGAGGGCGTCGCCGATCGCGCCGTTGAACATCTTGTAGGCGTGCGCATAGTTCTGGACGAGATAGGGCACCAGGAACACGCCCATCTCGGGGAACACCGTGGCCGCTGCGCCCGCCGGGTCACCCAACTGGATGTTCCCCGACTTCACGGCGTTCATGATCTCCAGCTCCTTGGTGAGCAGCGTGCCGCCCATGAACTGCATGTCGAGCTCGCCGCCCGAGCGCTTGCGCACTTCCTCGGCCTGCCAGGCGAAGCCGACCGCGCCCGACTCCGGCGGCGGCACGATGTGGGCCATCACCAGCTTCTTGGCTTCGGCGCGCGCGAAAGTCGGCGCCATGCCGGTGGCAATGATGCCGGCCATGCCCGTCTTGACCAGGCGGCGGCGGCCGACCGGAGGCAGGTTGCGGCTGCTGATCTTCATGATCGTCTTCGTCATGGCGCCCTCCCAGGCTGATAACGCGTTTTGGCCGCGGTGCGGCCAAAATCGCTCCCTTATGAAAATCCTATACTGGCGGAGATGGGGCGGGAAGCGTTACGGGCGATAACGCAGCAGGGCGCAGCCAAATGCCGCGAAGATCATTCCGCTCAGCCTGTTGATACGCCGCTGCCATACGGCTTGCACGAGATAGCGCGCCAGTCCGCGCGCGCTCAACCCCAAGGTCAGATAGGTGCAGGCCTCGACGGCGATGAACGTCGCGACCAGCAGCAGGAATTGTGGTGCCCAAGGTGCATCGGGCGTAATGAACTGCGGGAAGAAGGCCGCGGCGAACACCAACAATTTGGGATTGCTGATGCCGACCAGGAAGCCGCCGCGAAACAGCGACCAGCGGCTTGCCGTTTCGCGCGGCGAGGCTGCAGCCGGCGCAAGGTCGGCGACCGGCGCGCGCCAGGCCTGGATGCCGAGCCACACCAGATAGATCGCGCCGGCGTACTTGAGGAGCTCGAAGGCCGTCGGCACCGCCAGCATGAAGGCGCTGACGCCCGCAACCGAGGCGGTGAGCAGCACCGCCAGCGCCAGCAGGCAGCCCGACATACCGATCATCGCCGCGCCGAAGCCGAAGCGGATCGCCCGGGTGGTGACATAGAGCACGTTCGGCCCAGGCGTGCAGGACAGCATCACGACCGCGCCGAGATACAACCAGTAGGTTTCGAGCCTCATCGAATCTCTTGAGGCATCATTGCGCCGCCATCGCCACGTTGTGGCTGCCTTGGCTGGCGTTGAAGCGGTCGAGCACATGGCCCGGGCCCTTGCTGTGCTTCACGTAGTCCCTGCCGTCGAACGTCTTGACGCCGTTACAGAAGACGCCATGCACGCCGGTCGGCCGGCGGATGGTGCGCCGTCCGCCACCTGGCAGGTCGGCGACGCGTTCGGCAGGCGACACGCCGACCGTCGCCGGATCGAACAGCAGAAGATCGGCCTGCGCGCCGACTGCGATGCGGCCACGATTTTGGATGCCGTAGAGATCGGCGGGATGGCTGGTCAGCCGCCGCACGCCTTCGGCGATGTCGAAGTCGCCGCGCTCGCGCACCCAGCGGGCCAGGAAATGCAGGCCGAAGCCCGCATCGCACATATAGATAAGGTGGGCGCCGGCATCGGACAGCGCCACCACGCCCGCCTCGTGCTTCAAGAGCCGCGCCACGCCGTCGTCGCCGACATTGAGGAAGCGGCCGAGGAAGGCGGTCTCGAGTTCTTCGTCGAGGCTGAGGTCGAGCACCACGTCCAGCGGATCGCGATGCTCGGTCTCGGCAATCTCGGCGGCGTAGCGGTTGACGTATTTGGCATTGGCGGGCTTCTGCGCCACCGCCACCATGACGCGGTCCCAGTTGCCCTGGAAGATCATGCCCGGCCGCACGGTCTTGACGTCCTCGCGGAACTTGGAGCGCCATGAGGCGTCGCGGAACACCGCCTTCAGCTGCTCGGGCGTATAGGCCTTGATCGGATCGAACGCCGAGTGGCTGTAGAACGGATAGGCGTTCGACATGGTGAAGTCGAAGCTGAGCGGCTGGCAGGGGATCTGGATGTAGAGCCCGTTGCCGCGGCGCAGCGCCGCCGCGCACTCCTCGAACATGCCGATGGCGCGGTTGGGCGCCTGCTCGTTGTACATCGCAACGCCAGTGCCCTGGAAAAACGGCCGGCCGTATTTGGCCGCCATCGGCTCCAGCTCGGCCGGCGTCTTCACGCCCGAGGCGATCTCGACCACACCGCGCCCGCGCGCGCCCATGGCGCCGACCAGCGCATCGAGCTCCGACATGGGCGCGATGGTCGACGGCATCGGCACGCCGCCATAGCCCGAATGGTTCAACGAATAGGAGGCGCCGAGCCCGATCGCCCCCAGCGCCATGGCCTCCGACACCATGGCCTTCATCTGGGCGAGCTCCTCAGGGGTGGCGTCCTTGCGCTCGGAGGCGGCCTCGCCCATCACGGCGGTGCGGATGGTCGAATGGCCGGCCAGGACCGCGAGATTGGCGTAGGCGCCGCGCCGGCGCAGCATCGCCATGTAGTCGCCGAAGCTCTCGAAGTCCCATTTGATGCCGGTGCGCAGGGCATCGAGGTCCATGCCCTCGACGACCGACAGGTTGCGGATCACGAGGTCGCGCGACTTGGGGAATGCCGGTGCGATGCCGAAGCCGCAATTGCCCATCACCGCCGTGGTGACGCCGAGCGACGGCGAGGGCGAGAGCGTTTGGTCCCACGTCACCTGCGCGTCGTAGTGCGTATGCACGTCGACGATACCGGGGGCCAGCGTCAGGCCGTCGGCATCGATGGTTTCCGTGCCCTTGTCCTTGATCTCGCCGATGGCGGCGATCTTGCCGTCCTTGACGGCGAGGTCGGCCCGCCTCGGCTCATGGCCGAGACCATCGACAATGGTGGCGCCGCGAACAACAAGATCGGCCATGACTACCTCCGTCGACTGAGCGCGCCGTAAGCGGCAAGCGCTGCGTGATTGACGAGATCGCTCACCGTGGCGCCCATCTGCACGATCTGCACCGGCTTCTCGAGACCGTCGATCACCGGGCCGATCACCGTGACACCGCCCAGCTTCTGCATCAGCCGCGACGAGATGTGGGCGGAGTGTAGACCCGGCATGACCAGCACATTGGCCGAACCGGTGAGGCGGGCGAACGGATAGGTCGACTTCAGGAGCTCGTAGTCGAGTGCCATGTCGGCCTGCATTTCGCCGTCATACTCGAAGTCGACCTTCTCGCTGTCGAGCAGGCGGATCGCCTTGCGAATGCGGTCGATGCGGTCGATCTCGCGGCTGCCGAAGTTGGAGAACGACACGAATGCCACGCGCGGCTCATGCCCCATGGTGCGGGCGTTGCCTGCCATCTGCTTGGCGATGGTGGCGAGCTGCTCGGGCGAGGGCGTCTCGTTGATCGAGGTGTCGGCGAGGAACACCGTGCCGTGTCGAGCCACCACGACCGAATAGCCGATCGGCACTTTGCCGGGTCGCTCGTTGATCACGCGCTTGATGTCGGCATAGCACTCGGGAAAGCGGCGCGTGATGCCGGTCACCATGCCGTCGGCATCGCCCATCGCCACCATGCAGGCGCCGAACACGTTGCGGCCCTGGTTGACCATGCGCTGCACGTCGCGGCGCAGGTAGCCGTCGCGCTGCAGGCGCTTGTAGACCAGCTCGGTATAGGGCGCGTTGCGCGTGCTGAGCCGCGCATTGTGGATCTCGATGCCGTCGGTGGCCGTGATGCCGACAGACTTCATGGCTTCGCGCACCTGCTCCTCGCGGCCGATCAGGATGGGCGTGCCGTAGCCGTTGTCGCGGAACACCACGGCGGCGCGGATGGTGCGCTCTTCCTCGCCCTCGGCGAAGACGATGCGCTGCGGGCTGGCCTTGACCTGCTCGAACAGGCTCTGCAGCCAGTGGTTGGTGGGGTCGAGCCGGCCTGCGAGCGCGCGCCGGTACTCGGCCATGTCGGGGATCTTGCGTCGCGCCACGCCGGAATCCATCGCCGCCTGCGCCACCGCCGACGACACGACTGAGATCAACCGCGGATCGAACGGCACCGGTACGATATACTCCGGCCCATAGCGCAGGCGCCGGCCGGAATAGGCTCTGTCGACTTCGTCGGGCACGTCCTCGCGCGCGAGCTTGGCCAGCGCCTCGGCGGCGGCGACCTTCATCTCCTCGTTGATGGTGCGGGCGCGCACGTCGAGCGCGCCGCGGAAGATGTAGGGGAAGCCCAGCACGTTGTTGATCTGGTTGGCATAGTCCGAGCGGCCTGTGGCGATGATGGCGTCGGGCCGGGCCGCGCGCGCATCCTCCGGCGTGATCTCAGGATCGGGATTGGCCATGGCGAAGATGATCGGCTTGGGCGCCATCGACTTCACCATGTCCTTGGTCACCGCCCCCTTTACCGACAGGCCGAAGAAGACGTCGGCGCCTTCCATCGCGTCCTTGAGCGAGCGCGCCTTGGTGCGCACGGCATGCGCACTCTTCCACTGGTTCATGCCTTCCGTGCGGCCTTGCCAGATCACGCCCTTGGTATCCACCAGGATGGCGTTCTCGTGCGGCAACCCCATCGCCTTGATCAGCTCGATGCAGGCGATCGAGGCGGCACCCGCGCCGTTCACCACCAGCTTGATGTCCTTGATGTTGCGGCCGGTGAGGTGCAGCGCGTTGATCAGGCCGGCCGCCGAGATGATGGCGGTGCCGTGCTGGTCGTCGTGGAAGATCGGGATGTCCATCGCCTCGCGCAGGCGCTGCTCGATGATGAAGCATTCGGGCGCCTTGATGTCCTCGAGGTTGATGCCGCCGAAGGTCGGCCCCAGGAAGCGCACGCAGTTGACGAACTCGTCGACGTCCTTGGTGTCGACCTCAAGATCGATGCAATCGACGTCAGCAAAGCGCTTGAAGAGGACGGCCTTGCCTTCCATTACCGGCTTGCCGGCAAGTGCACCTATGTCGCCCAGTCCAAGCACCGCAGTGCCGTTGGAGATTACGGCGACCAGGTTGCCGCGGATCGTGTAGTCGTAGGCGGTGTTGGGATCCTTGGCGATTTCCATGCAAGGAGCGGCGACGCCGGGCGAATAGGCCAGCGCCAGGTCGCGTTGGGTGACCAGCGGCTTGGAGGCGATGATCTCGATTTTCCCAGGCCGTCCAGTGCGGTGCATGATCAGCGAATCGCCGTCGAGATCGCCCATCTCGCTGCTGATCGCCGCTTCCGAGCCCTTGCTCGCCATTGTCGTTTCTCTCCCGATTGAGCGGGCATATTGGCGGCATTCGGCCGGTGGGACCAGACGGCCCGGGACAAGCTATCTCGCGCTGCAACGCGGCTGTAAAATTCAGCCCGTGTTGATTTATTCCGGTGGCGGCAGCTTCAGCATGTCATTGAAGCGCTTGCGGGCGTCCTCGTCATCCATCTTGGTGTTGATGGCCGCCGCCTCCGCTCCTTTGGGCTGTGCCAGATGTGCAAGTTTGGGCGCGAGGACGACCAGCGCCAGCACCACAAGCTGCGCGCCGATATAGGGCGCAAGCGCCTTGATCAACGGCCGAACGGCGGTCTTCTGGCGCATCTGGCTGCGCGCCATCATCACGGCATAGCCGGCCGGCGGCACCAGGAAGGAAGCCTGCAGGGCCAGGAGCGCCAGCACCGAGATCCAGATCACGTCGGGCGCACGCGTCAGCACCGGCGGCATGACGATGGGCACGATCACGAACACGATCTCGAAGGCGTCGAGGACGAATGCCGAGAGCGCGAACACCACCAGCACGGCGATTGCCGCTCCCGTCGCGCCGCCCGGCACCAGCTTGATCAAAGTATCGAGTAGATGGTCGGTACCGAAAGTGCGGAAGACCAGGGTGAAGGTGGTGGCCGCGACGAATAGAGCGAACAGCGCGCCGCTCACCGCCATGGTGTCGCGCAGGACGTGGGAGAACACGCCGCCGCGCAAGCCGCCGGTCGCCCAGCCGAACAGCAAGAGCGCGGTGCCGCCCATGGCCGCCGCCTCGACGGCGTAGAAGTAACCCATCGCCACGCCGGCCAGCAGGCCGACCACAAACAACGCAGCGAAGGCGGCGACCGCCCATTCCATCGCAGCCGGCGTTTTGGCGGCAGCGGCAGCGGGCCTGTTGCGGCCGATCCACCATGCCACGACGAGACAGAGGGCAAGGAACATCGCTGCCGGCACCAGTGCCCCGCGGAAAATGTCCTGCGTGTTGACGATGCGCACCATCTCCTTGGTGACGTTGGTCGCCTCGGTGTGGGCGCGCATCATGGCGTCGCCCAGCAGGATCAGGACCAGTGACGGCGGAATGACGACGCCGAGCGTGCTCGCCACGCAGACCAGCGCCGTCGTTTCCGCCGCCGGCACGCCGCACGCCTCGAGCTTGGGCGCGACGCTGCGCGAGAGCATGGCGACCGAGGCACCGACCGAGCCATTCATCGGCGCCAGCAGGGCGCCCAGGCCCAGAGTGGTGAGCGCGGGCGCACCACTGCTCGTGCGGCCGAGCGCGACGCCGCAGCGGAACAGCCGGTCGGCGAGCGGCAGGCGGTTGAGCAGCGCGCCCATGAAGACATAGAGCGGCAGAGCCTGCAGCAGATCGGTCTCCATCAGGCCGATGATCCGGCTAGGCAGCGCCGTCAGCAGGCCGTAGTCGATCGCGTCCGCCAGCACGCCCATCGTCGCAAAGATCGCCGACACACCCATCAGCACGGCGTAGGCCGGCAACCCGGTCGCGAGCAGCGTGATGGCGACGGCGAGCAGCATCCAGAGGCCGGCACTCTCCATCGCTCAGCGCCTTGCCTCGGGTCGGGCGAGATCGAGCAGGACCTGCAGCAGCGCCAGGACGGCGAGCAATAGAACGGCGACCTTGATCAGGAAGTAGCCGGGATTGTTGGTCTCCGAAAACCTCTCGAGAGCCAGCACCGAGCGCTGCACGGTGGGCTCGACCGTCCAGATCATGAAGATCGACCAGGGCGCCACGAACAGGAACGTGCCCCAGCGCGCGATCGCTGCTTGCACTCTGGGCGGATAGTCATGCGCGATCGCGTCGACCGCGAGGTGGGCGCGATCGCGGGTGGCGAAGGTCATGGCAAGGCTGACATAGAGCGCGAAGATCCACTGGCCGAGATCGTTGGCTTCGCGCGAACCCCATTGCACGAAATCGCGCAATGGCCATTGCAGGAACAGGATCAACGCGACCGGCAGCACCAGCCAGCGGCCAGCCTCGATCAGCCGGCCCAAAGCTCGATCCATTGCGTCGAGCCAATCCATTTCCTGTGCTCCCCCCGAATCGCACTTCATGCTACCGCTTATCGATGACCGAACCCAACGATGAAGTCCTGCTCGGTCGGCTGGTACGCGCCTTCGGCGGCGTGCCCGGCATCCGCGCGATCGTGCTGGGCGGCAGCCGCGCCCGCGGCGAGGCGAGTGCTGCATCGGACTACGATATCGGCCTGTACTACGAGCCCGACGCGCCGATCGATGTCGGGCGGTTGGCGAAGGCCGCCATGCTGCTGCCGGGCGCCGCCAGCTCCTCGGTCACAGCGGTTGGCGAATGGGGGGCGTGGATCAATGGTGGCGCCTGGCTCACCGTCGATGGACGGCGCGTCGACCTGCTATATCGCGACCTTGGCAAGGTGCGCGCCGTGATCGAGGCTTGCCATGCCGGCCAGGTCGAGCGCGTCTATCAGCCGGGCCATCCGCATGCCTTTGTCTCTTCTATTTATATGGGCGAAATGGCGCTTTGCCGGGTCCTGTGGGATCCCGACGCCGTGCTGGGCCCGCTGAAGCGGCAGTGCGATCCTTATCCGGGGGCGTTGCGCGAGGCGCTGATCCGGACCTTTTTCTGGGAAGCACGCTTTGCGCTCGAGAACGCCAACCACGGCCGCGGCCGCCAGGATCCGGCCTATGTCGCAGGCTGCGCCTTCCGCTCGATCGCCTGCCTCTGCCAGAGCCTGTTCGCGCACAATCGGACCTGGCTTCTCAACGAAAAGGGCGCTGTCGCAGGTGTCGAGCGGTTGGCAATCAAGCCGGCCGACTTCGCCACACGTGCCCAGCAGGTCGTGAGCGAGGGCGCCGCCGGATTGCCGGTGCTGACGGCGTTGGTCGAGGAGACGGCCGCCCTGTTGAAAGCGTGAATCACCGGCCATGGCGAGGGCGCAAGCCCGTGTGTTAAGCCGGTCTCGTGCCCGACAGTACCTCCCAGACGATCCCCGCCGATGCCACGCCGATGATGCGCCAGTACCTGGCCATCAAAGCCGCGCATCCGGATCATCTGCTGTTCTACCGCATGGGCGATTTCTACGAGTTGTTCTTCGACGATGCGGTGAAGGCTTCGGCGGCGCTTGATATCGCGCTGACCAAGCGCGGGCAGCATCTCGGCGAAGACATCAAGATGTGCGGCGTGCCGGTGCACAGTCACGAAGCCTACCTGTCGCGGCTGATCCGCCAAGGTTTCAAGGTCGCCGTATGCGAGCAGGTCGAAGATCCGGCCGAGGCCAAGAAGCGCGGCGCCAAGTCGGTGGTCGAGCGAGCCGTGGTGCGAGTGATTACGGCGGGCACGCTCACCGAGGATTCGTTGCTCGACGCCCGCAGCCATAATTATCTCGCCGCGCTCGCCGAGGCGCAGGGAGAACTGGCGCTGGCCTGGCTCGATCTGTCGACCGCCGACTTCGCCGCCCAGCCTTTGCTGCCGGCCCAGCTCGCGGCTGCGCTGGCGCGGCTCGCGCCCGGCGAGGTGCTGGTTCCCGATCGGCTGTTGGCGCGCGAGCCGTTGAAGACGGTGCTGGAGGAATGGAACGCGGTGCTGACGCCGCTGCCCTCGGCGCGCTTCGATTCGGACAACGCCCGCAAGCGCCTGCAGGTGGCATTCAATGTCGCCGCGCTCGAGAGCTTCGGCTCGTTCTCCCGTGCCGAGGTCGCGGCATGCGGCGCGCTGCTCGATTATGTCGAGCTGACGCAGGCCGGCAAGCGTCCGGCACTCGCCCCGCCGCGCCGCGAGCGCGCCGACGGCACGATGGAGATCGATCCCGCGACGCGGCGCAATCTCGAGCTGGTGCGCGGCCTCGATAGTCGTCGCGACGGCAGCCTCTTGGCTACCATCGACCGCACCCTGACCGGTCCTGGCGCGCGGCTCTTGGCCGAGCGGCTAGCGGCGCCGCTGACGGATCGCGCCGAGATCGAGCGGCGGCTGGACCTGGTGCAGCTCTTCGTCGAGCGCCCGGCGCTGCGCGAGCGGGTGCGCGAGGCGCTGAAGCGCACGCCCGACGTCGAGCGCGCCCTGCAGCGCTTGTCGGTCGGTCGCGGCGGACCGCGCGATCTTGCCGCCCTGCGCGACGGGCTGGAGTCCGCGGAGGCTTTGTCGGCGTTACTCGGCGCCGAGCCCGAAGCGCTCGCCCCGCCGCCCGCGCCCTTGGCCGAGATCGTCCAGGCGGCCGCCAATCACCGCAAGCTGATCGACGCCCTGGCGGCGGCGCTCGCCGACGAGCCGCCGCTGTTTGCGCGCGACGGCGGCTTCATCCGGATGGGCTATCGCGCCGAGCTCGACGAGCAGCGCACCTTGCGCGACGACAGCCGCAAGACGGTTGCGGCGCTGGAAGCCAAGTACCGGACCTCGGCTGGCGTGTCGTCACTCAAGATCCGCCACAACAACATGATCGGCTATCATATCGAGGTGACGGCGACGCACGCCGACAAGCTCGACCTTGCGGCCTTGGGTTTCACGCGCCGCCAGTCGATGTCCAACGCCACGCGCTTCAGCACCGCTGAGCTCGCCGATCTCGAGACCCGCATCGGCCGCGCCGCCGATCAGGCGCTGGCGCTGGAGCTCGCGATCTTCGACGCGCTGGTCGCTGAGGTGATGACCGTTTCGGCCGCCGTCGCTTCGGCTGGTCGCGCGCTCGCCGCTCTCGATGTTGCTGCCGCATTGGCGGAGCTCGCGGCCAGCGGCAACTACGCGCGGCCAGTGCTGGCGGACGAACCCGCCTTCACCATCGTCGGCGGCCGGCATCCCGTCGTTGAGGCGGCTCTCCTGCGCCAGGGCGGCTCGGGCTTTGTGCCCAACGATTGCGAGCTTGGTCCCGAACGGCGGCTGTGGTTGCTGACAGGCCCCAATATGGCCGGCAAATCGACCTTCCTGCGCCAGAACGCGTTGATCGCCGTGATGGCTCAGGCCGGCTCCTTCGTGCCGGCCAAGGAAGCGACGATCGGCATCGTCGATCGCTTGTTCAGCCGCGTCGGCGCCGCCGACGATCTGGCGCGCGGGCGGTCGACCTTCATGGTCGAGATGGTCGAGACGGCGGCGATCCTCAATCAAGCGACGGCCAGAAGCCTCGTCATCCTGGACGAGATCGGCCGTGGCACCGCGACCTTCGACGGCCTTTCGATCGCCTGGGCGACGCTCGAGCATCTGCATGACATCAACAAATGCCGCGCGCTGTTCGCCACGCACTTCCATGAGCTCGGCGCGCTGAAAGAACGCCTGGCGGCGCTCGCGCCCTACACCATGCGCGTCAAGGAATGGCAGAACGAGGTGGTGTTCCTGCACGAGGTGGCGCCTGGCGCGGCCGACCGTTCCTACGGCATCCATGTTGCGCAGCTTGCCGGCCTGCCGGGCGCCGTGGTGACGCGCGCCGAGGAAGTGCTGGCCGCCCTCGAGCAGGGCGAACAGTCCGGGGCCGTTACCAGGCTGGCCGACGACCTGCCGCTCTTTGCCGCCGCGCCGGCGCGTCCGGCAGGCGGCGTCGCGCGGGCCGTCGAGTCGGAAGTCGAGAAAGCCGTGGCGGCGATCAATCCTGACGAACTCACGCCCAAGCAGGCGCTGGAGCTCCTTTACGAACTCCGACGCCTGAAGAGCTAGCGACCCGGGTCAGCCGGCAGGCCGAGCGTGCGGCCGGGATAGCCGGCGGCATCGAAATAGCGCGTGGTGTTGGCCGTCTGGGTCGTGACCACGGTGACGTGCCCCAGAGCGTCGGGCTCCGAGCGCACGATGTGCGACTGCACCATGGGCATGGCGCCGTTGGGCAGCGCCTCGGTGAGCACCCGGCCGACCAGCTTGCCCTTGTCGACGACCTTCAGCCCCAGCAGCTGGGCGATGGTCTTGCCGAGATCGGCATTGCTCGCAGGCGCCGTGTCCTCGAAGTGCTGGCGGAACGAGGGCCCCATGGCGCCCATGATGTTGCGCGTGTCGGCGCGCGAGAATGAGCCGTGCATGCCCTGGCCTTGCTGCAGGCCGGTGTCGGCCACTTCGACGCCGCAGGTCGTGGGATCGGCGCAACCGGTCGAGAAGGAGCGGAAGTTGACGGCGATGGCAGGCGTCGGCGTCACGGCGCTGCCCTTGAGCGCGATCGCCGATAAAGGCAGCGTGCCGGGGATCTTGCCCAGCGCATCGTCGACAAACAGGCCGCTGACATAGTCCTGGGCGGAGAGCAGGGCGACGACTTTGGCAGCCAGCGCTTTGTCGGCCGTTGGCAGATAAACGAGATCCGAGCCGCCATTGGCCGCCACCACGACTTGCGGCCTGGTGGGGTCGCTGCCGATCAGGCCGTTGCCGCGCGTTGGCGTGATCCCCGCCGGCACCTCGGCGCTCTTGGCGTCGGGATCGTAGAGCGTCATGCCGAGCCCGTGCGCCAGGTCGATCGCCAGGAAGCCCGCCGGGAGCTGGTTGGCCGGCACGTCCTTGTAGCTCTGCTGCGCCGCCCAGCTCGTGGCGCTTTCCTTGGAGATGGTCGAGAAGCCGTGGTCGGAGGTGATGATCACGTCGGTCGTCGCCTCGAGTGCCTGCTCCTTCAGCGCGGCCAGAAGCTTGGCGAGATTGTCGTCGGCGTTCTTGATCGAGGCGAGCGAGGTCGGGCCGTTGATGCCCGGCACTAGGCGGCCGAGGCTGTCGCCCTGATTGTGCTGCGTGCCGTCGGGATCGCGCGACCAGTAGACCAGCAGGAACGGCTTGTTGCGCTCCTTGAATAGCGGCAGCAGCGCCTTCGCGGCAACGTCGGTGAAATAGGCCTGCTGCCCGACATTGGCCACGGTAGTGCCCGGCGTGGTGCTGTTGCCGGCCTTGCCGTTGTCGCCCCGCGTCGGCGCCTGCACCGGCAGCTGGGCGGCGGCCAGCCGCTTGGTGATCTCGTCGGACAAGGGAATGCCGCCGGCGCGGCCGGTCGAATCGTCGATCACGATGGTCTTCTGGCCGCTGCGCTCGGTATGGTCGAAGATCAGCGCCGGCCCGACCTTGCCGATGATGGCGGTCGAGAGACCGGCGTCGCGCGCGATCTTGAGCACAGTCTGCTCGTTGAGATAGTCACCCGCGAAGTGCTCATCGATGTCGCCCAGCACGGCGTCGTTCTCGATGAAGGGCGTCACGCTGCCGCCCGCGCTCTTGACCGGGAAACCGACATAGATGTTGTTGCTGAAATCGCCGGTGTCGCCCAGCTGGTGGCCGGTCGCCATGCCCGAGGCGTTGGCGGTGGTGAAGGTCGGGAACAGTGAATGCGTGTTGGTGAAGCGCACGCCCTTGGCCATCAGCGCAGTCATGGCGGGCGCCGTGCGTTCATTGACCATGCCGGGCCGCAGGCCATCGGCGACGAACAGAACGACATTGTGCGGACGCGGCTGGCTTTGGGCCAGGACGGGCGACGTCAGCAGGCCCAGAAAGGCCGCGATCAACAGCAAACGCATTGGGCAAATCCCCCGGTCAGTGCAGAGGGGACATTAATCGCCGGAAAGCGTGACGGAAATGTTTCAGGCTGGTCCGCGCGCGCGGAACTTCAGGTTGCGGAAGGGATGGTCCTCCGGCTCAGGCTGGCGCCAGTCGGTGAGCGCGCGCCAGATGGTGGCGAGCACGTAGCCCAGGACGGCGAGCAGGAGACAGTCGCCCAGCCGCCAGGCGCCCGCCATCGCGGCCGCCGCCCACGCCTTCCTGGGCAGCAGTTCGAGGCTGAAGGCGGTGGCGGCGAACACCGACAGCGACAGCAGCGCCACGCCGAAGATCAAGCGGAACAGCGGCCCGCGCACCAGGCGGCCGAGTGTCCAGGCCTCACTTATGGAGGTCGGTTCGGCCGCCGAGAGCGACGGCAGCATCAGGGCGATCAGCGCAAGGAGGGTCGTCCAGAAGAAGAGATGCGGCAGCCAGCTCAGGATCATGCCGAGGATCGCCGCGACGGCGAGCGGAAGGTGCCAGCCGAGAAGCGTGGCGGTGATGCCGTCGAGCCTGACCATGCTCATGATCATCGCCAGCAGCAGGAAGCAAGCGGCGAACATCAGGAAGCGCACCGAAATGATCGACCGGCGGAGATTGTCGACCTCTTCGCAAGGGCTCGCACCTTCCAGCAGCGTGATCTTCATCCAGCGATCGAGAAACATCGCATAGATCAGCGCGAACAGGAGATCCCAACCCCAGTGATTGCGCAGGTCGGCGAACTGCTGATGGCGATCGAGCACGAAGGCGATGGCCGCTCCCAGTCCCGCGATCGGCAAGGCGACCAGCCAGAACACGGCCTGATTGCGAAACCAGAAGGCGAGCGCATCGACGATCAGGAGAAGAAGCGAAGGTTCGTCACGATCGAGGGTGAGGCGGTCGGCCATCGCTCTCCTGTCGCTACAGGGTCTTGCGCGCCAACGCGGCTCCCTCGGCGAGTGAGCGCAGTTTACCGTAAGCGACGGCGAGCGTCATCGGCGCCATACCGCAATTCGTGCATGCCTGGATTTGTTCAGGCTCTGCGAACCTAGTTGCAAGCTTCAGAGTCGCGGCAACTTCTTCCGGTGTGTCGATCCTCTCCGACGCGACGTCGATCGCGCCGACCAGCAGCGTCTTGTTCTTCAGGAGCTTCATCAGCTCGGGCGGGACCTGGCTGTTGCGGCATTCCAGCGATACCTGCTGGATCTTGCTGCGATCGAGCGCCGGAAAGGTCTCCTCATACTGCCGCCAGCTCTCGCCCAGCGACTCCTTCCACCTGATGTTGGCCTCGATGCCGTAGCCGTAGCAGATGTGCACGGCGGTCGTGCACTTCAGGCCCTCCGCCGCCTTCTCCAGCGCCGGCACGCCCCAGTCGACGGTCTCGTTGAGATAGACGTTGAAGGCAGGTTCGTCGAACTGGATGACGTCGACGCCGGCTTTTTCGAGGTCCTTGGCTTCCTGGTTCAGGAGCTCTGCGAAGGCAAATGCCATCTTCACGCGATCGTCGTAGTAGCCGTCGGCCAGCGTATCGATCAGGGTCATCGGGCCGGGCAGGGTGAACTTGAGCTTGCGCGCGGTCGTGGCGCGAGCCACGCGCGCCTCGCGCTCATGCACGAACCTGCGGCGCTTGAGCTGCGCGGTGACGGTCGGGCAGTCGGCTTCGTAGCGGTTGTTGCGGATGCCCATGCGGACTTTCTTGTCGAAGTCCACGCCGTCGACCTCGGCCAGGAAGCCGTGCACGAAATGCTGCCGTGCCTGCTCGCCGTCGCTCACGATGTCGATGCCCGCCTCTTCCTGGCGGCGGATCGAAAGCGCGGTGGCGTCTTCCTTGGCCTCCTGCAACGGCGCGCCGGTGAGCGTCCACGGCGCCCACAGGACGTTGGGCGTGGCCAGCCATGACGGCTTGGGCAGGCTGCCGGCGAGCGTGGTCTCGAACATCTATCCTCCCGAGTTCATTGTCAGCGCCGGTGCGGACTGCACCTCCGGCGGCAGGATGTGACCGTAGGTACCGGGAGCGCGCCAGTGCAAGGTGCCAAAGGCGCCGCAGCTCTCGCATACCGACCGCCAGGCCTCGTGATGGGCGCCGCAGGCCGAGCAGCGCCACGCCTTGTCGGCCGGCGCGGTCGCGGCGCGCGCCAGCCATTCGTGCACCTTGGCCTGGTCGGAATGGGCGCGCTCCTCGACGTCGGCCATCAAGCGGCAGACGCGCACCGGCGAGTTGGTGCCGCCCGCGGCATCGAGATAGCGCCGCGCCTCGCCCCACAGCCCGGCGTCGAGCGCGGCCTGGGCCAGCGCCAGGTTGCTTTCGAGGTCGTCGGGCTTCTGCGCTACCAGCTTGCGCACGATGCCCACCCGTTTCAGCGGATCGGCCTCGCCCGACGCCTTGAGATAAAGAGCCGCGAGATCGGGATGCGGCGCCAGCGTCCAGCCGCGCTCCAGGGTGCGCATGGCGCGCCGGCTGTCGCCCGTCTTGATCTGCATTTCGGCCAGTCGCGAGCTCACCGCGATGCGCTCGGGTGCCAGTCCGAAGGCCTCGCGCGCGAGGCCGAGCGCATCGGCGTCGTTGCCGTCGTGCTCGGCGGCGCGGCTGCGCTCGACCAACAACAGGGCCTTCAGTGTGCGACCCTTCTCCTGGGTCACCACCTTGCGGCGTAGGCCGGCGTCGAGTGTCTCCTGCGCCTCGCGCCAGCGGCCGATCTGGGCCTGCATGTCGAACAGCGAATGCACCACCCACGGCGTCTGCGGCCTGAGCTTGAAAGCGCGTTCGGCGTAGGCCAGCGCCTGGCCCTGGTCGCCGTCGCGCAGCGCCTGGGCGATCAGCCCACGCAGCCCGAGGAAGGCCATCTGCTCGTCCTCGAGCATGGCGTTGAAGGCCTTTCGGGCGCCATCGCGATCGCCGGTGAGTTGGGCGGCCTGCGCCGACAGGAGCAAGGTGAGCGCCGGTTCCGAGAGCAACGCCTCGGCCTTGCGCGCATTCTTCTGCGCCTCCGCGCCATCGCCTGCCGCAACGGCGGCCAGCCCTTGCGTCAGGGCGCGATAGCCGCGCCGGCGGCGGCTTTCGCCCCAGCCGTCGAGCAGCGCGCCCGGCGCGCCGACGATCCAGCGGTAGAGCAGCCACGAGGCGACGCTCAGCAGGACCAGCACGACGACCGCAATGAAGATCACGCCGACGCTGGTATCGAGACGCAGGCCGTGCCACTCGGCCGTGACCGTGCCCGGGCGCTCGGCAAGCCAAACGGCGGCGAACATCGCCGCTGCAGCGACCACGAACCACAGGAGCGTGCGCAGCAGCGTCATCGGTCGCTAGCGCGCAGCGCCAAGCAGGGCAGCGGCATGCGCCGCGATCTGGTCGACCGAGTGTTGCGCGGCAAGGTGTGCCTCGGCGCGGGAAAGCCAGGCCGACGTGGCGCGCGAGACCTGGGCCGGCAGCGATTTCACCAGCTCAACGGCCTTGGCGAGGTCGCCGCCATCGAGCGCGGCTTCGGCGCGTGCGAGCTTGGCCTCGACCGAATCGCCTTGCACGTCGGCGCCGACGCGGCGCAGCGACACCACGCCCTTGAGCTTGCCGAGCAGGCGCTCACCGAAGGAATCGTCGGCGAGATCGTCGGCCAGTGCCGCCTTGGCGACGGCCGGGAACTCGGCGGCGAGAGCCGAGCGCGAAACCACGCCGCTCTGCGCCACCGGCTGAAGGGAGGCGCTTAGCTCGGTGAGCTTGGCGTCGCCCTGGATGAGCGGCGTCAACAAGCCGAGATCGGCGGCGAAGGGCCGTCCGGACTCGAGCGCAGCACTCAGCCGGGCGGCGATGCCGATCACTGCCGAGGCGCCCGCCGCCGCCATAGCCTTTTGTTTATCGGCGCCGCTGGCGCTCGCGGCCTGCCGGGTCTTCTCGATGGCGTCCTTTTGGCCTGCCACTGTGCCGTCGAGCGACTGCAGGGCCGCACGCAGGGTCGCGATCTCGGCCTTCAGGGGCGCGAGATCCTTGTCGGCCTCGGCATTGGGCGTCGCCGGGGTCGGCGCAGGGGCAGGACCCGCGGCGGGCTTGTTCTCGAGCGTTTCGATGCGGCCGCGCAGCTCGGCAAGGGCAGGATCGGCGACGTGCGGTCGATCGGCCTGGGCGGCGGTCGTGGCGGCGGCGCGTACGCGCTTCTCGAGATCGTCGAGGCGTGCCGTGAGTTCCTTCTTTGCCGCCTCCAGGGCGGCGGTATCGAGAACCGGGGCCGGCGCGGGTGCGGGCGCTACTGTGGGGGGCCCGCGCCACAGGGTGCGCGCCTCCTGCGGCCAGTAAGGCAGCGAGACAACGGCCCCCGCCAGCACGATCGCGGCGGCCACCAGGCCGGTCACGAAGGCGCCGATGAAGCCCAGCCCGCGGCGGACCTGCACGACGGGTGGTGGCGGCGAAGAGGGCGGCGTGTCGCTCATGGGTTCAGGCCCTTGTACGCTGGGGAGGGGCAGGCGGTCGATCTCATCCAGCACGGCCTGGCGGGTGGGCCGCGCCGCGGCGACCGTCCTCTTGAACGGCAAGGCCGCGAGCGGCTGGGCGGCGGCGGGGCTGATGGCGATCGCCGATACGATATGGCAAGCGTCGACCAGGCCGGCCGCGGTCACAAGGCGAGCGAACAACGCCGAGGCCCGCGGAGAGAAGAAGGTCGCGGCGTCGAGTGCGCGCGCCTGCAAGGCCGCCCGCGCCGAGTTGGGCAGGGCATCGGCCTCTCGCGCCTCGTAGAGGGCGAAGCGGCGGACCTCGAAACCCTCGGGTGCAATCTCGCCCGCGACATCGGCGCCGGAGACATGGACCAGTGGCCCGGTTTTGGGATCGAGGCGCTGGGCCACCAGCTCCGCGAGCGCCGCGCCGTCGCCCGCTGCCGAGGTGACGGCGGTAAAGCCCAGGCCTTCGGCTGTGGCGGCTGTGGTGTCGCCGACGGCGAAGACCGGTTTGCTGCGCTGCTCGCTCGCCTCCGCCAGGGCCCGGGCGCCATTGGCGCTGGTCAGCAGCACGGCCTGGCAGGCGGCCAGCGCCGCCGCGAAGTCGCCAGCCGGGTGCAGGATATCGAGCCGGAACAGCGGGGCGATCACCGCCACGTGGCCACGCTGGCTGAGCGCCGTGGCCAGCGCCGTCGCCTCGCGTTCCGGCCGGGTGATCAGCACGCGCATTCGTCGATTCATTCCTCTATCTGTCGTCCTGAGTAGCGCGGGGGAACCCCCGCGCCTTAGCGAAGGACCTTAACGCTCAGGATGACAAGGTCACGCCTTCCAGCGCCAGGAGCTTGTGCTTGGTCGGCAGGCCCTGGCCGCCCGAATAGCCGCCTTCTCGGCCGCCGCTCGCCAGCACGCGATGGCAGGGCACGATGATCGGCAGCGGATTGCGCCCGCAGGCCATGCCGACGGCGCGCGGACCCGAGCCCAGCGCCATGGCCATGCCGCCGTAGGTGGCGGTCTCGCCGTAGGGGATGTCGCTCATCAGCTTCCACACGCGCTTCTGGAAGTCGGTGCCGCGGGCGGCGAGCTTGAGGTCGAAGGCCGTGAGCCTGCCGGCGAAGTAGCGTTTCAGCTGGCGTTCGGCGTCCCTCAGGATTGGCGGGACCTTTGCCACGCGGGCGCGTTCGCCCGGGCTCGCCCAGCGCACGACGCTCAGTGCATCGCCGTCGGCCTCGAGCGCCAGCCGGCCGACCGGGCTCTCAATGTAACAAATCGCCATCAGGCGAGCGTAGCGTCGGGCCAGTTGATTTGCCAACATGCGAGGGCGATGGCCGGGGGAGAGAAGTTGCTGGGCAGAGGGCCGACACGACGCGCATTGCTGGCGGGGGCAGCTTCGCTGTGGCCGGCGCACGCCTTTGCCCAGCAGCCGCCGCGCCGCGCGCCGGCGCCGGCCGACACTGGCCCGCCGCCGGTCGTGTTCGTGCACGGCAACGGCGATTCGGGCGCGCTTTGGATCAACAACATCTGGCGCTTCGAGGCCAACGGCTACAAGCGCACCCAGCTCTACGCCATCGACTTCACCAATCCCTCCGCCCTGCGCGACGATTCGAAGCCCGAGCCCAACCGCTCCTCCACCGCCGATGCGATGAAGGATCTGGCGGCGTTCGTCACCCAGGTGCGCAACAGCACGCGGAGGCGCAAGGTCGCGTTGGTCGCGTCCTCGCGCGGCGGCAACACGGTGCGCAACTACCTGAAGAACGGCGGCGGCGCGGAGTTCGTGAGCCATGCCGTGCTGTGCGGCACGCCCAACAAGGGCATCGTCATCTCCGACACCATGCTGGTTGGCAGCGAGTTCAACGGCGCTGCACCCTTCCTCAAGAATCTCAACAGCGGGTCGAACGATCTTATTGCCGAGGTCGAGCTGATGGCGATCCGCTCCGACAAGAACGACAAGTACTCCCAGCCCGACGGCCGCTTCATCGGCCAACCCGGCAAGCCGACGGGAGTGAGTTACGATTCGTCGGAGCTGCGCGGCGCCAAGAACGTGATCCTGGACGGCGTCGATCATCGCGAGACGGCGTTCCACAAGCTGGCCTTCGCCGCGCAATTCGCCTTCATCACCGGCAAGCCGGCCGCCACGCTGTTCATCGCCCAGGAGCCGTTGCCGACCTTGAATGGCCGCGTCACCGGCATCGCCGGCGGCCTCTACACCAACCTCCCGGTTGCCGACGCCGAGGTCGAGATCTACGAGATCGACGCCAAGACGGCCGAGCGCAAGAACGCCAAGCCGGTTCACAAGAAGGTCACCGGCAGCGACGGCGTGTGGGGTCCCTTCGTTGGCCGCTCCGACGCGTATTACGAGTTCGTGCTCAGCATGGCGGGCCAGCCCACCACCCACACCTATCGCTCGCCCTTCCTGCGCTCGAGCGATGTGGTGCATCTGCGTCCCGAGCCCTTCGCCAAGGCCGACGAGACGGCAGGTTCGGTGGTGATCATGAGCCGCCCGCGCGGTTATTTCGGCGTCGGCCGCGACAAGTTCACGCTCGACGGCAAGGTGCCGCCCGGCATCACCGACGGCGTGCCCGCCGTTTCGACCGGCCGTCTCGCCTTCGACGCCGGGCCGCGCACCGTGATGGCGGTGTTCAACAATGAGACGGTCCCCACCCGCAGCTGGCCGGTGAAGGACAATCACATCGTGGTGGCCGAGTTCCTGAACTGACGCGCGCGCGATCATTCGCGCACGACTGGCGGTTTTCGCGCCTCTCTAACAGCACCAAGGCATGCACGCTGCGCTGATGGGCCGATCCAAGATGTTGGGGCAGTTACCCGACGGTAACGTTTATAATAATGTAGAATCACGGGGGGTATCCCCGATCTCTACCAGATGCTGAATCTCGGACAGTGGGCATGCGCGACGCTCCCAAGGCTGTCGTCTCTACGTATTCATTATACTGCTGATGCCATCACGCACCTATTTTGGTCATTAGAAGTTCGGGCGCGAGGCGCAGTCGGCGCCAACGTTCCGGCAGTCCGCCCCGTCCACAACGGTCCACTGGGCGTGGACGGGGTAAATGCCGATGGCATCGGCGGCCTGCCAGTCCGCGAATCCGGGACTCCCCCCTCGATGTGATTCCGCGCGGCCGGAGGCCGGCTGGAGGCGCCGGGCATACGCTACGTTCCCGGATTGTTGTTTAGCCCACGCACATTACCATCGGCGCATGCTGCCAACTAATTTGGTCATTAGAAGTTCCGCCAAAGCGCCGTTAGCGTGAGAGGGTAGTATTCCACTCACTTCCGGTAGGTGTACTTGAAGTCGCAGTGGCTCGCGCCCTGCATGATGGTCTGCGTGCGCTCGAGCTGGAGCTTGGGATCGTAGCCCTCGCAGAACGCACCGTCGCGATTGCACGACAGCAGATGGCCGATCTCGCCCAGACCCATCGCCTTGTAGGTCTCGGCATAGCGGCATTTCACGACGTTGAAGCGGAAGCTCGTGTCGCTCTGCTCCTTGACCTCGATCTCGAGCGCGCCGCCCTTGGTCCAGAGCGGCATCACCTCCTGGAAGGCCTTCAGCGAGGGCCCACCCGGCGCCGCGGCCGCAAATTGCCGGGCCTGTTCGATGGCTGACCGTCGGACGGACTCTGCGATCGTCCTCTTGGCGACCTCCTCGCCGTGGCTTGCCTTCAGGGTCTCGTAGACTTCCTTCAGGATTTCGGCCTCGATCCGGCGCTTCTCGAGCATCGACAGGCTTTCAGGGTGGGCGGATGCAGTCATGCGGCTCTCCCTTCACTGCAAATTAAGCCTCGCACAGCACGTCGTGCCTGTCGCGTCTTTCGGCGCCCATGATATCGTCGCGATGGGAGAGATCTTTCCATGCATGGGCGTGCCTTCGGCACCGGACTTATGGGGCGCATTGCCTCGATCGCGCGATACGCAGCAACGCCAGTCGAACGCGGTGTGGCCGTCGCTTTGCTCGCTTTCGCAGTCCCTGGCTGTGCCTCGATCATCGAAGGCAGGAGCCAGGAGATTGCGGTGAGCACCGATCCGCCCGGCGCGGAATGTGGGCTCTATCGCGAGGAAGGCGTGCGGATAGCCACGATCGAGCGAACACCGGGCAGCGTTTTGGTCAAGAAGACCAGGAATGATATTTGGATCGTCTGCACGAAGCCGGGATATCAGCAGGCGGTCTATCTCAACCATTCGGGCGCAGCGCTGGCCAACGTCGTTGGCGGCATACTCACGCTTGGCATCTCGACGGCAGTCGACTCATCCACCGGCGCCGGCAACGAATACCAAAGCCCGGCGAACGTCGTGATGCTGCCCAACGCGCGGGGCACGGCCGAAGGTCCAACGGTCTTGCCGCGGACATTCATGGCGGACAAGCCCGCCGGATCGTACTCCCAGCAGGTTGCGCTGCCGCAAGGAGCCGTCGCCACGCCCGGTGAGCCGCTGCGCGCGCTGCCGCCGATCACCGTCGCGGGCCGCGTGCCCGTGCCGCCTCCCGCTCCTGCGGTGCAAGCGAATCCGGTTGTCGCGCCGGTACGGCCGGTGGCCCCCCCGGCGCCTGCGTTCAGCACGCTTTATGATGGCGCCTATTCCGGCTCCGTTGAGGTCCTGGAGACGAACGCCGTCGCCAACCGGCGCCAGATCGACGTGCATGTGGTGAACGGAGTCGGCACTGGTACGGTGAAGCACGGGATGTGCGACGAGCCGGGCCAGGTGTCCTTCACGATCGACGCCGCCGGTGCGATCAGGGGCAAGGCGAACACTCGAAACACCGTTGGCTGCACCGAACGCATGACCATGCTCGACGGGCGCATGGAAGGCCAGCAGATGCATCTGGTCCTTCGCGCGCCGGGCAATCCCGAGTTGGTGATGTCGAAGACGCAAGGCACCGCGGCGGCCGCGCCGATTCCCGCCGCTGCGGCGTCTCCTCACGGCCCGTTTGACGGTGTCTATAGCGGGTCCATGGAACCGGCGTCGGGCGATCTGCGGCAGGTGTGGCTCAGGGTCGTCGGAACCAAAGGCACCGGTTCGGTGCGACGACTGTCCTGCGGGCAGCCCGGTATCATCTCGATCTCGATCGCGTCCGACGGCTCGATCTCGGGCGACGCCGATATTCTCAATGGTTCATGCGCATCGCAGAAGGCGACGGTGAAGGGACAGATCAACGGCACGCGAATGGCCGTGACCCTCGTGCTTCCGGATGGCCAGCCCTCGCGGGAGTTCGTCTTCACCCGGCGTTCCTACGACTAGGGCGACCGCCGCGTCCCGCTCACCAAGTCATTTCCGATAACTGTACTTGAGTCACAGTGGCTCGCGACCCGCATGATGGTCTGCATGCGCTCGAGCTTGAGTTTGGGGTCGTAGTCCTCGCAGAACGCGCCGACGGGCCGCTGGGCGCGGCCGCCGCAAATTGTCTGGCCTGTTCGATGACTAGCCGTCGCACAGACTCTGCAATCGTTTTCTTCGCGACTTCCTCGCCATGGCTTGCCTTCAGGGTCTCGTAGACCTCCTTCAGGATCTCGGCCTCGATCTTGCGCTTGTCGAGCGTCGACAGACCTTCGGAATGCACGGGTTGTGTCATTGCGCCGTTCCTCGCGTGCCATGTGCAACTGCAGCTTGAGAAAACTGCATCGTTTGGCTATTCAAGGCAATCAGGGGATGGTCTCGGGGGGGACTGCATGATCGGAAAATATTGGCTTCGCGCCAGCGCGCTCGCCGTGCTCGCACTGGGGTGATAGACTGGCGCCAGGCACGAAGTCTTAAATCTCAAGAGCAGGAGCGGTATCATTCGATCATCGATGGACAAACGACACGCGACCAAGTGCAGCTAACTTATGGTCAGCCCTCGCGCGTGACGTTCCTCAGCGAAAAAAACGAAATGTGGACATACGGCTGGGCGCGCGCCTCCTCGCAGGGGCAGAACTTCATCCCGATCGTTGGTGCGCTTCCTCGCGCCTATGATGTGAGAGCGAAAGAATTGGTCGTCGTCTTCAACGAAAAAAATGTCGTCGTCCGGCACGCCATGACCGACAACACCAAGGTCGTTAAAACAGGCCTCGCGAACGGCGGCAGCGAGCCGCCTGCTCCGGTCCAGCCGAAACCTCCTTCGTGACCCGCGTGCGGCAGCTCGCCTCGTCGCGCCGCTCTTCGCTATCATGCGTACCAGCAGCTCGGAGGCCGCATCGTTTGACTGGCTAAGACAACCAGAGGGATGGGTCTCGGGGGAGATCATGTGGCGAGACTTGCTGCGCGCAATTGCGCTGATCGCGGTTGGCGGCCTGTTGGCGGCGTGTGACACCGTCCGCGATGAAACCATTTCCATCGACTACGTGCCGTTAGCCAACCCGGTTGTCGTAAGGGGCGCCGAGAGCGTCAGCCTATCGGTCGTTGCCGTCGACAAACGGACGGGACTCAAGGATCGCATCAGCAACAAGAGGGGCATTGCGTCTGCGGTCGTCTACGCTGGCAACGACGTCATCGATGTTGCGCGCAGAGCCGTCGAGAGCGAGTTCAAGGCGCAAGGCTTCGTTGTTGGGTCAGGCGGTTTCACAGTCACCGTCGAGGTCCTCAATTTCTACAACGACTTCCGTCCTAATCCTTGGTTCATCAGTTCGATTGCCGATGTTGCCCTCACACTGAGAGTGAAGGATGCCAACGGCATCGTCGTATACACGCACGCCTACGACGGCGTTGCCCAGTTGAGCGCTGCCTTGAACGAGTTGGGCGAGACGGCGAAAGCCGCTCTTCAGCAGGCTCTCGCGAGTGTCGTCAGTCAAATTGACGAGGACATAGCTCTGCAAGCGTCACTTCTCGGCAAGTCCGGCAGGTCTTCAAGAGGGCGCACGTCATGAAGTGGTTTGCTTGCTTGGCAAACAGCACCGGCGCCGTCGTGGCGTTCCTGGTCGGTGGCTGCGCCACGATCACGACGGGCACGACTCAGTCATTGCCGTCAAGACGGACCCTCCGGGGGCCGATTGCACATTGAAGCGCGAGGGCACGGTTCTCGGCAAGGTAACGACGCCGGGGTCGGTCACGATCAAGCGTGCCGGACCTCCCCTCGTCGTCGCGTGCAAAAAAGACGGATACGAAGATGCCCGCGCCGTCATGAATTCCCAGGAGGAGAAGGCGACAATCGCCAACGCCATCATCGGCGGCTGGGTCGGCATGATGATCGACCAGTCAAGCGGCGCCAATAGCCGGTACCAGCCATCGGTCAGGGTAGAGCTTACTGCGATGTCAGAGTCCACCCGGAACTACGTGGCGGAGCGCGCCCGACAGCCGGCGGTCAATGAGAAGCCGGCACCAACTGCGACGATGGCGAGCGCCCAGCAGGCATCAGCCGCATCGCCGGCTTCTGGTCCCTATGACGGCGCCTACACGGGATCGGTCGCCGTGCTGCAGACCAACGTCAACCCGCCCATACCTCATATGCGCCAGTTCGATGTTCGGGTCGTCAATGGCGTCGGCATCGGCACGGTGAAGCACGCGCTTTGTGATGAGCCGGGCGAGGTGTTCTTCGTGATCGACACTGCATTCCATCAAAGGCAAGGTCAACACCCGAAACACCGTCGGATGCACCGAGCGCATGGCCATGGTGGAAGGGCGCATGAACGGGCCGGACATGCGTCGACGTTCCGTCTGAGAGATAACCCCGAGCTCGTGATGACGCGCCAGCAGGGCACTTCACCCGCGATCGTCACCGCGGCGTCTGCCGCGCTGCCGTCTGGTCCAAATGACGGAGACTACAGCGGCGGGTTGGAACTCGGCTCCGGCGATCTAAGACAGGTGTGGCTCAGGGTCGTCGGCACCAAGGGCACCGGCAACATTCGCCATGCGTCCTGTCCGCAGCCCGGTCTCATCTCGGTCTCGATCGCAGCCGATGGTGCAGTTACCGGCGAGGCTGACCTGCTGAATGGCCCAGCCTGCGCGCCGAAAAAAGCGACCGTGAAAGGGCGACTGAGCGGAAGGCAAATGGCCGTGAACCTCGCCTTCGAAGACGGTCAAATCTCGCGAGAGTTCATCTTCACCCGACGGTCCAAAGGCTTCGGCGTCGACGATTGAGCAGGGGAGACAGACATGATTACAAGGGCACTTCGCACGCTCCCTGTTGCGTCGATGTTCCTCGTGGTGGCCGGGTTTGCGGCGTCAGCACAACAGTCTCAAACCCGGTCAGACCTCGATTGCAGCCAATCTAAGATCGTGGCGCCCGCCGGGCTCAGGTGCCGTGGACTCAGGAATTTTCCGGTTCAAGTTCCGCGAAATTCTCTGCGGTTGGAGCGGGGCAAGGCGTCTTCAGGGGTTGGGCAACGTATGGGACGAAAGACGGCGTCAGGCTCTACTACAGCGTCGGCCAAGGCGTTACCACCAACTCCAACCAGAGCATCTCGTACACTTTGGAGCAGCAAGCCAAGTCGAGCCCCTATGCCAAGGACGCTCGGGACTTCACGCCGGCGGCGGCGATGAGTGGCTCGGACTACCTTCGCTTCACCAGCGCCGCCGGCGAAGCTTGCGCTGCTATCAGAAAGAAGGGCCCGGTCCGGGGCAGCGGCTACGCATGGGTACTGGTCGCCACGAAATGCGTTCCCAAGGGAAAGACGATCTCCGACCAGGAGATCGGCGAATTCATCGCGGCGGCCGATTTTCGCGCGTGACGCTCAGGAAATTCCCGTGACCGCACTCGGCGCGCATCACGGACGAAAGTCGGCCGCTGTGATGAAGGCATCGATCTCGGCATCGGAGACTTTCTGCCCAGCGGGCACGCAGCGCGTCGCCCACAGCACCCAGCGGTATCCCGTCGAATAGGAAGGGCCAAGCTTGCGGAAGCCGACGCAGCCGTCCTTGCCGCTGCTGAACGTCACAAAATCCACGCCCGCCCTTTGCACCGGCGCGGACATGTTTCGGGCGTCCTTGGCTTGGGCGCTGGCGTTGCGGATTTCCTGCGCGACCTGCCCGACTTGGACGTGGGATCCGGCGATGTCGTCATGCGCGTAGTAGAAAAGCTTGACCTGCCCGACCGTACCGAAGGCGTTCCAGCGTTTGGTCAGGCCGCCGCCCGTCGACTTGGCGGCATTTCGTGTGCCGGCGGTGTTGGTCTCGCGACATCGAAGGCCGGCCGGGACGACGATCTTCGTTTGCGTGCAATCGATGTCGGACCACACCAAGGTTTCCTGTGCGAACGATGGGTCCGGCATGGCGGCGAGGATCGAGAGCGACAGGGCAAACGCGAGTCGGATCATGGCAGAAATTGTAGCGTAAAAGGCCAGGCGCCTCTCGCCCGAGGGCAGCCCTTGACATCCTGCCCGGCGGATGAAATATCCCGCCGCCATGAAGACGTTCGCCCTCCTCCGGTCGCGACGCCGCCGCTTCGACAAGCGGCGTGAAAACGCGCGCGCCCAGATCAACTAAATCGGGCGCGTCGTTTCGTGAGGCCGCTGGAGAGGATCGAGCGGCTTCCCATTTCCCCCTTCTTTCTTCTCCAGTCGGCCTGTCTCCCTAAAAGGCCCTAACTTGCGAGTGAGAAGACCATGACCAGCAACAAGACCAAGATCTTCATCGACGGCCAGCACGGCACCACTGGCCTGCAGATTCACGACCGGCTGAAGGACCGGGCGGACATCGAGCTGCTCGAGCTGCCGCTGGCCGACCGCAAGGATCTGGGCAAGCGCGCCGAGATCGCCCAGGCGTCCGATATCGCCGTGCTCTGCCTGCCCGATGCCGCGGCCAAGGAACTGGTGGCGGCCCTCGATGGAATGAAGGGCGGCGACGGCACGGTCGTGATCGACGCCTCGACGGCGCATCGCGTGGCCGACGCCTGGACCTACGGTTTCCCCGAGATGACCAAGGCGCATCGCCAGAAGCTCAAGGCCTCCAATCGCATCAGCAATCCCGGCTGCTATCCGACGGGCGCCATCTCCATCCTGCGGCCGCTGGTCGATGCCGGCGTGGTGCGCGCCGATTCGACGCCCGCCGTGTTCGGCGTGTCGGGCTACACCGGCGGCGGCAAGGAGCTGATTGCCGTCCACGCCCAGCCCGACGTCGAGCCGTTCGGCCTCTACGGGCTCGAGCTCACGCACAAGCACGTGCCGGAGATGAAGAAGTACTCGGGCCTCAGCCACACGCCGCTGTTCGTGCCGTCGGTCGGCCACTACGCCCAGGGCATGCTGGTCACCGTGCCGATCACGCGCGACATCACGGCCCGGCAGGTATCGGCCAAGGACGTGCACAAGGTGCTGGCCGACTACTATGCCGGTGAGAAATTTGTGACCGTGCGGCCGCTGGCCGACCGCAAGTGGCTGGAGCGGGATCGTTTCCTGCGGGCCGACCGGCTGATCGACACCAACTCGATGGAGCTCGCGGTCTACGGCAACGAGGCCGAGGGCAACGTGCTGGCCGTTGCTTCGCTCGATAATCTCGGCAAGGGAGCGTCCGGCGCAGCGGTGCAGACGATCAACCTCAAGACCGGTGTCGACGAGGCGACAGGCCTGACCGTCGCCTGATTCTTCAAGCGAATCGGGTCTCAACAGGACTACCTCATCCTGAGGAGCGCCGCGAAGCGGCGCGTCTCGAAGGATGGGAACGAGCACCGTGTCCGTTGCCCATCCTTCGAGACGCCGCGCTACGCACGGCTCCTCAGGATGAGGTAGGTGGCTGAGCCTCCTCAGGGTGAAGTCGGCGTAGTCGCGAGTGATCGCCATACGCTCCAGCACCGCTGACTTTGCGGCGCCCCGAGCGGAGTTTGCGAAGTGGGATTCCGCACAGAGTGCGAATTATTTTCTCCTTGGCATCGTGCAATTTGTTTGGCCAAGTCCGCCCCCGGTTGCGCGCCGCCTGCCAATTCTCCGCCTCGAGAGAAGAGGAATTTCCCCCAACCCCGCGCGGACCCCATTGGATTGCGTCTTGGAACTAATCGAACGAGATCACGACCTGCAGAAACTGGCTGCGGCCTTCGATGAGGTCACCGCCGGTCGCGGACGAATCGCGCTGATCAGCGGCGAAGCGGGCATCGGAAAGACCTCCTTCGTCGATCACTTTATTGCGAGCCAAGGCGAGCGGGTGTGCGCCCTCAAGGGCAACTGCGACCCCCTGGTCACGCCGACGCCGCTTGGCCCCCTGCACGACATCGCGCGCCAGGTGGGCGGCAGCCTGCCGGAGCAACTCGAGAGCGCCACCGCGCGTGCTGCGCTGTTCGCCGGCATCCTCGAGCGGCTTGCCAAGTCGCTGAAGCCCGTCCTGCTGATCATCGAGGACCTGCATTGGGCCGACGAGGCGACGCTCGACCTGATCAGGTATCTGAGCCGCCGCGTGTCCCAGGTGAAGGTCCTGCTGATCGTCACCTACCGCGAGGACGAGGTGGGCGCGCGCCCACCGCTTCGACTGCTGCTGGGCGATCTGGCGGTCTCAAAGGCCAGCGTGCGTATCGGCCTGCCGCGCTTCTCGATCGATGCCATTCGCGTCCTGATCGCCGGCCGTCCATTCGATCCGGCCGCCGTCTTGCGCCAAACCTCGGGCAATCCCTTCTTCGTCAGCGAAGTGCTGTCGAGCGCGACGCCCGGCATTCCCGAGACGGTGCGCGACGCCGTGCTGGCGCGGGTGGCCTGCCTCACGCGTTGCGGGCGCTACGTCCTGGAAGCCGCCGCCGTGATCGGCGCGCGGATCGACCATGGCCTCTTGGAGAAGGTGCTCGAGGGCAAGCTCGACGGCCTGGCCGAATGCACGCGCGCGGGCCTGCTCGAACCGGCCGGCGACGGCTTCGCCTTCCGCCACGAATTGGTGCGCGAGGCGGTGCTCACCGATCTCGATCCGGCGCGCTTTCGCGACCTCAATCGGCGCGCCCTGGACACGCTCCGGAACCCCGAAGCGCGGCGGGCCGATGCCGCCCAACTCGTGCAGTACGCGCAGGGTGCCGGCGATGTCGACGCCGTCATCGAGTACGGCCTCAGCGCGGCCCGCGCGGCGTCCGCCGTCGGCGCCCATCGCGAGGCGGCGGCGCAATATGCCCGTGTGCTGGAACACGCGGCCGGCCGGCCGATCGCCGAACGCGCCGGCTATTGCGAGGCCTTGGCCGAGGAATGCGCGATCGTCGACCAGCTGCCGCAGTCCGAAGCGGCGCGTCGGCAGGCGATCGAGCTGTGGCGCCAGGTGGGTAACCGGCTGAAGGAAGGCGAGAACCTGGCCGAGCTGGCGTGGCCGCTGGTACGCGGCGGCCGCAATGCCGCTGCCGACGAGACCAGCCGTCAGGCGATCGAGGTGCTGGAAGGGCTGCCGCCGTCGCGGCAGCTCGCCAACGCCTATCGCGTGCAGGCCCATCTGCGTATGCTCGATTGCGACAAGGCGGTTGCCGTACGGATCGGCAAGCGGGCGATCGAGCTCGCCAAGCGTTTCAACGACAATGTCACGATCGCGGCGACGGAAAACGTGATCGGTTCGGCCCTCCTGGTAGCCGGCGACGACGAGGGGCTGGAACACCTGCAGCGCAGCGTTGCGCTGGCCCGCGACGCGCAGCTCGACTCCCATGTCGGCATTGGCTTCGCCAATCTAGGCGGTGGCTTCGGCGAGCAGTACCGTTTTGCCGAGGCCGAGCATTACCTGACCGAAGGCATCGCCTATACGGCCGAGCGCGATCTCGACTACACCAATCACTACATGCACGCCTGGCTTGCGCTGACTCGCCTCTACCAAGGGCGTTGGGCCGAGGCCGCAGACATCGCCACCTGGGTTCTCCAGCGTCCGACCTCGACGATCAGCCGAATCGTGGCGCTGTCGGCGCTGGGTCGTGTGCGGGCCCGCCGTGGCGATCCCGGCGCAGCTGAGATCCTCGACGAGGCGTTGGCACTCGCTGCCCAGACAAAGTCGCTGCTGCGGATCGCACCCGTACGCGCGGCGCGCGCCGAGGCCGCCTGGCTGGCGGGCGATCCCTGCGCTGCGGTCAACGAAGCCTGTGCCGCGTACGACCTCGCCGTCCAACATCGCCACCGCTGGTACACCGGCGAGCTCATCTATTGGCGGCGGCTGGGCGGCGACATGGCGCTGCCGCCGGCGTGGAGCGCGCAGCCTTTCCTGCTGCAGGTGCGCGGGCAGTGGCGCCGCGCCGCGGCGATGTGGCAGCGCCGCTGCTGCCCCTACGAGCAGGCGTCGGCACTGGCCGTCGGCGATTCGGCGGCTCAGATGGAGGCGCTGGAAATCTTCACCCGGCTCGGGGCGGCGCCGGCGGCGGCGCTGCTGCGCCAGCGCATGCGCGGCGCGGGCCTGCGTCACATCCCGCGCGGGCCGCGCGCCACGACGCGGCAGAACCCGTTTGGGCTCACCGCGCGCGAGATGGAAATCCTGGGCTGCCTGACCAAGGGCCTGACCAACGGCCGCATCGGCGCCACGCTGCACGTCTCGCCCAAGACCGTCGACCATCACGTCTCGTCGGTATTGGCCAAGCTTGGTGCGGCCTCGCGCGGCGAGGCCTCGCGCATCGCCGTCGAGCAGCGGCTGCTCATCCAGCCGCCGACAGCGCAACATAGGGAAGTCCTGACGGCAAAATAGGGAAGACCTTCCGATGCGCGAGGAGACCGGCGCGGCGTAGTGTCCGCGCCTTCAATCGCTTCCCCGTCGCAAGAGGAGATCGCAGCCCATGCCGCTCGTTGACGACGTTGCGCGCGTCCAGGTGCTGCCAGCCGCGTTACCCGTGCTGGTCGACGTGAGGGTGCCACGCCCGCTGCCGCCGAAGCGCACGTGAAGGACCCGGCGCGCGTACCTTCCCCACTGAGTACTCATTCTTCGATCTGGCCCGGCGCCTGGCTCACTCAGCGCGGCGCCCTGCACGGCGCCGGCCTGGTTGTGCTCGCAGCCTATGGCGTCGCGCTGTCGCGCTCTGGTGCGACCGACACCTCGCTGTGGGCGATGGCGGCGATCTTCGTGGCGGCCTTCGCCTCGAGCATCGCGGGCTTCGCCTTTTCGGCGATCTGCGGCGCCATCCTGTTCCATCTGCTCGACGATCCGCTCAGGGTCGTGCAGATCATGATGATCTGCAGTGTCGGCGGCCAGGCCCTGATGGTCTGGTCGCTGCGCCGCGACATCTTCTGGTCAGCCCTGCTGGTCTTCGTGATCGGCGCCGGAGCCGGGCTTCCGCTCGGTGTCTACGTGCTGCTGCACGCCAAACCGGTGGTCTACATCCACATCGTCGGCGCCCTGCTCGTGCTTTATGCGGGGCTGATGATCTTCCGCCGCCCATTCGTGGTGCGGCGCCAACATGCGGTGCTGGACGCTGTTGCGGGATTCCTGGGTGGCATCACCGGCGGCGCGGCGGCGTTCCCCGGGGCATTCGTCACGATCTGGTGCAGCTTCAAGGGCTGGAGCAAGGAGCGCCAGCGCGGCATCTACCAGCCCTTCATCCTGATCGTGCAGCTGATTGCCATTGCGGTCGTGGCGGCCGCGACCCAGGCCAGCGCCGAGCATCGTAGTTTCGATTTCAGCGGCATCTTCTATTTGCCGGCCATGCTGCTCGGTTCGTCATGCGGCTTCGCCTGCTTCAAATGGCTGAACGACCGGCAGTTCGCGCTTGCCGTCAACATCCTCCTGATCGCCTCGGGCGCGAGCTTTCTGATCTAAGGCCCGAGCCCGCTATAGGGAAACAAAGAGCCAAAATAGGGAAGGCCTTCCGATGCGCGAGGGGACCGGCGCGACATAGCGTGTCCGCCTTCAATCGGTTCCCTCCCGCAAAAGGAGATGGCACCCCATGCCGCTCGTTGACGATTTCTCGCGCGCACAAGCGATGCCTGACGCGCGGCCTCCGACCACGGATGTTGAAGCGACGGCCCGCCGTGCCCGCACCGCCGCTCTGCGCGCCTGGATGGCCGCGGCGTGGCGCATGCTGACGGGCAATGCGCGCGCAAAGGACCCGGTGCGCTGGCCTAGGGAAACAAATTTCAAAAATAGGGAACATCTTCCGATGCGCCGGCGGCACTACGAGACCTATGTACTGCCGCATCAAATCGATTGATTGCCGGGATCAGGAGATCGCAAGCGATGTCTCATGTTGGAAGCTGCTTCTGCGGCAGCGTCAGGCTCGAAGTCAGCGGCGCGCCCGAGGCCATGGGCTACTGCCACTGCCGCTCCTGCCGCTCGTGGTCGGGCGGCCCGGTCAATGCGTTCAGCCTGTGGAAGCCCAATGCCGTGCGCATCACCGAGGGTGTTCAGCACGTCGTCACCTACGCCAAGACCGAGCTCAGCGAGCGCAAGTACTGCAGCAAGTGCGGCGGGCACCTGATGACCAACCATCCCCCGCTCGGCATGGTCGACGTCTTCACCGCCACCCTTCCGACGCTCAAGTTCGAGCCCGCCGTGCACATCAACTACGCCGAAACCGTGCTGCCCATCAGGGACGGCCTGCCCAAGCTCAAGGACTTCCCCAAGGAATTCGGCGGCTCGGGCCAAGCGATCGCGGAGTAACTCCGCCTCCGGTCCTCCCCGCGCCCTTATTGCCTTCAATGGGCGCGGGACCCCGCCCTCTCCGTCTGCTCGGATACCTGTCACGGGTGTATCCGGGCGGGCGGAGAGGGACCCCATCTCTCGATCAAGGAACGCCATGCCGCTCTATGTCATCGAACGCAGCATTCCCGAGGGTCTGGGCCTCGCGCCGACCCAGCAGGGCCGCCAGGCCGCGACCACGGTGATCGGCAACAACGCCCAGCTCGGCGTGACCTGGCTGCATTCCTACGTGACGCCGGACAAGAAGCGCACCTTCTGCATCTACGACAGCCCGACGCCGGAGGCGATCCGCAAGGCGGCCGAACGCAACAGCTTGCCGGTCGAGCGCATCGTCGAAGTGCGCGTGCTCGATCCCTACTTCCACCTGTAGGCGCGCGGTGGGCGAACCCGGAAGCCCGATGCACGCCACGACCTTTCGTCGTTGGATGTCGACCCTGTGTGCCGGCCTGATGAATGTGCTCGGCTCCGCCGAGTGGGATTGGCGCGCCTGGCGCGGCGAATGACAGCAATTTAGCGACTGAGCACGATTCCTACATCCACAGGTAACGGAGGCCGACGATGACCAAGGACAAAGCCGGCGGAAGGTTCCGCCGCTGGCTGGCGGCGTTCTACGCCAGCCTCCTGGAGTCAGAGCGGATTTCGGGCGTGGACTGGCCGGGTTGGCGCGTCGACTGGGAAGTGTGCTTGCGGCACGCGAGTGCTCGCGGCACGCGAGTGCCCGCGAACTCGCGGGTGCTCAGCGACTGAGCACGCGCTGGCGGTAGTATACGACGTCCTGGTGCGAGACATCGGCGGGATAGCAGAGCGGGCCCGACCGGCCGAGCTTCGAATAGGCGCTGTCGCCGGCGCACTGCTTGCCGTTCCAGGCGTAGCTGTAGGGGCAGGGGCAGCTGGGATAGTTCCGCATCGAATCCTCGATGATCATCTTGCGGACTTCTTCGTCGGAGTAATAGCGCTGGGCGGCGGCGGGCGTAGCCCAGAGCAGCGCTGCGAGGAACAGTACTAACCTCATCCTGAGGAGCGGCCCGAAGTGGTCTCGAAGGATGGGCCACAGGACGTGCGCGTTGCCCATCAAGCCGCGGAGAATACTCCGCGGTAATCGAGACGCTGCGCTTCGCGCGGCTCCTCAGGATGAGGCGGCCGTGAAGTACCCGCACACGATCGGGCATCAAGCCGGCGCGAAGATGTTGCCTTGGGCCGCCCGGCGCGGTGCCCCTTCGCCGGCAGCCGTCGCTTTCGGCGCGGCGAAAGCGGGGTCGCGCTGCAAGGTCGGCAGGGCCTTGTCGGCGAACAGGCGCATGGCCTTCTCCGCTTCATGGTGCGGCAGGTTGCCGAAGGAGAATTCGGTCACCAGGTGGTCCATGCCAGTCACGCCCTGCAGCTGGCCGATCTGCTGCAGGCAGTCGTCGGGCGTGCCGACGATCTGGATCGACACGTAGAAATCCGTCGCCTTCTTGAGGTTGGCCGGATCCTTAAGCTTGGCGTAGGTCTTGGCCGTCTTGCCGTACGCTTCGTAGCCTTTGACGGTGGCGAGATGGCCGTCGGAGAAGTGGTAGTGGTCGTCGATCGACTGCCACTTGCGGCCGAGATACTGGAAGGCCTTCTCCTGCGCCTCCTCGCGGCTCTCCGCGCATGAGACGTTGGTCAGGATGATCGGCGCCTTGGGCGTGAAGCCCGCCGCCGTGCTCATCGCCTGGAACTTGTCGATATCTTCGCGGCACTTGGCCCATTCGTTCTGCATGATCATCAGCATGCCGAAGCCGAGCTTGGCGATGACCTCGGCCGATTCGGGACTGACCGAGCTCGCATAGAAGCGCCGCTCGGGATTGGAGATCGGCCGCGGCCGGATCGACATGCGCGGGATCTGGAAGAACTGGCCCTGGTGCTCGAAGGTCTCGTTGGCCAGCGCCTTGACCACGATCTCGGCCGCCTCGACGAAGCGCGGCCGGGCCTCGCCCATCGGGATGCGGAAGCCTTCATACTCGGTCGAAGCGGCCCCGCGGCCGAAGCCGAACAGGCAGCGGCCGCCGCACATGATGTCGAGCAGGGCGATCTGCTCGGCGACCCGTACCGGGTCGTGCCACGGCAGCACGATCACCGCGGTGCCGAGCTGGATGCGCTTGGTGCGGCCGGCGAAGTAGGCCAGAAGCTGCGTCGGCGCGGGCGACATGGCGTAGCCGGTGAAGTGATGCTCCAGCGCCCACAGCGAATCGAAGCCCAGCGGCTCGACCAGGTCGCCCGACTGGAAATGCTCGTGCACCACCGCGACGTCGGGCCGGCCGTGCTCGTAGAGCATGTTCATGGCGATGCCGACCTTCATGGCGTCCTCCTGTTTGCTTGAGGCGATTGTCGGCCTGCGGGCCTGCGCTGACAACGCCCGGCGAACCGCAGCGCAGAAGGCGATCGACTAGGGCAAGTGCAGCCAGGACAGTCGCTCGTCGGGAAAGGCGTGTCCGGTCGGGGCCAAGCTCGAAGGATCGTCGAAGGCGCCGACGTGAAGATGAACCTCGCCCGGCCAGCGCTCGCCTTCATATGTAAGGGTCGAGCCACAGCGCCCGCAGAAGCCGCGCCGCACGCCGGGCGATGAGCTGAAATGGCTGAGCTCGCCCTCGATGCGCACCTTTGCCGCCTCGAAGCCGGCGTAGGCCGAGACCGGCGCGCCGGTGTGGCGGCGGCAGCTCTGGCAATGGCAGTAGCTGGTCCATTTGGGCGGACCCTCGGCAGTGAAGCGGATGGCGCCGCACAGGCATCGTCCCTGGAGCATGCCACGAGCTTAGCCGCTCGCGCCGGGTCCGTCGCCGGGCTAGCCTTTGCCCATGAAAGTCTTCGTCTTCGACCTGCTCGCCTACGGCGAGAACCTCGACCACATCAAGCAGGGCGTCGAGCTGCCCTATCCCTTGAGCCAACGTCACTTCAAGGCGGACGTTGCCGTGCGCACCTATGCCGAGCATCTGGCGGCATGGGAGGAGCTCGATCGGCTGGGCTATGACGGCGTGGGCTTCAACGAGCATCACTGCTCGCCCTACGGGCTGATGAACTCGCCCAACCTGATGGCTTCGGCCGCGGCGCAGCGGACCAAGAAGCTGAAGCTCCTGATCTACGGCAACCTCCTGCCGCTGCACGAGCCGCTGCGGCTGGCCGAAGAGCTCGCCATGCTCGATTGCCTGAGCGAGGGCCGCATCATCTCGGGCTTCGCCCGCGGCATCCCGCGTGAATACCAGGTGCACAACGTGCCTTTGTCTGAGTCCCGGGAGCGCTTCGAGGAGGCCTACGAGATCGTGACCCGCGCCTGGACCGAGGACGTGTTCTCCTATTCGGGCAAGTTCTGGTCCTACAAGGACGTGGCGTTGTGGCCGCGTCCGGTGCAGAAGCCCCATCCGCCGGTGATGATCCCGGTCGTCGGCAGTCAGGAATTGATCGAGTTCGCCGGCCGGCACAACATCGGCATCACGCCAGGCCTGGCGGGCGGCGGCCTGCGCGACGACATCATCCGGCACTATGCAAAATCGTTGAAGGCGGCCGGCCATCGCATCACGCCCGACCACCTGTCGCTGGCGCTCAACGCCTACGTCGCGGATTCAAAGGAACAGGCGGTGAAAGAGGTGGCGCCCTATCACCTCTATTTCAATCGCACCCTGTTCAGCCACGGCAACTTCACCGAGACCGCGAAGCAGCGGCAGACGGGCTATGCCAGCCAGCATTCGACCGACTATGTGCGGCCTGAGAACCAGCGCGCGGCCGCGTCTGCTGCGCGAAGACTTCCGCAACACGACGTTCGAGACCCTCCAGCGCCAGGCTGAGAACCTGCCCTACGGCACCGCCGCTGAGGTGGCCGAGCGCATCATCGCCCAGGCCGAGCATGCCGGCGCCAACATGGTGCAGATCGGCCTCAATCGCGGGGCCATGCCGCATGACATGTTCATCGAGCAGATCCGCCGCTTCGCCGCGGGCGTGCTGCCGCGCCTGCAGGCGCACGAGGTCAAGCGCGTGCGCGCCGCCGAAGAAGTGGCGGCGTAGCCGCGAACGACAAAGACAAAAAGGGGGAAATGACAATGGCCATGACGAACAAGATCCCGGGCTCCGTCGACTCCCCGGCAACCTTCGGCGGCGTCCAGATCAAGGTCGCCATCCTGTGCGGCCTGATCCAGATGCTCGACGGCTACGACCTCTCGGCCATCGGGCTCGCCGTGCCGTCGCTCACCAAGGCGTGGTCGCTGCCGCCCTCAGCCTTCACCCAGGCCTTCGCGCTCTCGAGCGTCGGCATCATGGTGGGCGCCATGCTGGCCGGGCCGGTGGCCGATCGCTTTGGCCGCAAGCCGACGCTGCTGATCTCGGTGGCGCTGTTCGGCGTGTTCTCGTTGCTCTCCGCCTGGGCAAGCTCGCTGCCGATGCTGGTCGCGCTGCGCTTCTTCACTGGCATCGGCATCGGCGGCGCCATGCCGACCACGGTGGCTCTCACGTCGGATTACGCTCCCGACCGTTGGCGCACTTCGACGGTCATGTTCATGTTCACCGGTAACACGATCGGCGGCTTCTTCGCCGGCCAGATCGCGGCGCAGATCCTGCCCAACTGGGGTTGGCAGGGCATCTTCTATGTCGGCGGCGTCGTGCCGCTCGCGCTGCTGGTGGTGCTGATCTTCGTCCTGCCCGAATCGCCGCAGTTCCAGGGCGGGGCGCGGCCGCAATCGGCCAAGGCCAATCCGGTGAGCGGGCTGTTCGAGGACAAGCTCGGCGTGATCACGCTGCTGTTGTGGGCGATCTTCCTGATCAACCTCCTCAACATGTACCTGATCGGCTACTGGCTGCCGACGGTGCTGAACCTCGAGGGCTTCACGCCGGCTGATGCGGCGTTCGCCACCAGCATCTACTCGGCCGGCGGCATCCTGAGCACGCTGCTGCTGGGGCCGGTCATCGCCCGCTTGGGCGCCGAGCGCGTGCTGGCGCTGAGCCTGGCCATCGGCGCGGTCTGCATCGGCGTGCTTGCCGTCGGCCACCTGTCGCGGGGCGGAGTCATGGCGCTGCTGTTCTGCGCCGGTGGTGGCTTCATCGGCAGCCAGCTCGGCCTCAACGGCTACGCCGCCTCGGTCTATCCGGCCGCAACGCGCTCGACCGGCATCGGCTGGGCGTTGGGCATCGGGCGGCTGGGCGGCATCGCCGGGCCGATCGTGGGCGGTGCGCTGCTCGCGTTCGGCCTGCCGCCGACCAAGATCCTGCTCTTTGCCTGCGCGCCGGGGCTGGTGACGGCCGCGCTTGTGCTGTTCCTCGGCTACTACCGGCGGACGCTGCTCGTATCGCGCTAGGGACCACACGCTGACACCAAGAAACCGTTACGTATCAAAAACTTACGGAGCGGTATCCTAATACCGGTACCACAATCCTTTAATATCAATGACTTGAGTAGAGGGGTGGCGCGGAATCTGGGAAGAATCGCCGAAAAGCCTTATGCCATCAGTATCGGAGGCTTCCCAGGATCGTGGGAAGTTTTGGGAAGTTTCCCGCTGCCCATGACCTTCTTCTACCCCAGCGCTCCCGCCGCCCGCAGCTCGCGGCGCTCGGCATCGCTGTAGCCGAGCTCGGCCAGTACCTCGTCAGTGTGCTGGCCATGACCCGGTGCCGGGCCAGGCTCGACAGGTTTCGGCGCGAAGGACATGCGGATCGGCGCCGACAGCGTGTGCGGCATGTCGGGCACCTTGCTCGGCACGACGGCGCCGTTGGCAACGGCCTGCTCGTCATGCGGCACGTCGCGCAGCACGCCCAAGAGGCCGAAGGTGATCTCGTGATGGCGCAGGCGCTTCCTCCATTCCGGCCAGGAGTGCGCGGCGAACACGGGATCGAGGATAGCCGCCAGCTCGGACGCATGGGCGCGACGGTTGTCGGTCGTCTGGAAGCGCGGATCGGCCAAAAGGTCAGTGCGCTCCATCGCCTTGCAGAGCTCGGGCCACAGCTTGTCCTCGCGCACGATGGTGAGCTGGATCCAGCGGCCGTCGGAGGTGCGGTACTGGTTGGCGAGCGCGCTGCGCGGCTTGTTGCGCGGCGGCCGCGGCGCCACGAAAGCGCCGAGCAGCGCGCCTTGCGCCAGCATGCCGTTGGACCACAGGCCGCTGGCGTGAAGCGATGTCGAGACTTCGCTGCCTTGCCCCGTGCGCTCGCGATGCAGCAGCGCCATGGCGATGGCGGCGAACAGGTTCATGCCGGTCATCTGGTCGCCCTGCGCCGGCAGCGAGAAGGCGGGCGGGCCGCCCTCATAGGTCAGCGCATCGAGCAGCCCCGAGCGGGCGAAGAAAGCGGTCGAATCGAAGCCCGGTTGTTCGGCATCCGGCCCATGCTCGCCATAGCCGGTCATGGACGCGTAGATCAGCCGGGGATTGAGCGGCGCCACATCGGCGTAGCGCATTTTCAGGCGCTCGCGCACCTTGAGCGGAAAGTTCACCACCATGACGTCGGCCGTCTTGGCCAGGCGGTCGAAGGCGGAGCGGCCCGCTTTGTGCTTGAGGTCGAGCACGACCGAGCGCTTGTTGCGGTTGGTCAGGTGCCAGCAGAAGTTGACCGGGTGCTGCGGAATCGAATGGGCCTGGCCGAGCTTGCGCTGGGGGTCGCCCTCGCCGGGCGGCTCGATCTTGATGACCTCGGCGCCATAGTCGCCCATCACCGTGGTCGCTACCGGCCCGGCGATGAAGCTCGCCAGATCGAGGACCCGAAGCCCCTGCAGCGGCAAATGCCCGCTCATTGATATTTCCCCTGCAAACCCGTACACGGCAACCTACCCCCGGGAGACGCCTTCAGGTCAATGGCCGGTGTCGGTCGAAATCTCTGGCTCACGGCCACCTTGTTCGTCCTGCTGGCACTCGCCGCAGTCGTGCTGCGCTCGACGCCGTGGCTATGCGCTTTGGCGACACTCTTCGGCCTGGCTGGTGTGGTCCTGCTGCGCGGCAATCGCTGGCGGAGCGGCGCACTCCTGTTGGCGGCCGTGGCGCTGGCGGTCGGCCTGCTCGACGCGATGGCGGGCTGGTTTGCACCGCAAGCGCATGGCGCGGGCCTGGTCAGGTGGACCGAGCCCAGCGAATGGCTGACACCCGATCTCAATCTCGGCTATCGCCCGACCCCAAGCCAAGTCGTGGTTGGCCTCGCGACCTTCGACAGCCAGCCGGTATACCGCGTCACCTACACCGTTGGACCGGACGGAACGCGCATCACGCCGCCTGCGCCGCCGGGCGCGGACCTCTACCTGTTCATGGGCGACTCCTTCATGTTCGGCCAGGGCCTGGAGGACAACCAGAACCTGTCGGCGCAGTTCGCGCGCGCCAACGACCTCAAGGTGCGCACGGTCAACTTCTCGGCTCCCGGCTACGGGCCCAACCATCTGGTGCGCGCCTTCGAAGCGGGTTTCCTCGATCGCTTCGCGGGGGACAAGGTGAAGGCGGTGGTGACCTGGATCATCCCCGACCATCTGTCGCGCGTCACCGGCGATGGCGGCTGGCTCGGCGCCTCGCCGCGCTATGTGCTCGACGACGGCAAGCTGGAGTTCACTGGCTCTTTCACCCATTACCGTTGGATGAACCCGCTGGCCGGCTTGCGCTACCTGGCCGGCACGCACTTCGCCTTCGTCAACGCCATCGGCATGCGCCAGCACCAGGCCGAACAGGTGGAACTGTTCGACGCCCTGATGCTTCGCCTGCAGGCGCTGGCAAAAGAGAAGTTCAATGCGCCGCTGATCGTGGTCTTTTCCTGGCCCGACGAGAATTCAGGCTCCAGCTACGGCACTGGCGATGAGCAGCCGTTGCTGGTGGCGCTGCTCGCCCGCCTGCGCCAGCAAGGCATTCCGCTGTTGTCGGTCGACAAGCTCACTCACGACATGGAGAACGCCCGTCTGGCGTTGCCGCATGACGGCCATCCCACCGCCTTCGTCAACGAACTGATCGCCGGCGAGCTGAAGCGCCGCCTGGCGCCGCGTGATTGACGATCTGCTCATCGACCGTCTGGCGCGGAACGCCGAAGGCTCGCCACAAGCGCCGCTGCTGCCGCGGTTCGCGCTGACCAACGCCGCAGCTTGGGCACAAAGCGGCGCGGTGGCTTCGTGGCTGATCGCCCAGGGCTTCGGGCCGGGGGCGCGTTCGATCGCGGTATCGGCCGTCGACAACCCCGAGCGCACGGTCCTGTTGTTGGGCGCCTTGCGTGCCGGGGCGCTGATCGTCGAAACAACGGGCGAGGCGGCCTTGGCTTTCGCCATGAAGGAAGGGTGCCTGGTCAGCGCGGACGGTATTGCTGTCGCTGCCTTGGCGCGCTGCTCCATCGATGCCGCGGTGGCCGAACGGCGCCTGCATATCGGCGCCGACACACCGGCCCGCATCGTCGGCGGTGTTTGCAGGCGCCATGGCGATTTCGTGACCATCGCCGAGGCGGTATCGGCCTAATCCGAGTCGCCCGCCGGCCCGGGCTGCAGTAAGCTCCGGCAAAATAATGACGCAATGTCCATTGTTCTGGGAGGAACAGAGATGATGTCGACAGGCAAGTTGCTCGCCCTCGTGGCCTCGGCCGCCGTCTTTGCCACGGGTCCTGCGCTGGCCCAGAAACAGGGCGGCACGATGACGGTCGGGCTCGAGCTCGACATCCCGGGTTTCGATCCCTTGAAAGTCGGCGTCTACGATACCGCCGCCGTCACGGCCGCCGGCCTGCTCTTCGAGACGCTGACGACCCTCGACAATGACGGCAAGGCCAAGCCGAAGTTGGCGCTGTCGTGGAGCAGTTCCGACGACTTCAAGACCTGGACCTTCAAGCTCAGGCCCGACGTGAAGTTCCACGACGGCACGCCGTTCAACGCCGCAGCGGTGAAGTGGAACTTCGACCGCCAGAAGGATCCCAAGAACAACTGCCGCTGCGCCTTCTACATCGCCAACATCGTGAGCGTCGATGCCAAGGACGACCTCACGGTCGTCTACAATCTCAAGGACCCGGCGGTGAATTTTCCCGCCTTGCTGACGCGGCCCGACCAGAACAGTTCGGTCCATTCACCGACGGCGGTCCAGGCCAAGGGTGAGGACTACAATCGCAATCCCGTCGGCACCGGACCCTTCGTCCTCAAGTCGTGGACGGCCGGCGACCGCATGGTCGTCGAGCGCAACCCCAACTACTGGAACAAGGGCAAGCCACATCTCGACCGCGTCGTGCTGAGGCCGCTGCCCGATTCGCAGTCACGCTTCGCCAGCCTGAAGTCGGGTGAGAGCGACCTGGTGTGGGTCGACGAGTTCGAGGCCGATAACATCGTGCGGGCCAAGAAGGACCCGACGCTGCAGGTGCTCTCCTACGCCGGGTCCGGCGCGGCGGTGGTCGTCTTCAACACCAAGGTTGCGCCGCTCGACGACGTGCGGGTACGCCGGGCGCTAGTCATGGCGCTCGATCGCAAGAAGATGTCCGAGGCACTGACCAACGGGCTGGCCCGCCCCGCGAGCAATGCCTATGGCGACGGCTCATGGGTACATTGCAAGGACGACGGCGGCCTGCCCGAGGATGCCGCCAAGGCACGCGCGCTCATCAAGGAGTACGGCAAGCCGGTGGCGTTCAAGATGCTGTTCACGGCGACGCCGCGCGGCCGCGCCAACGGCCAGATCCTGCAGCAGCTTTGGAAGAACGTCGGCGCCGAATTGGAGATCGAGCAGGTCGATCAGGCGACGATTCCGCCGCGCGCCTTCCAGCGCAAGTTCGACATCACGCCCTGGCGGATCGTCGACTTCCCCGATCCCGACACGCAGATGTTCGCCAACTTCTACAGCAAGAGCCCGCTCAATCTGGCAAACTACACGAATCCCGACCTCGACAAGGCCCTGGAGGATGCGCGGGTGACGGCGGACGAGGCCAAGCGGACCGAGTTCTATTGCGCCGCCAACCGCATCATCAATCAGGAGGCGACCTGGTTCTTTACGTTCCAGAACACCTACTATGCCGTCGCCAAGGCCAAGGTGAAGGGCGTTCCCAAGCTGTATGGCGGCATCATCGACGTATCGGACGCTTGGCTGGAGTAGGTTGGCCGCGCGATGGGCAAGTTCGTCGGACAGCGGCTGCTTTATCTGTTGCCGGTGCTGTTCGCCGTCACGCTGCTCACCTTCCTGATCGCCTCGCTGCTGCCGGGCGATCTCGCCTACACCATCCTGGGTGACCAGGCGACGCCCGAGAAGGTTGCCGCGCTGCGTGCCCAGATGGGGCTCGACCTGCCGCTCTGGGAGCGCTACGGCCACTGGCTGTGGGGCGTCCTGCACGGCGATCTCGGCCGCTCCTTCCGCACCGGCGAGACGGTGCTGGCCGCGGTCACCGACCGCCTGCCGATCTCGATCGAGCTCATGGTCTTCGCCGAAGTACTGGGTCTCGTGATCGGTATTCCGCTTGCCATCCTGTGCGCGGTGAAGAGCGGCAGCGGCATCGACCGTTTTCTGACCGGGCTCGCCTTCGGCAAGCTCTCGCTGCCGTCCTTCATGGTGGCGATCCTGCTGATCTACCTGTTCGCGGTGGAGCTCAATTGGCTGCCGGCCACCGGCTGGGTGCCGTTCGCCGAGGACCCCGTTGGGAACCTGCGCAGCTTCGTTCTGCCCGCGATGACGCTGGCCTTCGCCGAGTGGCCAGTGCTGATGCGGGTGCTGCGCTCCGACATGATCGCCACGCTGCAGGAAGACTACATCGCCATGGCCAAGGCCAAGGGCTTGCGGCCCGCCCGCATCCTGCTGGTTCATGCGCTGAAGCCCTCCTCGCTCACTTTGGTGACGGTGACTGGCATCAACATCGGCCGGCTGATCGGCGGCGCGCTGATCGTCGAGTACATCTTCGCGCTGCCCGGTATCGGGCGCCTGCTGGTCGGCGCGATCTACGCGCGCGACTTCATTATCCTGCAGGGCGTGGTGCTGTTCGTCGCCACCGGCTTCGTGGTCGTCAACTTCATCGTCGACATGCTCTATGCCGTGCTCGATCCGAGGATTCGCCATGGCCGTGCTTGAGCTCGAAGGCGATACCGCGCTGGTCTCGCCGGTGCGCAAGCAGCGCCGGCTGGGCGCGCTGTTCGTTTGCGCCGTCGGCTGGATCGCCGTGATCGCTCTGGCCGCGATCTTCGCCAACCTGCTACCGATCGCCAGCCCGACCGACATAGACTTTCTAGGCAAGCGCGCGCTGCCGAGCGCCCAGCATATTCTTGGCAACGACCAGCTCGGCCGCGACGAATTCTCCCGCCTGATCTATGGCGGGCGCGTCTCGCTCACCGTCGGGCTGCTGGCGCCGATGATCGGCGTCACGATCGGCGGCACTCTCGGCATGCTGGCCGGGTATTTCCGCGGCCGGCTGGAGACCCTGGTGATCGGTGGCGTCGACGTGCTGCTGGCCTTCCCACCGCTGGTCTTTGCGCTCGCGCTCACCACCTATCTCGGCCAGTCGGCCTTCAACATCACCCTGGTGATCGGCATCCTCGGCATTCCGTCCTACACGCGCGTGTCGCGCGCCGTCACGCTATCGCTCTCCGAGCGCGACTTCGTCACTGCGGCGCGCGCTCTGGGCGCCACTCATGCGCGAATCCTGATCCGCGAGTTGCTGCCCAACGTGGCCTTGCCGCTGGTCGCCTTCTTCCTGCTGGGCGTCGCCGTCACCATCGTCGTCGAAGGCGCGCTCTCGTTCCTGGGCCTTGGCGTGCCGCCGCCGGCGCCGTCCTGGGGCAGCATGATCGGCGAGGGCCGCGAGAGCCTCGACATCGCGCCATGGCTCGCCTTCCTGCCGGCCGGGTTCATGTTTCTGACTGTCCTCTCCTTCAACATCGTGGGCGATACCTTGCGTGCGCTCACCGATCCGAGACCCGGCGCTTTATGAGGTTGGCGCTGTGACGACTCCTTTGTTGTCGGTCGAGGGCGTATCCGTGGATCTGCCGACGCCGCGCGGCGCGCTCAAGGCCGTCGACAAGGTCGATCTCGCCCTGGCGCCGGGGCGCACGCTCGGCATCGTCGGCGAATTGGGTTGCGGCAAGACCATGCTGTCGCGCGCCATCCTGCAGCTCCTGCCCAAGCGCGCGAAGCTCGGCGGCCGGGTGGTGTTCGACGGCCGCGATCTCGTCACGCTCTCGCCCGAAGCGTTGCGTCGGTTGCGCGGACCTGAGCTCGCCGTGGTCTTCCAGGACCCCATGACGTCGCTCAACCCCGTGCTCACCATCGGCACCCAGCTCATCGAGACCATGCAGGCCCATCTTGGCCTCGATTTCGGCCGCCGCCGCCAAGCGCGGCGCGGTGTTGCTGGCTGAGGTGGGCATTCCCGCGCCCGAGCAACGGCTGCGGCAGTATCCACACCAGCTCTCGGGCGGCATGCGTCAGCGCGTGGCGATTGCCATCGCGCTCTCCTGCGAGCCCAAGCTGCTGATCGCCGACGAGCCGACGACGGCGCTCGATGTCACCATCCAGGCGCAGATCCTCGACCTGCTGGCGCGCGAACAGCGTCGACGCCACATGGCGATGATCCTGATCACCCACGATCTCGGCGTCGTTGCCGGCCGCACCGACGAAGTGGCCGTGATGTATGCCGGTCGTGTCGTCGAGCGCGCGCCGACGCCGCGGCTCTTTGCCAACATGCGCATGCCCTATACCGAGGCATTGCTGGCCGCGATCCCCAAGCTCGATTCGCCGCCGCACACCGCCTTGCCCGCGATCGCCGGCCGTCCGCCCGATCCGACACGGCCCCTGCCGGGCTGCTCCTTCGCGCCGCGCTGCCGCTATGCCGACGAGCTTTGCCAGAGCACCAAGCCGGCGCTTCACGATCCCGACCGGGCCGGCACGCTCTACGCCTGCTGGCACCCGCTCGGCGTGGCGGGCGCGTGATGGCGCCACTGCTTTCCGTCGAGAACCTTACCGTCGAATATGCCGTCGGCGGCAAGAGCCTGTTCGCCGTGTCCGACGTCAGCCTGCATGTCGATCGCGGCGAGACGCTGGGCCTGGTGGGCGAGTCGGGCTGCGGCAAGTCCACGCTCGGCCGCGCCGTCCTGCAGCTGCGCCGGCCGACCTCGGGCAAGGTCGTGTTCGATGGCACCGATCTCACCGGTCTCGAAGGCGAGGCGATGCGCCTGATGCGCCGGCGCCTGCAGCTGATCTTCCAGGATCCGATTGCCTCGCTCAATCCCAGGCGCTGTGTCGGCGACATCGTCGCCGAACCTTTGATCATCGCGGGCGTCACTGACAGGAGCGAACGCGAGCGGCGGGTGCGCGAGGTGCTGACGGCGGTCGGCCTCGATGCCGACCTGGTCAGCGGCCGCCTGCCGCACGAATTCTCCGGCGGCCAGTGTCAGAGGATCAGTATCGCGCGCGCGTTGATCCTCGAGCCCCAATTCGTGATCTGCGACGAGCCGGTGTCGGCGCTCGACGTCTCGATCCGGGCCCAGATCCTCAATCTCCTGGAGGACATGAAGCGGCGTTACGGCCTCACCCTGCTGTTCATCGCCCACGATCTCGCCGTCGTGAAGGCGGTCAGCGACCGCATCGCCGTGATGTATCTCGGCAAGCTTTGCGAGGTCGGTCCGACCGAGCAGCTGTTCGCCCGGCCGGCGCATCCTTATACGGCCCTGTTGCTCGAAGCGATTCCGGTACCCGACCCGACCATCAAGCTGGCTGCCAACGTCGCCGTTGGCGAGCCGCCGTCACCTCTTGCGCCGCCGTCGGGCTGCCGTTTCCGCACGCGCTGCCCGCGTGCCGATGCCGTCTGCGCGTCGACTGTGCCCGAGCTGCGCGCGGTCGCGGCGGGGCAGTTCGCGGCCTGCCACCATCCGCTGGCAATTGACAGGTCCTAGGCCCCCCGCCTTGATGGCGGCGGTGCCGATCGCCGATCCCGAGATCGAGGCCCAGCGCGGCCAGCAGATCATCACCTGCGAGATCCCGAGCGCGCTCCGCCCGCCGCCCGGCTGCCGCTTCCACACCCGCTGTCCGAAGGCGATGGATGTCTGCAAGTCGGTCGACCCGCCGATGAAGGAGTTGGCCGACGGCCGCGCCGTGGCCTGTCACCTTCACGCCTGACTAGCATTGTACGAGGCGCGTCGATCAAAGGACTATGCTCTAAAGGCGGCGCACTGCTCGATCAGTCGGGCCTTGCGCTCCTCGAAGCCGGCCGGAGGCGTGAGTTCGGGGCGCTGGTGGAGCCAGCCGAACGAGGCCAGACCTCGGATCAGCCGGAACATCGGCACCGATGCCAGGGCCTCGTCAGGTCCCGGTCGCGTGGCGCGATAGCCGTCGAGAAAGGCGCGGTCGATGTCGGCGGCATTTGCCCTCGTCTGCCAATAGATGAGCACGACGGCGATGTCGTATTGGTGCCAGCCGAACCCGGCATCGTCGAAGTCGATGATGGTCAGCCGGTTGCCGTCGACCAGGATGTTACCGGGATGCATGTCGGCATGGATCAGGCTGTAGGCGTGCGGCTCGCGACCGAGCCGCATCAGCCGATCGTGCAGCCGCGCCCGCATCTCGAGAAGGAGACTTCGCTCGCCGGCCGATAGCGAGCGGTGCTCCCAGAACGGCCCCCAATGGGGCGCCTGGCCCATCAGCCCGTCGCTGTCGAGCGCGTGGCGCCTGAAGCCGGTCGGCGGCCGCCAGGTGCTGGCCTGATTGTGCATCGCGGCGGTGAGGGCGCCGAGCTGGGCGAAGTAATCCTCGATCACCCTGTTGTCGCTGGTTTCGGCCAGGACGTCGGAGAGCAGGCGGCCTTCGGTCCAACGTGCCATGCCAACGAACCGCTGCTCGCCGGTGGCCGGAATTGTCACCGGGACATAGTCCCGGCCATCGCGCGCGGACACCGCGTTCGGGACATCGATGCCGGCCTCGGCCAGGGCGCGGATCCAGGCCCGCTCGGCGACCAGCTCGTCGAGTGTGTGATAGCCCGGCCGATGCAAACGGAGAACGTAAGCGCTGCCATCGCGCCGGTCGGCGACCTTGAACGTGACGTTCTCGGCGAGAGAAACCAACGTGAGATCACCGGCCTCGATCGGAAAGGCCTCCAGGGCGGCACGGGCGGCCGGCGTGAAGGTCCGACCGATGGCCTCTTTATCCATCGAGTTCGGCCATAGTTGCGTCGAACGCGACGAGGAATTCCTCCGCATGGCGCTGCGCGAAGACCAGGGGCGGCCGGATCTTCACGACGTTCCTGTAGGCGCCGGCGTTGCTCGTCAGGAATCCCTTGTCCTTCAGACGATTGATGACCTCGATGGCCCGGTCCGTATCGGGTGTCCGGGCGGCATCGGTCTTGGCGATCTCGATACCGACGAAAAGGCCGTGGCCGCGCACGTCGGCGATCGAGGAAAAGCGCCCCTTGCGCTCGGTCAGTGCCGATTTCAGGAACGCCCCCACCGCGGCGACGTTCTCGCGCAGGCCGTCGCGCTCGATGACGTCGAGCACGGCCATCCCGACCGCCGCCTGCAACGGGCTCGAGGCGAAGGTGTTGAAATAGCGCGTGGCGGCGCGGAAGCCCTCGACCAACGCGCGACTCGCGGCGGTTGCCGCCAGCGGCAGGCCGTTGCCCATCGGCTTGCCTGTAACGACGACGTCGGGCGTGAAGCCGGTGACGTCGTAGCCCCACCAGCGGCCGGTCCGGCAGTAGCCTGCCTGGACTTCGTCGGCGATCACCAGACCGCCGGCAGCGCGCACGATCTCCGCGGCGCGAGGCATGAATCCGCGCGGTACGTCGGGCAACCCCTCGTTGGCGAAGATCGAGCACACGATCAGGCCCGCGAAGCCGATACCGTCGTCCTCGAGACTCCGGATCGCCCCGCGCAGACGGTCGAGATAGGCTTCCGCGAGTTCGGCTTCGCTGGCGCCGGGCACCAACGGGCGGAGCATCTCGGGGAAGGGGATGGCGCGCACGTTGCCGGTGGCGTTGCTGATATCGCCTATGCGCGTCAGCTTTCCGATCGCCTCGCTGTTGCCGTGATACGTCGCGTTGGTGCAGACGATGCCGGTCTTTCCGGTCGCGAGGCGAGCCATGCGCAGGGCGACCTCGTTGGCCTCCGTCCCGGAGCAGCTGAAGACGACACTTTCGATCGAAGGCCCATGAAGGCTCGCCAGGCGCTCGGCGAAGGTGACGATGCCTTCGTGCAGATAACGGCTATGGACGTTGAGCGTGCCCTGCTGACGGGTCATCGCCTCCACGACTTCGGGGTTGGCGTGACCGACACAGGGGACGTTGTTGTACATGTCGATGTAGCGGCGACCATCGGTATCGAACAGGTACACGCCCTCGCCCCGGACGATGTGCAACGGCGTGTTGTAGAACAGTGGGGCGCCGGCCCCCAATGCCCGGTCGCGGCGGGCGGCAAGCGTCGCTGAACTCATGGTCGGCCTTTCGTTTTCATCGACGGCGACTATAGCACCGCGTGGACTGGGGACCTGAGTTCCGCGGAATGTCAGCCCTTCAAGCCAGTGAGATTGCGCACCGGAACCGGCCGGGCCATGCCGCGCAGGGTGCGCTCGCCCAGGTCCTCGATCTCGGCAATGTCCTCGACGGCCGAGGCCAGGCGGCCGCTGGCCAGGATCTGCCCGTCGGTCGCTTCACTGCAGAGCCGCGAGGCAAGATTGATGACCGCGCCGATCGCCGTGTAGTCGAAGCGGTCCTCGAAACCGATGCGACCGAGCGTGGCGTAGCCTTGGGCCATGCCGATGCCGAAGCCCAGCGTGTGGCCGCGCTTGGCCCAATTGGGCACGAGTTGCGCCACCGCATCGCGCATCTCGATGGCAAGCTTGGCGGCGCGATCGGCCGCATCGGGACAGGGCAGCGGGTCGTTGAAGAACACCAGCATGCCGTCGCCGGTGAAGCGGTCGAGCGTGCCCTCGTGCTTGCGGATCAATGGCCCGACCGCGCCGTGATATTCGGCCAGCAGGGTCATGATGTCTTCCGGCTCAGCGGTCTCGGAGAAGGAGGTGAAGCCGCGCAAGTCGCAGAACAGGGCGGCAATCTCGCGCCGATGGTTCTCCAGGACCTTCTCGTCGCCCGCCGAGATGATCGCCTGGGCAAGCTGCGGCGCCAGGAAGCGGCGCAACCGGCCCACCCGCTCGAGCTCGCCGACCTGTGCCGTCACCTTGGCTTCCAGCCCCTGGTTCAGTTCCTGCACTTGGTCATGCAACGCCTTGATGCGCAGCATCGCGCGCACGCGGGCAACCAACGCGCCGTGGTCGATCGGTTTGGTGAGATAGTCATCGCCGCCGGCATCGAGGCCCGCCACGACATCCTTGGGCGAGGCCTTGGCGGTGACCAGGATCACCGGGATGAACGGCAGTGTCGTATCCGCCTTCAGCCGCCGCACGACTTCCAGCCCGTCGATCTTGGGCATCATGATGTCGAGCAGGACGAGGTCGGGCAGGGTCTCCGCCACCTTGGCCAGGGCCTGCTCGCCATCCGTCGCCTCGACCACCTCGTAGCCGAGCGCGCTCAGCCGCATGCGCAGGATCTCGACGTTGTCGGCAACGTCGTCGACCACCAGGATGCGGGCGGGGTCGCGCATCAGGCCCCCGATGCACTTCGCGCACCTTGGCCAGCATCTGCCGCGGGCTGTAGGGCTTGGCGATGTAGCCGTCGCAGCCGGCGGCGCGCGCCTTCTCCTCGTCGCCCGACAAGGCATAGGAGGTCACGGCAATGACCGGGATCGATTTCAGCGCCGGATCGGCCTTGATGCGCCGCGTCGCCTCGTAACCGTCCATCACCGGCATCTGGATGTCCATCAGGATGAGATCGGGCTTGTGCTCGGCCGCCTTGGCGACGCCCTCGGCGCCATCGTGTGCCTCGACCATCTCGTAGCCCGCCATGCTTAAAAGATCGCGCAGGATCTGGCGATTGTCCTCGGTGTCCTCGACCACGAGTATCTTCTTGCTCATTGGGCTGCGTCCTTGATCGGCACGACGTTGATCGGGATGGTGATCTTGAAGTTCGAGCCCTTGCCGACGTCGGACTCGACGGTGATGCGGCCGCCATGCAGCTCGACGATCTTGCGCGAGATCGACAAGCCAAGACCGGTGCCGCCCTTCTTGCGCGTGCTGGTGTTGTCGACCTGCTGGAACTCCTCGAATATCTTGGCCTGGTCGGCGGGCGCGATACCGGGGCCGGTATCCACCACTGAGATCTTGAAGCGATCGCCCTGCTGGCGGGCCCGGATCTCGACCTTGCCTTCGTCGGTGAACTTGATGGCGTTGCCGACGAGATTGAGCAGCACCTGCGTGAGCCGCCGCGCATCGCCCATGCCGCGCGGCAGGCCTTGCGGCACCGCCGACACCAGCGCGATGTTTTTGGTGCGGGCAAGCGACTCCGTGGCCGACATCACGGTCGAGACCATGTCGCCAACGCTGTATTCCTCGACCGCCAGCGAAAGCTGCCCAGCCTCGATCTTGGAGAGATCGAGCACGTCGTTGATCAGGCCAAGCAGGTGCCTGCCGTTGGCCTGCACGCGCTCCAGCACGCCTTGCGCCTTCTCCGGCACGTCGCCATAGAGCCCGTCGACCATCATCTCGGTGTAGCCCAGGATGGCGTTGAGCGGCGTGCGCAGCTCGTGGCTCATGTTTGCGAGGAACTGCGACTTGTGCTGGCTCGCCACCTCAAGCTGGTGGCTTTTCTCCTGGATCTCGGTGAACAGGCGCACGTTCTCGATGGCGATCACGGCCTGGGCGGCAAAGGCTTCGAGAAGCTGGATTTGACGTGGCGTGAATGGGCCAGGCTCGGGCTTGCGCAACGAGATCGCGCCGATCGCCGTCCCCTCGCGCAACATGGGGGCGGCGAGCGCTGCGCGAAAGCCCAACTGCGCCCCGAACCGACGCGCAGCCGCGAATTCGACCGGATCGAGCGCCTCGATGTCCGGGAGGTGGATGGTCTGGGCATCGACGATGGCGCGGCCCGGGGCCGTCTCCCGGTCAAGTGGATATCGTCGACCGATCAGCGCCTCAAGAGGACCCTCATGGCTCGCGCCGAACCACTGGCTGCCTTCTCGCAGAACGATCAGAGCTGTCCTCGGCGCCGCAGAAGCGCACCGTCGCCTTGGCCACCGCCGCCAGCACCGGACTGACATCGGTCGGTGATTGCGAGATCACCTGCAGGATGTCGGCGCTCGCCGTCTGCTGCTCCAACGATTCGCGCAGCTCGGTGAACAGGCGGACGTTCTGGATGGCAATCACGGCCTGGGCGGCGAACGTCTCGAGGAGCTCGATCTGACGCGGCGCAAAGGCGCCTGCTTCGATCTTGCGCAGAACAATTGCACCGACCGCAACGCCTTCGTGCAGCATAGGCGCCGAGATCGCCGCTTGAAATCCGTGCTCGCGCGCAAGAGCGAGCGTTGTCGCGTTTCTCGCCGGATCGAGGGCCGTAACATCGGGCATGTGGACGGTCAGGCCATCGATGATGGCGCGGCCGGCGCCAGAGCGCGATCAAGTGGGCGGCGTCCCACCGACCATTGCTGGAAGCGCACCGTCGTGGGCGGCAACCATACCTCCTGCCCCTCACGCAGTGTGATGACGCATCGGTGGCGCCGCAGAACCTGACGGCCGCCCTGAGCGACGGCGTCAAGCACGGGCTGCACGTCGGTTGGCGATTGGGAGATGACATTGCAGAATCTGGCCCGTCGCTGTCTGCTGTTCCAGCGATTCGCGCAGCTCGGTGAACAGGCGGACGTTCTCGATGGCGATCACGGCTTGCGCGGCGAACGCTTGCAGAGCTCGCTCTGGCGAGGCATGAATGCACCAACCACTGCCTTGCGAAGCAGAATAGTCCCGATCGCAACGCCCTCGCGCAGCATCGGGGCGACAAGCGCCGCTCGCCACTGTGCTGACGCGCCATGTCGAGGTCGTCGGAATATTGCGTCGGCTCCATGCAGAGGCACGTCGGGAACATGCACGACGGTCCGCCATCGAGCGACGGCATGGCCGGCGAGATTATGCCGCGAAGGAGTGACCGACGCGGCATCGGAAGCGCTTCAAGCGGACCTTCGTGGGCGGCAATCACCAGATTCGCCGCCCTCTCGAGGACGATGTCCGCATCGGTCGCCCCGCAGAAGCGCAATGCCGCCTAGGCCACCGCCCAGCACCGGCTGCACATCGGTGGGCGACCGCGAGATGACGTGCAGGATTTCCGCGGTTGCAGTCTGCTGCTCGAGCGTCTCGCTCAATTCGCGTGTTCGGTCCTCGACCCTCTGCTCGAGTGTGGCGTGGGACTCCTGCAGCGCTTCAGTGGAGCGATTGAACTGATCGGCCAGCGCCTCCAGCTCATCGCCGGTTCTGATCGAGATGCGATGGCCGAGATCGCCACCGCCGATGCGCTGGGCACCCTCCTGCATGGCACGGATCGGCACCAGCATGCGCCGCGCGAGCAGTGCCGCGACGGTGCCTGCAATCAGTAGACCGAGCACCAGCAGGGCGAGGTCGCGCAGGCCGTAATCGATCACCGGTTGCTGCGCTTCCACCGTCGGCAGCTCGACGAAGACCAGCCAGTTCAACGCTGGTATCGTCGCGTGCGCCGACAGCACGGAGACGCCGTTGCGATTGCGCGCATCGACGGGCGCCTCGTCGCCACCCTGGGCCTTGAGCGCTTGTTCGACCTGCGCCAGCCGGCTCATGTCGGTACCGCGCAGCACGAGCGAGATGTCGGGATGGGCCACCAGCCGGCCCTGGCGGTCGACGACATAGGCATAACCGTTCTGGCCGATCTTGATCTGCGAGATCACATCCCAAATCAGCTTCAGGTTGACGTCGGCCACCGTGACGCCGCCGCGGCCACCATGCGCCACCGCCATGGTGAGGTAGGGCTCGCTGCCCTTCCTGAACGAAACCGGACCGAAATAGACCTTGTTCGCCTTGGCTTCGATGAAGGCGGGATCCGTCGAGCGGTCGATGTTGCTCCCAACCACGTCCATGCTGAGCCGTGACACGTGGAGCTGCTCGTGGCCGGTACGGTCGAGCTGCGCCAGCTCGGTGATGGCCGGCACCTGGCGCAGCAGCCGGACGTAGTCGAAGCGGCGCTGGTCGGCCGGCAGGCTGTCGAACTGGGCGTAGGCCACCCAGCCGATCTGGCGCTCGATCTCGCGCACGAACGACTCGATCTTCTGGGCTGCCGCATCGGCCTTCTCGCGCTGCACCTCGATCGAGGCGCGCCGGTTCTCCTGATAGACGAAATAAAGGTCGAGCGCCGAATTGATCACCAATACGGCGGTCACCAGACCGACGAACAGGGTCACATACTTAAGGAACAGCCCGCGCTTCACTCGATCACCTGATCAGCCCGTAGCAGGATCACCTGAGGGATCGACACACCCAGGGCCGCCGCGGTCTTCATGTTGACGGTGAGCAGGATGCGCGAGGGCCGCTCGACCGGCAAGTCGGCGGGCTTGGCGCCGGCCAGAACCTTGCCGACGAACTCGCCGCCCTGGCGGAACAGGTCGGTCTGGTCCGTGCCATAGGCGATCAGCCCGCCCACCTGGGCGAACTCGGGAAACATGGTGATGGCCGGCAGCCGGTGGGCAAGCGCCAGGTCGGCGGTCTGGCGCGCCAGGGTGCCGAAGATCGGCGAGCTCAGGATCAGCACGGCCTGGACCTTCTTGTCGGCGGCCTCACGGAAACCCGGCGCCATGGCTGAGGGCGAATCGACCTTGATGACCTCGAGCGTCACGCCGCGCGTGCGGGCGACGGCGACCGCGGCGTCGATCTGCACTGATCCCGTGGCGGGATCCCATATCGCCGCCACGTGTTTCAGCCCGGGGATGATCTCACCCATCATCTCCAGCCATTTGCCGCTGAACTCGGCGAAGTCGAAGAACAGGCCGGTCAGGTTGCCACCCGGACGGGCAAGGCTCTGAACGAAGCCACTGGCGACGGGATCGGCCTCGAGATCCAGCGCAACGATGGGCAGGGACTGGGTGCGCGTGCGCGCTTCCTGGATGGCCTTCGCGCCGACCGCGAACACCACATCCACCTTGCTGTCGATCAGCTCGGCGGCGAACTGGGCCGTTCGGCCGGGATCGTAGTCGGCCGCGCGCACGACGATCGAGACGTTGCGGCCCTCGATGAAGCCCTTGTTGCGCAGTCCTTCGGCGAAGGCGGCGAGCCGGACGTTGCCGGCCTCGACCTTACCGGGATGCAGGAAGCCCACGCGCGGCATCGATTGCGCAACTGCTGGCCGCGACGCCAGCATCGCCGTCCGCCTGCCGTGCCAGGAAGCCATCGCCGCTTCATTCGATCACCTCGTCGGCGCGCGCGAGCAGGATGGGCGGCATGGTGAGGCCGAGCGACTTGGCGGTGCGCAGGTTGATCACCAGCTCGTAGGCGGTCGGCCGCTGGATCGGCAGCTCGGCTGGTTTCTCTCCCTTGAGCAGGCGGCCGGCGTAGGTGCCGACGATGCGATACATGTCGGACCAGCGCGCGCCGTAGCTCGCCAGCCCGCCATCGTCGGTGAATTCGCGCGACGGGTACATGGCAGGCAGTCGCCGGTTGCCCGCGAGCGCCATGATGCGGCGGCGCTGGTTGATCAGGAAGGCATCGGCGATGACGGCCAGCGCATCGGCCTTGCCGGCCGGCCAAGCCTGGAAGGCGTGCTCGATCTCCGCGCTGCTGGATGCGTTCTGGATGTCGAGGCTCAAAGCGAGCTTGCCGGCTATTTCCTGCGCTCCCTGCAGCTCCCTGACGGCGCCCGGGTTGGTCGGGTTCATCAGCAGTGCCACCGTCCGCATGTTGGGCAGCATTTCACGCAACAGATCGATGCGCTTGGCATCGAGCTCGGCTGCCCAGAGCGTGATCCCCGTCAGGTTGCCCGCCGGCCGGCTGAAATTGCTGACCAGCCCGATCTCCACGGGATCGGCGCCGGCGCTGAACACGACCGGGATGGTCGAGGTCGCGGCCTTGGCGGCGAGGCCTACCGGATTGCCGCCGACCGCGGCGATCACGTTGGGCTTGGTGGCCACCAGCTCGGCCATCATGGCGGGGACCTGGTTGTAACGGCCATCGGCCCAGCGCACGTCGACGGTGACGTTCTGGCCGTCGACAAAGCCGGTGGACTTGAGGCCCTCGCGGAAGGCCTGCAGCAGATGGGCGTCGGTGGCGTAGGAGCGGCCGCTCAGATAGCCGATACGCGGCAGGGAGGCGGGCTGTGCCCGGCCGACGACGGGAAGCGCCGCCGATGCGCCGGCCAAAGCCAGAAGATGGCGCCGCTTCATTCAATCACCTCGTCGACGCGGGCGAGGAACATCGGCGGAAAGACGAAGCCCAGCGCCTTCGCCGTCCTTTGGTTCACGACCAGTTCGAAACGCGAGGCCTGCTCGACCGGGATGTCCTTGGATGCCGTTCCCTTTAGGATTTTGTCCACCTGGCCGGCCACGATGCGATGCAGGTCGGCCTGGTCGGCACCGTACGACATGAGGCCGCCCTTGTCGGCAAATTCCCGCCGGAAGCTGATCGCGGGAAGGCGATATTTGAATGCCAGTTCTGCCGCCATATCGAGACCGAGGGTGGGCTGGACCAGCACGCCGTCGACGCTGCGCGTCACCATCGTCTCGAACGCACGGACGAGTTCGTCGCGGGATTTGATCAGCGCCTGCACCAGCTCGATCTTCTCTGCGAGCGCCGCCGCTTCGACGTCGCGCCGCAGCGGGACGTGAAAAGGATCCGCGGCATTGAGCATCAGCCCGAACAGCTTGGTTTGCGGCCTGATCTCGTGGAACAGCTGCAGTCCCTTGCCGGCCACCGTCGTGCTCGGGCTGTAGACGCCCGTGGTGTTCCCTTCGGGCCGCGCCACGCTGCCCGTCACGCCGATCTCGGGCGTGCCGCCAAGGAAGACGATGGGAATGGTCGTGGTCGCCTTCTTGGCCGCCGCAATGGCGGGCGACAGGGCTGCAACGATGACGTCGACCTTGAGACGAACCAGCTCGGTCGCGTAGTCGTCGAGGCGCCCACTGGCGGCGTCGGCGTTGCGATATTCGATCTTGATGGTGCGGCCATCGACATAGCCGATGCCGGCCATCGCCTTCTTGAACAAGCTCCAGCTTGGCTCGGGGTCGCCCGCCTGCAGGAAACCGATGCGCGGCACGGTCTGCGCCCGGGCAGGCAGCGCGATGGTGCCGGCCAACGACAGGAAATAGCGTCGTCTCACTCGATGGTCTCGTCGGCGGCCACCTGGATCGCGGTGGGGATCGAGACGCCCAGCGCCTCGGCCGCCTTCAGGTTGACGATCAGCTCGAACTTGGTGGGCCGCTCGATCGGCAGGTTCGCCGGCTGCGTGCCCGCCAGTACCTTGCCAGCCAGCACGCCGAGTTGCCGCGTGGTGCTCTGCAGGTTGGCTCCGTACGACATGAGGCCGCCAGTGTGCGGGAATTCCGAGAACATGGTGATAGCCGGGAGCTTGTGGTGCAGCGACAGATCGGCCAGCAGCCTGGCGCTGAGCGGGACCAACGGAGTCGACAGCATGATGGCGGCGCCGGCGCCGCGATCCTTGGCGACGGCGAAGGCGCCGGTGTAATCGTCCCGCATCTTGACCTCGAGGAGATCGGTCTGGATGTCGAGCGCCTTGGCAATCTTGTTGAGGGCGTCGACCTGCACCGGCCCGGTGCGCGGGTCCCACATCAAGGCAACGCGCGAGAGCTTGGGCAGGCATTCGCGCAGCAGCTCGATCCACTTGCCGGTGAAATTCGGAAAGTCGAGGAACACGCCCGTCACGTTGCCGCCTGGACGGGCGATGCTTGCGGCGTAGCCGGCAGCGACCGGATCGGATTCGAAGTCGATGGCGATGATGGGCAGAGTCCTGGATGCGGCCCGCGCCGCTTGCAGGACCACGGGGCCGTTGGCGATGAACACCGAGATCTTCTTGTCGATCACCTCGGCCAACATGGGCGCGAGGAGGGCGGGATCGCCGTCGGTAACCCGCACCACGAGCTCGACCTGGGCCGGCGCGAAGCCCGACGCGCGCAGCCCCTCGACAATGGCATTGATGCGCGACGGAGCGAGCGTCTTGGAACCGGTATAGACGTAGCCAACCTTGGGCGAATTCGGAGTTGCGCTGGGCATGCGCGCCCTGCGGCAACAACGTCGCGCCAGCGAGCAATTGGGTGAACTTACGCCGCTTCATTCGATTGCCGCGCTCGGCCCTCGGCCATGGCGCCCCCCAACCTGATTGTCCCCAAACCCGACGCCACCTTACACCTAGACGGCCATTCGATTCCAAAGGCTTGGGTCGGGACGTTGCGATGCGCTCTCCCTATGGTGTCGTTTGGAAAAGTCTGCGCCTATGTGCCCGTCTTGGCGAGCGCCTGCCGCCCCGTCGCTGCACTGTAGATGAGGTCATGCAGGAACATGCCGCCGGCGATGCCGCGATTGTAGCTCGCCCAGAGCCTGGGAAGGATTTCCACGCGATGGCCGCCGCGCGCCTGCAGCTTGACCAGACCGTTCTCCTCCGCCGCGGCCAGCAACTCGCGCACGTGGGTGCGCGACACGCCGAAGCGGTCGCCGATGTCGGCATAGGGCACAGCGGGGTGGGAATTGTCGGCATCGGACAATGCGGCGTGGAGAAGGGCAGCCAGCACCATGTGGCCTGCGGCACGATCGAAGAACAGCATCTGATCGGGTTCCGACAGCAGGAGCTTCAGGCCGAGCGGCGCGAAGGCGAGCGACGTTCGCCGCTGCAAGAGTTGGAACGCCGGGTCGCGTTGCATCACGAGGCCGTAGTCGTTGTCGGTGCAGAGCACGGTGAGCGGCGCATGGTGCGCGGCGAGCCAGTCGCGGTCGTGGCCCAGCATTCTCTCGGTCGGCTTGAGGATGCGGACGCGCCGATCCTCGTCCGAGCGCAGCACCTCCATGAAGCCGACGGCGCACAGGCGAGAGATGAGGTGATCGACCTGACGTTCGCTCGCGCCCAGGCCGAACGTCGCCATGTGCTGCTTCAGCCGTCCGACCGTAAACCAGGTCTCGCGCTTGGCGGGGTCGTGGCTCGCCTGCAGGATGATCGCCAGATGGAAGACCAGGAACCGCCCGGTCTCGATCAGCAGCCGCACCAGGAACGGATCGTCACCGTACACGGCGAGAAAGCGGTCGAGATAGAGCTTGCGCGCCTCGCGGAAGCGCGGATGAGCCAGGACATCGTCATGGGAAACATGCGGCGCCTGCGCCAGCAGCTGTTGGATGGCAGGATCGTTCACTGCGCCTCTGGCCGCGGACATTATGGTTCGCAGCCGAAGGGCGCAATTCTTTCCCGGCCTTCCGGCGGGCCCCAGCCTTCCAGCGTGCCCGGCTGGAAGTTCTCGGTCAGCGCGTCGGCCTTGACGAGGAGTTGCTGGAGGATCGCCGCACCCTTGGGACTTGAGGTTGAGCGTCACCGACTTCTTGTTGCGCGCTTCCGGCAGCCACACCAGCGTGTCGCCGCACTCGCTGACCGTACCCAGCTGGCGGCAGGGGTCACCGACCTTGGGCTGCTCGACCTTGATTACCTCCGCGCTCCGCCATGAGCGTCGTGCTCCGGGCTGCTATTGGTAGGCTGCCTTTATCGTCCGGATGAGTTCTTCGCTCAGCTCATCGGTCGACTTCTCCGACTCGCCGACACCAGGCTTGGTCGCCGGCGCGACGGGATCGAGGTCAGTCATCGACCTCACGCCCGGCAGCGTGAGCGACCGCCGGCCCACCTTCACCCGCTCGCCCGCTCTGGGAAGACGTTTCTTTCTCATCAGCCCGCTCGAACGTCCTGGTCTTCCAGGATCTCCAGTATCTCCAGATCGCCGATCGGCACCCAGCGCACGCCGTCGGGCCAATGCACCGGGCATTCCATCATCAACTGTGCCCCGTCGGATCCCGTGCCGACGTGTCGAAAGATGTCCTCGCAGCCGACGAAGCGCTCGAGGCCTGGCGCCAGCGTGCCGCTCTGCGTCGGACGGTAGATGGCGCGCACGCGGTCGAGGTACTGGACCGCCGTGCGATCGATCGGCTGTCGATCGGAGTCGCCCGCGGGCCCGCCTGGTTGTGCGGGCCCGTCCGGGTCCGTCATCGAGGGCACGGTCGGGACGCTCATCGTGCGCCGTCCGCCAGCCTTCCGGGAGAGTCCGTTCCAGCGCATCGGCTATGCACTTTCGTTGCCGCACGGCCACCGTGCAAGCACGGCGGTTCCGCGCCTTCAGACTTTTGCGTATTCCAGGCGGAAGCCGTTGTCCCAGCGCTTGATATGGCCGACCGAGGGCGACGGGAAGTGCATCGTGCAGCACAACGTGTCGGTGTCGCAGTAGCGCTCGAGGAAATTCCGGCGCGTCCGGACAGCCTGATCGCGGTCGGTGTCGACGCGCATGACCAATTCGGGATAGCGGGCCTGGATCGGCGAATGGATCAGATCGCCGGTGAACACCGCGGCGTCGCCGCCCTTGCCGGCGCAGACCGCGAAATGGTCGGGCGTGTGGCCCGGGGTCGGGCTCAATCGGACATGGTCGTTGAGCGCATGATCGCTGCTGACCAGTTCGGCCCGGTTGGCCTCGATGATCGGCAGCACGCTGTCGGTGATCTGGTCGAGCGGCGTCTTGCGATGGATCTCGCTCCAATAGGTGTATTCTTTTTTCGAAAACAGGTAGCGCGCCTTCGGAAAGGTCGGGACCCAGCGGCCATTCTCCAGCTTGGTGTTCCAGCCGACGTGATCGCCGTGCAGATGCGTGCACATCACGAAATCGATGTCCTCGACCCCGAGCCCGGCAGCCTTCAGCGCACTCATCCAGTTGCTGTCATTCTTCTTGTTCCAGGTCGGCCGCAGCGGGAAGTTCTTGTCGTTGCCGATGCAGCTGTCGACCAGGATGTTATGGTGCGGCGTCTTGACGACATACGACTGGAAGCACAACACGACATTCCCGCTCGCGCTGTCATAGCCGCCGGGCGCCAGCCAGGCGAGGTTCTCGCCGAGGGTTTCTTTTGACAATGTCGGCAGGAAGTCGAGCATCGGTGTGAAGCCGGCCTCCTGCTCGACGATCCGGTGGATGGTCATGTCATTGACGGAAAAGCTCGTGCGCATCGCTCGCGTCTCCTCACCCGTGGGCTATCCGGACTTGCCGCGCCATCGTAGCCCAGCCCGGAGCCGATGACGAACGGCGCCTCTAACAATTAGCCCGACAAAAACTGGGTTGGTTGCCGCGCAGACTTCCATCAGGATGATCCATGCGGCCCATTGACCGAGAGGCCTCTGTTGAAGCTCGGTATCGTCTCAGACCTGCATTGCAACATCGACGGCCTAGATCGCGCCTTGGAGACCATGGGCGCAATCGATGGACTGGTGTGTCTCGGCGACAGCATCTACGAGTACAGCTTCTCGAATGCGGTGATCGGCCGGCTACGCGCGCTCGACGCGCTTACCATCCTGGGCAATCACGAGGAGGTCTTCCTCGGCGCGGCCGGCGTGCGGGCGCGGTCCCGGGCGGATGTCGACCGGTCATTGCTCGATTGGCTCGCCGAACGGCCGCATCGGCACGAGTTGCGGGTCGACGGCAAGCGCATCCTGATGGTGCACTCGACGCCATGGGAGCCGCGCGGCAGCTATGTGATGCCTCACAGCTCGGAGTTGCAACGCTTTGGCGAGGCCGACGCCGATATCGTGCTCTATGGCCATACGCACCGGCAGTTCGTCGGTCGGATCGGCCGGGTACTGGTGGTCAATCCCGGCTCGGCCGGTGAGGCCCGCGACCCGCGCAATGGCCGGCAGTTGAGCTGTGCTGTGCTGGACACGGTGACGGAGGAGGTCGTGGTGCGCGATTTCCCGGCGCCGCCGGTCGGTCGGCAGCCCGAACATGGAAGAAACCTCAGTTGAAATTTTCGCCGCCACCGGCGCCCGGCGCTGGCTCAGTCATTGAAAGGGAAATGGTGCCAGGGGCGGGATCGAACCACCGACACTGCGATTTTCAGTAGTATACTTTGGAATGGCCTCTTCCCGCAGAGACGTTCTCCGTCTGACGACAGGCACCGCCGCGCTTTTGGCCCTGTCACGCGTCGCTTCGGCCCAGGCGTATCCCGCCCGACCGGTGAAGTGGGTCGTCGGATATGCCCCCGCGGGCGGCAACGACATCGTCGCCCGCCTGATGGGCCAGTGGCTGAGCGAGCGGACCGGCCAGCAGTTCATCGTCGAGAACCGGCCGGGAGCCGCCACCAACATCGCGACCGAGTTCGTCGCCAACGCGCCGGCCGACGGCTACACGCTCCTGCTGCTCGGCGTGGCGGGCGCTATCAACGCGACGTACTACGCGAACCTCAGCTTCAATTTCATCCGAGACATCCAGCCGATCGCAGGGATCATGAGCATCCCGCTCTACATCGCGGTCAACCCGTCGTTCCCGGCCCGGACGCTATCCGAGCTCATCGCCTACGCCAAAGCCAACCCCGGCAAGGTGAACTTGGGTTCGGCCGGAACCGGAAGTGTGGGCCATCTCGCCGGCGAACTGCTCAACATGATGACGGGCATCGACCTGGTTCACGTACCTTATCGCGGCAATGGACCGGCCCTCGCCGCCTTGTTGGGCGGCGAAGTGCAGGTCGTGTTCCCCACGCCGCCGTCGTCGATCGAGTTCATCCGGACCGGCAAGCTGCGCGGCCTCGCCACCACCGGCGCGACGCGCGCGGCGGCCCTGCCGGACATGCCGACCGTGGCCGAGTTCGTGCCGGGCTACGAGACGAGCGCGTGGTATGGCATCGGCGGGCCCAAAGGCATGCCGGCCGACGCCGTCGACAGGATCAGCCGGGAGGTCAACGCGGGCCTTGCCGATCCCAAGATGCAGACGCGGTTCGCCGATCTGGGCGGCGCTCCCATGCCGCTGGCGCCGGCCGAGTTCAGCAAGCTGATCGCCGACGAAACCGAGAAGTGGGCCAAGGTGATCCGCAAGGGCAACCTGAAGCCGCCATGAGGCGGCCTGCCGCGGAGCGCCCTCAATGTCCATTCAGGTCGCAGCTGAGGATGCGCACCTCGCAACGCAATGAAAGGCGGCGAACATGGGAAGGCTAGACGGCAAAGTCGCAGCGGTGACGGGCGGGGCATCGGGTATCGGCGAGGCGACGGTCAGGCGTTTCGTCGCCGAGGGCGCGAGCGTGGCGTTCTGCGACCGGGACGGCGACCGCGGCCGTTGCGTGGCGACCGAACTCGAGGCCACAGGCGCCAAGATCGCCTTCACGCAGGCCGACGTCGGTACCGAGGCCGCCTGCCTCGCCTTCGTCAACGGTGCCGCGCAGCAGTTCGGGCGCCTCGACATCCTCGTCAACAATGCCGGCATCCGCAAATACGAGAAGATCGATGAGGCGAGCGCGACGAGCTGGAACGAGATCCTCAGCGTCAACCTGTTGAGCTACGCCTTCTGTGCCAAGGCGGCGGTTCCGCTGATGCGCCGCGACAAGGGCGGCGCCATCGTCAACGTCGCCTCCGTCCGGTCCGTCGTCTCAGGCGGCGGCAATCTGCAGTACGACACGACCAAGGCTGCAATCGCGGGCCTGACGCGGGCGCTCGCCGCCGACCACTCGTCGGAGGGCATTCGCGTGAACGCCGTCGGTCCTGGCCCGATCTTTACGCCATTCCATGAACGCCGCATCGCGGCGGCCGGCGAGACCGTCGAGCAGTACAACGCCCAGGCCGCACGAGGCACCATGCTGAAGCGCCCGGGCAGGGCCGAGGAGGTCGCCGCCGCAATCCTGTTCCTGGCCTCCGACGATGCCTCCTACGTCACCGGCGCCCTGCTGTTCGTCGACGGCGGTATGACGGCGCTGTGAGGTCCACCGTCGCGCCCGCCGACCCGACCGACCGGTCGATCTCCGAACTCCTAGTACGGCGTCGCCCAGCGGGACTCGAGCTCCGCCTCGATGCGGCGGTGGCGCGCCCTGATCACATCGGCCGGCACCGCGCTCACGAAGGCGTAGAAGGTCTTGTTGCGGATCGCATCGATCACCCGCTCGCCGACCAGCCTGGGATCGATGCCGGTCCGCGCCAGGCGGTCGGCCATGACCGCCTCCGCGGTTGGACGCAGCTGCGGGCCGCCCAGGTGATCCGGCCGATGGCGCGCGCCTTGCGCCAGGTTGGTGGCGATCGGCCCGGGGCACAGGGCGGTCACGCCGACACTAGTCCCCTCGAGCTCGTGCTCCAGCGCCTCCGACAGCGACAGCACGGCGTACTTGCTCATCGAATAGGGACCCTGATCGGTGCCGCGGCGGTTCTGCGTGGCGGCGACCGAGGCGGTGTTGACGACGTGCCCGGCCTCGCCGTGCCTCAGGATCGCCGGCACGAAGTGGCGGATGCCGTGGATGACGCCCCAGACATTGACGCCGATGACGAAGGCCCAGTCGGCCACCGGCACGTCCGCCAGCCGGGTGCCGTGCATCGGCACGCCGGCATTGTTGCAGGCGATGTGGAGCTTGCCGAAGCGGCGCTCGGCCTTGGCTAGCGCATCGATCACCGACTGTTCCTGGGTGACGTCGATCCGGACCGGCAGCACCTGCTTGTTGGTGCCGGACAGCCGGTGTGCGGCCTGCTCCACGGCGTCCTTCTCGATGTCGGCCATCACCACGTTGGCGCCAGCTTCGGCCAGTGCCGTGGCGATGCCGAGACCGATACCGGAGGCGGCACCGGTCACGATGGCTGTCTTGCCGGAAATCTCCATGGCTCATGCCCTCCAGAGGCGCCGCAGCAATCCTCAACGCGACAATGCCGTCAACTGCGCGCGTTTCCTGGCCAGCGGCCCGGAAACCGCTTTAACCAACCTCCTCCAACGTCGAGCACGTGCCGCTGACGCGGGTCTGGCGCATGTAGCGGCGGTGACGGTCGGCGTCGTAGCCGCTTCCGGCGTGAAGGAGGCAGCGGTTGTCCCAGAGGACGACGTCGCCCGGTTGCCAGGCGTGGTCGTAGATGTGCTCGGGCTGGATCGCCGCCTCGGTCAGTTCGTCGATCAGGGCGCGGCCGGCGGCCTCGCTCATGCCCTCGATTTCCCGGACGTGGGAGCCGAGGAACAAGTTCCTGGCACCGGTCGCCGGATTGGTCCGGACGAGCCGCTGGCGCACGGGCGGCAGCGAGGCTGCCAGCTCGGGCGATACCGCATCGGGCGCAACCTTCGAGCGCGAATAGACGTAATCGTGGATCGCGATCAGGGGGTCGAGCTCGGCCTTGCGCTCGGGTGAAAGGCGATCATAGGCGGCGCGCAGGGAGACGAACATCGTCGTGCCACCCTCGGCCGGCGTTTCGTAGGCGCACATGATCGAGAGGAACGCCGGCACCGGTTTGAACGAAGCATCCGAGTGCCACATGTTGTTGCCGGTGAGGAAGATGGTCTTCTTGTGCGAGCTGCCAAGCACCGTGCCGTCCTTCTGGACGTTGCCGATGGTGCCGAAATACTCGGTCTTGCCGACACTGGTGTGGCTCGGCTCGGGCTTGCCCAATTGCCGCGTGAGGGCGAGCTGGCGCTCGTCATCCATCGACTGATCGGGGAAGCAGACGAACGAATACCGGTCGATCGCTGCGTTGATTTCCCGGATCACGTCCGGGGCGAGCGGCTTGGCGAGGTCGATGCCGCGGAGGCTGGCGCCGAACTCGGGATGCAGCTTTTCGTATCGAAGCTGGGACATGGCGGGTGACTCCCTACTGCGCGGCGCTGCGCATCGGCATGTGCGATTTGAGGAACGTGCGCACGCGGTTGATCGTGCGAGACTTCAGTTCCGGCGGCTCTTTCCACGGGAAGACCGTGATCTCGGCATTGGGCGCCAGTGACGCAACGTCGATCGAGGTCTGCAGCGGATGCGATATCGTGTCGTCCGGCAAGACCAGGATCGGCGTCCGGCAGCTGGCGATGAACGCGCGCGGCACGCTGTAGAGGAAATCGGGCTGCACGCTCCAGAGGCTGTGCTGATATTTCTCGATCGTTTCCGTCGACACCTCGGGCCGTCGTGCCCGGAAATCCGGGAGCCAATTCTGCGCACTGTGTCGAATCATGACGCCCGGGTCTTCGGGCCTGTCGCCGACGGTCTGGCAGAACACGGCGGCGACGACCCTTTGAGGCGCCCGCTGCAGCAGCTTGCCGGCGAAGCAGCCGCCGATGCAGTAGCCCATGAAGAAGAACTCGCGGATCCCGAGATGATCCATCAGCCCAAGCTGGTCGTCGGCGAAGGCGTCCCACGCGTTCTCGACCGGCACCGGACCGGTGGACTCGCCGCCATTGGCATTGCGCTGGTCCATGGTGATGCAGCGGAAGTCGTGCTTGAACTCTTCCATCGCATTGATGACGGCGTTCTGCCAGTTGCTGATGCGCGAGTTCAATCCGCCGCCAGGGATGACCAGCAGGGGGAAGCCCGAGCCGGTCTCCTCATAGCGAAGGCGAACGTCACCCCTTTGATAAAACGGCATCGAAATCTCCCCAGACCTACCAAGAGCAGCTTACGCGAGTACCGCGTTCATTTCGAATCTCGACCTTTGCTTCCAGCTGCGCGAGATCGCCATGTCGCATTTCGCCGTAGTAGTATTTGCGCGACCAGGTCTCCCGGCTGCTCGACGAGCGCCAGCATCCTGGGGAGTTCCTGACCGGAAAGGATTGACCTCATGACCCTCACCCTCGCGGATGCCAATCGTGTGATCGCCGGCGCCATCGAAAAGGCAGACCAGATCGGCGCCAAGATGAATATCGCCGTGTGCGACGCCGGCGGACGGCTCCTGGCTTTTCAGCGCATGGATGGCGCCATGTGGGCGGGCGCCTTCGGCAGCCAGGGCAAGGCCATGGCCTCGGCCGCCTTCGGACGCCCGAGTGGCGAGCTGACGCCACGGGCCGACCATCCGACCTTGCGCGGCATCGCCGCGGCCGAAGGCAACCACATGTTCTATGGCCAGGGCGCCGTGCCGATCTTCCGCCAAGGTGTCCTGGTCGGTGCTTGCGGCGTTGGCGGCGGCACCGCACAAGAAGACGAGGATTGCGCCCGCGCCGGGGCTGAAAAGCTCTGATGCCTGCTTGACCTAATCTAGGACGCTGCCCCGCGACTTCGCGGTCTTGCATTTGATCACGGGCTCAACGCCCCCGACGTTTGGTAGCTTTGCGCTCTCGAAGTTGGCGTGGCACCTACTGTGGGGATCACATTAGGAGAGCATGCTGCTGTCCCGTCCTGCCATATGGCTCGCTCTTCTCACCGCCGCGCTGCATTTGTCGGCGAATGGCGACTATGGCTACCACCGCGACGAGCTCTATTTCATCATCTGCGGTCAACGCCCGGACTGGGGTTACGTCGACCAGCCGCCCTTGGTCCCGCTGCTCACCTCGCTTATGCACGCGCTGTTTCCCAACTCGCTGACGATGTTCCGTCTGATCCCGGCGCTGGCTCATGCGGGTACCGTTGCGCTCACTGCCGAAACGGCCCGCAAGCTCGGCGGCGGCAATTGGGCCCAGCTGCTCGCCGGTCTGGCGGTATTCTTTTGCCCGATCCTGCTTGCGTTCGGGACGATCTTTTATACGGACTCGCTTCAACCGATCGCTTGGTTGTTCTGCGCCTATGCACTCATCGGCATCATCCGCGACAACAATGAACGCTGGTGGCTCCCGATGGGCTTGGTGATCGGTCTGGCGTTTATGGTCAAGTACACCATTGCGCTTTGGGTTGTTGCTCTCCTGATTGGCCTGCTGCTGACATCGGCGCGCGGCCGTCTTGCCCGCCCAGGCCCCTGTGTCGCTGCGGCGGTCGCCGCCCTCATCGTGCTGCCCAACTTGCTTTGGCAATGGGTTCACGGCTGGCCGTTCCTTGAATTCGCCGCTGCCGTGGTCGAAAGCAAAAATGTCGACTATGCGCCCTGGACCTTTGTGTTGATCCAGATTCGCGACCTCAACCCGGTTACTGCATCAATCTGGCTCACTGGCCTCGCAGCATTCGCGTTTTGGGGTCGGTTCGCGGACCTCCGCGCAATCGCTGTCGCGTACCTGCTTCTGCTCTTGGCGATGATCGCGCTCCACGCCAAGTCCTACTACCTGAGCGGCGCCTATCCCGTTCTCTTCGCCGGCGGCGCCGTGGCATTGGAGGCGTGGCTCACGTCCCGACGCCTGCGCGCGGCGCTGCTTGGCGGCGTTGTTTTGTTCAGCTTACCACTGCTCCCATTCGTCGTTCCCGTGCTTCCCCTTGAGCGTTTCGCTGCCTATCAGGACTTCCTCGGCATTGCTCCGGAAGGCACCGACAAAAAGCTGGCGCTCGGCCGTCTGCCGCAACTCTATGCTGAAATGTCTGGCTGGCGCGAACTCGCGGCCTTGGTCGGACGTGCCTATCAATCGCTGTCGCCAGAAGACCGAGCGGATGCGGTATTTTTCGCGAACAATTACGGGGAGGCGGCCGCAGTCGACATCCTTGCCAAGCCTTGGGGCCTGCCGCCCTCAATTGGCGCGCACAACAACTATTACCTCTGGGGTCCGCGTGGACATGCCGGAGGCGTAGTCATACACCTCGGCGGCCGCCGCGAAGACTTGCTCAAGGTCTATGCCTCAGTCGAGGCCGTGGGCAGGACCGATAACCCCTGGGCACTTCCCCTCGAGACCGGCCAGACGATCTGGATTTGCAGGGGAAGGTTCAACAAGCTGGATGATGACTGGCCGAAATTGAAGCACTACCATTGCGAACCGTGTTGAGCGCGTTGTTCTTCAGTGCACTCGCCGACGGCCTTTGCCGCACCCATCCTTGAGAGGCATCGTGTCGACCCGGACTTCGTTGATCGGCCGGACGGTCGCGGCCAGCGCGCGGTATCCCTGGATCGTGCTGTTGCTCGTCACCGCTCTCACGCTCGCGGCGCTGGTCTACACAGCAAAGAACTTTGCAATGACCGCCGATGCCGGGCAGCTGATTTCGCAACGACTGGACTGGCGGCAGAGAGAGATCGCCTTCGATTCTGCGTTTCCTCGGCTGGTTGACCTGACCATCGTTGTGGTCGATGGCGCCACTCCCGAACTGGCGGATGACGCGGCCCGGCGGCTGATCGCCGCCCTGAAGGACAGGCGGGATCTTTTCCGGACCGTGCGGTGGCCCACCGGAGGCCCCTTCTTCGAGCGCGAGGGCCTGCTGTTCTTGTCGTTGGCAGATGCCCGGGCGGCGACGGATGGCCTCGTGAAGGCGGCTCCCCTGCTGGTGCGACTGAGGGCCGATCAGAGTTTGCGCGGCGTCCTGGCTGTCCTTTCCGAGATGCTGAAGGGCGTCAAGAACGGCGAGGCTTCGCTGCAAGACATCGAACCGGCAATGACAGCCTTCTCGGAAACGTTCGAGGACGCCGTGGCCGGCCGGCCGGCCTTCTTTTCCTGGCGGAAATTCTTCATCGGCAAAAAAGCAACCAGCCGGGAGACGCGTCATATCCTGCTGATTCAGCCGGTGATGGACTATGCGGCGCTGCAGCCGGGAGCGGCGGCGGGCGATGCGATTCGCCACGTCGCCGGGTCGCTCGGTCTTGATCCGGCGCACGGTGTGAGCATTCGGCTGACAGGCCCCGTACCGCTGGCGGACGAGGAATTCGCGTCGCTTGCCCAGGATATTCATATCGTCCTCGGGACGATGCTTGCGGCGTTGCTGGGGATCCTGTGGCTTGCGGTCCGCTCGACGCGCGTCGTTCTTGCGATCGTGGTTACGACTCTGGCAGGCCTCGTCCTGACGGCTGCCTGCGGACTGCTGATGATTGGCCGTTTCAACCTCATTTCCATCGCCTTCATTCCGCTCTTCGTGGGCCTCGGTGTCGATTTCAGCATTCAGCTGAGCGTCCGTGCGCTTGCCGAGCGACTCGTCCATCCCGCACGCGAGGCGGCGCTCGTCGAGGCGGGATCCAGCATCGGCCGAGCGTTGGCGCTGTCGGCAACCGCGATCGGCGCTGGTTTCTTCGCCTTCCTGCCAACCAGCTATATCGGCGTGGCGGAACTCGGCGTCATTGCCGGCTTCGGCATGGTCGTGGCGTTTGGTCTCAGCATCGTGCTCTTGCCGGCGCTGCTGGTCCTGTTGCGGTTCACGCCGCCGCGGATGGCGGAGATCGGCTTCACCATGTTTGCGCCCGTCGATCGCTTCGTGAACCGGCATCGTCGCGGTGTCCTGGCGTCTGCGCTCGTTGCCGGTGTCGTCGCGCTGGCGCTGTTGCCGTTGGTGCGCTTCGACTTCGATCCGCTGAACCTCAAGAATCGCAACGCGGAGTTGATGACCACACTACAGGCGCTCGCGGCCGACCCCGACTGGACGCCTTACGCGATCAACGTTCTCGCGGCGTCACTTGTGGACGCGCAGGCGCTGTCGCAGCGTCTTGTCGCGCTACCCGACGTTTCGCGTGTCGTCACGTTGCAGAGCTTCGTTCCGAAGGAGCAAAAGGAGAAGCTCGAGCTCGTTGACGATGCGGCGAGCGTGCTCGGATCCGCCCTCGAGAATGTCTCGTTTCGTGCCGCTCCATCCGACGAGGAGTTGCAGCAAAGGCTGGCAAGCACCATGGCGGCCCTGCAATCAACAGCCAGCGAGGCCGAAGAGGGGCCGGCTTCCCGCTCGGTGCGGCGATTGGCAGACGCTCTGGGCCGATTGAAGGCGGCCACGCCGGACGTCCGCGCCCGCGCCCAGCTGGCGGTGACCGTTCCGCTTGCCGTCACGCTCGAGCAGATCCGGACAGAACTGACCGCAAGTCCGGTATCGGTCGAGACCCTGCCGCCAGACCTGGTCGAGGACTGGATGACGAGGGACGGCCGCGCTCGTCTACAGGTGCTGCCGAGCAGCGGTCGGACCGACAACGAATTCCTCCGGAAACTTCTCAGCCGCCGTCCTGAACGTCGCGCCAAACGCCAGCGGGGCACCAATCTCCACCAGCGGGTCGGGCGACAGCGTCGTGGAGGCCTTTGCGCAGGCCGGGATCTATTCCGCCGTCGCCATCGTTGTGCTGCTGGCGTTGGTGCTCCGGCGGGCCACCGACGTCATGCTCACAATGGCGCCGATAGTGCTGAGCGGACTGCTGACTTTTGCGACCTGCGGAGTCCTCGATCTGCCGCTCAACTTCGCCAACATCATCGCCCTCCCTCTCCTGTTTGGCGTCGGCGTCGCCTTCAACATCTACTTCGTGACGGCATGGCGCGCCGGCGAGACGGCGATGCTGGCATCGAGCCTGATGCGCGCCGTGATCTTCAGCGCGCTCGTCACGGCAACGGCATTCGGCGCCCTATGGCTGTCGAGCCATCCCGGCACCGCGAGCATGGGCAGGCTGCTGATGATCTCGCTGGGCTGGGAGCTGCTCGTGACGATCCTGGTCAGGCCGGCTTTGCTGGCCCGCCCGCCCGCCGGCTAAAGTCGGCCATTCGTCAACTTGCTGGACTCTGCCGCTCTATTTTGACATGCACCATATTGTGGCCGCACGCTCTTCGATCCGTCGTATGGATCCGAAACGGGTGGACCCGAAATTTGTCACATGATAGCCGCGTTTGAGGGCCACTTGTCGGCCGCCGACCGCGTTTGGCGTGCCTCGTGAGGAGAGCGTCGTGTCGTTCGTCCACCGCCGAACTATTCTTCTTCTGACCGCAGGTGCAGCCGCCACCCTTGCCGGGCCGGGCCTTTCCGTTGCCTACGGGCAGGCGGCGGCACAACAGAATCCCGCCGCCGAGCTCATCAAGAGAACCGCGCGCCGGGTGCTCGACCTCGTCATGACCAAAACCGGCGCGGCTCGCGAGGCAGGGATTCTGCAGGTGCTCGAGTCCGATTTCGACTTGAACTACATGGCGCGCTCCGCTCTGGGCAAACATTGGGACCAGGCCACTCCCGATCAACGCGCGCGATTCCTCAAGGCCGCCGCGAACGCCGAGGCGCATGCCTATGCCCGGCGTTTTGGCCAGTATGGCGGTCAAACGCTGACGGTCGACCCCTCGATGCCCAAGGTGCGCGGCGACGGCGTTTCGATCGTCAACAGCACGCTCACCCAGACCGACGACGAGCCGCTCGCGATCCAGTGGGAAGTTCGCAACGCCGGACAAGGGCCGCGTATCGTCGACGTTCGCATCGGGGGCGTCAGCATGCTCGTGACCCGGCGGGCGGAGTACAATTCGTTCGTCCAGGCTCAGGGTGGCAAGGTCGAGCCGCTGATCACCGAACTGGAAGCCCGCGCCAAGCGGTGATTTGTAACGGCAGCGTCCGGCATAGGTGACGGCGCCCCCGAGGTCAGCGCGCGCCAAGCACGCTTTCATCAAACTGCGATGGCGCTGGGCATCTCGATGATGGGTATTGCGCACGGTCGCGCGGCCCAGAGTTTGTGTCCTTTGACTTGTCAGTCACATGTCTGCCTCCGGGATGGAGGAAAAAACAAATCAGGGCGCGGTGAGCGCTCTCGGGTGTCGAGCATCACCCGACAAATAGAAGGCCCGCTGCTGACTTTTTGGGGGGCGAGCAGCGGGCCAAGGCACAGGGATCACGGGAGATGTGTCCCAACATGCCTCTACCTTCCTAACCTGTCGGCGCTGCTTCCGTTGCGGTACGTATGCGTACACAACTCATAGGTGCCCTACTCGCGCTCGCCTGAGATGATGAGACAAAAGCGGGACGGATGTAGGCGGCACCAGCCACGGCGGCGCGATCGACGTTCTGGCGGATGAAGACGGCCTCGAAGTGCGCGTGGATCTTCGCCTGCGTGTAGCGGGCTCCGGTATGCGCAGGAGCTTGAAGCGGAAGCTACAGACTGGACGCTCAGGCGGAAGCGCTTGAACGGCCGCCGTCAGACTGACCCGCTACCTTTGAAGTTAGGAGGCGGCCACGCATCTAGACATGGGTGTGTGTGGATGGTGGCCGCCGGGTCACTGCCTGGGAAGGAAGCGTCCCAAGCGGGAGTTGGGCACAGTGTCCTTCCGGCGGGCAAGACGTAGCCACGCATATCTCACGAGCATTTCAACTGTCGCGATCATCCTTCTCCGGCCCTGCCGCTCGGATTGCCAGGGCATCGTACAGGGCCGCCACTGCTTCCATCGTGACCTTCGCGCCCTGCGACGGTTAAATCCGTCAGGAAGGCTCGGAAGAAAGCTGCGGAGAAGTTTTCGGCTTAGCCAAGGCGCCGAGCTTGCGCCATTGGGCGGCGATTTTGATCAGAAGTTGACGGGCACTTTCGGATTCAGACTCTGAGGCCAGTCGCTCGCATTGTTCGGCCATCTGATGGCATTCAGCCGCCGTTTCCATAGTGTCGAAGACTGCCCCTCCTCGCGGGCCGCGCGCTGTTCAACATTGGACACGTTAGGCGCTTGACGGGCGGAGCGATTAGCCCCCTGAGGGACTCAAGGGGCTGCCCGTGAGACTCTCCAAGCGCGGGAACGATCGACCGTCGCTCAATCAGGGCATCTTTGCGATAGTGTACGTTTTCGTACCGTTTGCGTACCGGTTGTGTTGCGCTGGTCAGTCCAAAAGCGCATCGGTTAGACATCGTCTGCTCGTTCCTACGGGCGCAGGCGCTGGGAGTGCAGAAGCTCTTGCCCTCTACAAGAGGAAAAGAGATGCCGTCCCTCGCCACATCGGCGCCCTGCAATCAGTTGCTTTTGTCTCTTCAGGCCGACGACCTGGCCCTGCTGCAATCCATCCTGCAGCCCATCGAGCTGCCTCTCATGACTGTGCTCGAGGAAGCGGGTGTTGCCATCGAGTTCGTCTATTTTATGGAAAGTGGCTTTGCCTCGGTGGTCACCGGCACCAAAGTGCAGATCGAGATCGGACTGATCGGGCGCGAAGGCATGTCGGGCCTCAGCGTCGTCTTGGACGACGACCGTTCGGTGAACCAGACCTTCATGCAGTCCGACGGATCGGCGCTGCGCATCAGCGCCGATGATCTGCGCGCTGCGTTGCGCGACAGCCGGACGCTGCACTCCAGCCTGCTGCGCTATGCCCAGGCCTTCGCCGTGCAGACCTCGCAGACCGCGCTGGTCAACGGGCGGGCCAAGATCGAGGCGCGGCTGGCGCGCTGGCTGCTGATGGCGCACGACCGCTTCGAGCAGAACGACTTCCCGTTCACCCATCGGTTCATCGCCATGATGCTGGGGGTGCGCCGCGCCGGCGTCACCGACGCGCTGCACATCCTCGAAGGCCGGCACCTGATCAAGGCGCGGCGCGGGCAGATCACTGTCGTCGATCGGGTGGGCCTGGAAGCGCTCTCCGATCCGTCTTACGGCGTGCCGGAAGCGGAGTACGCGCGTCTGGTTGGTCGTGGGAGCAAACCGAAAGGCCCACTGCAACGGGGCACGACATCGTTGCAGCGGGCCTAGAGGCGCCCGGCGAGCTTGAACCCAGCATGGAGGAGCAGCCTGCGCGCCTCGAAAGTTGAACGTCTGAGAACGGATTTGCGTTTCGGCTCAGTACGACTCCGTACCCCTACTGCGACGGCCCTCGAGCGCGGTCAGCGGGTTGAAGCGGACCATGCCGGCGCCTCATTTGCTCTAAATTTTAAATAAATAAGGTGTGGTCGCAGACCTTCGACTAGGTCAGCCGGCGCTCCAGCTCGGCGGCTTCGGCGTCCAATTGCTCGGCGTAGGCTTCAAGCCGCCGCCTGTCATGACCCTCGAGCAATCCCAACGCCAAGCGCCGCGCCCGCACGATCGGTTACCTTTCTTATGCAGTACGATAACGTACGCATAGTTCAGAACCGCAACCGCTCCATTGTCGACATCGGGGTCGGGCGGTACGAGTCGCTTATCGTCGGCTGACGCCTTTTTGAGCGCTGACGACTGAGAGACAACGGCATCTGAGCAAAAGAATGTCTCGCGCTCCCGCTCTTAGGAATGTGGGGGGCGCGCATGAAGTCCGCCTTTGATTGTTTTCAAGAAGCTGCCAAGTGCGAGCAAAAGGCTAAGGACGCACTCATCAAAGCAGATCGCGAATTCCTGCGCGATGCTGCTCGCCACTGGAGACAACGTGGGGTAGACGCCGCCCAAGCAGAGGCAGCGCTCTCCCCAGAGATGCGAAAGTCCTCGAGCTAGCTATCCGAGAGACGTGCCGCGGGCGGTCAGCGGGTTGAAGCGGACCATGGCAGCGGCTTCTAGAAGTGGCAACGCTCAGGGCTCGGGGTTGTCGTCCTTCGGGGCCGGCGCCGGAGGTTTCGGTTCCTGTTGCTGCTGCATGACGGTGCGCCTGGGCCGCAGAGGGATGACGACGCCACCCGCCGGGGCCGGACGCTCTAGTTCGGCGATTTCCCTTTCCAGTTTTTCAGCGTGTGCCAGCAGCCGCCACCAATCGTCCTGAAGCTCGCCTGCCAAACGCCGCGAGAGTGCGGCGAGGTCGCGTAGCGCGTTCACTTGTTGTTGGGTGAAATCGTTTGGAACCTGCGGCATGCGTCGCCACCCCCGCTGGTACGAAAACGTACCGAGGGGCATAAAGGTTGCATGGAACGACCGGCATCGGCGGCCTGATTGAGGGCAGCCGAAACCACCACACCTGCAGCGGAACCGGGCGCCGGCGAAGCGCTGGCCTTGTCGTGCCGTGAGATCGGCCGTGCCCCAGCGCTTGCATTGTGTGTGCACCAGACCTCGACCCCGAGGCCGTGCGCCAGGACCTCGCCGAACGTGCGGAACGGCAGCGGCACGCTGGCCGGTCGCCGACGCGCGGCCAGTGGATCCCCTGCATTCGACATGACCGCACTCCCAAGGTGCGGCCTGTGACGCCCCTGGCGACGCTAGCGGAGCCCAAGGCAAAGAGTTGATACTGCCCCTTAGGGGGCCTCGCATCTGGCGGCCTTACTTCTGCTGGCGTTGGCCGAGGCTCACACCATGACAGAGGATGACAAAATTTCCGGCCCAATGATGATGGTGGGCGGCCTGCTTTGGCTTGGCGGCATTTGTGTATTGTTGTGGCAGAGCGCCCAGTGGCTGAAGGATGGGTTTTGGACCTTCTACACACTCGGATATCTCGCTCCGCATCCCGCTCAAACAGGTTGGGGCCACCTCGACCAGGTCATCCATTGGCTTTGGCTTCAGCCGCTTTGGGTAGTCGTCGCAGGTAGCGGGGCGCTGCTGATGGTTCTCGCGTTGTTCATCGAGCACCGTCGCAGATGATGACGTGCCGTGCGCCTGCCAGGCGCCCTGCCTCTACGGAACCAAGAGCGGCCTTTTCATTGCTCCTCTAAGGCACCCGCTTCCGGCCGCCTTCGACCTCCGCCTCCTGGTCGGCCAACTGCTCCTGGTCGGCGAACTGATCGTAGATGTGGGCGATCTCAAGCATCCACAGTTGCACGTTGGAGGAAGAATCCATCACATCTGCCGCCCGAGCATGAGCGTCATCAGCGAGCTCTCTCCAGTAGACTGAACTGTACTTGGGCGGGCTCATGTCTCGGACCGCTGCCTTCCCGCGAGTGCTCGCGCTAGCGCACTGCGTGTGCAGCACGAGGTTTCGTGCCAGCGAAGTGTAAGTCGTCGAAATCCGCCATGCCAAACCGCTCTTCACGACCGAGTGAAGAATAAGAAACTAACTCGGCAATGTCGGGGTTAGTACGACATCGTACATGGCGAAAGGCGGACCTAAGCCGAGGTGTGAACCCTCGAGCGGTCTCCCTCGCGGGTCTCCACCACCGTCCCACTCCCGTCCACTCTGGTGTGAACTGGCAGGCGGCGCCGGAACCGAAGAAGGCGAGGCCGCGGAGGCCTTGAGTTGTCGCTAGTGATAGCCAAGCCCGGCTCGCGCGCTCCGTGCGGCGGAATGCGACAGACGGCTAGACACTGGTCAGCTCTACAGAGCGCGCGCTTTAGTAGCCGTAAGGGTAACCACCGTAGACGGGGCCAGGTCCGTAGTAGCCCGGGCCGGGGTAACCTCCGTAGCCATAGCCGCCGCCGTAATTGCCGTTATTGCTGCTATTGACCACTGCCCCGATGAGCGGCGCGAGCTGCTGGACGATGCTGCCGATCTGGTTCGCGCCGGAGGCCGGCGCTTGTGCCTGGGAGCGCGACTGCGACCGCGCGGCGACCTGGTCGTATGTCAGGCGCGGCGCGGTGTCCGCCTTCAGGCGCGCCAGCAGCGCGCTGTCGATCGACACTCGACCGCTGCCGCCGCGGCTCTGGTCGTACTGCTGCGCGGCGGCGACGGTGGCCGGACCGGCCTGGCCGTCGGCCGGCCCCGGATCGAAGCCCAGCGCGATCAGCTGATTCTGGACTTCGCGCACATCGTCATGGCCGAGCGGAAGCGGGGGAAGAGTTACAGTGGCCTGCTGCTGCGGAGCGGCCGGCGCTGGGGCGGCGAGCGGCGTATTGTTCTGCACCGGCTCGCCCTGCGCGGTCGGCGGCAAGGGGGGCGGGGCGGGTTGGTTGGTGCCCTGCGCGCCCACACCGGCCGCCCAGCCGACCAGCAGGGCGGCGGTTGCGATGCCCGCAATCGGCTTCAGGGGCGTAGCGCAGGAAAAAGAGGGCTGGCGAGATATTGTGAACATGGTGGACTACCTCGCCTAGGAAACGGCTCAAGCTGTCCTGAGTTCCCGCAAGGCTGATCAACGAAAGTTCGCGCGCGTGTCGATGCATCTGCTAGGCGATGAGCGACGAGAACAAAAAGCCGACCCGAAACGGACATGGACGACCGTCTTACTCGACTTTACGTCGTCGGCGCGGGCCAGCAAGGTGGGCGGGATAGTGAGGCCGAGCGCCATGTGTCTTTGAGATTTATTGCCAGTTGCGCCATAGATCGCTGAGGCGGCAGCTCGACGGGAAGGTCTGCCGGCTTGAGCGCCCCGATGTCCGCTTTTGACCTGAGTCGGACATAGAAACCCATCCGGGCGTAAAATTCACCAAGATTTCGGTCCATAGCTCAGCAGGCCACCGGCCTCGGCAATAGACCTTCCAACCGAACGCCGTGGGTATGCCGGTGCTTGGTTGCGAACTGGACGATGGCGCTGCGATTGAACGCAACGACAGGCCCTCCGGAAAGGTCAGCAGTCCGTCGCGATCCGCTCGCCGTACGCCCGCTCGATAGCCTCCGACACGTCGGGCGTGGTGGCGATCCGATAGTAGTTCAGATCGATCCCGAGTGTCTGCCTTGCCGCCGCCTGCGTCGCGGCCCATCTCGGATTGCTCGCCGGGGTGAGTGGGGTTCGACAGCACGCCGACCCGCTGGATCGTCGGGGCCGCCTCGAACAGCAGGTTCAGCCTCTTGCCCGCCAGTTCCAGAGCCATCGCCGATACGCCCGTGGCGTTTCCACCGGGGCGAGCCAGCGATTGCACGATTCGCCAGCGGCAACCGGATCGCCGGAAAAGCCGAATCACGACGGGCACCGACTTGGCCGCCAGCGGCGCGGCACGTGTCGGGGCTTCAGAAGGTTGTTGTGTTTGACTTCGGGGAGCTGGAACTTTTCGGTTCATTCAGTTTTGCAGCTCCGGCCGTGGATGTCGCTCCCAGAACGCCAGCGGTGATGATGATGTCGACCTTTTCCGCCAGGAGCTCATCGATCAAAGCCGGGAAGCGCTCGTAGTTGAAATCCGCGAATCGCGCGAAAATTTCGTAGTCGCGCCCTTCGGTCCGGCCGACACGCTGCATGCCCAGCTTGAACGACTCCATGTTGGGGTCCGGTGGGCTGTTGCCGGACAGGTAGCCGATGCGCCACATCCGGCCGGCGCGTTGCGCGCGGGCACCGACCGCCGGCCATCCGAGCGCAGGCGCTGCGAGGAGCAGGCGCCGTTTCATCCGCCGCCTCATTCAATGACCTCGTCGACACGTCTTTTCATCGTGAAAGCCTACCACGCTCGTTGCCCGGCTCAATCGCAGGGCGCTTCGACGTCGGCTCCTGGCACTTTTGCGAAGGTGCCGACCCTGTCCCGAAACGTCTGATGTTGAGGGTAGACCGGACATCCGGCGAACATCAGGAAACCGCCGCAAATGAGCCAAAGCGGACATCCGTGCACTTGACCGACGAAAGCCCATCTCTCAGTTCATGGCCCAGTGCGCGTCCACGCGTTCTTGACCCTTACGTCCGAACCCCCATACTCGCGCTTGCGTTACTTGCCTCATGATGGGGTGACCGTTCTCGTCAGCGGCTCGGTCGTGTGTGGAAATGCTCAACCCATCGGGGAGTACGCCGTGGCAAGATCCATCGCATCGTTTGTCGTTCTCGCGCTCTTGGTGACCGGCTGCTCCAAGGCCGTACAAATCACCCAGCCCGCCTCCTCTCCCCTTACGGCGCCGCTCACAATATTCGAGGTGAAGTTCGCACCGCAGTTCCTTCCGGGCAGCTTCAACGCGCAGCTTGATGGCGCGGACGTGACGGCTGGGTTCGTGCCGACGGCGGCCCCGGCCGGCACATCGAAGATGCATTTGCCGGACACGCCGGAGGGCCTCACGGGCGGAACCATGGTCAACGGCGGTAGCCCGCCGCCGCGAGGGTTTGGCGGCAGCACGCTGCCCCCCGGTATCCAATTCGGCGCTGGGACCGGCGGCCCGAGTACCCCTCCCGGCGGCCCGTCGGGCGGCGGTAGCGGCAAACCCACGCCAAACATCGCCTTGTACACACACCAGCTTCACGTCTCGGGGCAGTGCAACGGGTTGATCTGTGCGACGACGGACGACCTAGTGTTTTTTCCGATCCATCTCGCAGGAAACCCCACAACACTCAATCTCAGGATTGGGCAAAAGGCTCAGGCGACGGTCGAAACGTTTCCAGCAATCTCAACGCCGCTAGTGGTCCGAGTGAGGCCTTTCAACGTCGCCGTCAGTCTCGACGGCCTGGCGCCCGGTGCCTCGATCATGCGGACGATTCCACCCGGCGGGTCCAGCGCGCCCTTCACCATTACCGGACTGGTGAGCGCTAATCTGATCCTGATCATTGAAGCCGCCGGTACCCAAATGGGAAGCATACAGGGTGTGGTCGACCCCCAGTGAAGCCCGCTGTCGCTACCGAGAACTCTATTCATACCGCAGGCGGGGAGTGAGATCGGGTACATCCCCATTCGATGTCCGCAGGTTTGCTGCGCACGAGCGGCACGCCAAAGGAGAGGCGAACAAGCTGCCATCCCTGCCGGTGTGATTCCGATTTTGCCTGTCGCACCAGGCGCTAAGGGTCTGATGTCTTGGACTGAAAAAAAGTGATTGGTGCCCCGAGACGGAGTTACATCTTCCCGCCGACAATTCGCGCTCCGAGCGCCCAGCGATGCACCTCGGACGGGCCGTCGTAGATGCGGAACGCCCGGGTGTCGCGGAAGATACGCTCGACCACGGTGTCGCGGGTGATGCCCATGCCGCCCAGGATCTGCAGCGACCGGTCTGCAACACGCGCGATCGCCTCGGAGCAGATCACCTTGCTCATCGAGCTCTCGTTCGAGGCGCGGTGGCCCTGGTCGAGCAGCCACGCGGTGTGCCAGATGGCCAGCCGCGCCAGGTGGACGCGAGTGACCCAAAGCGGACAAACGCCCCTACAGGTGAACAGGTTGAGCAGGTACGCTCCCGTGTCCTTGGGGGTCATAATGAGGCGACGCGAGTTCATCACCCTTATCGGCACTACCGTGGCGGCGTGGCCCATAGCAACGCACGCGCAACAGAAGAACGGTCCATCAGATATCGTCCCACGGATAGGTTATCTTGCACCCTCGCTCAGCGCTGAGGCTTCCCGTCTCATTGAGGCCTTCCGCAGGGGCTGCATGACATTGGTTATGTGGAAGGCCAGAACATCGCCCTTGAGCTCCGATCTGCGGAAGGCAGACCCGATCGCTTCCCCGCGTTGGCCGCCGAGCTCGTCGCCCTCAAGGAGACGTCAGTGGCGGGGGCTACGCCCACAGCCTGGTTCTGAAGCAAACGACCCGGACGATCCCTATCGTTTCCGGTTCACACCGACCTGTCGGCGCCGGAATGTGGCCACCCTCGCGAGGCCGGGCGGCAACGCCACCGGGCTGAGCTACTTATCCCAGACCTCACCGGGAAACGGTTGCAGCTCCTCAAGGAAGTCGTTCCGCGGGTGTCCCGAAAGCCGTCCTCTGCATTTCCCCAAATGCAGCTGCTCTGGTCCAGCTGAAGGCGTAGAGGCCGCGGCACGGCGCTGGGAGTCTCGGTTCAAGTCGTGGAATCACGAGGTGCCGAGGGTCTTGAGAGTGCATTCCAGACTGCAACGACGGGGCCCTGCGACGCGCTGCGGTCATCGACGACCCTTTCACCTTCCTTCTGCGTAAACGAATTTGAGCTCGCCGCAAAGAGCCAGCTGCCTGCCATGTACGGGCCGAGGGAGTTCGCCGTCGATGGTGGCTTGATGGCCTATGGGGCGAACATCGAGGATATGTTCCGACGAGCTACCACTTACGGCCAAAATCCTGCAAGGCGCGAAGCCCGCCGACCTGCCCGTGCAGCAGCCCACTAGATTCGACCTTGTGATAAATCTCAAGACTGCCAAGGCGCTCGGTCTTGCGATCTCACAATCGCTCCTGACGTTGGCGGGTGAGGTGATTGAGTAATCCTGTATGAGCGATTTTCTTATGCGATGGCGATGTTACCTGATCGCTTCCATAAGAGTGTGGCGAGTCTATAACTTGAGCGAGGCTCAGAAAGACATTGACCTTTGCGACAGTTTGCTGCGGTGCATCAGTCCCTGGCTTTTATCTCACATACCTAGTAGCCTGCTGCTTGTCTGCTTTCTGGTGTTTAGCTTTCTTTGTTCTCCGTGGTTTGCTGCGCACTAGCGGTACGCCAAGGAGAGGCGAACAAGCTGCCATCTCTGCCGGTGTGATTCCTATTTTGCCTTTCTGTCTCTCCAGTTGCTAAGAGCCTGTTCTCTTTCACTTTAAAAAAGGTTGGTCCCCGAACGTTACATCTTCCCGCCCACGATCCGCGCCCCCAGCGCCCAGCGATGCACCTCGCACGGCCCGTCGTAGATGCGGAACGCCCGCGTGTCGCGGAAGATGCGCTCGACCACCGTGTCGCGGGTGATGCCCATGCCGCCCAGGATCTGCAGCGAGCGGTCGGCGACGCGCGCGATCGCCTCGGAGCAGATCACCTTGCTCATCGAGCTCTCGTTCGAGGCGCGGTGGCCCTGGTCGAGCAGCCACGCGGTGTGCCAGATCGCCAGCCGCGCCAGGTGGATGTCCATGGCGTTGTCGGCCAGCATGAACGACACGCCTTCGTGCTCGCCCAGCTTCTTGCCGAACGCCTCGCGCGTGCGGGCGTAGTCGGTGGCGATGTCCTGCGCCCGGTTGGCCGAGCCCAGCCAGCGCATGCAGTGGCTGAGCCGCGCCGGCGCCAGCCGCACCTGGGCGTAGCGGAAGCCCTTGCCGATCTCGCCCAGCACTGAATCGGCCGGCAGCCGCAGCTCGTTGAACGACATCACCGCATGGCCACCGGTAAAACTCGAATCGATCGTGTCGAGCGTGCGCTCGATCTTGATCGCCGGGTTGGGCAGGTCGGCGAGGAAGAGAGTGGCGTGGCCGTCCATCGGTCCGCCGTCCATCTTGGCCATGATGATCGCCCAGCCGGCCTTGTCGGCGCCGGTGATCAGCCACTTGGTGCCGTTGATCACCCATTCGTTGCCGTCCTGCCGTGCCGTGGTCTTGAGCAGCGACGGATCGGAGCCGGCACCGCCCGGCTCGGTCATGCAGAAGCAGGAGCGCAGCTTGCCCTCCGCCAGCGGCTTCAGGAAATGCGCGCGCTGGTCGGGCCGCGCCACGACGTCGAGCAGATGGATGTTGCCCTCGTCCGGCGAGGCGCAATGGATCGCGGTCGGCCCGAGGATGGAATAGCCCGCCGCCTCGAACACGAGCGCGCGGCCGATCTGGCTCAGGGCCCGGCCGCCATATTCCTTCGGGACATGCGGCGCGAACACGCCGGCGGCCTTGGCGAGCGCATTCAGCTCGACCCGGAGCTCGTCGGTCGGACCATGCGCCGTCCAGCGCGGGTCCTTCTCGTAGGGGATGACCTTGTCGACGACGAAGGTCTTGGTCTTCTCGGCGAGCTCGACCAGGTCCTTGGGCGGGGCGAAGTTGATGTCCATGCCGGCAGGCTAGCACGCGAGTTGCCTGCACAGGTGCAGAGCTAGCCTTCCTCGCCCCTTCAGGTCGTCCAGGAATTCCGACGCCGGATCCACGCCCGTCACCAGCAGATGATCCCGCGCGCGCGTGCAGGCCACGTAGAGCAGCTGCCGCTCGGTGTCGTAGACCTCCTGCAGGTCGGCCTCGTCGCCGACCGTCTCGATGCGCTCCTGCAGCGGGATGACCTCGTCGTCGCAGGCCATCACGGCCACGGCGCGGAACTCCAGGCCTTTGGCGAGGTGCATGGTGCTGATCGAGACCTGGCCGCTCGCCGTCTCCACGTGCTCGTCGAGAACCTTGAATGGCAGGCCCGCCAGCTTCACCGCGGCGACGGGCGCGGTCCAGTTGCGCCGCCGAGCGCACGAACACGCCGAACTCGTGCGGCAGCACGCCCGTCCTTCGCCTCGTGCCGCGAGCCACTCGCCGACGGCCTTGGTCTCCTCGCCTTCCTGGCTCTTCAGCGACGGATCGTCGGCGGCGGCCCGTTGAACACCGAGACCGTGTCGCTGCGGTCCTCGGCGTTGCCGTCGACGTCGGTCACGACCGGGCCGAGCAGCCGGTCGGCCTGCGTCCGGATCTGGTGCGACGTGCGGTAGTTGACCCGCAGCGTCCGCGAGCGGCCGCGGATGTCGACGCCCAGTGCCTTCCAGGAGAAGGGCTGCTGGAAGATGCGCTGGCCGAGGTCGCCGGCGAAGAACAGAGCGTTGCGGCCGGCCGCCGCCCAGCGCGGCCAGGAAGCGCAGCTGAGCGACGCTCAGGTCCTGCGCCTCGTCCACGACGGCGAAATCGAACGGCGTTCTTCGACGCTCGACGACAGCGACTCGGCCAGCGCGCGTGAACATCTGCGCCCGTGGTGATCATGCCCTGTCGTTCCAGGCCTGCGCGGACCCGCTCGAAGATCGACCACAGCACCTTGCGCTGTGCTTCCGGCAGCCGTGTCTTGCGGCCGAGCCGCGCGACGTCGCGATAGGCCTCCCAGCTCTCGAGCTGCCAGGCGTCGACCACCTGCTCCCATTCCGTCAGCAGGAAATGCGGGCCGAACTTGTGGCCGCTCACCGCAGTCGCCGGCCTCCTGCATCAGCGCCTGACGATCTCGCGCGCTCGTCGAGCCTCGGCTGCACCGACATGCGCCTTGTAGAGCCGGAGCACCGATGGCATCGAGCGAGTGGCACGTCGATCCGTTCGGCCAGCCGCGGCTCATTGCCGAGCAGGCGCCGCAGCCTGGTCCGCAGGGCGTTCGCCAAGCGTGTCGGAGAAGGTCGTCAGCAGCACGCGCGCATCGGGATGCGTGCGGGCGAGGTGGGCGGCCCGATGCAGCGCGACGATGGTCTTGCCGGTGCCGGCCGAGCCGGAGACGCGCGCCGGGCCGTTGTAACTCGCGTTCGACGAGTTGCTCGCTGCGCGGGATGGAGGAAGACCGTCCACTTCTCCCACGGATAGTCGAGCGCGCGTTCGCAGCTCCTCGACGTTGTGCATGACGCGGAAGCGGCGCTGGGCGTCGGGATGGTCGAACGGATCGCCGCTCGGCGGCGACGGCTTGCGGACCTGCGGGCGTGCCGCCGGTCGCGAGTTCCAGCAGCGCCTCCGCCGCCTCGGCCGGCAGGTGGTCGGCCAGTCCGAGCAGCGTGTCTTCGGTCGCCTGCTCGCACGTCGGCCAGCCACTCGGCCGGCACGCCGTAGCCCAGCAGCTCGTCGTCGGCTCATTGCGGCGAACAGCGGCGGCTTCGGCTGGCCGCTCGGCGCGTGGCGGCATCCGTCCTCGACGTACACCGGGACGACGATCTCCTTCACCGTCTCGCGGATCTCGACCAGCTGCGCCGCGCCCGTCTTCGGATGCGTCTCGAGCTTGCGCCGCTCGGCCCAGTCGATAGGCCCCGTCGTGATGATCGACTAGCAAGTAGCAGACTGCGCGGCGTGCTTATGGACGATCATGCCGGATGTCGCTTGCTGACCCGCACCGACCAGAAGTTCGTGTCCTTCGGCCTTGTCGAGCTTGTGGAACTGCAGGCCGGGATGGCCGGGTTCACCTGCAGGTCGAAGGCCGTCGTCTTGACGGCCTTCTGCTCATCGCCCGTCAGGCGGGCGAGGCTGTCGGTGAAGGTGTCGGCGATGCGGAATTCCATGCGAGTCACATCCTAGTCCACTCGTCCGATCGGCACAACTAGCAGTCCGATCGCTCTGCCGGCTGTCCATCGACCAGTTCTCACTCGAACCCTGACAAGAGCTTGCGATAGACCTCAGCCGCTGGACCCGGCGCCGTAATCAGCGCAGTTCTTCGTGATCGTCGCGACGGAGATCTCGAATAGATCGCCACGCGATCTCGAGGTCGTCCAGGCTCACCTTCACTGTCTATCGCAACGAAAGGCCAAACCTGCGGAACTTGCGATCAGTATCGGCATCGTCATATTCACGCAAGCCGTCCTTAGGCTGTTCACGTCGGCATACGCCTTGCCCTTCCAAAGATGTGCGAAAGTTTCGCACGGCGCCACTAATACGAGCTTCCGTATGTCCCTGTCGGGAACCCGACGCGTACGCAGCGAGATCAGGGCAGCGTATTTGAGGACCTGGTCGCGGCTGGACTTGCTCTTCGACTTGATTTCGACGGCAAGCTGCGCGTCTCCGCCCTCGATGACGATGTCGGTCTGGCACAGCTCGATCAGGCTGGTCGCCGTCTTCCTCGCGGGACGTGGCAAGTCCATTCCCGACAGGAAACGACCCGAAGTGGAGACGCGTCAGCACGCTCCATGTCGAGAAGCTGGCGACAGATTCATTCGGCGCCAACGTGAAGAGATCGGATGGCGTGATGCAACGGCGCTTCGAGCTCCGCAGTCTATGCATCACCATGCGTAGGTCATCCTCATCCCTTCGGCTTGCGTGCTCCGCGATCCAATTCGGATTGTCAAAGCTGCTCAACATCGTCGTAGTATCAGGCTCGTCCAGTCAAATCATCCTATCGCGGCTTCCACTCTTGCCCCAATGCTGCTGTCTGGCTTTTAAACCCTGAACACCTTCATCACTTCATCGCCGAGGTGATTGATCACCTTCACCGCGATCCGGCCGGACTTCGGCTTGTCGAACGGCCGCGAGGTGTCGCTGTTCAGCGTCGCCCAGGCTTCTTCGTTGATCTCGGCCTTCAGCGTGGTCTTCAGGGCGCTGTAGGGATCGTTCGCGCCGAGGAAATAGGCGTGGCGGACGAAGAAGCTCTCTTCGTTGTAGTCGGTGTCGATGAACCAGCAGGCGATGCCGTCGGCGCCGTCGCTGCGGACTTCGCCGGTGTTGCGGATGGAAGACGTCCACGCCGTTGACCTTCACGCTGATCTGGCCGTCCTTCTCGCGGCAGGATGTCGATGTCCGGCTCGCCGAAGATGACGAAGAGGTTGCCCTTGCCGGTGTTCTTCAGGTCGTCGGCCATGTGCAGGTCGGCGTTCATGCGCGCCTTGAGCACGGGGATGCGGCCGAGCTTGTTGAACTCGGTGGAGTGGGCCTCGTAGTTGAAGGCGCAGGCGATCAGGACGTCGAAATCGGCATCGCCGGCCTCGCGGGCGGCCGCGACGAGATCGGGGCGCGTGACGGTGCCGAACTCCGGGCCGATGAAGATGGCGGCGCGTTTCTCGGTGTCGCCTTCCAGGTAGCGCCCTTCGGCGCAGACGAGATCGCCGGGCCAGGGCGTGAGCGACGGTGAAGGTGATCCTGTCTTCCTTGTGCGCCTGCTGCACGCCGGCGGTCTTGAGGTTCTCCAGGATCATCTGCGGGAAAGGTCTGCTTGCGCGCCGTACTCGTCGCCGTCCTCGCGCAGGGTCGATCAGTTCGTCGTTCTCGTCCACGCCGAGCACGCGGTGCGGGGAGAGGCTTTCGACCGTGAACGGACCGGCGACGCGGACCGTCTTCTTGTCCTCGTAGGGTTTGTCGTAGAGGTATTCGAACTCGGCCTTGGCGGCGATGGAGGCGTCGATCTCCTTCTGCCGGGCGATGCGCGCCTGCCACCATTCGGCGTGCAGCTTCTTCGCGGCGTCCGACCACTTGGCGTCGACCTCGCGCGGAATCTCCCACTCTTGCCAGTTCTTCTTGAGCGCGGCGTTCAGCTTCTCGCGCAACGGCTCGAGCGTCTGCCTGCCACTTCTCCCAGATGACGTCGATCTCGGCGTTGTTGGCGATCGACTTGAGCGTGATGTGCGGCACGCGCTCGTAGACGAAGCCGTGGCGGATGTTGCCGTGACGGGCTGCGAACTCGGCGCGGTGCGGGTGACTTCGGCTTCCTTGAGCTGGCCTTCGCGGGAATCGGCCAGCAGGTAATACGGATAGCGTGCGCCCATGATGCGGGCGCGGGCCAGCGCCAGCGCGACGCGCGAGGTGTCAATCGTGATCCAGCGGCGGCCCCATTGCTCGGCGACGTACGCGGTGGTGCCGGAACCGCAGGTGGGATCGAGCACGAGGTCGCCGGGGTCGGTCGCCATCAGGATGCAGCGCTGAATAACTCTCGTGTTCGGTTTGGACGACATAGATCTTTGTCGTCCGCGAAGCCGCCGATGCAGTGTCGTCCAGATGTTGTTCAGTGGCTCTGAGCCGGAAAATCGTCGAAGAACCGAACATATCGTAGAGCTGTTCCTGCGAGATGAAGCGATCCGCTCTGCCCAAGCGAGCTCGCAATCCCGATTGGTCAGTGCTTCCAATGCCGACTTGCAGTTGGACGAAAGACTTGTCCTCTGAAATTCGAACTGCGATACATGTTTGCCCCGGCCCGGCTTGATGTCAGGTCGCTGAACGGATAATGCCCGCGCGCCGTCAGCGGCTCGCGTGGCATCGACTTCCTTCGCATCGTCAGCGTGACGCTGTCATCGATCCGTCAAGCTCTGAACTCGACTGTATTGTCGCGACCATGTCCTCGCGAGCTTCTTCGTGCCGAGAGAGCTGCCGATACTTTGATCGACGTCTTAGTCCTTCGCGATACCAAAGGATGTAGTCAGCAGACGTTGGCAAGTAGTCGACCGTCCTGGCCCGCCGTCTTTTTGAACGTGATCTGAGCAACGAAATTTTCTTCGCCGAATACCTCATCCATCACCGCCCGGACGCGATGGACATTTTCGTCGCCGATCTGCACGAAGATCGAGCCGGAGTCGGTCAAGCAGATCCGCGCGACGGTCAGCCGATCGCGCAGATAGGTGAGATAGGTGTGGATGCCGTCGCGCCAGGTGTCGCGGAAGCCTTGACCTGCTCGGGCTCGCGGGTGATGTGGTCGGCGTTGCCGTCCTTTACGTCGCGGCTCGTCGTGGACCACTGGAAGTTGCTGTTGAACTTGATGCCGTAGGGCGGGTCGATATAGATGCACTGCACCTTGCCGCGCAGTCCCTCGCGCTCGGCCAGGCTCGCCATCACCTGAAGCGAGTCGCCGAGGATCATGCGGTTCGACCAGTTCTGGTCGTGCTGGTAGAACTCGGTCTTGTCGACGCCCTTGCGGGATGCCGTTGAAGTCGGCGAAGAGATCGGGCGTCAGCTCGCCGGCTTCGTGCTGCGCGCTCCTTCGTCTGCGCGCAGCAGGTCGTCGATCAGCACCTTGGGGTGGACCTTCTCCTGGATGTAGAGCGGCGGCGCGTGGACGACGAGATCGGACCAGTCCTGCTCGTCCTTGCCGCGCCAGACCAGCTGCGGATCGAGGTCGCGATTGCGGCGCTCGATAGCGCCACGTGCAACGGGCTTCTGCTCGTTCCTTCTGCATCACCGACTGGTACTCGGCGGTGGGGATGTTCTTGCGCGTCGCTTCGTCGTGCGTGAGGGTCTCGACGGTCTTCTTTGCTGGTCTTGTCGGTCTTCTTGGCCATGTCTAGTTTCCCTACACTTCGCGGCTGCACAGCAACGGACTCGATCATCTTGTTGAACTCGCCTTCGACCTTGGCTTTGAAGTCGGCCTCGATCTGGATAGACCTCGGTGAACTCGGCGAAGGCCCAGCGGCCGTAGCTGCCGAGGTGGTTCACGCCGGGCACCCAGTAGGTTTCCATCGTGGACTTCTTTTCCTTGGCGTCCTCGCGGCGGTAGCCCTTGATCTCGACGATCAGATGGAGCAGGTCGTCGTCGCCGTGGCCGTCGTCGACCAGCACGATGAAGTCGGGCAGGTACTTGCGCGTCTCCGAGCCGTAGCGGTAGGGCACTTCGAGACCGAGGTTGTGGTTCTTGACGTAGGCGCGCACCCGGGATGGGATTCGGCGACGCGGCAGAACTCGGCTTCCCAGTCGCTGTCGAGGATCACCCAGTTGACGTGGCAGCGGCGCGCGTCGGTCTGCCAGCGGTCGGTCTTCGACGTGTTGAAATTGACGTGCGCGGTGGAGCCGTCGGGTTGTAGGGATCGAGCACCGCCTTGATTGGCTGCTCGCCGACGAACTGCGCGGGTGATGGCGGCGGTGATGCGCTTCGCAGGCCATGTCGGCCAGCGTCTTGATACATGAGCTGCGCCGGATAGGTGCCGCCCTTGCAGACCAGGCAGCGTGTCGAGCCATTGCTTGGTGATGCGCTTGAGCTGGCCGAACAGATGGAGCTTGGGCTCTTCGCCGGGATCGCGCCACTTGGTGTAGAGCAGGTGCTGAGTCAGGTGGAACAGCAGCGTGGACGGCCGCATATCGCCCAGATGTGTCGAGGTTGAGATCGACGCCTTCGCCGATGATGCCCAGTTCTGCGTGATCGACGGGCCCGACCAGGTCGGGCGTCAGTTCCAGGATCGGAGTCGTCGTTGAACTCGGCGTCAGCCGCTCCTCGGGCAGTTCGACGCGATAGCCCTCGACGCGCGGGAAGCGGATTTCGAGCGCGTCGCGCTCGGGACGGACGGCCTTGACCTGGATGGTCTCGCGCGGCGGCTGTGGCGGCGCGACGACCGGCTTGGCGGTGAAGTCGAACGGAATGCCGAGGACGTCGGCGTATTCGACGTTGAAGAGGTCGTCTTCGTTGAGATCGTAGGACTGGCGGCGCAGCGCGCGGCCGATGACCTGCTCGCACAGAAGCTGGGTGCCGAAAGCGCGGACGCCGAGGACGTGGGTGACGGTGTTGGCGTCCCAGCCTTCGGTGAGCATGGAGACCGAGACGACGCAGCGGATCGATCTCGCCGAGCCGGCCTTGCTTGCCGACGGTGTTCATGACTTCGCGGAGCAGGTCCTGGTCGGTGATGTTTTCGGCCTGCTGCGGATCGCCGGTGCGCTCGACGATCTCGCGGCGGAAGCGCTCGATCTCGTCGGCCGCCATGGCGCGGAAATTGTCGTCCAGCGCCTCGCCGGATTCGAGCTGCTCGCTGTCGATCAGCAGCGTGTTGGGCCGGGCGAGCGGGTTGCCGTGCTCGTCGAAATTGCGGAACAGCGCCAGGCGGCCGTTCTCCAAGCGTGGTCGATCCGTCCTCGTTCTCGCGATGGAAGCCGGAGATGTAGTCGTAGACCAGCTTCGATGTGGAGGTGTTGTTGCAGACGACGATGAAGCAGGGCGGAACGTGATGCCGGCTTTCCTGCCATAGCTCGAAGGTCTTCTCGTAGTGGCCGTAGAGAGCCTCGAGCGCGGTCTGCAGCTGCGGCGGCAAGCTTGAGCGGATCGAGCTCGTCCGCCTTGCCGCGGCCCTTCTTCGGCATCTTCGTTGCGGATGTGTTCCCAGAGGTTGCGGAACATCGGCATCTCGCCGCCGGGGATGTTGTCGGCGACCGGCACGCGCGGCAGCTTGACGATGCCGCATTCGATGGCGTCCATCAGCGAGAAGTCGCTCATCGTCCAGGGGAACAGCGTGCCTTCGGCGTAGCCGGAGCCGCGCAGGAAGAACGGCGTGGCGGAGAGATCGATGACGCGCGTAATGCCGAGCTTGCGGTTGACGGCTTCGAGGCCGGAGATCCAGAGCCGCGCGGCTTCGTTGTTCTTCTCGGCTTCCTTCTTCTCGTCGCCCTTCAGGTCCTCGTCGTCCGTCTCGCTGCGGCTTCTCGCGGTAGCAGTGATGCGCCTCGTCGTTGAGCACGAGGATGTTCTTCATGCCCATCAGCTCGGGCATGACGCGCTGGAGCATCTGGCCTTCGGTTTCGAGCGTGTTCAGTTCTTCGCCGCGGCCCTGGAGCAGCGCGCGTCCGCCCTTGGAGAGCTCGATGCGCTCGCGCAGCTTGAAGGCGTGGTAGTTGGTGATGACGATCTTGGCGCGCTTCGAGGTCGTCGAGCATGTCGCTGCGGCACGAGCTCGCGGCTGGCGTAGTAGCTGTCGGGATCGTTCGGCTGGAGCACGCGCAGCCGGTCTTTGATCGTCAGGCCGGGCGCGACGACCAGAAAGCCGCGGGTGAAGTGTCTTGCTGCCGGGACGGCGGACGGCATTGATGGTCTGCCAGGCGATGAGCATCGCCATGACGGTGGTCTTGCCGGCGCCGGTGGCGAGCTTCAGCGCGAGGCGCATCAGTTCCGGGTTCGCGTCGCGATTGGCGTTCGCCAGGTGCTCCAGGAAGCGCTGGCCGCGCGCCGAGTGCGGGGCGACTTCGGTCAGCCAGATCGCGGTTTCCACCGCCTCGACCTGGCAGAAGAACGGCCGAACGTCGGTGAACTCGTGATGGCGCCAATGCTGCAGAAGACGTGCGGTCTCGGGCGTCACCTGCCAGTCGTTGGGATTCGGCAGATTGCGCCATTTCGACCTGGCGGCGCACCTCGTTGATGATGGCGGTGAGGTCGTACTGCTGCTTCTCGGTCGAGAGCCCTTTGCCTTCGTCGAATACGAGCTCGGTCTGGCCCGGCCTGGCCTTGCGCTTCTTCGGCTTGGGGATGGCGTGATGAATTGCGCCGGCGGCGGCGTTCGATGATCCGTTGGGTTGGCTGGCCTGACGCATCCAGCTCCCAGTGCCGCATCGGGACGCATACGGCGAATTCAGGATAGGCCGCTCAAAGAACGGATCGCTCATGTAATATGCATTTGAGCGAAGCTTCGTCGCCCTTGCAACTACTGCTCGTGTTCTGCGACTCATTACCTCCCAAACAATGGCCGCCCGCAGGTCCCTCGCGAATGCTCAGAACGTGCGCCCAGCGAACTTCTAATGACCAGAATACATGCTGAAGCGCACAGCGTGGTAGAGTCCGGACGTTCTGAGATTTGGGAGCGTAGCGTATGCCCAGCGTGCTCGATCCAACATCCGGCTCCGCCGCGTCGGTGCCCTCATTTTTTTCCCATTATTTCAATGGGAACTCCTCGTTCCCTGCTTCACGCGACCAGCGTGATGTTTTTCGAGGGGCGAGTCCCCGATTTGTTGACAGAGAGGGCAGAAGTGCCGATGCCATCGGCATCGGACCTGTCTACTCGCAGTTGACTGGTGTTGACTCCCCTCAGCTACACGAAGCTCGGCCGGTTGCGCAGCGTCTCGCGGTCGAAGCCCGCCACCTTCTTGTATGCGTCGAGGATGGCCTGCAGCTCGGTGGTCGGCATCACGTCCTCGATGCGCTCGAAGTTCTTGCCGCCCGAGCGGTTCCAGACCTCGCGCAGGATCGCATCGGGCGGATCGCTTCTATTGGTCAGCACAACTTTCGCTGTGGCGGGCCTGCGGACCGCTTCATAGGCGATGAGCGCCTCCGGCGTGGCGCCGAGCTTCTTGATTTGGCCGGTGAGGAAGCGGGCATCGATGATCGACTGCCCCGCGCCATTGGAGCCGCGCGGATACATCGGATGGGCGGCATCGCCCAGCAAGGTGAGGCGGCCGAAGCTCCAGCGCTCGAGCGGGTCGCGGTCGACCATGGGGTATTCGAGGATCTCCTCGGTCGCCTCGATCATGCCGGTGATGTCGAGGAAGTCGAACCTGAGGTTGGCGAAGGCCGGCATCATGTCCTCGAGCCGGCCGCGGCCGGTCCAGTCCTGGCGCACCGCCTCGGGCCGCTCCAGCTCGGCGACCCAGTTGATCAAGGGCTTGCCGCCGGTCTCGGGCGTGCCGGGACGGACCGGGTAGATCACCGTTTTGCCGACGGTCATCCAGCCCGACGACAGCATGGTGTCGCCACCCAGGAAGGCCGGCCACCGCACGGCGCCGCGCCACATGTTGACGCCGGAGTACTTGGGCGGGCCTTCGTTGGGGAAGAGCTGGCTGCGCACGGCGGAGTGGATGCCGTCGCAGCCGATCGCGAGCTTGCCGGGTTCGAAGTGGCCCCCGACTTGGCCGCTGACGTCGAAATGGGCGGTGACGCCCGCGGAGTCCTGGTCGATGCGCAGGCAGCGATGGCCGAGCTGGACCGCGTCGGCGCCCAGCCGCTCGCGCACCGCATCGAGCAGGACCTTGTGCAGGTCGGCGCGATGGATCGAGAGCTGCGGCCAGTCGTAGCCGGCATAGCGGCCGCGCAGGTCCTTGATGATGGGCCGGCCGTAGCGGCTGTAGTAGGCGAGCGTGCGCGTCTCGATGGCGTGGGCGCTGAGCTTTTCGCCGAGGCCGAGCTCGGTGAGCTCGCGCATGCCATGCGGCAGGAGATTGATGCCGACGCCGAGGGGATGGATCTCGGGCGCTGTCTCGAACACGCGGGCAGAGATGCCGGCCTGGTGGAGGCTGAGGGCGAGGGTCAGCCCGCCGACGCCGCCGCCGATGATCAGGACGTCGGCCAGAGGGCTCACGCGTGAGCTCACTCCGCGGCGATCCCGCGCCTGGCGACGATCTCGGCCCACCGCTTGCGGTCGCGCGCCACGATCTCGCCCAGCGCCGCCGGCGTCGACGTGGTGGGAATCAGGCCCTGCGCGCTGAACGCCTTGGCCGCTTCGTCGGAGCTGAGGATCGCCACAACTTCCTTGTTGTAGCGGGCGATGATGTCGGCCGGCGTCTCCTTGGGCGCGAACAGGCCGTACCACATGTCGACGTCGGCGTTCTTGAGACCGAGTTCGATCAAGGTCGGCACGTCAGGCAGGATGGGCAGGCGCTTGGGGCTGCCGACGGCGATCGCCTTGAGCTTGCCGGCCTTGATGTAGGTCGCCGCCACATGCACCGGCTGGAACATGTAGCCGATCTGGCCGCCCAGCAGATCCTGCAGCGCGCCGGCCGCGCCCTTGTAGGGCACATGCACCAGCTCGATGCCGGTCTCGGTCTCGACCAGCGCCATGGAGAGATGATGCGGCGTGCCGACGCCGGGGCTGCCGTAGTTGATGGTCTTGGTCGCGGCCTTCGCAGCGGCGATGAACTCGGCCAGCGTATTTGGCTTCTGCGCCGGGTTGGCGACCAGCACCAGCGAACCCCAGGCGGTCAGGCTGATGGGCGCGAAGTCGGTCACCGGATCGTAGGGCAGGTTCTTGTACAGGCTGGCGTTCATCACCAGCGTGTTGACCGACGACATGATGGTGTTGCCGTCGGGCTTGGCGCGCGCCACCACCTGGCTGCCGATGTTGCCCGAGGCGCCGGCCATGTTCTCCACGACCACCGGCTGGCCGAGCCGCGGCGCTCAACCGTTCGGCCACGAAGCGGGCGATCATGTCGGGCCCGCCGGCCGGCGTGAACGGCACGATCAAACGGATCGACTGATCTGGCCAGGCGAAGGCGGCAGGTGCGACCAGCAAGCCCGCGACGGCCGGAATGAAGGAGCGACGCAGCATCGGCGGCATTGAAGCAGTCTGACTGCAAACCGTCGATACAACTTATACGAGATTTACTTATGAGATATTCGTTCTATAAGGGCATTATCTCTTTGAAAGAACACCCACGGTTGCTAGTGTTCGCGAGCGTGACAGGCCGGTTTGGCGAACGGCGTTCGCCGATTTATCCCGCTGCCTCAGGGTGGCGGGATTTAATTCCTGAAAAGAACAAAACGGGACGGACTCCACGGCCTCTGAGATTGACGCAGGGCGTCTCCGCGAGTAGAGTCTCCATGCCTGTCCCTCCAGAAATCCGTAAGAAGCTACTCGCGAAAGCTACTGCCGCCTTTGAGGCGGCGCTTGACGAGCATGGGGTGCAGCCGTGAGCGCGACCTACAGGGAGGCTAGCGAGTTCCTGCAGCAGGCTATTGTCCGAATCAGCCATCCGGCCCATGCGCCTGAGCCTGTTAATCCTACTGTGCCGCTGCGGAACGCTCCAGGGGCGGCTAATCTATGACCATCCTACGTCGGTCGCGGCGGGGATGGGTACGATGTCCCCTCAGAAGCGAGGTGCCCAGAACCGCGAGAAGAAGGGTGTCGTGAAAGGCACCATTCGAACCATTATCGACAACAGCCCCGAGGCATTAGCCGGGGAAAAATCCGAGAAGTGGCCCAAACCCTGTTTGGTCTGACCATAGACGGCTCATTGAAGCAAGGCCTTCGCCTGCTAAAGGCCGACAGGAAGTCGAAAATCGGGACCAGTTGTGGTTCCCAACGAAAGACGGCGGCCGTCAATGACTGAAACCGCCGCTCCAATTCGAGTGTCCAAGGTGCAATCGCCTGACCAGCAGCACCAAGGCAGAACCCCAACCACGCGGTAAGGCGCGGGGAGGTGGAACACGCAAATAAGCTAAACTAAAAGCCTATCGGCTTGCCCCTGCCGGTTCGCCGCCAGCAATGCTGGTCGCGTTCCGGTGGGGTTCTCATACCACAGGGGCTTGAGATGGCAAAGACAGCGCCGCGCTCAACTTACGCCCCGTCCGAGGCCGGACGGCGCATGGAGGCCGCTTTGCGCCAAGCTCTAAAAATGCGCCCTATGGAGCATGGGGCGGGCCCTGAAAAGAAGGCGAAAGCTAAGAAGAGGACTTCAAGGAAGAAATGAGGCCTTTGGGGTTGTAACATACAGGATAAACCCCTATTCTCGCATTGAAGCTTCCTCCAGCGTCGTTTTCGGCGGGGTTTCCTGATCTGACCTCCAGCAAATTGTCCGCGCCGGCAATGGGTTAGGCATGCCTTGAAAAACGACGCTAATCGATTACATGTGCCGCGGTACCCGCTTCGGCGCAAGCCCAAGCCCGTCGGTCCGGCCGCGGGGTTACTTTAAGGCTCAAGCAGCCGGTAGATATTCGGAAGCGGGCCGCCTTCTACATCGACGGCTCAACCTCTACCACGCTCTCGCCACCTAGGTGTCCCCACCTCAGTGGCTAGACCGCGCGGTGCCGGGGCTTGCCGACCGTCGCGCTATCGCGTTGTCGGATCTACTACGTCTCGGCCAGCGGGGGGCGCGGGCCGCGCCGCGGGGGCGTCCCCGCGGGCGGGCGCGGGTCCGGTTCCTGCCTGCGGCTCGGGCGCCGGCGGCCCCGGGCGGCGCGGCGCGGCCCGGGGCCCCCGCGGCCGGCGGGCGGCGCCGCGGCGGCGCGCGCGCCGGGGGCGCGCGCCGGGGCGGCGCCGCGGGCGGGTCGGCGCCGGGCCGGCGGCGCGCCGTGAGCCGCGTGTTGTAGCGGAAATCAAATCGCGAGTAGCGTGCAGGGTCTCGTCGCAATGCTGGTAGGTGCCGGCATCCCACGCTTGAAACCGAGAAGAAGCTTCGATCGTGTTCGTGGTCACGTCGCCGCGCGTAACCTTCTCGCCCGGATTGACGCTTCGTGAGCGGCGAACTCGCGCCACGGCGTGTAGAGCGGCTTTCGTCGGTGTGCAGAGGCTCCTTCGATCACGTTCTCGCGACGACTGGTCACGACTTAGAGCGTGCATCTCGCATAGAACGAGCGGACTGCCGCCGCGCTCGACCAGGCGACAATCGCGCGCTGGGCCAGGACCGAACTTCGGACGGACGATTGTGCGGTCGGCGCAGTCCCATGCCGAAATAGGTTCGTCGGCTCGACCCTTTGCCTGCCGCCCATCGGCGGCATTCGACCCCCTTCATGCTCCATGCGTGCACATGAACCAAGCCGTCTTGTAGGTCAGCCCAGCATCCGGTGGCCCTGGTGGGCGCTAAGCCCTTCTCTGCGCACAGAGGGCGAAGGCGGCCAGCCACTCGGCAGGAATGTGCCCGCTCAACACGGTCCGACCGTACGGTGAATCTGCGGCAGGGCTTGCAGGCCAACCCTTTCGCCGCCGCGCCGCCCAGCGCGAAGCTCAAAGCCGCCGCAACGGCAGACCACGCCCACGAACTCAATGCCGCGCCGTCTATAATGAGATTCATCGACATGAGCCATTCAGCCAAACTATGCCCGTTCTGTCAATATATAACCTCTTGTTCCACGTGAAACAGTGGAGAACGGCATGCAGGCCCAAGGACAGGCACGGGTGCGGACGGTGGCTTTCCAGGGCGTCGATGTCGTGCCGGTCGATGTGCAGGTCCTGATCGCGCCGGGCCAGCTCGCTTTTGCCATGGTGGGCCTGGCCGATAAGGCGGTGGGCGAGAGCCGCGAGCGGGTGCGCGCGGCCTTGCGCGCGCTCGGTCTCTCGCTGCCGCCGCAGCGCATCTCGGTCAATCTCTCGCCTGCCGACCTTGCGAAGGAGGGCAGCCACTATGACCTGCCGATCGCGCTCGGGCTGCTGGCCGCCATGGGCGTGGTCGCCAAGGAAAGCCTGGCGGGCTTTGTCGCGCTGGGCGAACTGGCGCTCGACGGATCGCTGACCCGGGTGCCCGGCGTGCTGCCGGCGGCGGTGGCCGCAGCCGCTGCAGGGCGCGGCGTGATCTGTCCGGCGGCCTGCGGCACCGAGGCGGCGTGGGCTGGAATTGGGGCGGCGGGGTTCGAGCGCGCCGCCAACGAAGACCGGCCGGGCATCGTCGCGGCGCCCTCGCTGCTCGCCCTGATCAACCATCTGCGCGGCCAGCAGCTGCTGCCCGAACCGCAGGCGCTGATGGCCGACGAGGCGGCAAGCTATCCCGACCTCGCCGAGATCAAGGGCCAGGAGACCGCCAAGCGCGTGCTCGAGCTGGCCGCGGCCGGCGGCCACAATCTCCTGATGATCGGCCCGCCGGGCTCGGGCAAATCCATGCTGGCGGCACGCCTGCCCGGTCTGTTGCCGCCGCTCGCCGCCGACGAGGCGCTGGAAGCCACCATGGTGCGCTCGCTGGCGGGCGAGACCGGCGACGGCAAGCTCTCGCGCCGCCGCGCCTTCCGCGACCCCCACCATTCGGCGACCCTGCAGGCGCTGGTCGGCGGCGGCGCCCGGCCGCGTCCGGGCGAGGTGTCGCTCGCCCATCACGGCGTGCTGTTCCTCGACGAATTGCCGGAGTTCAACCGCGCCACCCTGGAGGCCCTGCGCCAGCCGCTGGAGAGCGGCCGCGTCACCGTCGCACGGGCCCAGGCCCACGTGACCTATCCGGCGCGCTTCCAGCTGGTGGCGGCGATAAATCCCTGCGCGCCACACTCACTCTCCCATCTATCGCTTCTTTCTTCACACTTCGCACAATTCCGCATTCCACATACTGCCACGTCGCGCTCAGTGCACTGCGCCGCACGTACTTGTAGTGCGCCTCAGTTCGTGTGGTTGTCGCGTCCTCGTTTTGTTCCTCCTGGGCGTCGCCCGCTCACTTCGCCGGCGCTGTCCCTCTCGTCCCGCCCCGCCCGCTCGCGTCCCCTCCGCCCGCGCGCGCCCGCCCGTCCGCTCTCCCCCCGTCGCCTGCGCTCCCCCCTTCGCGCTCCTGTCCGTCTCTCCTCCGTCGCCCCGCCGTCGCCGCGCCCGCCGTCCCGCCTCTCGTCGCGCCCTCCTGCCGTCTCGCGTCCCGTCCCCCGCTCCCGTCTCGCCCCGTCCTCTCTGTCTTCCCTCCGCGTCGCTGCCGCCCGTTCCCCTCTCGCGCGGTTCCGCGCTCCCCCGTGCGTGCCGCCGGGCGCCGTCGCCGTGGGCGCCGGCGCGGCTCGCGGTCGCTCTGGGCCCTCGCGCCCCCGCGGGCGCGTCCCTCGCGCGTCGGTCGGGCTCCGCCGCGCCGTCGCCGTCCGCCTCGGCCGCTCGCTGCGCGCGCCGCGCTGTCGGGCCGCGGCGGCCCGGCCGGCCGTCCGCCGGTGGGCGGGCGTCGCCGCCCCGTCCGCCGCCCGTCCTCGCCCGCGCGGCCCGGCCGGCGCGGGGCGCGGCAGTCGCGGTCTTGGTTGGTGTGTGTTCGCCTTGTTCTCTGCTCTTCGCCGCTGCCTCCGCTGCGGCGCCGGGGGCGCTGCCGCGCCACCGTGTCGCGCTCTCTCGGGCGGTCGTCCTCGCGCCCGCCCGTTCTGCGCGCCTTTTTCGGCCGTTCTGCGCCTTGGCCCTCGTTACCCCGGTGTCCCCCGCGCCTGCTGCTCTGCCTGGGTCGTCGTGTCGTCGGGCGCTCCTCGCCGGTCTTCACGAAGCCAGCGTTGGAGGTGGCGGGTTCTGGGGCCACGATCACCACATCTGGGTGGTCACGGTTCCGATATGTCGATTTAATATTTCGCTGCTGCATCTTCATCCCGTCGAAGCCGACGGACGGCATCGCTGTTCCGGCGATATGGTGGGATGACGCGGCACACTGGCCACCTGTCATCCGCTATCTTCCAGACTCTCCGATAAACATTGGCTTTGACCGGTTGAGGAACGGCTGACCTCGTTGTTCCTGAAAGAGTGCCGCGTGTTTCGACGATACACTGCGGATTAAATGTTGGCGACATCAAATTTGGACCGCTTCTCTCATACCGACGGATGAATGAGCTACACGCGCAAGGGCATCCTGGCTCACGCGCGCGATAATCTTCCAGGACCGTCGCATCCCATTTCCAGCGTGGATACAGGGCGGGGTGGATCTGTCGCTTGTTGCGCAAGGAGCGCGCACCGGCGCTCGTGCTGTACCCGGCTTATCTAGCCTACGCGCGAAGCGAGGAGCTCTTCCAAACGAATGAGCTGGGGATGTCATCTTTGGCACCTCCAATTTCGTGCTTTACGCGAACATATCCGTGAAGGCGACCTACCAACTTTGGTTCATTCCCATTCCTATTGAGTTTGAACGTCGGTTCTACACGCGGCGAAAAGACGACGACAAATTGAATGGCTGAACAAGTAGCCCTGTAGCGCGCCGAGAATGGCGCCACGTCTTGAACTGCGGTATCTTCCTTGCCCCGTCGCGCACTCGAAGCGAGGACAGCAGCGGAGCATGATGCGTGCGTAGCCGAGAGCCCGTTGTTCCACCTCGACCAATCCGACGCGAAAATTGGCGCGCGTCATATTCGACAGCACGATCGGTCTCCTTCCGGGCGGTTCGGCGCTGGTGCGCATTTGGCAGTTCTCCCACCCGCCGAAGTCGAGCAGGAGCGCGAAGCCTGGCAGGGCGCCATTTCTGAACGAACGAACGAACCGATGTCGCCTGGACTGTCACGATGCGATACTCTTTCCCTGTCAACGTCACCGGTGTGCCAGCTCGGCTCATAGTCGCGCTCGCGCATGACTGTCCTAACGGGTTAGGCGACGTCGCTACGAGCTCGCCGAACTGCAAGGTCTGGTTCCGGACACCACCTCAGACGAGCTCGGTGACGCAGCGTTCGAGCTGCAGCGCTTAGGACTGGCGCAGATATCGCACTTTGCGACGAATGCCGGCGGCGCGTGGTGGCTCGGCTCCTGCCAAAGTTCTTCCGGGATGTGGATCTGCAAGTGATGGGATGGTCGCCGACTGACGATGCAAAGCTCCTTGCCCGTCACATGCTAGAGGCGACACCGGTCGAGCGGCAGCCATCCATGAGCGGTGCGGGTGGGAGCAGCGTCGGTTCAATCCCGCCTATGCGCAAGTCATGCACTGCGTACCGGCTCACCAGATAAGCCAAGAGCGCTCTGCCGATATCCTGCGGTGTCGATTCTACTCTTGCCGGAGACGAGAGCGGCGCTGATGCATCTCGCAGGTTGAACCACTAATCGTCCGTCCCGGAGACGACGGTGAAGGCGGTGACAGCAGCGTCGGGAGGAAAGACGCGCCGCGCAATGAAGATGCCGTTGATCGGAACGCCAGGAAAGCGCTGCGACAATACGGTGTGCATCGCGCGATAGTGCGTGCCAGCGGTAAGTACATCGTCAATCACGAGGATGCCCTTTGGCGTCGGTTGGGCGAGTGACTCGTCGATGTGTACAGCTGCACCAAATCGTTGACGCTCGGCCGTTGACCCGCACCAACCTCGTGGGCAGCAACGGTTGAGGCGGACTGCACGACGAGCTCGCGAATATCGAGAGACTGCGGCGCGCTAATGAGTTTGCAGATCCGAAGCAAACGGTCATCGTATGCGGATCGGTTTTGTGCTTCGAGGGTGGTACGGGAACGATCGTCCAACTCGGAAGTGTCGCAAGGTTGACCGCCGCGGAGATGGACGCAGCGCACTGTTGCATGGCGCTGGCTTTGTATCGCAGCTCCGCGAAACTCGAAGCGCCAGGTTTCTTCTTCAGATTGGAGATCAGGTTGTTGGTGGCGCTGTAGTCGTACTTCTTGCCGGACGTGTACTCGAACATGAAATGGCATTCGTCTGACGGTGTCAGATGAGCGTGATCGCCGATGTTGGTAGCGTCGATGCGTCAGAAGCGAGGCGCGTCAGCCAAGCGCGCTCCATAGATCGTCGAAATCGCGCACACAGACGGCGCCTTGCTTCTCGAAGCGCTCAGGCCACGTGAGGCCAGGGCGCTCGAAGCACGAGTTCAAAATGAAGAGCTTTCGTCCCTGATGGAGCGCCGCACGCGCTGCGTCAGCGTGCCGGAGGTGTCGCTTGCTTCGACGATGATCGTGGCCTCAGTGAGCGCGCTCATCGTGATGTAGCGCTCAGAAAGAAGTATCGGTTCTGAGGCGGTCTCTGCTGGCGGTACCGCAGGACTGGGACCTGGGAAATTAGGAGGTATTCACGGGCGATCCGGTCTTGGAGCGCTCAATTATCCTTCGGATAGCAGTCGCTGAGGGGCGTACCGATGACACCGATGGTAGGTCCGCCCGCCTCGAGCGTGGCCTCATGGGTCGCGCGATCTATGCCGGCGGCCACTCCAGAGACGACGGTAAAGCCCCGTTCAGCGAGCGCTTTCGCAAGCTTCCGTGCCCGTGCAACTCCGTCGTCTGAGGGCTTTCTCGCGCCGACCACTGCAACGCATCGCGTCTCCGTGAGCTCCCAAACTCCGCGGTAGTACAAGAGCTCGACGGGATGCTGGGCGTGACGCGCTTCTCCGGATAGTCACCCGCATGATTGATCCGAATGCCAAACCGATCGATCCCCTCGTCCTTGAAGATCCGAAGGACCTCGGTGGCGCAGCGGTCCGCTTCTTGGGTGGTACGAAGCTCACGGCAGCGCATCTGGCTGAGCAGCGAACATCTCGGCAATGTTCGTGAACCATGCACCATCGCGCAGCCACAGAGCTTCGTACGCACCCATCTCCAGTCGAGGAGAGATGGAGGCGGTAATCGGAACACGATCTCGGTGTAGTGCGAGCTGCATCAATTCACTCTTGCTGTCTCGGATTCTAGCGGATGGAGCCTGCGAGGGAAGGGCTCAGGGAGGCGCTTCTGCGGCTTCTGCTTGAAAACGTCGGAACTACCCCCAAGGTTCGCGTTGATCATGAGCAACAGGGGACCGACTTTGGGCCGACCTGTGGCAATTAGATCGCCTGCCACACAAAGTGGCCTGCAAAGCGCACGATGTGAACGCGCAGCTAGCCGCTCCGCCGTCTTGTCCCGCGTGACGACGGCGTCGTTTTGTGGTGACCGGGGCGTGCCAGATCCCATGTGTGCGGCATCGATGGACCTGACACGCCGTGACATTGTGCGAGCTCAGTCGCCACGCACTCGGCTGGCCTATGATTTCCAGCCTAGCGGACTCAGAACGGGTTCGCCGTCTTCTCCGCCACCACACTCGATCCGCCTCACCGTGCGGCGTCTCCTGCGGTCCCCGCGCTTGTTGGGTCCGGGTCCCCGCGGACAGTTTTCTGTCCGAATCAGGCGGCCGTCGCCTGTTGTTCCGCGATCTGAATAAACTCTGCCAAGATTTCTCTGTGATGCTGCTCGAGGTACTCGGAAATCCGCTCATTGCCGACCAATCGGCTGAGGTATCCCTTGGCGAGCACAAGATCGAGATGATCGGCGCCATATGATTCTCTCGATCAGCCGGAATTCCCGATCAAGGCTCGCAGATTCCCTCTGCATAAGAACCAGCTGCTCCTCGGTCACGCCCCTCGGCTTGACGCGCCGACGGCCTGGCACCAGTTGGGCTTCCGGCGTGCCGGCCAGAAGCGTCCTGCGTAGCTGATCGTGAACTTGTTCATGGCGACCATGTTCCGCGCGACTTCGACCTGTCGTTCGGGTCCCATCTTCTTGAGGGTATCGAAGGTGTTGATCGAGACATGCTTGTCTTCGAGCAAAGCCGCGGCGTCGGCGCATATGCCATCGAGCAGACGTCGCTTGCGACGAATATGATCGAGCTTGACGTTCAAGGCAGCAGCCAGCCGATCTTCCGATACTCCTCGTTCGATCGCTCGTAGGATCATCTTGTGCTCCTGGATGATCGCCAGCCGATTGATGCGATTGTTATAGGTGTAGCCCTCGTCTTCCGAGGCGACGAGGCATAGGGCATCCTCCTCACCTAGCTCCTTCAGAACCTCCAGCCGGAGATGTCCATCCAGGACCAGATATTTGCCGGTCGCCTTACGGTCCTTAGTGATCATCAGCGGTTCGACCATGCCGATTTCCCGAACGGAGGCGATGATCTGGGAGTACTTCCGGGTACGGCGAACGGCATCAGTGACAGGCCGAAGTGGATTGAGATCTCCGAGCGCGACTCGCACGGTCGAATCCGAGAAGGCCGTCGTGACGGTCCGATGGTCCATTCCGTCCGGCATGCCTAGAGACCCTGAAGCCGGCTGGCCGAGATTACGAGGCAGAGTATCGAGGCTCTCCGTACGCAAGGCGATCATCAACCCCTCATCCGCGAACAATGTACGCAACGCCTGTACGACAAAGGTCAGCCGATCGCGTGTGGCCTCCGCCTTGCGCACCATCTGGCGCTTTCGCTCGACATCCTGCTGATATGTCCGGATGAGCGTACTGGGCGACAACTTTCCACCGCCTTTCCTTCCGCTTGGCCCGCCAAAGGTTTTGCCCCTCCTTCGACGCTGCTCGATCAGCTGCCGAGCAATGGTAATCTTCTTGCCCTTGAGATCGCCGTTCTCGTAAGCCTGCTGCAAGGCGTTCTGGACATCGGCGTCCGTCAGATTCGGCGATCTGGATTGCCACGCTCACCGGGATAGCGCCCGACTCGACGGCGCGGAGGAGCCGATCCTCGCCGCCTTCGATAAGTCGGATTACGCCTCGAACGTATTCGATGGTCAGATCAGTCTTTGCTGCGATTTCTTCCTCAGAATAGCCTCTCCGCTTCATACCCTCGATGTCGTGCAATAAATCTATGGCTCGGTGCTGCCGGCGGGCGATATTCTCGACCAAACTCATCACAAGGCCGTCTTCCTCGGTCGCCTCGACTACCAGCGCCGGGATTTCCGTTTGACCTAGGGCTTTGTACGCCTCGAGCCGTCCTTGCCCGCAGACGAGATCGAAGCTGTCGCCATCAACGCCCGTCTTGCGGATAACAGTGATCGGACGCTTGAGGCCAAGCTGGCCGAATGTTCTTGACGATGCCCTCGAACACCTTGCGATTGCGCGCACGAGGATTGATCACCGTTATCTTGTCGAGCGGAATCTGCTCGACACTAGAAACGGAGCGCTTCTTCTTCATTGAAGTCACCGAGCTTTGTTCGGGCAGCCATGTCGTAGAGTTGATCCAGCGTATCGAAGCGAAAGGAGTCGAGAGCGAGCCCGTTGTGTTCGCCAAGCCGGACTTGCGGACCAGGCAGGTCGATGCGCGGCAGGATGTAATAATCCTGGACGATCTGATTCTCGCGATCCATGCGCAAGGCGACGATCACGTCGGGCGAGAGGCCGGTGTCGAAGCGGATCTGCCAGCGCAAGGTGCCAGCGGCAGTCTCCTGGCACCGTGCAATACAGAGGGCGACGGTGAATTCGCCATTGATGGTCAGCAGCTTGTGTACGCTGATCTTGCTCGACCCGACCGCCGATCTTGCCGATCTGCTGCGATGGCTTCGGCAACGATTTCCGGCTGCAGGCCGCGCAGAAGCCGGTTGATCTCGATGTATCGGAAGTCGCGATCGGGCGTGAAGCCGACGAGCTGATAGGCGCGCCCCAGGCTGCCGAAGCGGGCGCTGTAAGTTGAGCTCGAAGGCAAGTCCGTCGGCCTCGTCGATGATCAAGCCAGAAAGGTGTCCCCGCGCCTGGTAGAGCGTCTGTCAGGCGATCAAGCATGTCCTCTTCGGACATGCGCCGAGACCGGTTCTGGATGATTGCCTGCGCTGCATCGAACAGGTGCCGCTCGACGATGGGCTCGAAGGCGCCGTTCGACCGAACCCACATCTCCGGGCTCATTGCGGACCCGCAGCTTCTTCAGCTTGTAGGAGATCCGGTTCCAGACGTTGTCGCCGACGTATTTCGGATTGGTGAGAACCTGGTGAACACGGCCTCGTGTCCATGAGCGACCATCCTCCGTCTGCACGTGCCGGCTATTGAGAAGGTCGGCGATCTCCTGCTCGAGCTTCCCCTCCTCCACGAACGCCCGGTACATCCATTGGACGGTTTCGATCTCGATCGGAGCGCCGGCACCAGGATGACGCGATCGGTCTGGATGCTCTTGTGCTCGCCGCGCGCGAGCTCGCCCTTATGCGTCGCCGTTCTGGTCGACGAGCATCCGGCGCAGGCCGTAGCCGGCGGGCCTCCTTGGCGGAAGCCGAGCTCGATCAGCCGGCACTGGCCCGTAAAGACCTTGGCCGAGAGCTCGCGGCTGTACTCGCCGGCCATCGCGCGCTTTACGCCCTTGACGATGGTCGAGACCGGGCTGCCGTCGTTCTCGAACTGCTCGGCGCAGTACTCTACCGCGATGCCCGCGCGCGCTTGCAGATGTACTCGTAGTAGGCGCTTTCGTCGGCGTCCTGGAAGCGGCCCCAGCGGCTCACGTCGTAGACGAGGATCGTCGTGAAGTCGGCGTTGCCGCTTTGGACGTCTTCGATCAGGTGCTTCAGGGCATCTCGGCCGTCGAGTCGTAGACCGCTCTTGCCCTCGTCCGCGTACGTCCGGATGATCTGCAAGCCGCGGCGTTCGGCGTACTGGCGGATGGCATCGGACTGGTTCTCCGTCGAGTACCGCTGGTGCTCCGTCGACATCCGGACGTACTGCGCTGCTCGACCTAATGGCCGGCCGCCGGTCGGCGCGTCGCCGTGACGGACTTCTTTTGGGCTGACACCGCCTAGAGCGATCGGCGGTGGCACACGCGGAGAACGATGCCCGCCCGACCCTGGGCGAGGTGAAATACTCATTACTGACGCCCCTTGAATGGCCGGACGCTACATTTTGGGAGGTAGGATGTCTGTGCCGCCGAAGGGCGAAGAGTTGCCTAAAAAGGGCGAAGAGTTGCCCTTAGCCCGAACACGCCAGGAACAGGCCCAGGAGTTTACCCGGGCAATCGCTGAGGCCCTGAAGGAGGAGCTGGCACGCGGCGCTTCGATCAAGACAATCATGGCCTGGACGGGGGCCGGCGAACGGACGGTGAAAGAGTGGTTAGCCGGCTCAAACGCGCCTCGGGCGTTCCAACTGGAGCGCCTCTTTCGGTCGTCCGAGGTAGTTTACGAGCGGATGATGATTAGAGCTGGCCGAAGACCGGTTGCGAACCGCCAGACTCTGGAAGCTCTGAAAGGGCAATTAAGTAGTCTGAACAACGCAATCGACGCTGCTCTGGCTTAGCCTCGATCAAGATTAGCGCCACCGCCGCTGTGTGCGCCGTACGACAAAAGTGATTCCGCTGTAGGGAAACTGAGCAGCGCCCATGGTCGAGAGCCACTCTTGGGCCTGCTGCCGGTAGGTGTCGTCCGGAATTGGAGAGGGGGGTGCGCCTTGGCTCCCGGGATTGGTGAACGGGCCAGCCTTGATCACCCGACCATCGGAAAACTGGCAATCAACGTCGACGATTTCATCGAGCATTAGACGTCCGCCCGATTGCTACGCTCCGCCTGCTCGGCAAGTTCAAGCTGGCCAGCAAGCATGGCGGCGCGCGCTCTCAGGTCCATCAGCTTCAAGGTCGGAAAATCGGGCTCCTTAGCCGCGTCGGTGAGGTCCTGCCGCGCGGCGGTCAGGTCAATGCGAAGGTCAGAGGCAGTGCGAGCGGGCGCAGATTCGACAAGCTCGAAACTGGTGGCGAAGTCGAAGGCCGGGAAAGGATCTGCTGGATACACAACCCGCATTCGATAGTGAGTACCGAGAACAGGAACGTTTTCGACTTCGATCACAGTGCCAATGGCACCGTTAGAAACCGCCGACGGGCGAGTGCGGTCATATTCAGAACGGCGGCGAACATGGTCGCCCGATTGAAATTTTCTGCTCATAAGCCTCCTATGGGCATAGGAACGATCGACATGGTGAGCGAAGCGAACGCCGGCAAGGTGCATCGCCCAACCATGCTGCTCGATTATCACCGGCAAAACGCCCGCTCCAACGAGAGGCCGGGGCCAAGGGCAGAGAGAGAGCTCGGAGGCAGCATCACTCCTACCGCCGCCGCTTCAGCGCATGGAGGCTGGCCAGAGCCGCATCTTCGGCATTGAGGAATGCTTCCAATGCCTCCCGCCGGACCGGCGAAAGGCGCCATGTGCCATCGAGGTAGCGCTTGAGGCTGCCGGGGTCCCACCTAAGGTACCTGGCGACTTGGGCGAGGGTGGTCCCGAGGCTCCGCTGTTTGGCCTCCACGCGCTCGGCGAGGGTCCGCGGCTCAGATGTGGGGTCGTAGCCGAGGAAAGCCAGGATGGGTCTGAATTGGGTCGCCATAGGCTTGGCGGTGCCATTCTCCCAATTCACCACCGTAGCGGTGGAGACACCCATCCTCTCAGCCGCCTCCCGTTGGAATAGGCCCAGTTCCCGCCGCCGCTTCTTGAGGTGCTCGCCCAAGATAACGGGCGTTTCTGAATAATCCTTTGGCCGTAGGGCCTTAAGGATCAGCGGCACGTTGGGTAAAAAGGCTCCGCACAAATGCTGGAGAGCGGCCGCGTCACCGTCGCGCGGGCCCAGGCCCACGTGACCTATCCGGCGCGCTTCCAGCTGGTGGCGGCGATGAATCCCTGCCGCTGCGGCCATCTCATGGAGGCGAGCCGGGGTTGCGGCCGCGCCCCGCGTTGCGGCGCCGACTATCAGGGCAAACTGTCAGGCCCACTGCTCGACCGCATCGACCTCTGCATCGACGTGCCGCGGGTCGATGCTGCCGACCTCGCCTTGCCGCCCCCAGCCGAACGTTCCGCGGACGTGGCAGCCCGCGTTGCGGCAGCGCGCACCGTGCAGCGCGACCGCCTGGCCGCGCTCGAAGCCGATCCCAAGATGGGGGGAAAGATCGTCGATATCGGCAGCGAGCCAACCGCCGGTCTGCTCGCCGACCTCGCCCGCGGCTGGTCCAAACCACGCTGCAATGCCGACACCGACGGCGCCCTGCTGGCCGCGATCGCCGAGCCCGATGCCGAGGGCCGCGCCCTGTTGACCCGCGCCGCCGAGCGGCTCGGCCTGTCGGCCCGCGCCTGGCACCGCACGCTCCGCGTGGCACGGACCTTGGCCGACCTCGACGGCTCCGATGCCGTCCGCCGCCTGCACATCGCCGAGGCTTTAAGCTATCGGCGTGCCGAACCGCGTGCGGCGCTTGCTGCGTGACAGTGGCAGCCTGACTCGCGATGGCGTAGAAGGCGCTGGTGCGCCTCGCCATCGTTCTCTCTGTGCTCCTGGCCCTCTGTCTCAGCGCCGCGGCCCAGGCCGCGCCCCGCAGCGTCTATCTGGAAGAGCTGACCTGGACCGAGCTGCGCGACGCCATCAAGGCCGGCGCCACGACCGTCATCATCCCCGTCGGCGGCACCGAGCAGAACGGACCGCACCTGGCGCTCGGCAAGCACAATGTCCGGGTAAAAGTCCTGTCCGGCAGGATTGCAGCGGAGCTCGGCGACACGCTGGTCGCACCGGTGATCGCCTATGTGCCGGAAGGCAATATCTCGCCGCCCACCGAGCATATGCGCTTTCCCGGCACGATCTCGATCCCCGAGCCGGCCTTCAAGAGCACGCTCGTCGGCGCGGCCCGCAGCCTGCGGCAGGCGGGCTTCACCCACATCGTGCTTTTAGGCGATCACGGCGGTTATCAGCGCCTGTTGAAGGAGGTCGCGGCCGACCTGAACCGCGAGTGGGCCGGCACGCCCGTGCGGGCCCACTTCATCGACGACTATTATCGCGCGACGCAAGCCGCCTATGTGCAGGCCCTGCGCGCCAAGGGCCTCAGCGCCGCCCAGATCGGCGAGCATGCCGGCACGGCCGACACGTCTTTGCAGATGGCGGTCGATCCGGCCACGGTGCGGGCCGATCGGCTCGAGGGAGCGCAGAACCCCGCCACCGGCACCGCGGGCGACCCACGGCCGTCGACCGCGGCACTCGGCCAGCTTGGCGTGGAGCTGATCGTCACGCAGACTGTCGCCGCCATTCGCAAAGCGAGAACGGAGAAGCACTAGCTCGCATGAAACTCGGTCGCGTTCTCCTTGCTCTTGTCTTGACGATCTCGGGAAGCGCCGGCGCCTGGTGGGCGATGGCGCAGACGGGCTCCGTCGTCGCGGCCATCACGGGCGTGCCCGGCATGCCGGCTGTGCTCGATCCTACCAACCTCTACAGCGAGACCCAGGCCGGCAAGCTCAGCCCCGCCGTCAAGGACGCGCTGCCGCGGGTCTACGTTCCCAACCGGCGTTCGAACTCGGTGTCGGTAATCGATCCGGCGACGTTGCAGGTCGTCGACACGTTCAAGGTCGGCCGCAATCCGCAGCATGTCGTTCCGTCGTGGGACCTCAAGACGCTATGGGTCGCCAACAATGCCGAAGGCCGCACCGACGGCAGCCTGACGCCGATCGATCCCCTGACCGGCAAGCCGGGTGACGCGATCGCGGTCGACGATCCCTACAACGTCTATTGGTCGCCCGACGGCAAGTACGCGATCATCGTCGCCGAGGAGCTGAAGCGGCTCGACTTCCGCAATCCGCAGACGATGAGGCTGGAGTTCGCCATCCCGACGCGGCGCTGCGGCGGCATCAATCACGCCGATTTCTCGATCGACGGCAGCTTCGCGCTCTTCACCTGCGAGTTCGACGGCGCCGTCATCAAGATCGACTTGGTCAACCGCGTCGTGCTCGGCACCCTGATGCTGACGCCGTTCTACGAACGGCCGGACGTGGTGGCCCAGCTCGCCTCCTTCGAGAAGAACAAGAAGCCGGTCACCGTGATCGACTCGCCGGAAGTCGGCGGCGCCATCTGCGCCTCGCGCGGCATGCCGCAGGACGTCCGCATCTCGCCCGACGGCAAGACCTTCTTCGTGGCCGACATGCTGGCCGACGGCGTGCACGTGGTCGATGGCGCATCGTTCAAGCAGATCGGCTTCATTCCGACCGGCACCGGCGCGCACGGCCTCTACCCCAGCCGCGACGGCAAGTACCTCTATGTCGCCAACCGCGGCACCAACAAGATGATGGTCAAGAAGGGCGTCGCCCGGGGCAGCGTCTCGGTGATCGAGTTCGCCACGCGCAAGGTGGTGCAGACCTGGCCGCTTCCCGACGGCGGCAGCCCCGACATGGGCAATGTCAGCGCCGACGGCAAATATCTCTGGCTGAGCGGCCGCTTCGACGACGAGGTCTATCGCATCAACACCTCGTCCGGCGATGTCGACAAGATCAAGGTCGGCCGCGAGCCGCACGGCCTCACGGTCTGGCCGCAGCCCGGCCGCTATTCCCTCGGCCACACCGGCAATTTGCGCTGACGCTGGGGGCGCGATCAAAGAAATCTTCACCCTGAGGAGGCCGCGAAGCGGCCGTCTCGAAGGGTGGGCAACAGACGAGGTGCGTGTTCCCATCCTTCGAGACGCGCTTCGCGCTCCTCAGGATGAGGCGACCAGGCTCGGCAGGTTGAGCCCGTGCTCGCGGGCACAGGCGATGGCGCTCTCGTAGCCCGCATCGGCATGGCGCATCACGCCGGTTGCCGGGTCGTTCCACAGCACGCGCTCGAGGCGGCGTGCCGCATCCGGCGTGCCGTCGCAGACGATCACCATGCCGGCATGCTGCGAATAGCCGATGCCGACGCCGCCGCCATGGTGCAACGACACCCAGGTGGCGCCCGACGCGCAGTTCAGCAGGGCGTTCAACATCGGCCAGTCGGAGACGGCGTCGGAGCCGTCGCGCATCGCCTCGGTCTCGCGGTTGGGGCTGGCGACCGAACCCGAATCGAGGTGATCGCGGCCGATCACGATCGGCGCCTTGAGCTCGCCGCTCGCCACCATGTCGTTGAAGGCCAGGCCCAGCCGATGCCGGTCGCCCAAACCAACCCAGCAGATGCGCGCCGGCAGGCCCTGGAACTTGATGCGCTTCCTCGCCATGTCGAGCCAGGTGTGCAGGTGCGTGTTGTCGGGCAGCAGCTCCTTCACCTTCTCGTCGGTGCGATAGATGTCCTCGGGATCGCCCGACAGGGCGGCCCAGCGGAACGGCCCGATGCCGCGGCAGAACAGCGGCCGCACATAGGCCGGCACGAAGCCCGGGTAGCTGAACGCGTCGGCCACGCCCTCGTCGAGCGCCATCTGGCGCAGGTTGTTGCCGTAGTCGACCGTCGGCACGCCCCTCTTGTGGAACTCGAGCATGGCGCGGACATGCCCGGCCATCGACTTCTTCGCCTCCTTGGCGACCGCCGCCGGATCGCGGGCGCGGCGCTCCTCCCAGTCGCCGAGGCTCCAGCCCGCCGGCAGATAGCCGTTGGCGGGATCGTGCGCCGATGTCTGATCGGTCACGCAGTCCGGCCGCACGCCGCGGCGCAGCAGCTCGGGCAGCACTTCGGCGGCATTGCCGAGCAGTGCCACCGACACCGGCTTCTTCTCCGCGGTCGATCGCGTGATGATCGCCAGGGCGTCGTCGAGATCCTTGGCCTGCAGGTCGACATAACCGGTGCGGCGGCGGAATTCTATGCTCGACGGGCGGCATTCGATGGCGAGGCACGAGGCGCCGGCCATGGTCGCGGCCATCGGCTGCGCGCCGCCCATGCCGCCCAGTCCCGCGGTCAGGATCCAGCGGCCGGCCAGGCTGCCGCCATAGTGCTGGCGGCCCATCTCGACGAAGGTCTCGTAGGTGCCCTGCACGATTCCCTGGCTGCCGATGTAGATCCACGAGCCCGCCGTCATCTGGCCGAACATCATCAGCCCTTTGCGGTCGAGCTCGTTGAAATGCTCCAGGGTTGCCCAGTGCGGCACCAGGTTGGAATTGGCGATCAGCACGCGCGGCGCGTCGGGGTGGGTGCGGAACACACCGACCGGCTTGCCCGACTGCACCAGCAAGGTCTCGTCGGCTTCGAGCGCGCGCAAGCTGGCGACGATGCGGTCGAAGCTCTGCCAGTCGCGCGCCGCGCGGCCCATGCCGCCATAGACCACCAGCTCGCCGGGCTTTTCCGCGACATCCGGATCGAGATTGTTCATCAGCATGCGCAGGGGCGCCTCGGTGAGCCAGCTCTTGGCCGAGAGCTGGGTCCCGCGGGGGCTGCGGATCTGGCGCTCATTGTCGATGCGGGTCATGGCATCTGTCCTCGTTACGCGGAGATGGCCTCGGAGATCGTAGGCAGGCGATCGGGTCCGGCGGCCGCGATGACGGCGCCGCTTTTGATCATCGCGGTCGCCGCCAGCAGATCCGGATGGAGCGCGCGGTCGTCCTCCAGGTGGGCGACCTGCCGGCGGACGAGGGCGCGCACCGCTTCGAGGCATGTGCTCGAGGCGAGGGTGCCGTGGAAATCGCAGCCTTGGGCGGCGGCGAGCAGCTCGATCGCGATCACCGTGCCGGCATTGTCGGCCATCTCCAGCAGCCGGCGCGCGCCGTGCGCGGCCATCGAGACATGGTCTTCCTGGTTGGCCGAGGTCGGGATCGAATCGACGCTGGCCGGATAGGCGCGCTGCTTGTTCTCCGACACCAGCGCCGCCGCCGTGACCTGCGGGATCATGAAGCCCGAGTTGAGCCCTGGCCGCGGCGTCAGGAAGGCCGGTAGGCCCGACAAGGCAGGATCGACCAGCATGGCGATGCGGCGCTCGGCCAGCGAGCCGATCTCGCAAATCGCCAAAGCGATCATGTCCGCAGCGAAGGCCACCGGCTCGCCATGGAAGTTGCCACCCGACAAGGCCTCCTCGGTCTCGGCGAAGATCAGCGGATTGTCGGTGACGCCGTTGGCTTCGGTGGCGAGTGTCATTGCCGCCTGGCGCAGGATGTCGAGGATTGCGCCCATGACCTGGGGTTGGCAGCGCAGGCAGTAGGGGTCCTGCACGCGTTCGTCGCCGATCAGGTGCGAGGCGCGGATCGCCGAGCCCGCCATCAGCTGGCGCAGGGCCTCGGCCGTCTCGATCTGGCCGCGATGGCGGCGCAGGCGGTGGATGCGCGAATCGAACGGCGCGTCGGAGCCGCGCGCCGCATCGGTCGACAGCGCGCCCGTCACGAGCGCGGAGCGGAACAGCCGCTCGGTCTCGAACAAACCGGCCAACGCATAGGCCGTCGAGAACTGCGTGCCGTTGAGCAGTGCCAGGCCTTCCTTGGCGCCGAGCGTGAGCGGCTTCAGGCCAGCCGTGGCGAGCGCGTCGCCGGCAGGCACGATCCCGTCGCCCATCATGACATCGCCGATGCCGATCATGGTCGCCGACATATGCGCAAGTGGCGCCAGGTCGCCAGAGGCGCCGACCGATCCCTGGCAGGGCACCACCGGCGTCAGGCCCTTGTCGAGCATGGCCTCGAGCAGGCGCACCGTCTCGAGCTGCACGCCCGACGCACCCTGCGCCAGGCTCGCGAGCTTGAGTGCCATCATCAGCCGCGCTACCGGTCGGGGCATCGGCGAGCCTGCGCCGGCGGCGTGCGACAACACGATATTGCGTTGAAGCTGGGCGAGATCCGTCGCGGGAATGCGCACGGAGGCGAGCTTTCCGAACCCGGTATTGATGCCGTAGACCGGCTCGCCCTTGGCCAGGATGGCTGACACCGCAGCCGCCGAGCGCTCGATCGCGTTGTGGCAGGCTGGGTCGAGGCTGACGGGTGCGCCGCGGTAGATGTCACGCCACTGGGGCAGCGCGACTTCTCCCGGTACTAGCGCGATCGAGCTCGGCATCTGCCGAGCATAGTCGTCAGGGATCGATCAGCACACCGGGATTCATCATGCCCTTGGGATCGAGCTCGCGCTTGGCGCCGCGCAACGCCTTGGCGAACAGCTCGGGCCGCTGCTTGTCGTAGAACGGCCGGTGGAAGCGGCCGACGGCATGGTGATGGGTGGTCGTGCCGCCATGCTCGACGGTCGCGGCGGTGCAGGTCGAGAGCACCTCCATGAACTGCTCGAGCTGCTTGCGCTTGTCGAGGATGCCGCCGAACGTGAAGTAGAGGCACGGGCCGTCGGGATAGACGTGGGTGAAGCGGCAAGTGATCGTGCCGTCCCGGCCGGTCACGCGCTTGATGGTGTCGCGGGCGACGGTGGTGATCTTCTGATGGAAGTCGCGCATGCGCTCCCAGGTCATCGAGGTCTCGAACGTCGATGAGAGAATGCCACGCGCCACGGCGTGCTCGCCATAATGGGGTGCGCGGATGAAGCGATTGCGCCAGGCGCCGGCGGCACCGGAGCGATGGGCGTTCTCGTCGTCGCCGCCGTCCGCGTCCGGCACGCCGCCGAAGCCGTCGCAGATTTCCAGCGCGCGCTTCATCCAGGCATCGAGCGGATGGTCGGCCGATTCAAAGCCCAGCACCAGCACCGCCTCCTCGCTGCTCCAGGGGATGTTCGGCAGCGCCTCACGCGCTTCCAGCAGGCGGCAGTTGGCGGGATAGAGTCCGGCCTGGGTGATGGCGCGCACTGCGTCGGCGCCGGCGAAGAAATTCTTGAAGCGCACCGAGGCCGAGGCGCGGAAGGTCGGCTTCTGGCGCAGCCGCACCCAGGCTTCGGTGATGATGCCCAAAATGCCTTCGGAGCCGAGGAACAGGCGGTCGGGGCTGGGCCCGGCGCCGGAACCCGGCAGGCGGCGCGATTCGAGCGTGCCGGCCGGGGTCACCACGCGCGTGCTTTCGACGAAGTCATCGATGTGCGTGTAGAGCGTGGCGTAGTGGCCGCCCGAGCGCGTGGCGATCCAGCCGCCGAGCGTCGAGCAGCGATAGGCCTGCATGTAGTGACGCATGGTGAGCGGCGACTTGCGCAGCGCGTCCTCGATCGCCGGCCCATAGATCCCGCCCTGGATGCGCGCCGCCTGGCTCACGTCGTCGACCTCCAGGATCTTGTCCATGTGGCGCGTCGAGATCGTCACCACTTTGTCGAAGGCGGCCGATGGCTCGATGCCCTTCACCACCGAGCTGCCGCCGCCGTAGGGGATCGCCTTGGCGCCGATCTGGTCGCACCAGTCGAGCACCTTGACGACATCCTGCTCGTTCTCGGGGAAGGCGACGGCGTCGGGCGGATTGGGCACCGAGCGCATGAACATCCGCGTGGTGTCGAACCCTGCCTTGCCGTAGCTGTGCTCCAGTCGCGTCAGATGGTCGGTGCGCACCATCGATTGCAGCGTGGCGGGCACCGAAACGCGCGGGGCGCGCAGTGTGATCTCTTCCGGCTTGGGCGGCGGCGTGACGTCGAAGCTGTTCAGCCCGTAGCGCTGGGCGATCTCGGCCTCCCACGGCTTGATCTCCTCAGGCGAGAGATCCTCGTCCGCATAGCCCCACGCATAAAACTTCTTCTGCCGTCGCATGGCGTTTCCCCTATCTCAGATTCACCTCACCCTGAGGAGGCGCGAAGCGCCGTCTCGAAGGGTGGCCATAGACGAGGTGCGCGTTGCCACCCTTCGAGACGCATCGCTTCGCGATGCTCCTCAGGGTGAGGTGGTGCGCGTACATAGTTAGCCGGCCCTAGGCGGCGAAAGCGATTGGTTTGCTGCCACCCTTGATTTGGGTGCGGTGCATGATGCGCCGCGCGTTGCCGTCGAACGGATCGCGGCGATGCATGGTCGAGCGGTTGTCCCACATCACCAGGTCGCCCAGGCGCCATGTGTGCTCGTAGAGGAAGCGCGGCTGGGTGACATGCGCCCACAACACCTCCAGGAGCGCGTCGGACTCCTCGCGCGACAGGCCCTCGACATAGGAATTGCGCCGCCGCCCGAAATAGAGCGTGGCGCGGCCGTTGGCTGGATGGCGCAGGATCGCCGGGTGCCAGGCGCCGGGTGCGGCCAGCGGGTCATCGGTCGGCGTCACGCCTTTGCGGAGATAGCCGCCGGAATTGTAGGTGCCGTCGTGCTTGATGCGCTTGCCTTCGATCTTGAGCTTGAGATCGGCCGGCAAGGCATCGCACGCCGCCTGCATGCCGCAGAACCAGGTGTTGCCGCCGCTCGGCGGGATCTCCAGCGCGTAGAGCATCGAGGCGTCGGGCGGCTTGTCGAGATAGCTCATGTCGGTGTGCCAGACCGCCTCGCCCGCGCCCAGCGCGCCGATCGGATCGCCTTTCTTGTCGAGCACGTTGGAGACGACATAGATGTCGGGGTAGCCGGGCGGGCTGATGCGGCCGCGTTCCTGGTTGGGCGGCGGATCGAGATCGCCGAATCGCCGGCTGAAGGCGAGCAGATCGTCGTCGCTGAGCTTCTGATCGCGCAGCAGGATCACCGAATGCTGGTGCCAGGCGCGCTGCACGCCAGTGAAGTCGGCATCGCTCAGCTTGCGCAAATCGACGCCGAGGACTTCCACGCCGACAGCCTGGGTCAGCGGACGCACCGTGACCGTCATGGCATCGCCTCCCTTGAATTTTTGCGGCAGTTCTTGCGGCAATGATCGACCGGCCTCGCGGCGGGATCAAGCACCGAGCGTGTGCGCGAGCCAGGCCGAGAGCTTGTCGGCGATGGCCGGTGCGATCGGCCCTGCGAAGCCCGGATCGGCCGGTCCGGTGACGGTCTTGAGATTGTGGCTCGTCAGGGGAGCGATCAGCACTTCGCCCGGTTTCTTGCGGTTGGCGAGCGCGTCGATCAAAGGCTGAATGTCGCTGAGCGGCACGATCTGGGTATCGGCCGCGCCATGCAGCATCAGGCACGGTGTGGCGATGCCCGCAGCGACCTTCGCCGGATCGAAAGCCAGCGCCGGCTTGAGAAACGGTGCGACATAGGGCGGAAAGATCAGCTGCAGTTCCGGCTGCGTATCGGCCGGCACATGGCCGGTCTTCACGATCGCCGCCATGACCCTCTCGGCCTCGGGCAGGAGCATCGGAGCGTTGCGGCCGATCTGGCCGCGCACGATATCGCGCAAGGGCAGGCCGGGTGCACTCGCCAGCACCAGGGCATAGGGCGCGCGCTGGCTCATGGCCTGGGCCGCCGCGAGCGACAGCAAAGCGCCCTCGCTGTGGCCCAGGAAGGCCGTGGCGTTGGGGTTGATCTCGTTGTGTCGCAGCAGTTCGGCATGAGCCACTTGCACGTCACTGACGAAGTTCTCCCAGGCGAAGAAGCGTTCCCGCTCCTCGAGGCCGTTGAGCGGGGGGCCGGAGGAGGCGCTGATGCCGCGTTTGTCGTAGCGCAGCGTGGCGATGCCCACACCCGCCAGGAGCTCGGCGATTTGCTTCAGGAGGTCGATGCGCACTGGCGCCAGGGGGTTGTTCCCGTCGCGGTCGGTCGGGCCGCTGCCGGCGACCAGGACTACGCCCGGCACGTACTGGATCTCGCTGATCATCGGCAGCAGCAACGTGCCCGACAGGACGACACCATCGCTGGTGGCGAACCGCACTTGGCGCTCTTTGGTGCCCTGCGAGTAGGTGACCTGCGCCTGCACCGACGGTGCGGCGAAGCGCGGCCGCGGCCGCCGCCAACGCGCGACGGCGGATCATGTGCCGTCGCCGAGCCTCGGTGCCTCGCCGCTGATGCCCCTCATGTGCCGCCCGGCGATCACATGGACATGGAAATGAAAGACGATCTGGTTGGCATCGGGGCCGGTGTTGGCGACTAGCCGGTAGCCATCCTCATCGAGGCCAAGCGTGGTCGCGGTTCGCCCGACAGCGCGCCAGAAACCTGCGAAGAGATCGGGCGGTGCCTTGGCGCTGAAGTCGGCATTGGAGACGTATTCGCCCTTGGGCACCACCAGCACATGCACCGGCGCCGCCGGATGGATGTTCTTGAAGGCGAGCGCGAACTCGTCTTCGTAGACCTTGGTGCAAGGGGCCTCGCCGCGCAGGATCTTGGCGAAGATGTTGTTGCGGTCGTATGGCGGCATGGGCCGTTATTTGTCCTTGCGCGAGGCCTTCTCGGCAAGACCCGACAGGCCCTCGCGGCGGGCGAGCTCGCTCCACACCGCCTTGGGCTTGACGTTGATCGACGCCCACAGGGTCAGCAGGTGATAGAGCATGTCGGCGCTTTCGCCGACCAGCTTGGCCTTGTCGCCGCGGATACCTTCGATCAGCGCCTCGACCGCCTCCTCGCCGAGCTTCTTGGCGATCTGCTGGCGGCCGCGGCTGAACAGGCGCGCGGTATAGGACGTGTCGGGATCGGCGCCCTTGCGGCTATCGATCACGACATAAAGCCGGTCGAGCACATGCTCGTGCCCGACGCCGTTTTCCTGGCGCTGCTTCTTCGACGCCTTCTTCTTGGCTTTCTTCTTCTTGGCCATCGCGAGGGGAACTCCACCACCCCAGGACGGGGCGGCAATTGCGCCTCTTGGTTGGGCGCTGAGTCCATTCTACTTCAAATTCACGCCTTAGGCGAGATTTGACGTATGGGAACGCCGGCGCGCGCCAAATGTTCCTTCGCCTGGGCGATGGTGAACTCGCCGAAATGGAAGATTGAAGCCGCGAGCACGGCCGAGGCGCCGCCCTTGGTGACGCCATCGACCAGGTCGTCGAGCTTGCCGACGCCGCCCGACGCGATGACCGGCACCGGTACGGCGTCCGATACTGCCCGCGTGAGCTCGAGATCGAAGCCCGACTTGGTGCCGTCGCGGTCCATCGAGGTGAGCAGGATCTCGCCGGCGCCATGGTTGGTCATGCGCCGCGCCCATTCGACGGCGTCGAGCCCGGTCCCCTTGCGGCCGCCGTGGGTGAAGACCTCCCACTTGCCGGGGGCAGTCTGACGGGCATCGATCGACACCACGATGCACTGGTCGCCGTACTTCTGGGCGGCCTCGCGGACGAAATCCGGCCGCGTCACGGCAGCGGAATTGATGGACACCTTGTCGGCGCCGGCCAGCAGGAGCTTGCGGATGTCCTCGATGGTGCGCACGCCGCCGCCGACGGTGAGCGGCATGAAGCATTGCTCGGCGGTGCGGCCGACGACGTCGAAAATGGTGTCGCGGTTCTCGTGGCTCGCGGTGATATCGAGGAAGGTGAGCTCGTCGGCGCCGGCGGCGTCATAGGCACGCGCCTGCTCCACCGGGTCGCCGGCGTCGCGCAGGTCGACGAACTGAACGCCCTTGACCGAGCGGCCGTCCTTCACGTCGAGGCAGGGGATGATGCGGACCTTGAGCATGGTCACCTCAGTCCCCTTTCAGCACGCGAATGGCGTCGGGCACCGTCACGCGTCCGTCATAAAGCGCGCGCCCGACGATGGCGCCGATGATGCCGTGCTCCTCGGTGGGCCGGAGCTCGCGCAGATCGTCGAGCGAGCTCACGCCGCCCGAAGCGATGACCGGCGTGGTGAGGTGCTGGGCCAGCGTGACGGTCGCATCGATATTGACGCCGCCCATCGCGCCGTCGCGATCGATGTCGGTGTAGATGATGGCCGAGACCCCGGCGTCTTCGAAGCGCAGCGCCAGGTCGAGCGCGCGCATGGTGCTCTGCTTGGTCCAGCCGTCGACCGCCACGATGCCGTCGCGCGCATCGATGCCGACGGCGACCTGACCCGGCCACTGTTTGCAGGCTGCCTTGACCAGGCCCGGCTCCTTCACCGCGACGGTGCCCAGGATGACGCGCTTCACGCCCGCCTCGAACCAGCGCGAGATGTTCTCGATGGTGCGGATGCCGCCGCCCAATTGCGTCGGCACCTCGACGGCTTTGAGGATTTCCTGCACCGCCGCGCGATTGACCGGATGGCCTTCGACCGCGCCGTTGAGGTCGACCAGATGCAGCCATTCGCAGCCGGCATGGGCGAAGGCCTTGGCCTGGGCCGCGGGGCTGTCGTTGAACACCGTGGCGCGCGCCATGTCCCCGCGCAGCAGGCGCACGCACTTGCCGTCCTTCAAATCGATGGCGGGAAACAGAATCATGGGGCGCGGATTTAGCGCGTCGCAGGGGCGGGCGCCACCCTCCCTTGTGGCGTCCGGGATTCCATCCTCGTTATCCCGCCAATCCACCGCCGGCGTGCGATTCTCGCGCTTGATGGCCGTCGCGGCGAGGCAGAAAGTTCCTCTCACGAAGTTCGGTGGTGTCCGCGAGAGCGGGAAGCACCGGATGGAGAGAGGGACCGCAAGGTTCCTCGCGGTGGCGAAAGCTGCTGATGGGTTTCGGAGCGTCTCGCGAACTCGTCTTCGACGGGATGCCGCACCCTCTCTCGAGAGGGGGATGCTGACGGGAAACCGGTGCCGGAATTCGATGCGGATGGTCTATGCGCATAGACCAGACGTGCCCCGAGGATGGTGGTAGCGGGCGGGGATCCTGCATTCCACTGGCCATTCGCGGCCCTTTCGGGGGTTGTGGCCAGCCGCGCCCCGCGGCGAGTGCGACGAACGCTCGTTGAAGGTGCGTGCGAAGCGGCGAGATCGGGAAACCGGTCTCGCCGTTTTCTTTTTTGCCCGTCGACATGCCGCCGAACTTCTAATGACCAAAATTGGTGGCGGTGGCGAACGCGGCTAAAGTGACGACATGCCAGCCCTTCGCCCGTTGAGTGTCCCCGCCCCGATGAGGAGCGTTGGGGGCTGCGCGAAGACCCCCCGTGATTTTCCCATTATTTTAAACGTTACCGCAGAGAAACTGCCCTACCACTGGTTGGGGCTGCGGAGTGAGCCCCCCATTATTTTTCCATTATTTTATTCGTCGGCGCCCACTGCTGGTGTCGCCTCGGTGCGCGCCTGTAATGTGCGTCCTTCCGAGCAGAGGTCGCATCGAACATGAGCCGCACCACCCCCGATCTTTTGGCCGGCTTTCAGGCCGAGTTGACCGCCATCCGCCGCGACATCCATCGTCATCCCGAGACCGCCTTCGAGGAGGAGCGCACCTCGCAGATCGTGGCCGACAAGCTCACCTCCTGGGGCATCGAGGTTCATCGCGGCCTGGCCACGACTGGCGTGGTCGGCACTTTGAAGGGCAAGCGGGCTGGCCAGAAGACGATCGGCCTGCGCGCCGACATGGATGCGCTGCATCTGCAAGAGAAGAACGAGTTCGACTACGCCTCCAGCGTGCCCAACAAGATGCATGCCTGCGGCCACGACGGCCACACCACCATGCTTTTAGGCGCGGCCCGGCATCTCGCCAGGGCGCCCGACTTCGCCGGCACCGTGCACTTCATCTTTCAGCCGGCCGAGGAAGGTCTTGGCGGGGCGCGGGTGATGATCGAGGAAGGGCTGTTCGACAAGTTCAACTGCGATGCCGTCTACGGCATGCACAACATGCCGGGCTTCCCCAAGGGTCACTTCGCCATCCGCTCCGGCGCAATGCTCGCCTCGTCCGACAGCTGGGAGGTGACGTTCAAGGGCACCGGCGGTCATGGCGCCATGCCCGATCGCGGCACCGATCCGACCTACGTCGCGGCGCAGTTCGTCGTGGCGGTGCAGGGCATCATCGGCCGCAACGTCGCTTCGAGCCAGGCGGCAGTGCTGAGCGTCGGCCACATCGCCGCCGGCACGCCCGGCTCGCCCAACGTCATCCCGTCGGAGGTGTTGATCAAGGGCACGGCGCGCAGCTTTTCGCCAAGCGTGCGCGCACTTCTCGAGCGACGGTTGGCAGAAGTGGCGGCGGGCATCGCGCAGTCCGGCGGCTGCGAGGTGGTGAGCAAATACTTCCGTCGCTATCCGGTCTTGATCAACGCGGTCGAGCAGACCTCGATCGCGGTCGAGGCGGCGGCCCTGACGGTCGGCCGCGAGAACGTTCAGCCCAACACGCCGCGGATCGCAGGCGCGGAGGATTTCGCGTTCATGCTCGAGAAGAAGCCCGGCGCCTACATCATGATCGGCAATGGCGGCACGGAAGAAGGCGGCTGCCACAACGTCCATTCGCCGCTCTACGACTTCAGCGACGAGATCCTGACGACGGGCGCCGCCTACTGGGTCAATCTCGTCCAGCTCGAACTGGGCGACGCGGCTTAGAGCACGGCCCAAAACAAACCTCACCCTGAGGAGCATCGCGCAGCGATGCGTCTCGAAGGGTGGCAACAAAAAGACTGCGGTCCACCAAGCCGCGAATTACTCCGCGGTATCGAGACGCGGTCCTTCGGACCGCTCCTCAGCGTGAGGTGTCTTGTGTTGAAGCCGGAACGGGTCTAAGCGTGGCGAGTCGAATGTCCAGAGGTCGTGCAGGTGCAGGCCGTCGGCGAAGTCGTAGACGGTGGCGATCTCCGGCAAGTGAAGCGCGCCGCCGGCGTGGGCCGCCTCGTGCTCCATGGCCGGCAGCATCAATCCGTCATTGAGGCCGCCCAGCTCGACCAGGGGATCGTCGACGATCGTCGACGCGGGCAGCGCCGCGATCGACGACGCGGTGAGTTCTCCGCTCACGAACACTTCGCCCGGCTCGCCGAACAAGCGGTCGAGTGCGGTTCCGTAGCGGCCGACGTCGCGGCCGGCATCGGCCCACTGTGATTGAGGGGTGGCGTAGATCGGCAGATCGTGGCGGTCGAACTCGACCAGATCGGCGCCGACAAGGAAGGCAGTATCAGAAGGGGGCATCCAAATTACTTTCTTAAATATTGGTTCAAATATACTGAATAATCCCTTGAGAATAAAGGGAGAACGCCAGTTCGAAATTGCCGAGGAATCGCAATGGCTTGAGTCCCGGCAAACGCCTACGGTGCGCGCCGAACATCATTTCCAGTGTTGGGGAGCGCGGCGATGAACGGTGCGGAGAGCCTGGTTCGGACCCTGGTGAAGGGCGGCGTCGAAGTCTGTTTCGCCAATCCCGGCACATCGGAAATGCACTTCGTCGGCGCGCTCGATCGCGTCGAAGGCATGCGCTGCGTGCTCGGCCTGTTCGAAGGCGTGTGCAGCGGCGCGGCCGACGGCTACTACCGCATGAAGGACAAGCCGGCCTCGACCCTGCTGCATCTCGGACCGGGTCTCGCCAATGCCGCGGCCAACCTGCACAACGCCAAGAAGGCCGGCTCGGGCATCGTGAACATCGTGGGCGAGCACGCGCTCTATCACATCAAGTACGACACGCCACTCACCGCCGACATCGAGGGCATTGCCAAGCCGTTCTCTCACTGGGTGAAGACTTCGCCCACCTCCAAGACCGTGGCCAAGGATGGCGCGGCCGCGATCCAGGCCGCCCGCGTGGCGCCGGGCCAGATCGCCACCCTGATCCTGCCGGCCGACACCGCCTGGACCGAGGCCGACGGCGTTGCCGAGACACCCGAGACGCCGCAGCCGCAGAAGCCCGCCAACGAAGCGGTCGTCGCCGCGGCCAAGGCGCTGAAGAACGGGCAGTCGTCGATGCTGTTCATTGGCGGCCGGGCGCTGCGCGCACGCGGCCTGGAGCTCGCCGGCAAGATCGCCGCCAAGACTGGCTGCAAGGTGCAGGGCGCCGGCGGCACGGCGCGCATCGAGCGCGGCGCCGGACGCGTGCCGGTGCTGCGCCTGCATTTCGTCATCGAGACCGCGCAGGCCCAGCTCAAGGGCACCAAGCAGATGGTGCTGGTGGGCGCCAAGGCGCCGTTCGCCTTCTTCGCCTATCCCGGCAAGCCTTCCGTCCTGTCGCCGGATGATTGCGAGATCACCACGCTCTGCCCGGTCGACGGCGATCCGCTGGCCTCGCTCGAGGCGCTAGCGATGGAACTCGATGCGATGAATGAAAAACCGTCAGGCGTCGCCCAACCGCACCGGCCTGACCGCCCGACCGGCAAGTTCACGCTCGATGGCCTGGGCCAGGCGCTCGGTGCGACGATGCCGGAGGGCGCCATCGTGGTCGACGAATTGGTGACCACCGGACGCGGCTTCTTCCCGTTCAGTACCGGCGCGCCGCCGCACGATTGGCTGAACAACATGGGTGGCTCGATCGGCTTTGGCGCGCCTGTCGCGGTCGGCGCCGCGGTGGCGTGTCCCGACCGCAAGGTGATCTGCATGATCGGCGACGGCTCGGCGATGTACACCATCCAGGCGCTGTGGACGATGGCGCGCGAGAACCTCGATGTCTGCGTGATGATCTTCTCCAACCGCAACTACAAGATCCTCTACAGCCAGCTCGCCGATGTCGGCGCCGCCAATCCTGGCCCGCGCGCCATTGACATGCTGACGCTCGACCGGCCGACGCTCGAGTTCACCATGCTGGCCAAGGGCATGGGCGTCCCGGGCGCCAAGGCGCATGACCTCGAGGAGCTGACCAAGCAGCTCACCTACGCCATGTCGCAGAAGGGCCCGTACCTGATCGACGTCGTGATGTGACGGAGACCCGCCAGCGCACGCTCTACGGCCGCCGTCGCGGCAAGAAGCTGCGGGCGGGACAGGAGAGCCTGCTCGACAGTCTGCTGCCGAAGCTTCTGATTGCGGTTCCACCCGAGCCGCAGAAGATCGACCTCGACTCGCTGTTCGGTGCATCGCGCAAAGAAATCTGGCTCGAAGTCGGCTTCGGTGCCGGTGAGCATCTGGTGTGGCAGGCCGAGCATCATCCCGACGTCGGGCTGCTCGGTTGTGAGCCCTTCATCAATGGCGTCGCCAAGTGCCTCGCTCACATCGAACGAACCGGCGTGAGCAACATCCGGCTGTTCACCGACGATGCGCGGCTGGTGATGGCGGCGCTGCCCGATCGATCGCTGTCGCGCGCCTTCATCCTGTTTCCAGATCCATGGCCCAAGACACGGCATCACAAGCGGCGCTTTGTCGAGCGCACCAACCTCGACGTGCTGGCGCGCCTGATGAAGCCGGGCGCCGAGCTCCGGCTGGCGACCGACGATCCGAGTTACCTGCCCTGGATGGTCGAGCATGCCTGCGGCCATCCGGCCTTCGAATGGCTCGCCGACCGGCCGCCGGATTGGCGTGGCCGGCCCGACGATTGGCCGCCCACGCGCTACGAGCAAAAGATGCTGGCCGGCCACAAGCCTGTATTCCTTCGGCTCAAGCGTCGATAGTGCGCGGGCTCGGCCGGACCAGGATCAGCAGCGCGGCGGCGATCTGCAGGACAAGGCAGGCGATCAGTGACGAGCGGTAGTTGCCCGAAAGGTCGTGCAGCAGGCCCAGAACATAGGGCCCGACCGCGGCGACGAGCTGGGTCACGGCGACGTTGAGGCTGACGGCGCGGGCGAAGTCGCGGCGCGGGAATTCCTGCTGCACGATCAGGCCGGGCAGGGTGATGAGATTGCCGACGCCGAAGCCGAACAGGATGCAGCCGAGATAGAGACCGGCCACCGACGAGGTCGAGAGCAGCACGACCATCGACACGACCTGCACTGCGAGGTTGGCCGCCGTGGCAAGCCGGCGATCGACGCGGTCGATCACCGCACCGACGGCGAGCCGGCCGATCACGGCAGAGAGCGCGGTGACGCTGAGCGCCCAGCCGGCGCCCTTGAGCCCCAGCGTCGGCTCGAGGAACGCGGCCTGGTGGGCGATGAAGCTGATCTGCGCCATCAAGCCGATGGAAAAGGCCCCGACCATGGTGAGGTAGCGCGGCGTGCCAAGCAGTGCACGCCGGGTCATCGGCTCGCCCTCGAGCTTGGCCTGCGCGTGATCCTCATCGCCGATGTCATGCTCGCCGGGCCGGCGCGGGCGGAGCGCGAAAGCGGCAAGCGGCCAGAGCGTCGCCAGCACCACGGCGACCGCCGCGTAACAGGCCTTGGTGAACCCGAACGTGTCGATGCCCCAGGCGAAGGCCGGCGCGAATATCAGCCCCCCGCAACTCGCGCCATTCAGCGCCAGGCTGGCAGCTAGCCCGCGGCGTTTGTCGAACCATTGGGCGATGATGGTGTTGATCGAGCCGCCCCCCATGGCGACCCAGCCGGGAATCATCACCAGGAAGGCGAGGTAGAGGTGCCAGGGTTGCTGGAGGACCGTGAGACCGAGCACGCCGAGCCCCATCAGCCCGGCGCCGACCAGGACTACGATCCGGCCCCCTCTTTTTTCGATCGTGTCGCCCACCTGCATCACCAGGAAGGCCCCGGCGATGTAGTAAAAGGTGATGGCCGCCGAAATCGTGGCGGGCGACCAGCCATGGACCTTGGACAGGGCTACCAGATATAGGCTGAGGCCATAGAAGCCGAGCCCCCACCCATAGAGGGCAATGGTGAAGCAGCAGAAAACGACCCACCAACCGTGATAACGCGGACGCGACATTATTTATTTTCTCCGGGTGCCAGTGCGTGTCGCGCCTTCAGTTGTCACAGGCCCTGAGGAAATGCTGGCGGTTTTCGGAAATCATTAAGAAATGCAGTCATTTGGCTTGCCAGTCGGCCTGCCTGCGCCTATATCCGCGGCCATCCTCAATGGGTTCGCGGGACGAACCAAACAAAAAGAGTGGGCCGAACGCCCGCTCTTTTCATTTGTCGGAAGCCCGCTCGCCCAAACATCGGGAAGTCGAGCCTTAGTGACCGAACTTCTGCGTCGCATCGAAGACATCGTCGCCCCGACCATCGTCGGCATGGGCTACGAGCTGGTTCGCGTCTCGATGAGCCGCGGTGGCGGCATCTTGCAGGTCATGATCGAGCCGGCCGACGGCCGTCCGATGGATGTCGAGGCTTGCGCCGTTGTCTCTCGGGCCTTGTCGGCGGTGCTCGACGTCGAGGATCCAATTTCGGGGGCCTACACGCTCGAAGTGAGTTCACCCGGCATCGACCGGCCGCTCACTCGCGAGAAGGACTACACTCGTTGGACGGGCCACGTCGCACGCATGGAAACCGCACTGCCGATCGACGGCCGCCGGCGCTTCAAGGGCACCCTGCTGGGGCTCGAAGGCGGCGCCGTGAAGCTGAGGCTCGAGGACGGCAAGGAAACGCAAGTGCCGCTGTCCGCCGTGACCAGGGCGAAGCTCGAATTGACTGACGCGTTACTCGATGAACACCGCCGCGCCCAGGAGGGCGTGGAGCAAGCTCACTGACGGAATAGGAAACGAGAGGAAGACAATCATGGCAACGACTGCCGATATCCCGCGCCTGGAGATGCTGCAGGTGGCCGACATGGTCGCCCGCGAAAAGGGCATCGAGCGCGAGGAAGTGCTCGAGGCGATGGAGCAGGCCATCCAGAAGGCCGGCCGCGCCAAGTACGGGCTGGAGCACGACATCCGCGCCGAGATCGACCGCAAGACCGGCGAGATCAAGCTGCTGCGCTACATGCAGGTGTCCGACGCGATCGAGAACGAGAACACGCAGGTCTCGGTCTCCGACGCCCAGCGCCGCAATCCCGAGGCGCAGGTCGGCGACTTCCTGACGGATGAGCTGCCGCCGATCGATTTCGGCCGCGTCGCCGCCCAGACCGCCAAGCAGGTGATCACCCAACGCATGCGCGAGAGCGAGCGCAAGCGCCAGTACGAGGAATTCAAGGATCGCATCGGCGAGATCGTGTCGGGCGTGGTCAAGCGGGTCGACTACGGCAACATCACCGTGGATTTGCAGCGCGCCGAAGGCGTGATCCGGCGCGACGAGACCATCCCGCGCAAATCGCTGCGCGTGAACGACCGCGTGCGCGCCTACATCTTCGACGTGCGCGAGGAGCCGCGCGGCCCGCAGATCTTCCTGTCGCGCAGCCATCCGCAGTTCATGGCCAAGCTGTTCACCCAGGAAGTGCCGGAGATCTACGACAACATCATCGAGATCAAGGCGGTCGCCCGCGATCCGGGCAGCCGCGCCAAGATCGCTGTGCTGAGCCATGACAGCTCGATCGATCCGATTGGCGCCTGCGTCGGCATGCGCGGCAGTCGCGTCCAGGCCGTGGTGCAGGAGCTGCAGGGCGAGAAGGTCGACATCATCCCGTGGTCGGCCGATACCGCGAACTTCATCGTCAACGCGCTTGCCCCGGCCGAGGTCAGCAAGGTGCTGATGGACGAGGAGAAGCACAAGACCGAGGTCGTCGTCCCCGACGACCAGCTGAGCCTGGCGATCGGCCGGCGCGGCCAGAACGTCAAGCTCGCCTCGCAGCTCACCGGCTGGGAGATCGATATCATGACCGAGGCCGAGGAGAGCGAGCGCCGCCAGAAGGAGACGCGCGAGCGCACTGAACTCTTCAAGGTGGCGTTGGATGTCGACGACGTGATCGCCCATCTGCTGGTGGCCGAGGGCTATGCCACGGTCGAGGACGTGTCCGATGCCGCCCTCGAGGATCTGCAGGGCGTCGAGGGCTTCGACGAGGACATCGCCACCGAACTGCAGCGCCGCGGCCGCGAATACATCGAGAAGCGCGATGCCGAGCTTGCGGCCCGCCTCGAGGAATTCGGTGTCAGCGAGGAAGTTCGTGGCATCGAAGGGCTCGACCTCTCGATGCTGGTGGCGCTGGGCGAAAAGGGCGTGAAATCGCTCGATGATCTGGGTGACCTCGCCTCCGACGAGTTGCGCGAGATCGTGGGCGAGAGCGCAATGGATGCCGACACCGCCAACGCCATCATCATGAAGGCGCGCGAGCATTGGTTCCCGGCCGAAGAAGCGGCGCCCGGCGAAGACGCCAAGGCCTAAGAGAGGTTAGGACCCTTGAGCCTTGCCCCCGTAACCCTTGCTCAGGCCATGATTGAGCCCCATCTCTTGGCTCCGCCGGCCGGACCGGTGCGCACCTGCATCGTGACCGGTGAGGCGGGGACGCCGGAGCGGATGATCCGCTTCGTCGTCGGGCCTGAGGGCGAGGTCGTGCCCGATCTGGCGCGCAAGCTGCCGGGCCGGGGCCTGTGGGTCCGGGCTGAACGGGCAACGGTCGAGCAGGCTGTGGCGAGGAAAGCATTCGCGAAGGCCGCCCGCGCCGCCGTATCAGCTTCCGCCGATCTGGCCGACCGGGTGGAACGGCTGCTGCTGGGGCGCGTGCTGGAAGATCTCAGCCGGGCTCGGCGGGCCGGGCGGGCCGTCTCGGGGTTCGTGAAGGTCGAGCAGATGATCGGCCGCGGCCGGGCCGGCTTGTTGGTCGTTGCGGCAGAGGCGGATGGCGATGGCATGGTCAAGCTGGCCGCCAGCGGCCTGCCGCTGGAGCGGCTGGGCGATGCGGCTTCTTTGGGAGGTGTCTTCGGACGCGAGCAGGCAGTTTACGTGGCGGTGGCGCACGACGACCGGTCGGGCCAATTCATTCAACGGATTGCGGGCGGGGCAGCGCGTTGGCGCGGCTATCGCCTGAACGGCGCCGGTTGACGGGCCGTATGGGACCAAGGACAACACGCGTATGACGGAACAGAAAGAAACGACCAAGCCGACCAAGCCGCTGACCCTCACGACCACGGCGCGCTCAGGCGCGGCTGCGGCCAAGGGTGGCGAGACGCAGGTGCGCCAGAAGTTCAGCCACGGACGCACGCGCGCAGTGACGGTCGAGGTCAAGAAGCCGGTCAAGCGTCCGCCTGGCTCCGCTGCGGCGACACCCGCGCCAACGGCATCGCCTGAAGCCGCGCCAGCAGCGCCGTCCGCCCGCACCCTGAAGCTGGGCAGCGCCGCCGCCGCGCCGGCTCGCAGCACGGCTGCACCGACGGCGACGCCGCGTCCTGCGGCGGGAGCGCCGGGCGGTCGCGGCATTGTGCTCAAAACGCTCACCGAAGAAGAGAAGGAAGCCCGCACGCGCGCGCTGGTCGGTGCCGATCGCGACGCGGTAGTCGCGCGCCAGCGCGCCGCCGAGGAAGCCAAGCGCCGCGCCGCCGACGATGCCGTGCGGCAGAAGGCCGACGAGGAGCACAAGAAGCGCCTCGCCGAGGAAGAAACGCGCAAGAAGACCGAGGACGAGGTCAAGCGCCGCGCCGATGCGCTGGTGCAAAAGCGCCTCGACCAGGCGGCGGGTGCCGCGCCGCAGACCCCGGTCGCACGCCAAGCTCAGGAAATCGAGACGGGCGCTCCAACAGCGGGCGCTCCCGGTGCTGTGCGACGCCCGATGGGTGCTCCGGGCGCCGGCCCGGCCGGCGCGCTGCGCCGTCCGCCCATGCGGCCGACCATCAACAAGCGCTTGCCGCAACCGCCAGGCGCACGCCGTGAGGGCCCCAAGCGCCGTTCCGACAAGATCGACGTCGGTCGTGCCGTCGAGGGCGAGAACGACTTTCGTGCCCGCTCCCGCGCGCAGCAGCAGCGCCGCCTTGAGCGCGACCGTCGCCGCGAGAATGCCGATGACGGCCAGCAGAAGGTTTATCGCGAGGTCACGATTCCCGAGACCATCACGGTGCAGGAACTCGCGTCGCGCATGTCCGAGCGTGGCGCCGACGTCATCAAGACGCTGATGGGCATGGGCGTGATGGCCACCATCAACCAGGCGATCGATCCTGATACTGCCGAGCTGGTGGTGACCGAAATGGGTCACCGGCCCAAGCGCGTGGCCGAAGGCGACGTCGAGACCGGACTGACCGATACGGCCGACGCCGAAGACGCGATGCAGCCCCGGCCCCCGGTGGTCACCATCATGGGCCATGTCGATCACGGCAAGACCTCGCTGCTCGATGCGCTGCGCGCCACTGACGTCGCGGCGCACGAGGCGGGCGGCATCACTCAGCATATCGGCGCCTACCAAGTGACCTTGCCGTCTGGGCAGAAGATCACCTTCCTCGACACGCCGGGCCACGAGGCCTTCACCGCCATGCGCGCGCGCGGCGCCAAGGTGACGGACATCGTCGTGCTGGTTGTGGCGGGCGATGACGGCGTCATGCCGCAGACCAAGGAGGCGATCGCTCACGCCAAGCAGGCGAAGGTGCCGATCATCGTCGCCATCAACAAGATGGATAAGGCTGGCGCCGATGCCAGCCGTGTACAGAACGAGCTGCTGCGTGACGAGATTCAGGTCGAGCAGCTCGGCGGCGAGGTGCAGTCGATCGAAGTTTCGGCGGTCAAGAGGACCAACCTCGACAAGCTCGAGGAGGCGATCGTCCTGCAGGCCGAGGTGCTCGAGCTCAAGGCCAATCCCAACCGCGCCGCCGACGGTGTCGTGGTCGAGGCCAAGCTCGATCCCGGCCGCGGCTCGGTGGCGACCGTGCTGGTGCAGAAGGGCACGCTCAAGGTCGGCGACGTGCTGGTCGCTGGCGCCGTGTGGGGCCGTGTGCGTCGCCTGGTCGACGATCGCGGCAACGCCGTGGAGACGGCGGGTCCAGCCTTCCCGGTCGAGATCCTGGGCCTCTCGGGGACTCCGCAGGCGGGCGATGAGTTCCATGTCGTGGAGAGCGAAGCGCGCGCCCGCGAGATCGCCGACTTCCGCGTCCGACGCGACCGGCAGGCCGAGCTTGCCCGCGCCGCCGGCGGCCGTGGCACGCTGGAAGAAATGATGAAAGGCATCCGCGAAGGCACAGCCAAGGAGCTGCCGGTGCTGATCAAGGCCGACGTGCAGGGCTCTGCCGAGGCGCTTGCCGGTGCGATTTCGCGACTGTCGACCGACAAGGTGGCGACCCGTGTCATCCTGAGCGGTGTCGGCGGCATCAGCGAGGCCGATCTCACTCTGGCCAAGGCGGCAGGCGCACTGATCATCGGCTTCAACGTGCGGGCCAACCCACAGGCGCGCGAGATCGCCAAGCGCGACAAGGTCGACATCCGTTACTACAGCATCATCTACAAGGTCACCGAGGACATCCAGGCGCTGATGCTCGGCCTGGTCGATCCGACCTACAAGGAGACCTTGATTGGCAACGCGCAGATTCGCGAGGTCTTCCGTATCACCAAGATCGGCAGCGTCGCCGGCTGCATGGTCACCGAAGGCATGGTCAAGCGCGGCGCCAAGGTGCGATTGCTGCGTGACAACGTGGTCGTCCACGAAGGCTCGCTCAAGACACTCAAGCGCTTCAAGGATGAGGTGCGCGAGGTCCAGCACGGCTTCGAGTGCGGCATGGCGTTCGAGAACTACGACGACATCAAGGTCGGCGACGTGATCGAGTGCTTCGACGTCGAAGCGGTCCAGCCGACCTTGTAAGGGCCGGCGACCTCTCGATCCCAACGATAGACTGGAGTAGCGCCATGTCCCGGCGTCGCTCGCCCGACAAGGAAAATCGCAGCCCCGGCCAACGCCAATTGCGCGTTGGTGAGGAGATCCGCCATCTGCTGGCCGATCTGCTCGAGCGCGGCAACATGCGCGATCCCGACCTGCGCGATGCCACCATCACCGTGACATCGGTCGATGTCAGCCCCGACCTGCGCAACGCCACGGCCTTCGTGATGCCGCTCGGCGGCCAGGACAAGGACCGGCTGCTCGCGGCGCTCCGGCGGGCAGCGCCGTGGTTTCGCGGCCGGGTGAGCGAGAAGGCGGGCCTGCGCAGCGCGCCGGAGATCCGCTTCGAGCTCGATCGCACCTTTGACGAGGCCGACCGCATCGGTGCGCTGCTACGCCGGCCCGACGTGGCGCGCGACATCAAGGACGAATGAGCGGCCGCCGCCCCAAGCAGAAAATCGACGGATGGGTCGTGCTCGACAAGCCTCTGGGCATGGGCTCGACCAAAGCGGTTGGACGGGTGCGCTGGCTATTCGGCGCCGAAAAGGCGGGCCACGGCGGCACGCTCGATCCGCTGGCGACCGGCGTGCTGCCGATTGCCCTGGGTGAGGCGACCAAGACCGTTCCATTCGTGATGGATGGCCGCAAGGAATACCGCTTCACGCTCTGCTTCGGCGAGGCCCGGACCACCGAGGATGCCGAGGGTGAAGTCACGGAGACCAGCGATGCCCGGCCTACCGACGAGGCGATCCGCGCCGTACTCGGCCGCTTCATCGGCGAGGTCGAGCAGGTCCCGCCGGCCTTCTCGGCCATAAAGATCGATGGCCAGCGCTCCTACGACCTGGCGCGCAAGGGCGAAAGGGTCGACCTCAAGCCGCGCCGGGTGACGATCGAGCGGCTGGAACTGGCCGGTCGTCCCGACAGAGACCATGCAGATTTCGTGGTTGGCTGCGGCAAGGGCACCTATATCCGGTCGCTCGGGCGCGATATGGCGCTGGCCTTGGGCACTGTCGGCTACCTGTCGGCCCTGCGTCGGACGGCCGCCGGGCCCTTCCGGGAGGCTGCGGCCATTTCGCTTCCCAAACTGGAGGCCCTCGGGCATATTCCGCCGCTTCTCGGGGCCCTGGCCCCTGTCGCGACCGCGCTGGACGACATCCCGGCGCTGGCCCTGACGGAGACCCAAGCGAACCAGCTGCGCCAAGGCCAGCCGGTGCTCTTGACCCGGGACGCACCGCCCTCCGGCGCTCTGGTACGAGCCGAGCTGGAGGGCAAGCTGGTGGCGCTGGTCCGCTCGGACGGCGCCATTCTCCAGCCGGTGCGCGTGTTCAACCTTTAATTCGATGGAGATCCCGATGTCGATTACAGCCGCGCGCAAAGCGGAGCTGATCAAGTCGTATGCCCAGGGCAACGCCGACACCGGTTCGCCGGAAGTCCAGGTCGCCATCCTGAGCGAGCGCATCGCCAACCTCACTGAGCATTTCAAGGGCCACGCGAAGGATCACCATTCGCGCCGCGGCCTCTTGAAGATGGTCGGCCAGCGCCGCCGTCTGCTCGACTATCTCAAGGCCAGGGACAGCAAGCGCTACGACACATTGATCGAGCGTCTGGGTCTGCGCCGTTGATTTTTCGGCCCCGCCTTCATGGTGGGGCCTTTTCGCGTCGCGTCGTCCGGTCCCCGTGAGTTCGGCCGGCTGACGCGACATCGCAGTAACCGGGAAGGCAGGGGCGAGAGCAAAGGCCTGGCCCGGTCCTGCCGGCACAAGGGTGCCGGCGGGCGGTCGCCGCCAAACGGGGGCAGGCGGCCGTGTAGGAAAGGAAGTTGGAAATGACCGATATGTTCAAAGTATTTCGTAAGGAAGTGGAGTGGGGCGGCCGCAAGCTCATACTCGAGACCGGCAAGATTGCCCGCCAGGCCGACGGTGCGGTGCTGGCCACCTACGGCGGCACCACGGTGCTGGCCACCGTCGTGTTCGAGAAGAAGCCGAAGCCCGGCCTCGATTTCTTCCCGCTGACCGTCAACTACCAGGAGAAGGCGTTTGCCGCCGGCAAGATCCCGGGCGGCTTCTTCAAGCGTGAGGGCCGGCCGTCCGAGAAGGAGGTCCTGACCTCGCGTCTGATCGACCGCCCGATCCGGCCACTGTTCCACGAGAGCTTTCGCAACGAGACGCTGGTCGTGATCACGACCCTGGCGCACGACATGGAGAACGATCCCGACATCGTCGCGTTGGTCGCCACGTCGGCCGCCTTGACGCTTTCCGGCGCACCGTTCCTGGGTCCGATCGCTGCGGCGCGCGTCGGTCTTCTCGACGGCCAGTACGTGATCAATCCGACGCTCGAGCAGATCGAGAAGAGCGAGCTCGACCTCGTCGTCGCCGGCACGACCGAAGGCGTGCTGATGGTCGAGTCCGAGGCCAAGGAGCTGGCCGAGGACGTGATGCTGAAGGCCGTGATGGAAGGGCATCGCTCCTTCCAGCCGGTGATCGAGGCGATCATCCAGCTCGCCGAACATGCCGCCAAGGATCCGCTGCCGCTCACCGAGCCGCCGGCGGCCGCCAAGACCGTGGCCGACAAGCTGAAGGCCGCGGTCCGCGGCAAGCTGGTCGAGGCTTATGCCGAGACCGTGAAGCTCCCCCGCCAGCTGAAGGTCAAGGCGGTCAAGGACGAGGCCAAGAAGCTGTTCGAGGGCAACGAGGAAGAGGCGCTGCTGTTCGGCGATGCCTTCGGCAATCTCGAGGCCGAGGTGGTGCGCGGCGCCGTCCTCGACACCGGCAAGCGCATCGACGGTCGCGACACCAAGACGGTCCGTCCGATCGTGGCCGAGGCCGGCATCCTGCCGCGCGCCCACGGCTCGGCGCTGTTCACCCGCGGCGAGACCCAGGCGCTGGTGGTGGCCACGCTGGGCACCGGCCAGGACGAGCAGATCATCGACGCGCTCGAGGGCGAGTACCGCGAAGCGTTCATGATGCACTACAACATGCCTCCCTACGCGGTCGGCGAGGTCCGGCGCATGGGTTCGCCCAGCCGTCGCGACATCGGCCACGGCAAGCTCGCCTGGCGCGCTCTGCGTCCGATGCTGCCGGGCAAGGACAAGTTCCCCTACACGATCCGCATCGTGTCGGAGATCACCGAGAGCAACGGCTCCTCGTCGATGGCCTCGGTCTGCGGCGGCGCGCTGGCGCTGATGGATGCGGGCGTCCCGATCGAGCGGTCGGTCGCGGGCATTGCCATGGGCTTGATCAAGGAGGGCGATCGCTTCGCCGTCCTGTCGGACATCCTGGGCGATGAGGATCATCTCGGCGACATGGACTTCAAGGTCGCCGGCACCGAGCGCGGCATCACCGCGCTGCAGATGGACATCAAGATCACCTCGATCAACGAGGAGATCATGCGGGTGGCGCTCGGCCAGGCCAAGGACGGCCGCCTGCACATCCTGGGCGAGATGGCCAAGGGCCTCGGCGGGGCGCGCGAGAGCGTCGCGGCGACCGCACCGCGCATCACCCAGTTCACCATCCCGAAGGACAAGATCCGCGAAGTCATCGGTACCGGCGGCAAGGTGATCCGCGAGATCACCGAGACCACCGGCACCAAGATCGACATCGAGGACGACGGCACGATCAAGGTGGCGGCGGTCGATGCCAAGCAGGGCCAGGCCGCGATCGACTGGATCAAGGGCATCGTGGCCGAGCCAGAGATCGGCGTGATCTATACCGGCAAGGTCGTGAAGACCGTCGAGTTCGGCGCCTTCGTGAACTTCCTGGGCGCGCGCGACGGCCTGGTGCACATCTCCGAGCTGGCGCCGCGTCGCGTCGGCAAGGTCAACGACGTGGTCAAGGAAGGCGACCAGGTGAAGGTCAAGGTCCTGGGCGTCGACGATCGCGGCAAGGTCCGCCTCTCGATGAAGGCGGTCGACCAGGCCACCGGCGAGGACATCTCGAACAAGCAGCGCGAGGAGCAGGCCGCCCCGGCGGCCGGCGAATAAGGTTCAGATCTGGTAACGAAAACGGCGGCCATTCGGCCGCCGTTTTTGCTTGTAGACTGTGGGGCATGACCCAACCGATCTTCCGCCGCGGCCTGCTCGTGGGTACTGGTGTCGGACTGCTTTCGGCGGCCCATCGCGCGTTCGCCGCCACCCTCGCCATCACGCCTCAGCAGACCGAAGGGCCGTTCTATCCCGTCGGCTTTCCGTCGGACATGGACAACGACCTCGTCCAGGTGCGTGGCCAGGCAGCGCAAGCGATGGGCACGGTGCTGCATCTCGAGGGTCGCGTACTGGATACCAGTGGCCGGACTATGCCCGGTGCGCTGGTTGAGATCTGGCAATGCGACGCGCAGGGTATCTACGATCATCCGCGACAGCCTGGTCGCGAGCGGCGCGATTCGGCCTTTCAGGGCTACGGCCGCATGCTGGTCGATGCCGAAGGGCGCTATCGTTTCCGGACGCTGAAGCCGGTGGCCTATCCCGGCCGCACGCCGCACATCCATTTCAAGGTGGCAACGGCGGTTAGTCACCTCACCAGCCAGTTCTATATCGCGGGCGAAGCGCAGAACGAGCGCGACTTCGTCTACCGCGAGGCCGCGCGCAGTCCCCAGCAGCGAGAGCGCATCGAGATGCGTCTACAGCCGGCATCGGGTCTGGAGCCTGGCGCGCTTGCAACGTCGATGGATATCGTGGTGGGCTGAAGCCCTGGCCTACTGCTCGCCGTTGCTGCTCGGCGTCGCGCTGCCATCGTGCGGCAGGCCGATCGCGTGATAGCCGGCATCGACGAAATGCACCGTGCCGGTGACGCCTGCACTCAGATCGGAGAGGTAGTAGAGCGCCGCACCTCCCACGTCGGTGAGCTCGACATTGCGGCGCAGCGGCGAGGCCTCGCGCGACACCCGATAGACGTAGCGGGCGCCGCCGATCACCGCTCCGGCCAGGGTGCGCATCGGGCCGGCGGAGATGGCGTTCACGCGCACGCCCTGCGGGCCGAGATCGGCTGCGAGATAGCGGACGCTGGCCTCGAGAGCGGCCTTGGCGACGCCCATCACGTTGTAGGACGGCATCACGCGCGTGGCGCCCTCGTAGGTGAGCGTGATCAGGCTGCCGCCTTCGGTCATCAGCGGCAAAGCGCGCCTCGCGATCTCGGTGAAGGAGTAGCAGGAGATGGTGAGGCTTCTCTGGAAATTGGCCTTGGTGGTGTCGACGTAGCGGCCCTTCAGCTCTTCCTTGTCTGAGAAGGCGATGGCGTGGACCACGAAGTCGAGGCGGCCCCAATCGTTCTTGAGGCGCTCAAACAGCACGTCGAGGCTCTGTTCATTCTCGACGTCGGCTTCCTGCACGATCTTCGAGCCGAGCTTCTCGACCATTGGCAGCACGCGCTTGCCGAACGCCGCGCCCTGGTAGGTGAAGGCCAGCTCCGCGCCGGCGCCATGCAGGGCCTGGGCGATGCCCCAGGCGATCGAGCGCTCGTTGGCGACACCCATGACCAGGCCACGTTTGCCGGTCATCAGCTTGGGGACAGAGGGAAGCTCGACTGCCTTGGAAACAGGATTGGCGGGGTTGGTGCCAGTGCCTCCGCCAGACGCATCGGGCGCGGCGGAGAGGGTCCGGTTTTCAGGCATCATCCCCCTCAGTGATCGTAGCGCGAGAACAGCAGGCAGGCGTTGGTGCCGCCGAAACCGAAGCTGTTCGACATCACGGTCTGCAGGCCCGCCTTGTCGATACGCTGGCGCGCGATGGGATATCCCTCTGCGCCTGGATCGAGATTCTCGATGTTGGCCGACGCGGCGACGAAATCTTCCTTCAGCATCAGCAAGGAATAGATCGCTTCGTGCGCGCCAGTGGCGCCCTGGCTGTGGCCGGCCAGCGACTTGGTCGAGTTGACGGTCGGCAGCTTGTCGCCGAAGGCGGCGCGGATGGCATCGAGTTCGGTGATGTCGCCGACCGGTGTCGAGGTGCCGTGCGCGTTGATGTAGTTGACCGGCGTGTTGCGCCGGGCCGCTCCCGGGAAGCCGGCAGTCGCGAGCTTCATGCAGCGCACGGCGCCTTCTCCCGAAGGCGCCACCATGTCGGCGCCGTCGGAGGTGGCGCCATAGCCGATCACCTCAGCGTAGATCCTGGCGCCGCGCGCCTTGGCGACCTCGAGATCTTCCAGCACCAGCATGCCGCCGCCGCCCGAGATCACGAAGCCGTCGCGGTCCTTGTCGTAGGCGCGGCTGGCGCGGTGCGGCGTGTCGTTGTACTTCGACGACATGGCGCCCATCGCGTCGAACAGCACTGAGAGCGTCCAGTCGAGCTCCTCGCCGCCACCGGCGAACATGCGGTCGGCCTTGCCGAGCTGGATGCATTCGACGGCATTGCCAATGCAGTGCGCCGAGGTTGAGCAGGCCGAGCTGATCGAGTAGCTGAGACCCTTGATCTTGTAGGCGGTCGCGAGGTTGGCCGAGACGGTGCTCGACATGGCCTTGGGCACCATGAACGGCCCGATCCGCTTGGGGCCCTTTTCCTTGGCGATGATGGCAGATTGCACGATGGCGCCGGTGGTGGGCCCGCCCGAACCCGCGACAATGCCCGTGCGCTCGTTGGAGATCTCGGCCTCGCCGAGGCCGGCGTCGGCGATCGCCTCCTTCATGGCTAGCCAGGCATAGGCTGCGCCATCACCCATGAAGCGGCGCAGGCGGCGGTCGACCATCTCGTCGACATTCATCTTGATCGTGCCGGCGACCTGGCTGCGGAAGCCGAGTTCCTTGTATTGCGGCACGAACTCGATGCCCGACTTGCCCTCTTTCAGCGACTTCGTCACCTCGGCGGCATTGTTGCCGAGCGAGGAGACGATGCCCAAGCCGGTGACGACGACGCGTTTCATGTCAGCCCGCGGCCGCCGCTGGAACGGCGTCCTTGGCCAGCCCGACCCTCATGTCGAGCGCCTCATATACGGGGTTGCCGTCGGCTTGCACGAAGCCGTCGGCAATACCCATCACCAGCCTGCGCAGGATCACGCGCTTGAGATGCACGTGGTAGGTAAGTTTCTTGACCGTCGGAACGATCATGCCGGTAAGCTTGACCTCACCCACGCCGATCGCCCGGCCGCGGCCGGGCGCCTTCATCCAGCCGAGGAAAAAGCCCAGCAGCTGCCACATGGCATCAAGTCCGAGGCACCCCGGCATCACGGGATCACCCTTGAAGTGGCAGGCGAAGAACCAGAGGTCAGGCTTCACGTCGAGCTCGGCCACGACTTCGCCCTTGCCGTACTTGCCGCCGGTATCGGCTATCTTGACGATCCGATCGAACATCAGCATCGGCGGCAGCGGCAATTGCGCGTTGCCCGGTCCGAACAGGTGGCCCTTGGCGCACTCGATCAGGTCTTCGAAGGTGTAACTTTGCTTCTTCTCGCTCACTCTTCACCGTTCCCGCGGCTAATCCGATCCACGGCCGGGCGGCAGAATAGGGACGCCCGAACGGTTGCGCAAACCGCCGAATCAGCCCCTCTTGGCCCTTTCCATGCCGTCTTTCCCTGCTTACATATGGCGTCAACGATGAGCGCTACCACCCCCGATTTCGCCAACCGTTTGCGGGCCGCGGGCCTTCGGCCGACCCGCCAGCGGGTTGCCTTGGCGCGCGTTCTGTTCGAGGGCGGCCACCGCCATGTCACGGCAGAAAGCCTGCATGCCGAAGTGAAGGCCACGCGCATCCCGGTGTCCTTGGCTACTGTCTACAATGCGTTGAATCAGTTCCGCGACGCCGGCCTGCTCCGCGAGGTCGTGGTGGCGCCCGGCCGGTCCTATTTCGATACCAACACCGGCCATCACCACCATTTTTTCGTCGAAACCGATGGCGAACTGCACGATTTTCCCTCGGACAAGGTGACTGTCGCAGGCCTGCCCGCGCCGCCCAAGGGCACTCGTCTGTCGCGGATCGATGTCATTGTCCGGGTGCGCCGCTAGTTCCTGGCCGATTGCGAATTGTTTGCAAGTTTAGAATTATTCTAAACTACTTGACGGTCGGCCGGCGGCTCCCCAAAATCCTTCTGTCTATTTAGGGAGAAGGACCATGGCCAACCTCAAGGGATCGAAGACCGAAGGAAATCTGAAGGCTGCGTTCGCCGGCGAAAGCCAGGCCAACCGCCGTTACCTCTATTTCGCTCAAAAGGCCGACGTCGAAGGCTACAACGATGTCGCCGCCGTCTTCCGATCGACCGCCGAAGGCGAGACGGGCCATGCGCACGGCCATCTCGAATTCCTCGAGGTGAGCGGCGATCCGGCGACCGGCCTGCCGATTGGCCCGACCGGCGCCAACCTGAAGGCCGCGATCGCAGGCGAGACGCACGAATACACCGACATGTATCCGGGCATGGCGCGCACCGCGCGTGAAGAAGGCTTTACCGAAATCGCCGACTGGTTCGAGACCTTGGCCAAGGCCGAGAAGAGCCATGCCGGGCGCTTCACCAAGGCCCTCGACACGATGGCGTAAGGCCGCCGGTTTTTCGAAAGGGGACCCGCGCGGGTCCCCTTTTTCATCCGATCGAGATTGAGTGAGCCAAGCCATGCGCGAAGGCAGCCTCGAAGCGCCCACCCGCTTTCCCCTGGACTGGCAGAACCCATGGTTCTGGGACGAAAAAGCCCTCGAGAAGGAGATGGAGCGCGTCTTCGAGATCTGCCACGGCTGCCGCCGCTGCTTCAACCTGTGCGATTCCTTTCCACGCCTGTTCGACCTGATCGACAATGGCCCGTCGGGCGAGCTCGATGGCGTGCCGAAGGAGAAGTACGCCGAGGTCGAGGAAGCCTGCACGCTTTGCGACATGTGCTTCATGACCAAATGCCCCTACGTGCCGCCGCACGCCTGGGCGGTCGATTTCCCGCACCTGATGCTGCGCCATCGCGCGGTGCAGGCGAAGAAGCACGGCATTGATTTCGTCGAAGGCCAGCTCGCCGACACCGATCGGGCTGGCCGGCTCGGCACCTTCGCCGCGGGCCTGATCAACTGGGCGACCGACGAGCGCAACCAGCCGGTACGCCGCACCCTGGAGAAGTTCACGGGCCTCCATCACGGTGCGCGGCTGCCGCGCCAGGCCGGCGAGACCTTCGAGCTGCGCGCCAAGCGCGAAGGCGCTGAGCTGAACGAGACGGCGCCGGCCTTCGGCAAGCGCAAGGCCGTGCTCTACGCGACCTGTTTCGTCAACTTCCACAGCACCGACATCGGTGCCGCCACGCGTGCGGTGCTGGCCAAGAACGGTGTCGAGACCGAGGTCGTCCATCCAGCCTGCTGCGGCATGCCCAAGTTCGAGCTTGGCGATCTCGAGGCCGTCGCCGCGGCGGCCCGCAAGGTCTCCGACGCGTTGTTGCCGTGGGTCGACAAGGGATACGACGTCGTGGCACTCACCCCTTCCTGCGCCTTGATGCTGAAGTTCGAATGGCCGCTGATCCTGCCGAAGGACCCGGCAATCGAGCGCCTTGCCCAGGCGACCTTCGATCTCTCGGAGTACGTCGTCGACGTTGCCAAGACGCACGGCCTGGCCGAGGGGCTGCAGCCGGTCGAAGGCGGCGTCAGCATCCATCTCGCCTGCCATGCGCGGGCGCAGAACATGGGCGCGAAGGGAGCCGAGATGCTGCGGCTCATTCCCAAGACACGCGTTGCGGTGATCGAGCGTTGCAGCGGGCACGGCGGCATCTGGGGCGCGCGCAGCGAGAACTTCGACGTCGCCGTGAAAGTCGGCAAGCCCGCGGCCCAGGCCGCCCTCAAGAACGACACCAGCCATGTCGCGTCGGAATGCCCGCTGGCAGCGGAGCACCTGATGCAGGTCATGGAAATGACGGCCGGCGAACAGAAGCCCAAGCCGTTCCGCGCCAATCATCCGATCGAGATCCTGGCGCGCGCCTATGGATTGATGGAGACGCCATCATGACCCCTCGCAAGATCGAGCCATCGGCCATCGTTCCGCTGCCGCAATATGCCGGTGAGCGCGCCGAGCGACGCAAGCGTATCGCCGAGCTGAAGAAGAACCGCCGCCTCGAGGTTGGGCCGTTCGCGACTTTCTATTTCGAGTCCTACGACACCATGCTGCACCAAGTGCACGAGATGCTCTTCATCGAGAAGGGCGGCGCCGCGCAGCTGCCCGATGAGCTTGCCGCCTACAATCCGCTGATCCCGCAGGGGGCAGAGCTGGTGGCTACTGTGATGTTCGAGATCGACGATCCGCTGCGCCGCGCCCGCGTGCTCGGCAGCCTGGGCGGCGTCGAGCACAAGGCATTCCTGAGGATCGGCGCTGACGTCATTCGCGGCGTACCGGAAGAGGATCAGGAACGCTCGCGCGAGGATGGCAAAGCCTCATCCGTGCAGTTTATGCGCTTTCCCTTCATGCCGGCCGAGATCGCGGCTTTCCGCGGCAGCGCGGGCGACGTGATCGTAGGCTTCGATCATCCCAACTACGGCCACATGGCGGTGATGCCTGCCGCTGTGCGCCAGGCGCTGGCGCAGGACTTCGCCTAGATCGGAAGCTGCACTAGCGCTTGGCCGTGATCGGCTGGGTGAAGATGATGTGGTCGCCTGGGATTTCGGCCGGCAGCGGGGGATAGGGCGCGGCGGCGCGCAGGGCTTCAAGCATTCCCTTGTCGAGCGCGAGAACACCGCTCGACCTGGCGATGCTGGACTCGAGCAGCCGCCCGTCGCGGGCGATGACGGCGCGCACCACGACAGTGCCACCCTCGTTCTTTTCGCGCAGGTCGGGCAGGTACTGCGAAAACTTGCGGATGACCGCCCAGACGTATTCGTCCGCAGCGCGGCTGCGTGCGGCGGCCTCGGCCGGATTGACCAACGCCGCCGACGCCTGCGAATCGGCCGGCGCGCGCTGCTGCTGCTGCTGCGGATGGCCGAGCGGCGAGGGCGCGAATTGCTGCTGCGGAGAAGTTTGCTGGACCGTCGGCGTGGCGGGAGGAGCGGGCGGCTGGATACGTGGCTGGGGCCTGACGATCTCCTGCGGTGGTGGTGGCGGCGCGGCCCGCACGAAGTCCTGCATGCTGAGTGGCGCTGGCGGCGTCTCGACCGGCGGCAACTTCACCTCCGGTGCGGGCGTGGGCTCGGCCGGAGGCGCTTCCTTTTGCGGCGGTGGCGGTTGCGCGGCAGCCTGCTGCGGCGGCTCGAGGCTGCGTTCGCTGGGCGGCTTGACGCCGAGCGGCACGCTCGTCTGCTCATTCGGCTTGGGCTTTTCGGTCGGCGTTGGCTTGGCTTCGACCGGCGGCACGCCGAAGCGGGCAGTGGGCTGGGGCGCTGCAGGCGGCGGCACGGGTTGCGCCTGGACGGCGGGCGGCGTGGGCGGCTGGGGTGGAGGCGGTGTCTCGGCCTTCGGAGTTGGCGGCGGCTCCTCCATCGTGACGTCGATCGCCTGCTCGGGAACCTCGAAGTTCTTGAGCGGCGTTGGCCACAACAAGGCAAGCGCGACCAGGAAATGCAGCGTCGCCGCCATGATGGCCGCGGTCGGCGACATGTGGTCGAAGCGGACGTAGGTAGCGCTGATAGCGTGGGCCACGATGACCCCGTTCTAAGACGCGGCGCGGCCGGCCGCCAGTTGGCCTCTTCGCCGCGCCACTAGTTGATGGGCTCGGACTTGTAGACCCCCCAAAGCTCGGTCCGTTCCAGCCAGCCGCTGACGCCGCTGGATACCCGGACCCTGCACCAATCGCCCAAGCAGGAGCGGATTTCGCCCGTGACCTCGGGTTCGAGCTTGGCGATCACTTCGGCGGCTTTGGCCGGAGTCTTGTGCAGGCTGGCGGGCTTGGCCGGGATGATGAAGCTGCGCTTGCCGGTCAGCAGGCTCTGATGGACCCAGCCGCTGGCCCCCTGCCAATCCCTGATTTTCCGGTAGTTTTCGTACTCGGCGACGATCTCGACCGGCATGCCCTTGCGCCTGAACACCCAGTCGATGGGATAGCGCGTGCCAGGTCCGGTGCGGACATTGGCCTCGTCCGAGCGAAGCGAAGCAAAGCGGGGGAGCGGCAGGCCCGAGCCCTTGCGTTGGGCGTTTGAGGGGGGGTCCGCGGCAAGGGCGCCACCGACCGGAGGCGTCAAAACGCAGAGCCCGAAGGTCGCCAACGCAACACAGGCCGCCCAGAGGGAAGCGGACGGTCGAATTCGCATCGGCCGCCGTTATACAATATTTCTGAGCAATAGACGACAAGTACTTGAAAAAGCGGGCCTTTCGCCATCTGGCGACAATGGACCTGCCTGCTGGACAAGCAATGAGCGGAATTGGTAATCGGGCAGGCATGCCGCCTGGTTCCAAGAAAAAGCCGCTGGTGATCGTCACCCGGACGCTGCCCGATGCGATCGAAACGCGGTTGATGGAGCTGTTCAACACCCGGCTGAACACCGACGACAAGCCGCTCAGCTCCGCCCAGCTCGTCGAGGCCGTGAAGACAGCGGACGTGCTGGTGCCGACCGTGACCGACCGCATCGACAGCCGCGTGCTGAGCCAGGCCGGCCCGCAGCTCAAGCTGATCGCCTCGTTCGGTACCGGCGTCGATCACATCGATCTCGATACCGCGCGCCATCGCGGCATCACCGTCACCAACACACCGGGCGTGCTGACCGAGGACACCGCCGACATGTCGATGGCGCTGGTGCTGGCCACTGCGCGGCGCATGGGCGCGGGCGAACGCATGGTGCGTGCCAACAAGTGGGGCGGCTGGAGTCCGACCTCGATGCTGGGCGCCCGTCTCCTGGGCAAGCGCATGGGCATTGTCGGCATGGGGCGCATAGGCCAGGCGCTGGCCAGGCGGGCGCGCGGCTTCGGGCTTGCCATCCACTATCACAACCGCAAGCGGCTCCATGGCGAGATCGAACGCGAGCTCGACGCCACCTACTGGGAAAGCCTCGACCAGATGCTGGCGCGCATGGACATCGTCTCGGTCAACTGCCCGCACACGCCCGCGACCTACCATCTGCTGTCGGCACGGCGGCTGAAGCTGATGAAACCCACCGCCATCATCGTCAACACCGCACGCGGCGAGGTGATCGACGAGAACGCCCTGGTGCGCATGCTGAAGGCGGGTGAACTCGCAGGGGCGGGGCTCGACGTCTACGAGCATGAACCGCAGGTCAACCCCAAGCTGCTCGAATTGGACAATGTCGTGCTGCTGCCGCACATGGGCTCGGCCACGCTCGAGGGCCGCATCGAGATGGGCGAGAAGGTGCTGATCAACATCAAGACCTTCGCCGACGGCCACAAGCCGCCCGACCGCGTGCTTGCCACGATGTTCTAGCGTCTAGTTGCGCCCGGTGATGTCGGCCTTGACCGCCTCGCGGTCCGGCCGCGGCTCCTCGACATCGAATGCGTCGCGCGTCGAGCGCCCGACTTGGGCACTCACCAGGATGATGAGTGCGGTCCAGTACATCCACACCATGATGGCGGCGAAGCCAGCCGTGGCGCCGAACGCCGAGGTGAGTTTGGTCACTTCGAAGTAATAGACCAGCGCACGATTGCCGACGGCGAACAATATGGAATTCACGGCACCACTGACCAGGGCGAAGCGCCATGGCACGCCGCCCGTCGGTAGCCATTTGTAAAGCAGGGTGAAGAAGACGGTGAGGATGCCGTAATGGGTGAAGCCAGAGATCGCCGGCCCGATCCATTCGCCGAGTACGGGGAAGGCCTGCAGGGCGCCGGCATAGGCTGATATCAGAACGCTGCTCATGATCACGGCGATCAGCAGCACGCCCAGCAGGATCATGAGCAGCAAGGCAAGCAGGCGCGACTGCACGGTCGCCAGAACCGGATGCTTGCGCTTGGAGTGGTGGTGGCCGCGCCAGATCACTTCGAAGCTGTCGTCCAGCTCTACGAACACGCGGCTGCCGGTATAGATCAGCACGCCCGCGCCGATGATGGCGGCGATGCCGCTGCCCTTGAAGAGATCCTGTGACGCGAAGCGCTGAATGGTCTTGAGATGCTGCGGATCTACGATGGTGCCCAGCGCATCGAAGATCGCCTGCTGCGCCATCAGCTTGCCGACAAATGGTTCGGCGACGGCAATGACGAAGATCATGATCGGCCCGAGCGCGAACATGGTGTAGAAGGCCATCGCCGCGGCCGCGGTCGACAGCCGGTTGGTGAAGAAACCGGTGCCGGCGTCGATCGCGATATTCCAGAGCTTCTTGATCATCATCAGCGCAAGTGTGCCACGGCATTGGCGTAGTAGGCGAGCAATGGCCGCTCGTCGGGGACGGCGGCGAACAGGCCGTCTTTTTCCTCGACCAGATGGCGGAGCGCCAGCATGCGCAGGCCGACGTGGAAGGCATAGTCGCGGTCATCGCGCGGCACGTAGAGCTTGGCTCCCCTGGCCTCGAAATGCGCCATCAGCGCGCCGGCCCGCACCTTCAGCTCCAGCTCGTCGATCGGCGCCTCGGCCTCGACCAGCACGGTGGCGATCAGCGACACCGGCAGCACCGGTACCAGGCGGGCGATCTCGCCCATCACGTCATGGGCGAGCCGGCCGATCACTTCGAAGCGCTTCTCCTTGTCGAGGCGGCGCAGGTCGCCACCGGTTTCCTTCGCGTTGGCCGTCAACCAGTCACGCGCCGACACCAGCGGCCCGAAATTGACGCAGGCATAGCCGAAGCGGAACCAGCGGCCGCGCAGCATCAGGCCGAGCTGCCTGAGCCAGAAGCGCAGCGTGGTATGGGCGGCGAACCAGGTGCTGCGGCGTGGCGCCTCTTTGTCGAGAGAGCGCAAGAGCGTGCGGTCTTCCAGCACGCGGTCATAGTTCAGCGCCACCGGTACGAACACGATGTCATGTGCGCCGCCGGGATCGAACGACTTCAGAATGTAGTCGAACAGGCCGAGCCTGGGCTCGCGCAGCCGGCCGTCGCGCGACAGCCCGCCTTCGGGATACATTGCCTGTGCCACGCCTGCTTCGGTTGCCATGTGGACGTAACGCTCCAGCACACGGCGATAGAGCGGGTTGTTGGAGTTGCGCCGCACGAAATAGGCGCCCATGGCGCGGATCAGCTGTTGCAACGGCCAGATGCGGGCCCATTCGCCGACGGCATAGGAGAGCGCGGTGCGTTCGGCGGCGAGGAAGGCCACCAGCACATAGTCCATGTTGCTGCGATGGTTCATGACGAACACCACGGCGGTGCCCTGCGGCACGCCGCCGAGCGTGCGTTCGTCGGCAAAGCCCAGCCGCACGCGATAGAGGAAGCGCGCGATGGCGCGGGCGATCGAATAGCCCACGCGGAAATAGATGTACGCGTTGAAGGCCGGCACGATCTCGCGCACGTAGCGATAGACTTCCGTCATTGCCACTTCGCGCGGCAGGTTGTTGGCGCGGGCGTGCTCGTTGGCCGCCGCCACGACCTGTGGGTCGTAGACCAGCCGGTCGATCAGCACCTGGCGCTTAGTGAGCTGGAACGGCTTGATCTCGACGTCGAGCCCGCGGTTGACTCTGTCGATCAGCCGGTTGAGCCGCCGGCGCAAGAGCCAACGGCCGCTCGGGATCAATAGCCGGTCGAGTAGCGACCACAGCGCAAAGGCTGCAATCGGCAGGAACAGCCAGAGCGGGACGGTGACCGGCTCGCTCATCGCCTTGGCTTTGGCGTCAGTAGAGCTTGACGCCCAGACCCGCGAGTCCGACCCAGATCGAGGCGACCAGCAGCACCCCGAGCGTGATGGTGGCGCCGGCCGCCCGGCCGTACGGCAGATAGCCCAGCATGCCCGTCGCGTGCAGCACGCGCGCCAGCACCAGCAGGACCGAAAGCGTCGCCACGGTAGCGCCACCGTAGAAGGTCCCGACCAGCCAGATCAGGATCAGGCCGAGCGGCACGTTCTCGACGAAGTTGGCTTGCGCGCGCATGGCCGTGATCAGCTCGGTGTTGCCGCCGTCGCCGATGAAGATCTTGGTCTTGCCCCGCACCCGGCCGACATTGGACAGCAGCGCCACCGCCAGCAGGCCCAGCAGGCCTGCACACACGAAAAAACTCATCATCGCTCGCGCTCCCCCTCGATTCGCGCGCATTGTATGGCCATATTGTCGGGACACCAACGCACGAGGAGCCCGGGCCATGTGGCAGATCCTGCGCAAGAAAGCCGAAATGCCGACCGCCGACCGCGCCCTGCCGGGCCGCGCCAAGCCCGCTTTCGGCGTGCCGACCGAGCACTTCGTCAACCACAACCGCATTCAGCCGCCGTTCCCGGCCGGGCTGGAGATGGCGATGTTCGGCCTGGGCTGCTTCTGGGGCGCCGAGCGCATGTTCTGGAAGGTGCCGGGCGTCTATTCGACTGCGGTGGGCTATGCCGCCGGCCTCACGCCCAATCCGACTTACGAGGAAGTCTGCTCGGGCCACACCGGCCACAACGAGGTGGTCATGGTGTGGTTCGACCCCAAGAAGACCTCCTACGAGGCGCTGCTGAAGGTGTTCTGGGAAGGCCACGACCCGACCCAGGGCATGCGTCAGGGCAATGATGTCGGCACGCAATACCGCTCCGGCATCTACACCTATTCGGCCGAGCAGAAGAAAACGGCCGAAGCCTCGCGCGCGCTGTTCCAGAAGGAATTGGCGAAGAACGGCATGGACGAAATCACGACCGAGATCATCGACGCGCCGCCGTTCTACTACGCCGAGGACTATCACCAGCAGTATCTGGCCAAGAACCCCAACGGCTATTGCGGCCTCGGTGGCACGGGCGTGAGCTGCCCGATCGGGCTGGGTGTTGCGGCGGAATAACTGGTTCGGGGCTCCAATACCCGAACCGGAGCAGCTTTCCATAGATCATGCCGGCGCTAGCCTGCCGGTGACATTCGTCCGCAGTGCCCGCGCGCGACGCGCGTCGCTGCGGGTCGATCCCGCGCATCGACGGATCGTGCTCACGGCGCCCCTGCGCATGTCGCGGGGAACGGCCGTCGGTTTTGCCGAAACGCAGGCCGGTTGGATTGCTGCCCGGCTGAAGCGCCTGCCGGCGCGGCGGCCGTTTGTCGACGGCGCCGAGCTGCCATTGTTCGGTGCGCCGCATCTCATCCGCCACCGGCCCGACGCGCGCGGCACGGTATGGATTGAGGACGAAGAAATCCATGTCGCTGGTCACTCCGAGCACCTGCCGCGCCGCTTGCGTGACTGGCTGATGGGCGAGATGCGCCGGCAGCTGGTGCCGCTGGTCCATGCCAAGGCGGCTCGCGTGGAACGCAGCGTCAAGCGCATCACCGTGCGCGACAGCCGCTCGCGCTGGGGCAGCTGTGGACCCGATGGCGGCATGTCGTTTTCCTGGCGGCTGGTCTTCGCGCCGGCCGAGGTGCTGGACTATCTGGTGGCGCACGAGGTCGCTCATCTCGTGCACATGAACCATGGGCCGCGCTTCTGGGCGCTGGCCCGCACGCTCTGTGATGGCCCGATCGAGGCGCCGCAGGCCTGGCTCAAGGCCAACGGCGAGACGCTGTTGCAGTACGGCGCGTAGCTACTCGGCCGCCGCGGCGCACGCCGGCGCGACGTTCAGCAGCGCCGCTGCCTCCTTCGCCACCCGCGTGCCTTCGAAGAAGCGCGGGTTCTGCGTGCCCCACAGGCGCACGGCATTGGCGAAGGTGAAGTCGCGGAAATCGTCCGAGGTGATCAGCTCGTCCTCGACCAGCTCATAGGCCTCCGGCACGGGGCTCAGCATGTCGGGCACGTCGAAGTGGCCGATGTCGGAGCTGAAGATGGCGTTGATCTTGGCGCCGAACGGGTTGGCCTTGCCGAACGCCGTCACGTTCATGCGATCGTCGGCCTCGCAGCCGAAGTAGTAGGGCTTGGCATAGAGGTCGATCCAGTCCTGCTTCTGGCTGATCTTGCAGGCCGCGAAATCGTCGAGCACCGCCACGCCACCGGTCGGCTCGTCCTCCTCCTTGCTGGGCCAACCGTCGCGCCGAGTGAGCTCGGCGATCATGTCGCTGTCGCCATACTTGTCGACCAAGCCCTTCAGCAGGCTGCGGTCGAGCTTCTTCGGATCCATGTAAGCGATGCCCTTGGCGCCGCGCCGCTCCCAGTGCTCGATCAGGTCGGCGAACAGCTGGCAGCCCCAGCCCACGCCGCCCTCGAGGAAGGCGAAGTTGAGGTCGGGGAAGCGCCTGGTCACGCCGCCCAGGAACAGGCCCTTGGCGATGGCGTGACCCGCGGCGGCGAAGTGGCCGATGTGGTTGTAGGTGAAGTTGCTGGGCGAGTTACGCAGGCCGAAGCCGCGCCCGCCGGCATGGAAGGTCGGCGCAACGCCGAGCTCGCGGCACTTCTGCCAGACCGGGTCGTAGTCGTGGTCGCTGTCGATGGCGAACCGCTCGTAGGTCACGGTGTGGCGGGCCAGGTCGGAATCGACGTCCTTGGCTTTTGCCATGCGGCGGGCGGCGCTGCCGAACATGCCGACCTTGGCGCCGAGCTGCTTGACGGCGAACTCGAGCTCGGCGATCGCCTCGTCGGGCGTGAACATCGGGATCACCGCGGCCGGCGTCAGACGGTCGCTGAGCTTGCCGAAGTATTCGGAGGTGACGATGTTGAAGCCGCGGCACACGGCGCGCCGGGTTTCGTCGTCGGCGATGCGCGGCACGCTCAATCCCGCCGTTGGGTAGATGATGCCGAAGTCGATGCCGAGCTCGTCGAGCCGGTCGTAGAGCATGCGCGGCATCATCGCCGTCGCGCGATCGCGCGTGTTGGTCGATTGCCGCGTCCAGTAGCCTTCCATGGCGATGCCACGCTGCTTGCGCTCGGCGATCGAGAGCTTGAGCGCGTCGGGAATGCGCCGCTGGGAAGCGAGGAAGCCGTCGGCGGCCTTGTCGCCCGCCGCCTTGCGAATGCGCTCGGCGAACACCGGGTTGTACTCGACCCAGTGGCCGTCGCCGTCGATGATGGGATGCTTGAGAGATGCGCGTACTTCTGAGGGACTGCGATGAGAACTCATGCTCGCCTCCGAGGTCACATGTCTGGAACGCTAGACCCACCGGCCGGCGCGCGCAACGAGGCGACGATCAGCCGAACCGTCCCGGATCACAGGCTGTGAGAGCTTCGGGCATCTCCTCGCCTTCCATCTGGCGAACAATGAGCCTGCCAGTCGCGGTGGCCAGCGTCAGGCCGACATGCTGATGACCGTAGCCGCAATAGACATTGGCCAGGCGCGGCGCGCGTCCGATGGCCGGACGGAAATCGGGCAGGCTCGGCCGCTCGCCGATCCAGCGGCTGCGTTCCTCGCCACCGACGCCGGGAAAGATGTCCTTGAGATGACGCACCAGGAGATCGGCCCGGTGCCATGACGGCGGCTGATGCGGGGCAGCCAGCTCGACGGTGCCGGCGATCCGCAGGCCTTCCTGCATGGGTGTGATGAAGAAGCCGCGACCGGCGGGGCTCACCGGCAGGTCGAAGCGTACATTGTCGGGCGCGAGCATGACGTGATAGCCGCGCTCGGCCACCAGTGGCGCGTTGAAGCCCAGCAGGCGCGTCAGCTCGCCGGAAGCGCGGCCGGCGGCGATCACCACCGCCTTCGCCGGCAATTCGGAGTCGGTGAGCTTCACTGAGGTGACCTGATTGCCTTTGCGTCCAAAGCCGCGCACGCGACCGCGCAAGACGGAGCCGCCGTCGGCCGCGAAGCGCTCGGCGAGCGTGGTGACCACCTTGTAGGGATTGATGGTGTGCATGCCGTCCGGGTAGTAGACGCCGCGCACGATGTGGTTCGAGAGACCCGGCGCCAGCTCGCGCGCCCGCGCGCCGTCGACGATCTCGAACACCGTGCCCTTGGCCTTCTGCAGCTCGCGCTCGTCGGCTCCAGCGGCGAAGGAGTCCTCGCTCTCATAGACGTAGAGCGCACCTTTGCTGAGGAAGAGCTCGCCCAATCCGGAGGCCTGGATTTCGGCCTTCCAGGCGATGTTCGCCTCGGCCATCAGGGCCCCGAAGGAATTGACGCCTTTCCTGACCTCGGCGGCGCTATAGGCGGCGAGCGCAAAGCGCGCCATCCAGGGCAGAAGGGACGGGATGCTGGGTGGATGCAGCGTGAGCGGCCCGTTGCGGTCCAGCAGCATCTGCGGCACGCGTTTCAACGTGGATGGCCGGGCGAGCGGCAGGACGTGGTCGATGGCGATGAAGCCCGCATTGCCGTAGGACGTCGCCTTTCCGGGCTCGTCGCTGTCGATCAGCGTGACGATGTGGCCGGCGCGCTGCAGGGCGCGGGCGGTGGCGGTGCCGACGATTCCGGCGCCAATGACGATCACGGGGGCTGAAGCGTTCATCTGGCGACGTTAGCATGGCGATTGAATTACCGGTGTGAATGACTATTTACGTGCCCATGTCTCCCGAAAATTCATCCTCCCCCGGCTGGCACGCCACGACCATCCTGTCCGTCCGCAAGGGCGGCCAGGTGGTGATGGCGGGCGACGGCCAAGTGTCGATGGGCCAGACCATCGTCAAGGGCAACGCCAAGAAAGTGAGACGGCTCGGCAATGGCCAGATCGTGGCCGGCTTCGCCGGCTCGACGGCCGATGCCTTTACGCTGTTCGAACGGCTCGAGGCCAAACTCGAGCGTCATCCCGGCCAGCTCCTGCGCGCCTGCATCGAGCTCGCCAAGGACTGGCGCACCGACCGCTATCTACGTCGCCTCGAGGCCATGATGGCGGTGGCCGACAAGGACGTGTCGCTGCTGCTGTCGGGCTCGGGTGACGTGCTGGAGCCGGAAGGCGGCATCATCGCCATCGGTTCCGGCGGCAACTATGCGTTGGCAGCGGCACGCGCCTTGGTCGATGTCGAGGGCCTCGACGCCGAGGCGATCGCGCGCAAGGCGATGGACATCGCCGCCGACATCTGCGTCTACACCAACCACAACCTCGTCATCGAGAAGCTCTGAGTAGTGTAATGGGCAACGACTTTTCCCCCCGCGAAATCGTCTCCGAACTCGACAAGCACATCGTCGGGCAGCAGGACGCCAAGCGCGCCGTCGCGATCGCGCTGCGCAACCGCTGGCGTCGCCTGCAGCTGCCCGAGGATTTGCGCGAGGAGGTTCTGCCCAAGAACATCCTGATGATCGGGCCCACCGGCTGCGGCAAGACCGAGATCGCGCGACGGCTGGCCAAGCTCGCCAACGCGCCGTTCCTCAAGGTCGAGGCGACCAAGTTCACCGAGGTCGGCTATGTCGGCCGCGATGTCGAGCAGATCGCACGCGACCTGATGGAGGCCGCCCTCGACATGACCAAGGAGCGCCTGCGCAAGGACGTGCGCGCCAAGGCCGAACTGGCGGCAGAGAATCGCGTGCTCGACGCGCTCTGTGGGTCGGGCGCCAGCGAGGAGACGCGGCTGCGCTTCCGCCACAAGCTGCGTGACGGCGAGCTGAACGACCGCGAGATCGAGGTCGAGGTCGCCGATTCGGGCGGGCCCATGCAGTTCGAGGTGCCGGGCCAGCCGGGGGCCTCGGTCGGCATGATCAATATCGGCGACATGCTGGGCAAGGCGTTCGGCGGCCGGACCAAGAAGCGCAAGATGACGGTGGCCGAGAGCCACGAGACGCTGATGCGCGAGGAGAGCGAAAAACTCCTCGACCAGGAGAAGGCCGTGCGCGAGGCGCGCGATGCGGTCGAACAGAACGGCATCGTGTTCATCGACGAGATCGACAAGATCACTGCACGCTCGGAGTTCCGCGGCGGCGGCGATGTCAGCCGCGAGGGCGTGCAGCGCGATCTCCTGCCCCTGATCGAGGGCACGACCGTGAACACCAAGCACGGGCCGGTGAAGACCGACCATGTGCTGTTCATCTGCTCGGGCGCGTTCCACCTCGCCAAGCCGTCGGACATGCTGCCCGAATTGCAGGGCCGCCTGCCGATCCGCGTCAGCCTGGCATCGCTCAACCAGGAGGATTTCCGGCGCATCCTGACCGAGCCGGAGGCGAGCCTGGTCAAGCAGTACAAGGCGCTGCTGGCGACCGAGAAAGTCGAGCTCGAGTTCAAGGACGACGCCATCGACGAGCTGGCGCGGCTGTCGGCCGAGATCAACGAGGCGGTCGAGAATATCGGCGCGCGCCGGCTGCACACGGTGATGGAGAAACTGCTCGAAGAGATCAGCTTCGGCGCCTCGGACAAGCCCGGCACAAAGGTCGTGATTGATGCCGCTTACGTCCGTGAGCACGTGAGCGCGCTCGCCAAGAACGCGGATCTGTCGAAGTTCGTGCTGTGATCAATCTTCCGTATTGTCCACCTTGCCGTGGAAGAGCTCGAATTTAAGCGAAAAGCCGGCTTCGCTAATGGTCTTCTCAGCCAAACGATAGAACGTGGTTGCTTGCTCGCTAAGCGGATATTTGGCCAAGACCTGAATGACCACTGGAAGGCCCGCCACGTCGGGCTTCATCTTCACCATCTCTCCACTCTCAATAAAGTGGAGATAGGTGTTGAACTTCTCTTGCAGAAGTAAGAGGTGCTCGCCTTCGTCTTGGTCCCAATCAAGGTGATCGGAGATGGCAAGGACCGCGAGGCCTTTTTCCTTGTCTCGCCACCAGAAGTCGATCTTGCTGGTCTCGTCAATCGACATCGCCCGGCCCCTTTGGAGTACCGTCACTCAAGAAGCGAACTAAACGAACTCAATCACCTAATCTTTGGGCAGATGCGCGTAACCTTCTTGGAAGAGCCAGACGCTGTCGCGCTCGCCCTTCTCTAACAAGCGATAGACCTCATAAATGTCGGGACTGGGCGGTACATCGACCGAATAGTGATCTCGTCGCCCACTGTTCAGATTAATCGCACCGCTCTCGTAAGAGCACCCTCGTTCTTCGAGCGATTTCCAATAGGTTTGGAACTTTGAGTTGTCCGGCTCGACAAGAAGCATGTAGGTGGAATGGCCCGACCTCTTGATCACCCTTTCAAATTCGAAAACTCGTCCATCGCCAGATGGCAAAGCCTTGACGACGTCTTTGAAACTGATGCCTTTTGCGTACCAAGGTGAGTTTCGAATCTCGAATTCGTCTCCAATGGAGATGCCTGTAGGTGCTGCCCACAGGAACTCGCCGCCGTGGCCATGCGAGTCTTGGGGATCGAGCTCAAAGCGCACTTTCACAAGTTGCCTGGCCATTAGTAGATCTCTCGCCAATTGTACCACTCTTCGACCGGTGAAGACCGGCAACTGCGCGATCTGGTTATGGTCGCGCGGGGATTTGCCCGCAGCGACAATGCGGCCTTCATCGCCTAATAGACTGTGTGAGCCTAGCGACCGTTCTCCAATCGCCAGGGCGCATGTTTCTCCGCGATCTCTTTGAACACTCTGGCGGACATCAACTCTTGATATCCGCGATCTTTTGGAACAGAGGGGCCGTGCTGGATCGTATGCTCGATCTTGTGCTTCGAATTGGGTGCCAATTCGTCGAGCAATCTTTCCACTCCCTTGAATACCTCCCCTGCAAGGTAGTCGAAGTCGTCCCATTCCTTGTCAACTTGCGTAGCAGTCGCCTCTACGAACAGGTGGAACTGACCCTTGCTCTCCTTGATCCAGATACTTTTGATCCAACGGAAGGCCGGCCAAACAGTGTCAAAGAATGCGTGTTGCATTCCCGGCAGTAGTTCGTCGAGCATCGGGCTCTGAGCTTTCATTGCTCATCTCCTCTCCGGAACCGTTCGTATCTCAAACGCTTGTCGTTGATCGCATCTCTAAACGGGGCAATCCTCGGATCCTGGCTACGCATGACTTGTTCGCGAAAGTCCTCAGCGTCTCGTCGAGTCATCTTCGAAGGATTGTACCTGTTCCTGTCCCAAAGCTCTTGAACGGCCTGGTTGTATTCCGCGTGTGGCTTGCTCCAAAGATGGGGCTCGCCATACGGGCCAGAAACGGCGCTGTTGAACACCTTTCGCGCTTCTGCGGAGAGATCCGGCAAGTCCCATATTGAGACAGGGACCCAGTGATGTCCTCCACGAGGCGACTTGGTAACCTGCTCAACACGGCGCTTGCCACCGGCCGCCAAGGTCTCCGCGCCACCGCGCGGGCCAAACAGGCGTCCGGCTCCGCCGGCAATCGTCGTGAAGGAATTGATGGCATCAGGTGTTAGTTCGCCAGTTTTCGTGCCCACCAGGAGATCGAGAGTGCCTTTTAGGAAATCTCGAGCCCATTGAGGCATTGCGGGCCGAACGCCTTTGTGATCCATCGCCCATGGCCACGCGCCGTAGATGGAGTGAGGATCAGGCTCCAAAGCCTTGTACAAGGGCGCGAGGTCGCTCGTGTCGGCGGCCTTAAGTTGCTGTCGGATAGCGGCGAGCTCCGCTAACGGAATACCGCTCGCAGGATCGCGCTGCCGTTGCAGCTCCACGAGCTTGGCGAAGTCTTCGGCTGAAAGCTGGCGCCGATACTGGTGGAGAGGAACCTGCGCCCACTCTCGCTCTTCCGCGGGGTCACGGCTTTTGAGGCCCGCCGAGATTTTTGCGAAGACCATTGGATCGGTCTTCGTGTCCGAAACGCCAGACGCCAGTGCTTCAATGTCGCGTTTTTCTTCGCTGCCGAGTTGCTCGGCCAATTCGGGAGGCAATTGATCCCCCGAGCGGGCCTGGCTCAGCCATTGGCTGATCATGCGGTCAGTGAGAACGCGCTCTTGCGCCTCCAGTTGGCGCGCCTCGGCATCGGCAGCTCGATATTCGACGCTATCTGGCGAAGGCTCGGTGGCGTGGACTGCACCCTGCCGTCCAGCACTGGTCGCATTCTCGTCATCGCCTTCTCCGCGCAGCGCGCGGGCCGCCTTCATCGACGCCTCGGCATCGATGCCGAAGCTGCGGGCTTGGTCAGGGGCAGGCTCGCCCGTCGCATTCCGCTTGAGCGCGGCGAGGACGGTCTGCTGCTCGTCCGGGCTGAGCTGAACCCACAGGGCCGGCGGCGGCAGGTCGGTCTGCGGCCGGCCATCCGGGCGCGGCGTGGCAATCCAGGTGCTGACCGCGTTGTCGAGCTTGGCCTTGGCCTCAGCGATCGCCTGCTTCTGCTGGCCGAACTGCACGTCGATGTAGTGCTGGTTGATCGCGCGTTGGCTATCGTCGTGCGCCCAGTCGGCCTGGTTCCGCACCGTCGCCGCTCGATACGCGGCGTCAGCGTCGGCCAACTGCTTGGGGCCATCGAAGACCGCCGATGGCTGGCCGGGCGTCGGCTCGGGAAGACCGGCGAGATAGGTCTGCGCCGTCTCGCGTTGCGTCACCGCCTTGATCTGGCCTTGCATCGGCCCAGCGTCGTCCGCGGTCAGCCGGTCCTTCGCCCGCTCGTAGAGCCCGATTGCTGCGCGGGTGTCGCCCGCCGCCAGCGCCGCCTCGATGGCGCGTCGATAGACGCTCGAGCGGGCCTGCGCTGCGCTCGCCTGTGCAGCTTCCGAGTCGGGCGGCTGGCCGGCCGAGCGCAGCCTCGTGGTGTAGGCGCCGGCCGCGAACAGCTCGACCTTGGTGGGGTCGCTGTGGTTGACCGCGGCCTCTTCCTCGGCGGTCTTCACCTGGTTGTCCGCCACCGCTTGGCGCCAGGCATCGGCCTGCCCGGAAAGATGGCGGGAGATGCCGCGGGCCGCCTCGCCGTGGTGCCAGTCGAGCCGCTTGGTGAGCGCCTCGCGCTGGCGGTCGTTGCCAGCTTGGGCGAGCGTGTCGTCCTTGAGCTGCTGCAAGGCCCCGAGGGCGGGTGGCGCGGCGTGGATCGCCGCCTCGCCCTGCTGGCGGTAATAGGCTCCCTCGCCCAGGTTCAGGATCTGCCGCTGGCCGGCGAGGTACTGGTCGTTCAGCTGCTGCTCGCGCAGTGCATCGGCTTCGGCGTATTCCGGTGGCGGCAGATCGGCGGCCGGCGGCTCGGGGCCCAGGCGCCATTCGGGGAAATTGAACTCGGCCATGTACGCTACTCAACTCTACGAACCGCGGGATACGCCTGCCCTGAGCGAAGTCGAAAGGGCTCGCGGCTCTGGCTACTTGGTCGGAATATAATCGAACGCCCCCTCAACCTCCTATTTTGGTCATTAGAAGTTCACCGGCGAGAACTGTGATCGTGGGGCCGCGGGACTGGCCGAACGCGTCACGCAAAATGCGCAGAGGGGGTGTCGCGGAAAGTGAGACACTTTGCCTAAACGGCTTGTGCCATCGCTATCGGAGGTGTCTCACCTGAGTGAGACACTAATTTCCCGCTAAAGGCAGTAGGCCGCGATCAGGTCGACAAGATAGGCCGGCCCGTTGGTGCCCCACAGTACGAAGCTCACGGCGATCACAGCTACGACCAAAGCGGCGGTGCCCCACAACAGCACAGGGCGCCAACCGGAGGTCATGCGGGTTGCGCTGCGAACTGTGGCCGCGCCACCGGCTTCTCGACGATCGGCCAGTGCAGCAGGGCGGAGACCACGCCGAGCGCGATCGAGATCCACCACATCATGTCGTAATTGCCCTGCAGGTCGAACAGCTTGCCGCCGCCCCAGCCGCCGAAGAAGCTGCCGACCTGGTGGCCGAAGAACACGAAGCCATTCAGCATGGTGAGATGGACCGGCCCGAAGATGTAGCCGACCAGCGAGGTGGTGAGGGGTACGGTGCCCAGCCACAGGAAGCCCAGCGCGGCGGCGAAAATCAGCACCGAACCCGCCGATAGCGGCGCCAGGACGAAGCCCAGGAACACCAGCGAGCGCAGCAGATAGAGCAGGGCCAGCAGGTTTTTGCGCTGGAAGCGCCCGCCCATCGAGCTCCATATGATGGAGCCCGCGATGTTGAACAGCCCGACCATGCCGATGCTCCAGCCGCCCAGTTCAACCGGGGAAAGCGTGAGGCCGAACAGCGACAGCCCGATGCCCTTGTCGGAGATGTAGGCCGGCAGATGGCCGCCGACGAAGGCGACATGGAAGCCGCAAACGAAATAGCCGATCACCAGCAGCACGTAGCTACGCTGGCTGAACGCCTCGCCCAGCGCCTCGAGCGAGGTTTGCGTGCCACCGCGGGCCTTGCGTGCGGCCGCGATCTGCTGGCTGTCGTTCAGTCCGATCGGCAACAGCATCATCAGCACGGCGAGTGCGGTCAGCGCCCACATGGTCGGACGCCAGTCGCCGAAATAGTTCTGCAACACTGAGGCCAGCGGCACGATGAAGAACTGGCCGAACGAGCCGCCGGCCGAGCAAATGCCGACGGCCAACGCCGCCTTCGCGGGCGGTGTGACGCGCAGGATCACGCCCAGCACCGGGCCGAAGGTAGCGGCCGACAGGCCGACGCCGACCAGGACGTTGCCCAGGATCAGCATGGCGCCGTTGTGCATGGTGGCCGTGACGATCATGCCCAGCACATAAACAGCGGCGCCGCCGGTGATGGTGATGGCCGAACCGAAGCGGTCGCACAGCCTTCCCGCAAAGGGGGCGAAGGCCCCCATCAACAACATCGAGACGGCGGTGCCGAAGGAGAACAGCTCGCGGCCGACATGCAGTTCGGCCGAGACGGGCTTGAGGAAGATGCCGAAGCTTTGGCGCACGCCAAGGCCAATGGTGAGCACGAAAAAGCCGCACCAGACGGCGGTCCAGTAGGAGCGAGAGGTCATGCCCCAATCTAGGGCGTCAGCGCCGCCGCCGCGCATAGAATTACTTCATGCCCTCCCAAGCTGCGATGTGGCACAAAGGACCGATGCGACTGGCTTTTTGCGCTGGCCTGGCAGTTTTCCTGCTGCTTTTGGCAGGCACTGCGTTCGCCGCGGTGCCGCGGCTGGAGCGCGAGCGCTGCGTGTTCAAGCCCCCGCGCGGCGACAAGATCGAGTGCTACACCCTGGTCGTGCCGGAGAACCGCGCGCTGGGGCAGAACAGCCGCGACGTGCATCTGAAGGTCGTCATCCTCAAGGCCAAGCGGCCGATCGCGGCGGATCCGCTGATCTATCTCGCCGGCGGACCGGGCGATGCGCCGCTGGTCGCCTCCACCGCCGGCGCAGATCCGCTGGCCGAGGGCGACTGGTGGAACGACACCGCCGCCATTCGCCGCCGCCGCGACGTGATCATCATCAGCCAGCGTGGCGCCGGCGGCTCGACACCCAACCTCGACTGCTTCGAGCCGCGCACCTCGGAGCCGGCGCGGGCCAAGCGCCGCGCCATCACCGAGCCGCAAGAGCGCGACATCCTGCTGCGCTGCCGCGCCGACCTCGACCGGCGCAAGATCGATCTCGCCCAGTACGGTACGCCGGCGCTGGCCGACGACGTGGCCGATCTCGTGAAGGTGCTGGGGCTCGGCAAGGTCAATCTCTACGGCATCTCCTACGGCACCCGCTGGGCGCTCGAGACCATGCGGCGCCATCCCAACATTATCCGCTCGGTGGTGCTGGACGGCGTCTACCCGCCGCAGATCAACGGCGAGCAGAACGAGCCGGAGATCGTGCGCACTGCCTTCGAGCAGCTGTTCGCCGATTGCGCGTCGGACAAGCTCTGCCGCGAGCGCAATCCCGATCTTGCCGCCAACGTGAAGGCGGCGCTCGAGCAGGCCGACCGCACGCCGATCGATCTGGTGCTGCAGCTCGACGACAGCCAGCAGCGGGTCAAGCTCGACGGCTCCAAGCTCCTGCTGGTGCTGCTGCACATGATGCGCGAGGGCGAGGCGGCGCTGGTGCCCGAAGCGGTGACGGCGCTCAGGCGCGGCGACAAGCGGCTGATCAAGCAGTTCGCCGAGGATCTCGAGAACGACGATGGCGGGCTCCTGGAGCAGAACGCGCAGCAGTTCGGTGGGCTGTTCAACACCATCGAATGCCGAGAGACCTGGGCCGCGGTCGACCAGACGGCGCGCGAGCGGGCGATCCAGGCCGGTGGCGTCTATGGCCTCACCGCGGTGCTCAGCAAGCTGCCGGCCTACTGTCCGGTATGGCGCGTGCCGACGGCGCCGCCGGCCGAGCGCCAGGCGGTGACCGTGCCGATCCCCACCCTGCTGCTGAGCGGCGGCTACGATTGGCTGACGCCAGCCTCGTGGGGGCGCGAAGCGGCGCGCAAGCTGCCAGAGTCGCGCCATGTCGTCTTCCGCGCACAGGGGCATGGCGTGTCGAGCCAGGATGTTTGCGCGGCGCGCCTGCGCGACGAGTTCATCGACGATCCCAATCCGCGCTGGCCCTTGCCGTGCCGCGCCGACACGCCGCCCGATTTCGGCGCGGCCGCCGAGCGCGTCAAGGCGCTTTCGTCGCGCGAGGGAGACAAGAAGGAATGAACCGCGTCCTCGCCCACATGGGCGTCACTTACCCCATCATGCAGGCGCCGATGGGCTGGATCGCCCGCAGCCAGCTCGCCTCGGCAGTCTCGAATGCCGGCGGGCTCGGCGTTATCGAGACCTCGAGCGGCGAGGTCGATGCGTGTCTGGGTGAAATCGCGCGCATGCGCGAGCTGACGACCAAGCCGTTCGCCGTCAACCTGCCGCTGCTCTTCATCCGCGAGCCGCGGATCGTCGACCTGGTGGCCAAGTCGGGCGTCAAGTTCGTCACCACCTCGGCCGGCTCCCCGGCCAAGCTGCTGCCGACGCTCAAGGCCAACGGCCTGATCGTTTATCATGTCGTGCCCAACCTCTCCTCGGCACTGAAGGCGGTCGAGGCTGGCGTCGACGGGCTGATCGTCGAAGGCGGCGAGGGCGGTGGCTTCAAGAACCCCGACGACGTCTCGACGCTGGTCCTGCTGCAGGCCGTGCGCGAGCGCACCGACGTGCCGTTGATCGCGGCGGGCGGCATCTGCGATGGCCGCGGCATGGCGGCCGCCTTTGCGCTGGGCGCCGAAGGCATCCAGATGGGGACACGCTTCGTCAGCTCGGCCGAGAGCCCGGTGCACGCCAACTACAAGCGGGCGATCGTCGAGGCCGACGATACCGGCACCGTCATGCTGAATCGCAAGTCGAGTCCGTGCGTGCGGGCGCTCAAGACCGAGCGGGCGAAGGAGATCGACCGCCAGGGCGGATTCGATCGCGCGATCTTCGGCTCGGTGAAGGACGTCTATTTCGGCGGCGACATGGAAGCCTCCCTGGCGCTGGCCGGCCAGACGGTCGGTTTGATACACGAGGTGCTGCCGGTCGCCGAGATCATCCGCGGCACGGTCGACGGCTTCCATGCCATCCGCCGCGAGCAGGGCGCGCGCTCCCAGACCGGCGTGTTTTGATTCAGATCATGGATCGCAGGCTCGGTAGCGCGATTTAAACTTCTGATGACGGTCTGCGGTGTTTTGCTAAACTTGAGTCAATTAGACACAAAAAAGTAGTAATATTTACTCCAACGTCGAAAGGCCAAACCAGTCGTGCCTGTACTCTATGCGTTGGCGGCCGCGTTAGGGGCACTGGCTGTTGCTGCAGGTCTTGCGACGCTGACGCGCGCTGCGCTGATCCTGGTCTATCCGCTCACCATCCTGGCCGCGCTGGTTCTGGGTGCCGTTGATCTGCAGATGCTGCTGACCGGCGATGCGCTGACCGGCAGCTTGCCGATCGGCCTGCCGACCATCGGCTTGCGCCTGCGGCTCGACTCGCTGTCGGCGTTCTTCGGTGTGGTGATCAACGGCGGCGTGCTGGCGGCGGCGGTCTATGGCCTGGGTCTCGACCGCGAAAAGGAGCTCACGCAGCGCGTCGAGCCGCTGCTTCCGATCTTCGCTGCAGCGATGAACCTCGTGCTGCTGGCCGACGATGCCTATGGCTTCCTGTTTGCCTGGGAGCTGATGTCGCTGAGCTCCTGGGCGCTGGTGGTGGCGCGCCACACCGATCCGGAGAGCCGTCGCGCCAGCCACCTCTATCTCGTGATGGCGGCGATCGGCACCACGGCGTTGCTGTTCGCCTTTGGCGCCCTGGCTGGCCCGGCCGGCGGCTATGCGTTCGACACCATCCGCGCCCATGCGGCCCCGCCGGTGGTGGTGGCCCTCGTCCTTGCCGCGGCGCTGATCGGCTGTGGCTCCAAGGGTGGGCTTGTTCCATTGCATGCCTGGCTGCCGCTCGCCCATCCGGCAGCACCGAGCCACGTCTCGGCGCTGATGAGCGGCGTCATGACCAAGGTGGCGATCTACGGTTTCGTGCGCATCACCTTTGACCTGCTCGGCCCACCCGCCTGGTGGTGGGCGCTGCCGCCGATCGTGCTGGGCGCGATCACGGCTGTGCTCGGCCTCCTCTATGCCGTGCTCGACCGCGATCTCAAGCGCGTGCTCGCCTATTCGACGATCGAGAATGTCGGCGTCATCTTCGTGGCGCTGGGACTGGCGCTCGCTTTCCGCGCCAATGGCTTCTCGCAGGGCGCGGCGGTTGCGCTGACGGCGGCGCTGCTGCACGTGCTGAATTATTCGTGGTTCAAGTCGCTGCTGTTCCTGGGGGCAGGCGCGGTGCTGCACGCCACGGGGCGGCGCGATCTGGATGGGCTAGGCGGCCTGATCCGCACCATGCCGCGCACCGCGATTTTTTTCCTGGTGGGGGCACTGGCGATCTCGGCGCTGCCGCCGCTCAACGGCTTCGTCTCGGAATGGTTGCTGTTCCAATCGGTCCTGGCCGGACCCATGCTGCCGCAAGCCTCGCTGCGCTTCGCGGTGCCGGCGATCGGCGCCATGCTGGCGCTGGCGGCCGCTCTTGCCGCAGCCTGCTTCGTGCGGGTCTACGGTACGGCGTTTCTCGGCCGGCCGCGCACCGTCGAGGCAGCCCGGGCCCATGACGTGGCGCTTCCGCAGCAGATCGCCATGGGCGCCCTGGCGCTGCTCTGCATCCTGGGCGGCCTCCTGGGCGCACCGTTGGCCGCGATCATTGCGCCCCTGGTACGGACGTTTACCGCCGGTGCCCTGCCGGCTCCCGGCTCCGGCCCGACTCCGTTCTCGCTGGTGGCCTTCGATTCGGCCCGCAGCGTCTACGACGCGGCGATCATCGCCTTGTTCGTGGCCATTGCCTCGCTGGTTACCTTGGTGGTCGTTCATCGCTTGTCGGAGCGCAAGACGCGGCGCGGTCCGGCGTGGGATTGCGGTTTTCCCGATCCCTCGCCTGCGACGCAATACACGGCGTCGAGCTTCGCCCAGCCGCTGCGCCGGGTGTACGGCACGGTTGCTTTCTCCGTGCGCGAGACCGTCACCATGCCGCCACCCGGCGATCTCAGCGCGGCGCGCCTCGAGGTCACCCTCGTCGATCATCTCTGGCGCGTCTTCTACGCCGCGCCCGGTCGCGCCGTCCTGCGGCTGGCCGAGCGGCTCAACATGCTGCAATTCCTGACCATCCGGCGCTACCTCGTGCTGATGTTCGCGGCCCTGGTGATCCTGCTGTTCATCACGGCGGTGACAACGTGACCCGCGATCTCATCGTGCAGTTCCTGGCCCAGGGCGCGCAGATGTTCCTCGTCCTGCTGCTGGCCCCGCTCGCCGTCGGCGTGACGCGGCGCGTCAAGGCGCGGCTGACGCGGCGGCAGGGGCCACCGCTTTTGCAGGGTTATCTCGATGTCGCCAAGCTCCTGCGCAAGGAATTGGTGCTCGCCGAAAGCGCTTCCTGGCTGTTTCGCGCTGCCCCCTACCTGATCTTCGCGCTGACCTGGGTGGCGGCGGCGCTGGTGCCGTCTTTCGCCTCGGGGCTGATGTTCAACTGGGCGGCCGATGTCGTGGCCCTGGTCGCACTGCTGGGCGCGGCGCGCGCCCTGCTGGCGCTGGCCGGCATGGATGTCGGCACGAGCTTCGGCGGTATCGGCTCCTCGCGCGAAATGATGATCGCCACGCTCGCCGAGCCGGCCATGATGCTGATCGTGCTGACGCTCGCCATCGCAGCCGGCACGACGCGCCTGCCGGGCGTGGCCGACTTCTTCATCGCCGAGCCGCTGGCGGTCCGGGTGTCGCTTGCCCTGTCGCTGGGCGCGCTGGTCATCGTGGCGTTGGCCGAGAATGCGCGCATTCCGGTCGACAATCCGGTGACGCATCTTGAGCTCACCATGGTCCACGAGGCCATGGTGCTGGAATATTCCGGCCGGCATCTCGCGCTGATCGAGGCCGCGAGCATGCTGAAGCTGACGCTCTATTTGTCGCTGCTGATCTGTCTGTTCGCGCCGTTCGGCATGGCGCCGGCATCGGCCGGCCTGGGTGGCTGGGCGATCGGGCTGGTGGCCTGGACGGCCAAACTGCTGGCGGGCGCGGCGCTGCTCGGCGTGTGGGAGGTGAGCATCGCCAAGATGCGCGTCTTCCGCCTGCCCGATTTCGTCGGCGTGGCGTTCGTCTTCGCCTTCATCGCCATTCTGCTGGCCTATCTCTCGGGTGGGGATGTCGGGTGAAGATCGCCTACGAAATTTCCCACCTGCTGGCGGGCATCATGCTGGTGGCAAGCTTCGCGCTGCTCTACCAGCAGCGCATCGCCGCTGTGCTCAACGCCTTCGCCGCCCAGTCGATCACGCTGGCACTAGCGGTCGCCTGGGCCGCCTGGTCGGAGAACCGGCCGGACCTGTACATCACCGCGGCGATCGCCTTCTGCCTCAAAGGCGTGGTCATTCCCGTGGCGCTGCACCGCACGGTGGCGCGGCTCGGCATTCACCGTGAGGTCGAGAAGGTGGTGGGCGTCGGCGTTGCCCTGTTGGTCGGGCTGGCGCTGATCGGCCTGTCGGAGGCCCTCGTCGTAAAGGTGGCACGAAGCACGTCGGGTCTTGCCCGCGATGAGTTGGCGCTGGCGCTCTCTATCGTCCTGCTCGGCTTCCTGATGATGATCGTGCGACGCAATGCGGTAACCCAGGTCGTGGGCTTCATGTCGATGGAGAACGGCCTGATCCTGGCCGCTACCGGCGCGCAGGGCATGCCGCTGGTGGTCGAGGTCAGCGTCGCCTTCTCGGTGCTGATCTCTCTGTTCGTGTTTGCGGTCTTCGTGTTCCGCATCCGCGAGCGTTTCGACACCATCGACATCGAGGCGCTCGACCGCATGCGGGGAGATCGCCGGTGATCGAGGCCTATCAAGCGGTGGTGCTGCTGCCCTACGGCTCGGCGCTCGTTCTGGCGGCGATACCCGGCTATCGCGTCGGTGCCATCGGCAACATGGTCGCATCGGCGGCGACCTTCGCCGCGGGCCTGTGGCTGTTGGTGGGACAGCAGATGATCGGCGACTATGCCATCGTCGATGAGTTCAACGTCGTGTTCGTGGCGATCAATACCCTGGTTGGTTTCACGACGGCGCTGTTCAGCGCCTCCTATATCGGCCACGAGATCGAGACCGGGCGGCTGTCACCTACCTTCGTGCGATTCTACCACGCCATGTTCCAGGCGATGATGGGATCGATGAATCTCGCCCTGATCGCCAACAATATCGGGCTAATGTGGGTGGGACTCGAACTCGCCACCTTGATCACGGTGGTGATGGTGGGCCTCTACCGCACGCCGCAGGCGATCGAGGCTGCGTGGAAGTATTTCATCCTGGCGAGCGTCGGCATCTCGCTCGCCTTCTTCGGCACCATCCTGATCTATCTCGCGGGCCAGCCGATCCTCGGCGAGGGCCTGCCATCGATGACCTGGAGCCTGCTGCAGGCTGCCGCGGTTCGCATGGATCCGGCGCTCCTCGATCTCGCCTTCATCTTCCTGCTGATCGGCTATGGCACCAAGGTTGGCCTCGCGCCTCTGCACGCCTGGCTGCCCGATGCGCACGCCGAGGGCCCGACGCCGATTTCGGCGGTGCTCTCGGGCCTGCTGCTGAACGTCGCGCTCTATGCCCTGCTGCGCTTCAAGATGGTGGTGGCCGGCCAGCCGGCGGCGCTCGACCCCGGGCCGATCATGATCGTCATGGGCCTGGTGTCGCTGATCTTCGCGGCGTTCATGCTCTACCAACGCCGCGACATCAAACGCTTCTTCGCCTATTCCTCGATCGAGCACATGGGCCTGATGGTGTTCGCCTTCGGCATGGGCGGGCCGCTCGCCAACTTCGCCGGGCTTCTGCACATGGCGATGCACAGCCTCACCAAGTCGAGCATCTTCTTCGCCGTGGGCCACGTCGCCCAGGCCAAGGGCACGCAGCGCTTCGCCGAGATCAGGGGCCTGAGCGTTACCCATCCCCGCCTTGCCGTCGCCTTCGCGCTTGCCGTGTTTGCCATCGCGGGCCTGCCACCGTTCGGCGTGTTCGCCAGCGAATTCCTGATTCTGACCACGACCTTTGCCCGCGAGCCGTGGCTTGCACTCCTGCCGGCCTTTGGCCTGTTGGTCGGCTTCGGCGCCCTACTGCTGCGCCTGCAGGACACGATCTTCGGCGAGCCCGTCGGGCCCGCACATCGGGTTGACGCCTCCTCGGTGCCGATGGTGCTGCATCTGATGCTGGTGCTGACGGCCGGCCTCTATTTGCCGCCGATCCTGGTCGCCTGGTTTCGCCGCGCCGCGGAGCTGTTGGGATGACCACATCGCGCGCCCTCGTCGACCTCGTTGCGGGAAGTGCGGCCGGCCCGGACGGTTATGTCCGGCTCGCCGTCGATGCATCGACCTGGGAGGCGTTGGCGGCAGGTTGCGCCGCGGGCGCGCATGATCTTGCGGCCTTGTGGGTTGATGGCGATTTCATGCGCATGGCGCTCAGCGACGGCGAGCAAGGCCTTCGCGCTGTGGTCTTCCTCAAGACCGAAGCCGGTGCTTACCCTTCGATCGGACGCCATCACGCGCCGGCGCTTCGACTGGAGCGCGCCATGCGCGATCTCTATGGCACCAATCCGATTGGTCTATCGGATACCCGGCCTTGGCTGGACCATGGCCGCTGGCCGGGTCGAGAGAACGAGCGCCGTTATGAGTTTCTGCCGGCCGAAGGAGAAGGATTGCATCAGATTCCCGTCGGTCCGGTCCATGCCGGTATCATCGAGCCCGGCCATTTCCGCTTCACCGCGAACGGCGAGACGGTGGTGCGGCTCGAGGAGCGGCTAGGTTACGCGCATAAGGGCGTCGAGGCCCTTTTCGTCGGCGCCGATATGGCGCGCGGAGCGCGGCTGGTCGGCCGCCTGTCGGGCGACAGCACGGTCGCCTATGCCTGGGCCTACGCCCGCGCCGTCGAGGCGGCACTCGGCTGGCCGGTGCCGCCGCGGGCGACCTTGTTGCGGGGCGTTATGGCCGAGCTGGAGCGCATGGCGCACCACATCAGCGACGTCGGCGCAATCTGCAACGATGCCAGCGTGATCGCCGTTCACGCCCAATGCGCGCTGCAGCGCGAGGACGTCCTGGCGACGTCGCACGCCTGCTTCGGTCATCGGCTGATGATGGACTGTATCGTTCCAGGCGGCGTGGCTGCCGATCTGTCAAGCGATGGCATCGGCCGGGTCCGCGGCCTGTTGGGCCGCCTGGCGGCGACGAGGGCCGAAATCCAGCGGGTCTACGACTCCATGCCTTCGCTGCAGGATCGCACCATCACGACCGGCATCGTTTCGCCGGCCCTTGTTCGCCAGTATGCCGCCGGTGGCTTCGTCGGGCGCGCATCGGGACGCGCCTTCGACGCGCGCAAGAATTTCGCCTATGCACCCTACGATGGCGCGGACTTCAGCCTCAGGATGCGCACGGCCGGCGACGTCGACGCCCGCCTGCTGGTTCGCCTGGACGAGATCGATGAGAGCGTTCGTATCGTCGGCCAGTTGCTTGATCGGCTCTCGCCGGGCGCCATCCGCCGCGAGCCGCCTGCGCTCTCGGCGGGCGAGGGCGCGGCCCTTGTCGAGGCGTTCCGCGGCGATGTCTTCGTAAGCGTGCGCCTTGCTTCGGATGGCCGGTTGGCCCGCGTGCATGCGCGCGATGCGAGCTGGTTCCAGTGGCCGCTGCTGGAGGCCGCCGTCGAGGGCAACATCGTGGCCGACTTCCCGCTCTGCAACAAATCGTTCAACTGCTCCTACTCGGGCCACGACCTATGAGATCGTTCCTGCGCGACGCGCTCCTGAAGGGTAAGGCGACGATCCCACCGCCCGAGCCCGGCACGCCGGACCTGGAAGAGGTGGCGCGCGCGCTGGGCGAGCGGGCGCGCCGGCGGCTCGGGCGCTCGCTCTCGATCCGCGAGATCGATGCCGGCTCGTGCAACGGCTGCGAGCTTGAAATCCACGCCATCAACAATCCGGTCTACGACATCGAGCGCTTCGGCCTCAAGTTCGTGGCCTCGCCGCGCCACGCCGACGTGCTGCTGGTCACCGGCCCGGTCACCTGGAACATGCGCGAGGCGTTGCTGCGCACCTACAATGCCACGCCTTCGCCCAAATGGGTGGTCGCCCTGGGCGACTGCGCGGCGAATTGCGGCGTCTTCGCCGGCTCGCCCGCTGTGGTCGGGCCATTGGCCGGGATCCTGCCGGTCGATCTGCATATTCGCGGCTGCCCGCCGCCGCCGCTCGATATTGTGAAGGGCCTGCTGGCGCTGATAGAAGCGCGGGGATGAGTGAGCCTCCGACCCGGCCCGCCAAACTCCTGCTTTCCGCCTTCGCCCTGCGCACGTGGGGTGCACGCATCGAGGCCGCAGTTCCTGCAGGCAGCCTGTCGCTGTTGACGGCGGAAGAGGCGCTGGCGAACGACGGCCCGAGCGATGCCGATATCGCCTTCATGACCCGCGAAGTCACGGGCAAGTCGAGCTCCGGCAATCCGACGCCGGAACTGCAGGGCTTCGACGCGGTCGTGCGCAAATCGCCGAAGCTCAAATGGCTGCAAATCCATCCGGCCGGCGCCGAGCGGCCGATCTATCGCGAATTGCGCGGGCGTGGCGTCAAGGTCACGACCGCCTCGGGCGCCACCGCGGTGACCGTCTCGCACAGCGTGCTGGGCGCCCTGATCGCCATCAACCGCCGCTTCCCGCTGCTGGCCGACGCCCAGCGCCGGCATGCCTGGGAGCCCAGGTTGGGCGAGCGCTCGCCGCGCGACCTCAAGGGCCAATGCGCGGTCATCGTCGGGCTGGGGCCGATCGGGCGGAACGTCGCGAGGCTTCTCAAGATGCTGGGCATGAGCACGATCGGCGTGCGGCGCAGCGCCGAGCCGGTGCCCGAATGCGACCGCGCGGTCGCCTATGGCGACCTGCCCGACGTCCTGCCGAAGGCGGACTGGCTGATCCTGTGTTGCCCGGCGTCGCCGCTGACGCGCGGTATCGCGAACGCGGCGGCGTTTGCCGCCATGCCTTCAGGTTCGCATTTCATCAACGTCTCGCGCGGTGAGATCGCGGTCGAGAAGGACGTCATCGCGGCACTCACGAGCGGCAAGCTCGCCGGCGCCTATCTCGACGTCTTCGAGCGCGAGCCGCTCGACAAGGCCTCACCGCTCTGGGACATGCCGAACGTCCTGATCTCGCCGCACACCGCCAGCCATTCGCTGGGCCAGAACGAGGCGATCTTCGAGATCTTCCTCGACAACCTCGCCCGCTTCCGCGGCGGCCAGAAGCTGCGCAACGACGTCGACGATCTCGGCTGAAAGGCCGTCAAGTCACAAATGAAGGGGGGTGGGTGGTAAATGGTAAAAAGTGTTCAAAACCCTTATGCCATCGGCATCGGACGTTTACCAACCGGCGGTAAGCTGACTAGCTCTTCGCTGCCAGGCTTTTGAACAGCGCGTCGCTGCGCTCGTCGGCTGGGAAGAAGCATTCTATGCGGACTTCCTGCAAGGTGATGTCCTGCGGCGTGCCGAGCGTGGCGATGGTGGTGAACACCGAGAGCGACCTGCCGCCCACGATGTAGTCGAGCGTCAGCACAGGCGGTGGCCGCTCCTCGAAGCGGAGCTTGCGGAACGAGGCCGGCACGTCGGGATAGGCCATGACCTCCTCGATGAAGGCGAGCGCCCTGGGTTCGCCGCCATCGGCCAGGATCTCGGCGTAGGTGGTCGAGACGAGGTATCGTGCAACTTCTTCCCAGTTGGCGATCTTGGGTCGGAGCCCCTTGGGATCGAGCAGCGAGCGCAGCAAGTTGGGCTGCTTGCCGGGCGGCGGCGCGGGCGGCGGGCCTTCGTGCAGGAAGAGCGTGAAGGCGACCGCGGCCTCGTTCGCTTCGAGGAGGTTCCATAGCCGGTCGATCACCACCGCCGGGTAGGGTTCCTGCTGCTTCAGCATGCGGTCGATCGCCTGGCGCACCGGCGTCAGCTCCGGGGCCGCGAGATTGCTCTCGCGATAGACCGGGGCAAAGCCCGCCGCCAACAGCATGGCGTTGCGTTGGCGCAGTGGCACGTCGAGGGCGGAGCTGAGCTGGACCACCATCTCGCGACTGGGCCGCGCGCGGCCCGATTCGAGGAAGCTGACATGGCGTTGTGACACGCCCGACTGCAGGGCGAGCGCCAGCTGGCTGGCGCCGCGGCGGCGACGCCAGGCGCGTAGCATGGGCCCGAACAGGTCGGGCTGACCGGCAGGGGTGGCGACGGTGCTGTTTGTCATGACGGCAAACCTAGCACTCGGACGAGGGTCCGCCGATTACCTCCTGCGTAATTGCTGGAAGGGCGAGTGAGGGATAGGAAAGGGATATCGTGCCGAGGGAGGCCCCATGGACAAGCTGAAGTTCCTGAACGACCGCCAGCTGCCCTTCGCCAAGGTCCTGGGCCTGAAGTACATCGCGGCGAGCGAAACCGGCGTGAAGGCCGAGATGGTGGTGCGGCCCGAGCTCTGCACGCGCCCTGACATCCTCCATGGAGGCGCCGTGATGGCCTTCGCCGACACGCTGGGTGCGGCCGCTACCGTCCTCAACCTGCCCGAGGGCAAAGGCACGACGACGATCGAGAGCAAGACGAATTTTCTTGGGCCGGCGCCGGTCGGCACAACGGTGATCGGCGAGACCACGCCGATCCATCGCGGACGGCGCACCATGGTATGGACGACGCGCATCACCACCGCCGAAGGCAAGTTGGTGGCAGTCGTCACGCAGACGCAGATGGTGCTTTAGGTCGCCGGCACTAGTGCATCAGCGCGGGAATGAAGACGCTCAAAGCCTTGTCCGCATCGGCAACAGTCGAGTTGTCGGCCTGGCTCCATTCGGCGACGATCTTGACGAAATTGTCGTGATAGCCGGTCAGCAAGAGCTTGCCATAGATGCGGCCGGTGCCTGTGTTGGCACTGTAGACGGTGCAGCGGAAGACGACGGGTCCGTAGCTGCAGGTTGCCGGCACCGCGGGCTTCTCGAAGCCGCTGAGACCCGATCCCCGGGCCTGCTGCTCGGCCTCCGCCATTTCGCCGCTGAACTCGTAGACGACCGCGGGATTGCTGTTGCCAGGCGGCACCCTGCGTCCGCCGTCGAAGATCTGCACGGTGATCTGGATCTTGCCGGCGAGGTAGCGATAGCTCATCGCGTTGCCGTGATTGGTGGAGGTCTCGAACGTGGCACCTCCGAGCGTCGGCGGGAAGTTGAGCTTGGTGCCGGGATGGGTCGGTGGCGCCGTGCCGCCCGCTGCGCCCCCCTGGGCCAGAGCGGCGGCGATGCAACAGAATGTTGCGAGAAACGCCACCAGCGCCCTAGACATCGAGGTTCGCGACTTTCAGCGCATTGTCCTGGATGAACTCTCGGCGCGGCTCGACCACGTCTCCCATCAAGGTGGAGAAGATCTCGTCGGCCTCGTCGGCATGGTTGATCTTGACCTGCAAGAGCGTGCGCGCCTCCGGGTCGAGCGTGGTTTCCCAGAGCTGATCGGGGTTCATCTCGCCCAGGCCCTTGTAACGCTGGATCGTGACGCCTTTGCGGCCGGCCTCGAGCACCGCTGCGAACAGCTCGGTCGGCGAGGAGATCGGTGTCTCCTTGTCCTTGGTCGCGAACACGCCGGGCCGCTGGTAGACCGCCTGCAGTTCCGAGGCGAGGCTGTCGAGCTTGCGCGCCTCGGCACTCTTGATCAGCGGCCCGTCGATGACATGGCGCTCCTGCACGCCGCGCAGGCGGCGGCTGAAGGCAAGGCCGCCATCGGCCGTCGGCTCGCCCGTCCAGCCGCGCTCCAGCAGCGTGCTGACGGCGTCGAGGCGACGGGCGATGTAGTCCGCGGTCTGCCGGGCAAGCTCGGCGTCGTTCAGGATGTCGGGCTTGAAAGCGCCGGCGATCGCTGCCTGCTCGATCACGGCCGGGCTGGTGACGCGGCGCGACAGCGACAGCGGCTTCACCAGGTTGGAGACCGAACGGGCGATATCCACGGTGTGACGCAAGTCCGCGCCGGCCTGCGTGCTGCCGTCGCCCAGTTTGAAGGTCGCACCCTCGAGGCCGGTCTGAATGAGCTGCTCGTCGAGCGCGCGCTCGTCCTTGAGGTAGATCGCCGACTTGCCCTTGGCTGCTTTGAACAAGGGCGGCTGGGCGATGTAGAGATGGCCGCGATCGATCAGCTCGCGCATCTGGCGATAGAAGAACGTCATCAAAAGCGTGCGGATATGGCTGCCGTCGACGTCGGCGTCGGTCATGATGATGATCTTGTGGTAGCGCAGCTTCTCCAGGCTGAAATCGTCGTGGCCGATGCCGGTCCCGAGCGCGGTGATCAGGGTGCCGATCTCCTGCGAGGAAAGCATCTTGTCGAAGCGCGCGCGCTCGACATTCAGGATCTTGCCGCGCAGCGGCAGGATCGCTTGGTTGGCGCGGTTGCGGCCCTGCTTGGCCGAGCCGCCGGCCGAATTGCCCTCGACGATGAAGAGTTCGGAGAGTGCCGGATCGCGCTCCTGGCAGTCGGCGAGCTTGCCGGGCAGTGAACTGACGTCGAGCGCGCCCTTGCGGCGCGTGAGCTCGCGCGCCTTGCGGGCGGCCTCGCGGGCGGCGGCGGCCTCCACCACCTTGGTGACGATCTTGCGCGCCTCCGAAGGATGCTCCTCGAACCACTGGCCGAGCTTCTCGCCCACCACCGATTCGACGACCGGCCGGACCTCGGAGGAGACCAGCTTGTCCTTGGTCTGCGAGGAGAACTTGGGATCGGGCACCTTGACGGAGAGCACGCAAGTCAGGCCCTCTCGCATGTCGTCACCGGTCAGCGAGACTTTCTCCTTTTTGGAGATGCCGCTTTCGTCGGCATATTTGTTCACCGTCCTGGTGAGCGCGCCGCGAAAACCCGCCAGATGGGTGCCGCCGTCGCGCTGCGGGATGTTGTTGGTGAAGCACAGCATCGTCTCGTGATAGCTGTCGTTCCACTGCATGGCGACTTCGACGGTCATGCCGTCCTTCTCGCCGCGGATCGACACCGGCGGGTTGTGTAGGACCTGCTTGTTGCGGTCGAGATACTTGGCGAACGCCTCGACGCCGCCCTCGTAGAACAGCTCGCTGATCTTGGCCTCGGCGGCGCGCTCGTCGCCCAGCACGATACGCACGCCCGAATTCAGGAAGGCCAGCTCGCGCAGCCGGTGCTCGAGCGTCGCGAAGTCGAACTCGGTCTTGGTGAAGACCTCGGTCGAGGGCAGGAAGGTGACCTCGGTGCCGCGCTTGCCCTCGGGCGCATCGCCGACCAGCTCGAGGTCCTTCTCGGCGTCGCCGTTGCGAAAGCGCATGAAATATTCCTTGCCGCTGCGCCAGATGTGCAGGTCGAGATGCTCGCTGAGCGCATTGACCACGGCAGCGCCCACACCGTGCAGGCCGCCCGAGACCTTGTAGGAGTTTTGATCGAATTTTCCGCCGGCATGGAGCTGGGTGAAGATCACGTTGGCGGCGGAAATGCCCTCTTCCTTGTGGATGTCGACCGGCACGCCGCGGCCGTTGTCGCGCACCGTGACCGAACCGTCGCCATGCAGGACCACGTCGACGCGATCGCAATAGCCCGCCAGCGCCTCGTCGATCGCATTGTCGACGATCTCGTAGACCATATGGTGCAGGCCGGTGCCGTCATCGGTGTCGCCGATATACATGCCGGGGCGCTTGCGCACCGCTTCGAGGCCGCGCAGCACCTTGATCGAATCGGCGTCGTAGTCCTCGCCGTTGCCATTGCCGGCGGCACCATTGCCATTGGGATTCGGTCCGTTCTCGCTCATCTTCTCGTTCCTGAAAGAGGTCAGTTCGCCGCGATCGATCCGTCGGCCACGCGCAGGACCTGCGCACGGCCGGCGAGCGGCTTGAAGAGGTCGGCGTCGGTGCCGGTCATCCAGCTCTGCACGCCAAGCGCCATCACCTCGTCGAACAGGCCAGCCCGGCGCTCGGCGTCGAGGTGGGCCGCGATCTCGTCCAACAGCAGCAGGGGCGGCCGGCCCCGCGACAGCGCAACCAGCCGTGCATGCGCCAGGGCGATCGACACCAGCAGCGCCTTTTGCTGGCCCGTCGAGCCTTCGGCCGCCGGGAGATCCAGATCGAGATGCCGGACGCCAAGATCGCTGCGATGCGGTCCACAGGATGTGGTGCCGGCCTCGGCGTCACGCAAGCGGCTGGCCGCCAGTTCGGCGCGCAAGCGGTCCTCGGCATCGAGGGCCGCCATCGAGGCGATCCAGCCATCGATCTCGCCAGCCATGGCGAGCGAGGCGCGCGGAAAGGGGCCGACGCCCAGCCGAGCCGCCGCGTCGAGACGCTGCACGGTGTCGGCCCGGTTGGTCGCCAAGGCCACGCCATGGCGGGCCATGGTGTCCTCGAGCGCGGTGAACCAATGCGGGTCGCGATTGCCTTCGCCCAACAAGCGGGCGCGCTGGCGCAGCGCATTCTCATAGGCCGCCACGTCGCCGGCATGCTCGGGATGGAGCGCGGTGACCAGGCGATCGAGGAAGCGGCGGCGCTCGCCGGGTCCGTCCAGGAACAGGCGGTCGAGCTGTGGCGTCAGCCACACCGCCGCGACATGAAGACCGAGCGCGGTCTGGCTGGCGGCCGGCCGGCCGTCAATGCGCACCACGCGGCGCGGCAGACTGGTCTCGCTCTTGGCGGGCTCCAGGCCGGTGCCGATGGCGAGCCGCCCATCGGGCGTGTCGAGCGTGGCGGCGACTGCCCAGGCCGTTGGGTCGGGCTCCTCGCTGCGGGTGCGGCGGCAGACCTCGTCCAGTCGCGCCCGGCGCAGTCCGCGGCCCGGCACCAGAAAGGAGAGCGCTTCCAGGAGGTTGGTCTTGCCCGCGCCGTTGGCGCCCACCAGCACCACGGGAGCCAGGTCGCAATCGAGCCGGAGCTGGCGGTAGTTGCGGAAATCGGTCAGGCGCAGCTGGCGCACGGCGAGATGCGCCGGCGCTGCACCGGTTACGGCGTCGGGAGACCAGGCGAGGGCGTTGATTGGCGGCGCCGTCATACCCGCATCGGCATGAGCACGTAGAGCGCGCTCTCGTCGGCACCGTCCCGCACCAGCGTGGGCGAGCCCGCGTCGGCCATCAGGAAACGGGCCTCGGTGCCGGTGATTTGCTCGGTGATGTCGAGCAGGTAGCGCGAGTTGAAGCCGATCTCCAACGCCGCGGCCTTGTACTCGACCTCGATCTCCTCGGTGGCGCTGCCGGCATCCGGGCTGGTCGCCGAAAGCGTGACCACGCCCTTGGCGACCGCGAGCTTTATGGCGCGCGATTTCTCGGTCGAAATCGTCGAGACACGGTCGACGGCGTGGGCGAACTCCTTGCACGGCACGTTCAGGACCTTGTCGTTGCCGGTCGGGATCACCCGCTCATAGTCGGGGAAGGTGCCGTCGATCAGCTTGGAAACCAGGGTGACGTTGCCGCTGGCAAAGCGGATGCGGGTATCGCTGAGCTCGATATCGACCGAGCCGTCGCTCTCGTCGAGCAGCTTGCGCACCTCGCCCACGGTCTTGCGCGGCACGATCACGCCGGGGATGTCTCCGGCACCCTTGGGCAGCGGCACTTCCACGCGGGCCAGGCGATGGCCGTCTGTGGCGACGCCGCGCAGCACGTCGGTGCCGCCGGACTTGGCGGCATGGAAATAGATGCCGTTCAGGTAGTAGCGCGTCTCCTCGTTGGAGATGGCGAAGCGGGTGCGGTCGATGATGCCCTTGAGGTCGGTTGCCGCCAGCTGGAAGCGGTGCGGCAGGTCGCCCTCGTTCATCGCCGGGAAGTCGGCCGGCGGCAGGCACTGCAGCGTAAAGCGGGAGCGGCCGGCGCGGATGGCGAGGCTGTTGCCGTCGCTCGAGGACTCGAGCTCGACCTGCGCGCCGTCGGGCAGCTTGCGCACGATCTCGTAGAGCGTATGGGCGGGCGCCGTCGTCGAGCCGCTCTTGGCGGCGGTCGCCTCGACCGTCTCGGTGATCGCAAGATCCATGTCGGTGGCGGCGAGGCTCAATCGGCCCTTCTGGGCGGTGATCAAGACGTTGGACAGGATGGGGATGGTGTTCCGCCGCTCGACGACGCTTTGTACATGGGCCAGAGCCTTCAGAAGCGCTGCCCGTTCGATCGTTAGTTTCATGATTTTGGTCGCCGTAACGAGGGGCCGAAATAGGCGGTTTAGACACCCCGTTTCGCGGGCCTCAAAAGGCCATTGCGGAACGGTTGCGGAGTATAGCACAGGGGCCGATTGCGGGAAGCAATTTCGCTCGCCATTTGAGGCCCTTAAGGCCTGATTTACCGACGAAAAACGGGGCCTGTTCGGCCCCGTTCAACGTCCCCCTCGGCGGCGGTTCAACCTTGCAACTGTCGCTTGAGTAACTCGACGTCCTCTGCAATCGAAAGATCGGAGACCTTGAGTTCCTCGATCTTGCGCACGGCATGCATGACCGTGGTGTGGTCGCGATTGCCGAAGCGCTTGCCGATCTGCGGCAGGCTCAAAGTCGTCAGCTGCTTGGCAAGATACATCGCCACTTGCCGCGGTCGCGCCACCGAGCGCGCGCGCCGGGGCGAGCTCATCTCGGCAAGCTTGATGTTGTAATGCGCCGCGACCCGCTGCTGGATCTCGTCGACCGTGACCTTGCGGTCGGCCTGGCGCAGCAGGTCGTGCAGGACGTCCTGCGCCATCTCAACCGTGATCTCACGGCCGATCAGCTGGCCGTGGGCGACCACCCGGTTCAAGGCCCCCTCGAGTTCGCGGATGTTGGTGCTGATCTTGTGCGCCAGGAATTCCAGCACGCCGACCGGCACGGGCACCCGCGAGTTTTCCGCCTTGGTCTGCAGGATCGAAAGCCTGAGTTCGTACGTAGACGAATGAATATCGGCTACCAGACCCGAACCCAGCCGGGACCGCATACGCTCCTCGATGTCCTGCAGCTCGCTGGGCGGTTTCTCGGAGGAGAGCACGATCTGCTTGTTCTGCTCGACCAGCGAATTGAAGGTGAAGAAGAACTCGTCCTGGCTCGCTTCCTTGCCGCAGATGAACTGCACGTCGTCCACCATCAGGACGTCGACGTTGCGGAACAACTCCTTGAACTGGTTGGTGTTCTTAGTCCGGAGCGCCTGGATGAAGCGGTTCACGAAACTCTCGGCCGTGAGATAGAGCACGCGCTGCTTGGGATCGCGCTCGCGGATGGAGTGCCAGATGGCGTGCATCAGATGGGTCTTACCGAGGCCCACCCCGCCGAAAATGTAGAGCGGGTTGCGCTCGGGTAGTGGCCGGTCCTGTTCGGCAATATTGCGCGCCGCGGCATAGGCAAACTCGTTGGGCTTGCCGACCACGAAGTTGGCGAAGGTGTAGCGCGCCTCGGGACCTTGGAAGATCTCGTCGGTGCCGCGGCCGATCGACGGGCCCATTCGCGGCATGGGCGGCTGGTAGCTGTTCTGCGGCGAGGGCACCGGCGGCATGGCGATGATGTCGTTGGCCCGGCGCGGCGCCGGTGGTGGCACCAGGTTGACCTCGACGCTCGCCACGGTGGTATTCACGGCCTGCCAGTAGGCGAGCACGCGGTCACCATAGTGACGGCTCACCCAATCGCGTACGAAGCGGGTGGGCGCGTAAAGGCGGAGCTTGCCGGCCTTCAATTCACCGAGTTCGACTTCGCCGAACCAGGTTTTGAAGGCCTTGTCGCCGATTTCCTTGCGGAGCCGGTCGCAGACGCGCGTCCAGTGCGTCTCCAGTTCCTTCCGGCCCCCATCGTCCATTTCGGCCCCCGCCATACTCTTTTGACTATACGCTGCGTCGTTACCCGACGTCGGAGAAATGATTTTGTTCACGTTTGTCTCCAGGGAAGTCCCGCTGCCTTCCATCCACCCGCCGAACCGCGCTTCGCTTGCGTGTCCAGCGGACCTTCGAAGCCGTCCGCCACATTGATGCACGTACTGTAGCCGGCCGCGGTCATGGCTTTCGCCGCCGCGGCCGATCGGGCTCCACTCCTGCACAGAAAGAGCAGCGGCGCGTCCTTGTTCGCGACCGCGCCGGAAAGCGCCGCGACGAACTCCGGATTGGGCTGCATGCTCGGAAATACCTGCCATTCCAGCAACGCCGGCTTCTTGGCAATAGGATCGAGGTCGGGCAAGCCGACATAGTTCCATTCGGCGCGGGTGCGCACATCGATCAGCACCGCATCCTTGCGCTCGCTCAGGATTTTCCAGGCCGTCGCCGGCGTCACGTCACCGGTATAGCCGGCGACGGGGGACACTTGATATGTGCCGGCGATCTTGTTGTCGTTGGACATGGCCCCCGCTTCATTCATTTGTCGAGCAGGGCACGGGCGGCGAGCCACAGACCCGAGGATGAAATGCAGCGTAGCACCGGCGACGAAAATTTTGGATCGAGCGTCGTTGAAGGGACGCTGCTTTGATCGTCGCTGATGTTGAACGCTGCGGCTCTCTCCCTCGTTGGTCTTGCCGGCGAAGAGGAAGCCCCCCATCTCCGCCTTGGCCCGCGATCCAGCGCCCCACGCCCCGTCGCGATGCATCGAACTCTTAGACAAACTCCTCTGGCAGCGCAAATGCTTCACGCGCCGATCTCCGCACGTGATTCAGATTTCTCGTTGCGCGACTCGATTGACTTCTCTCGTGATTCAATTCCCTAGCGCGCTCGCTGCGCTCATTATCGATGACGTGGCTCAACATCTAGCGCCTGCACGTCGGTGTATGGCGATAAAGCCGAATTGTATGGAATTCGCCCAATTGCGAACCAAGCCTTCTTATCTGAACGACGCCAAAAAAAATTCAGGAATTTTTTTCGACGCGTCGCGAAAAAACAAAAACGCCGCTCGATCGAGCGGCGTTCATATCCTCTGAAAGAGGAAGTTGCGTCAAGCCATCGCCTTGATGCGCGCATTGAGACGCGACACGCGACGTGCCGCGGCGTTCTTGGCGATCACGCGGCTGGCGCCTCCGCGCTGGATGTCCGGCTGAGCGGCGCGCAGCGCGGCGAGGGCCGCCTTCTTGTCGCCGGCGGCGATCGCCTCTTCGACTTTCTTGGTCGAGCCGCGCACTCGGCTGCGGCGGGCGCCGTTCACGGCTGTGCGCCGCTTGGTCTGACGGGCGCGCTTCTCGGCCGACTTGTGAGTAGCCATTCAATCCTCGTTCCTCGGGAGGGCGCGCTTATACGAACCGCAGAAGCGCGGGTCAACCCCGACAAAACGCCCTGTTTTAGCGGTGTTTCCAGTTCGGCTTGCGCTTGTCGGCGAAGGCGCTCATGCCCTCCGCGCGGTCTTCGAAAGCAAAGGTCGCATGGAAGGTCCGGCGCTCGAACCGGACTCCTTCGGCCAGCGTCGTCTCGAACGCCCGGTTGACCGCTTCTTTGGCGACCATGGTGGCAGGCAACGACATGCCGGCGATCTTCTCGGCCGTCGCCATTGCCTCGTCCATCAGTTGCGCCAAAGGGACGACTCGGCTCACGAGGCCGCAGCGCTCGGCTTCGCTCGCGTCCATCATGCGCCCCGTCAGCACCATGTCCATCGCCTTGGACTTGCCGACGAAGCGCGGCAAGCGTTGGGTGCCGCCAGCGCCGGGGATCGTGCCGAGCGTGATCTCGGGTTGGCCGAAGCGTGCATTGTCGGCAGCAATGATGAAGTCACACATCATGGCCATCTCGCACCCGCCGCCCAGTGCATAGCCCGCCACCGCCGCCACGATCGGCTTGCGCACCTGGCTCACCTTCTCCCAGCCGACGGTGATGAAGTCCTGAAGGAAGACGTCGTGGTAGGTCTTCTCCTTCATCTCCTTGATGTCGGCGCCGGCCGCGAAGGCCTTCTCGTTGCCGGTCAGCACCAGGCAGCCGATGCCGGGATCGGCTTCGAAGGCATCGAGTGCCTGTCCCAACTCGCGCACCAGGTCGGCGCAGAGAGCGTTCAATGCCTTAGGTCGGGTCAGCCGGATGATGCCGACGCGTCCCTTGGTTTCGGTCTGGATGTTCTCGTAAGCCACCTTGGTCCTCCTAGCGCTGGCAGTTCGCGCAATAGAACGTGGAACGGCCGGACTGGACCAGCCGCTTGACGATCTTTCCGCAGTCGCGGGTCGGGCAGGGAGCTCCGGCGCGGTCATAGACATTGAAACGGGTCTGGAAATAGCCGAGTTCGCCGCCCGGCTGGACGTGGTCGCGCAACGTCGAGCCACCATCGTCGATGGAGCGCAGCAGCACCTGCTTCAGCGCCGCCACCAGCCTGTCTGCGCGTTCACCTTGTACTGTGTGCGCCGAGCGCCGGGGCGAGATGCCGGACAGAAACAACGCCTCGCAGGCGTAGATATTGCCGATACCTACAAGTGTCTTCTGATCGAGCAATGCCGCTTTTATGGGCGTTCGTCTTCCCTTGAGACGCGCGGCGAGGGCGGCGCCGTCGAAGGTCTCGTCGAGGGGCTCGGGCCCTAGTCCCTTGAAGAGCTTGTGCCTTGGTACGGTTTCGGACCGAGCCAGGAGCATCAGGCCGAAGCGCCGAGCATCGTTGAAGCGAACCTGCCAGCCCTCGTCGGTCTCGAGCACCACATGGTCGTGGCGATGGAAGGGATGCTCGGCGGCGCTGGCAGCGTCGTGCAAGGTCATGCGGCCGGACATGCCGAGGTGAGCGATCATGGTCTGACCGTCGTCGAGGCGGATCAGGAGATACTTCGCCCGCCGGTCGATGGCCTGCACGGTGCGGCCCTCGACCTTCTGGGCGAACTTGCCGGGCAGCGGCACCCGCAAATCGCGCCGGCGTTGAATGAGCCGCACGATGCGATGACCGACCAGGCGGGGGATCAGGCCGCGGCGGACGGTTTCGACTTCGGGCAGCTCCGGCATATGTCGTTAGTGGCGCGCCCCGAAGAGCGCGCTGCCGACGCGCACGTGCGTGGCCCCCAGCCGTACCGCGATCTCGTAGTCGGCGCTCATGCCCATGCTTACTTTGCTGAGGCCGTTGCGCGCCGCCATCTTGACCAAGAGCGCGAAATGCAGCGCCGGCTCTTCCTCGACCGGCGGAATGCACATCAGACCGACCACCGGCAGCTTGTGGGTGTCGCGGCACGCCGCCACGAAGGCGTCGAGCTCTGCGGGCAGTATGCCTGCCTTCTGCGGTTCCTCGCCGGTATTGACCTGGATGAAGCAGTCGGGCCGCCGACCGGCTTTCGCCATCTCCTTGGCCAGGGTGGCGGCCAGCCGCTCGCGGTCGACCGATTCGATCACTTCGAACAGGGCCACTGCATCGCGTGCCTTGTTGGTCTGCAAGGGCCCGATCAGATGGAGCTGCAGGTCGGGATACTCCGCTTTCAGGGCCGGGAATTTCTCCTCGGCTTCCTGCACGCGGTTCTCGCCGAACACACGTTGGCCTGCGGCCAGCAACTCGCGCACCTTGTCGGCGCCGTGGGTCTTGGAGACGGCGACCAGCGTGACAGCGGCCGGGTCGCGGCCCGCCGCGCGCGCCGCCTCGGCGATGCGGCGAGTGACATCCGCCAGATGATCGGCACCCTCACTCATGCATCAAGGCCGGTGCGGGCGGCGAGTGCCTCGGCACTGTTCGGATTGGCCGCCAGCGCCGCGTCCAGCGTCTCACGTGCCTTGTCCTTGTCCCCAAGGGCCGCCAGGCAAATGCCGTAGTTGATGAGCAGCCGCGTGTCGCCCGGCAAGCCGCGCAGGGCGTGCTCGTGCAAGGAGCGCGCTTCGGCGGCGCGGCCGAGATCGACCAGCACGCTGCCGAGATTGGTCAGCACCAACGGGTCGTCGGTCGCCAACCGTGACGCGCGCTTGAGCGCCCGGCGGGCCTCGTCGAAGCGCTTCAGGCCGTGCAACGCCAGGCCAAGATTGTTGAGGGCGCGCACATCGTCGGGCGCCGTCTTGAGATAAGGCTCAAGCAGCTCGAAAGCCGCTGCGTGGCGGCCGCCCTCGATATGAATTACCGACAGCCGCAGCAGGGCATCGCGGTCGAGTGGATTGTAGCGCAGTGCCCGTTGCAGGGCGTCGATCGCCTCGTCGGCCTGGCCGGCGGCGCTTTGCGCCATCGCGAGAGTCCTGAGCGCCGGCATCAATGTCGGATCGATTGCCAGCGCATTGCGGATCGGCGCGATTGCGTCGGAGACGCGGCCGGCAAAAAAGAGCACGAACCCCAATACATGATTGAGCGTGGGATTCTCAGGCATCAACGCCAGTGCCCGCTCGGCTTCGGCGACGGCCTGCTCGTGATGGGCAAGTCCGCTCAGGGCCAGCGCCCGGTCGCCCAGGATCTGGGCTTGCCGCGGCACGTCATCGCCGGCATCCGCCATGGCCATGTCGAGCACCTCGATCGCCGTCGAATGATTGCCCAGACGATAGAGAACGTGGCCCAACATGTTGCGGCAGCGCGCCGCCAGGGGCTTCAGCTTCTCCCCTTCGGGCTGCTCGATCGCCTTCTCGACGTTCTGGATGATTTCCGCGAGCTCCCGTTCGGCGGCGGCGAAGCGGTTCTGCTCGACATGCAGGGAGGCCAGCGCCAGCCGCGCCTCGATATGGAAGGGCTGACGGCGAATGGTGTCGCGGAAGCGCCTGGCCGCCTCGTCGAGCTTGCCCTGGCGACGGGCGACCAGGCCGAGGTTGTAGGACAGCATCGGCTCGTTGGGATCCTTGGCGATGGCCTTGCGCCACAACGCCTCGGCGTCGGCCAGCGCGCCGCGCTGCGACAGGCAGACCGCGAGGTAGTGCAGGATCTCGGGCCGGTCGCCGTAGCGGCCGTGTGCCGAACGGAATAGCGGCTCGGCCCGGTCGAACATGCCGGCGCGGAGGAACTGCAGGCCGTTCTGCAGGTCCGGATCGGGCTGGGAGGGAAGTGGCTGGGCCATGGCGCGCTGTGTAGACCCGGCCAACGGCCAAGGCTAGTGCGGGTTCTGAGCAAATGGAACCGCGTGCGGTTCCATTTGCTCGGAAACGCTTATTCCTGACGCCTCGATCAAAGGGCATATCCCGTTCGGGCGTTTCGGCCGAACGGGATATGCTCTACACGAAACGCCATGGCCAAGGACGTCGATCTGTTCAAGGCGGCAATGGCTGGCGTGCAGCCGATCAAGGGACGCAAGGCACCGAAGCCTGCCCTTGCCGCGGCGCTCCGCCGAAGCGGAGAAGAACAGAAGCCGGCTCGAATCGCTCCTACCGTCCCGGCCGCGAGGAGAAAAGTGGAGGCCGGCACTATCGTCGAAGCCCCCTTCGACCGCGACGTCGACCGCGCCCTGGCGCGCGGCAAGCGTTCGCCCGAGGCGAAGCTCGACCTCCATGGCATGACGCTGAGTGCCGCCGAGCGGGCGGTGACCGAGTTCCTCGCCCAGTCGGGTGAGCAAGGCCGCCGCATCGTACTCATCGTCACCGGCAAGGGCCTGCGCCTCGAGGGTGGCCGCGTGTTCGGGGGCCGCATCCGGGCTGAATTCCTGGGCTGGCTCGACCGCGCCGAGAACCGGGCACGAGTGGCGAGCGTGCGCGCCGCCCATCCACGTCATGGCGGCAGCGGCGCGTTCTATATCCTGCTGCGTCGGCGCACGGTGCGTGCATGAGCTCACGGCTGCTCGCGGGAAGTTGAGCGGCGGCACCTTGCGATCCGGGAACCCGGTTTCGATCTCCCACTCACGACTGCGAACGAATTGCGGAGGGATGTGAGATGCGCCGGATTGCCCTGATCTCATGGCTGGTGATTTTGACGGCGACGGTCGGAGGCGGTGTGTGGGCCGCCCAGCGGATCGCCGCCAAGCCCTGTTCGGCCACTGCGCCCCCGGCTCATCTGGCAAGCCTGCAGCCTGTCGAAGAATATCCGCTGGCGGCGGGCAAGATCGTCGCCGTCGACGCCAAGGACGGCCGACTCACCGTCAGGCACCGCGGTGTCGAGCGGTTCTATCTCGAGCCCGGCACCTACATCTTCCACGTCGAGGACCGGAGCCTGCTCACCGGGCTCACGCCCGGCGACAAGATCCGGTTCAACGTCGCGCGTGACGGCAAGCGTTACGACATCACGCGCATCGAGAACAGCAACTAGCTAGGCGGCGCGGCGCTTGCGCTCGCCGGCAAGCAGGCGTTCCTTGCGCGCCACGCCCCAGCGATAGCCGTTGAGCGCGCCGTTGGAGCCGACGGCGCGGTGACACGGGATGACGCCGGCCGCCTGGTTGGTCGCACAGGCGCGGCCGACCGCGCGGGCCGCCGTCGGCTCGCCGATGCGCCGGGCGATCTCGCCATAGGTGCGGGTCTCGCCCGGCGGGATCTCGGTCAGTGCCTTCCAGACCTTCCATTGAAAGGCGGTGCCGAGGATATCGAGCGGCACGTCAGGCGCGTCGAGCGCCGACGGCTTGCGGCCATAGAGGCGCGCCAGCACGCCCTTCACCCGCTGCGCCAGCGCGCGATCGTTGCGCTGGATATCGGCGGCTGGGAAGTCGTCCTTGAGGTCGCGCTCCAGACTGCGATCACTGTCGCCCAGGAACACCGCGGCGATACCCTTCTGGGTGGCCGCCACCAGCACGCGACCATAGTCGGACTCCACAGTCGTGAAGTCGATGTGCGCGCCGGCGCCGCCCTTGGCGTAGGTGGCGGGCGTCATGCCGAGTGCCTTGTCGCTGTTCTCGTAGACGCGGCTCGGCGAACCGTAGCCCGCGCCGTAGAGCGCGCCGGCGACCGACTCGCCCGAACGCAAGGCTTTGCGGAAGCGCTCGCGCTTCTTGGCCACCAGCCAATCGCGCGGCGTCACACCGAGCTCAGTAACGAAGCGCTTGCTGAGAGTGTTGGCCGACACGCCGACCTTGCGCGCCACCTCGCTCAGCGAGGGCGGACTGTCGGCCTCAGCCGCATCGAACAGCGCGCAGGCGAGCGCCACCGGCTTGCTGAGACCGAGCTCAGCTTGCCAGTCGCGCGGCTTGCAGCGTTTGCAGGGGCGGAAACCGGCGGCCTCCGCCACCTCGGGCGAGGCGTGGAAGGCCACGTTCTTGCGCAGCGGCGGACGCGCGGCGCAGGACGGCAGGCAATAGACCCCGGTCGTCTTGACCGAGAACCAGAACCGGCCGTTGAAGGCCCGATTGCGCTGCTGAACGGCGTGCCAGCAGGAATCCGGGTCGGGGAACGTGCCAGGGTGGGAGGTACTGGCGAGCGCCACTGGGGGGAGCGGGTGAACAGAGGAGAATTGGGTCATGGGCGCCATATAAGCACCCGGCCCAACCTGCTCTATCCGGCGCCCGCCGGCAATTCCCCGACCCGGAAAGCCTTTATTTAGGCCCAGAAGCCCTTGCTGGCTTCGTAGCGGGCATTTCCGCGGTCGAGCCCGATATCGCGCAACAGGCGGTCATCGAGCTCGGCGAGCTGGCGTCGCGAACGATGCAGCTCCGCGCGGGTCATCAGAGCCTCGACACCGACCACGACCGATCCGGCCAGCAGCGCCGCGGCGCGGCCGAAGGAGAAGGAGGGGGCTTCCGGACGGGCAAATTCCCGTACGTTGGACAGGGTCGACATGACTTAGCTCCGTTTGAGGCGACGACGGCAGAATTGCCCCGTTGACCTCGTTTCTAGGCCTAATTTGCTGTATGGTTGCCTTGTCCGCAAAGGATGAAAGCTCGGGCGAGACCTACAAAAACTATGAACATGTTGCCTTAAATGAGCCGCTCTCAACTGCCCCTGAACGCGCTGCGCGCCTTCGAAGCCGCCGCCCGTCACGCAAGTTTCACCCACGCCGCCGAAGAGCTGCACGTCACCCAGGCTGCCGTCAGCCATCAGGTGAAAGCGCTGGAGGAGCGACTGGGTGTGGCGCTGTTCGTGCGCCGCCCACGCGGGCTGGAAATCACCGGCGAAGGCCAGGCGCTCTTGCCCGACCTGCGCGACGCCTTCGACCGCATGACCAACGCGCTCGAACGGGTCGGCCGCAAGGCCAACTCGGGCACGCTCAATGTCAGCCTGGTGACGACCTTTGCGCTCGGCTGGCTGGCGCCCCGACTCCATCGCTTCCAGGCCAAGCATCCCGAGATCGAGGTGCGCATGACGACGGCGCTGCGCCGGGTCGATTTCGCGCGCGAGGATTTCGACTGCGCCATCCGCTTCGCCGTCCAGCCCGAGCCCGACCTGCACGCCACCCGCCTGTTCAGCGACGTGCTGACGCCGCTTTGCGGCAAGCGTTACAAGGACAAGCTCAAGACGCTCGAGGATCTGAAGCGCGTACCCTTCATCGACATGACGTACGATCCTGAGTGGGCGATCTGGCTGCGCGCCGTCGGCATGGGCGACTTCAAGCCCAAGCGCGTGCTGACCTTCGACTCGACCATGATTGCGGTGGAAGCGGCGATGGAAGGCGCCGGCGTCGCCGTCGGTCCGCCGCAGCTCTTCCGCGAGGAGTTGGCGGAGGGCCGGCTGTTCCAGCCCTTCCCGCAGATCGTCGATTCGGGCAAAGCCTGGTGGTTCGTCTGTCCGCCCGCTTCGGTCAGCCGACCCAAGACGCGTGCCTTCGAGGACTGGCTGGTCGAGGAGTTGAGCGCGCCGCAGGCCCGGTCGACCCGCCCGACGCTCGCTGCCGCGGCGCGGCGTTGACCGCCCGACACAAATTAACCTAATACCAGACTAGGCCATGAGCATCGACATCAGCCGTCCTTGGGCGCGCACAGGATCCGCCACGGAGCTGCGCGCCGCGGGCTTCATGACCCTCGCCAACAAGGGCAAAGAGGCCGACCGCCTGGTCGCCGCGATCAGCCCATTGGCCGAGAAAATCGAGATCCACGGCATCAAGGTGGTGGGTTCCGATATCGCCATGCGTCCCTTGGAACGTGGCGTCGGCCTGCCCGCCGATACCACCATCACCCTGCAGCCGCGCGGCTATCATCTCTTGTTGCAGGGCCTGAAGACGCCTCTTTCCCAAGGTCAGCGCGTGCCCGTGACACTGACTTTCGAAAAGGCCGGCACCCGTCAGATCGAGCTGACCGTCGAAGCTGCAGGCCCGATCGGCAGCGACACGCTCCTGGAGAAGTAGCCGGCCGCTCGTCTAGTCGGGTGGATAGCGATGGCGCTCTCCGAATGCGTCTTCGACGGTAAGTGCCTGCGGATCGTCGCCGAGATAGGCAGGACCGATCGGCACCTTGCCGTGGCCGCCGGGGACATCCAGCACATAGGCCGGCTGGGCCAGACCTGACAGGCGCCCGCGCAAGGCCTTCATCAGCGCCTGGCCGCGCTCGATCGAGACGCGGAAGTGGCCGGTGCCGCGCACCAGGTCGGGATGGTGCAGGTAATAGGGTTTGACGCGCGCCGTCACCAGCGCGCGCATCAGCTGGTCGAGTGTTTCGACATCGTCGTTGACGCCGGCCAGCAACACGCTCTGGCCCATCAGTGGGAAGCCCGCATCGGCGAGCCTGGCGAGAGCGCCGCGCGCCTCGGCCGTCAGTTCGCGAGCGTGATTGCAATGGATGCCGAACCACAGGCTGGCGCGCGGGGACTTCAGCGCCGAAACCAGCTCGCTGGTGATGCGGCCGGGATCGACGATCGGTACGCGGCTATGGATGCGAATGACGGCGACATGGTCGATGACGTCCAGCGCCGCGATCAGCTCACCGAGCCGGCGCGGCGCCATCATCAAGGGATCGCCGCCGGTCAGGATCACTTCCCAGATTTCTTTGTGCGTGCCGATATAGGCCAGTGCCGCCGCGAGCTCGGCTGGGCTCAGCGCCTCGCCACCCGGTCCCACCTTCTCGCGGCGGAAGCAGAAACGGCAATAGACCGGGCAGACGTGGAGCGGCTTCAGCAGCACGCGGTCGGGATAGCGATGCACGATGCCCTTGATCGGCGAGCGCGCCTCATCGCCGATCGGGTCGCTAAGCTCTTCGGGCGCGATTTCGGTCTCGCGGGCACTGGGCACGAACTGCTTGGCGATCGGGTCGTCCGCCACGTCGTTACGGTCGATCAACGCCGCCATTTCGGGGGTGATCGCGATGGCCATCGATTGCGCAGCCGCCTTCAGGCGCGGATCGGAGGTGGCGAGCCCGTCGCGCTGCAGGGCCTTGAGCGTGCGCAGGGTCTGCATGGCGGCGTGACATAAGCCGACGCCGGGCTTTTGGCCAGCCCGGGGTCGGGGCGTCAGCGTTGAGCGGGATCGCGCGCAGCGACCATTCGTTTGTCGCCTGCCGGCAAACCCGGCAACATGCCGGCATGGCCGAACCCATCGACCCCATCGTTTTCGAGCTGTTCAAGAACGCCATCTTCTCGATCGCCGACGAGATGGCGCTGACCGTGTTCCGCACCACCTATTCGGGCGTGCTCAAGGACAACATGGACTACTCGACCGGCTTTGCCGACGCCGACGGCAAGCTGGTGGCGCAGGGCCTCACCTTGCCGGGCCATCTCGGCTCGGTGCCGACCGCGCTCGAATCGGTGATGAAGCACTACCGCGATGACATGTCCGAGGGCGACGTCTTCATCATGAACGACCCGTTCGACGGCGGCATGCACCTGCCCGACATCTTCGTCTTCAAGCCGCTCTATCATGCTGGCGAGCGCATCGCCTTTGCCGCGACCGTGTGCCACCACTCCGACGTCGGCGGCCGCGTCGCCGGCTCGAACGCCTCGGACTCGACCGAGATCTACGCCGAGGGCCTGCGCATCGCGCCGTTGAAGCTCTACGAGGCGGGCAAGCTCAACAAGACCATCATGACCTTCATCGAGCGCAACGTGCGCCTGCCGGTGCAGGTGGCGGGCGACCTGCGCGCGCAGCTCGCGGCCTGCCACATCGCCGAGAAGCAGTTTGCCGAGCTGGTGGCCCGCTACGGCGTGGAGCAGACCAAGGCCTTGATGCGCGAGACCGTCGATTATGCCGAGCGCCTGACGCGCGCCTCGCTCGAGAAGCTGCCGGACGGCGAATGGAGCTTCGAGGACTGGATCGACGACGACGGCGTCGACTATGGCAAGCCGATTCGCCTGTTCGTCACCATCCGCAAGAAGGGCGGCCACATGGTGGTCGACTGGACGGGCACCAATCCGCAGGTCAAGGGCGCCATCAACAACACGCTCTCCTTCACAAAGGCTGCCTCCTACACGGGCGTGCGCTCGGTGCTGGCGCCCAATATCCCCAACAACGAGGGCGTGTTCCGCGCCATCGAGGTGATCTGCCCGCCCGGCACGGTCGGCAACGGCGTGCTGCCGGCGGCGTGCGCGGCGCGCGGACTGACCGGCTTTCGCATGACCGACTGCATGTTCGGCGCGCTCGCCATGATGCTGCCCGACAAGGTCAAGGCGGCGGGCGACGGCGGCAACACCGGCATCTCGATCGGCGGCTACTACGCCGACCGCAAGCCGTTCGTCTATGTCGACTTCACCTGCGGCGCCTGGGGCGCCCGGCCGTGGGCCGACGGGCTCGATGGCAACAGCCACATGTTCGCCAACATGGCGTCGCACTCGATCGAGGTCACCGAGGCCGAGCATCCCATCCAGCTCCTCGCCTACGAGTTCGTTCCCGACAAGGCGGGCGCCGGCAAGTATCGCGGCGGCGTGCCGTTCAAGCGCGACTACCGCTTCCTCGAGGAGGAAGGGATGCTGCAGGTCCGCTCCGACCGGCGCGACCATCGTCCGTTCGGCCTCTACGGCGGCAATCCTGGCGGGCCGTCCGAGAACTACCTCAATCCCGAAAGCGAAAACCGCACCTTGCCCGCCAAGTTCACCATGACGGTGAAGCGCGGCGACGTGTTCCGCCACGTGCTGGCCGGCGCCGGCGGCTGGGGCGATCCGCTGGAGCGCGATCCCGCCGCCGTGCTGAAGGACGTGCGCAACGAGCTGTTGTCCTCGACCAAGGCCGCTGCCGATTACGGCGTGGTGATCGACACGGCGTGCTGGACCGTCGATGCCGGCGCCACCGCCAGCCGCCGCGAGGCGATGCGCCGCGCGCGCGGCTGGAAGGAAACGCCCAAGGTGCAGTGGCAGGACCCGCCCACGCTCGCCGCCGCGGCCGAGTGATCGCATGGTGACGTTTCGCGTCGGTGTCGATATCGGCGGCACCTTCACAGACATCGTGCTGCTCGGCTCCGACGGCACGATCCACACCAAGAAGATCTCGTCGAGCGTCGACAACTACGCCAGCGCCATCGTGCAGGGGCTCGACGAGCTGTTCGCCGAGACCGGGCTGGCCGGCGGCGCGATCGAGGAGATCCGCCACGGCACGACGGTGGCATCGAACGCCATCCTCGAACACAAGGGCGCCCGGGTCGGGCTGATCACCACCAAGGGCTTCCGCGACGTGCTCGAAATCCGCACGCTCCGCATGCCCAAGCTCTACGACATCGGCTGGACCAAGCCCGCGCCGCTGGTCGAGCGCTACCTGCGCCAGGTGGTCGACGAGCGCGTCGACGCCGCCGGCCGCATCGAGCGTCGGCTGGAGTTGAAGGACGCCGAGCGGGCGGTCGATGCCCTGCTGGCCGAGAAGGTCGAGGCCATCGCCATCTGTCTCCTGAACTCCTTCGCCAACCCCGCGCACGAGCTCCTGATCAAGGACATCGTCGTTGCCAAGGCACCGAACCTGCCGCTCAGCGTCTCCTACGAGGTGCTGCCCGAGATCAAGGAATACGAGCGCACCTCCACTACAGTGATCAACGCCTACGTCATGCCGATCGTGGCGAGCTACTTGCGCTCGCTGCGCGCCGGCCTCGACGCTGCCGGCATTCCGGCCCGGCTGATGCTGATGCAGTCCAACGGCGGCATCGCCAGCGACGCAGCCGCGACCGCCAAGCCAATGAACATCATCGAATCCGGCCCGGCGGGCGGCGTTGTCGGCGCCCAAGCGGTGGCTCGCGCCAAGGACCTGGCAAAGATCATCACCTTCGACATGGGCGGCACCACGGCCAAGGCCGCCATGGTCGAGGACGGCGAGATCAGCCGCGCGTCCGAATATTCCGTCGGCGCCGGCATCATGATCGGCTCGCGCCTGCTGACCGGCGCCGGCTACATGCTGAAGGTGCCGGCGATCGACCTGGCCGAAGTGGGCGCGGGCGGCGGCTCGCTGGTCTGGATCGACAGCGGTGGCGCCCTGCAGATCGGGCCGGAGAGCGCCGGCGCCTCACCCGGTCCTGTCTGCTACGACAAGGGTGGTGACACGCCGACCGTGACCGACGCCAACGTGGTGCTGGGCTACATCAATCCGGCGCAGCTCGTCGGCGGTGCGCTCAAACTCAATGCCGAGAAAGCCCGCCTCGCCTTCACCGACAAGGTGGCCAAGCCGCTCGGCATGTCGGTCGATGCCGCAGCCTACGGCGCGCACCTGATCGCCGCGTCCAACATGATCCGCGCCATCAAGTCGGTGTCGACCGAGCGCGGCCGCGATCCGCGCGCGTTCTCGCTGTTCGCCTTCGGTGGCAACGGTCCGTTGTTCGCCGCCGGCATGGCGCGCTCGCTCGGCATCACGCGGGTCGTGGTGCCGCCGTCGGCCGGCCTTTTCTCGTCGTTCGGGCTGCTCTATGCCGACGTCGAGCATCACTACTCGCGCACCTTCCGCCGCCGGCTGCGCAAGGCCGATCTCGGCGAGATCGCCCGCGCCTGGGCCGAGCTCGACCGACAGGCCATCGCCCAGCTCGAGGCCGAAGGTTTTCACGGCACCTTCGCGCAGCTCCGCCGTTCGGCGGCGCTGCACTATCACGGCCAGAGTTACGAGCTCACGGTGCCGGTGCCGCCTGGCCCGATGGACGGGGCGATGGTGGCGCACCTCGAAGAGGCATTCGGTCGCGAGCATGAGAAGACCTACGGTCATCGCGCCGGTCCCGACGAGCCGGTCGAGCTGGTGTCGATCCAGGTGGTGGGCCAAGGCCTGCGTGCCGATGGCGGCGTGCCCGAACGCGTGAAACCCAGCCGCGCCGAGCTTCCGCCATCACCGGCGCGCCGCGCCTACTTCGGCGAGGCGGGTTGGATCGAAACGCCGGTCCTGCGCCGCTCCGATCTTGCGGCGACGCGGTCCGGGCCGCTGATCGTCGAGGAATACGACGCGACCTGCGTCGTGCCTCCCGGTGCCAGTGCTAGCCTCGATGCCGGCGGCAACATCGTGATTGTCGTCAAATAAAATGTTGAGGGGTAGGCGGGCCCAAAGCGGTAAAAAGTGCCTAAAACCCTTATTCCATCGGCATCGGGCGTTCACCGACCCCCGGTAAGAAGCCGGTAAATTGGGCGGTAAATCCGTGCAGTTTTATGTCCAGCGCGCGGTATCCTGCTTGTCCCGGGCGGTGAGCAGGGTCGCGGTTGAGACCACGGTCCAGTCGCAGAGATCGTAGCGGCGGCTCAGCATGTCGCGCACTTTCGCCTCGTCCTTGCCCTCGGGCAGCTTGGAGCGTTCCCATATGGCAAGGTTGGGGCGGCGGGTCAGCAGCAGGCTGCGCACGCCGCCGTGGAAGCCCGCCCCCGTCACCTCGTCGCTCTCGATGCCGGTGCGGTCGCCGGTCGCCTGCCACAGCCCGATCACCTGCGAATCGTAGGCCTTCTCGAAGCCCGGCCACGCGCCGGCGCAGAGGTCGAGGAACTCGGTCCAGTGCCGCTCGGGCGTGGCGAACCAGCGGAAGGCATAGTTGCCCTGGCGGGTGGGCGGCTCGCTGTCGATCGGCCGCAGCGTCGGCTTCAGCGTCTCGCTGCGCTTGATCCAGACATCCGGCTCACCTTCAAGCAGTGCGGCCTCGGCGTCGGCGGCGTGGACGGCGTCCGGCCAGGCGGTCAGCGCCTGCAGTTCGTCGCGCGGCCGGCCGATCTGGCTGCGCCAGATGCCATAGAGCGCGCCGCCTTCTCTGGCGATGCGTTGCGCGCCGTTGGTGGTCAGCCGTTGTGCCAGCGCCTGCCACTGCCTGGGCGCGGCATCGATGCGATGGTGGACGAAAAGGGTGTTCAAGCGTCGACGACGGCGTGACGTGTGAGGGCGAAGCCCTCATAGCCCTTGGCGGCAACCTCGTCGCACCGCTTCTTGTAGCGGTCGAAGCCGCCGACATAGGGCATGAACACGCGCGGCTTGCCCGGGATATTGGCGCCCATGTACCAGGAGTTGGCCAGCGGATAGAGCGTGCTATCGGCCACTTGGTTGACGTGCTGCACCCAGTCGCTTTCGGCTTTCGGCGACGGCTCGATGCGGTCGAGCTGGTGCTTGTGCAGGTGGCTGATGGCATCGGCGATCCAGTCGACGTGCTGCTCGATCGACGCGATCATCTGGGTCTTCACGCCCGGGCTGCCGGGGCCGGTGACCACGAACATGTTGGGGAAGCCCGAGACCATCAGGCCGAGATAGGTGAGCGGCCCGCCTTCCCAATGATCGCGCAGCGCGGCGCCATTGGAGGTCCGCACGTTGATCTCGCGCAAGGCGCCGGTCATGGCGTCGAAGCCGGTGGCGAACACGATGGCGTCGAGCTCGAAGGACTGCTTGCCCGTCCGCAGGCCGACGGGTGTGATCTCCTCGATCGGATCGCTGCGGACATCGACCAGCGACACGTTCGGCCGATTGTAGGTCTCGTAGTAGTTGGTATCGAGGCAGAGCCGCTTGGTGCCGATCGGATGGTCCTTGGGCGCCAGCAGCTCGGCCGTTCTCTTGTCCGTCACGATGCCGCGGATCTTGTTGCGCGCGAACTCCGACGCGGTGTCGTTGGCGGCTTTGTTCACCAGCAGATCGGTGTAGGTGTAAAGGTAGCTGATGCTGCCGCCTTCCTGCCACTTGGCTTCAAAGGCGGCGTTGCGCTCGGCTTCCGGCACCTCGAGCGTTGGTCTGGTCGGCCGCGGATAGCCGCCGATGGCGAAGGGCGTGTCGTACGCCGCGCGCCGACGTGCCGGATACTCGGCCTTGTGTTGGCGCTCGCGCTCGGGCTCCATCGGCGCGTTGCGGGCCGGCAGGCTGAAATTGGCGGTGCGCTGAAAGACGGTAAGGTGCTTCGCCTGCTGCGCGATGATCGGGATCATCTGCACGCCCGACGAGCCGGTGCCGATCACGCCCACGCGCAGTCCGCTGAAATCGACTCCCTCATGCGGCCACAGGCCGGAGTGGTACCACTTCCCTTTGAAGCCATGGATGCCCTTGAAGTCGGGCACACGAGGCGTCGAGAGGTTGCCGGCGGCCATCACGCAGTAACGTGCGCGCACGTCCTCGCCGCTGTCGGTCTTGAGCGTCCACTCGTTCGCCGCGTCGTCGAAGAGCGCCGACTTGATGCGGGTATTGAGCTGCACGTCGCGGCGCAGGTCGAAGCGATCGGCGACGTGGTTGATGTATTTCAGGATCTCGGGCTGCGTGCCGTAGCGCTCCGGCCACTTCCACTCCTGCTGCAGCTCGTTGGAGAAGCTGTAGGAATATTCCAGGCTCTCCACGTCGCAGCGTGCACCGGGATAGCGGTTCCAGAACCAGGTGCCGCCGACGCCCGAGCCCGCTTCGTAGGCGCGGACTTTCAGGCCCAGGTTGCGCAGGCGATGGATGGCGTAGAGGCCGGCCAAGCCGCCACCGACGATGGCGACGTCGAGTTGGCGCGGAGCGGGATGGGAAGCGTCGGGCATGAATGTCTCAACGGATTTTGCAGTGCGAGCTAAAATGCAGTCGGTAGGAAAGGTCCCTTGGGAAGCGGCCTTTTGCAAGGGCGGTCGCCCGCGTGGCGGCCGGGCCGGCATGCGGGCAGCGCGCTGCAGCAAGGCGGCCTGAACGCGTGTAGAATGAATGTTTCGCTCTTATGCTGTCTCCATGACAGCGAGCGCCGCCCCGGCCGTCGAGTAGGACTTTTGGACCAGTCGGTCACGCCTCCCCCCTCCCAGCTCGCCAATGCACAGATCGGCGTACTGCCGCGCCGGTCAGCCTGGGCGCCGCGGACCCGCAGCCGCTTCTTGCAACCCAAGATTTTGGCCGTCGCCGCCGCCGTGTTGCTGGTGCTGGGCTATGCCGGCCGCGAGATCTACCTCCGCGCCACGCACATCTATGAATATGACGCCCGTGCCACGGCCGACATCGTGACCATCTCCAGCCGCGCCGACGGCTGGGTGGTCGACATGCCGGCGCTCGAGGGCGTGCGGGTCAAGGCGGGCGATGTCGTCGTCAGGATCGACGATCGCATCGCCAAACTGAAGATCGATTCGCTGAAAGCCCAGATCGAGGGCGTCCGCTCGGAGCGCGCGCGACTCAAGGCCGAGCGGAGCTTCAGCCGGGAGCAGGTCGAAACCTCGATCAAGACCCGCACTTCGGGCGTCGCGGTGCGTGCGAAAGCGCAGGAGGCGATGCAGTCCGACCTCGACTTCGCCAAAGTCGAACTCGAGCGCGCCAGGAGGCTGTTCGCCACCAAGGTGATCAACGAGCGCCAATTGCAGACGGCGCAGACCGCTGTGACCAAGCTCGAGGTCCAGATCCTGCAGATGGAGGCCGAGCACCAGCAGGCCGAGGGCAGCCTCGACGAGGCGAAGGCCGGCGAGGAACGGCTGAAGGTGATCGACACGCAGATCGAGGCACTGACCCATCAGGTGGCCAACCTCGCCGCGCAAATGTACCAGCAGCAGGTCGACGTCGAGGACCGCACCATCAAGAGCCCGGTGCCGGCGGTGATCGACCGCACCTTCGTCCTGCCGGGCGAGTACGTCGCCTCCGGCCAGCGCATTCTGATGCTGCACAATCCCGACGAGGTCTGGGTAGAGGCCAACATCAAGGAGACACAGCTCGGCCAGATCAAACTCGGCCAGTCGGTCCATGTCACCGTCGATGCCTATCCGGGGATTGCGTTCACCGGCAAGGTGACGCGCATCGGCAGCGCCACCACCGCGCGTTTTGCGCTGCTGCCGACGCCCAATCCGTCCGGCAACTTCACCAAGATCACCCAGCGCGTGCCGGTGAAGATCGACATCGTCAATCCGCCCAAGCCGCTGACGCCGGGCATGATGGTCGAAGTCGAAATTGACGTACGATAGCGCACAGGCCCTCAGCGAACGCTACGGTCCGAACTACCGCTGGTACGTGACCGTAACCGGCATGGTTGGCGTGGTCTCCATGGTGCTGGCCATGACCACGGTCAACGTCGCGGTGCCCGACGTGATGGGCGCCTTCGGCATCGGCCAGGACCAGGCGCAATGGATGTCGTCGGCCTACGCCGCGGCGATGACCGCAGGCATGCTGATGAACGCCTGGATCAGCGGCGTGCTGGGCGAGCGCCGCACCTTCGTCGGCGCCCTGTTCTTCTTCTCGATGGGCGCGTTGATGGGCGGCGCGGCGCCGACCGAGGACGTGCTGATCATCTTCCGTACCGTGCAGGGCTTCAGCGCCGGCGTGGCGCAGCCCCTGGTGATGGCGATCATCTTCTCGGTCTTCCCGCCCGAGCGCCGCGGCATGGCGATGGGCGTGTTCGGCCTCGGCGTGGTGTTCGCGCCGGCGATCGGCCCGACGCTCGGCGGGATGATGATCGAGTACTTTTCCTGGCGGTACGTCTTCTACATCTCGCTGCCGTTCTGCGCCTTGGCCGCGGTGCTCGGGCTGTTCTTCATGCCGAGCCGGCCGATGCCGCGGCAGATCCCGCCGTTCGACTGGCTGGGCTTCGCGCTGTTGTGCGCCGCGCTGCTGGGGCTGATGACCGGGATCGCCGACGGCCAGCGCGAGGGCTGGGCCTCCGACACCATCGTCCTGCGCCTCGCTGCCGGCGGCCTCGCTGCCGTCGGCTTCATCCTGTGGGAGCTGCACACACCCAAGGCGATGATCGATATTCGGATCTTCGCCAATATCGAGTTCGCCGCCACGGCAATGATCGCCTTCGTGTTCGGCTTCGGCATGAATGGATCGACCTATGTCATCCCGGTATTCGTGCAGACCATCATCGGCTTCACGCCGTTGCTGGCCGGCCTGATGATGATGCCGGCCGGCATCATGCTCGCCTTCATCTTCCCGCTCGCCGGGCGCATGGCAGACGTGATCCCGGCCTCGACCATGATCATCGCCGGGCTGGTGCTGTTCTCGACCGGCTTCACCTTCATGTGCACTGCCGACGTCGACACGACCTTCTGGACGCTCGTCAGCATGGTGATGGTGTCGCGGCTTGGGCTGGGTTTCATCAATCCCAGCCTCAACGCCTCCTCGCTCAAGGCCTTGCCGGCCGACAAGATTCGCCAGGGTGCGGGCATCGCCAACTTCATGCGCCAGCTCGGCGGCGCCTTCGGCACCAACCTGCTGGTCGCGTTCTTCGAGGTGCGCACCCACTTCCATGCTGAGGCGCTGACCGCAACCCAGGACTGGGGCAATTTCACGAGCCAGCGTCTGGTCACCCTGGTCGAGCAGCTGATGGAACGGGCAAGCGGCCTGCCGTTCCAGCAGCAGAAGGCAGGAGCCTACGAGTATCTCGGTCAGATGCTGCACGTGAAGGCGGAGATGCTGGCCTTCTCCGACACCTTCATCGTGATCGCCGCGGCCGGTGTGGTGGCGATGATCCCCGCCGCCATGCTATCGCGCTCGCAGCGCCGCTCGAGGCGGTTGGCCTGGAACTGAGCCGTTCCTGCGTTGTGTCGATGAGGGAAATGCGATGGCAGCGGAAAGCAGAAATCTCGTCGGTGTCTGGCGGCTGGTCGCCACTCGCGCCGTCGATCCCGACGGCCATCAGGTCGGCGTGCCGTTCGGGCCGCGCGGCATGGGGTTGGTCACGCTGACCGACGACGGTCGCATGATGGCGGTGCTGGTCGATGGTCGGGCGACGCTGCCCGAGGGTACCCCGCGCCAGTACTCGTCCTATTGCGGCAACTACAGTTTCGACGGCAGCACGATTACCACCATCGTCGACGCCAATTGCGATCCGGCACGCTTCACCGCGCCGCAAGTGCGCAAGGTGCGCTTCGAGGGCGAGCGCATGGTGCTCACGCCTCCGCCGGCCGACGTGAACGGCGTCAAGGTGACGCGCGAGCTGACCTGGGAACGGATCAGCCCGATGTCGCTCTAGGATGAGCAGCGAAGAAGCCTCCGTCGAGATCATCGCCCGGCTGACGCCAGCCGTCCTGCGCGCGCTCCATGCGCTCGAATTCACCAGCCGCCACATCTCGCCCGGGACGTTGCGCGAGCTGATCGCCGCGGTCGGCAAGCGCGACGACGATCTTGGGCCGGCGCTCGAGGCTTCCCGCGCCGCCGATTGGCCCGAGCGGTTGGGTCCGGTGCGTGCCTGCCTGGAGCGGTCGGGCGAGGCGGCGGCCGAAGGCATCGCCGCGTTTCTCGTCGCCGAGGAGGCGCCGCAGCCCATGCTGGCGGCCTACCGCGCGCTGCGCGGCTACGCGCAGGCGGCCGAGGCGATCTATCCGCTGGCGGCGCATCTGAAGCCGGTCAGCCAGTTCTTCCTCGAAGCGTCGGCGCGCGACGACGCGGAGCTCGCCGGCAAGCTCGCGGCGGCCGATCCGTCGCGCCAAGGCGTCGGCTCCATGCATATCGGCGGCCCGGCGGGAACGCGCGGCGCCTTCTCGCTCTACGTGCCGGAATACTACGACCCGGCGCGCGCCTGGCCATTGGTCGTGGCGATACATGGCGGCAGCGGCAATGGCGGCGCTTTTCTGTGGAGCTGGGTGCGCGAGGCGCGCACGCGCGGCTTCATCGTGATCGCGCCGACAGCCCAGGGCCAGACCTGGTCGCTGATGGAGCCGGAGGTCGACGGGCCCAACATCGACCACATGGTCGATCAGGTGGGCCACGACTGGAACCTCGATCCGGCGCGCCAGCTTCTCACCGGCATGAGCGATGGCGGCACCTTCACCTATGTGCTGGGGCTGCGCGGCGATTGCCATTTCACGCATCTCGCGCCGGTCGCCGCCGTTTTCCACCCCATGATGATGGCATCGGCCGATCCTGCCCGCGTGCGCGGCCTGCCGGTCCATATCGTGCACGGCACGCAGGACTGGATGTTCCCGCCCGAGATCGCCCAGGGCGCCGAGCGCACGCTGAGTGAAGCCGGCGCGGCCGTCGTCTATCGCGAGATCGCCGATCTGTCGCATACCTATCCGCGCGACGAGAATGCCAGGATCCTCGACTGGTTCCTGGAGTAGTGTCCCGGAACATTGCTTCCGGAGAGCCGATGACCTCCGTTCCCACACCGCTACCGTTCGAGCCTGACCGGCACGGCTCCGCCGCGGCGCACTACGAGCGAGGCCGGCCGCCCTACGCCCCGGCGCTGATCCGCCGTGTCGCCGAGGTCACCGGCCTCGGCTCCCAGCACCGAGTGCTCGACCTCGGCTGTGGCCCGGGCCCGCTTGCCCGCAGCTTCGCCCCGCTCGTCCGCGAGGTGATAGCAGTCGACCCCTCTCCGGAGATGCTGACCCAGGCCCGCGCGCTGACCGGGAAGGCCGCGAACATTCGCTTTCTCGCCGGCAGCTCTTACGACCTCGGCCCGGCCCTTGGCCATTTTCATCTGGTTGTCATGGGTCGCTCCTTCCACTGGATGGATCGGGTGGACACGCTCAAGCGGCTCGACCGAATGATCGAGCCGGCGGGCGCGGTGGCGCTGTTCCACGATTCCGCGCCTGCGGTGCCGGCAAATACCTGGCGGAAGGTCTGGCGCGACATCCGCGAACACTACGAGCCCAACGGCGAACCCCACCGCCGCGATCCGAATTGGATTCGCCACGAGGCGATCCTGCTCGACTCGCCGTTCGCCCGCGTGGAAAACTTCGGTGTCATTGAACGCCGCGCGATTGATGTGGAGACGCTGGTGCAGCGGGCGCTCTCAATGTCCTCCACTTCGACCTCGCACCTTGGCGAGAAGACGGCGGCCATGATCGCGGAAATCCGCACCGCACTCGCGGACGTGCGTGAGGAAGTGGTGCAAACCGCCGCCCTGGTGGCGTGGCGACTGCCAAAAGGGGAGTGACGGAAGCTCGATATCGAGGTGAAAACCAAGATCTTGAACGAGATCGATAAACGGTTCGACGACCAGACCAAGGTGCTGGCCGACCTGGTGAAGATCCCGTCGACGCGTTTTCGCGAAGCGCCGGCGCAGGACATGATGGCCCGCCTGTTCAAGGAAGACGGGCTCGGCGTCGATCGCTGGCAGATCAAGATCGATGACCTGAAGCACCTGCCGGGCTACTCGCCGCACAGCCAGGATTATGACGATGCCTGGAACGTGGTCGGCGCCTGGCGGGCGTCCTCACCGAAGGGTCGCTCGCTGATCCTGAACGGCCACATCGACGTCGTGCCGGAGGGTCCGCACGAGATGTGGGCGCGCAACCCCTTCGAGCCCGCGATCAAGGACGGCTGGATGTATGGCCGGGGCGCAGGCGACATGAAGGCGGGCCTGATCCTGAACGTCTTTGCGCTGCGGGCCTTGCGGGCGCTGGGCTGGCAGCCCGCGGCCGACGTCTACCAGCAGTCGGTGGTCGAGGAGGAATGCACCGGCAACGGCGCGCTCGCCTGCCTGCAGCGCGGCTATCGCGCCGATGCCGCGCTCATTCCCGAGCCGTCATCGGGCGTGTTGACCGTGGCCCAGGTTGGCGTGATGTGGTTCAAGGTCAGGGTCACCGGCCACCCGGTGCATGTCTACAAGGCCGACGCCGGATCGAACGCGATCGAATCGGCGTACCGGTTGATCCAGCAGCTGCGTGAGCTCGAGAAAAAGTGGAACGAGAAGAAGGCGGCCGACGAGCACTTCTGCGATCACCATCACCCGGTGAACTTCAATGTCGGCAAGATCGCCGGCGGCGACTGGGCGAGTTCGGTACCGTCGTGGTGCACCTTCGACATGCGCGTCGGCGTGCTGCCCACGCAGACCCTCAAGGAGTGCCGCCAGGAAATCGAAGACGTGATCCGCAGCGCCGCCGCGAACGATCCGTTCCTCGGCAACAACCCGCCGACCGTGAGCTGGGAGGGCTTCCAGGCCGAGCCGTTCGTGCTCAAGAACCATGAGCAGGTACGCGCTGTGCTGGCCGACGCGCACAAGGCGGTGTTCGGCGCGGCGCTCGAGGACAAGACCTCGACGGGTACGGCCGACAACCGGTTCTTTGGCCTTTATGCCGGTATTCCGGCCCTGGTCTATGGCCCGCAATCCGACGATATCCACGGTTTTGACGAACGGGTGAACCTCGACTCGGTTCGCAAGATTACCCAAGCGACAGCTCTGTTCATCGCCGAATGGTGTGGTCTTTCAAAGGCTTAGAACGCACCTTAGAATATTATCGCGTTGTCGATGCGGATTGACTGAGCCATGCAGCAGGCGTAGAGTAGCCACCATGGGACTGCATCCCGTGTGCCGGCTAGGCCGCTGCGGGGTGCCCATTGGGGAGTGAAGCGGGAGCTCTAAGGGCTCCCGCTTCTTCTTTGTGGGGGGTGGGGCAAAAGCGGGACGAATCGGGTTTGTTGCCGGTGGCACCGGCATCGGAGCCGTCCCACCAAGTGGGACGAATCGGAGGCTAGCGCCAGCGCCGGCCGGTCGCGAACATGCCGACCGCCACGCCGCCCAGCACGACGATGACGCCGACCAGCCGCAGGCCGCCGATCAACTCTCCGACCAGGAGAGAGGCAAATCCCAAAGCACAGCACGGCACCAGCAGGGACACCGGTCCGACTTTCGCAGCGGGGTAGCTGCGCAGCAGCGTGCCCCACAGCCAGTAGCCCAGCCACATCACGGGCACGACCGTGTAGAGGAGCGAGAGCCACATCTTCCAGCTCGGCGCCAGGATCGGCGCGAACGCGGCGTCGACGCCATCGAGCCAAGCGCTCACCAGCAGCATCGGCAACACAGGGAGCAGGCAAACCCAGCCCGTGACGGCGAACAGCGAAGCGCCGCGCGTCTCGCGCAGGAAGAGATTGCCGGTTGCCCAACTGAGCGCCGAGAGAAGCGCGATGCCGACGGCGAGCACGCTGGCGCTGCCCTCGACCGAGCGCGCGATCAGCACGACGCCGACCATCGCGACCGCCAGCCCCAGCCATTGGCCTTTCGTGGCGCGCTCACCCAGGAAGAGGGCGGCCAGCACCAGCGTGAGCGGGCCGTGCAGCTGGACCAGCACCGAGGAAAGGCCGGGCGGCAGGCCTGCCTGCATGGCGAGAAACAGCAGTACGAACTGGCCGCTGAACAGGAAGACCGCCATGCCGAGCATGACCTGCCAGGGGATTTTCGGCCGCGGCAGGATCAGGACCGGCAAAGCGCCCAGCACGAAGCGCCAACCGGCGAAGGCAAACGGCGTGAGCTCGTCGAGGCCGAAGCGGATGACGGTGAAGTTGAGGCCCCAGGTTGCCGCGATCAGCAGGGCCGCCGCGACGTGCAGCGGCCTCAAGCGCGGCTCACAACCAGGTCCAGGGATGGGCCGACTGATCGGCCTTCTGCCAGGCAGCGATATCGTCCTTGTGCGTCATCGTCTGGGCGATGTCGTCGAGCCCGTTCAGCAAGGCGTGCTGGCGCCGCGCGTCGACCTGGAACGGGATCACGCGGCCGGTCGGCGAGACGACGGTGCAGGTCTCGAGATCGACCGTGACGCGGGCATTGCCGGGCGAGGCGCGCATCTCGTCAGCCAGCGCCTGCACCTCGGCCATCGGCAGCGCCACCGGCAAAATGCCGTTCTGGAAGCAGTTGTTATAAAAGATGTCGCCGTAGGAGGGCGAGATCACCGCCTTCACGCCCATGCCGGCCAGCGCCCACACCGCGCCCTCGCGTGAGGAGCCACAGCCGAAATTCTCCGCCGACAGGATGATCGGTGCGCCGCGATAAGGCGCCTGGTTGAACACGCAGTCGGGGTTTTCCGAGCCGTCCGGCTTGAAGCGGATCTGCTCGAAGCAATAGGGTCCAAGCCCCTGCCGGCCGGTGTTGCTGACCAGCCGCTCGATCCTGATGATCAGGTCGGTGTCGACGTTCTGGCGCATCAGTGGCGCGGCGACGCCGGTAACCTTGGTGAACTTTTCCATCAGAGCTTCCTCACATCGGCGATCGCGCCCTTGATGGCGGCCGCCGCCGCCATCGCCGGGCTGGCGAGGTGGGTGCGGGCGCCGGGCCCTTGGCGGCCGACGAAGTTGCGGTTGGAAGTCGATACGCTCCTCTGCCCCGGCGGCACGCGCTCGCCGTTGGAGGCGATGCACATCGAGCAGCCGGGCTCGCGCCATTCGAAGCCTGCCTCCTTGAAAACCTTGTCGAGGCCCTCGGCCTCGGCCTCGCGCTTCACGCGCTCGGAGCCCGGCACGATCCAGGCGTTCACGTGTGCCGCCGTGTGGCGGCCCTTGGCAATGGCGGCGGCAGCACGCAGGTCGGAGATGCGGCTGTTGGTGCAGGAGCCGATGAACACCCAGTCGACCTTGGTGCCTTCGATCGGCTTGCCGGGTTCCAGTCCCTGATACTGCAACGCCGCCGTCCAGGCCGCGCGCTTCTCTTCGGGGCCGGTGGCGGGGTCGGGAACGGGCCTGTCGACCGCGATCACATGCTCGGGGCTGGTGCCCCAGGTGATCTGCGGCGCCACCTTGGCCATATCGATCGTGTGCTCGCGATCGAACTCGGCGTCGGCATCGGAGGGGAGCGTGCGCCAATAGGCGACGGCGCGATCCCACAGCGCGCCCTTGGGCGCATAATCACGGCCCTCGAGATAGTCGTAGGTCGTGTCGTCGGGCGCCACCATGCCGGTGCGGGCGCCCATTTCAATCGAGAGATTGCACAGCGTGAGGCGTGCTTCGGCCGAGAGAGCGCGAACAGCAGAACCGGCATACTCGACGGCATGGCCCGTGCCGGCAGCGGTGCCGACATCTCCGATCAAATGCAGGATCATGTCCTTGGCGGTCACGCCTTGTGGCGCCGTGCCTTCGAAATGCACGCGAAAGCGCTTGGGCCTGCGCTGGATCATGGTCTGCGTGGCCAGCACGTGCTCGAGCTCCGACGAGCCGATGCCGAAGGCGAGGGCACCCATGCCGCCATGGGTGCAGGTGTGGCTGTCGCCGCAGACCAGCGTGGCGCCGGGAATCGACAGGCCCTGCTCGGGGCCGACGATGTGCACGATACCGTTGCCGTCCTTGCCGATGTCGAAGAGCTTTATGCCGAACTTCGCGGTGTTCTCGCGCAGGCCGCGCAGCAGCGGTGCGCCGGGCGGGAAGGTCTCGTCGGTGCGGCCGGGCTGGGTCGAGATCGCATGATCGGGCGTGGCGTAGATCAGGCGCGGCTGGGCCGGCGTGTAGCCCTTCTCGACCACGTCCCTGAGCACCCTCGCACCGCTCAGGTCATGCAGCAATAGTCGGTCGATGTGCAACAACACGAAGCCGTTGCCGAGATCCTTGATGACGTGGCCGTCCCAGATCTTGTCGAACAGGGTCTTGCCCATGGCTTCCTCCGCCGGCGGGATATGCGAGCGCGGATATCAGCATCCGTCGGCGGCGCAAGGTAGCTGTTTTCCTCAGGCCAGACTGCCCTAAGATGCGCGGCAGCTGGGCCGGGGGGCCTGGAGACAGGAAGGCGCTATCCCAACCGACACGCACGTCCCTGCAGCGACCAAGCGACGGCCGTTCGTGGTCGCTGCCGCCGTGGCCCTTGTCGTTCTTGCCGGAGTGGGCTGGTTTCTGCTGCGCGATGTCGCGGCGTCACGGCAGACAACGGCGGCGCCACTGCCGCCCACGGTCGGCGTGCAGCCGGTGATCGAGAAAGGCGTGAACCGCTCCTTCGAGTTCGTCGGCCGCATCAAGGCGGTCAACGAGGTCGCGCTGCGCGCCAGGGTCGAGGGGTTCCTCGAGAAGGCGCTGTTCACCGAGGGCCAGCACGTCAAGGTCGGCCAGCTGCTCTACCAGATCGAGAAGGTCCAGTATCAGGCCGAGGTAGACCGCACCAAGGCCAACATCGCCATCGACGAGGCCGACCTGACCAACGCGCAGCTCCAGTACGATCGCAGCCTGGACCTGTCGACGCGCAACTTCGGCACGCAAGCCACGGTCGACAGCAACAAGGCCAAGCTCGAGAACGCCAAGGGCAAGCTTCTGTTCGACAAGGCCGCGCATCTTCAGGCCCAGGCCAATCTCGACTACACCGACATCCGCTCGCCGATCGACGGCCGCATCGGCCGCATCCGCTACACGATCGGCAACCTCGTCAACCCGGCGAGCGGCGTGCTGGCGCTGATCGTCAGCCAGGATCCGATCTACGTCGAGTTTCCGGTGAGCGTGCGCGACCTGCACACTATCCGCGACGCCCGCGCCAGCGGCGGTGCCGCCGGCGTCCTCGCCAAGATCGACATTCGCATCCGCCTGTCCGATGGCCAGGAATATCCTCACAGCGGCACCTGGAACTTCACACAGCCGCGCGTCGACCGGCAGACCGACAGCCTGATCATCCGCGCCACGCTGCCCAATCCCGACGGCGTGCTGGAGGATGGCGAGTTCGTCACCGTGATCATCCGCGAGAAGGCGGAGGAGCAGCGGCTGGTGGTGCCGCAGGCCGCCCTGCAGGTCGATCAGTCCGGTTATTACGCGCTGATCGTCGACAAGCAGCACAGGGTGGTGCAGCGCCGGGTCAAGACAGGGCCGAACGAGGGCACGGATGTCGTCGTCGTGTCCGGTCTCGAGGCCGGCGACAATGTCATCGTCGATGGCATCCAGAAGGTGCGGCCCGGCCAGATCGTGAAGGAAACGGTCGTCCCGCGGCCGGCCGGCGGCTAGGGCGCAAGATGATCTCCGGCATCTTCATCGACCGGCCGCGCTTTGCCTTCGTCGTATCGATTATCATTACGATCGCGGGCAGTCTGGCGATCCTGTCGCTTCCGGTGGCCCAGCTGCCGGACATCGTGCCGCCTCAAGTCTCGCTGACGACTGTCTACAACGGCGCCGACCCTGACGTGGTGACCCAGACGGTCGCCCAGCCGATCGAACAGCAGATGAGCGGCGTCGACAACGCGCTCTACTTCCAGTCGACCACCGGTTCCGACGGCAGCTACACCCTGCTTGTCACCTTCGCGCCCGGAACCGACCCCGACATCAACACCGTCAATGTCCAGAATCGCGCTCAGCTCGTGACGCAGATCCTGCCGCCGGACGTGCAGCGGCAGGGCCTGACCATCCGCAAGAAATCGACCGACCAGGTCCAGATCGTCACGCTGACATCGCCCAAGAAAACCCATGACGCGTTGTTCCTGAACAACTACGCGGTCCTCAATATCATCGATCCGATATTGCGACTCCGGGGCGTCGGCGACGCTTCGCTGCAGACCGAACTCGACTATTCGATGAGGGTCTGGTTGGACACCGAGCGTCTCATGGCGTTCGAGTTGACGCCGAACGACGTCGTCGCTGCCGTGCAGAGCCAGAACGTGCAGGCGGCTCTGGGCAGGGTCGGCGCCGCGCCGATGCCGCAGCTCCAGCAGTTCCAGCTCAACATCAAGGCGGTCGGCCGCCTGGCGAAGCCCGAGGAATTCGGCGACATCGTCGTGAAGGCCAATGAAGACGGCTCTGTGGTCCGCATCAGGGACGTGGCGCGCACCGAACTCGGCGCCAAGTCGCTCGACCGCTACAGCCGGCTCGACGGGGCTCCGTGTGCGGCCATCGCGATCTACCAGGCGCCCGGCGCGAATGCCGTCGAGCTGGCGGGCCGCGTCAGCAAGCTGATGGAGCAGCTCAAGCGCGACTTCCCCGACGATCTCGAATACCAGATGTTCTACGACGCCAGCGTGTTCGTGAAGTCGACCATCCACGAGCTGGTGAACACGCTCCTTATTGCCTTCGTTCTCGTCGCCGCGGTCGTGTTCCTCTTCCTTGGCCGGCTGCGCACCACGCTGATCCCGATCGTTGCCGTGCCGGTGTCGGTCATCGGTACTTTCGCGGTCATGCTGGCGGCCGGCTACTCGGCCAATATCGTGACCTTGCTGGCTCTGGTCCTGGCGATCGGCATCGTGGTGGACGATGCGATCGTGGTGGTCGAGAACGTCGAGCGCGTGATCGAGGAGGAACCGGAGCTCTCGATCAAGGATGCGACCAAGAAGGCGATGCGCGAGATCACCAATCCGATCATCGCCGTCACGCTCGTGCTCCTGTCGGTGTTCGTTCCGGTGGCCTTCATGCCGGGCATCACCGGCACCCTGTTCCGCCAGTTCGCGGTGGTGGTGTCGGCCGCGATGATCATTTCGGCGATCAACGCGCTGACGCTCAGCCCGGCGCTGTGCTCGGTGCTGCTGACGCACAGCTCGGCGCGGCGCGGACCGATGGCCCGGGTGATGGGCGTCATCGACTGGGCGCGCGACGGCTATGTCGGCGCGGTCCGGCGGTTGGTGCGGTTCGCGGCCTATGGCCTCGTCGCGGTGGCCGTCGTGGGTGCTGCGGCGGCCGGGCTGTTTCGGGCCACTGAGCCCGGCTTCCTGCCGACTGATGACCAGGGGGCCTTCTACGCAGCCATGCGCCTGCCCGAGGGCGCGTCGACCAACCGGACCGAGGTCCTGGTCGCGCAGGCTGAGGGCATCATGCGGGCCGTTCCGGGGGTCGAGTCCGTGATGTCGGTGGTCGGGTTCAACTACATCGACTTCGTGCCGTCCTCGAACACAGCGCATTTCAATATCCGGCTGAAGCCCTTTGAAGAGCGCACCAAGCCTTCCGAAAACGTCGTCGAGATCATCGCGGCGCTCCGCCCGCAGCTCGCGGCGATCGACGGCGCCGTGGCGTTTCCCTACAACCGCACACCCGTCCACGGCCTCGGCACGGCCGGCGGCTTCCAGTACGTGCTCGAGGCGCAACGGGGCCAGTCCGCCGCCGATCTTGCAGCGGTCACGCGCGCGCTGGTGATCGCCGCCAACGAGCAGCCCGAGCTCGCCGGCGTGTTCACGACCTACGCCGCAGACACGCCGCAGATCTATCTCGACATCGACCGCAACAAGGCCCAGGTGCTGGGCGTCAAGGTGAGCGACGTCTTCACGGCGCTGCAGGCGACCCTGGGCAGCATCTATATCAACGACTTCAACCTGTTCGGCCGGACCTGGCAGGTCAACATCCAGTCCGAGGCGCGCTTTCGCGGCGCCATCGACGACATCTACCGCGTCTACGTCCGCGGCACGTCGGGCGCCATGGTGCCGATCCGCGCCCTTGCCGAGGCCCGCCTCGTCCAGGGCCCGCAGACCGTCGTTCGCTACAACGGTTTTCCGGCGGCGATGATCAACGGCACGGCCCGCCGCGGCTTCAGCTCGGGCGAGGCGATCGCGGCGATGGAACGCATCTCGGCCACTACGCTGCCGCCAGGCTACGGCTTCGAATGGACGGGCACCGCCTATCAGGAGAAGCTCGCGGGCGGCCAGACCGGCACCATCCTCGGCCTCGCGGTGCTGTTCGCTTATCTCTTCCTGGTCGTGCTGTATGAGAGCTGGAACGTGCCGCTGCCCGTGCTGCTGTCGGTCAGCGTCGGCGTCCTGGGTTCGATCGCGGCCGTGGCGCTGTCCGGCCTCGCCTTCGATATCTATGCGCAGATCGGCCTGATCGTGCTGGTGGCGCTCGCCGCCAAGAACGGCATCCTCATTGTCGAGTTCTCAGTCGAGCAACGGCGCCGCGGCAAGCCGATCCTGGAGGCGGCGGTCGAGGGCGCGCGGCTGCGCTTCCGCCCCGTGGCCATGACGAGCTTTGCCTTCATCCTGGGCATCCTGCCGTTGGTCATCGCCGAGGGCGCGGGCGCGCTCAGCCGCCGCGCCATCGGCACGCCGGTGTTCGGTGGCATGGTGGCGGCGGCGCTGTTCGGCATCTTCGTCATCCCGATGCTGTATGTCGTGTTCCAGCAGCTTCGCGAACGGGTCGCCCGCCGCGCGCAGCCGGCAAAGCCCGTTCCTGCGGCCGATTCCTAGGCCGCCAGGCGCGCCGCCAGCGTGGCGCGATCGTCGTCGCTCACCAACTCAAGGGCCGCATACCAGGGGGACGGACCAAGGCCCGTACCCCACAGCCAATCTGTGGCGGCAGGCAACAGCATGACCGTCGGCACGCCGAGCGCCGCCGCGAGATGCGCCGGCCAGACATCGTCGCCGACCACGAGCTTGCAACTTGCCAGACGTTCGGGGTCGCGCTCGATCGCGAGCCCGGGCGGCGGCTCGCTTTGGCTGAACCACCCGACGGCAGTGCTGGGCTGCGGCCTGGCGCGCAGCGCTATCGGCGGCGGCAGGGCCTGCGCTGTCCAGTTGAGAAGATAGGGCAGGCTGCGCAGCGGGGCGGCGGTGGCGAAGTCCTGCAACGCCTCGCCGCGACCGATCGTCGGCGCATCGAGCCAGCCGGCGAGCTTGGCCGAGCACTGCACCGTCGCCTCGACGCCGCGCGCCAGCATCAAGGTGTCGCGCATCGCGGCATCGCTCTCGATATCGATTTGCTCCGGATAGATCAGCAGCCGGCCGCTGAGCGGCTCGCCCTGCCAGCGCGGCAGGTCGGGCGTGTAGCACTCGCCCGCGATCTCGAGCCGCGCCTCATGGTCGGCCAGGCCACGCAGCCAATCGCCCTGGCGCAGCAACAGCTCGCCGCGACGCAATCGAAGCGGCGCATCGCCGGGTTGTCTGGTCAGCGCCATATCGAGATCGGAGAGGGCGCCCATCCAGTCGCCGCGCCTGGCCAGCAGGTTGGCGCGGGCGTTGAGCGAGGGCATCAGGCGGTGATCGATGGCGAGCGCTGCATCGTAGGCGCGCTCGGCCTCCTCGAGGCGGTCCAGCGCTTCCAAGGCGCGACCGCGATTGTGCGCGATGGCGGCATCGTCAGGCCGCAGCCGCTGGGCGCGATCGAGGGCGGCGAGAGCGGCCTCGTGTTCGCCCAGGACGCTCAGGCAACCGGCGAAGTTGACCTGGGCGGCGACTTCCTTGGGCAGGAACTTGGCGGCGCGCTCCAGCGGTTCGCGTGCCTCCTCAAAGCGGCCGAGCTTCAGCCGCGCCTGGCCCAGCAGATGCTGCGCCTGGCCGGAGTTCGGCCGTGCCTCGGCGACCTGCGCGAGCAAGGGTTCGGCTGCCGCGAAGTCACCCGCCGCGGCGCGCTGGATGGCGTCGCGGGCGATCGTCTGGATCTGGAGGTCCGACAGCGCCACTCGCGGCCTCTAGCAAGCGCCGCGCTGACACGCAATTAGCGCCGCCAGAACGGCTTTGCCGCCTCGAACTTCAGTTGGCCTGGCGTCAGGCCGAGGTCGCGGATGGTGCGCTCATCGAGCAGCACGATGTCGCGCCGCGAGCGGGCGCAGCGATACCACTCGATCAGCAGTCGCTTGGGAAGGATGTGCTTCATGGCGCCAGCCAATCAGACAGGCGCCGCGCGCTCTATCCGGCAGGTGCCGGCTATTTGAAAAGGAAAAAGCCGGCGGTCGACAGGGAGGCTGAGGAGTTGACCGCCGGCAGTGTCCGGAGGGGAAGGGGCCCGGCAGGGTAAAAATCAGGCCCCGCTCCGGAGTCTCAGGATTAGTCGCGCCAGAAGGGCTTGCTGGCCTCGAACTGGATGGTGCTTTCGGTCAGGCCGAGGTCGCGCAGGGTACGGTGGTCGAGCTGGGTGAGCTCACGCCGCTCCCGGGCGCGGCGGCGCCAGGTGTTGAAGATCTGGTTGAGTGCAGTGTAGGTGCCGGCCAACGGCGCCCTGGAGCTGAAATGAAGCGAGATGTCGGCCATGGGACTTCTCCCCTGAATGAGAAACACGATGTGTGATGTGCATTTGCGCTCCGGTGGGGGTCTTTACAAATGACCGTTTGTCCTGTTTTGATTAAATTAGCTCATGTGAAAGACACTGCTTTTCGAAGGGATTTGGCATGAAGCGAACCCTGCCTCCGCTCAATGGCTTGCGCGCTTTCGAGGCGGCCGCACGTCACATGAGCTTCACCGACGCTGCCGAGGAATTGAGCGTGACCCAGGCCGCCATCAGCCATCAGGTGCGCGGCCTGGAGCAGCGACTCGGATTAAAATTGTTCGTGCGGAGAAACCGCTCCTTGCTGCTCTCCGAGGCGGGCCAGGCCTATCTGCCGTCGGTGCGTGCCGCCTTCGACCAGCTGAACGAGGCGACCGAGAAGCTCCTGCAGAAGGATCGTGGCGGCCATCTCACGGTGACGACCACGGCCTCCTTCGCCACCAAGTGGCTGGTGCCGCGGTTGGGCGGTTTCCAGCGCGCCAATCCCGAGATCGACGTCAGGGTCGCGACCGGCATCGGCCTGATCGATTTCTCGCGCGAGGACGTCGATATCGGCATCCGTTACGGCCGCGGCCAGTGGCCCAATCTGGTGGCCGAGCGCCTGGTCGGCGAGGACATCGTGCCGGTGTGTGCGCCATCGCTGATGAAGGGGGCCAATCCGCTGAAGAAGCCGGCGGACCTCAAGCGCTTCACCCTGCTCCATATCGGCACCTTCCCCGACGACTGGCAGGTCTGGCTGACGGCGGCCGGCATCAAGGGCGTCGATGCCACACGCGGCGTCACCTTCGACAATTCGATCGTGGCCTACCAGGCGGCGATCGACGGGCTGGGCGTGGCGCTGGGACGCAATCCGCTGGTCGCGTCGGATCTCAAGGCCGGCCGGCTGGCGGCGCCGTTCGATTTCAAGATGCCGTCCGAGCTCGCCTACTACGTGGTCTATCCGGCCGAGGCGATCCGCCGGCGCAAGATCAAGGCGTTCCGCGACTGGCTCATGACCTTGGCCGAGATCAAGGCGGCTGCCGCCTAGTTATTTGTATTTGCAAATATATGCGGAAAGCGCATCATGGCGACGACCAGCCAGGGGAAACGCCATGGATTTCGGCTATTTCACGCTGAGCGACAACCGCTATCCCAACAACACGCGTGCGCCCGAGGTCTTCCTCAAGGACATCTTCGCCGAGGCGCTTTACGCCGAGAAGATCGGGCTGAACTCGGCCTGGATCGGCGAGCATCATTTCAACCTTTTAGGCGTCAACGCCTCGCCGCTGGCCATCCTGGCGCAGCTCGCTGGCGCCACCACCAAGCTGCGGCTGGCGCCTGCCGTGACGCTCTTGCCAGTGCATCATCCGCTGCATGTCGCCGAGGAATGGGCGACGCTCGATCTCCTGTCGGGCGGCCGGGTCGATTTTGCTGCCGGCCGCGGCTACGACCGCAAGGAGTACGAGCCGTTCGGCGCGCCGTTCGAGGAGTCGACTGAACTGTTCGCCGAGGGCTTGGAGATCGTCTGGCGCGCCTGGACCGAGCCCGGCAAGTGGTCCCACCAGGGCAAGTTCTACCAGTTCAAGGACGTCGAGGTGCGACCGCGTCCGGCGCAGAAGCCGCTTCGGCCCTATGTCGCCTGTTTCTCACGGCCGTCGATGGAGCTTGCCGCGAAGAACGACTGGAACGTGATCTACGCGCCCTTCGCCGCCGCCATGGTCTATGGCTCGCTGGCCGACGCCGTGCGCATCTATCGTGAGACCTGCGAGCAGCAGTTCAAGCGGCCGATGCGGCGCGCCATGTGCTCCTATTTCATCCACATCGCCTCGACTCCGGCCGAGGAGCAATACGGCAAGGAAGCACTGGTGCGCTATTTCCAGGACGCGCTGATCGCGGCGTTTCCCTCGTCATCCGGCGAGAAGGTGCCGCCGACCTATAAGTACTTCGTCGACATCGTGAACATCCTGCGCGACATGCGGCCGGAGAAGCTCAGCGACAAGTCGATCCTGAGCGGCAGCCCGCAGCACATCGTCGACACGCTGAAGAAGGTCGAAGCCGCTCGCGTCGCCGAGGTGATCCTCTATTTCAACTACGGCCAGAAGCCGCATGCGCAGGTGAAGGAACAGATGGAGCGCTTCATGCGCGAGATCGCGCCGCATTTCGTGCGCCTGCCCGTTGCCGCTTGACGGGCCGCGGCCTGACATGGGTCCGCTCGACGGCTACCTGCCCTATCTCCTGAACCGCGCCGGCGCGCGCATCGCCACGGCATTCGGCGAGGAGATGCGCCGGCTGGGCACCAGCCTGCAGGCCTGGCGCGTGCTCGCGGCCCTGCGCGAGAAGGACGGCCGGCGGATGGGCGATCTTTCGACCACGACTTCGATCGAGGTCTCCACGCTCACTCGGCTGGTCGACAATATGGAAAAGACAGGCCTGGTCGCCCGCCGGCGCGATGCCGACGACACCCGCGCCGTGCTGCTGCATGTCACAGCGGCCGGCCGCCGGTTGACCCGCCGCATCTTGCCCATCGCCGAACGCTACGAAAAGGTGGCGCTCAAGGGTTTCGGGACGGCCGAGGCCGGGACGTTGAAGGCGGCGCTGCGGCGGCTCTACGCCAACATGGACGACCTGGCATAGATCGCCTCGACGTGGATGTCGGCGCAATCGACCAGCGGGAAGGGTGCAGGCCTGCCCTGGAAGGCGAGGAACAGGTCGGTGCCGCCCAACATGATCGCCTCGGCGCCGCGCTCGCGCATCAGTCGATCGCCCTCGCGGAAGAATACGTCGCGCTGCTGGTCGGTGACCCGGCCGATGGTCGCCATGCCCGAATAGGCGTTGTGGACTTCGTCGAGCGCGGCACCCTCCGGCGCGATCAACTCGGCCGAGGGCACACCGCCATAGAGCTTGCTTTCCATGACGGTGCGCGTACCCATCACACCGATCTTCTTGAGGCCGCGCTTGGCGATCGCCGCGGCGACGGCCTGCACGCCGTGCACGATCGGCAGGGGCGAGATCGCCAAAAGCTCGTTGACGCAGAAATGGCCGCCCATCGACGTGACGGCGGCGGTCTGGGCGCCCGCGGCTTTCATGCGCCCGATCAGCCGGGCGAAGATCTCGGCCTGCCGCTTCGGGTTATTGTCATTGAGATTGCGCGACATCTCGCGCACGTCCGCATGCGCCATGGTGAGCTCGAGCGGGACGCCGGAGGCGGCATGCCGCTCGATCAGACCACGATAGTAGAAGTCGGTAGCGGCCGGGCCGATGCCGGCGATCAATCCGATATGCATGGACGCAACATAGTGCGAGCACGGCGAAAATGACAGAATGGGGCGGTTGCTGAGCGGGATGGGTCCTATCGTTAGATGAAGCGCAAGGTTGGTCTTTTTCTCTTGGCGGTGATGGTCTCTGTCACCTTGGGCGCCACGCTGGTGGTGTCACTGGTGATGTACCGCCTGGTCTCCGACAAGCAGAGCGAGGAACTGCAGGCGCTGGAGAAAAGCCTCAGCGATCGCTTCGAAATCTTCACGGTGATGCTGCGCTCCGAACACGGCCGCATCCGCGGCCATATGGAGGATGTGCTGCCGAAGATCGCCGCCGAGCTCGACGCCATCGGCCGGACGCCAAGCGACCTCACGACCGCCGAACTCGATGCGCTAACGGCCAAGTACGGGGTGCAGCACATCTACTTCATCGATCGTTCGTACAAGGTCTTCCAGACCAACCTCGCCTACGACATGAATCTGCAGTTCCCCAAGAGCGAGTTCTCCAATTTCCTGGACTCGGTGTATGGCAAGGGCCGGGTGATGAATGACGGCATCGACCTGTCGACGGTGACGGGAACGCTGCGCACCTACAGCTACCTCGGTCCCCTGGGCAAGGACTACATCATCGAGACGTCGACCGACGTGCGCGACAATCTCGGCCAGGGCGAGTTCGGCTGGATGTCGAAATTCTTCTTCGAGGACATCTTCGCCGACGCCGTCCACTCGAACGCCTATGTGAAGGACGTCGATATCTACCTGATCAACACCTCGGGTTCGTGGTCGCTGATCCATGTCGGCGGCAAGCTTGCCCCGGAGATCGCCGAGCAGGTCGAGCGCAAGGGCCGTCACAAAGTCATGGCGGACGATGGCCGAACTCTCACGACCTACAGCCGGTACCGCTCCGAGGGGCCGGAGATGAAGGACGACCCCGTCTCGACCAAGGTGGTCATCCGCATGATCACCTACGACACCGGCCTCGCCCGCGAGGCGGTGATCCGGGTCGTGACCAGCGCGCTCATCGTGTTGGCGCTGGCGCTGCCGATCGTCTTCTGGATCGCCTCGCGGCTCCTGCAGAAGCAGCTGCTCGACCCCTTGCTGACCCTGCGTGGCGAGGCCGGGGCGATCGCCGGCGGCGACCTCGACCACGCCATCGCCAACACCGCGCGGCGCGACGAGATCGGCAGCCTCGCCACCAGCTTCGACATGATGCGCAGCGCGGTGCGCAAGACCATCGTCGATCTCAAGCAGACCAACCTGTCGATCGAGCGCTTCGTGCCGCATGCCTTCCTCGCCATGATCGGCAAGCCGTCGATCGTCGCGGTCGAGCTCGGCGACAACACGCGCAAGGAAATGACCGTCCTGTTCTCCGATATCCGCAACTTCACGACACTGTCGGAGAAGATGACGCCGGACGAGAATTTCGACTTCATCAACCATTATCTCGAGCGCATGGGGCCGGTCATCCGCGACAACAACGGCTTCATCGACAAGTACATCGGCGACGCCATCATGGCGTTGTTCGAGGACCCCGACGACGCGATGCGCTGCAGCCTTGCCATGGTCGACATGCTTGAGCAGTTCAACGTGGGTCGCCGGGCGAGCAGCCAGCAACCGATCGCGATCGGCATCGGGCTCAACACAGGTTCCCTCATGCTGGGTACGATCGGCGAACAGCACCGCATGGACGGCACCGTGATCTCCGACGCGGTCAACCTCGGATCGCGCATCGAGAGCCTGACCAAGGTCTACAAGGTCGGCATCCTGATCTCGGAATTCACCTATGCGCGTCTGGCCGATCCCGGCGCCTACGACATCCGGCCGATCGACATCGTGGTGGTCAAGGGCAAGACCCGGCCGGTGACGATCTTCGAGGTCTTCGAGCACAATTCGCCGGCCGATCGAGTGGCCAAGGCGCGGACGCGCGAGCCGCTGTTGTCCGGCGTCGACGCACTGCACCGTCACGACGCCGCGGCGGCCCGCCGCTATTTCGAGGAGAGCCTGGCGCTGCTGCCGGAAGATCCGGCCGCGACCAACCTCTTGAAGGCCTGCGCCTAGCGCGCGCGGGCCGACGCTTCGCGGAATGACACGAGACGCCGTTGCGTCTCGTCCCACAGCGCCAGCCGCACGCAGCGGAAGCTCTGCAGCAGCGTCAGCCGACCGACATTGCGCAGCTCGGGATGATCGTGCAGTACGCGCGGCAGCCGGTAGTAGGGGATGCGGCTGCACAGGTGATGGACGTGGTGGATGCCTATGTTGGCGGTGAACCAGCGCAGGAATGCCGGCAGATCATAGTAGGAGCTGCCGCGGAGCGCGGCGTCGTGCGGGTCCCAGTCGCCATCCTTTGTCCACGTCGTGTGCTCGAACTGGTGCTGCACGTAGAACAGCCACACGCCGGCCGAACCGGCAAAGAGCATGATCGGCAGATGGACCAGCAGGAAGGCCTTGATGCCGATCAGCCAGATCAGCAGAGCTGCGGCGAGGCCGATCGCGACATTGGTCGCCATGGCGCTGAGCCACGGGCGCCAGCCCGCGCGCATGAAGCCGACGGGCAGCCGATGCTGCAGGAAAAACAGATAGGCGGGACCGACGCCGAACATGATCAGCGGATGCCGGTACAGCCGATAGCACAGCCGGGTCCACAGGGGACGTGCGCGATATTCCTCGACCGTGAGTGTGTCGATGTCACCGACGCCGCGACGGTCGAGATTTCCAGTGGAGGCATGGTGCGTGGCGTGGGTACGCCGCCACAAGTCGTGCGGCGTGAGGGTCAGCACGCCGAGCACGCGACCGAGCCAGGCGTTGGCCAGCCGATGCTGGAAGAAGGAGCCGTGGCTGCAATCGTGCTGGATGAGGAACAGTCGCACCATGAAGGCCGCGGCGGCCATGGCAAGCGGCAGCGCCAGCCAATAGCCGACGTCGAGCGCGGCCCAGGCCAGCACCCAGAGTGCCACCAGCGGCAGCAGCGTTATGCCGATCTCGACCAGGCTGCGGCCGGTGCTGGGTTGCCGGTAGCGTGCCAGAAGTTGCGTCCAGAGACGGGCATCCTGGGCTGTCGCGGCGCATGCCGCAGAGTCTTGGTTATTTCCCAATCGGGCTGACCTTCCTGACCGTGGCCTCTAGGCCGTGGCGACTGCGAAAGCAACGAGCGAAGTGGCCCAGTTAGCGGAAGTTCAGCGGGATGGTCCGCCCGTCCGGGTCCGCGTCCTGGCCGGCGCGCCGCCGGTCTTGGGCCGGATGCGCATGGCTCCGCCCTCGCGCTCGTGGATCTCGAACGCGCCAACCCCGCGGACCAGGTCGCTCAGCTTGCGATAGCCGTAGGTGCGGGGGTCGAAATCGGAGGCCATGTTGGCCAGACGCCGGCCGAGCACGCCCAGCCCGACCCAGCCATCCTCCGTCTCCATCTGCGAGATGGCTCTGTTGAGGATCTGTACGGCAGCGCTCGCCGGCTGGCCTGGCTCCGCGCGGCGTTCGCCGACAGCCTCGGGCGCCGCGTCGGGCAGCAAATTCTCGGTATAGACGAAGCGGCGGCAGGCTTGACGGAAGCTCTCGGGCGTCTTGCGCGCGCCGAAGCCGTAGACGTCGGCGCCTTCCTCGCGCAGGCGAGAGGCCAGCCGGGTGAAGTCGCTGTCGGACGAGACCAGGCAAAAGCCGTCGAACCGCTCGCTGTGCAGCAGGTCCATGGCGTCGATCACCAGCGCGATGTCGGAGGCGTTCTTGCCGGTCGTGTAGGCGAACTGCTGGTAGGGATCGATCGCGTATTTCTGCAGGATCTCGGCCCATGACTTGAGCCGCGTTCCGGAAAAGTCGCCGTAGATGCGGCGCACGCTCGCCTCGCCGAACTTGGCGATCTCCTCGAACAGGCCGGCCGCGATGCGCGGCGAAGTGTTGTCGGCATCGATCAGGACCGCGAAGCGGCGCAGGTTTTCATCGGGCATGGCGGGCACGCTGGAAAAGGAGGTTGGCGGCGACAGTGAGCAGGAGCGTCACGGTCATCAGGATGAAGGCGATGGCGCCGCCGAACGGCCAGTTCGTCTTCTGCGTGAACTCGTTGTAGATCAGCGGCGCCATCATCTTGAACAGCGGGCCGCCCAGCAGGAAGGGCGTGGCGTAGGCGTTCATCGCCAAAATGAAGGTCAGGATCGTGCCGGCGAGGATGCCGGGCATGGCAAGCGGCCACAGCACGCGGCGGAACATGGTGGCCGGCGGTGCGCCCAGGCTGAACGCCGCCTCCTCGACAGCGCGGTCGATGCCCTCGATCACGCTTTGCAATGACAGCACCATGAACGGCAGGTTGACGGCGATGATGCCGATGATCACTGCCTTTTCGGTGAACATGATCTCGATCGGCTGGCTGATCACGCCGAGCCCCATCAGGCTCGCATTCACGAACCCCTTGCTGCCGAACACCACCATCCAGCCCGCCGCGCGCACCGAGTTGCCGACGAACAGCGGCAGCACGATCGAGATGATCAAAAGGTTCTTGAACCGGCTTTGCGTGCGCGCCACGACGTAGGCGAGCGGGAAGCCCAGCACCAGGCAGGCGGCGGTCACCAGGACCGAGATGCGCACCGTCGTCCACAGAATGGCCGTGTAGTAGGGGTCGGTGAAGAACTTGACGTAATTGGCAATGGTCACCGCCTCGACCATCATCTTCTTGACCGGCTCGAACTCGTTCAAGCTGTAGCGCAGCAGGATGACCAACGGCGCCAGCAGGCAGATGGCGATGAAGATCGTCGCCGGCCCGAGCAGCGCCGACGCCGTCCATCCTTCGCCCCGCCGCCGTTCGACGACGGGGCCGTGCACGAGTGCGGTGTCGGCCATCCGCCGGCGCTTAGCCCTTGAACGACTTGTTCCACCAATCCTGGAACGCCGAATCGTTCTTCGCCATGTAGCCGTAGTCGAGATCGACCAGGCGCTTCTTCTCCTCGTCGGTGAAGCCGATGCGCTTCTGCACGTCGGCCGGCACGTTGGCGTTGGTGACGGTCGGATTGTAGCCCATGTCGACCGCGAAGCCTTCCTGTGCCGAGGGCGCCATCATGGCGTCGAGCCAGGCATAGGCGCCCTCCTTGTTGGGCGCGTTCTTGGTCATCACGAAGCCCGATACGTACATCGGCACGCCTTCCTTGGGCGCCACGGTCTCCACCTTGATGCCGGCGTTCTGCCATTGCACGGCGCGCGCCTTCCACATGATGCCGCAGGCGATCTCTCCGGTCTTGAGCGCCTGGGCGAAGGCCTCGTTCGAGGGATAGATGCGGGCGCCCGCTTTCCTGCAGGCGATCAGCCGCTCCTTGCCGGGCTCGAAGTTGCTCACCGAACCGCCCGAGGCGAGAGCGGCCGCCACCATGTTGTACTGGCGCTGGATGTCGATGATGCCGAGTTTGTTGCCATGCTTGGGATCGAGCGTGTCGGCAAACCCCGTCGGTGCCGCCATCATGTCGGGGTTGTAAAGCACGACCTTGCCCGAATAGATGTGGCCGATGCCGTAGGCATACTTCATCGTCGGGATCAGGTTCTTGGCATTGGCCATCTTCGAATAGTCGATCTGCTCGACCAGGCCCTGCTCGTTCATGTCGTACATGTCGTTCGCCGACAGGCCCTGCACGTCCGTCGTGCCGCGGCGCAGTGAGCGCTCGGCCAGCATCTTGGCCTTGCGCGGGTCGGCGTTCTCCTCGGCATGCACCGACTCCCAGCCCTTGGGCGTGAGCAGCGGCGTCTCGATGTTCTTGGCCAGCAACCGCGAATAGTCGCCGCCCCAGGTGCCGATAATGATGCGTTTGTTGTCCTGCGCCCGCGCGACATAGGGCGCGGCGACGGCCAACGCTGCCGTGCCGCCGAGCAACGTGCGGCGCCCAAGGGTTGGGGAATTGAGAGTGAAATGGTTGGACATGATGGCCTCCTGCGATTTTTGGTTACTCGTTGAATACCTGGCCGGCCGACGCCTGCCAGCCGACGTGAACGGATTGCCCGACTTCCGGCGCGAAGCCGCCGTCGCGGTTGGCGATCTGCACCACCAGCCGATCGCCGGGCGACAGGCGCACATGGATGTCGATCAGGGCGCCGAGATACGACACGAATTCCACCGTACCGGGCAGGCTGTTGTCGAGTCCCGCCTGTCGGGCTGCAGCGATCTCGACCCGCTCCGGCCGGAGCGACAGGGCGGCTCGGCCGGGCTGGCCACCGGCGCAAGCCAGCGAAAGGCCGCCTTCGGTGCGGAAACGGCCTGGCGCTTCAACGGTACCGTCGAGGAAGGTGCTGCGGCCCACGAACCCGGCCACGAAGCGGTCGGCCGGGCGCTCATAAAGATCGCGCTGGCTGCCGACCTGGCGCACCGAGCCCTCGTTCATCACCACCAGCCGGTCGGCCATGGTCAGCGCCTCTTCCTGGTCGTGCGTCACCATCACCGTGGTGAGGCCGAGCTGGCGCTGCAGCTCGCGGATCTCCACGCGCACTTCCTGGCGCAGCTTGGCATCGAGATTGGAAAGCGGCTCGTCGAGCAGCAGCACGTCGGGTCGGATGGCGAGCGCGCGGGCCAGCGCCACGCGCTGCTGCTGGCCACCCGAGAGCTGGCGCGGCAGGCGGGCGCCGTAGCCTGTGAGGCGCACAAGAGCGAGAGTCTCCTCGACCCGACGCTCGATGTCGGCGCGCGCGAGCTTGCGCATCTCCAGCCCGAACGCGACGTTCTGCGCCACGGTGAGATGCGGGAACAGCGCATAGCTCTGGAACACCATGCCGGCATTGCGCTTCCATGGCGGCAACAGCGTGACGTCGCTGCCGCCCAATTTCACATGACCGGCGGTGGGTTCGATGAAGCCTGCGACCATGCGCAAGGTCGTGGTCTTGCCGCAGCCCGACGGGCCCAGCAGCACTAAAAACTCGCCGTCCTTGATGCCGAGCGAGACGTCGCGCACGGCGTAGAAATCGCCGTAGCGCTTGGCAAGCCCGGTGATGTCGAGCTGGGCCATCAGACCACGCGGGTGAGCTTGACGTAGCGGTCGGTGATCAGCATCGCCGTGCCGATCAGCAAGATCTGCACCACCGAGACCGCGGCGATGGTGGGATCGATCTTCCATTCGAGGTACTGCAGGATGACGATCGGCAAGGTGGTGCGGCCGGGCCCGACCAGGAACAGGCTCATCTCGAGATTGCCGAACGAGGTCACGAAGGCGAACAACGCGCCCGCCACGATGCCCGGCCGGATCGCCGGCAGGGTGATGCGCCAGAAGGTCACCCAGGCATTGGCGCCGAGATTTTGCGCCGCCTCCTCGATGCTGCGATCGACACCGGCGAGGCTCGCCGTCACCAGCCGCACCACCCAGGGAATGACGATCACGATGTGGCCGCTCACCAGCGCGTAGAAGGTGCCCAGCACGTCCATGTCGAGGCCGTTTTCGACCTCGACATGGAAGACGTACATCGCCGTGCCCAGCACCACGCCGGGCACGATCAGCGGCATCAGCAGCAGGTTAGCGAGGGGCGCCCGCCAGGCGAACTGGTGCCGCGAGACGGCGAGTGCCGCCGGCACGCCCAGCGCCAGGCCGATCACAGTGGCGAGAATGCCGACCTGGAAGCTCATGACGAAGCCGTCGACGAACTTCCTCTGGTCGAGGATGGCGGCGAACCATCTGAGGCTGTAGCCCTCGGGCGGGAAGGACGGGATCTCCTGCCGGAAGAAGGCGAGCCAGGTGACGAAGGTGAGCGGCGTCAGGATGTAGGCGAGCGCGATCGTCGCGGCACCGTTCAACGCCCAGCGGCGGCCGCGGCGGCGGAGAAGGGCGGCTACCGCTGACACAACAACACCTCACCCTGAGGAGGCGCGGAGCGCCGTCTCGAGTACCGCGGAGTAACCCCCGCGGCTTGGTGGATCGCAAACGATGTGCCGATTGCCCATCCTTCGAGACGCGGCCTGCGGCCGCTCCTCAGGATGAGGTCTTTCGGTATGTTCAGACGATCGATCACAACGCGTTCTTATGAAACTTGCCGGCCTTCATGATGGCCGAGAGATTTGGGCCGCCATCCTTGAACAGGCCGAGATCCTTCAAGGGATCGCCGTCGACCACCAGCATGTCGGCATAGGCGCCGGGCTGGATGGTGCCGAGCTTGCCTTCCTGGCGAACCACCTCGGCGCCGATCAGGGTCGCCGAGCGGATGACGTCGATCGCCGGCATCACTTCGCCGCGGATCCTGAATTCGCCGGTCTGCTCGTCTTCCAGCGCGCCTAGAAGGTCAGAGCCGTAGGCCATCTTCACGCCGGCCTTGCGGCAATGCTCGAGCTCGGCGAAGCCGTATTTCAGCACCTCGTCGTTCTTCTCCAGCATCTCTGCCGGCATGCCGAGCTCCTTGGCGCGCCGCTTCATGGCGTCGTAGGTCACGAGATTGGGGATCATGTAGACGCCGTGCTTGGCCATCAGCTTGGCGGTCGGCGCATCGACTAGATTGCCGTGCTCGATGGTGCGCACGCCGCATTTCACGGCGCGGGTGATCGCCTCGGGCGTGTAGGCGTGGGTCAGCACATAGCGGCCGAAGGCCTTGGCCTCCTCGACAGCGGCGGAGATCTCTTCCTCGGTGAATTGCAGCGATTCCAGCGGATCGTAGGGCGAGGCGACGCCGCCCGAGACCATCAGCTTCACCTGGTCTGCCCCCTGGCGCATCTGCTCGCGTGCCGCCTTGCGCACCTCGTCGGGGCCATCGGCGATGCAGCGAATGAACACCATGCCGTTGCAGCACAGGCAGGGTGGGCCGATATCGGTGCGCCGGTTGCGGTCGTTGTGGCCGCCGGTCGGGCCGATCGAGCGGCAAGAGATGAACATCCGCGGGCCTGGGATCAGGCCTGACTCGACCGCTGTCTTGGTTCCCCAGTCGGCGCCGCCGGCGTCACGCACGGTCGTGAAGCCGCGATCGAGCATGCGCTTCAGCCGGCCGGCCGAGCGCGCCATCATCAAGGTCAGCGGCACCGCCTCCATGCGGTTGATGTAGACCTCGCTGTGATGCGTATGGACGTGGCAGTCGATCAGGCCCGGCATCAGGGTGCGCTTGCCGCAGTTGATCACCGTGGCCTTCGACGCCTTGATCGGCTTGGCCGACACCTCCTTGATGGTGTCGCCCTCGACCAGCACCTCGTAGCCGCCGCGTGCTTCCTTCCAGTTGGGATCGAGGAGATTCAAATTCTTGAACAGGAAAGACATCATCAAAATCCCTAGCGCAAACAGACAACCTCATCCTGAGGAGCGCGCGTAGCGCGCGTCTCGAAGGATGGGCAACAGACAAGGTGCTCGTTCCCACCAAGCCGCGGAGAATACTCCGCGGTAATCGAGACGCGGCCCTGCGGGCCGCTCCTCAGGGTGAGGTCATGGGGCGTGCTCACCGGTGATCTACTTGAACGCATTCTTATGGAACTTGCCGGCCTTCATGATCATCGGCAGGTGCTTGCCCTGGTCGAGGAAGAGCTCGAGCTTCTTCAGCGGATTGCCATCGATGGCGATCAGGTCGGCATAGGCGCCGGGTGCCACGACGCCAAGCTTTCCTTCCATGCGTACGATCTCGGCGCCGATGATCGTCGCCTGGCGGATGATCTCGATCGGCTTCAGCACCTTGGCGCGATGGATGAACTCCAGGCTCTGGTCGACCTGCAGGGCGCCCAGGAGATCCGTGCCGTAACCCACCTTGACGCCGGCCTTCTTGCAGATCTCGAGCGAACGCAGCGCGCCTTCGAGCACGATGTCGTTCTTGGCCAACATGTCGGCCGTCATGCCGAACTGCGCGGCTTTTTCCTTCATCGAGAAATAGGTGACGAGGTTGGCGATCATGTAGCCGCCCTTGGACTTGAGCAGCTTGGCCGACTTCTCGTCGATCAGGTTGCCGTGCTCGATGGTGCGCACGCCGTTGTTGACCGCGCGCGTGATGGCTTCCGGCGTGTAGGCATGGGCCAGCACATAGCGGCCGAAGTTCTTCGCCTCGTCCGTGGCCGCGGCAATCTCGGCCTCGGAGAACTGCAGGCTGTCGAGCGGATCGTAGGGTGAGGCGACGCCGCCCGAGCACATGATCTTCACCTGGTCCGCGCCCTGGCGCATCTGCTCGCGCACCAGCTTGCGCACCTCGTCCGGCCCGTCGGCGACGGCCATGCAATAGACCATGGCGTTGCAGCAGCCGCAGGGTGCCGCCTGGTAGTCGGTGCGGCGGCGCGAATCGCTGTGGCCGCCGGTCGGGCCGATGGCCCGGGCGGAAATGAACAGACGCGGCCCGGGAATAAGGCCTGATTCGACCGCGGTCTTGATGCCCCAGTCGGCGCCGCCGGTATCGCGCACCGTGGTGAAGCCGCGATCGATCATGCCGCGCATCAACTCGGCCGACTTGGCGGTCAGCAGGGTGAGCGGCACGCTTTCGAGATGCCGGATGTTGACCTCGGTCAGGAACACATGGACGTGGCTGTCGATCAGGCCCGGCATCAAGGTCCGCTTGCCGCCGCCGTTCACGACCTGGGCGTTGCGCGCCTTGATCGGTTTGCTCGACACTTCTTTTATGTACTCGCCCTCGACCAGCACCTCGTAGCCGCCACGCGCCTCGTCCCAGCGCGGGTCGAGCAGGCTGAAGTTCTTGAACAGAATCTGCGACATCGATACGCCCCCTCCACGACGGCTGAACCCTACGCTGGCCAACGGTTTGGCGCTACAGTCCACCACCAGATGCAGCGCATTGTCGTCATCGGGACCACGGGGTCGGGCAAGAGCACGCTCGCGGAGCGGCTCGCCGAGCGTACGGGCCTGCGCGTGATCGAGCTCGACAAGCTCTACTGGGGTCGCGACTGGCAGCCCGCGCCGCTGGAGCTCTTCCGGCACCGCGTCGAGCGCGAGATCAAGGACGGGAGCTGGATCGTCGTCGGCAACTACAGTCAGGTCCGCGACCTGGTGTGGCGTCCGGCCGACACGCTGATCTGGCTCGACATGCCGTTGCCGCTGGTCATGTCGCGTCTGACACGCCGGACGCTCCGCCGCACGCTGACGCGCGAGGAGTTGTGGGGCACGGGCAACCGCGAATCGCTCGGCCGTTCGTTCTTCAGCCGCCAATCGATCCTGTTGTGGGCATTGAAGACACACCGGCGCAACCGCGAGCGCTTCGGCGCCGAATGCGCGCACCTCTCCCGTGAGAAGCGGGTGGTGCGGCTGAAGACCCCGCGCGAGGTCGAGCGCTTCGTGCAAGGGGCGTGATAGCGGCGGCAACCTCACCCTGAGGAGCGGTCCGCAGGACCGCGTCTCGATTACCGCGGAGTATTCTCCGCGGCTTGGCGGGTACGAGCACCGTCGCTGTTGCCCATCCTTCGAGACGCACGCCTTCGGCGTGCTCCTCAGGATGAGGTAATTCCGTTGCGCTCACCGCATGCCGGGAAAGCCGAACGGTCCGCGGTTCCAGCGTTGGACCGGCTGGTCGGTGAACAGCACCTGGAACAGGACGGCGAACATCCGGCCGACCCGCGGGTCATCCGGTCCGGTCGCGTCGGTCCACGCCGTGGTCTGCGACATGTACTCGTCGTTCCGGCAATAGACCGCGAACAGATAGAGCTTGCCGGGCTGGCCCGGGATCAGGCGCCGCTGGCCGGCGCAGACCTGGGCGGCACTGAGATCCATGGCGGGATAGAAGACTAGGACCATGTAGTAGTCGGGCCGCGGGCGCTCGGGCGGAACCTGATAGGTGAAGGTCAAATTCGGCCGTGGCTTGTTGGCCTGCATGACCGGCAGCAGGCGCCGGCGCATCTCCTGCTCGCTCATGCCGGGGAACGGATTGCCCGCGGTCTCGACGCGGAAGGTCTTGCCGTCCGTCGCCGCCCAGAATTCGAAGAAGTCGTACTGCGGCGCATAGTCGGCGCCGCCGATGCCGGAGGCGCAGGCCGCCACGACGAGCAGGGCAAGCACGGAGGACAGGGAGCGCACGGCGTGCATCAGCCTGGCAAGCCCGCTACGCTTGCACAATGCGCTACGGCTTCTATCTCCCCACCCGGGGTCCGATCGCCACCCGCGACGGCGTGCTGACGCTGGCCCGCGAAGGCGAGCGGCTGGGTTTCCACTCGGCCATGATCGCCGATCACATCGTCTTCCCGGTCGAAAGCGAGTCGGCCTACCCCTACACGCTCGACAAACGGCATCCCGGTGGCGGCGATGCGCTGGAGACCTTCTCCATCCTGGGCGTGGTGGCCGGCGCCACGGAGAAATTGCGCCTTGTCACCTCGGTGCTGGTGCTGCCTTACCGAAACCCGGTGCTGACGGCGAAGATGGTGGCGTCGCTCGACGTGCTGTCCGGCGGGCGTGTCACACTGGGCGTCGGCGTCGGCTGGCTCAAGGAAGAGTTCGAGGCGCTCAGCAGCCCCGACTTCGACAAGCGCGGCGCGGTCACCGACGAATGGCTCGCGATCTTCAAGCAGCTCTGGACGCAATCGCCGGCCTCCTTCAAGGGCCAGTTCTACAACTACAACGACATACGCGCCGAGCCGTTCCCGCTGCAGAAGCCGCATCCGCCGATCTGGGTCGGCGGCCATTCGCGCGCCGCCCTCCGCCGCACCGCGCGCCACGGCGATGGCTGGCACCCGGTCGGCGCCATCGCCGCCTCGCCACTGCCGCCCGTCGAGATGCGGACCCTGCTTGCCTCGCTGAAGCAGATGACGGCGGCGGAGGGGCGGGACTTCGACAAGCTCACCATCTCCTACAAGGCGCCGCTCTATGACACTGGCGTGCCCGATCGCGACGGCGCGCGCCGCAGCTTCTCCGGCACGCCGCAGCAGATCGCGGGCGACATCCGTTCGTTTGCCGGGATCGGCGTGCACGAGCTGATCTTCGACTTCCGCGGGCAGTCGCTCGCCGAGAGCCTGAAGGGCCTGCAGCGCTTCGCGGCGGAGGTCATGCCGCTAACCTCTCGGTAACTTCTTTCGCCTCTCCCCCGCTAGGGGGAGAGGCGGGGAGAGGGGGCATCCAAAGCCCGTGCAACCCCCTCACCTAACCTCTCCCCCTATCGGGGGAGAGGAATATGAGTGATAAAACTCCGCCATGAGCGTTCACACCTTCTCCTGCCTCGATGGCCACACCTGCGGCAATCCCGTGCGGCTGGTGAAGGAGGGCGGGCCGGCGCTAAAGGGCTCGACCATGAGCGAGCGCCGGCTGGATTTCCTCACCAACCACGACTGGATCCGCCAGGCGCTGATGTTCGAGCCGCGCGGCCATGACGTGATGTCGGGATCGATCCTCTATCCCTCGACGCGTGCGGACTGCGACACGGCCATCCTGTTCATCGAGGTGTCGGGCTGCCTGCCGATGTGCGGCCACGGCACCATCGGCACGGTCACCATGGCGATCGAGAACGGGCTGGTCGCCCCGGCGACCGCCGGCGTGCTCAATCTCGACGCGCCGGCCGGCAAGGTGGTGGCGCGCTACGAACAGAAGGGCCGCTTCGTCGAGAGCGTGCGCATCACTAATGTCGCGTCCTATCTCGCGTCGACCGACGTCGTGATCGACGTGCCCGGCCTGGGCGAGCTCGCCTTCGACATCGCCTATGGCGGCAACTACTACGCCATCCTCGAGCCGCAGAAGAATTTTGGTGGCCTGGAAACGATGTCGGCCGGCGACGTGCTGCGGCTGTCGCCGATCGTGCGCCGCCTGCTCAACGACAAGATCCAGCCGGTGCATCCGGAGAACGAGACCATCCGCGGCGTGAGCCACGTCATGTGGACCGGCAAGCCGCGCGATGCGCGCGCCCATGCCCGCAACGCGGTGTTCTACGGCGACAAGGCGATCGACCGCTCTCCCTGCGGCACCGGCACCTCGGCGCGCATGGCCCAGCTCGCGGCCAAGGGCAGGCTCAAGGTCGGCGATGACTTCGTGCATGAGAGCATCATCGGCTCGTTGTTCGACGGCCGCGTCGAAGCAGCGGCCAAGGTCGGCAATCACGACGCCATCGTGCCCTCGATCTCCGGCTGGGCCCGCCAGCACGGCATCAACACCATCCTGGTCGACGACCGCGATCCCTTCGCGCACGGGTTCCAGGTGACGTGATCCAAATAACCTCACCCTGAGGAGCATCGCGAAGCGATGCGTCTCGAAGGGTGGGCACGAGCACGTCGTCTGTTGCCCATCCTTCGAGACGGCGCTGCGCGCCTCCTCAGGATGAGGATGGTCTAACGCACCTGCAGCACGATGCGTCCTTGCGAAGTCCGGTTCGCAACAGCGGTCATCGCCTCGGCAACGCTTTCGAGAGGGAGTACCCGGTCGATATGCGGTTTGAGCCAGCCGACGTCGACCCAGCCCATGATGGTCTCGGCCGCGAGGCTTGCCTCGTCCGGGCAGCGTTCCGTCCAGGCACCGATGAAGACGCCGACGATCGAATAGTTCTTGAGCAGCGGCAGGTTCATGGCGAGCGACGGGATCTCGCCGCTGGTGAAGCCGACCGGCATCAGGCGGCCATTCCAGCGCATGAGCCGGGCCAGGGTGGCGAACAGCGTACCGCCGACATTGTCGACGCAGACATCGACGCCCTCGCCGCCGGTGAGGTCCTTCACCCGCTGGCGCACATCCTCGCGCGAATGGTCGATGACGTCCTTGGCGCCCTGCGTGCGGACGATGGCCGCTTTCGCAGCACTACCCACCACGGCGATGACCCGCGCGCCAAGCGAATGCGCGAGCTCGACGCAGGCGAGGCCAACCCCGCCGGCGGCGCCCGTCACCAGGACCGTTTCGCCGGCCTGCAGCCGCGCCCGCTCGACCAGGGTGTACCAGGCCATGAGATAGGTGTGCAGGATCGCCGATCCGACGGTGAAATCCACGTTGTCCGGCAGCCGTGCGGTCATCGCCTCCCGCGCGACCATGCGTTCGGCAAAGCCGCCGAACCAGCTTTCGCAACTGACCCGGTCGCCGGGACGAAAGCGCGTGACCTTGTCGCCGCAGGCCACCACGATTCCGGCGGCGTCGGTTCCCGGGACATAAGGCAGCGTCGGCCGCATCTGATAGCCGCCGCAGGTCATCAAGTGGTCCATGTAGCTCACGGAGGCGGCGTGGACGTCGATCAGGACCTCATCTGCCGCCGGCTGCGGCTCGGCAATGTCGGCCAGGCTCAGGGCCTTGATGCCGTCGAAGGCGTTGCAAACGACTGCGCGCATGTCAGCCTCCCGACCGGCTGCCGAGGAGGCGTGGCACCAGCATCGGGACGCGTCGCCGATACCGTTCGTAGGTCGCGCCGAACTGCGCCACCAGATCCCGCTCCTCGAGCCGCGTGCCGACCAGGATGTACGCCGTGGTCATGGCGGCGAAGAGCAGATGCCCGGCGGTCATGTGCGGCGTCGCCCAGAAGGCGAGCAGCAAGCCCAGCATGAGCGGGTGACGCACGAGCCGATACAAGAGCGGCGTCTTGAACGGGGTCATGCGAGCGGCGGCTCCGCGCAGCGCGTCGAATACCTGGCGCACCCCGAACAGCTCGAAATGGTCGATCAGGTGCGTTGCCGTCAGCCCCGTCAGCCAGCCGATCCAGAAGATCGTCGTCAGCACCGCCGCCGGCCAGCCCTCGACGCGCCAGATCGTCGTGGTGATCGGCCGCCACTGCCAGAAGATCAGGATCAGGAGGAGACTGGAGACCAGCACATAGGTGCTGCGCTCGCACGACGCCGGAATGATGCGCGTCCACCAGCGCTTGAAGGCCGGGCGAGCCATGACGCTGTGCGGGACGGCGAACAGGACGATCAGCACCACGTCGATCAGGATCGATTGCGCGAGCCCGCTCTCGGGACCCCCACCTCCGAGTCCGGCGTCGATCGACTTCGGCACCAGGAAGTTGCCGATGAAACCTATCGTGTAGCCAAAGGACAGGAAGAAGACGAGGTAGCTCGCAAGGCCATAGACAAGGGCGGCAAGGCGTCCGATCACGAAGTCCTCCAACGATATGTGTGCGATGACGATGCTGTTCGGCGGGTGCTAGCATCGCGCCGTCCCCTGGGCGTCCCCCCTAGGCGTCCTGAGGGCGCCGTCATTGCGGATCGCATCACCGATGGCTCTGTTCAGCGTTCGGACGTTTGGTTTCCCGGAGATCCGGCGTGACGACCAGCTGTGCCCGTTGGCGCTGCGCAAGGGCCTGGCCCTGCTGGTCCATCTGGCCGAAGCGAACGGTCCTGTGGCGCGCGACGCGGTCGCGACCCTGTTGTGGCCGGAAGGCGCCGAGGAGGCCGTCAGGGCGCGATTGCGGCGCCTGTTGCATCGCCTCCAGCTCACGCTTGGCGATGTTCTCACATCGGACCGGTCCACGGTGCGATGGTCGTCAGCGGTCGACCTGCAGGTCGATTCCCGGTTGTTCGAGCAGGCCTGCGATCGCGGCGAGTTCGAGGGCGCTTGCCGTCTCTATCGCGGCGACTTCCTCGAGGGCTTCTCGCCCGGCGACTGTCCGCAATTCGACGAGTGGGCGTTCTTTCGCAGGGAGGCCTTGCGCGGCCGGGTGATCCAGGCGCTCGAGCGAGTGGTGCATGAGAAGAGCGCGGCCGGCGATTACGCAGCCGCTGCCGCGCACGCCGGCCGTCTTGCAGCGCTCGATCCCCTCAGCGAAGTGTATGGCCGGCACCTCATGCGCAATCTTCTGCTGGTTGGCGATCGGTCCGCGGCCGAGCGCCACCTGAAGGCCCTGACGGAGCGTCTTCGCGACGAGCTCGACGTGGTGCCCGAAGCCGAGACCCTCGCGCTGCTCGAACCCGGCGCGGTGGTGCCGGCCGCGGGTACGCCGCCGACGCGATACGCGAGCGGTGGCGGCATCCATCTCGCTTTCCAGACCTACGGCACCGGGCGCCACGATGTCCTGCTGCTGCCCGGCTTCGTGTCCCACGTCGAACGGGTCTGGGAAGAGCCCCGGTGCCGGTCATTTCTGTCCGCGCTCGCCTCGATGGGTCGTCTGATCCTGCTCGATCGTCGCGGCGTCGGCCTGTCCGACCGGGTCGGGTCCAGCCCCAGCGTGGAGGCAACGGCCGAGGACATCGCCACCGTGCTCGATGCGGCGGGCAGCCGCCGGGTCATCCTGTTCGGCGCCTCCGAGGGTGGACCGGCCTGCATCAAGTTCGCCGCCGATCATCCGGATCGTGTTGCCGGCCTGATCCTGTTCGCTTCGTTGGCCAAGGGAAGTGCGACGCCCGACTATCCGCACGCCTTGCAGCCCGCTCAGTACGAAATGTGGCTGCAGCAGCTCGTCTCGGTGTGGGGCGGGCCGGCCGGCATCGAGACATTCGCGCCGAGCCTCTCCGGCGATGCCCAGGCGAGAGCCTGGTGGGCGGGCTTGCTCCGGGCCGCCTCGAGTTCCCGGCGCCCTCACCGGCGTGCTTGAGGCGTTGCGCGACACGGATGTGCGGCATCTTCTCGACCGGATTTCGGCACCGACCCTGGTGCTCCACCGTCGCGGCGACAAAGCCGTTCGCATCGGCGCCGGCCGGCATCTCGCCAGCCATATCCCGCAGGCGAAGTTCATCGAGCTCGACGGTGTCGATCACTGGGCCTTCGCCGGCGATCAGCAACCGGTCCTCGCCAGCATCGGGCAATTCGTCAGCGCTCTCGCGGCGTGATCAGGTGGGATAGTAGCGCACCACCTCATCCTGAGGAGCCGCGCTTAGCGCGGCGTCTCGAAGGATGGGCTACGGCATGACTGGTTCGCCCCCTTCGAGACGCGGTCCTGCGGACCGCTCCTCAGGGTGAGGTGATTTCTTCACAACGGCACACCCTGAACTTCTAATGACCAAAATAGGTGGGTGAAGCGAACGTCGGTAAAATACGCCCGTGCACTAGAAGCTTTTTCGGGAGTGTAGCGTATGCCCGTCGCCTTCAACCGGTCTCCGACCGTTTCTCGAATCGAGCTCAATCCGGGGGACGTGCGAATTTTTCCAGGGGCGAGTCCCGGATTAGTTGACTCGCAGGCCTCCGATGCCGATGCCATCGGCATCTACCCTGTCCACACCCAGTAGACTGTTGTGGACAGGGTGGACCGCTGGGACGTTGGCCGGATCAGCGCTACGACGCTGCCCGTCGAGGATGGCGATTCAGTCCGCCGCTTTCGCCGCGGTCGCCGCCGGCGCCTTCACGCCGCCCTTGGCGAACATCGCTTCGATCTCGGCCGCGCTGTAGCCGAGCTCGCCCAGGATGTCGTGACCGTCCTCGCCGACGTTGGGCGCATGCTGCTGCGGCGGATGCTGGCTGGCGGGCGGCAGGCCCGCGATGTTGGCCACCGGCAGGCGACCCACGCCTTCCTGCTCGATCCAGTCGACGGCGCCCGACTCCTTCACATGCGGATGCTCGAGGTAGTCGGTGTAATTGTTCACGCGCTCGCAGAACACTTCCTTGGGCTGCAGGATCGCGATCCATTCCTCCGTGGTCTTGGTCGGCATCGTCTCCTGCAGGGCCTTGATGATCTTGGGCGCATTCTTGATGCGCGCCTCATGGCCCTGCAGCTCGGGATCGTCGGCGACGTCCTGGCGGCCGATCAGCTCGAAGAGGAGCTTGAAATGGTGCGGCCGCATGGCCGACAGCGTGATGTGGCCATTCTGGGTCTTGAAGATGCCGGCCGGCATGTAGAGTACCGGCGGTGCGCCGTTAGAAAAAACCCATTCCATCAGCTTGGCGCCCTGGAAGGCGGCCGCCGCCCGCATCAGGCTGGAATTGATGTAGCAGCCCTCGCCGAAGCGGAACTGACGCATGATGGCCGGCGAGAGCGCCTGGAAGGTGTAGAGGCCGGTCATGACGTCGACGGCGATCATGCCCTGGCGCCAGGGCGTGCCGTCCGGCATGCGGTTCATCACCATCATGCCGGAGAACGCCTGGATCAGCGTGTCGACCGTCGGCCGCTTGGCGAAGGGGCCGGTCTGGCCGAAGCCCGAGATCGAGCAGTAGACGACCTTCGGATTGATCTTCTTGAGATCCTCGTAGCCGAAGCCCAGGCGCTGAATCACGCCCGGCCGGAAACTCTCCATCACCACGTCGGCCTTGGCGGCGATCTTCTTCACCACGGCGATGCCGTCGGGCGACTTGAGATCGAGCGCGATCGAGCGCTTGCCGCGGTTGAAGGCGATCGAATGGGCGCAGTGGTCGCCCTTGAGCTCGCCCAGCGCGCGGCCCCAGTCGCCTTCCGGCGGCTCGATCTTGATCACGTCGGCGCCGTGCAGTGCCAGCAGCATGGAGGCGTGCGGGCCCGCGACGCCTTGCGTGAAATCGAGGACGGTCACGCCGTCGAACGCGCCTTTGATCATGGCTGCGAATTCCTCCCGGCTGTGAACGTACGTTCAGCGAGGCCGGGCGATCAAGCGCCGATCAAGCGACGACCGGCAAGCTCTGCACGTGGTAGCTATGCGTGAGCGTCCGACCCAACACCGGGTCCTCGAGCTCCATGTCGAAGCGCTCGCTCGGCCGGATCGAGCCGACGCAGGGCAGAGTGCCGCAGAACATCGCCGCGCCGACCGGCAGGCGCTTGTTGCCCTGCCAGCCCACGATCAAATCGCGCGGCGCCCGGATCCTGGCCAGGGTGCCTTCCTGGTAGAGCACGCGCCGTCCGCCGTCCTGAATGAAGCTGCGCAGCGTCAGGCGATCCCAATGCGGCTCGACCTCCTCGAAACGCCAGGCCGTGCGGCCGACCGCCTTGGCGCAAATCTGCTTGGCGACGGCGACGCTGAAACTCTCGACCTTGCGGTCGGTATGGTCGGAGCCCAACGTCACCCAGAGCCGGTCGGGCGCGCCCACCAGCACGGGTTCGACCTCGCCCGAGGTATCTGCTCCGACGACCTGGATCTGGTCGGCCTGGGTCAGAAGGTCGGCGGATGCTCGGTAGTAGAGAGGAACGCTGGAGGGCGGCTGCACGCCGATCGCCTTCAGTTCCTCGATATGATGATTGAGGGCGGCAACGTCACGGCCGGTCCAGCCGGCGATCACGAGATCCTGGACCTCGACGGCGACTTCTTCCACGCCGCCCATCGCATGGCCCTCGAACGAGAGCATCGCCATCCCAAGCTCCCATCTCAGAAGAACAACCTCATCCTGAGGAGCACGCCGAAGGCGTGCGTCTCGAAGGATGGGCAACAGACAAAGTGCTTGTCCCACCCTTCGAGACGGCCGCTGCGCGGCCTCCTCAGGGTGAGGTTCTGCGCGCTAGAGGATGGCGAGCTGCGAATTCAACAGGTCGGTCACCAGCATGTATCCCGGCGCGTGGGTGATGCTGAACTCGGGCTTCACCGTCGCCACCACCGACTGCGGGGTGACGCCGCAGGCCCAGAATACCGGCAGCTCGTCGTCGTGCACGGGCACCGCGTCGCCGTAGTCGGGCTTGGCGATGTCTTTTATGCCGATCAGCTCCGGCTTGCCGAGATGGACGGGCGCGCCATGCACCGAGGGGAAGCGGGTCGTTACCTGCACGGCGCGGATCGCGTCGGCCGGCTTGAACGGCCGCATCGAGACCACCATCGGGCCGTGGAACGGGCCGGCCGGCTTGCACTCGATGTTGGTGCGGTACATCGAGACGTTGCGGTTCAGGGTCTGGTGGCGGATCTCGAGGCCATTCTCGATCAACGCTTCCTCGAAGGAGAACGAGCAGCCCAGCACAAACGACACGAGATCGTCCCGCCAGACGTTCTTGAGGTCGCGCACTTCCTCGACCATCTCGCCGTTCTTCCAGATGCGGTAGAGCGGGATGTCGGTGCGGATGTCGAGGTCCTCGCCCAGCGCCGGCAGGCGTGGATCGCCGGGCTCGGATTGGGCCAGCAAGGGGCACGGCTTGGGGTTGAGTTGGCAGAAGCGCGCGAAGTCGGCGGCCATCGCCTTGGGCAGGATGGCGAGATTGCCCTGCACGAAACCGGGCGCCATGCCGGCGGTCGGCGCAAGGTTGGTGCCGGCCCGGATGCGGCGGCGGGCGTCGCGGCCGGATTCGCCCTTGAGGTTGGTCATCGTGTCCATGACGGTCTCCTAGCGTGCGGGCTTCTAAACGTGCTGCCCGCCGTTGATCTGGATCTCGGCGCCGCTGACATAGCTCGCCCCCTTCTCGCACAGGAAGAGGATGACGTCTGCCACTTCGTCGGGCGTGCCCAGGCGCCGCATGGGGATCTGCTCCTCGACGATCTTCTCGGTGCCCGGCGACAGGATCGCGGTGTCGATCTCGCCGGGCGCGATGGCGTTGACGCGGATGCCCTGCGGCCCGAAGTCGTGCGCCATCTCGCGGGTCAGTGCGGCGAGGGCGGCCTTCGACGTTGCATAGGCCGAGCCGGCGAAGGGATGGACGCGACTGCCGGCGATCGAGGTCACGTTGACGACACAGCCGCGCGCCTCGGACAGCTCCTTCATCAGGCCACGCGCCAGCGCCACCGGGGCGAAGAAGTTCACGTTGAAGACCTGCCGCCACAAGTCGAACGGCGTGTCGATGGCGCCGAAGCGGCCGCCGGTTTCGTCCTTGGGCGAGATCGCGGCATTGTTGACCAGAGCGTCGAGCTTGCCGCCGCCCAGCCGGTCGCGGATTTCCTCGATGCCGCGGCCAACATCGTCGGCGTTGGCGAGGTCGATCTGCACATGGTTCTTGTCGCCGCCCGGCCACGGGCAGAGCGCGCTGAAAGGCTGGCGCGACACGGTGATCACCCGCCAGCCGCCGGCGCTGAACTTTTTTACGGTCGCATGGCCGATGCCGCGGCTTGCGCCGGTCAGCACCAGGGTGCGCGCGTTGTCGTGCCGAGCGTCATGATGGAGGGGAGCGTTCATGGGCGAAGTCTACTCCATAAGAGGTACGGCGAGGGGCCTGCGACCGCGACCCCTTGTATGTTCGAGTCCAATCACCACAAACCGTCATAAACCATTGTGATTACGATATTTTCCTTGCCTGAGAAATGGCGTCAGCCTAGATTGTATCAGCCGGTCCCACTTCATATTTCGGGTCCCGGCAGGTCTTTTTTAAGAAGTCATTCGGGAGATGTCCGCCATGCCGGACCAACGCAAGAAGCGCGAGCTCAAGCCGCATTTGCAGACGCGGCCGGCCACCATGATCACCGCGATCGGTCTTTGCGTGCTCATCATGCTGATCCAACTCGTGCCGCAGATCCAGGACGCGGGAACGCGTCTGCAGACGACAACGATCAGCAGCAGCGCCCGGTGATATATAAGGGGCGCATGCGTGCGCCCCAATGAGTATCGACAACGTCCAGGCCCTGCCGCTTGGCACCCAGCTCGGCGACTACCGGCTGGATGCGGTGATCGGCCATGGCGGCTTCGGCATCACCTACCGCGCCTTCGACGGCCAGCTCGCCAAGATCGTGGCGGTCAAGGAATACCTGCCGATCGAGTTCGCCGTGCGCCGCGGCAGCGACGTGGTGCCGCGCGGCACCCGCTTCGCCGAAGACTTCGCCTGGGGCCGCGAACGCTTCCTCGACGAGGCTCGGGCGCTGGCGCGCTTTCGCCATCCGCATATCGTGCCGGTGCTGCGCTTCCTCGAAGCCAACGGCACGGCCTACACCGTCATGGAGTTCGAGGATGGCCGCAGCGTCGGCGAGCTGCTGCGCAAGCCCGCAGCTCGCCTGCCGGCCGACGACGTGCGCCGTCTGGCCGAAGGACTCTTAAGCGGCCTCGGTGCCGTGCACGCGCAGGGCTTCCTGCATCGCGACATCAAGCCCAGCAACGTCATCATCCGCCGCGACGGCGTGCCCATCCTGATCGATTTCGGTGCCGCGCGCCTGGCGATCGGCGGGCGCACGCAGACGCTCACCAGCATCCTGACGCCGCAATACGCGCCGATCGAGCAGTACGCCGCCGACGGCAGGCAGGGCCCGTGGAGCGACATCTACTCGGCCGCCGCCGTGCTGCATCACGCCGTTGCCGGCGAGCCGCCGCCGGAAGCGGCAAGCCGCGTCCATGGCGATCCCTACCGGCCGCTCGCCAAGACCCAGGCTGACCGCTTCGACCTGCCGTTCCTGGCCGCCATCGACAAGGCGCTGGCCTTCGCGCCGGACCAGCGGCCGCAGACCGTCCAGGAGTGGCGTACGCTGTTCGGGGCCTCGCTGCCCTTCGCGCACGATGCGCCGACCCAGCGCCTCGCGCCGCAGGCGACGGCGCCGCGCCTGGGCGGCGTCGATCGCGACAAGGACGAGCGCCTGCCGCCGCTCTGGACGCCGCCGCGCCGTCGCGGTGGCCTGGGGATCGCGATCGCCCTGTTGCTTGTCGTGCTGTTGGGTCTCGCGGTGTGGCGCTTCCAACCGGAGCTCAGCCAGGCGTTGACACCGGCACCACCCGCTCCGCCGCCGCAGGCGAACGCCGCGCCAACGCCGCCACCGACACCGGCGCCAACGGTAACGCCAACCCCATCGCCGACGCCGACGCCAATACCTGCGCCTGCAGCCACGCCGGCATCTGCGTCGCAGAAAGCGTTGGTCGACCAGGCGCAGCGTGCCGCCCTCGAAGCCCGCGCGGTGTTCGACAAAGCGAAGGAAGCGGCCGACGCCGCACGCACCATGGCGGGCGAAGCGCGCATCGCGGCGGCCCGCGCGGCGCGCTCGGGCCTGGAAAACGCCACGCGCCTCACCTCGGACGACGGCGCGAGCTATGTCGGCCAGGCGGGCAACGACGGCAAGCGTCAGGGGCTGGGCGTCGCCGAGGCCAAGGACGGCGATCGTCAGGCCGGCGAATGGAAGGACAATGTGCTGAACGGGCTGGGCATCGAGCGCCTGTCCGACGGCCTGCGTTATGAGGGCCAGTGGCGCGACGGCGTGCCGGCCGGCCTCGGCGTGCGCGACCGTTCGGGCGCCGATCATGCCGAAGGCAACTTCGCCGGCCGGCGGATGGAAGGTCCCGGCACGCGCCGCAGCCTGGCCGAGCCCAGCGTCACCCAGTCCGGCGAATGGCACGCCGATTCGCTCGATGGACCGGGTGTCGAGGTCTTGCCCGGCGGCGAGCGCTACGAAGGCGCCTTCCGCGCCGGCAAGCGGCAGGGCTACGGCCTGGTCATCGGCGCCGACGGCAAAGTGCAATCCGGCCGCTGGGAGGACGGAAAGCTCGTCGAATCAGCGCCCTAGCAGCAGGCAGGTCGGTGGCATGGAAGTTGCGCCCTGCGGCGCGTGACCAAGGCCCTGTCTGTCCTGCTGATCGACGACAACCCCGCTCGCGCCGAAATCGTCGAGGCCGGGTTGGCGGCGGCCGGCTATCGCCTGCTGGCGCGGCTGGAAGGTACGCAGGACCTGACGGTGCGGGTGCGCGAACTCGAGCCCGATGTCGTGGTGGTCAGCATCGACAGCCCCAGCCGCGACGCCATCGAGGACATGCGCCGCTCGACCGAGCAGCAGCCCCGCCCGATCGCCCTGTTCGTCGACGAATCCGATCCTGCCACCATCGCATCCGCGATGGAGGCCGGCGTCTCGGCCTACGTCGTGAAGGGCCTGGCGCAGGACCGCGTGCGCTCCGTCGTCGATGTCGCGATCGGCCATTTCAATCGCTACCACGCCATGCGCGAGGAGCTCGACCGAGCCCGTCTCACCCTGCTCGAACGCAAAGCGGTCGATCGGGCCAAGGGCCTCCTGATGGAGCAGCGCGGGCTCGCCGAGGAAGCCGCCTACAAGCTGCTGCGCAAGCTCGCCATGGACCAGAACAAGCGCATCGGCGAGGTCGCCCACGACATCGTCACCTATGCCAAGGTGCTCAAGAAGTAGGCCAACGCCGGGAAGAATTCGAGATCAACCAGATGGCGTTTGGCATGAACTCATGCTCAATGGCGCATGAGCGCCCAATGGCGGGCTCGCTCCTGACTTGAAACGCGGACCAGCGTCGGTCCGCAGTTTGGACAATGGCGTCCTGAACGACCGGCAGCTGCCGGCGGACAGGGCGTTTTTGTCTATGGAGTGGCGTAGCAGATGGCCGATCTCGAGCGACCGCGGCTGAAAGTCGGGTTTATCCCGATCATCGACTGTGCACCGGTAGTGCTGGCCGAGGAGCTTGGCGCCTTCGAGCGCCAGGGCCTCGAGGTCGAGATCCGGCGCGAGGTCTCATGGGCCAATGTGCGCGACAAGCTGGCGCTGGGCGTGCTCGATGCCTCGCACATCCTCAGCCCCCTGCCGCTCGCCATCACGCTGGGCATCGACAGCGTCCGCGTGCCGCTGGTCAATGTCATGACCCTGCAGGTGAACGGCAATGCGCTCACCCTCTCGCAAGGCCTGTGGCGCGAGATGGAGGAGACCGCGCCCGATCTCGTGGCGAGCGGTCATGCGGCGCTGCTCGCCAAGGCGCTGGCCGCGGTGGTTCGCAAGCGCGCGACCTCGGGCGGGCCGCCGGTGGTGCTCGCCACCGTCTTCCCCTACTCGGCGCAGAACTACATGGTGCGGCTGTGGCTGAACGCGGGCGGCATCGATCCCGACCGCGACGTGCGTCTCACCGTCGTGCCGCCGCCGCACACCGTGGCGCATCTCTCGGGCGGGCTGATCGACGGCTACTGCGTGGGCGAGCCGTGGAACCAGCGCTCGGTCGTGCTGGGCCTCGGCCGCGTGGCGCTGACCGGCCCCGACATCTGGAAGGGTATGCCGGAGAAGGTCCTGGGCACGACCGAGGCCTGGGCCGAGAACAATCCCGAGACACTGAAGGCGCTGATCAAGGCGCTGCTCGAGGCTGCGCAGTGGCTGGATGAGCCGGGCAATCGCGCCGAGGCTGCGCGACTGCTCGCCAGCCCGCGTTATCTGAACACGCCGGCCGAGGTGATCTCGCGTACGCTCGATCTCGCCGACTTCCACGTCTTCCATCGCAACCACGCCAATTTCCCGTGGCGCAGCCATGCCGACTGGTTCCTGAAGCAGATGGTGCGCTGGGGCCAGGCCTCGCCTTCGATCGACATCGAGGCCGTGTCGAACCGCGTCTATCGCACCGATCTGTTTCGTGTCGCGGCGAGCGAAATTGGCATCGCCTGCCCCGACATCGACCGCCTGCCGCCAGGCGGCCACGGCGAACCGCTCGCTCCCGAGTTCGACCGCCCAGGTTCGGCCACCGTGGCGCCGCCATCGCAAGCGCGCGGCTGAGGACCACGCATGATCAAGACCTTCCCGCTTTTCCTCTCCCTGCAGGAACGCCGCGCCCTGGTGGTGGGCGGCGGCGAGCCCGCGGCCCGCAAGGTCGAGCTGCTCTTGTCGGCCGGTGCGCAGGTGTCGTTGATCGCCGAGACGGTGACCGGCGAGATCGCCCAGCTCATCGCCGATGGTCGGATCGCCTGGGCCGGCCGTGCTTTCGACGAGTTCGATCTCGGCGGCATGACGCTGGCCATCGTGGCCACGGAAGACGATCAGCTGCAGGCCCGCGTGTCGCAGGCGGCACAGGCGCGCTGCCTGCCGGTGAACGTCGTCGACACGCCGGCACTGTCGAGCTTCATCATGCCCGCGATCGTCGATCGCTCGCCGATCACCATCGCCATCTCGACCGGAGGTTCGGCACCTGCGCTCGCCCGCAAGCTCAAGGCCGAGATCGAGCGTGCCCTGCCGGCCGCCATCGGCCGCGTCGCACGCTTCGCCGAGATCTTCCGAGACCAGGTGCGGCGCACGCTGGCCGAGCCGCGGGCGCGCCGGCGCTTCTGGGATCGCGTGCTGCAGGGCCGTGTCGGCGAGCTGGCGCTGGCGGGCGACGAGATCGCCGCGCGGCGCGAGCTGATCCGCCTGCTTGATGGCGCGCGCCACCAGCCGGCCTCGGTGCCTGGCATAGTGCACCTGGTCGGCGCCGGCCCAGGCGATCCCGACCTCCTGACCTTGAAGGCGCATCGCCTGCTGCAGCGCGCCGATGTCGTGGTCCATGACCGGCTGGTGTCGCCCGAGGTGCTGGCGTTGGCGCGGCGCGACGCCGAGCGGGTCTATGTCGGCAAGCGCCGTGCGCATCACTGCGTGCCGCAGGCGGAGATCAACGACCGTCTGGTCGCGCTGGCGCGCGCCGGCAAGCGTGTGGTGCGCCTGAAAGGCGGCGATCCGTTCGTGTTCGGCCGCGGCGGCGAGGAGATCGAGGCACTGATGGCGGCGGGCGTCGCCGTCGAGGTCGTTCCCGGCATCACGGCGGCGCTGGGCTGTGCCGCGAGTACGGGCATCCCGCTCACCCATCGCGACCACGCGCAGGCCTGCGTGTTCGTGACCGGCCATCTGAAAGACGGCGAGCTCGAACTCGATTGGCCGATGCTGGCGCGACCGCGCCAGACCGTCGTCATTTACATGGGCGCCGAAACTTTATCGCCAATCGCCCGGCAATTGATCCAGCACGGCCTTTCGCCGAGCACGCCCGTTGCGCTGATCGAGAACGGCACCACCGATCGCGAACGCCGCATCGTCGGCACGCTCGCAACCATCGAGCGACAAGCGATGCGTGCTCAACTCGATGGGCCTACTATCTTCATGGTAGGCGAAGTGGTCGGGCTGGCTCTGTCGCGTGACAGGGAATTTCACTTTGTGTCGCGAATTGGACTCTGATAGTCTGTGACATAATTACAACAACAGAGCCGGGCAGGGGAGATGCGGAGCTTTGTAGTGAGTATGGCGATCGTGCTGGCGTTTGCCGGCGCGAGCTTCGCCCAAACACCTGAAGTGCTTCGCGGCACGTCAAGCGTTCCCAAGAAAGTCCAGGCCAAGCCCGCGGTCCAGAAGACCACCGGGCACACGACGCCGCAGGCTTTGCGCGGCTCGCGCTATGGCGGATTTGCGCCCGGGCCGGTGCAGCCGATCACGCCGCCCGTGCTTGATCTCAACAGCCCGCGCAGCATTTCCCTGCTCAACGTTAATACCCAGGAGACGCTTACCGTTACCTACTGGTCGGACGGCGCCTATCACCGAGACGCGCTAAACAAGCTCAATCACTTCCTGCGCGACAGCCAGAACAACGCAGAGACAGAGATGGATCCGCTGCTGTTCGACGTGCTGTGGCACACCATGAATATATGCGGCTACGGCGGCACCGTCGAGGTCCTCTCGGCCTACCGCTCGCCCACCACCAACGCCTGGCTGGCCAGCGTCAGCCGCGGCGTGGCGCGCGACAGCCAGCACATGAACGGCAACGCCATGGATATCCGCTTCCCTGGCGTCCCGGTGTTCAAGATCCGGCAGGCGGCACGCTCGCTCCAGATGGGCGGCGTCGGCTTCTATCCGCGGTCGGGCTTCGTCCACCTCGATACCGGTCCCATTCGCTACTGGTAGGCCATGGCGCGCCTCGAGGTCATCGAGGGCGACATCACGCGGCTCGACGTCGACGCCATCGTCAACGCGGCCAATGAAACCCTGCTGGGCGGCGGTGGCGTCGATGGCGCGATCCATCGCGCGGCCGGCCCGGCGCTCCTGGAAGAGTGCCGCCTGCTCCATGGCTGCGACACCGGCGATGCCAAGATCACCAAGGGCTACCGCCTGATCGCGCGGCACGTGATCCATACCGTCGGGCCGATCTGGCGTGGCGGCAATGCCGGCGAGCCCGAACTTCTGGAGAGCTGCTACAGCCGCTGCCTGACGATCGCCCAGCAGCACGGGCTGAAGAGCATCGCCTTTCCCGCCATTTCGACCGGCGTCTACGGCTATCCCAAGGAGCCGGCGGCCGAAATCGCCGTGCGCATCGTCAAGGCGCAGGCCTGGATCGACGAGGTGATCTTCTGCTGCTTCGACAAGGCGACCGCCGATCTCTACCGCCGGATCATTGCCCGAAGCGATATCGCACCATCCTCACCCTGAGGAGCGGCCTGTAGGGCCGCGTCTCGAAGGGAACACGGGCCGGGTTTGTTGCCATGCTTCGAGACGGCCGCTGCGCGGCCTCCTCAGCATGAGGATCTTTCCTCATTGCCCGAAGCGCTTCGCCGTCTTGAGGTAGTCGGTCTCCGCGGCCGTGCTGGGTCGCCCCAGCACTTCATTGCGATGCGGGAAGCGGCCGAACTGGGCGACGATGTCGCGATGCTCGTTGGCATATTTGTCGTTGTCGGGATTGCCGAGGCTCGCGAAGAGCGTGCAGCAGAAATCCTGGTCGCCCAGATCCTCGCTGTGCTGGAACGGCATGAAGAAGAACAGCCGCATGTCGCTGGGGTAGGCAGCGGGATAGCCGTTGGCGAGCGCGTGGCGGGCGGTTTCGCGCGCCTTGGCGTCGCCTGAGAACGCGCGGGCCGTCTTGCGCCAGATGTTGCGCGTGAACTGATCGCACAGCAGCATCAGCGCCAGAGCGCCGTCGGGCGACTTGCGCCAATGATCGAGCTCACCCACGACCGCCCGCTCGATCAGCGCGCCGAAACGGCTGCGGATCTCGGCGTCGAGCTCGGGCGTGCTGTCCCACCACAGGTCGCGCTTCTTGCCGTAGCCGGGATCGGCCAATGGCAGGAACCAGAAATCCAGGATGTCGCGGATGGAGGCGGTGTCGCTCATAGCGGCTACGGCATGTCCTTCTTGCCGTAGACCAGCCGGACGCCGGCGTCGCCGGGAATGGGCGGCATGGTGGCGTCCCACTGCTGCCAGGCCGCCCGCATCCCGGCCAGCCGGTCGGGATGGCGCTTGGCGAGGTTGGCGCGCTCGCGCTCGTCAGCGACGACATCGAACAGGTACTCGTGCTCGTCGACCTTGAGATACTTCCAGCGACCCTCAAGCATCGCGCGCTGTTCGTGATGCTTCATACGCCAGAACAGCGGCCGGTCGGCGACAGCGCGCGGATCGGCGAGTTGCTTGACGAGCGAGAGACCGTCGCTCGGGTAGTCGGGATGGGCGGACGTTCCGGCCGCCTCGAAGAAGGTCGGCACCCAGTCCATCGTGATCGCGAGCTGGTCGGTTGTCGCGCCGGCTGGCGTGCGTGCGGGCCAGCGCACCACGTAGGGCACCCGAATGCCGCCTTCCATCAGGTCCATCTTGCCGCCCACCAGCGGCCAATTGTCGGAGAAGCGCTCTCCGCCGTTGTCGCTGGTGAAGACGACGATGGTGTCTTGATCGATGCCCTTGTCGTCGAGCGCGGCGAGGATACGGCCGACGCCCTCGTCCATGTGATGGATCATGCGACGGTAGGAGTGGATGTTGCCGCCGTCGAGGTGATAGATCGGCCGAGCCTTGCCGAACGACTTCGCGAGTTCCCCGTCATCGCGGGTCTCCCACGGCCAATGCGGCGCGGTGTAGTGCACGCTGAGCAGGAACGGCTGCTTCGATTGAGCGCAACGCGACACGAACTCGACGGCCCGCTCGGACAGCAGATCGGTGAGATAGCCGTCGCGGTTCACCTCGTTGCCGTTCTCGAACAGGTCGTGCGTGCCGAAGCTGTCTTGGTGGGTGAAGTAGTCGACGCCACCGGAGAGTGGCCCGAAATGCTCATGGTAGCCGCTCTTCAGCGGACTGAAGGTCGGCGGGAAGCCAAGATGCCATTTGCCGATCAGGGCGGTGCGGTAACCTGCGGCGCTGAGCTGTGAGGCCAGGGTCGGATGCTCCGGCGGCAGGCCGATCACCTTGTCACCGCGCATGGCGCTGCCGATCGGTTCTTCCGCGGCGCCGCGGATGCGGTACTGGTAGCGCCCGGTCGCCAGCGCGAAGCGGGTCGGCGAGCAGACCGCCGAATTGGCATAACCGCGCGTGAAGCGCATTCCCTCGGCGGCCATGCGATCGATGTTGGGCGACACCGGCGCGCGGCCGCCGTAGCAGCCGAGGTCGGCATAGCCGAGGTCGTCGGCGAGGATGAAGATGAAGTTCGTCGGCATGTCGGTCGGCCTTATTGCTTGGCGAGCATGCCCACGCGCTTGAGGTTTTCGCGCTCGATCTTCTCCTGCTCGCGCGCCGCCTTGTCGTAGGCGGCGGTGTCGAGATAGAGCGTCGGCATGTTGTAGGTCGCCATCACCGCCTGCGTCGCCTCATCGAACAGCGCGCTTTTCATTGCATCGTGGATCTTCTTCACGATCGCCGGCTCCATGCCCTTGGGCCCGCATACGCCATAGGGCGAGTTCACCACCAGGTCGATGCCCGCGTCCTTGAGCGTGCGCACCTCGGGGAACAGCTTCATGCGCTGCGAGCCCCATACGATCAGCAGGCGGAACTTGCCGCCCTGCACCAGCGGGATCCAGCCCGAGGCGTCGGCCACCGCGTCGATCTGGCTGCCGAGCAGCCCGTTGTAGAGATCGCCACCGCCCTTGTAGGGCACATGCGTAAGCTCGATGCCGAGCCGCTGCTGCAGGTCGACCATGACCAGGTTCTGGATCGAGGCCTGGCCGAAGGTACCGTAGGTGAGCTTGGTCGGATGCGCCTTGGCGTCGGCGACGAACTCCTCGAAGGTCTTCCACGGCGAGTTGCTGCGCACGACGATGCCGTGCACCGAGCCCGAGAGCTGGATGATGAAGGTGAAGTCCGTCAGCGGATCGTAGGGCGCCTTGTCGGCCATCATGGCGGCGCGGAACGTGCCGGTATGGATCTGGCCCAGCGTATAGCCGTCGGGCTTGGCGTCCTTCAGGGCCACGCCGCTCAGCGAGGCGTTCGCGCCGGGCTTGTTGTCCGGCACCATCGACTGGCCGAGGCGCTTGCCGGTCTGTTCCGCCATGACGCGCAGGAAGGCGTCGGCCGAGGCGCCGGGCGGCCACGGGATGACCAGTCGGATGGTGTGCTGCGGCCACTCGCCCTCGGCGCGCGCCACGGCGGGCGCGGCAAGCACGGACAGCAACAGGGTGCGGCGGGCGAGGGGACGGCGCATCAGCCCAGCTCGGCGGCCGCGATTAGCCAGGGCTCGTTCTTGGCGTCGTCGATCCAGGCTTTCATCGGCGGATAGCCGAGGATCGCGGTGCAATAGGCCTCGGAATCCGAATCGAGCGGCACGCCAAAGGTGCGGAAGCGGGTCGCTACCGGCGCATACATGGCGTCGGCCGCGCTGATCGTTCCGAAGAGAAAGCCTTCGTCCTTGGCGGCCGCCCCGGCAAAGCGCTTGCGGCAGTCGCGCCACAAGCCGGTGATGCGCTCGATGTCGGCGCGCACCTGGGGCGTCATGCCCTTGCCCGGGTAGGATGCGCGGATGTTCATCGGCATGTTGTTGCGCAGGTCGAGGAAGCCCGCATGCATCTCGGCCGAGATCGAGCGGGCGTGGGCGCGCGCGGCCTCCGCGGCGGGCCACAGCCCGGCCTCGGGCTTCAGGTCATTGAGATATTCGGCGATCGCGATCGATTCCCAGATCGCCAGCCCGCGATGCAGCAGTATCGGCACGCGGCCGGCGGGCGAGTGCTTGCGGATCGAGGGCTGCGTCTCGGGCAGGTCGAGGGGTATCAGGACCTCCTCGAACTCGATGTTCGCGATCTTGGCCATCAGCCAGCCGCGCAGCGACCACGACGAATAGTTCTTGTTGCCGATCACCACGGTGAAGTCGGCCATACGCCCTCCCTCTCACACACATCCCTTGCCAGCAATGGAGTTTGGCCGGCAATGTTAGCCTAGAGCATAGTCCGTCCGGCTGAAATCAGCCGGACGGACTATGCCTTTGATCGAGGCGCCTACCACAACGCGTTTCCAACCACGCGAAACCGCAAAGCGGTTCCGCGTGGTTGGAAGCCGCTCTATGCACTACAGTTTGGTGAACATGTCCATGCCGCTGCCTTTCGTCGATCGTTCTTCTTCTGCCCTGCCGGTGCAGTTTGTCCTCCAGCCGAAATGGCGGAGCTGGCTCAAAGACCAAAGCGCGGCGCGCCGCGGCTGGCTGGAATCGCTGGGCGTCGCCGGTACGGCCGGTGATTTCGCGGTGCTTCCCGGACGCGACGGCAAGGCGGCCGGTGCAGTTCTTGTGCTGCCGGCCAAACCCAACCTCTGGGACTTCGGCGCGCTCGCCACGAAACTCCCGGCCGCCACGTGGAAGCTCGGCGACACCTCGCCGGTCTCGCCGACCGAGGCCGCCGTCGCGATCGGGCTCGGCACCTGGCGCTTCGAGCGCTACAAGGCGAAGAAGGGTAAGGCGGGAGCGAAGATCGTGTGGCCGCCGGGCGCCGACAAGGTGCGCGCGACGGCGATCGTCGACTCGATGTGCGTGGCACGCGATCTCATCACCACGCCGTCGTCCGACATGGGCCCGGCCGAGCTGGCCGCGGCTGTGCAGGCGCTCGGCAAGACGCACAAGGCGAAGGTCAGCGTCATCGTAGGCGACGATCTCCTGAAGAAGAACTACCCGATGGTCCATGCCGTCGGCCGCGCCTCGAGCCGCGCGCCGCGGCTGATCGATCTCACCTGGGGCGACCCGCGCGATCCCAAGGTGACGCTGGTCGGCAAGGGCGTGTGCTTCGACACCGGCGGCCTCGATCTCAAGCCAGCGGCTGGCATGCTCAACATGAAGAAGGACATGGCGGGCGCGGCCACCATGTTGGCCGTGGCCGGCATGATCATGGCCACGAAGCTGCCGGTGCGCCTGCGGCTCCTCATCCCGGCGGTCGAGAACAGCGTGTCGGGCAATGCCTTCCGGCCGCTCGACGTGGTGCCGACGCGCAAGGGCATCAGCGTCGAGATCGGCAATACCGACGCCGAGGGCCGGTTGATCCTGTGCGATGCGCTGTTCGAGGGCGCCTCGGAGAAGCCGACCATGATGGTCAACTGCGCCACGCTGACGGGAGCGGCGCGCGTCGCGGTCGGCTCCGAGCTCGCGGCGCTGTTCTGCAACAACGACGAACTCGCCCAGCAGCTTATTGCCTCGGGCGAGGCGGTGGCCGACCCGATGTGGCGCCTGCCGCTCTACAAGGGCTATCGCCGCCTGCTCGACAGCAGGGTGGCCGACATCAACAACGTCTCGGCCGGCGGCTTCGGCGGCGCCATCACCGCGGCGCTCTACCTGCAGGAATTCGTACCCGATGACGTGCCTTGGGCCCATTTCGACATGATGGCGTGGAACACCAGCAGCCGGCCCGGCCGGCCGGAGGGTGGCGAAGCCCAGGCCGCCCGCGCTATCTTCGCCACCATAGAAAAGCGGATTTCCAAATAGAGGGTGAAGCTATGACCTACACGCTCGAGCAGCTCAGCGGCGACATCAAGGCGGCGCTCAAGGCCGATCCTGGCAAGGGCGGCAAGGAGGCGGTGTGCAAGCTCGTCTCGAAGGTCCTGCGCGACCAGGACTTCATCGCCAAGCACCTCAACGCGGCGGACTGCAAGCCGCGCAAGGTGCTGTACGAGGATCCCGAGCTCGGCTTCTGCATCTGCGGCCATGTTTACGAGAAGCCGGCGCACGGCAGCCCGCACGACCACGGCTCGAGCTGGGCAATCTACGGCGTGGCGGTCGGCGACACAGAGATGACCGACTGGCGCATCGTCAAGAAGGGCGACGGCGCCAATCCGACCCTGGTCGAGCCGGAGCGGACCTACGTGATGAAGCCGGGCGATTCGCATTTCTACGACGTCGGCGTGGTGCACTCGCCCAATCGCGACACACTCACCAAGCTGGTGCGCATCGAGGGCTCGAACCTCGACCGCATCAAGCGGTCGAACATCAAGGAAGCGTCGAAGGTCGCGGCTTAGCCCGGCATCACGCTGACGCCGGAGCGTCGTGCGTGCTGTCAATCTCATCGAAGGTGCGGCCCTTGGGTTCGAACCCGAACACCCAGAACCCGATCACGCCGAGGATATACCACGCGGCGAAGTAGCTGAACGCCGGGCCGAGCATGACGAGGTTAGGGGCGGCGGGCTTGATCACATCGCCGGCGCCCATGATCAACGCCAGCCCGAGCGGGCCGATGAACTTGCCGCAATTGCCGACGCCGTAGCTCAGGCCCATGCCGCTGGCGCGCAGCCGGGCCGGCCAGATCTCCGCCATATACGGCCCGACGACGGTGTAGACGGCACTGCCGAAAAAAACCTGCGCCACGATCAGGATGTAGAACAGCGACGCCCCGGCGATATAGACATCGTGCAGATAACCGGCGAGCACCATCAGCACCGCCGCCAGCACGCAATAGAGCGTCCCTGAACCGCGCCGCCCCAGGGGCTCGATCAGCGCGGTGATGCTGAAGCGCCCGAGGATGCCCGCCACATTGACGAATATCATCAGGAATGCCGCGTGTTCGGGGGTGATCTTGGGCACCAGGACGAGCACCAGCAGGGTCGGTCCCCACAGCCCAAGCGAGGCGCCGCCGGTCTGGGTCAAGCCGGTGAGACATCCTGCGGCGACCAACCGCGGATACTTGAACAACTCGACCCAGCGCGTTTTTGTGACCACGGGCACCGTACTCGGCAAGACGATCTCCTCGGGCTTGATCATCAATGCCCAGGCCAGCGACTGCCGCGCTTCTTCAGGGCGCCCCTTGAGCAATAGCCAGCGCGGCGACTCCGGCACCCAGTAGCGGATCATGAACACCAGAACGAGCGGCACCAGGCCGACCAGGAACAAGCCGCGCCAGCCGACGATCGGCAGCAGCTGCCAAGCCGCGAGACCGGCCAACATGCTGCCGCCGGGCAACAGTGTCGTAATGAGCGCACTGACCCAGCCACGCTTGTAGGCAGGGATGAACTCCTGCACCAACGGCAGATCGATCGTGAAGATGCCGGCATTGCCGACGCCGACGAAGAAACGGAAGAACATCAGGAAGAGCCAGCCCGGGACGAAGCCGTCCTGCCCCGGCGTGAAGACCATGACGCCGGTGGCGAGCGAGATGGTGACCGACGACATTATGAACACCGTGCGGCGGCCGATCTTGTCGCCGAGCCAACCCCAGAAGAAGGCGCCAGGAACCGCGCCGAGACCGGAGGCAAGCAGGATTGCCCCGCCTTCCCAATAGGTCAGCGACCATTGCTTGGTCAGCGCCGCGGTGACGTATCCGATCAGGAAGAAATCAAAGAAATCGAGCAGATCTGCCAGGTTCGCCGTGCAGATCAGCTTCCACTGATTTGAAGTCAGCGTCTTCTGTCGTTCCAGGAGCTCGATCATGACGTTCCTCTCCGCTGGCTGGCGGATGGCGACGAAATGAACGCTGCGCGACGCTCTTTGCTATTGTGCGCGACTGGTGACTATGCGTGACTGGTACTGAAGTGTCCCACCGTCGATCGGTGGCTGCTACCGCCAGCAAGATCAAGCGTAACAACGCACGGGACTGCCATCAAGAACGCTTCGAGGGAGCCTTCCACCTGAGGAGCGTCAGCTACGAGCCGGCACCTGTTTCGTCAGCACGTCACTCGGCGGCCTGGGGAACCCTTTTCCCGCGCATTGTGGCGAACTTCGTGATCGCCCGCGTGCGGCGCTCGTCGAACTTAGCGAGCCGCCGCTGCGGGTTGGGACGCACGACGTTGCCGTCCGCTCCCGGGTCCTTCTGCGAACCGACCCAGCCGTGCGCGGCGATGTCGAAGATGATGCCGTTGAGGTCGGTGTGCTTGACCTCGTAGCCGTTCGGGTTGTTCGTGTCGCCCATGATCCAGGTCGCGCCGACGTCGCGCACGATCTTGCCCTGTTCGACCACGTCATCGACCCAGAAGCCGATGTGGTGGATGCCGACATAGTCCACGCCGGTGCCTTGCGAGGCCTCGTCGCTCTTGAAGTGGAGGATGGCGAGGTTGACCACGCCGTCGCTCAGGAACACGCCCTCGGCCAGCGGGCCGTCGAGCTCCATGACTTCCTCGAGGCCGACGGCCTGCTTGTAGAATTCCGCGGTCTCCCACGGGTCCTTGACGCTAAGCGCGATGTGGCGGATGCGGCCTCTGGTCTGAGCGGTCATCAAATTGCTCCCTTCCACCGGCTGACGACCGGAAGTGTAGCGGCTGGGGGCGCGCCACTCCAGTGGCGCGTTCTTGTCATTTCTGTGCGGTGCGGAGGGGCGCTTTTCGCGCAAGAGCGCGAAAACGCCAACCCGCGCTTGATTACAAGCGCTGCCGCCCGCCAGCGCGTCAGAACGCGCCTAATATCCCGTCTTCGGGTCGACCGTATGGATCAGCGGCTGACCCGCGCGCAGCCGCTTGATGTTCTCGATGATGCCGGGTGAGGCGGTGCGCGGGTTGGTGGCGCCGGCGATGTGCGGCGTCACGGCCACCTTGGGATGCGTCCAGTAGGGATGGCCCGAGGGCAGTGGCTCGGCGTTGAACACGTCGAGCACCGCGCCGCTCAAATGGCCTGAGTTGAGCGCCGCCAGCAGGTCGTCGTCCACGACATGGCCGCCGCGCGCCATGTTGATGAAGTAGGCGCCCTTCGGCAGGGCTGCGAAGGCCTTGGCGTTTAAAAGGCCGCGCGTGTCACGGGTGAGCGGCAGCACGTCGACCAGGATGTCGGTGCGCGCCAGGAACGTCGCGAAGCCGTCGGCGCCGTGGAAGGTCTCGATGCCCTGCAACGTCTTGGCTGTGCGGCTCCAGCCCGCGGTCGGGAAGCCCAGCGCGGCGAATTTCTTGGCCGCGTCCTGGCCGATCGTGCCGAGCCCCATGACACCGATGCGGCGATGGATGGTGTCGACGAAGTCGATGGGCTTCCAGCTCTTCGCCCGCTGGCTCGCGGCATATTTATCGATGTCGCGATGGTGCCGGAGCGCCCAGAAGATCGCGTATTCGCTCATCTGGCCGATCAGGCCGTCATCCATGATGCGCACGATCGGCACGCCCGCCGGCAGTTGGTCGTCGGCCAGCAGGTGATCGACACCCATGCCGAGCGACACGATCAACTTCAGGTTCTTGAGTGACGCGAGCAGGCCGCGATCGGGCTTCCAGGCCAGCGCGATCTCGATGTCGCGGGTCTCGCCCAGGCCCTCGCCGATGGTGCGGAAGTCGATCGGGCCGAAGGCCGCCTCCAGCACCTTCTTCCAGTGCTTCCCGTCGGTGTCGCGGCTGATATAGGCAATCGCTCTGGCCATTCCGTCCTCGTCACGCTCTCGCTTGATCAACTAAGCTTTAGACCGAACGCCGGGCGAAGGCGAGAAGGCTGGGCCCGCTGCTCGATGCGCACGAAACAACGACAGAAAGGGAAAACGCCGATGCCTGAGACCCCGACCTTCGGCCGCTACGCCGAAATCCCGTTCGACAAAATGACCCCGGAACAGCAGGAGGGCTACAAGGCGATGATGGCGGCGCGCGGCAGCCTGCCGGGCCCGAACAAGATCTGGGTGCACAATCCGAAGCTGGCGAAAGTCATCGGTCCGTTCGGCGCGCATTTCCAGCCAGGCGGCTACTCGCTGAGCGAGCGCGAGCGCGAGATAGCGGTTTGCGTCATCACCAGCCACTGGCATTCCGCTTATCCGACGTCGGCGCACGAACGGATCGGCAAGCAGGTCGGGCTGCCGGCCGCCAAGGTCGAGGCGATCGTCGGCGGCATGCCGACCGGGTTCGACGACGCGCGGGAACAGGTCGTCTACGAGATGGCGATGGTGCTCAGCAACGCGCGGTGGGTGCCGCGCGGGCTCCACGAGCGCGCCGTCAAGGCACTCGGACACGTCGGCGTCACAGACGTCATCACCTTGATGGGGCACTACACCAGCGTCGCGATGACTCTGGCCTTCTATGACGTTCCGGACGGAGCGACCGGCATGGCGCGTTGAGCCGCCAACACCGCCAACGCGATCGCGTTGGCGGTGTCGAGCGGTCAGCAGACGCGCACTACTTCCGCAGTCCCTCGCACGGGGCGAGCGGCTCGTGGGCCGAGGCGGCGGCCGTCATGCACTCAGACGCGGTGCCGTAGGCATTGGGATTGAATGCCGGCATGTCTTGCACATGGCCGATGCTGGACGGAGCGGCCTCGGGCGTCGGCGCCGGTGCGGGCGTAGCGAACTGGGAATTGACGTTGTTCCCTCCGCCCGGCTGGATCGGTGCATCCATCGCCCAAGCCGCGGGCGCGACCAGAAGGCTGGCTGCCAATATAAGTAAGCTTCGTGTCATGTTGTTTCCTCCGAAGGTTGTGCTCTGACGCACCAACATTTGAGAGGCGGAGTGGGTTGCCGTGTTGCGCCGCTTTTTTCGCGACGTGGCGACGCAGGAGAATCGTCAGCAGATTGTCAGGTTGAAAAGACGGCGGCTTGAGTTGGCGAAGCTGTCGTATTGCGCAGCCAGTGAAAGACGGATGTTCGGAAAATGGATTCATCAACCATGATGTTGCGTCAGGTCTTCGTGGGGCTCGGCAGCGGCGCGCTCGCCACGGGCGCGTTGCTGCTGCCAGTGGCGTGCACGCCAGCCGGCGATCCGAGCACTCGGTATGCAACCCCGAACGTCGCGATCGATCAGATCAACGGCGAGCTCGCGAAGCGCAAGCTCCAGTAGACACTCAGCCGTTCGTCAGTCGCGCGGCGCCGATGCGTGCCCGGGCGAGGCCGGCATCGGGTTGCACCCGGTCGACCTGTCCCGAGACAGCGGGAGTTACCAGGGCCATCCGATTACGCGCCCGCGCGGCGGGGTGATTGGCGACCGCGACGGCGACGAACGCAACCGTGCTCGCGACGATCAGCATCAGGTCCACCCGATTGAGGGCGGATCTCCGGCGGGGAGCCGGACGTGCTTGGGCCTGAGTGATGGCGTCTTCCACGATTGCCTCTCGCTGTGCCTGAAGGACGGCAACGTCGGATTGCCTCGGCGTCCCTTATGCGACAGGGCTCGTAACGTCAGGATGGCCGCAACATTGAAAATTTGTGTAGGAGTTCCTGGCCGCGCGGATAGCCGAACTTCTATTGACCAGAATAGGGGCCAAGGCCCTGCCCGTGGTAAAAAGCGGATGCTTCTAGATCGATTGTTTTGGGAGCGTAGCGTATGCCCAGCGTTTCGATTGAGCCTCGCCCTTCGCCTAGTAGAGACCGGGAAGGGGCCCCCCTGTTTTTCCTTTATTTTAAGCGTTACCACGAGGTAACTACCCCAAGACCTGGTGAAGACCTGACGAAGGACTTTCCGCACTTTCCGCTAGTGCGCTGCCCCCAAGTCGAAACTCCGCAATTAGCGCTAGTGCGCTACCCCCTACACGGTCTCCAGATTGAAAGCCGCCGCGATCAGCGCCTTCGTGTAGGGCGTCTGCGGCGCGCTGAAGACCTGGGCGGCTGGGCCGCGCTCGACGACCTTGCCGTCGCGCAGCACCACGACCTCGTCGGCCAGCGCCCGCACGACCTTGAGGTCGTGGCTGATGAAGAGGTAGGCGAGCTTGTGGCGGATCTGCAGGTCGCGCAGCAGGTCGATGATCTGCGCCTGCACGCTCATGTCGAGCGCCGAAGTCGGCTCGTCGAGCACGATGAAGCGCGGCTTCAGCACCAGCGCGCGGGCGATCGCGATCCTCTGGCGCTGGCCGCCGGAGAATTCGTGCGGATAGCGCTCGCGCACGCCGGGAAACTGCGCGGGATCGAGCCCGACTTCGCGCAAAGCGTCGTCGATCATTTTGGTGCGCTCGGCCTCGCTGCCGATGCGATGCACCTCCAGCCCCTCGCCCACGATCTCGCCCACCGACATGCGTGGGCTGAGCGAACTGAACGGGTCCTGGAACACGATCTGCATCTGGCGGCGCAGCGGGCGGATGTCGCGCTGGCCGAGCTTCTGCAGGTCCTGGCCGTCGAACTCGATGCCGCCCTGGCTCTTCTCCAGCCGCAGCAGGGCGAGGCCGAGCGTCGTCTTGCCCGAGCCCGATTCGCCCACCAACCCGATCGTGTGTCCCTGCTTCAGCGCGATGCTGACGCCGTCGACGGCCTTCACGTAGCCCACGGTGTGTCGCAGCACGCCGCGCTTGATCGGGAAATGCACTTTCAGATCATCCAGCCGCACGATCTCCGGCGCGTTGGGATCGGCGGGAGCGGGCCGGCCCTTGGGCTCGGCCTGCAGCAGGTGCTGCGTATAGCTGTGCTGCGGCCGGGCGAAGACCTCGGCCACCGGTCCCTGCTCGACGATCTCGCCCTTGGTCATGACGCAGACGCGGTCGGCCACCTTGCGCACGATGCCGAGATCGTGGGTGATGAAGAGCAGCGCCATGCCGTAGCGCGCCTGCAGGCTTTTGAGCAGCGTCAGGATCTGCGCCTGGATGGTGACGTCGAGCGCGGTCGTCGGCTCGTCGGCGATCAGGAGGTCGGGCTCGTTGGCGAGTGCCATGGCGATCATGATGCGCTGACGCTGGCCGCCCGAGAGCTGGTGCGGATAGGCATCGAGGCGCTTCTCGGCCTCGGGAATGCCGACCTGCTTCAGCAGCTCGAGCGTGCGCTTGCGCGCGGCCTCCCGGTTCAGGCCCTTGTGCAGGATCAGCACCTCGTTCACCTGCCGCTCGATCGTGTGCAGCGGGTTGAGCGAGGTCATCGGCTCCTGGAAGATCATCGACACGCGATTGCCGCGCACGGCCAGCAGTTCGCGCGCCGGTGCCCCGACCAGTTCGGTGCCGCGGAAACGGATCGAGCCCGAGGGATGGTGCGCCATGGGATAGGGCAGGAGCTGCAGCACCGAGAGCGCCGTCACCGACTTGCCCGAGCCCGATTCGCCGACAAGCGCCACGGTCTCGCCGCGGGCGATGGTGAAGCTCACGCGCTTCACCGCCTCGACGGCGTTGGCCCCGGTGCCGAAGGTGACCGAAAGGTCGCGGACCTCGAGCAGGGACTCGCTCATGCCGGTACCTTGCGCGGATTGAAGGCGTCGCGCACCGCCTCGCCCAGGAACACCAGCAGCGACATCATCAGGGCGATGACGGCGAAGGCCGTGAAGGCAAGCCACGGCGCATCGAGGTTGTTCTTGCCCTGCAGCAGCAGCTCGCCCAGCGAGGGCGAACCGGGCGGCAGGCCGTAGCCCAGGAAATCGAGCGCGGTCAGGGTGGTCACCGATCCGGCCAGGATGAAGGGAAGGTAGGTTAGCGCGGCGGTCATGGCGTTGGGCAGGATGTGCCGCATCATGATGCGCGCGTCCAGCATGCCGAGGGCGCGGGCGGCGCGCACATAGTCGAAATTGCGGCCGCGCAGGAACTCCGCCCGCACGTAGCCGACCAGCGCCGTCCAGCTGAACATCAGCATGATGCCCAGCAGGATCCAGAAGCCGGGCTGCACCAGGCTCGCCAGGATGATCAGCAGGTAGAGGGTCGGCAGGCTCGACCAGATCTCGAGAAAGCGCTGGAAGGAGAGGTCGACCCAGCCGCCGAAATAGCCCTGGATCGCGCCGGCGGCGATGCCGACCAGCGAACTCAGGACCGTCAGGGTGAAGCCGAACAGCACAGAGACGCGGAAGCCGTAGATCACGCGCGCCAGCACGTCGCGCGCCTGGTCATCGGTACCGAGCGGATGGGCGAGCGACGGCGGCAACAGGGTGCCGCGCGCCTCGCCGGTGGTGCGGGTGTCGTAGCTGTAGGGGATCAGCGGCCACAGCATCCAGCCCTTCTCGGCGATCATCTTCTGGACCTCGACGTCGGTGTAGACCGCGTTGGTTGGCAGGTCGCCGCCGAAGGCCGTCTCCGGGTAGTCGCGGAAGATCGGCGAGTAGAAGGCACCGTCGTAGCGGATCACGACCGGGCGGTCGTTGGCGATGAACTCGGCGAACAAGGACACGAGGAACAGCACGCCGAAGACGATCGCAGAAATCATGCCGCGCTTGTTGGCGCGGAACTGGGCGAGCCGCCGCTTGTTGATCGGCGTCATCCGCCGCGCCTCTCGAAGTCGATGCGCGGATCGACCACGGTGTAGATGAAGTCGCCGACGATGTTCATGACCAGGCCGATCAGGCCGAAGAAATAGAGCGTGCCGAACATCACCGGATAGTCGCGGCCCGTGGCGGCCTCGAAGCCCAGCAGGCCCAACCCATCGAGCGAGAAGATCACTTCGGTAAGCAGCGAGCCCGCGAACAGCACCGAGACGAAGGCCGACGGGAAGCCCGCGATAACGATCAACATGGCATTGCGGAAGACGTGGCCGTAGAGCACGCGGCTCTCGACCAGGCCCTTGGCGCGCGCCGTCAGCACGTACTGCTTGCCGACCTCCTCAATGAAGGAGTTCTTGGTGAGGAAGGTGAGGCCGGCGAATCCGCCGATCACCATGGCGCCGATCGGCAGCACCATGTGCCAGAGATAGTCGACGATCTTGTGGCCGAGGCTGTAGGTCGCCCAGTCGTCCGACACCAGCCCGCGCAGCGGGAACCATTTCACATAGGTGCCGCCCGCGAACAGCACGACCAGCAGGATGGCGAACAGGAAGGACGGGATGGCGTTCAGCACGATCAGCACGCTCGAGCTCGCGATGTCGAAGCGGCTGCCGTCGCGGACCGCCTTGCGGATGCCGAGTGGGATCGAGATCAGGTATATCAAGAGCGTGGTCCACAGGCCGAGCGAGATCGACACCGGCATCTTGTCGAGCACCAGGTCGACCACGCGGCGATTGCGGAAGAAGCTGTCGCCGAAGTCGAATGCGGCATAGCTCTTCATCATGATCCAGAAGCGCTCGTAGATCGGCTTGTCGAAGCCGTACATGCGCTCGATGCGGTGGATCACCTCCGGCGGCAGGCCGCGCGCGCCGCGATAGGCGCCCGAGTTGTTCTGCGGCCGCTGGATCAGCTCGCCGGTCCCGCCACCCGAGAAGCGCTCGGTCGCATTGACGCCGGTGCCCTGGATCTTGGCGATCATCTGCTCGACCGGCCCGCCGGGCGCGGTCTGCACGATGAAGAAGTTCAGCACCATGATGCCGAACAGGGTCGGCACCACGAGCAGCAGGCGGCGCAGGAGGTAGGCGGCCACTAGATCCCTCGCTTCGCTCGGGATGACAGTGCGACGTCGCGACGACGTCGCACTGTCACTTCTTCTCCTCGTTGCCGCCGCGCTTCAGCACCTTGTCCTTGGCCTCGTCGACCCACCAGGTGTCGGTGGCGCCGCGCGAATACTTGGCGTTCTTGGCCGGCCGGCTGAAGCGGTTCCAGTACGCGAACAGCTCCTTGTTCGAATAGAACTGCGGGATGATGAACTGGTGCCACGAAAGCACGCGGTCGAGGCAGCGTGTGCGCGTGACCAGGCTCTCGCGGTCGGGCGCGGCGACGATCAGCTCGATCAGCTCGTCGATCGCCGGATCCTTGATGCCCATCGAGTTGCGCCCACCCGGGATGTCGGCCGCCTTGGAACCCCAGAATTCGCGCTGCTCGTTGCCCGGCGACAGCGCCTCGGCCCACAGGTCGATGGTCATGTCGAAGTCGTAGGTGTCGGTGCGGCGCTGGTACTGCGAGGTGTCGACCGTGCGCACCGCCATGTCGACGCCGATGCGCTCGAGGTTCTGCTTGACCGGCAGCGCCATCGCCTCGAAGGCGGCATCGTGCAGGATCATCTCGAAGGCGAGCTTCTTGCCGGCCTTGTCGGTCATCTTGCCGTCCTTGATCTCCCATCCCGCTGCCTTCAGGAGCCCGATCGCCTTGCGCGCCTGCTCGCGGTTGTTGCCCGAGCCGTCGGTCTTGGGCGGATTGAATTCGGCGGTAAAGACCTCGTCGGGAATCTTGCCCTTGAGCGGCTCGAGGATCTTGAGCTCCTCCGGCGTGGGCAGGCCCTTGGCCTCGAGCTCGCAATTGCCGAAGTAGGAGCGCGTTCGAGTGTAGAAGCCGTAGCTCAGGTTCTTGTTCTGCCATTCGAAGTCGTACGCCAGGCCGATCGCCTCGCGCACGCGGCGGTCTTTGAACATCTCGCGGCGCAGGTTGAAAATGAAGCCCTGCATCGGCGTCGGGTTCTCGTGCGTGATCTCGGCGCGCACGATGCGGCCGTCCTTGACCGCCGGGAGATCGTCGTACTTGGTTTTCCAGTTGCGGCCAGAGTTCTCGCGACGGATGTCGGTGTCGCCGCCCTTGAATGCCTCGAACACGATGTTGTTGTCGCGGTAATAGTCGTAGCGGATGACCTCGAAGTTGTTGCGCCCGCGCATCATCCAGAGGTCCTTGGCCCACCAGTCGGGCATGCGGCGATAGCTGATCGAGCGGCCGACATCGACGGCGTCGACCTTGTAGGCGCCACTGCCCAGCGCCGGGTCGAGCGACACCTTCTCGAAGTCCTTGCCGGCCCACCATTTCGACGGCAGCACCGGCATGCCGGCCACCACCAGCGGCAGCTCGTGGTTGACGTTGCCGCGGAAGGTGAAGTGCACCTTGCGATCGCCGACCTTCTCCGCCTTCAGCACGTCGCCGAACATGGTGGCGAAGGTCGGCGAGCCCTTGGTCTTCAGCGTCTCGAAGGTCCAGATTACGTCCTCGACCGTGATCGGCGTGCCGTCGTGCCACCGGGCCTGCGGCCGCAGCGTGAAGGCGACGGAGGTGCGGTCGTCGGGCCATTCGATCGTCTCGGCGATCAGGCCGTAGACCGAGAAGGCCTCGTCGGGCGAATGCCAGCCCAGCGTGTCCCACAACGTGCTGATGCCTGCCGCCGGCACACCCTTGATGATGAAGGGGTGCAGCGAATTGAACGTGCCCTGGGTGCCGAACTTGACGGTGCCGCCTTTGGGGGCGTCGGGATTGACGTACTCGGGGGGCTGGGCGTCGGCGGGATATTTGGGTTCGCCGTGCATGGCCATGCCGTGGCTGACATGCACCTTCTGCTGGGCCCGCAGGATCGTTGGAGCAGCCACCCACAGAGCCGCACCGCCCGCCATTACCGTGCGCCGTTTGATCGCCATGACGTGCGCTCCCAAAGCCTTGTTGCGCCCTATATAACGCGGCGAAGTTGGGCCGCACTATGGCTGCAACGTTGCTTCCCTGTCAGTTTTCAGGGGCGGCTTTCACTGATCGGCCTTGAAGCCCGAGGCGCGGATCACTGGCCCCCATTTGTCGTAATCCGCCCGTTGAATGGCGGCGAGCTCGGGCGGGCCCAGACCCGTCACGTCGAGTCCGAGCGGTTCGAGCCGCTGTTTCACGTCCGGCTGTCGGATGGCCTCGATCGCCGCGCGCGAGAGGGCGTCGACGATCTCCTGGGGCGTGCGGGCGGGCGCGTACAAGGCGTACCAGGCCAGGCCCTCGATGTCGTAGCCGCTCTCCTTGAACGTCGGCACGTCGGGATATTGCGGCGAGCGCTTTGCGCCTGACGTTGCAAGGATGCGGGCCTTGCCCGACTGGACGGCCGTGCCGAGGTCGTTGAGCGTCAGGACCGCGGCCGGAATCTCGCCCGACATCAGGGCGGGCAACGCCTGAGCCGTGCCCTTGTAGGGGATGTAGGTCAGCTCGAGCCCGGCGGTCCTGGCGAACATCAGGCCGAAGAAGTGCGGCAGACTGCCGAGCGCCGCGGCGGTGAAGTTGGCGTTGGCGCCGCCCTTCTTGGCGAACGTCACGTACTCGGCCAGCGTGTTCGCCGGCACCGCAGGTCCGACACCGAAGGCGAGCGGAAACGACGCCAGATGCGCCACCGGCGCGTAGTCATTGAACGGGTCGTAGTCGAGCTTGGCGTAGGAGTGCGGGAAGAACACCATATTGGCGAGCGGCGTCATCAGGAGCGTGTTGCCGTCCGGCGCCGCCGCCTTGACGGTCGTGTCGGCGATCATGCCCGCCGCGCCCGGTTTGTTCTCGACGATGACAGAGCGGCCGAGCGAGGCGTGCATCTTGTCGGCTACCAGGCGCGCGATGGTGTCGATGCCGGCGCCCGGCGGATATCCGACCACGATGCGCAATGCTGGCCCCTCGGCTCGGGCCGGCACGGCGAGGGCCAGCGCGCCTGCCAGCGTCGCGCGGCGGGTCAGTCGTTTCATTGTTGCCTCCCGAAGTAACGCAAAAGCTAGGGCTTGCCCGCGAAATTGTCACTTCAGGCCAAATTGACTTCGAACCCGTCCGGTCTCACTTTTGACCAATGACCGACACGGCCAATTTCGCGCCGGAATACGATGCGCCGATCGACTACATGCGACGCACGCGCGACTACTACCTGGCGCTGGGCTACGATAATCCTTATCGCTGGGCGCACTACGTCGATGCGCCGTTCACGCCGCTCAACAAGCCGCTGAAGGACAGCACGCTGGTGCTGATCACCACGGCGGCGCCCTATCAGCCCGACAAGGGCGACCAGGGGCCGGGTGCGATCTACAATGCAGCCGCCAAATTCTACACCGTCTATTCCGGCGATACCGCGGTCGATCACGACACGCGGATTTCCCATATCGGCTACGACCGCAAGCACAGCACGGCCAAGGACTCCAACACCTGGTTTCCGCTGCCGCTGATGCGCGAGTTCGCGGCGCAAGGCCGCTTCAAGCTTGCCAGGCGCTTTCATGGCGCGCCGACCAACCGCAGCCAGCGGGTGACGCTCGAGACCGATGCGCCGGAGATCCTGGCGCGCTGTCGGCAGGACCAGGTCGATGCGGCGCTCCTGGTGCCGACTTGACCCGTCTGTCACCAGACCGTGAGTTTGGTCGCTCGCTACCTCGAACGGAACGGCATCCCAACGGTGGTCATGGGGGCGGCGAAGGACATCGTCGAATGGGCGGGCGTGCCGCGCTTCCTGTTCAGCGACTTCCCTCTCGGCAACTCCGCCGGCAAGCCGCACGAACCCGACACGCAGCGCTTCACACTCGACCTGGCGCTCAAGGTGCTGGAGAGCGCCATTGGGCCACGCACGACGGTTCAGAGTCCGTTGCGCTGGAACGACGACGGCGACTGGAAGCAGGACTACAACAACCTCGCGCGCATGCCGCCCGAGGAAGTCGCCAAGCGCCGCGCCGAGTTCGACAAGGTGAAGCAGGTGGCGCGCGACCAGCGGCAGAAGGCGGGAGTCGCCTAGTCGCGCGATGAGCAAGCCCTTCACCGGCGTAAAGATCCTCGATTTCACTCGTGTGCTGGCAGGGCCCTACGGCTCCTATCAACTGGCGCTGCTGGGTGCTGACGTGATCAAGGTCGAGAGTCGCGAAGGCGACGACATGCGCTTTGGCAACCGCGCCAACGACTGGGAGAAGCGGGGGCTCGCCGCACCCTGGGTGGCGGTCAATGCCGGCAAGCGCTCGATCACGCTCGACCTCAAGCAACCCAAGGCGATCGAGGCGATCAAGCGGCTGGTCACCAAGTCCGACGTGGTGATGGAGAACTTCCGGCCGGGCGTGATGGACAAGCTCGGCATCGGCTACGAGACGCTGAAGGCGATCAATCCGCGGCTGATCTATTGCGCCGTCTCGGGCTTCGGCCAGGTCGGGCCCGAGCGCGCCACCGCGGCGTTCGACGGTATGATCCAGGCCATGTCGGGCCTGATGTCGATCACCGGCTTTCCCGCGAACGGCCCGACGCGCGTGGGCTTCGCCGGCGCCGATGTGATGTCGGGCGCCACGGCCGCGCTCGGCGTCGCCTCGGCGCTTTACCAGCGCACCCATACCGGCAAGGGCCAACTGGTCGATGTCGCCATGATCGACGCGGTGATGGGCTACCTCGCCCAGCAATTCACCGAGCACCTGATGACCGGGCGCGTGCACGAGCAGGCCGCCAACCTCTCGGTGACCCGCAAGCCCACCGGCAATCTCTTCAAGACCAAGGACGCCTGGATGGTGCTGGCCGTCATGACCGATCCGCAGTTCCAGCGGCTGATGAAGGTGCTGGGTTGCGAGGCGGCGCTGGCCGACCCGCGCTTCGCCGACTGGCCCAAGCGCATCGACAACAACAAGGCGCTGCACGAGATCATCGAGGCGGCGATGAAGAAGGAGACCTCGGCCACCTGGGCCGAGCGCTTCGCCAAGGCCGACGTGCCGGCCGGCCGCGTGCTCTCGATCCCCGAGACCACGAAGCTCGACTTGATGAAGCACCGCACCGTACTGCAGACCGTCGAGACCGAGTACGGTCCGATCCAGGTCGTGGGCTCAGGCTTCCGTCTCGAGCATGGCGGCGGCTCGGTCGACCGCCCGCCCGCCAAGCTCGGCCAACACACCGACGACGTACTAAGTGAGGCGGGCTACTCGCCCGCCGAAATTGCAGAGCTGCGAGCCGCGAAGGTCGTCTGACCCTCCGCTTCTCCCAACTACCTCCGCTCGGCGCGCTCGATCACTTTGGGCGTCTCGATCTTCTCAATCCTCTCGATCGTGACGTTCTTGGTCGGCGCGGCTGCCGGTGCTGTCGCGGCCGCGGGGGCCTGCGCTGTCGATTGGCCGAGATTACCGCCGAACATGAAGAAAGCACCCACTGCGACGGCGACGCAAAGCGCGCCGACGATGAAATAGAGGCCTCCGTTGCCGTTGTTACCGTCAGCCATGATGTTTCCTTGCAGCCGTTGTTCGCCCTTCAAAACGTCTCGTACCGGGACTGGTTCCATGGGCCTGACAGGTTTAGGCTGGCCTTGTCCAAGGGGTGCCTCGACAGGAGGCTGAGATACCGACCGCCGGTGACGGCAGCGCGGTGACCCTTTGAACCTGATCCGGGTCATGCCGGCGAAGGGAACGGATATCTCCTTTGCACGACACTACCGGGTCTCCTTCGTTCGTTAACCACGGGAGATCCTCGTCATGGACAACATCATCTCTACGCCCAAGGTCACCACCGGGCCGCTGCCGTCGTCGCAGAAGATCTACATCACGCCGGAAGAGGCGCCCGATCTCAGCGTGCCTTTGCGCGAAATCACGCAGAGCGTCGCGACCGAGCCCAAAATCCGCGTCTACGACACGACCGGTCCCTATTCCGATCCGACCGTCGCGATCGACGTCAACAAGGGCTTGGCACGCACGCGTCGCGCCTGGGTGATGCAGCGCGGCGGTGTCGAGGAATATGTTGGCCGGCCGATCCAGCCGATCGACAACGGCAACGTGAAGTTGGCGGCGCTCCAGCCGTTCCCCAACACCTTCAAGCCGCTGCGCGGACTCGAGGGCCACAAGATCACGCAGTACGAATGGGCCAAGGCCGGGGTCATCACCAAGGAGATGATCTACGTCGCCGCCCGCGAGAATCTGGGCCGCAAGCGCGCCCATGAGCTCGCCAAGGAGCGGCTCGGCGACGGCGAAAGCTTCGGTGCGTCTCTGCCTGAGTTCATCACGCCGGAATTCGTGCGCCAGGAGATCGCGCTGGGCCGAGCCATCATCCCGGCCAACATCAACCATACCGAGCTCGAGCCGATGATCATCGGCCGCAACTTCCTGGTGAAGATCAACGCAAATATCGGCAACTCGGCGGTGACCTCCTCCATGGAAGAAGAGGTCGAGAAGATGGTGTGGGCGATCCGCTGGGGCGCCGACACCGTCATGGACCTGTCGACCGGCCGCAATATCCACGACACGCGCGAATGGATCGTGCGCAACGCCCCGGTGCCGATCGGCACGGTGCCCATCTATCAGGCGCTCGAGAAGGTGGGCGGCGACCCGACCAAGCTCAACTGGGAGGTGTTCCGCGACACGCTGATCGAGCAAGCCGAGCAGGGCGTCGACTATTTCACCATCCACGCCGGCGTGCGTCTCGCCCACGTGCCGCTGACGGCGAGCCGCGTTACCGGCATCGTGAGCCGCGGCGGCTCGATGATGGCGCAATGGTGCCTGACCGAGCATCGCGAGAGCTTCCTCTACGAGCATTTCGGCGACATTTGCGACATCATGCGCAAGTACGACGTCTCGTTCTCGCTGGGCGACGGCCTGCGGCCGGGTTCCAACGCCGACGCCAACGATGCGGCGCAGTTCGCCGAACTCACGACGTTGGGTGAACTCACCAAGATCGCCTGGGACAAGGGCTGCCAGGTCATGATCGAAGGCCCGGGCCATGTGCCGATGCACAAGATCAAGGCCAACATGGACAAGCAGCTCAAGGAGTGCGGTGAGGCGCCGTTCTACACGCTGGGACCGCTCGTCACCGACATCGCACCGGGCTACGACCATATCACCTCGGGCATCGGCGCCGCCATGATCGGCTGGTTCGGCACGGCGATGCTTTGCTACGTGACGCCCAAGGAGCATCTCGGACTGCCCGACCGCGACGACGTCAAGGTGGGCGTCATCACCTACAAGATCGCGGCCCACGCCGCCGACCTCGCCAAGGGTCATCCCGCGGCGCGGCTGCGTGACGATGCCTTGTCGAAGGCGCGCTTCGAGTTCCGCTGGGTCGATCAGTTCAACCTGTCGCTCGATCCCGCGACGGCGGAGAAATTCCACGACGAGACGATGCCCAAGGATGCGCACAAGACGGCGCACTTCTGCTCCATGTGCGGGCCGAAATTCTGCTCCATGCGTATCACCCAGGACATCCGCGACTACGCCAAGAAGGGCATGGACGAGATGAGCGCCAAGTTCAGGGCCGGCGGCAGCCAGCTCTACGTACCCGACGAGTCGCTGTCTGACAGCGACCAGTCGCTGTCTCGCAGCGACAAGGCAGCCGACTGAGGTCCGCCAAGCCGCGGACTAAATAAAGTCACAGAGACAGGGTTCTTTTCATCTTGGCCGGCGTTACACCGCCGGCCAAGGCCCCCAGCCTTGCGCCCCCGGGTCGGCTGGGGGAGACTTTGCCGTTTCGCTACGTATGATGAGGACTACCTTGCGTTGGGGGCGGACTAATAGATGAAACGGCTGAGGACCCTACTAGGTATTGGGTTGGGCCTTGCCGTGGTTGCGGGGGCTGGCTGGTACATAACGACCCATAGCGGTTCCAGCTCGAGCTCCCGGCAGGCCGGACGGTTCGGCGCCAATGCCCCCATTCCGGTGGGGCTGGCCGCGGCCACCAAGGGTGATATCCCGATCGTCATCAAGGCGCTCGGCACGGTGACGCCGCTCGCCACCGTGACCGTGAAGGCGCAAATCACCGGGCAGCTCACCCAGGTCGCGTTCACCGAAGGCCAGTCGGTCAAGCAGGGCGATCTCCTGGCGGTGGTCGATCCGCGCCCCTATGTCGTGGCACTGCAGCAGGCGCAGGGCACGCTCGACAAGGATCAGGCGCTGCTCAAAAACGCCCAGATCGATCTGCAGCGCTACAAGACGCTGGTCGCGCAGGATTCGATTGCCCGCCAGCAGTACGACACGCAGGCCTCTCTCGTGCGCCAGTACGAGGCGGCCATCGTCACCGACCAGGCGCTGGTCGACAACGCCAAGCTCAACCTCGTCTATACCCGCATCATCGCCCCGGTCTCGGGCCGCATCGGCCTGCGCCTGGTCGATCAGGGCAACTACGTGACCCTGGGCGACGCCACGGGCATCTGCATCATCACCCAGATGCAGCCCATGTCCGTCATGTTCACCATTCCGGAAGACTTCCTGCCGCAGGTCCGCAAGCGCCTGCGCGACGGGGCGACCTTGCAGACCACGGCCCTTGACCGGGCACAGAAGAACGAGCTCGGCACCGGCAAGGTATCGACCCACGACAACCAGATCGATCTCACGACCGGCACGGTGAAGCTGCGCGCCGTCTTCGACAATGCCGACGAGGCGCTGTTCCCCAACCAGTTCGTCAACGTGCGCCTGCTGGCCGACACGGTGAAAGATGCCATCGTGGTGCCGGTCGCCGCCATTCAGCGCGGTCAGCCCGGCACCTTCGTCTATCGCGTGAAGCCCGACGACACGGTCGAGATCCGCGTCGTCGAGACCGGCGTCACCGACGGCGAGAGGATCGCCGTGGTCAAGGGGCTGGCGATCGGTGACGAGGTGGTGATCGATGGCACCGACCGGCTGCGCGACGGCGCCAAGATTTGCCGCCCCGGCAGCGCGCCGGGCAATTCCGGCCGGCCGGTTGCCGCGGCGCCGCCGGACGGCAGCACACCGGCCGCGCCGACCGGCGCGGCTCCCGGTCAGCGGCGCAGTCCCGCGAACGGGCAGGGGGGAGGCCCACAGGGCGCAAACGGCGAGCGTCGCAGCGGCGGCGCCGGTCGACCCGCCCAGTCCAACCAGTAGTTCCGGCCGCGACATGAATCCGTCGCGGATTTTCATCGAGCGGCCGGTCGGAACCTCGCTGCTCATGGCGGCGATCATCCTGGTCGGCATGATCGCCTACCGGTTCCTGCCGCTGTCGGCGCTGCCTGAGGTCGATTACCCGACCATCCGCGTGCTGACGCTCTATCCCGGCGCCGGGCCGGAGGTCATGACCTCGTCGATCACTGCGCCGCTGGAGCGCCAGTTCGGCCAGATGCCCGGGCTGAACCAGATGACCTCGACCAGCTCGGCCGGCGCCTCGGCGATCACGCTCCAATTCGACCTCAAACTCGGCCTCGACATCGCCGAGCAGCAGGTGCAGGCGGCGATCAATGCCGCGGGCAATCTCTTGCCCGCCGACCTGCCGGCGCCGCCGATCTACGCCAAGGTCAATCCGGCCGACGCGCCGATCCTGACGCTCGCCGTCACTTCCAAGACCGAGGCGTTGACCAAGATCCACGACATGGTCGACACGCGGCTCGCCCAGAAGATCTCCCAGCTGCCCGGCGTCGGCTTGGTGACCCTGGAAGGCGGCGCCAAACCCGGCTACCGCATCCGGGCCAATCCCACGGCGCTGGCCTCCTATGGGCTGAACGTCGACGACCTGCGCACCACCATCACCAATGCCAACGTCAACACGCCCAAGGGCAATTTCGACGGACCGACGCGCGCTTACACAATCAACGCCAACGACCAGATCACCGACCCGCAGCTCTTCAACGACATCGTCGTCGCCTACCGCAACGGCGCGCCGGTGCGGCTGCGAGACGTAGCCTCGGTCGAGGATGCCCAGGAGAACAACAAGCTCGCCGCCTGGGTGAACTCCACCCGTGCGGTGATTGTGAACGTGCAGCGCCAGCCCGGAGCCAACGTCATCGCCGTGGTCGACAGCATCAAGGCGCTGCTGCCGCAGCTGCGCGACACCTTGCCGAACTCGCTCGACGTGGCGGTGCTGACCGATCGCACGCTCACCATCCGCGCCTCGGTGCACGACGTGCAGATCGAGCTCGGTTTCGCCGTCGCGCTGGTCGTCGCCGTGATCTTCCTGTTCCTGGGCGATTGGCGCGCGACACTCATCCCCAGCCTGTCGGTGCCGCTGTCGCTGATCGGCACGCTCGCGGTGATGTATCTTGCGGGCTTCAGCTTGAACAATCTTTCGATCATGGCGCTCACCATCGCCACCGGCTTCGTGGTCGACGACGCCATCGTCATGATCGAGAACATTGCCCGCTACATCGAGCAGGGTGACGATCCCGTCGAAGCCGCGCTCAAGGGTTCGAGCCAGATCGCCTTCACGGTGGTATCGCTCACGGTGTCGCTGATCGCGGTGCTGATTCCGCTCCTGTTCATGGCCGACGTGGTCGGCCGCCTGTTCAGCGAATTCGCGGTGACGCTGTCCGTCACCATCCTGATCTCGGCGGTGGTCTCGCTCACCCTGGTGCCGATGATGTGCGCCCAGTTGCTGCGCCAGCGGGAAGGCCAGACACAGGGTCGCCATGCCGAGGCCGAAGCGCTGGGCGCGCGCTGGTTCGCCAAGCTGATCGACCTCTATGACGATGCGTTGGTCGTGGTGTTTCGCCACCAGCCGCTCACCCTGATCGTCGCAGTAGGCACCGTGGTGTTGACGGTGCTGCTCTACATCATGATCCCCAAGGGCTTCTTCCCGATCCAGGACAACGGTCTGATCCAGGCCGTCACCGAGGCGCCGCAGTCCATTTCTTTCGAGGCCATGGGTGAGCGCCAGCGCGCGCTGGCCGACGTCATCCTGAACGATCCGGACGTCGAGAGTCTTACGTCGTTCGTCGGCGTCGATGGCACCAACCCGACGCTCAACTCGGGGCGCATGCTGATCAACCTCAAGCCGCGTGACCAGCGTTCGACCTCGGCCAGCGACATCATCCGTCGTCTGCAGCGTGAGACACAGTCGGTCAGCGGCATCCAGCTTTACATGCAGCCGTCGCAAGACCTCACTCTCGATTCGACGGTCAGCCGCACCCAGTACCAGTTCGTGCTCGAAAGCCCCAACCCCGACGACTTCGACGTCTGGGTGCCACGCCTGGTCGAGCGCATGAACCGCATCCCCGAGATCGTCGACGTAGCCGCCGAGCTGCAGAACAAGGGCCTGTCGATGTTCATCAAGATCGACCGCGACGCCGCGGCGCGCTTCGGCATCACTGCGGCCACCATCGACAATCTCCTGTACGACGCCTTCGGTCAGCGCATCGTCTCGACGGTCTATACCCAGTCGAACCAGTACCGCGTGATCTACGAGCTCGAGCCGCGCATGGCGCGCTCGCTGGATTCTCTCTACAATCTCTACCTGCCGAGCTCGACCCCGGGCAAGCAGGTGCCGTTGTCGGCCATCGCCAGCTTCGAGCAGCGCACCGCGCCGCTGCGTCTCGACCGGCTGAGCCAGTTCCCCTCCACCACCATCTCCTTCAACCTGGCGCCGGGCGCGTCGCTCGGCCAGGCGGTCGACGCCATCGTCGCGGCCGAGAAGGAGATCGGCATGCCGCGGCAGATCCAGACCCTGTTCCAGGGCGCGGCGCTTGCCTTCCAGAAGGCGCTGAACAGCCAGCTCATGCTGATCCTGGCGGCGATCATCACCGTCTACATCGTGCTGGGCGTGCTCTACGAAAGCTACATACACCCGGTGACGATCCTGTCGACCCTGCCGTCGGCCGGCATCGGCGCCCTGCTGGCGCTGATGATGGCGGGCGACGATCTCAGCGTCGTGGCCATCATCGGCATCGTGCTGCTGATCGGCATCGTCAAGAAGAACGCCATCATGATGATCGACTTCGCCCTCGATGCCGAGCGCAACGAGGGCAAGGCGCCACAGGAGGCGATCCATCAGGCCTGCCTGCTGCGGTTCCGGCCGATCCTGATGACCACCATCGCCGCCTTGGTCGGCGCGCTGCCGTTGATGCTGGGTACCGGCACCGGCTCGGAGCTGCGCCATCCGCTTGGCCTCACCATCGTCGGCGGCCTGATCGTCAGCCAGATGCTGACGCTCTTCACCACGCCCGTGATCTATCTCGCCTTCGACCGCATCGGCCGGCGCATCCGCGGCGTGCCGCTCGACACGCCGCTTTACCCGTTGCCGGGCCCCGGCCAGCTACCGGGCGAGCGCGAGAGCCCGCAGCCATGATGAACCTGTCGGCGCCCTTCATCGCCCGGCCGGTCGCCACGACGCTGCTCACGGCCGGTATCCTGCTGGCGGGCCTGCTGGGGTTCCTGAAGCTGCCGGTGTCGCCGCTGCCCAAAGTCGATTTCCCGACCATCCAGGTCCAGGCGTCGCTGCCCGGCGCCTCGCCCGACACGGTATCGACCAGCGTGACCACGCCGCTCGAGCGCCGGTTGGGCGCGATCGCGGGCGTCACCGAGATCACCTCCACCAGCACGGTCGGCAACTCGCGCATCACCCTGCAATTCGATCTGTCGCGCAATATCGACGGCGCGGCTCGCGACGTGCAGGCCGCCATCAACGCCGCCCGCGCCGACCTGCCGTCGGACCTGCGCAGCAATCCCGTCTACCGCAAGATCAACCCGGCTGACGCACCCGCCCTGGTGTTGGCACTGACGTCGGACACGATCGGTCAGGGGCGTCTCTATGACGCCGCCTCCAATGTCCTGCAACAAAAGCTCTCGCAGATCAGTGGCGTGGGCCAGGTGGCGCTGGGCGGCAGCTCCCTGCCGGCGGTGCGGGTCGAGATCAACCCCACCATCCTGTCGAAGTACCGGATCGGGCTGGAGAGCGTGCGCGCGGCCCTCGCCGCCGCGAACGCCAACACGCCCAAGGGCGCCATCGAAGTGGGCGACCAGCACTGGCAGATCTACACCAACGACCAGGCGCGCACGGCGGCGGAATATCGCGACCTGATCATCGCCTGGCGCAACGGCTCGCCGGTGCGACTGAACGATGTCGCCGAGATCATCGACTCGGTCGAGGACATCCGCAACGAAGGCCAGGCCAACGGCAAGCGCTCGGTGCTGGTCATTGTCTACCTGCAGCCCAACGCCAACATCATCGAGACCGTCGATGAGATCAAGGCGTTGCTTCCAGAGCTGCAGGCGGCCTTGCCCAACGACGTCGACGTCACGCTGGCGGCCGACCGGACCACCACGATTCGCGCCTCGCTGAAGGAAGTCGAACGCGCCCTCACCATCAGCGTCATCCTGGTGGTGCTGGTGACCTTCGCCTTCCTGCGCTCGGTGCGGGCGGGGCTCGTGCCATCGGTGGCGGTGCCGGTGTCGCTGATCGGCACCTTCGGCGTCATGTACCTGATGGGCTACAGCCTCAACAACCTGTCGCTGATGGCGATGACCATAGCGGCCGGCTTCGTGGTCGACGATGCGATCATCGTGCTGGAGAACATCTCCCGCCACATCGAGGAGGGCATGCCACGCCGGCAGGCGGCGCTGCTGGGCGCGCGCGAAGTCGGCTTCACCGTGGTGTCGATGACGCTGTCGCTGATCGCGGTGTTCATCCCGATCCTGCTGATGGGCGGCATCGTCGGCCGTCTGTTCCGCGAGTTCGCCGTGACGCTCACGATCGCCATCCTGATCTCGATGGTGATCTCGCTCACCACGACGCCGATGATGTGTGCCTATGTGCTGAGGCCGCCGCGCCGGGAAGGCGAGCAGGAGAAGCCGCCCGGCCGCCTGTCGCGCGCAAGCGAGCAGGTGTTCGGCGCCATCCAGAATTTCTACGGCCGCACGCTGGGCTGGGTGCTGCAGCACACGCGGCTCACCATGCTGGTGTTCCTGGGCACGGTGATCCTCAACATCTTTCTCTATGTCGAGATTCCCAAGGGCTTCTTCCCGCAGCAGGACACCGGCCGGATCATCGGCGGCATCCGCGCCGACCAGAGCATTTCCTTCCAGGCGATGCGGCGCAAATTCCGGCAATTCGTGGCCATTGTGCGCGAAGATCCTGCCGTCGAGAACGTCGTGGGTTTCACCGGCGGCTTCCAGACCAATTCGGGCTTCCTGTTCGCCAGCCTGAAGCCGCTCAGCCAGCGCGACGTGTCGGCCGACCGCGTGATTGCGCGCCTGCGGACGAAGTTGGGCCAGGTGGCCGGCGCCAATCTCTTCCTGCAGGCGGTGCAGGATATCCGGGTCGGCGGGCGGCAGAGCAACTCGCAGTACCAGTTCACCCTGCAAGGCGATGCCCTTGGGGAGCTCTACGCGTGGGCCCCCAAACTCGTGGAAGCGCTGAAGCGCGACACCTCGGTCATCACCGACGTCGATTCGGACCAGCAGCAGAAGGGGCTGCAGGTCAACCTGACCATCGACCGCGACGCTGCGGCGCGGCTCGGCGTCGATACGCGCAGCATCTCTGCCACGCTGTACGATGCCTTCGGCCAGCGCCAGGTGTCGACCATCTACAACGCACTGAACCAGTATCATGTGGTCATGGAGGTCTCGCCGGAATACTGGGACAACCCCGAGACGCTGAAGGATATGTGGGTCAGCACCGCTGGCGGCTCGATCAGCGGCGCCCAGGCGACGGCAGCGGTGGGCACCACGTCGCCTGCGACGGGAACGCCGAAAACCGCGACGCTCACCGGCGCCGGCGCCACTTCGCTCGATCCCAGCGCGGCGGTGACCAACCAGCGCACCAACGCCATCGCCGTCTCGGGCCGGGGCGTCGCGTCGACAGGAGCGGCCGTCAGCACCTCGGCCGAGACGATGATCCCGCTCAGCCAAGTCACGCGCTATGATTTCGGCAACACGCCGCTCGGTGTCAATCACCAGGGCCTGTTCGTGGCGACCACGATCTCGTTCAACCTGGCGATCGGCAAGACGCTGAGCGATGCCGTCACCTACGTGAACACGACGATGCGAGAGATCGGCGTGCCGGCCGGCATCCATGGCTCGTTCCAGGGCACGGCGCGCGCCTTCCAGGACTCGCTCAACAACCAGCTGCTGGTGGTGCTGGCGGCGTTGGCGGCGATCTACATCGTGCTCGGTATCCTTTATGAGAGCTACATCCATCCGATCACGATCCTCTCGACCCTGCCGTCAGCCGGCATCGGTGCCCTGCTGGCGCTGCAGGTCGCCGGCCTGGAGTTCAGCATCATCGCCATGATCGGCGTGCTGCTGCTGGTGGGCATCGTCAAGAAGAACGCGATCATGATGATCGACGTCGCGTTGGACCGCGAGCGCCACCACGGGGTCGAGCCGCAGGAGGCGATCTACCAGGCCTGCCTGCTGCGCTTCCGCCCGATCCTGATGACCACCATGGCGGCGATGCTGGGCGCGCTTCCGCTGGCGCTGGGCTTCGGCGATGGCGCCGAGCTGCGCCAGCCGCTCGGCATCTCGATCATCGGCGGCCTGCTGGTCAGCCAGGTGCTGACGCTCTACACGACACCGGTGGTTTACCTCTACCTCGACCGCTTCCGTCGCCGCGACCGCGATACCCATAGCCGGCTGGCGCGCACCATGGGCGGCCTCGAGGCCAGGGCATGAGGCGCATCGCCGCTCTGCTCGCCTTGCTGTCGTTGTCCGGGTGCCTGATCGGCCCCGACTACGAGCGGCCACCGCCGGCCACGCCGACGACGCCGGAATACAAGGAAACCTCCGACTCGCTGTTTCGTCCGGCCCAGCCGCGCGACACGGTCGATCGCGGGCCGTGGTGGAACATCTACAGCGATCCCACCCTCGATCAGCTGACGGCCCAGGTCGAGGTTTCCAACCAGAACCTCAAGGCGTCGGAGGCTGCCTATCGCCAGGCCGTGGCGCTGATCCGCCAGAGCCAGTCGGCGCTTTACCCGACCATCGGCTACACCGGCGGCATCCAGCAGCAGGGCCGCGGCACGGGATCCACACAGAGCGTCGGTCTGGTCTCAAGCGGCAGCAGCACCTCGCAATACGCGTTGGGTAGCACTCTCAGCTGGGAAATCGACGTCTGGGGCAATATCCGCCGCCAGATCGAAAGCGATTCGGCGGCCGCGCAAGCGAGCTACGCTACCCTCGCCGCGGCGCGCCTGTCGGCTCAGTCGAGCCTGGTCACCAACTACTACTCCTTGCGCGTATCCGATGAGCGCAAGCGGGTGCTCGACGCCTCAGTGGCGGCCTTCGCCCGCGCCATGGAAATCGTCGGCAACCAGATGAATGCCGGCACTGTCTCGCAGTTGAATTTTGCCCAGGCGCAGGCGCAGTACGAGCAGACCCGCGCCCAGCTGGTGGCCGAGGCCGCCAACCGCGCACAGTTCGAGCACGCGATTGCCGCCCTGATCGGCAAGGCGCCGGCGGAGTTCAGCCTGCCGCCCGAGAAGATCTCGGACACGGTGCCGACCGTCGAGGCGGGCGTTCCCTCGGCGCTGCTCGAACGGCGTCCCGACATCGCCTCGGCCGAGCGCTCAATGGCCGCTGCCAACGCCCAGATCGGCGTGGCCGTGGGCGCCTACTATCCGCAGTTCACGCTGAACGCCAGCATCAACTTCACTAGCACAGTGTTGTCGACCCTGCTGCAGATCGCCAACGCGGTTTGGTCGTTCGGCCCGCAGCTGGCCGGCACGCTCCTTGACGGCGGTGCGCGCGCCGCCCAGGTCGAAGGCGCGCGCGCCAACTTCGACAAGACGGTGGCGACCTACCGGCAGACCGTCATCACCGCATTCCAGCAGGTCGAGGACGCGCTCGTCCAGCAGCGGGTCTTCGAGGAGCAGGAGCGCGTGCAGCGCATCGCCGTCGCGGCCGCGCGCAAAGCGGAAACTACCGCGCTCAATCAGTACCGCGCCGGCACGGTGGACTACACGACCGTGGTGACGACCCAGCAGACTGCACTCTCGAACGAGCTGACACTGCTCAACATCCGGCTGGCGCGCTACACCGCGAGCTCGAACCTGGTGGCGGCGGTGGGTGGTGGTTGGCGCGACAGCGACATGCCGCCGCCCGTGCCGATCATCGGATCGGAGACCAGCAAGGAGCTCAAGAAGAAGAGCTGGTGGCCGTTCTGACGCGGGCTACTTTGCCGGCCACGGCACGCGGATCTCTTGCAATGGCACGTGCTGTTGCGCGGCATGCATGTCGGTCTCGCCGATGCCGCCCTGCGCGCGTGGACGCGGCAGGGTGATCTTCACGGCATTGACCAGGTCGAAGAAGCCGAAGGTGATGATGGCCTGTGTCGGGACGTTGTAAAGCTTCGACACCAGCTCCTTGGTGATCACACCGCTTTGCTTGACCGCCTCGAAGTCCTCCTTGGACTTGAAGATGATGTCGAGCGTGATCTCGAACGGGCCGGCATTCTTGCTGCGCACCACCTTGGCGATGTCGCGCAGCGGCGTGGGAACGATCGGCACGTCAGGCGACTTCTTCGTATTGAATGGGGAACAGCGCCGTCGGGCTGTCGACCTTCATCAGATGATAGACGTTGAACTCGCAGGCTTGGCCGAGCGGGATCTCGAGCGGCGTGAAGGGCGAGGCGAGGTTGCCGGCAGTGGCGATGCGGCCGGGATAAGGCGCGTGCATCAGGCTGGTACGCGCCTTGCCGCAGATCGCCGTCGCCAACGACTGTGTTGCCGCCGCGACTTCGACGATGATGCAAAGTTCGTGCGCCGGCGCCTTCACCGGCTCGAGGTCGCCCATCACGCCGTTCTTGCCGTAGATGTGAGAGATGATCTGGTAGTTCTCTTCGGGCACTTCGGCGAAATACTCTCTGGTGCCGGCGATCACACGCTCGAGGATTGTGTCGATCTGGCCGACGAAGATCGGATCGCGGGCACCGGCGATGAAGATGCTGCGCCAGCCCGCAGTCTTCGCTCCTTCGAGCTTCACCGTGTAGTGTTTGGAGGGCTCGAAGCGGCTGCCTGAGACACGCACGCGCCGCTCGCTCACCTGCTCGTACTTGCAGTTGGAGAGGTCGAGCGTGCCGCCCGGCCCTGACAGCAGGAAGGGATGGGTCTTTTCGTAAAGCGTGTGAGCCGCGACTGATGCCGTGGTGCAGCGCTCGGTGGGATTGAGAGGCTCGATCTCGAAATGATCGCGCCGGAGGTAGCCCATGACGTTGCGGCCGACCGGCTCGGCGCAGAGTGCGCCGCATTCCATGATCTTGCCCATGTGCCAGGCGAGCGCTGGATCGAAGCCGGCTCGGATCGCCATCGCTGCGGTCGGCGAGGGATCGTAGGAACGGCCGCTCACGATCACGTCGACGCCTTCGCTCTCGTCGAGCGCCTTGAGGAAGGGCTCGGCTCCCATCTGTGCCACAACCACGGTGGCGGCTTCGATCTCGCGCGGATCGAGCGGCGGCACGGGACCGAGCGGCTCGACCCGGCCGGCCTTCAGCTCCTTGGCGATATGACCCTTGTCGATATCGGCGTAGATCTTGGCGAGCTTGAAGCGCCAGCCGCGTTTCCTGGCGATCTCGACGATGATGTCACGGAAGGCATCGACATGAAGGTTGGTTCCGTCGCCGCCGGCCGACGAGATCAACAGCGGGATCCGATATTCGTGCTGCGCCGCCAGCAGGACCTCGATGTCCTTCACATAGGCCTCGCGGCTGCAGGTCATCTCGCCCAGGCCGAGCTTTTGCGGACCCGAATTGGTCGAGCCGGAATTGATGGTGATGGCGTGCGGTTTCTGCGCCAACCCGAGCTTGAAATGGTCGATCGGGAAGCCGTAGCCCAGCATGCCCGAGGGCGTGAGGATGCGGATTTCGTCGTTGCTTGTGCTGCTCATCGGTGGCCACCTTATCCCCACCATGGCGGACGGCTCAATCCGCAAGATCATCCATCTCGACATGGATGCCTTCTATGCATCGGTGGAGCAGCGTGACGATCCCGCGTTGCGCGGCAAGCCGGTCGCGGTCGGTGGCAGCCGCGAGCGCGGCGTGGTCATGGCCGCGAGCTACGAGGCGCGCCAGTTCGGCGTGCGCTCGGCCATGCCTTCGACCACGGCGCGGCGGCTGTGTCCGGAGCTGGTATTCGTAAAGCCGCACTTCGACGTCTATAAGGAAGTATCGCGCCAGATCCGGGCGATCTTCCTGGAGTACACGCCGCTCGTGGAACCGCTGTCGCTAGACGAGGCCTATCTCGACGTCACGACCAACCTCAAGAACATGCCGCTGGCCTCCGACATCGCCCGCGAGGTTCGCGCCCGTATCCTGGCCGAGACTGGCCTCACCGCGTCGGCCGGCATCTCCTACAACAAGTTCCTGGCCAAGCTCGCGTCGGACCATCGCAAGCCCAACGGCCAGTTCGTCATTCCGCCGGAAAAGGGCCCAGACTTCGTCGAGAGCCTGCCGGTCGGCAAGTTCCATGGCGTGGGCCCGGCGACCGAAGCCAAGATGAAGCGTCTCGGCATCCATACCGGCGCCGACCTCAAGGCCCAGACGCTCGAGTTCCTGGAGGAATATTTCGGCAAATCCGGGCCCTACTACTACGCCATCGCACGCGGCCAGGATGATCGCCGCGTCGTGCCTGATCGGCCGCGCAAGTCGGTCGGCTCGGAGACCACCTTCCCACAGGATCTCGGCAAGCTCGCCGACATCGTCGATGGCGTGAAGTCGGTGCTGGACGATGTCTGGGGCTATTGCGAGCGTACCGGCATTGCCGGGCGCACCGTCACCGTGAAGATCAAGTATGCCGATTTCCAGATCGTCACCCGCAGCCGTACCCTGCCGGAGCTGGTGTCCAGTCGCGAGGAACTCGAGCGCACCTCGGTCGAGCTGGTGCACAGCATCTTCCCGTTGGAGAAGAAGGTGCGGCTGCTGGGCGTCTCGCTGTCGAACATGGCCAGCCGCGAGGAGCAGGTGCCGCCGCAGTCGCAGTTGACGCTCGGTCTCTAGGGCATGATCGACAAGCTCGAATACCTCCTGGCGCTGGCGCGGGAGCGCAACTTCGGCAAGGCGGCCGAGCAGTGCGGCGTCACCCAGCCGACCTTTTCGGCCGGCATCAAGCAGCTCGAGGACACGCTGGGCGTCATGCTGGTGCAGCGCACGTCACGTTTCCTCGGCTTCACACCGGAAGGCGAGCGCGTGCTCGACTGGGCACGTACCATCGTGGCCGATGCCCGCGCCATGCGTCAGGAGATGCAGACCCTGAAGAAGGGCCTGAGCGGCCATCTCAAGATCGCGGCGATCCCCACGGCGTTGCCCATGGTCTCGGCGTTGACCACACCCTATCGCGCCAAACATCCCAACGTGAAGTTCACCATCCTGTCGCGCACCTCGATCGAGACCCTGTCGATGGTCGAGAATCTCGAAGTCGATGCCGGCCTTACCTACATCGACAACGAGCCGCTTGGCCGCCTGCGCGCCGTGCCGCTCTACATCGAGCACTATCGCCTGCTCACCTCGCAGGACAGCCCGCTCGGCGAGCGAGATCGCGTGACCTGGGCGGAGGTCGCCAAAATCCCGCTCTGCCTGCTGACGCCGGACATGCAGAACCGGCGCATCATCGACGGCCTGCTGCACGCCGCAGGCGGGCGGGCCGAGCCGACCCTCGAGTCCAATTCGATGATCGTGCTGTTCTCCCACGTGCGCACCGGACGTTGGGCGAGCGTGATGCCGGAGAAACTCGCCGACACGCTCGGCCTCACCGAACGCCTGCGCGCCATTCCCATTGTCGAGCCTGAAGCCACCCACCAAATCGGGCTCGTGATCCCGCCGCGAGAGCCCATGACGCCATTGGTGGCTGCGTTGGTGGCGGAGACAAACTATCTCGCAAAATCAATGACATAGGAGGTTTAATAGTAATATTGGCCGCGAGCAGGAACATTCGATAGATTTTCTCTATCGCGCGATGCGACACCTTTAATGTCAGGGCGATGTCCGCCGCCGATCATTGAAGAATATGACCAATCGGAGTCTCCGTGCCTGAAGGATCAAGGCCAGCCCATCAGCCACGCCATCCCGGCTCGAGCCGGCGCCGCGGCCGCACGGTCCCGAAGGGCCGGCAGATATTCCCGTCGGCCCAGAATGACGTGCAAGCCCTGCTGGGCGATGCCCCGCGTCGGCGCGACCTGCTGATCGAGTTCCTGCACCTGATCCAGGACGAATACGGCCACATCTCCGCCAGCCATCTCATGGCGCTGGCGGATGAGATGAAGATGGCGCAGGCCGAAGTCTACGAGGTCGCGACCTTCTATGCGCATTTCGACGTGGTGAAGGAGGGCGAGACCCCGCCACCACCCGCTACCGTTCGGGTCTGCGAGAGCCTGTCGTGCAATCTCGCCGGCGCGGAAAAGCTGATCGCCGATCTGAAGGCGACGATCGGCCCGGACGTCCGTGTCGTCCGCGCGCCCTGCGTCGGCCATTGTCATACCGCGCCGGTCGCCGAGGTCGGGCATCACTTCGTCGACCATGCCGACGTGGCGACGGTGTCGAAGGCGATCAGCGAGCATCGGCATCATTCCGAGATCCCCGCCTACAAGGACCTCGACGCCTATCGCGCCGACGGCGGCTACAAGACGCTCGAGCGCCTGCGCAGCGGCGCGCTCACGCGCGAGCAGTTGGTCGACATCGTCGACAAGGCGGGCCTGCGCGGCTGCGGCGGCGCGGGCTTCCCGACCGCGCGCAAGTGGAAATCCGTGCTGGGCGAGAAGGGACCGCGCCTGATGGCGGTCAACGCCGATGAAGGCGAGCCGGGCACCTTCAAGGACCGGCATTTCCTCGAGACCGATCCGCACCGCGTGCTCGAAGGCATGCTGATGGGTGCGCATCTCGTCGAGGCGACCGATATCTACTTTTATCTGCGCGACGAATATCCCGAGTGCCGCGAGATCCTGACGCGCGAGATCGCCAAGCTACAGTCGGTTGGGTTGCTCGCGGAAACGAAAGTGCATCTGCGGCGCGGCGCGGGTGCTTATATCTGCGGCGAAGAATTGGCGATGATCGAGAGCATCGAAGGCAAGCGCGGCCTGCCGCGCCACAAGCCGCCGCTGCCCTTCCAGGTCGGCATCTTTGGTCGCCCGACCCTGATCAACAATGTCGAGACGCTGTACTGGATCCGCGACCTGATCGAGCGCGGTCCGGAATGGTGGACCGGCCAGGGCCGCCACGGCCGCAAGGGTCTGCACGTTTATTCGGTGTCGGGGCGCGTTGCCAATCCCGGCGTCAAGATCGCGCCCGCGGGTGTCACGGTGCGCGAGCTCATCGATGAATTCTGCGGCGGCATGCTGTCCGGTCACGCCTTCAAGGCCTATGTCCCAGGTGGGCCGTCGAGCGGCATCCTGCCCGCCTCGATGGGAGACATCCCGCTCGATTTCGGCACGCTCGAGCCGCACGGCAGCTTCATCGGCTCGGCAGCGGTCGTGATCCTGTCGGACAAGGACAGCATCAAGGACGCTGCCCTCAACCTGATGCGCTTCTTCATGGACGAAAGCTGCGGGCAGTGCACGCCTTGCCGGGTCGGCACCGAGAAGGCGGTCAAGCTGATGGCGGCGCGTGGCTGGAACGAGAAGCTTCTGAACGAGCTCTCGGTCGCTATGCGTGACGCGTCGATCTGCGGCCTCGGCCAGGCCGCGCCCAATTCCATGACCTCGGTCATGAAACACTTTCCCTCCGACGTGGGAATCGCCAAGGAGGTTGGGCGATGAGCGCGATCAAGTTCACCCTCGACGGGAAAGAGGTCGAAGCTCTCGACGGCGAGACGATCTGGCAGGCCGCCCAGCGCCACGACGTCGACATCCCGCATCTCTGTTATTCGACGGCGCCGAGCTACCGGCCCGACGGCAACTGTCGTGCCTGCATGGTCGAGATCGAGGGCGAGCGCGTGCTGGCCGCCTCCTGCCTGCGCAAGCCGACGCCCGGCATGAAGGTCGGCGTCGCGACGGCGCGCGCCGAAGCCTCGCGCAAGATGGTGTTCGAGCTTCTGGTCGCCGACCAGCCGGAACGCGCGACGTCGCACGATCCCGATTCAAAATTCTGGAACTGGGCCGGCAAGGTCGGCGTCACCACGAGTCGCTTCCCCAAGGACGAGCGGCCGCCGCTCGACATCAGCCATCCGGCAATGGCGGTGAACCTCGACGCCTGCATCAGTTGCAACCTCTGCGTCCGCGCCTGCCGCGAAGTGCAGGTCAATGACGTCATCGGCATGGCGGGCCGGGGCCATCACGAGAAGATCGTCTTCGATTTCGACGATCCGATGGGCGACAGCTCCTGCGTCGCCTGCGGCGAGTGCGTGCAGGCCTGCCCGACCGGCGCGCTGATGCCCGCGACCTTGCTTGATGCCGAGCAGACCCGCACCGGGTATGCCGACCGCACCGTCGACAGCCTGTGCCCGTTCTGCGGCGTCGGCTGCCAGCTCACCTATCACATCAAGGACGACAAGATCCTCCATGTGTCCGGCAAGGACGGCCCCGCCAACCACGCGCGACTCTGCGTGAAGGGTCGCTTCGGCTACGACTACGCCGACCATCCCGATCGCCTGACCGTGCCGCTGATCCGCAAGGATGGTGTGCCCAAGTCAGCCGACGACGATGTCGATCCCGCCAATCCCTGGACGCATTTCCGCGAAGCCACCTGGGAAGAGGCGATGGAGCGCGCCGCGGCCGGCCTGCTCGAGATCCGCCAGCGCAAGGGTGGCCCGGGCCTGGCGGGCTTCGGTTCAGCCAAGGGCTCGAACGAGGAGGCCTATCTGTTCCAGAAGCTGGTGCGCACCGGCTTCGACACCAACAACGTCGACCACTGCACGCGGCTCTGCCACGCCTCGTCGGTGGCAGCGCTGTTCGAGGGCATCGGCTCGGGTGCTGTGACGGCGCCGTTCTCGGCGGCGCTTGATGCCGAGACGATCATCGTGATCGGCGCCAATCCGACCAGCAATCATCCCGTGGCGGCGACCTTCATCAAGAATGCGGTCAAGCGCGGCGCCAACCTGATCGTCGCTGATCCGCGCGGCCAGGGCCTGTCGCGTCACGCGACCATCGACATGCGGTTCAAGCCGGGCAGCGACGTGGCGCTGCTGAATGCGATGCTGCACACCATCATTACCGAGGGCCTGACCGACAAGCAGTACATCGCAGGCTTCACCGAAGGCTTCCCCGAACTCGCCGAGAAGATCGGCGGGTTCTCGCCCGAAGCCATGGAGCCGGTGTGCGGCGTGCCGGCCGAGACGATCAAGACCGTGGCGCGCATGTACGCGCGCTCGAAGGCCTCGATCATCTTCTGGGGCATGGGTATCTCCCAGCATGTGCACGGCACCGATAATGCGCGCTGCCTGATTGCGCTTGCGCTGACGACCGGCCAGGTGGCGCGGCCCGGCACCGGGCTCCATCCGCTGCGCGGCCAGAACAACGTGCAAGGCGCGTCGGACGCCGGCCTGATCCCGATGTTTTACCCCGACTACCGGCCCGTCGAATTGCCGGCCCATGACCAGTTCGAGAAGATCTGGGGCGTGCCGCTCGATCCCAAGCGCGGCCTGACCGTGGTCGAGATCATGACCGCGATCCACGCCAACCAGATCGAGGGCATGTACATCATGGGCGAGAACCCCGCGATGTCGGATCCCGACGTGCATCACGCCCGCCAGGCGCTGGCCAAGCTGAAGCATCTCGTGGTCCAGGACATCTTCCTGACCGAGACCGCGTGGCATGCCGACGTCGTGCTGCCGGCCTCGGTGTTCCCGGAGAAGACTGGCACCTTCACCAACACCGATCGACGCGTGCAGCTCGGCCGGACGGCGCTGCCGCTGCCGGGCAAGGCGCGGCTCGATCTCGATATCCTCATCGACCTCGCCAATCGCATGGGCTGCGGCTGGACCTACGAGGATGTCGGCGAGGTCTATACCGAGATGGCGGGCACCATGCCGTCGCTCAAGAACATCAGCTGGCAGCGGCTGGTGAACGAGGGCGCGGTGACCTATCCCGCCGACGGGCCGAACGTGCCGGGCAACGAGATCCTGTTCAGCGCCGGTTATCCGACCAAGAGCGGCCGCGGCAAGATCGTGCCGGCCGCCGTGCGGCCGCCCGACGAGATTCCCGACGACCAATATCCGTTCGTGCTGTCGACCGGCCGCGTGCTCGAGCACTGGCACACCGGGGCGATGACGCGGCGCTCGGCGGTGCTCGACGAGCTCGAGCCCGAGGCCATGGCGTTCCTGGCCCCGCGCGATGTCGAACGCCTGGGCCTCAAGCGCGGCGCCATGATCCGCGTCTCGACCCGGCGCGGCGCCATCGAGATCAAGGTCCGCGTCGATTCCGACGTACCCGACGGCATGGTGTTCATCCCGTTCTGCTATGCCGAGGCGGCGGCCAACCTGCTGACCAATCCGGCGCTCGATCCGTTCGGCAAGATCCCCGAGTTCAAGTTCTGCGCCGCCCAGGTCGAGCCGCTGAAGGCGATGGCCGAAGCGGCGGAGTAGGATGTGCCTGTCGTCCTGAGCGAAGCGAAGGACCTAGCGGATCGGACAACGATTCTGGTGCCAACGTGAGATCCTTCTACGCGCATTCACATGCGCGATTAGCGCTCAGGATGACAAGAGGTAGCGGCAGGTACTGAAACATGGCGCAGCTCTCCGACGATTGTTTCGCCTTCGGCGGCAGCCTTTTGGGCATCGACGCCGCCCGCGCCATGATCTTCGAGCGCGTGACGCCGGTTGCGGGCATCGAGAAGGTGCCGCTGCGCCAGGCGCTCGGCCGCACTCTGGCGGAGGATATCACGGCACCCATCGCCGTGCCGGGCTACGACAACTCCGCCGTCGACGGCTACGCCGTGCGCTTCGACGATCTCGATCCGGCAAATCCGACAATCTTGCGCTGCGTCGATCGCATTGCCGCCGGCCACGATCCGGCCGGCGCGCTCGCCCCCGGTGTCGCGGCCCGCATCTTCACTGGCGCGATCCTGCCCGAGGGCGCCGATGTCGTGATCATGCAGGAAGACTGCGAGCGCGACGGCGAGAAGGTGATCATCCGTCCCGGCATCAAGCGCGACGCCAATACCCGCCGCGCCGGCGAGGACGTCGCGCGCGGTTCCATCGCGCTCAGGGCGGGGCGGCGGTTGGGCCCTGCGGATCTGGGATTGCTGGCCGCCCTCGGCTTCGTCGAGGTGCCGGTGCGGCGCAAGCTCCTGGTCGCGCTGCTCTCGACAGGTGACGAGGTACGCGAACCCGGCGAGAAGCTGCGGCGCGGCCAGATCCACGATGCCAACCGCTACATTCTGGCCGGGCTGCTCGAGGGTCTGGGCGTCGAAGTGTCGGATCACGGGATCGTCGGCGACGATCAGGCGAGGCTGGGCGATGCGCTACGCGAGGCCGCGGCGGAGAGTGACCTCATCATCACCTCGGGTGGCGTCTCGACCGGCGAGGGGGACCATGTTCGAACCGCCATTGCCAACGACGGTTCGCTTTATTTCTGGCGGCTGGCAATCAAGCCCGGCCGGCCGGTGGCCATGGGGCAGATCGGCGGCACGCCGCTCGCTGGGCTGCCGGGCAATCCCGTCGCGGCGTTCCTGACCTTTGCCCTAGTGGCGCGGCCAATGATCGAGGCGCTCAGTGCCACTACGCCGCACGTGGCGCAGCGGTTCCGGGTGTTGAGCGACTTTGCTTACAAGAAGAAGCAGGGTAGGCGCGAATATGTCCGCGCGTCGCTCGACCGCGGCCACGCTGGATTGCCCAAGGCCCGGCGCTATCACAAGGAGGGGGCGGGAATGCTGACATCCCTGACCGAAACCGACGGGTTGGTCGAGCTGTCGGAAGAGGTGACCAGCCTCGCCGTTGGTACGGAAGTAGACTTTCTGCCTTACAACGAATTGATCTGAGTTGATCTGAGAGTTGCGCGCCGGGCTGTTGACGGAGAGGGGGTATTTCCTCTTTGCTGTACGACAGAGGAAGCACTCTAAAAGGAGCGCTAAAAGGGGAACCTCAGCGAAGGCATACCTAAGGGGGGGTGTCGACAATGACGAGCATTCATGGGTCCGCGGCGGGCATTCCGCCGGGCGTGGGGCTGCTTGACCGAGAACGCATCATTGCGACAGCCGGCTTCAATCGATGGCTGGTGCCGCCGGCGGCCCTGGCAATCCATCTCTGCATCGGAATGGCCTACGGCTTCAGCGTGTTCTGGCTGCCGCTGTCGCGCTCAATCGGTATCTCCAAGTCGAATGCCTGTCCGGCCGACATGTCGCTGATCTCCGAGCTGTTCACCACGAGCTGCGACTGGAAGATCAGCAGCCTCGGCTGGATGTACACGCTGTTCTTCGTGATCCTGGGATCGGCTGCGGCGATCTGGGGCGGCTGGCTGGAACGCGCCGGCCCGCGCAAGGCGGGTATCGTGTCGGCGCTCTGCTGGTGTGGCGGTCTGATGATCGGGGCTGTCGGCGTCTATACCCATCAGCTCTGGCTGATGTGGCTCGGCTCGGGCGTGATCGGCGGCGTGGGCCTCGGCCTCGGCTACATCTCGCCCGTTTCTACCCTGATCAAGTGGTTCCCAGATCGCCGCGGCATGGCGACGGGAATGGCGATCATGGGCTTCGGTGGCGGCGCCATGATCGGCGCGCCGCTCGCCGACATCCTGATGAACTTCTTCCGTACGCCCACGTCGGTCGGCGTGTGGCAGACCTTCGTTGCCATGGGCGTGATCTATTTCGTGTTCATGGTCGGTGGTGCTTTTGGCTATCGCCTGCCGCCGCCGAATTGGCGGCCCGACGGCTGGACGCCGCCGCCGGAGAACGCCAAGTCCATGATCACCAAGCATCAGGTGCACCTCAGGGACGCGCACAAGACGCCGCAATTCTGGCTGGTGTGGGGCGTGCTCTGCCTCAACGTCTCGGCCGGCATCGGCGTCATCGGCATGGCCTCTCCCATGCTGCAGGAGATCTTCGCCGGCTCCTTGATCGGCGCACCCGACGTCAAGTTCGGCCAACTGAACGACCAGCAGCGGCAATTGGTGGCGGCCATCGCGGCCGGCTTCACCGGCCTGCTGTCGCTGTTCAACATCGGCGGCCGGTTCTTCTGGGCGTCGATGTCCGACAAGATGGGCCGCAAGATGACGTACTACACGTTCTTTGCGCTCGGCATCGCGCTTTACGCCGCCACGCCGACGCTGGCCCATATCGGCAGCAAGGGGCTGTTCGTGCTGGCCTTCGGCGTCATTCTGTCGATGTACGGCGGCGGCTTTGCCACGGTTCCCGCGTATCTTGCCGACCTGTTCGGCACGCAGTTCGTGGGCGCTATCCATGGCCGTCTGCTGACCGCATGGTCGGCGGCCGGCATCTTCGGCCCGGTCGTGGTGAACTACATCCGCGAATTCCAGATCAACGCCGGCGTGCCGCGCGCTCAGGTCTACGATTTCACGATGTACATCCTGGCCGCGATGCTGGTTGCGGGCTTCGTCTGCAACCTGCTGATCAAGCCCGTCGACGCACGCTTCTACATGAAGGAAGAGGACGTGGCGGCCCTCCAGGCCAGGACGACGTCGACGGCGACGGCCCAAGGCGGTTCCTACGGCATCGGCAAGGGCGGTCTCGACGGTGCTGCCGTGATCGCCTGGCTGATCGTGGGTGTGCCGATCCTGTGGGGCGTGTGGGTCACGCTCTCCAAGGCCTTCGTGCTGTTCAAATAGGCTCTAGATATCGATCGACGCGGTCATGCGCTTGAGCATGGCCGCGTCGGGATAGACGCCGAGCCCGGCTTGCGCATTGTCGCGCATATGCTCGGCCTTGCTGGTGCCCGGGATGACGCAGGTCACGGCGCGGTTGGCCAGCACGAACTTCAACAGGAGCTGCGCCCAGCTGGTGCAGCCGATCTCGCCGGCCCAGTCCGGCAGCTTGCGACTCGAAAGCTTGCGCAACAGTCCGCCGCCGCCGAACGGCAGGTTGACCAGGACGGCGACGCCGTTGTCGGCAGCGAACGGCAACAGGCTTCGCTCGGCGCTGCGATCGTCGAGCGAATAGTCGACCTGCACGAAATCGAAGCCGCCGGCCTTCAGCGTCGCTTCGAGGGCGCCGTGCGCGCTCTCGGTGTAGTGCGTGACGCCAAGCAGGCGGATGCGGCCCTCCTTCTTCCAGGCCCGCAGGGTCGGCAGGTGGGTCTGCCAGTCGAGCAGATTATGGATCTGCATCAGGTCGATGCGTCTGGTGCGCAGCAGCCTGAACGACTCGTTCATCTGTGCGATGCCGGCCTCGCGGCCGGAGGTCCAGACCTTGGTGGCGAGGAAGGCTTTGTCCCGCGTACCGGCCGCGGCCAGCAGGTGGCCGACCACGCCCTCAGCGCGGCCGTACATTGGCGAGCTGTCGATCACGGATCCGCCGACTTCGAACAGCACGCGGATCACCTCGGCGAGCGGCGCGCGCTCGGCCGGCGAGGCGCCGACATCGAAGGTCCGCCAGGTGCCGCAGCCGATCACGGGCAGCAGTTCTCCGGTCGAGGGGATCTTGCGGGTTTGCATGCGAGGTCCTGTCTGAGCCGCCGCCGGCCCGCCGACCAGGGTGGCGGCGGAAAGCTTGAGGAAAGTGGAGCGCGAAAGAGTCATGGCGAACCCAGTGCGATCTGGAAGTCCTGGCCGATGCGGCGGGCCTCGACCGGACGGCCATTCACGGTCACGCGCGGTGCTTCGGCAAGGCCCGACAGCAGGAAATTCCGGGCCATCGCCTCGCTGGTCTGGTCGGGTTTGGGCGTGTGGTCGATGTCGATCTCGCGCGCCCAGGGACGGTATTCGACGCGTAGCAGCGCGACCTTGCCGTCGGCCTTCAGCGTCAGGCCATCGCGCGTGGTGAGCGCAAAGGGTTGCGGGTCGGGCAGGGGATTGTAGCCGACGACGGCGCCGCTCAGCGGATCGGCGAGTAGATAGGCCTTGCGGCCGGCCTCTGTGAGCAGCACCGCGCCGTTCTTCTCCAGTCGCCCGGTCGTGCCCTGCTGCGCCCAGCTCGTGTCACGCTCCAGCCCAGGCGGCAGGTAGGGCCACTGGCCGTTCAGGCGGCGATAGGGGATCGCCTTCTCCTGGGCGCCGGGTGTGATGACGTAGTGGATTTCCGACGGCTGGCTGAAGTCGGTCGTGAAGCCCGCTTCCATGACGTCATTGCCGCTCTTGTAGGTGACCTCGAGCAAGCGCCGGCCCTCCTGCCAGGTCGCGACAAGCTGGCTGCCCTTGATGTAGCGGACGAAGGCTTCGAAGCTGCCGTGCTGCTCGGCATCGCCCATTTCCAGCACGAAGCCGCCATAGGTGCGGGTCATGATGGTTCCGAGGTCGAGATCGCGCACCGCGACGGGCGTCGCGCGCTTCATGTTGTACATCGAGACAATCAGCGCCGGTGCCACCTCGGCATTGGTCGGCGGCGCCTTGCCGCCGCCGCTGGTACTGCTGCCTTGGCCGATCTCGATCTCGACGTCGCGGCCGAGATCGGTGGCGGGCAGCGGCAGGATGGCGAGGTAGCTCACGCCGTCGCGCATCAGGATGCGCTGGTCCGATTTCAGCCGATGCGGAAAGCTGGTGATCTTCCGGTCGTCGACGAAGATCTCCCAGTCCTTGGCCTCGGCGAAGTTCCACAGGCCGATCACGGTGGCGAGCTGCGAGACGCCGTCCTTGCCGACGGCTTCTAAAAACCGCTCGCGGTTGTTGTGCGGCTTGGCGAAGACGATGGCGCGGTTGCGACTCTGGAAGGTGAGCAGCAGCCCGGGATCGCGCACGTTGCCCTCGCTGGTCGTGACGAGATCGGGCTTGTTCGCCAGGTAGCGTGCGGTCAGCGTGCCGAGGTCTTCAAGCCGCGTCGATTTCTGCGGCGCGCGCACCCATTGCGCCATCAGGTCGACGGTGGCGCCACGGATGTCGGCGCTCGCCAGCCCGTGCCAGCGGCCGAGCCAGACGCGCCGCCACAAGGGTGGCTTGAAATTGCCGCGCGTCGTCTCCGCCGCCGTCTCCTCGAACGGCACCGGCTTGTCGTCGATCAGCCGCGTCACCCAGGACGGCGCCCAGGGCGACTGCAGCGCCTGCATCGCCACCCGGCCTGGCGGAAAGTCATAGCCCCAGATCGCCATGCCCTGCTGCTTGGCGTTGGCCGGCTGGTCGAGATAGTTGGCGGCGCCGTCCTTCGAGACGGTGTGGAGGGCGCCGTAGATGCCGTCCTGCTCGAGGAAGAGCCCGGCGATGCGGGCGCGGCCCGCCGACGACACGAAGCGGCGCAGGCGCGAATGGTACGCCGTGATCAGCATCTCCATCGTGCGGTCGACCAGGATGCGGCCCATCAGGCGGTCGATCGGCTGGGGCGCGAAATCGGCGAACATCTTCTGGGCGCTCAGCGTGATCGAGAGGTAGTACGGATCGAGCATTTCCTGCGTGCTGCCGTCGAGGAAGCTCCAGAAGCGCAGCGGCAGCGCTTCCAGGCCATGGCGGCCGTCGGCCATGGCATACTCGGAACCGATCACCGCGCCGCCCAGCAGCGCGCCCATCGGCGCGGTATGATTGAAGTTCTCGGTGCTGACCGCGAAGTTGAAGCCGTCGCGGAAGAACGAGGCGCGGCCGCGCCAGTCACGCGTGCGCTTCCAGTAGTCGACGGCATCGCGGCCCTGCGGGAAGAGGAAGGCTTCGGTCCGCAGCTCGGGCTGCAGCCACGAGATCCAATAGCCCTTCATGTAGTCCTGTGCCGGGGCGGGGAGCAGGTCGCGAAACAGATACCAGACCAGCAGATGGTCCTCGATCTCCCAGCCCAGCCAATAGCGCGGCGGGATCGCCAGGATCTCAGCGACGCGCGCCTGGTAGTCCTTGTAGCCCTTGTCGCCTTCGACATCGGCCCAGGCGCTGACGCTGTCGCCTCCCACCTTGCGCAGCTCCGCGATGCGCTGGACCTCCCAGCCCTGTCGCGCCGCACCGCGTACCTGCAGGGCACGCTTGGCGCGCTCGTTCACCTCGGTCGGGGAGAGCAGCACGGCCGTCGGCCGCGACTTGTCCGAGGTGTTGAGCTGCCACTCGCGCTCGAGCGGCGGCGGCAGGACGATCGACACAATGCCCGCTGCCACGCGGCGTGTCGTGATGATCAGGCGTGGCGTGGCAAAGCGCAGTCCGTGGCCGCCGGTCGGCATCGCCCATTCGTAGGCGTTGCCCGCTTCGCGATAGCGCGAGTCGTAGGTCTCGACTTTGCGCAGCAGGAAGCCGCTTTGCTCGAGCCAGCGCAGGCGCTGCCCCGCATCGCACTCGATGGCGGCCGTCGCGAGCAGCCGCGTGATGTCGATGCGCGCCTCGGTCTGGGCGAACGACAGCTCCTGCGGTTCGAGCAGGTCGGGATGGCGATCGTGCGCCAGGTCGCTGGCGCCATAGCGCGCCCAGTAGCGGCGGCCGTTGACGCTGGCGTTGAAGGTCGGGCCTGTCGTCTTGTCGGCAGTCCAGGCCCGGCGCAGCGCCCAGGCCTGCACATGCCAGGTCGGCGGATCGTCCCGCCACGCCTTGCGGCCCGCCTCGCGGCAGAGATAGCCGTCCGGCGCGATTTCGTAGCCGGCGTAGCCGAGCGCCAGCTCGGCCCGCACCAGCACGCGGCCGCGCCCCAACAGCTGGGCGATGTCTTCGGCGGCGCTGGGAAAGCGCAGCAGCACCGAGCGATGCACGGCATCGACCGTCATGCCGCCCGGCATCGGCGTGTCCCATTGCCGGCCGTCGATGGTCGCGGTCTCGTGCTTCGAAATTTCAAAAACGTCGCCGTCGCGGCCTTGTGCCAAAACGTCAGGCGCGGCGCCGAGAGCGGCGCCGGTCAGCAGCAGGCGGCGCCGGGCAATCGAGGACGACATACAGGGCAAGCATGCTACGCTGGCATTAAGGAGGAAACACGATGATCCAGCGCAAGCAGCGCATCCCGATGCGCGACCTTTCGACCATGTCCACCGAGGACCGCGGCGTCGTCGAGAAGAACGCCATGAACGGCCGGGTCTTCAACATCTTCAAGGTGCTGGCCCATCATCCTCAGCTGGTGAAGCGCTGGACGCCGTTCGCCGGCCATATCCTGGCCAAGCAGACGCTGCCGTTCCGGGATCGCGAACTTTTGATCCTGCGCATCGGCTGGCTGAACCAGGCCGAGTACGAATTCGCCCAGCACGAATTGATCGCCAAGCGCGGCGGCGTGAGCGATGCCGACATCGAGCGGCTGAAGGAAGGCCCCAAGGCCAAGGGCTGGAGCGCCGAAGAGGCGGCGCTGCTCCAAGTCGCCGACGATCTCTACGAGCACTCGGTGGTGTCGGACGCGACCTGGGCGGCGCTGGCGAAGAAGTACTCGACCGAGCAGCTGATGGACGCGGTCTTCACTGTCGGCCAGTACAACATGGTGTCGTGGGCCTTAAACTCCTTTGGCGTGCCGCTCGACGACTTCCTGCCCGGAGTTCGGCCTTAGGCTGGCCTTGGCGGAAAGCGGGAGACGGGTCGGGCCCGATCGCAACAAGTCGCAAGCTGAGCCTATGGAGGCGACGACGAAGCGCACCCTCGGGCGATGTGTTCGCGCCCGAAGGCTTGTGGGCTGGCTACGGGGATCAAGGTGAGCTGCCGGCGGCGCCTTCGACGGCGAAGGTGTGATACTTCGCATATTTTTCACCGACTCGTCGCACTTGCACGTATTCAGGATCGTTTCGCCATGCCTGCAGCGCCTCCATGCTGGGATATACGTAGATAACCACCCGTTTCGGTGCCTCCCCATCGATAGCCACTACCTGCGAGCCGCTCGCGGCTGCTCCCGCGGCCGCAAGCAGGCGCCCGCCATGCGCCTTGATGATTTCTCTGGCCTTCGGAAGATATTCCTTGGCGTAGCCCCCGGGATCGCTGACGTCGATTTGACCAATCAAATATGCTGGCGGCTTTGCTTGCGCACGGAGGGCTTCGCTCGCGAGCGCTCCAAGGACGGCGCAAGACAGCATCACCAGACCAAGTTTGCAGCGGGCACTCATTTGTGTCTCCTTGGATGCATCCATGAGCCGGAAAAATCCCGCAAGGAGGCACCTTGTGCTGCTGCCTCCCGACCGAGAGTAGCCGAAGCGGCACAACATTCCGCGAAGGGACGTAGCGCGTCCAATGCATAAATATTCTTCCCGCTTATGCCCGAATGCTATAAGGGAACATGCACCTGCGACAGGCACGAACCTTTGTGACCGTAGCTGAGCTCGGCACTGTCTCAAAAGCCGCTCTACGCTTGCGGATCGCACAGCCCGCTTTGTCACGTCAGATCATCGATCTCGAGCACGAACTCGGCTTGCGGCTTTTTGACCGCGTCGGGCGCCGACTCCTTTTAACGGGGGAAGGTGAGCAATTGCTGCCGGCCTGTCGTGTGCTGCTCAATTGCGCCAGCGCCGTAACGGAGCAGGCGCAGTTGCTCACGCAGGGAGATACTGGCGTCCTGAAGATCGCCGGCTCTCCGCAACACGTCGAAGGCGTCTTGTCACAATTTCTGCATCTCTACGCCGAGCGCTTTCCAAAGGTTGAGGTAAGGATCACCGAAGGAACGGGCAGCGAAATATTGAGGCTGCTCGAAAGAGGGGAAATCCACCTCGGCCAGAATTTGCTGCATGCCGTGAAGCTGGATGAGCGGCATTTCGGCAGCCTTGCGCTTGGGTCAGTCGAACTGCTGGCAGCTTGCCATCTGTCGCTTCCGCTCAGCCAACGGCGCACGATGGACATTGCCAGGCTAGCCGGCGTTCCCTTACTCCTGATGGACGGGGGCTTCGGATTCCGGCGTGCTTTCGACGCGGCCAGCCGCATGGCAGGGCTCAATCCGTCCATCAAGTTTGAAAGCCGTATTCCGCATACACTATTGGCTCTCGCCGAAGCTGGACATGGCGTAGCGATCGTCCCGTCCCAACTTCAGTGTCATCGCTACTCGTTGCGAATTGTCGGTCTGACGTATAGGGGCCGGCCGTTGCGGGAGCGCTTGACGATTTCCTGGGACAAGCGGCGTCCATTGCCGCGCTTCGCGACGGAGTACTGCCGAATGCTCGCCGACTACATGCGTGAGATCTTCCCGATCACGCGCCCGACTGAGCTCAAAGCCGGGACTTCCCGGGGCAGCCCGATGCCACCTCGGCGAAAGCGAGCTGCAGGTTGACCTCGGATGATAGCGTTGCCTAAGACTGTTTTACATGTGTTCAAAGTTCGCAACGGGTCACCCTCGGGTCATCATGCGAAGTCAGGTGCGTCACTGCATTCGTCGCTTGATGACAATCAAGAACACCAAGCCGGCGTTCATGCGTTTCAGGGCAATGTGTGGGTTTTCTTCGATAGAGGCTTGATCGGTGCCGCAGCCGGGCTTCAGCATCTGACGGGCGAGCCGGTGCTTCAAAAACTCGGTCAATCCCACCGTTACCATCGCCGAGTATTTCTAGCGCCGCCCTGGCCCGAGATCTAGGCACGAGACGCGGAGCGCCGTCACAGTCTCTCTTCGGCGATTAATGAGTATTCGCGCCTTCTCGAAGTTTACCCGTCTCTCGGTTACGAAGTCTCGGTCCTGCCGACGTCAGCTTGGCACCACGCGTTGATTTCGTCCTGGGTATGCTGGTCGAGTAGCAGGTAGCTCGGCGTGCCGCTCGACGACTTCCTGCCGGGCATGAAGAAGTAGCTCCGGCGCGCGAACTTCTAATGACCAAAATAGGTGGATGAGAAGGTTCGGGAATATACTTCGCCCGCTTGAGTAGTGTTCGAGGGCGTAGCGCTATGGTTCAACGTTTTCTTGCGTCACAGCACATCGTCGGTCCATTCCACCGTTTTTTGAGTGGCGCACGATCCGGAATTGCTCAGGCGAGAGGGGAGTCCCGGATTTGTGGACTGACAGGCCTCCGATGCCGATGCCATCGGCATTTACCCTGTCTACACCCAGTAGACGGTTGTGGACGGGATGGACTGCTGCGACATCGGCCGGATTATCGGCAATTGGGGCTAAGGCACGCCGGGCGAGGAGAGGCGCGCCTGGGCGGCCAGCCGCACCGGCGCGTTGGCGGCGCCGTAACCGCGATAGCCGCGGCGCTGCACGATCTCGAAGAAGAAACGCCGGTCGAAAGTCTCGGTATAGACCTGCAGGTACTCGGCGTTGCCCTCGCGGTCGTAGAGTATGTCATTGGCTTTGAGGAGGGCGATCTGATCGGCCGGCAGGTCGGTCTTGGCTTCGAGGTCGTCATAGTAGTTCTCGGGAATTGGCAGCAGGCGCACGCCATTCTTCTTCAGTCGCGCCGTGGTCGCCACGAGATCGTCGGTGGCGAAGGCAATGTGCTGCACGCCCGAGCCGAACCCCTCCGACAGGAAGCGCGACGACTGGGTGCGTTGGCTCTGGGAGGCATTGAGGACCAGGCGCAACTTGCCGTCGGTCGATTCGATGACTTGGCTGCGGATCAGCCCGCCCGGGTCGGCCACTTCCTGCGCCGGAATTTTCCGGACGTCGATCAGCGAGGTGTAGAAGAGCAGCCAGGTCAGCATCTCCTCGTAGTCCATCGATTGCGACACGTGATCGACGGTGGTCAGGCCAGCGCTGGCGGCCGCGGATTTGCCGGTATCGGCGAACTCGATGTCCCAGACCCGGCCGAGCGCGCTGGTCGTGTCGAGGAAGTAGACCAGGCTGCCGCCCACGCCGCGCACCGCCGGAATGTCGAGCTCGCCCGGCCCGACGGCCTGGCGGAACGGCGCGTCGAGCAGCAGCGTGGCGCGCTGGAACGTCGCTGCCGCATCGTCGACGCTGAGGCCGAGCGCGCATACAGCCGAGCCGTGCACGAGATTGAAGGAATGGGCGAAGCCCTCCTTCTCGCGATTGACCACCAGATTGATGTCGCCCTGCTGCCAGCGCGTCACCGCCTTCGAACGATGCTGGCCAGCCCGATGGAAGCCCAGCCCGGCCAACAGCTGCTCGAGGTGCGGTGCGTCCTGGTCGTCGGCTGCAAACTCGATGAAGCTCACGCCCTTGGCCTGCGAGCGCGGTGGCAGGACGGTCGAATTCGGCGCGCGCTTGCCGGTGCGGTCGGCGAGCTGGTCGAGCAGGAAGCGCAGCGAGCGATGGCCGTCGACGGCGACGCTACGCGCCGAGCCGGCGCGGAACTGGTCGTTGAAGATTTCCAGGGAGAGCGGGCCGTCGTAGCTCGTCGTCGACAGCGCCTGCATGAAATCCAGCACAGGCAGGTCGCCCTGGCCGGGGAAATTGCGGAAGTGGCGACTCCACGACAGATCGTCCATCTGCAGCAGCGGCGCGTCGGCGAGCTGGACCAAGAAGATCCGGTCGCCGGGGATGGAGCGGATGGCGGAAAGGTCGGTGTTGCGCGCCAGGATATGGAAGGAATCGAGCACCAGCCCGACGGCCGGATGGTCGGCGCGGCGCACCGCCTCCCAGGCGTCGCGGTAGTCGTTGATGTGGCGGCCCCAGGCCAGCGCCTCGAAGGCGATGCGCAGGCCACGCTTGGCGGCGCGCTCACCGACCTCGCGCAGGTCGGCCGCCGCGCGGTCGATGCCGCCCAGCGATTCCGGCGCGACGTTGCTGCAGATCATCAGGAGATCGCAGCCCAGCTCCTGCATGACGTCGAACTTGCGCTCGGCGCGGCCGAAGACGCGCTCGCGCTGGCCCTCCGGCATGCCTTCGAAGTCGCGGAACGGCTGCAGGGTGACGATGTCGAGGCCGAGCTCGCGGCAGGCATTGCGCACGTCGGCCGGGGTGCCGTTGAAGGTCACGAGATCGTTCTCGAAGATCTCCACGGCGTCGAACTTGGCGTTGGCGATGGCCTCGAGCTTTTCGCCCAGGGTGCCGCTGAGAGATACCGTCGCGATCGAGGTCTTCATGCGGGTCCTCCTTGCGTTCGACGTGCTGCCGCGGCAGCGAAGGTACGCTTCAGGCGTGCGATGTCGGGTGTCTTTCCGGTGAAATGCCGGAAGGCGTCGACCGCCTGGTGCACGCACATGCCGGCGCCACCCATGGTGCGGGCGCCCTTGCCCTTGGCGGCCTTCAGGAACTGCGTTTCGAGCGGCGTATAGATGACGTCCGCCACGAACTGGTCGCCGCGCACGACCTCCGGCGTCATTGGCAGGCCTTCGTGGCCGGTCATGCCGATCGGCGTGGCATTGACGATGCCGGCGGCCGACCCCGCCGCCGGCTCTGGCGCGTCGAGGATCTCGCAATGACCGGCTCCGAGATCGGCGGCGAGGTTGCGCGCCTTCTGGCTGTCGCGGTCGTAGAGCCGGATCGGCGCGGCGCCGAGGTCCTTCAGGGCAAAGGCGACGGCGCGCCCGGCGCCGCCGGCGCCCAGCAGAAGGACCGGTTTGCCCCGTGCGGCGTCGTTGCCAAAGGCCTCGATGAACGCCGCGCGAAAGCCCGAACGGTCGGTGTTGTGGCCGCTGGTGCGGCCGGCGCGATCGATGACGACGGTGTTGACCGCGCCAATCTCCCGCGCCTCGGCAGAGACCTCGTCGAGCAACGGGATCACCGCCTCCTTGAAGGGGAAGGTGACGTTGAAGCCGCCGAACCCGGCCAGGCGCGCGGCCGTCAGCAGATCGGGCAGCGTCCGCGGGCGCGGATCGTCGGCGTCCATCAGATGGTAGTGCCCGGTCATGCCGGCGGCGGCGAAGGCGTCCTCATGCAGCGCCGGCGCCAGCGACTGGCCGATATTGATGCCGATCAGGCCGACCAGCATGCGCCGGGGAGACCCATTCGTCATGCTCGCGCCTCAGGCCGCTTCCTTCTGCACGACACCCAGCAAGCGGGCCTGCAGCTCGGGATCATCCTCCAGCGATTTGGCGGTGCCCTCGAAGGCGACCCGCCCGTTGACCAGGACGTAGGCCCGGTCGACCAGCGGCAGCACCGTCTCGGCATGGTGCTCGACGATCACCATCGCCACCTTGCCGCGCAGCTTGGCGAGCGCGTCCATCACTTCCTTGACGATGCTGGGCGCCAGCCCCTCGAACGGCTCGTCGAGCAGGATCACCTTGGCCGGCACCACCAGGGCGCGGGCGATCGCCAGCATCTGGCGCTCGCCGCCCGACAGGCTCTCGGCCTTCGAGCGTTGCAGGACCTTGAGTTTGGGGAACAGCGTGAAGACGTCGTCCAGCGAAGCGCCGCCCTCGCGCATGGCGATGCGCAGGTTGTCGAGCACCGTCAGGTTGGGGAACAGCCGGCGGCCCTCCGGCACCAGGGAGACGCCCTTGAGATTGGTCTCGTACGACCGGCCGTTGGCGACCTCCGCGCCGGACAGGGTGATGCTGCCCGCGCTGCATCGCACCGTGCCGGTGATCGCCTTGAGCGTCGTCGTCTTGCCCACGCCGTTGCGGCCCAAAAGGGCCACGGCCTCGCCCTCGTGCACGACCAGCGACAGATCCTCCAGCACGACGCTACCGGCATAGCCGGCGCTGAGCTTGTCCACGACCAGCAGCGGCTTGGCAGCGACGTGCTCGGCCCGCTCGGCCGCGGTCGGCGGGGGTGGCGTGACGATCCGCTCGGCCCCCATGTAGGCCGTGATGACATCTGGATTCTTGCCGACCTCGGCGGGTGCACCGTCGGCGATCACGCGGCCCTGGTGCAGCACGGTGATGCGGTCGGACAGCGCCAGCACGCGGTCGATGTCGTGCTCGATCAGCAGCACGGCGTGGCTGTCGGCCAGCCTGCGGATCAGCGCGCCGACCACTTGGCGGTCGGCCTCCGCCAGCCCGGCGAGGGGCTCGTCGAGCAGCAGCAGCTTGGCATCGGTGGCGAGCGTGACGGCGATCTCGAGCAGCCGGCGCTGGCCGTGGCCCAGGCTGGCGCAGGGATCGGCCGCGCGATCCTCCAGCCCGACGGCGGCCAGCAGCGACCAGGTGCGGGCGTTCAGGTCGTCGTAGGCATAGGCGTCGCGCCACAGCCCGCGTTGCCGGCGGTCCTTGGCCTGCACCGCGACGCGCACGTTCTCGAACGCCGTGAGGTTGGGAAACACGCTCAGGATCTGGAACGATCGCGCCAGCCCCAGCCGGATGCGCTTGTGCATCGGCAGCCGGGTGATGTCGTGCCCGTCGAACACGATGGTGCCGGCATCCGGCGCCAGGATGCCGGTCAGCATGTTGAAGAACGTCGTCTTGCCCGCGCCGTTCGGCCCAATGAGGCTGTGCAGCCGGTAGGGATGGACCTCCAGGTTGACGTCCTGGGCCACGACCAGCGAGCCGAAGCGCTTGTCGAGCTTGCCGACGGTCAGGATCGGCTTGGCGGGATCGAGCGTCGCGCGCTCGGCCTTGTAGGGCATGATTGTCGCCGGCCGAGCCGGGATGCCGCGGCGGGTCAGCGTCCAGTCGGTGCGCCCGCGCAGCCGGAACGCCAGGCCCTGGATGCCCTCGGGCGACGCCAGTGCGAACACGATCACGATCGGCGCGAACATCAGCCACCAGCTTTCGGTCAGCGCCGACAGGCGGTCCTCCAGCAGGATGAAGGCGATGGCGCCCCACAGCGGACCCAGGAAATGATGCACGCCGCCCAGCACCGCCATCAGCAGCGAATCGCCGGCATGCTGCCAGCTGAGATTGTCGGCATAGGCGCCGCGCAACATCAACGCCAGCAGCCCGCCGGAATAGCCGATGAAGCCACCCATCAACACGAAGGACACGAACTTCAGCCGGAAAGTGTCGTAACCCAGGCTCTGCGCGCGCTGCTCATTGTCGCGCAGCGCCTGCAGGCTGCGCCCGAACGGCGAATGGGCGATGCGCCACAAGAGCGCGAGCCCGATCGCCACCGTCACGACCGCGAAGACGTGGAACGCCCAGGGGTTCGCCAGCATCGGCCGGGGCAGGCCCTGGATGCCGTTCTCGCCGCCCGTCACGTCGGTCCATTTGAAGGCGATCTCGAAGGCGATCTGCGAGAAGGCGAGCGTCAGCAGGGAGAAATAGAGGCCACGGCGGCGCAGGATGATCAGGGCGATCACAGCGGCGAGAACCAGCGAGAAAAGCACGGCGAAGACCAGCGCCACGATTTCGTTGTGGGCGCCGCGCAGCATGGCGAAGGCGACGGCGTAGCTCGCACAGCCGAAGAAGACCGAGGCACCGAACGGCACCAGGCCGGTGTAGCTCACCAGCAGGCAGACGCCCGCGCCGTAGAGCGTGTAGATCGCGATCTGGGTGATCAGGCCGATCGGGGCGCCGATCGCGAACCACAGCACGCTGAGGCCGCTCAGGACGAGGACGGTCATGACGACCGGATGGCGCAGCAGCGCGCTCATTCGAAGCGCTCCCAGCGTTCGCCCAGCAGCCCGCGCGGGCGCAGCAGCAGCATCAGCGCCATGAAGAGGTACATCACCGCGCCGGATGCCTCCGGCCAGAACTGGATGGTGAGCGCCACCACCACGCCGACCAGCAGGCCCGCGATCACCGCGCCGGCGAACGAGCCCAGGCCGCCGATCGCCACCACCACGAAGGCCGGCATGATGGCGTTGGTCGCCATCGCCGGCGTGACCGTCCAGAGCGGCGCCGCCAGCAAGCCGGCGATGCCGGAGATCGCGCAGCCGAGGCCGAACACCCAGGTCAGCACCCTCGGCAGATTGATGCCGAGCAGGCCGACCATCTCGGGATCGCGCGAGCCGGCGCGCAGGATGCGGCCGAACGGCGTCTTCTCGAGGAACAGCCAGAGCGCCAACAGCACCGCGACGGTCGTCACCAGCACGCCGACGCGGTACTTGGTGATCAGGATCGGCCCCCAGAGGAAGATGCCGGCCATGAAAGCTGGCGGACTGAAGGGCTGGCCGATGCCGCCATATATCAGGCGCACCGTGGCCTCGATCAGCAGCGCCAGGGCGAAGGTGACGATCAGGCTGATCAGCGGTTCCTTGTCGTACAACCGGCTGATCAGCAGCCGTTCGGCCAGCATGCCGATGCCGCCGACGATGACCGGCGAGAGGATCACCGCCGGCCAGCCGAACAGCTGCACGAGAGTCAGCGCGAAGTACGCACCCAGCGTGAAGAAGGCGCCGTGCGCAAAATTGACGATGCCGAGCAACCCGAAAATGATCGAGAGCCCGATCGCGATCAGCACATACAAGCCGCCGAGAACGAGGCCGCTCGCCGTCTGCGAAAGGAGGATGTCCAGCATCGTCTGTCGCCGTGCCGGCTCATCCCATCTTGCAGCCGATTTCCTCCTGCGAGCCGAACACCTTGTCGAGGTCGGCGGGATTCTCCGGCAGCGTCGCCTTGACGTCGAAGTAGTCCCACTTGTCGGTGATCTTGTCCTTCACCGAGACGGCGAGGTTGCGCACCAGCATCTGGTGATCGAACTTGCGGTAGCTGTAGGACGCGTTGCCCGCCGGCACTTTCCAGGCCTCGAGCGCCTCGATGATCTTGTCGGCATCGGTCGACTTCGCCGCATCGATCGAGTCGAACAGCGAGCGCGCCGTGATCCAGCCCATCCAGGCCTTGTCCGCCGCCGGCTTGCCGTACTTCTTGAGATAGGCTTCGGCGAACGCCTTCTCTTCCGGCGTGTTGGCGGGATTGTAGGCATCCCATAGCTTGGTGAAGGTTCCGGTCGCGGCCTCGGGCCCGACGCCCCAGATGTCGGTGTCGCCGATGGCGATCTCGACGAACGGGATCTTGCCCTTCATGCCGAGCTCGTTCCACTGCTTCAGGAAGGTGGTGAGATCACCGGCCGACAGGCCGCCCACCACGACGTCGGGCCTGGCCTGGCGGATCTTCAGAATGAAGGAGCTGAAATCGGCGGTGTTGAGCGGCACCTCGTCGACGCCCACTTCCGTGCCGCCCGCCTCCTTGAGGAGTGCGCGCGAGCTCCGGAGGATGTCCTGGCCGAACGCGAAGGAGGCGGTGATGTGATACCACTTCTTGCCATACTTCAGGGCATACGGCGCCAGCATGCGCTGCTGCACCGCGACCGGCGTGTTGAGGCGGAAGGTGTAGCGGTTGCAGTTCTTGCCGGTGATGTCGGTCGCCGCGGCGTTGTCGCAGACGAACGGGATCTTGAGCTCGGCCGCCTTCGCCTCCTCGCCGAGCGCGTTGGAGGACAGCGCGCCGCCCAGCACGGCGCACACCTTGTTCTCCTGCACGAGCTTCTGCATGTTCTGCACGGCGCCCTGCGGGCTCGGCTCGTCGAGCCACACCAGTTCCGTGGGCTGGCCCATGACCGTCTTGTTGCGCTGCTCCAGCGCCAGGAACGAGCCGTTCGCCAGATATTCGGTCTGGCCGGCGATCTGGCCGGTCTTGGCCAGCAGCAGTCCGACCTTGAGCGGATCGGCCGCGCGGGCGACGTGCGGGGCAGCGAGCGGCGCCACGGCGAGGCCGGCGGCGCCCAGCAGCGTCGTACGCCGCTTGATCAGCTGTCCAGTGTTGCGAGTCATGCTTCCTCCTCCAGCGTTGCTTTGATTTGCTTGCCTCGACGAATGTACCAGACGGTTCATTTTGTCAATTCACGGCCGCCCCTCCGCGGCCGAACATGTCGCAGGACGATCTCTACGATTTCCTCCCGCCGCGTGGCGAGTGCCTTCGGAGACGTCATGTCGCGATTGAAGATGGTCGAGAAGGTGGCGCGGTTGGCGACGTGGAAGATGCCGAGCGCGCTGATCGACATGTGCAGCTCGATCGGGTCGATGTCGCGCCGGAAGACCCGCTGCTTCTGGCCGCGGGCGATGATCCGGCGCAGCGCGTCGATCACCGTGACGTTCAGTTTGCTGATGGTCTTCGAGCGCGCCATGTGCGCGCCGTCCATGATGTTCTCGTTCATGACCAGGCGTACGAACTCGGGATGCTTGTTGTAGTAGTCGAACGTGAAGCCCACGATGGTGCCGAGCGCCGCTTCCGGCTGCAGCGTCTCGAGGTCGAGCGTCGCCTCGGCCCGGCGGATGCCGCTGTAGGCCTCATCCAGCACGGCGAGGTAGAGGCCCTCCTTGCTGCCGAAGTAGTAGTAGATCATGCGCTTGCTGGTGCGGGTGCGACTGGCGATGGCGTCGACCCGCGCGCCGCTATAACCCTTCTGGGCGAATTCCCGGGTCGCCACCTCGACGATGTTGCGTCGGGTGCCGTCGGGGTCATTCGTCCGTCGCGGCGCTTTCCTCATGCCTTTCCGCTGACCCCGGCATCGGCGAAGGTCGCCATGCCGTTGTGGCAGGCGGCGGCCGCCTTGAGGATCGGCACGGCGAGTGCCGCCGCCGAGGCCTCGCCCAGGCGCATGTCCATATCGAGCAGGGGTCGTTGGCCGATCGCCTGCAGGAGGCGGGTGTGGCCGGGCTCGGCCGAGCGGTGCGCCACGCGGCAATGGTCCAGCGCGTGAGGGTCGACGGCGTAGAGCACGGCCGCTGCGGCGGTGCAGGCGTAGCCATCGAGCAGAACGGGGATGCGGCCCACGCGGGCGGCCATCACCGCGCCGGCGATGGCGGCGAATTCCTCGCCGCCGACTGCGGCCAGCAATGCCAGCGGCTCGCGCGCAGCGATCGCAGCCTTATGGCGCGCCAGCGCTTCGTCGATCACGGCGATCTTGTTGGCGAAGGCGGCACCTTTGACGCCGGTGCCTGGCCCGGCCCAATCAGTGCCCGTGCCGCCGAACAGTGCGGCACACAGGGTTGCTGCCGTCGTGGTGTTGGCGATGCCCATTTCGCCCAGGCAAAGCACGTCGATGCCGGGTTCGGCCGCCATCATGCCGTAGGCCATGGCGTTGGCCGCTCGCGTCTCGCTCATCGCCGGCGCCTGCGTGAAGTCCTCTGTCGGATGCTCGAGATCGAGCTCGTAGATGCGCAAGTCGGCATCGATGGCGGCGGAGAGCTGATTGATGGCGGCACCGCCGTTCAGGAAGTTCTTCACCATCTGCTGCGTGACTTCCGGCGGATAGGCCGAGACGCCACGGCGGGCCACGCCATGGCTGCCGGCGAACACCGCCACGCGCGGCCGCTCGACCCGGGGCTGGGCGCGGCCCTGCCAAGCGGCCAGCCATTCGGCGATCTCCTCCAGCCGGCCCAAGGAGCCCGGCGGTTTGGTCAATTCGGCCTGGCGGCGAACCACTTCGGTCTGCGCGGTGAGGTCCGGTCCCGGAAGATCGCGCAGGATGCGACGCATTTCGTCGAAAGTGGCGGGCGAAGAGGCGTTCATAGCGGGCGCGGACCATCCTATATTCGACCCATCATGACCAGTCCAAATGACCCTCCGGCCGGCCGGCCCTCGTCGTTCGACGAGTGGCTGCAGGCCTTCAAAGAGCAGGCCTCGTTCTTCACCGGCCTCAAGCTCAATGTCGGCGCGCCGCGCTGGCAATTGGCCGACGTGCTGCCGGTGCTGCCGTTCATCGGCGCCGGCGTCGGACTCGCGGCGGGACTGGTGTTCGCGATCGTGCGCGGCGTGGCCGGGCCCGGCTGGCTGGCAGGCGTGCTGGCGGTGGGCGCATCGGTGCTGATCACACGCGCTCTGCATGAAGATGGCCTGGCCGATACCGCGGACGGACTGGGTCCGCACGCGCTGGAACCGGCGCGACGGCTCGAGATCATGCGCGACAGCCGCAACGGTACGTTCGGCGTCCTGGCGCTGGCGCTCTCGGTGCTGATCAAGGTCGCCTGCCTGGCGCAGTTCTCCGGCGCGACCGGCCTGGTCGTGCTGATCGCGGCGCACGCGTTGTCGCGCGCGGTGCTGGCCTGGCCGTTGCTCGCCTTCTCGCCCGTGCACCAGGACGGGCTGGGCGCGCAGGCCGGCAAGCCGACCGACAACGACGTCTGGCTCACCATCGGCATCGGCGCGGCGATTGCCTTCCTGCTGCTGCTGGGCAAGGGCTTCTTCGTGGCGCTGCTGGCGCCGATCGTCTCGGTCGCCGTCGCCTGGTTTGCCGCGCGCTGGATCGCCGAGCGCATCGGCGGCTATACCGGCGACACCCTGGGCGCGGTGCAGCAGAAGGCGGAACTCGCCTTCCTGGTCGTCGCGACACTGATGATCTCGCACTAAAAGGAGAAGGCATGGCGACGGCGGCCAAGATCACCGGATCGATCACGCGTTGGTGGTGGGTCCGGCACGCACCGGTCCCCAATCCGGAGGGCCGCTGCTACGGCCAGAGCGACAAGGATTGCGATGTCAGCAACGAAGCGCTGTTCAAGCATCAGGCGAAGCTGCTGCCCAAGGGAGCGGTCTGGTACTCCTCGAATCTGCTGCGCGCGCGCAAGACCGCCGAGCATCTCGGCAAGGCCGGCGCCGAGTTCGGCGAGGTGTTGATCGATCCCGACTTGGCCGAGCAGCATTTCGGCTCCTGGCAGGGCCTTACCTACACCGAGATCGCCGAGAACCATGGCGACAATCATCTGTTCTGGCTGGCACCGCCGGAGAAACGGCCGCCGGACGGCGAGAGCTTCAACGACCTGCGCGATCGCACGGTGCGCTCGATCGAGCGGCTGACCGACAAGTATCGCGGGCGCGACATCGTGGCGACGGCGCATGGCGGCACCATCCGTGCCGCGCTGGCACACGCCTTCAACATGCATCCCGAAGCAGCGGTACGCTTCGAGATCGACAATGTCTCGATCACCTTGATTGAGCATTTCGAGCAGGCCGATCCCGCGCATGCCTGGCGCGTCGCCTTCACCAACTACATGCCGCGCCACATGGTGCTGGCGCACGCCGGGAGCAAAGCATGAAAAGCCAAGCCGAACATGCCGCCGATCAGGCGGCATTCTGGAACGGGCCGGGCGGCAAGATGTGGCTCGCCTCCTACGAACGCATCCAGCGCGGCATCGCCCATTTCGGCAACGCCGCCCTCGCCGCCGCGGCAGCCAAGCCGGGCGAGAAGGTGCTCGATGTCGGCTGCGGCACGGGATCGACGACCGCGGAGCTCGCCCGCGAGGTCGGCTCTGATGGTCGTGTGCTGGGAGTCGATATCTCCGAGCCGCTGATCGGGGCAGCGCGACAGCATCATCTCGACAATGCGAGCTTCGAGGTCGGTGACGCTGCGACCTATAAGTTCGAAACCGCGGTTTTTGATCTGATCTTCTCGCGGTTCGGCGTCATGTTCTTCGGCGACCCGGTGGCGGCCTTCAAGAACCTCCGCCGGGCGCTCAAGCCCTTGGGCCGGATCGTCTTCCTGTGCTGGCGTACGCCACTGGAAAATCCCTGGGGCCTCGTGCCGATGCGTGCGGCGACGCCTCATCTGCCGCCCTTCGAGCGACCGGGGCCGGAAGATCCCGGGCAGTATGCGTTCGGCGATCGCGCCCGCGTCGAGCGCATCCTTAAGGAAGCAGGCTTCGGCACGCCCACGTTCCGCACGCTCGACGAGCAGATCCCGATGGGCAAGAACATCCCCGAGGTGCTCGACAATCTCGGCAAGTTCGGCCCGCTGGCGCGGCTGTTCGCCGAATTCGACACCCGAGCAGATCAGCAAGGCCAAGGCCGCCATCGGCGAGGCGCTGAAATCGCATGTCGGCCCCGATGGCGTGCACCTGGCCGGCGCCTGCTGGCTGGTGAGCGCGGCCCAGCATTGATGGAGCACGTTCGGACGTCCTCGCTCCCGCCGGTTTGCCTGGTGCTGGGCGGCGCGCGGTCGGGCAAGAGCACGCACGCCGAGAAGCTGGTGACCGGGAGCCTGCACGGCGCGCCGCCACAGCCCGCGGTCTATATCGCTACCGCCCAGGCGGGCGACGTCGAGATGGCGACGCGCATCATGGCCCATCGCACGCGCCGCAGTTCGGGCTGGACCACGATCGAGGAGCCACTGAAGCTCGGCGAGGCCCTGCAATCGGCAGCCGCTCATGGCCGGCCGGTGCTGGTCGATTGCCTGACCCTCTGGCTCTCCAACCTGATGGGCGCCGGCGCCGACCTCGATGAGGCGACCGACGAGCTGATGCAGGCGCTCGAGGGCTATGCCGCGCCGGTGGTGTTCGTCAGCAACGAAGTGGGCCTCGGCATCGTGCCCGAGACGCCGCTCGGCCGCGCCTTTCGCGATGCCCAGGGCCGGCTCAACATGCGGGTGGCCGAGCGCGCCGACCGGGTGATCCTGATGGCGGCAGGGCTGCCCTTGATCATGAAGGATCGGCCGCGGCCACGGCTTTGACGCCGCAATTCTGCCCCGAATCGTGGTATTATCCTTGTGTTGTGGCCACCTAGGCGCTTCCCCGGCGTCGGCCGCCAACCAAGGAGCAGAACATGAATCGCCGGACCGTCCTGGCCGGGACTGCGGCCGCAATGGCTTCCCCCTTCCTTATGTCTGTGCCGTCGCTGGCCGATGCCAAGCGGCAATCGCTCGTCGACCAGTCGCTGAATTCTGCCCGCAAGGTATTGAGCGGCAAGGATTATCCCGACGCACTCAGGAACATGACCCACGCCCGCGGCGTGATCATCGTGCCCGAGCTGGTGCAGGGCGGCTTCATCCTGGGCGCCGCCGGCGGACGTGGCGTTCTGATGGCCCGCCCCTCGCCCAATCACTGGAGCTACCCCGCCTTCTACGGCATGGGCTCCGGCAGCATCGGCCTGCAGGTCGGCGGCAAGGTGAGCGAGATCGTGTTCATCATCCTGACCGACAAGGGCCTGGCCGCCATCCTCGACCACAAGTTCAAGTTCGGCGCCGAGGCAGGCGTCACTATGGTGGCGGTCGGCATCGGCCTCGAGGGCGCTTCGACCGCGGCAACCGGCGCCGACATCGTGGCCTATGCCAGTTCCAACGGCCTGTTCGCCGGCGCCTCGCTCGAAGGCTCGTACATCGACGCCGACAACGACTGGAACGCGCTCTACTACGGGTCAGGCGCCACCGGCCGGGCGATCGTGCAGGACGGCCGCTTCTCCAATCCCGGCGCCGAGCCGCTCAGGCAATTCCTCGCCAAGTGGTGACAGGCGCTAGCCTGTCATCCTGAGCGCAGCGAAGGATCTAGCGCTTCAGCACCGAGTCTGGCCGTTCTGCGAGGTCCTTCGCTTCGCTCAGGACGACAAGGCGACCGCGAGCTTGGCCTTGGTCTTGGCCTTGACCTCCTCGACGGTCACGCCGTCGGCGAGCTCGAGCAGCGTGACTCCGCCGGGTCCGTGCTTGTCGATGGTAAAGACGCCGAATTCGCTGATCACCATGTCGACCACGCGCCGGCCGGTCAGCGGCAGGGTGCATTCCTTCAGGAGCTTCGACTGCCCGTCCTTGGAGACGTGCTCCATGGTGACGATCACGCGCTTCACGCCCGCCACCAGGTCCATGGCGCCGCCCATGCCCTTGACCATCTTGCCGGGGATCATCCAGTTGGCGAGGTCGCCGTTCTCGGCCACTTCCATGGCGCCCAGGATCGACAGATCGATGTGCCCGCCGCGGATCATGGCGAAGCTGTCGGCCGAGCTGAAATAGGACGTGCCCTTGACCTCGGTCACGGTCTGCTTGCCGGCATTGATGACGTCGGGATCGACCTCATTGTCGAACGGGAAGGGCCCGACTCCCAGCATGCCGTTCTCGCTCTGCAGCGTGATGTCGACGCCTTCCGGCACGTAGTTCGACACCAGGGTCGGAATGCCGATGCCCAGGTTCACGTAGTAGCCGTCCTTCAGTTCCTTGGCGGCGCGCGCCGCCATCTGATCGCGGGTCCAGGCCATGGTCGTCTCTCCTAGGCTTTGCGCCAGTTAGGCTTTTCGTACTGTGCGCTGCTCGATCTTCTTGTCGTACGGCGCGCCGCAGAAGATGCGCTTCACGTAGACGGCAGGCGTATGGATGTGGTCGGGATTGAGCTGTCCCACGTCGACCAGCTCCTCGACCTCGGCGACGCACATCTTCGCCGCCGTCGCCATCATCGGATTGAAATTGCGCGCGGCCTTGCGGAAGACGAGGTTGCCCGACTTGTCGCCCTTCCACGCCTTCACCAGCGCAATGTCGCCGACCAGGCCGCGCTCCATCACGTATTCCTCGCCGTCGAACACCTTGGTCTCCTTGCCCTCGGCGACCTGAGTACCGACACCGGTCTTGGTGTAGAAGGCCGGAATGCCGGCGCCGCCGGCGCGGCAGCGCTCGGCGAGCGTGCCCTGCGGATTGAATTCGATCTCGAGCTTTCCTTCGAGGTAGAGCTTGGCGAAGGTCTTGTTCTCGCCAACATACGACGAAATCATCTTCTTGACCTGGCCGGTCTCGAGCAGCAGGCCGAGCCCCGCGCCGTCGATTCCGGCGTTGTTCGAAACACAGGTCAGTCCCTTCACGCCCGAATCACGCACTGCCGCGATCAGCTTGTCCGGCACGCCGACCAGACCGAAGCCGCCGCACATCAGCATCAGGTTGTCGCGCAGCAGCCCGTCGAGCGCCGACTTGGCATCCTTGTAGACCTTGTTCGCCATCTTTCCCCTCGTCCTGCCCGCATTTGCAGGAGCGGCGCGCGGACTGTCAATGCGGCGGGCGCGGCTTCGCTCGGGATCGCGACTACGCCGCGACTTTCTTGCCGTGGTGGCTGTGCAGCTTGGCGCCCAGCACGCGGCGCACGGCGTTGAATTCGGGGCTGGCGACGTCGCGCGGGCGCGGGATCGTCACGGCATTGTCGCTTTCGATGCGGCCCGGACTCGGCGTCATCACCACGACGCGGCCGGCGAGGAAGATCGCCTCCTCGATCGAGTGCGTCACGAATACGACCGTGAGCCCGGTGCGTTGCCAGATGTCTAAAAGCTCGTCTTGCAGGCGCTCGCGCGTCATGGCGTCGAGCGCGCCGAACGGCTCGTCCATCAGAACCAGCTCGGCGTCGTTTGCCAGCACGCGGGCGATCGCCACGCGCTGCTTCATGCCGCCCGAGAGCTGGTGCGGATAGGCATTGGCGAATTTCTGCAAACCGACGAGGTCGATGAACTTGTCGACCGTGGCCTTCACCTCGCTGCTTGCGAGGCCGCGCGCCGCCGGGCCGAAGCCGATGTTGTCGCGCACGCTCAGCCATGGAAACAGCGCGTAATCCTGGAACACCATGCCGCGGCTGGGCTCGGGTTCGTCGATCGGCTTGCCCCACATCAGCGCCTGGCCGGAGGTCGGCTGCTCGAAGCCGGCCATGATCCTGAGCAACGTCGACTTGCCGCAGCCCGAGGCGCCGATCAGGCAGATGAACTCGCCCTTGGCGATCGAGAGGTTGGCGTCGGCGAGGGCGTTGATCGTCTGGTCCTGCAGCTTGAAGACCTTGGATACGCCCTTGATCTCGACGATCGGGATGGTGGCCTCAGCCATGATGAGTGGGGCTCCAGCGCAGCAGCCAGTTGCCGATCGCCACGACGATGCGGTCGGAGAGGTAGCCTGCCACGCCGATCACGATCATGCCGCAGATCACGAGGTCGGTGCGCGACAGGGTGCGGGCATCCATGATCACCGCGCCCAGCCCCTGCGGCACGCCGGTCATCTCGCCGACCACGATGACGAACCAGGCGAGCCCCAACCCGAGCCGCAGACCGGTGAAGATCGAGGGCGTCGCGGCCGGCAGCACTACTTTGAAGAACTGGGCATTTCCTTTGCAGCCCAGCATCGAGGCCGCCTCGAACAGCTTGGGATCGACCGAGCGCACGCCGAACACGGTATTGAGCAGGATGGGATAGAAAGCGCCGAGGCAGACCAGCGCGAAGGCCGACTTGGCGCCGAGCCCGAACAGGATCATCGACAGTGGCAACCAGGCAGTGACCGGGACCGGCCGCATCAGCTGCAGGAACGGGTCGAGCAGCATGCGCGCCACGGGCAGGCGGCCGATCAGCAGCCCGATCGGCAGGGCGAACAGTGCCGCCAGCGCGAAGCCGCCATAGACGCGGCCCATCGAGGCCAGCAGGTGGGTGAGAAGCGTCGCCGAATAGGCATCGTCGTAGATCCCGCCCCAGGCGAAATCGATCATGTACTCGCCGACCTGCCAGGGCGTCGGGATCAACATCGTCCAGCGTTGTGTCGTCGCCACCTGCCAGAAGGCCAGCAGCAGCAGCGGCACGATCAGCGCCAACGCCGTCGGCTTCAGGTGACGCCACAGAGCAAAGAGCGTTGGGTTGCCCATGCTTCGAGTACGCGCATGTGAATGCGCGCCAGGTCGCTGCGCGACCTCCTCAGCATGAGGTTGTGCGGTCATACCATCACCTCACCCTGAGGAGCGGTCCGCAGGACCGCGTCTCGAAGGGTGGGCAACAAGCACTATTGCCATCGTGGGCTAGCTGTTGGCGATCTCGTTCGAGAACTTGGGGTTCAGGAACGTCTCGAACTTCGGCAGCTGGCGGATCTGCTTGAGGTCCAGCATATGCTGGGCATAGGTCTTGGCCTGGCCCTGCACCTTGTCGTCGAGCTTCCAGATGTACTCGACGTTGTCCGCGCCCAGCGCCTGCTCGACCGCGGCGCGGTTGGCGCCGAGCTTCTGTACGGTCGCGTCGGCCACCGCCGCCTTGTTGGCGTTCATGAACTCCGCCGCCTGGCGCTGGATCTTCAGCATGGCGAGCACGAGGTCAGGCTTCTTGGCGACCGTGTCCTCGTGCGTGCCCAGGATCATGTTCAGTCCGCCCATCGCCGTGCCGTAGGGATATTCCACAAGCTGGCCGACGCCGGAACTGATCGACAGGCCGGGCGCGGGCTCGGCGCCGACATAGGCGTCGATGTCGCCACGCTGCAGCATCGCCGGCATCTCGCCGAACGGCACGCGCACCGGCGTGATGTCCTTGACCGACATGCCTTCCATCTTCAGGCGCTCGAAGATGAAGACCTCCTGCGTCGAGCCCGGCCAGATGCCGACCTTCTTGCCCTTGAGGTCCTTGATCGCTTTTACGTCCGAGCCGGCCTTGGAGATGACGCCCATGCCCTTGTTGCACATGGCGCCCACCACCACGACCGGCTCGCCCGCCGCACCCCCCAGGATGGCGGCGGCGATGCCGAAGGTGCCGAAATCAACCGACTTGGTGACCACAGCGTTCTTGCCGTCGGTCGGGCTGTCGAACACGATGATCTCGATCTTGAGGCCGGCCGGCGCGAACTTCTCGTAGAAGTAGGGCGGCATGGAATGGACGAGCCTGAGCGTGCCCATTTTCACCGTGGTCTCCGCCCGCACGATCGCGGGCGCGGCGAGCGTGCCGGCGGCGACAAGGCCCGTTCCGATCAGAAGACGACGGCGTTGGATCATGTTGATTCCCCCTGTGGGGAACCCGACTCGCAACTCGCGTGCCAAACGCCTCTAGAGCAACAGCCTGAGCTGTTTGGTCAGCTCGCCATCGGCATCGCGCAGCTCGTGGGTAATGGTGAAATGGTCGGCACCCGCCACCGGAATGAGCGCCCCTGGCAGGTGCTGGCGGGCCCGAACCTCATGCAATGTTCGGCTGTCGCCCACCAGCGGTGGCAACTCGGCGGTGCCATAGGTGATGGCGAGTGGCTTCTGGACCATGGGGAGCCGCAGCGGCGACAGGAGCTCGACCTCGTCGTCGCTGAGGCGCAGCTTCTCATTGAGATAGGTGTCGCGGATCGGACCCAGCTCGAACACGCCTGAGATGGCGAGCCCGGCGCTCACGAGAGGATGGCCGAGGCATTGCGCGGTGAGATGGCCGCCCGCCGACCAGCCGCTCAGCACGACCTTGCCGTTGATGCCATGTGCCGATCCGTTGGCCGAGAGCCAATCGAGCGCCGAGTTGATCTCGGCCACGATCTCCGTAAGCGAGGCGTCGGGCGCCAGCGTGTAGCCCGGCAGCGCCGCCGCCCAGCCATGGGCGAAGGGTCCCTCGATCAGGTTGGCGAACATCTCCCGGCTGTTGCGCTGCCAGTAGCCGCCATGGATGAAGATGAGACACGGCGCGTTGGGGTCCCGCGCCGGGAACAGGTCCCACTTATTGCGCTCGCCCGGCCCGTAGGGCAGGTCGAGATGCTGCGGATGGGCTTTGCGGAAGACGGCCGACGCCGCCTCGCGTGCAGCGTTCAGCTCGGCGCTGTTCTTGACCGCGTTGGTGTTGTTGTACGCCGCGTCCCGTTGGTCGCGGCTCATCGTTCCCCAGTTCATGGCTGGACCTTATCGGGCCCGCCGGGAATTCTCCAGAATGACGACTGCGATGCCTGCGATCACCAGCGCGGTTCCGATCGCCAGCGGCGCGGTGATCGGCTCGTCCACCAGCACCACCGACGAGGCGATGCTGAGCAGCGGCACGCCCAGCATCGCCATCGAGCCGACCACCGGCGGCAGGGCGCGGTTGACCGAGACGGCGGCCCAGGTCGCGATCGGGCCGGCGAAAGCGCCGATATAGATCAGGCCGATCCAGAGCTCCTTCGCGTGGGCATCGAGATGGCCGGCGGGCTCCAGCAGCAGGGCGAGCGGCCACAACAGCACGGCGGCCACGCCCATCTGCCAGGGCAGCGCGTCGAGCGGTGCGATCCGCCAGCGATGATGGCGGATATGGACGATGGCGATTGCCCAGGTGAAACCCGACAGCAGCAGCCAGATGTGGCCCCAGACCACTGCCCGGTTGCTCCAGTCGAAGCGCGGCGGATCGGCCAGGACCACGATGCCGGCCACGCCCAGCAGCACGCCCGCCACACCGCGCCAGCCGACCCTCTCGCCGATCAGGAGCGAGAGCGGCACGACCCAGAGCGAGGCGGTGTAGGCCAGCACGCTCGAGCGTCCCGCCGGCAGGCTCTGCATGCCGAGGTTGGAGAAGGCGAAGAAGCAGGCGAGCTGCAACGCCCCGACCGACAGCACGATCGGCCAGTCGGCGCGCGGCGGCCACTTCAGGCGGCCGAGGAATGCCAGCAAGAGGAACGCCGTGGTTGCGGATAGCGTGGCGCGCGCCGCCGCAAACCATAGCGGCGACGCGGCCTGCAGGCCGATCTTGATCATCGGCCAGCTCAGGCCGAACAGGACGATGTTCAGGCCGAGCTGAAGGTAGGCCACGCGCGGCGGGCGCGTAGTTCCAGGACTATCTGTCATCCTGGGCGCAGCGAAGGATCTCGCCGAACGATCGGGCAAGGGCCGATGGAGCTGGCGCTAGGTCCTTCGCTTCGCTCAGGACGACAGGTCACGCGCGCTTCTCTTTGGCGATCGTCAGCGGCTGCGGCAGGCGCGACAGCATCTCCTTGGGCACCACCTGCCAGAACTTCTCGAGACAGCGGTCCCAGTCGTTCAACAGGCGCGCGCCGAGCGGCGACTTGGTCTCGGCCACATGCTCCTCGACCAGTGTCTTCAGGATGGAGTCCCAATGCGGATGGTCGATGCGCTGCCACACCACCGTGTCGGGATTGACCTTGAGCTTGAAGACGTCCGCCGGGTCATAGACGAAGGCCATGCCGCCAGTCATGCCGGCGGCGAAGTTGACGCCGACATCGCCCAGCACGACGGCCGTGCCGCCGGTCATGTACTCGCAGCCGTTTGATCCCGTGCCTTCGACGACCGTGTCGGCGCCGGAGTTGCGCACGGCGAAGCGCTCGCCGGCGCAGCCCGAAGCGAACAGCTTGCCGGCCGTGGCACCGTAAAGAACCGTGTTGCCGATGATGGCATTGTGCTCGGGCACCAGCGGGCTAGAAACCGTGGGCTTGACCACGATGGTGCCGCCGCTCAGGCCCTTGCCGACATAGTCGTTGGCGTCGCCGAACACTTCGAGCTTCATGCCTTGCACGGCAAAGGCGCCCAACGATTGCCCGGCGGTGCCGCGCAGGCGCACCGTCACCGTATCAGGCTGCAGCCCGGCCATGCCGTACTTGCGCGTGATCATGGCGGCGAGCCTGGTGCCGACGGCGCGATGGGTGTTCCGCACGCTGTATTGCAGCTGCATCTTCTCGCGGTGCGTGAACAAGGGCTGGGCGTCGCGGATCATCTGGGCGTCCAACGTATCGGGCACCTCGTTGCGACCCTCGACCGTGCAATGCACCGCGCCCGAGCCGCCATCGGCACGGGTCAGCAGCGGGCTGAGGTCAAGGTCGTCGAGATAGCGCGCACCGCGGCTCACCTGCTTCAAAAGGTCAGAGCGGCCGACGATCTCGGTCAGTGAGCGGTAGCCCAGCTGGCCCAGGATTTCGCGCACCTCTTCGGCCACGAAGCTGAACAGGTTCACCACCTTCTCAGGGCTCCCCGAGAACTTGGCGCGGAGCTTGGGGTCCTGGGTGCAGACGCCGACTGGGCAGGTGTTGGAATGGCACTGCCGCACCATGATGCAGCCCATGGCGATCAGCGAGGCGGTGCCGATGCCATACTCCTCGGCGCCCAGCATGGCGGCGATCACCACGTCGCGCCCGGTCTTGATGCCGCCGTCGGTGCGCAGCAATACCTTCTCGCGCAGGCGATTGAGCGTCAGCACCTGGTGGGTCTCGGAAATGCCCATCTCCCACGGGATACCGGCGTACTTGATCGAGGTCTGGGGCGAGGCGCCCGTGCCGCCCGAATGGCCTGACACCAGGATCACGTCGGCCTTGGCCTTGGCCACGCCCGCCGCGATGGTGCCGATGCCCGAGCGGGCCACCAGCTTCACGGTGACGCGCGCCTCGGGGTTGATCTGCTTGAGGTCATAGATCAGCTGCGCCAGATCCTCGATCGAATAGATGTCGTGATGCGGCGGCGGGCTGATCAAGGTCACGCCAGGCGTCGAATGGCGCAGGCGGGCGATCATCTCGCTTACCTTGACGCCGGGCAGCTGGCCGCCTTCGCCGGGCTTGGCACCCTGGGCGACCTTGATCTCGAGCTCGCGGCAGTTGTTGAGATACTCCGCCGTCACCCCGAAGCGGCCCGACGCCACCTGCTTGATGGCCGAGGAAGCATTGTCGCCGTTGGGCCGCGGGCTGTAGCGCGCCGGGTCCTCGCCGCCTTCGCCCGAGTTGGACTTGGCGCCGATCCGGTTCATGGCGATCGACAGAGTCTCGTGCGCCTCGGGCCCGAGCGCACCGAGTGAGATGCCGGGCGCTACCAGGCGCTTGCGCAACTCGGTGATCGATTCGACCTCGTCGATGGGAACCGGCGCGGCGCTGGCCCTGAAGTCCAGCAGGTCGCGCAGGTTGATCGGCGGCAGGCGGCGCACCGCCTCGCTGTACTTGCGGTACTTGGCATAGGACTCGGTGTTCACCGCGTCCTGCAGCATGTGGATGAGGTTGGCCTCGAAATTGTGGTGATCGCCGCCGTGCCGGCTCTTGTAGAAGCCACCGATCGGCAGCGCGATCACGTCCTCGTCGAAGGCGCGGGCATGCTGCTGGGCGATCTTCTCCTGTACGCCGCGCAGCCCGATGCCCGAGATGCGCGAGGGCATGCCGGGGAAGAATTCCTGCACCAGCGAGCGCGACAGGCCGACTGCTTCGAAGTTGCAGCCGCCGCGGTAGGACGACAGGACCGAGATGCCCATCTTGGACATGGTCTTGAGCAGCCCGTCATCCAGCGCCTTCTTGTAGTTGGCGAGGCACTGGCTGAGCGTCTGCTTGCCGAACAGGCCACGCGCGTGGCGGGCGGCGATCGTCTCCTCGGCGAGGTAGGGGTTCACCGTGGTGGCGCCGACGCCGATGATGACGGCGGCATAGTGCACGTCGAGGCACTCGCCCGAGCGCACGTTGAGCGAAATGAAGGTACGCAGCGACTGGCGGACCAGGTAGGAGTGCACGCAGCCCGCCGCCAGGATCATCGGCAACGCCGCGCTGTCGGGGCCTATGTTGGCGTCGGTCAGCACGATATGCAGGCAGCCCGAGCGCACGGCGTCCTCGGCCTCCTTGCAGATGCGGTCGAAGGCCTGGCGCATGGCGTCGAGTCCGCCCTTCGGATCAAATGCGCAATCGATCCGGGCGGCCGTATCGCCCATGTACTTGCGCATCGCCTCGAACTCGGCGTTGAGCACGATCGGCGACTGCAGCGACAGCATCTCGCTCTGCTCGGGCGATTCGTCGAGGATGTTGCCGAGATTGCCCAGCCGCGTGCGGATGGTCATCACATTGCGTTCGCGCAAGCTGTCGATCGGGGGGTTGGTCACCTGGCTGAAGTTCTGGCGGAAGTAGTGATGCATGCCGCGATAGGTGTCCGACAGCACCGCGAGCGGCGCATCGTCTCCCATCGAGCCGATGGCTTCCTTGCCGTCCTCGCACATCGGATGGAGGATCATCTCGAGATCCTCGATCGACCAACCAACCGCGAACTGGCGGCGGCGCAGCTCATCGGCCTCAAAGCGCTGCTCGTGCGGGACATCCTGTTTGATGAGGGAGTCCAGCTCCACCGTGCGCGTCGTCCAGGCGGCGTAGTCGTGCGTGTCGGCGAGCATGTCCTTCAGCTCGCGGTCCTTGTAGAGCAGGGGCTGGTCCATATCGACCGCCAGCATCTCGCCCGGGCCGAGCCGGCCCTTTTCGAGGATCTTGCTCTCTTCCTGCGGCACCATGCCGGCCTCGGAGCCCGCGATCAGCAGGTCGTCGGAGGTCACGACGAAACGCATCGGCCGCAAGCCATTGCGGTCGAGCCCGACTAGCGCCCACTTGCCGGCGACGGCGGCGATGGCGGCCGGACCGTCCCACGGCTCCATCACGCCGTTCACGTAGTTGTACATGGCGCGGTGCTTGGGCGGCACGTTGGGGTTCGAACCCGAGGCCTCCGGGATCATCATCGCCTTGACCATCGGCAGGTTGCGATGGCCGCGCACCAGCAGCTCGAACACATTGTCGAGCGCCGCCGAATCCGACGCGCCGGGCTGGATGATGGGCTTGAGGTCCTCGATCGAGCGGCCGAAGCCGTCATGGGCGAGCCGCGCCTCGTGGCTCTTCATCCAGTTGACGTTGCCCAACAGCGTGTTGATCTCGCCGTTGTGCGCCAGTACCCGGAACGGCTGAGCCAGCTTCCATTGCGGGAAGGTGTTGGTCGAGTAGCGCTGGTGGAAGATCGCAAAGCGCGAGGTGAACCGCTCGTCTAAAAGGTCGGGATAGAACTGCGACAGATGCTCGGCGAGGAACATGCCCTTGTAGATCAGTGAGCGGCAGGAGAGCGAGCATACGTAGAACTCCGAGATGTTCTCGCCGATCGCCGCTTTCTCCATACGCCGGCGCAGGATGTAGAGCTGCTTCTCGAATTCGCGGTTGTCGAGTTTGGGATCACCCCGGCCGATCAGGATCTGCTCGATCTCCGGCCGCGTCGCGTTGGCCTTTTCGCCGATCACCGAGATGTCGACCGGCACCTGGCGCCAGCCCAGGATGGAATGGCCGGCGCGCAGGATCTCGGTCTCGACGATGATGCGGCAGCGCTCCTGGGCGTCGAGATCGGTGCGCGGCAGGAACACGGTGCCGACGGCGATGCGGCCCGCCACCTCCTCGCCCGATGATTTGCGGACATGGTCGCGGAAGAAATCCTGCGGGATCTCGACATGGATGCCCGCACCGTCGCCGGTCTTGCCGTCGGCGTCGACCGCGCCGCGATGCCACACCGCCTTCAGCGCATCGATACCCGCTGCCACCACGTCGCGGCGGCGCTTGCCGTCCAGCGCCACGACCAGCCCGACGCCGCAGGAATCCATCTCCTGGGCAGGATTGTAGCCATAGGCGGCGGTGAGCTTGGCGGTGCCTGCGAGATACTGGCGGACGAATTCTTCGGCGGATTCTTCTGCGGACATGGTGGACTTCCTATTCGTCGTCTCGACCGAGGGCCGCAGGCCCGAGTGGAGAGACCTTGCCTGCATCGGGCAAGGCCCCTCGACTTCGCTGCGCTCCGCTCGGGGCGACGGGTGTAACTACGTCTCTGAGAACAGCTTCCCGGCCTCAGCCCAGTTCTCTTTCTTGATGTCGGTCAGGATGATCTGGACGGTGTCGGGCGTGACGCCGAGGGCGCGGCAGGTGCCTTCGGTCAGTTCCTTCGCCAGCTTGCGGCGTTGATCGGTCGTGCGGCCCTCGAACATTTCGACGTGGATGGTCGGCATGGTTCTTTCCTCCTAGTTCTTGTGGTCCATCGAGACGTAGCCCGGCTGGGCGGCAACGCGGCTCAGCCAGCTGGTGACGTGCGGGTAGTTGTCGAGCAGGAAGCCGCCTTCCTGCGCGACGTGCGTGTAGCCATAGAGCGCGATGTCGGCGATGCCGTAGCGGTTGCCGACGAAGAACCGGTTGTGCGCCAGGTGCTGCTCCATCACGCCGAGCGCGGCATAGCCGCCCTTCATGCGGTTGGGCAGCTCGAGCTCCTGTTGCGGCGTCAGCTTGGCGAAGAAGTGCTTCCAGAACCGCGCCACGGCGATGTAGGGCTCGTGGCTGTATTGCTCGAAGAACATCCATTGCAGCGTCCGCGCACGCTCCAGCCGATCAGTGGGCGCGAACTTCGTGCCCTCGGCGAGATACCAGAGGATGGCATCGGACTCCGCGAGGCAGGTGCCATCCTCGAGCTGCAGCGTCGGAATGCGGCCGTTGGGGTTCTTCGCCAGGAAGTCGGGCGTGCGCGTCTCGCCCTTCAGGATGTCGCGCTCGACCAGCGTGTAGGCGATGCCGAGCTGGGCCAGCAGCAGGCGAACCTTGAAGCCGTTGCCCGAACCATTGAAGTCGTAAAGCGTCATCATTGTCGTCACTCCGCTGCCACGGCGAGCGCGGCCCCCTCTCGAGCCCTGGACGCCTTCGTCGCCAGATAGGAATGGATGCGCTCGGCGGCGTCGCGGCCGTCGCGCACCGCCCACACGACCAACGAGGCGCCGCGCACGATGTCGCCGGCAGCGAACACGCCGTCGAGGTTGGTCATCATCGAGCGCCAGTCGATTTTCAGCGTGCCCCAGCCGGTGACGCCGAGATCGGGCGCGCTGAGCAGCACCGGCAGGTCCTCCGGATCGAAGCCCAGCGCCTTCAGCACCAGGTCGGCCTCGATATTGACGTGGCTGTTGGGAATCTCCTGCGGCGTCTGGCGGCCCGAGGCGTCGGGCATGCCGAGATGGATGCGCACCGAGCGCACGTGGCTCACTCTGGTCTTGCCCAGGAACGACTGTGGCGCGGTGAGCCAGACGAACTCGACGCCTTCTTCCTCGGCGTGCTTCACCTCGCGCTGCGAGCCCGGCATGTTGGCGCGGTCGCGGCGATACAGGCACTTCACCGACTTGGCACCCTGGCGCACGGCCGTGCGCACGCAGTCCATCGCCGTGTCGCCGCCGCCCACCACCACGACGTGCTTGCCGTTGGCGTTCAGAGCGCCTGACGAGAATTCGGGCACTTCGTCTCCCAGCCCATCGCGGTTGGAGGCGGTGAGATAGTCGAGCGCGGCCGCGATGCCGGGCAGCCCGACGCCCGGCGCCTGGATGTCGCGCGCCTTGTAAACGCCGGTCGCCACCAGCACCGCGTCGTGACGTTCGCGCAGCTCGGCGAAGGTAATGTCGCGCCCGACCTCGCAGTTGAGATGGAACGCCACCTTGGAATCGCGCAGCAGCTTCTCGCGCCGCTGCACGATCTCCTTCTCGAGCTTGAAGTTCGGGATGCCGTAGATCAGCAGCCCGCCGACGCGGTCGTAGCGGTCGTAGATCGCGACCTGGTAGCCCTTGCGGCGCAGCTGCTCGGCGGCAGCGAGGCCTGCGGGGCCGGCGCCGACGATGCCGACGCTCTGCGGGCGCTCGCGGCGCGGCTGGATCGGCTTTACCCAGCCCTGTTCCCAGGCGGTGTCGGTGATGAACTTCTCGACCGAGCCGATGGTGACCGAGTCGAAGCCCTTCTCGATGACGCAGTAGCCTTCGCACAGCCGGTCCTGCGGGCAGATGCGGCCGCAGATCTCCGGGAAGTTATTGGTCGCCGAGGAAAGCTCGTAGGCCTCGTCGAGGCGGCCTTCGGCGGTGAGCTTCAGCCAGTCGGGGATGTTGTTGTGCAGCGGGCAGTGGACCTGACAGAACGGCACGCCGCATTGCGAGCAGCGCGCGGCCTGCTCGGCGGCTTGGCCGCGAGCGTATTCGGCATAGATCTCCTGGAAGTCGTGGCGCCGCTCCGCCGGCGCCCGTTTTGCGGGCATGGCTTGCGGTGTTCCGACGAACTTCAGCATCCTTTCGGCCATGGCGGCCCCTCACCGAAACAGATTGTAATTTTATTACGCGCTCAGCACGCCCCTCGCGCTAAAGCTGCGTCTTGTGGCTTAATTCATCATGATTCTGGATTTAAGTCAATGACATTGACCTAATTTAGGCTGGAGGTTCATTGGCGGTTTTAATGAACCTCGCGATGTCCTTTGCAACATCACATTTAGTAAATATTCGGAACTAACGGTATTCTTATACCGTACAGGGGTGGCGCGCTGGAGGGGAATAGTCGCCTGAAATGGCTATGCCATCGGCATCGAACGATTCCCCTGACCAGGGGAATCTTGGGGGAATCTCAGGGGTGGCGAGAATCGCCTCAGGCCGGGGCGTGCTGATTATAGCGGCCGCCGATGCGGAAGCGGTCGAGATAGGTCGGCAAGATGACCTCGGCCGCGGTCGCCTGGATGCCGAGGGCGCCCAGCCCATGCGCGCCGGGGCGGACGACATTATCGTGCAGCATGAGCTCGACCTGGTCGACGGTGAGCGGCGGCACGCGGCCCAGCCGGGCGACCTGTTGGGCAAAGAAGGCAGCGACCTTCATGAGGGCCGCCGGCGTCCCGATGATCGGCTTCTTGCGATCGATCTCGCGCAAGACCAGTTGAGCGACCTCGCGATAGGTGTAGACCCGCGGACCGCCCAGCTCGAACACGCTCTTGGCCGTATCGGTCCGCGCCAGCACGGCGGCGACGGCCTTGCCGACATCGCCGACGAACACCGGCTGAACCTTGGCCGTGCCGTTGCCGATCAGCGGGAAGACCGGCGCCTTGCAGGCAATGTCGGCCATGCGGTTGAACATCACGTCATTGGGGCCGAACACCACGCTGTTGCGCAGGATGGTGGCGCCGTCGAAGGCGCCAATGACAGCGTCCTCAGCGGCGACCTTGGAGCGGATATAGCGGTTCTTGCTGCTGCGATTGTCGGCGCCGATGCCGGAGATATGGACCAGGCGTTGCGCGCCGGCGGCTGCGGCCGCCTGGGCGATGGTGCGTGAGCCCTCGACATGGACGGCCTGGTAGCGCTGGCGGCCGCGCTCGTAGGGGATGCCCACGGCATTGATCACGGCCTGGCTGCCGTCGATGGCGGCGGCCACCGATTGCGGCATGCGCACATTGGTGCGCATCAGCATGACCTGGCCGACGTCGCCGGCGGTCTTGACCGGCTCGGCCAGCTCGATGCGGCGGGCCGCCACCCGCACCAGATAGCCCTCGTGCGCCAGCGCCCGAACGATCGCCCGGCCGATGAAGCCGGAACCCCCGAAAACCGTGACCTGCTTGATCTTCATGGCCAGCCTATAGCCCACCGTTGACATCAGGGCGAGCCCGCCGTACCTCAACGCCCCGCACTAGCCCCGCATGCCGTGCCCAGGTGGCGGAATTGGTAGACGCACTAGTTTCAGGTACTAGCGCCGCGAGGCGTGGAAGTTCGAGTCTTCTCCTGGGCACCATGCCGGGCGTGCGAGGCATCCTCTGATGGCGAACAAACTCTACCGCGGCGACCTTCCAGCCGACCTTTCGTTCGGGCCCATTGTGGCCATCGATACCGAGACGATGGGGCTCAACCCGCATCGCGACCGGCTCTGCCTAGTGCAGCTCTCGGCCGGCGACGGCAATGCCCATCTGGTGCAGATTCCGCGAGATTTCAAAAACGGGGGGCCGGCCAAGGCGCCGCGCCTGGCCGCGCTTCTCACCGATCCAAAGGTGCTGAAACTCTTCCATTTCGGCCGCTTCGATATTGCAGTCCTCGAGCATGCGCTGGGCGTGCGCTGTGAACCGGTCTACTGCACCAAGATCGCTGCCAAGCTCACCCGCACCTTCACCGACCGCTGGGGCTTGAAGGATCTTTGCAGGGAGCTGCTGGGCGTCGACCTTTCCAAACAGCAGCAGACCTCCGACTGGGGCGCCGACACGCTGAGCGAGGAGCAGCTGAACTACGCCGCTTCGGATGTGTTGCACCTGCATGCGCTCAAGACCAAGCTCGATGCCCTGCTGGAGCGCGAGGGCCGCACCGAGCTTGCCCAGGCGGCCTTCCGCTTCCTGCCCAGCCGCGCCCGGCTGGATCTCGCCGGCTGGCCGGAGACCGACATCTTCGAGCACTGATCGCCCAATATCTGCAGTTTGGCATGATCCTTGCTTAAAGCTACTGCGGGAGGTCTAATGACCTCCCGAGTGGGGGCACATGCGTATCGGTCAGAGTCTCATTCTGGCTTCGCGCCAGACGTTGGCAATGACGCCGCAGCTGCAGCAGGCGATCAAGTTGCTGCAGTTCTCGCATCTCGAGCTGGCGGCATTCATCCAGCAGGAACTCGAGAAGAACCCACTCCTCCAGGAAACACAGTCCGACGACGGCCCGGTCGCTGAAGTCGAGGCCGGCCCCGTCGACACGCCGGTCGACACGGCCGAAGCCCTGGCCGCGGCGGCACCTGCTCTCGCCGATGCCGACGAACGCTGGACGCGCGAGCATGCCGATCGCGGCGGCGACGGCACGGCCAGCAAGGTCGGCCAAAGGGACGACCTTCCCGATGCCCTTGATTTCGTGGCCGAGCGGCCGCAGTCGCTCGCCGCCCACGTGCTGGAGCAGATCGATCTGATCTTCTCGGAGGCCGCCGACCGGCGCATAGCGCTGAAGCTCGCCGAGGGTCTCGACGAGGCAGGCTACTGCCGCCTCGAGGCGGCGGCGATTGCCCAGGCGCTGGATATCAGCCTCGAGATTGTCGAGCGCATCTGGGCGCGGCTGCGCCAGATCGAGCCGGCCGGTCTCTTCGCGCGCACCGTGGCGGAGTGCCTGGGCGCCCAGCTCGCCGAGCGCAATCGCCTGGACCCGGCGATGAAGGCGCTGCTCGATCATCTCGACCTGGTGGCGGCGGGTGAGCTCGGCCAGCTGCGCCGCCGCTGCGGCGTCGACGAGGAAGACCTACGCGACATGCTGGCCGAGCTGCGCTCACTCGATCCGCGTCCCGGCCAGAAATTCGACTACGAGCCGATCCAGCCGGTGGCGCCCGATCTCTTTCTGACGCCGGCCAAGGATGCCGAGACCGGTGAAGAGGGCTGGCACATCGAACTCAACACCGATGCGCTGCCCAAGGTGCTGGTCGACCGCAACTACCACGCCACCCTGATGAAGGGCGCGCGCGCCAAGCCCGACCGCGATTTCGTCGCCGAGCGCTTCCAGTCGGCCAACTGGCTGGTCAAGACGCTCGAGCAGCGGGCCACCACGATCCTCAAGGTGGCGCGCGAGATCGTGCGCCAGCAGGACGGCTTCTTCCGCAAGGGCGTGAGCGCGCTGCGCCCGCTGGTGCTGCGCGACATCGCCGTCGCCACCGAGCTGCACGAGAGCACGGTGAGCCGCGTCACCTCCAACAAGTACATCGCCACGCCGCGCGGCATCTTCGAGCTGAAATACTTCTTCACCTCGTCGCTGCCTGCACGCACGCCGGGCGTCGTGGTGTCCTCCGAATCGGTACGCTCGCGCATCCGCCTCCTGGTGGGCGGTGAGAATGCGCACCAGCCTCTGTCGGACGATCGCATCGTCGATCTCTTGAAGGGCGAGGGCATCGAGATCGCGCGCCGCACCGTTGCCAAGTATCGCGAAGCCATGCGCATCCCCTCATCGGCCGAGCGTCGGCGGCTCGGACGGCTCGGCATGGGCCGCAGCCTGCCGTCGGGCGTGCCCGCCGCGGCGATTGCCGCGCAGGTTCTGGCCGGCTCTGCGGACTGAGCGGCCGGCGGACGGTTCCGACAATGCCAACGGGTGGCTTGACCGGCCCGAGCGACGCGCTTATAGGGGCGCCTTCGCGCCGGGCGGGGTTTGGTCCTCGCCCGTTAACTTATTGGTGACATTGTGGAAATCGCCGATTTGCTAACCGGTCCAGACGCCGTTCTGGCCTCGGTGAAGGCGTCCGGCAAGAAGGCCCTGCTGGCCGAGCTGGCCAGCCGCGCGGCGAGCGTTTTCAAGCTCGATGAGCGTCGCCTGTTTGACCGCCTGCTCGAGCGCGAACGGCTGGGGTCGACCGGCATTGGCGGCGGCATCGCCATTCCACACGGCCGGCTCGGCGCGCTCGACAAGCCGCGCGGGCTGTTCGCACGCCTGGTCCATCCGGTCGATTTCGATTCGATCGACGAGCGTCCAGTCGACATCGTTTTCCTGCTGGTGGCGCCCGAGGGTGCGGGCGCCGATCACCTCAAGGCGCTGGCGCGCGTGTCACGCCTGCTGCGCGACCGCAGTCTGGTCGAGAAGCTGCGCGCCACCGAGAGCGCGGACGCGCTCTACGCCTTGCTGGTCGACTCCATTCAGGCGCAGAGCGCGGCCTGACTCTTCCCCGACGAAGGGGCCCTCAGTGAACAAGCGCCGGCTCGAGATCGTGTTGGCGAATGATCGCCTGTGCGATCTCGACTGACGGCGCGGCCGCCATCGGCTTGCCGTCGGCGGAGAAGATGCCGACTGCGTTTGCGCCGTCGGGTAGGCTGATCGCCTTCACATAGGCGATCTGCTGGGCGCCGAGGCTCAGGAACGCATCGTCCGCGAGGGGCTTGAAAGCAGTAGTTTCGTTGTTTTCCATGGCTACCTCCTTGGCAGCAGTCAGCGCGAGCCCGAGCGGCGCGCGGTGATATCGATGGTGTTGCTCGCCTCATCGCGGTCGGTCCCCGCGTCGATGCGAATGGTGCGGATGCGCGGCTCGGCGTGCGGCCGCGCGAGGTCGATGGAGAGCAGGCCGTTGTCCAGCCGCGCGCCCATCACCTCGATGCCGTCGGCCAGCATGAAGGCGCGCTGAAACTGACGGGCGGCAATGCCGCGATGGAGAAAGACGCGGGTCGTGTCGTCGGTCTGCTTGCCGCGCACCGACAGCTGGTTCTCGACCAGCTCGATGATGAGATCGTCGGTCGTGAAGCCGGCCACCGCCAACGTGATACGCAGGCCGTTCTCGCCGATCCGCTCGATGTTGTACGGAGGGTAGCCCTCGGCGTTCTTGGCCAATCGGTCGAGCGTGCGCTCGAGCTGGTCAAAACCCAGCAGCAAGGGCGAATTGAATAAAGGTACGCGACTCATAGAACCCTCCTCCGAAGAGCGAGTGCCCAGGGGCCCTTTCAGGCACCCCTTCGAACTGGAATCTGGGGATGCCCCAGGGCCGTTCAAGAGGGGGTACGGCAGGGGGTATCCAGCCCTCCCCAAGCACCCCCGGGTGGGCTAAACTGACAAACCCCCTTAATGCCTAGCGGAAATGCTGCCGGGCCAAAGATCACAAGAAAATGACGTTGATCGCCTCAGATTCCCGCCCAATTCGCTCGACGGCCGCCCGCCCGGTCGAGCGCCGGCCGTTCGGCCGCTGGATGCTGGGCTTGCCGCTTTATTCCCTCACGCTCGGCCACCGCTCGCCCAAGAGCTTCTTTGCCGTGGCGCCGGACCCGTGGCCGGGCGACCCCGCCTTGGGCCAGCGCCTGGTGGTGGGCGAGTTCGCCGCCTTCGGCGTGGTCGGCCCGGCGGCGGCCGCCAGCAACGATCCGCCGTGGCAGCGGCCGGGTGCCAATCCGCTGTGGCTCGATGCGCTGAACGGCTTTGCCTGGTTGCGCGACCTGCGCGACTGCGGCGATCCCTCGTCGGCGACCGTCGCCGTCCGCCTGGTCGACGACTGGACCGACCGCGAATGGCGCTGGTCGCCCAGCACCTGGAAGCGCGAGGTGCTGGCCCAGCGCATCGTGGCGTGGATCCGCCATTTCGACTGGCTGGCTGCGGCGGCCGACCCCGACTTCTCCGCCCGCTTCGTCTTTGCCATCGCCCGCCAGCGTGTGCATCTGCGCCGCGCGGCCCGCACCGCCCTTGGCGGCCAGGAGGCGGTGCTGGTGCTGAAGGCGCTGATCTTCGCCGACCTCGCCTTCATCCGCGACGGCAAGCGCTACGAGAAGAGCCTGGCCCAATCGCTGAGCCGGCTCGCCAAGTTCGTGAAACGCTACGTCTTGCATGACGGCGTCGTGGCCGAGCGCGCCCCGCACGTCCAGATGGCCGTGCTGCGCCACCTGCTTGATGTCCGCGCGGCGCTGGCCTCGGCCGACCGCCGGCCGCCGGCCGAGATCGTGGCCGCGATCGATCGCCTGGCGCCGATGCTGCGCTTCTTCCGTCACGGCGACGGCGGGCTGGCTCTGTTCAACGGCACCTGGGAAGGCGACCGCACCCTGATCGACCTGGTGCTCGCCCGCTCGGGCTCGAGCGAAGGCGCGCCCGCCATGGCGTTGCAGAGCGGCTTCCAGCGCCTGGCTGCCGGCACCTCGCTGGTCATCACCGATGCCGGCAGCCCGCCCGGCCGCGGCATGGACGGCTCCGCGCATGCCGGCACGCTCAGCTTCGAGATGAGCGCGGCGCACGAGCGGCTGGTCGTCAATTGCGGCATCTATCCCGGCGCGCCCCGCGAATGGCGGCAGTTCATGCGCTACACGGCGGCGCATTCGACGGCCGTGGTCGACGACACCAATTCGACCGAGATCACCGATCACGGCTCGATGGAATACCGCGCCGGCAACGTGCTCGTCGACCGCGCCGAGGACCAAGGCGCGCAGTGGCTCGACATGAGCCATGACGGCTACCGCTCGCTCTACGGCATCATCCATCGCCGCCGCCTCTGGCTGTCGCCCGATGGCGGCGACCTGCGCGGCGAGGATCTGTTCACCGGCCCGGAAGGCCGGCCGGTGATGGTGCCCGACCGGCGCTTCATCGTGCGCTTCCACCTGCATCCTTCGGTGAAGGCGACCCTAGCGCAAAGCGGCCAGGCCGTGCTGATGCGCCTGCCGAGCGGCCGCGGCTGGCGGCTGCGCGCCTCGGGTGCCGGCATCGGGCTCGCCGAAAGCATCTATCTCGGCGAGGAGGGTCGCCAGCGCCGCACCGAGCAGATCGTGCTGGTCGGCCAGATCCCGATCGAGGGTGCAGCCGTGAAGTGGGCGCTGACCCGGATGGAAGGCTAGCGCGCGAAGTCTCGCAGGGTCTTCTGCATGTCGAAGGGCTTCTCATGCAGCGACTCGGGATCCCATTCGCTGCGCTTGGCGGCGAAGAAATCGCCGCCATAGACGTGGATGGCGCCGGTCACGTGCTGGATCGGATTGACCACTGAGTGAATAACGTCCGGCCCGAAGGCTTGGGTATCCTTGGTGGACAACGCGATGGCGCCTGCCGCCTCGATCCTGCCGTCTGAGTTGTCGGGCAGGCGCCGCCACAGCATGTTGTCCTCGCGGCCGCCATAGACACCGATCACCGCCCACATCGAATGATTGTGCGGCATGATAACCATGTGTGCGGGCCACAGGACGTTGATGATCGTCAGCTCGGGCGAACGATGGATCGGATGAATCCCGCCGGCCTTCGGTTCGCCAAGGCTGTTGGTGACGCTGGCCGGGTCCGACACCGCGCGAGCCACGACTTCGCGCACGTTGCGGGACGCGCGGTCGCCCTCGAGGGCAGCGCGGCAATCGGCGATCAACCGGTCCTTGTCGAACATGAGCCTCTCCCCGGTGTTGGCGACAGGCTCAAGTCTACGGCTTCAGGAACCCCACTGTCTCGTAGACTTCCGTGAGGATCGGCGCCGCGAGCGCGCGCGCCCGTTCGGCGCCGCTGTGCAGGATCGCGTCGACGTGGCCGGGGTCCTTCATCAGCCGCTGCATCTCCGCCCCGACCGGGCCGAGCTTGGCGACGGCGACCTCGGTCAGCGCATTCTTGAACTCGGAGAACTGCTTGCCGGCGAACTCCCGGATCACGGCATCCTTGTCCTTGTCGACCAGCGCCGCGTAGATGCCCAGGAGATTGTCGGCATCCGGTCGCTTCTCGGCATCGGCTGCCGTCTCGGGCATCGGATGCGGGTCGGTCTTGGCGCGGCGGATCTTCTGGGCGATGGTGTCGGCATCGTCGGTGAGGTTGATGCGCGAGAAATCCGACGGGTCGGACTTGCTCATCTTCTTGGTGCCGTCGCGCAGGCTCATGACGCGCGTCGCCGCGCCGAAGATCAGCGGCTCGGTGACCGGGAAGAAATCCGGCGCGTTGAAGTCATTGTTGAACTTGATCGCGATGTCTCGCGTCAGCTCGAGATGCTGCTTCTGGTCCTCGCCGACGGGCACGTGCGTGGCCTTGTAGATCAGGATGTCGGCCGCCATCAGCGCCGGGTAGGCGAACAGGCCGAGCGAGACGTTCTCGCGGTCCTTGCCCGCCTTCTCCTTGAACTGCGTCATGCGGCTCATCCAGCCCATGCGGGCGACGCAATTGAAGATCCAGGCGAGCTGGGCGTGCTCGGGCACCATCGACTGGTTGAAGATGATCTGCTTCCTGCCGTCGACGCCGGCGGCCAGGAATGCCGAAGCGATCTCGCGCGTCTGGCTGCTCAGCAGCTTGGGATCCTGCGGAACCGTGATCGCGTGCATGTCGACCACGCAGTAGAGGCACTCGTAGTCGTTCTGCAGGCGCGCGAAGTTGCGGATCGCGCCGAGATAGTTGCCGAGATGGAGATTGCCGGTGGGCTGCACGCCCGAGAGGATGCGGCCTTTCAGGCCGCGGGCGGCATAGGACGCCAGGTGGGAATTGGGCGCAGCCGTGGTGGTGACGTCAGGCATGGGATGTGGACTCCGCTCACTGTGGATTGGCGCGGGGTTTGGACCTCCGCGCACCCTGCCGGTGGAGGGCAAGGGCGCAGCGGTATGGCCCGGCGCGGGGGCGGAATCAAGGCGGCAGAGAGGGCGCGCGATGGCGCTCTCTAGCGGAGATAAAGGACGTTCACGTCAACCTGGCCGACGCACGGCACCGTTTGATCGTTGGTCGAAAGCCTCATCCAGCAGAAGAGAGTGTTGCCGTTGACCCAGCATTGAGCGCCGATCTGGCCGAGCGAATGCTCGTTGAGGTTCATGGGTGGATTGCCCTCGTTGCCGTTGATGTAGCCGAAGTTGATCTTGGTGATGGCCGGAAAGACCTGGGCACCGCGCGGCACGTTGAGCTGAAAGCTCAGCTGCTCGGGTCGCCCGGGAAGGAGATTGTTCGTGCCGCCAAAGTGGGTGTACGAGAACTGGACGGAGTCCGTGCCAACAACTTCCATCGTGGCCTCCAATGCGTTGCGAGCTAGCGGTGATCAGTCCTCCCGGGAACCCGGCGGCTTGCCGACTCCCAAATCAGAGGGCGGCGTCATAAGCCGGGCGCTGACCTGGTCTTTGTGGGGTCCTTTGCCGGTGGCGGAAAAGAGGGCGGAGAGATCGTCCTGCCGCGCCGTCATGAAAGTGTGACTGGCCGCCCGCTTGCTCTTGGGCTTGCTGCTCTTGGGTCTGGATTTGCTCTGCTTCTTCTTCGCCATTCTGACCTCCTGCTCGAAGGTTGCGTCACGCCAAAGCACGCCAATACGCGCCGTGATTTCAGTGGGCTGAACGAAGACGCTGAAATAGAAGACGATCTGCTGGCCGTTGTCGACGACAGAAGATTTCGTCGTGACTGTCAGAACCTCAGCCGCTTGCCCACCGCCAGCGGCGTCAGTTTCTTGTCGCCGAATTCGTTGGCCAGCGCGCTCATGGCGCGCCAGCCGGTGCAGTGGCCGGCGGCGATCACGTCGAGGTCGAAGTCGCGCAGGGCCTTCACGGTCTGCGGGATGATGCGTTCGTTGACGCCGCTGAGATGCAGGCCGCCCAGCACCGTGTGCAGCTTCACGTCAGGGAAGCAGGCGCGGGCATGCGTGAGCACATTGACCACGCCGGCGTGGCTGCACGCCGTCAGGACGATCAGGCCCTTGTCGCGCACATTCACGGCGATGAAGCGTTCGTCCATCAGCAGCTCGTCGAGCTCCCAACCCTTGCCATCTTCGGTGCGGCGGTGCTGTCCGGGTAAACCCGTCTCGAAGCCGCTCGTACGCGGGATCTCGCCGCTCACGAACACCGTGTCGCCGGCGATCGTCTGCGCCGTGCGCGAGGAGACCACTCGGCCGCCGTTGGCCTCGAGATCGGCGACCGACGGCACGTCCTCCATCAGCCGAAAGGAACCGTCCGCCTGCTTGGTGGCCCGGCTGCGGAACATGTCGGGGTGCATGTAGCAGGAGATGTCACGCCCGCCGTTGCGGTCACGGGCGAGCTGCAAGGCGCGCAGCATGGCGCCGGCATGGTCCCAGTGGCCGTGGCTCAGCACCATGGCCTCTACCGGCCCGAGATCGACGCCGAGCCGCGAGACGTTCTGCTCGAAGGTGCGGTCTTCCGGCCCGGTATCGAAGAGCACGGTGTGCATCTTGCTGCCGACACGGATCGTGAGCAGGCAGGAGAGGCCGTGCGCGGCGCAGCACAAGCAGGAGCCGCCCAGCACCCACGCGGCACCGCGGCGGCGTCCGAGACCGGCCAGCTCGGTCTCGACGAAGGAGGGCACCGACGAGAGCGAGTTGGTGACGTTGTCGACGAGGATCTGGATATCGACGGAATCGACGAGGGCGAGGGTGCTCATGCCGCCCACGATAGCGCTCGCCAATCGAGCGACGAAGCGCGCTTCGTCATTGACGGCGGCCATCCGCCCTGTTCCCATTCGAGCGGGACTTGCACGTATCTTGCAAGATAGCAGGAGCGTCTGAGAGCGGCTTCGACGATTGGATGGGAGGCATCCGATGGACGAACGTGTCTTGCGTGGTCTGATCGACCAGGTGAAGGCGGGCGGGATGTCCCGGCGCGCCTTCGTGCGGCGGATGGCGGCGGTGGGGCTTACCGCGCCGATGGCGACCCAGCTTCTTGCCTTTTCCGGCGTGGCGATGGCGCAGTCCTCGCCAATTTACAAGCCGACCAAGCGCGGCGGCGGCGGACTGCTGAAGGTACTGTGGTGGCAAGGCCCGACCCTGCTCAATCCGCATTTCGCCACCGGCACCAAGGATCAGGACGGATCGCGCCTGTTCTACGAGCCGCTCGCCGGCTGGGACGCCGATGGCAACCTGCGGCCCATCCTGGCCGAGACGATTCCCGGCCGCGAGGACGGCACCTTGGCCGCCGACGGCAAGTCGGTGACCTGGAAACTGAAGAAGGGCGTGACGTGGCATGACGGTAAGCCCTTCACCGCCGACGACTGCGTCTTCACCTGGGAATATGCCCGCGATCCCGCCACAGCGGGGCTCACGGTCGGGTCCTACAAGGATGTCGTGGTCGAGAAGGTCGACCAGTACACGGTGGTCGTGAAATTCCCGCAGCCGACGCCGTTCTGGGCCGACACCTTTGTCGCGGCGGCCGGCTGCATCATTCCCAAGCACCTGTTCGGCGACTATATCGGCGCCAAGTCGCGCGAGGCACCGACCAACCTCAAGCCGATCGGCACCGGTCCGTATATGTTCAAGGACTTCAAGCCGGGCGATCTGGTCACCGGCGTGATCAATCCGAACTATCACAAGGAGAACCGTCCGTACTTCGACGCCGTCGAGATGAAGGGTGGCGGCGATGCGGTCTCGGCGGCACGCGCGGTGCTGCAGACCGGCGAATACGACTTCGCGTGGAACATGCAGGTCGAGGACGAAATCCTCCAGCGCCTGGAGAAGGGCGGCAAGGGCCGCGTGACCTTCTCCAAGGGCGGCGGCATCGAGCACATCCAGCTCAACACGACCGACCCGTGGACCGAGGTCGACGGCGAGCGCTCCAGCCTCAAGACCAAGCATCCCAGCCTGTCGGACCCCGCGGTGCGTCAGGCGCTGGCCTTGCTGGTCGACAAGGATTCGGTCGAGAAGCACATCTACGGCCGCACGGGTACTGCTACGGCGAACTTCATCAACAATCCGTCGCGCTTTGCATCCAAGAACACGAAGTACGAATTCAACGTCGACAAGGCCAACGACATCCTGGAGAAGGCCGGCTGGAAGAAAGGTTCCGACGGGGTGCGCGAGAAGGACGGCAAGAAGCTGAAGTTCGTCTACCAGACCTCGATCAACCAGCCGCGCCAGAAGAACCAGGCGGTCGTCAAGCAGGCCTGTCAGAAGGCCGGCATCGAGATCGAGGTCAAGGCGGTGACGGCGTCGGTATTCTTCTCGTCGGACGTCGCCAACCCCGACACCTACCCGCACTTCTACGCCGACCTGCAGATGTACAATAACGGCCCACAGCAGCCCGATCCCGAGGTCTTCCTGCGCCAATTTCTGTCGTGGGAGGCGGCGAGCAAGGCCAACAAGTGGCAGGGCCGCAACATCACGCGTTGGCAGAGCGCCGAGTACGACGAAACGCACAAGGCCGCGCAAGCTGAACTGGATCCGGTCAAGCGTGCGGCGCTGCTCATCAAGTGCAACGACCTCGCGGTCAACAACCACATCGTCATCCCGGTCGTGGCCCGGCCCGGCGTCGCCGCCGTGAAGGACAAGCTCGTGGCCGAGCTGAGTGGCTGGGACAACAACACCTGGCAGCTCGCGGACTGGTACCGCGAGACCTAGACGGGGCGCCGCATCGCGCCCCGCCGCCTGCATGCCTGTATTAGCGCGGAGCGTTGGCCGTCTCTGACGGGGGGACCGGAATCCCCTTCTGCTTTAGCATCCCTTCGAGGGCCGCGATGCCGGTGTCATAGCGTCCGGCCCTGCAGTCCTGGAGCGCCATCTCGGCCTGCACGTCCTGCGCGGTCGGCTCGGAGCCGTTGGCGTGATACTTCGAGCGCGTGCTGAACAGCTGTGAGCAACGCGCCATGTCGCCCTTGCCGCTTTGCGCCGTCGTGGTTTGGCCGGGCCCCGTCTGGGCCGAAGCCGTCGAGAGGCAGGCGAGCGCGGCCAGGATGGCCGAGACGGCCGTCGCCGCGACCAGGTTTTTGCGCGGAACAGTCAGGTTGATCGACATCGTCGTTACTCCGTACATGGGCTGGAAGGAGCCAACGACTTGGGGAGCAAAGTTCCCAACACCGAACGAATAGAACTCATAAGGTCTATTCGAAAACCGCGTGACGTTACGGAATCGAACTTGGTTGCCGCGACGGTAAGTTGGCGGTGCTAAAGTGACGAAGTCTGGTCTGTAGTGATTTGGTATTCCGGAAAGCGTGCGGCTATATGGGAAGCCGTGGAGGCTGCATGTCTGATAATCCGCCGATCGAGTTCGCTTTCCCCGAGCTGCGCAAATGGGAAAAGGGTGCCGCGCCCTACATTCACGTCTTCGAGAGCGGTAAGCCCGGACCGACTGTAATGGTGGCGTCACTGACCCACGGCAACGAGGTGTCGGGCGCGGTCGTGGTCGACGCCCTGCTCGATAAAGGGCTCAGGCCGCGCAAGGGCACGCTGATCTTCTCGTTCAACAATATCGAGGCCTATCTCAGCTTCGACTCCAAGACGCCGTTCAAGTCGCGCATGGTGGATGAAGACTTCAACCGCACCTGGGCGCGCCTCGATCAGCCGGCCACCACGGTGGAAACCAGGCGGGCGCAGGTGGTGAGGCCGTTCGTCGAGCGCGCCGACCTGCTGTTCGACCTGCATTCCATGCACGACGATGGTGTGCCGCTGATGCTGGCGGGCCCGTTGGCCAAGGGCGTGGCCCTGGCCAAGAAAGTCGGCGCGCCGGTCGACATCATCGCCGATGCCGGTCATGCCGCCGGCATGCGCATGCGCGACTATGGCGGCTTCGGCGATCCCAAGAGCCCCAAGAACGCCTTGCTGATCGAGACCGGCCAGCATTGGCGCGCGTCATCGGTTGTCGTCGCCAAGGATGTGACGGCCCGTTTCCTCGCGGAGAGCGGCATCGTCGAAGCGGCCGATCTGCCGGCGGGCTGGAAGCAGCCGACGCCGCCCAAGCAGCGGGTCGTCGAGGTCACCCACGCCATCGCCACCAAGCGTGGCAACTTCAAGCCAGCGCGCAGGTTCGAAGGCCAGGAGGTGATTGCCAAGGCGGGCACGGTACTGGGCCACGACGAGGGAGAGGCGGTGACGACGCCCTACGACAATTGCGTGCTGGTAATGCCGTCTTCCAACCGGCCGCTCAGAGCCGGCGTCACGGTGGTTCGCCTGGGTCGCTTGGTCTGACACCGGGCTCGCGGCGCAGCAGAAAGCGCAGTTCCGACAGATTGATCACGCCCAGCAGCGCGCCAAGCGCCAAATAGACGACGCCGCCCAGGGCACAGAAACCGAGCAGGGCGACCACGCCCGTGAGATCGGGATGGGCGAGCAGGCGAGCCAACGGACGCAGGGCAAACCACAGCACCACGCCCATACCGAGCGTGGCTCCGGCCATGCGCATCGCGCGCGACTTCAGCCGCCCATCCGGGACGAGATGGCCGCGGCGCATCAGGATCGCACCCAACAGCAGCGCGTTCAGCCATCCGGCCAGCGAGGAGGCAAGCGCAATGCCGACCTGGGCCAGGCTCGTCTGGAAGAGGAAGAACGCGTTCAGCCCGACGTTGGCGGCGATGGCGATAATGGCGACATACAGTGGCGTTTTGGTGTCCTCGCGGGCGAAGAAGCCCGGCGTCAGTGCCTTCACCAGCATGAAGGCGGGCAGACCCACGGCGAACGCAGCGAGCGCTCCCGCAGTGCGCACGGTGTCATCTGGGCCGAAGCGGCCGTGCTCGAACAACACGCGGACCATCGGCTCGGCCAGGATCCAGAGCGCCGCCATCGACGGCAGGCTGAAGAGCAGGCCGAACTCGATTGCCCGGTTCTGGTTGGCCATCGCCGCATCGTTCGCACCGGCGCGCAGCTGGCGCGCGAGCAGCGGCAGCAGCGCGGTGCCGATCGCGATGCCGATCACGCCGAGCGGCAGCTGGGCGATGCGGTCGGCGTAGTAGAGGGCGGCGATCGAGCCCGCGGGCAAGAGCGATGCCCAGATGACATCGAGCATGGTGCTGACCTGCTGGGCGCCGCCGCCGATCGCCACGGGAGTCGCAAGCCGCACCAGTTGGCGCACGCGCTCGGTGTAGCGCGGCCTCACCAGCTTCATCGCCACGCCGTCGCGCCAGCAGGAAAAGAGCAGCCACAGCCATTGCAGGAGGCCCGCGAGCGCGACACCGATCGAGGCGGCATAGCCGGCGTCGGGCAGCAAAGGCGTCAGTCCCAGCACCGTGCCGATCATTGCGATATTGAGCAGCACCGGCGTGAAGGCGACCTCGGCAAAACGCTCGATGCTGTTCAGCACGCCGCCATAGAGCGAGGCGAGTGAGATGAAGACGAGGTAGGGGAAGGTGATGCGGCCGAAGGTGACGGCGAGGTCGAAGATCGATTTGTCGCTGGTGAAGCCCGGCGCCATGACCCAGATCACCGCCGGCATTATCAGGATCATGAGAAGCGAAAACGGCACGAGCACCATCAGCAGGCAGGCGTGTGCCTGGCGGGCGAAGACCAGCGCGGCCTCGCGGCCCTCGCCCTGCAGTTCGCCCGCGAACAGCGGCACGAAGGCGGCGGAGAAGGCGCCCTCGGCGAACAGGCGCCGGAACAGGTTGGGCAGCTTGAAGGCTACGATGAAGGCGTCGGCGATCGGACCCGAGCCCAGCACCGCCGACAGCACGATGTCGCGCACGAAGCCGACGATGCGGCTCAGCAGCGTGAAGCTGCCGACGGTGGCGATGGCGCGGCCGAGGCTCATGAGGGGTCGATCAGTGCCATAATCTTGTCATCGTTGCCTGCCATATTCTCCCTCGGTGGCGGCCGGCGATGTGATGGCCGGTATAAACCGCTACCACGGCCGGTCCCGGGAGGGGCCGGTTTTTTATTGCCCGGCTTCTATTGATGATGCCCCGCCAGCCGCATCAACGTCTCGCGGTCCTGGGCGGCGAGCTTCTTGTAGTCGCCGACGATGCGTTCGAGCTCGTCGGCCGGCAGCACGGTTTCCAAATTAGAAAATCCCTGCGGCGCACGCTGCTCGACGAGATCGAGCATCACGTCGATGCCCTTGCGCCGGTTGCTCTCGACGATACGCGCCATGGGCAGCAGGCGGCGCTGCTCGTAGCGTTGCAGCGCCTTCTCCGGATCGTCGCCAGCCAGGAGTTCCTGGGTGATCGCCTCGCCGTCGATGATCGACTGCGAGGCGCCGTTGGAGCCGATGGGATACATCGGATGCGCGGCATCGCCCAGCAGGGTGATGCGGCCATGGCTCCAGCGCGGCAGCGGATCGCGATCGACCATGGGGAATTCCAGGATGGTGTGGGCGTTCCTGATGACGTCCGGCACGTCGAGCCAGCCGAAGTTCCAGCCGGCATAGCGCGGCAGGAAGTCTTCGAGCTTGCCGGGCTTGTTCCAGTCCTCGCGCGGTGGCGTGGCGTTGTCACCCATGTAGAGATCGCAAATCCAGTTGATCAGCGCCTCGCCGCGCTCGGCATGGGCTCGGCTGATCGGATAGCACACGAATTTCTGGGTGTGGTGCCCCGCCTGCACCATGGTGGCGCCGCCGAGATAGGGCTTCCCGACCGTGACGCCGCGCCACATCAGGATGCCCTGCCACTTGGGCGGCCCTTCGTCGGGATAGAAATGCGCGCGCACGGCCGAGTGGATGCCGTCGGCGCCGACCAGGATGTCGGACTGGCTTTCCTCGACGGTCTTGCCATCGCGATCGCAGAAGCGGGCGAAGACCTTGGTGCCGCGCTGCTCGAAGTCGGCGATGCGCCGCCCGAACCTGATCCTGCCGGGGCCCAGCATGCGCTGCGCGGCATCGAACAGGATCATCTGCAGTTCGCCGCGATGGATGGAGAATTGCGGCCACGGCAGGCCGGCATGACGGCCGCGCGGGTCGGCCCAGATGGTCTGGCCATGGCGGTTTGCGTAGCGCAGCTCACGCGTCTCGATGCCGGTGGCGGCCAACGCCGGCTCGAGCCCGAGGCCGGAGAGGATGCGCACCGCGCCGGCCTGGATGTTGATGCCGACGCCCAGCGGCCTCGGCTCGCTCACCGCTTCGAAGACCTCGACGTCGAAGCCGGCGCGATGCAGGCACATCGCCGCGGTGAGGCCACCGATGCCGGCACCGGCGATCGCGATCTTCATCGTTCAGGAATCGCGGCTCAGCCCGCGAAACAACAGCGCTGCCTGATAGGCGGCCCAGCGTTCGTCGTAGGTGTCGGCGAGCTCGCGCAGGTACGACCAGCTGTAGATGCCGGTGTCGTGCTTGTCGTCGAACACGATGCGGATGGCGTAGTGGCCGACTGGCTCGACGGCCGCGATCTTCACATGGCGGCGGCCCGGCACGATCTTCTTCGAGGAAGGTCCGCCATGGCCCATCACCTCGGCCGACGGGCTCTCGACCCGCAGATACTCGGCCGGCAGCGAGCAGCTCTTGCCGTCAGAGAAATCGATCTCGATGCGGCCCTCGGCCTTGAACACACGGAGCTCCGCGGGCCAGGGCGCGTCGTCGGCCTCGTAGCTGCCCTGGTCGGGCACCGACTTCGGGATGCCGTTGGTGCCGCTCACGGCACGTCCTTCAATTGTCGCGCCTCGCTCACCAGCATGATCGGGATGCCGTCGCGGATGGGATAGGCGAGGCCTGCCTTGCGGCTGATCAGCTCGCCCGCCGCCGCGTCGTATTCCAATGGCCCATGCGTTGCCGGACAGACCAGGATCTCGAGCAGTTTGGGATCGACGCCGCTGCGACGGGGAGGGGGTTCATCGACCATGGCTGGGTTATAGCACGGGCCGCCCAAGCGCGGGATTGCCCGCGCGCAATCAATTCGCCCGCTGCGGTGTATCGGGTGGCTGGCCGAACGCGGCCATCTCCAGGAAAGCGACCAGGAGCTTGGCGCGTGCCGTGGTGTCGGCGGCCTCCAGCAGCGCCTCCTTCTCGACCGGACCGAACGGCAGGACCATCGACAACGACGTGACGAGATTGCCATCGGCTGCCTGCTTCACGGCATCCCAGTCGGTCGACAGGTTCTTGCCGCGGAAGAAGGCAGCCAGGGCCGCCATCAGCCGCTCGCGATCGAGCTCGACCACTTCGTCGCCGTGCTCGAGGTCGGCGCGGTAGGGCGAGAAGATCGACGAGACGCGTCGATAGCCACCCTTGGCCAGCTCGAGCTCGCGGCCGACCTCGAAGCGGCAGACGCCGGAGAGCGCCAGCAGGAGGCGGCCGTCCTCGGTCTCGTTGAAACTGACGATGCGCCCGGCACAGCCGACCTTGTGCACCTTGGGCTTGCCGTCGTCGGTCGGCAGTCCGTCGCCGGCATAACCGCCGGGCTGCACCGGCTGCACCATGCCAATCATTCGATGGCCGGCCAGCGCGTCGAAGACCATGGCGAGGTAGCGCGGCTCGAAGACATTGAGCGGCAACTTGCCGCCGGGCAGTAGCAGCACGCCCGACAGCGGGAAGATGGGCAGCGTTTCGGGCAGCTGCTCGAAGACCGGATCGAACGGGTTGCCGCGGCTCACGAGAACAGGATGGTCGACAACCGCTTGCGGCCGTCGACAGCCAACGGATCGGTGAAGCCCAGCGCCTCGAAGAACTTGAGCAGCTGCTGGCGCGCCGCCGCCTCGTTCCAGTTGCGGTCGAGCTTGATCATGGCGAGCAGCTCGTCGATCGCGTCCTGGCGCTGGTCACCCGCCCAATAGGCGAGCGCGAGATCGAGGCGGGTCTGGAAATCCTTGGGGTTGGCCTGGGCCTTGGCCTTGAGGTCGTCCACCGGGCCGGCCGCCTTGGCCTGCTCGGCGAGATCGAGCGAGGCCTGGATGGCGACGATCTCGGCATTTGTCTTGTCCTTGGCCGGCACCTTGGCAAGCATCGCCTTGGCCTGATCGACATTGCCCGCCTGGGCATGGCAGCGCGCGAGACCGGCGATCGCCACCAGATTGTCGGGAGCGACCTCGAGGACTTCGTTGTAGATCTGGGCTGCGAGAGCGAAGTCGTTCTCCGCCACCGCCTGCTTGGCGTGCTCGAGAGCCGCGGCAAGATCGTCGGCGCCGCCGGCTTCACCCGGCGCGCCGCCCGCCGCCTGCACCAGGCGATCCACGAACTGCTTGACCTGGCTCTCGGGCACCGCGCCCATGAAGCCATCCACGGGGCGGCCGCCGAAGAAGGCATAAACCGCCGGGATGGACTGGATCCTGAGCTGCTGGGCCAGCATCTGGTTCTTATCGATGTCGATCTTGACCAGCTTCACCGCGCCCTTGGCTTCGCGCACGACCTTCTCGATCATGGGCTGCAGCGTCTTGCACGGGCCGCACCACGGTGCCCAGAAATCGACGATCACCGGCACGGTGCGCGAGGTTTCGAGCACGTCCTTGGCGAACTTGGTCTGGTCGCTGTCCTTGATGAGATCGGCGGGCACAGCTTGCGGCGCGGCGCCCTGCAGCATCGTTTCCATAGGTCCTCAAACGGAGATTTTTTGCGTCCCCCGCAATGTGGCCTCCGCCCTTCGGAGGCGCAAGGGGCCGCCTAGCGGTCGTCGACCTTGGCTGCGATGCGATGGACCTCGGCCGGGGTGAATACCGGCACCGAGCAGGCGCCGTTGGCGCAGGCGAAAGCCGCTGCCTCGGGCATTTCCGGATAGTCGATGTCGGACGCCGGCAGCGGGCCCTCGCGTCGGTCGAGCCATTCGATGCGCAGATAGCGCGTCGGATAGGTGCGGGCGGCGGCATAGAGCGCCCGGGCGGCAGGATCGTCCTTGGCGCCGACGATGGTGACATGCGCCGGTTCGCGCGCGATCTCGCGATCGGCCAGCACCGCGCCCGGTACCACCAGATCGTCCTCGGCGAGCGAGATCAGGTAGCGCATGCCGTGCTCGGCGGCGGCACGGAAGCCGGGTTTGCCGGTGTTGCGCGCCAGCAGGTTGAAGAAACGCGTCGCCGCCACGTTCTCGTCGACCTGCTTCACGGGCTTGGCCAGCACGCCCTTCGCGCCGGAATCGGGGCGGCGCACCATGTAGCCGCCGGCGGGATCGCGATGATCGCGTACGATCACCTCGCCCAGCTCGGTCGAGACCTTGAGATAACGGCGCTCGGCCGTGCTGCGATAGAGCGCGAGGGCGGCCTCGGCGACGGCCAGCGTGTCGCCGAGATGGGTGTCGTCGTCCGCCGCGTGTGCATGGCCGAAGCCGCCGTTGGGGGCGCGGCGGTTGGCCAAGGTCCAATCGAAGGCACGCACGGCAGCGTTGAGCAGATCGCGGTCGGCCGTGACGTTGTAGAGCTCGGCAAGGCTCGCGATCGCCCAGCCGTTCTCGCGAGCATAGGAGTTCCGATCGATCGGCGGCTGCGGGCCCGCGCGTCGGTCCGCGTCGATCTTGGCGTAAAAGGCGTCGCCGTGCAGGTCTTTGCCGGCGTCGGCATCCTGGCTGGTGTAGAAGGCGCCGCTCGGCGCGCGCATGAAATCCATCAGCCAGCGGGCGATGTCCTTGGCGGCGGCAAGGTCGGTGGGATCGCGGCCGATCTCGTAGGCCAGCACGTAGGCGCGCAGCGCGTCGCGCTGGATGTTCAAGAGCTTCTCATAGTGCGGGCTCGACCAGTCGAGCTTGTCGGAATACTGGAACATGCCGCCCCACACCGGATCGATCAGCCTGCGCGCGCCGGCCAGTGTCTTGGCCGCGACCTCGCGCCAGGTGCCGATGTCGGCGTTGCGTTGCAGCGGCCGGCTGCGCTCCAGCGCCCACTCGAGCGTGTCGGCATGAATGAAGCGATGGGTATCGCCGAAGCCGCCATGCTCCTTGTCGTAGCTTTGCAGCAGCACGGCCTCGGTCTTGGCGCGGCGCTCGGCCGACAAGCCGACTGCGTTGGGATCGACCTCGACGCCCGCGCTGTAGCTCGGCAGCGCCGATGGATCCTCGATGACGGCGGCCAGCAACTTCGAGAACAGCTCGGGCGGGATATAGCCGCGGCGCTTGAAGATCTCGTTGCCATCCTTGTCGAGCATGATGGTGGCAGGCCATCCCCAGTTCTCGTAGCGGTAGGAGAGGGCGGGATCGGCGTCCTGATCGACGCGCACCGGAATGAATTTCTCGAGGATGGTCTTCTGGATGGCCGGATCGCGGTAGGTCGTGTCCTCCATGACATGGCACCAGTGGCACCACACCGCCGCCATGTGCAGCAGGATATATTTGTCCTCGCGGCCGGCGCGGTCGAACAGCGACGGATCCCATTTCTGCCATGGCAGGGTAGGAGTCTCGGCGTGTGCCGCACCGGACAGAATGACCAGGAAAAGGGCGATGAGGCGCCGCATGCCCCCATCTACGCGAAGGTCTCAGTCGCGGATTTGGTACTTCATCAATTCGTGACCGAGGCGTCCACTCAGGAACAGGCCGCACATGCGGTAGTCGCTGATCAGTGACCACAGCGGCGCCTCGAAGGTGGCAGGCTTGTTCTTCTCGATGAAGAAATGCCCGAACCAGGCCGGGCCGTAGCCGAAGAACGGCACGGCGATCAGCCACCACCAATTCTGGCTCGCGATCGCCCAGATCAGCGCCGCCGCCGAGGCGATGGTGCCGACATAATGCACCGCGCGTGTCGAAGGCTTGGCGTGCTCAGCCAAATAGAACGGCCAGAAATCGGCATAGGTGCGGAAGCGCGAGGCCATGGCAAGATTGTCGGACGTTTGGCACTCGCTGTCATCCGGGCGGAGCGACGAAGGAGGCGTTCGATGAGAAAGCTGGTTGCGTTGCTGAGCTTGGCGTTGGCGCTTGTCGCGCCGGCGGCACAGGGTTCGGAGCCCGTCGATATGTTGCTGGTGCTCGCCGCGGACGTCTCGCGTAGCGTGACCGAGCCCAAGTTCAAGCTTCAGCGCGAGGGCGCTGCCGCCGCCATCTCGAATCCAGACGTGGTGAGGGCCATCATATCCGGCCCGAACCGGCGCATTGCCGTGTGCTTCGTCGAATGGGCGACGGTTGGCCAGCAGGCCGTCGTTGTCGACTGGACGGTGATCGGTAGCGACGCCGCCGCGCGCAACTTCGGCGACAGGCTGGTCGAGGCGCCTCGATCGTTCATCGGCAGCACCTCGATCAGCAGCGCCATCGATTTCTCGGTGCGCCAGCTCGAGCGGGCGCCTTTCACTGCGGAGCGGCGGGTCATCGATGTGTCCGGTGACGGCAACAACAATTCCGGCCGTATGGTCACCGACGCGCGCGACGACGCGCTGGCAAAGGGCATCACGATCAATGCCCTGGTGATCCTCACGCCGCTCGCCGAATCGTTCCGCCCGGAGCACACGAATCCGGCAGGCGGCCTCGAGAAATACTTCCAGGACAACGTCATCGGCGGCCCCGGCGCATTCACCGTCGTCGCTGAAGGACACGAATCGTTCGGTCGGGCGCTGACAAAGAAGCTGATTCAGGAGATCGCGGGTTACCCCCGCCATCGACTTGCAGCCGCGGCCGCAGTGGCGCCGTTGCCCTAGCCCAAAGCGCCCGCCTTCTTGAGGGCCGCGATCTCGGCCTCGCTGTGGCCGAGCTCACGCAGGATCTCTTCGGAATTCTGGCCGACGGCGTCGGGAGGCCCGGAAACGCGGGGCTTGGCGAAGCCGAGGCGAATGGGATTGTTGATGGTACGCGGCACTTCGGGGTTGGTCGTCTCGGCGAAGATGCCGGCGTGCCGCGCTTGCTCGTCGCCGACCACGTCGATGACGCGGCCAATGACTCCGAAAGGGATACCGGTGGTCGACAGGATCTTCTCCCACTCGGCGTAGGTCTTCGACTGGAAGATCGGCGCGATCTTCGCATGGAGCTCGAGCGCGCGCCGCTTGCGTTCTTCGCGGTCGGTGAAGCGGGCGTCGGCGGCGAGCTCGGGCCGCCCGATGGCGGTGCAGAACGTCCCCCACAAGCGGTCGTCGCGCACGACCAGCAGCTGCAGCCAGCGCTCGTCCTTGGTGCGATAGAGGTTGGTGAGTGCATTACGAGGCCTGTCCGGCGGTTCGCGCGTCACCACCTTGGCGCCGATCGCGACGCCCGCCAGGGTCGTGCCATTGGCCCAGGCGCCGTTGGCGTAAAGCGACGTGCCGACCCAACCGCCCTTGCCGGTCTGATCGCGATGCCGCAGTCCCAGCAGGATGGCGGCGACGAGGGTCATCGCCGTGGCGCGGTCGCCCTGTGCGGGCAGCGACAGGCCGGGCGGTCCACCTTCGTAGCGCGCCGCATCAAGGATGCCCGATCGCCCGAAATAGGCGGTCACGTCGAAGCCCGGCCGGTCGCGGTCGGGCCCTGTTTCCCCGTAGCCGGTGAGCGAGCAATAGATCAGGCGCTGATTGATCGGCTCGATGTCCTCCCAGCGCAACTTCAGCCGCTCGCGCGCCGGCGGCGGAAAATTCACGATCATCACGTCGGCGCGCCTGATGAGTGCCTCCAGCACCGGTCGCGCCTCCTTCTTCTTGAGGTCGAGCGCAAGCGAGCGCTTCAGGCGGCCATCGAGCTGCAAGGGGAAATTGCTGTCGCTCCTGGGGTATGTGGCGGCGCGCTTGTAATTGTGACGATGGGGATCGCCTTCGCCCGGCGCCTCGATCTTGATCACATCGGCGCCGTAGTCGGCCAGCGCCGTTGCCGCCGCGGGCGCGGCGATGAAGGTGCTGATGTCGAGCACAACGAGCCCGGCGAGCGGCAGTGCCTCGCTCATCGTACGGCGCCAATCGACTTCAGGCTGGCGACTTCCAGCGCGCTCAGCCCCGCTTCGCGCAGGATCTCCTCGCTGTGCTGGCCGAGCGCCGGCGCTGGATGTGCGACACGCTGCTCGGCAAAGCCAAGCCGGACCGGGTTGCTGAGCGTGCGCGGCATCTCGGGAATTTCCGTCTCGACGATAGCGCCGCAGGCCACCGCCTGCTGGTCGTCCGGCACGTCCTGCGGCCGGCTGATCACGCCGAACGTCACCTGGTGATGGGCGAGCGCCTTGCGCCAATGTTCATAGGGCTGCTTGGCGAACGCCTTGCCCAGGATGGTCGCGAGCTCGGCCGAGCGGCTGCGACGCTCGGCTTCGGTGGCGAAGCGTGGATCGTCGATCAAGGAGGAGAGCCCCATGGCTTCGCAGAGTGGCGCCCAAAGCTTGTCGGTACGCACGATGGTGAGCTGCAGCCAGCGGTCGTCCGAGGTGCGATAGATGTTGCCCAGCGCCGAGCGTGGCCGTTCCGGTGGCGGGCGATGCGGCAGGTAAGCGCCGACCAGGGCCGCCTGGGCGATCACGCCGCATGACCAAAGGCCGTTGCCCAGCAGCGACGTGCCGACCCACGAGCCTTCTCCGGTCTTCATGCGATGGATCAGTGCCATCAGGATCGAGGAGACGAGCGCCATCGCGGTGGCGCGATCGCCCTGCGCGGGGCCCGGCACGCCGGGCGGTCCGCCTTCATAGCGCTGCGCGTCGAGCAGGCCCGAGCGGGCGAAGTAGGCAGTGGCATCGAAGCCCGGGCGGTCGCGGTCGGGGCCGCTCTCGCCGTAACCCGTGAGTGAGGCGTAGATCAGCTTCGGGTTCACCTTCTTGATGTCGTCGTAGGTGAGCTTGAGCTTGTCGCGCACCGGCGGCGGGAAGTTGCAGATCAGGATGTCGGATTTCTCGATCAGCCGGTCGAGAGCCGAGCGCGCCTCGGGCTTCTTGAGGTCGAGCACGATCGAGCGCTTGTTGCGCGAGTCCATCTCCCAAGGATAGTTGATCTCGCTTTTCGGATAGTTCGACGAATCGTGCATGATCCGGCGATTGGGATCGCCTTCGGGCCCCTCGACCTTGATCACGTCGGCGCCCCAGTCGCCCAGCACCACGGCCGCGGCCGGGGCGGCGATGAAGGAACTGATGTCCAGCACGCGCAGTCCTGCCAGCGGCAGGGCGGATTCCACCATGTAAGTCATCCCTTTTTCGCCGATACTAGCGTGCTGGCGAAGGGGAGGACATGGCGACAAAGCGCAGACCGAATTTCCTGATCGTCCTGATCGACGATCTGCGGTTCGACGAATTGGGCATTTGTGGCCATCCCTACATGAAGACGCCGAACATCGACCGCCTCGGCCATGAAGGCGCGATGTTCACGGCGGCCTTCCACACCACGCCGCTCTGCTCGCCCAACCGCGCCTCGATCCTCACCGGGCAATATGCCAGCCGCCACGGCATCATCGACAATGTGGCGCGCGATGCGCACAGCCATCGCCTGCCGAACTATCACGTCGTCCTGCAGAAGCTGGGCTACGAGACCGCCCATGTCGGCAAATGGCACATGGGCAATTCGGGTGGGCCGCGGCCGGGCTACGACCGCTGGGTGAGCTTCCCCGGCCACGGTTCGATCATGGATCCGGTGCTCAACATCGACGGCGACGAGCGCCAGCACCAGGGCTACATCACCGATCTCCTGAATGCCCACGCCATCGAGTTCCTGCGCAAGGAGCGGGACAGGCCCTTCGCGCTGTTCTTTGCTCACAAGGCCGTGCATCCCGACGCCTACCAGGCGGCCGACGGCACGATCGACTTCAAGAACGGCGGCTATCTGCCGGCGCCGCGTCATGCCGATCTCTACAAGGGCAAGCACTTCCCGCGCCGGCCGAACGCGGTGCCGGCCGCCGAGGTGGTCAAGCAGAAGCCAGCCTGGAAGGAGGCGCACGAGCTTCGCGTCAACGAGGTCTCGCGCAAGCTGCTCGACGGCATCCAGGCAGGCAGCGACGAGGAGATCCGGCTGCGCGCCGCCATGATGGCCTCGGTCGACGAGGGCATGGCTGACGTCTTCAAGGTGCTGGAGGAGACCGGCCAGCTCGACAACACCTTCATCCTGTTCCTGGGCGACAACGGCTACTTCTTTGGCGAGCACGGTCTGGGCCCGGAGCGCCGCTTCGCCTACGAGGAAGGCATCAAGTCCCCATTCCTGGTGCGCTACCCCGCGTGGTTCAAACCCGGGACGGTGAAGGAAGAATTGGTCCTGGCGCTCGACATCGCGCCCACAGTGCTCGATCTCGCCGGCGCCAAGGCGTCCGACACAAAGCACGTGCAGGGCTTGTCACTGCGGCCGCTCGCCAAAGGCAGCAAGCGGGGCAGATGGCGGACTTCGTTCATGTGCGAGTATTTCAGCGAGAACGCCATGCCGTGGCTGATCGGCATGAGCTACAAGGCGATCCGTACCGCGCGGCACAAATACATCCACTGGACGCAGAAGTCGCTCGACGGTGTGGCGTGCGATGAGCTCTATGACTTGAAGAGCGATCCGTACGAGATGAAGAACCTCGTCGGCCAGCGCGGCTCGGGCCCGCTGATCAAGCGTTTGCGCAAACAACTATCCGCGCTGGTCGCGCAGTCGGTGGGACTATGAAAAGACGAATGCTTCTTGGCGGTGCACTCGCGCTGCCGATAGCGGCGCAGGCCCAGCAATGGCCCAATCGCACGATCCGAGTGATCGTGCCCTACGCGCCGGGCGCCACTGGTGACATCGGCGGTCGCCTGTACGGCGAGGAGCTCTCCAAGTCGGTCGGCCAGAGCGTTGTGATCGACAACAAGACCGGAGCTGGCGGGACCATCGCCATGGCCGAACTGGCGCGCGCTCCGGCGGATGGCCATACCCTCGGCGTCATTGCGCAGGGCCTGCTGGTCTATAACCTCGGCCTCTACAAGAGCCCCGGCTACGACCCGTTCAAGGACCTGATCGTGCTGTCGATCAACTTCTCGGTCGCCAACGTGCTGATTGTGCATCCGTCCAACCCGGCCAAGACCGTGGCCGACGTGGTCGAACAGGCGCGCGCCAAGAACGGCGAGTTTACCTTTTCGTCGGGCGGGGTCGGCACCAGCCATCACATGTCCGGCGTGCTGCTGGAGTTGCGCACGGGCGTGAAGATGACGCACGTGCCGTACCGTGCCACCCCCGCCGGCATCCAGGCGGTGGTCAATGGCGAGGTGGCGATGGGCATGTACAACATGCCAACCGTCGTCAGCCTGATTCGCGCAGGCAAGCTCAAGGCGATCGCCGTCACCAGCGAGCGGCGGCAGGAGCTGTTCCCCGAGCTGCCGACCATGATCGAAGCGGGCATCAAGGATTTCGTGGTTGATACCTGGCTGGGCTTCGGCGCGCCGGCAGGCCTGCCCCAGCCGCTGGTGACACGGCTCAACGCCGAGTTCAACCGCATCACTGACGAGCCCGAAATGCGCAAGAAGTTCGTGGACCAGGGCATCTCCGCCTGGCCGGCGCGAACACCCGAGCAGGCTTTGCAGTTTCTGAAAGAGGATTCGGCGTTCTGGCTGCCCATCATCAAGCAATCGGGGGCGTCGGCGGACTAGGTTGCAAAGCCGGCCCTCGGCGCGTATCTCCCTGCCTCCCTCAAACGAGAGCAAGTCATGGGTTATCGAGTTGCCGTCGTCGGCGCGACCGGCAATGTCGGGCGCGAAATGTTGCAGATCCTGGCCGAGAGAGACTTCCCGGCTGATGATGTCGTGGCTCTTGCCTCGGCCCGCTCGGCCGGCAAGCAGACCTCGTTCGGCGACAAATCCGTCCTGAAGGTCCAAGACCTCGCCAAGTTCGACTTCAAGGGCATCGACATCGTGCTGAGCTCGCCGGGCGCCAAGGTCTCGGCCGAGCACAGCCCGCGCGCCGCCAAGGCTGGCGCGGTGGTGATCGACAACACTTCCTATTGGCGCATGGATCCGGACGTGCCGCTGGTGGTGCCGGAAGTGAATGCCGCCGCCATCAAGGGCTACAAGGCCCGCGGCATCATCGCCAACCCCAACTGTTCGACCATCCAGATGGTGGTGGCCCTGAAGCCGATCCACGATGCGGCCACCATCAAGCGTGTCGTCGTGTCGACCTATCAGTCGACCTCGGGCGCCGGCAAGGAGGGCATGGACGAGCTCCTGAACCAGACCAAGAGCTTTTTCGTCAACCAGACGCTCGATCCCCGGAAGTTCACCAAGAACATTTCCTTCAACGTCATTCCCCATATCGACGTCTTCATGGATGACGGTTCGACCAAGGAAGAGTGGAAGATGGTCGTGGAGACCAAGAAGATCCTCGACCCCAAGATCAAGGTGCATGCGACCTGCGTGCGCGTGCCGACTTTCATCGGCCATGCCGAGGCGATCAATCTCGAGCTCGAGCAGCCGCTCGACGAGCACGAGGCGCGTCGCGTGCTGGCCGCTGCGCCGGGCATTCTGGTGGTCGACCGGCGTGAACCGGGCGGCTACGTGACGCCGCAGGAGGTGACGGGCCAGGACGCCGTGTTCGTGAGTTGCGTGCGCAGCGATCCGACGGTCGAGAACGGGCTCGCGCTGTGGGTGGTGAGCGACAACCTGCGCAAGGGCGCGGCGCTCAATGCCATCCAGATCGCCGAGGAACTAATCAAGGGTTACATTTAGTCTCTTAGTGTGCGTGCTTAACGCCTTGATTTGATGTAAGATTCAAGGCGTGAACGACACCCCGTCGATCCATCCCCTCAGTCCGCAAACCTCGTCCGAGCCGACGCCGCTGTTCGGCAACGAGGTCGACAGCTTTGTGCAGCAGCTGAGGCTCGCAGCGCAGGCGCATCGCGCCGGACGACTCGACGAGGCGATCTCCTCCTATCTGCGGCTGCTGGCGGTGAAGCCCTATCACGCCGAGTTGCACAACAATCTCGGCGTGGCGCTGCGGCTGGTCGGCAAGCTCGACGCCTCGGTGTCGCATCACCGCCTGTCGCTGGCCGCCGATCCCAACAATCCGGCGCTGCACTCCAACCTCGGCAATGCGCTGCGCGCCGCCCACCGGCTCGACGAGGCGGTGAAGCACCATTTCCAGTCGATCACGCTCAACCGGGACTATGCCGAAGGCTTCTACAATCTCGCGCTCTGCCTGCGCGATCTCGGCCGGCTCGACGAGGCGGTCGGCTGCTTCGGCAGGTCGCTGGCGCTCAATCCCGACAATCGACGCGCCCGCACTGAGCTTGCCATCGCGCTCCTGCTGCGCGGCGAGCTGGAAGCGGGTTTTGCCGCTTACGAATTGCGCAAGCGTCTGCCCGAGACGCCAACCCCCGACTTCGCCCAGCCAGCCTGGGACGGCCGGCCGATCGAAGGCAAGCGCATCCTGCTCTATCCCGAGCAGGGCCTCGGCGATGCCCTGCTGTTCGTGCGCTTTGCGCGCGAGCTCAAGCGCCGCGGTGCCACCGTGCTGGTGCTTTGTCAGGCGCTCCTGAAGGAGCTTCTGGCCGGCACCGACTTCATCGATGGCGTGGTGGCCGAAGGCGAGAAGCTGCCCGAGTTCGACGTTCATGCCTCGATGGTCTCGCTGCCCTATCTCTGCCGCGCCGACTTCGAGGCCTTGTCGGCGCCCTATCTCAAGGCGTCGGCCGACAGTCGCATCAAGCTCGGCCGCCTCGACAGGGCGAAGCTCCGCATCGGCGTCTACTGGGCCGCCATGCCGGGCCAGCCGCAGGACCGCCAGCGTTCTGTGCCTTTCCCGCATTTCCTGGCGCTGGCCGGCGATCCGGAGTTGCTGGTCTTCAGCCTGCAGGGCGGCGCGCATCAGAAGGACATCCAGCAATTCGGCGCCGGCGGCCTGGTGCACGACGTCGGCCGCGGCATTTTCGACTTCGCGGAAGCCGCGTCCGCTTTGTCGCAGCTCGATCTTCTGATCTCGATCGACGCGCCGATCGCCCATCTCGGCGCAGCGATGGGGCTCAAGACCTGGGTGCTGTTGCCCTCGACCGCCGATTGGCGCTGGCAGTTGGGCAGCCCGCGCGCGCTTTGGTATCCCTCGGCACGACTCTTCCGTCAGCCGAAGTCCGGCGACTGGGATTCTGTAATCACGCGCGTGCGTCGCGAGCTCGACGAACTGAAATCGCAGGTTCCCGGCTGGTAATCCCGCAGACCTGCGGGTTCTCGACCCGAGTAGAAAGCTTCGTTACGGTCCCCTAACTTGAGGGGAATTTACGAATGCTCGACAGCAAGTCGCTCGACAAGATTCTGCGCGGCGCGCGCTCTCACAACGGCTTTCAGGAAAAGCCCGTGACCGATGCGCAATTGCGCGAACTCTACGAAATACTGAAATGGGGACCGACCTCGTCAAATTCCCAGCCCGCGCGCTTCGTGTTCGTCCGCACGAAGGAGGGCAAGGAAAAGCTTCGTCCCGCACTGTCCAGTGGTAACACTGCCAAGACGATGTCCGCGCCTGTGACCGCGATCGTGGCCTACGACACGCGCTTCTATGAGCACTTACCCAGGACGTTTCCGCACAACCTGACGGCGTCGAGCTGGTTCACTGGTCCGGCCAACGAACAGGTGGCATTCCACACGGCCTTCCGTAACGGCAGCCTGCAGGGTGCCTATCTGATCATCGCCGCCCGCGCCATGGGGCTCGACGTCGGCGCCATGAGCGGCTTCAACAACGCCAAGGTCGACGAGGCGTTCTTTCCGGATGGCCGCCTCAAGTCGAATTTCCTGTGCAATATCGGCTACGGCGACCACAGCAAGGTATTCGATCGCAATCCCCGGCTCAGCTTCGAGGAAGCCTGCACCTTCGCCTGATCGTCACAGATCGAGCATCCGGCCGATCGCCGCCCACGGCAGCGGCAGCAGCGAGATCAGCGCGACCAGGCCGAAGCCCAGGATCACGGCGCCGGAAATCCGGTTCAGCCACAGGAGGCCGAGGCCGGAGAAGTGGTGGCGCAGCGCCACCGCGGTCGTGCACAGGATCGCCCACCAGCCGAGCGCGCCGCAGAACACCGCAGCGACCAGCACGGCGGCGTCGGGAAAGCTGCCGCCGACGCCTGCGAGATTGCGTCCGGCGAAGGCTGCGCCGAACGCCATGATGGTGAGCGGATTGAACACAGTGATGAAGAAACTCGACGTTGCGAAGTGAAAGTGCGTGGCGACGCGGTGCTCGCGGTCGTCCGCCACCGGATCGCCGACCGTTCGCGGCCTGTGGCGCATGGTGGTCCAGCCCATGATCGCCAGCACCAGCCCGCCGATACCGCGCAGCCATGCCTCGTTCTGCGCCACGAACTGCTCGACGAAGCTCAATCCGAACGCCGCAACGGCGCCGAAAACCGCATCGCCCAGCGCCGCCCCGATGCCGGTCAAGTAACCCGCTACGGCGCCGATCGTGATCGAACGGCGAATGCAGAGCGCCGCCGCCGGTCCCACCGGCACCGCGATCACGAAGCCGATCACCGTGCCCTCGGCGGCGAGCATCATCGGATTGAAGGCGAAACCCGGAACAACCATCGCCCGGCTACAGCTTCTCGGCGATGAAAAGGCGCGCCGGCGCCACCAGCTTGTCCTGCGCCGCCACGAGCTGAAGCTCGCGCTCGCCCATCGCTTGCGTGGCCTCAAGCACGGCAAAGATCGATGCAGCCGCTTTCTCCAGGGCGCCGCCGACATCGCCGTCCTGCAGCCAATGGGCGGTGAACAGGGCCGCCACCGCATCGCCCGTGCCGTTGGGCATGATCGGGAAGGCGATCAGTGGCGTCGTGATCCGCCAGGCGGCGTCTTTCGTCACCGCCAGCATCTCGACCTGGCCGGCCGGGGCGTCGCTTCGGATCAGGCTCGTGATCAGCGCCAGCCGCGGTCCGTTCAGCAGCGCGCGTGCGGCGCTAAGCGCCTCGGCGAGCGTGCCGACCTTTCGGCCGGTGAGATGCTCCAGCTCGAAATGGTTGGGCGTGATGAGGTCGGCCGCGGGCAGGGCACGATCGCGAAAGAAGACGTCGATGCCGGGCTTCACATAGATGCCGGTGTCGCTGTCGCCCAATACTGGATCGCAGCACCACACGGCCTTGGGGTTGGCCAACCGCACCTTGCGCGCGGTCTCCAGCACAACATCGGCCAAGGCGGCATCGCCGACATAGCCGGTGAGCAGCGCGTCGCATTTTGCCAGCATGCCGAGCGCCTCGATGCCATGCACGATGTCGGCCACCTGGTCGGCAGGCGCCGTGCGGCCACGCCAGGCGCCATACCCCGTGTGGTTGGAGAATTCGACCGTGTTCACCGCCCAGACCTCATGGCCCAATCGTTGCAGGGGAAAGGTTGCGGCCCGATTGCCGACATAGCCGTAAGCAACATGGCTCTGGAGCGAGAGAAAGCGCATGGGCAAGGCCACCTTGCCACAAGGATGCCCCTCATTATAGTCCGCCGCGTTTTCGAGGAGCCGTGACATGCCCACCGTTCGTCCGCGCCGCAGTGTGCTCTATATGCCGGGCGCCAACACGCGCGCGCTGGAGAAGGCACGGACCCTGCCGGCCGACGCCCTGATCTTCGACCTCGAGGATGCGGTCGCGCCTGACGCCAAGGAGGCCGCGCGCACGAACGTCGTACTGGCGGCGGAGAGCAAGGCCTACGGCAAGCGCGAGATTGTCATTCGCTGCAATGGACTCGGCACCCCGTGGGGCGAGGCCGACATTGCGGCCATCGCGCGGTCGGGCGCCGACGCCATCCTGGTGCCCAAGGTCGAAAGCGCGGCCGCAGTCACGCATGTCGTGTCGCTCCTCGATACTGCCGGCGCACCGGCTTCCATGGCGGTGTGGGCGATGATGGAGACGCCCAAGGGTATCCTGCGCGCCGAGGAGATCGCTTCATCGCACCCGCGACTTCAAGTTTTCATCATGGGGACCAACGACCTGATGAAGGACATGCGCGCACGCCACACGCCGATGCGCCTGCCGATGATCACGGCGCTCGGCATCGGCATGCTGGCCGCGCGGGCTCATGGCATTTTCATCCTCGACGGCGTCTACAACGACATCAAGGATGTCGAGGGGTTCCGCGCCGTGTGTCAGCAGGGCGTCGAAATGGGCTTCGACGGCAAGACGCTGATCCATCCGACGCAGGTCGAGCCGTGCAACGAGATCTTCGCGCCCTCGGCCGCCGAACTCGAGATGGCCGGCAAGATCGTCGTCGCCTTCAAGGCCGCGCAAGCCGAGGGCAAGGGCGTCGTCACGGTCGATGGCCGCATGATCGAGAACCTGCATGTCGAGCAGGCCGAACGCGCGCTGGCCCTCGCCGCCGCCATCAAGGAGCTGCAGGCCGCCTGATGAGCAACAACAGCAAGACCGCTACCGGCAACTTCTTCGAGGACTTCAAGGTCGGCCAGGAGTTCCGTCATGCCACGCCGCGCACGCTCACTGAAGCGGATGCCGCGTTGAATGTCGGCCTCTACGGCTCGCGCTTCGCCATCAATTCGTCCGATGTCTTTGCCCGGGCGTTGGGCCTGCCGCGCGCGCCACTCGACGATCTGCTCGTGTTCCATGTCGTGATCGGCAAGACGGTGTCGGACATCTCGCTGAACGCCGTCGCCAATCTCGGCTACGCCGAGTTCCGCTGGGGCGTGCCGGTCTATCCCGGCGACACGCTGGCGGCACGCTCGATCGTGCTGGGCCTGCGCGAGAATTCCAATCGTGCCAGCGGCGTCGTCTGGGTGCGCTCGACCGGCACCAACCAGCGCGGCGAGATGGTGCTCGACTATGTGCGCTGGGTGATGGTGCATAAGCGCGATCCGGCGGCGCCCGTCGGCGAGCCGGTGGTCCCGAAGACCGCGCCTGCCGTGGCGCCCGCCGACCTGATCGTGCCGGACGTGTCGATGATGGGCTATGACGACGAGGCGGCGGGCTCGCCGCATCGTTGGGAAGACTACGAGGTCGGCGAGCGCATCGACCATGTGAGCGGCTACACGGTCGAGGATTCCGACCATATGTTCTCGACGCGCCTCTATCAGAACACGGCGCGTGTGCATTTCGACGCCCATGCCGGCAAGAACACGCGCTTCGGCCGGCGCCTGGCCTATGGCGGGCACGTCATCTCGCTTGCCCGCGCGCTTTCCTTCAACGGCCTCGCCAACGGCTTTCAAGTCGCCGCCATCAATGCCGGCAGCCATGTCGCGCCGACTTTTGGCGGCGATACCATCTACGCCTGGTCGGAAGTGCTTGAGAAGGCGCCGTTGTCCGCCCGCAAGGACATCGGCGCGCTGCGTGTTCGCACCATCGCCGCCAAGGATTGCCCCTGCGATTCCTTCCCGGGCAAGGGCAGCGACGGCAAGTATCATCCGGCCGTCGTGCTTGATCTGGATTACTGGCTGCTCATCCCGCGTCGATAACGGCTCCACCTCATGCTGAGGAGCGAGTCGGGCGCGTCTGACGCGCCCCAAGCGAGCGTCTCGAAGCATGGGCAACCTGCATCTCGTCTATTCCCACCCTTCGAGACGCGGCCCTGCGGGCCGCTCCTCAGGGTGAGGCGCGGGGACTGCATCCACTCGTCGCCAAGCGAATTTCGCTGGCGAATCTGAGGCTTAACGCGCGTGCATGGCCGAGTTTCGTTGACTTGCCATGGCCGCGCGCTAAAAACATTCCCATATAGGCGAAAAGAGGTTTTGCGCGATGAGCGTCGCCAATCGGCCGACCAACCGGCCGCTGTCTCCCCATCTGCAGATCTACAAGTGGCAACTCACGTCGGTCCTGTCGATCCTGCATCGCGCGACCGGCATCGCGCTCACCGTGGGGGCGCTCTATCTCGCGACCTGGGTGATCTACGCCGCCGCCAGCCCGCGCGCCTATGCGCTGTTCCAGGGCTTCAACGCCTCGATCGTCGGCCGCATCATCCTGGGCGGCTGGCTGTTCAGCGCCTTCTACCATCTCTGCAACGGCATCCGGCACCTGTTCTGGGACGCGGGCTATGGCTTTGCCCTCAAGGATGCCTATCGCAGCGGCTGGACCGTCGTTGTCGTCTCGCTGATCGCCACGGCTCTGTCGTGGATCGTCGGCCTCAAGCTGATCTAGGGAGGCTCGCATGGACGATCGCAGAACGCCTCTCGCCCGCGTCCGCGGCCTCGGCTCGGCCAAGGACGGCGTCGGCCACTGGTGGGCCCAGCGCCTCACCGCCATCGCGCTCATCCCGCTGGTCGTGTGGTTCGCCATCTCGCTCATCATGCTGAGCGGCGCCGACTACACCGTGGTGCGCGCCTGGATCGGCTCGCCACTGGTCATGATGCTGCTGATCCTGACGATCGGTGTCGGCCTGCATCACGGCCAGCTCGGCTTGCAGGTCGTGATCGAGGACTATGTCGGCAATGACGGCTGGAAGCTGGCCTTGATCGTCATCGTGAAGTTCATCGCAGTGCTCTTTGGCCTCGGCGCCATCGTGGCCATCCTGCGTATCGGGTTTGGAGGCTAGTCATGGCCGATAAGAGCAACGGCGCAGCGCCAGGCACCATGAATATCGGCGGCCGCGCCTACACCATCATCGAGCACGAGTACGACGTCGTCGTGGTCGGCGCCGGCGGCTCGGGCCTGCGCGCCACCTTCGGCATGGCCGCGAAGGGCCTGAAGACCGCCTGCATCACCAAGGTGTTCCCAACCCGCAGCCACACGGTGGCGGCGCAGGGCGGCATCTCGGCGGCGCTCGGCAACATGGGCCCCGACGACTGGCGCTGGCACATGTACGACACCGTCAAGGGCTCCGACTGGCTGGGCGACCAGGACGCCATCGAATACATGTGCCGCGAGGGCATCTCGGCGATCATCGAGCTCGAGCATTACGGCGTACCGTTCAGCCGCACGCCCGAAGGCAAGATCTACCAGCGCCCGTTTGGCGGCATGACGACGGAATACGGCAAGGGCATCGCGCAGCGCACCTGCGCCGCCGCCGACCGCACCGGCCATGCCATCCTGCACACGCTCTACCAGCAGTCGCTCAAGAACCACGCCGAGTTCTTCATCGAGTATTTCGCGCTCGACCTGATCATGGACGAGGGCGAGTGCCGTGGCGTCATGGCCTGGAACCTCGACGACGGCACCATCCATCGCTTCCGCGCCCACAAGACGGTGCTGGCGACCGGTGGCTACGGCCGTGTCTATTTCACCGCCACCTCGGCGCACACCTGCACCGGTGACGGCGGCGCCATGGCGTTGCGCGCCGGCCTGCCGCTGCAGGACATGGAGTTCATCCAGTTCCACCCGACCGGCGTCTACGGCGCGGGCTGCCTGATCACCGAGGGCGTGCGCGGCGAGGGCGGCTACGTCACCAACGCAAGCGGGGAGCGCTTCATGGAGCGCTACGCGCCGTCGGCCAAGGATCTCGCCTCGCGCGACGTCGTCAGCCGCTCGATGACCATCGAGATCCGCGAAGGCCGCGGCTGCGGTCCCAACAAGGATTACATCGAGCTGCATGTCGAGCATCTCGACCCCAAGGTGATCCACGAGCGCCTGCCCGGCATCGCCGAGACGGCGCGCATCTTTGCCGGCGTCGATGTCACGCGTCAGCCGATCCCCATCTTGCCGACCTGCCACTACAACATGGGCGGCATCCCGACGAACTATCACTCCGAAGTGCTGACGGTGAGGGACGGCAATCCCGACACTGTGGTACCGGGCCTGATGGCGATCGGCGAGGCGGCGTCCGTCGGCGTGCACGGCGCCAATCGTCTCGGCTCCAACTCGTTGCTCGAGCTCGTGGTGTTCGGCCGCGCCGCCGCCAACCGCGCGGCCAAGATGTTGACGCCCGGCCAATCGCACAAGCAGATGGCGCATGCCGGCGAGGAGGCGATCGCCCGTCTCGACCGCTTGCGTCAGTCGTCAGGTGGCACCGGCACCGCGCAGCTGCGCCTCGGTATGCAGCGCACCATGCAGAACGACTGTGCGGTGTTCCGCACCACCAAGACCCTCGACGAGGGCTGCCAGAATCTCGACAAGGTGATCTCCGGCCGTCCGGATATCCGGGTCAAGGATCGCTCGATGATCTGGAACTCCGATCTCATGGAGACATTGGAGTTCGAGAACCTGATCCTGCAGGCGCAGGCGACGATCCGTTCGGCGGCCAATCGCAAGGAAAGCCGTGGCGCGCACGCGCACGAGGACTTTCCCGAGCGCGACGACAAGAACTGGATGAAGCACACGGTCATCTGGGTCGACGACAGCGGCAAGACCCGCATCGACTATCGCCCGGTCCACCTGCAGCCGATGAGCAACGACGTGCAGTCGTTTCCGCCAAAGACACGAGTCTACTGAGTTCGAGAGGAAGCGATGGCTGAGTTTGCACTGCCCGCCAATTCCAAGATCGGAGTCGGCGAGACCTACAAGGCGGCGGCGGGGACCAAGAACATCAAGACGTTCAAGGTCTATCGCTGGACGGCCGACGACGGACAGAAGCCTCGCATCGACACTTACGAGGTCGACCTCGACACCTGCGGGCCGATGATCCTGGACGCGCTGATCAAGATCAAGAACGAGATCGACAGCTCGCTCACCTTCCGCCGCTCCTGCCGCGAGGGCGTGTGTGGCTCGTGCGCGATGAACATCGACGGCACCAACACGCTCGCCTGCACGCATTTCATCGCCGACGTCAAAGGCGACATCAAGATCTACCCGCTGCCGCACATGCCGGTGGTCAAGGACCTGGTGCCCGACCTCAACGTGCCCTATGCGCAACTCGCCTCGATCGAGCCGTGGCTGAAGTCGGCAACTCAGCCGCCGACCCGCGAGCGTCTGCAGTCGCCCGAGGAGCGCGCCAAGCTCGACGGCCTGTGGGAATGCATCCTCTGCTTCTGCTGCACGACCGCGTGCCCGAGCTACTGGTGGAGCGGCGAGCGCTACCTCGGCCCCGCCATCCTGCTGCAGGCCTACCGGTGGCTCAGCGACAGCCGCGACGAGGCCAAGGGCGAGCGGCTCGACAACCTGCAGGATCCGTTCCGGCTCTATCGCTGCCACACGATCATGAATTGCACCAAGACCTGCCCCAAGAGCCTGAATCCGGCCAAGGCGATCGCCGAGATCAAGAAGCTGCTGGTCGAACGCACGATCTAGCGCGTTCTTGTCGTCCTGAGCGCAGCGAAGGACCTCACGCCCGATCTACAGCACGATGTTGAACAGCTAGATCCTTCGCTGCGCTCAGGATGACAAAGGAGGCGGAGCGGGCGACACGGGTCTGTCTTTTGCTATGCTGCTTCCAGCAAAAAACTGGGGGCTTCCAATGTTTATCAAACCTCTCGCCGCGGCGGCGCTCGCGTGTGTGGTCACGCTGCCGGCGTCGGCCGGCCAAACCTTCGACGCCGTGAAGGCCAAGGGCTTCGTGCAGTGCGCGGTCAACACTGGCCTCGCCGGCTTCTCTTTCGCCGACAGCCAGGGCAAATGGACCGGCCTCGACGTCGACCTCTGCAGGGCGATCGCGGTCGCGATGTTCGGCGATGCCGAGAAGGTCAAGTTCACGCCGACCACGGCGCAGCAACGCTTCGTGGCGCTGCAGTCGGGCGAGGTCGACGTGATCACCCGCAACGCCACGCAGACCCTGCTGCGCGACACCTCGCTCGGCTTCAACATCGCCGGTGTCAATTTCTACGACGGCCAGGGCTTCATGGTGACGGCCAAGAGCGGCCTCAAGAGCGCCAAGGAGCTGAACGGCGCCACCATCTGCGTGCAACCAGGCACCACGACCGAGCTCAACCTTGCGGACTATTTCCGCAAGAACAAGATGACCTTCAAGCCGGTGCTGATCGAGAAACTCGACGAGTTGCTGCAGGCCTATGCTTCCGGCCGCTGCAACTCCTATACCACCGACGCCTCGGGCCTCGCCGCGGTGCGCGCAGGCCAGCTTTCGGGCAAGGGCGAGCACGTCATTCTTCCCGAGCGTATCTCCAAGGAACCGCTAGGGCCGATCGTGCGCCACGGCGACGATCAGTGGTTCGACCTGGTGAAGTGGGTGCTGATGGGCATGATCGAGGCCCGAGGAGCTCGGCATCAGCCAGAAGAACGTCGACGAGATGCTGAAGAGCGACGATCCGGTCATCAAGCGCTTCCTTGGCGTCACGCCGGGCTACGGCAAGGCGGTCGGCGTCGACGAGAAGTGGATGTACAACGTCATCAAGCAGATCGGGAACTACGGCGACAGCTTCGACCGCAACGTCGGCAAGGACACGCCGCTCAAGCTCGAGCGTGGCCAGAACGCGCTGTGGACTAACGGCGGGCTGATGTACGCGATCCCGTTCCGCTAGGCTATTCGCGCGAAGCGCATTTTCTTGATGCGGCCGGTCGAGACTCCGAGTGCGGCGATCTTGCCACCCCTGTCGCGTTCGAGATGGGCGAGCTGGGTTGGCTTGATCCAGCTTCCCGGAGAGACGAGCTCGACCGTGTCGGCATCGAGACCGTTGACGGTCCACGGCTCGCCGCCGCTGATCAGTGGCCCGCTCACATCGACCTTGCCGCCTTTGATCTTCCAGACTGCGCCCGAGTTGGCCGAGACGTAGGTACCGGCGATTGCTGCCGGTGCCGCTTTGCGCTTGCCGACCTTCTTGAAGGTGAGCACGCGACCGGCGCCGAGATCGACCCGGAGCGTGCCCTTGTTGCCGGGCTTCAGCATGAACTCGAACGATCCACGCTCCGCGCCGAACCAGCCACCGGCTCGCCGGCCGAGCAGGAAGGGCAGGCCGTTCTGCGTCACTACTGCCTCGCCTCCCTTCCAGGCGAGGTCGAACAGCGACGGCTCCTCGGCGTTGAACCATGTGCCGGCGATCGGCTTGATTTCCGCTTCGGTGACAGCAGGAAGTGCAGACTTCAACCGCTTGTCGCCGTCGAGCGCCCGCTGGGCGATGGCGTGGCCGAGTTGCCAGGGATCGATGCTGCCGAGATTGGCGATCACCACCACAGTCAGCCCGGCGGCGGGAACGCGCAGGAACTCCGTGCGAAAGCCCGGCCACAATCCGCCATGGCCCGCGGTCTGCAGGCCATGCAACTCGCCGACGCCGACGCCGCGGCGATAGCCATTGGCATGACCGCCGGTCAGCGGTGCCACGGCCACGAGCTGCGAGGGGATGGACTTGCCGAGCGTTGGATCGTCGAAATGGCAACTCCAGATCAAGAGGTCCTCGACGGTCGAGGTGAGGCCGCCTTCACCGCCCTGCGGATAGGCGTGCGCGGCGCGGCGGAATCCCGACGCATCGTCGCCGAGATAGCCCGTGGCGAGATTGGGGATCACGGTGTCGATCTCGGCCGCCAACATGGTGTTGGCCATGCCGAGCGGCTTGAAGATACGTTCGGCCATGAAATCGCCGAGCTTCTTCCGGGCGAGCCGCTCGATGATGAGGCCGAGCAGCAGGAAGTTGGTGTTGCTGTAGAGGAAGCGGCTGCCCGGCGCGAAGTTGAGGTGCGTGTTGCGGGCCGCGGCGGCCAGGAAATCGGCGGCGTGCGCCGGCTTGTCGAGGCCGTGGCCGCCCAGCCGCAGCAATTCGAGGAAATCCGGAAGCCCGCTCGAATTGCGCATCATCTGGTCGATGGTGATGGGTAGAGATCTCAGCTCACGCAGGTATTTGTGCGGCGGATCGGAGAGCTTGAGCTTGCCCTCGGCCGCCAGCATCAGCGCCGCCGTCACCGTGAACTGCTTGCTGACCGAGGCGATGCGGAAACGCGTCTTGGGCGTGATCGGCACGCCGAGCTCGATGCTCGCCAGGCCATAGCCCTTGCATACCTCGATGTTTCCGCCGCGCATTACGGCGACGACGGCGCCCGGCGAGCCGGGCTTGGTGTAGCGGGCGAACAGCGCATCGATGCGGTGCTCGAGGGCAATGGATTGGATCGATTTCGACATGAGACGCAGTCAAGCCAAGCGGCTCGCGCTTGTAAAGCCGAGGCGCTAGCTTGCGGCGAACGGGGAAGGAACGGCGCATGGAGCGGCAATTCGTCAAAGTCGAGAAGGGGCTCGGACCCCATGGCCGTATCGCCGTCGTGCGCTTCGATCGCGGCGACAATATCAACGCGCTCAGCCGCCAGGCGATGCGCGAGCTGCGAGATGTCCCGCGCGACTTCGAGGACGACCTGGCGACCTCGGTGGTGATTCTCACTGGCTCGGCCAAGGCCTTCTCGGCCGGCTTCGACCTGAAAGATCCCGAAGGTGGCAATCGCGGCAAGCTGCCGTTGGGCGAGGCGCTGCTCAATCAGCGGCTCGGCCCGCGCCTGTGCAGGGCGTGGGAGCAGCTCGAGCAGGTCACCATCGCCGCGGTCGAAGGCCACTGCGTCGGCGGCGGCGTGGCGCTCGCCGTCTCGCTCGACTTCCGCTTCTGCGGCAAGGGTGCGCATTTCCGCGTCCCCGAGGTTGAGCTCGGCATGAACATGAGCTGGGGTTCGATCCCGCGACTGGTCGCCCTGATGGGCCCGGCGCGCACCAAGCAGGCGGTGATCCTGGCGTCGGATCGCATCGGCGCCGCGGAAGCGCTGGAGTGGGGCCTGGTCGAGAAGGTCGTTGAGAACGGGCAGGCGTTCGCCGCGGCGATGCAGTTCGCCGAACGTATTGCGCTGCAGCCGCCGCTGCCGGTGCGCATGGTCAAGACGTCGGTGAACCGCGTCACCCATGCGCTGGCCGATGTCGCCGCCCATATGGACGTCGATCAGAACGTGCTCAGCAGCCTCACCGAAGACTTCAAGGAGGGCACTTCGGCCTTCCGCGAGAAGCGCAAGCCGAGCTTCAAGGGGCGGTGATTCGACGAAAACGCGTCAAGAAGAATATCGAGGGGGTGGGCGGTAAATGGTAAAAATGGCCCAAAACCTTTGTGCCATCGGCATCGGACGATTACCACCCGCCGGTAAATTTGCGGTAAGCGCCCGTAACTTTACGTCGCGCTAGTATTTGCGCGTCGGAAGCTCGTTGAGGATGCGCTGGCGCTCGGTGTCGTCGAGCATCATCCAGCGGCCGATCTCCTCTATGGTGCGCTTGCAGCCCAGACAAAGGCCGCTGCCCTGGGGATCGATCATGCAGATCCCGATGCAGGGCGACATCACGCGTCGCGTTTGCGGCGGCGCGGCCATGTTGGTCAGGATTTCTTGCTGAGTTCTGCGAGCTGGCCCTGCAGCTCATCGAGCTTGCGCTTCAGGTCGTCGATCGCCGTGTCGTTGCCCGCCGCAGCCTGCGCCTCGGGCTTCGGTCGCTCCTGGCCGTTGGCCTGCGCCGGCGGCGTGCCACCTGGGTTTCCTGGGCCGCCCTTGCCGAAGGGATTGAACAAGCGCATGGCCTGCTCGAACATCGCCATGTTCTGCTTGCCCATTGATTCGAACTGTTGGAACGGGTTGAAGCCGAAGGCGTTCTGCAGGTAACTGCGCATCTGCTCCTGGTTGCGCGCGAACTGGGTCATCGACATTTCGAGATATTGCGGCACCACACCCTGCAGGCTGTCGCCGTAGAACGAGATGAGCTGGCGCAGGAAGGGGATCGGCAACAGCGTCTGGCCACCCTTGTTCTCTTCCTCGACGATGATCTGTGTCAGCACCGACCGGGTGATCTCATCGCCGGTCTTGGCGTCGTAGACCACGAAGTCGGTCTTGTCTTTCACCATCTGGGAGAGATGGTCGAGGGTCACATAAGCGGATGTCGCGGTGTTGTAGAGCCGCCGGTTCGCATACTTCTTGATGACGACCGGCGCGGGTTTGGGGCCGCCTTCTGGTGCTGCCTGCTCGGCCATTACGCTGCGCTCCTCTAGCCCCCAGATACGCTGATAGCCACGCCCACCCGTCGCTGAACGCCCGTTCACAGATGGAACGCAACCTTAGCGCCGATACCGCAGTGCGACAAGACAGGCTTTGCGCCTGCGAAAGGAGCACCTGTAACGCGATCGGCTATAGTGCGCCCATGGCCCCTGAAAACGACGACGCCTCCACCGATTTCGATCGGCTGGCGCGGCGCTACCTCGATCTTTGGCAGAGCCAGTTGTCAGGACTGGCGGCCGATCAGGCGCTTACCGAACAGATCGCCCGTCTCTTCGCGGCCGCGAACGCGCAGGTTGCGTCCGCAATACAGGCCGCCCAAGCTACCTCGCATGCCACCGCCGCCGCGCCCCTTGGTCCGGATGGGACCGCGTCCGCTGCCGCTGCATTTGGGCACGGCCCTGATGACGTGGGCGAGCTCCGAAAGCGCGTGGCAGCTCTGGAAGCGCGGATCGCCGAGCTCGAGTCCAAGCTCCGCAGCGACTGAGGGGCTGGCCGAGGTCCTGAAGGAGATCGCGGCCCTCGACCCCAACCGCTTCGCAGCCGCCCTGCATCGCGAGATCGGCCGCCGCCTGGATCGGCTGGCCGAAGGTGTGCTGGCCTATCGCCGCAGTGCCGTCCATCGCACGCTCGACACGCCGCCCGCGGCATGGAGCGAAGGCAATACGCGCCTGCTCGATTATGGCGCCACGCATCGATCGGCGCGCAAGCGTGGGGCGCGGGCGGTGCTGGTGGTGCCGTCGCTGATCAACCGCTGGGAAGTGCTCGACCTCACCGCCGAGAAGAGCCTGCTGCGCGCCATGGCGGTCGAGGGCCTGCGGCCTTATCTGGTCGATTGGGGCACGCCCGATGCCGAGGAGCGGCGTTTCGACCTCACCGCCTACGTTGCCCGCCTCGAGCGCGCGCTGGCCTTCGTCGCTAAGCGAGCGCGCCGGGCGCCGACCGTGATGGGCTACTGCATGGGCGGCACGCTCGGCGTGGCACTCACCCAGCGCCAGCCGCGCCGGGTGGCGGGGCTGGCATTGCTCGCTGCTCCCTGGGATTTCCATGCCGACAAAACCGGCCACGCCTTCCTGCTCTCGACCGGGCCGTTGCTGGCCGAGATGGCAGACAAGCTGGGCGAGCTGCCGGTCGATGTTCTGCAGACGCTGTTCTGGTCGGTCGATCCCTGGCTCTCCGTGAAGAAGTTCCCGCGTTTCCTCGGCATGGATCAGCAGGGCGAACATGCGCGCGATTTCGTTCTCCTCGAGGATTGGCTGAATGACGGCGCACCGCTCGCAGGGCCCGTCGCGCGCGAGTGCCTGGTCGGCTGGTACGGCGAGAACCTGCCGGGCAACGGCAAATGGGTGGTCGGCAGCAAGCGCATCGTGCCCAGCAAGATCAAGCGCCCGTCGCTGGTCATGATCCCGTCGGGCGACCGCATCGTGCCGCCGCCCTCCGCTGCGGCGCTGGCTGATCCCAGGCGCGGCCTGAAGAACGTCACACGGCTCGACCTGCCGCTCGGCCATATCGGCATGGTGGTGAGCGGCCGCGCCCGCGAGCTCTGCTGGACGCCGCTGATCGACTGGCTGAAGGCGCTCTGATGACGAAGGAGCGTGCGTCGGTCGATCGGCGCCTGGTCGCGATCTGGGCGATCCTTCTCACTCTGTCGGTCATCGCGCGCTCCTATATCGATGTCGCCGATGAAGCCAAGCGCGGGCAAGCGGTCGGATGGGGCCGCGCACTCGGCGTGGAAATCACCAGCCATCTCGTTGTCGCGGCGCTGCTGCCGGCGCTCTATTGGCTGCATCGTCGCTGGCCGATCTCGGGATCGCTGCGCAACCTCGCTCTTCACGCCGCCGGTGTCGTGCCGTTCAGCATCGCCCATACGCTCGGCATGGCGGCGCTGCGCCTGTTGTGGTTCGCCGCGATCCTGGGCGAGCGTTACAGCTTTCCCGTGACTGCCGATCGGCTCGTCTATGAGTTCGCCAAGGACATCGTCTCCTACATCATGGTCAACGCCGGCATCCTGGCGCTTGTCTATCTGTTGGCGCGAATGCCGGCTTCGTCGGCGGCGCCTCGGCCGACGCCGCATGCGCCCCAGCCCGAGCGCTTCGCCGTGCGCAAGCGCGGCGGCAGCGAGGTCATGGTCGAGGTGGCCGACATCGATTGGATCGAGGCTTCCGGCAACTACGCCGTTCTGCATGTCGGCGGCGAGACGTTCGAAATCCGCTCCTCGCTCACCAGGCTGGAAGGCGAACTCGACCCCAAGCGCTTTGTCAGGGTGCACAAGTCGCACGTGGTGAATATCGCCCGCGTCACGGAAGTGACACCTTGGGTGAGTGGCGATTGGCGCATCCGCCTGCAGGATGGCGCCGAGATCAACTTGAGCCGCCGTTATCGCCAGCGTTTCGAGGCGCTGGCGCCGGTCCGCAGCTAGGGCCGCAGCTGACCGCTCGTCCCACGCGACCGGCCGGTCGTCCCACCGATCACGCCGCTCGTCACAATTCGATGCTATTTCAAAGTTTTAGACGGTAGGTCGGCAGCGCTGAACCCGAGGAGGTGTCCGTGAACAGGCGCAAGCTCATGAAGCTGATCGGAGGACTGCCGCTGATGTCGACCGCCCATGCCCAGACCGCAAAACCCGCATTCGCCCGCGTCCGTCCGGGCGATCCCAACTGGCCATCCGACGCGCAATGGCAATCCCTCAAGGCGCAGCTCGGCGATCGCCTGTTTCGGGTGCAGTCGCCCCTCGAAGCGTGCGCCGCGGCGCCTGGCAGCGAGGCGTGTAACGCCGTCTTCAAGGGCCTGAAGAACCCGCACTACATCCGCGACGCCGTGGCACTCACCCAGACCAGCGGCTGGGCCGATGCCTGGACCTCCAAGCCCAGCCTTTGGGCGGTGGCGGCCAAGAGCACGGTCGACGTCGTGGCTGCGGTCGACTTCGCGCGCCAGAACAAGCTGCGCCTGGTCGTGAAGGGCGGCGGCCACAGCTACCAGGGAACGTCGAACTCCGCCAACTCGCTGCTCGTCTCGACGCGCGGCATGGACAACATCGTCCTGCACGATGGCTTCGTCGGCCAAGGCTGCACGACCGCACCGCAACCTGCCGTCTCGCTCGGCTCGGGCTGCATCTGGCTGCACGCCTATTCGACAGTGGCCAAGGCTGGCCGCTATGTGCAAGGCGGAGGTTGCATGACGGTGGGCGTGGCGGGCCTCGTGCAGAGCGGCGGCTTCGGCAGCTTCTCCAAACGCTTTGGCCTGGCGGCCGCGGGCTTGCTCGAGGCGGAAGTCGTGACGGCGGACGGCAAGGTGCTGATCGCCAATGCCTGCACCAATCCCGAGCTGTTCTGGGGCCTGAAGGGCGGTGGCGGCAGCAGTCTCGGCATCGTGACGCGTCTCACGCTCAAGACGCACGAGCTGCCGCAATGGTTTGGTGGCGCCTTCGCCGCGGTGAAGGCGAGTTCCGACGAGGCGTTTCGCCAGCTCATCGGCCGCTTCATGGCCTTCTATCGCTCGAGCCTGTTCAATCCCAACTGGGGCGAGCAGGTGAAATTCCGTCCCGACAATATCCTCGAGATCGCGATGGTGTTTCAGGGGCTCGACCAGAATGCCGCTGCCGCGGTGTGGAAGCCGTTCTTCGATGCCATCGCAGCATCGCGCAAGGATTACACCTTCGTCGCCCCGCCCCAGGTGGTCGCTCTGCCGGCGCGCAATTTCTGGGATGCCGATTTCCTCACCCAGTACGCGCCGCAAGTGATCCTGCATGACGATCGTCCGAACGCGCCCAAGGGCAACGTGTTCTGGGCCGGCAATCTCAACGAGGCGGGCTGGTTCCTATATGCCTATCAATCGACCTGGATGCCGGCGTCACTGCTGGCGCCCGAGCGCATCGACGCGCTTGTCGGTGCGCTGTTCGCGAGTTCGCGCCATCGCACTCAGTCACTGCACTTCAACAAGGGGCTGGCGGGCGCGCCGGCGGCGGAAATCGCTGCAGCGCGCGATGCGGCGACCAATCCGGCGGCGGTCGAAGCTTTCGCTCTGGCGATCTGCGCGGCCGAAGGACCGCCTGCGTTTCCAGGCATCGCTGGTCACGAGCCTGATCTCTCGCTTGCGCGCCGCAACGCTGCCCAGGTCGAGGCAGCGATGGCCGAGTTGCGCAAGCTCGTTCCCAATGGAGGTGCCTATCTCTCGGAGTCCAACTTCTTCCAGAAAGATTGGCAGCAGGCCTTTTGGGGATCCAACTATGCGCGGCTACGCGTGGCGAAGACCAAGTACGACCCGGACGGCCTGTTTTTCGTGCACCACGGCGTGGGGAGCGAAGACTGGAGCGCCGACGGCTTTACGCGCCTCACCTAGCGAGACGGTGTCTGCCTTGCGGGCCTTGGCATCGGGCCTATATTGAGCGCCTAGGGCGGCCTGCAAGGAGGACACTATGCCAACCGATATCGTCATCGCGAGCGCAGCGCGCACGCCCGTAGGCTCGTTCAACGGCGCGTTCAGCGCTGTCCCGGCGCACGACCTTGGCAAGGTCGCCATCAAGGGCGCGCTCGAGCGCGCCAAGGTCAAGCCCGAGGAAGTCGACGAAGTCATCATGGGTCAGATCCTGAGTGCCGGGCAGGGCCAGAACCCGGCCCGTCAGGCCGCGGTCAATTCGGGCATTCCGGTCGAGAAGACCGCGCTCGGCATCAACCAGCTCTGCGGCTCCGGCCTGCGCGCCGTCGCCTTCGGCTGGCAGGCGATCCGCAACGGCGACGCCTCGATCATGGTGGTGGGCGGCCAGGAGAGCATGAGCCAGGCGCCACACGCCGCGCATCTGCGCGACGGCACCAAGATGGGCGAGCTCAAGATGGTCGACACCATGCTGAAGGACGGCCTGTGGGACGCCTTCCACGGCTATCACATGGGCAACACCGCCGAGAACGTGGCGACCAAGTACCAGATCACCCGCGCCGAACAGGACGCCTTCGCCGCTTCCTCGCAGAACAAGGCCGAGGCGGCGCAGAAGAGCGGCCGCTTCAAGGACGAGATCATTCCCGTGACCGTGAAGACGCGCAAAGGCGACGTCGTCGTCGACACAGACGAGTTCCCGCGCCACGGCACCACGGTCGAAACGCTCGCCAAGCTTCGGCCGGCCTTTAGCAAGGATGGCTCGGTGACGGCCGGCAATGCGTCGGGCATCAATGACGGCGCCGCGGCGCTGGTGCTGATGAGCGCCGATGAGGCCAAGAAGCGGGGCGTGAAGCCTTTGGCCAAGATCGTGTCCTGGGCGACCACGGGCGTCGATCCGTCGATCATGGGCATCGGTCCGGTGACGGCGTCTCAGGCGGCGCTGAAGAAAGCCGGTTGGACGGTCAAGGACCTCGACCTCGTCGAGGCCAACGAAGCGTTCGCCGCTCAGGCCGTCGCGGTCGGCAAGCAGCTCGGCCTCGATCCGGAGAAGCTCAACGTCAATGGCGGCGCGATCGCGCTCGGCCATCCGATCGGCGCGTCGGGTGCGCGGGTGCTCACCACGCTGCTCTATGAGATGCAGAAGCGCGATGCCAAGAAGGGCCTCGCCACGCTCTGTATCGGTGGCGGCATGGGCATCGCGATGTGCGTCCAAAGAGACTAGGGCAGCGCGACTAGGCGCTGCGACTAGAGACCGAGATCGCCGAGACCCGGATGATCGGCCGGCCTCGGACCAGGCGCCGGCCAATGAAACTTGCGATCGGCGGCCGCGATCAGCAGGTCGTTGATCGAGGCGATGCGCCGGCGCATCAGGCCGTTGTCGTCGAACTCCCAGTTCTCGTTACCGTAGGACCGGAACCAGTTGTTCGAATCATCATGCCATTCGTAGGCGAAGCGCACGGCAATGCGATTGCCGCCGCAGGTCCATAGTTCCTTGATCAGGCGATAGTCGAGTTCGCGCGCCCATTTGCGCGTCAGAAAGGCCTTGATCGCATCGCGGCCCTGGAAGAATTCGGCACGATTGCGCCATACGCTGTCGGCCGTGTAGGCGAGCGAGACACGCGCCGGATCGCGGCTGTTCCAGGCATCCTCAGCAGATCGCGCCTTGATGGCGGCGGTCTCGATCGTGAAAGGCGGCAAGGGCGGTCGCGGCGCATCGGTCATGCGCCGTTGTAGCAATACCAAGCTGGCTGCGGATAGAGCGGCAGTGGCCGGCTTCCTAGGTTCGGACGAAGCGAACCAGGAGTCCCCTCATGTCGACCAAACACGATTTGTTGCCGCCGACCTTCAACCGCCTGGCTTGGTCAAACCTTGCCGCGCAATCGGCCGAGCAGGTGGCATTGGCCGCCGCGCCGATCGTGGCCGTGCTGCTGCTGGGCGCCGGCGAAGGCCAGACCGGCTTGCTGCAAACCGCGCTCACCCTGCCGTTCGTGCTGTTCGCCATTCCTGCTGGCCTGTTGGCCGACCGCCTGTCACGTCGCCGACTGATGGCGGGCGCCGAGGCGTTGCGCGCTGGCGCCCTGCTCGCGATTCTGATCGCACTCTGGCTCGGCGTTCTCAACCTGCCACTGCTGGCCTTGCTGGGTTTCGTCGCCGTCTGCGGCACCGTCGTCTATAGCGTTGCCACGCCGTCACTGGTGCCGTCGCTGGTGTCGCCACAGGCGCTGCCGGCTGCCAACGCTCGGATCGAGCTTGCCCGTACCGTGGCTTTCGCCAGCGGCCCGGCGTTGGGGGGCGTGTTGGTCGGCTGGATCGGCGCTGGCCCGGCCTTCGGTTTTGCGGCCGGACTGTCGATCGTCGCTGTCGTGCTGCTGGCCGGCATCTTCGAGCCGGCACGGCAGGCGATCGCGCGTCGCCATCCGGTGCAGGAGATCAAGGAGGGTGCGGCATTCGTATTCCGCCACGCTCTGCTGCGGCCGGTGTTCGTCACGCAATTCATTTTCAATACGGCGTGGTTCGTCATTCTGGCGGTCTTCGTGCCTTATGCAGTCCGTCATCTCGGTCTGTCGGCTGCCGGCGTCGGCACGACGCTGGCGATGTACGGCGTTGGCATGGTGGTGGGCGCGTTGTCCGCCACCCGCGTCATGCGCTGGCTGCCGTTCGGCAGCGTGATTGGCCTGGGGCCGGTGACGGGGTTTGTTGCATCAGCGATCATCACGCTGACCACGATGTTCCCGACGCCGATCCTGGCGGGCCTCGGCTTCTTCCTGCTGGGCGCCGGCCCGATCCTCTGGGTGATCAGCACGACGACGCTGCGCCAGTCGGTCACACCACCGCGCCTTCTGGGGCGGGTCTCGGCGATCAACATCATGTCGTACGGCGCACGGCCGCTCGGCGCGGGCGTCGGTGCGCTGGTTGGCGGCTTGTTCGGGGCGGAGGCCTGCCTCTATCTGGCGGTCGCGGGATTTGCCGCGCAGATGCTGGTCATCCTCATGTCACAGGCGGTCAGCCTGGCGCGTCAACCCGAGATGGCTTGCGACTAAGCAAGCATTCCTCCGGCCTTGGGAATCCGGCTACAGTGGGTTCCCAAGGCAAGGGAGGAACGAAATGGCTGGACGTGTCGCATTGGTGACTGGTGGAACGCGCGGCATTGGCGCGGCCATCTCTCGGATGCTGAAGCTCCGGGGCTACAACGTCGCCGCCAACTACGCCGGCAATGACGTGGCGGCCAAGGCCTTCAAGGAAGACACCGGCATCCCGGTCTACAAATTCGACGTCAGCGAGTTCGATGCCGTGAAGGCGGCGGTGACCCAGATCGAAAAAGAGCTCGGCCCGATCGAGATCGTCGTCAACAACGCCGGCATCACCCGCGATTCCACCATGCGCCGTCTCGACCGCACCATGTGGCAGGCTGTGATCGATACCAACCTCGGCTCCTGCTTCAACGTGAGCAAGGCAGTGTGGGACGGCATGAATACGCGCGGCTTCGGCCGCATCGTTAATATCGGCTCGATCAACGGCCAGGGCGGGCAGTACGGGCAGGTGAACTACGCCGCCGCCAAGTCGGGCATCCACGGCTTCACCAAGGCGCTGGCGCAGGAAGGTGCCTCCAAGGGCATTACCGTGAACGCCATCGCACCCGGCTACACCGACACCGACATGGTCTCGGCCGTGCCGGCCAACGTCCTGGAGAAGATCGTCGCCAAGATCCCGGTGGGGCGGCTTGGCAAGGCCGACGAGATCGCGCGGGGCGTGCTGTTCCTGATCGCCGACGATGCCGGCTTCATTACCGGCTCGACCTTGTCGATCAATGGCGGCCAGCACATGTACTGACGATGCTTTCGCGTCGCGTACTTGTTGCCGGATTAGGTGTTGCGCTGCCGGCCATCGCCGGCGCGCAGCCGCGCAAGAAGATCGTCATCGGCTTCGTCAGCTGGTGGCCGGCCTTCATGGAGGGCGACTACGTCCCGCGCCTGCGCAAAGGCCTCTCGGTGCTGGGGTACGTCGAGCCGCAGAGCTTGGAACTGCTGGTCACCTTCACCGGCGGCGACCCGGCGCTGACACGTGAGACGGCCAAGCGGCTGGTCGCGCGAGCCGCCGACGTGATCGTGGTCACCGCTACGCCCGTCGCCACCATTCTCAAGGAGGAGACCCAGGCCAGCCAGATCCCGGTGGTCATGGCCCCGGTGGCCGATCCGCTGGCGACCGGCCTGGTGCAGAGCATCGCACGGCCCGGCGGCAACCTCACTGGCATGTCGATGGCCGGCCCCGACCTCTCCGGCAAGCGCCTGCAGCTGCTGCGCGACATCATGCCGAACCTCGAGGTCCTCGCTTTCGTCGGCTCCAACCGCGATCCCAACACCAAGACCTTCGCCGCGAGCCTCGAACGGGTCGCCACCCAGGCTGGCCTCAGGCTCGTCGTCCACATGGTCGATTCGCCGATGCAGATTGACGACGCGCTGATGGCCGACTTCAAGCGGGCCGGCGCCCAGGCGCTCAACATTCAGCCAATCTTCATCGGCCAGCATGTCAAGATCATCGAGATGGCGACCCGGGCCGGCCTGCCCTCGACCAGTGACTTTCCAGCCTTTGCCGAAGCCGGCGCGCTGTTCTCCTACGGTCTGGACGATCGCGCCCGCATCGAGCGCGCGGCGTATTTTGTCGACCGCATCGTCAAGGGTACCAAACCTGCAGACCTACCTGTCGAATTGCCGACGGAGTTTGCGCTGATCGTCAACCGCAGGGCCGCGGCCGGCTTCAAGCTGGAAATCCCGCCGGGAGTGATCGCCCAGGCCAACGAAGTCATAGAGTAGGAGCATTCCGTGCCGCGTTTGACTGAGTACAAGGACATGGCGCCGCGCGCCAAAGCCGTCGTCGAAGGCATCGCCGAGGCTCGCCGCATCGACCCAGCGGCGATCAACAATGTCTGGAAGGCGCTGGCTCGGCATCCCGCGGTGATGGAGCGCTTTGCCGCCGAGATGAAGGTGGCGTTTGCGCCCGGCAAGCTCGATCCGCTCACCAAGGAATTAGTTTATCTCGCGGTCAGCATCACCAATCAGTGCGACTATTGCATCGCCTCGCACAGTGCCATGGCGCGAGCCAAGGGCATGACCGAGGAGATGCACGAGGAGTTCATGGCGGTGGTGCTGGCGGCGCAGAAGGGCAACAAGATCACCACGGCCTACCGCGTGCCCGTCGACGCCGCCTTCGAGGAGAAGTGACTTGGATGCCGAGAGTTCGACCGTCTGGGATGCCAATCTCTACCTGAAATTCGCCGATGCGCGCACGCGGCCGGCGCTCGACTTGATGGGTCGGCTTGATGCTGCCAGCGGCGCGCGGCCCGGCCACGCGATCTACGATCTCGGCTGCGGCGCCGGCAACATCTCGCGCATTCTTGCCGAGCGCTTTCCGCAAGCCCGGGTGATCGGCGTCGATTCATCGGAAGAGATGCTGGCCAAGGCGCGCAGCCAGACAGCCGACAAACGAGTGACCTTCGCCAAAGGCGACCTCACGCGCTTCACGCCCGACACGCCGCCGTCGATCCTCTACAGCAACGCCGCCTACCAATGGGTCGAGGGGCACATCGATCTTTTCCCCGGTCTGCTGAAGCTGCTGCCGTCGGGTGGGCAGCTCGCCATCCAGATGCCGCGCAATCATGAGGCGCCGTCGCATGCGCTGATGCATCAGGCGGCGAAGGCGGGCCCGTGGGCGGCCAAGCTCGAGCAGGTGCGCACGATCCGCCGAGTCTATGAGCCGGCGCGCTACTACGACACGCTGAAGCCTCTCACCTCCGAGCTCGAAGTCTGGGAGACGATTTACCAGCAGGTCCTGACCGGCAAGGATCCGGTGGCACAATACACGGCAAGCACGGGGCTACGGCCCTACATGCAGCTGCTCGACAAGGCGGAGGGCCAAGCCTTCTACGACACCTATGCCAAGCTGCTCGCCGAGGCCTATCCGACGCGCGCCGACGGCATCACGCTCTTTCCCTTCCGCCGCCTGTTCATCGTCGCCCGTCGCGCATGAAGCGGCTCGTCCTGTTCCTTGCTGTCGCGCTGTTCGGCGCCGGCACGGCGCAGGCGGCACCGCGCGAGATGGTGGCGACCGCCCATCCGCTCGCGACCGAGGCAGGGCTGACGGTGCTGCGTAATGGCGGCTCGGCGATTGATGCCGCCGTGGCGGTGCAGATGGTGCTGGGCGTGGTCGAGCCACAGTCTTCGGGCTTGGGTGGTGGCGGGTTCCTGCTCTATTACGACGCCGCGAGCCAGGCGATCACCGCCTATGACGGACGCGAGACCGCGCCGGCCGGTGCGACGCCCACCATGTTCCTCGGTGCCGAAGGCAAGCCGCTGCCGTTCCGCGAGGCCGTCGCCTCGGGCATATCGGTCGGCGTTCCGGGCGCGGTCGCGCTGCTCGAACTGGCGCACAAGGAACACGGCAAGCGGCCATGGCGCGAGTTGTTCGAGCCGGCCATCGCCTTGGCGCGCGACGGCTTCGCCGTGTCCCCGCGCGTCGCCTTCTGGCTCGGCATCATCAAGTCGTTCGCCAATGACCCAGCGGCGCGGGCCGTCTATTTCGATGCCGATGGCGCGCCCAAGAAGCAGGGCGAACGCGTGGTCAATCCGGCGCTGGCCGGCACAATGCGACTGCTCGCCGACAACGGTTCCAAGGCTTTCTATGACGGCGCACTGGCGCAGGACATGGTGGCGCGCGTGCATGGCCATGTGCGGCCGGGCACGCTGTCGCTGGCCGATCTCGCGGCCTACAAGCCGATCAAGCGCGAGGCGCTGTGCGGACCGTATCGCGTTTGGCTGGTCTGCGGCATGCCACCGCCATCGTCCGGAGGCGTCGCCATCCTGCAGATCCTGGCGTTGCTCGAGCCGTTCGAGCTCTCCAGGGACCAGCCCAACGACCTGCGCTCACTGCATCTCATCGCCGAGGCGAGCCGGCTCGCCTTCGCCGATCGCGCGCGCTATCTCGCCGACCCGGCCTTTGTCCCGGTGCCGGTCGCCGGATTGCTGGCGCCCAATTACATCGCCGAACGCCGCAAGCTGATCTCGCTCGATCACAGCATGGGCCGCCAGGGGCCGGCCGAGGCGGGCTATGTCGAGCGCGGCACCAGCCACATGACCATCGTCGATCGCGACGGCAATGCCGTTGCCTTCACCACCACGATCGAATTGTCGTTCGGCGCCCAGATGATGGTGGGCGGCTTCATCCTGAACAACGAGCTGACGGATTTCTCGGCGGTGGCCGAACGGGGCGGCCAGCCGGTCGCCAACCGGGTCGAGCCCGGCAAGCGGCCGCGCTCGTCGATGTCGCCGACCTTCGTGCTGGATCGCGACCGGCGGCTGGTCCTGGCGGTGGGCTCGGCGGGCGGCGAGCGTATCATCGGCGACACCCTGCATGCGCTGATCGCCATGCTCGACTGGAACCTGTCGGCCCAGGCCGCCCTCGACCTGCCGTGGGTGGCCAATATGAACGGCCCCACCGAGCTCGAGGACAAAGGGGATTTGCCTGCCCAGGCAGACGCCTTGCGCGCGCTCGGCCATCAAGTACAAGTCCGCCGGCATGAAAGCGGCCTGACGGCCATCCGCCGGGAAGGCGATGGCTGGCAGGGTGGCGCCGATCCACGGCGCGATGGAGCCGCCAGAGGAGACTAGCTTGGCCGGGAAACTGCCCACTGTGTTGCTGCGATCCGGCGAGGATCGCCGGGTCCGCGCCGGCCATCCCTGGGCCTTCTCCAACGAGATCCTGATGGATGCCGAGACCAAGGCGCTGCCGGCCGGCTCGCTCGCCATCCTGCGCGCGCCGAGCGGCGAGGCGCTGGGGCTCGCGACCTTCAATCCGCATTCGCTGATCGCGGCGCGGGTGCTGACGTCCAACCCGGAGGCGACGGTCGATGCGCTGTTTCTTGGGCGGCGCCTCGCTCAAGCCGCCGCGCTGCGGGACCGGCTGATCGGCGTTCCTTATTACCGGTTGATCCATGCCGAGGCCGACGGCCTGCCGGGTGTGATCGTCGATCGCTTCGGCGATGCATTGGTCGTGCAGGTGAACAGCGCCGGTATGGATCGCCTGACGCCAGTGCTCCTGGAAGCGCTTGAGGCGGAGCTTTCGCCCAAGACCATCGTGCTCAAGAACGATTTGCCGGTACGCGAGCTCGAGGGGCTGAAGCGTGAGGTAGTTGTTGCCAAGGGCGAGGCGGAAGATGCCATCGAGCTGATCGAGAATGGCGCCAAATTCGTCGCCGACCTCTCGGGCGGCCAGAAGACCGGCTGGTTCTACGACCAGCGCGACAATCGCCGCTTCATGGCGGGTTTCGCCAAGGATGCCAGCGTGCTCGACGTTTACAGCTACAGCGGCGGCTTCGGCGTGCTGGCGGCCAAGCAAGGCGCCAAGTCGGTGATTTGCCTCGACCGCTCGGCGACGGCTCTCGATGCGGCGCGGCAAGCCGCCAAGCTGAACGGCGTCGACAAAATCGTGTCGTTCGAGAAGAGCGAGGCCTTCGAGGCGCTGGAGAAGCTTGCTGGAACCTCGGCCAAGAAATTCTACGTTGTGATCTGCGATCCGCCCGCATTCGTGAAGAACCGCAAGGACCTCAAGACCGGCGCGCAGGGCTACCGCAAGCTGGTGCGACTCGCGGCGCCGCTGGTGGCGCGCGGGGGCTTTTTGTTCGTTGCCTCCTGCTCGCACCTGGTCGAACCGCCGATGTTCGCCGACCAGGTGCGCCGCGGCTTGCGTGACGCCGAGCGCAACGGCCGCATCCTGCTGAGCTCTGGCGCCGCGCTCGATCATCCGGTGCATCCCGGCTTGCCGGAGACGGCCTATCTCAAGGCGCTGACCCTTCAGCTCGATTGATCCATGCTGAAGCACAGATGTTGAAACCGGGCCCACGCAACCTGATCACCGATGTCGACGGCCTGCTGGTCGGCAATGCCGAGGACACGCGCCTGCGATCGGGCGTCAGCGTGCTTTTAGGCGAGCGGCCATTCGTCGCCTCGGTCGATGTGCGCGGCGGCGGGCCGGGCACGCGCGACACCGATCTCCTTCACCCGTCCTGCCGCGTCGACCAAATCGATGCAATCTGCCTGTCGGGCGGTTCGGCCTATGGCCTGTCGGCCGCCGACGGCGTGATGCGCTGGATGCGCGAACGCGGCCGCGGGCTGGCGGTGGGCAGCGCCGTCGTGCCGATCGTGCCGACCGCGATCCTGTTCGATTTGCTGAATGGCGGCGACAAGGACTGGGACTGGCCGCCCTATCGCGACCTCGCCTATCAGGCCACCGGCCGCGCGGCGCGCGACTTCGCGCTCGGCAATGCCGGCGCTGGCCTCGGCGCCAAGGCGGGCAACCTGAAGGGCGGACTGGGCAGTGCCTCGGCCGTCGATCCGGCGAGCGGCCTGCAGGTCGGCGCCCTCGTGGCAGTGAACGCGCGTGGCTACGCGACCATGGGCGACATGCCGCAATTCTGGGCGTGGGCCGTCGAGCAAAATGGCGAGTTCGGCGAGTTGCCGCCGCCCAAGCACGGCCTTGCCATGTCGGCGCCACACGACCGTGCGGACCTCACGCACGATCCGGATGATGCTGCGCGCAGCGACCCGCGCGCCAACACCACCATCGCGGTGGTGGCGACCAACGCCCGGCTCGACAAGGCGTCGGCGCAGAGGATGGCGATGATGGCACAGGACGGTTTGGCACGGTCGCTCCGCCCCGTGCATACGCCGCAGGACGGCGACACGGTCTTTGCCGTCGCCACCGGAACGCACGATCTCGGGATCGATCCGCTGGCTCTGGGCGAACTCGGCACGCTTGCTGCGGATTGCCTGGCGCGCGCTGTCGCGCGCGGCGTCTACAGCGCCGCGACCCTTGGGCTGGCGCGCGGCTGGCGGGACGTATTCGGCCGCTGATAGAGTGCGGCCAACAACGGAGGGCTCTCACGTGACCATTCTCTCTCGCCGCCATTTCCTGAGTGCGGCCGGCGGCATTGCGACGGCGACGGCCTTCGGCCCCGAGGTGTGGGCGCAGGCCAAGGACAAGCTGGTGATCGGCATGTCGCTCGAGCCGCCCGTGCTCGACCCGACCAAGAACGCCGCCGCCGCCATCCGCGAAGTCACCAGCCCCGGCATCTTCGAGAGTCTGGGTCGCATCGATCGCATCGGCGCCATCGCGCCGGGCCTGGCCCAGAGCTGGTCGATTTCCGAGGACGGCAAGGAATATGTCTTCAAGCTGCGCTCGGGCGTGAAGTTCCACGACGGCGAGGCGCTCGACGCCTCGGTGGTGAAATTCTCGATCGATCGGCTGTTCGCTCCCGACTCCACGGTGCCCGCCAAGTCGCTCTACACCGACATCGACAAGGTCGAGGCGGTCGACCCGGCGACGGTGAAGATCACGCTGAAGTCGCCCAACTCCTACCTGCTCTACAACCTGTCGCTCGGCGACGCTGGCATCATGAGCCCCAAGTCGGCGGCGACCAACGACAAGCACCCGGTCGGCACCGGCCCCTTCATGTTCAAGGAGCGCAAGGAGGGCGATTCGATCACCCTGGTGAAGTTCCCCGGCTGGCGCGACGCGGGCTCGGTCAAGCTCAACACCATCATCTTCAAGGTGGTGAAGGACCCGTCGGCTCAGGTGAGCGCGCTCCTGGCAGGCGACGTCGATGCCTTCCCGGGCTTCCAGGCGCCCGAGCTGGTCGATCGTCTCAAGAAGGATTCTCGCTTCGCCGTGGTCGTCGGCACCACCGAAGGCGAAGTCATCTTGGCGACCAACAACGGCAAGAAGCCGTTCAATGACCTCAAGGTGCGCCAGGCGATGGCTCATGCCATTAATCGCGAGGAGCTGATCGCGGCCGAATTGGGTTTCGGTACGCCGATCGGAAGTTTCTTCCCGCCGCACAACAAGGCCTATGTCGACCTGACCAAGACCTATCCGTTCGACATTGCCAAGGGCAAGGCGTTGCTCGCCGAGGCAGGCTATCCCAACGGCTTCGAGGCGAGCCTCAAGCTGCCACCGGTCGGCTACGCGCAGCGCGCCGGCGAGGTGCTGGCGAGCCAGCTCGGCAAGATCGGCATCAAGGTCACGATCACCCAGCTGCAATGGCCGCAATGGCTCTCCGAGGTGTTCAAGGAGCGCAACTACGATCTCACCATCGTCGCTCACACCGAAGCCAACGACCTCGATCGCTATGCCCGCGACGGTTACTACTGGAACTACGATTCGCCCGAGTTCAAGGCCAAGTGGCGCGAGGTCGTGGCGACCACCGACTTCGCCAAGCGCGACGAGCTCCTCAAGGATTGCCAGCGCATCATCGCCCGCGATGCCGTGAATGGCTACCTCTACCAACTCGCCAAGATCGGCGTATGGAAGAAGGAGCTTGTCGGCATGTGGGAGAACGCGCCGACTCCGGCAGGCGACTACGCGGCGGTGCATTGGAAGTAGACGTCTTGCCGTTGCCCACCCTTCGAGACGCGGCCCTGCGGGCCGCTCCTCAGGGTGAGGCAGGACTCGATCGACGAGAAGCACCTTACCCTGAGGAGGCGCGAAGCGCCGTCTCGAAGGGTGGCCCGTAGACATGATCGACTTCCTGGCCCGCCGGCTCGCCGCCGCACTCGTTACCCTGGCTCTAGCGACGGTCGTCGTATTCGCCGTCGTCGAGGTGCTGCCCGGCGATCCGGCGCTGATCATGCTGGGCACCGATGCGCGGCCGGATACTCTGGCTGAGTTGCGTGCCCAGTACGGCTTCGACCAGCCCCTGCTGGTGCGTTACTTCCACTGGATCGGCGGTTTGCTGAGCTTCGATCTCGGCACCAGCCACGCCTATGGCACATCGGTCGCCAAGCTGATCGGCGACCGTCTCGCCGTGACCCTGCCGCTCGGCGCTCTCGCCCTGTGCTGGGCACTGCTGGTCGCCATCCCGCTCGGCGTGTTCGCCGCCTGGAAGCACCGCACGCCGGGAGACTGGGGTGTCATGGGTTTCACCCAGATCGGCATCTCGATCCCCAATTTCTGGTTCGGCATCGTGCTGGTGCTGCTGTTTGCCGTGACCTGGCAGGTCTTTCCGGCGGGCGGCTTTCCCGGCTGGGGCCAGGACGCGTTGAGGTCGCTCCATGCGCTGATCCTGCCGGCCCTATCGTTGTCGTTGGGCGAGATCGCGATCCTCACGCGCGTCACGCGCTCGGCCATGCTCGATACGTTGCGCGAAGACTATGTCCGGACCGCGCGCGCAAAGGGGGCGCCCGAACGCACGGTGCTGTTCCGTCACGCCCTGCGCAACGCCCTGATCCCGGTGACGACGGTGGCCGGCCTGATCGCGGGTTTCCTCGTGGCTGGCGCGGTGATCATCGAAAGCGTGTTCCGTCTGCCCGGCGTCGGCCAGCTGGTCTACGACTCGATCAACAACCGCGACCTGATCGTGATCAAGAACGTCGTGATCCTGTTCACCATCCTGGTGCTGATCGTCAATCTGCTGGTCGATCTCGCCTACGCCTTGCTCGATCCCCGGCCGCGGGTTTCGGCGTGACCGCCTTCCTTGCGCGCGCCCGCTACCATGTCGGTTTCCAGATCGGGGCCGTTCTGCTGTTGCTGTTCGTCGGCACGGCACTGCTGTCGCTGGTGTGGACGCCCTATCCGGCCGAAGACCTGCAGATGCGCGCCAAGCTTCTGCCGTCGTCGGCTGCGCATCTCCTGGGGACTGATCATCTCGGGCGCGATGTGCTCTCGCGCATCATGGTAGGCGCTCAGACGTCGATCGCGGTCGGGCTGATCGCCGTGGCGCTCGGCATGTCGGCCGGCGTGGCGCTCGGCGCCTGGGCCGCCGCGCGCGGCGGCTGGGTCGACGAGATGCTGTCGCGCACCTCGGACCTGATCTTCGCCTTTCCGGCGGTGCTGACCGCCATCCTGATCACCTCGGTGCTGGGCGCCAGCGCCAGGAACGCCATCCTCGCCATTGCGATTTTCAATATTCCGGTGTTCGCGCGCGTCACCCGTGGCGCCGCGCTCGCCATGTGGAGCCGCGACTTCGTGCGCGCGGCGACGGCGATGGGGCAGGGGCCATTCGGCATCACCTGGCGGCACGTGCTGCCCAACATCATGAGCGTGCTGATCGTGCAGGCGACCATCCAGTTTGCGGTGGCGATCCTGGCCGAGGCGGGTCTATCATATCTCGGTCTTGGCGCGCAGCCGCCGGTGCCGTCATGGGGCCGCATGTTGCGTGACGCGCAGACCTACATTTTCCAGGCGCCCGAGCTCGCACTCTGGCCGGGGCTCGCTGTGGCGTTGGCCGTGCTCGGCCTCAACATGTTGGGCGACGGGCTGCGCGACCTGCTCGATCCAAGATTGCGGCTGATGCGCGTGGGCTGAACGCATCCAACCCGGCTCTGCAGCGTTGTGTTCTTCACAATGTTGCCATGTTCGGGGGCCTAACAAGGGACTTCATGCGACGGCGAACCGGATCCATCTGGGTCGGCCGTTTCTTGCTCGCAGTGGCGGCGGCGCTGCTCATGGCGGGTGGTGCTGCCGGTCGGACTGCCGATATCTCGCTCACCGCGGTCGGAGATGAGCGCATGACTGAGGAGCTGAAGGACCTCGCCAAGGTCGACAAGGATCAGCCCTTGTCCGGCGACAGCCTCGAGTTGCTGCAGGCAGCGCAGGCCAGGCGGGCGCGCATCCTGCAGGCGCTGCGCTCGCGCGGCTTTTATGACTCGCGTGTGACGGCCACGATCAACAACCAGCCGATCGAGGATGCCGCGGCGCTCGACGCCATCGAGGCGATGCCCGAGAACCAGAAGGCCGACTTCGTCTTCAACGTGGCGACCGGGCCGGTCTACCGGGTCACCGATCTCGAGATCCAGGGTCCGCCCGAGCTGGTCAACTATCCGCCGCTCGATCGTAGCAAGCTCAGCCTCATTCCGGGCCAGCCCGCCGACGCCGCCAAGATCCTGGCGACCGAGGAGGAAATCCTCAACACCGTGCGCGGCAAGGGCTATGCCCTGGCTTCCGTCGCCAAGCGTGAAGTGCTGATCGACCATGCCACGCGCGAGGCGCAGGTTACCTTCGTGATCCAGCCCGGACCGGTGGCCTCCATGGGGCCGGTCCACTTCTCCGGCACCGACAAGGTCGACACCGTCTATCTGCAGCGCCGCGTGCCGTTCAAGGAAGGCGAGCCCTACGAACCCGACAAGGTGAGTGCGCTGCGCGATCGCCTGACCTCGCTTGGCACCTTCAGCGTGGTGCGTGTGAAGCCCGCGACGGCGCTCGACGACAAGGGCCGGTTGCCGATCGACGTAGAGCTGCAGGACCGCCCGCCGCGCACCATCGGCTTTGGCCTCACCTACGAGACCATCCTTGGCTTCGCGGTCAACGGCTATTGGCAGCACCGCAACCTGTTCGGCCAGGCCGAAAGCCTGCGTCTTTCGGCCGAGGTCAACCGCATCGGCTACGGCACTTTCCCGACCGATCTCGGCTACGCCTTCAAGGCGGACTTCAAGAAACCCGACTGGTGGATGAGTGGCCAGGACGGGCTGGCCTCGCTCGTGGCGTCACGCGACGTGTTTCCCGCCTACACGCGTAAGGGCATCAACCTGACCATGGGTATCGACCGAACCCTTGATCCGCACTGGCGGGTGAAGGTGGGCTTGAGCGGCGAAGTTTCCGAGATCACGCGCTATGGCATCACCAACGACTACGAGCTGCTCGGCATCCCGATGCAGGCGATCCTCAACGAAGCCGACAGCGAGGTCGATGCGACCAGAGGCTACCGCCTCACGCTCAACGTCACGCCCTATGCCGACCTCCGCAACAACAACGACCTGTTTGCGATCACCCGGCTCACCGGCACGGGCTACCTCAATGTCAGCGGCGACGGCCGCAGCGTGCTGGCCGGCCGGGCGTCGTTCGGCACCATTCCGGGCGGCGTCAACGCCAACATCCCGTTCGACAAGCTGTTCTATGCAGGCGGTGGCGGATCGGTGCGCGGCTACGCCTATCAGTACGCAGGCCCGCGCGATGCCTTCGGCAATCCGCTGGGCGGCGCCAGCATCGTCGAAAGCAGCGTCGAGTTCCGTCAGCGCATCGGCAAGTCGTTCGGTGTCGTGGCCTTCGTCGATGCCGGCGCCGCCTACCTCGACAACTTGCCGAATTTCTCGCAGTTCGCTCCGCGTGTCGGCACCGGCGTCGGCGTGCGCTACTACACCGACTTCGGTCCGGCCCGCCTCGATTTCGGCATTCCGCTCAATCCGCAGCAGAACGACCCGGCATTTGGCCTCTACGTCAGCATCGGGCAGGCCTTCTGATGCGGTGGCGTCGTCTCCTCGCCTGGATCGCCGGCAGCTTGCTGGCGGTGCTGGTGCTTGCCTTCGTTGGCTTGCAGACCGGGCCTGGCCAGCGTGCGCTGGCATCGCTCATCTCAAGCAAGGATCTCGAGATCGCCGGCTTGAGCGGATTCTTCCCGACCGACCTGCGAGTCGCCCAAGTGAAGCTGTCGGACCGCGACGGTGCCTGGCTCACGGTCGACGACGCACGGCTCAGCTGGTCGTTCGCGTCGCTGTTCGGGGGGCGGGTCAGGATCGACGAAGTGGCGGCGCGGCGCATCGACGTGCTGAGGCCGCCCGCGCCCTCCGAGACGAAGACGTCGTCGTCATCGGGCGGCGGCGTCAGCCTGCCGATGGGCGTCGATCTGCGGGCTTTGTCGGTCGATGACCTGCACCTCGGCGCGGCGCTGGGTGGCGTCGATTTGCACTGGAAGCTCGCCGGGTCGGCATTGCTGCCGGCCGATGGAACACGAAGCCATCTCAAGCTCGACATGGTGCGCAGCGACGGCCCGACGGCGCATCTCAACGCCGATGTCGGATTCACTCTCGACAACTTCAACGTCGACGGTCGCGTGCTGGCCGAGGAATCGTCGAAGGGCGGCGTGGTCGCCGCCCTGATCGGTCGTCCCGATCTCGACAAGGTGTCGCTGAAGCTGGCGATCAAGGGCGATCGCGCCGGCGGCTCGGGCGATTTCACCGCGGCGGCGGGCGATGCGCTCACCTCCACTGGGGATGCACGCTGGAAGCACGATGGCGGAGCGACGGGCATTGCCGTCAATCTCAGCCTTGCCGGACCGGGCTTGCCCGACGGGCCGATCGGCCGCCTGCTGCGTGCGCCCGCGACGCTCACCGGCGAGGCGACGCTGGAAGATTCGGGCCTGCTCACGGTGCGCAAGGCCTCCGTCCATGTCGGGCCGGCGACGCTCGATGCGACGGCGCGCTACGACACCTCGGCCGACAAGCTCGCGGCGACAGTCGACCTGCGCGCCGGCGAGGCGGGGCCGCTGGACGATCTCGCAGGCGGCGTGACGTGGCGCAATGCGCAGGCGAACGTCAAAGCCGACCTGTCGGGCCTTTCCGGCAAGCCGCAGGGTTCGGCGACGCTCACGGCATCGGCCGACGATCTCGTCATCGCGACCCTGGTGAACGGCGCGCCGCCGCCGGGACATGTCGATGTCAGCGCGAGGCTCGGATTGCGGCCCGATGGCCGGCTGATCATCGAGACCTTCGACACGAAGAGCGACGTGGCGACGGCGAAGCTCACCGGCAGCTTCACGCCGTCGTCGCAGGACGGCGAGGGCAAGCTGGTGCTCGACTTGCCCGACTTGTCGCGCTTCTCGACCCTCGCCGGCATGGTCATGGCCGGCCGCAGCCATTTCGAGGTCGCTGCTCGCGCGCGGAATAATGCGCTTCACGCCGATTGGCAGGGCACGATCGACGCGCTGGGTGTCGATGGCGTGCCTGAGGGACTGGCCAAGCCGACAGTGAAGCTGAGCGGCGGGGCTGACCTGCAGCGCGACCAGTCCTGGAAGCTCGATGCCGTGCGCATCGCGAGCGAGGCGCTCACCCTGGAGATGTCCGGCCGGGGCAAGGAACGCACCGGCGAGATCGACCTGTCGCTGGCGCTGCCCAAGCTCGGCTTGCTGCAGGAAGGCGTCGACGGCTCGGCCAACACCAAGGGCAAGATCGTGCTGAAGTCCGCCGGCGCCGACTTCCGGTTTGACGTCGACCTTGCCGGCCTGAGCCGCGGCGGCATCGCCTCGCGCAAACTGTCGCTCGCGCTCGCGGCCGCCGTCGACGGCGAGGCCGTGAGCGGCAGCGTCAAGGCCACGGGCGATCTCGCCAACCAGCCACTGACCCTCGACGGGCGCTTCGCCCGCAAGCCCGACGGCAGCATCGTCGTGCCCGGGATGAAAGGCGGCTGGGCGAGTGCGGCGGTCGACGTCAAGGATCTCGCCGTCACGCCGACCGGCGCCACCGGCAGCGGGCATCTGCGGATGGCCAAGCTCGAGGACCTCGCTCCGCTGCTCGGCACGCCGCTCGCCGGCGGCATCGACCTTCAGATCGCGACCGAGCCTGATGCGGGAGGCAAGGTGAAGGTGACGCTGCGCGGTGACGGAGTGCGCAGCGGCACCACGGGCGCCGGGCAACTGCAGGTCGACGCCGATTTGACCGATCCGCTGGGCGCGGCGGTCGTCGATGCCACGATCAAGGCCACTCGCCTGACGGGCGTCGCCGAGATCGGCGGCGTGAATGCGACGGTGAAGGGCGACCGCGCGGCGATCGACCTCACGCTGCAAGCCACCGGGCCGCGCACCAACGCAAGCCTCGCCGCCAAGGTCGAGCCGCGGGACGACGAGATCGCGATCGCGCTTCAGAAGTTCGACGCGCGCTACCAGGGCGTGCCGCTGGCGCTCGCCGCGCCCGCCCATGTGAAGCTGGCCGGCGCGCATGTCGCGATCGAGCCGGCGTCGTTCCGCCTGGGCGCGGGCCGGCTGGGGATCGCCGGCGCGGTCGATCCGGCGGCGACCAACCTGACGCTCGACCTTGCGGGCCTGCCGCTCAGCCTGGTCGAAGCCTTTGCGCCGGGGACCGGTATCGACGGCACCCTGCAGGCCAAAGTGCACGTCACCGGCCCGATCGCCACGCCGCGCATCGAGGCGACCTATGCCGCCAACGGCGTCCGGATCAAGCGCCCCGAGACGACGCTGCTGCCGGCGCTGGCGCTCCAGGGCAACGCAACGCTGATCGGCCAGCAGGCGACATTCGACGCCAAGCTGACGGCGGGCGGCGCCGCCAATCTCGCCGTCAAGGGCAAGGCAAGCCTGCCCGGTAGCGCTACCGTCGCGCTGAGCGGTGGGCTCGATCTCGCGCCGTTCTCGCCGGCGCTCGGCACCAGCGTGCGCGGCGTGTCGGGCACGCTCCGTCCTGACTTGACCCTGACCGTCAACAACAAGGCCGTGACCGGCACCGGCACGATGACCTTGACCGGTGCAGGCCTGTCCCTGCCTGACGCCGGCCTGCGGCTGAGCGGCGGCCAAGCGACACTGGCGCTGCAGGGCGACACGCTGCAGCTGCAGAAGCTCTCCTTCCAGACCGCGCGCAACGGCGAGGTGTCGGCGAGCGGCACGGTGCGGCTCGAGCCGTCGCAAGGCTTCCCCGTCGATCTCGCGGTGACGACACGCAATGCGCTGCTGGTCAGCCGGTCCGACCTCCTGGCCAGCGTCTCCAGCAACGTCAAGGTGACGGGATCGTCGTCGAGCGGCTTCGACGTTTCTGGCAGCGCGACCATCGATCGGGCCGAGATCGCGATCGGGGTTGCCCAGGCCGCCAACTATCCGACGCTGCCGGTGCGCGAGATCAATGGCACTGGTCCACGCGATCCGGCGGCGCGGCCGCCAGCCGCTCCACCGCAGCCGACCGGGCCGACGGCGGTGCGCCTGTCGCTCAAGGTCGACGCGCCGCAAGCGGTGTTCGTGCGCGGCCGCGGGCTCGATGCCGAGGTTGGCGGCCAATTCACCGTCACCGGCGACCCGGCCAAGCCCGCGGTGCTGGGCAGCCTCAAGCTCCGGCGCGGCACCTTCAACCTCGCGGGTCATCGCCTGGACTTCACGCGCGGCAACGTCTCGCTCGAGACCGCCACCACCATCGACCCGCTGCTCGACTTCGATGCCACCACGACGGTCAATTCGACCAAGATCGACGTGCTGATTACCGGCACTTCGCGCGCCCCCAAGATAGAACTCACCTCGACGCCGCAACTGCCGCAGGACGAGGCGATGGCCATGCTGCTGTTCGGCAAGCCGTCATCGGGCCTCAGCCCGTTCGAGGTGCTGAGTGCCGCCCAGGCGCTGGCCGAGTTGACCGGCAAATCGCCGGCGGGCGGCAGCACGCTCGGCAAGATTCGCAGCGGCCTGGGCCTCGACCAGCTCTCGATCAATTCGTCCTCGGGCGGCGCTTCCAACGCCAAGGGCGGCAGCACCACGACGATCGAGGGCGGCCGCTACGTGTCGCCTGGCGTCTATGTCGGCGCCAAGCAGGGTGCCTCGGGCGATTCCAGCCGCGGCGTCGTCGAGGTCGAGGTCCTGAAGCACACCAAGATCACCGGCGATATCGGCGCCGATTCGACCGGCAAGGTCGGCGCCAAGATGGAATGGGACTATTAAGGCGCGTTCATACGCACCGTGCAGAAAAGGCGCACCACACTAGGGCGGGATGAATTGGATCCGACCTCGCAGGCGAACCGTTTTCGCCGTTTTCACCGTTTCAGGTCGAAGTGAACGACACGCACCACTGCGAGGATGCGGACTAATCAATCGGTGGGGTTATTTGTGCTACTTTTTCGACTAGCCGATCGTTCTGGTACTCGAAGGCTGGGCCGTGTGGCCCATAATAGACCCATTCGTTCGTCGGTTGCCCGACAATGGCGATCACTTCCTTTGGAGACATACCGTTCCGGACGGGCCACTTGGGCTTCTTAAAATAGCTCCAGAGGCCGCTGGTGTCGTTGAGTTTGCCTTCTGTGAAGAAAGCATCACCGCCAGGGAAAAAAATCACGGAGCTTCGGGGTGGGCCGTAATACGCTTCAACTCGTTCGCGAGGCATACCTACCTTGACCCAGTCGAAGCGGCCTGCTGGGTCCGCAGGGGGATCACAGCCGCCAAGAAACAAGCCGAGCAAGACTAACAACAAGAGCCGTTCGTCGCGCATGAAGTAGCATCGCATCCCGACCTCTCACAGCGTCTAAGGCTACTTCCATGAGTTGGGTGTGGAAAGTATGTAATCGCCTCGATAAACGGCGCGAAAGCGGTTTTTGAAGGCTTTTCGCCATATCGTTCCGTCGGGCAACAACACCGCCACCACCGTGCGAGTGGCGGTGTCGATGGCGGTGCCAGTCAACACTGCCACCTCTCGTGTGAGTGGCGGTGTTGGGGGCCAAGCCCATCGAGTGAATTCACCCGATCCACTTCAAGCCATCACGCCATAGAGTGCCGCTCAGGACGACGGTGACACCGATCGAACTTCTAATGACCAAATTTGGGGGACCGGGGCCAATGCTCGTAAGATGACGGGCATGATGGTTACGCTTCACTCCTTCAGCGCGTGCGCTTCCATGAGGAACGTTGGGGGCTGCATGGAGAGCCCCCGTATTTTTCCATTATTTTAAACGTTACCGGGGAGAAACTGCCCTACCAGGATTGGGGCTGCGGGGAGGGGCCCCGTGGTTTTTCCGTTATTTTAAGCGTTACCGCGGAGAAACCACCCTAGCCGAACTCGGCGTCCTTCTTCGGGATCAGATCGTAGGGCAGGGCGAAGCCCGGCATCGCCATCAGCCGGTCGCGCCACGCCGCGGCATGCGGGCGGCTGTCGAGCGACAGGCCGCCCTCGGCCATGAACACCATGCGGCCCAGCAGCCGATGTCGGCGATGGTGCAGCCCTCGCCCACCAGCCATTGGCGTCCGGCGAGGTGCTTGTCGATGAAGTCGAGCGCGGCTTCGGCGCCGGGACGGAAATAGTCGACGACCTGCTTGTCGACGTCGGGGCGGAAGCGCGCAAAGTGGCGGACGCGGGCCACGTTGGAGATGGCGTCGTTCTCCCACGACAGCCACTCGCGGGCGTGGATGCGATCCTGCTCGGTGGCGCCCTCGAATTTCCCGGTGGTGCGCGCGAGATAGTCGAGGATCACGTTGGACATCACCAGCGTGAGGCCGCGATGCTGCAGCACCGGCACCTGGCCGTAGCGGTTGATGGCGAGATGCGCCGGCTGCTTCTGCACGCCGATCTTGAGATTGACGGTGCGGAACGAGAACGGCAGCCCGCCGAGCGCCAGGAACAGCATCGGCTTGTAGGTCGAGCTCGAGGTGAAGCTGCCGTGCAGCACCAGGCGATTTTCATCCGGCATGTCGCGACTCCCAGGGTTCCATCTTGCCCGCCGACCCGTTCCCTGCCTATCTGGGCGCATCGCCAGGAGGAACCACGATGAGCTCAACAGTTCAGCGCCGCGCCATGCTTCTCGCCGCCGGGGTGGCGGCTATCGCCGGCAACGCCGCCGCCGATACCGTGAGCGACTTGCAGAAGATCATGGACAAATACGCCACCGCGCTGAAGGCAGGCGATGTCGAGACGCTGGTCGGGCTGTACAGCGCCAAGGGCGTGTTCATGCGTGATGAGATGAAGGCCGTGGTCGGCCAGGACGCGTTGCGCGCCGCCTACAAGGAAGTGTTCGCCACGCTGAAGGTCGATTTGCAGTTCACCGTGCGCGAGGCCGAGGAGGCGGGCGACGTGGGCTGGCTGCGCGGCGTGTCCAAGGGCACGGTCAAGATCCTGAAGACCGGCGTCGAGGCCAAGCAGGGTTACAATCAGCTGGTCGTGTTCCGCAAGGAAGGCGGCGCCTGGAAAATCCGCGCCTATCTCTACGGCTCCAACCGGGCAGAGCCCGGCCAGACGCCGACCTGAGCGCCATGTCGGACGAGCGCTACACTGTTCTGCTGGGCGATCGCCGCTACGCGGTGCATCGCAAATGGGCCAGGCTGCCGGCCGGCGAGAGCTTCGGCTTCCTGTCGGACCTTGCCGTCGACTCGGAAGGCTATCTGCATGTGGCTCAACGCGGCACCGATCGGCCGGTACTGGTCTTCGCTCGCGATGGCAAGCTTTTGGGCAGCTGGGGCGAAGGTCAACTGGCCGAGCCGCACTACATCACCGCCGGCAATGACGGCTCCATGCTGGTGGCCGATCGCGACGCCCACCAGGTGCTGCGCTTCGATCGGCACGGCAAGCTCGTGCAGGCGCTGGGCAAGCGGCATTGGCCCTCGCTCGACGCGCCGTTCAATCATCCGACGGCGGCGGCCGAGGCGAGCGACGGCGAGATCTATGTCGCCGATGGCTATGGCAACTCCAGCGTCCATCGTTTCGCCGCCGACGGTTCGTTGATCCGCACCTGGGGCGGCCAGGGCAGCGGTCCCGGCGCCTTCACCACACCGCATGCCATTGCCGTCGATCGCCGCGGCCGCGTGCTGGTGGGCGATCGCGAGAACAACCGCGTGCAGATCTTTGACCGCACGGGCGAGTATATTGCCGAATGGGGCGACTTCTATCATCCCATGCAGATCTGGATCGACGATAGGGACCTGGTGTTCGTCACCGACCAGATCCCGCGTATCAGCCTGCTGACGCTCGACGGCAAGCTGGTCGGCCGCTGCCGCGGCGCCATCAACGGCGCACATGGCCTGGCGGGTGACGCCGAGGGCAACCTCTATCTCTCCGAATTGCCGCCACAGGAGATCACCAAGCTCGAGCGCCTTAACTAGACCGGCTTGTCGCCGCAGATCTGGATGCGGCGCATCAGGCGGCGGAACGGGCCGGTGTCGCCCAGCGCAATGTGCTTGGCGCTGCGGTTGTCCCAGAAGGCGATCGAGCCCTTCTGCCAGCGGAAGCGAAAGGTGAATTCCGGCCGGTTGCCGTGCTCGAACAGGAAATGGAGCAAGGGCCGGCTCTCGGTCTCGGTCATGCCCTCGAAGCCCACCGTGTAGGACTTGTTGACGAACAGCATCTTGCGGCCGGTCTCGGTGTTGGTACGCACCACAGGGTGGCTGCTGCGCGTCTCGCGCCAGTCGGGGCCGTCGCGATGCTTGGTCGAGCGGCCCTTGTTCTTCCCGGCCTGCGGGCCCGCCACCATGATGTCGCTGTGCACGGCGCTGAGGCCGGCCAACATCTTTTTCATGCCGTCCGACAGCGCGTCGTAGGCCAGGTACTGGTTGGAGAACATGGTGTCGCCGCCGTAGGGCGGCACGTCGATGCCGTAGAGGATGGCACCCATCGGCGGCTCGGCGCACATTGTGGTGTCGGAGTGCCAGTCCTCGCCTACGTAGCCGGTGTCGCCCGGCTCGCGCCGCACCATGACGATCTCGGGATCGTCGCCGGTGCCCTTGTAGTTGGGATGGATGAAGATCTCGCCGAACCGCCGCGCAAACGCTTTGTGGCGAGCGACGTCGAGCTGCTGGTCGCGGAAGAAGACGACGCAATGCTCATTCAACGCGTCACGGATCTCGCCCACCGTGCCGTCGTCGAGATCCTGCGACACGTCGACGCCTGAAATCTCCGCGCCTCCGGCACCGGACAGCAATCGGACATCGAGACGGCTGTTTCTCATCTTCCGCTCCCGCTTCGCCGCACAGGCTACACCCGCAAGCGGGCCAGTCTAACGCTCCAACTCGGTGCGGTTCCACTGGGCGAGTGCGGCGGCGGCCTCGTAGGTGCTCTGGCAGAAATCAAGCAGGGCCTGGCGCGGCGAGGCTGCCGCGCGCGCATCGTCGTACTTCAGCCGGAACTGCGAGGCCTCGGTATCGTAGAACGCCGCCGCGGGCCGCACGGTCGCCTGGCCGAAGCCCTTGGGCTCGGGTGCGGCATAGGCATAGAAGGCCGCGAATTTCGTCGAGGGATCGCCCGGCCACCAGCCGACGCTACTGACTTCGTGGCTGTAGCCTTCTTGCGTGATGCGGTCAGCCTCGGGCATCGGCGGTGCCCGGCGGCCGGAGAAGCGCGTCACGGCGAGATCGAAGCTGCCCCAGAAGAAATGCACCGGGCTCGACTTGCCGATGAAGCCGCCCCGGAATTCCTTCAGCACGGCGTCGACCGATTGCAGGACGCGCCAGAACCGCGTGACAGAGGCGGCATCGTAGGAGGCGTTGGCGGTGTCCTTGTCGAAGGCGACGGGGTTGGGGATCTCGACGGGCATGGTCCAGATCCGGACCTCGATGCCGAGCACGCGCAGGGCCGCCATGAATTCGGCAAGGAAGGCGGCGACGGATTTTGGCGCAAGCTTCAGCGTCCTGGACGTGCCATCCGATTTCCTGATGACCAGCTCATGGTCAATGAAATCGAACTCGCATTCGAAGTTGCCGTCCTTGTAGGGAATGGCCGTCGTCGTGAGCCCACGCGCGCTCACATAGAACGGCACCTGCCACCAGTGATTGACGTGGGGCGCGAGCGCCAGCCGCACCTTGCCCACGATCTGGGTCCACATGTGCAAGGTAAAGCAGGTCGGCCGCCACGCCTCGTAGGGCAGGGCGGGCCAGGGCGCCGTCACTCGTTGGTGCCCTGGCTCGAGTTGTCGAGCGCCTTGAAGGCCTCCTCGAGCTGCAGCGAGATCGGCACGTCCAGCCGCTCGCCGGTCGGCAGGCGGGCCATGAACCATTTCTTGTAGAGCGGCACCAGGTCGTGGTTGGTGGCGAGCTTGCGGAAGGTGCGCTCGACCACCGCGGAGAGCTGCGGCTCGCCCTTGCGGAACATGATGCCGTAGGGGTCGTAACTCAGGTAATCGCCCACCACCTTGAACTTGTCCTGCGCCTTGTGGCGCGCGATCAGGCCGTAGAGCAGGATGTCGTCGGTGGCGAAGGCCTGCGCCTTGCCCTCGGCCAGCATCTGGTAGGACTGCTCATGATCATCGGCCGCCACGATCGTGAGCCCGAGTGCGAACTTCTTGTCGGCCGCCGCGATCGCCTGCTCGTTGGTGGTGCCCTTGGTCACCACGATCGTCTTGCCCTTGAGATCGGTGATGCCGGTGACGGGCGCGGCTTTGGGCACCATCAGCTTGGTGCCGGCCACGAACATCAGGGGCGAGAAGGCGACGCGCCTGGCGCGCTCGGCGTTGGCGGTGGTCGAGCCGCATTCGAGATCGATCTTGTTGTCGACCACAGCCGGAATGCGGGTCTCGGACGTCACCTTCACGTAGTCGATCTTGAGGTTGGCATCGTCGACTTCGGTGCCGATCTCCTCGACGATCGCCTCGCACAGTTCGAGGCTGTAGCCGATCGGCCGGTTGGCCTGGTCGAGGAAGGAGAAGGGCGGCGAGGCCTCGCGGTAGCCCAGCCGAACCGTGTGGGAGCGCTTTATGTTGGCCAGCGTGGGGTTGAGCCCGACTTCCTGCGCCAACACGAGATCAGGCAGCAGCGTCGCTACGAGCAACAGGCTCGCTGCCGTGAGGCGCCGGCGCATCAGGCGCGCACCGGATCGCCCGCCACCTGGTCCGGCGGCACGGTGTCGTCCGAGCGCATCTCGTGCTCGGGCGCGAGCTCGCCCTCCCACTTGGCGACCACTGCCGTTGCCAGCGAGTTGCCGATCACGTTGGTGGCGCTGCGGCCCATGTCGAGGAAGGTGTCGATGCCCATGATCATCAGCAGCCCGGCTTCGGGGATGCCGAACTGGCTGAGGGTTGCTGCGATCACGACCAGCGAGGCGCGCGGCACACCAGCCACGCCCTTCGAGGTGATCATCAGCGTCGCCAGCATGGCGAGCTGCGTGCCCAGTGACATTTCGATGTGATAGGTCTGGGCGATGAAGATGCTGGCGAAGGTGCAGTACATCATCGTGCCGTCGAGGTTGAACGAATAGCCGAGCGGCAGCACGAAGCTCGAGATGCGGCTGGACGCGCCGAAGCGGTTCAGCCCCTCCAGCGTCTTCGGATAGGCCGCTTCCGAGCTCGCCGTCGAGAAGGCGATCATCAGCGGCTCGCGGATCAGCCGCAGCAGGTGCATGTAGCGCGGCCCGATGGCGATGAAGCCCACCGCGACCAGGATGCCCCACAGGATCAGCAGTGACAGGTAGAAGCCGCCCATGAACATGATCAGCTTCCACAGCACGCCCAGGCCGTTCTTGGAGACGGTGGCCATGATGGCGGCCCACACCGCGATCGGCGCGAACAGCATAACGTAGCCCGTGATCTTGAGCATGATGTGGGCGAGATCCTCGATCAGCGCCAGCATCGGCTTGGCTCGTTCGGGCATGGCGCCCAGCGCCACGGCGAAGAACACCGCGAACACCACGATCTGCAGGATCTCGTTCTGCGCCATGGCGTCGGCGATCGAGGTCGGGATCAGATGGGTGAGGAACTTCTCGATCGAGAACGCCGACACCGGCAGGCCGGTCGACTGGCCCTTGTCGGGCAGGGTGCCGGGGAAGTTGGCGCCGGGCTGCAGCAGGTTGACCATGACCAGGCCGAGCAGCAGCGAGATGAACGAGGCGGAGATGAACCAGCCCATGGTCTTGGCGAAGATGCGGCCGAGCCGCGAGCCGGAGCCCATGTGGGCGATGCCGCCGACCAGCGTGGCGAAGACCAGCGGCGCGATGATCATCTTGATGAGCCGCAGGAACAGCAGCGCGATCAGGTTGACGCTGTAGGCGATGTCCGCCCGGCTGTCGGGCAGATACGAAAAGACCGCCGCGCCCATGACGATGCCGAGGCCCATGGCGATCAGGATGTATTGCGTGAACCGGTTTGACATGCGACGACGCTCCCCACGCGTTACCGAATGACAAAAGTATGACGGCAAGCGCGGGGAATTGTTAAGACTTTCGTCCGCACAGCAAGTGAAGCAATCGTGGACACCGACACCGCCCTGATTGTTCTCGCCGGGCTCGCGCTGTTCGCGTCGTTCGTGAATGGCGCGCTGGGCTACGGCTTCTCCTCGCTCACCGTGCCGCTGGCGCTGGTGTTCTACACAAACCGCGTCCTCAATCCGGCGATCGTCCTGGTCGAGGTCTTCGTCAATCTCTACGTCCTGCTGATCAACCTGAAGGGCGTTCCGGCGGTCTGGCGGCGGGTGTTGCCCATTCTGGTCGGCCTGCTGCCCGGCATCGGGCTGGGCGCGTTCGGCCTCGCCTTGCTCCATCCCGGCTGGATCAAGTTTGCGACCTACGTCGTCATCCTGCCCCTGATCCTGCTGCAGGCCGCGGGGCAGCGCTGGCCGATCCGCTCGAGCTGGCTGGTCGGCCTGCCGTTCGGCGGCGCGCTCGGCGTGCTCTATTCAGTGACGACCATCTCGGGCCCGCCGCTTGCCATCCTGTTCAACAACCAGGGCCTGGTGAAGAACGAGTTCCGTGCCGGCCTCGCCCTTGTCCGGGTGGTCGAGTCCTCTGTGACGGCGCTGGTCTACTGGAACCTCGGCCTGTTCGTCGCCGAGAGCACCGGCCTCTTATCGGCGCTCGTGCCCGCCGCCATCGTCGGCATTCCGCTCGGCGCCTTTGCCATCCGCCGGCTCGACGCCGAGACCTTCCGCCGGATCTGCATGAGCTTCGACGCCTGGGTTGTGGCTTTTGGCCTGTCGCGGGTACTGATGGAACTCGGCCTGATGGCCAGCCCGTGGGCCTACAGCGTCATGGCGGTCACGATCCTGATCGACCTCTATCTGCTGTACGTCTTCTTTTCGGCGCGACGGGCCGCCTCGGGGTAACGGCCGTCAGCGTGCGATCAGCAGTGCCGGCGTGCGCAATACGCGCAGCAGCGCCGAGGTGCGCGGGCCGATGAACTTCGTCTCGCCTTGGCGCAGCGACGTGCCGAGCAGCACGAGATCGAAACGGCCGGCCCGTGCGGCCCGGCGGATCTCCATCTCGGGCCGGACGTTCGTCGCGGTCAGGCCCTTGACCGACACGCCGGCGCGTCGGCCGGAGCGATGCACATCGACCAGCACCGACATGCCGAAGCGCCGCGGGCGCCCGCGCAGGAGCTGCGTGTCGGCCGTCGGGTCGAACACGTGCAGGGCCGTCAGCGTGCCCTTGCTGGCGGCAGCCAATGTCACGGCGATCTCACCGGCCAGCCTCGCGTCCTGCGTGCCGCCCGTCGGCAGCAGGATATCGAGCGGCACGTCGGCCGGCCCGGCAGCCCCGGCGCCATTGATGGCGATCGCCACCGGCCCGTCGAACGAGGCGACAAGCTCCTGCAGGCGATCGTCGAAGCGATGGTCGTCCTGGGCCAGCGGCCGGTCGATGCCGACGAACACGATGTCGTAGCCCCGCGCGATCTCTTTCTTGAGCGCGTCTAAGCCGTTGGCTGTGCGGGCGCGCACCAGCAGCTCGCCCGCCGGCGCCGCGGCGTCGCCGCCCGCTCGCGCCGCCTCGGCGACATGCTCGCGACTGCTGGCCTGCTCGGGATCGTGTTCGCCGCCTGCCGTGTGCTCGAGCACGGTGGCGAGGATCTGTTGTCGGGCGGCAAACAGGCCGGCCAGCCGCGCCGCCATGCGGCCATTCGAGCTGTCGTCGACATAGACCAGAGCCCGCTCCATCTTGGGCAGGTTCTCGAGCTGCTCGGCTTCCTCCTTCTCGAGGCGCTTGGCCTCTTCGTCATTCATGGGAACCCGCGCCATCATCCAGCGCAACGTCGGCGGCATTGCCATGGTGGTGATCACGGCCATGGCCACGATCATGGTGTAGAGCTGGTTGCTGAGCGCGCCCATGGTGAGCCCGATCGTAGCGATGACGACCTCGGTCGAGCCGCGTGCATTGAGCCCGGTCGCCATGGCCAGCGATTCGCGTGTGGTGAGCCCGCCCAGGCGGCCGCCGACCAGCGCGCCGCCGAACTTGCCCGCGCTCGCGACCACGATTACCGCCCCGGTGAACAGCAGCAGCGTCGGGTCCATCAGCGTACGCAGATCCATGCCGAGGCCGGCCACGGCGAAGAAAACCGGGCTGAAGAATGCCAGGATGAAGCCGCGCAGCTCACCTTCGATATGTTCGGTAAGGATCGGCGACTGACCAATCAGGATTCCGGCAACGAAGGCGCCGAGCGCAGTGTGCACGCCGATCAGCTCGGTGGTGAGCGCCATGCCGAGCATGACCACCAGGATGGCGGTGATCACCGGCACCTCGATCGTCATGTGATCATTGACCCAGACGATCAGCCACGCCACGAGTTGCCGGCCGATCGTCAGGCTGGCCGCCAGGAACAGAGCAGTGAGCGCGAGGCTCGCGCCGACGGTGGCGAGATCCACCGTGCCCTTGGCTGCAATGCCTGCAACCACTGCGATGATGATCCACGCGATGGTGTCGTCGAGGATGGCTGTGGCCAGGATCAGCTGGCCGATGTCGCGACGGATGATGCCGATCTCCATCAGGGTCATGGAGAGGATCTTGACCGAGGAGACCGCCATCGCGATGCCCAGGAACAGCGCGGTCACCAGCGGGTTCTCGTGCGCCGGAATGACGTCGGTCGGCAGCGCATAGGCGAGCGCCACGCCGCCGATGAACGGTACTGCAATGCCTGCCAGCGACGTCGAAACCACGGCGCGCCGCCGTCGTCCGACCAGCGCCAGGTTCGTCTCCATGCCGGTCAGGAGCAGCAACAGCAGGATGCCGATCTGCGAGATGGCATCGATCATGCTCTTGAGCGTCTTGTTGTCGGGAAAGACTTCGGCGCGCAGCTCGGGCAACAGCATGCCGAACACCGACGGGCCGAGCAGCACCCCGGCCAGAAGCTGGCCGAACAGCGCCGGCTGGCCGGCGCGGGCCATCAGCTCGCCCAGCAGGCGGCCGAACAGTAGCAGCAGGATCAGCTCCGCCGCGAAGATCGCCAGCGTATGGTCGGCTGCCACCCGGTACCCCTCTCGAAGTTCCCAATGATGGGGATTGCCCCCCGGATGCCGCCAGACCATCAATGCATGTCCGGTGGCATGGACGCGCCGGCGCGATTCGTGCTGCAGTAACGCAGAAGGCTCCCGGAGGATGCAGGCGATGGACAAGGAATTGATGAAGGCGCTGGCGCGCCGCGCCGGCCTCGACAAGGCGTTGGCGGAATTTCCCGACGATGTCGAGGCGGCCGCCAAGCAGGCGGCGAGCGTCGCCGACAAGATCAAGGCGCCGGCCGATCCGCGCGCCGAACCCTGGCCGCCGATGCGCGCGGGAGACGGACTATGAACGTCGATGTCACCGGCGCCACGACCGGCTTGCATTGGCTGTCGGTCGCTCAGGCGGCGCGCGCCATCGCCCACCGCGAGCTATCGCCCGTCGAGCTGACGCAGGCGCTGCTCGATCGCATCGCGCGGCTCGATCCCAAGCTGAACGCCTTCATCCGCGTCGATGGCGATGCTGCCCTCCAGGCCGCGCTCGCGGCCGAGACCGAGATCGCCGCCGGCCGCTCGCGCGGGCCCTTGCACGGCGTGCCGGTCGGCATCAAGGACATCATCGACGTTGCGGGCCTGCCCACGACGGGCCATTCGAAGGTTCTCGTCGACAGCCCGGCCGCGACGGCGGACGCGGTGTGCGTCAGCAAGCTGCGCCAGGCCGGGGCCATCGTGCTCGGCAAGCTCTCGACGCACGAATTCGCCATCGGCGGGCCGAGCCACGATCTGCCCTGGCCGCCGGCGCGCAATCCGTGGAATCCCGATCATCATCCCGGCGGCTCGTCGTCGGGCTCGGGCTCGGGTGTGGCCGCCGGACTCTTTCCGATGGCGCTGGGCAGCGACACCGGCGGCAGCGTGCGCAACCCGGCGAGCTGTTGCGGCATCGTCGGGTTGAAGCCGACCTACGGCCTGGTGTCGCGGCGCGGCGTGTTCCCGCTCTCCTTCACGCTCGACCATATCGGGCCGATGACGCGCACTGTCGAGGACAATGCGCTGATGCTCGAGGTCATCGCCGGCCACGATCCAGGCGATCCCGGCAGCGCAGCGGCGGCGCAGGGTCACTACGCCTCGGCGCTCGATCGCGGCGCGCGCGGCCTGCGCATCGGCTTCGTGCGCCATTTCCACGAGATCGACATGCCAGCCGAGCCCGAGGTGACGGCCTCGCTCGAGCATGTCATGCGCACCCTGCAGATGGCGGGCGCCGACGTGCGCGACATCCACCTGCCGTCGCTCGGCGAATTCTCTGCCGTCAACCGCGTGCTCCTGCAGAGCGAGGCCTTCTCGATCCATGCGCCGTGGCTGCGCACGCGGCCCGGCGATTACGGCAAGCTGGCGCGTCGCCGCCTGATGTCCGGCGCCTTCTTCTCCGCGGAGGCGTATGTGATGGCCAACAAGCGGCGGTTGGAGATGATCGCCGCCGTCAATTCAGCGTTGGCCGAGGTCGACGTGCTGCTCTGCGCCAGCTCGATGGACCCGGCCTGCCGCATCGACAATCCGGCCGAGATCGAGCGCACCTATCCGCGCCAGGCGCGCACGCCGTTCAACAACACTGGCCATCCCGCGCTCGCCATGATGTCGGGCCTGTCGTCGTCCGGCCTGCCCCTGTCGGTGCAGTTCGTCGGCCGCTACTTCGACGAGGCGATGCTGTTCCGCGTCGCCCGCGCCTGGGAACAGGCCTCGGGGATGGACAGGAAACATCCGCCGATCGCCTGATCGGAAGATCAAGATGGAGGGACGGCCATGAAGTACCTTGCGCTCGCACTGATCCTGCTCGGCGCGACGGCGGCAAACGCCCAGACCGCGCCGCCGGATCTCAAGGGCACGTGGGTGGGCAAGGGCAAGTCGGTCGTCTTCGGCCACAACCCGCATCATCCCGGCGAGCAGACCATGACCTCGCCGCCGCGCCTGCGCGACTACGAGTTCACCTTCGTCGTCGACGGCCAGGAGGGACAGCTGGCCTGGGGCCACAACTCCTCGAGTGTCGCCGCGACCAACGAACCCTTTGCCTGGGCCGTCGCCGCCGACGGCAAGACGATCGTCGGCTCGGACACCGACGGCTCCTATTACCTGAGGGTCGTGTCGGCCGACCGCATGGAGCTCTGCTACACGCACAGCGGGCTCAGCCCAACCAAGTCGATCGTCGCCACCTGCTCGATGGTGGACCGCAAGAAATAGCCCGGCCTGCTGTATAGATCTTGTCATCCCGAGCGTAGCGAGGGACCTTTAATGCGGCCTCAAAGATCCCTCGCTACGCTCGGGATGACACCCACATGAAAGACCACCCACCCGCCTATCAGGCGACCACGCCCGCCCTTTCGGTCGACAAGGCCTTCTACAAGCGCATCGCTGAAGCGCCCGGCCGCCATCCCATAGAATCCTTCACCATCCCGATCCGCAGCGGCCGCGCCTGGAAGGTGCCGGCCGGTCACGTCTTCCGCATCGTCACCGTCGAGGGACCTCAGGTCGGCGACCTCAATATCTGGAACGCCAACAATCCGCGCGAGCGGCTATGGGCCTCGCGCACGCGCCAGCTCCAGGCCGCGCACGTCACGACGTTCGATCGCCTGTGGTCGAGCTTGCCCTACCTGCGGCCGATCGCGACCATCACCTCGGACAGCCTGAAGGATTACGGCATCGACGAGTTCGGCGGCCGCATCCACGACCTTTTAGGTACGCGCTGCGATCCGTACGTGAACCGCATGCTGACCGGCGAAGATTTCGACTTCCACTGCCATTCCAACCTGGTGCGTGCGGTGATGCCCTACGGGCTCACCGAGCTCGACGTGCACGACGTGCTGAACGTCTTCCAGTGCACCGGCCTCAACCGCGCCGACAAGTATTTCATGCGCGCCAGCCCGGCGAAGAAGGACGACCATATCGAGTTCTTCGCCGAGATCGATCTTCTCTGCGCACTTTCGACCTGCCCCGGCGGCGATCTCTCGGTGCCGCTGTGGGGTCCCGATGCGCGCGATCCAATCGAGGTCTGTCGCCCGCTCGGCGTCGAGGTCTGGAAGATCGACAAGGCGGTGCTCGCGGACTGGAAGCCGCCGCAGTCACCGCCCTACAAGGGCGCGCACGGGATGAAGCTCACGAGTCCCGCGTGGGAAAACCAGTAGGCCAAGCGCGCAGACGCCGGCACGGCGCCGGGAGTAGGATTACGTGTGGAGGCAACTGCCGGAGGCGCGGAGATGATGGGACGGGTCGGGCTGGGTGCCGCAGTGCTGGCGCTGATCGGATGGGCGGCGGCCGCCGCGCCCATTCCGGGAACGGATCAGCAGGTCGGGAGCTGGATCGTCCAGGCGGACGACGACGGCAGCGGCAAGTTTGCGTACTGCGACGCGACCCGTGATGACGGAGGGGGCACCCTGGTGCAGATCGGCCAGTCCGCATCCGGCAGCGGGCAGATCGGCTTCACCAACGCCGGCTGGCAGTTCGCCGTCGGCCAGGATGTCACCGTCACGCTGTTCATCGATCGCGTGCCTTATCCGCTCGTGCTCCGCACCTTGAGCGCGACGACGTTCTCGACGCCGCTGCCGGACACCACGCTGGTCGACGCCTTGCGCCAGGGATATATGCTCACCCTTCAGCTCGGCGGGGTGTACAGGACCTTCCCCCTCGACGGCAGCACGGCCGCGATCAACGCGGCCGCCCTGTGCCAGCAGCAACGCTCCGTCGCGAGCGCCGCGCCGTCACCCGCAGCACCGCCGGCAGCGTCGCCCGCATCGCCGCAAGCCGCGGTGCCTTCGCTGCCTGCCGCCCCCGCGGCAGCGCCCGCACCGGGCGGGATGCCGCCCGAGGTCGCGCAGGAAGTCTCCAACCTGCAGAGCAATTGCCAGGTGATGAACAAGACCCCGCCGCCAATCGGCGACTACGTCACCCGTATCGGGCTGACGGGCGACGGCACCGACGACTGGTTGATCAATACCGGCGGTATTTCCTGCGCGGGATTGACCGGTGGCGGCGGTAGCGGCTCCATGATGGAGATTTTCATTGGGCTGCCGAACGGCCATGCTCGCAAGGTCTACGCGCGCTACGCCCTCGGGGTGGAGATCCGCGGCAGCACGGTCTGGCTGGGGAGCAGCGGCGACCAATGCGGCGGCGCCGCCACCGTCCCGCCCGCGACGACGAAGACATGCCAGGTTCCGCTGATCTGGAACAAGGCCACCCAGCGCTTCGACGAGGGACCGCCGACGAACGTGCGGTAATCCACTGGAAGCCGCCGCAACCCGCCGCCTACCGCGGCGGCCATGGCCTCACACCGTCAGGAACTGCTGCACGATGCTCTTGTCGGCCTGCAGGTCGGCCGGCGTGCCGGTGAAGCGTACCTCGCCCTTCTCCAGGATGTAGACGCGGTCAGCGAGCGCCATCACGAACTGCAGGTTCTGCTCGGCCAGGACGATCGACAGCCCGGTCGCCTTGAGCTCGCCGACGCGCTGGCGGAGCTGCTCGACGATGAGCGGCGCCAACCCTTCCGACGGCTCGTCGAGCAGCAGCAGCTCGGGATTGCCCATCAGGGTGCGCGCGATGGTGAGCATCTGTTGCTGCCCGCCCGACAGCACGCCGCCGCGCCGGTCCCGGATCTCCCGGAGGTCGGGGAACAGCGCGAACACCTGCTCTTCGCGCCAGGTCGTGTTGCCGGCCGGGCCGGTGCGCCGCGCGATGTCGAGGTTCTCCCACACCGTGAGCTCGGGGAAGATGCGCCGGTCCTCGGGCACGAAGCCGATGCCCAGGCGGCAGATGCGGTGCGGCCCAAGCCGGGCGATGTCCTGGCCTTTCCACACCACCCGGCCGCTGGCCGGCGGGGTCAGGCCGATGATCGAGCGCATGGTCGTAGTCTTGCCGACGCCGTTGCGGCCGATCAGGGCGATGCACTCGCCGGCCTTTACCTCGAGCGAGACGCCGAACAGGACCTGGCTCAGCCCGTAGGCGGTGTGGATGCCTTCGACCTGCAGGTCAGCCATGTCCCTGCTCTCCAAGATAGACGCGCCTCACCTCCGCGTCATTGCGTACCGCATCGGGGTCACCCGAGGCGATGATCTCGCCGTGATGCAGCACCGAGATGCGCTCGGCGATGCCGAACACCACGGACATGTCGTGCTCGGTGAACAGCAGCGTGAGCCCGCGCGCCTTCACGATGTCGCGCACCGAGGCAATGGTCTCGGCCGTCTCCTGCGGCGACATGCCGGCGGTCGGCTCGTCGAGCAGCAGCAGGCGCGGCTGCGAGGCGAGCGCGATCGCGAGCTCAAGCTGCTTCTGCTTGCCGTAGCTCAGCTCGCCCGCGGTCTCCGCCGCCTCGGCCGCGAGGCCGACAAGCTCCAGCAGCTCGGCCGTGCCCTCGCGATGCAGCGAGCGGCCGGGGCGGAACAGGTTCCATTGCTGGCCCTCGTGGGCGATCAGCGCGACCTGGACGTTCTCGAACACGGTGAGCCTGGGATAGATGTTGATGCGCTGGAACGAGCGGGCAATCCCCATCCGCACGATCTTCTGCGGCGGCAGGCCGACCAGGTCGCGGCCCTCGAACGACACGGCGCCCTTGTCGGGCCGCAGGTGACCGGTGATGAGATTGAAGAAGGTCGTCTTGCCCGCGCCGTTGGGCCCGATGACGGCGTGCAGCTCGCCCGCCTTGAGGTCGAACGACACGTCGCGTGTGGCGACGAAGCCGGCGAACGACTTCCACAGGCCGGCGATGCTCAGCATGTCGCTCATGACTTGCCTCGACCGCCCTTGAGGCGGGCCGCCAGGCCGATCAGCCCGTCGGGCAGCACCATCACGATCACCAGCAGGATCAGCCCCAGCACCGTCGGCCAGTAGGGCGTGTACTGGTTGGTGAAGGTCTGCAGCAGGTGGAGCGCAGCGGCGCCGAAGATCGGGCCGACGAAGGAGTAGATGCCGCCCAGCAGCACCATGATCAGCACGTTGGCCGATTCGGTCCAGAAGGCGTTCTCGATGTACATGCCGCGGTGGTACATGCCGAACAGCGCGCCGGCGAGGCCGCCGAACGTGCCGGCGACGGTGAAGGCCGCCCAGCGCATGCGCCGCGTGTCGACGCCGATGAAGCCCGCCCGCACCGCGTTCTCGCGCACCGCCACCAGCGTCAGCCCGAACGCCGAATGACAGATCACCCAGAGCGCCGCCACGCCGACCGCCACCACCGCCAGCGTGAAGTAGAAGTAGCCGACGTGATGGGCCAGCATCGCCGGCAGCTTGATGCCGGTGAAGCCGTCGTCGCCGCCGGTGACTTCCTTCCACTTGAAGGCGACGCCCCACACCAGCATGGCGAAGGCGAGCGTCAGCATGGCGAAATAGATCTGCGTCAGCCGCACGCAGAAGTAGCCCACGACCGCGGCGACCAGTCCGGCCAGCACCACCGCCGCCGGCAGGCTCGCCGCCAGCGGCCAGTTATAGGTGGTGAGCAGGATGGCGCAGGCATAGCCGCCGATGGCGAAATAGGCGGCATGGCCGAACGAGATGTTGCCGGTGAAGCCGATGATGACGTTGAGGCTCAACGCGAACAGCGCGTAGATCAGGACCTCGGTCGCGAGATCGACGGCGTAGCGGCTGCCGGCCAACGGCAGCAGCGCCAGCAGCAGCACGATGATCGCCGAGGCGACGAGGTAGCGGCGTTGCGGCATGCTCAGCACCCCGGTCCGCTCAATTGGTCTCGGGCCGGCCAAGCAGCCCCCACGGCCGGATGAGCAGCACCACCAGCATCAGCAGGTAAGGCAGCACGTCCTGCCAGTTGGGCGCCAGCACCGTGCCGAACTGCACGACCAGGCCGAAGGCGAGCGCGCCCAAGAAGCTGCCCCACAGGTTGCCCAGCCCGCCGATGATCACGATGATGAAGCACTCGTTGATGATGGTGGCGTCCATGCCGGGCACCAGCGCGATGCGCGGGGCGGCGAGCGCGCCGCCGACGCCGGCCAGCGCCGAGCCGATGGTGAACACCGCGGCATAGACCATCGGCACGTTGACGCCCAGCGCCGCCAGCATCTCGCGGTCCTGGGTCGCCGCCCGCACGACGCGGCCCCAGCGCGTGCGATCGACCAGCAGCCACATGGCGACCGCGATCAATGGTCCGACCGCGCAGAGGAAGAGCTGGTACTGCGGCAGGGCGACGAAGCCGAGGTTGACCGCGCCGCCCATGCCCGGCGGATAGCCGACCGAGTACTGGTCGGTGCCCCAGATCATCTTCGCGGCGTCGCTCATCAGCAGCACGATCGCGAAGGTGAACAGGAGCTGCATCAGGTGCTCCTTGTCGTAGAGATGGCGCAGCAGCAGACGTTCGATCGCGAAGGCGATGAGGCCGAGCGCCGCCGCCGCCGCCAGCACGCCGACGAAGAACGGCGCGCCCCAGCTCTTGGCGACGGTGAAGGTGATGTAGGCGCCGAACATGTAGAACATGCCGTGCGCGAAATTGATCACCCGCAGCACGCCGAAGATCAGGTTGAGGCCGGAGGCGATGATGAACATGTTCATGGCCAGCGCCAGGCCATAGAACGCGTTCAGCGTGAACATGGTGAGGGTCATGACGGCACCGCAACTAAAAAATGTGCCGTCATCCCGAGCGGAGCGGCCCGGAGGGCCGCGCAGTCGAGGGATCTGATCGAGAAAGATCCCTCGGCTTTGCTCGGGATGACGACTACGTCGTGCTTTGCACGCGTAGTCGTCACTTCGGCTGGATGTATTCCGCCGGCTCCATGACGCGGTAGGCGCGGTCGGGCTTCTTGACCATCGGCCCCCAGAACTGGCCGATGTTGGCCTGGTGCGTCTTGGGATCGATGGTGAGCTTGCCGACCGGCGTGCCGATCGACAGTCCCTCGAGTGCCGCCGCGACCTTGTCGGGGTCGGTCGACTTCGCCTTCTCCATCGCCGCTGCGGCGTACATCACGCCGATATAGCCCAGCGCCGCCCATTGCGGCGTTTCCTGGGTGTTCAGCTTCTTGGCGAGCCTAGCCTGGAACGCCGCGTGCGACGGATCGTTGCCGTGGTACCAGAGCTCGTAGGTGTTGGAGATGACGTTGTCGGGATACTCGCCCTTCAGGTCGCCCGCGATCTCGTGGCTGCCGACCTCGCCGCCGGAAATCCACTTGATCTTGTTGAAGAAGCCGAGCGGGGCGGCCTGCTTGACCCACGACACGAAGTGCGGGCCCCACAGGCCCGAGAGCACGCCGTCGCAGCCGGCGGACATGACCTGCGGGATGAACGGATTGAAGTCGGTGGCGCCGAGCTTGGGCTTCAGCGTCAGCACGATCTTGGCGTCGGGCGCGTACTTGGGCAGAGCCTTCAGGATGCCGACCTCGAGGTCGTTGCCGTAGGCATAGTCGAGCTCGAGATGGCAGATCTTCATGAGCTTGTTCTTGCCGGCCAGCATCGCCATCGTGTCGCCTTCCTGGTCGGTGTTCGCCGAGGTGCGGAAGACGTACTTGTGCAGCTTGTCGGTGGTGATCTGGATGCTCTTGGGAATGGTCGAGATGTAGACGACCTTCTCCTGCTTCGACACTTCCGACATGGCCAGACCGACCGACGAGGCCAATCCGCCCAGCACGATGTCGACCTTGTCCTTGGTGATCAGCTCCTTCATCGTCGAGGAAGCGGTCGCCGGATTCAATTTGTCGTCGCGCTCGATCAATTCGATCTTGCGGCCCATGATACCGCCCTTGGCATTCAGCTCCTCGATCGCGAGTTGGTGGCCGGCCATCGCCGGCACGCCGTAGACGGCGCCGGCGCCCGTCATCGGATAGAGGACGCCGATGCGGATCGGCTCCTGGGCAAAGGCCGTGCCGGCCCCCAGGGCGCCGATGGCAACGAGCATTACGCTGTATTTTTTCATATGGTGTTTCCTCCCGATTTGACCGCACGCTTGGTACGCGAAGCGACGCAACACGGTAGAAACAACTCAACTCTCGCGGATGACGTCTCCCTTCGCCACTAGATCAATACAGGGCTGGCTCGACAAGAAGATTGATGGCGTTCAACTCCGATCCCGGGGCGGGTTCATGATCACATGCTCATTCGAAAACGGAAACCACGCCTCGTTGCGCCACGCCGTGGTCGACAACCTCGTCCTGCAGGGCGACCGGATCCTGCTGGTCAAAAGGGCCGCCACGCTGATCGAAGGCGGAAAGTGGGGGCTGGTCGGCGGCTTCGTCGATCGCGATGAGACGATCAAACAAGCCGTGGCCCGGGAGGTCATGGAGGAGACCGGCTGCGAGGTCGCCGATATCACGCTGTTCCGGATCATCGACACGCCCAACCGGCCGGGCGAGGATCGGCAGAACATCGCCTTCGTCCATCTTTGCGTCGCCGGCGAGCGGACGGGGACGCCCGATTGGGAATCGACCGAGGTTCGCTGGTTTCCGCTGTCGGCGCTGCCCGAGGAGCGGCAGGTCGCCTTCGATCACTACGGCAACATCCGGCTCTATCGGGAGTTTCTTGGCGGCGGCTTCACGTTGCCGTTGCTCCCGTAGGCCCGAATGTCGTCCTCTCCCCTATAGGGGAGAGGTTAGTTCATAAGACCGTAGAACTTGCCGGCGTTCTCGCAGGTGATCTTGTGGGTGATGTCGGCCGGCAGGTGGCCGAACTGCTTGGCGATGTAGTCCGAGGAGTCCGGCCAGATGCCGTCGGGATGCGGATAGTCGGAACCCCACATCAGCGTCTCGACGCCCATATCCTCGATCAGCTTGGTGCCGATGCGGTCGTACTGGAAGGTGGCGCGGCACTGGCGGCGCCAGTATTCGCTCGGCAGGAGCTTCATCTTGATGTCGCGGTACTGGTCGAGATACTCGTTGTCCATGCGGTCGATCAGGTAAGGCAGCCAGCCGATCCCGCTTTCGCCGAACACCACCCGGAATCGCGGGAAGCGCTCGAACACGGCCGCGCCCATCAGCGCCGTCAGGATGTTGCCCAACGTCATCTGGAACATGCAGATGCTGCTGTAGCGGAGCGCGAGGCCGGCATCGCCGGTGGTCTGGGCACGGAGCTTCGGATCGACCGAGGGGAAGGTGTGGAAGTGGAGCGGCAATTGCGTCTCGTTGATCGCCGTCCACAGCGGATCCCACATCGGATGCCACATCGGTGTCATGTTCCAGGAGCAGCTGAGCTCGACGCCCTTGACGCCGAGCTTGGCGACGCGATGGACTTCCTTCACCGCGGCCGGGATGTCGCCAAACGGCAGGCAGGCGAGGCCGATCATCCGCTGCGGATAGTGCCTGCAGAAGTCGATGATGAAGTCGTTGTAGATGCGCAGCATTTCCGCCGAGGCGCTGGCGTCCTCGAGCTTCGCCGCGGCGGCGAGCACGCCGTAGATCACCTCGGCGTCGACGCCGTCCTTGTCGAGTTCCTTGGCGCGCAGGTCCGGGTTCCCCGGCCGGCGGATGCCTTTGAGACCGGCCTCATACAATCCGGTCTCGGCCATGCGGTCGGCGCGGTGCTGCTTGCCGGGCTCGTATTTCCGGCCGGCCGAGCCGACGCCGGCGACCAGCCCAAAGGAGGCGCCGTTGCGGGCGACCCATTCCTTGCCGTTCGCTCCTTCGCTGACGAACGGCATCCGCTCCTTGAGCTCGCGCGGCGCTTCCGTGGTGAAGAGATCCGGCGGCAACCAGATCATGTCGAGATGGCAATCGGCGGAGATTCGCTTGTATTGCATGTGCTTCACCTCCCTGCGGCAGACCCGATAATAGGCAACCGAGAACTGTTTGCCACTGGATCGGCGACAGTTCGTCTGCGGCCCGCCGGCCACCGTTTATTTGTCCATGCCTGAGTTCTTGTCGCACGGACCGCCTTGCGGAGCCTGTTGCCAAGGGCAAGATGGAGGGCATGGCTAAAAAACAACTCCGTCTCGGCGCCTTCATGCGCCCGGTCAGCATCCACACCGCCGCCTGGCGCTATCCGGGCGGCACGCCGGACGCCAACTTCAATCTCAAGGCGTTGATCGCCTACGCCCAGACGCTGGAGCGCGGCAAGTTCGACGCCTTCTTCATGGCCGATCATCTGGCCGTGCTGAACATGCCGATGGAAGCATTGAAGCGCTCGGCCACTGTTACCTCGTTCGATCCGCTGACCCTCTTGCCCGTGCTGTCGCAGCACACCTCGCATCTCGGCCTGATCGCGACCGCCTCGACCACCTTCGAGCCCGCCTACACCATCGCCCGCCGCTTCGCCTCGCTCGACCACATCTCCGAGGGCCGCGCCGGCTGGAACATCGTGACGACGTCCAATCCCGATGCGGCGCTGAACTTCGGCATGGACGACCAGATGGAGCACGACGAGCGCTATGCGCGGGCACGCGAGTTCTACGACGTCGTGACGGGCCTCTGGAACTCGTGGGCCGACGACGCGTTCATCCGCGACGTCGAGAGCGGCATCTATTTCGATCCGGCCAAGCTCCATGTCCTCAATCACAAGGGAAAATACCTGAAGGTGAAGGGGCCACTGAACGTCGCGCGGCCGATCCAGGGGTGGCCGGTGATCGTGCAGGCGGGCGCCTCCGACGCCGGCCGCCAGCTTGCCGCTGAGACCGCCGAGATGGTGTTCGCCGCCGGCGGGCCGATCGCGGGCGCGCGTGAGTTCTACAAGGACGTGAAAAGCCGCGCCGCCAAGGCCGGCCGCAACCCGGACCACATCAAGATCCTGCCTGGCGCCTTCGTGGTGATCGGCTCCTCGCTCGATGAGGCGAAGGAGAAGCGCGCCAGGCTCGACAGCCTGGTGAGCTACGAGAGCGGCATCGCCGCGCTGTCGATCGCGGCCGGCGTCGATGCGCGCAAGTTCGATCCCGACGGACCGCTGCCCGAGCTGCCCGAGACCAACCAGAGCAAGAGCGGCCGCGAGCGGGTTATGGCTCTCGCCAAGCGCGAGGGCCTGACGGTGCGCCAGATCGCCGGCCGCCTGGGTGGCTATGGCGGGCTCGGCATGATCGGCACGCCTAAAATGATCGCCGACCAGATGCAGGAGTGGCTGGAGACCGGCGCTTCGGACGGCTTCAACGTGATGTTTCCCTACCTGCCGGGCGGGCTCGACGACTTCGTCGATCTGGTCGTGCCCGAGCTGCAGCGGCGTGGCCTGTTCCGCACCGAGTATGAGGGCAAGACGCTGCGTGAGAACCTCGGCCTGCCGCGGCCGGAGAACAAGTTCTTCGCAGCGACTGCAAAGGCGGCGGAGTAGCCTTTCACCTCCGCTTGATTGACACGCGAACGAACATCCTCATCCTGAGGAGCCGCGCGTAGCGCGGCGTCTCGAAGGATGGACAACAGGCGAGGTGCTCGTTCCCGCCCTTCGAGACGCATCGCTGCGCGATGCTCCTCAGGGTGAGGTGATAGTGAAAATCTGGCGCGCGCTCTTTGTCGCTCTCTTCTTGTTCCCCGTGGCTGCCTGGGCGCAGCCGTCGGCGACCGGCGTCATCCTGATGCACGGCAAGTGGGGCACGCCCGACAAGGGCATCCAGCCCGTCGAGCTCGAGCTCAGGGGCGCGGGCTTTGTCGTGGTGTCGCGCGAGATGCCGTGGTCGGAACGGCGCGCCTACGACGCCGGATTCGACGAGGTGATGACCCAACTCGAGGGTGAGGTCGCCAAGCTCAGGGCGGCCGGCGCGCGCAAGATCGTAGTCGGCGGCCAGAGCTTCGGCGCCAACATCGCGCTGGCCTACGCGGCCCGCCATCCCGACATCAACGGCGTGATGGCCTTGGCGCCCGGCCACTCGCCTGACCGGTTCGCCAACAATCCACGCATGGTCCAGAGTCTGACCAAAGCGCGCTCGTTGGTGGCGGCGGGCAAGACCGACTATTCCAACTTCGACGACGTCAACCAGGGCAAGACACGGGAAGTGTCGGCCCGTCCCGCGGTCTATCTCAGCTACTTCGATCCCGCTGGCCCGGCGGTGATGCCGCGCAACGCTGCGATGATCTCACCCAATACCGCGCTGCTCGTGGTCGTCGGCACCAAGGACCCGATCTACTCTGCGGGGACCTCCTACATCTTCGATCGCGCGCCGAAAAACCCCCACAGCGCCTTTCGCAATGTCGAGGCCGACCATTTCGGTACGCCGGCGGCGGCGCGGCGGATAGTGGTCGATTGGGTGAAGGGCCTGCCCTGACAAATCCGCGAGGAGAAGCAGTCAAGTTACAAATCGAGGGGGTGGGTGGTAAATGGTAAAAAGTACCTAAAACCCTTATTTCATCGGCATCGAACGTTTACCAACCACTAGCAAAAAGCCGGCAAACGGGGCGGTAAACCAGTGTAATTTTCTGTCGCGCGGCGAAGCAGAGGGAGACGCATGGCAGGGTTCGAGATCGCGACGGCGAGTGCCGACGACGTCCGCCTGATCAGCGACTGGGCCAAGGACGAGGGCTGGAATCCTGGCCGGACTGACCACTGGGCGTTCCATGCCATGGACCCCTGCGGCTTCCTGGTGGGCCGGCTGGACGGCGAGCCGGTGGCGTCGATCTCGGTCGTCCGCTACGGCGCCGACTTCGCCTTCCTTGGCTGCTACATCGCGCGGCCCAAGGTGCGCGGCAAAGGCTACGGCATCCAGATCTGGCGCGCCGGCATGGCGCTGGCGCCCGGGCGCAACGTCGGGCTCGATGGCGTGCCAGCGCAGCAGGCCAACTACCAAAAGTCGGGCTTTCGGCTCGCCTGGAACAATGTCCGCCATGAGGGCGCCGCCCCGGCGGGCGTCAAGCCGCCGGCGGGCGTGACGCTGGTCGATGCGCGCAACGTGCCGTTCGACAAGCTCGCGGCCTACGACCGCCGCTACTTTCCGGCGGCGCGCGAGAGCTTCCTCGCGCCCTGGATCACTGCGCCCGAGCGCGCCGCGCTGGTGGCGCTCAAGGACGGCGAGATCGTGGGCTTCGGCGTGATCCGCGCCGCTACAAGTTCCTCGCGCATCGGCCCGCTCTATGCGGCGACCCCCGCGATCGCTGGCGCGCTGGTGAGTGCGCTGGGTCGGGCGACGCCCAGCGCTGCCGTGGCGATCGACGTGCCGGAGATCAACAAGGCAGCTGTCGCGCTCGCGGGCGAGATGGGATTGAAGCCCGCCTTCGCCACGGCGCGCATGTATACCGGCGCCGATCCTGTCTGCGAGATCGCGGGCTTCTACAGCGTCACCAGCTTCGAGCTAGGATGAGCGCACTAAGATGAGCGGGAGGGCACCAGGGCGAGCCAGAGCGAGACCACAGTCGTGGCGATGGCCACGGCCTGGAACAGCGACAGGGGTTCGTGCAGCACGATGACGCCGCTGATCACGGCGACGATGGGAATGGCGATCGAGGCGAGCCCTGCCACCTGCGCCGGCAGGAGCTTCACCAGCGCGAACCAGGCCGTGGTGCCGAGCGCCATCGGGATGGCGCCGGTATAGAGCGTGACGGCGATCACCTCGGGCGGCGGCCAGTGCGCCGGCGACCCGTCGATCAGCGCCGCGCCGATGGCGATCGGCGGCCATGAGACCGCGACTTGCCAGAAGGTGAGCGACAGCCCCATGCCCGGCCAGCTCGTGCGCTTGACGATGAAGGTGCCGACCGCCCAGCAGAAGCCCGCGAACAGTCCCCAGAACAGGCCCCACGGAGCGTTGGCGTAACTTCCGAAGTTGGGCACCATCAACGCCACCACGGCGGCCGCGCCGATCAGGATGGCGGCGAGCAGCCGGCCGGTCAGCGGTTGGCGGAACACGACGAAGCCGAGCAACGCCACCCAGAGCGGCATGGTGTAGCTCAGCACCGAGGCGTGGCCCGAGGGCAGGTAGAGCACGGCGAACGACGTGGCGATGGTCCACACCGTGAGGTTCATCATCGAGGCCGCGATCAGCGCCGGCCATCGTCCACTGGGTACGGCAAAGGATTCGCCGCGCCACTTCATGATGACGTAGAGCACGGTCACCGCGACCGTGAGCGAGCCGGTGCGGAAGGTGAGCACCGGCAGCTCGCTGAGCGCGATCTTGAACATCGACCAGTTGGTGCCCCAAACCAGCGTCAGGCCGGCGAGCAGCGCCAGCACCTTGGGAGAGGCGCGATCCATGACGGCGGGGAAGGGCGATCAGGCCTGGTGTTCTTCCGGCGCTTGCAGGAAGCAGCCGTCGATCCGCCAGGTGCCGTCGGGCAGTTGCCGCATCGGATAGATCGCGATCACCGGCCGTCCGTCAGGGCCGATCACATCGACCTTCTGGGCGGGCTGGCCGTTCAGGGGCACGATCTCGCGGAAATCGAAGGCGCGCGGGCGGTACACCGGCTGGTAGCCCTGCCGCACCATGTCCATGAAGATCTCCGGCGAGCCGAACATGCCCTGGATCGTGGGTGAGGCAAGGCCGAAGGCGGCATCGCCGTCGTCGCGGAGGAAGGCATCGACCTGCGCCTGGATGACCTGACGGATGGCGGCGCGGTCGGCGTCCGACACCGATTGCGCCTGCGCAGTGCCGGAGAGGCTCAGCAGCAGGGTGAGGAGGGCCAAACCGAGAGGGGCAAGGGTTCGAAAGGCCATGGGCGTCAATCTACGCTGATGCTCTGTGATAGGCGACTCAATGGCCCCGGGACGTGGTCTTCAGAGAACGAAATTGTGAGGCGAAAGAGCCACTTGGCGACCCTGGCGTGAGTGCGGCTTGCAAGCCCGCGGCAGTTTCTTTAGACAAGGCCGCGCCGCGCCCGTAGCTCAACTGGATAGAGCATCTGACTACGGATCAGAAGGTTAGGAGTTCGAATCTCTTCGGGCGCGCCATTTCTCTCACTTTCAAACTCTCTTAGTCTCTCCCTAGTCTCGCTCTGATAGGGAGCGGGCCGCTCCTTTGCTAACACTACGCTTAGCTACGCCAGGCCAATTCCGAGACGACCGCTTTGGGCCCGAGAGCGGACATCGTTCGCGTCCATTGCGATGTCCGCTAAGGGCCAAAACCGGAAGTGGCCATTGCGGCGAAGTGAGCGTGGGGCCAGTTTCAGCCCTTAGTTTCTGTGCCGGGTCCGGGCTCTTCGCTCCGACTATCGTGGTTTAGGATCGTCTGAAGGGCACCCCAGTCAAAATCATCCCGTCATCATGTATGGCGGCGCTGACGTTCTGTCTGGCGGGTGTGGCGCTTGCCGACGATTTGCAACCGTCGGCAATCCGGACAGTCTCGGCTTTTCGGCGCGGCGGTTGGAACACACTACCTCTTGGTTTGAGGCGCAGCACTTCCCGTCCGGTTCGTAGCCGCTTCGAAATCATCCGCCGACTCGACATCGGCTGCGTCAAGGGCGTATGAGCGAACCTACTCGGGTTTGGCGTCAACAATGGCATTCAGAGTATTTCCGGTCGTGGACACCAGCGGCTTGATGTCGATCGATCTGGGATTACGGGGCGCCGTCATCGCATTGTGCCTGCTGATCGCAGCCATGGCGCTGCGCGATCGCCGCGACAGCACGGCCGCGCTGCTGGGCGCCGCGCTCGTGATCGGCGTCGCGGCTTGGATGATCTGCTCGGCACCGACGTTCCCGCGGCCATATGCGTGGTGGGGCCTGTTGCTGCTGGCGTTGTCCAGCGCGAACTGTGTCGTGTTCTGGCTATGGGCGCGTGCCGCCTTCGATGACGATTTCGTGCCGCGGCCCTGGCATGGCGTCTTGTGGGCGGCCGTCGCGGTCGCGCAATGGCTGGACGCCAGCGGCATCACACGATCGGCCGCGCTCGAGCTTGCGATCGAACACACGCTGTCGTTCACCTCGCCCGGCCTGGCATCGTTGGCGGTGGCGCAGACGCTTCTCACCTGGCGGGCGGACCTGGTGCAGGGCCGGCGTCGGCTCCGGCTGGTCGTCTTGATCGGGGCGTCGGCCCAAATCGTTATCAACTCTTACTTGAGCATCTTGCAGCAGCCCTCGACTCCCACTTTTTCCATGGCCAGCGTCGCCAACGCCTTCGCTCTGTTCGTGTTGGTCGGCTTGAGCGCATGGAATCTGTTAGAGGCGGGGACGCGGAAAGGTTCGATCCTGCTGCGCGAGACAAATGTCCCCTTAGGCGCGCCAGCCAAGGCGTCTGACGATCAGGGTAAGCCTGCTGCAATCGAACCGGCTCTCTTGCGCCGGTTGGAACAGCTGATGACAGTCGAGCGCATCTACCGGCGTGAGAGGTTGACCATTGGATCGTTAGCCGCCGAGCTTGGCGTGCCGGAATACCGGCTGCGGCAGCTCATCAATGAAGGCCTCGGTTACCGCAATTTCAATGCGTTTCTCAATCATTACCGGATCGGGGAAGCCAAGGCAGCGCTGGTCGACCCCGAACAAGTGGAAGTCCCGGTGCTGACAATTGCGATGGACACAGGATTCCAGTCGATCGGGCCGTTCAACCGCGCCTTCAAGGCCGCGACAGATCTGACCCCAACCGAATTCCGCCGCCTTGCAATGGCGGGAAATGCAGCCTCGGGGAACGACCGATTGAAAATCGGCCAGTCGGGTTGAGGAATCGGCCAGCCGGATTGCGGGAATCGGCGAGAAGGAATCGAAAACATTTGACAGACTGATGGCGATCTTTCCTCGCAATAGCTGCGACAACGGAGGTGCCCGTGCGATATCAGCGATTTGCCGCTTCATTGACCGCGCTGGCGGCGCTCACGCTCTGTCTGGCGGGTACGGCGCTTGCCGACGATTTGCAGACCGTCGGCGATCCGGACAGTCTCGGCTTTTCGGCGCGGCGGCTGGCGAGCATGACCTCCTGGTTCGAGGCGCACAGCGAAAAAGGTGATCCTTCCGGTTTTGTGGTGGCGGTCGCCCACGGCGGCAAGCTCGCTTATTTGCAGGCTACCGGCTTTGAAGACGGCGACAAGAAAACTCGGATGCGGCCCGGTTCGATCTTTCGCATCGGATCGATGTCCAAGCAGATCACCAGCGTCGCCACCATGATGCTGGTCGATGAGGGCAAGCTCGAGCTTGACGCTCCTGTGGCGCAGTATTTGCCCGAGCTCAAGAACATGCAGGTCGTCAAGACCGACCCGGCTACGGGAGATGCGATCCTCCTGGAGCTTGAGCCGGCCAAGCGGGCGATGACCATCCGGGACCTTCTACGCAATACGTCCGGCCTCGTTTATGCATCGCCCGATTATGCCGATCCTGGATTTGGCAATACGGCGATCCACGTGCTTTACGGCGTCAAGGCTCCGTTCCGGCGCGACAAGCCCATCGCCGACTTCGTTGCGAGCCTCGGCACCCTCCCGCTTCTGCACCAGCCCGGCGAAGTCTGGGAATATTCCATCGGTTACGATGTTCTCGGCCGCGTCATTGAGGTCGTATCAGGCCAGCCTTTCGACCGGTTTCTGCAAAACCGCCTCTTCGCGCCGCTCCATATGGTCGACAGCGGCTTCTCGGTGCCGGAGGATAAACTCGACCGTCTCGTCGCCGTGCCGGGCGCGCAGCCCGCATCGCTTTCGGTCGGGGACGTCACGCATCCGCAAACGTTCTTTTGCGGGGGTTGCGGGATCGTCTCGACGGCGCCCGACTTCCTGCGCTTCAGCCAGATGCTGCTCAACGGCGGCGAGCTCGATGGCGTGCGTATTTTGAAACCGGAAACGGTCCGGCTAATGATGACAAATTCAATGCCGCCCGATATCCACATCGCGGGACACGAAGCCGGGCCAGCTTATGGGACGGGTTGGGGCCTCGGCTTCGCCATTCGCACCAATCCGGATTTCAGCTTAATCCCGGGCGCGGTCGGCAGCTTCAACTGGCAGGGAAGCTGGGGCACATTTTTCTCGGTCGATCCGGTACAGAAGCTGATCCTTGTCATGATGATGCAGCGGCGGGAGCACAATAATAACGGCCTCTACTTCGACGCCATCCGCCGCCTGTCCTATGCGGCATTGAATGTGCCTGAAGCGTCAGCGCCGGTCGCAGTCGGGCAACGAAATGCCGGCGCCCTCACCGAATACGTTGGACGTTACGTTTTCGGCGGGTCTGCAAGTTCGCTGGACAGGCAGACCTCGGTCGCCGACGGCAATGGTTGGACCGGTCTCGAGTCCGTTATCGCGGGCACCGATGGCCTCAGGGTGATCAAATTGGCCGACACCGGCCCTGCCGCGAAAGCAGGCGTCATGGCGGGAGATCTCATCACAGCGATCGACGACAAGTCGATCAAGGGCCTGACCTTGGAGGCGGTCTTTCGTCGGATTTCAGGTCCGGTCAACGCCGCGATCAAGTTCAAAATCATCCGCCAGAAGCAGAGCGATCCGCTGGTTGTGGCCTTTGCCCGCGAACCGGTCCCCTCGCACAGTGTCGAGCTTCAAATCCGCGTCGCGGACGGCAAGCTTGTCGTTGAAGCCACGGGCGGCTGGTCGATCCTCGATTTCGACAAGGGTGAGCCGATGCCCGTGGCGTTCCTTTCGAAGGATGAATTCCATGTCGAGAGAGGCGATCATACGCGGATCGCCTTCATTCGCGACGCCGCCGGCAAGGTCAACGGCGCGGTTCTCAATCCCGGACCATGGGAGCAACCCGGCGCGCTCGCCCAATAGGGCACACTGACAGCTGATGAAATGGAGGAAGCTTGCGCGGCCCGAACATTAAGGTGTCCGACGATCGCCCAATGTGGGGCGGTCTCGACTTCCGCTTGGGGTCATAAGGCGAAGTGACCGCCCTCTCGCGCCGTGTCCGCTCTACCCTCAGAAGCGGACACCGCTCGGCGCCCAAGCAGCGTCCCGTTCGTGCCAACAGGCCTAAGTCGTCAAGTACGTGCCGAGCGGCAGCGACTGATGTGTATGGGCGAGCTAGTCTCTCCTTAGTCTCACTGACGGGGGTTGCGGAGAATTACTAGCTGCCTCAACGAATTAGAGGCTTAGACCTTCTGATTCTATGGTCAGAAGACTAAGCTTAGTCATTGAAATTGCTTAGGACTCTTTGAGCTACGAATTAGAAGGTTAGGAGTTCGAATCTCTTCGGGCGCGCCATTACCCTCCGGACGAAAACCGTTGGGTGCCAGAAACCTGGCACCGGTTCGCGCCCTAGCGCGGTACAAGAATGTCGAGGTATTCAGCATTGCCATCACTGTGGGGGACAGCGTAGTTCCTCATGACGTCGATCCTGGAATTGGTCACGCCGAGATCGACTAGATAGGCTCGAACCGCAAGCGCGCGGGCAAGAGCGACTTTGCTGTCATCGATCGGATCGCCGCCGCCGGCATAAGCGTGTAATTCGATTTGGCGTGCACCCTTCAAGGCCTTGGCGATGCGACCAAGCTCTGCCTTGGATTGCTCAGGAATCTCAGCCGAGTGGCTGGCAAAGCGGATGGTGGCGATTGGTGCCGGAGTTGGCGCCGCGCTGGCACTGGGTGGAGGCGCCACGGCTGCGGTTGCCACGTTCGCCGTTGGCGGCGGAGCCCCAGGCGGCGGAGGTGCCGAATCCGGCGGCGGTGTCATCGCAACGGCGGGTGTCGACGCCGAACTGCGTTGCTCGATGGCCGGGCTGGCAGTTTGCGCGCGACTTGGCGGCGTCCAGCCAGATGGCGGCTCGAAGGCCTTGTTGGGATTGGCCGGACGCGCGGGTGCCGCTTCGGCAACCGGCAGCGCCGCGGGCGGCGAAGGTGGCGGCGGCGGTGGCGGAGCAGCCGGCGTCTGGATCGGGGCCGGTGCGGGTTGAGGCGCGGCGGCGGTCGCCGGAGGCGTCCAGCCAGATGGTGGCTCGAAGGCCTTGTTCGGATTTGCCGGACTTGCGGGTGCCGCTTTGGCGACCGCCATCGATGGTGGTGGCGCGACAGTCGCCGTTTGAACCGGAGGCGGTACGGGTTGCGGCACGGCGGCGGTCGCCGGCGGTGTCCAGTCCGGCGGAGGCTCGAACGCCTTGTTGGGATTTGCCGGGCGCACCGGTGCCGCTTTGGCGATCGGCATCGGTGGTGGTGGCGCAACAGCCGCTGTTTGAACGGGAGGCGGTGTTGGCTGCGGCACGGCAGCGGTCGCCGGAGGTGTCCAGTCCGGCGGAGGCTCGAACGCCTTGTTGGGATTTGCCGGACGCACCGGTGCCGTTTTGGTGACCGGCATCGGCATCGGTGGTGGTGGCGCAACGGCCGCTGTTTGAACCGACGGCGGCACGGGCTGTGGCACGGCGGCGGTCGCCGGTGGTGTCCAGCCTGGCGGAGGCTCGAACGCCTTGTTGGAATTGGCCGAGCGCACCGGCGCCGCCTCGGCAACCGGCATTGGCGCCGGCGGTAGAGGTGGCGGTGGCGCAGCAGTCGCAGTCTGGACCGGCGCCGGCTGCGGCACGGCAGCCGCGGCGGGCGGTGCCCAGCCCGGCGGAGGCTCGAACGCCTTGTTCGGATTAGCCGGACGCTTGGGCGCTGGTGTCGCCGTTTGGAGCGCAGGTGCGGGCGGCGGAGCGGCTGCCGCCGAGACGGGTTCAGGCACCGCAGCAGGCGTAGGCGGCGGGGCCGACGGTGGTACGGCTATGCTCGCCGCCATGATTGGCTGACTAGCCGGCTGATTGACTGGTTGACTCTGGCCCGGCGGCGTCCATCCGGGTGGTGGCGCAAAGGCCTTGTTGGGATCGGCGGGTGGTGCCGGTGGCGCGGGCGGCGTTGCAGCGACCACAGGCGCGGGTGCGGGCGTCGGTGCTGGCGTCGCCGCTGGAGCGGGTGGCGGAGCGGCTTGGGCCTGAGGTGGGGGCGACGACGGCGGTGAAGCGGCCTGGGCCTGAGAATGTGGCGGGGCGGCTTGGGCTTGCGGCGGTGGCGACGCCGCCGGCGGATCGGCGCTTTGCTGGGGCGGCGGAGTCACGCCCTGGTCTGGCGGCATCGTTGGCTTCGTCGGCGGAGGCTTGGTTTCTTTCGGCTCGTTGGCCTTGCGCTCGGCGGCCTCCTGCGCCGCTTTCTCGCGCGCCTCGCGGGCCTCCTTGTCGCGTTCGGCCGCTTCCTTGGCGGCCGCTTCGAGTTGCGCCTTCTGCCCGCCCTTGTCGGCCACGATCGAACCGATCTTCGGGCCGGTACGCGTCTCGTCGACCGGGGCGAGGCTCGTGTCATACTGGCGGCCCGAGCCTGCCGGCGGCAGAGAACTGGTGGCTTGCACCTGTCGCTCGGCGCCGGGACGAACACTCACAGTGTTGGCCGGAGTGCTGCTGCCGAACCAATCGCAGCCAGCCAGAAGTGCCAGCGCCGATACGCCGAGCAGGACATGACGCATGCCGGGAGTTACCTCATCTCTGTGCCTATTTACGTGACCGGGATCATAAGACCACTACTTTTCGCGAAATGTCACCCATGAGCCGAATGGCATTGTTTGATCCCTAGTCCATGCGCGACCGTTGAAGCGCCAAGCGTTGCTATCGAGGTCGTCGGCACAGTATCCTGACAACCAGGGGCAAGCGGATGTTATGTCCGTGGACCGGCGACGAACTCAGCCTGCCGCCGGTCCGCCCGCCACATTGCCGACTCGAAATTCGAATCTCTTCGGGCGCGCCGTTCTCCTTTGGCAACTCATGGCTGGGCGAACTCGCGCTGAGTTCGCACGCCCGGATTCTTTCGACAGTGAGTGAGGAGGAGTGGCGGCCGCGCACCTGATTTGGGTGTGTGTAGGTGGCGGCCGCCGAGGACACTGCCTGGGAAGGTCGGTGTCCTCAAAAGGATGCCCATCCTCGGGGCTTCCGTCAGAATTCAACCAGTAGCGTCGGAGCGCAAGAATCAGGTTTGCAGACCTGAGCAGCTGAACAACGCATGAACACCACCACTGGTTACATTCGCTTCGCCGCTACCCCTGAATGGCGTCGTAAATACGCAGGATTCTCCGGGGTCGTTGCATCAATGGCTGCAATATGTCCCGCGATCTTGGTCGCTACCGCCTCGGCATGGGTCGAGATCATGAAGTGCGCCGCGCCCTCGACCATCGCCAGGGAGCCGTTGGCCAGGCACTGGCTCAGCAGCTCGGTGGCCCGCTGCATCGCTGGATGGCTGGCCCCGCCGCGTATCACCAGCGTCGGCACGTCGACCTTGGCGAGGCAGGTGCGCGTGAGATGGAAGCTGTAGGCACAAATCCAGTCGAGCAGGTTCACCGTCGTGGTGGCCATCGCATAGTCGCGGACCTTCTGCGGCCAGCCGGCGAAGGTGCCGGCGCCCCCATAGAAGTCGATCATGGTGCCGATCGCCGCGTTGTTGCCGCCCTGGAAGGCGTCGGAATAGGCATCGGTCATCTCGCGGAAGGCCGCGTAGTGGCCATGCTCGCCCATGTGGCGCAGCAGCTCGGGCACCGGCGGCTCGATGACGGTGAGGCTCAGCACCGGCACTCGACCGCGCATCGCCACGGCAAGCGCTGTCGTGCCGCCGAACGAATGGCCGACCAGATGCACCGGTGTTGCTGCGCGCCGCACGACCGCTTCGAGCATCTCCGCCTCGTGTGCCATGTCGGCAGTGGCGGTCGAGCGGCGCTCCGCCGTGCGGCCGTAGCCCAGCAGGCTGGTCGTCGCACAGCGATAGCGGTCCTGCCATTCGGCGATGACCGGCCGCCAGGCTGCGCCGGTACTGCACGAGCCCGGCACCAGCACGAGCGTCGGTCCCTCGCCGCGCTCGTCATAGTCGATGCCGCCCAGAGGATCATCGATCACCGTGCGTCCTTCCGCTCGCTGAAGCGGCGGCCGGGCAGCGGCAGCAACATGCCGACCTGCGCCTTGTAGCGGCGGTACTGGTCGCCGAACAGGCGAATGAGGTCGCGCTCTTCGAACTGGATGGCGATCAGGATGTAGCCCGTGGTCGCCACCGCGAATACGAGATGCCCCACCGTCATCATCGGCGTCGCCCAGAAGGCCAGCAGGAAGCTGAGATAGATTGGGTGCCGCACGTGCTTGTAGAGCATCGGCGTGTGGAACGTCGGCGCCGGCAGCTCCTTGCCCATCAAGCGTGCGAATACTTGCGTGAGGCCAAACAGCTCGAAGTGACTGAGCATGAAGGTGCTGGCGAAGAGCAGCACCCAGCCGAACCAGAAGACAATATGCAGGATCGCCACGCCGGCGGGATCGGCCACGGTCCACACTGGTGTGGTGATCGGTCGCCACTGCCAGAACAGCAGCAGGAGCACGAGGCTGGCGAGGAGCACGTAGGTGCTGCGCTCGACCGACTTCGGCACCAGCCGTGTCCAGACACGCTTGAAGCCCTCGCGGGCCATGACGCTGTGCTGGACGGCGAACAGGCCGAGCAGCACCACGTTGATCGCGAGGCTCTCGACCAACGGGCCACCGCCGCCGATGTCGATCGACTTCGGCACCACGAAGTTGCCGACGAAGCCGATGGAATAAAGGATGGTGAAGAAGAAAACGCCGTAGGCGCCGATGCCGTAAAGGACCGCGAACATGCCGGCCATTGTCTGCTCCTGGTTGTGGGGGCGGGGGGAGCCGGCAAATAGAGATGAATCGGGCCAAAACCCTATCCAATTCGCGCCAGCACTATCCGTATTGTGATATTTTTTACATCACACCTCCGGGGCTCCGGGGTTATGGTCCGCGCCCTCATGAGCATCCACGGCGACAACTCCTCCGGGACATCCCCCTTGCCGCGCGGCGTGCGTCGCGCGCTCGAGGCGATGCGCGCCAATGTTGGCCACGATTGGACGATCGGCGATCTTGCCGAAGCGGCCGGCCTGTCGGGCCGCACCTTGCAACGCCAGTTCAGAGCCTTCTTCGGCAAGACGCCATGGGGGGCGCTGAGTGACCTGCGCTTCGACGCAGCCCGCCGCGAGCTGTTGCGCGGCCTGCCCGAGACCAAGGTGATGGACGTCGCGCTGCGCCACGGCTTCTCGCACTACGGCCGCTTCTCCGTCGAGTATCGCCGCCGCTACGACGAGACGCCGTCGACGACGCTGAAGCGCCAGCTGACCTTCGCCGATGCGCTGGCCTCGATGCCCGCGGTGCCGGTGACTAGCCGTGACCGGCCGACGGTGTTGCTGAGCCCCATCGAAGCGGGGCCGCGCACCGAGGACGCCGCGCGCGGGATGGCCGACGAACTGGCGACGGCCCTCAGTCGTGCAGGCATCGCCGTCACCAGCGAGCCGCGCTCGGCGCGCTATCGCCTGGACGGCAGCCTGCGCATGGCGGGCGAAGAGAAGCGGCTCACGCTTCGGCTGATCGATGGCGAGACCGGCAATCACCTGTGGGCTCAGCGCTGCGACGGCGCCTTCGGTGGCGACGCCGATCCAGCCGAGCACGTCGCGCTCCGCATCGCTGCGGCGTTGCAGCCCTGCCTGCGCCGTGCCGAGATCGATCGCGCGCAGCGCAAATCCGAGCGCGACCTCACCGCACACGACCTGACGCTGCGCGCCATGCCCGGCATTCTTTCGCTCGATGCCGACGGCAATGCGCGCGGGCTCGATCTCCTGGATCGGGCGACCGATCGCGATCCGCGCCAGCCGCTCGCCGTCGCCCTTGCCGCCTGGGCGCATGTGCAGCGCGTCACCTATCACTTCACCTCCAAGCCGGAGGCGGAGCGTGCTCGCGCGACCGACCTCGCGCGCAAGGCGCAGGCCATGGCTGACGATGCGAGCGCGCTCGCCGTGCTGGGCAACGCCTTCACGCTGTTGGGTGACCTCGACGCGGCGGAGCTGGTGGTGCGCAAGGCGTTGGCGATGGACGGCGGCTCGGCTTGGGCCTGGAGCCGCCAGGGCTGGATCGACCTCTATAAGGGTGAGGTCTGCTCGGCGATCGAGCGCTTCAAGGTCGCGCTCGACATCTCGCCGCAGGATTCGCTGGCCTTCAACGCCAAGGTCGGCATCGGTTGCGCGCATTTCGAGGCCGCGCGCTATGCCGAAGCGGCGCGTTGGCAAGAGCGCGCCTTGCTCGAACATCCCTCGGCGGTGTGGATCAATCGTACGCTCTGCCCCGCCTACGTGCTGGGCGGCGCGACCGACCATGCGAAGCAGAGCTTCGGCGCGCTGCGCGATCGCTATCCAGACCTGACGCTCGCCGAGGTGCAGCACAACTTGCCGCCGCTGTCGGCGGCGTATCGCGCACGTATCTCCGAAGGCCTGCGTAGCCTCGGCCTGCCCGACTAGGCGTTCGCTCCGGCCGCCGCCAGCAGAACGCGGGCGGCGTCGCATGCGGCACGGGCCACCGTCGGGTCCTTGCGTACCAAGGCAGCCGCGATGGCGCCGTCGACCAGCAGCATCAACTGGAGCGAAAGCCCGTCGGGATCGGCGACCTCTGCCCGGCGGAGCAGCTCGCGGAACCATTGCTGGCGCATCCCCTTGAAAGTGAGCGCGATCTGATTAGCGGCGTGCTTGGGGTCCTTGAGTTCGGCCACGGCATTCACGAAAGCGCAGCCGCGAAAGCCCTCGGCGGCGAAGGCGCGTTCCAGCCGCTCGAAGTCATCGAGAATCTGCTGTGCCGGCGGCTTGTCGGAGGTCGGCACCAGGCGCAGGCGGCGCTGCAGATAGGCCACGATCAGGGCGTCCTTGGACGGGAAGTGGTTGTAGAGCGTGCGTTTGCTGATGCCGATCTCGGCCGCGATGATGTCGACGCCCATTGCCCGGATGCCCTGGCCGTAGAACAGCCGGTCGACGGTCTCGAGGATGCGCTCGGCCATAGGTTTTTGAGGCATATTACACCAATCTGTGTAATTTTCTCTCAGAATGTACACTGATCTGTGTAATACCTCGACCTATGGCCCGCCAGTGTTAAGTTCGAGGATGCGCGTCTTTCTCATTACCGGCGCCTCGTCCGGCATTGGCGCCGCGGTGGCTCGCGCGGTGACAGCTCCCGATACTTCCATCGTCCTCCATGCCCGCAAGAACCGCAGCGGCCTGGAGCGCGTGGCGCAGGCAATAGGTTCCTCAGGCGCTCAATCGCTGATCGTCGAGGGTGATCTCGGCCAGACGGGCACGGCCACGCGCCTGATCGAGGAAACGACCAAGCGCTTCGGCCGGCTCGATGTGGTGGTGAGCAACGCAGGCTTCGCCGATCGGCGCCTGGTCGGCGAGATCGATCGAGCCGCCTGGGACGCTTCGCTCGCGGCCATGACCTCGGCCTTCTTCGAACTCGCCACCGCTGCCAAGCCCTGGCTGGTGAAGGCAGGCGCGAGCGGCCGAATGATCGGCGTCTCGTCCTTCGTGGCCCATGCGTTTGCCCGCGGCCTCATGAGCTTTCCGGCCTCGGCCGCGGCCAAAGCGGGCATGGAGGCGCTGGCCAAGGCGCTTGCCGCCGACCTGGCGCCCACCGGCGTCACGGTGAATTGCGTGGCGCCGGGCTTCATCGAGAAGGAGGCCGACGCCCACGTTGCCGTGCCGCGCGAGCGCATGGCCAAAGTGAGCGAATCGATCCCAATGCGGCGCTACGGCAAGCCCTCCGAGGTGGCTGCCGTCATCGCCTTCCTGTGCTCGCCGGCCGCCAGCTACGTCACCGGCCAGACCATCCACGTGAACGGCGGACTGACGCTTTAGAGCCCGGTGAGCTTGAGGCTGAGCTCGCGTAGTTGCCTGCGCGCCTTGGCGTCGTAAGCCTGGGAATCGGCGCGGGCTTCATTCATGACGTTGAAGTAGAAACCGCTCCTGCCCTCCAATTTGGGCGAGAGGGCGAGCTGCAGGATCGCCTCGGCGCCGGTCTCGACCTTGCTCATCGGCGTCACGCCCGATTGGCGCACCATGGTCGTGTTCATGTAGGTCGAGGGATGGAGCGCATTGGCGATCACGCCGCTGCCCTTCAGCTCGTCGGCGAGGTCGACGGTGAACAGGATCTGCGCCAGCTTGCTCTGGCGATAGGCGGTCGGGCCGCTGTAGTGCCTGGTCAGCATCACGTCGTCGAAGTCGATCGCCTGCTGGCCGGCTGATGACACATTGACGATGCGCGACGGTTTGCTGGCCCTCAGCATCGGCATCAGCAGGTTGGTGAGCAGGAAGCCCGCCAGGTAGTTCACGGCAAATCGCAGCTCGTGGCCGTCCTTGCTGACCTGACGGCCCGGTGCATTTCCGGTCGTGCCGATGCCGGCGTTGTTGATCAGCAATTCGAGTCGATCGGTCGTCTTCTTCACCGCCTCGGCCAATCCCCGTACCTCGGCCAGCGAGGAGAGATCGGCCGCCAGGAAGGTGGCCTTGCCGCCGGCCTGCTCGATCTCGCGCACCAGCGTCTCGCCACGCGTGCGATCGCGGCCATGCACCAGCACGCGCCAACCCTGCCTGCCGAGCTCCGTCGCCACCACGCGGCCGACGCCGTCGGTCGCGCCGGTCACCAGTGCCGTCCGTCCCTTGCCATCGGCCATGCCGAACTCCCTCAAGGAATCGTGCGCACCAACCGCACGATGTCGATGCCGTTGCTGTCGATGCCGAACCACTCGAGATAGAGCGGCACCTGATGGTCGAGCATGTGCCGGCCATGATGGATGCGCCGGCCATGGGTGCGGGCGCGCTGCAGCAGCGCCGTCTCGATGGGGCTCATGATGACCTCGGCGACCAGGGTGTCGTGATCGAGCGTCATTGGATCGAACGACAGCGGATCGCCAGGGCGCAGGCCGAGCGGCGTGGCGTTGATGGCGTAGTGGATGCCCTTGGGCGGGGTGTCCACGCTCGCCACCGGTATGTCGGGATAGAAGCGCGACAGCCGGTTGAGGGCGGCATCGGCGCGCGCATCGTCGAGCTCGCTGACCAGCAGCCGGCCGACGCCTGCCTCGCAGAGCGCCGCCGCGATGGCGCCGCCTGCGCCCCCGAGGCCGACCAGCCACACGCTGGCGCCCTTCACGCGATGGCCTTGCGCCTCCAGCCCCTTCACGAAGCCTAGCCCGTCGGCGATGTCGCCTGACAGCGTGCCGTCCTTCTCGCGCTTGACCAGGTTGACGCTGCCCGAGGCTTGGGCACGCTTGGTGACGCGCCCCAGCAGGGGCAGGATCGCGGTCTTGTGCGGGATGGTGACGGTGAAGCCGCCGAGGTTCTTCATCTCGCTCAGCGCCTTCAGCATCACCGGCAGGAGCGACGGACCGCCTTCGAAGGGCAGCCATACGGCATTTGCGCCGACCGCGGCGAAGACCTGGCTCATCACCGTGGTCGCGCGGAGCTGGCGGATTGGATCGCCGATCGTGCCGTACAGACGCGTGGCGCCATTGACCGAAAAGAGGCCGGTGAAAAGTTGTGGTTCCGTCGTGGCCATGGTCAGGAGCTTAAACGAAAACGGCGGGACTAGAGTCCCGCCGTTGGCGTTCGCCTAGCCTTCGTCAGAGATGCTTCAGCACGTTCTCGGCCGAGGACACCTCGAAGGAGCCCGGCTTCTCGACGAACAGGTCCTTGATGACGCCGTTCTGCACGATCATGGCATAGCGCTGGCTGCGTGTGCCCAGGCCGAACTTGGAGCCGTCCATGGTGAGCCCCATCGCCTGGGTGAACTCGCCATTGCCGTCGCCCAGCATCATGACCTTGCCGTCGGCCTTCTGGTCCTTGCCCCAGGCGCCCATCACGAAGGCGTCATTGACCGAAATGCAGGCAATGGCGTCGACGCCCTTCGCCTTGAACTTGTCAGCTTCGGCCACGAACCCGGGCACGTGTTTTGCTGAACAAGTGGGGGTGAATGCGCCGGGGAGCGCGAAGGCCACAACCTTCTTACCCGGCGCAAAAATCTCTTCCGTGGTGATCGGTTTGGGTCCCTCAGGTCCCAGCATGCGCAGCGTCGCGCTGGGCACCTTGTCGCCAACCTTGGCCATTGTCTTCCACTCCTGCTGTTGGACGGCGGACCCTAGGACGAGAGCCCCTTTCTGTCCATCCGGCGACCTTTCGCCGTCTGGCCGACCTTGACCTTTGACCGGACAATCCCCATGGATTTGAGAGATCATCACACCATGCCCGAGCCCAGCTCCTCTGCTGCCTCCGCGGCCGCCTCCTTGGTCGGCCGGTTCCTGGTCGCCACCCCGTCGATGCCGGACGAGCGCTTCCAGAAGAGCGTGGTGTTCATCTGCAAGCACGATGACGACGGAGCGTTGGGCATCATCGTCAACAACAAGGTCGACGACCTGCCGCTCGGCCAAGTCTACAAGCAACTCGGCATCGAGGTGGCCAAGAAGACGGCCGAAACGCCGGTGCTGTTCGGCGGCCCGGTCGAGACCTCGCGCGGACTGGTGCTGCATTCGGCCGACTACAAGCGCGAGGAGACGCTGCTGATCGAGGGCGGCATGGCGCTCACCGCCTCACTCGAGATCTTGAAGGACATGGCGGGCGGCGACGGCCCCAAGCAGGCCTGGCTGGCACTCGGCCACTCCGGCTGGGCGCCCGGCCAGCTCGACCGCGAGATGCAGGACAATGCCTGGCTGGTGGTCGAAGCGGATGCGGCCCTCGTGTTCGACGCCGACTTCGACGCCAAGTGGCAGCGCGCGCTCAACCGCCTGAGCGGCAAAGGCGGCCCGGGCGGCAAGTTCGACCTGGCATCGTTCTCGCATCAGGCGGGACGCGCCTAACCCTTAAGCGCATCGGCTCTGCAACATACGACTGCTGATTGCACTAGGTTTCCCCAGGCAATCGGGCCTATAGGCGAAAGACGTCGTTCGCATCCCTCCCTTCGCGGCCGGCGCGTGTAATGCGGGACGCCGTTGCTCCTTCCCCAACCCCGTTCAGGAGCGGTGGCGTCCCGTCGTACGTCTGGCGTCAGCTACTCCGCCGCGACCTTCGCGCTGGCGGGCGAGCGATAGGCGGCGAGCAGGGAGGCTTCACGCTCCTTTGCCGCCGTCACGTTCTTCTCCTTGACGTGGCCGAAGCCGCGCATGGTCTCCGCCACAGCGGCGATCTGCACCGCCGTCACATGATTGTTCTGGTCGAGCGTTGAGAGGACGCTGTCGATCGTCGCTTCGTATTCGCCGATCAGCCGGCGCTCCATCTTGCGCTCTTCGCTGTAGCCGAAGACGTCGAGCCGGGTGCCGCGCAGCCGCTTGAGGGAGGCGAGCAGGCGGAACGCCTGCAGCATCCAGGCGCCGTACTCGCGCTTCTTGAGCTGGCCGGTCGCCGGATCGCGGTCGGCGAACAGCGGCGGGGCGAGGTGGAAGCTCACTTTGTAGTCGCCCTCGAACTGCGCGCCGAGCTTCTTCAGGAACTCGCCGTCGGTGTAGAGCCGCGCCACCTCGTACTCGTCCTTGTAGGCCATCAGCTTGTAGAGCGACTTGGCGACGGCCTCGGCGAGGCCCGAGCGGCCGGGCGCCTTGGCCTTCTCGGCCTGGGCGATCTTGTCGACGAAGGCGCTGTAGCGCTCGGCGTAGGCCTTGTCCTGGTAGGCGGTCAGGAGCTCGACGCGCTTGGCGACGATTTCCGGCAGGGTGCGCGCGACGGTCTTTTCGACCCGCAGCGTCGGTTTGGCGGCGGCTTGCACGGCAGCGATGTTGTGCGCGGCGAGGCGGCCCCAGGCGAAGGTGCGCTTGCTGGTCTCGACCGCAACGCCGTTCAGCTCTATGGCGCGGTTGAGCGCGTCGAGCGACAGCGGCAGCAGGCCCTTCTGCCAGGCATAGCCCAACATGAAGAGGTTGGTGGCGATCGAATCGCCCAGGATCGCCGTGGCGAGGCCGGTGCCGTCGACGAACGTGGTTGCCTCATCGCCCGCGGCATCGCGGATCGATTTCATCATCGCCTCGGCGCCGAGATCCATGTCGCCGTTCATGACGAACGCGGCGACCGGCTGCATGTAGCCGTTGATCACCGCCTTGGTGATGCCGGGCTCGATGCGCGACAGGGCAGCAGGCGAGGCCGCCACGACCATGTCGCAGCCCAGCACCAGATTGGCGCCGCCGGCGGCGATGCGCACCGCGTGCAGGTCTTCCGGCTTCGGCGCCAGCCGCACATGGCTCATCACTGCGCCGTTCTTTTGTGCCAGCCCGGTGAAGTCGAGCACGGTGCAGCCCTTGCCTTCGAGGTGGGCCGCCATACCGATCAGGGCGCCGACGGTGATCACGCCGGTACCGCCGATGCCGGTCACCAGGATGCCGTAGGCCTCGTTCAAGGGCCGCATGGTCGGCATCGGCAATGAGTCGAACGGGTCCTTCTCGACCAGCTTGAGCTGTGGGCGCTTGGCCTTGGCGGGCGTGCCGCCATGCACCGACACGAACGACGGGCAGAAACCGTTCAGGCAGGAGAAGTCCTTGTTGCAATTGCTCTGGTCGATTGTGCGCTTGCGGCCGAGCTCGGTCTCGAGCGGCTTCACCGACACGCAGTTGCTCTTGTCCGAGCAATCGCCGCAGCCCTCGCACACCGCGTCGTTGATGAACACGCGCTTGGCGGGATCGGGGAAGGTGCCGCGCTTGCGGCGGCGGCGCTTCTCGGCGGCGCAGGTCTGGTCGTAGACCAGCACGGTGAGGCCGGGGATCTCGCGCAACTCGCGCTGCACGGCATCGAGCTCGTCGCGATGACGGATGGTGACGCCATGGGCGAAGCCGGCATTGGTTGGATATTTGTTGGGCTCGTCGGTGACGACGATCACCTTCTTGGCGCCTTCCGCCTCGACCTGGCGCGTGATCTCGGGCACCGAGAGCGGGCCGTCATGCGGCTGGCCGCCAGTCATGGCGACGGCGTCGTTGTAGAGGATCTTGTAGGTGATGTTGACGCCGGCCGCCGCCGCTTGGCGGATCGCCATCAGGCCGGAGTGGTAATAGGTGCCGTCGCCAAGATTCTGGAAGATGTGCTTCTCGGAAGTGAACTGAGACTGGCCGACCCACGACACGCCCTCGCCGCCCATGTGGGAGATCAGCGAGGTGCGCCGCTCGGGCATCCAGATCGCCATGCCGTGGCAGCCGATGCCGGCCATGGCGCGGCTGCCTTCAGGGACGCGCGTGGAAGTGTTGTGCGGGCAGCCCGAGCAGAAGAACGGCGTGCGCGCCACCTTGGGCGGCGGTGCGTTGAGCAGCTTCTCCTTGGCTTCGAGCCGCGCCATCCGCTGCTTGAGCTCGGGCGAATCGCCGGTGTGCTTCATCAGGCGGTTGGCGATCACCATGGCGACGCCGGTCGGCGTCAGCTCGCCTTCGCTGGGCAGGATGATCTGGCCGGTCTCGTCGGCCTTGCCGATCACCACGGGCCGGCGGTCGGCCGGCAGGTTGTAGAGCAGGCGGACGAGCTGGTCCTCGAGGTTGGAGCGCTTCTCCTCGACCACGATCACCTCGTCGAGCCCCTCGGCGAAGCGCCGCGCGCCTTCGGGCTCCAGCGGCCAGGTCATGCCGACCTTGTAGAGGCGGATGCCGAGCTCGCGGGCGCGCGCCTCGGGGATGCCGAGATCCTCCAGCGCCTGGCGGGTGTCGAGATAGGCCTTGCCGGTGGTCATGATGCCGATGCGCGCCCTGGTGCCTGACTGGGCCGGATCGATCATCATCTTGTCGAAGCCGTTGGCGCGCACGAACGCCTTCACCGCCGCCATCTTCGGCCCATGCAGGCGCCGCTCCTGGTCCATCGGTGGATCGTTGTTGCGGATGCCGAGCCCGCCCGGCGGCAGCTGGAAGTCGGTCGGCATCACGATTTTGATGCGCTCGGGATCGACCCACACCGAGGCGCCGGACTCGACCGTCTCGGAGATCGCCTTGAAACCGATCCAGCAGCCCGAGTAGCGCGACAGCGCGTAACCAAGAATGCCGAAGTCGAGATATTCCTGGACGGTCGCCGGATTGATCACCGGGATCATCGCCGCGGCGAACACCTGTTCGCTCTGATGCGGCAAGGTCGAGGACTGGCAGCCATGGTCGTCGCCGGCGAGCGCGATCACGCCGCCATACTGCGAGGTGCCGGCGGCATTGGCGTGCTTCAGCACGTCCATCGAGCGGTCGACGCCCGGGCCCTTGCCGTACCAGATGCCGAACACGCCATCGACGGTGGCGCTGGGAAAGAGGTTGGTCTGCTGGCTCCCCCACACTGCGGTCGCCGCGAGATCCTCGTTGAGGCCAGGCTGGAAGTGGATGTTGTTCTCTTTCAGGTACCGCTTGGCGCCCCACAGCGCGTTGTCATACATGCCGAGCGGCGAGCCGCGATAGCCGGAGATGAAGCCGCCGGTGTTGAGGCCGGCCTTGAGGTCGCGCTGGCGCTGCATCATCGGCAGGCGCACTAGCGCCTGGATGCCGGTGAGATAGACGCGGCCCTTGTCGAGGCGGTAGCGGTCCTCGAGCGCGTAGTCACCGAAAACGAGAGGGATGGAAGTGTCGGCGCTGCTCATCGCTCATAGCCCTCCCAGGGGCGGCGTGAATGGGCGTTTATGGCCGAGCATAGCCCGCTGCAGGCCTGAAAGAAGGAGAGAATTTCGCAGCTTTTCCTCTCCGCCGCCGCGACCGCCGGGCTCGACGCTGTCGGCGCGTTCGGCGGTTCGCGTTCAGGGAGGACGTCGCCGTCAGCGAGGAGAGCCGCAAGATCGGGCGAGCGCCGGAGCGCAGTGCCACCTGTCGCGCGGCGATGAATCGGGGAGGTCCTGCGAGTCAACACCAGTCCACTCGGTGTGGACAGGTTCGATGCAGATGGCATCGGCATTTCTCGCAATTCGTCAACTATTCCGGGACTCCCCTCCCTGATTTGCGTTCGTGTCGTTGCGCCGCGCGGCGGCGAAACGCGACCGCCGGACCCAACAACCATATGTTGTGCAGTGACGAATAAAATAATGGAAAAATAATGGGGGGGATCGACAAGGCGGCGTAGGTTCGTCTCGGCCGCGCGATGGCGGCTTGGTTTCGTGGGAGGGGGTAGCGGGGTAGCGCTAATTGCGGAGTTCCCCCGTTGGGGGTAGCGCACGAGCGGAAAGTGCGGAAAGTCCTTCGCCGACTCTCGCGAAGATGTTGGGGTAGTTACCGCGCGGTACTCGTTAAAATAACGGAAAAATAACGGGACCGTCCGTCGGCTTTTACCAGATGTTGAGCCAGTGGAAGCCTGGGACTGATTCAAGACGGTGGGCATACACTACGCTCCCAAAGCACTCGATCTCGAAGCATCCGCTTTTACCACGGCAGCGCCTTGGCCACCTATTTGGGTCATTAGAAGTTCCGGCAATCGCTGGACTTCCAATGACCAGAATACGTGCTCGACCCCGCGCTTGCGTATCATCGAGTCAATCTCAAGGCTGCAAGACCGCCGCCCTGCGCGGAGTGGCGGTCTTGAGCGGAGTGGCGGTCTTGGCCGCGCCGCAAGGCGCCGATGCCGGGCCAACATAAGAGTAGCAAGAGAGCGAAATGGTCGGCGATTCTTCGGCGCTTGAGCGCGTGTTGACGGCGGACCCGCACTTCTTGCCATCGTCCGGCTCGCGCTGATCGTCAGCCTGTCTGCCGTGTTCCTCGCCGCCGTGATCAGCGTGCCACTCGGGCGTGCAGGAGGCGAGGAGAGCCCGCTGCAGGCCTGAAAGAAGGGCAGAATTTCGCAGCTTTCCGGCCGTCTCCACGTTGTACGAGCCACCGGGCACCGGGAGGAGACCATGGGCTACAGGACTATAGTGGTGCATTGCGACGCTGGCCGCACGACCGCCGGGCGGGTCGCTGTCGCAGCCGCGCTGGCCGAGCGGTTCGACGCTCATCTGGTCGGCTTGCATATCCGCCAGCGCTTCGAGGCACCGATGTTCACCGACGCCACCGTGGCGCTCGACGCGCTCTACAAGAGCTACGAGGAGTCGGTGAAAACCGAGGAGGCGGCTTCCTCGGCCGCCTTCCAGGGCGCGCTCAGCGGCAAGCGGCGCTCGAGCGAGTGGCGCGTCGTCGACGGCTATGCCGAGGACGCGCTCATCGCCGCCGCCCGCTACGCCGACCTCGTGGTACTGGGCCAGCGCGAGCCCGAGCCGATGCCCGAGGCGACGCCCACCGATCTCCCCGAGAGGCTGGCGCTGCACAGCGAGCGTCCGGTCCTGGTGGTGCCGCATATCGGCGCCGCCCAGTCGCCGGGCCGCACGGTCATGCTGTGCTGGAACGGCCTGCGCGAGGCGTCACGCGCCGCGACCGGCGCGCTGCCGATCCTCAAGGCAGCCGAGCGCGTGATCGTGCTCACCATCGATGCCGAGAAGGGCGGCGACAGCGACGCGGGCCGTCTGGCCGGCGAGTGGCTCGGCCGGCACGGCGTCAAGGCCATCGTCCAGCGCGACACCGCCGCGGCCTCCGACGTCGGCAACGTCATCCTCTCGCGCGCCGCCGACAGCGCGGTCGACCTGATCGTCATGGGCATCTACGGCCATTCCCGCATGCGCGAGTTCGTGCTGGGCGGTGCCAGCCGCACCTTGCTCGGCAGCATGACCGTGCCGCTCCTGATCGCGCATTAGCCGCGTTCTCTTCCTCCTCGGAACACGGGGGAAGGATGTCGAGAGCTAGTTCGTCGGCTTCTTGCCCGCCTTGTAGTCGGCGATGGCGGCCTTGAGCATGCGGTATTCGGTGCAGCCGAAGGTGCAGAGCGTGTCGAGCCGCGCCAGGTGCTGCTGGGCTTCCGCCGGACGATCGAGCATCAGGTAGGCCTCGCCGATATATTCGTTGGCGCCAAGGTGCTTGGGATCGATGGCGAGGGCCTGGTTGTAGTATTGCAGCGAGCCGTTGGCGTCGCCCGTCTTGCGCGTGGCGTAGCCCATCAGGTTGTAGGCATCGGCATTGCGCGGATCCGTGGCGGCCGCCTGCTGGAGATAGGGCATCGCCTCCTTGAAGCGCTTGGCCTCGACCAGCGTCTTGCCCTGCGCGAAGTTGGGGTCCGCAGGCTTGGCCGCCGCCCGGCTGGGCGCCGGCTCCGAGCTGCCGCCGCCGCCGCCCGCGGCAAGGGCTGCACCGGAAAGGCCGAACGCTAGGGACGCAACGGCGAGGATGAGAGTGGTGCGCATGGGACGCCTCCTGTTTGCTGGATTTGTTACTGCCATACCGACCTCCGCAACGAAATTAAGATGACAAGGTCGTGAGATCGGACGCGCGCGTCACCGCGCGTACCGCCAAACGCCCCTGGCGGCCACGTATTTCAACTTCGTGACGTGGCGCTGCGGAAAGATCGACGCCGGCGCGATCGGCCAGTTCCTGTGAGACGACCAGCTCGACGGCGTATTCCTTGGTCAGCGTCTCGAGGCGGCTCGCGATATTGACCGTGTCGCCGATCGCCGTCAGCGAGGTGGCGCGCTCGTAGCCCATCTCGCCCACGATGGTCGGGCCGGCATGCAGGCCGATGCCGATGCGCAGCGGCTGGTCGAGATCGCCCGACATCGCCTCGTTGAGATCGTCGAGCGCCAGCGCCATGCGCCGCGCCGCATCGAGGGCCTGGCGGCAGGCAAGCTCGGGCTCGCTGTCGAGGCCGAAGATCGCCATCACGCCGTCACCGATGAACTTGTCGAGCCGGCCGCCCGCCGCCTGCACGGCATGCCCGGTGGCGCGGAAATAGCGGTTGAGCAGGAAGACCACGTCGTAGGGCAACTTGCCCTCGGAGATCGAGGTGAAGCCGCGGATGTCGCAGAACAGGATGGCGACATAGCGCTCGCCGCCATGCGCCTGCGGCTGGCGGCGATAGGCCTCGACCGGCCCGGCCGACGGCGGCAACAGCGGCGTGATGCGATAGCGACCGGGCGGCGGGCGGAGCTGGCAGGCCAGCCGCACGTTCTCCGGCGCGCCGACGCGGTGCAGGACCTTCTGCTCGTCCGGCGAGGCCGGCGGCAGCTTGGCGCGGTCGGGACCGCCGACACGTACCCGGCAGGTCGAGCAGCGACCGCGCCCGCCGCACACAGAGGCGTGCGGGATGCCGCCGATGCGGCTCATCTCCAGGATGCTGAGGCCGGTCGGCGCATCGACCGTCCTGGCCTCGTTATAGGTGAGGTGAACCACGCCGGCGCGGCGTTCCCACCAGTCACGTACCGGCCGGGCGGCGAAGCCGGCCAGCAGTAGAACGACGGCGCCTACCGCCAGGCTGTCGGCGATCATGTAGAGGGACGCGGCACCCTCGGCGCCGGGCGCCTTCACTTGTTCGAAGATGTCGCGCAGGAAGCCGGGCTGCTGGGCCAGCTCGGCGAAATCGCGCAGCGCGATGGCCGCGCCGCCAAGCCCGGCCGCCGGCACCAGCAGGGCCACGGCGTAGAGCAGCGGCAGCCAGTCGCGATACCAGGGCCGCAGACGCCAGGCGAAGTGGATGCCGATGCAGGCATGGAGCCACACCACGAAGGGCAAGCTGAACTGGCGGACGATGCCGAACCAGCCGCCGGCGACCAGCGAGCCCAGCACCCAGGGGTAGCCGCTGTGGACGCCGAAATAGTCGTGCCCGATGCGCGTGCCCACGACGTGCAGGGCGCCGAGCGGGATGATCGACCAGCCGAGCACGAACTGCGTCCATTCCCAGGCAGAGAGTCGGAGCGTGCGCCGCCGCAACAGCGCCCACATGGCGAGCACGAGATGGACCAGCAGCGCGCCGTAGAGCGCGGTCTGGCCCGCGTATCCCTGCCAGATGAAGACGAACCAGACGCGGCCCGCTTCGACGACGCGCAGCGAGATCAGGCCAAGCGCGTGATTGAGCAGATGCGTGGTGACATAGAAGAGAAGGACGTAGCCCGACCAGAGGCGGAGACGTCCGACCATTGGGCTATTTCAGCAGCGGCAGCACCGCTTCGGGTGGCCGCCCGATCGCCGCGCGCTTGCCCGCCACGACGATCGGCCGCTGCAGCAGGATCGGATGGGCGGCGATCGCCTTGGCGATGTCGGCCTTGCTGAGGTCAGCCTTCTTCTTCTTGAGTGCCTTGAACTCGGCCTCGCCGTCGCGGATCAGAGCGGTGGGATCGCCGCCAACCAGGTCTAAAAGCTTCTCCACCTCTGCCTTACCGGGCGGCTCTTTGAGATATTCCCGGATGGCCGGCTCGACGCCTTTCTTGCGCAACAGCTCGAGGGTCTGCCGCGACTTGCCGCAGCGTGGATTGTGCCAGATCGTGATGGTCATCTTCGCGTTTCCCCTCAGAACTCCTCTCCCCGCTAGGGGGAGAGGACGGGTGAGGGGGTGCGCACGTCGGTTCCCCCTCACCTAACCTCTCCCCCTGTCGGGGGAGAGGAATATGAAGGGAACATGGCCTTCAGCCTTCGTCCAGTGCAGCGGCATCCACGGCATCGATCACTTTCTTGGCAAGGTCATAGTCGAAGCCGGCGCGCGCCATGGTGGCGAGGTCGCGGTTGCGATGGTCCTTGCGGTCCTTGGCGCGATAGGGCCCGAGCCGCCGTCGCCGCGCCAGGGCCATCGCGGCTTTCCATTCGCGCTGGCGGGGATCGGTGTCGAGTTCCTGGTCGAGGCCGGCCATCGCCTTGTCGAGCGTCTCGCCGTCGATGCCGGCAAGCTTCAGCTTCTGGCGGGTGACGCGAGTAGAGGTGCCGCGGCGGTGTAGTGCGCGCGCCTTGGTCTGGGCGAAGGCCTTGTCATCGATCACGCCCGCGTCGACGAACTTGGCAACGATCGCGGCAATTGCCTGCTGCACGTTCTCCATGATCGGGGCATCGGCCATCTTCGCCCGGGCGACCCGGCGATCGAGCACGCGGCGCAGTCCTTCCGCCGTGCTGGGATAGCGCTCGAGATAGAATGTCGCCGCGTTCTGCAGGTACTTGGCCGTGATCGGACGCGCCGGTCGCTTCACGCTCACCCCCGCAACGGGATGCCGACCATCGCCTCGAGTTCGGCGATGGCCACATCGGGATCGTCGACCTTGATGGTGCGCATGCCCATGGCGCGCGCCGGCTTCAGGTTGACGCCGAGGTCGTCGAGATAGATGCATCGCTCAGGCGCCACGCCCAGGAGATCGCAGGCGTGCCGGTAGATGCGCGGATCGGGCTTGCGGAAGCCAAGCTTGCTCGATTCAACGACATGTTCGAACAGAGTCATGATTTCGGCGACCGCCGCGGCCTTGTCGGCGCTGCGCGCCATGCCCGGCCCGTCGCCTGCTTTCATATTGTTGGTGATGCAGGCTACCTTGAACGCCGCCCTGCAGCGGCGCAGCGCCTCGACCATCTGCGGCCGAATGTCGCCACTTATCGCCTGCAGCACGCGCCAGCCGCTGAGCCTGTGTCCCTGCGCCTCAGCTTCCGACTCGAAGAGTGCGACGAATTCGTCCAACGACACTTCGCTTCGTTCCATTTTCGCCCAGGCATTGGCGTCTGGATTGCGCGCATTGAGGCTGCGAATGAAATCTTCGGGAAGACTCGCCTCGCGCTCATAGCGGCGGAACGCCTCGAACGGGCTCGACAGGATCACGCCGCCGAAGTCCCAGAGGACCGCGAGGGGACTATTTGCATGGCTCGTATTCATCGACCTGCGACGGTGTTTACCTTGTTCCTGCCTCACTCGGCTCTTATTTCACGCCCTCCATAGGCGACGGTCAGGTGTCTTACTATCGTCTGCCTTCACTCCGGATAGGAATTGGAAATGAGCGAAGCAGCGGTCATGCCGCGCGGCAATGCCGTGGCAGTTGAGGTGAGTGAGATGGTCCAAACGGACGGGCGCAATCGGCGGGCGGCGGAGACCCGTCGCAAGATCATCGAGGCTGCCAAGGCGATGATCGACGAGACCAGCGAGGCCCCCACCGTGGTGGGCGTGGCCAAGCGCGCCGACGTCTCGGTGCGTTCGGTCTTCCAGCATTTCGGAGACGTTCAGTCACTTTTCGTAACTGTCATGGACGCTGTGCGCGACGATCTGGTAGTGCCGCTCCCCACGCCTTCAACCAAGCCGTTGGACGCCCGCATTGAATTGGTGGTGGCGAGCCTGGCCGAGATTTTCGACCGGATCGTGCCCCTGCGTGTGGCCGCCGGCCAGTTCGTCGGCCATCCGGCCCTGGTCGAACGGGCGATGACCTCGCGCCAGGAGTTGCGTGCCGCCACCTTCGAGGTGTTCGCGCCGGAATTCGCCCAATTGAGCGCCGAGGCCCGCGAACAGCTGGCCGATGCCATCGGTTCGGCCCTGTCGCTGGACGCCTGGGTCGTGCTGCGCCGCCGCGACGGTCTCTCGATCGAGCGGGCAAAGGCTGTGTGGAACCTCACCCTGACGGCGCTGCTTGCCCACGATCTGGGGACAGGCAAAGCCGCCTGAGGCGCGCTCGCCAATTGACTTGGCGTTTGCGATCAGGGACTTAAGGGCTCCCTAGGCACCCTGACGACAGCAGACATGGCGACCAGCCAGCTTCATGAGGACTTTTCGCGCGAGGAGCACGTCAAGGCGGGCTCCGACCGTGGCTTTGGCTTCGTCTTCGCGGGCTTCTTCACCCTGGTCAGTGCGCTGTCCTGGTGGCGCGGCCATACCGGCTGGCACTGGACGTTGCCGCTGGCGGCCGGCTTCGTCGTGGTGGCGCTGGTCTATCCGCGCTTGCTCGCCCCTCTCAACAAGCTGTGGCTGAAGATCGGCCTGCTGCTCTACAAGGTCATGAACCCGCTGGTGCTGGGGTTGCTGTTCTTCGTGACCATCACGCCGATCGGCATCGTGATGCGCCTGTCCGGCAAGGATTTCCTTCGGTTACGGCTGGATCGGGCGGCCAAGAGCTACTGGATCGAGCGCACCCCGCCGGGGCCGCCGCCGCAGTCAATGAAGAACCAATTCTAAGAGGACGGACTCATGGGCTCCATCATCGTCGAACTCTGGGCTTTCATGAGAGAGCGCAAGAAGTTCTGGCTGCTGCCGATCATGATCATGATGGTGATCTTCGGCGGCCTGATCGTGCTGACCAAGGGCTCGGCCATCGCGCCGTTCATCTACACGCTGTTCTGAGCGTTCCATGCGGGTGCTGGGAATTTCCGCCTTCTATCACGACAGCGCCGCGGCGCTGATCGAGGATGGGCATCTGGTCGGTGCGGCGCAGGAGGAGCGCTTCACCCGCAAGAAGCACGATTCGGGCTTTCCCGAGCACGCCATGCAGTACTGCCTCGATGCGACGGGCATCAAGCTCGCCGATGTCGACTACGTCGCCTTCTACGACAAGCCGTTCCTGAAGTTCGAGCGCCTGCTCGAGACCTATCTCGCCTACGCGCCGCGCGGCTTCAATTCGTTCCGCATGGCCATGCCGCTGTGGCTGAAGGAGAAGCTGTTCCAGAAGACCCTGCTGCGCGACGAGATGAAGAAGTGGCAGCCGGACTTCGATTGGCAGAAGCGGCTCCTGTTCGGCGAACACCACCAGAGCCACGCCGCTTCGGCTTTCTTCCCCTCGCCCTACGAGGAGGCGGCCATCCTGTGCATGGACGGCGTCGGCGAATGGGCCACCACGTCGCTGGGCTGGGGCCAGGGCAACAAGCTCGAGATGCTGCGCGAGATTCACTTCCCGCACTCGCTCGGGCTGCTTTATTCGGCCTTCACCTATTACACGGGTTTCAAGGTCAATTCCGGCGAATACAAGGTGATGGGCCTGGCGCCCTACGGCGAGCCGAAGTTCAAGGACACGATCCTGAACAACATCGTCGACCTCAAGGAAGACGGCACCTTCCGCCTCGACCAGACCTACTTCGACTATTGCACCGGCTTGCGCATGACGAACGACAAGTTCGCCGCGCTGTTCGGCGGGCCGCGCCGCACGCCCGAAGAGCTCTTGACCCAGAAGCACATGGACCTCGCCGCCTCGATCCAGGCGGTAACGGAGGAGATCGTGCTGAGGCTGGCCAGGTCGGTGAAGAAGGAAACCGGCGCCAAGAACATCTGCCTGGCCGGTGGCGTTGCGCTGAACTGCGTCGCCAACGGCAAGCTGCTGCGCGAGGGACTCTTCGACGGCATCTGGGTGCAGCCGGCGGCGGGCGATGCCGGCGGTGCGGTCGGTGCGGCCTACGCCGCCTATCACGGCTTTCTGGGCCAGGCACGCAAGCTCAACGGTCATCTCGACGGCATGGCGGGTTCCTATCTCGGTCCCGAGTACAAGGACGACGAGACTGCCGAGCGCCTGACCAAGGCCGGCGCCAAGTTCACGCGGCTGAGCCGCGAGCAGATGATCGACCAGACCGCGCAGGCGCTGGCCGACGAGAAGGCGATCGGCTGGATGCAGGGCCGCATGGAATTCGGCCCGCGATCGCTTGGCGCCCGCTCGATCCTCGGCGACGCGCGTTCGCCGTCGATGCAAAAGACGCTCAACCTCAAGGTCAAGTACCGCGAGTCGTTCCGGCCGTTCGCGCCGGCGGTGCTGCGCGAGGACGTCGAAAAGTATTTCGATATCAAGACCGACAGCCCTTACATGCTGATGGTGGCGCCGGTGAACGAAGATCGCCGCCGCGCCATGACGATGGAAGAGCAGGCGCTGTTCGGCATCGAAAAGCTGAACGTGCCGCGCTCGGACATTCCCGCCGTCACGCACGTCGACTATTCGGCGCGCATCCAGACCGTGCACAAGGAAACCAACCCGGACTTCCACGACCTGATCGCGGCCTTCAAGGGCAAGACCGGCAGCTCGGTGGTGGTGAACACTTCGTTCAACGTGCGCGGCGAGCCGATCGTGTGCACGCCCGAGGACGCCTTCCGCTGCTTCATGGGCAGCGAGATCGAGGTGCTGGTGATCGGCAACTGCTTCCTCAGGAAGGAAGACCAGGATCCGGCGCTCAAGATCGACTACAAGAACGCCTTCGAGCTCGACTAGCGCCATGAGGGCTCCCGCGATGCGGGCTGTCGTTTGCGATCGCCTGGGCGATCCGTCCGTCCTGAAAGTTGAAGACCGGGCGATTCCCGAACCGGGTCCGGCCGACGTGCTGATCAAGGTGGGCGCGGCTTCAGTGAACTTCCCCGACGTGCTGATGCTGTCCGCCGGCTACCAGCACAAACCAGAGCTGCCATTCATTCCAGGCATGGAAGGCGCGGGCACAGTCGAACGCGTCGGCGCCGAGGTGAAGACCTGGAAGGCGGGTGACAAGGTGATCTTCGGCGTGCGGCCCGGCGCGATGGCGGAATATGTGCGCGTGCCGGCGAGCGGCAATCTGATGCGGATGCCTGCCGGCTGGTCGTGGGCCGAGGGGGCGGCGTTCCGCGTCGGCGCGACCACCGCCTATCATTCCCTGGTCCATCGCGCTGACCTCAAGAAGCGTGAAGTGCTGCTGGTGCATGGCGCCTCGGGTGGCGTCGGCATGGCGGCGGTCCAGCTCGGCAAGCATCTCGGCGCGCAGGTCATCGCCACCGGCTCAAGCGACGAGCGGCTCGCCGTGGTGCGCGAGCAGGGTGCTGATCTCGTGATCAATCTTGCGACCTCGGATTTCATCGCCGTCGTGAAGGGCATGACCGACGGCCGCGGCGCCGACGTGATCTACGACCCGGTGGGCGGCGAGGTCCTGGAGAAATCCATGCGTGCCGCCGCCTACGGTGCGCGTCTGCTGGTGGTCGGTTTCACCTCGGGCGGCCCGACCAGGATCATGTCCAACCACGTGTTGATAAAAGGCCTCAGCATCCTGGGCGTGCGTGCCGGCGAAACCGTGCGCCGCGGCGCATCCGAGTTCGGCCAGGACTACGCCACAGAGCTGCCGCGTCTCGCCGCCCTCGGCGTCATGCGCCCGCACATCTCGCACCGCTTCCCGATGGAGCGCGCCGCCGATGCCTTCCGCGCCCTGATCGAGCGCCAGGTGATCGGCAAAGCCGTGATCGAGATCGCGCCGTAGCTAATGAAAATCCTGACCTGGAACATCAGCTACGGCTATGGACTTGGATCGGAGGGCTCATCTGCCGCGCATCCCTACGAACCCAAGGATCGATCTCATTTTGAATCGGCCCTTCGATCGATCGCGGGCATCATCCAAATCATCGATCCCGATATCGCACTACTCCAGGAAGTCGATTTCGGCTCACACCGGTCTCACAACCAGAATCAGCTGGAGATTTTGGCCGGATCGACCAGCCTTTTGCATCATCGACCCATCGTTTCGTGGAACGTTCCCTATCTCCCTTACCCGGGACTCAATCCACGCCATCATTTTGGAAAGACCGTATCGGGCGGTGGAATCCTGTCGAAGAAGCCCATTCGCGTGATTCAAGAGGATCTCCTGCCTCAACCCCGCGAATACAATCCGCTCTATCGGATGCTCTACCTTCATCGATACTTTCAGATTGTCGAAACCTTCGATCTGAAGATCTGCAATCTCCACCTCGAAGCCTTCTCGAGCGACAATCGAGAGCTGCATCTGACCAGGCTTCGAGATCGCTTGATTGATTGTGACATCGACATCGCGGGAGGAGATTTCAACGGCGAATTCTCGCTCAAGGCGGAACGCGAAGATCGCTGGATCGTACGCCCTTGCAATCAGCCGACGTTTCCGTCGGATAAACCCGTCCAAAAGCTCGATGGCTTTGTCGTCAAGAGAAGTCGATTCCCAAATGCGCGCGTAGAGACACTCGACTCAGGCGTCGTTTCAGATCACTTCCCGAGCGCATTGATTGGATGACGTCTAGCGGAACAGGATCGTCACGCGCCGATCCTTCTCCGAGGCGTCGTTGCCGCCGAAGCTCATGTTGCCGAACGCTTCCGGGTTGGAGGCGATGACGACGTCCTTCGCCGGGTAGCCGGCGCGCACCAGTTCGCCGGCGACGGCCTGCGAGCGCGCCTCGGCGAGCTTGGCGTTGTAGTTCTTGTCGCCGAGCTTGTCGGTCTGGCCGATCACGCAGACCTTGGTCGACTGGCGGGTCTTGGCGGTGGCGGCTGCCTGGGCGATCACGGGCTTGGCTTCGGGCCGCAGTGCCGCGCTGCCGAGATCGAACAGCACCCAGGCCGGCTTGGACTCCGGCGCGGCACCCGCGCTCGGGCAGCGCCCGACAGTCTGGGCGAATGATGGCGTGGTCAGGAGCATTCCCGCGGCGAGCAACAAACCGAATTTGGTCATTTGAGCTCTCCCTTCAGGGCCATCTCGACGAACGGCAGGCGGTCGTTGCCGAAGAACATCATGTCGTCCACAAAGCTCGTCGGCGCGCCGAACACGCCACGCGCCACCGCCTCGTCGGTGGTGGCTTTCAGACGGTCCTTAACGTCCTGGTCCTGGATGCGGTTCCCGATCTTTTGCGCATCCAGCCCGGCCGCCGTCAGGACCGAGACTACTTCCTTGATGTCGTTGAGGTTGCGGCCGTCGACCCACATCGCCTTGAACATGGCGGGGTGATACTTCTCGAACACCCCGTCGATTTGTGCTGCCGTCGCGCCGCGCATCAGGGCGAGTGTGTTGACGGGAAAGAAGGGGTTGCGCTGGAACGGCACGCCGTAGTGGCGGGCCCACATCGGCAGGTCGGTGGCGCTCCACTTCGACTTCAATTCAATCGTCATGGGCGAGGCATTACCGGTCGACTTGAACACGCCGCCCAGCAGCATCGGCTTGCGCACCAGTGTGGCGCCTGCACGCTTGGCGATGGCCGCGACCTGGGTGTCGGCCAGGTAGCTATAGGGGCTGCCGTAGTCGAAGTAGAACTCCAAGGTGCGGGCCATAGGTCGATCCTCCCTGCCATTTTCGCCAATACGGCTGGCGGCACTTGTGGCGACCTTGGGCTGCTTCTAGCCTTGGCTCAAGAAAGTTTGGGGAAGGAACGCATGAGCCGCGTTGCAGACAAGGTCGTGCTGGTCACCGGCGCGGGGTCGGGCATCGGCCGCGCCACGGCGACGCTTCTCGCCAAGGAGGGCGCGACGGTGATCGTCACCGACGTGAACAAGCCGGGCGGGCTTGAGACCGTGCAGCAAATTGGCGGCAAGGCGCGCTTCGTCGAGCAGGACACCTCCCAGGAGGCCGACTGGAAGCGGATCATCGACGACATCCTGGCGCGCGAGGGCAAGCTCAACGGCCTGGTCAACAATGCCGGCATCTTGGGGCCGTTTCCCGCCACCTTCGAGACCGAGACGGTCGAGCAGTGGCAGAAGATCCTGGCGGTCAACGTCCAGGGCGTGTTCCTGGGCTGCAAGTACGGCGTGCCGGCAATGCGCCAGTCCGGCGGAGGCTCGATCGTGAATACCTCCTCGCTGGCGGCCTTCCTCGGGACGCCCGATCTTTCGGCCTATGGCGCGAGCAAGGGCGCGGTGCGGCAGTTCACCAAGACGGTGGCGATCGATTGCGCCCGCAAGGGCTACAAGGTGCGCTGCAATTCGGTGCATCCCGGCATCATCATGACGCCGATGGGCGCCTCGGTGCTGCCCAACGACAAGATCCGCGAACGCGCCCGCAAGCGCATCCCGATCGGCGATTTCGGCGCGCCCGAGGACATCGCTTATGGCATCCTGTACCTGATTTCCGACGAATTGCGCTTCGTCACCGGCGCCGAGCTGGTGATCGACGGCGGCATGAACGCGATCTAGGAGTGGACCGATGAAACACGCCGACCAAGTCGCTTATCTCGAGCGCATGCTCAACATGGTGCGCACCAACACGCGCGACGACGGGCCGGGCGTCAGCCACACCTCGGTCGAGGAATATTACGATCCGATCCGCTTTCAGCGCGAAGTGGATCTGCTGTTCCGCAAGCACCCCATCGTCGTGGGCTTCTCTGGCCAGGTCCGAAAGCCGGGCGACTTCATCACCCACAACGACACCGGCCAGCCTATCCTGGTCGTGCGTGGCACCGACGGCGTGCTGCGGGCGTTCCTGAATGTCTGCCGCCATCGTAGCGCCACGGTCGAGCAGAAGCCCTGCGGCGCCAACAAGCGTGCCTTCGTCTGTGGCTATCACGGCTGGAGCTATGACCTGACGGGCCGCCTGGTCGGCATCACCGATGCCGCCCATTTCGGCGAGCTGGACCGCAGCAAGCATGGCCTGCGCCGCCTCAAGGTGGCGGAGAAGTACGGGCTGGTGTGGGTCGTGCCGACCGCGCTCGCGGACAACGAGGAGGCCGGCCTCGACATCGATCCCTATCTCGGGGCACTGCAGGTCGACCTGTCAGGCTGGGACATGCAGGGCTGGGAGCTGCACAGTTCCGGACCGATCCGGCCGCGCATGAACTGGAAGCTGGTGATCGACACCTTCCTCGAACTCTATCACTTCCGCTACCTGCATCCCGACAGCGTCTATCCGATCTTCCTCGACAACATCGCGACCTACGAGCGCCTCGACCGTCACCTGCGCATGGCCGCCGCCAAGCGCACTCTGACCGAGCTCGAGAACCAGCCCAAGGCGTCGTGGGACATCCGCGACCACGCCATCGTGCTCTACCAGCTCTTCCCCAACACCGTGCTGACCTACACCCAGGACCATTGCGGCGTGTTCACCAGCTTCCCGGTCAGCCCTGACGAATCGGTGATGCATTTCTCAGTGCTGGTCAGCCCCGAGGAGAAGGCCAAGAAGCCGGATAGTTACTGGAAGGCCAACGTCGATCTGTTCGCCAGCGCGCTGGTCGAGGATTTCGGCATCGGCGAGACGATCCAGCGCAACTTCCGCTCAGGCGCCAACCGCCAGCAGACCTTCGGCAAGTTCGAGAAGGCCCTGGGCTGGTATCACGAGGAAGTTGAACGGGCGGTTACCTGACCGCCGGCGCCCGCTTGCGCGGCCGCCTACTTTATCGTGACCTGATGCGTCGTCTTTTCGCCGTCGGTGATGGTGAGCGAGGCAAAGCCCAGCAACTTCAGGAGATCGAAGAAAGTCGAGTCCTCGGCGACGGTCTTCTCCTGGAAGAAGGGTGACAGGCGCGCCATGGTGGTGAGGTTGGCGAGCAGCGCGCGCATGCGATAGACGGTGTTCAATTCGCCCGCCTGCATGCCGACGATGATCATCTTGTCGGCCTTGTCGCCCTTGGCAAACACCGCGTAGGGAACGCGATAGGCCGCCTGGATCGTGCCCTGCGACACGATGGTGACGAACTGGATGCGCTGCGGGCGATCCATGGTGGCGATCGTCTGCATCTGGGATTCGAACACTTCAGTCGAGGTCGGCTTGGGATAGTAGTAGCCGATATAGCGGTCCTCGCCGGGAGGCGTGGCGGGCGTTGCCGCGGCGGGCTTGGCAGCAGGCTTGGTCTGCGCCGAGGCCGAGGCTGCGAGCAGCAGACCGACCGCCAGCGAGGCTGCGAATGTCTTCATCATTTTTCGACTCTCCCGGACTGACTGACCTAAAGACCTAGAACAACGTATAGCCGCCATCGATGACGAAGTCGCGCCCCGTTGTGTACTGAGTGGCGTCGCTGGCGAGATAGACCGCGAGGGGGCCGAAATCGGCGCCGACGCCCCACCGGCGCTCGGGAATGCGCGGCATCACATTGCCGGCGAATTTCGGATTGCCGAAGGCATTGGCCGTCATCTCGGTCTCGATCCAGCCCGGCAGGATGGAATTCACCGTGATCCTGTAGCGCGCCAGCTCGACCGCGAGCGCCCGCACCATGGCGCAGACGCCGCCCTTGCTCGCGCCATAGTGGCTCGAGCGTGCCGCCCCTTCGATCGCCGCGGTGCTGGCCATCGCCACCAGCGAGCCGCCCTTGCCGCGCTCGACCATGTGCTTGGCCGCTGCACGGAAGGTGAAAAACACGCCGTCGAGATTGACCCGCGTCACCCGGCGCCACTCCTCGTAGTCCATCTCCAGGATCGAGCCCTTGCCGCGGCCCGAGACGCCGGCATTGGCGACGCAATTGTCGACATGACCCATTACCGTGACCGTCTCGGCGAAGGCGTTGACCACCTGTTTCTCGTCGCCGACATCGACGATCTGGGAGTGCACCTTGCGGCCGTGACGTTTGAGCGTCTCCGTCGCGGCGTCGGTCTTCTCCTTGCGGGTGCCCCAGATGCAGACGTCGGCGCCTGCCTCGGCCATCGCGTCAGCCATGCCGAAGCCGATCCCGCCGTTGCCGCCCGTCACCAGCGCCACCTTGCCGGTCAGATCGAAGCCCTTGTAGGCCATGCGTGCCCCCAAACGAAAACCGGGCGGATAAGAGCCCGCCCGGTCCACATCGTCAATTGGAGGTGACGTCAGTTCAGCTTGTCGGTTTCGACCAGCACAATTTCGGCGTCTTCGCTGGCCTTGAGCGTGATCTCGGCCTCGTCGACCACGGCCACGCCATCGCGGGCATTGACCGTGACCGGCTTGCCGTCGCTGCCCAGCACCTCAATCTTGCCCTTGGCCGGCACGAGGTAGGCAGGCTTGCCGTCGAGCTTCTGACGGATCGTCTCGCCCGCCTTCAGCTTGCCGGCAAACAGCGCGCCGTCGGCATAGAGCGGGATTGCGCCCTGGTGGCCGCGGCCCGAGGCGAGCGGCATCAGCTTGCCGTCGCGCGCGTCGGCCGGGAACTGCACGGTCTCCCAGCGCGCCGGCACGCCCTCCTTGTTGGGCAGGATCCAGATCTGGAACAGCTCGGTCTCGTCCTGCTCCATGTTGTATTCGGCGTGCTGGATGCCCTTGCCAGCGCTCATGACCTGGATCTGGCCCGCTTCGGTGCGGCCCTCGTTGCCCAGATGGTCCTTGTGCGTGATCGCGCCTTTGATGACGTAGGTCACGATCTCCATGTCGCGGTGAGGGTGCGGCGGGAAGCCCGACTGCGGTGCGATGCGGTCGTTGTTCCACACGCGCAGCGCGCCCCAATGCACGCGGTCGTTGTTGCGATAGTCCGCGAAGCTGAAATGGAAGTTGGCCTTCAGCCAGCCGTGGTCCGACTTGCCGAGCTTCTCGAAGGGTCTGCGTTCGATCATGGTTTTACCTCTGGCCCCCAAGATGGCGACGGGCAAGGGGCGATCAAGTTTCTGATTGGTAACGGCCGTTGGCAGGGGGAGCGATCAGGAAGGCCTTGGACGAATTGAAGATCCAGGTATCGACGAAGCCGGTCTCCAGCGGCGTCCGCTTCAGTTCGCTCATCGCGCCGGCCAGGCAAGACCAGTTCAGGATCTCCTGCTGGCCGCTATCTTCCACCGCCGGGCCCGAGAGCGCGCGCCAGGTCTGCCAGTCGGCCGCCTGCAGCGCCGCGTACATCCGCCGGTCAGCCGGCGTGTCGGGCCAAAGGAAATGGTTCTTGGCAGTCAGGAAGGCGTGGCTCCAGCCCGACGAGGCGACCAGCGCGACGCGATAGGGCGATTGCGCCAGGATGCGCGCCGTGGCCGCCCCAAGATCGAACAGGCGGGCGGGCGTCGGTGCAGGCGGATCGTAATCGCTCTCGGCGATCTCGCGATCGAACACCGGCAGGCCTCCCTGCTGGGCGAGCACCTTGCGGCCGTAGCAATTGATGGAGAAGGGCACGAGCGGGTAGCCGAAACCCCGGTGGTCGTGGTCGAGGTACAGGATCGTATTGGTGAAGGCGTGGCCGAGCGGATGGTGCAGCGGCTTGTAGGCGTAGGCCGTGTCGAAGCCCGCCTCAATGAGCTCAGTTGCCAGAAACTTGGCGGCCTTGGGATGCCCCGGCAGATCGAAGGCCTGCTCGCCACCGCCCCACACGCTCGGCGGCGTCGAGAATTTGAATCGGTCGTAGGCCGCAATGCAGTAGGGTGGCACTACGTCCTCCTTGAAGTTCTCGTATTGGTCGTCGCCCCACATCAACACGAAGTCGGGCTTGAACGCGTCGAGCGCGGCGCGGATCTTGCCAAACCAGTCGACGAGCGTCGCGCGGTGATGGGCGGCGGCCAACTTGCCGTCATCATTGCTCCACTCGGCGCGCATGGGTGCCGGCCAGCCGTCGGGTGTCCGCAGCGCTTGCGGCAGCTTCGGGTTCTGCAGCATGCGCTTCAGGATCCACGCCATGCGCTCATCGGGCCCCCGAAGCGGCGGATAGTGCGTCAAGCCGAGGGCAAGGATGTCGGCCATGGTGCTTCCTAGCAAATCGCTTCGGGGCGATCCAGAAAGGCGGCTTCTCCGCCCGGCCAGATGACCGGACGGTTGAACTGAACGGTTGCGATCGCACCTTAAAATGTCACGCTGGGCGGCATGGACGGCCTGGAATACTATGCAACGCACGGTCCTTTGACCGAGCCGGGTGAATTTGCCGGCGAGCTGGCGGCGTTGCCGGCAAACCTCCAGGCCAATTGCCGGTTCATCCAGAGGATCGTCCTGCACGCCGATTGGGCCGCCGCGTATGGCGTGGCTGATGTTGGACTGAGCCGTGAGACCATGCCGGTATCCGAGCGCCTGAAGCTCGCCAGGCACGAGCTGCCGGTCAGGAAGACGGCCGGCACTTGCCGCGACTTTGCGCTGATGTTGTGCAGCATCCTGCGCCAACGCGGCACGCCGGCGCGGGTGCGCTGCGGTTTTGCGACATACTTCGCAAGCAATCCGTTTGAAGACCATTGGGTCTGCGAATACTGGAATGAAGCGAAAGGGCGCTGGGTTCTCACGGACGCGCAGCTCGACGAGGTGCAGCGCAAGCATCTGCGCATCGACTTCGACACGGCCGATTTGCCTCCGGGCAGGTTCTTCAACGCCGGTCGAGCCTGGTCGATGTGGCGCACCGGCGAGGCGGATGAGACCGCCTTCGGCCACGGCGAAGCGAGAGGCGCCTGGTTCCTGCGCGTCAACCTGATGCGCGACCAGCTTTCTCTTCAGAAGCGCGAGACTTCCCACTGGGACGACTGGCGTTCATTGTCGGTCGTGGACAAGGTGCTGAGCGACAAGGATCTGGCCGAGTGCGATCGCATTGCCGAGGTGACGGATGACCCAATCCCGCGAGCGTGAGGCCGCCTGTAGCTGCGGCAAGCTCAGGATCCGCCTGTCCGGCGATCCCGAGCTGGTGTCGTCCTGCCATTGCCTGGCCTGCCAGCGGCGCACCGGCGCACTGTTCGGCTCGACCTCGTTTTGGCGTAAGGCTCAGGTCCTGAAGCAGGACGGCGAGCGCCGCAGCTTCCGCCGCCAGGCCGATAGTGGCACGTGGCTCACCCATCACTTCTGCCCAAATTGCGGCTCGACGGTGTACTGGGAGAGCGAGAAGACCCCGGAACTTCTGAGTGTCGCCGTCGGCTGCTTCGCGGATCCGCATTTCCCGGCGCCCGTGCGCACGGTGTGGACCGAGAGCAAGCACGACTGGCTCGCCTTCCCGACGACTATTCCGCACTATCCGAAGACTCCAGCCTGAGCTGCTCTACTTTGTCGGGGGTTGCGCGGCTTGCGTCGGCGCTTTGGGGGCTTCGACGAGGCCAAGGGCGATGGCGCGCGGCAGGCTGTCGACGACGTCCCAGTGCTCCGCCAGCTTGCCATTCTCGACACGAAGGAAATCGGCGGTGGTGAAGCGCACCTTGTTGCCTGTCGCCGGCCGGCCGAGAAACGGGCCGTCCTGGGTGCCGGTCCACAGGGTGCGCACCACGACCTTGTCGCCCTCCGCCAGGATCTCCTGGATCTCGCCGTGATAGTCGCTGAAACCCGCCAGCACGGCGGCGACGAACTGTTTCCTGCCCGCCAGGCCCTGCGGCAGGTTGGGATTGTGCTCGATGAACTTCTCCGTGAAGTAGCGGTCCGCGGCCTCGGGCTGGCGCTTGTTGATCAGGGTTTCGAGGGCGTCGCGGTACAGCCGCTTGTTGGCTTCCATATCGACCGCCGAGGATGCCGTTGCGGCGGCAACGAGCATGAGGGAGGCGAGAAGCAAAGCGCGCATGGCAAACTCCATTGAGGTTCGCCGCACGCTAGAAGCCAGCCCGGACACCGACAAACGACAATGCCGCCCGCTCGCGTGACGTCAGCGCACAGGAGAGTTGGGCGCGCCGATCAACGCCGTGCGCAGCGCACGAAGGGACGGCTCATTGCGGCAATCCTTGCGGCAGACCAGATAGTAACTCTGCTCGAGCGGTACCGGGGGATTGCTGAACGGCTTGACCAGGCGTCCGGACGACAGTTGGGCGTGGACCAGTTCGTCCGACGCCAGAGCGAGGCCCAAGCCGCTGGCCACCGCCTCGAACATTACCTGGGCATTGTCGAAGACCTGCTGCCGGCGCGGCTGGTAGCCGCGCAAGCCCACGCCGGCCAGGTATTGCGGCCACAGATCGGGCGCCTGAGAAATGCTGAACAGGACGATCTTGTCGAGAGCAGCGCGCGACACGCCGCCGCCACACGCAAGCGTCCCGGGCGCGACGACGGGATAGACCGCCGTCTCGAACAGGCGCTCGGCGATCAGGTCAGGCCAGCGTCCACGGCCGAAGCGGATGGCGGCGTCGAAGCGGTCATCCGTGAGGTCGACCAGCTCGGTGGACGTCTCCAGCTCGATGTCGAGGTCGGGGCGCGCCTGCTTGAAGGTGGCGAGGCGTGGCAGCAGCCACAGGCTGGCGAAGGATTGCAGCACCGACAACCGCAGGATGGTTTTTCGCCGGGATGGGCGGATCGCCTCGCTCGCGCGCTCGATCAGGTCGATGGCCTGGCCGACCGTTTCGAGATAGCGCGCGCCTGCGGCCGTCAGCTCCAGGCGTCGATTCAAGCGCCGAAAAAGGATCACGCCCAGCTCGCGTTCGAGCTCACTGATCCGCCGGCTTACGCCAGAGGGCGTGAGATGTACGGTCTTTGCTGCAGCGGTGAAACTCAGTGCCCGGCCGGCGGCCACGAAGATTGCAACGGCGCGCAGGGACGGCAGGCGAGACATCGTGCGATCGGCTGGCCCTAGCGACCCTCGCGCCACCAGGCGCTGCCGACGGCCATCAGGAAGGCGAGTGCCACCAGGATGCCGGGCAGGAGGGGCGTCTGGTTGATGCCGGCCACCGTGTAGCCCTCGTTGCGGCGCAGCCCCACCCAGTCCGATCCACCGGCGGCGCGGCCGGGCCGCACCGAGCGGATGTCGGGATCGGGCTGGTCAGCGAGCCACAGCAACGTGCCGTTGGAGGCCTCGACCAAAGGCTTCAGTTTGGTATCGGTGGCGCGCACGTCGGAGAATTCCAGCGGATCGGGACTGCCGACCGCTGCCACGGTGCGCAGCGTGCCGTCGTCGAAGCGGTAGAGGCCGGGCTTGTCGACATTGACCACCGCCTGGCCGAGCCCGGGTGCGATCTGGCGCAGCTCGAGCGTGCTGGTGGCGCCGCCGGTCGGCGGCGTGCCGGGTGCGGTCATGGTGACCGGCGGGAAGCTGGTCGCAAGCGTGCGGCGCGTTACCTCGATGCGGCCGCCGACCGCAGTGGCGCGCAGCGCCTCCTCCTCGAGGTCGGGCTCCTTCATCAGCCAGTGCGCGACGCGGCGCACCAGTTCGGGCTGCGGGCCGCCGCCGTCGATGCCGCGGTTCCACAGCCACAGCTGGTCGGACATCAGCTCCGCCACGCGGCCCTGGCCGACGCGATCGAGAACCACCAGGGGCTTGTCTTCGGCCCCGGACAAGATCGCGTTGCCGTGCTCGGTGCGCGAGGTGACCAGGCGGAACCAGCGGCCCCATTCCGGCTCCTTCCCGGGATCGCCGGCCTGCGGCAGATTCGCGGTCACCGGGTGGCGCTGGCCGATCTCGGTGACCTTGGGCTTGAAGCCGGTCTCCAGCACGTCGCCCAGCGGTGCCGCCGGCAGGATGGCGCCGAGCGGCGTGCGATAGAGCGAGCGCTGGGTGGCGAACACCGGCCCGACCGAGACCAGCAAGGCGCCGCCGCCCTTCACGTATTCGGCGATGTTGCGGAAATAGTCGCGCGTGATCAGGTTCCCCAACTCGTAGCGGTCGAAGATGATGAGGTCGAATTCCTTCAGCTTCTGCTCGAACAGTTCGCGCTGCGGGAAGACGATCAGCGAGAGTTCCCTCACCGGCGTAAAATCGTCCTTCTGTGGCGTGCGCAGGATGGTGAAGTGCACCAGGTCGACCGCTGGGTCGCTCTTCAAGAGATTCCGCCACGCCCGCTCGCCCTGGTAGGGCTCGCCCGAGATCAGCAGCACGCGCAGCCGGTCGCGTACGCCGTTGATGGTGAAGAGCGCGCGGTTGTTGTCGAGCGTGAGCTCGCTGGGACCGGGCGCCACCTCGAGCTCCACGACGTTGGCGCCGGGATTGCCGACGGTGATCGGCAGTTCGACCGAGCGGCCGACCGGCACATCGAGCCGGCGCACGATCTCGCCGCCCACCGACAAGGTCACCGGCGCGGTGCCGCCGGCGGGGTCCTCGACGCGGAACTTGGCGGTGACCTGGCGGCCGACAACGCCGAAGCGCGGCGACTGCTCGAGCACAATCAGCCGGTCGCGTTCGCCTTTCTTGCCGGCGATCAGCGCGTGCAGGGGAGCGCCACCCAGCTCGGGCGGCAGGGTGGTCGGCACATCGTGCACCTGGCCGTCGGTCAGCAGGATCACGCCCGCCAGCCGCTCCGGCGGCACCTCGACCAGGGCCGAGCGCATGGCCTCGATCAGGCGCGTGCCGCCCGGCCGGTCGCTGCCCAGCTGGATGTGGGCGGGCGGCAGCACGGCCTCGCGCACCTCGAGCCCTTCCTGTTGGGCGAGCTTCTTCTTCAGCGCCTCGCGGGCCGCCTGCACCTGCGGGCGCCGTTCGCCGATCGCCATCGAATCGCTGTCGTCCACCACGACCAGCGCCACGTCGGCGATCGGTTTGCGCTGCTCCTCGATCAGGGCCGGGTTGGCGAGCGCGGCCAGCACGACCAGCACCGAACCCAGCCGCCAGACCGTGCCGCGCGCACCGGCGCGCAGGCCGAGCAGCACGAGCACCAGGCCGATGCCACCCAGCACCGCGAGCAACGGCCAGCCGAGCAGCGGATCGAAGGCGACGGAGACGGCCGAGGTCGGGGTCATCGGCGCAGCCTCTGCATGATGTCGGGCAGATGGACCATGTCGTCCTTGTAGTTGCCGGTCAGCGCATGCATCACCAGGTTCACGCCAACGCGGAAGCTCATCTCGCGCTGCGTCTCGCCGCCCGGCGTCACCGGCATGATGCCGCGGCCGCGCTGGTCGACGGCCCAGGCGCCGGCATAGTCGTTGGAGCCGATGATGATCGTGGTGACGCCGTCATTGACCCGGCCGTTGCCCGCCTCGATCCAGACCTTGCCGCCCTGCCAGCGGCCCGGCATGTCGCTGAGAAGATAGAACGTCTTGGTGAGCACATGGTCAGGCGGCATGGCGATCAGTGGCGGCGTCTCGATGCCGCTCAACAGCCGCTTGAGATCGGGATTGCCGCTGGTGGAGCGGTCGAAGGCGAGCTGCTGGTCGCGCGTGTCGATGAAGACGATGCCGCCGGTGCGCAGGTAGCGGTCGAGCGCGGCCGAGGCCTTGGGCGAGAGATTGGGCTGTGTGCTGGTGATCGGCCAGTAGATCAGCGGGTAGAGCCTGGGCTCGTCGCGCTCGAGGTCGAGGCCGACCGGATCGCCGGGCTCGACCGAGGTGCGGCTGCGCAGCACCTCGCTCAGGCCCTCGAGACCCTGGCGGCTGATGTCGTCGACTTCCTTGTCGCCGGTGATGATGTAGGCCAGTCGCACATCGAGCGCGCCCTTCAGCGCCTGCTCTTCGCTGAGCGGCGGCGGGCCGGGCTTCTCATGCGCGGCCTGGCCGGGCGGCACCGGCGGCGCGGGTTGCTGCGCCTCGGCCTCGGGCGAACCCGGGACGGCGATGATGGCCATCAACAGCAGTGCCGCCGGCGCGGCGCGGCTGAAGCGCACGGCGCGCGGCAGCAGGCCGCGCAGCCACAGCGAGATGAAGAGGTCGGCGAGCAGCAGCAGAGCCGCGGCCAGCAGGCACCAGCGTGCCAGATCGGTCTCGCCGCCCTCCGACAAGCGGTCGGTGGCGACACCATTCGGCAGGACCAGCGGCTTGGGCTCGCCGACATGGCCGCCGATATTGAAGGCGACCTGTGCGTTCTCGTCGCCATAGAAGCCGGGCGGCGTGGTGGGTTTGGGCTTGAAGGTCTGGTCGGCGTCGGCCGGCAGCATCTGCGCGCCGGCGGGCGGCGCGCCGAGCCGGCCGAAGCCATCGAGCGTGCGCCACGGCTTCAGCGCCTTGTTGACGCCGTCGCCCGCCACGCCGCGCGACAGGGTCACCAGCCGCTGGAGCATGTTCACGAACAGGCCGGAGAGCGCCACGTTGCTCCAGCTGGTGTTGGCCGTGGTGTGGATCAGCACCAAATAGCCCTGGCCGCGCTTCTCGGCGGTGACCAGCGGCGTGCCGTCGGTCAGCCGCGCCCAGGTCTTGTCGGCCAGGTCGGGCGTCGGCTCGGCGAGCACCTGCTGGGAAATGCGCACGTCCTTGGGGATCGGGATGCCGAGGAAGGGGCTGTTGGACGGGAATTCGGCTAGCGCCGAGGGCTGGCCCCAGCTCATCACGCCGCCCAGCGCCCTGTCGCCCAGCCTGAGCGGCGTTGGCACAAGATTGTCGCCGCCCGCGGCGAGATTGGGCCCGGCAAAGCGCACGGCGACGCCGCCGCGCTCGATCCACTTGGCGATGTCGTCGCGATCGCTGGGCGAGGGCGCGGCGCCATCGGGGATCAGCAGCACGGCGGTGCTGCGATTCAGCACCGTCTCGCGGTCGCCGATCGTCAGGCTGACATAGGGATCGAGTGCGCGCTCGAGATAGTAAATCTCTTGCAGGAGCGGCTGGCCGGTGGCGGCGGCGCGCTCGCCCAGAATCGCCACGGGCCGGCGGCGATTGCGCTCATCGAGCAGCACGGTCGATCCCGCACCGCCTTGCGCCTCGATGTCGAGCCGCGCCATGCGGTTGCGCAATTCGGGCGGGGCTGGCAGCAGGCCTTCGCCCTTGGTCGCGGTGGCGGCGAAGTCGAGCTCGATGCGCGCCACCACCCGGCCCTGGTCGTCGGCCGCCTGGATCGCGGTCTTGCGCGGCCCGTCGGCCACCGGCCGCAGTGCGCTCACCTTGAGGTCGCGGCCTTCCGGATTGGGCGGCAGCAGGAGGAGCGGCGTGTTGGAGGTGTCGGGCAGCACGACCTGCAGGCCGTCGAATTTCTGCAGCCGTTCGCTGAGCTTGTCGGCGCCGTCGTCCTGCAGGCCATCGCTCAGCCACACGACGTAGGCGCTGGAGTCGAGCTTCAGCTGATCGATATCGTTGGCCGCGGCGGCGCGATCGGTCGGCCAGGGCTTGGGGCGGAAGGCACGCAGGGCGGTGCGGATCTCGTCGGGGCGCAGCGCCCCCTTGCGCGCCGCCGGCGCATCGAGCGGGGCGGGCGCCGTGCCAATCAGCGCGACCAGCCGGCCGCCGCGCTCGGCGCGCTGAATCAGGCGCTCGGCATGGGCAATGCGCGTCGTCCAGCCGGGCGCCGACGACCAGCCGTCGTCGATCACCAGCAGGAGCGGCCCCTTGCCCGGCAGGTCGGCCTGCGGGTTCAACAGCGGCTTGGCGACGGCCAGGATCAACGCCGTCGCGAGCAACAGCCTGAGTAGCAGCAGCCACCACGGCATCTTCATCGGCGTCTGCTCGCTGGGCTCCAGGCCGATCAGCAGGCGGATCGCCGGAAAGCGCACCAGCTTGGGCAGCGGCGGGATGAGGCGCAGCAGCCAGTAGATCACCGGCAGCGCCAGCAACAGCGCCAGCATGCCGGGGGCCGCGAAAGCGAACGCGCCGAGGCTCAGCATGACGAGGAGACTGTTGCCCACCCTTCGAGACGCGGCCCTGCGGGCCGCTCCTCAGGGTGAGGAGCTACTTTGACCTCATCCTGAGGAGCCGCGCGAAGCGCGGCGTCTCGAAGGATGGCAACGCGAAGGAGCATCATCATCAAGCCGCGTTCAGCCGACGGAGGTCGGCCATGGCGAGATAGAGCGCCAGCAGCACGGTCTGCGGCGGCCGGTCGGTGCGATGCAGGTGCACCGTCCAGTCGGCCGGCCGCGCCAGGCGCTGCAGCCCCTCTTTTTGCGCAGCCAACCTCGCGCCATAGGCGGTGCGCACCGATTCGACGCGGCGGATGGTGTGCTGGCCCTCGGCTTCGAGACCCTCGAACTTCACATGACCATCGAACGGCAGTTCTTCCTCGGCAGGATCGAGCACCTGCACGAGATGGCCGCGTACGCCGACGCTGGCGTAGTGGCGGATCATGGCCTCGATCTTGTCCAGCGGATCGAGCCAGTCGGAGACCAGCACGACCGTGCCGTGCGCCGGCAACGGCACCAGCGGCGGCAGGCTCGGCAGCACGCGGGCGGGATCGCGCGTTTCCTCGAACAGCGTCTCGGCCAGGCGCCGCACCGCGACGCGGCCCGAGGTCAGCCGCATGCCGCTGCCCAGCACCGAGACGCGCTCGCCGGCATCGGTCAGCAGGCTGGTGAGCGCCAGTACCAGCAGCTCGGCACGCACCGCCTTGGTGTCGATGCCGCGCAGCGAGGCGTACTGCATCGAGGGCGAGGCGTCGCGCCACAGCCAGACGCTGGCGGCGGCCTCCCACTCGGTTTCGCGCACGAACAGATGGCGGCTGCGCGCGCTCTGGCGCCAGTCGATCTGGCTCGCGCTGTCGCCGTCGCGGTAGGTTCGGTACTGCCAGAAGGCGTCGCCCTGGCCGACGCGGCGCCGGCCGTGCACGCCCTGGATCACCGTGGCGGCGACGCGGTCGGCCGCCACCATCAGCGCCGGCAGCGTGCCGGCGAGTTCGAGGGAACGGTGAAGGGTGGTGGAGGCGGCCATCAATCTCTTCGAACTCGACGAAACAAAAGCATCCTCACCCTGAGGAGCGGCCCGGAGGGCCGCGTCTCGAAGGGTGGGCAACGAATACCTGTCTCTAGCCCACCCTTCGAGACGCGCACTTCGTGCGCTCCTCAGGGTGAGGCCTTTGTGTTCCTCGGCCATTAAGCACGCTTTAAGCCAAACGGGCGCACATCTGGTCGATGACGGTCTCCACCGTGACGCCCTCGGCGCGCGCCGAGAAGTTCACGGCCATGCGATGGCGCAGGATCGGGCCGGCCAGCGCCACCACGTCGTCGACCGAGGGTGCGAGACGGCCCTGGATGATGGCGCGCGCGCGGCTGGCCAGCATGAAGGCCTGGCTGGCGCGCGGGCCGGGGCCCCAGGCGACGCGCTGCTTCACGACGTCGAGGTCGCTCGACTCCGGACGGCCGGCACGCACCAGCTTCACGATGGCATCGACCACGCTCTGGCCGATCGGCAGGCGGCGGACGAGACCTTGCGCGGCCATCAGGTCGGCCGGGGTCAGCGCCTGGACGGCGACGGGAACGTCGGAGCCGGTGGTGGCGATCATGATCTGCCGCTCGGCCGCCTCGTCGGGGTAGCCGACATCGACCTGCAGCAGGAAGCGGTCGAGCTGGGCTTCCGGCAGCGGATAGGTGCCTTCCTGCTCGAGGGGATTCTGGGTCGCCAGCACATGGAACGGCGCCGGCAGGTCGTAGCGCTTGCCGGCCACGGTGACGTGCTTCTCCTGCATGCTCTGCAGCAGCGCCGACTGCGTGCGCGGGCTGGCGCGGTTGATTTCGTCGGCCATCAGCAGCTGGGCGAAGACGGGTCCCTGGAGGAAGCGGAAGGAGCGCCGGCCGACGTCGCTTTCCTCCATGACTTCAGAGCCCAGGATGTCTGCCGGCATCAGGTCGGGCGTGAACTGGATGCGCTTGGCATCCATGCCCAGCACGACGCCCAAGGTCTCGACCAGCTTGGTCTTGGCCAGGCCGGGAACACCGATCAGCAGCAGATGGCCACCGGAAAGGAGTGCAACCAGCGTTTGATCGATGACATCCTGTTGGCCATAGATCACCTTGCCGATGGCGGCGCGGGCGGCCCGGAGCTGGCCTCCCAGGCGCTCGATATCGGCCAGGGCGGCGCGGGCATCGGCGTCGGTCGCGGTCGAAGTGTCGGGGGCCACCAGGCGCTCCTGTTGTTGACGGGGATATAATGAGGGAAGCCCAGAATTGAGGCCGGAACAAGGGCATGACAGTTGACGAAATTGTGCGTCGTGTGCGTGAACGCAGCACCCGGCTGGCATCCGGCTTGCCGGTCTCCCACTTGCCGGCCGACAACGACTTTTCGCTGAACGGCGTCATGCGGGTGCCTGAGAAGTGGCGGGCGGCGGCGGTGCTGGTGCCGCTGGTGAATCACGCATCCGGCGTGACGGTTCTTCTCACGCAACGGACCGAGGATATGCCGAGCCACGCCGGCCAGGTCGCCTTTCCCGGCGGCCGCCGCGAGGACAGCGACGTTGACGCAACTGACACGGCCTTGCGCGAGGCCTATGAGGAAGTCGGGCTGGAACGACAATTCGTCGACGTGGTGGGGTCGGTCGATCTTTACCGCACAGGCACGGGATTCGAAATCACGCCCGTGGTCGGCATCGTCACGCCGGGCTTCACCACCCAGGCCGATCCGCGCGAGGTCGCCGACGTGTTCGAGGTGCCGCTCGACCATTTCCTCGACGAGAAGAACCACCGCATCGACAGCCGCAAGGTCGCGGACGGCCGCGAGCGGCGCTTCTACGCCATGCCCTACGGCAAGCGCTACATCTGGGGCGCGACCGCCGGTATGCTGAAGAACCTGCAATTCATCCTGACAGCGGACGGCTAGGCATGTCTTCGCTGGGAGCGCGCCACTCCAGTGGCGCTCATGAGGTGGTGGGAAGCGAAGGAAGATGCGGCACTGGAGTGCCGCGCTCCGAGCGATAAGGAAGAGCTGATGCTGCGCATCGTGCTGGTGGTGATCGTCCTGGTGATGGCGCCGACCGCTGCCTTCTTCCTGTGGGCCTGGGCGGTGAAGATCAAGCAGGAGCGCAAGCTCGAGGGCACCCTGCCGGAATGGCAGGAGCTGCCCATCACCTGGCTCGCCATCGCCGGCCTCGCCTGTACCATCGTCGGCTTCCTGGTGATGTTCTTCACCCAGAACCAGGGGTATGGCGGGCTGTTCTCGCTATGACGCCGTCCGGACGCATCGAGCCGCCGCCCTGGATGAACGATCCAGCGTCGCGGCGGCTGTTCGCCGCGCTCGCCGCCGGCAGCATCGCCGCGCGGTTTGTCGGTGGCTGCGTGCGCAACGCCGTGCTCGATCGTCCGGTCGACGACATCGATCTCGCCGTCGACAAGCCGCCCGCGACGGTGATGCGCGCGCTCGAAGCGACGAAGATCAAGGTGATCCCGACCGGCCTGAAGCACGGCACGGTGACGGCGATCGTCGATGGCCATACATTCGAGCTCACGAGCTTGCGCCGCGACGTCGAGACCGACGGCCGCCGCGCCGTCGTCGCCTTCACCGACGACTGGCTTGCCGATGCCGGCCGCCGCGACTTCACCTTCAACGCGCTCTACGCCGATGTCGACGGCACGCTGTACGACCCGTTCGACGGCCGTGCCGATCTCACCGCCGGCCGCGTGCGCTTCATCGGCGATGCCGATCAGCGGATCGCCGAGGACCGCCTGCGCGTGCTGCGCTTCTTCCGCTTCCATGCCTGGTACGGTCGGCCGCCGCTCGACGGGCCAGGCTTCGACGCCTGCCGGCGCAATGCCGGGGCGCTGGGCGCCCTGTCGGGCGAACGGGTGCGCAAGGAGTTGCTGCGCACGCTCCAGGCTGAGCGCTCGCCCGACGCCGTCGAGGCGATGTCCGAGGCCGGCGCGCTCGACCATTGGCTGCCAGAATATGACGGCGTCGGCCGGCTGCGTGCTCTAATTGGACGCGAGGACAAGGCCGACAGCCTGCGGCGCCTGGCAGCGATCCTGCCGGCGAAGGCCGATGCGATAGCGATCGGCAAGCGGCTCAAGCTCTCGACGCAGGAGGCGCTGCGGCTGGAGGTGATGCTGGCGGACGAGCCCGTCGTCGGCGTCCATCCGCGGGCCGAGATCTATCGCCTCGGCACGACGCTGTTCATCGATCGGCTCCTGCTCGCCGCTCCGGCCAACTGGCAGGCAACGTTGAAGCTGGCGCGGGAATGGACGCCGCCCGAGTTGCCGGTCGGTGGCGCCGATGTGCTGAAGCTCGGGATGAAACCCGGCCCGAAGGTCGGCGCCTTGCTCGAGGCCGTCGAGCGCTGGTGGATCGAGGGCGACTTCACCGCCGACCGCGCCGCCTGCCTCGCCGAGCTCGAACGTCTTGCTCGTGGTATCTGATCACGAGTCATGCTCTTCCGGACCGCGCGCATCCTGCGCGCTCATGAGTCATGAGCGAGCGGGAAGCTCGCGGTCCGGAAGACCATGATCCGCCCCGGCGTGACGCTGGCGCTGTGGCTCGCGCTCACGGTGCTCGTCATCGTCAACGACATGATCGGCGACACCTGGATCGCCGAGCGCCTCTCGGTGATGGCGGTGCAGTGGTACAAGGTGCTGGTCCCGCTGCCCTATGCAGCGCTGCTCGCCGTGATCCATGCCCGTCGCACCGCCGGCCCGCGCTGGCTCGAGGGCGCGTTGCTGGCGGCGATCCTGTGGCCCGCCTCTATCGTGCTGGCCGATTTCCTCTACGAGCACCTCACCTTCGGCGAGGAGCCGGCGGGCTTCCTCGATCGCTTCGCCTTCTGGTGGGGTGCGCCCTATGTGTTGCTGCCAATTGCGCTGTTTGCCGCGCCGGTGATGGCGGGAGCGATCGTGGCCCGCCGCGGCTAGACGCGCCGCGCGTCGTCTGCCAGCACCGCCGAAACGGCGTCGCCTACAGCAACAGCGGCACGAGCGGCACGTTGACGGTGACCGACGGCGTGCATACCGCGCTGCTCCACATGATCGGCACCTACACGGTCGGCAGCTTCAAGACGTCCAACGACGGCGGCGGCGGCGTGCTGCTCACCGATCCACCGGTCAGTAGCGGCGCGGGGATCGGGACGCCGCACTGAGCGTCAGGGCCACCTCGCCTCGGGTGGCAGCGACATCAGGATCGCTTCGACGTTGCCGCCGGTCATCAGGCCGAACTTGGTGCCGCGGTCGTGGATCAGGTTGAACTCGGCGTAGCGGCCGCGGCGCACCAGCTGGTGGTCGCGCTCGGCGTCGGTCCACGGCTCGTTCATATGGCCGCGTACCAGCTTGGGATAGATATCGAGGAAAGTCTCGCCGACCGAGCGCGTGAAGGCGAAGTCGCGCGCGTGATCGCCGCTGTCGAGATAGTCGAAGAAGATGCCGCCGACGCCGCGCGGCTCGTTGCGGTGGGGCAGGTAGAAGTATTCGTCGCACCATTCCTTGAAGCGCGGGTAGTGCGCGGGATCGTGAGCATCGCAGGCAGCCTTCAGCGCGGCGTGAAAGGCATGCGTGTCCTCAGTGTTGGGCACCATAGGCGTGAGGTCGGCGCCGCCGCCGAACCAGGCGCGCGTGGTGACGATGAAGCGCGTGTTCATGTGCACCGCCGGCACCTTGGGCGAGCGCATGTGCGCCACCAGCGAGATGCCGGAAGCGAAGAAGCGTGGATCCTGCGCTGCTCCCGGGATTTGGCTCCTGAACTCGGGGCTGAATTCGCCAAACACCGTCGAGACGTTGACGCCCACCTTCTCGAACACGCGGCCGCGCATGATCGCCATGGTGCCGCCGCCGCGATCCTCGCCGTTGGGCCCGGGCTCGCGCCGCCAGGGCTTGCGCTCGAACGTTCCGGCCGGCAGCTCGCCGTGCGTCCCCGTGAGTTCGCCCTCGATTTTCTCGAACTCGGCGCAGATGCGGTCGCGCAGCGTCTCGAACCAGGCGCGCGCTTCGTCCTTGCGCCGGCCGACGGTCGGTTCGTCGGGAAGCGGGGAGGGCCCGCTCGGGCCGGTGGCGGTGCGGGGGGCGAGGGTCATGTGAGGACGGCGTATCCGTTGGTCTGGCGCAAGGCCTCGCCCAATACCATCGCGGCGGCCGTCGCGACATTGAGGGAGCGCAGGGATTTCTGCAGCGGAATGCGCAGGCGCAGGTCTGCAGCCGCATGGACCTCGGCCGGAACGCCGGCGCTCTCGCGGCCCAGCAGCAGCGTGTCGTCGGTGTGAAATGACGCGTCGGGGAAGCGGGTGGCGCCCGCGGTGGTCAGCAGCACCAGCCGACCGGCTGTGCGATCGCGCTGGAAGGCATTCCACGAGGCGTGGCGCCGGATGGCGGCGAGGTCGTAGTAGTCCATGGCTGCACGCCGGATGCGCTTGTCGTCGACCGGGAAGCCACAGGGCTCGATGACGTCGAGCGGCACGCCGAGGCAGGCGGCAAGGCGGATGAAGGCGCCGAGATTCTGCGGGATATCGGGCTCGAACAGGGCCAGGCGCATGTCTTTCCTCAGCTTCGTCCGCGTCGCGGAAGCAACTCGTGCGGCACCCTGTCACAGTTCCAGCAGGGGCGGCCGGTCCCGGATTAATACGCTTCCTGCGACCGAAGAAGCCTTGAATAAAGCGTGGCTTTTCAGTCTATTGCGGCGACCCAAGGGGGCGATACTCAGATGGCTTCTTCCAGCATTCCGGCCGGCGGACACGGCGATCCGACACGGCGCGACTTCCTCATGGTCGCGTCCGGCGCCATGGCGGCGGTCGGCGCGATCGCGACCGCCTGGCCCTTCATCAACAACCTCAATCCGGCCGCCGATACGCTGGCGCTGAGCCAGGTCGAGGTGAATGTGAAGTCGATCGCGGTCGGCCAGGCCATCACCGTGAAGTGGCGCGGCAAGCCGGTGTTCATCAAGCACCGCACGCCGGAGGAGATCAAGGAAGCCGAGGACGTGAAGCTCTCAGAGCTGCCCGATCCGGAAACCGACAACAAGCGCGTCACCGACACCGCCAAAAAGGTGCGGCCGGAGTGGCTGATCATCGTCGGCGTGTGCACCCATCTCGGCTGCGTGCCGCTCGGCACCAAGCCGGGCGATCCGAAGGGCGAGTACGGCGGCTGGTTCTGCCCCTGCCACGGCTCGCAGTACGACACCTCGGGACGCATCCGCAAAGGCCCCGCGCCCAAGAACATGCTGGTGCCGGATTATCTGTTCACTTCCGATACGCTCGTGAAAATCGGCTGATCGCTGCCGGGGAGATAACGACAAATGGCTTCGCAGCACGGCGCTTCGCCGGTCTTCAACAACAAGGTGATCGCCTGGATCGATCACCGCCTGCCGATCTTCTCGTACCTCGAGAAGGAATATCACACCTTCCCGACGCCCAGGAATTTCAACTACTTCTGGAATTTCGGCGCGATCGCCACGGTGATGCTGGTGCTGATGATCGCCACCGGCATCGTGCTGGCGACCAACTACACGCCGCACGTGTCGATGGCCTTCGACTCGGTCGAGCGCATCATGCGCGACGTGCCGCAGGGCTGGCTGATGCGCTACATGCACATGACCGGCGCGTCGTTCTTCTTCGCCGCCGTCTACGTCCACATCTTCCGCGGCATGTATTACGGCTCCTACAAGGCGCCGCGCGAGCTGCTGTGGATCCTGGGCGTGGTCATCCTGCTGCTGATGATGGCGACGGCCTTCATGGGCTACGTGCTGCCGTGGGGCCAGATGAGCTTCTGGGGCGCCACCGTCATCACCAACCTGTTCTCGGCCTTCCCGGTGGTCGGCGACTCGATCGTCACCTGGCTGTGGGGCGGCTTCGCCGTCGACAACCCGACGCTCAACCGCTTCTTCGCGCTGCACTACCTGCTGCCGTTCATCATCGTCGGCGTGGTGGCGCTGCATGTCGTGGCGCTGCACGTGCACGGCTCGAACAACCCGCTCGGCATCGATCCCAAGGGTCCGCAGGACACCGTGCCGTTCCATCCCTACTACACGATGAAGGACGGCTTCGGCGTCGTGGTGTTCCTGATCGTCTATGCCGCCTTCACGTTCTTCTATCCCAATGCGCTGGGCGAGCCGGTGAACTACGTGCCGGCCAATCCGCTGGTGACGCCGAACGAGATCGTGCCGGAATGGTACCTGCTGCCGTTCTACGCCATCCTGCGCGCCATCCCGGACAAGCTGGCCGGCGTGCTCGCCATGTTCGGCTCGATCGGGCTGCTGTTCCTGCTGCCCTGGCTCGATACCAGCCGCGTGCGCTCCTGCCAGTTCCGGCCGGTCTACAAGTGGTTCATGTTCGTGCTGGTCGCCGACATGCTCGCGCTCGGCTACTGCGGCGCCCATTCGCCCGACGCCATCCTCGACCTAGGTCTAATCAAGATCCCCCTGATCGCGGTGGCGCGTCTCGGCACTGCCTACTACTTCTTCCACTTCCTGATCCTGCTGCCGGTCCTGGGCAAGATCGAGCGGCCTCTGCCGTTGCCACCCAGCATCGCCGACGCGGTGCTCAAGAAGAAGGCGGGTTGAGCGCCATGCGTAAGATCGTCGTCACCGGCGCCATCGCGCTCGCCGCCTTTGCCAGCGGCGCCATCGCCGCCGAATCAGAGCCCGAGCTGAAGCACCAGCATTGGCACTTCACGGGGCCGTTCGGCACCTACGATCGCGCCTCGGCCCAGCGCGGCTTCCAAGTCTACAAGGAAGTCTGCTCGGCCTGCCATTCGCTGAACCAGCTCTACTACCGCAACCTGACCGAGCTCGGCCTCACCGAGGACCAGGTGAAGGGCATCGCCGCCGAATTCCAGGTGCCCGACCTCGGCGATGACGGCCAGCCGATCGAGCGCCCGGCCCGCCCGTCGGATCATTTCAAGAAGCCGTTCCCCAACGAGCTCGCCGCCGCCGCCGCCAACAACGGCAAGGCGCCGCCCGACCTCAGCCTGATCGTCAAGGCCCGCGAGGGCCATGCCGACTACGTCTATTCGCTGCTCACCGGCTACGTGCCGTTCGACAAGCTGACGCCGGCGCAAATCAAGGAATTCGGCGTCACCAAGGACGACAACTTCAACATCTACTTCACGGCCGGCGCACACAAGATCGCCATGCCGCCGCCGCTGGCCGACGGCAAGGTGAACTATGTCGACGGCACCAAGAACACGCTCGACCAGGAAGCGCGCGACGTCGTGGAATTCCTCGCCTGGGCGTCGGAGCCGCACCTTGAGGCGCGCAATCGCACCGGCATCCGGGTCATCCTGTTCCTGCTGGCGATGGCCGGCTTGATGTACGCGCTAAAGCGCCAGGTGTGGGCCGACAAGCACTGAGCGCCGACGCCAACGAAAAGACAAAAGCCGCGGCTCACACCGCGGCTTTTTCTTTGGCCAAGGTTCTGCGGCTAGAGGCTGGCGCGCCGCGCGCCGACGCTGCGGGCCTGTTCGCCGGGCGACAGCTTGTTGATCGGCGGCTTGGCCGCCGGCCCATCGGCGACCGGCCCCGGGTTCATGCGCGTGGGCGCTGTGGCATAGCCCTGCAGGATGCTGGCGAGGCCGAAGGTCGCCACCAGGGCAAGGAAGAGCAGGGTCGTGCCAACGAGAAAGTGCCGCATCGGGGATGCCTTATACATGCGCTCCCGATGACGGCACAGAAGATTCACCCGACCGGCGTGCCCTGTTCCAGGGTGTGGCCGGTGAAGGAACGTGTCTGCGGCGGCGGCAGCTTGCCGTCCTTGAACTCGGCCATCAGCTCCTCCTTGCGGGACTTCATCTGGGCGCCCAGCGCGTCGAGATCGAGACCGGCGGCCTTGGCCTGGGCGAACAGGCCCTCGCCGCGCTGCTCCTCTTCCTTGACGTGGTGCTTGATGTCCTCCGACAGCACCTTGACCTTGGCGTCGTAGAACTCGTTGTCGGGATCGCTCTGCATCAGCTCGGCGACCAGCACCTTGGCGCCGTCATGCTCGACATAGGCCTCGTCGATCGTGTCGTCCTCGGCTTTGCCGGTGCAGGCCGGGTAGAAAATCTCCTCCTCGATCATGCAGTGGATCGAAAGTTCGGTGCAGATTTCCTTGACCAGCGCGCGCTTGCGCTCGTTATCCCGCGCCTTCTCGAACTTCTCGAACAACTCCTCGACCTTGCGGTGGTCGGCCTTCAACAGGGCGACGGCGTCCATCTTTTGCTGGCGCGGCATTGTACTTACCTCGTGCGATTGCATGCAGTGATGCAGGGTTAACGGTCGCGCGCGCGCCGTCGTTGCAGACGCTCTGTCCCAAGGCTCCGATTTCTAGAGCTCGATGAGAGCGATGCCGAGCGAGGCCTGCTTGCGGCGGCGGAGATGCGCCGGAGTCTCGACGATGGTGACCTCAAGCGTCGGCCGCACGATGCCCTTGAGGAAATGGCCGCCGCGCGTCGTGCCGTCCTTGAGGCCGAGCACGGCATGCATGTGCAGGCTGGGCTTGCCGTCGTCGCCGATGGCGATATCGCCCAGCAGGCTCAGGCCCTCGCACTGCTCGTCGATCTCGATCGGCCGGTAGGTCCTGGCCCGCAGGTCGAACCAGCCGACGGTGGCGCGCTCGAAGGCGCCCAGCGCCGTCAGCGAGGCGCCGCCCAGCCCGTTCTTCGAGGCGAAGTCGGCGATGGCGGCGAAGGCTTCATCGCCGGCATCGAGTACGAGCACGTAGGTGCGCTCGCCCGCCGCCTGCCAGACCAGCCGCGACTTCATCGCCAGAAGATCGCCAGCAGGATGATGATCGGCAGGGGAATACCCAGCAGCCAGAGCAGAATACCGCGACCCATACCCATGATGTCCTCCTATCAGCCATATTGCAGGCGGCCGTCGCGCACGGCGCCGCCTTCCCAGCCGGCGAGACCGCCGGCGAGCGCGCCGGCGAACATCGCCGCCACGAACCAGAACGAGAGCTGCATTGCCACCCGCCGCGCCGTCTCGGCGGCGGCCCGCGCCTCGGCTTCCACCGCAGCGACACGCTTCTCGGCGTCGGGCAGGGCGAGGCCGGTGCGGGCCGCCACGATCACCGCCAGCGACTGACGCTCGTCGTCGGTCAGCGTCCGCTCCTTGCGCAGGTGCGACAGGATGCGGTCGGCCGTGGCGCGGTCGCCCTCATAGTCGCGCGAGATCGTGCCGGGCTGCCCGGCCTGAGCCCTGGAGATCGCGGCATAGTCGTAGGTGAAGAGCCGGTCGGTAAACGGCGCGAACACGCCGCCGTTCGCGGGCGCCGCGGCCCGCATCGAAGCGCCGGTCGCCGCGCCGCTGGCGATCAGCGCGCCGACGCCGCCCAGGAAAGCCGCCGTCACCAGGATCGAGACGGCCCATGCCGCCACGCCGTGCACAGTGTCGCGGAAGAACGCCTCGTGGTGGGGCACACCTGGCCACAAGGTGCGCAGCCGCCCGGCGATGTAGCCGCCGATGGCCGAGGCCAGCACGGCCGTCACCGTCAGATAGATGCCGGCAACGGTCGCCGCCTTGGTGGTTTCCGGCATCGCGCCGTTGCCCGACCACGGGCTGATGCTGCTGAGGCCCAAGCCGCTGCCGAGCCCGACCAGCGCCATCGACAGCGCCGTCGCGATCGCAGCACCGGCGAGCACGCCGGGCCAGGAAATGGCGGAGCGGGGAGCGGTTTCGTTCTCGACGATGAGCGTATCCATGCAAGCGCACCTGATCGTTGGTGCAGCGGTAACGTCAGCCCAAACAATATTGTTCCAGTGTGCTAGCGATGCTTGCGGCTGGCGCCTTTGCGCCTCGGCACCTTCTTGCCCTTCTTGCGCGCCTCCGACAGCCCGATGGCGATCGCCTGCTTGCGGCTTTTCACCTTGCCGCCCTTGCCGCCTTTGCCGCTTTTCAGCGTGCCCTTCTTGCGCCGGCGCATGGCGCTTTTCACGTCCTTGCTGGCACTGCGCGAATATCGTCTGGCCATCGTTCACTCCATCGATGGTTTCGTTTCGTTCTGAAACGCTAACGCACGGCTCCGGATCGAGGATGCCGGTTGGCGTCAGTCGCTTACGGCCTGCGCCTGCGCCGGTGCAGCCCCGGCCACACGAACCACAGCCCGGTCAGCACCGCGCAGAGACCGAAGGCTGCCAGCAGCGAGAGCATTCGATCGCCGCCGATGATCAGCCGGCCCAGCAGGTAGGTGTCGAGGCAGACGCCGGCGATGAAGGGCAGCATGGCAAGGCTCAGCATCCGCGACGACATGTCGACGAAGCGCCGCGAGATGCGGTCGCGCTCGGCCTGCCGGTGATAGGCGGCGGGTGCCATCATCAGGCCCATGGTCACCGCCACCATCAGGAAGGCGGCGTAATGCAGCAGCTGCTCATGGCGGGTGAAGAGCTCGAAGCGCTGGTTGAACACCGACATCAGCTGGAAGCCGAGGAAGGTCTGCACGCCTGGCAACAGCATGCGCGCCTCGCCGCCGAGGTGGGTGGCTTCCTCTTCCAGCGATTCGCGGTGGACCTCGATGCTCATGCGCGGCGCTTTTGGAACTTCATGCCGGCCTTGAGCAGGCGGTGCGCGCGGCGCGGGCCCTTGCGCGCCAGGACCTCGAGCCGCTTGCCGTTCAGGCTGGCGTAGTGGACGAAGAACGACGCGATCTCCTCCAGGAGGTGTGGCCGGAGGTCGGCGAGCTTCTTCAGCGTCTGGTGGGTGTGGGCGTGGGTCGCCACCGCGAAGAAGCGGTCGTTGCGCTCCCATGGCCGCTTCGCGGTCTTCTGGCGGACTTCGAGTACGCCGATCATGCGTGCGGTCACCACCGTGCCGGGCGGCACGGCATGGTCGAGGAACAGCAACACGTCCAGCGGATCGCCGTCCTCGCCCAGGGTCGAGAGCACGAAGCCGAAGTCGTAGGGAAACGACAGACCTTCGCCCAGCACGGCGCTCATGCGTACGGCGCGGCAGTCGGGATCGTACCGGTACTTGTTGTGGCCGCCCTTGGACGTCTCCACCACCACCGTGACATCGCCGGTCTCGCGGTCGAAGACCGGCAGGTCGGCGAGCGACTGAGGATGCTTGGCTGTGCGGCCCATGACGCTCTTTTTAACGGGCGCCGCCCGCCGGTCGTTGCAAGGCCTGCGCCGGGACGTCCGAATCGACACGCCGAACTGTGCCCCGGTTCATCGAGCCGCGGGCGCACACCAGTCCGTCCTAGCTGGCGTGCGACCGCGGACACGCTGGGCACCGCCTAGTTCGAGGGCACGATCACCGTAGTCGGTGGAGGCGGGGCCGGAGTGGCGACGACGGTTGCCGTCGCTGGCACCGCGGGTCGCTCGACGACTCTCTCGGTATGGACGCTGCAGGCCGCGACGGCTCCGCAAAGGATGAATGCAATGGCAACGTGCTTCATGGCAATTCCTCTGATGGGGTCTTCCCCTACCGGCGTTAACGACCGCACGGGAGCTGTGTTCCCGCCGCTCTGATAGCCCGACAATTCGACTAGCCAGGTGTTGACGGAGAGCGTGTTGCCTCCTTCCGGGCAACACGCTCCGCCGCGGTTCAGCTCCAGTAGCTCGGTGCGTTGTAGTACCGATCAACGCTGCGGCCGTAGTCGGGCGTCCAGCGGAAGTCGTTTTCGTCGTAGCTCGGCGCCTTCTCGAGCCGTTGCTTGTCGATATCGACCACGAAGCCGTCCTTGGAGGTGTCGTAGTTCAGCGCCGACCAGGGCAGCGGCCAGTGCTTGTCGCCGATGCCGAGGAAGCCGCCGAATGACATCACGGCATACATCGCCCGCCCGCTCACCTTGTCGAGCATGATGTCCTCGACATGGCCGAGCTTCTCGCCGCGGCGATTGTAGACGTTGGTGCCGTTGACCTTCTCGGCCGGGATCAGCGAGCCAGTGGTGATCTTGGTCTCGTCCGCCATGAAGCGCTCCTTTTTGTTTGGGTTGATGAAGCATCAACGCCTCACTGGCAGCGCGCGTTGCAGCATGCATCAAACGAGGTTCAACGCGTCGGCGGCAAACCACAAGGCGAGGAAGAGCAGGCCGGCGGCGAACACGCGCATCAGTATCCTCAGCCGATGCGGCGGGCCCTCGAAGAAGCTGTGGCTGGCGCGGGCGGCGGTCACGATACCGAGATGGACCAGGGTGGCGATGACGATGTGCGTCACGCCCAGCGTGGCGATGATCGCAGGCATGGGCACATGGCCGGCGAAGGACGGCACGACGGCCAGGTAGAAGATCCAGGTCTTTGGGCTCACCAGGTTGGCGACCAGGCTGCGCAGGAATGCGCGTGCGCCCGACACGGGTGGTGAGTCCTCTTGCTGAGGCGCTCGACTGCCCGCTCGCCACGTATCGACCGCCAGCCACAGGAAATAAAGGCTTCCGATTGCCTGCAGGATCTGGCTGCCGACGTCGATGTAGGGTTCGAGCTCGGTGGCGGCGATGAGCGCGACCGCGAGCGCGATGGCGAAGGCCGTCGCCACGCCGGCCGCCGCCATGACGCCGCCCCGTCGTCCGCCGACCAGCGACAGGGCCGCCAGGTAGCCCATATTGGCTCCCGGCGTGAGTTCCATGATCATCACCGCGATCAGGAACTCGGTGAAGCGGTCGCCGACCGGGATCAGGGGCGCGCCCTGGCCACCCGCTTCTCGATCGCCTCATGGCGCGTGATCAGCTTGCGGGCGCGGTCGATCACCGGGATGTCGATCATCTTGCCGTCGACCGAGAACGAGCCGCGGCCCTCGGCCGCCGCCTTCTTGTCGGCCTCGATGAGCTTCTTGGCGTAGGCCACTTCCTCCGGCTTGGGCGTGAAGGCCTCGTTCAGCGCCGACACCAGGCCGGGATGGATGCAGGTGCCGCCGCTGAAGCCGAAGCGCCGCGCCCGCTCGGCGCTCTTCTTGTAGGCTGCGGGATCGGAATAGTCGGCTACCGTACCCAGGATGCCGATCATCGGCACGTTGTGCGCCTGGGCGGCGAACGCCACCAGGCGCTTGGGCAGTTCGAGCGTCTCGTCGCCCGGCACCGAGCCGGTCTCGAGCGCGAAATCCTCGCCACCCAGCATCATGGCGATGACGCGCGGCCCGTGCTCGGCGATATCGTCGATATGGGCGAGCGCGCGCGGATGCTCGATCATGGCGCCGAAGCCGACGCTGCCCACCGGCATGCCGCGCTCCTTCTCGAGCTCGCTCACCGCCTCGTCGAGCAGCCGGAGGTGGTGCACGCCCTCGGTCTTGGTGACGAACAACGCGCTGAGGCCCGGCCGCACCGCCGCCTCCAAATCGGGTATGGCGAGTCTCAATGGCCGGTTGATGCGCACCGCGACATCGGCGCCGGCGCGCGCGACCGCCTTCATGGTCTCGGGCAGCATCGCGCGGGCGCGCGGCTTCTCGGCCACGGTGACGCTGTCCTCGAGATCGACCAGCACGCAATCGGCGCCGCGCTCATGCGCCTTGTCGATGAACTTCGGGACATTGCCGGGCACGTAGAGGATCGAGCGCCAGACCGGCGGGACGGGGCGGTTGTTCATCATCATGGGACCATAGTACCTCACCCTGAGGAGCCACGCGCAGCGTGGCGTCTCGAAGGGTGCGACCGAGTACCCTCTCTGTTGCCCATCCTTCGAGACGCTCGCTTCGCTCGCTCCTCAGGATGAGGTGATTCTGCTCAACTTCCCTTCTTCTTTCCCTTAGAGATCGTGCCGGTGGCACAGAGTCTCTCGTACTCCGCCTCTCCTAACAGCGGCTTCAGCAGCGCTTCGTTGTGCTCGCCAACGCGTGGCGCCTGAGTCTTCAGCGCGCCCGGCGTGCCGCTCAGCCGCGGCACCACGGAATGAGTCGGCAGATCGCCCATCTCGTCATCGGGGATCTCGATCAGCGCCTCGCGCTCCAGCACATAGTCGTCGGCCACGATCTGGGCGATGTCGTAGACCGGACCGATGGTGACGCCGGCCTCGTCGAAGAACTTCAGGTTCTCGGTGAGGTCGCGCTGCTTGATGAAGCCGCCGATGATGCCATCGAGTTCGATGCCATTGCGCACGCGCTCGATGTTGGTGGCAAAGCGCGGATCGGTGGTGAGCTCGGGCCGGCCGATCTTGGTCAGCACGCGCATCGCCATGCCCTGGGTCGAGGCCGACAGGCAAACCCAGTGGCCGTCCTTCGTCTCGTAGACGTTGCGCGGGGCGGCGTTGGTCGAGCGGCTGCCGGTGCGCACCTTCACCTCGCCGGTCAGCTTGTAGTTTGCCGCCTGAGGGCCCAGCACCGAGAACAGCGGATCGAACAGCGGCAGGTCCATCACCTGGCCGGTGCCGCCGTTCACCTCGACCTCGCGCAGGGCGACCATCACCGCGCCGTAGCCGTTCAGTGCCGCCATTGCGTCGGCGAGATACATCGGCGGCAGCACCGGCTCGCGGTCGCCGAAGCCGTTCATCGAGGCGAAGCCCGAGTAGCCCTCGATCAGCGTGCCGAAGCCCGGCTTGTGGCGGTAGCGGCCGTCCTGGCCCCAGCCCGAGATGCGCACGATCACCAGCTTGGGGTTGAGCTTGTGCAGCTCGGCGGGCGAGAGGCCCATGTCCTCCATGACGCCCGGCCGGAAACTCTCGACCACGATCGCCGCCGACTTCGCGAGCTCCTTCACGATCGCGCGGCCGGCGTCGGAGCGCAGGTCGAGCGCCACGCTCTTCTTGTTGCGGCTATAGACCTTCCATGCCGTCTCGACGCCTTTCACGCGCCACGAGCGCAAGGTGTCGCCTTCCGGCGGCTCGATCTTGATCACCTCGGCGCCGAAATCGGCGAGCTGCAGGGTGAGGATGTTGCCCGCGACGAGGCGCGACAGGTCGACGACGCGGACCCCGTTCAGGGGGCCGCGGGCGGTGGGGGTGAAGGATTTCTTGGCTGGTCGTTTCGACATTCTACTTCCCGTCGCCCCGAGCGAAGCGAAGCGAAGTCGAGGGGCCTTCTTTCAGCAAGCAGGCCTCTCAGGTTGAAGCAAGGTCCCTCCGCTTCGCGCCTTCGGCGCTTCGGTCGGGACGACGGTATCAGCCAACGTGCTTCTTGAAGTGTGCCAGCGTCCGTTCCATCGCCTTCTTCGAGGCGGTGGCGTCGTAGCTGCCGCGCTCGTCGCAATGGAAGCCGTGGTCAGCGGGATAGTCGAACACCTCGATCTCCGGATGGAGCTTGCGGACCTCGTTCACGTGCGCCATCGGGATGTGCATGTCCTTGTCGCCAAAATGCAGCTGCGTCGGCACGGTGGGCTTCTCGCTCTTCAGGCCATGGATGCCGCCGCCGTAGTAGCCCGACACCGCATCCGGCTTGAGCCGGGTCGCCGCCAGCCAGGCGATGGTGCCGCCCCAGCAATAGCCGGTGACTGCCACCTTTGCAGCACCTCGCTTCTTCAGCTCCTCGATCGCCGCCTCGACGTCCTGTACCGCCTTGTCGGTGAAGCCCGGCGTCATGACGTAGCCGCGGCCCTCGGCGATGGTGTCCGGCGTGTAGCCGAGCTCGATGCCCTTCTTGATATGGTCGAAGAAGCGGGGGGCGAGCGCGATATACCCGTCGGCCGCGAACTTGTCGGTGACCGCCTTGATGTGGTGGTTCACGCCGAAGATCTCCTGGACCACCACGATGCCGCCCTTGGGCGTGCCCTTCGGGGTGGCGAGATAGGCGCCGATGTCGCCGGCCTTGGACTTAAGCAGGATATCTTCAGCCATGAATAACCTCCCGGTTGCGGGCCGCATTGGACATGGTAATGGCCTCGCGTTCAACCGCGGCCGCGCCCGCAGAGCGAGAGCAGAATGTACATTCCCAAGCATTTCGAAGGCGACGAGGCCGCTGGCCGCGAGATCATGCAGAGCCATGGCTGGGCGCTGCTGATCACCTCGGATGAAACCGGCGCTCCTGTCTGCACCCACATGGCGCTGGTCTGGGAGAATGACGGCAGCCCGCACGGCAGCCTGCTCGGCCACCTGGCGCGCGCCAACGATCACTGGAAGCTTTTTTCGCGGCCCGCGAATTCGCTCGCGCTGTTCTGGGGTCCGCACGCCTACGTCTCGCCGACCTGGTACACGCCGGGCGTCAAGGTGCCGACCTGGAACTACGTCACCGTGCATGCCTACGGCCGACCCGAGATCGTCGAGGCGACGCCTTCGGTGCTGATGTTGCTGACCAAACTCGCCGCGGTCTACGAGGGCAGCGGCTCCGACGCCTGGGGTCTCGGCCGCCTGCCGCCCGGCAATGCCGCCGAGCAGACGAAGAACATCGTCGCCTTCCGCATGAAGCTCGAACGCGTCGAGACCAAGCTCAAGCTCAGCCAAAATCGCGAGATCGAGGATCGCCATCGCGTGATCGCCAAGCTCGAGGCGAGCGATGGCCAGGACGCGCAGGCCACCGCCAAGTGGATGAAGCGGGTGTTGCCTTAGGCCAAGTGAATTGAGCGAGCGGCGGCGCTTCCACCACACGCGGTGTCATCCCGAGTGCAGCGAGGGATCTAGGGTCGAACGCCGCCATAGATCCCTCGCTGCGCTCGGGATGACACGGTTTTGCGAAGCTGAAGTCCGCGGCCGGCAACCGGCCGGCGTTCCCCTACGTTGTCTTTGGGTGAGGTGCGATAGCGTACAAACGCCATCGCGCGGATTGGCCCGCCGCCTTCGGGAATTGAGATGCGCAGCCTGCTCAGCTTGGCACTGTGGCTCGCAATCGGCTTCGGCTTGACCGCCCTGGTCGCGAGAGAGCTTGAGAAGTCGCATACGGTGCAGCAGCAGACGCACGACCTGCGCGACGTCCGCTCGGCCGAGGCTCCGGTGCCTTGACGCTCTTCTATGTCCGCGCCGAGGGATCGCTCGCCAGCTCGTAAGCCTGCCGCGCCCGACCGGCCGCCCTCGTCGCCGCGTCGCACTTGTCCGATGCGGCGGTGTCGATGACGTAGAGCAGCGCCGAAAAGCCGAGATACGCCGCCCCTGCCAGGTAGTAATGCCAGGGCTCGAGCTCGAGCCGCAGCAGCACCACTACGAACGGCACGGGAAAGAATACTGCCACGAAGCGGACCCATGTCGTGCGCCGGTAGGTCTCGGTTAGCGCTTGCGCTTCGGCCGCGAGCGCCTTCGCCTGCCGGTGCAAGGCCTCGATTTTTTCGTCAGTTGCGTGCATGGCCGGTCGCCTTTGCCGATATTGCAAGCGGAGCACAGTGTCTGAAGATTGTCCAAGACCGTGGCACCCCCCTTGGACCAGGGCGTGATGTGGTCGACATGCAGGGTCACGGCCGGATCCTTGGCCGGACTGGCGCCGCACATGCGGCAGATGCAGTTGTCGCGAATCAGGACGGTCGCGCGCAGGCGCCAGTTGATCTTGCGCGGCGCGCGGGGCTGTCTCTCAAGCTCGGCGTTTTCCTTTGGCCGATCCGGTTTGTCCTCGCGCTTGGCCCCCTCGAGCGAAGCCGCGAAGGCGAGCAGCGCCTTGTTCCAGCTTCCGAACCTCGCCTCGTAGGCGGCCGAGGAATAGCGCGATACTCCCTGGCTCTTCACGAGGTCGCGGCCGATCGGCTGGCGTCCCAGCTTGCGCCAGACCTCCGCGAGGTTCTCGAACAACTGTGCGTCCGACAGGCCGCGATCGATGTTGACCCGCAGGCCGGCGGCCTGGAGGGCGGCTCCCCAGGAGCCGAATTGATGGGCGATGGTGTTGGTGGAATATTCGCCGTGCCGGCCATAGAGGTCGAAGGTCAGCGCGCCGTCGTTGGCGTGCGCAACCCGGCGCATGTCGGCCAGCAACTCGTCGCTGGATGCGCGCCTGTTCCACAGCTTGACCGCGAACAAAGGGGCAAGGGAGGCCATGCCCTCGTTATAACCGCGACCCCGTTGGACCACCTATTTTGGTCATTAGAAGTTCAATGCGCTGGGGGCGCGCGACTCCAGTCGCGCGTCTTCGCATCGGTATGATCGCGCTACTGGAGTGGCGCGCCCCCAGCGCTATTTGCCTCGGGACCGGTGGCCGCCTACATCATGCCCATGAGAACGATCGCCATGATCCTTGTCCTGTTAGCCGCTTTGGCGCTCGCGGCCTGCAAGGACGCGCCCGGCGCCGACGGCCGGTATGCCGTCCACGACGGCGGTAACCGCCATGGCTCTCCCTGACCCTGCTTGCTAACGTCGCCGCCGAATGGCGGGGCAGGGCTAGCGTGGCAGAAGCGACCGAGACAAGCGCGCCAACAGCGCGATCGGCGATGTCGGTCTGGGCCGTGGCGGCGCTCGGCATTGGCTCGATGGTCGGCGCGGGCATCTTCACGCTGCTCGGCGAGGCGGCACTGATGACCGGCCGCGACGTCTACCTCTCGTTCGCCGTCGGCGGCGCCATCGCCTTGTTGTCGGGCTATTCCTACGCCCGGCTCGCCGGCCGCTTCCCGGGGGCAGGCGGCATCATGGAGTATTTCGACCGGGCCTTTCCGTGGCGCGTGCTGGCCGGCGGGCTCTCGATTCTGTTCCTGATCAGCCTGCTGATCGCCCTCACCATGATCGCCAAGACCTTCGGCGCCTATGCCGGCCGGCTGGCGCTGGGCGATGCCATGACGCCGCTGCATGTCGATCTTTTCGCCTCGGCCATCGTTATCGTCGTGGTGCTGGCCAACATGGCGGGCTCCGGCATGGTGAGCCATATCGAGGAGTTCCTGGTCGGGTTCAAGCTCATCATCCTGGCGGGACTGCTGCTGGCGGGGCTGTGGGCGCTCGACCCCACGATGCTGGCCGGCGAGCCCGAGGTGGCGCCGGACACCTTGTTCGCCAGCGTCGGGCTCACCTTCTTCGCCTATGCGGGCTACGGCATCATGGCCAACGCCTCGGGCTTCGTCGCCGATCCCGCCCGCACCATACCGCGCGCCATCTTCATCGCCATCGGCGTGGTGGCGACGCTCTATATCGGGCTGGCCGTCATCGTGCTGGGCCACGTTCCGGCCGATCATCTGCACCACTACAAGCACACCGCGGTCGCCCAGGCCGCGCACCAGGTGTTCGGCGGGCCAGGCTTTGTCGTGGTGTCGATCGCGGCGTTGCTCGCCACCACTTCGGCGCTCAATGCCAGCCTGTTTTCCGGGCTGGAGATCTCCAAGGCGATGGCGGCGCGCGGCGAGCTGCCGGCGATGTTCGGCAAGGCGGCGTGGCGCGAGGGCACGCACGGCCTGGTGTTGGCCGCCGCACTCGTGCTGGTGATGGTGAACCTGATCGATCTCACCGCCATCTGCCACATCGCCGGCGCGGCCGCCCTGGTGCTCTACCTCGCGGTGTTCGCCGCCCACTGGCGCCTGCACAAGGAGGCCGGCGGCTCGCGGTTCCTGATCCTGCTCGGCACGGGGCTGATGGCGGTGGTGCTGGTGGCCCAGGTGATCCACCTGTGGTCGACCCGGCCCGAGGTCCTCGCCTTCACCATCGCCGCCGTGCTGGGCAGCCTTTTTCTCGAATGGCTGATCCTGCGGCGAGGCGGGAGCACCATAACCTCATCCTGAGGAGCCGCGCGTAGCGCGGCGTCTCGAAGGATGGACGCAAACAAGGTACTCGTTCCCATCCTTCGAGACGGCGCTACGCGCCTCCTCAGGATGAGGTTGGGTGCGGTTCCAGAGCGCGTTACTTGTCGATTACCGCCATCGCGTCCATCTCGAACAGCCAGTTGGGCTGGGCGAGCTTCACCACGTAGATGAATGTGCTGACCGGCGGGTTCGTGGTGTCGATCCAGCGGTCACGCACCGTGCGGTAGACCATGCGCTCTTCATAGGACACCGAGGCCACGCAGTAGTTCATGATCTTCACCAGGTTCTTCATGCTGCCGCCCGCCGCCTTGAGCGCGGCGTCGAGGTTCCTGAACACCTGTTCGACCTGGGCCTCGAAGCTGCCTTCGCCCACCATCTTGTCGTGGACGTCGTGCGGCACCTGGCCCGCGACCAAGATCAGCTTGCCGCTGGTCACTTCGGCGATCTGCGAATAGCCGCCGCGCTTGGGCAGGGTGGGCGGGGTCGAGAGTTTGACAGTCATGCGCTGGCCTCCGGCGAAAGATCAGCCTGCAGGCAGCGTCTGCTCCCGCAGGTCCGGATAGCCTAGCATATCGTCGGCCGCTGCTTGCGCGATGCGCTTGGTCTCGGCGATCACCGCGGCATCGGGGCAACGGCCTTCGGCGAAGTGCAGCGAGAGCACGCCGACGAATACGCTCGACCGGGCGATCATCGGTGTCGACAGCACTGAATGAAAGCCAGCATGGCGAGCGATGTCGTGGAGTGGGGCGTAATCGCGGTCGGCAAACACATTCTCCACCAGCACGGGCCGGCGCTGGGTTGCGGCACGGGCGCAGACGGTAGGTTCGGTGAGCGAGACACCGCGGAAGGTTTCTAGGAAGCGCGCGTCAAAGCCGAGGCTGGTCTTGATCACCAACTCGCCGCGTTTCCAATCCATCATCTGGATGTTGCCGAGTTGCGCTCCGGCGTGCGCGGCCGCACGTCCGAGGACTTTCGCGAGCTTAACTTCCATGGGCCGATTAGTGCAGGTGCGCTCGCCCGCGGCAAGGCGCAGCTCAGTACGCTATCAAACGTTGAAGCGGAAATGGAACACGTCGCCGTCCTTGACGGCGTACTCCTTGCCTTCCAGTCGTAGCTTGCCCGCGTCGCGCGCTCCGGCCTCGCCGTTAAGCGTCACGTAGTCGTCGTACGCGATCGTTTCCGCGCGGATAAAACCCTTCTCGAAGTCGGTGTGGATGACGCCGGCTGCTTCCGGCGCGCGCGCCTCGCGGCGCACCGTCCAGGCGCGCGCTTCCTTCGGGCCGACGGTGAAGAAGGTCACGAGATCCAGAAGCTGGTAGCCCGCGCGCACCACGCGGGTGAGGCCGGTCTCGGTGAGGCCGAGATGGCCGAGATACTCGGCCTGGTCCTCGGCCGGCAGCTGCGCCACCTCCGCTTCGATGGCGGCGGAGATCACTACCGACAGGATGCCGCGCTTCTTCGCAAAGGCTTCGGCCGCGGCGCTGTGCTTGTTGCCGGTGGCGGCCGAGGCCTCCTCGACATTGAGCACGTACATCATCGGCTTGGCGGTGATCAGCTGCAGGCGGGCGAACACCGGCTGCTCCTCGTTGGTGAGCGGCGCCTCGCGGGCGGGCTTGCCCTCGCGCAGCGCGTCAAGCGCCTTCTTGACCACGGGCGCCTCGACCGCGGCCTCCTTGTCGCCGCCCTTGGCGCGCTTCTCGAGGTTGGGCAGGCGCTTTTCCAGGGAATCGAGGTCGGCCAGCATCAGCTCGGTCTCGACGATCTCGGCGTCGCGCACCGGATCGACGTTGCCCGAAACATGGGTGACGTCAGAGTCCTCGAAACAGCGCAGCACATGGGCGATGGCGTCGACCTCGCGGATGTTGCCGAGGAACTGGTTGCCCAGGCCCTCGCCCTTGGACGCGCCCTTGACCAGGCCGGCGATGTCGACGAACTCGAGCTGGGTGGCGATGATCTTGGCGGAACTCGCGATGCCCGCGAGCTTGTCGAGCCGGGGATCGGGGACGGCGACGCGGCCGACATTGGGCTCGATGGTGCAGAACGGGTAGTTGGCCGCCTGCGCCGCCTGCGTGGCGGTGAGCGCATTGAACAGGGTCGACTTGCCGACATTGGGCAGGCCGACGATTCCGCAGTTGAAACCCATGATCTACTCTTTGATGTCCAGTCGGGCCGGGAGGTCGGGAGGCGGCGCGAGGTGCGCCACCCGGCTCATGTAGCGTTCGTCGTTCTTGGCGCCGCCCTCGGCCAGGAGGGCGGATTCTTCGGCGAGCGCGTGCAGCACCTTGGGCACCCAGCCGGTGGTGGCGTCGCGCTCGTCGGGCTCGAAGTCGCGCAGCACCCAGTGCAGCACCAGGTCCTTGTGGCCGGGATGGCCGATGCCGATCCGCACCCGGCGGTAGTCGTTGCCGACATGGGCATCGATGTCGCGCAGCCCGTTATGGCCGCCGGCGCCGCCGCCCTTCTTCATGCGCACCCGGCCGGGGGCGAGGTCGAGCTCGTCGTGGAACACCACCAGCCGCTCGAGCGGCACCTTGAGGTAGCGCACGGCCTCGCCGACTGCCTTGCTCGATTCGTTCATGAAGGTCTGGGGCTTGAGCACGATCGTGCGCTCGCCGCCGAGATGGCCTTCCGTCACCTGTCCGTTGAAACGCTCGCGCCACGGCGGGAAGACACGGCGGCGGACGATCTCGTCCACCGCCATGAATCCCACATTGTGCCGGTGCCCCGCATAGCGCGGCCCGGGATTGCCGAGCCCGACCAGCAGAAGCAAGACGCGGGTCTTACTTCTTCGCCGGAGCCGGCGCCTTGCCCCCCGCCGCGGGAGCCGCTGCAGCACCCCCAGCCGGCGCCGCGGCACCCGCTGCTGGAGCCGCACCTGGAGCTGCCGGAGCCGTACCCGGCGCTGCCGCTGCGCCCTCCGCCACTACCGGTGCTGCTGCCGCAGCTGCCGCATCGGCGGCGGCTTGGGCGGCGGCTTCGCGGACCACGGTCGGGGCGGCGATCGAGGCCACCGTCGGGTTCTTGTCGCGGGTCACCACGCGCACGCCCTCGGGGACGTTCAGCGACGAGAGATGGATGGAATGGCCGATCTCGAGACCGGTCAGGTCGACCTCGAAGAACTCCGGGATGGTGGCCGGCTTGGTGCGCACGGTGATCTCGTGCATGACCACGTTCAACACGCCGCCGCGCTTGATGCCGGGCGCGTTGCCTTCGTTCTTGAAGTGCACGGGGACCTGCACGGTGATGATCGAATCGGGCCCGATCCGCAGGAAGTCGAGATGCAGAGGCTTGTCGGTCACCGGATCGACCTGCACGTCGCGCGGCAGGACATCGAAGCCCTGGCCGTCGACCTCGATCTTGAGCTGGTGATTGAAGAAGCCCTCGCGGTGCATCTCGCGCTCGACCGATTTCGGCTCGACCGCGATCATCATCGGGGGCTGCTTGTCGCCGTATATCACGGCGGGAATCAGTCCATCGCGACGGCTGGAACGGGCGCCCCCTTTGCCGGCCCGGTCCCGCTTCTTCGCGATGACCTTTGACGTCTCTGCCATTTCAACTTCTCCTAAATCCTATGGTTAAGCGTTGCTCTCTCTTCATCGCGGCGTGGCCTCCAGGGGTGCCCATCGCCCGATCTCGTGAATTCTCCCGTGAATACTCCTAATCGAACAGGCTCGAAACCGAGGTTTCCTCGGAAATCCGCTTCATCGCCTCGGCCATCAGGGTGGCGATGCTGAGCGGCCGCACGTTGGGCGACACCCGCACCGCTTCGGTCGGCTGGATCGAATCGGTGATCACCATCTTCTCGATCGGCGAGGCGGCGACCCGGGCCACCGCACCACCTGACAGCACGCCGTGCGTGACGTAGGCCGACACCGACTTGGCCCCTTGCTCCATCAGGGCCACGGCGGCATTGCACAGCGTGCCGGCCGAATTGACGATGTCGTCGACCAGGATGCAGTCGGCGTTCTTGATGTCGCCGATCACGTTCATGACCTCGCTGACGCCCGCCGCCTCGCGCCGCTTGTCGATGATGGCGAGGTCGGCGTCGATGCGCTTGGCGACGGCGCGGGCGCGCACCACGCCGCCGGTGTCGGGCGACACCACGGTGAGGTTGCGGTTCTTCAGCGTCTCGTGGATGTCCTTGGAGAACACCGGGCCGGCATAGAGATTGTCGAGCGGGATGTCGAAGAAGCCCTGGATCTGTGCGGCATGCAGGTCGAGCGTCAGCACGCGATTGGCGCCGGCGTTGGTGATCAGGTTGGCGACCAGCTTGGCCGAGATCGGCGTGCGCGAGCCGGTGCGGCGGTCCTGGCGGGCATAGCCGTAGTAGGGCATCACCGCGGTGATGCGGCGCGCCGAGCTCCGGCGCAGCGCATCGATGGTGATCAGGAGCTCCATCAGATGGTCGTTGGCCGGGAAGCTGGTCGACTGGATGACGAACACGTCCTCGCCGCGCACGTTCTCCAGGATCTCGACGAAGATCTCGTTGTCGGAGAAGCGGCGGATGTTGGCCTTCACGAGCGGCAGCGCGAGCTTGGCGGAAATGGCTTCCGCCAGCGGGCGATTGCTGTTGCCGGTGAGTATCTTCATATCGCGACCCCTGCGCCGGGGCGGTGGGTCCCGTTAAGTCGTTGATTTAAGACGACAAAACGGCCATTCCCGGCCGCGACGCGGCGGACCATACCAATGAGTTTCGCCTCTGTAAACGGCCTGAAACATCGCGGCTTTCAGGCGATGAAGTGCACGCTCAGTGGCCCGGCGCGAGGTGGCCGCTGCTGTCGACCGGCGGGTCGGTAACGAATGTGCCGCCGTTGCCGTCGTTGGAGAGCTTGAAGCTCGCCACCGTGTAGGTGCCGATGACGTTGAGCAGCGCTATGTGCGTGCCGTCGGTGACGCTCACCGTGCCGCCGTTGCTGCCGTTGCTGGTGTAGTTCGTCACCGACGTCGTCGCCGAGTTGTAGGTGATGTCCACCAGGTCGACTTTCTGCGTCGAATTCGCCAGGCCGGCGACCGTGCCGTTCTGCAGGCCGCTGGCGAAATCACCGAGCCGGAGGCCGCCTGTCCGCTGGTAAGAATCTGGATTTGGCCGGAGGTGACGTTGTTCGAACCGCTGACGACAACGGTCGCGTTGGTGTTGGTGGACGCATTGTCGAAGATGGTAAAGGTGACGTTCTTCGATCCGGAGGTCGAGCCCGAGGCGTTCTGATACCAGACACCCTGGAGGATGTCGGAGACGAGCCCGTAGTTGGTGGCGATGTTGGAATTGATGTTGATGCTGAGCGTTACGCCGCCCATGCCGCCATTGAAGGTCGCGACTTCAGTCCCGTTGAGGAGGATTTGCCCCTGAGGAAACGGGTTCGGCGAATAGACGACGGTGAATTCGTTGTTCGGGTAGTTGAGAAACAGGTTGTCGGATGCCGTGCCGAACTGCACTTGGGCGGAGATGGAGCTTACGGTCGGATTGCTGAAGTTGGTGTTGGTGATGGTGCCGAAGCCGTTTTGGAAGCGGTCAAACCCCTGGCCAAACGAGGCGACTGTGGCGCCCGTCGTGAGCGCGGTTTCCGTATACGGCGCGGTCGAAATCTGACCGCCAAAATCGGTGCCCCCGGCATGCACGTCGAACACGAGAGTGCCCGGAACGTGACCGATGAAATTGTTGAAGTTGTTAAAATTGTTGAAGTTATTGAAGTTGCTAAAGCACATCCTGCCCCAAAAGGATTCCTTCGCGGAATCCCCCACCCAGTCGGCGCCTACAAGCCCCGCTTAAATATACACAGTTACTCGGCGAAGCGGTACGCCTAGGGGCGCCGGCATTGCCCGTTTTTGGTAACAAACCGCACGCAAGCCGTGGTCTAGCCGGTCTTGGAACCGGGCCTCTTGAAGTGGCCGAGGACCGACAGACTCGCGTCCGGACTTGCCATATGGCCGGTGTAGCCGTCGTGGATCATGTTCTCGGTGGGCGCGATGTAAGCTTCGCCGGGCTCTATCTCGAGCGACAGGACGGGGTAGCGCGGAAAGGTTCGCAAGAAGACTCGCGCCAGATCGGTCGGACTGTTGGCCGGGTCGTTCACAACGTCTGCAGGCAGCCGCGCGATAACCTGCGCGAGCGACAAATTCAGAAACAACAGTCGTCGCGGCTCCTTACCCAGGTTCACGCTAATGCGGTTTGGAGTCTGGGCGCGCATGCGGGGTGCCGACTCCGGCCCGCTATCGACGTGCAAGCCCAGACGGCGGTTCGTGCTGAAATCCACCGCCGTCGTGGTGAACCCGGGAGCAACTAGGCTGATTCCAAGGGTTCGGTGCGGGCGCCCGGCTTCGGCGAACAGCTTTGCCAGCTCTGCGCCAACTTCGTCGATGACCGGGGCCACGGTCCCGTCGATTCCGCGCAGCTCGATTGGCTTGCTCGTCAACTCGGACGTGATTGCCAATAGAGGTGCGAGGAGCTGCCCAGGCGGGCGGACGATCGCCACGAAGGCGAGACTGTCCGGCTTGGCTTCCTCGCTTCCGAGGGTTGCCATCTCTTCGTTCCTTGGCGGTCGCCAGGAATTGAGCGGCAGGCGCGCCTGAGATTCGTAGCGATCGGAATCGGGAGCGGCCTCCGGTCCGCCCGTGCCGTCTGACAAGAGCAGGCGCGACGCCGGCGAAAGCGCCACGAGCACCGGAAATCCCGGCGCCAGCACGCCATCGTCGACGTGCGCTCGTTGCGGGGCAGCGTCGGGAGTATCGGAAACGCCCAGCACATTCTTCTGTCGGCGGCTGGCAATCGCACTCAGAACATGATCGTCGAGGACATCCGCCACGACCTTGTACTTGTAGCGGCAGAACATCGTTTCCGTGGAGTCGAAGCTGCCGTTCTCCGCCATCTTGTTGACCGGAGCGCCGCCGCCGCACACGGGGAAATAGCTGCAGCTCTTCCGGCATTGCGTCACGCCGGCCAGGACTTCGGCGTTCATCTCGGCAAACCGTGGCTCCTGGTAGATGCGATCGAATTCGACGCTCTGGATGTCGCCGATGCTGTAGTCGCCGCCTGTGGTCTTCGTCAGATCCACCAGCTCCGGCGAGAACGTGAACAGCTTGCCGTTCATGTCGCACGACAGGATCGAAAACGGGTTCGCTTCGGACGAGAAGGTAGGATGCCCCAGCAGAACGGCGTTGGACTGGTTCAGGCCGTTGGCGAATTCTCTAATTCTCGTGGGCGCGCGATCTTCGAGCGACCGGTGCAAGACCCGGCTCATGAAGCGGCGGAAGCGTGCCTCCATGTCCGGACCGGCGAGCGAGGAGGTCGCGTTTCCGCCCTCGACCTCGTCGACGTTGAAGCCGGTTTGCGCAGAGCCGATGGCCTTGAAGAAATCGTACATCTCGTCGGGATTATCGACCGAGCGCGCCGTGACGACGGCGATGACGGTAAAGAGGATTCCATTCTTCTTAAGCAGCTCGATGCCCTTCATCACCTCCGCGAACGTTCCCTTGCGGGACCGCGTCACCCGGTGAGCGTCATGGATATGCTCGGGTCCGTCGATGCTGACTCCAACCCGGATGCCCTTCGCCCGGATGAGGTCGCACCATTCCTGGGTGATGAGGGTTCCGTTGGTCTGGATGAAGTGTGCGGTGCGGCTCGTCGAATTTGTAAGCCGCGTGATCCGGTCGATGGCCTCGGCATAGTAGGCCGCCGGCAAGACCATCGGCTCGCCGGCGTGCCACAGCACGCTCAACAATTCGCCGAGCAAGCCCGCGTCCAGCAACTTGCCGAACAATGGCTCCAGCAGATCGAGCGGGAACTGTCCCTTCTTCGAGCGATAAGGCAGGTAGCAGTAGGAGCAATCGATATTGCAGAAAGCCGTCGGCTGGATCATCAGCAGGTCGAGCGGGCTCGACCGTCCGGGCGGGACGAAGCCGCGGTACCACTTCATCAGTTTCAGGCGTCGCTGGACGGTAGAGGCGCCGCCGACATTAACCGGCTGTGCGTTCGGCGGGTTGGGCCCGGTCACGTCGTCCTCGCACGAGGGCGGATCGAGGCGGGCGGGGCCAACGGCAGCCGGTAAAGGGTGCCGGTCTCGCTCATGCCAAGACCGGTGTAGAACTTGTGGCTCCGCGCCGGCGCAATATGAGCGGACGTTCCGAGCCACATGACGCGCGCCTTCGCCTCGGTCGCCCACTTTCGGAACTCCCGCCACAGCCGGTAGGCGATCATCGAACCGCGACGCTCGGGACGGACATAGACGGCGTGGTCCCAGGCGCCCAGCTCCGTCGAGAAGAAGTAAGGCGTGACGTAGCCCAGCATCAGTCCATCGATGCCCGAGCCGTCGCGGCTTTCATGCAGGATGCAAACCTGGCTTGGGTGGCTAAGACAAAACTGGACGAACGAGTTCAATCGGGCGTCGTCGATTGCGATGTCGCGAAAGGCACTCTCGGCATGCAACGCCCTCAGCAACGAGACGACCTGGCTCTGGTCAGTCGGCTTCCCTCGACGTATCGCACTCATGGATCAGACACCCCGGCCGGCAACCCCGCGGATTGCTTCCGCGCCCCGCATCATTTCCATGATTGTCTTCGCCAACAATGGCAAAGTGGCGAAAATGACCGACGGGATCCTCTCAAGGCCGAGGCGCGAATCCAACCCCTTGTACAACGCGCGCAAGCTCAAGCTCGGCACCTTCGGGTCCAATCTTGCCGGCGGTTGCGCGCTGATGACCAGCATCGACGGCATGCTCAAGGCCAATTGGCCCAGCACCCTGGCGCTCGCCAGGCTGGCCGACGAGCTGGAATTCGAGATGATCCTGCCGGTCGGGCGGTGGCGCGGCTATGGCGGCGCCAGCGACTTCCATGGCTCAAGCTTCGAGACCTATTCCTGGGCCGCGGGAATCGGCGCATCGACGCGTTATCCCTGTGTCCTGTCGACGTCCCATGTCACGACCATCCATCCGGTGATGGCCGCCAAGCAGGCAACGACGATCGACCACATCACTAACGGACGCTTCGCGCTCAATGTCGTTGGCGGCTGGCACCGCACCGAGCTCGAGATGTTCGGGGCAGGCTCGATCGACCACGACACCCGCTACGACATCGCGCGGGAATGGCTCGAAGTCGTCAAGCGGCTGTGGTCGGACGAGGGTGAGTTCGACTTCGAGGGCCGGCACTTCCAGGTCAGGAAGGGTTACATGCAACCCAAGCCGATCCAGCGGCCTTTCCCGCCCGTCATGAATGCCGGCGGCTCGGATAAGGGGCGGCATTTCGCGGCCAGGCATTGCGACATCGCCTTCGTCCTGCTCGATACCGACGACGCGGCGCAGGCGAAGCTGCGCGTCGACGCCTATCGCAATCTCGCCCGTCAGGAATATTCGCGCGACATCCAGGTCTGGAGCTACGCGTTCGTGGTGCAGGGCGACACCGAGGCGAGCGCCCGGCGGTATTTCGACTATTGCGTCAACCAGAAGGGCGATTGGGAGGCCGCCAGCGGTCTCGCCGATCTGCTGGGGATGACCGCGGAGACGATGCAGCCCAACGATCTCATCGCCGCCCGGACAAAGTTGATCTCGGGATGGGGCGGCTTTCCCCTGATCGGAACCAAGGAACAGGTTGCCGACGAACTCGCGAAGCTGTCCCAGGCGGGCCTCGACGGTATCGTGCTGTCGTGGCCGCGATACCTCGACGACATGAGTCAGTTCGGCCGCGAGACGCTTCCGCTTCTGCAGCAAGCGGGCCTGCGCTGAACCGCGCCTGTCAGTACGGCGCCCGATCGTCGATCATGATGATGCGGTGCAGCCGGCGCACGTGGCTCGCCTCGTCCCATTCGCTGGCGCGATGCAGGCTGCAGCGGTTGTCCGACATCAGCACGTCGCCCGGCTGCCAGCGGTGGCGGTAGCAGAAGCGGTCCTGGATCATGTGCTGCAGCAGCGTGTCGTAGAGCTCCTGCGCCCGGTCCTGCTCCATGCCGTCGATGCACGAGCCCCATTCGCCGCCGAGATAGAGGCCGCGCCGCTTGAGCTCGGGGTGCATGCGCACCAGCGGATGGGTGACGTCGGGGACCTTGCGCCGTTCGGCCTCCATCTCCTCCTCGGTCGCCTCGGGGAATAGGTTCTTGAACAGCCGCGCGCGGCTGTGCAGCACCTTCAGGCCCTCGATCTCGGCCTGCATCTCGGGCGACAACGCATCGTAGGCCGCGATGCCGTTGGCGTAGCGCGTGTCGCCTTGCGCCGGAGGGACCTGGATGGCGTGCAGGTAGGTGAACAGCCCGGGCTCGGGCAGGTGATAGTGGTCGGTGTGCCAGTTCAGGCCGACCCTTGGCGATCCAGTGGGCGGCGAGCCCGCGTTGGCTTCCTTCTCGTGCACGTTGCCGACCACGAAGATCTCGTGGTGCTCGGGCAGGCAATAATGGCGCAGTGAATGCAAGTCGGGCCGGCCGCCGAAGTGTTCGGCGAATTTGAGATAGTCGGCGGGCGAGAGCTCGGTCTGGCCGCGGAACAGGAGCAGCGTGCGCTCCACGCAGGCGGCGCGGAGGATGGCGACCATCTCGGCATCGTGCTCCTCCTCGAGATCGACGCCCTCGATCGACGTGCCGACATGCGGGGCGAGATCCTCGATCCTGAGGCCGCGTTCGGCGCCGGCCTTGCGCCAATCCAGCTGCTCCATCAGCTTTTGCCCGGGCGCGGCGGCAGGGTGAAGTCCTGGTCCTTGAGCATGCGCGAGAGCGTGGCGATGCCGGCGTCGGGATTGCCCGAGTGGCACTGGTTGATCGCCTCGGCGACGCTGGCGTCAAAATCCTCGCCGCGTTGGTCCTGCGCGCTGCCATACCGCTCGTAGAGCGAGGCAAGCTGGTCGCAGTAGGCGACGTCCGCCGGGCTTGCCGGGGCGCTGCTGGGGCTGGGAGGAGCTGCCGGTGTGGCGGCCGGCTTTGACGTGCAACCGATCAGTGCCAGAGCAAGGGCGACAGAAGCCCCGGCCGCGATCGCAGACCTGAAACGAACCATGACGACGTCTCCCCCGAATCGAGCCCAAGCCTACTGCTTTCGCGGGGCATAGAAAACGCTGTCGATCTCGATGATGTCGTCGTCGAACAGGCGCTTGGCCTCGAACATGGTGCGCGGCGGGTAGGGCGGCTTGCCCCACAGCTCGGCCTGCACCTTGTCGACCAGCGGCGCCAGCCTGGCGAGGTCGCTGACGTAGATGGTGAGGCGCACGCAGTCCTGCAGGCTGGCACCCTCCGACTGGGCGATCAGCCTGATATTGAGAAAGGCCTGGCGGATACGGGCCTCTGGGTCGGCCACCAGCTTGGCGGTGGCGGGATCGATGCCCTGCATGCCGGCGACGAAGACGAAGTCGCCCGCCCGCGCGCCCAGGCTCCAGGGGCCGTCGGCCTTGATGGCGCCGGCCGGGTTGAGCGTGCGCACGCCGTTTGGCGATTGTGCTGTCGCGGCGCTCGAGGCCATGGCGAGCGCGCAACAAAGAGCTAGTCTCGACAACATTGTGGACTCCCTAGGAGGTGACAGATGAACGTCGATCCCCTGACCGCTGTCGGTGTGCTGGTCGCAACGGCCGCGACCGACGCGATCTACGTGCAGTTCACCTCTGCCGTGGTGGCCCGCAAGCGGTTGTGGGCGGCCAACTGGAGCAGCCTGTGGTACCTGCTCTCGTCCTACGCCGTGATCAGTTACACCGAAAACTGGGTGTATGTCGCCTTCGCCGGCGCCGGCTCGTGGGTGGGTGCCTATCTCTCGCTCACCTTCCTGAACCGCTCTCCGCCCAACAAGCAGCCGCCGGTCGGCATGTCGCCGCAGTAGGCGTCAGGCGGCGTGCGGGTCGGCGACGAACGGCCACTGCGCCTTGTCGACCTTGGTGTAGGGCAGCAGCGACCAGTCGGGCACCAGCGCGCCGGGCGCGGCGACGTAGACCACTTCGCTGGCGATCGGCGCATAGGCGGCGTGGAAGTGCTGCATGGACTTCACCACCACGACCTTCTTGGTCGAGGGATCGACGCCGAGCTTGGTGAAGCAGTCGCGGCTGTGGCACTGCGAACGCTTGGAATTGACGACCACCGTCACGCCCTCGATCTGGAGGGCCACTGCGTCGCCGATCGGGTTGACGCCCTTGCGCTCGCCGCCGAATTCGATCGTCACCTCCTTCGCGAGCTTCAGCACCTTGGCACGGACATCGAGCGGGGGGCCGGATTGCGGGCCGAGCTTGCCGCCCAGACGGATGTCCAATTCGGCACCCTCACCGACCTCGAAGGCGAGCTTCACCGCGCCCGGGTCCCAGACCATGGCGAGGGCTGCGTCCGTCACCTTCTTGTCGAGCAGCGCCTTCAGGATGAACGTCGAATCCGAGGCGGCCCCGCCGCCGGCATTGTCCGACACGTCGGCCAGCACCATGGGCTTGGGCAGGTTGTGTGTGCTCACGCGCGCCATGGCGGCGTCGAGTGTGACGTAGGGCGGCTGCGTCTGATCGCGCATGGCGAAGAACTCGCGGCCGAGCTCGCGCGCCAGCTTCTCGGCCTTTGCCTTGTCGCCGTCGGTGATGGCGATGATCTTGCTGCCCATCTCCCTGATGTCGGACCACGGAAAGCCATGGGCGATGGAAAGCGACAGCACGCCGTCCTTGCCTTCCATGGCCGAGAGCTTGTCGACGAAGCCGCGCATCGGCTGGCGCGTGGTGTGGAACACGCCGATCATCTTGCAATCGTACGCCGCCATCACCGGCCTGGTGCGACCCTCGATGGCGCCCTCCATCACGGTGAAGAGATCGTCGGCGCGCTCGGGCACGTCGACGTGCGGGTATTCCTTGAACAGCACCAGGGCGGTGGCGTCGCGCAGCGTGCCCTCGCCGATGTTGCAATGCAGGTCGAGCTCGACGCCCACCGGCAGGTCGGGGCCGACGACCTTGCGCACGGCGGCCAGAAGATCGCTTTCGCAGTCGTCGTAGCCTTCGGCCACCATGGCGCCATGCATGGAGAGCAGCACGCCGTCAACCGGCAGGGCGGCCTTGAGGTCGGCCACGATCTCGTCGCGGAAGGCCTCGTAGACCTTCTTCACCGTCTTGCCGGCCGGCTGGGCGAAGGCGCACAGGCTTTCGACCACCTGCCAGTCCTTGGCCTCGGCGCGGCCGCGCCAGACCGCCAATGGCGCGCCGAACATCGGCACGTTCTTGCCGTAGCTCGCTTTGCGGTAGAGGCAGGTTTCCTGGAAGAGTTGATATCCGGTGGGAATGGAAGCGAAGGTGTTGGTCTCGGTGCCGAGGCAAGCGGTGAAAATCTTCTTCATGCCTCGGATATTGGGCGACGTGTCGCCTTGCCGCAACAAATCACCTTACCCTGAGGAGCGGCCCAAAGGGCCGCGTCTCGAAGGGTCGGATACACCGAGATTGTGTCTCATCCTTCGAGACGCATCGCTGCGCGATGCTCCTCAGGATGAGGTTGGTCACGACTTCGGCAACGTAGCGATCACGTCGGCGATCACGCGGGCCAGCATGTCGAGGTCGTTGCGCATGTCGAAAGCGTAGCCAAAGCGCGCCACGACCAGCCGCTGCGAGGGGATGACGACGACGTACTGGCCAAAGGAACCGCGCGCCATGAAGGCATCGGCGGGAATGCCCGCCTTGATGCGATAGCGCGCGCCGCCGGAATTGCCGCGATTGGTCCAGAAACCGGCGGCATAGCCGTACTGCTCGCTGTGCGGCGTTAGCCGGGCGGAATAGTCGACCCAGCCCTCGGGCAGCAGGCGCTCGCCGCCCACCACGCCGTCGTTGAGATAGAGCAGGCCGAACTTCGCCCAGTCGCGTGGGCTCGCCAGCATGTGGCTGGCGCCGATCGGCGTGCCGGTGGCGTCGAATTCGAGCGTCACGTGCCGCATGCCAAGCTTGTCGAACAGCTCGAGATGGGCGAAATCGAGCACCGACTGCGTCGCGCCGCCGGTCTTGTCGCGGATGATGCGTGAGAGCAGGAGCGTGTTGCCATTGGTATAGGTCCAGTCGCTGCCCGGCGCGAACTTGAGCGGAAATCGCTCGGCGAAGCCCGCCATGTCGCGCTCGACGAACACCATCTGCGTCGTCGGATCGAACGCATCGCGCGCGCTCGCGGTGAGCGACTGGCCGATATCGAGGCCGCTGTTCATGCGCAGGAGATTGTCCGGCGTGATGGCGTGGCGCGGATCGTTCGGATCGGCCCAGGCGGCGATCGGGGCGGGGGCATCCATCGCAAGCTTGCCCTGGCGCACCAGGATGCCCAGCAGCGCGTTGGTCACCGACTTGGTGGCCGACCAGCCGATCACCGGCGTGTCGACGCCATAGCCCGGCGCGTAGCGCTCGGCGATCACCTTGCCGTCATGCACGATCACGATCGCCTTGGTGCCGCGATGAGGCGCGCCGGGCGTCTCGGTGAAGGCCCGGTCGAGCGAGGCCTTGATCGCGGGGTCAGCCGGCTCGACCGGCTCGGAGCCGGCGATCTCGGGCAGTAGGCTCGGGCTCGCGACCCGGGAGTGGGTGGGCGGGTCGGCGAGCGGCGTGCCACGCACGACGAGGCAGCCCAGCTCGCCGCGATAGACGGCGCGGCTTTCGACGAGGCCGGCGAAGCGCGAGGTCACCTCGCGCTTTTGTCGGTCGACCTGGTGGCTGATCAGGAAGCTCACCGGGCCGCCGGTCGGCCGGAGCGCTTCGTCGTAGAACGCCTCCGGATCGAGCTTCGAGACGAAGGTCGCCGAGCAGAGCTGGTGGCTGGCGAAACCCGTCGCGACGCTGGCGGCGCGGCTAAGCGAGTTGCAACCCGACAGGGCGGCGGATACGGAGCAGAGCAGGGCGGCGGAAAGCGAACGGTACATGGTCGGTTCTCCCGGTTGAGACCGGGCCGACCCTAGGGCGCCGCCAGATTTCCTCTCGCCGGGTTCGAAATCCGGCTCGCCAATTCCGGAATCGGCTGGCTGATTCCGGAATCTGCGCCTTTTCCGCCGGCTTGCCGGCGATATTCAGTCGGCGTGAGGCCGGTTTCGGCCTTGAAGGCGCGGTTGAACGGCCCGAGCGAGCTGAAGCCTGTGTCCAGCGCAATGGTGAGCACCGGCACTTCGGCCTGGCGCGGGTCGCCGAGCGCCGCCTTGGCCTCGGCGATGCGGTAGTGGTTCACGAAACTGTTGAAGTTGCGGTAGCCCAGCCCCTGGTTGATCAGCCGCCGCAGCCGGTATTCGGGCAAGCTGAGCCGGCTGGCGAGCGTGCCGATGGTGAGGCCGTCCTGCCGGTAGGCGCGCTCTGCCGTCATCAGACGGCCGAGCGCCGCGAGCAGGCCCTGATCGGGACCGGAATCCCGTGCCGGCGAGACAGTGGGCGGCGCGGATTCTGCCGGTTCGTCCAGCATCGGAAACAGCGTGTCGTGGCCGACACGCACCAGAGAGAGCGCGACGACCGAAGAGATCAGGAGAAGCCCGACAGCGCCGGCGAGACTTCCTTCTGCCGGGGCGGTGTGCTGCATGCCCGCGAGCTGGGCGAGCGCGGTTACGCCGATATAGAGCGATGACGCCACCACGACGAAAAGCCTGATCCGTCGCCGCCGCTCGACCAGGTCGACGCGCCAGGTGGAGATCGCCGGGATCATGGCCAGCGCGCCGAAGACGAGGGAACTCAGCGTCAGCGCGAGGCCGAGCGGCGGCGTCGGCGACAGGCACATCGCGAAGCCGCCCGCGACCAGCAGCAGCCACAGCGCGGCGTGCCACCAGCGCAGCCGAAAGCCGTCGTCGAACAGGGCGGCGCTGAACGCCCAGAACACGACGTTGTTGCCGGCCGACAGCGCAAGCAGCGGCATGCTCCACGCGCCGGCGATGGTCGGGTATCCCGCCGCCGAGGTCAGCGCATAGGCAGCGGTGCCGAGCGCGAACGCCGCACCCAGCCGGGCCAAGGTCAGCCGGCCATGGTCGCGCATCAGCACGGCGGCCAGCAGAAGCAGCAGGCAACAAGTGCCGCCGCGCAGCGCCCAGTCGAGGGTGGCGAAGGCCATGCCGGGCTTAGATCACGCCGCCAGCGCGCGGTCCATCAGCGCCTGCTCGGCGGCGCCGAGATCGGCGGTACCGAACTGAGCGAAGTGCGCATTGTTGAGACGCGCATCGCCGTAGAGCGTTGCAAAGGGCGAATTGGCTTCGGCCAGAGCCGCAAGGGCGGCGATGCGGGCCAGGCCTTCGCACAAAAAGCGCGCGCGCCGCTCGGCGTCGGGGGATTTCAGCGTCTTCTCCAGCGCGCCCGCCAAAGGCCGCACATCGAAGGCCTTTGCCGCCGTGCGGGCGAGAGCGCCCACGGTTTCCATCGCCGCGTCGGGATGACGGCCGGCGGCGCGCAACACGTCGAGCGCCATGACGTTGCCCGAGCCTTCCCAGATGGCGTTGAGCGGCGCCTCGCGATAGAGCCGCGCCATCGGCAGGTCTTCGGTGTAGCCGTTGCCACCCAGGCACTCGAGCGATTCGTAGACGACCTGCGGCGTCGATTTGCAGATAAGGAATTTCACGGCGGGCGTCAGCAGGCGCGTATAGGCCGTCTCGCCCTTGTCCACGGCGTGGGCGAGCCGGAACACCAGCGCTACCTGCGCCTCGAGCTCGAGTGCGAGATCGGCGACGACGGCGCGCATCAACGGCTGGTCGACAAGCCGCTTCTGGAACACCGAGCGGTTGCGGATGTGGCTCAGTGCCTGGCTGAGGCCAAAGCGCATCTGGCCGGCCGAGGCGATAGCGCAGTCGAGGCGCGTCAGGTTCACCATTTCGATGATGGTGCGCACGCCCGCGCCCTCGGCGCCGACGCGTTCGGCCCAAGCGCCGTGGAATTCGACTTCCGAGGAGGCGTTCGACTTGTTGCCGAGCTTGTCCTTCAGACGCTGGAAGCGGATGGCGTTCTGGCTGCCGTCGGGTCGGTAACGCGGCATCAAATAACAGGTGAGGCCGGCCGGTGCCTGGGCGAGCACCAGGAAGGCGTCGCACATCGGCGCCGACATGAACCACTTGTGACCGCTGATCTCGACATGGTCACCTTGGGGCGTCGCCTTGGTGATGTTGGCGCGCACGTCGGTGCCGCCCTGGCGCTCGGTCATGCCCATGCCGAGCGTCACGCCGGTCTTCTCCCACCAGGGCAGCGGCCGCGGGTCGTATTTGCGTGAGAGGATCTTGGCCTGCCACTTCTTCAGCACCTCCGGCTCGGACTTGAGCGCGCCGATGCAGGCATGGGTCATGGTGATCGGGCAGAGATGGCCGCTCTCGGCCTCAGTCGCGAGATAGAGCCGCACGGCGCGGCTCGCCATCGGGCCGGCCGGCTCGCTGCCGTCATGCGCCGAACTGTGGATGCCCCAGCCGGTGCTTTTGGCCATCAGCGCGTGATAGGCGGGATGGAACTCGACGTAGTCGATGCGGTTGCCCTTGCCGTCCATGATCCGAAGCTTGGGCGGGTTTTCGTTGGCCATCCGGCCGAGATCGAGTGTCGCGGCCGAGCCGTAGTCCTTGCCGCACTCCGAGAGGGCCTTGAGGTCGAGCCCATAGCGCGCCGCGGCATCGGCCAGCGGCTTGTCGGCGCTGAACAGGTCGATGTCGCCGAACGCGGGCGACTGGTTGAACGAGGCGTCTTCTAGGAAGCCGTTGGTCATGCAGCGATCTTAGTCCACTGGCCCGGGGCTTGCAGGTAGGAGTACCGTCCAAATGGGGAACTAAGGGAGGGGAACATGCAACGCAGGCAATTCTTGCACGCGGCTTCGGCCATTGCCTTGGCCGGCCCAACGGCAGCCCACGCCCAGGCCAAGCCGGTGCGCGTGGCGTTGGGCTGGATCAACAACGTCGAATATGCCGGCGTGTGGATGGCGCTGGAGAACGGCTATTTCAAGGAAGAGGGCCTCGACGTGAAGACCCTGCCGGGTGGGCCGAACGCGCCACTGCCGCCGGTCACGGTCGCGGCGGGCGGGGCGGAGATCGGCTACGGCAACTGGCTGCCCTATCTCGACGCGATCAATCGCGGCAACGATTTCGTGCTGGTCGCGGGCACCTTCCCGGTGTCGCCGCTCGGCATCATCTCGCTGCCGGCCAAGCCGATCCTCAAGGCAGCCGACATCGTCGGCAAGAAGATCCTGGCGCAAGGCCCCAACGAGCGCACGGCGATCGACGCCACGCTCGCGCTCAACAACCTGCCGAAGGAATGGGAGTTCGTGCCGGCCGGCTTCTCGCCCGAGCCGCTGCTCGCCAAGGCAGGCGACGGATACACCGCCTACGGCACCAACCAGGCCGTCACGTTGGAAGTGAAGATGAACATGGTGCGCGGCAAGGACTTCTTTTTCTCTTCCTTCAATTCGATGGGCTATCGCTTCTACACCAACCTGGTGTTCGTGAAGCGCGACTACCTGCAGTCGGACCGTGCCACGGTGGTGAAGTTCCTGCGCGCGCTGACACGCGGCTGGATGGCCGACCTCAAGGATCCGTCGGTTGCCGCCAAGCTCTGCGTCGAGAAGTACGGCGCCGATCTCGGCCTCGATCTCAAGCAGCAGACGCGTCAGAACGAGCTGCAGTACGCCATGCTCAAGAACCCGTCCAAGCCCGACCAGAAGCTGCTGGTGCTCGATCGCGACACCATCGCCGGGCCGATGTATGCCGGCGCCAGGGCGTCGGGCCGCGACAAGCTGCCGGAGGTCGACAAGCTGTGCGATTTCTCGGTGATGGAAGAAGTGAACGCCAGCATCAAGGGCTGACAATGAAAGCGCCACAGAAGGTCGACCTGCTGCTGAGCGGATGTGACGTCGTCACCATCGACGGCAAGAACACGGTCATTCGCGACGGCGCTGTCGCGATCAAGGGCAACAAGATCGCCTGGATCGGCAAGGCCTCGGCCGCGAAGCGCAATGTCGCGGCCAAATCAACCATCGACGGATCGGGCCAGATCGCCATGCCCGGGCTGATCGATGCGCATGTGCACACGGCGCAGACCTTGTTGCGAGGCAAGATCGCCGAAATAGATGGACGCCGGCCGGTGAAGATTCCGGTGTGGTGGAACTACTACGTGCCGTTCGAGAGCATGTTGACGGACGAGGACGTCTACCTGTCGGGCCTGCTGTGCTACGCCAACATGATCTCGGTCGGCACGACCTGCTTTGCCGAAGCGGGCGGACCGCATCCTGACGCCATGGGGCGCGCCGCGATCGACACCGGCATCCGGGGATTTGTCTCGCTCAACACGATTGATCAGGGCGAGCACTGGCCCAAGACCATGATCACCACCACGAAGAAGGCCCTGGACGGCAATGTCGGGCTGGTGAAGCGGTGGAAGGGCACGAAGGGTGGCACCGATCGGGTGCAGGCCTGGCTGTCGCTGCGCCAGATCATGACCTGCACGCCTGAGCTCATCGAAGCGATGGGCAACGCCGCGCGAGCCCTGGACGTCAAGATCCACACTCACCTCTGCGAAGGCGTCTACGAGATCGACTATTCGCTGGCCAAGTTCGGCAAGCGGCCGGCCGAGTACCTGCAGAGCCTGGGCGCGCTCGACCGCCACATGCATTGCGCCCATTCGGTCCTGCTTTCGGAAAACGAGATGGACCTCTACGTGAAGCACAAGCCGTCGGTGTGCCACTGCGCCTACAACAACTATCACATCGGCCCGCACCGGCTGCTGCAGATGTGGCGGCGGGGCATCGACGTCGGCCTCGGCACCGATGGCGCCGCGTCCTGGGGCCCGCTCGACATCTTCCAGGTGGCGCACATGGCGCGTGTCGGCCAGCAGGCGGTGAACGGTACGGGCTTTGCCTTCCGCAACGTCATGCCGAGTGAGGAGATCCTGAAGGTCGCGACCAACGGCGGTGCCCGCGCGTTGGGCATTGAGAAGGACATCGGCAGCCTCGAGGTCGGCAAGAAGGCCGACATCCTGCTGGTCGACCGCAACCAGCTCGACCAGATGCCGATCCAGGACATCTATTTCATCGCCGCCAACATCGTAGTCGGCCGCGACGTGCGAACCGTGGTGATCGACGGCAACGTGGTGATGAAGAACCGCGAGCTCTTGACCGTCGACCGCGAGGAAATCGACCGGCGCCTGGCCGAGCGCCTGCCCAAGCTGATGGAACGCTTCGACAAGATGACGGCATGAGCTCCACGCCATGACGGGCGCCATCGCCATCGACAAGGTCAGCAAGCGCTTCGCGCTGCCCGGCAACAAGGACGGCGTGCTGGCCCTCTCGGAGCTGTCGCTCGACATCGCGCCGGGCGAGTTCGTGGCGATCCTGGGGCCGAGCGGTTGCGGCAAGAGCACCTTGCTGCGCCTGGTCGCCTCGCTTGAGCAGCCGACGGCGGGCAAGGTCAGCGTCAATGGCGCAGCGCCCAACCTGGTGTCGGGCCAGCATGCGCTGGGCGTGGCCTTTCAGGATCACGCTTTGCTGCCCTGGCTTACCGTGCACGACAACATCGCTCTGCCGTTCAAAATAGCCGGCCGCCGGGTCGATGAACCCGCGATCACCCGCCTGATCGAGCTGGTGGGGCTGGCAAGCTTCGGCGGCGCGCGGCCGCGCCAGCTCTCGGGCGGCATGCGCCAGCGCGCCTCGATTGCCCGCGCGCTCGTGCTGGAACCCCAGGTCCTGCTGCTCGACGAACCGTTCGGCGCGCTCGATGCCGTGACGCGCCGGCAGATGAACGTCGAACTGCAGCGCATCTGGTCGGCACGGCAGATCACCACCATGCTGATCACCCATTCGGTCGACGAGGCGCTGTTCCTGGCCGACCGCGTTGTGGTGATGAGCGGCCGGCCGGGCCGCATCCTGCGCGAGGTCAAGGTGCCGTTCGCCCGCCCGCGCGATCCGTCGGTGACGCGTAGCGAGGAGTTCCATCACCTGGTCGACGACCTCACCGCGGCGCTCGAGGCATGAAGCAGACGCTTCTCGGCGCGCTTGGCATCGCCATCTTCCTTGCTCTGTGGGAGGTGGTCGGCCAGACCAAGCTATTGGGCATTTCCTGGCCGCCACTCAGCGACGTGCTGGAGATGCTGGCCGACCCAAGTCGGCGGCCGTTGTTCCTGCGCGCGCTCGGCGCCACGCTGGACTCGACGGCGATGGGCTATCTCTGGGGCACCGGCGCCGGCCTGCTGCTCGCGACCGTGGCCCATCTGTTGCCGGCCCTGCGCCGCGGCTCGGATCGGCTTGCCGCCGTGCTGAACTCCGTGCCCTCGATCGCGCTCGGACCGATCTTCCTGGTGCTGCTGACGCGCGAGAGCACGCCCGCGGCCGTCTCGTCGATCCACGTCTTCTTCATCGTCTTCGTGTCGGTGAGCTCGGGCCTCCAGCGCGCCACGCCCACTCATCGCGACCTGTTCTCGGTGCTGGGCGCCGATCGGCTGCGCCGCTTCGGGCGCCTGGAATTGCCGGCTGCCCTGCCGTCACTGGTCGCGGGTCTCAGGCTCGCCTGGCCGGCCGCCCTGATCGGCGCGATCATCGGCGAGTGGTTCGGCGCGCCGCGCGGCATCGGCATCCTGATTATCAATGCCATGCAGAACTTCCAGATCGTGCTGTTGTGGTGCGCCGTCCTGCTGGCGGTCGGCACCTCGCTCTTCTTCTATGGCCTGCTGACGCTGCTTGAGCGTGCCGTCCAGTCGAGGTTCGGCTGATGGAGGGCAAGCGTCCGCTGCTGCTCCGCCTGGTCGAGGACTACTGGGGCGTGCTGCTGCTGCTGATCGCCTGGGAGCTCTGGGTGATCGTGAATCGCTTCAACCCCATCGTCATGCCGACGCCGATGGCCGTCTTGAACGACCTCGCGACATATCCCGGAGTCTATCTGCGCAATGTCGGGAGCACGCTGCTGGTCGCGGCCTTCGGCCTCGTCGTGGGCATGCTGGTCGGCGCGGGGCTGGCGGTCGCGGCGTGGTTCTCGGCCATCGCCGCGGGGTTGCTCAATCCGCTCACCGTGCTGTTCAGCTCGGTGCCGGTGGTGGCGCTGATCCCGGTGATTGCCCGGCTGCTGGGTTATGACACCTCGACCGTGCTGGCGATCGTGGTGATCATCACCTTCTTCCCCAGCTTCGTCTTCGCCTCCTCGGGCCTGCGCTCGCCGCCGCCGGGATCGGAGGACCTGTTCCGCGTGCTGGGCGCCTCGCGGCTCGCCGTGCTGGCGCGGCTGGCCCTGCCCTCGGCCATGCCCAACCTCGCCATCGCCTTCAAGCTCGCCTCGGCCCACGCCATCCTCGCCGCCATGGTCGCGGAGTTCCTCATGGGCACGACGGGGCTCGGCTACCTCTTCGCCAAGACCAAGTCCGACTTCCAGACCGAGCAGGCGTTCGGCGCAAGCGCCGTCGCCACCATCATCTCGGCGACGGCGTTCCTGCTGGCGGGCTGGGTCGAGAAGCGGGTGCGCGAGTGCTACGGCTGACGCCGCACGCTCGCTACGTGCCCTCGTACTTGAAGGAGAGCTTCACCTTGGTGCGGTAGTGCGCGACCTTGCCTTTCTCGATGACGATGTCCTGTTCGACCACCTCGGCGACGCGCAGGTCTCGCAGCGACTTGGCGGCGCGCTCGACGGCGGCCTTCGCCGCCTTCTCCCAGGAGTCGGTGCTGGTACCCACCACTTCGACCACTTTGTAGACGCTCTCGGCCATGGATGCCTCCCTGCAGAGGGGTTTGCCTCACACGGCGCCGGGTCAGGGGGAAGCTCGGCGTCGAACGCCTTTTCCTTGGGGTAGCGGCCGGAACTTTATCACGCCGCTGCGAACTTGCCGAACTCCCAGTTGCGGCCGGGCGCGGCGGCGAACAGCGCCTTGGTGTAATCGTCCTTGGGCGAGCCGAACACCTGTTCGGCCGAGCCGTATTCGACGACGCGGCCCTTGCTCATCACGGCGACGAAATCGCAGATCTGCGCGGCCACGCGCAGGTCGTGGGTGATGAACAGCACAGCCAGATTGAGCCGCTGGCGGATTTCGTCGAGCAGCTCCAGCACCTGCTTCTGCACGCTGACGTCAAGCGCCGACACAGCCTCATCGGCGATCAACAGCTCGGGCTCCATGGCGAGGGCCCGGGCGATGCAGATGCGCTGGCGCTGGCCGCCGGAAAACTGGTGCGGATAGCGGTCGAGCGAGTTGGGATCGAGCCGCACCGTCTCCATCAGCTTTCTGGCGCGTGCAAGGGCCTCAGCCTTGCTCAGGCCGAAATTCATCGGCCCTTCCATGATCGAATCGCCGATCGTGATGCGCGGATTCATCGAGCGATAGGGATCCTGGAAGACGATCTGCACACGCCGTCGGTGCGGCCGCAGCTTGCCCGCCGACATGGTGGCGATCTCCGTGTCGCCCAGGAACACCTTGCCCTCGGACGGGTCGATCAGGCGGGCAATGCAGCGAGCTACCGTCGACTTGCCCGAGCCTGATTCGCCAACGATACCCAGCGTTTCGCCGCGGCGGATGTCGAGGTCGACATCGATTGCAGCTTTCACGGTGCGCGCCTTCTGGAAGAACGCCTTGCCGGCGTAGGTCTTGCCGAGCTTCTCGGTGCGCAGCACCGTGACGCCGTCGAGCCGCACGCCGCGATGCACCGGGTGGATCGACGGCACCGAGGAAATCAGCATCTTGGTGTAGTTGTGCTGCGGCCGGGACAGGATCTGCTCGGTCTGGCCCATCTCCACCAGTTCGCCCCAACGCAAGACGGCGACGCGATGGGCAATCTCGGCGACGACGCCGAAATCGTGGGTGATGAACAGCACGCCGGTGCCCTGGCCCGCCTGCAATTCGGCAATCAGCTTCAGGATCTCGGCCTGGGTCGTGACGTCGAGCGCGGTGGTCGGCTCGTCGGCGATCAGCAGGACGGGATCGAGCACCAGCGCCATGGCGATCATGATGCGCTGGCGCTGGCCGCCCGACAGCTGGTGCGGGTAGGAGGCGTAGATGCGCTCAGGCTCGGGCAGCTTCACGCGCTTCAGGATGGCGATGATCTTGGCCTTGCGCGCCGCCGCGTCGAGCTTGGTGTGGGTGTTCAGAACCTCGTCGATCTGATCGCCGCAGGTCATGACCGGATTGAGCGCGGTCATCGGCTCCTGGAAGATCATCGACATGCGGGTGCAGCGCAGCTCGCGCAGCCGTGCCTCGCCGGCAGCCAGGATGTTTTCGCCCTCGAGCAGGATCTCGCCCGAGACCGGCTTCAGCGCCTTGGCCAGCAGACCCATCACGGTGAAGGCGATCACCGACTTGCCCGAGCCCGATTCGCCCACCAGGCAGACGATCTCGCCAGGATTGACGGTGAAGCTCACCTTCTCGACGGCATGAACGCGGTCGGCGCCGCTCGGCAGCGCAACGCTGAGATTGCGCACTTCGAGGACGGGTTTCTTGTCCGGCATCAGATTTTTTTGCTCATCTTCGGATCGAGCGTGTCGCGCAGACCGTCGCCCATGATGTTCACCGCCAGCACGGTCAACGCAAGGAACATGCCGGGATAGAGGATGTTGTGCGGGAACACGCGGAACAGCGTGCGGCCCTCGGCCATGATGTTGCCCCAGGTCGGGATCTCGGGCGGGATGCCGATGCCCAGGAAGCTCAGGATGGCTTCCGTCAGGATCGCGGCGGCGGCGGTGAAGGTCGCCTGCACGATCAGCGGCGCAATGGTGTTGGGCAGGATATGGCGGAACATCAGCGTCCAGGTCGGCGTGCCGACCGAGATGGCGCCCTCGACATAGGGCTCTTCGCGCACCGTCAGCACGATCGAGCGCACCAGGCGCACGACGCGCGGCACGTCGGGCACGACGATGGCAAAGACCACGGTGATCAATCCGGCGCGCCAGATCGACACCAGGGCGATGGCCAGCAATATGCCGGGAATCGCCATCAGCCCGTCCATGATGCGCATGATGATGCCGTCGAGCCAGCGGATGTAGCCCGATATCAGGCCGATCACGAGACCGAGCGAGATCGCCAGTATGGCCACCGAGACGCCGACGATCAGCGACACGCGCGTGCCGTAGATGACGCGGCTGTAGACGTCGCGGCCGAGGCTGTCGGTGCCCATCCAGACAACGCGCTTGGCCGTGCCGCCGTCTTCGAGCCGGAAGGTGATCTCCGCACCCGGCTTCTTGTTACGCGCCGCCGGATCGATCCGCGTCGGATCGACCGTACCGAGCAACGGCGCAAGCACGGCGATCGCCACCATGATCATCAGGATGGAGCCGCCAAAGACCACGCTGGAGTTGCGGATGGCCGCCGCCCACAGGCTGCGCCGCTTGGTCGACGCCGACGCAATGGCGGCGGAGTCGACGACTTCTTCAGGAGTTATCGCGCTCAATAGCGGATCCTCGGGTCGAAGATGGTGTAGCCGATATCGATCAGCAGGTTGATCAGCACATAGACCACGGAGAACAGCAGGATCACGGTCTGGATGGTCGGGAAGTCGCGGCTCAGCACCGCCTCGACGGTGAGTCGGCCGAGCCCCGGCAGGCCGAACACGCTCTCGGTCACCACCGAGCCGCCGATCAGCAGCGCCACGCCGATGCCGATCACGGTCAGGATCGGCACCGCGGCATTGCGCAGCGCATGGCGCATCAGCACGACGCGGTTGGAGAGCCCCTTGGCGCGGGCGGTACGGATGTAGTCCTCGTTCAGCACCTCGAGCACCGAAGCCCGCGTGATGCGGGCGATCAGCGCCATGAAGATCACGCCCAGCGTCAACGACGGCAGGACCATGTGATCAAGGAAGCCCCAGAAATCCACGCCGATCCGGGTATAGCCCTGCACCGGCAGCCAGCCGAGCTCGATGGCGAAGACGTAGATCAGGCAATAGCCGATGACGAAGGACGGCACCGAGAAGCCCATCACCGAGAACGCCATAACGAAGCGGTCGATCAGCGAGCCGTGGCGGTAAGCGGCGATCACGCCGAGCGGCAGGGCGATCGAGAGCGCGATGATCATGGTGCAGATCGACAGCGCCAAGGTCGGCTCGACCCTCTGGGCGATCAGCTCGGCCACGGTCTTCTTGAAGAAGTAGCTCTCGCCGAAATTGCCGCGCAGGATGTCGCCAATCCAGATGCCGAACTGCTGCCAGATCGGCAGTTCGAGGCCGAGCTTCTCGCGAATCATCGCGATCTGGTCGGAAGTGGCGTTGTCGCCCGCAATCACCGCCGCCGGATCGCCCGGCGTCAGCCGCAGCATCAGGAAGACGAACACCGCCACCACCGCAAGCACGGGGATGATGGCGATCAGACGGCGGGCGATGAAGTCGAGCATAGGCCTCTCAGGTTATGCCTTGACCACATTCCACATCACGGCAACCGGCGCCTTGAGCCAGCCGCTGATGTTGGAGCGCGTGGCGCCCGGTCCGTACCATTGGCCGAGCCAGCCGTATTGCGCGGTCTCGATGGCGCGCGCCTGAATGGCGGCGGCGAGCGCCTTGCCTTTGGCTGGGTCGGTTTCCTTGGCGTAGGCGTCGCGCATCTTCTCCATTTCCGGATCGTTCGGCCAGCCGAACCAGGCCTTGTCGCCGTTGGCCAGGAAGTAGTTGTTGGAAATCGGATTGAGCGCGTCGGCCGACACCGAGTAGGTATGGAAGACGTTCCAGCCGCCCTTGTCCGGCGGATCCTTCTTGGTGCGGCGCGTGACCAGCGTCTGCCAGTCCATCGACTGCATGTCGACCTTGAAGCCGCCCTGCTCGAGCAGCGCCTTGGTCACCGGCGCCATGTTGGTCAGCACCGGCAAGGTGGTCGACTGCATCAGCACGACCGGCGTGCCGTCGTAGCCCGCCTCCTTGAGGAGCGCCTTGGACTTTTCGAAGTTGGGCTTGACCAGCAAGCCGTCGGGCGCCTCCACGGCATTGGGCGTGCCGCAGATGAAGGCAGCGCCGCAGACCTTGTAGTAAGCGGGGTCGCCGACGGTCGCCTTGAGATAGTCCTCCTGGCGCATGCACAGCATCGCGGCCTGGCGGATCTTGGGATTGTTGAACGGCGGTTGCAGGTGATTGAAGCGGATGACGAACTGCTGGCCGAGCGGATTCCAGTCGACGAGCTTGGTGTTCTTGTCCGCTTTCAGGAGCGGGATCAGGTCATGCGGCAACTGCTCGATGACATCGATCTCGTTGGCGATCAGGGCATTCACCTGCTGCTGCGGATCGGGCATCTCGGGGCACTCGATGCGGTCGACCTTGGCGATCTTGCCGCCGGCCAGTCCGGAAGCCGGTTCCGAGCGCGGCTTGTACTTGGGATTCTTGATGTAGACGTGCTTCTCGCCGGGCTTGGACTCGGCGCCAACATAGATGAACGGACCGGAGCCGACCGTGCTGTCGATCTGCTTGAACGGATCGGTCTCGGCGACCGCCTTGGGCATCATGAAAGGCGTGTTCGAGCTTGGCTTGCCGAGCGAATCGAGCACCAGGCCGTAGGGCTCCTTGAGCTTCATGGTGAAGGTCTTGTCGTCGACTGCCTTGAGCTCGGCGACGAAGTCCTTGAGCTTCTGGCCCATCGGGTCGCGCCCCATCCAGCGGATGACCGAGGGCACGCAGTCGGCGGCGGTGACCGGCTTGCCGTCATGCCATTCCAGGCCGTCGCGCAAGGTGAAGGTCCACAGCATCTTGTCGGCCGAGACCTCGTACTTGTCGACCATCTGCGGCTTGACGACGTTGTTCTCGTCGAGCGCGAACAGCGTGTCGTAGATCATGTAGCCGTGGTCGCGCGTGACGTAGGCTGTCGTCCAGATCGGATCGAGGATGGTGAGGTTTCCGTTTCTCACGTAGCGCAGGACCTTCGTCTGCGCCGCCGCCGGGCGCATGGCTGCCGCCAGTGTCGCGCCGGCCGCCAGAACGCCTAGGTCGCGGCGCTTGATTGTCTTGGATTTCATTGAAGGTTCTCCTCCCTTTGCGACTGCTATTTCTTCGTCATGTTCCAGAACACTGGCACCGGTGCCACCATCATGCCGTCAAGGACGGCGCGCTGTGCGACCGGCTGATACCACTGGCCGAGATTGATGTGCGTCGGATGCTCGACCCAGTACTTCTGCAGGTCGATGGCGATCTGCTTCTGCTTGGCTGGGTCGGTTTCTTTGGCAAAGGCGTCGCGCATCTTCTCGATCGTCTCGTCGCACGGCCAGCCGAACATCGCCTTGTCGCAGGCCGAATTGAAGAAGCCTGCCATCACCGGATTGAGGATGTCGGCGGCCACCCACGAGGTGAGGAAGGCATTCCAGCCGCCCTTGTCGGGCGGATCCTTCTTGGCGCGGCGCCCGACCAGGGTCTGCCAGTCCATCGACTGCATGTTGACCTTGAGTCCGGCCGCCTCCATCTGCGCCTTGGCGACGGCGGCAAGGTTGGTCAGCACCGGCAGGTCGGTCGACTGCATCAGCACGACGGGCGTACCGTCATAGCCCGCCGCCGCCAGCAGCTCCTTGGCCTTGGCGGCGTTCTGGTTCAGCACATCGGCCATGCCTTCATCGCTCGCCAGCGGCGTCCCGCAGGGAAATGGCGCTTTGCAGAGCTTGTAGTACTTGGGATCGCCGATCGTGGCCTTGAGGAAATCCTCCTGGCCGAACGCCACGAACACGGCATGGCGGATCTTTGGATTGTCGAACGGCTTGAACAGCTGGTTGAAGCGGAAGGTGTACTGGTTGCCCAGCGGATTGTAGTCGACCAGCTTGATGCCCTTGTCCTTGCTGAGCAGCGGCAGCAGGTCGTGGCTCGGGGCCTCGATCATGTCGATCTCGCCGTTTTGCAGCGCGGCGATTTGGGTCTGCGGGTCGGGAATCCAGATCCATTCGACGCGATCGACCTTCGCCACCTTGCCACCGGCCAGGCCGGAAGCTGGCTCGGACCTCGGCTTGTAGCCGGGGTTCTTCACGTAGACGACCTTCTCGCCCGGCTTCCATTCGTCGGCCTTGAAGATGAAGGGGCCCGAGCCGATCACGTCCTCGACCTTGATCTGCGTGTTGGGATCGGTCTCGGCCGTCTTCTTCGGCATGATGAAAGGCACGTTCGACGACGGCTTGCCGAGCGATTGCAGCACCAGGCCATACGGCTCCTTCATCTTCATCTTGAAGGTCTTGGCGTCGACCACGTCGAAGCTCGCTGTCGTCGCCAGCAGCTTCTGGCCCATCGAATCCTTGGCGCCCCAGCGCTTGATCGAGGCGATGCAGTCGTCCGAGGTGACCGGGGTGCCGTTGCTCCACTGCAGTCCGTCGCGCAAGGTGAACGTCCAGGTGAGCTTGTCGGCCGACACGTCGTACTTGTCGACCATCTGGGGCTTCACCTCGAACTTCTCGTCCATGGCGAACAGCGTGTCCCAGACCATGTAGCCGAAGTTTCGCTGGATGTAGGCGGTGGTCCAGATCGGATCGAGGATCTTCACGTCCGAATGCATCACGGCCTTGATGGTCGTTTGCGCTTCGGCCGGCGCAGCACCGAGCAACCCGACCGCGCTCGCAGCGGCCATCAGGGCGATGGCCGGCTTCCTGAGATCGAACATCTAACACCCCTCCCGATGTCGCGGTCTGTCGTTGCAAGAATCGCGCCGCGTACGGCACAGTAGCAGCCGGGAACCCCCCTCTGACAAGCCGATTCCGGGGACGCGGCGCCTAGTGCTGCTGCTTGGCCAGGGCCTTGTCGAGCAGCTCCAGAACGCCTTCCACGGCGGCCGCGGCGACGATATCGCCGAAGCCGACCCATGAGCCCTTGGTGGCCGCGATCGGCACCGGATTGGACTGGTCGACCTTGCCGATCTCCTTGCCCGCAGGATCGGTCAGCACCCAGCTGATATCGAGTTGGACCTTCTGATCGTCGATCGGCGAGAGTTTCACCGTGGCGCCCACGGTAAAGGTGTCGGCTCCTGCCTTGTCGATCACCACGATCCGGCTCGAACCCAGGGCGCGGCGCATGCCCGAGAAGAGCTGGCGATTGCCGTCCGACGGTGCGCCCACCACCTGCGACACCATCACCTTCGTGGTCGGCAATTTCGGTCTGGTCGCGGAGGCGGGCTGCGCTGCCGGATCGTCGGTTGGCACGTCGGGCACGTTGACGCCGGCCGCGACTTGGCCCGGGGCGCGCGCCTCGACCGTCGGCGGCTTGCCCATGAGGGTGGCGATGCGCGGCGCGGCCTGCTGGGCGATGCGCGACACCAAGCGGTCGTTGCCGTCGGCGATATCCTCGGGTCGCGCCACAGTCTTGCTGACGGCCGGGCCCTGGATGGCGCCGTTGCCGAGCAGATACCATTCGATCTGGATCTCGATGCCCATGCCGAAGCCCGCGTCGCGCGTGCTGGTGGCGCCGGCGACCTTCAACGGCGCCTGCGCCGGCTGGACGGCGGCGACGATGTCGTAGGATTGGAGCTCGAGCGCCAGCGCCGACGCGAGCTTCTCGGCGAGCTTGCCCGGCATGTTGGCGGGCGTGGCGACGATCACCTCGTTCTTGTCCTGCTTGGGGTGGAAGGCGACGTCGTCGGCGGCTTCGTGTTCGAACGGCTTGGGCGTCGGGCCGCAACCCGCCAGCACGAGGACCGCCAACAGCAACGCTGCCAGCGGCGTCACAACATGGCGCATGTCGCGATCACCCCGAGCAGGCAGCAGAACATCAGGATCACGAGATAGGGCACGTCAATCCTCGAGCGCGATTGCCGACAGGCCCCGTCCATAGTCGCGCACGCCGTTCAGCGTGTTGCGGCGATAACTGAAGAAATCCGCCTCGCCGCTCAGCGTGTCGTGCCCCGTCGCCTCGACGGCGACGCCCGCCTTGCCGACGCGCCGCGCCAGATAGCCCGCGAGATCGAACAGGAAATGGCCGGCGCGCGGGGCGGTGCGAAAGAACGCGGCAGCGTCCTCGTCGTGCTTCAGGAATGGTGCGGGAAATTCCGGCCCGACTTCGTAGGAATCGCGGCCAATGCAAGGGCCAATCGCGGCGCGCAGACGCTCGCGCCTGGCGCCCAGCTTCTCCATGGCGCTCGCCGTCGCCTCGACGACACCGGCCAGCGCCCCCTTCCAGCCGGCGTGGGCGGCGCCGATCACGCGCGCTTCAGGATCGGCCAGCAGCACCGGCGCGCAATCGGCCGCCAGCACGCCCAGCACGACGCCTGGCCGGTTGGTCACCAAAGCGTCGGCTTTGGGCGCTCCCGGCGAGGTCCAGCGTTCCCCGGCGACCGTGAGGACATCGGTTGAATGGATTTGATATAGCGTCAGCAGGTCCTCCGCGCTGCGGTCGAAGCAGGCAGCGGCGCGGCGCCGGTTCTCGCGCACATTGTCCGGCTCATCGCCCGAGCCGTAGCCGCAGTTCAGCGACGAGTAGAGGCCGGCGCTGACGCCGCCCTGGCGAGTGAAAAAGCGATGCTGCACGCCGGAGAGGTCGGCAAGCGTGTTGGCTTTGATCATACTGCGTCCGAAAACCCCGTTGGCGCGGCGCTTCTGTCGTCGCCCACGGCCAGTACGCGGAACAAGGTGCCCATTTGATCGGCGGCGATCAAGCGCTGCAGTGCGCTATCGAGGGCAAGGCGCTGCTCCGTTGTCGCACGCGCCTTCAGGGTTTCCGCACGGCGCGCGATCCCGAGCCGGCTGAGGAAATCGCCCTGTCCCGTAGGGCCGAAGGTCCGCGCACCCGTCGCTGTCGCCAGCGCCGCGAAGTCGACATGGGCGCTGAGGTCGGTCTCGCCGGGATGGTCGAGGATACCGGCGCCGCGATGGCCGCGCACCGCCTGCAGCGAGGCGCCGTGGCCCTGGTCGTAACCATAGTCGATGATCAGTGCCCAACCGCCGTCCTGCTTCACGCGCGCGCCGATCGCTGCCGCGAGGGCGCGTCCGGCCTCGCAGATCTCCGCCTGCGCACCTTCGGCGGCATCGGGCAGATAGGAAGAAAAAGGCGTGACACCCGGCGCCAGCGCGAAAGCGAGTGTCTCGCCGTCCTTGGCCAGGCCGACCATGCGCTCGACCCAGCCGCGCTTCGTTTTCTCGAACTGGCGCACGGGCAAGGCGTCGAAGAATTCGTTGGCAATCAACAGCGTCGGACCGGCGGGCACTTCGCTGAAGCGCTCGTGCCAGCGTGGCCTGAAACCGGCCAGCGCCGCCTGCTGCGCCGCGCGCAGCGTGACGTTGATCTCGACGAGATGGAGATCGAGCGCGGCATGAAAGCCCGGAACGCCGCGCGTGGCGCGCAACGCGTCGGCCATCAGGCTGCCGCGGCCGGGCCCGAGCTCGACGAGGCGCACGACACCGGGATTTCCCATCGCCCGCCAGCGCTCGGCAAGCCAGGCGGCCAAAAGTTCGCCGAACATCTGGGAGATCTCCGGCGCCGTCACGAAGTCGCCGGCGGCCCCCAGCGGCGCGGCGCGGCGGTAGTAACCCAGCCGTGGATGGCCGAGCGCCTCGGCCATGAAGTCGGCGACCGAAATGGGGCCGGTGAGCGCGATGCGCCGGGCGATCAGTTGGCCGAGTTCGTTCAAGCCGTCACGGCCGGCGCGCGCTGGGCGCGCAGGATCAGCCACAAGCCGAACAGCAGCACGGGCAGCGACAGTACCATGCCCATGGTGAGCCAGCCGGTGCCCAGCACGAATCCCATGAAGGAATCGGGCTCGCGGAAGAATTCGCCAGCGATGCGCGCCGCACCGTAGCCCATGCAGAAAGTGCCGGTGAGCAGACCCGGCCGTCGCCGCGCGTCGGTGAGCTTCCACACCGCGAAGACCAGGGCGAACAGCAGGATACCCTCGAACGAGGCCTGGTAGAGCTGGCTGGGATGGCGCGGCAGCGCACCCCCGCGCGGGAACACCATGGCCCACGGCACGTCGCTGACGCGGCCCCACAGCTCGCCATTGATGAAGTTGGCGAGCCGCCCGAAGAACAGGCCGATCGGCGCCACGATCGCCACTAGGTCCGACAGCATGAACGGCGACACGCCATTGCGTAGCGCAAAGAGAAGGATGGCGGTGATCACGCCCAGCAGTCCGCCGTGGAAGGACATACCGCCCTCCCACAGGGTGAAGATCTGCAGCGGATTTTGCAGGAAGAAGCTCGGCTTGTAGAACAGCACGTAGCCCAGCCGGCCGCCCAGGATGACGCCGAGCGCCGCCCACAGCAGGAAGTCGTCGATCTTGGCCGGTGTCAGCAGCCTGGGCGGCTGCTCGCAGACCCGGCGCATGATGCGCCAGCCGATCACCAGGCCGGCGATATAGGCCAGCGCATACCAGCGGATGGCGAAGGGCCCGAGTTGGACCAGCACGGGATCGATCTCGGGATAGGGAAGGAGAAGGAGGGTCATGCGGGGCGTCTCTTATAGCGAGGCAATCGTGACCCCAAAATGGTCGCCAGAATCGGCGCGGCGCCGGTCTGGGAGACCGGCGCCGCTGGGGACAATCCAACTACGAGAGGTTTTATCGTCTTCTTAGGAGAGGGGGCGTCGGACCGTCCTTATTGCTCAGGCTTCGCCGACCGTCTCGAGGATCGAGGCAGTCAACGCGTCGGCGGGGCTCTTGCCGGCCCACACGACATACTGAAAGGCGGGATAGAAGCGCTCGCTTTCGGTGATCGCGACCTCGACCAGGTCGTTCAGCTGCTCGGGGCGCAGGCCCTCGGTGCCCCGAAGCGGGATGGCGTGCCGGAACATCGGCAGGCCTTCCTCGGTCCACAGGTCGAAGTGGCCGAGCCACATCTTCTCGTTGATCAGGGCGAGCAGGCCGTGGATGTCGGGATGGCGCTCGTTGGGGATGCGGACGTCATAGGCGCAGGTGAAGTGCAGCGCCTCCACGTCGTCGCGCCAGGAAAAGAACATGCGGTAGTCGCACCAGCGGCCGGCGACTTCGACGGCGATCTCCCGGTCCGAGGTCCGGTCGAACGGCCAGTCGTTCGCGGAGACGACCTTCTCGATCATCTCGAGCGGGTTGATATCTGGTTTTTGCCTATTGGACCGCTCGTGTCGCGACAACGCCATCGACCCACTCCCCAACCATTTCGCCTTGCGGCTCTGGATGAGCCAATCCTTAGGCGATCGGTCGACATATCGTGGTGGGCACCCAACTACCCACAAGCCCTAGCCTGCCATAAGGCGGAGTTGCCATGCAATAAGAAATGAGGCTTGAAATCGGAAAAGAGTCAGCGATTCCATCAATTTAATCCCCAGCGCTCAGATTCGAGTCACAAAATTTCGCGTAACGAATCTGGCCGAAAAGTCCCTGGAAACACCCCTCCGCTGGCATGCGGCTTGCGGCAGCCGACAGCGAAACAGAGTGGAGGGCGAGCAATGAACAGGGCCGACGTGACCGAGAAGATCCTGAGTGCCAAGCGGCTGAAGGAGCTCTCCTGGGACGGGATCGCCAGGAAGATCGGCGGCGCCTCCAAGATCATCGTCACCGCGGCCTGCCTCGGCCAGATGAAGATGACCAGGGAGCAGGCGACCAAGGCTGCCAAGCTGTTCGGATTGGGCAAGGAGGAGACCTTGCTCCTGCAGGAGGTGCCCTACCGCGGCTCGCTGCCTGAGCAGCCGCCGACCGATCCACTGATCTACCGCTTCTACGAGCTGGTGATGGTCTACGGCACGACCTGGAAGGAGCTGATCCAGGAGGAGTTCGGCGACGGCATCATGAGCGCGATCGACTTCGACATGACCATGGAGCGCCAGCCCGACCAGAAAGGCGACCGCGTCAAGATCGGCATGTCCGGCAAGTTCCTGGGCTACAAGACGTACTAGGGATTCACCAGGCGAACGATCGTGGCGGCCTGTCCCTCATCTTCGAGGACGAGCGCCACGATCTCTTCGCCGCGCGAGGCGACGTCGATATACCTGCCCTTCGGCGTCTTCCAGATGACGGCGCCGTCGCGATCGAGGCGGGCGAGCTGCGACGCGAAGTCGGTGCGCGTCGTTTCCTCGCGCAGGACGACGCCCGTGCCGTCGCTCACCAGCTGCGCGACCCACCAGTCCTCAGGTGACGACCATGGCATTTCCTTGAGGAGCTTGCCGCCGGCGCCGAAAAACAGCATCCGGTTGGGTTCTCCGAGCTTCACCACGACAATGCGGCCGTCCGACGTGAACGTCCCCAGGTGCACTTCGCTTTTCTCCGACAGCATGGTGCGGCTGAGCCGCGCGCCGGCTGCCGAATGGCGCTGCAGGATGATGTCGCTGGTATTGTCCCTGAAGTCGCGGAAGACCATCAGGAAGCCGCCGTCGGGCGTGGGCGACACAGCATCGACGGTCGACAGAAAGAAGAATTTCGCGCTCTGCTCCGCCAGGCGCACGCCGTTGGGCGTGAACTTCGCCCACCACCAGCTGTTCGGGCCGATGCCGTAGCTGCCGCCCACGACCACGTTGCCGTCGGATGTGGCCGCCATCCCGACAATGTCGAAATTGTTCGCGGTGCTTGGATCGTACGCGTCGTGTGGCGGATGCAACGGCGCGCGATGCAGCACCTTGCTGTCGGCCGAGAGCCGCAGCAATCCGCCGCGGCCCGGCACACCGGCGAGGTTGCGGTCGGGCGTGACGATCAGCAGCTCACCCGACGGCAGGACGAGGAGCCGCGTCCTGTACAGCCAGAACTCGTCCGTGCTGAAGCTCGCGATCGTGTGGCGGCCGGTGGTCTTGCCGGCGCGGTCGAAGCTCATCAGCTCGACGATCGTGGGCAACATGCCCTCGCTGCCGACGCTCGCCATCAGAACGTAACCCGTTCCATTCGGCGCAAGCGCCAGCTTGGCGTAGCTCTCGATCTTGCGGCCGGGCGCCGCCGCGATGCTCTCGCGGCTGACGACACGCGGCTCCGGAGGCGGCGCGGGCTGGCCGCGGACCGATGACGCAACGGCGCAAAGCGTCAGAACGGCGAGGATCAGGCGGCATGCGTGCATGCGGCACTATGTCGAGCGGCCGGTACACTCGCAAGAATCGTCCGGTTTCTCGCTGACCGCGACCCCGCCAAGGGGCATACTTGCCTCGGGGAGTCTGGGGGCATTCGCATGACGATCAATCGCCGTTCGCTAATCACTGTCCTGGCAGCAGGCAGCGGCCTGATGGTGCTGCCTTTCGTGGCCCGTGCCGAGGGCACGCTGGAAGAGGTCAAGAAACGCGGCACGTTTCGTGTCGGCGTGACGCAGGCGCCGCCGTGGTTCTCGAAGGATCCCAAGACCGGCGAATGGTCGTCCGGCGTTGGCATCTCGATGGGCAAGGCAATGGCCCAGGCGCTCGGCGCCAAGATGGAGACGGTCGAAGTGAGCTGGGGCAACTCGATCGCCGCGCTTCAGGGCGACAAGATCGACATCATGTTCACGATCGACGCCACGCCCGAGCGCAAGCAGGCGGTCGACTTTCCGACCTCGCCGCTTCTCTACTATTCGCTCGCCGTGCTGGCGCGCGACGATTTGGACGCAAAGGCCTGGGAGGATCTGAACAAGCCCGGCGTGCGCATCGCCGTGCCCCAGGCGTCGTCGATGGACCGGTTTCTCACGGAGCACACGCCCAAGGCGGACATCCAGCGCTTCCCCGACAATGCCGCGGCGATCGCAGCCTTCCAGTCCGGCCGCGTCGATGCCGTGTGCCTGTTCCATCCGCCGCTGCTTGCGGCCCGCCAGAAGCTCGGCAAGGGCAAGATCGTGGTGCCGATGCCTGCCCAGTCGCAGGCGTCGAGCACGGCGCTGCGCAAGGGCGACACGGAGTTCGTGGCCTGGGTCGATAAACAGCTGGCCGAATACTACAAGAGCGGCCAGACGCAGAAATGGTATGAGCAGGCGCTGGCCGATTTCGGCCTCGATCCCAAGCTCGCCCCGCCGATCATGAAGGAAATGCTCAAGTAGCGGCGGTGCCGCTTTGGCCTATCAGTGGGACTTCACGCCGGTCGTCGCCAACGCCCCTTTGTTGGTGCAAGGCCTGGTGAACACGCTCAAAGTTACCGGCGTCTCGCTCGCCTGCGGGCTGGCGCTGGGCCTCGTCCTCGCTTTGCTGCGCCTGTCGCGCCATCACCTGGCATCGTGGCCGGCGGGCTTCGTCATCGAGGTCTTCCGTACCACGCCACCGCTCGTTCAGCTGTTCTGGTTTTTCTTCGCCCTGCCGCTGATCGTCGGCATCGAGATGACGCCGTTCATGGCCGCCATCGTCACCTTCTCGATCCAGTCCGCCGCGTTCTTTGCCGAGGTGTTCCGCGCCGGCATCGTCTCGATCGAACGCGGGCAATGGGATGGCGCGCTCGCCATCGGCATGTCGCGCCGACAGGCGCTCGCCCGCATCGTCCTGCCGCAGGCGGTCAAGCGCATGCTCCCGGCCTTCCTGGAACGCGCGATCGAGCTCATGAAGACCACAACGCTGGTCGCCACTATCGCCTATGCCGACCTGCTGTTCGAGGCCAACGAGATCTCGCAAAAGACGTTCAGGCCGCTCGAGACCTTCACGGTCGTGGCATTGATCTACTTTATCGTGATCTTCGCCTTCAGCCTGCTGGCGCGCCAGTTCGAGCGGCGCCTGGCGGTCAGCGGCGAGTCGACGGTGCATTAATGCGTTGGGATTTCGCCTCGGTCTTCGCCAACACCGACGCTCTGTTGGTGGGCGCCGTCGGCACCGTGCACATCTTCGCCATTTGCCTGGTGCTGGGCCTGAGCTTTGGTCTGGTCGTTGGGCTCGGCCGCTATGCCCACACCAAGTGGCTCTACCTGCCGGCGACGGCGTTCGTGGAATTCTTCCGCAACACGCCGGTGCTGGTGCAGATCCTGTGGTTCTATTTCGCGATGCCGTTGCTGGTGCCCTTCGCGATCAGCCCGCTGGCGGCGGCTTCGCTCGGCATCTCGCTCAACTCGGCGGCCTTCTCGGCGGAGATCTACCGCGCCGGGATCCAGTCGATCGAGCGCGGCCAGTGGGACGGCGCGCGCGCGCTCGGCATGGGCTGGGGCCAGGCCATGCGACGCATCATCCTGCCCCAGGCGATCAAGCGCATGATGCCGGCGCTCACCAACCGCGCCATCGAGATCTTCAAGATGTCGACGCTCGCCTCGGCCGTCGCCTATGTCGAGCTGCTGCAGCAGGCCAAGCTGATCGCCTCGATCAACTTCAATCCCATCGAGGCCTATAGCGCGGTCGCGGTGATCTTCTTCGTCTTCCTCTGGCCGCTGGTGCAGTTCACCTATCTGCTGGAGCGGCGGCTGAAGAGGGACGAATGACCATCCTCAGTGTCGGCGGCCTCAGCAAGCGCTTCGGCAGCATCGAAGTGCTGCGCGGCATCGACCTCGAGGTGGGCAAGGGCGAGCGCATCGCCATCCTCGGCGCGTCGGGCTCGGGCAAGTCGACGTTGCTGCGTTGCCTCAATTTCATGGAGATGCCGGACGCCGGAACGGTCACGCTCGACGGCAAGGTCATCGGCCGGCGCGAAAGCGAATTGACCGGCGTGCGCCAGCGCATCGGCATGGTGTTCCAGCAGTTCAACCTCTTCCCGCACATGACGGCAGTCGGCAACGTGATGGAAGGGCTGCGCACCGTGCGCCGGCAGTCCAAGCCGGAGGCCCGTGCCCGCGCCGAGAAGGAGCTGGCGCGAGTCGGGCTCGCCGACAAGGCCGACACCTATCCCGCCCATCTGTCGGGCGGCCAGAAGCAGCGCGTCGCCATCGCCCGCGCGCTCGCCATGGATCCCGAGATGCTGCTGTTCGACGAGCCGACCTCGGCGCTCGATCCCGAGCTGGTCGGCGAGGTGCTGGCCGTCATTCGCAGCCTGGCCGACGAAGGCCGCACCATGCTGCTGGTCACGCACGAGCTCGGCTTCGCCTATCATGTCGCCACGCGCGTACTTTTCCTCGCCGACGGCACCATCCACGAGCAGGGCACGCCGGACGAGGTGCTCAGGCATCCCCGGCAGGAGCGGACACGTGCGTTCCTGGCGAGCCACAAGCAATACAGTCTTTAGGGAAGAAGCGATGACAACAACTCAAGGTTCAGCGCAGGGCTACCTGGCCGATGCGCGCAACGACAAGGTGCTGGTCTACGTGAACGGGGCCTTCGTGCCGCGCAACGAGGCCGTGGTCTCGGTTTTCGACTCGGGCTTCGCGCTGGGCGACGGCGTCTGGGAAGGCTTGCGCCTGGTGAAGGGCAAGCTGATCAGTCTCGACGCCCACATGGATCGGCTGTTCGAGGGCGCGCGGGCGATCGACCTCGACATCGGCCTGGCGCGCGAGGGCGTCGTCAAGGCGGTGAAGGACACGCTCGACCGCAACGGCATGATCGACGGCGCGCATATCCGCCTGATGGTGACGCGCGGGCTCAAGTCGACACCCAACCAGGATCCGCGCTTCGTGATCGGCAAGGCCACGATCGTTGTCGTGGCCGAGTACAAGTGCCCCAACCCGGAGGCCAAGGCGCGCGGCATGTCGCTCTTCACCTCGACCTTCCGCACCACCGGCCCCGACCAGTTCGACCTGCGCCTCAACTCGCACAGCCGGCTCAACCTGATCCAGGCCCTGATCCAGGCGATCAAGGCCGGCGCCGACGAGGCACTGATGCTCGACCCGCGCGGTTTCGTGGCGTCGTGCAACTCGACGAACTTCTTCATCGTGCGCGGCCGCGAGATCTGGACCTCGACCGGCCTCTACAGCTTCAAGGGCATTACCCAGGCCAATGTGATTGCGCCCTGGCAGGCCGCGGGCAACGTGGCGCGCGAATGCGATTTCACCCTCGCGCAGGTCTATTCTGCCGACGAGGCCTTCGTCACCGGCACCCTGGGCGGCGTGACGCCGGTGACCAAGGTCGACGGCCGCACGATCGGCGACGGCAAGCCGGGCAAGATCGCCAAGGAGGCGAGCGATCTTTATTTGAGATCGGTCGGCGCGCTTTGAGGTCAGTCCTTTTGTGAAAGACGTCCAATCGCCCGGACCAACAACTTGATGTTTGTATTTGTGCCGTATCAGACTACGCCCTAGTCGAGGTGACTTTCTCGGCGAAAGGATACATCGTGGAAAAACAGATGAAGTCGGCGGCCTGCCTTCGAATCATCGGTGATGATTTAATTCCCGAGGAAATAACGCGTGTCCTCGGCCGTGAGGCCACCGGTGCCGAACATAAAGGGCAGGTCCTTCGCGGAAAGAGTTCCGGTCGCGAGCGCATCGCTCGATCCGGCAGTTGGCGTTTCGAAGTGGCGGACCGCACACCGGACGACCTAGATGGTCAAATCATGGAGATCGTGGGCCAACTGAATCAGGACCCGGAAGTATGGGCTTCGCTAGCCAAGCGCTTTCGGTTGGACATATTTTGCGGGCTATTCATGGCGAAGAGAAGTGAGGGACTCTCCCTCTCACCGGAAGCGCTGCTCGCACTCGGGACCCGCCAGATTGAACTTGGGCTGTGCCTGTATGATCTGACTGAGGACAGCACTGCGCAGTAACCCGCAGTCGGTCGGCGCCCTTTGAACGCGAAAAAGCTGTCAAGTTACAAATGAAGGGGGTGGGTGGTAATTGGTAAAACGGAGTTAAAACCCTTGTGCCATCGGCATCGGACGTTTACCACCCAGCGGTAAATTGCGGAACACCCGGTAAAGTCCTCACTCCGCGGCCAGCTTCCTCACCGCCCCCATCTTCAATCGGGGATCGCGCGTCAGCAGCCCGTCCGCTAGGTCACGGTCGATCAGGGCGTCAGGCCGCTCGGCCACCCGGCCGAAGCCCGCGCCGCCGCCCACGAACATCTCCACGATGTCGCCCTTGGCGAGGTCGACAGCGGCCTTGCTCTTGAGGTCCTCGGTCGTGCCGTTGGCGCGGAAGATCCGGCAATAGCCACGCTGGCCGGGCTCGCCGCCCAGCAGGCCTTCGGGCGCGAGGCGGAAGCGGTCGGAGTAGATCGCGAGCTGCACGTCATCCATCAGGATCTCGCAGCGGCGGGTGAAGCCCGCGCCGCCGCGGCGCGCGCCCAGACCAAACGAATTGGGTGCCAGTTCGTAGCCAACAATGCGGAAGAAGTCGTAGTCGATGTCGAGCGATTCGACGGGCGCGTTGGAGCAGTTGCTGAGCGGCGAATCGACGGCATCGCAGCCGTCGGCACCCTTCGAGGCGCCGTAGCCGCCGCCGAAGATTTCCAGATAGACGCTGTAGCCCTTCTCTCCGAGGCGGCTCAGGCAGAACGCCGTCGTGCAGTCGAAGCCGGTGGCGATCACCTTGTCGGGCAGCGCCTGGGCCATCGCCTTCATCACGGCGTTGAACACGCGATAGGCCGGGATCATGCGCGCCCGCACCGGCGCTGGCGGCCGCGGATTGAGCAGCGAACCGTACGGCACCTTTATGCGGATCGGCCGCGCCATGCCCTCGTTGTAGGGAATATCGGGGCTGGTCAGTACCGACTTCACGCAGGAGAGCGCTGCCGACAGAGTACTCGAGTAGGGGCAGTTGAGGTTACGCTTGACCTGCGGGCAGGTGCCTTCGAAATCGATCTCGACCGAATCGTCGGCGATGGTGACCTTGGCCTTGATGACCAGCGGATCGTCGGTCAGGCCGTCGTCGTCGATCGCATCCTCGCCATAGAAGGTGCCTTTCGGCGCCTGGGCGATGGCCGCGCGCACGCGGCGCTCGGAATAATCCTGCATCTCGGCCATCGCCGCTTCGACCTTGTCCGTGCCGTAGCGCTCGCAGAGCTGTTTTACGCGCAACACCCCAATGGCATTGGCGGCAAACTGGGCATTGAAGTCGCCGATGGTGAGGTCGGGTACGCGCACGTTGGCGGTGACCAGGCGCTCGAAGCTGCCGCCATTCCAGTCGTGCTGAAAACTGTACCTGCTGGGCGGGAAGCGGATGCCTTCCTGGTAGACGTCACTCGCATGGATGTTAAGGCCGGGCGCACCGCCGCCAAGATCGAGATGGTGCGCCACCGAGGCGCCGAAGCCGACGACCCGTCCGCCGACGAAGATCGGCGTGAAAATGAAGACGTCGGGGATGTGCTGGCCGCCCTCGAACGGGTCGTTGTTGATCAGGAAGTCGCCTTCCTTGAGCGTGTCGACGGGATGGCGTTTCAGGCAGGCGCGCAAGGTCTCGCCGATCGGCCCGAGCTGCATGGGAATGAGCTCGGCCTGCGCCACGGTGTTGCCGTGGCAGTCCATCAGGCCGGCCGAGCCGTCGCGCGCTTCGCGCAGGATGGTCGAGTAAGCCGAGCGGATCAGCTTGACCCCCATCTCGCGCGCCGAGGCAATCAGCGCCTGGCTGATCACGGCGTAGTCGATGGGATTGAGACTGCTGCTCATGACGCTCTCCGCAGGATCAGATTGTCCGACGCATCGAGCGCCGCTGTCCAGCCGGGCGGCACCCATGTCGTCGCGGTATATCCTTCGATCACGGCCGGCCCCTCGATCTTCTGGCCAGCAGTCAGCGCCTCGGCCGTGAAACGAGCGCAGTCGAGCCAGGCGTCGCCATGGAAGACCTTGGTCTTCTCCGCCGCACGCGCGGCCAGCATCTCGCGCTCGAGCCTGGGCAACACGCCGATCGGGAGGGTCGCGCCGACGCGCAGGGTGACGATCTCGACCGGCCGGTCGAGCGTGGCGCCATGCATGAAGGTGCGGTGATGGGCGTCGGCGAACAGCTCGGCGAGGTAGGCCGCATCGAGCGAGCCCAGCCGCTCGGCGGGCACCTCGACGCCGACCTCGAAGGCCTGGCCGACGAAGCGCATGTCGAGCGTGTGGGTGTAGACGAGTTCGCCCGGCAGCTTCATGTCGGTGAATTGCGCCGCCAACCCGGCGCGCATCTCGGCGAAGGTGAGGGCCGCATTTTTCGCCGCCGCCTCGTCGAGCTTCATCTTGCGCGTGACGGCATCGAACTTCGTGTAGTCGGAGGCGACCAAGCCGTAAGCCGAGATCACGCCGGCATTGGGCGGCACCACGATGGTCGAGATGCCGAGTTCCTCGGCGATACGCGCGGCATGTAAGGGGCCGGCGCCGCCGAACGGCACCAGCGCGTAGTCGCGCGGATCGCGGCCTCGCTCGGTCGAGACGAGCTGGATCGCGCGCACGATGTTGGCATCGGCCAATTGAAGCGCCGAAGAGGCAGCTTGCTCGACGCCAAGTTCGAAGCGCTTGGCCAGCGGCGCGAAGACGCTGCGTGCTGCCTCGCCGTCGAGCCTCATGCGTCCGCCGAGGAAGGCGCCCGGCCGGATGGTGCCGATCACGATGTGGGCGTCGGTGATGGCGGGCTCGCTGCCGCCTTTGCCGTAGCAGGCCGGACCCGGATCGGCGCCGGCGCTTTGCGGGCCGACGCGCAGCATGCCGCCATCGTCGACCCAGGCGATCGAGCCGCCGCCCGCACCGACCGAGACGATGTCGAGCACCGGCGTGCGGATCGGCAGGCCGTCGATCTCGCTCTCCGAGGCGAGCGACGGACGGCCATCCTGCACCAGGCAGACGTCCGTCGAGGTGCCGCCCATGTCGAAGGTGATCAGATCCTTGAAGCCCGACCGCGCGGCTTGTCGCGTCGCGCCGACCACGCCGGCCGCAGGGCCCGAGTAAAGCGCCGTGATCGCACTTGTGCGCATCGCCTCGGCAGGCAGGCGTCCGCCGTTGCTCTGCATCACCGTGAAGCGGCCCTTGAAGCCCGAGTCGGCCAGCTTGTTCTCGAAGCGATGCAGGTAGCCGTCGATCACCGGCTGCACATAAGCCGACAGCAGGGTCGTCGAGGCGCGCTCGAACTCGCGGAACTCGCGCGCCACCTGATGGCTGCAGGTCACCAGCACGCCGGGGAGTGCTTCGGCGATCAGTGCGGCCAGGCACTGCTCGTGCACGGGGTTGGCGTAGGCGTTCAGCAGGCACACGGCGATGGCGCGATAGCCACCGGTCTTCAAGGCCGGGATCAGTTCGCCGCGCACCTTCGCTTCATCGAGCGTGGCCTCGACCGAACCATCGGCGCGCAAGCGCTCGCTGACCTCGAAACAATCCTTGCGGCGCACCGGCGGGGCGGGCTTGGCATAGAAGAGATCGTAGATGTTGCGGCGATCGTGGCGCTGCATGAATAACAGGTCGCGAAAGCCGGCGGTGGCGATGAACGCGACCAATGCGCCCTTGCGCTCGAGCACGGCGTTGGTGGCCACCGTCGAGCCATGACCCAAGTCTTCGATCTGCGACAGGTCGATCCCGGACGCCGTCAGAGCCTCGAAGGCGCCGATGTCGGGACTGCGCGGCGTGCTCGGCACCTTGGTGACGACCACCTTGCCGCCTTCGACCGCCACGAGGTCGGTGAAGGTGCCGCCGACCTCTACTCCGACGCGCATCGTCTATTTGCCGGAGAGCTTCGCCTGCAGTTCGGCGATCTGTTTCTTCAGTTCTTCGTTCTCTTCGCGCGCCTTGGCGGCCATGGCCTTGACCGCCTCGAACTCGTCGCGGCGCGGAATGTCCATGCCGTCCAGGATCTTGGCGATCTGGTCGCGAAAGCGCGCCTGCGCCTCGTCCTTGACGCCCGAGAGCGCACCCATGGCGCTGTTGGCCACCTTGGCGAGGTCGTCGATAAAGGGATTGCGGGTCTGCATGATGGGACTCCTGATGCGGCAAGTATGGGCGGCTGGTAGCATCCCGACAAGAACGTGGAGGACCCTCCGTTGAACCTGGTCAAAGTCGAATTGAGCGAAGGCATCACGACAATAACGATGGCGCGCGCTGAAAAGCGCAACGCGCTGACCCAGGAATTGTGCGACAGCCTGTACGAGGCCTACCGCGCCTTCGAGGATGGCGACGATCAGGTCGCTGTGCTGCAGGCCGAGGGTCCGGCTTTCTGCGTTGGCGCCGATCTAAAAGATCCGCCGGCCGCCATGTGGAAAGCGGTGCCCGATGTTTCCTACAAGCTCACCAAGCCGGTGGTGGCGGCGACCCAGGGCTGGGTGATCGGTGGCGGCATTTGTCTGGTCATGACCTGCGATCTCATGGTCTCGGCCGACACCACGAAGTTCATGTATCCGGAGGCCAAGGTCGGCGTGTTCGGCGGGCTGATGCCGGGCATCGTCTCGCGCATGCCACACAAGGTGGCGATGGAGCTGCTGTTGCTGGGCGAGGAGATCTCGGCCAAGCGCGCCTATGACGTCGGCTTCGTGAACAAGGTTGTCCCGCTCGGCGAAGAGCGCACGGAAGCGCGGCGCATGGCCAAGGTGATTGCCGGCTCGGCGCCATTGGTGATCCGCACGCTGCGCGACTTTGCCAACCAGACGCTGCCGCGCGGACCGGCCGAGATCTTCGTGCCCGAGCGCTACAAGCTCGAAAAGATCGCCACCAGCGAGGACCGCAAGGAAGGCGCCGCCGCCTTCCGCGAAAAGCGGCCGGCCAAGTTCAAAGGGCGCTAGGAGAGACACCATGGGCAAGCTGCTGCTGGTTGGATGCGGCAAGATGGGCGGCGCCATGCTCGATGGCTGGCTGTCGCGCGGGCTGGCAGCCTCCGACGTCCTGATTGCCGAACCGGTCGAGGCCTTGCGGCCGAAGAAGGCCGGGCTGCGCGGCGTCGGCTCGACGTCGGAGATCAGCGAGACGCCGGAGATCGTCGTGCTGGCGGTGAAGCCGCAGACCATGGATGCCGTGCTGCCCGATCTCAAGCGCTTCGCCGATGAGGGCTCGGTGTTCCTTTCGATTGCCGCGGGCAAGACGCTGAAGTACTTCGCGAGCCATCTCGGCGCCGCGGCCAAGGTCGTGCGCGCCATGCCCAACACGCCGGCGGCGGTGCGCCAGGGCATCACCGTCGCTTGCGCGGCCAAAGGCGTGTCGGCAGCCGAGGCGAAGCGCTGCCAGCAATTGCTCGAAGCGGTCGGCGAGGCGCTATGGGTCGAGGATGAAGCGCTGATGGATCCTGTCACCGCCTTGTCGGGCAGTGGGCCGGCTTATGTCTTCCTGCTGGTCGAAGCGATGGCCGCGGCCGGCGCCAAGCTCGGGCTGTCGGCGGACATGGCCATGCAGCTCGCCCGCGCCACGGTGGCGGGCAGCGGCGAGCTGCTGAAGCAGTCGAGCGAGCCCGCGCAGCAGCTGCGCGTCAACGTGACCAGTCCCGGCGGCACGACGGCCGAAGCCCTGAAGGTCCTGATGGCGGCCGACGGCATCCAGCCGGTGTTCGACAAGGCGTTGGCGGCGGCGTCGCGCCGCTCCAAGGAATTGGCGGGATGAGCGAGCCATCCGATCGGGCGCTCGATGCCTTTCTCCGGCTGATCGCCGAGAAGGGCTTTGCCAATGTCGCGTTGCGCGAGGTCGCCGAGGCGTCGGGTCTCGGTGTGGCGGAACTCTACCGCCTCTATCCCGACAAGGTGGCCCTGGCGGCCGCGTTCATGGCGCGCATCGATGCCGAGGTGTTGGCAGGCGTGCCACGGCAAAGCGATCCCGAGGAGACGGCACGCGACCGGCTGTTCGACACCCTGATGCGCCGTTACGACGCACTGCGCCCGCACCGCGCCGCGCTGGCCGCTATCCGCCGAGCCGCCACGCGCGATCCGCTGCTGGCGATCGCGCTCGGCCCCGCGCTCCGGCGATCCATGTCAGCGATGCTTGAATCGGCCTCGCTTTCCAGCGAGGGGATCAATGGTGCGCTGCGGCAGAATGGGCTACTCGCCATCCACTACACCGTCTCACGGGTGTTCGACCGGGACGAAACAGGCGACCTCTCCAAGACCATGGCGGCCCTGGACGGGCGGCTGAAGATGGCGGAGAAGTGGGCGCAACTCTTTGAAAAATATGTAGTTCCGCGCGCTGCCTGAATATTTTGTGCGGTGCACAAGATTGTCTCTTGACTTGCTGCGGCGCATACATAAATTGCTCATTGTGCACCGCAGCATAGCGGGGCCGCCGAGTTTCAGCCTCATCCCGTGACCGTCAGGAGATTTCCCATGTACGCCAATGGCGCCTTCAAGAATCCGTTCGCCGATTTCGACTTCAGCAAGTTCGCCGGCGAGTTCAAATTCCCGGTCGTCCCCGTCGAGACCTTCGTCGAGACCGGCCGAAAGAACTTTGCGGCTCTGACCACCGTTTCGACCGCTGCGGTCGAGTCGTTCAAGTCGATCGCCCAGCGTCAGGGCGACATGTTCCGTGCCGCCATGGAGGACTTCTCCAAGCACGGCAGCGAAGTGCTGGCCGCCGCCACCGTCGAGGAGAAGGCCGCCAAGCAGATCGACTTCGCCAAGAAGAGCTATGAGCTCGCCATGGCCAATGCCAAGGAGCTCGCCGAGCTCTACAGCAAGAGTCACGCCGACGCCCTCGCGACGCTGAGCGAGCGCGTCTCGGAGCTGAGCGACGAGGTCAAGGCCGCGATCGCCAAGAAGTAATCAAAGCGCTGTCCGCGCGGGGCCGCTTCCGAAAGGGAGCGGCCCTTTTGCTTGTGACACTGGTGTTGTCGGCCGACCGTGCGCCATAAGCTGGTCCCATGACCATCACCTACGACGACTTCGCCAAGGTCGACATCCGCGTCGGCACCGTGCGCGCCGCCCAGCCGCTGGAGGGTGCGCGCAAGCCGGCGTTCCGGCTCGAGATCGATTTCGGGCCCGAGATCGGCCTCAAGAAATCGTCGGCCCAGCTCACGGTGCACTACACGGCGGAAAGCCTGGTCGGCCGCCAGGTCGCTGCGGTGGTCAACTTCCCGCCGCGCCAGATCGGCAAGTTCATGTCGGAAGTGCTGACGCTCGGCTTCCCTGACGGCGACGGTGCCGTCGTGCTGATCGTGCCCGATAAATCCGTGCCGGGCGGCGGCAAGCTCTTCTAGAAGACGCGGTGGATCCACTTGTGCGGGTCGGACGCACGGCAGCGCTGGATGTCGACCAGCGCCGTCTTGAGTTCGTCTGTGCGGACACCCGAGCCACCGTTGCCGATCTTGAACTCGCCTTCGGGCGCGCGAACCGTGCCGATCGGGGTCACCACCGCGGCGGTGCCGCAGGCGAAGGCTTCGCGCAGCTTGCCGCTGCGCGCGTCGGCCTTCCACTGGTCGTAGGAATATCGCTCCTCCCGCACCGGGATACCCTTGTCCTTGGCCAGCGTGATCAGCGAGGAGCGGGTCACGCCCGGCAGGATGGTACCGCCAAGCGGCGGCGTGCAGAGCGAGCCGTCGTTGAAGACGAAGAACACGTTCATGCCGCCCAATTCCTCGATCCACTTGCGCTCGACGGCATCGAGGAAGACGACCTGGTCACAGCCATGGCGGGTCGCCTCGGCCTGCGCGAGCAGGCTCGCGGCGTAATTGCCGCCGCACTTGGCGGCGCCGGTCCCGCCGGGTGCGGCGCGCGTGTACTCCTGCGAGACCCACACCGAGACTGCGTCGGCGCCCGACTTGAAGTAGGAACCAACTGATGAGGCAATGACCGCGAAGAGGTAGTTCGACGAGGGCTTCACGCCGAGAAAGATCTCGTTGGCGAACATGAACGGCCGGAGATAGAGGCTGCCGTCGCCGTCGGGAATCCAGTCGCGGTCGATGTGGACAAGCTGGTCGACCGCCTCGAGGAACAGCTTCTCGGGCAGGACCGGCATGGCGAGCCGCTCCGCCGATTGCTGGAAGCGGCGGGCGTTTTCCTGCGGTCGGAACAGCGTGGCGCCGTTACCTGTCTTGTAGGCCTTCAGCCCTTCGAAGATCTCCTGCGCGTAGTGCAGCACGGCCGCGGCTGGATCCATCGAGATCGGCGCGCGCGACTCGATCCGCGCGTCGTGCCAGCCTTTCTCCTCGCTGTAGCGGATGGTGACCATGTGATCGCTGAACACCCGGCCGAAGCCGGGATTGGCCAGTAGCGCGGCGCGCTTGTCGGCCGGCGTAGGCGAGGGATGGGGATGGCGAACGAATTTCAAGGACTGAGTTTCTGACATGGCTCTCTCGGGTGGACGCACGACTGTAGCATCTTGTTTTCTCAGATAGGAATTCGCACGATCACCCGCAATCCGCCCAGCGGCGAGGGCGCAAGCGCCACGTCGCCGCCATGGCTGCGCGCCACGTCGCGCGCGATGGTGAGGCCGAGTCCGACACCGCCAGTATCGACGTTGCGCAACTCATCGAGGCGATAAAACGCCCGGAACACGTCCTCGTACTTGTCGGGCGGGATGCCGGGCCCATCGTCATCGACGATGATCTCGACCGAGGTGCGGCCGCGGCTGGCGTGCAATTCGGCCTTGCTGCCGTGACGCAGCGCATTGGACAGGAGGTTGGTCAGGCAGCGCTTGATGGCAAGCGGCCGCAGCTCCACGTTCATGTCGCCCTGCCAGCCGACCGCGACATTGGCATGGTCACGCCGCGCCCCCGCCGCCACGTCCTGCAGGATCTCGCTCAAGTCGGTCGCCGTTGGCTCCTCGTCGCCCTCGCCGCGCGCGAAGGCGAGGTAGCCTTCGATCATGCGTTCCATGTCGCCCACGTCGGCGGAAAGCTCCCGCGTTTCGGCCGACTCCGACAGCAGCGCCAGCGAGAGCTTCATGCGCGTGAGCGGCGTGCGCAGATCGTGGCTGACGCCCGCCAGCATCTCGGTGCGCTGCTGGATCGAGCGGCGGAGCCGAATGCGCATGGTGTGGAACGCGGTGGCGGCATTGCGCACCTCGCGGGTGCCACCGGAGAAGGCGAAATCGGGCACGTCGCGGCCCTTGCCGAGCGCGTCGGCCGCGACTCCAAGATGCTCGATCGGCACTAGCTCGCGGCGCATGAACCAGATGGCGAGGCCAAACAGCACGAGTGCCAGGCCGAGTTGGGCCAGCACGTAGGCGAAGCTCGAGCCGAAGGTCAGCCGCACATAGGGCACCAGCACGTCCATGACGTCGTCGGACGTGATCTGGATCTCGATCAAGAGCTGCTCGCCGCCCACCGCATTGTCGATGTAGTAGGGCTTCCTCAGGTCGGCATCGAGCGCGCCCTGGACCTCGCGCGCCACGATGTCGAAATATTCCGGCGTCTGGAACTGCCGCACGATGCCCTTGCGAAAGGTGACGAACAGCAGCATGTCCGAGCGGGCATGGCGCAGGATCCAGGCGCGGTGCTCATCGTCGGGAAAGTCGGTGCGCATGGCGATCAGAACGCGCAGGTCGCGCACCAGGAGCCAGGCCAGCCGGTTCGTCACGTTGTCGCCGCGCTGGCTGTAGAACCACCACGCCGACATCGCCTGCAGCAGCAGCATCGGAACGACGAGGATGATCAACGCCCGCGCGAACAACGTCTGTGGCGAGTGTCGGTCGGCCCAGCGCGCGATCGTCTCGAACCAGTCGGCTAGCCACTTCATGCGTCGACCAGCCGGTAGCCCTGGCCGCGAACGGTGCGCAGGTAGCGCGGGAAGCTGGGATCGGGCTCGATCTTGCGGCGCAGACGCGTGACCTGCACATCGATGGCGCGTTCGTTCACGGCGCCGCCGACGCTCTTGGACAAGGCCTCGCGGCTCAACACCTCGCCAAGCCTGGTCGTGAGGGCGCGCAGGAGCGCGATCTCGGCGTCGGTCAGCGGCACACGCTTGCCCTTCTGTGTAAGCTCGCCCAGGGCCAGATTGAACTGCATCGGTCCGAACTTGACCTGCTCGGGCGCAACGCCGGCATCGGCAGGCCGGCCGCGGCGCAGCACGCTCTGGATTCGCAGCAACAGCTCGCGCGGCTCGAACGGCTTGCCGAGGTAGTCGTCGACGCCCTTCTCGAGGCCGGCGATGCGATCCTTGGGATCGCCCATCGCCGTCAGCATGAGGATCGGCACGGCGTTGCTCTTGCGCAGCTCGGCTGCGAAGTCGAGGCCGGTCTGGCCGGGCATCATGACGTCGAGCACGATCAGGTCGAAGTCGAGCGATTCAAGTCTCTGGCGCGCTTCGCTGGCGCGGCTGGCCATGGTCACGCGAAAGCCGTTGCGCGACAGGAACGACTTCAGGAGCTCGCGCAGGCGCGTATCGTCGTCAACGATCAGGATGTGCGGCTTGTCAGCCGCGACCTCTGTTGAGCTCAGCGGCCGCCTCCTCGCACCCGCTTGTCGACCTGGATGCGCTCGGCCGGATCGAGCAGACCGAGCAATACCTTGCGGAAGCCTTCGACCGAGTCCGCACCGGTCTCGCGGTACGCGCGGGCAAAGCGCTGGCTCTGGCGATCAGTCAGCTCTCGCTCGAGCTTGATGCCGCGCTCGGTGAGCCACAGGCGTCGCTCTCGGCGATCGCGCGGGCCGCTCTTCTGCTCGACATATTGCTGCTCCAAGAGATCCTTCAGCACGCGGCTGATCGACTGCTTGGTGACCTTCAGGATCGACAGCAGGTGACCCACCGTCTGTCCCGGATGGCGACCGATGAAATAGAGCGCGCGATGATGCGCCCGCCCGAGGTGATAGCGCTTGAGCTGTTGGTCAGATTCGAAGGTGAAGTCGCGATAGGCATAGAACATGAGCTCTATGCCTTGGCGCAATTCTTCGTCGCGCAGGAACAGGGGGTTGGCGGGGGATTTGGTTTCAACCATGAGGGCAACGACGATCGAGGGGTCCGCGCCGGACTTCTTGCGGATTTGCCGTGACTATAGTGCGGTCGCGTCGCGGCGGTGAATCCTCAGACAGCGGCGGCGGAACACCTCCGCGAGCTTCTTCCCTCGCAAAGCCGAAAACGTAAGCCGGACGGCCACGTTTAACGCCTCTGACAATAGTATTGACAAGGTCAGTAATACTGACCTATTTAGACCTAAGGTTGCGTGTGGGCGATCTCAAAAGGTCGTTTCGGAATAGTTATAGGAGGGCAACGGCAATGTCCTTAACCATGGCTGATCGCGATGGCTTCATCTGGTTCGACGGCGAGGTCCTGCCGTGGCGCGAAGTGAAGACCCATGTGCTGACCCATGCGCTGCATTACGGCTCGGCCGTCTTCGAGGGCGAGCGCATCTATGACGGACGTGTCTTTAGGCTTTCCGCACACAGTGCGCGCCTCAGCAACTCCGCGCGCCTGCTCGACTACAAGCTGCCGTGGACACGCGAGCAGATCGACGAGGCAACACGCGCCGTGGTGAAGGCCAACAATCTCAGCTCGGGCTACGTGCGACCGATCGCCTGGCGCGGCTCGGAAGTGATGGGCGTGTCGGCGATCGGCACGACCGTGCATCTCGCCATCGCGCCGTGGGCGCAGGAAGGCCGGCTCTCGGTGCAAGCCAAGCCCGGCGGCATCAACGTGACCATGGCGAAGTATCGCCGGCCGTCGCCCGAGGTGGCGCCCGGTGAAGCCAAGGTGGCCGGCCTCTATATCATCTGTGGCATCGAGAAGGATCGCGCACTGAAGGCGGGTTTCGACGATGCCCTGATGCTCGACTGGCAGGGCAGGCTGGCCGAATCGACGGGCGCCAACATCTTCCTCGCCATGGGCGGCAAGCTGGTTACGCCCAAGCCCGAGAACTTCCTCGACGGCATCACCCGCCGGGCGGTGATGGGCATGGCGGCAAAGCGCGGCTGGTCGGTCACCGAGCGCGCGGTGAGGCCGGAGGAGTTGGCCGATGCCAATGAGGTGTTCCTATGCGGTACCGCCGCCGAGATCGTGCCGGTCGGCGCGATCGACGAACGGCGCTATCAGGTCGGGCCAATGACGCGCACGCTTATGGAGGATTTCAAGATGCTGGTGCGGCAGCCCGACTGCGAGGGCTTTGGCGAATCGGCGCATTTTGCCACCGCTTGACAGGCGGGGCGGCTCGCAGTCTCCTTTAACCACGTCCGAGGGGTGTCCGGTCTCCGCTAGGAGCCCGGTCTGAGACAGCCGGTTTGGCTGAACCCTTTGAACCTGATCCGGGTGATGCCGGCGAAGGAACGGGAGTTTCGGTTGAGCCATTCCAGAATCATTGTCATCGGTGCGGGCGTTGCAGGCCTCGCTTGCGCCCTCGAACTCGCCGACCGCGGGCTCGAGGTCGAGGTGGTCGAGCGCCGACAGCGATTGGGCGAGGGCAGCTGCTCGTGGATGGCAGGCGGCATGCTGGCGCCGTGGTGCGAGCGCGCGGCCACGGATGAGGCCGCAATGCAGCTCGGTGCGCCATCGATCGAATGGTGGATGCGACATTTCGCCGGGACGGTGCGCAACGGCAGCCTGGTCGTGGCACCGCCGCGCGACGCGGCTGAACTGAAGCGTTTTGCCGAGCGAACCGATCAATACGAATGGCGTGATGAGGCCGGCCTTGCTGCACTCGAGCCCGAGCTCGCCAGCCGCTTTCGCCGCGCGCTGTTCTTTCCGCACGAGGCGCATCTCGATCCGCGCCGGGCGCTGCCCGCGCTGGCCGAGGCGCTCGCAAAGCGCGGCGGGACGATCCACTTTGGCGTCAAGGGATCGGCGGGCGAGTTCGTCATCGATTGCCGCGGCCTTGCGGCGCGAGACGTGCTGCCAGACCTGCGCGGCGTGCGCGGCGAGATGGTGGTGGTGCGCTCGCGCGAGGTGTCGTTGTCGCGGCCGGTCCGGCTGCTGCACCCGCGCATCCCGCTCTACATCGTCCCGCGCGGCGAAGGTGTATTCATGATCGGCGCCACGTCGATCGAGAACGAGACGCGGGGCGGCGTCAGCGTGCGCTCGGCGGTCGAACTCCTGAACGCCGCCTATACGCTCCATCCCGCCCTCGGCGAGGCGGAAATTCTCGAGCTCGGCGCCGATCTGCGTCCGGCCTTTCCCGACAATCTGCCTGCCGTGCGCCGCGGCCCGCACGGGCTCCTGGTGAACGGCCTTTATCGTCATGGCTTCCTGCTCGCGCCGGCGATGGCACGGCAGGCAGCCGATCTGGTGGAGATGGACAATGCGGATCTTCGTCAACGGCGATCAGCATGATGTAGAACCCCGGACTCTGGCGTTGGCGCTGGAGGAGCTGGGCTATCGTGGCAGGAAGATCGCGACCGCGGTGAACGGCCGTTTCGTCGCGGCCGCGCTGCGTCCCGACATGCCTCTGGCCGAGGGCGACAAGATCGAGGTCGTGGCGCCCATGCAGGGAGGCTGAGCGATGTCCTTCTATGGTGTCGATCTTTCCTCGCGCCTGCTGCTCGGCACGGCGCGCTATCCTTCGCCCACGATCCTGGCCGAGGCGATCAAGGTCTCGGCGGCCGAGGTCGTAACTGTGTCGCTGCGGCGCGAAGCAGGTGCGGAGCGCGGCGGCCAGAGCTTCTGGTCGTTCATCCGCGGGCTCGGCGTGCGCGTGCTGCCCAACACTGCGGGCTGCCACACCGTCAAGGAGGCGGTGACGACGGCGCACATGGCGCGCGAGCTGTTCGACACGCCGTGGATCAAGCTCGAGGTGATCCGCGATGACGAGACCCTGCAGCCCGATGTCTTCGGCCTGGTCGAGGCGGCGCGCGTGCTGGCCGAAGATGGCTTCGAGGTCTTCCCCTACACGACCGAGGATCTCGCCGTCGCCGACCGGCTGGTCGATGCGGGTTGCCGCGTGCTGATGCCGTGGGGGGCACCGATCGGCTCGGCACGGGGCCTGAACAATCTCTATGGACTGCGCGCGCTGCGGGCGCATTTTCCTAACGTTCCGCTGGTAGTCGATGCCGGCCTCGGCGTGCCGTCGCACGCATCGGCCGCGATGGAGCTGGGCTACGATGCCGTGTTGCTCAACACCGCCGTCGCCGAAGCGGGCGATCCCGTCGCCATGGCCAAGGCGTTCGCGCTCGCCATCGAGGCCGGGCGCCTCGCTTTTGCCGCCCAGCCGCTCGAGCCGCGCGACATGGCGGTGCCGTCGACGCCGGTCCTGGGCCGGGCGGCACTGGGAGACTGATGTGATCGATCCGTTCTATCCGGTCGTTCCGGACTCGAGCTGGGTGGCGCGACTGGTGTCGGCTGGCGCCAAGTTCGTGCAGTTGCGCATCAAGGACAAACCCGGTGTCGAGTTGCAGTGGCAGGTGCGCGCGGCGCGCGAAGTCTGCGCCAAGCATGGCGCGGACCTGATCGTGAACGACTATTGGCAGGTCGCGATCGACGAGAAGTGCAGCTGGGTCCATCTCGGCCAGGAAGATCTGGTCGATGCTGACGTGAAGGCGATCCGCCGTGCCGGACTGAAGCTCGGCGTCAGCACACACGACCATGCCGAGCTGGAAAAGGGCCTGGCCGTCGACCCCGACTACGTGGCGCTGGGGCCGATCTGGCCAACGGCGCTCAAGCAGATGCCGTTTGCGCCGCAGGGCCTGGAGCGCATCGGCGAGTGGAAGAAGCTGATCGGCGGCCGGCCGCTGGTCGCGATCGGTGGACTGACGCTCGAGCGCGCGCTGCTTTGCCTGAAGGCGGGCGCCGACTCCGCCGCGGTGGTCGGTGACATCGTGAACAACGCCGATCCGATCGCCCAGGCCAAGGCCTGGATCGCCGCCACCAGGAGAGCCGCATGACCGACCGTTACGCCCGCCAGACCGTGCTCGGCGAGGTCGGTGCCGCCGGCCAGCAACGCTTGGCTGCATCGTCGGTCCTGGTGGTCGGCGCGGGCGGGCTTGGCTGCCCTGTCCTGCAGTATCTCGCGGGCGCCGGTGTAGGGCGTATCGTGATCGTCGATCACGACTCGATCGAGGAGACCAACCTCCATCGCCAGCCGCTCTACGCCATGGACGACATCGGCAAAGCCAAGGCGGAGGCGGCGCGCACCGCCGTGCTGCGGTTCAATCCGCACATCGCGGTCGAGGCGGTCGTCGAGCGCCTGACGCCGCAGAACGCGGCACAGTTGGTCGCCAGGGCTGACGTGATCGTCGATGCCGCCGACAGTTTCGCGGTCACGTATATGTTGAGCGATGCCTGTCAGGCGGCAGACAAGCCGATGGTTTCGGCCTCGGTGATCGGCCTCACCGGCTATGCCGGCGCCTTCTGCGGCGGCGGGCCGAGTTATCGCGCGGTCTTTCCCGAGGTTTCGATCGATGGCGGGACCTGCGCCACGGTGGGCGTGCTGGGTACCGCCGTCGCCGTGCTCGGCGGATTGCAGGCCCACCTCGCGCTCCATCTGCTGCTCGACCTGCAGCCCACGGCGCTGGGTCGCGTCGTCACCTTCGACGCCAGGCGCCTGGCCTTCGGCGGCTTTGGCTTCGAGGGCAGCCCCGAGCCCGACGCCGCGGTGCCGTTCATCGCGCCGGCGGCGGTCACGGCCGACGATCTGGTCGTCGATTTGCGCGGCCTCGACGAGGCGCCGGTTTCGCCGTTCGCTGGAGCGCACCGGCTCGATGTCGACCATGTCGAGGAACTTGTCACGCAACCGCCGCCTTCACGGCGCATTGTCCTGTGTTGTCGCAGTGGCCAGCGCTCGCTCATGGCCGCCGAGCGACTTCGAGCACGGGGTCTTGGCAATCTCGCACTGGTGGCCTTGGGCTGATTTTCACTGAGGAGAGACGTCATGACCGAGCACACGACCGACCAGACCGTCCTCGCCCATATCGAACAGCTCGTTGCCGAGGAGAAGAAGCTCTACGCCAAGGGCGCGGTGTCGGACGCCGAGAAGGCGCGCCTCGGCAAGATCAATATCGAGCTGGACCGCTGCTGGGATCTACTGCGCCAGCGCCGGGGCTTGCGCGAATTCGGCCGCAATCCGGACGAGGCCGAGGTGCGCCCGGCCAAGGTCGTGGAGAACTACAAGGGCTGACCTTAGTTGAGCAGCCCACTGCTCGTGATCGAGGGCAATCCGGTCTCGTCGGAGTCGACCCAAACACGATGGCAGAGCCGGCCGGTGAGCTCGTGGATTTTCGCCGGCTCGATGGTGAAGCCGATCAGCTTCACCAACTCGACGGCGCGTTGGTTGTGCGCGTCGATCACGCTCTCCAGCCGCCGATAGTGCGACAGCATCTCGGGCAGGATCATGATCGACAGCGCCACCATGTCGCGCGCCTCTGCGCCGATCTCCTCGCTAGTCAGCAACCAGAAGCGGCCGACCTCGTGATCCTGCGATACGGGCCCGACGCCCCACAAGGCGCAAGGCTGGTTCTCGCGGTCGCGCGCGGCCCAGACGTGCGTGCTGGATATGAAGGCATGCAGCAACTGATTGCCTGATTCGTCGACGCCGCGTTCGCTGGGCGTGGCCTCGTCGTCATTCATCGCAATCGCCAGGACCGCTACGTCTTCTGCCGTAGCCGGCTGAACACAGTATCGCATAACTGCCTCCATCGCCGTGGCTTCCCGCAGGGGAGTCAACTGATAGAGGCCGCAAGCGTTGCGTGTGACTTCGCCGTGATTGCCCGTGTTCAGCTTTTGTCCCAGCGCCGCGCCGCCTTGTTGTCGCCTTCATGCGATCCCACCCACTTTTCGCCGGCGGGCGTCTCCTCGAGCTTCCAGAACGGCGCCTTGGTCTTCAGCCAATCGACCAGGAACTCGCAGGCCTCGAAGGCCGCCTCGCGGTGCGGCGAGCCGACGGCAACCAGCACGATGCGATCGCCGGCCTCGAGCCGGCCGTGGCGATGCACGATCAGCGTCGCCTCGAGCGGCCAGCGGCGGTTGGCTTCCGCTTCGATCTCCTGGAGCGCCGTCTCGGTCATGCCAGGGTAATGCTCCAGCGTCAGCGCATCGACACGATCGCGATGATAGCCCGCGCGCACATGCAGCTCGCGCACCAGCCCGACGAACACCGCCAACCCGCCGATCTTCTTGTTGCCCCTGGTGAGGGCGTCGAGCTCGGCACCGATGTCGAAGTCGCCTTCCTGGACGCGAACGGTCACGGTCAGCCTCCCGTGAAAGGCGGGAAGAACGCCACTTCGCGGGCGCTGCCGATGACGACGTCCATTGTCGCCGTGCGCTTGTCGACCGCGGCACCGAAGGCGGCTCCCTCGGCCAGCGCCTCGGCGTGGCCATCGCTGCGCCCGCGCAGCCAGGCGACGAGATCGCCCACGGTGCGCACGTCGGCGGGGGGCGTCACCTCTTCTTCGGCCATACCCACCGTGCGCTTCATCCAGGCGAAATACTTCACCTTCATTCGGCACTTCCAGGCGGCGCATCTTCGGCCATGTGGCGCAGGCCGGTGCGCAGATAGTCATAGCCGGTGATCAGCGTCAGGCCGGCGGCGATCCAGATCAGCCATAGGCCCAAGTCTGTGATCAGCGGCCCAGCCGCATCGCCGACCAGCAGGAAGGCGATGGCCACCATCTGCACGCCGGTCTTCCATTTGGCGAGTTGGCTGACCGGCAGGCCGACGCGTAGCTCGGCCAGGAACTCGCGCAGGCCCGACACCAGGATCTCGCGCGCCAGGATGATAAGCGCCGCCAGCACATGGATGCCGCTCAGCGGTCCCTTGTCGACCAGCATGAGAAGCGCCGCGGCAACCAGGAGCTTGTCGGCGATGGGATCGAGGAACCGGCCGAGCCGCGAGATCTGGTGATAGCGGCGGGCAAAGTAACCATCGAACCAGTCGGTGACCGCCGCGATCACGAACAGGATCATCGACAGCCACTGCGACCAGCCGCGGTCGAGCCAAAAGCAGGCGACGACCAGCGGGATCGCGACGATGCGCGACAGGGTCAGGATGTTGGCGGTGTTGAGCATGACCGGTGGAGACGACCTTAGCGGCCGCCCCGGAAGTGGTCATGGATTTTCTGGGCAAGCGCATCGGAGATGCCCGGCACCGCCTTGATGTCCCCGAGCGTGGCCACCGCCACTGCACGGGCGCTGCCGAAATGATGCAGGAGAGCACGCTTGCGGTTGGCGCCGATGCCCGGCACCTCGTCGAGTGCCGAGCGCGTGATGTCGGCGGCGCGCCGCGCGCGGTGCGTGCCGATGGCGAAGCGATGGGCCTCGTCACGCAGGCGTTGCAGGAAATACAGTACCGGATCGCGCGGCTCGAGCGAGAAGGGCGGCTTGCCAGGAATAAAGAAGCGCTCGCGTCCGGCATCACGATCGGGCCCCTTGGCGATGCCGACGATGGCGATGTCCTCGATGCCGAGCTCGACCAGCACCTGGCGCGCCACCTCGAGCTGGCCCTGGCCGCCGTCGATCAGCACCAGATCAGGCCAGTGCTCCTCGTCGCGTTCGGGATTTTCCTTGAGCGCCCGGCCGAAGCGGCGCGACAGCACCTCGCGCATCATGGCGAAGTCGTCGCCCGCGGCGCCCTCGGTCTTGATGTTGAACTTGCGGTAGCTGTTCTTGATGAAGCCTTCTGGACCGGCGACGATCATGGCGCCGACCGGTGCGGCGCCCTGGATGTGGCTGTTGTCGTAGACCTCGATGCGCTCGGGCGGGGCATCGAGGTTGAACACGCGCGCCACGCCTTCCAGCAGCTGCCGCTGCGTGCCGCGCTCGGCCATGCGCCGCGCCAGCGCCTCGCGCGCGTTGCTCACCGCCTGGTCGAGCGCGTCCTTCTGGTCGCCGCGCTTGGGTGTCCGTATTTCGACCCTGTGGCGGGCCGTGATGGCAAGTGCCGCTTCCAGCAACTCGTGCTCGTCGATGTCGTGGCTGGTCAGGATCAGCTTGGGGGCTGGGCGCGCTTCGTAGAACTGGCCGATGAAGGCGGTCAGCACCGCCGGCGGATCGAGCTCCCGGGCGTGGCTTGGGAAATAGGCGCGGTTGCCGAGATTCTGGCCGGCGCGCAGGAAGAAGACCTGCACGCAGACCTGTCCGCCCTCGGCGTGGGCGGCGAAGATGTCGGCCTCCTCGATCGACGGCAGGCTGATCGACTGATGCGACTGGATGTGCGCCAGCGCGCGGATACGGTCTCGCAGCACGGCGGCCTGCTCGAATTGCAGGTCGGCCGAGGCCTTGTCCATGCGCTTGCCGAGTGCCTGCTGGACCTCGCGATTGCGCCCGCCCAGGAAGTCGCGCACTTCGCCCACGATGGTGTCGTACTCGGGCTTGTCGATGCGGCCCACGCAGGGCGCCGTGCAGCGCTTGATCTGGTACTGCAGGCAGGGCCGCGTGCGGGTCGAGAACACGCCGTCCGAGCAAGAGCGCAACGGGAAGGCGCGCTGGAGCGCGTAGAGCGTCCGATTGACCGCGGTCGCCGAGGCGAACGGCCCGAAATACTCGTTGCCCGGCTGGCGGGTGCCGCGGTGCTTGGCGAGCTGTGGCCATTCGGTGTCGCGGCGGATCACGATGTAGGGGAACGACTTGTCGTCGCGTAAGAGCACATTGAAGCGCGGCCGGAAGCGCTTGATCAGGTTGTTCTCGAGCAGCAGGGCTTCCGCCTCACTGTCGGTGACCACGAACTCCATGCTCCGGGTGTTCGAGACCATACGCATGAGCCGGTTCTCGAGCCGAGTCGGCTGGGTGTAGGCCGCCACCCGGCTCCTGAGCGAGCGCGCCTTGCCGACATAGAGGACCTCGCCATCGGCGGCGATCATCCGATAGACCCCGGGTTTGCGGGGCAGCGTGTGCACGAACTCGCCGATCACCCGCATGCCGTCGGCAAGCGAGCCTTCGCCAGTGGGCGAGTCCTCGCCGGTGGGCGAGTCCTCGCTCGGTTTTTGGTCTTGCTCGATTTCGTCGGTCACGGGGTGTGGGGAAATCTGTGAAGAAGCCAATCGGGCGTTCGGCGTTACGCCGACGTCACGATATTGACTCAATGTAGGCAGGGTGGCAGCCGGCTGCCACCCTGAGCCTAGCGCCTTGTACGCGCTTTGTTATTCGGAACGCAGGAAGTTTGCATATTTAACGTGTGGACCCAAACGTTCCTGCTTTGGTCCGATCGTCTGGAACACCGCGATGTGTGGATAAGTTGGCGGCTTCAGAGCACCGAGAGCATGCGGCCGACAAGCGGATGGCGGACGACGTCCTTGTCGCAAAGCCGCACGACGGCGACGTCCTCGAAGCCCTCGAGTCGCTGGGCAATCGACCCCAAGCCTGACAGCTCGGGCAACAGGTCGGTCTGGTCGGGGTCGCCGGTCATGACCATGGTCGAATGCCAGCCTAGCCGGGTCAGCAGCATCTTGAGCTGGCCGTAGGTGCAGTTCTGCGCCTCGTCGATCAGCACGAAGCTGTTGTTGAGGGTGCGGCCACGCATGAAGGCCACTGGGGCGATCTCGATGGTGCCGTCATCGAGGTTCTGGCGCAGGCGCTTAGCGCCGAGGCGGTCGTTCAGTGCATCCCACAGAGGGCGGAGATACGGATCGAGCTTTTCGCGCATGTCGCCGGGCAGGAAACCCAGGTTCTCGCCGGCTTCGACGGCCGGGCGGCTGAGCACGATCCGCGAGACGCTGCCGGCCTCAAGGGCCTCGACGGCGGCGGAAATGGCGAGATAGGTCTTGCCGGTACCGGCAGGGCCCACGGCGATGGTCAGCGGTTTGGCATCGATCGCTTCCATCAGGACGCGCTGGTTGTCGCTGCGGGGCCGTATTTTTCGGAGGTAGCTCTGGTCTCGGTCGTTGGCCGGGGTGTGGTCGAAGATGTTGTGGACGCGGGCGCTATCGATGGCGTGAAGCTTGGCACGGCGAGCGGCGCGTTTGGCCATTGGCGTACTCCGAAGTCTGGGAAAAACAAAAAAGCCCCCGCAAGCAAATGCGAGGGCGATCAACGGTAGCGTTGCAGATGCGGCCCAGAGGCCGCCTGACGGTCCTCGAACGGATGAGCACCTCCTTCAGCTACCGAACCAAAGGGTAGCGCGAATATGGCGGTCCGGCCACAATATTTATGGCCGGTAGCCGAAATTTCACACTCCCCTGCTCAGCCAAGCGGGTCCGGCATGGGCGAGCGGACTGTTGCGCCGAGGCCACAGCAAGCACGCCAAAACACTGCCGGGCCGCTCGCCGCGCAACGCAACACGCAGAACCGCCGTTGAGGTTCCGTCACCTTTGCGAGGGAATGCGAGCATGAAAAAAGTCTTGTTGAGTGCGGCAGCGCTTGTCGTCCTGCCGATGGCCGCGGCCAATGCCCAGCTGTTCACGCCGGGCCAGGCCAATCCCGGGTTCTATGTCGGCGGCGAAGGTGGCCTGAACTGGCTGCTGAACAACAACACCTACAACTTCAACACCGGCTACGCGGTCGGCGGCAAGGTCGGTTACGACTTCGTCGGCCCGCGCGTCGAGTTGGAAGGCATCTACCGCAACAACCAGGGCAGCGGCGTCGTGCCGTTCGGCGCCGGCTTCGCCAACGTCAATGGCCAGATCAACCAGGTCTCGGTGATGGCCAACGTTCTGTACGATTTCGCACCGGGCGCCGTCATCACGCCTTATGTCGGCGCCGGTGCCGGCATCGCCTTCATCGATCCCTCGCTGTCGGCGGGTTGCACGATGTGCTCCACCCAGTTCGCCTATCAGGGCATCCTGGGTCTCGCCTGGAACATCGACCAGAGCTTCCGCGTCAGCCTGGACGGCCGCTACTACGGCACCACCAACGGCGGCACAACCTACACCAACAACAATATCGGCGTGATGTTGGGCCTCACCTACAAGTTCGGCGCCCCCGAAGCCGCGCCGCCGCCGCCGCCGCCCGCGACGCCTCAAGCGACCTCGTACATGGTGTTCTTCGACTGGGATCGCTCGGATCTGAGCCAGCAGGCGCAGGCGACCATTCAGCAGGCTGCACAGGCCTTCAAGCAGAAGGGCAGCGCGCGGATCACGGCGACCGGCCACACCGATACTTCGGGTCCGAGCGACTACAACATGGCGCTGTCATTGCGTCGCGCCAACGCGGTCAAGGACGCTCTGGTACGTAACGGCGTGCCGGCCACGGCAATCGCGGTCGTCGGCCGCGGCGAGCAGGGCCTCCTGGTGCCGACGGCGGACGGCGTGCGCGAGCCGCAGAACCGCCGTGTCGAAATCGTGATGCAGTAGGCTCACCCCCGCCTGCTGCGTGCACGTCTGAGGAGCGGCCGGGCTGAATGCCCGGCCGTTTTCTTATGCCACCGCGGCAGGCGAAGTCATGAATCGACCACAGGCCATTGCTGCCAAAGCCCGCCAGACTCTCGCCAATGGCCGCGTCGCTTCATGCCATGCCGGGATCCGGCAGTTCGAGATCGACCTCCGCCTTGCGGCTGCAGGCGCCGCCGCTGCGTCGCAGCACATCGTTCAGCGGGATCGATATCGCGCTGATCTGCTTGTTCATGGCCGGCCTCTACACCAACTACACGATCCAGCTATCGGCCAAGGTGCCGTTCCCCTCGATGCCGGCGGGTGTGGCCGGATTGCTGCTGCTGTGGCGCTGGCGGGACCGGGTGTCGACCGCCAGCTTCGCCGGCTTCATCGGCGTGCTGCTGCTCTACGTGATCTCGGTTTTGTGCGCGACCGACCTGTCGTATTTGCCCCGCCGCACCAACGGGCTGATCCAGCTCACCTATTCGCTGACGGTCGGCTACGGGCTGTTTCTCGCCGTGACCCAGGCGAGCCGGCGGCAGATCGCCAACCTGTTCCTGACCTTTTCCTTGGTCATCCTGGTGGGTTGCCTGGCCGAGAATTATGCCGGGCTGCGTCCGGTGAGCGATGCGGTTCGCAACATCCTCTACAGCAAGGGCATCTACGAAAACGACCTGCGCGACGTCCTCTTCTACCATCGGATACGGCCGAAGTTCTTCGCCTCCGAACCCTCCAGCGTGACTTTTTGCTACGCGCTCTTCGCCTTCATCTGGATGGTGGTGAGCACTTGGCGGTGGAAGGTCCCGATCTACGTCGCCCTGTTCGGTCTTGGGACTTTCGCGATGCCTGGTCCCACCTTGCTGCTGATGCTGCTGCTCATCCTGCCCTACATGCTGTTCCTGGCGAGCCGCAAGAACGGCAGGCTGGACTATGTTCGCGCGATCAGGGTGTTTTGCGTCGCTGTGCTTTTCCTCGGCGCGTTCGTCGTGCTCGGCCAGACGCTGTTCGCGGCGCGTCTGAAGGAGGCAACGTCCGGCAACGACCCGAGCTTCTTCTATCGCGTGCAAGGGCCATTCCTGGCGGCGCGCGATGTGGCGCGCATCTATCCGCTCGCCGGGGCGGGGCTGACCGGCGAGCCGTTCATCGAGCGCGAAGTCGTCAACATCTACGTGCGCTCACCTGACTATTCGGCGCGCTGGGAGGTCGTGACGCCCGCGACGGAGCTCTTGATCAACTACTTCTGGCTGCACTGGATCTACCTTGGCCTGTTCTGGGGGTTCATCCTGATGGCCGCGGCGACAGTCTGGCTCCTGCTCATCGGCACGCCGAGCCCCGCCTTCTGTTGGGTGGTATGGGCGATCTTGGGGCAGGCCTCGGGCGCCTATGTCGGTCCGAAATGCTGGGCCGTGATGTTCCTCGCCGCCGCCGCTGCGGTGCTGCACCAGCGGTCGGAAGGCCGTGAGCCATCCACCGTGCCGGCGGCGGCGATCTTGCAGCGACGGCTTGGTTGGCCGGGTCGCGGATAGCCGCATCTACGCCTAGAATGCCCGAGGGATCTGGAGAAGGGTTGGGGCATGAGAGGGCGAAAGCGCCTGCTCGCGGTTATGCGAGTGCTTGCGGTGGCGGGTTTGGCGATCGTGGCGTGGCAGGCTTGGGCACAGGGTGTGGGCTTTCTTACCGAACAGGAGCGGTTGGCGAGCTACTGCGCTGGCGTCTCCGAAGCGCGCATGCGCGAGCTCGACGAATTCCTGAAGAACAAGTGCGCTGGCTCCGACCGCAAGGAATGCCGTGATGGCCTAGATGAGCTGGTGCGCGCCCAGCGGATGGACCGCCGGCTATGGGCCTACCTCGCCAGCCAGATCTTCACCTCCAAGGAGCAGGGCCCGAAAGAGAAGGCGCTGTCGCAGAAGGAGATGGCGCGTGGCAGCGACGATTGGCTGGCCTGCAAGCGGCGGCGCCCCGACCAACGCCCCGACGATCTGCTGATCTGCCGTGAATCGCAGGGCTGCCTGATCGACGCACGCTTCTCGTTCCTGCCGCAGTGAAGTGGGGCGACGCGCTACATTGGTTACATCGCGCTACAGGAAATACAACTTGGGACGCGCCATGCGTGCGCCTCGGCGCTATCGTTTTGATACGAGGGGATTGCGGATCCCGATGCTGTAGCGACGAATTAACGCCAAGAACCAATTGAGTCAGGAGATTCAGATGCTGTCCATTTTTCGCAAATTGATGAAGAACGACGATGGCGCGACGGCCATCGAGTACGTGCTGATTGCTTCGCTGATTTCGGTCGCGGCCATCGCCGCGATGGGTTCCGTCGGCGGCAAGGTCAGCAACGTGCTGAGCAACGTCGCCAACGCGATGCACTAGGAAGTCAGGGTCCGCGGCGTTCGGGGGAGCGCTCGGGAGAGGAGAAGCGGGCGGCTGGGCAACTGGCCGCCCGCTTTTCGTTGGCGGTGGTGCGTCAGCGCCGCAACGTGACCGGCGGCGGCGGCCCGCCGGCGATGTCGTGGCGCGCACCGCTCGAGGTGTAAGCAAGGATGGCGACGGCGATGATCAGCACGAGCAACGCGAGCGCCACAAACCCGGACGTATGCATGCCCGCACAATGACCTCGGCGTTGGGGAAGTCACGGCAAAGCCCGCCGGTCACAAATATGTCGCCGTGGCGCGTCAGGGTTCCCGGCGCAGCCGCTCGAGCAGGCGCAGGTCGATGTTGCCGGTCGGCTCCGTTGGCGATCTTGTAGCGTTTCACCGCAGACACAGTCTGCGGTCCATGCAGGCCGTCGACCGGCCTCGGATCGTGGCCGAGCGCCTGGAGCCTAGTCTGGACCTCACGCAGTTCGTCGTTGCTCAGTCGGCGCGGGCGTCGGAGGTGGAAGGGTCAGCGGCTCGGGCCGGTCTATCGCTGGTGCGACCACGGTCGCGACCGGCGTCGACGGTGTTGGCGCCGTCGCCGCGATCTCGCGGCCGGGTCGGGATGGCTGGATGGCCCGCTGCGCCGGCTCGGCGCTCGGCCAGCCGCCGAGATAGGCGCCATAGAGGAGGGCCGCGCCGCCGGCCAGCTTGAGCCAGATCGGCTGCCGGTCGAGGAAGACACCTTCGTCCGACACACCACGATCCAGGGGAAAGTCGTTCAGCAGGCTGCGGACCGGGCCTGTCGGCTCTCCCGCGCCGTCCTGTTCAGGATCGCCGCTACTCGGAAAGCGACCGAGCTTTCTCGCGCGCACCGGCGGTTCCGCACCTTGGCCCGACTAACCAGCGGCGCCACGGTGCAGCGGAGAGGGCAGGTGCCGCGCACCATGGCTGCCGCCGCCTGCGCCGCGGGGTGACGGCGCCAGTCGAAAGGCAATGTCTTTTTCGGTCGGCGGGAAGGGATCCTCGCCGAAGGTCCAGAGAATCCGGTAGGTCGGATCGAGCCGCTGCACCAGCACCTGCGTGCCGTCCGCTAGCGCGGGGCCGGCCTGTTGGGCGGCATCGATGGCGGCCACGATCGCCTCGGCTTGGGTGGCATATGGGCCGTGCTCCTCGTCTTCGACCCGGACTTTCCAGCGGCTCCCAACCCGCTCGACCAGGAAACGTCGGCGCGCCATGTGTGCTCCATGCCCCCATCGTTGTCGGGTTGCATCGGTAGCGCCGTGTCAATCGAGAGTCGAGCGAATCCGAAGCGGCCACGCGCTTGTCACAGTTGCAAGAGTGAACCCCTTACAAGTGGATGACGCCGGCGTGATTTGGCTAGGAGTAGTCGGCGCAAAGCTGTGGCTGCGACGGCAACGGCCACCAGCGTTAGGCGTTCTCCCTCCAGAGGGTGCGCATGGGTCGTCAATTCGATGTCGCGAAGGGTGGTCGCCCACTCAAGATCTGTGTTCTGTCGATCGACGAAGCATGGGAGCTCTGGCTCTGCGAAGGCCGGCATCGATTGGCGCGTGTCGCCATCGTCTCCGTCGACATGGCGCTCGAGGGTTGGCGCAAGGGCAGCGATGTCATCCTGCTGACCGTCGAGACCGTACGCTCCGGCCTCACGAAGGGCGAAATCCTCGTGCCGGCGATGTCGGCCGGGTTGCCCGAGTGCCCTGGATGACATGAGGACGGGGTTCCGCGGGCGCGGACCGGGTGAGTGTACGAAACCGTGCTATTCTCGGGACATGAAAAAGAACGCGTTCATGTTCCTGCTGATTGCCGCGATGCCGGCCATCGCTTGGGCCCAATCAGCCGACACCAACTACTGCAATGCGCTCAGCGCCACCTACCTGAAGTACGTCAACAATCCGGGTACTGGCCGGGGCAGCCAGCCAGCCAGCGCCACCGTCAGCGAGGCGCAGGGCCAGTGCGCCGCCAATCCGGCTGCCGGCATCCCGGTGCTGGAGCGAGCCCTCAAGGACGCCAGGGTTAATCTGCCACCGCGCGGCTAAAACCACCCGGCGTCAATGCCGATACCCGTGATGATGGTGATGAAGGGGTGCCGGACGATAGCGAGCGGCCACGGGATACGACGCCGGCACGCTGGCTGCCGCGGGTGGCGGCGTGGCCAGCGGCGTGTAGGGCGTCTGCATCGGCGGGCTGACCTGTTGCGTCGGCGGCCCTTGCACCGCTTGGGTGGGCACCGCCTGGACCGCTGTTGCCGTGCGATCGATGTTGGGCGTTGGCATTGCGGCATCGCGAGCGCCTTGCTCGGCGGCCCGGCGATACCACTCATCCGCCGTCGCCTGGTCCTGGGCCACCCACTCGCCGCGCTCGTACATGCGCGCGATGTTGAGCTGCGCCCGGGCCGAGCCCTGCTCGGCGAGCGGCAGCCAGAGCTTGAAGGCCGTCGCATAGTCGCCGCGCGCGTAGGCCGCCTCGGCATCGGGCTGCGGCACGGCGAGCGCCGGGCCCGCCACAGCAACGGCAACCGAGACGATGAACAGGATGAGCAGTGTGAGCCAGCGCATGGCGGCTTCTCCCCTTGGAAGCCTGCCACAGGTCACGCGGGTGGGAGCGAACCCGGCTGGTCAAATATCGGTGTGTAAGCTCGCTGAAAGCTGGCAAAACAGGGTTCGCCATGCACGACAGTCACGACCACCCGCACAGCCATAGCGATCACGCGCACGCTCACGGCCACTCTCACGGCCCCGCTTCCTTCGGCCGTGCCTTCCTGATCGGAATCGTGCTGAACAGCGGCTTCGTCGTCGCTGAGGCGGCCTACGGCTTCTTCGCCAATTCGCTCGCCCTGTTGGCCGACGCCGGCCACAATCTCAGCGATGTCCTAGGCCTCGTGCTGGCCTGGGCCGCCGCCTCGCTGGTCAAGCGCCAGCCCAGTGCGCGCTACACCTACGGCATGAAGCGGACCTCGATCCTGGCGTCGCTGGCCAACGCCATGCTGCTGCTGGTGGCGAGCGGCGCCATCATCCTCGAGGCGGTCCGCCGGCTCGACGCGCCGCAGCCGGTGGCCGAGACCACGGTGATCCTGGTGGCGCTGGTCGGCATCCTGATCAACGGCGCGACGGCGCTGGGCTTCATGGCCGGCCGCAAGAGCGACCTCAACATCCGCGGCGCCTTCCTCCACATGATGACCGATGCCCTGGTGTCGCTCGGCGTCGTAGTGAGCGGCCTGGTCGTGCTCGCCACCGGCTGGATGTGGGTCGATCCCGCGGTCAGCGTCACCATCGCCCTGGTGATCGTCGTCGGCACCTGGTCGCTGCTCCGGGACTCGATCAACCTCGCCCTCGATGCCGTACCGGCCAACATCGATCGCGCGGCCATCCAGACCTACCTGCTCGGGCTGCCCAGCGTCACCGAGGTGCACGACCTGCACATCTGGGCCATGAGCACGACTGAAGTGGCCATGACCGCGCACCTGGTCCGTCCAGGTGCGGGGCTCGACGATCAACTGCTGATGCAGGCCTGCCACGAGCTCGCGCACCGGTTCGGCATCGGCCACGCCACCTTGCAGGTCGAGGCGGGCGATCCGGCGCATCCCTGCGCGCTCGCTCCGGCCGAAGTCGTCTAACGCAGCGCTACTTCGTGCACACCGTCACGATGCGGAGATAGGCATTGCCGTCGGACAGCGCGGCCATGTGGTCGTGGCCGATATCGAGCGCGAGCTTGCCGTCGATCATCTCGACGGTCTCGCTCGCGGTCCGCCAGCCATTGACGCCGTCGGCGGAGATTTCGGCATGGAACTGCCAGCGCGCCACCGGGACTGCGTTCAGTTCGTCGGGCCGGAGCACGCCCGCTTCGCTGCCGTCGATGCCGCCGGCGCTCTCTTCAGGGTCGTTCATGCGATGAGTTTGCCATCATCATCGTGTTTTCTCCACGGCATAGCGGGGATGGCGCTGCTATTCGGCCTCGCCGCCTGCACCACCGCGGCCGAGCGCGAAGTGGCGCGCATGGACCGCGAGACCACCGTGGCGCTCGGCGAAATGGCCCAGTGCTCGGCCCGCGCCGAAGCCTCGGAGCCCTACCGCCAATTGCGCGCCAAGCTGCCGCCAGTCGGCGGCGCCTTGCCGTCGGCGGCGCTGCTGGCAGATCGCTCCCGGCCGACCGAGGCGCAGGCGGCACTGCTGGTCGAGCTGCACACGGGCTACATCGCGCCCTGCCGCAAGCTGGTGATCGAGCGGCTCGGCACGATCAACCCCGCCTTCGCCGAGGTCGCCACGCGCAACTACGCCGATGCCGACGCCGAGTACGCCAGGCTGGTGCAGCGCCAGGAGAGCTGGGGCGATTACGCCCAAGCCTTCGTCCGCCGCCGCGCGGCCTTCACCCAGGCTTTCAGCGAGGCTGGCGAGCAGATCAACCGCGACCTGGTGCGGTCCCACGCCATGGAGCTGCTGCAACGGCCATAGGGGGAAGCGCGGCTCCGCCTATCCCTTGGCGGTACAAGCGAAGATGGTGTGGATGCGTCGCGGGCTAATTGCGCGCCGGCAACTCAATCTTGGCTCTCTTGAGCGAACGTTCGAGTGTGCGGATATCGCCGGCATTGCAGCGGTCGGTGGCGAGCTCGACTTCGGCGTTAGGGGCGGGGCGCCGGGCGTCCAGGCTCTCGACGTTGGTTCGATACCTCGCCGCCAGCGCCTGGCAGTAGGCGAGATCGCGCGCTCTCTCCTCCGGCGGTTGGACGAACGTATAGCCGCAGATGGTGCAGGCCAGCAGGAATGCGATTTTCATGGCCGGCTCCTCTCGATCGACCACTCGGCTGACAAGTCGTAGCAGCGCTTCGAATTATCAATGGCGGCCAGATCGCTTTGTTGTAGCGCTGCAACCCGCGTAAGCGAAATGTCAGGGAGCTCAGCGGCGCACCGGCAGCGAATTCCCCACCGGCATCATTTCATAGGGCGGCTTCCAGCCCGGCAACGCCGCCAGGCGTGCGCGCCAAGCATCGATCGCGGGATAGGCCGCGGCAACATCGAAGCCGGTCTCCTCGCTCGGGTAGAAGAGGTATCCGGCCAGGGAGAAATCCACGATCGTCGGCCGCTCGCCCAGCATGAAGCGGCGGCGGGCGAGATGCCGGTCGACGATCGAGAAGGCGCTTTCGACCCGCGCGCATGTAGGCCAGCACCGCGGGAGGCGCCGGCTCCGGCGTCATCGAGAAGAGGATCCGGTGCGGCGCGAAGCTGCCGGTGAATTTGTGGTTGTCGAACAGCAGCCAGCGCATCGTCTCGAACCTCTCCGCCGCGCCGGCGGGACCGAACGCGCCATGGGTCTCGGCCAGCCAGGCCAGGATCGCGCCCGACTGGCTCATGCGCTGGCCGTCGACCTCGAGGACCGGGACTTCACCCATCGCGTTGGTCGCGGCGCGCCAGGTCGGGTCGCGGGTCTGGCCGCCGGCGAAGTCGACGCCGACCGGCTCCCAGTCGAGCCCGGTGCAATTCAGGAACAGCGCGACCTTGAACGAATTGCCCGAGGCCCCGACGCAGTGCAGTCGGTATCGCTTCATTGAATGTTGTGGAGTCATCGATCCCCTGGCGGGGATCGTTACCGGTGCGTCATGACAGCCAATGGCAGGAAGGTTGCGTAACTCGCGCCTGAACGAAAGGCCCTCCCGACAGGAACCCTGCCGCCGCAAGCGGGTTACATCATGTGAATCCGAAGGAGATCGTCATGAGATCGGTACCTTGCATCCTGGCGGTGGCCTTGGCCGGGGCCGTGTCTGGGTGCGGCTCGTATTACAGTCGTACCTACGAAACCGGCCCCAGCTACGCCTATGCGCCGGCGCCGGGCTACAGCCCGAACTACGCCTATGCGCCGCAATATTCCAACGAGACGCCGGCCTCGCGCTACGGCTACTCCTCGAAGTGGGATTATTACCGCAACTACGGCGGCACCTATCATCCGGGGCCCGAAACGTATCCCTAGCGCGTGAATAAAAAGGGGCTCAGCCAACGCCCCGATCGCGCTATACGTCGAGGCGATGCTCGACTGTCTGATCCTGGGCGATTCGATCGCCGTCGGCGTTGGCGAGGCCCGGCCTGAGTGCATGACCGTTGCCGAGGTCGGCATCACGTCGGACGACTTCGCCTATTCCTATCGCGGTCCGCCGGGAGCCACGCGTGTGATCGTGAGCCTGGGCAGCAACGATAAGGCCGACTCCTCGGAGGCGCTCGGGTATCTGCGCCAGCACATCAACGGCCGCGTTATCTGGATCCTGCCGGCGCGCCGTTATCAGCAGGCGCCCGTGCGCAGGCTGGCCGCGCACTTCGGCGACAAGGTGGTGACCATCCCCTCGGTGCGGCGCGATGGCGTGCACCCGGCCGACTATCGGCGGCTGGCCGATCTCACCCGGTAAAGACGCTCGTTCACGCCATCTTCAGCACGACGCGGAAACGGGCCTTGCCGCTCATCATTCGGTCGTAGGCTTCCTGAGCCTTCTCGAACGGATAGATTTCGTTCATCGGACTGATGTGGTGGAGCTGGCAGAACCGCAGCGTATCCTCCGAATCGGTCGCCACGCCGGAATACCAGCCCCTTATCGCAGAGCTCTTGCCGATCATCTCGAGCGGATTGATGGGAAAGGCCGAGACCGCGCCGATCACCATCAACGTGCCGTTTGGGCGCAAGCCGCCCATGACCGACTTCATGGCATCGGCGCTGGTGACAGTCGCCAGAATCACCTTGGCGCCGCCCATCTTCTGCAATGCGGCTGCCGGATCACCCGCGGTGGAGTCGATGTACTCATGCGCACCGAGCGACCGGATCATGGCTTCCTTTTCGTGGCCGCGATCCACCGCGACGGTGCGATAGGCCTGCCGAGCCGCGAACTGGACGGCAAGATGTCCCAGGCCGCCGACGCCGAGGATCGCCACCAGATCGCCAGTCCCGGCGCCGCCGTGGCGCAGGGCATTGAACGTCGTAACGCCGGCGCACAACAGCGGTGCGGACTCGACCTCGTCGAGATCGTCGGGAATGTGGGCGACCGCCGATACGTCGGCGAGCATGTGCGTGGCGTAGCCGCCGTCTCGCGTAATGCCGGTGACCGCCTGGATGTTCTCGCAGGCGAAGGCGTCACCACGGCGACAGCGGGCGCAATAGCCGCATGAGCCGCCGAACCAGCCGACGCCCGCGCGATCCCCGACCTTCCAGCCCTCGACGTGCGAGCCGACCGCCTCGATCCTTCCGATGACTTCATGGCCCGGCACGCGGGGAAAGACGATGCCGGGGAACTGTCCTTCGACCGTGAACGAATCGCTGTGGCAGACGCCGCAGGCATGGACGCCGATCAGCAGTTCCTTCGGACCGGGGGTCGGTACATCCCTCTCGATGCGCTGCAGTTTTGCTCCACCCTGGAGCACGGCCATCGCAATCATCTTGGTCATGGCATTCCTCCGCGCTGGCAAATTCGGAAGATGGCTCTTGATGGTGACAGAGTGGCTAATGTTGTCACCTTCGTCGCTCGGACGGCAAAACAAAAGGGCCAGCCCTTGCGAGCTGACCCCTTGGTCTTTGAGTTGGTGGAGCCAGACGGGATCGAACCGTCGACCTCTACAATGCCATTGTAGCGCTCTCCCAGCTGAGCTATGGCCCCGAAACTTTGCTGGCGGCCGCGAGGTATAAAACCTGCCCCGCGGACTGGCAACTGTTCCCCTGTCGTCCTGAGCGTAGCGAAGGACCTCACGCTGGCAACGGAACCGTTGATCGGTCCGACAGATCCTTCGCTGCGCTCAGGATGACAAAGCCGGCGTCTCGACGCCGTTGTCGGCCAGTCGGCTAGCGGTCGCCTTCGCCCTTGTCTTCGACTTCGACCTCGATGTCCTCGGCCTCGTCGGCCAGATCGTCGGTGTTCTCCAACGCTGCGTCATCGGCCTCGGTGTCGTCGGCCGTCACGTCGTCGACGTCCTCCGCCTTCTTGGCCTTGGCCGCCGCCAGGAGCTTGGCCGCGGCCGCTGCTGCAGCCGCCGTTGCGGCGGCCGTCGCCGCCGCCGAGGCGCGCCCGCGCCGGACTTTGACGAAGTCCTCGCGGTCATGATCGCGACCGCACTTGGGGCATTTGATCGGACTCTTGTTCAGGTCGTAGAAACGCGCTGCACAATTCTGGCAGGTACGCTTCGTGCCCCAGGACGCCTTGACCACTCTGGATCTCCCGGAAATTCCGCAGGAAGGGCCTTACGGCCGCGAAGGGGGGCGTATGTCACGCGCCTTTCACCCTGTCAAAAGCAAATTCGGGCGTGCTAGGACGGGCGCCGCGCCCCATTTTTGCCGCTGTTTCTGGAGCTTGCCCTGTCTCACGCCGCTTCCCCGGCCAAGTTGATCGCCCATCCGGTCGCCCGGCTGCAGGGCCGTGCCCGCGCGCCCGGCGACAAGTCGGTGTCGCACCGCGCCCTGATGTTCGGCGCCATGGCGCTGGGCGAGACCGCCATCACCGGCCTTTTGACCGGCGAGGACGTTCTGTGCACTGCCGCCGCCCTGCGGGCGATGGGGGCGCAGATCAGCCATGAGAACACCAATCAGAATGGGGGGGTGTGGCGGGTCAGGGGCTTCGGCGTCGGTGGCGGCCAGGAGCCCGGCGAAGTGCTCGATCTCGGCAATTCCGGCACCGCCGCCCGCCTGCTGACTGGTATCCTGGCCAGCCATCCGTTCACGTCCTTCATGACCGGCGATGCCTCACTGCGCTCGAGGCCGATGAAGCGCGTCATGGATCCGCTGTCGCGCATGGGCGCCCGCTTCGAGGCGCGCGAGGGCGGACGCATGCCGCTTGCCATCGTCGGCACCGACGAGATGGTGCCGATCGAATACCGGCTGCCCATGGCCTCGGCCCAGGTGAAGAGCTGCGTGCTGCTGGCCGGCCTCAACACCGCGGGCGAGACCACGGTGATCGAGCCCGAGCCCACGCGCGATCACACCGAGCGCATGCTGCGCCATTTCGGCGCCGAGGTGCGGGTCGTCGCCAATGACGGCGGCGGCAAGCGCATCACCGTGGTGGGCTGGCCGGAGCTGAAAGCGCGCGACATCGACGTCCCGGGCGATCCCTCGTCGGCGGCCTTCGCCGTGGTGGCGGCGGCGATCCGGCCAGGCAGCGACGTCGTGGTCGAGAATGTCGGCATCAATCCCTTGCGGGCCGGGCTCTACACGACCCTCAAGGAAATGGGCGCCGACCTTGCCTACAAGAACCAGCGCGAAGTGGGCGGCGAGCCGGTGGCCGATCTGCACGTGAAGGGCGGCGGCCTGAAAGGCGTCGACGTGCCGCCCGAACGTGCGCCCACCATGATCGACGAATATCCCGTCCTCGCCGTCGCCGCGGCCTCGGCCCAGGGCACGACCCGCATGCTGGGCCTGGCCGAGCTGCGCGCCAAGGAAAGCGATCGCCTGTCGAGCGTCGCCGCCGGTCTTGCCGCGAACGGCGTCAAGCACGAGATGGGCGCGGACAGCCTCACCGTGCACGGCGACGGCAAGCCGCCGCCGGGGGGTGGGCTGGTGAAGACCCATCTCGACCATCGCATCGCCATGGCCTTCCTAGTGCTGGGGCTTAGCGCACGCGAAGCCGTGGCGATCGATGACGGCTCGCCGATCGACACCTCGTTCCCCGGCTTCGCCGCCCTGATGAACGGGTTGGGCGCGAAGATAGAGACGGAGCGCTGATGTCTCGTCTTCCGGACCGCAGACCTTCAGGTCCGCTCGGATTCATGAGCGGGCCTGGAGGCCCGCGGTGCGCTTGAGTCCATGACCGAACGCCTGGTCATCGCCATCGACGGGCCCTCGGCCTCGGGCAAGGGCACCCTGGGCAAGCGCCTGGCCGAGCATTTCGGCCTGCCCCATCTCGATACCGGCCTGCTCTACCGGGCGGTCGGGTGGCTGGCCCTCACGACCGGCCAGCTCCCAGCGGCGGTCGCAGTCCGCCTGACGGCGGCCGACCTGGTCGACCCGGTGCTGCGCGGCGACGAGGCGGGCCAGCAGGGGTCCAAGGTCGCCGCGATACCGGAAGTCCGGGCCAACCTGTTGAAATTACAGAAAGAATTCGCATCCCAAGGGCGTGGGGCGGTGCTCGATGGGCGCGATATCGGTACCGTCATTTGCCCCGATGCGCCGGTGAAGCTCTTTGTGACAGCTACGCCCGAGGCCCGGGCGGAGCGGCGGTATCAGGAGTTGCAGGCGCGGGGGACGGACACTATAAAACCGCGCGTTCTTGCCGAGATGGCGGAGCGGGACCGTCGCGACAGCGAACGGGCGGCTGCACCCTTAAAAGCCGCACCCGATGCTTACCACCTCGATACCAGCGACATGAATGCCGACGCGGCCTTTGCCGCGGCTTTGGCTTTCATTGAGCGCAAGGGCTTTCGATCGGCAGGGCCTTAAGTCGCCGCCTGGTGATCGAAGACGAAGAGCGGCGATTGCGGACGGAACCAAATCCGGACGTCGGAGTTTCAAGGCACTGGATCCGCCGGATCAACCGGTTGGCCGACGGGCGGCAGCGTTTCGCCCGGGATCACGGAAGGAAGAGGTATTGAATGGCTAAGGGCAGCGCCCTGCGTAAGGACCCGAACGACGCCGGCAGTGCGGCGTTCGCAGCACTTCTCGACGAATTGCTCGGCGGCTCGACGAGCTTCGAAGGATCGGTCGTCAAAGGCACGGTCATTCGCATTGCCAATGATTTCGTCACCATCGATGTCGGGCTGAAGTCCGAAGGCCGCGTGGCATTGCGCGAGTTCGCCAATGGCGGAACCGGCGCGCCCGAGATCAAGGAAGGCGACGTGGTCGACATCTTCGTCGATCGCATGGAAAACAAGGAAGGCGAGGCCGTCCTCTCGCGCGACAAGGCGCGCCGCGAGGAAGCCTGGACCGTTCTCGAGAAGGCGTTCACCGACAACGAGCGCGTGATGGGCACCATCTTCGGCCGCGTGAAGGGTGGCTTCACAGTCGACCTGTCGGGCGCCGTGGCCTTCCTGCCGGGCAGCCAGGTCGACGTGCGCCCCGTGCGCGACGTCGGCCCGCTGATGGGGCAGGCCCAGCAGTTCGCCATCCTCAAGATGGACCGCCGCCGCGGCAACATCGTCGTGTCGCGCCGCGCCGTGATGGAAGAGACCCGCGCCGAGGATCGTACCCGCCTGATGGGCGCGCTGTCCGAAGGCCAGGTACTCGATGGCGTCGTGAAGAACATCACCGATTACGGTGCGTTCGTGGATCTGGGCGGCGTCGACGGGCTGTTGCACGTCACCGATATCGCCTGGAAGCGCATCAACCATCCGTCGGAGGCCCTCACCATCGGCCAGAGCGTCAAGGTGCAGGTCATCCGCTTCAACCCCGAGACGCAGCGCATCTCGCTTGGCATGAAGCAGCTGATGAGCGATCCGTGGGACGGCGCCGGGGCCAAGTACCCGGTCGGCCTCAAGCTCAAGGGCCGCGTCACCAATATCACCGACTACGGCGCCTTCGTGGAGCTGGAGCCGGGCGTCGAGGGCCTGGTCCATGTCTCCGAGATGAGCTGGACCAAGAAGAACGTGCACCCCGGCAAGATCGTGTCGACCAGCCAGGAGGTCGAGGTGATGGTGCTGGACGTCGACATGTCCAAGCGCCGCATTTCGCTGGGCCTGAAGCAGTGCATGGCCAATCCGTGGGAGAGCTTCCACGAGCAGTATCCGGCCGGCACCGAGCTCGAGGGCGAGGTCCGCAACATCACCGAGTTCGGCCTGTTCGTCGGCCTGCCCGGCGACATCGACGGCATGGTCCATCTCAGCGACTTGAGCTGGGACAAGGCCGGCGACGAGGCGATCCGCGATTACAAGAAGGGCGACAACGTCAAGGTCAAGGTCCTGGACGTCGACGTCGACAAGGAGCGCATCTCGCTCGGCATCAAGCAGCTGGCCAACGACCCGTTCGAGAAGGTCGGCACCGTCGCCAAGAAGGGCGACGTGGTCACCGTCATCGTGGCGGGCATCCAGGACAACGGCATCGATGTCACGGTGCAGGACGGCATCCCGGGCTTCATTCGCAAGTCCGAGCTTTCCCGCGACCGCTCCGAGCAGCGCCCCGACCGCTACGCCGTGGGCGACAAGCTCGACGCCAAGATCACCAACATCGACAAGACCTCGCGTCGGGTCGTGCTGTCGGTCAAGGCGCGTGAGCTCGACGAGGAGAAGAAGGCAATGGCCGACTTCGGCTCGTCCGACTCGGGCGCCAGCCTGGGCGACATCCTGGGGGCCGCGCTCAAGAAGCGCGCCGACGAGGGCGACGAGAAATGAAATAAGGTCGCCTGGTCGCCCTAGAGTGACTTTCGCGACTAAAATGAAGGCCGGTCTGCAAGGACCGGCCTTTTTTCTTTGGTCGAAAAGGCCCCTCGGACAGCCTCAGGGGCGGCTTCGCCGCCTTTCCGTTTCGATTCAATGGCTTAGTTGAAGGGTGCGGCGTTTTGCTCTATTATGACGCGAATGACCAAGTCGGAGCTGATCGCCCGCCTGGCGGCCCGGAATCCTCATCTCTATCAAAGGGATGTCGAGCGGATCGTCGCTACGGTTTTTGACCAGATCTCCAAGGCCCTCGCGAGCGGCGATCGTGTCGAGCTGCGCGGCTTCGGTGCCTTCTCGGTCAAGAAGCGCGAGCCACGCACCGGGCGCAATCCGCGCACCGGCGAGCAGGTCGCCGTCGCTTCCAAGCGCGTGCCCTACTTCAAGACCGGCAAGGACCTGCGCGACCGGCTGAACAAGGAAGCCCAGCGCGCCCTAGGTAGTCAGGGCGGCGGCGCGTCTTCCGAACCGGCAGGCGACAAGAAGTAGCGCACCACTCGCTCGGCCCCAGCCGAACGGATTATGCTCTGACGTATGAAGTTCCTGTCCCGTGCCCTGTTCCTGCTGTTCATCCTGGTCGGCGCGCTGATCGCGGTCAGCAACAGGCAGCCGGTGCAGCTCACGCTGTGGCCCTTGCCGCACGTTCTGGTGTTGCCGCTCTATCTCCTGATCGTGACGCTCTTGTTGGCAGGGGTGCTCGCCGGTTTGGCGATGGGCTGGTGGGTGGCGCGCCATCATCGCCGCCGCGCCCGTGATCGGGGGAGCGAGGCGGCACGGCTCGACCGCGAAAATACCCGTCTGCGCGAAAGCATTATGGCCAACCAGACCGGCCCCGGCCCAGGCGCCGGTCAGCCGCCACCCAGAGAACAGAAGGCGATCGAACGCCAGAGCGCGTTGGTGGCACCAGAGCCCTTCAACTCATGAAGATCCTGTCGGCCGCCGAGGTCGATGCCAACCTCGACGACCTGGCCTTGATCGACCGCCTCGACCAATTGTTTCGCAGCGGCTGTGAGATGCCGCCCCGGCATCATCACACCATCGCCAGCCCGGCCGGTCCGGGCTCGGCCGATGCCACGCTGCTCCTCATGCCGGCCTGGACGCGGGCTCCCTCCGGCCGACTCGGCGTGAAAGTCGTCACGGTCTTCCCCGATAACGGCCGCCGGTCGCTGCCCTCGATCTACGGCCAGTACCTCCTGCTCGACGGCGAGACCGGCGCGTCTCTGGCATTGCTCGACGGCACCATGCTCACCAAGCGGCGCACCGCCTGCGCCTCGGGGCTCGCCTCGCGCTACCTGTCGCGGATCGATTCAGCGCGGCTGCTGATGATCGGCACGGGTGCGCTGGCGCCGCACCTCATTCGTGTTCACGCCAAGGTCCGCCCGATCCGGGAGGTGGCGATCTGGGGTCGCCGACCCGAAGAAGCCCAACGGCTTGCGCATCAACTTTCATCTTCCCTGCCAACAACGGTGGGGCGCACCGTCACGGTGCGGGCTGTGGCCGATCGGCAACAAGCGGTGAGGGCGGCGGACATCGTGTCGTGCGCGACGCTATCCAGGGCGCCGCTTGTCGAAGGCGCATGGCTACGCGAGGGCCAACATATCGATTTGGTCGGCGCCTACACCCCCGAGATGCGCGAAAGCGATGATGATGCGGTGCGACGCGCGCAAGTTCATGTCGATACGCGCGCCGGTGCGACCAGGGAGGCGGGCGATATCGTGCTGCCGATCCAGAGCGGCGCGATCACGACGGACAACATTGTTGCCGACCTGTTCGAGCTGGCGCGGGGCGAACGGTCCGGTCGTTTGGCCTCGGATGGTCACAGCATCACGCTCTTCAAGTCGGTGGGCGCCGCTCTCGAGGATCTTGCAGCAGCCGAACTCGCGGTCGAGCGCTAGGTTGCACGTCGCTGACCCGTTCGCGCGCTGCCCTCTCGCCGCGCATGAGTTAAGGGGGTCTGCGATTCACCGCGCGATCGATAGTTAATGTGACCGTTGTGCGACGCGCTCAGTCGGTGTAGCCAAGAGTCCGAAGAGGCGGGGGGCGATGCGCAACGTCGCAAAGAAACAGCAAGAGCCGAAGAGCGCGCCAAGTCCGGCGCAACGGCAATACCGCATCGAAGAGCAAGTCGGCTATCTGCTGCGTCGCGCGCACCAACGCGCCAGCTCGATCTTCCAGATGAACATCGGCGATCCCAACATCACGCCAACCCAGTACTCGAGCATGGCGAAGCTGAACGAGTACACCGAGCTCTCGCAGAATCTTCTCGGCCAACTCGTCGGCATGGACAAGGCGACGATGCAGGGCGTGGTGCGTCGGCTGAAGGATCGCGGTCTCGTCGACTCGCGTCCCGATCCCGGCGACGCGCGGCGCACGCTGCTCAGCCTCACCACCGATGGCCAGCGCTCCGTCGCCAAGCTGCTGCTCAACGGCCCCGCCGTCTCGCGTGAGACGCTGAAGCCGCTGAACGGCGCCGAGCAGCGCCAGCTCCTCGAGCTTCTTTCCAAGATCGTCTAGGGGGCGCCCGCGTTATCGGACTAGCCCCTGTTTTGTGGAAATAGTACGTACACGAACGATGGGTGAATATCTCCGTCCTGACAGGCTTTCCGAGGCCTTGGCGGCGCTCCGCCGGCCCCATGTGGTGCTGGCCGGCGGCACCGATTTTTACCCGGCCCGGGTCGGCCGGGCGATCGACGAGGACGTCTTGGACATCACCGCAATCGCCTCGCTGCGGGGCATCTCGGCCAGCGCTGAGGGCTGGCGGCTGGGCGCCACGACGACTTGGAGCGAGCTGCTCGATGCCGACTTGCCGCCGCTGTTCGACGGGCTGAAGCAGGCGGCACGCGAGGTCGGGGGTCGACAGATCCAGAATGCCGGCACACTGGCCGGCAACCTGTGCAACGCATCGCCCGCCGCCGACGGCGTGCCGCCGTTGCTGGCACTCGATGCCGAAGTCGAGCTCGCCGGTCCCGCTGGTGTGCGACGCCTGCCGCTCGCGGCGTTCATCACCGGCAATCGCCGCACGGCGCTCGTGCCTGGCGAGCTGATGGTCGCCCTCCATGTCCGCAAGCCGGCGCACGAGGCGCGCAGTGCCTTCCTCAAGCTCGGCGCCCGGCGCTACCTCGTGATCTCGATCGCCATGGCGGCGGCGGCGCTGGAGATCGACGGCGGCCGGATCACCGCGGCGCGCATCGCCGTCGGCGCCTGCTCGGCGGTGGCGCAGCGCCTGCCGCGTCTCGAGGCCGCACTTTTGGGCGCACTGCTCGACCAGCGTCTGGGCAACCTCGTCGAAGAGGCGCAGCTCGCGCCGCTCGCGCCGATCGACGACGTGCGCGGCAGTGCGGCCTATCGGCGGGATGCCGTTGTGACATTGTTGCGTCGCCTCCTCGTGGGGTTCGCTCCGTGAAGGTCGCCTTCACCCTGAACGGCAAGACGGCCGAGTGGGAGGGCGCGCCGGTCACGCGACTCGCCGCCGCGCTGCGCGACGATCTTCGGCTGACCGGCACCAAGGTCGGCTGCGACGCCGGCGATTGCGGCGCCTGCACGGTGCGGCTCGACGGGCGGCAGGTATGTTCCTGCCTGGTCGCGATGGGCCAGGTCGGCGGGCGCACGGTTGAGACCGTCGAAGGCCTCGCCAACGGCGCTCCCATCGATTCCTTGGGCAACCTGCAGAAGGCCTTTCTGGCCCATGGCGCGGCCCAGTGCGGCATCTGCACGCCGGGCATGCTGATGGCGGCGCACGACCTGCTGGCCCTCAATCTGCGGCCGAGCCGCGCCGAGGTCGAGGCGGCGCTGGGCGGCGTGCTCTGCCGCTGCACCGGCTACGGCAAGATCGTCGAGGCCGTGATGGCGGCGGCCGCGCCGGCCCTACCCATGGCGCCGGCCGCAGGCGCGGCGGTGGGCACGCGCATGCCGCGGGTCGACGGCGTGGCCAAGCTGACCGGCCGCGACACCTTCGGCGCCGACGCCGTGCCCGCCGATGCGCTGTGGATCCGTGTCGTGCGCTCGCCGCACGCCCGGGCGCGCTTCGCCCTGGGCGATCTCGGCCCGTTGCGTGCCCGGCTCACGGCCGTGCTGACTGCTTCCGACGTGCCGTTCAACGGCTACGGCATCTACCCCGAGATCAAGGACCAGCCGGTGCTGGCCGATGGCCAAGTGCGCTATCGCGGCGAGGCGGTGGTGGCGATGGTCGGCGATCGCGCCACGGTGCTGGCGATCCGCGATGACGAGGTGCCGATCGCCTGGACCCCCGAGCCACCCCTGTTCGGGATCGATGCCGCCACCGCGCCCGACGCCCCGCTGGTGCAGGCCGACAAGCCCAGGAACCTGCTGCTCGATGGCGGTGTGAAGCGCGGCAAGGCAGTCGACGCCTTCGCCGGCTGCGCGGCCGTGGCCGAGGGTACGTTCGAGACCGCCTTCGTCGAGCACGCCTATATCGAGCCCGAGGCCGGCTGGGCGATGCGCGTGGGCGATCGCCTGGAGATCCATGCCTCGACCCAGACGCCCTATATGGACCGCGACGAGGTCGCGAGCGTGATGCGGCTGCGTCCCGAAGCGGTGCGCATCGTGCCGACGGCCTGCGGCGGCGGCTTCGGCGGCAAGCTCGATCTGTCGGTGCAGCCCCTGATCGCGCTCGCCGCCTGGACTCTCGGCCGTCCGGTGGCGCTCGTCTACACGCGGCCCGAGAGCATGGCCGCTTCGACCAAGCGCCACCCCGCGCACATCAAGGCAAAGTTTGGCTGCGATGCCGCGGGCAAGCTCTTGGCCTGCGACGTCACCGCGACTTTCGATACCGGCGCCTATGCCTCGTGGGGACCGACCGTGGCCAATCGCGTGCCGGTGCACGCCATGGGTCCCTATGCCGTGCCCAACGTGCAGAGCTGGGGCGAGGCCTTCTTCACCAACGGCCCGCCCGCTGGTGCTTTCCGCGGCTTCGGTGTGCCGCAGGCCGCCATCGCCCACGAGGCGATGATGGACGAACTGGCCGACACGCTCGGCATCGATCGGCTGGAGTTCCGCCATCGCAACGCGCTGCGTGTCGGCGACACCACAGCCACAGGCCAGGTGCTCGCCCACTCGGCCGGTCTGGCGCAATGCGTCGAGGCGCTCAGGCCGCACTGGCAGAAGGCGCAGGACGAGGTGGCGGCCTTCAACGCAAGAGGTGGCCCCTTGCGGCGGGGCGTCGGCGTCGGCTGCATGTGGTACGGCATCGGCAACACCTCGATGTCGAACCCCTCGCACATGAAGGTAGGCCTCTCGCCCGCCGGCACGCTGACCCTCTACAGCGGCGCGCTGGATATAGGGCAGGGCTCCAACACCATCATGATCCAGATCGCTGCCGATGCGCTCGGCTTGCCCGCCTCGCAGTTCAACCTGGTGGCGGGCGACACCGACCTCACTGCCGATGCCGGTAAGACCTCGGCCTCGCGCCAGACCTTCGTGTCGGGCAAGGCGGCGGAGCTGGCGGGCCGAGACCTGCGCCAGCAGATCCTGCGCCTGGCCAATGCCGGGCCCGACGCCACGCTCGCACTCGACGGCGCCAAGCTGAAGGTGCGCGACGGCGGCGTGGTGCGCACTCTCGATCTCGCCACGGTCGGCGGCCTTTTGGGTGAGGGCACGTTCGATCCGCCGACCACGCCGCTCGATGCCGATGGCCAGGGCGTGCCTTACGCGACCTATGCCTTCGCGGCACAGATCGCCACGGTCGAGGTCGATACCGAGCTGGGCACGGTCAAAGTTCTGCGCATGGTGGCCGCCCACGACGTCGGCAAGGCGATCAATCCCACCCTGGTCGAAGGCCAGATCGAGGGCGGCATCGCGCAGGGTCTCGGCCTCGCGCTGATGGAGGAATATCTGCCTGGCCGCACCGAGAACCTGCACGACTACCTGATCCCGACGGTCGGCGACGTGCCGGAGATCGAGTGCCTCTTGATCGAAGACTGCGAGCCGCTGGGTCCATCCGGCGCCAAGGGCGTCGGCGAGCCCGGACTGGTGCCGACGGCGCCGGCGATCCTGGGCGCGGTGCATCACGCGACCGGCGTCCGGGCCACCCGCGTGCCCCTGCTGCCACACCGGCTGCGCGAAGCCATTCTCGCCAAGGAGAAGGGACGATGAGCGACGACGATATTGCGCTCAGCCAATCCGAGCGTGATGCCGGCATCGTGCGCTGCGATGCCTGCCCTGTGCTCTGCCGTATCCGGCCGGGCCGCGCCGGCGCCTGCGACCGCTACGCCAACGAGAACGGCAAGCTGGTCCGCGTCGATCCGCTGGTGCTGCTGGCCAAACCCGACCTGGCCCGCGTCGCCTTCGTCGAAGGCAGCGCCGCGTGGGCGGGCGAGTTGGGAAAAGGCGAGGGCGCGTTCGTGCCCCCTCCGACCATAACCGGCATCGGCGCCACCACGACCTATCCCGACTACAAGCCCGCGCCGTTCATCGTGTCGTCGAAGCATGACGGCGTCGACATGGTCACGGTCGTGACCGAGGGCATCTTCAGTTACTGCGGCGCCAAGGTGAAAATCGACACCGATCGCTACCTCGGGCCCGAGCAGGCGGCCGTGCGGGTGAAGGGCGAGGCCATCGGCCATGTCACCACGGCCGAATACGGCTCGCAGATGCTGTCGCTGGGCGGCGTGCATCATCTTACCGGCGGCAGCAAGAAGGAGGGCGTCGTCACCTGCGATGCCCTGCTGGCGCTCTGCAACAAGGAGTCTGTGGAGCTGACCATCGATGGCGGCTCGACCGTCGTGGTGCAGGCCGACCGGGCGCCGGTCGTCAACGGCACGCGCGAGGAGCGCATGCGGGTCGGCTGCGGTTCGGCCGCCATCGGCATGTTCGCGCCGCAATGGAAGGACCATGTCGACGAGGTGATCGTTGTCGACGATCACATTACGGGCGTGCTGAGCGAGCACCAGGGCGGCCGTTTCCTCGACATGAAGCCCGCCGGCATCCGCGTGCGTGGCCGCAAGTCGACGCCCGGCCGCTATTTCCAGGTCGCCGAGCCGGGGCTGGGCTGGGGCGGCACTGACGTTTCCGATCCGCTGGAGATCATCGAGAAGATCGATCCCAAGCAGGCCTGGCCGGGGCTCCGCCTGCTGATGGTGTCGACCACCGGCGAGCATTCGGCGTGGTTCGAGCTCGACAAGGAGCTGAAGCCACGCCTCGCCGACATGCCGGCACCGGTGCGCCTTGTCGTCGAGCGCATCGCCGAGAACTGCGAACCTGCACTCTGCACGGTGCTGTTCATGGCCGGCGCCGGCGGCAGCTTGCGCGCCGGCGTCACGGAAAATCCCGTGCGGCTGACGCGCTCGGTGCGTGACACCCTGACCAAGGTCACCCTGGGCGGCCAGCCAGCCTATGTCTGGCCGGGCGGCGGCATCACGCTGATGGTCGATGTCGCCCGGATGCCGGAGAAGTCCTTCGGCTACGTGCCGACGCCGGCGCTGGTGGCGCCCATCGAATTCACCCTACGCGCCGACGACTATGCGGCGTTGGGCGGTTACGCCTCGCGCGCCGTCACGCTGGAAGACGTGCTGCGCGGCAACAAGGTGCGGGTCGACAAATGATCGGCGCCTTTCTCCCCGACGGTCGCCTGCACCTGCAGCATGGACCGATCGACCTGATCATCGAGGCGTTCGGCGCGGGCGCCGAAGTCGAGCGCGCCTACCGGCAGGCGATCGACCGGTTCGGCGACATCCTGCCGATGCTGGTCCGCGAGCTGCCCATGCTGCGGCGGCGCGTCGGCGACGCCTATCCGCTGCTGCAAGGTCCGGTGGCGCGGCGCATGGCCGAGGCCGTGTGGCCGCATCGTGCCGTCTACATCACGCCCATGGCCGCCGTCGCGGGATCGGTCGCCGACGAGATGCTGGCGGCGATGCTTTTGGGCCGCACGCTCGACAGGGCCTACGTCAACAACGGCGGCGACATCGCCTTTCATTTGAGCGAGCGCCACGAGCTCAGCGCGGGCATCTTCGTCGATGCGCTCGATGGCGCCGTCCGGCTGACCCATGACCGGCCGGTGCGCGGCATCGCCACCTCGGGCTGGGGAGGGCGCTCGTTCTCGCGGGGCATCGCCGATTCCGTGACAGTGCTGGCAGCCAACGCCGCGGCGGCGGATGCGGCGGCGACGATCATCGCCAATGCCGTCGACGCCGATCACCCGGCCATCGAACGGCGGCCGGCCTGCGAGCTCGATCCCGATAGCGACCTCGGCGAGCTTCTGGTGACGACGCATGTCGGTGCCTTGCCCGCAGAGCTCGTCGCCGACGCCTTGGATCGGGGCGCCGCCGAAGCCAGCCGCCTGGGCGTCAGCGCGGCGCTCAGCCTGCAGGGACAATGGCGCCTCGAAGACGCCTCCTGTCATCCTGAGCGCAGCGAAGGATCTTACGCTGCGAACGTACTCGGTGTAGCCGGCGCCAGGTCCTTCGCTTCGCTCAGGACGACAAATGGGGAGTCTCTCCGATGAGTGATGACAAGGAACCGCTGAAATCGGCGCTGGCCTGCCTCGACGACTACATGGCGGGCCTCAATCGTGGCGATGAAGCCGCGGTCAACGCGGCCTGCCATTTCCCGCATGTCCGCCTGGCCGGCGGCACGGTCGGCGTCTGGCAGAACAGCGGCGACTACAAGCTGGCCGATTTCCGCTCCCGGGCGGGCGACGGCTGGCATCGCAGCACCTGGGACGAGCGCACGCCGATCCATGTCGGCGAGAACAAGGTCCACCTGAAGGTGAAATTCAGCCGCTGGCGCAAGGATGGGTCGCTGATCGGCGAATTCGAGACGATTTATATCGTGACGCGGCTGGACGGGCGCTGGGGCATCCAGGCCCGCTCTTCATTCGCCTCATGACGAGGTGCTAGGCTCAGGGCCTGGGAGAGCTCATCGTCTTTGGAGGGGGTATTTCATGCTGACCCGCAATCGTCTGCTCGCCGGCGCATCGGCGCTGGCGGCCGCATCGTTCGTCCTGCCGGCTTGGGCACAGGACACCATCAAGATCGGCGAGCTCAACAGCTACAAGGTCTTCGCGGCCTTCCTCGAGCCCTACAAGAAGGGCTTGGAGTTGGCGGTCGACGAGGTCAACGCCGCGGGCGGCGTTTTAGGCAAGAAGATCGAGATCGTGAGCCGCGACGACAACGGCAATCCGGCTGACGCCGTGCGCGTCGCCGAGGAACTGCTGAGCCGCGAGAAGGTGGCGTTCCTGATCGGCACTTTCCCGTCCAACGTCGGCCTCGCCGTCGCCGACTTCGCCAAGCAGCGCAAGACGCTGTTCATCGCCGCCGAACCGCTGACCGACAAGATCGTGTGGGACGCCGGCAACGCCTACACCTTCCGGCTGCGCACCTCGACCTACATGCAGACGGCGATGCTCATCCCCGACGCCGCCAAGCTCAAGAAGAAGCGTTGGGCGATCGTCTATCCCAACTACGAGTACGGCACCTCGGCGACGGCGGCCTTCAAGAAGCTCCTGAAGGAGAAGCAACCCGACGTCGAGTTCGTCGCTGAGCAGGCGCCGCCGCTCGGCAAGATCGATGCCGGCGCCGTGGCGCAGGCCCTGGCCGACGCCAAGCCCGACGCGATCTTCTCCTCGCTGTTCGGCGCCGATCTCGCCAAGTTCGTGCGCGAAGGCCAGCAGCGCGGCCTGTTCAAGAACGTCGAGGTGTTCGACCTGCTGGGCGGCGAGCCGGAATATCTCGATCCGCTGAAGGACGAGGCGCCGGTCGGCTGGTACGTCACAGGCTATCCCTGGTACGACATCAAGACGGCGGAGCATAAGAAGTTCCTCGACGCCTACCAGGCCAAGTACAAGGACTACCCGCGGCTGGGTTCCGTCGTCGGCTACTCGACCGTCATGTCGGCAGTGGCGGCGATCAAGAAGGCGGGCTCGCTCGATCAGGAGAAGCTGGTCGCCGCGATGGCCGACCTGCCGGTTGGCACGCCGTTCGGCACGGTGATTTTCCGCGCACTCGACCATCAATCGACCATGGGCGCCTATGTCGGCCGCATCGGCCTGAAGGACGGCAAGGGCATCATGACCGACTGGCACTTCGTCGACGGCAAGGACGCGCTGCCGAGCGACGCGGAAGTGAAGAAGATGCGGCCGGCGAATTGACGAATTGCCGTCGCCCCGACCGAAGCGAAGCGCAGTGGAGGGGCCTTGCCTGACGCCGGCAAGGTCTCTCCGCTCCGCGCTCCGCGCTTCGGTCGAGACGACGGTTAAGGCATGACCTTCTCCTCCGTCCTCATCCAGCTCCTGAACGGGCTGGCCGCTGCCTCGTCGCTGTTCCTGGTGTCGGCCGGCCTGTCGCTGATCTTCGGCGTGACGCGGATCGTGAATTTCGCGCACGGCTCGCTCTACATGCTGGGCCTCTACATCGCCTACAGCCTGATCGAGGCACTGGGCCGCACGCCCCTGGGGTTCTGGAGCGCCGTGATCCTGGCGGCGCTGGCTGTCGGCCTGGTCGGCATCGCGATCGAGGTGCTGATCCTGCGCCGCATCTACCGCGCGCCCGAGCTGTTCCAGCTGCTCGCCACCTTCGCCGTCGTCCTCGTCATCAAGGATGTCGCCCTCTACGCCTGGGGCTCTGAGGATCTGGTGGGCCCGCGTGCGCCGGGGTTGAGCGGTGCGATAGAAATCCTGGGCAAGCGCATCCCGAGCTACGACCTGCTGCTGATCGTGATCGGCCCGCTGGTGCTGCTGGCCATGACGGCGCTGCTCAATCGCACGCGCTGGGGCGCTTTGGTGCGGGCGGCGACCCAGGACCGCGACATGGTGGGGGCGCTGGGCGTCGACCAGGCCAGGCTGTTCACGTCGGTGTTCTTCGTCGGCGCCGTGCTGGCGGGGTTGGGCGGGGCGCTGCAGATCCCGCGCGAACCCGCCAACCTCGAGCTCGATCTCACCGTCATCGCCGATGCCTTCGTGGTCACCGTTGTGGGCGGCCTCGGCAGCCTGGGCGGGGCGTTTCTAGCCGCCATCCTGATTGGCGTCGCCAAGGCCTTCTGCATCGGCCTCGGCGTTTCCAAGCTCACCCTGGTGGTCGAGTTCGTGATCATGGGCGTGGTGCTGGTGCTCAGGCCCTATGGCCTTTTGGGCAAGCCGCCGTCGATGCCGCGCGCTGTTGGCGACGCGCCGCCGCCGCTCAGGCCGCCGCGCTGGCCGATCGCCGCGGCGTGGATCGTGTTGTTCCTCTTGGTGCCGCTCATCGCCGACCGCTACGTCACGGTGCTGCTGACCGACATCATTTGCTTTGCCCTGTTCGCCGTCAGCCTGCATTTCATCATGGGGCCGGCCGGCATGGTGTCGTTCGGCCACGCCGCGTATTTCGGGCTGGGCGCCTATGCGGCCGCGCTTCTGTTCAAGACCGCCGGCCTGCCGATGGAGCTCGCGCTGGTGCTGGCGCCGTTCGTCGCCGGACTCTTTGCGGTGGTCTATGGCTGGTTCTGCGTGCGCCTGTCGGGCGTCTATCTCGCCATGCTGACGCTGGCCTTTGCGCAGATCAGCTGGTCGATCGTCTTCCAGTGGGATTCGCTCACCTCCGGCAGCAACGGCCTGGTCGGCATCTGGCCGTCGATGTGGCTGAGCGGCAAGCCCGCCTACTACTACATGACGCTGGCGCTCTGCGGCCTCGGCATCGCCTTCCTGTGGCGCGTGCTGTTCTCACCCTTCGGCTACGTGCTGCGCGCCGGCCGCGACTCGCCGTTGCGCGCCGAGGCGATCGGCATCGACGTGCGCGCCTTCCAGTGGATGGCCTTCGTGCTGGCCGGCGCGCTGGCGGGGCTGGCCGGCGCGGTCTTCGCCTTCTCCAAGGGCAGCATCTCGCCTTCGGCGATATCGATTTCGCAATCGACCGATGGCCTGGTCATGGTGCTGCTGGGCGGCGTCGAGACCTTGACCGGTCCGGTCGTCGGCGCCGCGATCTTCACCTGGCTGCGCGATACGCTGGCCCGCGAGACCGATTTCTGGCGCGGCATGCTCGGCTTGGTGATCCTGCTGATCGTCGTCGCCTTCCCGCAGGGCCTGGTCGGCGGCCTCAAGGTGCTCGTCGCACGCTGGCGGCCGGCATGAGCGGCGTCGTCCTGCAAGTGGACGGCCTGCACAAGGCGTTCGGTGGCGTGCAGGCAGTCGAGGACATCTCCTTCGCGCTCAACGCCGGCGAGCTGCTGGCGCTGATCGGACCCAACGGCGCGGGCAAGAGCACTTGCTTCAACATGCTGAACGGCCAACTCGCGCCCGACAGCGGCCTGGTGCGGTTGGGCGGCCGCGACATCGTGGGCTTGAGCCCGCGCGCCATATGGCGGCTGGGCGTCGGCCGCACCTTCCAGATCACCGCGACCTTCGCCTCCTTGAGCGTGCGCGAGAACGTGCAGATGGCGCTCTACAGCCACGCCGGCAAGCTGCGCTCGCTGCTGTCGCGCTTCGGCGCCGATCTGCGCCGCGAGGCCGACGCGCTGCTCGCCGAGGTCGGCATGCTCGACCAGGCGGAGCGTCCCTGCGGTGTGCTGGCCTATGGCGATCTGAAGCGGGTCGAGCTCGCCATGGCGCTCAGCAACCAGCCGCGGCTTCTCCTGATGGACGAGCCGACCGCCGGCATGGCGCCCCGGGAGCGTGTGGCCCTGATGGAGCTGGCGGCGCGTCTGGCGCGCGCGCAGCAGATCGCCGTGCTGTTCACCGAGCACGACATGGATGTCGTGTTCAGCCAGGCCGACCGCATCATCGTGCTTGATCGCGGCCGCCTGATCACCGGCGGCCTGCCCGCCAAGGTGCGCGCCAATCCCGAGGTGCAGGCGATCTATCTCGGGGGCGGGCTTTGACTAGGACTGGCATCCAGCTCGCCGTTACAACGCCGCCTCATGCTGAGGAGCCACGCGAAGCGTGGCGTCTCGAAGCATGGACAACACACAAGGTGCTCGATCCCACCCTTCGAGACGCATCGCTGCGCGATGCTCCTCAGGGTGAGGTTGTGTGGTCTCTCTGATGCTGACTGTGAAGGACCTGCACGCCTATTACGGCCGCGCCCATATCCTGCAGGGCGTGTCGCTCGAGGCCAGGGCGGGCGAGGTGGTGGCGCTGCTCGGCCGCAACGGCGCCGGCAAATCGACAGCGATGAAGGCGATCATGGGGCTGGTGCCGCCGGCGCAGGGCGAAGTGAGCTTCGCCGGCCGGCGCATCGAGCGGCTGCCGCCGTACCGCATTGCGCGGCTCGGCCTCGGCTACGTCCCGGAGGAGCGCCGCATCTTCACCGAGCTCACGGTGATGGAGAATCTCGAGGTCGGACGGCAGGCCGCGCGCGGCGACGCGCCGGCCTGGAGCGAAGACAGGCTCTTCGCGCTGTTCCCCAATCTCGCCGGCCTGCGCGATCGCCCGGGCGGGCGCATGTCGGGCGGCGAGCAGCAGATGCTGACCATCGCCCGCACCCTGATGGGCAATCCGCGCTGCGTCCTGCTCGACGAGCCGTCGGAAGGGCTGGCGCCGATCATCGTCGTTGAGATGGCGAAATCCATTCGCGCGCTCAAGGGCGAGGGGCTGTCGGTGCTGCTGTGCGAACAGAACCTGCGCTTCTGCGAGGCCATCGCCGACCGCGCCTATATCATCGAGAAGGGCCAGATCCGCTTCGGCGGCAGCATGGCTGCGCTCGCCGCCGACGCTTCGCTTCGTGAACAGTATCTTTCGGTTTGATCATGCCTGCACAGCACAACAACACCCTCACGGTCGGCATCGATGTCGGCGGCACCTTCACCGACTTGCTGGCGGTCGATGCCGGCGCCGGCACGGTCAAGCTCGCCAAGGTGGCGACCACGCCCGACAACCAGGCGATCGGCTTCATGGCCGCGCTCGCCGCGGCGGGCGTCGATCCCAAAACCCTACAGGCCGTGGTGCACGGCACCACGACCACGACCAACGCGCTCTTGGAACGCAAGATCGCCAAGGTCGGCCTGATCACCACCAAGGGCTTCCGCGACGTGCTGGAACTCGGCCGGCGCACGCGGCCGCAATCCTACGGCCTGCGCGGCACCTTCCACCCGCTGATCGAGCGCGAGTTACGCCTCGAAGTGCCCGAGCGCATGGACGCCGACGGCAAGGCGCTGGTGCCGCTCGACGAGGCGGCCGTGGCCGAGGCGGCTAAAAAGCTGCTGGCGCTGGGCTGCGAGGCCGTGGTCATCCACTTCCTGCACAGCTACATCAACGCCGCGCACGAACGCCGCGCCGCCGAGATCGTGCGCGGGCTGTGGCCCAACGCCTACGTGACGGCCGGCCACGCCATCCTGTCGGAATACCGCGAGTTCGAGCGCGGCGTGACGGCCGCGGTCAATGCCTCGGTGCAGCCGGTGCTCGACCGCTACCTCACGCGGCTGCGCACCGAGCTCAAGGCCAAGGGCTTCGACCGCGACATCCTGGTGATGCAGGGCAATGGCGGCACCATCTCCTCCCAGCTGATCGCCCGCTCGGCCGTGAACACGGTGATGTCGGGTCCCGCATCGGGCGTCATGGCGGCGGCCTATACCGGCCGTGCCTGCGGCCAGCCCAACCTGATCACCTATGACATGGGCGGCACCTCGACCGATGTCGGCCTGATCGAGGATGCCGTGCCCCAGGTCTCGGGCGAGCTCGAGCTCGAATATGCCATGCCGATCCATGTGCCGATGGTCGACGTGCATACCATCGGCGCCGGCGGCGGCTCGATCGCCTCGGTAGATGACGCGGGCATGCTGCGCGTCGGGCCGGAAAGCGCCGGCGCTCGGCCCGGGCCGATCTGCTACGGCCGTGGCGGCACCGAGCCCACCATCACCGACGCCAACCTGGTCCTGGGCCGGCTCAATCCCGGGCGGCTGCTGGGCGTCGACAAGCCGGTGACCCTCGACCATTTGCGCCGCGCCATCGAGCAGAAGGTCGGCAAGCCGCTCGGCCTCGATGCCGATGCCGCCGCGGCGGCCATCCTGCGCATCGCCAACGACCGCATGGCCGGCGCCATGCGGCTGGTGTCGCTGTCGCGCGGCCATGATCCGCGCGACTTCGCGCTGTTCGCCTTCGGCGGCGCGGGCCCGCTGCACGCCACGGCGCTGGCCCGCGAGCTCGCCATCCCGACCGTGCTGGTGCCGGCCCGGCCCGGCATCACCAACGCGCTGGGCTGCGTCGTCGCCGACGTGCGGCACGACTACGTGCGCACGGTCAACAAGCCGCTGTCGGCGGTCGACGACGCACTGATAAAACGCATCTACGCCGAGCAATCAGACGAGGGCCGCACCACGATTGAGCGCGAGGGCGTGCCGATCCGGGCGCTGCGCTACGTCTATTCCGCCGACATGCAGTTCCAGGGGCAGAGCCACATCCTGTCGGTCGGCGTCGACAGCCCGGGCATCGACGTCGCCGGCCTGCACAAGGCCTTTGCCGCCGCCTACTGGCGGCGCTTCGGTATCGAGCTCGCCGAGATCCCGCCGGTGCTGGTCAACCTGCACACGGCCGTGATCGGCCAGCGCCCGGAGATCGACCTCGCCACGCTCGCCGCCACCGAGCGCAGCACCACGCTCAAGGCCGCGCAGGCCGGCGAGCGGCGCGTGTGGTTCGCCGACGGCTGGCACCCGACGCAGATCTACGCCCGCGACCGCCTGCCGCTCGATGCCGTGTTCGAGGGCCCGGCGATCCTCGAGCAGCTCGACTGCACGACCGTCGTCGAGCCGGGCGACAAGGTCCGGCAGGACAAGATCGGGAATCTACTGATTTCAGTGGGCTGAACCGCCGAAAACGGCTGATTCTGCGGCCTTTCGTCCGGCTTGGGCCGGGCCTGTGATTTTTTTGTGATCCAAACCGCCCAAATTCGCATATCTTGTGAAGTGTGGGCGATCAGCCGTCGGCCAGGGGTGGCCTCCAAGGCGGTCGTTTTTGGGTCTGCAACGTCATGGTGTGGGTCATGGCCGATATTGAACCGGCGCGCGCAGGCAGACGTGGCTTGTCGGCGGGCGCAATCGCCGAAAACCTGTGCGTGGTCATTTTCCAGGGTCGCAAGGTTAAGGGGCGGTACAGGATGACATTCGACGACATGGCGGCGGCGAGCAAACTCCCCTACGCCGAGGTCGTCAGCGGGTTGACCGCCGGCATCAAGCAGGACTGGATCACCCAGATCCACGACACCATCGAGCTGAAGGCGGCCGGCATACACGTCGCCAAGAAGTCGCTCGACCTGCTGGGCTGATCGCGACGGCGGCGCGCCACCCGTGCCGTCTCACGCCACGACGCGCTGAATTTGAAGGCGAGCCACGTCGGTCGGTCGGGGGTGCCCACAAGACGCGATCAAGAGCCCCGTGATGCCGGAGTTTGGCGGCACACCGCCGTGATAGGCGCGCGGCTCACGGGGCGTTATGACCGGGGCGGGCGGGCGCCACGAGGGCGCGTGGCGTGACGGCAAGCCGAATGGCCGAGGTGTCGCCGGACGCTCGCCGGCACGACCGCGAAAGAATGCGAGTTTGAGTGACGGGCACTCTTGCGGCCCTCGCGATGGGCAGCCTGATCGGCACCGCCGGCGTTTTTTCGGATGCAAACTGATATGGTCTCTGTGCCAACCAGGGAGAAACTTCTCGTGGAAGCACCGGCGTCGCTCGTGGAGCTTGAGAAACGCCTCAATGAGGAGTCAGAGGAGAGCCGCCTCCTCGCGGCGAACATCCACGACAATCCCATATGCACCGTGAATTTCGACGCGAGAATTCCCGGCATCGTCGTCGTTTGGAAGCGTTACGTCACGAGTCTGCAACTGCGCTTTGTCCACGAGAAGCTGCTTGAATTGATCGCCGAACATGGCGCCCAAAAGATCTTGGGCGATGACACCGGGTTGTCCGCCATCCACCCCAGAGATCAGGAATGGATCCTGAAAGACTGGATGCCGCGAGCGTTCAGGGCCGGATTGAAGGCCGCCGCAAGCAAGCGACCGTCGGGCTATTTTGGACGAGTATCGACGGCGACTATCCAGTCACAGGCCGTAGAGCTGGCGCACCAGGATTTTGACGACCTGGCGAGCGCACGCGAATGGCTGATCCGCTGTGAAGTGGTGCGGTCCGATTGAAGGAAGGCGCCCTGCGTGCGGCGCCCCACTCTCCTTCACTGGTCGGAACTTTGCTCTGGGGCTCACGTTAAGGGCGGCACGCATCGCACCCCCCTGAGGCCCCATGAGCACGCTCCTGATCATCATCCTGATTCTTATCCTGTTCGGCGGCGGCGGCGGTTACTACGCCCACAGGAGCTATGGCGGACGTGGCCTCGGCGGCGTGCTCGGCCTGGTCCTCGTGATCATTCTCATCCTTTGGCTCGTCGGCGCTCTTTCGACCGGTGTGCCCGTCCGCACCTAGCGCCGCGCCAGCGGCGAGACTGAGCGACCAGCGGCAAGCGTCAGTCTAGCCGAGGGGTAGATCCAGACGTCCCCGAAGTGCCGGAGCCGGAACTGCTTGAGCCGGTGCCCGTGCTCGCTGTGCCGCCGGTCCGGTTCTTGCTGCCGCCAGCAACGCCGCCTGATGTGCTACCACCGCGGGATGCCTTAGCTATTGCCATCAGTGTGGCGATCAGCAGCGCCATCGGTCCGATCAAGCCCATCATCGCTGGCTTCATCGCTCTACCCGCTGTCGGCAAGCGCATCGTCTGACTCGGCCCATGATTGGCCCCCTCAGTCGGGAGCACCATGCGCTCCCTTCCGCAGTGTCCGCTGTGCACTTTTGGACAGCGCCGGGGAGGACAAGCCGGACAGGTCATGCGGCCGGACGTCGAGCCGCTGTGGTCACGCTAAGCAACCATCCGAACAAATGCCCGTTACGCCCTCACCACTGGGAGGAAAATCCATGAACGGTGTCATCTATCTCGTCGGCTTGATCGTCGTGGTCATGTTCATCCTGTCCTTCCTCGGACTTCGCTAGGGGGACGAACCATGGCCATCGCTCCCGCTTCCGTCGCCTCCACGACCGTTGTGCCCGTTGAAGCCGGCACCAGCTTCCGCTCCGTTCAGTGGGGCGCCGTCATTCTTGGTGCCCTGGGCGCCAGCGCGATCTCTGCCGTTCTCCTGGCCTTCGGCGCGGGCATCGGTCTTTCCGCCGCCTCGGCGCAGCCCTGGGCGGGAGCCTCCGCCAAGGCGCTGGCCGTCTGCTCGGCGCTCTATACCGCCATCGTCCTGGTCGCCGCCTTCGGCGGCGGCGGCTATGTCGCCGGTCGCATGCGGCTGCCGCCGACGGCTGAGGAGCTGGCGGAAGCCGATTTCCGCGACGGCGCCCATGGCTTTGCCGTCTGGGCTCTGGGAATCTTCGTCGGCGGGCTGATTGCGCTGTCCGGTGTCAGCGGAGCGGTGAAGACCGTCGGACAGGCTGCGGCCGCGATCGGCGGTGCCACCGCCGCAGGGGCTGCGTCGAACCCCGAGCTGGGGCGCGCCGCCATGTCCATGACCCCGACCGATTACGCCATCGATCGTCTCCTCGCACCCGTTCCGGCCAGCGCCGGAGCGGCGCCCGCCGCTGCAACCCCGGCGTCGTCGACCCCGGCCGCCGGCGCGGCACCGGCCCCAACGATGTCGCGTGCCGACGTGACGGCGCCGGTCACCCGCAGCTTCGCCTCGGCACTGCGAACGGGTCAGCTCGACGCTCGTGACCGCAGCATGCTGGTCGCGACGGTGATGCAGCAGACCGGCCTGCCCCAGGCCGACGCCGAGAAGCGCGTGGATGAGACGTACGCCGACCTCAAGACGGCCGAGCAGAAAGCGCGAGATGCTGCCGACAAAGCACGCAAGGCCGCGGTGATCACTGCATTCGCCGTCGCGTCGACACTTCTGCTGGCCTGCGCCGCGGCGTGCGCGGGTGCGACTGCCGGCGCGCGCCATCGTCACGAGCGCACGGTCGTTACGCTCTTCGGATCCCGGCGCTTCTGGTAACCAAAAGAGAAAGGGCGGCTGACTGGCCGCCCTTTTTTGGATCGATCATCTGGCGGCCGACCGTTCCCGCGAATTCCTCGGGAAGTTCTAAAGCCGCGGCGCCACCAGCGCGGTGATCTGCTGAACTTCTAATGACCAAAATAGGGACCAAGGCCCTGCCGTGGTAAAAGCGGATGCTTCGAGATCGAGTGTTTTGGGAGCGTAGCGTATGCCCATCACGTTGGACTTTTTCGAATCGAGCACGGTTCCCGAATCGCTCGATCCGGTGGTGCGATTTTTTCGAGGGGGAGTCCCCGATCAGTTGACTCACAGGCCTCCGATATCGATGCCATCGGCATTTACCCTGTCCACATCCAGTGGACGGTTGTGGACGGGGCGGGCTGCTATGCGGGCGTTCTAGTAACCCCACATCTAGTCGACGCCGGGCGGTCCCCCCGTATTTTTCCATTTTTTTAAGCGTTACCGCGTGGCAACCGCCCCAACAGTTGGTAGTCGCGGCCGGCACGGCGTTCCGCAGCGCCAAAGCCGCCAACATCCGCTCGCGGTTGCGCTCGGCTCAGGCCGCCACCACCAGCGTCGAGGCGAGCTGGCGGACCGACTTCACCATCGCCATGGCGACCAGCTTGCCGGTCTTGCGGTTCTCCTCGCTGACGGCGACGTCCTCCATGAACGTGAACCGGCCGAAGGCGCCGATCGCTTCCAGCTCGACGATGTGCGTGCTGATCGTCGGGTCGGCCACGATCACCACCCGCGTCCTGTCGAGGCCCAGCCCGGCGATCGCCGCGGCGGCGGAGATGTTGACGTTCTGCGGATAGAGCCGCGCGCCCTCGCGCACCGGGCCGTCGAACACGGTGTACGGCGCCGTGAGCGCGTCGAGATCGACCAGCGTCTCGGCCACCGTGCCTTTCCACGCCGACGGATCCTTGCGCACCGTGACGGTGACGCTGTCGAGCCCGCCCACCGCCGCGCTGCTCAGGATGTCGAGCGCGCCGATGCCGGCCGAGGGCAGGATCAGGCGGCGGCCGCTGGCCTTGGCGGCGGCCAGCAGGCGATCGAACAGCGCGGTGTCGGTGAAGGCGCCGACCGAGGTGACGAGAAAATCCGCGCCGCCCTCCAGCACGCGCTGGCCGTGCGTGCGCACCGCCTCGTGCCCGGCGCATTCGGCCACGGCATCGAATTTTTTGGCAAAGAAGCGGTCGGGCTCGTGCGTCAGCTTTCCCGCGGGGCGCTGATCTGGGCGCGGCCGCTTCACCAGGACCGACACCAGCTCGATGTTCTCGAGTTCGGCGCCCTCGATGTGCTTGCCGATGGCGCCGTAGCCGATCAGGCCGAGCTTCACGACAGCCGCTGCTCGACCCAACGCGCCCAGGCGATCAGATGATCGTCGGAGCGCAACGGACCGACGAGCTGGACCGACAGGGGCAGGGCGAACGGGCCGCTGTTGAAGGGCAGCGCCACGCAGGGCACGCCGAGCAGCGTCCAGAAGCGGTTGAACAACGGATCGCCGGTGTAGCCCAGGCCCGACGGCGCCTCGCCCTTGGCCGAGGGTGCCAGCAGGAAGTCGAAGCGCTCCCAGACGTCGTGCAGCTCGGCGAGCGTACGGCGCTTGGTCTTCTTTGCCTGGGCGAGCTGGCGGCGGCTCACCTCGTCGCCGGTCGCGAGCGCCAGGGTGAGGTTGGGCGAGATCAGGTGCGGGAAGCGGGCCCGCTCGCGGGCATAGGCTCGCGTCGCCTCCTTGGTCATCAGCCGGTTCTGCGCCGGCAGCAGCGCCTGCCAGCTCTCGGGCATCTCCCACGAGCGCACGCGTGCACCGGCCGCGCGCAGGGTCCGCGCCGCCGTCTCGAGGTTCTTGGCGTTCGAGGGTTCGACCTCGTCCCACCACAGCGTGCGGCAAAGCCCGATGCGCGGCGGAAGTTTCGGCGGATCGGCCGGGGCGTGGCCGTAGGCGGCGCGCACCAGGGCGAGATCGTTGGCTTCGCGGGCGAAGAAGCCCAGCGTGTCGAGCGAGGGCGCATAGGGTTTGATGCCGGTCATGTCGGCCCAGCCGTAGGTGCCCTTGTAGGCCACCACGCCGTTGAAGGCGCCGGGCCGGATCACCGAGCCCGCGGTCTGCGTACCGTAGCCCAGCGGCGCCATGAAGTCGGCGACCGCCGCGGCCGAGCCCGACGACGAGCCGGCCGGCGTGTGGCGGAGATTGTGCGGATTGTGCGTCTTGTTGGCATGGCCGCCGGCGAACTCGGTGGTCACCGCCTTGCCGAGCACGATGGCGCCCGCCTTGACGAGCTGCGTGACGCAGGCGGCGTCCTTGCCGACGACGTGGTCGCGATAGATCGGCGAACCGCAGGTCGTGGGCATGGTCTTTGTCGCGATGATGTCCTTCACAGCGAGCGGTATGCCGTGCAGCGGGCCGACCGGCCGGCGGCGCTTGTCGAGGAGATCGGCCCGCTTGCGCGCGCCCTCGGGATCGAGCGCCTCCCAGGCATGGACCTGGCCCTCGCGGGCTTCTATGCGGTCGAGGCAGGCCTCGACCAGGTCGCGCGCCTTCAGCCGCTTGTCGGCCATGCGCTGGACGGCCGCGCTGGCCGTCAGTCTGTTGGGCGCTCTTGCCATGTGGACTTCCCCCTCGCACTCGATTGGAGGCAGAATGTACCCCATGACCATTCCCTTCGCTGTCCGGAAAATCGGCCATGCCGTGATCTTCGCCTCGGATCTCGAGCGCTCGACACGCTTCTATACCGACGTGCTGGGCTTCAAGGTGTCCGACATCTACGACGGCACCAAGATGCCGGGCGGCATGGTGTTCCTGCGCTGCAACGGCGACCATCATTGCCTCGCCCTGGTCGGCGGCAAGGACTCCGAAAAGGACAAGAGCCTGCATCATCTCGCCTTCGAGCTCGCCACCCTCGACGAGGTGTTTTACGCCCGCGATCACCTGAAGAAGCACGGCACCAAGTTCACCTTCGAAGGCCGCCGCCGCGCCGGCTGCCAGGTCTCGGTCGAGTTCCTCGATCCCGACGGCCATCACCTCGAGCTCTTCTGGGGCGTCGACCAGATCGGCTCGGATGGCCGCGTGCGCCCGCCCGAGGAATGGCGCCAGACCATGACGCTCGAGGATGCGGTCAAGATCGCGCCGCCCGGGCAGGATACGACGCTGCACGATGCGGCGCTGCGGGCGCGGCTCGAGTCGGGGACGGACCGACCCTAGTCCGAGCCCGCGGGCGCGGGCTTGGCCTTGCCGAGCCCCTTGAGTTTCTCGCGCAGTTGCTGGAAGACGACGTAGAGCCCCGGGATCACGAAGATGCCGAGGAACGACGCGGCGATCATACCGCCGAACACCGCCGTGCCGACGGCGCGCTGGGTCGCGGCGCCGGCGCCCGAGGCGATCACCAGCGGCACCAGTCCGAGGATGAAGGCGAACGACGTCATCATGACGGCGCGGAAGCGCAGATTGGCGGCGTTGATGGCCGCTGCCACGATCTCCTCGCCATGCCTTCGCTGTTCCATGGCGAACTCGACGATCAGGATGGCGTTCTTGGCGGCGAGCGCGATCAGCACCACGATGCCGATCTGGGCGTAGATGTTGTTGTCGAGACCGCTCAGCAACAGGGCGGTGACGGCGCCGAACAGGCCCGCCGTCACCGACAGCAGCGCGGCGAGCGGAATGGCCGTGCTTTCGTACAGGGCGACCAGGAAGAGGTAGGCGAAGACCAGTGCGAGGCCCAGGATGAAGCCGGTCTGGCCCGACGCCGCCTTCTCCTGGTAGGCCGTGCCCGTCCATTCATAGCCGTAGCCGGCGGGCAGCGTGTCCTTGGCGAGCTTCTCCATGGCGGCGATGCCCTGGCCCGACGAATAGCCTTCCGCCGGCGAGCCGTTCACCGTCACGGCGCGCAGGTTGTTGAAGCGAATGATCTGGGCCGGCGCCGTCGCCAGCTCGATGTCGGCCACCGCCTGCAGCGGCACCAGGTCGCCGTCCTTGGTGCGCAGCCGCACCTTGTAGACGTCGGTCGCCTTTTGCCGGTCGTCCGCCTCGGCCTGCACCTTGACCTGCCAGGTGCGGCCGAACAGGTTGAAGTCGTTGGCGTAGTAGCCGCCCATCGAGGTCTGCAAGGCGGCGAAGATGTCGGAGATGTTGACGCCCAGCGCCTGGGCGCGCTCGCGGTCGAGCTTGAGGTAGATCTGCGGCGTCGACGCCCCGAAGGTGGTGAATACGCGCGTCAGCGCCGGCACGTCCTGGGCGGACTGCACCAGCCCGCGGGTCACGGCCGCGAGGTCGGTGGGGTTGGCGCCGCCGAGACTCTGGACCATGAACTCGAAGCCGGACGAATTGCCCAGCCCCATGATGGGCGGCAGGTTGAAGGCGAACACGTTGGCCGCCGCCACCTGCTGGAAGGCCTTGTTGAGCTCGCCGAGGGCGGCGAATACCGAGAGGTTGGCGGCCTTGCGTTCGGCGAAGGGCTTCAGCGCGACGATGACAAACGCACGGTTCGGCTGGTTGAGCCCGTCGAGCAGGCTGAAGCCCGAGACGGTGAAGATGCTCTGCATCCAGGGCTTGCCCTCGATCATGCCTTCGACCTGCTGCAGCACAGCCAGGGTGCGGCTGGTCGAGGCGGCATCGGGCAGCTGCACCTCGGCCATGAAGGCGCCCTGGTCCTCGTCGGGCAGGAAGCCGCTGGGCACGAGCGAGCCCACCCCGCCGGTGCCGAGCACGAAGCCCACGACCAGCACGACGGCGATGAAGGCGCGGCGGGTGAGCGGCGTGACCAGGCGCACGTAGCCGTCGCGGCCGGAGTTGATGCCGTTCTGCAGCCAGGCCATCACGCCCTTCGGCTTCTTGCGATGGCGCAGGATCAGCGAGCAGAGCGCCGGCGAGAGCGACAGCGCGTTGATCGCCGAGATCACCATGGAGACGGAAACGGCGACGGCGAACTGCTTGTAGAGCTGGCCGCTGATGCCGGGAATGAACGCCGTCGGCACGAACACCGAGAGCAGCACCAGCGTGATGGCGATGATCGGCCCGCTGACCTGGCCCATCGCCTTCTCGGTCGCCTCGGCGGGCGTGAGGTCCGGCTCGTGCTCAAGGATGTGCTCGACCGCCTCGACCACGACGATGGCGTCGTCGACCACGATGCCGATCGCCAGCACCAGCGCGAGCAGCGACACGGTATTGGCCGAGAAGCCCAGCGCCAGCATGACGGCGAAGGTGCCGACCAGCGCCACCGGCACGGCGATGATGGGAATGATGGTGGCGCGCAGGTTGCCGAGGAAGACGAAGACCACGATGCTGACCAGCACGAAGGCTTCGATCAGCGTGTGCTTAACGCTCTCGATCGTGGCCTCGACGAACACGGTGGTGTCGTACATCACGTCGTAGGCGACGTCCTCGGGGAAGCGCGTCTCGAGCTCCGTCATCAGCTTGCGCACGGCGTGCGCGGTCGCCAGCGCGTTGGCGCCGGGCAGCTGGTAGATCTGGATGCCGGCCGCCGGCTTGCCGTTGTAGCGGGCCGCCGAATTGCTGCTCTTGGCGCCGAGCTCGACGCGGGCGATGTCCTTGACCCGCACCAGCGAGCCGTCGGGCAGGGCGCGCACGACGATGTTCTCGAACTGCTTGGTGTCGGCCAGCCGGCCCTGGGTGGTGATGTTGAGCTGGAAGTCGACATTGCCGGCGAGTGGTGCCGCGCCAACCAGCCCGACCGCGGCCTGCACGTTCTGCTCCTGCACGGCCTTGACCACGTCGGCCGCCGTGATGTCGAGGCTCGACATGCGGTCGAGGTTCAGCCAGATGCGCATCGAGTAATCGAGCGGACCGAACAGGGCCGCGTCGCCGACGCCCGGCACGCGCTTGATCGCGTCCAGCACGGTTATGGTGGCGAAATTGGACAGGAACAGCGCGTCGCGCGTGCCCTTGGGCGAGAAGAAGGCAATGCACTGCAGCAGCGCCGAGGACTGCTTCTTGGTGATGACGCCCTGGCGCTGCACCTCCGGCGGCAGCAAGGGCAATGCCTGGTTCACTCGGTTGGTGACGTTCACGGTGTTGATGTCGGGATCGGAGCCGACCTCGAAGCTCACGGTCAGGCTGTAGCTGCCGTCGCCGCCCGAGGTCGACTTCATGTAAATCATGCGCTCGACGCCGTTGACCTGGGCTTCGATGACCTGGGCAACGCTTTCCTCGACCGCCTGGGCCGAGGCGCCGGGATAGTTGGTGGTGACCTTGACCTGCGGCGGCACGATGTCGGGGAACTGCGCCACCGGAATGGCGGCCAGTGCGATGACGCCGGCGATCGAGATGACGGTGGAGACGACGAAAGCCAGCCGCGGGCGGCGAATGAAGACCGACGAGATGGTCATGGCCTAGCCCTTCAGCGCGGGCGCCGCGGTCGGCGTCACCGTCATGCCGGGGCGGACTCTCTGCTGGCCCTGGATGATCACCTTCTCGCCGGCCTTGAGGCCTTCGTCGATCACCATCATGCCGTCGCGCGAGATGCCGGTCTTGACCCGGCGCTCCTCGACCACGTTCTTGTCGTTGACCACGAACAGGTAGGGGCCGGTCTGGTCGATGGCGATGGCGGCCTGCGGCACGACGATCGCCGTCGGTGCCTTCTTGTTCTCGATGACCACCCGCAGCGTCTGCCCATCGGTCAGGGCGTGATCGGCGTTCTGGAACACCGCGCGCACGATCTGGCCGTCGGTCCGCGGGTCGGCGGTGACGTCGATGAAGTCGATCTTGCCCTTTTCCTTGTAGATGCTGCCGTCGGCCAGCTTCAGCGACACCTCCAGCGAGTCGGCCCCGCCGCTCGAGGCATCGCGCCTCGCCTCGAGCAGCTCGCGCTGGGTGACCGCGAACAGCACGCGCATCGGCTGGTCGCTGACCACGGTGGCGAGCACACCGGTCAGCGGGCTGACGACGTTGCCGGGCGATGCCGAAGCGCGGCCAATGCGCCCGGCGATCGGCGACTTGATCTCGGTATAGGAGAGCTGGATCTGGGCGTCGCGCAGTTGGGCCTCGGCGTCTTCCACCGCCGCCTTTGCCTGCAGCTGCTCGCTCACCCGCTGGTCGTAGACCGCCTGCGTTCCGGTATTGGTGCGCAGCAGTTCGGCGGCGCGCCGGAGCTGGATGTCGGTGTTGGCGAGTGCTGCCTTGGCGGCATCCCGCTGGGCGACCTTCTGGGCGACCGCAGCCTGGAACGTCTCCGGCTCGATGGTGAATACGACCTGGCCTTCCTTGACCTCGTCGCCGTCGGTGAACAGGCGTGGCCCGAGGAAGCCTTTGACGCGGGCGTGCAGGTCGACCTTGTCGACAGCCGCCGCACGGCCGATGAATTCCGCCTGTGCGGCGATGGGCTTCGCTTCGGCCGCTTGCACGAGCACGGCGGGCGCCGGCGCGCCCTGCTGCGCCAGCGTAGAGTTCGGGAGGATCGCTTCCAGCAGTCCGGCCAGAACGACGGCCGCTGCCGCAAAACGCCACTCACTCATTGTCTCCGACCCCGCCTCGTAGTATCGGCAAACACTGCCTTATTTAGACAAAACGGTCACGGTATTTCGGGCTCCTCACGGTGCCGTGTTAGTGCGGAAACGCATTGTTCGAGGCGCCACGACTCAAGGGGCTATTAGCGTCGAATGGGAGGTACGGGGATGCTGCAAATGGCAGCGAGAGTCGGGCGCGCGCTTGTGCTGCTGCTGACGCTGGTCGTCGCGGTGAGTGGCGCGCGTGCGCAATCGCCGCCAGCCGTGCAGAACCCGGCCGAGCAGGCCGCCTACACCAAGGCGCTCAACACCAAGGACGCGGCCCAGCGTGCCCAGGCGATGGAGATTTTTCTCGCCTGGTACCCCAATAGTGTTCTCCTCATCGAGGCCTATGAGCAGACCATGGCGGCATGGCAGAGCGCCGGCAATCCGGCCAAGGCCGACGCGACCGCCGCTCGCCTGCTGCAGAGCGATCCGGACAATGTGCGCGCGCTCGCCAATCGCGCCTATGTTGGACGCACGCGGGCGATGTCCGGTGAACCGGCCGCTCTGGCGCCGGCTGTCGCCGCCGCCGAACGCGGGATCGCTGCCCTGCCGAAATGGCCCAAACCTGCCGCCGTCACCGACAGCGACTTCGTGCGCACGAAGATGCAGATGATCGCGATCTTCGACGGCACGCTGGGCTTCGCGGCGCTGCAGGCCAAGGACTATGCCAAGGCGCGCACCCACTATCTCCAGGCCGTCGGCGTTGATCCCGACAATCTGGCCGACGTCTACCAGCTCGCGGTGGCCCAGCTGGAGCTGCAGCCGCCCGATCCGCTGGGCTTCTGGTACGGCGCGCGCGCCATCGCCATCGCCCGCGGTGCCAAGAACGAGCAGGCGGCGAGCGGCATCGACAAGTACGTGCGCTCCCGCTACCAGCGCTATCACGGCAGCGAGGAGGGCTGGGACGCGCTGGTGACCCGCGTCGCCGCCGGCCAAAAGACGCCGCCGGATGGCTTCGCGAAATCGATTTCGCGCGCGCTGTCACCGGCCGAGGCTGCGGTACAGGCCGTGACCGACAACGATCCCGCTTCGCTGTCCTATTCGGAATGGGAATTCGTGCTGTCCCACCGCGAGGATTCCGACGCCAACAGGGCGGCTGCCGACAAGGCGTGGCACGCGATCGCCGACAAGCAGAAGGAGGGTGCGCGTCTCAAGATTCCCGTGAAGGTGATTACCGCCACACCCGACCGCATCGAGGCGGCGATCTCCGACGAGAACCAGGCGAGCAACACCATCGATCTCAGCGTCGCGCTCGCCCGGCCGCTCAGCCCCTTGCCGGCGGTGGGTGCCATGATTTCGATCGTCGGCACGCTCAGCGACTACCGCGCACGGCCCTTCCTGTTCACGATGACCAAGGCCGAGCTCGCCGATGAATCCCTGCCGGTGGCGGGCGGGCCGTGCGCCGATCCGCGGCCGCAGATGTGCACGCGCGACTATCGGCCGGCCTGCGGCTCGCGCAAGGACGGCAGCCGCAAAACCTACGGCAATGCCTGCAGCGCCTGCGCCGATCCCGACGTGACGGCCCAGGCGGCGGGGGCCTGCCCGCAGCAATAGGTTCCGGCGCGGCGCTCGCCTAGAACATCGTATTGTCGTTGGCGGGGTTCTCGGGGATGTCCTGGACGACGTCCCAGTGCTCGACGATCTTGCCGTTCTCGAGCCGGAACATGTCGACGATCGCCCGGCCGCGCTGGCCGGGTTCACGCACCGAGTGGACGTGCAGGACGACAAAATCGCCTTCGGCGATCACCCGCTTGATCTCGCTGTGGGAGTTCGGAAACTTCTCCTTGAGAAACGCGACCAGACGCTTGAACCCTTCGATCCCGTCGGGCGCCGAGGGATTGTGCTGGATGTAGCGCGTTCCGAAGTATTTTGCCGCCGCGTCAAAATCCTTCTGGTTCAGGCCCTTCTCGTAGAAATCGACGACGATCTTCTTGTTGGCCTCGAGGTCGGCGGCGAGCGCCGGCGTCGCAAGCACGATCGCCAACACTGCGAGAAGTGGCCGGAGTATCAGTGTGCCATCAGGAGCGGTACGCGGCAGGACGAGATCACCTTGCCGGTGGCGCCGCCGAGACCCAGGAAGCTCAGCACCTGGCCGCGACCGTAGGCGCCCATCACCAGCATGTCGGCCTTCTTGTCATGGGTGTAGCCGAGCAGTGCACGGCCGCGGGCGCGGCCCGATACGGCGCCCGGGTCGATGGCGTCGATGACGGCATTGATGCCGTGGCGCGCCAGGTTGCGCGACAGATAGGAGGCGCCGACATCGTCGGGCTTGCCGCCCGCGACCAGCAGGGTGACTTTGCTCGCCTTGATCAAGAAGGGCAGCGCGTATTCCAGCGCGCGGGCGGCCTGGAAGCTGCCGTTCCATGCGACCACGACAGATTCGAAATTTCCCGAACCCTGGGTCGGCGGTGCGATGATTACCGCGCGCGCGCATTCGTAGAGCGCCGCCTCGACGGTGGCGGGCGCCACGTTTTCGGGATCGGCGCCGGGGCGGCCCAGCACCAGGATGTCCGAGCAGCGGCCCATCGCCACCATCGCATCGAGCGTGGCCGTCTTGGCGGCGGTGTAGGTCGAGCCCTTGATCAGGGCCAGCGTCTCCTTGTAGGCGCGCTCGCTTTCCTTGCTGCGCTCTTCCAGCCGCTCGTCGTCGAGATTCATGATCAGCGGCATCGCCTCGCCGCTCATTGCCAGCCCGCCCACCATGCCGCCGGCGGGACCGACCGGCAGGTGCAGAGCGTCCACGGCGCCGCTGAATTCGGCCGCCACGCGGGCCGCCAGCTTGAACGACATGGCGGCATCAGGTCCGCCTTCCGACACGGCCAGAATCGACTTCATCATCACGGACACTCCCCCAAATAGATCGACCCGGCGGTTTAGGCAGGCCGGGCGCGGTGTTCAAGTTCAGTCTAGCGCAACTCAGTCAGCGATGTCCGACGCAGTTTCGCGCGTGCGGATCCAGTGAACGACGGGCAGGGCCAGCAGCACCATCCAGGCTTTGCCGATGATCTGGCCGGCGAGGAATTCGAGGTTGCCGAAGGCCAGCCAAAGGAACAGCACGCTGTCGGCGATCAGGCCGGCGACGCTGCTGGCGAGCACTGCTAGCACGAGACCGCGTGCCTGCAGCGGCGTATACACCGCGAAGTCCGCAAGTTCCGACAGCAGGAACGCCACGGTCGAAGCCATCACCAGCGACGGCGGCGCGACCGCGCCCGAGAGCGCGGCGCCGGCGACGATCGCCATCAACGCAACCTTGCGGCCGAGGCGGCGCTGCACCAGGTCGCGCAGCACCAGGGCGAGACCGACCATCATCACGCCCGACGGCGCCATCAGCGGGCCACCGCGGCCCCACGGCCACACCGGCACCAGGCAGGGGCCGTTTGCCAAACAGACCGTGCCGAGATGGCCGATCATCCAGTTGGCAGCCGGGATGCAGGCGATGAAGGCGATGAAGTAGGCCAGACCCTGGATCTTGCGCCTGCTCATGGTCATGCGCGGAGAGGCCTTCATTGCGCCCGCCACGTTTCGAAACCGCGCTTGCGCAGAGCGCAGGCAGGGCATTCGCCGCAGCCGTGACCCCAATCATGCCGCGGTCCGCGCTCGCTCTCGTAGCAGGTATGGCTGTGCTCGAGGATGATCTCGACCAGTTCAGTACCGCCCAGCTGCTCGGCCAATGCCCAGGTCTCGGCCTTGTCGATCCACATCAGCGGCGTGTGCAGCACGAAGCTTCTGTCCATGCCGAGATTGAGCGCCACCTGTAGCGCCTTGATGGTGTTGTCGCGGCAATCGGGATAGCCCGAGAAGTCGGTTTCGCACATGCCGCCAACCATGTTGCGGATATCGCGCCGCCAAGCGATCGCCGCGGCGAAGGTGAAGAACAAGAGGTTGCGTCCCGGCACGAAGCTGTTGGGCAGGCCGTCCTTTTCCATCGCGAAGGCCATCTCCCGGGTGAGCGAGGTGTCGCTGATCTGGCCAAGAACGCCCAGATCGACGAAATGATCTTCGCCCAGCCGATCTGCCCACCGCGGCAGCCGCCGACGGATCTCGTCCAGCACCACAAGTCGTTGATCCAGCTCGATTCGATGCCGCTGGCGGTAGTCGAAGGCGACGGTCTCGACATGCATGAATCGCTCTAGCGCCCAGGCCAGGCACGTGGTGGAATCCTGGCCACCGGAGAACAGGACGAGGGCCGCCCTTTGGCCATGAGGGGCATCGTTCATGGAGGGCTTTATGGCCCGCAACCTTTCTCCGCGCCATACGTTGCGTTTTCACCATACGTGCCACTCAAAGGGGGGAACTATGTTCGTCTCCGATATCCTGACGCAGAAGGGCGGCCTGGTATTCACGGTGACTCCGGGCACTACGGTGGCCCAGATCGCCCAGCAGCTCAGCACCCGGCGCATCGGCTCGGTGCTGGTGATGGGAGGGCATGACGAGGTTGCCGGCATCGTCTCCGAGCGCGACCTGGTACGAGCTGTGTCGCTGCACGGCGCCGCCGCCCTCGATCTCGAAGCGCGCCATGTGATGACCCGCGAGGTCGTCACCTGCGATCCCGACGACTCCATTGATCACATCATGGAGACCATGACCCACGGCCGCTTCCGCCACGTGCCGGTGGTGCGCCATGGCGAGCTTTTGGGCGTGGTCTCGATCGGCGACGTCGTCAAGGCGCGGCTGGAAGAGGCCCGCCATGAGACCGAGGCGCTGAAGGCCTACATCGCCGCCGGTTGATCGCCGGGCGCGATCTCCTTACCATTGGAGACGATGCGAATCGGCCTGATCTTGCTTGCCTTGCTGCTGGGTTCCTGCACGGCGGTTCCCACCTATGACGACCCCAAACGCGTCGCCAGGATCGATAGACTGCGCGAAGCCCGCGATTTGTGCCTGGTCGAGAACGTGCATCAGTTCGACGACGGTACGTCCGATCCGGCAAAGATCGGCAACTACGTGGCGATGGCGTGCAATGTCCAGACCGGCAAGCTGGTCGACCTCGCCATTCCCTATCCCAACCCGAAGACTCGCGAGGCCTTCCAGGAAGAGGCCGCGCGCCGCGCCACCGGCTATGTGCTGACGAGCCGCCGCATAGAAGTGGACTCCGTGGACCGCCAGCGCGCCGTGCAGCCGTCGCCGCCGCAGTAGCAATAGACGGCGCGCCAGCCGGGCTTCGACGGATCGATGAGTTTGTAGTTGACTGGGCCGATGCCGCAGATCGTGATGACAGCCGGCTCGGGATGGCCGCGGATCACGCCGTCATAGTGCGGCGTGCCGGCGACGCGGCAAACATGGCTGCCCGCCGGCGCGGGCACGCAGGCCGCAGGATCGAAATCAGCGCCGCTGTTGCACCACCAAGTGCCGGACAGGACCATGCAGAAGCGATCACTGGTGTAGGTGTGCGGTGCGCTCATATAGCCCGGCCACCAGCGGACCAGCGTGAAGTAGAGGCCGGGCTGCATCGGATCGCCGGTCAGCACGCTCGATTCGGAACTCTTCGGTGGGTTGTTGGGATTGGCCTTCCACTGCAGTTCGGCCGGCAGCTTGATGATGGTCTGTGCCGGATCGATCGGGCTCGCAGCCGCGCCGTGCAGGCCAAGCGGCAGGGCGCGAGGAACGACGCCAGCAACAGATCGCGACGGCGTGCGCTTGGTTCCATGGATCGTCTCCATCCGCTAGGGTCACGCGTTTTCCAACGGAGATCGCATGACGCTTCCCCTGCAAGGCAAGGTCGCACTGGTGACGGGCGCGGGCAAGAATATCGGCCGTTGCATTGCGCTGACCCTGGCGCGCGACGGCGCGGCGGTGCTGGTCAATGGCCGCGCCGACGGGGCGGCGGTCGATGCCGTGGTAGGCGAGATCGTCGCTGCCGGCGGCAAGGCGGAGGCCGCGATGGGCGACGTGTCCGATCCTGTCGTTGCTCCGCGGCTCGCCGAGCAGGCGAAGAGGCTGGGCGGTGTCGATATCCTGGTGAGTAACGCGGGTCTGCGGCGGCAAACCTCGTTCCTCGACATGACCTACGAGGAGTGGCGCGAGATCATGTCGGTGGCGCTCGACGGCGCCTTCCTGCTGGGCAAGGCCTTCATTCCGCAGATGGTCGCCAAGGGCCAGGGTGGCGCCTTCGTCGCCATGTCCGGCGTATCGACCCATGTCGGCACCCCCAATCGCTGCCACGTCTCGGCCTCCAAGTCGGGCCTCGAAGGCCTGATGCGCGCACTCGCGGTCGAGCTGGCGCCGCACCGCATCACCTGCAACGCGCTCTCGCCGGGCGCGATCGACACCGCGCGCGCCGCCTCGGCTGGGCCGCGGCCAGTCGGTGACCGGCAGATCCCCCTGAAGCGCTTCGGCAAGGTTGAGGAGATCGCCGCCATGGTTCGCCTGCTGGTTGGGCCGGAGGGCACCTTCATCACCGGCCAGACCATCCATGTGAATGGCGGCGAGTTTCTGACGTAAGGAGAGATAACGATGCTGGGTTACGTGGTGGTGTTCGTCGGCGCTGGGGTGGGCGGCGCGATCCGCCACGCAATGAACATCTGGGTGGCGCGCTTCATGGGCACGCACTTTCCCTGGCACACTTTCGTCATCAACATCACGGGTTCGCTGGTGATGGGTCTGGTCGCCGGTTGGTTCGCGGAAAAGGGCGGCGCGACAGGCCACCTCAGGCTTTTCCTCGCCACCGGCGTCCTGGGCGGATACACGACCTTCTCGGCCTATTCGCTCGATGCCGTGCTGCTATGGGAACGGCACGAACACCTGCTCTCCGCGCTTTATGTCGGTGGCTCGGTGGTGGCCTCCATCGCCGGCCTGGTGCTGGGCCTCTGGATCATGAGGACCACCCTGGCGTGAGCCAGCTCTTCGACGTCGTCATTGTCGGCGCCGGCGCAGCCGGCTTGATGTGTGCGCTCCGCGCCGGCCAGCGCGGTCGGCGGGTGCTGCTGCTCGACCATGCCGACAGGGTCGGCAAGAAGATCCTGATTTCGGGCGGTGGGCGCTGCAACTTCACCAATCTCGACAGCCGGCCCGAAGCGTTCCTCTCGGCCAATCCCCATTTCTGCAAGTCGGCCCTCAGCCGCTACACTCAGCATGACTTCATTGCCCTCGTGGAGAAGCATCGCATCGCCTGGCACGAGAAGACGCTGGGACAGCTTTTTTGCGACGGTTCAGCGCGCCAGATCGTGGCCATGCTGCTGGCCGAATGCGCGGCCGTCGGCGCCGACGTTCGGACGGTACATCGCGTCAGCGCGATCGAGAAATCCGATCGCTTTTCGCTGCGCACCGACCACGGCGATTTCGAAGCCACGGCGGTCGTGCTGGCCACCGGTGGGCTCTCGATTCCCAAGATGGGCGCGACGTCTTTCACGTACGACATCGCGCGCCGCTTCGGGCTCACCGTCACCGAGACGCGGCCGGCGCTGGTGCCGCTCACGCTGAAGGTGCCGGACCTCTCCGGCGTGTCGCTCGAGGTGATCGCGCGCGCAGGATCAGCCAGCTTCCGCGAGGCCATGCTGTTCACCCATCGTGGGCTGTCGGGGCCGGCCGTCCTGCAGATCTCGTCCTACTGGCGCGAAGGACAGGAGATCGTGATCGACCTTTTGCCCGGCGCCGATGCCGGAGCCTTCCTGAAGGAGCGCAAGCGGTCGCGGCCCAAAGCCGAGCTGCGCACGGTGCTGGCCGAGCTGATGCCGCAACGGCTGGCGGCTCACCTCGCCACCGATGGCGTCATCGGCGAGCGCCGCGACAGGCAGCTGGAAGCACTGGCGCAGAGCCTGAAAGCGTGGCGCGTGACGCCGACCGGTTCGGAAGGCTACGCGAAGGCCGAGGTCACCCTGGGCGGAATCGATACACACGGACTGTCGTCGCGCACCATGGAGGCCCGGAGCGTGCCCGGTCTCTACGCGATCGGCGAGGCGGTCGATGTCACGGGCTGGCTGGGCGGCTACAATTTCCAATGGGCGTGGTCTTCCGGCTGGGTGGCAGGCGAGGCGGCATGATCCGGTTCTGGGCGCTTGTTCTGTGCTTTGTGGCGGTCACGGCGGCTGCGCAGCAGCGGCCCGCCGCGCCGTCGGACTATCGTCAGACCGCTGCCGTGCTGGCACACTATCCGGCAGTCGCCGACATGCATCTCGATAGTCCTGCCTTCCGCACCGCCGAGCCGTCGCTCACCAGCCAGGAAGCGATGGCGGGGTTTCTGGCCGACCTCGTTCGCGGTTCGCCGAAGGCCAAGCTTGCCAGCATCGGCCGGTCGACACAGGGCCGCGACATTCCGATCGTCTATCTCACGTCCGAGGGCCTCGGCGATCCCGCCGCGATCCGCCGGCTCGGCCGGCCGGTCATCTGGCTGATCGGCCAGCAGCACGGCAACGAGCCGGCCGGCGGCGAGGCGATGCTGGCGCTCGCTTCGGCGTTGGCCAGGGGCGAGCTGGCATCTTTGCTCGACAAAGTAAGCGTTGTGATCGTGCCGCGCGCCAATGTCGACGGCGCGGCGGCCGACAAGCGCGTGCTGGCCTCGGGCGCCGATCCCAACCGCGACCACCTGCTGTTGAGCCAGCCCGAAGTGCGGGCGCTGCACGAGGCGATGCGCGCCCTGCCGCCCGACGTGGTGTTCGACCATCACGAATTCAGCGTCGCCTGGCGCTGGGTCGAGAAGTTCAAGGGCCTGCAGGGCTCTGACGTCATGATCCTCGAGGCCACCAATCCCTCGATTCCCCGGGCGCTGACCGAGATCGCGCGCGGCCTTTATCGTCCGGCGCTGGAAGCGGCCATTAAGCAGCAAGGCCTCTCGAGCTTCGATTATGTCACGACCGATGCCGGGATGACCGACAAGCGGGTGTCGCTCGGCGGCACCGCGCCCGGCATCGCGCGCAACACCTTCGGCCTGCGCGGGGCAGTGTCCTATCTGATCGAGACTCGCGGCGTCGGTATAGGCTTGCAGAGTTATCAGCGCCGCGTATCGACGCATTACTTGCTGGCCAAGGCGGTGTTGCAGGTGAGTGCGGCGGACCCCGAGGGCCTGCTGCACCGCCTTGCCCAGGCACGCGCCGCGGCCGAGGCCGACCGCTCCGATCTCATCGTGTCGCACGAGGAGGGCGAGCGCGAGATCGACCTGCCGCTGATCGATGCCGAAAGCGGCGTGCCCAAACCCACGCCCGTTCGGCTGGTCGACAGCCGGGACATCAGGCCGGTCGACGTCCGGGCGCGGCCGGCGGGCTACCTGGTGCTGCGCGGCGCCGAGGCGGTGAAGGAGCGGCTGGCGTTGAACGAGGCCAGGGCGTGCGAAGTGATGGCGGGCGCATCCGTTGCGGTCGAGGCCTATGACGTGGCCAGGACCGAGAGCAAGAAGCGTCGTGAATTGATCAATCCCGACCAGCTGATGCGCGTGCAAATCAGGCCCATGACCATCGACGTGCCGACAGGCGCTTTGTTTGTTTCGATGATGCAGCCGGCCGCCGGCATCGTCGCGGCCGCGCTGGAGCCCGATTCGCCCGGCAGCTATCTCGGCGTGGGCGTGATTCCGATGGGCGCCGACGAGACCGAGGCGCCGGTCTATCGCGTGATGAGCCTCAAGGGTCTGTCGCTCAAACCCTGCTAGTGCGGGTTCCGATCAAAGGGAACCGCTCGCGGTTCCCTTTGATCGGAAACGCATTGCTTGAGGCGCCTCGACCAAAGGCATATTCCGTTCGGCTGATTCCAGCCGAACGGAATATGCTCTAGTCCATCATCGTCTGCATGTAATGGCCGGCGATCTCGCCGGGTGTAGCGTGCCAGACATTGCCGAAGCGCTCGATGCGGCGCAGAGCCTCGTCGAGATATTTTATGCGATGCGCCATGCCCATCAGCCAGGGATGCACCGACAGGCTGAAGACCTGCCCGCCCTCGCGATGCAGGAGCTCGAAGGCATCCCCCACCAGGTCGGGATAGCGCGTGGTGTTGATCTTGCGGATCCAGAGCTGCTGCACGTCGTCCCATTCCGGCTGGTTGGGCATGGAGACGAACTTCTTGCCGACCTTCATCGGGTAGGGCTGGTCATCGTTCGGCCAGTCGAGCACATAGTCGAGGCCGGCGTCGGCGAGCAGCTTGGGCGTGCGCTCGCTCTCGCCATAGTCCTGGCCCTGCCAGCCCTTGGGACGCGTGCCGGCGGCCTTCTCGACGGCGGCGATGGAGGTCTCGATTTCCTGCTTCTCCTCGGCCTTGCTCATCTTTGAGGTGATCATGCGGTTGGCCGAGGTGCCGTGGGCGATGAACTCGTATTTGCGCTTCTTGAACTGCTCGACCAGGAAGGGATAGCGCTCGGCCGCGATCGCGTTGACGGCCACGCCGGCCTTGATCTGGTAGCGGTCGAGCACGTCGAGCACCCGGAAGATGCCGACGCGGTTGCCGTACTCGCGCTGCGTCCAGGTGCGGAAGTCGGGAATGTAGCTGCCGAACTCGCCGACGAAGCGCGGGTCCTTGTAGCTCTGCTCGTCCGGCAGCAGCTGCCAGTATTCGAGATGCAGAACCACGCAGAAGGCGACGCGCGCGTTGCGTGGCCAGGCGAGCTTGGGTCGTTTGGGGAAGGGCGAGTAGTCGTACAGGGCATGGTCCATGCCGGGCTTGAGCGGCGGCGGGTTCTTCGGCACCGGCTTGGCGGGAGTGGCCATGTCACGCCTCCTTGCCGAGATGCTGCTGGTAGGCCTTGAGCCCGTTTTCCGTGTACCAGTCGAGGATCTCCTCGGCGGTGCAGATCCACGCGTCCTTGTGCTGGCGGATATAGCCCAGCGCCTTGTCGAGATGTTTCAGCCGGTGCGGCGCGCCCATCATGTAGGGATGGAGCGCAATGCACATCACGCGCCCGTTCTCGCCGCCCTCGCGATAGAGCGTGTCGAAGTGGTCGACGATCATCTGCGCGAATTCCTCGGCTTCGACCGGCTGGCGATAGACCAGGGCGTCGTTGATATCCATCGTGTAGGGCACGTGGATCAAGGTGCCATGCTTGGTGGCGACCGGCGTCGGCTGGTCGTCATGATAGAAGTCGCAGAAATATTCCAGGCCGGCTTCCTTGACGAGATCGGGCGTGTTCAGCGTGTTGGACACCGCGGGCGAGAACCAGCCGCGCAGCTTGCGGCCGGTGAGCCGGAGGTGGGTGGCCTTGCTGTGCTCGATCACCTCGCGCTCTTCCTCAGGTGAATAGTGCCAGTGGTAGCGCGTGTTGAGGTAGCCGTGGCTCATGTATTCCCAGCGCCGCGCCTCCATGGCCTCGAGGATCTCGGGATACATCTCGATCACCGACATCGAGAGTGACACCGTGCAGCGGATCGCGTGCTTGTCCATGACCTCGAACATGCGCCACAGCCCGACCCGGTTGCCGTAGTCGCGGCCGCCATAGCCCAGCACGTCGGGATGCGGCATGCGCGGCCAGGGATTGCGCACCCGCACCTCGGCCGGGACGTATTCGTAGTGCTCGATATTGGGGCAGGCCCAGACCGCGACTCGCGCGCCCTTGGGCCAGGTGAGCTTCGGCCGCTCGATGACGGGGGAATAGGCGAACCGATAGGGGTCCATGCGGATTTTTCCTTTGTGGCCCGTCGAGTGCATCATGCGGTTGACGTAGGCGCAACAGGTTGCATGTTAGCCGCATGGCGGATCACATACGCTTCACGCTGAACGACCGCACGGTAGAGCTTTCCGGTGTCTCGCCGATGACGACGCTGCTCGATTGGCTGCGCGATCATCGCGGACTGAAGGGCACCAAGGAAGGCTGCGCCGAGGGCGACTGCGGCGCCTGCACCGTGGTGCTGGAGCGCGCCGGCGGAACGCGGGAAGCGATGAACTCCTGCATCGCACTCGTAGGCCAAATGGATGGCCAGTCGGTGCGCACCGTCGAGGGGCTTTTGGGCAAGGATGGCGCTCCGCATCCGGTGCAGGTCGCGATGGCGGAGGCCGACGCCACGCAATGCGGCTTCTGCACGCCGGGCTTCGTGATGACGGCCTATGCCTTCGCCGCCGGCGGCGAGACGCCCGAGCTCGAGACCATCCACGACGCGCTGGCCGGCAATCTCTGCCGCTGCACCGGCTATCGGCCGATCGTCGAGGCCATGACCAAGATCGCCGGTCTCGCCGTCGATCCTGCGACGCCGGCACCGTTGCGTACCGAAGCGGCGGCCTTCGATGGCATCTTCTTCGCACCGCGCACGCTTGCCGAATTGCTCAAGCTCCGGGCTGCCCATCCCGATGCGCTGCTGCTGGCGGGGGCTACCGATCTTGGTTTGCTGGCCAGCCGTTCGCGCAAGCCACCGAAGGCCGCGATCCACGTGGCGCACGTGCCCGAGCTCACGACGATCGTCGAGAGCAAGCAGGACATCACCATCGGCGCTGCCGTGACCTACACCCAGGCGATGGCGCCATTGATCGCGGCCTTTCCAGCTTTGCGCACATATCTTGCGCGGCTGGGCTCGCGGCAGATCCGCACCTTGGGCACGATCGGCGGCAATATCGGCACAGCCTCGCCGATCGGCGACATGCCGCCGGTGCTGCTGGCGCTCGAAACGCGGCTGAAGCTGGTGTCCGCTCGCGGCGCGCGCGAAGTGCCGCTGGAGAAGTTCTTCCTCGACTACCGCAAGACGGCGCTGGCGCCCGACGAGGTGATCGAGAGCCTGACCCTGCCGCGCCTGTGGCCGGGCGAAGTCTTCTTCTGTGACAAGGTGAGCAAGCGGCGCGACCAGGACATCTCCACCGTCGCCGGTGCCTACCGCCTGCGGACCAAGAACGGAAAAATCGAGGATGCGCGGCTTGCCTTTGGCGGCATGGCGGCGGTCCCCAAGCGCGCCGCCGAGGCCGAGGCCGCCCTTCTGAAATCCGGCTTCACCGCCGCCGCGGCAGCGATCGCCAAGGATTTCCAACCGATCGACGACTGGCGCGGCAGCGGCCTCTATCGCCTGCAGGTAGCGGCGAACCTGCTGCGCCGCCTCGAGCTGCGCATCGCCGAGCCTGCCCGCGCAGTCGAAGTCGAGGCGTTATGAGCGTCCATAGCTCGCGCCGCCACGACAGCGCTCTGAAGCACGTCACCGGGCAGGCGCTCTATATCGACGACATGCCCGAACCCGCGGGCACGTTGCACGGCGCGCTGATCCTGAGCCCGATCGCCGCCGGTCGGCTGCGCAAGCTCGACCTCGCAGCCGTCGCCTCGGCGCCGGGCGTCGTCGCGGTGCTTGGCCCCAAGGACATTCCCGGCAAGAACGACGTGGCACCGGTCGGCCAGAACGAGCCCTTGTTTGCTTTCGACCAGATCGACTATGCCGGCCAGCCGCTGGCGATGGTGGTAGGCGAAACGCTCGACGCCGCCCGCCACGCCGCCGAACGCGCGGTGATCGATATCGAGACGGGCGAGGCCATTCTCGATGTCGAGACGGCGCTCGCCAAAAAGGCCTATGTCCAGGCGCCGCAGACCTTGCTGCGTGGCGATCCGGACGCAGCCCTGCGATCGGTGCCGCACAAGCTCACCGCTGAATTCAGCGTCGGCGGGCAGGAGCATTTCTATCTAGAAGGGCAGGTGGCGTTCGCCCTGCCGGGCGAGGATGGCGACATCGTCGTGCATTCCTCGACCCAGCATCCGACCGAGGTCCAGCATATCTGCGCGCGCCTGCTGGGCTGCGACTTCAATCGCGTGACCGCGATGGTGCGCCGCCTGGGCGGCGGTTTTGGCGGCAAGGAGAGCAATGCCTCGTGGGTCGCCGGTGCTGCGGCGCTCGCGGCCAACGCGACCGGCAGGCCAGTAAAACTCCGCCTGCCGCGCGAGATCGACATGATCGCCACCGGCAAGCGGCACCCGTTCCACTATCGCTACACGGTGGGCTTCGACGGCGAGGGCCGCGTTCTGGCGCTCGATGCCGTGCTGGCGGCGGATGCGGGCTGGAGCCTCGACCTCACGCCCGGCGTCGTGGCCCGCGCGCTCACCCACACCGACAACGCCTACTGGATCCCGCACTTCCGCGCCGTCGGCTACGCCTGCCGCACCAACAAGCAGTCGAACACCGCGTTCCGCGGCTTCGGCGGGCCGCAGGGTGTCGTCGTCATGGAAGACGCCATCGACCGCATCGCCCATCAGCTCGGTCGCGACGCCGATGAGGTACGCGCCCTAAACTTCTACAAGGAGAACCAGGAGACGCCCTACGGCCAGACGGTCGAGGAGAACCACCTGCCGCGCGTCTGGGCCGAGGTGAAACGCGACGCCGAGGTCGCCCGCCGCCGCGCCGAGATCGACGCCTTCAACAAGACGAGCCCTGTGCTGAAGCGCGGACTGGGGCTGTTTCCGCTGAAGTTCGGCATCTCCTTCAACATCCCGCACATGAACCAGGCCGGCGCCTTGGTGCATGTCTACACCGACGGCTCGATCCGCCTGAACCATGGCGGCACCGAGATGGGTCAGGGTCTGTTCATCAAGGTGGCGCAGGTCGTGGCCGAGGTCTTCAAGGTCGATATCGAGCGTGTCCGCCCCAGCGCGACCTCGACGGCGGAGGTGCCCAATACCTCGCCGACCGCGGCCTCGACCGGCTCCGATCTCAACGGCTGGGCAGCCTACGAGGCGGCCAACACCATCAAGCAGCGCATGATTGCTTTCGCCGCCGAGCATTTTGGCGCGGCGCCAGGCGAGATCGAGTTCGCCGACAACAACGTGCGCATCGCCAAGCCGGGCAGCAACCAGGTCATGAGCTTCAACGAGCTTGCCAAGCTCTGCTATCTCGGCCGGGTGTCGCTGTCCTCGACCGGCTACTACAAGACACCCAAGATCCATTGGGATGGTGCAGCGATGCGCGGTCGGCCGTTCTTCTATTTTGCCTATGGCGCGGCGGCGGCCGAGGTGGCGATCGATACGCTGACCGGCGAGAGCCGCGTGCTGCGTGCGGACCTCGTCGAGGATTGCGGCAAGTCGCTCAATCCCGCCATCGATCTCGGCCAGATCGAGGGCGCCTTCGTGCAGGGCCAGGGCTGGTTCACCTGCGAGGAGCTGTGGTGGGACGCCAAGGGCCTTCTGCGCACGGCGGGACCTTCCACCTACAAGATCCCCGGCAGCCGTGACGCGCCTGCGATCTTCAACGTGAAGATGCTCGACAATGCGCCCAGCAAGGAGGCGACCATCTTCCGCTCCAAGGCGGTCGGCGAGCCGCCGCTGATGCTGGCGACGGCAGTGTGGACGGCGCTCAAGGATGCGATCGCCTCAACAGCCTCCGACAGGAGGAGCGACCGCAAGACCGCAGTGCGGTTGGATGCGCCGGCCACGCCCGAGCGTGTTTTGGCGGCAATCGCTACACTCAGGACATAACGGGAGGAATCGATGGACGTACGCATGGACGGCCGTGTGGCCGTGATCACCGGTGCCAGCACGGGTCTGGGCCTCGCTATGGCCAAGGAATTCGCCGCGTCGGGTGGCTCGGTGGCGATTCTGGCGCGCAAGGCCGATGCGCTGGCGACCGCCAAGGCCGAGGTCCAGAAGGCGGCCGGCAAGAGCAACGGCCGCTTCGAGGCCTATTCCTGCGACGTCTCCAAAGCCCAGCCGATCGCCGACACGTTCAAGAAGGTGGTGGCCGACTTCGGCAAGGTCGACATCGTCGTCAACAACGCCGGCATCAGCCACGCCAAGGCGTTCGACACGGTGAGCGACGAGGATTGGCAGGGCGATCTCGATCTCAAGCTTTTCGCGGCCATCCGCCTGTGCCGCGCGGCGCTGCCCGGCATGCGCGAGCGCAAATGGGGCCGTATCGTCAACGTGCTGAACATCGGCGCTAAGGCGCCGGGCGCGGACTCGACGCCGACCAGCGTCAGCCGCGCCGCCGGTCTCGCACTCACCAAGGCGCTGTCCAAGGAAAACGCCCCGCACGGCGTGCTGGTGAATGCGATGCTGGTGGGCCTGATCGAGAGTGACCAGTGGGCGCGTCGCCACAAGACCTCGGCCGGCGCCGGCAAGACCTATCAGGAGTTCCTCGATGGCATGGCGAAGGGCCGTATCCCGATCGGCCGCATGGGCAAGGCCGAGGAATTCGCCCGCATGGCCTGCTTCCTCTGTTCAGACGCCGGCTCCTTCATCACCGGCGTCGCCATCAACGTCGACGGTGGCGCGAGCCCGGTGGTGTGACCGCATTTTGGCGGGATGCTGATATGACATATCCAAGGCAACGGCCGAACGCGAACGGTCGTTAAGCTTCTGACCACCATCCTGGTGGGAGGCCCCCGTGCCGCCGACCGGAAACTCCCATCGAACGGAGGGTGCATGAAGCTGAATTCCGCACAGATCGAGCACACACTCAATCAGCTGGATGGCGAGGCCATTCCGGCGGAACATCCGATGCTGTCACAGCTTGAACGGCTGTTCGGCGAGCATACTTATTTCCTTGATAGCAGGGGCCTCAACATCGTGGAGCCCGTCGACGCTGAGGAGGCCGATGGCCGGCTGGCCGTGGTGGTGAATCTCGCCGATTGGGCCAACTCGAGCGCGACGAGCCTGAAGCCGCACAAACCAGATCCGACGGACCTGGTGGTCGATCTCGAAAGCGACACCCTGCATTGAACCCAAGGCAAGGAGATCCGACATGAAGCCGACCATCGGATGGGGCGCGGCCATGACTCTCGTCGCCGCCGGCCTGCTGCTCACAGTCCCAGCCTTTGCACAGGGCCAGTCTTCCTCACCGCCAGCGAAAACTGAGCCCGGTGCGACCAACTTGCCCGCCAACATCCCTGACCGCAAGCTCGACGCGGTCGCAGCCGCCGCCAAGCGCGTCGTTGCCGTTAGCGACGACTACGAACAGAAACTGGCCAAGGCGCCGGCTACCGAGAAGGACCAGGTGACCGACGAGGCAAACAAGGCCATCACCAAGGCGGTCACCGATCAGGGCCTGTCGGTCGAAGAGTACGTATCGATCATGAAGGTCGCGCAGAACGATCCAACTGTGCGCGACAAGCTTGTCCAGCGGCTGAAGTAACGCCGCCAGAACGAACCTGGGTCAGCGCGGCCTGGCGGGAGGCGTCACGTTCCATGCGTGACGCAGTTCGTCGATGTCGCGCTCGACCCACTCCCAGACATTCCAGCCGGGCGCGAAGATGTCGACCGTCATCTCCTCGCCGCGCGCCCAGGCGTGCCAGAACTCGTCGGGATCGAGACCGCCCTTGCCGGCGTGACCGACGTCGTTGAGCTGCTCGCCGAAATGAAAGAAGAAGATCACCGGCAGGATGTGCCCGCTCATGGGATTGATCGGGTGCATGCCGGCGGTGAACGTGGAGACGAGGAGTTCGCCATGCGCGCTGGTGTCGTAGCCCGAGATCACATGCGTGGAATTGTGCGGCGTGCCGAACGCGGCGTTGAGTGCCTGCGGGTCGCCCGGGAACGGATAGCTGTTCAGCTTGTCGAAGTCCCACAGCGCCTTGCCAAAGGTGTTCTGCGGCAGCTTGCCCAACGCCTCGTAGCGGGCGACCAGCGCAGGGTCGGCGTTGGTCCCTTCATAGGACCTGATCCACTTCGCCGGGTCGAGGCCCTTCGAAGGGCGGCTGATGACGCTGGCGAAGTTCTTGCGCCACATGTCGGCGGTGGCCCAGGCGAGATGGCCCGAAGCCGCCTCGACGAGATCGGTCAGGTAGTCGGCCTCGACATCGAGCGCGCGGGCATACTCCAGCACGCGCGCAAGCTTGCGGTGATCGAGTGAGCCATCGACCAGCGCCATGATGGCGAGGTATTTCACCGCCTCGCGGGCGAGCTCGCCTTCGCCTTTGAGTGCGGCGACGAAATCGTTTGGATCGACGCCCGGCAGGCTGTCGACGTCGTTGAGGCCGGGCCGGCGCAGCAGGTAGCGCCCGGCGGCGAGGATGCTGGCCGTGTCGGCGTAAGTGATCGGCCCGTCGCCAGCCAGCGCCACCTGGCGCATGGCTCCCAGGATGGCGTCGCTATGATGATGATCGATCGCCCGCATACGCCCCCTAAAGAAGATATCGTTCTGTATGATGTGGCGGCCAACATGACCGATCAACCGCAACGCTTCATCCTGCAGGCGATAGATCCCGATCTCGGCTGTCCTGCTTTCGAAGCCATGTTTGCCGTCGCTCGCCTCGACGAGCTGCGCCACATACTCGGCGAGGCTGCCGACAACGATCCCGAGCTGGAGATGCACTATCGGCTGGAGTTCGAGCGAGATCGCGGCCATCAGCCGCCGCTTCGAGGTCCCCTTCGATCCCGGCGAACGCGAAGCATGCCTCTGTAGATGGACGCAAAGGCGAGATGATGTCCCTTATCTCGTCCATACCGGCTACGAGCTGCCGCTCATGCTGGAAGGCCGCAAGCCATTTGCGCGCATGGGTGCAGAGCACTATCCGCCACACACGCACTGGAACGAGGACCGGTTCGACCACTACGTGGCGCAGGGTCTCCTGCACAAGGAAGTCGAGGTGGAGAAGTTCAAAGAGCCATACCGTGCCAAGGACGGTCGCACGTTCGAAGGATTGAGGACCGTGTACTACACGCTGAGGGGCGAAGAATGGCGCATCGACGCCTGGAAGCTAATCTCGAAAGCGGCAGCCAAGGAAGGCTGGAGCAATACGTTCGAACGACTGGAGGGCATGCTCTTCGGCTACGAAGAGTGGCAGAACGACTGGTGGAGTGAGCGCTTGCGGAAGCAGCGCCGACAATTCGGGACACTCCTCGTCTATCTGGCGGTGACAGTAGAGGAACTGGCCGCCATCGCGGCCCTGGGCAATCGATCGTTGCCGCCAATGTGGCATTCGCTAAGGCTTTTTGCTGCCTTCACCGAAGATTCGTCGGACGACGAGCACAGACGTTCGCTGCGGGTCAGCGACGCGCACGTGCTCGTCCGATTTCGAGTGAAGGCGCTGCCCTTCCTCGACCTCGTTGGCAATAAGCAGGCCGCCGTGCACGAGCTGCCTGCGGAACGCATCCCGGAGCTAAATCGCCTAATTCTGGAGACGATCGAAGTAGTCTGAGCTATCTGAGCGGTTCCAGGATGCTCACATAGTTGGCGACGGCCGCGCCGCCCATGTTGAACACGCCGCCGACCTTGGCCTTGGGCAGCTGAAGCGCGCCGGGGGCCGTGCCGGAAAGCTGCATGGCGGTCATGACATGCATGCTGACGCCGGTGGCGCCGACCGGATGGCCCTTGGCCTTCAACCCGCCCGAGACATTGACCGGAAGCTTGCCGTCGCGCTCGACCCAGCCTTCGTGGATGGCGCGTTCGCCTTCGCCTGGCGCTGTCAGGCCCATTGCCTCGTACTCGATCAGCTCGGCCGAGGTGAAGCAGTCGTGGCTCTCGACGAAAGAGAGATCGAGCAGGTCGAGCTTGGCCTCGCCGAGTGCGCGCTTCCAGGCCAGCGCCGGCCCCTCGAACTTGATGATGTCGCGCTTGCTCATGGGCAGGAAGTCGTTGACGTGCTGCGCGGCCCGGAAGGCGACGGCCTGCTTCATGCCGAGCGCGGTGCCGACGTCGGTGAGCACCACGGCGGCGGCACCGTCGGTCACCGGCGAGCAGTCGGTGCGCTTGAGCGGGCCCGCGACGAACGGGTTCTTGTCGGAGGGATGGCGGCAGAAGTCGTAGGCGAATTCCTTCTGGAAATGCGCGAACGGGTTCTTGGCACCGTTCTTGTGCGCCTTGACCGCGATCTTGGCGAGCGCGTCGGACTTGTCGCCGTAGCGCTGGAAATAAGCCGAGGTGATCTTGCCGAAGATGCCGGCGAAGCCCGCCTCGATGGCGGCCTCTTCGGCGACGTACGAGGCCTTGATCAGAACCTCGCCGGCCTGTGCGCTGTTGAGCTCGGTCATCTTCTCGACGCCAACCACCAGCACGAAACGCGCCTTGTTGGCGGCGAGCGTGTTCAGGCCCATGTGGATCGCGGCCGAGCCAGTGGCGCAGGCGTTCTCCACGCGCGTCGAGGGCTTGAAGCGCAGATCGGGATGGGCCTGCAGCGGCAGGGAGGAATGGAATTCCTGCCGCACGAAGCCGCCATTCATGTTGCCCACGTAAATGACATCGATGTCCTTGGGTTCGATGCCGGCATGGGCGATGGCTTCGCTGGCCGCCTTCACGATTAGCGATTCTGAGGTCTCGCCGTCGAGCTTGCCGAACTTGCCGTGGGACCAGCCAACGATGCAGGCGGTCATGGAACTCTCCTTAGTGTCGTGGCGGCGTGCGCATACACTTATATAGGGTCTGCTACCGGGCAATGCCTATCGCAGGAGATTTGCTCATCGCAGCCCTATTTCCGCCGCCCGGCGGGTGTTGACTGAGACCTTCAACGGGAGCCCATTTACGCGCAATGACCGACACGCCACCGCTACCGCCTGAACGCGCGCGTCCCCGCTGGCCCTGGATCCTGGGCGGCCTGCTGGGCGGTTTCCTGCTGATCGGCGCCGGCCTTGGGCTCGGCTGGTATCTGTTCTACCGGCCGATTGTGAACGTGGCCGTTCAACTGCCCGCGCCGCCGCCACCGCCTGCGCCGCCGGGTCCGGACCAGGCGCAGGTCAAGGCGCTGGAAGACCAGATCGACAAGCAGAAGGCCGCCAACAAGCAGATCGAGGACCAGATCGCGGCATTGAAGGATAGGCTGCGCGCCGACGTGTGCACGGCCAAAGATCCGCTGGGCAAGAACCCGCCGGGCTCAACGCCTGCGCCTGAGGGCACGCTGCCCGAGCGCAAGACCTAGAACACGCAATCGGCCCGGCTGCCCGCCGGGATCGGGTTGAGCGGCATATCCATCTTGCAGTGATAGTCGAATGCCGCCTGGAAGGCGGGAGCGATGTGCGCCTTGGCCTGGATCGGCAGGACGTAGCGATTGCCGCGGCGGTCGATCTGCTGGCGGCTATAGGCGAGGTCGGTGCCGTCCGGAAAATAGACCGTGAAAGTCCCCGAGCCGGTCGCGAACGTGACCTCGACCATGAGCGCGGCGTTGGCGAGGCATTCGAACCGGGGCGGGCCGCGCAGCACGCCCTTTTCCGTCGTTTTCTCGGCACCACGTGCGACGGTCCAAAGCGTGAACTGGCCGTCACGTCGCGATTCCGCCTTGAACGAGCCGCAGGCGAAGCTGTCAGAGCTTTGCGCGGAAGCGTCGCCAGATGCCACCACCGCGATCAGAGCGACGGCGACGAATTTCACTTCAGCAGGCTCTCGAGCGCCTTCTTGGCGTCGGCGTCGTTCTGCGCCGCAGCTTGCTGCAACCAGATCTTGGCCTTGGCCTGATCGGGATTGAGGCCGGCGCCACCCTTGGCGAGCAGCAGACCGTATCTGCGTTGTGCCTCGGGGAGGCCGGCGAGGGCGGCCCGCTCGTACCAGTCGGCGGCGCGCGAGCCGTCGGGTGTGAAGCCGCCCTTGGGTTGGGCCAGCGGATCGAAGAAGCCTGCGACCTCGAGCTGGGCCTGCACGTTGCCCGCCTCGGCCGCGCGCCGCCACACCAGGAAAGCGCCGCCGAGTTCGCCGGAGGCTGCCAACTCCTTGCCTTTGGCCAGCATCGCTTCCGGCGTGGGCTTGGTCGCGAGATATTCGGCGACCATGTCGCGCACGGTCTTCTTCGATGCGTCGGCCGCCGGCACCGGCGACGTCGGTTGCGCGGTGGCCAGTGCTTCCGGCCAGTTCTTCTGGAAGTAGTTGGTGTAGGCGAAGTAGCCGCCACCGGCGAGCAGCACCAGGATCGCAGCTGCGATTAGCCAGCCGGTAGTGCCGGATCGGCGTTCTATCTCGGGCATCGGCTCGCGCGCGGCGCGCAATTCGGGCGCGGGCTTGGGGGGTTCGAAAGGTGGCGCGGGAGGCGGCGGGATCTCGGGCTTGGCGCGGCGCAGGCGAACGACGTCGTCCAACGACTGCTTGCCGCGATCGATCGCGCCCGAGGTCAGCATCGTTGGCCAGGCAACCACGGTCGAGCCGACCACTCCGATGTCCGGCTCCTTGACCCGCAGCCGCACCGTGGCGATGCCGGCCAGGCGGTCGCAGATCTCGGGCCCCAAATGGAAATCGAGTGCGCCCTTGGCCCGCTCGACACGGGCCGGCAGCAACCAGGCTTCGGTGCGCCGCCAGCCATCGTCGGCGAGATGACTGTCAGGTCCCTGCTGACGCTGGATGGAGATCGTCAGTCCGTCGGGCGAGGCGTCGAGCTCGGTGAGGCGCAGGATGGCATGGCCCGGCTCGGGCTGGGGCAGGACGGAGGCGCGGACGGCCATCGCCAGCTCAGGCAGGGACGGCGCGCAGGATGGCGCCCAGCTGCTCGTTCTGCTCGGCGGTGATCTCGCGACCGCCCTCGTAGCCGACATTGTCCATGGCGAGCTGCAGGAAGGCGCGCATCCAGTCCTTGCAGTAGTCGGCGTAGATCGCACCCGGGTCCTCGCTCAGCATGGGCGCGCCGTCGGGCGCCTTGGGGCTCTCGAACACGCGGCGGGTCGGCGCATTGGGCGGCAGGCCGGGCCGCTGGTCGACCGGCAGATGGTCGAAGCCCAGCGCGCTGACATAGCCGTTGAGTGCGGAAGCCGCGGTGCGCACCTGGCGCTCGGCGATCTCCTCCCACTTGGAGTTGGCGGCGTTCTCGAGCGCCCGCACATCGAGCGAGAGCTGGTCGATCAGCTTCAGGCGATGGGCACCCACCACCAGCTCGTCGATCAGCCAGCCGAGGTGCTGGCGGTCGACGCCGAGATGGGAAAGCGCCTTCTCGTCGGCGCCGATGCGGCGCATGTTCTCGAGCCAATATTCCGCCGCCTCGCGCGCGAAGCGCTCGGCGCGATCCTCCAGCACGCCGGACGGCGGTGCGCTGCGGCCTTCCTCCTCGCCGAAAACGTCGGCGAATATGGCGCCGAGATCGACTGTGGCGCCGGTCGATTGTGAGACCTGACTGGCCGGCTTGCCGTTCCTTTGGCCGTCGGCCTCCTCGGCCGAGCGCGCGGTGGAGATGCGGAAGTAGATGTCGCGCAAGGCAGTATCGGCAATCTGCAGGGATGCCACGAGCTCGCCGAACAGCTGCTGCTGAATGCAGGTCGCCAGGCCGCGCAGCACGGTATGGACCAGATCGCGTTTCTTCAGTCGCGCATCGCCGTCGGCGGCGCTATGGAAACCGGCCAGACGGTCGACCAGGCGGCGGACCTGGACCTCGAGCTGGCCGCGCACCTGGGCGCGCTTGATCGCGGGGTCGCAGACCGGGATCAGGCTCTTCACCAGGTAGGAGACGCCGCCGTCATTGGCCTTGAAGGCTTCGTCCCAGGCCCGTGCTGGATCGGCGAAGTGGCGCTGGACGTCGAAGTTCTCGACGAAATGGCCGCGCAGCTCGATCGCACGGGAGGCGAAGGCCTCGGCGATACCGGTCTCGCGGCCGCCCGAATAATCCATCAGCCGCTCGTCAAGCACGGTCGGATTGCGCAGCCAGAAGGTGTTGTCGAACGGCCGGCCGTTCCAGTTGGTCGGCCACTCGCCGCGGAAATTGTTGATCAAGGAATTGTTGAGGCGGGCTGACCAGCGCAGCCGGCGCGATTCCTCCGTCTCGCCGGCCTTCTGCTCGAACTCGCGGTCCATCTTGGTCAGTGCTAGGAAGAGGGCATTCTTCTGCTTGGTGCGCTCGGCCGGCGTGGCACCGATCGTCTGGTCGATCCACGCCGTCATCATGTCGGAGAGATCGCGGACTTCCTGGTTGCCGTCGGGAATGCAGAGCAGCATGGCCGAAAGCTCGCGCTCCGACGAATAGCGCTGGAAGAGATAGGCGACCTTGCCGCGCAGCAGGAGCTCGCGCAGCGGGTTGGCGCCCTCGGCCACGCCCTTGGCTTTGGCGACGTCCTCGAGGTTGGCGAGCTTCAGGCGCGAGCGCGCACCCGGAAAGTCGAGCAGATCAGTATGGTCGAAGAAGTCCCACGGCTTCTCGTCGATGGCGACGGAAAGTTCGGCCGTGAGCGCGCAAACCAGCGAGCGCGGCAGGCGGGCGTCGGGCAAGCTCCGCTGGTCGCTCGGCTTGGGCCGCACCAGCAGCGTGTCGCCGGCGTCAGTGCCAAGCTTGTCCAGCGTCAGCACGTCGACGATGCTCTTCTCGCGTGGGATCAGCGCGTCCATGCCGAGCAGCGCCTCGGGCGCGAAGGCGAGCTTGTCGAGGCCCTCGTAGAGCGTCAGGTAAAGGTCAGTGAAGGGCTGGAAGTCGTACCACAGCACCGACCACAGCTTGGCGCGGTCGCGGCCGCTCAGGCGCGGCGCGAGATCGATCGCCTCGCGCCAGAAGTCGGTGCGCAGCTCGGCGGTGACGCCGGCGAAGAACGTGTCGAAATACTCGATCAGGTCTAGCACGTCGTCGGCATCGAGGTCGCCCGGTGGCGTCGGCATCACCTGGCTGCGCAGCTCGGCCAGGCGCTTGCGGATAGCCGCGCCGTCCGGCCGCTCGAATGCCGCCTTCTGGTGGTCGAAGTCGAGCAGGAAGGAGTTGCCCAGGATCTTCACGATGTCGGTTTGCGTCAGCAGTCGCACACGCACCGGGAAGTCCGGCGCCACGTCGCTCAGGCCCAGGCCAAAGCGGGTGACGAGCCCGGTCGATTCGCGATTGCCCGGCGGATTGATCTCGCGCAGGAAGTCGTAGGTCTTGTCGGCGAAGCGCGCCTGCAAGGGCCGCCCGTCGCGGCTCGCCAGGATCGAAACAAGATAGGACTTGCCGGCCTGGCTGGGGCCAAACACCCCCACGCACATGCGCCTGCGCGCGGCGCGCGCAAGCTTGCGGCTCTGGTTGCGAACCTTCTGCAGCTCGCTGATCAGCGACGGCGCCTGCTGCGCCACGGTTGGCGACTGCTCGGCGGCATTCTTGAGCCAGCCAACGCCCTCGCTCGCGGCGACAGCCAGCGATTCGCAGTCCTGGGCCAGTTTGAGATCGACGGTGTCCATACGTTACCCGGTCTTGAGCATGCCCGTGTCGAGCCAGTAGCCCTCACGGCGCGGCAAGGTTTGAAGGCGTAGCGTGAGCCGATCGAGCGCCACGGCGCGGCCGTCTCGGTTGGTCACCTGGCGGAGGCGAAAGCGCTCGACGTCACCCGAGTCCTTGTCCTTGGGCTTGACGCGAGCCAGAGCGATCTTGAACGGCGTTTCGCGGGCATGCCGCTCGGCATATTCAGGCCGCGCGAACTCGAGCGCGTAGAGGCGGGCGGCCGGCCAGCGCACCAGATCGAGCTGGCGGGCGCCCAGCCACATGGGGCCGCGGAACTCGAAGGCCGCTTCGGGCAGCTCGTACTCACGGTTGTCGAGGTCGACATCGCGATAGACCAGGTCTTCGCTCTGCAGGCGGCCGCCGCCATCGAGTTTGCCGATGAACTTGGCGATGCTCTTGGAGCGCAGGAGGTCGGAGCGGAATGAGAAGTCCGGGAGCTGCGACTGGGCCAGGGCGGCGATCATCGCGCCCACCGCCACCGTGGTCTTGGGATCCTCCACGCGCAACCGCGCGTCGCGGAAAGGATACCAGGCGCCAACGCGGTATTCGTGCAGCGCGATCAGGCGCTCCGGCGGCAGCGGCAGCAATTCCATCAGCAGCGCACGGATCGCGGGCAGGCGCGACGGCCGGCCCGACAGCAAGAGGATGTCGCAATCGTAGGCGTGCACGATCTCGGCGAGCGGCGCCAACACGCGCCCCATCTCGGCCCGCACCGTCTTGTCGAGGCCAGGCAGGTCGATCGGGAATACTGTCGCGCGCAGGTCGAAACCCTTGGCGCCGCGCTTGCGGGCCGCTTCGTTGACGAAGGCAACGACCTCTTCCGACGGCTTGGCGCCGCCTGGGAAGAACGTCTCATAGGCACGTGGCTCGGCGGCCAACACGCCCGACGTTGGATCGTAGGCCTCGGCAGCATGCAGGAATTCGAGGGCGATCGGCTGAGCGATCTGCAGCGCGAATTGCTGGCGCAGGTTGCGCTGAATCACGTCTTCGCCGCCGCGATCGCCACCCACCAGCTCGGCCATCAAGTCTGCCGGGTTGGATATGCCTGCGGCGCGCATCGCCGCCTCGATCGGCGGCAGGACATGGCCTTGCACGACACGCAGCAGGATGTCGTCGCCTGCCACGTTGAAGCCCTCGCGGAACTTTTGCTCCGGGAACAGCGTGACCGAGGTACCGCCGCCCTCAAGATGGTAGTTGTTGATGATGAGGTCGGTGGTACCGCCGCCGACGTCGATGCTGGCGATGCGTAGCGTGCCGTCCGCCGGCTTGCCGCGCGGTTTGCTCGCCATCTGGAAGAAGCGTCGCGCGTCGCCGCCGAAATTGCGCGCCACCTCGGTGTAGAGATAAACGAGCTGCGTGCAGGAAGCCTCGTCCCAGTCGGTCAGCACGCGCGGCGGCGGCGCGGCCACGTCGTCGAGCTTCCAGCCCATCATCATCCACACGAGGTCGCGCGCGGCCTCAGCGCGTTTGCGGAAGATCAGGCGCTCGGCCAGCGGCATGCCGGTCGGCAAGGTGAGCACGATACGGCGCAACCGCCGTGGCGTTTCGGCATGGGCGCGCCGGCCGCGCTGCTGCGGCGAGTTCATCAGGGTCAGCGCCTGCAGCAGGACCTCGCTCAGCGCAAAGGTCATGATCGAGGAGCGCGAATAGAGCGGCTCGAAAACCGGCAGGTGATCGGCCGAGTTGGCTTCGGGCTCCACGAGATGCAGCGGCTCGCCCTTTTGATTGACGAGCTGCGCCATCGGCCCGGCCGCGGCGGGCATTGCCGTCTGGTCCTGGGCATAGGCGATGTTGAAGCGCCATTCGCGTGCCTGGGGCTCCTCATCCCACAGGTAGCGCTTGGGGCTCGACATGCCGGTATTGCCTTCGGTGCCGCGGCGGCGCGCGGCGAGTCGCGTCGCCTCGGGGCCGACACGCGTCATGATCGGCCAGACGAAGGCGTCGGCGCGGCCGCCGAGGCGCGACAGGTGGTTCTTGCCGAACCAGGCCTGGGCGAACTCCACGCGCGATTCGAACGGCCGCGAATGCACGCATTCAGGATGCGAGAGGTCGCGGAGCGCGAGTTCATAGGAGTCATTGAGATTGACGCCAAGCTCGCCCGCCGCCTCGATCAGGAGGCCGCAGGTGCGCGAATTGCCGACATCGAGCACGAGATCGACCTCGACCGCGCCGCGGCCAGGGTGCTCGGCGTCGCCGACCAGCTTGACCGGCGGGAAGTGGGCGGCTTGCGCCACCAAGCCGAGGAAGGCGAGGTAGCGGGCGGTCGCTTCCTGCGGCTTCTGCTTGATGTCGCCCTCGATCTCCTCGGCGGTCGCGCGCGGATGGATCTCGCGGAACAGCTCCTCCAGCCACTGGTTCATCCAGCCCTGGCGCAGCAGCCAGTGATTGGCGCGCTGCTGCGGTGCCAGCGCGAACAGGGCGCCGGCGGTCACGTCCTTCGACGACGGCGCGAGATAGGCGCGACCCTCGGCTTCGGCGATCAGGCCGGTATCGAAGGCGAGCACGGCGCGATAGCGGTTGCCCTGCTCGTCGCGGAAGCCTTCGCCATAGCGCGCCTCGAGATCGACCACGCGCACGCGCGCCCAATCGGCCGGACCCTCGCGGAACTGGTTGTTGGGCCGCACCTGCAGGAACGGCACCGGCACCCATTTGTCGAGGAAGGGCGCCAGCGCATCCTTGGCGGTGACCACGAGGTTGGGTTCGGCGGCACGGCGGCGGCCGGCCTCGACCACCTCGTACTGGCCGCGCACCTCGTCAAAGTCGAGCTGCACCAGGTCGTCGACCGACTTGGCGGAGGCCGCATCATGGAAGCCCCATTCGCGCGTGCGCAGCCGCGTCGGCTCAAAGCCGAAATCGAGGAACTGAATGCCGGAGCGGGCGATCAGCGTCGTCGGACTGGGATAGCTCGGCAGGCGGGCAAGGTCGCTCATATGTGCCTGTGCAACTGGTTTCCTAACTCTATGGATTCAACGGCCAATCTGCACGTTGTAGCTGCGCTGGTCGCCGGGCTGGCTGCCTTTGCATTGCGCTACACCGTCCTTGTCGACCTCGCAATTCACGACGTTGCGGGCATAAGTGCGGCCGTCGGCGCATTTGGGGTTGGCCTTCTCCTCGATCACGAGTTTGCCATTGTCCCAGCGCGCTTCGGCCGGGGCCTCGCAGGTTGTGCCGTTGTGCTGCACGAAGCTCACCTTGCCCTTGCCCTTGTCGTCGAGCGTGTAGGAAGGGCGCAGATCCTTTTCGCCGGTGGCTGTCGCCAGCCCGGTGCGCGAACGCCAGTCGCCTCGGAGGAATGCGAGGTCCTGTTTCTGCTTGGCCTCGGGCGGCACGACCATCGGCTTGGGCAGATTCTTCTCCTTCTCGGCCATTTGCTTGTCGGCAGCCTGCTTGTCCTGAGGGTCCGGGCCCTTGCCCTGGTCCTTGTTGGCGTCCTTCCCACCTGGTCCCTTGTTCGGGCCCTTCTCGTCGGCCTTGTTGGCGAGATTGGGGCCGGGCGCATTGATGTCGGGCGCGGCACCACGCTCGATCGGCTTGCCGTCGAGCGAACCGACCACGACGCCGCCCGGTACAATGATGCCGGCGGAGCAGTCACCGCCGCGCCGTGCCAGCTCGTCGGTCAAGTGAGCCAGTTCCAGTCGCAGGCGTTCGTTGTCCTGCTGAAGCGTGTCGACGCGTGCTCGCTGCAGCTCGGCCGGCTGGCGCACCGACATTTCGAGGGCACGATCGCGTGCCTCGGCCTCGAGACGCGGCTCGAGATGCGGCAGGTAAGGCCGCACCAGCCGGGCGAGGCCGGCCAGCAGCAACAGCAGCAGCAGGGCGAGCAACAGCCATTGCCACCAGGCTGACCGTGTCCCGGGCATCGCCATCGCAGCGATGGCGGGTGCCGACGCCATGACGGCCTGCGGGATCGGCGGCGCCGCAGGCACAGGCGGCCGGGGAGGGCTGGCGATGAAAACGCCAGGCAGCGCCGCGTCGGCGGAGAAACCCCAGAAGGTCATGACCGGCCGGCCGTCGACGACGTGCAGCGTCTCCTCGCCCGGCGCAGTCAGGGCATAGCGCAGCAGGCGGGCGAAGTTGCGTTCGGCGCTGGAGCGCTCGGGCGCCTCCATCGAGGCGGCGAGGCTGGCCATGTCGGCATGCAGGCGCTGCACCTTGGCGAGCACTTCGGCGCGCTCGGCCTCGCCCAGGTCGGCCAGGCGCCGCGGCTCGCCGTCGAACGGGGCATACCAGTCGATGCGCCGGCCCGACGGCTCGACCTCGGGAATCGCCAGTAGGTCGGCGTGCTCGCGCGACAGGCGTTGGGCGATGGCCGCGCGCAATTGCCCGGCGGCCCGCCATACCGGATCGCCAGCCATGCCGAGTGCGCGATAGCGCTGCAGCGGCTCACTGCGCAGAAGCGGACCCGCCATCACGTCACCGCCCGCCCTTCGGACACGACATGGCGTAGGTCCATCGGGTGCCCCACATCTCTCCTGTTACGATGACATCCACCGAATAATCCCCCGCTACCGGGTGCCAGTCGAAGCCGAAGCCGCCGCGGCCGCTGCGTGGCCCGTGGGTGCCGGCCAGCACCTGGCCGCGATAGATCACCTTTATATCGTCGGGCTTCACAAAGAGATTGTAATTGATGGCGACAAATCCAGGCTTCTCGCCGAGATAGTGCTTGTTGCGTGTCACGCCCTCGCCGCCCGAATCGCCCGACCAGTCGCACGGCAGCATGCCGGGCGGAGGTCGGTTGGTGGGCGGAGCGGAGGCCTGCTGTTGCGGCGGTGGCGGTGCCGGCGGCGGGGCCTTGGCTTGCACCGGCGGTGGTGGCGGCTTGGGCGGCTCGATCGGCTTGCATAGCTCGACCTTGTGCTTGAGATCGCCTTCCAGCGACGCCAGCACGGCCTTCAGCTTCTGTTCGTCGGCCTGCGCATCGTCGAGCGAGGCCTTCAGCACCGGCGTCGGATCGGGCGGTGGCGGCGGTGGGGGCGGCACCTCCGCTTCTTGCGTGGCGACATTCAGCGAGGGATCGACCGGAGCGCAGGCGCGCAGCAGCCACGACGCCATCAGCAGAAGTAGAAGGAGCAAGAGTCCGAACAACAAAGCGCCCAGCCAGCGCGACCAGCCGAGGCGTGCCGGCAGCGCGATGGCCGGTGCGCTGGCGAGGACGGCGGCGCGCGCTGGTGCGACGGCGGGTAGCGGCGGCGGCACGAAGCCTTGCAGGCTCGCTGCGGCATCGGCCTCGTAGCCCCAGGCCACGATGACCGGCTGGCCATCGATCAGGAAGATGAAGTCATCGGAGGGACGGCGCGTGGCGAGTTGCAGCGAGCGGCCGATCAGCCGCGCCTCGTCGCTGGTATTGGAGGCTTCGAGCTGGCCGCCCAAGCCGCGGATGGCCTCGAGCTGGCTTTCGACGGTGCGCAAGGTCTCGGCGCGCTCGGCGTCGGTGAGCTCGCTGAAGCGGCGCACATCGCCGGACTGCGTGGCGTACCAGTCGATGCCGTCGCCCGACTCGCGCAGCTGCGGCTCGGCGAGAAGATTGGCGGGCCCATCGCCCAGCCGGCGGCGGATGACGGCAAGCAGCTGGTCGGCGACGGCGTGCAAGGGATCGCCGCGTACACCCAATGGTCGTACGCCAAGACGCGTGGTCAGGATAAGAGTAGGGCGCTCGCCCATCGCTCCGCCGGCTCCCCTCCGCAATCCATTATATCACCGGGGGAATCCGGCTTGTTTATGGCCACGGACCGCCCAAGGGGCTGATTTTGCCTGCTAAATCTCGATGCGGCTGCCGAGCTCGACCACTCGGTTCGCCGGCAGACGGAAGAAATCGCCGGCATTGGATGCCACGCGGGCGAGCACGAGGAACAGCTTCTCCTGCCATCGCGGCAGGATGGGGCGGGCGGCCTCCACGAAGCTGTTGCGGCCGACGAAGTAAGAGGTGCGCATCGGGTCGACCGGCACGCCACGATCGGCGAGCGGCAGCAGGTCGCGCGGGACGTCGGGCTGCTCCATGAAGCCATAGCGCAGCACCACGTGGTGCACGCCCTTGCCAAGGTGGGTGACCTGGGCGCGGGAGTTGGGCGGCACATAAGGTTCGTCCGGAACCTGGACGGTCAGCAGCACGACCTGCTCGTGCAGGACTTCGTTGTGCTTGAGATTGTGCAGCAGGCAGTTGGGCGCGTTGCCCGAGAAGGCTGTGAGATACACAGCCGTTCCCTGCGGACGATGAACCCGGCTGGGATTGATGCTGCTGAGCAGCGTCGTCATGGGCAGCGAGCCCTCCATCTCACGCGCGGCAACCGCGTTGCGGCCTTTCATCCAGGTCCACATCGCGGTGAAGATCACGATCGCCAGGGCGAGCGGCACCCAACCGCCCTGCACGAACTTCACCATGTTGGCCGACATCAGCGTGGCGTCGATCACCATGAAGCCGCCGAGCACGGCAATGGACAACGGCCAGCTCCACTTCCAGGCGCGCACCGCCAGTACGAAGACCAGCAGCGTGGTGACCAGCATGGTGCCGGTGACGGCGATGCCATAGGCGGCGGCGAGATTGGTCGCCGACTTGAAGCCCAATACCAGCAGCACGACGCCGATCAGCTGCATCCAGTTGATGGCCGGCACGTAGATCTGGCCGTGCTCACTGGCCGAGGTATGGGTGACGCGCACGCGCGGGCTGAGGCCCAGAAGCGAGGCCTGCTGCGCCATCGAGAAGGCGCCCGAGATGGTGGCCTGCGAGGCGATCACGGTGGCGGCGGTGGCGAGCCCTACCATCGGATAGAGCGCCCAGCTCGGCGCCAGCAGGAAGAAGGGATTCTCCAGCGCCTTGGGATCGGCCAGCAGCAGTGCGCCCTGTCCGTAGTAGTTGGCGAGCAGCGACGGCAGCACCAGGCCGAGCCAGGCGAGGCGAATGGGGCGGCGACCGAAATGGCCCATGTCGGCGTAGAGCGCCTCGGCGCCGGTCACGGCGAGCGTCACGGCACCCAAGGCAACGAAGGCGACGAAGCCGTGGCGAAGCAGGAACTCGATCGCATGCAGCGGCGAGAAGGCGGCGAGGACTTGCGGCATCTCGACGATCTGCTTCAGTCCGAGGATCATGATGGCGATGAACCAGACGAAGGTGATCGGCCCGAACCAGCGGCCGACGCCGGCTGTGCCGACGCGCTGTACGGCGAACAGTCCCACCAACACGCCAAGCGCGATCGGCACCACCAGCGGCTCGAAGGCCGGGGTCGCGACGTTCAAGCCCTCGATGGCGCTCAGCACGGAGATCGCCGGAGTGAGCAGGCAGTCGCCGTAGAACAGCGCCGCGCCGGCCATGCCCAGCATGAGGTAGAGATTGCGCCGGCGGGGCGAGATCTCGGCGCGGCGCGACACCAGCGCCATCAGGGCGAGCACGCCGCCTTCGCCGCGATTGTCGGCGCGCATCACCACCAGGACGTATTTGGCGGTGACGATGATGATCAGCGCCCAGGTGATCAGCGACAGGATGCCAAGCACGTCCTCATGGACGGGCTTTAGGCCTGTAAATTCACTGAAACATTCCTTGACCGTGTAGAGCGGGCTGGTGCCGATGTCGCCGAATACGACGCCGAGCGCAGCCACGGTGAGGGTCGCGGTGCGGCTGCGGCCGAGCGGCCGTACCGTCGATTTGTTGCCGGACATGGTCAGGAACGTACTCCCCTCGCTTCTCGCCGTGTACGGGGAGAAACGGGGGGCGGTTTTACGCCCTGTTGCAGCAGGGTCAACGGCTAATTGGGCCCAGTCTGCACCATAGATGTAGTGCAATTGCCGGGCGGGGCGGATGAAATTCCTATGCAATTCCTATATGGCGCGGCCCGGGCCGTGCACAGCGTTGGACGTGCTGTCGGCGCCGCCGCCCAAGAAACCTCTATGCCGTTCCTATATCGCGCGCGTGCGCGCGGAATGGATTTCAAACGCTGCGCAACGGTAGCAGACAGTCCTCTCATCGGGGGGCCTACCGTGGTTGTGCGTTCCTTTATCCTTCAGGCGCTGTTTCGCGCCATGCTGATTTCTGCCGCGTTCGTCTTTGTTTTCTCTGCAGCAGGTGCTCGAGCGCAACTGTCGTCACAGCAGCAGCAGCAGCAGCAAGCGCAGCAACAGCAACAACAGCAGCAAGCGGCGACCGACAGTTTCCTGGTCAGGTTCCTGGGCAACTTCTTCAACGATTTGCAGAACATCCCCGACTCGCCGTGGCCGTACAACAGCGGTCCGCCGTCGGAGCTGCGCAAGTTTCCGGCGCCGCAGAACTCGCCGCCGTTTCCCTACGCCGAATTCCAGATTGGCGGCACGCCCACGATCGGCGATCGCAACGAGCAGACGGCCTATCCCTTGATGAAGGCCCTGTTCGACGGCCCGAACGGCCAGTGGTGGAAGGATTTGCGCATCTTCATCTCGGGCTGGGCCGAGATCGGCGCCAACGGCAGCACGTCGACGAACCAGGCGGGCCAGAGCAACATCTACGGCAACGCGCCGTACCTCTACGACCAGCAGCCGAATTCGGTGAACCTCCACCAGCTCGATCTGCACGCGATTTGCCTGCCCGACACCTATCAGAAGGACCACATCGACTGGGGCTTCCGTGTCGATGCACTGTACGGCCAGGACTACCGCTTCACGACCATGAAGGGGCTGTTCAGCGAGCAGCTGCTGGTGAACAACCAGAGGTACGGCTACGACATGCCGATGATCTACGGCGACATCTACATCCCGTGGGTCGCCGAGGGCATGAACATCCGCATCGGACGCTTCATCTCGCTGCCCGACATCGAGGCCCAGCTGGCGCCCGACAACTACATGTTCAGCCACTCGCTGCTCTACGGCTACGACCCCTACACGCAGGTCGGCGTGGTGGCGACGGTCAAACTCAACAACCAGTGGACCATCCAGCTTGGCCTGACGGCGGGCAACGACACCGCGCCGTGGGATCCCGACGCCCTCGTGTCTCCGCTCGCCTGCATCCAGTGGATCTCCGCCAGCAACACCGATTCGATCTACGGCTGCGCCAACTCCATCAACGGTGCAGCCTATCGCTACAACAACGTCAACCAGTTGGTCGCCACGTGGACCCATAAGTTCACCCCGACGCTCAATATGGCGACCGAGGCCTGGTACATGTGGGAGAAGGACGTGCCGGCCTGCAGCGGCATGACCAACACGCCCGGCGGCATCAGCCTGCCGTTTGGCTGCGCCCCGAATCTCACCCCGAATTCCACTGGGGCCAACACCGGCTTCACCCAGGAATGGGCGATCGTCAACTACATCAACTGGCAGGTCACGGCGAAGGACTCCTTCTCCCTGCGCAATGAGTTCATGAACGACGTGAACGGCCAGCGTACCGGCACCGCCACGCGCTACTACGGCATTGGCCTCGGCATGACCCACTTCTTCAAGCAGAACGTCTTCCTCCGGCCGGAGATGGTCTACTACCAGGCGATGGACAACCCTGCGTTCCAGCAAGGCACCAAGTTCACCCAGCTCGTCGCGGCCGTCGATCTGATCATCCGGTTCTGAGAATTCCTATGGGATTCCTACAGCGGCACGCTCCCTCTCCGCTCGATTTCCTACGAGCGGGACGCCTTCTATGCGGCGAAGGAGGCGGTCATGTTGGGACTGCTTTTGGTCAGCGCCGGCTTCGTGCTGGTCTGCCTGTATATCGCCTACGAGCGGCTATGCGGTCACTTGTAGAGCAGGGCGAGGCAAGCGCTGCCAGCCCGCGCGTCGGCGATGTGGTCTTCGAGATCGGCATCGTTCTGGCGGCACATCTCGGCCTCGCGCTCCTGATCGTCCTGGCATTGGGGACGCAGGCGAGCTTCTGAACTCGGGAGCACTCAAATGTTGGACGTCATCCTGATCGCCGTCGGCAGCGGCTGCTTCGCCATTGCCATCGCCTACGCCTACGCCTGCGATCGGCTCTGAGGAGAACACCATGATGATCGAATATGCGGCCGGCGCAATCGTGACGCTCGGGCTGCTCGCCTACCTCGTCTACGCGCTGCTGCGCCCCGAACGCTTCTAGGGAGCTCCTCCGATGACTCCCAATGGCTGGCTGCAGATTGCCATCTTCAGCGTGATCATCATCGCGCTGGTAAAACCATTCGGCGGCTACATGACGCGCGTCTTCGCCGGTGAGTTGACGCCGTTGTCACCGGTGCTTCAGCCGGTCGAGCGCCTGTTCTACTGGCTGTGCGGGGTCGACGAGAAGCGCGAGCAGAACTGGGTTGGCTACGCCGTGGCCATGCTGATATTCAGCCTGGCCGGCTTCCTCAGCCTCTACGCATTGATGCGCTTTCAGGCACTGCTGCCGTTCAATCCCGCCGCCCAGTCGACGGTGGAGCAAGGTCTCGCATTCAATACGGCGATGAGCTTCGACACCAACACCAACTGGCAATCCTACGTGCCGGAAACCACCATGAGCTACCTCGTCCAGATGGCGGGGCTCACAGTCCACAATTTCGTCTCGGCGGCGACCGGCATCGCACTGGCGGTTGCCCTGGTACGCGGCTTCGCACGCCGCTCGGCGCAAAGCATCGGCAACTTCTGGGTCGATCTGGTGCGCTGCACACTCTACATCCTGCTGCCGATTTCGATCGTCGTCGGCCTGTTCTTCGTCTGGCAGGGCATGCCGCAGAATCTCTCGGCCTATACCGAGGCGACGACGCTCGAAGGCGCCAAGCAGGTGATCGCCCAGGGGCCGGTGGCCTCGCAGGAAGTCATCAAGATGCTGGGCACCAACGGCGGCGGCTTCTTCAACGCCAACTCCGCCCATCCCTTTGAGAATCCCAACGCCATCACCAACTTCGTGCAGATCGTGCTGATCTTCTCGATCGGCGCGTCGCTCACCAACGTGTTCGGCCGCATGGTCGGCGACCAGCGCCAGGGCTGGGCGGTGTTTGCCGTCATGGGCCTGCTGTTCCTGGGCGGTGTGACCACGGCCTATTGGGCCGAGGCCGCTGGCAATCCCGCCATCGCCAAGCTCGGCATCGAAGGCGGCAACATGGAAGGCAAGGAAGTCCGCTTCGGCATCGCCAACTCCGCGTTGTTCGCCACGGTGACGACCGATGCGTCATGCGGCGCCGTTAATTCAATGCATGACAGCTTCACGCCGCTCGGCGGACTGGTGCCGCTGTTCAACATCCAGCTCGGCGAGATCATCTTCGGCGGCGTCGGTTCGGGCCTCTACGGCATGCTGCTGTTCGCTATCATCTCGGTGTTCGTCGCGGGCCTCATGGTCGGGCGCACTCCGGAATATCTCGGCAAGAAGATCGAGGCCAAGGAAGTCAAGATGGCGATGCTCGCCGTCCTCATCCTGCCGCTGTCGATCCTGGGGTTCAGCGCCATTGCCACGGTAGTGGACGCCGGCCTCGCCGGCCCCGCCAACCAGGGCCCGCACGGCTTCAGCGAGATCCTCTATGCCTACACCTCGGCGACCGGCAACAACGGCTCGGCCTTCGCCGGCCTCACCGCCAGCACGATGTTCTACAACGTCACCATCGGGTTCGCGATGTTCATCGGCCGCTTCCTGATGATCGTGCCGATGCTGGCGATCGCAGGCTCGCTCGCCGCCAAGAAGATCGTGCCTGTATCGGCCGGCACCTTTCCCACCCATGGACCGGTGTTCGTCGGCCTGGTTGTCGGCGTCATCCTGATCGTGGGCGGCCTCACCTTCTTTCCGGCGCTCGCGCTTGGCCCGCTGGTCGAGCACCTGTCGATGAACGCCGGAACGCTTTTCTAGGGGACTGACATGGCATCCAGGACAGCCGCCACCTTGGGCGATCCGAAGATCCTCGGGCCCGCGGTCATCGACGCCTTCCGCAAGCTCGACCCGCGCGCGATGGTGCGAAATCCCGTCATGTTCACGGTCGAGATCGTGGCGACACTCACCACGGTGCTGTTCCTCCGCGACCTCGTGAGCGGCAAGGCGGGCTTGGGCTTCGCCCTGCAGATCAACCTCTGGCTCTGGTTCACCGTGCTGTTCGCCAACTTCGCCGAGGCGGTGGCCGAGGGCCGCGGCAAGGCGCAAGCGGCGACCCTGCGCCGGGCCAAGACCGAGACGGTGGCCAAGCGGCTGGCCGATGCCTCGGCGACGAAATGGACGGAGGTGCCGGCCGCCAAACTGCGCAAGGGCGATATTGTGCTGGTGCAGACCGGCGATCTGATCCCGTCCGACGGCGACGTGATCGAAGGCGTGGCTTCGGTCAACGAGGCGGCGATCACCGGCGAGTCCGCCCCGGTGATCCGCGAGAGCGGCGGCGATCGTTCGGCGGTCACCGGCGGTACGCAGGTGATCTCGGACTCGATCAAGGTGCGGGTGACGGCCGAGCCCGGCTCGACTTTCCTCGATCGCATGATCGCCCTGGTCGAAGGCGCGGAGCGACAGAAGACGCCCAACGAGATCGCGCTCAACATCCTGCTCGCCGGCATGACGATCATCTTCGTCTTCTCGGTCGCCACCATCCCGAGTTTCGCCTCCTATGCCGGCGGCACCATGAGCGTCCTGATCCTGGTGGCGCTGTTCGTCACCCTGATCCCGACCACGATCGGCGCGCTTCTCTCGGCGATCGGCATCGCCGGCATGGACCGGCTGGTGCAGTTCAACGTGCTGGCCATGTCGGGCCGCGCCGTCGAGGCGGCGGGTGACGTCGATACGCTCCTGCTCGACAAGACCGGCACGATCACGCTCGGCAATCGCCAGGCCACGGAATTCATTCCGGTGAGCGGCGTCAGCGACCGCGAACTGGCCGACGCCAGCCAGCTTGCGTCGCTATCCGACGAGACGCCGGAGGGCCGCTCGATCGTCGTCCTGGCCAAGGAGAAATACAACATCCGCGGCCGCGAGATGGAGCCGCTCCATGCCAAGTTCATTGCCTTCTCGGCCGTGACCCGCATCAGCGGCGTCGATTTCCAGGGCACCTCGATCCGCAAGGGTGCGGTCGACGCCGTCATCGCCGATTGCAAGGCCAAGGCGACGGCGCCCACCGTGGTGCGCGAGCTCGAATCGATCGCCGCCAAGATCGCCGGCGCGGGCGGCACGCCGCTTGCGGTGTCCAAAGACGGCAAGCTGCTGGGCGTGATTTACCTAAAGGACATCGTCAAGGGCGGCATCCTCGATCGCTTTGCGACCTTGCGCCGGATGGGCATCCGCACCGTGATGATCACCGGCGACAATCCGCTGACCGCGGCGGCGATCGCGGCCGAAGCGGGCGTCGACGACTTCCTCGCCCAGGCAACCCCGGAAGCCAAGCTCAAGCTCATCCGCGACGAGCAGGCGCATGGCAAGCTCGTGGCGATGTGCGGTGACGGCACCAACGATGCGCCCGCCCTTGCCCAGGCCGATGTCGGCGTCGCCATGAACACCGGCACCATGGCCGCCCGAGAGGCGGGCAACATGGTCGATCTCGACAGTGATCCCGCCAAGCTCATCGAGATCGTCGAGATCGGCAAGCAGCTCCTGATGACGCGCGGCGCACTGACCACGTTCTCGATCGCCAACGACGTCGCCAAGTATTTCGCCATCATCCCGGCGATGTTCTTCGGCTTCTACCCGCAGCTCCAGGCGCTGAATATCATGCATTTACAGACACAGCAGAGCGCCATCCTGTCGGCCATCATCTTCAATGCGCTGATCATCATCGCCCTGATCCCGCTGGCGTTGCGCGGCGTGCGCTACCGGCCGGTCGGCGCCTCGACGGTGCTGTTGCGCAATCTCTTCGTCTACGGCGTCGGTGGCATCATCGTGCCGTTCGTCGGCATCAAGCTGATCGACATGGCGATCACCGCCATCGGCCTTGCGTGAGGACCTCGCTATGTTGAGAGAAATCCGCCCCGCCATCGTCATGATACTGGTCATGACCGTGCTCACCGGTCTTGCCTATCCGCTGGCCATGACCGGCGTCGCCCAGCTCGTCTTTCCGTATCAAGCCAACGGCAGCCTGATCGAGAAGGACAAGAAGGTCATCGGCTCGGCGCTGATCGGCCAGAACTTTACCAAGCCGGAGTATTTTCACGGCCGGCCGTCGGCGACGACGGACACCGATCCCGCCGATTCGACCAAGACGGTTCCGGCACCCTACAACGCCGGTAATTCGTCCGGCAGCAACGTCGGTCCGACCTCCAAGGCGCTGATCGAGCGAGTGCAGGCCGACGTTGAGAAGCTCAAGGCGGAGAACCCGAACACACCCATTCCGATCGACCTCGTCACCACCTCGGCCAGCGGGCTCGATCCCGACATCTCTCCGGAGGCGGCGATGTTCCAGGTGCCCCGCGTGGCCAAGGCACGCAATCTTGATGAAGGGCAGGTCCGCCGGCTCGTGCAACTCAATACCGACATTCGCGCCTTCGGCATCATCGGTGAGCCACATGTGAACGTGCTGCAGCTCAACATGGCTCTCGACGCTCTGAAGGCGAAATGACATCGTTGAATTGCCATGGCCGTCGCTCCCAATGAGCTCCGCCCTTCGCCCGACGCCCTGCTGAAGGCGGCGCAAAAGGAGGCACGCGGCAAATTCAAGATTTTCTTCGGCGCCGCCCCCGGCGTCGGCAAGACCTACGAGATGCTGGTCGCCGCCCGGCGTCGCAAGGCCGAGGGCGTGGACGTGGTAGTCGGCGTCGTCGAGACGCATGGGCGAGCCGAGACCGAGGCCCAGCTCGCTGGCCTCGAAATCATCCCGCGCAAGCATGTCGAGTACAGGGGCCAGGTGCTCGAGGAAATGGATCTCGACACCATCCTCGCGCGTCGCCCCCAGCTCGTCCTGGTCGATGAGCTGGCCCACACGAACGCGCCGGGCAGCCGCCATCCCAAGCGTTATGTCGATGTCGAGGAGCTCCTGGCCGCCGGGATCGACGTCTATTCGACCATGAACGTGCAGCACGTCGAAAGCCTGAACGACGTCGTGGCGCGCATCACCCGCATCCGGGTGCGCGAGACCGTGCCCGATTCGGTGGTCGACTCCGCGGACGAAGTCGAGCTTGTCGATATCACGCCTGCCGACCTGATCGCCCGCCTGGGTGAAGGCAAGGTTTATGTCCGCGAGCAGGCGCAGCGCGCGGTGAAGCACTTCTTCTCGCCCGGCAACCTGACGGCGCTGCGCGAACTGGCGCTGCGCCGCACCGCCGAGCGGGTCGACGACCAGATGCTGAGCTACATGCGCGAGCACGCCATCACCGGCCCATGGGGGGCCGGTGAGCGGGTAATCGTGTGTGTCGATCCCGGCCCCGATGCGGCCAACACCGTGCGCGCCGCCAAGCGGACCGCCGACGGGCTCGATGCGGAGCTGATCGCGCTTTACGTCGAAACCGAACGCCATTCGCTCTTGTCGGAGCTCGAGCAGACGAGGCTCGCCGAGGCGCTGCGGCTTGCCGAGCAACTGGGGGCTGAGGTCGTGCGTGTGCCGGGCCGGTCCGTCGTCGAGGAAATCCTCGCTTTCGCCCGCTCGCGCAATGCGACGCGCGTCGTGGTCGGCAAATCACCGCGATCGCGCTGGTTCGAGCTCCGTCATGGTTCTGTGGTCGACGACCTGGTGCGCAGCGGCTCGGGGTTGGCCGTCGAAGTGGCGCCGTCCGGCGACAAGCCCGAGCCCCGGCAGCCGATCGATTGGCTGTTCGATGCTCCTCGCACCGTTGGGCCCTACTTCGAAGGCGTGCTGACGACCGCGGCTGCCACCGGGGTCGGTGTCTTGATCGACACGCACATCATCCTGTCGAACATTTCACTCGTTTACGTGGTGCCGGTTCTGATTGCGGCGGCGCGCCATGGCTTGATTCCCTCGCTCTGGGTCTCGGCCCTGTCGGTGCTTTGCTACAATTTCTTCTTCCTGCCGCCGCTCTATCAATTCACCATTGCCGATCCCGCCAACGTCGTCGCACTCTTCTTCTTCATGTTCGTATCGGTCGCGGCCAGCGCCCTGGGTACCCGCACGCGCGCCCAGGCCGAAGCGGCGCGGCGTGAGGCGCGCACCACGGCCGAGCTCTACGCCTTCAGCCGCAAGATCGCCGGCGTCATCGAGCTCGACGATCTCCTGTGGATTGTCGTCACCCATCTGGCGCGGTTGCTGAACGCCGAGGTCTCGATCCTCATGCCGGAAAAGACCCCGCTCGAATCCGGCAAAATCGCCTTGCGCGCCGCCTTTCCGCCGGACAGCGAGTTCAGCCAGGCCGATCTTGCCGCCGCCCGCTGGTCCTGGGACTCGGAAACGCCGACCGGCCGCGGCACCGACACGCTGCCGGGCGGGCGCTGGCTGTTCATGCCCATTCAGACCAGTCGTTCCTCGATCGGCATCGTCGGCGTCCTGCCGCTGGGCGAGTCAGGGCACCTGACATCCTCCGAGCGTCGCCTTCTCGAGGCCGTCGGCAACCAGGCTGCCGTGGCCATCGAAAGAGTGGCGTTGGCCGTCGACATCGATCAGGCGCGCCTCGGCGCCGAGCGCGAGCGCCTGCGGTCGGCCATGCTCACTTCAGTGTCGCACGATCTGCGTACGCCGCTTGCCTCAATCATCGGCGCGCTGTCGAGCCTGAAGAGCCAGCGCGAGCGCTATGACGAGACGACGCGGGACGAACTCATGAACACTGCGTTGTCCGAGGCCGAGCGGCTCGATCGCTTCGTCAGCAATCTTCTCGATATGACTCGGCTGGATGCCGGCGTGATCGTTCCGAACCGCGAACCGGTCGAGGCCGGCGATCTCGTCTCCACGACGTTGCGCCGTGCCAAGGCGCTCCTGAAGGACCGTGTTGTCGACTCGGTCATCGAGCCCGGTCTGCCGACGTTGTCGCTCGACTTCGTCCTGGCGGAGCAGACACTGTTCAACATCCTGGACAATGCCGGCAAGCATTCGCCGCGCGGCGGCCGCATCGAGATCGAAGTGCGACGCGCCGGCGAGCGCATCGAGATCGTCGTGCGCGACGAAGGGCCCGGCATTGCGCCGGCGTCGCTCGATCGGCTGTTCGAGAAGTTCTATCGCGCCGACGATGGGGATCGGCGGCGCGCCGGCACGGGGCTCGGCCTCGCCATTGCCAAGGGCTTCGTCGAGGCCCTCGGCGGCAGCATCAAGGCGGGCAACCGAACAGATCGAAGCGGTGCGGAATTCACAGTAAGCTTTCCGATATGACCGGCGACGCCGCCACAATACTGATCGTCGAGGACGAGCCGCCGATTCGCCGGTTGCTGCGGGCGACCCTCGGCGCCAACGACTACCGCACGCTCGAAGCCGGCACCGGCGCTGAAGCGCTGTCGGCGCTGCGTCATTATCGCCCCGACCTGGTGCTGCTCGATCTCGGCCTGCCTGACATCGAAGGTCTGCAGTTGATCGCGCAAATCCGCAAGCTCGGGCCGGTGCCGATCGTGGTGCTGTCGAGCCGCGGCGACGAGGCGGCCAAGGTCGCAGCGCTCGACTCCGGCGCCGACGACTATGTCACCAAGCCGTTCGGCGCCGATGAGCTGCTGGCCCGCATCCGCGCCGCCTTGCGCCACCGCCTGCAGGAGCAGGGCGCCGAACGGACCTTCGCCAGCGACGATCTCAGCGTCGACCTGGTGCGCCGGCTGGTGAAGCGAGGGGCGGAGGACATCAAGCTCTCGCCCAAGGAATACGACATCCTCGAGCAGCTGGTGATCCATGCCGGCAAGGTGCTGACCCACAAGCACCTGCTGCGCGAGGTGTGGCGCGACGAGTTTGTCGACCCGCAGTATCTCAGGGTCTATGTTCGCCAGCTCCGCCAGAAAATCGAGGCCGACCCGTCCACGCCGCGGCACGTGCTGACTGAGCCAGGGATCGGCTATCGGCTGGTCTAAACTTCTAATGACCAAAATAGGTCGTGGCGGCGGGCGCACCTATAATCGCGGACATGGAACCTGCGGATCGCTCTCTCAACATGCCTACGTCCATGAGCCGTGTTGGGGGTCGCGCCGAGACCCCCCGTGATTTTTCCATTATTTTAAACGTTACCGCGGAGAAACTGCCCTACCGTGATTGGGGCTGCGGGGGGAAGTCCCCATTATTTTTCCATTATTTTAATGGGCGACCGCGGCATGCACCCAACAGATGGTGTCCGCCTTGCGCGTCGAAGAAGGAGCGCGTGTTCTTCTTCGAGGGGAGTCCCGGATTTGTGGACTGAGAGGGCAGAAATGCCGATGTCATCGGCATCGGACCCGTCCACAGCGGGTGGACGGTTGTGGACGGGGGAGGTGTGGCGTCGGCCCTGCGGCTTGCGAGGATCCAGTTGGTCGCGCCGGGCCATAATGTGCACTACGCTCCGGCCTTTCCAAGGAGGGGACGATGGCCGAGAGCGAGCTTTACAAGAAAGGCACTGCGATCCGCAGCAAGCTGATGGGTGCCAAGTACGCCGAGAACATGAACAAGTCGGTGTACGACGATCCCCTCATGAAGAAATTCGGCGACTACGCGCGCGAAGCGGTCTTCGGCATGTTGTGGGACCGGCCCGGACTCGATCTCAAGACCAAGACCTTGATCTGCGTGATCTCCGACACCGCCCAGGCGCGCTGGCCCGAGCTCGCCATCCACCTGCGCATGGCGCGCAACCAGGGCTGGAGCGAGGACGAGCTCAGCGAAGCCCTGATGCATCTTTGTGGATATATAGGCCTGCCTTCCGTGCGAGAAGCGTTGCTGACCGCGAAGGAAGTGTTCCACGAGATGCGGGCTGAAAAATAGAGCTGGTTGTCATCCTGAGCGTAGCGAAGGATCTAGCGGAGCGATCACCGAGTCTGCTGCTGGCGTGAGGTCCTTCTGGGCGTTTCGAGTGCGAAAGCACTCGAAAGCGCCTTATCGCTCAGGACGACAGTGGGGAGATGTGTCGATGGTGTTGATGACGAAAAGCGATTTGCCGCTGAAGCTGATCGGGCGCGGCAAGGTGCGGGACATCTACGAGGTCGAGGGCGACCGGCTGCTGCTGGTGGCCACCGACCGGGTGAGTGCTTACGACGTGGTGATGGCCGAGCCCATCCCGATGAAGGGCGCGGTGCTCACCCAGGTGAGCGCGTGGTGGTTCCGGCAGCTGGACAAAGTGCTGAAGCATCACATGATCTCGGCCGACGCCGACGAGATCGTGGCCGCGGTGCCGTCGCTCAAGCCGCACCGTGCCGCCGTCGCCGGCCGCTCCATGCTGTGCCGGCGCGGCACGGTGTTCCCCATCGAATGCGTGGTCCGCGGCTATCTCTCCGGGTCGGCGTGGCGCGAGTATTCGAAGAGCGGCACCTTGGCCGGCGAGAACCTGCCGTCCGGCTTGAACGAAAGCGACCGGCTCGATCCGCCGATCTTCTCGCCCGCCACCAAGGCGGAAACCGGGCACGACGAGAACATCACCATTGGCCGCATGCGCGAGATCCTGGGCGCCGAGGCGACGGCCGAGCTGGAACGACTAACCCGGCTCGTCTATTCGCGGGGCCGGGACGTGGCGCTCAAGCAGGGCATCATCATCGCCGACACCAAGTTCGAGTTCGCCCGCGCCAAGTCGGGCGAGGTCATCCTGATCGACGAGGTCCTGACGCCCGACAGCTCGCGCTTCTGGCCGGCCGACGACTACAAGCCGGGCCAGCCGCAGCCCAGCTTCGACAAGCAGCCGTTGCGCGACTGGCTCGATGTCGAGCGCCATGCCAAGCGCTGGAACGGCGATGCGCCGCCGCCCAAGCTGCCGGCGGCCGTCGTCGATGCCACCAGCAAGCGCTATCTCGAAGCCTACCGGCGCTTGACCGGCAGCGAGCTCAAGGTGTCATGAGCGGGACGGCAGCGTGATGTGCGAATCGCGCAGTCGCTTCTCGAGGTAGGGAATGCCCTTGGCGTAGTTACCCTTGTGGCAATCCTCGATGGCGCCGATTGTGTTGAGGTCGGGTGCGCTACGCCCATCGCCGCCGCTGCCGCCGACATATTTGTAGGCCAGCGCTGCGAGCTGGCTGCAATAGGCGGCATCGTTACTCTGGGCGTTGGCAGCAGAGGAGAGCGCAAGAAGCCCGACGAGCGGGAGAAGCCAACGTGTCATGCGCCCCAGGCTAGCGCGGCGGCAGGGTGATGTCGCCGTTGCGCAGGATGCCCTCGAGGGTGGCGAGGCCGGCGGCCGTATTGCCAGCCTTACATTGCTCTTGCGCGATGACCATCTTGGGCGTTGGTCGCATGTCGCCCTGAATGGCCTTGCCGAGATAGCGCACGCACATGGTGTAGAGCTTGTCGCAATAGGCGAGGTCGTCGCTCTGCGCGCCAACCTCGATCGGCGCGAGCAGGGCAAGGACGAGCAACACGCGAAGCGAGAGTTTCATGGGCACCATGAGCATGCACCGGCGGCATGACAATTGCACCGCGCGGGGTGCTAGATTGCCGGCAATCACGGGGTTTTGAAGGGGAAGGGGAACGCCATGGGAGCCGTCAACCGTCTGGCCATAGTGCTGGCCGTTACCGGTCTTTTCGCCATCGATGCCGCCGCTGAGCAGATGACCGCCGTCACGCAGCTCGGCTGGCTGCGCAACGGCGAATACGCGCCGATCGTGATGGCCGACGCCAAGGGCTACTTCAAGGAAGAGGGCATCGATCACAAGATCATCGATGGCGGGCCGGGCAAGAATCCGATTCCCATCGTTGCGGTCGGGCAGGCGCAGTTCGGCGTGGCGACCAACGGCATGTTCCTGGTGAGCGCACGGCTCGCCAAGGATCCGGTCGACGTGGTGGCGATCGGCACGCTCTTCCAGCAGGCGCCGACGTCGTACATCACCATCGCCGAGCCCAACGCCCCGCAAGCTAAGCCCAAGGACGTGGAGGGCAAGATCGTCGGTGTGCAGGCTGGCACCGAGTTCATGTTCCATGCCTTCGCCAAGAAGAACGGCATCGACGAGTCGAAGGTGAAGCTTGTCACCGCGCAGGCGACCGTCGAGCCGTTGATGGTCGGCAAGATGGACTTCTTCCTGGCCTGGATCGTCAATCAGACCTACCAGATCGAGCAGGAGTCGGCGAAGCCTGACGCGCCGCCGACGGTCAAAGGCAAGACTTGGCGGGCGCTGCGCATGAGCGAATGGGGCATCGGTTCCTATACCGACGTCATCTTTGCCTCGTCCGACACGCTCAAGAAAAACCCCGAGCTGGTGCGGCGTTACCTGAAAGCCGTGCAGCGCGGCATGCAGTATGTGATCGACCATCCCGAGGAATCGGCTGAGTTCCTCGCCAAGGTTCCGGGCCAGGTCGAGGACCAGAAGAAGCTCGCCTGGCGCTTCAAGATCCAGAACCCGTTGTTCCAGAGCGATGACAGCAAGAAGAACGGCCTGCTCTGGATGAACCCGGCGATCTGGGACCAGATGATCGGCTTCCTCAAGGAGGGCGACCAGATTCCCAAGGTCATCCCCGCGTCCGAAGTCATGACCAACGAGTTCCTGGCCAAGAAATAGCGATGGCCGCGCCGGTCTCGATCCGTGGCGTTTCGCGCCAGTTCGGCGAGACCTGGGCGCTGCATCGGGTGGATCTGGAGATCGCAGCCGGCGAGTTCATCGCCCTGGTCGGCCCGTCGGGCTGTGGCAAGACCACCTTGTTGCGCATCGTCGCCGACCTGGTTGAGCCGACCAGCGGCGAAGTCCGCATCGGTGAGCATTCGGCGGCCGAGGCCCGCCGGCAGCGCCAGCTCGGCCTGGTCTCGCAACGGCCGGCGGTCCTGCCCTGGAAGCGCGCCATCGACGACGTGCGCTTCACCCAGAGGATCGCCGGCCGCGTCGGTTTCGATCCGGCCAAGGTGCTGCGCGAATTCGGCCTGGAAGGCCACGAGGATAAACGTGCCAAGCAACTTTCCGGCGGCATGCTGCAGCGGGTCAACATCGCCTCGGCCATGGCGCACGATCCGTCGGTGCTGCTGATGGACGAGCCGTTTGCCGCGCTCGACGAAATGAAGCGCGAGGAGATCGGCGAATGGTTCGATCGTGAGCTGATCCTCCGCCCCAAGACTGTCCTGTTCGTCACCCATCACATCGATGAGGCGGTCATGCTGGCCGACCGCCTGCTGGTCTTCTCGCCCGCCCCCGGCCGAGTGCTCGAAGTGGTCGCGGTGCCGGTGCCGCGCCCGCGCGACAGCTCGTTCCGCCAGGATCCGCGATTCGTCGCCATCGCCGCTCATGTGCGCGGGCTCCTGATGCAGCAACTCTCAACCAGAGGGGAAGCCGCCTGATGCCGGCCGACCTCACCATGCCGGCAAGCACGCCTGCCGCGCCATCCGCGCGGCTGTTGCCGCGGCTCGGCCTCGTTGCGCTGCGCGTGCTGACGCCGATCTGCTCGGTGTTGGTGCTGTGGTACCTCGCTATCTGGTTCTCCGGCCTGCCGGCCTTTGTCATCCCGCGGCCCGAGCGCGTGCTGGAAGTGTTATGGGTCGACCACGCCTTCATCTTCGAACACCTGCTGTCGACGCTCCAGGTGGCCGCCATCGGCTTCCTGTGGGCCAACGTGGCGGGCATCGGGATGGCCGTGCTGTTCGACCTGCTGCCGCCCACGCGCCACATGCTGATGCCGGCGGCGATCACGCTCCGCAACGTGCCCTACATCGCCATGATCTCGGTGCTGATGCTGGCGTTCGGCGATTCGATCCTGAGCAAGACCGCCATCGTGGCGCTGGCCGGCTTCTTCCCGGTGCTGGTCAACACCCTGGCCGGCCTGCGCGCCGCCGACGAGGTGCAGCTCGACCGCATGCGGATCCTGAATGCGAGCTGGTGGCAGACCTTCAGCCAGGTGCGGCTGCCCTACGCCATTCCCTCGATCGTGGCAGCGCAGGAGATCACCGGATCAGGTTCGATCATCGTGGCGATCGCGGCGGAATGGATGATTTCGTCGACCGGGCTGGGCTACGTCATCAACAACGCCATGCAAAACTACAGGGGCGACAAGGTATATGCCGTCGCCCTGCTCGCGACGGCGTTGTCTTTTCTGATATACACCTTCGTCCATTGGCTGGGGCGGCGGCTCGACTGGCGATAGTGTCTGGAGGCGAACATGGCAGCAGGTCTTTCGGCTCAAGCTCAGGCGATGCCGGCCAGCATCCCGGTGGTCGATATCGGCGCGCTCTACGGCAACGACGCTGCTGCCAAGAAAGCCGTCGCCGCCAGGATTGGCGCCGCCTGCGACGACATCGGCTTCTTCTACGTCGTGAACCACAACGTGCCGGTCGAGACGATCGACCATGCCGTCGCCATGGCCGACAAGTTCTTCAAGAGCCCTGTGTCCGAGCGGCTGAAGGTCAAGTCCGACAAGAACAACCGCGGCTATCGCGAGGTCGGCGACGTCGTGCATCGCAACGGCAAGCCCAGCGCCCGCGATAATTTCGATATCGGCTTCCCGGTGACGGCGGACGATCCGGAAGTGAAGGCGGGCACGCCGCTTTATGCCCCTAACGTCTGGCCCGACCTGCCGGGCTTCCGCGAGGCGCTCGAGGGCTATTATGGCGAAACCTACAAGCTCGGCATGAAGATCCTCGAGGGCTTCGCCCTCTATCTCGGCAAGGAGGAGGCCTTCTTTACCCGCCACTTCACCAAGCCGGTCGCCGACATGGTGATCAACCACTACTGGGGCACGGCCGGATTGCACATCTCCGACCAGGCGTCGGGGCCGCACACCGACCATGGCATCGTCACCATCCTCTGGCAGGACGCTCTCGGCGGCCTCGAGGTCATGGGCAAGGACGGCAACTGGATCTCGGTGACGCCGCTGCGCGGCAGCTACGTGATCAATATCGGCGAGCTGATGAAGCGCTGGACCAACGGCCGCTTCAAGGCGACGGTGCACCGCGTCGTGCATTTGCAGGACAAGTCGCGCTACTCGATGCCGCTGTTCTGCAATCCCAACTTCCGCACCATCGTCGATCCGCGCGATCTGGGCGTCAGAGATGCCGAGGCCCAGTATCCGCCGGTGATGTCCGGCGATTTCCTGCTGTCGCGCTTCAAGGCGACCCGCAAGCTGTGGGGTGCCGAGAACAAGTCGACCTCGGCCGAGGGCAACATCATCGAGCAGGCGGCGGAGTAGCTAGAGCTTCAACTGCCTCAGTCGTAATGCATTGCCGATCACGCTGACCGAGCTCAGCGCCATGGCGGCCGCAGCGATGACCGGGCTGAGCAGGATGCCGAAAAACGGGTAGAGCACGCCCGCCGCGATCGGCACGCCGGCGGCGTTGTAGATAAAGGCGAAGAACAGGTTCTGGCGGATGTTTGCCATGGTGGCGCGCGAGAGCCTGCGGGCCCGCGCGATCGCCAGGAGATCGCCCTTCACCAGCGTGACGCCCGCGCTTTCGATGGCGATGTCGGTGCCGGTGCCCATGGCGATGCCGACATCGGCGGCGGCCAGCGCCGGAGCATCGTTGATGCCGTCGCCGGCCATGGCCACCACGCGGCCCTCGCTCTTCAGGCGCTGCACGACCTTTGTCTTGTCCTCGGGCAAGACCTCGGCCTCGACCTCGTCGATGCCGAGCTGTTGGGCCACCGCCAGCGCGGCCTTGCGGTTGTCGCCGGTCAACATGACGATCCGCAGCCCATCGCGGCGCAGCTCTTCGAGCGCGGCAGGAGTGCTCTCCTTCACCGGATCGGCGATCGAGATGGTGCCGATCAGCGTGCCCTCGGCGGCGAGCATGACCGGGCGCTGGAAGTCTCCGAGGTCGACGCCGTTCTCCTTGAGGAAGCGGGCATTGCCGAGCAGCAGCCGTTTGCCCTCGACTGAGCCCGACACGCCACGCCCGGCGTGAGAGTTGAAGTCGCTCACCGGTGCGGGATCGATGTTGCGGGCCTGGGTGAAGTCCACGATCGCTGCGGCGATGGGATGTTCGCTGCCGCGCTCCAGGCTGGCGGCGAGGCGCAGCGTTTCCATGCCGCCGGTCACTTCCGTCACGGTCGGCCTGCCCAGGGTGAGCGTTCCGGTCTTGTCGACCACCAGCGTGTCGACCTTCTCCAGCCGCTCCAGCGCTTCGGCGTTGCGAATGAGCACCCCGGCCGCGGCGCCGCGCCCGACGCCGACCATGATCGACATCGGCGTCGCGAGGCCGAGCGCACAGGGGCAGGCGATGATCAGCACCGACACCGCTGCGATCAGGGCACGGGAGAACACCGGCTCAGGCCCCCACACCGCCCAGGCGATGGCGGCCGCCACGGCGGAGAGCACGACCGCCGGCACGAACCAGCCGGCCACCACGTCGGCCAGGCGCTGGATCGGCGCTCGGCTGCGCTGCGCTGCGGCCACCAGCTTCACGATGCGCGCCAGCATGGTATCGGCGCCGACCTTTTCCGCTGTCATGACGAAGCCGCCGCTGCGATTGACCGTGCCGCCGATCACCTTGGCGCCGACCTCCTTGGTGACGGACATGGGCTCGCCGGTGATGGTCGATTCATCGACCAGGCCGCTTCCCTCGTCGACCGTTCCGTCGACCGGCACCTTCTCGCCCGGCCGCACACGCAGCCGGTCGCCGACCACGATGGCGTCGATTGCGACCTCTTCATCATTGCCGTCCTTGCCGACCCGCAGCGCGGCGCGGGGGGCGAGGCCCAGCAGCGCCTTGATCGCACCCGACGTCGCGTCGCGCGCGCGCAGCTCCAGCACTTGGCCGACCAGCACCAGCACGATGATGACGGCGGCCGATTCGAAATAGACGTCGCCGCGCCCCGTGATCGTGGCCGCGACGCTGTAGAGCCAGGCAGTGCCAGTGCCGAGCGCGATCAGGGTGAACATGTTGAGTGCGCGGCGCATCACCGACTGCACGCCGCGCACGAAGAACGGCCAGCCGGCCCACAGCACGACCGGCGTCGCGAACAAGAGCTCGACCCAGTTGGAATGGAAGTTGATGAAATGCCCGCCCATGTCGAGCGCCACCACCGGCACCGCAAGCGCACCGCCGATCCACAGGCGCCGCGTCATGTCGGCCAGTTCCTCGTTCGGGCCGTGCTCGAGCGAGGCGTCGGCGGGCTCGAGCGCCATGCCGCAGATCGGGCAGCTTCCCGGTCCGACCTTGCGGATCTCGGGATGCATGGGGCAGGTGAAGATGGTGCCGGGCGCCGCGGTCGGTCGGGCCACGGCCTCGGCCGGCTCCAGATAGCGCGCCGGTTCGGCGGTGAACTTCGTCTGACACTTGGGGCTGCAGAAGTAATAGGTGTGACCAGCGTGCTGCGCCGTGTCCCTGGCGGCCGCCGTCTTCACTTTCATGCCGCAGACGGGATCGGTCGCGAATTCCTCGGAGCCCATACCTTGCCACTTATACCCTACGGGGGTATAGTTCAAGTATGGATGAGCGCCTGAAGAAATCCCAGCTGGCGCGCCTCGGCCGCATCGAAGGCCAGGTGCGTGGCGTTGCCCGCATGGTCGAGGAAGACCGCTACTGCATCGATGTCATCAACCAGGTGCGAGCAGTGCGGGCTGCGCTCGACAAGGTCGAGCAGGAGATCCTGCACGATCACCTGCAACACTGCGTGGCGCACGCCTTCCATGGCGGCTCCGAGCGCGAGCGGCAGGTCAAGATCGAGGAGCTGATCGAGGTCCTGGACAAGCGCCGCTAGGCTTCGGCCGGCTCCGCAGCGGCCCCGTTCTCCTCGGCCCATTTCACGATCTCGACAAAGATCGGACGCAGGCGCCGGGCGTTGGGCGTGATCTCGTATTCCACGCGCGGCGGCACCTCGGCAAAGATCGTCCGCTTGACCAGGCCGTCCTTCTCCAACGCCCTGAGCTGGGCGGTCAGCATGTGCTGGGTGATGCCCGGCAGGCCGCGCTTCAACTCGCCAAAGCGGCGTGTGCCGTGATGGCTCAGCAGCCACAGGATCTCGAGCTTCCAGCGGCCGTTGATCATGCCTACGGCGCGACGGAATTCAGCCTGCACCACCTTGGCGACGGCGGGGTCCGATCGGACCAGATTAATGTCTATCATAGGTCTCATATATCATACTAGGTCGGAAAATCAATCCTACTTGAGGAAAACAATATTGCCCTCCAAATCTTCCTTTGCGGCAATGCCGTGAAGGGAGACTGACGTCGTGGATGGTTCATCGCCGGCGCCTCGATTCGAGGCGCCGCAATCCTCCGAGGACAAGGTGCATCGCTTGGCGCAGCGCCCGGCGGAGGCGAGGACTGTGCCGGATGAGGCCACCGAGCCTCAGCGGAAGGCTCGCCCGGACGATCCTCAGCCCGAGGCGCAGACGCCGGCCGAATTGCGGCAGTCACGTAAATCGCTGCGTCGTCCCCTGTTGTTCGCTTTGTTGCCGTTGGCGCTCCTCGTCGCGGGATATCTCTACGTGACGGGCGGTGCGGTCATGTCGACCGACGATGCCTATGTCCAGGCCGATATGGTCGGACTGTCGACCGATGTGTCGGGCATCGTCCGCGAGGTTTCCGTCCACGACAATCAGCAGGTCGCCAAAGGCGACATTCTCTTCACGCTTGACGACCTCCAGTTCCGGCTGGCGCTGGATCGCGCCGAGGCCCAGCTTGGCAACACCCGAAACGACCTTGCGGCGATGCAAACCAGCTACCGCAACATGCAGGCCCAGGTCGAGCAGGCGAAGACCGATGTCGATTTCGCCACCGTCAACTTCAAGCGCCAGCAGCAGCTGATCGCCAACAATTTCACGCCCCAGGCGACCCTCGATGCCTCGCGCAACACCCTTCAGGGTACGCAGCAGAAGCTGGCGTCGTTGAGTCAGCAGCTGGCGGGCATTGCCGCCAACCTCAATGGCGATCCCGACGCGCCGATCGAGAACCATCCGCGCTACAAGGATGCCCTGGCCGCCCGCAACGAGGCGGCGCGGCAGCTCGCCCACACGGTCGTGCGCGCGCCTTTCGCCGGCATCGTGACGAATGTGCCGTCGCTGCAGCCCGGCCAGTATCTCGCCGCCGCGGCGACCGGGTTCAACATCGTCTCGACCGATCATGTCTGGATCCAGTCGATGCCGAAAGAGACCGAGCTGACCTACGTCAGGCCCGGTCAGAAGGCGACGGTCGAGGTCGACACCTATCCGGGGCAGCAATGGACCGGCACGGTCGAGAGCATCAGCCCGGCATCGGCTTCAAGCTTCTCCCTGCTGCCGGCCGAGAACAGCAGCGGCAACTGGGTCAAGGTCGTTCAGCGCATTCCACTGCGCGTGCGCATCGACAACGTAGCGGGCAAGCCGCCGCTACGCGTCGGCATGAGCGTGGAGTTGCGCGTCGATACCGGCCATGAACGCGGGTTGCCCACCTTCATATCCGCGCTCTTCGGCTCGCCGGGAGCCGAAAGTGGCTGACAATGCGCCCAACGCCTCGCGCGCGATGAACAGAGCCGCGATCACGGCGTGCGTGATCCTCGCCGTCGTCATGCAGGCGCTGGATACGACGATCGCCAACGTGGCGCTGCCGTACATGCAAGGCAGCGTCTCGGCGAGCGCCGACCAGATCGACTGGGTGCTGACGTCTTACATCGTCGCCGCCGCGATCATGACCCCGCCATCGGGGTTTCTTGCGAACAAATTCGGCCGCAAGCGCATCCTGATGGTGGCGGTCGTCGGTTTCGTGATTGCTTCCATGCTTTGCGGCATGGCGCAGTCGCTGACCCAGATCGTGGCCTTCCGGCTGTTGCAGGGCTTCTTCGGTGCGGCGCTGGTGCCGATCTCGCAATCGATCCTGTTCGATATTTACGAGCCGCAAGAACGTGGTTCGGCGATGGCGCTGTTCGGCGTGTCGGTCATGGTCGGGCCGGTGCTGGGTCCGGTGATCGGCGGCTGGCTGACCGACCACTTCAGCTGGCGATGGATCTTCTACATCAACCTCCCGCTCGGCGCGCTTGCGTTGGCCGGCATATCCCTGTTCATGCGGGAGAGCAGGCTCAGCGCAGCGGCCCGGCTGGACTGGCTGGGATTTGGCTCGCTGAGCGTGGCGATCGCCGCCATGCAGGTGTTCCTCGATCGCGGTACCCAGCTCGACTGGTTCTCTTCCCGAGAAATCCTGATCGAAGCAGTCGTCTGCGCATCGGCATTCTACATTTTCTTGGTCCATACGTTCACCGCGAAGAGCTCGTTCGTGAACCCGGCGCTGTTCCGAGATCGTAATTTCTCGGTCGGGATGTTGTTTATCTTCGTCGTTGGCGTGACCTACCTCGCCTCCATGGCATTGATGACGCCCTACCTGCAGACGCTGATGGGCTATCCCGTGGTGACGGCAGGCCTCGTCATGGGGCCGCGCGGCTTGGGCACGATGATCTGCATGTTCCTGGTCGGCCGTATGGTGGGGCGCATCGACACCAAGCTTCTCCTCATGGTCGGACTGCTGCTGACGGCTTGGGCGATGTACGACATGACCGGCTGGACTCCGAACATCTCGGAGGAAACGATCGCGGTGACCGGGTTCATCCAGGGTGCGGGCCTGGGCTTCCTGTTCGTGCCGCTCACGACCGTGACGTTCGCAACGCTCGCACCCGAGCAGCGTCCCGACGCGACCGGCCTTTACAACTTGTCACGCAACGTCGGCTCCAGTGTCGGCATATCGATCGTGTCCTACCTGCTGGTCAGGAACAACCAGATCAATCACGCCGAAATCGCAAGCCACGTCACAGCGGTGAACCACGCGTTCAACAACAGCGTCGTGCACCACGCCTGGAATCCGTTGACCGCAGGCGGCCGTGCGGCGCTCGATCAGCTCGTAAACGTCCAGGCTTCGATCATCAGTTACATCGACGACTTCAAATTGATGATGATCCTTTCACTCGCCGTGATTCCGCTGGTGCTGCTGCTTCGGCGCGCAGCCACGCCGACAGGGAGCGATCACGCCATGGTGATGGAATGAGCGATTTCGCCCCTCCGTAAAGACTACTGGCTATTTCCTCTCCGGTTCGCCGTTCAGTCCCCCCAACTCTCCGAACGCGAATTGGCCACCCCGGCGCTCCAGCCCCCGGAGCGCCGGGGACCATTCAACGACTTGGGCCACGAGTTACTGCGGCTCAATCTTCGCGACCTTTACGTACTCCGCCCACTTGGCGCGCTCGCCGCGGTCGTAAGCGGCGCATTGGTCGAGGTCGTATCGGCGCGGGTTGAGCGCGAATTCCTCGATCAGGCGCTTGTTGATCTCGGGCGATAGAATTGCCTCGTTCACCAGTTCGTTCAGCCGCACCTTGATGCCCTGCGGCACCGCCCTGGGCACGGCGACCGCGAGGAAGCCGCGGATGACGAATCCCGAATAGGTCTCGGCGACCGCCGGCACGTCGGGATAGAGCGGGCTGCGCTCAGGTAGGGTGACTGCAAGCGGCCGCGCCTTGCCGGCGATGACTTGGCCGCGCGCGGCAGTGAGGTCGACGAAGAAGAAGTCGATGGCGCCGGCATAGAGGTCGTTCCAGGCGTTGCCGATCGCCTTGTAGGCGATGCCCTGCCATTGCACGCTCGCGGCCTTGGCGAGCATTTCCGGCGGTACTTGGGAGGTGGCGTTGAAGTAGCCGAAGTTCAGCTTGCCGGGATTGGCCTTGGCGTAGGCTACGAGATCGGCCATCGACCTGTGGGGGCCGTCGGCCGGCACCACGAGGAAATTCCCGCTCGAGCCGATCACGCCCACCATCGAGAAGTCTTTCTCGGGGTCGTAGCCCGGGTTCTTGTACATGTGGACGTTGGCGCCGTTGGTCGAGGCGGTGGCGAGCATCAGCGTGTAGCCGTCAGGCGCCGCCGTCTTGACCGCGAGTGCGCCCACGATGCCGTTGGCGCCCGGCTTGTTGTCGACCACGAAGGGCTGGCCGGTCTTGTCCTCGATGTACTTGCCGACCAGGCGTGCCGTGATGTCGCCCGAGCCGCCGGGCGCAAACGGTACCACGATATGGACCGGCCTGGTCGGCCAGATATCGGCAAGGGCGGGGAGGGCGGCTAGCGCAGGAAGCGCGAAGAAGGTGCGGCGAGACAGCGATATGCGAAACGACGACATGCCTAGCAGTCTAGGCAAAACGCTGCGCATGGACAGCGCACGGGTTGCAGCCCTACCTTGCAGCCATGGCACAATCAGGTCGTCCGCCGCTCACGGGCATCCGCATCGTCGACTTCACGCGCGTGATCGCCGGTCCGTTGTGCACACAAATCCTCTCGGACATGGGCGCCGAGGTCATCAAGATCGAGAATCCCGACGGCGGTGACGACACCCGCAAGGGCGCAGGCCCGCGCGCCGGCGGCCCCGATGGCGAAAGCCATTTCTTCATGACCTTCAATCGCGGCAAGAAGAGCATTGCCCTCGACTTCACCAAGCCCGACGGCCAGAAGATCGTGCGCAAGCTGCTTGAGAACGCCGACGTGGTGATCCAGAATTTCCGACCAGGCGTGCTGAACCGCTACGGGCTCGACTACGCCGCGCTGTGCGAGGCGCATCCGCGGCTGATCTATGTCTCGATCTCGGCCTACGGCCAGACCGGACCCTTGTCCGACCGGCCGGGCTTTGATCCTGTCCTGCAGGCCGAGTCGGGCATGATGAGCGTGAACGGCGAGGCCAACGGCGAGGGGTTGCGCCACGCCATCGCCATCGTCGACACCATGACCGGCATCCATGCGGTGGCGGCGATCAACGCGGCGCTCTACGCCCGCACCTCAACCGGCAAGGGCCAGCACATCGACCTTGCGCTCTACGACACCGCGCTCGCCAGCCTCGGCAACATGGGGTCCTACTACCTGATCGGCGGCGACCAGCCGCGACGGGCCGGCAACGGCCATTTCGCCTCGGCGCCCAACAGCTCGTTCGAGACCAAGAACGGCAAGATCTACATGGCGGTCGCCAACCAGAAGCTGTTCGCCGACACCTGCAAGGCGATGGGCCATCCCGAATGGGCGACCGACCCGCGCTTCGCCACCATCGCCGACCGCGTGGCCAACAAGCCGCTGCTCACCAAGATGATGGAGGACGTGCTCCGGGCCGATACCAAGGAGAACTGGGCGCAGAAGTTTCGCCATCTCCCCGCCGGCCCGATCCGCACCATGAAGGAGGCGCTTGATGAGCCCGAGGTCAAGCGACGCGGCATGCTCAAAACCTACAAGCACGCGCGTGTCGGCGAGGTGCCGCTGATCGGCTCGAACTACCGCTTCTCCGACACGCCGGTCGACGATAGCCGCCCGCCACCGTCGCTCGGCGAGCATACGGACACGGTACTGCGCGAAGTGGCGGGCCTCGCTGAAGCCGACGTCAAGGCGCTGCGCGAGAAGAAGATCATCGGCTGAGCTAAGAAAGCCACTTTCTCAAAATCGCATTCGTCTCCTCGGGCTTCTCCATGGTGACGAGATGCCCGCATTGCTCGATCACGATCAGCTCGCTGCCTTTGATGGCGGCGGCGATCTCCTCGGAGAAGGCGAGCGGGGTGGCAGCATCGTCGCGGCCGCACACCACGATGGTCGGGCACTTGATCTTCGGCAGGTCCGGCCGGCGATCGGCGCGGACCGCGGCGAGCTCCTCCTGACGCTTGTAGATCTCCACCCCGGTCTCGGTGCACATCGCCATCACCTCGTCGACCAGCGCCTTGTCGGTCAGGCGATAGGCGGGCAGGAAGCGCGACATCTGCAGGCCGAGCACCAGCTCGAAATGGCCCTCGTTGGCCAGCCGAATGCGGGCGCGCCGCACGGCCTGCTCGGTGGCATTCTGGCTGCGCATGCCGGTGTCGAGCAGGGCAAGCCTGGTCACGCGCTCGGCGGCGATCTGCATGATCTCGACGGCGATCATGCCGCCCAGGGACAGGCCCGCGAGGGCAAAGTCACGCTCAGGCATCTGGCTCAGCACCCAACGCGCGGTTTTGTCCCAGTTGTCGAAGATCGACAGCGGCGCCTTGCGCCAGTCCGGCACGACGACCTGGGCAACGTCACTCAGCGCTGCAATCTGCGGGCCATAGAGGCGGGGTGAACAGAGCAGGCCGGGCACGAGCAATAGCGGTGTTTTGGTCATGGTTCCTCGCGAATGGCTGGCGTTGCGCGGCATTATATTGTGTAATGCTTCGACCTTGGGGGGACAGCGTCGATGGCGCACTTGCCTCGATGAACTCTGCGAAATTCTTTGCCCTGAACGTCGATCCTGCGCAGGCCTTGCCTGGGTCGTACAACGACGTGCTCGTCCTGCTGTCGTACCTGGTCGCAGTCCTCGGCAGCTACGCCTTCCTGCAATTTGCTACCCGGATCGCCGAGCTACGTGACGCCGGGCTGCGCTTCGGCTGGCTGGCGCTGGGCGCCTTTGCCATGGGCAGCGGCATCTGGGCCATGCACTTCATCGGCATGCTGGCCTACGTACTGCCGATCCCGGTCCACTACGATGCCGGCGTGACGGCGCTGTCGATCGTGCCGGCAATCCTTGCCGCGGGCGTGGCCTTGCACGTCGTTGCGCGGCCGGTAGTGACGACGGGCCGGCTGTTGATCGGCGGCACGCTGATGGGTGCGGGCATCGGTGCGATGCACTACACCGGCATGTCGGCCTTGCAGCTCGGCGCGCTGGTGCGCTACGACCCCACGCTGTTCGCCGCGTCGATCGTTGTCGCTGTCGTGCTTGCTGTCGTTGCGCTGCAGGCCCGGCGCTGGGTCAGCATGATGCGGCTGCCGCGCGTCAATCAGATGCAGGAGGTGGTGGGTGCGCTGATCCTGGGCTTCGCCGTCACCGCCATGCACTACACGGCGATGGCCTCGACCTATTGCTTCGCCAACGGCACGCGCGGCCGCGAGATCGGCGACTTCGACCAGTCGGCGTTCGCCGCGATCACCGCGCTCATCGCCTCGCTCGTCCTGATCATGGCGATCCTGGCCGTCGTCTTCGACCGGCGCGTGGCGCTCGAGGCCAGCAGCCACCGCCGGACCAGCGAGCAGCTCTTCCAGTCGCAGAAGATGGAGGCGGTCGGCCAGCTCACGGGCGGCGTGGCGCACGACTTCAACAACATCCTGACCATCGTACTGGCCAACGCCGACGCCATCGTCGAAGACGAGGCGGCTCCGCCGCACATCGCCAAGCGCGCCCAGCGGATCTGCGACGCCGGCCAGAAGGCCTCCGAGCTCACCCGCCAGTTGCTTGCCTTTTCGCGCAAACAGGTCTTGAAGCCGGAACGGTCCAACCTGAACGACCTTGTGGCGAGTACCGGCAAGCTGCTGCGGCGGACGCTCGGCGAGCACATCGTCGTGCAGACTGTCGCCGCCGCCAACCTGTGGCCGGCCCATGTCGATCGCGCCCAGGTGGAAACCTCGCTGATCAACCTTTGCATCAATGCGCGCGACGCCATGCCTGAGGGCGGTCGCCTGACCATCGAGACCAGCAACGTGACGCTCGGTCGCGACTACGTGATGCGCGAGGAGGACGACATCGCGGCCGGCGACTACGTCATGCTGTCGGTGAGCGACACCGGTACCGGCATGCCGGCCGACATCGCGAAACGGGCTTTCGAGCCCTTCTTCACCACCAAGGAAGTGGGCAAGGGGACAGGGCTCGGCCTCAGCATGGTCTACGGCTTCATCCGCCAGTCGAACGGTCACATCAAGATCTACAGCGAGATCGGCCACGGCACGAGCGTGAAGATGTACTTCCCGCGCAGCGAGGCGCTCGTGCCGGCGACGGCGCCGGTCCGCTACAAGGCGCCGGCCGGCGGCAGCGAGCACATCCTTGTCGTGGAGGACGAGGAGGCGGTGCGCACCATTGTCGGCGAGCAGCTGCGCAGCTTGGGCTACGACGTGAAGCTGGCGGGCCACGCCGAGGAGGCGCTGGCTCTGCTTCGTGCTCATCAGTTTGACCTCGTACTGACCGACGTGGTCATGCCGGGGCGGCTGAACGGCAAGGGTCTGGCTGACGAAGTCGAGCGCTCTTGGCCGGGCACTCGCGTCGTGTTCATGTCCGGCTATTCGGAAAATGCGCTCATGGGTGATGGCCGGCTCGACAGCGGCGTGATGCTGCTGGCCAAGCCACACCAGAAGGCCGATCTTGCGAGGATCATTCGCAGCGCGCTCTCCGGCAACGGCGGGCAGGGGCTGGGAGGGCCCGCGCTGCAGGGTTAGGGGTTTGGGGTACTGCATCTGACGAGGGGGGTGAGTCATGGCAGTTTTGGACGAGCGCGAACTGGTGCAATTGTTTGTCGACGATCTGACCGACTACGCGATCGTGGTTCTCGACGTTGCAGGCAAGATAGTGACGTGGAACGCCGGCGCACGCGTGCTGCTCGGATACACGCCAGATGAGATCGTCGGCAGGAGCTTTTCGGAGCTCTATTCCAAAGTCGATCTGGTGACGTCCGAGTCGCAAGCGTCGATCAGGGATGCCGTGCAGTGGGGCCGGCATGAGACGACCGGCCAGCTCGTGCGCAAGGATGGAGCGAAGTTCGAGGCGCATATCGTGCTGCGGCCGCTCTCCGACGCCTCGAAAAGGCTCGTCGGATTTGGCCTGCTCGCGTCCGACGTCGTCGGATCGAAGGCGAATGCGGCGCCCGTTCCAGAGACGCCGGGTGCAAAGGTTGTTCCATTTCGCGGCAACGCCAGAATCCTGGTGGTCGACGACAACGAGGGTGTCCTCGAAGAGGCCGTGGAGCAGCTGACCAGCCTCGGCTACAGGGTCATCTCGGCTTCGACCGGCGCCGAGGCGCTCGAGGTGCTGCAGCGTGACGGCAATGTCGACCTGCTGTTCACCGACGTCGTCATGCCGGGCGAACTGGCGGGCCGCGGGCTGGCAGCCAAGGCGATGGAAATGCGCCCCGGCCTCAAGGTCCTGTTCGCCTCGGGATATTTCGAGGGCGCGCTGGTCGGCAAGGGCGAGCTGGAGACCGATGTCCAGTTCCTGGCCAAGCCCTACCGCAAGAAGGAGCTGGCCCGGAAGATCGAGGAAGTGCTGAGCACCGCCTCGTGAGGGGCCGCCGACACATCCTCTGAAGGCTGCCGAACATGGCCTGAGGCACGAAGCTGCGCTACCAATGTGCCGTCATGGAAGCTGCTGTGCCGCCGTACCTTGCGCCAGGACGCGACCTGCGCCTCGATTTCTTTCGCGGGCTGGCGCTGTGGTTCATCTTTCTCGACCACATCCCCGATAACATTGTGAGCTGGCTCACGGTGCGCAACTACGGTTTCAGCGACGCCACCGAGATCTTCGTCTTCATCTCGGGATACACCGCCGTGATCGCTTACAGCCGCATGATGTTGCGCGAAGGCTGGCTGCGGGCGGCGTCGCGCATCTATCGCCGCGTCTGGCAGCTCTACGTTGCCCATATCCTCCTGTTCGTCGCCTTCACCGCGCAGATCGCTTACGTCTCGATCTCGCGCAACACGCCCGAACTGATCGAGGAGATGCAGCTGTTGGGCCTGGGCGAGAACCCCTACCGCGCCATCCTGGAGGCGGCGCTGCTCAAGTACCGGCCGGTCAATCTCGACGTGCTGCCGCTCTATATCGTGCTGCTGGCGGGATTTCCGCTCGCCCTGCCGGGGCTGCTGCGCTGGCCGCACTTCGTCATCGGCCTGTCGCTGGTGGTCTACGCCGCGACTCTCCATTTCGACTGGAACTTGCCGGGTTACCCCGACGACAAGGTCTGGTTCTTTAATCCCATGGCCTGGCAGGTCGTGTTCTACAGCGGCGCAGTGCTGGCTGTGGTGGCGCCCGAGCTTGCCTGGCTCGATCGCTGGCGAGGGACGATTTCGGTGCTGGCCGCGCTTTACCTCGCCTTCGCCGCCTTTATCGCCTTGTCCTGGCAGTATAATTCGCTGGAACGCCTCATTCCGGACTGGCTTGCCCGGCAAATCTATCCAATCGACAAGACGAACCTTGATGTCCTGAGATTCGTTCACTTCCTGGCACTTGCTTGGCTGGTGCGGCTGGGAGTGCGGCCAAACGCCCAATTTCTCAAATGGGCCGTTTTGGCGCCGATTCGCAGATGCGGAGAGCATTCCTTGCAGATATTCTGCTTGGGTACGTTTCTTGCTGTAACCGCCCAGATCATCGTTGCCCGTTACGAAGATTCGATAGTGTCGCAACTCGCTGCCAGCATCGCCGGTATCGCCCTGATGTCCCTCGCGGCCTATGTCGCGAGTTGGTTCAAGGCAGGCCCTCCCGCCCGCGGATTCGTCGCGTGAACGGGCGCGCGCTCCTCGCTTTCGTAGCAACGGCGTTGGTCGGATGGTCGGCCACAGCGAACGCCGAGATGCAGTGCCGCGCCAGCCGCGAACTGCTCGACATCGGCAATCCACTGGAGATCGCCCGTACCGCCGTCGCCGAGGAGCGCGAACTGCGTATCGTCGCCATGGGCTCCTCATCGACGCAGGGTTACGGCGCCTCCAATCCTAAATTTGCCTATCCCGCGCAGCTGAAAATCAGGCTTGAGGCGGCGATGCCGGGCATCTCCATTCATGTCTTCAACAAGGGCATGGGCGGGCAGGACGCTGAAGAGATGACCGCCCGCATGAAGAGCGACGTGAAGCCTGAACACGCCCAGATCGTGGTCTGGCAGGTTGGCACCAACTCGGCGATCCGCCGTACCCCGCTCGACAAGTTCGCCGAAAAGCTCAGGGCCGGCATCGATATCGGTCATTCATTGGGCGCCAACTTCGTGATGATGAACCTGCAGTACGTTCCGGCCGTCGTGGCGCTACCCGACGAAGAGGAATACGCCCGCGTCATGTCCGAGGTCGCCAAGGAAAAGCATGCGGGTCTGTTCAACCGCTTTGCCATCATGCGCTCCTGGTACAATGACGGCATGCCCTATGCGCAGTTCGTCACCAATGACGGCTTGCATCTCAACGACTTTGGCCAGAAGTGCATCGGCAAGCTCCTGTCAGTGGCCATCCTCGAGAAGGTCAATCCCAAGCGATTGACCGGTGGAGCAAATACCCCACACTGAGGCTTTCCCCTTCGCGGGAACAAGCGTGGAGGAAGGCCGCATGAAGCGCCGTTTCGTCGACCTGTCGATCTATCTCGAGAACGACGTCATTTCCGATCCGGTGCCGTTCGGGCCGAAGATTCAGTATCACAAGCATGAGGACACGGCGGGCCAGATCGCCGGATTTTTCCCGGGCCTGAAAAAGGAAGACCTGCCGGACGGCCAGGGCTGGGCAGTCGAGAACGTCAACCTGTCGACCCACAACGGTACGCACCTCGATGCGCCGTATCACTTCCATCCGACGATGAACAAGGGCGAACGCGCCATTACCATCGACGAGGTGCCGCTCGAATGGTGCTTCCAGCCCGGCGTGAAGCTCGACTTCCGCGCCATGGAGGACGGCCACGTCATCACCGCCAAGGAAGTGGAAGAGGAGCTGAAGCGCATCGGCCATGAGCTCAGGCCGCTCGAGATCGTCGTGGTCAACACACGCGCCGGCTCCCGCTACGGCAACAACGACTACGTGAACTCGGGCTGCGGCATGGGCTACGACGCCACCATGTTCCTGCTCGAGAAGGGCATTCGGTTGACCGGCACCGACGCCTGGAGCTGGGACGCGCCGTTCTACTTCACCGCCCAGAAATGGGCGAAGGACCACGACCCCTCGATCATCTGGGAGGGCCACAAGGCGGGACGCGATATCGGCTACTGCCACCTCGAGAAGCTGCACAATCTCGAGGCGCTGCCGGGCGATGGCTTCACCATCGCCTGCTTCCCGCACAAGATCCGCGGCGCTTCGGCCGGCTGGACGCGCGCGGTGGCGATCTTCGAGGAGTAGGACGCGCCGCGAGCGCGGTTGCGGGTCCCGAACTTCTAATGACCAAAGTCGTCGATCGTCGCCAGCTTGGGCTATATTCAAGTCGAGGAGTTGGCGCTAGTGCGCCACTTCATCCGGGCCCAGCGAAGCGGCGGGAGGGGCGCGCAGATTCTGGGACGAATCACCTAAACGCCAGACGGGTGTGCACTATCGGCGTCCCAACCGCATGGGACGATTGGGGGCGTTTCGGCTAGACTAGTGCGCGACCGACGGCCTCTAGGCGAGCGGTTCTGGCTCGCCCGGCGGCAGGGGCATCTCGAAGACGTTGAGCGTCATCGAGACCAGCATGTAGTAGCCGCACACCCCCACCAGATCGACGACGCCCGGCTCGCCAAGTGCATCGACCGCGCGCTTGTAGTTGGGCGCTGAGACGCGGTTGGTGGCGAGGTACTCGGTGACGAAGTCGTAAACGACCTTCTCGATGTCGCGCTTGAAGGGCGGTGTCTGCCGGGTGCGGATCGCCTCGACGATCTCGGCGGAGAGCCCGGCTTCCCTGGCAAGCCGGGCATGGGCGTAGAACTCGTACTGCGCCTTGAAGTGCCGGCCGATCAGGCAGATCGCCAGCTCCGACAGGTCCTTGGCCAGCGAGCTGTTGAACCGGCAGTATTCGCCGAGCTTCTGCGCGCGGTCGGCGAGCTCGGGCCGGCGCAACCACGGCTCGAACGGTCCGCGCAGGCCGCCGCGCGGGCCGGCCACGATCGCATCAGCCGCCTTCTTCTGTTCGGGCGTGAGCTTGTTGAGGTCGAGCGAGGCCAGGCGTGGCATGAAGATTTTCTCCCTGGGTGGTCGTGAATTGGTCAGAGCGGGCAGCCGGCGTCGGCGATGCGGTTCTTGTCGGGGTCGGCGAAGATGGCATCGATCATGTTGCTGCCGGATTGCTCGGCATTGTTGCCCTGGGTGATGCAGGAGGCGCTGGCGAACCACAGCACCTTGCCGGTATCGACGGCGTACAGCGTGAGCGAGATGCGTAGCGTCGGCCCGCTGGGCGGCGGCGTGTAGGTGTCGCGCCGTTCGAACTTGTTGCGCGGCAGGTCCATGCGCGGATTGGAACCAGGCTCCAGGTAACTCGGAGAGTCGCGGATATAGCCCCCGCTGTTGCTACCTGTCGACAGGTCGAAATACGACACGTCCATGCGCATGACGTTGCCGCCGCTGAAGCCCACTTGGTTGCCGCGGCGTGCCAGGTGCTCCATTACCTCGCCGCGCAACTTGCGCGCCAGCGACGTGTCGGAGGTGAGTTGCACCGCCGTCTTGGTCTTGGGGATCGCCTGGAAGGCCTTGACCTCGAGCTGGCCGGTCTTCAACCCCGGTCCAGGCGGCTGGGCGTGGCTGGGTGCTGCGGCAAGCGCCGCGAGCACGAACAAGACGACGGTACGCATTGCGGTCTCTCCTCAGTTCGGCCTGTCAGGCCGACGATCTGCGCCAGCCGGGCTCGTCCCGGTCGAGCAGGCGTTTCAGCGATTGGAAATGCAGCTCGGCGAGCTCGCTATCGGCGGCGATCTGTCGGTACGTGCGCTCGGCCAGCGCTTCGTCGATATTGTGCAGTGGCCGGCCGGTCTGCATGGCCAGCACCTGCACCATCGCAGTGCGCTCGAGATAGTAGAGGTCGTCGTAGGCGCGGGCGACGGTCGGACCGCTCACGATCACGCCGTGGTTGCGCAGGAACAGGATGTCCTTGTCGCCCAACGCTCCGCACATGCGGTCGCCCTCTGCGGTCGACAGGGCGACGCCTGAATAGCTGTCGTCATAGGCGATGCGTTTCCAGTAGCGGAAAGCGTTCTGGGTGCACATCTCGATGCGGCCGCCCTCGATCGAGGTCAATGCCGTGGCATAGGGCATGTGAGTATGCAGCACCACCTGGGCGCGCTTGTTGCCTTGGTGGATGCGGCCGTGGATGAAGAAGGCGCTGTTCTCGACCGCATATCTGCCCTCGATCACGTTGCCGTCGAAATCGGCTATCACCAGATCATCGGGCGTGACCTCCGACCAGTGCAGCCCCATCGGATTGACCAGGAACAGATCCTCGCGACCGGGCACAGCCATGCTGAAATGGTTGCACACGCCTTCATTCAGGCCCTGGCGGGCGGCGCACCGAAGCGCCGCCGCGAGGTCGAGGCGCGCCTGGGTTACCGGATCGTTGGTCAACATCGAAGGAACTTCTCTCGGCAAGGACATTGTGGCCAATGATGCCGCCTGCAAAGAGTTCTGTCGATGAATGTCCTGTTGTCCTCGCCGCTGGGGGCGTTGCTGGCCCAGCCCTGGGTCGACCCGGTGGGGCTGTTCGGGGCCGAGCGCTGGTACTTGCCGCTGTCACGGCTGTGGGCGGCGGCGAATGCGGCCGGCGAGGACGTGGCGCTGTTTCGCGACAATATCGGCGCGCCGCTACCCGATCTCCCGCCGGCCGGCCGCTTGCGCGGCGTGCTGGGCCGCCATGCGCGGATGCGCCTGCAGGCCGATGCCGCACGACGAGACTGGGAGGACGCGGTGTTTGCCGTGCCGGACGGCGGATGCGATGCCGCCTTGTTGGACCGGCAGCGGCGGCGGTCGGCGACCCGCCATCTGTCGACCCGCGCCTTGTTCTATCCCCTGCTGTTCGGCCGCCGCTTCCCATCGGCACGCTGGCGGATCGACTCGCCCGATGAAGTCGAGCGGACGCTCGGTCCGCTGCTCGCCGATCCCGTGCGCCTCTATGGCGCGTCGATCGACGCCGGCACGGTCGAGATATCGAAGGTCTGCGAAGCCAATGGCCGGCGCAAATATTGGCTGCGTGCACCGACGCCGTCGGCGCGGCTGCGGAAAAGAGCTGGCAGCGAGTGGATCTATGCCCGCATCGTCGAACCGGCCGCGGGCGCGGACCGGACCCTGGTCTTCGGCAGCGGGCTCTGTCTGGAGACGGACCTCCTGTCGGCGCCACTCGATTCGGCCGGGCACCTGGCGTCGACGGGCTGGCGGGTGATCGAGCCGGTGAGCCCCTATCACGGCCTGCGCGCGATGCCCGGCTATTACGGCGGCGAGCCCTTCTTCGCGCTCGGGCCGACCAGCTCGCTGGATCTCATGGCGGGCCAGGCCGTCGAAACGGCGTTGCTCGTCGCCTGGAGCCGCCGCCGGTTTGGTGGCAAGGTGGCGATAGCGGGCATCTCCTTGACCTCATTCGTGGCGCAGCAGGCGGCGAGTCATTGCCATCTGTGGCCGGCCGAGGCGCGTCCTGATGCCGTGATGCTGATCAACCATTCGGGCCGCATCGAGAACGTGGCGTTCGGCGGCGCGCTCGCCGCCACGCTTGGCCTAGACCGGGCGTTGGCCGACGCGGGCTGGTCGCACGAGTCGCTGGCGCGCCTGTCGCAGGCGGCAAATCCCGCTGACGAGCCCGCGCTCGCGCCGGAACGCATCCTATCAGTCCTGGGCGAAACGGATCGCTGGGTGCCTTATGAGGACGGCAAGGCACTGGTTCACCGGTGGAAGCTTCCTGACGCCAACGTCTTTCGCTACCACCTCGGCCATCTCGGCATGCCGGTACAGCTGATGCGAGATGCTGCGCCCTTCGAGCGGCTCAGGCGGGTGTTGGCCGGGTAGCGTCGCGCCCCGAGATCTCGCGGATCAGCTTGGTGCGCACGGCACGGCCGAAATCGTCGAAATTGACGGCCGCAATCATGAACGAGCCCGGTCCGCCGATCACGTTCTCCTCGTAGTACTTGTCGAGGCCGGTGTCGGGCGGGCGGCCGAAATTGGTACGGTTCATCATCACCGGCAGGCCGTTGATGACGATGCCCTGGGTCACCAGCTTGTCGCGCACCATCTCGGCCGGCGGGCCGTCGTTGGTGCGGCCGTCGCCCGAGATGTCGATGACGTGGCGCCGGGAGCTGTAGCCCGAATTCTCGAAGCGTTGGGCAGCGAAGGCGAGAGCGGCGCCGACCGCGGTCCAGCTCTGCGAGGTGCGCGGCGCCTCGGCGAGCTTGTCGGCGAAGCGCCGTGCGGCGCCGGCACTGTCGATCAATGACCAGTCGATCACCACCATCTGGTAGTGCGTGCCGGCCCATTCGGTGTAGCAGATGGCGATGCGCTTGTGCTCGCCCGACAGGATGGCGTCGATGACACGATCGTTGGTCAGAGCCTCGACGTAACCGCGGCGTTGCAACTCGGCCTCGACCTCGTCGATCGAGCGCGACACGTCGACGGCGAGAATCAGTTGCAGGTCGACCGGCGTGTCGGCTTTCGCCGCGCCGCCACTCGCCAAGACGGCCAGGGAACCAACAAGCGCCGTTCGTCGCTTCATGTCCGCCTCCGTGCGAGTCCCAGCAAGGATAGCACCATGCGCGCTGCACAAACAAAAACGCCGGAGGATACCTCCGGCGTTCGTGTTCATAGTTGCTGAAGCTTACTGGTCGTCGTCGAAGCCCCGCTTGCGCGGCTCATAGTCTCGCTCGCGCCGCTGCGGACCGGCGTCGCGACGCCGGGGAGGACGGGCTACTTCGCCACCACCGCCGCCATCAAAGCCACCGCTCGGCGGCGCACCGCCGCCGCCACCGGAGAAATCGGCGCGTCGGTCGCGCATCGGGCCGCCATCGCCACCACCAGGGCTGCCACCACCAGGGCCGGCGCCGCGATAGCCACCGCCACCGCCGCCGCCATAACCTCCACCACCACCGCCGCCACGATAGCCACCGCCACCGCCGCCGCCGTATCCACCGCCGCCGCCACCACCGCCATAGGGCGGACGCGGACCGCGCGGACGGAAGCCACCACCATCGCGTCCACCACCGCCGCCGAATCCACCACCGCCGCCGCCACCGGGCTGGCGTTCAACGGCTTCGCGGACCGCGATCGAGCGACCATCGAGCAACGCACCATTCATGGCCTGCATCGCGGCAGCGCCCATGTCATCTGTTTCCATCTCGAGGAAGGCGAACCCGCGGCTGCGGCCGGTTTCGCGATCCACGATCACTTTTGAAGAAGTAACGGTGCCGAACTGGGCGAAGGCTTCTTGCAGACGCTCGGACGTGACCGAATAGGGCAGATTGCCCACAAACAATTTACGACTCATTCAAGGCTCTGGGCTGGAGGAAGGGGTGAGCGGAGTCCGGCGACCGCTTGCTGGACCATTGGATCCGAGCGTTCGTAGATCTTTGACTGATGATGACCAAGAAGCTCACGTTGACCGGTATCGCGCTCCGCGTCTTTGCCGAAGACTCCTATAGATGCTCTGCGGCCAGTGTCGCTATGCCGCAGTTATGCGCTGATTCTGCCCCTGAGTCCACCGGGGTTGAGCGCGCCGTTTTCAAGTCACACAATCACCACGGTAATTGGAGGAGACGTGATGATCATCGACCATCGCACCTACGAACTGCAGCCTGGCCGGGTGCGTGACTTCCTCGCCCTCTACGAAAAGGAGGGTTTGCCGGTGCAGATGAAGCATCTCGGTCATCTGGTCGGCTACTTCACCACTGAAGTAGGCAATGTGAACGAAATCGTACACATCTGGGCGTACCAAGACCTCGCCGATCGCACCAAGGCCGCGCCGCCATGGCCGCGGATCCGGCGTGGCAGTCCTACTTGCAGAAGAGCCGAGAATTCCTGACGACGATGAACAACAAGATATTGGTGCCAACCTCCTTCTCACCCACGAAGTAAGGGAAAAACATGTCGACGACACACCCTCGCCGCAGCGGCGCGCAGGTCCTGATCGACCAGCTGCGCATCCATGGCGCTGATACGATCTTCGGCGTGCCGGGCGAGAGCTATCTGGCGGCGCTCGATGCGCTCTACGCCCAGCGCAACTCCATCCGCTACATTATCTGCCGCCAGGAGGGTGGCGCCGCTAACATGGCGGAAGCTTACGGGAAATTGACCGGCAAGCCGGGCATCGCCTTCGTCACCCGTGGCCCCGGCGCCACCAATGCCAGCATCGGATTGCATACTGGCTTCCAGGATTCGACGCCCATGATCCTGCTGGTCGGCCAGGTGGCCCGCGAGACGACTGACCGTGAGGCCTTCCAGGAGATCGACTACCGCCACATGTTCGGCCCGATGGCCAAGTGGGTGACCCAGATCGAAGACGCGCGCCGTATTCCCGAACTGATCAGCCAGGCCTTCCATCGCGCGCTGAACGGCCGACCCGGACCGGTCGTGGTCGCGCTGCCGGAAGACATGCTGGTCGATGAGGTCGAGGTGGCCGACGCCGGCCCCTACCAGATCGCTCGCGGCGCGCCCTCGCCTGAGGACATGGTCAGGCTGCGCAACCTGCTCGAGAAAGCCGAGCGGCCGATGGTGATCGTGGGCGGCGGCGGCTGGAGCGCGCAGGCGTGCAAGGACATCCGCGCCTTCGCCGAACAGAACGGCCTGCCGGTGTGCGCCTCGTTCCGTAACCAGGATCTGTTCGACAACCGGCACCCGAATTATGCCGGCGACCTCGGTGTCGGCGTTGGTCCGGCGCTGGGCAAGCGGCTGAAGGCGTCGGATCTGATCATCGCCGTCGGGCCGCGGCTCGGCGAGGCGACGACCGGCGGCTACACGCTGTTCGACCTGCCGGTTCCCAAGCAGAAGCTGGTGCACGTCCATGCCAGCGCCGAGGAACTCGGCCGCGTCTACCAAGCGACCTTGCCGATCAACGCCGGCATGCAGACCTTCGCCGCGGCAGCTAAGGCAATGAAGCCGGTCGATGCGAAGCGATGGAAGCAGACGGTGGGCGAGGCGCACGCCGAATACCTCGACAACATCAAGCCGGGTCCACTGCCAGGCGCGGTCAACATGGGCGAAGTGATCAAGTGGCTGAACGGGCGTCTCCCCGAAGACGCGATCGTCACCAACGGCGCCGGCAACTACGCCGCCTTCTTGCACCGCTTCTTCCAGTACAAGGCCTTCAAGACCCAGCTCGCACCCACGAGCGGCGCGATGGGCTACGGCGTGCCGGCAGCGGTGGCGGCCAAGATCGCCGAACCCAACCGCATGGTCGTGTCGTTGGCGGGCGATGGCTGCTTCCTGATGAACGGCCAGGAGTTCGCGACGGCGGTCCAGCACGGCGCCAACGTCGTGATCGCGGTGATCGACAACGGCATGTACGGCACGATCCGCATGCACCAGGAACGAGAGTATCCGACGCGCGTGCATGGCACCGAGCTCAAGAACCCTGATTTCGCAGCCTATGCTCGCGCCTTCGGCGGCCACGGCGAGACGGTTGAGAAGACGGAGGACTTCGCGCCGGCGTTTGAGCGTGCACTTGCAGCCGGAAAGCCCGCGATCATCCATGTGAAGACCGATCCGGAGGCGCTGACCTCGCGGATCACGCTCAGCAAGTTGCGCGAGCAATCGCTGGCGCGGCAGAAACACTAGGCACTTGCGCCGGACGGCCTCTATCGATATAGAGGCCGTCATACCGTGGAATTTGAGCCGACCGGCTTGCGGCCACGTTAATCCTCGCTAAAAGGTCGGAGAGCTTTGAAAAAGCCCCCGCCCTTTCCGGTCGGGGGCTTTTTCGTTGCGCGCAGAGGCGCAGGCAGGAGAGGGACATGGACGGAGCGGTTCCACGGAAGAAGGCGGCACCTGATATCAAGAGCTGGCGGCCGCAGACACGCGCGGTGCGCGGCGGCCTCAACCGCAGCAATTTCGACGAGACGTCAGAGGCGCTGTTTCTCACCTCGGGCTACGCCTACAACAGCGCCGAAGAGGCCGAGGCGACCTTCAAGGGCGAGAGTACGCACTTCCAGTATTCACGTTTCGGCAATCCCACCGTCGGGATGTTCGAGAACCGACTTGCCGCGCTCGAAGGCGCGGAGGCCTGCCGCGCCACCTCGACGGGCATGTCGGCGGTGTTCTTTTCTTTGTTGGCGCTGTTGAAGTCGGGCGACCGCATCGTCGCCGCGCGCCAGCTCTTCGGCTCCTGCCACTACATCGTGAACGAACTTCTGCCCAAGTACGGCATCACCGGCGAGTTCGTCGATGGCGGCGATCTCAAGCAGTGGGAGAAGGCGCTGGCCAAGCCCACGCAGGCGGTGCTGTTCGAATCGCCCAGCAATCCCATGCTCGACATTGTCGACGTGAAGGCGGTGTGCGACCTCGCCCACAAGGCCGGCGCCAAGGTCGTGCTCGACAACGCGTTTGCGACGCCAATGCTGCAGCGGCCGCTCGAGTTCGGCGCCGACATCGTCGTGCACTCAGCCACCAAGTACATCGACGGCCAGGGCCGCACGTTGGGCGGCGCGATCCTGGGCACGCGCGAGTTCATCATCGACAAGCTGCAGCCCATCATCCGCAACACCGGCCCGTCGATGAGCCCATTCAACGCCTGGGTTCTGGTCAAGGGCATGGAGACGCTGGGGCTGCGCATCGACCGGCACTGCGCCAACGCGCGCAAGGTGGCCGACGCTCTGGCCGCACATCCGGCGATCGGCCGCGTGCTCTATCCCGGCCGTCCCGATCATCCGCAGCACAAGCTCGCGGCCAAGCAGATGTCCGACTTCGGCGGCGTCGTCACCTTCGACGTCAAGGCCGGCAAGTGGGCGGCCTTCGAGACGCTCAATCGCCTGAAGCTCATCGACATCTCCAATAACCTGGGCGATGCGAAGAGCATGGTGACCCATCCGGCGACCACGACGCACATGCGCATCGGCGCCGAGGAGCGGGCTAAGCTCGGCATCGGTGATGGCACCGTGCGCATCTCGGTCGGCCTCGAAGATGTCGAGGACATCATCGCCGACCTCGTGCAGGCGCTGGGCGGCTAGGGCAATGGCGAACGGGCCGCGCTTTGCTGGCAAGATCGTCCTGGTAACGGGCGGCAGCAGCGGTCTCGGCCTGGCAGCGGCGCGGGCGTTCGCCGACGAGGACGCCGACGTGATCATCGCTGGCCGTGATCAGGCGAGCATCGACCGAGCGGTCGGTGCCATCGGCACAAAGGCGACCGGCTATCACGCCGACATCTCGCGTGTCAGGGAGATCGAGCAGCTGATGCGGGCGGTCAGGACGCGCTACGGGCGGCTCGACGTGCTGTTCGCCAATGCCGGCATCGCCCGCCTTGGGTCGATCGCCGAGATGACCGAACAGCTATGGGACGAGATCATGGGCACCAATCTCAAGGGCCTCTACTTCACCGTCCAGCAGGCGCTGCCGTTGATGAGCAAAGGCGCTTCGATCGTGCTGAACGCTTCGGTGGCGGCCGACATCGGCGCACCCAACTCGTCGGTCTATTCGGCCAGCAAGGCCGCGGTGCGCTCGCTCGGCCGCAGTCTTGGTGCCGAATTGGTTGGTCGTGGCATCCGTGTGAACGTTGTGAGTCCGGGGCCGATCGATACGCCGATCTTCGACAAATTCGGAATCCCCGCCGATGCGGTGGGAGATTTCAAGAAGTCGTGGACGGACGACATTCCGATGAAGCGCTTCGGCAGTGCTGAGGAAGTGGCGCGCGCCGTGCTTTTCCTCGCGTCATCGGAAGCCAGCTACATCACCGGCGTCGAGTTGCCGGTCGATGGCGGCCGCGTAAGTTTCTAGCCGATGTCACTTGCCCGCACGCTCTGGCAGGCGAACGCCGACTGGGCGCAGAAATTCTCGCGCATCCCTTCGTGCGCGGCCTGGGCGACGGGTCGCTGCCCGTCGCGTCGTTCAAGGGCTACGTCGCTCAGGATGCGTATTTTCTCGAGGCCTTCGCTCGCGCCTACGCCTTTTGCCTCGCCAACAGCACGGCGCGCGAGGACCTGCACGATTTCGCCGAGTTGATCGCGGGCGTGCTCGAGGAGTTGAAGCTGCACAAATCGTACGCCGAGCGCTGGCAGGTCGAGCTCACAGGCGTCACTCCGGTGCCGGCAACACAGGCTTATGTCGGTTTCCTGCTGACCAGTGCGCGCCGCGGCCATCTCGGCGACACCATCGCCACCATGACTCCCTGCATGCGGCTTTATGCCTGGCTCGGCCAGTCGCTCGTCAAAGGCAAGGTCGCACCGCTCTACAGCGAATGGGTGAAGACCTATGCCGACCCGGGCTTCGAGGCTCTGGCGGCGCGGCTGGAGAGCCTGCTCGATCAGCATGCTGGCGACAGCGAGCCGGTGCGCGCCAATTACCGCCGCGCCATGGAGCTGGAATACGCCTTCTTCGACGCCAACACCTAGAGGGCAGCGAGCTTTTCCATCGAGCGGTCGATCGCGCCGTGCAGATCGGCGGTGAGCCTGGCGCCCATCGCCGTGCGCACTTCCTGTTCGGCGGCGGCCCACAGCGGCAGGGCGCGCTTGAACAGGGCGCGGCCTGCAGCGGTGGCCATCAGCTCATGTCGGCGCCTATCACCCGAGGCCGCGCGCTCGATCAACCCGGCGGCCAGCAGCGGCCGCAGATTGCGCGTCAGCGTCGTGCGGTCGGTGGTGAGCAGATCGGACAGCCGGCCGATCGACACCGGCCCCTCGGCGCTGACGAAGCCCAGCAGCGAGAATTGAGAGATCTTGAGGCCAGTCGGCGCGAGGTGCCGGCCGTAGATCTGGGTCACCCGACGCGCTGCGCCACGGACGCGGAAGCAGGTGCAGTCGAGCGGTGAGAGACGCTGGGCGATGGCCATCATGAGATTTTATGACTTGCCTGCGGCTTCGCCAAGCGCAAATGGTGCATATGCACGCATATATCCGACGGAGATCCCCATGGATGGGCAAATGAAGGTTCCTGCGGCCGGCATTGGCGCCCTGCCAATCGACAAGGCTCGTACTCTGGATGGGCTGAGCCTGATGACCGGCATCATGGAAGGCCGCCTGCCGGCGCCGCCGATCTCCAAGGCCCTGGGCTTCTGGATGACCGAGGTTGAGAAGGGGCGCGTGGTGTTCGCCTACAAGCCGGTGATCGACCACTACAATCCGCTGGGCAGCGTGCATGGCGGTATCGCCGCGACTTTGCTCGATTCGGTGATGGGCTGCGCCATCCATACGACGCTGCAGTCGGGCTCCGGTTTCACCACGCTCGAGATCAAGATCAACTATGTGCGAGCCATGAGCGACAAGACCGGCGAGGTCCGTGCCGAGGGCAAGATCATCAATGTCGGCTCGCGCATTGCCACGTCCGAGGGTCGGCTGGTCGACGGCTCGGGCAAGCTCCTGGCGCACGGCACCACGACCTGCCTGATCTTCCCGATCTGATGGTCTACCCTGTGGCATGCTCCCGGCTGCCGCAGAACAAAGGATGTTGCGCCTCTCGATCAGCGTGACGGTCGTCGTCTCGCTGTTCGGCGTCGTTTTCGGCCTGCTGTCGGGCTCGATGTCGATCCTGTTTGACGGTGTCTTCGCCGCCATCGATGCTGCCATGTCCGGCCTGGCATTGTTCGTGTCGCGGCTGGTCGCCGGCGACAACACCAATCGACGCTTCCAGTTCGGCTACTGGCACATCGAGCCCATGGTGCTGGCCTTCAACGGTGGCACTTTAATGCTGCTCTGCTTCTATGCCTTCCTGAATGCCGTCGACAGTTTCCTGGGCGGCGGCCGGCAGCTCGATTTCGGTTGGGCGATCATCTATGCCGTCATCGTATGCATCGCCTGCTTCGGCATGTGGGGTTACGAATTTCGTGCCAACCGGCACATCGGTTCGGATTTCGTGCGGCTCGATGCGCAGAGCTGGCTGATGTCGGCAGCGGTGACTTCGGCCCTCCTTGTGGCGTTCGGCATCGCCTTGTCGCTGCGCGGCACGGCGTTGGATTATCTCACGCCTTATGCCGATCCCGTGGTGTTGGCCACGCTGACGCTCGCTCTCGTGTTCGTGCCGATCCGCACCGTGCGCAAGGCCCTGCAGGAGATCCTGCTGATCACGCCGCCGGAACTCGACGCCCATGTGCGTAGTGTGATGGATCGCGTGATCGCCAGGCATGGCTTCAAGACCTATACGAGCTACGTCGCCAAGGTCGGCCGCGCGCAATTCATCGAAATCCATATCGCGGTGCCAGCCGGCATGCGGCTCGACAATGTCGCGGCCGTTGATGCGATCCGGCGCGAAATCGCCGACAGTATCGGCGATGAGGGCCCGCAGCGCTGGCTCACCATCGACTTCACCGCCGACCCGCGCTGGCTCTAGACTGAATTGACGTTTTGCCGGGAAGAGCCCATCTCAAATCCCGCGAGGAAACTTCCAGACCATGTACGCCGCCACAACCCGTGCCATTCGCGTCACCGTGACGCCGCAACATCTGCCCGACCAGACCGATCCAGCGAAGGCGCAGTATGTCTGGGCCTATCATGTCCGCATTGAGAATAAGGGTGATGTCACGGTGCAATTGCGCAGCCGTCACTGGAAGATCACCGACGGCCATGGCCGCCTGCAGGAAGTGAAGGGACCGGGTGTCGTCGGCCAGACGCCGCGGCTGCAGCCCGGCGAGGCCTTCGAGTACAGGTCGGGAACGTCGCTGTCGACGCCGTCGGGCTTCATGGGCGGCACCTACCAAATGGTGAGCGAGACGGGCGAGAATTTCGATATCGAAATTCCGACATTCTCGCTCGACACGCCGGCCGGTCCGCGACAGCTTAACTAGACGGGACATCGGCGGAGCAAAGAGGAACCACGATGAACAAGCAGCTGAAGAAGAGCGACCTGGTTTCGCTCGCCACCGGCCTGGAGCGGCCGTCACGCGACGAGGCCGAGGCGGCCGTGCGCACCTTGATCCGCTGGGCGGGCGACAATCCTGATCGCGAAGGCCTGGTCGGCACGCCTGATCGCGTGGTGCGGGCCTATGAGGAGTTCTTCTCGGGCTACGACGACGATCCGCGCGACATGCTGCGCCGGACCTTCGAGGAGGTTGAGGGCTATGACGAGGTCGTGGTGTTGCGCGACATCCGTCTCGAATCTCACTGCGAGCACCACATGGTGCCGATCATCGGCAAGGTACATATCGGCTATCTGCCGGATAAGCGCGTCGTGGGCATCAGCAAGCTCGCCCGCGTCGTCGACGCCTACGCGCATCGCCTGCAGATCCAGGAGAAGCTCACGGCTCAGATCGCCAACACCCTGCAGGAGGTCCTTCAGCCGCGTGGCGTCGCCGTGGTCATCGAGGCAGCGCACCAGTGCATGACCACGCGTGGCGTGCACAAATCCGACGTCGCCATGGTGACCAGCCGTATGCTGGGTGCTTTTCGTGACAATGGCGAGACGCGCCGCGAGTTCCTCACTATGATCGGCCGTGCATCAGTGTAGCTGGAGTTTCGTTTGGCCGGAGAGATCGTCGATTCTGTCGAAATGCTGCGTCGCCTGGTGGCGTTCGACACCACCTCGCGCAATTCCAACCTTGCACTGATCGAGTACGTTCAGGGCTACCTTGAAGGTCACGGCGTCGCCTCTAATTTGGTGCCGAGCGAAGATGGCGCCAAGGCGAACCTGTTCGCCACGGTCGGACCGAACGTGAAGGACGGCGTGGTGCTATCGGGCCACACCGATGTGGTGCCGGTCGACGGTCAGCCCTGGGTCACCGATCCCTGGGCGCTGACCCTGAAGGACGGCAAGTACTACGGTCGCGGCACCTGTGACATGAAGGCGTTCTACGCCATCGCGCTCGCCATGCTGCCGCAGTTCCTCAAGGCCCCGCTCAAGAAGCCGATCCACTTTGCGCTGAGTTACGACGAGGAAGTGGGCTGCGTCGGCGCGCATGCCCTAGCCGCGCGTATGGCGCGTGAAGTGCCGAAGCCACGCGCCATCATCATCGGCGAGCCGACCATGATGACGGTGGTTCATGCGCATAAGGGAGCGCAGATCTACATCACCAAGTTCACCGGCTTCGAGGCGCATTCCTCGATGACGCATCTCGGCGTCAGCGCCATCCATTTCGCCGGCGAGTTCGTCCATTACCTCAACCAAGTGCAGGACGAGCTCGAAGCGGCGGCGCCAAAGAACAGCGAGTTCATGCCGGCGGCGGCGACCTTCAATGTCGGCACCATTGTCGGCGGCACGGCGGGCAACATCCTGGCGCGCGAATGCGAGGTGCTGTGGGGTTACCGCGAGCTTCCCGGCAAGCCGATCGAAGGACTGGGCGAGCGCGCCCAGAAATGGCTGAAGGAAGAGCTTCTGCTCAAGATGAAGGCCAAGCATCCGGCGGCAACAATCGAGACCGTGCTGCGTTCCTCGACGCCGGCCTTCTCGCCGGAGGGCAACGAGGACGCCAAGGTGCTGGCGGCGAACTGGTCGGGCTCCAACACCGTGGGCAGCGTGGTTTATGGTACCGAGGCCGGCATCTTCAAGAAGACGCTTGGCGTGCCGACGGTCGTGTGCGGGCCGGGCGACATCGCCCAGGCGCACCAGCCCAACGAATTCATCCTCGCCTCGCAGATCGGGGCCTGCGAGGATTTCATGCGGCGCATGGTGGAGTGGGCCTGCCGCAACTGACGGAGCAAGCGTGCCGCGCCTGATTGCCGTCGACTGGGGGACGAGCTCGCTGCGGGGTGCGCTGCTCGATGAAGCGGGGCGAGTGCTCGAGGAGAAGAGTGCGCCGCTCGGCATCCTCAACGTTCCGAACGGCGACTTCGCGGGTGTGTTTGCCGAGCAGTTCTCCGAGTGGGTGAAATCCGGCGGTACGCCTTGTCTGATCTCCGGCATGGCCGGCAGCCGGCAAGGCTGGGTCGAGGCGCCCTATGTTGCTTGTCCAGCCGGTCCCGCCGAACTGGCTCAGCACCTGCATTGGATCGAGCGCGGCCGCATCGCCATTGTTCCCGGCCTCAGCGACACGCAAGGCGACGTCCCCGACGTGATGCGCGGCGAGGAAGTTCAGATCTTTGGCGCGATGCGGTTGGCCGGTCTCGCGGACGGCCTGTTCGTGCTGCCCGGCACGCACAGCAAATGGGCCACGGTGCGCGACAGCCGGGTGATCGGCTTTCGTACGTTCATGACCGGCGAGGTCTATGGCTTGTTCACTCGGCACTCCATTCTGGCGCGCACGCTCGACGCCGCTGCGCCGCTCGACGAGGCGGCTTTCCTGCGCGGCGTCGCCCGGGCCGGCAGCGGCGAAGGCCTGCTGCATAACGCCTTTGGGGTGAGGGCGCTGGGCCTGTTCGGCCGTCTGTCGCCTACCCAATCCGCGAGCTATCTTTCCGGCCTGCTGATCGGCGAGGAACTGAAGCAGCAGAAGCTATCGGAGAATGGCGAGGTGATCGTGATCGGCGCGTCGGCGCTCGTCGACCGCTATGCTCTCGCGCTCCGAAAGAAGGGGGCGAAAGTGCGCACGTTCGGTGCGGAAGCGACGTGGGCCGGCTTGAGGGCGCTGCAATGACGGCCGACAAGTTCCAGGCCGCGATGCGCGAGTTGCCGAGTGTCGTGCCGGCATTCACAAACATCGAGAGGGGGAAACCATGAAGGTCAAAGGCTACGAAATCTTCAAGTGCGACGCCGGCTGGCGCACCTTTTCCTTCCTCAAGCTCACGACCGACGGAGGCCCGGTCGGCTGGTCGGAATACAACGAAAGCTTCGGCAGCCCCGGTCTCTCCGGTGTCATCGAGAACCTGATGGTGAGCGTCATCGGCATGGACCCGATGGATCTCGAGCTGGTGAACGCCGTGCTCGCCACCAAGTCGACCCAGTCGCGCGGTGGCGTGGTGCGCCAGGCGATTGCGGCGATCGAGAACGCGCTCCTGGACATCAAGGGCAAGGCGCTGAACGTGCCGGTCTACCAATTGTTCGGCGGCAAGCTGCGCGACCGCATCCCGGTCTACTGGTCGCATTGCGGCTCCTACCGCATGCGCAATCCCGATATCTGCGGCACGCCGCCGGTGAAGAGCTACGAGGACATGACCAAGGTCGGCGAGGAGGTCAGGGCAAAGGGCTTCACAGCCTGCAAGACCAACATCGCGATCGAGGTCGACGGCAAGCTGCGCGCCTACCGGCCGGGCTTCGTCGTCGGCAAGGGCTTCCCCGAGCGCAACTGGGACGCCTTCATTGCGCGCAGCGCTGCCAATACCGTCGAGGCGTTCCGCAAGGGCTGTGGGCCGGATGTCGGCGTCATGCTCGACACCAACTTCCACTTCCGCACCGAGGGCTTCCTGCAGATCGCCGAGGCTGTCGGGCCGGCCAAGCTCACCTGGCTCGAGCTCGACGTGCACGATCCGCGCTCGATCGCACTCATTCGGCGCGATTCTCCGTGCCCGATCGCCTCGGGCGAGACATTGCTGGAGCGCCGCGACTTCCGCCCGTACTTCGAGAATTATGCCTTCGACACCGCGATCGTCGACGTGATCTGGAACGGCTTCTACGAGTCGCTGAAGATCGCGTCGCTGGCCGACGTCTACGAGGTCAACGTGGCGCCGCACAATTTCTATGGCCATCTGGCGAGCGCCATCTCGGCGCATTTCTGCGCCGCCGTGCCCAACTTCCGCATCATGGAGATCGACATCGACGGCGTGCCGTGGCGCGACGACATCGTCGATCATCCGCCGGTGTTCGAGAAGGGCGACTACGTGCTGTCGAACCGGCCGGGTTGGGGTGTCGAGCCCAACGAGGCCGCGATCAAGGCGCGGCCTCCAAAGAATTACGTCATTTCATCTTGACGCCGACCACCCGCAGCAGGCCGTCCGGATAGGGTTTGAAGCCCTCCACCCGGTCGGTGGACGCGATCAGATATTGCGGATGGTAGAGATAGATGATCCAGCCATTCTGCAGGAACTTGGCGGCGAGCTTTTCGTAGGCAGCGTTACGGGCGGCGAGATCGTTGGTGGTGCGTGCCTGCTCATGCAGGGCATCGATCTCTTTGTCGCAATACTTGCCCATGTTCATCGGGCCGGTGCAGGTCTGGTAGATCACAGTGTTGCCATCGGGGTCGATGCGTCCACTCCAGTTGTTCATGTAGAGCTGGTACTCACCTTCCTCGGCCTGCTTCTGCGCCGTCGCCGCCTCGGTGACGCGCAGCTTGAGGTCGAAGCCCGCCTCGGCGGTCATCGCCTGCACGACTTCGCCGAGAGCCTGTGTCTCGGGTCCGCTGGTCACCATGAAGTCGATCGTCAGCGGCGTCTTGATGCCGGCCTGCTGCATCAGCGCCTTTGCCTTGGCGAGATCGCGCTTCGGCACCGGGAAGGCCTTCTGATAGAACGGGCTGTCCGGATTGACCCACTGGTTGCCCGGTACGAACTCGCCGTTGAAGACCACCTGGTTGATGGCCTCGCGGTCGAGCGCAAGCTCGAAGGCCTGGCGCACCCGCGGATCCTTGCCCAGAGGATTATCCGACTTCGGCCCATTGTTCATGTTGATCAGCAGGCCGACCCAGCCGAGCGACGTCGCCTTGCTGAGCCGGAGCTTCGGGTTCGAGCGCACGGCCTTGATGTCGGTCGCCAGCACGCGCTCGATCAGGTCGAGCGAGCCGGACTGGAGGTTGGCAAGTCGCACCGTCGAATCGACGATCGGCCGATAGGTGATCTTGTCGACGAAGACCTGGTCCTTGTTCCAGTAGTCGCTGAACTTCTCCAGCACGATACGGTCCTGGGGAATGCGCTCGACGAACTTGTACGGGCCAGCGCAGATCGGATTGAGGGCGAACTTGTCGCCTGCGGCCTCGGTCGCCTTCGGCGGCATCATCATTCCGGCACGGTCGGTGAGTTGGGCCAACAGAGGCGAAAACGGCGACTTGAGGTTGAGCTTGATGGTCAGCGGGTCGACGACTTCGATGGAGTTGACGACGCTGATCTCGGAACGGCGGAACGAGCCCTTCATGTTGAGGTGGCGGTCGAGGCTGTACTTTGCCGCCGCAGCATCGAACGGCTCGCCATCGTGGAACTTGACGCCGGGACGGAGCTTCATCGTGACGGTCTTGCCGTCAGCCGAGGTGTCGGAGCTGAGCGCGAGTTGCGGCACGATGTTGCCCTTCTCGTCGATATCGAAAAGCTTGTCGCAGAGCGCCGCGAACACGATGCGAGTGGTGTAGAAGCGCGACAGCGTCGGATCGAGCGCGTCGCCGTCGTCGCCGAGGCCGATGCGCAGATTTGTCTGGGCGATAGCGGGCAAAGCCAGCAGTGAAAAAGCCAGCGCCAAGCCAGCGCGAATCAGTATGCTCATGGGTCACCTCCGCTGCACACCCCATGCCACAATGGCAGCCGGTTTTCACGCCGCGGAGGCGTAGATCCGGTCGAGGTCGCGATCGTCGTAAGCGTATTCGGTCGAGCAGAATTCGCACTTCACGACCACGCGACCGCTGGGATCGCGCATGTCGCCCAGTTCCTCGCGCTTGATGGAGCGCAGCACGCGGTCGATGCGGGCGCGGCTACAGCGGCAACGCGCCACGAACGGCCGGCGCTCGAACTGGCGTGGCCGTTCCTGGTGGAACAGGCGGTAGAGCAGGGTGGCGCCCGGCAGCTTCGCATCCAGCATCTCGGCCTCGGTCGCCGAGGCCATCAAGATGACCGCCTTGCGCCAGTCGTCCTCGCGCTGCTCGCGGTCGACATCGATGCGGCCGGCATCGAATTCAGGCATCTGCTGCACCATCAGCGCCGCCGCCCGCCAATGGCCCTCTTTCTCGCCACGAGGGCCGCCTCCGACGCTGCGCTCGGCCACGATCTTGATGCCGGTCGGCAGCTGCTCGGACTGGCGGAAATAGGTGTGGGCGCAGTCGGCGAGCGTGGCGCCTTCGAGAGGCACGACGCCCTGGTAGCGCTCGGTGTGCTGGCCCTGGTCGACGGTGAAGGAGAGCCGGCCGCGGCCGAACAGTTTGGGTACGTAGCCCTCCGGCACATCGTGATTGCCGGCGCCCAGCGCCACCGCGAGCTTCCAGCTGTCGAACTGCGCGTATCCGCGCAGCGCACCGTCGGTGGTGAGATCGGTCACCAGCAGCCGGATCGGCCCGTTGCCCGAGATCTGCAGGGTGAAGATGCCGTCGTATTTCAGCGACGTGGCCAGGCATGCACACAGCGCCATCGCCTCGGCGAGCGGCCGCGCCACGGCCAGCGGATAGCCGTGGCGCTCGATGATGTCGTCGAGCGTGGGGCCGAGCCGGACCAGGCGGCCGCGGACACCCAGCGCGTCGAGCTGGAAGGGGAGGGCTTGGTCGTTGTCGGAAGAGCGGAGGCCTCCCGACGGCGCGTTCACGACAGGCACCAGGCGAGGATGCTCTTCTGGGCGTGCAGGCGGTTCTCCGCCTCGTCGAATACCACCGACTGCGGTCCATCGATCACGTCGATAGTCACTTCTTCACCGCGATGCGCCGGCAGGCAATGCATGAAGATGGCGTCCTTCTTGGCCTGCGCCATCAGATGCTTGTCGACCTGGTAGCCGCGCAACAGGTTGTGCCGTCGCGCGGCACTGGGACTCTGCGGATCTTCGTCGCCCATCGACACCCAGGTGTCGGTGACGACGCAATCGGCGTTGCGCACGATGGCTTCCGGGTCGTGGCCGATGGTGAGGTGGCCCTTGGACTTCTCCGCCCACTGCACGACGTCCGCCGGCGGCTTGAGTTCTGGCGGGCAGGCGATGCGCAGTTCGAAGTCGAACTGCACGGCGGCATGGATCCACGACGTCGCCATGTTGTTGCCGTCGCCCGACCAGGCGATCGCCTTGCCCTGGATCGGCCCGCGATGCTCCTCGTAGGTCATCACGTCGGCCATCAGCTGGCAGGGATGCGTCTTGTCGGTGAGACCGTTGATCACCGGCACGGTCGCGTACTTGGCCATCTCGAGGAGTTTCTCCTCGACGGTCGTGCGCATCATGATGATGTCGACGTAGCGGCTCAGTACGCGCGCGGTATCGGCGATGGTCTCGCCGCGGCCGAGCTGGGTGTCGGTGCGGCCGAGCATGATCGTCTGACCGCCGAGCTCGCGCATGCCGACCTCGAACGACACGCGAGTGCGCGTCGAGGGTTTCTCGAAGATCATGGCGAGCGTCTTGCCCGCCAACGGCTTGTCGTGTCCGCCGTTAGCGCGCTGCTTCTTCATCGCCTTGCCTCGATCGAGGATCTGGCGAAGCGTTTTCGGATCGACCTGATCTAGGTCGAGGAAGTGTTTGGGCTCTGCCATGGCATCACTCGGCCGCCTTGGCAGATTCAAACGACACTGCGGCCTTGCTGAGAAGGTCGATGCCCTCGTCGAGCGCCGCCTTGTCGGCGATCAGCGCCGGGAAAACACGGATCACGTTCTCGCCCGCCGGCGGCACCAGGAGCCCGAGCGACTGCAGGCGATTCACCATGTCGCCGGCCGGCACTTCGGGGGTGCACTGCAGGCCTTGGAGGAAGCCGGTGCCGCGCTGCTCGAGGTAGACCTTGGGATGCTTCCTCACGAGGCCCTGCAGCTGACCCTTTAGGTACTCGCCCTTTTCGCGCACGCCGTCGATGAAGCCCGGCGCCAGGATGACGTCGAGGACTGCGTTGGCGACGCCCGTGGCCAGCGGATTGCCGCCATAGGTCGAGCCGTGCGTGCCCGGCACCATGCCGACCGCCGCCTTCTCGGTCGCCATGAAGGCGCCGATCGGGAAGCCGCCGCCCATGCCCTTGGCGATCGCCGCGACGTCGGGCTTCACGCCCGACCAGTCGTAGCCCCACATCTTGCCGGTACGGCCGAACCCGGTGTGGATCTCGTCGTAGAACAGCAGCAGGCCGAACTCGTCGCAGATCGAGCGCAGGTCCTTGAGGAACTGCGTCGTGGTCCCGCGGATGCCGCCTTCGCCCTGGATCGGCTCGACCAGGATACCCGCCGTCTCGTCGTCCACCATGTCGCGCACGACATTGGTGTTGTTGAGCGGCGCGTGCTTGTAGCCCGGCGCGGGCGGGCCGAAGCCTTCGAGGTACTTCTCGTTGCCGGTCGCGGAGAGCGCGTTCAGCAGGCGGCCGTGGAACGCTGCCTGGAAGCAGATGATCTTGTACCGCTTGGGCTTGCCGTTCATGTACTGATACTTGCGGATCAGCTTGATGCCACCCTCGATCGCCTCGGCACCAGAGTTGCAGAAGAACATCGTGTCGGCGAACGACACCTCGGTCAGCCGCTTGGCCAGCTTCTCGCCGTTGCCAATGCGAAACAGGTTGGAGGTGTGCCAGAGCTTGGCCCCCTGCTCGGCGAGCGCCTTGACCAGGGTGGGATGGCAATGGCCCAGCGCGTTCACGGCGATGCCGGAGGTAAAGTCCAAGTAACGTCGGCCGTCCGTCGCGTAGAGATAGTTGCCCTCTCCGCGTTCGAACACGACGTCCTTGCGACCGTACGTCGGCATCACAGCCGTAATCACGATAGTCCTCCATGAAGTAAAAACCCCGCCAGGCCGGCGTTCCGGGATGGAAACTCCGGGGTTTGGCGAGGGCGAGGCAATATCGGTCGGGGGTCATAAAGTGTCAACTTTCACGCAAGCCACCGGCGCGGGGCGCCTTGAGAGGGCCGAATCCCTCTGCTAGGACCCCGGCGCTCCATGAATCCGCTTCCGTCCCGCAACCGCCAGCTTAGCCTGCGCCGCGCCGCCTTCCGATCGGTGCCGGAGATGCTGGACTATGCCGCCCATGGCGAGACCGGGGTCACGTTTTTTAATGCCCGGGGCGAATTGCTCTCGGCCTTGCCGTGGCGCGAGATGCGGGAGCGGGCGCATGTCGCGGCCCGCAAGCTGATCGGCGCGGGCTTTGCCGTGGGCGACCGGCTGTTGATCACGGCCGACACCTGGCCCGGCTTCTTCGACGCGTTTTTTGGCGCGCAGTATGCGGGATTGCTGCCGGTACCGATCTCGATCCCCGTCGGCATCGGCGGCAAGCTCACCTACCTCGATCAGTTGCGCCGCCAGTTCGCCGCCTCCGGCGCCGTTGCGGCTCTGGGCCTCGACGATCTCGCGGGCTACCTGGGCGAAGTGGCCGCGGAGTTCCCCGCGATCCGCCTGCATGGCGGCATGGGCGTGCTGGAGGCGCTGCCCGAGAAGGCGGTCGATCTGCGACCGCTCGGTCCTTCCGACCTTTGCTACATCCAGTTCTCGTCGGGCAGCACGCGCCATCCGCACGGCGTGCAGATCACCCAGGCCGCGCTGATGGCCAATCTCGCCGGCATGGTGGGACCGGCAGGCCTCGACGTCGTCGAAGGCGACCGTGCCACGAGCTGGCTGCCGCTCTATCACGACATGGGTCTGATTGGCTTCACGATGGCACCGCTCTCGGCCCAGCTCTCGATCGACTACCTGACGCCGCGCGACTTCGCGCGTCGGCCGATGCAGTGGCTCAATCTGATCTCGCGCAATCGTGGGAGCATCTCCTACAGCCCGAGCTTCGGCTACGACCTTGCCACGCGCCGCGGTGTCCAGCAGGTGCCGGACGATCTCGATCTCTCGTGCTGGCGCCATGCCGGCATCGGCGGCGACATGGTGCGGCCCGACGTTCTCGACCGCTTCGCGCGCGCCTTCGAACCCAAGGGCTTCAGGCGCTCGGCCTTCATCCCGAGCTACGGCATGGCCGAGGTGTGCCTTGCCATCACCTTCTGCCCGCACGGCACAGGCGTGCGCACCGACAGCGTCGATCGCGCGGCGCTCGCCGAGGCGCAGCGCGCCCTGCCGGCGGTCGATCCGCAGGACACCCAACGCGCGCGCCGCTTCGTGGTGTGCGGCAAGGTGCTGCCCGGCCATCAGCTGCAAGTCCGCGACGAGGCCGGCAAGCTGCTGGCTGATCGCGAGGTGGGCCGGATCTTCGTCAAAGGACCCTCGATCATGCCGGGCTACTACCAGGAGCCCGAGGCCTCGCGCGAGGTGCTGTCGGCCGACGGCTGGCTCGATACCGGCGATCTTGGCTACACGCTTCAGGGCGAGATCGTCGTCACGGGCCGTGCGAAGGACCTGATCATCGTCAACGGCCGCAATGTCTGGCCGCAAGACATCGAATGGGCGATCGAGGCCCAGAAGGTGGTGAAGAGCGGCGATGCGGCGGCCTTCTCGGTCGAGACCGCCGACGGCGAGCGCGTCGTGGTCGCCGTCGTGGCGCGCGTCTCGGGCGATGAGGCGAAAGGTGCGCTGGCGCGCGACGTGGCCGGTGCGGTGCGCGAGGCAGTGGCGGTCGATTGTGACGTCGCGCTGGTGCCGCCGGCGGTCGGCCTGCCGATGACCTCGTCGGGCAAGCTTTCCCGCGCGCGCGCCAAGGCCAATTTCCTCGCCGGCCTTTATGCGCCCAAGCCCGCCGCGGCCTGAGAGCGGGTCTTGTCCAGGCTGGTCGCAGTCACCGGCGCCACCGGCTTCGTCGGATCGCATCTGCTCGCCGCACTTGCCCGCCATGGCTGGAAGCTGCGCGTTCTCGTCCGCCGCTGGTCGCCATTGCCTTCGCTTGCCGGCGTCGATGCCGAGATCATCTGGGGCGATCTCGCCGACGAGCCGGCGCTGCGTCGGCTGCTGATCGGCGCCGATGCGGTGGTCCACGCCGCAGGCCTCATCAAGGCGAGGAGGCCAGCGGAGTTCCAGGCGGTGAACCGCGATGGCACCGCTCTGCTGACGGCGCTTGCGCCCGATGTGCCGTTCGTCCTGTTGTCGTCGCTGGCGGCACGCGAACCTCAGCTTTCACCCTACGCCGCCAGCAAACGGGCGGCCGAGGAAGTCCTTGCCCGGCGCGGAGGACCTTGGCTGGCCGTCCGCGCGCCTGCCGTCTACGGGCCGGGCGACCGTGAGACGCTGGCCTATTTTCGTGCGGTCGCGGGCGGATTGGCGCCGCAGCCGAAGGTCCTCGACGCACGTTTGTCCCTGATCCACGTCGCCGACCTCGTCGAGGTGCTGGCGCTTGCCCTGGAAAAGCCGCTCGCGCCAGCGGTCTACGAAATCGACGACGGACATAAAGGCGGTCACAGCTACCATGACATGGCCGAGGCGGCGGCGGCGGCGCTCGGGCGTCGCGCACGATCCCTGCGAATATCCCGCACCCCGATGCTGGCAGTGGCGCAACTGAACCTGCTTCGCCATTCGCTCGGCGGTAGGACCCAAATCCTCACACCGGCCAAGGTGAATGAAATGTTTCACCCGGATTGGACGGTTCACGATCGACGACTAGCCACGGCAATCGCCTTTGGCGCTCGCTACGATCTCGTTGCGGGATTTCGCGACACAGTCTTGTGGTATCGCGCCCGGAAATGGCTCTAGAAGCGGTGAAATACAGCGTAACAATTTGTTATTTCACAAGGAATCTCGGTTTCTGGCACATAAGGCTCGCCCCACCCCGGCAACCGGAGAGCTGGTTTTGCACACTGCCCATAATCTGATCGTCGAAAACGACGACGCCACCGATACCCTCGTAAGCGCGCCGAAACTGTCGCGGGCCGTGGTGATGGCCGAAATTTGCCATCACTTGGCGCCGTACCAGGCCGGCGAGAAGCCCATCACCGGCAAGACCGTCATCGCCAAGGACCTGGCGATCGATTCGCTGGCGATCATGGACATGGTCATGGAGCTCGAGGACCGGTTCGATATCTCCATCCCGATGAACGTGGTGGCGGAAATCCACACCGTCGACGAACTCGCCGACACCATCCTGAAGCTCGCCGCCCGGCGTTAATTCGCCATGGGCCTGTTCGACCGCCACGCCGGTCTGCTCGACGCCTATCGCGACGTCCGCACGACCGGCTCGGATCCGTTCCAGATCCGCATGGAACGCGTCCTGTCGCCGACCGAAGCCATCATCAATGGCAAGAAGACCTTGCTGGTCGGCACCAACAACTATTTCGGCCTGACCTTCGACCCCTCCTGCATGGAGGCCGCGATCGAGGCGATCCGCGCCGAGGGCACCGGCACGACCGGCTCGCGCATTGCCAACGGCAGCTACAGCGAGCATGTGGCGCTGGAGAAGGAGATCGCCGAGTTCTACGGCAAGAAGCACTGCATGGTCTTCACGACCGGCTACCAGGCCAATCTGGGGGTGATCTCCTCGCTGGTCGGACCGGACGACTTCCTGCTGATCGATGCCGACAGCCACGCCTCGATCTACGACGCCTGCAAGCAGACCCAGGCCGAAGTGGTGCGCTTCAAGCACAACGATCCGTCCAGCCTCGACGCGCGTCTGCGCCGCATTGGCGACAAGCCGGGCAATCGGCTGGTGGTCCTGGAAGGCATCTACTCGATGCTGGGCGATTCGGCGCCGCTCAAGGAATTCATCGCGGTCTGCAAGAAGTATGGCGCCTACGTGCTGGTCGACGAGGCCCATTCGATGGGCGCGCTGGGCGAGCACGGCCGTGGCCTCAGCGAGGCGGCGGGCGTGCTCGACGACTGCCACTTTATCGTCGGTACCTTCTCCAAGACCCTGGGCGCGATCGGCGGCTACTGCGTCTCCGACGACCCCGACTTCGACATCCTGCGTGTGACGACGCGCTCCTACATGTTCACGGCCTCGCTGCCGCCCTCGATCGTGGCGTCGGTCCGCCAGGCGCTGAAGGTGGTCAAGGCCAAGCCCGAGCTGCGCAAGCAGCTGTGGGACAATGTCGCCACGCTTTATGACGGCCTCGCCGCCCAGGGCTTCAAGCTCGGGCCCGAGCACGGCCCGGTGGTCGGCGTGCACCTGCCCGACCGCATGACGGCGATCGGCTTCTGGCGCGCCATGCTCGATGCCGGCATCTATGTGAATGTCGCCGTGCCGCCGGCCACGCCCAACGGCGTGTCGCTGCTGCGCTGCTCGCTCTGCGCCGTGCACACCAAGGAGCAGCTCGAGCACATGATCGAGGTCATGACCGGCATCGGCCGCCAGATGGGCGTGCTGGCGCCCAAGCTGCGCGTCGTCGGGGGCACGCGCTAGCCAGGCGAGGGTTCATGTTCACCCTGGCGCATCTGTCCGATCCGCATCTGCCCATGCCGACGGCCCGCGCCGGCCAGCTCCTCAACAAGCGCGCCACGGGTTACCTCAACTGGTGGCGTAACCGCGTGCATCTCCATGTGCCCGAGGCGCTGGCCGGCATCGTGGCCGACATCAAGACTCGGAAGCCCGACCACATCGCGCTGACCGGCGACCTGGTGAACGTGGCGTTGCCGGAAGAATTCCGTCGCGCCGCCGCCTGGCTGGCAGCCTTCGACCGCCCCGACCGCATCACCGTCATTCCCGGCAACCACGATGTCTACGTGCCGATCCCGTGGGACGAGGGGCTCGGGCTCTGGGGTGCCTACATGGCGGGCGACGGCCAGCCGCCGGCCACGGGCTTCGACGTCTTCCCGACCTTGCGCCGGCGCGACGGCGTTGCGCTGATCGGGCTGTCGACCGGCGTCCCCAAGCCGCCGCTGCTGGCGACCGGCGATCTGGGGCCGGCGCAGATCGCGCGCACCGAGCAGCTGCTGGTCGAGACGGCGCGCGAGGGCCTTTGCCGCATCGTGCTGATCCATCATCCCCCGCTGCTCGATCAGTCGCGCTTCAAGCACCTGACGGACGCCGCCGCCTTCCAGGCGATGATCGGCCGCGTCGGCTGCGAGGCCATCCTCCATGGTCACAACCATCGCAGCGAGATCGCACGCATCGCCGGACCGCAGGGGCCTGTGCCGGTCCTGGGCGTGACCTCGGCTTCGGCGGCTCCCGGCAGCAAGTACGGCCGTGCCCGCTATCACCTGATTCACATCGTGCGCGACGGAGGGGGCTGGACGCTGAGGCTCGAGATCCGGGCGCTCAAGGCCGATGCCAGCGGCTGTGATCCCGACGGCGAACTGGTGTTCCACAGCCCTGTCACGCCCGCCATGGTAGCTTGAGCTGGTCATGGCTTCTTCCGACATCGTCGTCACGCCCGTCGAGGGCAAATCCGATCTCAAGGCCTTCATCAATCTGCCCAAGCGCCTGTTCGCCGGCCACAAGGGCTATGTGGCCCATCTCGACGTCGAGCGGCAGGAGGCCTTCTCGCCCAAGAAGAATCCTCTGTTCAAACATGTCGAGGTCCAGTTCTTCCTGGCCCGCCGCGCCGGCAAGGTGGTCGGCCGCATCACCGCCCAGATCGATCGCGCCTATCTCGAACGTTACGCCGACGACACCGGCCATTTCGGCTGCGTGGCGGCAGAGGATGACCCGGCGATCTTCCAGGCCCTGTTCAAGGCCGCTGAAGACTGGCTGCGTGCCAAAGGCATGAAGCGGGCGACCGGGCCGTTCAGCCTCTCGGTCAACGAGGAAGTGGGCCTCCTGGTCTGGGGCTTCGACAGCCGCCCGGTATTGCTGGTGCCTTACGATCCGCCCTACGCAGGCTCCCGTGTCGAGGCCTGCGGCTATGCCAAGACAAAGGACGTCTTCTCTTATGACTACGACGTCCAGAATGCCCCCGAGACGATCGGCGCCAAGCTGATGGCGCGTGCCGGCATGGCCGGCCGGGTCAAGGTGCGCAGCGCCAACATGAAGATGTTCGACGCCGAGGTCCGTACCGTGGTCGGCATCTTCAACGACGCCTGGAGCGACAATTGGGGCTTCGTGCCCTTCACCCAGGCGGAGATCGACCACGCCTCCAAGGCATTCGGGCCCGTGATCGTGCCCGACCTTTGTGTCTTCGTGGAGGTCGATGAGGAAGCGGTGGCCTTCATCGTGGCGCTCACCAACCTCAACGAGGCGATCGAGGACTTCGGCGGCAGGCTCAACCCGCTGAACCTGCTGAAGCTCGTCTACCGCATGAAGATTGCGGGCGTCAGCAGCACCCGGGTGCCGCTCATGGGGGTGAAGAAGCGGTTCCGCAACCATCCGCTGATGGGGGCAGGGCTTGCCATGATGGCGATCGACCAGCTGCGCCAGAACGGCAAGCGGCTGGGCCGGAAGAGCGCCGAGCTGGGCTGGATCCTGGAAGACAACAAGGCCACCAACAACATCATCCGTTCCGTCGGCGGCGTGCATTACAAGACCCACCGGATCTACGAAAAGGCTCTGGTGTGACGGCGCCGCCCCCGGGCGTCGTCCGTCACCCTTCGGCCTTCGCTCCCCTCGCCATTCCGGCCTTCCGCGGCCTGTGGATCGCCAACCTCCTGTCCAACGTCGGCGGCTGGATGCAGTCCACTGGTGCGGCCTGGGAGATGACCAGCCTGACGCAGGAGCCGATTTTCGTCGCCCTGCTGGCCGCCGCCGGCACCCTGCCGATGTTCCTGTTCTGCTTCTTCGCCGGCATCCTGGCCGACCGCTTCGAGCGTCGGCGCTACATCATCCTCTGCCAGTTCTGGATGATGGCGGTGGCCGCGACGCTGGCCGTGCTGGCGTTCCTGGGCAAGCTGGAGGCCTGGAATCTCCTGGCGCTCGCCTTCTGCATGGGCCTGGGCAACGCCATGAATGCCCCGGCTTGGCACGCCGTGGTGCCCGAGATCGTAGGCGGCCCGAATCTCCGGCCGGCCATCGCCCTCAACAGCGCCGGCTTCAACCTCGCCCGCACCGTGGGGCCTGTGGTGGGCCAGATCCTGCTGAGCCTGGTGGGCGTCTTCCTGCTTTTCGCCACCAACGCCTGCACCTACATCGGGGTCATCCTGGCGCTGCGCAGCTGGAAGCGCTCGGCCGAGGCCCGGGCCTCGCAACGCCGCGAGGGCTTCCTCGAGGCGGCCCGGACCGGGATCGCCTTCGTCCGCGGCTCGGGCGAACTTAAGGCGGTGTTCGCCCGCGGCCTCTGCTTCTTCGTGCCGGGCATCGCCATGGGCACGCTGCTGCCGGTGGCCGGGCGGTTCGAACTCGGGCTCGACGAGTTCTCCTTCGGGATCCTCTACGCGGTGTTCGGCGTCGGTGCCGTGGCCGGCGCCATGTCGATGCCGACGATCAACCGTCTCGTCGGTGCCGATCGTGCCAACATTTGGGCAATGGGCATCCACGCCGTCTCCACTTTGATCGCCGCACTGGTCATGACGCCGGTCGTCTTCGGCCTCTGCATCACCGTCTCAGGCGCCTGCTGGATGACCGTCATCGCCAACAACGGTACGGCGGTTCAAATGATTCTCCCCAACTTCATGCGTGCCCGCGGCATGGCGGTACACCAGATGGTGTTTTTCGGCGCGATGGTGGCGGGCTCGCTGCTGTGGGGAAAAGTCGCCACCCTGTTCGGCGTGCCGACGGCGCTGATTGTATCATCTGTCACACTCGCGCCGCTCACCGTGCTCGCGGCGACGATTCGCCTGCCACGCTCGGCGTTGCCTCGCGCCTGAGGCCACGGTGTGATCTTTCCACCACAAGACGCCTAAAAATTTTCCAGACAGGGAAGAATCTTCTTGTAACCGCGTACATTAGTTGTAGATACGAAAACAAGACGCCCACGCACGTGCCGCTGGCCCATTGTGGTTACGCAACGACGGAAAGCGTCCTTTTTGGCAGTGCCGGCGGGGAGCCGGGTCCGGGAAGGAGCTTCTGAAATGGTTGCTTACCGCGCGGGGCGTGTCCCCCGCTACTATGTCAATTGCCCGGTGAAGTTTGACCGGGCCTCGTTTGGCCTTCCGCTGAAGCGGATTTTTTCTCCGTCGAGTATCGGCTGACGCACGCTGCCAGTCAGGGATCAACCTGCCGGCACCGTCGTCCCCTTCACTCACCTCCGAACCACCTAGACATATAGACGGGGAACCCCCCAGCGATGACCGAGCGTATTTTCCGTTATCTCCGAGAGCAGCAACCCGAGACGCCGTGCCTGGTGATCGATCTCGACGTGGTCGAGCACAACTTCCGGCGCATGCGCGAGCTGCTCCCCGCCGCCCACATCTTCTACGCCGTGAAGGCCAATCCGGCCGCGCAGATCCTGTCGCGCCTGTCGGGTCTCGGCTCCAAGTTCGATACCGCGTCCCGCGGCGAGATCGAGATGGTGCAGGCGACCGGCGTCGGCATGGACCGCATCTCGTTTGGCAACACCATCAAGAAGGAAAAGGACATCGCCTGGGCCTACCAGCAGGGCGTGCGCCTGTTCGCCTTCGACAGCGAAGCGGAGCTGCAGAAGCTCTCCCGCGCGGCGCCGGGCTCGCGCGTGTTCTGCCGCGTGCTGGTCGATTGCGGCGGCGCCGAATGGCCGCTCAGCAAGAAGTTCGGCTGCGCGCCAGAGATGGCCAAGGATCTGTTGCGCAAGGCCAAGCAGTGGGGTCTCGACCCCTATGGCATCTCCTTCCATGTCGGCAGCCAGCAGACCGATCTCGAGCAATGGGACAAGGCGCTGGTCCAGGTCTCGCAGATGTTCTTCGCGCTCGCCGAAGAGGGCGTCGACCTGCGCATGGTCAACCTGGGCGGCGGCTTTCCGGCCCGCTATCGCGCCGAGGTCAATACCATCGAGGCCTACTGCGAGGCGGTGACCCGCGCGCTGGTGCGCCACTTCGGCAACCGCATGCCCGAGGTGATCATCGAGCCGGGCCGCTCCATGGTGGGCGATGCCGGCGTGATCCAGAGCGAGGTGGTGCTGGTCAGCCGCAAGGCGGCCAACGACCGCAAGCGCTGGGTCTACCTCGACATCGGCAAGTTCTCCGGCCTCGCCGAGACCATGGGCGAGAGCATCAAGTACCGCCTGCGCACGGGCCGCGACGGCACGCGCGTCGGCCCGGTCGTGCTGGCGGGTCCGACCTGCGACTCGGCCGACATCCTCTACGAGAAGACCGAGTACAAGCTGCCGCTGTCGCTGAAACCCGGCGACAAGGTCGAGATCATGTCGACCGGCGCCTATACGACGACCTATTCGTCGGTGGCCTTCAACGGCTTCGCGCCCCTGAAGGCGATCTGCATCTGACCTGACGATCCGAAGGCGGACGAAGCAACGGGGCCTTGAGAAAGGCCCCGTTGCCGTTTATCGACTTTTCACCTGAAAGTGGGGGCATCATGGCCAAGAAGTCCAAGAAGAAAGCGTACAAGAAGCACGTCTCCTTCTCCGGCCGCATGGTCATGATCGGCTTCGGCTCCATCGGCCAGGGCGTGCTGCCGCTGATCTTCCGCCACATCGACATCAAGCCCGAGCAGATCACCATCATCTCGGCCGAGGATCGCGGCGGGTTGAAGGAGACCAAGCGTTTCGGCGTCACCTTCATCCGGAAGCGCCTGACCCGCGAGAACCTGCGCCAGACCCTGGAGAAGCGGCTCGGCAAGGGCGACTTCCTGGTCAACCTGTCGGTCGAGGTGGCCTCGACAGCGCTGGTCGAGTTCTGCCAGGAGAAGGGTGCCCTCTATCTCGACACCTGCATCGAGCCGTGGCCCGGCGGCTACACCGATCCCAACCTCTCGGTATCGCTGCGCTCGAACTACGCGCTGCGCGAGACCATGCTGAAGCTGGCACCCAAGTACCGCGGCGGCCCGACGGCGGTGATCGCTCACGGCGCCAATCCCGGCCTGGTCTCGCATTTCGTCAAGAAGGCGCTGGTCAATCTCGCCAAGGACACCGGCATGGGCGTGGTGAAGCCGACAAGTCGCGAGGGCTGGGGCGAGCTCGCACGCGACCTCGGCGTCAAGGTGATCCACATCGCCGAGCGCGATACCCAGGTCTCGAAGAAGCCCAAGAAGGTCGGAGAGTTCGTCAACACCTGGTCGATCGACGGCTTCGTCTCCGAGGGCAGCCAGCCCGCCGAGATGGGCTGGGGCACGCATGAGAAGGGCCTGCCGGCCGACGGCGCGCGCCACGAGTTCGGCTGCGACGCCGCGATCTACCTGAACCGGCCAGGCCTGCTCACCCGCGTGCGCACCTGGACGCCGCTCGAGGGACCGTTCCATGGCTTCATCATCACCCACAACGAGTCGATCTCGATGGCCGACTACTTCACGCTGCGCGAGGAGGGCAAGGCGGTCTACCGGCCGACCGTGCACTACGCCTATCACCCGTGCGACCAGGCGATCATGTCCATGCACGAGATCGCCGGGAAGAACCTGCACCAGCAGAAGAAGCAGCGCCTGATCGTCGACGAGATCACCGACGGCCGCGATGAGCTCGGCGTGCTGCTGATGGGTCACAAGAAAGGCGCCTACTGGTACGGCAGCCAGCTCGACATCCACGAGACGCGCGAACTCACGCCGTACAACAACGCGACCTCGATCCAGGTCTGCGCGCCGGTGCTGTCGGGCGTCATCTGGGCGCTGGAGAACCCCGACCGCGGCATCGTCGAGGCCGACGAGATGGACTTCGAGCGCAACCTGCAGATCTGCATGCCCTATCTCGGCCCGGTGGTCGGCAAGTACGGCGACTGGACGCCGCTCAAGGACCGCGTCGGCCTGTTCCCCGAGGACCTCGACGAAAGCGACCCCTGGCAGTTCAAGAATTTTCGCGTTGTCTAGAATGTTTGGTTACATCGAAAGATCGCGGGTGCCGAGGTGAGCTGGTGGCGGCGTGCTTACCCGACCAATTCGTAAGCAAGCCATCTGCGCAGCGGCACTCCGCTTGACGCGCGGCAAGCCGGGGTAATTACTCTTGCACGTCATTCGCATAGGGATACGCCATGAAAATTCGGCTGGTCGTCTCGATCAATGCGGCCCCAGGCAAAGGGGCGGAACTCGCGCAGGCCTTCCGGCAGCGCTGCGCCGACGTCGCGAAGGAGCCCGGCTGCGAACAGTTCGAGGTATTTCAGAGTGTGCTGAACCCCGACAAACTCGCGCTGCTGGAATTGTGGTCCGACCAGGCCGCGCTCGATGTCCACGCCAAGGTCAACCTCACCCGCGCGCCGATGCCGCCAGGGCTGCGGGCCGAAGGCAGTTCGCGTGAGGACTACCAATACAACCTGACCCGCTGACCCAGCGGAGGGAATTGATCGTCACTGCGGGATGTCGGTCACGCTTTTCCAGCTGGCCGGTCAGGCGGCGACTTGCTCGACCGTCGGGGCGTCGCCGGCCAGCGTGGTGCGCCGCATGTCGCGCACCTCGTTGCGGTCGAAGCGGCACGCGCGATGCATCGTGGCGCGATTGTCCCAGATCACGAGATCGTACTGCCGCCAGGCATGTGAATAGACGAACTGGCGCTGGGTCGCATGATCGGTCAGTTCGCGCAGGAATGCCCGCGCCTCCGGGATCGTCCAGCCGACGATCGCGCCGGCGTGGCTCGACAGGAACAGCGACTTGCGTCCCGTCGCGGGATGGACGCGCACCAGCCGCTGTCGCACCGGCCGGAAACTGGCGATCTCCTCGGGTGTGAACTCGGTGAAACCGATGGCGCCCCGCGAATAGAGCAGCGAGTGCTCGCATACCAGGTCCTCGATCTCCGCCTTGGTCCTGGCGTCGAGCGCGTCGTAGGCCGCGCGCATGTCGGCGAACTCGGTGTTGCCGCCCCAGGACGGCAGGACGCGGCCCGACAGCAGCGAAAACTTGGCGGGAATCTCGTGGTAGGAGCTGTCGGAGTGCCAAAGACGGTCACCCAGCTTGAAGAACCACTGACGGTCGTCGGCTGAAATGATCTTGCCCTGCTTGTCGAGGTTGGACAGATCGGCCATGCCGGGCCCCAGCCGGTTGTCCGCCGCCTTGCGGATGGTGCCGGGCCGGGTCTTGGCCTCGAGCGGGCCGAAATTCTTGGAGAAGGCGACCTGCTGCTCGTCGGTGATGTTCTGGCCGTGAAAGACCAGGACCGCGAACCGGTTCATGCCGTCGTCGATCGCGGCCGCATCCTCGCGGCTGATCGGTTGGGTCAGGTCGACGCCCGACACCTCGCCGGCGAATCCGGGATGGATCTGCTTGATCGTCACGGCCATGCCAGTCTCCTCCTGCGACGACATTCTAATGACCAGAATAGGTGAATGGGCCGCTTTGGCGTTAACATGACTTGTTCAATCGATAGCTTGATCGATTCAAGGGTTGGTAGTGGGGGTGTGATTTTCCGTTATTTTAAACGTTACTTTCGGTAACTGACACAAGCTGTTGGGTCGATCCGGAGGGCCGGCGGCGCCCGGCGGCTCATTTCTTGCTAAAATAAGCCTGGGGAGTGGGAAGGGAACAGTCATGCTCGATTTCAGGAAGTCCGTCGCGGCGTTGGCCGTGGCGATGAGTGTCGGCAGCATGTTCGGCGCGCCGCTGCCGGCTGCCGCGCAGACGACGCTGAAGGCGGTGATGAACTCGGATCTGAAGATCCTCGATCCGATCTGGACCACCGCCTATGTCCAGCGCGGCTTTGGCTACATGGTCTGGGACGTGCTTTTCGCCGTCGACGAGAAGTTCGATGTCAAGCCGCAGATGGTCGACAAGTGGGACGTCTCGGCCGACAAGCTCACCTGGACGTTCACCTTGCGCGACGGCCTCGTGTGGTCGGACGGCAAGCCGGTGACCTCCGAGGACTGCATCGCCTCGATCAAGCGCTGGGGTGCGCGCGATTCGATGGGCCAGAAGATGCTGGCCTCGGTCGCGGGCTTCGAGGCGGTCGACGGCAAGACTTTCAAGATGAAAATGAAGGAGCCATACGGCCTCGTGATCGAATCGCTCGGCAAGCCGTCGGCCAACGTGCCGTTCATGATGCCGAAGAAGACGGCCGACACCGACCCGATGCAGCAGATCAAGGTCGAGGACGTGATCGGCTCGGGTCCGTTCATCTTCGTCGCCAACGAGTGGAAGCCGGGCGAGAAGGTGGTGTTCGTCAAGAACCCGACCTACAAGCCGCGCGCCGAGCCGCCGTCGGGCCTGTCCGGCGCCAAGATCGCCAAGGTCGACCGCATCGAATGGGTCTGGATCCCCGACGCCCAGACCCAGGTCTCGGCATTGCAGAACGGCGAGATCGATATGATCGAATCGCCGAGCATGGACCTGCTGCCGCTGATCGCGAAGGACAAGAACCTGAAGCTGTTCAACTACAATCCGCTGGGCAACCAGCATGCCTTCCGCTTCAACACGCTGTTCAAGCCGTTCGACAACCCGAAGATCCGCTATGCCGCGTCGGTCGCGATGGGCCAGGAGGAGTTCCTCAAGGCCTCGGTCGGCGACCCGAAATACTACAAGGTCTGCAAGGCGATGTTCTTGTGCGGCACGCCCTTGGGCACGGACGCGGGTATGGAGAACGTGCTCAACCAGAATGCCGCCAAGGCGCGCGAGATCCTGAAGGAAGCGGGCTATGACGGCACGCCGGTCGTGCTGATGCAGTCGACCGATCTCGGCGTGCTGACCAACATGGCGCCGGTTGCCAAGCAGCAGCTCGAGGCGGCGGGTTTCAAGGTCGAGATGCAGTCGATGGACTGGCAGACGCTGGTTGGCCGGCGCACGAAGAAGGACCCGCCGGACAAGGGCGGCTGGAGCGCCTTCATCACCTCTTGGGCGGCGGCCGACGTCCTCAATCCGGTGATGGCGGGCTTCTTCAATGCCTCCTGCGACAAGGCGATGTTCGGCTGGCCGTGTGACACCGAGATCGAGAAGCTGCGCGACGCCTTCGCCAAGGAGGCCGATCCGGCCAAGCAGAAGCAGCTGGTGGTCGACTTGCAGAAGTACTGGGTCGAGCATCCGACCCATATCAACCTTGGCCAGTGGTATCAGCCGTTCGCGCTCAGTACCAAGGTCGAGGGCGTGCTGCTGACGCCGGTCACGGTGTTCTGGAACATCACGAAGAAATGACGGGCGCGCCGCGCCAGCGCGCGGGCGAGAACAGTTCGGCGAGGGTGGTCACCGCGCGATCCGACTCGGCGCGGTCGACCGCTTCGCTCGCGTCGCCGTAACCCTTCATGTCGCCTCCGTCGAGGGCCTGGACGATGATGCCGTCACGCCGCGGCACGACATAGACGTGCTTGTAGTAGACGCCGTAGTGCACGTCGGCTTGCGGGATCAGCCGGGCGATCTGGCCGCGCACCGGCGTCAGGGTCTCGTCCCGCCACAGCGCCCGTGCGCCGTAGCCGGTGCAGTTGATCACCACGCGCTTGCCCAGCGCCGCGATCTGCGAGGGATGGTGAAACTCGGCGTGATGGTACTGGCCGCCGGCCACGAAGAAGTCGTTCAGCAGCGTGTGGCCGTAGTCGGCGATGTTGAAAATCATGAACTCGTTCTGATGGACCGAGGCGGCCCGGAACGGCGAGGCATCCGGCGGCAATCGCACGCCCTTGGGCACCAGATCGGCGATGCGTCGTCCATAGGAAGCGAAGTCCAGGCTCGCGACCGGTACCGGGCTCGCGGCCGGCGCCGGGGACTGCTCTTCGGCGACCACCGAGTAGAAGTCGGTCCATTCCACCGGCGCGCCGGGCAGGCCGAGATAGTCGCGGTGCGTCTTGTAGGCGATGCGTGCCATCTCCTCCCACAGCGCGGCAAAGTCGGGGCTGGCGGCGGAGGCGAGCGCGATGCGCGAGTCCGGCGTCCAGGCGCCGGACGCCCGGGCCGAGGGGGTCCGCGGCAAGAGCTCGGCCGCATAGATCGTGACGCGTGCGCCGGCGCGCTGCGCCAGGATTGCCGAGGTGAGACCGAGCGCGCCGCAGCCGATCACGGCGATCTCTTGCGGGTGCGCCTGGATCGCCTTGGCGACGGCCATCGTGCTCGAACCCCAGCTCAGCGACCAGCCGCTGCCGCCATGGCCGTAGTTGTGAACCACCAGTGTGTCGCCCAATCGTTCCGTGTCGAGCCGCGGGCCGGCGGCGCGAAACGGCCGGGTGCAGACGGCGATGTCGAAGATGCGGTCGGTGCGCGCCCGGATCGGCGCCAGGCTGGACACAGATGAGCCCGGCGCAGTGCACGCCGCCAGCGCTCCGCTGCCGAGCGAAGCTTGCAACAGGCGACGTCGGCTAAGGGGATGCAGCATTTCCGCGCCTCACGTATCGGACAGCGAACAGCAGGCCGAGTGCGGCGGCGCCGGCGATGTTGACGATCGCCGAGCCGACATAGAGCCAGAGTGAGAGATAGACCGACGACATCACCAGGGTGATCGCGGTGACTCGCGCGCCATAGCGGGTGAACTCGTTGAACGAGATGCGCTTGCCATCCTTCTCCGCCAGGCCCGTCACTGCGACATTGGCCGATGCGCCGATCAGCGTGCCGTTGCCGCCCAGGCACGCTCCCAGCGCCAGCGCCCACCACAGGACCTGACCGTCCGGGCCGGCCTGCATGCGGCCGAGCAGGGTCGCCACCAGCGGAATGGTGACGGCGGCGTAGGGGATGTTGTTGATGAAGGCCGACAGCACGCCGGACACCCACAGCACCAGCAGCGCGGTGACCAGCAGGATGGCACGCGGCGCCAGCGCCAGGGCTCGCGACACCATGTCGATCAGCCAGCCGAGTGCCAGCGCCAGCGAATCGATCAGGCCGGTCTCGACCGCGGCGCCCACGAGGACGAACAGGAACAGGAAGAAGGCCAGCGTCGGCCATTCGACGTCCTTCTCGAGGATGGCCAGTACGCCGTGCTGGCGCTCTTCGAGGGTCGGCCGGTGCTCCTTGAGATAGTAGTAGTCCTGCGCGAACAGGATGGCGGCGATGCCGATCACTGCCGGCACCGAGACCGGCATGCCGGTGAAGGTGTAAGTCGCAAAGCCCAGCAGGATCAGCGCCGAGATCCAGCAGGTGACCCGGAGCAGCGGCACGTTGACGAGCCTGGCGCCGCTCGGTTCGGCAATGTCGGGATGATCGCGGTCGGCGGCGCGGCCGATGTCGGCTGAATAGTAGCGCCGGCTGTACCAGACCAGCACCACAATCATGAACGTGCAGGGAACGGTCAGATGGTAGATGAAATCCATGAAAGAGAGATGCGTGCGCGGATCGGCGCCGATCAGGACATTGGGCGGATCGCCGATCAGCGTCGCCGTGCCGCCGATGTTGGCCGCCATCACCATGGGCAGGAAGAAGGCGGCTCCGTTGATCTTGAGCCGCCGCGCCATCTCCTCGGCCATCGGGTAGGCGAAGATCACCGTGGTGACATTGTCGAGGATGGCCGACAGGATGCCGGTGAACCAGATGATCAGAGCCGCCGAGCGGCTGGGATTGCCGCGAGAGCGCTCGAGCAGGCGATCGACCGCCCAGGGAAAGACGTTGGTTGTCTTGAGCACACCGACCAACGCCATCATGGCGAAAAGCAGCAGGATGACGTTGAGGTCGACCGCCTCCTTGGAGGCTTCGAAGGAGATCAGCCTGAACGGCGTGAGATAGGAGACCAGCCAGACCAGCGCCACGGCGCCGATTGGGATCAGCACGCGATGCACGCGGTCGGCCGCGAGAAGTGCGAACACGCCGACCAGCACCGCTGCGACGATGCCCTGGCTCAGCGGATCGTGCGTGGACTCGAATCCGTGCATCAGGCGAGGTAGGTGGCAGACACGCCGCCATCGACGATCAGCGTATGGCCGTTGACGTAGGATGCCGCCGGCGAGGCGAGGAAGATCGCGGCACCCGCGATCTCCTTCGGGTCGGCCCAGCGCTTGGCCGGGCAGCGCTCGCGGTGCTTGTCGCCGTTGGCAGAGGCGATCATGCGGGCGTTGGTCTCGGTGGCGAAAAAACCAGGCGAGAGGGCATTCGACGTGATGCCCTTGGCCCCGAACTCGACAGCCAGTGCGCGTGCCAGCGCGGCCAGCCCGCCCTTGGCCGCGACATATGAAGACGCATTGGGCACGGCGAGATCGCCCGCGATCGAGGTGACCAGGATCAGCCGGCCCCAAGTGCGCTCGATCATGCCGGGCAGCAGCTGGCTCACCAGAGCATGGGCGGCGGTGAGGTCGACATCGATCAGGCGCGCGAAGGCCTCGGGCTCGATATCGAGGAAGGCGCGGCGATCGCGCTCGCCGACATTGTGGATCAGAATGTCGATCGGGCCGGCCTTGGCCACAGCGCCGGCCATCGCCTTGCGGTCGGCCATGTCGAAGGCGATGGCGTCGGCGGCAAAGCCTGCGCCGCGCAACTCGGCCACCCGCGGCGCCAGCCGCTCGGCCGAGCGGCCGTGCAGCAGCACTTTCGCGCCTGCCTGGGCCAGCCCCTGCGCCATTTCCCAGCCCAGCCCACGGCCCGAGCCGGTGACCAAGGCGGTGCGGCCGTTCAGCCGGAATTGATCGGGAAAGGTCGACATGAGGCGGGCCGTTCGTTTATTGCCTGAGCGAGTTAGCGTTGGATTGGTGAATGCTGCAACTGCCCAAAGTGATCGGCCATCGCGGCGCGATGGCCTACGCGCCGGAAAACACCCTGGCCTCGTTCCGCGAGGCTCGTCGGCGCGGGGCGACCTGGGTCGAGATCGACATCAAGCTGACGTCCGATGGCGTGCCGATCGTGATGCACGATGCCTCGCTCAAGCGCACCACTGGCGTCGACCGCTTGGTGGCCCTTACGCCCAGCGCCGACCTGCCCAAGGACGTACCGACCTTCGAAGAGGCGATTGCCTGCTTCCAGGAGCTGGGGCTGGGCTGCAATGTCGAGATCAAGCCGTGCGAGGGCCGCGAAGCCGAAACGGCGCGCGTCACGGTGGCGACCTTGCGGCGCTGCTGGCCGTCGATCCTGCCACCGCCATTGCTGTCGAGCTTCAAGCCGGACTCGCTGACAGCCGCCCGCGAGGCGGCGCCTGAGTTTACGCGCGCCGTCCTGCTCCGCGAGCTCGACGACGACTGGCGCGTCCGGACAGACGCCGTCGGAGCAGTCGGCGTCAACACTGACGGCAAGAAGCTTGCGTCGGATCGGGCCCGTGAGGTGAAGCAGGCCGGCTTCGCGCTCAGCGCCTATACCATTAACGATGGCGCGGTCGCCCAGGCGCTGGTTGGGATGGGCGTCGATTGCGTCATTACCGACGTGCCCGACGTGATCCTCGCCGCGCTGAATTAGCTCAATTGGGGGGTTGCCTTCGGGGGACAGTCTTGGTGGACTGTCATGGGACTGAAATATAACAGACACATAGCAGTCTCGCGCTCCGTCGATACATCGACGGCGCTGTCATGGGAGGGAGATTCAGGTCATGTCACGTATTCTGCTGTCGTCCGTCGCTGCCGTCGCGGTGCTGGCAAGCGCCCACGGCGCCGCCGCGCAGACCGAAATCCAGTGGTGGCACGCCATGGGCGGCGCGTTGGGCGAGGCGGTCGCCGCCATGACGGACGAGTTCAACAAGTCCCAGACCGAATACAAGGTGAACGCGGTCTTCAAGGGCTCCTATCCCGAAACCATGACGGCGGCGATCGCCGCCTTCCGCGCCAAGCAGGCGCCACACATCGTGCAGGTGTTCGAAGTCGGCACGGCGACCATGATGGCGGCCAAGGGTGCGGTCTATCCGGTCTATCAGCTGATGGCCGACGCCAAGGAGCCGTTCGATCCCAAGGCCTTCATCGGCCCGGTGTACGGCTACTACTCGACGACCGACGGCAAGCTCCTGTCGATGCCGTTCAACTCCTCGACACCCGTCTTCTACTGGAACAAGGACCTGTTCAAGAAGGCCGGACTCGATCCTAACAAGCCACCCGCGACTTGGAAGGAAGTGGGTGATGCGGCTGCCAAGCTGGTCGCCTCGGGCGCCAAGTGCGGCCTCACCTCCGAATGGCAGACCTGGATCCTGCTCGAAAACTACGGCGCCTGGCATAATCTGCCGTTCGCCACCGAGCAAAACGGGTTCGGCGGCCTCGGCGCTGTGCTCAAGTTCAATGACGAGCCGCGCATCAAGCTGATCTCAATGCTGGCCGAATGGACCAAGGACAAGCGTTTCGTCTATGGCGGCCGCGAGGGCAAACCGACGGCGATGATGAACGCCGGCGACTGCGGCATGGAACTCGCTTCGTCGGGCACGGCCTCGCAGCTCCTGAAATCGCTCAGCCCCGAAAATCTCGGCATCGCCATGATGCCGTACTCGCCTGAGGTGGCGCCCAAGCCGCAGAACTCGATCATCGGCGGCGCTACCCTGTGGGTGCTGCAGGGCCGGCCGGCGGCGGAATACAAAGGCGTCGCCAAGTTCCTGAACTTCGTCTCGAGCCCTGCGGTGGCCGCCAAGTGGCACCAGCAGACCGGCTACGTGCCGATCACGCTCGCCGCCGCCAAGCTCACCGAGGACTCCGGCTTCTACAAGGCCAATCCCGGCCGTGACATGGCGGTCAAGGAGCTGACCCTCAATCCACCGACCGAGAACTCCAAGGGCCTGCGGCTGGGCAACTTCACCCAGATCCGCGACGCCGAGGACGAGGAGCTCGAGGCGGTGTGGGCGGGTAAGAAGGACGCCAAGACCGCCTTGGACGACGCGGTGAAGCGCGGCAACGAGCTGCTGCGCAAGTTCGAAGCCGCGAACAAGTAGGACACGGAGACTAGACCCTCTCCTCGCGGAGAGGGTCTTTCTTCTTCCCCATGGAAAAGCGCGTCACCTTCAACGACCGCTGGCTGCCCTATCTCCTGGTGGCGCCGCAGATCGTCATCACGCTGGTCTTCTTCTTCTGGCCGTCCGGCGAGATGATCTGGCAGTCGGTGCTGCTCGAGGATGCGTTCGGCGGCAACTCGAAGTTCATCTGGTTCGACAATTTCGTCCATCTGTTCAGCGATCCGAGCTACTTCGCCTCGGCGCGGCTGACCTTGGTGTTCAGCTTCCTGGTCGCCTCGATCGGGCTCGCCGTGTCGCTGCTGCTGGCGGTGATGGCCGACCGTGTGATCCGCGGCGCCGAGGCCTATCGCACCTTCCTGGTGTGGCCCTATGCCGTGGCGCCGGCAGTGGCCGGCGTGCTGTGGGGCTTCCTGTTCAGCCCGTCGGTCGGCGTCGTGGTCTGGCTGCTCCGCGGCATCGGCATCGATTTCAACTACGTGATCGATGGCAACCAGGCCTTGTTGCTGATCGTGCTCGCCTCGGTCTGGAACCAAGTGAGCTACAACTTTCTGTTCTTCCTGGCCGGGCTTCAGTCGATCCCGAAGTCGCTGATCGAGGCGGCGGCGATCGACGGCGCGGGGCCGAGCCGGCGCTTCTGGGACATCATGTTCCCGCTGCTCTCGCCAACCGGCTTCTTCCTGCTGGTGGTCAACATCATCTACGCCTTCTTCGGCACTTTCGGTGTCGTTGCGTCGCTCACCCAGGGCGGGCCCGCCAAGGCGACCGAGATCCTGGTGTGGAAGGTCTACAACGACGGCTTTCGCGGCCAGGACCTCGGCGGCTCCTCGGCCCAGTCGGTGATCCTGATGCTGGTGGTGATCATCCTCACCGTCGTGCAATTCCGCTTCATCGAACGGCGGGTGCATTACTGATGGTCGAGAACCGCCCCTTCGTGACCTGGATCAGCCACATCGTGCTCATCATCGGCGTGGCGATCATCGCCTTCCCGATCTGGATGACCTTCGTGGCCGCCACGCACGACCAGGCGACCATGTTGCGCCCGCCGGTGCCGATCTGGCCGGGCAAGCACCTGTTCGAGAACATCCAGACCGTGTTGACCGCGGGCTACAACCGGCCTGGCGCGGTGCCTCTGTACGTCACCCTGGTCAACTCCATGGTGATGGCGCTGGGGGTAGCGATCGGCAAGATCCTGATTTCGATCCTGTCCGCCTTCGCGATCGTCTATTTCCGCTTTCCGCTGCGCAAGACCTTCTTCTGGGCGATTTTCGTGACGCTCATGCTGCCGGTCGAGGTGCGCATCGTCCCGACCTACGGCGTGGTGGCCCGCCTCGGCATGCTGGACTCCTATTCGGGCCTGATCATCCCTCTGATCGCCTCGGCGACGGCGACCTTCCTGTTCCGCCAGTTCTTCCTCAGCGTGCCCGACGAGCTCGCCGAGGCGGCGCGGGTCGACGGCGCCTCGCCGATGCGCTTCTTCTGGGACATCCTTTTGCCAATGAGTCGCACCTCGATCGCGGCGCTGTTCGTGATCCAGTTCATCTACGGCTGGAACCAGTATCTCTGGCCGCTGCTGGTCACCACCAAGACCGGCTTCTACACCGTGGTGATGACGGTCTCGCGCCAGGCGAGCGTGGTCGACACCGTGCCGGACTGGAACCTGCTGATGGCGATGGCGCTCCTCGCCATGCTGCCGCCAGTACTGGTGGTGGTGTTCATGCAGCGCCAGTTCGTGCGCGGCCTCGTCGAGACGGAGAAATAGGCCATGGCGCAAGTCCACCTGCGCGGCGTCAAGAAGACCTACGACAGCAAGGTCGCGGTCATCCACGGCATCGACATGGAGATCGCCGACGGCGAGTTCATCGTCATCGTCGGACCGTCGGGCTGCGGCAAGTCCACGCTGCTCCGGATGGTCGCGGGCCTCGAGCGCATCACCGGCGGGCAAGTGGCGATCGGCGATCGCGTGGTCAACGAGCTCGAGCCCAAGGATCGCGACATCGCCATGGTGTTCCAGAACTACGCGCTCTACCCGCATATGAGCGTGTACGCCAACATGGCCTATGGCCTGAAGATGCGGAAGCTCGCGAAGGACGACATCGACCGGCGCGTGCGCAAGGCCGCCAAGACGCTCGAGCTCGAGAAGCTGCTCGACCGGCTGCCGCGCCAGCTGTCGGGCGGCCAGCGCCAGCGCGTCGCCATGGGCCGCGCCATCGTGCGCGAGCCGGCGGTGTTCCTGTTCGATGAGCCGCTCAGCAATCTCGACGCCAAGCTCCGGGTGCAGATGCGGCTCGAGATCAAGCGTCTGCAGCGCGAGCTCGCTGTCACCTCGATCTATGTGACGCACGACCAGGTCGAGGCCATGACCTTGGCCGACCGGCTGATCGTGATGAACGCCGGCGTTGCCGACCAGATCGGCACGCCCATGGACGTCTACGACAAGCCGGCCTCGGTGTTCGTGGCGGGCTTCATCGGCTCGCCTGCCATGAACTTCCTCGCCGCCAAGGTGGGCGAGGGCGGCAAGACGGTCGATCTTGCCGGCACCGGCACGGCCCACGTCTCGCTCCTGCTGGCCCAGCCCACCAGCGCTGCCGTCGGCACACCGGTGGCGGTCGGCATGCGGCCCGAGCATCTGCTGCCGAGCAACGACGGCGCGCTGGAGTTCGACATCGAGCTGGCCGAGCCGCTCGGCGCCGACACACTGCTGCATGGCCGCTTCGGCGAAGCGCGCGAACTGGTCACTGTGCGCCAGGGCGGCCACGTGCTCGCCAAATCGGGCGACAAGCGGCGCTTCTCGATCGGCGCCACGCGCCTGCACCTGTTCGACTCGCAGACCGGCAAGCGCATTCCCGACGCGTGACAAGACAAGCGAGGCAAAGTTGAGTTCCATTGGTGTTGCCGGGATTGCTCTTGCATTGATTTTAGGAAGCGCGGTGGCCGGCATCGGTTTGCGTCGGGCACTGCCGGAGCAACATCTCAGCGGGGATTCCAAAGACGTCATCAAGTTGGCGACCGCCTTGGTCGGCACCATGTCGGCGCTTGTCCTGGCGTTGCTGTTCGCTTCGACTCGCCAGTCGTACGAGCACACCAGCATAGCCGTAAGCCGGATGGCGACCGACCTGGCACAGCTCGACCGGGTGCTCGCCGAATACGGGCCGGAAGCTGCCCCGTTGCGCACGGCGCTGAGAGGCGAGCTCGACCCTCTGATCAACTCCATATGGAAGGAAAATGCCGCCGGGCGGTCGGCTGGTGCGGCAAAACCCCATGAACAAAGCGTACTCTACATGATTCGCAACCTGTCGCCCAAGAACGGGGTTCAGGTCTCCCTCCAGGCGCGTGCTTTGCAACTCAGCACTGATTTGACGGAGATCCAGCTCGGCTTGGCCTCGCAGCTGCCCGATTCAATCTCTACGCCCTTCATTGACGTGTTGGTCCTGTGGTTGATGTTCATCTTCGCCGTGTTCAGCATGTCATCGCCGTCGAACGCCACGCTGATCACCGTGCTGTTTCTCTGTATCCTCGCCGCGTCCGGCGCAATCTATCTCATCTTGGAGCTGGCCCAGCCGTTCGATGGATTGATGCAGATTCCCAACGATGGCTTGCGTAGCGCCCTCAAGTGACTGCGGAGCCCAAGCAACAGCAAGGGTCGCTCTCGGACGTCACGACAGGCCTCTACATCATCACCGCGACCTGCGGGCTGATCGATGCCGTCTGCTTTCTCGCGCTGGGCGGCGTGTTCGCCGAGATGATGACCGGCAACCTGCTGCTGATGGCGCTTTCGCTCGGTACCGGCAATGCGCTGGGCGACACCACGCGCTATCTGCCGGCGATGTTCGCCTTCATGGCCGGCGCTCTGCTGGGCGGCCGTTTGCTGCGCGGGCCGCAGAAGCTCCAGGAGCGGCGCGTGGGCTTTGCCGTCGAATGGCTGATCGTGGTTGCGGCTACCGTGGTGGCCTGGCGCACCAGCCCCGATGCGCAAAACGTCGCGGGCCACGTCATCGTCGTCATGCTGGCGTTGGCGATGGGCATCCAGAACGCCATGGTGCGCGCCCATGGCGTGCCCGACCTCGCGACCAACGTCATGACCGTCACCTTCACCGCCATCATCGCCGACTCGAAGCCGGCCGGCGGCGACAACCGCAACTGGCGCCGCCGCGGCCTGTCGGTCGGCTTGTTCGTCACCGGCGCGGTCCTGGGCGCTTTCCTGCTGAAATTCGGTGTGGTGTGGCCGCTGGTTGCCACCAGCCTGCTGTTCACCATCGCCATGGTGCCGCTGCTTTGGGGAAAGCCGCGCGCCATGCCATGATGCGTTGATCGGCCCATGCTTGAAGACGCTCTCGACGCCCTGTTCCGCCAGCCGCCGCTGATCCAGCTCGCGGTCTTCGTCGTGAACGGCTTGATCGCCTTCGGCGCGGGCCTGGCGTTCATCCGCTGGTTCCAGAGATACCCCAAGCCGGAGGAATGGACGCCGGTCTCGACGTTCCAGTCATCGATAACGGTGGTGTTCGCGCTGTTCCTGGCTTTTCATGCCGCCGGCATCTGGGCAAACAAATCCCATGCCGAACGCTCCCATATCGAGTCCGGCACGGCAGTCAAACGGCTGGACGACCTCCTGGGACCGCACCAGCTCAACCTCGAAGGCCCGCGCGAAGCCCTGCATCGCTATGTACGGCACGTGCTGAAGGATGAATGGCGCAAGAGCACCAACCATGCGGCCAGTCCCGAGGCGGAAGTGGCATTTCTCGATCTGCATGTCCGGGTCCTCGCTGCGCTGAAGGATCTGCCGCCTGCCGTCGCCGCCCAACTCGAAGCCCTGTTGAACGACGCTGCCCGCTCGCGTTCGGAGCGGCTGTGGGTGGGCGCCAATCACACCGAGGCCGTGTCTTGGTTGGCGGTGCTCTTCCTCGGCCTGCTCGCCCATTTCGGCGTGGCGTCGGTCCATATCGACAAGCCGCGCGCCGGCATGCTGGCCCTTGCCCTGTTTGGCACGGCGACGACACTCGCCTACTGGTCGCTCGGCATCGTCGACGATCCTTTCCGTTTTCTGCAGAACCTCGATCCGGGTAAATGGCTGGGCAGCTAGGATGATCCGATGACCGACGTGACCGACGAACTGCGCGCGGCGTGCCTGTCGCACTGCCAGTTGCCGACGCGACCTGACGGACCGACCGAGGAGGAACTGGCGGTGCTATGCCAGCATGTCCACTGGCGAGCCGCCGCCGAGATCGATCGCCTGCGCCGCCACGCCGCGGCTGCCTGGCAGCCGATGGAGAGCGCCCCCAAGGACGGCTCGCCGGTGCTGCTGTTCTGCCCCGGCCTCACGGGCCATGTCGCGCGGGAGATCGTGGTTGGCGCGTGGCGCTTCGATCCCAATCGCCGAACGCTCGGCTTCTGGGTGAGCGACGTCGGCCATCTCGATCAGGGCATGGTCGAGGCTGGTCCCTGGATCGAATATCCCGAGTTGCATCCCGAAAGATGGGCGCCGCTCACCCACCCGGAATAGGGAGACGCCGCTCGCAAAGTAGGGGGGTGCTCCCGATGCGCGCGAGCGTGGCCGCCGCCTAGTTTGCCGCCCTCTGCTTACGGAGGGTCAAGAGAATGAGTGTCGTTTCGCGGGCCAGAGTCCTGGCCCTTTTGTCATTGGTTTCGGTTGGCGTGATCGCCAGTGACGCGGGCGCGCAAAGTGCCCGCGAGACCCTCGTCGAGCACGTGCGCAACGCCAACACCCGCTTCAGGGACGTGGCGGTCGCGGTCTCCGAGGGTTACGCGCCGATCCCCTGCGCCAGCGGCATCGATGGCGGCGCGATGGGCGTGCACTACGTCAACCCGAATTATCTCAAGGACCAGGTGCCTGACATCAAGCGCCCACAGGCGGTCATGTACGAGCCGATGCCGGACGGCAAGATGGCGCTTGTCGCGGTCGAGTACATCACCTTCAAGGGACCGGCGTCGCTCGAAGGTCAGCTGTTCAACTTCAACGGCGCGCCCAACCGCTATGGTCTCGACCCGTTCTACGAATTGCACGTCTGGGCCTGGAAGCCCAACGCGCGCGGGCCCTATGCCGACATGAACCCCGACGTGACCTGCGCTCACGCACACGGGCAGTAGCACACCGTCAGCGGTGCGGGTCGCGCCGGTAGTGCTCGGCCAGCGCGTCGTTGCCGAAGTCGCTCACCAGGTCACGCCACACCGAGTGGACGTGGTTCGCACTGTTCTGGGTATTGTCATGCTCGATCAGGGTGACCGGGCCTTGGACGCGGAAGTAGTGTCCTTGGCCCGGCACCAGCGGGCCGGCCCAGGCGAAGCGGAAACGGCCGAGCTCCTGCTCCATCACCCGCCGCTTCTGCGCCGCCATCAGGTCGGGCGCGAGAGTGCCGACGAAGCGGTCGATCAGCGCTTCCACGAGATTGCGCGCCGCGCCGTCCATGGCAGCGAGCTGCAGTCCGCGCGGCTGGCCGAGCTCGTTCTCGCGGCCGGGTCCCGCCACGATGTCGTCGAACGCGCGGTCGGAGATCAGCGCGGTCCGGCGGTCAGCCTCGGACAGTGAGGCCATGAGCTGGCGCGCCAGATCTTCCTGCGCCCCGAGAGGTCGCAAGCCCTTGTGCGGACCGCTGAGCACGGTGGCGGGGTGCGAGCCGAGGAAGAACGGCGTCGCCGAGATGTGACCCGCTGCCGGCAGCGCGACGTTCAGCGACAGGTGATGGCCCTCCAGCCGCCAGCCCCAGGGAAAGCGGCCGGGCGCGCCGAAGATCGAGAGATAGTAGCGGTCGGGATCGCGGAACGTGCCCTGCTGCTCGCGCAGCACGCCCTCGACGATGCGCACATTCTCCAGCGCCTGCAGACCGCGCTCGTTCAACACAGACGCGAAGAGCGCGCGCGCCGCTTCGGCTTGGGCCGGGCGCATGGCGGCAAGCGTCAGGCCTTGCCGGCCGCGCGGGATGTAATGCCAATCCAGGCGATTGTCCGCTTCGAAGGCGATCAGGACCTGCTTGCGCTGCGCGTCGTCGAGGCCGGCGAGAAAGCCCGTCGCGGCCTCGGCGATGCGCTGGCCGGCGTCGACGGTCTGGGCGTTGGCGCCGCCGAACGGCAGGAACGTTGCAGCGGCCAGTACCATCCGCCGGCGCGGATGGTACGGATGTTCATGCGGGTGCCCACGTTGTGGGCGATCATGCGGATGCCAGCCGTCGTGTGGCATCGCGCACTCCGTCAAGCGGCGTTGCGACCGTACTTCAGCGAGCAGCCGTAGGGGCGGGTCGAGGCCTCGGCGACCTGCTTGCCGACCAGCACCTCACCCAGCGCCACGCGCACGTACTGCTTGGCCTTGGGGATATCGGCAGTGTCGGCCGACGGGATCGAATCGATGCCGCCCTTGTAGACCAGCACGCCCGCGGCATCGACGATGTACATGTGCGGCGTCACGGTGGCGCCGTAGGCGCGCGCGATCTTGCTTTGCGGGTCGAGCAGCACCGCCGTTGGCGCGGCATTGCGGCTCTTGGTCAGCTCATTGGCCTGCGAGGCGTTGACGAAGCCTTCCTCGCCGGGCGCCGAGGCGGCCACGGTGAGCCAGATCACACCCCTGGCCGTCGCCTCGCGCTGCTGGGCCTGCATGTTGGCTGCACTGTAGTGTTTGCCGACGTATGGACATTGATGATTCGTCGTCTCGAGGACGACGATCTTGCCTTTGAGATCGGCCAGCGACCAGCTCTTGCCGTTGCTGTCGGTCGCGGTGAAAGCGGGCGCGGGCTTGCCAAGATCGGGGCTGGCCCACGCAGTCGCGGGCAGGAGCGCGGCGGCAGCGCCGGCCAATAGCAACGAACGACGTTGAACGGTGATCGACATGCTCGCCTCCTAGCGCTTGGCTTGTGGGTTCGATGTCAATTCCGAGACGATCATCGCCTCGGTCAGCACTTGCGGGAGAATCTTGGGGCGGTCGGCGCCCGGTGCCCAGTAAAGATAGAGTGGCACGCCGGCCCTGCCCAGTTCCTTCAACAAAGATGTGATCTCGGGATCGCGGTTGGTCCAGTCGCCCTTGAGTTTCACGGTGCCGGTCTGCTCAAAGGCCTTGCGCGTGCCCGGCGTCTCCAGCGCCACGCGCTCATTGACCAGGCAAGTAATGCACCACGCAGCGGTGAAATCGACGAACACCGGCTTGCCGGCCGCCGCCGCTTCCGTCATCCGCGCACGGGAATAGTGGTCCCAGCCCTCGAAGTTGACACCGGCCGATGGACCGCCTGACGCCGAGGCAGCTGTCGCCGGTCCATCCTCGAGCTTCAGCGCCGCGGCAAAGGCCAGCAGCACGGCCGCGGCGGCAAGCCCGCGCCGCACCCAGCTGCCGAGCGAGGAGGCAGGGCCAAGGCGCAGCAACCAGATTGCGAAGGCGATCAGGATCATGCCGCCCAGCGCATAGATCACGCCGTCCGGGCCGGTCTGCTGGGTCAGCACCCAGATCATCCAGACCGCCGAGGCATACATCGGGAAGGCGAGGAACTGGCGCAGCCGGCCCATCCACGCGCCGGGCCGCGGCATCAGGCGCTGCAGCGCAGGCGTCGTTGCCAGCGCGAGGTAGGGCAGGGCGAGGCCCACGCCTATCGCCAGCAGCACGGCCACCGTCTGCGGCGCCGGCTGGCTGAGCGCAAAGCCCAATGCCGCCGCCATGAAGGGCGCGGTGCAGGGCGTGGCGACCACGACGGCCAGCACGCCGGTGAAGAAAGCACCCGTCGTGCCGCTCCGCGCTGTCAGGCCTTGGCCGATGCCGGCGAAGCCGCCGCTGATTTCGAACAGGCCCGAGAGGTTGAGGCCGACGACGAAGAACAGATAGGCGACCAGCAGCGAGAAGATCGGCGATTGGAACTGGAAACCCCAGCTCACCTCACCGACCGAAGCCCGGATCGCCACGACAATGGCAGCCATGGCGGCGAAGGAGACCAGTACGCCCGCCGTGTAGGCGATGCCGTCGCGGCGCATCGCGCTCTTCTCGCGACCGGCGAGCCGCGCGAAGGCCGCCGCCTTCATGGCAAGCACGGGGAAGACGCACGGCATCAGGTTCAAGATCAGCCCACCCAGCAGGGCGAACAGCAGCGCTTCCGCGAGCGACAGCTGCTCTCCATCGGCGGCCGAGATCGGGCTGGCCGAAGGCACGAACGCCGGATCGAGCTTGGCCACGACGTCGAACGCCTGGCGGTGCTCGCCATCACCGGTCTTCTCGGTCAGCACCAGCGTGCCGCCGAGTTGCGCCGGGGGGCCACCCTTGGCGTCGCCCTTCTTGAGCGGAATGCGGATCCCGTCCGCCATCACGCTCGCGTTTTGCTTCGCCATGCTGGCGACCGGACCCCACTCGGCAGGGAAGAAGTAGACGTCGCGGATCGTGTCGGGCTTCAGGCCTTTGGCCTCGACGATCAGCGTCGGATCGCCCAACTTGGCGATGCCGTAGCGCGCGGGCCACGGACTCTCCATCGGCACCGCTTGGCGTGCCTTGTCGAACAGGGCGTGCGTTGCGCCATCGGCCGGCTTGGCGGCGGGTCCGACCGGAAGGTTCAGGACGAATTTCCCTTCCTCGGGAATGCAGACGTCGTCGCAGACCAGCCAATTGGCGCTGGCCGTCAGCGTCAGCGTGCCGTTTGCGGGATCGGCCGGCGGGGTGATCTTCACCAGCAGCAGCACGTCGTCCTGGAAGCCGTAGTTGATCACGCCGCTGACATCGATCAGCGTCGGCACGGGCCACACGATGGGGTCGGCCTTGGCGCCGGCCGGCAGGGTCCAGGTGATCTCGGTCGGCAGGCCCGAGTCGCCCGGGTTCTTCCAGTATGTGTGCCAGTGCGGTCGCATCTGCTGGCGCAGCGCCACCCAGAACGGCTCGCCGGCCTTGACCTCGGACACGTCCGAGATCAGCTCGGCCCGCACATTGTCCGTCTTGACCACAGCCTGCGCTTGCGCGGGAGCCTGCGCTTGCGCGGGGGATTGCGCGAATGCAGGTCCGGCCGGCAACAGCAGGATCAGGAGAGCAACGAGCAGGCGGCGCATGGTTGTGCCTTAAGTGACCTCGCCGGTACGTTCTGGCAAGCCCAACTGGATCAACCGAGCGTGATCAACATGATGGTAGTCTGAGCCGTGCCGAACGTTTCTCAAGCCCATCTTCTAGGCAATATCGAGGCGCTGGCCCAGATCGGCGCCATCGAGGGCGGCGGCTGTGCAAGGCTGGCGCTGACGGACGAGGACAAGGCCGGCCGCGATCTTGTGGCCGGTTGGATGAAGGAGCTGGGGCTGGACGTCCGCGTCGACGCCATTGGCAATGTGATCGGCCTGCGCGCTGGCAGCGAACACTTGGCACCAGTCATGACCGGCAGCCACATCGACACGGTGCGCACTGGCGGCCGCTACGACGGCAACTACGGGGTACTGGCGGGGCTCGAGGTCGTGCGGGCGCTGAACGAGGCCAGGATCACGACGCGCCGGCCGATCGCCGTCGCCTTCTTCACCAACGAAGAAGGCGCGCGCTTCCAGCCCGACATGATGGGCAGTCTCGTCTATGCCGGCGGGATCGGCCTCAACGAGGCCTATGCCGCCGCCGACAAGGACGGCCTCTCGGTCGGCGACGAGCTACGCCGCATCGGCTATCTCGGCGCGGCCAAGCCCGGCGCGCAAAAGCCGCACGCCTTCCTCGAACTGCACATCGAGCAGGGACCGATCCTAGACGAGGCGAAGGTCCAGATCGGAGTCGTCGAGAGCGTGCAGGGCATCTCTTGGACCGAGTACACCGTGACCGGCGTCTCCAATCACGCCGGCACCACGCCGATGCGGCTCCGCCGCGATGCGGGCTATCTCGCCGCCTCGGTCAATCTCTTCGTACGCAAGCTCGCCTGGGAAATGGGCGGCAACCAGGTCGCCACGGTGGGTTCGCTGTCGCTCAGGCCAAACCTGATCAACGTCGTGCCCAACCGCGCCGTCTTCTCGGTCGACCTGCGCAACACCGACGAAGCCAAGCTCAAGGAAGCCGAAGCGAGGGTCGCGGCGCATATCGCCGAGGTGGCAAAGGCAGAACGAGTCGAGGTCGAGGCCAAGGTGCTGGCGCGCTTCGAGCCGGTGATCTTCGATGCGGACCTGGTCGACCGCGTCGAGCACCATGCCAAGGCCCTGTCGCTCAGCACGCACCGCATGCCCTCCGGAGCGGGTCACGACGCCCAGATGATGCAGCGCCTCTGCCCGACCGCGATGATCTTTGTGCCTTCGGTGGCGGGCCTCAGCCACAACATCAAGGAGCACACCGAGGCCGCCGATCTGATGGCCGGCGCGCAGGTGCTGATGAACCTGATGCTGGAGCTGGCGGAGAAATAGACGCACGCACCACCGAGCGGACAACTGATTTCATCGGTCGGAGCGCAGGAGAAGAGCGAGTCAGCAGATGTCAGCTCGGGCTTAACTCGTTTCGACAGGCTTAGCGCCACCGTGCGCTGGCTCGTCGCTGCGCCGCGTTGCGGCTGCTGGTCAGGAAAAGTGAGCTTCGGGGCACGTGGTACTCCACTCAACGCTACGCGCCGCCGATGATAAGCGATCACTGAGTTCGAGCACCTATTTTGGTCATTGGAACGTGCGGTCTAGCCGACCTTCTAATGACCAAAATAGGTGGCTGGCATCGATCGGCCTTATAATCGCGACGCTGCAAAAGCCCAGGAGTCCAGTGTGTTCAGGATCGCGTCGTTGCTTGCCGGCCATCGCTCACCACGAGGATGCATCGCGAGGGGGGTCGTTTCTCTTCCGTATCAAAAGGGGATCGTCTCGCGGCGGAGCTACTTCAAGAGCCCTTCGGCGCGGCACAGCGTGGGCAAAACTGTTCGCGCGTTTTTTCAGAGGGGAGTCCCGGATTTGTTGACTGAGGTGGCAGAAATGCCGATGCCACCGGCATCGGACCTGTCCACTTGGTGTGGACTGGTGTGGACTGGTGTGGACGGGTAACAGCCGTAGTGGCCCTCGGGAAGGTCCCCGTGATTTTCCATTATTTTAAACGTTACCGCACGGTAACTACCACAACAGATGGTGGTCGCTCAGCGCCGGCGCACGTCCATAGAACGAACGTGCCGCTTCGTGCGCCGAAGTCTGCTGACGAGTTAGCGGACGCGATGGCTGACGATGAACAGGACGCGCTACAGCCGCAGCAGCCAGGCCTCGACCTGGCCCTTGCCTTTGACCTCGATCTCGCCGCGCGTCTCGAAGACGAACTGGTCCTTCAGCTTCTCGTAGACCGCGCGCGTGACCTGCACCGAGTTGGGGATGCCGCCCAATTCCATGCGGCTCGCCAGGTTCACCGTGTCGCCCCACAGGTCGTAGATATACTTGCTCTTGCCGATGACGCCCGCCACCACCGGGCCGCTGTTGATGCCGACGCGCAGCTTCATCACCACGTGATGCTCCATCGCGTGCTCGCGGGTGATGTGGACCATGCGAATCGCCATACGCACCATGCGCTCGGCATGGTTCTCGACAGGATTGGGCAAGCCACACACGGCCATGTAGGCGTCGCCCACCGTCTTGATCTTCTCGATACCGAGCTCTTGGGCGGCCGCATCGAAGCGGGTGAACAGGCCGTTCAGCAGGGTCACCACGTCCTGGGGCGGCATGTCGGATGTCAAGGCAGTGAATCCCACCAGGTCGGCGAAGGCCACGGTCACCTCGGCGAAGCCGTCGGCGATGCGCTGCTCGCCACCGCGCAGGCGATTGGCAATCGGCGCCGGCAGCACGTTCAACAACAGCTCCTCGTTCTCGCGGTTCTTGCTCTCGATGATGGTGTTCTTGGCGTTGATCTCGTCGACCATGCTGTTGAAGGCGATGCAGAGCTGGCCGATCTCGTCGCCGGTCCGCGCGGGGACATGGGCGCCTTGGTCTCCCGCCGCAAAGCGTTTTACGCCGACCGTCAGCTCGCGCAGCGGGCCGAGCAGCGAGCGCGACAGCCAGGCGCCCGACACGATCACGGCCAGCAGCGCCGCCCCACCGACGATCGCGAGGTTGCGCTCGAGCCGGTAGATCGGCGCGAAGGCCTCCGAGACATCGATCTTGGACACCAGCCCCCAGTTGACGCCGGCGATCGACAACGGCCCCCACGAGGCGAGGGTCGGTATGCCGCGCACGCCCTTCACCTCGCCTTCGCCCTCGACGCCCGACAGGGCCGCCCTGGTCGCGTGTGTATCCACGCGCTGATGCAAAATTGGCGAACCGTAGCGGCGGATCGCGTCGATCTCTTCCTTCGGCGCACCCACCGCCGTGAGAGTGTCGAAGTAGGCCTCGCGGTTCTCGTAGAACTGGCGCGCGCCCGAGCGGATCAGGAAGTCAGGCCCGACCAGGAAGGTCTCGCCGGTGGCGCCGAAGCCTTCCTGGCGCCAGCGCCTGCCGCCTGTCACCACCCTATCGATCTCGGCAATCGACAGCTGGGCGATCAGCACGCCGATCACCTCCCCCCGGTCGATGACGGGCGCGGCCATGAAGGCGGCCGGCTGGCCCTCGGCGGGGATATAGGGCGCGAAATCCTCCAGGCAGGTGGCCGATACGTCGGGCATGCCCGCGCAGCGGGCGACGGCGGCGGCGAGCTTGGTGTCACGATACGGGCCGATGCGCAGCGAGGTGGCGAAGTCCTCCTCCTTGGCCATGCCGTAGACCAGGCGGCCGGACTTGGTGTCGGCCAGCAGGAAGTCGGTGAAGCCCTCGATGGTGGCGGCGTTGCGCAGCAGCGGATGGTAGATCGCATGAAGCGCGCTGTAGGCACTGCCATCGCCGGCATCGTCGAGCAGCTTGCGCTGCTCCGACGGGTAGGGGTTGGTGACGATGTAGCGGTATTGCAGATAGTTGGCGGCCGGGCCGTTCGGCAGGAAGTCAGCCAGCGGCGCGTCGTTGCCGAGCTGGCGGCGGATGTCGGGCAGGTAGTTGGCGGCATACCAGGCATCGACTTTGCTTTTGAATTCGGCCGGCAGCTCCTTCTGCTCAAGCTCGTCGTAGGCTGCCCGGAAGTCGCGCATGGCGTCGACAACCATCTTGGTGCTGGCCAACAGGCGCAGGTCGTTACGCGTGTCGCGGAAGTAGCTCTCGACCTGGCGCGCCTTGGTCTGTCGCGCCGCCGAAAGCTGGTGGTAGATCGTCTCTTCCAGCGAGTCGCGGGCGTTGATGTAGCCCAGCACGCCCGTGACCAGGACGGCGCTGGCGCCGAGCAACGCCAGCACGGCAAAGAGCTTTGCCGCCAGGCCCCAGGAGACAGGGCGTCGAGTGTCGGCGGCATCGGTCGTCATGCCGCGACTATATACTGGAATGTGATGGAGTGGCCGTCCGTGGGTAGCCTTGCCACTTCGTTACCCGAATTGTTACCCAGGACACTGCCATGCCTCTCACTGATACGCGCGTAAAAACGCTCACCACAGGCAACCGGCCCGAACGTCTCGTGGTCGATACCAATGGTCTCTACTTGCGATTGCGCAAGGGAAAGGGCGGCATCACCCGCACATGGGCAAACTATATCGGACCGGTTACCGTCACATAGCGGTTCATCCATCGTGCCCACTTCAGCGCCGCGAAGGCGCAAGGTCGCGGGCGACCATGAACCGGAACGTGATCAGTCTCCTCGGTCCCCTTAAGAACTTCTAGCATCATGCTCTGGATAGGCAGCGGTGCATGCTGGCTGGGCTCAGTACCGTCCTCGGTCTCTAGCGTCATCAGCCGACTTGTCGACGGGGGCCTTGTCGACAGCGGGCTTGTCGGTGGGAGCTGCCGGCATCGCCTCGCGCGCGGCGAGGGGAGGCGGCGCCGGATCAATGCTGTCCAGCGCCAGCGCCGGCCAGGTCGGGATAAGCTCAAACTCCGGGAGCGGGATCGCCGTGGGATAGCGATGTTTCACGAGCTCGCGCTCGAGCGCCAGGCTGCGAGCGCGTTCCTGCACCAACGCCTCCTGGTCGACCTGGAGAGCGGCGAGTTGCTGCTCGAGCTCCTGGCTGCGCGCACGCTCCTTCGCCAAAGCGTCCTGGTCACCTTGGCGATCGGCCAGTTGCTGCTCGAGGATTTTGCTGCGCGCACGCTCCCTCGCCAGCGCCTCCTTCTCGACCAGGCGGACGGACAATTGGTGCTCGAGCTCCTTGCTGCGCGCACGCTCCCAGACCAGCGCCTCCTGATCGCGGCGTCCGGCCAGCTGCTGCTCGATCGCCTGGTCGATAGTGCGACTCCGAGCCAATGCTGCCTGGAGCCGCTGGTCGTTTTGATGTGCCGCCAGCTGCTGCTCGAGGCGGGCGCGCTCCTGAGCCGGCGCGTCGCGCTCGCCCTGGCGCGCGGCCAGTTGCCGCTCGAGTTCCTGGCTGCGAAGGGGCTCTTGCGCGAGCTCCTCTCCGGACCGGGCGGCCGGCGCGGCGGCCGTCTCGTGATCAGCGATCTCCATGCGGTGAATCAGCCAGCCGGCGGCCGCCGCACAAAGACCGCCAGCGATCAGGGCGATCTTCAGCCAAGGAGTTGGGCGCCGCAGCGGCGCCGTCGCCACAAGCGTTATCCCGGCGTCCGGCCCGGCCGGCTGCCTGCCTGTCTTGGGCGGGACACTCTCTATTTCGATTTCCTCGACACGAGCCGCTTGCTCGGCGCGGGCGGCCCCCTCGGTGGAGTCCGGCGGCATAGACATCACTGTCTCCCCTCTCCCTCGACCTCTTCACACCACGAGGACGTGACCCGCCTTGAGGAGGTCCGGCGATCTTGTCCCGAGGGGTACGGGGCCGATCCGCGGAGCGCGTCGCTTAGGATCTCGTCGGGGACGGTGGCGTACGTACAGTCACTTGATCCATTGGCAGAAGAACCGGGCGCGACGCAACGAGGCGCGCTGAACGCGGTTTCAAGATCACAGAGAGATCACCGCCTCAGCTCGCGCACAATACACGCTAGAGCTGCCCCTCGGATGGTCAAGGGGACCTGGGGGTGTTCGCCATCGATCGAGTGCTCAAGCCGCCTCCTTCTCCCATCTCATCTTGTCCCGCATACGTCCCGCTTCATCCCGCTTTGAGCAGGTCGACACGGGTTTGGTTACCCAAAGTGCTCGTTAAGCGCTGATTTACTGGTTGCGCGATATGTTGGAAATGGAAGATCAGCTCGCCTTTTGGGCTGGTGCCGATCACCTTCCAGCCGGCGGCTCGGTAAAAGCGTTCGGCGCGCGAGCCGGGCTGAGTGGTGAGCCAGGCAGTGCGATGGCCATGCTGGCGCAGCACGTCCAACGCCTCGTCGAACAGCGCCCGTCCGATGCCGCGGCGCTCGTGGCCGGGTGCCACGAACAGCGCCCAGATCGCGCCGTCACGCGTGTCGGCGGCGGAGAAGCCGAGGATCTTGCCATCCTCTTCCCACAGCCAGACGCCCGGGTTGTCGCGGAACCAGGCATAGTCGCGGTCGACGATCGGGCGACTCGCGTCGCCGAGCACGTTCTCCGTCACCGCGCCACGGATTTCGCTGACACGCGTGGTCCGCGTCTCGGGCGCGCCGGACGGAATGGGACATGGCGGGCGACTAGAGCACATTCCGAACGGAATGTGCCCTTTGGTCGAGGCGCCTGGAGCCACGCGTTTCCGACCAAATGGAACCGCATGCGGTTCCATTTGGTCGGAACCCGCTCTATCGCTACAACCGGGACCCGCACAAGGAGGAAAATATGCCCGAGGCTCTCGATAAATCGCGCCACATCGTATTCACCGGCGCCTCAGGCGGCATCGGCACCATGACGCGGCCATTGCTCGCCAAGCTCTATCCCGGGCTGGTGCTGAGCGATCGGGTGAAGCCCAAGGATTTGCAGCCCGGCGAGAGCTTCGTCGCAGCCGACCTCACCAAGCCCGACGAGATCGCGGCGGCGGTGAAGGGCGCGCACAGCGTCATCCATCTCGGCGGCCACTCGGTCGAGGGCACGTGGGATCAGATCCTGAATGCCAACATCATCGGCTGCTACAACCTCTTCGAGGCGGCGCGGCAGGCCGGCGTCAAGCGCGTGGTCTTTGCTTCGTCCAACCACGCCGTCGGCTTCTACCCGCGCAAACGCAAGATCGGCACCGACGTCACGGTGCGGCCCGACAGCCGCTATGGCGTCAGCAAGGCGTTCGGCGAGGCGCTGGGCGCACTCTATTCCGACAAGCACGGCATGGTCGTGACCTGTCTCAGGATCGGTAATGTCGGCCCGCGGCCGCTCGACGCGCGGCGACTGTCGATCTGGATCTCGCCCGAGGACATCGTGCAGCTCTTCCGCATCGGGCTGGAGCACCCCGACATCCGCTTCGATATTCTCTACGGCGCCTCCGACAATGCGGCCTCGTGGTGGGACAACTCCCGCGCGCGCCAGCTCGGCTACCGGCCGACCGGCAAGGCCGAAGACCATCGCGCCCATGCCGAGGCAGAGCAGGCCAAGATTGGCCCCGATCCCGTCGGCGACGTGTTCCAGGGCGGGACCTTCACTTCGGCTGAATTCACCAATGACATAAAACGCGCCGGACCGTGAACAAACGTTCCGGTGGAAAGCTGTATTAATCTCAACAAAATCGCCCAGTTTCTGCCTCCTTCGACACCCATCTGGTGAGCTGGATATCGATGGAGGAGAACCTATGCGGAATTACACTCTAGCCCTCGTGGCCGGCGGGCTCTTGATGGGCGCGGCCAGCGTGGCATCGGCGCAGGACTTGGCCACGGCGGTTCCGTCGCCGAAGAGCGAGTTCATGGTCTTCACCGAGCAGGGAAATCATGCGCTCTCGCCGACGGCGATCGCCACGATTCGCAGCGCGGTGAACGATGCGCGCGGCGCACGCCAAGTGACGCTGACCGGCAGCGCGGAAAACGTCGCCGCGGTGAAGGGCGAGCTGATGCGCCAGGGCGTGCCGGCCAACGCCATCGTCGCGCGCAACGATCTCGGCTCGCCGTTGCCCAAAGCCGGCGACGGCCTGAGCGACCCGGCTGACCGGCGCGTGTCGATCAGTTTCTAACGCTGTAGCGACTCCCTCCCTTTTGCGAACGCCGCGAAGGGGAGGGAGATCCTTCACCTGAGCTTTTCGACCGCTGGCAGGCGGTAGCGATCCTCCGGATCGTTCCATCCCTTGAAGTTGGGCTTGCGCTTTTCGGCGAAGGCGGCCCGCGATTCCATCAGATCACTCTTGGCGCCATGCTCGTGCAGGGCATTGGCCAGCCATTTCATTTCGGGCGCCGGCGCCGGCCGCATCTGGCGCATCATGTGCACCGTATTCACGCGGCTTGCGGGCGGCAGGGTGAGAAGGTGCTCGGCCATGGCGATGGCCTCCGGCATCAGCCGGTCGGCCGGCACCAGGCGGTTGAGGAAGCCCACCTCATAGAAGCGCTGGGCGGTGAAGCGGAAGCCCAGCGCCATTTCCATGGCGATGGGGTAGGGCACGTTGGCGATGTGGCCGTGGTTGTAGCCGCCCAGCAGCCAGCGCTTGGCCTCCGAGACCTCGAACACCGCCTCCGGCACGGCGAGCCGCAAATCCGTGCGCTCGACCAGCATGAAGCCGCCGCCCATGGCGAAGCCGTTGACCGCGGCGATTACCGGCTTCTCGAGCGCCCCCGACATGAACGGATCTTCGATTGCCGGCCGCTGCCCGCCCGGCGCGCCCTTCTGCAGCGATTCCTTCATGTCCTCGCCGGCGCAGAAGCCGCGGCCGGTCCCGGTGAAGATCGCGACCTCGAATTCCTTGCTGTGGCGGAACTCGGTCCAGGTCTTGGCAAGCTCGGTGCGCATCTCGGTGCTGAGCGCGTTGAGCCGCTCGGGGCGGTTCATGCGAACGACGAGCACTTGCCCGTGACGCTCGGTTTCGACGACGGCCATGCGATTTCTCCCGGCAGTAAAGTTTGGCGGCCATCGTACAGGCATTTGGCCCGGACCATGCAATAAAGCGGTTTCCGACCAAACGGAACCGCCTGCGGTTCCGTTTGGTCGGGAAACGCGTTGTACGAGGCGCCTCGACCAAGGGCATAGTCGGCTCGGCTGAGTCCAGCCGAACCGACTATGCTCTACTTCGCGCCGGAGGGATTGCATGAGCCGATTTCTGACCGTCGGGGCCGCACAGATGGGCCCGATCCAGCGCAGCCACACCCGGCGCGACGTGGTCGAGCGCATGATCGCGCATCTTGGCGAGGCCAAGCGCATGGGCTGCGAACTGGTGGTGTTCCCCGAGCTGACGCTGACGACCTTCTTCCCGCGCTGGTGGATGACCGACCAGGCCGAGATCGATAGCTTCTTCGAGCACGAGATGCCGAGCAACGAAACGGCGTCGCTGTTCAACGAGGCCAAGCGGCTCGGTCTTGGCATGAGCTTCGGCTATGCCGAGCTAACCAATGAGGGCGGCCGGACGCGCCGCTTTAACACCTCGATCATCGTCGAGCGTGATGGCCGCATCGCTGGCAAGTACCGCAAGGTCCATCTGCCCGGCCACAGCGAGCACGAACCCGAGCGGCCGTTCCAGCACCTGGAGAAGCGCTACTTCGAGGTCGGCAATCTCGGCTTTCCCGTCTTCAAGGCGCTCAGCGGCAACATGGGCATGTGCATCTGCAACGACCGGCGCTGGCCCGAAACCTACCGCGTGATGGGTCTGCAGAATGTCGAGATGGTGATGCTGGGCTACAACACCCCGCTGCACAACGCGCCGTCGCCCGACCACGACGAGCATTCGTGGTTCCACAACCAGCTCTCCATGCAGGCCGGCGCCTACCAGAACGGCACCTGGGTGGTGGGCGTGGCAAAGGGCGGCACCGAGGAAGGCGTGCCCTCTCTTGCCGATTCGATGATCGTGGCGCCCTCGGGTAAGGTGGTGGCACGCGCTGCTGGCTCAGGCGATGAACTGATCGTCCATCGCTGCGATCTCGATGCCGGCCAGAGCTACAAGCGCACCACCTTCAATTTCGCGCTGCACCGTCAGCCCGATGCCTATCGCCGCATCGTCGAGCAGAAGGGCGCCGTCGATCCGACTTAAGGACCGCTGAACTTCCCGTAGCTCTGGTCGGGCGTGCCGCGATTGAGCGACAGGTGCGTGTGCGTCGCCACGAACGGATCGCTCTTCTTCTTGCGGCCAAGGCCGACCGTGGCGCGGCCACCGCGATCGAAGCTATCGCCGTTGGGATAAAAGCCGTCGGAGTTCCAGACACCCATGCCGATCGCGGTCAGGCGATCGGCCGAGACGATGGCCTCTACGGTGTCGAGCGTGAAACGGAAGTTGCGGATCGTGCCCCAGACGTTGCGCCACTGCTTCTGCTCGGTGAGTTCCCGGCCGTGCATGAAGTCGGTAAAAGTGCCGAAGGCGATCAGATCGTCGGCAAAGATCGGCCGCGCGCCTTCGTAGTCGACGGCGCGGCAATGGTTGGCGAGCGCCTCGAACCAGGCGCGAACGGCGGCGAGATCGTCGGGGGCGACGGGCGTGCGGAGCTTCATGAGCGTGGTCCTATAGTCCGAAGCGTTGCCAGTGGGCGCGCTCCTCGAGGGCGGCGAGCATCTCGGGACCGACCGACCCGATGCTGCCACCGAGGCCGAAGCGCTGCAGGAAGCGTCGGCGCGGCGCCATCACCGGCAGATGGACCTTGGCGCCATAGCGTGCCTGCAGCATGGCGCGCAGCTCGCCCAGCCCGTCGACCAGTCCTATCTCCAGCCCGCGCTTGGCTGTCCAGAACTCGCCGGAGAAGAGCAGCGCATCGTCGCCCTTGAGCTGCGTGCCGCGGCGCTGGCGCACCCAGTCCTTGAAGCTGTCATGGATCTCGGCCTGCAAGCGCTTCAGCCGCTCGACGTCGTCAGGATTCTCGGGGCGAAAGGGATCGAGCATGCCCTTGCGCTCGCCCGATGTGTGGACGCGCCGCTCGACGCCGAAGCGGGCGATCAGGTCATGGAAGCCGAAGCCCGAGGAAATCACGCCGATCGAGCCCACGATCGAGGCGGGGTCGGCGATGATCTCGTCGGCGGCACAAGCCAGCCAATAGCCACCCGACGCCGCGACATCCTCGACGAAGGCGATCACCGGCAGCTTCTTCTCGGCCGCCAGCAGGCGGATACGCTGGGCGATCAATGCCGACTGGACCGGCGATCCGCCAGGCGAATTGATCGCGAGCGCCACCGCCTTGGCGCCACGCAGGCTGAAGGCGCGGGCAAGCAGAGGCGCGACCGATTCGATGGACAGCCCGCGTGATCCCAGCAGACCACCGGCGGCGATCACTCCCGACAGGCGGACGACCGGCACGGCAGGTCCGCGGCGAAGACGATTTCTCAACCAGTTGAACATGGCCGCACTGTCGCGGCGAGGCGACTAGAAGGCAAGCGGCCGGCCATGCCGCAAGATGGCTTCGGCTTCGTCGGTATAGCCACCATCGGCCCGATGCAGCACAAGAGGGGGCGTGTCGTGTCGGGCCGCCGTTGCAGTGCGGCGTGCCCGCACCAGTGCACGCGCCGCGGGCATCAGGAGTTTCACCGTGAGGTCTCCCCAGCCCAGCCGCGCCAGGTGCACGGCGACCTCGTTCAATCGATCGCTGCGATGGATGAGTGTCAGGGTGCCTGCAGGTTTCAGGGCGTCCGTCGCCACTTCCAGCCAGCGCGCAAGAGCGGCGCTGGATTCGACGGTCGCCAGGGCCTTGCTGGCGTCGGGCGAGGGATCGGCGACCGCCGCCGCCAGGTAGGGCGGATTGGTAGCGACGTGGTCGAACCTGCCCAGCGCTTGCGGCAAGGGCAGGGCGAGGTCATGGACGATCGTTCGCAGGCGATCGCTGACGCCGTTCAGGGCGGCATTGCGTTCGGCCAGCGCCGCCAGCTCAGGCTGCAGCTCTACGCCAACGATACGGCAGCCCGTGGCGCGATGAGCGATGCACAGTCCCACGGCCCCGACGCCGGCGCCGAGATCGAGGACACGCATGTCCGGGCCGGCATCGATCGCCGCTGCCAGCAGCACGGCATCGACCGCCACCCGATAACCTCGCCGCGGCTGCAACAGGCGCACGCGACCGTCGAGCAACGCATCTTCGGTCAGGGGCGTTTCCATGCTAGGGGAACTAGACCATCTCACGACATCGTGTCGCAACACCGGGCTTCCGCCGGGGACTATCCTTTCATCATGGCAACCGTTGTTTCCCTCGAAGGCAAGCGCAAGGCTCCCAGCCTGGAGCCGCTGCTGTCGCTTTGCACTGACGACATGGCGCGGGTCGATCGCGAGATCCTGGCGCGCATGCGCTCGCCAGTATCGTTGATCCCTGAGCTCGCCAACCATCTGGTCGGTGCTGGCGGCAAGCGCATGCGGCCGCTGCTCACAGTCGCGGCAGCCCGGCTTTGCGGCTATGCCGGCGATGACGATCGCCACATCAGGCTCGCCACCTGCGTCGAGTTCATCCATTCGGCGACGTTGCTGCATGACGACGTGGTCGATGTCAGCGCTCTGCGCCGCGGCCGGCCCACCGCCAACTCGGTATGGGGCGACAAGGCCTCGGTGCTGGTTGGCGATTTCCTGTTCACGCGCTCCTTCGAGCTGATGGTCGAAGTGGGCTCGCTCGAGGTGCTGGGCGTACTGTCGCGTGCGTCCTCGACAATCGCCGAGGGCGAGGTGCTGCAACTCGTCACCCAGCGCGACACCAGCACGCCGGAAGCGACCTATCTCGAGGTCATCAAGGCCAAGACCGCCAGGTTGTTCGCAGCGGCGGCCGAGGTTGGCGCCATGGTGGCCGGCCGCAACGGGCCCGAGCGGGTGGCGTTGGAGAGCTTCGGCATGAATCTCGGCATCGCCTTCCAGCTGGTCGACGATGCCCTCGACTATTCAGGGCGCGAGGCCAAGCTCGGCAAGACCGTCGGCGACGACTTTCGCGAAGGCAAGATCACCCTGCCGGTGATCCTGGCCTTCCTGCGCGGCGGCGCCATGGACCGTGAATTCTGGAAGCGCACCATCCAGGATCTCGATCAGCACGAGGGCGATCTAGATCGCGCACAGATGCTGATCGAGCGCCACAATGCTGTCGCAGACACGTTCGAACGCGCCCGCCACTACGGCGCCATGGCGCGCGATGCGCTGGGCCTGTTCCGCGACTCCGCGCTGAAGGCCGCGTTGCTGGAGGCGGTGGACTTCGCCATCGACCGCGCGCACTAGTGCGGCTTCCGATCAAATGGAACCGCTTGCGGTTCCATTTGATCGGAAACGCATTGTCCCAGGCGCCTCGACCAAGGGCATTTTCCATTCGGCTGATTCCAGCCGAATGGAAAATGCTATGATCGCGGCCAGCTATGGCCGGCAAACATATCCTCGCCATCGACCAGGGCACCACCAGCACGCGAGGCATCGTGTTCGACGCCGCCGGCCGGCCCGTCGCTTCGGCGCAAAAAGAGCTGCCCCAGATCTTTCCCAAGCCCGGCTGGGTCGAGCACGATCCGGAGGAGATCTGGCGCGCCACTGTCGAGGTCTGCCGCGGCGCGCTCGCCAAGGCGAAGCTCGAGGCCGGGGATTTGGCCGGCATCGGCATCACCAACCAGCGCGAGACGACGGTGGTGTGGGATCGCGCGACGGGCAAGCCGGTGCACAACGCCATCGTCTGGCAGGACCGCCGCACCGCGGGGCTCTGCAATGACCTGAAGAAGGCCGGACACGAGAAGACGGTGTCGGACAAGACCGGCCTGCTGCTCGATCCCTATTTCTCCGGCACCAAGATCGCCTGGATCCTGCAGCACGTGGCGGGCAGCCGCGCTGCCGCCGACAAGGGCGCGCTGGCCGCGGGCACGATCGAGAGCTTCCTGCTGTGGCGTCTGACTGGCGGCAAGGTGCATGCCAGCGACGCCACCAATGCCAGCCGCACGCTCCTTCTCGATATCCGCAAGGGCACCTGGGACGCCGATATGGCCAAGCTCTTGGGCGTGCCCGCGCAGATGCTGCCCAAGGTCGTGGATTGTGCCGGCGAGCTCGGCATCGCGACGGCCGACGTGCTGGGTGCACCGGTGCCGGTGCTCGGCATGGCGGGCGATCAGCAGGCAGCGACAGTAGGCCAAGCCTGCATCAAGCCCGGCATGATCAAGGCGACCTACGGCACGGGTTGCTTCGCTATCCTGAATACCGGCAGCATCGCCATGCATTCGCGCAATCGGTTGCTCACCACCATCGCCTACCAGCTCGATGGACAGCGCACCTATGCGCTCGAGGGCAGCATCTTCATCGCCGGCGCGGCGGTGCAGTGGCTGCGCGACGGCCTGCATCTCATCAAGACATCGGCCGATGTCGAAGCCGTCGCCCAGCGCGCCAAGGACGGCCATGGCGTCTACATGGTGCCGGCGTTCGTCGGGCTGGGTGCCCCTTACTGGGATGCCGAGGCGCGCGGGGCGTTGCTCGGCCTCACCCGCGATACCGGCCCGGCCGAGATCGCGGCCGCTACCTTGGATTCCGTATGTTACCAGACCCGCGACCTGGTCGAGGCCATGCGCGGCGACGGCGCGCGGATCGACGAACTCAGGGTCGACGGCGGCATGGTGGTGAACGACCCACTGATGCAGCGCCTGGCCGACACGGTGGGCGCGCCGGTCGAGCGGCCCAAGGTGATCGAGACGACGGCCATGGGGGCGGCCTTCCTGGCCGGCCTGCAGGCAGGGCTATGGCCGTCGTTGGAGGCCCTGTCGGGGACCTGGGCGCTTGATCGGGCCTTCCGGCCGGCCGAAGCCGCGCCGTCGCGCGACAAACGCTATGCCGGCTGGCAGGACGCGGTGCGGCGGGTGCGCAGTTCATAGGACCACTCGCGCGATGGCTGCGCGTTGACTCACTGCCGAATCTCCTGCGAGCATCGAATCACCGCCAAAACATCCGTTCGCACTGCGGTGTCGCGAGGTGTCCACCGTGAAGAAGCAACTTCGACTCACGCAACAGGGGATCGTCTTCGCGATCTTCGTCGTCCTGTTCGGCGTGTTCTCGATCTTCCTGCGGGGCTTCCTGTCGACCTCGAACATGCTGAACCTGCTGCAGAACGTGGCGGTGCTGGGCATCCTCGGCCTCGCCATGGCGATCGTCGTGATCGGCCGCGGCATCGACCTGTCGTTGATTGCGGTCCTCGCCGTGCCGTCGGGCCTGGTGCTGCAGCTCGTCCAGGACGGCGACACGTTCTGGTACGCCCTGCTGTTGTCGGCGCTGCTGACGCTCGCCTTCGGGCTGATCAACGGCTGGTTGATCGCCTATGCCGAGGTCCCCTCGCTCTACGCTACCCTGGCGTCGGGTCTGTTTCTCGCCGGCCTGGGACAGGCGGCGCTGTTCAAGCTGGACGTCGTGCAGTGGAGCCCGGGCCTCGAAGGCTTCCAGTTCCTCGGGCAAGGCAACGTGCTCGGCGTGCCGATGCCGATCATCGTGTTCGCGCTGACGTGCCTGGTGGTCGCGTTCTTCCTGCGGCGCACGCGCCTCGGCACCTTCATCTACGCCCTGGGCGACAATCCCTTCGCCGCGCGGACTTCGGGCATCCCGACCCGGCCGCTGGTGGTCGCGCAATACGTGATCGCCGCGGCGATCGGCCTGCTCGCCGGGCTGGTGCTGGTCGCCTCGGTCAACAGCGGCCCAACCCGCATCTACAACTCGACCCTGATCTACGACGTGATCCTCGTCGTCGTATTGGGCGGCATTGGCCTCGCCGGTGGCCGCGGCGGCGTGTGGAGCGTCGTCATCGGCACGCTGCTGATCGGCACGATGCTGAACGCCATGACGATCATGGACATGTCCTATTCCGCCCAGAACCTCGTGAAGGGCGTCGTCCTTCTCGCCGCCGTCATCGCCGACTCTTTCCTCAATCCGCGCAACGAGGAAACGGCACAGCAGGGAGACATTTGAGCGCGTATCGATTGCATACCGACAACGAAAACGGAGGAATAGACCTATGATGATATCCACAATCGCCAAATCGCTTGGCGGCGTTGCCTGTGCCGCTGCGCTGTGTGCAGCAGCGCCGTCGTTTGCGCAGAAGGGACTCGATGAGCCCTTCCAGGGCCCGTTCAAGCAGGCGCTGGCCGGCAAGACCGTGGCCTACATCCCCGTGGCCATGAACTTCGATCTCACCGAAGGCTGGTTCGCCGTGCTCAAGCGCCAGCTCGAACCCTGGGGCATGAAGGTCGTCGTGCGCGACGCCAACTGGAACACCAATGCTGGCGCGCAGGCGTTCACCACGCTGATCAGCGAGAAGCCGGCGGCCATCGTCGTGCACAATCCCGACGTCCAGACCTACGCCAAGCTGATCCAGCGCGCCGAGAAGGAAGGGATCTACATTATCCAGATCAACATGGGCTCGGCCTTCCGCTCGACCGCCTTCGTCGGAGCCAACTGGATCGAGATCGGCGAGCGCGACACCCAGGCGGTGGTCGATGCCTGCAAGGGCAAGTCAAACAAGATCGCGGTGGTGCAGGGCGCCCTGTCCGCCGCGGCGAGCGCCTACACGCTGAAGGGTGTGGAGAACGTGCTGGCCAAGAACCCGGACGTCAAGGTGGTGTCGAGCCAGGCCGCCGACTGGGACGCCGCCAAGGCCAAGGCGATCACCCAGACGGTGTTGAAGCAGCATCCCGATCTCTGCGGCATCGTCGGCTTCTGGGACGGCATGGACATCGGCACGGCCGCTGCCGTCAAGGAAGCGGGCCTGACCGGCAAGGTGTTTGTCGCGACCTCGGGCGGCGGCGAGCAGAAGGGCGCCTGTGATCTCGTGAAGTCCGGCGCCTTCGACCTCGACCTCAGCTACGACGTGCCGACGCAGGGCACCGACATGGCGGCGCTGATCAAGTGGCTGCTGTCGTCCGACGCCAAGCCCGGCGCCGTGAAGGGCTCGGTCTATACGACGCTGATCCCCGTGACCAAGGACAACGCCGGCAAGGACGGCACCTGCTGGAAGCTCGAGCAGGTCAAGGGCTCGTAACGCAACGGGCGTGAAGCGCGCGGCCGCCTGAAGGCGGCCGCGCTCGATTCCTCATGATTTCGGGATCAGCGATGAGAGAAGCCGTTCTGCGCCTGCGTTACCGTTACTGGCCGGACCATCTGCTCGGCGAGATCCTGTCCAAGCGCTGGACGGAAACGGCCATCCCCGTGATCGTCCTGGCGATCGTGGCGCTGGCCTTCTCCCAGGCCATTCCCGGATTCCTGTCGATCGCCAGCCTGGGCGACACCGCCCGCCAGGCGGCGGAGATCGGCTTCGTCGTGCTCGGCATGGCGCTGGTCATCGTGGTGGGTGGCATCGATCTGTCGGTCGGATCGATGTTCGCGCTGACCGACTTCTGCGCGCTGTTCTGCCTCGATGTCCTGAAGCTGCCGGTAGCGGCCGTGGTGGTGATCACCATCGCCTTCGGCGCCCTGTTGGGCGCCGTCAACGGCTTCCTGATAGGCTATCTCAGGCTGCGCGCCTTCATCACCACGCTGATCACGCTCATCATCTATCGCTCGACCTACGACCTTCTACTGGTCGACTACTCCAACACCATCGCGGCCTCCTTCCCCGACATCCCGGCCTGGGACTTCATGGGGACCGGCGACGTCTTCGGCATCCCGAGCGTCGCGCTGCTCTATGTCGTCGTCGCGATCTTCGGCCACATCTTCATGACGCGATTGCGCCCGGGTTGGCACATCACCGCGATCGGCGGCTCGCGGCGCTCGGCCTACAATTCCGGCATCGCGGTCCGGCGCACGATCGCGCGGTGCTACGCGGCGAGCGGCGCGCTCACCGCGGTCGGGGCGCTGTTCTTCGCCGCACGGCTCGGCACAGTAGGCGGCGACATCGGCGTCGGGCTCGAGGTCACCGTGCTCACGGCCGCCGTGCTGGGCGGCATCAGCCTGGGCGGTGGCCGGGGCTCGGTCGTCCGTGCCCTGGTCGGCACGCTGATCGTGCTGCTGATCACCAACGGGCTCACGACGCTTTCGGTGAGGGGCGGCGTCAATCGCATGGTCCTGGCAGGCATCCTGCTGGTCGCGGCGATGATCGACATCCGCTGGCTCAAGAACCGCAACCGCATCATCGCCAAGGTCTATGTCAGCCCGACCTTCCACCATATGCCGCCGCTGGTCGGCTCGCGCGTCGGCTCCGGTACGCGCTTCGAGCAGAACGACAAGCTGAAGGATGTGAGCCTGATCGGCCTCGGCCGCATCGAGGCGCCCGAGGACGTCATCCTGGACCGGCACGACAATCTCTACGCCGGATCCCGCCACGGCGACATCATCCGCTTCTTTCCGCCGGACTACGAGAAGATGGAGATCTACGCCCATATCGGCGGCCAGCCGCTCGGCATGGCGTTCGACCGCGACGACAATCTCTATGTCTGCATCGGCGGCATGGGCCTCTACCGCATCACGCCCGACCGTAAGGTCGAGAAGGCGACCGACGAAACCAACCGCAGCCTCTATTCGGTCAACGACGACAGCCGGCTGCGGCTCGCCGACGATCTCGACATCACCGACGACGGCCGCATCTTCTTCTCCGAGGCGACCGTGCGCTACGAGATGCACGAATGGCCGGTCGACGGGCTCGAGGCGCGCGGCAACGGCCGCATCATCTGCTACGACCCGAAGACCAACAGCACGCACACGGTGCTGCGCGGTCTGCGCTTCCCCAATGGCATCTGCGTGTCGCGCAACAGCCAGTCGATCCTGTTCGCCGAGACCTGGGGTTGCTGCGTGAAGCGCTACTGGTTCGACGGGCCGAAGAAGGGCCAGGTCGAGATGGTGATCGACAACCTTCCGGGCTTCCCCGACAACATCAATCTCTCGTCCGACGGCAACTACTGGCTCGCCATGGTCGGCATGCGCTCGCCGGCGCTCGACCTGGCGTGGCGCATGCCGGGTTTTCGCAAGCGCATGGCCAAGCGCGTGCCGATCGACGAGTGGCTGTTCCCCAACATCAACACCGGCTGCGTCCTGCGCTTCAACGAGCAGGGCGAGATCCTCGAGACCTATTGGGACATGGCCGGCGTCAACCACCCCATGATCACCTCGATGCGCGAGCACAAGGGATATCTGTATCTCGGCGGCATCATGAACAACCGCATCGGCCGCTATAAGCTGGCGAACGCCGATCCGGGCTTCGTCCAGTACGACGAGCGCTGGGGCAAGCGCGCATGATCGAGACGATGCGCCAACTGGGCGACTGGATCCTGGGCCGCGGCGAGGCCTCGATCACGATTCCGATCTTCGACGGGGCCCTAAAGCCCAACCAGATCCTCGAGAATGCCGAGGTCGTCGCCGAGTTCGAAGATGCCGGCGATATCGCCGCCGACGGCCTGGGCATCATTGTCGCCGACGGCGCGCGCATCGTGCGCCTCGGTACCAGCGCCATCAGCGAGGTCGCACGTTTCGACCGGCCCATTACAGCGCTCTGCGCCCTGGCCGATGGCGGCATCGCCGTTGCGCTGGACGGCAAGGAGGTGCGGGTGCGGGGCGGGTCGCTCGACGGCTTTGTCTCGACGGGGCCGGCCAACGCGCCGTTCCATGCCGCCAATGCGATCAGCCGGCTAATCGACGGAAGCCTCGCGGTTACCGACGGCTCGCTGCAGCAACCTTTCGATCACTGGGTGCACGACCTGATGAGCCGCGGCACCAGCGGCCGGCTGGTCGTGATCGGTCCGAAGAGTGGCCAGGCGCAGGAAAAGGCGCGGGGCCTCGAATACGCCTTCGGCGCCTGCCCGATGGACGGCGATATCCTGGTGTCGGAAAGCTGGCGTCATCGGCTGATCGCTGTCGGGAGCGGTCGGCCGCGGCCGGTGCTGACGCGCCTGCCGGTCTATCCCTCGCGCATCGTTCCCGCGACCGGCGGCGGCTTCTGGCTCACGGCGTTCACCGCGCGCACCCAGCTCGTCGAGTTCGTGCTGCGCGAAAATGCCTTCCGGCATCGGATGATGCGGGAGATCGAGCCGGAGCACTGGATCGCGCCGCGGCTGCGGTCGGGCAAGAGCTATCTCGAGCCGATGCAGGGCGCGCATCTCCGCACCATGGGCGTGTTGAAGCCGTGGGCGCCGCCGCGTTCCTACGGCCTGGTGGTCCGTCTCTCGGCCACCGGCCAGCCGGTCTACTCCCTGCACAGCCGGGTCGACGGCATCAATCACGGCGTCGTGGCGGCGGCCGAGTTCGACGGAGCGCTTTACCTGCTGGCCAAGGGGCCGGGCCGCCTGTTGCGGCTGGCCCTGGCCGACATCGAGAAGGAGTTGGCGCCGTGACGGAAGCCGTCGCTCGACCCATCCTGGAGCTGCGCCAGGCGACCAAGCTCTATGGTGGCCAGCCTGCGATCGACAAGGTCGACTTCGACCTGCGCGAGGGCGAGATCCATGCGCTGGTCGGCGAGAACGGTGCCGGCAAGTCAACCCTGACCAAGGTCATGGCGGGCGTGGTCACGCTCACCTCGGGCACGATGGCGATCTCCGGCAAGGACGTGGCACCGCGGACGCCGCTCGAGGCGCGCAATCTCGGCATCGCCATGGTGTTCCAGGAGAACAGCCTCGTGCCGTCGATGACGGTGGCGCAGAACCTCTTCCTCGGGCAGGAGAAGTTCTACAATCGCCTGCGCGGCATCTACATCGCCGCCCAGCAGTTCCTGCAGTCGCTCAATTTCGACGTGGTGCCGACCGCCACGGTCTCGACGCTCGGCGCCGCCAAGAAGCAGATGGTCGAGATCGCGCGCGCCGTCCTGCACAACGCCCGGGTCATCATCTTCGACGAGCCGACTGCCAGCCTGACGCCGGAGGAGAAGAAGTACTTCTTCGATCTGGTGCGTGAGCTCAAGCGCCGCGGCGTCTCGGTGATCTTCATCTCGCACGCGCTCGAGGAAGCGCTGCTGATCTCCGACCGCATCACGGTGCTTCGCGACGGCCGCCACGTCGTCACCGACGACACCGCTACGTTCGACCGCGCGCGCATCGTCCAGGCGATGGTCGGGCGCGATCTGTCGAAGACGCTCTATGCCGAACGCAAGGCCAGGGTGCGGCCGCCGGGCGAGCGCGTGCTGACCATCGAGAACCTGCGCATGCTGCCAATGGTGAAAAATAATTCGCTGTCGATCTTTGCCGGCCAGGTCACCGGGATCTTCGGTCTGGTTGGCTCGGGCCGCACCGAGACGTTCAAGGTCGCGGCCGGCGTCATGAAGCGCGACTTCTTCCATGGCGGCGAGGTTTTCCTGCGCGGCAAGCCGGTGCGGTACTTGACGCCGGCGCCGGCCATCCGCGACGGCATCGCCTACGTCACCGAGGACCGCAAGGTCGAAGGCTTCTTCGAGACCATGTCGATCGCCCGCAACATCTACGTCGGCCTGCTCGCCAAGCTCGGCCGGCGACGGCCGTTCGTGCTGTCGAAGGAGACTGAGACGGTCGGCAAGAAGTGGATCGACGCGCTCAAGGTCCGGGCGATCGGCCAGGAAACGAACGTGATGGAGCTGTCGGGCGGCAACCAGCAGAAGGTCGTGATCGCCAAGTCGCTGGTCCAGGAACCCGACATCATCGTGTTCGACGAGCCGACGCGCGGCGTCGACGTGGGCGCCATCGCCGAGATCCACGAGCTGATCGACCGGTTGGCCGACCAGGGCAAGGCGGTCGTCATGATCTCCTCCTACTTGCCCGAGATCATGGCGCGTTCGGACCGCATCCTGGTCTGCCGCCAGGGCAAGGTGGTCGAGGAATTCTCGGCGCGAGACGCGACCGAGGAAAAGATCATGTACGCTGCGATCCACTAGAGATCGCTTGCCGGCTCCCGCGGGCGCTCCTAGGTTGCGCCCGCCATGAGGACGCGCGCCAATCCCATCTATTGCGGCATCGACACCACCGATCTCGCCTGGGCCACCAAGCTCATTCAGACCATCGCCGGTGGCCCCAGGCCAGCGGTTGGCGGTATCAAGCTGGGCCTGGAATTCTTCCTCGCCCATGGCGCGCCCGGGGTGCGCTACGCCTTCCCCGCGCCGGTGCGCGCCACAGGTGTGGGGTTCTTCCTCGACCTCAAGCTGCACGACATCCCCAACACGGCGGCCGGCGGCATCCGCGCCGTCGCCGAGCTGGCGCCGACCTTCATCACCATCCACTCAAGCGGCGGCCGCGAGATGCTGAAGGCGGCCGTCGAGGAGGCGGGAACGCAGGCCGCCAAGCACGGCGTGCCGCGGCCCAAGCTGCTCGGCGTCACCGTGCTCACCTCGCTCGATCGCTCGGACCTCGAAGCGACGGGCGTCAACGCCGACCCGTCGGACCAGGTGCTGCGACTCGCCGGACTTGCGCGCGAGAGCGGGCTCGATGGTGTCATCTGCTCGCCGCTCGAGATTGCGGCGCTGCGCAAGCAATGCGGACCGGATTTCGTGTTGATGGTGCCGGGGATCCGGCCGGCCGGCAGCGCGGCCAACGACCAGAAGCGCGTGATGACACCGCGCCAGGCGGTCGATCTTGGCGCCACCAACCTCGTGGTCAGCCGGCCGATCTATCAGGCAGCCGATCCCCGCGCCGCGGCCGAAGCGATCGCGCGAGAAGCCGGCGTCAACGACCTATGACCGTCGAAGCCAAGATCTGCGGTCTGTCGACGCCCGAGACGGTCGATGCGGCCGTCGCGGGGGGCGCGCGCTGGGTAGGGTTCATGACCTATCCGCGCTCGCCGCGTCACGTCACGACGGAGGTCCTGCGCGCCCTCGCCGCGCGCGTGCCGAAGACCGTGGGCCGTGTCGGCGTGTTCGTCGATGCCGACGACGCGCTGCTCGACGAGCGGCTGGCAGCGGGGGCACTCGATCTCCTGCAACTTCACGGCGACGAATCGCCGGAGCGCGTCGCCGACATCAAGCGTCGGACGGGCAAACCGGTAATGAAGGTCATCAAGGTCGCCGAAGCAGCCGATGTCGAGCGCGGCGTTGCCGCCTATGCCGCCGTCGCCGACCGCCTGATGTTCGAGCCCGCCGAAGGCATCCTGCCTGGCGGCAACGCCAAGGCCTTCGACTGGACGATCCTTTCAGGCCGTGCGGTGCCTCTGCCATGGCTTCTTGCCGGCGGACTTACGCCCGACAACCTGGCCGAGGCTGTGCGCGTCACCGGTGCGCGCGCCGTCGATGTTTCCTCGGGTGTCGAGTCCAGTCGCGGCGTGAAGTCGATCGAGCTGATCAACGCCTTCCTCAAGCGCGCCGCGGCCCTCTGAGCGCACTTCTAATGACCAAAATAGGCGATCGGGACCGCGGCAGGTTATGCTGCGTCTTGAGTGGGCCAATTGCCGTGGTTACGAAAAGAGACCGTTAGATTCCCGTTATTTTAACGGTCACGTTTGGTAACTGCCGCCAGGGCTTGGGGGATGGACGATGAAGACCGAACAGCGGCTAAAACAACTCGGCATCGAGCTCGCCAAGCCGAGCTCGCCAATCGCCAACTACGTCAATGCCGTGCGCACCGGCAACCTGCTCTATCTCGCCGGCAAGGGGCCGGGCCTGCCGGGCAAGCCGATGCCCAGCGGGAAGGTCGGGCGCGATCTCACCATCGAGCAGGCTTATAGCTACGCGCGCGAGACCGGGCTCAACCTCATCGCCGTCATGAAGGCCGAGCTGGGCGACCTCGACCGCGTCAAGCGCATCGTCAAGATGCTGGGCATGGTGAATGCCGTGCCCGAGTTCGGCCACCAGCCCGAGGTGATCAACGGCTGCTCGGATCTTTTCGTCGAGGTGTTCGGCGATCGCGGCCGGCATGCCCGCTCGGCGGTCGGCATGGGCTCGCTGCCGCGCGGCATTCCCGTCGAGATCGAGGTCATCGTCGAAATTGATGACGCGCCGGCCCGGCGCGCCGCGGCGGCCCGCAAAGCCACCAAGAAGGCGGCGAAAAAGAAGAAGCGTTGAGCCGATATCGCCTCCTGCCGCTGCTGGCGGCGCTGCCGGCGGTTCTGCTGGTCGTGCAGGTGCACTTCACCTGCGGCGTGGTCTATTCGCTCGACGACCCCTACATCCATCTCGCGCTGGCGCGACAGATCCTGCACGGCCACTACGGCATCAATCCGGGTGAGTTCTCCGCACCCTCGTCGAGCATCCTGTGGCCGTTCCTGCTGGCGCCCTTCGCCTTCACGCGGCTCAGCGAATTCCTTCCACTGGTCATTAATCTCGGCGCGCTGGTAGTGGCGGTCTGGTGGCTGCAGCGCTGGCTCGAAACCTGGCTCTCGCCGTGGTGGGCGCTGATGGCGACGGCAGCGCTCGCTTTCGCCCTCAATCTCTACGGCCTGGTGCTGACCGGCATGGAGAATTCGCTGCAGGTCACGTTGGTTATCATCATCGCGCTGTCGCTGATGCGCGAGCGACTGGCGTGGCCGTTCTGGCTTGCCCTCGTCCTGCTGCCGCTGATCCGCTACGAGGGGCTTGCGATCTCGCTGCCGGTCCTCGCCTTTCTCGTTCTCTCGCCCGGCCGGCGGGTGGCGGCGCTGGCAGCGGGCGCCGTCATCGCGATCGTCGTGATTGGCTTCTCGCTTTACCTCTGCCGCCACGGTGTCGGATACCTGCCGTCGTCGGTGCTCGCGAAGACCGGGCTCACCCTGCTGCAGAAGCTGCCTGGCCTCGACACCGTCTGGAACAATATCGAGCAACAACTCTTCTTCGTGGCGATCGCCCTGTTCGCTGCTGTGTTGTTCGTGCGCGAGGGCAAGGTCTATGAGGCCGTGCTCCTGGTGCTGGCGCCGACTGCCGCCCATTTGCTGTTCGGCCGCTACGGCTGGTTCGGCCGCTATCACATCTATTTTGCGGCCTGGATCGTGATCCTGTTCGTCACCGTGTATGCGCGGGCCGGCCTCGCCAAGGCGAGGTTCCTCAGCGCCGCGCTCGCCGTTTGGTTCGCCTATGCCTCGCTCGACAGCATGATCGCCACCCTCACCACGCCGCTCGGCTCACGCAACATCGCCGACCAGCAAAAGCAGATGGCGATCATCGCGCGTGACTATCTCGACGAGCCAGTCGCGGTGAACGATCTCGGCTTCGTGTCGTACTACGCGCGACGCTACATTCTCGATCTTGGCGGGCTTGCCTCTTACGAAGCCCTGCAGGCGCGCGCCAATCCAGCCACTGACGCCTGGGTCGCCGATCTGATGGGGCGCCATCACGTCGAGCAGGCCATGGTCTACGACAACCTCTATCCGCGCCGGCCTGCCAACTGGATCCGAGTGGCGACGCTTCATTTGCCGCTGCCATGGGTTACGGTCGGCGACGACAAGGTCGCGTTCTATTCGACCAGCCCGGAAGCGGCCGCCCGCCTGCGCCAAGCGCTCGCCAACTATCGTAAAAGCTCGCCGCAGGGCGCCATGATGCTCGAACTGGCGCCGCCGTAGGCGGCCTTTGACCGCTTTCGGGCGGGCTGCTAAGTCCGCCCGGCCCACAGGATCACCATGCCCGATTCGCCCAACAGTTATCGCACCGGCCCCGATGAGCGCGGTCATTTTGGCCTTTTTGGCGGCCGCTATGTCGCCGAAACGCTGATGCCGCTGATCCTCGAACTGGAGCAGGCCTACAACACCGCCAAGGTCGATCCGCAATTCCAGGGCGAGCTGAAGGGCCTGCTCAAGCACTATGCCGGCCGGCCGAGCCCGCTCTATCACGCCGAGCGGCTGACCAAGCATCTCGGCGGCGCCAAGATCTATCTCAAGCGCGATGAGCTGAACCACACCGGCAGCCACAAGATCAACAACGTGCTGGGCCAGGTGCTCTTGGCCAAGCGGATGGGCAAGACGCGCGTCATCGCCGAGACCGGTGCCGGCCAGCATGGCGTCGCCACCGCGACAGCCTGCGCGCTGTTCGACATTCCCTGCGTGGTGTTCATGGGCTCGGTCGACGTCGAGCGCCAGGCGCCGAACGTCTTCCGCATGAAGATGCTGGGCGCGGAGGTGCGGCCGGTGACGTCGGGTGCCTCGACGCTCAAGGACGCCATGAACGAGGCGATGCGCGACTGGGTCGCGACCTGCGACACGACCTTCTACTGCATCGGCACAGTAGCCGGCCCGCATCCGTACCCGGCGATGGTGCGCGACTTCCAGTGCGTGATCGGCGAGGAGACGCGGGCGCAGATGATGGAAGCCGAGGGCCGCATCCCCGACACGCTGGTCGCCTGCATCGGCGGCGGCTCGAACGCGATGGGCCTGTTCCATCCCTTTCTCGACGACAAGGGCGTGCGCATCATCGGTGTCGAAGCGGCCGGTCATGGCATCGAGACGGGTCAGCATGCGGCATCGCTGACCGGCGGACGGCCGGGCGTGCTGCACGGCAATCGCACCTATCTGTTGCAGGACAAGGAAGGCCAGATCATCGAGGCGCATTCGATCTCGGCCGGCCTAGACTACCCGGGTATCGGACCGGAGCATTCCTGGCTCAAGGAATCGGGCCGTGCCGAGTACGTCTCGGCGACCGACGAAGAGGCGCTCGAGGCCTTCCATCTGCTGTGCAAGCTCGAAGGCATCATTCCGGCGCTCGAGTCCGCGCATGCACTCGCCTATGTGACGAAGCTCGCGCCGAAACTTCCCAAGGACAACCTCCTGGTCGCGAACCTCTCCGGTCGCGGCGACAAGGACGTGCCGCAGGTGGCGGCGCGCATGGGGATCAAGCTCTGATGGGACGCATCGAGAGGCGCTTCGCCAAGCTCAAGGCCGACAAGCGGGCAGGGCTGGTCGCCTATTTCATGGCCGGCGACCCCGACCTGGCGACGAGCTACGAGATCCTGAAGGGCATGCCCTCGGCCGGCGCCGACGTTATCGAACTCGGCATGCCGTTCACCGATCCGATGGCCGACGGCCCGTCGATCCAGCTCGCGGGCCAACGCGCACTCAAGGCCGGCACCGCCGTCGATGACACCTTCGACATGGTACGGCGCTTCCGCAAGGACACCGGCGACAACGACACGCCGATCCTGCTGATGGGCTACTACAACTTGGTCTATCAGCGCGGCGCCGAGCGCTTCTGCAAGGCCGCCGCCGCCGCCGGCATCGACGGCTTCATCCTGGTCGACCTGCCGCCCGAGGAAGCCGACGAGCTGAAGCCGCACGCCGTGGCCAACGGCCTCGACACGGTGCTGCTGACCGCGCCCACCACCGACGACAAGCGTTTGCCGGCGGTGCTGAAGTACTCCTCTGGGTTCGTCTATTTCGTCTCCGTGCTTGGCATCACCGGTACCAAGTCGGCGACCGAGGAAGCCGTGCGCGGTCATGTCGAGCGTATCAAGCGCCATACCAAGTTACCGGTCGGCGTCGGTTTCGGCATCAGGACACCCGAGCAGGCGGCGGCCGTGGCGCGCCACGCCGATGCGGCGGTGGTCGGCACCGGCATCGTCGATTGCGTGAAGGCGGGGCTCGACGAAAAGGGCAAAGCCAAGGCCGATCTCGTGCCGGGCGTGTTCGCCTACGTGAAGTCGCTTGCAGACGGAGTGCGCAGCGTCCGCAAAGGATAACGGGCTCGGCAGGTCGGATTGTGATCTTTAGGTGAAGTCGGTCGGCCCGCCATTGTATGGCCGAAGTCTCCTCCCATATCCGCGTCTCGTCACAGTGTCATGGAGAAGCGGATGCAGCGGTCCACCACCGAACAGCAAGACAGGCTTCACCAAACTTTTACCGTTGCACTCGATCTTCTCGACAAGGAAAACCGCGAACCCGATCGCTGGGAGGAGGAATGCCTCTCCTATGCGCTGGGCGCGATGGCGTGTGGCCTGCATCTTGCGGCCGAGGTCGAGCTTGCGGCCTTCGCCCGTCCGCTCGCTGAGCGTTCGTCCGAGGAACTCGCCGTGCTGGAAAAGAAGCCGCGCCGCTTCACCAAGTCGATGCTGCGCCACGGGCTCGACTATGTGCTCAACCGCGACACCATCGGCATGCCGCCGCCGGCAGTCGATCAGAGCGTCGTCCGCGCCTTTCTGGGCGCCTCGCTTTAGGCCGGCGTCTCCTCGTCGTCGAACAAGAGGTCGGCGACGAAGGGGTTGGTCTTGCGCTCCCAGCCGAAGGTCGACGTCTGGCCATGGCCGGGCACGAACTGTATATCGTCGCCGAACGGCCACAGGCCCTTACGGATCGAATTCAGTAACTGATCGTGATTGCCGCGCGGGAAATCCGTGCGCCCGACCGAGCCTCTGAACAGCACGTCACCCACGAAGGCAATCTTCGCCGGCTTGTGAACGAACACGACGTGGCCCGGCGTGTGGCCGGGGCAATGCACGACGTCGAAGGTGAGGTTGCCGAGGCTTACCGTGTCGCCGTTCTCCAGCCAACGGTCGGGAACGAACGGCTTGTAGGCCGGGAAATTGTACTTGGCGCCGGAGGCGGGCAGGCCCTCGATCAGGAAGAGATCGTCCCGGTGCGGCCCTTCGATCTTGACCCCGTAGTGGTCGGCCATGGTACCGGCGGCCGAGGCGTGGTCGACATGGCCATGGGTCAGCATGACCTTGGTCACCTTGATCCCCTGCTCGTCGATCGCCTGCTTCAGCATGTCGAAGTCGCCGCCAGGATCGACGGCGGTGCCTTCCATGGTTTCATCGCACCAGACGATGGAGCAGTTCTGCTGGAAGGGCGTGACGGGCGCGATCATGACCTTGATCATGGAACCCGATGTAAAGGCTCCCGCCCGCGCTTGGAAGAGCGTATGATCGATGTCTCTGATGCAACGGCGGCAATGAAACGTCTTTTGCTTTGCGTGTTTGGCCTTTTGGCCCTGGCAGCGCTCCCGGCCGCCGCCCAGATCGCCCCGGTGTCCTCGCCCACGGGCCCGGTCATGGCCGGCCCCTATATCGTGATCGATGCCACGACCGGCGAAACCTTGCTGCAGCGCGACCCCGGCGCGCTTTGGTACCCCGCGTCACTGACCAAGATCATGACGACTTACCTTGTGTTCGAGGAGCTGAAGGCCGGCCGCCTCCAGCTCGATACGCCGGTGCCGATGTCCAAGACCGCCCACGACATCGAAGGGGTCAATCTCGGCGTGCCGATCGGCGGCTCCTTTACGGTCGAATTGGGCCTGAAGGCGCTGGTCGTGCGGTCGGCCAACGACGTGGCGGCAGCCTTTGGCGAGCGCCTGTCGGGCTCGGGCCCTGCCTTTGCCAAGCGCATGACCGACACCGCGCGGCGGCTCGGCATGACCTCCACCGAGTTCCACAATGCCAACGGCCTGCCCGACCCGGGCCAAGTCTCGACCGCACGTGACCTCGCCATCCTGACGATGGCACTGATCAAGGACTTTCCCCAATACTACCCGTACTTCCAGACCGACCAGCTCAGCTACGGCAAGCAGCACTTCACCCATGGCGTGAAGTTCGTCGAGCACTATGCGCCCTATGCCGACGGCCTGAAGACCGGCTTCATCTGTGCATCGGGCTTCAACCTCGTCGGCAGCGCCGTGCGTGACGGCAGGCGCCTGATCGCCGTGGCTTTGGGCTTTCGCCGTGCCGATTTGCGCGATGAGTTCATGGTACGCCTGATGGATGAGGCCTTCGCGCTCAAGACCGGCGGCAGTCGCCCGAAAGTCTGGCAGTTGACCAATCAGAGCAGCGCATTGCCCAACGTCTTCCCCTATGGCGAGTGCGGGCAGATCCGCTACGACATGCCGGGTGATGCGGCATGGCTCGGCACCTTCGGCGATTGGCGCACGGCGCGCACTGCCTACGACCAGGGGCAGGCCGAGCTTGTGAGGCTCGGCGCCGCGCGGTTGGGCAAGGAATGGATCCTGCCGCTCAATGTAAACAAGGCCGTCCGCCAGGCCGCCATCATCGCCGACCTCGAGCCCGCCGCAGCCGAAAAACTTTGCGCCGCCTACAAGGCCAAGAAGATGTTCTGCGAGGTCAAGAAGCCCACGGAAATCGTGCAGCCGTTCGCGGGTTTCTGGCGCTGACTTGGCGGCTTTGTCCATTCGTGCGATAGAGCCGCCGTGAACTGGCTGACCAATTTCGTCCGACCGAAACTGCGCGCGCTGGTGGCCCGCAAGGAGGCGCCGGAGAATCTCTGGCTGAAATGCCCCAAGTGCGAGCAGATGCTGTTCACGCGCGACTGGGAGGCCAACCAGGAGGTCTGCACCCATTGTGGTCACCATATGCGCCAGCGCCCGCTGAAGCGGCTGCCGCGCCTGTTCGATGAGGGCAAGTACGAGCTGCACCCGCTGCCCAAGGTGACGGCCGATCCGCTGAAGTTCCGCGATACCAAGCGCTATGACGCACGCCTCAAGGAAGCGCAGGCCAAGAACGATGGCACCGGGGAAGCGCTGGTCGTGGCGAGCGGCCTGATGGGCAACCGCATGACGGTGATCGCTGCTCTCGACTTCGGCTTCATGGGCGGCTCGATGGGCACGGCGGTGGGCGAGGGGCTGGTGATGGCCGCCGACCTCGCGATCGCCCGAAAGGCACCGCTCATCGTCTTCTCCGCCTCGGGTGGCGCGCGCATGCAGGAAGGAATCCTGTCGCTGATGCAGCTCACCCGCACGACCATCGCGGTGCGGCGCGTGAAAGAGGCAGGCCTGCCCTACATCGTCGTGCTCACCGATCCTACGACCGGCGGCGTCTCTGCCTCGTTCGCCATGCTGGGCGATGTGCATCTCGCCGAGCCCGACGCCATCATCGGCTTTGCCGGGCCGCGCGTGATCCAGGACACCATCCGCCAGGAGCTGCCCGCCGGCTTCCAGCGCTCTGAATATCTTCTGGAGCACGGCATGATCGATGCTGTCGTGCACCGCCACAAGCTGCGCGAAACCTTGATCCGCCTGGTCACGCTGCTCATGGACCCTCTGGTCGTCGAGGGCCGCAGTCTCGCTGTTGCCGGCCGCTAAGGGTTCACCCGTGACCGATCCGATCCTGGAGCGTCTGACGCGGCTCTATCCACGCGCCATCGATCTGGGGCTGGATCGCATCGAGCGGTTGCTGGCCGAGATGGGTTCGCCGCACAAGAAGCTGCCGCCGGTCGTCCATGTTGCCGGCACCAACGGCAAGGGCTCGCTGGTCGCCTATCTGCGGGCCATGTCGGAGGCGGCGGGCTATCGCGCGCATGTCTACACCTCGCCGCATCTTGTGCGCTTCAATGAGCGCATCCGCGTGGCCGGCCGGCTGATCGAGGACGACGAACTCGACGCCATCCTGACCGAGTGCGAGGAAGTGAATGCCGGCAAGCCGATCACCTTCTTCGAAGTCACCACGGTGGCCGCCTTCCTGGCCTTTGCCCGCCATCCGGCCGATCTGGCGATCCTCGAGGTTGGGATGGGCGGTCGGCGGGACACCACCAATGTGGTCGATCCCACGCTCTCGGCCATCACCCCGATCGGCTACGACCACACGGGCTTTCTAGGCGACAGGCTGGAAAGCATCGCCGCCGAGAAGGCCGGCATCCTGAAGCACGCCGTGCCGGCGGTGATCGGCCGCCAGCGGGAAGTGAGTGCGAAGGTCATTGCCGCCGAGGCGGCCAGGCTCACGGCGCCGCTTTTCCGCATGGGCCGCGAATGGCAAATGATGCCGACGGCGAGCGGCTTTCGCTATGAGAGCGACCAGCTCAGCCTCGACTTGCCGGCGCCTGCTCTGGTTGGGGCCCACCAGCTCGACAATGCGGCCACGGCGGTCGCCTGCGTCGAGCGCTTGAGGACGGCGCAGCTCCACATAAACGACGGCGCGGTCCGTAAGGGCCTGTTGTCCGTCGAATGGCCGGCCCGGCTGCAGAAGTTGACGCGCGGACCATTGCCTGAGTCGCTGCCGCCCGGCTGCGAGCTGTGGCTCGATGGCGGCCACAACGAGGATTGCGGGTTGGCGCTGGCGCACATGGCGAGCGACTGGGCCAAGGAGCCGGCGCCGCTGCCGCTCTATCTGGTCTTCGGCATGCTGACGACCAAGGACGCCTCGGGCTTCCTGCGGCCGCTCGCCCGCCACGCCAAGGCCGCGCGCGCGGTGCCCTTTCCCGAAGGCCACAGCGCCTATACGCCGCCGGAGGCCTGCGCCAAGGCGGCCGAGGTCGCGCTCGATTGCGCGCCCGCAAACGACATCGGCGCGGCGCTGGAAGACCTGTTGGCCACCCAGCCCGCGCCGATGCGCATCCTTATTTGCGGTTCGCTCTACCTTGCGGGGGCAGTGCTCGCCCGCAACGGCTGAGCGTGCCTAAGCGATAGCGGTGTTGATCCAGCTCACCAGCTTCTGCTTGGGCTCGGCGCCGATCTTGGTGGCGGCGACCTGGCCGTTCTTGAACAGCAGCAGCGTGGGGATCGAGCGGACGCCGTAGCGCGTCGGCGCCATCGGGTTCTCGTCGATGTTGACCTTCACCACCTTGAGCTTGCCATCCATCTCCTTGGCGATGTCCTCGAGCGAGGGACCGATCATGCGGCAGGGGCCGCACCACTCGGCCCAGAAGTCGACCAGCACCGGCGTGTCGGACTTCAGGACTTCCTGCTCGAAGGAGGCGTCGGTTGCTTTGACGGTCATGTGTGGGTTCTCCCGAAAACAATTAGAGCCGGTCGATGGACCGGCGCCGCCCTTGCCGAGAAGCTAGGGAGGGGAATCGCGCGAGTCAAGATGCGGCGGCGTAAGGCATTGATTCATCGAGCGTTTTTGCGTCGATTTCCATCAACCGAGGAGTCGCTGTCCACAGCAGAAAAGCGCGCACCGTGTGCGCCGGATAGATCTCGGCGAGCAGCGCGCGATAGAGCGCGAGCTGTCGGCGATAGGCGAGCGCCACGCCCGTCGTCGCGTCGGGCGGCGGTCGGTTGGTCTTGTAGTCGACGATCAGCACTTCTCTTGCCGTGACGGCCAAGCGATCGACCTGGCCGCTCACCGTAAAGGTGCCGCGCCGGGCCCTTACCGTCCCGATCAGTGGCACCTCGGCGCGCGATCCTTCGGCGAACAGTGCTGCGTGACCGGACGCTTCCGTGACGGCGAGCGCTTCGGCGGCCCAGCCCTCGATCTCCTCCTCGGAAAGACCATGTGCCGGCTGTGCGAGGAAGCGACGCGCCGCTTCGGCGCGACTGGCTGTCGGCAAGGCAGGCAGATGGCGCAGCAACTCGTGCAAGAGGCGGCCGCGCTGCCAGCGGCGTCGGTCGTCGGCGGCCAAGGGCGAAAAAGCGCGGGGCTCGGCGGCGGCTTCGTCGGGCAGCGGTTGCGACGGCGCAAGCGGCGTCGGCGGATCGGCCTCGGGCCGAGGCGGCCGCCTGATCCAGTCGCCGGCGGCGGCGGTGGCCTCGAGCGCCAGCTCAGCCTGGGCCGGCGCCTCGATGGGGCCCTCGTTCACCAGCTCGAAGCCCTCGCCCGTCCAGCCTTCGGCGCCGAGCTCCCGGGTGAAGTCGAAGGTCCTGGCCGTCGCGCGTCGGCGCCGGACCGGGTTTTCACCCTCGAGACTCGCCTGCAGGCCGGCGGCAATGCGGTCGTACCAGCAACCTTTGTCTTGTTTGCGGGCACCCACCCAGCCGCCGACGTAAAGGCGGTCCTCGGCGCGGGTCATGGCGACGTAAAGCAGCCGGTTCTGTTCCTCCAGCGTGCGTTCGCGCACTTCATCGCGCCAGGCTCGGGCGGCATTGCTGGCGTCGGCAGCGCGCGGCAGCCACAGCCGCGCTTCGCCGTCGGCATCGGCGAGCAGCCGTTCGGTGTCGCGCGGCACGCGCGTGGTGTCGGGCAGGTAGACGATCGGCGCCTGCAGGCCCTTGGAGGCGTGCACCGTAAGGATGCGCACTTCGGGGCGGCGGTTGGCGTCGAGGTCGCGCTTGATCTCGCCGCCGCCCGACTCGAACCAACGCAGGAAGCCCTGCAGCGAGGCAGCTTCCGAGCGCTGGTACTGCAGCGCGCGCGCCAGAAGTTCGTCGATCGGGTCCGACGCCTCGTGCCCCAGCCGCTCGAGTAGCCGTTCACGCCCGCCCTCAGGGCCGAGTGCCTGGGCAAAGAAATCGAAGGGTGTCGTGAAGTCGGCACGACCGAGCCAGGCCGAGAGCCGGCGATGCGCCTCAGCGAAAGCTGGATCACGCGCCTTCTCCCGCAGCGCCCGCCACAGATGGCCGGTGCGCTTCCAGGCCAGCGCGAAGAGCTTGTCCTCGTCCAGCCCGATCAGGGGTGACTTCAAGAGGCAGGCAAGGTTGAGGTCGTCTTGGGGTAACAGGACGAACCGCGCCATCGCCAGCAGATCCTGGATCGCGAGCTCCTCGCCGAGATTGAGTCGGTCGACGCCCGCCACTTCGATCGAGGCACGCTTGAGCTCGCGCACCAGCGCATTCACGAAGGCGTTGCGCCGCCGCACCAGCACCATCAGGTGACCGGCGTGCAGTACCTCGCCGCCGCGCGCGCGGCGTTCCCGGCCGATCAGGCTCTTGGCGTGCACCGCGATCAGCCGTGCCAGGCGTTCATGCGGCACCCTCGCCGCATTGCCCGACGCCTCGATGTCTGTGGTATCGATCTCGGCCTTCTCGGCGGCCACCAGTGGCCAGAGCTCGACCCGGCCCGGTGCTTCCGTGCGGCTGGCGTCATGCCTGACGTCGAAGCCGGCCTCGGCGACGCCGCGCGCGGTGTCTTCGTCGCTGAACACCCAGTCGACGGCATCGAGCACGGCGGGTGTCGAGCGGAAGGAGACGGTGAGCTCGACTGGCACGAAAGGTTTGTTGACGCGCTGGCTCTGTTCCTCGAACCACAGGCGCATCTCGGCGAGCTTGCGCGGATCGGCGCGCTGGAAGCCGAAGATCGATTGCTTGGTGTCGCCCACGGCGAATACCGTGCGATTGCGATCGACGGCGCCTTGGCCGACAAAGAACTCCTCGGTGAGGCGGCGGATCACCTCCCACTGGTCAGGATTGGTGTCCTGCGCCTCGTCGACCAGTACGTGGTCGATGCCGCCATCGAGCTTGTAGAGCACCCAGGCGGCGCTCTCCGCGCTCTCCAGCAGGTGGCGGGTGGCGACGATCAGGTCGTCATAGTCGAGCGCCGCGCGCCGACGCTTGGCCGTGTCGTAGCGCCGGGTGATATCGAGGCCAAGCCGCAGCAGCGCCATCGTGAGATCAACCAGGGCGCAGGCGCTAGCGTGATCGAGGGCGCGGCCCAGGCGCTCGGCCTCGGCCAGCAGCACGCTCTCGATGTCGCGCATAGCCGCAACAGCCGCCTTGGTGGCGAGCCGCGCGAGCACACCGCCCTCCTTGGTGAAGAACGCCTTGCGATAGCCATCTATCACGGCCGACCGGTCATCTGCGTCTAGCCACGCCGCGATCGCCAGGCCGCGCACGCCATCGGACTTGCCGGCCTTGATCAGCGCTCGGGCCGCGGCACGCAGTGCGGTCTCGTCCGGCGAACTCTCCAGCGGCGTGTCGCATTCGAGCTTGCGGGCAAGGCGGCGCCGTACGCGCCTGAGACCGACTTCATCGCCTATGCGCGCCAGCAGCCAGGCGCGCTCGCCCAGCAGACGGGTCATGAGCTCGGCATATTCCGTGGCCGAGACGCGGCCGGCGACCGCGGCCAGTGCATCGCGCAGATCGGCCGGCGCCTCGTCGCGCGCCAGAGCCGCCAGCTGCTCGTCCTGGGCGTCGCGCAGGATGGCCGCAGCCTCGGCCTCATCCAGCACCTCGAAGCCCGGCGCGACACCGGCCTCGAGCGGAAAGCGCTTCAGCAGCGACTGGCAAAAGGCATGGATGGTGAGGATATTGATGCCGCCCGGCGCGTCGAGAACGCGGGCAAACAGGCGGCGGGCGATGATGCGCTCCTCCTGTTCGGGCGGCCGGTCGATCAGTGCCTCGATCTCCTCGTCGAGTTTGGCCTCGTCGGCCATCGCCCAGCGGCCGAGCTGACCCGCCAACCGGTTGCGCATCTCGGCGGCCGCGGCCTTGGTGAAGGTGAGGCAGAGGACCCGCTCGGGCCGGGTGCCGGCCAGCAGCAGGCGCGTCACGCGATCGGTTAGCACCTTGGTCTTGCCGGTGCCGGCATTGGCCTCGACCCACGAGGAGTGGGCAGGCGCCGTCGCCCGGCGCTGCGCGCGGCTCGCGATCTGCAGGAGATCGACGGTATCGCTCACTCCTCGCCCCCACCGGCCGTTGACCATTCGGCGATGCGTTCGAGGTGCGCGTAGTCGTTGAAATGCGGACCGAACTCCGGCCAGGGCAGCGCTTCGTAGGGTGTCGAGGCCTTGGCGAAGTGCGCCGCCATGCGATGGACCAGCGCCACCATCGCCTCGACCAGTGTGTCGCTCTCCTTGATCTCCTCGACCTTGCCGCCCTCGCCCAGGCCATTGGCCTGCCAGTAGGAGAGGTGTACGGCGCGCGCCTGTCCGTTGATCTTCTCGAAGCCGCCTTTCTCGGCCATCGCTGCCTCGAGCAGGAGCTGGGGCGCGAACAGGGCCTTGCGTTCCTTCGGCGAGGGCACGCGGCCCGTCTTGTAGTCGATGATCTCCCAGCCGCCCGGCTCGATCTCGTCGATGCGATCGGCCCGCGCCTCGATGCGCAGCGACCCGAGTGTGATGGCGCCGTTGACTTCGCTGGCCAGGAGCCGCGTGCCTGCGGCACGGCGGGCGTTCTCGGTGGCGATGAACCAGCGCGCCAGCCGCCGGAAGCGCGGCCACCAGAAGGCACGCTCGGCGGGCGCCGCCAACAGCTCGCTGAGATGATGTTCGCCCAGGGCTTCGAACTGAGCCAGCGCATCGGTTGGCAACACACCTGAGGGGTGCGCCTTCAGGAACTCATCGAGCGCATCGTGCAGGGCGGAACCGCGGTCGGCGGCGCCGAGTTCGGCTTCCAGCGGATCGAGCGCCTCCAGTCCCAGGATGCGCCGCGCATAAAGACCATAGGGATCACGCCGCCACTGCTCGACGCTCGACACTGAGAGCCGGGTCGGCCGCGCTTCGATCGGCGGCCTGGGCTCGGGGCGCGCCCACGGTTTGTAGTCATCCGGCCGGTCGATCGTCTCGGCCCAGGGGAGCCACGACCGGCGGCCGCGCTGGATGTATTCCGGTGGCGGCCGGTCGCTCTCGCGATCGTAGTCGAACAGCGCGTCGAGCCGCGCCAGCCAGCGCGACGGCACGGTGGGTGCGCCGCCCTCGCGCTCAGCACGGGTCAACAGCACGCGCTCGGCGGCGAGTGCCGCGGCGAAGTCGTGCGCCGACAGGCCGACGCGCCGTTCCGGCTGCGGCAATCCGAGGGCCGAGCGCATTGGCCGGTTGATCCACGGGCCGGTTTCGACCGAGGGCGGCCAGGTGCCCTCGTTCAGCCCACCCAGGATCAGGAGATCGGCGCGCTGCAAACGCGCTTCCAGCGGCCCCCAGATCGAAAGCCGTGGATGCCGGCCGAAGCGGGGCCGCACCATCGCGGTTGCCAGCATCGCGTCAAAAGCCGCCGGCCAGTCGCTCCCGGCGATGGTGGGGTGGTCCCGCCAGGCCGTGCGCAGGCCGGCCAATGCATCGGCCAGCGCTTCGCCGGCCTCGCCCGACCACAGCCTGTCCGGTGGCGTGACACGTTCTGCGGCGGCAACGGTGGCGTCGAGCAACACCTGAGGTGCCGTGTCGGTCGCCATCTGCACGGCCAGACCTGACGTCGCCGCTTCGAGCCGCTCGATCAGATCGACGACGCGCTGGCGATCCGCTTCATCGCCAAATCTCGTCTGGTCGACATGCGCGCGTAGCGCGGCGAGGCCGGCGGCGGGCTTCAGTCCGCGCAGGCATTTGCGATCGAGGCGGCGCGCGGCGTCGAGCAAGGCCGGACGCGAGAGGCCGAGCGAGCAGAACGGGTGCTTGAGCAGGGCCAGGAGGTCGACCGGCGCGAAGCCGCCATCAACCGCCGCCAGCAGCGCGCGCAGCAGAGAGGCTGGCGGCGTGTCGAGGAGAGGCTGGCCTGCCGAATTGTCGACCTCGATGCTCCAGCGGCGCAGCTCCGCCGCGACGCGGCGGGCGAGGTCGCGATCGGGCGTGACCAGGGCGGCGGTGCGGCCGTCATGCTCCAGTGTCTCGCGCAGCGCCAGCGCGATCACCACTGCCTCCTGGTGCGGGGTCGCGCAGTCGGCACGAGTGACGTGATCGAGGGCGGCGGCGCTGGGCTCGGCCCACGCCTCGCTGGTCTCGGCGGGACGCATCAGCTCGGTGATCAGGAACCGGCGCGCCGGATCGCCGGTCGCGCCTGGCCAGTCGGCCACGTTGCGCCGATCCTGGTTGAGACCATTCAGCAACTCCCGCAGACCGAATTGCGGGTGCGTGGGCTCGAGCTTGTCCCAGCTCTCGTCATCCATGTCGCGATCGAGGCCTGGCAGCACCACCGCGCCTTGCGGCAGGCCTGCGATCACCGACAGAAGCTCGCGCGTGGCGGGCTGCGAGCCAGTCGAGCCGGCGGCGATCACCGGCACGGCCGGCGGCCGTTCACGCCAGCGAGCCGCTTGCGCGCGGATCGAGCGCGTGCGCCGGTCGAGCGCATCGATCAGGCCACGCTCGGCCAGGATGGCCGGCCACACCTTGCCGACGATGGCGAGGAATTTCAGGGTGTGCTGCCAGTGGCTGGCGAAATTGCCCTCGACCAGGCCTTCGAGCTTGTGGAAGGGCACGCCGTCGATGGCGAGTTCGTCGAGCAGACGGGCGAGCTCCCGGGCCAGGCCCAGCGCCTGCGCCGCAGTTTGCGCGATCGGCTGGCCGCGATCGTCCTTGAAGGCCGCGACCAGCTGCGCCAGCAGCGCCTCGCGCTCAGCGCCGCCGATCGCAGGCGGGAGTTCGAGGGCGGCGCCATCACCCAGCACTTCGGTCCAATCGTTATCGTCGAGATCGCCCAGGGGGACGAGCCGCGGCAGCAGTGTCGGTCTGCCGTCGGAAGCGCGCAGGAAGGCCTCGCGCAGCGAGCGGACCGATCGGCGTGTCGGCACCAGGATCAGCATGTCGGCGAGCGCCAGCGGATCGGCACGGTGCTCGACGAGCAGCCCGCGCGCCAGCTCGTCGGCGAAGCGGCGGTCCATGCCGATGGTGAACAGGCCCTTCATTTCAGGGCCCGTTCGGCGTGACGCAGAGCCTGGGGCGTGCCGATGTGGAACCACTGGCCATCATGGACGAGCCCATGAAGACGACCCGCCGCTTCGGCCCGGTTCCAAAGCTTCAGCAGCGAGAACGGCCCGTCGGGCGATTCGCGGAACAGGCGACTGTCACAGATCGACACGCTGGCAAAGAAATACGGGGCAGCGTCGGCCGTACCGCGATGGCGCGCCCGCCCGTCGGGTTCGAGGAAATAATCGCCGCGGTCGCGCTCTTCGCGGCCGATTGTCCTGTCGAGCGGATGCAACAGCAGCAGTGCATCCATGCGGGCGGAATCCCAGGCGGCTTCCATGCGGGCCAACATTGGGATGCGGCCGTCCTGCCATAAGCCGTCGCCGTTGAGGATGAAGAATGGCCCCTCGCCCAGGAGCGGCAGGGCGTTCTTCACGCTGCCGCCGGTTTCCAGGAGCCGATCCTCTTCGATGATGCGCGCGCGCCCGGCGACGTGGCTGGCGATCTGCTCACCGAGGTGGTGGACATTGACCACCACGTCGCTGACGCCATGCTCGCCAAGCCGCGCCATGGCGCGATCGAGCATGGAGCGCCCGGCGACCGGGATCAGCGGCTTGGGCGTGACGTCGGTGAGCGGCCGCATGCGCTCGCCACGGCCGGCTGCCAGGATCATCGCGGTCTTGATCACGTCGATCCGATGTGCCGGAGCGGCGGCGGCAGGCGATTGTCGAACCAGGCCCGCAACGGCTCGAGCGCCGGATGCGCCACCGCGCGCTCGAACATCCGCCAGACGCGCGGCAGATGCGGCAGGTACTCGGGCTTGCCGTCGCGCTTCAGCAGCCGGACGAACAGGCCGATGATGCGCGCGTGCCGCTGCGCCGCCATCAGTGCGAAGCCGGTGCGGAAATCCTGGGGCGGCAGGCCGGTGGCGGCGAGGTAGCGCGCCAGGCAGGCGTCATGGACGGCAGCCGGCACGTCCCGCCGCGCGTCTTCGATCAGCGACACCAGGTCGTAGGAGGGATGGCCGCACTGGGCGTCCTGAAAGTCGAGCAGGCCGCAGGCGCGCACGCCCGGCCGCTCGGGCAGCCACAGGAGATTGTCCTTGTGATAGTCGCGCAGCAGCAGCGCGCCGGCATGGGGCGGCAGCGCCGTGAGGCAGGCCCGCCAGGCGGCACGGTAGCTTTCGGTTTGTTCGTCGCTTGTCGGGTGACCGGTTGCCTCCGGCAAGTACCATTCGGGCACCAGCATCGCGGCATCGATCAGCGCCTCGCCTTCGTAGCCGCCGAGGCCGGGCAGCAGGCCGTGGTCGGGCGCCGCGTGCACGGTGACCAACACGTCGGTCGCGCGGGCATAGAGCTCCGGTTCATCGCCACCACTGGCGAGCACGCGAGCGAAAGTGTCGTCGCCCAGGTCTTCCAGCAGCAGGAAGCCGTTGGCCTCGTCGACCGCCAGGATCTCGGGTGCGCTGAGCTTCATCGCCGTGAGGTGTCGGCCGATGCGCACGAAGGGTCCCACAGGCTCGTGCGCCGCGGGCGAGTCCATGACCACGGCCGTGCCGCCGGCCCGCCTCAGGCGGAAGTATTTTCGGAACGAGGCGTCGCCCGCCAACAGGCTCTCGCGCGCATCGGCCCAGCCTGCACGGGCGACGAAATCGGCGCGCAGCTTGACGCGGTCAGACATCGAGCAACGCGCGGCGGCCATCGCCGTCGATCTCCAGGGTGACGCTGAGATGCTTGGGCAGCAGATCGCCGAGCCGTTGCGGCCATTCGATCAGGACGATGCCTTCGGCCAGCGCCTCTTCCCAGCCCAGCTCGAAGACCTGCTCGGGCGCCTCGAGGCGATAGAGGTCGAAATGCCAAAAGATGCCGCGGGGCGTCTCGTAGACCTCGACCAGGGTGAAGGTCGGGCTGGGCACGATCAGCTCCGGATCGCCGGCCGCCGCGCGCAGGATGGCGCGGGCCAGCGTGGTCTTGCCGCTGCCGAGCTCGCCCTGCAGCCCGACCACGTCGCCCGGATGCAGGCGCGCCGCGAGCGTGGCGCCCAGCTGTTCGGTCGCGGTCTCGTCGGCGAGGGACATGGAAAAAGCCGGCATCTTTCGATGCCGGCCTTTTAGCATGTGCCCGCCTGTGGGCGGTTACGCGCCTTGTAGTCGCTTAAAGCATTAATGCCTTTGATCTCGGCAGCGGGACCAACGCGTTTCGCCTCAAATGGAACCGCGAGCGGTTCCATTTGAGGCGAAGCCGCTCTAGTAGCGGTAGAGGTCACCCTTGAAGGGGCCGGCCTGCGGCACGCCGATATACTTGGCCTGGTCGGGCCGCAGCTTGGTCAGCTTGGCGCCGACCTTCTCGAGGTGGAACGCCGCGACCTTCTCGTCGAGGAACTTGGGCAGCGTGTAGACCTTCTTTTCGTATTTGCCCGGGTTGGTCCAAATCTCGATCTGGGCCAGTGTCTGGTTCGAGAACGAAGCCGACATCACGAAGCTCGGATGGCCCGTGGCGTTGCCGAGATTCACCAGGCGGCCCTCCGACAGAACGATGATGCGCTTGCCGTCGGGAAACTCGACCTCGTCGACCTGCGGCTTCACGTTGTGCCACTTGAAGTTCCGCAGGTTGGCGATCTGGATCTCGCTGTCGAAGTGGCCGATGTTGCACACGATGGCGCGGTGCTTCATCGCCTTCATGTGATCGAGCGTCAGCACGTCGACGTTGCCGGTCGCCGTGACGAAGATGTCGGCGCGCGGGGCCGCATCCTCCATGGTCACGACCTCGTAGCCTTCCATCGCCGCCTGCAGGGCGCAGATCGGATCGACCTCGGAGACCATGACGCGGCAGCCGGCCTGGCGCAGCGAGGCGGCGGAGCCCTTGCCGACGTCACCGAAGCCCGCGACCATCGCCACCTTGCCCGACATCATGACGTCGGTGCCGCGGCGGATGCCGTCGACCAGCGATTCACGGCAGCCGTAGAGGTTGTCGAACTTCGACTTGGTGACCGAGTTGTTGACGTTGATGGCGGGCCACAGCAGCTTGCCCTCCTTCTCCATCGTGTAGAGACGGTGCACGCCCGTGGTCGTCTCCTCGGTGACGCCCTTGATGGCGGCGCCGAGCTTGGCGTACCAGCCGGGCTTCTCCTTGTTGGTCTTGGCGATCGCCTTGTAGAGGACTTCCTCTTCCTCGTTGGTCGGCTTGGCGATCAGCGACGCATCCTTCTCGGCGCGGATGCCGAGATGGACCAGCAGCGTGGCATCGCCGCCGTCGTCGAGGATCATGTTCGGTGCGCCGCCGTCGCCCCATTCGAAGATCTTGTGGGTGTAGTCCCAGTATTCTTCGAGGCTCTCGCCCTTCACGGCGAACACCGGCGTGCCCGACTTGGCGATCGCTGCCGCGGCGTGATCCTGGGTCGAATAGATGTTGCACGAGGCCCAGCGCACGTCGGCGCCCAGCGCCTTCAGCGTCTCGATCAGCACGCCGGTCTGGATGGTCATGTGCAGCGAGCCCGCGACGCGCGCGCCCTTGAGCGGCTTCTTGGGACCGTATTCCTTGCGGATCGCCATCAGGCCGGGCATCTCGGTCTCGGCCATGTCGAGTTCCTTGCGGCCCCAATCGGCGAGCCCGATATCCTTGACGATGTAATCCTGGGCCATTTGGCGCTCCGGCGGTTTCCGTGGACTGTAAAAGCGGCCGTGTCTTAACAGCGGCCCGGGCCCGCCTCAACGCGCGCCGGGCCTATATAAGCAAGAATTTATGGCGATATGCCGCGCGCTTTATGTGACACCGCAGGTGTCATCCCGAGCATGGCGAGGGACCTATGAGGCCCAAAGATCCCTCGGCCAATGGCCTCGGGATGACACACCGCAGGTGCGGCGTGTCAGTCCTCGCCGAATTTGCTCTCCACCAGGGCTGAGAGTGCAGTCATCGCCTCGGCGGCCTGGCGGCCAGAGCAGGACAGCTCGATCGAGCTGCCGATGCCGGCGGCCAGCATCATCAGGCCCATGATCGACAGGCCCGAGACGTCCTGGCCCTTGAAGCTGACCCGGATCGCGGCATCGAACTGGCCCGCCGTGCGCACGAACTTGGCTGCGGCACGGGCATGCAGGCCGCGCTTGTTGGCGATTGCCAGGGTGCGCTTGACCGTGCCGATGGCCGCCTCAGCGGCCCCGCTCATGAGGCTTCCTTGGCCAGGATGCGGGAGGCGACGGTGATGTACTTGCGGCCGGCTTCCTGCGCCATGCGCACGGCCTCGCCGATCGGCCGGTTGCGCACGCTGGCAAGCTTGACCAGCATCGGCAGATTGACGCCAGCCAGTACTTCGATGCGCGCCTGTTCCATGATCGAGATGGCGAGGTTGGAGGGCGTGCCGCCGAACATGTCGGTGAGCACGATGACGCCATCTCCGGTATCACAGGCCCGCGCTCGCTCCAGGATCTCGCTGCGTCGCTTTTCCATGTCGTCTTCAGCGCCGATACAGACCGCCGAGATACATTGCTGCGGACCGACGACATGCTCCAGCGCTGCCAGGAATTCGCGCGCCAGATTGCCGTGGGTCACGAGTACGATGCCAATCATCCACCCCTGCCCGAGTTACTTTCCGCCACCTGTCCCCCCCGGGCGTCGGTGTCGCGATGGGAAAGAGTGACCGAGCGGCCCGCCTCGCGCAACCAGTCCGCCAGCCGTTTGGCCACAGCCACCGAGCGGTGGCGGCCCCCCGTGCAGCCTACGGCAATGGTTAGATAGCTCTTGCCCTCTGCGTCAAAACGCGGCAGCAGCGGCCCGATCAAACTCTCCAGGCGGTCGATGAATGGCCGGTAGTCGGGGTCGGTCTCGATGAAGGCCGCCACGTCAGCATCGAGGCCGGTGAGCGGCTTGAGCTCGGGCACGTAGTGGGGGTTCTTCAGGAAGCGCACGTCGAACACCAGGTCGGCTTCGCGCGGCACGCCGCGGCGATACGAGAACGACATGACAGAAATGCGCATGCCGGCCGCGGCGCCGAGGGCGAAATGGCCGAGCAGCAGCTGCTTGAACTGGTGCGGCGAGAGCATCGAGGTGTCGATCACGAGATCGGCCGAATCGCGCAGCCGGCCGATCATGCGGCGCTCATCGGCGATGCCGTCGATCACCGGGCGGTCGGGCGCCAGCGGGTGGGGACGGCGCGATTCGGTGTAGCGACGCTGCAGGGTTTCAGTATCGCAGTCGAGGTAGAGAAGTTTCGGCGCCAGGTCGGCACGCAGGCGAAGCTCCTGCAGGCGGCGCACCAGGTCATGGGCATTGAAACCATAGGTGCGCGTATCGACGCCGAAGGCGAGGGGTGCCGCCATCTCGCCGGGACTGCCCGCGGTCGAGCGCATGAGATCGCCGAGCAAGGGCAGCGGCACATTGTCGACCGCGACGTAGCCGAAATCCTCCAGCGCGCGCAGCGCCGTCGAGCGGCCGGCGCCGGACATGCCGGTGATGACCACGAACGGCCGTCGTGCCGTGGTGGCGGAAGAGGAAGGCAGTGATGTCGGGCTATCAGGCATGGCCGCAATCGACGCGATCATGCGGCCGCGATTCGCGCCAAGGCAAGACGCAACTTTGCAACAGCTGACGCCTCGAACGGCGCGACCGCCAACCTTGGCAGCTCGACATCTTCCACCATCTCATGCGCAGGCTCGGGCATGCGCTCGACCTCGTCGGCACGCACCAGATCGACCAGCAGCGCCAGCGGCGCCGCGGCCATCAACCGGGCTCGCGGCAGCTTGACGATGCCGAGGCCGCGCACCTCGATCATGCCGGCCAGGGCCGGCGGCGGCGAAGCGATCAAAGCGTGACCATTTTTGGCCAGGTGGGTCTGGTCGTCCGCGATCAGACGCGCGCCGTCCTCGATCAGGCGTAGCGCCAGGTCCGACTTGCCCGAGCCTGACGGTCCGCGCAGCAGCACGGCGCTCCAGCGCCGCCCTGCTTTCATCGCAACCGAGGTCGCATGCACGAACATCGCCCCGGGCACTAACTGCGGTCGGCCGCCGGGATGCGGACGGTGAAGCGCGCACCCAGCACGCGGCCGTCGGCGGCGCGGCGGTTGCTGGCGGCAATCGAGCCGCCATAGGTCTCCATGATCTGCCGGCAGATCGAGAGCCCGAGCCCCGAATGCTGGCCGAAATGCTCGGTGGGACGCTCGGAGTAGAAGCGCTGGAAGATCGATTCCAGATTGTCCTCGGGGATGCCCTGGCCCTCGTCGTCGACGGTGACCACAAAGGGACCGTTGCGCGGCTCGCGGCCGAGCTCGACCACGATCCTGGAGCGCGGCGGGCTGAAGGAGAGAGCGTTGTCCAGCACGTTGCGGAACACTTGGCCGTAGCGTCCGTCATGGCCATGGGCATTGAAGGGCGGGTTGGTGGCCAGGCGGAACTCGACCTCGACTTCCGATTTCCGTGCCGCCGCCACGGCATGGTGCTGCACCAGATCCGACAACAGGCTCCTGAGATCGACCGGCTTGACCTCGCCGCGCATCAACTCGGCGTCGAGCCGCGAGGCGTCGGAGATGTCGGAGATCAGCCGGTTGAGCCGGTTGACGTCGTCGACCACGATCGCCATCAGTCTGGCCCGGCGGTCGGGCTCGAGGTCGGGGCGGGCGGCAACCTCGATCGCCGACCGCAGCGAGGTAAGCGGGTTTTTGAGCTCATGGGCAACGTCGGCCGCGAAGCTCTCGATGGCGTTCAGCCGCTGCCACAGCGCATCCGTCATCGATCGCAGGGCGTCGTTCAGGTCGCCGATCTCGTCGCCGCGCTTGCCGAGATCGGGGATCTCCGGACGGCTCTCGCGGGCCAGGCGAATCTCGTCGGCGGCGCGGGCCAGCCGCACGATCGGCTGGGTGATGGTGCCGGCGAGATAGAGTGACAGCAGCACGGTGATGCCGAGTGCGGCGACCGCGATGGTCAGCATGTCGTAGCGCACCTCGCGCAGGGAGGCTGCGATCGCGCGGTTGTCGCGGGTGAGCAGCAGGGCGCCCAGCACCTGCTTGTAGCGCTGCACCGGCACCGCGGCGCTCAGCAGCAGGCGGCCGTCGGATGCCGTGCGCACGGCCGAGGCATTGAAGCCGCGCAGCGCGCTGGCCGCTTCCGGGAAATCGCGCGCCGAGGGCACGGTGCGCTCGATATATTCAGGATAGCGGTCGGTGCGCGTGAGCTGGCGCGCGATCCAGTCGCTGATCTGGTCGCCCAATCGCTGCTCGGTCTCGGGTGGAGCGATCTCCGGCGGCGGCAAGGGCATGACGTGAATGCGGCCGACGTCGCTCAGCACGGCCGAATCGCCCAGCAGCTCGCCGGTCTCGCTGAACAGTCGCGCCCGCACGCCGGTCGGCCGCACCAGCCGGGTCAGGAGCTGACGGGCCGCCTCGGCATCGAGGCGGTTGACCGTGGTCTCGTCGCCCACCACGGCGACCTCGCTGATCCCCGCCGCCACCATCTCGCCCTGCACCAGCAGCGAGGCGAGCTCGGCGTCGATCAGCTCGTCTTCGTAGTCGCTGAGATAGACCGCGCCCAGCGCCAATAGTGCCACCGGCACGATGTTGAGCAGCAGGATGCGGCGCGTCAGCGGTGAGTGGCGCCGGCTCTGGCTGCGCCGGCGGCGCAGCAGCGACGGCGATTCGGTGCGCGTCACCGTCCGCGCGCGGTGAAACGTCGGGATCAGGCGCCTGAGCGTCGCCCAGTATGACCGGCGCAAACGTCGCCTAGGCGTCGCGGTATCGGTATCCGATGCCATAAAGCGTTTCGATCTGCTCGAACTCGCCGTCGACCTCGCGGAACTTGCGGCGGACCCGCTTGATGTGGCTGTCGATCGTGCGGTCGTCGACGTAGATCGTCTCGCCGTAGGCAGCATCCATCAGCTGGTCGCGGTTCTTCACGTGTCCCGGCCGCTCGGCGAGGGACTTCAGGAGAAGGAACTCGGTCACCGTCAGGTGCACTTCCTTGCCCTTCCAGGTGCATTGGTGGCGGCTGGGGTCGAGCACCAGCTCGCCGCGCACGACGCGCTCGGCCGCCCCTTCGGCCTTGGGGCCGCCGCCGTCGGCCCGGCGCAGCACGGCGCGGATGCGCTCGAGCAGCAGGCGCTGCGAGAACGGCTTGCGGATGAAGTCGTCGGCGCCCATGCGCAGGCCCAGCACCTCGTCGATCTCCTCGTCCTTCGACGTCAGGAAGATCACCGGGAATTGCTGGGTCTTGCGGACGCGGTTCAACAGCTCCATGCCGTCCATGCGCGGCATCTTGATGTCGAAGATGCCGAGGTCGGGCGGCGTCTGGGCGAGGCCTTCGAGCGCGGAGGCGCCGTCGGCATAGGTCTTGACCTGGAATCCCTCGGCTTCGAGCAACATCGACACGGAGGTGAGGATGTTGCGGTCGTCGTCGACCAGGGCGATGTTTTTGCGCACGGCGGGGCTTCTCCTGAGGGGCTCGGCAACGGATGTTAGCACAGACCGGGCGGTTGCCGTCGCTCACCCGATCTGCCATCGATAAGCGAGCAAATGCGGCTTTTTTCGCCCCGTAGATGACCGACGACTTGCCGCGCACTGTGCGCAACCTGCTGCGCGGGCTGGATCGCGCCAGCCTGGCGAGTGCGCTGCCGGGGGTGGATGGCGCCGTCTGGCCCTACGCCTCGCTGGTGCTGGTGGCGGTCGATCACGACCTCGCACCGATCCTGCTGCTGAGCACTCTCGCCGAGCACACCAAGGCGATCGCGGCGGACAGTCGCGTGTCGCTCCTGTTCGACGGCACGGCAGGGCTCGACCAGCCTCTGGCGGGGCCGCGCGTGTCGCTGCTGGGCCGCGCGGCGCGAACCAACGACGAACGACTGAAGCGGCGTTTCCTGGTCCATCATCCGGATGCCGAGATGTATGCAGGCTTCAACGACTTTCATTTCTACCGCGTGGCGCCCGAACGCGCCCATTTGGTGGGAGGCTTCGGCAAGATCCGTTGGTTCACCATGGCTGAGCTCTTGCCGACGCCGCCGTCCGACGCCTTGGCCGAGAGCGAGGCCGAGATCGTCGATCACATGAACAAGGACCACGCCGATGCCATTCGGCTCTATGCCGAGAAGCTTCTCGGCATGCCGGCCGGCGACTGGAAGATGACGGGCATCGATGCCGAGGGCATTGATCTCAAATTCGCTGGACGCGTTGCCCGACTGGCGTTCGACATACCGATCAGCACGGCAGCCGAAGCTCGCAAAGTGTTGATAACGCTGGTCGCCAAGGCGCGAGCGGCCTGATTCCGCGGCGCGGCATCTTCTTCGCATCTGCGGAATCTGATCCACAAGCATTCCTTTGCCACTTTCCAACGCACCCGCCAGCGCATAGGTGAGAAACCTGCGGAGGAACGCAACGTTTAGAAGGCCGGGGAATCCCCCAACCACCGACACAAGACCAACAATGCAGGAGAGTCGCCGTGAAACAGGCGGGCTTCGTCCCCAAATCCGGACTCGATTCACTCGGGTTGAAGAACCTCAACAACGTCTACTGGAACCTCTCGGTTCCCGCGCTCTACGAAGAAGCGGTCCGGCGCCATGAAGGCTCGATCGCCGATGGCGGGGCGTTCGTGGTGCGCACCGGCGTCCATACCGGGCGCTCGCCCAATGACAAGTTCTTCGTCGAGGATCCCGCGAGCAAGGGCCGCATCGACTGGGGCAAGACCAACAAGCCGATCTCGCCGGAGCGCTACCGCGCGCTCTACAACCGCATGATCGGCTATGCCCAACGCCGCGACCTGTTCGCGCGCGACTGCTGGGCCGGCGCCGATCCCGCCCATCGCATCGGCGTGCGGGTGATCACCGAGACCGCGTGGCACAATCTCTTCGCCCGCAACATGTTCCTGCGTCCCCGGCGCGAGGAACTCGAGGGCTTCAAGCCCGATTTCACCATTCTCAACTTGCCGGGCTTCCAGGCCGATCCCGCGCTCGACGGCACGGCGTCGGACTGCGCCGTGCTGGTCAACTTCACCGACCGCGTCGTGGCGATCTGCGGCACCTGGTACGCCGGCGAGATCAAGAAGTCGGTGTTCACGATCCTGAACTACATCCTGCCCGAAAAGAACGTCCTGCCCATGCACGCCTCGGCCAATATCGGGCCGAAGGGCGACGTGGCGATCTTCTTTGGCTTGAGCGGCACGGGGAAGACGACGCTGTCGGCCGATCCGTCGCGCACGCTGATCGGCGACGACGAGCACGGCTGGGCGGAGGACAGCCTGTTCAACTTCGAGGGCGGCTGCTACGCCAAGGTGATCAAGCTCTCCCGCGAGGCCGAGCCCGAGATCTACTCCACGACCGAGCGCTTCGGCACGGTGCTGGAGAATGTGGTGCACGATCCGGCGACCGGGGGGCTCGATCTCGACGACGGCCGGCACACCGAGAACACGCGCGCCTGCTATCCGATCGAGTTCATTCCCAATACGTCGGCGTCGGGCATTGCCGCCACGCCCGAGAATATCGTCATGCTGACGGCCGATGCCTTCGGCGTGCTGCCGCCGATCTCGCGGCTGTCGCCGGAGCAGGCGATGTATCATTTCCTCTCGGGCTACACCGCGCGCGTGGCCGGCACGGAGAAAGGCGTTACCGAGCCGCAGGCGACGTTCTCGACCTGCTTCGGCGCGCCCTTCATGCCGCGCCATCCCACGGTCTACGCCAAGATGCTGGGCGAGAAGATGGCTCGCCAACATGTGAAGTGCTGGCTGGTCAATACCGGCTGGTCGGGCGGCGGCTTCGGGGTCGGCGAGCGCATGTCGATCCGCCATACCCGCGCCATGGTGCGCGCCGCCCTCGACGGCACGCTCGCCGCAGCGGCTTCCTCGACCGATCCGCATTTCGGCATGCAGGTGCCGAATGCCTGTCCAAACGTGCCGGGCGAGGTGCTGAACCCCAAGAACACCTGGAAGGACAAGAAGGCCTATGAGAGCGCCGCGCGCGACGTCGCCCAGCGCTTCGAGAAGAACTTCCAGCAGTTCGAGGGCCACGTCGACGGCAAGGTCAACCAGGCGGCGATCCGCGCCGCGGCTTGAGGAAGCGGCACAGTCGCCGCGCGGTCCTTTCGCCATGGCACGCCGGACCCCATATGATGGGCCGGCGTGACCATCGTCGCTAAAGCTCCCGCCGTCGCGACCGCCAAGCCTGCGCCCGCGCGTGGCCCAATCCGCCTGCCGCTGATCGCAGCGCTGGCGCTGGCCTTCGTTTCGTTGGCGCTGATTTCGGGCATCGCCTACATCGTGGTGCTGGCGGGCGCCACAGGCACGGCGGAACGCCTGCTGGTCGACCGCGCCGCCCGCGTCGTCGAAGGCGAGGTTGCGACGATCAAGAACCGGCTCGATCCGGTCACCGAACAGCTCGAGCTGATCGCCGCCCTGGCCGCCGCCGGCCGCATCGACGTCAATTCGCCGGTCGCCGTGCGCGAGGCGCTGGCGGTGATGATGACCCGGGTGCCGGAAGTCTTCGCCGCGGCCTTCGCCACCCTCGACCTGCAACTGCACCGTGCGATCCGCCGTCCCGACGGCACGATTGCCCGTGATACCGTCTCGCTCCTCGACTTGCCGGCGGGGCTGGAGCGCTTTCGCAAACTGCAGACGTCCCACTCGACCTTCTGGGGCGAGCTGTTCTGGAGCAATGGCCTCAGGCAGCCGTTGCTCAACGTGCGCACACCGGTGCGGCGCATCGACGATGCCTTCATCGGCGGCCTGATCGCCACGGTCGCGGTCGGCGATCTATCCTACCGGATCGGCGCCCGCGGGCTGGGCGGCGGCCGCTATTTCATCCTGGTCGACCATGACAAGGTGCTGGCGCATCGCCGGCTGATCGATCCGCGCGGGCTAGGGCTTTCCGAGGAAAAGCCCCTGCCCACCATTCACGAGGTCGATGATCCCATCCTGGCCAAGTTCTGGGATCCCCCGGTGCGCAACCCGCAGATCGACAAGGCGCTCGGCGACCTCGGTCACGTCGTCGAGGTGGGCGGCCGGCGCTGGGTGTTCGTCTATCGCCAGATCACCGGCTACGGTCCCGAGCCCTGGCTGGTCGGGCAGTACTTTCCCATCGAGGACGCGACCGCCGACTTCGACCGGCTGACCAACGGCGCTATCGTCGGCGCGGGCACGCTTGCCGTTGCCGTCCTGCTGGCGCTGCTGATGGGCCTGCGCATGGCGCGCTCGATCCGCACCATCACCACGGCGGCGGAGGCGATCGAACGCCTGGAATTCGAGGGACCGATGCGCCGCCCCTCGCGGCTGCGCGAGATCGACGATGCCGCGCACAGCCTCGACAAAGCGCGCGGCGCGCTGAAATGGTTCGGCGCCTATGTGCCGCAGCGCCTTGTGCGTCGGCTGATGGAGGCCGGCGAGGACGGTGTGGCGTCGCGCCGGCGTACCCTCACGGTGATGTTCACCGACATCGTCGAGTTCACGCCGCAGGCCGAGGACCTGCCCGAGCACGAGACGGCCGAGCTGCTCAACCACCACTTCGCTCTGCTCGGTGCCTGCATCGAGCACGAGCACGGCGTGATCGACAAGTACATCGGCGATTCGGTGATGGCGGTATGGGGCGGCATCGCGCGCGACGAGGATCATGCCGGCGCCGCGATCCGTGCCGCGCTCGCCATCGCCCAGGTGATCAAGGAGGACAACGCCATGCGCGCCGCCGCCGGCAAGCCACCGATCCGCACGCGTATCGGCCTGCATTCGGGGCCGGCCGTGGTCGGCAATATCGGCGCGCCGGGACGCGTCAACTTCACCGTCGTCGGCGACACCGTGAACGTCGCCAACCGCGTCGAGCAGCTCGGCAAGGAATTCATGCGGGACGGCGAGGATGTCGTGCTGCTGGTCAGCGGCGACACCTTGGCCGCCGTCAAGGATCGCGAGTTGCTCGACCTCAGTCTGCCTGAACCCGAGCTGCGGCCGATCAAGGGCCACGACGAGCCGGTCAAGGTCTACCGGCTGGTCTGAGCGTGCGCGGGGGCGTTCTCGACAGCACGCTTCCCGGGTGGTGTATGCTGACGGCAAACCCGGTTCGGGAGGACCGCATGTGGATCGCCAACGCCTGGTACGTCGCGGCCTGGCTGCACGAGATCGCGCCCGGCCGCATCCATGCCCGCACCATCATCGACCAGCCGATCGCGCTCTATCGTACGTCAAACGACGACATCGTGGCGCTCGAGGATCGCTGCTGCCATCGCTTCGCGCCGCTATCGCTCGGCCGGCTCGAGGGCGACGATTTGCGCTGCATGTATCACGGCCTGAAATTCGCGCCCGACGGCCGCTGCATCGAGATTCCCGGCCAGAAGCTGATCCCGCAAAGCGCCTGCGTGCGGCGCTATCCCGTCCGGATCGTGGGCAGCTGGGTCTGGGTGTGGATGGGCGATGCCGCCGCCGCCGATGCCGCCGCCATTCCGCCCTCGCTGGCGCTCGACGATCCGGGTTACCGGCTGAAAGCGGGCCAGCTCGACTACAGCGCGCACTATCTCCTGATCGACGACAACCTGCTGGACCTCTCGCATCTTTCCTTCGCGCACGAAAAGACGCTGGGCCTCGACATGCCGCAATGGGCCGACCAGCGACCCCGCCTCGCGCCGCTCGAGCGCGGCCTGCACTTCGAGCGCTGGCTCTCCGACCATCCGCCGCGCGGCTTCATGAAGAAGACCCTCGGCGAGCGGGTCGACGTGTTCAACCGCTACGATTTCCTCTTTCCCGGCATCTTCCTGCAGCGCACCGGCTTCTATCCCGCCGGCACCGCCGCGGCGAGCGGCGGCACGGCGCCGGAGGTGGCGCCGCTCTTCTGGCGCGTCGACGAGCAGGCGGTGACGCCGATCGGCCCGCGCGCCTCGCGCTATTTCTATGCCGCGGGCGCGCGCAGCGAAGACATCGAGCCCGACAAGCTCGAGCGCCTGTTCGCGGTCACCGAGGTGGCGTTCAACGAGGACAAGACCTTGATCGAGGCGCAGCAGAAGCTGATCGACCTCGATCCCACGCGCACCATGCTGCCGACCAGCCTCGATGCCGGCCCGACCCAGTTCCGCAAGATGGTCGACAGTCTCGCGCGCCGGCCCTCTGGCTAGGGTGTGTACTCATAGACGGGCGTCCGGTCTCAGGCGTTTAGCCGACATGCCCGAAAGTCGCCGGCATGTCGGCTTTTGACCCTTAAGGGACATTGGGATGGCCGGCGAATGTCGGCTTTCAGGGGCAAGTCTCGCGCGCCTTGAGTTTGCGTGTAGCGCCTACGGCCGACGGCGGGTCACGAGAACAACTTGAAAGACGCCGTCGGTCCGCCGTGGGTCGCCCGGGACGGCGATGACCAGTGCCGCGTTGTCGGCCGACAACGCGACGATGTCCAACGGCCGGCCGGGAACGACGGCATCGCAGGTGCCTGAGGCCTCGTTCACGTCACTTGGCGCGGGCAAATCGATGAACCTGATGCAAGCTTGGTCGGACGGCTGGCCAGCGCTGTCGGCCATCACCGCACGCCGGCCACTCTCGTCAATCGCCGCCACGATCTTGCGATGGACATACATGAGAGCCTCTTGCTGCTCGTTGAACTTCGCCCACTGGAGCGCGACGCGAAAAAGCGGCGTGCAGGTGACTATCGGGTTCCCCGCCCGCGCGCCGACCTCGCATTCAGCCATACCAGCGATCTCCCGGATCCGACCCTCTTCGCGCTGTTCATAGGAAAAGCCGACGAGGGTCGGCGAAGACGACGACGCAGCCGTTGCCCGCGTCGGACTGGCCAGCGCCCCTGAGATTTCTAGCGGCACGCCCGAAATCGCCGCCGGCGTGTTCGTCGCGCCAGTAAACAGCACGACGGAGGCTGCGCTTTCGCCGTGCACGTTCAGTCCGACGCGTATGCTCTTGCTTGCGTCCGATCGAATGCCAACCAAGCTTCCGGGCCAATAGGCGAGGCCTTGGGGCATGGCGACGATGACACCGAACTGGCTGCCGGTCTCCCGATCCATGAGCTTGAGACGCTCAAGGTCAGTGTCCTGCAGGGGACGTGACGCGCCCGCGAGATAGAGTTGGCTGCGCGAGCCGGGCGGCAGCTCCGTCAGCAGCGTCGCCGGCCGGGCCGTCGGTGTGTCGACGAAATGAGTGAGCAAGGTCGCCTGATTGGCTGCGGCCGGCCAATCGAGCGCGACGCCACGCGAATGCGCGGAGATGGAGCTCTGCTCGATGAGGTTTATGCGTTGGTGACAGTGGAGTTCCAGATCCGACGAGGACTCGGGTTGCAGACCAGGCACCCGAACCTCCTCTCGCTGTCCGGAATCGAGGCGTCGGCGGACCAGAACGAGGTCAATGGGATCGGAACGCGTAACGTCGACGGTGTGCGGCCGCAGGAGCGGGCCTTGAACGGTGCTCAGGAAAACAAAGCTTTGCCGATCGCACAAAGAAGGCCGGGCGACCCCGTCGTAAACGACTGTGACGACCGCAGTCTGCTGCTGGGCCGCAGCCGGCCCGACGCCGAGCGATAGCAGGGCGAGCGAGGACGCAACCAGGCGAGGCAGGGTCGCGGGAGGGAACATTACCTTCCAACTATGCCTCGATTTGCGCGGCATGACGCGTCATTAAATTCTAGGGCTGCCCCGTCCAACGCATCATATCGACACTCCGCATAGAGCACCGCCGCGAACCGTAACCGACTCCCTTGTCGCCCCTCCGCCACCGTCTCCGCCGCTGCCTGCTCTCGAACCGCGCGTAAGCTATTTCTCGGGCGAGCTGGAGGTTGTTCACCGGTTTCTCTGCGTTGGTCGCGGCCACATCGGCGGTCACGTGGCTCGCGCCGGTGGGCGGGCGTGATGCCGGTCCTCGCGAGCGGCGCGCCTGAGGGTGTTGTGCGTGGCTGGGTGAACGAAACGTGCACCTTGCAGTACATGACTTGCGACTTCAATGGAGACGCGCCGTCGTCGCCGCCCACCAGGCCGGATAGCCGCGTCACCCAGATCGTACCAGCTCAGAAACGTGGCTCGCGTGGCGCATTCATGTCTGCTTTTGGCCCTTAGCGGACATGACCTCGGCCCGGAAGGATGTCTGCTCTCGGGGGCAAAGCGGACATCATCTGACGGCACAACGATGTCTGGAAATGACCCTTAAGCGACATCGACGTACTCGCGGTGGACTGATCAAGGCCGAATTGCCCAGGCGCAGGACTGTGGTTTGGAGACAATCTGGGCGCGCGCAGCCGCGGCCGCCGCGATGAGTCGATCAGTGAGGGTACCCGGATCGCCAACGTCCGCAGGTGCTTGCCCCCAGCTCGCTGCGATATGGGGCAACATGCTTCGATAGGTCATAGCCAACAATCGCCATAGCGGCGAATCATAGCCGCCGGCGATCGATTCCCAGATCAGATGGGGGAGCGGCAGACCGGCTTCCTCGAAACAGCCGATCAGTCGTCCACCAACATCGCGATGCGGCAGCATCGCATCGAATACCGAGCTCAGGCATCGTTCCAATCTTACATGAAGGTCGATCGTCGGAAGTGTGCGAGAGCTGACGTGACCAGCGGGTTCGTGGAACGCGACGACCCCTCCACGACGGACTGCCGTCGCCGCTCGTCGTATCATGGCGACGGGATCGGACTGATGGTGCAGAACATAGCGGCCGATCGCAGCATCGAATGCGGGGCGGTCAGGAAATGCTTGGTCCGAGGCGACCACGAATTCAATCTGTCGATGTCCGGCCGCAAGCGCGCTGGCCCTCGCCGTTTCGATCACGCGCGCTTCGCGATCGAACGCAACGACGCTGCCGGTATCGCCGACAGCCTCGGCAAGGAGCATCGACATGTGACCAGCGCCGCAGCCGATGTCGAGCACGCGCATCCCTGGTCCAATGCCGCATTCCCGGATCAATCGCCGGCTGACGCCGGCGATGATGTCGGCCTGGAACTGCAGGCGCTCGACTTCAGGGTCCGCGTGACCCAAAACGTAGGAGAGCTTGGCGTTCATTTGATGTTCGCCGCCTTGATGATTGGCCACCACTTGTCGATTTCGGTCCTCTGGAATGCGCCGAGCGCCTCCGGGGTCTGCTGCTCGCGTGGGGGAGTTTCAAAGCCCAGCTCGGCGAGTTTTTGGCGCACGGTTGGGTCGGCCAAGGCGCTTACAGCGGCAGCATTGAGCTTGCCGATTATGTCCTTCGACGCGCCTTTCGGTACCCAAAGCCCAAACCAGTTCGAGACATGGAACCCGGGCAATCCAGCCTCGTCCGCCGTGGGGACATCGGTCGCCTGACCGAGACGGCTGTTAGCCAATACAGCATAGGCCTTGATGGTGCCGGCCCGCAGCTGTGGCAGGATTACGACCGGGGCATCGATCATCATGTCGATCTGGCCGGCCATCAGATCTTGCATGGCCGGAGCGGAGCCGCGATAAGGCACATGCTGAATGCGGGTGCCGGTGGCGTTCTGAAAGTACACACCACCGATGTGCCCCATGCTGCCAACCCCGGCGCTTCCCTGAGACGCTTTGCCCGGGTTTGCTTTCAGCCACTCGATGAATTCCCTCAAATTGCTCGCCGGTATGCCTTTCCTTGCGACGATCATCGACGAGAAGCTCGCCAGCAACACGACCGGCTCGAAATCATTCAGGACGTCGTACTGAAGATCGTACAGGGCACCGTTGGAAACGTGCGTGTTCCAGAGGCCAAGGCTGAGCGTGTAGCCGTCCGGGACCGCACGGGCGACCCGGCCGACGGCAATGCTGCCGTTCGCTCCGCTCACATTTTCAATAACAACAGCTTGGCCAAGGGAAGCCTTCATCCGCTCGGCAAGAATGCGTGCAACCGCATCGGCCGGGCCGCCGGCCGAGTACGGCACGACCATGGTGATGGGCCGCGTCGGATAGACTTGTGCCCGCGCAATGCGCGAAACGACTGGGAGCGCGACAAGGCCGCCCGCGGCCAGATGGAGGTACCTGCGGCGAGAAAGAATCATGGCCCGTTTCCTCTCTCCGGCATGCAACCGGCGAAATACCCATGGCCTTTGGACGGTATCCGGCACCGCTGCGCGCCCATAATGCTATTGTCGGATTACGTGATATCCATCTCGATATCAGGGGTACCGCCATGGACGAGAGTGAACGCATTGAACGTCGCCTGAAACTGCATGGCGTACGTGTCCTTATGTCGGTGGTGCAGGCAGGCAGCATGCACAAAGCGTCGGAGCGCCTTGCAACTTCGCAGCCCGCTGTTTCGAGAGCGATTGCGGACCTCGAACACGCGCTCGGCGTGCGCCTGCTTGATCGCACCCCGAGCGGCGTCGAGCCGACGCAATATGGTCACGCGATCATTAAGCGCGGACTCGCGGTTTTCGATGAGCTCAGGCAGGGCGTCAAAGATATCGAATTCCTCGCCGATCCAACGTCAGGTGAACTGAGTATCGGATGCAGCGAGTTCGCGGCTGGCGGACCAGTTTTGGCGGTCATCGACCGGCTCACCCGGAGGCATCCGCGCATGGCGTTTGATGTTGTGACCGGTCCGGTGCTGACGCTCTACCGCGATCTGACGGAGCGAAGAATTGAGCTGGTGATTACTCGGATCGTCGACTTTGTGAATCGAGACAGCATGGTGGTCGAAAATCTATTCGACGACGACATAGTCGCCGTGACGGCGATGCAAAATCCGTGGACGCGGCGGCGGCGGATCGACCTTGCCGAACTTGTGAACGAGCCTTGGACCCTGCCATCGCATGATACGGGGATCGGCGCATTCGCCATGGACGCGTTTCGCGCGCGAGGGCTGAAACCGCCGCGCACAACTGTTGTCACCTATTCCACGCATATGCGAGACAAGCTACTGGCGACTGGTCGCTTTCTCACAATGCTGTCAAGCTACGCATTGATGCTGCCTCGTAGGCACCCTTCGCTCAAGGCGTTGCCTGTGGAACTAGCCAATGCGCGTGGGACGATCGCGATCATCACGTTGAAGAATCGAACGCTCAGCCCGCTCGCAGAGCTATTCATCAAGACTACCCGTGCTGTCGTGAGGCCGCTTGTGAGGGCGACATGATGTACGCACTGCTTGCTTCGGCGGTTGATAGTCTCCAAGCCAATTCGAGGAACTATTTGTCCGAGGTTGTTGCAACAGCCTATGACCGTTCCTGGCCCTTAGCGGACATGCTGGAGCGTGGCCGGGATGTCCGCTCTGGAGGGGGAAGCGAACATCGCCATGCCTGCATGGCCGTACCAAGTTTATGAGTACACGCCCTAGTTCAGCGGCGGCATGACGTGCTTGGCGTAGGCCGGCCGCGTCTTCAGCCGCTCATACCAGGTCGCCACGTTCTTGAGAGCTGGCCGCTCGACATCGAGCGCGTACCAGCGATGGACGAAGCAGCCTACCGGGATGTCGCCCATGGTGAAGTGCTGGCCCGCGACATAGCGTTTGCCTTCGAGCTGGCTGTCGAGGCGTCCCCACAGCTTGCCGCCATCCACCGCCGCCTTCTTGATCGCGGCCATGTCGCGCTTGTCGGCCGGCGTGCGGATCAGGCCCCAGAACATTACCCGCATGCACTCGGAGATCGTGCTGAGCTGCCAGTCCATCCAGCGATCGGCTTCGCTGCGCTGGCCCGGATCGTTCGGCCATAGCGACCCCGCGGCGTACTTCGCCGCGAGGTAGCGCACAGAGCTGTTGCTTTCCCAGATGATGCGCCCGCCGTCGTCGATGGTCGGTACCACGCCGTTGGGATTCATCTTGAGATACCAGGGCTGGTCGTTGCCGCCGAACGCCATGCCGACATCCTCGCGCTCGTATTTCAGGCCGCACTCGTCGGCGCACCACAGCACCTTCATGACGTTGATCGAATTGGCGCGTCCCCAGATCTTCATTGCCTACTCCTCACAATGGCGCACGGCGCGACTCTAGCGAATATTGTCATGACACACTCTCAGGGCGAACCGTGACGTTGGTCGTGGCCCCCATCGTGCGTGGCATAGCGGCCGTCAGCGCCAGGAAAATCCTTACAACCAGGCAGCGCGAAGGCGACAAATAGGGCGACTGCAATGGTGCCCAGCCACTTTCCGTTCATGGAGCTGATTCCCCGGCTCGGATCGAACAGTTACTAGCATTCCCACGCGGTCTTGCCGCCGACGATCTTCAGAAGTTGCTTGGTGTTCGGCTTGTCGTCGGGGTTGGGCGATACGCCCTCGAACCGGACGTGCGTGTCATCGACCCAGACTGGCTTGGGGCGCAGGAAGGAGTTCGGGCCGGCCCCGGCGCAACTGGGAAACTCCTCGATCTTGGCCAGCGTCGGCGGCGTGCGGCTGAGATCGATCAGTTGCAGCTCCACGCCCTGCATCTGGTCGGAGGTGAGGGCGACGGCGGCGCGGCCGGACGGCGACGGCACGGCCGGCGCCGTGGTCTCCAGGATGCGGCCATCGCGCTCCGAGACGAGGTAGCCGACGGCTCCCTCGATCAGCTGGACGGAGATGACGTAGTAGTGCTGGGCGGGCCACCAGGCGGCGAGCCGATGCAGGCGGAATCTGTAGTCATCGCACGCCGGTCCATCGGTGCAGTCGGTCAGCCTGAGCGTGCGGTTGTCCGCGAGCTTCAGCCTGAGCATGCCGCCATCGCGTGAGGCGACGCCAGACACGGTCGCCAGGACAGTGGCGTCGGAGTTCCGAACGGGTGCACCGCTGCTCGGCGCGCAGCACGGCTTGTTCTCTATCTCGGCCTTTGAGCCGTCGAACAGGCCATCCTTCGGAAGCGCCCACTTCGGCGGGTCATCGGTCGGCTGGGCGTGCACCGCCGTCGCCATCAAGAGGCCGACGATAGCGGCGAGCCACGGAAGCGCCCGCATCTGCTAGTGCGCCGCCGCCCAGTTGGTGCCGACGCCGGTTTCGACGACCAGCGGCACCGAAAGCGTGGCGGCGCTTTCCATCACCTTGCGCGCCACGTCCTTGGCCTTGTCGATCTCCTTGTCGGGCACCTCGAACAGGAGCTCGTCGTGCACCTGCAGCAGCATCTGGGCCTTGAGCCTGGCCGCCTTAAGTGCGTCGGGCAGGCGGATCATGGCGCGCTTGATGATGTCGGCGGCGCCGCCTTGCAGCGGAGCGTTGATCGCCGCGCGCTCGGAGAAGGCGCGCATGCCCTGGTTCTTGTCGTTGATGTGCTTGAGATGGACCTTGCGGCCGAACGGCGTCTTCACGAAGCCGTTCTTGCGCGCGTAGTCCTTGGTCTGCTCCATGTAGTCGCGGATGCCGGGGTAGCGCTCGAAGTACTTGGCGATGTACTCGCGCGCCTCGGCCTGGCCGATGCCGAGCTGGTTGGCGAGGCCGAAAGCCGAAATGCCGTAGATGATGCCGAAGTTGATCGCCTTGGCGCGCCGGCGCACCAGCGGGTCCATGCCTTTGACCGGCACGCCGAACATGCCGCTCGCGGTGATCGCGTGGATGTCGTCGCCGCGCGCGAACGCCTCCTTGAGCGACTTGATGTCGGCCACGTGCGCGAGCAACCTCAACTCGATTTGAGAGTAGTCGGCGCTCATCAGCTTGTTGCCGGCTTCGGCGATGAAGGCCTCGCGGATCTTGCGGCCTTCTTCCGTGCGGACCGGGATGTTCTGCAGGTTGGGCTCGGTCGAGGCGAGCCGGCCCGTCGCCGCGCCCGTCATCATGTACGAGGTGTGGACGCGGCCGGTCTTGGCGTCGAGCTCGCGCACCAGCGCGTCGGTGTAGGTGCTCTTGAGCTTGGAGATCTGGCGATGCTCCAGGATCTTCACCGGGAGCGGATGGCCCTGCTCGGCGAGCTCCTCGAGCACGGAGGCATCGGTCGACCAGGCGCCGGTCTTGGAGCGCCTGCCGCCGGGAAGATTCTGCTCGTCGAACAGGATCTCGCCCAGTTGCTTGGGCGAGCCGACATTGAATTCCCGGCCAGCGATCTTGTGGATTTCGCGCTCGAGCTCGCCCATCCGCTTCTCGAACTCGGAGCTGAGTCTGCGCAGCGCGGTGGCGTCGATCTTGATGCCGGACTGTTCCATGCCGAGCAGCACCGGGATCAGCGGCCGCTCGATGGTCTCGTACATCGTCACCATGTGCTCCGAGGCGAGCCGCTGTTTGAACTGCGTCCACAGCTGCAGGGTCAGATCGACTTGCTGGACGGCGTATTCCATCGCCCGCTCGATCGGCACGCGGTCGAAGCTGACCTGCTTGGCTCCCGAGCCGGCGACATCGGAGAACTTGAGGGGATTCTGGCCGAGATATGTCTCCGCGAGGTAGTCGACGAGGTGGCTGTGCTTGCCACCGTCGAGCACGAAGCTCAGCAGCATGGTGTCGTCGACCGGCCCGATCTTGATGCCGTGCCGTTCGAGCACCCACATGTCGCTCTTGAGGTTCTGGCCGACCTTCAGGACGGCCGGGTCTTCGAGCAGCGGCTTCAATTTGGCGAGCGCCGTCTTGAGCGCCAGTTGGTCCGGCAGCAGCTTGGCGCCGCCGTCTCCCGCGAGATCGAGCGCACCCTGTACTTCCTTGGACGATCCGCCAGCTGATGCGCGATGGCCGATCGGCAGATAGGCCCCGCGGCGGCGCTGGGAATTGACGTTGCCCCAGGGGCCTTCGAGCAGCGCGAACGACAGGCCGACCAGCTCCGCCTCGTCGGCGGCGGCCCCATCCGTCTCGAGGGCCACGCCCACAACGCCGGCCTTGGTCGCCTCGACGATCCATTCGTCGAGCGCGGCTTCGGTGCGGATCAGCTCGTAGTCTTCGGCGGTGAACGGCTTGTTGGACTTCGGCCGCGCCGGCGCGGGACGGTTGGCCTGCGGCAGCTGCGGCGCCGGCGCGACGGCGGCCATGGTTTCGACCGCCGCGCTCGGAGCGCCCAGCTCCTTGCCATACTTGGCGACCAGGACCTTGAAGCCCTGATGCTGCAGCCAGGGCAGCAGCACGTCGGGATCGGGCTGGCGCTTGACGAAGTTCTCGGGCTCGGCCGGCGTCGGCACGTCGTCCCTGAGCGTCACCAGTTGCTTGGAGACGCGGATCAGCTCGGCATTCTGCTCGAGCGATTCGCGCCGCTTGGGCTGCTTGATCTCGGCAGTGCGCGACAGCAGCGTCTCGAGGTTGCCGTACTCGTTGATCAGCTGGGCCGCGGTCTTGACGCCGATGCCGGGTGCGCCCGGGACGTTGTCGGTCGAATCGCCGGCCAGCGCCTGCACGTCGACCACCTTGTCCGGCGTCACGCCGAACTTCTCCATCACCGCCTCGGGCCCGAGCTTCACCTTCTTGATCGGGTCGAACATCTCGACGCCCGGCCGGATCAGCTGCATCAGGTCCTTGTCGGACGACACGATGGTGCAGGTGCCGCCCGCCTCGACCGCCAACCGGGCATAGGTCGCGATCAGGTCATCGGCCTCGTAGCCCTCGAGCTCGCACACCGTGACGTTGAACGCCCGGGCCGCTTCGCGGATCAGCGGGAATTGCGGGATCAGGTCCTCGGGCGGCTCAGGCCGGTTGGCCTTGTACTTGTCGTAGATCTCGTTGCGGAAGGTCGTGCCCTTCGCATCGAGGATCATGGCGATGTGATCGACCTCGGGGTTGTCCAGCAAGTCGGCCGCCAGCATGCGGCAGAAGCCGAATACGGCGTTGACCGCCGTGCCGTCGGGCCGCGTCAGGGGCGGCAGCGCGTGGTAGGCGCGGAACAGGTAGCCCGAGCCATCGACCAGATAGAGGTGCCGGATCGGCGTGCCGTCGCCGTTCTTGGCCGTCTTGGTTGGAGCTTGGGCCGGGGCCTTGGCGGGCGCCGCGGCCGCCTTCTTGGGAGCTGGGGATTTCGCCATAAGCCATGGTCTAGCACGGCCCAAAGGGCCGCAGCGAGGTGGCTTGCGCGCAGTTTCCCACCGCGCTAAACCCGCGTCGTCATTGGGGAGTAGCCGGCCTCACCCCAGAGGCGGACGGGTCAACAGACTAGGTCCCATTCCTTCGTGGGATGGACCTTGGCCCCTCCGGCATCGAGCTTGGCGAGACCTTTGGCCTTTCGTGTTTCACCCGCGGGATCGGGCAACGCGATTGGCCATCGGTGTGCACGCTCGATCCCGCCCAGTGGCGTTCTCATGGAAGCGTTCCTCGTTTCGGCCGGCCTCGTGGCGATCGCCGAGATCGGCGACAAGACGCAGCTCCTGGCGATGATCCTCGCCACGCGCTACCGCAAGCCGTTCCCGATCATCCTCGGCATCCTGGTGGCGACGCTCGCCAACCACACGCTCGCCGCTTGGGCCGGCACGGCCGTTGCGGGCTGGCTGGGCGCGGCCGCGATGCGCTGGATCGTGGGCATCCTGTTCCTTGCCATGGCCGGCTGGTGCCTGATCCCCGACAAGGCGGACGAAGGCCCCAAGGCGGCGAGCCATGCCGGCGCCTTCCTCGCCACCGCGATCGCCTTCTTCCTGGTCGAGATCGGCGACAAGACCCAGATCGCCACCGTGGCGCTCGCCGCGCGCTTCCACAGCATCGCCCTCGTCACCGCGGGGACGACCATCGGCATGCTAGTGGCCAATGTGCCGGCGGTGCTGTTCGGCGACGTGCTGGCCCGCAAGCTGCCGCTCGGCGCCATCCGCGCCTGCGCAGCGGTGGCCTTCGCCGTGCTGGGCGTGCTGGTCCTGCTGAAGGTCGATTTCGGGCTGTTCCAGTGACCAGCCAACACCGCCACCCCAATGAGAGTGGCGGTCTTGAAGTGGCGGCCTTGAACTGCTGGCATCAGACAACAACACCGCCACCAGCCACGGTGGTGGCGGTGTTGGCGAACGCCCATCGGCGCGATCCGCCGGACTTCTAATGACCAAATTCGTCGATTCAGACCGAGTGGGAGTATACTCGGGCCGTTCGAAGTTTGGAGTCGCGTGTGTTCGGTATCTCTCAATCTGGCCAATTTCCCTCGACGAAGACCGGCGTGATTTTTTTCGAGGGGGAGTCCCGGATTTGTTGACTGGGAGGGCAGAAATGCCGATGGCATCGGCATCGGAGCTGTCTACCGAGAGTAGACTGGTGTGGACAGCGGGAGTGGTCGGCGGAAAGACCTCAACGGGTGGCGACGAGTGCGGCGACCAGCGCGGCGGCTTCAGCCGGCGCCTGGGCCCGCGCGGTGACGGCGGCGGTGTAGGTGGTGACGAGGTCGCATCCGGGCGGCAGCGGAGCAACGAGGACGACGCCCGCCGTGGCGCGGATCTCGGTTTCCTGGGTACAGCCGATCGGCCGCTTGGCGATCGAGGCGGCCAGCGCGCGCATGGCAGTGGCGCCGTTGGGGCCGAGGCGCCATCGGTCGGCGACCTCGTCCGACAGGCCGAGCTTCTTGATCACGCCGGCGAAATGAATACCGGCGGTAGCCTTCGCCGGATCGGGGAAGTGGATCTCGTCGGCCGCGGCGAGGGCGGTGCGCAGCGCGTCGGCGGTGGCGACGTCGGGCAGGGGATCGTTGTGGCGCACGGCGATGCTGGTCGCGACCTGGGCGACGTCGGCGATCGACGAGGGAACGACATGGCCGCCCTTGGCCAGCTCATCGATCAGCGCACGGCTCAGGATCATCACGTCGGCCGGCTCGCCGGCCAGCAGCCGATCGCGCATGGTGCCGACGGCGCTGAAGGTGCCGTCGATCGTGCAGCCGGTGCGGGACTCGAATGACGGCCGGATCCGTTCGACCAGGCCGTGCGCGGCGCCGCCGCTCAGGATGCGGAGAACTCTCACTGGGGCTTGAGGCCGGCCTTCTCGATCACCTTCGCCCACTTCTCGATGTCGCTGGTCAGGAACGCGCCGAACTCGGCGGGCGTCATGGTCATCGGCACCGCGCCCTGCTTGGCCCAGGCGTCCTTGACCGCGGGCTTGGCGATGATCTTGGCGATCTCGGCGTTGAGGCGATCGACGATCTCCTTGGGCGTGCCCTTGGGCGCCATGATGCCGAGCCAGATCGTCGCCTCGTAGCCCGGCACGCCGGCCTCGTTCAGGGTCGGCACGTCGGGCAGCACGGCCGAGCGCGTCAGGCCGGTCGTGGCCAGGGCACGCACCTGGCCCGCGTCGATGATGCTCTTCATGGCGGTGACGGCGTCGAACATCATCTGCACGTGGCCGCCCATCACGTCATTGCGCGCCTCGCCGCTGTTCTTGTGCGGCACGTGCAGGAGGTCGGTGCCGGTCATGGCCTTGAACAGCTCGCCGGCGAGATGATAGGGCGTCCCCGGCCCGGCCGAGGCATAGGCGAGCTTGCCCGGCTCAGCCTTGGCGAGCGCAATGAACTCGGCCAGCGTCTTGGCCGGCACCGAGGGCGCCACGACCATGACGAGGTCCGAGGAATTGACCGGCGCCACCGGCACCAGATCGCGCATCAGTGCATAGGGTTTGTTGGCGAGCAGCGTCTCGTTGGTGGTGAGCGTGTTCGACATCATCAAGAGCGTGTAGCCGTCGGGCGCCGCCTTGGCGACGATGTCGGCGCCGATGGTGCCGCCCGCGCCCGCCTTGTTCTCGATCACGAATTGCTGGCCGAGCATGCCGCTCAATTCGTTGCCCACGATGCGGGCGTAGATGTCGGCCGGACCGCCCGGCCCGAAGGGCACTACGATCCTCACCGGCTTGGCGGGCCAGCTCTGCGCGGCCGCTGGAACGGCGCAAGCGGCCAGTGTCGCGAGCATGAGCCCGAGTCTTGCTGCCCAGAGCATTTTTCCTCCCGGTGTTTCGCCTGTCATGCCATGGCCGCGCAGCCGACGCCAATGACCGTGCTAGAATCCGGATAACAAGAACGGGAGCGTTGAGTGGAGGAAACCCGCGTTGACGGCCGCGCCTCGTGGAGGACGGCCTGGCTGGTGCTGGCAATCCTGTCGGTGTCGTACGGCTCGCCGCTGCTGATCGTGGTCGGCATGAAGCCGATCCAGGAGTCGCTGGGCATCGAGCGCTCGGTCGTGGCGCTGGCGGGCGCGCTGGTCTGGGTCGGCACGGGCGCGGGCGGCATTTTCATGGGCTGGCTGGCCGATCGCATCGGCATTCGCCGCACGGTCTTCATTGGGGGCTGCATGATCGCGGGCGGCCTCGCGCTGTCTTCTCTGGGCTCGATCTGGGCGCTTTATGTCGGCCACGGGCTGATGGTCGGCCTGCTGGGCAATGGCGGCGTCTACCCGCCGCTGCTGGTCTATATCAGCCGCTGGTTCGAACGCCGGCGCGGCGCGGCCATCGCCCTCATTTCATCGGGCCAATATGTCGCCGGTGTGCTGTGGCCGTCGCTGTTCGAGCGCGGGATTGCACTCATCGGCTGGCAGACGATGATGCTGGGCTATGGCGTCGTCGTGTTGGCCCTCCTCGTCCCGGCGACCTTCCTGCTGAAGCCGCCGCCGCTGGCGGCCACGCTGGCACGGCCGCTTCGCATGGCGCCGACGCAGGGCAATCGTATCGCGGGCCTGCATCCCAACGTGGTGCAGGCATTGATCTGCGTGGCGGGCTTCTGCTGCTGCATCCCGATGTCGGTGCCGGCGGCGCATATCGTGGCGTTTTGCGGCGACATCGGCATCAAGCCGACCCATGGCGCGGCCATGCTTTCGGTGATGCTGGGTTGCGCCTTCTTCGCCCGCCAGGTCTGGGGCGCCATGGCCGACCGCATCGGCGGCTTGCGCACGGTGATGGTGGGCTCGTCCTGCCAGGCGGTTGCCATCGCCTGCTTCCTGCTGACCCAGGACGAGGCCGGCCTGTTCGCGATCGCGGCGGCCTTTGGCTTCGGCTTCAGCGGCATCATTCCTTCCTACAGCGTCGCCATCCGCGATCTCTTCCCGTCGGCGGAGGCGTCATGGCGCATGCCGCTCACGCTGTTCACCGCCATGAGCGGCATGGCCTTCGGCAGCTGGTTCGCTGGCGCGCTGTACGATCACTTCGGCTACTACGCGCCGGCGTTCGGCATCAGCGCGCTGTTCAACGTCCTCAACCTGATGATCGTGGGTTTCCTGGTCTTCCGCATCGGCGGCCTCCGCCGTTCGCCTTTGTTTCCCGCCATGTCATAGTTGGGCGATGCTTACAGGTGGATGCGCCTGCGGGGCGCTGCGTTATCGGGCCGAGGGCGAGCCGTTGATCCAGGGCTTCTGCCATTGCCGCGACTGCCAGCGCACCAGCGGCGCGGGCCATGTTGGCTGGCTCTGCTTTCCCGAGACGGCCGTGACGATGGAAGGCCAAACGAGGAGCTACACGCGCGCCGGCGGCAGCGGCCAACCCGCCTCGCGCTACGCCTGTCCGGTCTGCCTGAGCGTGGTGTTCGGCACGGCGGCGGTCATGCCCGGCCAAACCAATCTCTATGCGGGCTCGCTCGATGAGCCGGCGCGGTTCAAGCCGCAGATTGCGATCTTCGTGAGCGAAAAGCCGCCGTGGGATGATGTCTCGCGCGGGCTGCAGTGCTTCGAGACGGCGCCGCCTCAGCGCTAGCCGCTACTGCTGCTGCTGTTCCTGCTGGCCCCAGCCCTTCTTCTCGGCTTCGAAGAAAGAGGCGAAGACCTTGCGGATGGTGCTCTCGGCGATGTCGCGGGTGATGAACACCACGCGGCTCTTGCGGTCGTCGCCCTCGGGCCACGCCTCGAGCGTGGCCGGCGGATGGAAGACGTGCTGCACGCCGTGGATCACCACGGGCTTGTCGGTGTCCTTGACGTTCAGGATGCCCTTCATGCGCAACAGGTCGGGCCCGCGATAGGTCACCAGCGCGTCGAACGCCGCCGCCACGGTCGACCAGCTCATCGGTTCGTCGAAGGTCATGCAGAAGGAGCGGATGCGATCGTCGTGTCGGTTAACGTCGTGCGGGTCCTGCTCGCCGTGCTTATCGCCGTGATCATGATCATGGCCATGATCGTGCCCGTGATGATGGTGGCCATGGCCATGATCGTGGCTGCCTTCGTAGGCTTCGGCCTGCAGCCACTTCTTCACGTCGGCGGTCTTGCTCTCGGGATTGTACAGGCCGGCATTCAGGATCTGGTTGGGATCGATCTCGCCGCTGGTGATGGAGTGGGTGGGCGCGCCGGGATTGAGCTGATGCAGGCGGGCCTGCAGTGCCTTGAACTTGGGCGCGTCGGCGATGTCGCTCTTGGTGAGCAGCAGGCGATCGGCGACGGCGGCCTGCTTGATCGCCTCCTCGTGATTGTCGAGCGTGCTCTCGCCGTTCACGCCGTCGACCGTGGTCACCACGCCATCGAGCCGGTAGCGCGAGGCGAGCAGGGGATCGGTCATCAGCGTGTGCAGGATGGGCGCCGGATCGGCCAGCCCCGTGGTCTCGACCACCATGCGCTTGAACGGCGTCACCTCGCCCTTGGCGCGCTTCAGGAAAAGCTCGCTCATGGTGCGCACCAGATCGCCCCGCACCGTGCAGCACAGGCAGCCCGAGTTCAGCGTCACCATGCCTTCGTCGTCGGATTTCTCGACCAAGAGATGATCGAGTCCGATCTCGCCAAACTCGTTGATGATGACCGCGGTGTCGGCAAGCTCCGGCCGGCGCAACAGCTTGTTCAAAAGCGTGGTTTTGCCGCTGCCCAGAAACCCGGTCAGCACGGTGACGGGGATGCGCTCTTCGGCGGCAGTCTGCGTATTGGTCATGGCCGTCCTATCTGTTCAGGCGCGCCAGAACCGCTCGGCCTTCCTGAAGGTCTTCCAGGCCCGCTGCAGCCGGCGGCGGCGCTGCTTCGCACCCGCGGCGGCCTCTTTGGCGAGCTTGCGCAGCGGCCGCTCGACGTCCTCCGTCGGGCGGGCCGCGACGGCGATGTCGGCCAGCATTTGGCCAGCCACTTCGCGATCGTTCAAGGCACCGAGCGCGCCCTGCAGGCGCACCGTGGCCTCGATATAGGCTTTCGAGGCTTTCGACGCAAAGGCAGGCCGCAGGAAGGCGGCGGCGTAGCGCAGCTTCTTGATGGCGATGCGCAGGCGATGCAGCCGCTTGCCGTCGAGCGAGCCGATCTTGTGGCCGCGCTTTTCGACCTTGTCGTGGCGCTGGTCGAGTACGGCGCGGCCGAAATCGTCGAGCCGGCTGGGGCTGGTCGAGGCGGTGGCCTGGCCGAAGGCCGCGAGCTGGCCTTTGAAGGCGGTGTAGCGCGCCCCGGTCAAGGCGGTGCGCGCGCGCTCGAGATGGACCTTCGCCAACCGGTTCGCGATCCGCTTCACCGCCGGCGGCACTTCGCTCACCGTCTCGGTCAGGAAGACATGCAGGTCGCGCGACGGCGCGCATTCACCGGCCAGCCACTTCGCCTCGGCGGCGAGCGCACGGACCAGGCGAGCTTCGGTCGGCCCGACCACGGCACCGCGAAAGAGGCTGAACGCCGCGCGCAAGCGGCGCAGCGCAACCCGCGTCTGGTGGATGCCGATCGGCCGGCGGCTTTTCAGCACCACGGCGCGATATTTCTCGAAGTCGGCGTGGCACTCCACCACGATCTGACGCAGGGCCGCATCTGGTGGGGTATCGGGGGCAAGCAGACGGGCCATGCAGGGCCGAACCGTAGCCGCCGGCCGCCACCGGGCAACCGCAAAGAACGGCAGTCTGATGAAGGTTTTGTTTCAATCGCTGGTCAGACAACCGGTGCGGGCGCCGGGCATGGGGCGCGATTTCGCTGACCGGCCGGGCGGTTAGCGGCCGTTTCCGGTAGCCGCTGGCAGCTTCGCTGCCTTAGGATCAGATCATGAGCATTGACGCGGCTGCCTTCAAAAAGGGCATGCGCCACCTTGCGGCCAGCGTGACCCTGATCACCACCCGCCACCGCCAGCAGCGCGGCGGGTTGACGGCCACCGCCGTCTGTTCGGTCTCGGCCGAACCGCCGCAGCTCCTGGTCTGCGTCAACAAGACGGCCTCGGCCCACGACCCGATCGGCCATGCCGGCTTCTTCTGCGTCAATATCCTGAGCCCCCAGCACCGCAAGATCGCCGAGCGCTTCGCCGGCATGGATGGCGTGGAGGGCGACGACCGCTTCAACGACATGGGCGACTGGGCGACGCTCACCACCGGGGCGCCGGTGCTGAGAGGCTGCCCGGTGTCGTTCGACTGCAAGCTGGTGGCCGAGCTCTCGGCCGGCACGCATACGATCTATATCGGCGAGATCGTCGATCTTGCTCTCGACCCGGTGGCGACGGCGCTGCTCTATGCCGACGGCACGTTCGTGCACGGCGACGCCCTGAAGCGTGCGGCGGCCAGCTAGCGGACGCCATGTCGCCTCTCAAGGCGGTCACGAACGATCTCTCGCCGGCCTATTTCGCCATGGTCATGGCGACGGGCATCGTCTCGCTTGCCGCCTTCATGTTCGGCATGACGACCTTCGCCGTCGTCCTGTTCGTGGGAAATATCGCGACGTTCGTCGTGCTCGTGGCGCTCACGATCCTGCGCTTCGCCTGGTACCCGCGGGCGCTCCTGTCCGATCTCTCCGACCACCAACGCGGCCCGGGCTTCTTCACCCTGGTCGCCGGATCGTGCGTGCTGGGCGCGCAGTTCGTGCTGATTGCCGGCGACTACGACGTCGCGGCCGGTCTGTGGGGGATCGCGACAGTGCTCTGGATCGTCCTGACCTATGGCATCTTCGCCGCGCTTTCGATCAAGAAGGACAAGCCCACTCTCGCCCAAGGGATCAACGGCAGCTGGCTGCTGGCCACGGTGTCGACGCAGGGGATCGCCGTGCTGAGCGCCCTGATCGCCGCGCACTGGCCGCAGCCCTACCGCGTCGAGCTGAACTTCCTCGCGCTGTCGATGTGGCTGTGGGGCGGCATGCTCTACATCTGGATGATCGCGCTGATCTTCTACCGCTACACTTTCTTCGAGTTCGAGCCCGGCGACCTGTCGCCGCCGTACTGGATCAACATGGGCGCCATGGCGATCTCGACGCTCGCCGGCTCGCTCTTGATCGTCCATGCGCCGGACGCGCCTTACATCAACTCGCTGCTGCCGTTTATCCGAGGCTTCACCATCCTCTACTGGGCGACGGGGACCTGGTGGATTCCCATGCTGGTGGTCCTGCTGGTGTGGCGTCACGTCGTGCGCCGGTTCCCGTTGCACTACGATCCGCTCTACTGGGGCGCGGTTTTTCCACTCGGCATGTACACCGTCGCGACCCAGCAGATGGGCGAAGCGATGGACCTCGGCTTCCTGCAGGTGATCCCGCGCTGCTTCGTCTATATGGCGATAGTTGCCTGGGCCGTGACCTTTGCCGGCCTGCTGGCCAGCCTGTGGCAGGGCTTGGCGCAACGGGCGCGTGACAGCAGTGCCAGCTAGTCCGTGCGGCCTCCCTTTCGCCGGGCCGCGTTAGCCACTATGTTCCCGCCCGCCGAGTTGGGGCGTAGCCAAGTGGTAAGGCAGTGGATTTTGATTCCACCATTCCCAGGTTCGAATCCTGGCGCCCCAGCCAGCCACACAAGTCTCTGCGAGGCGATTTCCGGGTGTGGCACAAGTGCCGACATTTCAGTGCGTTAGGCTGACCCACGGCAGTCTCTGTGGGGCTATCCAGGGAATGTGCGCGAGGAAAGGACCTACTTCCTGCGCCAGTCTCTGGCCACGTTTTTCAATTTCCGTTTCGCGATACCCGAGACCAGTTCGATAGTCGACTGAGACCGGCACTCAGGCCTCCAGTGTCTGCCGCTCTTCAGGAGCTGTTACTGAAGACTGACGCTCTGGTCCTGCTCAACCCAGGAATACGGCAGAGCTCGGGCGAGACCGGTGACGGTAAGGTCCGCAGGCGCGGTGCCTTCGGCGATGGCCGAGATGACCCGCGGCGACACGAAGGCGAGGGGAGCCAACAGGCGGATATGCCGTTCGCCCTGGCCTTCCTGCCTGGCGATCTCGGCGAAGGATGCAATTCGACCTTGTCGGAGGTCGTTGATCCATCGTCTGGCCTTGGCGATAGCCGTGAGCAGGGCAATACGGCTCTCGGGCTTCAGCTCAGGCTTCGCTGAGGGGGAATGAACGATGCCCTTTACGGCGGCGAAACCTGGAGCCGTCCGTGGCAGCGTGATGACGGTCGTCGGCAAGTTGCCGGGTTGCGGCACGTCAGGTCCAAGGGCGCCGGTACCGTCCGATGCCCGACCCATTGCGAAGAGCCTGACTTCGAGTCCCCTCGGTTTGATGGTTACGCTATGGACGCGCTGTTCGATCAGATCGCGGTCGGCAATGGCGCAAACTTCTTCGGCCAGGCCCTCTGATGGATGATGGGTGCGGACGGCCTCAAGTACGAGCTTTTCGATCTCGGCGGCGGGTACGCGCCCGACGCTGCCAACCTCGTCCCGTCGCTGCTGAAGGATGGCATGCGACAGGTAGTATCGGTACCGGACGCCAAGCTTGTTGGTGTGCGACGGGCTCATGCGATTGCCACGGTCATCGAAGATGCGGCCGGTCAGAATGGCCGGCGAGCCTCTGAGCCTCGTCCGACGCCTCATTGCGTTTTCGGCGAGCCTGGCCTGCACGGCCTCAAACAGCTCGCGCTCAATGAGCGGCTGATGTGGCCCTCGATGGATAGCGCCCCGATAAACGACTTCGCCGATGTAAAAGCGGTTCTTGAGCAGATGCGCAAGCGCGCCGGTGCCAAAACGGATGCCGCCCCGGACCCTGCCGTCGATCAGCTGACTCGTCTTCGTGCGGACACCACGCCGGTCGAGGTCCTCGATCACGGCGCCAATGGAGCCGAGCTCGAGATAGCGGGTGAAGATGGTGCGGACCGCAGCCGCTTCCTCCGGGACTATGACAACCTTTTTATCGGCGACCCGGTATCCCAGAGGCACAGGTCCGCCGACCCAGATGCCCTTGCGCTTGGAGGCGGCGATCTTGTCACGCACCCGCTCGCCGATGACCTCGCGTTCGAACTGCGCGAAGGATAACAGCACATTGAGGGTGAGCCGGCCCATGCTCGAGGTGGTGTTGAACGACTGGGTTATCGAGACAAACGACACGGCGTGCTGGTCGAACAGCTCGACCAGCTTGGCAAAGTCGGCGAGCGAGCGGGTGAGCCGGTCGACCTTGTAGACCACCACGATGTCGATCCTGGCGGCCCGGATACCGGACAGCAGGGTCTGCAGGGCAGGGCGCTCCAGCGAAGCGCCCGAGGCGCCACCATCGTCATAGCAGTCAGCCAGGAGCCGCCAGCCTTCGTGGGCTTGGCTCTTGATGTAGGCCTCGCAGGCCTCGCGTTGAGCGTCGAGCGAGTTGAACTCAAGGTCGAGGTTATGTTCGGTGGACTTGCGGGTGTAGATGGCGCAGCGGAAGCTCTTTCGTTCAGTCGGCTTTATTGTTGCGTGCGCTGGCTGCGAGACGCCTCGTTGCCGACGATTAGGTCGTTCGGTCATCGCCAGAGCTCCTGGCTCGGGCACCAATCAGGTCCTCCGCTCGCTTGCCGACAGTACGAACCCCGAAGAACCGCGGGCCACTCCAGCCGGTCCCGGTAATGGCGCGTGCGATGGTCGACAGGCTCGCATAGGTGACCTCGCGCCACACGTAGCCGTCGCTGACGACCGTAACCGTGTGCCGCTCGCCCTGGTATTCCCTGACCAGCACAGTGCCCGGCCTGAGACGCCTGGAGCGGTCCACCCTCGACCTGTCGCCCCGGACAAGGCCGTCCAGAAGCTTGCTGGTATTCTGATCGAGCCCGCCAAGGGCATGTTCCTGGATATGCCAGCAAATGAACCGGGCCATGAGATCTTTGGTGAAGGCGGGCGGCGGCGACCGGAATGTTGAGCGCCACAGCATGCGAAGCTCATTGAGGCCGAGTGCCTGTATGCGGGCGATCTCGGCCTCCAGCGTTTGTTCGCGATCGGATCGCATGGGTGATTGATCAGCTCGTGATCCGATACACCCGTTCACCGTCGGCAATCTTCTCGGCCACGACCGTGAGGCCCCGCTTCTTTTTCAGGGAGCCTGAGATCGCGCCGCGCACGCTGTGCAGCTGCCAGTCCAGCGCCTTGGCGATCTGGCCGATGGTGGCGCCCTCCGCCCGCCTCAACATGCCTTCCAGGCGCCCGAGCTTGGTCTTTGACGCGGGCGTGACCTCTGCCGGCTGTGAGCGGGCCTTGGTCCCCCGCGCGACCGGCTTCGCTATCGTCTTCCTTTGCTTCGTCATGATGGGCTCCGTGCGTTAGATCACCGGCCAAATGCCGGCACCGCATGCACGCTTCGTTTGCCCACTTTCTCAAGCCGACAAGCCGATCATGGCATTGCGAAGATCGCCCCTGCTCGATACTTCCATGGCTCAGCCTGGCGTTGACACATACCCAGTTGGGTCGCTCGGTCTATTGCTGCAGTCCGCACGATGCGGCACCCTGGACGTGATGGCTTCACCCAGGCCAACACGCACAAATATCCAGCCTCCGACGCCAGAGAAAGACGAGCCGGCGCCGACTAGCAGCCTGTCGGATACGCCCAAGATTGTGCTGCCGAACAACCTCGCGCAGACATTGCATTTTCTCAGCGACGACGATCTGGAGACGTTGCGGGGCAACGTCGAAACTGAGCTTGAGCGCCGCGGTACGAGCAGCGCAGGTCCAATTGCGAGAAAAGCTTCCGCGCCTCAGCCTGCAACCGCAGCACAGGCATCGAGACGCCGGCAAGGTGAGCGCGATACTGGAGCTGCTATTCCTGCGGGAAGGGTGAGCTTGATCAAAGCCTCGTACCGTGCCGGCATGAAGCCGGTGGCGATTGCCCGTACCCTTCGTGTGTCACTGTCCGTGGTGAACAAGGTTTTGGGTACGGAGACGAAGGCGAGGCGTTAGACCTACGTCCGGATGGCTTAGTTGTCAGGCACAACCACGATGGATCGCGGTTTCCTAAACCGGGGGTCGGAGGTTCGAATCCTCTCCGGGACGCCAAATTCGTCAATGGTATCAACGTCGTATGAATGGAGCCCAGCTGGCTCTGTCGGCGATGGCTAGTGCCAAGAGCGGAAGTAATTGTGGGCGAGATCTCGTGGACCGGTCGATTCGCAAAAGCTCCGGTGCGCCATCCTAATCCACTTTTGGACAGTCAGGGGCTCTCTCGCGCTCTAGCTTGCGAACTTCATCTCGCATCTCGGCCAAGCTCTCTGTCGAGCACTTTTAAGCGGAACTAGCCCAGGAAGGTCGGGAACATGCCAAGCCGTCGCCGCTTCACTGCATTGGCGAGCGCCGCCACGTTCGCAGGGCTTTTCGTCCCGTCCTCCGGTCGAGCCGATTTGGTCAGCCGCCCCGCACGCATCATGGTGGGATTCCCGGCCGGGAGCTCTCCCGACTTTGTCGCACGCGTGCTCGCGGAATACGTGAAAGGCTATGCGCCCTCGATCATCGTCGACAATCGTCCTGGCGCCGGCGGGCGTCTGTCGCTCGACGCGCTGAAGGGCGGCGACCCCGACGGCTCGGTGATGGTCCTCACGCCAGGCGATCAGGTGGCGCTGTTTCCACACGTCTACGCGAAGCTCGGCTACGACGTCCTGCGCGACTTCGCGCCAGTCTCGACCGTCTGTAAGGTGCAATTCCTGTGGGTGGTCGGGCCGCTGGTCCCGCCGCAAGTGAAGACGCTCGCCGATTTCGTAGCGTGGTGTCGCGCCAATCCAAAGCTCGCCTCCTACGGCTCACCCGGCGAGGGAACGCGTCCGCACTTCATGGGCGTGAGCTTCGCGCGCGCAGCCGGCGTGGAGATGACCAACGTGCCGTACAAGGGCGGCCCGCCCATCGTGCAGGACCTCCTGGCCGGCCAGCTCGCCGCCGCGCCCAGCGTGGTCTCCAACGTTCTGCCGCACGTCGAGGCGGGCAGGCTGCGCGCACTGGCGACCACCGCTCCAGAGCGAGCAGCGATCCTGCCGCAGGTGCCGACCGCCCGCGAAGCAGGCTATCCGGCACTGGAAGGCGTGGAGTGGTTCGGCCTCTTTGTCCCGGCCGACACGCCCGCTGAAATCGTCTTGGGTCTGAACTCCGTGGTGCGCAAGTCGCTGGAGATCGAGGCGGTCAAAACGAGCATGGCAAAGCAGTCCTTCGAACCAAGCGGCTGCACACCGTCCGAGTTTACGCAGCTGATCAAATCGGATCTCGATCGGTGGGCGGCGATCGTCAAGGCGGTGGGCTTCAAGCCGATGGATTAGGGCCGCTATTGGCTTGCGACGAGCCTATACCTCTCAGGTCCGCTGCTTGGGAGACGTGAATTGAGCGGCCATCCTCAGCATTTGCACCCGCACTGAGCACAGCCGAAGGGAAGGATCTTCTTGGCAGGCCTGATCGTTAACAAAGAGAAATTCACCCAGCCGAAGGAGTAATTAGCATAGCTCGTTGCCAGTCGATCCCTAGGAGAACGGCGATGGCTAGAAAAGCAAAGAAGCCCTTCGATCCGAAGACATTCCTTGCCACCGTGAACCACGGCCGGACCGTTTCCACCTATCCCCGGGATGCCGTTGTCTTCCAGCAGGCCAGCCCGGCCGACGCGGTGTTCTACATTCACAAGGGCAGGGTCAAGATCGTGGTCGCCTCCCAGCAGGGCAAGGAAGCGGTCGTCGCCGTCCTCGGTGCCGGCGAGTTTTTCGGCGAGGGCTGCCTGATCGGCCAGCCTTTGCGGCTCGCGACGGCCCGAGCGATGGTCGAAAGCGAGGTCTTGCGGGTGGGCAAGGCGGAGATGATCCGCGTTCTCCATGACGAGCCTTCCTTTGGCGAGCTGTTCATCGCCCATCTGCTGACCCGCAACAGCCGTGTCGAGGAGGATCTCGCCGACCAGCTGTTCAATTCGAGTGAAAAGCGACTGGCCCGTACGCTTCTCCTGCTGGCCAACTTCGGCAAGGAAGGCGCGCCCCAGGCGATCACTACCAAGATCAGCCAGGAGACGCTGGCGGAGATCGTCGGTACGACCCGGCCGCGCGTTAACTCCTTCATGAACAAGTTCAGGAAACTGGGCTTCATCGACTACAACGGCCACCTGCAGATCCATACCTCGCTGCTGAGCGTCGTCCTGCGCGACTAATCGAGTGACTAGGGCGCGATGTCTGCTTTGGGTCGATCGCGTCGTTCCGAAAGTGCGTCGATGACTTCCGGTCTACCCCGGTGAACAGACATCCTCGGTGACTGTCGGCTCGTCTCGAATGTGCCATGAGCGGTCATCGCCATGACCGGTGCTCCGGTTGAGCCTCGCGGATAGCGTGATAGGGTTCCGAGATGAGACGTCGTGTTCTCCTATCCGCCATGGCGGTAGCTGCCCTGTCTTCAGAGCCAGTGCGCGCGCAGCAGAAGGCGATGCCGGTGATCGGCTTTCTCCACAGCGCCTCGCCAGGACAGGTTGTTGATCTGGTGGCCGCATTCCGGTCTGGTCTGAAGGAAAGCGGTTTCTCCGAAGGCCAGAATGTCGCGATAGAATATCGCTGGGCTGAGAACGACAGTGAACGACTGCCGGCTTTGGCCGCCGACCTTGTCAGCCGAAAGGTAGACATCATTGCTGCCGCGGGCGGTGACCGTTCGGCGAGGGCAGCGAAACAAGCGACTTCCAAGATACCGATTGTCGCTGTCATCGGAGGTGACCCCGTCGCGCAAGGGCTTGTCGCGAGCCTCTCCCACCCCGGTGGCAATCTTACCGGCGTCAGCTTTCTGACCACCAGCCTGACGGCTAAACGGCTCGAACTGCTCTTGGAACTCGCACCAAAGACTAGGGTCGTCGCCTTCCTATCGAATTCAATAAATCCCCAAAGCTCGGAAGTCGTGGACGACCTGCAAAAAGTAGCCCTCGCCAAGGGACTGGAGCTTCATGTCGTTACCGCCGGCACGGACGCGGAGGTTGAAAGGGCCTTCGCAATGATGGACCGGCTGCGCGTTGGAGCAGTGGTCATCCAGGCCGATCCATATTTCAACAATGTCCGAGGTCAGCTGATTTCGCTGGCCGCGCGGTATTCCCTTCCGGCCATTCAGGAGCGGGGCGCCTTCGTCGCCGAAGGGGGCTTGATTAGCTACGGAACCAGTCTGACCGACGTGTACCAGCAGGTCGGAATCTATTGTGGGAAGATCCTCAAAGGCGCCAACCCGAGCGACCTGCCTGTCTTGCAGCCGACGAAGTTCGAACTAGCAGTGAACCTCAAGACCGCCAAGGCGCTCGGCCTCACCATCCCGCCGTCGATCCTCGCCCGCGCCGACGAGGTGATCGAGTAGGCGGTTGCGTCATGTCCGCTTTGGGTCGAGGCTGTGTGAAAACGCGTTATTGGTTAGAATCCTGAGGCTACGGCTTTGGGGTTTGAGATGAAGCGCTTCGTCGAGGGTGAGGACCGCCGGCAGGCCGTCCTGCTTCCAGAATATCTGGATGACTATGTCTCGGAGGAGAACCCGGTCCGGGTGATCGATGTGTTCGTCAGCGAGCTGGACCTGGGGTCACTTGGGTTCGCGGGCGTCGTGCCGGAGGCGACCGGAAGGCCGGCATATCACCCTGCTGTGCTGCTGAAGATCTACGTTTATGGCTACATCAACCAGATCGCCTCGAGCCGTCGACTGGAGCGGGAGAGCCAGCGCAACGTCGAGATGATGTGGTTGACGCAGCGCCTGGCGCCGGACTTCAAGACCATCGCCGACTTCAGGAAGGACAACGGCCTGGCGATCCGGGCGACCTGCCGCCGGTTCATCGATCTGTGCCGGCGACTGGATCTGTTCAGCCACGCTGTGGCGGCGATCGACGGCAGCAAGTTCAAGGCGGTGAACACGAGGGACAAGAACTTCACCAAGGGCAAGCTGAAGAAGCGGATGGACCAGGTCGAGGCCAGCATCGAGCACTACATGGCCGCCCTGGCGACGGCAGACCGCCAGGAGGGTGAGCCGGCGCAAGCCAGGTCGGTCCGCCTGAAGGACAAGATCGCGGCGCTTCGCGAGCAGATGCGGACGTTCAAAGCCCTTGAACCGGTGGTGCACGCTGCGCCAGACCAGCAGGTCTCGCTGACCGACCCGGACGCACGCTCGATGGCAACGAGCGGGCGCGGGAGCGGCGTGGTTGGTTACAACGTCCAGGCTGCCGTCGATGCCAAGCATCACCTGATCGTGGCCCATGAGGTCACCAACGTCGGCAACGATCGCGCTCAGCTGGCGAAGATGGCCGGCCAGGCCAAGGCCGCCATGGGCACCGACAGGCTCGATGTGCTGGCCGACCGCGGCTACTTCAGCGGCGAGGAAGTGCTGGCCTGTGAACCCCTTGGCGTCACACCCTACGTGCCCAAGCCGCTCACCTCAGGCTCCAAGGCCAAGGGACGCTTCGGCAAACAGGACTTCGTCTACTTGGCCGACGGCGACGTCTATCGCTGTCCGGCCGGCGAGCGGCTGACGCGCCGCTTCAGCTCGGTGGAGGACGGCAAGACGATGCACACCTACTGGACCACCAGGTGCGCCAACTGTCCGCTCAAGCAACAGTGCACGAGCGGCAGTGAGCGCCGGATCAAGCGCTGGGAACATGAGGCCGTGATCGACGCCATGCAGGAGCGGCTCAACCGCACGCCCCATGCCATGAGCATCCGCCGCGCCACCGTCGAACACCCCTTCGGCACGCTCAAAGCGTGGATGGGCGCCACCCACTTCCGCACCAGGACCCTCGAAAGGGTCAAAACAGAGATGAGCCTCCACGTTCTGGCCTACAATCTGAAGCGGATGATCGCCAGGCTCGGCCCGCAGTCGCTGATCGAGGTGATCCGGGCCTGAACGGTCCTGCGATCCCTGACGCCCAAATAGACACCAGCCCGTGCGCTGCCACTGTCGCGTTCTCACACGGCCTCGACCCAAAGCGGACATCGAGCACGCTTACTCGATCACCTCGTCGGCCCGTTGCAGGAGCGCCGGTGGAACTGGGATGCCGAGCTGGCCCGCGAGCTTTAGATTGATCGCAAGCTTGACCGTCGTCGGCTGCTCGACCGGCAAGTCGGTGGGCTTGGTGCCGCGCAGCAACTTGGCAGCCTGGCGGCCGCGTTGACGAAAGGTCTCGTCGAGGCTCGGGCCATAGGCGGCCAGCGCGCCTTCCCGGATGCCCTCCGTCCATTGGTACATCGTGCCAAGACCAAGCGCGGTCGCCGTCGCGAAGATTCTCTGGCGCATTGCAAAGAGGAACGGGCTGGCAGGGATGTTGATGGCGGCTGCGCCGTCGACCTTGGCCTGCTTCAGCGTGGGCTCGACGTCATCGGGTTTTGCGATTGGCAGGATCGCGACCTCGACGCCGCTACCGCGCGCGCGGGTCTGCAGCGTGGCAAGCCGCTCGCTGGTCGCGTCAACCAGCATCGCCATCTTCTTCGAGTTCGGCAGAAGCTCGATTAGCAATTCTTGTCGCTTGCCGTCGAGCTCGGCGGCCAAGATGCTGATCCCGGTAGTGTTGCCGCTCCGGTTGGCGAGCGAGCCGACGAGGCCCTCGCCGACCATGTCGTCGGCAATGGCGAGGATGGGGATCGTGCTCGAGGCGGCCTGTGCCGCCTTGGTAGCCGATCCTCCGCCCGTCAAGAACAGATCGACCTTGGCCTCGGCGAGCTGCCGCGCGGCGACGACCATCTGGTCGGGGCGCAGGCTCAAGCCGCGTGGATCCACGATGAGGTTCTTACCTTCGACGAACCCCAGGCCCTTCAATTCTTCGAGAACCGTGGCGATAGTGCTATCCGTCAGCGGCACAGTGATTACCGTGCCGATGCGATAGATGCGGCCTGCCTCCTGCGCGAGAGCAACCGTAGGAAGTGAAGCAGCGACGGCGATGGACGCTATGACCTCCCGCCGTCTCACTCGATCACCTCGTCGGCGCGCACTTGGACCGACGGTGGAATCGTGATGCCCAGCGCCTCGGCCGCCTTGAGGTTGACGACCATTTCGAACTTGATCGGCCGCTCGATCGGCAGGTTGGCTGGCGTCGTTCCCCCTAGCACCTTGCCGGCCATCGTACCGATCTGCTTGGTCGAACTCGATGAGGTTGGGCCCATAGGAGAACAGCCCTCCGGTTCGCGGGAATTCCGAGAACATCGTGATCGTGGGCAGCTGATGATGAATCGACAGTTCCGCCAGATCCTTGACGCTGGCCGGCACCAGTGGCGATGACAGCACAATCACGGCGCCCGCCCCGCGATCCTTGGCGACGGCGAAGGCGCCGGTGTAGTCGGCCCGCACCTTCGTTTCCAGGAGATCCGTCTGGATGTTGAGCGGAGCGGTGGCCTTGGTGACGGCATCGACCTGCACTGGCCCCGTGCTGGGATCCCACATCACGGCGATCCGCGTGAGCTTGGGTTTGCATTCGAGCAACAGCTCGATCCACTTGCCGGCGAAATTCGGGAAGTCGAGGAACACGCCCGTGACGTTGCCGCCGGGGCGGGCGATGCTCTGGGCAAAACCTGCCACCACCGGGTCGGTCTCGAAATCTATGGCGACGATGGGCAGGGTCTTGCTCACGGCCTGCGCTGCCCGCAGCGCCGCCGGTCCGTTGGCGAGGAACACCGAGACGTTCTTTCCTATGACTTCGGCGATCATCGGCGCGAGCTTGGCCGGATCGCCGTCCGTGATCCGCACCACCATCTCGACTTGCGGCAGGCGATGGCCGGACGCCCGAATGCCGCTCACGACTGCATCGACGCGCGCGGCGGCGATCTGCCGGGGGCCGGTATAGACGTAGCCGACCTTCGACCCTTCGGCATTGCCCTCGGCAAGCGCCGCCGACGGCACTATCGCCGCGCCGGCAAGCAACCGGGTAAAACCACGACGCTTCATCATTCGATCACCTCGTCCGCGCAGGCGAGCACCGTGGGCGAGATGGTGGAAAGGTGCGGGACCGATTGCGCCGTCTGCACGATTGCGGGCGCGCACGCATGTCGTCTCATCTGCAACCAGCCCCCGCCCCAAAAACGCCAATCATCCCGGGCGCCATATGACCGTGGTTTCGAGCGATTGGGAAGCGTGTCCGATGTCGGCTTGTGGCACTAAGCGGACATGGCGGAATGCCCGGGACATGTCCGCTTTCGGGTGAAAAGCGGACACGAGGATAGGGCGGTACCAGCGCGTGCCCTAATCGTCGCCTAGTCGACAATCTCGCAATCCGCGCGGTCGGCAATAACCTTGTGCTAGGTGGCCAATGACTGCCGCGCTGCATCCATCTTTCCCGTGCGGTGATGGCTGCGACGACAAAATAGGGATGTTGCGACAACAAAATGGGGATCATCTCCGATGCGACGCTGAACGAGCAATGTCAGCTTGCGACCCAGGCGGACGCCCATTGCGCAAGGCGCTTGAAGGTGTGCCTATACTTTTCGTTACATTGCATTTTTGGGAGGCGACCATGGTCGATGAAGCCAAACTCAATCAGTTGATGGGCCGCATGCTCGGTGATCTAGGCGCTGCGGCCGGAGTTGGTCTGGTTCGCTTGGGCAACTCGCTAGGGCTCTACAAGGCGCTCCAGAGCAAAGGACCGCTGACGCCGGCGGGGTTGGCGGCGGCGACCGGCATCGCCGAGCGCTACGCGCGCGAATGGCTGTCCGCTCAAGCGGCGGCTGACTATGTCGCCTACGACAAGTCCAACGGCACGTTCAGCCTGTCGCCCGAGCAGGCGATGGTATTCGCCGAAGAGGACAGCCCGGTCTTCCTGATGGGCGGCTTTGATACGGCTGCCGCCATCCTCGAGAACCAGTCCAAGGTGCAGGCCGCCTTCAAGACCGGGGGCGGTGTGCAATGGGGCGACCAGGCAGGCTGCATGTTCTGCGCCGTTGCTCGATTCTTCCGCCCCGGCTATCGCATGAACCTGGTCGACCAATGGCTACCGGCACTCGATGGCGTCGTCGGCAAGCTCACCGCTGGCGGTACGGTGGCCGATGTCGGCTGCGGCCACGGGCTGTCGACTGTCATGATGGCCCAGGCTTTCCCAAAGTCGCAGTTCACTGGCTTCGACTTCCATGAAGGCTCGATCTCAGAGGCGCGGCAGCACGCCAAACAGCACGGTGTCGCCAACGTTCGCTTCGAGGTCGCTAAGGCCAAGGAATTTCCGGGTAGCGGCTACGACCTGGTGACCTTCTTCGACTGCCTGCACGACATGGGCGATCCCCTAGGTGCCGCTGCGTACGTGCGGAAGGCGTTGAAGCCGGACGGCACTTGGATGATCGTCGAGCCGCAGGCCCATGATCGCCTCGAGGACAATCTCAATCCCGTGGGGCGTCTATACTATGCTGCCTCAACCATGATCTGCGTGCCGACATCGCTGTCTCAGGAGGTCGGCGCAGCGCTCGGTGCCCAGGCCGGTGAAGCGAAGCTGCACGAGATGATTTCCAAGGGCGGGTTCACGCGCTTTCGGCGCGCCACGGAGACTCCGTTTAATATGATCCTAGAAGCACGACCCTAGGACGCGCGCGCCGACGAAGCTCTCGCCAATAGAAAAAGGATGCCTCAGGCCGTCGTTTGCCACGTCGGAATGCCCGCTCCTGGCACTTAGCTGACGTCAGTCCGGTGCGGAGGGACGTCTGCTTCTAAGGGTGAAGCGGACATGCCGCCGACAGGTCGTCATGTCGCCTCATGGCACGAATGCGAAGTGCCGACCGTGTCCGGAAACGTCTGCTGTTGCGAATAGACCGGACATGCGTCGGACATCGGGAAACCGACGCGACTGACCCAATTGCGACATCGGTAAGCTCATGGAGAGGTGGAGTAGTAGTGGAACGGCAGCGCGCTTCATCAGCTAAAGATGGAAAAAACCCCGTGCAAAGCGCGGCGAACGGATAAACTGCTGGCAACGGGCGATGCTCAACGAGCCCCGCAAAGCGGAGGGATGCATGAGGCGACGCGGGGTCTTGGGTCTGACGGCGGGCATGGCGATGGTTGCGCCGCTCGCCTTGGCGGCGCAGCCGGTGAAGGTTCCGGTAATCGGCGTGCTGGTGGTCGGCCTGCCCGGCGGTGAGAAATTCTGGCGGCTGTTCCGCGACGACATGCGCAAGCTCGGCTACATCGACGGCCAGAGCGTGCGCTACGAGTTCCGCTCCGACCAGGGCCAGCTCGCCCGGCTGCCCGAGTTGGCGGCCGAGCTGGTGCAGCTCAAGGTCGATGTGATCGTGACTTGGTTCACGCCGGCCGTCGTGGCGGCCAAGCAGGCGACCCGTGACATCCCGATTATCATGGCCACGGCCGGCGATCCGCTGGCAGCGGGCCTTGTCGAGTCGCTGGCGCGGCCCGGCGGCAACGTCACGGGTATGAGTGGCATGGTGTCGGACCTTGCCGGCAAGTGCGTCGAGCTCAGTCGCGAACTGTTGCCGCAGGCACGCCGCGTGACGGCGCTGGTCAATGCACCCGATCCCTTCTCCAAGGCGTTTCTCGACAAGATCCAGAATGCGGGCACGGGCGCGGGCATCGCCATCGAACCAGTCTTGATCAACAACCTCGCGGATCTCGACCCCGCTTTTGCTGCGCTGGGGAAGGCGTCACCGGCCACGCTGATCGTGCAGCCCAGCCTGCCGACGCGGCGCGTCGCCGACCTAGCGATCGCCCACCGACTCCCGGCGATGTCTCCGAGCCGGCCATTCGCCGACGCGGGCGGGCTGCTGAGCTACGCGCCCGACGAGGCCGACCTTTATCTGCGGGCCACCAACATGGTCATCAAGGTGCTGAAGGGTGCCAAGCCGGCCGACCTCCCGGTCGAGCAGCCGACAAAGTTCGACTTGGTGCTCAACCTCAAGACCGCCAGGGCGCTCGGCCTCACCATCCCGACGGGCTTGTTACAGCGCGCCGACGAGGTAATCGAATAGCGATGCTGTGCTGCTGCAGTGCATGAGTCCGTTGTTGCACAAAGCCGACGTCACCTCGGAGCGGAGGTATGTCCGCTATTAGGGGCCAAGCGGATATCAACCGAAGGCGCGCCGACGTCTGCATTTGACCCAAAACGGCCAATAAAGGCTTAGCCAGAATGACGTCTGCGGAAGGGAAGGATGACAGCGCTTTGGACGCTTCCGCGATGACCGCGCGTTGCCGCTTCATGGCTGCCTTCGCTTCTTGGCTTCGATGCCAATCGCTTCTTGGGCGAGCGCGCGGCACGATGGAGTGCCTCTCGACCCTTTACCGTGAGTGCGACGAGACCACTCTTGCGGACCGCCAACAGGCCGCTCTTGATCAGTAGGGCCACGATGCCGTTTGCCGGGTCTACGCGACAACCCTTGGCGCTCGTTCCGCATCGCTTAAGCGTTGCCCATATGATTGCCTTGGATCGCCTCACCTCAGTGCGAGCCCCCTGTGCCGCTCGTCGCGCATAATGGCATAAAGCGAACCTTCCCGAATGCCCGCTGTCTGGTTGCAATCCGGGACATAGCGGACGGTGAGCAAGTCACGCTTACCACGCCCGGCAGAGGCGTACGGGGCGTACCAGAACAGATTTTGCAACGAGCCTCACTTACCCTTCCGGGCTCGGGACGCCAGGGGAAGTCGGCGCCGCTTTGCGAACTGCAGGCGAGACTCCTTGAGTGTAGTAACTATCTCGCGTTGAGTGTCGCGGTCGAAACTGCAAACCCACTGTGATGCCCATTCTGGTCCACGTTCGTCCGTCTGCGCGCTCAACGCTTGTCCCAAGGTTTCGGCATCTATGTCCCGCTCGAACGCAACCTTGACGACACGGCCTTCCATACGGATCGAGTAGTTTCCGGCTGTGCCAAGGCTCTCGGTAAGTCGTTCCAACAGAGCGATAAGATGCCGTCCAGATGTGCTGTTGCTCGGCGTTCCCAAATTCACAGCAACCAGATGCGGTCTGTAGTGCGCGTCGAGAAATTCTCCCCAGACCATCCTAGGCATCGCCACCCCCCAACTCGACCGCATTATGGCCAAGTCGAGCGCATTCCCGCTACCAACAACGCCGGGCATTGAGGTGGCTTACCGCACTCGTTTAGTCCGTTCGAAAATCGATCCGGGGAAGTGGCTCGAAATTCTCTGTACGCTTTCGGACGGTAACTCGCCGGAATAAGCGAGCGTTGTTTAACGGCCAGTCATTCCGCGGCATCACGTTTTCCCGCTAAGCCGAACCCGGCGCGGGTTTGCGCGCTTATGGCGATTGCATCTTCTAGCGCAGCTCATTTTAAAATTAGGACATTACCCTCATGTCTTGGGAGCTGTTTGGCTTCATGGCTGTTGGCGGATTGGCAGCGGTTGCTTCGTTGGCGGCTCTAGGTTGGTGCTGCATTAGGTACATCGCGAAATGGTAGTGCGAGGGTCGACAGGATCCTGCGCGGCACCAAGCCCGCACAAGGCGCGTTATGGAAAGCCGATCGCATACCGTGTCTTAGGACGCTCCGACTTAAACTGTCGTTCGACAATGTCCGTCACGAACTCGCGGGCAGAAGAATGTCCGCTTTCGGGAGTAGAGCGGACGTCAATTGAACATGGGGTGATGTCTGTAAATGACCCACAACGGACTTGGCGGGAACTACTCGATCACCTCGTCGGCGCGGCTGAGGATCGACGGCGGAACGGTGAGGCCGAGCGCCTTGGCGGTCTTCAGATTGACGACCAGCTCGAAAATGGCCGGTTGCTGGACCGGCAGGTCGGCGGGCTTGGCGCCCTTGAGGATCCTTCCGGTATAAATGCCGGTCTCCCGATAGGCCGCCGAAAGGCTCGCGCCATAGCTGATCAGGCCGCCGGCCGTGGCGTATTCACGGATCCCATAGATCGCCGGAACGGCATGGCGTGCCGCCAGCGCCACGATCTGCTGGCGCCGGCTGTTGATGAATGGTTCGGCGGTGACGACGAGCGCGCCGGCGTGGCCCTGGACGAGGGAGGCGAAGGCGGCGTCTATCTCGCTTTCGCTGCCGGCATTCAGGATAACGAGCTGCACCCCCTTCGCGCGCGCCGCTTCCTGCATGTCTCGCACCACGCCCTCAGTCTGCTGCGGACTGTTTGGGTTCACGAGTAGGGCAATCGCTCTCGCCTGCGGAACCAGCTCGGACGTAAGTTCGAGCCGCTTTGACATCAGTTCGCCGCCGAGCCAGCTAACGCCGGTGACGTTGCCGCCCGGCCGGGCGAGACTGTCGACAAGGCCGATCGCGATCGGGTCGCCGCCGATGGTGAAGACGATCGGGATCGTCTGACTTGCCGCTTTCGCCGCGCGCGGCGCAGAACCGCCGGTCGTCACGATCACGTCGACCTTGAGGCCGACGAGATCGGCGGCCAATGCGGGCAGTCGATCATTGCGACCCTCGGCATAGCGGTATTCGATCGCCACGTTTTGTCCCTCGACATAGCCTGACTCGCCCAATCCCTGGCGGAACGCGGCCACAAACGGGGCAGATGTGCCGGGCGACCCTGCGCCGAGGTAGCCGATCACCGGCATCGCCCTCTGCTGCGCGCGAGCGGCAAGCGGCCACATAGCCGCGCTGCAGAGAAGCGTAGTGATTTCGCGCCGCTTCATTGCCACCCCTAAGTTCTGGGAAGGCATCGTAACGGCTCAAAATGCCGCGGCTTGCTTGTCGATGTGCCCGTTATGTGCGTGGGCGATACGCCAAGCCCCACCCGATTTCACAAACACCATTGTGATGAGGTTTCCGTCATCGGGATAAGGCTTACCATCGGGTCGTAGCGCCACACCTTCCAATCTGTTGACGGAAGTTTCGATCACAACATTCGGTGCAATCTCCCGCATTTCGAGTAGCTCGGGCGGAAGCATGCGACTATGTGCAAACATGCCCGTGTGCAGTGCCGCATGCGCCCTGCGCACAGTGTCACGTCCCTTCCAATGCGTGCCGACGACATTAATCCATTCAATGTCGGGCATCATGTCGGCGACGAAAGCATCCATATCGTGCCTATTCCAGGCATCCCTCCGCAGATCAAGTAACGCACGGATGGCCGCTGCATCGTCGGCCGCAACGGAGGATGAGGATGAAGCTGCGGGCATTGGCAAGCTCCTGAAGAGATGTGAGAGGCGGCCAAATTATCGCATACGGGAGCGACTAACCACCAAGATCATCCAACAGGTTCATCTACGCGCTAGGATACGACGGCGGATTAGAAGAATGTCGCGTTCTGGCCCTTTGCGTCAGTTCTGGAATGTCCGCTCTTGCGCCGCTGTTGGGGCGTAAGCGGACATGACGCCGCCGGACTGATTAACCGAGCCGGCCGTCCCGATTACCAATAGGGAATCTGACTCGTATTTCGAACCCGCTTTTGGTAGGCAATGGAAACGCTAGAAATTCGGAGACGTTGGATCCGGGTTTCCAATCCTCCGCCATTAGCCCCAATGCGAACAGTCTCCGCGTTTCTGGGCGGGCCCGAAAACGCTTATCGACCGGTTATTCAAAGGAGCCAATCCGGCCGACGCGCCCTTGGAGCAGCCAACGCGCTTTCGCTTAGTGGTCAATCTCAAAGCGGCCGCGGCGACCAGGATGCGGGCCGGATCGCGCATCGTTACCCGATGACTTCCCGCACCTTGGCCAGCATCTGCCGCGGGCTGAAGGGCTTGGCGATATACCCGTCACAGCCGGCGGCGCGCGTCTTCTCCTCGTCGCCCGATAAAGCGTAGGAGGTCACGGCTATGACCGGGATCGATTTCAGCGCCGGATCGGCCTTGATGCGCCGTGTCGCCTCAAAGCCGTCCATCACCGGCATCTGGATATCCATCAGGATGAGGTCGGGCTTGTGCTCGGCCGCCTTGGCGACACCCTCGGCGCCGTCATGCGCCTCGACCAACTCGTAACCCGCCATGCTCAGGAGATCGCGCAGGATCTGGCGATTGTCCTCGGTGTCCTCGACCACGAGTATCTTCTTGCTCATTGCGCTGCGTCCTTGATCGGCACGACGTTGATCGGGATGGTGATCTTGAAGTTCGAGCCTTTGCCGACCTCGGACTCGACGGTGATGCGGCCGCCATGAAGTTCGACGATTTTTAGTGAGATCGACAGGCCAAGGCCGGTGCCACCCTTCTTGCGCGTGCTGGTGTTGTCGGCCTGCTGGAACTCCTCGAAGATCTTGGCCTGGTCAGCCGGCGCTATGCCGGGGCCGGTGTCGATCACCGAGATCTTGAAGCGATCGCCCTGCTGGCGGGCGCGGATCTCGACCTTGCCTTCGTCGGTGAACTTGATGGCATTGCCAACCAGATTGAGCAGCACCTGGGTGAGCCGCCGCGCGTCGCCCATGCCGCGCGGCAGGCCGGATGGCACCGCCGACACCAGCGCGATGTTTTTGGTGCGGGCCAGCGACTCGGTGGCCGACATCACGGTCGCCACCATGTCGGCCACGCTATAGTCTTCAACGGCGAGCGAGAGCTGGCCGGCCTCTATCTTGGAGAGATCGAGCACGTCGTTGATCAGGCCCAAAAGATGTTTGCCGTTGGCCTGCACCCGCTCCAGCACGCCCTGCGCCTTCTCCGGGACGTTGCCATAGAGGCCGTCGACCATCATCTCGGTGTAGCCCAGGATGGCGTTCAAAGGCGTGCGCAGTTCGTGGCTCATGTTGGCCAGGAACTGCGACTTGTGCTGGCTCGCCACCTCGAGCTGGCGGCTCTTCTCCTGGATCTCGGTGAACAGGCGCACGTTCTCGATAGCGATGACGGCCTGCGACGCGAAGGACTCGAGCAGCTGGATCTGGCGCGGCGTAAACGGGCCGGGTTCGGATTTGCGCAAGAGGATGGTGCCGATGGCGACGCCTTCGCGCAGCATGGGCGCTGCCACCGCCGCCTTTACGCCGTGTCTCTCCCAAAGCGCCCTTGCTTCGGTGTATTGGCCTTCCGCCAGCGCGGTGAAGTCCGGCAAATGGATCGTTCGATTGTCGGCGATCGAGTGGCCCAGGGCCGTTTCGCGCAACAATTGGCGCCGCTGGCCGAGCGTCGTGGAGCCGAGTGTGCCTTCATGCGCGCGCGTCACGACCTCGTTGTCTCCCTCGCGCAGCGCAATCATCGCGTCCTTGGCGCCGCAGAATCGCAAGGCGGCCTTGGCGACGGCGGTCAAGACGGGTGCCACGTCAGTTGGCGACTGGGAGATGACATGCAGGATCTCGGCAGTCGCCGTCTGCTGCTCGAGCAACTCGCTCAACTCGTGCGTTCGATCCTCGACCCGCTGCTCGAGCGTCTCATGGGAATCCTGGAGCGCTTCGGCCGACCGATTGATCTGGTTGGCCAGCGCCTCCAGCTCGTCTCCGGTCTTGATGTCGAGGCGATGGCCGAGGTCGCCGCTTCCCATGCGTTGGGCGCCTTCCTGCATGGCGCGGATCGGCACCAGCATGCGCCGCGCCAGTAGCGCGGCCGCGCCGCTGGCGATCAGAAGGCCGAGCACCAGCAGGGCCAGGTCGCGCAGGCCGCTGTCGATCACCGGCTGCTGCGCTTCCACCGTCGGTAGCTCGACGAAGACGAGCCAGTTCAACGCCGGGATCGTCGCGTGGGCCGACAGCACCGAGACGCCGGCGCGGTTGCGGGCGTCGACCGGCGCCTCGCCACCGCCTTGGGCCTTGAGCGCCTCCTCGACCTGCGCCAGCCGGCTCATGTCGGTGCCGCGCAGCACGAGCGAGATGTCGGGATGGGCCACCAGCCGGCCCTGGCGGTCGACGACGTAGGCGTAGCCGTTCTGGCCGATCTTGATCTGCGAGATCACGTCCCAGATCAGCTTCAGGTTAATGTCGGCCACCGTGACGCCACCCTTGCCGCCATGCGCCACCGCCATCGTGAGATATGGCTCGCTGCCCTTCCTGAACGAGACCGGACCGAAATAGACCTTGTTCGCTTTGGCCTCGATGAAGACAGGGTCGGCCGAGCGGTCGGCCTTGCCGGCGACCACATCCATGCTGAGGCGCGACACCAGCAGCTGCTCGTGGCCGGTACTGTCGAGTTGCATCAGCTCGGTGATCGCCGGCACCTGCTTCTGCAACCTGACGTAGTCGAAGCGCCGCTGATCCGCAGGCAAGGTGTCAAACTGGCTGTAGGCCACCCAGCCGATCTGGCGCTCGATCTCGCGCACGAACGACTCGATCTTCTGGGCCGCCGCGTCGGCCTTCTCGCGCTGCACCTCGATCGAGGCTCGCCGGTTCTCCTGGTAGACGAAATAGAGGTCGAGCGCGGCGTTGATCACCAGCACAACGGTCACCAGACCGACGAACAGAGTGACGTATTTGAGGAACAGGCCGCGCTTCACTCGATCACCTGATCGGCGCGCAGCAGGATCACCTGTGGAATGGTCACACCGAGGGCCGCCGCGGTCCTCATGTTGACGGCGAGCAGGATGCGCGCGGGCCGCTCGACCGGCAAGTCGGCAGGCTTGGCGCCGGCCAGAACCCTGCCGACGAACTCGCCGCCCTGACGGAACAGGTCGGTCTGGTCCGTGCCATAGGCGATCAGCCCGCCCACCTGGGCGAACTCGGGAAACATCGTAATAGCCGGCAGCCGGTTGGCGAGGGCGAGATCGGCGGTCTGGCGCGCCAGGGTGCCGAAGATCGGCGAGATCAGGATCAGCACGGCCTGGACCTTCTTGTCGACGGCCTCATGGAAGCCCGGCGCCATGGCCGAGGGCGAATCGACCTTGATGATCTCGAGCGCCACACCGCGCGTGCGGGCGACGGCGACCGCGGCATCGATCTGCACCGGCCCCGTCCCGGGATCCCACACGACCGCCACGTGTTTCAGCCCGGGGATGATCTCGCCCATCATCTCCAGCCATTTGCCGCTGAACTCGGCGAAGTCGAAGAACACGCCGGTCAGGTTGCCACCCGGACGGGCGAGGCTTGTGACAAAGCCGCTGCCGACGGGATCTGACTCGAGATCGAGCGCGACAATGGGCAGGGACTGGGTGCGCGTGCGCGCTTCCTGGATGGCCTTCGCGCCGACCACGAACAGCACGTCGACCTTGCTGTCTATCAGCTCGCCGGCATTTTGGGCCAGCCTTCCGGGGTCGAAATCGGCCGTGCGCACGCTGATTGCGACGGTCTTTCCCTCGACAAAGCCCTTGTTGCGCAGCCCGTCGGCGAAGGCTGCGAGCCGGACGTTGCCGGCCTCGACCTTGCCGGGATGCAGGAAGCCCACACGCAGTATCGACTGTGCATGAGCCGGCAGCGCGATGGAGCCGCCCAGCGACAGGAAAAGCCGGCGCTTCATCACTCGATCACCTCGTCGGCGCGCACCTGGATCGAGGCGGGCATGGTGATGCTCAGCGCCTCGGCCGCCTTGAGGTTGACGACCAGCTCGAACTTGATCGGCCGCTCGATCGGCAGGTTGGCCGGCGCCGTTCCGGCCAGCACCTTGCCGGCCATCGTGCCGGTCTGCCTGGTCGACTCGACGAGGTTGGGCCCATAGGAGAACAGTCCCCCGGTCCGCGGGAATTCCGAGAACATCGTGATCGCGGGTAGATGATGGTGGATCGACAGCTCCGCCAGATCTTTGACGCTCGCAGGAACCAGCGGCGTTGACAGCATGATCACGGCGCCCGCGCCGCGATCCTTGGCGACGGCGAAGGCGCCGGTGTAGTCGGCCCGCACCTTCGTTTCCAGGAGATCTGTCTGGATATTGAGCGCGGCGGCAGTTTTCGTGACGGCATCGACCTGCACCGGCCCCGTGCTGGGATCCCACATCATCGCTATGCGGGAGAGCTTGGGCTTGCATTCGAGTAGCAACTCGATCCACTTGCCGGCGAAATTCGGGAAATCCAGGAACACGCCGGTCACGTTGCCGCCGGGGCGGGCGATACTCTGGGCATACCCTGCAACTACCGGGTCGGTTTCGAAATCGATGGCGACGATGGGCAAGGTCTTGCTCACGGCCTGCGCCACCCGCAGCGCTGCGGGGCCGTTGGCGAGGAACACGGAGACGTTCTTTGCCATGACTTCGGCGATCATCGGCGCGATCTTGGCCGGATCACCGTCCGTGATCCGCACCACCATCTCGACTTGCGGCAGGGGATGGCCCGACGCACGGATGCCGCTTACGACTGCATCGACGCGCCCGGCGGCGATCTGCCGGGGGCCGGTATAGACGTAGCCGACCTTGGGCGCTTCGACATTGCCCTGGGCATACGCCGCCGACGGCACTATCGCCGCGCCGGCAAGCAACCGGGTAAGACCACGACGCTTCATCATTCGATCACCTCGTCGGCGCGGGCGAGGATCGACGGCGGGACGGTGGTGAGGTGCCCGGCCGATTGCGCCGTCGGCACGGTTGCGGTCGCGGACGCACGTCGTCTCATGTGCAACTGGGCCCCCGCCCCTAAGCGTTCATCATCCCTGGACGCCATATGACCGTGCTTTCGAGCGGTTGGGAAGCGTGTCGAATGTCCAGGTTTGGCAGGCACAGTTGAGACAAGCCGGCGGTAACCGGAGATGTCTGTTCATCGGGGTAGACCGGAAGTCCTCGATGCACCCTCAGAACGACGTGATTGACCCGAACCGGACATGGCGGAACTGCCTCAAGCACTACATTGAGAAGTGAATGCCTGCCTATATTGGCTTGGAGATATTGCTCCACGTAAGCGATCTTCACAGCCAAGAGACCAAGTGCGAGCGGAGCGAAACATGACGGAAGCACCGGACGTCCTGAGGCGCGAAGTCAAGGTGCTCGCATTCGACCAGTACGGCACCATCGTCGACATGCAGAAGGGTCTTGCTGAGGCTGTCACGCCCTTCCTATGGCCGTATTGCAGCCGCGCGGCGCTTCCGCACTCGGCCAAGTGGCGGAGCTAGCTAGCGCAAGATGAAGGCGGTGAGTAGCTCAGCTTTTCCCTAAGGTCCAGGGTGGTGCGGTCCGCCTGCGGCTTCTCCCCGGAAAGCGCGCCGTAAACCTTCTCCGAAACCAAGATCTCGTTGGCGCTGGCCACACTCTGCAGGCGTGCAGCCGTGTTCACCACGTCCCCGATAGCAGTAAAATTCTTCGACTTTCCCGTGGCCAGCGAGCCGACTTGCGCCTGCCATTCATTGACCAACCGGCAACGCCTCCGCGCCCTGCCGCACCGCATCGACCAACCGTCTCGTCGCTGCGAGCATGATGTCCGCGGTTCTCGCGCCGAGCGAGGGCATATCCACGACGTAGATGGCCATCACCTGGTCCCCGATGAAGTCAACGAAGGCGTCATCGGAGGTCAGCACGCGATTAGCGCTCACCACGCCCCCTGGCTTGCCGCTCCACGCGCTCTTGCCATAGGGCCGCGAGCCGATGTCGAGGGCGTTCTTCAGCGCGGCCGGCACCGAGCGATTACGTTCGGGCGTTATAAAGAGAACCGCATCTGCCGCCCTGATACGTTCGCGAAACTCTAACCACTCCGCCGGAGGATTATCATCCCCATCTTGATTGTAGATCGGCAAATGACCGATTTCGATGATGGAGAGCTTCAACGCTGCGGGCGCGAGTTCAGCAAGCGCGTTGGCGACCTTGCGATTTATCGAGCCTTTTCTCAGGCTGCCGACGATGACAACGACGTCGCGTGGCTTGTCCATGTGGTCCCTTCCTCTTGCAATGAGCGGTACGTGCTCATCCACCGGGTAGACGGCGCGGTGATGACGGTTGCCAGATTGGACGCCAAAAATAGGGACTACGCTGCTTCGAGCGGTGAGGCGTTAAGTTACCTCGTTGTTCTCGGCTTCACTCGTGATGAAGTGCCATGGACTCTGTTTTCCGGAGCTGTCCATCGACAGTGCAAATCGGCGCACTTGCGGCAAGAAGGCCGCAAGATGATCAGGAGGGTGGCTGCCAGGGAGGGGTTTTTTTGGCTTTTGGGGTCGATTGACGTCGGGCGTCCGCGATCGGAAGGCGCCAGCCGTGCTTGATAGCCATGTAACGAAGCCCGAAGCACAGAACCGCGCCCACCACTGCCGAGCCTCCGATGGCAGATGCAGCATGGCGCCGATCACGACAACGGACGCACCTACGAGAGCCGCGACAGCATAAAGATCGGCGCGCAGCACGGTCGGAATTTCAGCCAAAAGCACATCACGCATCATTCCGCCCCCGATACCGGTCAGCATGCCGAGCAAGGCAGACATGAGCGGATTGAGCCCGAAGGCAATCGCCTTTTGCGCGCCGGCAACGGCGAAGAATGCCAATCCCGCCGCGTCGAATATGAGGACGGGGTTGCTCAGCCTGTTGATGCCGGAATACCAGAAGAAGGTGATCGCGCCGGCAAGCAGCGACACGGTCAAATATCGCCAATCGGCGATCGCCGCCGGCGGAACCGCCCCGATCAACAAGTCGCGGGTGATGCCGCCAACATTTCCCGCAACGAACGACAAGACCAGGACGCCGAAAAGATCGAGCCGCCGGTTGACCCCTGCGCTCCCACCGCTGATCGCGAATACGAAGGTGCCGCCGAGATCAAATACCGACAGAAGCGCATTTAGGCTGATCATCTCTATTCCCTCGCCCATCCTTATGGCGAAAGCCAGGCAAGCGAGCCGACGACCATCGCTTCGACGCCGGTATGCAACGTCGGGTGAATGACCGGCGCGAAATGCGGACTGTGATTGACCGGCAATTCGTTGAGCCGGCCCGCTTCCTTGGCTTTTCGCATAGGTGTCGGGATCGGTGCCACCCACGAACCAGAAGACCGACGGAACGTGCCACTCGGTTCCGAAACACCCGAAATCTTCGCTCGCCGGGCCGGGCCGGTGTGTCGGACGCGATCGGCAGGAAAGTGCGTCGCGAAACGCTTCGGCGATGCGCTGGCTCGCCGGTCCGTCGTTCACGTTGAGCGGATAGTGGTCCAGTGTCGTGATTTCCGGCGGCCGGGGCGCGCCCGACGCCGCGGCCTCGGCGTTGACGATCCGTTCGATCGCGGCGAGCACGCGTTTGCGCACGTCCTCGTCGAATGTTCGGACGTTCAGCTTGATGATGGCTTCGTCCGGGATGACGTTTTCTTTGGTGCCCGCTTGCAAGGCGCCGACGGTGACCACGGCGGCCTCTGTGGCGGCAACCTCGCGAGAGACGATGGTCTGAAGCCGCATTACCGTCGCCGCCGCCATGACGACGGGATCGATGCTGGCCTGCGGCATCGAGCCATGGGCGCCGCGTCCGAACAGGCGGATTTGCAAACTGTCCGCGGCCGAGGTGATGGGACCGGCGCTTCCGGCGACGTCCCGGCCGGGCCGAGCATGACGTGCTGGCCGAGAACGACAGCCGGCTTGGGGAAGCGTTTGAACAGGCCGTCATCGATCATCGCCTGCGCGCCTTGCGCCGTCTCTTCCGCCGGCTGGAAGACCACCATCAGGGTTCCGTGCCACGCACCCCGCGTTTGCGACAACAGAGTAGCCGCGCCTACGAGCCAAGCCACGTGCATGTCGTGGCCGCACATATGGCCGACCGGCACCGTCTTTCCGTCCCGATCAGTCGCCTGTGACTTTGCTTGCATAGGCAAGGCCGGTCGCTTCCTCGATCGGCAGCGCATCCATGTCGGCCCGCAGCATAACCGTCGGTCCCTCGCCGTTGCGAAGCAATCCGACGACGCCTGTCTTGCCGATGCCCGTCGTCACCTCGTACCCGAGGCTCTGAGCCGGTCTGCAGCCAAGGCCGCAGTCCGCGTCTCCTGCATCGACAGCTCCGGATGGGAATGGACATCCTTGTAGAGCGCTTCGAGATCGGGCAGCAGTTTTTCGAGATTCGATAGAATGAGACGAACTGAGCCCGCCTTGACCATCGCTCATCTCCTCATCTCGTCTTCAATTTACTATCCTGCCAGCAGCGCCTTCCAACGCTTGGCCCCCGCATCGACCTTGGATTCCAGACGCGCCAACCGGTCTTCGAAGCGCCGAAGCACCTTATTCACTGTCAATCGTTCCCAGAATTGGTTTCTGAAAAACACGAAATCTACTCCGACTATGACGGCCACCATCGCTGTCACGTAAAGCACGACAGCTACCTGTCTGCCCATCCCCGTCCCCTGCTCAATTGTAAATCAATCATGCTCTTAGGTTGGATCCTGCCCCTCAAACTCGCCAATTTCAAACTGACCCACTACCCAAGCGGCACCTGTTCGTCGCGCGTCCGGTCTTGGCACAAAGCGGACATTCGCCGGGCACTGAGCGGCGTCAGCTTTCGAGGGCTAAGCGGACAATCGACGCCAAGCGTCCCATCCGGTTGAATGCTGACTCTGCGCTTACCAGGCCGCCCCAAGAACAAACTTTTCTCCAGGTGGGTGCGCCCCTGCTTCATTCAGTTCACAAGGTGCAGTTTCGGTTGGACCGCAACAGAC
>CAWCPC010000001.1:0-499728 GCA_963797365.1 uncultured Alphaproteobacteria bacterium | reverse complement strand
GTCGACCCCAGTAGAAGTTGGCGCCGCCGGCGGGTTCGCGGCTAAAGGAGCGGGCAAGGTCAAGATCGGTCTGGTCCAGATCAACAACTGCCGTACTCGATCGCGGTGCTGCAGACATATGAGCGGAAGTTCAGCCCGAAGCCGGCCGGTTTGATTTCCTGATGCTACAAGCGAGTTGTCCGCATTGCCGATGCCGTCGCGACCCTGAAGGATGCCGATCTCGCGGGCTTCTTGACCTATGTCTGGAATGGCCGCATCTCCCTGGAGATCGCCCGCCGCCGCAAGGAACTGAAGCTCCCGATGAAATGGAATGCAGGGCAGAGCATTGCAGGAGCGAGGCTGGCTCCGCGATGATCGTCAACTTGGTCTATATGTATGCGGTGTGATTTGCGTAACTCTGCGAAGGTATCGAATTGGCACCTGCCTTTCGATCCAAGGTATGATGTAACGTGGTCGTCCGCATAAACCAAATTGATCAGCAGCGTGAAAACGCTGGCAAGTCCCTGAGCACAACGCTCCTTCATGTCATGGATGGCAAGCCTGCTACCGGGTTCGAGCCGATACCTCGGCGGCCTACGGCAACGGCCACAGCGAGGAACTGATCGGCCAGGCCTTCAAGGGGGGTAAGCGCGCGAAAATGATCGTTGCCACCAAGGCAGGCTACGAGGCCTGGGACCGCCCGCCTGATTTCTCCGCCGCGGCTATTACCGCCTCTACCGAGACAAGTCTGCGGCGCCTTGACAGTGACTACATTGACCTCCTGTATGGCCTGCTTGAGGAGGTGGCGAAGCGGCGGGCCGGTTTCATTGGCCGCACGCCGCTCTGCTTCGGCTTCCTCTCCGGCACGATCAGGCGCGACACGGTCTTTCCTCCGGGCGACCACCGAAATGGCTGGCCGCGCGCCCAACTGGACAACTGGATCGACGGGTAGCCCGCCATCGGCGGCAGTTGGGGTCGGCCTGGCGCCGAGGGCGCGCGGAGCGCCCTGCGATTTGCTCTGGCGTTCCCCGGCGGTCTCCAGCGTCATTCCCCCCCCCGACGCCCGCCGAGGCCACCTGACTCTGCCTCGGCGAGCAGGGCCGGTCCCGTCCCAGCCGGCGGTGAAGGCGGTGTTGGCGACGCCCAGCCGGGTTCTCTCGCTGTCGCAGAGGAGTCGAGTGGGGTGTCGGTCTCGTCGCTGCCCACCGCGACTTAAGCCGCGCTTTTCAGGAAAGGGCGTGGCTTTAACAAAGCGAAGAGCGCCGTCTCCGCAAAGACGATGCCGCTTTGGAGTGAGGCGAATTAGCGCGAAGCGGAAGCGGCAACGATGGCTGCCTCATCAACCTGACCGCTGATGCGCAACGCTTGGACCCGGCGGCGCCCACAGGTTCGTCCGCACCAAAGCCGGCGCGCATCGGCCCCGCAATTCAATCCGCCTTTGTATCAGTTTCGCAGTGGTTAATCCGGAAGGCAGCCGAGATCGAATGGCTCCGTTGGAGCTGACGCCCACTCGATGGATTTCGGGTCTGGTGTCTGTCCCGGCCGCGGCAGCGAACCCTCCGAGACTGCCTTCAATATGTAAGGAGCGAGCAACTGCGCCATGACCCATCCCTGTAACCTGTATGCGCCGCCGTATTGGTGCACCATGTCCCAGAAGTAGCTCGGATCGTGGGGAAAATGGCTATCGAGATAGAGAAAGGGAAAATTCTCTCTCTTAGCCAACTTGCGATAGACGGCATTCTCGAAGTCAACGGCGTCTCGTATTTCGGCGTATGTCAGCGGCGCGAGGTCGGCGTTAAGTGCCGACAGGATTAAGCGATCTCGATCGGGATCAAGCCTCAGCCCGTCGTGCACCAGCGCAATGGACGACGCGACGGCGAATTGAGCCCCAATGCTCTTTGTGATGCCCTCTATGTCGACAACATCGGCAATTTGCCGAGTTAGACCGAATGGAAGATCTTTGGCGTCGAGATCGAGGTCGGTCTGCTTTAGATCAAAGGTCAGCTCGTGCGGCGGCTTTGTTGGCTCGGCAATCCCTGCAGTGCGCCGGTTAAGCAGCTCGTAGATGCGTCGTGCCAAGGCCGAATATTGTTCCAGCGGCATATTTTTGGGAGCTGTTGACAGACGGCCCTGGGCCGTATCCCGGGAGGTAAATGGCTTGCCATCGACGTCCCTCACAATTGCTTTGACCTCAGCACTAACAATGGTTCTGGCGCCCTCATAGTAGACCACGATGTCCGGCCGCAGAGGAGCTACTTCATAGCGCATGATCTGGGCGCTGGCTGAAGTTGATGCCGCCACGGGAGGCATTGATCAGGTCGAAATCGACATCAAGATGCTGGGCCTGGGCCCACAGCCGCAGGAACCAGACGGCGTATTCCGAAGAGGTATAGGGCCAGCCATTCGACAAGACCGACGCCCCCAAGAACGCCACACTAATTACCCGGTCCGGCTTTCGCGGCTCGATGTCTGGTCCACGAAAGCCGAAATTGTTGAAGTAGGCGATTTCGCTGTCCCATCCGCGGTAAACGATTCGGTATTCCGTTTTGGTCGAGCCGTCTGGACTGGCGAATGAATAGACGAACCCGGGATAGCGCCTGAACTGCCGAAGGGGTAGGGTAGCCTCCCGCTTCGCGCAAACCTCTTCCAGCCACTTATCGTTGTAGAAGGACTCGAACTCAGTTTCGGTGTAGTCCTGTCTCCCGATCGCCTGCCTATAGTTCTTAACAGCGGCTGCCCAATCGCCGGGCGGAGAAAACTTCGAAGATCGGTCGTACTGCGGCGGATCTGCCGCATACCAAGAGACGTCGAAACCGCTTGCGAAGGTTTCCCTGCGCGCATCGGGCAAGCTCACTTCGGGCGGTTGTGCCTTCAGACTGCGGGGGACCACCGCTAAGCTCAATTGGTCGAGACGATATCCATCTATGACGCGGAAGCTAGCTTCGGTCATTGCAAGGGCCCCCGCGATCGAGAACCCAAGAAGCAGAACGTTCGTTACGGCGCGGCCAATAACCAAGGGCTCTCGTCACGGTTGGTGGAGCTCGGACCGGGCCAACTTCGATTCTCCCCCGAGCGGTGTGTGTTTTGCTACGCTCCCCAGTCGCCGTCAACCTCGCTAGCGACTTCGGGGGCTGCCCTTCATAAGCATGTATCGAACCTATTTGTGCCCATCACGGGCGCCGGTCAATTTTGAGTAGCAGCGCATCGTTTTTCTCAGAACATGCGGCCGCGTATCTTCACCGGCGGGCGTTGGATGATCTTCGACAGAGCACCGACCGCCAACGGGCCACCCAAACCTCATTCATGACGTTCGATCCTCGATCTCACGCTGCGCGTGGCCCGCAAAACCGGGCACCACGCTCATGCAAGACTTCGAATTGAGCCAACCCGGCGATCTCCTTTGCGTTCGACGCCAACCACGTGGCAATGCGTGCACGACACGACGCCTGGCGATGAGATGAGTTCAAGTCGGTACGTGATGGGCAGGGAATCAAGGTCAACGGGAGCTGTACGCGTGCTGTTCAGTCCGCACTTTGGCAAATGGGGTTTTCGGTAGGGATAAAGCTTATCGTCCCGACTTGAATGTGCGGGCGTCAACTCCATCTATTATTTAGGATGCTCGGGAGGGGCAGCGGCAGGGCAATGCCTTCGCCAAGTCGGGGCCAGGTAAGGCGCTCAGCTGTCGAGCGCCGGTCGGCAATGCCATCAAAAATGAGAGGAAGCCTGTGATGGCTGGTACTGAAGGAACCAGAAAATATGAAGCCGCGAAGTCGGGCTGGATGAAGTTGTGTGCTGAATTCGTCGATCGAATTTCTTCGGGAAATTTTTCGCTGGGTTACATCCTGCGTGAAATCCCAGGCGCTGATGCGGCTCAAGCCGAGACGGGAAGCCGCGATCTACACCAACTAGGCGACATCCCATGGGTAAGGGAAATACGTGACAACGGTCCCAGGTAACCCCGCCGGGTGGCATACTCCAAAAACGGCTTCGTGCCCGCGCCGGAGGCGATCACCAAACATTCTCAGACGGCAAGACCCGATCTTTAGTGTCCGTTGATCTCGCGAGCCTTACCTCGCCGTGCTCCACAAGGTAGGGAGGAAACGTGCGAGGAGCGCTATACGGGTCAGGCGTGCCGGAGTGGTCAAAGGAGAGAACGGGCAGCGCTGCCTCCGAAGGCAGAGGCTGCGGGTTCCAACCTCGCCGGGTCCGCCAATTAAATCAATGACTTAGTGATACAACCAGTGTTACGCTGGCTTGACGGGGACACGCGGGGGACACGTCTGCGTGAGTTTCGGTCACTGCGGATAGTGAGGCTATGACCCCAGACCTCACCGCCCCGCACAACTTCCGCGTCGCCCGACACCCTCGGGCCGCTCTCGCTATTTTCAGAAGCCCCCCGGGTGGGGGAGCATCCTGGCGGGCGGGTTCTACGGACCCTTGGTGCATGCTAAGGCCTGCGTCCGCAGTCGAGCAGGACAGTGCGCGGCAAGAAAGTCGGCCAGTGCTCGATAGTCTCACCTCGGGGCCATGCGCCCTGCCTCAGCCGGCTTTCGATGATGGGCACGAGTTGCTGTAGAACGATCCAGGCGCGTACTCTTATGCCGCTGATCGATGTGTGAATAGCATCGCTGAACAAGTCAGGGTCCCGCGGCATGTCCCGTGCTACGTCGATAAAAGGTATACTGTGTATTCTAGCGTACTTCCCGAAAACGCGATTTTGGAAGGCGGCGAGACGCTCCATATCGCGGTAGCGCCACGGCCAGTACGTCCGGTTCAGCATCGACCAGATGAATCGCCCGTGCAGTGGGTCGACGACCATGCCGTCGCGCACCAGCCACACGAACGATGAGACGGCGAGTTCCTGCGCCGACCTCCTGCAGCGTCGCGCGCATATCGTCGAGATCGTGCAGGATTGCCGGCAAGTTGACCGGCAGCGACGGATGGCCGAGGTCGGGATCGGCTTCGTCCAGTCTCGCCGGCCATGAGAGCGTGTACTTGGGCTTCGCGGGTTCCCGGCCGTTGCCGCTATCCCCTATGAATGTGAGGCTTGCCTGCACGCGCGCTGCGAGATCGGAGTAGCGCGCCAATGTCGCTAGCCAGGAGGCCTTTTCGACCGGCAGGGCTAGGCCGGCCGCTCAAGCTTCCTGCGGCGCCTCTCGCGATCGACGACAAGTCGAACTGGTTTGCACCCTCATAGTAGACGACCAGGTCGGGGCGCATTGGAACCACCTCTGTGCGCACGATCGCCGCAATGTCTGTCGAGGTCATGCCCTCCCGACCAGCATTCAGCGCCTGGAAGTCGAGGTCAGCTCGATCAGCGGCCGCCCCAGCAGCCCAGCAGGCGGTCGAGCAGCTCGGGGTAGGAATATGGCGCATGTCATGTACTCGGCGGTGGTCGATGCGCCGACGAACACGATCCTGACCGTGGCCGGCTTCTTGTGCCGCAGCGGCGGCCCGCGCCAGCCGATCTCGTTGGTAACCAGGCCTACTGGCGTGGTAGCATTAGGCATGTACCGGTAGATCGGTCGGTCCGATCCATCGGGAGAATTGACGAGGGACAGCCGGCGCGACGGCATCTGCGCGAGCAACGCATGCTGGCAGGGGTCGCCCGCGAACGCCGTGTTCCACGCCTTGAACATATCGTCTAGCATCGGGACGCCCAAGCTTGTTGGCGACGGCGGAGCAGCCCGGTAGGCCTCCATGGCACGCTGCCACTCTTCGGATGGTGCAGTGCGGTTGGGAAGCGGGGGCGGGCTGTCGAGGAACCAGCGCCGTGAGATTCACGCGACTGGGCGTTGTCGGCTGATAGGCTTCCACCTCGCGCGGCCGCGTCCAGCGGCAATCGCCTTGCCGCTTACCCAGCGGCGATCTCCGCCTGCTCCGAGGAGGATGCCGACGGCGAGACGGGAAAATTCCCAAAAGATACTGCTTCATAGACTCGGCAACTTGTTTGCTCGCAACACCAGTTGGGTAGCCAATTCGTCGAGCTCTGCGCGTGCCGCAGCAATCGAGCCTTATCCCTCGCGGTGTCGCGCTGCAAGGCGTCACGCCTTGCTCGCCTTGCCAAATCTTTGTTCCGCTCGGCTTGCTGGAGTAGTTCCGCCGCCAACCTGCACATCGACACCTCGAGCAACCGCGAGGCGCGCCTCTAACGCCATCCGCAGCACAAAGTCTGGGGCACGATCTGCTCCGTGGGCGAAGGCGGCGACGTCACCATCGATGTCAGCCCTCATCTGCTGCGCCGCCAGCTGACGCTGATCGCCTCGTGGACGTTCTCCACCGTCATCCAGGCCGAGTGCGCGCAGTTCTGCGTCGACCCCAAGGTCGACGTCGACCGGCTGTTCACGCACCGTTGGGCGCTCGAACAGGCTGATGAGGCCTACAAACTGTTCGACAAGCAGTCGGGTGGCAAGGAGTATTCCTGCTCTAGAGGGAGGTGCCCATGGGCACGCTGCCGGCGGACAAGGTGACGCAATGGAAGTACGACGGATTTCTGTCGCCGTTCCCGCTCCTCGATGACAAACGAGCTGCAAGCGTGCCGGCAGGGTGTCGAGCGCTACGAGGCATGGCTGGGCTCGCCGATAGACGCCCATCCGGACATGAAATGGCGGTCGATGCCCTATCTGCTCCTGCCGTGGGCCGCCAGGCTGGCGCGCGACCCGCGCATTCTTGACAAGGTCGAGGACCTGCTCGGACCGGACATCCTGATCTTCACCAGCACGTTCTTCATCAAAGAGCCGCACTCGCCCACCATCGCGGCGTGGCATCAGGACTTGACCTACTACGGGCTGGAGCCCAAGGAAGAAGTCGCTGTCTGGATTGCCCTGACAGAGGCCAGCGAAGCTGCCGGCTGCATGGACGCGCTGTCCTTTCATGGCCGGCCGCGCCAGCTCAGCCATGTCTCGCGGGTCGTCAAGAACAGCGTCAATCGCGCCGCACAGGTCATCAACGAGCTGCTCAACGACAGCGCGCCGGTGGCGATGTCGCTCGAGCCTGGCTGGTTCTCGATGCATCATGGCCTCTGTCCGCACCGGTCCGGGCCAAATACCTCGTCGCACCGCCGCATTGGCCTGGGGCTGAACTACATACCGACCCGCAGCCGGCCCTCGGGTTCGATCCGCCAGGCTGCGCTGCTCGTCCGTGGAACCGATCGCTTCGGGCATTTCGAGCCCGCCGCCTGGCCGAGGAATCCCAGCTTGGCGAAAGCGAACTGAAGGTGCACGAGCGCGCCATGAGCCTTTACCGCGACGCGTATCTCGAAGAAGAGGCGCGGCTCCTCAGGATGAGGTGAGTGCCTTGACAAAGGCTTGAGCACCGACAACAGGTTGCCGCCGGAGAAGAAATGGCCGCGCACGCCGGCGGCAGCCGCGGCCTCGATATCGGTCGGACGGTCGCCGATCATGAGCGAGCGCGCCGCGTCGACTGGCCAGTCGGCCATCAGCTTCTTCAGCATGCCGGGGCCGGGCTTGCGCAAATCGGAGTCCTGGCAGTACTTCGCGATGACGCCGTTGGGATGGAACGGGCAGTACTCGAAGCCGTCGATGTGAGCACCTTCCGCCCGGAGCTCGTAGCGCATCCAGTCATGCAGGCTCTGGATCGCTTCCTCGTCGTAGTAGCCGTGGGCGACGCCGGCCTGGTTGGTGACGACGAAGGTGTAGTAGCCGCTATCGTTGGCCCAGCGGACCGCCTCGCGCGCGCCGTCGATCCAATGGAAGTCGTCGCTGCGATGCACGTATCCGGTGTCCTCGTTCAGCACGCCGTCGCGATCGAAGAAGATTGCCGGCCGCCGGACGATGTCGGGCACCATCGTCTGCGCGCGGGCGAGCTCGTCGGGCAGGCCGATATCGATGAACGCGCCCCGGCTCACGTGGCCCTGCAACGCGCCCTGCGCGGCAAGCCGCGGCAGCACGTCCTTCTCGAGCGAGACGAAGCCCGGGCCGATCGCGCCCAGCACCGATTTCCGCATCAGGTAGATGCCGGCGTTGATCGGCAGGGTCGACTTACCGGCCGGCGTAAAGGCGCGCACCGTGTCGCCTGAAAGCTCCACACGGCCGTAGCGATTGCCCTGGATACCGCCGGCCAGCGTCATGCGCGCGGTCCATGGCCGCTCGTCGCGCGCGGCGGGCCACAGCGCCAGCCAGTTGCAATCGAACAGCGAATCGCCGTTCACCAGGAAGAAGAGTTCGTCCAGCCGATCGGCCGCCCGTGCCAGCGCGCCGCCGGTGCCCGCGGGCTCCGCCTCGATCGCGGTCTCGATGCGCATGCCGCGCACGGTCCGGCCTTCGTAGGCCGTCTGGATGCTCTCGGCGCGATAGCCGCAGAGCAGCAGGCAGCGCGAGAAGCCGTAGCGGCTCGCCTCGTCCAGCAGGTAGTCGAGGAACGGGCGGCCGCCGACCGGCAGCACCGGCTTGGGCGTCGCGGCGGTGAGCGTGCCGAGCCGCGAGCCGGTTCCACCGACCAGGACGACGACTTGGTCTACCGTCATGAATTGGCGATCATGAACGGGCGGCGCTGTCCGCCCCGGTCCGGCCGGCGTGGCAGAGGATGCGCTCTTCCAGCAGGTCGCCGGCCAGGCCCCAGTTCTCGGGCTGCGTCGGCACCGGCAGCTCGCCGCGCGCCCAGCGCGAGGCGGGCTGCACGAAGTTGCGCTCGATCGAATGGCCGACGACGGACTCGACGCCCAGCATCTTGCGGCGTGGATAGTCGAACAGCATGCGCGCCTGGTGCGCTGTTTCGGGGCTGACCTTGTTCGCCAGGAACCGGTCGAGCTTGCGCTGCCAGGTCTCCCAGACCGGCACGATGCGCGAGTTGTTGAGGCGGCCATGGATCGGCTTGAACACCTTGCACGACGGCGGCCAGCGGCATTCGTTGACGCCGTAGCCCGCGGCGGCATGCATGACCAGCGAGTTGATGTCGAAGGAAAGCACGGTCTCGTCGCGCGGATGGCCGCGCAGCAGGTGCCAGTAGCTGGCGTCGAGCAGCGTGAAGTCGCCGCAGGCGTTGGTATGCAGCTCGCGCAAGCCCCAATGGGCCGTCTGCTCGATCCATTCCTGCGGCGCCGACGGCAGCGACGCGATCTTGGCGAGCAGCCGATCATCATCGAGATCCCAGATCGATGGGTCCTCGACGCTGAAGTCGTGGCGATCGACACGGTACATCGTGTCCGGATCGAGGCCGCCCTTGGCCAGCCTGGCGATGACGTCGGGGGAGAAGAACGTGTCGCTGGCCTTGGCGGTGATGAAGCGGCCGCGTGCCCGGCGAATGCCGACATTGGCGGCTTCGCCGGCATGGAGGCCGCGCTCCTGTGATCCGGCATGCCGGCGATGGTACTCCGGCCCCGCGATGAAGCCGCGAACCGTCACGTGCTGGAGCGAGCCGGGCAGGGTGAGGGACTCCAGCAGCAGTCGACGGTCCGGCACGGGATTCCACTCGACGACGATGATTTCGGAATCGACCCCGGCGCGGTCGAGTTGGGCCGCAAGGCAGTTGGTCGCGCGATTGACGCGGCGGAGGTAGTCCGGCGTGTAACCGTCGTTGCGACCCCAGGTCACGAAGCTGACGTACGGGCTCGTGTTCATAAGGCGAGAGTTGAAGTTATCATCCACAATCTCCTGTCGTCATACAGCGGATGGGCAAAGCATTCCATCCACGGCAGTCCGAGCTCGCTTGACGCGCCATTTCAGGTGGGCTAGCGGGACGCCCATGACGAGGACAGCCGGCGTGGGCGGCCGCCGATTCGACCGATCCTTCGCGCGCCCCAAGGCCCGCAAAAGAGCCTCCACGTGAGCGAACTACTGGCTCGGTTGTCCGGTTTTCTGCCCGAAAAATGGCGACGACATGACCGGATGAGGCTGCTGCGCGAGACCGACACGCCGGTCGACGACAGCCCCGATGCGCTGACCTTGTTCGCGCTTGCCATGGCCCGCACCGGCCAGCTCGATCGCGCGGCGGGAATCCTCGAGGAGCGAACCAAGCCCACGCCCGACTATGCCGAGACCATCGAAACCCACGCCGAGATCCTCGACATGGTGGGCGAGAGCGAGCGTGCGCGCGACAAGTACCAAACCGCCCGCAGGCTGCGTGCAGAAGTGCGGCCGGGCATGCCCGACCGGTCGTTCGCTTTGCGCGGCCGCGGCTCGTTCCTGATCGAGACTGTAAGCTACAGCCACGCCGCCAACGTGGTGAAAGACCGGCTGCTGCCGCTGATGGCCCGCGGCAACGCCTATCTCGCCGAGGGCAAGCCCGAGCCGGCGCTCGCCGACTACGAGCAGGTGCTGAAGCTCAAGCCCGACACGCTGCAGGCGCTGAGCCTCAAGGGCGAGGCGCTGTCGATGATGGGCCGCTACAAGCCCGCGATCGAGGCCTTCACCAAGGTGCTTGCGAAGGCACCCAACGACACCGAGGCGCTGAGTGGCCGGGCGATCGCGCTGATGGCCCGCGGCAAGATCGACGCCGCCAATGCCGACTGGCGCCGCCAGCTCGACCATCTGCCGCAACGCCAGCCCGCGGCCCGCGCCTGCGTGGCGCTGCGTCTCGCCGACTACGAAAAGGCGCTGCCCGAGATCGAAGCGGCGCTCGCCAAGCAGCCGGCCGACGCCTACTGGCATCTTTATCGGCTGGTGGCCCAACGCCGTCTCGGCCAGAAGGGCGGCGGCGTCGCCGCCGAGTTGGGCAAGCAGTGGCCGGCGCCGCTGGTCGCTCTTCTCGAGGGCTGGAATCCTGCCGATGGCGTCTTCACCCACGCCACGACGCCCGGGCGGCGCGCGGAGGCGCTGTTCCTGCTGGGCGCCCTGGCGGTCGCCCGCGGCGATCAGGCCGACGCCGCCTCGCGGTGGAAGGAAGTCGTGGCCATCGGCCCGGTTGCCCTGATCGAGTATGCTGCCGCCCGCAACGAGCTGGCGAGGCTTTGATGCGGGCTCTTCCGTCGTCCCGACCGGAGCGAAGCGGAGCGGAGGGACCTTGCTTCAACCATCAGCCGCAAATCGCTGAGAGAAGGTCCCTCCGCTGCGCCTCGCTACGCTCGGCTTCGGTCGGGACGACGGGTAGTTTATAGTCAGGATCCCCATGTTCTCCGTCATCCTCTACGGCCGCAACGACACCCACGGCTATAACCTGCACAAGCGGGCGGCGATCAGCTTCAACGCCATCGCCGAGGTGATGTCCGATCCCGGACGACGAGATCCTGTTCGTCGACTACAACACGCCCGACGACCATCCGACCTTTCCCGAGGCGATCCACGACACGTTGACCGACAAGTGCAAGAAGCACATGCGGGTTTTCCGCGTGCGGCCCGAGCATCACGCGCCGCTCAAGAGCAAGACGCACCTGGTGGCGCTCGAGGCGCAGTCGCGCAACCTCGCGCTGCGGCGCTCCAATCCGAACAATCGCTGGATCCTCTACACCAACACCGACATGCTGCTGGTGCCGCGCGACGAGAAGCAGTCGCTGAGCGACGTGCTGGGCGAGTTGCCCGACGGCTTCTACCAGACGCCGCGCTTCGAATTGCCGGAGATGCTGTGGGAGGCCGCCTTCGACCGTCGCGATCCGGCCGGCAACCTCGCCAAGCTGCGCGACTGGTCGCAGCGCTTCCACCTGAACCAGGTCGTGCACAACCTGATGCCGATGAAGTACGACGCGCTCGGCGACTTCCAGGCGGTGCTGCGCGACGACATGTTCGCCGTGCACGGCTTCGACGAGACGATGATCCTGGGCTGGCACTGCGATTCCAACCTCGCGGCGCGGCTGGCGCTCTATCGCGGCCGGGTCGACACGCTGATCGACAAGGTGTTCGGCTATCACTGCGACCATACCCGCGTCGCCGCCGCCAACAACAAGGGGCGCAAGACCAAGATGAACGACCAGGATCGTTACATCTGGAACGTCTCGACGCCTTATCTGGCCGAGCAGGCCGAGAACTGGGGCTGGCCCGACCTCGAGATCGAGGAAGTGCGGCTCGACCGCGACACGCCCTACGAGCGCTACGTGGCGGGGCTCGACAAGGCGCTGGAGCCCACGCCCAACACGATCGCACAGACCAGCGTCGACTGGCACCTGTTCAACGACCTCACCTACGACGTGCCGCACACGCTGCCCTTCGTCTGCGACCAGGTGCTGACCTACCCGAAGAACTCGACCCTGATGGTGGTCGGCACGCGGCCCGAGTTCCTGACGCGGTTCCTCGCGGCGTGGCAGGGCATGGGCTTCACCGGACCCATCCTGGTGCCGCGCGAATGCGCCAACCTGCCGGTCGATCAGCCGGGCATCGAGACCGGCCGCTTTGCCGACCTGGTGAAGCGCACCGACATGTTCATCTTCGAATTCGGCCTCGCCACCCAGCGCGACGACGAGCCGGTGCGGGTCGGCCGCGCCACCGGTCCGATCGACCAGAAGCGGCTGAAAGTGGTCGAGCGCCTGTTCCGCCTGGCCGCCACGCGCGAGGAGGAGACGCGGCCTCCCGGCCGCAAGACGCCGCGCCGCTTCATCGGCGTCAACGTGATCTACAATCCGCAGTGGACGCTGTTCACCGACTACGTCGCCGCCAACATCAACCCGTTCTGCGTCCAGGTGCTGGCTGGCCACCCCGCCGTCGACACCTCGACGATGAGGGGCAAGGTCCTCCGCTTCCGCGGCCGACACGCGATCTAGGACCGACGCCGGGAGCGCCGCCACTTCATGGCGACAACACACCTAACCTCATCCTGAGGAGCGCGCCGTAGGCGTGCGTCTCGAAGGATGGGCAAGAGCACCTTGTCTGCACCCCATCCTTCGAGACGGCCGCTGCGCGGCCTCCTCAGGATGAGGTTGTCCTGTTCCGCCAGCACCAATCCGCAGCGGATCGAACGCCCGCACAGCGGCGTGGCCGACATATTCGCGATCCCCGATGAAGACTCGGATCGGCGCCATGTCGGCGTCCGGAAGATCGTCGCGCAGCCCTTCCAGCGGAATCCGCCGCAGGGCGCGGCGCGTGGCTCCCATCACGGCCATGTTCTCGGCATGAGTGCCGAGAAAGAGGTGATCGGGATTGCAGCAGCGCCGCTCGTTGCAGCGATGGCAGACCTCCAGGCCTTTGGCGATCGGTCCGTGCCGGGCGACCCAGGCCAGCCGATGGGTCATCCAGCGCTGGCAACGAAAGGTGAGCTGGCCGTAGCCGTTGGGCTTGGTCGACCGCTGCCAGATATGGCAGCCCGAGAGGGGATCGACCTTGGTGAACCGGCTGAGCCGCTGGGCGGCCGTCCAGGTGCCGGGGCAACGCCATTGGGGGTGCTTGATACGCGTACGCTTGTTCATGCGCGTATAATATTCGAAGTACCCCTCAGCCTCCTATTTTGGTCATTAGAAGTTCACCGCATGAACTCTAAACGTTGGCGCCTTTGATGGCGTCGATCACCGCCGCCGTGACGTCGGCGGTGCGTGCCGTGCCGCCCAAATCGGGCGTGTGGAAGCGCTTGTCGGCGGTGACCCGCTCGATCGCCGCCATCAGGCGCTTGCCGGCGGCCGGCTCGCCCAGGTGATCGAGCATCATCACCGCTGACCAGAAGGTGCCGATCGGGTTGGCGATGCCCTTGCCCATGATGTCGAAGGCCGAGCCGTGGATCGGCTCGAACATCGAGGGAAACGCCCGCTCGGGATTGAGGTTGGCGGTCGGCGCGATGCCGAGCGAGCCGGCCAGCGCCGCGGCGAGGTCGGACAGGATGTCGGCATGGAGGTTGGTCGCCACCACCGTGTCGATGGTCTGCGGCTTGATCACCATGCGCATGGTCATGGCGTCGACCAGCATCTTGTCCCAGCGCACGTCGGGGAACTCGGCGGCGATTTCGGCCGCGATCTCGTCCCACATCACCATGGCGTGACGCTGGGCGTTGGACTTGGTGACGACGGTGAGGAGCTTGCGCGGGCGGCCCTGCGCCAGCCGGAAGGCAAAGCGCATGATGCGCTCGACGCCCGCGCGGGTGAACATGGCGACGTCCGTCGCAGCCTCGAGCGGCGAGCCCTGATGGACGCGTCCGCCGACGCCGGCGTACTCGCCCTCCGAATTCTCGCGCACGATCACCCAGTCGAGCTCCTTGTCCGCCACGCCGCGCAGCGGCGAGGTGATGCCGGGCAGCACGCGCGTCGGCCGCACATTGGCGTACTGGTCGAACGGCTGGCAGATGGCGAGCCGCAGGCCCCAGAGCGTGATGTGGTCGGGAATCTCCGGATGGCCGGCCGAGCCGAACAGGATGGCGTCGTGCTTGGCGATCTGCGCGCGGCCGTTCTCCGGCATCATGCGGCCGTGCTTCTTGTAGTACTCGCCGCCCCAGTCGAAGCGGTCGACCTTGAAGCCGAAGCTGCCCTCTCGCGCCGCCAGCGCCTCGAGCACTTCGATGCCGGCCGAGACGACCTCGGTGCCGATGCCATCGCCGGGAATGGCGGCGAGCTTGTAGGTTTTCATGTGGCTTTCTCTTCAGGCTTCCGTGTCGTCCCGAGTGGCGCGGGGTAACTCCCGCGCCTTGAGCGTCTATCGAAGCGCCGGCCATAGGTCCCTCGCTTCGCTCGGGATGACACTGGTACTTGGATCAGCGCCCAGTGTCATCCCGTCGACAATGGAGAGGTCTTACCGACCCGAGCCGGATAGACGGCGATTGCGTGGATCCTCGTTCCGCCGATGATTTTCGGCTAGGATCGATGTTGGCATCTGCAATCTCCCCAGCGCCAAGCACGGACATGCAGGACCCTGCACCGAGTTGTACAGAGAGCATCGACGTTGCGATCATTGGAGCCGGTCCGGCCGGACTGGCGGTCGGCGCCGCCCTGCGCAGGGCCGGAATAGATTCCGTCATTCTCGAAAGAAAGCTGAATGTCGGGTCCTCGTGGCGCGGACACTACGAGCGATTGCACCTCCACACCATCAAGCGGCTGTCCGCCTTGCCCTACCGTCCTTTCCCTGCGGCCTATCCTCGTTATGTGCCAAGAAGGCTGATGATCGAATATCTGGATGGCTACGCCGCGATGTTCGATCTGAAGCCTCGCTTGGGAGAGACGGTGCACTCCGTTCGCCGGCAGGAAGGCGAGTGGCAGGTCGAGAGTACGTCCGGCTCAATTCGCGCGCGTCACGTCGTCGTTGCCACCGGATTGAGCGGAGAGCCGATCATCCCGCCGGTCTCCGGCATCGAAGACTTCCGGGGTACGGTCCTCCACAGCGCAAGCTACGTGAATGCCGCGCCCTTTGCCGGTCAGTCCGTGCTGGTCGTCGGGATGGGAAATACGGGCGCCGAGATTGCCCTGGATCTATGCAGCGCCGGCGCCGACACGAGCATTTCGGTGCGCGATGGCGTCCACATCGCACCACGGGATCTGTTCGGAATCCCGATCCAGCTTGTGGCCACGGTGGCGACGAAGCTGCTTCCCACAGTGGTCAATGACGCGATCTTCCCGACGGTTCTCGACGTGGCGTTGGGCCAGCCGAAGAAGCTCGGGATACGGCGACCGAAGGAGGGCATCCTGCATCAGATCGCAAGTCGGGGACGCATACCCGTCCTCGATGTTGGCACCGTCAGAAAGATCGCCGAAGGCGCGATCAAGCTTCGGCCGGGAGTCTCGGCGATCGGCGACGATCGCGTTCATTTCTCCGACGGCACGACGGGACGGTTCGACGCCATTGTTTTCGCCACCGGCTACCGCACGAACTACTCGAATTTCCTGGCGAGTGATGCGGCGCCCTCGCCGGACGACGCGCGGCCGGAGCGCGATCGATCGTCCGCGCTCCATTTCGTCGGCTTCAACAGCCCCGTAACCGGCCTGCTTCGGGAGATTGCCATAGAAGCAATTCGACTCGCGGGGAGCATTGGAGGCACCCGAGGCAACCGCCGCCAACGGTTGCTGGGGTGGTAAGTTTCCTACCGCCCCGAACCGAGATACAGCACATCCGCCCCGTCGGCGAACTTGTCCGCCGGCAGGGTGCGGTGACGCAATCGCCTTGACTCCTTCTGGCCAATGTTCTTCCATGGAAGAAATATTGGTATGCGGGAGTCAAACCATGCTTCCACGCAGTGACAACGAGAGGATTTGCCGGGTTGGCCCGGGCACGCCCATGGGCGAGGTGTTCCGGCGCTACTGGCTTCCGGTCTGCGTCTCCACGCAGATCGCGAAGCCCGACAGCGCGCCCTTGCGCGTTTCGCTGCTCGGCGAGCGGCTGGTGGTCTTCAGGGATAGCGCCGGCAAGGTAGGCGTGCTCGACGAACTCTGCCCGCACCGTGGCGCCTCACTGGCGCTAGGCCGCGTGGAAGAATGCGGCATCCGCTGCCTCTACCATGGCTGGAAGTTCGCCGTGGACGGCACCATCCTCGACACGCCCAACAACCGCGACGAGAGCTTCAAGAAGCGCGTCAAGGCCACCGCCTACCCGGTGCGTGAGGAAGGCGGCATGATCTGGGCCTACCTTGGGGCGGCGGCAAAGATGCCGGCCTTCACGCGTTACGCCTTCATGGACGCCGCCGCCGAAAACCGCACGATCCTGCGGGTGAACGTCAAGGCGAACTACCTCCAGCTGCTCGAGGGCGGCTTCGACAGCTCGCATGTCGGCATCCTGCACAGCAACGTGGCCCGCCCCGGCTGGATCGATGACGCCGTGACGCGTAGCACCGATGAGACCAACCCTGCCAATCTCGCGGTCGACGACAACGCGCCGACTCTCGATCCGGAAAATTCGGACTTTGGTTTCTACTACGCGGCCTTCAGGCAGAGCGATGGCGCGGACCGCGCGATCAACGTGCGCGTGGTGCCGTTCATCATGCCCTCGACCCGCATCATTCCGGCTCCTTCGCAGCTTTACACCGTTTTCGAGACGCCGGCCGACGACGAAAGCACCAGCACCTACATCGTCATCCACGGCAATGCGGCCGTCGACCGCGAGAGGGTGAAGGCGCTGCTGGGACTCAATGACCCGCGCTACTGGTCCGAGGAGGATTGCGATTTCAAGCCGACCTGGGCCGACCGGTTCGGCCAGGACCGTCAGCGCATGAAGGAGAATTGGAGTGGCCTGAACGGCGTCGAGCAGGAGGATGCCATCATCTCCATGTCGATGGGGCCGATCTTTGACCGCAGCAAGGAGCATCTCGTGCCGGCCGATCGGGCCGTCGTGCGCGTTCGGCAACGCCTGCTGGAAGCCGCCCGTGCCGTTGAGCAGGGAGGTGATCCGGTCGGCGTCGGCGTCGATCTTTCGGATGTCGGCGCGCCGGACGTTAACGTGGCTCAGGACACCAACTGGCGCACGATCGTGCCCCATCACGGCGTTCCCACAACGAAGGGACAGACCGTACGCGAACTGCTCAAGCTCGCGTCATAGGCGCCCCGCGACCGCTAGTGGAACACCGAGCCGCCGTCGACCGCGAGGATCTGGCCGCTCATGAAGGCGGCGTCGTCGCTGGCGAGGAAGGCGACGGCACCCACCAGGTCCTCCGGATAGGCGTCGCGCTGCAGCACACGGCCGGCAATGGCGGCCTGACGATGGGCGGCGAGGAAATCCGGGTTGCCAAGGTTGCCCTCGCTCAGTGTGTAGCCCGGCGAAACGGCATTGACCGTGACGTTGTCGCTGCCGAGCTCGCGCGCCAGAGAGCGCGTCATTGAGATCACGGCGCCCTTGCTGGCGACGTAGTGGAGCAGGAACGGAGCGCCCTTGAACGCCGTGCCCGAAGCGATGTTGACGATCCGTCCCGACTTGCGTGAGCGCATGTGCGGCGCCACGGCGCGACAGCACAGGAACGTGCCGATCGTGTTGACGTCGAGCACATGTCGCCATTCGGCGACGGTCAGCTTCTCGAACGGCGACAGGGCGAGGGTGGCGGAGACCGCCGCGTTATTCACCAGGATGTCGATCCGGCCGAGGCGATCGAGCGTGCCAGAGACCAGAGCGGCAACGCTCTGTTCGGACGACACGTCGGTTTCGATCGGCACGACCTGGCGATTGGCGCCGGCCAAGCTGGCTGCGGCCTCAGCCGCTCCCTTGATGTCGGCGATGACCACGCCGGCGCCTTCCTCCGCCAGCCGGCGGGCAATGGCGAGGCCAATGCCGGTCGATCCTCCTGTGACGATGGCGACGCGATCCTTCAATCTCATGGCAGACCCTCCGATGTCATGCCGTGGCGTCGAGCTGGCGCAGCCGCTCGAGAGCGGACTGTTCCGCTTCACGGCCGGGCATCGACCAACCGAATTCCAGCTCGACCAATCCCCTGAAGCCCCGGCGTTTCAGTATGCCCAACACGCCGGCAAAATCGACGCGACCCGTGCCAGGCTCCAAGCGCCCCGGCGTGTCGGCAAGTTGGACGACCTCAATGGAATTCCAGGTCGCCTCGAGGTGCGCAATCAGATTGCCATCCATCGCCTGGATATGAGCCGTGTCGAAGATCAGCCTTACGGACGGGCTGGCGATCGAGGCAACAACCTCCTGCGCCGCGCCGATATGGTGAAGCATCATGCCCGGCAGGCGGGTTCGATCGACCGACTCCAAAAGCAAGACCATCCCGGCTTTTTCGGCACGCTGGGCCGCCCACCGCAGATTTTCGACGAAGGCAGCGCGTTGTGGTTCCTCCTCCTTGCTCGGATCGAGGCCGGCCAGTACCGCAAGATACCGGCTGCCGACCCGGTGTGCGGTCTCGAAGGCCAGGGCCAGCTCGTGGGCCAGCGTTGCGCGCGTCTCGCGTCCCGCGTCCGACCACAACGGACCGCGGATCTTGTCGAAGGTCGTATAGATCACGCAGCCCGCTTCGAGCCCGAGTCGTGCCATGGCGCCGCCGACAGCTTCCTGCTCAGCCAGCGGGCGGCCGCGAGCCAGCGCGTACTGCACTCCGGAAAAGCCGATGGAGGCGGCGTACTCGACATGGGCGAGGGGATCGAGGTTGCCGACGCTGGCACGAAACAGCGGCTCCTCGCTGGAACGGTAGCCGAGATGCGAGGCGTATCGAAGCTGCCAGGTCATGCGCTCATAAGACCATTCATCTTCCATGGAAGGCAAGGAGACGGCTCCGTCCGGCGATGCTATAACGCCGCAGCAAGGAGCGAGCGCGTGAAGTCGGGGCAGGGCGAAAGCGTCATCGGGCACATCACACGGCAATGGCAGCAGGAGCGGCCTGAACTCGATCTCGGTGATTTTCTGCTCGCCATTTACCTGCGCCGTCTGGGCCAACTCATCGAAAACGAATACGACCGCATGTGCCAGGCGCGGTTCGGGATGAGTGCGCGCGACATGCGCGTGCTCCTGGCGCTGCGGCGCGGTGGACCGCCGTACGCGATGCGTCCGACCGACCTCTTCGAATCCCTGCTGGTCACTTCCGGCGCGGTCACCAAACAGGTCGATCGCCTCGAACGGCGCAGGCTCGTCAAGCGGCTGCCCGATCCCAAGCACGGCGGCGGCTTTCGCGTCCAACTCACACCGCGTGGCCTGGAGATGGTCGATACCGCCGTCGACCTGCTCGCCAAGTCATCTCCCATCAGGCCGGCTACCGCGCGGCTCGACAAGCGCGAGCGCGATGCGGCGGCGCGCTTCTGCTTGAAGCTGATCTCGATGCTCGAGTCGGCAAAGGAGGAGCCCCAGGCGGTCAATCCGACGCAGAAGAAGGCGCGGCGCACGCCACGGTCGCGGGCATGAGGGGTGCAGGGTCGGCTCTTGCTGTTCCGCAGTACCTGAAGCTGCTCGACCTCACCGGCCGCGGCTTTGTCGTTTTGGGTGCGGGGCAGGGCATAGGCGAGCAGGCAGCGCATGCGCTGGCGCAGGCTGGCGCCAGCGTGATGTGCGTGGATAACGACCTGAACCGGGCCCAAAGGATCGCCCGGGATGTCGGTGGACACGCCTGCTGCGCCGATGTGATTGCGCGCAACGACATGGAGCGTGTCTTTCGCGAGGCCAAAGGGCAGCTCGGCGCAGTGACCGGAATCGTCGATATCGTCGGTATCGCCCGCATCAGGCCGCTGTCAGCCTTCGATGACGCGGCCTGGTCGGAACAATTCGACCAGGTGCTGCGCCACGCCTTCCTCACACTGCAAATCGGCTCGGCGGTAATGAAGGAGGCCGGTGGCGGCACCATCACCTTTGTCGGCTCGATGGCGGGCCTGCGCGCCGTTCGCGACCAAGTGGCCTATGGGACCGCCAAGGCCGCCCTGCATCACCTCGTGCGCACAGCCGCCTCCGAGCTGGCGCGTGACCGCATCAGGGTCAATGCCGTGGCGCCCGGTTTCATCCGTACGCCGCGTTTGGAGCAGCTTCTGGCGGCGGACCAGTGGCAGCTGATCGAGCAGACGATCCCTCTCGGACGCGCGGCACAACCCTACGAAATCGCCGCGCCGTTGCTGTTCTTGGCATCCGAGCTGAGCTCGCACATCACTGGGCAGGTGCTGGCCGTCGACGGAGGTGTGGCCAACCAGGCGGCTCTGCCAGTGCTAAAGTTCGGCCAGCCAGGGTCGGGCACCGGATCCTAGGCCGCACTCGCGGTCTCGATCACCTTGTGCTGCGACGCCAGGGTCCGCCAGTGCGCGCCCGGCGCAAGCTTCCCGGAAACGCCGACGATGTTGGTCGTGTCGGCATGCAAGCCGAGGGGATCGCGGCCTTCTGCCGCCTGCTTGGCGCAGGTCATGAGCGCGCGATAGAGCCTGGGCAGCGCGACGTCTGCGACACTCAGGATCTCCTTCGACCGATCGCGAATCGGCCCGGCCGACATGCTCACGGCCGCGTCTTCCTGGGTGAAGCTCGGCAGTCCGCTGAAGTGACCCCGACGCTGGGCGTCGCGGTCCTGCAGGAAATTGTTGGCGCGGCAGGCGGCCTGCGGCGAGTCGCAGGTGCGAAGGCTGAGGCCATAGGCGTCGAGGGCAGCCTGGTCGAGCCCGACGAATTCGAGCTGCTGGCTGCGCAGTGGTTCTTCGCCGATCTTCTTGGCGGCGTCCCACCAGACGTGGAAGAACAGGGTCCGCGAGTTGCTCACGGGGACGAGGGCGAAGAAGAGATCGCCGTTCGGATTGAGAATGAAGCACGGCGGCACGCAGGAGGCGATGCGCGCCATAGTGCCGTCATCAGGTTTGTCGGAAAGAGCGCGCATGGCCACATAGTGGAAGCCGAAGTCGGTCTCCTCGGCCTCGATGCGCGGCGCGGCGTTGAACTGCAGGTGCGCCGTCTTCTTGGCGAACTCCAGCTCCGATCCGCCGGTGGTCTTGAGCGGCGAGGTGTGCAGCACCGTCAGATGGGAGGAATTGATCAAACCCTCCATGACCTGCACATAGTTGCAGTTCACCACGGCGTAGACCGGCAGAAGATGGGGCGACGGAAGGTCGAAGAAGGGCCATCGGGGAAACGCCGGCATTTGCGCCGCCGGGCCGAGATACACCCAGACCAGCCCACCTGCCTCGCGCACTGGGTACGCCCTGGCCTTGAAGCGCTGCTTGAACGACGGATCGGCGACGTTGGGAGTTTCGAGCACAGTACCGTCAACCGCGAACTTCCAGCCGTGGTAGATGCATCGGATGCCACCGCCCTCGACCCGGCCGAGAGCGAGAGACGCACTGCGGTGGCAGCAGTATTCATCGAGCAGGCCGACCTTGCCGTCGCTGTCACGAAAGGCGACGAAGTCCTCGCCCAGGAGCTGCACGCGCCGCGGATCGCAGTCTGGCGCCGGCAGCTCGTCCGACAACAGGGCCGGCAGCCAGAACCTGCGGAAGGCCGTTCCCATCGCAGTTCCGGAGCCAACCCGGCAGATCAGCTCGTTGTTTTCCTTGGTCAGCATGGCATCCTCCCGGCTACCGCCAGAGGCTTCCATGGAAGATTATTGACGTCAATGGTCTTCCACGGAAGACCATTGCGATTGGCGGTCGTACCGCCTACGATTTGTGCTCAATCAAGAATTCAAGGGGAGGCTGGCATGCACAGGCATCGGCAAATCATGGTGGCGGTCTTCCTGTTTGCCGGAGTTGGCCTGACGCAGCCGGCTCATGCCCAGGACACCGTCAAGTATGGCGTTATCGGCCAGTTCACAGGCCCATTTGCCGTCACCGGCGAGCAGTACAAGCAGGGCCTCGAAGCATTCGTCGCCCAGAACGGCGCCACCGCCGGCGGACGCAAGATCGAATTGGTGTACCGCGACACAGGAGGCCCCAATCCGGCGCAGGCCAAGCGGCTGGCAGAGGAGCTGCTGGTGCGCGACAAGGTGACGATCCTCGGCGGCCTTTATCTTTCTCCCGAAGCAGCCGCTGCCGCTCCGGCTGTCAACGAGACCAAGACGCCCACGCTCCTGTTCAACGCGGCGTCTCCCTCGCTGATGCCAGCATCGGCCTATTTCGTGCGCATGGGCCAGAACATCGCGGTTCCAGGGCGGCTCGGCGCCGAATGGTCCCGCGGCCTCGGCAAATCTCGCGGCTATACCGTGGTCGGCGACTACACGCCGGGTCATGACACGGAGGTTGCCTTCGCAGAGAGTTTCACGGCGGCCGGCGGGCAGATTGTCGGCAAGGACCGTGTGCCCTTGAACACCGTCGACTTTGCGTCCTACGCCGAGCGCATCGCCAACGCCAATCCCGACGTGCTCGAGGTGTTCATCCCGCCCGGCGCGGCCGCAGTCAGCTTCATCAGGGCATTGGCCGCTCGCGGTCTCACGCAGAAGATCCTCATCATCGGCCAGGGCGAGGCCGAGGACAGTGACCTTCACCTGTTCGACGATTCCGTCGTCGGCTTCCATTCCATCATTTACTACTCATCGACAATCGACAGCCCGGAGAACAACGCCCTCAAGGCCACGCTCCAGCAGAAATTTGGACCGAACGTACTGCCGAGCACTTTCACGCTCGGCGCCTACAACTCGCTGACGCTTATCCGCAAGATGCTCGAGAGCCAGCAAGGCAAGAGTTTCGACGGCACGGCCGCACTGGCGACCCTGCGCGGCTTTTCCTGGAAGAGCCCGCGCGGTCCGGTCACCATCGACGCGGCAACACGGGAACCCATTGAGAACTACTATATCCGCCGGGTGGAGAAGAAGGACGGCAAGCTGCAGAACGTCGTGATCAAGACGCTCGACGCGGTGAAGCCGCCGGGCGTCAAGTGAGCACTCCGGCTCACGCCTGAGAAGCCGCCGCAGCGGAGCGCAAAGCTGTCCACGGTCGCCTTCCTCGTTCTATACGGAGCTACGTACGGGCTCCTGCTGTGCATCATTTCCATCGGCCTTGTGGTCACCATGGGGTTGATGCGGGTGGTCAACCTGGCTCATGGCGCGTTCGCGGCGATCGGTGGCTACCTGGCTATGGGGCTGCTCACTCCGCTCGGAGTACCGTTCGGCGTGGCGATCGCGGTTGCCGTGCTGGCGGTGGCGGTCTTCAGCATCGCGGTGGAGCGGGCGCTGTACGTCCATCTCTATGGCGCGTCCGAACTCGACCAGGTTCTGCTGACCGTAGGCATAAACTTCATTGTCGTAGCGGGTCTGACTCTGGCTTTCGGCCCGAACGTCTTGCCAACGCGACTGCCGCCATTACTCGCAACCAGCGTCGATCTCGGTTTCCGCTCATTTGAGACGTATCGGCTGATCGTGCTGGCGGTCGGCATCTTCGTGGTCGGCGCGCTCTGGCTGGCGGTCGAGCGAACTAACCTGGGAGCTCAACTCCGGGCGGCCGTGGATAATCGTTCCATGGCTCAGTCGATCGGCATCGACGTGCCGCGGCTGTTCTCCATCGCTTTTGCGGTAGGCAGCGCGTTGGCGGCGCTGGGCGGCGCCTTGGGCGCTCCGCTGCTGCCGCTCGAGCCGCTTTATCCCTTCAAGTATCTCGTCCTGGTGTTGGTGATCGTCGCGCTGTCAGGTTTCGGCAACGTCAAGGCGACGGTGTTCGTCGCCATGTTCGTTGGCATCGTCGATACGACGGCGCGCTACTTTCTGCCCGACTCCGGCGCCTTCACCATCTATGTGCTGCTGATTGTCCTGATCGTGTGGCGGCCCGATGGACTGTTTTCTCGCCGGAGTCCGACGTGACTGGCGATGGCTCGCCTTTTTTGGATCGCCATCGCCTGCGTCCGGTCGAGGCGGCGTGGTGGTTGATGGCACTCGCATTTTTCTTTGTCTTTCCCGAGTACCTGGCGGTGGCGACTTCGGTTCTGGTCATGGCCTTGTTCGCGCTCTCACTCGATCTGCTGCTTGGCTTTGCCGGTGTCGTGTCGCTCGGCCACGCCGTGTCATTCGGCATCGGCGCGTACGTTTCCGCATTGATCAACCTTGCCGGCTGGCACGAGGCGCTCACGGGCGCCTTGATCGGTGGCGCCGCGTCGGGCCTCTTCGCGCTCGCGATCGGTCCGCTGATTCTTCGGCTGACGGGGCTGCCGTTCATCATGGTTACGCTTGGTATCAGTGCGATCATCTACGAAGCGGCCAACAAGGCTGTATGGCTCACCGGCGGCGACAACGGCCTGCCGGGCGTGACCTTGGATCCCTTGTTCGGGGTGTTCCGCTGGTCCGTGTTCGGACAGACCGGATACCTCTACGTGCTCGGCTGGTTGCTGGTTCTGTTCTATCTGTGCCGGCGCATCGTTGCGTCACCTTTCGGCATGGCTCTGCAGGGCGTCCGGGAAAATCCCGATCGCATGCGATTGGTCGGGGCTCCGGTCTTGCGCCATCTCGTCACGGGCTACGCCATTGCGTCCACGATGGCCGGGATTGCGGGAGCACTCTCCGCCCAGACCAACGCCTTCGTTGGTCTCGAGGTGCTGAGTCTCAATACGTCCATCGATGGCCTCGTGATGCTGGTGCTGGGCGGCGTGGGCCGGCTTTATGGCGGCCTCCTCGGCGCGCCTCTCTACATGTTCGTGCAGCACTTCGCCCAGCAATGGAACCCGTACTACTGGATGTTCCTGATCGGTGGGTTGCTGATCATCATCGTTCGCTTCAGCCGTGGCGGGTTGCTTGGCCTGCTCGACGACCTGATCCGCCGCGGAGGCAGGCGATGAGCGCAGCTGCGTTGGAGGCCACCGGGCTGCAGAAGTCCTTCGGTGCGCTGAAAGTGACAAACGATGTCGGGCTGCGCCTTGAGGCCGGGTCGCGAACCGCCCTGATCGGACCAAATGGAGCCGGCAAGACGACGCTCGTAGGCCTCTTGTCGGGTACCACCCGTCCGGACGCAGGCCGGATCGCGCTGCACGGACGCGACATCACCCGGGATGCTTTGGCGTTTCGAGTCAAGCAGGGCCTGGTCCGCACGTTCCAGGTGAGCAGCCTGTTTGCGAAGCTCACCGTGCTCGAAAACATCTTTCTGGCGGTTTCAGAGAACGAAGGAGCCAGCCATGACCTCTGGCGTCCGGCGGGGCGCCGGCGCAACCTGATCGAACGGGGCGAGGGAATTTTGGAGCGCGTGCATCTGGCCGACAGGCGACACCGTCGCGTCGCCGAAATTCCCTATGGCGCGCAGCGGTTGCTGGAGATCGCCATCGCCCTGGCCCTGGAACCCAAGGTGCTGCTGCTCGACGAGCCGGCAGCCGGAATACCGACCGACGAGGTCGGCGTATTGCTCGACGCCGTTGCCGGCTTGCCGTCCGACATCGCCATCTTGATGATCGAGCACGACATGCACGTGGTGCGACGGTTCGCGACCGAGGTCTACGTCCTTGTCCACGGGCGCGTTCTCATGACGGGGCCGCCGGCCGAGGTGATGGCTTCGCCCGAGGTGCGCGCGGTGTATCTCGGCACGTCCGGCCAGTCGCGTTTTGTCGGCGGGGCGCACGGTGCTTGAGGTCGTCGGCCTGACGGGCGGTTGGGGGCCAACCACCATCGTCGAGCGGCTCAACCTCTCGGTCGGTGCGGGCGAGACGATCGCCATTGTCGGCCGCAACGGGGTGGGCAAGACCACGTTGCTCGAACTGATCGCCGGGCGGGCTCAGCAGCGGTCCGGCGAGATTCGCCTGGGCGGCCGCGATATTTGCCGGCTGCCGATTCATGAGCGTGCGCGTGCGGGCATCGGATACGTGCCCCAGCACCGCGAGGTGTTCCGCAGCCTCACCGTCAAGGAGCACCTGGCGATCGCTGTCCGGCCCGGCAAATGGTCGGAAGCGGCTGTGCTGGAATTGTTCCCCGCGCTTGCAAGCCGTCTCCACAGCCTGGGGTCGCATCTGTCAGGCGGCGAGCAGCAAATGTTGGCAATCGCGCGCGCGCTGGTCACCAATCCAACCGTGCTGCTCATGGACGAACCATCGGAAGGGCTCGCGCCGGTGGTGGTCGAACAGCTCGTAACGGCCATTCGCGACCTCGTGGGCGGACGCACGCTGTCCGTCCTGCTGGTCGAGCAACGGGTCGACATCGCGCTTGACCTGGCGAGCCGTTGCATTGTGATGGACCGCGGGAGCATCGTGCGCGATGCACCCAGCCAGGATTATCGCACCGGCGTCATTGATATCGGGGACATGATGGGATTGGAGCGCAGAGCTTGAAGCAGCTCGAGATGGCTCGCTACCTGCCCGATCCGAGATACAGCACATCCGCGACGTCGGCGAACTTGTCCGCCGGCAGGGTGCGCCAGAGGTCGAGCACGGTGAGGCGGCTGCCATTGCTGCGCTTGCACCAGGCGGGATCGATCGCCTTGTAGTCGGCCCAGCCGGTGGCGACGATCAGCAGGTCGCACTCGCGCACGGCTTCCTCCATCGACGAAGCCTCGACCACCTTGTCGCCCAGCACCGAGACGGCGGCGGCCTGGGCCAGCGGATCGTGCACGCTCACGACGTAGCCCGCATCGGCGAGCCGCGCGGCGAGTTTTACGCTGTGGCTCTCCTCGACCACCGGCGTCTGCGGCTTGTAGGAGAGGCCTAAGAGGGCGATGCGCGTGCCGGCCTTGGCGAACTTGGCGACCAGGTTGGCGAGGCGGTCGATCTGGTGGTTGTTGATGCGGTCGGTCGCCTCGGCCACGTCGGCGCGGGCGCCGATCTTGCGGGCCAGGGCGGCGAAGGCGACGTTGTCGCGCGGGAAGCAGGGGCCGCCATAGCCCATCGCGCCCTTCAGGTACTTCATGCCGATGCGGGTGTCGGCGCCCAGCGCCCTGGTCACCACGTCGACATCGGCGCCGGGCAGGCGGTCGCAGATGTCGGCCAGCATGTTGGCGTAGGAGATCTTGGTGGTGACGTAGGTGTTGACCGAGATCTTGGTCAGCTCGGCATTGATGAAGTTCATGCGCTGCACCGGCGGCTTGTTCTCGCACATGGTGAGGTAGATGGTCTGCAGCATGTCGCCTGCCTTGGCGTCGCTCTCGCCGATCAGGATCGAATTGGGGGTGAGCATGTCGCGCACCACGCTGCCCAGCGCGATGAATTCGGGGTTGTAGCAGAGCCCGAGGTCGGGCCCGACCTTGCGGCCCGACGCGGCCTCAAGGGCCGCCTTGATCTCGCTGCCGGTGGTGCCGGGCATCACCGTCGAGGTGATCACCACCATGTGGTAGCCGGTCTTGTTGCGCAGCGCCCTGCCCAGCGTCGCCATGGCCTGCAGCACGAAGCGGTTGGAGAAGAAGCCGGTCTGGTCCGAGGGCGTCGGCACGATCACGAAGGAGGCGTCGCTCTTCTGGATCGCCTCGTTGGCATCCATGGTGGCGCTACAGGCGCTGCTTGTTGGCGGCTAAAAGCTCGTTCAGCTGGGGCTCGATGATCGGCATCTTGCCGGCATTGAGGGCATCGACCAGGACCTTGTTGACGTCGAGGCCGATCACGCTGAAGCCGCGGCTGGCGAGCACTGCGGCGAGGGGAGCGCCGAGCTTGCCGAGGCCGACCACGTTGACGCGGGGGAGAGTTTTGGAAGCCATTTTTAATCCACTAGTTTTGGCCTGACGGGAGGGCCGGTACTGATACTGTCGGGGCGCGCGGCAGGCAATTGGCGACTTGCGCCGTACCGCCGCAGGGGCGATGAATTGCCGGCAATAAAGAGGGGACCTGAATGAAAGTGGAATTTTCGGCCTTTCCGAGGGCCTTCACCGGCAATGTCGCGGTGTTCGTCGCAGCCGACAAGCAGCTTCTGGCAACGGCGCAGACGATCGACAAGGCGTCCGGCGGGGCGCTCACGCATGCTCTGAGCGCCGGGCGCTTCACCGGCGGCAAGGGCCAGACCCAGACCATGCTGGGCCAGTCCGGCACCGCAGCACGCCTGCTGCTGCTGGGCGTGGGCGAGGGCCGCAAGCTCGATGCGCGCGGCGCCGAGGAACTGGGCGGCGTGATCGCGGCCCAGGCCAACGGCTCGGGCCACAAAGCGGTCACCGTGGTGGTCGATCCGATCCGCGGCTGCCGGCTGAAACCGGGCGAGATCGCCGCCCGCATCGCCTTGGGCGCGCAGCTCCGCAACTACCGCTTCGACAAGTACAAGACCAAGGACAAGCCCGAGCAGAAGCTCTCGCTCGAGGCGCTCACCGTGATCGTGGCCGGGCCCGCCGAGGCGCGCCGTGCTTATGCCGGCCTCGAGCCTGCCGTGCCCGCGACGTTCCTGACCCGCGAGCTGGTGAGCGAGCCCGCCAACGTGCTCTACCCCGCCGAATTCGCCCGCCGCGCCCGCGAGCTTTCGAAGCTCGGCGTAAAAGTCGAGATCCTGGGCGAGGCCGAGATGAAGAAGCTCGGCATGAACGTCCTGCTGGCCGTCGGCCAGGGCAGCCGCCGCGATTCACAGCTCCTGGTCATGAGCTGGATGAAGGGCCCCAAATCGCAGAAGCCGGTCGCCCTGATCGGCAAAGGCGTCTGCTTCGACACCGGCGGCATCTCCCTCAAACCCGCCGGCGGAATGGAAGATATGAAATGGGACATGGGCGGCGCGGGGGCGGTGACGGGGGCGATGCGGCTGATCGCGGGGCGCAAGGCGCGGGCCAACGTGGTGGGGATCTGCGCGCTGGTCGAGAACATGCCGGACGGCAACGCCACGCGGCCGGGCGACGTCGTGAAGAGCATGTCGGGCCAGACCGTGGAGATTATCAACACCGATGCGGAGGGACGGCTGATCCTGTGCGACGCCATGTGGTACGTGCAGGAGAAGTTCAAGCCGCAGGCCATGGTCGAGCTTTCGACCCTGACCGGCGCCATGGTGGTGGCGCTGGGGCATGAGCGGGCGGGGCTGTTCAGCAACGACACCCAGCTCTCCAACCGCCTGCGCGCGGCCGGGGCGGGGATCGGCGAGAAGCTGTGGCGCATGCCGCTCGGGGCCAAGTACGACAAGCTGATGGACTCCGAGATCGCCGACATGCGGAATGTCAGCAACAGCCGCGACGCCGGCTCGATCACCGCGGCGCAGTTCCTGCAGCGCTTCGTGCAGCCCGGCGTCGCCTGGGCCCATCTCGACATCGCCGGCATGGCCTGGTCGAACAAGGGCAACGAGACCACGCCCAAGGGCGCCACCGCCTATGGCGTGCGCCTGCTCGACAAGCTGGTCGCCGACAACTACGAGCGCTGAGGCCCGCAGGCCATGGCGACCCCCAATGGCGACTGAGGTCAATTTCTACCACCTGACCAAGTCGTCGCTCGAGGACGCGCTGCCCCGCCTGCTCCAGAAGACGCTGCAGGCGGGCGAGCGGGCCGTGGTGATGGTGGGCTCGCCCGAGCGCGTCGATGCGCTCAACACCCATCTCTGGACCTCCGACCCCAACGGCTTCCTGCCGCACGGCTCGGCGCGCGACGGCGAGGCCGAGCGCCAGCCGGTGTGGCTCACCCACCTCGACGAGAACCCCAATGGGGCCGCCTTCCTGTTCGTCGCCGACCGGGCGCGCTCGGCGAAGGTGGGCGACTACAAGCGCTGCTTCGAGCTGTTCGACGGCCGCGACGAGAGCGCCGTCGCCGACACCCGCGAGCGCTGGCGGGAATACAAGGCAGCCGGCCACACCGTGGTATACTGGCAACAGACCGCCAGCGGCGGCTGGGAGAAAAAAGCCTAGGCGCCCATCGCCCCCACCGAGGAGCGTGCCGCATGAACATGTCGACCGAAAGCATCCTGGTCATTCTCCTGGTCGGCGTCGTCGCCGGCTGGCTGGCCGGCAAGGTCGTCCGCGGCACCGGATTTGGCCTGATCGGCGACCTCGTGGTGGGCATTGCCGGCGCGTTCGTGGCGGCCTGGCTGTTCCCCCGGTTCGGCATTCACCTCGGAACCGGCATCCTCTCGGAAATCCTCTTCTCGGCGCTGGGCGCGATCATCCTGCTGCTGATCGTTCGCCTCATTCGCGGCGGCGGAAGGGTCTAGTTTTGCCCCTACCGCCGAACGATGCGGCAAGCTTCGTTGGCGATATTCCGGAGAACTACGACCGCGGCCTGGGTCCGGTGATCTTCGCCGACTACGCCGCCGACGTTGCGCGCCGAACGGCCGCCTGCAACCCGGAACGCGTGCTGGAGATCGCCGCGGGTACCGGGATTGTCACACGCCAGCTGCGCAACATCCTGCCTGCGGACGCGCACCTGATGGCGACTGATCTCCATCCAGCGATGCTTGAGGTAGTGCGCACGAAGTTCCCGCCGGGTGAACAGGTGGACTTCCAGCCCGCTGATGCCACCGCGCTGCCGTTCCCGGACGGCGCCTTTGACGCCGTCGTATGCCAGTTCGGCGTGATGTTCTTTCCGGACAAGGATGCGGCCTATCGCGAGGTTCATCGAGTCCTCGCTCCCGGAGGTCGCTACCTGTTCAGCGTTTGGGATTCACACCGTATAATCCGTTCGGCCGAATTGCGCATGACGTTGCGGGCGGGTTGCTTCCCGCGGATCCGCCGCAGTTCTACAAAGTGCCGTTCTCTTATCACCAGATCGATCCGATCAAGGAATCCCTGATCGGCGCCGGATTTGCCGACATCAACGTCGCCGTGGTCAGGCTGGAGAAGGCCATCCTGGACATCGCGCTCTTCGCGCCGGGGCTGGTATACGGCAATCCGCTGATCGACCAGATCAAGGCACGTGGTAGCGTTGATCCCGATCGGGTCGTCGATACTCTGATACAGGCACTGCGCCAGGAATGCGGCGCGAATCCGTGTCGAATGGCGCTCCAGGCGATCGTGTTTTCGGCCGGTCGCGTGCGGGAGGCGCGCGTGCACGCTCCGTAGTGAGGAGGAGCTATCCGCTCCCGAACGCCCGCTTGCGGGCAACGATGATCGTCGAGCCGACGGGGCCGGCACCGTAGCGCACCTCGACCTGGCCGAAGCCCGCCTCATCGAGCCAGGTGCGGTGCTCGCCTTCGGTATAGGACTGGCCGCCATCGTAGATGCTGAGAAAGACCAGGTTGATCCCGACCGCGTTGGGCGGCGCCAGCCGGCTGTCGTCGAGCACGTGGCCCACGATGTAGATCGTGCCGCTCGCCTCGATTTTTGCCCCGACATTGCATAGCGCCTGGCGCGCCTGGTCGCGCGACAGCACCTGGATCAGGTTACGAAACACGGCAACATCGTAAGAGCCGGCCGGCGGATGCTGGAGCACGTCCTCGGCAATGACCTGGACCCGATCGGCCAGGCCCGCCTCACCGACGAAGCCGTGGGTAATCGCGGCGATCTTGGGAAGTTCGACCACGGTTGCCTTGAGAGTCGGGCAGGCCTGGCAGGCGGCAATGGCGAGGCCGCCCGAGCCGCCGCCTACATCAAGCAGGTGCCTGAACCCCGCCAGATTTTCGGACTCCGCGAGCTGACGGCCCGTCGCCAGCGCGCCGCCATGCAGTCCCCGGAAGATTGCCGCGAGTTCTTCGTCGGGCATGGCCGACCAGTCATGCCGTGCCACCGGGGTATCGGCGCGGATCGACCGTCCGACGCCAAGCGCTGCGCTCCACATGTCCGTGTAGAGTTCATGAGTGCCGCCGAGGTACGCCGGGCGACCGCGCACGAGATAGCGGTCGGCCTCCGCCGTGTTGGCGAAGCGCTCGCCCTCGACGGTCAGCAGTCCGGCCTGAACGAGCGCGTAGAGCAGGGGTCGGAGCTTGTCCGGGTTCACGCCAAGCGCTTGCGCGACGGACGCGCAAGGCAGCGGTCCATCCTTGAGCGGCGTGAAGACATCGAGCTGCATGCCGGCAAGCATCGCCAGGGACGGGTAGATCGCGGCGCCGAGGCGCGCGATCGTCGCCGGACCGGTCGCCATCTCAGGGCGTTCCGGGCTGCGGCAGAACCTCGGCCTCGATGGGGGCCAGCGGCTCGTCGTGCATCAGCGCCTCGAAGGCGCGCAGGCGCTTGTAGATCGAGATCAACGACACGATCGTGGACCAGGAGTTGACGAGGTACTGGAACGATCCTTCGACGCGGCCGAACGCGCGGAGAGTTTGGTTCATGACGCCCAGCGTGAAAGCGCCGGCCACGATCGTCGGCCCGAGCGAGATATAGGCAATCATGGCACTGGCCTGCAGGTAGCCGTAACGGGCGATGTTGAAGTAGAGGAAGTTCAGGTACAGGCGGAAGTAGTTTGCCCGTACGTCACGGAACAATGCGCCAAGAGTTGGCGGCTGAGCGCGCGCCGCGTTGTCTTCTCCCACCACCAGTTCCTTGCGGTAGGCCGCTTCGACGCGCTGGTTGCGGAACTCAAGCCCGGGCAGGCGGATGCCGGCACCCGCAAGCAGGGCTGTGCCGATCGCAGCCCAGATGACCGCGACAAAGACCAGCGCCTGGGGGACCTCGCCGATCAGAGGAAGTTCCTTCACGTAGGTGGACAGGCCCCACAGGATCGGCAGGAAGGCGATCAAGGCCATCACGGCGTCGATCAGGCGCGCGCCGAGGCCTTCCAGGGTTTCGGCAAACCGCATCGTGTCTTCCTGGACGCGCTGCGAGGCGCCCTCGATGTGTCGCAGACGCTGCCAGTTGGCGACGTAGTAGTCGTTCATCGCCGTGCGCCAGCGGAAAATGTAGTGGCTGGTGAGGAAGGCCGTCAGCACCGCGGAAGCGATGTGAATCCCCGCGATGGCGCCGAACGTCGCCTGCTGCGAGTAGAACTGCCCCTGCGTGATGGCGTGCGGCTTTGCCAGAGCCTGCTGGATCAGGTTGTAGAAGGTGCCGAACCAGTTGTTGACCATCACGTCCAGCTGCACGTGGAACCACAGGAGAAAGATGATGATCGCCGACATCCCGACCGACCAACGGAACCAGCGATGCGGCATCAGCCAGGCGGTCAAGCCGACGAAGATGGCTTCAGCGATGATCATGTATTGATAGGCCCAGGTGTCGCGCGCCACCTGAACGGCGACGTCGGCGGCGTTGGCGTTGGCTGGCGGATAGGAAAGGCCGATCAGGTTGCCAACGCTGAGCGTTGGACCGAGGTCTCGGGCATAGAAGAACCAGACGCCTATGCTGAGCGCGGTCCACAGGAGCGCGGCCGGGAAGAAGATTTTGGGATTGGGGAAGAAGGAGGTGAACATCGACTCATCAATAGCGCGGCAACCACAACCGGGCCATGTGGGTTTCCGGGTTGGGCCGGCCGGGCTCATGTCTTCCGGACCGCGGGCCTCCAGGCCCGCATCATGATCATGAGCGGGCCTGGAGGCCCGCGGTCCAGAAGAGCATGAGGAGAGGGCGTCACTTTCCGCTTTATCCTTCGAAGCAGCGCCTGACCCCGGACACCGTCTGGGGCTAGAGTGCAGGTCTGTCAGCGGAAAGGACGTGGATCATGTTCAATCCGACCGCCGTGGTGATCGATGCCTTCGTCAACGAGCTGCGCAACGGCTACACCAGCACCTATACCCATCTCGAGCCCGACTACCCCGGCATCATCGACTATGTCGGCCACATGGCGCTCGAGCTGATCGCCAACAGCGATGCGCCCTATCACGATCTCGGCCACACGATCTGCGTCACCCTGCTCGGCCAGGAGGTGCTGAAGGGCAGGCACCTGCGGCAGGGCGGTGTAAGCCCGCGCGACTGGCTGCACTTCATCATCTCGCTGCTGTGCCACGACATCGGCTACGTGCGCGGCATCTGCCGCAACGACAAGGACGGGCACTATGTGACGGGCAAGGGCGCGGAGACGGTGGAACTGCCCGAGGGCGCCACCGACGCCTCGCTGACGCCCTATCACATCGATCGCGGCATGCTGTTCGTGCGCGAGCGCTTCGCCAAGAACCGCCACATCGATGTCGAGATGCTGTGCGCCAACATCGAGTACACGCGCTTCCCGGTGCCGGCCGAGAACGAGGCCAAGGCCGCGACCGACTACCCGGAGCTGCTGCGCGCGTCCGACCTGATGGGCCAGCTCGCCGACCCCAACTACATGCGCAAGATCTCGGCCCTGTTCGCCGAATTCTCGGAAACCGGCATCAACGGCAAGCTCGGCTACAACAGCTCGGCGTCGCTCAGGGCCGCCTATCCGAAATTCTTCTGGTCGGTGGTGACGCCCTATATCGGCGACGCGCTCAGCAACCTCCAGATGACGCAGGAGGGCAAGTTGTGGGTGGCCAACCTCTACTCACACGTCTTCGCCGAGGAGCACAAACTGCCGACGCTCGGCGCCGAACGCCTGAGGGAGTGACAGCCCTTACGTCGTCTGAGTCGGCCCTGCCATCGCCTTGCGCAGGAACAGGAAGAGCAGCAGCACGACGATGGAGACCGTGATGCTGAGCGAGATACCAACGCCCGGCAGCAGAGTGCGATGTCCTCCCTCGATGAGGCTGCGGAAGATCAAGGGGGTGACGATCGCGTTCCAGGCGATGCCCGCCGCGTGGGCCAGCACATAGGCGCCGATTTCAGGAAGATCGGTGAATTTCACGGGAGAAGGGCGCACATTGGCCGGCGGCGGCGGTGCGCCCGATCCGGCCATCGCCTTGCGCAGCAGCAGGAAGATCAGCAGCACAACGACCGCTACCGCGATGCCAAGCGCGATGATCACCAGCATCAGATGATCGCGATACCCTTGCGCGACGAGACTGCGGAAAATCATGGGATTGACAGTGAATCCCCAGGCGAAGCCCGCCGCATGGGCCAGCACGTAGGCGGCGATTTCGGGAAGGTCGGTGAGCTTTCCTCGAGGAGCGGGCATCCTTCAGTCTACCGCACTGGGCCGCCGCAGCGGAGCACGATAAGTCGCCCTCCGACCTCATCCTGAGGAGGCCGCGAAGCGGCCGTCTCGAAGGATGGGCCACAGACAAGGGTGCCGGTTCCCACCAAGCCGCGGAGATTACTCCGCGGTAATCGAGACGCGGCCCTGCGAGCCGCTCCTCAGGGTGAGGTTGGTTTTGTGTCCGGAGTTTGTGAGATGCTGTGCCCCGGCGTCAGATCCTGCGCCACAGCGGCCAGGTCGCGGCTAGGGCAAGCAGGCCGATCGCGCCGGTGACGGCCGTCGCCAGGGGCGCGCCGATCCCGTCGGCCAGCCAGCCCAGCCAGAGGAAGCCGATTGGCCCGGTCCCGATGCACACGGAAAGCACGCCGAGGATGCGCGAGCGCATGGCGACGGGGGCCGCGAGGTAGACGATCGTGGCTTGCAGCGTGGCGAATGCCGCGCCGCTCAGCCCGGTCAGCAGCAGGGCGGTGCCGGCCCAGGCCGGTGTCGGCGCGAGCGCGAACGCGATCTGCGCCGCCAGGTAGGCGGCCACGCCGCCGACATAGGCGCGCGCATGCCAACCCGGCGCGAGCCACAGGGCCAGCACCAGCGCACCGACGAAGGCGCCGACGCCGTCGAGGCTGGTCAGGATGCCGACCCCTTCCGGGCCGAGGAACAGCCTGTCGTGCCCGATCACCGGGATCATGCTGGTGAACGGCCAGGCGAAGACATTGTAGATGACGGTCACGGCCATGGTCGCGGCGAGGCGCTTATCGGCCAGGACGAACGCTATGCCCTCCCAGGTGCGGGCCAGCACGGCACCGGCGCCGGGCGAGGGAGGGATACGGGTGCGGACCGCGAGCGTGGCCGCGATGGCGGTGGCGTAGAGCAGCGCACCCAGCAGGAAGGCGCCCTCGATGCCGACCCCGGCCAGCAAGAACCCGCCGACGGTCGGTCCGACCATGCGACTGGCATTGCTGGCGACGACGTCGAGCGCCATCCCGGTGCCCATGCGATCACGTCCGATCGCTTCGCCCATCATCATCCGCCGCAACGGATTGTCGGTCGCCCAGCCGCAGCCGTTGATAAAGCTCGCGACGGCGAGGTGCCAGACCTCCAGGGTGGCCGTCCAAGCGACTGCCGACAGCACGGCTGAGGTGACGGCCAGCAGCAAGACCATGCCGGCCAGGGTCAAGCGGCGGTCGAACCGTTCGGCGAAGGCGCCGAGGAAGGCGCCGAACAGGCCCATCGGCAGCAGGCGGAGCATGGTGATCGAGGCGACGACGAGGGCCGAGCCGGTTTTCTCATAGACGACGACCCCGACGACGACGGTTTCCACCCAGCGCACGGTGGAGGCGATCAGGCCGACGTACCACAGACGCCAGAAGTCGGCCGGGATGGCGCGAAGCATGCGCCGGAACGGAAGATCGATCTTGTTGTTGTCCGTCACGGCGCACTCAGGAAGACCAGAGGGGCTTTCCGCAACTCCCGCCGCTCATCTCGGCGGCCACCTGAATGCTCGCCACGCCGCGGCCAGGCGCTCGCCGAGAGTGTAGTTGCCCTCGCGGCGATAGAACGAGCGGTCGTCGGCCTCGAAGGAGCGCATGTAGGCCTTGTAGTCGAGCCTGGCGGTACGGTCGGGCTGGGCCTGCGCTGCCAGCAGGTCGAGGCCCTTGTCGATGTCGAGGAGCGGCGCCAGCGTCGCGCGCTGGGCCTGCAGCAGCTCGGCCGCCATGTCGGGCACGTTCCAGGCCGAGAAGATGGCGGCGAGTTTGGCGAGCTTTTGCGCGTCGAGGCCGGGCGCATCGATGTCGCGGGCATAGTAGGCCTCGCCCTGGAACGGCCGGCCGCTCAGGGTCTCGGCCGGCGTCGGCCAGACGTAGCGGGCGGGCAGGGCGCGGCTCGAGTAGTTGCGCACGTCGAGGCGGAACAGCTCGTAGCCGCGCTGGCGCATGAAGCGGTCGGTGTTGTGGAAGGCGTGCTCGCCGAGCGTGCCGCTGCCGACGAAATTGACCTCGAGCTGCACGCCCAGCACGCCCAGCCGATGTAGCCTGCCGTCGAAGGTCTTGAGCACGCGGAAGTCGGAGCCATCGATGTCGATCTTGAGATAGTCGAGGTCGGTCCAGCCGCGCTCCGCCAGCAGCTCGGGCACGACCACCGGCTTGGTGTGGTCGGCGAGCTCGGTCAGCTCCCAGGCATTGTGGCGCAGCTTCTCCTCGGTCGCGGCCTTGCCGAGCCGCGCCTCGCGCAATTCGGTGGTGCGCATGAAGCTGAGGCGATCGCGGATCTTGAAGATCAGCGGCGAGGCCTGCTTGACCTCGATCTTGCTGTCGGCTGAATTGCTGGCAAAGGCCGCGACGTACTCGATGTCGGGATTGGTCTCCGTCACGCGCAGGCGCACACACTCGGCCTCGCTCGCATCGATCCCCAGCGCGCGCAGCCGCGCACCGAAGCCCCGCCAACGCGTATCGATGCCGCCCGAGCAGCCGATATCGAGCAGCGAGAAGCGTGCGGAGCCGAGGCTGTCGGCGATGAGGGTGGTGAAGCTATTCATGGTCTTCCGGACCGCGGGCCTCCAGGCCCGCATCATGATCATGATGCGGGCCTGGAGGCCCGCGGTCCGGAAGACATGAGCGCGCCCATCTAAACCGTCGCCACTGGAGTCGCCGGCGAGCCGACGGCGCCGGGGAGGCGGAGCGGTGGGGCGGTGAGCAGGAAGCGCGAGCGCTTCTTGTCGCGCAGGTAAAGCGCCAGGTCCTTCAGCCACCAGATCTCGCCGAGATTGAGCCCGAGCTTGAACAGGCAGTGGTTGTGGATCGGCAGTGACGGATGCTCGGCATTGTCCGGCCCGGGCTTGGCCGGCACGGCCTCGACGCCGTAATTGTCGGCGATCAGCGCCGAGATCTGGCTGTCGGTGATCCATTGCAGCAGCCGCTTGTCGCGACCGTCGAGCACGCAGCACATCGAATGCGCGCGCGCCGGGTCGACCTTCTTGTCCATCTTCACGATCTCGTCGCAGAAGCCGGTATGGAGCAGCAGCATGTCGCCCGGCTCGACCACCACCTTGTCGGCGTCGAGGACTTTCTTGAAGTCGTCGTAGTTCACGTACTTGTGGTCGCGGCCATAGTGCTTCTCGAGATCGACCATGACGGCGCGGCCCTGGATCGCCTTGGCCGCCATGTTCTCGACGCCGAGCTTGTGGGCGTAGCTCATGTGGCCACAGCCGTCGCGGCCGGCGTCGGGCTGCGGGCCGACGACATCGGAGCCGGCCTTGAAGCCGTTGTAGTAGAGCGGCTCGGGCACACCGTCGCCGTCGGCGTCGAACATGCCGCCGACATGGGCCAGCGTGTCCCATTGCGTTGAGTATTGCAGCGTCAGGATCACGCGATCGTCGCTCGCCACGTCCATGAAGAGCGGATTGATGGTCTTGGTGAGGAAATTGAAACGCCAGCCGTTTTCGTCGCCGGTCGGCGACAGCACCGGCGGCAGGCGGCGTGGGTTCAGCACGTTGCCGCCCGGATAGTCGAGCGGCAGGCTGAGGCAGAACGAGCGGCCTTCCTTCACCTCGGCGATGCCTTCGAGCACCTTCTTGGGCGTGATGAGGTTGAGCCGCCCGAGCTGATCGTCGTCGCCCCAATCGCCCCAGGTCGAGCCTTCCGGGCGATGCTTCCAGCGCTTCATTGGCGTTTCTCCCTTACTTGCGCCGGGAGACTAGCGTGTGGAACGGCCGATGATAACCTGATCTTGACGGGCTCGGGCGAAGCCGATGCCTATTCCTTTTCGTCCCGAGTTTTGTCGTCGGGGACGGTGCTGAGCTTGCGGTCGTCCTTCTTGATCGGCGCGGCCTGCACGAACGACACGGGATCGCTTCCGGGGAAGCTGTCCTTCAGCGCCTTGTCGAGCTTGGCGTCGACATCGGAAGCGGGCGCCTCCTTCTTCCTGGGCCGTTTGACCTTGAGCTTCTCGGCCGTGACCTCCTGCTTCAGGAGCTTGAGATCGGCCTTCTCGCGTTCGCTCGCGTCCGGCATGTGAGCCGTGCGCTCGGCGTCCTGTTCCTTGCCCTTCAGATCGTCCAGACGGGCGTGTTTGTTCGACATGGTGCGCTCCATCTCGGGATTGTCGTAGCGCAACGAGCGGGCGCAGCGGAGTTCCCTACGATCTGCCGCCACCTTCGCAGCCCCGGGGCGTTGGTGGGCAGCGAGAACGACAACAATGGAGGACAGTCATGAAGCGTACCCTCTTGATCATCCTTGCCCTTGCCGCCGGCGCGGCGCCTGTTGCCGTGATGACCAACGCCCAGGCGCAGGTTCCGCCGCGCAACGGTCCGTACGGCGATCGCGATCGCGACGGCATCCCCAATCGCTACGACAACTACGACAACCGCCGCGCTACAACAACAATGATGCCTGGGGCGATCGCGACCACGACGGCGTCCCAAACAGTTACGACCGGTTCGACAACCGGCTGCTGCGCGACCACGACCACGACGGGGTCCCGCAGGCCTACGACCGCAACGACCATAATCCCTATCGCCAGTAGGTAACCGGCGTTGATAACGAAGAGGCCGCGCGATGCGCTTGCGTCGCGCGGCCTAGCGACGGACTGGGACCGGGAGCCCTGCCGGCTCAGCGCCCGGCAGCCAGCTCGCGGGAGATCAGGATTTTCTGCACTTCGTTGGTGCCGTCGTAGATCTGGAAGACCCGGGCGTCGCGATAATATTTCTCGACCGGAAAGTCGGCGATGTAGCCGTAGCCGCCGTGGATCTGGATGGCGGCCGAGCAGACGCGCTCGGACATCTCCGACGCGAACAGCTTGGCCATCGACGCTTCCTTGACGCAGCGCACGCCTTCCGTCTTGAGGCGCGCCACGTGGTGGCACATCTGCCGCGCTACCTCGATCTGGGTCGCCATCTCGGCGAGCCGGAAGGCGATAGCCTGGTGCTCGAGGATCGGCTTGCCGAAGGCCTGGCGTTCGCGGGCGTAGGCGAGGGCAGCATCATGCGCCGCCCGGGCCACGCCGATCGCCTGCGCCGCTGCCGAGACCCGCGTGCTGTCCATCGCGGCGAGCGCGATGCGCAGTCCGTCGCCCGGCTGCCCCAGCAAGTCGGCCTCCGGCACTTCGAGATCTTCCAGCGCGATCTGGCAGGTGTCGTTAGTGCGGTGCCCGAGCTTGGTCTCCAGGCGCACGACGCGATAGCCGGGCCGGTCGGTACGGGTGAGGAATGCCGACAGGCCGCGCTTGCCCGCGCCCGGATCGGTGACGGCGAAGATGACTGCATATTCCGCCGAGCGTCCCGAGGTGATGAAGCACTTGGCACCGTTCAGGACATAGCTGTTGCCGTGGCGCACCGCGCGCGTGCGCATGGCGGCGGCGTCGGAGCCGGCGTGCGGCTCGGTCATCAACAGGCAGCCCAGCGCCTCGCCGCCCGCCACCGGACGCAGGAAGCGCGCCTTCTGGTCGGGCGTGCCTGCATCCCGCACCTTGGCGCCGAAGGAGTTGGCAGCGTTCACCATGTTGCAGATGCCGGCGTCGCCATAGGCGAGTTCCTCGGTCATCAGCATGTAGGCGAGGAAGTCGGCATCCGCGCCATTCCATTCAGCCGGAGCGCAAACGCCGAACAGGCCGAGCTTGCCCAACCGAAGGACCGTAGCGAGCGGCACTGTCTCGTCGCGATCCCATTGCGCGGCGAAGGGAATTATTTCGCGCCGCACAAAATCGCGCGTCATGTCGCGGATGGCGATTTGTTCCGAGGTGAACGCGGTCATGGCTGCCGAGCATACACGCCATGCGCATGGCTCTTGTGGCGCAAATGCACTCCGTTCGCCACGCGGTTGGGCTATAAGACCGGCACCATGTCAGCAGCAACCGCTCCTGTCCCTCGCGACCTTCGCGTCATCAGCCTGATCGGCGTAGCGCACGGCGTCAGCCACTACTACCAGCTCGCTTTCGTCACGATGCTGCTCATCGTGCGCGAAAAGGCGGGGCTCTCCTTCACCGACATCGGCCTGATGGGCGGCATCTTCTACGGCGTATCGGGCGTGACGCAGACCGCTGCCGGCTTCGCCGTCGATCGCTTTGGCGCGCGGCCGATCCTGGCCGGCGGGCTCTTGACGATCGGGCTCTCGCTCGCGGTGGTGTCCTTCGCCCATTCGTTCTGGGCCTTCGCCGCCATCGCGGTGATCGCCGGTGCCGGCAATAGCGTCTTCCATCCCGCCGACTTCGCGCTGCTCAACGCCTCGGTGCAGCACGGCAGGCTCGGGCGTGCCTACAGCATCCATGGCCTGGGCGGCTCGCTCGGCTGGGCCGCGGCGCCGGTGATGTACTTCCTCAACGCCATGTTCGGCTGGGTGGGCGCCGCCGTGATCGGCGCACTGCCGGGCCTCGTGCTGTCGGTACTGGTCTTCGCTCATCGCCGCGATCTCGTCGACCATCGCATCAAGGCGCGCGCTGCCGCCGAGACGCATGGCAAGGCCTCCATCGCCGGGCTCTTCATGCAGCCGGCGATCCTGCTTTGCCTCGGCTACTTTGCGCTTCTGGCGGCCTCCTCCGTCGGCATCCAGCAATTCGCGGTGCCGGCCTGGGATCAGATGTTTGGCCTGAGCGAAAGCTACGCCGCGTTCTGCCTGATCGTGTTCATCGTGGGATCGGCGACTGGCGTGTTCGTCGGCGGCTTCTTCGCCGACCGCGTGCGCAACCACGAGCGCGTGGCCGCGATCGGCCTGCTCGCCGCGGCGGTCTTCACTGTGCCGGTCGCCTTGCAGGCGGTCGGCCCGATCCTGCTGCCGATCGTGCTGGCGCTGGCTGGCTTCGCCGGCGGCACCACCGGCCCGTCGCGCGACATGATCGTGCGCAACGCCACACCAGCCGGATCGTCGGGCAAGGTGTTCGGCTTCGTTTATTCCGGCCTCGACATCGGCTCGTTCCTGGCGCCGCCGGTGTTCGGCTTCCTGATGTCGCACGGCGTTCCAGCAATGATCTTCTGGATCGCGACGGGGCTCTATGTCGTCAACGCTGCGATCGTGGGCGTCATCCGCCAGACCAAGGTACCGGCGATCGCCGCTGTGCCTGCCGCCGCCGAATAGTCTTCTGGACCGCGGACCTCCAGGTCCGCTCATCTCATGAGGCGGACCTGGAGGTCCGCGGTCCAGAAGAATCAAGCCGCTTCCAGCGCCTCCTGGGCCACCAGCCAGTCGTGCTCGGCGTGAGCGAGTTCGCGCTCGAGGCGGACCTTTTCTTTCTGCAACTCGGCGATCGCGTCCGGCGGGCCTGAATAGGTCGCGGGGTCGGCGAGCTTGGCCTCGAGCTCCGTCTTCTGCCGGGTGAGATCGCCGAGCAGCTTCTCGCTCTTTTCCAGTGCCCGCTTGAGGTGCCCGCGCTTGGGCTTGTCCGACACGAGAGCCGCGGGCGCGGGTGTTGGCGAAGATTTCTGCTTCTTCGCTTTGGGCTCCTTGGCCGGCCGGGCGCTGCGCTCGCGCAAAAGCTTTGTCTGGTATTCGTCGATATCGCCTTCGAACGGCGCGACCGTGCCCTTTTCGACGACCCAGAGCTGGTCGGCGATCATCTTCACCAGATGCGTGTCGTGGCTCACCAGCACGACGGCGCCCTCGAAGTCGTTGATCGCCTCGATCAGCGATTCGCGCGCGTCCATGTCGAGGTGGTTGGTCGGCTCGTCGAGCAGCAGCATGTGCGGCGCGTTGCGCGTGGCGAGCGCCAGCAGGAGCCGGGTCTTCTCGCCGCCGGACAGCACGCCCACCTTGAGGTTGGCGCGATCGCGGCTGAAGCCGAAGCGGCCGAGCTGGGCGCGCACCTTGTGCTCTTGCGTGCCCGGGCCCAGGGCGCGGTTCATGTGGTCGAACGGCGTCGCCTCGTAGTCGAGGCTCTCCTCCTGGTCCTGCGAGAAATAGCCGACGCGCAACCGTGGCGTCTTCTTGAGCTTGCCCGCGCGCGGCTCTAGCCGCTGCGAGATCAGCCGGATGAAGGTCGACTTGCCGTTGCCGTTCTGGCCGAGCAGCGCGATGCGGTCTTCCATGTCGATGCGCAGGTCGAGCTTGGAGAGTACTAGCGGCCCGTTCGGATAGCCGACGGAGACCTCGTCGAGCGTCTCGATCGGCGAGGCCAGCAGCTCGGGCGAGGGGAAGTTGAAAGTGATCTTCTCCTCGATCGGCACCGAAGCGACCGGCCCCAGCTTCTCGATCATCTTGAGCCGCGACTGCGCCTGGCGCGCCTTGCTGGCCTTGGCCTTGAAGCGGTCGACGAAGGCCTGCATGTGCTTGCGCTGGGCGGCGATCTTGGACTGTTGCGCGGCGTCGTTGGCCAGCCGCTCGGCGCGGGTGCGCTCGAAGAAGTCGTAGTTGCCGGTGTAGGAGACCAGCTTCTCCTGGTCGATGTGCACGACGTGGTCGCACACGTCGTTCAAGAGGTCGCGATCGTGGCTGACCATCAGCAGCGTGTGGCGGAACTTCTTCAGGTGCTCGGTGAGCCAGAGCTGGGCCTCGAGATCGAGATGGTTCGACGGCTCGTCGAGGATCAGGAGGTCGGGGTCGCTGAACAGCGTGCCGGCCAGCGCCACGCGCATGCGCCAGCCGCCGGAGAACTCGCCGCACGGCCGCGCTTGGGCCGCATTGTCGAAGCCCAGGCCATTCAGGATCGCGGCGGCGCGCGAGGGCGCCGAGGCGGCGCCGATCTCGTCGAGCCGCATGTGGATGTCGGCCAGCCGCAGGCCATCGTGCGAGGTCTCGGCTTCGGCCATCAGCGCCGTGCGCTCGACATCGGCCGCCAGCACGGCGTCGAGCACGCTGATGTCGCCGCCCGGTGGATCCTGCGGCACCGAGCCGATGCGGGTACGGCCCATCAGGTTGATGTCGCCGCCGTCGGCCTCGAGCTCGCCCTGGATCAGCTTGAGCAGGGTCGATTTGCCCGCGCCATTGCGGCCGACCAGGCCGACTTTCCAGCCGTCGGAAAAGGCCACGGAGGCGCGCTCGAACAGCACGCGTTCGCCATGGCGGAAGGAAAGATCGGTGACGCTCAGCATGGGGGCGGCGGCGTTTAGCACACGGGACGGGCCGAAACCAAGGCGAATGGCCGCCTTGCAGCCGCCCGACCCCGCGTCTATAAGCCCCGCCCACTCGCCAAAGCACAGCGTCAAAGAGGGATTTCATGGCCGTCGAACGCACTTTCTCGATCATCAAGCCGGATGCGACCCGCCGGAACCTCACCGGCAAGATCAACGCCCGGTTCGAAGAGAAGGGCCTGCGCATCGTGGCCCAGAAGCGCATCAAGATGAGCCGCCAGCAGGCCGAGGGCTTCTACGGCGTGCACAAGGAGCGGCCGTTCTTCAACGACCTCTGCACGTTCATGACCTCGGGCCCGGTGGTGATACAGGTGCTGGAAGGCGACAACGCCGTCGCCAAGAACCGCGAGATCATGGGCGCGACCAATCCCGCCAACGCAGCGCCCGGCACGATCCGCAAGGATTTCGCCGAATTGATCGAGGCCAACTCGGTGCACGGCTCGGATTCGCCCGAGAACGCCAAGACCGAAATCGCCTACTTCTTCTCGCCGGGTGAGATCGTCGGGTAGCTCTGCCAACAAAAAAGCGGCCCCGCGGGGCCGCTTTTCATTTCGCCAAGGGGCGCCGTCAGCCGAGTACGGTGAAGCCCACGAGCAGGGCGATCGTGCCGCCGATGCCGAGCAGCAGGGCGATCAGGCCGGAGCTGCCAACCAGGCCCATGGCCATGCAGGCCAGCAGCAGCACGATCCACAGGATCATGAACAGCACCAGCTTGTTGAAGGATGTGTAGGTCGCGAGGTGTGCGCGATATTCGTCTTGTCCTGCGTCGGCCATGCCGGCTCCCCGTAGAAATTGATGCCGGCGTTATAGCGAATCAGGGCTCCGGCGAAAAGAGCAGGGTGGCGCCCGGCGGCACGCCCTTGACCTCGACCCGGCCGTCGACGATCGCGACGCGGCCTTCGCCGAACCAGCGCAGCACCAGGGGATAGAGGCGATGCTCCTGGCGCAGGATGCGCGCCTCGAGCCGCTCGGCGGTATCACCCGCCAGCACCGGCACGGCCGCCTGGGCGATGATCGGCCCGGCATCGACCTCGGCCGTGACGAAGTGCACCGTGCAGCCGGTGACGCGCGCGCCGGCGTCGATGGCCTGCTGCTGGGCGTACAGGCCGGGGAAGAGGGGCATCAGCGACGGATGGACGTTGATGACGCGGTTGCGCCAGTGGTGGGGAAACCACGGGCTCTGGATGCGCATGAAGCCCGCCAGCGCGACCAGGCGGACATGGTGCTTCTCCAGCTCGGCCGTGACCGCCCTGTCGAAGGTCTCGCGGTCGGGATAGTCGCCATGGGCAATGACCGCCGTGGCGATGCCGGCATCGCGGGCGATCTTCACGCCCGGCGCCGAGGCGACGTTGCTGATCACGCAGGCGATCTCGGCGGGATAGTCGTCCTCCCAGGCCGATCGGACCAGCGAGGCCATGTTGCTGCCGCGGCCCGATATCAGCACTCCAACCTTCAGCTTCGCCATAGGTCGTCCCCGTGCTCGACGATGCAGTCAGCTTCTGCCGTCGGGGCGCGTTCGACAATACCGACTTCGCGCACGGTTTCGCCCGCGTCGGCCAACGCCTGGGCGACCCGTGCGGCATCGGCCTTGGCGACGACGGCGACCATGCCCAGTCCGCAATTGAAGGTGCGCAGCATGTCGTCGGTCGGCACCGCGCCTGCCTCGCGCAGCCAGCGGAACACCGGTGGCACCGGCCACTGCCGGGCGTCGAGCCGGGCGCGCAAGCCGTCGGGCAGGCAGCGCGGCACGTTGCCGGGCAGGCCGCCGCCGGTGATGTGGGCCAGGCCCTTGATGGCGCCCGTGCTGCGGATCGCCGCGAGCAACGGCTTCACGTAGATGCGTGTGGGCTCGAGCAGCGCCGCCTTGTCGGGACCGGAGCCGCCGCGCTCCAGGACCTTGCGCACCAGCGAATAGCCGTTCGAGTGCACGCCGCTCGAGGCGAGGCCCAGCACGACGTCGCCGGGAGCGATGTCATCGCGCGGCAGCAGCTGGTCGCGCTCGGCGGCGCCGACGGCGAAGCCCGCGAGATCGTAGTCGCCCTCGCGGTACATGCCGGGCATCTCGGCGGTCTCGCCACCGACCAGCGCGCAGCCGGCACGCCGGCAACCCTCGGCGATGCCGGCGACGACGCGGCGCGCGGTTTCGACGTCGAGCTTGCCGGTCGCGTAGTAGTCGAGGAAGAACAGCGGCTCGGCGCCCTGCACCACGATGTCGTTGACGCACATCGCCACGAGATCGATGCCCACGGTGTCGGGGATGCCGGCGTCGATCGCGACCTTGAGCTTGGTGCCGACGCCGTCGGTGCCGGACACCAGGATGGGATCGCGAAAGCCCGCGGCCTTGAGGTCGAACAGGCCGCCGAAGCCGCCCAGCCCGCCCATCACGCCCCTGCGGTCGGTGCTCTTGGCCAGCGGCTTGATATGCTCGACCAATGCATCGCCTGCGTCGATGTCGACGCCGGACTCTTTGTAGGTCAGCGGTGGCCGATTGTGGTCAGGCTTCAAGCCGGGCTCATTCCTGCTAATGATGGGGCGTGCTAGACAGATGGCCGCGAAACATAGCCAAAAACCGGACCCCCGCAATGCCGTCAGCCCGCTGGTTTTCCCCGATTCTCGTGCTGCTGGCGGTAGTGGCGGGCGAGGCCCCCGCACAGGTCGCGAGTGGCAACAGCTATACGATCGGCGGCGTCGATGTCGACGTGACCGGAGCCGATGCCATCCAGGCACGCCAGCAAGGGATCCGCGAGGCGCAGCGGAAGGCGGTGAAGCTCCTGATCGAGCGCATGGTGGCGCCGGAGGATCGTGCCCGTGTCCCGCCAGTCGACAATGCACGCCTCGAAGGCATGATCCGCGGCGTCGAATTCTCGAGCGAGCGCACCGCCGCCAACCGCTATATCGGCACGCTGAACGTGGTGTTCGGCGCCGAGCAGGTGAACGCCTGGCTGCGCGAGGGCGGCATTTCCGTCGCCGAGACGGTGGCGCGGCCGGCGCTCGTCATCCCGTTGTGGAAGGACAAAAACGGCGTCGAGCCGCTCGATGACAACAATGCCTGGCGCGACGCCTGGCGCGGCCTCGATACCACGGCCAGCGCCGTGCCGGTGACGCTGGTGCGTGGCGACCAGCTCGACCAGAACGCCCTTTCGGTCGAGGAAGCCTATGTCGGTGATGTCTCGGCCCTGTCGCGGCTGAACGAGCGCTACCACGCGCCGACGATCATCGTGGCGACGCTTGAAGGCGACAAGAGCTCGGGCGCGCTCACGGCCGGCGGCGTGCGCTACGACACCCAGACCGGCGCGCGCAGCGAGCTCCCCAGGATGACGGTGGCGGACGCGAACCAGCTTGCCGACGCGGCCAAGAAAATCCACGCCAAGCTCGACGAGGATTGGCGCAACATCGCCGTGGTGCGCCGCGATTCGCAGGCCGGCCTCGACGTCGTGGTGCCGATCCGCGAGCTCAGCGACTGGGTCCAGATACGCCAGCGTCTGGGGGCGATCCCGGCGGTCAAGAGCGTCACCGTGCGCTCACTCGAGTCGGATCGCGCCGATCTGCATCTCGAATATTTCGGCACCGAGGACCAGTTGCAGCGCACGCTGGCCCAGGCCGGCCTGCAGCTCGCCAAGGACGCCGATCAATGGCGACTACAGGCGCGGTGAGCACGCCATGACGGCACCCGGCAAGGGCCAGGGGCCGGTCCATCGCTGGCGCTTCTGGGTCGGCGCTGCGGTCGTCTTCCTGCTGGTGCTGTGGCTGTTGAACGACATCCTGCTGCCGTTCGTGGTCGGCGCTGTCGTCGCCTATTTCTTCGATCCCGGTCGTCCTTCGACTGCACCGCGCTGGCTTGTCGCGGACCTGGGCCACGGCCACCGTCACGGTCCTCGCCGCGGTGATCACGATCGGTGCCGCCATGGCGATCCTTCCGCCCCTGTTCGGCCAGATTGAGGGTCTGATCGCCAAGGTGCCGCAATACACCGTGCAGGCGGTGGCGCGTTTGCAGCCGATGATCGAGCCGGTGCGCAGCAAGCTCGGCCTGCCGGAGCTCAGCCTGCAAGAACTGCAGACCGAGGCGGCGCAATGGGCTGGCCAGGCGCTGGGTCTGGTCGGCGCCATCGCCAGCCGCGTGGCCCAGCGCGGTGTGGCCATCATCAATGTGCTGGGGCTGTTGTTCCTGACGCCGGTCGTCACGTTCTATCTGCTGCGCGACTGGCCGAAGGTGCTGGCCGCGATCGACGGCGCGCTGCCTCTGGATCATGCGCACTCGATCCGCACGGTCGCGCAGGAGGCCAATGCCGCGGTCGCGGGCTATGTGCGCGGCCAGGCGCTGGTTTGCCTCTGCCTCGGCTCGATCTATGGCATCGGCCTGTCGATCGTCGGCCTGCAGTTCGGCTTCGTCATCGGCCTGATCGCGGGGGTCATCTCCTTCATCCCGTTCGTCGGCACCCTGGTCGGCGCAACCCTGGCGATCGGCATGGCGCTGGCGCAATTCCCGCCCGACTGGCTGAGCGTGATCAAGGTCGCCGTGGTTTTCCTGATCGGCCATCTGCTCGAAGGCAACGTGCTCTCGCCCAATCTGGTCGGCGATCGCGTCGGGCTGCACCCGGTCTGGATCATGTTCGCCCTGCTGGCGGGCGGCTCGCTGTTCGGCTTCGTCGGCGTGCTGGTCGCGGTGCCGGTCGCTGCCGTGGCCGGCGTCGTCGCGCGGCACCTGATCGGACGCTATCGCGAAAGCGCGCTTTATCGCGGCGAAAATGCCGGGTGAGGGCGGGGTGGCGAACCAGCTCACGTTCGACCTGGCGCTGCCGCCGCCGACCTATGCGCGCGAGGATTTCGTGGTCGCGGCCGGCAATCGCGAGGCGCTGGCCTGGATCGACCGTTGGCCCGACTGGCCTGCGCCCGCGCTCTCGTTGAGCGGCCCGCCGGGCAGCGGCAAGACCCACCTTGGCCGCATTTGGGCGGCACGCGCCGCTGCATCGCTGGTCGAAGGCGCCGATCTCGAGGGCAAGAGCGTTCCCGACCTCACCACCTTGTCGGCTGCGTCCGCCGCCATCGTGATCGAGCGTGCCGACCGCTCGCCCGACCGCGCATTGTTCCATCTCTACAACCTGATGCGCGAGCGCCGCGGCCATCTGCTGCTGATTTCGGAAACGCCGCCCGCCCGCTGGCGCATCGCCTTGCCCGATCTCGCGTCGCGGCTCAGGGCCGCGCCCGCGGTCGCCGTCGCGCCGCCCGATGATGAGCTGCTGGGCTCGATCATCCTGAAACAGCTCGCAGATCGGCAATTGCATGCCGCCGCGGGCGTCGTGCACTATCTGGTGTCGCGCATGGAGCGCTCGGGCGAGGCTGCCCGACGCGTCGTGGCGGCCCTCGATCGCCGCGCGCTCGCCGAGCGCCGCGAGATCGACCGAAGGCTCGCCGCCGACGTCCTGGATGAGCTGGCAAAGGGGAGAGAAGCGTGAGGAAGCTGTTGGTTGCCGCGATGCTGATGACGCTCGGCTTTGCCGCGTCGGCGCAGGCCCAGTCGGTCATGGGGACCTGGTTGACGGCCTCCGGAGTGGCCCAGGTCCGCATCGCGCCTTGCGACAGCCCCGCCAATGGCCCGGTCTGCGGCGTTATCGTCGGACTGATCAACCCCAAGGGGCCGAACGGCCAAGTCGTGGCGCCCGACATGGCGACCGACTACCGCAACGCCGATCCCAATCTGCGCAGCCGCAAGGTGATCGGCATGCCGCTGATCTGGGGCTTCAAGAAGACCGCCGATCCCAACGTGTTCGAGGAAGGCCACATCTACAACGGCGAGAACGGCAAGGTCTACACCGCCAACATCAGCCTGCAGCCGGATGGCACGCTCAGGCTGCGCGGCTACGTCGGCTCGCCGATGTTCGGCGAGACACAAATCTGGACACGCGTCAGTCAGTAGGGAGCGAAACGATGGACATGGGCATCAAGGGCCGCAAGGCGATCGTCTGTGCGGCGAGCAAGGGTTTGGGCAAAGGCTGCGCCATGGCGCTGGCGGGCGAGGGCGTCGATCTGGTCATCAACGCCCGCACCAAGTCCGAGCTCGAGGCGACGGCGGAGGAGATCCGCAAGAAGCACGGCGTCAAGGTGACGCCGGTGGCGGTCGACGTCACGACAGCGGATGGCCGCAAACAGGTACTTGCGGCCTGCCCTGAGCCGGACATCGTCGTTAACAACGCCGGCGGCCCGCCCCCGGGCAACTTCCGCGACTGGGATCGCGATGCGTGGATCAAGGCGATCGACGCCAACATGCTGACACCGATCGAGTTCATCAAGGCGACGGTCGACGGCATGATGAAGCGCGGTTTCGGCCGCGTCGTGAACATCACCTCGAGTTCGGTGAAGGCGCCGATCGACATTCTCGGCCTTAGCAACGGCGCGCGCAGCGGCCTCACGGGCTTCGTCGCCGGTGTTGCGCGCACGACGATTCGTCACGGCGTCACGATCAACGGCCTGCTGCCGGGTCCGTTCGACACTGACAGGCTGCGTGGCACGGTCAAAGTGCGGGCGGCGAGTGCTGGCCGTAGCTTCGAGGAAGAGTATGCGGCTGGTGCCAAGGCCCATCCCGCCGGCCGCTTCGGCACAGCCGAGGAGTTCGGCATGATGTGCGCGTTCCTCTGCAGCGTGCACGCGGGTTACATGACAGGCCAGAACATCCTGATGGATGGCGGCCAATACCCGGGCACGTACTAGCTCGGCATCAGATCGCGCGGCCGAACGTAGGCTAGGAGTTCGGCCGAGCCCGCCGCGAGATCCGGCCAGCGCTCGATCGGTGCGCGCAAGGTCGCGAGCGTGCCGGTCGGGAACTTGTCATGCAGGGCGGCCAGCAGCCCGGCGCGGCCGCTGCCGGCCAGCACCTCGGCAAGCTGCCAGATGCCGTCATTGTGGCCGATCAGCATCACCGTGCCGGCCTCGCCAGGCGCGTCCTGGAGGCGGGCTAGCAGGGTGGCCTCCGAAGCGAGGTACAGGCCCTTTTCCAGCAGGATGGGCGGCGCCGGGGCGGCCAGGCGACGGACCAGCGGGGCCAGCGTCTGGCGGCTGCGCGTGGCTGTGGAGCACAGGATCAGGTCGGGGCGAGGGGACTTTTTCGCGATGTGCTGGGCCAAAGCCTCGGCCGCACGCTCGCCGCGCCTATTCAGCGGCCGTTCATGGTCGGCCACGCCGGCATCGTCCCACGCCGATTTGGCGTGCCGCAGGAGAAGAACGGTTTTCACTTGGGATATCCGGAAAAATCCTTTGGAAACAATTGTTTAGTTAATTGCCATGACACCGTCATGCAGAGGGACTAGCGTTTCTGTGTATAACTCCCACCCATGGACGCTATCAGCACCCCCCAGGCCGCCGATCAGGGCTCTGCCATAACGGCGGATAGTCCGCGGCGTTTCATCAACCGTGAACTGTCGTGGTTGGCCTTCAATACGCGCGTCCTGCAGGAGGCCAGCAATCCGCGCCATCCGGTGTTTGAGCGCGTGCGCTACCTGTCGATCTCCGCCGACATTCTCGACGAGTTCTACATGGTCCGCGTAGCGGGCCTTGTCGACATGCTGCCCAATCGCTCGACCTTGCTCAGCGACGATGGGCTGACGCCCGCCGAGCAACTCGCCGCCATCCGCGACCGCGCCTCGATCGTGATGGCCGAGCAGCAGCGCGTGTGGGCCACCTTGCAAGGCGAGCTGCGCGAGGCGGGCATCGCCGTGCTCGAGCGTTCGGAGCTCGCCGACAGCGAGCGGGTCTGGCTGGACCAGTACTTCATCGATCAGGTGTTCCCGATCCTGACGCCGCTCGCCATCGACCCGGCACATCCCTTTCCCTTCATCCAGAACGGCGGCTTCTCGACCATCCTCAAGCTGCAGCGCAAGAACGACAAACGGACCCTGATGGCGCTGCTGCCGTTGCCGTCGCAGGTCGATCGCTTCGTGCGCCTGCCGGGCCCCGCCATCCGGTTCCTGCCGCTCGAAGAACTGGTCGACATCTTCCTGCCGCGCCTCTTCCCCGGCTACCAAGTAGCCGAACGCGGTTTCTTCCGGCTGATCCGCGACAGTGACGTCGAGATCAACGAGGAAGCCGAAGACCTGGTGCTGCTCTATGAGAGCGCGCTCAAGCGCCGGCGCCGGGGCGACTTGATCTCCATCTCGGTCGACAGCACCATGCCCGCCGACCTGCGCGACTTCCTGTTCGACCAGCTCGAGATCGCGAGCCAGACAGTCCATGTCTTCGAGCTCGACACCATGGTGAATGTCGGCGACGTCAAGGCGGTCATCGTCGACGATCGCGCCGACCTCAAGTTCACTCCCTACAACGCCCGTTTCCCCGAGCGCATCCGTGACTTCGGCGGCGATTGCTTTGCCGCCATCCGCGCCAAGGACATCGTGGTGCATCACCCCTACGAGAGCTTCGACGTGGTGGTGCAGTTCCTGCGCCAGGCGGCGCGCGACCCGGCGGTGGTGGCGATCAAGCAGACCCTTTATCGGACTTCGGCGGATTTGCCGATCGTCAAGGAGTTGATCTCGGCCGCCGAGGCCGGCAAGACTGTCACTGCCCTAATCGAGCTCAAGGCGCGCTTCGACGAGGAAGCCAACATCCGCTGGGCGCGCGACCTCGAGCGCGCTGGCGTGCAGGTGGTCTACGGTTTCATCGACCTCAAGACCCATGCCAAGGTGTCGATGGTGGTGCGGCGCGAGGCGTCGGCCATCCGGACCTACGTGCATTTCGGCACCGGCAACTACCATCCGATCACGGCGCGTATCTACACCGACCTCTCGTTCTTTACCTGCGACCCGGCGATGGGCCGTGACGCGGCGCGCCTGTTCAACTACATGACGGGCTACGCCCGGCCCGAGAAGATGGAGAAGATCTCCTTCGCGCCGGTGACGCTGCGCTCCACGCTCTACGACCTGATCGACGCCGAGATCGCCAAGGCGAGCGCCGGCAAGCCGGCGGCGATCTGGGCCAAGCTCAATTCGCTGGTCGACCCGCAGCTCATCGACCGGCTCTACGCCGCCTCCAAGGCCGGCGTTCAGATCGACCTCGTGGTGCGTGGCATCTGCTGCCTGCGTCCGGGTGTGCCCGGCCTCAGCGAACACATCCGCGTCAAGAGCATCATCGGCCGGTTCCTCGAGCACGCCCGCATCATGTGCTTCGGCAATGGCAAGGCGCTGCCGTCGCCCCAGGCGAAGGTCTTCGTCTCGTCGGCCGACTGGATGCCGCGCAACCTCGATCGCCGCGTCGAGCTGCTCTGCCCGGTCGAGAACCCGACGGTGCACGAGCAGGTGCTCGATCAGATCATGGTCGCCAATCTCAAGGACGACGGGCAGAGCTGGACCATGAATGCGGACGGCACTTATGTGCGCTGCAAGACGGGCAAGGAACCTTTCATTGCCCATCACTATTTCATGACCAATCCGTCGCTTTCGGGCCGGGGTAGCGCCCTTCGGCTAAGCGGGGCGGTGCCGAGACTGGTTCTCAGCTCCTGAGCCTGCCGGCGCCGTCTCGCCGCGCCGAAATCGTCGCTGCAATCCCGCCCAGTTTCGGCTAGTGCGTGTTTTCGATTAATGGAACCGTTACGGTTCCATTAATCGGAAACGCGATGTTCCAGCTGCCTCGACCAAAGGCATATTCCGCCCGGCTGGAAGCCGGACGGAATATGCTTTAGAGGGAGCGCGCATGGACGGCGAACGGACCGTAGACGCCCCTGTCGACAAGGCCCGCCTCGGCGGCGGCCGGGTCGGCATCATCGACGTCGGCTCGAATTCGATCCGTTTGGTCGTCTATGAGCGCGCCAGCCGCGCGCCTCTGCCGGTATTCAACGAAAAGGTGCTGTGCGGCCTGGCACGTGGCCTCGACGCGACCGGGCGCCTCAATCCGGCCGGCGTCGAGATGGCGTTGGCCAATATCGACCGCTTCACGGCTCTCACCCACAACATGAAGGTGACGTCGCTCGACCTGCTGGCGACGGCGGCCGTGCGTGACGCCTCCGATGGGCCGGAATTCATGCATGCTCTCGAGAGCCGGCCGGGCATCAAGGCCCATATCGTGAGCGGGCAGGACGAGGCGCGCTTCTCTGGGTTCGGCGTGATGTGCGGCATGCCCGACGCTTCGGGCGTCATGGGCGACCTGGGCGGCGGCAGCCTCGAGCTGGTGGCGATCGGACGCGGCCGCATCGGCTCGTCCTCAACGCTGCCGATCGGGCCACTGCGCCTGATGTCCTCAGGCAAGAGCGATCCCAAACGCATCGTCATCGACGCCATCGAGGACGTGCGCTGGCTGCGCGAGGAGACCGGCAAGACCTTCTATGCCGTGGGCGGTGCCTGGCGTTCCTTTGCGCGCCTGCACATGGAGCAGGCGGGCTACCCGCTGCACATCATCCATCACTACGACATCCCCTCCGACGAGGCGCGCGCGGTGGCGCGGCTGATCGCCGTGCAAAGCGCCAAATCTCTGGAGAAGATGCCCGGGGTGTCGCGCCGTCGTATCGACACCTTGCCGCTCGCCTGTCTGGCGCTCGACCGGCTGCTGGCGGCGCTGAAGCCGCGCAACGTCATCTTCTCGGCCTTCGGCCTGCGCGAGGGCTTCTACTATTCGCGGCTCAGCGAAGCGGAGCGCGCGCGCCATCCGCTGATCGCCTTTGCCGAGGAGCAAGGGGCAGGCTGGCGTCGCTTCGATCTGTCTCCTCAGGAGATCTTCGACTGGCTGACGCCGGTTTTCGCCGGCGAAAGCGACGCCGAGCGCATCCTGCGCATCGCCGCCTGCCATCTCAGCGATATCTCCTGGAACGACCATCCCGACTATCGCGCCGAGCAGGCCTATATCCGCGTGTTGCACCTGCCGGCGCCGGGCATGAGCCATCGCGAGCGCGCCGTTCTCGCCATGACTCTCGCCTACCGTTACAAGAGCGATTCCAAGTCGGCCATGCTCGACACCGCCTTGCGCCTCTCCGACAACAAGAGCCGCAACTATGCCCGTCGCCTCGGCGCCTGCCTGCGGCTGGCCTACAACCTGTCGGGCGGTGCGCCCGGCCTCTTGCCGCAGGTGCAGCTGCGCCGCACCGAGCGGGATCTGCGTATGATCGTGCCGGCCGAGTTGAAGCGCAGCCTGGGTGATGTCACCGCCCGTCGGCTCGAAAGCGCCGCCGAAGCCTTCGATCTGAAGTCGGTGATCGTCGAGGCCTAGAGCGGAATCGGCACCGAGATCAGCTTGGCCTGGTCGCCCTGCAGGGCAAGGGCCAGGCGGCCCTCGATCAGGGCCACCGCATCGTCGCCGAAGATCTCCTTGCGCCAGCCCGAGAGGGCATGGACATCGCGCTTGCCGGCCGCCATGCGGTCGAGTTCGTCGGCGCTCGCCACCAGGCGGGCGGCGACGCCGGCCTGCTCGGCCTTCATCTTGAGCAGCGTGCGCAGCAGGTCGACGACGGCGCTCGGCGCTCGCAGCTGCTCGGGCGCCCGGTCGCGCGTCGGCAGCTCGGCCTCCGGCAGCTTGCGCGCCTTCTCGATGGCCTCCATCAACTCGCGGCCCTGCCAGCCCTCGGCGAAACCGCGACCAAGGCCGCGCGTCGCGGCGAGTTCCTCGATCGTCTTGGGCGAATGGCTGGCGATCTCCAGGAGCTGCTCGTCGCGCAGCAGGCGCTGGCGCGGAATGTCGATGCGTTGCGCAGTGCGCTCGCGCCAAGCCGCGACCTCCTTGAGGGTGCCGAGCAGCCGGGGCGAGGCGCCGCGCGGCTTCAGCCGCCGCCACGCCAGTTCGGGATCGGCGCGATAAGTGCCTGGATCGTTCAGCACGGCCATCTCCTCCGCGATCCAGGGCAGGCGGCCGCTCTTCTCTAGTTGGCGCCGGAGCTTCTCGTAGACCACGCGGAGATGGGTGACGTCGGAGAGCGCATAGGTGATCTGCCGCTCGCTGAGCGGCCGGCGGCTCCAGTCGGTGAAGCGGCTCGACTTGTCGATGCGCGCCTTGGCGAGCTTGGTCGCCAGCGATTCGTAGGACGCCGCCTCGCCGTGGCCGCACACCATGGCGGCGACCTGGGTGTCGAACAGCGGTGCCGGCACTTTGGTCATGCGCAGGTAGAAGATTTCCAGGTCTTGGCGGGCGGCATGGAAGACCTTGAGGACCTTCTTGTTGGCCATCAACTCGTCGAGCGGGGACAGGTCGATGCCCTCCGCCAGCGCATCGATCGCCGCCGCTTCGTCGGGTCCCGCCACCTGGGCCAGGCAGAGCTTGGGCCAGTAGGTGCGTTCCCTCATGAACTCGGTATCGACAGCGACGTATTCGGCGTTCCCCAGGGGCTTGCAGAAGGCGGCCAGATCGTCGGTCGTGGTGATCAGTTTCATTGGCGGCGATGTATAGAGCATATTCCGTCCGGCTGGAATCAGCCGGGCGGAATATGCCTTATAGGCCGCGGCGCCCGGCTCAACTCGTTTCCGATCCAATGGAACCGGAGCGGTTCCATTGGATCGGAACCCGTACTCGCGGGCGGGAAGGCTTCGGCAAAGCTGCCGCAAGCGGAAAGGCCCATTCCCTTGACTTGGCAGCACAATCCGTGCCTTTTGCCGCCCCTAGCGCGCCGGAGGCGGCGCGTACGCGCCGTAAACAGCGCGTGAAAACGCGGAAAAACCGACAAATGTCCTCCGTCTACCGAACCCATACGTGCGGCCAATTGCGCCCCGAGCATGTCGGCCAGCAGGCCCGCCTGTCAGGCTGGGTCCAGCGCAAGCGCGACCACGGCAACCTGCTGTTCATCGACCTGCGCGACCACTACGGAGTGACCCAGGTGGTGGTGGACGTCTCGAGCCCGGTGTTCAAGACGGCCGAGGCCGTGCGCAACGAGAGCGTGATCACGGTGAGCGGCAAGGTGGTGGCCCGCGAGGCTTCCACAGTAAACGCCAGGCTCGCGACCGGGGCCGTCGAACTCGACGCACAGGAGATGGTCGTCCAGTCGATGGCCGACCCCCTGCCGATCCCGGTCTATCAGGAGAACGACACCACGCCCGAGGAGCTGCGGTTGAAATACCGCTTCCTCGATCTGCGCAAGGACAAGCTGCACAAGAACATCGTGCTGCGCAGCCAGGTCATTGCGAGCTTGCGTCGGCGCATGATCGACCAGGACTTCATCGAGTTCCAGACGCCCATCCTGACCGCTGACTCGCCTGAAGGCGCGCGCTCCTACCTGGTGCCGAGCCGCCTCCATCCCGGCAAGTTCTATGCGCTGCCGCAGGCGCCGCAGATGTTCAAGCAGCTGCTCATGGTGTCGGGCTTCGACCGCTATTTCCAGATCGCTCCCTGTTTCCGCGACGAGGATGCGCGCGCCGATCGGGCGCCGGGCGAATTCTACCAGCTCGACTTCGAGATGAGCTTCGTGACGCAGGACGACGTGTTCGCCGCTATCGAGCCGGTGCTGCATGGCGTGTTCGACGAATTCGCCGCGTTCGGCCGCGAGGGTCCGCGCAAGGTGACGCCGTTTCCGTTCCCACGCATCCCCTATGCCGAGGCGCTCCTGACGTACGGCACCGACAAACCCGACCTGCGCAATCCGCTCCGGATCTTCGATGTGGGCCAGGTCTTCGCCGGCTCGGATTTCAAGGTGTTTGCCGGCATCGTCGCCAAAGGCGGCGTGGTGCGCGCGATCCGCGCGCCCAAGGCCGGTGGCCAACCGCGCAGCTTCTTCGACAAGCTCAACAGCTGGGCGCAGGGCGAGGGCAAGCCGGGCCTGGGTTACATCGTGCTCGAAGGCGGGGCAGGGAAGGGGCCGATCGCCAAGTTCGTGGCCGATGAGCGCCTCGCCAGGCTCAGGAGCCTGACTGGCGCCGAAGACGGTGATGCGGTGTTCTTCGTCGCCGATCAGGAAGCAGCGGCGTGGAAGTTCGCAGGCTTCGCGCGCACCAAGATTGCCCAGGAGATGGGGCTGATCGCCGAGGGAGAGTTCGCCTTCTGCTGGATCGTCGACTTCCCGATGTTCGAGTACGACGAGACAGCCAAGAAGATCGACTTCAGCCACAACCCGTTCTCGATGCCTCAGGGCGGGCTGGAGGCGCTGGAGACGCAGGATCCGCTCACCATCAAGGCGTGGCAGTACGACATCGTCTGCAACGGTATCGAGCTCTGCTCGGGTGCCATCCGCAACCACAAGCCCGACATCATGTACAAGGCCTTCGGCATCGCGGGTTACAGCAAGGAAGAGGTCGAGCTTCGCTTCGGCGGCATGCTGAACGCCTTCAAGTACGGCGCGCCGCCGCACGGCGGCGCCGCGCCCGGCGTCGATCGCATCGTCATGTTGCTGGCCGACGAGCCCAACATCCGCGAGGTCATCACCTTCCCGATGAACCAGCAGGCCGTCGACCTGATGATGGACGCGCCGACCGAGGTGCCGATGGAGAAGTTGCGCGAACTGCACATCGCCTTGCGGTTGCCTCCCCCCAAGAAGGACTAGGGCTGGTAGCTTTGCTCCAATTGACTGAAACTATAAGAGTCAGTATATTCATAGGGTTATAATAATAAATTAAAGAGATTTATGAGCTTCCCTCGGCTCACCCTATTTATTCTTCCTTTGGCCATTTGCCTGCCGTTGCTGACCGGCGGCTGTGGCGCGCCGGCCGCGGTTGCGGCGGCAAGCTATGGCGCCGATGGCGTCTCGCTGGCGGACAGCGGCAAGACGACGGGCGACCACTTCACCTCGATGGTGAGCAAGAAGGACTGCGCCTTCTGGCGCGTGTTGCGCAACCAGAACATCTGCCGCGACCGTGAGGGTGATCGCGATCCCTACCAGGTGAACTACAACGAGCCGTTCCGCGACCAGAGTGAGGGCGGCGGCGTCGAGTACCATGCGCCGTTGCGCGCGGCGCCTGACGCGCCGGTTACGACCTGGGATGCCGCAGCCTACAAGCCCGCCCCTGCGCCCACAGCACCTTCGGCTCAGCCGGTGACGGCCGTTGCTGATGCCACGCCGGCGCCTGAACCGGCGATCGCAGCGCCGCCGTCGACCAAGGCCAAGAAGCCCAAAGGCGACCATTCGGCGGCCAAGAAGAAGGTCAAGAAGGTCAAGCCTTCACCAGATCAGGCGGCTGCTGTCCCCTGAGCAGGAAGGCCTCGAGATTGTCGAGCGCCTTGAAGCCCATGGCATTGCGCGTCTCGACCGTCGCCGAGCCCATATGCGGCAGCAGGAAAGTGTTCTGCAGCCCGTAGTAGCCTTGATGGATCTTGGGTTCGCCATCGAACACGTCGATGCCCGCCGACGCCAGGTGACCGCTCTTCAGCGCCGCAATCAGTGCCTCGTCATCGACCACGCCGCCGCGCGCGGTGTTCACCACGATGGCGCCCTTGGGCAGCCTGGCGAGACGTGCCGCATTCACCCATTTGCGCGTTTCGGACGTCATCGGTGCGTTGATCGACAGGATGTCGCAGTGGGCCAGCATGTCGTCGGGATTGGCGTGGAACACCGCGCCCTTCTCGAGGTCGGGGGCGAGCCGTGTGCGATTGCTGTAGTGGATCGTCATGCGGAAGGCGCGCGCCCGGTCGGCTAGCGCCTGGCCGATGCGGCCCATGCCCAGGATACCGAGTCTCTTGCCGGTGACGTGCACGCCCATCAGCTGGGTCGGTGTCCAGCCCACCCAGTTGTGGGTGCGCAGCATGGTGATGCCCTCATGGGCGCGGCGCGCCGCTCCCAATAGGCAGAGCATGGCGATGTCGGCGGTGGCGTCGGTCAGGACGTCGGGCGTATTGCTGATCAGGATCTTGCGCTTGGCGGCGGCGGCCACGTCGACATGCTCATAGCCGACCGAGAAGGTGGCGATCATGCGCACCGAGGCCGGCAGCTTGCCCATGGTTTCGGCGTTCAACGGGTCGCCCGCCGCGCACAGGATGCCGTCGCAGCCTTCGGCCGCCTTGACCAGCGCGGGACTGTCATAAAGCCGGTCCTCAGGATTGAGCAAGGCGTCGAAATTGCCGGCCAGCCGCGCCTCGACGTCGGGCGGAAAATGGCGGGTCGCCAGCACGCGAGGTTTGCGGTCGGTCATGGTCGATATCTCCCCTGTGCAGCCCTGCCGCAGCCGATGATTCTGGTAATCTGCCGGCATGGATATTACGCTCGGGCGGCCGGCTACAAGGCCTTGCCCGTGCCATTTGTCCGTTGACCAAGTATAGTTTTCGCCGTTCCTCCGTTCGCACTGCGGTCACCTTTGCCGCCGCCTGCGCGACCCTCTCGCTGATCCTGTGGATAAGCGAAACCGCCGACGCCCAGCAGCCGCAGGAAGTGGTGCTGGCGCCGCACCGGGCGACCTACGAGATGAAGCTTTCGGTGGCGCGCCCCAACAGCGGTATCGTCGAGGTCAACGGCAACATGGTGCTTGAGACCACCGATGCCTGCGATGGCTGGGAGATCAAGCAGCGCATCAAGCTCACCTTCCTGCGCAACGACGGCGAGGAATTCGTCACCGATTCCAACTTCACCAGCTACGAAACCAAGGACGGGCTGGAGCTGCGCTTCAGCGTGCGCAATGCGCAGAACGACGAGATCGAGGAGGAGCTACGCGGCAAGGCAGAGCTTGAGGCGCAAGGCGGCAAGGGCCGCGCCAGTTTCACCCTGCCGGAAGCGCGCAGCTTCGAGCTGCCCGCCGGCACGCTGTTTCCGACAACCCACCTGATGCTGATCATCAAGCACGCGCGCGAAGGCGACCAATCGGTGTCCTACAAGGTGTTCGACGGCGCTCGCCTGGACGGTGCCTTCCAGGTCAACGCGGTGATCGGCAAGCCACCCCGGCCGACCGGCCCTGTGCCGCTGGTCCGCGGCGACGTCGGACTGCTGCGCAACCAGCAGGCGTGGGGCGTCCGCTTCGCGTTCTTCGCCAACGGCGACCAGGGCGCGCAGCCCGAATACGAGCTGGCGCTCGACCTGCTCGCCAACGGCGTCGCGCGCTCGATGCTGCTCGATTACGGCGACTTCGCCGTTGATGCCAAGCTCATCCAGATCCAATCCCTGCCGAGGCCGAAATGCTGAACCGCCGACTGATTCCCTGGGCGCTCCTCGCCTCGACGTTCGCTCTCCCGGCCGCGGCGCAGGAGATGCAGCCGCACCGTGCGGCCTATACCGCCGTCATGCTCGAGCACGGCAAGCCCGGCGCAGGCGCGCCCGGCACCTATGCCTTCGAGCTCAAGACGACGTGCGATGGCTACATCATGAACCAGCGCATGCGGCTGGAGATCGACGGGCCGCGCGGCTCGGTCGTGAGCGAGCAGCAGTCGCAAATGACCGAAAGCCGCGACGGCAAGAAGCTGCATTTCGACCACCGTTCGACGGTCAACGGCCGGCTCGCCAGCCAGTTCAAGGGCGAAGCCACGCTCGATGCCGATGGCCGCGGCCAAGCCCATTACAACGAGCCCGAAGGCCAGTCGGTGGCGTTACCGGCCGGCACCATGTTCCCCATGGCGCTGGCACGGGCCACCATCCGGCATGCCAAGTCGGGCGACGGCAACTTCGACGCGCTGTTCTTCTACGGCGAGAAGGTCAAGCCGCCGCAAGCGGTGAACGTCCTGATCGGCCGCGTGCCCAAGCGGCTGGCTGACCTGCAGATTCCCGAGGGCGCCGAAGGCTTGGCCAATGGCCGCAGCCGTATCTACTACCGCGGCGGCTTCTTCGATGCCCAGCCCAAAGGGCAGGGCGAGCAGGCGGCGTTCGAGATGTCGAGCCTGGTGCTCGACAACGGCATCGAGCTCTATGGCACGCATGAGGAGGGCGAGGGCGGCATCGAATACCGCATCACCCGCCTCGAATCGCTGCCCAAGCCGAACTGCAACTAAGGCGTGATGGCTTTGAAGTGGATCGAGTGAATTCACTCGATGTGCTTGGCCGCCAACACCGCCACTCACACGGGGGGTGGCGGTGTTGATTGGCACCACCACCAACACCGCCACTCGCACGGTAGTGGCGGTGTTGTCGTCGGGCACGATATAGCGAAAAGCCTTCAAAAACCGTTTTCGCGCCGTTTATCGCCCGTTTTCGCCCGTTTTCCCGATCGCCGCGATTGCGGAATCGCCCGAAGAATCAGGCACTCGCCCGTTTTCCGCCCGCTGCGCGCCGCTAAGAAACGGTGAAAACGGCGAAAACCGTCCGCCTGCGAGTCGGATCCAATTCATCCCGCCCTAGCTCGAGGCTTTCGCCTCTGGCCACAGCCACGCCGCGCCGCGCACGCCGCTGGAATCGCCGAAGCGCGGCGGCAGCAGCTTGGTGACGATCAGTTCCGGTTCGGAGAATATGTAGCGCTTCCAGAGTTCGGGCACGCGGCTGTAGAGCGGCGTCATGCGCGACAAGCCTCCGCCCAGCACAATGGCATGCGGGTCGACGATGTTGATCACGACCGACAAGGCGCGCGCCAGGCGGTCGCAATAGAGTTCCACGCACGCCGCAGCCTCCGCGTCGCCCGCCAGCGCCGCCTCGCTGATGTCGGTCGCGCGCAGGGTTCGTTCGGTCCGGTCGAGGAATTGCCGCTCGAAGCGCGGGCCGCTCAGCCAGGTCTCGATGCAGCCGATCCGGCCGCAATAACAGCGCGGCCCGGGCCGCTCGTCGTCGGTCGGGTGGGGCAACGGGTTGTGGCCCCATTCGCCCGCCACGGCCTGCGCGCCGGTGAGCGGTCGACCATCGATCACCACGCCGCCGCCCACGCCGGTGCCCAGGATCACGCCGAACACGATGCCGAGTCCTGCCGCCGCCCCATCGCTCGCCTCCGACACGGCAAAGCAGTTGGCATCGTTCTGCATGCGCACCTCGCGGCCCAGCGCCCGTTCGAGATCGGCGCGCATGGCCCGGCCGTTCAGCCGTGTCGAGTTGGCGTTCTTGATCAAGCCGGTCGCCGGCGACACCGCTCCGGGATGGGCGATGCCGACGGTGCAGCGCTCGCCGGCCCGCCGCTCCAGCTCGCTCACGACGTCGACGACCGCCTTCAGGGTCGCGTCGTAGGAGCTATCCGGCGTCGGCACGCGCAAGCGGGCCTTCTCGACGCCGCCGGCGTCGAGTACCAACCCCTCGATTTTGGTGCCGCCGAGATCAATGCCGATACGCATGGTCGGAACTCATAAAGCTATCCTCCAGGCGCCCCCCACGTTACGTTTCCATGACATGGACGGGCAAGGCAAGGACAAGGCGGCGGCTGCCGCCGGCGATTCGACGAAGCCGTGGCGAAAACGCCCATCGACCATCCTGTGGGTGCTGTCGCTCGGGCAGCTGATCACCTGGGGCCTAGTCTATTACACCTTTCCCTTGTTCCTGGCGCCGATGGAGAGGGAACTGGGCTGGTCGCGCAACGAGATGTTCGGTGCGCTGTCGGCCGGCCTGCTGGTCGCGGGCCTGAGCTCGATCCCGATCGGCGCCTGGATCGATCGAGGCCATGCGCGCCTCTTGATGACGGCGGGCTCGGCGCTGGCCGCGGTGCTGATGCTCGCCTGGTCGCAGGTCCATTCGCTGGTGCTGTTCTACGTCATCTGGATCGGGCTCGGGGCCTGCCAGTCGGTGACGCTCTACGAACCCGCTTTCGCGGTGATCACCCGCGTCTATGGCCCACGCTTCCGCCAGGCCATCATGATCATGACCTTCGTCGGCGGCCTCGCCAGCACTTTCGGCATTCCCTTCGCGAACCTGCTGATCGAGCGCATCGACTGGCGGCCGACGCTGGTCGTGCTGGCGGCCATCAATCTCGGCGTCGCCCTCTTCATCCATTGGCCGTTTGTGCCTGGGCCCAAGGAAAAGGCTGTGCCGATCGCCCATCCTGCGCCGTCGAGCACGAGTATCGCGAAGAAGAGCCCGCTCGCTGCGGCTGTGCGCGTGCCGGCGTTCTGGGGACTGGTGGTTGCCTTTGCGGGTTACGGGCTGGCTTTCTCGGCCATGAGCTTCCACCTGATCCCGCTGCTCGCCGAGCGGCATGTCGAGATCGGTGTGGTCATGGCGATCATCGCGTTGATCGGGCCGATGCAGGTGGTGGGTCGCGTGCTGTTGATGGCGGGCCAAAAGCACATCACGACCATCCAGCTCGGCGCGCTGATCTACTTCGCCTTCCCGATCTCGATGTCCATGCTGGCGATGGGCATCAGCGACGTTTACGGCCTGATCCTGTTCGCCATCATCTACGGCGTCGCCAACGGCCTGGTAACCATCCTGCGCGGCATGGCGGTGCCAGAGTTCATCGGCCCCGAAGGCTACGGCATCGTGAGCGGCGCGCTCACCATGCCGACCAACATCATGCGCGCTGCGGGACCGCTCCTGGGCGCCTTCGCCTGGAGCGCGTTCGGTAACTACACGCCGGTGCTGTGGGGCTTGGCGGCGATCATGCTGGTTGCCGCGGCGGGCTTTGCTGCCGCCGCGATGCTGTCAAAGAGACGGTCGCCGTATCCACCTCTCTAGAATTTGAGGATACTTGGCCGTTGCGCAGTCGCCCGGCCGCCTCTATTGAGCGGCCGGCCCCAGGGCCCGTCACGACGGGGTGTGACGAAAAATCGAAGGCTGTGTCTACTGCCGCCTATAGGCGGCCAGGAGAAGAGCCATGCTGCCTACCCTTCGTCTCGCGGTTTTCCTTGTGTTCTTCAGCGCGCTTCCGGCGCTTGCGCAAGCGCCGGCCTGGATCGGCCAGATGCGCGAGGGCGGCCTCGTAATTGTCATGCGCCACGGGGCCACTCGTACCGACCAGGTCGACGCCAAGCCGTTCGATCCCTCGGACATCGTGCACCAGCGCCAGCTCAACGATCAGGGCCGCGCCACTGCCCGGATCATGGGCGCCGCGCTGCACAGCATGGACGTGCCGGTCTCTGAGGTGCAGACGAGCCTGTATCATCGCGCCGTCGAGACGGGGACGTTGCTGGGTTATGGCAAGGTGAGCGCGACCGAGGCCCTCACCGAGGGCGGCATGGCGCCGGGGGCCAACGGCGTCGACCTGCGCAAGCTGACTGCGACGCTGCCGCCGGCCGGCAAGAACGTGATCCTGATCACGCACAAGCCGAACATCGTTGGCGCCTTCGGCAAGGACTGGTCGGACGTGAGCGAAGGCGAGGCTTCGATCTTCCGGCCGGACGGCAAGGGCGGCTTTACTCTGGTTGCGCGCGTGCTGATCCAGGATTGGACACGCCTGGCCCAGATCGCGAACTGAAGCGCTGTGGTCGCGTCCTGGCGGGCGCGGCCTATTCCGCCGCCATTCGCCGGGCCTTGGGCTTGAGGTGCTGTACTTTCGGCATGACCTCACGCGACAGAAGCTCGAGCGAATGGCGCCAGGCCTTCGGGTTGTCGGCATAGTCGAAGCCGAACACCAGGAGCTGGCCGAAGCCACCGACCTCGTCGTAGATCTTCTCGATCTTCTCGATCACGGTCTTCGGCGAGCCGACGATCCAGTTGTGCTTGGCGCAATATTCCGGCGTGACGTCGGAGTCGGGCACGCTCTGGTCGTGCTTGAGATACTCGAGGAAGCCGAACTGGCCGAGCAGCGGCAGGAAGTATTCGCGCATCATGCGGCCCATGTAGGAGCCCGAGGAGAGCCTGAACGCCTCTTCGTCGGTGTCGGCGACGAACACCTCGCGCACCATGCGCCACTCGCCGCGGTCGGGCGTGCGGCCGGCCTTGGCGGCGCCGATCTCGACCGCCTCCCAGTGGCTGCCGACATAGGCCGGGTTGAGGTTGAGGCTCATCGGCAGGAAGCCCTTTTCACCGGCGAGCTTCAGCGTGTCGGAGCCCTTGCTGAGGCCGGCGACGCCGATCGGCGGGTGCGGCGCTTGCAGCGGCTTGATGTGCGGCTTCAGGAACCCGAACATCGTGTCCGGCTTGGTGACGTGCCAGAACTTGCCCTTGTAGTCGAACGGCTCGGTCGAGCTCCAAAGCTTCAGGATGATGTCGAGCGCCTCGCGCGTCATGTCGCGATTGACGCCTGACATGCCGTCGACATTGAACATCGCCCAGTCGCTCGGCAGGCCGGAGGCGGCGACGCCGAAATTGAGCCGCCCGCCCGACATGTGATCGAGCATGGCGACGCGGTTCGCGAGCTCGGCGGGATGGTGATAGGGCAGCAGGAAGCCGCCGGGGCCGAGGCGAATGTTCTTGGTCTGCATCAGCGCCTGCGCGACCAGCAGGTCGGGCGAGGGGTGCGGCTCCCACGGCGCGGTATGATGCTCGCCGATCCAGCATTCGGCGAAGCCCAGCTCGTCGAGCCATCGGATCACCTGAAGGTCCCAGTCGTGGCCGTCCTTGAGCGACCTCTCCGGCGGGTGCGATGGCATCGTGAAATATCCGAACTGCATCGTTTCCTCCTGGGTTATTGCGCGAAGTCGACTACCAACAGCCAAGGGGCGCAAGGGTGCGAAATCGCATGGCAGACGCCGCGCCGAATGACGTCAGAGACGCCCGGCCCCGACCGCATTCGCGAGCAACGTCCTGGCGCCCAACCGGTGGAAGGGCAGGATGACGAAAAGATATGCCCTGCCGAAGAAGTTGTGCGGGCTCACCATCGTGGTCAGCGCGACCCGGTTCGCGCCCGCCTCGGTCCATCTCCGCACCGACACGCGGAAGTCGAGATGCTTGTCGTCGCCGCCGGTGACGATCTCCTCGTCGTTCTGCCCGAACAGGGTGAAGCGTGCGATCTCTTCGCCGACGATGTAGGCCGGCTTGATCTCGATGGCCTTGCGATCGGCCGCCCCGGAGGGGCGGAGCCCGAAGGGCGCCACGATCCAGTCGCGCAGGATCAGGAGCTGCCTGAACCAGCCCGGGTGATGGGCGAAGAGCGCCAGGTGGATCTCGTGCATGGCGAGATCGGCGCGCCGCAACGGCGCCTCGTACGAATCCCAGTAGTAGGACCTGCCGAGATCGGGCAGGAACGTGCTGGCGGGCGGCGAACGGCGTCGGGTGACCGTCATGCCCGAACTCGACTACCATCGGGTGGATGGCGCAAGGGAGATTGCTGGATGTCTCACCGGACGGTGTTTGTCTGCTGCGACGGATTGGGGCGCAACTGGATCGGTCCTGAGACGACGCCGGTTCTGCATGCGCTGCGGGACGAGAGCCTGTGGTGCGCTGAGCACCGCGCGGTGTTCCCTTCCGTTACGCGAGCCTCGGCCGCCTCGGTCACGACCGGGTGCCATCCGGCGCGTCACGGCCTGCACGGCAATCGCATGGGCCTGCTCGAGGGCGGCAAGATCGTGGTGCGCGATGTTGGCGCACCGGACTTCCGCGACCACATGCGGCGCGCCACCGGCCGTACCTTGCTGGTCCCCGCGCTTTCGGAGCGCGTCGCGAGCGACGGCGGCTTCATCGCCTTCTCGAACGTCTCGCCGGGCGCCGCCTTCTTCCTCGATCCCGATGCGCACGGTTACGTCTACCATCGCAGCCGCTCCCATGCGCCGGGCGGCAAGGAGCTCGAGGCGCTGCCGGTGACGCACGACGCTGCGGGTGACTGGGCGATGACCGAGCGCTTCTGCGAGGAGGTGCTGGGTGAGCGCAAGCCAGCGGTAGCGTTGACCTGGCTCTGCGATCCCGATCACACCCTGCATGGCGTGCCGCTCGGCTCGCCGGCGCACGCCGAGGCGCTGGCCGGCGCCGAGCGCTGCGTGCGCGAGATCGTGCGCACCGTCGAGCGGCTGCGGGCCGAGGGCGAGGAGATCCTGCTGCTGGTCGGGTCCGATCACGGGCAGGAGACGATCGGCGCCGCCGTGAGCGTCGAGGATTGGCTCGCCGAGCGCGGCCTGTGGCGGCAGCTGGAGACGGGCGACGTCGCGGTGGCCGGGCAGGGCACGTCGGCGCTGCTCTATGCCACCGACCGAGGACGTGCGGCGCTGCTCGCCGTGCTCGGCGCGATGGGGGCTGAGCCGTGGGCCGACGGCGTGCTCACGGGCGACGATCTCGGCCACCATGGCTTCGCGGCCGAAGGTGGCGTGGTTGCCGCCGTCAACATGGCGCGGCGGCCGGAGAACAATCGCTACGGCGTGCCCGGCCGGCGCTGGGTGGCGGCGGAGGGCGGCAAGCCTGTGCCGGTCGGCAGCGGCCAGCACGGCGGCTGGGGACCGGACGAGACGCGGCCTTTCCTGATGGTGAACGACGGCCGCGCCACGGGTGTACGCCGGCAGCCGAGCAGCCTGGTCGACATCGCGCCTACCCTCGTCGGCTTCCTCGGCCTTCCGGCCAAAGGCTTCGACGGGACATGCCTGAGGGCAACATCCTAGGCGGGGTGTAGCGCCAGTACCGCAACGGCCGCGGCCTCGGAGCGGTCTTTGATTTCCCGCGCCGTCGGCGGCGGGATGACGCCAAGTAACAGGCGCAGGATCAAATCGCCGAACAGCAGCGCGAAAAACTGACCGGATACGCGGTCGGGATCGCCGGCGCCGATGAAGCCCGCGGCCTGGGCGCGGCGCATCAGGTCGCCCAGCGCCTTGCGGTTGGGCTCGCGGCCGCTCTGGTCGAGGATCTGGCCGAGATCGGCCGAGCGGCCGGACTCGGCTATGGCCAGACGGTTGATAGCCAGGACCGGCGGGGAGGTGAGTTCGCTGAGGGCAATGACGCCATACTGGATGAGGGCTGAGGAGAAAGCGTGGCGATCGCCGATCTCCGGAGGGCTGAGTGGGACCTGCATGCGGGCGGCCGTGGTGGCGATCAGAGCCTCCAGAATGCCCTGCTTGTTGCCGAATTCGGCGTAGAGCTCGCGTTTGGAGACCTTGGCGCGGGTGGCGATCTCGAGCGTGCTGGCGCCCGCATAGCCCCGCTCCATCAGCACCGAAAAGGCCGCCGATACGATGGCGCGCCTGCGCGGCGGCATGCCGTCGAGGGCGGAATGCTGGGTCGCGGAGAGCTTCTTGGCGGTTTTTGCCACGTCTGATCCTCTTGACTCGGTACTGTGAGGTACCGTACTTTCCTTTCGTTGGTACCATAAAGTACCATCTTTCGAAGGAGGACACCATGGGTGTTGTAAGTTCAAAGACCAGCCTGGCGAAGCAACACTACACCGCCACCGAGGCCGGTTTCCATCGGTCCTGGTATCCTGTGTGCCTGGCGCGCGGCCTCGCGGCCGGCAAGTTGATCGGCCAGGATTTCCTCGGCACGCGCGTCGTCGCCTATCGCGACGCGGCGGGCAACCCGGTGGTGCAGAGCGCCTGGTGCCCCCATCTCGGCGCCGATCTCTCAGTTGGCCAGATCGTCGATGGCAGCCTGCGCTGCGCCTATCACCACTGGTCGTTCGATGGCACCGGCGTTTGCGCCCACATCCCCTCGGGCGACAAGATTCCGTCTGCTGCCCGTATCTTTACCTATCCTAGTGAGGAGAAGTGGGGGATCGTCTGGGCCTTCAACGGCGAGCGTGCCGATTTCCCGGTGCCGCAAATTCCCGACGCCGAGCCCGACGCGATGGATTATGAGCCTTACGAGCGCGGCGAGCGGCCGTGGGACACCTGGGTCGCCGTCTCGAACGGCGTCGACTTCCAGCACCTGCACACCCTGCATGGCATACCGAAGGCGTCGATGCCCGAGGAACTCCAGATCGAGGCGGGCGCCGTCGCATTCCGTGTCGAGAGTCCTTACCACCTGCAGGCCGGGCGCATCAGCGGCACCAATACTTTCGCCCAGCATCTCAGGATGGCCGGCCAGGAGATGTTCATGCTGTTCAGCGGCGCGCCGATCGAGCCCGGCCGCTCGCGCGGCTTCTTCATGGTCGGGGTGCCCAAGGGGCAGGCCGAGCGCCTGGCGCAGGTACGCAGCATGGCCGACAAGCTGAACGAGGAGGACGCACCGGTGCTGAACACCATCCGTTTCCGACGTGGACTGCTCACCGCGTCGGACCGCCATCTCGCGCGCTACTTCAAGTACGTCGAGGAGTTCCCCTGCTTCCTGCCGCCGACGTAGCTCGCCCGAGCTGATCCGGTTCGTCTCTCGCTCCGGCAATTCAATCGTGGGTGCACCGTCTCGCGCGGCTTGGTAGCCTCGCCGCGCGACATGAACGACTCGGCTCCCCGGTCCCGTATTTCGCGACGGCAAGTCCTGATCGGCGGCATCGCGGTTTATCTCGCGCCGCTGGGTTCCAAAGCCTATGCCGCGCTGTTCGACGAGCGGCTGTTGACGACGCCAGCCTGGAACGGCCGCACAGAGTCGCTCAAATACCGCGTGGATGGCCCGTCGAAGGTGACCGGCGGCAAAGTCTTCGCGCGCGACATCCGCGCCCGCGACCTGCCGCACTGGCCGCAACAGCAGGCGCATTCCTTTGTCCTGCGGACGACCTTCGCCGATCGCCTCTATGCCGGCTTCGATCTCTCGATACTCGGCAACGACCTCAAGCCCGATCGCGTGGTGACAGCGGTGGACCTCGCGCGCGACGGCCTCGGCTTTCCGGATTTCTACGGCGAGGACATGCTGCTGCCCGAGGGCAAGACCCCGGCCTATCTGGGCCAGGCCGTGGCGATGCTGATCTTCCACGACTTCGCCCGTTTCCGCTTCGCCAAGGAGAAGCTGCAATTCAGCGACAAGGTCATCCGCGCCGGCGCGCTGACCGGTCCTTTGCAGCGCGATCCCTGGGGCGCCGGCCGCTTCGTGCGCGTCGGCGGCAAGACGGGTTACGACGAGGATGTCTTCTCTTCGACCAGGCAGGCGCCGGTCTCGACGTCGACCTACGACAAGCACCAGCCGGTCTGGCCTGTACCGTCGCTCGACGGCGATATGAGCGCGCAGGGCATGTATTACGCCAAGGCCATCGACGAAGAACTGGCTCGGCCGCCGGCCGACTGGCTGGTGCTGACGCGCGACTATGCCACGCAGTCGGGCGACACCGTCGCCCTCGAGCCCGACAATGCCAACGGCTGGTACGACGCCGCCAAGCAGGAGCTGCATCTCGTCGTGCCGACGCAATCTCCGCAGGAAGTGGCCGAAAGCGCTGCGACCATGCTCGGCAAGAGCCGCATCGGGCTGAAGCGGCTGTTCCTGCATCCGTGCTTCACGGTGGGCTACGGCTCGAAGGATCATTGCCCGATGCCGTATTACGGCCTGCTCGCGGCGGTTTACGGCGACGGCCGGCCGGTGCGGCTCGCCAACGACAGGTTCGAGCAGTTCCAGGCCGGCCTGAAGCGGCACCAGTTCAGCGTGCGCTACAGGGTTGGTGTCGACCGGCGAACCGGTCTGATGCAGGCGTTCCAGGCCGGCATCGTCGCCAACGGCGGCGGTCGGGCCAATTGCTCCGTGGCGCTCACCATGGTGAGCGCCACCTCGGCGGCATCGATCTACTACTTCCCCAAATCGGATGTGTCGGCGACCGCGATCTCCTCGCGTGCGCTCGATTGCGGTTCGGCGCGCGGCTATGGCGCGCTGGAGACACTGGCGGCGACCGAAATCATGGCCGACGAGATCGCGGGCGCGCTCGGCCTCGATTCCATCGAGTTCCGCCAGCGCAACGTCCTGAAGACCGGGATGAAGAACGCCCAGGGTGCGCCGCCGCTGGGCACGCAACGCGCCGAGACGGTGCTGGAGAAGGCGAGGGCGCATGCGCTGTGGACGGGCCGGACGGCGCGCAAGCAGGCCTACGAGGCGGCGCATCCGGGCAGGTACTACGGCGTCGGCTTCGGCTGCATCCAGCGGCGCTTCGGCAATGGCGCCGAGGCGAGCTTCGCCAAGGTCGAGCTGACGGTCGACGGCCGCATCACCCTCAGCCACACCGGGACCGAGATCGGCACCGGCGCGTCGTCGGGGCAGGCCGTCGCGTGCGTCCGTTGGCTGGGGCGGGCGGCCGATGTGCTCGAGATGGCCGTCACCGACTGGCCCGAGCTGCCGATGGAGACGAGCGGCGATCCGCATGCGATGGCCCAATCCGAGCAGGACCAGCTCGCCCTCAACCCGCGCTGGACGCCGACCCTCGCCTCGGCATCGAGCGCCAGCAATTCGTCCTACTACTTCACGCACACGACCCAGGCGGCGGCGCGCGTGGTTTTCCTCCACGGTCTGTGGCCGGCGGCCATGGCGATCTGGAGGCGGGAGATCGATCCCGAAACCGCGCGATGGCGTGACGGCTCGCTAATCGCTGAAGGCCTCGAGCCCTTGCCGCTCGCGCGGCTCGCGCAGGAAGCGCATGCGCGTGGCCTCGCGGTCGGCGCGGTGGTGCACGGCTTCAATCGCTGGCAATGGGCGGAAGCCGAGTTCGGCCCTCCCGGCGGGACGGCACGCCTGCCGGTGGACGGGCTGGCGCTGCGCTCTAACGGCAGTGCTTATCATGTGATGGACCGCCGTGCGGTGTTCTATCCGCCGACGCAGAACAACAACGCCATGGTCGGCTACAACACCGCGGTCGGCACCTTGGTGGAGGTCGCCGTCGACGCGACGAACGGCAAGGTCGCAGTGCTCTCTCATCACACGATTTTGGAATGTGGCAACGTGCTGGTGCCGGAATTGGTGTCGGGCCAGATCCAGGGCTGCCTCGCCACCGGCATCGGGCTTGCCCTGCACGAGGATTTGCCGCTCTACGAGGAGGGGCCGGGCAACGGCACCTGGAACTTCAATCGCTATCACCTGCCACGCGGCAGCGACGTCGCGGTATGGACCCAGACCGCCGAAGTCTTGCCGCCGCTGTCGGACAGCGAGCCGCCGAAGGGCATGGCCGAAGTGGTGGCGATCCCGATCACGGCCGGCATCGTGAACGGGATCGCGCACGCGATCGGCCACCGCTTTCGCAAGCTGCCCGTGACGCCGGGCCAGATCCTGAAGGTCCTGGGATGAGCCTGCCGACCCGGAAGCTGTCAGCCACGATCAACGGCGAACGGCGCGGCCCGATCGACGTGCCCGAGGGCATGATGATGATCGACGTGCTGCACGAGATGCTGGGCCTGACTGGCTCTCGCCTGGGCTGCGGCATCGGCATCTGTCACGCCTGCGTGGTCATCTGGGACCGAGACGACGGGACCAGCGAGGAGGTGCAGACCTGCATCACCGGTGCCGACTTCTTCGACGGCAAGCGTATCCGTACCATCGAGGGCATTGCTCACAAGAACGACAAGGGCGAGGTGGCGCTCTCTGTCGTGCAGCAGGCCTTTCTCGACAAGTTCGCCTTCCAGTGCGGCTACTGCACGCCGGGTTTCGTCAATGCCGCGACCGTGCTGCTCGAGCGCCTGAAGCGCAAGCCGGTGTTGCGCGCCGAGGTCGAGGCGACGGTGGCCGCGGCGCTGGAGAACCACATCTGCCGCTGCACGGGCTACGTGCGCTACTACCAGGCGGTGCGGGACGTCATCCTGGCGACCCCTGGCCTGACGCGTGACGGCGCATGAGCTTTCGCCGTCTGGTGCGGTGGGCCTTTGCGGCGGCGGTCCTGGTAGCTGTTGCGCTGGCGGCGGTGGTCGTGCCGTCAGGCTCGCGAACGGCAAGACCGGCGGCCCGATGCAGGCGTCACGGCGACGGCCGATGTGGTGGCGCGCGGAAAATACCTGGCGGAAGCTTCCGATTGCGCCGCCTGCCATTCGGCCCCGGGCGGCGCGCCCTTTGCCGGCGGTCTCGCCATGCAAAGCGGCTTCGGCACGATCTACGCCACCAACATCACGCCCGATCCCGACAACGGCATCGGCCGCTGGAGCGCTGACGATTTCTGGCAGGCGCTGCACGACGGCACGAGGCGTGACGGCCAGCCGCTTTATCCGGCGATGCCGTACACGTCGTATCGCGGCATGACGAGGGCGGATGCCAACGCGATCTATGCCTATCTGATGCAGCTCAGGCCGATGAAGGTGGCGAACGTCCGGACCGAGCTCGACTTCCCCTACAACATCCGCCTCGGAATGATGGGATGGAACCTGCTGTTCCTGGCCGACAGCCTGCCCGCGAGCTCGACCGGAAGCTCGGCGGCTTGGCAGCGCGGCCGCTATCTGGTGAATGTGCTGGGACATTGCGGCGAATGCCATACGCCGCGCGGCATCGTGGGGCAGATGGAGTTGTCGCGCGCCATGACAGGCTTTGCGCTGGGCCGCATTGCGGCGCCCGACATCACGCCGGCCGGGCTCGCGGCGCGCGGCTGGACGGGGGCTTCGCTCCGCACCTACCTCGGGCGGGGCATCGCGGGCGCCGATTCGGCGTTCGCCGACATGCATCAGGTCGTGATGCTCAGCACCCGCAACCTCACGCCGGACGATCTCGCCGCCATGACAGTCTATCTCCTGGGCGACAGCCCGCCGCCGCCCGCGCCGTTGCCGGCTCCCGATCCGTCTGCGGCAAACGTGGCAGGGCGAGGTCCCTACGTGGCGCTCTGCGCAGGTTGCCATGGCCTCGAAGGCAAGGGCGTGCCGAACACGGTGGTGGCGCTCTGGGGCAACAGCACGCTGCGCCAGGCTGATCCGCGGAACCTGATCGTGTCGACGCTGCACGGCATCGGCGCGGAGAATTTTCCCCACCGCGCCAGCCTGCAGGCAATGCCGGGCTTCGCCGACAAGCTCGGCGACGAACAGGCCGCCGCTCTGGTGAATTATCTCCGCGCGACTTGGGGTGGCCAGCAGCCGGACGTCAGCGCCGCTGCCGTCCGGGCACTGCGTTAGGCGGGCGGACGCGATGCGTGGCCAGATGCACCACCTCGACCTCACCGTGAGCGATCTCGCTCGGTCGAGGTTGTTCTACGAACTGGTGCTGGGCTTCCTCGGCTATCGCTGCGTGAAGGATAGCGACGACGTCATCGTCTGGGATCTCACGCTGCCCGACGGCGTCTGCGGCATCGCCATCCGGCCGGCCCACCATCCGCGCGAGCACGACCGCTACACGGTGGGCTTGCACCACTTCGCGTGGAACGCTGAGAGCCGACAGGATGTCGACCGCCTCCATGCGCGGCTGGCCGAAGCCGGCGTGACCATCCTGGACGCGCCGGCGGAGTATCCGCAGTACGGGAATGGCTATTATGCGGTGTTCTTCGCCGATCCGGACGGCTTGAAGCTCGAGTACGTCCACTACACCGGCGAAGGGTGACTGCTCAGCCGAGCTGGATCCAGGTCGTCTTGACCTGAGTGAACTTGTCGAAGGCGTGCAGGGACTTGTCGCGGCCGATGCCGGACTGCTTGTAGCCGCCGAACGGCGTAGTGATGTCGCCGCCGTCGTAGGTGTTGACCCACACCGAGCCGGCGCGCAGGCCCTTGGCGAACTTGAAGGCCTTGTTGATGTCGGACGTGAAGATCGCCGAGGCCAGCCCGTAGATCGTGTCGTTGGCGACGCTCAGCGCCTGCTCGGCGTCCTTCACCGGGATCACCGACAGCACCGGTCCGAAGATCTCCTCCTGGGCGATCTTCATCTTGTTGTCGACGTTGTCGAAGACGGTGGGCTCGATGAACGAGCCGGCATTGTCGATATGGACCTGCTTGCCGCCCATGCGCAGCTTGGCGCCTTCCTTGGTGCCGGCGTCGATGTAGCCCATCACGCGCTTGGTCTGGATCTCGTCGACCATGGCGCCCATCTGGGTCTTGGGATCGAGCGGATCGCCCGGCATCATCTTCTGGCCGATCGCCATGACCTTCTCGAGGAAGGCGTCCTTGATCTTGTCCTCGACGATCAGGCGCGAGCCCGCCGTGCAGACCTCGCCCTGGTTGAACCAGATGCCGAATGCGGTGCGCTGGGCTGCAACATCGAGATTGGGGGCGTCGCCCAGCACGATGTTGGGCGACTTGCCGCCGCATTCGAGCCAGATCTGCTTCATGTTCGATTCGCCGGAGTACCTCAGGAAGTACTTGCCGACTTCCGTCGAGCCCGTGAAGGCAAGCACGTCGACGTCCATGTGGCGGCCGAGCGCCTGGCCAGCGGTCTCGCCGAAGCCCGGCAGCACGTTGAACACGCCTTCGGGGATGCCGGCCTCGGCCGCGAGCTCGGCCAGGCGGATCGCAGTGAGGGGTGACTGCTCGGCAGGCTTCAGGATCACGGAATTGCCGGCAGCCAGCGCCGGCGAGATCTTCCAGCAGGCCATCAGCAGCGGGAAGTTCCACGGCACGACGCAGGCCACGACACCTGACGGCTCGCGCGTGATCATAGCGACCACGTTGCCGGGCGTGGGTGCCACCTCGTCGTAGATCTTGTCGATGGCTTCGGCGAACCACTGCACGGTGTTGGCCGAGCCCGGGATATCGACGCGAGTCGAGTAGGCGATCGGCTTGCCCATATCGAGCGTCTCGAGGAGGGCGAGCTCGTCGCGGTTCTTCATCATCAGCTCGCTGAGCTTCAGCATGATCCGCTTGCGGTTGGCCGGCGGCATGTTTGCCCAGGTGCCCTTGTCGAAGGCCGCCCGCGCCGCCTTTACCGCGGCGTCGACATCGGCCTGCTCGCAGGCTGCGACCTTGGTCAGCACCTGACCGGTGGCCGGGTTGATGCAGTCGAAGGTCTTGCCGGTGAGGGATGCGACGAACTTGCCGCCGATGAAGGCCTGGTTGCGGTAGCTGAGACCGCCGACGCGGCCCTTCCAGTCATCGCGCGAAAGCTGAGCGGCCATGGTGATTTCCTCCCGTTATTGGATGGGGCTGAGTTTAGCCCACGAAAAAGCCGCCCGGAAGGGCGGCTTCGGGCGACAGCCACTGCGGGCCGCGCTATTTGATCTTGGATTCCTTGAAGACGACGTGCTTGCGCGCGACCGGATCGTACTTCTTGAGTTCGAGCTTCTCGGTCTTGGTGCGCGGGTTCTTCTTGGTGACGTAGTAAAAGCCGGTGTCGGCGCTGGACACCATCTTGATCAGGATCGAGGTCGGCTTGGCCATGGTCTAGGTCCTCTCGGAGGCCGGCAAATTAGTCGCCAGCGAGCCCCTGTCAAGCGCCGCAAAACCGCCTATTGGCGGGGCATTGCTGCCTGCTCGATCGAGCCCGAGCGGACGGCATGGGCGTAGAGCGTCGGGTCGCGCAGCAGGCGGCTCGCGATATCGACGTCGCGCTCGGGCGCCTCATCGCCCGGCGGGCAGATCTTGCGCATGCTGGCCACTTCCTGCTGGGGCGGATTGCGCTCGGCATGCCAGCGCTGCAGCAGGGCGCGGTTGCCGTCGACGGCCTCGGGGCCGAGCTTGTCGAGGTCGCCGACCTTGGCGGTGCAGATGTTGGGCATCACGCCGAGCTCGTTCCAGGTGTAGCCCGACGGCGCCAGCAGGCGCGACCAGGTCAGCACCAGCTCGCCCTCGTTGGGCAGGCGGACCACGGTCTGCACCGTACCCTTGCCGTAGCTCGTGGTGCCGACGATGGCGGCGCGGCCGCGATCCTGCAGGGCTGCCGCCACGATCTCGGCGGCGGAGGCGGAATTGCCATTGACCAGCACCACCATCGGCAGCTCCGCCGTCTTGCGGCTGCCGCTCTTGTAGACACGCTGGCTGTCGGGGTGGCGGCCCTGCGTGGCGAAGATGACGCCGTCGCCGATGAACACCTCGGCCACCGACTGCGCCTGGTCCAAGAGGCCGCCGCGGTTGGAGCGCATGTCGAGGATGATGCCCGAGAGGTCGCGGCCGATCTCCGAGCGCGCCCGGTCGAGGGCATGGACCAGCGTCTCGGTGGTGGCGCTGTTGAAACCGGTGAGGTGGATCAGCGCCACATTGCCCTGGCGCTCGTAGGTGACGGTGGTCGGGATGATGCGACCGCGCTTCATGGCGATGACGAGCTCATGACCCTGGCTCGGCCGCAGGACGGTCATGGTGACCGGCGCACCGACCGAGCCACGCAGCTTGTGGACCACGTCGGCCAGCGAAGCTTCGATCATCACATCGCCGTCGATGGCGACGATCTGGTCGCCGACCATCAGGCCGCCCTTGGCCGCCGGCGAACCTTCCTGCACGGCGCGGATCAGCACCTTCTTGTCGTCGGTGCGCTCGACCGTGATGCCGATGCCGCCGCCGCCGTCGCGCTGGAAGCGGTTGTCCTTGGCCTCGTCGGGATCGGCGTAGCGGCTGTTCTTGTCGAGCTGCTTGGTGGTGGCCGACATCGCGCCCTTGATCAGCACGCCACGCTCGGTCTGCTGCAGCACAGGCGAGGCATCGACGGAGGCGGCGAACAGCTCCGCCAGCATGCCGCCCCAGGCTCGGCCGTCGGCCGGATCCTCGGGCGTTGGACGCGACAGGACCTCGCGGCCGTCGCGCATCACAGTGAAGTTCTTGTCGCCGGGCTGCAGCGACAATGCCGGGTCGGTGGCGGCGAAGCCGCGATAAGTGTCGACCGACATCTTGCGGAAGTCGGGTTCGTAGAGATGGCGGTCACCGATCGCGCGGTAGGCCTGGAGGATCACCCGCTCGACGCTGACATCGGCCGCGGTGGCAGGGGTGCGCGTAGCCGCGGGCGCCTGGTCGGTCGTGGTCTCGCACGAAGCGACAAGCGAAGCAGCCAGAAGAACGGCTGCCGCATGCGACAGCGCAAGACGAACCAGACGAATCAACGACACCTAGGCACCCTACGGTTTGCGACAGTAGCACAAGCGATCAGCGGGCGACCATGGGCTTGCCTCATGGGGACGGGTCCAGGCCGTCGGGAGACGGCTTGGGCTGAGCGACGCGGTACGTCCATAACAGGGCGATCACCGCGCCCTTGATACGCGGTAGCAGGAGGAGTGCCAGCAGCACCGATAGTGGCAGCCAAAGTACGGCATGAAACCAAAGGGGCGGCTGGTTGCCATAGCGCTCCACCACCAGGACCAGCGGCACGACGATATGGCCGACCGCGAAGATGGTGAAATAGGCGGGCGCGTCGTCGGCCCGATAGGGCTCGTTGCCGAGCCCACAGGCGGGGCAGCGGCTCAGCATCTTCAGGAAGCTGCCGAACAGCGGACCCTCGCCGCAGCGCGGGCAATGCCCGCGCCAGCCGCGCCATAGCGCAGTCTTGAAATCGACCGGATCGTGGGGGAGGGAGGACACGCCCCAAGATGCCGTCTACGCCTAGTTTCGTCGTCGCGACCGTTTGTCCCGAGAGGGCTTGCCATGCGCGACCGGACGACGCGGGCCGCTCCGGTCTGGCCGGCCAGGGCCACGATGGCCGCGCGGCAAGGCGTGGCGCTCGACCCGTTCGATGACCTCGACGACGTCGAACAAAAGCCCGCCCGTGGCGGTGTCGGCCTCGACCAGCTTGACCCTCAGGCGATCGCCCAAACCATAGGTTTCGCCGGTGCGCTCGCCGATCAGGAGCTGTCGGCCCTCGTCGTGGCGGAAGAATTCCTGGCCGAGGCTCCTGATCGGGATCAACCCGTCGGCTCCGGTCCCGTCGAGCGAGACGAACAGCCCAAAGCGCGTCACCGAGGTGACCCGCCCGGGGAAGGCGGCGCCGACATGGGCCGCCATATATGCTGCGACATAGCGATCCATGGCGCCGCGTTCGGCCGCCACCGCTCGCCTCTCGCACATGGAAAGGTGCTCGCCGAACTCCTCGAAGCGTCCCTTGTCGGCTTCGGCCAGGCCGCCTTCGCCAAGGCCAAAAGCCGCGATCAAGGCGCGGTGGACGATCAGGTCGGGGAAGCGGCGGATCGGTGAGGTGAAGTGGGCGTAGCGGGTGAGCGCCAGACCGAAATGGCCGAGATTGTTGGGGCTGTAGACCGCCTGGCTTTGGCTGCGCAGCACGGTCTCGTTGACCAGGCGCGCCACCGGCTTGCCGGCGACCGACTGCAGCACCCGGTTGAGGTCGGCCGGCCTCAGGCGCTGGCCGGTTGGCAGCTGGATGCCGAGCGTCGCCAGGAACTCTCGCAACGCCTCGAGCTTGGCGAGGTCGGGCTGGTCGTGCACCCGGTAGAGGCAAGGCGCATGGCGTTGCTCGAGCGCCTGGGCGGCCGCCACGTTGGCCAGCACCATGAACTCCTCGATCAGCTTATGACTGTCGAGCCGCTCCCGTACGCCGATCTCGGCAATACGGCCGTCATCGCCCAGCCTGACCAGCCGTTCGGGCAGATCGAGGTCGAGAGCGCCGCGTTTCTCGCGGGCTGCCAGCAGCACGCGGTAGGCGCCGTAGAGCGGCTTGATCACCGGCTCGAGCAGGGGACCTGTTTCCTCGTCGGGATGGCCGTCCATGGCGTGCTGCACGCGGTTGTAGGTCAGCCGCGCGGCGGAGCGCATCATGGCGCGATGGAAGCGGTGGCGCTTCAGTTGCCCTTCGTCGTCGATCCACATTTCCGCGACCAGCACCGGACGGTCCTGCGCCGGCACCAGCGAGCACCAGTGGTTGGAGAGCTGCTCGGGCAGCATGGGCACGACGCGATCGGGGAAATAGACCGAGGTGCCGCGGCGATAGGCGGCGCGGTCGAGCGGCTTGTCGTGCCGCACGTACCAGGCGACGTCGGCGATGGCGACCAGCAGCCGCCAGCCGCCGGGATGCGCCGGGTCGGGCTCGGCGAAGACCGCGTCGTCGAAGTCGCGCGCATCCTCGCCGTCGATCGTGACCAGCGGCACCTTTCGGAGGTCGAGACGGTCACCCATTGGTGCCGCCTTGGCGTTCTCGGCCTCCTTGGCGGTGGCCTCCGGGAATTCCACAGGGATGTCGTTGGCCGCGATCGAGATCAGGCTGACGGTGCGCGGATCGCTCATCGGCCCGACGCGTTCGATGACGCGGGCGCGGCGCGACAGATGCGCACCGGTCTCCTCGATCCAGACGATGTCGCCGGGTCTGGCGTCGTTCTTATCGGCGGCGCGCACGTCGAACTCGCGCCTCAGCTTGCGATCAGTCGGCGTCACGAGCCCGAGGCCATCGCGACCGGCCGGCTCCTCGTAGAGGCCGAGGATCTTCTTGGGGCCGCTGCCGAGGTGGCGGATGATCTTGGCTTGGTAGGCGTTCTTGCCGCGCCGCTTGAGCGAGGCCAGCACGCGGTCGCCGACGGCGGGGGCGGTGGCGCCGCGCGAGCCGTGGGGGTCGATCTCGATGCGCGGCGGTGGGCCGTCTTTTTCTTCGTCGTGGCGGCGCGGCACGGCCAGCAGATGGCCGTCGTTATCGACGCGCACGATCTCCAGTACGGTAATGTCAGTCAGTGCTTTGGGATCCTTGAATGTCTTGGCGCGGTCGGCGGCGATCTCGCCGGCGTCGCGCAGTTCGCGAAGCAGCGCCTTCAGTTCGATGCGCTGGTCGCCCTTGATGCCGTAGGCGCGCGCGATCTCGCGCTTGCCGATCGGCGTTGTACTTTCCTTGATGAACGCCAGCAGCTCGTCGCGGCTCGGGACTCGGCCCTTAGCCATTGGTTCCAGTGCGGGGCGGCGTCTCTTCGGCCTTGGCTTTTGCCTTCTTCTTGGGGCCGGCCTTCTTCTTGGCGGCCGTCTTCTTAGCCGGCTTGTCGCCAGCGTCGTTGGCGGCGACCGGCGCCGCCTTCTTGGGCCGTGCTGCCTTGGGCTTCTTGCCGCCGCCCTTGCGCGCACGCGTTCAGCCAATAGCGACACGGCCTGGTCGACGGTCAGCTCTTCCGGCTTCAGGTCGCGCGGCACGGTGGCGTTGATGCCGGCATGCTTCACATACATGCCGTAGCGGCCGTCATAGAGCTCGATCGGCGCCTCGTCCGTCGGATGATTGCCGACGATGCGGATGGGTTTCACTGCGGCGCGGCCACGGCCGACCGCCTTGGCCTCTGCGAGCAGCGCCACGGCGCGGTTCATGCCGACCTCGAGCACGCTCTCATCGGCCGGGATCGATTTGTACTTGGTGCCGTGCTTGACGTAGGGCCCGAAGCGGCCGACGCCGGCCAGCACTGGCTGCTGGTCCTCCGGATGCAGGCCCAGTTCGCGCGGCAGCGACAGCAGCGCCAGCGCCTTCTCCAGCGTTACCTCGTCGGGCGTCATGCCCTTGAGCAGCGACTGGCGCTTGGGTTTGACGGCCGGCGTTTCCTTGGTCTTGAGCACGGCCTCGCCCAACTGGACGTAAAGACCGTAGGGGCCGTTGCGCAAGGTCACCGGCATGCCGCTCACCGGGTCCATGCCGAGCAGCTTCGGTCCGTCGAGGTTGGCGCCCGAAGCCGCATCGGCGTCGGGATCGACGATGCCGAGCTTGCGGGTGAAGCGGCAGTCCGGATAGTTCGAGCAGCCGATGAAGGCGCCGAACTTGCCGAGCTTGAGGCCGAGGCGTCCGTTGGCGCAGGACGGGCAGTCGCGCGGGCTCTTGCCGCCGTTGTCGTTGGCCGGGAAGAAATGCGGGCCCAGTTCCTCGTCGAGCTTGTCGAGCACTTCCTTGACGCGCAGGTCCTTGGTCTCGCCGACGGCGGCGGAGAAGTTCTTCCAGAATTCGCGCAGCACCTGGCGCCAGTTGATCTTGCCGTCCGAAATCTCGTCGAGCTCTTCCTCGAGATGGGCGGTGAAGTTGTACTCGACGTAGCGCGGGAAGTAGGTCTGCAGGAAGGCGGTGACGATGCGGCCGCGATCCTCGGGGATAAAGCGCTTGCGGTCGATCTTCACGTAGTTGCGGCGCTGCAGCACCTCGATGATGCTGGCATAGGTCGAGGGCCGGCCGATGCCGAGCTCCTCGAGCTTCTTGACCAGGCTCGCCTCGGAATAGCGCGGCGGCGGCTCGGTGAAATGCTGCTCCGGCAGGACCTCGCGGCGCTCCAGCCCCTCGGCTTCGGCGACGTCGGGCAGGATGGCGTTGCCTTCCTCATCCTCGTTGCCGTTCTCGTCCTTGCCCTCGTCGTAGAGGGTGAGGAAGCCATTGAACCTCACGACCGAACCGGTGGCCCTGAGCTGCACGGTCTTGTCGCCGCTGGCGATATCGACCGTGACCTGGTCGAGCACCGCGCTCTCCATCTGGCTCGCCACGGTGCGCTTCCAGATCAGCTCGTAGAGGCCGAGCTGGTCCTTGTCGAGGTACTGCGCCACGTCTTGCGGCGCGCGGAAGAGGTCGGTCGGGCGGATCGCCTCGTGCGCCTCTTGCGCATTCTTGGCCTTGGACGTGTAAACGCGCGGCTGGGCCGGCAGGTAGCTCTGCCCGTACTTGGTCTCGATCAGGCGCCGCGTCTGGCCGACCGCCTCAGGAGCGAGCTGCACGCCATCGGTGCGCATATAGGTGATCAGGCCAACCGTCTCGCCGCCAATATCGACGCCCTCGTAGAGGCGCTGGGCAATGCGCATCGCGGTGGCCGCGCCCACGCCGAGCTTGCGCGAGGCCTCCTGCTGCAGCGTCGAGGTGATGAAGGGCGGCGGCGGATTGCGCCGCACCTGGCGGCGGTCGATCGACAGAACGGAGAAGGCGCGACGCTCGATCTCGTGCTTGGCGGCCTCGGCGCGCTCGGCGGTGTTGAGGTCGAACTTGTCGAGCTTGCGGCCGTCGAGATGGGTGAGGCGGGCCTTGAGCGTCTGCTTCTTGGCCGTGCCGAAATTGACGTCGACCGTCCAGTATTCGCGGCTCTTGAAGACCTCGATCTCGGATTCACGCTCGCAGATCAGGCGCAGCGCCACCGACTGCACGCGGCCGGCCGAACGGCTTCCCGGCAGCTTGCGCCACAGCACGGGCGAGAGCGTGAAGCCGACCAGATAGTCGAGCGCGCGCCGGGCCAAATAGGCGTCAATCAGCGGCTGGTCGAGTTCGCGCGGATGGGCGACGGCGTCGAGCACCGACTGCTTGGTGATGGCGTTGAAGGTGACGCGTTTGACGTCGACCCCCTGCAGCGCCTTCTTGCGCGCCAGGATGTCGAGCACGTGCCAGGAGATCGCCTCACCCTCGCGGTCGGGGTCGGTGGCGAGGTAGAGCTTGCCGCCCTTGGTGACGGCCTTGGCGATGGCGTCGATGCGCTTCTGAGACGAGGAGTCGACCTCCCAGTCCATGGCGAAGTCCTCGTCCGGACGCACCGAGCCGTCCTTGGGCGGCAGGTCACGGACATGGCCGTAGGAGGCCAGCACCGTGAAGCCGGGGCCGAGGTACTTCCCAATCGTCTTGGCCTTGGCAGGCGACTCGACGACCAACACATCCATGGTTGGAAACTTGCTCCAGTAGAACATTAAGTACCGGAGCTAGATCACTGATTTACATCAGAGATACGCGGTTACCCCGGTGCCTTTCCAGGCGGCCTTCCAGCTCGAGGGCCAGCAGGACCTCCGCCACGGCGGCGGCGGACACTTGGCATCGGCGTACCAGTTCGTCAACCGGAGTGGGTACCGGCCCCAGGGCACGGACCACTATTGCAGTCGGTGTGTCGTCGGATTTTTGTATCGGTTTCTCAAGCGCTTGCGGCGGGGACTGCGGCAAACCGAACACACTTATAATATCGTTTGCGTCACGCACCAGAATGGCCCCATCGCGGATAAGGCTATTGGATCCGGCATGGCGCGGATCCATGGGCGAGCCCGGCACGACAAAGACCTCGCGGCCCTGTTCCGCGGCGCGTTGGGCGGTGATCAGCGAGCCCGAGCGCGCCGCCGCCTCAATTACGACGACCCCGGCAGCCAGGCCGCTGACGATGCGATTGCGGCGCGGGAAGGCGCGAGCGACGGGTGGGGTGCCGAGCGGCGCTTCCGCCAGCAACAGGCCGCGCGCGGCGATGGCCTGCTGCAAGCCGGCATTCTGCGGCGGATAGATCTGGTCGATGCCGCCGGCCAGGACCGCCACGGTGCCGGTCGGCAGTGCGGCCTCGTGTGCCGCAGCATCGATGCCGCGCGCCAAGCCTGACACGATGGCGAAGCCGGCATTGCCGAGCGAAGCCGCAAGCTCGGCGGCGAAGCGGCGGCCGGCGAGCGAGGCTTCGCGGGCGCCGACGATGGCGAGAGTGCGTCGACCGAGCAACGACAGATCGCCGATCGCCGACAAGACCGGCGGCGCATCGGGCAGGGCCGCCAACGAAGCGGGGTAGCCGGCGTCACCCATCACCAGGAAGCGCCCGCCGGCGCGCCCGAGCGCTGCTTCTTCGCGCGCGATCGCGGCTTCGCTGGCCACCGCGAGGCTGGCGCCGGCGGCCCGCGCCGAACCGAAATGCTGTAGGGCTTCACGGAAGGTGACCGGCCCAATGCGGGGGCCGCGCGCCAATCTCAGCCGTGCCCGGCGCTCCGCGGCGTCAAGCTCGGAAGTCAAGGGACCGTCGAACATGCGACTATCCTAAAACGAGAAACAAATCGTGTAAAACAATCTTAAGTAGAAATACGACGCCGCGCCAGGCGCCGGCATCCGAGCGCCCCCAAAGCCCCAAGCACGCCAAGCGTGGCGCCGAGCGGGCCAAAGCCCTCAAATCCGACCGTGCTGATCATGGCGGCGCCGAGGGCGGCGGCGCCGACCCAGCCGACGCTCGCGGTGGCACCGTTCAGGCCCAGCACGGTGCCGCGCACCTCGTCCGGTACCGCGGCGAGGGCCGCCATGTAGGACGGCCGGCCAAGCGCATTCAGCAGGCAATAGACGACACCCAACGCCACCGAGATCGCCGGCGCCGGGTGCCACATGAAAAGGGCGAGGGCTGCGATCGCCGATAGAGCCATGGCAATGCCGAAAATCAGCAGGCGATCGCGAAAACGGTCGGCCAGCTGTCCGCCCAGGATCGTTCCCACGATGTTGCCGAGCGCGAAGATCGCCAACGGAATGGCAGTGGCAGCCAGCGATAGCCCGTAGATCTCCTGCAGGAAGGTCGCGAAGTAGACGGCGGCGAGGCCATAGCAGATACGCTCGGCGATGCCGGTCCCCAGCAGCGCCAGCACGGCGGGCGTGAGGCCGGCGCCGAGCGATCGCTGCCGTGCCGTGTGGCCCGCTATACCCGGTCTACGTCCCAGGGTGACGAACAGGCTGAGGCTCGCCGCGAGCGCCAGACCGGCCATGACGAGGTTCCAGCCGCGCCAGCCGATCATCGACCCGATCCAGGCGGCGAGCGGCACACCGACCACGAGGGTGAGCGACTGGCCGCTCATCACCCAGCTCATGGCGCGACCGCGCTGGTGATCCAGCACGCGCGCCGAGATCTCGGCGAACACCACACCGGTGAACGTGCCGGAACAGCCGCCGGCCACGGTGGCCCATACGGCGACCCAAAAGAAGGTGCCGGCGTAGGCTTGCGCGACCATCGAGAGGCTAAGAAAGAACAGGCCGGCGATGAGCAGTACGCGGCGGCCGAGCCGGTCCGACGCCACGCCGCCGACCGCGGAGGCCACCCCCCACGAAGTGGCCGTCATCGACACCAGGTTGGCGACCAGCGGCATGCTGACATCGAGGTCGTGCGCCATCGAAATCAGAAACGGCGCGCGAGTGGTCCCGCTCGAGGTGGCGGCGAAGGAACCGAGACAGGCGGCGCCGATCAGGGCCCAAGGCAGCGCGCGGGGAGCGGTGGCAGTCGACATCAAAGGGCCGCGACCCTAACCGCCGTATCAGCGGCGAGCAATGACAGCGCCGTATATATGGTATGACGCGCCTATGAACAGATGGATCGTCGCCGTCGCGTTGCTGCTGGTTGCGCTTCCCGGCGCGGCGCAGCAGCGCACGCGGCTGCAGGTCTACTCGACTCTCGAGGTCGAGAACATCGGCGACTTCAAGAAAGCCTTCGAGGCGGAGAACAAGGATATCGAGATCGCCTGGATTCGCGATTCGACCGGCGTCCTCACCGCCAAGATCATGGCCGAGCAGGGCAATCAGCGTGCCGATGCGATCTGGGGACTAGCCGTCACCTCGACCATGCAGCTCAAGACCCGTGGCCTGCTCGAGCCCTACGCGCCCAGAAATCTGGCGGCGCTGAAGCCGAGCTTTCGTGATCCAGCCGATCCACCGTCCTATGTCGGCATGGAGGCCTGGGTGGCGGCGGTATGTTTCAACACGGTCGAGGCCCAGAAGCTGGCACTGCCAAAGCCGGTGTCATGGTTCGAACTGGTCGAGCCGCGTTTCAAGGGAAAGATCACCATGCCGCATCCGGCCTCGTCCGGAACCGGCTACTTCCATGTCTCGGCATGGATCCAGACGTTCGGCGAGGCGAGGGCTTGGGAGTTCATGGATCGGCTGCACGACAACATCGCTTTCTACAGTCATTCGGGCTCGGCGCCGTGCAAGCAGGCCGCAGCCGGCGAATTCCCGCTGGGTATCGCGGCGGAAATCTCTGCTGCAGATGCCCGCCACAAGGGGGCGCCCATCGAAGGGCTGATCATGACGGAAGGCGGCGGCTGGGAGATGGATACGGCGGCGATCCTGCGCGGCACCAGGAACCTCGAGGCGGCCAGGCGGTTGATGGACTTCGCGGCCTCGCGCCGCGCCAACGAGCTCTATGCCACCTTCGTGAGCCAGGTCGCCATGCCGGGCGTCGCCAGTAATATCCCCGACTATCCGACGGGTGTCGCGGAGTCGATGATCAAGAACGATTTCGCCTGGGCGTCGGAGAATCGCGCGCGCATCCTTGCCGAATGGACCAGGCGCTACGAGGGCAAGGCCGCGAAGAAGAACTAGGCCTTCTAAGCCCCCATCCTCGGGCCGCCGTTGTGGCCCATCTGCTGTCCCATCGTGCTTCGGCCGATTTTCGACTCAGTACCGTTGAGCAGGCGGGCGATGTTCTCGTGGTGGCGCACCCAGACCAGTGGCACCAGCACGGTGATGGCCAGCGCCACCCGCCAATCGAGCATGAGCCAGGCCGCCCCGGCGCCGATCACGATGCTGAGCAGCGCGGCGAGCGAGGAGTAACGGAAGACGGCGGCGATCGCGAGCCACGCCGCGCAGGTGATCGCGCCGACCGGCCAGCTCAGCCCCCACATCACGCCGAGCGTGGTCGCCACGCCCTTGCCGCCCTTGAAGCCGAGCCACACCGGGAACATGTGGCCGAGCACGGCTCCGATGGCCGCGGCAATGGCTGCGATCGGCCCGAAGCTGGCGCAGATCAGCACTGCGGCGAGCCCTTTCAAGGCATCGAGGATCAAGGTCGCGGCAGCCAGTCCCTTGCGGCCGGTGCGCAGCACGTTGGTGGCGCCGATATTGCCCGAGCCGATCGCGCGGATGTCGCCAAGTCCCGCCGCGCGCGTCAGCAGCAGGCCGAACGGGATCGAACCGAGCAGGTAGCCGACCGCGAGTGGCGCCAGCACGTGGGCGGGTTCCATCCGGCGAGCGCCCCTACTGTCCGACGATCCGGCAGGTCGTCGAATCGACGTATGCCGTGGTCGGCGGGCCGATCAGGTCTGTGACGATCTGTTCGCCCGGCGCCACCGCGGTCGGCCCGAAATAGGCCTCGCCGACCGATCGCCCGGCATTGAGGAAGGAGCACTGGACCTGGGTGTCGAGCGTACGCGGCGTGTTCGAGGTGAGAGTGATGGTCACCTGCCAATAGCGCGCCGCATTGTAAGTCAGGTCGCTCGCCTGCAGGCTGAACAGGGGCATGGGCTGGCTGAAGTTGGGCAGCGGCCGTGGGCCGGTGCGGCGCACGACGGGCTGCGGCCGGGGCATCGCGCCTTCGGGCGGCCGGTAGGCCGACGTCGCTCTGCGCGGATCATAGGCGGCATCGGGATCGGCTGTCGGCGGCGCGGGCGGCAGTCCACCCGACTGAACTTGTCCGCCGCCGAGCGTCGCGGGGCCACCGCCGGGCACATTGAGCGGCGGCGGCGTCAAAGGCTGTCCGGTCATCGAAGGGCCGCCAGGCGGGATGGCCTGCGCGTTGGCCGATGCGGGCGGCGCGCCGGGGCGCAGCGGCGTGGGTGTCGCAGAACCAGCCTGTACGCCGCCAACCTGCGTCTGCAGGCGGTCGTAACAGCTCAGGCGCGCCTGGCTGTCGCTCATCTCGGCACAGATCTGGATATGCCGGGTCAGCGCATCGAGCAGGTCGTCGCGCGATGATGGCGCGCGCTGCTGGGCGTGGCCTGTGGTTCCCAAAGCGGCGATCGCCGTCAGGACGGCGCCGAAAACAAGCGGTCGGATCATCGTCTGTGGTCCTGTTTTATTTGGCAGCCCACGATAGCAGACCAAATGGCCGTTTCGAGGCGCCTGTTGGGCCGCTGTGACGAGCAGCTAGGCGGCCGCTGCGGCCGGTGTGAAGCTGTCGTGACGGTAAATGGTGCGGCCGCCGACGATGGTGGCCATGACGCGGCCCTGCACCGGGCGCTCGTCGAACGGCGAGTTCTTGGTCTTGCTCCAGAAATCGACCCTGTCGATCCTCCAGGCCAAGTCCGAATCGAACAGCACCAGGTCGGCCGGCGCCCCCTTGGCGAGCTTGCCGCCGGGCAGGCCGAACAGGCTGGCCGGCATGCTCGACAGGCGCTGGAACAGGCGCGGCAGGGTGAGGTGCTTGTTGTGCATCAGCTCGAGCGATACCGGCAGCAAGGTCTCCAACCCGATGCCGCCGGGTTCGGCCTGGGCGAAGGGCACGCGCTTGCTGTCCTGGTCCTGCGGGCGATGGTCCGACACGATCGCGTCGATCACGCCGCTCTTCAGGCCTTCGACGATCGCCATGCGGTCCTTCTCGGCGCGCAGCGGCGGCACCAGCTTGCCGAAGGTGCGGTAGTCGCCGACTGCGAGATCATTCAGCGCGAAATAGGGCGGAGCGGTGTCGCAAGTGATTTTTAGCCCGCGCGCCTTGGCGGCGGCGATCACTTTGACCGACTCGCCGGTCGAGATCTTGGCGAGGTGGAGGCGCCCGCCGGTCATCTCGACCAGGCGGATGTCGCGTTCCACCATCATCACCTCGGCGAGTGGAGGATTGCCCGACAGGCCGAGTTGCGTGGCCATCTCACCGCTGGTCATATGGCCGCCCGACAGGCTGGGCTCCTGTGGCAGGTGCACGATCAGGGCGTCGAAGGCCTTGGCGTAGTAGAGCGCCCGTCGCAGCACCTGCGCATTGCCCACGGCATGATCTGCGTCGGTAAAGGCCACGGCGCCAGCTTCGGCCATCAGGCCAATCTCGGACAGTTCCTTGCCTTCCAGTCCCGCAGTCAGCGCGCCGTAGGCATACATGTTGGTGAGCTTGATCTGACGCGCGCGGCGGGCCACGAACTCGATCAGTGAGGCATCGTCGAATGGCGGATCGTTGTCGGGCAGCAACACCATCGAGGTGATGCCGCCCACCGCAGCCGCGACGCCGGCGCTCTCCAGGGTTTCCTTGTGTTCCTCGCCCGGCTCGCCGGTATGGACGCGGGCATCGACCAGACCAGGCGCGAGATAGAGGCCGCGGCAGTCGACGGACTGGATGCCGTACGGCGCGCCCGAGGAGAAGAGATTGGGCCCGAAGTCGGCGATCTTGCCGTCGCTGATCAGGACGGCGCCGTTGTACTCGCTGTCGTTCGTAGGATCGACGATGCGGGCATTGATATAGGCGGTCGATCCCGCGTGCGGCGGCGCCCCGCGCAGGATGTCGCCGCTCAAGCCGCCGCTCCGATGGCGTTTCGCCGCCCGCCGATCAGCGCCTCGAGGCAGGCCATGCGTACGGCGACGCCCATCTCGACCTGCTCGTGGATGACCGAGCGATCGAGATCGTCGGCCACTTCCGAGTTGATCTCGACGCCGCGGTTCATCGGGCCAGGGTGCATGATCAGCGCGTCGGGCTTGGCGAATTTCAGCTTCTCGTGGTCCAGCCCGAAAAAGCGGAAGTACTCGCTGATCGACGGCACGAACGAACCCTGCATGCGCTCGGTTTGCAGACGCAGCATCATCACGATGTCGACGTCCTTCAGGCCGGTGCGCATGCTGTAGTGAACCTCGACTTCCATCTTGTCGATGTCGGTCGGCATCAGGGTCGGCGGCCCGACCACGCGCACGCGGGCGCCCATGATCTGCAGCAGATGGATGTTCGAGCGCGCCACGCGGCTGTGCATGATGTCGCCGCAGATCGCCACCAACAGCCCCTGCAGGCGGCTGCGGCGCCGGCGGATGGTCAGCGCATCGAGCAGCGCCTGGGTGGGGTGCTCGTGCTGGCCGTCGCCGGCATTGATGACCGTGCAGTTGACCTTCTGTGACAGGAGATTCACCGCGCCCGACTCGGCGTGGCGTACGACGATGGCATCGGGGCGCATGGCGTTCAGCGTCATGGCGGTGTCGAGAAGCGTTTCGCCCTTGCGCACCGAGGAGGTGGCGACGTCCATGTTGATCACGTCGGCGCCCAGCCGCTTGGCGGCAACCTCGAAGCTGGTGCGCGTGCGCGTGGAATTCTCGAAGAACAGGTTGATGACGGTGCGGCCGGACAGCAGGTCGCGCCGTTTGTCGATCGAGCGATTCTGGTCGATGTAGCTTTCGGAAAGGTCGAGCAGGCCCGAAATCGTTTCAGGCGACAGCCCTTCGATGCCGAGCAGGTGGGGCAACCTCGGCACGCCCGCGCGTTTCTTTGTCACTAAAGCGCGACGTTAAGCACGCAGGCACACCGGCCGCAAGGCGGCGTTTAGGTGGATAAGCTCAGCCGGCCGGCCGTGGTCCGGTGTAGCGGGCGCGGGGCCGGATCAGTGCCCCATGCGCGGCCTGTTCCAGGGCATGGGCGATCCAGCCGACGGTACGGCCGAGCAGGAACAGGGCGAGCGCGGATTCCTCGGGCAGGCCGAGGGCACGCTCCAGCACGACCGTTGCGAAATCGATGTTGGGCTTGGGCCCGCCATTGGCTTCGACCACCACAGCCAGCCGCTCTGCGAGCGCCAGCTCGGGCGAGCGCGGCAGTGCCTCGCGTATCATCGCGAACAGCGTGGCGGCCCGCACGTCGCCATCGGGATAGAGCGGATGACCGAAGCCCGGCAGGTCGCGGCGTTCGCCTCCGAGCTCGGCAGCCTTGCCAAACGCGTCGAATAAGCGTGCCACCTGTCGGGTCACGCCGCCGTGCCGCGGACCGTTGATGGCGGCGAGCCCCGCCACGGTCGAGCCATAGAGATTGGAGCCGGTCGAGGCGACGACGCGGGCGGCGAAGGCCGAGGTATTGAATTCGTGATCGGCCGACAGGACCAATGCGGCGCGGATCAGCGGTGCGTGCTGAGCCGGGACATGCCAGGCTGCGGCGAGCTGCTTATGCACGGGCAGGGCTGAGACCGGCTCGGCCGTCACGCCGGCGGCAAGCAGGCGTAGAATGCGCGCGCCGGTCTCGAGCATGGCGCTGCGATCCTCGACCCAGCTCGGATGGTCCCAGCGCGCCGCCGCGGGCAGCAGGACGAGGCACCGATCGACCGTCGACAGGGTGGGAGTTGCGGCCCACGCGGCACGCAAGGCGGCCGACATCGGCGGCAGGTTCTTGGCGTCAAACGGCCGGTCGTCGCAATCCCAGAGCAGTTCGGCGACCTGCTCGAGCGACACGCTGCGCGCCAGCCGCGTGGCATCGTGCCCGCGATAGTACAGGCGGCCATTCTCGATCAGGGTCAGGGACGATTCGAGGACCGGCGTTCCGAAATCGAGCGCGCTGGCCGCGATCGATTCGGCCTTTCGTCCAACGGCGCGGCGACGTTTCAGGCGGGAGACATCGTCGGCACGATAGCGCCGCTCTCGGCGGCCCGTGGTGCCTTCGGAGCGCAGAAGGCCGCGGCTGACGTAGGCGTAGAGCGTGGCGGCAGACACGCCCAGCCGGCGCGCCGCCTCGGCCGAGCTGATCCATTCGCTGTTCATAATCTATTATTGATCAATTCAATCAATATTGACAATATATATGATGAGGCCGAAATCTCTTCGCGAACAGCGAAGGGGATTGCGATGCTGCAGACACGGGTGGACAGCGGCCTCGATGGCGTGATCGTGGCCGATACGGTGATGAGCGAGGTCGACGGCGAGGCCGGCCGGCTGGTCGTGCGCGGCCATGCGCTGGAGGAACTGGTCGCGACTAGAGGCTACGAAGCCGTGGCGGCGCTGCTCTGGGAAGGCTATTCGGCCGGCGGCGGCGATGCCGACGCCGTGGCCAAGGGCCTTGGCGCAGCACGCGTCCGCGCCTTCGCCGATGTGCCCAAGCTGATCACCGCCACGCGCGGGCTGACGCCGGTCGAGGCGCTGCGCGTCGGCCTCGGCATGCTGCCTGACAGCGAGCCTACGCCGCATCATTATCTCGTCTGCGGCGCCATGCCGGTGTTCCTGGCGGCGTTGCTTAGCGCGGCGAAGGGCATGGCGCCGATCGCGCCCGATCCCACGCTCAGCACGGCGCAGGATCTGTTGCGCATGATCCGCGGCCAGCGCGCCGGCGTCGTCTTCGAGAAAGGGCTCGACACCTACCTCGCGACCGTCGCCGACCACGGCTTCAACGCCTCGACCTTCACCGCTCGCGTCGTGGCGTCGACCCATGCGGGCCTGATCTCGGCGGTGCTGGCCGGCCTCTGTGCGTTGAAGGGACCGCTGCATGGCGGTGCGCCGGGCCCGGTGCTCGACATGCTCGACGAGATCGGCGAGGCCTCGCGCGCCGAGGCGTGGTTCGACGATGCCTTCGACAAGGGCACGACCCTGATGGGCTTCGGCCACCGCATCTACAAGGTGCGCGACCCGCGCGCCGACGTGCTGAAGGCGGCCGTCGCCAGGCTGCCGGCGACCGCGGGCCGGCTGGCCTACGCCACCGAGGTCGAGAAGGGCGCGATCGCAGCACTCCGCAAGCACAAGCCCGGCCGCCGGCTCGACATCAATGTCGAGTACTACACCGCGCTGCTGCTGGAGGCGCTCGAGATCCCGCGCGAGGCTTTTACGGCACTGTTCGCGGTGGCCCGCACCGCCGGCTGGTGCGCCCACGTTTTCGAGCAGGTGAAGGGCGGCCGCATCATCCGCCCGCAGTCGAACTACGTCGGCCCGCGGCCTTGACCCCGCGCGCGCAGGACTGAGCCGCGCCAGGTCCGGGCGCGGGTCCCGGCGGCGTCGAACACCCAGACGATGACGTCGCCGCCGGTCGGCGTGAAGTGGATTGTGAAGTGGCGGCGCCAGAAGCTGCCGTCGGCGTGGTTGAACAGCGCCTCGGTGCCGAGCGAATTGGGCTGCACCGTGAGCGACGCCGAGCGCGGCACCGGATGACCCTGGGCGGAGGCCAGCAAGGCCACGCCATTGTTCATCAGGCCGAAGCGCAGCGTTTCGCCCTGTTCCGTGGTCTGCATCGGCCCGCCATCGATGCGCAGCCATACCTCGGAATCGCCTTCGTCGGATCTGATCGAGAGATAGACGGCAAAGGGCGTGCGATCGTCCAGGTCGACATGAGGATGCGCCGGCGGGGGATAGATGTCCTCGAGCGGGATCGAGCCGTAGAAGCGCATGGCGCCGGAATAGTCGCCCAGCCATTCCGGCCACAGGCCCGACTGCGCCCGCGCCCGCGCGGCGAAAGCGACCGGCAAGGATGAAAGCAGCAGGCGGCGGCCGAGCATCAGCTCACAAACGGCCACATGCGGCGGAAGACGCCGTCGCGTCGCAGGATGTCGTGATGCACCACTGCCAACACGTGCACGGCGAGGACGGCGATCAGCGTCCATGCCAGCATATGATGAAGGGTGCGCAGCATCTCGAAGGTGAGCGGATCGCGCGGCACGAGGTCCGGCAGTTGCAGAACCCCGAACCAGTAGACGGTGACGCCGCCGGCCGAACTCATCAGCCAGCCGCTCACTGGCATGGCGAGCAGCAGCACGAGCAGGAGACCGTGGCTGAGCGGCGCCAACCGATGATGCCACTCCGTAACGGCATCGGGCAAAGGCGGCGGCGGCGCATGCCAGCGCCATAGCAGCCGCAGTATGGTGAGAACAAGAACCACCAGGCCGATCCATTTGTGCCAACCATAGGCCAGGAGCTTGGTGAGGCTGATCGGCAGGTCGACCATCCACAGGCCGAGGCCGATCAGGCCGAGCACCAGCAACGCGGTGATCCAGTGCAGGGCCTTGGCGAGGGGATGGTAGCCAGCGCCCGCCATAACGGGCCTCAGCGCCAGGCTTCGGCGCGAATGGTGATGTCGACGGTGTCGCCCACGACCTCGACGAACTTGGTCATGCCGAATTCCGAGCGCTTGATGCTGCCCTCGGCGCGGAAGCGGGCATAGCGTGCGCCTGCCGTCGCGTCGGGCTTGCGATCGGTGACCGAGACGGCGAGCACCATCGGCCGCGTGATACCGCGCAAGGTGACGTCGCCCGTGACCTTGAGCGTCGTCTCGCCGGTCCGCTCGACGGTGGTCGATTTGAAGGTCATCTCGGGGAATTTCTCGACGTCGAAGAAGTCGGCATCCTTCATCATCGCGGTCTGCTGGGTGTCGAGCATCTGGACGCTCTTGGTGTGCACGGTCACTTGGACAGCACTCTTGGGCACGTCCTGGTCGTCGACCCGCAGGAAGCCCTGCCAGTCCTTGAACGAGCCGGTGGTGCGGAAGACGCGCGAATCGCCGATCGCGAAGTCGATGGTGCCGTGCGCGCCGCTGATATTGAGCTTGTCGGCCGCGCCAACCGCCGACCACGGCAAGAGGCAGGCCGAGCCTGCGCCGAACAGCAGCGCGCGGCGAGCTAGTCGAGGGGCGAGTTTAGCGGACATCGGCAGTCTCCGCGAAAGTCTCGAAGAAGCGCTGACCCACGGCGCGCTGGTTCTCGTAGATCGAGCCTTGATGGTTGGCGGCGGGCAGCGGCATGCGCACCGGTGCCGCTACGATGCGCGGCTCGACGCTGGGCTCGCCCAGCACCATGCGATCGTTGAAGTCGTCGAAATTGGCGACGCCCATCAGAGGCCAGGCGTCGGCGGCGGTATATTCATGCAGCAGCAGGCGGCGCTGGCGGTTGGACGTGTTGAGCGCCGAGCCATGCACCAGCCGTGCGTGATGGATGGTCATCGAACCGGCCGGACCCATGAGCGGCACGGCCTTGCCGAGGTCGATGTCGCAGTTGGCCGGAGTCATGGCGCCGCAGAAGCGGCCGTCGGCGTGGTGATCGTAGGTCGGGCCGCGGTGCGAACCCGGAATGACAAGCAGCGGGCCGTTGTCCGTGTCACAGTCGTCGAGATAGATGCCAGTCGCCAGCACGTCGTCGTTGGTATGGGGATAGAACGCCCAGTCCTGGTGCCATTCGACCGGCGAGCCGTAGCCCGCCGACTTCATGTTGAGCTTGCCGCCATAGAGACGGATGTTCGGGCCCAGAAGGCCGGTCAGGATGGACGTGATCTTGGGGTCGCGGGTGAGGGCGCGGAAGAACTCGTAGCGCTTGAAGATGGCGGGCTTCAGCCGCCGCACGCGCGGCAGCGCGGCCGAATGGCTGGGCTCGAGATCGTAGAGGTCGTCGTTGGCGCTGACGCCGCGTGCTTCCGCGACGACGCGGTCGGTGAGGGCGCGCAGCTCGGTAAGCTGCTCGCCCTCGATCAGGCGCGGGATCACCAGGTAGCCGTCGCGCCGGTAGGTCTCGATCTGCTGGCTCGTGAGCATGCGAAACCATAGCACGAGGTCCCGTCATCACTGATAATCACGCTATGGCGATCCGTGCCTTGTTTCCGACACTCATATATCGCGCCGCTCTCGCGAAGCGGACCAGCCTGCGCTTCGGCCTGGCGCTGGCCGACGAATGCCGCGCGCTCGCCGCCTCCGATGCCGCCGGCCAGCGCTGGTCGTCGCGGCATTATCTCGGCGGCTACACTTCCTATGGCTCGCTCGATCGCCTACATCTTGTCTCGTCGGTGTTCGCGGGCCTCCGCCAGCGGCTCGATCCCCATGTCAGAGCCTTCGCGCGCACCCTGCACTACGACCTCGCCGGTCGTTCGCTTGCCATGACCGATTGCTGGGTCAACGTGATGCCGGCTGGTGTCGTTCATTCGCTGCACCTGCATCCCACATCGTTCATCAGCGGCACCTACTACGTCGAAGTCCCTCGAGGGGCGGGCGCGTTGAAAGTCGAGGATCCACGCCTGTCGCGCATGATGGCTGCGCCGCCACGCCAGGCTCATGTCAGCATCCCAGCCCGCTCGGGAGACGTCGTGCTGTTCGAGAGCTGGCTGCGGCACGAAGTGCCGCCGGCGCGCTATGCCGGCGAGCGTATCTCGATTAGCTTCAACTACGGCTGGGCGCCGACCGCCGCGACCAAGGCCAGCCGGCGGCGTCGATGAGTGTCCCCATGCGCTTCCTCGCCTCCATCCTGTCCCTCGGCCTCGCCCTGATCGCGGCGCCGGCTTGGGCCGACTGCCCGCTCGATCTCGGCCACGGCGCCGGCTGGGTGGTGTTCTCCCAGCACTACATGATCGCGTTCCGCCCCGATCCGTCGCGCATCGAGATCGGCGAGCCGTTCGCGCTGGTCCTCAATGTCTGCACGAAGGGCGGCGATGCGGCGGAACTGGTCGGCGTTGACGCGCAAATGTCCGAAGAAGCCCGCGGGCCCAACCAGCATCTCAAGATCGTGCCGGGCAAGGATGGCCGCTACCGAGCCGAGGGCCTGCTGCTGCCGACAGCCGGCCGCTGGGAAGTCGGCTTCGACGTACGGTCGGGCGCCGAGAGCGAGCGACTGACGCACGAGATCGTGCTTCAGCAATAGGTCAGTTGAGACGACCTAACGCGCTTTCCAGGATCCACGCAGCTGCAGCGGCATCGACGCGCTCGGCACGACGTGCGCGGCTCATGTCATAGTCGTCGATCATGCCGCGGGTCACTGCCGCCGTGCTGAGCCGCTCGTCCTGCAGCACGATCGGCAGCGCCGCCAGCGCGGGCGGGCCATGCCTTTCGATGTTGGCCACGAACTGCCGCACCGATTGGCAGCGCGGCCCCTCGCTGCCGTCCATGTTGAGCGGCAAGCCGACCGCCAGCCCCTTGACGTCGTGCTTGGCGGCCAGCTCGGCGAGGACCGCGAGATCGCTCGCGAGCTTGCCGCGCTTCAGGGTCGTTAGTGGCGTTGCCAGCGTGCGCCGCACGTCGGAAGTAGCGACGCCGATCGTCTTGGTCCCCACATCGAGTGCCATCAGGCGCCCGTCGCGGATCAACAGCGCCTTCAGCTCGGGGAAGTCGACAACGGCCATCGGGCATTCATATAAGCTGTTGATTGAAATCGCTATTCACCGTTTTGCATTCTATATGAGATGACAGCAATGACGATCAGGGTAAGTTTTCGCCGGTGACCGACATCGTCCACGCGCTGCTGGCCATCGCCATGGTGCTGACCATCGTCAGCCTGTTGGTGCCGCTCGCCGAGCGGCTGCGCCTGCCGCACACCGTTCTTCTGGCCGTGGCCGGCCTGGCTCTGGGTTTCCTCGGCAGCTGGATCGCCCGCAGCGGACACGTCTATGGGCTGGTGGGCGATATCTTCGCCGGCCTCGACCGACTCGAGCTCGGCACCGATGTGTTCTTGCCGCTCTTCCTGCCGCCGCTGCTCTTCACCGCCGGCCTCACCATCGACGTGCGCCGCCTGTTCGACGAGGTCTTCGCGGTCCTGCTCATGGCGATAGTGGCCGTGCTGGTCTGCATCGCGGGCGTCGCGAGTGCCGTGCATCTTGCGACCGGCATCGACCTCACGGTCTGCCTGTTGCTGGGGGCCATCGTGTCGACCACCGATCCGGCGGCGGTGATCGGCATCTTCCGCGACGTCGGTGCGCCCAAGCGCCTGTCGATCCTCGCCGAGGGCGAGTCGCTGTTTAACGACGCCGTCGCCATCGCCGCTTTCGGCTTCTTCATGGGCCTGTTGGTCTACCAAGCTGATCCGGCCACGGCGAACCAGGTGCCGGCCGAGATGGCGAGCCCGGCGGTCGCCTTCGTGCGCGAGTTCCTGGGGGGCATCGCCTTCGGCTTCGTCCTGGCGCGGCTGACGATGCTGGTCCTGCCGCGGCTGGGCGATTCGGATTCGGCGGTCGCTTCGGTGACAGTGAGCCTCGCCTACGCCAGCTACGTCATCGCCGACCACTATCTCGACATATCCGGTGTCGTGTCCGTGGTCATGGCGGCGCTCACTGTGGCGGCCTACGGGCCCACGCACCTGCATCCCCGCCAATGGGCGACGCTGCGCCAGCTCTGGCATCAGCTCGAGTTCTGGAGCAACTGCCTGATCTTCGTGCTGGCCTCGATGCTGGCGGCCGGCGTGCTGCTGCAGATCAGCTGGCTTTATGTCTGGGCGTTGCTCGCGGCCTCGATCGGGGCGTTCGTGGCACGCGTGCTGGTCGTGTTCGGCATGCTGCCTTTGCTGGAGATGAGCCGCCTCGTGCAGCGGGTCGACACGCGTTACAAGGCGATCCTGGTGTGGGGCGGCCTGCGCGGCGCGGTCACCATCGTGCTCGCCATGGTCGCGGCAGGCGACGGGCGGCTGCCGGCGAATATCCGCGAATTCGCCGCCGTGCTGGCGACGCTCTTCGTGTTCGTCACCTTGTTCATCAACGCCACCACCCTCGGCCTGGTGATGCAGGTGCTGGGGCTCGACCGGCTGAGCCGCCTGGAGCTTGCGCTGCGCGACCGCGTGCTGGCGCTGTCGCGGGTCAATGTCGCCCATCACCTGCAGGAGGTCATTCGCGCCCATAATGTGCGGGTCGAGGGCATTCCCGTCGATCCCGTCTCCGCCGGCGACGAGGCCATCGAGGCCCCGCCGCCCGACCTCGCGCTCGATCTGGATGAGCGCCTCACGGTCGGCCTGCTGACCCTGTGCACCCAGGAGCGGCAACTCTATCTCGAGCAGTTCGAGCAGCAGACCCTGTCGCGTCGCATGGTGGCGATCTTCACGGCGCGTGCCGATCGGCTGATCGACGCCGTGCGCGCCCGCGGCGCCGAAGGCTACCAGCAGACGCTGCGCGACTTCACGGTGCCCGACCGTGCGTTCCATATTGGACTGTGGCTGCAGCGCCGCTTCGGCTACGAGCGCGTGCTGACCGAACGGCTGGCCGACCGCTTTGAGATCCTGATGGTATCGCAGGACATGCTGGCCGAGCTCGCTACCTTCAATCTGAGCTCGATCGCCGACCTGTTGGGTGCCGACGCCGAGGTTCGGTTGGGCGAGATCATCCGCGATCGCCAGGAACTGGTCGATCACGGGCTGAAGGCGCTCAGCTTGCAGTATCCGGGCTATGCCGAATCGATCCGCGACAGGCAGCTCGAGCGCGCGGCGATCCGCTTCGAATCGGCGGAGTACACGCGGCGCCTGCGCGAGGCGGTGATCGGCCGCGAGGTCTATGCCGACTTGCGCCGCGCCCTCAACGAGCGGCGCTCGGCCATCGCCGACCGGCCGCCGTTGCATCTCGGCCTCGAGCTCGCCGGCATGATCGGCCGCGTGCCGCTGTTCGCCAGCCTCGACCAAGCCGCCCTGGCCGAGCTCGGCAAGCGGCTGCGGCCGGTGGTGGCGCTGCCCAGCGAGAAGATCATTGCCCAGGGCGGCCCGCCCGACGCCATGTACTTCATCGCCGCCGGCGAGGTGCAGGTGATCCTGCGCGGTGGGCCGGTGACGCTGAAGGACGGCGACTTCTTCGGCGAGGGCGGCCTGCTCGAGCGCCGCCCGCGCAACGCCGACGTGATCTCGACGGGCTACAGCCATCTGATGGTGCTGTATCGCAAGGACTTCAACGAGCTCCTCGACCGGCGGCCGGAGGTGCGCGCCGCGATCGAGGCGGTGGCGGCGAGCCGCGCCGCCGACTTGCCGGACGCGGCCGGCCAGTAGGTTGCTCGCGCGGGCCAAACGGGCTACCAACCGCGCGAATTTTGCCCATTTCGGAGTGTTTTGATGTCGCTCGACAAGGACACGGTGGCGCGCATTGCGCGGCTCGCCCGTCTGAAGGTGCCGGAAGAGGAGCTCGGACCGCTGGCCGGCGAGCTGTCGGGGATTCTTGCCTGGATCGAGCAACTGAACGAGGTCGACACCAAGAACGTCGAGCCGCTGTCGAGCGTCTCCGATGTCACGTTGCCGCTGCGCAAGGACAAGGTCACCGACGGCCACATCGCCGAGAAGATCCTGACCAACGCGCCGGGCGGCGCCGTCTATATCGAGCCGACCGACAAGAACGCCGGCGGCTTCTTCACCGTGCCGAAGGTGGTGGAGTAGGGCATGGCCGCTCTCACCGATCTCACGCTCACCGAACTGTCGGCGGCGATGGCCAAGAAGCAGGCCAGCGCCGCCGAAGTGGCCGATGCGCATCTGAAGAAGCTCGACGAGCATCGCGCGCTCAACGCCTTCATCACCGAGACGCCGGATCGTGCGCGCGCGATGGCGAAGGCTTCCGACGCGCGCCGCGCCAAGGGCGAAGCCGGCCTGCTGGAAGGCGTGCCGCTTGCCATAAAAGATCTGTTTTGCACCGAAGGCGTGCCGACCACGGCCGGCAGCCACATCCTCGAGGGTTTTGTGCCGCCGTACGAGAGCACCGTCACGACGAACCTCTGGAAGTCGGGCGCGGTGATGGTCGGCAAGACCAACCTCGACGAGTTCGCCATGGGCTCCTCGAACATGACCAGCCATTTCGGCGGCGTCGAGAACCCGTGGAAGCGCAAGGGCGACAACCGCAAGCTGGTGCCGGGCGGCTCGTCCGGCGGCTCGGCTGCGGCGGTCGCGGCCTACATGGTGCCGGGCAGCACCGGCACCGACACTGGCGGCTCGATCCGCCAGCCCGCCTCGTTCTGCGGCATCGTCGGCTTGAAGCCGACCTACGGCCGCTGCTCGCGCTGGGGCGTCGTGGCCTTCGCAAGCTCGCTCGACCAGCCCGGCCCGTTCGCGCGCACCGTCGAGGACAGCGCGCTGCTGCTGCAGGCGATGTCGGGGCATGACCCGAAGGATTTCGACCTCGGCGCCATTGCCCGTGCCGGACTTCGCCGCGGCCGCGCGCAATGCCGACATCAAGGGCCTCAGGGTCGGCATTCCCAAGGAGTATCGCGCCGACGGCACCTCGCCCGAGGTCGTGGCGCTGTGGGACAAGGGCGTGGAGATGATGAAGGCGGCCGGTGCGACGCCGGTCGAAGTCTCGCTGCCGCACACCAAGTACGCGCTGCCGGCCTACTACATCGTGGCGCCGGCGGAGTGCTCGTCGAACCTCGCCCGCTACGACGGCGTGCGCTACGGGCTGCGCGTGCCGGGCAAGGATCTGATCGAGATGTACCAGAACACGCGCGGCGCGGGCTTCGGCAAGGAAGTGCGCCGGCGCATCATGATCGGCACCTACGTGCTGTCGGCCGGCTACTACGACGCCTATTACAAGAAGGCGCAGCAGATCCGCGCCCTGATCGCGCGCAACTTCAAGGAGGCCTTCGAGAAGTGCGACGTGCTGCTGACGCCGACCGCGCCCACCGCGGCCTTCGCCGCCGGTGAGAAGATGGACGATCCGGTGACGATGTACCTCAACGACATGTTCACCATCCCGGCCTCGATGGCGGGCCTGCCCGGCATCTCGGTGCCGGCCGGCCTCGACAGGGACGGCCTGCCGCTCGGCCTGCAGATCCTGGGCCGCGCCTTCGACGAGGTAACGATGCTCCGCGCCGCGGCGGCGCTCGAGAAGGCGGCCGCTTTCAAGGGTAGGGCCGCAGGCTTCTGAGCGTCAGACCTTGAAGGCCTGGCGCGCCAGCAGCTTCCAGTCGGCACCCTGCTTCACCCAGACCTGCAGGATGCCGATCTTCGAGAGATTCCACTTGCCGTCGCCGGTGCCGCTCTCGCCCTCCCAGGCATGGCGCACGATCGCGTTGTTGCCGACCACCGCGACGGTCTGCTGGCTGAGATCGATCCGCTTGTAGATCGACTTCTTGGTGGCGATCGGCGTGACGAAGGCCGTCTTGTCCTGGATCGTGCCGCTGGAATGGCCGTAGCTCAGCTGATCGGCGACCAGCGACTCGAGCTTGGCCTGGTCGGCCGCAAGCATGGCCTTGGTGAGGTTGGCGACAGCATCGGCGACGGCGGTGGCGTCGGCCGACTCGGCAAGGGCCGGGGTACGCGCAAGGACGCTTGCACCGGACGCGAACAAGGCAGCGGCAGCGATATGACGACGGCTGATGGTCATGGTTTCCTCCGTTGCCTCCCAACTGCGTGGGATGACACCGAACGCTATCAGGCTGACTGCCGTCGCAAAAGGTGCGGCGCGGCGTTGCCTAGATCAGCCGAAGCAATGACAATCGGTGCATGTCGACTGAACTTTATGCCGCCTATCTCGTGGCCTGCCTGATCATCGTCATCGTGCCGGGCCCCACCGTGACCCTGATCGTGGCCAACAGCCTGCGTCACGGCACGCGCGCCGGAATCCTCAACATGCTGGGCACCCAGGTGGGCGAGGCCATCATCATCACGGCTGCCGGCATCGGGCTGGCGTCGCTGATCGAGGCGATGGGCCACTGGTTCGACTGGCTGCGGCTGGCAGGCGCGGCCTACCTGATCTGGCTCGGCTGGAAGATGATCCGGGCGAGCGGCGAGACGGTCGACGGTGCCCCGCCGCAGGTGCCGCGCGGCGGCTTCGTGGCGCAAGGATGCCTGGTCGCCCTCAGCAATCCCAAGACGTTGTTGTTCTTCGGCGCCTTCTTCCCGCAGTTCATCGACCCCAGCCGCGACTACGTCGTGCAGATCGCCGTCATGGGCATCACCGCCATGGTGATCTCGGCGATTTCCGACAGCGCCTACGCGTTTGCCTCCGGCCGCGCCGGCCGTGCGTTGTCGGCCAGGCGCGTACGCCTGCTATCGCGCGTCAGCGGCGGCTTTCTGATCGGCGGTGGCGTCTGGCTGGCGGTCTCGCGGCGGTAGAGCGATGCCATGCCACCGCTTCTGATCGAAATTGCGATTGAACCTGTCTCGAGGAGGAGCTTCGAGGAGTTCGAGGTCTCGCTGAACCGGCTAGTGGCCGAGGACGACGAAAGCTTCGCCTTTCAGGTCGATCGCGAGACCAATCAAACGGTCATCAAAGGTCAAAGCGAGCAGCATCTCGAGCTCATCGTCGATCGCCTCAGAAGCCAATTCGGCATTGCGGTCATCGCTGGCGCCCCGCAGGTCGCCTATCGCGAGACGCTCGGGCGCAAGGCCGAGATCGACTACACGCACAAGAAGCAGTCGGGTGGTTCGGGCCAGTTCGCCCGCATCAAGGTGGTGTTCGAGCCGGGTGTGCCGGGCTCGGGCTATAGCTTCGAGAGCAAGGTTGTCGGCGGTTCGGTGCCGAAGGAACTCATTCCCGGCGTCGAAAAAGGCCTGGCGGCCTCGCGCGAGACCGGCGTTCTCGCCGGCTTCCCGGTGATCGATTTCAAGGCGACCCTGGTCGACGGCAACTATCACGACGTCGATTTGAGTGTTCTCGCGTTCGAAATCGCCGCTCGTGCGGCGTTCCGCGAAGGCCTGGCGAAGGCGCGGTGCAAGCTCCTCGAGCCGATCATGAAGGTCGACATCACAGTGCCAAATGACTGCGTTAGCACCGTGGTTCGCGACTTGAAGACCAGACGAGGGGAAATCGCAACCATCGAGCCTTGCCGCATCGAAGCGCTTGTGCCGCTCGCCAACGTGTTCGGCTATGCGAACACACTTAGGGAAATGACGACGACGCGCGGCAGCTTCACGATGGCCTTCGACCGCTACGCGCCGGTTCCGATGCCGCCGGACGATCCCGTTCAGCCAGCGGTCGGCATGCGTGCCTGAGTCTGCTCGTTCCGGGCCGCACGGTGCTCGCCGGGCGCAGGGCCAAACACGACGTCCTCGTAGCCGCTCTGGGCCGCCTTGTTGATGATGTTGACGTACTTGGGTGCGCCGCCGTTGTAGACGAAGTAGCGCACCTTGCCTTCCTCGTGGCCCGGGACGTTCGAGTTGTAGCCGGTGAACCAGCCCTTGGCCTTCCGCATCAGCATCATCGAGTACATGCCGACGACGTGATCGGTCCAGCGCCGCTCGGCCGCCGCCGTCGGCTCGAAGCGCGTGACGCCGCGCTCGCGGACATGCTGCAGGAAATCGGTCGACCAATTGACGCCGGTCTCGATGCCGCGCGGATAGTTGGTCGAGGCCGAGCCGCTCTGGGGGCCGGCCGGCATCAGGAAGTTGGGGAAGCCGTGGACCATCATGCCGAGGTAGCTCGAGCAAGAGTCCCGCCACTTTTCGCGCAGCGTCTGGCCATCCGTCCCGCGGATGTCGATATGATCGAAGGCGCCGGTGATGGCGTCGAAGCCGGTAGCGTAGACGATAATGTCGAACTCGTAGTCGCGCTCGGTGGTGCGCAGGCCGGTCTCGGTCACGCGCGTCAGCGGCGTTTCCCTGAGATCGACCAGCTTCACGTTGGGTCGGTTGTAGGCTTCGTAGTATTTGGTCTCGAGCGGCACGCGCTGCACGCCGAAGCCGTGGTCCTTGGGGATCAGCTTCTCGGCCGTCTTCGGGTCCTTCACGCGCCGGCGGATGCGCTCGGCGATGTACTCGGAGAACTCGGCGTTCGCCACCTCGTCGGTGAAGATCTCGCGGAAGTTGGCGAGCCAGATGCCGAAGCCCGGCGAGTCGTAGAGCTTGTCCCAGAGTTCCAGCCGCTCCTCGCGGCTCACCTCGTAGAAGCCGCGCCGGTCGGGCTCGTGCTCGAAGCCGCCGGGCGAGCGCGCGCAGGCGTCGAAGATCTCGTCATAGCGGCGGCGGATGTCGGCCATCTCCTCGTTGGAGATCAGGCCGTTGTTGAGCGGGCAGCTCCAGTTGGGCCGGCGCTGGAACACCGTCAGCTCGCCCACCTTGTCAGCGATCTCGCCGATCACCTGGATCGCGGTAGCGCCGGTGCCGATCACCGCCACCTTCTTGCCCGTGAGTTCGACCGGCTCCTGCGGCCAGTAATAGGTGTGGAAGGACGGGCCCCTGAACGAGTCCATGCCCTCGAGACGAGGCACGGTCGGTTGTGAGAGCAGGCCGAGCATCATGCTCACGAAGCGGCAGGTCATCTCGCGCGTGCCGCCGGTCTTCTCGTCGCGCACGGTGAGGCGCCACAGGCGATTGTCCTCGTCCCAGTGCGCGGCGAGGACCCGGCTGTCGAACTGCATGTACTTGCGCAGGCCGAACTTGTCGGCGACGTGGTTCAGGTAGCGCAGGTTCTCGGGTTGGCCGGAGAAGCGCTCCTTCCAGTGCCACTCGTCCAAAAGCTCGCGCGAGAAGGAGTAGCCGTAGGTGTAGCTCTCCGAATCGAAGCGCGCGCCGGGATAGCGGTTCCAGTACCAGGTGCCGCCGAGATCGGAGGCGAGCTCCAGGACGGTCGCCTTCACCCCGAGATCGGCCAGCCGCTTGATCTGGTAGATGCCGCCGACGCCCGCACCGATGACAATGACTTCGTAGTCGAGCATTTCACTCACTCTCCGTCGTCCCGACCGAAGCCGAGCGAAGCGAGGCGCAGTGGAGGGACCTTCTCTCTACACTCTGCTGCAAGTCGTTGAAACAAGGTCCCTCCACTCCGCTTCGCTCCGGTCGGGACGACGGGTTTCATGCTGCCAATTTGAGACCAAAGGATTCCAGGCTGGGCGCGATGCGGTCGGTGATCAGGCCGACCTTGCGCAGGTTGCGCACCAGCCCGTCATGCAGGTCGCGCCGGAAGTACTTGCGGAAGGCGGTCTCATCACCGCCCGCGGCGCGCTCGCGACGGAACTGCTTGATCTCGTCGAGCTCGGCCTTGCCAAAACCCATCTCCTGGTAGACCGGGAGCGGGAAGGTGCCGGCCAGCGTCCGGCCGAGCGCCCACACCGCGAAGTCTTCCATCTCGCGGTGCTCGGCCTCGCTTGCCTGGCCGACGAGCGCCGGCAGCGACAGCATGGCAAAGCCCATGTGCCGCGCCTCGTCCTGCAGGATGCGCCGGCAGACCTCGCGCAACACGGCGTCCTTCGAGGACTCCGCCAGCATGCGGAACAGTGACACCGCGAAGGTTTCGGCCACCAGCTGCAGGCCGATCGTCTTCAGGTACCAGGACGAGGTGCCGAGCAGGGTGTCGAAGATCTCCTTCACGTTGCCGCCCAGCGGATAGATTTCGCCGCCGAGCCGGAGGTCGAGATAGCGCTGCAGCACTTCGTTGTGCCGCGCCTCGTCGGCCACCTGTGTCGACTGGAAAAGCTTGGCGTCCTGGCCTTGCACGCATTCGACGAGCTGGCTGCACAACAGCATGGCGCCGTGCTCGCCCTGCACCAGGGTCGAGAGCCGCCAGCGCGTGATCCGGCGGTTGAGGTCGATCCGGTCGGCGGCCGACATGCCCTCCCAGAAGCGCGTGCCCTGGATGTCGACGAGATCGTCCGAGATCAGGCCGCCGTCGCCCTCGAGCTTGGCGCTCCAGTCGATGTCGGTGGCAGCGTTCCATTGGTCGACCTTGGCCTGCTCGTAGAGCCGGCGCAGGTCGGACTGATCGCTGGCGTAGTCGTGGCGGAAATGCGCGGTGTTGCGCGTCTCGACTTGGTGCCCGTTGTCCACGGCCATCCTCCCATGTCGCTAGTCGAACAAATGGTAGGGGCAACAGGAGGTTCGCTCAACAGGCGTGATCGGCTACACTTCGCCAAACCCGGGAGCGAGCAATGGCGCAATACGATCTGGTCGTGCGCGGCGGCACGGTGGCGGACGGCACGGGCACCGGAACGCGCGAAGCCGACGTCGCCATCAAGGACGGCAAGATCGCCGCCGTCGGTATGGTCGCTGGAACTGCCAACGAGGAGATCGCCGCCAAGGGCCTGCTGGTCACACCGGGCTTCGTCGATATCCACACCCACTATGACGGCCAAGCGACCTGGGACTCGCACCTGCAGCCTTCGAGCTGGCACGGCGTCACCACGGCGGTGATGGGCAATTGCGGCGTTGGTTTCGCGCCGGTGAGGGTCGCGGATCGCCAGCGCCTGATCGAGCTGATGGAAGGCGTGGAGGATATTCCCGGTGCGGCGCTCGATGAGGGACTGAACTGGTCGTGGGAATCGTTTGGCCAGTATCTCGACGCTCTGGAGAAGCGCCCGCGCGACATGGATCTCGGCGCCCAGCTGCCGCACGGTGCGTTGCGCGTGTTCGTCATGGGCGAGCGCGCGGCCAGGTTGGAAGAGGCGACGCCGGAAGAGGTGGCGCAGATGCGCGCGCTCACGGCCGAGGCGATGCGCGACGGGGCGCTTGGCTTCTCGACCTCGCGCACGCTCAACCACCGCACCGTGAAGGGCGATCCGACGCCCTCGCTGCGCGCTTCCGAGGCCGAGCTTCTAGGTATCGCGCTCGGCATGAAGGATGCGGGCACCGGCGTCATAGAATTCATCTCTGACTTCAACACGCCCAACCCCGAGAGCGAGTTCGAGATGATCGACCGCCTGCTCACCGCCAGTGGCCGGCCGTTTTCGGTGTCGCTCGCGCAGGCCCATCGCCGGCCTGACGGCTGGCGGCGCCTGCTCGGCCTCGTCGAAGGGCTGGCAACCAAGGGCCATGCCGCGAAAGCGCAGGTGGCGCCGCGACCGATCGGCGTGCTGCAGGGCCTGCAGGCTTCCCGCATCCCGTTCTCTATGTGCCGCGCCTACAAGGAGATCGCGCACAAGAGCGTTGGTGAGCGGTTGGCGATTATGGAGGACCCGTCGTTCCGCGCGCGCCTCCTGAAGGAGGCGCACGAGCCCTTGCGCTCCGACATGGCGGCACGCCTCACCGACTACGACCGCATGTTCCCGCTGGGCGACCCGCCCAACTATGAGCCGGCGCAGGAAAGCTCGCTCGGGGCGCGGGCCCGCCGCGAGGGTCGCGATCCGCGCGAGGTCATCTACGACTACCTGATCGAGAACGAAGGCAAGAACTTCATCTTCTCGCCCTTCGCCAACTTCGCCGCCTACAACCTCGATTGCTGCAGCGAGATGATGCAGAGCCCGCACACGCTGATCGGGCTGGGCGACGGCGGCGCGCATGTCGGCCTGATCTCCGACGGCTCGTTCCCGACCTCGCTGCTGGCCCACTGGGGCCGCGACCGCAAGAGCGGGCGGCTCGACGTGTCGTGGCTGGTCAAGCGCCACACGCACGATAACGCCCGGGCCGTCGGCCTCAACGACCGCGGCAAGCTCGCGCCCGGCTACAAGGCCGACCTCAACGTCATCGACTTCGACAAGCTCGGCGTTGAGGCGCCGGTGATGAAGTGGGACCTCCCGGCTGGCGGCAAGCGCCTGCTGCAGAAGGCGCGCGGCTATCGCGCCACCATCGTTTCGGGCGCCGTCACCTATCGCGACGGAGAGGCGACCGGTGCGCTGCCCGGCAGGCTGGTGCGGGGGCCGCAGCAGGCCTGAGCCGGGGAAGGCGCCGTAGGATTAAGAGGCCACGGCGCGGACAAATCCAATGAAACACAGGGGGAGGGCGTTCATGCCGGTTAGGAAGTTGTCTCGACGCGCTGCCGTCGCATCGGCGATGGCGGGCATGGCAACCGTGGCGATGCCGGCCGGCGCGCAGGACTTTCCTACCAAGCCGATCACGATCGTCTCCCCGTTCGGTCCGGGCACGACCAACGACATCATCGCCCGCCAGCTCGGTCAGGACATGATGGGCACGCTGGGCCAAAGCATCGTCGTCGATGATCGCCCCGGCGCCACCGGCAACATCGCGACCGACCTGGTCGCGAAATCGCGACCCGATGGCTATACGCTGCTGATCGGATCCGTGAGCGGCATCCTCAACCAGGTCACCGGCAACGCGACCACCGACCTGACGAAGGATTTCACGCCCGTCGCCTTCGCCGGCAAGGGGCTCTATTCGATGTTCGTGCCCAACGAGCTTCCCGCGAAGAACGTGGCCGAACTCGTCGAGCTCGCCCGCCAGCAGCCCGGCAAGCTCAACTACGCCGGCTATGTCGGCGGCGTGCCGCAGTTCTTGGGCGAGATGCTGAACCGCGCGGCCAAGATCAACATGGTGATGGTGCCGTACAAGAGCACGACCGACGCGCTGAACGACTTGCTGACCAACCGCATCCAGGTCTGGTTCACTCCCGTGCCGTCGGGCCTTCCGGTCCAGAACGCCAAGCAGGCCCGCATGCTCGCCGTCACCGGAGAGACACGGGCGAGGCTGCTGCCGGACATCCCGACCTTCAAGGAGGCGGGCTACCCCGATCTCACGGTCGAGATCGCCTACTTCCTGCTGGCGGCGAAAGGCACGCCCAAGCCGATCGTCGACAAGCTCTACGCCGCCGTCGACAAGGCGCTGCAGAAGCCTGCAATCAAGGAAGCCCTGTTCAAGCAGGCCGTCGACGAGAAGCGAGGCGGCCCCGACGAGGTGAGCGCCTACATTACCGGCGAGATCAAGCGCTGGACCGAGATCGTCAAGCTCTCTGCACCCGCTACCGGAAAGTAGCCAGCGGGGCTAGGAGCCCATGCCCGGCCGGCCGAGGGAGTGAATCTCCGTCTTGTGGGTTTCGCGCGCGGTGAGCGCGGACACCGCGGCGATCACGCAGGCGGCGAGCGTCAGGCCGGCTACCGGCAGCCAGCCGGTCGCACCGGTTCCCTGCAGCATGGCCGCCACGGATGGTGCAAATCCGCCGAGCGCGAAGCCGATCTGGGTGCCGATCGCCATGCCCGAGAGCCGCACGCGGGTGTCGAACATCTCGGCGTAGAAGGCGGGCCATACGGCGTTGGATGCGCTGTAGGTGATCGCCGACATCAGCACGGCGAACAGGAAGATCAGCGGGATGTTGGCGCCCGTGACCGCCCACAAATAGCCGAACATGAGAAGGCCCGGCGCGATGCAGCCGAATATGAAGACAGGCCGGCGTCCGATCCTGTCCGCCAGCATCGCCCATAGCGGAATGATGAACAGCGCGATGACGTTGGTGAGGATGGCGACCCAGAGCATGGTCGGCCGGTCGATCTTCACCACGTTGACGGCGTAGGAGAGCGTATAGACGCCGAAGATCGTGCTCACAGTGGAGACCAGCGCGCACAGCACGACGCGTAGGACGTCTGGCGTGTAGTCGCGGAACAATATAGCGAGCGGCAGCCGGGGCACGGCCTTGCGGGCCTGCTCCTCGAGGAAGAGCGGCGTCTCGTCGAGCCGGCTCCTGATGACGAGGCCGATGATCACCACGATGGCGCTCAACAGGAACGGGATGCGCCAGCCCCAGGCGAGCAGGGCGGGCTCGGGGAGCTGCGTCACCGCGAGGAAGGCAGCCGTGGACAGGATCGCGCCGGCCTGCGTGCCGCTCAGCGTGAAGCTCGTGTAGAAGGAGCGGCGGTCGCCCGGCGAATGCTCGAGCGTCATCGAATTGGCGCCGGCCTGTTCGCCGGAGGCCGAGAAGCCCTGGCACAGGCGCAGGAAGACCAGCGCCGCCGGAGCGGCGATGCCCCATTGCTCGTAGGTCGGCAGGCAACCTACCAGGAAGGTCGAGGCGCCCATCAGCAGGAGCGTGAACACCAGCACGCGCTTGCGGCCGAACTTGTCGCCCATGTGGCCGAGGAAGAAGGCGCCGACCGGTCGCGCCACGTAGCCCACGCCGAAGGTGGCGAGCGCCAGCAGGGTTCCCGTGGCGGGATGGCTTTGCGGGAAGAACACCTTGCCGAACACCAGCGCGGCGGCGGTGCCGTAGATGAAGAAGTCGTAGTACTCGAGGGCGCTGCCGATCCAGCTGGCGAGCGCCGCCTTGGCCGGCGTCTTCGGACGCTCTGCGGCTCCTGGCACGGTCATTCTTTTCCTCCCCTTGATGTATTGTACCAAATGGTACATTTTACCCATCATGGATGGCAATAGTGGGAAGGCTCCTCTCGAACCGGTCATTGCCGAGATGGAGCGCAAGTGGCGCGACAGCGGCATCCCCGGCATCTACGTCGGCGGCAACGGTCCGGTCAGCCGCGAGCGGGCGCGCAACATCCGCGCGCTGCTCTATCCCAAGCCCATCCTGAAGAGCGGCAAGATCGAGCGGGCCGAGATCCCCGGTCCGAACGGCCCCATCACCATCGAGATCGTCCATCCTCTAGAAGGCGCGCCGACCGGCACCCTGGTTTACTTCCACGGCGGCGGCTTCATGATCGGCGACATCGACAGTCACCAGGCCCACGCCATCCGCTTCGCCAACACGGCTAAGGTCGTGGTCGTCAACGTCGACTACCGCCTCGCCCCCGAGCATCCCTTCCCGCAGGGCGTCGACGACGCACTCGCCGCCACGCGGTGGGCCGATGAGAACCGTGGCCGGCTGGGCGGCTCGGCCAAGCCGCTGGTCGTGGGTGGCGACAGCGCCGGCGGCAACTTCGCGGCGGTTTGCGCCATCGTCTGCCGCGACCAGGGCCTCCAGCTCGCTGCCCAGGTGCTCCTCTATGCAGTCACCAACATGAGCGAGGAGGGCAATCCGGACATCCGCAAGGCATACTTCGGCGACGGCTTCGCCGCTCACAGCAAGAGCCTCAAGGCGTCACCCGTGCTGGCAAAGCTCGAGGGCGTGGCGCCGGTCATCATGGGCGTGGGCGCGCACGACTTCCTCTATCGGGACAACCTCGCCTACGCGGCGGCGCTACGCGCCGCGAAGGTGCCGCTGGTCTATCGCGAATTCCCAACGCTCAATCACGGCTTCTTCAGCTACACCGCCATCGCGCCCACCTGCGAGGCGGCGGCCGAACAGATCTGCCGCGACCTCCGCGGCCTGCTGGCTGGTTCATGATCTTCCGGACCGCGGACCTCCAGGTCCGCATCATGATCATGAGCGGACCTGGAGGTCCGCGGTCCAGAAGACCCTACAGCGACACCGGCAGCGTCTGCAGCCCGCGCAGGGTGTAGGTCTGCCGCCGCGCCGGCTCGCCGGCCAACCGCATCTCGGGGCAACGCCCCAGCAGCGTGCTGAAGGCGATCACGCCCTCCAGACGGGCCAACGCGATGCCCAGGCAATGGTGGACACCGCCGCCGAAGGCGACGTGGCGCCGGGCATCGCGCGCGATGTCGAGGCGATGGGGTTCGGCGAAGACGGCCGGGTCGCGGTTGGCGGCGCCCAGGATCAGCATCAGCTCGGAGCCGGCCTTCACCGGGCGGCCACACAGCTCGAGATCCTCCGGGGTCACCCGCCGGGTGGCCTGCAGGGGTGAGTTGTAGCGCAGCAGCTCGTCGACCGCGGCCGGGATCAGCTCTGGCGACCGGCGAAGACGGGCGAGCTGGTCGGGCGCGCTGAGCAGCGCCAGCGTGCCGTTGCCGATCAGGTTCATCGTGGTTTCGTGGCCCGCGACCAGCAGGAGCATGGCAATGTCGACCACCTCGCGCGGCTTGATGCGGTCGCCGGCGGCTTCGGCCGCCACCACGGCGGACAGGAGGTCGTCGCCAGGCTCGCGCCGCCGCCGCTCGATCAGGTCGCCGAAATAGGCCGCCAGCGCGCGCTCGTCGCGCTCGATCTCCGCCTCGACCTCGGGCGAGCGCAGCATGGCCGGCTCGACCACGCGCGCCACCGAGGCCGACCAGGCGGTGAAGGTCGCCCGGTCGGCCTCGGGCACGCCCAGCAACGAACAGATCACCCGCATCGGATAGGGATGGGCAAAGGCTTCGACCAGGTCGACCGGGCCCGAGGCCGCCCGGGCCAGGAGTCCGTCGATCAGCTCGCCGGCGATCGTTTCGGCAGTGGTGCGCAGCGCTTCGATGCGGCGCGGCGTGAAGGCGCCGGCCACCAGGCCGCGCAGCCGCGCGTGGCCGGCCGGGTCCTGGGACAGGCGGCTCTCGTGGCTCGACAGCTTGGGCTGGCGCAGCAGCGCCGTGACGTCGTCGTGGGCCAGGGCAAACCAGACCGTGTCAGCGACCTGCAGGAGGCCTTCACAGCGATAATGGTCATAGAACGGGTAGGGGTCCTCGCGGAAAGCCGGCGACATGGCATCCATGAAGAACCGGTTGGCGCGGCTGAGTGTAGTCGTCACGAGTGGACAACCCGATACACTGTCGAGGCATCGAATTGCAATGATTAGTCACTCTTGATGTCGTTGTCCTTGATCACCTTGAACCAGCGCTCCTGCTCGTTCTTCTGAAAGGACGCAAATTCTTCCGGCGAGCTGGCGATGATCTCCATGTCGATCTGCTCGGCGAACTTCGCCGCCACGTCGGGTGAGCGCGCGGCCTTGGCGAGCTCGGTGCTCATGCGGTCGATGATCGGCCGCGGCGTGCCGGTCGGCACATAGACGCCCCACCACGAATAGGTCGGGTAGGTCTTGAGGCCCTGCTCGGCGAGGGTGGGCGTGCCGGGCAGGCCGGGGGCGCGCTTCTCGCCGGTGGTGGCGAGCGGCCGCAGCTTGCCGGCGCGGAAATGCGGCTGCAGCGCGCCCAGCGTGGTCACCGTGAAATCGGTGACGCCGGCCAGCACGTCCTGCACCGTGGGGCCGCCGCCCTTGTAGTAGATCTGGTTGAGCTCGAAGCCGTTGGCCTTCTGCAGGTAGGCGGTGAGCAACAGGGCGCCGCTGGCCGACAGCAGGCCGACGCTCACCTTGCCGGGGCGCGCCTTGGCGTCGGCGACGACGTCGTTGAACGTCTTGTAGGGCCGGTCGGGATGGCAGGCGACGGCAAGCGCCGCGCGGCCGACCAGCATCACGTTGAAGAGCTCGCCGTCCTTGTAGGCGAGATTGGGCGTGAAGGCGGGGCTCAGGATATGGCTGTCGAACGTGATCATCCAGGTTTGGCCGTCGGGCGGCGCCTTGGCCGCGATGCCCGCGCCGATCGCCCCGGCGGCGCCCGGCTTGTTGTCGATCACGGTCTGCCAGCCCGTGTTGTCGCTCACCTTGGCGGCCAGCAGGCGCGCCACCGGATCAGTGGTGCCACCGGGCGGGAAGGGCACGACGACGCGGATCGGGCCTTTGGGCCATTCGGCCTGCGCTTGCACGATAGTGGGTGCAGCGATAGCCGCCGTGGCGCCGGCCAGTACGGACCGGCGGCGAAGAACCGTCATCGATGCCTCCCGGTAGCGTCTTGTCTTGACGGGGAGCCTAAATCACAGCGACCGCCTAAGCTAGGATAGACGGGACATGCTTCACCTCGGGGAGGAAGACGATGGACGCTGCCGCCAATGCGGGAAAAATCGTCGAGGCGCTGAAGGAGACCGAGGCCGAGTTGGAGGCGACCCGTATCCTGAGCGCGCGAGCCGTCGAGTTGCTGCACCAGGCCGGGCTGACCCGCATCATGAGTCCGGCCGCCTACGGCGGTTACCAGTTGCCGGTCCGCGCCCTGGTCGAAGCCGAGCGAGTCGTGGCGCAAGGCAGCACGTCGGCATCATGGGTGTTGATGGTGTGCGCGGCCCACACCTTCATCGCCGGCCGGATGCCGCGTCGCGGCCAGGACGAAATTTTCGCCGCCGACCCCGGCATGCTGATCCCCGGCGTGCCGTCGCTTCGCGGCACCTGCCAGCGCAGCCCGGGCGGATACATTCTCAACGGGCGGTGGCCCTACGCCAGCGGCGCCGACCACGGCGATTGGGTCCTGGTCGGCTGCAGGGGCATTCGCAACGAAGCGGGCGATTCCTGTCCTTCCCTGATCGTCGTGATGCCCAAGCGGGACGTCGTTATCGACGACACCTGGTTCACCCTCGGAATGCGCGGCACCGGCTCCAAGGACGTCGTGCTCGACAAGGTATTCATTCCCGAACACTACGCGGTGCCCATGATCGAAGCGCAGCTCGGCACCGTGCCGGGCGTCGACATTCCTCTCTACCGCCTGCCGATTCGGCCGGCGCTGGCGACGATGCTGCTGGGCACGATCGTCGGCATGGCCGAGCGGGGATTGCAGCTCTTCGTGGGCCAGACGCGGACGCGCCGCGACGTCTACACCGGGGCCATGAAGGTCGACAGCCCCGGCATGCACCGCCGCGTCGCCGAGGCGAGTGCGGAGATCGCCTGCGCCTGGGCGCTGACGCAGCAGAACTGTGATCTGCTGGAGCAGGCGATGCGTCACGATCCACCGATGCCGACCGCGACGCGGGCGCAGGTCCGATGGAACGCCGCCTACGCCACCGAACTCTGCCGGCGCGCATCCAACCGGCTCTTCGAAGGGGCTGGCGCAGGTGCTGCGCACGACAGCCATGTCATGCAGATCTTCTTCCGCGACATGAACACGGCGACGCACCACGCGATGCTCGATTTCGACTCGAACGTCGAGATCCAGGGCAAGAGCCTGTTGGGCGTGGAACTGAACGACGCGATGGTTTGAGCGAGGCGCCGATTTGAGGGCGGCCTGAAATAAATGCGGTAAGTCAAAGGGTTACAGCGCGAGGGCCAGAAACGCGAAAGGCCGCTCGTACTCTCGTATTCGCATAAGCTGGCTTCATGGGTCGGAGAAGATCCATGATCTGGAAAGCACGGATTCTGTGTGTCACCGTGGTCGTCCAACGAACCGGAGGTGTACCATGAGCCCACTCGAGATGGCCGAAAACAACTCCGCGGCGAGCACGAGCAAGGCGTCGTCGGCCTATGTCCCGCCGCTGCAGCGGACGGAAGGGCAGCCGCCGCCCATCGCCGCGAACGACGGCCTGTCCTACATGTCGTTCGATCGGGATGGCGATGCCGGAACCGCCAAGGCGCTCGAGGACGCACTCACCGAGATCGCCGGCGGCGAGGCTCAGCGCGTCATCGACATGATCGACAACGCGCCCCCGGGCCCGATCAAGACCCGGTGGGGCGTCGCGTTCCGCGACTACGACGAGTGCGTGAGGTACATCCGGGAATCGAACAGCGTCAAGGCTCCGCCAGGTGGCGTGGCGCTGCCGCTGGCCTATACCGTCCACGAGCGGCCGACCTATTCCATCGTTCCGTCCAATGCGCTGTGGCGGGACCCGGCGCGCGCCGAGGTGGCGGCGATCCTGCGCCGGAACGAGGAGGGAAACCGGCGACGGGATCTCTATTTCCCGCAGGTGCTGCGCGACGCGCGGCGCATCGGCGAGTACCACCCGGGCCTCTCTCCCAACAGCCCCGAATGCATGGACCGGCTCGGCGTCTCGCTGGCGCACCTCGAGTCCGAGTGCTCGAACTTCTACGATGCGGCCGAGGTGGAGCGCGTATTCTACCCCGAGATCGAGAAGCTGCTCCTCGGGTTCTTCCCCGATGCGACCGACGCCCTGGTCTACAACCACGACGTCTTCGACAAGGACTATGCGGGCGACCGCACGGAAGACCAGGACAACAAGAATCCCGGCGTGAACGCCCGCTACGTCAACCTCGTGCACAACGACCTGAACGACAACTCGGGCCGCGTGCGCTGCCGCGAGCTGCTGACCAAGAACCTGCGCAACTTCGGGCGCACGCAGCACTACACGGAGGAAGAGGCCGACCGGAAGATGTCGCGGCGGTTCATGTCGATCAACCTCGCCAAGCCGATGGAGACAGTCGAGCAGTTCCCCTTCGTGCTCTGCGCCTGGCCTTCCTTCGCCGACCAGGCGTACATCACCAACTACCGGATCTATGACGACCGCGTCGGCGAGACCACCCGCTTCACGTACCGTCCAAACCACGAGTGGTACTGGTTTCCCCGGCAGACTTCGACCGAGGTCTCGATGCTGAAGTGCTACAACTCCGTCACCGACGGCTCGGTCTCGCGCTGGTCTTTCCACAGCGCCTGCATCGATCCCACCGCGCCCGCCGATGCGCGCTGCCGAAAGAACGTCGTCGTCCGCGCCTACGTCTTCTTCTAGGAGGACGATGTCCGCTTCTGCGGGTCAAGAAATGAGGAGCCAGATCATGAGCGCTGCCCCGTCGAGGATTCCGACCCAGGCTATGAAGATCGAGAAGGTTAAGGAGCACATCGGCGCCATTGTCACAGGTATCGACCTTGCGAATCCCATCGACGGCGCAACGCAGAAGAAGCTCTACGACGCTGTCGTCGAAAGCGTGGTCCTTGTGATTCGGGGGCAAGAGCATCTCACCCCAGGCCAGTTGCAAGCCGCTGGAGAAATGTTCGGCGAGCTGATGGAGGACCAGAACCGGCGCTATCTGGTTGACGGATTTCCTCTGATCAGCGTGCTCGACAACCATCACAGGGACAGCAAGGGTCAGCCCGCAAAAGTCGGCACCAATGCCACGTGGCACACCGACCACACCAACCAGGAATTGCCGCCCAAGTTCACCATGCTGTATGCCGTAGCAGTGCCGGATAAGGGTGGTGCGACATCGGTTTGCAACTCGCGTGCGGCCTACGAAGCACTTCCAGACGACGTGAAACTGAAGATCGCCGACGCGAAGACCGAGAATACGCTGATCAGCAGCGCGCGGATGAAGACAGGCAATCCGGATATCGTGAAGGCCCAGCTCGAGGCGACGAAATCGCCGGCGATTCATCCCTTGGTCCGCACCCACCCGGAGACCGGCACTAAGGCCGTGTGGTTTCACAAGGGCAAGACCGAGACGGTCACTGGCATGTCACCCGAAGAAACCCAGGATTTTCTGCAGGATTTGACCGACAGGATCACGCAGCCACAATTTTGCTATGCGCACGAGTATAAAAAGGGCGATCTGCTGATCATCGATGACCGCGCCTCAATGCATAAAGCCGGATTCGACTACGATCACAGCCAGCATCGCCGCCTGTATCGGATGCTGGTGCGCGGCGACCGTCCCTACTGAGAGAGGACAACATGACAAGACGCCCGATGTATCTGCAGCACGTCAATGTTTACGTCCGTAACGTCGAGCGGTCGAAGAAGTGGTACGAGGAGCTGCTTGGCCTCCATGTCTACGAATACCGGCCCGGCTGGGCCGCCTTTCTGACGGCCGATGAGGAGCAGTCGCACGAGGTGGCGCTGATGCAATTGGGCGAGGATGCGCCGCTGCAGTCAAAGCGTCAGGTGGGCCTGAACCACATGGCCTGGCGCCTCGAAAGTCTCGATGACCTCAAGGAGTTCTACAAGAAGCTCAAGGCTGAGGGACAGCCGATCGACCACATCTCCGACCACGGCATCTCGCTCGGCATCTACCTGCGCGACCCCGACGGCAACGGCGTCGAAGTGTTCTACGAGATGCCGCGCGCCGAGTGGCCGGTCGACTACAACGTATTCACTCGTGAGAAGACCGGGAGCGGTCGTTTCCCTGGCCCTTGGGATGCCGAGATCAGCCGCCAGGGTTCGCCTGCCCGGCGGCAAGCCGCCGCGGAGTAGGTCGGAAGGCTCGGCGCTTAAGCCGGCAGCTTGTCTCCGTCCGGCGGCGGCGCCACCTCGAACGCGTTGACCACGCCGCACAGCATTGCGAAGTAGTGCACGCCGGTGGTCAGCTCGACCAGCCACTTGGTGCCGTATTTGCCGTGGAGGGCATCGAACGCGGCCTGTTCCGCGCGATTGGTGCGCATCAGCTGACGGACGTAGGTCACGATCGCGGCCTCTTCAGCTGCAAACTTCGAAGCGTCGGCCTTCGCGCGCAAGAGATCGATCGCTTCCTCACGCAGGCCGTTGCGCCGCGCCGCCGCCACCTGCCCACGTACGCGGCCTCGCGCTCCCGCACGGCGGCGAGGATACCGACGGAGCGCAGCCTGCCTTCGACGACGCTTTCGTCGCGGAAGAAGGGCACGAGCGGCAACAGGCGCTTCGTCATCTCCGGGCTGTGCAGCATCATGCTGAACGGGCCACGGATGGCGCCGAACACCTTCAGCACGCCGTCTGCCACGGCTTGATACTCGGGAGCGACGTCGGCTTTGCTGGCGATGGGCGTCACGCGTGGCATGGCTCGGCTCCTTTTCTGCCAGGGTGCCATAGCAGTTGTCGCATCTGGAAACCACATGCGGCGTATGCCACGCTGGCATTGAACGGGGAGCGATGTCATGCCGCGACATTTCGGGATCCTGGTCCCCTCGACCAACACCACGGGCGAGATCGAGTACTGCCGCTTGCCCGCGGAGCTGCAGGTGCACACCGGCCGGCTCGGCAAGGGCGGCAACACGCCGTTCTCGCCGAGCCTGGACGCCGACGTGGCCTATCAGGCGAAGCTGCTCGGCGAGGCGCGGGTCGAGGTGATCGCACTGGCGCAAACCTCGGCAAGCCTGTTCGCCGACGACTACGATGCGGTGACGGTGAAGCGGATGACCGAGGCGTCGGGTGTGCCGTCGCTCACCTCCGCCCAGGCGATCGGCCGGGCGCTGAAGGCCCTCAAGGCGTCGAGGGTCGCCATGGCGACGCCCTATTCGGAAGAAGTGATCGGACGGGCGCGGCGCTACTACGAGACGAAGTACGGCATCGAAGTGGTCGCCTCGGAAAGCCTCGGTGCCACCAATGCTTACGCCATCGGCAAGATGGACGCCGGCGTGGCCGAGGCGGCGTTTCGCCGGATCGATCGGCCGGATGTCGATGCGCTGGTGGTGCCGGGCGGCAACTTCCCGACCATGGACTGGATAGCCGGCTGGGAGCGCCAGTTCGGCAAGCCGGTGATCACCACCAATCAGGCGGCGTTGTGGGCGGTGTTGCAGACCATGAAGTTCGACACGCCTCTGCCCGGCAAGGGTCGGCTGCTCGAAGAGCTGCCAATGGGTTGATACGAGGGGGCTGATACGAGGGGGCTGACGCGTTCGTCCGTCAAGATTTCTGGAGGGGGAGACACCATGGGTCAGGGTTCCGGGATTCGCGAGGTCGCTTGGATCGATATCCCCGGCGGCGGCCAGGTCGTCCTGGACGGCAACTACGCCTATGTCGGGCACATGCAGCCGCCGCACGGGACGTCGGTGCTGGACGTATCGGATCCGGCGAAGCCAAGGATCGTCGCCTCGATCGACATTCCGCCGGGGCTGCATTCCCACAAGGTGCGGGTGGCGAATGACGTCATGGTGGTCAACCGCGAGCGGACGCAGGGCGACAAGCCGGCCGACGATTTCGTCGGCCTCCGCATCTTCGATGTCAGCCGACCGGGCACTCCGCGCGACATCTGCCATTGGCAGTGCGCCGGATCGGGTGTGCACCGTTTCACCTTCGATGGCCGCTACGCCTACATCTCGACGGAGCAGGAGGGCTATGTCGGCACCATCGTCATGATCCTCGACCTGAAGGACCCGACCCGGCCGGAAGAGGTCGGCCGCTGGTGGATGGAAGGACAGTGGACCGCCGGCGGCGAGACACCCGGCTGGAAGGCGAAGAACCACCGCTGCCACCATCCGATCCGGCGCGGCGATCGCCTGTATGTCAGCTACTGGTACGGCGGCGGCGTCATCCTCGACATCAGCGACATGACCAAGCCGAAGCTGATCTCCCACATCGACTGGAGTCCGCCGTTCGGCTGGCCCACGCACAGCCTGGTTCCGATCGATGTGCCGATCGCGGGCCATCGCTGGATGCTGGTCGCGGACGAGCATGTGCAACCGCTGGATCCCAAGCTCTCGCCCGAGCTGCCGGCAAGCCTTTGGATGGTGAACATCACCGACGAGACCCGGCCGGTGCCGGTCGGCTGTTTCCAGCTGCCGGAATTGGTCGGGATCGAAACGCCCTTGATGACGGCGTGCCATCAGCCCGTCGAAACCATCATTGGCAACGAGGTTCCCGCCGCCTGGTTCGCCAACGGGCTCAGGGTGATCGATATCGCCAATCCCCTGGCGATGAAGCAGGCCGCCTGGTGGATGCCGGACGTGCCGCCGGGGGCCCAGCGCGTCAGCAGCAACGACGTCTACGTCGACCATCGAGGCTTGATCTACCTGATCGATCGCAACCGAGGCCTGTCGATCCTCGAGCGCGTGTAACTCTGTCTTTGCGTAAAAGCGTTAAGCCGCGATGAGCAAGATATTCGCTAAAACAACCGTCCTGCGAGGGCCGGGAACAACGATTTGAAATCGCGAGAGAATTTGGAGAATGGTGCCCAGGGCGGACTGTAGAAATTTACCTCCTTCAAATATTTGCGGGAAGGTGCGACAGCCAGATCGTTCACTGTTTCCCAAGGCTTTCTGAAAGCCCGTGTCGCACCTAAGCAATTCACATCAGTCGAAGCTTCCGACGCTCCCCCCTATTTTTGCGGCGGCGAGGTACCGTCTGCCGCGTGCGCCAACCCCTCCATCATGCCCTTGTAGTAAGCCGCCGTGTAGTTGGCGATGCACTTCTCTAGATCGGCTGCCGGGCAGGCGACCAGCGCAACCGCCGCGGGCGCCGCCGCCTTGGCGCCAAACGATAGGATCGACCAGACCGGCACATCGCCTAAGCGCAGTGTGTGATCGCCGATCTCGTAGACCTTGTCGCTCTTTAGCTTTCCGCTGAACAGCGTGAAGTCGATGCCGCGCCGCTTGCCCTCGTCGATCATTGATTCCTCGAGGACTTTGTTCACCTCTTCGACGGACTTCGGCGGGGTAGCCGCCAGCCGTTCAGCGATCCTCGGTTGCGCCTGTTCATAGAGGTACAGTGCCTCCCGCCCCGCCCCGTAAGAGTGACTTTGCTGAGTGACGGCTTGTGCCTCGATGCGAGCTGCGCGCGCGATTTCGCCGGTGGGCCTTTCCGCCAAACCCTGGGTCACGCGCGTCTCGCTCAAGCCCAACACCTTGCTGGCGCGTCTGTAGACCACGTTGAATTCCCGCACGACATACTTCTCGGCCTGGATCATCAGGCGCGGCGACTTCTCGACCGCAACCGCGCCTGTCATCGCGGCGCCCAACAGGCCCGCTCCTGCAATTGCCGCTGCCGGTTTCATCGTTCGGGCTCCCCCTGGGACGGTTCCTTACCGTACCCGCATAAGACGTACGATGCGCTCGGGGTTCTATCAATAGTGAACGGATCAACCGACGGCTGAAAAACGCAAGCCAGAGTGGATTCTAGGAATGGTGCCTAGGGGCCGGATCGTACCACCGCCGTTGCGATTTCAGTCGCCCTTGATGTCGTTGTCCTTGATCACCTTGAACCAGCGCTCCTGCTCGGCCTTCTGATAGGCGGCGAACGCCTCGGGCGAGCTGGTCAGGATCTCCATGTCGAACTGCTCGACGAACTTCTGGCTGACGTCGGCCGAGCGCACCGCCTTGGTGATCTCGGCATGCATCCTGTCGACGATCGGTTTCGGCACACCGGCCGGCGCATAGACGCCCCACCAGGCATAGGACGGGAAGCTCTTCACGTTCTGCTCGATCAGCGTCGAGGTGTCGGGCAGCGAGGGCGTGCGCTTCTCGCCGGTGACCGCGATCGGCCGGACCTTCTTGGCGCGGATGTGCGGGCTGAACGACGCGGTGCTCTGGATGGCGATATCGGTGACGCCGGCCAGGAAGTCCTGGTTGAGCGGCCCGCCGCCCTTATAGGGGATCAGGTTGATGTCGACGTCGTTCTCTTTCTTGATCAGCGTCATCAGCACCACCGCCTGGCTCGCCGCCAGCACGCCCATACTGACCTTGCCCGGCCGCTTCCTGGCGTCGGCCACGACCTCGGCGAAGGTCTGGTAGGGCCGGTCGGGATACGCGCCGATGGCCTGCGGCGTGCGGCCGATCTGCATGACGTTCATCAGGTCGCTGTCCTTGTAGGGCAGGTTGGCGGCGAAGGCCGGGTTGAGGATGTGGCTGTCGAAAGTGATCATCCAGGTCTGGCCGTCGGGCGCCGACTTGGCCGCCACCGCGGAGCCGACCGAGCCGGTGCCGCCCGGCTTGTTGTCGATCAGGATGTTCCAGCCCGTGTTCTCGATCAGCTTGGCCTGGATGAGGCGCGCCACCGGATCGGTCGAGCCGCCGGGCGGGAAGGGCACGATGATCTTGATCGGTCCCTTGGGCCAGTCGCCGACATTCTGGGCACGCACGATAGCCGGCGCGCCGAGCGTCGTGGCGGCCACACTGGCAATAACCGAACGACGACGAAGCTTGATCACTCTTTTCCTCCCCCAATTCCCCTGCGCATGGGAATGCCCGACTGCGTGCCGAAGCTGCCCTGCGGCGGACCAGTCTCAGCATAGCCGCGCGCAAGGTAAAAGCGCCGCGCCGTCGCAGTGCTGGATAGAGTGCAATAAGCACAACCTCGCTCGGCGGCGCGTCGCTCCAGGGCGACCAGCAAGGCGCGGCTGATGCCACGAAAGCGAAAGTCGGGCGAAACGTAGTTCAGGGTGATCTCGCCGCCGTCGGTCACCGCGCCGACGCCCGCGATCCGGCCGTCCGCAACCGCCACGAGGTAGGACTGGCCACCCCCTGCCAGCCAGGACCGGAAGACCTGCGGCTGCTTGTTGGCGAGCCAGGACGCCAGGATCTTGGGATCGCCTCTGTGGTCGGCGGCGCAGAGTTCGGCGATCGAGCGGCGCATCACCTCGCAGGCGACTTCGGCGTCATCTGCGGTGGCGTCCCGGACGGTGATCGCGTTCATGGTCGGGCCAGCAGGACACGATTCGATTTTTTTGCCAACCGGGATTCGAGCAGCTATCTAGCGAGCATCATGCGCCTCATCGTTTCCGTGCTGTCTCTGTGGCTCGTTTTCATTGCACAGGGGATGGCCGCCGATCGACTCGATTCCACGCCGCGCGTCGCGGTGATCTCGGCTTTTGAGCCGGAATGGAAGGCCCTGAAGGCCAGCGTCGGCGAGGCGAAAAGCTACTCCGTCAATGGCGTGGAGTTCGTCATCGGCACGCTGGCCGGCCGCAAGGTGGTGCTGTTTCTGAGCGGGATCAACATGGTGAACGCCGCCATGACGACGCAGCTTGCGCTCGACCGCTTCGACGTCAGCGGCATCGTGTTCAGCGGAATTGCGGGCGGCGTCGACCCGGCGCTGCATGTCGGCGACGTTGTGGTCGCGGCGCGCTGGGGACAGTACCTCGAGGCTGCGTTCGCCCGCGAGGTCGATGGCAAGTTCCAGCCGCCGCCCTGGTGGAAGACCCCGCCATTCCCGAACTACGGCATGATCTTCCCGGGCTATGTCGACGTGCGCAGTGCCAAGGGCGGCACCGAGAAGCGCTTCTGGTTCGAGGTCGATGCCGGCATGCTGGCAGCCGCAGGCAAGATCCGTGACGTGGCACTGAAGCGCTGTACCGCGCAGCAAGCCTGCCTGGACCGAGCGCCGCGCCTCGTCGTCGGCGGCAATGGCGTGTCGGGTGCGGCCTTCGTCGACAATGCGGCCTTCCGCCAATACGCGTTCGACACCTTCAAGGCTCAGGTGCTCGACATGGAGAGTGCCGCCGTGGCGACTGTCGCCTACGCCAACGCCGTGCCGTTCATCGCCTTTCGCAGCCTGTCCGACCTGGCCGGCGGCGGCGAGGGCGCCAACCAGCTGCGCACCTTCTTCCAGCTGGCGTCGGACAATTCCGCCGCCGTGGTGCAGCGGTTCCTGGCGGTGTGGTCGCCGCCGCGATGATGAGAGCGCCACGCGATCTTGATGTTGGGCGCATCCGGGTCGAGAGTGACGTCCGCGCGAATCGGGCTGCCGATCACTGCGGCCACCTCGCTCTAGCCGACGGATGATCGTGTCCTTTCGCGGACAGTCGACCGCATAGTGTGCTATGCGCCTTCTAGCCTCAGACTAGGGGGCGGGAATGGCGAGTGATGGCAGGTCCATGGATATTGAAGGTTCTGGGCCGCGCGGCACAAGGCTGCAGATAACCATCAGCGCGATTTTCGCGCTGCTGATCCTGCCCTCTCTCGGCGCACTCATCGCCTTCAGCTACTACGAGAACTACCGAAACCTCAGGGACCTGTCGCAAACGCTGCTCGATCGGGCACGCGACGATGCGGTCACGTCTGCTTCTGCCTTAGTCGATCATGTCGCGAGCACGCAGCAGATGGTAGCTGCCGTCGAGGCAGCCGAACCAGGTTTCTTCCGCAAGGACGCCAGTGGTGACGTCCTCTACCATGCCCTTTTGACGGCCGACTACATCGACGCCATCTACACCAGCTTCGAGGATGGCTATCACCGCGTGGTGACGCGGATCGACGACGACCGCCGGCGCAGCGATCCGCGCATTCCGGCTACCGCCAACTGGCACATGAGCTGGATCGACGCCTACCACGCACCGACCTCGATCCCGCGCGCGCGCCATAGAAGCTTCTATCAAACTTGGCCGACTCCGATCGCGAAGTACGATGCTGAACAAACCTTCGATGTCAGGACAATGAAGCAGTACCGCGAAGCGCTGAGTACGCATGCGGTTGCTGTCACGAATCCCCTGATCAATCCTGACACGGGCTCTCCCGTGATTGCGATCGGCTATCCGATCGAAGTGGGCGGCGTCGTGGTCGGAGTAGTGACGGCGCATATCACCCTCGGCGTACTGTCAAAGTTCCTCGACGAGCACAAAGCGAGCCCCAACAGCATCACCGTGATTGCAGACAAATTGGGCAACGTGGTTGCCCATCCCGTCGCAGGCAAGGGTGTTCGGCTAGTCGATGGCCGCGTCCAGGTGGCTAAAATCAGCGAGCTGGACGACCCACAGATCGTCACCGCCGTTCGCGAGCGCGCGCGGCGGGAGGTGGATCGCTTTACCTTTGAGGCTGGGCCGGAACGGACCGAATACGTCGCTCTCTTCAGCTCGATCCCCAACAGCATCGCCTGGCAATGGGAGGTCCTGGTAGTGGCCCCGACCGACGATTTCGTCGGCGGCCTCAAGCGCACCAATCGCCTGCTGATCTGGGCGGCCGTTCTTCTCGTGCTGCTTGAGAGCGCGCTGATCTACACGATTGCTCGAAAAATATCCTCGCCCATCGAAGCTGTATCTCAGGCAATCGAGCACATACGGTCGCTGTCGTTTGACGCGGCTCTTCCTTCGGGTTCGAGGGTACGGGAAATCGCCCAGCTCCAGCGTGCCACGCAGCTACTGGACAATGCGCTTCGGTCCTTCTCGCTGTTCGCGCCGGTCGGTGTCGTAAAGGATCTGATCGACTCCGGGCGACCCCTGACGCCGGGTGTGGAGCAGCGCTTCATGACCATCCTCTTCTCCGATGTGGAAGGCTTCACGTCCATCGCCGAGCACCTGTCGCCGGAGGAGTTGTCGGACCAGACCTCGCGCTATTTCGAGAACGTGACTTCCGCCGTCGTTCAGGAGCGGGGCACCGTGGACAAGTTCATCGGCGACTCAGTGATGGCGTTCTGGGGCGCGCCCACAGTGGTCGAGGATCACGTTTTCCACGCCTGCATTGCCGCGGTGCGGGCACGTCACCGCATGAAGGTGCTCAACGCGCAGTGGGCGAGCGAAGGCCGGCGTCAGATGCGCGTCCGCTTCGGTCTCCATTGCGACGAGGTGGTGGTCGGAAATGTCGGCTCGCCGGATCGGCTCAGCTACACGGTGATGGGCGACGGCGTGAACGTGGCGTCGCGGATCGAAGGTCTGAACAAGCAGTTCGGCACTTCGATCTGCATCAGCGAAAACGTCTACGAGCGCGTAGCCGATCGGGTCACCGCACGAGCCCTCGGCCACATCCCGGTCAGGGGCCGTGAGACCGAAATCAAGGTTTACGAGCTGATCGGCATCGCCGGTGGTGGCGATGCGGAGCTGGTCGATTAGCGATGGTTGGATAGTGCATGTCTTCGCTCGCACACCGGGCCGGACGCTAGCGCAGCGACGGTCGGGCGCACTCGGTCAGGGCCTCGATCGCGGCGAAGCATGTCCGCCTTCAGGGGTAAAGCGGACGTCAATTAAGAGCGCACCGATGTCCGCAGACGTCCCCGTCGGAGCGTTGTCAAAAGTGTTCAAGTCAGCTCGATATCTCTACCCCCCATTTGAATGGGGAGGGGAAGACCTGAACTTCTAATGACCAAAATAGGTGGTTTCGCCCGGTCTCGCATATACTCCTGCCAGTTGCGTAGTTTGCTTGCGGAGTTCCCGATGTCCGATGTTCCCCAGTCCGATTCCCGCACCGCCGATGGGCGCTTCATCAAGGGCCATCCCGGCGGCCCTGGCCGGCCGCGCAAGGCCGTCAAGGCCGCGGGCGACGCGCTAGACCAGCGGGCCGCCGAGGCGGCGGGCGAGCTGTTCGAGGTGGCGCTCGAGCTGGCCAAGGAGCGCAACGTCGCCGCCCTGAAGCTGGTGCTCGACCGGGTGTGGCCGGCCAACCGCAATCGGCCGCTGGAGATCGGCGCGCCAGAGATCAAGCAGCGCCGCGATCTTCTGACGGCGATGGAGGGCGTCACCAACGCTACCTTCGCAGGGGACGCGACGGCTCAGGAGGGATTGGCAGCCGCAAAGGTGCTCAAGGCCCATTTCGACGCGATCGTCGACATCGATCTGATGGCAGCCTTCGAGAAGCTCGAGGAAGCGCAACGCAAGCGGCAAGGAAAGTGAGCAAAAACCATTTTCTCACCATTTACCGACCATTTTCGACCATTTATCGCGAAGGGCGGGCCAGGAGAAACGCTGGATTTGCTGCACTTGCGCCATTTTCCCTGGCGCTCGCGCCGTTAAAAAATGGTGAAAATGGTGGAAATGGCATTCGTTAAAGTGCGTCGATGTTCGTATATTATTCTTGACCATTTATACGTAAACAGTATGATAATGCCATGCCCAGCAAACCCGGGGAGGGGCAATGGCATGGCGCGTATTTTCGGCTTTGGTCTTCCTCAGAACTGGCGTCCTAGTCCCGAGGACGAGAGCTTCGCTCGATGGCACGGCATGAACCCGAAGGGCGTGGCGCATGCGCTGCGCAACGATGAGCCGGGCGGTGTCGCTGCCGAAGGAGGAAAGGTCGACAGGTCGGCCCGGTTTCGCGACTGGGTCGTACGCCACGCCATCGAGGCCCCCATTATTTTCCCGTTATTTTAACGGGAACGTAGTGTCTCACGGTCCGGCGGCCCCCATATGAAGTGGTGCTTGATCCCCATGAACCCGAGGCCCTATTAACCCCTCATGTCACTGATCAAAGGCGAAACCGGCGAGTGGGAGATCGTGCTGGGGCTGGAAGTCCACGCCCAGGTGATCTCCGACGCCAAGCTGTTCTCAGGCGCCCCGACTGCGTTCGGCGCCGACCCTAACACCCAGGTGTCGCTGGTCGACGCCGCCATGCCCGGCATGCTGCCGGTGATCAACGAGCGCTGCGTCGAGCAGGCGGTGCGCACGGGGCTCGGTCTCAACGCCAAGATCAACCTGCGCTCGGTGTTCGATCGCAAGAACTACTTTTTCCCCGACCTGCCGGCCGGCTATCAGATCTCGCAATACAAGGACCCGATCGTCGGCGAGGGCATAGTCGAGATCGATCTGGCAGACGGCCAGGTGCGCAAGATCGGCATTGAGCGGCTGCATCTCGAGCAGGATGCCGGCAAGAGTTTGCATGACCAGCACCCGAGCCAGACCTACGTCGATCTCAACCGGGCCGGCGTGGCGCTGATGGAGATCGTCAGCAAGCCCGACATGCGCTCGGCCGACGAGGCGGCGGCCTACCTCACCAAGCTGCGCTCGATCGTGCGCTATCTCGGGACGTGTGACGGCAACATGGACGAAGGTTCGATGCGCTGCGACGTCAATGTCTCGGTGCGCAAGCCCGGTGGTGAGCTCGGCACGCGTTGCGAGATCAAGAACGTGAACTCGATCCGGTTCGTGAAGCAGGCGATCGAGTACGAGGCGCGGCGCCAGGTCGAGGTCATCGAGGGCGGCGGGAAGATCACGCAGGAGACGCGCCTCTTCGATCCCGGCAAGGGCGAGACGCGCTACATGCGCTCCAAGGAGGATGCGCACGACTATCGCTATTTCCCCGATCCCGATCTTCTGCCGCTGATCCTGAAGCAGGAGTTCGTCGACGGCATCCGCAACAGTCTGCCCGAGCTGCCCGACGCCAAGAAGGCGCGCTTCACCGGGGACTATGGGCTGACGCCCTACGACGCGGGCGTGCTGGTGGCCGAGCGCGAGACGGCGGAGTTCTTCGAGACGGTGTGCAAGGGCCGCGACGCCAAGGAGGCGGTGAAGCTCGTCACCGGCGACTTCTTCGCCATGCTGAACCGGCGCGGCGCCACTATCGCCGACTCGCCGATCAAGGCGGAGCATCTCGGCAAGCTGCTCGACCTGCAGAAGGACGGCACCATCTCCGGCCGAATCGCCAAGGACCTGTTCGTGGCGATGGAGGAGACCGGCAAGGATCCGGCCGCGCTGGTCGAGGAGCGCGGCCTGAAGCAGGTCACCGACACCGGCGCCATCGAAGCCGCCATAAAGGCGATCATCGACGCCAATCCCGGCCAGGTCGCGGCCTACAAGGCCAAGCCCACCATGCTCGGCTGGTTCGTCGGCCAGGTAATGAAGGCGACCGGCGGCAAGGCCAACCCGAAGATCGTCAACGAGCTCTTGAAGAAGGCTCTCGATTCATAACCTCATCCTGAGGAGCGCGCCGCAGGCGCGCGTCTCGAAGGATGGGTGCAAATATGCCGTCTGCGGCCACCCTTCGAGACGGCCGCTGCGCGGCCTCCTCAGGGTGAGGCGTGGTCAACGAGCTCTTGAAGAAGGCGCTCGACGCATAGGCCTTGGACTCAAAGGACCTCACCCTGAGGAGGCGCGTAGCGCCGTCTCGAAGGGTGGACGGCAGGCGAGGTGTTGGTTCCACCCTTCGAGACGCCTCGCTTCGCGATGCTCCTCAGGGTGAGGTTGTCTTGGTGCCGCCGCCCGGCGGGCCGGCGACGTTCTTGGCGTCGCCTTTGCTCGACTTTTCCATGCCCTGGCCGTCGGCGCGCTGCTCGTGCGGCTTCTCGGCACGCGTCAGGTTGAAGGCGGTGTTGATCAGCGCCACGTGGCTGAACGCCTGCGGGAAGTTGCCCTGCTGGCGGCCGGCCTTTGGCTCGTATTCTTCGGCGAGCAGGCCGAGGTCGTTGCGGATGGCAAGCAGGCGCTTGAACAATGCTTTGGCGTCCTCGCGCCGGCCGATCGAGATGTAGGCGTCGGCGAGCCAGAAGCTGCAGGCAAGGAAGGCGCCCTCGCCCGGCCGCAAGCCGTCGTCGACCTGGTGCGTGTGGTAGCGCCGCACGAAGCCGCCGACCAGGAGCTCGCGCTCGATTGCCTCTACCGTGCCGACGAAGCGCGGATCGCCGGGCTTGACGAAGCCGGTCTGCGCCAACAGCAGCAGGCTGGCATCGAGATCGTCGCTGTCATAGGCGGCGCGGAAGGTATTGCGTGTCTTGTCGAAGCCCTTGTCGCAGACCTCATCGTGGATCCGATCACACACCTTCTCCCATTCTTCCGCCGGCCCCTTGAGACCATGAGTCCGGACCGCTTTCACGGCACGGTCGAACACCACCCAAGCCATGACCTTGGAATAGACGAAGTGGCGGGGCGGACCGCGCGTCTCCCACAGGCCCTGGTCGGGCTTGTGCCACACCTTGGTGACATGCTCGGCGAGCGCGCGCTGCAGCTCCCAGCCGTCCTCGGTCGCGGCCAGGCCGCCTTTGCGCGACTGCTCGAAGGCATCCATCAGCTCGCCATAGACGTCGAGCTGGAACTGCTCGTGGGCGGCATTGCCGATGCGCACCGGCTTCGAGTTGGCATAGCCCGGCAACCAGTCGACCTCCCATTCCTTCAAGCGGCGCTCGCCCATCAGGCCGTACATGATCTGCATCTCGCCGGGCGAGCCCGCGACCGCACGCTGCAGCCAGTCGCGCCAGGCTGCCGCCTCGTCGTAGATGCCGGCATTCATCATGGCGAGCAGGGTGAGCGTGGCGTCGCGCAGCCAGCACAGGCGGTAGTCCCAATTGCGCTCGCTGCCGAACTCCTCGGGCAGCGAGGTCGTGGGCGCCGCCACGATGCCGCCGCTCGGCAGGTAAGTCAGCGCCTTGAGCGTGATCAGCGAGCGCTTGATCGCCTCGGCATAGGGGCCGCCGGTCTTCGTCGTGGCCGTCCAGTCGCGCCAGAACTTCTCGCACTTGTCGAGCGCCTCCAGGGGCTCGACCGGCGCCGGCACCGGGAGGTGCGAGGGCCCGTAGCTCAGCACGAAGGGCATGGTCTTGCCCTTCGCGAGTGTGAACTGCGCCACGGTCTTGAAATTCTCGCCGCGCACGAAGGCGGGGCTGCGCAGCACCACCATGTCGGGTCCGGCGACGGCCCGGACGGCTCCGTCCTTCAGCCGGGTCACCCAGGGCGTCGTCGCGCCATAGCCGAAGCGCAGGACGAGCTCCATGCACATCGTGACCTCGCCCTCGTCGCAACGGACGATGCGCACGAGATCGGACGACGAGCCGCGCGGCAGCATGAAGTCGATGAGCGTGGCCTTGCCGGTCGCGGTCTCGAATGTCGTTTCGAGGATCAGCGTGTCCGTCCGGTAGCAGCGGCTCACCGACTTGGGCGTGTCCGACGGCGTGATCAGCCAGAAGCCGTTGCTCTGGCCGCCCAGCAACTTGGCGAAGCAGGCGTCGGAGTCGAAGCGCGGCCAGCACAGCCAGTCGATCGAACCGTCGCGGCCGACCAGAGCGGCGGCCTCGCAGTCGCCGATCAGCCCGTAGCTCTCGATCGGCGCACTCATGCCTGTTTGCCGGGGGTGACGATGATCGCCGTCACGATTTTGTCGCCGGGAAAGGACATGTCGGACCAACGCCAAGGGCGCGGTTCGGTTCCTGTCAGCGCCCGTGCTAGGCTTGGCGCATGACCGTGAAACTCTACGCCCTGACCTGCGGCTACCTCAACGGACCGTTCGACGCCCTGATGGAAGGCGGCGAGGGGCGGATCGATCTGCCCATCCCGTCGTTCCTGATCGAGCACCCCAAGGGCCGCGCGCTTTACGACACCGGCATGCATCCGCAATGCCGCACGGATGCGGCGGGCCGCATGGGCGAGCGCATCCCCAAGCTGTTCGGCTTCTCGGGTTACGGGCCCAAGGACGACATCAAGTCGAAGCTGGAGTCGATCGACCGCGATCCTGGCAAGATCGATTTCATCGTCAACTCGCACCTGCATTTCGACCATGCCGGCGGCAACGAGTTCGTGCCCAACGCCACGGTGATCGTGCAGCACCGCGAATGGGAAGTTGGTATGGCGCCGGAGAGCGAATCCAAGTTCGGCTTCTACAAGGCCGACTACGACAAGGGCCACAAGGTGAAGCAGGTCGACGGCGAGCACGACGTGTTCGGCGATGGCAGCGTGGTCTGCATCCCGACCTACGGCCACACGCCGGGCCACCAATCGCTCAAGGTGCGCACCGAGAAGGGTGAGATCGTGCTGACCGGCGACGCCTGCTATTTCTGCCGGACCCTGAAGGAACGCCGCCTGCCGGCGCGCATGTTCAACCGCGAGCAGATGCTGGCATCACTCGATCGGCTGGAAGTCCTGGAGAAGGGCGGCGCCAAGCTGATCTTCGGCCACGACCTCGAGTTCTGGAAGAGCGTGCCGCAGGGGCCCGAACCTTTGTTTTAGGGCCCCCTGTGTCATCCCGAGCGGAGCGAGGGATCTTTCGTTTGACCCAAAGATCCCTCGGCCTTTGGCCTCGGGATGACAGCTGCGCTGTCAGGTCTGCGGCATGAACTCGATGGCGAGGCCGCCGGCATGCTCGGCGGGCACGATCACGCGATCGCCCTCGGTCAGCGCGAACGGCACGTTGTTGGCGCGCAGCAAGGCCTGCAGCGGCCGGGCGCGCTCGATGGCGATGGCGAGGCCGACGATGGCGGGCTTGTCTTCCGGCGCCATCGCCTCGACGGCCTTGTATTCAGCCTGCCAGGCCTTCGGCGACCAGATCAGGAGCTCGACCGCGCCCGTCTTGACCATGGCGCAGCCGTCGAAGATCTCCTCCATCACCGCGCTCCACGACTTGGCCAGCTCGTTGGCCGTGGCCTTGGGGTCGTCGGCCACGGCATGGATCGCCAGCAGTCCGAGCGCGCCGTTGGGATGGACGATCCATTCCGGCTCCATGAAGGCATCGGGCAGCTCCTGCCGCACCGGGAACCAGGGAAGCGGGCCGCCGCCTTCGCCCACGATCACGCCGGCGTCGACCTCGTAGCCGTCCTCGCTCTCCCAGACATGGGTGCGCTCCTCGCCCTCGAGCTCGGCCACGTTCAGCGCCACGGCGATGCGCGGTTCTCCCTCGATCAGCTCGATGTAGTTCGGGATGTCGTCGGCGGCAGGCTGGAAGCAGATACAGCGCGGCTCCACACCCTCCGGCGTGAAGGTAAAGCCGATCTGTTGCAGCTTGGTGACCAGGTCGTCGGGCGCGGAGGCGGTCACACTCAGGTGATCGATGTCGCGAGCGCTGATTTTCATGGGCGGGTCTTAGGCGTCATGCTAGTGCCCGTCCATTCATTTCCAAGGGAGGAAACCATGTCCAAGCTGACGTTATATGGCATCTGGCTGAGCGGCCCGACCTATAAGGCGGGCCTGGCGCTATCGATGATGGGCCAGCCGTTTGCCTACAAGCACGTCGACCTGCGCGCCGGTGCGCACAAGCAGGCCGACTATCTCGCCATCAACCGCTTCGGCCAGGTGCCGGCGCTGGTCGACGGCGATCTCAAGCTCTGCCAGTCGGGCTCGATCCTGCTCTATCTGGCCGAGAAGTTCGGCAAGATGGGCGGCAAGACGCCGGAGGAGAAGGCGCGGGTTCGCGAATGGTTGTTCTGGGAATTCGACAGGCTTGCGCCCAACGTCTACCGCCCGCGCGCCATCAAGCGCGGCTTCATGAAAGCCGATGACAACGTCTTTGCTCTCTACACAAACTTGGCGAACGACGCGCTGAAGGTGCTGGAGGCCTCGCTCGCCAAGTCGGCCTTCCTCGTGGGCAGCGAGCCGACCGTCGCCGACGTCGCGGTCTATGGCGACGTCGCCTATGCCGAGGAGGGAGCGATCGATCTCGCTCCCTATGCCAACGTCAAGGCATGGATGGGACGCGTCGAGAAGCTGCCGGGCTTCAAGAAATATGAGGACGCGCTGCCCAAGCAGGACGCGGCGTAGCTCACGCCGCCTCGAGCGTCTTCTTCATCAGGGGCAGGGCATGTTCCATCATGCCGCCCACCGTGGGGGCGAGCTCGTCCGGCAATAGATCGATCGTCCAGACCACCCGGCTGCGGCCGTCGCCCTCGGGAAAGACCTGCACGGCCGCGCTGTAGTGGCTCGGCCGGCCCTCGACGACCGAATAGACCAGCCGGCACGACTCGTCGTCGACCGTGACCAGCCGCTCGCGTGCCACCAGGCCGTTGAAGAAGGTGAGGACGCGATCGCATCCCTTGGAGTTGTGGTCCATCTCGAGCTTGGTGAGGAAGCCCGGCGCCACCCGGGTGTGGACCTGGCCAAAATCGCGCACGGCCGACCAGACGTTGGCGGCGCCGGCGTCGATGGCGATTTGCTTACGTAGAGTTGCCATGTCGGATGCTCCTGGATTGTGAAGCGCATCTAGCGGCACGCGCGATTGTCGGTCTGGCGGTTTTCGGACATCGTCGTTTCATGGATAAGCCGCGATCGCCCGAGGTCGAGTCGTTCTGGGAGTTGTTTCGCGCCGCGCGTGGCGTGGCCCAGCAGGACTACGACGTCAGCCGCTTCGGCAGCAGCCCCGAGATGGGCGACGAACTGCTGGCTCTGGTCCTGAAAGGGCCCAAGCGTGCCACAGCTTGCCTGTTGCGTGACGTCGAGCAGGGCGGCGAGGTGATGGCCCGCGTCGGCAGCCATGTCGTGGTGCTGGATGGGAGGGACAGGCCGCGCGCCGTTTGGCGCACGCGCACGGTCGAGGTGAAGCCGCTCAACCAGGTTGACGACGCCTTCGCCTGGGACGAAGGCGAGGGTGACCGCACGCGGCGCGATTGGCTGGCCATGCATGTCCGCTATTTCGGGGCGCGTGCGAAGGCAGAGAACTTCACCTTCAATGAGTCGATGCCCGCGGTGTTCGAACGCTTCGCGCTGGTCTGGCCGCCAGGCGATGCCGACCCCGAGGAAGCGGGAGCCAGCAGCTGATTTCCTTTCTGTGACCGTGGGTTATGCGTATGCCGGGCTTGACGACGGGCCGCAGTCGCGAGACGCTTTGTCGCACATAAGAGACAGGAGGAGCGTCCATGGATACTCGGTTCCTGCGTCTGTTGAGTGGTCTTGCGTGCTTCGCCGCCCTGATCGGGGCCTGGATTTTCCCCGCGGCGGCCCAGGAAGGTCCCAAACTCTACGTCTTCACCTCGGGCTCGCTCGGCGGGTTCCCCAAGGCTGCGTTGCAGATCGGCGGCACGGGCAACATCGATTGGGCGCCCGTGAGCTTCTACGTGATCAAGCATCCCAAAGGGAACGTGATGTTTGATTGCGGCAACAACGACAAGACCATCGCCGATGCCGATGGCTGGTGGGGACCGCTCGCCAAGGGCTTCGGCCTCAAGATGACCAAGGACGACGCCATTCCCGTCCAGCTCGCAAAGATTGGTCTGAAGCCCGACGACATCAAATACCTCGTCGTCGGCCATCTTCATCTCGATCACGGCGGCAATGTCGGGCAGTTCAAGAACTCGACGCTGATCGCGCAGGACGATGAGTTCAAGGCGGCGTGGTGGCCCGACGTCGGCTACTCGCTCTACTACATCCCCGGCGACTTCGCCGAGACCAAGAACATGAAGACCATCCGTCTGAGCGGCGACTTCGATCTGTTCGACGACGGCTCGATCCGCATCATTCGGGCGCCGGGCCATACGCCGGGTAGCCAGTTCATGGTGGTCAAGCTGCCCAAGACGGGTTCGGCGATCCTGACCAGCGACGTGGTCTACCTGGCCGAGAGCCTGGACAAGAACCTGATCCCGCCGATCCCTGGCACCTGGAGTCCAGGGGACGCTTACAAGAGCTACGACAAGATCCGGCACATCCGTGATGTCGAGAACGCCAAGCTGTTCATCGGCCACGATCCGGAGCTCTTCAAGGCGGCCAAGAAGGCGCCTGAGTTCTACGACTGAGGTTTCATCCTGACCGCCGCCGTCATCGCGCGCGGCGTGAGCAAGCGCTACGGGTCCACCGTGGCGCTTGCTTCGCTTGATCTCGAGATAAATCGCGGCGAGGTGTTCGGCCTGCTCGGCCCCAATGGTTCGGGCAAGACCACTTTCATCCGCCTGCTGGCGGGCTACCTGCTGCCGACCTCCGGCCGGCTGGAGATCTGTGGCTGCGACGCCGTCGAACAGTCTCTGCAGGCGCGCCGGATGATCGGCTATGTGCCCGAGGCGGCGCCGGTCTATGGCTATATGCGGGTGCGCGAGTTCCTGGCCTTCATGGCCCGGCTCCGCGGCATGACCGGGCGCGCCGTGGCCGACGCGGTCGACCGGGTGATTACGGCTCTCGCGCTGCAGGCTGTCGCCGACCGGCCAACGCGCACCCTGTCGCGCGGCTTTCGCCAGCGCACCGCGATCGCCCAGGCACTGGTGCACGATCCGGAGTTCCTGATCCTCGACGAGCCGGCCAATGGTCTCGACCCGCGCCAGATCATCGAAGTGCGGGATCTGATCCGCGGCCTCGCCGGCCGTCATACCGTGCTGATGAGCAGCCATGTGCTGGGCGAGGTGGCAAAGACGGCCGACCGCGTCGGCGTGCTGCTCGACGGCCGCCTGCGCGGCGTGCGCGCCATGGCCGACACGCCCGACCTCGAAGCCTGGTTTCTGTCGCTGGCATGAGCATCCGGTCATGAGGACGCTCGGCGTATTGTTGCGCAAGGAGCTGTTGGCGACCTTCGGTTCGCCGATCGCCTACACCGTGGCCGCCGTCTTCCTGCTGGTGCTGGGCTATACCTTCAGCCTGACGCTGTTCGCCACCAAGGTCGCCAACCTCGTCTACATCTTCCACCAGATGTACGTCCTCACGATCCTCCTGGCGCCGGCGCTCACCATGCGCGCCTTCGCCGAAGAGCGGCGTAACGACACGCTCGAGCTGCTGCTCACCGCACCGGTCGGTGAGGTCTGGATCGTGCTGGCGAAGTTCCTGGCGGTGTTCGCCCTGGTGCTGGGCATCTATCTCGGCGCGCTCGCCTACGCCGTCGTGCTGGACGCTTACGGCGCGCCCGACTGGGGACCGATCGCCAGCGGCTATCTGGCGATCGTCTGCCATGCTGCGCTGATCGTCGCCATCGGGCTCCTGATGTCGAGCCTGACCGAGAACCAGGTGGTGGCGGCGGCGCTCACGCTCGGCGCCGCGCTGATGCTGTGGTTCGCCGATTCGGTGTCCTACCTGCTTCCGCCGCCGTTCGATGTCCTGGCCATCAACCTTTCCCTCATCGGCCATTTCCGGCCGATGGTCACCGGCTCGGTGTTCGTTTCCGACATCTGTTACTTCGTGAGTCTCGCGCTGCTGGCGCTGTTTCTCGCCACTCGCCGGCTGGCCGAACGATGAGCGGCGAGGAATCCGACTGGCTAGGCGCGTTGTGGTTCGTGGCCTCTGTGGCTGCGCTGGTCGTGCTGTTCGCAGCCGCCTTGCGCTTGCGGGTCTACGGAGCGGGCTGGCGGCGCTGGTCGCTGCGGGCAGGCGTCATCGCGGTCGCCGTGGCCGCAGCGCTGCTGGCGAACATCGCGGTCTACCGCCATGACGCGCATCTCGATTTCACCCGGGAAGGGGCCTTCACGCCTTCGCGCGAGGCGGCCGACATCGTGCGCTCCCTGCAGGAGCCGGTGCAGCTCGTCTATTTCTATCAGAAGGACAATGCAGCCGGCCGCGCCGCGGTCACCATGCTGGAGCTGCTGGGTCGGCTCAATCCACAGCTCTCCGTCGAGGTCGTCGACATCGACCGCAATCCGGCGCGCGCCGGCGCGTTGGGCGTTCAGCTCTACAACACGGCGGTGATCGTGGCCGCGACGCATCGCGTGCAGGTCGTGTCGACCGACGATCGCGAGGTGGCGCTCGGCATCTTGCGTGCGCTGCGGCGCAGCCAGCCTGTGGTTTGCTTCGCCACCGGGCACGGCGAGTACGATATAGACAATTTCGAGTTCCACACCCACTTCGAGGGCAGCCATTCGCACAGCCACAACAGCGAAGGCATCGCGCTCGTACAGATGGAGCAGCACGGCCTCGGCCGCATGCGGCGGGCCATCGAGAAGCTGGGCATGGAAGCGCGCAAGGTCGAACTGCGCCCCGGCCGGCCGTTGCCCGACGACTGCGCCGCCCTGATCGACGCCAATCCGCGCACGCCGCATCTTCCGGCCGAGGCCGACCTGCTGCGCGCCTACCTCGCGCGCGGCGGCAACTACATGCTGCTGGTCGAGCCCGACTTCGCGCTCGAGCCGCGGCTTGCCGGCGTGCTCGCCGAGGCCGGTGCGCGGGTCGGCGACGGCGTGATCGTCGATCCGGTCGATCACTATTTCACCGACGAGCAGATGATCGCGATCACACGCTATTCCAACCATCCGGTGACCAGAGCGCAGGCGCTGTCCTTCTATCCCGGGGCGCGGCCGGTCGAGCCCACACCGCGTCCGGGCGTGAACGCCGTCGCGCTGTTCGCCAGCAGCGCGAAGAGCTACGTCGCGCTCGACCGGATGCGTTACCGCGAGGAGGCGGCGAGCGCACCCAAGCGTTCCTATCCCCTGGCTGTGGCGGCCGAGGGGCGTCTGGCCGACGGCGCGCCGGCCTACCGCATGATCGTCGTCGGCGACGCCGACTTCGCCAGCAATTCCTTCTTCCCCTATCTCGCCAATTCCGACATCGCCCTGGCCGGCGTCTCCTGGCTGCTGCACGAGGAACGCCTGCCGACGATGAAGCCGCCGGTCGAGGTCCTGCCCACGGTTACTCTGACGAGCGCCCAGGTCCGCTGGATCTTCATCCTGACGGTGCTGCTGTTGCCCGGCGCCGTGGCGTTTGTCGGGTTCGGCGTGTGGCTGTGGCGCCGGCATTGATCCGGCGCGTGGCTTGGCCTCTGGCGGCTGTGGCGGCGTTCGCGTTCCTGGTCGGCCTCGCGCTGCACGGCGAGCGGCGCGACCCAATGCAGGAATTCAAGCCGGCGGGCCTGCTGACGACTTTCGCGCCTGAGGATGCACGCGAGATCGAGATCGCCATCGGGGCGGAGGTCTGGCGTTTCCACCGCGACGGCGCGTGGCGGTCGGTCGAAACAGCGAAGTCCGTGCCGGCCGATTTTGAGCGGCGCATCGAGGCGGCGCTGAGGCTGCTGCGTAACTCCGCACCATTGCGCGTCCTGACCGCGGAAGAAGTGGCGCGCGTGCCGCCGTCCGAGTACGCCCTAGCCTCCGACAGCCTGCGCGTTCAGGTGCGCGCGGCGGACGGCTCCACCTTCCGCGTCCAGTTCGGCGGGCTCAATCCACTGGGATCGGCGCGCTATGCGAAGGTCGATGGTATGGACGGTGTGCCCATGCTGCCCGCCTATGTCGGCGACGCCTGGGAAGAGGTGATCCGAGGACCGCACGGATGAAGGCGCTGCTCGCGGCCCTGCTGCTCGCCATCGCCTGCATCCACGGCGCCCTGGCGCATGTCACGAGCACCGGCCTTGCCGTGCTGGAGGTGAATGACGGCCGGCTTGCCTATCGCCTCACCCTGGTCGCGACCGAGCAGGAAGAGGAGATGGGCCGCGCCTTGCTGGCCGCCGCCGATGGCAACGCGACCGCGGCCGCCAAGGTAGCGCAGGCCATGCGCGATTATGCTCGCTTCTCGATCGCCGGCGCCGCCTGCGCGCCCGGGCGCATCACGGTGCAGGGCTCGCGGGCGGGTGACGGCAAGGTCGTGCTGGAAATGGCGCTGGCCTGCCCGAAGGCGGCCGGCACGCTCGCCATCCGAGATGACTGGCCGGAGGTTCTGGGCGGTCATTTCCAGACCGTGATGAGCGTGCGCGTCCCTGGCCGGCCATCGGTCGAGTTCGCCTTCGTCGAGGATCGCCGCGATGCCACCGTCGAGCTGTCGGGTGCGGCATCGACTGGCTGGCTGAGTTTCATCGGCATGGGCGCCGAGCACATATTGAGCGGCCCCGACCATCTCCTGTTCCTGCTGGCGCTGCTCGCCCTGGCTCGCGGCTTCTGGCCGATCGTGAAGATCGTCACGGGCTTCACAATCGCCCACAGCATCACGCTCAGCCTCGCCGCGCTGGGCGTGGTCGAGGTGCCCGCGCGCGTCGTAGAGCCGTTGATCGCGGCCACGATCATCTGGGTCGCGGTCGAGAACCTCGCCTTTCCCAACGGCGCTCGCTGGCGTTGGCTGATCGCCGCGACGTTCGGCCTGGTCCATGGGCTGGGCTTTGCCAGCGCGCTCACCGAACTCGGCTTGCCGCGCGATGCCATGGTGCGAGCGCTGATCGGCTTCAATGTCGGCGTCGAACTCGGCCAGCTCGCTTTCGTCGCCGTCGTGATGCCGGCGGTGGTTTGGCTGGCGAAACCGGGTCGCATCGCGAAGTTGCCGCAGGCGATTTCCGTCGTTGTCGCGGTGGCTGGCGCGTTTTGGCTGGTCGAACGACTCTTTTTCGCCTGACTGCTAGCGGCCATCAATGCTTTGATGCCTTCGGGGCCTCGGAGGAAATCGAATGTCATTGGTTCGCGTACTGTGTGTCGCCGCATTGGCGTTTGGGATCGCCTTGCCGGCCCTTTTGGCGCCTGCAGGTGCGCAGGGCATCCCCAAGGTTCAGTCGCCGGAAGAGGTGGGCTTCCTATCGACCCGGCTGAAGCGGTTGAGCGACCGCCTCAATGAGGGCGTGAAGAAGGGCGAGATTCCCGGCGCTGTGGTGCTGATCGCGCGCAACGGCAAGATCGTGATGTTCGATGCCTTCGGCTTTCGCGATCGCGAGGCCAAGGCGCCGATGACCACTGACGCGATCTTCCGCATCGCGTCGATGACCAAACCGATCGTGTCGGTCGCCGCGATGATGCTGGTGGAGGAGGGCAAGCTCTCGCTCGCCGAGCCGGTGTCGAAATACATTCCGGCTTTCGCAGAGACCAAGGTGGCGATTCAAGTCAAGAACGGCGACGGCACGGTCGAGGAGCGACTCGAGCCGCAGGTCCGGCCGATGACCGTCCAGGACCTGATGCGCCACACCTCGGGGCTCACTTATGGCGTGGCCGGTAGCATCAATCCGGTGAAGCGGTCCTATGAAGAAATGAAGGTCAGGGATCCCGACCAGACCAATGCGCAGATGGTCGAGAAGCTTTCGAAGCTTGCGCTGCTCTATCAGCCGGGCACGCACTGGGAATATTCCATGTCAACCGACGTGCTGGGCCGCGTCGTCGAGGTCGCCTCGGGCATGACCCTCGACAAGTTCATCGAGGAGCGCATCACCAAGCCGCTCAGGATGGGCGACACCGGCTTCGAGGTTTCTGCCGACAAGAAGGATCGCGGCGCGCGGCCGCAGAAGGAAGGCCCCAAGAATGAGGTTCCGCCCATTCCCGACGTCACGCTCAAGACCACCTGGAAGTCGGGTGGCGGCGGTATGGTGTCGACGGCGGCCGACTATGCCCGCTTCCTGCAGATGTTCGCCAATGGCGGCCAGCTCGACGGCGTGCGGCTGATCTCGCGCAAGACCATCGATCTGATGACGGCCGACCATCTGCCGCCCGACATCATCATGGGGGCCGACATGTGGCGCTTCGAGGCGTTCGAGCCCAGCGCACGCATGGGACAGGGTTTTGGCCTGGGGTTCGCGGTGCGCAACGAGCAGGGGCGCAACCCGCTGCCCGGCTCCCCCAACGACTACTATTGGGGTGGGGCTTGGGGCACCTACTTCTGGCACGACCCGCGGGAACGCATGTACGTGGTGTTCATGATGCAGTCGCCGGCGTCGCGGCTGCCTTACCGCTACTTGATGCGCGATTTGGTCTATCAGGCGCTTGTGAATTAGCGGCGCGAAATGCCGTATCGCCGTGCGCCGAAGCCGACGCATTGACCATGCCCGACCGGAAGCTATGCTGGATGCATAAATAGACGTGTCTTGGGAGGGAATTAACATGTCGATCAAACGTCGCCAGGTTTTGGCCGGCTCCGCTGCCGGCGCGGTATCACTTGCCTCGGGGCTCGCCAGTCCCGCCATCGCCGACAACGAACCGATCAAGATCGGCTACCTGCCGGCCCTGACCGGTCCGAGTTCCTCGACCGGCGTCGGTATCAACCGCGGCACGCAGCTCGCCGTCGAGCTGATCAACAAGGAAGGCGGCATCAAGGGCCGCAAGATCGAGCTCATCGTGCGCGACACGCAAAGCGACCCCACCAAGGCGGTCAACGCGGTTGCCGAGCTGACGCAGCGCGCCAAGGCCAGCATGATCTTCGGGCCGCTCAACTCCGGCGAGGCGCTGGCGGCGACGCCGCTGATCGCGCGCGACAAGGTGCCGATGCTGCATCCGTGCTGGGTCGACGAGCTGATCGACGTCAAGAAATATCCGATGTCCTTCCGTATCGCGCCGACCAACACCCAGGTCGGCGGCGGCGCCAATTACTACGTCGTGGACGTGCTCAAGCTGAAGAAAGTGGCGGTGATCAGCGACACCACCGGCTACGGTACGGCCTCGGTCAACACCTACGTGCCGATGCTGAAGGCCAAGGGCGCCGAGGTCGTCTACACCAACCATGTGGACGCGGCGAACCCCGACCTCAAGCCCGAGCTCTTGCGCATGCAGAGCGCCGGCGCGCAGGCGATCATGCCGTGGAGCGTCAATGCCGGCTTCCTGTCGCGCATCTGCAATACGCGCGGCGCCATGGGCTGGGACGTGCCAATCGTCGGCCAGACCACGCTCGGCTCCGGCCAGACCAAGGCCCTGCTTGAGAAGCCCGAGTACTGGAACAAGGTCTACTCGAACAACTTCCGGCAAGTCTGCTACGCCAACGGCAAGCTGCCGCCGCGCGCGCAGGAGTTCGTCGACCGCCTGAAAGCGGCCAAGGTTGAATTCGGTGACACGCTGCTGTGGTGGGTGGCGTTGGGCTGGGACGGCGGCATGATGATGGCCGACGTCTTCAAGAACGCCGGCACCAAGAGCGACGACGTCGTGGCCTACATGAACAAGATCAAGAACTGGCCGGGCATCTACGGCACCGTCACCTGGACGCCGGAGCAGCATAACGGCTTCCCCGACTCCGAAGTGGTGATGTGCGAGGTCAACTCGCTGAAGGACGGCGCCTTCAACCTGGCGCCGGGCTACAGCGCCTAGGCCATGTTCGCATCGATCGTCTCCTACGGCCTTGCGGTAGGAGCGGTCTACGCACTGACCGGCATCACGTACAATGTGATGTTCTCGGCGTCGCGTGTGTTCAGCTTCACCGCGGGCATGCTGGGGATGCTGGGCGGTGTGCTGGGCGCGCTCTTCATCAACAAGATGGGCATGAACGCCGTGCTGGCGTTCATGCTGGTGCTGGCGTGCGGCGCCGTGCTCGGGCTCGTCACCGAGATCCTGACGGTGCGGCCGGTGCTGAAGAGCATCGAGCAGCACCTCTATGTGCTGTCGACGTTGGCCTTCGCGCTGATGGTGCAGCAGGTCGCCGCCGTCGAATGGGGCACCGAGGCGCAGCCGTTCCCCGTGTTGATCCCGATTGATGCCAATTCCATCTGGGGCCAGATCGATCAGAAATTCTGGCTGCCGGTGCTGGCCTGCGCCGTCACTATCGGCTGCCTCGAATTCCTGTACCGCAAGACACTGATCGGCCGCGCCTTCCTTGCCATCGCGGAGGATAGCTACGCCGCCCGCGCGCTCGGCCTGCCCGAGACGCGGCTGCGGATGGCGAGCTTTGCGCTGGCCGGCGTGATCGGCGCGCTGGCGGGCTTCACCGGCGCGCAGATGCTGCTCGCCTACTTCGGTAACCAGTCGATCCTGAACTTCTACGGCTTCGTGCCGGTGGCACTGGGGGGCATGGGGTCCAACCGGGGCGCCCTGATCGGCGGGTTGGCGCTCGGCCTGTTCCAGCAGGCGGCCAACTTCCTGGTCGGAGGAATCTTTGCGGCGGTTGCGGTATTCGTGGTCTTCATCATCGTCCTGCTGCTCAGGCCCGAGGGCCTGGCGGGCGCGGCAACGGCGCGGCGGGTATGATGGAGGCGGCCGCTCCCATAAGGACCCGCGCCGCCTCAAGCACGGGCTGGTTCGGCAAGCTCGAGGGCAAGATTTCGTGGATCTTGCTCGGGCTGGCAGGGTTGCTGCTGCCGCTGCTCGACGATTCCTATATCGGCACGATTGCGACACGCGCCTACATCTACTGGGTACTGAGCGCTGGCCTGAACCTGGTGGTGGGCTATGCCGGCCAGATCGCCATTGGCTGGGTATCGATGCTCACGCTGGGCGCCTACACCACGGCGGCGCTCGCTGCCGGCCGCGTGGGGCCGGAGTGGAATTCCTATCTCGCACTGCTGGCGGGCGGCGCCATGGGCGCGGTGTTCGGCGTGGTCGTCGGGCTGCCGGCGCTCAGGCTGCGTACCTTCTACTTCGCCATGACGACGCTGGGCTTCGCCACCATCGTCACGCAGGTGGCTCTGGCCTGGAAAGACATCACCGGCGGCGGCGTCGGCACGCCGGGGCCGGTGTTCCCCTGGCCGTTCGATCCCGGCTGGGGCTTCTACTATTTCTGCTTCATCCTGGCGGCGCTCGCGACCTGGATGACGGCCAACATCGGCGCGAGCCGCTATGGCCGCGCCCTTATCGCTATCCGCGATGCCGAGGTTGCGGCCGAAGCCTCGGGCATCGCCAAGCCGAAGATCCTGATGCTGATCTTCCTGCTGGCCGGCGCTATGGGCGGTGTTGCGGGCGGGCTGTTCTCGTCGCTGCAGTCATACATCACGCCCGATGCCTTCACCTTCGAGATGTCGGTGCTGTTTTTCATCGGCATCCTGATCGGCGGGCGCGGCTCCATCCTGGGGCCGCTGCTCGGCACCATCATCCTGACGGTGCTTCCGGAGTTCGCTGCGCCGCTGGTGCAGTGGTCGACCTTCCTCTATGCGGCGCTGCTGCTGGTGATCGTGTTGGTGATTCCGGGCGGCATCGCCGACTTGCTGGACTACAAGAACCGCCGCCCGCTCGAGCAGCATCGCGAGATCATGCCGCGGCCCGAACTCCTGCCGCGCATGCTCGATCGGCCAGCCAGCGAGGTCATGACCCTGAGGAACGTCGCCCTGAGTTTTGGCGGTGTTCGTGCGATCGACGGGCTCGATCTCGAGATCCGCCCCGGCGAAGTGCACGGCCTGATCGGCCCCAACGGCAGTGGCAAGACGACCACGCTGAACGTGATCTCGGGCTATTATGCGCCGCAGTCGGGCGAGGTGAGGCTGGGCAACGTCGCTCTGGCGCCCAAAGCGCCGCATTTGCGCGCATCCCACCGCATTGCCCGCACGTTCCAGACGCCAAGACTGATCGGTGCCGCCTCGGTGCTCGAGAACGTGATGATCGGCGGCACCATCGACGGCGAAGGCAGCTTCGTCGAATTGCTGGTGACGCTGCCGCGGCATCGTCGAGACGAAGCGCATTTGCGGGCGGCGGCGATGCTGGCGCTGCAGACCGTCGGCCTCGAGTCGTTGGCCGCCGTGCGTGCCGACCGCCTGCAGCACAGCGAGCTGCGTTTCGTCGAGATCGCCCGCGCCCTGATGCTGCGTCCAGCCTGCTTGCTTCTCGATGAGCCGGCGGCAGGGTTGTCGGCCGAGGAAATTCGCCGGTTGGGTGCCCTGATCAAGGCGATCAGTCGCGGCGGCACGGCGGTGCTGCTGGTCGAGCATCATGCCGACCTGATCTTCGATATCTGCGATCGGGTGACCGTGCTCAACCTCGGCAAAGTGCTGGCGGCGGGAACGCCGGCAGAGATCCGCTCGCATCGGGAGGTGGTGAGTGCCTACCTCGGCGCGTGAACCTCTGCTCGAGGTCGCCGGCCTGTCGGCGGGCTATGGCAAGATCGTCGTCTTGCGCGACGTCGCGCTCACCATCGGCGCTGGCGAGGCGGTTGCGTTGCTTGGCCCGAACGGTGCCGGCAAGACCACGTTGCTGCGCGCCATCTCGGGCCTGCTGCCGCGCTCGGGCCAGGTGAAGTTCGGCGGCCGGGACATGTCGGGCGCCGGTCCCGGCGAGACCGTGAAGGCGGGCCTGGTCCATGTCGTGGAAGGGCACCGTGTCTTCACCCAGCTCAGCGTGTTCGACAACCTGTTGCTAGCGGGTTACGGCCTGCCGAAAGCGGACCTCACACGCCAGGTGAACGAGGCGCTTGCCTTCTTCCCCGAGATCGCCGCCAAGCGAAACGACCGCGCCGTGACCTTGTCCGGCGGCCAGCAGCAAATGCTGGCAGTGGCACAGGGCCTCGTGCGCAGGCCGAGGCTCCTGATGCTGGACGAACCTTCAGCCGGACTGTCGCCGGTGCTGGTCGACCGAGTGCTCGCCGCCATGGTGCGGCTGCGCGAGGCAGGCACGGCAATTCTTCTGGTCGAGCAGCTGATCGAGAAGGCGCTGGCAGCATCGGACCGGGTCTACGCCTTGGCGCGCGGCTCGATCGTGCTGGAAGCGCGGACCAACGAGGCCGACCTGCCCAACCGGCTGGAGCATGCCTACTTCGGCCAGGATGTCAGCGCGCCGCTCGCTTCGTAGAGATTGGCGTCATAAAGGCACTAGGCAATGGCACGCGGTGCGGCCAGACTGCGCCCAAGGCGAAACATCGCCGCGTAGATTGGGGAGGAACCGGACGTCATGGACGTCTCGCTTGGTCTGCTGACCAATGCCGTGATCTCCGGGCTGCTGCTCGGCGGCTTTTATGCCGCCGTGTCGATCGGCGTGGCGATCTCGTTCGGCATGCTCGACATCGTCAACATCGCACATCCAGCCGTCATCCTGCTCGGCTCCTACGTCGCCTTCATCGGCAACACGGTGTTTGGCATCGATCCCATCCTGGCGACCGTCATTCTGGCGCCGGCCTTCTACCTGCTCGGCATGGCGGCCTATCAGATCTACTACGTGGCCTTCGAGCGGCGCGACGACCAGCCGCTGCGCGGCCTGTCGTTCTTCTTCGGCATCCTGTTCATCGCCGAGGTCGGGCTGATCCTGGGCTTTGGTGTCGATTATCGCTCGGTGCAGGCCTGGTACACCCAAGGCAATCTAAACCTCTTCGTCGTCGAGCTGCCGTGGCGACTGCTGGTGCCGTTCCTGCTCGGTCTGGCGATGGTGGCCGCGCTGCAGGTTTTCCTGTCGCGCACCTTCGTCGGCCGCGCCATCCAAGCGGTGGCGCAGGACCAGGGGGCGCTCCGGCTGATGGCCGCCAACCCGGCCAAGATCAAGCGCATCGCCTTCGGGCTCTCCTTTGCGACGGCGGCGGTGGCCGGCGCGGCCCTGATCATCATCCAGCCGGTCGAACCGTCGATCGGCCGTGAATATATCGGCCGCATCTTCGCGATCTGCGTGCTGGGTGGACTCGGCAGCTTTCCCGGCATGGTGATCGCGGCAATCACGCTCGGCATCGTCGAGAGCCTGACCGCGACTTTCTTCGGCCCGTCCTGGGCACCGGCGGTCGCGTTCGGCGTGCTGCTCGTGACCCTGGCGGTGAGGCCCAATGGCATCCTTGGCCGCTAAGAGCACGGCACCCGAGGCGGCCCACGGCCTGGGCAACGTCGCTTTCATCGGGGTGTTGATCGTGGCGGCGGCCGTGATCTTCGGCATCACGCGCTGGATCGGCAACGACTACGCCTTCTTCGCCGCCTACGTGGTCGTGCAGTACATCGTGCTCGGGACGGCCTGGAACATCCTGGGCGGCTACACCGGTTACGTGAACTTCGGCATCACTGCCTTCTTTGCGATCGGCGCCTATTCGAGCGTCGTGCTCTACAAGCTGACGCCGTGGCTGCCGCTGCCGGCAATGATCGCGGTCGGCGGCGTGATGGCAGCCATGGTCGGACTCGGGACAGGCTATCTCACGCTCCGCCTGCGCGGCGTCTTCTTCTCTATCGCCACGCTGGCGCTGGCGGTGGTGGTGCAGACGCTGATCACCAACTGGGACTTCGTCGGCGGCGCGCGCGGCGCCTATGTCCTGCGGCCCAAATTGGCGCCGCTGATCGGCGGTGGCTACATCGAATACCTGTTCCTGGTCATGCTCGGCCTCTGCGTCGTGGCGCTGGCGACGGCGCGGGCCATCGAGCGTTCGGCTTTGGGCTACGGCTTCGCCGCCATCCGCGACGACGAGGCGGCGGCCGAGGCCTCTGGCGTGCCGACACTCAAGCTGAAGCTGATCGCCACGGCGCTCAGCGGCGGCTTCATGGGCATGGCCGGTGCGCCGCTGCCTTACTACGTGACGTATCTCGATCCCTCGTCGGGCTTCAGCCTGAACTACGCCGTGAATGCCATTGCCATGCCGCTGATCGGCGGTACCTCGAGCTGGCTCGGCCCGGTGATCGGTGCGGTGCTGGTGGGTGGCTTGCAGGAATACCTCCGGGTGACGATCTCCTCCGCGATCAACGTGCTTGTTGCGGGCGTGCTGATGGTCGCCTTCGTGATCCTCGCCCCACAGGGCATCGTCGGCCTGTTCCAGAGGAAGAAGCAATGACCGCGCTGCTGCATGTCGAAAAGGTTGGCAAGCAGTTCGGCGGCTTCGTTGCGCTGCAGGACATCGATCTGGAGGTCCAGCCGGGCGAGCGGCTGGGCCTGATCGGGCCCAACGGCTCGGGCAAGTCGACGCTGGTCAACTGCATCTGCGGCACCCTGCGCAACGAGACCGGCAGCGTGCGTTTCGCGGGCGAAGGCTTGGACAGGTTGACGGCGCACGAGCGCACACGCCGCGGGCTCGCCCGCAGCTTCCAGCTGCCGCGGCCGTTCGCCAGCCTGACGCTGGCCGAGAACCTGCGCATCCCGATTCTCTATGCGGTCAACGCCCGCAGCAGCCGCCACCTCACCGGGCCGGCCATCGAGGAGCGCTGCCGCGAGCTTCTGGGGCATGTCGGGCTGGCCGAAAAGGCGCAACGGCTGCCGCGCGACCTGACGCAGATCGAGATGCGGAAGCTCGAGCTGGCGCGGGCCATGGCCGCCGAGCCGAGTCTCTTGATCGCCGACGAATCGATGGCGGGGCTCTCCCACGGCGAGGTCGACGAGATCATAGCGCTCCTGATCCGGCTGAACGGGCAGGGCGTCACCGTGATCATGATCGAGCACATCATGCGGGCGGTCATGGAGTTCTCCCAGCGGCTCGCCGTGCTGGTGGCCGGCCGCAAGATTGCCGACGGCGATCCCAAGGACGTCGTGCGCGATCCGGAAGTCGTGAAGGCGTACCTTGGCGAGTAGCCTCACCGTCTCCCACATCGTCGCCGGCTATGCCGCCGTGCGGGTGCTCGACGACGTGTCGCTGAATGTCGGCGCCGGCGAAACGGTCGCGCTGCTCGGCACCAACGGCAACGGCAAGTCGACTCTGATGAAGTCGATCATGGGCATGGTGCGGCCGACCTCCGGCACCGTCACGGCGACAATCGACGGCGCGACCCACGAGCTGGTGGGGCGCTCGACCGAGGAGATCGTCGATCTCGGCATCGGCTTCGTACCCGAGGGGAGACGGCTGTTCCCCAAGCTCACCGTCACCGAGAACCTGCTGCTCGGCGCCTTCCGGCCGACCGCACGCTCGGCGATCGCGCGCAACATGGATTTCTGCTTCGAGACCTTCCCGCGGCTCAAGGAGCGGTCCAAGCAGCTCGCCGGCTCGATGAGCGGCGGCGAGCAGCAGATGCTGGCGCTCGCGCGGGCGCTGATGTCGGCGCCGCGCATCCTGTTGATCGACGAGCCGTCGGTAGGCCTCGCCCCGCTTCTGGTCCGGCGCACCATCGACAAGATCAAGGAGCTCAAGGAAGGGTTCAATCTGACCGTGCTGATGGCCGAGCAGAACTTCACCCAGGCCGTGCGGATCGCCGATAGAGGCTACGTGATCGTGCACGGCCGAATTGCCTTCACCGGCGATTCGGCCGAAGCCCTCAACAACAACGACCTGATCCGTGAGTTCTACCTCGGGGCGTAGGCCACGAGCTCCAGCTCACGAACTCGGGTTGTACGGGTAGACGATCTTGCCGGTGGCGTATTTCTTCGGCCACAGGATCACTTCGGTCTTGGGATCCTTGAACTGGTCGAGGCCATTGCCGCTCACGCCCTGGAACTGCACCGCCATGACCTGCGCCGTCGCCCACTCGCCCTCGGCGTTGAAGGCGACGTCGCCGACCACGGTCTTGAAGGTGGTCTTGCGGCAGAACTCGGCGAGCTTGTCGTCGTTGGTGCCGCCGGTTGCCTTCACCGCCTGCTCGATCACCTGCATGCGCGCGTAGGCGAACGGCGGCAGGTAGTAGCCCAGCAGGTCGACGCCGGCCTCGGCCGACTTCGCCTGGTACTTCTTCAGGAACTCGCGGCCCTCGTCGGAGGCGAAGCCCGCCCATGGCAGCCAGAAGTCGTAGACCACGATGCCGTTCAGCAGCGGCCCGAGCTGCGTCTTGATGGCGGTCGCCTGCAGGCCGACCATGCCGCCACCGTAGATCTTGGGCTTGAAGCCGACCTCATGGCTCGCCCGGATCAGGCCGACCGTGTCGGCCGGGTAGGAGCAGGCGAGGAAAATGTCGGGATTGGTCGCCGCCATCGCGCGCACCACCGGCGTATAGTCGGACGTGTTGGGCGGGTAGGTCTTATCGTAGACGAGCTTCAGGCCCAGCCGCTTGATTACCTGACGTGCGCCATCCATGGCGTTGCGCGGGAACTCGGCGTCTGCGCCGCACATGGCGACGGTCTGAGGCTTGGGGTTCTGCTCGGCCGCGACCTCGAAGAAGCCTTCGGCGAACGATTCCTTGGGCTTCGGGCCGCCCGTCGGGGTCATCGAGAAATAGCGCGGGTAGTGGAACTCGCTGTTCACCGCGAGCCCGAGCAGCGAGAAGAACGTGCGATCGTGCTGCATCACGATCGGCATGGCCGGCGCGATCATGTTGGTCGCGTAACTGCTGCCGATGATGTCGACCTTGTCGACGTCGAGGAGCTTGGTGTACAGGCCCGGAATGTTCGACGGATTCGACTGGTCGTCATAGTAGACGAGCTTCACCGGCCGTCCGAGCAGGCCGCCCTTGGCATTGATGTCCTCTTCCCAGATTTGCGACGCCAGCAGGGCCGCCTTGCCGTTGGGGGCGAGCGGGCCGGTCAAGTTCATGCTGAAGCCGATGGTGAACGGCTTGTTCTGGGCGATCGCCGGAGCGGCGATGCCTGCTGCGGCGCCCGCCGCCAACTTGCCGAAGGTGCGACGCTGGATGCGCATGGATCCTATCCTCCCAAAAGGTCTTGTTGACCGGACTTTAGCCCGCCTTGCAGAGGTCGGCCAGTCTCCGATGGTCGGTCAGCCACGCCCAGTCGCCGTAGCGTCGCGCCATCTCCAGGGAGTTCATGAACTCGATGGCGCCGATCGGCCGGCCGAAGACATGGGCATGGACCGTGATGTCGAGGCAGCCCGCGGGCCGGCCGAGCCGTGGCCAGTTCGACACGATGCGCTCGAGGATGCGGGTGAAGGCCTCGGGCTCGCTGCCGTAGCGGACATAGAGCGGCATGTCGTTCACCTCCATGGTGAAGGGAACGGCGGTGATGGCCCCGGCCGGTGTCGCATGGCGATAGGGCAGGTCGGAGTCGAAGAAGTCGGCATGCCAGTCGAAGCCGGACTTGGCCAGCAGTTCCGAGGTGCGCGTGCTGGGCGTGCAGCGCGGGCTCAGCCAGCCCATCGGCCGTTGGCCGGAGGCTTTCTCGAGGGCGGCCAAGCAACGGGCGAGATCGCGCGCCTCTTCCTCCGCTGATTGATAGGACGGAATGATGTGTTGGCTCCAGCCGTGAGCCGCGACCACATGACCGCCCGAAGCGATGGCGCGCATCAGATCGGGGTAGCGCTCGGCGAGAACGCCGCTGACATAGAAGACCGAGCGGATCTTCAAGTGCTCGAGGATCTCCAGCAGCCGCCAGGCACCGACCTTGGGGCCGTACTCGGCCCACGAGCGTGCCTGCAGGTCGAGCACACCAGCTTTGAGCGGATTGCCCATCGGCCCGATGCCGGGAGCCGCGTCGTCGGTCCAGCCTTCGAGCATGACGCTGACGGAGAGGGCGAGCGGCTTGTCGGCCGGCCAGCCCGCCGGCAGGGCCTTGGCAGGGCTCATTCAGCGGCGGCGGAGCGGGCGGCGCGGAAGGCGGGCATGACCTCGCGCGCGAAGGCACGCAGGTTGTTCACCGACGCGTTAGGGTCGACCAGCAGGATGTTGGTGGCGCCACCGGCCTCGAGTTCCTTCAGCCGGGCAATCACCTCGTCGGGCGTACCGAGCAGGGACGCGGTGTCGTCCTCGACGCGGGCTGGCAGTTTGTCGCGCGCAAGGTCGCCGATCGTCGCCAGGACCCGCTTGCGCGTCTCATAGGCGGCCGCGCGTTCGCTTTCGCTATGGATCATCTGCAAGGGCCGCGCCGTCGCCACCATGTTCGGATGATAGGCACGGCCGATACTCTCGCACTCGTTGCGGAACAGCGCGATGCGGCGGATGATCTGGTCGGTCTGGGCGAGCTGGTCGAGCAGGAGATTATATCCTTCGTGCGCTGCGCGCTTGATGCTGTCCGGGCTACCGGCGGCGAGCCACAGCGGCGGGTGAGGGCGCTGCAGTGGCTCGGGTTCGACGACGATATTGTCGTAGTGCCAACGTCTGCCGTGATGGCTGAAGCGGCCTTCCGTGGTCCATGCCTTGCGGATGATCTCCATCGCCTCATCGAAGCGCTCGGTGGCCTCGGCCATGGGAATGACGAAGCCGTTGAACTCGGCCTGGCGATAGCCCTTGCCGACGCCGAAGTCGAAGCGCCCGCCGCTCAGCAGGTCCAGCGTCGCGGCCTGCTCGGCGATCAGTACCGGATTGTGCCACGGCAGCACCACCACCGCGGTGCCGAGCCGGATATGCTGCGTCCTGGCCGCGAGATAGGCCAGTACCGTCATCGAGGCGGACACCTGGCCGTGGCCGGTGAAGTGGTGCTCGACCATGAAGAGCTGCTTCAGGCCCAAGCGATCGGCCTCGATCACGTATTCGATGAAGCTCTCGTAGCCCTGGCTGTCCTCGAAGCCGGCTCCGCGCTTGGTCCTCGCTCCTCCGAACAGCCCGAACTGCATGATCAGCTCTTCAGCTTCATCTTGCCCAGGAAGTCGCGCTTGCCGAGCGGCACTCCCTTGCTGCGCAGGATGTCGTAGGCCGTAGTGGCGTGGAAAAAGAAATTGGGCAGCGAAAAGGTCTGCAGGAAGCCCTCGGCGGTGAACGGCAGCTTGCGATCGCCCACCGAGAAGATCACGTCCTTGCCGGCGCAGGCGTTGAGGTCCGCAGCCGAGGCCTTCTCTACCGCCTCGCGTGCCTCGGTAACGAGCTTCTGCAGGCTGGCGTAGTCGGCGGTCGAAGGTGATGGTGGTCCGAAGGCGCCCGCCTTCACGCCCTTGAGCGCGCCGGCTGAGTGATGCGCCACGGCGACGATCTGGAAGCGGAACGGCAGCATGTCTGGTGCAAGCTTGGTCTCGACGATCTCGTTGGGGTCGATACCCTTTTCCTTGCAATGGGCGGCGCCCTTGCTCAGCACGCCCTCCATGGCGCCCAGCGTCTGCAGGTAGCTCGGCACGGTCAGGTCATAGAGCGAAACGGCCATGGTAAATCCTCCCAGGAAAGGCGAACCATCGGCCGAGCCGAAGCCGATTTCAAGCGTTACCGGGCTGTTATGGCGTTGCGCAACTGCACAGGCGACGCGACGCGATTGAGATTCTCGATGCCCTGTCCGGTGCCTTGCACGCGGATGCTGCCGAAGCCCAGCAACCGGCCGGCCACGGACTGGTCGACGTCGACCGTCTCGACCTTGTCCATGTTCATCTCGACGGTGTGCCGCCGCAGGAATCCTCGCTTGTAGATGACGCGGCGATTGGTGACGGCGAGCTCGGTGATCGAGCGCCGGAACCAGGCCTGGAGGAAAGCGAGCAGAGCCACCATCAGCACGATCCCGGCGGCAATGTCGGCCACATCCTTGATCTGCGGTGCGACCTGTCGCGCGACCGCAAGAACAGCGAACCCGATTGCAGCCAACAGGATCGCACGCAGGAAGATCACCCAGTGCAGGTGACCGACGGCGCGCACCCTCTCGCCGGGCTGAAGGACCTGAGCGACATATGACATATGCCGACAACGCACGAACGCGTGTCGAGTTTCCTCGCCGCGACAAATCTGGCTAGAGTGCCGCAACTTTCGTCCCTTCAGGAGACGCGCCCATGATCGACCTTTACTACTGGCCAACGCCCAACGGCTTCAAGATCACCATCATGCTCGAGGAGTGCGGCCTGCCGTACAAGATCGTGCCGGTGAACATCGGCACCGGCGAGCAATTCAAGCCGGACTTCCTCAAGATCAGTCCCAACAACCGCATGCCCGCCATCATCGATCACGAGCCGGCCGACAAGGGCGCCGCCGTGTCGGTGTTCGAGTCCGGCGCGATCCTGCAATACCTCGCCGAAAAGACCGGAAAGTTCCTGCCCAAGGACCTGCGCGGCAAGTACGAAGTGCTGCAGTGGGTCAACTGGCAGATGGGTGGGTTGGGCCCGATGGCAGGCCAGGCCAACCATTTCAACGTTTATGCCCCGCAGTTCAATCCGCCAGAGGCGCTGAAATATGGCCAGGACCGCTACAGCAACGAGGTCAACCGCCTGTTCGGCGTGCTGAACAAGCGGCTCGCCGACCACGAGTTTGTGGCCGGCGCGATCTCGATCGCCGATTTCGCGATCTGGCCGTGGTGCGTGGGCTTCAAGAACTTCGGCCAGAAACTGGAAGACTTCCCGAACCTCAAGCGCTGGTTCGACAAGTCGATGGGTGAGCGCCCAGCTGTGGTGAAGGGCAAGGCGGTTGGCCTCGAGCTGCGCCCCAAGCCCGGCATCAACACCGACGAGCAGCGCAGGATCCTGTTCGGCCAGACGGCGCAGGTGGTGCGCTAGGAATTGATCTTCGCCATCTCACGCGCGCTGGCAGCGAAGCGCCGGCGCAGCTCGCGGGGCTTCAGCACTTCGGCTTCCGTGCCGAGCTGTAGGAAGTAGATCGTTGCCTGCTCAATGGATTCGATCGGCACTTCGACGGTCACCCAGCCTTTCGGATCAGGCGCGCTGGCGCTGTCACGCGCGGCTTCGGCGACCGTCGAGCCCAGCCAGTGGAGCCGCTCGCGGCCGCGCGGCGAAACCCGAAGCAAGGCCTTGTCGCGATAGATGCCGACTTCGTAGGCGCGTGACGATACGTTCCAATAGCGTACCAGATCGAAATCCTTGGGCCGCGTGAAGCGCTCGCCGGTCACCGTCAACTCGACGATGTTGGAGATGCGGTAGGTGCGCATCTGGCCCCCCGAGTTGGCCACCAGGTACCAGGTGCCGGCCTTAAGCACGAGGCCGAGCGGCTTCAGCCGGCGCGACGTGACGCTGTCCTGGCGGCGATAGCGGATTTCTATGCAGCTCTCGCCCCATACCGCCTTGGCGATCTCCGGCAGAAACGCCGCCGACTGCGGGCTGCGGAACCAGTCAACCGGATCGAGATGGAAGCGTTGGGCGATCTTCTGTGCGCCCGCGCGCGACTTCTCTGGCAGCGCCGCGGTGAGCTTGAGCTGTGCCGACAGAAGTTGGTCGGCGAGGCCGAGTTGGGTGGCGGGGCCCGGAAGCCCCGCGATGAACAAGGTCTCGGCCTCGTTCTCGGTGAGCCCGGTCAGCTTGGTGCGAAAGCCGTCGAGCAGCTGGAAGCCGCCGCCTGGCCCGCGATCGGCATAGACCGGCACGCCGGCGGCGCTGAGCTGCTCGATGTCGCGATAGACCGTGCGCACCGAGACCTCGAAGGTTTCGGCCAGCGCCTCGGCTGTCAGCCGGCCGCGGGTTTGCAGCATCAGCAGGATCGAGAGCAGGCGGCTCGCACGCATGGAGCGAGGCTAGCAGGAATTCTTGCCAGATTCTGGCAGCTTCTTCAGATGCGGAGCAGCCAGGCCTCGACGCTGCCCTTGCCCTTGACCTCGATTGAGCCGCGTTCCTCGAAGACGAACAGGTTCTTGAGCTTCTCGTAGACCGGACGCGTCACCTGGATCGAGTCGGGCAGGCCACCCAACTCCATGCGGCTCGCTAGGTTCACCGTGTCGCCCCACAAATCATAGATGTACTTGCTCTTGCCGATGACGCCCGCCACCACCGGGCCGGTGTTGACGCCGACGCGCAACTTCATCACCACCTGATGCTCCATCGCGTGTTCGCGGGTGATGTGGACCATGCGGATCGCCATACGCACCATGCGTTCGGCGTGGTTCTCGACGGGATTGGGCAGGCCGCACACCGCCATGTAGGCGTCTCCCACCGTCTTGATCTTCTCGATACCGAGCTCTTGGGCGGCCGCATCGAAACGGGTGAACAGGCCGTTCAGCAGCGCCACCACGTCCTGGGGCGGCATGTCGGACGTCAAGGCGGTGAAGCCCACCAGGTCGGCAAACGCCACGGTCACTTCGGCGAAGCCGTCGGCGATGCGCTGCTCGCCGCCGCGCAGGCGATTGGCAATCGGCGCCGGCAGCACGTTCAGCAACAGCTCCTCGTTCTCGCGGTTCTTGCTCTCGATGATGGTGTTCTTGGCGTTGATCTCGTCGACCATGCTGTTGAAGGCGATGCAGAGCTGGCCGATCTCGTCGCGGGTGCGCGTTGGCACCTTGACGTCGTAGTTGCCGCTGGCGAAGCGGCGCACGCCATCAGTGAGTTCGCGCAACGGTCCGAGCAGCGCGCTGGCCAGCCACGCCGCGATCAGCATCACCACCAGCAGCGAAGCGCCGCCGACAATCATCAGGTCGCGCTCGAGCTTGCGGATCGGCGCGAAAGCTTCAGTCGTCTCGATCTTTGCCACCAGGCCCCATTTGACGCCGGGAATGTTGAGCGGCCCCCAGGAGGAGAGGGTTAGCTTGCCGCGGTCGCCCACAATCTGCCCGGTGCCCGAGAGTCCCGAGAGTGCGGCACGGGTGCCCTGGGTCTCTATTCGCTGCTGCAGCACCGGCGTGCCGTAGCGACGAATGGCGTCGATCTCCTCGGCCGGATGCCCGGACTCCTTGAGATCCGCGAAATAAGCGTCGCGATTTTCGTAGAACAGGCGGCCACCCGAGCGCACTTTGAAATTGGGGCCGACCAGATAGGCCTCGCCCGTGGCACCGAAGCCTTCCTCGCGCCAGCGGCGGTCGCCGGTGACAACCTTGTCGATCTCTTCGATCGAGAGCTGGGCGATCAGGACGCCGATCACCACGCCCTGCTCGATGACCGGCGCCGCCATGAAGGCGATCGGCGCTCCGTTGGACGGCACGTAGGGGGCGAAGTCCTCGAAACAGGTTGTCGTGGTGTCCTTGGCGGCCAGGCATTTCGCGACGGCGGCGGCGAGGTGGGAGCGACGGTAGGGGCCTGTCCGCAACGACGTCGCAAAGTCGATCTCGTCGGCCAGGCCGTAGATGACGTCGGCGTGCTTGGCGTCGGCCATCATCAGATCCCAGAAGCCGGCCGTGTTTGCCGCCGTCCGCAGTAGCGGATTGTACATGGCATTGACCGCGCTGTAGCGGCTCCCGTCACCCGGGTCGTCGAGAAGTGCGCGCTGCTCCAACGCCTGGGGATTGGCGACGATGTAGTGGTACTGGAGGTAGATGCCGGCGTTGCTGGTGGGCAGGTAGTCGTCGATCTGCGGCTCCTTGCCGAACATGCGCTTGAGCTCGGGCGCTAGGTTGGCGACGTACCAGTCGCGTACTTTGGCGCGCAGCTCGGGCGACACCTCGGTCTTGTTGAGCTCGTCGTAGCCATCGCGCATGCCGCGCAATGCATCGATGACCATTTTGGTACTGGCGAGCATCCGCAGCTCGTTGCGGATGGTGCGGAAGTAGGTCTCGACCTGCCGCGCCTTGGCTTGCCGCGCCGCGGTCAGCTGGTTGTAGATCGCCTCTTCCAGTGCGTCGCGCCCGCGCACGTAGCCCAGCACGGCCGAAACCAGGACAGCGACGGCGCTGAGCAGGATCAGGGTGGCGAACAACTTCGCCGCCAGCCCCCAGCGTGGGGGACGGTCGGCGGCGGCGCGGTCGGCAACGGACATGGCTGCACTCTAGACAGAGTTATTGGACCGGGCGTGGGGTAACTATCCTGACAGAAATTGACAGGTATGGGGCCTTACAAAGGGGTAGCGAAAGGAATCCCCCCATGCCTCGCCTTGCCCTCAAACCGCTGCTCAAGCCCATCCTGATGCCTATGGTGCGGGCCGACCTCAAGCCGTCCAGCGACTTCGACTTCTTCATGGGCATCTGGAAATGCCGGCACCGCTACCGGGTGCGCCGCCTCGCCGACTGTCATGACTGGATCGAGTTCGACGGCACCTGCGCCGCGCGCAAGATCCTCGGTGGCTATGGCAACGCCGACGAAAGCGATATCGGCCTGCCGGGCAATCCCTATCGCGGCATGAGCCTTCGCACCTGGGATCCCGAGCGTCGCCTGTGGTCGATCTACTGGCTCGACAGCCGCAGGCCCGGGCACCTGACGCCGCCGGTGAAGGGCGGCTTCGCGGAGACCCGTGCGGGCAAGCTCGGCACGTTCCATGGCGACGACGAGTTCGAAGGTCGCGCGATCCGTGTCCGCTATCTCTGGTCGCGCATCGCCGAGCACTCGGCGCGCTGGGAGCAAGCCTTCTCGCTCGACGAGGGCAACAGCTGGGAGACCAACTGGATCGTGGATTTCACACGGGTGTAACCATGGCAGACAAACGAGTCTTCGCCGTCATCAATACCCGAGGACCGAACTGGAACGATGACAAGCCGATGGAGGAGCAGGGCGATTGGCGCGCCCATGCCGACTTCATGAATGGCCTGCTGGCCGAAGGTTTCGTGGTTTTGGGAGGCCCGCTGGTGGGCACGCGCGACGTGTTGCTGATCGTGCGTGCCAAGGACGAGGCGAAAATCGAGACTCGGCTCGCGGAGGACGTATGGGTGGTCAAGGGCCTCCTGAGCCGCCGCCAAATCAACCCGTGGTGGCTTCGGCTCGGTAGCTTGGGGTCTTGACGCTCCTCCGACCGACAACCACGTTGGCGGTGCCCAGCGAGGGCGGGAGGCACTGTCATGCAAGCGGAAGAACGCGATCTCATCACCGGTCTGTTCGACCGGCTGCGTCCATTCGACAGCCAGCCACGCGATCCTGAAGCCGAGCAGCTAATCGCAAACTTTGTCTCGCGCCAGCCGTCGGCGGTGTATTTGCTGACGCAGACGGTGCTCGTTCAGGAGCAGGCGCTGAAAGCCGCCCAGGACCGCATCGCCGAGCTCGAGGCGAAAGCCGGGACTGCGCCGGCATCGGGTTTCCTGTCGTCCGCGCCAAGGATCGGGCCGTGGGGTGCACCAGCTGCCGCTGCGCCGTCAACTCGCTCGGCGCTGCAGGCTGCTGTCGCGCCGCAACCCGCCGCCGGTGGCGGGGGGTTCCTGCGCTCGGCGCTTACCACCGCGGCGGGCGTCGCAGGCGGCGCGCTCTTGTTCGAGGGCATCCGCAACATGCTGGGCCACAATCCCGGGCCTTTCAGCACCGCTGCATCGGCAGCGCCGCTGATGCCGCCCGACCAGTTGGCATCGGATCAATTGCCGTCGGATCAATTGCCGTCGGATCAACTCTCCTCTGCCGATCTCGCGCAGGACGACGGGGCGGCCGATGACTACGATGTGGCGTCGAACGATTTCGAGCTTCGACACTGACGACGTCTGAGCGCGATTTTAAGAGGGGGAAACACCAAGATGATCGAACTTCACACCTGGGGCACGCCCAACGGCCGCAAGGTCTCCATCATGCTCGAGGAATGCGGGCTAGCCTACAGCGTGCACAAGGTCGACATCTCCAAGGGCGAGCAGTTCAAGCCGGAATTTCTGAAGATCAGCCCCAACAACCGCATTCCCGCGATCATCGATTCGGAAGGACCGGGCGGCAAGCCGATCAGCCTGTTCGAATCGGGCGCCATCCTGATCTATCTCGCCGAGAAGACCGGCAAATTCCTGTCGAAGGATCCGGCGCACAAGTACAAGACGATGGAATGGCTGATGTGGCAGATGGGCGGCGTCGGGCCGATGTTCGGCCAAGCCCATCACTTCCTGCGCGCGGCGCCCAGCAAGATCGAGTACGGCATCAAGCGCTACGTCGACGAGGCAAAGCGCCTCTATGGTGTGCTCGACAAGCAGTTGGCGTCGAACGCCTTCGCCGCCGGTGCGGACTACACCATCGCTGACATGGCGATCTTCCCGTGGACGGCGCGGCACGAGTGGCACACCGTGAACCTCGCCGACTTCCCCAACGTCAAACGTTGGTACGACACCATCAATGCCCGACCCGCCGTGACCAAGGGCATGGCCGTTCCGTATCTCAACTGACGCGATGAAGAGTTTGGTCGCGACGGCGGCGCTGCTTGCGCTCGCCGCTTGCACGCCGCCGCAGCTGGCGTCGTCGTCCTGTCCTGCGCCGCTCAAGCTCGCCATCGAAGTCGATCTGTATTTCGGTGGCGAGGCCGGAAACGGCAGGGCAGTGAGCGAAGCCGACTGGGCGGCGTTCTTGGCAGAGGAGGTGACACCGCGCTTTCCCGATGGGCTGAGCGTGCTCGATGTCGCCGGGCAGTACCGCGAGCCGTCAGGCCGCATGGTGCGCGAACGGACCAAGCTCCTTGTCGTGGTGGTGTTCGACGCGCCCGCTCATCTCGCCAAGGTGCAGGCGGTCGTCGACGCCTATAGCAGACGCCACAGCCAGAACAGCGTCTTCCGCACCGAGCATCCGGTCTGCGCCGGCGCCTGATCCTTCAGGCGGGCGTCTGCCTCACAAGACCTTCAGTCCGAAGAACGCCCTGCCGGCCTCCGCGCCGGTATTGCCTGGCGGCAGCAGCATGAGGACCAGCGTGTAGTCACCGGGCGTTGTGGGCTTCATGGTGAAGCGCATGAAGCCGCTCGCACCGGGCTGCTGTCCGTTTCGCTCGAACGTCGATGCGGGCTGCAGCGTCGCGGCGTCGCCGCCGTCCTGAACCTTCCACGAGTAGCCGGTGCCCGACGTCAAGGGCAGGCAGAGCGTGACGGTGTCGCCGCGCTTTGCGGTGACATTGCCCGCTTCGCCGACATTGAGCGTAATGCTGCATGTCGATTGGGCTGACGAGGATGTTGCCGCGAGAAACGAGAGCAGCAGCACTGCCGTGCTGCGCAGAAGAATCACTATTAACCGCACTGTAATCGGATCTCCCCGCTTTGAGGGGCCAAGGGTAGCATCCCGTTTTGGCCCGGTCTAAGGTGCCGACGATCGTCTACTGAAGGAGTTGAGCACATGGCCAAGAACGTCAAAGCCCGCCAGTCTGCGGCGCTTGCCACCCCGACCGATCTCGGCGCCAACGCGACCAAGGATATTTCCGGCGGTCTCAACATTCTCGGGGCGGACGTACTGGCACTCTGGATGAAGACCAAGAACTTCCATTGGCACGTCTCGGGCCCGCACTTCCGCGACTATCACCTGCTGCTTGACGACCAGTCGGACCAGATCTACGCGATGGTCGATCCGATCGCCGAGCGCGCGCGCAAGCTTGGCGGCAACGCGCTGCGCTCGATCGGCCAGGTCAAGAAGCTGCAGCGGGTGCTCGACAACGACGCCGATTACGTGACGCCGCAGGACATGCTGGCCGAACTGCGCGAGGACAACAAGGATCTCGCCAGGAACATGCGCATCCTCCACGAGGTCTGCGACGAGCACAACGACGTGGCGACTGCGAGCCTGCTCGAGAACTGGATCGACGAGACCGAGCAGCGCACCTGGTTCCTGTTCGAGGCTTCGCGCAGAGGCTGATCAGGCGCGGCGCACCAGCGCCGGCGTGAGGTCCTTCAGGGCGGGCGCGCCCATCTGCATCATCACCGAGCGCAGCTCGCCCTGCAGGATGGCGAGAACGCGCTCGACGCCGGCCTGGCCGAAGGCGCCAAGCCCCCACAGATATGGCCGTCCGATGGCGACGGCGCGGGCACCCATGGCGAGCGCTTTGACGATGTCGGTGCCGCGGCGGAAGCCCGAATTGACGATCACCGGCAGCCGTCCGCCGACCGCTTCGATGATCTCGGGCAGGGCATCGATGGTCGAGCGGCCGCTGTCGTCGACGCGCCCGCCATGGTTCGACACCACGATGCCGTCGAGCCCGTTGTCGACCGCGAGCTTCGCATCCTCGGCAGTCATCAGGCCTTTGACGAGAAGGCGCGTCTTCACCGTATCGCGCAGGCGCTTCACGAACTCCCAGGTGAGCGTGGTGTGGGCGGTGGTGTTGAGGCCGGCAAGGTTGATGCCATCGAAATTGGGTTTGCGTTGCAGGTAGCTCTGCATCGAGCGCTCGTGGCAGGCCGAGCAGTCACGCTTGTCGAGCGGTATCAGGCGGTAGAGCGTCTCCCAGTTCTGCCGCGCCAGCACATCGACCGTGATGACGATGGCGCCGGCACCTGCCTTTTCGGCGCGGCGGGCGAGAGCCGCCGCCACTTCCCATTTGTCCGTGGGATAGAGTTGGAAAAAGACCGGGCGGCCGCGCGCCGCGATCGCATCCTCGATCGATGTCGTGGCAACGGTCGACAGCATCGTGAGATGATTGCCCGGCCGGGCCGCCCGCGAGACGCCGAGCTCGCCGTCACTATGGAAGGCCTGATTCGAGCCGGTCGGAGCGACAATGATCGGGCTGCCATAGGTTTCGCCGAACAGCTCCAGCCTGGTGTCGATCTTGCCGACGTCGACCAGCCGGCGCGGCTTGAGCTGAAATTTCTGGAAACCCTCGCGGTTGGCGCGCAGCGTCACTTCGTCGTCGACGCCTGAGGCCATGTAGCCGAAATGGGCCGGGGGTACGCTGCGGTGCGCCACCAGCTCGAAGTCGAAGACGTCGAGCGCCTCGCGCGGCGAGCCGATCAGCTTGTCGAAGGTGCGCGGGCCCCATACCGAGGGATCGGGCAAACGTTGCAGCTCCTGCGCCAAGGCCTCGCTATTGGCGAGTAGCGGACTGGCAGCCAGAAACTCGAGGAACCGCCGACGGTTCAGTGCATCTCCGCCCATTTGATGATCTTCCCCACGAACGCGTCGCAAGCGTCCATCTGTGATCTCGCCACGAATTCATTGGGCTGGTGGGCCTGTGCGATGTCGCCCGGCCCGCAGATGACGGTCGACACGCCATGGCCGCGGAAGATGCCGGCTTCGGTGCCGTAGGGCACGGCATAGGTGCGATTACCGCCGGTCCATTGTAGCGCGAGCTTGGCGGCTTCGACATTCTCGTCGGGATTGAGTGCGGGCAGGAACGAGCGGCGCTTCAGCGTGATGTTGGCGTCGGGATGCTTGGTGCGCATCTTGGGTAGCAGGAGCTCGGCCACGTACTTCTCGGCGCGCCGCTGGATCTCCCAGGGGTCATCGCCGGGCAGGGTGCGATAACCCCAGTTGAGCGTGCACTCGCGCGCCAGGATGTTGCCCGCGGTGCCGCCCGTCACGATGCCGACGTTGATGGTCGTGTGGCCGGGGACGGTGTCGATGTCGGTCCGCTTCCGCTCGGCCAGCTCCACCTGCAGTTCGTTAAGCCAATGGATGAAGTCGCCGGCGAAGTGAATGGCACTGACGCCGAGATGGGTCATCGAGGAGTGCGCTTCCACTCCGGTGAAGGTGGCGACGATGCCACCGCCGGCATTCTGGGCGTTCACCACGCCCATCATGGTCGGTTCGCCCACGATCACCGCCCTGGGGCGCGGCACGTTGCCCAAAAGCTTCTCGACCAGCGCCGGGGCGCCCAGGCAGCCGATCTCCTCGTCGTAGCTGAAGGCGAAGTGCAGGGGCACCTTGAGCCTGGCGCGCTGGAAGGCCGGCACGTGGGAGAGGGCGACAGCGATGAAGCCCTTCATGTCGCAGGTGCCGCGGCCGTAGAGATTGCCGTCGGATTTTTCGGTGAGCGCCCACGGGTCGGTCGTCCAGGGTTGGCCGTCCACGGGCACTACGTCGGTGTGGCCCGAGAGTACGATGCCGCCTTCGACCTCGGGGCCGATCGAGGCGAAGAGATTGGCCTTGGTCCCTTCGGCGTTCGGCACCAGCGTGCTGGCGACGCCGAAATCGTCGAGATAGGTCTGGATGTACTTGATAAGGTCGAGGTTGGAATTGCGCGAGGTGGTGTCGAAGGCCACCAGGCGTTGCAGCATGTCGATCGAACTCGGCGCGTCCTTGCTCATGGCAGGCACCGTCGCACGCCACGCGGGGCTGGGCCAAGAGCCTGATTTTGCGTGCGAAATCGCGCCGTTGTTTGACACCTCCGCCCCCCGCCGCTAGAACCGCGGCGCATCCGTCGTGGATATCGACCGCCGGGGTCTTAACGGGGCCGCGGAGAGGTGGCCGAGCGGTCGAAGGCGGCGGTTTGCTAAACCGTTATAGGGTGTAAAGCCCTATCGAGGGTTCGAATCCCTTCCTCTCCGCCATTATCGCCGGCGCAACTATGCTCTTCACCGCAAGACATTGGGAAGAACTTACCGGCCGGGGCTACACGATCGTCTCAGGGGCGATCGACGGCCGGAAACTGCGCGCGGCCCAGGACGCTGCAAACCATCTGAATGCCGTGCACCCCGACGAGGGCTGGGAGCGGTCAAAGAACGAGTCGTGGCGGGAGATTCGATACTGCCGGCAACGCGAATTCATGGCGATCGCCACCGCGGTGCTCGATCCGCTGGCGCTCGAAGTCCTGGAGACGGCGCCGCCGCGCGACTTCGTGCAATTCGCCTGCACGATGCCGGGCTTTGCGACCAAGGGCGGCGTAGGCCGCAATTTTCACGTCGACGGCGGCAAGGACCAGCTGATCGACGTGTTCAACATCCTGTTCGGCGTCACGCTGACGGCGATTTCGTCGGACACGGCGGGCGGCTTTCACGTCCTGCCGGGATCGCACCGGAAGCTCGCCGCGGAGTTCATGCGCCAGCCTGAGGTCCCGTCGCTGCATTGGGGCCAAATCAAGCTCGATTTCCAGCGCGAGGCGCTCGCCGGGGCGCGCATGGTCGTCCCGCGACTGGCGCCGGGCGACATTATCGTTGCCCATAGCCTCCTGTCGCACGGCACGGCGGCCAACACGACCGCGGCGCGGCGCGACATGCTCTTCCAGCGGCGCGCCGCAGCGCCACTCTGGGATCCCGCGACGCAATCTCGGGAGCGGCTCGCGTTCATGCGCAATCCCTGGAAGTTCTTTCGCCAGCCGCGAATTTATTCTCACCGCCGCTGACAAGTTCAGCGTCACGGAATTTGCGCGCGAAGGTGTCAAAGCTCACATCGGTTCGCGACGGCTTGCGCTATAGTTGGGCGCTTGGTTGTCGGCCGACTTCCGTGGTGATTAGGGGAGAGCTGTCATGCCTACCGCAGTCGAACGGCTACTGGATTCGTTCCTGAAATTTGACACTGCCGGCGAGCAATTGAAGCTCGACAACGCCTTCCTGAAAATCGATGAAGCCTTTTTGAAACTGTCGAATGCCAACGGCGGCGACTTCAACTTCCTGAAGATCGAGCACGACCTGAAGCTGCGCCAGACCTTCGACGTCATCGGCGATGCGTTCATCAAGCTCGGCGACGATTTCCACAAGGTCGAGACGGCGGAGCACATCACCGGCAATTTCGTCACGAGGCTCCTGGGCGATCATAAGATCGGCGATCTGGTGCCGGCGGTGGACCAGGATTTCAAGTTCCTCGATCACAAGATCGAAACGACATCCACGGACCTGAAGATCGTAGGTGTCGATTTCCTCAAGCTGGACTCCTCGCCGAACGCCCGGGTGTTCGACCACAAGGTACAGACGGTCGCCGACGATTTCCTCAAGCTCGGCGCCGACATGGCGGCCGACCGCGACGCCTTCCTGAAGCTCGGCGCGGACTTCCTGAAGCTCGGCAGGGCCGGCGGCGAGAACGGATCTCCACTCGATCAGGCCTACAAGGAGTTCGGCGGCGAGTTGGTGACGATCGGGCAGACCTTCGACACGCTGGCGGCCGATTTTCTGAAGCTGGGCGACGCCTTGCACGGCGGGGGCGGCGGGGCCGGCGACGCCGCCAACACCATCGGCGGCACGCTGTCGCTGATCTACCAGCAGTTCCATCTGCTCGACCAAAAATTCGAGGCGCTGGGCGACGGCTCGGTCAGGCTGATCAGTGAGCTCCTGCCCGCGGTGCAACACGAAGGCGACGGCTCGGTCACGGTACTCACCGGCGCTCACGGCGGCAGCGGCCGCGGCTAGAACAAGCAAGAATCAGATCACGCCGACCTTCCGGAGCGTCGGAAGGACGTTGGTCTCGATGCGTTGGACCTCCTTGGCGACGCGCTCGCGCGCGGTCCCCGCTGTGGCGGGCGCCTCGCTGGGCGCCTGCGCGGCCAGCAGGAGCTTGGTCAGCGCCTCCGTCGGGTCGGTGAGCCCGCGGGCCTTGGCAATCAGATAGAGCTGAGTCAGCCGGTCGACACGCACGCCGCCGCCGGTGACGGCTGAGGCCAGATAGCCAAGCTCGGCGTTGTCCACCGCGCGCGCCAGGACCGCCTCGTTGAAGGTGCGGACCGAGGCCATGCGCGGGCCTTCGCCGTCGGCCGGCAGCGCCGGCTGCAGATCGCCCCGACCTATCAGGAGCTTCAGCACGTCGCTGACCGAGCTCCAGTTGGTCGCCGTCTGGGGCGAGCGCTCGACGATCTCACGCAAGGTGATCGGGCCCTGGTGCAGGAGCTCGATCAAGGGACCATGGACGTCCGATCTGAGCTGCAGCTTGCCGACGGCGGTCTCGAAGGTCATCTCGAAATCGGCCGGTGCGGTCGTCATGGCAAAGCGTGTGTCGAGCCAGCACGCATAGAGCGACGCCGAGCTCGCCTCGGGAATGCCCTTGGCGAAGACGTCGCGGCGGAACTGCCGGCCGAGCAGCATGTCGCGCGTCTCCTCGCGGAGCACCGTATCGTCCAGGCCGGCCAGGAACTTCTGCTGGGCCTCCTCGAAGTTCACCCGATCGACACCGTCGGTGAGATACGCCGAGGCGACATAGACGAGCTTGGCCTCGGCAAGCTCAGCTGCAACGTCACCGAACGAAAAGGCCTGCCAGTCGCGCGTCAGAAGCTCGTGTGCGAGATAGGTTCGCGGCAGCTTCTTCAGCCGCTCCATCTGGCCCTCGACATGGGGAAACATGCGATAGAAGCGTGCCTGAGCAGCGTGCAGGGAGTTGGAGTAGGCCAGGGCGCGCTGCAGTGCCGCCTGGGACGACATACCCGGGCGCGGCGCGAAGTGGCGCGCCATGATGCTGCGCAACGGCGCCACGGCGGCCCAGCCCGGCATGCAGTCGTAGGAGACATAGAGCAGGCCGCCCGGCTTCAGGCGCCTGGCGATGAAGGCGACGAGCGCGCGGCGGTTCTGGGCGCTGATCCAGCTGAACACGCCGTGCATGGCCACGATGTCGAACTGCGGCATCGCCGGATCGGCGGCGATGTCCTCGAAGCTCGCCTCGCGGAAGGTCACGTTGGACAGCGCTGCTGCGCTGGCCAATGCGCGAGCGTTGGCGACATGGCTGGGATTGAAGTCGACCCCGAGCACCTGGGCGGTCGGGTTGGCGGCGGCGATCAGGTTGGCCGTGTAGCCTTGGCCTCAGCCGAGGTCGCAGTAGGCGAGCGGCTCGCCCGCGGCGCCCGGCGCTTGAACACCGCCCGTCAGCGCGGCTAGTGCCAGCATCGGCGGCGTCTGAACGCGGCAGAAGTCGTGCACGTAGGCCTTGTCGGTGATGTAGCCGGAGCCCCAGTCTGCCATCGCAACATCCTACACGACGAGGAGGGACACCGGCATCGGTCCATTGTAGGCTCTGCCGCACAGAAGGGGAGATCGATGCACACGACAGGCGTTCCCGGCTCTACCGCCGTTCCAGCTGCCATTGCCTTCACACATTGCGCCATGACCGCAGCAGCAGCGGCGGCCGGCACCACGCACGGCCATGGCCACGCCCACGGTCGCAGGCGCGAGGTCGTGGTCAACGGCAAGCGGGTGAAGACCATCGACGTGCACGCCCATTGCTGCGTGCCGAAGGCGATGGCGGTGGTTAACCATCCGCTTGAGGCACCCGGCCTGCTGATGGACGACACCAGCACGCGCATTGCAGCCATGGATTTGCAAGGTATCGACGTCGAGGCGCTCAGCATCAATCCCTACTGGTACAAGGCAAGCCGAGATCAGGCGGCCGAGCTGATCAAGATCCAGAACGAGACGTTGGTCGAGTTCTGCGCCGCCAATCCCGACCGCTTCGTCGCCTTCGCGACAGCGGCCCTGCAGCATCCCGAACTCGCGGCCGAGCAGGTCGAACATGCCGTCAAGAAGCTCGGCTTCCGCGGCGTCGGTGTCGGCGGCAGCGTCGCCGGCGAGGAGTTGGCAAATCCGCGCTTCCATCCCTTCTGGAAGAAGTGCGAGGAACTCGGCGTTCTGGTTTTCATGCATCCCTTGGGCACGCGCGAGCTGGAGCCGAGCGGGCGGCTCGGCGGCAGCGGCCTCCTGACCAACACCATCGGCAACCCGCTCGAGACCACGATTGCGCTCTCGCACCTGATCTTCGAGGGCACGCTCGATCGCTTTCCCGGGCTGAAAATCTGTGCCGCGCATGGCGGCGGCTTCCTGCCGTCCTATGCCAACCGCTCCGACGCAGTGATCCGCTGCTTTCCCAATCGCGTCGGGCCGCTGCCCAAGAAGAACCCGACCGCCTATCTCAAGGACGGCCAGCTCTTCTTCGACACCATCGTGTTCACGCCCGAGGCGCTACGTCATCTGATCGCCGAGACCGGCCCCGGCCAGATCATGATCGGGACAGACTATCCGTTCCCGTGGACCAGCACCGAGGTCGATCTGGTGCTCAACACGCCGGGCCTGAACGACGACCAGCGGATCGCGATCCTGGGCGGGACGGCGGCCAAGCTGCTCGGCATCAAGTGAGGCATGGGATGAGGCTGGTTGTTCTCCTGTTGGCGCTGTCGGTCGTGGGTTGCGCCTCGCCGCGGGTCGAGCAGGCCGCGGCCTGCGCCTATGGCGCGCCGCGCGACTGCTTCGATGGCAGGGACCGCACCGATCGCGTCAACCGCGATGACCGCTTCGATCGCACTGATCGCCTCAATCATGACGATGCGTTCGATCGCACCAACCGCGTCAATCGAGACGACCTCGTGAATCGCACGAAGCTCCTCGCCGATTTACCCGCCGATATCACCGACCGCGCCAATCGCGACAACATCGCCGACCGCACCGATCGCGCCAATCGCGACAGCACGTTGGATCGCACAGACCGTGCCCTACGCGACAATACGACCGACCGGACTCCCGTTTGCCCCTAGGCAGGGCGCGGCAGCACCCTGCGATAGAGGTGCCATGTCGCATGCCCCAGCACGGGGAAAACGATGGCGAGACCCATCAGCAGCGGGATCGCGCCGATCACGAGGCCCGCGGCGATGACCATGCCCCATAGCGCCATCGGCCGGGGATTGGCGCGCACCGCCTCATAGGATGTCGAGATCGCGGTGCCGACGCCGACATCGCGGTCGAGCAGTAGCGGGAACGACACGACGCTGACCGTCAGCACCAGAAGCGCAAACAGGAAGCCGGCACCCATGCCGATGCCGGCCATCGCCCAGCCGGCGGGCGTTGTCAGCACGTCGCGTGCGAAGGAGGCGACAGAGGTCGGCGCGTCCGGGCCGAGCGTCAGCAGCCAGATGAAATGCGCGGCGCCGAGCCAGATCCCGAAGATCGCGAACAGCAGCAGGCCAAGCGCCATGATCGAGCCCAGCGCCGGCGACTGCAGGACGCCGAAGGCGTCGGCCCAGCCTTTGTCGATGCCGAGTTCGCGGCGGCGGCTCATCTCGTAGAGGCCGACCGCGAAGAACGGGGCGATCAGGGCAAAGCCCGATGCCAGCGGGAAAATCAGCGGCAGCATGCCGAAGCCCCAGATCAGCCGCGACAGGATCAAGCCGACCACGGGATAGAGCAGGCAAAGAAAGACGACGTCAGTGCGATAGGCGCCGAAATCGGCGAAGCCCTTGCGCAGCGCATCGCGCAGATCGGCGACATCGATGTGGCGCACCGCGGGCGCCGCCGTGTCATGGCCTTCCCACGCCCCCTCCATGGTGTGGGCCGCCTGCTCCATAGCGTGACCTGTGTTCTTCAGAGAATCCCAGCCCCATTCGATGGGGTTACGGATGTGAGTTTGCATGGCCATGGTGGCATCCTCTCGAACGGAAAGTTCGTGGATCGCAGGCCAGTCGTGGCTCGACGTTCAAGTTCGGTCGCAAGTCACTAAGTGCCGCGATCCAAGTGCGACATATTGTACCCCTCTCTGTGGCTGGAATCTGGCCAAAGAAGGTTAGCGTCTGTGAACTAAGTCGCGTGGTAGCCTGGCGTTGTTTACGGGGGAGAGCGCGTTTTGGGGACGGCTGACACTCGCCGGATGATCGCGGCCGGTGCCATCGGCAATGTGCTCGAATGGTACGACTTCGCAATCTATGGATACTTTGCAGCCTCGATCGGCCGCGCCTTCTTTCCGAAAGAAGACCAAGTCGCGCAAATCCTGTCGGCCTTCGGCATCTTCGCGGTCGGCTACTTGATGCGCCCTCTGGGCGGCGCGCTTGTCGGGCATATCGGCGACAAGTTCGGCCGGCGCGCAGCTCTCACTTTCTCGATAACCGCGATGGCTTTTCCGACGTTCCTGGTCGGCGTGCTGCCCGGCTACAACGTGCTGGGCGTCGCGGCGCCGATCCTTCTCACTTTTCTGCGCATGATCCAGGGGCTGTCGGTCGGCGGCGAATACACTACCTCGGTCGTCTTCATGGTCGAGAACGCGGCGCCCGGGCGGCGCGGCATGCTGGGCGCCATGGCGGGCTGCGGTGCCGTCGGCGGCATCCTGCTCGGGTCCGCAACAGGTGCGTTGGTTGCCCGGTTGCTGCCGCCCGGTGCGTTGGATGTCTGGGGCTGGCGCATTCCCTTCCTTGTCGGCCTCGTGGTGGGCTTTGCGGGCTACCTGTTGCGCCGGCACATGCGCGACACGGGCCTCACCAAGCACGAGCGCTCGCCGGTGATCGAGACCTTCAAGATGCATGGCGCGCTGCTGGCGCGGCTCGCGGGGCTTGCCGCATTCAATGCCGTCGGCTTCTACCTGATCTTCGTCTATCTGGTGAGCTGGATCCAATTCGCCGATGGCATCGCACCCGCTCACGCGCTCGAGATCAACACCGTCAGCATGTTTCTGCTGCTGCCGGTCATGTTCGTTATGGGCACGCTGAGCGACAAATTCGGCCGCAAGCCGATGCTGCTGGCTGCCACGGCGGTGGGGTTCGTCACGGCGCTCCCGCTGTTCTGGTTGATGCATCATGACCACATGGCCCTGGTCCTGGTCGGTCAGCTCGGCTTCGTGCTGACGGTCGGCACCTTCGTTGGCATCCAGCCTTCCATCATGGTCGAAGAGGCGCCGGCCTCGGTGCGATGCACGGCAGTGGCGCTCGGCTACAACGTCACCTTGGGTATCGTCGGTGGACTGAGCCCGCTGGTCGCGACCTGGCTGGTCCACCGCACCGAGAACGATCTGTCGCCGGCGTTCATGGTAATGATCGCCGCAGCCGTTTCATTTCTCGCCGTTCGCCTATTCAAGGAGAACAGCCGGGGTGCGCTGCCGGCCTAGAGCAGTTCCGGCACAACCCACAGCGCGGGCTCGCCGCGCGCCACCCGCTGCACGTTGTCGAAACCGTTGCGCAGGCGCGTGATGTTGCTCTCCCAGGTGGGACCGGCGAGATGCGCCGTCAGCACGACATTGTCGAGTTTGAGCAAGGGGTTATTCGGCGGCGTCGGCTCCTCGTCGAACACGTCGAGGCCGGCGCCGAACAGCTCGCCCTTGGACAGTGCTTCTGTCATCGCCTTCTCGTCGATCACCGGGCCGCGCGACGTGTTCACGATGATCGCCGACTTCTTCATCGCCGCGAGCTCCTGCCTGCCCAGCAGGTGGTGCGTCGAGTTGTTCAGCGGCACGTGCAGCGAGATGATGTCGGAGGTGCGCAGGATCTCGGGCAGCAGGCGGAAGCGCACGCCAAGCGCGTCTTCCTGTTCCTCCTTGAGGCGCACGATGTCGTAGTAGTGCACGGTCATGCCGAAGGCCTGGGCGAGGCGGGCGACCTTCTTGCCGATCGTGCCGAGGCCGATGATGCCCAGCACCTTGTTGCGCACCTCGTGGACGGTCGGTGGCGCATTGCCGTGCCAGCGGCCGGCGGTGACGTTCGCATGCTGGGTGATCAGCCGCCGCGACGTGGCCAGCATCAGCAGCACGGCGTGCTCGGACACTGCGACGGAGTTGGCGCCGCCGTTGTTGCACAGTGGCACCTTGCTCTTGCGCGCCGCGTCGAGGTCGGCGCGGTCGTAGCCCGCGCTCAGGCACTGCACGAGCTTCAGGTGCGGCGCGTCCTTGTAGAGCTGCGGCGTCACATATTGCTGCACGAAGCCGACGAAGTAGTGCGTGCCCGGCAGGGCAGCCTTCTGCTCCGGCGAATTGTGCAGCGCCTTGACGATCTCGAAGCCCTTGGGGGCGAGATCGTCGACCATGGAAATGGTGTCCTTGGGACCGACCACGAGTACGCGTTCAACCATTAGAGTGCCTCCGCAGCAACACGATGACCTATGAGCAGACCGGGCAGGCGCCCGGGCTGCGTCCGGCCCCAGCCGCATTCGGCCGAGAGTCCGAAATCGTTGATGAACGTCCGCGCCGCCGCGATGCGCTTCTTGTCGCCAGCATCGTCGTCGTGGTGCAGCAGTCCGAGATAGAGTTTGGTGCCGGCAGGACGTTTCCAGGCCTTCAATGGCGCATAGTAGGCCTGGTCGGTGCGATCCTTCGGCACGGGGATATGGAAAAAATCGATGCGCCGCTTCGTGGCGCCGGAGATCCCCTCCAGCATTTCGACCAGGAGAGCGGCATCCTTCGGCTGGATGAGATGCTCGTCCTGCGGCGAGCCGTAGCAAAGGTGGTAGCCCAGCTCGACATCGGTTGGCACTGAATCGCCGAGACGACCGAGCATGTCGAAGGTCTGTTGCTTGTAGTCGGCAGGTCGGTCCTTGAAGTAGCCCTCGAAAGCCAACACCTCTTGGCAAACATCCCATTGAATCGCGAGATCCCTGGCCGGGATCTCTTTCACGATCTTGGCCAACGCGGCCTTCAGTGCCCGCTCGTAGACCGCAAAATAACCCGGACGCGCCGGGCCACTGACATAGAGATAGCCGCTGGAATGCGGTGTCGGCAGGCTGACCTGGAAGCGCACGTCTTTGGCGATCGCGCCCGCTTCGCGCAGCTGCTTGAAGACCTGCCATGAGGTCAACGCCGCCTTGTCGTAGCCCGTCTCGAACATGACCTTGTTCGCATCGACGCTTGGCTTGAAGCGCACCTGGTTGATCTCGCGCACCACCTTGCCGTCCCATTGCACGAACGGGTAGGGCGGCACCGTGGGATCGATCTCCATGTCGGCATGGGCGCGCAACATCTGGCCCTGGAAGTAGACCCAGCGTGAGCGCTCGCCGGTCTCACCGTCGGGCATACGGCTGAGATAGGGCCCAAGCTCATCCGACAAGCGGCGGAACACCTGCTCGCTGCTGTCGAGCGGGACGCTGCCGATCAGGTGCAGGCGCTCGCCTGGCTTCATCAGGCCACTTTCTCGAGCTTCTGCAAGGAGCGCAGGAATTTTGGCACGGGCACGCCGGGATGGGTGCTGGGCCAGTTGGTGTAACTCACCTCGCCGACATAGATGTCGCCCTTCGAATCGACGGCGAGGCCATGCGGGGACAGGAAACGGCCAGTCTCCTGACCGGGCCCGTGCTCTCCACCCAGACGGGCGATGGTCTTGCCTTTTTTGTCGACAATGCTGAGGCGCGGACCCAGGTTAGTGTGCTTGCTGTTCACCGGCATGCCGGGGCCCAGTTCGCCGATGATGAAGTTCGGATTCTTGCCGCCACCGCAGCAGTAGAGCGCGCAAGGCCGGTGCATGTTGTTCCACTGCAGCTCGTACTTGCCGTTACCGTCGAACACCTGCACGCGGTGGTTCTCGCGGTCGGCGACGTAGACCCAGCCATCCTCGTCGGTGGCGATGTTATGGGCGATGTTGAACTCGCCGGGATCGGTGCCTGTCGTGCCCCAGCACATCAGGTGCTTACCGTCGGGCGAGTACTTGTGGACGCAGGAATTGCCATAGCCATCCGATACGTAGATCTCGCCCTTGGGCGAGAGCGCCGTATGGGTGCAGCGGTTGAACGGCTTGCCGCTCAGGAACGGCGCAGGCTTGCCCGGTACGCCGATGGTCATCAGGACCTTGCCCTCGGTCGTGACCTTGCGGACCGTATGGTCGCCGTCGTCGGTGCAGTAGAGCGTGTCGTCGCTGTCGATATCGATGCCGTGGGCCCGGCTGAACAGGCCTTCGCCCCACGAACGCAGGAAATTGCCGTCGCGGTCGAATACCATCATCGGATGTTGGCCACGATTGAAGACGTAGACGCGATCCTTGCTGTCGACGCCGACCGCCGCGACATCACGGAACTCCCAACCGTCGGGCAACTTGGCCCAGTTCTCGACCACGCGATAGCGGTGCTCGCCACTGCCCAGAATGACTGACATGGAACGGTACTCCTAACGGCCGGCCAGGATCGCATCCGAGATCTTCTCGGACGTCATCAGCACCGGGAAGTTGGTGTTGGCGCAAGGCACCACCGGGAAGACCGAGGCATCGACCACGCGCAGGCCCTGGACTCCCTTGACCCGGCCGGCGGTGTCGACGACCGACATCGGATCGTCGGCGCGGCCCATGCGGCAGGAACACGAGGCATGCCACACGCCGATGGCGGCCTTGCGGATGAAGGCCTCGAGCGCCTCGTCGTCGGTCATCACCTGCTCGAAGGTGAAGCCCTCGATGACGAACTTCTCGATCATGTACTTGCGCAGCGCCGACGGCCCGTCGAGGAACTTTGCCAGGATCGAGGTCAGGACCTTGTTTTTGGTGTTGACCACGCCGATCTGGCGGACACGGTCGGAGTAGGAGGCGGGGAACGGATTGTCGGTCACCGCCTTCATCGGCGCGCTGAGCTGCAGGGCGGCCATCTTCTTGAAGCCGCTCATCAGTCGGTCGATGTCGCGCTTGTCGGACAGGAGATTGAACTCGACGATCGGCTCGGCGCGCCAGTCGCGCGAGGCGAGCTTGACCTGTCCGGTCTCGGAATAGGTCTTGTTGATGAAGGTGATGAACGAGGCGATTTGCTCGCCGACCGCATGCCAGGCCGACTTGCTGATCACCGCCACGAACATGTCGCCCTTTGGGATCCCTGGCAGGCCGGAGGAATAGCGGATGCCGCAATGGATGTGGCGGCGCGTGTGCTCCTTGATGCGGCCAGGCGGCTTGATGAAGGAGGAAAGCGAGATCGACGGGTGATCCATCAGTCGCTGGCCGACGCCGGGAAGGGCCGCCACCACGGGTATGCCCATCTCGGCGAGATGGCCGACCGGGCCGATGCCGGCGCGCATCAGATGGGCCGGCGTATGGATGGCGCCGGACGAGAGGATGACCTCCTTGGCGCGGAACTCCTGCTCCTGGCCGTTGATCATCGCCTTCACGCCGACGCAGGCCGTGCCCTCGAAGATCAGCGACTTCACCTGGGTGTTGGTCGAGATGGTGAGGTTCGGCCGCTTGCGCGCCTCGCTGTTGAGATAGCCGATAGCCGCTGAGACGCGCTGCTCGTTGGCGTTCGAGTGAGTGACGGGAAAGTAGCCGTCGACGAATTCGCCGTTCTGATCGGGTAGGAACGTCATGCCGGCCTGCTTGCAGGCTTCGCCGACCGCCTGGGCGTGCCTGGCCCAGTGCTCGACCGGAATGCGCCGAACCGGGATGTGGCCGTCCTTGCCGTGCCACTCGTTGTCGAAGTCGAGGTCGCGCTCCACCTTCTTGAAGTAGGGGAAGACCTGGTCCCAGCCCCAGCCCTCGGCGCCGCGCTGGGCCCATTCGTTGTAGTCGGTGGGCGCGCCGCGATTGGCCATCTGGCCGTTGATCGACGAGCCGCCGCCCAGCACTCGTGCCTGCTCGTACTTGCGCAGCGGCGGACGGTTTTCGTGCGGGTTGTTGTGGCTGACGATCTGGGTGTGGACCTTGAGCTCGGTCCAGTGGAAGCGTGGATCGAAGTAGGCCTTGCCAGAATAGGAGTCGAGGATCTCCTTCGGCTCTTCGCCCGGCGGCGTGTCCTGGCCGGCTTCGCAGACCAGCACCTTATTGGCGCTGCGGGCGCTCAGCCGATTGGCCAGCACCGAACCGGCCGAGCCGCCGCCCACGATGATGTAGTCGTACACCTGGCGTTTCCTCTTCGGGCGTTTCCCTTTTACTTGGCCGCCACGCTAGCACGGCTGAAATCAAATGTGGGCGAAAGGCAATCGTGGTGCGGAACATGGGCTGGCGACCAGGCGTTTCCCTCCTGATGTTCCAGCATAGGAGGAAGAATTCATGCAGCGCACCCTATTGACCCTGGCCTTGATCACCGCCGCCGGGACAGCTTTTGCGCAGACCGTTACGCCGCCGGCCGCAAGTGGCGGCTCGGTGACCACGCCGCCAGTGACGGCACCATCGGCCAGCATGCCATCCGTCCCGTCGCAGACGATGGGCGCCGGCGGTGCGACCGCCACAACTCCCGGTGTCGGCGGCGCGACCGTAAACCCACCCTCGGCCAGCGCGGGTGGCGTCACGACGTCCGGCATCAACCAGCCGTCGATGACCCAGGATACCAACACCGCCAACGCCAGCCCGCAGCTCAGCGGCCAGGCCGGGATCGCGCAGAAGCGCATCGAGGCCGACGGCTACAAGAACGTCCAGGGGCTGGCGCAGGGCTCGGACGGCCTCTGGCACGGTCGCGCGATGCGCGGCAGCGCCGAAGTCCAGGTGACCGTGGACAAGCAAGGCAACGTTGCGCAGCAGTAGTGTTGCAGCGGCTTTTCGCTTCGTCATGCGAGACTGGAGCCCGCCCTGTCACCTGACAGGGCGGGCTTTCGTCATCGCCCTTTCGGCGTTGTTCTGGTTGGCATAGCCTGCAATCGTCGATTCGCCGTTTCGCCGCCTTGAGCGGCGAAAGCGGCTCGAGCGACGAGGGAGGCGAACATGCCTGACGTCACAACTACCAACAGCGACATCGCAACGCCTGAGCTGATGAAAGCGATCTCCGCGGCTTTCAACAGTCGCGATGTCGATCGCATCGCTTCGTTCTTCACCGAGGACGCGACTTTCTGGTTGGCGCGCGGTCCCGAACCGGTCGGCCGCACGCTGCGCGGACGCGAGACCATCCGCAACACGCTGGCCACGCGCTTCAAGGTGATCCCTGACATGCGCTGGGACCACAAGGAATATATCTATGCCGGCAATCGCGCGATCTCAGTCTGGACGGTGTGCGGCAAGGGCAGCGATGGCGAGGACCTGAACTACCAGGGCTGCGATATCTACACCTTCAGAGGCGGCAAGATCTGCGCGAAGGACACTTACTGGAAGATCGTCGAACACAAGGATCGACTCTGATGGCCCTCGACACAGTCATCCGCGGTGGCACCATCGTCGACGGTTCGGGCGGGTCGCGTTTCTCCGGCGATGTCGGCATCAAGGACGGCCGCATCGTCGAAATCGGCAAGGTCACGACGGCGGCCAAGCGCACCATCGACGCCGACGGACTGATCGTCTCGCCGGGCTTCATCGACGGCCACACCCACATGGACGCCCAGATCGCCTGGGATCCGCTGGGCAGCTGCTCGTGCTGGCATGGCGTGACCAGCGTGGTGATGAGCAATTGCGGCTTCGCGCTGGCGCCGTGCAAGCCCGCCGACCGAGACTGGTATGCGCGCTGTCTCTCGGCGGTCGAGGACATCCCGACCGACGCGATGGCCGCAGGTATCGATTGGACCTGGGAGACCTTCCCTGAATATCTGGCGACCGTCGAGCGCCTGCCCAAGGCGATCAACTACGGCATGTATATCGGGCATTCGGCGCTGCGCATGTACGTCATGGGCAAGCGCGCTCTGTCGGAGAAGGCGACCGAGCAGGACATGGCCGACATGGCCCGGACGGTTCAGGAGGCGCTGAAGGCGGGTGCGCTCGGCTTCTCGAGTTCGCGCGCTTCCACGCACGTCACGCCGGACGACACGCCGGTGGCCAGCCGCATTGCCGAATGGGAAGAGATCGACCGCATCATGGCGGCGATGGCGGAACTGGATACCGGCATCTTCCAGGTCGGGCCGGACATCGCCAGCGGTGCGCGCCATCGCGTCTTCCTCGCCCGGTTGCGGCAGGTCGCCCTGCAATTCAAGCGGCCGATCATGTTCGGCGTGCTTGCGACACGGCAGGGCGAGGCGCCCAATAGCTGGAACTATCAGACCAAGTACATCGACGACACGGTCGCGGCCGGCGGGCGCATGTTCGGCCAAGGCACGACGCGTTCGATCAACGCGATCTTCTCGCTGAAGTCGTACCTGCCGTTCGACGTCCTGCCGGCGTGGCGTCCGATCCGCGCCCTGCCGCTTGCCGAACAGAAGAAGCGGCTGGCCGACCCGGCCGTCAGGCGCGAGCTGGTGGCCGCGGAAGCCAGGATGAAGCCGCGCGACGGCACCTTCCAGGGCGGCGGGGCTGCAACGACCGACCCGCGCAAGCCGGACTACACCAACCTGTTCGCGCTGAAGGGCGTCGATTGGGACGATCCGACGGTCGACCAGCTCGCCAAGGCGCGCGGGCAGCATCCGGTCGAGGTGATGATCGACCTGTCGCTGGCCGACGAGAACCAAGTCTATGTCCAACCGCTGGTCAACGAGACGCCTGATGACGTGCTGGGCATCCTGAAGCATCCGCGCACGCTCGCGACCTTCTCTGACTCCGGCGCGCATGTCTGCCAGGAGATGGGCTCGTCGCTGCAGACGCATCTTCTCTCATACTGGGTGCGCAAGCGCGGCGCCTTCACGCTGGAGGAGGCGGTCAAAAAATTGACACACGACAACGCGATGGCTTGGGAGATGAATGATCGTGGCCTGCTGAGCGAAGGCTATCGGGCCGACATCGTGTTGTTCGAGGAAGACCGCATCCGGCCCCGCCTGCCGACCGTCGAGAAGGATCTGCCCGGCGGCGCGCGCCGGCTGGTGCAGAAGGCGGAAGGCATCAAGGCCACGCTGGTCAACGGTGCGATGGCTTTCGAGAACGGCGAAGCGACCGGCGCGTTTGCCGGCAGTGTGCTGAAAGGGAGATTGGCGTCATGAAGCATGGTGTCTTGCTGCTTGCCCTTGTTGTTCTGTCCACCTCGGCAAGCGCGCAGACACCTCAGACGCCAACGACACGCAGTCAAACGAGTGCCGCAGGCGCTGCTGGCGTCGCCGCGCGCATGCAGGCGCTGGGCTACACCGAAATTCACAACTTGCACCGCGGCCCGGATGGCAAATGGGTCGGCGATGCCCAGCGGAACGGTGTTCCGGTCACTGTGACCGCCGAACCCCAGGGTGGCGTTACGGCGCGCTAAGGACCAAGACCGCCAACGTGGACAACACCGCCACTCTGCCGGTGGTGGCGGTGTTGTCAGGGACATTTTCTTTCTCAGCCAACGCCGCCACCCGACAACAACACCGCCACTCTGCCGGTGGTGGCGGTGTTGTTGGAGTTGACCCGATCAGGTCGAGCGGAACTTCGGCACTAGCTGTTCGGCGATTGGGGTAGGGCCTTGCAAGGCATCTTGGTGGATGTAGTGCGAGGGGTGTTACTGCCGACTCAGCCTTGGCCGGACCCTGGACCGGGTATTCCCGGAGAGTCGGCATAGAGGCCATGATTTGGCCGGGCTGCAGATGGGCACGGTCTGGCTGTTTTCAAGCTCCAGGCTCAGTTTATCCCCGCCGACGCGTAGCACCACATGTCCGCCAACAACACCGCCATCTTCCGCACGGTGGCGGTGTTGGCGTTGGGCGGATCAGCCGAGCTCGCGGCGCACGATCGCGGCACCTTCGGCCAGCGACTTCAGCTTCCCGAACGCTGTCGCTCGCGGCAGGTACTTCATGCCGCAATCGGGCGCGGGCAGGAGCTTGTCGGGCGACAGGTATTTCAGCCCCGCGCGAATTCGCTCGGCGATCTTCTGCGGCGTCTCGATCTCGGGATCGTTGAGATCGATGACGCCCAGCATGACCTTCTTGGGCGCGAGCTCCTTCAGCACACCGAGATCGATCTTGGGCTGCGCCAATTCGATGGAGATCTGCTGGGCGATTGTGTCGGAAAGCTGCGGCAGGAAGGAATAGCCGGTGGGCTTACTGAGGCCCGGAACAACGGCGGCATAGCCGAAGCAGAGATGGACCACCGTCGGCACGGTGATGCCCTGCAGGGCACGGTTGATCACCTTGACGGCGTAGCGCTTGGCCTCCTCCGGATTGTTGCGCAGCCACGGCTCGTCGAGCTGGATCACGTCGGCGCCGGCTTTGACCAGGTCGTGCGCCTCCTCGTTGACCGCCTGGGCGTAGTCCATGCACATCGCCTCGGGATCTTTGTAGAAGTCGTCCTTGACCTGCTGGCCCATGGTGAAGGGACCGGGCAGGGTGATCTTGGCGGGCTTGCTCGTGTTGGCACGCAGAAACTGCATGTCGCGTACTTCCACCGGCCGGGTACGCCGGATCTTGCCGATGACACGCGGCACCAGCGTCTTGCCCGAGCGCGCCGTGACCTCGCCCGGGTGCTCGAGATCAATGCCCTCGAGCGCGGTGGCGAAGTGATTGGAGTAGCTTTCGCGCCGCATCTCGCCATCGGTGATGATGTCGAGGCCGGCGAGCTCCATGTCGCGGATGGCGAGCAGGGTGGCATCGTCCTGCGCTTGCTGCAGGAACGGCTCGGCCACGCGCCAGAGTTCCTTGACCCGGGTGCGGGGCACCATCTTGCTCAGCATCTCGCGGTCGACCAGCCAGTCGGGCTGTGGATACGAGCCGACGACGGTGGTCTGCAGCAGGACTTCGGCCATGACGCTTCTCCTCATTGCGGATTGATGCCGGCTTCCCTGGCCAAGGCTGCGTTTTCGGCAAGCTCGCGCGCAATCAGCCTGTCGAATTCGGCGGGCGTCATGGGGGCGGCGTCCGCGCCGAGCGCCGCCAGGCGTTGCTTGATCTCCGGGGCCGCTAGGGCCTGTCGAACTTCGGTATTGAGGCGTTCGATCACCGCTGGCGGCGTGCCTGACGGCGTCAACATGCCGACCCAGAAGCGATAGGCAGTGTCTGGATAGCCAGCTTCCTCGGTAGTCGGAGTGTCAGGCAGAACGGTGGAACGCTTAGCGCTGCCGACGGCGAGCGTCGTGACGCGACCATCGCGGATCAAACTGATCGCCGAGATGATCGGTGCAAACATGAAGTCGATGCGATTGCCCATGATGTCGGTCAGCGCTTCCGGCGGCCCCTTGTAGGGCACGTGGACCGCGTCGAAACCGGCCCGCAGGCGGAACTTCTCGGCGTTCATGTGCGTGCCGCTGCCGGTACCGGCCGAACCATAGCTGAGCTTGCCGGGCTCGGCCTTGGCGGCATTGACGAGATCGCTTGTCGTCTTCCATCCCTTCGCTGGAGGCACCACCAGGACGTTGGGCAGCTCGGCCAACATGCTGATACCGGAAAGATCCTTCTGCGTGTCGTAGCCGAGATGGGCGAAGATCGACGGATTGACCGTATGGCCCGAGGAATGGACCAGGAGCGTGTAGCCGTCGGGCGCGGCGTGCGCGACCTGCGCGGCGCCGATGGAGCCGCCAGCGCCGGGCCGGTTGTCGATGATGACGGGCTGGCCGAGCTTCTCGGACAGCGTCTGGGCGATGGCCCGCGTCGTTACATCCGTGGCGCTGCCGGGGGAAAATGGCACCACGATGTGGATGGGCTTTTCGGGATAGGTTTCGGCGTAGGCCGTTGCGGCGGCAAGTGTGGCGGCGAGGGCGAACGTCACTAGGCGCATGAAGCGTCTCCATCTGCCTTCGTTGAGCGGCACCCCCAAGCCGCAAGCCGCGCTCGAATAGCGGCTACGTCCGTGCCGAGCAACTCACGATCTCCTCACTGCGCCTTGATGCCGGCAGCCTTGACCAATTCGCCGTTCTCTGCGAGCTCGCGCACGACCAGGGCGTCGAATTCGGACGGCGAGGTCGGCGAGGGATCGGCGCCGATCTTGGCCAGCCGTTCCTTGACCTCGGGAAGGGCTAGCACAGCGACCAGCTCCTTGTTCAGCCGCTCGATGACGGCGGGCGGCGTGCCAGCTGGCGCCAGCAGGCCCGCCCAGTAGTTGTAGGCGCTGCCCTTGTAGCCCGCCTCCTCGGTGGTCGGCACGTCGGGCAGCACCGAGGCGCGCTGCGGGCTGCCGACGGCGAGTGCCATCAGACGCTTGTCATTCACGATCGAAAGGGCCGAGACCACCGGTGAGAAGAAGTATTCGACTCGTCCGCCCATCACGTCGTTCAGCGCCTCGGGCGTGCCCTTGTACGGGACGTGTAGCACTTCGATCTTGGCGGCGACTTTGAATTTCTCGCCGTTCATGTGGGTGGCGCTGCCGACGCCCGCGGAGGCGAACGCCATCTTGCCGGGCTGGGCCTGAGCTTGCTTCACCAGGTCGTTCACGGTCTTCCAGCCCTTGTCCGGCGACACCACCAGCACGTTGGGCTGCCGCGCCAGCAGGCTGATGCCCTTGAGGTCCTTGGCCGTGTCGTAGGACAGATTGCTGTAGATCCATGGATTTACCGTGTGGCCGGAAGAGTTGAGGAGCAGCGTGTATCCGTCAGACGCTGCCTTGGCGACCTGCGCCGCGGCGATGGTTCCGCCCGCTCCCGGCCGGTTCTCGATGATGACGGGCTGGCCGAGCCGCGCCGATAGTTCGTTGGCGACCGAGCGCCCGATCACGTCGGTTGCGCTGCCTGGTGTAAAGGCGACGATTATGTGGACCGGCTTGTCGGGCCAGGTTTGGGCCTGGGCTGTGCCGGCGAATGCCCCCAGGGCGAGCGCGCCGATCAAGAGACGCATGGAGATCCTCCCGTTGTTCTTCATTCGACAGTAACCTGCCGGCTGACGCTGGGCACGTTCAAGCGCCCCAGGATGCGTTCGCCGGAGGCGCTGAGGCGCCTTCGGATCGCGGCGAGGTCGGCGTGCAGGAGCCGGCCGTCGCGCTTGGCAAAGCGGCCGGCGACCAGCACGTCCCGTACGCGCGCGCCCGAGCCCTGCATGACGACGGTGGCCACGGGATCATGTACCGGCCACATGGCGAGCGAGCCGAGTGACATGACGGCGATATCTGCCTGCTTGCCCGGCGCCAGGCTGCCGATGCGATCGCTCATCTTCAGCATCGCGGCACCTCGCGTGGTGATCCAGTCGAGTGCCTCCGCGGCGGGGATCGTCGAGGTCGCCGGAATACCGCCGCTCTTCGCGCGCTCGGCTGCGTTGTCGAGCGCGCGTTGCGAGGCGAGCGCCATGCGCGCCACGGTGAACATGTCACCGCTGATCGCCGATTCGAGGTCGATGCCGACCGATGGCGCGGCGCCGAGCGCGCGCAGGCGGCCGGTGATCGGATGGCCGTGGCCTTGGCCCATTTCGTTCTCCGGCGTAATCGAGAAGCTGACGTCGAGGTCGACGAACGCCTTGAGCTGGCGATCCGTGAGATTGTTGCCGTGCACGATGTTGATGTGGCTGCCGACCAACCCGCGCGCCATCAGCGCTTCCCAGCCGCCGGGCGTCTTGGCCTCACCGCCGCCCTGATGCATGGAGGCGACCAGGCCAAGCTCTTTCGCAAGCGCGAAGTCATGCGCGCTAACCTCGAGCGTCGAGTAGTGCGGTCCGAGCACGGCCATGCCGAGTGTCACCAGGGCGTCGCGGCTCGCCAGCGGCCCCTTCAACAGGCGCTCGATCTCGCGCCGCGGGTGAGGGATCTCGGAGAAGTGCGGCTCGCCAGGCTTCGGATCGGGCTTGGGTGAGCCGTGAAAGAACGCGGCACGAATGCCGCTTTCCTTCAGGCCGGCGATGCCGGCATCGGTGTGCGCGGGTGTCGGATTGTTGTGCGCCCAGTCGACGAGGGTGGTGACGCCATGGTCGAGCTGGTTCAGCGCCCCGGCGAGTGTCGCGATTTGGATATCGTCCGGATCGAACACGGTCGCGAGGCCGGCATGCACGTGACGGAAATATTCCAGCAGCGTCCAGTTGGCGGCGACCGAGCGCAGCGCCGTCTGCCAGGTGTGCATGTGCGCGTTGATCAGGCCCGGCAGCACGAAGTGGCCGCGGCAGTCGATCGTCTCGGCGTCGGTTACCGGAAGCGTGGAGGCGATGGCGGAGATACGATCGTTCTCGACCAGCACGTCGCCGGTCGGCAGCACACCGAGCTTGGAGTCCTGCGTGACGACAATGCCGGATTTCAGCAGCAGCCTTGCCATGTCAGCCAAGCCCGTCGCTCACCTTCACGTTCTCCGGTTCGAGCTTCATGCCGGCGGCACGGGCCAGCTCGATCAGCAGGACGGAGAAGTCGATGTCGCCAGGATATTGATTGGCTAGCGCCTGGATGCTCTCGCGCGTCGCGGAAGCCGTCGGCATTGTCACGCCCTGCGCCTTGGCGGCGCCCATGCCGAGGTCCATGTCCTTCAGCAGCAGCTTTGGCGTGAAAGTGGTGGTGAAGTCGAGGTTCACCAGCGCCGGCGTCTTGTATTTTGTGTACATCGAGCCGAGCACGCTTTGGTTGATCGATTCCAGGAATACGTGGCGCGGAATGCCGGCTTTCTCAGCAAGCAGCGTGATCTCGCAGAGGGAATGGATGATCACGCCGAACATCGTGTTGTGCGCGATCTTCCAGATGCGCGAGAGCTCGCCTTCGCCGACATACATGGCGGCACGACCGAGCGCAGCGAGCAACGGCTGCACGGCGTCGTACTCGGCCTTGGGGCCCGAGGCCACGACCAGAAGCTTGCCCGCCTTGGCGACCCGGGCGTTGCCTGACACTGGCGCGCTGAGATAGGCGACCCCCGCTGCTGTCAGGCCTTTGCGGATCTCGACCGAGCCTGTGTCGGAGATCGATGACATGTCGACCACGCGCTTGGGCCGCACATTGCCGCTCAGCACGCCGGACTTACCGAAAAGGATGTCCTTCAAGTCGTCGGTGGTCGAGACCATGGTGAAAACCGTGGCACAGTGCGCCATGGCAGCCTTGTCGGTCACCACTTCAGCGCCGATTTGTGCCAGCGGATCGGCCTTGGACGCCGTGCGGTTCCATACCGAGAGGCCGTGGCCGGCCTTGACCAGGCGCGCGGCCATGGCTTCACCCATGCGGCCGAGGCCGATCCAGCCGATGTCGTGCGATGCTTTACTGCTCATGCGGGGAACCCTGTCGATGCTCTTGCGTTGTCGGTTGCGCTGCAGTTTGGGAGCCTGATACGTCGCTGTCCATGTCCCTCGCTCGGACGCTGTGTCTGCTCCTGATCACCGTCCTTGCCTCCTGCAGCGGCCTCCTGCCGAATAGCGCCGTATCGCGTCATATGGCGAACCGCTTTGAAGGCGCGGTGAACAGCGCGACACCGATCGCCAAGGTCATCCACGATCGCGGTATCCGCGTGCCGGACGAACAGTCCGACGTGCCGCTGCTCGAGCAATTGCAGGCCGAGCTGGTGAAGAGTGACACCGATCGGGCGTTCGCCGGTATCACCTACGATCTCACGCACGGCAATAGCCTGCCGCGAGACTGGCTCATCCAGACGCCAGTGGGCTGGGGACGCAAGGCGAGCGATCTGCGTTTCTATCCGCTCGATTGCAAGGGCTGTGATCCCGACTTGCAGCTGCCGACTTGCGCCAGCGACGCCGACTGCAATGGAGGCACGTGCGAGGCCAAGCACAAGGTTTGTCTCGGCCATTCCGACGCGCTGGTGCTGCAGGTCGACGACCTGATCGCCAGCGCGCAGCACCGGGTCGACGTCACCCTGCTGGCGCCAGTGCCGGACACCCGATTCCTGGGCGCGTTGCGGGAAGCCTTGCTGACGCTTGCCCAACGCGGCCGGCCGGTCACGGTGCGGATCATGGTCGGGCACTATCCGACGGTCGAAGTCGACACAGACGCTTTCGTCAAGGCGTTGACGTCGGGGCTTGAGCAGGCGCCGAAGGCGCGCCTCAGCGTCAGCGTTGCCGCAATGCGCTCGTGCGTCGTTTTCGAGGATTGCGACAGCTACTCATGGAACCACGCCAAGATCGTCAGTGTCGACGGTGTCGAGGCGCTGGTCGGTGGCCACAACATGTGGCCGGCCGACTATCTGGTCGACGACCCCGTCCATGATCTGTCGATGCGCGTGCACGGGCCGGCCGCCGCCAGTGCCGCGCACTACGCCGATCGCCTATGGGACTATGTCTGTGCCAATCTGGACAGGAAACCTTCGATCAGCGTGGCGAGCTTCACCGCGGGCATGAGCCTGCCGGAAAACGGCTGTCTGCCGCCACCACCACCGGCGCTGCCGACCGCCCGGTCGGGTGGGGGCGTGCCGATCCTGGCGGTTGGGCGCCTGGGCGCAGGGATTACCAAGGACTTCGCCAACCAGAGCGAGCTTGCGCGCGATCTGATGCTGGGTGCGGCACAACAGGACATCCGGATCGTGCAGCAGGATCTCGGCTTCGCGCTGGACCGCGCCGACACGCTGTTTCCCGACAGCACGATCGACCGATTGCTCGACTTCCTGCTCCGCCGCGAGGGCGATATCTACATCGTGCTGTCGAACCAGGGGGCGGTCGGCAAGAGCGGCAGCACGTACTCGAACGACGTGTCGCTGCAGACCGTGGCGCACCATCTGCGGGAGGCCGTGGAGCGGCGCTTCGAGAGACGGGATCCGAAGTGGCGCTACCAGATCCGCACCGGTCCCGACCCGGTGAACGCGCTGCTGTGCGAGAGAGTCCATTTGGCACCGTTTCGTTTTGGACCGGACGACCGCTGGCCCGACCGCCAGCCGATCGCGACGCACGCCAAATTCTGGATGGTCGACAGTCGCGTTTTCTATATCGGCTCGGACAATATGTATCCTGTGAACCTCCAGGAGTTCGGCTACATCGTCGATGACCGCGCCGCCGCACAGCAGGTGATCGACGACTACTGGACGCCGGTCTGGCAGTGGTCGAGCCGTGCCGCCGTGTCGGGGCACGGGGTGAAGAACTGCATTTTCCGTGAGATCATCAAGTGATCCGAGGACAGGGGCCTGACGTATCCCCTTCACGAGCTTGGAGGCGACAAATGACCATCACCAAGTGGATTGTGCCCGTCCTTGGGCTCCTGCTTTCCCTCGGCACGGCTGCGCAGGCCGACGATGCCACCTATTGCCGGGCGCTTGCGCGCGATTATCAGCGCTATGTCGTGAAGATCGACTCGGGTCACACCGTCCAGCGCGGCCCGCTCGACGCCAGTGTCGCGCTGGAGCAGTGCCGCAACGGCAATGCCGCGGGCATTCCCGTGCTGGAGCGCGAGCTCAGGAACGCCAAGGTCGACCTGCCGGCGCGCGGCTAGGCCTTCGCGGGGTCGATCGGCTTCACGACGCCTTCTGCCGCCTCGATGACCTCGCCGGCATCGAGGCAGAGATCCTCGCGGTTGCGCATGGCCATGATCTGCACGCCTGTACGCAGTTTGCCGTGGCTGCCGACCGGCACCGCAAGACCAGGCAGGCCGAGCAGCGGCGCGGCGAAGGCAGGGGCCATCGAATTGAAGATCTTGGCCTGGCCCTCGACTGTCGTGTCGCTCACCTGCTTGGGCGGCAGATCGGCCAAGGTAGGGAAGATGACCAGTGGCCATTGCTGCAGGAAGCCCATCCAGCGGAACAGCAGTCCCTCGCGTTCGGTGTGGGCAGCGATATAGGTCGGCAGATCGACCGGCTTCCTGAGTTCCAGCCATGAGCGCATGGCGGCGATGCCGTCGGGATCGCCCATCTTCTGCATTTGCGGCCACAGGCCGTAGAACGACTCGGTAGCAATGATTTGGTGCCAGATCTCAACGCCGCGCTCGAGTTCGGGCGGCATGATCTCTTCGACGACATAGCCCGCGCCCTGCAAGTGTTTGCCCGCCTGGCGCACGGCGGCGGCTTGCGCGGGATGCGTCTTGCTGCCGGGAAACTCTGGCACGATCGCCACTTTGATTGGCCGAGCCGGCGGCGGTCCCCGCATCGGCACGTCGTTCCAGCGCCAGTCACGGCGGTCGCCGCGCGCCATGGCTTCGAGCGCCAGCCGCGCGTCGCGAACGGTCCGGGTGTGCGGGCCTTGCACCGCCATCAGGACGCCGCCGACCGGCCGGCCGGCTTTGGCGGCAGTGGGATTGAAGGAGGGAATGCGCGCAAAGCCGGTGCGCAGGCCGACGACACCGTTGCAGTAGGCGGGGATGCGCACCGAGCCGCCGATGTCATTGCCATGGGCAATCGCGCCGATCCCTGTCGCGACGGATGCGCCTGCACCACCGCTGGAGCCGCCAGGCGTCACTGTGGGATCGCGCGGATTGAGCGTGCGGCCATGCAGCGCGTTGTCGCTGAAGATGCGCATGGAGAAGGCCGGTGCATTGGTGCGGCCGATGATGATGGCGCCGGCATGCTTGAGGTTGGCGACGACCGGGCTGTCCTCCTGAGCGACGAAATCCTTCAGCGGTATGACGCCGTTGTCGGTCGGCAGACCGGCCATATCGACGTTGATCTTGATGGTGACCGGCACGCCATGCAGCGGCGGCAGCGCATGGCCGCGCGCCTGCGCCGCATCGGCTGTCGCTGCGCTAGCACGTGCATCTTCCTCCAGCACGCGCACGACGGCATTGATCGCCGGATTGACCTTGTGCAGGCGGCCCAGCACCGACTCGACGGCTTCGCGCGCCGAAGCCTGGCCAGTGCGGATGAGCCGCGCGAGATCGGTCGCGTCGTATTGCCAGAGGTCCATGTCGCTTTCCTTATTTTTTCTTCGATTCCATGCCGAAGAAGATCATGTTGCCGTCGAGATCGGCAACATCGAAGTCGCGCAGGCCGTAGTCATAGTCCTTCGGCTCCTTCAGGATTCTCGCACCGCGCTTCACGAGGTCGAAGTGCACAGCATCGACATCGTCGACGAAGATCGACACTGCTCCGTTGCCCGGCATGCGCGGCGTCTGGCTCGCCGCGACCAGGTGCAGACTCACGTCACCGGAGCACAGGCCGACATAGTAGGTCGGTTTGCCGTATTCGAAAGCGACGTCGAAGCCCAGCTTGTCGCGGTAGTAAGCCATGCTTTCTAGGACGTCCTTCACCGTCATCACGGCGATGCTGGCGCGCATCATAGACTGCCCTCCCTTCGCTGAGCTTCGAAGGTAGCCGTGCCGAGACGACTTCGCTAGCCGACGCTCGCTTCGATCCAGTCGACGTAGGCCGACGAGACGTGCTCGAAAGCAAAGGAGTGGATAGCCGGCAGCTCGTAGGAGTGCATCTCGCGGATAGCCCGCTCGACGGCGGCGTAGCGCGCCTCGACCGTCTTCAGCAGCACGCGATATTCCTTGCCGCTCTCGATCTTTCCCTTCCAGGCATAGACGCTGTCGATCCTGGAAATCTGTGCGCATGCGGCGAGCTTGGCTTCGACCAGCGCATGGCCGATGGTTCGAGCTTCCTTTTTGCTGCCGACAGTGGTGACGACGCCGATCGCTGTCATGAGGGCCTCACTAGAAAATCGAGAAGTATTCGCGCTGTTCCCAGTCGGTCACTTCCATGGCGAAGCGATCGATCTCGGCCTGCTTCAGCGTCACGAAATAATCGACGAAGAAGTCGCCCAGCCCCGCTCTCAGCACCTTGTTGTCGCCGAGCGCAGCGATCGCCTCGTCGAGCGACTTGGGCAGCAGCGGGGCCTTGGCCTCGTAGGGCGTGTCGGCCGACGGACCGGGATCGGCCTGGCGCTTCATGCCGTCGAGGCCGCAGACGATCTGGCTTGCCATGTAAAGGTAAGGATTGGCCGCCGGCTCGCCGACGCGGTTTTCGAGATGCGTCGTTGGATCCCCGGCCGATCCCAGCACGCGCACCATGACGCCACGATTGTCGCGCGCCCAGGTCGCCCGGTCTGGAGCAAGCGAGAAGGGACGGTAGCGCTTGTAGCCGTTCAGCGTGGGCGTGCTGAACGCCGCCGCCGCTCGCGCTTGGGCGAGCAGGCCCGCCATATAGTGCATGCCGACCGGCGACAGCAGTTCCTTGGTATCGACGAAAGCGTTGGCGCCGGTCTTCATGTCCTTGAGCGACTGATGCAGATGCCAGCCGCTCGACATGACGTTGGGCAGCTTGGGCCGGCACATGAAGGTGGCGTGATAACCGTTGCGCTGCGCCACCTGCTTGGTGGCGCTCCTCAGCAGCACCATCGCGTCGGCGGGCTCCATGCCGGACGCGGCGCGGAAGGTGAACTCGACCTGGCTCGGCCCGAATTCGACTTCCAGCGAGCGCAGCGGCAGGCCCAATCCCGCGATATTGGTGCGCAGGATCTCGAGGATGGGATCCATCTCGTCGTAACGCTGCTCGGTGAGATATTGGTAACCTTGGTTGAGCAGCGACACCTCGGGCGGCGCGCCCGGTTGGCCGGGATGGCCGGCGTCGCCGAGATCGAGATGCTCCTTCTCGAGCTTGAAAAGATGAAGCTCGACTTCGAGGCCCGCAATGAAGTCGTAGCCGGCGTCCGCGAGCGACGACAAAGCCTGGCGATAGACATGGCGAGTGCTGAGCGGCACGGGACGGCCGTCAGCGAAGACGATGTCGCACAGCATCCAGCCCGTATGTGGCGCCCAGGGCAGCACTCGGAAAGTCGCTGGGTCGGGCAGCATCATGACGTCGGCCGCGCCTTCCCATTCCTTGGCGCCGAAGGCGCCACCGGGGCCCCAGACGGGAAACACCGTGCGATGTGCGGTGTCCTTCAGCAGCATCGTGGCGCTGAAGCCCACACCCGCCTTCATCGCCGCGGCGATCTCGCCCGCAACCAGTGTCTTGCCGCGCAGGATGCCGTGCTGGTCGGCGAAGGAGAGGCGTACGACCGTGAGTTCGCCGGCCTGGATGCGGCGCTCCACCTCGCGTGCGGCGGTCTTGCGCTCGTCGGTCCAGAGACCGGCCTTCTCGGCGAGATGCATGAGCTTTCAGGCCACCAGGGGCGGCCGCGTCTGCGCCGCCCAGCTCGAGCCGCTGCGCCGGCGCGCGTCAAAGTCCTTCCAATAGGTTTGCCAGCCCTGGGTCGGACCCATGCCGTCGACGGTGATCGGCCCGCGGATCGTAGCGGCGCGCGCCTTGTCGAGCCACATCAGCGGCTTCTCGCCGTTCTGCACCTGGCCGATCGCCGACAAAAGCATCCGCCGATAGGCGATGATCGCCTTGTCGCTGTATCCCAGATGCTCGCGCGTGCGGTCCTGGATGCGGCCCTGGCCCTCGATCGCCCATTGGTCGTGGACGTTGATGTCGAAGCCCATGCCGGTGAAGGTCTTGGTCGCCTGCTCGGCGATATTGTAACCGTACTGATTGTGCCGCCCGAGCCTCGGGCGGTAGTCCGGCAGTTCGTAGAGCTCCAGCCGCGTCTCTCGCATCTGCTTGTGATCGACAGGCGCGCCGAAGCTGGTGAAGATCGCGTACCAGTAGCAGGACGTGTCGTCGATCGGCACGTGCCATTGCGTGATCGTCATCTCCGTGCTCATCGGAATCACGAAGGCATAGGGGAACACCATGTTGGTGACCCGCACGTGCGTTGTCTTCTCGCTGATCTTGCGTAGCGTGTAGAGCCGCATGCCGAAGTCGGTGGCCTCGACGTCGATGGTGGGCCTCGGATAGTCGCGCATCATCTTCGACATCGGGATGTCGGAGTCCGAGGACGAGGCGCGGAACTGCTTGCCGTAGGCATCGCCCGAGGGATCCTCGTCCTCGTAGAAGCGGTGCAGGTAGGAGGCGTGCGCCGGATCGATGCCGACTTCGAGCGCCTGCAGCCAGTTGCAGTCGATCAGCCCCTTGAAGGCGAAGGCATGTGTGGCGGGCGCCAGGAAGCAGTCGAAGTCGGGGAAAGCGGGCGCTTCGCCTTCGCCGAGATAGGCGAAGACGATGCCGTTCTTGACCACGACGGGATAGGAGCGCTGGCGCACACGCTGGCAAAGCACGCTGCCCTCGGGTTCTGCCGGCGTTTCGAGGCATTTGCCGTCGACATCGAACAGCCAGCCATGGAACAGGCAGCGCAGGCCGCCATCTTCCAGCCGCCCATAGGCGAGATCGCCGCCGCGATGCGGGCAGTGCCGGTCGAGCAGACCGTGCCGACCGCGCTCGTCGCGGAACAGCACGAAATCCTCACCCAGCACGTGGACGGCCTTGGCCGGCCGCGGACCGTCCAGCTCCTCGGCCAGCGCCACCGGATGCCAATAGTGGCGCATCAGCGCGCCGCACCTGGTGCCCGGACCGGTGCGGCTGATCAGCTCGTTTTGCTCAAGGCTCATCATGTCAGGACCTTACCATATGCTCCTGATACTGGGGCAGGTCGTCGGTGATGGTGAACCACGGGGCCTTGGAGCCGACGAAGATATGCCGGCTCGGCCGGATGGCCGGATCGTCGACCAAGGTTCCCATGGCGACATGGACCCAGGCGCCGTCGCGCACGACGGAATAGAGCAGCGAGCCGCACTTTCTGCAGTGGGCGTCGTGCGCTTTGTCGCCGCCATAGATCAGCAGCCCGTCCTTGTCCTGGGTTACTGTGAATTTCTCGCGCTCGATGCCGGCAAATGGCTTGAAGGCCGACCCCGTGGTGCGCCGGCAATTGGAGCAATGGCAGTTCATGGCGTAGCGGAACTCGTCGGGCACCGCGTACTGGACGGCGCCGCAGAAGCATTTGCCGGTGAGGGTCTTGGTCACGGGCTTCCTCCCTTTCCGGATCACAGTCTATACAATGCCGCCATGAGTATGCTGGACGGCATGCCGGGACCGACTTCCCGGCACTATATTTCCCAACGTCTGCGCCTTCACTATGTCGACTGGGGCAATCCTGACGCGCCACCGCTTTTGCTGGTCCATGGCGGACGCGACCATTGCCGCAATTGGGATTGGGTGGCGCAGGCACTGCACCGCGACTGGCACATCATCTGCCCGGATCTGCGCGGCCATGGCGACAGCCAGTGGTCGCCCGACGGCAACTACTCGATGTCGGCCTACATCTACGACCTCGCCCAGCTCATCCATCAGCAGTCGCTGGCGCCGGTCACAATCGTGGCGCACTCGTTGGGCGGCAATATTTGCCTGCGCTACACCGGCATCTATCCCGACAAGGTGCGCAAGCTGGTGGCTATCGAAGGGCTGGGCCCGTCGCCCAAGGTGATCGCCGAGCGCGGTCACAAGGGCATGGACGAGCGCGTGCGTGACTGGGTCGAAGAGCAGCGCAAAATCTCGGGTCGTCTGCCGCGCCGCTACGCCAGCATCGAGGACGCCTTCAAGCGCATGCAGGAGGAGAACGACCATCTGTCGGCCGAGCAGGCGCGGCACTTGACTCAGCAGGGCGTAAACCAGAACGAGGATGGCACCTATAGCTGGAAGTTCGACAATTATGTGCGCACCAACCCTCCCTACGATATGAGCTATCCGGACATCGAGAGCCTGTGGGCCCAGATCATCTGCCCGACCCTGCTGGTCTACGGCAAGGAGAGCTGGGCCTCCAATCCGCAGAAGGACGGGCGCCTGAAGCATTTCAAAACCGCCAAGGTCGTGGAGTTCGACCATGCCGGCCACTGGGTGCATCATGATAGGCTCGACGCCTTCGTCGACACGGTGAGGAGCTTCATTGCCTAGGGCGAAAGCCCTGATCGACGAGATCCGCGCCTGCACCGTCTGCGCGAAGTCCCTGGCCGCCGGGCCGCGGCCGATCGTGCAGTTCAGCCCGACGTCGCGGCTGGTCATCATTGGCCAGGCGCCGGGCTCAAAGGTCCATCAAAGCGGCGTGCCGTGGCAGGACGACAGCGGCGACCGGTTGCGCGCCTGGACGGGCCTCAGCGCCGAGGCGTTCTACGACCCGGCGAAGGTCGCGCTGATGCCGATGGGCTTCTGCTATCCGGGAAAAGGCAAGAGCGGCGATCTGCCGCCACGCCCCGAATGCGCGCCGCTCTGGCATGAGCGCGTGCTGGCGAGCCTGACCGATTGCCGGCTCACGCTCCTTGTTGGCAGCTACGCGCAGGCGCATTACCTCAAGGCCGGCAACCTGACGGACACTGTGAAGGCATTCCGGGCTCACGGGCCGGTCTTTTTTCCATTGCCGCATCCGTCGTGGCGCAGTGGTATCTGGATGAAGCGCAATCCGTGGTTCGAGACGGACGTGCTGCCGGCCTTGCGCGCGGCGGTACGGAAGGCGTTGGGAGGAAAGAAGAGATGAAGGCAGCGATCTTTCGCGGCGGCGATATCGTCGTCGACACCCTCGCGGCGCCCGTGCCGGCGACGGGCCAGGCGCTGGTGAAGGTGCTGGCCTGCGGCATCTGCGGCTCGGACCTGCACGCCGCCAAGCACGCCCATCGCATGGTCGAGGTGACCCGGCGTATTCCCGGCCGCATCGCCATGGAGCTCGACCGCGACGTGGTGATGGGCCACGAGTTCTGCTGCGAGCTGATCGACTACGGGCCCAAGACCGAGAAGAAGCTCAAGGCCGGCAGCCGCGTCTGCGCCATGCCGGTGATGATCGAGGCCGACGGGCCGAAGGGCATGGGCTACTCCAACAAATATGTCGGCGGCTATGCCGAGCAGATGCTTTTGGCCGCACCACTGCTGCTCGAAGTGCCCAATGGCCTGCCGACCGAGCATGCGGCGCTCACCGAGCCGCTGGCTGTCGGCGTGCATGCCGTCGAGAAGGCTGCGCTCAAGGGCGACGAGGCGCCGCTGGTCGTGGGCTGCGGTCCGGTCGGGTTGGCGGTGATCGCCGCGCTCAGGCTCAAGAACATCCGGCCGATCGTGGCGGCGGACTTCTCGTCCAAGCGACGCGAGCTCGCGGTCAAGATGGGTGCCGACATCGTCGTGGATCCGGCGAAGGAAGATCCGTATTCGAAGCTCGCGCCGGCCAAGCGCGCTGCGGTGTTCGAATGCGTAGGCGTGCCGGGCCTGATCCAGCAGACCTTCGAGAAGGCGCCGCGCGACGCGCGAATCGTGGTGGTCGGCGTCTGCATGGAGCTCGACACGATCGAGCCGATGTTCGGCATCGTGAAGGAGCTCAGCCTCCAGTTCGTGCTGGGCTACACGCCCGAGGAATTCGCGCGCTCCTTGCGGCTGCTGGCGGAAGGGCAGGTCGATGCGCCGTCGCTGATCACCGCCAAGGTCGGGCTCGATGGCGTGAAGAATGCTTTCCAGGAGCTGGGAAATCCGGAGAAACATACGAAAATTCTGGTAGAACCTTGGCGCTGACGGGGGAGACACAATGAAACTCTACAATTCCGGCGGGCCCAATCCGCGCATGGTGCGCATGTTCATGGCGGAGAAGGGCATCGACATCCCCAAGGTCGATGTCGACCTGCGCGGCGGCGAGAACCGGCGTGAGCCCTACCTCAAAGTCAACCCCTCGGGTCAAACGCCAGCCCTGGAACTCGACGATGGCACGGTTCTGGCCGAGATCACGGCGATCTGCGAGTACCTCGACGAGATCAAGAAGGACACGCCTTCTCTGATCGGCGACACGGCAGAGGAGCGCGGCAAGACCCGCATGTGGACGCGCCGCATCGATCTCAATATCTGCGAGCCGGCTACCAATGGCTTCCGCTTCGCCGAAGGCCTGAAGATGTTCCAGGACAGGGTGCACTGCATCCCGCAAGCGGCCGACGATCTGAAAACGACGGCGCGCAAGCGTCTCGCATGGCTCGACGGGATGATGGACTCGAAACCATTCGTCACCGGCAACAAGCTCACCATGGCCGATATCCTGCTGTTCGCCTTTCTCGACTTCATGAAGGGTGTCGGCCAGCCGCTCGACCCGGCCAACAAGAACCTCACCGCCTGGTTCGAGCGCATGAAAGCGCGACCAAGCGCCGCCGCGTGAGCCGTTTGCCTTGTTTTGGTCGCTTTCGCGAGCGTAGCTTCGCGCCCACGAAAACGGGGATGTTTTCAAAAAGACGCAGGGACCTCAAATGCGCCGTCTGATCACGCTACTTGCTCTCGTTGCCGCTCCCATTCTCATCGCCGTTCAGGTCCTCGCCGCCGACCCACCAGCTGCGCCCGCGGTCAAAGGGCTGTGGCTGCTGACGGAATACCCGTCGCAAGCCGTGCGCCCCGGCGAGATCGCCAATGTGCGCTTCAAGTTGCAGAACGCCGGGCTCGCGCCCGAACAGGTAGGCCTGTCCGTCAGCGGCACGCCGGAGGGCTGGAAGGCCGACATCCTCGGCGGCGGCCAGCCTGTCGCGGCGGCGATGCCTGGCATCAATGAGAGCGTCAGCCTGCAGCTCAGGGTGGATGTCCCGAAGGATGCCAAGCCGGGATCGCAGACCGTCACGGTGCGCGCTAAGGGTGCAACGCAAACGATCGATCTGCCGCTCACCCTCACCATCGCCAGCGAGACGCCGGCCAAGCTCACGATCAAGACCAAGCTGCCGTCGTTGATGGGTACACCGAAATCCTCGTTCGACTACACGCTGTCGGTCAGCAACGACAGCGGCAAGGACCTGACGGTGGCGCTGTCGGCCCAGGCGCCGGGCAACTTCCAGACTAGCTTCACCGAGGGCTACGGCAGCAACGAGATCAGCTCGATCCCGATCGAGGCCGGCCAGTCCAAGGACATCAAGATCAAGGTAACGCCGCCGCGCGACGTGAAGGCGGGCACCTATCCCGTCCTGGTCAAGGTCGCTGCCGAAGGCGCCGCCGCCGAGCAGCGCGTGGCCCTGCAGATCAGCGGGCAGGGCAAGCTCGCGCTCTCGACCAAGGACGGGCGGCTCAGTGGCGACGCCGAGGTCGGCAAGACGGCGACCTATACGCTGGTCGTCGGCAACGACGGCACCGCGCCGATCGAGGAAGTCGAGATGTCAGGGACCGTGCCGTCCAATTGGAAGGTCGAGTTCAACCCGAAGAGCATCGCGAGTCTTGCCCCCAACGAGAAGAAGGAGGTGCAGGCGCTGGTGACTCCGGCCGATAAGGCGATCGCTGGCGACTATGTCTCCTCGTTCCGCGCCAGCGGCCGCGGTGAATCGGCTTCGGCCGACTTCCGCATCACCGTCACTACCTCGACCATCTGGGGCATCGCGGGCATCGGCATCATCGCCGTGGCGTTGTTGGTCCTGCTGGGCGCAGTGGCGCGCTTTGGCCGGCGGTAAGCTCGTGGTGACGAACGACCCCCTCATAACCCACAATGTCATCGAAGCCCGCGGACTGCTGAAGCTCTATGGTGCGACCCGCGCGGTCGACGCCATCGATCTCAGCGTCAGCAAAGGCGAGATTTTCGGCCTGCTCGGCCCCAACGGCGCGGGCAAGACGACGACGATCCTGATGATGCTGGGGCTCACTGAAACCAGCGGCGGAGCGGTCAACGTGCTGGGCTTCGACCCGGTGCGCCAGCCACTCGAGGTCAAGCGCCGCGTCGGCTACCTGCCGGACTCGGTGGGCTTCTACGACAATCTGACGGCGCGTGAGAACCTCATCTACACCGCACGCCTGCTCGCCATCTCGCGCCGCGAGACGGCCGGCCGTATTATGGAGGCTCTGGAGCGCGTGCAGCTCGCCGACGTGGCCGACAAGCGCGTCGGCACCTACTCACGCGGCATGAAGCAGCGGCTGGGCATCGCCGAGATCGTGATGAAGCGGGCGGAGGTCGCCATCCTCGACGAGCCGACTTCGGGCCTCGATCCTCATGCGACCTATGAGCTGCTGGAGATGATCCGTGGCCTGAAGAAGAACGGCGTGGCGGTGCTGTTGAGTTCGCACCTGCTCGACCGCGTGCAGAGCGTTTGCGATCGCGTGGCGCTGTTCAACAAGGGCAAGATTGCGCTGATGGGAACCGTGGTGGAGCTCGCCAACCAGGTGCTGGGGGCAGGCCATCCGATTCTCGTCGAGGCGAGCGGCACTGACGTCGCCGCGGCTTTGCGCGGTATCGAGGGGGTGCAGCAGGTGGTGGCCGACGGTGACGGCGCCTGGCGCGTCGTGGCCGATCGCGACGTGCGCGCCGAGGCGGCGAAGCGCATTGTCTCGGCGGGCGGCTCGCTGACGCGGCTGGCCGACCTGCAGCCCAGCCTCGAGGAAGTCTACACCCGCTACTTCCAGGAGGCGCGTCATGCCGCCTGAAACAGCCGTGGCGCGCCGCGAGGGCTCACCCTTCACTGGCATCGGCCCGGTGTTCGTCAAGGAATTCGCCGATCATCTCAGCAGCGCGCGCATGATGGTGCTGATGCTGTTCGTCATTGCCTTCGGCGCCTTCCCGGTAGCGACGTCGCTGCAGACCTTGCGCCAGGTCGTCGATCCCAACTCGTACCTCTTCCTGCGCATCTTCACGCTCGAGCCCGAGCAGGTCGGGATTTCCTTCACCGCGGCACTGAACTTCATCATTCCGCTGATGGCGATCGGGCTGGGCTTCGACTCGGTGAACAGCGAATTCAACCGCCGCACGCTCTCGCGCGTGCTGTCGCAGCCGATCTATCGCGACGCGCTGCTGCTCGGAAAGTTCCTGGCGGGGCTGGCCACGCTCGCCGTCGCTCTGGTGGCGCTGTGGTTGATCGTGCTGGGCGCCGGCATCCTGATGCTGGGCCTGCCGCCGCGCGAAGTCGAGGTGGCGCGCGGCATCGGCTTCCTGGTGGTGGCCATCGCCTATGGCGGAGTCTGGCTTGCAGTCTCTCTGCTGTTTTCGGTGATCTTCCGCTCGACTGCGACCTCGGCGCTCTGTGCGCTTGGGCTGTGGCTGTTCTTCTTCATCCTGTGGCCCCAGCTCGCTTCGGCGCTGTTCACGGCGCTGGGGCCGTCGGAAATCCGCAATCTCGACGAATATGTCGCGGCCCAGTCGTTCGGGCTCGCCTTGATGCGGCTGTCGCCCGGCACGCTGTTCACCGAGGCTGTATTGGGCCTGCTCAACCCCGAGACGCGCACGCTCGGGCCTATGCTGCCGTTCCAGATGCGCGGCGCCATCCTCGGCGCGCCGCTGCCCTTCGATCAAAGCCTGCTGTTGATCTGGCCGCAGATTACCGGTCTGATTGCCGGCATGATCGTGGTGTTCGCCGCCGCCTACGTCATCTTCCAGCGCGAGGAAGTGCGGGCCTAGAGCGGGCCCGTTCACGGACATGAAACACGCCTGGACGGTGGACGCAGCGCGCAACAACGCACGCTGGTGCAATGCCGTCTGCTTCGCGCACGGCAAGTCGGGACGATTCCTCGAGCATATGTGGGTCAATGCCGAGGCCGTTCCGCGCTTCTATCCCAATGCCGTGACCTTGAGCGACGCGGCCCGCGACATCGACGAGCAGCGCCAGACCGTCCGCATCCTGCAGAAATCGAATATTCCCGGCCGCTGGTCGGTGAAGGACAGCTTCCATGCGCTCGACATCGCGCGGTTGGGCTTCGATGTGCTGTTCGAGGCGAACTGGATTCGCATGCCCCATCCGCGCGCGGCAGCGCTGACCCCCGGACTTGCCTGGGAACGCGGCGGCCAGGCGAGCGGCGACCTGCCGGCCGGTCTGTTCAGCGATGCCAATTTCTCGATGTTCTCGGCCAAGCGCGACGGCACGGTGGTGGCCGCCGGCACCTTCTATCGGACCGAGACCGTGGTGGGCCTGTCGAATGTCGTGGCCGATGCCACCGCCGAGGTCGCTGTCTGGCATGATCTCGCCGCCATCGCTGCCCGCGAGTTTCTTGGCTTGCCGCTGGTCGGCTACGAGTTGGACGACGACCTGGAGGCGGCGCGCAAGGCCGGCTTCGAGGTCGGCGATCCCTTGCGTATCTGGGTCAAGTCTCGCGACTAGCCACGTAGCCGCAGGCTTCCAAAGCCTTCAGCATGTGCGGCGGCGGCGGCGCCTCGACACGGATCGGCGGCTTGTTTTTCGACAGAGGCAGCACGATGGCGCGCGCCAGCAGGTGCAATTGCTGGCCGGGCAGCGCCTTGCCGTACAGCCGATCGGCGATGATCGGGCAGCCGGCATGGGCGCAGTGCACGCGCAACTGATGGGTACGGCCGGTCTCGGGCTTCAGCTCCAGCCAGGTCATGCCGGGCGCGCGTCCCAGCGCGCGATAGCGCGTCACGGCCGTCTGGCCCTTGTCCGAGACCTTCACCGACCAGCCGCTCTTGGTGTTGACCTTGAGCAGTGGGCTGTCGAACACGCCTTCCTCGGCTGGCGGTGCACCCTCGACGACCGCCCAGTACGTCTTCTCGGTGTCGCGACTTTGGAAGATGCGGCCAAGCTTGCTGAGCGCCTTGGGATGGCGTCCCAGCACCAGGACGCCCGAGGTGTCGGCATCGAGGCGGTGGGCGAGCGCCGGCGGCCGCGGCAGGCCGTAGCGCAGGGCGTCGAAGCACTCTTCGAGGTTGGGTGCCTTGCTGGGACCGGCATGGACGGCGAGGCCGGCCGGCTTGTCGATCACCAGGATCAACCCGTCGCGATGCAGTACGCGGCCCTGGATTTCGTCGGCCGTCAGCGGCGGGGGCCGCTGGGGGCGCGCCACCGAGCGCTTGGTTACAAGCGCGTGAGTGGCGCGATTTCTTGCATGCGCAGGCGAAGACGCGCGACTGGAGTCGCGCGCCCCCAGCCTCAGAGGTCGGGCCATCGGCTCAACCAGTCCTCACTCGCCTCGTAGAGCGCTGCGGCGCGCAGCACGGATGCCTCGTCTCGGAAATGCCCGACGAACTGCAGGCCGATCGGCAGGCCCTCGGAGTCGTAGCCGCAGCAGAGCGTGAGGGCAGGGTGGCCGGTGATGTTGAACGGCATGGTGTAGGGGAACCAGTTGCGCCGGAGTTCCCCCGCCTCGACGCCGTCGATCTTGATTGGCTCGAACAGGTCCTGGTCGATGGGCAGGGCGGTGCGCGAGAGCGTCGGTGTCACGAGATAGTCGGCCTTCTCGAACCAGCCCTGCACGCGGCGAAAGAGGTCAGTACGCTGGAACATGGCGCGCTGGTAGTCCGTGCCGCTCCATTCCTCGGCCATCGCCACCTGGCGCACCAGCGAGGGCGAGACCTTGTTGTCCTCGCGGCGGATCATGTCGTGGAAGCGCGCCCGCCAGGTCGTGTGGTTGATGACCTTCCAGATCGGTTCCATGTCGGGCAACGCTTCGTCGAGCTCGGTGAGCTCGGCTCCGAGATCCTTCAGCTTGGCGAGGGCGCTTTCGAATGACGAGCGCACGTCCTTGGCCACGAACTTGGCGCCGAGCGTAGCGCTGTAGAGGATCCGTTTGCCGCGGAGATCGCCTTCGGGCCGGGCCGCAGCCAGATAGTCCTGCGGCTCGACGCCGATCGACCAGGGATCTGAGGGATGGGGACCGGCCATGGCTTGCAGCATCAGCGCGGTATCCATCACCGTACGGGTCATCGGCGTCACATAGGTGTAATTGCCGAACGCGTCTTGCACCTGGCTGTGCGGGATCACTCCGTTGCTCTGTTTCAGCCCGACCACGCCATTTGCCGCTGCCGGGATGCGCGTCGAGCCGCCGCCATCGGTGGCGATGCCGATCGGGCCGATGCCGGCCGCGACCGCTACCGCCGCGCCGCCGCTCGAGCCGCCCGAGGTGCGCTCGGCGCTCCAGGCATTGCGTGTGCGGCCAAACAGCGGCGCGTCGGTCAGTGCCTTATGGCCGAACTCCGGCGTCGTGGTTTTGCCGAACAGGATCGCGCCCGCCGCTTTCACGCGCGCGGCGGCGACGGCGTCTTCCTTGGGGACGTTGCCCTCATGCGCCAACGCCCCGAAGGTGGTGCGCACACCGGCGGTATTGACGAGGTCCTTGGCGGCAAAAGGAATGCCGTGCAGCAAGCCGAGAGGCCGACCGTCCATGACGTCATCTTCAGCGGCATGCGCTGCCATGTAGGCGAGCTCGGGCACTAGCGTGATGAAGCAATTGAGAACGGGCTGAAGTCTGTCGGCACGGGCAAGGACGGTCCTGGTCAGCTCGACCGGAGAGATTTCCTTGTCGGCGATCTTCTCGCGCAGGATTGATGCCGGCAGTTGCCACAGTTCAGTCATTTCAGCAATCCGCGCGCCGCGAGATTGCGCATCAATGCCGAAGCGCCGAACGTCCACGGCGCGATCTTGTCGCAATGATTGACGCGATTGGTGAGCGTGCCGAGCTTGGGCGAGCGGATCGAGACCAGGTCGCCCACCATGTGGGTAAAGCCTGCCCCTCCCGGTTTGCGCGCCTCGGTGGGCGCGAACAGCGTTCCTGTCATCAGCGCCATGCCGTCGGGATATTGATGCAACTTGCCCATGGCGTGGGTCACGAGATCCGTCGGGTCGCGGCTGATCTTTGAAAGATCGCTCGAGCCGCGCAGGCGGAACTGGTCGGGGCCGGTGACCTCGAGCTCGACCTTGGCCTTGCGGACATCGTCGAGCGTGAAGGTCTGGTCGAACAGCCGCACGAACGGGCCGATCGAGCACGACGCGTTGTTGTCCTTGGCGATGCCGAGCAGGAGCGCGCTGCGGCCCTCCATGTCGCGCAAGTTGACGTCGTTGCCGAGGGTGGCGCCGACAATCGTGCCCTTGGCACTGACGATCAGTGTTACTTCCGGTTCGGGATTGTTCCAGTCGGAGTCAGGACGGATGCCGATTTCCGCACCGTAGCCGACCGCGGCCATCGGCGGCGCCTTGGTGAAGATCTCGGCATAGGGGCCGATGCCGACCTCGAGATAGGGCGACCAGGCGCCGCGCGCGACCAGCGTTTTCTTCAGCGCCTCAGCCTCAGGCGTGCCCGGCTTTATGGTGGTGATGTCGACGCCGATGATCGACTTCAGCTCGCCGCGTACCGTTTCAGCGCGACTGAGGTCGCCTTTGGAATGCTCCTCGATGAGCCGCTCGAGCAGGCTGACCGCGAAGGTGACGCCGGCCGCTTTGATCGCCTGCAGGTCGATCGGCGCCAGCAGCGCGTGGACCACATCATCCAGCGAACCGAGCCGCGGGCCGGTCGACCGCGCCAGCGCCACCGGATCGGCGGCGTTGCACAGATCGGCGACGGTTGCCGCAGTCGCCGTGATGTCGAAAACGCCGTCCTGACGTACCGCCACCACGCTCGGCCCGGCGGGGGTCTGGACCCGGCCGATCAGGGTCCCAGCAAAGCCGTCTTCGGGGAGGATTTCTGCCACTGGACGTCTCCGGCGCTTGGATGCGAAAACAGGCCCGCCATTTCCCGAAGGACATAACAGCATGGCCGCTCAGCGGATCAAAGGCGTTCTCTCGCCCGTCGTCACTCCCTTCAAGCGCGACCTGTCGCCCGACGTCGGGCGCTTCACCGCGCACTGCAAGTGGCTGCTCAGCCAGGATTGCGGGCTCGCGGTGTTCGGTACCAACTCCGAAGCCAATTCGATGTCGGCCGACGAGCGCATGGGCCTGCTCGAAGCTATCGTTTCGGCGGGCGTCCCGACCGACCGCATGATGCCGGGCACCGGCGCCTGCTCGATCAACGAGGCGGCCAAGGTGAGCGCGCATGCGACCAAGCTCGGCGTGGGTGGCGTGCTGATGCTGCCGCCGTTCTACTACAAGGGCGTGCCGGAAGAGGGGCTGTTCCGTTTCTTCTCGGAGGTCGTGCAACGGGTCGGCGACGATCGCTTGCGCGTCTACCTCTATCACATCCCGCCGGTGTCGGCGGTGCCGATCACCCATAAGCTGGTCGAGCGGTTGATGAAGGCCTATCCCAAGCAGATCGCCGGCATGAAGGATTCGGCGGACGACTGGGCACACACCAAGAGCATGATCGATGCCTTCGCCAAGGACGGCTTCGACGTCTTTTCGGGCAACGAGAAGCCGTTGATCGAGAACCTCAAGGCGGGCGGCGTGGGCGTCATCAGCGCGACGGCCAACATCAACCCCGGCAAGATCGCCGAGACCTACAAGAAGTACGCCACGGGCGAAGGCGAGAAGCTGCAGAGCTGGATCAATGAGGTGCGCGGCGTGATGCAGGGCTACGTCATGATCCCGGCGCTGAAGTACGTCGTCGCCCACTATGGCAGCGACAACGCCTGGACGCCGGTGCGGCCGCCGCTGGTCGAGACCGCCGAGGCGCAAGGTAAGGACATGATCGCCAAGCTCGACAAGCTCGGCTTCACCATGCCCGGTCTCAAGCAGGCGATGGCCGTCGCTGCCGAGTGATCGAACGTCCTCTCCGCCGCGAAGCGGGGGAGAGGAAGGGGCCCGCGCTTCGCGCGGAGTAGGTGAGGTGGTCTCCTCGTCTGATCACCCCCTCTCCTAACCTCTCCCCCAAGGGGGAGAGGACATGAGGTTTGACAGTCGCGAGCGCGCCGCCCTATAAGACGCCCATGACTGCGAACCTGCTCCTGAAGGGTTGGTATTTTACGTCGCTTACATAGGCGGCGCGCAGGGTCATGACCAAACGAAGCCGCCGCATCCCGGCGGCTTCTTTGTTTCTGATCGGCCTCCGGGCCGCGGTGACACCGCAAACGGAGGACGAGATGTCGATAGCAGAGATCATCGAGGACGACGGCGAGCGAGAACCGCTGCCAATTCGCGTGCGCCTGGCGAGCCTGCGCGACTACGAGGAGATGTGCAGCCTGTTCGACGAGCTCGACGAGCTGCATCGCCAGGCCCGGCCGGACATGTTCCAGCCTTTCCCTCCGCCTGCGCGCACGCGCGAGCAGGTCGCGCAATGGCTGGCCCAACCCGATTCGACGATGCTGGTGGCGCAGAGCGACGAGGGTGTGGTTGGACTCGCCGTGCTGCTGACCCGTGCACCATCGGGCTTCGCCGGCGCCGTGCCGCGCAAGGTCGTCGAGGTCGACAATCTGGTGGTGCGGGCCGACCAGCGCGGGCGGCGGGTCGGCCGGCGTCTGTTGGCGGCCGCCGTCGAATGGTCGCGCCAGCGCCGGGCCACGCATGTCGAGGTCTCGGTACACGACTTCAACCGCGATGCCAGGCGCTTCTACGAAAGCTTCGGCTTCGCCGCTTCGGTCGACCGCCTCATCCTGGCCGCCTGAGATGCTGCTGATCGGAGTGAACCGCTCACCCTACACGCGGCGGGTGGCGATCACGCTCACGGCCTACGGCGTGGCCTACGAGCAGAAATGCGTTTCTGGCTTCGGCAATCGCGACGAGGTGCGCGCGGCCAATCCGCTCGGGCGCATTCCGGCGCTGGTGCTCGAGGGTGGTGAGACGCTGGTCGACAGCGGCGCCATCATCGACCATCTCGACGAGGCTTACGGCGGAGATCGTCCGCTCACGCCTGCCTCCGGTGCCGATCGGCGCGCCGTGCTCAAGGCCGCGGCGATCATGATGGGCGCTTGCGACAAGACCCTGCAGGCGGCGTACCATCGCAATCACACGCCGGTCGAGAAGCGCCATCAGCCGTGGGTCGACGATTGCACGGCGCAGGTCGCGAGCGCGCTGGCGGCGATCGACGCGACCGTCGATCCGGCTGCGCCCTATCTCTTGCTGGGCCGTCTCACCCAGGCCGACATCACGGCCTTTGTCGCAGAGCGGCTCGCGCGCTTTGCCCTGAGCATCGATACCGATGCGCAGTTCCCGCGCTTACGGGCGCTCACGCGTAAGCTTGCCGAGGAGCCCGCCTTTCGCTCGACCGAACCTTGAGGGCGTCCTATCGTCCGGGGCGAAAAATCAGTCCGGAGGAAGTCGTCCATGAATGCGCCTGACCGTCTGCGTAAGTTGCTCACCGAGCCCGGCCTCATCGTCATGCCGGCGGTGTGGGATGGCCTGACCGCCAAGCTCACCGCGGAGGCGGGTTTCAAGACGGCGTTCCTGTCGGGCTCCTGCGTGGCGGCCAGCCGTCTGGGCGGGCCCGATCTCGACCTCGTCTCGTTCGGCGAGATGTTCGACTCCTACAACATGGTGCATGCCGCCGCGCCCGACATGCTGGTGCTGGCCGACGGCGATCACGGCCACGGCAACGCCATGAACGTGCAGCGCACCGTGCGCGCCTATGGCCGGGCCGGCGCCGCCGCCGTGCTGATCGAGGACAAGATCACGCCGCGGGCGCTGACCGCGGCCGGCAAGCCCTGCCTGCCGCGCGCGGAGGCACGCATGAAGATCCGCGCCGCCGTCCAGGCCGCCAAGGATTCCGGTATCCTGATCATGGCGCGCACCGACTGCCGCCCGACCCAGGGCATCGACGAGGCGGTGGCGCGCATCGAGATGTATGTCGAGGAGGGCGCCGACATCCTGTTCCTCGATTCACCGGCCGACGATGCAGAGATCAAGCGCGGCATCGCGGCGGCCAAGGGCCGGGCATCCTTTGCTGTGCTGTCGCCCGGCGCGCCCCGCGCCACGCCGTCACAGAAAGAGGCGGTCGCGCTCGGCTTCAAGATCGGCACCTACCCAACCGGCATGCTCTCGCCCGCGGTGGCCGGGATGAAGGCGGGATTGGCCGCGCTGGCGGCGGGCAAGGCGGAAGCGGCGAGCGCGCTGCCGCCGCCCGAACTCCGCGCCACGCTGGGCTACGGCGACTACGACACCCAGGCCAAGCCGTTCATCGTCACTGGCTGAGGCCTAGGCGGGTTCCTTCTCGCGCTCGACCCACATCTTCTGGAAAGCAGGGCGGGCGTGGCAGGCGGCAAGCCACGCCTTGACGCGCGGCGCGGCCTCGAACAATTCGGGCGCACGCTGGGCATAACGGACGATCTCCGCGACGTTGATGTCGGCCACGGTGAAGCGCCCACCGACGACGAAACCGGTCTTCTCCAGGGCCTTGTCGAGCACCGCGAAGGGGCCGCGCAGGGCGTTCACGGTTGCCTCGGCGGGGCCGTTCTGTGCGATCGGCAGCGAATGCGGCTCGACCTCGATCACCGACCAAAGCGACCACATTCCCATCTCGGCGTCTTCCACCGTGTCCCTGGGCGCGAGCGGGCCGCCATGCTTCTTGGCGAGATAGAGGTTGATGGCGAGCGACTCGTTCAGCACGACGCCATCATCGTCGATCGCCGGAATATGGCCGTTGGGATTGACCTTGAGGAATTCGGGCGACTTGGTGTGGACCACACCGGCGGGTAGCGGTTCCTTCAGACGGTAGCGCTGGATGACGGGCACGACCTTGAACGGGATGCCGAGTTCGTTGGCGAGCCAGAAGTTGCGCGAGGCGCGGGAGCGGTAGATGCCGTAGATGGTTAACATGGCGGGCCTTCTAGCAGGGGCGGGCGCCGATGTCCTTGTTGGTAGTCGGCGGCGGGTCTAAGCTTTTTTCATGACCGCCAGCACCAGACTTCAGCCTGTCAAGGACGCCAGCCATCTCTACGAGGTCGAGCGTCGCGTGCGCCACGCGGCGCGGCCGGGCTTCCATATCAGCGAGCTGCAACTCTCGCCGACGCAGACCGTGCCGTGGCATTTCCATACCAACATCGCCGACACCTTCTATGTGCTGGAAGGCGAGATGCGGCTCTTCCTGCAGAAGCCCAAGGAGGAAATCCGCCTGAAGCCCGGCGACACCTTCACCGCTGTCGCCGGCCGCCCCCACCTGGTGACCAATGCCGGCAAGAGCTCGCTCACTTTCCTGGTTTTGCAGGGAATGGGTGAGTACGACTACGTTCCGCTGGTGTGACCCCGTTGCGTTCTAATGACCAAAATAGGTAGGTGAGCCGGCCAAGCGTTATGATGCCCAAGTCGAGCCCGAGGCCTGGGAGCGTAGCGTATGCCCATCACGGTGAACCGTTTTTGGACCATTTTTCATCGTTTTCGACTGTTTTTCGAATTGAGCACGATCCCGAAGCGCTCGATCCGGGTCGACGCGCGTTTTTTTCGAGGGGGGAGTCCCCGATTAGTTGACTCACAGGCCTCCGATGCCGATGCCATCGGCATTCGCCCTGTCTACACCCAGTGGACTGTTGTAGACGGGGGGATCGGTGAGACGTTGGTCGGATCAGCGGCAATTCGAGCGGTTTCACCGCGACTGGAACGCGCAGACCCCGCTGCTGAGACGAAAACCGTCGGCGGGCTTCTAGGCAATGGCGGGCTTGTCGGCACCGACGAACTGAGTGCGCAGCTCGCGCTTCAGCACCTTGCCGGTGGCGTTGCGCGGCAGGACTTCGACGAAGGCCACCGACTGCGGCACCTTGAACTTGGCGAGCTTGCCGATGCAATGGCGGATCACGTCGCCTTCCTCGAGCATCTGGTCCGGCTTCCTGACGATGATCGCCATGCCGACCTCGCCCCAGCGCTCGTTGGGCACGCCGATGATGGCGGCGTCGGCAACCTGCGGCAGCTGGAACAGGATGTTCTCGACTTCGGCCGGATAGACGTTCTCGCCGCCCGAGATGTACATGTCCTTCCAGCGATCGACGATGTAGACGAAGCCTTCGTCGTCCAGGCGGCAGGCGTCGCCGGTGTGCAGCCAGCCGTCGGTGAAGGCGGCTTCCGTCGCCTCCGGCTTGTTCCAGTAACCTGGAGTGATGTTGGGCCCCTTGATCAGGAGCTCGCCGATCTCGCCTTGCGCCACTTCCTTGCCAGCCTCGTCCACGATCCGGATCTCGGTGTGCATCATCGCCTTGCCCGCCGAGCCCACTTTGCGGATGGCGTCGGCGGCATCGAGCATGGTGCCGGCCGGACTCGTCTCGGTCATGCCCCAGCCCTGGATCAATGCCACGCCGCGCTCCGCCCAGCCTTCGAGAATCGCGAGCGCACACGGCGCGCCGCCGACACCGGAGATCTTGAGGCGAGAGAGATCGGCGCTCGGGAATTTCGGATGCTGCATCATGAACTGGTAGGGCGCCGGCACGCCGAAGAAATGCGTGATGCCGAGCGACTTGTCCGAGAGGTAGTCGAGCGCCAGGCCCGGCTCGAAGGTGCGCATGATCAGGACCGTGCCGCCAGCGTGCAACACCGGGTTGGCGTAGCAATTGAGCCCGCCGGTGTGGAACAGCGGCAGGATTACGAGCTGCACGGTCTGCGGCGAGATCATCGCCGGGATGCCGAGATTGACCGCGTTCCAGAACACCATGCCGTGGGTGATGATCGCACCCTTGGGATGCCCCGTGGTCCCGGAGGTGTACATCACCATGGCGATGTCATCGTGTGTCATCGCCGCGGGCGCAGGCGGCTTGGGCGCCGACGCGAGCGCGCGTTCGTAGGCGCTGTCGGGGCGTTCAGGGTCGATTTCGAGCAAGCTCTTCGACAGCGCCTTGGCTTGCTCGGCGAAGGCCTTGTCGTGCACGAGCAGCTTGGGTGTCGAATCCCCCAGGATGTACTCGAGCTCGGGCACGGTGAGTCGCCAGTTCAGAGGCAGCATGATGGCGCCGAGCCGGCCGCAGGCGAACTGCAGCTCGAAGTATTCCGTGCAGTTGGGCGCCAGCAGCGCCACGCGATCGCCGTGGCCGATGCCGAGCTTCGCCAGTGCGCCCGTGAGCTGCTCGATACGCTTGTCCAGCTGGGCGTAGGTGAGCTTCCGCGCCGTCTGCAGGTCGTTGATCGCGAGCTGCCCGGGCCGGCGATACGCGTGGTGGGCGATCCAGTCGTAACAGGGAGGAATGCCGGTCATGTCAGTTGACGGCCTTGGTGTAGCCCTTCCAGTAGGGTTCGCGCAGCTCGCGCTTCAGGACCTTGCCGGCGCCGGACAAAGGCAGCGGCGCGTCACGGAAGTCGACGCTGCGCGGGCACTTGTAGCCGGCGATCTGCTCGCGGCAATGGGCCATGACATCGTCGGCCGTCAGCGTGACTCCCGGCCTGGGAACGATGATCGCATGCACGCGCTCGCCCCAGCGCTCGTCAGGCACGCCGATGACGGCGACTTCGCCGATGCCGGGCATCAGCGAGATCGCATTCTCGACCTCGGCCGAATAGACGTTCTCGCCGCCCGAGATGATCATGTCCTTCAGCCGGTCGACGATGTAGACGAAACCCTCCTGGTCCATGTAGGCGCCGTCGCCCGAGTAGTACCAGCCGTCCTCGAGAACCGCCGCCGTTTCGGCTGGCTTGTTCCAGTAGCCCTTCATGATGTTGGCGCCGCGGATCGCGAGCTCACCGGGCGTGCCGTGCGGCACTTCCCGGCGATCGGCGTCGACCACCTTGATCTCGACCGCGGGCGCCACCTGGCCGCACGACTTGTGCCGGCCTGCGTAGGGACCGTCGAGCGTGGTGTAGCGCGGATCGAGCAGCGTCACGATTGGCGCCGCCTCGGTCATCCCATAGGCGTGTATGAAGCCGACATTGGGCATCATCTGCATGGCCTTGCGCAGCACGCCTTCCGGCATGGGGGAGGCGCCGTAGAGCACGCGCTTGAGGCTCGAGATGTCGAACTCGGCGCAGCGCGGATGGTTGACCGCCATGTTGACCATGGTCGGAACCAGCGTGGCATGCGTCACCTTCTCGGCCTGGATATTGGCCAGCACTTCGACCGGCTCGAAGCGCGGCACGAAGGTGTGGCGGCCGCCCACCATGGTGACGCCAAAGGTCGAAGCGCCATCGGCGAGATGGAACATCGGCCCGCAATGGATGTAGGCCGTATCACCGTTGAAGCCGATGCCGGCCACGGCATTGAGCGCGTTCGCCACCAGATTGGTATGCGTCAGCATCACGCCTTTGGAGCGACCCGTCGTGCCGCCGGTGTAGAAGAGACCGGCGAGGTCGTCGTCGGCCGCGACGACGTCGTCGGCGGGTTCGTATGCCGTGAGGTCCTCGTAGTGCAATATGCCGTCGGGCGAGGCGATGTCGTCGAGCCAGATGACCTCACGCACGCCCGGGATCCGGCCCTCCAGCTCCGTGAGGTGATGAGCCATCGCGCCGTCGATGAACAGCGCCACGGCGCCCGAATCGGCTAGGACGTATTCAATCTCTGGCGCCGCCAGGCGCGTGTTGATCGGCACCACAGCGGCTCCGATCCAAGGAATCGCGTACATCAACTCGAAGTAGCGGTCGCTGTTCAGCGCCAGGATGGCGACCCTGTCGCCGCGATGCACGCCCAGTGCGGAAAGCGCGCCGGCAACTCGCGCCACGCGGTCCAGCGTCTGATGCCAGGTCCGGCGGCGGCTGGCGAAAGCAGTCGAGGGGCCGTTCGGCTTGATCTGGACGGCGCGGCGCAGGCCCTGGGTCAGTGCAAACATGATTGCAATGCTAGGGGCGCGCTCGTTCGCACGGCAAGGGGGTTCGTGTTAAGAGAAACCATGAATGAGATGACCCCTCCGGCGCTGGCCGACAAGCCGCTGACGTTCGATCCGCTGGATCCGGCCTTCATCGCCGACCCCTATCCCTTCTACCACCGGCTGCGCGAAGAGGCGCCGGTTTTCAAGACACAGCAGGGCTTCTGGCTGCTGACGCGCTATGAGGACGTGGCTTTCGCGCTGCGCGACAAGCGGTTCGGCAAGGACTTCGCCGGCAATATCCACCGCCGCTACGGCGTCGATCGCATGAACGAGCCGGTGATCGCCAACCTGGCCAAAACGATGCTGGTGCTCGACCCGCCGGATCATACGCGCCTGCGCAGCCTGGTCACCAAGGCCTTCACCGCCCGACGCGTCGCCGACATGCGGCCGCGCATCGCCGCGCTCGTCAACCAGCAGCTCGACCGGGTGGCCGACAAGGGGACGATGGACGTGATCCGCGACCTCGCCCATCGCCTGCCGGTGATCGTGATCTGCGACATGCTGGGCATTCCCGAGGATCATCGCGACGCCTTCCTGGTCGGCAGCAACGTTAGCGGCCGCATCCTCGATCCCGTGCCGATGACCCGCGAGGAACTCGACCACGCGAACGTCGCCACCAAGATGGGCAACAATTATTTCGATCAGCTCTGCGAGCTGCGCCGCAAGGATCCGCAGGACGACCTCACGACCGAGTTGGTGAGGGCGGAGGAGGCGGGCGACCGGCTCTCGACCGAGGAGCTGCATGCCAATATCGGCCTGCTGTTCGGTGCCGGGCACGAGACCACCACCAACCTGATCGGCAACGGCCTTCTGGCTCTGCATCGCGCGCCCGAACAGTGGCAGCGTCTGAAAGACGATCCGTCGCTGATCGCCAACGCGATGGAGGAGCTGCTGCGCTTCGACAGCTCGGTGCAGATGACCGGGCGTGCCACCAATACCGAGGTCGAGATCGGCGGGGTCATGCTGCCGCCGGGCGAAAGCGTGATCATGCTGCTGGGGGCGGCCAATCGCGATCCCGCGCACTATGCCGACCCGGACAAGCTCGATGTCGGCCGCCAGAACGTGCGACCGATGTCGTTCGGCGGCGGCATTCATCATTGCCTGGGCGCGCAGCTCGCACGGCTCGAGGCCGAACTGGTTTTCACCGCGCTGGTGGAGCGCCTGCCGACCCTCGAATTGCCTGAGAAGGACGCCCCGGCCTGGCGGCGCACCTTCACCTTGCGCGGCCTCCACAAGCTCCCGGCGGTGTGGCATTAGCCATGGCCGGACGCTGGCGGGGTGAGGGTGGCCAGCACCAGGGCGCCCGCCCCTACCAAGAGGATAGCTGGGCGCTCAAGACTCTGAACGACGGCACAGTGCTGGCGGTCGTCGCGGACGGGATGGGCGGCCATGCCGGCGGGGCGGTTGCCTCCCGCCTCGTCGCCGATGCCGTAGTGAAGGCCGTGGAGCAGGGCCGCAGCTTGGCTGACGGCTTGCAGGCGGCGAATGCCGCCGTTCAGGCGGGCGCCAGGAGCAAGCAGGAACTCGCGGGGATGGGCTCTACGCTGGTTGCCGTGCTCGTTGCAGGCGACGAAGTGCGGTGGATCAGTGTCGGAGATTCGCCCTTTTATATGGTCTCAGCCGGCAAGCTTGAGCGGCTCAACGCCGACCACTCCATGGCACCGCAGATCGACGCCTTGGTGGCGCGGGGTGTCATAACCGCCGAAGAAGGAGCCGACCATCCAGGGCGCCACACCCTGCGTGAGGCGGTGATGGGCCAACCACTGACGCTGGTCGACGAGGGCACCCGCAGGCTGCCTTCCGACGCCCGCCTATTGCTGTGCAGCGACGGCGTACATAGCCTCAGCGATGCCGATATCGCGTCGCAATCGGCCAAGCCGGTGCAGGCCCTGATCTCGGCGGTGCTGGCGGTCGGCAGTTCGCATCAGGACAATGTTACGGTGATCAAGTTGGAACGCATGCCATGAGCAAAGGACCTGTCGTCATAGAAGTCACGCGCGGACCGATGGTCGAAAGCCGCCACGAAGGTATCGCCGCCGTGGTCAAGCCTGACGGCACAGTCGTGGCCGCGTGGGGCGATATCGATGCGCGGGTGCTGCCGCGTTCGGCCAACAAGCCGATCCAGGCGATGGCCTTCGTCGAAAGCGGCGCGGTCGAGCGGTTTGGGTTGGGCGATGAGCACATTGCTCTCTCCTGTGCTTCGCACAATGGCGAGCCGCGCCACGTTGGGACGGTGCGCTCGTGGTTGAAGAAGGTCGGACTGGGTGAAGCGGACCTCGAATGCGGCACGCATCCGCCACGCCTGCAAGCGAGCATCGAGGCACTGGTGCGCGAGGACGCGACGCCGACCGCTGCTTTCAACAATTGCTCGGGCAAGCATAGCGGCTTCTTGACGACGGCGGTGCAGTACGGCGAGCCGACCAAGGGTTACATCAAGTACGACCATCCGGTGCAGCGCCGTCTACGCGTCATCATGACGGATCTCTGCGGCAGCAACGCCGACGACTTTGCCTACGGCACCGACGGTTGCGGGATTCCCACCCTGGCGACACCGCTCAAGATCCTCGCGCGCGCCATGGCGAGCATGGCCGAGCCGTCGCGGTTATCGAACAAGCGTGCCGAAGCCGCGACTCGCATCCGTGCCGCGATCAATGCCGAGCCATTCATGATGGCGGGCACCGGCCGCTTCTGCACGCGCATCAACGCGGCGCTGCCCGGCACGGCGCAGATCAAGACCGGCGCGGAGGGCGTGTTCTGCGGCATGCTGCCCACGCTGGGACTGGGCATTGCGATCAAGATGTGGGACGGCGCGGGCCGCGCCGCCGAAGTCGCGATGGCGACGCTGCTTGGTCATCTCGGCGTATTGCCGGCCGATCAGAAGGACGAGCTGCTGCACCCGCCGGTCAAGAACGTGGTCGGCCTGCTGGTCGGCGAGATGCGGCCGGCCAAGAGCTGGCTGGGCTAGCAGCGGGCGTGCCCGTCACGCTCGATATCCTCGAAGTGGGCGCCCGCGGCGACGGCGTGGCCGAGGAGAATGGCCAGCGCTATTTCGTTCCCTTCACGTTGCCCGGCGAAACCGTTGAGGCTGAGCCCCTCGGCAAACGCGGCGAAGGCATCACTGCCGATTTGATCGAGGTATTGGCGCCGTCGCGCCATCGCGAGGTGCCGCCTTGCGCGCACTTCAAGGTGTGCGGCGGTTGCTCGCTGCAGCATTGGCGGCGCGACGCCTACACGGCCTGGAAGGTCGGGCTCATCACGCGCGCACTGAAACAGCGCGGTGTCGAGGCGCCGACCTTCGAGCCGCCGATGGTCGGTGCGCCGGGCGAGCGGCGCCGCGTGGATTTCGTGCTGCGCCGGCAAGGCCGCCGAGTCGTGGCGGGCCTTCACGAGCGGGCGAGCACCCGCGTTGTCGATATCGGAACCTGCGTGATCGCCCGCGCGCCGCTCAACGCCCTGCTCGAGCCACTGCGAACGGCGATGATCGGCGTCCTGCCCGACGGCGCCGCCGCCGATGCGGTGGTGAACGAGACCGACAGCGGGCTTGATGTGCTGGTCCGTCCGCACAAGCGGCTCGATCTCTCGCTCGATCGACGGCAGGCGCTGGTCGACCTTGCCGACCGCGCCGATCTCGCGCGGCTCTCCTGGGGCGATCGGGCCAATGCCGAGCCGGTTGTCGTCCGCCGCACGCCGCTGCTCAGGCTTGGTGATGTCTCGGTCGAGCCGCCGGCGGGTGCATTCCTGCAGGCGAGCACGCGCGGTGAGCAGGCCATGCGCGCCGCCATCGCCACCTGGACGGGCGCCGCATCACGGCTTGCCGATCTGTTCGCCGGCTTAGGCTCCCTGTCGCTCGGCAGGACGGGCCGGCTCGCCCTGTTCGAAAGCGACAAACCCGCGGTCAACGCCCTCGACGCGGCGGCACGCAAGCTGGGCGGCAATCGCGTGACGGCGGAGCGGCGCGATCTCTTCCGCAATCCCCTGACGGCCAAGGAGTTGGACGTCTTCGACGCAGTGTTGCTGGATCCGCCGCGCGCTGGGGCGACGGCTCAAGTGGCCGAGCTGGCGCGCTCGAGAGTGCAGCGTGTCGTCTATGGCTCGTGCGACCCCGGCAGCTTTTCGCGCGATGCCCGCGCTCTGGTGGAGGGGGGATACCGGCTGGAGAAACTGTTGCCCATCGACCAATTCCTCTGGTCGGGGCATGTTGAGTTGATTGCACTCTTCGCCAAATGAAATCAGGAGACGCCCGATGATGTTCGATCTTTCCGGCAAGGTGGCCGTCGTCACCGGCGGCAGTCGCGGCATCGGCCGCTCGATCTGCGAGCAGATGGCCGCCCATGGCGCCAAGGTCATCGTCTCCAGCCGCAAGCTGCCAGCCTGCGAGGAAGTCGTGAAGGGCATCAAGGCCAAGGGTGGGGAGGCGACAGCCGTGGCCGCCAGCATCTCCGACAAGGCCCAGCTCGAGAACCTGGTCGCATTCGCGCGCAAGACCTATGGCAAGATCGACATCATGGTGGGCAACGCCGCTTCCAATCCCTATTTCGGGCCGCTGAGCGGGCTCAAGGAGGAAGTGTTCCTCAAAATCATGCAGAACAATGTGATGTCGAACCTCTGGCTGATGAACATGGTCGGGCCGGAGATGGCAGAGCGAAAGGACGGCGTGTTCATCATCGTCTCGTCGATCGGCGGCCTGGTCGGCTCGGCACACATCGCTGCTTACAACATGAGCAAGGCGGCCGACATCAATCTGGTGAAGTCGCTCGCCATGGAATGGGGCAAGCACAATGTCCGGGTGAACGCCATTGCCCCCGGCCTGATCCAGACCGACTTCGCCAAGGCGCTGTGGGACAATCCGGAGATCCGCAAGGTTTCGGAGAGCAAAGCCGCGCTGAAGCGTATCGGCCAGCCCGACGATATCGGCGGCGTGGCCGTGTTCCTGGCCTCCAAGGCCGGCAATTTCGTCTGCGGTCAGACCATCATCGCTGATGGCGGTGTGATCGGCACGGGCGCCGAATAGTCGCTACCCGACGTCGAGCTCGCACCACACAGGGACGTGGTCGGAGGGCTCGGGTCGGCCGCGCTCGGCCTTGTCGATGCCGACGGCGGTGAGGCGATCGGCGGCCTGCGGCGACAGCAGCAGGTGGTCGATCCTGAGCCCGTTGCCCTTCTGCCAGGCGCCGGCCTGGTAGTCCCAAAAGGTGTATTGGGGCCCTTCGACGTGAAAAGCGCGCACGGCGTCGGTCAGGCCAAGGTTGAACAGCGTGCGCAAGGCAGCGCGCGACTGCGGTTGGCAGAGCGCGTCGTTGGCAAAGGCCTGCGGGCTGAACACGTCGACGTCGGTCGGGCAGACATTGTAGTCGCCACCCAGCACGAACATCTCCTGACTGGCCAGGAGGGTCTTGGCGCGCTGGTTCAGCCGATCCATCCAGGCGATTTTATAGGCGAACTTGTCGGTGTGGATGGGATTGCCGTTGGGCAGATAGAGGCCGCCCACGGTCAGCGGGCCGTTCGGCGTCTGGATCTTGCCCTCGATGTAGCGCGCCGGCTCGTCGGGCTCCGGGTCGGGCAGGCTGCGCGCGGTGATCGCGACCGGATGCAAGGAGAGCAGGGCAACGCCGTTGAAGCCTTTTTGGCCGACGATCTCGACCTTGTAGCCGGCCGCCTCGATCTCGAGCCGGGGGAACTGCGCTTCCTGGGCCTTCAGTTCCTGCAGGACGACGACGTCTGGCTTGGCGCCCTTCAGCCAGTCGACGAGATTTCCAGTCCGCTTGCGGACGGAATTGACGTTCCAGGTCGCGATCTTCATCGCGCGCGGATCACACGCTGAAGGAGTTGCCGCAGCCGCAGGAGGAGGTGGCGTTCGGGTTCTTCACCTGGAACGACGAGCCGACCATCTCTTCGACGAAATCGAGCTCGCTGCCCTTCAGCAGCTCGAGCGACGTGGCATCGACCAGCACCGCGGCACCGTCGCGCTCGATCACAAGGTCGTCGTCGTTGCGCTGGTCCTCGAAGGAGAAGTTGTACTGGAAGCCCGAGCAGCCGCCGCCCAGCACCGCCACCCGCATCATGACGGGCTTGGCTTCCTTGGCGGCGAGGACGGCGATGCGCCGGGCAGCGCTCTCGCTCACGGAGAATTGGGTTTCGCTCATGGCCCTAAGATGTGGATTGCACACCGTTTCGTCAATGCTCACCGTAAACCCTGAATTGATGGTTTTCCCGGGGTTTGCGGTCATGGCAGGGCGGCCATGGCGCGCTGGCTGCCGCGCACACGCTCGCGATGGAGGATATAAAGGCCCGAGCCGATCACCAGCGGCAGGCCAAGCCATACCATCCACGAAGGTTCCTCGTGGAACCAGAGGTAGCCGTAAAGGATGGCAAGCACGATCGAGGTGTAATCAAAGGGGGCCAGGATCGATGCCGGCGCCAGTCGCCAGGCCCGGGTCACCAGGACCTGCGCGACACCGCCCAGCGCCCCCAGCAGCAGCAGCCATACCCAGTCGATGGCCGTCGGCCAGATCCAATCAGATACGCCCGCAAGCAAGGAGATCACGCTCGACACCACGGCGAACCAGAACAGGGTGGCGGCATCGTGATCGTATCGGCTGGTCAGTCGCACCATGACGGTCGAAAGGGCGTAACAGAAGGTGGCGGCCAGCACGACCAGGGACATGGCGTGGAAAGATATGCCGAACGGATCGAGCATGACGACCACGCCGACGAAACCGATCGAGACGGCGCTCCAGCGCCGCCAGCCGACCTGTTCGCCCAGCATCGGCACTGCCAGCGCCACCATGAAGAGCGGTGCCGCAAACGAGATGGCGTAGGCGTCGACCAGCGCCATGCGCGGAAAGACGTAGAAGAACCCGGACATGCTGCCTAGTCCGGCGAGGATGCGCACGGCCTGCAGCCATGGCCGCCGGCTACGTACGATCGAAAGATCACCGGCACGCCAGACAATGATCGCGATCGGGATCAGGGCGACGACGCTGCGAAACAGCATCAGCTGGAACGGTCCATAAACGCCGCCCAGCGCCTTCACCATGGCGTCCATGGTGCAGAACAGGGCGAGACCGCTCAGCCGGAGATAGATGCCGAGCACGGTCGGGGAGGCGGCGGCGAACAAGGTCCGCTATTTGGCTTACAGTGCGTCCTTCCGTAAAGTGACGATTGCGAGGAGGACATCGACCGGATGCGCATGACTTGGTTGTTCGGCCACGGCAATGCGCCGCGCGCTCCGGTGATCGTCGCCTTGCTCGTGCTGATGAACGCGCTGATCCTGCGCGCGGCCGATCCCGATGCGCTGGTTCGTCTGCGCGACCTTGCCTTCGACAGCTACCAGCGCATCAAGCCCAGGGTCGTCCCCGACGATCTGCCGGTGCGCATCGTCGACATCGACGAGGCCGCGCTGGCGGAATACGGCCAGTGGCCGTGGCCGCGCGACCAAGTGATGGCACGCCTGGTGGACAGGCTGCGCGAACAAGGCGCCGCCGTCATCGCCTTCGACGTGGTGTTCGCCGAGCCGGACAGGCACTCCCCCGCCATGGTCGCGAAGAACCTTCCCGAATCGGTGCGCAATAGCGACGCGCGTCGCACGCTGGAGTTGTTGCCGGACAGCGACGAGGTGTTTGCCGAGGCGATGGCGCGAGCCAACGTGGTGACGGGCTTTGCCTTCGACGCCAATGCCAAGGGCCCCCCGCCGCGGCGCATGTGGGGCGTGGCGAACAACACCGGCGAGACGGATCCCAAGCTTGTACCAGAGCTGATCCGCCAATTCATTCCGCAGCAGACCGGCGCGGTCATAACGCTTCCCATCCTCGAGCAGGCCGCGAAGGGCAATGGCAGCGTCACGCCGGTGGTGGAAGGCGCGATCGTGCGGCGCGTGCCGATGCTGTTCAGGCTGGCTGGGCAGCGCGACGAGGATCTGTATCCCGCCTTGTCGGCCGAAAGCGTCCGCGTGGCCCAGGGCGCCTCGACCTACCTGGTGCGCTGGTCGGGCGCCCAGGGACTGGAGGCGTTCGGCGCGCGTACCGGCATCGGCTCGATCCGCGTCGGCCAGCTCAACATCGACACCGACGCGCAGGGGCGTATGGCGCTTTACGACAGCGGCCATAAACCATCGCGCTTCGTGTCGGCAAAGGACGTGATCAAGCGACGGGTGCCGGCCGACAAGATCGAGGGCCACATCGTGTTCGTCGGCACGTCGGCGGTGGGCCTCAAGGACCTTCGCAATACGCCTACCCAGGATTCGGTGGCGGGCGTGGAGATCCACGCCCAAATCGTCGAACAGATGTTGAGCCAGACATTCCTGGAGCGGCCCGACTATGCCGACGGCGCGGAGTTCATCTATCTCGCCGCCATCGGGCTCGCTTTCGTGCTGCTGCTGCCGCGTCTTTCCGCCGCCGCCATGGCGCTGGTGGCGGTGGGTTTCGTCGGCGTCGGCATCGTCGTGCCGTGGATCATGTTCGCGCAGGCCCAATTGCTGTTCGACCCGATCTATCCGCCGGCGACGCTGGCGGTCATCTATGTCAGCGGTTCGGCGCTGAGCTTCATGCGTGCCGAACGCGACCGCCGCGAGATCCGAGGCGCGTTCAACCTCTACCTGTCGCCTGACCAGGTGGAGGCGGTGGTGCGCAATCCCGACCTGCTGAAGCTTGGCGGCGAACAGCGCGAGATCACAGTTATGTTCACCGACGTGCGCGGCTTTACTCGCATCTCCGAGCAGTTCGATCCGCAGGGCCTGACGCGGTTCATGAACCGCTTCCTGACGCCCATGACCGACATGATCCAGGCGCGCAGTGGCACCATCGACAAGTACATGGGCGATGCCATCATGGCATTCTGGAATGCGCCCTTGAACATCGAGGGCCATGCCGCGCGCGCCTGCGAGGCGGCGCTAGCCATGCAAGGTCGCCTCGTCACACTCAACGAGGAATGGAAGGCGGAGGCCGAGGCTGAGGGTCGTAACCATATCCCGGTGAACATCGGTGTCGGATTGAATACCGGCCACGCCTCGGTCGGCAATTTCGGCTCAGAGCAGCGGCTCACATATTCCTGTCTGGGCGACGAAGTGAACCTGGCGTCGCGCCTCGAGGGGCAGTGCAAGACCTACGTGGTCGGCATCATCGTTGGTGAAAACACCGTCAAGCAGATCGCCGATTTCGCCACGCTTGAGCTCGACCTCGTCATGGTCAAGGGCAAGACCGAACCTGCACGCATGTACTCGTTGCTGGGTGACGCGACGATGGCGCAGTTGCCGGCCTATCGTGAGCTCGTGGAGCGGCAGGCCGAGTTCCTGCGTCACTATCGTTCCGGCGCCTTCGCCGAGGCGCTAGAGCTTATCGACGGCCTGAACGGCGCCGCGGCCGCCACCGGATGGAAGCAGGGCTACTACGACATGATGCGCGAGCGTATCGACGGGCTGATCGACGACTCGCCGCCCGACTGGAACGGAGTGTATGTCGCCAAGGAAAAGTGAGTTCGATGCCATCGAGGCTCTGGTCTGCCGGGACCTCGGCCGTGGCACGCAGGCGCTGATCGATGCCACGCGGGGGGAACTCGCGGACGCCGCGCGATCGTTGGCAGGAGCGACTGGCATTGGCCTGATCACCGGCTTCTTCGTGCCGCGCGGCGACGTGGCTGCACCTGAGACGGACGGTCCGGTCGGTACCGCTTTGTTGGCGGCCTCGCTTGCCGCCTGCGGCTTGCCGGCCCGCATTGCCGTGGACTCGCCGTGCGCCGATGCCGTGCGAGCTGCGGTCGGCTCGGCGGGCCATGACGTGACTGTCGACGAAATGGGAGTGGTCGACCGGCCGGGCCTCGACCGGGTGATCGAGGCCTGGAAGCAAGCCGGCGTCAGCCATGCCGTGGCGATCGAACGTTGCGGCATGGCTGCCGACGGCCGACCGCGCAACATGCGCGGTGTCGACGTCTCGCCGTGGACAGCGCCGCTCGACGATCTCTTTCTCGGCGGCCCCTGGCGCAAGATCGGCGTTGGGGACGGTGGCAACGAGATCGGCATGGGCAAGCTGCCGGCCGGGCTGATCGCCGAGCATGTGCCGAATGGCGCCGAGATCGCCTGCGTGACGTCCTGCGACCACCTCGTGGTCGCAGGTGTCTCGAACTGGGGCGCCTACGGCCTGATGGCTGCTCTGACGCTGGCACGGCCCGAATGGTCGGCGACGATCGCGAAGTTCCTGACCGCGGAACGCGACCTCGCCGTCACGCGGGCAGTCGTCGCCGAAGCCGGCGCCGTCGACGGCGTCACCGCGCGACGCGAGGCAACCGTCGACGGCTTCGGCCCCGAAGTACACGGCGCGCTGATCGACGGGCTGCGTCGCATTGCCTGGGGGAAAGCGGCAGCCTAGGTTGCGCTGCATGGAAAATCCCTACGCGCCGACGCATCCCGAGATCCGCGACGCTATCCGCCAGCTTTGCCTGAAGTTCGATGGTGCCTACTGGCGCGAGCTCGACCGCGAGCGCGGCTACCCGACGGCATTCGTCAAGGCGCTGACCGAGGCCGGCTGGCTGGCGACGCTCATTCCCGAGGAATATGGCGGCGCGAGCCTCGGAATCTCAGCGGCGGCGGCGGTTCTGGAAGAAGTCCAGCGCGCGGGCTGCAACGGAGCGGCCTGCCACGCCCAGATGTACACCATGGGCACGGTGCTGCGGCATGGCAGCGCCGAGCAGAAGAAGCGCTATCTGCCCGGCATCGCCGGCGGCCAGCTCCGCCTGCAGGCCTTTGGCGTCACCGAGCCCAGCAGTGGCACCGACACGCTGGCACTGCGCACCACGGCGGTGAAGAAGAACAACAGCACCTATGTCGTGAACGGCCAGAAGGTATGGACCAGCCGTGCCGAGCACTCCGACCTCATGCTGCTGCTCGCCCGCACCACGCCCAAGGAACAGACCAAGAAGCGTACGGAAGGCCTGTCGGTTTTCCTGGTCGATATGCGCCAGGCGCTGGGTCACGGTCTGACCATCCGGCCGATCCGTACGATGATGAACCACAACAGCACCGAGGTGTTCTTCGACAATATGGAAGTGCCGGCCGAGAACCTGATCGGCGAGGAAGGGCAGGGCTTCCGCTACATCCTGGGCGGCATGAACGCCGAGCGAATCCTGATCGCCGCCGAATGCATCGGCGACGCGCGCTGGTTCATTGAGAAGGCCACCGACTACGCCAAGGAGCGCAAACTGTTTGGCCGCGCCATCGGCCAGAACCAGGGAGTCCAGTTCCCGATCGCGCGCTGCTATGCCCAGACCGAGGCAGCCGACCTGATGGTGCGCAAGGCGGCGACGCTCTACGAGGCAGGCCTGCCATGCGGTGCGGAGGCAAACATGGCCAAGATGATTGCCTCGGAGGCGGCGTGGGCCTCTGCCGACATGTGCGTGCAGACGCATGGCGGCTTCGGTTTCGCCGAGGAATACGACATCGAGCGCAAGTTCCGCGAGACGCGGCTTTACATGGTGGCGCCGATCTCGACCAACATGATCCTGAATTTCGTCGCCGAGCACGTGCTCGGCCTGCCGCGGTCCTACTGAAACAGCGTCTTGAAGGCGTGCACGATGACATAGGGGCCGACGGTCAGCAGGAAGACGGTCCACACGGCGGTGATCGCGGTGAACAGCCAGCCGAGCATGGCCATGACGCCGTCACCTTCGATCAGGGCGAGACAGAAGAAGAGGATCGCCAGTGCCGGCAGCAGATTGTCGAACGGCACCGGCAGGGCGAGCAGGACGATCAACAGGAGCCACGTCACCAGCAAGGCGCGACGAGGCACGCCGCTCACCCACCAATCGTGCCGGGGATGCACGGCATTCTCCAGCCGCTCGATGTGACGACGGGCTCGACCGAGGAAATCCTGCAGCTTGCCACGCGACAGCCCGCGGCGGCCGATGAACGCGGGCAGCGATGGTGCCGAGCGGCCGAGGAAGTACTGGATGACCAGCAGGAACATCGGCACCCCAGTGACGGTCGAGAGCCAGGGGATGCCGGTAGGAACGACATTTATTATGTCCAGCGCGGCGATGGCGAAGGCATAAGAACGCGTCTCCAGGCCCGCCAGGAACTCATCGAACGTAAGCACTGCCTCGCGCGGCCCCGCGAACAGCCGATCCAGCGCCGGCAGCAGTGCGCTGCGTTCGGTCATCCGGCGCGGGTAAGCAGGCGACGGGCGAGCACTAGGTGGGGACGATCGAGCATCTTGCCGTCGAGGGTCAGCACGCCTGCGCTCGGATTGCCTTCGAACGTGGCGACGACACGCTTGGCCCAGTCGACCTCCTGCGCGGTGGGGGTGAACACCTCGTGGATGATCGCAACCTGGTCGGGATGGATGGCGATCTTGCCGCCGTAGCCCATGCGCCTGGCATCACCGGCCTCGGCGCGCAGGCCATCGATATTCTTGATGTCGGGATAGACGGTGTCGTAGGCGATGACGCCGGCGGCGACGGCGGCCATGAGATTGACCGTGCGGGCGAGCTTGAAGGTATCGTCGTAGACGCCCGGCGCAGGCCCTTTGGCAAGCGCGCCGAGGTCGGCCATCAGGTCCTCGCCGCCCCACGAGTGGCCCATCAAGCGCACATGCCGGGCAGGCGACGCGGAGAGCGCCAGAACGGCGGCGGCGCTCTCGGTGGCGATGGTGAGGATACGCGTGGAGTTGATCTCGATTCCCTCCCGCGCTTCGAAGGCGTCGAGCCAGAGCGCCAGTCGATCGAGGTCGGGCTGGCCGACGCATTTGGGGAAGACGATGCCATCGGGTTTGCCCTGCATGACGACGGCGAGGTCGCCCAGCGTCAGGCCGGTGTCGAGAGCGTTGATGCGCACGTAGAGTTTGGGACCGCTGCGACTCGCCGATTTCAGGTACGCCAGCACCATCTCGCGCGCGACCTTCTTGCGCTCGGTGGCCACCGAGTCCTCGAGATCAAGGATCAGCCCGTCCGGGCCGGAAGAGGGTCCCTTGGCGAGCTTGCGCTCGGAATTGCCGGGCACGAACAGGAAGGAACGCATCGGGTCAGCCTTTCGGACGTTTGCGCATCAGCGCCTGGCGCTTGCATTCGGCCACGACCTCGCCGCGCTGGTTGGTGGCGGTGTGGCCGAATTCGATGATGCCGGCGTCGGCGCGGGACTTGCTCTCGCGCGCGCCTAGCACCGTCGTTCGCACCTTGAGCGTGTCGCCGTGGAACACCGGCTTGGGGAAGCGCACATCGGTCATGCCGAGATTGGCCACGGTCGTTCCGAGCGTGGTGTCGTTCACCGTAATGCCGATCATCAGGCCGAGCGTGAAAATGCTATTGACGATGCGCTGGCCGAACTCGGTCTTGGACGCGAATTCCTCGTCGAGATGCAATGGCTGCACGTTCATGGTGAGCGAGCTGAACAGGACATTGTCCATTTCGGTCACGGTGCGCGTCCAGGCATGATCGAATACGCGGCCAACCGTCAATTCCTCGAAATACAGGCCTGCCATCTTCCTCCCCGCGAACGTCGTCTTCTAGCATGGATGGACGCTGGGCGGCCGGCCATCGTATCAATGCCGCCACAGAACGAAATGCCGCGACACGGGAGCGAACGATGCGCGCGATGATGAGCGAGACCCCGGGCGGACCGGAGAGCCTGAAGCTGATGGAGCTGCCGTCCAAGCCGGTCGGCAAGGGGCAGGTCCGGATCGACGTGAAGGCTGCGGGCGTCAATTTCCCCGACACCCTGATCATCGCCGACAAGTACCAGTTCAAGCCGCCGCGCCCGTTCGCACCGGGCCATGAAGTTGCGGGCGACATCACCGAAATTGGCGAGGGAGTCACGGCTTACAAGAAGGGCGACCGCGTCATCGCCTCGGTCGGCCATGGTGGCTACGCCACCGAAGTCGTGGCCGACCAGGCGGCATTGCTGCCGATGCCCAAGAACATGAGCTACGACGACGGCGCCGCCTTCACCATGACCTACGGTACGTCCTACTACGCGCTGAAGCAGCGCAGCAGCTACAAGCCCGGCGAGACGCTCCTGGTGACCGGGGCATCGGGCGGCGTCGGCCTGACCGCGGTCGAGCTTGGCGCGTTGATGGGATTGAAGGTGATCGCCGCCGTGGGATCGGACGAGAAGATCGAGGTCTGCCGCAAGTACGGCGCCACCATGTTCGTGAACTACTCCAAGGAGAAGATGCGCGACAAGGTGAAGGAACTGACCGGCGGCAACGGCGCCGACATCATCTATGACGCCGTCGGCGGCGATGCCTTCGACGAATCCATCCGCTGCATCGCTTGGTATGGCCGCCTGCTGGTCGTCGGCTTCGCGGCGGGCCGCATTCCCTCGCTGCCGGCCAACCTGGCGCTGCTCAAGAGCTGCGATGTGCGCGGCGTCTTCTATGGCGCGTGGCGCGGGCGCGAACCCGCCGAGGCCCGCCAGAATTTCGACGAGCTCCTCGCCTGGTACGGCGAGGGCAAGCTCAAGCCGCACATCTCCATGCGCTTTCCGCTGGAAAAGGGTGCCGACGCGATGAATGCGCTGTTGTCGCGCAAGGCGACCGGCAAAGTCGTCTTGACGATGACCTGAGGTGGCGATGGGCAGGCTCTCCGGCAAGATTGCGATCGTCACGGGCGCGGCGTCGGGCATCGGCGCGGCCTCGGCCAAGCTATTTGCCGACGAGGGCGCACAGGTGCTGGCCGTCGATCGGCCCGAATCCGAGATCAACACCGTGCATGCCGGCAGCAATGCCATCGCGCCGTTCGCCGCCGATATCACCGGCGACGATGCGCCGAGGAAGATCGTCGCCGCCGCATTGGAGAAATTCGGCGCTATCGACATCCTGTTTAACAATGCCGGCGTGAGCGGCCGTGCTTTCGTTGAGGAGATGACCGACGAATTCTGGGATCGTGTGAACGGCGTCAACGTGCGCGGCATGTTCCGGCTTTGCCGCGAGGCCATCCCGGCGCTGAAGGCGCGCGCCAAGGAGAAGGGCCGCGCCCGCATCGTCAATACGGCGTCGGTCATGGCCTTCGATACCGACTTTGGACTTGCCGCCTATTGTGCATCGAAAGCCGGCGTCGGCGGCCTGACGCGCACGCTGGCACTCGAGCTCGGCAAGTTCGGCATCACAGCCAACTACGTCTGCCCGGGCGCGATCTATACCGGCATGACGCGCACTAACTTCGACAATCCCGAGATCCGAGCGGTGTGGGAGAAGAAGGCGGCCTTGCGACGCCTCGGCCAGCCCATCGACATCGCCCGCGGTGCCCTGTTGTTGGCATCCGACGAGGCCGACTTCATCACCGGCCACGAGCTGGTGGTCGATGGCGGCCTGACGCTCAGGACCTAGGGCTCGGCATGACGAATATCCATTCCTTCGCCGCGACCTACGGCGAGGCCCGCGAGAAATTCCTGTCCGCGGCCAGAGTGGCCGGCGCGACCCTGCATCGTTACGACAATCCGGCCAAGGGACCCAAGGGCGAGGCGCTGTCGACCGACGTGGCGCGGTTGGGCCCGGATGATGCCAGCAAGATCGTGGTGACGATCTCGAGCACCCATGGCGTCGAGGGTTATTGCGGATCGGGCTTCCAGGTCGATTGGCTGGCGAGCGTGGGCGCTTCAGGCCTGCCCAAGGGCACGGCAGCCTTGTTCGTCCATGCCATCAATCCCTACGGCTTCGCCTGGACGCGGCGGGTGACAGAGGAGGGCAACGATCTCAACCGTAACTACGTTGATCACACCAAGCCGTACCCGGTGAACGAGGGCTATCTCGAGATCGCCGATGCACTCGTTCCGTCCGACTTCAGTGAAGCAGGCATCAAGGCAGCCGATGCCAAGCTCGCGGCCTATCGCAAGAAGGTAGGCGACATTGCGTATTTCCGGGCCATGTCGGGCGGCCAGTACAGCCATCCGGATGGCATGTTCTTCGGTGGCGGCGGGCCGGCATGGTCCAATCGAACCCTGCACGCGATCGTCGACAAGTATCTCAAGGGCCGGAGTGACGTGGCGGTGGTCGACTTCCATACAGGTCTCGGCCCCTATGGTTATGGCGAGCCGATCACGCACTATGACATCGACACGCCGGCCTCGCGCCGCGTGCGCGCCTTCTGGGGGGAGTCGGTGACCGAGTCCAAGCGCGGCCAGACGGCGTCGCAGGCGCGCGATGGTCTTGGCCATTACGGCCTCAACCGTGTCCTCGTGGAACCCGAGACGCGTCTCACCATGTGCACCCTGGAGTTCGGGACCTTCGATCGCGAGAGCGGGCAAAAGGCCTTTCGAGCCGACCACTGGCTTCACAAGTATGGTGATCCATTGGGCAAGGAGGCGGGGCCGGTGCGCGCCGCGATGCGCCGCCAATTCTACCCCGACACCGACGATTGGAAGGAAGCCGTGCTGTTCCGCGGCCACCAGATCGTGCGGCAGGCGATCGCCGGAGTGCAGCGCGGCGCACCTTAGAGTTTGGGGACAACCGGCAAAAACCCGTTCGGCCACCCTTCGATCCTGCTACAAATCCTCATGCGTTCTCTCGCGGCACTACTGGCCTTCGCGGTCGTGACGGCGCTCAATCTCTTGTGGTGGTGGTGGCCGAATTGACCAGTCGAGATCGCCGGCTGGACCAGCGCGCCGCTGCAGAGCGTGTCGTTCGCGCCGTACCGGCCGGGCCAAAGCCCGCTCACGCGCACGTTCCCCACGGCCGACCAGATCGACCAGGACCTCAAGCGCTTGCAGGGCAAGGTGCGCGCGGTGCGCACCTATTCGACCGGCGAGAATCTGGAAGCGGTGCCACAACGCGCCGGCAAGTATGGGCTGAAGGTCTGGCACGGCGCGTGGCTGAACGACAACGACAAGGAAAATCTGGAGCAGGTGAACCTGCTGATCGATCACGCCAACAAGTATCCCGACACCATCGAGCGGGTGATCGTCGGCAACGAGGTGCTACTGCGCAAGGACCTGACGGCCAACCAGCTGCGCTCGTACATCCGCATGGTGAAGAGCAGGGTCAAGCAGCCGGTGACCTATGCCGATGTCTGGGAGTTCTGGCTGCGTAATCCCTCGCTCGCCGACGAGGTCGATTTCATCACCGTGCATTTGCTGCCCTATTGGGAAGACGAGCCGATCGGACTGGAGCGCCGTGAGGCCAACGGTCAGCTGCGCATCGAAAAGCACCTGCTCGATATCTATCACAAGGTGCAGCAGCGCTTTCCCGGCAAGAAGATCGTGATCGGCGAGACAGGCTGGCCAAGCGACGGCCGCATGCGTTCCGACGCGCGGCCGGGCCGGATCGAGCAGGTGCGTTACTTCTCGATCTTCCGCAGCATCGCCGAGCGCGAGAACTTCGATTACAACGTCGTCGAGGCCTTCGACCAGTATTGGAAGGCGCGCCAGGAAGGCACGGTCGGCGCCGCCTGGGGTCTGCTCGATGCCTATCGCAACGACAAGTTCGAGCTCGGCAAGCCGGTAGTGGCCGAGCCGCACTGGCGCATCCTGTTTGCGCTGTCGACCATTCTGTCGGGCCTGCTGCTGATCGCCTTCTTCAGCTGGCGTCGGCGCGCGCCAGCCAAGCCGATCGTGATCTTCGCCGTGTTCTGTCAGCTCGTGGCCACCTGCTACGTGCAGTCGGTCTGGCTCGACGTGTCGCGTACCTTCTATTTCGAACGCATGCTCGGAGTTGTCTTCTGGGCGATCCTGCTCGGCGCCTTCGGCTACGCCCTGCTGCGTGGCATCTCCGACAGCCTGACCGGCCGCATGGCCGATCCTTCACTTTATGGCGCGCGCGTGCGCGAGGCGTGGCGCGCCTGGCGGGAGTTGCCGCGCTTCCGCGTCCTGCAGCGGGCTGACCTCCTGCTGCAGATGCTCTATCTCATGCTCACCGTCCTCTGCATCTTCTATCTCGTGGTCATCACCATCGACTGGTACGACGGTGTCATTCGCCTCAGCGACACCTTCTACCGCCAGATCGCCATCGATGGCCGCTACCGCGACTTCCCCATATGGAGCTTCGTGCTGCCGAGCATCGTGCTGATGGCGTGGAAGGTGTTGACCGTATTGCGCACGGAGAAGGTATCGCGGCCCGAGCGTTTGATGCGGGCACTCTCGTTCGGCCGCTTGCTGGGCTACGACGGCAGCCGCGGCTTCGTGCGCATGGACCGCTCGTTCAGCCGCGTCGTGCCGGTGCTGCCTGAGATCCTGCTGTCCGCTCTACTGATCTTCTGGGCCGCCGCCATGCTGATCACCGAGGGCGCGATCAAGCTCTATGACGGCGGCTCCGGCGGCTTCGTGGCGGTCGATGGTGGCCGCTGGGTAATCAGGACACTTTTCTGGAACACGCAGGCCGACTGGTTCGCCTGCATCGCCGTGCTGATGGCGGTTCCCTATCTCGCAACCATATTCGTGTCGATCCGCGAACCACTGGCAGAACCGCCACCGGACTCCTATACAAGCAAGTGGTAGCAAGAGGGTCAGAATGAATGGCCTCATGCTGAGGAGGCCGCGGAGCGGCCGTCTCGAAGCATGGGCTACAGAGCGGTCGGTTGCCCACCCTTCGAGACGCGGCCTGCGGCCGCTCCTCAGGGTGAGGTCGGAGTGACGTAACCGGAGTCGAGCCATGGAAATCAAGGGTGAGTACAAGATCGCGGCACCGCGCGACAAGGTGTTTGCGGCGTTGAACGACCAGGCCGTGCTGCAGGCCTGCATTCCCGGCTGCGAATTGCTTGAGAAGCTGTCCGATACCGAAATGACGGCGAAGGTGCGGCTGCGCATCGGGCCGGTGAGCGCCTCCTTCACCGGCAAAGTGACACTGTCCGACATCGATCCACCGAACGGCTACAAGATCAGCGGTGAGGGGCAGGGCGGTGTCGCTGGGTTCGCCAAGGGGGGCGCAGTCGTGAAACTCGCGGAGGAGGGCAGCGACACGGTGCTGACCTACGACGTCGATGCGCAAGTCGGCGGCAAGATCGCCCAGGTCGGCGCCCGCCTGATCACCGGCACGGCAAAGAAGCTGGCCGATCAATTTTTCGGCAAGTTTGCCGAGAGCGTCGGCGCGCCACCGCCCGTGACCGCACCAGAGGTGGCCTGAATGTCGCCAGACGACCCGAGGGCTGCTGCGACGCAGCGAGGATACCGCCACTGGACGATCATCGGGATTGGGGCAGCGGTGCTGATCATCGTGTTTCTGGTCAGCCGTTAGAGCGCGTACCGCCTCACCCTGAGGAGGCCGCGTGGCGGCCGTCTCGAAGGGGGGAACGAGCACGTCGAGCGCTGTCCATCCTTCGAGACGCCGCGCTGCGCGCGGCTCCTCAGGATGAGGTTGGCTTGGGGCCGCCGCCAGGGACTTCGCTTTCACAGCGTTATTCGTATTCTGTAATTCGCTTGACCGGCCTATGAGCCGCTTGCGAGAGTCCGGGCAACGCTGGGCAGGCGCTCGTTGGCGCGCCGCGAACCAACAATGTGAGGGAGAAGCGTGATGACCATTTCCGTTGCCATGACCGTCAACGGCAAGGCCGTTTCCGGCAAGGTCGAGGCGCGCACATTGCTGGTCCAGTTCCTGCGCGAGCATCTGGGCATGACCGGCACCCATGTCGGTTGCGACACCAGCCAGTGCGGCGCCTGTGTCGTGCATGTCGACGGCAAGTCGGTGAAGTCGTGCACCATGCTTGCCGTCCAGGCCGAGGGCGCCAAGGTGCTGACCATCGAAGGCCTCGCTGCCAGCCCGGACAAGCTCCACCCAATGCAGGAGGCGTTCCGCGAGAACCATGCGCTGCAGTGCGGTTTCTGCACGCCGGGCATGGTGATGAGCGCCATCGACATGGTGAAGCGCCACAACTACCAGCTCGATGAGGCGACGGTGCGCCGCGAGCTCGAGGGCAACCTCTGCCGCTGCACCGGTTACCACAACATCGTGAAGGCAATTCTGGCCGCCGCGCCAGCAATGAAGTCTGCAGGAGTGTAAACGCCATGACCGCCGCCACAGGAATTGGCGCCCGGGTCAAGCGGAAGGAAGACCAGCGCTTCCTGACCGGCACGGGCCGCTATGTCGATGATCTGCCGCTCGCTCGAGCGACCTATGCGTACTTCCTGCGTTCGCCGCACGCTCATGCGAAGATCAAGAGCGTCGACACCTCGGCGGCGAAGAAGATGCCGGGCGTGGTCGAGATCTTTACCGGCAAGGATGTCGCCGACGCCAAGGTGGGCGGCCTGATCTGCGGCTGGGTGGTCAAGGACAAGCACGGCCAGCCGCACAAGGCGCCGCCGCATCCGGTGATGGCGGCCGACACCGTGCGCTACGTCGGCGACACGGTGGCGATGGTGATCGCCAACAGCCACGATGAGGCCAAGGACGCCGCCGAAGCAATCAAGGTCGACTACGACGAGAAGCCGGCCAACGTCGATCTCGCCAAGGCGCTCTCCAAGGGCGCGCCCGAGGTTCATGCCGAGGCGCCGGGCAACCTGATCTACGACTGGGAGATCGGCGTGAAGGCCGACGTCGATGCGGCTTTCGCCAAGGCGGCGCACGTCACCAAGATCGACATCGTCAATAACCGCCTGATCCCCAACGCCATGGAGCCGCGCGCCGCGGCGGCGGAGTACGACAAGGGCACTGGCAACTACACGCTCTGGTCGACGTCGCAGAACCCGCATGTGCTGCGTCTCATCCTGTCGGCGTTCGTGCTGGGCATTCCCGAGCACAAGCTGCGTGTGGTGGCGCCCGACGTGGGTGGCGGCTTCGGTAGCAAGATCTTCTGCTACAACGAAGAGACGATGGTCACCTGGGCGGCGTCGCGGGTCGGCCGGCCGATCAAGTGGACCGCCGAGCGCGCCGAGTCCTTCATGACCGACGCGCATGGCCGCGACCACGTCACCCACGCCGAGCTCGCCCTCGACAAGGACGGCAAGTTCCTGGCGCTCAAGGTCGACACGATCGCCAACATGGGCGCCTACCTCTCGACTTTCTCGACGGCGGTGCCGACCTATCTTTATGCGACGCTACTGGCCGGCCAGTACACCACGCCGCTGATCTATGCCAACGTGAAAGCGGCGCTGACGCACACCGCGCCGGTCGACGCCTATCGCGGCGCCGGGCGGCCCGAAGCGACCTACGTCGTCGAGAGCATCGTCAGCAAGGCGGCCAAGGAAATGAAGATCGACACGGCCGAGCTGCGCCGAAAGAACTTCATCCCGTCGACCGCCTTCCCATACCAGACGCCGGTGGCGCTGCAGTACGATTCGGGCAACTACCCGCCGATCATCGACGAGGCGATCAAGATCGCCGACTACAAGGGCTTCGAGGCGCGCCGCGCCGAGGCCAAGTCGCGCGGCAAGCTGCGCGGCATCGGATTCTCGTCCTACATCGAGGCCTGCGGGCTGGCGCCGTCGCAGGTGGTCGGCCAGCTTGGAGCCGGCGTCGGCCAGTGGGAGTCGGCCCAGATCAAGTTCAACCCGACGGGCAACGTCCAGGTCATCACCGGCTCGCACAGCCACGGCCAGGGCCACGAGACGACCTTCGCTCAGCTGGTGTCCGACAAGTTGGGCGTCCCGCTCGAGAACATCGAGGTCGTGCACGGCGACACCTCGACGACGCCGTTCGGCATGGGAACCTACGGCTCGCGATCGCTGGCCGTCGGCGGTTCGGCGATCATGAAGGCGACCGACAAGATCATCGCCAAGGGCAAGAAGATCGCCGCCCACCTCATGGAGGCGTCGGTCGCCGACGTCGTGTTCGAGAACGGCGTGTTCAAGGTGGCGGGCACCGACAAGAACGTGCCGCTGGGCGCGGCGGTGTTCGCGGCCTATGTGCCGCACAACTATCCGCTCGCCGAGGTCGAGCCCGGCATGGACGAAAACGCCTTCTACGATCCGGCGAACTTCGTCTATCCCGCCGGCACGCAGATCTGCGAGGTCGAAATCGACCCCGACACCGGCGAAGTGGAGATCGTGAACCACACGGCGGTCGACGATTTCGGCAATATCATCAATCCGATGATCGTCGAGGGCCAGGTGCATGGCGGCATCGCGCAAGGCGTCGGCCAGGCGTTGATGGAGCATGCGGTCTACGACAAGGAGACCGGCCAGCTGGTGAGTGGCTCGTTCATGGACTACACCATGCCGCGCGCCGACGACGTGCCGTCCTTCAAGCTCGGCTACAAGGTCACTCCTTGCCCGCACAATCCGCTGGGCGTGAAGGGATGCGGCGAGGCTGGCGCGATTGCCGCGCCTGCCGCCGTGATGAACGCCGTCCATGACGCGTTGGCGCCACTTGGCGTCACGCATATTTCGATGCCTGCCACCTCGCTCAATGTGTGGCAGGCCATCCACGGAGGAAAGTGATGTACGATTTCGCCTATCATCGCCCCAAGTCGCTGGCCGAGGCTCTCGCCGCACTCAAGGGCAAGCCGGAAGCCCGCCCGATGTCGGGTGGCATGACCCTGATCCCGACGCTCAAGCAGCGCCTCGCCAAGCCGACCGACGTGGTCGACCTCAGCGGCGTCAAGGAGCTTGCTGGCATCAAGGTCGAGGGCAACAACGTGACGATCGGCGCCATGACCCGCCACGCCGATGTCGCAACGTCGGCTGACGTGAAGAGCAACATTCCAGCCCTTGCCGGCCTCGCCGCACATATCGGCGATCCGCAGGTGCGCAACCGCGGCACGATGGGCGGCTCGGTCGCCAACAACGATCCGGCGGCGGACTATCCGGCGGCCGTGGTGGCACTCAATGCCACGGTCACCACGAACACCCGCAAGATTCCGGCCGACGGCTTCTTCAAGGGCCTGTTCGAAACCGCCCTCGAGGACGGCGAGCTCATCACCTCGATCAGCTTCCCGAAGGTCGAGAAGGCGGCCTATATGAAGTTTCCCAACCCGGCGTCGCGCTACGCCATGGTCGGCGTGTTCGTGGCCAAGACCAAGGACGGCGTGCGGGTCGCGGTGACCGGGGCGGGTCCTGCGGTGTTCCGGGTGAAGGCGATGGAGGATGCGCTGGCCAAGAACTTCTCCTCGGCCGCCATCAAGGACATCAAGATCCCAGCGAATGGCCTGAACAGCGACATCCACGCCAGCGCCGAGTATCGCGCCCATCTCGTGGGCGTCATGGCGCGTCGCGCCGTCGACGCCGCCAACAAGTAGCAGACCGGACGCAGAACGAGTAACGTCGGGCGCCCGAAAGGGCGCCCTTTCGTTTTTGTGCCCGGGAGTGGTCAGGCAGATGAAGGCATTGGTGACGGGCTTCGACGCGTTCGGCGGCGACAAGGTCAATCCCTCGGCGCTCGCTGTCCGGCAGCTCAAGCGAAAGGTGGGCGGCGTGCAACTCCACACCGCGGTGCTGCCGACCTCCTACGCCCGCTCGGCCATCGCGCTGCGCGGCGCGATCCACGAGGTGCGGCCGGACATAGTGCTGTGTGTCGGCCAAGCCGGAGGCCGTGCCGAGCTTTGCCTGGAGCGGGTGGCGATCAACGTTCAGGACGCACGCATCAAGGACAATGACGGCAAGCAGCCGATCGATCGTCCGGTGGTGCGCGAAGGACCGGTCGCGCATTTCGCCACCCTGCCGATCAAGGCCTGCGTGGCCGAGATGCGCAAGGCCGGGCTGCCTGCGGCGGTGTCCAACACCGCCGGCACCTTCGTCTGCAACAATGTCTTCTATGCCCTGATGGACATGGCCGCGCGCCATCCCATCCCGATGCGGGCGGGCTTCCTGCACATCCCTTATGTACCCGAGCAGGCGGCCCGGCTGGGCGCCGCGCCATCGATGGCGCTCGAGGACATCGTGCGCGGCATCGAGATCGTCGTGGCCGTCAGCGCCGCCCGCCAGAGCGACCTGCACGTGGCTGAAGGAAGTATTTCATAGCGATATCAATGGTTTAGAATTGTGAATCGTTTGGAATCAATAACTTGTGCTGGAGGGGGTGTTTCCCAAGTGGGAAGAACGCCGAATAATCCAAGCGGGCATTATCCGTTTCCCACTCGAGTGGGAAACGGTGGGAAGTCTGGGAAGTGCGGACCTACTCGGCCGCGAGCGCAAGCGGCAGCGGGACGTGCTGCACCGGAGCGACCTGCGCGGCAGTCTCCGGACGCTTGACCCTGAACCAGGCGGCATAGAGTGCCGGCAGGAAGAGCAGGGTGAGCGCCGTAGCGACCAGCAAACCGCCCATCAGCGCCACGGCCATTGGCCCCCAGAACACGCTCCTCGATAGCGGGATCATGGCGAAGATGGCAGTGCCCGCAGTGAGCAGGATCGGCCGGGCGCGGCGCACGGTGGCGTCGATCACGGCGTCCCAGGCGGCATGGCCGGCGGCAATGTCCTGGTCGATCTGATCGACCAGGATCACCGAGTTGCGCATGATCATGCCGGCGAGCGCGATTGTGCCGAGCAGCGACACGAAGCCGAACGGCTGGTGGAACAGTAGCAGGAACAGCGACACGCCGATCATGCCGAGCGGCGCGGTCAGCAGCACCAGGGCGAGCTTGGAGAAGTTCCTGAGCTGCAGCATCAGGAACAACAGCGTCAGCAACCCCAGGACGGGCATCATCTTGAAGATCGAGCCCTGGCTCTTGGCGCTCTCTTCCTTGTCGCCGCCGACCTCGATGCGGTAGCCGGCCGGCAGCTTGGCGCGCACCGGCTCCAGCCCCTTGTCGAGGCGTGTGGCGACGTCGGGACCCTGCACGCCGTCGGCGACGCCGGCGCGCACTGTCATCAGCAGCTCCTTGTTACGCCGCCACAGGATCGGCTCCTCGAGTTCGAAATGCAGCGTGGCGAGCTGGGCCAGCGAGACGATGCCGCCGGTGGCCGTGCGGAAATGGATCGATTCCAGCCCGTCGACGCTCAGCCGCTCGGGCGCCACGGCGCGGGCGACCACATCGATCGTTTCGGTGCCCTCGCGGTATTGGGTGACGACCACGCCCGAGAGGATCGTCTGCAGGGCGTTGCCCAGGATCTGCGAGTCGACACCCAGCGCGCGCGCCTTGGCCTGGTCGACCTCCAGCCGCACCGACTTCGCAAGCTCGTTCCAGTCGAAGTTGATGTCGCGGGCGTCGGGATCTGCCTTGAAGACCTGGCGCACCTGCTCGGCGACCTCGCGGATCTTTTGCGGATCCTCGCCCAGCACGCGGAACATTACCGGATAGGCGACCGGCGGGCCGTTCTGCAGGCGCTGCACGCGCGCGCGTACCGCCTCGAAGTGTTTCTTGAAGAGCTGGTCGAGCTCGGCAACGAGCTTCTCACGCGCCTCGATGCCGCGCGTCATGACGACGACCTGTCCGAAGTTCGAGTTCTGCAGCTCAGGCACGGTCGGCAGGTAGAAGCGCGGCGATCCCGCGCCAATGTAGGAGGTGTAGAAAGCCACATCGCCGTTCGAGGCAAGCCATTTCTCGAGCTTCTTCACTTCAGCGTCGGTCGCGGCATAGGAGGCGCCCTGGGCGAGCCTGAGATCGATGATCAGCTCGGGCCGGTTGGCGGTCGGGAAGAACTGCTTCTGCACCAGGCCGAACGAGGCCATGGCGGCGACGAAGGCGAGGGCGGTCACTGCGATGGTTGTCTTGCGCCAGGTTAGGCACCATTCGACCATCTTGCGGAAGATGCTGTAGAGCCGTCCGCCATAAGGGTCGTGGTGTCCGCCGGTCTTGGGCTGCGGCAGGAGGCGATAGCCAAGCCAGGGCGTGAACAGCACCGCCACGAACCACGAGATCACAAGCGACAGGCCGACCACCCAGAAGATCGAGTTGGTGTATTCGCCGGCGCTCGACTTGGCGAAACCCACGGGCACGAAGCCCGCCGCAGTGATCAGGGTGCCGGTCAGCATGGGGAACGCCGTCGAAGTGTAGGCGAAGGTCGCGGCCTCCATGCGGCTAAAACCTTCCTCGAGCTTCACCATCATCATCTCGACGGCGATGATCGCGTCGTCTACCAGGAGGCCGAGCGCGATGATCAGTGCGCCGAGCGAGATGCGCTGGAAGTCGATGCCCAGGAGCATCATACCGACGAAGGTAATGGCCAGCACCAGCGGGACGGAGAGCGCCACGATGATGCCGGTGCGGAAGCCCAGGCTGATGAACGACACGACCAGCACGATGCCGAGCGCTTCGGCGAGCGAGCGGGTGAATTCGTGGACCGACTCGTCGACCACCTCGGGCTGGTTGGCGACACGATGGATGGTGATGCCGACCGGCAGATTGGCCTCGATCTCGGACATTGCCGCGTCGAGTGCCTTGCCAAGCACCTGTACGTTGCCGCCGGCCTGCATGACGACGCCGAGGCCGATCACCGGCTTGCCGTCGAAGCGCATCGAGGATTGGCGCGGGTCGGTGTAGCCACGCTTGATCTCGGCGACATCGCCCAAGGTGAGCGTGCGGCCGCCGGCGCTGAAGGGCAGGGCCATCAACTGCTCGGCCGAGGTCGGCGCGCCGTCGACCCGGATCGCCATGCGCTCGCCCTTGGTGTCGATCGTGCCGGCGGAAATCACGGCGTTCTGCTTGCGCACCACGTCGAGGATCTGGTCGACCGGCACGCCCAGCATGGCGAGCCGTGCATGGCTGAACTCGATGAAGATCTTCTGGTCCTGCACGCCGAACAGGTCGACCTTGGTGACGTCGGGGACGCGCAGGAGCCTGAGCCTTGCCGCCTTCACGATCTCCTTCATCTCGGCATCGGAGAAGCCGTCGGATTCGAAGGCCCAGATCAGGCTGTAGGTGTCGCCGTACTCGTCGTTGAAGTTCGGGCCGAGCACGCCCTGCGGCAGGCTACTGCGAATGTCGCCGATCTTCTTGCGCACCTGGTACCAGAGGTCGGGTACCTTGGCGGGCGGGATGTCGTCGCGCAGCGAGACGTAGATCACCGTCTCGCCGGGCTTTGTGTAGCTCTGGACGTTGTAGAAGTAAGGCAGTTCCTGGAGCTTGGTCTCGAGCTTGTCGGTGACCTGCAGCTCCATCTCGCGCGAGGTGGCGCCGGGCCACGTTGCCGACACCACCATCTGCTTGATGGTGAAGGGTGGGTCCTCGGCGCGGCCAAGATTGAAGTAGGCGAATACGCCGGCGGCCACCAGCACCAGCATGAAGAAGAGGGTGAGCGTGCTGTGTTTGAGCGCGAGCGCGCTGAGATTGGTCCGGGCGTGCATGGCTACTGCGCCGCCTGCACGATTGGCTTCACCTTCTGGCCGGACTCCAGCTTGTGCACGCCCGCGGTGGCGACGATCTCGCCGTCCTTCACGCCGGAGGCGATCAGCGCTGTCTCGTCGCGCCAACGCGCGATGGTCACCGGGCGCAGCTCGACCGCGCCACTGGTCTTGTCGACCACCCATACCGCAGGCCGCGTGCCCTGCTGGAAGATGGCACTGAGCGGCACCTCGGCCAGCACGCCGGGCTCGGGCCTGGACAGCATCAGCGAGGCCGTCATGCCGAGCCCGATGAAGGCCGGCGGATCGATCACGGTGAAGCGTGCGGGATAGGTCCGCGTCATCGGGTCCGCGCTGGGCGAGAGCTCGCGCAGCTTTGCGGCATAGCGATGCCCCGCTTCCGACCACAGTTCGAAGGTGACCTGCCTCGCCTCGCGCACGGTCTTCAGCCGATGCTCGGGTACCCCGACCAGGATCTCGAGTTCCTCGCTGCGTGCCAGCTTCACCATGCCCTGGCCTTGCGCCAGCACCTGGCCGACCTCGGCCTGGACGGCAGTGATGACGCCCGCGGCGTCGGCCTTAAGCTCGGTATAGGCGAGGTTGTTCTCCGCCGTGGCGAGCTGGCTCTTGGCCTGGTCGACATGGGCGAGCGCCGTCGAGGCGAGCGACTGACGCTGGTCGAGCGTTTGGCTCATGAACGCGGCGCCGCCGCGCAGCGCCTGGTAGCGCTCGAGATCGGCCTTGGCGCGCGCATAGTCGGCATCGGCCGAGACGAGGGCGGCACGGGCATTGTCGACGGCGAGCCGGTAGTCGGCCGGGTCGATGCGCGCGATCAACTGGCCTGGCGCCACGACGCTGCCAACATCGACCTCGCGCGCGGTCACCTTGCCGGCGACGCGGAAGCCCAGGACCGTCTCGATCCTGGGTACCACCGTGCCGGCCAGCAGCAGGCTATGCATGTGCGGGCGGTACTGGATTTCGGCCACGCGGGCGGGGCGCAGCACCGGCTCGACGACCAATTGGGGCCGCGATGCGTTGGCGTTCCAGGTGAAGGCGCCGGCGGCCCCGACGACAGCGGTGGCAACAATGCCGACCAAGACGAACTTGACCCTGCGGCTGGTCAGGGACGTTGTGAAGCCATCAACAGACAGGCGCATGGGGGGTCACCCTTGTGTCGTTTCGTGACGGGCCGCCGAGGCGTAGAATGGCGACAACAAGCTGAACGTCGATAACTTAACATTGTTAACTTAACGACGTTCAGATACAAGTCAAGGCATGGAGCAGCATTTGTCCACGGCGGCGGTCGGCACTCGGAAACGGCGCGGTGAAGGTCACACCCGGCGCGACGAGATCCTGCAGGCGGCCAAGGAGCTGTTCATCCGGGAGGGTTACGAGGCCACGACGATCCGTCGGATCGCCGATGTGGTGGGCGTGTCGGCGCCTGCGCTCTACCTCTACTTCAAGGACAAGGAAGCGATCATGCTGGCGCTCTGCGACCAGACGTTCGGCTTCCTGACCGACCAGATGGCGGCGATCGAGAAGCAGGGCCTGCCGCCGATCGAGCGTCTGCGCCACTGCGGCGAAGCCTATGTTCGCTTCGCGCTCGCCAATCCGCGCGAGTACTGGCTCACCTTCATGTCGGGCAACACGCCCCAGCAGATCAAGCACCAGGGCGGGCACAAGGCCGAGGTGATCGATCCCAGCCAGCCAGGCACCGCGGGCGCGATCGCTTTTCAGCGCCTGATGGGTATGTTCCGTGACATCGAGAATGCCGGCATGCCGCTGCACTATCCGGTGGAGACCGCCGCTGAGCTCGTATGGATGGGATTACACGGCCTTGCCGCGGCGCTGATCAACAACCCGGAATTCCCCTGGACCAAGCGCGACACGCTGATTGCCGGCATGATCGACATGGCCGTGCGCGGCGTGGTGCGCCTGCCGTAAGACGGCGGGACGCGACCCTTCTACTCGGCGGCCTGTTGCTTGAGATCGAAGGTGAACACGCCGTCCGGGCTGGTCGGACGCTGCAGCACCTCGGGATAGGCGAGCGTGCGCTGCATGTCGCTGTAGCCGGCTTTCCAGTGCTCATCCATCGTGCGGCGGGAGAATTCGTAATCCTTCGAGGCGCCCTCGTAGGACCGGGCGCGATAGATCATCTGGATGATGTTGTACACCTTGTCGTCGGCTTCGGAGGCGATCAGCTCGGCCTCGGGAGTTTGCCGAACCTCCGGCCCAATTTCGGCGAGAATCTTCGCCGCCGCGCGGCGCAGCGCCTGGGCCTTGCGGAACTGGTCGGTGCCCATGCGGGTCCGGCTGGAGTAGCGGATGTCCTTCATGCGCACGTCGACCTCGATCATGTCGCGTGGCAGCTCGCCGCGCGCGCTCCACAGATCGATCTGGAAGGCGAGTGTGTCCTTGCGTGGATGGCCGTCGAGCACCCATTGCAACGGCGTGTTGGAGACGATGCCACCGTCCCAGTAGTGCTCGCCGTCGATCTCGGTCGCGGGAAAACCCGGCGGCAGCGAGCCACTGGCCACGACGTGGCTCGCGCCGATCCGGTGACTGGTGCTGTCGAACACGATGAGATTGCCAGTCCTGACCTGGGTGGCGCCGACGCTGAAGTGCATCTTCCCCGAGTTGAGTCGGTCGAAATCCACCAGCTTCTCGAGCAGGCTCTTGAGCGGCGAGACGTCGTAGAAGCTCAGCGCCCCGGGGTTGCTGGCCGGAACGAAGATCGGCGGCGGGATGCGCGGCTTGAAGAAACCCGGCGCGCCCCACAGCAGGACGCCCATAGCGCGCCACTGGTTGACCATCTGGCGGACCATGTCGTTCTTGATCTCGACCGAGGAGAGCGTGGGTACACCGAGCGCCCCGAGCGGCGGGCGGGTCACGGTCTCCCAGAATTCGCGCAGGCGCTCGACACGCCGCTCCGGCGAATTGCCGGCGATCAGGGCGGAGTTGATGGCGCCGATCGAGATGCCGGCGACCCAGTCGGGGTGCAGGTCCGCCTCGGCCAGGGCTTGGTAGACGCCGCCCTGATAGGCGCCCAACGCACCGCCGCCCTGCAGCAGGAGGGCGATGCGTTCGAAATTTGGTCGGACCCGAGAGTCCTTTGGTGCAGTGCCTGCGGCCTTCGATTCCATGGCGTACTTTCCCAGCCGTGTGAGCACGGAGTATGCCACGGCGGCTCAGCCTTTGGGCCACACCCTTGGAAACAGATCGCAGGTCATTGGCACATCGGCCGCAAGCTCGGGCTTGTAGGGAAACTGAAATGTGCCCGGCCGTGGGTCATAGCGGGCATCATCGCCGGTGTAGCGCAGGGAAAGGCCGCGGCGGCGGGCACCCGGCGTATCGTTTCCGGGCGCGCCGTGCACGATCATCGCGTGGAAGACCAGGCAATCGCCGGCTTCCATTTTCCACGAGCGAATGTCGTACCTGGTACGGTCGGCGTCGATGTCGGGGATTTCAGCCAGGTCGCTCGAGGTGAACTTGATCTCATGGCCCTTGCGGAACGGCGTCGGCCTGTAGTTCACGCCCCATTTGTGCGAGCCGGCGATGAACTCTACGGCTCCATTGCTGCGGTCGATGGCGTCAAGCGCGATCCAGACCGAGGCGATCTGCCAACCTTTCACCGGCCAGTAAGGCTGGTCCTGATGCCACGGCGTGGGATGGGCGGTGCCGGGCTCCTTCACGAACAGCTGATCGTAGAAGAAATCGGCCGATCCCGATCGCATCAATCGGGCGGCAATGGCCGGGGCAGGGGACTCGAGAGCGGCGGCGCGGAAGTCGGCATCGTCCTTCCACATGAACATGTCGCCGAAGAACTTCCCCGCCGAGCTGCCTTCGGCGAAGTTGGTCGCGTTGGGGCCGGGCGCGGCGAGATCGCGCTCGATCGCAGCGCGCAGGCGCTCGACCCAGCGCGTGCCAAACTGGCGGCGCAGGCAGACGACGCCGTCACGCTCGTAGGCGGTGACGTCGCTGTCGGCGATCAAGCGTTCTGCAGGACGTGGACGGCGCGGTTGGCGACGAGATCCTTGTTCTTCTCGCCGTAGGCCTTCATGTGCGCCGAAGCGCCGTGGGCCTTAAGGTCGTCCATGCTGTCCCACTTTTCGACCACCACGAGGGTGTCGGGGCCGAACTTGGCGAACGGACCGCCGTCGGTATCAATTGTGGCGCCGTACTCGATGCAGCCCTTTTCGGCGTGCACGGCGGGCACGTTGGCCTTGAAGTTCTTGAGGATCTCGGCGCGCTTGCCGGGCTTGGCGGTAATGATGGCGATGACATGGATCATGTTTTCCTCCCGTTTGATGGTGGTTAGGCGGCGCGGCCGTGGCGCAGCACGCGACCCGGCAGCTTGGCATTGGTGGCTACGGCGTCCTTGCCGGCACGGCGAATGACCTGGCCGTTCACGACCACCGCGTCGATGCCGTTGGCCTCGGAGACCAACCGGTCAGCGCCCGCAGGCAGGTCATAGACCCGTTTGAGGGGACCCGGGCCGACGGTCTTCGGATCGAACACCACGACATCGGCCGGGCGGCCGTCGGTCAGCACGCCGCGGTCGGTGATGCCGAACATCTCCGCCGGACGCTGGGTCAGGTGGTGGACGGCCTGCTCGACCGTGAAGGTCTTCTTCTCGCGCACCCAGTGGCCCAGCAGGTAGGTCGAATAGCAGGCATCGCACAGCTGGCTGGCATGGGCGCCCGCATCCGACAGCGCGATGATGGTATTGGGATCGGTGATGAGGTCAGCGACTTCCTGCTCGTCGAAGTTCATGACGGCCATTCGGAAGCGAGCCTGCAGGTCGCTGGCGAGGGCCAGATCGAGGGCGAGGTCGACAGGGTCCTTGCCGAGCTTGGCCGCGGCGGCGGCCAGCGACTGCTCCTCGAGCTCGCGCGCCGACGGCGCCCAGGCGATGACCACGCGGTCCCACCAGTTGCGGAAGAGGGGCGTCAGCTCGCTGCGCAGCTTCTCGCGCCACGCCGGATCGGCATAGGCGCGCCGGCGCGTGCCCGGTGCCTTGGCGTCGGCCTGGGAAAGTTCGTTCATGAACTTCATGACGTCGAAGATGAACGGCTCGGCGAAAGTGAACTCGAAGTTGAGCGGCCGACAGCTCACCTGCGGGATGATCAGCGCGCCCGACTTGCGTTGTTCGGCCGCGAGATCGAGCTGCTTGCGATGGCCACCCGGTCCGTAGAGGTACGAAAGCAGAGCGGTCCAGGTGACCGGCACGCCATACTTGCGGCTGACCTCGGCCATGTGGCGGGGCGAGAAGTCGCGGCCGATGGTGATCTGCATCAGGCCGCGCTTCATTTCGCCCATCACCGAGACCAGCGCGTCCATTTCCTCGACCGTGGCCTGGCGGCTCGGCACCGGCTTGCCGGCATAGCCGTTGTGGCTCACCGACACCGAGGTGCCGAAGCCGATGGCTCCGGCTTCCATCGCCTCGCGCATCAGCTTCTTCATCCCGGTGATCTCGTCGGTCGTCGCGGCGCGCTCGGTCGATGCCTCTCCCATGACGTACATGCGCAGCGGCGTGTGGCCGAACAGGGCCGCGATGTTGATCGCCGAGCCCTGCTTCTCCAGCGTGTCGAGATATTGCGGAAAGGTCTCGAACGACCAGTCGTCGCCGATCCCCGCCTGCAGCGCGTCGAGGCTCATGCCCTCGACCTTTTCGAGCGTCTGCAGGATCAGCTTGCGATGTGCCGCCCGGGTCGGCGCGACACCGAAGCCGCAATTGCCGATCACGGTGGTGGTCACGCCGTGCCAGGGCGAGATCGACAGCATGCGGTCCCACAGGACCTGCGCATCGTAATGGGTGTGCACGTCGACAAAACCCGGCGATACGACCTTGCCCGCGGCGTCGATCGTGGTCACGGCCGGGCCATCGGCCTTGCCCATCGCCACTACCCTGCCGTCCTTGATGCCGAGATCGCCCACGAAGCCCGGCTTGCCGGTGCCGTCGACGATCGTGCCGCCCGTGATCTTGAGGTCGTAGGACATGGCTGGGCTTGCTCCTGAACGTCCGTCGAGTATACGTCCTTGGCGACGAGGAGAGGAAACACATGGCCAAGCACAAGATCGCTCTCATTCCGGGGGACGGAATTGGCAAGGAGGTTCTGCCCGAGGGCGTGCGGGTGCTGGAAGCCGCAGGGCGCCGCTTCAACTTCCAGCTCGAGTTCACCGATTTCGACTGGTCGTGCGACCGCTTCGCCAAGACCGGCAAGATGATGCCCGACGACGGCATGGAGACGCTGAAGCAGTTCGAGAGCATTTTCCTCGGTGCGGTCGGCTGGCCAGGCGTACCCGATCACGTCTCGCTGTGGGGCCTGCTGATCCCGATCCGCCGCGAATTCGACGAATACGTGAACCTGCGCCCGGTGCGGTTGTTCGAAGGCGTGCCGTCGCCGCTCGCCAACCGAAAGCCGGGCGAGATCGACTTCTGGGTGGTGCGCGAGAACACCGAGGGCGAGTACAGCTCGATCGGCGGACGCATGTTCCAGGGCACCGACGACGAGATGGCCATGCAGCAGGCAATCTTCACCCGCAAGGGCGTCGATCGCGTCATGAAGTTCGCCTTCGAGTTCGCGAGCACGACGAAGAAGAAGCACGTGACGTCGGCGACCAAGTCGAACGGCATCATCCACACCATGCCGTTCTGGGACGAGCGCTTCGCCGAGATGTGCAAGAAGTACCCGAACATCAAGGCGGACCAGTATCACATCGACATCCTGACCGCGCATTTCGTGCGCAACCCCGACTGGTTCGACGTGGTGGTTGGCTCCAACCTGTTCGGCGACATCCTCTCCGACCTCGGCCCGGCGCTCACCGGTTCGATCGGCGTGGCGCCGTCGGGCAACATCAATCCCGAGCGCAAGTTCCCGTCGATGTTCGAGCCGGTGCACGGCTCGGCGCCGGACATTGCGGGCAAATTCATCGCCAATCCGATCGGCCAGATCTGGTCGGGGGCGATGATGGTGCGCCATCTCGGCTATCCCGAGGCGGCCGAGGCGATCGAGCGTGCGATCGCGGCCTCGCTGGTCGAAGGCGGTCCGCGGACCAAGGATCTCGGCGGCAACGGCGACACCAAGACGGTCGGTGCCGCGATCGCCGAACTGGTGAAGACAGCCTAGCGCTTAGTTGCTGCCGTCGGTCTGCGGCGCCTGCTGCTGCTGTTGCTTCTGCTGGCGCCTGTGCTTGCCGGAGTGATGCTTGTGTGGGCGTTGGGCGGGAGCGGGAGACGGACTGGTTGTCGTTGCGTCGTTGCCGTTCTCGGCGAAAGCGGGATGGGCGGCGATCGCGAAGGCGACCAGTGAAACGCAGGCGAGGATTTTCCTTGCAGCCATGAACGGCACCTCAGCGATAGGGAGAGTGTCGGCCGATTTGGATTTCGGCCTTGCCGTGTTTACGTTCGGGCGAATCGGGGCATCCCTGAAACCAATCAAGGCGATTGCGGGGCAGAAACACAGAGTGTGTGCGCCCTGATCGCGCACTACACTCACAAGCCATGAACCCACGCCTGAAGCGCGCCCTCGAGATCGCCATCGTGCCGTTTGCCGCGGCCTTGGTGTTCATCGAGCAAGTCCTGATCCGCTATCTGAACGTGATGATGGCGGCGGTGGCGCGGTGGCCACTGATCGCGCGGTTCGAAAGGTGGCTTATGTCGCTGCCGCCGTGGGCCGCCGTTCTCGCCTTCGCGATGCCCTCGATCATCATTCTTCCTGTCAAGATCTCGGCGCTCTGGTTCGCCGCGCACCACCGCTTCGCGCTGGCGACCGGCGCCGTGGTACTTGGCAAGATCCTGGCGACCGCAATCTTGGCGCGGCTCTATCGCATCCTCCGGCCGACCATGATGACGCTTCCTTGGTTCGCCTGGGCCGACACCAAGTTCTTCCATTGGCGCGACTGGGCTTACGGCTTTGTGCGCAGCCTGCCGGCCTGGCAGCGGGCCAAGGCCCTCATCGAGCGCACGCGGCTTTGGCTGGCGGAATTGGTTTCCGGATTGTTTGCGCGCTAGGCTTGCCGGATGGCCAGCCCACAAGTCGTTCCCTTGAAGGCCGCGCTCGGCGCCCGCATCGAGGGGCTCAAGCACGCCGACGCTGCCAGGCCCGAGGTCGCGGCGCTGCTGAGCAAGGCGCTGGGCGAACATTTGCTCGTCGTGGTGCCAGGCGAGCGCATGACGCCAGCCGAGATGCGCGACTTCGCGGCCGCCTTCGGTAAGCCGCGCGTGCAGCTCTTGCGCTACAAACGCAGCGGCGACGTGCCGGAAGTGTCCGTCATGGTGAGCACGCTGATGGCCGACGGCACGACCGACAAGACGGCACTCCGGTCGGAGGATTGGCACACCGACGACTCGTACATGGCTGTGCCCGCCAAGGCGACACTGCTGCACAGCATCGAGATTCCGAGCAAGGGCGGCACGACGTGGTTCTGCAACATGCATTCGGTCTACGAGGCGCTGCCGGAGACGACTCGGCGCAAGATAGACGGCAGGCGCGCCATCCACGGCTACGACACGGCGCGGGCGCGCAACCGGCCTTCGGCGCGGACCGCACAGGAGATCGCCGAGACTCCCGACGTCGAGCATCCGCTAGTGCGCACCCATCCTGACACCGGGCGCAAGGCGTTGTACCTCAACTTCAATCGCCTCGATCGTATTGTCGGCATGGAGCGCGCCGAGAGCGACGCTCTGCTCGACGAGGTGGCCGCCGAAGCGCGCAAGCCCAGGCACCATTTCGGCCATGCCTGGACGGTGGGCGACTGCGTGATCTGGGACAATCGGGCCACCATGCACCGCGTCGACGTCGACTACCCGATGGGCGAGAAGCGCATCATGCAGCGCGTGCTGATCGAGGGCGACAGGCCGTTCTAGCGGCGGCTTTGCGAATTTAACGGGAATCTAACGGGAGACCAGTTGGCGCAAACCCTTCAGTTTATCGCAGACGAGCTCGCGCCACCTATTCCGGTCATTAGAAGTTCAGCCGGTTCCGATCGCGGCGCCGTCCGCCAGCATCTTGTCGATCTCGGCCTTGCCGTAACCTGCTTCCGCCAGGATCTCGCGGGTCTGCTCGCCGAACAGCGGCGCATGGCCCTCGTTCTCGCGCGCCCCGCCCGAGAAGACGTTGGGGAGCTTGGTTCGGCGGATCTTGCCTTGGCTCGGGTGATCTTCTTCCCGAAAGAAGCCGACGTCCTTCAGATGCGGGTCGGTCATCAGATCGTCGATCGTGTTGTAGCGCGCGGCCGGCACGTCGAGCTTATCGAACAGCTCGACCCATTCGTCGGTCGTCCTGCCGCCCAGGCTGGTTGCCTGGACCTCGAAATAATCCTTGGCGTTCTTCGTCCGCGACGCCGCGCTGTTGAAGCGCGGATCGCTCTTGAGCTCGGGCCGGCCGATCGCGTCGAAGAAGGCGAAGGCCTGCGCATTGGTGTTGGGCCGCACCGTGACGTAGCCGTCCTTGGTCGGAACGGGACGATAGTTGGGGCTGAGCAGGCGGCCGTCGCCGGTCGGGCCAACCGGCGGATCGAAGGTGGCAGCGCCGAGATGTTCGCTGGCCACGAACGACGCCATGTTCTCGAGCATCGGCACGTCGATCGCCTCGCCCTTGCCGGTCTTCTCTCGGCGATAGAGCGCGAAGCCGATCGCTTGTGCCGCGATCAGGCCGCTGGTGTGATCGCTCATGACCATCGGCACGAAGCGCGGCTCCCCGGTGGCGCGGGCGATGGTGCCGGCGACGCCCGACAGGCTTTGGATGACGGGATCGTAAGCGGGTCGGTTGAAGTAGCGGCCGCTGCGTCCAAACGCGAGGATCGAGCAATGGATGAGCCGCTGGTTCTTCTTGCTGAGGCTCGCATGGTCGAGGCCAGCGCGCGCCAACCCCTCGGGACGCACATTGCTCACAAAAACGTCGGCACGCTCGATCAGGCGCAGCAGGGCGGCGAGGCCGTCCGGCTTCTTGATGTCGAGGCCGATCGAGCGCTTGTTGCGGTTGAAGTTGATGAACTTGCCGGACATGCCGACGTTGCGGCTGCCTTCGGCCATGGTACGCAGGAGGTCGCCGCCCGGCGCTTCGACCTTGATCACCTCGGCGCCGTAGTCGGCCAGCGTGCGCGTGCAGATCGGGCCGACGACCACCGTCGTGAGATCGATGACGCGCACACCCTCGAGCGGGCCTCCGGTCATGGCTTGAACTCCAGATCCATCTCGCCGCACAGCACGCCATCCTTGTTGGCGGCCCAGATCCTGAGCTTGCCCTCCGTCTGGTCCTCGCCGCGCACCTCGATGAAGTCGCCGACCCACAGCGGATGGACGAGCCGCGCGGTATAGCCGATGAGCGTGCCCTTGGCGTGGCGCAGCGCGGCATCGACCATCAGGTGCATGGAGAGGCCGCCGTTGGAGACGAGGGCAGGGTAGCCCTCCTCGGTGCGTGTGTAGTCGCCGTCGTAGTGGATGCGGTGCGCGTTCCAGGTGAGCGATGAGTAGCGGAAATTGAGCGTGTTGGTGAGCGGGGTCTTGTCGCTCCAGGCATGACCGGAGCGCGCCTGCGTCGGCACCGTCGCGGTGGTCTTCTGACCGGGCGGCACGGCGGGGCGATAGATCGCGTCGGACTCGTCGATCGCTAGTGTCTTGCCCGACTGTTCGTAGGTATTGCGCATGGTCAAAACGAAGATGTCACCCGAGCGGCCGCTCTTGGGGACGATGTCGACCACCTCGGCCTTCTTCACCGCGGCCACGCCAGCACGCAGCCGGCCCATGATCTTGACGCGACGGCCGGCGCCCATGCGGCGCGGCATCGGGATCGGGGGCAACACGAGGCCCGCTTTGGCGTGGCCATCGAGGCGAAGATCGCTTTGCAGCACCGTCTCGGTGCCGATGAAGGTGAACCAGTGCGGCGGCAGTTCGCGGCCCTGCTTGAACGAGTTGGGATCGAGGTCGAAGGTGCCAGCGGCGCGGCGCACGGCCATTAACCCGACATCGTCCTCGACGATCCGCACCTGCCCGATACAGGGGCGCAGCTCCACCATCGCGTCGTCCATCCAGCCCATTGTCGTTCCTCGCGTTGCGGGCCGGACTCTGCACAAAAAGAAGGACCCGCAACAGCGGGCCCTTCCATGGTTCGAAAGAACGGTTCGATCAGACCGAATAGTACATCTTGTACTCGACCGGCGCGGGCTGGTGCTCCCAGGCGTAGACCTCTTCCCACTTGAGCTCCATGTAGGCGTCGATCTGGTCGTCGGTGAACACTCCGCCCTTGGTCAGGAAGGTGCGGTCTGCGTCGAGCGAGTTCAGCGCCTCGCGCAGCGAACCTGCGACGGTCGGAACCTTGGACAGCTCCTCCGGCGGCAGGTCGTAGAGGTTTTTGTCCATCGGATCGCCCGGATGGATCTTGTTGTTGATGCCGTCGATGCCGGCCATCAGCATCGCCGCGAAGGCGAGGTAGGGATTGGCCGACGGATCGGGAAAGCGCACCTCGACGCGCTTGCCCTTGGGCGAGGACGCGTAGGGGATGCGGCACGAGGCCGAGCGGTTGCGCGACGAGTAGGCCAGCAGCACCGGCGCCTCGAAGCCCGGGATGACGCGCTTGTAGGAGTTGGTGCTGGCGTTGCAGAAGGCGTTCAGCGCCTTGGCGTGCTTGATGATGCCGCCGATGTAGTAGAGCGCCGTCTCCGAAAGGTCGGCGTAGCCCGACCCGGCGAACAGCGGCTTGTTGTCCTTCCAGATCGACTGGTGGGTGTGCATGCCCGAGCCGTTGTCGCCATAGAGGGGTTTCGGCATGAAGGTCAGCGTTTTGCCGTAGCTGTGGGCGACGTTGTGCAGGGTGTACTTGTACTTCTGCACATTGTCGGCGGTCTTCACCAGCGTGTCGAAGCGGAAGCCGAGCTCGTTCTGGCTGGGCGCCACCTCGTGATGATGGATCTCCATGGTCAGGCCCATCTCGGTCGCGACCGTCATCATCTCGGCGCGCAGGTCGTTCATCGAATTGACCGGCTGTACTGGGAAGTAGCCGCCCTTGATGCCCGGGCGGTGAGCCATGTTGCCACCCTCGAACTCCGCACCAGTATTCCACGGCGATTTGCTCGAGTTGAGCTTGAAGAAGCTGCCCGACATCTGCACGTCGAAGCGCACGTCATCGAACACGAAGAATTCGAGCTCCGGGCCGAATACGGCGGTGTCGCCGACGCCGGACGACTTCAGGAACGCCTCGGCGCGCTTGGCGGTCGAACGCGGGCAGCGGGCATAGAGCTGGCCGGTCGACGGCTCGACGACGTCGCAACTCACGATCAGCGTCGTCTGGGCGGTGAAGGGATCGAGCACCGCGGTCGAGGGGTCAGGCATCAGGATCATGTCGGACTCGTTGATCGCCTTCCAGCCGGCGATCGAGGAGCCGTCGAACATCACGCCATCGGTGAATGAGTCTTCCTGGGTGGCCGAGGCCATGCGGGCAGTATGCTGCCACTTGCCGCGAGGATCGGTGAAACGGAAGTCCACGAACTTCACGTCCTTTTCCTTGATCATCGCGAGAACTTGCTTGGCGTCCATTGTCCCTCTCTTGTGGTTGACCCTGCCCCCTCCGGGCGTTTTTTCATACGGCGGCGTCGCCGCGCTCGCCAGTACGAATTCTTATCGCATCGTCGATCTTCGACACGAAGATCTTGCCATCGCCGATGCGGCCGGTATGGGCCGAGGCGCGGATCGCTTCGACGGCTTTCTCGACCATCTCATCCTCGATGATCAGCTCGATCTTCACCTTGGGCAGGAAGTCGACGACGTATTCGGCGCCGCGATACAGTTCGGTATGACCCTTCTGCCGGCCGAACCCTTTGGCCTCCAGCACCGTGATGCCCTTCAGCCCGATCTGATTGAGCGCGTCTTTGACCTCGTCGAGCTTGAAAGGCTTGATGATCGCTTCGATCTTCTTCATTTGCTTGGGCCTACTCCGCACGCCAGCACCGGCGCCGCCGTTCCGGCGGCCCGGGCGCGCCTCAGGGAAGCAGGTTCTATGCCAGATATTTCCACAGCTGCAGAGCCGGAAATCAGGGCTGGCATTGTCTGTTTCGTGCGCGAAGTGTCTGAAGAATAGGCGGAAAAGTGCCCATAAATTCAGCAACAATGAAAGCGACGATGAAACCTGCGAATGCACTGATGTCGAGCCTCGGCACGACGGTTTTCGAGGTGATGTCGGCTCTCGCGCGCCAGCATCAGTCGGTCAATCTCGGTCAGGGCTTCCCTGACGACAAGGGTCCGGAGGAAGTGCGGCAGGCCGCCGCCGAATACCTGCTGACCGGGCACAACCAGTATCCGCCCATGATGGGCATTCCCGAGCTGCGCCAGGCCGTCGCCGAGCACGCCAAGCGCTTTCAGGGTCTCGACATCGATTGGCAAAGCGAAGTGCTGGTGACGTCGGGCGCAACCGAGGCGCTGGGTGACTGCCTGTTCGGCCTCATCGAACCAGGCGATGAAGTCGTGCTGATCGAGCCGCTCTACGATTCCTATCTACCGATCGTGCGCCGGGCAGGGGGTATCGCCAAGCTGGTGCGATTGGAGCCGCCGACCTGGCGTCTGCCGCGCGATGAGCTCGCGGCGGCGTTCAGTGATCGCACCAAGCTGATCCTGTTCAACACGCCGATGAACCCTTGTTCGAAAGTGTTCGACCGCGACGAGCTCGAGTTCATCGCCGGCTTGTGCCTGAAGCACGACGCCTACGCCGTCTGTGACGAGGTCTACGAGCACATCATCTTTGATGATCGCCGGCACCTCTCGATCATGACGGTGCCGGGCATGCGCGAGCGCACAGCGCGCATCGGCTCGGCGGGGAAAAGCTTCAGCGTCACCGGCTGGAAGGTCGGCTACGTCACCGCCGCCGCCGAAATGCTAAAGCCGATCGCCAAGACGCATCAATTCATGACCTTCACGACACCGCCGAATTTGCAGTGGGGTGCAGCGACGGGACTGCGGCTGGGCGACGGCTACTACTCAGGCTTGGCGATCGACATGCAGCGCAAGCGCGACTGCCTGGCCAACGCACTTGGCGAGATCGGCTTCGAGGTCTTGCCGGCGCATGGCACGTATTTCGTGACGACAGACTTCCGGCCGCTAGGCTTCAACGGGACCGACGAGGATTTCTGCCGTTACATTACCGTCGAGGCGGGAGTAACCGCGGTCCCTGTCAGCGCCTTCTACGACGATCCACAGAGGGCCCCGCGCTACTTCGCCCGGTTTTGCTTTTGCAAGCACGATGCGACCTTAGAGGCGGCCATTGAGCGGCTGGCGCGCCACTTCCGGCGATAAAGGGCGACAATTCAGCCCTGTGTGCGGAATATTACAGAAATAGGTGGCGCATGCGTCAGAAAGCTCCATATTATTACTGCATTGCCATTGCCAAATTCCCTGAAACCCCTCATTCTGCACTGACGCATGGTTGTTCTCGTCGAAACTACAGTCGGCGTGAGCCCGGTGGAACCCGCCTTGTCTGCAACGTCGCTTAGCACTCCCACCCGCATCGATGGTCGCCGCCTGCGCAGCGAGCGGACCAAGCAATTGATCATCGAGGCATTCTTGGCGCTTCTTCGGGACAACCCGGAGATGCCGACGGCTGTGCAAATTGCAGAGCGCGCCGGCTATTCCGTTCGGTCGATTTTCGAGCGTTTTCCGGACCTCAATGCGCTGCGCGTGGCCGCCACCGACTACAGCCTCGCCCAAGCGCTCGCGCTGGCGCCGCCGCGCCATGCCGACGCCGCCGACCGCCAAACGCGCTTGAGGTCCCAGGTGGAGACTCGCGCCCATACCTGCGAACGCGGCGTCGCCTTGTGGCGGGTCTTGCTGCACTTCGCCGATCAGGACGAAACCGGCCAGCTCAAGGCTCGCGTGGCACGTGGGCGCGAGACCACGATCAAGCGCCTGGAGCTGATGTACCGGCAGGAGCTTTCGACCATGGCTGAGAGCGATCGCCGGCAGGTACTGATCGCGCTCGAGGCGCTGACCGATATGGAGAGCTGGGCGCGCATGCGCGAACTGCACGGCCTGTCATTCGAGGAGGCGTGTGAGGTGTGGGTGCACGCCATCGATCGGTTGCTGCCGCCCACACCGGCGGCTTGACCGGCGGTCGCCGTGGCTGACGATTCGAACGCAGAGGCGCCGGCCGCTCCCGAGCGCAGGCCTGGCAAAGTTGATGGCCGTCGCCTGCGCAGCGAGCGGACCCGCCGCCTCATCGTCGAGGCTTACATGGCGCTGGTTCGCGAAAACAGGCAAGTACCTACTGCGGTGCAGATTGCTGAGCGCGCGGGCTATTCGGTCCGCTCGATCTTCGAGCGATTTCCAGACCTCCACGCGTTGCGCATCGCGGCCACCGACTACGCAATTGCAGAGGGTCGCGCTCAGGGCGGGCTGCGCGATCTCGATTCCGACCGCGCGACGCGGGTGAAATCGCAGGTGGAGTTGCGTGGCCGCGGCTGTGAGCGATGGCTGCCGCTATGGCGAGTCTTGAGCACCAATCTCAGCGAGTTCGAGCGAACTGCGCGAGCGCATCAAGCTCGTTCGCCAACTGATCGCCATGCGGCTGGAATTCATGTTCAAGCCCGAGCTCTCGACCTTGCCAGAGGGCGAGCGGCGCAGGACGCTGCTGGCCCTGGAAGCGATCACCGACTACGAGAGCTGGGGACGCATGCGCGAGCTGTATGGCTTGTCGTTCGAGGAGGCGTGTGCGGTTTGGATCCGCGCCATCGACGGCCTGTTGCCGGCGACGCCGGCGCACGGCTGAGGGTTGCGGTGAGCGTGGACACGCCCCTCAAGCCCGTGCGGATTGATGGTCGTCGCCTGCGCAGCGAGCGGACGAGGCAGACCATCATCGAGGCCTATCTCGCGCTGCTGCGCGAGAACCCGCAAGTTCCGACCGCAGCGCAGATCGCCGAGCGTGCGGGCTATTCGGTGCGCTCCATCTTCGAGCGTTTTCCTGATCTCCTCTCGCTGCGGATCGCAGCCACCGACTACGTGTTCGCGGTCGGCAATGCCCAGGCCGCGCCCCAACATGTCGACAGCGATCGCCCTACACGTCTGCGCTCCCAGGTCGAAACTCGAGCGCATACCTGCGAGCGGTGGCTGCCATTGTGGCGTGCGTTAAACGCCAACCAGGGTGAGTCGAGCGACCTCAAGATGCGCATTCGGCTGGCACGCGAGCTGATCATGAAGCGCTTGGAACTGATGTATCAGCCGGAACTCTCGGCCCTGTCCGAGGTTGACCGCAAGCGCACCCTGATCGCGCTCGAAGCGCTGACCGATTTCGAGAGCTGGGGGCGCATGCGCGATCTCTATGGCCTGTCGTTCGAGCAGGCCTGCACCTTGTGGATTGGCGCCATCGATCGCCTGTTGCCGCCCACGCCGCGTCACTGACAAGACGATGGCCGAGCCTGCCCAGCCTGCCGCGATCGATGGTCGCCGGCTGCGCGGCGAACGGACACGACAGTACATCGTCGAAGCCTATCTTGCGCTGCTGAACGAAAGCCCCAGGCTGCCGACGGCAGTGCAGATCGCCGAGCGCGCCGGCTATTCGGTACGCTCGCTGTTCGAGCGTTTTCCCGACCTGCTGACGCTGAGCCTCGCCGCCGCCGATTTCGCCTTCGCGCAGGCCAACGCCGAGGCCGTCATCCGCAATGTCTCGGCTGACCGGCCGACACGGATCCGCAGCCAGGTCGAGACCCGCGGCGGTACCTGTGAACGTTGGCTGCCGCTATGGCGTGCGCTGAACGCCAACAAGCACTATTCGCCGGAACTGAAGCAGCGCATCCACATCATACGCGACGCGGTCGTGCGGCGGCTGGAGTTGATGTACCGGCCGGAGCTGGCGCCGCTGCCTGAGAAGGAGCGCCAGTGGATCCTGATTGCGCTGGAGGCGCTGACGGATTTCGAAAGCTGGGCGCGTATGCGCGCCCAGCATGGATTGAGCGTCGAGGAGGCCTGTGCCGTGTGGATCCGTGCGATCGACGGTCTGCTGCCGCCCGCGCCGGCTGTTTCTTGACGCTCAGAGCCGCTGAGCGTAGGAAAGCGCGCTTCGCCGGGAGCGACCACGGTGGCGGCCGTAGCTCAGTTGGTTAGAGCGCCAGATTGTGATTTTGGATGTCGCCGGTTCAATTCCGGTCGGCCGCCCCAGTCGCCCGGTCACCATGGTTGAACCGCTCAAGCTCCGGAATCTCAGACCCCACGACGAAGCCGCTCTGCTGACCTGTGCGGAAATGGCGGCGGCCGATGCCGCAACGATGGCGGCCGGCACACCGGGTACCGCGCTCATGGAAGCCGCTGGCAGGGCGGTCACATCGGCGGTCATCGAGCGCTATCACCGCCAACCAGTGCTCGTGCTGTGTGGGCCCGGAAACAACGGCGGCGACGGGTTTGTGGTCGCCCGCTGCCTGCAGGCGGCGGCCTGGCCAGTACGGCTGGGGCTTCTGGGCGAGAGCAGCAACCTGAAAGGCGACGCCGCCTGGGCCGCAAGCCAGTGGAGGGGAGACACAGAATGCGCATCGCCCGACCTTCTGGAGAGCCGTCCGCTGGTGATCGACGCCCTGTTCGGCGCAGGCCTCGCACGCCCGATCGAAGGCATCGCTGCCAGCCTGATTGAAAGGATGAGTCGTGCCGCGTGCTCGGTGGTGGCGGTAGACGTGCCGAGCGGCCTGCACGGCGACACTGGCCAGGTGATGGGATGCGCCCCGAGCGCTGATCTCACGGTGACTTTCTTTCGCGGTAAGCCGGGACACTATTCCTTGGACGGGTTGCGGCGATGCGGCGAACTCAGGATCGCCGATATCGGCATTCCATCATCGGTGCTGACGACGATCCAGCCAAGCCTGTGGCGCAACGAACCTGCCTTGTGGCCGCTGCGGCGTCAGGCGCTCGCCGACCACAAGTACGCGCGCGGCCATCTGACGATCCTCGGCGGCGCGATCGCCACAGGTGCTGCGCGACTTGCGGCGCTGGCGGGGCGGCGAAGCGGAGCAGGGCTCGCGACCATCGCGTCACCGCAAGAGACGATGTCCGTTTACCAAGCGGCCGAGCCGGGCAATCTGGTCGTGGCCGCCGACGATCGCGAGACCTTCGCGCGTCTCGCCGCAGATGAGCGCCGCACCGCCTTTCTGATCGGTCCCGGCTGCGGTGTGAACGATCGCACCCGCGGCGCCGTGCTTTCCGCACTGGCCACGCGCCGATCGGTGCTACTCGACGCCGATGCCATCACGGCCTTCGCCGACCAGCCTACCGAACTGTTCGGGGCGATCGCCGGGCCGGTCCTGCTCACGCCCCATGAAGGGGAATTTCGTCGGCTCTTCCCGGATCTCGACGGTGTCCCCGGCAAGGTCGACCGCGCGCGTCAGGCCGCACGACGAAGCGGCGCCACTGTCCTGCTGAAGGGACCGGACACGGTGATTGCGGCGCCGGATGGACGAGCCGTCATCAACGTTCATGCGCCGGCGTCTCTGGCGACGGCAGGTGCGGGCGACGTTCTGGCCGGAATCGCGGGTGGATTGATGGCCCAAGGCCTGGCGCCAATGGCCGCGGGTGCTGCAGCGGCGTGGCTGCATGGGGAGAGCGCCTATCGCTTCGGCGGCCCCGGCTTGATCGCCGAAGACCTTGTCGAGGCTCTGCCTCAAGCCCTTGCCGCAGCGATGAATTGACCGTCCTGCAGGCACGGGCTAAGAGGCCCGCAATTCAGCCTCGCGGTCTCAGGCGGGCGTGGTGGAATTGGTAGACACGCGAGATTTAGGTTCTCGTGCCGCAAGGTGTGGGGGTTCAAGTCCCTCCGCCCGCACCAGGAAATGATGGAAGTGGCGCAATGCAGATAACGGAACTCTCAGCTGACGGGCTGAAGCGGCAATTCAAGATCGTCGTCCCGGCGGGCGACCTGTCGGCAAAGGTCGACGAACGCCTTGCCGAGCTTGCCCAAACCGCCCAGCTGCCCGGCTTCCGCAAGGGCAAGGTGCCGGTTGGCCTGCTCAAGAAGCAATATGGCCAGGCGCTGTATGGCGAGGCGCTCGAGCAGGCGGTGAATCAGAGCACGGCCAAGGCGATCGAGGATCGTGGGCTGCGGCCCGCGCTGCAGCCGCGCGTCGACCTCAAGGAGCTGGCTGAAGGCAAGGATGTCGAATTCGAGGTCGCGGTCGAAGTGTTGCCTGAGATCGGCAAGCTCGATTTCTCCGGCATCGAGCTTGAACGGCTGAAGGCGGAGGTGCCGCCAAAGGACGTCGACGCCGCCGTCGATCGCATTGCCAAGGCCAATCGTGAGCAGAAGCCGGTCGACCCGCCGCGCCCCGCACAGAAGGGCGATGCGCTGAAGCTCGACTTCGTGGGCTCGGTTGATGGTGTGGAGTTCCCGGGTGGCAAGGCCGAGGACTACACGCTTGAGCTCGGCTCGGGCTCCTTCATCCCGGGCTTCGAGGATCAGCTGATCGGCGCCGAAGTCGACAAGGCCCTGGACGTCAAAGTGACCTTCCCGGCTGACTACGGCAATGCCGAGCTCGCGGGCAAGGAGGCTGTCTTCAAGTGCACGGTGAAGGAAATCCGCGAGTTCGTCGACAAGCCGGCTGACGATGAGTTGGCCAAGAAGAACAACTTCGAGAACCTGGATGCCATGCGCAAGGCGGTGTCCGATCGCATCGGCCAGGACTACGCGCAGGTCTCGCGCTCCATGATCAAGCGCCAGCTTCTCGACAAACTTGCCGACAGCCACAAGTTCGCGGTGCCGGAAGGGCTGGTGGAAGGCGAGTTCAACGCGATCTGGCAGCGTGTCGAGGAAGCCAAGAAGAACGGTGAGAAACTCGAAGACGACGAAGACAAGATGCGCAAGGAGTATCGCGAGATCGCCGAGCGCCGCATCCGCCTGGGCCTGCTGCTGGCTGACGTCGGCCGCTCCAATTCGATCGATGTCACGCCAGAAGAGCTGAACCAGGCGGTGATGCGGGAGGCGATGCGCTACCCCGGGCAGGAGCGCCAGGTGCTGGAATTCTACGGCAAGAACGCCGAGCTGAAGGAACAGCTCAGGGCGCCGATCTTCGAGGAGAAGACGGTGGATTTTATCCTTGAGCTCGCCAAGGTTAATGAGAAGTCGGTTACGCCAGAGGAACTGCTCAAGGCCGCCCGCGACGCCGAAGAGGACAAGTCAGCCGACCCGGCGCCGCAAGCGGCAAACTGATCCAGAGCCGGCGGCCTTGAACCGGGCCGCCGTCACTGCCACTTTTACAAGACAGTCACATGAGGGCCCCGCGATGAGTGGCGAGCGCGATCCGCTGCAGGTCTACAACAACTACTACGTTCCGATGGTCGTCGAGCAGTCGGCCCGCGGTGAGCGTGGCTACGACATCTGGTCGAGGCTGCTGAAGGAGCGGATCATCTTCCTGAACGGTCCTATCGAGGACAACGTGGCAGGCCTGGTCTGCGCCCAGCTCCTCTATCTGGAAGCGGAGAATCCGACCAAGGACATCTCCTTCTACATCAACTCGCCGGGCGGCGTGGTGACCTCGGGCATGGCCATCTACGACACGATGCAATATGTGCGGCCCCAGATCTCGACCCTGGTGTTCGGCCAGGCGGCCTCGGCGGGCTCGCTGCTGCTGATGGCTGGCCAGAAGGGCAAGCGCTTCGCGCTTCCCAATTCACGGATCATGATTCACCAGCCATCGGGCGGTGCCCAGGGCCAGGCGACCGACATCGAGATCCACGCCAAGGAGATCCTGCTGACCCGGGCCCGATTGAACCAGATGTACGTCGTCCACACGGGTCGAACGATCGAGGAGATCGAGCGGGCCATGGAGCGTGACAAGTTCTTCTCCCCGCCGGAGGCCAAGACCTTCGGATTGATCGACGATGTCCTCGAAAAACGGCCGACCCCGACCATCCAGGCAGCTGCCTCTTAGAGGGGCAGCCGCGACCAATTGTTCCGTGTTCGCTGGTCGACACACAACATTTTGATGTTGTGGCCGTCCGGGGCACGAGTTTAACATAGGCTCGGGTGCGGGCCCGCAGGGTTAGCGGGCTGCCCAAGCGGAGGTGCGTTAACAAGATGCCAGCCGCCAAGTCAGGGGGCGACTCCCGCAATACCCTCTATTGTAGCTTCTGCGGTAAGAGTCAGCATGAGGTCCGCAAGCTCATTGCGGGTCCGACCGTGTTCATCTGCGATGAATGCGTCGAACTGTGCATGGATATTATCCGGGAGGAGAGCAAGACCACCCTGGTGAAGTCCAAGGACGGCGTTCCGTCGCCCAAGGAAATCCGCCAAATCCTCGATGACTATGTGATCGGCCAGGATCAGGCCAAGCGCATCCTCGCTGTTGCGGTGCACAATCACTACAAGCGGTTGAGTCATGGCGGCAAGGCCAATGACGTCGAGATCGCCAAGTCGAACATCATGCTGATCGGCCCGACCGGCTGCGGCAAGACACTGCTCGCCCAGACCTTGGCGCGCATGCTCGACGTGCCCTTCACCATGGCCGACGCCACGACGCTTACCGAAGCGGGCTATGTCGGCGAGGACGTGGAGAACATCATCCTCAAGCTGCTGCAATCGGCCGACTACAACGTCGAGCGGGCGCAGCGCGGCATCGTCTATATCGACGAGGTCGACAAGATCAGCCGCAAGTCCGACAACCCTTCGATCACCCGCGACGTGTCGGGCGAGGGCGTGCAGCAGGCGCTGCTCAAGATCATGGAAGGTACCGTCGCTTCGGTTCCGCCGCAGGGTGGCCGCAAGCACCCACAGCAGGAGTTTCTGCAGGTCGATACGACCAACATCCTGTTCATCTGCGGTGGCGCCTTCTCGGGTCTCGACAAGATCATCTCGCAGCGCCGCCAGGGCACCTCGATCGGCTTTGGCGCCGAAGTGCGCGGTCCCGATGATCGCCGCACCGGTGAGGTGCTGCGCGATCTCGAGCCGGAGGATCTCCTGAAGTACGGTCTGATCCCCGAGTTCGTCGGGCGCCTGCCGGTGGTCGCCACGCTCGAGGATCTGGACGAGCCCGCGTTGGTCGAAATCCTGACGCGGCCGAAGAATGCGCTGCTGAAGCAGTATCAGCGCCTGTTCGATATGGAGAGCGTGAAGCTGAAATTCTCCGACGACGCCCTGCGTGCGGTCGCCCAGAAGGCGATCCTGCGCAAGACCGGCGCGCGCGGACTACGCTCGATCATGGAGACCGTGCTGCTCGACACCATGTACGACCTGCCGTCGCTCGACGGTGTCGACGAGGTCGTCATCAATCGCGAAGTGATAGAAGGGCGGGCCCAACCGCTCTATGTGCACGGGGAGCGCAAGGAAGGCATTGCAGCCGCCCCGGCCTAGCTTTTGCTGCCCTGGTGACAGCGGTTACCAGCGGGAAACCGGCCGGGCCTTGAACGGGACCCCGTTCGGGCCAATCTCTGCAATCGAGTGCGCGTGGCTTTTGGCCGCGGGTCGCCCATCTGGGGGCCTCGGCTGCGGCGCGCGATAGCTCTAACAGCGTAGTTTGCGAGGCATCATGAACGCCCCCATCCAAGGAACCGTCTACCCCGTCCTGCCGTTGCGCGACATCGTCGTGTTTCCCGGCATGATCGTCCCGCTTTTCGTCGGCCGCGAGAAGAGCGTGAAGGCGCTTGAGGAGGTGATGAAGGACGACAAGCAGATCCTGCTGATCGCCCAGAAGAACGCCACCCAGGACGATCCCGGCCCTGAGGACATCTATTCGATCGGCACGCTCGGCACCGTGCTGCAGCTGCTGAAGCTGCCCGACGACACAGTCAAGGTGCTGGTCGAGGGCGGCAAGCGCGTGCGCATTGCAGGCTACACCGACAAGACCGAGTTCTTCGAGGCGCGTGCGGTCGAGATGGAAGAAGCGGCCGGCGAGCCCGCCGAGCTGCAGGCTGCCGCGCGCACCGTGGTCTCGGAATTCGAGAACTACGTGAAGCTCAACAAGAAGGTGCCGCCGGAGGTCGTGGTCTCGATCAACAAGATCGAGGAGCCGGCCAAGCTCGCCGACACCATCTCGGCGCACCTCGCGCTCAAGGTTGCCGACAAGCAGCAGCTGCTCGAGCTCGAGTCGGTGTCGAGGCGTCTCGAGCGCATCCTCGGTCTGATGGAAGGCGAGATCGGCGTCCTGCAGGTCGAGAAGAAGATCCGTAATCGCGTGAAACGCCAGATGGAGAAGACGCAGCGCGAGTACTATCTCAACGAGCAGATGAAGGCGATCCAGAAGGAGCTTGGCGAGACCGAGGACGGTCGCGATGAGATCTCCGAACTGGAGAAGCGCATCAAGAAGACACGCCTTTCCAAGGAAGCGCGAGAGAAAGCGCATGGCGAGCTGAAGAAGCTCCGGACCATGAGCCCGATGTCGGCCGAGGCGACGGTGGTGCGCAACTACCTCGACTGGCTGCTGTCGATCCCCTGGCGCAAGCCGACCAAGATCATCAAGGATCTGAAGTACGCCGAAGACGTGCTCAATACGGACCACCATGGCCTGGAGAAGGTCAAGGAGCGCATCCTCGAGTACCTCGCGGTCCAGCAGCGCGTCGACAAGATGAAGGGCCCGATCCTCTGCCTGGTCGGCCCGCCGGGCGTCGGCAAGACGTCTTTGGGCAAGTCGATCGCGAAGGCGACGGGACGCAACTTCGTGCGCATGTCGCTGGGCGGCGTACGCGACGAGGCCGAGATCCGCGGCCATCGCCGGACCTATATCGGCTCGCTGCCGGGCAAGGTCATCCAGAGCATGAAGAAGGTGAAGTCGTCGAACCCGCTTTTCCTGCTCGACGAGATAGACAAGCTGGGCGCGGACTTCCGTGGCGATCCGTCATCGGCGCTGCTGGAGGTGCTCGACCCTGAGCAGAACTCGACCTTCAACGATCACTATCTTGAGGTGGACTACGACCTGTCGAACGTGATGTTCATCACCACAGCGAACTCGCTGCGCATGGCGCAGCCGCTGATGGACCGCATGGAGATCATCCGGCTGGCGGGCTACACCGAGGACGAGAAAATCGCGATCGCCCGCAAGCATCTGATCCCCAAGCAGCTCGAAGCGAACGGCTTGAAGGAGGGCGAGGTCGACATCCATGACGACGCCGTGCGCGATCTCGTGCGCTACTACACGCGCGAGGCCGGAGTACGTAACCTCGAGCGCGAGATCGCCAACCTCGCCCGCAAGTCGGTCAAGGACATCCTCATGAAGGGGACGTCCAAGGTGAAGGTCCGCGCCAAGAACCTCGACAAGTATGCCGGTGTTCGCCGCTTCCGCTACGGCGAGGCCGAACTCGAGGATTTGGTCGGCATCACCACCGGCCTAGCCTGGACTGAGGTCGGCGGCGAGTTGCTGCAGATCGAGGCCGTACTGGTGCCAGGTCGCGGCCGCGTGACCGTCACCGGGAAGCTGGGCGACGTCATGCAGGAGTTGGTGCAGGCAGCAAACGCCTATGTCCGGTCCCGTGCGGCGATGTTCGGCATCAAGCCGAATGTCATGGAGAAGCGTGACATCCACGTGCACGTGCCGGAAGGCGCGACGCCCAAGGATGGCCCCTCGGCGGGTGTGGCGATGATCACCTCGATCGTCTCCGCGCTCACCGGCGTGGCGGTGCGCAAGGAAGTCGCCATGACCGGCGAGATCAGCTTGCGCGGCCGGGTCATGCCGATCGGCGGCCTCAAGGAGAAGCTGCTGGCGGCATTGCGTGGCGGTCTCAAGACCGTGCTGATTCCCAAGGACAACGAGCGCGATCTGCCCGAAATCCCGGATAACGTTAAGAAGGGCCTGGAGATCGTTCCGGTCTCGACCGTGGACGAGGTACTCGCCCGCGCCCTGGTCAAGCCACTGGTCGCCATCGAATGGCCGGACGACCTCGAAACACCGGCCAAGAAGCCGGAGAGTGCCGAGCAGAGCGTCGTCGCTCACTAGCCACGGCGATCCCATCTAACTGCGAAGCCCCGGAGCGATCCGGGGCTTCGTGCGTCTGGCCCAATCTATGCCCGCGCCGAGCCGTCTTTTCTACCAAATATGGTATTCAACGTTGACGCCGTTTTGCGGCCGCCCTTACACTCGAAACTGCACTAACTCCTGCTAGAGGCCTCGCCCGTGAACAAGCACGACCTGATCGCCGCCGTTGCCGCCTCAACCAACCTCTCCAAGGTCGATGCCGCCAACGCCATCGATGCGATGCTGACGGTGATCACGAAATCGCTGAAGAAGAAGGAAAAGGTTCTCCTGGTCGGGTTCGGTACGTTCCAAGTGTCGCGGCGCAAAGCAGGCGAGGGGCGCAATCCGCAGACCGGCGAGAAGATCAAGATCGCGGCCGCTACCGTGCCTCGCTTCAAGGCAAGCAAGGCGCTTAAGGACGCCCTCAACTGAGCATTCCGGCCTCTGCTGTGCTAGGAAACACGTCGGGCGATTAGCTCAGCGGTAGAGCATTCCCTTTACACGGGACAGGTCGGCGGTTCGATCCCGTCATCGCCCACCACGTTTTGCAGAGTGCGGAAAGCTTAGATTTTTCGGGCACTTACGCACGTCTTCGCGGCTGCGGTAAGCTTGACTCACCATGGGGTGTCCTTTATCTCTCCGCGCGCCGTTTGGGCCTTTTGCGGGCGTAGTTCAGTTGGTTAGAACGCCGGCCTGTCACGCCGGAGGTCGCGGGTTCGAGTCCCGTCGCTCGCGCCAGCCCAGCGCTGGCAGCCCACGCGGGGCGAAGGAGTGACGATGGAAGCTCTTCTGACCGAATATCTTCCGATCCTCATTTTCCTTGGTCTCGCTGTCGCCATTTGCTGCGTGATGTTGGGCGGCTCCTACTTGGTCGCCCGCCAAAATCCGAATTCCGAGAAACTGTCGCCCTTCGAGTGCGGCTTTGCGCCCTTCGACGATGCCCGCGGGCAGTTCGACGTACGTTTCTATCTTGTTGCCATCCTCTTCATCATCTTCGACCTCGAGGTGGCGTTCCTTTTCCCGTGGGCCGTGGCCTTGGGTGACATTGGCATCTTCGGCTTCTGGTCGATGATGCTGTTTCTAGGCGTCCTGACGGTCGGGTTTGTCTACGAATGGCGCAAGGGAGCCCTGGAATGGGAGTGATCCAATCCAAGCCCAGCGCGGCGGCGGAAGCCGCCCTGTCGCGCGCCTTGAACGATGAGCTGGCCGACAAGGGCTTCGTCGTGGCCCAGCTCGACAAGCTGATCACCTGGGCGCGCACCGGCTCGCTGTGGGGCCTGACCTTCGGTCTCGCCTGCTGCGGCGTCGAGATGATCCATGCCTGGATGAGCCGCTACGACCTTGACCGCTTCGGCTTTGCGCCGATGCCGAGCCCGCGCTCGGCCGACGTGATGATCGTGGCAGGCACGTTGACCAACAAGATGGCGCCGGCGCTGCGCAAGGTCTACGACCAGATGGCCGAGCCACGCTACGTGATCTCGATGGGCTCGTGCGCCAATGGCGGTGGCTACTATCACTACAGCTATTCCGTCGTGCGCGGCTGCGATCGGATCATACCGGTCGATGTCTACGTGCCGGGCTGTCCGCCGACGGCGGAGGCGCTGCTTTACGGCATCCTGCAGCTGCAGAAGAAGATCCGTCGCACGGGCACGCTGGTGCGGTAATGGAAGGGCTCGGCAATCATATCGTCCAGGCGAGCGGCGCGACGACAGCGATGTCCGTCCGCCTCGGCGAGCTGATGCTCGAGACCACGCCGGACAAGTTGCTCGCCCTCCTGAAGTTCCTGCGGGGTGACGCCAAGTGCCTGTTCAACCAGCTGGTCGATGTCTGCGGCGTCGACTGGCCCGAGCGCGACAAGCGCTTCGACGTCGTCTACAATCTGCTCAGCCTCAAGAACAATCAACGCGTCCGCGTGAAGGTCGCGACAGACGAGAGCACGCCGGTGCCGTCGGTCGCATCGCTCTACAGCTCGGCCGGCTGGTTCGAGCGCGAGACCTACGACCTCTACGGCGTATGGTTCTCCGACCACCCCGACCTTCGGCGCATCCTCACGGATTACGGTTTTGAAGGCCATCCGCTGCGCAAGGATTTCCCGCTGACCGGGTTCGTCGAGCTGCGCTGGGACGACGTGCAGAAGCGCGTGATCTACGAGCCGGTGAAGCTTACCCAGGAATTCCGCCGCTTTGACTTCTTGAGCCCGTGGGAAGGCGCCAAGTATGCGCTGCCGGGCGACGAGAAGGCGACCAAGAGCTGACATGTCCGACGTCGAGATCAAGACCCTGACGATGAACTTCGGGCCGCAGCACCCGGCGGCCCATGGTGTGCTGCGCCTTGTCGTCGAGATGGACGGCGAGATCGTCGAGCGCTGCGATCCGCATATCGGCCTCTTGCACCGCGGCACCGAGAAGCTGATCGAGTACAAGACCTACCTGCAGGCGATCCCGTACTTCGACCGGCTGGACTATGTCTCGCCGATGAACCAGGAGCATGCCTTCGCGCTCGCCGTGGAGAAGCTTTTGGGCATCACGGCGCCCGAGCGCGGGCAATACATCCGCGTGTTGTTCGCCGAGATCACGCGCATCCTCAATCACCTGTTGAACGTGACCACGTTCGCGATGGATGTCGGCGCGCTTACCCCGCCGCTCTGGGGCTTCGAGCAGCGCGAGTTGCTAATGGAGTACTACGAAGGCGTGAGCGGCTCGCGTATGCATGCCAACTACTTCAGGCCGGGCGGCGTGCACCAGGATCTGCCGGACGGCATGCTCAATTCGATGGATGGCTGGATCAAGCAGTTCTATCCGTTCCTCAAGGACCTCGAGAGCCTGCTGAACGACAACCGCATCTTCCGTCAGCGCATGGTCGATATCGGCGTCGTCTCCAAGGAGCAGGCGATCGATTGGGGTTTCTCGGGCCCGCTGATCCGCGCCTCAGGCCTGCCGTGGGATCTGCGCAAGTCGCAACCCTATGACGTCTACGACCGGATGGATTTCGACATCCCGGTGGGCAAGACCGGGGACTGCTTCGCGCGCTTCCTCGTCCGCGTCGAGGAGATGTACCAGAGCGTTCGCATCATGGAGCAGTGCATCAAAGCGCTGCGCACCGTCACGGGGCCGGTGCGGGTCGACGATCGCAAGATCTCGCCGCCGCGCCGGGCTGAGATGAAGGGCTCGATGGAAGCCCTGATCCACCATTTCAAGCTCTACACCGAAGGCTACAAGGTGCCGGCCGGCGAGACCTACACGGCCGTCGAGGCGCCCAAGGGGGAGTTCGGCGTCTATCTCATTTCCGACGGCACCAACAAACCCTACCGCTGCAAGATCCGGGCTCCGGGATTCCCGCATCTGCAGGCGCTGGACATGATGACCAGGGGCCACCAACTCGCCGACATGTCGGCGAATATCGGCTCGCTCGACATCGTGTTCGGCGAGATCGACCGCTAGGAGACGGACGAGATGGCGATGATCACCGCCGATCCCAAGGACGTGCCGCACGTCACGGGCTTTGCCTTCACGCCGGAGAACCTGGCCAAGGCCAAGGCGCTGATGGCGAACTATCCGCCGGGCCGCCAGGCCAGTGCGGTGATCGGCGTACTGGATCTCGCCCAGCGCCAGCAGGGCTGGCTGCCGCGCGTGGCGATGGATGAAGTGGCCAAGCTCCTCGATATGGCACCCATCCGCGTCTACGAGATCGCGACGTTCTACACGATGTTCCAGCTCAAGCCGCGCGGGAAGTACCTCCTGCAGGTTTGCACCACGACGCCATGCTGGCTGCGTGGCTCGGAGGCGGTGATGAAGGCCTGCCAGGACGCGGCCGACGGCGAGACGTTCAGCGTGCAAGAGGTCGAATGCCTTGGCGGCTGCGTGAACGCGCCGGTGGTCCAGATCAATGACGATTTCTATGAGGATCTCGATGCCGCATCGATGAAAAAGGTCCTCGATGGCTTCCGCCGCGGCGAGACGCCCAAGCCCGGCCCGCAGATCGATCGGCAGACATCGGCGCCGGTCGGCGGCCCGACCACCTTGAAGGGAGCGTGACGCGATGCTCGCCGACAAGGACCGCATCTTCACCAACCTCTACGGCTTCCACGACTGGAAGCTCGCGGGCGCGCGGGCGCGGGGCGCCTGGGACAACACCAAGGCGATCCTCGACAAGGGGCCTGACGCGATCGTCGACGAGATGAAGAAGTCGGGCCTGCGCGGCCGCGGCGGCGCGGGCTTCCCGACCGGGCTCAAATGGTCGTTCATGCCCAAGGAGGTCAAGGACCGGCCGCACTACCTCATCGTCAATGCCGACGAGTCCGAACCCGGCACCTGCAAGGATCGCGACATCATGCGTCACGACCCGCATCTGCTGGTCGAAGGCTGCCTGGTCGCGGGCTTCGCCATGCGCGCGCATGCGGCCTACGTCTACGTGCGCGGCGAGTTCTACAACGAAGCGCAGAACCTGATGTTCGCCGTCAAGGAGGCCTACGAGGCCGGCCTGATCGGCGACAATGCCTGCGGTTCGGGCTGGAAGTTCGACATCTACATTCATCGCGGCGCCGGCGCCTATATCTGCGGCGAGGAAACGGCCCTGCTCGAGAGCCTCGAAGGCAAGAAGGGCATGCCGCGCCTCAAGCCACCGTTCCCGGCTGGATCCGGCCTCTATGGCTGCCCGTCGACCGTGAACAACGTCGAATCGATCGCGGTGGCCCCGACCATCCTGCGCCGCGGCGCGACCTGGTTCGCGGGTATCGGCCGGCCGAACAACACCGGCACCAAGCTGTTCTGCATTTCGGGGCATGTGAACAAGCCGTGCAACGTCGAGGAGGAGATGGGCATTCCCCTCCACGAGCTGATCGACCGCCATGCTGGCGGCGTGCGCGGCGGCTGGGACAATCTTCTGGCGGTGATTCCAGGTGGCGCATCGGTGCCGCTGCTGCCCAAGTCGATCTGCGACACCGTTCTAATGGATTTCGACTCACTCAAGGATCAACAGACCGGTCTGGGCACAGCGGCCGTCGTCGTCATGGACAAGTCGACCGATGTCGTGAAGGCGATTGCGCGGCTTTCCTATTTCTACAAGCACGAGAGCTGCGGCCAGTGCACGCCCTGCCGCGAAGGCACAGGCTGGATGTGGCGCGTGATGGAGCGCATGGTTCTGGGCAAGGCGCGCATCGAGGAGATCGATGCACTCTACGACGTCACCAAGCAGGTCGAGGGCCACACGATCTGCGCGCTGGGCGACGCCGCGGCCTGGCCGATTCAGGGATTGATCCGGCATTTCCGGCCGGAGATGGAGCGCCGCATCCGCGAGCGCACCGAAAAGCTGGCGGCCGAGTAGGGCAGGGAGCAAACGATGCCCACAGTCAAGATCGACGGTAAGGAGATGGAGGTGCCGGCCGGCATCACCGTCCTGCAGGCCTGCGAGCTGGCCGGGGTCGAGATCCCGCGCTTCTGCTACCATGAGCGCCTGTCGATCGCCGGCAACTGTCGCATGTGCCTGGTCGAGCTCAAGCCCGGCCCGCCCAAGCCACAGGCGAGCTGTGCCATGCCCGTCGCCGACAAGCAGGAGATCATCACCAACTCCGACATGGTCAAGAAGGCGCGCAACGGCGTGATGGAGTTCTTGCTGATCAACCATCCGCTCGACTGCCCGATCTGCGACCAGGGCGGCGAGTGCGACCTGCAGGACCAGGCGATGGCCTACGGCTTCGACCGCAGCCGTTACCACGAGAACAAGCGCGCAGTGCCCGACAAGGAGCTTGGGCCGCTGGTCAAGACGTCGATGAACCGCTGCATTCACTGCACGCGCTGCATCCGATTCGCGACCGAGGTCGCTGGCGTCGAGGAGCTGGGGGCTACCGGTCGCGGCGAAGGCATGGAAGTCACGACCTATGTCGAGCACGCGCTCACGACCGAGCTCGCCGGCAACGTCGTCGATCTTTGCCCGGTCGGCGCGCTGACAGCCAAGCCGTACGCCTTCGAGGCGCGGTCGTGGGAAATGCGCAAGACCGAGTCGATCGATGTGATGGATGCGCTGGGCTCGAACATCCGCGTCGATACGCGCGGCGGCCAGGTGATGCGCGTGCTGCCGCGGCTCAATGACGACGTGAATGAGGAGTGGATTTCCGACAAGACGCGCCATGCCGTCGACGGCCTTCGCTATCAGCGTCTCGACCGGCCGTTCGTGCGCAAGCAGGGCAAGCTCGTCGAGGCCACTTGGGACGAAGCCTTCGCTGCCATCGAGGCCAAGTTCAAAGGTCTCGACGGCAACAAAATTGCGGCCATCGTCGGCGATCAGTGCGACGCCGAAGCAATGGTGGCACTCAAGGATCTGATGGCGGCGCTGGGCTCGCCGAACGTCGACTGCCGCCAGGATGGCGCCAAGCTCGAAGCGGGCGTGCGCGGCAGCTACATCTTCAATACGGGCGTACGCGGCATCGACCAGGCCGACGCCATCCTGCTGATCGGTACCAATCCGCGCTGGGAATCGCCGGTACTCAATGCACGGATCCGCAAGCGCTACCTCCATGGCCGCTGCGCCATTGCCTGTATCGGCCCGGCGGTCGATCTCACCTATCCGGTCGAACAGCTAGGCGCGGGGGTCACGACCCTGCGCGACCTCGCCGACGGCAAGCTGGGCTTCTCCGAGAAACTCAAGGCCGCGAAGAACCCCTTGATCATTGTCGGCATGGGTGCGCTCGCACGCGAGGATGGCGCGGCGGTGCTGGCGCTCGCTCGCAGCCTCGCGGTCGTTCGTGACGACTGGAACGGCTTCGCCGTCCTGCACACGGCGGCGGCGCGGGTCGGTGGACTCGACCTCGGCCTGGTGCCGGGCCCGGGCGGTCGCGATGTCGCCGGCGTCTTGGCCGGCTGTGAGACGCGCGAGATCGAGGCGGTCTACCTGCTGGCTGCCGATGAGATCGACACCAAGAAGCTCGGCAGAGCCTTCGTCATTTATCAGGGCCATCACGGCGATGCCGGGGCGCACCGCGCCGATGTCATCCTGCCGGGCGCGGCCTACACCGAGAAGCCTGGCACCTATGTGAACACAGAGGGACGCGTGCAGCTCGGAATGCGGGCCAACTATCCGCCGGGCGACGCTCGCGAGGATTGGGCGATCCTGCGTGCCCTGTCGGAGCGTCTGGGCAAGACCTTGCCCTACGACACGATCGATCGGGTCCGCACAAGGCTGGTGGCGGTCAACAAGAGCTTCGCGGCGCTCGACCAGCAGGCGGCCGGTACCTGGGGCGACTTCGGTAGGGCCGGTAACGTCGGTGACGCGCCGTTCGTCTCGCCGATCGCCAACTTCTACATGACCTGCCCAATCAGCCGGGCGTCGCGGACGATGGCCGAGTGCATCGCCTCGCGTCAGCACCAGATGGCGGCGGAGTAGGGCATGTTCGCCGATATCGTGCGCTTTTTCTCAGCCGACCCGATCGGCCAGGCGATCCTGCGGGCGGTCATCATCCTTCTGGAGTGCCTCGCCGTTACGGTTCCGCTGCTCGTGGCCGTCGCCTACATGACCTATGTCGACCGCAAGGTATGGGCGTCGATCCAGCTGCGCCGCGGCCCCAACGTGGTCGGCCCGTTCGGCCTGCTGCAGCCCTTCGCCGACGGGCTGAAGCTCGTCCTGAAGGAGACCATCGTTCCATCAAGCGCCAATGGTGTGCTGTTCATCATCGCGCCCATGATCACTTTCACCACCGCGCTGGTCGCCTGGGCCGTGGTGCCGTTCAACAATGGCTGGGTCATCGCCGACATCAATGTCGGCATCCTCTATCTCTTCGCCATCTCTTCGCTCGGCGTCTACGGCATCATCATCGCCGGCTGGGCCTCCAACTCGAAATACGCCTTCCTGGGCGCGCTGCGCTCGGCGGCGCAGATGGTGTCCTATGAGGTCTCGATCGGCTTCGTGCTGATCACCGTGCTGCTCTGCGTCGGCTCGCTAAACCTCAGTCAGGTCGTGATCGCGCAGTCCGGTTGGTTCTGGAATTGGTTCTGGCTGCCGTTGCTGCCGATGTTTGTGATCTTCTTCGTCTCGTCCTTAGCCGAGACGGCGCGCACGCCGTTCGACCTGCCGATGTCGGAGGCAGAACTCGTCCAGGGCTTCCAGACCGAATATTCGTCGATGCCCTTCGCGCTCTTCTTCCTTGGCGAATATGCCAACATGATCCTGCTGTCGGCGATGGCGGCCGTCCTCTTTCTGGGCGGCTGGCTGTCACCCATCCCCTATGCGCCCTTTACCTATGTACCGGGTGTCGTCTGGTTCTGCCTCAAGATCGCCTTCCTGCTGTTCGTCTTCAGCTGGACCAAGGGAACGTTGCCTCGTTACCGCTACGACCAGCTGATGCGGCTGGGCTGGAAGGTATTCCTGCCCGTCTCGCTGGGCTGGGTCGTCATCACCGCTGCCGTGCTTCAGTTCGGCGGCTGGGTTCCAAAGCTCTAGGGAGATCACACATGGCCTCTCTCGACCGTACGGCACGCTCCTTCCTGCTTACCGAGCTGGTGGCGGGCTTCGCGCTCACCTTGAGATACATGTTCAAGCCCAAGGTGACGCTGAACTATCCTCACGAGAAGGGGCCGCTCAGCCCGCGCTTTCGCGGCGAGCACGTGCTGCGCCGCTATCCCAACGGCGAGGAACGCTGCATCGCCTGCAAGCTTTGCGAGGCGATCTGCCCCGCCCAGGCCATCACCATCGAGGCCGAGCCACGCGATGACGGCAGCCGGCGCACCACGCGCTACGACATCGACATGACCAAGTGCATCTACTGCGGTCTCTGCCAGGAGGCCTGCCCGGTCGATGCCATCGTCGAGGGCCCCAACTTCGAATTCTCGACCGAGACGCGCGAGGAACTGATGTACAACAAGGAGAAGCTGCTCGCGAATGGCGATCGCTGGGAAGAAGAGATCGCCGCCAATCTTCAGGCCGACGCGGCGTATCGCTAGGCCGGACTTGGGGAAGGGGAGACGATGCTGCTTCAGACCATAGCCTTCTGGGTGTTCGCGACCGTGACGGTCGCGTCGGCGGCCATGGTTGTCACGTCGCGCAACCCTGTTTATTCCGTGCTGTTCCTGATCCTGGCGTTCTTCAACACCGCGGCCCTGTTCGTTCTTATCGGCGCGGAATTCATCGCGATGATCCTGATCATCGTCTATGTCGGCGCGGTCGCGGTGCTGTTCCTGTTCGTCGTGATGATGCTCGACATCAATCTCACCAAGCTTCGCGAAGGGTTCTTGGAGTACCTGCCGGTCGGCGTCATGATCGGAGCGGCGCTGCTTTGCGAGATCTTGTTTGCGCTCGGTGTGTTCTGGGGCAAATCCGATACCATGGCAGCGCTCAGCAAGGCGGGACCGCCAATCGCTGCCATCGACAACACCCGCGCGATCGGTCGCGTCCTCTATACGCAATATTTCTACCTCTTCCAGGTAGCTGGTTTGGTGCTGCTGGTCGCCATGATTGGCGCCATCGTGCTGACCCTGCGCCGTCGCCCCGGTGTGCGCCGCCAGCGAATCTCCGAGCAGCTCTACCGGCCCAAGGATCAGGTGGTCACGACGGTGAAGGTGACGACCGGGGAGGGCGTGTCGTGACCATCGGCCTCGGTCACTACCTCGGCCTCGCGGCGGTGCTGTTCACCTTCGGCATCCTGGGCATCTTCCTGAACCGCAAGAACGTCATCGTCATCCTGATGTGCGTCGAGTTGATGCTGCTCGCGGTCAACATCAACCTCGTGGCCTTCTCGGTCTTCCAGGGCAACATCGTCGGCCAGGTCTTCGCCATGCTGGTGCTGACTGTCGCCGCGGCCGAGGCTGCAATCGGGCTGGCCATCCTGGTGGTGTATTTCCGCAATCGCGGCACCATCGAAGTCGAAGACATCAGCGCGATGAAGGGCTAGGGGCGCGAGACGCATCATGGATCTTGCCATCAAGCTCATCGTCCTGTTGCCCATGGTCGCGGCTGCGATCGCGGGTCTGTTCTGCCGCGTTATCGGCGACCGTGCTGCGCAGATCGTCACTTGCGCAGCGCTGCTGATTGCCGCTGCGCTCTCGATCTTCGTCTTCGTCCGCATCGGCTTTGGTCCGGAGAATGGCAAGCTGGTGGTCGTTCAGCTCTTCTCGTGGATCGATTCGGGCTCGCTCGACATCAACTGGTCGCTGCGCGTCGATACCTTGACGGCGGTGATGCTGATCGTCGTCACCGGCGTGTCGTCGATGGTGCACGTCTATTCCGTCGGTTACATGGCCGAGGATCCGTCGATCCCGCGCTTCATGGCCTATCTCAGCCTGTTCACCTTCTTCATGCTGATGCTGGTGACGGCCGACAACCTGGTGCAGCTCTTCTTCGGTTGGGAGGGCGTCGGTCTCGCCTCCTACCTGCTGATCGGCTTCTGGTACGACCGGCCGTCGGCCAATGCCGCCGCTATCAAGGCTTTCATCGTTAATCGGGTCGGCGACTTCGGTTTCGCGCTTGGCATCTTCGCGATCTGGATGCTGTCGGGCTCGGTAGGTTTCGAGGACATCTTTGCCAAGGGCCCCGACATGGCGAAGCTGCGGATCCATTTCCTGTGGATGGACCTGCCGGCGCTCGAGACCGCCTGCGTGTTGCTGTTCATCGGCGCCATGGGCAAGTCGGCCCAGCTCGGCCTGCACACCTGGCTGCCGGACGCCATGGAAGGCCCCACGCCGGTCTCCGCCCTGATCCACGCGGCGACCATGGTGACCGCGGGCGTGTTCATGGTCTGCCGGCTGTCGCCCTTGTTCGAACTGGCGCCGGTTGCCTCGCAGATCGTCACCCTGGTTGGCGGGGCGACGGCCTTCTTCGCTGCCACCATCGGTCTCACCCAGTTCGACATCAAGCGCGTGGTCGCCTATTCGACCTGTTCGCAGCTCGGCTACATGTTCTTCGCGGCGGGCGTGGGTGCCTATTCAGCGGCGATGTTCCATCTCATGACCCACGCCTTCTTCAAGGCGCTGCTGTTCCTGGGCTCGGGCTCGGTGATCACCTGCCTGCATCACGAACAGGACATGCGCAAGATGGGTGGCGTGAGGGAGAAGGCGCCGCAGACGTTCTACCTCATGTGGATCGGTACGCTGTCGCTCTCCGCCGTCGGCGTACCCTTCATCATGGGCCACGGCGTGGGTTTCTCCGGCTTCATTTCAAAGGACGCGATCCTCGAAGCCTCGTTCGGTGTCGACAGCCAAGTTGGCTTCATCGCCTACTGGCTGGGCACCGCTGCCGCCTTTATGACGGCATTCTACTCGACGCGCGTGATGTTCCTGACCTTCTACGGCAAGTATCGTGGCGATCATCACACTTGGGATCACGCCCACGAATTGCCGGCCGTCATGCTGATCCCTCTCTATGTTTTGGCAGCCGGTGCCACTTTCGCCGGCATGGTCGCCTATGGCTGGTTCGTCGGCGAGGGCTGGGAGCATTTCTGGGGCCATTCGATCGCCGTGAAGTCGACCGAGCACATCATCCACGCCATGCACGAGGCGCCGGTGTGGGCGAAGCTGCTGCCGCTGGTCATGGGGCTCAGCGGCATTGCGCTGAGCTACATCTACTACTTTGCCGTGCCGACGCTGCCCAACCGCACGGTCAAGGCCTTGGGCGCCATCTACACCTTTGTCTTCAACAAGTGGTATTTCGACGAGCTCTATGACGCGGTGCTCGTCCAGCCCGCGCTCGCCATCGGGCGCCTGTTCTGGAAGAAGGGCGACGGCGCCATGATCGACGGCTTCGGACCCGATGGCATCGCCGCGCGCTCGCAGGACCTGGCGGGCGTGCTGAGCCGCTTCCAGAGCGGCTATCTCTATCACTATGCGTTCGTGATGCTGGTCGGCGTGGCGTGCCTCGTCAGCTACTTCATGCTGTTCGTGAGGTAGGCCGATGGCGAGCTGGCCGATCCTTTCCGTCGTCACCTTCCTGCCGTTGGTGGGCGCGTTCTTTTGCCTGGTCGTGAACGGGCCGAAGGAAGCCGTCGACCGCAACTGCCGAAGTGCCGCGCTGATCACGTCGCTCGCGACCTTCCTGATCTCGCTGGTCCTGTGGGTACGCTTCGACCCGACCAAGGCGGGCTTCCAGTTCGAGGAGAAGCTCGCCTGGGTGCCGGCGCTCAACATCGGCTACCACATGGGCATCGACGGCATCTCGCTGTTCTTCGTGCTGTTGTCGACGCTCTTGACGCCGATCTGCGTGCTGGCGAGCTGGGAGGCCGTCCAGAGCCGGGTCAAGGAATACATGATTGTGTTCCTCGTGCTCGAGACCTTCATGGTCGGCATGTTCTGTGCGCTCGATCTCGCGCTGTTTTACGTCTTCTTCGAGGGCGTGCTGATCCCGATGTTCCTGATCATCGGCGTGTGGGGCCATCAACGGCGCGTCTACGCTGCCTTCAAGTTCTTCCTCTACACGCTGCTCGGCTCCGTCCTGATGCTGCTGGGGATCATTGCCATCTACTGGCAGATCGGCACCACGGACCTGCCGACGGCCTTCGAGAAGCTCAATCTGTCGTTCCAGTGGCAGTTCTGGCTGTGGCTGGCCTTCTTCGCCTCCTTCGCGGTCAAGGTGCCGATGTGGCCAGTCCATACGTGGTTGCCCGACGCCCACGTCGAGGCGCCGACTGCTGGATCTGTGATCCTGGCCGGCGTGCTTCTAAAGATGGGTGGCTACGGCTTCATCCGCTTCTCCGTCACCTTGATGCCGGAGGCGACGCAGTATTTCGCACCCTTGATCTTCGGCCTCTCTGTCGTCGCGGTCATCTACACCTCGCTGGTGGCGTTGGTGCAGGAGGACATGAAGAAGCTGATCGCCTATTCATCGGTTGCCCATATGGGCATCGTGACGATCGGCATCTACGTCATGAACATGCAAGGCGTGCAGGGCGGCATCTTCCAGATGCTGAGCCATGGCATCGTCTCGGCCGCGCTCTTCCTCTGCGTCGGTGTGGTCTACGACCGCATGCACACCCGCGAGATCTCGGCCTATGGCGGTCTCGTCCATCGTATGCCGCGCTACGCCTTCGTTTTCATGTTCTTTACGCTCGCAAGCGTGGGCCTGCCCGGGCTGTCGGGCTTTGTCGGTGAGTTCCTGGTGCTGGTCGGCACGTTCAAGGCCAACACCTGGGTCGCGTTCCTGGCCACGACAGGGCTGATCCTGGGCGCTGCCTATGCGCTGTGGCTTTACCGCAAGATCATATTCGGCGAGCTGACCAAGGACACACTGAAGGCGATCCTCGACATGAGCCCGCGTGAAGTCGTGGTGTTCCTGCCGTTGGTCCTGATCACGCTCTGGATGGGCATCTATCCGAACTCCTTCCTCGATCCGATGGCGGCCTCCGTGGACAAGCTGATCGGTGACTACAACGCGGCGCTGAAGCTGGCGCGCACGGCGGCACTGCAATGACCAACACGTTCGTGGGCCTCGAATCCTGGACACTGGCGCGGCCGGAGCTCTTTCTTGCGGGCGCGACCGCGCTGCTGCTGCTCTATGGCGTGCTGCGCGGCGAGGCGTCGGCAGCTTTCGTCTCGGCGGCGACCGTGGTGGCGCTGCTCGCGACGGCGGCGCTGCTGTTCCTGCCGTACCGCGAGGGCACGGCCTTTGCCACGCTCTTCATCACCGACCGCCTCACCGCGACCATGAAGGCCCTGGTGCTGGTGGGCTCAGCGGTCGCGGTCCTGATGTCGCGCGCCTATTTCGAGCACGTGAAGGCTTGGCGCTTCGAATACCCACTGCTCGTGGCCCTGGCTACGCTCGGCATGATGCTGATGATCTCGGCCAACGACCTGATGGCGCTCTATGTCGGGCTCGAGCTGCAGTCGCTGGCGCTTTACGTGGTCGCGGCCTTCCAGCGCGACACGGTGCGCTCGACCGAAGCGGGCCTGAAGTACTTCGTCCTGGGATCGGTCGCGTCGGGCATGCTGCTGTTCGGCGCCTCACTGATTTACGGCTTCTGCGGCGGCACGGCGTTCGTCCAGATCTCTCAGGCGCTGCTGGCAGGTAAGTCGGGCGAGATCGGCACTGTCGTCGGCCTGGTGTTCGTGGTGGCAGGGCTCGCCTTCAAGATCTCGGCGGTGCCGTTCCACATGTGGACGCCGGACGTCTACGAGGGCGCGCCAACTCCGGTGACGGCGCTGTTTGCGGCTGCGCCCAAGATCGCCGCTATTTCCCTGACGGTTTCTGTGCTGATGGGACCATTCAAGCCGCTGTTCCCACAGTGGCAGCAGATCGTCATCGTCGTCTCGATCCTGTCCATGGCCTGGGGCGCCTTTGCCGCCTTGCGCCAGCAGAACATCAAGCGGCTGATGGCCTACTCCTCGATCGGCAATGTCGGCTACGTGCTACTGGGGCTGGCAAGCGGCAGCGAGAGGGGCATCCAGTCGGTGGTCTTCTACCTCGCGATCTACATGGTCATGACGCTCGGCGTCTTTGCCATCATCCTGATGATGAAGCGCAAGGGGATCATGGTGGAGACGGTGCCCGACCTTGCCGGGCTTGGCCGCAGCCACCCGATGATGGCGCTCGCCATGCTGGTCTTCATGTTCTCGCTGGCCGGCATCCCGCCTCTCGCAGGCTTCTGGGGCAAGCTCTACATCTTCATCGCCGCCGTGGAGGCCAAGCTCTTCTGGCCGGCCGTGCTTGGCGTGCTGGCCTCGGTCGTGGCGTCCTACTACTACCTGCGCATCGTCAAGGTGATGTACTTCGACGAAGGTACCGAAACGCTCGACCCGCCGGTGTTCGGCGCCACGCGCGCCATCGCTTTTGCGGCGGCCCTGCTGGTGGCGGTGTTCTCGCTGGCGCCGCAGCCGCTCAGCCTGGTCGCCGCGGCGGCCGCGAAGGGCCTGTTCCAGTGAGCCGCGCACCCGTCCTGCCGGACGGGTGGACGCTGGTCGCGCTGGAAAGCGTCGGCAGCACCAACGACGAGGCCGCGCGCCTGGCCGAGGCCGGCTCTCCAGAAGGCACGGTCGTATGGTCGCGCGAACAGACGGGCGGGCGCGGCCGCCGCGGCCGCCACTGGGTCTCGCCAATCGGAAATCTCTACACGTCCACTATCCTGCGGCCGGCCTGCAGCGCCCCGCATGCCGCCGAGCTGGGCTTCGTGGCGGCGCTGGCCGTGGCCGACATCGTGCCCCCAGATCGCGAAGTGCGCGTGAAATGGCCCAACGACGTGCTGATCGACGGTGGCAAGGTCGCCGGCATCCTGCCCGAGAGCGCGATCGGCCAGGGCGGCGAGGTCGAGCACGTCGTCCTGGGGATCGGTGTCAATGTGGGGTTTGCGCCGCAACTTCCCGATATGCGTTATTCGGGGGCGGCGCTCGGCGGCTCCGTCGAGGAGGCATTGGAGAAGCTCACTGCGTCGTTGGCCCTCCGTCTCGGCCAGTGGCGGCACGAGGGCTTCGCGACGACAAGAGCAGCTTGGCTCGCCAAGGCGGGGCCGCTTGGGCTCGAAGTCGACGTGAAGCTCGGCGAGGAACTGGTGCGCGGCCGCTTCGCCGGGATGGACCGCGAGGGCGCCTTGCTGCTGGATACGCCCGCCGGCCCGCGCAAGATCGTGGCCGGCGAGTTGCTGGGCCGGGCGGCCTAGGGGAGGACGGCGATGCTGCTCGCCATCAACTGCAACAACACCAATATCAAGTTCGGCGTCGTCGATGGCGACAGGATCGTCGGCGAATGGCGGCAGCACACCTCGGCGATGCGCACCGCCGACGAGCACGCCGTATGGCTGCTGCAGCTGATGCAGATGGAGGGCGTTGATCCGAAGTCTATTACCGACGCAATCGTCGCCAGCGTCGTACCCAATGCGAACTTCAACCTGCGACGGCTCTGCACCCGCTATTTCAACTGCACGCCGCTGTTCCTCGGCGAGCCGAATGTCGTTTACGGCATCCAGGTGAAAGGCGCCGGGGCCGGCGCCGATCGCATCTGCAACAGTGTGGGGGCGAGCATCCTTTTCCCGCGAACGCCGGTGCTCGTGGTCGACTTCGGCACCTCGACCAACTTCGACGTGGTTGACGAAGAGGGCAGTTACTGTGGCGGGGCCATCGCGCCCGGCATCAACCTGTCGATCGAGGCGCTGCACAACGCGACAGCACTGCTGCCCCGCATTGTGGTCGAGAAACCCAAGCAGGTAATCGGCACGAATACCGTCGCTTGCATGCATACCGGCGTCTTCTGGGGTTATATCGGGCTGATCGAGGGCATTGTGAAGCGCATCAAGGACGAATTCGGGCGGCCGATGAAGGTGGTTTCGACCGGTGGCCTTGCCCCGGTGTTCGAGGGATCGACTGACGTCATCGACCAGACGGCGGTCGACATCACCGCTCGCGGCTTGATCGAGATCTTCAAGCGCAGCAAGAAAAAGTGACCGTTCCCTCCGACGACGAGCTCCTGTTCCTAGCGCTCGGCGGTGCCGGCGAGATCGGCATGAATCTCAACCTCTACGGCCACGCCGGCAAATGGCTGATGGTCGATCTTGGCATCGCCTTTGGCGACGACTCGATGCCGGGTGTCGAGGTCATCATGCCTGACCCCGCCTTCATCGAGGAACGGCGCGAGAACCTGGTGGGCATCGTGCTGACGCACGCCCACGAGGATCATCTTGGCGCCGTGCCCGACCTCTGGCCGCGGCTCAAGGCGCCGGTCTATGCCACGCCATTCGCCGCCTCGGTGCTGCGCCGCAAGCTGATCGAGGCCGGGCTGATCGACGTCGTGCCAATCAAGGAGATCCCGCTCGGCGGGAAGTTTCGCATCGCGCCGTTCGACCTCGAGCTGATCACCATGACCCATTCGATCCTGGAGCCGAATGCGCTCGCCATCCGCACCAAGTTCGGCACCGTGTTCCATACCGGGGACTGGAAGATCGATCCCGAGCCGCTGCTCGGTGAGCTGACCAACGAGGCGCGGCTCAAGACCATCGGCGAGGAGGGTGCGCTCGCCATGGTGTGCGACAGCACCAACGTCTTCGTCGAAGGCGACGCGGGTTCGGAAGCGACCGTGCGCGCCAATCTCGAGAAGCTGGTGAAGACCAGGAAATCCCGGGTCGCGGTGACCTGCTTCGCCTCCAACCTCGCGCGCGTGGAAAGCATCGCCAAGGCCGCCGTCGCGGCCGGCCGGCACCCCGTGCTGGCGGGCCGGGCGCTGCAGCGCATGGTGGATGCCGCCCAGGAATGTGGTTACCTGCTCGATTTCCCGCCCTGCGTCGATGAACGCCAGGCGGGCTACCTGCCGCGCGACAAGGCGCTGTTCATCTGCACCGGCAGCCAAGGCGAGGCCCGCGCCGCCATGGCCAAGCTCGCCAACAACGACCACCGCGACCTCGTGCTGGAGCAGGGCGACACCGCGATCTTCTCCTCGCGCGTCATTCCGGGTAACGAGCGCTCGGTCGGCCGGATGCAGAACGCCCTGATGGCGCGTGGCGTCGAGGTGATCACCGACGGCGAGGCCAACATCCACGTCTCCGGCCACCCGGCGCGCGACGAACTGGTGCGGGTCTATCAGTGGGTGAGGCCCAGGATCGCCCTGCCGGTGCATGGTGAAGTCCGCCACATGGTCGAGCATGCAGCGCTGGCGCGCGGCTGCCAGGTGCCCGAGACGGTCGTGGCGCCCAACGGCACGCTGGTGCGGCTGGCGCCAGGGCCGGCCGAGATCATCGACCACGTCCATGCCGGGCGCCTGGCGCGCGACGGCGACATCGTGGTCCCGTTGGACGGCGTGGCCTTGCAGGAGCGGCGCAAGCTCCTCTGGAATGGCGCGGCGAGCGCCACCTTGGTGATCGACAAGCAAGGCAGGGCGAAAGCCGACCCTGTCGTCAGCTTGCGTGGCATTGAGGACCCTGACGGCAGCCTGGCCGAGGCGGTCATGGTGAGCCTCAAGGAAGCCATGGCCGACCTTAGCGGTGCCGAGCGCCGCGATGACGGGCAGATCGAGCAGGCGGCCCGCCAGGCCGTGCGGCGCGTCGTGCGCGCGCATCTCGGCAAGAAGCCGTTGACGGACGTGCATATCGTCCGCATCTAAAGACCATGATCGGACGCCTGAACCACATTGCCATTGCCGTGCCGGACCTTGCCAAGGCGGCTGAGCTCTACCGCACCGTCATGGGCGCCAAGGTGAGCGCGCCCAAGGCGCAGCCAGCGCATGGCGTCACCGTAGTATTCGTCGAGCTGCCCAACACCAAGATCGAGCTGCTGCATCCCCTGGGCGAGAAGTCGCCGATCGCCAATTTCCTGGCCCGCAACGTCGATGGCGGCATCCATCATGTCTGCTACGAGGTCGAGGACATCTACGCCGCGCGAGACAAGCTGAAGGTGGGCGGGGCGCGGGTGCTGGGCGACGGTGAACCCAAGATCGGCGCCCACGACAAGCCGGTCCTGTTCCTGCACCCCAAGGACTTCACCGGCACCCTCATCGAGCTCGAGCAGGTCTGAGGCAGCGCCATGAGCTGGGCGACCGGGCTCATGGTCTATCTCGTGATCTGGTGGACGGTCCTGTTCGCGGTCCTGCCCTTGGGCGTGCGCCGGGTAGAGAATCCCGGCCGTGGCCAGGACCACGGAGCGCCCGAGCGGCCGCAGCTTCTGCGCAAGGCGGTCATCACCTCGCTCGTCGCCGCCGTGCTCTGGCTGGGCTTCTATTTTCTCCACCAAGCGGACGTCTTCAGCTTCCGCCAGTGGCTCCTGTGACGTTAATCCATTTTCTTAAGATTGACGTCTAACTCATTGAAAAAGAAACGGCGGGCCATTGGCCCGCCGTCTCCTCTACCCCCGAAACTCGGATAACAGGCGGCTTGCGCCGCTCTCCTCCCTAAACTCGGGCTGCGCCCAAGCAGTAGGCTGTGTACATGGCGATTTACATCTTGCCAAGACCTTTTCTTTCGAAGGGTCAGGCCTCGCCGAACGATTGTTGTGGCCATCATCGTTCGACGACAAACAAATTTCCGCGTCGATTGTCGGATTATCGGCTGGTCATCAGATGACCAGATATTTGATCACGAACAGCACAGCCAGAATACCGACGGCGGGATGGATGTCGCTCCAGCGGCCGGCGACGAGCTTGATGCCGGCGTACGAAATGAATCCGAACGCGATGCCCTCGGCGATCGAGAAGGTGAACGGCATGGCGATCGCCGTGATGACGGCGGGCGCCGCCTCGGTAAGGTCGTCCCATTCGATCTCGACCAGCCCACGCGTCATCAGGCAGGCGACGTAGAGCAGGGCGGGCGCGGTGGCGTAGGCCGGGACCGAGCCGGCCAAGGGCGCGATAAACAGCGCCAGCAGGAACAGCACGGCCACCGTTGCTGCGGTCAGCCCGGTGCGGCCGCCAGAGGCGATCCCCGACGCGCTTTCGATGTAGCTGGTGGTCGTGGAGGTGCCGACGGCAGCGCCGATCATTGCGGCCGCGCTATCGGACATGAGGGCGCGGTTAAGGCGCGGCACCGTGCCGTCGGGCCGCATGAAGCCGCCGCGGTGGGCGAGGGCGATCAGCGTCCCGGTATTGTCGAACAGGTCGACGAACAGGAAGGCGAAGACCACGGTGACCAGCCCAACCTTCAGGGCCCCGCCGAGATCCATTTGCAGGAAGACCGGTGCGATCGAGGGCGGCATGTCGAAGACGCCACCGAACTTCTGGTGGCCGAAGATGATGGACACGATGGTCACCACCAGGATCCCGATGATGACGCCGCCGATCACGCGTCGATATTCCAGCGCCACGATCAGAGCGAAGCCGAGCGTGGCCATGAGCACTGGCCAGCTCTTGAGGTCGCCATGCGCGACCAGGGTATCGGGATTGGCGACCACGATGCCGGCGTTCTTGAGCGCGATCAGCGCCAGGAACAGGCCGATGCCGGCAGCGATCGCCATCTTGAGCGATTTGGGGATGGCGTTGACGATCCATTCGCGGATCGGCAGCACGCTGATGATGAAGAAGATGATGCCGGAGATGAACACGCAGCCCAGCGCCACCTGCCAGCTGTATTTCATGGCGCCGACGACGACGAAGGCAAAGTAGGCGTTGAGGCCCATGCCAGGCGCCAGCGCGATCGGGTAGTTGGCGAGGAAGGCCATCAGCAGGCAGCCTATGGCAGCCGCAACGCAGGTTGCCGTGAACACTGCACCGAACGGCATGCCGGCTTTGCTGAGAATGTCCGGATTGACGAAGATGATGTAGGCCATGGTGAGAAAGGTCGTGATCCCCGCCACGATCTCGGTCCGCACCGTTGTCTTGTTCTCGCTCAGTTTGAACAGTTGTTCGAGCATTCGCGGTCTCCCCCATCGATTGTCGCAGTGTGCGGGCATCGACCTGTGCAAAACCAGCGAGAATGGGCTCGGTTTGCCTTTGCAGGGGCTGTTCCCTACAGTCCGCCGCCATGCGGATGAGCCAATATTTCCTGCCGACGCTGAAAGAAAACCCTGCCGAAGCGCAGATCGTGTCACATCGCCTGATGCTGCGCGCGGGGCTGGTCCGGCAGACCAGCGCCGGCATTTATGCCTGGCTGCCGCTGGGCTTTCGCGTCCTGAAGAACATCGAGCGCATCGTGCGCGAAGAGCAGGACGCCTCGGGGGCGCAGGAAGTGCTGATGCCGACCATCCAGTCGGCCGATCTGTGGCGCGAGAGTGGGCGCTACGACGCTTATGGCCCCGAGATGCTGCGCATAAAGGATCGCCATGACCGCGACATGCTGTTCGGGCCGACCAACGAGGAGATGATCACCGTGCTCTTCCGCGACGGCGCGAAGAGCTACCGTGACCTGCCCAAGAACCTCTATCACATCCAGTGGAAGTTTCGCGACGAGGTGCGGCCGCGTTTCGGCGTGATGCGAGGGCGCGAGTTCCTGATGAAGGACAATTACTCCTTCGATCTCGACAAGGCGGGTGCCATCCATTCCTACAACAAGATGTTCGTGGCCTATCTGCGCACCTTCGCGCGCATGGGCCTGAAGGCTATCCCGATGCGCGCCGACACCGGGCCGATCGGCGGCGACTTGAGCCATGAGTTCATCATCCTGGCCGACACCGGCGAGAGCGCCGTGTTCTGCCACAAGGGCCTGATCGACAAGGACATCCTCGGCCGCAAGATCGACTATGCGGCCGACCTGCAGCCGATCGTCCAGGAATGGACGTCGCTCTATGCCGCGACCGACGAGAAGCACGACAAGGCGGCGTTCGAGAACATCCCGGAAGCCGAGCGGCTTGCCGCGCGAGGGATCGAAGTTGGCCATATTTTCTACTTCGGCACCAAGTACTCCAAGCCGATGAACGCGGTTGTGGCCGGTCCCGGCGGCGAGCAGGTGACGGTGGAGATGGGTTCCTATGGCATCGGCGTGTCGCGGCTGGTCGGCGCCATCATCGAGGCGAGCCACGATGACAACGGCATCGTGTGGCCGGAGTCGGTCGCGCCGTTCAAGGTCGCGCTCGTCAACCTGAAGCCGGACGACGGCGCCGTGTCTGGTGCCTGCACCAAGCTCTACGACACGCTGCAGGCCAAGGGCGTGGCGGTTCTGCACGACGATCGCGATCTGCGGCCCGGCGCGAAGTTCGCTGACATGGACCTGATCGGCACGCCCTGGCAGGTGATCGTCGGTCCCAAAGGGCTCGCTGCGGGCAAGCTCGAGGTCAAGAACCGCAAGACCGGCGTGCGCGAGGAACTCGCGGCCGACCAGATCCTCGCTCGCTTCGCCTGAGAATGGCCTTCGCCTCCGTCGAGCGCCTGATCGCCTTCCGCTATCTGCGGGCGCGCCGCGAGGAAGGCTTCATCTCGGTAATCGCCGGTTTCTCGCTGGTCGGCATTGCGCTCGGCGTCGGCACGCTGATCGTCGTCATGTCGGTCATGAACGGCTTTCGCATCGAGATGCTGCACCAGATGTCGGCGATCAGCGGCCAGCTCGGCGTCCAGGGCAATCGCGACGGCCTCGACGCGACCCCAGACCTCCTGGCGCGGCTGCGTGCTGTGCCGGGCGTTGTGACGGCGACGCCCTCGGCCGAAGGCCAGGTCATCGCCATTGCCGGCGACCGCGTGCGCGGTGTCCTGCTGCGCGGCATGACGCCGGAGGATTTCCGTGCCCGCACGCCGCTCGCTGCAGCGATCGAGGGGCCGCCGGGAGTGCGCGATCGCTACCGAGCGCTCTGCCGGACCGACGACAGCAAGCCGACCGACTGGGGCAGCCTAAAAGACTTCGGCGATGACTTCACGATCGTGGTCGGCCGCCGCTTCGCCGACCTGATGGGTCTCAAGGTGGGCGATCGCCTGCAGCTCGTCTCGCCCGTGTCGATGGTGACGCCGCTCGGCGTCATGCCGCGTGCGGCGGCGGCCCGCGTTACCGCGATCTTCTGCGCCGGCATGTACGATTACGACGCCAATTTCGTCTATGCGCCGATGGCCGACGCGCAGCGCCTGCTCAACCTTGGCGACAAGGTTTCGACAATCGAGGTCTTCCTGAAGGAAGGCACGCCGCTCGCCGAGGCGCGCCGCCTTGTGACACAGGTGGTCGGCCTGCAGGGTTGGGTCTTCGACTGGTATCAGACGAATTTCGGTTTCTTCGCGGCGATCCAAGGCCAGACCAACGTGATGTTCGTGGTGCTGACCATGATCGTGCTGGTGGCCGCCTTCAATATCGTGTCGAGCCTGGTGATGCTGGTGCGCACCAAGACCGCCGACATCGCCATCCTGCGCACCATGGGCGCCACGCGCGGTGCGATTCTCCGGCTCTTCATGCTCGACGGGCTGGCGATCGGCGGCATCGGCGTGATTGTCGGCGCGGCGCTGGGGCTGGCCTTCGCCGCCAATATCGAGGCGATCCGGCAATGGCTGCAGCACACATTCGGCCTCGTGCTGTTCGACGAGACGCTTTATCTCCTGGCCGAGATGCCCTCGCACATCGAATGGCAGGAGGTGGTGGGGATCGGCGTGATGGCGTTGGTCTTCGCACTTGCTGCCTCGCTTTATCCGGCCGCCCGCGCCGCGCGGCTCGATCCGGTGGAGGGCCTGCGCCGTGAGTGACCGCGCGCCCTCTTATGGACAAGGGGCCAACGGGAATGGGGCCGTCGACCGCTGGCTCGCCTGGCGCTATCTCGCGACCCGCCAGCGCGAAGGCTTCGTGTCGTTCATCGCGATCTTCTCGCTGATAGGCGTGGCTCTAGGGGTGGCCACGTTGATTATCGTGCTCTCGGTGATGGGCGGCTTCCGCGCCTCCTTGATCGGCCGGCTGATCGGCATGAATGGCCATGTCGTCATCACGGCACGCGATGGCATGCTCCAAACCACGCCCGATCTTCTAGCCGCACTGCGCAATGTGCCCGGCGTCAAGACCGTCCACCTGACGCTCGAGCGCCAGGCGTTGGCCAGCGCCAATGGCGTGACACGCGGCGCTTTGTTGCGCGGCGTTCGTCTCGAAGACCTGACGTCGCGCGAGATCATTACCAAGAATGTCGTGCATGGCGAGTTGGGCGCCTTCGACACGCGGCCGGGCGTGGTGATCGGCGAGCGATTGCGCCAGGCGCTGAACCTTCGCGCGGGTGACAAGATCACCATCGTGACTCACCGGCTGAACGAGAACGGCAGTATCGCGCCACGCTATGTTGACTATGAGGTGCTCGCGAGTTTCCTCACCAAACGCTACGAATTCGACAATACCCTGATCTTCATGCCGTTGCAGATGCTGCAGGAGGATCTTGAATACGACCGCAAGACGGTCAGCTCGATCGATCTCGACGCCGCCGATCCAGCCGATGCGCCAAAAGTCGCTGAAGCGATCCGCAAGGCTCTTGGCCGCAGCGATCTCAAGGTGGCGGACTGGCAGACACTGAACGCCCGCTTCGTGGGTGCGCTGGAAGTCGAGAAGGTGATGATGTTCATCATTCTCACCCTGATTGTCCTGGTGGCGGCCATGAACGTGGTGGCGAGCTTCACCATGCTGGTCCGCGTCAAGCGCGGCAGCATTGCCATCCTGCGAACGATGGGAGCGTCACCCGGCACTATCGTGCGCGCCTTCTTCCTGTCGGCAGCAGCCGTCGGCCTCGTCGGCACGGCGATCGGCACCGCGCTCGGCCTGCTGGTCTGCGCCAACATGCCGACCGTGGCACGGTTGTTGGCGACGCTGTTGGGGGCGGGCGGGCAGGGCGCGGGCGGGAGCGAGATCGAATTCATCACCGCCGCGCCGGTTCGTGTGCAGGTGGGCGAGGTGGCGGCGGTCATCGTCATCGCCATCGTGCTGTCGCTGGGCGCGGCCGCCTATCCGGCGTGGCGTAGCGCGCGGGTCGAACCTGTGGAGGGATTGCGGCATGAATAGCCCGCTCGCCTTGCGTGGCATAGGGCGAACCTTCATGCAGGGGGACCGCCAGCTGGAGGTGCTGCGAGGTGTCTCGCTCGATCTTCGAGCCGGCGAGATTGTCGCCTTGGTCGGGCAGTCGGGCAGCGGCAAGTCGACCATGCTGCATATTGCCGGCCTGCTGGAACGCCCGGACGCGGGCGATGTCGTTCTCGACGGCAAGGGCGCGGCGGCTCTGGGTGACCATCAACGCACGATATTGCGACGGAAGTTTCTGGGCTTCGTGTACCAATATCACCACCTGCTGCCGGAATTCTCGGCGCTGGAAAACGTCATGCTGCCGCAGATGCTGAACGGCCTGTCACGCAGCGAAGCGCGCCGGCGAGCGGTCGATCTCCTCGCCATGGTTCAGCTCAAGGATCGCGCCGACCATCGGCCAGGGCGGCTGTCGGGCGGAGAGCAGCAGCGCGTCGCCGTTGCTCGGGCGGTGGCCAATGCGCCGAGGGTGCTTCTGGCCGACGAGCCGACCGGCAATCTCGACGCGGCGACAGCAGACACCGTATTCCGGCAGTTGCTTGCCCTGGTACGTGAGACCGGCATGGCGGCGCTGATTGCCACTCATAATCCGGACCTCGCTGCACGCATGGATCGCACGGTGCACCTCAAAGATGGTGTGCTCACCGCCTAACTTTCCACAGGATTGAAGGCGATAGTGGCCCGTGGCCATCGCCGATTTCGTCCATCTCAAAGTCCGTTCCGCCTATTCGCTCACCGAGGGCGCAAACAAGATTGAGAAGATCGTGGCGCTCGCCAAGGAGCAGTCGATGCCAGCGGTCGCCGTCACCGACCGCAACAATCTGTTTGGCGCCCTGGAATTCTCCCAATATGCCAGCAAGGGCGGCATCCAGCCGATTGTCGGCTGCGACCTCGGCATCCGCCGAGAAGAGGAGGGCGGCATCGCCACGGCCGGCAAGCTTGCCGCGGCCGACTGGTTGACGCTGCTGGTCCAGAGCGAGACGGGCTATCGCAACCTGATGCGGCTGGTGAGCCGGGCCCATCTCGACTTCAAGACCGGCTCGCTGTGCGCCTTGCCGCTCGAGATGTTGGATGGCCATACCGACGGGCTGCTCGCCTTCACTGGCAGTGCGGGCAGCAGCCTCGGCCGCTTACTGTCAGCCGGTCAGACACCGGCGGCGATCCATCTGCTCGAGCGGCTGCAGAGACTGTTCGACGATCGCCTGTACATCGAACTGCAGCGCCACAACCAGGACGACGAGCGGCGCATCGAAGGACAATTGCTCGATCTCGCCTATTCCAAGGGTTTGCCGCTGGTCGGGACCAACGACGTTCATTTCCCCCAAGCCTCGATGTACGAGGCGCACGACGTGCTGCTCTGCATCGAACAGGGTGTGCATATCGAGGACCCCAACCGCCGCCGCCTGACGCGCCAGCACTACTTCAAGTCGGCGGCCGAGATGCGCGCGGTGTTCGCCGATTTGCCCGAAGCCTGCGACAACACGCTGACGATCGCCCAGCGCTGCGCTTACATGCCGGCGCCGCGCAAGCCGATCCTGCCGCGCTACACCAAGCTCGGCGGACGAGCCGAGAAGGACGCGCTGAAGGAGATGGCAGATCGCGGTCTCGCCGCCCTCAAGGAGCAGGGCCGCCTGTCGCCCGACATCGCTTTGGACGAATACGAGGCACGGCTCGTCTACGAGTTGAACATGATCGAGAAGATGGGCTTCTCGGGCTACTTCCTGATCGTCGCCGACTTCATCCAATGGGCCAAGGACAACGGCATCCCGGTGGGACCGGGGCGCGGCTCGGGTGCGGGCTCGCTGGTCGCCTGGTCGCTCAAGATCACCGACCTCGACCCGCTTCGTTGGGGCTTGCTGTTCGAGCGCTTCCTCAATCCCGAGCGCGTGTCGATGCCCGACTTCGACATCGACTTCTGCCAGGACAAGCGCGACCGCGTGATTCGCTACGTACGTGACGAATATGGCCATGACCGGGTCGCTGCCATCATCACCTTCGGCAAGCTGCAGGCTCGCGCCGTGTTGCGCGACGTCGGCCGCGTGCTTGGCATGCCCTATGGCCAGGTTGATCGCATCTGCAAACTGGTGCCGAACAATCCCGCCAAGCCGGTAACCTTGGCGCAGGCGCTGGGGACGGAGCAGCTGCTCAAGGAGCAATATTCGAACGACGAGGAGATCAAGCGGCTGATCGATCTCGCGCTGCAGCTCGAAGGTCTCTACCGCAACGCCTCGACCCATGCCGCCGGCGTGGTGATCGGCGACCGACCGCTCGAGGAGCTGGTGCCTCTCTATCGCGATACCGACAGCAAGGAGTCCCTGCCGGCCACACAGTTCAACATGAAGTGGGTCGAGACGGCTGGGTTGGTGAAGTTCGACTTCCTCGGCCTCAAGACCCTGACCGTGATCGAGAAAGCCTGCGGGCTGATCGGGCACGACAAGATCGACATCGCCAAGATTCCGCTCGACGATGAAACGACCTTTAGAATGCTGGCCCGCGGCGATGCCTACGGTGTCTTCCAGATGGAAGGCAGCGGCATGCGCGACATCCTGAGCAAGCTGAAGCCCAACCGCTTTGAGGACCTGATCGCGCTGGTGGCGCTCTATCGCCCCGGACCGATGGACGATATCCCGACGTATATCAGCGTCAAGAATGGCCAGGAGAAGCCGGACTACTTGCATCCCTCGCTAAAGGGTATCCTCGAGGAGACCTACGGCATCATGGTCTACCAGGAGCAGGTGATGCAGATCGCCCAGGTCCTGTCGGGCTATTCGCTGGGCGGCGCCGACCTCCTGCGCCGCGCCATGGGCAAGAAGATCCAATCGGAGATGGATGCCCAGCGCGCCACCTTCATTGAAGGCGCGCGCAAGAACAACGTCGAGGATGCCCGCGCCTCCATGATCTTCGACAAGGTGGCCAAGTTCGCGGGCTACGGCTTCAACAAGTGCCACTCCGCGCCCTATGCGCTGGTCGCCTATCAAACCGCCTATCTCAGGGCCAACTACCCGGTCGAGTTCTTCGCCGCGTCGATGACGCTCGACATGGGCAACACCGACAAGCTCGGCAATTTCCGTCGCGAGCTCGAGCGGTTGAAGGTGCCATTGCTGGGACCCGACGTGAATAAGTCGATGGCGGAGTTTGCCGTCGAGACGACCGAAGACGGGCGCAAGGCCGTGCGCTATGCGCTTTCCGCCATCAAGGGCGTCGGCCGTGAGGCGATGGCTCGGCTGGCGGCCGAGCGGACCGAGAACGGCCCGTTCGAGGATCTGTTCGACGTCTCCGAACGTCTCGACCAGAAGGTGCTGAACAAGCGCCTGGTCGAGAGTTTGGTTAAGGCGGGGGCCTTCGATTCGCTGAACAAGAACCGCGCCCAGGTCTTCGGCGCCATCGAGGCGCTGGTCCGCCATTCGCAGGCCACGCAGGAGTTGCGCGTTAGCAATCAGAACAGCCTGTTCGGCGACGATACTGCCCAGCGCCGGCCGCCGCTGCCCAAGGTGCCGGACTGGGCGCCGATGGAGCGCCTGCAGAACGAGTTCGCGGCGATCGGCTTCTATCTCTCCTCGCATCCGCTGGCGGCCTACGAGCGCAGCCTGCAGCGGCTGGGCGTCACTCGCGCCGCCGACCTGCCGGTGCTGCTGCAGCGCGGTGCGCCGGGCCGCATCAAGCTTGCCGGCACGATCATCGATCGCCAGGAGCGCACCTCGGCCAAGGGAAACCGTTTTGCTTTCGTGCAGTGCTCCGACCAATCGGGTGCCTTCGAGCTCACCGTGTTCAGCGAGCTTCTAGGCAGCAAGCGCAACCTCTTGGAACCGACTCAGGCGGTGCTGGTTACCGCCGACGGCCGGCTCGATGGCGAGCAGGTGAAGCTCACGGCCCAGAGCGTCGAGAAGCTCGAGGATGCGGTGGCGAATTCGGCGGCCGGGCTGCGCATCGTGATCTCCGACCCGGGCGCGCTCGATGCGCTGCGCAAGAGCCTCGAAGGCAAGCGCGGGCGGGGCCGCGTGACGCTGGTCGTGCCCATGCCCGACGAGGCCCAGGCCGAGGTCATCTTGCCGGGCAGCTATTCAATTGCAGGCGGCCTGCGTGACGCCATCGGCAGCCTGCCGGGCATCGCGCGGGTGGAGGAGATTTGAGCCGCCAGCCTGGCCTGTTCGAGACGACTGCTGAACCGAAGCGGCGTGTAGCGACGGCGGGCGACGTCCAGCCCGACTGGAATTCGCCGTTGCTGCAAGCGCAGGCGTTGCCGCCGGAGATCCGTCTCGGCACTTCGTCCTGGTTCTTCCCGGGTTGGCGCGGCCTGATCTATGAGGGCGTGCACCCACAGACGGCGCTCAGCAAGAAAGGCCTCGCGGCCTACGCGCAAATCCCGTTGCTGCGCACCGTCAGTCTCGACCGTACTTTCTACGCGCCGATCACGACGATCGAGTACGCGCGTTACGCCAGCCAGGTGCCGGATCATTTCAGCTTCGTCGTGAAGGCGCCGGCGCTGGTCTGTGATGCCGTGATTCGCGACGAGCAGGGGCGGGGGAAGGTGCCCAATCCGCACTTCCTCGATGCCGCGATTGCCGCTCGTGAATTCGTCGTGCCCTGCATCGAGGGGCTGGGCGCGAAGGCGGGCCCGCTGGTGTTCCAGGTCTCGCCCCTGCCGCGCAGCCTAGTCGAGGAAGCGGCAACCCTGGTCGATCGGCTGGCGGCGTTCCTTGCGGCGTTGCCACCGGAACTCGGCAAGCATCGGCCGATCTATGCCCTCGAGTTGCGCAATTCGGAGCTCCTGACGCCGCGCTTGATGAAAATGCTGGCCAGCGCCAGCGTGCGCTATTGCGTCGGCCTGCATGACCGGATGCCCGAGATCGAACGCCAGGAAGCCGCCCTCCAGGCCCTGGACGGCGACACGCCGGGCGACCTAGTGGTGCGCTGGAACCTGCACCGCGGCTTCCTCTACCAGGCCGCCAAGCAGCGCTACGAGCCGTTCGACAAGCTGGTCGACGAGGACCCCGAGACTCGCCGGACCCTGGCCCGGATGGCGGCCGCCGCCTTCAAGGCCAAGCGTCGGGTCTGGATCACGGCCAACAACAAAGCTGAGGGTAGCGCGCCCCTCTCCCTCCTCAAGCTCGCTGAGGAGATCGCCGGGCAGTTGGGAGGGGGTGAGGCAAGAAAATGAGAAAATCGCCTAAGAACCTTGTGCGATGGGCATCAAAGCCTTCTCACACCAGTGAGAAATTCTCGAGAAGGCCGCCAGGACAGTAGGTTAAGACTTTGATTTCATTGACACTTGCATTTGAAGCGCCAAACCCCTAGAAACGCGCCACTTCGCACGCGGGTTTGCGGTCGACGGGGAGATATCCCGCCGCTCGCTCCGGTGTCCCCATCCGGGGACGACGCCCGCGGAGGCTCAACCGGAAAAGGAGATAACGGCATGGCTATGCCGCAGTTCACGATGCGTCAGTTGCTGGAAGCGGGTGTCCATTTCGGCCACCACACCCGGCGTTGGAACCCCAAGATGAAGCCGTACCTGTTCGGGGTGCGCAATGGGGTCCATATCATCGATCTCACCAAGACCGTGCCCTTGCTCGAGCAGGCGCTGCAGCAGGCGCGCCAGGTCGTGTCCAATGGCGGCCGCGTGCTGTTCGTCGGCACCAAGGCGGCTGCCTCGGAGCGCGTCGCCGATGCGGCCAAGCGCTGCGGCCAGTACTACGTCAACCACCGTTGGCTGGGCGGCATGATCACCAACTGGCAGACCATCTCTGCCTCGATCAAGCGCCTGCGCGAGCTCGACGAGCGCCTGAAGGGCGACGTCGTCGGTCTCACCAAGAAGGAACAGCTCGACCTCACGCGCGAGCGCGACAAGCTCGAGCGCTCTCTGGGCGGCATCAAGGAGATGGGCGGCACGCCCGACATGCTGTTCATCATCGACACGAACAAGGAATTGATCGCCGTTCTGGAAGCGCGCAAGCGCGGCATTCCGATCGTGGCGGTGCTCGACAGCAACTCCGATCCCGACGGCATCGATTTTCCGATCCCGGGAAATGACGACGCGATCCGCGCCGTGTCGCTCTACTGCGACTTGATGTCGGGAGCCGTGCTCGACGGCATCCGCGCCGAGATCGCGGCTTCCGGTGGCGATGTCGGCGAGCTCAGCGAGCCGCCGGCGGAAGAGGTTCCGGTCGCGGCTGAAGGCGAAGCCCCAAGTGCTGAGGCACCGCCGGCCGAATAGCCGGCCCCTCTGGCGAACGAATAGCGGGGCCGGTCGTGAGACCGGCCCTTGGTGCACGAATGGAGCTGAGAATGGCTGAGATCACCGCATCGCTCGTCAAGGAACTGCGCGAAAAGACCGGCGCAGGCATGATGGATTGCAAGAAGGCGCTGAACGAAGTGCAAGGCGACCTCGAGAAGGCCGTCGACTGGCTGCGCACCAAGGGCCTGTCGGCTGCCGCCAAGAAGGCCGGCCGCGTCGCTGCCGAAGGCTTGGTCGGCGTGTCGGCGAACGGCACCAGGGGCGCCGTGCTCGAGGTCAACGCCGAGACCGACTTCGTGGGCCGCAACGAGCAGTTCCAGAAGTTCGTCGGTACCGCGACCAAGATCGCGCTCGAGAACGGAGGCGACATGGCCAAGATCGCCACCACGCCGTTCCCGGGCTCGGGCCGCGACGTGCAGGGCGAGCTCACCAACATGATCGCCACCATCGGCGAGAACATGTCGCTGCGCCGCGCTGCATCACTGTCGGTGTCCGACGGCGTGGTCGTAGCCTACACGCATAATTCGGTGGCACCTGATCTCGGCAAAATCGGCGTGCTGGTGGCCTTGGAATCCGCCGGCGACAAGGCCAAGCTCTCGCCGCTTGCCAAGCAACTCGCCATGCATGTGGCCGCGGCCAGGCCGCAGTCGCTTACGGTCGCCGACCTCGACCAGGCTGCGATCGAGCGTGAGCGCGCCGTGCTGGCCGAGAAGGCAGGGCAGAGCGGCAAGGCGGCCGACATCATTGCGAAGATGGTCGAGGGCGGCTTGCGCAAATTTCACCAGGAGGTCGTGCTGCTCGAGCAGGCCTTCGTCATCGACGGCAAGACCAAGGTTGCCAAGGTGGTCGACGAGGCCGCCAAGCAGGTCGGCGCGCCGGTCCGTATCGCGGGCTTCCTGCGCTTTGAACTGGGCGAGGGTATCGAGAAGAGATCCGAAGACTTTGCGGCCGAGGTGGCTGCACAGCTCAAGAAGTAGTATGAAACCGGGGTTGGCGTGCGGGTTGGGTGCCCGCGCCGCCCAAGAAGGAATCTGAGGCACACTGAATGCCGCCGGCTCCACGTTATCGCCGCGTCCTGCTGAAGCTCTCGGGCGAGGGACTTATGGGGCAGCGCGAATACGGGCTCGATCCCGCCATGGTCGGCATGTTGGCTCAGGAGGTCAAGGAAGTGCACGACATGGGCGTGCAGGTTTGCCTGGTGATCGGCGGCGGCAACATCTTCCGCGGTGTCTCGGCGGCAGCCTCCGGCATGGACCGGGCCAGCGGCGACTACATGGGCATGCTCGCCACGGTGATCAATTCACTGGCAATGCAGAGTGCCCTTGAGCGCCATGGCGTGCAGACCCGTGTACAGTCGGCCATTCCCATGACGACCGTCTGTGAACCCTATATCCGCCGCCGCGCCGCCCGCCATATGGAGAAGGGCCGGGTGGTGATCTTCGCTGCCGGCACAGGCAACCCTTTCTTCACCACCGACACTGCCGCCGCCCTGCGCGCTGCCGAGATGAGCGTCGACTGCATGCTGAAGGGCACCCAAGTGGACGGTGTTTATTCCGCCGATCCGCGCAAGGACAAGAAGGCCAAGCGCTACGACACGCTGTCCTACATGGACGTGCTGTCGCAGGACCTGCAGGTGATGGACGCCTCGGCGATCTCGCTTGCGCGCGAGAACCGCATCCCGATCATCGTGTTCGACATCCACAAGCAGGGCGCGTTCGCCGAGACGATGCGCGGGCAAGGCACCTTCACCACCATCAAGGACGAGGGCTGAATATGAGCACAGACCTCAAGGAACTCGAGAAGCGCATGGGCGGCGCCATGGACGCGTTGAAGAAGGAATTCCAGGGGCTGCGAACCGGCCGCGCCTCGGTGAACCTGCTCGATCCGGTGATGGTCGAGGCCTATGGCCAACGCATGCCCCTCAATCAGGTCGGCACGGTAAGTGCGCCGGAGCCCCGGATGCTGTCGGTCAATGTCTGGGACAAAGGCCTGGTGACGCCAACGGCCAAAGCGATCCGCGATGCGGGCCTTGGCCTCAACCCGCAGCCCGACGGCCAGCTGATTCGAATTCCTCTGCCCGAGCTCACGTCAGAGCGGCGTGCCGAGCTCGCCAAGCTTGGCCACAAATATGCCGAGCTGGCTCGCGTCGCCGTGCGCAACGTGCGGCGCGACGGCATGGAGGCGCTGAAGAAGGCCGAGAAGGACCACAAGATCTCGCAGGACGAGCACCGCCAGAAGTCCGACGAGGTGCAGAAGCTCACCGACCGCTACGTCAAGCAGGTCGACGACGCATTGGCGACCAAGGAAAAAGAAATCAAGACGGTCTGATGTCGACAGCCCCGCTGCCCGCCAATCCCGACCCCTCGCCGGGTCCCCAGCACGTCGCCATCATCATGGATGGCAACGGCAGGTGGGCCAAAGCGCGCGGGCTGCCGCGGGTTGCTGGTCATCGACGCGGCGCCGAAGCGGTGCGTCGGGTGATCCGTGGCGCGGGCGAGCTCGGCATTCCGGTGCTGACGCTGTTTGCCTTCTCGACCGAGAACTGGGCTCGACCGGCCGACGAAGTCAGCGACCTGATGGGCCTGTTGCGCCACTACCTGCGCAACGAACTGGAGGAGCTTGGCCGCAACGGTGCCCGCCTGCGCGTCATCGGCGATCGCGAACGGCTGGCACCGGACATCGTGCGCGACATCGGCGACGCCGAGAACCGCACGCGCGCCAACACCCGCATCGACGTCAACATCTGCATCAACTACGGCTCACGCGACGAGATCCTGCGCGCCACCCGCAGCCTGGCGCGGCGCGTCGCTGCCGGCGAGCTGGCGGCCGAGCGCATCGACGAGGCCTGTTTCGAGCGCGAGCTCCTGACGGCAGGCGTGCCCGATCCCGACCTGCTGGTCCGGACCAGCGGCGAGCAGCGCATCAGCAATTTCCTGCTGTGGCAATGCGCCTACGCGGAGCTGGTGTTCGTCGACACGCTCTGGCCCGACTTCGGCAAAGAGCATCTAGAGCAGGCCATCGCCGAGTTCCGCCGCCGCGAACGTCGCTATGGCGGCGTTGGCAGCTAGCGCGCCTGCGGCACCCGCGGCGCGATTTCGCGGTCTGCTGCTAAGGATCGTGTCCGCGCTGATCCTCGGCCCGCTGTTGCTCGCGGCCATCTGGCTAGGCTTTCCCTGGATCGATCTCTTGGCGGCTCTCGCTGCCCCGATCATGGTCGCCGAATGGGTCCGCCTGACGCGCGATCGGCCGGTGCTGCGTGTCATGACCTTCGCCTATTCGATCGCCGCGGTGCTGGCGCTGCTCTGGTTGCGCCACCAGCCGTCGTTCGGCCGCGAGACGATTCTCTGGATCGTAGCCTGCGTCTGGGCGACCGATGTCGGGGCTTATTTTATTGGATCCCTGGCCGGCGGCGCCAAGCTTGCGCCGGCCATCAGCCCGAGCAAGACTTGGTCGGGTCTGGTCGGCGGCATGTGCTTTTCTGCGGTCGCCAGTGCGGCGTGTGGCCTGGCCTTCGACGCCAGTGACACGCCGACACTTGCCCTGACGGGCATTGCCATCGCGGTAGTAGCCCAGGCAGGCGACCTCTTCGAATCAGCGGCCAAGCGCGGCGCTGGCGTCAAGGACAGTGGGCGGCTGATCCCAGGCCACGGTGGTCTGCTCGATCGCATCGACGGGCTGATCGCCGCCCTGGTTGTGGTCGCCGCGATGCGGCTGGCGATCGGAGGAGAATGGCCATGGCTATGACTATGACGGCCTGGACGGCGCCCTCGCATGCTACGCCCCGCCATGTGACGATCCTGGGCTCGACCGGGTCGGTAGGGCAGAGCACGGTCGATCTGATCGCGCGCGATCCCGAGAGCTATTGCGTCGAGGCGCTGGTGGCCGGCAACTCCGTCGAGGCGCTCGCCGAGCAGGCGCGGCGTCTGAGGGCAAAAATGGCCGTTGTTGCCAACCCGCAGCGCTATCGCGCGTTGAAGGACGCTTTGATCGGCACATCGATCGAGGCGGCGGCCGGGCCGGAGGCTGTGACTGAGGCGGCATCGCGCCCGGCTGAATGGGTGATGGCGGCGATCGTGGGCTTTGCCGGCCTCGCGCCGACGTTATGTGCGGCACGACGCGGCGCCATGGTGGCGCTGGCCAACAAGGAGGCACTGGTCTGTGCCGGCCGGCTGCTGACCGACGCAGTGCGGGAGTCGGGAGGCGTGGTGTTGCCGGTCGATTCCGAGCACAACGCGATCTTCCAGGTGTTCGACGCCAGCCAGCGCGCGGCCGTCGACCGTCTGATCCTGACCGCGTCGGGCGGACCATTCCGCAACTGGTCGCTGGCCGACATGGCCGAGGCGACGCCTGAGCAGGCTCTGGCCCATCCCAACTGGGACATGGGGGCGAAGATCTCGATCGATTCGGCCACCATGATGAACAAGGGTCTCGAATTGATTGAGGCGTATCTACTGTTTGGCTTGCCGTCAGAGCAGATCGAGATCGTGGTGCATCCTCAGTCGGTGATCCACTCGATGGTCTCCTACCGCGATGGCTCGGTGTTGGCCCAGCTCGGCACGCCTGACATGCGGGTGCCGATCAGTCACGCGCTTGGCTGGCCATCGCGCATCGACGGTCCGGCGGAGCGGCTGGATTTCGCGAATCTTTCCCCGCTCACCTTCGAGCAGCCCGATTCTGGCCGTTTTCCGTCCCTACGCTTAGCGCGAGAAGCGCTGGTGCTGGGTGGATTTGCACCGACCGTGCTGAATGCGGCCAACGAGGTCGCCGTCGCGGCCTTTCTGGCACGCCGCATCGGTTTCCTCGACATCGCTCGCATCGTCGAGGATGTGCTGGCCGCGGTCGGTGCGTTGCCGGGACCTGTGACGTCGCTGGAGCAGGTTCATGCCGCCGAGCGCGAGGCCCGTTCCCGGGCTGAAGAGGCTGTTAAGAGCCATGCGCTAACTAATTGAAGAAGAACGAGATTTGTGATTAATTGAGCCATGCACTTCATCGTCAGCCTATTCACGACATACCTTCCGTACTTTGTTTTGGTGCTGACGCTGCTCGTGTTCGTGCACGAGTTTGGCCACTACTGGGTGGGGCGGCGTTTCGGCATCCATGCCGAGGTTTTCTCCATCGGCTTCGGGCCTGAGCTGTTCGGCTGGACCGATCGCCAAGGCACGCGCTGGAAGGTCGCGGCGATCCCATTGGGCGGTTACGTGAAGTTCCTGGGCGACAACGACGCCAGCAGCGCCACGCCCTCCGAGCAGCCATTGTCGGCCGAACAGCAGCGCCGCGCCTTTTTCACCCAGCCGCTTTATGCACGCGCGGCCGTCGTACTGGGCGGCCCGTTGGCGAACCTGCTGTTCGCCCTGTTGCTGCTTACGGCCGTGTTCTATGTGGCGGGCGAGCCGTATTCGCCGGCCATTGTCGCGGTTCAGGCCGAGGGTCCGGCCGCGCAGGCGGGGCTGCGCACGGGCGATCAGATCGTGCGCTTGAACGGCAAAAGCGTCGATCGCTACGAAGACATCCAGGACACGCAGTTCCTCTACCTGGCGCGCCCGATGGCTGTGGAGTATCGCCGTGACGATGCCACGTTGCGCGGCGAGATCATCCCGCAATTCTGCGAGCGGACCGACAAGTACAACAACAAGATGCGCTTCGGCGAGCTCGGCCTCGACCAGCTCATCCGTCCCGTGGTCGGCGGGTTCACCCCAAACAGTCCAGCCGAAGCCGCCGGCCTGAAGGTCGGCGATCGGCTGGAGAAGATCGACGGCAAGCCGGTCGAGCATTTCACCCGCATTCCCGAGCTGATCGGCAACAGCGCCGGCCATCCGGTGACCGTTGAGTACAATCGAGACGGCCGGGACTACACGACCACGGTGACGCCGGAGGCGGACCAGGTCACGGACTGCACCGGCAAGGAAAAGATGGTGGGTCGGCTACGCATCCGGCCGGCCGGCGTGACGGAGTTCCGCAGTCACGACGTCGGCGGCGCGGTGCTCGCGGGCGTTCGCCAGATCTGGGGCATGACGACGATGTTCTATACATCGCTGGTCCAGATCGTCACGGGGACGCGGCCTGTCGATGAGCTTGGTGGACCGATTCGCATCGCCAAGGCGGCGGGTGAGGCGTCGTATGTCGGTTGGATTGGAATCCTCAATCTCGTGATCGCGCTCTCGGTGGTGTTGGGCGTGTTCAACCTTCTGCCGGTGCCGATGCTCGATGGCGGCCATCTCGCGATGTATCTCTACGAGGCCGTTCGCGGTCGGCCGCTCGGCCTGAAGGCCCAGGAGCTCAGTCTCAAGGTCGGCTTCGCCTTGGTGGTCGGCATGGCCCTCGTCGCGACCTTTAACGATATTAGTCAGCTCGGGAAGCTGCTGCTGCGCTGAATTGACGAGATGGCGCGGGGTGTGGATCGGGGGACAAAAAGGGTGTTGAACACCCACAATCGGGTCTATGAAGCTCACGTTCCTGCCTGTAGGCGCCGGCCGGTCGTGAAGGTGAAGGGGTGAGTTTGATCTGTCGTTGGGCCGTCTTGGCCGTTGCCGCCATTCTTGCGCTCGGTGCGCCGGCGTATGCGCAGCAACGCGCTCCCGCGCTCCCGCAGGGCCGCGTCGCTCCGTCCGGCGGCGCCATCACCGCGGTGCAGATCCAGGGCAATGTGCGCGCCGAGCCGGAAACGATCCGTTCGTACCTCCAGCTCAAGGAAGGCCAGCCCTACGATGCCGCGGCCGCCGACCGCTCGCTGAAGGCGCTGTTCGCGACCGGTCTGTTCTCCGATGTGGTAATCGACATGCAGGGCTCGACCCTGGTGGTGAAGGTCACGGAGAACCCGATCCTCAATCGCGTGGCTTTTGAGGGCAACAAGAAGATCGAGGACGACAAGCTGCGCGACGAAGTGCAGTCCAAACCGCGGCAGGTCTTCACGCGCGCCCGGGTGCAATCCGACGTCGAGCGCATCCTTACCATCTACCGGCGCAGCGGGCGGTACAATGCCGTGGTCGAGCCCAAGATCATCCGGCTCGAGCAAGGCCGCGTCGACCTGGTGTTCGAGATCGACGAAGGCGATGTCACCGGCATCAAGCGCATCAGCTTCGTCGGCAACGAGCATTTCGGCGACGGCACACTGCGCGGCAAGATCCGAACCACCGAGAGTGCTTGGTGGCGCTTCCTGTCGTCCGACGACCGCTTCGATCCCGACAGGCTCAATCTTGACCGCGAACTGCTGCGCAAATTTTATCTGTCTGAGGGCTATGCCGACTTCCGCGTGATCTCAGCCGTGGCCGAGCTGTCACCCAACCGTGACGGCTTTTTCATCACCTTCACGATCAGCGAGGGTGAGCGCTACAAGTTCGGCAAGATCGAGGTGACGTCGCGCTTCCAGGGGCTCGATGTCGACACGCTCAAGAGCTATCTGACGATGGACGAGGGCGATTGGTACAATGCCGACCAGGTCGAGAAGACTGTGACCGCGATGGCCGACGCGGTCGGCTCGTTGGGCTATGCCTTCGTCGACGTCCGACCCAATATCAGGCGCAACAAGGACAACCAGACGGTCGACGTGACCTTCGACGTTCAGGAAGGACCACGCGTCTATGTCGAGCGTATCAACATCTCGGGCAACACGCGCACCCTCGACAAGGTGATCCGCCGGGAATTCCGGCTGGCCGAGGGTGATGCCTTCTCGACCGCGAAGGTGCGGCGCAGCCAGGATCGCCTGAAGAACCTCGGCTTCTTCGAGAAGGTCGACATTTCCGCCGCCCCAGGTTCGTCGCCCGACAAGACCAACCTGGAAGTGCAGGTGGTCGAGCAGAGCACGGGTGAAATTTCGTTCGGCGCCGGATACTCGACGACGTCGGGTATCTTGGGCGACATCTCGATCCGCGAGCGCAATCTGCTCGGCAAAGGCCAAGATCTGAGGCTCGGCCTTTCGCTCGGTACCTTGAGCACGTTGATCGACTTGAGTTTCACCGAACCATATTTCATGGACCGCGCCGTCGCGGCCGGTTTCGATATCTTCAGAACGTCGAACGATCGCCAGGCCATCGCCTCCTATAGCGACAGCAGCATCGGCTTCGCGCTGCGTACCGCCTGGGCCTATACCGAGCACACACGGCAAACGCTGCGCTATACGCTACGCCAGACCAACATCTACAACGTGCCATTCTATGCCTCGCCCATCGTGCAATCCCAGGCGGGCTACTCGGTGACATCCGAGATAGCCGAGAGCATTGCCTGGGATACCCGCGACCAGCGACTCAATCCGACCAAAGGCCATCTCTTGCGCAGTACCGTGTCCTGGGGCGGTCTCGGCGGCGACAACTACTACATTCGAACGACGGTCGACGCGGTGATATACCAGCAGCTGTTCGAGGACGTGGTTGCGTCGATCGGCGGCGGGCTCGGCGTGATCCTCCCTTACAACAACAGTATCCCGCGTCTGAACAATCTGTTCTTCATCGGCGGCGATACGCTGCGCGGCTTCGCGGTGGGCGGTATCGGCCCGCGTGACGCCAACACCACCGACGCCCTTGGCGGCCTCTACTACTATACGGGCACGACCGAGCTCAGCTTCCCGCTGTGGGGCATACCCAAGGAGATCGGCCTTCTCGGCAAGGCTTTCGTCGACATCGGCTCGCTCTGGGGCACCATGGATAATACGTCGCTGTTCAGCATCCTCGACAGCAACGCAATGCGGGTGGGCGCCGGTTTTGGCGTGCAATGGATATCCCCCTTTGGCCCTATCCGTGTAGACTACGCGATACCGGTGGCTCAGCAGCCTTTCGACAGGACGCAGAACTTCCGTTTCAGCTTCGGTACGCGCTTCTGAGTGGAGATGGCGCTGACATGAACATGCAGACCGATAAGACCAGCGTGGGCGGCATCACCGCCAAGGCGGTGGATATCAAGCGGATCCTGCAGATGATCCCGCACCGATACCCCATGCTGATGGTCGACAAGGTGATCGAGATGCGCCTGGACCATAGCGCCGTCGGCATCAAGAATGTCAGCATAAACGAGCCGTTCTTCCAGGGCCACTTCCCGTCCGAGCCGGTGATGCCGGGGGTGCTGATCGTCGAGGCGATGGCGCAGACCGCGGCCGTGCTGGTGGTCGCGACCTATGGGCAGGAGTCGGAGGGTAAGCTGGTCTACTTCATGTCGATCGACGGCGTGCGGTTCCGGCGGCCGGTTTTTCCTGGCGACCGCCTCGAGCTCCATGTCGAGAAGGTGCAAAGCAGGGCCAGCGTCTGGAAGTTTTCGGGCAAGGCGATGGTCGACGGCAAGGTCGCCGCTGAAGCGACTTTCGCCGCCATGATTCGCGACAGGCCTGCAGAGTAGGCAGCAGGAGAGGGAGAATATCGATGGCTGATGGTGCCGCTAACTATCGTATGCTTCACACGATGATCCGCGTCATGGATCTCGACAAGTCACTCGCCTTCTATACTGGCGCGATGGGCATGAAGGTCCTGCGCAAGCGCGAAGTGCCCGAAGGCAAGTACACGCTGGCATTCGTCGGCTACGATGACGAATCCTCACAGGCGGTGGTCGAGCTCACCCACAACTGGGACCAGACCAAGCCGTACGAGATCGGCACTGGCTTCGGCCATCTGGCGGTCGGGGTTCCCAACGTCAAAGGTGTCTGCGATCAGGTCGCTAAGGCTGGCGGCAAGATCACCCGGGCACCAGGGCCGGTGAAGTTCGGCACGACGGTTATCGCCTTCGTCGAGGATCCGGACGGCTACAAAATCGAGCTGATTGAGCGGAAGTAGGCGCAGCCTACTTCTCGCGTCGAACGCAAGTAGGCTAGATCAGTCCCCAGTTCAGCAGAACCAGCATCGTGAGCGCCGTCGCCAACGCGACGACGAACAGGCGCGTCGCCAAGCTGGTCCGCCGGGAATTGTCATTGGCCGGTCGACCGAGCCGCACCACCCGCGGCATTGGCCGGGGCTTGCGTTCGACCGCCCAGGTCGTCGCTCGGCGCGATCCGTGCGATGACCTGGCCATGGCTAACCCCTCAGATGCAGCGGCTTGTAGGGCCGCTCGGTCTGGCCGTTGTAGAGCTGGCGCGGGCGGCCGATCTTCTGGTCGGGATCCTCGATCATCTCGTTCCACTGCGAAATCCAGCCCACGGTACGCGCCACCGCGAACAGCACGGTGAACATCGAGGTCGGGATGCCAATCGCGCGGAAGATGATGCCCGAATAGAAGTCGACGTTCGGGTAGAGTTTCTTGGAGACGAAATAGTCGTCCTTGAGCGCAATCTGCTCCATCTCCATGGCGAGCTCGAGCAGCGGATCGTGGCTGATGCCGAGCGAGGTCAGCACCTCGTGGCAGGCCTGGCGCATCACCTTGGCGCGCGGATCGTAGTTCTTGTAGACGCGGTGGCCGAAGCCCATCAGCCGGGTGTGGTCCTGCTTATCCTTCACGCGGCTCAGGAAACCCGGGATGTTCTGCTTGCCACCGATCTCGTTCAGCATGTTGATGACGGCCTCGTTGGCGCCGCCGTGGCTCGGGCCCCATAGCGAGGCGATGCCGGCCGCGATGCAGGCGAACGGATTGGCGCCGGAGGAGCCGGCTAGACGGACGGTCGAGGTCGAGGCGTTCTGCTCGTGATCGGCATGCAGCATCAGGATGCGATCGACCGCCTTCTCGAGCACGGGATTGACCTCGTACTCCTCGGCCGGGACCGAGAACATCATGCGCAGGAAGTTGGCGGAGTAGGAGAGGTCGTTGCGCGGATAGACGAACGGCTGGCCGACCGAGTACTTGTAGGCCATGGCCGCGATCGTCGGCATCTTGGCGATCAGCCGGTAGGAGGCAATCATGCGCTGGCGGGGATCGTGGATGTCGAGCGAGTCGTGATAGAAGGCCGACAGCGCGCCGACCACGCCGCAGCACACCGCCATCGGATGGGCGTCCCGCCGGAAGCCGCGATAGAAGGTGCTGATCTGCTCATGAACCATCGTGTGGTTCGTGATGTCCTTGACGAACTTTTCCTTCTGCACTTTGGTCGGCAGCTCGCTATTCATCAGGAGATAGCAGCACTCCATGAAGTCGCTCTGCTCGGCCAGCTCGGCGATGTTGTAGCCACGATAGAGCAGGATGCCTTCGTCGCCATCGATATAGGTAATCTTGGAGCCGCAAGAGCCGGTCGAGGTGAAGCCCGGGTCATAGGTGAACATCCCCAATTCACCGTAGAGCTTGCGAATATCGACCAGGCGCGGGCCAACCGTGCCATGGATGATCGGGAAATCGTAGGTTTTGCCGGTTTCGTTGTCGGTCAGTGTGGCGGTCGATTTGGCCATGGATGGGGTCTTTCAGCTCGAATTGGCGGGTTCGGAGCCACCCTAACAAGCCCATCTAGAGGGCGCAATTGTGCAGCCCGGCCGCTATTTCGCGGGGCGTAGAACCGCGACGATTCGGCTATCGATCAGTGCGAGTCCGGCACCAATCATGGCCATTCCCGCGACGTGGCGCAGTTCCAGCCGCTCACCAAGGAAAGCTGCCCCGAGCAAGATGGCGGTGACAGGTATCAGGAAGGTCACGAGCAGCAGATTGGTTGCACCGGCCTCGGCGAGAATGCGGAAATACAGAACGTAGGCAAGCGCCGTTGAAAGCAAAGCGAGCCCTGCCAAGGCCGCCCAAACCACCGAGGACGGCGGGGCCGGGAGAGTCCAAGGCCGGTCGATCGCCAGCATGATCGGAAGAATCAATATGGCACTCGCGGTGACCTGTCCCGCAGCGGCCTCCATCGGCGCAATGCCCATTCGCTTGAACCGCCGCCCATAGACGCCGGCCACGGCATAGGAGAGGGCTGCACCGAGGCAGGCGAACTGACCCAAAAAGCCGACATCGAGATGGCCAATCGCGCTTGGCCCGACGAGTACGGTAACGCCTGTAAGACCAAGCAGGAGCGCTGCCACTTTCGTCGCGTTCATTTTTTCATCGACCGTCAGGAAATGGGCGACCACGAGCGTGAACAACGGCGTGGTGGCGTTAAGGATCGACGCCACGCCGGAGGCGATATGGGTCTGAGCCCAGAACAACAGGCTGAACGGGATAAGATTGTTCAGCAACCCCATGGAAATGAAGATCGGCCATGGCGCGCCACGTCGGAACAGGCCGTGTCCCGTCGCCGCCAATACTATGTTGAGGGCAATGGCCGCCAAGCCGACACGGCCGAACACGACGGTGAGAGGTCTCAGTTCTCCGACCGCGACCTTGGCGAAAAAGAACGATCCGCCCCACAGGATGGAGAGCGACAGCAACCAGATCCAGACGCGCGCTGACATTGCCTGACCGTCACGCGGCGCGGCCTCTGGTTCTATCCGCCAGCCGCCCATATTGGAAAGGGCGGGGCCTATAAGGAGTAGCGAGCCATGTGGCGTTGGTACCGTTCACCTTTGCGTGCAGGGATCGTTCTGGTCTGCGGCACTGGCATGGTCGGGTCGATCATGTCGATGCCGTCGACTGCGCAGCAGGACGACCATCCCGCGTTCGTCGTCGTCGAGCGGGTCGCGACTACCGGACCTGAGTCGATCCAGCAGGAATACGCCAAGCTGGCGCGCGAGATTCTCCCCAAGTATGGCGCGCGCTACCTAGCGCGTAGCCAGAGCAACAGGCTGCTCGAAGGCGACGGCACCGTGCCCTGCTGTATGGCGATCCTGCAGTTCCCCAACATGGGCGCGGTGACGCGTTGGTATGAGTCACCGGAGAACCGGGAAGCCGCCAAGGTGCGGCAGAGCGGCGCCAAGTTCCGCCTGATCGCCGTCGAGGGCTTGCCAGCACCGGGCTAGGCGGACGCCGCCAGCAATCTCCGTTTGGTTTCTGCGGCGCCTAGCACCGCCAGCACCTCGAAGATCCCGGGCGACACGGTCGAACCGCTGAGCGCCACGCGCAGCGGCTGGGCGACTTGGCCAAGCTTGATGCCCTCTGCCTCGGCGAAGCGGCGGATGGCGTCCTCAGTCTGCTTCTCGTCCCAGTCGTTCTCGCCCTCGAGCGCCTTGGCGAGCTTGCCGAGCAGGGATCGTGCGTCGGGCGTCAGGAGCGCGCGGGCCTTGTCGTCGGCGATCGCGGGTGCGCCGTCCTTGGCATAGAAGACCAGATTGTCGGCGAGTTCGACCAGTGTACGCGAGCGTTGCTTGACGCCCTCCATGCCGCGCTCGATGCGCCGCAGACCCACGGGATCGATCGTGCCGCCCACCTTGGCCGCCACCCGGGGCAGCACCAGCGGCAGCAGCTCGGCGTCAGGCGCCTCGCGCAAATAGTGCGAGTTGAGGTTGGTGAGTTTCACCAGGTCGAAGCGTGAGGCGGCGCGCCCGACGGCCGGTAGGTCGAACCATTCGATCGCCTGCTCGGTCGAGATGATCTCGTCGTCGCCATGGCCCCAGCCCAGCCGCAGCAGATAATTGCGCAAGGCCGCCGGCAGGAAGCCCATGTCGCGGTAGGCATCGACGCCGAGCGCGCCATGGCGCTTGCTGAGTTTGGCGCCGTCGGCTCCGTGGATCAGCGGGATATGAGCATAGACCGGCTCGGGCCAGCCCATGGCCTTGATGATCTGCAGCTGGCGAAAGGCGTTGTTCAGGTGATCGTCGCCGCGGATCACGTGGGTGACGCCCATGTCCTGGTCGTCGACCACGACCGCGAGCATGTAGGTCGGCGTACCGTCGGCCCGCAGCAGGATCATGTCGTCGAGTTGGGCGTTCTCGACCGTGACCTCGCCTTGCACGGCGTCCTGGATCACCGTCTTGCCGCTCTGCGGCGCCTTGAGCCGGATCACCGGCGCCACGCCCGGCGGCGCGTCTTTGGGATCGCGGTCGCGCCAGCGACCGTCGTAGCGCATCGGTACGCCAGCCTTCTTCTGGGCCTCGCGCATCTCCTGGAGTTCCTGGGGCGAGGCGTAGCAGTGATAAGCCTTGCCTTCGGTCAGCATCTGGCGCGCGACTTCGGCGTGCCGGGCGGCGCGCGCGAACTGGTAGGTGACCTCGCCATCCCACGGCAGGCCGAGCCATGACAGGCCATCGAGGATCGCCTCTATGGCAGGCTCGGTCGAGCGAGCGCGGTCGGTATCTTCGATGCGCAGCAGGTATTTGCCCCCGTGATGGCGGGCGAACAGCCAATTGAAGAGCGCGGTGCGCGCGCCGCCAATATGCAGGAAGCCGGTTGGCGAGGGGGCGAAGCGAGTGACGACTGTCATGTGAACAAGCGCGGGTTTTGCCGCATTTCGGACCAAAAAGCGCGCCGTAGGTAGGGGAGCGTCGCTGACCTGTCAAACGTGGGGGAGCGGTGGCGGCGGCACGGGACTGGATCCTGCAGCAATTGGAGGCTGAGCGCGGGCGCTGGATGCTGTGGCTGCCCGTCGCGATCGGGCTGGGCATTGCCGTCTACTTCGAATTGCCGAGCGAGCCCGCGATCTGGTTGGGCCCGGCCCTGGCAGCGGCGGCCTCGGCGGCCGTGTTCATGGCGCCGAGCGGCAGCCATGCCCGCGCGCTCTGCATCGGTCTCGCAGCCGCGGCAGCCGGCCTCGGCCTCGCCACCTGGCGCACCGCGAGCCTTGCCGCGCCGACGCTCAGCCGGCCGCTCTTCAGCATCAACGTCGAAGGCCGGGTCGCCGACATCCAGCGCCTGCCCGAGAACATGCGCGTCGTGCTCGAGGCGGTGCGCTTGAAGGGCAACGGTGCGCCGGTGCCGGAGATGACGCCGGCGCGACTGCAAGTCTCGCTGAGCAGGGGAGCGCCGCCTCTGCATGTCGGTGATCGCATCCTGGTGCTGGCCAACCTGTCGCCACCGTCGGGGCCGGCCGCGCCGGGCGCCTTCGATTTCCAACGGGTCGCCTGGTATCAGCAGCTGGGAGCCGTGGGCTATGCACTGGCACCGGCGGCGGTGATCGATCATGGCCGGCCCGATGGCATCGTGCGCTTCATTGATGGCCTGCGCGCAGACATCACGGCCCGCATCCTGAAGGCACTGCCCGGACCGGAGGGCGGCGTGGCGGCGGCGCTGCTGACCGGCGAGCAGACTGCCGTCAACAAGGACATCAATCAGGCGATGCGCGATTCTGGCTTGGCGCACATCCTCTCGATCTCGGGCCTGCATATCGTATTCGTGGTCGCACTGGTGATGGGGCTGCTGCGCTATGGCATGGCGCTGGTGCCGACGGTGGCGCTCCGCATCGACGCCAAGAAGATCGCCGCCGTGGTCGCGCTACTGGTGGCGCTTTTCTACACCGCTCTTTCCGGCGCCCCTGTGCCGGCGCAGCGCGCCTGCGCCATGGCGGCATTTGCCCTGCTGGCGGTGCTGCTTGACCGAACGGCGCTCTCGCTCAGGCTGGTGGCGTGGTCAGCGATTATCGTTCTGATCGCAGCCCCTAAATCGCTGACCGGCGCTTCATTCCAAATGTCGTTCGCCGCCGTAATCGCGTTGATCGCGGGGTGGGAAGCCGCAGCCGGCTGGCGTCGCCGGCTGCATGATCGAGCCGAACTCTCTCGCCATCGCTGGCTGTGGCGACTGATAGCAGGGCTGGGAGCGAGCCTCGCCACCACCATGATCGCCTCGGTGGCGACCGGTGCCTTCGCCGCCTACCACTTCAATCGCATCTCGTTCCTCGGTGTGGTGGCCAACCTGCTCGGCGTGCCGCTGACCGGCTTCTGGATCATGCCGTGGGGCCTGCTTGCTATGCTGCTGATGCCGTTCGGTCTCGAACAACTGGCCCTCGTGCCGATGGGCTGGGGTGTCGCAGGACTGGATGCCATCGCCTTCCATGTCGCCGCCTGGCCGCAGGCCGCAGCGCTCGTGCCGTCGCTGCCGGGCGCCAGCTTGTGGTTGATGACGCTGGGCGGTCTTTGGTGCTGCCTGTGGCGCCGCCGCTGGCGACTGGCAGGTGTACCAATCGTGGGCATTGCACTACTGCTGGGACCTGGACCGCCGCCCGATCTGCTGATGAGCGAGGATGGCCGCGTGCTCGGCCTGCGCGACCAGCGGGGCGTGGTGCACGTCGCCTCCACGCGCATCGACCGTTTCGTCAGCGATAGCTGGGCGCGTCGCAGCGGCCAGGAGGGGGCCAAGAAATGGACGGCGAGCGCGGAAGAGGAGGCGAGCGGGCTTGGCTGCCGCACCGGTCTCTGCCGCTGGCGCAAGGGACCGTGGCGGGTCGCCATGGTGAGCGACGAGCAGCGGCTCGCCGAAGCCTGTGCCAGCGCCGACATCGTGCTATCAACGGTCGACGCCCAGGGCCGCTGTCGCGGTCCGCGCCTGGTGATCGATCGGCGCAACTGCTGGCGCGAGGGCGCTCAGGCGCTGTGGCTCGACGAGCAGGGTGTGCGTCGGGTGACGGCCAACGCAGCGCGCGGCGACAGGCCGTGGGTGCCGAACAGCTCGACACGCCAGGCTGCGGTGAAGGCCCCTGGCGCGTGAATGATCAGGCCTTCTTCTTGATGAGCTGCGGGTACATCACCGAATCGCCGTGGCTGGCCATGTAGGCCATTTCCTCGTCGGTAACGTCCTCGGGTGACTTGCCGTTGGCCGCGCAAAGCATCTCGACAATGATGTTGCGCTTGATTTCGCTCACCAGCACGCAGGTGCGGTGGTAGGCCTCCGACGCGGTGCGACCAAGCACTGTGAAGCCATGCCGCTTCATGATGATGCAGTTGGTACCCTGGATGAAGGTCTTGATCGGCCCTACGTCCTCCTCGACATTGACGCTGGCCGGCAGGTAGTAGGCCGGCTTCTGCATCAGGTAGCCGTAAGTCAGGCTGAATGAGCGGATCTTGTCGTAGCCTGCCGCCATGAAGGCGATCATCTCGTCGTGATGCAGATGGATCACGGAGTTGATGTCCGGCCGCAGCCGCAGGATCTCGCGGTTCATCTGATGGCCGACAGTGGTTGCGCGCTCGCCGGCGAGAATGCGGCCGAAGGGGATGTCAGTGATGACCAGATCACCTTCCTCGACCTCCTCGAGGCTTATGCCTTGCGGCTTGGCATAGCAGACGCCGTCCGGATGGTTCGGATGGGGCACGCGGATCACCATGCCGCCGACGCTCGAGTTGACCAATCCGCGGTTGGCGATGCGATGGGCATAAGTGACGTAATCCTTCACCACCTTGGGGTCGAAGGTGACGGCTGGATCGGGCGTCAGTTCGTTGACGCAATAAGGTGGGGCGCTGCCATCCATCATGATAGGGCTCCTATTCGGGCTTGATGCCGAGGCGATCGGCCAACTCGCGCCACTGGCGGGTGTCCTTCGCCATCGTCGCGCTGAATTCCTTCGGCGTCGAGACCACCGGTTCGACGTCGATCGCTCGGAGTTTGCCGCGGCCGGGATCGTCACGCAGGGCCTTGGCCAGTATCTGCTGGATGCGCTCGGCGATCTCGGGTGGCAGGCCGGCGGGCGCGACCACACCGTACCAGAACACGTCCGTGAAGTTCTTGATGCCAAGGCTGTCGAAGGTCGGCACGTTCGGCACGGCCGCGGAGGGTCTCGTCGCTGCGAAGCCGGTCAGCCGGCCCTCGCGCACCAGCCCGGCCGAGCCGGAGGGATTGTCGAGCATGACCGCGACAGTGCCGTTCATCAGGTCGGGGTAGACCGAGGCTGCGCCCTTGTACGGCGCGTCGAGCATCTTGATACCGGCAATCAACTCGAGTTGCTTCGTCAGCAGGTAACCCAGGGTCGAAGGGCCGAGTGAGGCGCAGGCCACCTTGCCGGGCTCCGCCTTGATCTTGGCGATCAGCGTTGGCAGATCCTTGGCGCCAGCCGATGGACCGCCGATCAGGATGTAAGAAGTGGTGCCGATCATGGTGATCGCGGTGAACGACGTCACCGGATCGTAGGGCAGGTCCTTGCGGAACACCGGCGCGGCTGCATGGCTGGAGGAGGTGGCAATGCCCAGCGTGTAGCCATCGGGCGACGCCTTGGCGACAAGGTCGCTGCCGATCGTGCCTCCAGCGCCGGGTTTGTTCTCGACGATCACGGCAACACCCAGCGATTCCGACAGGTGCTGCATCGCAATGCGGCCGGTCGAATCGGTGCCGCCGCCGGGCGGCAGAGCGACGATGCAGCGAATCGGATGACTGGGCCAGGTATCGCCGCGAACGACCGTCGGCGCGGCAATCGTTGCCGTTGCGCCGAGGACGGCTGCACGTCGTGTGTACTTCATGGACACGTTTGAACACGTGTCCGGAAGGCATTCAACCTGGCGCTAATTGTAGCGGCGGTAGAGTCCTGCGAGCCGGCCTTGAATCTTGACCCGGTCAGGTCCGAAGATCCGCGTCTCATAAGCCGGATTGGCGGGCTCGAGCGCGATCGAGGCGCCCTTCTTGCGCAGGCGTTTCAGCGTCGCCTCGGCGTCGTCGATCAACGCCACGACGATCTCGCCCGTCTCGGCGGTGTCGGCGCTCTTGATGATGGCAATGTCGCCGTTCTGGATGCCCGCATCGACCATCGAGTCGCCCTGGACCTCAAGGCAGTAGTGCGCGCCGGAGCCGAGCAACGACACCGGTACGTCGACGGTAGTGGAATTGTCGCGCAATGCCTCGATCGGCGTGCCGGCGGCGATACGTCCATAGAGCGGCAGGCTGAGCGCCTGGGCTTCATTGGCAGCCTGGATGGCGCCGGCGAGCGGCACTCGATCGCCCCGTACGATCTGCGGCACGAAGCCTTCACGGCTTTCCGCCATGCCCATGCCCCGCCGCGAATCGAGCAGAGGGGTCACGTTAGGCGCCGGCAATGCCGCCGCCTCGGGCAGCTTGAGAACCTGCAGGGCACGCGCACGATGGGGCAGGCGGCGCAGGAAGCCGCGCTCCTCCAGACCGGTGATCAGGCGGTGAATGCCGGACTTCGACTTCAGCCGCAGCGCCTCTTTCATTTCGTCAAATGACGGCGATACGCCGCCATCGTTCAGGCGCTTGTTGATGAACATCAGCAGTTCGTTTTGCTTGCGGGTTAACACCGTCTTCTCCCCGAAACGCCTACCAGATTTCGGAACAAATCCTGAAACCCGGCACATGTTCTAGTTTAGTTCCTCTGAATTGTCAACTTATCCCACGCCGGCTGGGGAGGAAGCCTTTGTGCAGCATCAAACAGTGCGACGGCCGGACTAGTACCCGCCGGCGAATTCGACGAGGTCGATCACCTGAACGAGGTCGCCTGCCTTGCGCGCGGGGTCATGCGCCGGCCGGACAAGCAGGGCGTTCGACCAAGCCAGTACCGAGAGCATGGAGCTGTCCTGGATCTTGTGCGGCTCGACGGTCAGGTTGCCGTCAGCGCCACGCGAGGTGCGCGCGCGCACGTAATCCTCGCGCAAGTCGTTCTGCTTGACGTCGATGGCGAGCCTGGCGGGCTTGGTGGCCGGCATGTCACCCGGCTGGCCCAGCATGCGCTCGAGCGCCGGCTTCACGAACAGCAGCGAGCACACCATGGTCGACACAGGATTGCCCGGCAGGCCGAGCACGCGCGCACGGTCCTTGGCCGCAAACATCAGCGGCTTCCCCGGGCGCATGGCGATGCGCCAGAAGTCCATCGCGAAGCCTTGCGCCTTGAGGGCGGCCTGCACCAGGTCATGGTCGCCGACCGAGGCGCCGCCCAGGGTGATCAGGAGATCGTGCTGCGCGCCGGCAGCGATATGGTCCTGGATGAGCTTGGCATCGTCGCGTGCGATGTCGAACAGGGTGGGCTCCGCGCCCCAGGCGCGCATCAGGGCGGCCACGGCGATTCCAGACGAGGAGACGATCTGGTTGCGGCCCACCGGCTCGCCCGGCAGCACGAGTTCATCACCGGTCGAGAGGATGGCCACGCGCGGCTTTCGGTGCACCGAGAGCCACGGCAGGTTCATCGCCGCGGCCAGAGCCACGTCGCGTGTGGTGAGGGTCCGCCCCGCCTTGAACGGCGCATCGCCGGCGCTGAAATCCAGGCCGGCCTTGCGGATGTGGCGCCCCGGCCGCGGCGCTTCGAGAATCGTGATCTTGTCACCGTCAGCCTTGGTGTCTTCCTGGATCACGATGGCGTCGGCGCCCATCGGCAGGGGGCCGCCGGTGAAGATGCGCACGGTCTCGCCGGGCTTCAGCGCGTGGTCGTAGGAGCCGCCGGCGGGCGCCTGGCCGACCAGCTTGAGCGTTGTCGGCGCTGCCGGGACATCCTCGGCACGCACGGCGTAGCCATCCATGGCCGAGAGGTCCGACGGCGGCTGGGTCAGCCGCGCCTTGGGCGCGCTTGCCAGCACGCGGCCGGCGGCATCGGCCACCGATACGGTCTCGGCGGGCAGGGGAGAGAAGGCCGCGATCACGCGGGAATGGGCGTCGCGAACAGTCAGCATGGCTTGCTCATATGGACCACAGTACCGGCAGGGATGGTTTCCTCACGGTCGACCCGATAGCCGAGCGCGCGATAGAGCTCCACGTTCTCGGCAAAGAGCTTGTTGGTATAGAGCCTTATCTCGCGATAGCCCAGCGACGCCGCCAATCGCTCGGCATGCGCCATCAGCTTGCGGCCGAGCCCGCGCCGCTGGAAGGCAGGGGAGACGGCGACATTCTCGACGAGCAGGTGATCCGGCTCATCGATGGTCTCGATCAGGGCCGCGAGCTTGCCGTCGATGTGCAGGAGATCGATGCGATGCTTGCGCACCGCTTCGTCATAGTCGGCCTGCATCGGCTTGGGCTCGCGGCCGATCAAGGGAACCCACTTGGCATAGGCCAGCCGCGTCAGCTCCCTGACGGCCGCAGCGTCACCCGCTTCGGCCCGACGCAGCGTCATGCGTTGAAGGTCCCGGATTTGCCGCCGGACTTGTGTACTAGCTTCACCTCGGAGATCACCATGCCGCGGTCGACCGACTTGCACATGTCGTAGACGGTCAGCGCGGCGACCGAGGCGGCGGTGAGCGCTTCCATTTCTACACCGGTGCGTCCCTTGAGCTTGCAGGTCGCCTCGATATCGACGGCGTTGCGCTTGCTGTCCAGCGAGAGCTTCACGTCGACCGACGAGAGCGACAGCGGATGGCAGAGCGGGATCAGTTCGGGTGTTTTCTTGGCGGCCATGATGCCGGCAAGCTGGGCCACGGCGAGCACGTCGCCCTTGGCGGCCTTCTTGTCGCGAATGAGCTTCAAAGTCGCTGGCTGCATGGTGACGCTGGCGCGCGCCACGGCCACACGCTCTGTTTCGCCTTTGGCGCCGACATCAACCATGTGCGCGTTGCCGCTGTCGTCGAAGTGCGTGAGCTTCCGGCTCATGCCGCTTTCCTCAGAATGTCGCGCACGGCCGCCTCAACGTCGGGCTTGCGCATAAAACTCTCGCCAATCAGGAACGCTGAGGCGCCGACCTTGGCCATGCGCGCAAGATCGGCCGGCGATCCCAAACCGCTTTCGGCCACGACGACGCGGTTCTTCGGCACTTTCGGCGCAAGCTGCTCGGTGACCGCGAGATCGACCGTGAGCGTCTTCAGGTTGCGGTTATTGATGCCGACCAGGTCGCTGTCGATCGCCAATGCGCGCTCGAGTTCGTCGTCGTCATGCACCTCGACCAGCACATCCATGCCGTAGAGATGCGCAAGCCGAGCCAGCTCAGCTGCAAGTTGATCGTCAAGGCAGGCCATGATCAGGAGGATGCAGTCGGCGCCGAGCGCCCGCGCTTCCGGCACCTGGTAAGGATCGATCATGAAGTCCTTGCGCAGGGCCGGCAGGCTGGTTGCGCTGCGGGCTGCAGTCAGGAACTCGTCCTTGCCCTGGAAATAGGGCTCGTCGGTCAGCACCGAGAGGCAGGTCGCACCGCCGCGCTCATAGGCGCGAGCGAGCGAGGGCGGATCGAAGTCCGGCCGAATCAGGCCCTTGCTGGGAGAGGCTTTCTTGATCTCCGCAATCAGGCCATAGCGGCCGGCGGCTATTGCAGCCTTCATCGCCTTGGCAAAGCCGCGCGGCGCACCGGCAGTCTTGGCGGCCGCCTCGACCGTAGCCTGCGGACGGCGTGCCTTGCAGGCGGCGACGTGGCGGCGTTTATCGTCGACGATCGTGGCGAGCGTGTCGCTCATGCGCAGATCCTCTTCAGCGTTTCCAACGCCTTCAGGGCCTTGCCGCTGTCGATGGAAGCGATGGCCATCTCGGCGCCTTGCTTCAGATCTCGGGCCGCACCGGCAACCATCAAGGCGGCGGCGCTGTTCAGCACAACGATGTCACGAAAGGGATCGCGGCGACCCGACAGTACGAAACGGATCGCCTCGGCATTGTGCGAGGCGTCACCGCCCTTGAGCTCGGCCAGCGAGGCGCGCTTCAGGCCAATCTCCTCGGGCGCGATCTCGATTTCGCTCACCTTGCCGTTCTCCAGCGACGCGGCCCAGCTCTTGGTGGTGGTCGTGAGCTCATCCATGCCGTCCTGGCCGTGCACGACCAGCGCCCGTTCGAGGCCCAGCTGGCCGAGTGCCTGGGCGACGGGCTTCAGCCAGCGGCGATCGAACACGCCTACGAGCTGACGCTTGACCAGCGCGGGGTTCGACATCGGGCCGAGCAGGTTGAAGATGGTGCGCGAGGGTGCGAGCTCGACACGTGGGCCGGCCACGTTGCGCATCGCGCTGTGGTGGCGCGGCGCCATCAGGAAGCAGACCTTGGCTTCGACCAGCGCCTTCTCCAGCACCTCGATGGGCAGCTCGAGCCCGATGCCGAGGGCCGCGATCACATCGGCCGCGCCCGACTTCGAAGTGAAAGCGCGATTGCCATGCTTGGCGACCGGGACACCAGCGCCGGCAACGACCAGAGCCGAGCAGGACGAGACATTGTAGGTGCCGTGGTGATCACCGCCGGTGCCGACGATGTCGATCGCGCCATCGGGAGCGCGCACGCGCAACACCTTGGCGCGGAGCGCCCGAGCGCCACCGGCCAGTTCCTCGGCCGTTTCGCCGCGCACCTTCAGCCCCATCAGGAAGGCGCCCATCTGGGCCGGGGTGGCATCGCCATTGGTCATGATGTCGAAGGCGCGCTCGGCCTCGTCGATGCCCAGAGGCACGCCGCTGCCCACCTTCGCCAAAAAACCGCGAAAATCGTCGATATCGCCGCTCACTCAATATCCTGTCGTTTTGCCCCCTTGCCGGCTGGGCGGCAGGGCGGCTAGCTATATCATATGGCTCAAGAACTCATCCTGAAGGTCACCGGCATGGATTGCGACGGCTGCGTCAAGGCCGTCACCCGTGCCGCCACCGGCGCCGGAACTGCGCCGATTTCCGTCGATCTCAAGAGCGGCGAGATGCGGCTGCCGGCCGGGGCCGACGTGCCCGCCATCACCCGCGCGATCCAGCGCGCCGGTTTCGGGGTCGCGCCCTAAGCCTTTGTTTCTCTGTGAATTTCGGAGCCACCGCCTTTAGGCGGCGTGCTTCTGCTGGGTCGGGTGCTCGCCGGCAATCTTGAGGAAATTTTCGAGGATCTTGTGGCCGTGCTGCGAGGCGATGCTCTCGGGATGGAATTGCACGCCATGGATCGGCAGGGTCCTGTGGCGCAGACCCATGATGATCTCGTCGGTCTGGGCCGTCACCTCGAGCTCGGCCGGCAGGCTGGCGCGATCGACGATCAGCGAATGGTAGCGCGTCGCCTCGAAAGGCGAGGGCACGTCCTCGAACACGCTCTGCCCCTTGTGTCGGATGCCTGACAGCTTGCCGTGCATCGGCTTGGGCGCCCGCACGACCTTGCCGCCGAACACCTGGCCGATCGCCTGATGGCCGAGGCAGACGCCCAGTACCGGCACCTGCGCCTTGGCCGCGGCCTTGATGAGGTCCATGCAAATACCGGCCTCGTTGGGCGTGCAGGGCCCGGGCGACAACACGATGCCGTCCGGTTTCAGCGCCATTGCGGCCTCGACCGTGATCTGGTCGTTGCGATGCACGGAACAGCGTGCCCCGAGATCGCCAAGAAAGTGCACGAGGTTGTAGGTGAAACTGTCGTAGTTATCGATCAGAAGCAGCATAACGCACCTTCAGCAGTATCATGGCGATCCCTGAGATGGCATTCAAGGTACCGAACCTGGCGGAGAGCGCGGCCGCCCTGAGATGGGCGCGGCGTTTGCTGCTGCTGCAGGGCCGCCTGCGCTCCAACGAGCCGACCCAGATCCTGGTCTGCGCGTCGTTCGGCGCCCTGGTCGGCGCGCTGGTGGCAGGCTTGCACGCGCTGGTAGACAGGATCCATCACTTCGCGTTCAGCATCAGCGGCGACCTCACTCTCAGCGCGGGCATTGGGGTCGATCCGAATCGAATCCTGATCGTGCCGGCGCTGGGCGGCCTGCTACTGGGCATCGGCGCGTTGATCATGCGGCGCTATCGCCCCAATGACGTCATCGACCCGATCGAGGCCAACGCGCTGCATGGCGGACGCATGTCGCTGAAGGACAGCCTGCGCCTCGTGGTCGCCACGGTATGGTCGAACGGCTCGGGCGTGTCGGTCGGCATGGAAGCGGGCTACAGCCAACTCGGCGCCGTGGTGTTGGCCAAGGCCGGGCAGTATTTCCGTCTGCGCCGCGAGGATCAGCGCATCTTCGTCGCGGCCGGCGCGGGAGCCGCCATTGCTGCGGCCTTCAACACACCGTTGGCCGGCGCGTTCTACGGCTACGAGCTGATCCTGGGCGGCTATTCGGTGCGAGCGCTGGCGCCCGTCGCGGCCGCCACGCTGAGCGCGACCGTTGCCGAGCGCGTGCTGATGCACCCCGAGGTGCTGTTCGACGTGCAGGACTTCGTCGGAATCCCGCAGTGGTTCTATTGGCTGTTTGCGGTGCTGGGCATCCTGGCGGCGGGCTTCAGCGTGCTTGCCATGCAATCGGTGACCTGGGCAGAGCGGCTGCTCAAGCGCCTTCCCCTGCCGCAATGGCTGCGGCCTGCCATAGGCGGTGTGCTGCTCACCGTCATCGCGCTTGTCGTGCCCCAGGTCCTGGGCGGCGGCCACGGCGCCATCCAGCTGCTGTTCGATCACAATCCCGGCCTGCTGGTGCTGTCGATCCTGCTGGTGACCAAGCTGGTCGCATCGGGCATTTCGCTCGGCGCCGGCTTCCGCGGCGGGATGTTCAGCACCTCGCTGTTGCTGGGTGCGCTGCTCGGCGCTGTCTTCGCGCAGATTCTGGTGGCGTTGGCGCCCAGTTTGGCTGGACATCAGGCGTCGCTGATGATGGTCGGCATGGCGTCGGTCGCGGCGGCGATCATCGGCTCGCCGCTCACCATGGTGTTCCTGGTGCTGGAGGGTACGGGTAACTTTCCGGTGACGATCGGGGTCATGGTGGGCGTGGTGATCGCCTCGACGATCGTGCGGCTGACATTCGGCTACTCGTTCTCGACTTGGCGCTTCCATCAGCGCGGCATTGGCATCCACAGCCCCCATGATATCGGCTGGCTGGCCGATCTTACCGTCGGGCGGCTGATGCGGACCGATCCGAAGGTGGTATTGGACACCACGCCGCTCAGGGAGCTGCGCGAGAAATTCCCGCCGGGCAGCGCCAAGCACGTCTTCGTGGTGTCGGAGTCGGGCGCATTCGTGGGCACGCTCGACATGGCGGCCATCCATGACGAAAAGCAGGACGAAGCGCTGGACAGCCGCTTTGCCCGGGAGTTCGCCACGCACGGCGATCTCTACCTGCTGCCCTACGAGAACGTGCGCACGGCGCTGGCGCGCTTCGAAGAGAAGGAGGTCGAGATCCTGCCGGTCGTCGATTCGCCAAACGACAAGTCGATCATCGCCTATCTCACCGAGCAATTTGCGCTCAGGCGCTACAACCAGGAACTCGAGCGGCGGCGCAACGCCGACCTTGGTCAGCGTGATCTTTTTTCAATCGCCGAACCACCCCGCTAGCCGACGCAGCGGCTGTGGTGTACGGAGAGGTGAGGGAACTCGTTTGATGCCGCGGTTCGTCATCCTCCTTCTCGCCCTGTTGCTGGCATGGCCCGCCGCCGCGCAGATCAAGTGCAGCGATGGCATGGGAGCTCTCGAACGCGACGCCGAGTTGCGGATGTCGGCCCGGGACTTCATCAAGGAAGTCGCCACGAACGAGACGGTTTTCTCCAAGGCCTTTGCCAGCTACGGCTACAAGCTTGAGGTCAGCGTGCAGACACTCACGGGCGATGCCGTCGATGGCGAATATCGGCAGGCCTCGACCGTCGACTTCGGCGCCAATGGCGAGCGCCGCGAGACCGTGACCGAAGGGCCGGTGAACACTCTCAAGCGATTGAAGCTCCGAGATCGCGACTTTGAGACGTTACGCGAGGCCTTTTCGCTCACCGCGACCAAGGTGTCGGACAACGACATCGTCTATGCCGGCCGGCAGACGATCGGCGACATCAATGCTGCAGTGTTCGACATCCTGCCGCGCAATCAGGCTGCCGACATCCGTGGCTTCGAGGGGCGCGTCTGGGTGCGGGCACGCGACAATGCCATCATTCACATCTGCGGCAGGACCAGTGCCTCGCCGATCGCGCCGATGCGCTTCGACGTGGTGCGGGCTCCGGTGGACGAGAAGTACTGGTTCCCGGTCTTGATCCGTGCCGACGAGGACGCGCGCATCAGCGGCGACACGGTCCATGTGCGGTTGACGGTCAAGTACTCCGACTACAAGGCGCGCTGAAGCAACTCGATGGTCGTCTCCCCCCTGATCGTCGGGCTGCTGCTGGCAGCGGCCCTCATGCACGCCTCGTGGAACGCACTGCTGAAGGCCGACCGCTCGGACCGGCTGGCGACGTTCGGCGTGATCATGACCACTGGCACCGTGATGGGCGTCTGTGCCGTGCCGTTCCTGCCGTGGATCGAACCCGGGGCGTGGAAGTTCCTGGCGATCTCGGTGATCGTCCACGTCGCCTATTACACGTTTCTGCTGAAGGCCTACTCATACGGCGATCTCAGTCACACCTATCCGATCGCGCGCGGCCTGGGGCCGCTGCTGGTCGCGCTGGTCTCCGGGAACCTGATCGGCGAGCACTTGCGGGTCCAGGACATGGTCGGCGTGATGTTGCTGAGTTTCGGCCTGATCGCCTTGGCCATTCCGCTCAAGGCCGTGAGGGGCGGGGCCGCTGGCCGGCACGGCTTGGCAACGCTATTCGCCGTGCTGACCGGCGTGACCATTGCCGCCTACATCATCGCCGACGGCATGGGCGTGCGGTCGGCCGGTCCGGATTTCGAGCACCGCCTGGCCTACATCGCCTGGCTCTGTGTCCTGGAGGGGCCGTGGCTGCTCGTCCTGGCCATAGTGCTGCGGCCGGACACAGTGTGGTCGCATCTCAAGCGACATTGGTGGCGCGGCGTGATCGGCGGCGTGATTGCCAACACCGGCTACGGCATCGCCATCTACGCCCTGGTGCTGGGCCCGATGGCCCATGTCGCAGCCCTGCGCGAGACCTCGGTGCTGTTTGGCGCTCTGATGGGCACGTTGCTGCTGGGTGAATCATTCGGTTTGCGAAGGGTAGCCGCAGCTTTTGTCATCGTTTCGGGCCTTGTGTTGATGAACGGGCCGGCGCTCTTCTAGCGCCATGTCCATCCGCAATCTCGACACCCTGATGGCGCCCAAGTCGGTCGTGGCGATCGGTGCCAGCGAGCGCAGCGGTTCGGTCGGCGCTGCGGTGACGCAGAACCTGCTGGCGGGCGGCTTCAAGGGCGAGATTCATCTGGTAAACCGCAAGGGCGGCTCGATCGACGGCCGTCCTGTCCTGCGCACGCTGTCCGAGCTGCCGTCGGTGCCCGATCTCGCGGTGATCATGACGCCGGCGGAGTTGGTACCGGCACTGATCGTCGATCTCGGCCAGCGCGGCACCAAGGTGGCGGTGGTCATTTCCTCGGGACCAGGCGTGGGCAAGGACGCGGCGGAGACCAATGCGCGTTGGCGTCGGCGCCTGTTGCGCGCCGCGCGGCCGTATCTTTTGCGCATAGTCGGGCCGAACTGCATCGGCTATGCCGCGCCAAAGCTGGCGCTGAACGCGAGCTTCGGTCCGGGCAGGTTGAAATCCGGACGGCTGGCCGCGATCGCCCAGTCGGGCGCGGTGCTGGCAGGGCTCGCCGACTGGGGCGCCGCGCAAGGCATCGGCTTCTCCCATCTCTTCTCGATGGGCGACATGGCCGACGTCGACTTCGGCGACCTTTTGGACATGCTGGCGCGCGACTTCGAGACCCGCGCCGTGCTGATGTATGTTGAGGGCATCACCCAGGCCCGCAAGTTTATGTCGGCCGCGCGCAGCGTGGCGCGGCTGAAGCCGGTGATCGTGCTCAAGGCCGGACGGCACGCCGCGGCGGCGCAGGCGGCGGCCTCGCACACCGGATCGATGGCGGGCTCGGCGGCCGTCTATGAGGCCGCCTTCGCCCGTGCCGGTCTGGTGCAAGTCCGCGGGCTGGGCGAGCTGTTCGACGCCGCCGAAACGCTGGGCCATGCCGTGCTGCCACGCAACGAACGGCTGGCGATCCTGACCAATGGCGGCGGCGCCGGCATCATCGCCACCGACCTGCTGATCGACGAGGGCGGCGAGCTCGCAGCGCTGCAGCCCAAGACCATCACCCAGCTCGACAAGCAGATGCCGCGCATCTGGTCGCGCGGCAATCCGGTCGACATCGTAGGCGATGCCGATGGCGCGCGCTATGCCGCGGCGCTCGACATCCTGGCCGACGATCGCAATGTCGGCGCAGTGCTCGCCATGAACGTGCCGACCGCGCTCAGCTCGCCGGAAGATGCCGCGCGTGCCATCGCCGGCGCGGCAGGCCGCAAGGTTGTGCCGGTGATCGGCTGCTGGATCGGCGGCCCAATGGCGGAGCCCGGCCGTCGCGTGCTGCAGGACGCCGGCATCCCGGCCTACGACACGCCGTTGCGCGCGGTGCGCGGCTTCATGCATATCGTCGATTACCGGCGCGGCCAGCGTGCACTGCAGCGCACGCCGCCCTCGATCCCGGAGGCGCGCTCCGACACGCACCTGGTACGCTCGATCGTCAACGGCGCGCTGGCCGAGAAGCGCACGGTGCTGACCGAGCCCGAGGCCAAGCGCGTGCTGGCCGCCTATGCCATTCCGGTCGTGCCGACGGAAGTCGTGCTCGATGCCAGCGAGGCGGGACATGCCGCGGCGCGCATTGGCTTTCCGGTGGCGCTGAAGATCCTGTCGCGCGAGATCACCCACAAGAGCGATGTCGGCGGCGTGGTGCTCGATCTCGGTTCGGAGGCGGAAGTGCTGGAGGCCGCTCGCGCCATGCACGACAAGGTCTGCACCGCCGCGCCCGGTGCGCGCATCGACGGCTTCGTGGTGCAGCCCATGATTAAGAGGCCGCATGCGGTCGAGCTGATCCTGGGCGCGGCCGAAGACCCGGTGTTCGGGCCGATCCTCATGGTCGGCCATGGCGGTGTCGCGGCCGAGGTGATCGACGACAAGGCGCTGGCGCTGCCGCCGCTCGATCCGGTGCTGGCCGAGGCCGCGCTCAGCCGCACCCGCGTTGACCGGCTGCTGCGCGGCTATCGCGACAGAGCGCCGGCCGATCGTGGCGCGGTGGGCGAGGCGATGGTGCATCTCTCGCAGCTCATCGCCGATGTCGACGAAATCGCCGAGCTCGACATCAATCCGTTGCTGGTCGATGCCTCGGGCGTGATCGCGCTCGATGCTCGCATCGTGGTGCGCAAGCCGGTGGCAGGGCAGGAGCGGGCGGCGCGGCTCGCCATCCGCCCGTACCCGGTGGAGCTTGAGAGCGAGATCGAGCATGGCGGCGAAAAGCTCCGCATCCGCCCGATCCGGCCGGAGGACGAGGGGTTGCTGATGGCGTTCACAGGGCACCTCACGCCGGAAGACGTGCGGCTGCGTTTCTTCGGGCCGATACGCGAGATGAGCCACGAGATGGCCGCGCGGCTCACCCAGATCGACTACGACCGCGAGATGGCTTTCCTGCTGCTCGACGGGAAACATCTTCTAGGCGTCGGCCGCCTGGCCGCTGATCCGGGGTTCGAGCAGGCGGAGTTCGCCCTGGTCGTTGCCTCCGACCGGCAACGCAAGGGCTATGGCGAATTGCTGCTGCGCCACGTGCTGGCCTACGCCAAAACGCGCGGCATCCAGCGCGTCATCGGCCTTGTGCTGCGGGAAAACCGCAAAATGCTCCATCTCGCCGACCGCTTGGGTTTCAAGCGCGAGGGTGGCGCGGCCGGGGGCAACGATTTGAAGGTGGTGAAGTTCCTCGGCGGATTGTAACGATTGTTTTGTCAGCTAGTCTCACCTGAGGCAAGATTGTGACCAAAACGCAGCGGGTTACACAAGATCTTTCAGATGGCGTCTAAGAAGAACAGAAGCAGGAAGGCGAACAGACAGAGTCCAAAATCGAACAATCGCCTGATTGTGCGGTGGCGGAGGCTTTTAGCCTGGGTCGATGGGCATCGCTGGCACGCCGCCGGCATCGCATTCGTTGTGCTGTTCGTCGGCAGCCTCGCGGGCGGTTACTGGATCGCCGAGCGTCTCGACCTCAGGCGCGCGGAGGCGGGGAAGCCCGGTCCGCGCTATGCGCGCATCGAGGACATCCCGGGTCTGCCGCACTACGCCGAGACTGAGCCCGGCCAGCAGCGCAGCACGATCGAAGAGAAGCCTCGTCCCAGCCGTCCGACGCAGGTTGCCGCGGCCGCTGCCACGACAGAACAGGCTGCCTGGCGGCGCAACGCGCTGCCGTTCCGCGACCTTAACAGCAAGCCGCTGGTCGCCATCGTGATCGACGATGTCGGCATCGACCGGCCGCATTCGAAGCGCGCCTGGGAGTTGCCCGGTCCGCTCACCCTCTCGTTTCTGCCTTATGCAAAGGACCTGCGCGAGCAGGCGAGGGCGGCGCGCGCCCACGGCAACGAGTTGATGCTGCATCTGCCGATGGAACCCAACGGCCGCGCCGATCCCGGGCCCAATGCGCTGCTGGTGTCGCTGTCCGACACGGAGCTGCGCAATCGCGTGAACACTGCGCTCGACAGCTTCGATGGCTACGTTGGCGTCAACAACCACATGGGCAGCCGCTTCACCGCCTTCAAACCCGGCATGGAAACGACGCTGCGGCTGTTCAAGGCGCGCGGGCTGCTATTCCTCGATTCGCGCACCACGCCCGAGACGGTGGGCGACCAGCTTGCCCAGGAACTCGGCGTGCCCAGCGTGGCGCGCAACGTCTTCCTCGACGACGACGAGTTGATCGACGCGGTGCGCCGCAGGCTTGCCGAGACCGAGGCGGTGGCGCGCCGCCAAGGGTTCGTGGTGGCGATCGGCCATCCGCACGAGGCGACCCTGCAAGCGCTCGCTGAATGGCTGCCGACCCTCTCTGCGAAGGGCATGGTGCTGGCGCCTTTGTCGGCCGCATTGCGCAAGCGCAACGGTTGGGATTGAGTCGCGGCATGCGCTACCACAAGAAAGCGATGATCGTCACGCCGCAGCCCGAGCCAACGGAGGCCGGCGCGGATGTTTTGCGCGAGGGTGGCAATGCGGTCGATGCCGGCATCGCCTGCGCATTGGTGCAGGGCGTGGTCGATCCGCAGATGTGCGGCATCGCGGGCTTCGGCTCGTGCGGCATTTACATGCCGGGCAAGAAATTCCACGGCTACATCGACGCGCACGCGCCGGCACCGCTCGCCGCGCGTCCCGACATGTGGGCGAACCTGATCGAAGGCGAGGCGCGCGACGGCTACGGCTTCATCCTGAAGGGCCGCGTGAACGACATCGGCTACAAGTCGATCTGCGCGCCGGCCAACCTCAAGATGTATTACGAGGCGCACAAGGAGCACGGCAGCTTGCCGTGGTCGCGCATCGTCGAGCCCGCCATCCATTGGGCGGAGAGCGGCTGGACGGTGCGGCCGCACGTCCATTTCTGGTGGGCCGACGACGGCGCATTCGGCCGCGCCCCCAACTTCGAACGCACCGGCTTCACGCCAGCGGCGCGGGCGCTTTACTGCCGGCCCGACGGCACGCCGAAGCGCGTGGGCGACGCGGTGATGAACCGCGACTACGCCCAGACCTTGCGCGCCATCGCCAAGGGCGGCGCCGACGTCTTCTATTCCGGCGAGATCGCCAAGGCGATCGACGAGGACATGAGGAAGAACGAGGCGCTGCTCTCGATCGCCGACCTCAAGGCGTGGAAGACCACGCGCAACGCCCCGCTGTGGGGCGACTATCGCGGCTACAAGGTCTCGACCAACCAGCCGCCGGGCGGCGGCGTCATGCTGCTCGAGATGCTGAACATCCTCGAGAACTTCGACCTGCGTTCGCTCGAGCACAATTCAACCGAGTACCTGCGTATCGTCTCGGAGGCGATGAAGCGAGCGACCATCGACAAGGACGCCAAGGTGGGCGACCCCAAGTTCATCAAGGTGCCGGTCGAGGAACTCACCTCGAAGGCCTACGCCCGGGAGATGGCCAACGACATCAGGAACGGCGTGAAGGCCACCGTGCCGCGTTTCAATACCGGCGGGGTCTCCAAGGACACCACGCATATCTCGGTGCTCGACAAGGATGGCAACTGCTTTGCCATGACCCATTCGCTCGGCATGCCGTCGGGCGTGATCACGCCGGGACTGGGCTTCATGTACAACGGCTGCATGGGCGTGTTCGACCCGCGGCCGGGCAAGGCGGGCTCGATCGCGCCGGGCAAGGCGCGCTTCTCCTCGGTCGTGCCCTCGATCATCTTCAAGGACGGCAAGCCGCACCTGATCATCGGCGCGCCGGGCGCCACGCAGATCGCCATGGGCGTGCTGCACGTGATCCTGAACGCACTCGACTTCGACATGACCATGGTCGAGGCGGTGAGCGCGCCGCGCTTCTCGGCCACCTCCGACACGATCGACATCTCCAACAGGATCCAGGGCCGGGTCGAGCGCGAGCTGAAAGGGCAGGGCTATCCCGTGGTGCGCAGCCCCTACGGCTTCGGCTTCGCCGCCGTCCACGGCATCCGGATCCACGAGGACGGCCTCGATGGCGGCGCGGATCCTGGCCACGACGGTGTGGTCATTGCAGTTTAGAGGGCAGAGCTCATCGCTCGGCCCATCCAGACAGTTCGCCCTTGCGGCAATCCATCGAGAGCCAGATCGGCGAACCCCATTTTTCCCCAGAACTCTAGCGCGCCCGTATTGGCCCGGTTGATCGCGACATGAAGGGCCTTTGCTCCCTGTGCGCTCGCGGCGGCAATCCAGCGATCGAGAAGCTTCGTCCCGACACCGCGCTTCTGGAGGCGAGGGAGAAGATTCATATGGAGGTGCGCGGGGTAGAGCCGGGTAATGGCGGCCGGCGTCGGTGTCGGGCGGTGGATCATGAACGCCCGGCGCTGGTCGGCTGTCCAGGCCGCCGCGTCGGCCTCCGCCGGCAGGGCGTATCGGTCGCGGAGCGACGGCCACCAACTCTGCTCCAGCCTCCGTTCCCACGCCGTCGTATCGGTCGTGCCGACGGCAAATCCGGCGACGCCTTGGCCGTCTTCGACGACGAGAGCCAGCTGCGGTTCGAGCAGGGCATAGGGAGCCGCATAGATGTGCCCGATCAGCCTAGGATCGGCGTAAAGATGGGACGCATCGCCCCCCGCAAGGCCGGTCGCGAGCGAAATCCGATAGAGGGCATCGAGATCGCCGGAGCGGAACGGCCGGATATCCAGCATCTTCTCTCTCGAAAGTTTGCAGGCCATCCTCGGTATCTCGATCTGCGGCGCATGCACAAGTTTGGAATGGGGCGGCAAAGCTCCCCGGGATGGGTTAAAAGCATCCCGAGTGTTTTGGGGGACAATCGTCGATGAGGTTCGCGTTTGCGCCGGCCTTGAGGGCCGGGTTTGGCGCCGTATCGGCGCTCGCCGTTTCCGTCTGCCTGGCTTTTCCGACCTCTGCCCAGGATGAGATTCGGGATCAGGGGGGCATTTCCTCGCCGCTGCTGTCGCGATGCGCGGGCAAGTTCGGCGCCCAGCTGCGTGCCGGCGACGAGGCATTTCCACTGCTGAGCCTGATGGGCGTGCCGTGGATGAAGATCGAGCGCACCGATCAGAGGGCGGACGGCGCGCATGTCGTGGAGATCGTCACTGGCATCGGCGCGCGCAGCCAACGCCGCGGCCAGATCGTGGGGCTGAGCTTCCGATGCCTGATCGACGACAAGGGTGAGGCGGTGAGCTTCACCGAGAACAACCTGATGCCCGAGCGCCACGAGGCCCTGCCATCGGCCATGTTAGTGCGCGGCACTGCCTATTACACCCCCAGAACCCAGCTGCCGAAGGGTGCAGAGCTGCGCGTGCAGCTCTTCGACCAGGCGACGGATCCGCCGACGCTGCTGACCGAGGCGGTGGTGCGCTCGAGCTGGGAGGAGCCGATCCCCTTCGGCCTGCGCCTGCCGCCCGACATGAAGCTGCAGGGCCGCAAGCTCGCCCTCGCCGTGCGCCTGGCGCGCGGGTCCTCGCCGCTCTACGGCCTCAAGCAACCGCTCGCGCTCGACCCCGACCGCCTGCAGCAGCCGATCGACATCACGATCGATTCGGTGATGGACCAATAGCGGCGCGGCTTGCGCGTCACCGCGAGCGCCTCGGTGCCGCCCGTCCTCGCTTCGCCGCCACCCGGCGCGCCGCCGCCAATGCCACCCGCGCCCATTCGACGAGCTCGTCGGGTTCGTCGAACAGCCGCTCGGGCGCGCGCCAGAAGGAGAGGTCGATGGTGCTGCCGCCCTTGGCGTAGTTGAGCGGCGGCGAGGACGCGGCTTCCTTGAAGGCCTCGCGATTGTGGTCGTCCACTCGCAGGTAGAGCATGTTGTCCGTCACCATGCCGAACATCACGCCGTCGCAGAACACGCCGGTCTTGCCGAACATGCGCCGCAGGGTGACGCGCCCGAGCGGAGCCAGCTGCTCGCGCAGGAACTCGGCAAAGCTGTCGCTGGCAACCATCGGCCTATCGAATCCCTGTCACGTAAGAGGCGGGCAGGCCCAGCCGGCCGGCAACGACGCGCAATTTCGCGGCATATTCCGGATTCGCGATCACGGACTCATCGGAGGGTGGAAGATTGAAGCAAAGGGCCGCGCCGCACGATCCATCCGCATACTGGGCGATCACCGCCTCCGGACGATAGGCGGCGATGCTTGGCTCCGAATAAAGCCGGTCGACCTCCGTGTGAGACAAGCCCATCACAAAACCAAAAGTACGCTCGGCAGGAGCGGGGATCAGCGTCGCGCGTTGTCCAATCCGAAGCGCCATGCCGGATACCAGGGCCTGGCGCCCCTCGGTCGGATGAAATCCTTTGGCGCGAAGGGCTCCAGCATCCATGAACAAGCCGTAGAAGAAGACGTTGATAAATCGAAACTCCACAACTGCCTCCGGGTGCTCTGCCGAGACTACGCCACATCCCGGCGAGATCTCACCATTGGAAAACCGGTACACGGACCGTCGGAAAGCGCGTATGAGTGTGATAATCGCCACTGACGCTTCGCCAGCGAGACCTGCCTGATGGCAGGCGGCCCGCTCGCTCATTCAGGCGAAGCGATGATCGCGCCGAGTTCGGTTTTGATACCAACCAGGAGCAGGATCATGAACAAGACGTCATTGACCGTCGCTGTTGTGGCTGCTGCCGGTGTTTCGCTCGCGCTGCCGGCCCTCGGGCAAACCGACGACAGCAAGTTGGGCACGGTGCATTTCGAGACATCGTGCAAGCCCGAAGCGCAGAAGCTTTTCGACCGCGGCATGCTCTATCAGCACTCGTTCTGGTATCGCGCCTCGCAAAAGACCTTCGAGGAGGTGCTGAAGGCCGATCCCGAGTGTGCCATCGCCTATTGGGGCATTGCGCTCAGCCTGCTGTGGAATCCCCATACAGCCCCGGCGATGAAGAACCTTGCCGAGGGTTCAGCCGCATTGGCGAAGGCGCAAAGCGTCGGCGCCAAGACGGAGCGCGAGCGCGACTACCTCGCGGCCCTGGGCGTCATGTACGCCGATTACGACAAGGTCGATCACCGCACGCGCCTGCTGGCCTACGCCAAGGCCATGGAACAACTCGCCGCGCGCTATCCGAACGATGACGAAGCGCAGATCCATTATGCGCTCGCGCTCAACACCTCGGCTCCGCCCAACGACAAGACCTACGCCAACCAGCTCAAGGGCGCGGCGATCCTCGAGGTGATCGCCAAGCGCCAACCGCAACATCCCGGCGTGGCGCACTACCTGATCCATCTCTACGACTATCCGCCGATCGCCGACAAAGGCATCGAGGCCGCCCGGCGCTATGCCAAGATCGCGCCCGACGCACCGCATGCCCTGCACATGCCGTCGCACATCTTCACTCGCGTCGGCTATTGGCAGGAATTGATCGATTCCAACATGGCTTCGGGGCGTTCCGCGCAGGCCGCAGGCGATTTCCACGAAGAGCTGCACGCCATGGACTATATGGTTTACGCCTATCTGCAGCTCGGAAAGGACAAGAAAGCCGGAGACGTCGTCGAGGCGATGACCACGGTCACCGGCTTCACCGAGACCGCGCTTCCCGGTCCGTATGCGCGGGCGGCTTCGCCGGCGCGCTACGTCATCGAACGCGGCGACTGGAAGGCCGCGGCGGCGCTCGAAGTCCGTCCCAGCCCGCTGCCCCAGGTGCAGGCGATCACTTATTTTGCCCGCGCGGTAGGCGCCGCGCGCTCGGGTGATCCGGCCGCCGCCAAGGCTGACATCGCCAAGCTTGGCGAAATGCATGAGAAGCTCGTCCAGGCCAAGGACGCCTACTGGGCCGGGCAGGTCGACATCCAGAGGCAGATCGCAACTGCGTGGGTCCTCTATGCCGAAGGCAAGCGCGACGAAGCGCTGGCAGCCATGAGTGCCGCCGCCGATGCGGAGGACAAGACCGAGAAGCATCCCGTGACACCGGGCGTGCCCAAGCCCGCGCGCGAGTTCTACGCCGGCATGCTGCTCGAGAGCGGCATGTCCAAGGAGGCGCTCGCCGCCTTCGAAGCGACGCTGAAGAAGGAGCCCAACCGGCTCGACGCCTATATCGGTGCCGCAAAAGCCGCCGAGAAGGCCGGTGATCCGGCCAAGGCCCGCGAGTACTACGGAAAGGTCGTCGCCATCGGCAGCGATGCAGACGAGACCCGGGCCGACGTCAGCGACGCGCGCGCGTTCCTCGCGAAAAAATCGTGAGAGCACTCCTGTTCCTGGTCGCGCTCGGCGCTCTTGCGACCCCCGCCCGAAGCCAATCGCTCGAGGTGACGGGATATGCCGGCGTGCTGGGTGAGTGGGAGCTGACGGCCACAGTCGCCGCGGGAAAGGCTTCCCAGCGAACGCGGGAATACGCCGGGCCCTTGACGATGAAGCACGTCGGCTGGTGCACACAGGACGGTCCGGAGGAGAAGGCCGGTGAAATACGCCTCGAGATAACGCCCCAGTCGTCCCGATTGAAGGCGACCGTGTCGGTCGACGGCGTCGAGTGCACCTACCGCGCCAAGCTGTCGAACTCCTATACCGGCATGATGGAATGCCCCGGCCGACCGGCAGTCCCGCTCGAGATGTGGGTGAAATAGATCCGTAAGGGAGTGCGCCTCGACGCTCCAAATTCTCCGAGGCCTCGCCAACTCCACCGCCACTTCGATGGGAGTGGCGGTATTGAGCGATTGGCGTGGATCGCGCTAGGACTCCGTTCGTTGTTCGGCTCTGTCGAGCACTATGGGAGGAGTTGTCATGGGCTGGCACGACAGTCTGGCAGCCAGAGCTATCGAGATGGGAAAGACCGCCGGCGAGTTCAAAGGCGGTGCTCGACGCAAGGCCAACGCGACATGGCTGTTTCTCGCTGTTGCCGGTGCCGTCTGGTACTTCGTCAGTTGGCCCTGGGCTCTAATCCCGGCAGCCATCGCCGCCTGGAATGCGTTCCAAAGCATGAGCGCAACGATGATAGCCAGTCGTCTGGAGAAGCTGGCGCAGCCTTGAAATAGCGTCTCGACTCGGCGGTCGCCGACTACTTCCGCTCCCGTGCCAACAGCACTGGCGACGGTTCCACCTCGACCAGGAAATCTTCGTGCGCGAGCCCGGTGACGCCGATCCAGGTCGAGCAGGGCGGCTTGTCGCCGAACACCTCGCGCAGCGTGCGGCCGATTGCCTGGCCTTCGCGCAGGTGGCTCTGCTTGATGTAGATCCGGAGCGAGCCCACCTGGTCGAGACTCGCGCCGGCCGAGGCGAGCGCGGTGGCGACATTCTCGAGGCACTTCTCGAGTTGGCGCGAGATGTCGCCCTTGCCGATCAGGTTCCGGTCGGCGTCCCAGGCGGTCTGCCCTGCCACGTGAACTTCGTCGCCGAACGGCGTCGACACGATCGTCACTTGCGCAAAACCAAAGCGGCGGCTGTCGAAGAGGTCGCCGGGAACGCGGACGGATCGACTCACGGCCGCCTCAGCCCTTAGATCGGTCCCACGCCCGGCGGCGGCTTGCGCATGTTGGTCGCCTGCTCGTACGCGTACGCCAGCCGCAACAGCTTTGCCTCGCTCCACGCCCGCCCGGAGAAAGTCAGACCGATCGGGTAGTCGGGCGTCTCCTTGCCGTCGAAGCCGGAGACGAAGCCCGCCGGTACCATTACGCTGGGATAGCCGGCCTTGGCCGCGATCGAGGCGCCGGCGGTGCCGGGGAAGATCACGGCGTCGAGCTTGTGCTCGGCCATGTAGGCGTCCATGCCGCGTTGCTTGGCGGCCAAAAGGTCCATGGCGCGGGCCGACTTGTATTCGAGTTCGCTCAGGTCGCCCTTGGTTGCCTCGGCGGCGAGGAAGAGGTCCTGGCCGAAGCGCAGCGCCTTCTCGGGGTTGGCTTTGTTGAAGGCGACGACGTCGGCCATCGTTTTCATCTTCGTGCTGGTGGCCCAGTCGCGCAGATAGAGGTTGAGGTCGCGCTTCAGCTCATAGAGGAACACGATCGGCGGCGTGGCGGTGTTGCCCTTGCCGCGGCTAAGCGGGTTGCGGTTCAGCACGCCCATGCTGGTGCCCGGCCCGCCGACCCAGCCGATCGCCGGCATGTTGGCGCGCACCAACACTGCGCCGGCATCCTGGAGGGCGGTGATGGCGTCGGCCATCAGCTTGGCCGACTTCGGACCCAGCTTGCCGAAATAGAAATCGCCGAGCGGATCGGCGGGATCGGCCGGCACGCCGATGCGCGCGCCTTTCAGCCCGTCCTTGTCGAGGCCCTGGGTGTAGTCAGCCGGACGCTGCATCGCCTGGGTCGCTGGATCCTGCGGGTCCTTCTGGGCAAGCACGTTCAGCAGGATCGCCGAGTCGCGCACCGTGCGGGTGAGTGGGCCCGCGGTGTCCTGGCTGTGCGAGATCGGCAGGATGCCGGCGCGGCTTATGAGGCCGACGGTGGGCTTCACCGTGACGAGGCCGTTCTGGTTTGCCGGGCTCAAGAGCGAGCCCGAGGTTTCGGTGCCGATCGCCGCTGCGCAGAGGCCGGCTGCGACGGCGACAGCCGATCCCGCGCTAGAACCGCCCGGCAGGATGACCGGGATGCCGCGATCGTCCATCAGGCTGGGCGAATAGGGGTTCTTCACCTGGCCGCCCAGCGAGCTGTAGCCCGACGGCATGTCGATCGCGATGATGTTGGCGAACTCCGTCAGGTTCGCCTTGCCCAGGATCACAGCGCCCGCCGCGCGCAGCTGCTTGACCACCGTGGCGTCGGCTTTGGCCTTGGCGCCTTCGAGGGCGAGCGAGCCCGCCGTGGTGTGCTGCTTGTCGCCGGTTGCGATGTTGTCCTTGACCAGGATCGGCACGCCCGCCAACGGCTGCTTGGCCGAGGGTTTTACGCCATCGAGCTTGCCGGCGATCGCAAGCGCATCGGGATTGAGCTCACGCACCGCGTTGAGCGTGGGCCCACTGCGGTCGTAGGCCTCGGTGCGCATCAGGTAGACCCGAGTGAGGGTGCTGGCGTTGACCTCGCCCTTCGTGAGCGCCTGCAGGATGTCGGCCAGCGAGGCATTCTCGACCGTGATCCCTGGTCTCTGCTGCGCCTCAGTGCGGCCCGCCGCCACGGCGCCCAGGACCACCGGCAGCATCGCGATCTCACGTCGGGTTGGCTTCCTGGCCATCGTCCTCTCCCCCAGCCTATACCGGCATCTTCCGCTTCTGGTGTGCCCGGCCGACCTTGGCAGTCTCGGGACTATGGCCGGAAATGACCCGCACGCCCTCATCGAGGCTGGCCGCGATCTTGTCCGGCGTGGCGCCCTCCAGGAAGGCGAGCTTATTCTTCTTGCAGGCGGCGAAGACCTTGGCCCGCGCCCGCTCCATCTCGGCCGGGTAGGGGCGGCGCTGCAGACTGGTGTAGCCCAGCGACAGGCCGAGATCGCCTGGTCCCAGCTCGGCAAAACCCAATCCAGGCACCGCCAAGATATCGTCGCAGTGTTCAACGCCAGCGGGGCTTTCGATCTTTACACCGAGCAACAACTCGCCATTGGGATTGAGCGGCCAGGGCTCGGCGCGGGAGAAATACTCTTGTTGATCAAGGCCCCAAACCGGAGCGGCCGTTGGCTCGGAGCCGCGGCCGCGTGTGCCAGTGCCGAGCTTGTCGGTGCCAACTTTGTGGTGCGGGAAGCGGCAGGCGCGCACGAACTCCTTCACGGCGTCGGCCGTCTCGGCCTGGCAGAGCAGGATGCCATGGACGCCGCGCGCCAGGATCTGGCGGAACTGCCAGGCGTTGAAAGCGACGTTGTGGCCGTCGATACCGTTGACCGGGGCCTCGACGATCACCGTCGGCGTCAGATGCCCGGACTTGGTCGGACCGCCAGCGAGCAGGCCGCGCATATATTCCTCGAGCCCGGTCATATCGAAAGCGCCGTGCTCCATGCCGACATTGATGTAGTCGGCCCAGGTCCTGGCATCGATGCGGCCCTGCTCTTGGGTCAGGACGTGCCCGGTATGCGGGCCGTCGTAGTAGATCGCCTGGTCGTCCTCCAAAAGCTCGATGGCGCGGTTGATGCGTCTGCCCATTTGATTTCCTCCGTACGTCGCCCTTTTTACATCATTCCGGGGGCGCCCAGATCAGTCCCGTCCACCATGCGGTTGTAACGGAAGGGATGCGGATCGACGATCGGCGGGTCGCCCGCCACCAGATCGGCCGCCAGTTGCCCCGCTGCCGGGCCGATACCGAAGCCGTGGCCGGTGTAGCCAGTGGAGAGGAAGAGGCCGGGCAGCGATTCTACCTCCGAGATCACGGGAATGCCGTCCGGCGTCGAATTGATCAGGCCGCCCCAGCTGCGCGCGACCTCGAGGCCCTTCAGCGCCGGATAGTGCTCGCCAAGCCTGGTCAGGCCCTGCTGGACCAGCTTGGGATCGGCGGCGGGATCGAGCGTGCGATGGCGCTCGAAGGGCGAGGGCCCGTCAAATGACCAGCGCGCGAAAAACTCGGGGCCGTCGAAAAACGAGCGGCCGATGCCGAGCGTCACGCCCGCCCAGCGCTTCTTGAGCGTCGGCCAGAACTGCCGGGCATGGAGCAGGCCCTGCGGCGTCAGTTCGACCAGGCCGCGCCCGCCCAGCCCCACCGTGTAGCCGCCGTCGAGCCGGCGGCGAATGGTGACGTCGGGCATCGACAGGCCGCCATCGGTGACGGCGGGGGCTTCCTTGGTGGCGAACGAGGTTGAGCGCACGCTGGCTTGCGGCAAGCGGAGGCCATGGCGGCGACAGAACAAGCCGCTCCACACACCGCCGGCGCAAAGCACGGCTTGCGTACGGATGGTGCCGTGCTCGGTGATGACGCCCGCGACCTTGCCGGCTTCGAGGTCGAGGCCGCGCGCGGCGCAGTTCTGATGCAAGGTGGCACCCAGCCGGCGCGCGCCCTCGGCGATGGCCGGCACGGCCAGCGACGGCTCGGCTCGGCCGTCGGTCGGCGAATGGACGCCGCCGATCCAGTCCGGCGTGCTGCCCGGCGTCATGGCCTTGGCCTCGGCAGGACTCAGCACGCGGCTGTGCATCTGGTGCTCGCGCGCGGCCAACGTCCAGCCCTCCCATTCGGCGAAGTCGGCCGGCCGCGTCGTGACATAGAGCAGGCCGGTGCGGCGAAAGCCTGTCTCGGCACTGAGTTCGCGTGAAAGCTCGCCCCAGAGTTCCAGGCTCTTCATGGCGAGCGGCAGTTCGCGCAGATCGCGATGCTGCTGGCGGCACCAGCCCCAGTTGCGGCTCGACTGCTCGCCCGCGATCACGCCTTTCTCGACGAGGGCGACCGACAGGTCCTTCTTGGCAAGCGCATAGGCGGCCGTGACGCCGGCGATGCCGCCGCCGATCACTACGACGTCGACGGAGGCCGGCAGCCTTTCGTCACTCACCACAGGCTGCACAAACACATGCATCGACGGCTTTCCTCGGACCATCACGGAACTGCAGCGCAAACTACCACGCTTTACGGGCCCGAACTCAGCGCGGTACTTTCGCGCTCCCAAAGGAGCCCCTCATGGATCTGACATTCGGCAAGGAAGAGCTCGCGTTCCAGCAGGAGGTGCGCGGCTGGCTGAAGGACAATCTCACGCCCGAGCTGGTGGGTGAGCTCAAGGTCGGCCGCAATGCTTACATGCCGAAGGAAAAACTGGTCGACTGGCAGAAGCGGCTGGCGAAGAAGGGCTGGCTGTGCACCGGCTGGCCCAAGGAATTCGGCGGCCCGGGCTTCACCACGACGCAAAAATACATATTCGAGATGGAGATGGCGCGCGCGGGCGCTCCGGGCACCTCGCCGTTCGGCCCCAAGATGTGCGCGCCGGTGATCATGAAGTACGGCTCGCCCGAGCAGAAGGCGCGGCACCTGCCGCCGATGCTCAACTCCGACCTGATCTGGTGCCAGGGCTATTCCGAGCCTGGCTCGGGCTCCGACCTCGCCAGCCTGCGCACCAAGGCAGTGCGCGAGGGCGATTTCTATATCGTGAACGGCCAGAAGACCTGGACGACCTTGGCGCAGACCGCCGACTGGATCTTCTGCCTGGTACGCACCTCGACGGAGGGCAAGCCGCAGGAAGGCATTTCCTTCCTGCTGATCGACATGAAGACGCCAGGCATCACGGTGCAGCCCATCATCACGGCGGACGGCAACCGTGCCGGCACACAGGAGGTCAATTCGGTGTTCTTCACCGACGTGAAGGTGCCGGTCGAGAATCGCGTCGGCGAGGAGAACAAGGGCTGGACCTACGCCAAGTACCTGCTCGAGTTCGAGCGCGGCGGCAATCCCTACAGCCCGCGGCTTCGCTCTGGTTTCGAGAAGCTGAAGCGGCTGGCCCAGTCGATGCCGGAAGGCGAGGACTCCATCCTGTCCGATGCCGCCTGGCGCGAGAAGCTCTCGCGCATGGACATCGAGATCTCAGGACTCGAGATGTTCGAGCAGGAATTCTATTCGAAGCTCGCCTCGGGCCAGAACCCGGGGCCGCTGTCGTCGATGATCAAGCTGCGCGGCACCGAGGTCATGCAGCAGGTCCAGGAATTCGCGGTCGAGGCAGCGAGCTGGTACTCGATGCCGTTCCCCGAGCAGCGGGCCTGGAACGCCAATGTCGAGCCAATCGGGCCCGAAGGCGCCGACACGCTGGCACCGCGCTACTTCAACGGCCGCAAGATGACGATCTATGGCGGCTCGTCAGAGGTGCAGCGCGGGATCATGTCCAAGGTGATGTTGGGGCTCTGATCGATGGACCTTGCGTTCAGCACTGAAGAACTCGCCTTCCAGACGGAAGTGCGCGACTGGATCACTGCCAACATGCCGTCCGAAGTGGCAGAGGAAAGCCGGCGCAGCCGCACCAGCCACGTTTCCAAGGAACGACTGTTGCAATGGCAGAAGAAGCTTGCGAGCCGCGGCTGGCTCTGCCCGAACTGGCCGAAGGAATTCGGCGGCCCAGGCTGGAACTCGACGCAGAAGTTCATCTTCGAGATGGAGATGGCCCGTGCCGATTCGCCCTATCTCTCCTCGTTCAGCATCAAGATGGTAGCGCCGGTCCTGATGAAGTACGGCAGCGAGGCGCAGAAGAAGCGTTTCCTGCCCAAGATCGCCGCCGCCGAAGAGCTGTGGTGCCAGGGCTATTCCGAGCCGGGCTCCGGCTCCGATCTCGCGAGCTTGCGCACCAAGGCCGAACGGCAGGACGATCACTACGTTGTCAACGGCCAGAAGATCTGGACCACTAACGCCCATTGGGCCGACTGGATGTTCTGTCTTGTGCGTACCTCCAGCGAGGGCAAGCGGCAGGAGGGCATCTCGTTCCTGCTGATCGACATGAAGACGCCCGGCATCAAGGTCGATCCGATCTACCTGGTCGACGGCACGCGCACGCCGATGCGGCATGAAGTCAACCAGGTGTTCTTCACCGACGTGAAGGTGCCGGTCGAGAACCGCGTCGGCGAGGAGAACAAGGGCTGGACATACGCCAAGTACCTGCTCGAGTTCGAACGCGGCGGCCAGGCGCACGGGCCGCGCCTGCGCAAGGCGTTCCGGCACCTGCAGACGCTTTCCAAGACGCTGATGGATTCCGCCGATCCGCTCTCGGCCAATCCGCACTGGCGCGAGAAGATGGCGGCACTGGAGATGGAGATCGACGCCATCGAGATGAACGAGCTGATGTTCTATTCCAGCCTCAAGACCGGTGATGCGCCCGGCAACATGGCGTCGATCGTCAAGATGCGGGGCACCGAGGTCGGGCAAAAGGTGACCGAGCTCGCGGTCGAGGCGGTTGGCTGGTACGGCGCGCCCTTCACCGAACTGCGCAACTACGACAGCAACGTCGTGCCGGTCGGCGGCGAATACGTCGACGACGTTTCCCCGCGCTACTTCAACACGCGCAAGACCACGATCTACGGCGGCTCGTCCGAGGTACAGCGCAACGTGCTCGCCAAGGCGATGCTGGGGCTCTAGGGCATGCATTACCGCAACCTGGGCCGCGCCGGCCTGAAAGTCTCCGAGATCTGCCTCGGCACGATGACCATGGGCAACGGCGCCGACCAGTCCGAGGCGGGCCGCATGGTCGATGCTGCCATGGCGGCCGGCGTCAATTTCTTCGACACCGCCAACTCCTATGTCGGCGGCACGTCGGAGGCGATGCTGGGCGTGGCGCTCAAGGGAAAACGCCACGACGCCATCGTCGCCTCGAAGTTCTTCAATCCGATGGGCGGTCGGCCCAACAACTCCGGCATGTCGCGGCTGCACATCAAGCAGCAGATCGAAGGCTGCCTGAAGCGCCTGAAAACCGACTACATCGACATTTTCTACATCCATCATGTTGATCATCAGACGCCGCTCGAGGAGATGCTGCGGGCGCTCGACGATCTCGTGCGCCAAGGCAAGATCCTCTACACGGCCTGCTCGAACTTCGAGGCTTGGCGGCTCATGGAGGCGCTGTGGCTCAGCGACACGCACGGCTGGGAGCGCTTCGCCTGCTACCAGCCGCAATACAGCCTGGTGGTGCGCGACATCGACGAGGAGATCGTGCCGACGCTGCGGCTCAAGGGGCTGGGCTGCGTTGCCTGGTCGCCGCTCGGCGGCGGCTACCTCACCGGCAAGTACACGCCGGGCAGCCTGAAAGTGCAAGGCAGCCGTTCGGCCGAGGGCTGGGGCTTCCAGAGCCGCTTCTTCGCCCCCAACCACGCCGAGATCCTGCAGACGCTGCTCGATGTCGCCAAGGAAATCGGCAAGTCGCCGGCCCAGGTCGCTCTGCGCTGGGTGATGGACCAGCCGTTCATGACCTCGGCGATCGTAGGCGCCCGTAATGCCCAGCAGCTCGGCGAGACGCTGAAGGCGGGCGGCTGGCACCTGCCCAAGGAAGCGTTCGACCAGCTGAACAAGGTCTCGGCCCGGCCGTGGCGCTATCCCCGCGCCTTCGAGGAGCCGATGCCCGAGCGGCGGAACTCGGCCATCAAAATGCCGGGGACGGCGTAGTCATTGGGCCGACAAACGGTCCGATGAGCGATCCCCGAACCATCCCCAATCCGCGCACGTTCAAGGAGCGCTTCGGCGCGTTGCGCACGCTGCGGCCGTTCGTGGCCATGGTCTGGCGCACGAGCCCTGGCCTGACGGCGGGCTCGCTGTTCCTGCGCCTGGTGCGCGCGCTCCTGCCAGTCGTCAGCCTCTATATCGGCAAGCTGATCATCGACGATGTGGTCAAGCTGGTGCAGCTGCCTAACCGGCCGACGACGCTGCAAGATTGGGTGGATAGCGGCCAGTTGAACTGGCTGGCCATCCTTCTGCTGGGTGAATTCGCCCTGGCCGTCCTATCGGACATCCTGGGCCGTGTCGTCTCACTCCTCGACACGCTCCTGTCGGAACGAGTGGCCGACGCGTCGAGCGTGCGGCTGATGGAGCATGCAGCGACGCTTGACCTCGAGGATTTCGAAGATGCCGAGTTCCAGGACCAGCTCGAACGGGCGCGGCGGCAGACCAGCGGCCGGCTGACCCTGATGAGCCAGCTCTTCAGCCAGGCACAGGACATCGTGACGGTGACGAGCTTTGGCGCCGGCCTGCTGGTCTATGCGCCATGGCTGATCGTACTGCTGATCGTGGCCCTGGTGCCGGCGTTCCTGGGCGAAGCGCATTTCAACGCCCAGACCTACACGCTCGATTTCGGACGCACGCCGGAGCGGCGCGAGCTCGACTACGTCCGCCAGACCGCGGCCAGTCCCGAGACCGCCAAGGAGGTGAAGATCTTCGGCCTCAACGCCTTCCTGATCGAGCGCTACAAGCGCCTGGCAGCCGAGTTCTACGACGCCAATCGCAGCCTCGCCCTGAGGCGAGCCGGCTGGGGCGGCTTGTTCACAACACTCGGCACCGTGGGCTACTACCTCGCTTACGCCTACATCGCCTGGCGCACGCTCATAGGCGCGTTTTCGATCGGCGATCTCACCTTCCTCGCCGGCTCCTTCCTGCGTCTGCGCACCTTGCTCGAAGGCCTGCTGACGGGCTTCTCCTCGACGGCGGGGCAGGCCCTTTATCTCAACGATCTCTTCTCCTTTTTCGATGTCGAGCCGGAGATCCTGTCACCTGCCAACGCGCTGCCGTTTCCCCGGCCGATCCGCCGGGGCTTCGTGTTCGAGGATGTCGGCTTCATCTATCCCGGCGCGGAACGCTGGGCGGTGCGCAATCTCAGCTTCGCCCTGAAGGCGGGCGAAGTGGTGGCACTGGTCGGCGAGAACGGCGCCGGCAAGACCACGCTGGTGAAGCTGCTGACGCGGCTCTACGACCCCGACGAGGGCCGCATCCTGCTCGACGGCCGCGACTTGCGCGACTACGACCTCGACGACCTGCGCGGCAGCATGGGCGTGATCTTCCAGGATTTCGTGCGCTACAATTTCAGCGCCGGCGACAATATCGCCGTGGGCCGCATCGCCGAACGCGAGGATCACGCACGGATCGAGCGGGCGGCAGAGCGCAGCCAGGCGGACGAGGTGATCGCGCAGCTGCCGCATGGCTACATGCAGCGCATCGGCAAGCGCTTCAAGAACGGTGTCGAGCTGTCAGGCGGCGAATGGCAGAAGATGGCGATCGCACGGGCGTACATGCGCGAGGCCGAGGTGTTGATCCTCGACGAGCCGACGGCGGCCCTCGATGCGCGGGCTGAATTCGAAGTGTTTCGCCGCTTCAAGGAACTGAGCGCAGGCAAGACGGCGGTCCTGATCTCGCACCGCTTCTCAAGCGTGCGCATGGCCGACCGCATCTTCGTGCTGGCCGACGGCATGGTGCAGGCGTCGGGCACGCACGAGGAGCTGGTGGCCCAACCAGGCCTCTATTCGGAGCTGTTCGAGCTGCAGGCCGCCGGCTACCGCTAGGGCGCTCGCGCCGGAGTCACAAGTGTCATGAAAACAACGGGTTAGAATCGGGATTCGTTTGTTTTCAATGGGTTGTGCGAGAGGGGGTGTTTCCCACGTGGGAAGAATCGCCTGAAATCCAAGCGGGCGTACACTATCCGTTTCCCACCCGGGTGGGAAACTCTGGGAAGTTTCCCGCGGTCGCTCCTCAGCCGGCCAGCACCGGCTCGCCGACGATCTGGGTCCGATGCATGAGGCGGCGCAGGCTCTCATCGAAGAAATCGCGGCGGTGCATGACGCAGCGATTGTCCCACATCACCAGATCGCCGATGCGCCACTTCTGGTACCAGGCGAAGCGTTCCTGAGTGGCGTGCGCCCATACGGCATCGAGGAGCTTCTCGCTTTCCTCGACCGACAGGCCGTGGATGTAGGCGCCGGGCCGTCGGCCGAGGAACAGCGCCTTGCGCTGAGTGACCGGATGGCGCCGAACCAGCGGGTGGACCGCGCCTGGCGTCTGGCGGACGTCGAGCGTGCGCTGGAAGCCCTGGCGCAGCTCGCCGGCCGAGTTGCGGCTCGAGTCGTGGATGCAGGTCTTACCCTCGACGGCGCGCTTGAGATTTTCGGGCAGCGTCTCGTAGGCCGAATACATGTTGAGGAAGCCGGTATTGCCGCCGTCTGCCGGCACTTCCAGCGCGTAGAGCAACGACGCGCGCGGCGGCAGCGGGTTGTAGGACATGTCCGTGTGCCAGACGAGCTCGTAGCTGCCGAGCCCGCCGATCGCCTTGCCGTTCTTCTTGACGCTCGAGATTACCGCCACCCAGCTCTCGGCATCCTTGTCGAGCTCGGAATCGGCGCGATCGAAGTTCGCCGCGGCGATCGGCACCCGATCGAGTTCGCCGAAACGGGCGCTGAACTTCATCAGCGCGGCATCGTCGATCTTCTGTCCGGAGAAGCGCAGGACGAGATGCTCGGCCCACGCTGCCGCGATGCGCTTGGAGGCGGCCTCGTCCAGCGGCTGCGCCAGGTCGATGCCGTGCACGTCGGCTCCGAGCGCGCCGCCGCTCGACTGGATCCAGATCTTGCTCATGACCTCGCCTCCGCTAGCCATGCATTGTGAGACCGCCTGAAACGCTGATCGTCTGGCCGGTGATGAAGGCCGCATCATCACTCGCCAGGAAGCAGACCGCACCGGGAATGTCGTCGGGCTGGCCGACCCGCTTCATCGGGATAGCGCTGACCAGCGCGGCGCGGATCTTCTGGCCGCGCTCGTCGGCGCCGGCGACAGCTGCCAAGAGGGGCGTGTCGGTCGGGCCGGGGCAAACGGTGTTGAGGGTAATTCCCTTGCGCGCCACCTCGCGGGCCACCGTCTTGGTGAAAGCAATGATGCCGCCCTTGCAGGCGGAGTAGACGGCCTCTAGCGACGAACCGACGCGGCCGGCGTCGGAGGCGATGTTGACGACGCGTCCGTGCCCGCGCGACACCATGCCCTTCAGCACGACGTGGCTCATGTTAAGCGGGCCGTGCAGGTTGATGGCGATGATCTGGTTCCAGAGCTCGGGGGTGGTGTCGACGAAGCTGACGAATTTGTCCCAGCCGGCGTTGTTCACCAGGATGTCGGTCGGGCCGGCATCCTTCTCGAACTGGGCGATCGCCTTGGCGACGGCGTCGTAGTCGGTGATGTCGGTGCCGAAAGCGAAGCCCTTGATCTCCTGTGCCACCTTCTTGGCGCCATCCAGGTTCTTGTCAAACACGCCCACCCTGGCGCCGTAGCCCGCGAAGCGGCGGCAGATCGCGCCGCCGATCGCGCCGCCGCCGCCGGTGACGATGACGTTCTTGCCGTCCAGTCCACGCATGGCGCGCTCCTCACAGGGGAGAGTAGGGATCGAACTTGGGCTTACGCTTCTCGAGGTGTGAGGCGAGGCCTTCCTTCACCTCGGGGCCCATGAAGCCCAGCATCTCCAGCGCCGTGGAGGCGTCGAAGGACGGGCCCATCATGCGCAGCCAGTTGTTGAGCGCGTACTTGGTGAATCGGATCGAGGTCTGCGCGCCCTCGGCAAGCTTGGTTGCGACCTCAAGGCCCTTGGCTTCGAGCTGGTCGTCCTCCACGCACAGCGACACCAGGCCGATGCGCTCGGCCTCCTCGCCATCGACAGCCTCGCACAGCAGCAGATAGTACTTGGCCTTGGCCATGCCACAGAGCAGGGGCCACACGATCACGGCGTGATCGCCAGCGGCGACGCCGAGCCGCGTGTGGCCGTCGATGATCTTGGCCTTCTTCGAGGCGATCGAGACATCGGCCAGGATGCCGGCAACCAGGCCCGCGCCGACGGCGGGGCCGCGCATGGTACTGACGATCGGCTTGGAGCAATTGATGACGTTGTAGACGATGTCGCGCGCTTCCTTCCACGTTCGGAGTAGCGCGTTGTAGTCCTTCATGTTGTTTTCGATCAGGTCGAAGTCGCCGCCGGCCGAGAACACCTTGCCGCCGGCGCCTTGGATGATCACGCAATTGACCGTGTCGTCGCCGTCGATGTCGCGCCATACGTTGACCAGCTCGGTGTGCATGATGGCGTCGGTGGCGTTGTACTTCTCCGGGCGATTCATAGTGACCCGCAGGACCTTGGGATGCGGGCGATCGAACACCAGGCGCTTGTAGCGCTTCTGCCAGTCGGACATGAGCTCTCCTCCGTTGGAGAGAGCCTAGAGCGATTCCGCCGCAGGCGGAATGCGCTTGAGCGATTCCGCTAGCCGCTGAATTGCCTTAACGCCTCGTGTTGCCGGCCGTCCAATTGCCGGCGCTGGCAAAGCGCACGGCTTCTTCCGCCGCGCGAACGAGGGCGGCGGCCTTCAGCACGCTCTCCTTGTATTCCGCCTCGAGGTCGGAATCGGCCACCACACCGACGCCGGCCTGCACATACATCGTGTTGTCCTTCACGAAGGCCGTGCGCAGCAGGATGCAGGTATCCATCGAGCCGTTGGCGGCGAAGTAGCCGGCGCAACCGGCATAGATACCGCGGCGCACCGGCTCGACCTCGTCGATGATCTCCATGGCGCGCACTTTGGGTGCACCCGACAGCGTGCCGGCAGGGAAGCCCGCCTTGAGCGCGTCGATCGCCTCCAGACCGTCTTCGAGCGTGCCCTCGACGTGGCTCGAGATATGCTGCAGGTGGCTGTACTTTTCGATGGTGAACTGCTCGATCACCTTGACCGAGCCGATCTTGGCGACGCGACCGACGTCGTTGCGCGCCAGGTCGAGCAGCATCAGGTGCTCAGCGTGCTCCTTTGGATCGGCCAAGAGCTTTTCTGCCAGAAGCTTGTCCTCTTCCGGCGTGGCGCCACGCCGGATAGTCCCTGCAAGCGGGCGGATGGTGACAACGTTGTCGCGCAGCCGCACCAGGATCTCGGGGCTCGAGCCCACGATCGAGAAGTCGCCGTAGTCGAAGAAGATCAGGAACGGCGAGGGGTTGATCCGGCGCAGCGACCGATAGAGCGAAAGCGGCGGCAGCTTGAAGGGCAGCGAAAAGCGTTGCGAAGGCACGATCTGGAAGGCGTCGCCGGCGTGGATGTACTCCTTGCAGGTGGCGACCATCTTCTTGAAGGCGTCCTTCGACATGTTGGCCTGCGGCTCGGGCAGGCTCTCCAGCGTATCGGCGCCTTCGCGGCGGAAGGGCAGGGTGCGCTCGAAGTCCGACACCGCGTCGGCCAGCCGCTCCTGTGCCGCTTCGTAGGCGGCGCGCGCGTTGGTGCCGCCCTGCGGCCAGACCGGCGTGACCAGCGTCACGTTGTCTTCCAGCCGATCGAAGATGCAGATCAGGGTTGGCCGCACCATGATCGCGTCCGGCAGGCCGATCGGATCGGGATTCTTGTCGGGCAACCGCTCCATGTCGCGGACCATGTCGTAGCCCAGGAAGCCGAACAGGCCCGACGCCATCGGCGGCAGGCCCTCAGGCAGCTCCATCTGGCATTCGCGGATCAGCGTTCGCAGCGTTTCGAGCGGCCGACCTTTGACCGGCTCGAAGGCACGCGCATCGGTGCGGGCGCGTCGATTGATCTCGACCTTGTTCTTGGTGCAGCGCCAGATCACGTCGGGCTTGAAGCCGATGATCGAATAGCGACCGCGTACCGAGCCACCCTCGACCGATTCCAGCAGGAAGGAGTTCGGCCGGCCGTCGGCGAGCTTGAGATAGGCAGACACCGGCGTCTCGAGGTCGGCCACCAGTGTGGTCCAGACCAGTTGCGGCTTGCCGTGGTCATGGACCTTCGCGAAAGCGTCGAAGTCGGGCGAAACGGACATCGCCGCTACTGCGGTTGCTGCTGGAACGCTGCGGTAAAGACCTGCTCGTTCACCGTCACGCCGTACTTGCCGCGCAGCGCCGCGAGAAGCTGCGCCAGCAAATCGTTGGCGATCATGGTGTCGAGCTGCTGGCCGAAACGGTCGAGCTTGTCCTTTTCCTTGGCGAGGTCGGCGGGCTGGATCTCCTTGACCTGTATGATCGCGCTGCCATCCGAGCTGCGCACCGACTGCACCTTGCCGACCGGCAGCTTGAACAGCTCCTGCGTCGCCGGCTGCGTCAGGTAGTTGCCGGTGTCGGCCTCGTAGCGCGTCACCGCCTTGGTGGTGCGGACCTCAAGGCCAAGCTCCTTGGCGATAGCCGCGAGGTCGCCGCCATTGTTCGCCTTGTCGACGGCTTCCTTGACCTTCTGGTCGGCGAGCTTCTTCCGCTCGTCGCGCTCCCATGCTTCGACGACCTTGGCCTCGACCTCACTCAGCGCCGGCACGCGGGCCGGCGTGATGCGATCGGTGTGGACGACGAAGTATTCGCCGCGATGAGTTTCCAGCAGGTCGCTCTCGCTGCCCTCGCGCGTGGCGAAGGCCGCTTGCACCAGTTCGGCAGCGGCGGGGCCTATGACGACCTGCTTGCCCGCGGCATCCTGGCCGCGCGAATCGACGTTGTCGTAGGTCTTGACCTTGACGCCCATCTCCTCGGCGGCCTTGGCCATGGACTGGCTCTTGCCCAGCGCCCGCTCGAAGTCGGTCACCAGCTTGATCAGGATGTCGGGCGCCATCTGGGCCTTCAGATCCTTCTCGATCTTCTCCTTGACCTGGTCGAAGGGCGTAATCTTGCCGGGCTCGATCTTGTTGATGCGGATCACGTGCCAACCGAGCGGCGACTGGATCGGCGCCGGCGCCACGCCCATGGGGGCCGTGAACACGCCGTCGGCCAGCGGGCCGGCCGGCAGGTCCTTCTTCAGAATCGGACCGAGCTTCACCACGCTGTCGTTGCCGGTTACTTCCTTGGTGGCTTCTTCCAACGACTTCCCGGCACCGACCGCCGCTATGATCTTCTTCGCCTTGTCTTCGCTGTCGGCCATCGCCTGGTCGACGTCGCGTTTCTCGGGTGCGCCGAAGTCGGCCTGACGGGCGTCATATTCCTGTTTGACCTGATCAGGTGTCACCGAGACCTGGCCCGACACGTCATCGGTCGTCAGCAGCACGTAGGAGAAGGCGCGATACTCGGGGATCTGGAACTTGTTCTTGTTGGCATCGAAATAGCTGTTGAGCTGCTCGGTCGTGGGCTTGGGCACGTTCACGATGATGGCGTCGGGCACGTAGACGGTCTCGGCCACCCGCCGCTCGCTCTCCATCTTGAAGATGTCGTCGCGCAACACCTTGGGGGCGAGGCCCTCGGTACGCACCGTGCCGAAGAGCTGGGCCGAGGCGATCTCGCGGCGCACGTCGGCGACATACTGGGCTTCGGTGATGCGCGCCTGTTGCAGGAGGCCGAGGTAGCGCTGCTTGTCGAACGAGCCGCCGACGCCCTGGAAGGACGGGTTCTTGGCGATCACCGACTGCACCTCGGCGGTGCCGACCACCAAGCCGTACTGCTGCATGGCGTTGTCGATCACCGCGCGCTGCACGACATCCTCGAGCGCGCGGACATGCAGGCCGTAACGCATCGCCTGCTCCGGCTCGGGCCGCTGACCGGTCTGGCGCTGGATCTGCTCGAGCTGGAGGTTGAAGCGCTGGCGCACCTCCTCGACCGAAACCGAGGTACCACCCAGCCAGCCGTAGAGCGGGATGTGGGTGCCGCCGACATGCGCCACTTCACTGCCGCGGCCGCCCAGCCTCAGCATGTCCCCGATGCCCCACAGGCCAAAGCTGATGATCAGCATGCTGAACATCACGAAAAGGATGATGAAGCGGGCGTATTTGCGGAAACTGCTCACTGGGACGGGTCCGGCAAAATAATGGGGCGCATGCCTAGCACCGGCCCCCCTTGCAGGCAACGTGGTGGCCCACTAGACACGCTGGCGTCGAAAAGGTGAGGAAATCATGGCCCGCACGCGTCGCCCGTTGATTGCCGGCAACTGGAAAATGAACGGCCTGCGCGCCGACGCTCTCGCCCTGGCCAAGGGCATCGCCGACGGTGTGAAGCAGGCCAAGTGGACCGGCCGTGAGGTGCTGATTTGTCCGCCGGCGACCCTGGTGGCTGCGGTGGCCGATGCAGTGAGGGAAAGCGGCCTGTTGGTCGGCGGGCAGGACTGCCACGCCAAGCCAAGCGGCGCCCATACCGGCGAGGTGTCGGCCGAGATGCTGCGTGATGCCGGCGCCAGCCACGTCATCGTCGGTCACTCGGAGCGCCGCACCGATTGCGGCGAGACCGACGCCATCGTGCGCGCCAAGGCCGAGGCGGCGTGGCGGGCGGGGCTGCTGCCCATCGTCTGCATCGGCGAGACGCTGGCCGAGCGCGAGGCCGGCAAGACGCTCAGCGTGCTGGAGACCCAGCTTAAGGGCAGCGTGCCCGCGGGAGCGACGGCCGCCAAGCTGGTGGTCGCCTACGAACCGGTCTGGGCGATCGGCACCGGCAAGACGCCGACCACGCCGGAAGTGGCCGCAGCCCATGCGCATATTCGCAAGGTGCTGGCTGGGCTGACGGCGGAAGCGGGCTCCGTGCGGCTGCTCTATGGCGGTTCGGTGAAAGGCAGCAACGCGGCCGAACTGCTGGCGGCGGGCGACGTCGACGGCGCCCTGGTGGGCGGCGCCAGCCTGAAAGCCGACGAATTTTTGGCTATCGCCAAGGCTGTCTAAAGAGGCTAGCGCGGCTTCCGGTCAGATGGAACCGCTGTGGTTCCATCTGACCGGAAACGCGTTGCTCCAGGCGCCTCGCTCAAAGGGCATATTCCGCCCGGCTGATTGCAGCCGGGCGGAATATGCTCTAGAAGCGCCCGCGAAATGGACGCGGTAAGAGGCTTTCTCCACGATTGGCGGCTGGTGCTGCTGATCATCCATGTCGGCGTCACCGCCGCGATGATCGTCGTCATCCTGCTTCAACGCAGCGAGGGCGGCGGGCTGGGTATGGGCCGCACCGACGCGCTGTTCTCGGTGCGCGGCCAGGCCAATGTGCTGTCGCGCGCCACCGCGATCTTCGCCGGTATGTTCTTCTTCCTGAGCCTTCTGATGGCGTGGAGCGTCGGCAGCCCGATCAACGCCTCGCGCTCGATCATGGACACCGTGCCGGCCGGCTCGACCGCGCCGGCGACGCCGGGCGGCGCGACTGCGCCCGCACCGGGCGCTCCCACTCCGCCTGGCGCGCCGTCGGCGCCCACCCGCTAGGAACAATGGCCGCGACCGACCGTTCCCTTCGCCGAAGTATCATCGGCGGGGCGATATCCCCATGGCCGCGGTCAACAAGATTTAGTAGTCTGTAGTTCCATGACGCGCTTTATCTTCATAACGGGCGGCGTGGTTTCCTCGCTAGGCAAGGGTCTTTCGTCGGCGGCGCTGGGCGCGCTGCTGCAGGCGCGGGGCTTTCGCGTGCGGCTGCGCAAGCTCGATCCCTACCTGAACGTCGATCCGGGCACGATGAGCCCCTACCAGCATGGCGAGGTGTTCGTCACTGACGACGGCGCCGAAACCGACCTTGATCTCGGTCACTACGAGCGCTTCACCGGCGTCGATGCCAAGCAAAGCGATAACATCACCACGGGCCGCATCTATTCGAGCGTCATCGGGCGCGAGCGGCGCGGCGAATATCTCGGCGCCACCGTGCAGGTGATCCCGCATGTGACCGATGCGATCAGGGAATTCGTCCTCACCGACACGGATAAAGAGGACTTCGTCCTGGTCGAGGTTGGCGGCACGGTAGGCGACATCGAAAGCCTGCCGTTCCTCGAAGCCATCCGTCAGGTCGGCAACGAGCTCGGCCGCGAGCGCGTGATGTACGTACACCTCACCTTGCTGCCCTGGGTGCCGACGGCGGGGGAGCTCAAGACCAAGCCGACGCAGCATTCGGTCAAGGAGCTGCTGAGCGTCGGAATCCAGCCCGATCTGCTTGTCTGCCGCTCGGGCGACAAGGAAATCCCGGCCAACGAGCGGCGCAAGATCGCGCTGTTCTGCAACGTCAGGGCCGAACGCGTGATCGAGGCGCGCGACGTCGACACCATCTACCAAGTGCCGATCGCCTATCACGACCAGGGGTTCGACCGCGAGGTCTGCAAATATTTCGGTCTGGAAGACAAGGAACCCAACCTCGATCGCTGGCGCGGCGTGGTGCGCTCGGTGCGCGAGCCCGAGGGCAAGGTCACGATCGCCGTGGTCGGCAAGTACACGGTGCTGCTCGATGCCTACAAGTCGCTTTCCGAGGCGCTGACCCACGGCGGCTTCGGCAGCAATGTCAAGGTCGGCCTGGAATGGATGGACTCCGAGATCTTCGAGCGTGACGACGCAGTCAGCCATCTCGAGAACGTGCACGGCATCCTGGTGCCTGGCGGCTTCGGCGAGCGCGGCACCGAAGGCAAGATCCATGCAGTGCAGTTCGCACGCGAGCGCAACGTGCCGTTCTTCGGCATCTGCTTCGGCATGCAGATGGCGGTGATCGAGGCTGCCCGCAACCTGCTGGGCATCGAGGGCGCCTCATCGAGCGAGTTCGGCCCGACAGACCATGCCGTGGTCGGCCTGATGACCGAATGGATCAAGGGCAACCAGATCGAGAAGCGAGCGGCCAACGGCGACATGGGCGGCACCATGCGGCTCGGTGCCTATCCGGCGCATCTGCGGCGCGGCACCAAGGTGCACGAGATCTACGGTCAGGACGTGATCAGCGAGCGCCACCGCCACCGCTACGAGGTCAACGTCAACTACAAGGACCGGCTGGAGCAGGTGGGCTTGCGCTTTTCCGGCATGTCGCCGGACGGCATCCTGCCCGAGATCGTCGAGATTCCCGACCACCCCTGGTTCATCGGCGTACAGTATCATCCCGAGCTGAAATCCCGGCCGTTCGCGCCCCATCCGCTATTCACTTCATTCATCGGTGCCGCCAAGAACCAGAGCCGTCTGGTGTAGACTGCCGGGGATGCACCCACTGGCCGGCCAGCGCAGACGCCGGCTAGTCCTATTTCGGTCACCTTTTTCGGCTGAAGTCTGGCAAATGATCCGCACCTTGCTTGTCGTCGTCCTCGCCCTCGCGACCTGCAGCGTCGATGCCTGGGCACAGGCCGCCGCGCAGTCGCGCTACGGCAAGGCCGACCGGCGCGACCCGATCTTCCTGCGTTTCCCCGAGATGGCGGAACGCTATTGGGTGAACACCGAGACCATGGCGGCAAGCCACAAGGCGGTGGCGGTGCCACTGCCCCGTCAATGCGCGTTCGTCTATGCCGATGCCTATACAAGGGGCGCCATGAGCGAGCGCGAAGTGCAAGAGACGGCGCTGTCCAATTGCAACCGCAAGCTCGCCGAGCTCGGGCCGCTCGGCGACAATTACAGCGTGAACTGCCAGTGCAAGGTGGTGATCAGCGACGAGACCTACGTCGTGCCGCGGGAAAGCATGCCGGACCAGGCCTATGGTCCGGTCTCGATCTTCTATCGCGACGATCGTGGCAACGTCGCGCGGCTGAATGGCGTCGCCCGCTACGGCGCGCTGATCGGGCGCGATCGCTCGGTCACCTTCACGGTAGACAACCCCAGGGCGGAGACGGTCTGCGACGGCACCTTTACCAACGAGGGCGTCAACGCCGGCCGCTTCTCATTGTCCTGCTTCGGGGGCAAGTTCGCCGGCAGCGGCACCTACCAGGCCAAGTTCGGCGCCCCCAACGACCACATTATCGGCCGCGGCCAGACCGGACGTGGCCAGCCCGTCGTGCTGGTGATCGGGCTGCCATCGCAGCTGGCGGTGGGCACCTATGGCGCGATCTGAAATGCTCGGCCGATTCCTCCTGCTCGTGGCCCTGTTGCCCGCGACGGCCTTCGCGCAGAGCGCAGGTGAGGTCGAGCGTTGCTTCCAAACTCCGGGCGCCTGCTCGTCGAGCGGCGCCGCGCCGGCTCCAGTAGCTCCAGCCCCAGCGGCGGCCGCGCCGCGGGTTGCGGCACCCGCGCCCGACTACACAACGGTCCTGAACAGCCCGGACGCCGATCGGCGCAAGCTGCAGGAATTGCTGCGCACGCTCGACAAGTACAACGGCCCGATCGACGGCAACATGCAGTCCGAGCCGACGGTCAAAGCGATTGGCGACTGGCAGAAGGGCCACAATGCGCCCGTCACCGGCAAGCTGACGCCACCCGAAGCCGTGGCCCTCAACAACGAGGCGGCGAGGGCGCCGATCAAGCGCATCGATCCCTCGAGCCAGGTCGCTGCCACACCGCCACCGGCGCCAGCGCCGCCGACCCAATCGAATGCTGATGCATTGAAGGCCTTGCAGGCGAGGCTCGCCGAGCGTCGTAAGGCGGCCGAGCCGAAGGCCGAGGCCGCGACGAAATCATTGATCAGCGATCTCAAGGCCTACGTCTCTGCCGACGGCAAGGGAGTCGCGGGCGAGCAATTCGCAGGCTTCGCCAAGTGGTACGCCGACAACAAGGCGGCCGGCCGCGCGGTGGGCGAGATCGCGGCGGTCATCGACGACTATGGCGACGCCAAACCGGGGGCAGCCGTGGCGGCCGAGGTGCTGGTCGAGAGCAAAAAAGACACAAACAGCCAGTCGCAATGCCTGGTCTTCGCCTGGATCGAAGGCAGCCCGCGCAAGAACGCACAAACCTTCTCATGCGACGACGTAGCGGCGGTCGAGAAATGGAAGACCGACCAGACTCTGCGCAGCGCCTGGCGCTAACTCACTCGGTCGAGGTAGCTCTCGAAGACGCCCACATGCACGTGCGCCGGGTCGGCTGAATTGGGCCACAGCTCTTCTGCATTGAAGCGAACGTCGTAGGTAGGCTCGTCCTCGGCTTCGACGCCGTGCGCATGCGCGTCTGGGAATGGGTAAGCCGGCGAGATGCCGACCACTACGCCGGTCTTGCCGCGAACATAGCCGGGGGCGCGGACGTGGCCGGAAACGTGCTCCATGCGAACGCGGACCCGGTCGCCGATCCTGAATTTTTCGCGCGTCTTTGCATTTGCCCGACCGGGCCCAATCGGCAGCGACAGCGGGAAGCTTCCGTGTGCGCGGCGCTCGAGCTCCTCCTTGGTGACAATGCCTTTCTCAACGCAGAGCGTGGCGAGGCTGGTCAACGAGCGCTCATAGTAGCTGGCCGAGAGATAATGGCGCGGCTCCATTCGCTCTATGGCGTGGCGGTATTCGTCCATGTTGAAGATGCCGAGCTTGACCGCGAGCGAGTAGAGCGCGTTGACGCGCTTTTCCCACGGCTCATGGAAGGTTTGGGCTTTCAGGGTATAGCGCACGCGGCCGAAACCCTGTCGGCCCCCCATGTCATGCACGCCGTCCATGTTTTGTCTCCTAGAGGCGGGCGACGCCGATCATCGCGTCCTTGGTGACAATCTTGGCGAGCTCTTCTTCCGACCAGCCTTTGGTGTGCGGCGGCTGCTCGGGCAGGACCATGTATCTCGTGTCAGCAGTCGTGTCCCACACCCTGATATCGACGGAGGACGGAAGATCGAGCCCCATCTCTTTCAAGACGGTGCGTGACTGGCGTACCACCCGGGCGCGGTACTCGAGATCCTTGTACCAGTCGGGCGGCAATCCGATGATCGAGAAGGCCGTGCATGAGCAGAGCGTACAGACGATCACGTTCTGTAGCGTGGGCTCGTTCTCCAGAACCACCAGGTGCCGATGGTGCGTCGGCATGGTGAGGCCGAGTTCGCCAACCGCGGCTTTGCCATTCGCCAACAAGCGCCTTTTGAATTCTGGATCGGTCCACGCCTTGGCGACTACACGCGCACCGTTCTCGGGAATCCACGTGTCCTCGGCAGTGTGCTTGAACTCCTCGACAAATGGCCGCGGATTCATGCCGCGGTCGTGCATCACCGCTTCGATGGCATCGACACGCTGCTCCACCGTTGCTGTATTCTGCCGGATGTTGCTGCTATCGGGCATGGGTCGCTCCCTGAAAAGTCGCAGGAGTATAACTTGCTCCGCAGCAGGCGCGCGGCTAGGAAAACGCGCTCCAGAGGAGTTTTTCTAATGAGTGCCATCGTCGACATCCGCGGCCGCGAAATACTCGACAGCCGTGGCAATCCCACGGTCGAGGTCGAGGTCGAGCTCGAGAGCGGCGCCATGGGCCGGGCAGCGGTGCCGTCGGGCGCCTCGACCGGCGCGCACGAGGCGGTCGAGCTGCGCGATGGCGACACGAAGCGTTATGGCGGCAAGGGCGTGCTGAAGGCGGTCGGCGCCGTCAATGGCGAAATCATGGACCTGCTGTCGGGTCTCGATGCGCTCGACCAAATCAAGATCGACCGCGCCTTGATCGAACTCGACGGGACGCCCAACAAGGGACGGCTTGGCGCCAACGCCATTCTCGGCGTGTCGCTGGCCGTCGCAAAGGCATCGGCAATGGACAGCGGCCTGCCGCTTTACCGCTACGTCGGCGGCAGCCAGGCCTCGCTGCTGCCGGTGCCGATGATGAACATCATCAATGGCGGCGTGCATGCCGACAATCCGATCGACATCCAGGAATTCATGATCATGCCGGTGAAGGCCGACCGCTTCGCCGAGGCGCTGCGTATGGGCTCAGAGGTCTTCCACGCGCTGCGCAGCCAACTTCACGACGCCGGGCACAACACCAACGTGGGCGACGAGGGCGGCTTCGCGCCCAATCTCGCCACGGCCGACGAAGCACTCTCCTTCATCATGAAGTCGATCGAGAAGGCGGGCTACAAGCCGGGTGAGGACGTGATGCTGGCGCTCGATCCGGCCTCGACCGAGTTCTTCAAGAAGGGCAAGTACGAGCTCGAAGGCGAGGGCAAGTCGCTCGATGCCGGCGGCATGGTCGACTACTACGCCGATCTCGTGAATCGCTATCCGATCGTGTCGATCGAGGACGGCATGGCCGAGGACGACATGGCCGGCTGGAAGGCGATCACCGACAAGCTCGGCAAGAAGATCCAGCTCGTGGGCGATGACCTGTTCGTCACCAACCCCAAGCGATTGGCCGACGGCATCAAGGGCGGACTGGCCAACGCGGTGCTGATCAAGGTGAATCAGATCGGCACGCTCACCGAGACAATGGAAGCCGTTTCGATGGCGCGCCACGCGGCCTACGGCGCGGTGATGTCCCATCGCTCGGGTGAGACCGAAGATTCCACCATCGCCGACCTCGCCGTTGCAACCAACTGCGGGCAGATCAAGACCGGCTCGCTGTCGCGCTCGGATCGGCTGGCCAAGTACAACCAGCTGCTGCGCATCGAGGAGCAGCTCGGCACCCAGGCGCGCTACGCCGGCAAATCGATCCTGAGGTCCGCCTCGTAAAGCGACACCGTATCGTCAAACCGGATGAACAATGCCTGCGCCTCCGGTTCGACGCGGGCCCGAGTGATGTCGGTGCCGCCGAAGGCCCTGATGGCGTCGCGCGACTCCCAGAGGGTCAGCGCCACCACCTCTACTCCGTCCTCGATGTCCCGATGCATCAGCCAGGCGCCGCGATTGCCCTCGACGGTCTTCAGGATAGGCACGACTGTTCGGCCGAAGAAGTGGATGTATGCCTGGGCGTTGGCTTTGGTCGCCAATGCTCTCCATTCCCGCACGATCATGGCCCGAAGGTAGTGGCGCGCGCCGCCACGCTATTGGTAAAAATTGTCCATGCCGCGCATCGATCCTCATAACTCGGCGCAGTACTGGTGGGACCGGCACCTCTCGGGCCTTAGCCTGTTACATGCCGACTTCACGACCCACGAATATCCGCCGCACACGCACGAAGCGCTGGTCGTCGCCATCACCGAGCAAGGCGGCTCAGTCGTCAAGAGCCGCGGCCAGGTCGAGCAGGCGACGCCGGCGACTCTCTTCGTCTTCAATCCGGCCGAGCCGCACGCCGGTTGGATGGGCTGGAGCGCGCGCTGGCAGTACCGCTCAATGTACCTGACGCGTGGCGCCCTCGATCGGGTGGCCGAAGGTCTCGGCATCGAAGATGTGCCCTACTTCACGCGCAACACTTTCAACGACCGTGACCTGATCGAGGCTTTCCTGGCGATGCATTGCGCACTGGAGGAGGGGAGGGACGTTTTCCGCGAGCGCGAACTGCTGATCGGGACCTTCGGTCGGCTGTTCCGGCGTCACGGCAGCGGCCGCGACCGCATCAAATTGCCGCCGACCGACCGCCTGCTGCTGGCGCGCGTGACCGAGCGGATGCAGGCCGAGTACGCCACCAACCTGCGGTTGGAGGACCTGGCGGCCGACGTTGGCCTTACGACCTTTCAAATCATCGGCCTGTTCAAGCGCACGGTCGGCCTGACGCCTCATGCCTATCTGACTCAGATCCGGCTCAATATGGCATGCCGGCAGCTCCGCCGCGCACCGGTGCTGGCCGACGTGGCCACGGCCGTCGGTTTTTATGACCAGAGCGCGCTCAACAAGCACTTCAAGCGCTGCTACGGCATCACACCTCTGCAGTTCGCTCGGGCGGCGGCGTAGGCAATTTCGGCCAATAGCCTGGCCGCGCTTTGCGGTAACGGTTCGGCATGCATCTTTTCTGCCATGAACAACCCGAGACCTTGGTCGTGCAGACCGAGATCGCCGATGCACGGCCGGGCAAAGTCGTCCTGGCGACGTCGCCCTTCTATCCGGGTGGCGGCGGCCAGCTTGCCGATCGCGGAGCCATTCGCTGGAGCGGCGGTGAGGCGAAAGTCACGGGCTTCGAATACTCTGCCGGCAAGCTCTGGCATCTCCTCGATGCGCAGGGCGAGCTGACGGGCGCTGTCGAAGCGGCCGTTGATCGGAATTTCCGCCGTAAAATGCGGCAACTCCATACCGACACCCACATCTTGAACGCGCTGGTCTTCCAGAACTTCGATGGCGCGCTGGTGACTGGCGTGCAGATGGCCGAGGACGGAACGGCGCGCATGGATTTCGACGTGCCGGCTGCCGATAACGATCGCCTGCGCGGGCTCGAGGGCCCGATCAACGACCTGATCCGCCAGGACATCGCCGTAACCTTCGCCTACGTCCCCATGCACGAGGCTCAGGCCGAGCGTGGCCTGATCCGCAGCCGCTCGGTGGCGCCGCCGCCCACACCAGACGGCAAGATCCGCATCGTCGAGATCGTCGGCCTCGACCGCCAAGCCTGCGGCGGCACGCACCTCGCTTCGACCGGCGGCTCGCCACCCATCCGTATCCTCAAGATCGACAACAAGGGCCGCCATAACAGGCGGGTACGGATCGGCGTGGCTGAAAACCCTTGATTTTCAACACTATATGTTGGCATATGCGGTCGGGAACCACGCATATGTTGTTGAGGCCGCGTCAGATTCTAGCCCCCGTGATCTTTGCCACGGTGTTCGGCTATTTCGGCTACCACCTGGTGAACGGCGATCGCGGGCTGCTCGCCATGGCACATCTTCAGCGCGAAACCCAGATCGCCGACCAGAACCTCGCCGAGGCCGAGACCACGCGGAAGATCTGGGAGCGTCGCGTGGCGGCTCTGCGTAATCAGAGCCTCGATCCTGACATGCTGGACGAGCGCGCCCGCGTGCTGCTGCACTACTCCCGCAAGGACGACATCATCGTCTTCACGCCAACACGTTGACGTGACCTAGGATCGCAAGGCGGTCGCCTGAAAGAAACTTTCCGGCGCGCTTGGTCGTTTGCAAACAATCGCTCAATTGCTGCGCCGCACTCGTGCCGCTTCTGGTTTTTTCCTGCTAGATCAACCACATCGGCATGGGCGATGCTATAGAAGCTGCGGGGCTTAGGAGGGGAACTGCCATGGCGAAACCGGCCACGAAGCCGACGGTGGAGGCTTTTCCCGCCAACCCGAAATCGCCCCGTCCCGGCGACAACAGCGTCACCCCAGACCAGCTCAAGACCTACTACCACGACATGCTGTTGATCCGCCGCTTCGAGGAGCGCGCAGGCCAGCTCTACGGCATGGGTCTGATCGGCGGCTTCTGTCATCTCTACATCGGCCAGGAAGCGGTTGTAGTCGGCATGCAATCGGTGATCGTCGAGAAGGACGCGATCATCACGTCCTATCGCGACCACGGCCACATGCTGGCCGCCGGCATGGATCCCAAGGGCGTGATGGCCGAGCTGACCGGCCGCAGCGGCGGCTACTCCAAGGGCAAGGGCGGCTCGATGCACATGTTCAGCCGCGAGAAGAATTTTTATGGCGGCCACGGCATCGTCGGCGCCCAGGTGCCGATCGGCACGGGGCTGGCCTTCGCCCACAAGTACAACGGCAACAAGAACGTCTCGCTGACTTATTTCGGCGATGGCAGCGCCAACCAGGGCCAGGTCTACGAAGCCATGAACATGGCAGCGCTTTGGAAGCTGCCGGTGGTCTATATCATCGAGAACAATCGCTACGGCATGGGCACGTCGGTCGAACGGGCTTCCGCTGTCGTCGAGCTATATCGGCACGGCCGAACCTTCGGCATTCCGGGCGAGCGGGTCGATGGCATGGACGTTGTGGCGGTGCGGGCCGCCGGCGCCAAGGCGGTCGAGCATGCCCGCGCCGGCGAAGGCCCGTACGTGCTGGAGATGCAGACCTATCGCTATCGCGGCCATTCGATGAGCGATCCGGCGAAGTACCGGACCAAGGAAGAGGTCGACAAGTATCGTAACGAGCGCGACCCGATCGACCACGTGCGCAAGATATTGATCGATGAGAAGATGACCGATGAGGCCGCGCTGAAGGCCGTCGACGCGGACGTCCGCAAGACAATCAACGATGCGGCGGAATACGCCCAGCATAGTCCCGAACCCGATCCCTCTGAGCTGTGGACCGACGTCCTGGTCGAGGGCTGAGAGATGTCCACTCCTGTTCTGATGCCGGCGCTCTCGCCGACTATGACCGAGGGCAAGCTCGCCAAGTGGCATGTGAAGGTCGGCGATGCGGTGAAGTCGGGGCAGGTGATCTGCGAGATCGAGACCGACAAGGCGACGATGGAAGTCGAGGCGGTGGACGAAGGCACGGTGGCACAAATTCTCGTCCAGGAAGGCACCGAGGGCGTGGCGGTCAACACGCCGATCTTGATTCTGGCCGCGGAAGGCGAGAGCGTCGCAGATGCCGCAAAGGCCGCGCCGAGTCCCGCTCCGGCCGCGGCACCGAAAGCCCAAGAGGCGCCGACCGCCGCCAAGCCTTCGCCCGCCGCGCCCGCTGCTCCATCTTCGCCGTCGCCGGCGGCTGAGCCCGAATGGAAGGGCAAGACGGTCAAGATGACCGTGCGTGAAGCGTTGCGCGACGCCATGGCCGAAGAGATGCGCAAGGATGGCCAAGTCTTCCTGATGGGCGAGGAGGTCGCGCAATATCAGGGCGCCTACAAGATAAGCCAGGGCCTGCTGGAGGAATTCGGCGAGAAGCGCGTCATCGACACGCCCATCACCGAGCATGGTTTCGCAGGGCTCGGCGTCGGCGCAGCGTTCGGCGGACTGAAGCCGATCGTCGAGTTCATGACCTTCAACTTCGCCATGCAGGCGATGGACCAGATCATCAATTCGGCTGCCAAGACGCACTACATGTCCGGCGGCCAGATGAAGTGCCCGATCGTGTTTCGCGGCCCCAACGGCGCCGCCGCCCGCGTCGCGGCCCAGCATTCGCAGTGCTACGCGAGCTGGTACGCGCACGTTCCGGGGTTGCGGGTGCTGGCGCCGTGGAGTGCCGCCGACGCCAAGGGCCTCTTGAAGGCTGCAATCCGCGATCCCAACCCGGTGATCTTCCTTGAGAACGAAATTCTCTACGGCCAGCAGTTCGAAGTGCCGGAGGATCCCGACTTCGTGCTGCCGATCGGCAAAGCGAAGGTCGAGCGGCCAGGCAAGGACGTCACCATCGTTGCTTTCTCGATCATGGTCGGCAAGGCGCTGCAGGCGGCCGACGAGCTTGCCAAGAACGGCATCGACGCGGAAGTCATCAATCTCAGGAGCCTGCGTCCGTTCGACACCGAAACCATCGTCGCGTCGATCAAGAAGACCAATCGCCTCGTCTCGGTCGAGGAGGGCTGGCCGTTCGCCGGCATCGGCTCGGAGCTTGCCGCGCAGATGATGGAGCATGCCTTCGACTGGCTCGACGCCCCGGTGAAGCGGGTGGCCGGGCTCGATCTCCCGCTGCCATACGCCGCCAACCTCGAGAAGATGGCACTGCCGCAGCCTGACAATATCGTCGAGGCCGCGCGCGCGGTCTGCAATCGCTGAGCCGACCCAGATGTCGATCAACATCCTGATGCCGGCGCTGTCGCCCACCATGACCGAAGGCAAGCTCGCCAAGTGGCATGTGAAGGTGGGCGATACGGTCAAGTCGGGTCAGGTCATCTGCGAGATCGAGACCGACAAGGCGACGATGGAAGTCGAAGCCGTCGACGAAGGCAAGATCGGCCAGCTCGTCGTGCCCGAAGGCGCCGAAGGCGTGAAGGTGAATGCCGTGATCGCCATCCTCCTGGAGGAGGGCGAGACCGCGGTGCCGGCAGGAGCTGCCGCCGCCCCGCCGCCGCCTCAGCAAGCTGCAATGCCCGCCGCCAAACCCACCCTGGCGACTGCACAGACAGCAACACCTCCACCGCCGAAGCCCAGCGCGCCTGCACCTACACCACAGCCCGCCGTCGCACCGAGCGGCCAGCGCATCTTCGCCTCTCCGCTCGCCAAGCGCATCGCGGCGGAAAAGGGCGTCAATCTCGCCAGCATCAAGGGCTCCGGCCCCAACGGCCGCATCGTGAAGGCCGACGTCGACGGCGCGAAGCCTGGTGCGGCGCCCGCGCCTTCAGCCGCGCCGAAGGCCGTGCCCACGGCAGTACCCCAGCCGATCGTCACCGCGCCGGGCGACAAGCGCATCCCGCATACGGCGATCCGCAAGGTCATCGCGCGGCGCATGCTTGAATCCAAGCAGACCGTGCCGCATTTCTACCTCACGGTTGATCTGGAGATCGATGCGCTCTTGGCGGCTCGGCAGGCGATCAACGACGTGGCACGCAAGCAGGGCGCCAAGGTCTCGGTCAACGACATGGTCATCAAGGCCTGCGCCAAGGCGTTGCGCGATCACCCGGAATGCAACGCCTCGTGGACCGAGGAGGAGATGGTCATGTACGGCGCGGTCGACATCTCGGTCGCCGTCGCCACCGACCGCGGCCTGATCACGCCGATCGTGCGCAACGCCGACATGAAGGGCGTGGCGCAGATCTCGATCGAGATGAAGGACCTCGCCGGACGCGCCAAGGAAGGCAAGCTGAAGCTCAATGAATTCCAGGGCGGCGGCTTCACGATCTCCAATCTCGGCATGTTCGGCGTCAACAGCTTCTCCGCCATCATCAATCCGCCGCAGGCCATGATTCTGGCGGTCGGCGTCGGCGAGGAGCGCGTGGTAGCGCGCAAGGGCCAGATGGTCATCCGCCAGATGATGAGCTGCACCTTGGCGGTCGATCACCGCGTGGTCGACGGTGCCATGGGTGCGCAGTTCCTCCAGACGCTGCGCGCCTACATCGAGCAGCCCGCGGCGATGCTGGTCTAGGAGCAAGCCATGGCTGACACCAGCTTCGACATCATCGTGGTCGGCGGCGGGCCGGGTGGCTATGTCGCCGCCATCCGCGCCGCGCAGCTCGGCATGAAGACCGCGGTGATCGAGCGCGAGAATCTTGGTGGCATCTGCCTCAACTGGGGCTGCATCCCGACCAAGGCGTTGCTGCGGACTTCGGAAGTCTATGGGCTGATCAAACACGCTGAGTCCTTCGGCCTGTCGGTCAAGGACGTCTCGTTCGATACCAAGAAGGTCGTCGAACGCTCGCGCAAGGTCGCGAACCAGCTCAGCAACGGCGTCAAGATGCTGATGCGCAAGAACAAGATCACGGTGTTCGAGGGCACGGCCAAGCTGGCGGGTGGCGGCAAGCTCGCCGTGGCGATGAACGACAAGAGCAATACGACACTTACGGCCAAGAACATCATCCTGGCGACGGGCGCGCGGGCGCGCCAGCTTCCGGGCCTCGAATCAGACGGCAAGCTGATTTGGAGCTATCGCGAGGCGATGGTGCCGCCGGAGTTCCCAAAGTCGCTCCTCGTGATCGGCTCGGGTGCAATCGGTATCGAATTCGCGAGCTTCTATCGCACCCTGGGTGCCGAGGTGACGGTGGCCGAGGTGCTCGACCGCGTCCTGCCGGTCGAGGACGAGGAGGTCTCGGCTTTCGCCAAGCGTGCCTTCGAGAAGCAGGGCATGAAGATCCTGACCGGAGCGACCGTCAGCAACCTCAAGAAGGGCGCCAACAACGTCACGGCGACCATCACGGCAGGCGGCAAAAGCCAGGAAGTCACGGTCGATCGCGTGATCTCGGCGGTGGGTATCGTCGGCAATGTCGAGAATCTCGGCCTCGAAGGCACCAAGGTGAAGGTTGAGAAGACGCATATCGTGATCGACCAGTGGGGCTTCACCGGCGAGCCGAACGTCTACGCCATCGGCGACGTCGCCGGCCCGCCATGGCTCGCCCACAAGGCGATGCATGAAGGCGTGCTGGTGGTCGAGAAGATCGCAGGCGTGAAGGGCGTCCACCCGATGAAGACCGAGAACATCCCGGGCTGCACCTATTGCCAGCCGCAAGTCGCCAGCATCGGCCTCACCGAAGCCGCTGCCAAGGCCAAGGGCCAGCAGATCAAGGTGGGCAAGTTTCCCTTCATCGGCAACGGCAAGGCGATTGCCTTGGGCGAGCCCGAGGGTTTCATCAAGACCATCTTCGACGCCAAGACCGGCGAGCTGTTGGGCGCCCATATGATCGGCGCCGAGGTCACCGAGCTGATCCAGGGCTACAGCATCGCCAAGACGCTAGAGACCACCGAGGCAGAGCTGATGGCCACAGTGTTCCCGCACCCGACCCTGTCGGAAATGATGCACGAGTTGGTACTGGCGGCTTACGGCCGCACGCTCCATATCTAGGACGTCATGGACGGCACGCTCGACAAAGCCCCGCTCAGTCGCGCCGAACGCCATCCCGAGAAGGCGCATCGGCCAGACAATCCCATTCGGCGCAAGCCGGAGTGGATCCGTGTGCGCGCGCCGAATTCGCCGGAATACGCCGAGACCAAACGACTAATGCGCGAGTATGGCCTTACCACGGTGTGCGAGGAGGCGGCCTGTCCCAACATCGGCGAGTGCTGGAAGCATAAGCACGCCACTTTCATGATCATGGGCGACACCTGCACGCGGGCCTGCGCGTTCTGTAACGTCGCCACCGGCAAGCCGGGGGCGCTCAATCCGCACGAGCCCGCCAACATCGCCGAAGCCGTCGGCAAGTTGGGGCTCGGCCACGTCGTCGTCACCTCGGTCGATCGCGACGATCTTTTAGACGGCGGGGCAGGGCATTTCGCCCAGGTGATCGCCGCGCTGCACAAGTCGGCGCCGACCACCACGGTCGAGCTACTGACACCGGACTTCATGCGCAAGCCGGGTGCGATCGAGACCGTGGTCACAGCGCACCCCGACGTGTTCAACCATAATCTCGAGACCGTGCCGCGGCTCTATCCGACGATCCGGCCTGGGGCCCGTTACTTCACTTCGCTCCGCCTGCTGTCGCGCGTGAAGGAGATCGATCCCGCGATGTTCACCAAGTCCGGCCTGATGGTCGGCCTGGGCGAGACGCGCGAGGAAATCCTGCAGGTGATGGACGACCTGCGCGCTGCCGAGGTCGATTTCCTGACAGTGGGACAATACCTGCAGCCGACGCCCAAGCACGCGCCGATCGACCGCTTCTGGACGCCAGCCGAGTTCGACGAACTGGCGGCGATGGCCCGCGCCAAGGGCTTCCTGATGGTCTCGGCTTCGCCGCTCACCCGCTCGAGCTATCACGCGGGCGACGATTTTGCGCGCCTGCGCGCGGCGCGCGCCGACCAGCTCAAGACCTGACCCATCGTGGCGGTGACCAGGCATGCCGAGCGAAAGGTCGTGGCCTTCGCTCCAAAACAGCTCTTTGATCTCGTGGCCGACGTGCCGCGTTATCCCGAGTTCCTGCCGTGGTGCACGGCGGCGCGGGTGCGCAGCCGCGAAAGCGCCACCGTCGAGATCGACGAAGTAGCCATCGGATTCGGTCCGTTCCATGAGAAGTTCGTATCGCGCGTGGTGCTGACGCCCGACGATCCGGCAGGATCCGGTATCGAGACCACGGGAGTCGAGGGACCGTTCCGCACCCTGTCGAGCCATTGGCGCTTCCAGCCGCACCCCGAGGGCACGCTGATCGACTTCTCGCTCGAATTCGAGTTCCGCTCGCGCATCCTGCAGCACACCGTGCGCGTCCTGTTCGCCGAAGCAGTGCGGCGAATGGTGGTCGCCTTCGAGACGCGCGCCACGAAGCTCTACGGCAAGGCCAAGGCCGTCTGAGATTCCCGCTGCGGCTGATCGTCAAAATCGCCGGGGGTCAGGTACCCAGCTGTACTTCTAATGACCCAAATAGGTCGCGCCGACGCACCGGGTGTATCCTGAAAGATTCAGCCGAATCAGGATTCCCGTTAGATTGCCGTTAAAGTCGCCCGAGACAGCCTGCCGCGCCCAGATCGGGATGGCCCTAGACTAGCGCTCGGCCAGCGACGCCAGCATGGCAAGCGCGGTGAGGACCGAGACGCGGCGGATGCCGTCGCGATCGCCCGGAAAGACATGACGCTCGGCGATCGGCTCGTGGCCTGCTCGGACCGCTCCGAAATGCACCAGGCCGACCGGCTTTTCCGCCGTCCCGCCGCCGGGTCCTGCCACGCCAGTCACCGACACGGCGATATCGGCATTGGATCGTGACAGGGCGCCAGCCGCCATCGCACGCGCCACGGGGTCGCTGACGGCGCCGTGGCCCAGGATGGCGTCCCATGGCACGCCCAACATCTCGCGCTTGGCTTCGTTGGAATAGGTGACGAAGGCACGCTCGACCACGTCGGAGGAGCCGGCGATTGCCGTCAGGGTCGCGGCGACCAGCCCGCCGGTACAGGATTCAGCGGTGACGACGCGCAGCTTCCGCTGCCGGCAGGCGAGCAGCACTTGCTCGGCCAGTTCTCTCATCTCGTGATCGAACATCCCGTTCAGCTCCTCGGAATTTCCACGGTGGCAACGGCCTGGGCGGCAATGCCCTCGCGGCGGCCGGTGAAGCCCAGCCCCTCGGTCGTAGTGGCTTTCACGCTCACACGGCCGCTGTCGATCCCGGCAATGCGCGCGATGCTCGCCACCATGGCCTCGCGGTGAGGACCAATGCGCGGAGCCTCGCACACCAAGGTGAGATCGAGATGGACAATGCGGCCGCCGCGGTTCGCCAGCAGTTCGATGGCGTGGCGCAGGAAGCGATCGGATGAAGCGCCGCGCCACTGCGGATCGGACGGCGGGAAGTGTTGGCCGATGTCGCCGGCGCCAATCGTGCCCAGCACGGCGTCGGTCAGCGCATGCAGCGCCACGTCGGCGTCGGAGTGACCGGACAGGGCTTTGACATGCGGGATGGAGACGCCGGCCAGCATGACGGCGTTACCCGGGCCGAAGCCGTGCACGTCGAAGCCGAAGGCGGTGCGCGTTTCCATGGCGGAGGCACGCCGCAGGTCGTCGTTGGTCGTGATCTTGCTGTTGTCCTCGCTGCCCGGGACCATGACCACCTTGAGGCCTGCCCGTTCGGCGACGGCCGCATCGTCGGTGAGCGCGGTCGCTTCCGAAGCGCCCAAGCTCGCCACTGCGCGATGCGCCTCGAGCAGAGCGCTGAAGCGGAAGACCTGCGGCGTCTGCGCCCGCCAGAGACCGGCGCGCGGCACGGTCTCCCGAATGGCGCCGCCGTCGACGCGCTTCACCGTGTCGGCCAGCTTGATGCCAAGCACGGCGCCATGCGTCCCCGGGGTGGCCGCTGCATCTAGGCACGCCGTGATATCCACAGGCCTCACGAAGGGCCGGGCGGCGTCATGGATGGCGACGAAGTCCGGTGCGGCCGTTGCCAGCACTTCCAGGCCATTGAGGACTGATTGCTGCCGGGTCACGCCGCCCAGGACAGGGGCCGGCAAGCTGAGCCCGGCGGTGGCGGCCTCGTAGTGCGTTTCGTCACCGGAACCGATCACAACCCGCAACTGGTTGATGCCAGCCGTCGCTCGAAACGCCTCCAGGCCGTGCCGAAGGACGCTTTGGCCGCCCAGCAGGGCATATTGCTTGGGCAGTGGGCCGCCGAAACGGTTTCCCCGGCCTGCGGCGACGATCAGGGCGGTGCAAGTGGCCATGAGATCTTAGATAACATCGGCTTAGGGGGTGCGCACTTCGCGCTCTTGCACGCGCTGCCGGGACCCGCTATTGCTCGGCCCAATTATTGTGCACTGCACAACTTGCCTATAATCTGATCAAACAAGCATGGCTCGTACCGCGCGTCTCCGTCCTGTCGATATCGGCCCCGTCCGCATCGAAGACCCCGTGATTCTGGCTCCCATGTCGGGCGTCACCGATATGCCGTTCCGGCAGATGGTGAAGCGCGGCGGGGCAGGGCTCGTCGTGTCCGAGATGATCGCCTCGGCCGCGATGGTGCGGGAGAACCGCAAGACGCTATTGATGGCCAAGAACTCGCCGGAAGAGTTCCCGATGTCGGTGCAGCTCGCCGGCTGCGAGCCCGAGGTCATGGCCGACGCGGCGCGTCTGAACGAAGACCGCGGGGCGGCGATCATCGACATCAATTTCGGCTGCCCGGTGAAGAAGGTCGTGAATGGCCATGCCGGCTCCTCGCTGATGCGCGACGAGGTGCATGCGGCGAAGATCCTCGAAGCCACCGTCAAGGCCGTGAAGCTGCCAGTGACCCTCAAGATGCGCACTGGCTGGGATTCCACAAACCGCAATGCGCCAAACCTGGCGCGCATAGCCGAGCAGAGCGGCATCAGGATGCTGACCGTCCACGGCCGCACGCGGTGCCAGTTCTATGATGGGCATGCCGATTGGGCATTCATCCGCGAGGTCAAGGCTGCGACCACGCTGCCGGTGATTGCCAATGGCGACATCAACACGCTCGACGATGTCGATACCGCGCTGGAGCAATCCGGCGCGGACGGCGTCATGGTCGGCCGTGGAGCCTATGGCCGGCCGTGGTTCCTCAACCAGGCGATCCACTATCTGCGCACCGGGGAGAAGCTCCCCGATCCGCCACTCGTCCACCAATACGCGACGGTCCTCACGCACTTCGAGTCGATGCTGGGGCATTACGGCCAGGAGACCGGCGTGCGCATGGCGCGCAAGCATCTCGGTTGGTACTCGAAGGGTCTGCCGGCGTCTGCCGAGTTCCGCGCCGCCGTCAATCGCGAGACCGAGCCCGCCAAGGTGCGCGCCCTGCTTGCGGCTTTTTTCCTCCCCGCCCTCGATAGGCAGGCTGCCTGATATGGCCGTCCGCCCGTTGAAGCGCTTCGACCTCGTGGGTGAGGAGTTTCCCACCGCCATCCTTGATTCGCTGTCGGAGGCCGTCGTCGTAGTCGACGGTGGCGGCATGATCCACTACGCCAACCTCTCGGCCGAGCAGTTCTTCGGTGTCGGTCGTGCCCGCCTTGTCGGCCATCCGCTGAATGAGTTCGTCCCCGAGGACACGCCGCTTTTTTCGCTGCTCGAACAGGTGCTGGCGACCGGCGGTGCCGTCGCGGAGAACGGCGTGACGCTGAGCTCGCCGCGCATTGGCAACCGCTTCTGTGCGCTCCGCCTGTCGCCGATCGTCGAAAGCGATGGTCTGGTGGCGGTCTCGCTCACCGAACAGTCGATCGCGCGCAGCATCGACCGCCAGATGTCCAATCGCAGCGCCGCCCGTTCGGTGAGCGCGCTCGCCGCCATGCTGGCGCACGAGGTCAAGAACCCGTTGTCGGGCATCCGTGGCGCGGCGCAGCTCCTTGAGCAGTCGGTACCGGACAGCGAGCGCGAACTCACCAACCTCATCTGCGAAGAGACTGACCGCATTGTGGCGCTGGTCGATCGCATGGAGGCGTTCGAGGACGGCCGGCCGATCGATCGCGGGCCGCTCAACATCCACCAGGTGCTGAACCACGTGCGTCGTATCTCGCAAAACGGCTTCGGCAAGAAAGTGCGCTTCGTCGAGAGCTACGACCCGTCGTTGCCCGACGTGTTTGGCGATCGCGATCAGCTCATCCAGGTGTTCCTGAACCTGGTGAAGAATGCCTGCGAAGTGCCGGGTGATGGCGAGCGCGAGATCGAGTTGTCGACCGCCTACAAGCATGGCCTGCGGCTTGCCGTGCCGGGCCAGCAGGCAAGGGTGAACCTGCCGCTGGTCGTGGCTGTGCGCGACAACGGCCACGGCGTGCCCGATGAGATCCGCGCCCATTTGTTCGATGCCTTTGTCACGAACAAGCCGACCGGCACGGGGCTTGGCCTCGCGCTGGTCGCCAAGATCGTCAACGACCATGGCGGCGCCATCGAATATGACAGCGAGCCCGGCCGCACGACCTTCCGAGTGATGCTTCCCCTTCAGGCAGTTACATGAGTACCGGTACCACCATCCTCATCGCCGATGACGACCGCGCCATCCGCACCGTCTTGCACCAGGCGCTCGGCCGGCAGGGCCACACCGTGCGCAGCACGGGCACGGCGGCTACGCTCTGGCAATGGGTGCAGGAGGGCGAGGGCCAACTCGTCATCACCGACGTGGTGATGCCCGACGAGAACGGCCTCGACCTCGTGCCGCGCATCCGCAAGCTCCGGCCTGACCTGCGTGTCATCGTGATGAGCGCGCAGTCGACGCTGCTCACGGCGGTGCGCGCGACCGAGCGCGGCGCCTTCGAATACCTGCCCAAGCCGTTCGACCTCAACGAGCTGGTCTCCGTGGTTAATCGCGCGCTCTCGGCGCCGGCGGCCTCCATGCCACGTGGAGCGCATCCGCCGGAGGAAGGCGAGCGCTTGCCGTTGATCGGCCGGTCGCCTGCCATGCAGGAGATCTACCGTGCGTTGGCGCGCCTCATGGCGACCGACCTCACGGTGATGGTCACGGGCGAGTCCGGCACCGGCAAGGAGCTGGTCGCGCGCGCGCTTCACGACTACGGCAAGCGCCGCAAAGGACCGTTCGTGGCGCTCAACATGGCGGCGATCCCGCGCGAACTGATCGAGAGCGAGCTGTTCGGCCACGAGCGCGGCGCCTTCACCGGCGCCGTGCAGCGCTCGTCCGGCAAGTTCGAGCAGGCATCCGGCGGTACGTTGTTCCTCGACGAGATCGGCGACATGCCGCCCGAGGCCCAGACGCGGCTGCTGCGCGTGCTGCAGGAGGGCGAATACATGACGGTCGGCGGCCGCACGCCGATCAAGGCCAATGTGCGTATCGTGGCGGCCACCCACCGCGATCTGCGTCGCCTGATCCAGCAAGGACTGTTCCGCGAAGATCTGTTCTATCGCCTGAACGTCGTGCCAATTCGCCTGCCGCCGTTGCGCGAGCGGCTCGATGATATCCCCGAACTCACCAACCATTTCCTGCGCGCCGCCACCGTCGACGGGCTGCCCACCAAGGTGCTGTCGCCCGATGCCATGACTCGCCTGCGCCAACACCGCTGGCCGGGCAACGTGCGCGAACTCGAGAACCTGGTGCGCCGCCTCTCGGCGCTCTACTCGGAAGAGGTGATCGGGGTCGAGACGATCGAGTCAGAACTTGCCGACGCCATCCTGGCGCCTGAGCCGGAAGCTGCAGCCAACGGTCATACCGCCAGCGATGTCTCCTTGACCGATGCGGTGGACCGGCACTTGCAGGCTATGTTCGAAGCGCACGGCGACCGGCTCCCGCCGGACGGCATGTACGATCGTGTCATTTCCGAGGTCGAGCGGCCGCTTCTGTCGCTGGCCCTGGGGGCAACACGCGGTAATCAGTTGCGTGCCGCCCGCCTTCTGGGGCTCAATCGCAATACATTGCGCAAGAAGATCAAGGACCTCGACGTTCCGGTGGTTCGCACACCGCAGGCTCGCCGAGGCGGGTGACCTGGTGACAGCCTCGCTGAGCGTGTCACGCTTTGGCGATACGATGAACGCGATCGGCCGCAGCCTGGTGGGCCGCGCCGCCGCGGTGTCGCTGGCCGTGTTCGCCATCATGGCAGGCGCCGCGACCTATGCCTGGCTGGCGGGTCTGGTGCCAGCCGCTTTCGGTACCACCGGCTGGATTACCGGACTTCTGGTCGCCGATCTCGTCATCGCCACGGCGCTGGTCGTTGTGCTGGCCGTTCGTCTCACTCAGCTCTGGCTCGACCGCCGTCGCGGCGCGGCGGGGTCACGGCTGCACATGCGACTGGTCCTGGTATGCAGCGTCTTCACCATCACGCCGACCCTGATCGTCGCCATCATCCTGTCGCTGCTGGTCGTCAATCTCACCGATTTCGTGGTCAAGCCGGCGCAGGCGTCATACGAGGCGGCGCGCGCCATCGGCGAGCCGGTGCGGCGCGCGCGTGAGAACGAGATCCTGCGCGATATTTCCGCCATTTCCGCGCCCCTCCAGGAACAGGGCATGGATGCGCTGCGCGACAAAGAGGCGACCACGAAACTGCTGGAACGGCTGATCGAAGATCATCCGGCCATCCTGGAGGCCGAAGTTGTCGACGCCGACAAAGGCCTGCTCGCTCGTGCGGTAGCGGCGGGCGCCAAGCCGATCGCCAATCCGGTACCGTCCGCGCAGTACCTTTGGCAGTCAGTCAACCATGGCGGGCCCATCCAGCTCGAATCGCAGCAGGGCGCCTACTTCGTCATGCAGATCTTCGTCGCTGAGCCGTACTTTTTGGTAACCGGCCACTCCGTCGACCTCAGAGTCGTCGACTACATCAAGAGTATCGAACTCGCCGGCAAGTTCTACGCCCAGATCGGCCAAGCCATGCAGCGCGGCCAGCTCATCATCTTCCTGGTCTGCGGCGCTATCGCGGTCCTGATGCTGTTGGCAGCGGTGTGGCTCGCCATCCTGTTCGCCACCAAGCTCACCGAGCCGATCGGCGGCCTGATGTCGGCGGCCGAGCAGATGCGCGGCGGCAATCTCGCAGTGCGCGTCGAGGAGGGCCCGCCCAACGACGAACTCGGCCAGCTCGCGCGCTCGTTCAATCGCATGGCGAGCCAGATTGAGCAGCAACGAGGTGAGCTGGTCGATGCCAACAAGGAGCTCGACACCCGCCGCCGCCTGACCGATGCCGTGCTGGCAGGCGTTTCGGCCGGCGTGTTGAGCGTCGATGTCAGGGGCATCATCACCCGCGGCAACCGTTCTGCGCTGGAGCTGCTCGCCCTGCCTGAAGATGGCGTGATCGGCCGACAGCTGATCGAAGTCATGCCCGAACTGGCGCCGCTAGCCGTGCAGGCGGCCGAGCGCCCCGAACGCGTCACCCAGGGCGAGGTCGAGATCCTGCAGCGCGGCGCGCGGCGCACTCTGCTGGTGCGGATCAGCGTGTCGGACTCGGGTTCGGTCGTCACTTTCGACGACGTCACAGACCTGATGTCGGCCCAGCGCATGGCGGCGTGGGGCGACGTGGCGCGACGCATCGCTCACGAGATCAAGAATCCGCTGACACCTATCCAGCTTTCCGCCGAGCGTCTCAAACGGCGCTATCTCAAGCAGATCAAGGACGATCCCGAAACCTTCTCGACCTGTACCGACACCATCATCCGGCAGGTCGGCGACATCGGCCGCATGGTCGACGAGTTCTCGTCCTTCGCCCGCATGCCGCGACCGACGGTGCAGCTCGAGGATGCCAAGGAGCTTTGCCAGCAGGCGCTGTTCCTCCAGCGCAGCGGCAATATCGAGATCCGATACAAGGCAGACCTGCCCGATCATCCGGTGTCGCTGATCTGCGATCGCCGCCAGATCAGCCAAGTACTGACCAACATCCTCAAGAACGCCGCTGAGGCGATCGAGGGCAGGGAGGCGGCATTCGGCCAAACGCTGCCACCCGGCGAAATCGCGCTCACCCTGAAGGAAGACGGCAACATGGTCAGCATGATCGTGGAGGACAATGGCAAAGGATTGCCGAAGGAAGGCCGGGAGCGCCTGACCGAGCCCTACATGACGACGCGCAGCAAGGGCACCGGTCTTGGCCTCGCGATCGTCAAGAAGATCATGGAGGACCACGGCGGCGCCCTTATCCTTGACGACCGCGAGGGTGGCGGTGCGCGCATCAGTCTGGTATTCCGGCGCGACGCGAAGGAAATCGCGTCGGCTTCTCCGCAGGCGACGGCCGCACAATGACCCGCTGAGCAAGGGCGGGCAGCCAGAAGAGTCAGTCTGAACCGATATGGGCCACGACATTCTCATCGTCGATGACGAACGCGACATCTGCACCCTGATCGCGGGCATCCTCGAAGACGAAGGGCACGCGCCACGCCGCGCCCACAACAGCACTGAGGCGGCCGACGCAGTCCGCCAGCGCCGGCCGGCGCTGGTCATCCTCGACGTCTGGCTGCAGGGCAGCGAGCTCGATGGCTTGCAACTGCTCGACGTGATCCGCCGCGAGGAGCCGCCGATCCCGGTGGTGATGATCAGTGGCCACGGCACCATCGACACCGCGGTTTCGGCGATCAAGAGTGGCGCTTACGACTTCATCGAAAAGCCCTTCAAAGCCGACCGTCTTCTGCTGGTGGTCGATCGAGCCATCGAAGCCGACTGGTTGAGGCGTGAGAATGCCAGCCTGCGCCGGCGGGCCGGCGGCGAGGTGACTTTCGTCGGCTCATCGGGGGCGGCTGTCAGCGTGCGCACGCTGATCGAGCGGGTAGCCCCGACCGGCAGCCGCGTGCTGGTCACCGGCGCCTCAGGCGCCGGAAAGGAGACCGTGGCGCGGCTGATCCATCAGGGCTCCAAGCGCGCGGATGGGCCATTCGTCGTGATCAACTGCTCGACCCTGCCGGCCGAGCGCCTCGAACTCGAGCTGTTTGGCACAGATGGAGAGACCGACGGCGATTCGCTGCACGTCTCGGGCGCTCTAGAGCTGGCGCATGGCGGCACACTGGTCTTCAAGGAAGTCGGCGATCTGCCGTTGGCGCTGCAAAGCCGGTTGGCACGCGTGCTGCAGGAACAATCCTACACGCGCGACAGCGGCAAGACGCGCGTCGAGGTGGATGTCCGCGTGCTCGCTTCGACAGCGCGGGTGCTGCAGGACGAGATCGCTGCCGGCCGGTTCCGTGAGGAGCTGTTCCATCGCCTGAACGTCGTAGCGCTGCGCATACCGCCGCTCAGCGAGCGCCGCGAGGATATTCCCGAGCTCGCCACTGACCTGCTGCGTCGAGTCGCTGACGCGACTGGCCTGCCGACACGACCGATCGGCGAGGACACGCTGGCGGCGCTGCAGGGGCACGATTGGCCGGGCAACGTGCGCCAGCTGCGCAACGTCATCGAGCGCCTGTTGATCCTGGCGCCGGCCGGCGGCGGCGCCATTCGTGCCGACGTTCTGCCCAACGACGTGAGCGAGGATGCGCCCTCGGTGCTGCGCTGGGAGAAGGGCGGGGAGATCATGCAGCTGCCGCTGCGCGATGCGCGCGAAGTCTTCGAACGCGAATATCTTCTCGCCCAGGTGACGCGCTTTGGCGGCAACATATCGCGCACCGCGACTTTCGTCGGCATGGAGCGCTCGGCGCTGCATCGTAAGTTGAAATCGCTTGGCCTGCATGGCGGGGCGAGCGACGAGCGCGGCGCCGCTGAGCCGGCGGACTGAGATGCGGGGAGGGCGTTCATGGCGCGTTATGCCTATGTCAATGGCCGCTACGTCGATCATCGCGACGCCAGCGTCCACATCGAGGATCGCGGCTACCAGCTCGCCGACGGCGTTTACGAGGTGGTGGGCGTACGCGACGGCAGACTGATTGATGAGGTACCGCACATCGACCGGCTCGATCGCTCCTTGCGCGAGCTTCGGATCACCTGGCCGGTGTCGCGTCCGACACTGGGGTTCATCATGCGCGAGCTGATGCGCCGCAACCGCCTGCGCGACGGCCTGGTCTACATGCAGGTGACGCGCGGCGTGGCCCGGCGCGATCATGCCTTTCCGACGACGCCGGTTAAGCCGGCCCTGGTGCTGACCACGAAGAACACCAAGCACCTCGGCGCCGATCCCGGGCCAGGGATTGCGGTGAAGACCCATCCCGACATCCGCTGGGAGCGTTGCGACATCAAGACCGTGGCACTGTTGCCGAACGTGCTTGCCAAGCAGGCGGCCCGCGAAAGTGGCGCCTACGAAGCTTGGCTGATCGACGGCAAGGGCTGCGTTACCGAAGGCGCATCGACCAACGCCTGGATCGTGACGCCCGACAACGAGCTTGTCACGCGGCAGACGGACAACGGCATCCTGGCTGGCATCACACGCGGCACCTTGAAGAAGATTGCGGGCGATCTGCAGCTCAAGTTCGTCGAGCGGTCCTTCACCCTGGCTGAAGCGCGGAAAGCAAAAGAGGCGTTCATCACCAGCGCAACTTCGTTCGTCACACCAGTAGTGAAGATCGACGGCGAGAAGGTGGGGGACGGCAAGCCCGGACCGACGGCGCGCCGGCTGCGCGAGGAATACGTTCGCTTTGCGGCGACCGGCGAGGCGGTGACGTGAACCTGCCCGACGGGCTCAGCCGGCCACGCGCCATTCTGTTCGACTGGGATAACACGCTGGTCAACACTTGGCCGACCATCGTCGAGTGCTATCGCGACACGTTCACGGCGCTGGGCCGGACACCCTGGACCGACGCCGAAGTGCGCGCCCGCGCCCACGGCTCGCTGCGCGATGCTTTTCCCGCCCTGTTCGGGTCGCGTGCCGGCGAAGCGGAGCGGGTGTTCTATGAAACCTTCTTTCGCATCCATCTGGAACGGCTCGAACCGCTGCCTGGCGCCGATGCGTTGCTGGCGCGAGCTTGTGCCGCCGGCTGTTACGTCGCTGTGGTCAGCAACAAGGTGGGAGACAACCTGCGCGCCGAGCTGGCCCATCTCGGCTGGAACCGGTGGATATCGCGGGCCGTGGGCGCCAAGGACGCAAAACGCGATAAACCGGCACCCGATCCGATCTTCATGGCGCTCGACGGCACGGGAATTGCCCCGGACCATGGCGTATGGATGGTGGGGGACACCCCGGCCGACCTGAAATGTGCCCATGCTGCCGGAGTTTTGCCGGTTTTCTTCGGTAGCGCTGAGCATATGTCTGATCTGCTGCAGGAATTCCCCCCAAGTCTGCACGCACGCGATTGTCATGAACTGGCGGCATTGCTTTGACCTCAACGTCGCCTATATTTGATCTAACTCGGTAGCGGGTAGAGACCCGTACCTTTTAAACCAACGGCTTTCGGGCCGTTTGGTCGCCCAGCAAGAGGCCAAGAACATGAGCGAAAAGGCACAGAACGTTCAGGACGTCTTCCTGAACCACCTACGGAAGAACAAGACGCCGGTTACGATCTTCCTGGTCAACGGCGTCAAACTGCAGGGTATCGTCACCTGGTTCGACAATTTCTCGGTGCTGCTGCGCCGCGACGGTCATTCGCAGCTGGTCTACAAGCATGCGATCTCGACCATCATGCCGGTCACGCCCGTGCAGTTGTTCGATGGAGACAAAGCCGAAGGCTGATTTGACCGACGACATCAAGCGCAACGGACACGACAAGCGCCAACGCACGCCGCAGGAAACCATGCGGCCGGCGATGGCTGCCGCCGTTGTCAGTCCCTACGCGTCCCATCCTCGCGGCGCAGACATCCGCGGCAGTGACGCCAAGCTGGAAGAGGCGGTCGGCCTCGCGCGCGCCATCGACCTCGACGTGCGGCTGGCTGCGACTGCTCCGCTGCGCCGTGTCACGCCGGCAACCTTGATTGGCAAGGGTGTGGTGGAGCGCGTCAAGACAGCCGTCGAGGAACAGGGCATCGGCCTGATCGTCGTCGACGACAAATTGACACCCGTTCAGCAGCGCAACCTCGAGAAGGCGTGGAACGCCAAGGTCATCGACCGTACCGGCTTGATCCTGGAGATATTCGGCGCCCGCGCGCGCACGCACGAAGGCCGCCTGCAGGTCGAGTTGGCCGCCCTCGATTACCAGCGCGGCCGGCTCGTGCGATCTTGGACCCACTTGGAACGCCAACGCGGCGGCTTCGGCTTCCTGGGCGGCCCTGGCGAAAGTCAGATCGAGATCGACCGCCGCCTGATCGGCGACCGTATCGTCAAGATCAAGCGCGACCTCGAAGGCGTGCGCCGCACCCGTGCCGTCAATCGCGTCGGCCGCCGCAAGGCGCACCTGCCAACAGTTGCCCTGGTCGGTTACACCAACGCCGGCAAGTCGACGCTGTTCAATCGCCTGAGCGGCGCGGGCGTCATGGCCAAGGACCTGCTGTTCGCTACCCTCGACCCGACCATGCGCTCGATCAAGCTGCCGGGCGGCAAGCCCTGCGTGATCTCCGATACCGTCGGTTTCGTGTCGGACCTGCCGACGCACCTGGTGGCCGCCTTCCGTGCCACCCTGGAGGAGGTCATTGAGGCCGACTTGATCGTGCATGTCCGTGACATCGCCCACCCCGACAGCGAGCGCCAGCGCACCGATGTCGAGGAGGTGCTGCGCGAGCTGGGCGCGATCGAAGAGGGTGGCGGCACGCCGATGATCGAGGCGTTGAACAAGATCGATGCCCTGCCGATCGAGCAGCGGGGCATCCTGCAGACCCGTGCCTCGGCCGGCCCCGATCGGGCACGCCAATTCCCGGTGTCGGCACTGAGCGGGGAGGGCGTTGAGCAGCTTCTCGAGGCGATTGAGGCATTCCTCAGCCGGCAGGCCGCAGCCCGCGAGGTGGCCGTACCGCTCAGCGATGGCGCCACCATCGCGTGGCTCTATCGCCATGGCGAAGTTCGGCGCCGACATGATGAGGGCGAAACCGCCCATCTGACCGTGGCCTTGGACGCGGCAGCATCGGCCCAATTCGACCGCCGGCTGGCGCGTTGACACAAGGCGCCGCCGCTTCCTATAAGCGGCGCCTCAGGACAGAGGAAACACCATGAAATTCAAGCCGTTGCACGATCGGCTGCTGCTCGAGCCGATCACCGCCGAGACCAAGACCAAGGCCGGAATCATCATTCCCGACACGGCCCAAGAAAAGCCGATGCAAGGCAAGGTCGTAGCCGTCGGCAAGGGCAAACGCCTGGAAGATGGGCGCCTGATGCCGCTCGGCGTGAAGGTCGGCGACAAGGTGATCTACGGCAAGTGGTCAGGCACCGAGGTCAAGCTCGACGGCAAGGATCACGTGATCCTCAAGGAAGAGGACCTGTTCGGCGTCCTCGGCTGAGGCCGATGCTCGGCGCCGGCGATTCGCAACGAGTCGCCGAACTGATGCGCGAGACGGCGGCGGGAGAGCTGCTGCCGCGTTTCCGCAATCTGGCCAAGGAAGACATCCGTCACAAGCGGCCGGGCGACATCGTCACCGTGGCCGATGTCGCCTCCGAGCAGCGCTTGGCTTCGGGGCTCGCAAGGATCCTGCCCGGCGTGCCGATGGTAGGCGAGGAGGCGGTCGAGAAGGAACCCGGCCTGCTCGATTTGATCGGCCGGCCGGGCGAGAGTTGCTGGATCGTCGATCCGCTCGACGGCACGTCCAACTTCGCTGCCGGCCGCGATCGGTTCGCCATGATCGTCTGCCTGGTGCATGACCGCGAGACGATCGCCGGCTGGATCCTGGATCTTCCCAACCAGCGGATGGCCGTGGCGATCAAAGGGCAGGGTGCCACTCTGGACGGCCAGCCGGTCCGGCTCGAAGCCAAGAGCCGTCCACCGAGCGGCTATATCGGCTTCAAGGTGCTGAAGGAGTTCGACCGGCAGCTGGCACCGGCCCAGCGCCAACGGCTCGGTGGGCTGACATCGCTCAATTGTGCGGGACGGGAATATGTCGATGTCCTGGCCGGCCACCGCGACTTCACCCTCTATCGGCGGACGAAGCCGTGGGACCACGCGGCGGGTGCGTTGATGGTGAGTGAGGCGGGCGGGCAGGCCGTACGCTTCGACGGCACGCCTTATGGTCCGGCCGGCAGCGTGGAGGGCGGCATCATCACCGCGGTGTCGCCGGAGGTGCTCGTGGAAGTGAGGGCGATCCTCGAAGCTGTCCAGATGCCGCTGTTGGCGCCGCGTCCTTAGGCCTTGCCCTTGGCTTCCTGCCAGAGGGTCTCCATTTCCTCGAGGCTGGCGTCGCCCGGTTTGCGGCCCTGCTCGCGCAAGCGGCGCTCGATGTAGCGGAAGCGGCGCTCGAATTTGTCGTTGGTCGAACGCAAGGCGGCCTCAGGGTCGACCTTGCAATGGCGCGCCAAGTTGGCGACCGCGAACAGCACGTCGCCCAACTCGTCGGTGGTACGGGCCTGGTCGATCTCGCCGGCGCTCAGCTCTGATCTGAGCTCGGCAAGTTCCTCGTCGATCTTGTCGATTACCGGACCGATGGTTTTCCAGTCGAAGCCGACCCTGGCGGCCCGTTTCTGGATCTTTTCGGCACGCAGCAGCGCGGGCAGGGCGCGGGCCACGCCATCGAGGGCGCCAGCAGCTTCGGCGCCGTTCTTCCTGGCGCGTTCGGCGGCCTTGCGGGCCTCCCAGGAGACCGTCTGGGCGTCGGCATCGGCGATCTTCAGGTCGCCGAAGACATGGGGATGCCGGTCGACCATCTTGTCGGCGATGGTGGCCGCCACGTCGGCAAAGCTGAAGGCTTTGGCCTCGGCCGCCATTTGGGCGTGATAGACGACCTGCAACAGAAGGTCGCCGAGTTCCTCCTTGAGCGCCGCCATGTCGTCGCGCTCGATGGCGTCGGCGACCTCGTAGGCCTCCTCGATCGTGTAAGGCGCTATGGTCCGGAAGGTCTGCTCGATATCCCACGGGCAGCCATGCTGGCGGTCGCGCAGCCAGGCCATAACCGCGAGGAGGCGCTTCAGTGGCTCCTTGGGGAGAGATTCAGCGGTGGGCCGATTGCCATCCATTTTTTGTCGTTCCGTCGTCTAATTATCGTATAATATATATTATGACAAATTATGATATACTTATAATAGACGCCAGTTTACCAATCGATACGGAGCTTTGACTTCAGGAGCGCCAGAAAATTCAGCCCCCGTGGAGCTTCGCTGGCCGGGAGCCCCAGGGTCATGAGCAGGCCCTCCTTCGGATTGCCGGGCTTGCTCATCACCAAGTCGAACACCACGCGACGCTCGCTGTCGCCCTGACCGGGCGGAGCGTTCTCATAAACGATCAGGAAAGTGCCGTCGCTGAGCTTGCGCGCCTGGGCCTGGATCCCTGGCCGGCGTGCCTTGATCGTGCCGGTCTTGGTAGCGGCGTAGTGCTCGGCGTCCTGGACGCCCTCGAAGGCAAAGTCCACGCGCCAGACCAGCAGTCGGTAGCGTTTGTCGCTGCTATAGCCGACGCCGCGTTCCCAATCCTCCGTAGCCTGCCAGCCCAAGGGCAAGGAGACTTCGACCCGGATCGTGTCGAAGCGGATCCGGGCTAGGCCGTTGTCGTTGTCGATCGCGACGACCTTGGATGGCGTCGGATTGGCGCCGTTGACGCCAAAGGTCGAATCGATGCGATTGAAACTCGCCCCATGGTCGGCCACGCCAAAATCGCGAAATGTGAGACCACCGGCGTCCAAGTTGCCGTCGGCCAAGGCCGGGAAAGCCGCGCAACAGGCCACCAAAGCCCCAGCCAGGAACAGATGGCGTCCGGACTCGTTTTGTCTCCGCTCACTCGCCAGATGAGAAACGGATTTCAATATTTTGATAATAATGGATTATTCCCCATCAATATCGATCACCAACCCGTCATGGCAAGGCTGCACATGCTCCGGGGTCTGCCGGTTGAGTTCAGCATAGTCCATATCGACGTGGAGATTTGTCAAAAACGCCCGCGCCGGCGCGATGCGCTCGATCCATTGCAAGGCCCGCTCGAGGTGGGCGTGGGTCGGATGCGGCCGGTAGCGCATGGCGTCGATCACCAGCACCTCTGTCCCAGCCATGGCTTCGAAGGCCTTGTCGGGCAGCTCAACGACGTCGTTGGCATAGGCGAAGCGGCCGAAGCGGAAGCCAAGCGACGGGATCGAGCCATGGTCCTGCACGAACGGGGTCACGGCGATGCCGGCCGCCCGAAACGGGCCGTCGATCAGACCGTGCCGGTAAATCGGACTGTAAAACCCGTCCTGCTCGAAGCAGTAGCCGAACCGCCGCTGCAGGACGCCGAAGGTGCGTTTGTCTGACCACGACTTCGATCTGGCCCTGGCGGAGCATGTAGGGCCGGAGATCGTCGATGCCATGGAGCTGGTCGGCATGATCATGGGTCCACAGCACGGCGTCGACCCGCTCAATGCAGGCGTCGAGAAGCTGGGAGCGGACATCGGGCGAGGTGTCGACCAGCAGGGTCTTGCCCTTGTCCTGAACCAGGATCGAGCAACGCCGGCGCCGGTTGCGCGGGTCGTCGGGATTGGCCGCGCCCCACTCCCCCTTCCCATCCTTTCCACCCGGCCGCGGTACACCGCCCGAGGTGCCGCATCCCAGGATGGTTACGCGCACTTGAGGCGCTCCGCCTTGGCGAACAGCCGGAAGAAGTTGTCGGTAGTCACGGCTTCCAGCTCGGTGATGCCAATGTCCTTGAGTTCGGCGACCTTAGCCGCAGTATGGGCGACAAAGGCGGGCTCGTTGGTCTTGCCGCGCTTCGGGACGGGCGCGAGATAGGGCGCATCGGTCTCGACCAGCAGGCGCTCGAGTGGAATGTCGCGCACTGTCGTGCGCAGCGCCTCGGCCGCCTTGAAGGTCACGATGCCCGAGATCGAGATGTACATGCCGAGCGCCAGCGCGCGTCGGGCGATCTCGGGACCCGAACTGAAGCAGTGGATCAGGCCGGTGAAGACGCCCTTTTTGTATTCATCCTCGAGAATGTCGCCGGTCTCGCCGTCGGCATCGCGCGTGTGGACGATCAGTGGCAGGCCGGTCTCGCGGGCCGCCGCGATATGGGCGCGGAAGCTGGTTGCCTGTTCCTCGCGCGGGCTGTGCTCGTAGTAGAAATCGAGACCGGTCTCGCCAATACCGATCACCTTGGCATGGCGCGCCGCCTCGACCAGCCGATCGGGGGTGCGCTGCCCCTCCTCCTTCGCTTCGTGCGGATGGACGCCCACTGAGCACCAGATGTTCTCGTGGCGTTCGGCGATCGCCCGCACGCGCTCGAACTGGTCGAGGCGCGTGCCGATGGTCAGCATGCCCGCCACGCCGGCGGTGCGAGCGCGCGCCAGCACGCCCGCCTCGTCACCGGCGAGCTCGGGGAAGTCGAGATGGCAGTGGCTGTCGATCAGCATCAGGCGGCCTTGGGCGTCTCGACGAAGCGCGGAAAGACGCCCTGTGGCTTCGGAAGCGTCTTGCCTGACTCCAGTTCGTGGTCGAAGGCGGCAAAGGCTCGGCCTTCGACCGGCACGGCGAGCTGGTCGAGGATCTTGGCTGTCGACTCCGGCATGAAAGGCTGCACCAGCAGCGTCACCCGCCGGATGGTCTCGGCCAGCACCCAAAGCACGGTGTCGCGCCGGGCCGGGTCGGTCTTGGCCAAAGCCCAGGGCGCCTGCGCATCGACATAGCGGTTGGCGTCGGCGATCACTTCCCAGATCGCCGTCAGCGCCCGATGGAAGGCCTGCTCACCGAGCTCGGTCCGCACGATGGCAAGCAGCGCCTTGGCACGGTCGAGCAGTGCGGTATCAGCGGCGGTGAGCGGCCCCTTCGCCGGCACCTTCTCGCCGCAACTCTTGGCGACGATGGACAGTACGCGCTGGCAGAGATTGCCGTAGGCGTTGGCGAGGTCGGCATTGAGCCGGCCAACTAGCGCCCGCCGCTGGAAGTCGCCGTCATTGCCGAACGGCACCTCGCGCAGCAGGAAGTAGCGCACCGGATCGAGGCCATAGACCTTCACCAGCTCAACCGGGTCGATGACGTTGCCCAGCGACTTGGAAATCTTCTCGCCTTCGTTGGTCCACCAGCCGTGCGCAAACACACGCTTGGGCGTCGCGATGCCGGCCGACATCAGGAAGGCCGGCCAGAAGACGCAATGGAAGCGTATGATGTCCTTGCCCACCATATGCAGGTCGGCCGGCCAGTACTTCCACAGCGGTCCGGTCGTGTCGGGATAGCCGCACTCGGTGATGTAGTTGGTGAGCGCGTCCAGCCAGACGTAGATCACGTGCTTGGGATCGCCCGGTACCGGTACGCCCCACGAGAAGCTGGTGCGCGACACCGAGAGGTCCTGCAGCCCACCCTTCACGAAGCTCACGACTTCGTTGCGCCGGCTTTCCGGCGCGATGAAGCGCGGATTTTGCTCATAGAACGCCAGTAGCCGCTCGCCCCACGCCGAGAGCTTGAAGAAGTAGGACGGCTCCTCGACCCACTCGACCTCCGCGCCGGTAGAGGTAGCGCGGCGCTTCCTGTCGGGCCCGACCTCGGTTTCCCCTTCGGTGAAGTAGGTTTCGTCGCGCACGGAGTACCAGCCGGCATATTTGCCGAGATAGATATCGCCCGAGGCGACCAGCTTCTCCCACAGCGCCTGCGAGGCAGCGTAGTGCCGCTTCTCCGTCGTGCGGATAAAGTTGTCGGGGCTGTAGTTCATCTTGGCCACGAGGTCGCGGAACGACTGGCTCACCTTGTCGGTGAAAGCCTGCGGCGACAGGCCCGCGGCGGCAGCCGCTGTCTCTACTTTCTGGCCGTGCTCGTCGGTGCCAGTGAGGAAATGTACGTCGCGCCCGTCGAGGCGCATGAAACGGGCCAGCACGTCGCAGGCAAGCGTTGTGTAGGCGTGCCCGATATGGGGCACGTCGTTCACGTAGTAGATCGGTGTGGTGACGTAGTAAGTGCTTCGGCCCGACATGATGACTGAACTCCGGTCCGTCGCCCCTCCCGGAGCGCCGGGTTCAGCGCCTTAGCGCATTGCCGATTGGAGAGCCAGGAAGCTGCCGAGCACCGTCTGCTTGCGATCAAGATTGACGGCATCGGCACGGGACAACAGGTGGGCGGTCTTTTCCCACGCCTCCATCCAGCGATCAAGACTCGCCCCGGCCAGCAAACGGTCCTGCAATCCCCGCTCCGCCGGCACAATTGCCACGCCTTCGCCACCGACCGCAGCATGCCGGGCAAGACCTTTCAGCCAGCTGTCGAACAGGAAATTGAGCGAGCGCCAGTCCGCATTGGCCTCCTCGCCGCGCTTGGCGAAGCGTTCGGCGAACGAATGGAGCCGCGGCATGTCGAGTTCGGGCAAGGTCGCCAGCACCTCGACCATTTCGCGGTAGAGGCCGAGGCTGCCGGCACTGGCAAGCTCGAGCGCGCGGCCGATGCTGCCCTCGGCCAGCCCGGTGAGGGACGCCCTCTCCTCCTTCGTGGTGTCGGGCGCGTAATCAGCGAGAAGCTGCATGACCGCATCGTCAGAGAGCGGCTGTAGGGCAAGTCGCCGGCAGCGCGAGCGGATGGTCGGCAGCAGGCGACCCGGCGCATGGGCGACCATCAGCAGAACCGCGTTGGGCGGTGGCTCCTCGAGGATCTTCAGCACGGCGTTGGCGGCGTTGCGGTTCATCTCGTCAGCGGCATCGATGATGGCCACTCGCCACTTCCCCATGGCCGGTGTCATGTGCATGAACGCGCCGAGGTCGCGCACGTCGTCGACGGCGATCTCCAGGCGCATGCGGCCGGTGTCGGGGTTGAGCATGCGGCGCAGATGAAACAGGTCCGGATGCGAACGCGCATCGACAAGCCCACGTCCAGGCGCATCGCTTGCCACCTCGAGGCCGTCGGGAGCATCGCCAAACAGGCCACCGCCCTGCTGGCCGGCCAGCAGGTAGCGGGCAAAGCGCCAGGCCAGCGTCGCCTTGCCGATGCCGCGCGTCCCGGTCAACAGCCAGGCATGGTGCAGGCGGCCGGAGCGCTGGGCGACCAGCATCGTCTTTTCAACGAGCTCATGCCCAACCAGCCGGTGGTTGCGCCAGGGCGGCGTCCAGGCGTGCGGCCATTCGAGCTTCTCAAGCTCTGCCGGATCTGCACTGGCCTTGCCGCGCGCCATTACGACCCCAACCGATCTGTCACGACGCGCGTGATGGCCGCGGCGATGGTGTCGATGTCCTTTGTCGCGTCGATGATCGCGCAGCGTTTGGACTCGCGCTTGGCGATCTCGAGGAAGCCCTTGCGAACGCGCTCGTGGAAATCGCGCGGCAGGCTTTCGTAGCGCGTCTCGCTCCCTCGCCGCTCGGCCGCCCGCGCGAGCCCGGTCTCCACCGGCAGGTCGAGCACCAAAGTGAGGTCGGGTCGGAAGGCGCCGACGGTCGCCTCGTAAAGGCGGTCGAGCATGGCGAGGTCGAGGCCGTGGCCGTAGCCTTGATAAGCCCGTGTCGAATTGGCGAAGCGGTCGCTCACTACCCAGGCACCTTTCTTCAAGGCCGGCCAGACGGTGGCGCGCAGGTGATCGCGGCGGGCAGCAAAATGCAGCAGTGCCTCGGTGATGCCGTCCCAGCGCTCGGCCGAGCCCTCGACCAGGAGCTTGCGGATCGCCTCGCCGCCCGGCGAGCCGCCGGGCTCGCGCGTGACCACGACCGGCCGGCCGCGCAATTCGAGCCACCCTTTCAGCCGGGTGATCTGCGTTGACTTCCCGGCTCCCTCGCCACCTTCCAGGGTGATGAAACGCCCCGGCCCATCACTCACGACAGCCAGCCGAACAGATAGTGACGCGCCAAGGTGAAGACCCGCCCGACGATCCCCTGGCGCGGTACGTCAGCACCGGCCTCGAGCGGATATTCGATGACGCGGCCGTCGGGCAGGCTGACTGCGGCAGTGCCGAGCTTGGCGCCCTTCAGGATAGGCGCCGGCAGCGGGCCGTCGTAGCGTGCGACCACGCGCGGCGTTGCGGGCGTGCCGGTCGGGCTGGTGACTTGCACGGCGTGGGCTACTACCAGCGGCACCTTGTCCTGTTCGCCCAACCACACCGGCGCCTCGGCCACGGTGTCGCCGGCCTTGAAGATCGTGGTGTTGGTCGATTCGCGGAAGCCCCATTCCATCAGGCGCGCCGTCTCCTGCGCCCGCTCACTACCGCCTTCGTGCTGCGGCTTGCCCATGGCGAGACCGTTGACCACCAGGATCAGCCGCCGACCGTCGCGCACGGCCGACACAGTCTGGCCGAAGCCGCCTTCCTCGGTGTGGCCAGTCTTCAGCCCGTCAACGCCGGGTGTCTGCCGCAGCAGCAGGTTGCGGTTGTCCTGCTTGATGTTGCTGTAGGTCCAGTTCTGGATCGAATAGAAGTGATAGTACTGTGGGAAATCGTTGATGGTGTGCCAGGCGAGCAGAGCGAGATCCCTTGCCGTGGTCATCTGGCCTTCAGCCGGCCAGCCCGAGGCGTTCTTGAAGACCGAGCCGGTCATGCCCAGTTCTTTCGCCTTCTTGTTCATTCGATCGGCAAAGCCTTCCTCGGTACCGGCGATGCCCTCGGCCACCACGATGCAGGCATCGTTGCCCGACAGTACGATCATGCCCTTGATCAGGTCCTCGACGCTCACCTCCGAGCCAGGGTCGCCGACGTACATCGTCGAACCTTGACGCGACATGCGCCAAGCCTTCTCGCTGACGCGGAACTTGGTATCGGGCTTCAGCCGGCCGGCGGCCAACTCGTCGAAGACGATGTAGATCGTCATCATCTTGGCCATCGACGAGGGATGCATCGGCTTGTCGGCATCCTTGAACAGCAGCACCGTCGAGGTCTGCGGATCGACCATGAAGGCGAACTGCGCCAGCGTGCCGATGCCGACCTGGCTCGGCGGCAGGCCCTCGGTGCGCTGGGCAATCGTCGGCTTCTTGGTCGAAGGCTTCTCCGCCGCCGCGGCCGGAGGTTTCGGCTTGGCCGGCTTGGTCGATTGTGGGCGCTTCGGCGCCGGATCCTGTGGCTGCTGCTGGGCGTAGCCATCGAGGGTCGCGCCGGCGATCCCAACCAAAGCAAGGAGCGCCACTAGCGGGCGCAGTCGATCAATCAGCCACCACACGAGCATCACCATACCCTGAACGCTTCAGCCGGTCGGCGACAATGCCGGCGGCATCCGACGTCGTATAAGGCCCCAGGCGCACACGATAAACCTCTCTGCCGCCCGCCGAGGCCGGGGATATCTCGGACGAGCCGTAGCTGGTCAAAAGGCCGCGCTGCTTTTCGGCATTGCCTACGGTCGAGAAGGCACCAGTCTGGACATAAAACCCTCCGGACGGATGTGCGGCCGAAGCGATCGTGGCGACCGTTGGCTGCTGCTGCCCGCTTCCCTGTCCAGCCGAGCCGGACGCCACCAGCGGTGTGACGGCGGGGCTGCGCGGATTGGGCAGGACAGGCGGCGGAGGGGTCGCCGGGACCGTGACCGATGGCGGCGAGGTCGCCTGGGCGGTGGCGGCGACTGGCGGCGGCCCGCGGCGGCCGGCGATGAACTTGTCGAGGGCGTCGCGCTGCTCGCTGGCGCCCCCGCCATTCAGCGCGATGTCCTTCATGGCCTGGCTTTCCATGCTGAGCTGCTCGATACGCACACGGGCCGTTCCGGTATGCGTCATGTCGAGCTCCTCGGCGGCGGCCCGTGAGACGTCGAGCACCCGGCCGCGCGCATAGGGCCCGCGATCATTGACCCGCACCACGGTCGACCGGCCATTGTCGAGGTTGGTCACACGGACCACCGAGGGCATCTGCAGGGTGCGATGGGCGGCCGTGTGATCCGACTGATCGTAAGTCTCGCCGTTGGCAGTGGACTTGCCGTGGAAGCCCGGGCCGTACCACGAGGCGATGCCAGTTTCGACGTGCTGGAATTCCTCCATCGGCGTGTAGGTGACGCCGTCGATCGTGTAGGGAGCGCCGACCTTGTACATGCCGCGGCTGGCTGTGGCGCCGCCGCCCGACGCGCCGCGATGGCTGGCGCAGCCGGCGGCTGAGGCCAGCATGAGCAGCATGCCGCAGGTGCGGGCAAGCTTCATCGACGTCGAACGCGAGCTGACTAGGTCTAGGGGCATCTCGCCCCCATCATACATCAGCTTGCGTGACTCGTCAGGCGGCGATGCGATCGGACAAGAGACCGACCGCGAGCGCGAAGAAATCCGACTGGTTCCAGCGCAGGATGACGCGGAAATTCTGCGTCGTTGAGTAGGCCGGACCGCCCGCGCCCGCCGGCCGCACGATGCGTCCGCCGGCCGACGCGGTTTGCGCTCCCGCCGGCACTTCCCTGCCCCACGTCTCGCCGGCATGCCAGCCGGCGGCGCGCAGGTAGTTCACGATCGAGGCGAAGACATCGGCCTTGCTGTTCCAGATGTCGTAGCGCCCATCGCCGTCGCCGTCGGCTGCGTAGGCGAGGAAGCTGGTCGGGATGAACTGGCACTGGCCCATGGCGCCCGCCCACGAGCCCTTCATCTGGTGCAGCCCAATGTGACCCCGCGAAACGATCTTCAGCGCCGCGATCAGCTGCTGGCGAAAGAACGTGGCGCGGAAGTTGTTGTAGGCGAGCGTCGCCAGCGCCGCCACGACCTCGAACTCACCCTGCCGCACGCCGTAATTGCTCTCGATGCCCCACAGCGCGATCACCATCGACGCCGGCACGCCGACCGAGGCGCCGAAGCGGTCGGCCAAGGCGCGGTTCTGGGCCAAGAGCGCACGGCCATTCTTCACGCGCTCCTCCGAAACGATCAGCGCACGGTAGTCGTCCCAGCTCATCTTGAATTCCGGCTGATTACGCGCGAGCTCCATCACCTCTGGCAGCGGTTCTAGCGCGCCCAGCGCCGCCTGCGCCGTTCCCTGATCGACACCGGCCTTGATCGCCTCAGCCTGCACGCCGGCAAGCCAGGCGGCGAACTTCGGATCGCGCGTCTGGGCGAAGGTGGGCAATGGTGCGAGAGCGGCGGCGGTGAGGAGAAGACGTCGGCTGATCATCATGGTTCAACCTACCTGATGTTGACGCTCAAGACAGCGCGCCGGCGTCGTGTAGACTGACGGTAACACCATTGGGGGAGAACGACGCATGCAGTTCGGCATCACGATGTTTCCGACGGACTACGCGATCCCTCCGCACGAGCTCGCCGTAGAGGCCGAGGCGCGCGGCTTCGAGTCGGTGTGGTTCCCCGAGCACAGCCACATCCCGACCAGCCGCAAGTCGCCGTGGCCGGGCGGCGCTGAGCTGCCTAAATGGTACTACGACACCTACGATCCTTTCGTGGCGATGGGCGCCGCCGCCGTCGTCACCAAGACGATCAAGCTCGGCACCGGCGTCTGCCTGGTTGTGCAGCGCGATCCCATCCACACCGCCAAGGAGGTCGCGACCGTCGACCGGCTGTCGGGTGGCCGCCTGCTGTTCGGCATCGGCGGCGGCTGGAACGCCGAGGAGATGGCCGACCACGGCACGGAGTTCGGGTCGCGCTTCAAGCTGATGCGCGAGCGCACCGAGGCGATGAAGGAGATCTGGGCGCGCTCCAAGCCGAAATACGCCGGCGACATGGTGAAGTTCGACGAGATGATGCAGTGGCCCAAGCCGGTCCAGAAACCGCATCCGCCGATCATCGTCGGCGGCGGCTTCCCGCATGGGGCGCGCCGCGCCATCGCCTATGGCAACGGCTGGATGCCAATCGGTGGCCGCGGCGGCGACACGCTCGGCATGCTGCCGCCGTTCCGGGAGATGCTGAAAGAGAAGGGCCGCGACCCGACCGAGGTGCCGATCACGTTGTTCGGCGTTGGCATGAACGCCGACGCGCTCAAGCAGGCCCGCGACGCCGGCGTCGACCGCGTCGTGTTCGGCGTGCCGCCCGAGGCCAAGGACAAGGTGCTGCCCCTTCTCGACAAGGGTGCCACCCTCATGCGCGGGGTTGGGTGACGGCCACCGCGCCTCAACACTGTCATTTGCCCAAGAAAACGGGCAGTCCGTCGCCGGACTGCCCGTTTGCCGTTGTCCTGCGGGTAACCCGCGAGGAACTTAGGTCATCGCGCCGGCGACGTTGCTCAGCACGTTGCTGACTTTGCCGCCGACGCTGGTCATGGCAGCGATGGCCGCGACCGAGATCAGCGAAGCGATCAGCACATACTCGATGGCCGTGGCGCCATCGTCGTTCTTCATCAGCTTGCGGAAAATGGACAGCATGGAAATCTCCAAAATTATGACTACAGGGACCGCGCTCTGGGATTCGCGGCTTCTCGACAAACGCCACTCGCCTTAATTGGCTTGATCCCGATGTATCAGACCGCAGCCGGCGGTCCTCGCCCCGATATGTATCTGTTGTAGTGTGGCCGACCGAGGCGCCGGCAAAGCTGTCGCCTGGAAGCAATCGATACAAAAAAGCCCGCCGGGCGCCACTTTGGGCCATCGCCGATAGTGCTGCCGCAGCGTGGTCGCCCTCGCGAGCTCTTCCTGATTGGGGTCGGGAAGAGGCAGGCCCGCGTTGCCGTGGGGTGGCGCGGGTCTCTCATCTTTCCTGCCGAGCTTGTGGCAGACTACCCGCCATGCCCATTGCCCGCCTCGCTCGCGCCTCCGATCTGCCGTCCCTGCTCGCGCTCTTTTCCGTGTCGGAGGTGAGCGCCAGCGCTGAGCCGCACGAGCGTGCTGAGGGCATCTGGCAGGAAACCCTGGCGCAGCCCGGCGTATATGTCTTCGTGTCCTGCGATCGCGAGCGCATTGCTGCGACCTGCATGCTGATCACGGCGCCGAACCTGCTGCGCGGCGGACGACGCCACGCCTTCCTGGAGAACGTCGCCACCCACCCTGAAGTGCGCGGCCAGGGGCACGGCAAGGCCGTGGTACAAGCCGCGCTGGCACATGCCTGGGCCAGCGACTGCCACCATGTCCTGATGCAGAGCGGCCGGGCGGACCCGCGCGTCCATGCCTTCTACGAGGCCCTGGGGTTCGAGCCGGGGCTTCGGGTCGCCTACGTGACCAGGCGCCGTAGTTGAGGCGCAGTCTTCGTTGTCAGGTCCCCTGCCCTCGGTTATTGCAATGCCGCACCGGATGGGTGGCCGAGTGGTTTAAGGCACCGGTCTTGAAATGGCCGGTTGCACATGTCCACTGGTACTCGCTAGTCCCTTAAAGGCCCGTTCTGTTAGGTTTCCCGTGTTACACTGTACCTTCACGTCCCCTGCAAAACCCCCCTGTTTTTGGCAGCGTGCTGCCAATTTGCTGCCAATTCGGGAGTGCCGTCCGTGAGCAAGCGAACGCGCAAGAGCAAGGCCGCCGCCGCCGTGACGGTCGTCGAGCTGAAGGACTGCATCCTGCAGGCCATCGTCGGGCGCTTCGGCGACCGCACCCTCGACATCGAGACGGTCAACGCGGCGCTGGCGGCGGTCGGCTTCGAGATCAGGCAGGCGGCGGTGTTCGTGCCGCGCTGAGCGCGCCGCGCTACTTCATCGGATTGGGCTTCCACTCGCTCGCCAGCTTCTGCGCTTCCGCGATCTGCGCCGGTGTCATCTTCGCGGCGGCTGCGTTCCGAAATATGAGGGCTTCATCGCGGTTGTCTTTTTCGGATACTCCGTAGCGTGAAGCTGCGATGTTAAACCATTTATGGGCCTGTATGTAATCTTGCGGCACACCTTGGCCTTCGTAGTACATGTGACCAAGGTTGAACTGACCTTGTGGATGGCCCTGCTCAGCGGCCTTACGAAACCACGAAATCGCTAACGAATAGTCCTGAGGCACGCTCTCACCAGTGAGGTATAGGTAACCAAGGGCGTTCTGGCCCTTCGCATCGCCCTGCTCGGCGGCCTTGCGGTACCACACAATTGCTGCCGCATTGTCCTTCGGCACACCTGTACCCTTGGAGTACAGGTCTCCTAGGTTGTACTGGGCGTAAAGTCGCCCTGCTCGGCGGCCTTGCGGTACCACACAATTGCTGCCGCATAGTCCTGCGGTACGCCTTGGCCTTTTGCGTACATGGCACCGAGGTTGTTTTGGGCTTGGGCCTCCCCTTGTTCGGCAAGCGGGCGCAACACGCGCAATGCCGTCGCGTAGTCGCCCTTGTAATAGGCGGTCGCCGCATCCTCATACGGCCCCGCCAGCGCAAGTGCAGCGACACCGCACGCCATCACAACCAGCAGCAGCTTCAGCAGGCGCATGGTGTCATCTCAATCAGCTGCCGCTCATCATCGTCTCCCCCAACTTTCACTTCTTGAAGAGATTGGGAATGGATAGAGCGTTCTTAGTCTCAGGTTTCGGCTCGACCCTTTCGATCCAGTCCCACGCCGGCTTTGGCAGCCAGCCGCCCATATTTGTTGCGGTCGCCTCAATCACGAGACAACGTGCGCCCCCGCCGACGACATGGCGCAGTGCTTCCGACAGGAAATAGCCGGTCTCGTAAGATCGAATGAGAAACACACTTGGGACCACGTAAGACCAACTTAATATGGGGCGCGCATCCCTCATATACGCCAGCAGCGCCTCTACGTTGAACCCGGGTTCGTACTGGTCGAACGCGAACACATACAGTTTTTCTTTGGCCTGAAGAGCGGCTCCGAGGCCGGTAGTCATACTCATGGCTTGTTTCCCGAAGGCGTCGGCGTGCCCGATATCAGCTCGCTCGTGGATATCTGTGGTCCAGCAGTGTTGGCAGTTGAACTGCCAACGACCCTCATCCCACGATCGTCCAGATAGTCGCGGGTGATTTGTGTCATTTGCTCGCGATGCTGCTCGGAATGCAGGCGGTCTGGATCTCGAAATGCAAAATACGTGTAGGCCACCATGAAGTAGCCGATGATGAAAACGAAGATTAAGACAAACAAGGGCCGGTACTCCGCCGGTCCCCAAATCAGCAGCGGCGTGATAGACGATAGAATGAGCGCAAGCATCCATTGCAGCGGCGAAAGCACGTTGTTCGTGGCCCTGACTTTCGAAAATGTCTTCCCCACGATTTCACTCAAGTCCATGTCCGCCATATGGGTTGTATCCCGGCACCAAAATGCAAACGCCATGGTGCCCGAAACGTTTACCGCTGGAAATGGCTATTCCTTACTTTCCAACAGGGGCTAAGCGTCGAGCCGCGCCCTGCCCGCTTCGAGATCGGCGATCAGCGCCGGCAGCCAGCTCATGCGCTGCAGCCATTCCGTTGCCGGCGGAAAGTCGCTGTCGTCATCATCACCGCCGCCAGCGGCCTGCCCGAACAGCGAGCCCATGGTGCCCAAGATCTCGTCGACATGATCAGCGATCCACGACGGCTCGGCAGGCAGCTGCATTTCGGCAGCGTGCTCCATGAAGGCGCGGGCGAGTGCGCCCCGGCAGCGGCCGGCGTCGGGCCGGCTGGGCAGCGCGGCCAGGAAGGCGAGCAAGCGCGCGGCGTCAGGCGTGGGCATGGCCGTTCATCCTCGACTTCGGCGGCGGCGTGTCATCGGGCTCGTTGCTCGGGCCGTTGTCGTTGCCGGCCTGCGCACCGCCGCTGATCACCGAGGGCGGCGTGAGGCTGTCGCCATCGTCGCGCGCCGGCAGGCTCAGCATGGCGCGGCACTCGTTGGCGGTGACGTAGCCGCCCTGGCGCATCTTCAGCAGCGCGCCGGCGAAGGCGTCGGGGTCGGCTCGCAGCAGCGCCGTCAGGTCGATGTTGAGCCGGTAGCCGCTCGACAGCACCGACGCCTGCATGGCCCGTTCGAGCCGCGTGCACCACGGCTTCAGCGTGTTGCCGGCGAAGTACGAGAGCGCGGCGTTGGCGCTGGCGAAGGTGGCGCGGTGTTCGTCGCCCAGCATGAAGATCGGCACGTGAAAAATGCGCGAGATGTCGCGCACGCTGTAGGCCAGCCGCTCGACGATCTGCGCGTCCTCGGCGGTGAGCCAGCCCAGCGGCTTGAATTCGAGGCCCTCGGGCAGCACCGCGGTTTTTGCGAAGCGCTCGTTCGAGTAGTTGTTGTCCCATTCCTCTTTCAATCTTGAGCTGGTTTCCTTCGAGACCTTGTTGGGCGAGTTCAACGTGCCGCCCGGGCGCGCCGCGTTGGCCATCCACAAGAACGATTGAGTCTGTGTCTTGAGGGCATGCTGGACGGCACCGGCGCTGCGCTGGAGCGGGCTGACGCCGAGCAGGCCGGTGTCGCTGCGCGCCTTCAGCAGCACGACATCGTCGCGCAGCAGGCGCCGCCGCTGGCCCTGGCCGGGCGGAAACGCCGGGATGTAATCGAACAGCAACGCTCCGTTGTCGTCGACCCACGGCGTGCAGAGCTCGAAGGGAACGGTGGTGAGCGCGGCGAGTTGGCCGCGCGCATTGCTGGCGATCTCGCTCAAGCCGGTGCCGCGCAACAAGGCCGACGACAGCAGCGAGGCGATCAGGTCGGACCACGTCTCGTTCTCATTGGCGCCCAGCGCCGCCAGCCGCGACAGCGGGTGATCGGGCTGCACGGCGCGGCTGTCGTCGGCCGCGACCACGGTCGCCGGCAGCGCGGCAATGGTCTCGCTGATCAGCGACACGCATGAGGCGACGGCCGCCAGCGCCTCGGCGGCCTGCGGGGTGATGTAGCCTGTGCCGCCCAGCGCCGCCCAGCGGTCGCCACCGACATACGGCGGGCCGAAACTGGGCATCGTGCGCGATGGCGGCTGACGCTTCCTGAACAGCCACACGGCGCGGCCCTCCTGCTGGCTACTTGCGGGTCGACGCGCCCGCAGCCGCCAGCGTGATCCCCGTCAGCTTGGTAAAGAACTTCGGCCGCGTGATCCCGACATCGAGCCGCGCGTAGCCGCGGATGAGAACCTGGGCGTTGCTGAGCGCCGTGCCGCCGACCCGGGTGGCCTCGATCACGATGCCCTCGCGCATCCCGAACAACGCGCCCTCGGTGAAGTTGCCGACGATGGCACTGCCGGCAGGAATGCCGGTGGTCACGAAATCCGCCAGCGCCCCGAAGTCCTCGGGCTCGACCAGCTTGGTCTTGTCGCCGGCGATGCCGGTCACCAGCTTGCGCAACTCGTTGTTCTGCGCCGGGTTCATGATCGAGCTGGTGGCCGTGCCGTTGGCCTGCTCGATCATCAGCATGGCATCCAAAAAATGGTCGAAGTCGGCGAGCGCCGCGGCGACCGGGATCGCGTTGACGTTGGCGTTGGTCAGAATTCCCGTCGGATTGTCCACCACCGCACTCACCACGCCGTCGCCCGACAACATCGCGTGGTCCATCGCCAACCCGAGCGAGGCGGTGATGCTGGTCAGGATCATGTCGTTGGCGAGCGGGCTGTCGGCGATCAGCTCAAGCGAGGCGCGCGCCACCACGCCGACCAAGCGGGCCTTGAGATCGACCGCGCCGAAGGTGACGTCGTTCTCGGCCAGCGCCGCGTTCTCGGGCCGGAACGTGGGCGCCACGTCCTGCAGGATTTCGGCGATGCGCAGCGTCGCCGTGGACATCGGGATCGTGCCGGCGCCAGCGGCGATGCACACCGCCTTGCTGCGCGCGAGATCGAGCCACATCGCGCTCAGCTCGGCGGGCACGGCATAGCCGCCGCCCGGCAGCGAGCCGATGGACATCGCGCGCTGCTCGTACTCGGCCTCGGACCAGTTTCCGGTCAGGATGCCCTTCAGCATCTTGGCGATGTTGAACTGCTGGTCGTCGCGCCGCTGAAAGCGGTCGGCCAACTTGTCGGTGTTGCGCAGGATCAGGTGCGCGTTGCCCTGATCGTCGATGGCGCGCCGTTGACTCGGCTGGTTGCGGCGCATGTTCTCGGCGGCCGTCTGACGCTCGATCTGTTGCTCGAGATCGCGGGCCTCGGCCGTGGCCGCGTCCCACGTTGCCGCCTCGTCGGCGGTGAACAGCCGGTTTTCCTTCTCGGCGGTCTGCGACAGCTTTTCGAGGCGGTCGAGCAGATCGGCGCGACGTTGCTTCAGTCCATCGGACAGTCTCATGGCGCTCCCCTTCGATGGGTTGGTGATGGCGACAACTTCGCCAGCGTGCGCGCGTGCCGGCCGTCGAGCCGGCCCAAATCGCCCAGCGTTAGTTGAACGCCCATTTTCAGGTCCTCGTACAGGGCGACATTCCCAGCCATCGCCGCCGCGTCGAGGGCGACGAGCAGCTCGCGCAACTTGACTTGGAGCGCGCGGCGATGCCGCTGCCGCGTCCGCTGAGCGTTCTCGGTGGTGGCGACGTTGGTGCCCTGTCGAGCGCGTTGCATCAGTCGCCTCCGCCGCCGCTTTCGATGAGTTGCCACGAGCGCGCCGGCCCCGGCAGCAGCAGTTCGTCGTCGTCGATGACTTCGAGCAGGCACAGACGGCAGGCGCGCGCCACGATGGGATCGTCGTCGGCGACGAGATCGGCGATCTGCTGCGAGAGGATGGCGACGCCGTCCGGGTGGATATGCGGCCCGGCTTCGAGGCCGGTCGCGATGCGCAGGGCGAGGACCACCACCGGGTTGCTCAGGACGCGATCGACCACCGCCGTCATCAGCGGCGGGCCGCGCATCGGGTGCACTGAGCCAACCATGCGCCGGGCACCGTAGGCCCCAAATCTGGCGGGCACAAACCAGAAACGACGCTAGCCCGGCGAATTTGGCCGCCTGACGCGACTAGGGCTAGTCAGGCTACCCCGGCAAGCCAGCCGGGTCGAACCGCTCAGGCGGGCAGATTTCCGGGCCTGCCGAACGGCCCACTGTTTCACGTGAAACACATGTGAAATGGCGACTGGCCACCGTCAAGTTGTCCTTGGCCGGGCCGCTCAGCTCAGCTGTCGAGCCGGTCAGGCTTCTGGTCGAGATAGGCTTGCAGATCTCCCACGCGGTGGTCGCCTGTCAGGAGGCTGCCCACGCGATCACCCAAGGTGGCCCTCGCCGCCGGGCTGAAGCCCAATTCCCGCGCCGCCGCCATCATGACGAGCGCCTGCCGGGTCATGACGGTCAGGTAGGGGTTTTTCACCACCGTGTTGTCGCGGCCCTTGACCACTTGGCCGAGGCGGCGAACGTCCTGCGCGGCGCGCGCATGCTCGACGCAGGCGACGCACCACACCACCAGCACCTCGCGGTCGGTGCCGGTCAACAGTCCCAGCGGCGCGTTCTCAACACTGTAGTGCCACTGCTCGCGCTGGATGTCGTCGAACCATGCCGGCGGCGACCACAACACGCCGACGCCTTCCGGCTCGCTCGCTGGCAACCGCCGCTTGCCAGGGTTGCCGTGCAGAAGCTTCAGCGCTTTGGGCTTGCGTCGATGTCCATCAGGCACGGTGGCCCTCCATTTTTTGGCCGCCAAAAATAGCACGGCTTGCGGCGGTGTCTTCGCCCGGCTGGGCGCGGTCAGAACGAAAAAGCTTTTGGGATTTGCCCTACCGGCGGCCGGGGTCTGACAGGCGGCCCGTCAGCGCGGCGGCGGCAACGAGACGCCGAGCCGCTCCAACAGGTCGTGCAGCGTTCTGCAATCTGGATGCGCCTTCCATAGTACGCGCAGCTCGTCGCTCAGTGGTGAGTGTAATCGAACTTCGCCGCCGACCTTGAACCAGATGAGATCGCTGTCAGGGATGCCGCTGTCCACGCGTGTGAAGAGCCCTTTGATTTGATCAGCGAGCGATTGCAGCAGTTCCGGCGACGGTGTCGTCATGTCCGGTCCTCCTCAGTGGGTGAAGGCAGCGTGCGGGCCAGCCAGTCGTCGAGCTGATCGAGCCGAGCGAGCGGCAGGCGCGGGCGCGGATGGCGGTCGTCGAAGGCGATCTTGAAGTGCCGCAACGCCTGATGGGCGACGTCTCGGCTGCCGCCGACGTAGGCGATCAGCTCGGGCAACGAGAGCGCCGACGCGGTTGTCACGCGGCGTTCTCGTCGCGCGGGCGCGGCTCGGCGAACACGTCGCTCAGCATCTCGTAGTAGGCGCGCTCCGCCGCCGCGCGGCTCTCACCCGCCAGCGCGCACCAGCGTCGCGCCTCGCGCCCGAAGTCGAGCGTGTTCGCCAACTCGGCGACCGCCGCCCGTGCCTGAGCCCGCATGTAGTCCGGCGAGTTGACCCCAGCGGGAACGCCCGCCGCCAAGTCCTCGGCGATCTCGTCAATGATCTTGCCGTCGATCATGGTTGCCTCCGTCGATGGGTCTCGCCCGTTGGGTCGGGCTGGTGCGGGCGCTCGGTCGTGCCGAGCATCGGGCTCATGGCCTTGGGCGTGCGTGAGCGTGAGCCCGTCAGGGCGGCTCGCGCGCGCGCGTCATGGTCTCATAATTGGTCTCATGAAGGTCCGTCCGAAGCTGCTTCGGGGGTTGGCCTGTGGAAGTTCGGGGGTTGGCCTGTGGAAGTTGGGGGGTCACCCCCGAAGCTGCTTCGGGGGTCATCGTCGGCACGCGCGCCTCCAACCATGCCTGACTGACTGTGTAGACGTGCGCTCGCCCCGGTCGCTCTTCGATCTCGATGGCACCCCACTTGGCGAGCAGACGGTGGGCCTTGCGCGCGCTGGTGTCCGAGCAGCGCGCCGCGCGGCATTGCCTCGCGATCCCGACGTGAGTGCGATGGGTCTTGTGATTGGCGTGCGCGCACAGTGATAGCAGCACGGCCTTGGTCACTGACGTCGCCTCGTTGTCGTCGGGCAGCTCGGCGAGACCGCACAGCTCGGAAAGATCGCGGCTCACGACACGCCCCGGCCTGGGCGGCGGTTGACGAACGAAGTGTTGATCGGCAATTTCATAAGGCACCTCGTGGGGTGCTTGCGAATGACATGAACACTGGCCGGCGGGCTCTCACCCGCCGGTCTTTTCGTTCAGGCCGCCCTCTTCCCGCCCGGCGGCATCTCTCCGCGCAGGATTGCGAGCGTGGGCGCAGTCAGCACCTTGATCGACCGGCCTTGTCGAATGAACGGGTACGTGCCTGCCTTGAGGGCGTCGTAGGCACCGTTCCTGCCCGAGTGGGTGAGCTGGGCAAGATCGTCGACCGACATCGTGAAGCCGGTGGGCGGGTTGTCCAACGACAATGGCGGCCCGCCGTTATGGCCGACGACAGCCCGCTTGGCCTTGGCACGCCGACGCTTCCCGTTTCCCCTGTTGTTGCCCTTCTGCATGGCGTTCTCCTGATTATACGCGCCTGTAGTTTAGCGTCCTTGCGGCCGACTGGAAGTTAATTATCGGCCAGCGTATAACGGCCCGGGAAATGGCAAGGAAGGACGATATGGGACTAAAGACGATAAGGAGACCGGGACGCCCACGGGCGCAGGCCATCGAGCCGGGCGACCGTCCACAGCTCAGCTTTCGCGTCACCGCCGATCTGATGGACAAGCTGGCGGCGGCGCGCCGTCAGAGCGGGCGCTCGCAGGCAGCGGAATGCGAGCATCGCCTCGCGCGTTCGTTCGATAGGCAAAGCCTGTTCAAGGAAGTGCTGCTGCTGCGCTACGGCGAGCAGATCGCGGGGCTGCTGTCGAAGGCCGGCGACAAGCTTGAGCGTTTCGACGTCAGGTACATCGACGGCTTCAGCTTGAACGTGCGGCGCGGATCACGCGGCTCCTACGACGTCGACGTCGTTGCCCCGCTGGTGAAGAAGGGAGACGCCAAATGAAGGGCAACGTCACCAAGCGCGGCAAAAACTCGTGGCGCATCCAATTCGATCTCGGCCGCGATCCAGTTACGGGCAAACGGAAGCTTCAGCACCTCACCGTGAAGGGCAAGCGCGCCGACGCTGAGCGCAAGCTGTCCGAAATGCTGGCTGCGGTCGGCAAGGGCGAGTTCGTCGAGGTCAACAAGATCACGGTCGCCGATTGGGTGCGTGGGCGACTCGACGCGTGGGTGGCGGCCGGCGACATCGGCGGCACCACCGAGCAATCCTATCGCCGCTACATCGAAGGCGACATCGTACCGTTCATCGGCGACCGCACGATCCAAAGCTTGAAGGCGCTCGACATCGAGCGGTGGCACGACCGGCTGCGCGCCAAGGGCCTGTCGGCTCGAACCATCGGCTCCGCGCATAAGGTGCTGGGCAAGGCGCTCAAGGATGGCGTGCGCTTCGGCGTGGTGGTGCGGAACGCCTGCAGCGCGCCGGCCGGCGGACAGCGCGCGCCGAAGATCAAGCGTGTGGAGATGCAAATCCTGGGCGAGACCGAGATCGCCGATCTGCTGGTGAAACTCGACAGCCGGCACACCAGCCGGCGCGGCCGGCCGGTTCAGCTCGGCCGCTCGTTCCGCGCCAAGATCGTCACCGCGCTGTTCACTGGGGTGCGGCGCGGCGAGTTGATGGCGCTGCGGTGGCGCAACGTCGATCTCGATGCGGGCCTGATTAAGGTGCGCGAGGCGCTGGAGCAAACGAAGAAGTACGGCCTGCGGTTCAAGGCCACGAAGACCGACGGTGGCCGGCGTGACATCAGCTTGCCCGACATCGCGCTCGACGCCTTGCGCGAGCATCGTCGCGAGCAGCTCGAACTGCGCATGAAGATGGGCGCGGGCAAGCCGAGCGCTGACACGCTGGTGTTCTCAGCCATCGACGGCGGCCCGCAGAGCCCGAACAACCTGTCTGGCGATTGGCGCGAGTTTCGCCTCGCCGCCAAGGTGCCGGACGTCGGCCTGCACGCCTTGAGGCACACGCACGCCAGCATGTTGATCGCGAGCGGCGTCGATATTGTCGAGATCAGCCGAAGGCTGGGCCACGCCGATCCCAGCATCACGCTGAAGGTCTACAGCCACCTCTTCCGCAGTGACGACTCGAAGTCGGCGGCGGCGATCAACGAAGCGTTGTCGAGGCTGGGGAAAACGTGAGAACAAAAGGATCGGAGTTGGCAGCAATACTGGAGCCAGGATGCCAATTTGCTGCCAATTTCACCTTTCGTTCTTGCCAGAGGAAACTGGAAACCCGCATAAACACTACAACGGATGGGTGGCCGAGCGGTTTAAGGCACCGGTCTTGAAAACCGGCGTGGGTGCAAGCCCACCGTGAGTTCGAATCTCACCCCATCCGCCAATCCGCTTTGGGAAACTCGGCCCATGCGCCTGCTCCGTCCCGACCCCGCTGCCGCCCTGCTCGGTTTGCGCGCCATGAAGACCATGGCCACCGCCGCAGGCCCGCTCCGTCCCGCCCAGCGCGCGGTAATGGAAGCGGCACGCAAAGTCATTCTCGCCATCGAGGCCGACATCGACTCGCTCGACCTGGTGACGCCGGCCGAACTGGCCGCGGGCTTTCCCGACCCCGAACTGAGGCGCCAGTTCGTCAACGGCATGCTGGTGGTGGCACTGGCCGACGGCGTGCCCTCGCGCGAGAGTGTGGCCAAGATCGCGGCATTCGCGTCGGCGTTGGGCGTGACGACGCCAGAGGTGACCGACCTGCGCCTGCTCGCCGAGCGCCACATGCTGGTTTTCAAGCTCGACTTCCTGCGACGCAGCCAGGTCGCCGACATCATGCAGGACCAACTCGAGCAGAAAGGGCCGCTGGGTCTCGCGAGGAGCGTGCTCACCATGCGTGGCCTGATGGAAGATCCCGCGCTCGCTGCGCGCTACCGGGCGTGGGAGGCCCTGCCTGAGGATACGCTGGGTCACAGTCTAATCGCCTTCTATCGGCGCAACGGCTTCAGCCTGCCGGGCGAGCGCAAGGGCTTTCCCGAGGCCGGCCTCTACCACGATCTCTGCCATGTGCTGGGCGGCTACGGCACCGAGCCGGAGGGCGAAGTCGAGGTCGCTGCCTTCACGGCGGGCTTCAAGCGCACCCGGCCGTTCTACGTCGTGCTGTTTGCCGTGCTGATCTTCAGCGCCGGTGTGAACGTGCGGCCGTCCGCCGAGGACTTCACGACGCTCGGCGTGCTCGGCAAGCCCGGCATGACCGAGCGGATGTTCGCCGCCATCGAGCGCGGTGCGCAGGTCAACCTCGACCTCTCGGACAAGTGGGACTATTGGGCCTATGCGGGGTTGCCGCTCGAGGAGGCACGACGGCGGCGGCTCAACATCCTGCCGAAAGGATAAGCGATTGACCTCACGAAGCGAGTCTCCGGCGCCCGGCGGCGCCGGTCTGGTCGTTTACGAGTGGATGGCCTGGCGGGGTTTCCTGGCTTCCAGCCTGTTTCCAGCGGCGACGAGACTGCATGCTCGGTATGACGACAGCGTCGAGGTGGTGCTCGGGTCGATCCCGCCCGAGGCCACGCATTTCCTGTTCCATCTCAATATGTCGGTCACCACAGGCTTTCCAGCGAGCCGCGCCGAGCTCCTTGCCGAACTCGCGGCGCGCGGCATCCATGCGATCAACGACGGCGCCACCGACATCTCCAAACCAGCCCTCCAGCGTGCCTGCGCCTCCCTTTCGCTGCCCAGCACGCTTGCCGCGCGAACATTGCCCTCGGATACGCTGGTCATGATCAAGTCTTCACTGAACGCCGGCGGCAAGACCGAGAAATATCTGTCGCCGACGGTGCTGGCGAAGCTAGGCATGCACCTGGCCGAGAACGTGGTCCCGGAGGACTACAAGGTGATGCGCGCGGCGGATGTTCCACCCCAGTGGTGGGACGACCCTTCGCTCTGCATCGAGCGCTACATCTCGAATGGGCAGGGTCGCTGGCATCGCGTCTACGTCTGGCAGGACCGCATTGTCGTGCGCGAGGCCATCAATCCGAATCCCGTCAAGAAGATGGGAGGCGACGTGAAGAGCCGGCTGCTCGGCTTCGTCCTCGTCGAGGGTCGATATCGTGCAAGCGAGGGATCAGACGCCGGCCCCGAGCGCTTGCTGGCGCATCTCGCCGCCTTCGTCCCTGCGATCGGCCTGCGCTTTGGCACACTCGACGCCGTCTTGAACGACGATGGCGAGCACTACATCATCGACGTGAATACGACACCCTTCTTCGGGAGCAGGTCTGTCTACGTCCTCGATCACCTGGGCGGCGCGTGAGCGCCGCTACTTGATGCCGAGCCGCAGGAAGTTATCTGCCATCTTCGGCGCGATCTTCAGTGCCGCCGCCATGTCGGCCTCCCCGCCTACCTTGTCGCCGCTCTTGAGCTTGGCGAGCCCCCGCCCATAGAGCGAGCGCGACCGGTTGGGATCGAGCTGCAGCGAAGCGTTGTATTCGTTGATCGCCACCGGGAAGTCGCCGAGCTTCAGGTAGATGAAGCCGCGCGTGTCGTGGGCATCGATGTTGTTGGGCAAAAGCTTCAGCGCCTCGTCGCAGTCGTTCAGCGCCTGCACCAGGTCCTTGCCGCTGACACCGCGGCTCAGACAGCGATTGTTGTAGGCCACGGCAAGGTTGGGATTGAGCCGGATCGCCTCGCTGTAGTCGGCGATGGCTTTGTCGTAGTCGCCCTTGGCGAAATACGAGAAACCGCGGTTGTAGTGGACGTAGGCGGCGTTGGGGATGAGCTTGATCGCTTCGTTGAGGTCGGCGATCGCCCGGTCGTGGTCGTCGAGCTTGGCAAAGAGCGCGGCGCGGTTGATGTAGCCCTCGGGCGCCCGCGGCTCGAGCCGGATCGCGGCGTCGAAATCGGCGAGCGCTCGGTCGGTATTGCCGCGCATGGTGTAGAGGATGCCGCGATAGTAGAAGGCCTTGCCGAATTCAGGCGACAGTTCGATCGCCCGGTTGAGGTCGGCCAAACCCTTGTCGAACTCATTGCTCGCCGCGTAGGCCACGCCGCGATGCATCAGCGCGTTGATGTTGTCCGGCCCAAGCTGCAGCGCCTTGGTGAAGTCGCTGATCGCCGCCTCGTAGTCGCCGCGTCGAGTGTAGGAGATGATGCCGCGATTCAGGTAGGACGTGATGTACTTGGGGTCCAGTTCGATTGACTTGGTGTAGTCGACATAGGCCTCGTCCGGCTTCTCGAGCGCGTGCTGGGCGAAGCCGCGCTGGAAGTAGGCGAATGCGAAGTTTGGATCGAGCCGGATGCCCTCGTTGAAGTCGGCGATCGCCCGCGGGTACTCCTGCCGGTAGAGATAGATGCCGCCGCGCGAGACGAACACGCGGGCCTCGTTGGGGTTGAGGCGGATCGACTCGTTGAAGTCGGCCAGTGCCAAGTCGTACTCGGTCTTGGCGACATAGGCCGTGCCGCGCTGGTAGCGCGCATGGGCGACCTGCGCCCAGTGGCGTACCGCCTCGGGGTCCTTCGAGCCGAACTTCAGCACGTCCGCGGTCAGCATGCCCAGTCTCAGCGCCTCGCTGAAATCGGTGATGGCTTTGTCGGGATCGCCCTTCTCACGCCACGCAATGCCGCGGTTGATCAGGGCGTTGATCTCCTTGGGATCGATCTTCAGCGCCTCGGTGAAGTCGGCGATGGCGAGATCGTACTGGCCCTTTTTCGAATAGTAGATGATGCCGCGATTGATCAGCGGCGCCACGTCCTTGGGATTGATGCGATGCGCCTCGGTGTAGTCGGCAATGGCGTTGTCCGGCTCGTTGACCGAGTGATAGGCGATGCCGCGATGCAGAAAGGTGTATTCGTCGCCCGGTGACAGGCGGATCGCCTCGGTGAAGTCCTCGATCGCGGGCTGGAACTCCTCCTTGTACATGTGGGTCGAGGCGCGGCCGACGAAATGCGCAGCGGCGGTCGGATTGATGCGGATCGCCATGTTGAAGTCGGCCATCGCCTTGTCGAGCAACGGCAGCGCGGCGCCTCGCTCCTTGCCGGCCCTGTCGAGATAGACCAGGCCGCGCTGATAGTACGCGTCGGCGAGCTGGGTGGTCTGCGTGACGATCTGGAAGTAGGCCGCGGACATCGGCTTGCCCGGGTCGAGGCTGGTCGAGGTAAGTGGCGCGGGGTTGCCCGGCAGGCAGGCGATGGCCGAAGTTAAGTCGGCGATCGACTGGTTGAGGTCACCCTTGCGCTTGTAGACGAGGCCCCGGTTGATCCAGGCATTGACCTCGCACTTGTTGAGCTTGAGCGCCATGTTGAAGTCGGCGATGGCTCCTTCGTTGTTGTCCTTCTTGGTGTAGAGCACGATGCCGCGGTTGACGTAGGCAAAGGTCTCATTCGGTGCGATGCGAATGGCGTCGCTGTAGTCGACGATCGCTTGATCTGTATCGCCCATGACGTGATAGATCAGGCCGCGCTGGAAGACGAGCTGGGCGCTCGGCGCCGCATTGCGGATCACCTCGGTGTAGTAGCGCAGCGCCATGCGATAGTCGGCCATGGCGCCCTTCTGGTCGCCGGCATTGCTGAGCGCCTGGCCGCGGTTGAAATAGGCGAGCCCCAGCCCGAGGCCCTTGACGCTGCCCGAGTCGATCACGTCGGAACAGATCTTTATCTTCTGCGCCGGATTGAGACCGTAGCCCGCGTAGCAGGCATCCGCGGTCGAGGGCTGCGCGGCCGCGACGGGCGGCGTTTGGCCGACCTTGGGTTGCGCAAGCGTCGGCCCACCGACAAGCACGGCGACGCCGACGATAAGAACCTTCCGGAATCCGAACGACGCAGCTCTCGGCATGACCCTTCCCTTGGCAGGCCGCGCAAACGCTGAGAAGCAGCGGGCGGCGTGGAAGCACACCCACTTCCACAGCCGCCCCCACCCCCCAAAAAGCGCGCCCCTCTTACCACAGCCCGCAACTATTTCCATCAGGACTGCGACAATCTTAGCCGCTCGACGCCCGAGGCGGCCTTTGGCAGGCTCCGCGGCCAATTGGGAGGAGCAAAATGATGCGTGCAAAGCCCGTTACCAGCCGCCGCGCCGTGCTGGGCGGGCTGGCCGGCGCCGTGACGGCACCGGCCGTGGTTACGGCCGAGGGGGTACTTATCCCAACCGGCCGGTGCGCTATATCAACCCCTACCCGGCTGGCGGGCCGACCGACACGCTCTCGCGCCTGTTCTGCGCCAAGATGACGGAGCTGACCGGCCAGCAATGGATCGTCGAGAACCGCGGAGGCGCCGGCGGCAATGTCGGCATGGACGTGCTCGCCAAGTCCGAGCCCGACGGCTATTCGCTCGGCCTGGGAGGAATCGCCGCGCATGCGATTGCGCCCACGCTCTACGCCAAGCTGCCGTTCAATCCGCGCAGCGACTTCACCTTCGTATCGACGATCTGGTGGCTGCCCAATCTGCTGGCGATCAATCTCGACGTGCCGGCCAAATCGGTGCCCGAGCTGATCGAGCTTTGCCGCCAGAATCCGGGCAAGTATTCCTACGGTTCGGCGGGCTCCGGCACGACGCTGCATTTGTCGGGCGAGCTCTTCAAGATGCTGGCCAAGGTCGACATCCAACACGTGCCCTATCGCGGTTCGGCGCCGGCGACGCAGGACCTGCTGGCCGGCCAGATCCACATGATGTTCGACAATATCCCGGGCACGCTGACGCAATCGCGCGCCGGCAAGGTGCGGCCGCTCGGCGTGACCTCGGCCAAGCGCACTGCCGTGGCGCCCGAGATTCCGGCGATTGCCGAGACCCTGCCCGGCTTCGACATCGTGTCGTGGACCACGCTCTGTGGTCCGGCGAAACTGACGCCCGACGTCACGGCGCGCCTGTCGGAACTCTCCAAGAAGGCGCTCGAGAGCGACGACGTGAAGGCCAAGTTCGCCGATCTCGGCTCGACGGCGTGGTGGCAAACGCCAGCTAATACCCTGGCCTATAGAGATTCGGAGGAAGCGCGACTGGCCCCCATTATCCGCGCCTCGGGCGCGCGTGTAGACTAGGGGCATGCAAACCCTCTCGACCGCTCAAGCCGTCGTGTCGATGCTCGAACTCAACGGCATCGACACGATCTTCTGCCTTCCCGGCGTTCAGAACGATTCGTTCTTCGACGCGCTCTACGACCGCACCAACGCCATCCGGCCGATCCACGCCCGCCACGAGCAGGCCTGCGCCTACATGGCGCTGGGCTATGCCATGGCAAGCGGCAAGCCCTCGGCCTACGTCGTGGTGCCGGGTCCCGGCTTCCTCAACACCACGGCAGCTCTCTCCACCGCCTACGCCGTTAACGCACCGGTGCTGGCGCTGACTGGCCAGATCCAGCAGGCCATGATCGGCCGCAATGTCGGGCTGCTGCACGAGCTGCCCGACCAGCTCTCGATCATGCGCGGTCTCACCAAATGGGCCGACCGCATCACCTCGCCGGCCGCGGCGCCCGGCCTGGTCAACGAGGCGTTCCGCCGGCTGTTGTCCGGCCGCAAGCGCCCGGTCGCGCTGGAGTGCGCCATGGACACTTGGGGCCGCAAATCGCCGGTCGAGTTGCCGACGGTGGCGGCGAAACCCGACCCCTGCCCCGTCGACGAAGACGGCGTCGAGCGCGCCGCCAAGCTTTTGGGCAGCGCGCAACGCCCGCTGATCGTGGTCGGCGGCGGTGCACAAGGCGCGGGCGAATACGTGTTGAAGATCGCCGAGATGCTCGAGGCGCCCGTGGCGACCGGCCGCATGGGCCAGGGCGTGATCGATGGCCGCCATCGCCTGTCGGTGACGTCGCTCGCCGGCTACCGCTTCTGGACCGAGGCCGACGTCGTGCTCGCGGTCGGCACGCGCCTGCAACCCCAGCAGATGAACTGGGGCATGGATGACGATCTCAAGGTCATCCGTATCGACATCGACAGCGAGGAGCTCGATCGCCAGCGCAAGCCCGAGCTCGGCATCGTGGGAGACGCGACGGCGACGCTCAAGGCATTGGCCAATCGCCTTGCCGGTCACAACGCCAAGCGCAACGGCCGCGCGGATCACGTCGCCGAGACCAAGGCGCAAGCCACCAAGAAGATCCGAGACACACTCGGTCCACAGATCTCTTTTCTCGAAGCAATGCGCGCCGCGCTGCCCGAGGACGGCATCCTAGTCGATGAGCTGACCCAGATGGGCTATGCCGCCCGCCTCGCCTATCCGACATACAAGTCGCGCACGTTCCTGTCGCCCGGCTACCAGGGCACGTTGGGCTGGGGCTATGCCACGTCGCTCGGCGTCAAGGTCGCCAAGCCGGACACGCCGGTCCTGTCGATCAGCGGTGATGGCGGTTTTCTCTTCACGGCGATGGAAATGTCGACTGCCGCCCAGAATGGCATCGGTGTGGTCTCCGTGGTCTTCAGCGACGGCGCCTATGGCAACGTGAAGCGCATCCAGCAACAGGCTTTCAACAACCGCACCATCGCCTCCGATCTGCACAATCCGGACTTCGTGAAGCTCGGCGAGAGCTTCGGTATCGCATCGGAACGCGCCAGGTCGCCCGCCGAGCTGGGCGCTGCGATCTCGCGCGGCATCGCGCGCGGCGGCCCGACGCTGATCGATTGCCCGGTCGGCCCGCTCCCCGACCCGTGGGCGCTGGTCGCTTTGCCGCGAGCTAGGCCGCGTAAGTCTTGATCACGTCGGGATCGGGATCGCGGCCGAGGCCGGGTCCCTGTGGCACAGCGAAGGCGCCGTTCACGGGCTCGATCAGTTCGCCATAGAGGCTCGCTTCGAGATCCATGTGGTAGCGCTCGATCATGCTGCCCGGCTGACCGCGCGCCGCCGCGAGCTGTAGCGTGGCAAGGAAGCCCGGCCCGAAATACGGCGAGTGCGGCATCAAGGTGACGCCAGCGGCATCGGCGAGTGCACCGACCTTCAGGAATTCGGTCACGCCGCCCACCTTGGTGACGCTGGGTTGGGCGTAGTCGACGGCGTTGGCGGCAAACATGTCGCGGAACTGGAACGAAGTGCAGTTGTTCTCGCCCGCCGCGATGGCAACGCCGGTGGCGGCGCGCAGCCGTGCGAGCGCCGCGAAGTCCTCAGGAGGAAAGACCGGTTCCTCGAGCCAGTGCAGGTCGTAGGGCCTGAGCTTCAGCGTCATGTGCCGGGCTTCTTCCGGAGTCCAAGGACAATTGGTATCGACCATGATCCTCACATCGGGTCCCGCGGCCTCGCGCGCGGCCCGTACCTCGGCTTCCTCCGTCTCGTGCAGCTTGATATAGCGATAGCCCTGCTGGATCGCGAGCTTGGTGCGCGCGGCGACTCGCTCGGGATCTCGATATTTCAACAGGCTCGCATAGGCCGGCAATGAGGCCTGCCCTGCTCCGCCCAACAAACGATGCAGCGGCAGGTTGGCTGCCTTGCCCGCGATGTCCCAGAGTGCGATGTCGAGGCCCGACAGGGCGAAGATCGTGATTCCGTAGCGGCCGAACAGGTGGAGTTCCTGCTGCAAATCGCGCGACAGCCTCGCTATGTCCCGCGCATCGCGACCGATTGCGACCGGCGCGACGGTCGAGTGCAACGCGCCCTTCACTGCATCGATACAGTTGTAGCAGAACGCGTCGCCCCAGCCGGTGATGCCGGTGTCGGTCTCAACCTTGACCAGCAGGATGTTGTTGGTCGCCCCGGTGCGGGCTGCCGGACCGCCCGGCGCCTTGCCGAAAGTGAATGGCACCCTGACGACGATGCTGTCGATCTTTGCGATCTTCATGATATCGACCCCTTCGCCCGGATGTCGGCTAGCAGCTGCTCCGCATGTGACTGATCCGCAAGGCGTTTGGAAGTGAAGCGCGGATCGCCGAGCGGTGCCGGCCCCAGGAGGTGGCTCGCCAGGCGCGCTGGAACCGCCGGCGGCTCGCGTTCATGCTCGGGCATCTCGACCTCAGCCAGCGCGAAATAGGTGCGGCCGTCGCCGGCCTTGAAGAAATCGGTATCCCAGTGGAAACGACCGTCGGCCCAGGAGTAGCGCGTCTTGCGAAGTGTCTCGCGGCTTAGCGTCCACAGGCGCTTGAAGTCGGTTTCGTCGATGCCGGTTTCGATCTCGACCATCTGGCCGTCGACCGGGCGCTTGAAGCTGAAGACGTGGCGCAGCTTGCCCGCCGTCTCGATCGAACGGATGCGCACGCCGGGTGCATCGAGATAGGCCTGGATCAGGCGACTCTTGGTGACGCCTGGCACCTGCGCCAGCCTGGGTTCAAGTTGGCCGTCCTCGTTGAGGACGAACTTTCGTTCGTTTTCGATCGGCATGGGCTATGAATTCCAGATGGCAAACCAGACAATCGACGACCTTCCGACGCCCGTGCTCATTCTCGACCGCGCCATCCTACGCCGCAACCTCAAGCGCATGAGCGAGCGTCTGCGCACAGCTGGCGTGGTGCTGCGGCCGCACCTGAAAACGGCCAAATCGGTAGAAGTCGGCCGCATGGCCGTCGAGGGCCATGACGGACGCATCACGGTCTCGACGCTGGCCGAAGCGCGCTATTTCGCCAAGGGCGGCTTCACGGATATCCTCTACGGCGTGGGTGTCGTGCCCTCCAAGCTTGCCGTCGTAACGGAGCTGCGCCGACAAGGGATCAATCTGCGGATCGTCACGGATAATCTGCCGGTTGCCGAGGCGATCGCGGATGCGGCGCGGAATGGCGACACCTTCTCTGTCTTCATCGAGATCGACAGCGGCGCCGGCCGCGCCGGCTTGCCCTATCCTGAGCTGCCGGGCCTGCTCGACATTGCGCGCGTGCTGCACAAGGCGCCGAGAATAGAGCTTGCGGGTGTCATGACTCACGCCGGCCACTCTTACCATGAGAGCACCCCTGACGGGATCGCGCAGGTCGCTGAGCAAGAGCGCCGGGCGATCGTCGGTGCGGCGGAAAAGCTGCGCGCCGCAGGAATCCCCTGCCCGATCGTGAGCGCTGGCTCGACGCCGACGGCGACACATTCGAAGAACTTCACCGGCATCACCGAGATGCGACCGGGCGTCTATTGCTTCAACGATCTCGACCAGGCGTTCATCGGCTCGTGTAGCATGGGCGATCTCGCGCTCTCGGTGCTGGCCTCGGTGATCGGTCACTATCCGCATCGCAACCAGATGCTGATCGATGCCGGCGCGCTTGCCCTTTCCAAGGACATCAGCGCCCAGGAGTTCCAGCCCAAGGTTGGCTTCGGAACGATCGCCGACCCGCCGGCCAGGGAAATGGCGGTGATCGCTTGCTCGCAGGAGCATGGCTTCGTCGCCTCCGATGATCCCATTCCCTACGGCAACCTGCCCGTGGGCAGCCGCGTGCGCGTGCTGCCCAACCACGCCTGCATCACCGCGGCGGCCTACGACCGCTACTACGTCGTCGACAGCGACCTCGACGGCGGCAAGTCGGTGGTCGATGTCTACGACCGCATCAACGGCTGGTGATCAGAGCGAACTGACGGTGTGCCCGCCGTCTACGGTGATCACGCTGCCGGTCATGAACTCGCCGGCATCCGACGCCAGCAGCAGTAAAGCGCCGTCGAGATGTCCGGGCTGGCCGATGCGGCGTTGCGGGATGCGCTCGATCAGCTTCTGTCCGCCCGGCGTCTTCCAGAAGGCGCTGTTCATCTCGGTCTCGATGTAGCCCGGACAGATCGCGTTGACGCGGATCTGGTAGCGCGCCCACTCCATGGCAAGCGCACGCGTGAGATGGATCAGGCCTGCCTTCGAGGCATTGTAGGGCGCGACCTGGCCAATGGTGCGCAAACCCAGGATCGAGCCGATATTGATGATGCTGCCGGCTCGCTTGTCGGCCACCCACTGCTTGGCCACTCCCTGCGCCATCAGCCAGGCGCCGCGCAGGTTGGTGTCGACGACAGCATCCCAGTCCTTTTCGAGCATCTCGAGGGCCGGCTTCACGATGGAAATGCCGGCGTTGTTGACGAGCACGTCGATCGGTCCTGCAGCGTCGAGGGCGGTGCCCACCGAGTCACTCGACGTCACGTCTAGATCGATCGTCTTGCTCTTGATGCCCGTGCTCGCGAGTTCCGCCTGTAGAGACTGCAGGCGATCGGCGCGTCGCGCCGCCAGCACCACGAACGCCCCTGCTTCGCCCAGGCACTTCGCGAAATGCGCGCCCAGCCCCGACGAGGCGCCGGTGACCAGGGCTGTCTTGCCGCTGAGGTCGAATGGCTTCATACGGACACCTTCTTAGCGAGCGTCTGCTTCGGGGGAAACATGGACCTGGGTTTGAAGGGCAAGCGGGTACTGATCACCGGCGGCACCAAGAGCATCGGCCGCGCCATAGTCGATGCCTTCGTGGCCGAAGGCGCCGTGGTCGGCTTCTGTGCGCGTGACGCCAAGCTCGTGAAGCAACGTGAAGACGAATGGCGGGGCAAGCAAGCGCGCGTCCAGGGTGCAGCGCTCGATGTCACCGACGATCCCGCACTCAGGAAATGGATTGACGGTTTCGCTGCCGAGGGCGGCATCGATCATTTCGTCGCCAATGTCAGCGCGCTGGGCACCGACGACACGCCCGAAGGCTGGCGCAAAGCGATCGACATCGACATCGTCTCGACCGTCGAATCAGTGCGTCATGCCATGCCGCATCTCGTTAAGAGTGGTACCAAGGCGCCAGGTGCCACTTGCACCATCATCGGCACCGTGTCGTTGGTCGAGGCCTCGGCGGGCCCGGTGATGCCCTACCGCTCCGTCAAGGCGGCGCTCGTGCCCTTCATGAAGTCACTGTCGATCGAAATGGCATCCAAGGGCGTACGTGTGAACATGGTGTCGCCGGGTTCTATCCTCGATGATGGCAACACCTGGGGTCGGCTGCGCGACTCCGGCGCCGAGCGCTACAAGCGCACGCTGGCGCGCAACCCAATGGGGCGCATGGGCACGCCGCAGGAAGTCGCCAACTGCGTCGCCTTCCTTGCCGGCACACCTGCGTCGTTCGTGAGCGGCGCCAATTTCATCGTCGACGGCGCGATCACCACGCGGGTGCAGTACTGATCTCATCCCAGCGCACGCCGTGGACCCTGGTCGCACTGCTGGTCGCGGCCGGCATGGTGGCGGCGTTCCATGTCGGCAAGATGCCGCCGGCCCTGCCCTCGATTCGCGCCGAGCTGGGCGCGGACCTGAGCCAGGCTGGATGGCTATTGTCGATGATCAATCTGATCACGGCGCTGGGCGGCACGGCGATCGCGCTGACCGCCGATCGCCTGGGCCATCGCCGGCTGGTGATCCTGGGCACCGCACTTTGCGTGGTGGCGAGCCTGGCGAGTGCTTTCGTCGGCAGTGTCACCGCCCTGTTGGTGGGCCGTGCCTTCGAAGGGCTGGGCTTCATCGCCGTGGTCGTCGCCATCCCGACCCTGGTTCTGCGGCTTGCAGCACCCGCCGACCAGCGCATCGCCATGACCTGGTGGAGCACCTACATGCCGGCCGGTGCCGGCACCATGATGCTGATCGCGGCGCTGGTGCTGGCCGACAGCTCGTGGCGGATCACCTGGCTGGTGGCGTCTGCGGCATCGGCGATAATGTTGCTGGCGTTGCTAGCCTGGGCCCTGCCGCGGCGCGAGCTCGACGCGGTACCCGTCGAGCGCCATCCCGTGCTGGCCGAGATGGCTGAGGTCTCGACCAGTGGCGGCCCACTCGCGATCGCACTCTGCTTCGGCGCCTACTCCTGCTGTTGGTACATGGTCGTGGGCTTCCTGCCGACGCTGCAGGTCGAGCGACTGGGCCTCTCCGCATCCACTGCGGCCGTCATCAATGGCGTCGTGACCATCGTCAATGTCGCCGGCAATCTCGCCGCGGGTTGGCTGCTGCAGCGCGGCGTGTCACGGGGCGTCGTGATCGCGGGCGCCGCGTTGTCCATGGCGGTGTGCGCGGCCGGCATCTTCGTCGACGGCGTGCCGGACCTGCTGCGGTTGGTGCTTGCCGGCTTCTATTCGGCGGTGATCGGCGCGGTGGCCGCCTCGTTGTTTGCGGCCATTCCGGTCCACGCCGAGCGCCGGCTGGTCGGCGCGGCGACCGGCCTTCTCATGCAGGGTTCCAATATCGGCGCGCTGGCCGGCCCGCCTCTGACCGCCGCCCTGGTGTCGGCCGGCGGCTGGCCGCGGGCGGCCTGGCTCACCAGCGCGGCGCTGGGCACCGTAGCGGCGTCCGCAGTCTTCCTGCAGTGGCGTGAAAGGCGTAAAGTCGCGGCATGATCTATGTCGACATCGTTTCCGACACGATTTGTCCGTGGTGCTACATCGGCAAACGCCGCTTCGAGCGTGCGCTCGACATCAGCGGCCGCAACGACGTGGCGATCTCGTGGCGCCCCTTTCAGCTCAATCCCGACATGCCGCCCGAAGGCATGACTCGCGACGATTATGTGCGTGCAAAGTTCGGCGGCGGCGACCGGCCACGCCAGATCTACCAAGCGATCGCCGAAAGTGGCCGCGAAGCGGGCATTGAGTTCCAGTTCTCGCGCATCCGGCGCACGCCCAACACTGTGCTGTCACACCGCCTGATCTTCTGGAGCGCCAAGCAGGAGCGCCAGGAAGAGGTCGTCGGCGAGCTGTTCAGGGCCTATTTCGAGGACGGCCTCGATATCGGCCATATTGAGGTCTTGGTCGACTGCGCCCGCCGCGCCGGTCTCGACCAGGAGCTTGCACACAAATATCTGCTGAGTGACGAGGGCCGCCAGGAGGTCGTGGCCTCCGACGTCTATGCCCGCCGGCTCGGCATCAACGGTGTGCCGTGCTTCATCGTCAACCGCAAATACGCCGTTTCCGGCGCCCAACCGCCCTCGGCCTTCGTCGAGGTCTTCAATCTGGCGGAGCGGGATGCCGCCACCAGCACGGCGCAATCGATCGCCTGAGACCTTCATATGTCTATTATCATATGATATGATCATAGACATAACATGCCTCCAAACACCGCCCGAACCCTCCGTGTCAGGGCCGAAATATTCGGCCATGCCGGCCGCCTGTTTCGGCTGCGCGGCTATGCCGGCACCAATATCGACGACATCATGCTGGCCGCCGGGCTGACGCGAGGCAGCTTCTACGCCCATTTCAAGTCCAAGGACGAGCTGTTCGCCCAGGTGATCGGCACGGGCCAGGGCCTCTTGTCGAAGCTGCGCGCCCGCGATGCCGAGGTGCTAGCGGTGCTCGACGCCTATCTCGCCAAGGAAAACCTGGCGGCCAATGCACAGGACTGCACGCTCGCGGCGCTGCCAGGCGACACCGCGCGCGGCCCCCTGCCCGGCCAGCTCGCCTATGCCAACGTCCTCCATGCGGTGATCGGCGAAATGGCGCGCGGCCGCAAACGCAAGCTCGATCCCGACGCCACGGCCGCCGCCATCCTGGCCATCGGCGCGATCGGCCTCGCCAGGGCGAGCGGTGACAGGCGGCTCAGCGACTGGCTGCTGCGCTGCGCGCGGCTGGCGGCGCGGGCTCTGCTGCGTCCGAAGCCGACGCCCCGGCAAGCTTCGCGAGCCCGGCCACGAGCGCGCTCACGCCGGAAAGCCGCTGGCGGTCGTCCGCCCAGACGCGCTGCACGATCACGCGGTGGTCGGGCCTGAGCCGCACCAGCGGCGCGTTCTTCTGGATCCAGGCGATCAATCTCTCCGGCCGCTCGAACTTGTTGTCGTGGAAGGACAGCACGATCGCCTTCTCTCCGGCGTCGATCTTCTCCACCCCAGCCGCCCGGCAGAGCAGCTTCAGCGCCACGGTGTTCAGCAGGAACTCAGCCTCGGCCGGCATCTTGCCGAAACGGTCGATCAGCTCGGCGGCGAAGGCGTCGATCTCGCCGTGGTTGGCGAGTTGGCCGATCCGGCGGTAGAGGCCCATGCGCACCGAGAGATCGGCAACGTACTCCTCGGGGATCAGCACGGGGATACCGAGATTGAGCTGCGGCGACCAGTCTGCCCTGGCCGCGTCCTCGACCCGACCGCGCGCCGCTTCGACCGCTTCCTCGAGCAGCTGTTGGTAGAGCTCGATGCCGACCTCGCGGATGTGGCCGGATTGCTCCTCGCCCAAAAGGTTGCCGGCGCCGCGAATGTCGAGGTCGTGACTGGCGAGCTGGAAGCCTGCGCCCAGCGTGTCGAGGGTCTGCATGACCTCGAGCCGCTTGGAGGCCGCCTCATTCAACGCTCGGCCCGGAGGCACCGTGAGATAGGCATAGGCGCGGGTCTTGCCGCGGCCGATGCGGCCGCGCAGCTGGTAGAGCTGGGCCAGGCCGAACATGTCGGCGCGATGGATCACCATGGTGTTGGCGTTGCTGATATCGAGCCCACTCTCCACGATGTTGGTCGATAGCAATACGTCGAACTTGCCGTCGACGAAGTCCTGCATGGTGTTCTCGATCGTGGTCGGCGCGAGCTTGCCGTGCGCCATGGCCATGCGGATCTCCGGTACCAGCTCGCGCAGCTCGGTCGCGACCGCGGCCATATCCTCGATGCGGGGGCAGACATAGAAGCTCTGGCCGCCGCGATACTGCTCGCGCAACAACGCTTCGCGGATGGTGACGCCGTCGAACGGCGTCACGAAGGTGCGCACAGCCAGCCGATCGACCGGCGGCGTGGCGATCAGGCTCATGTCGCGCACGCCGGTCAAGGCGAGCTGCAGCGTGCGCGGGATCGGCGTCGCCGTGAGCGTCAGCACATGGACGTCAGCACGCAGCTCCTTGAGGCGCTCCTTGTGGGCTACGCCGAAATGCTGCTCCTCGTCGACGATCAACAGGCCGAGATCCTTGAATTCGATGTTCTTGGCCAGCAGCGCATGCGTGCCGACCACGATGTTGACGGTGCCGTCGGCCAGGCTGGTCTTGGTTTCGCGCGCCTCCTTGGCCGGCACCAGGCGCGACAGCCGGCCGATCTTCACTGGCAAGCCGCGAAAGCGCTCGACGAAAGTACGATGGTGCTGCCGCGCCAGCAGGGTCGTCGGGCCGATCACCGCGACCTGCTTGCCTGACATCGCCGCCACGAAGGCGGCGCGCAGGGCCACCTCGGTCTTGCCGAAACCGACGTCGCCGCAGATCAGCCGGTCCATCGGCTTGCCCGATGACAGGTCCTCCAGCACGTCGGCAATGGCCTGCAGCTGGTCGTCGGTCTCGGCATAGGGAAAGCGCGCGCAGAACTCGTCATAGAGCCCTTCCTGCGGGCTCATCGCCTCGCCCTGGCGTACCGCGCGTTCGGCCGCGATCTTGATCAGCCGGTCGGCCATGTCGGCGATGCGCTGCTTGAGCTTGGCCTTGCGCGACTGCCAGGCGACACCGCCCAGCCGGTCGAGCGCCGCGCCTTCCTCGGCGGCGCCGTAGCGGCTCAGTACATCGATGTTCTCAACCGGCACGAAGAGCTTGTCGCCGCCGTCGTAGGTGAGACGCAGGCAATCGTGCCGCGCATTCTGGATCTCCAGCGTCACCAGGCCTTCGTAGCGGCCGACACCGTGCTCGCGATGCACCACCAGGTCGCCGTCGCTGAGCGCTGCCGCTTCGGCGATGAAGCGCTCCGACGGCCGGCGCTTGCGCGCCGGGCGCGACAGGCGGTCGCCAAGGATGTCCTCCTCGCCGATCGCCTCCAGGCCATCGAGCACGAAGCCGTGGTCGAGCGGCCACACCGTGATGCCGACGGCGCCGGCCGGCAGGCCCTGAACGATTGCGTAGTCGGCGACCGGCACCGGTGTCGTGGCGCCGTGCTCCTGCAGGAGATGCGCGAGCCGCGCCGCCGAGCCCTCGGTGAAGGTCGCGATCACCACACGCCGGCCGGCAGCGTTCGCCGCCGCGACATGCTCTGACACCTTGTCGAACAGGTTGACGCCCTGGGCGGTGCGGGCCTGCGCGAAACCTTCGTGGCGCCGGCCGCCGAGATCGATCGTATTGGGGGTATCGGGCGCAGCGTCGAAGCTGGTGAACTGACCGACGCTGTGGTCCTCGAGCAGGTGATCCCACTCCGACGGCTTGAGATAGAGCCGCTCCGGCGGCACCGGCTTGTAGTCCGCCCCGCCTGACATGCCGCCCTTGGCGCCGGTTTTCCGCCGAGCGTCGTAGTAATCAGTGATCAACTCGTGGCGCGCCTGGAAGGCCTCGGCGATCTGATGATCGGCCGTCACCACCGCCTCCGGGCAATAGTCGATCAGCGTCTCCAGCCGCTCATGGAACAGCGGCAGCCAATGCTCCATACCGACATGGCGCTGGCCGGCCGACACGGCCTCGTACAGCACGTCCTCGCCGGCCACGTTGCCGAACAGCTCGCGATAACCGCCGCGGAAGCGCGCGATGCTCGCGTCAGTCAGCAGCACCTCGCTCACCGGCAGCAACACCACCTCGCCGCGCTCACCTGTCGAGAGCTGGCTCATGGCGTCGAACGAACGGATCGCCTCGAGCGTGTCGCCGAACAGGTCGAGCCGGAACGGCTCGGCGGTGCCCGGCGGGAAGAGATCAACCAGGCCGCCGCGGATCGCGAACTCGCCGGGCTCCATCACCGTCTCGGCGCGGCCGTAGCCGTTCTCGCCCAGGAACTTCGTCAGCCACGTCACGTCGACGCTCTGGCCCTTGCGCAGGGTGACCGCAGCCTCGGCATACAGGCTGCGTGGCGGCACGCGCTGCAGGGCGGCGCCCACCGAGGCCAGAACGATCCGCGCCGGCGTACCGGGTTTCTTGGGCGCGGCGAGCCTGGCCAGCGTCGCCAGTCGCTCAGCCTCGATGTCGGGATGCGGCGATAGCCGGTCGTAGGGCAGGCAATCCCAGGCCGGGAAGACCAGCACCTCGCGCTCGGGCGCGAAGAAGCGCAGGCCGTCCTGCAGGCGCTCCAGCCGCTGGCCGTCGCGCGCCACGTGCAGAATGTCCTGCCCGCCCGTGGTCTTGGCGATCTCGGCCAGCGCCAGCGCGTCGGCGCCCTCGGGCAGGCCGGCGATGGTCCAGCGGCCGGCCTTGCGATGCAACACTGACAGGCGTTCGGCGAGTGTCGGCACTAGAACCTCACCCGGAAGGCCATAAGCTTGCGCAGCACCGGCGTGTCGGCCTCGACGGGCACCGCGAGCTTGCCGGCGATCCAGTCGAAAAGCTCATTGTCGCCGGTCTCCAGCAGGCGTTCGTACTGATCGAGCTCGGCCACATCGAACTCCGATATATGCGCGCGCGCGAACTGGCCAAGGAGAATGTCGTTCTCCTTGTTGCCACGGTAGACGCTGCGATAGAGCAAACGCTTCCGCCGCGTCTCCAGTTCGGAATCCCTGTCCATCTTTTCCCCAGGGGGTCGCGAAAAAGGGGCGTAGCATATAGGCGGCAGCAATGGCCAAGTCACGGTCTTATGCGCCCCCAGAGCCTGACGCCCCTTTTCGCCCAGGTGACATCGCTGCCCGGAATCGGGCCGCGCCTGGGCAAGCTCGTCGAACGGCTGGCCGGGCCGATGGTGGTCGACCTGCTGTGGCACCTGCCCTCCGCTGTGGTCGACCGGCGCAACGCGCCGGAAGTAGCCAAGGCGCAAGCCGGCGAGATCGCCACCATCACGGCGACCGTCGACGAGCACCTGGTGCCGCGCAATCCGCGCCAGCCCTATCGCATCTGGTGCAGCGACGAGACCGGCCGGCTCTGCCTCACCTACTTCAACGGCCGCGAGGACTACCTCAAGAAGCTGCTGCCGCCCGGCGAGGTCCGTGTCGTCAGCGGCAAGGTCGAGATCTATCAGGGCGAGGTGCAGATGACGCACCCCGACCATGTGGTGCCGCTCGCCGAGCGCGACTCCATCCTGCGCGTCGAGCCGGTCTACGGACTGACCGGCGGGTTGACCCAAAGGCCACTGCAGAAGGCCATCGCCGCCGCCGTCGAGCGCGCACCGGAGCTGGCCGAGTGGCAGGACTCCGCGTGGCTCAACCGGCAAAAGTGGAGCGACTGGAAGTCATCGCTCGCTCAGGCGCATGCGCCGGCCGAGTCCGCCGACCTCTCACCGGCACACCCCGCCCGCGCGCGGCTCGCCTTCGACGAACTGCTGGCAAGCCAGCTCGCCATCGCGCTGGTGCGCTATCATCAGCGCACCCTGGCGGGCCGTGCGACCAAGGGCGACGGTCGCCTGCAGAAACTCGCCATGGCAGCGCTGCCCTTCACGCTCACTCCGAGCCAGATCTTCGCGACCGCCGAGATTGCGGCCGACATGGCCAAGGCCGAGCGTATGGTGCGGCTGCTGCAGGGCGATGTCGGCAGCGGCAAGACGCTGGTCGCCTTCCTCGCCATGCTGACTGCGGTCGAGGCCGGCGCTCAGGCCGCCCTCATGGCGCCGACCGAGCTTTTGGCCCGCCAGCACTACGCGACCATCGCGCCGCTTGCCGAGGCGGCCGGTGTGACGCTCGCCCTGCTGACCGGACGCGACGGGCAGAAGCAGAAGAAGCAGACGATGCAGGGCCTGGCCGATGGTTCGGTCCAGCTCGTCGTCGGCACGCACGCGTTGGTCCAGGAGGAGGTCGAGTTCGCCGATCTGGCACTCGCCGTGGTCGACGAACAGCATCGCTTCGGCGTGCACCAGCGCATGGCGCTCTCTTCCAAGGCGCAGGCTGTCGACTTGCTGGTCATGACGGCCACGCCCATCCCGCGCACGCTGATGCTGGCGGCCTATGGCGACCTCGATGTATCGAAGCTCACCGAAAAACCGGCCGGCCGCCAGCCGATCGACACCCGTACCATTCCGCTCGAGCGCATCGGCGAGGTCGTCGACGCCGCCGGCCGCATGGTCGGCGCGGGCGCCCGCATCTACTGGGTCTGCCCGCTGATCGAGGAATTGGAGGAAGTCGACCTTGCCAATGCCGAGGAGCGCCATCGCCTGCTGAGCGCGCGCTTCCCCGGCAAGGTCGGGCTGATGCATGGTCGGCTGAAGAGCGCCGAGCGCGAGGCGACCATGGCGGCCTTCGCCGAGGGCCAGCTCTCCATTCTCGTTGCGACCACCGTCATCGAGGTCGGCGTCGACGTGCCGGCGGCGACCGTCATGATCATCGAGCATGCCGAGCGCTTTGGCCTCGCCCAGCTCCACCAGCTGCGCGGCCGCGTCGGACGCGGCACCGCCAAGTCGAGCTGCCTGCTGCTCTACGCCCAGCCGCTCGGTGAGACCGCCAAGGCCCGCCTCGCCATCATGCGCGAAACCGAGGACGGCTTTCGCATCGCCGAGGAGGACCTGAAGTTACGCGGCGCCGGAGAGCTTTTGGGCACCCGCCAGAGCGGCCTGCCCGACATGCGCCTGGCCGACCTCGCCGTGCATGGCGAGCTCCTGCAGGCCGCCCGCGATGATGCGCGCCTGGTGATCGAGCGCGATCCCGACCTCCAGTCCGAGCGGGGCGCGGCGCTGCGTGCCCTGCTCTATCTGTTCCGGCGTGACGACGCGGTCAGGACGTTGCGGGCGGGCTAGAGAACTTCCCAGAGTTTCCCACTCGCGTGGGAAACGAATAGTGCACGCCCGCCTGCATTTCAGGCGATTCTTCCCACGTGGGAAATACCCCGCCGGCACAAATCATTGAAAACAAACGATTCCCGATTCTAACCCTTTGAATTTCGACGATCATTATCTTAGCCCAGCTGGGAAACGTAACTGCGCAATGACGAGCGTGCCGCTTCCACCGCCTTGTCCGCCTCGGCCCGCTGCTTCGCAATGCCCTCGAGTTCGGTCTCCTGCTTGTCGAGGGTGGCGAGGTAGCGTCGCTGCAGGTCGCTGTTGGCCGGCACGCGCGCCAGGTTATCGCGCAGCCGCACCTGCTCTTGGACGATCTGCTGGCGGTCGGAGTCCAGCTTCGCCACCTTGCGTTCGGCCTCGGCGACCGCCTGCTGCAGCTGCAGGATCTTGGCCAACGCCTCGCGCGTCTTGGCGTCGAACTCCTTGGCCTGGGCGAACACCTTGATCTGGTCCGCCGAGGCGCCGATCAGCCGCAGCTCCTGCTGCTGGGTCTGCTCCTGCGCTACCTCGAAGGTCTGCGTCTGGTCGCCGCCCGGAAGCTGGAACGGCAGGCGATAGTTGCCTTCGCTGATCTCCACGCCCTTGGAGTCAGGCTTGACCAGCGTCCAGCCGGCGAGCCGCGGCGTCACGATGATGAGCTGGCGCGCCTCCTTGGCGGGGCCGCGCACGCGATAGGTCGTGCTTTGCCGGATCAGACGCGAAAAGCGCAGCGCACCGTCGATGATGGTGCCGCTCGCAAGCCGGTCGGTCTGCGCCGGGTCGCGCTCGATGGTGATCTTTTCGTCCAGCGCATAGGCAAGCAAGCGTGTCTCGCCGACCGGGAAACCCGACAGGCGGGCATCACCGACATAAGCGACTGCGCCCGCCTTGTCCCGTTCGTAGATCGTCAGGATGCCCGGCGGCAGGCCGGTTTCGCCGTCGTTGGTGAGCCGCACCGCCGCCAGCGGATTGCGCGCCGCGGTGTCAGCCTGATAGAGCGCGAGCCGCAGCGCCGGCACCTGGCGATCGAGGATCGGGATCGACAATGTGCGGCCATTGTCGACGCTTACGGGCCGCGGAAACTTGAACACGACCTGCGTGGCGGCGTCCGTCGCCTCGATCTGCTCGGCGCCACCCGCCATCGGCGGAGGCGGCGGAGCGGACGCCACTTCGGCGACGCCGCGCTCCTGGAAGCGATTGCGCTGCGCCGGTGCCGGTGAAGCCGGCTGAGGCATCGCCTTCCCTGCGACCTGAAGGCCTCCGCGATCAACGCTCGGCATCAGTCGGCCGGCCACTTCGACGGGAATCTCGGGGCGCGTCACGTAGTAGGCTTCGTAGAGCGCCTGATGGAAGGCGACGGGCCGGCCGGAGACGAGCGTCAGCTCGATGTTCTTCCAGTCCTGGCCGCTTAGATTCTCGACGGTGGCCCAGCCCTGCAGGGCCGACCGCGGAGCCGCCGCATCGCCCAGGGTCAGCCGATAGGACGCCTTCCACACCGGCGCCTCGACAATGTAGGCGACGCGGATCGTGCGCTTGCCTTGCCCGCGCGCCGACAACTCGAGGGTGCGAGCCTCCTTGGCACGATTGCCCTGGATCGCCATCAGCGCCTGTCCAACCTTGTCGCGCAACGCAGCGTCGGCGAACTGCAGGTTCTCGGCATCTTCCAAGATGAACTGCTGCAGGCCGCGCTCGGTGAGCAAGGTCACACGCGTGCGCCGGATCGTGGCCTTTCCATCGTTCAGGCTGACGGTTTCCGGTTCGACCGAGACGATTCGACCGGCGATCGCACGGCCGCCCCCGACGGAGACTTGGGCCCCTTTCAGGGTCGCAAGCAGCGCCGCCGGCGAAGCGAGCGAGCTTTCATCGAACGGCAAGTCCTTGAACGCCTGCTTCAGGGGCTCGCGCCCGGGCAGGCTCAAGCCGCCGACGCCGCCTTTGTCGTCATACACGACAAGGCTCTTCAACACGTCGTCGACCTGTTCGAGCGCCACGGTGAGCTTCAAGGTCGCGTCGCCGTCGACCGTCGCTTCATATTCGAAATAGCCGAGGCCGCCGGACGACAGCATCACGCGTTTGAGCGCGAGCTCCTGTGCATTGGCCAGGATCGGGCATGCGCAAAGCGCCGCGAAAACGACGGCCAACAGCCATTTCGTCATGAGTCCTCCCGCTCGTACACGCGTACCGTGCGCGCCGAGTATGACGCAACCGCGGCGGCGGTGAGACTAAACTAGGAGAGCGCGTCCTTGAGCGCCTCGAGCGGCAGGAGCACGCATTCCTGGCGAGATTTGTGATCGCGCACCGGCGCGAAGGCGGCGAACGGCTCGTGCGCTTCGCCGGCCTCGCGGCCGACGGCGCGTTCGGCATCGTGGCGGAGCTCGGCGATGCCCGCGGCATCGCGGCCGACCGCGACCGAGGCCAGCGCCGAGGCGGAGGCCTGGCAGAGCAGGCAGCCGCGCACCTGCTGGGCGATCTCGGCGATGCGCCCCTGCCCGTCGAGCTTCACGTCAATGGTAACGCGATCGCCGCACAGGGGATTGTCGCGCCGCGCCGACTTGGTCGGTGAAGCCAGTTTACCCGCGCCGGTCTTCGCCTTGGCGAGCGCCACGATGCGCTCCTGATAGAGCTGGTCGCTCATCGTAGCGTCTTGGCTGCGTGCTTCACGCCGGTCAGCAGAGCGTCGATGTCCGTGTTGTCGTTGTACGGCGCGATCGAGACCCGAGTCGTGCCGTCGAGATCGAAACGGTCCATCAATGGCTGGGCGCAGTGATGGCCTGCCCTCACCGCGACGCCGAACGAGTCGAGCGTCTGCGCCACGTCGTGCGGATGCACGCCCTCGAGTTGGAACGACACCACCGGATAGCGGTTCTGCAGGCTGGCTGGTCCGAAGAGCTGCGTGCCGTCGATCTTCTGCAGGCCGTCCATCACGCGCTGCACCAGCGCCATCTCGTGGGCGTGCGCGCTCGTCCAATCGAGAGCCGCCATCCATTTGCAGGCGGCGCCCAAGCCGATCGCCTGTCCGATCGGCGGCGTGCCCGCCTCGAAGCGGCGCGGCGGTGGTGCCCAGGTCGTCTCCGCGAACGTCACGCGGCCGATCATCGAGCCTCCGCCATGGAACGGTGGCATGGCCTCGAGCAGCTCAGGCCTCGCCCACAAGACGCCGACGCCGTTCGGTCCGTAGGCCTTGTGTCCGGCGAAAACGTAGAAATCGATACCCAGCTCCGGCAGGTCGAGCGGCCCGTGCGGCGCGCGCTGCGCGCCGTCCAGCATCACCTTGGCCCCGACGGACTTGGCGGCACCAACCACCGCACGCACATCGACGAGCGCGCCGGTGACGTTGGAGACATGAGCGAGCGAAACAAGCTTCGTCCTGGGCGTGATGAACTTCGGAAGCAGGTCGAGATCGATGCGGCCATCGACGGTCACGGGGATCATGTCGAGCTCGATGCCGCTGCGCTGGCGCAGGAGCTGCCAAGGCACGATATTCGAATGATGCTCGAGTTCCGACAGCAGGATGCGGTCGCCCGCCTTCAGAAGCGAGCCGTAGGAATAGGCGACAAGGTTGATCGCCGCCGTGCAGCCGCCTGTGAAGACGATTTCCATCGGCTGCACGCCGAGGAACTTCGCCACCTGCTCGCGCGCGGTCTCGTAGCCCTCGGTCGCGCGCTCGGCCAGGCGATGCACGCCGCGCAGCACGTTGGCGCGCCCGGTCGTCTCATAAGCGCGTACGGCATCGAGCACGGCGAGCGGCGTCTGTGCCGAGGCGCCGTTGTCGAGATAATGGACCGGCCGGCCGTCGATGATTTCCGAAAGGATGGGAAACTGACGGCGGACAGAAACAACATCGAAGGTCATACGTGACTCTCTTCGCTGGGAGCGCGCCACTCCAATGGCGCATCTTCCTGCGCGAATCGACATTCCATGAGCGCGACCGGAGTCGCGCGCTCCCAGCCATGAACCCTCAATTGCACCTCACGTGCCTTTCGCCCGCCATGCGGCGAGCGCCTCGGGCGTGTCGATGTCGGTGATCGCCGCCTCGCCCGTCATCTCCACTTCGCAGACGAGGTCGGCGTACTCGCCGATCAGGTGCTTGGCGCCAGTGTCGCCCTCGACCTTGGCGATCTCGGAGAAGAAGCGGCGATCCCACAGCACGGGGTTGCCCCGCTTGCCGGCGACCGTCGGCACGCAGATCGAGCGGCCTTCGACAGGGCTGAAGGCCGCCATCAGGCGGTCGAGCAAAGCCGAATTGACGCCCGGCATGTCGCCCAGCTGCACGATGGCAGCGTCGATGTCCTTGCCGAGGGCGGCAATACCGGTGCGCACCGACGTGCTGAGCCCTTCGGCAAAATCGGGATTGATCACAAAGCGCAGGCGCGATGTCGGCACCGCCTGAACGATTGCGGCCTTGACCTGGTCGGCCATGTGACCGAGCACGACCACCACCTCGACCGCCTGAGAAGCGAGCGCCGCTTTCACAGCGTGAACCACCAGCGGCTGCCCGTTGGCGTCGGCCAGCATCTTGTTGGGGCCACCCATGCGGGTGGAGCGCCCGGCCGCCAGCACGATGACGGCAACGCGCGGCGCCTGCTGCGGACTCGCATCCTCACCGTCGCTGTCGTCGCGCGGCTTGGGGCGGGTGGGGATTTCGGCGAGCAGACCGCCCGCCCCCATGCGCACGATTTCAGAGCGACCGACCGGCAGGCCGGCGGCAAGCCGCTCGAGCACCATGTCGAAGCCGTTGTACTTGGGCGACTTGGCGCAGCCTGGCAGGCCCAATACCGGTTTGCCCTCGAACTCGCCCGTCAGCAGCAGGTTGCCGGGATCGACCGGCATGCCGAAGTGAATGACCTTGCCGCCCGCCTGCTCGATGCCGCTGGGAATGACATCGTGGCGATCGACGATCGCCGAAGCACCGGCGATCAGGAAGATGTCGCAGCCCTCGCCCTTCAACTCCTTCAGCGCGCCGGCGATGGCCGACGCGTCGTGGGCGCAGCGCCGCTCACCGGCGAGCGTGCTGCCGAGCGACGTCAGCCGCTTGCCCGTGGTGCCGAGCGCCTTGTCCAGAACCTTGTCGCGCGTGCCGGGCAACCGAGTCTGCACCAGGCCGGCTTTCATCGTCTTGAAGGGCGCGATGGAGACCAATGGCTGGTTGGCCGAATGTGCTACCGCGACGGCGCGCTTCACTGCGGCGCGCGGCGCGGCATAGGGAATGATCTTGACCGTCGCCACCATCTGGCGCGGCTCGACGCGGGCGAACGGCGGCAGGGTCGCGACGGTCACCAACTCGTCGAGCTCGTTCAGCGCATCGATGCGCTCGTGGTCGATCACCGCGAGTCCCGCCCCGCGGGCGAAATGATTGCAGCGCCCGGTGAAAGGCGCGGTGACCTCGATCCCCTCGCCCGCCAAGGCCTTGGCCAGCGTGGCCGCCGCTTCGTCTTCGTGCACATCGTCGGGATCGAGACGCGCCGCCACCACGGTCGACACGCCGGCAGCCTTGAGTTTCGCGACATCGTCGCCGCTCAGCACGCGGCCCTTGGAGAAGTTCACGCCGTTTGCGCGCCAGCTGTGCGCCAGGATGGCGCCCTTGGCCTCGTCGATCGGAGTGTCGCCGAACCTCACGCCGCGGCCACCTTGGGTGCGGTCATGGCCTCGAGGCGACGCGCCCGCACCTCGATGATTTGGCCCAGGATCGAGACGGCGATCTCGGCCGGCGACTTGGCGCCGATATTGAGCCCGACCGGGCCATGCACACGGGCGAACTGTTCTTCGGTGATGCCGACTTCCGCCAGTCGCTCCTTGCGCTTCGCATGGGTGCGCCGACTGCCCAGCGCGCCGACATAGAAGACGTCCGACTTCAGCGCCGCTTCGAGCGCCGGGTCGTCGAGCTTGGGATCGTGCGTCAACGTCACGACGGCAGTCGAGACATCGAGGCCCATCGCCTGAAAGGCTTCGTCGGCCCAATCCTGGATGACCTTCACGCCCGGGAAGCGATTGGCAGTCGCCCAGGCGCCGCGGGGGTCGACCACGGTGACGTCGAATTCGAGCATGGTGGCCATCGGGGCGAGCGACTGCGCGATATGCACCGCGCCGACGATGATCAGCCGCGGCGGCGGCACATAGACGTTGAGAAACACCTTCTCTCCGCCGACTTCCACCGTCTCGCTGCGTCCGACCGCCATGGCGCGATGCGCGGCGGCAACAATGGCGGCATCGCCGGCCAGCGATCCATCCGCCGTATCAAGATAGACGAGCGCCTCCGCGGCGTCGCTGAGGCGTGTGGCGAGCGTCACCGCCCGCCGCTTGGTGCGCGCTTCCTGAAGCGCGGCGAGGGTCTTGGCTAGCATAGGTCAGTTCACCTTCTCGACGAAAACCTGGACCTTGCCGCCGCAGGCAAGGCCGACATCCCAGGCCTGCTCGTCTGTGACGCCGAAATCCAGGAGGCGCGGCTTGCCGTCCTTGATCGCTGCGAGCGCTTCCTGCACGACCGCGCCTTCGATACAGCCGCCCGAAACCGAGCCGACCATCTGGCCGCTGTCGTCGACGCCGAGCTGGCTGCCGACGGGCCGCGGCGAGGATCCCCAGGTGGTGATCACAGTCGCGACGGCGACGCCTTTGCCCGCCTGCTTCCACTTGCCGACCTGATCCAGAACTTCCAACGCGTCGCTCATGGTCTACTCCTTGCGCAATTCGGTCTGCCAACTCGCCAGCCGCCTGTCAGCGCTATGGGGATGGCTATCGAGGGCGGCGATCAGCCCGGCCAGGCTCTCGAGATTGTGGACCGGCCGGAACTCGTCGACGTGGGGCAGCATCGCCTTGTTGCCCTGGGATTTGGGCTCGTAGGCCCCGTATCTCAAGAGCGGGTTCAGCCAGATCAGGCGGCTACAGGATTTATGCAGGCGCTCCATCTCTTCCGCGAGACCGGCCGCGCCCTCGCGGTCGAGCCCGTCGGTGATCAACAATACCACAGCCCCCTGCCCCAGGACGCGGCGCGACCACTTGTTGTTGAACTCGTGGAGGGCCTGGCCGATGCGGGTGCCGCCGGACCAATCTTCCACCTGCGCCGAGGCTTTGGCCAGCGCTATATCCACGTCCCTATAACGCAAGGCTCGAGTCACGTTGTTGAGCCGCGTGCCGAAAGTGAAGCAGAAGACCCTGTCGCGATCGTTGGTAATCGCGTGCATGAAATGCAGGAACATGCGCGTGTAGCGCGCCATCGACCCCGAGATATCGCACAGGATCACGAGCGGCGGCGGCCGGCGGCGCGGCTTGCGCGTGCGCAACTCGACCAGCCCTTCGGGCCGGAGCGCCCGGCGCAGCGTGGCGCGAAAATCGACCCGCGGCCCGCGCAGGGCCGACTGATAGCGGCGGGTGCGGCGTTCCGGCACCGGCAGGCGCAGCCGCGAGATGGCACGCAATGCCTCGTCGATCTCGGCCTGGGTCATCTGCTCGAAGTCGCGATGCTGCAAGACCTCCCGGTCGGACACGGTGAAGGTCGCCTCGACCTCGACTTCGGGCGGCTCGTCCTCGCCCTTGGGCGCTTCGCCCTGCCCCGGCTGCAGGGCGTCCTGCAGCCGACGGCTGAGCTGCTTGGCATCGGGCTCGGCCGGGACGCCGACCGAGGGCAGCAGCATTTCCATCATCTTCTCGAGCAGCCGCGGATTGCGCCAATAGACGTGGAACGCCTGGTCGAAGATCTCGCGCTGGTCGCGCCGGTTCACGAACACCGAATGCAGCGTCCAGTAGAAGTCATCGCGCTTGGCGAGACCCACGGCCTCGACCGCCTCGATGGCCTTCAACACCTGGCCGGGCCCGACCCTCAGGCCGGCCGTGCGCAAAGTGCGGGCGAAATGAACGATGTTGGTGGCGAGCTTGCCGCCGCGCGGCTGAGGGGCCGCCTCGGGAACAGGCAGCGCGTCCATCGGCGATCAGCCCAGCGGCTGGGCGGCGATGTCGGACTTCACCTTGCGCAGGATCTCCGCCGCCTCCGAGCCCTGCAGGCGCTGGATGTCGTCCTGGTATTTAAGCAGCACGCCCAGCGTGTCGTTGATGGTCTTGGGATCTAGGTCGAGCGCATTGAGTTCGGAGAGTGCCGTTGCCCAATCGATCGATTCAGCCACGCCCGGCGACTTGAAGAGGTCGAGCTTGCGCAGCTCCTGGACGAAGCCCACGACCTGGCGCGACAGGCGCTCGCTGGCGCCAGGTGCCTTGACCTTCAGGATCTCGAGCTCGCGCTTGAGGTCGGGATAGTCGACCCAGTGGTAGAAGCAGCGGCGCTTGAGCGCGTCGTGAATCTCGCGCGTGCGGTTGGAGGTGATGATCACAATCGGCGTTTGCGCCGCCTTGACGGTGCCAAGTTCGGGGATGGTCACCTGGAAATCGGACAGCACTTCAAGGAGATAGGCCTCGAACGGTTCGTCGGTTCGGTCGAGCTCGTCGATCAGCAGGATGGGCGCGCCCTCGGCATGGGGTTCCAGGGCCTCGAGCAGCGGACGGCGGATCAGGAAGCGCTCGTTGAAGATGTCGGAGGCTAGTTCGCCGCGGTCACGCACCCCCTGCGCCTCCGCCAGGCGGATTTCGATCATCTGGCGCGCGTAGTTCCACTCATAAACGGCCGACGAGATGTCGAGGCCCTCGTAGCACTGCAAGCGGATCAGCGGCCGTTTCAGCGTCGTCGCCAGCACCTTGGCGATCTCGGTCTTGCCGACGCCCGCCTCACCTTCGCAGAACAGCGGACGGCCCAGTTTCAGCGCGAGATAGAGCACGGTGGCGAGACTGCGGTCAGCGATGTAGTCGCCCGCCTTCAGAAGCTCGAGGGTGGCGTCGATCGATGCCGGCTTGGGCGAGGACATGGAACTCCTGGGACGCTGGGCGCCGTTTCGCGCTCTTACGCGCCTTCTAAGGCGCTCATTCGGCAGTGTAGCGGATGGAATGGCGCGCCGGTATGGTGGGAAACGCCAGATAATTCAAGCGCTTGGGGCGGTGAACGGGGAGGTAACCATGGCGGATGGGTTGTTCAAGGGGCGGACCGCCGTTGTCACCGGCGGAGCGCGAGGTATCGGCCTCGCTTGTGCCGCGAAAATCGCCGCCGGCGGTGGCCGGGTCGCCCTGTGGGACCGCGACATGGATCGCGCCAAGCAGTCCGCCGCCTCGCTGGGCGACGCCATCGCGGTCGCAGTCGACGTCACCGACGACAAGTCGATCGAGGCGGCGCTCGCCACCACAGAGAAGCAGCTCGCCGCGCCTGACATCCTGGTCGCCAGCGCCGGCATCACCGGGCCGAACACCACGGTGGTGCAATATCCCGTCGACGCCTGGAAGCAGGTGATCGACATCAACCTGACCGGCGTGTTCCTCAGCAATCGCGCCGTGGTTGCCGGCATGGTCAAGCGCGGCTGGGGCCGCATCGTCAACATCGCCTCGGTGGCCGGCAAGGAAGGCAACCCCAACGCCTCCGCCTATTCCGCATCGAAGGCCGGCGTCATTGGCCTCACCAAGTCGCTTGGCAAGGAACTTGCGACGACCGGCGTGCTGGTGAACTGCGTGGCGCCGGCGGTGGTCAAGACGGAGTTGTTCAGCCAGATGACCGAGCAGCACATCCAGTTCATGCTTTCCAAGATCCCGATGAACCGATTCGGCGAGGTCGACGAAGTCGCCGAGCTGGTGTCGTGGCTCGCCTCGCCGCTCTGCACCTTCTCGACGGCGTCGGTATTCGATCTCTCTGGCGGCAGAGCAACGTATTAGGGCCACCTACCGATGAAACTCCATGACCTAACGCTGACCGAGCTGGCCGCCGGCCTCTCGACCAAGAAATTCTCCTCGCGCGAGATCGTCGACGCTTTGCTTGCCCGCATCGCCAAGGCGGACGGCAAGCTGCATGCCTTCACCGAGGTCTATGCCAAGGAAGCCAAGGCGCTGGCCGATGCCGCCGATACGGCGCGCACCTCCGGCTTTCCGCTCGGGCCATTGCATGGCCTGCCCGTGGTCTACAAGGACCTGTGCGACATCGTCGGCAGGATCGGCACCGGCGGCTCCAAGATGTGGGAGAAGCGCGTTGCCACCGAGACGTCGAACACGGTCGAGCGGCTGACCGCAGGCGGCATGGTGCCGCTCGGCAAGCTGCACATGGTCGAGTTTGCCTTCGGCGGCTGGGGCACCAACCCTCTGATGGGTGCGCCGTGGAATCCCTGGGACCTCAAGATCCATCGCACGCCCGGCGGCTCGTCGAGCGGCACCGGAGTCGCGGTGGCGGCGCGGCTGGCACCCGCCGGCATCGGCAGCGACACCGGTGGCTCGGTGCGCATCCCCTGTGCCTTCAACGGCCTGGTCGGGCTCAAGGTCACCTTCGGCCGCATCAGCCTGCACGGCACGATGATGCTCAGCTGGACGCTCGATTCGATCGGGCCGATGGCGCGCAGCGTCGAGGACTGCGCGCTGCTGCTGAATGCCTTGGCCGCACCCGATCCGCGCGATCCCACGACCCTCGGCCAGCCATTGGAGGATTTCACCGCCGCGACCAAGGCTGGCTCGATCGAAGGCATGCGGATCGCCGTGCCGGACACCAACCAGCTGCCCGAGTTCATGGATCACGACGTCGTGCAGGCCTGGCAGGCGTCAGCCCGCACCTTTGAAAGCCTGGGCGCCAACGTCGAGGCAGTTCGGTTGCCGAGCTGGTTCTTCGAGATGGCGCAGGGCGCCGGCATCATCTCGACGTCGGAGATGTTCTCGCTGCATCGCGCCTGGATCGAGGACCAGAAGAAAGCGATCGGTCCGGGTGTGCGCGGCCGCGCGTTGCTGGGCAAGGCCTTCGCGACCGGCGCTTACGCAGAGGAGCTGCGCCGCATGGGCCAGCGCCGCGCCGAGTTCAGCGAGTGGATGCACCCCTACGACGCGCTGCTAGCGCCGACGGTCGCGGTGCCCGCGATCCCGCTGTCGGAGGTCGAGGAGACGTCGCCCATTCCGGGCTACCTGACACGGCCCGGTAACTATCTCGGCCTCTGTGCCCTCTCCATGCCCAGCGGCTTCTCGGGTGGATTGCCGCTCGGCATCCAGATCGTCGGCAAGCCCTACCGCGAGCGCGACGTGCTGCGGCTAGGCAAAGCGTTCCAGGACGCGACGGACTTCCACCGTCGCGGACCCGACCTCAAAGAACTCGGCCTCTAGCGCTGCGGCATGCCCTGCGGCACGACGGTCTGCACGATCGAGGCGTCGAGCGCCTCGTATTGGTGATAGCCGATCGTGTCGTAGAGTTCGGCGCGGGTCTGCATCTCGCCGATCATGTTCTGGGTACCGCCGTCGCGCTTGATGGCGGCGTACAGCCTAGCCTGCGCCTTGTTGGCGACGCGGAACGCCGAGACCGGCCAGATCACCATGCGATAGCCCATCGCCTCGAATTCGCTCGCGGTGAAGAACGGCGTGCGGCCGAACTCGGTCATGTTGGCCATGAGCTTCACGCCCGGCATCGCCTTGGCGAAGGCGCGGAACATGTCGGCATTGATGAGCGCCTCGGGGAAAATCGCATCGGCGCCAGCCTCGATGTAGCGCTTGGCCCGCGCCACGGCGCCGTCGATGCCTTCGCTCGCCGCCGCATCGGTGCGCGCAATGATGACGAGATCGCGCCGCGCTCTTGCCGCGGCCTGGACCTTGGCCGCCATGTCGTGCGGATCGGCAAGCTTCTTGTCGTTGAGGTGCCCGCACTTCTTGGGCAGCAGCTGGTCCTCGATATGGACCGCTCCCGCGCCGGCCTCCTCGAAGGCCCGCACCATGTGCATGACGTTCAGGGCCTCGCCGTAGCCCGTGTCGCCATCGACCAGCACCGGCAGCCCCGAGGCGCGCGCGACCTGGCGAACGAAGAAGCAGGCCTCGTCGACGGTGATGACGCCGAGATCGGGCAGACCCATCGAGGCCGACATGCCGGCACCCGAGAGATAAAGCGCGACGAACCCTGCCCGCTTCGCCTGCAGTGCTGCGAGGCCATTATGCGTGCCGGGCATCTGCAGAATGCCGGGCCGCTCCAGCAGTGTCCGGAACCGTCGGCCTGCCGGTTCCTTCGGCAGATCGTCCGCGACGAGATACGGCATGCTGTCCCTCCCTCAGGCTTTTCGCCGGCTCTGCCAGCCCACGAGCAGGCCGGCGGCGATGATCACCGCGCTGCCCATCCAAGTATAGAAGTCGGGAATCTCGGCGAACATGAGATAGCCGACCACGACCGAACCGATCATCTGGGTGTAATTCAACGGCGCGATCAGGTTTGCCGGAGCATAGCTGAACGCCCGCGCCACGCAGTAATGGCCAAGGCCACCCGAGATGCCCAATGACACCATCATCGCCACGTCGCTCCGGTTGTCCGGCGTCTTCCAATGAAACGGCACGACGAACGACATCGCCAGCGTGCTACCGAGTGCGCAGTAGAAGGCCGTGGTCGCGGGAGAATCGACAGCGGCCACGCGCCGGACGACGATCTGGTAGATGGCGTAGAAAACGGCGCTCGCCAGCATCATCAGCGACGCCCATTGGAACACCGAGCTGCCGGGCCGGATGACGATCACCACGCCCACGAAACCGATCACGACCGACGCCAGGCGGAGGAAGGTGATGCGCTCGCCAAGCAGCGGCCAGGCAAGGAACGTCACAACGAGCGGCGCGATGAAGGAGATCGCGATCGCCTCGGTGACGCCGACATATTTGGCCGAGCTGAAGAAGAAGACCATAGAGCCGAGCAAGCCGGCGGAGCAGATGACCTGCTGCAGCGGCGCCCGGGTGCGCAGGAGCGCAAGACCCCGACGTGGCAGGAAGAGCACGCACATCAGTGCAAGATGCGTGACCAGCCGGACCCATACGACCTCCTGCCAGGGATAGATGCCGGTCAGCAGCTTTACGATGCCGTTCTGAACGGGGAACAGTGCGCAGGCCACGGACATGAAGAAGATGCCGAGCCAAGGACGATACGCTGGAGCCGAAGGCGTTACGGAAGCCGGCACGAGACCCTGTCTGCGAACACCGGCTGGCCCGGCACGAACTCGGACTTGTAGGTCGGGTGCTTGTCGAGCCGGCAGCCCGCCGGCAGCGTAGCCTTGTCGACCTCGAAGCGGATGAAGTCCTCGGGATCGTAGGTGGTGATGCTGAGCGTGTTCGTGGGCTGCGGCAGCGTGAACCGGAAGATGTAGACGAGATTGCGCGGCGGGCCGGCACGAGGCGCCGCCGGCAGCTCCTGACGCTTGTTGCTAGGCATTTTCTCGCCGTCACCCGCCGAGCGGTCCCAGTCCGGTGGCGTGAACGTCGCCGGGCTCTCGATGCGGGCGGTGAAGACAGTGGCCTTGGCGGGCTGAAAGTCCTTGCCGCCCGTGTTCAGCCAGGTCTGAAAGCCGAACTTCTCGAGGCTCGCCATGGTGTCCCGTGCCAGCAGCTCGAGTTCTTTTGGCGAGATCTTGCCGTCCTTGTCCTCGTCGATCGCCGGGATCTCGTCCTCGCTGGATTCGGGGTCGAATCGCCATTCGATCTCGACCTGGGTGTACTTGCCGTCCGTGGCAATCGTCCGCACCGTCTGGGCAATCCACATGTGCGGGTGAGCGCTGGCCACGCCTGGCAGCAGGAGACCGGCCAGTGCCAACGCGACGGCGGCTCTCATGCCTGGGGCACCTGCCGCGGCTTGCCGTCGTCATCGATGGCAACGAACACGAATGTGCCGTGCGTCACCTGGATCTCGGCCGATTCGTGCCGGCGCTGGACGATGGTCTCGAGGTCGATGGTGATCGAGGTGCGGCCGACCTTGGCGACCTTGCCGTAGATCGACACCATGTCGCCGACCTTGATCGGCTGCACGAAGGTCATGGCCGTGATGGCGACCGTCGCCACGCGGCCCTTGGCAACGCGGGCCGCCAGGGAGCCGCCTGCCACGTCCATCTGCGACAGCACCCAGCCGCCGAAAATGTCGCCGTTGCCGTTCATGTCGGCCGGCTGCGGCACGGTCCTGACGATCGGGTCGCGCGGCCGCTCAGCCGTCCCTTGGGCCATCTATCCCTGCCGGATGTTGTTGCTTTCCCGCGATTTTACTACCATATCAACGCCTAAGCGGCCCATCAACGAACCCCTCGCGTGGCCGCAGAAACAAGAAGCTGCCATGGCAAAGAACGGCGACCTGTTCGGAGGGTCGGGCGGCAAGCGTGCCGCAGCGACCAAGGACAAATCCTACACCGCCCGCGACATCGAGGTGCTGGAGGGGCTCGAGCCCGTCCGCAAGCGCCCGGGCATGTATATCGGCGGCACCGACGAGCGGGCCATGCACCATCTCGTGGCCGAGGTGCTGGACAACGCCATGGACGAGGCGGTGTCGGGTCATGCCGACACCATCCATGTAGAACTGCAGGCCGGCAACAAGGTGCTGATCCGCGACAACGGCCGTGGCATCCCGGTCGACCCGCACCCCAAGTACAAGCCGAAGTCGGCGCTGGAGATCATCCTCACCACGCTGCATTCGGGCGGCAAGTTCAACAGCAAGGTCTACGCGACCTCAGGCGGCCTGCACGGCGTGGGCGTCTCGGTGGTCAATGCCCTCTCCGACGAGCTGGTCGTCGAAGTGGCGCGCGACCGCCAATCGTGGACGCAGACCTTCTCGCGCGGCAAGCCCAAGACCAAGCTCAAGGCCAATGGTACGGCGCCCAACCGGCGCGGCACGACGGTGACCTTCCATCCCGATCCGGAGATCTTCGGCAAGCACGAGTTCAGGCCGGAGCGGCTCTACGCCATGGCCCGCTCCAAGTCCTACCTGTTCCGCGGGGTCGAGATCCGCTGGAAGTGCGATTCCAAGCTGCTGCCGAAGAATTCGGAGATCCCAGCCGAGGAGTCGTTCCATTTCGAGGGCGGCCTGAAGGACTACCTGACGTCGGAGATCGGCGAGCGACCCACTGTCGTGCCGCAGCCCTTCGCCGGCGAAGCCAAAAGCGAGACCAACGGCACCCAGGGCGGCAAGGTCGAATGGGCGGTGTGGTGGCCCAACGACGAGGAAGGCTTCGTCCGCTCCTACTGCAACACCGTGCCGACGGCCGAGGGCGGCACGCACGAATCGGGCTTCCGCAGCGCCCTGGTGCGCGGGCTGAAGCGCTACGCCGAGCTGACCGGCAACCGCAAGGGCGGCGTCATCACGGCCGACGATATTTTCGAGGGGGCGGCGGGCCTGGTCTCGATTTTCATCGAGCAGCCGCAGTTCCAGGGGCAGACCAAGGAGAAGCTGGTCAGCGTCGAGGCGACCAAGCTGGTCGAGACCGTGGTCGGCGACAATTTCGAGCACTGGCTGACCGGCGACAAGGAAGTCGGCAACGTCCTGCTCGAGCACGTGATCGGCAAGGCCGAGGAGCGGCTGCGGCGCAAGCAGGACCGCGAGCAGCAGCGCAAGACCGCGACCCGCAAGCTGCGCCTGCCCGGCAAGCTCGCCGACTGCTCGAGTTCGGCATCGATCGGCACGGAGATCTTCCTGGTCGAGGGCGATTCGGCCGGCGGCTCGGCCAAGGCGGCGCGCAACCGCGAGACCCAGGCGATCCTGCCGCTCCGCGGCAAGATCCTGAATGTGGCCAGCGCGTCGGCCGACAAGCTGCGCGAGAACCAGGAGGTCCAGGACCTGATCCAGGCGCTGGGCTGCGGCACCGGCGCCCACTACAGCGACGATCGGCTGCGCTACGAGCGCGTCATCATCATGACCGACGCCGATGTCGACGGCGCCCACATCGCCTCGCTGTTGATGACCTTCTTCTATCGCGAGATGCCGAAGCTGATCGAGAACGGCCACCTCTTCCTCGCCCAGCCGCCGCTCTACCGGATCACCAAGGGCGCCAAGACCGAGTACGCGCTGGACGACGCGCAGAAGGACGAGCTGCTGCGCACGACCTTCAACGGTGCGGGCAAGGTCGAGGTCAGCCGCTTCAAGGGCTTGGGCGAAATGCAGTCGGTGCATTTGCGCGAGACCACGATGGACCCCGGCAAGCGCGTCCTGCTGAAAGTCGACGTGCCGACGGCCGTGGGCGCCGGCAACACCGCCGATGGGCGCCGCGACGTGATGAAGACGGCGACGCTGGTCGAGAACTTGATGGGGCGGAAGCCCGAGAAACGCTACGAGTTCATCCAAGAAAACGCCAAGTTTGCGCGGGACTTGGATGTGTAAGCTTACAGCCGGCTGACACGCGACTTTGTGAAATGAGGTGATCAGGCCGCGAGCGTATTGTCCTCGGACAAGCAGCCTGCGGAGGACACCGATGCGTTCCTTCAAGAAGATAGCGGCCACCCTGTTCGCTGCCGCCACAATCCCCGGTGCGGCCTGCGCCGCGACCCTGGGCGGCTACTACTACGCGGTGCAGTACGACTATCGCGAGTTCTTCTCCATCGCCGACGGCAAGACGTTCCAGGTGATCCTTGCCGGCAATCCCTTCCCGGGGATGAACCCCGACGACGTGGCGCGCCAGCTATTGCCGCAGATGCAGGCCGCCAAGCCGCCGCCGAATCTTACCTTCACCTATGACAAGCCCCTCGAGCCGCCGCATCCCTGGTATCGGCTCTACCTGATCGCCGACGCGGCGAACGACCTCGAGGCCTACGGCGTCTGCGCCACTGGCAATGTCCGCTTCAAGCCCCCCACGCCGGGCCGGATGTACCTGTTCGCCATCTATTGTCGCAACGAGCTTGCGCTGTCCCAGACCACGGCCTGGACCAACGCTTCGGGGCCCGGCGACCCGGCGGTCAATCAGCTCTTCCGGGAGCTGTTCGCGATGATGTTCACGAACTCGCCGGCGCTGGCGCCCAAGTCCAGTCCGTTCTTCAGGTAAGCGCCGCTGCGCTCCACAGGGAACCTCTGCTAACCAGACGGCATGGCCGTCTGGTATGCGCTCGCCGATCTCTTCCTGTCCCGCCTCGACGCCGAGACCGCGCACGGCCTGGCCCTGAAGGCATTGAAGAGCGGTCTCACCCCCGGTGACCGCCGACCCGATCCGGCATCCCTCGACGTGAAGATCTGGGGGCGGCAGCTTCCCAACCCGATCGGCCTCGCCGCCGGCTTCGACAAGAATGCCGAGGCGCCCGATGCCCTGCTCGGCCTGGGCTTCGGCTTCGTCGAGATCGGCAGCGTCACGCCCAGGCCGCAGCCCGGCAATCCGCGGCCCCGCCTCTTCCGGCTCCCCGAGGATCGCGGCGTCATCAACCGCATGGGCTTTCCCGGCCAGGGCCTGGACGCCGCCCTCGCGAGACTGAAGCACCGGCCGCGCAATGGCTTCGTCGGCGTCAATGTCGGTGCCAACAAGGACAGCAGCGACCGCACGGCCGACTACGTCACCTGCAGTGCCGCGCTCGCGCCCTATGCCGACTATCTCGTGTGCAACGTTTCCTCGCCCAACACGCCCGGGCTGCGCAACCTGCAGGGCCGCGCCCAGCTCGCCGATCTCCTGAAGCGCGTGCAGGACGCGATCGCCGCCACGCCGGTGCCGCTGGTGGTGAAGATCGCCCCGGATGCCACGGATGACGACCTCGACGACATCGTCGCCGTCAGCCGCGACCTTCGGATCGACGGCATCATCGTCGGCAACACCACCTTGTCGCGGCCGGCGTCGCTGCGCTCGCCGCGCGCGCAGGAAGCCGGCGGCCTGTCGGGCGAGCCGCTCAACGCGCTCTCGACCGAGGTGCTGCGCCGCACGGCCCGCCGGGTCGAGCGGCAGTTCCCCCTGATCGGCGCCGGCGGCGTCGGGTCGGGCGCCGACGCCTATGCCAAGATCCGCGCCGGCGCCAGCCTAGTGCAGCTCTACTCGATGCTGGTCTATGAAGGGCCGCCGCTGGTCCGGCGCATCAAAGATGAGCTGGCTGCCCTGCTCGCGCGAGACGGCTACACTTCCGTCAGCCAGGCGATAGGAGCGGACCTGTGACCATCGAGTTCCTGATCACCACGTTGATCGTCGTCGTCTCGCCCGGCACCGGCGTCCTCTACACGCTGGCCGCCGGCCTGTCGCGCGGCTCGCGCGCCAGCGTGGTCGCCGCCTTCGGCTGCACGCTCGGCATCGTGCCGCACATGGCGGCGGCGATCCTGGGACTCGCCGCCCTGCTCCACACCAGCGCGCTCGCGTTCCAGACGCTGAAATGGCTCGGCGTCGCCTACCTGCTGTTCATGGCGTGGCAGGCCCTGAAGGAACATGGCGCGCTCAAGATCGAGAAGGACGTCGGCGCCCGCTCGGACCTCGGCGTGATCGTCCATGCCATCCTGATCAACGTCCTCAATCCCAAGCTCTCGATCTTCTTCTTCGCCTTCCTGCCGCAGTTCGTTCCCACCGATGACGCCGCGCCGCTGGAGCGCATGCTGCTGCTGAGCGGCGTCTTCATGCTGGCGACCTTCGTAGTCTTCGTCGCCTACGGCCTATTTGCCGCGGCGATCCGCACCCATGTGATCTCCCGACCCCGCGTGCTGACTTGGATGCGCCGGACGTTCGCCGCGGCCTTCGTGGCACTCGGCGCCAGGCTGGCACTGGCAGAGCGTTGAAGAAGGGCGCTAGTCGTCGAGATACTGCCCCGCGTCGAGCTTCACGTAGGCGTCGGCTTCGTTGAACGCCACGCCGACCGGGTCGCCGCCGGCGGCCACGACATCGACCTGCTTCTGCAACAGGAAGCGCAGCATGCCGATGCCCTGGTCGGAGGACATCAGGTGCTCCTCGGAGTGGAGGGTGATCGGCCCCTGCCCGACTTGCGCCTCGGTGTCGCCGGGGAACTTCTGGTGCTCTTCGGCCGTGAGCTCGGCCCAGCTCTTGCCGTTGTAGCGAGACTTGAACTTGGCGAGCTCGCCCTTCTCTTTGACGCGGCCGGCGACGTAGATGCGGTAGTGCGTGTCGTCGATCGGCAGCGTCCAGCCGATCGACTCGACCATGCCATATTGCGCCACGCGCGGATTGGCCACCACGCGCAAGGTCGGCACGACCGCCTCGGTGACGCGCCGGAAGCTCTTGCCGTCAGGGCCGGGCCGCACGGAAGTCGCCTTCACGCCCTGCTTGCCGTACTCGAACGTCACCTTGGGGAATGCCGCCATCTGCTCGACGAACTGCGGGCCGCTGAAGCTGCCGTGCAGGATCGGCACGTGGTACGGATCGACGACGTTCTCGAAATGCTGCAGCCAGTTGCAGGGCGCGATCACGATGCCGCCGCTGCCGATGCTGGAATCGTCGGCTTCGACGAACTCGCCCGGCCCCATCACTTCGAGGCACTCGTAGCGCGGCAGCACCGGCTTTTTCTCGGGTGGGCCGAGATAGGCGAAGACCAGGCCGTAGCGCTCCTCGACCGGATACCACGGCTGGCGCACGCGCTGGCATTGCGCGCCGCTCGGGTCGGGCTCGGCCGGCATCTCGAGGCACTGGCCTTCGACGTCGAACAGCCAGCCGTGATAGCAGCAGCGGATGCCACGCTCCTCGATCTTGCCGTAGTAGAGCGTCGTGCCGCGATGGCAGCAGCGCGGGTAGACCAGCCCCGCCCGCCCCTGCCCGTCGCGGAACAGGATCAGCTCCTCGCCCAGGATCTTGACCGGCCGCGGCGTGGCGCCGGCGTCACCGGCGAGCCCCACGGGATGCCAGTAGCGGCGCAGCAGCTCGCCCATCGGCGTGCCGCGGCCCACTTCCGCGAGCCTAGCATTGTAGCTGGGCGGCTTCAGCGAATAGGCAGTCGTCATCATTCGACCTTTGCGCCGGATTGCTTGATCAGCTCCGCCCAGATCGGCGTCTCGCGCTCCAGCACCTTGGCGAGTTCCTCCGGCGTCGAACCGACCGGCGTCTGGCCCTGCGCGATCAGCTTGTCGGCGACCGCCTGTTCAGCCAGGGCGAAGCGCATCTCGCGCTGCAGGCGCTCGACGATCTCCTTGGGCGTACCGGCCGGCGCATAAGCCGCCACGAACAGGCTGAGATCGAAGCCCGCCACGAGCTGCTCGGCGAAGGTGCTGAGATCAGGCATGGCGGCCGAGCGCTTGCTGCCCGCCGCGGCGATCGCCTTCACGCGGCCGGCGGCGATCTGCGTCTTGGCGCTGACCGGACTGGCCCAGGTGAGATCGAGCGTGCCGTTGGCCACGTCCTGCAACGCCGGCACGTCGCCGCGATAAGGCACGTGACTGTAGAGGCCGCCCAGCGCCTTTTCCAGCATCAGGCCGTAGAGATGGCCCGACGAGCCGATGCCCCAGCTGCCGTAGGTCACGGGGCGGCCGAGCGCCTTCGCCCACGCCCCCATGCCCTTGAGATCGCTGAACGGCGCATCGGCCTTGGCCACGATCAGGATGGTGCCGAGCGAGACCAGCGAGACCGGCGCGAGATCCTTGGCCGGATCGAACGGCAACTTGGCGTAGAGCGTCGGGTTGTTGGTGTGGGTGGAGTTCGTGGTGATCAGGAAGGTGTAGCCGTCCGGCGCGGCCTTGGCGACGAGGTCGGAGCCCACGATGGTGTTGGCGCCGGGCTTGGGATCGACCAGCACCTGTTGCCCCAGCCGCGCCGTCAGCGAATCGCCCAGCACTCGCACCATGGCGTCGATCGCGCCGCCCGGATTGAACGGCACGACGATGCGCACCGGCTTGGTCGGCCACGATCCCTCTGCCCGCGCCACGAACGGCGCGGCGAAACCTGCCGCGAGGACGATTCGTCTTTTCATGGACCGAAACGTAAATCTGTCGACCCCAGATGTGGGGTAGTTACGCCGCAGTAACCTTTAAAAAAATGGAAAAACCACGAGGGGTATTTTCCGACCCCCAACTCCTTGTGGGGTGGCTTCCCGACGGCCGCGAATAAAATAATGGGAAAATATTGGGGGGTGGAAGGCCAAACCGCGAGCATGTTTAGCAATTTACACGCATCCGCCGCCGCGACCAATTTTGGTCATTAGAAGTTTTACCCGCATTCGCCGTCCCGGCCTATCACGGTCATTAGAACGCCGAACGACGATTTCCGGCAGAGCGGTGGCCAACCTTGAACCGAATCGACACCAGAGCGCGACCACTAACAGGTGTCGAAGTTCACCTGTTATGGTCAAACGTCATGACCCGAACGCTCCCGGGGACAGGAAGTTGTAAATCGAGGAATTGAACGTGAAGAAATCGAGCACCGTCACCATCGACCGGCACCCGGGCCGTTCAACGCAAGCCATCGGGCTTGCGGTAGCGCTCGGCACAGATCCAGATCTGATCCATGAACCCTCGGTGGGTGTCGTTGGCACCAAAGGCGACAGCCAGTGCTATCTCGGCGTCATGTCGAAGGTCGACGCGATCCATGCCCAGCTCAAGAGCCGCATTGGCCGAAAGCCAGGGCAGCTGAATTTCCGATTGGTGCAACCCGAGTACACGGTAGGCATATCCGATGGTATCCGCAACGGAACGCGCGAGATGCGTTACTCGCTGATTGGACGCGAGATAACGCACGACTCCCTATGCGAGCATCTGAATGGAACGGGGCTCGCCGGCACCATTGCCGTGGTCGCTTGCGACAAGCCGCCAGTTGGAACGCTTGCCGCGCTGCTCGAGCACAATCGGCCGTCGATCATCATGTCGGATGGTTCGATCCATCCCGGCAAGGATCCGGATACGGGAGAGACGATCGATCTTGTGAGTGCCTACCAGGTTGCAGGCCATCCGGATGCCAAGCACCGGGACCACATCGCCTGCTATGCCTGCCCCGGCTTCGGAAGTTGCGGCGGCATCTTCACCTACAACACCATGCAGACCTTCATCGGCGTCGTCGGGATGCAGCCGCTCCACATGGTGGCACCACCGTCCGACGATCCGCGCCGGCTGAATGAGTTTCCCAAGGAACTGGTCGACCACCTGGCAAACCTGATCGCCAGGAATTTGACGCCACGGGACATCGTCGTGCGCGATTCGCTTCGCAACGCGATGATCGTGGCGATGTCCATAGGCGGCTCGACGAACGTGACGCTCCACGCGCCGGAGATTGCGAGGGCTGCTGGCTTCAAGGATTTCTGGAGCGAAATCATGACGCCGGAGGAGTTCAACCATCTCTCGCAGCACGTCGTCCCCGTCCTCACCGACGCACGCCCCTACGGCAAGTATTCGATGGTCGACATCGATCAGGTCGGCGGCGTGCAAGTGATCGTTCGGGAACTTCTCGATGCCGGACTTCTCAACGGGAACGTCCTCACCTGCACAGGCGAAACGCTCGGAGCCCAAGTCGAACGCCTGGAAGCCAAGCGCGCCGATGGTCGCGTGATCTATACCGTCGAAAAACCCTACAAGCCGACCGGTGGCCTGCGGGTGTTGGGGGGAAACCTGTCCCCGGACCATTCCGCCATCCTCAAGCTCGCGGGCGTGGAGGGAGGGCTGGAAAACAACATCTTTCGCGGCAAGGCACGCGTGTTCGAGGGCGAACAAGCTCTGCTCGATGCGCTCGACAAGGCGCCCGAGCGCTTTCAGAACCACGACATGGTCATCGTGCGCTATGAAGGTCCAAGTGGGGCACCCGGCATGCCGGAGATGCTCGACCCGACCTCGCGCATCACGACACTTTGCCGCGAGCGCAACATTGTGATTGGGCTAATGACGGATGCGCGATTCTCGGGTGGATCGGTCGGCCTTGTTATTGGCCATGTCGGCCCCGAAGCGGCGCTGGGTGGTCCGATCGCACTCGTCGAAGACGGCGATGAGATTGTCGTCGATCTGAACAAGAGCGAGCTGAATTGCACCGGGCTTGGCGACGCAACTACCTTGAAAAAGCGAAAGGACGCGTGGGCGAAGGCTGTTGCCGATAATGGCGGTAGCCACCCCAACTGCGGTGAGGCGGACACCCGCCTGCTCCACCGTGCCCGGCTCAACGCCGTGCCGGCCACGCAGGGAGGTGGTCTGCATCCGAATCGGCAGGTTTGGGTTCGGGAGCCACGACGCGCACACCGATCGGGCTTCGAGGTGCGCAACAAGCATCGGCCCAATTTGAAGAAGGCGTTTTAGAAGCGGCAGCGCCTTTGCTGGCAGGGGCGGAGATCCTAGCCGCCCCTCTTCCGCTTGCGGCCCGAGCGCGGCGTCAGGATGACGAGCTTGAGATCGGCGCGGCTCGCCAGCGTGAAGGCGACCTGTTCGTAACGCAGCCGGCCCTTGCGCGGGTGGTCGAAGCTGCGCTCGCCGCCGGCGCGCTCCTCGACTTCGTGTTCCTGCCAGCAGCGAGCGAATAATGGGCTCTCCTGCCTCAGCCCCTCGACCAGGGTGTTGAGATGCGGGTCGTCGAGATGGCGCCCGGTATCGGCGCGAAATTCCGCGAGCACCCGGCGGGCCCGCTTCTCCCAGTCGGGCAGCACGCGCCGCGCCAACGGGCTGAGAAACACATAGCGCAGCAGGTTGCGGTCGTTGTGCCCGTCGAGCCAACCGACGAACAGGCGCTCGGCCTGCAGGTTCCAGGCTCGCGCGTTCCAAGCCTGGTCCAGCACGTAGACAGGAGCCGCGATCGCTGCGACGGCCTCGGTCAGGACGGTCGGGGCATCCATTCCGTTGCCGACAGGCGCGGGCGCGGCAGGATCCGATTTGCCGGCCAGCCGAAACAGGTAGGCGCGCTCGGCCGGTGTCAGCCGTAGCGTTTCGGCCAGGCCTGCGAGCGCCCGAGGCGACGGCGAGACGTCCCGCCCCTGCTCGAGCCAGGTGTACCAGGTCGTGCTCATGCCGCAGGCCTGGGCGACCTCCTCGCGGCGTAGGCCGGGCGTGCGCCGCCTCCCGCCGCTCGCCATTCCCAGACCGGTCGGCGAGAGACGAACGCGATGAGTGCGCAAGAAATCGCCCAGCGTTCGCTGCTGAGTTTCAGGTGTCATCGCCATGGTTGAAAATATACCAGTATAAAAGGCCCTCTTGTACTAGGCTAAATTGCTGGCTCCTATGGATGCGGTCAATCCAAAGGAGCATTGCCGTGCGCCGTTTCCACATTGCCCTCGCAGTCGCCGATCTCGCCGCGTCGATCCGCGACTACAGCGCCCGCCTCGGCGTCGAGCCGACCGCCGTCGTCGCCGGCAAATACGCCATGTGGCGGACATCCCAACTCAACTTCTCGATCAATCAGATGCCGCAGCGTGCCGGACAGCTCCGTCACCTCGGCTTCGAGGACAGCGCGGCCGGAGAGTTCTCGAGCGATCACGATGTCAACGGCATCGAGTGGGAGCTGTTCTCGCCCAAGGCGCAGGACGAGAAGATCGTCGAGGTCTATGGCGCGCTCGTCGGCGGCTGAGCCGCGCAGCGCGAAACTCACACTGGCAGACGTGCGCGCCATGTTTCCCTACACTGGCGCTGGGAGGAAATGTGCCGCTCTGGATACCGATTACCGTCGCCGCTGCGCTGTTCCAGAACATCCGCACGACGATGCAGCAGAAGATTCGTGGCGTATTGAGTGTCGATGGCGCCAATTTCGTCCGCTACCTCTACGGTGCGCCGCTGGCGCTGGGCATGCTCGCCTTCCTAGTGTTCGGCACCGGCCGGCACGTGCCCCACCTTTCGCCGGGTTTCTTTACCTGGGTGACCACTGCCGGCGTAGCCCAGATCGTGGCGACGTCGCTGATGATCCACGCCTTCTCACTGCGCAACTACGCGGTCGGGACCGTCTATTCCAAGACCGAGACGGTGTTCGTGGCGATCTTCTCCACCTTCATCGCCCATGAGGCACTGAAGCTCGGCGCCTGGATCGGCATCCTGGTCTGCCTGGGCGGCGTGGCGATCCTGAGCGTGCGCGGCAACTTCGCCAATGTGCGCAGCGTGCTGGCCGATCTCACGCACAAGGGCGCGCTCTACGGGCTGCTGTCTGGCGCGATCTTCGCGGTCGCCGCAGGCTCGATCCGCGAGGCCTCCAAGCTCATCCCGGAGGGCGACTTCGTGGTGCGCGGCATCACCGTGCTCGCCTGTATGAACACCATCCAGGTCGTGCTGATGGCGCTCTATCTCGCCCGACGCGACCGGCCGCAGATCGGCAAGGTCTGGGTCAACTGGCGCTCCTCGATCTGGGTCGGCATCTTCAGCGTGCTCGGTTCGGCCTGCTGGGCGCTCGCCATGACTCTGGAGAACGCGGCGCTGGTGCGCGCGGTTGGCCAGATCGAACTGGTGTTCACCTTCATCGCCTCCCACGTCGTGCTCAAGGAGCGGCCGTCCACCGGCGAATGGATCGGCAGCGTGCTAGTAGTGGGAGGCGTCGTCCTGATCCTCATTTTCCGGTAGCACCATGACCGACCTGCCCCGTCCCCTGACCGGCGTCCGCGTCCTCGATTTCTCGACCACCATCGCCGGGCCGCATTGCGGACGGCTGATGGCCGACATGGGCGCCGACGTGATCAAGGTCGAATTGCCCGAGGGCGACCTGATGCGCAGCCGCCCGGTGCAGCGCGACGGCGCCGGCACCATGTTCGGCCAGCTCAACGCCGGCAAGCGCTCGATCGTGCTCGACCTCAAGAAGCCGGCGGCGATCGCGGCGGTGAAGAAGCTGGTCAAGGAGGTCGACATCGTCCTGGAGAACTACCGGCCGGGCGTGATGAAACGGCTCGGCCTCGACTATCCCGAACTGGCGAAGATCAACCCGAAGATCATCTATGGCGCGATCTCGGGCTACGGCCAGACAGGGCCCGCCGCCGGCCGCCCCGCCTACGCGCCGGTGATCCACGCGTCGACAGGCTTCGACCGCGCCCATCTGTTCTACCAGCAGGGCCGAAATCAAGAGGGGAAAGGGCGGCCGGACAATTGCGGAATCTTCGTCGCAGACTATGCGTCAGGCGCGTACGCACTGGGCGGCATCCTGGCGGCGCTGCATCAGCGCCACGTCACCGGCAAGGGCCAGATGGTCGATGTCTCGATGTTCGAGACCCTGGTCGGCATGCTGTTGGGCGAGGTCAATCGTGCGCAGTTCGACTTCGAGATGCCGTCGCGACCGATGTACGGACCGGTCGAGGCGAAGGACGGCTACGTCATGATCGCCACCGCCAGCGAAAAGACATTCCAGGACATGGCGACCGCCGCCGGCCGGCGTGACTGGCTGGCCGATCCGCGCTTCGAGAAGTACCACGACCGGCGCATGAACTGGGACCAGTTCGTCGACGAGTTCGAGAAGTGGTCCAAGACACTCACGGTCGAGCAATGCGTCGCAGCGCTGGAGAAGCACGGCGTGCCCTGCTCGCCCTATCTCACCGTCACCGAAGCGTTGAAAGATCCGCAGGTCGCCCATCGCGGCTCGCTCTGTCCGATCGAGGACAGCGCCGGCAAGTACCTGTCGCCTGCCCCGCCCTTCCGCTTTTCGGGGTCGCCGGTGCAAAGCGGGCCGAAGGTTGCGAGTCTCGGCGAGCACACCAAGCGGGTGCTCGAGCACGCGGGCCTCAGCGCCGACGAGATCGCGACCCTGATGAAGTGATCTGCCGCCACGGGTAGGGTATATTCGAGTGCGTCCCGCCCGGGGACTTTGAGGAAACCATGCCCAACGTGCTGAATGCCGCGCAGACGGCCGAGTTCGACGAAAAGGGATTCACCTACGCACGCGGCCTGTTCGCGCCCGACGAGGTGAAACTTTTGACCGACGCCATGGCGCAGGACCCGGCGGTGCGCGAGAGCATTCTCGATCGCCGAGATGGCGAAGGCCGCTCGACCCGCATTGCGCTGTGGAATCGCGCCGGCGATTCGGTCTATGGCCTGGCCGCGCGCAGCGCGCGCATGGTCGACACTTCGGCAGCGCTGCTCGGCGGCGACATCTATCACTTCCAATCCAAGCTGACGGCCAAGGAGCCGGAAGTCGGTGGCGCCTGGGAATGGCACCAGGATTACGGCTACTGGTACTACAACGGCTGCCTCCGGCCGGATCTCTTGTCGGTGATGATCGCGCTCGACAAGACGACGCGCGAGAACGGCTGCCTGCAGATCGCCAGCGGTTCGCACAGGCTCGGCCGCATCGACCACACGCCGCTCTCGCCGACGCAGAACGAGGTCGACCCCAAGCGCATGCCCCATATCCTGGAAAAGTGCCCGATCGAGTATTGCGAGCTCGAGGCGGGCGACGCGCTGATCTTCCACTGCAATGCTATCCACCGCTCCGACGCCAACCGTTCCGCGAAGCGCCGCTGGACCTTGCTGATCTGCTACAACCGCGTCGACAACGACACGATCATCAAGAGCGACGACCGCTATTTCGTTCCGCTCGACAAGGTCGACGACGGCGCCATTCGCCATGCCGGCCTGCGCTTCGCGCGCGGCGACAACCAGGAGCGCTTCGCCTCGCGGCCCTACGTACCGGACCTGCGCAAGGCGTCGTAGCGAGCGATGGACATCCGGCCGGCGATCGCATCCGATATCGATGCGGCCGTCGACCTCGCGGAACGCACACGCCGCCAACACCAGAAGTACCAGCCGACCTTCTGGCGCAAGGCCGCCAAGTCGGCCGAAATCACGAAGGCCTTCTTCACCGAGCTGCTGGCGGCGCAGGATACGTTCTTCCTGGTCGCGACCGAGGGTCGGCAAATCCTGGGCTTCCTGGTCGCACGAAAGTTTCCGACGCCGCCGGTCTATGCGCCGGGCGGCGACACGTACCTGGTCGATGATTTCTATGTCGTCGAGCCTCATCACTGGCTGACGACCGGCGAAGCCCTGCTCTCTCACGCGACCACACTTATCCACGAGGCAGGCGCCGCCCAGATCGTCGTGGTCTGCGGCGATCGTGATCTGGCCAAGGCCGAGGTGCTGCGCCGCTCGGACCTCACGATCGCCTCCAACTGGTGGACGAAGCCGCTGAACTAGCGATAGCCAATAACCTCATCCTGAGGAGCATCGCGAAGCGATGCGTCTCGAAGGATGAGCCACAAACATGGTGCTCGTGCCCATTAAGCCGCGGAGATTGCTCCGCGGTAATCGAGGCGCGACCCTCCGAGTCGCTCCTCAGGATGAGGCGGCCGCGCGTGCCACGCTTTGGTCACACCGATGGCACGGCCGGCCAGTGGATTTGCCCCCGCCAAATGCGCTTAGGCTGGCTCCGCACCTCAAAGCGGGAACACCATGATCGACGCATCGGAAATGCGCGCGACGCGAACCGGGCCTGTGTCGCGGCTGAAGGACTTCCTGCGGCCCTATATCTCCTACATCCCCGGGCGCGCCACGGTACCGTCGTGGCGGCAATCCTTTCGCGTGCTCGAGCACTATGGATTTCGTCCCAACACGGTATTCGATATCGGCGTCGCCTACGGTACCTACGAGCTCTACCGCGCCTTCCCCGATGCCCACTATCACCTGATCGATCCGACGCCCGAATCCCTGCACTACATGCGGCTGCTCGAGCGGCAGCTCCGCTGCGAGGTCCATCAGACCGCGCTCGGCGATCACAACGGCGAAGTCGAGATCGAGATCAGACCTGACATCCAGGCCGCGACCTTGCTCGAGGACGTGAGCGAGCGCGACGTCCTGCGGCGCGACCGCGTGCCGATGCGCCGCTTCGATTCACTGATCGACGAAATCGCCCGCCCGTCGCTGTGCAAGATCGATGTCCAGGGCGCCGAGCTGATGGTGCTCGAAGGCATGACCGGGCGGCTCGACAGCATCGATGCCCTCATTGTCGAGACCAGCACCATCGCCAGCCTCAAGGGCGGACCGGAAGTCCACGACATCGTTCATTTCATGCATGGCCACGGCTTCGTGGTGGCCGACATCGTCGGCATGGCGCGCCGGCCGCTCGACGGCGCCACCGCCCAGCTCGACGTCCTTTTCCTGCCCGAAGGCTCGCCCATGCGCCGTGACCGGCGATGGGGCTAGCCGCCGCCGGGCTTCAGGCGTTACCGCGCGTTCTTGACGTCCTCGGCTGTCACGGCATCCGTGTACGCGTTGCCGAAGTGGGTGCGGACGTAATTGACCACGGCCGCCACCTGGTCGTCGCTCATCAGCCTGGCGAAGGGAGGCATGGCCTTGTAGCCGTGCAAGACGACATAGATGGCATAACCGGCCGTTCGCAGGTTCTCGTCCTTCGCCAAGGCGGGATAACGGCCGGCACCGACGGCCCCCTCGCCCCTACCCATGTGGCACGCTTGGCAGACGTTGGTGTAGAGGGCTTCGCCCGACTGCTCGCTGAATTGAAACCCCGGGCTCAGCGTCGCCTCGGGCGGAGCGGCTCGCGAGTTTGGCGCGGCAATGACGGCCAACAGCAACACGGCGGCTCGAAGGCGCGGCATCGTCCTCATCCCTGAAGAACACGTTTGTGCAGGCGCTCGATGGCGTCGAGCGACGACAGGATCGCGCCTTCTTGCCAGGCGGGAATGTAGGAGCAGTGTTCGCCCGCCAGCACGATGCGCCCGTCGATCTGGCAGAGATTGTCGTAGTGCTGCTTCCTCGCCGCTTCCGTCCAGTCGCCGGCGCAACCTAACGTGAAAGGCGAGCGATGCCAGGCGACAGAGATGCCGTTCTCGAATTCCGTCGCGTATTGCGGATGGATCTGCGCGCCATATTCGACGGCACGGCGGACCCTCTCCTCCGGCGCCATCGACGTGAATTCATACGAATTCGGCCCGTTCCAGGTGTAGCAGCCAAGCACGACACCCTTGCCGGTCGTATTGAAGTCGGTGCTGGGGTAGGAAATCTGGCGGATTGGCAGATCGGTATAGCTGATGCCGCCGAAAATGAGGTCGTCCTCCTCCCAGAAGCGCCGCTTGAACTGCAGGCCGACCTTGACGGACGAGACATAGGGCACCGCACTGATCGCCGCCTGCATGAGAGCCCCGACATTGATCTCGATCTGGCTCAGGATGCTGAGCGGAATGGTGCACACGCACCAGTCTGCGCTGGCCTTGCGGACGGTACCGGGGTTCTTCGCATCCTCGTAGGTCGCCGTTACGCCTTTGGCGTTCTGCTCGATCTTGATGACCTTGGCATTGTAGGCGATCAGGTCGCCGACTTCGGCCACGAACGCCTCGCCGATTCGCCCCATGCCGCCGACCGGCTGGAACATGGTGGTCTGGAACTCATAGAGCGCGAATGAGGTGAGCCTGCTCCACAGGCGCGACCGCAGGATGTCGGACAGGCCGATGACCTGACCGGGCACCGGCTCGGCGCCGAGACCGCCGCCGGGATCCTTCGCGTAGCCGCGGAATTCGGCGCTGTCGTCGCCCGCCTTGTAGGCATAGTTCTCGTCCAGCGCGCCCCATGAGCGAAGCGCGGCGAGCAGGATCTGGCGGTCTTCCTGCGAGACGACTTCGTCCAGCTTGCCCTGCTGCACCACCTTGGCCAGCAGTTCGGAAGTGTGGCCCTGAAAATCGGTCTTGATCTCGCGAATCCGCTGCGGCTTGCCGCCGAAGGCCCTGGCGGAATGCAGGAACGCGTTGTGGTTCAGCTGCTGGAAGGGCTCCAGCTTGACGCCCAGGCGCTTGCAATAGTCGAGCAGTCCGTTGTGATGATAGGGAATGCGCCATGGACCGGGATTGAAGTACAGGCCCGCATCGAATTCGCATTTCTGCGTCGCGCCGCCGAGCTCGGTATAGGTGTCACCGCCGCGCAGCGACCAGTTGCGGCCGCCGGCGCGGCTGTTGAATTCCAGGACCTGCACCTTGTAGCCGGCTTGGCGCAGTTCCAGTGCCGCCGTCAGGCCGGCCAATCCGGCGCCCAGGATGAGCACAGATGCGCCCTTAGGGTCGCCTTCCAGCTTGATCCGGCCCTTGTAGCCGGAGTTGGCGGCATAGCCGAGGCTGGTCATCGCCTGATACATCGCCGCGCTGCCGGCCGTCAGCCCGATCAGCTTCAGCAGATCGCGACGGCTCATGCCGCCGTCAGGTGGCTCCTGCAGCATGTCGCGACTCCTCCATGGCGCACCTAAGCGCCGAGCCGTTGCAGCGCCGTCGCAAGCCGAGCGCGCGTCTGCTCGGCCTGCCGGCGGCGCTCACGCAGCTCTTCCACCACCTCTTTCGGCGCGCGGGCGACGAAGTTGGCGTTGCCGAGCTTGGCGTCGATCTTAGCGATCTCGTCGGCGAGCTTGTTGATTTCCTTCTGCAGGCGCGCGCGCTCGGCGGCGAGGTCAATCACCTCGCCCACCGGCAAGGCATAGGTCACCTCGCCCACCACGATTTGCAGGGCGCTCTTGGGCGCGGCGGCGGCCGATTCAATGCCCTCAACCCGGGCCAGCCTGTCCAACGCGGCGCGATGCGCGTCGAGGCGCTTCTTCGTCGTGTCGTCGGCGCCCACCACCAGCAGCTTGAGCTTGGCGGCCGCCGGCACGTTCAGCTCCGAGCGCGCCGAGCGAATGTCGGAAATGAGCTTCACCAGCCAGCCCATCTCGGCATCTGCACGGGCGTCGATCGCCGGCGGCGCGGGCCACGGCTGGCCGATCAACGCGCCGTGCTCGCCGCGATGGCCGAGCTTGTCCCACAGCTCCTCGGTGATGAACGGCATCACCGGATGGAGAAGCTTCACCGTCTCGCGCAGCACGAAGGCCGTGACCGCACGCGTCTCGTCCTTCTCGGCACCATCGGCCCCCTGAAGGATCGGCTTGGTGAGCTCGACGTACCAGTCGCAGACGATGCCCCAGATGAATTCGTAGAGCGCGCTCGCCGCCTCGTTCAGACGGAACTCGGCGATCGCCTTGTCGATGGCGGCGTTGGCGCGCGCCAATTCGGCCAGCATCCATTTGTTGACCGTGAGCTTCACGCCCGCCGGATCGAAGTCCTTCGGCAGCGCCGCACCGTTCATCTCGGCAAAGCGCGTGGCATTCCAGAGCTTGGTCGCGAAGTTGCGCGAACCCTCGACGCGGGCGGGCGACAGCCGAAGCCGGCTCGCCTGGTTGGCGGCGAGCGAGGCCATGGTGAAGCGCAATGCGTCGGCGCCGTATTTGTCGATCAGCTCCAGGGGGTCCATGGCGTTGCCCTTGGACTTCGACATCTTCTGGCCCTTCTCGTCGGTCACCAGGCCATGCAGGTAGACGGTGCGGAACGGCACGTCGGGCATGAAGTGCATGCCCATCATCATCATGCGCGCGACCCAGAAGAACAGGATGTCCCAGCCGGTCACCAGCACGTTGGTCGGGTAATACTTCTTGAGCGCCGGGGTCTGGTCCGGCCAGCCGAGCGTCGAGAACGGCCACAGCGCCGAGCTGAACCAGGTGTCGAGCACGTCGGGGTCGCGTTCGAGCACTACGTCCTTGCCGTAGTGTGCACGCGCCTCGGCTTTCGCCTCGCCCTCGGAGAGGGCCACGAAGATCTTCTTGTCGGGGCCGTACCACGCCGGGATCTGATGGCCCCACCAGAGCTGGCGCGAGATGCACCAGGGCTCGATGTTCTCCATCCAGCGGAAGAAGTCGTCGCGCCCGCGCTCGGGCACGAACTTCACGCGGCCGTCCCGCGCCGCCGTGATCGGCGCCTCGGCGAGCTTCTTGGCATCGGCATACCACTGCTCGGTCAGGAACGGCTCGACCGGCACCCCGCCGCGGTCGCCATAGGGGACGGTATGGGTGTGCGGTTCGATCTTCTCGACCAGGCCCGCCGCCTCCATGTCGGCCACGACGCGCTTGCGCGCCTCGAAGCGATCGAGGCCGCGATATTTCTCTGGCGCCTTGTCGTTCAGCCGCGCGAACTTGTCGAAGATCGAGATCGCCTCGAGCTTGTGACGGCGGCCGACCTCGAAGTCGTTGAAGTCGTGCGCCGGCGTGATCTTGACCGCGCCGGAGCCCTTCTCGGGGTCGGAATACTCGTCGGCCACGATCGGGATGCGCCGGCCGACCAGCGGCAGGATGGCGTGCCTGCCGACCAGGTGCTTCCACTTGGGATCGTCGGGATGGACCGCAACGGCTGTGTCGCCCAGCATCGTCTCGGGCCGCGTCGTGGCGACGACGATGTGCCCCCCATCCTCCTGACCGTCGCTGCCCTCGATCGGATACTTGAAATACCAGAGGCTGCCCCTGACCTCGCGCGATTCGACCTCGAGGTCGGAGATCGCCGTCAGCATCTTGGGATCCCAATTGACCAGCCGGTTGTCCTTGTAGATCAGGCCGGCCTTGTGGAGATCGACGAACACCTTGAGCACGGCCTTCGACAGGCCCTCGTCCATGGTGAAGCGCTCGCGGCTCCAGTCGCACGAGGCGCCGAGCCGTCGCAGCTGACGGGTGATGGTGCCGCCGGAGAAGGCCTTCCATTCCCAGACCTTCTCGAGGAACTGCTCGCGGTTCAGCAGCACCCTGTTGCCGTCGCTCGTCACCGCACCTTCGACCGCGAGCCCGATGCCTTCCTGCTCGAGATTGCGCACCACGACCATCTGGGTGGCGATGCCGGCATGGTCGGTGCCGGGCTGCCACAGCACGTCGTCGCCCTTCATGCGGCGCCAGCGGATCAGCACGTCCTGCAGCGTGTTGTCGAGCGCGTGGCCCATATGCAGGCTGCCCGTGACGTTGGGCGGCGGGATGACGATGCAGTACGGCGGCTTGGCCGATTCCGGATGCGCCTTGAACGCGCCAGAACTTTCCCACTCCGGGTACCGGCGGGCTTCGATCTCCTTGGGGTCGTAGGTCTTGTCGAGCATTCAGAGCCTTATAACAAAAACGCCACGGTGACCCCGTGGCGTACGATTTCTGCGGTTGCCTCGGGGTCAGCGGCGGGTCAGCCGGACGATCTCGCGTTCGACGAACCGCTCGACCATCGGCGGCAGGTTGCGATCGAGCCACTCCTTGAGCATCGGCCGCAGCATTTCCTTCACCAGGTCCTCGAGCGTCTTGCCGCCGCCCATGGTCGGCCCGGGATCGGGCGCTGCCGGCGCGGGCACGCTGTCTTGCACCGCCTGGCTCAGCCGATCGAAGGCCGAAGAGGCCACGCCCGCCACGCCGGCCGCAACCAGCGATTGGTCGGGTGCGGGATCGCCGCCAATCGTCGGCTGGGGCATGTCGGCCGCCGAGGCTGGATCGATGCGGGGCAACGGCAGCGATGTCGGCCGGGAACCGCCCTTGGGCTCCTCGACGAGGTCGGTGAGCAGCAGGACGTCGTCCCGCTTGGCCAGTGCCGCTCCGGGATGCGGGTCAGCTGCCGTGTGGGTCGTGGCGCCCTGGCCGCCGCTGACCTGGGCACGCGCCTCGTCGTCGGAAATGATCTTGCGGATGGATGCCAGGATGTCATCCATCGACGGATCGCTTGTTGAGCTGGTGGCCTCGCTCATCTGTTCGTCCCTTGCCCCGACGCCGGCATCGTCCCAGGCGTCGTCGCCTGCTGGGCGGCGCCTGGAGCCGGCGCTCCTTGCGCCGATTTGCTGAACGCACTCGCTGCATTCGCCGCGTTTGCAGGGCTCGGGTTCTGACCGGCACCCCAATCGCCAACCCAGCGCGAACCGACCTCCTTATAGTATCTCTCTTCGTCGTAATACTCGACGGGCAATCCAAGGGTGCGGGCCGTCAGTCGGCCGATGCCTGACAAGACGCCGTAGTAGGCAACCTGCACGTCGTGGCGCGCGCTGATCAGGCTGACCTGCGCGTTCAAAAGCTCCTGCTCGGCGTTCAACACGTCGAGGGTGGTGCGCGAACCGACCAGGGCTTCCTGGCGTACGCCGTTCAGGGCGACCTCATTGGCCTTCACCTGAGCCTCGAACGACACGACCCGCGAGCGCGCCGCGTCGAGCTGGCGCCAGAACGTGATCACGGTCTGGGCCGCCACCCGGCGGGCGCTATCGAGCTCGTTGCGCCTCTGGCCGACCAGCTCCTTGGCCTGGCGGACCTGCGACCACTCGCTGCCGTTCTGGTAGATCGGCACCGAGGCCTGAAGGCGCACGCCGTACTGGTAGTACTGGTCGCCCACGAACTGCAGATCCTGCTGGTACTGGATGAACCCCACCAGGTTGACCTGCGGCAGCAACACGGCCCAGGCACTGTTGACGGCGTAGGATGCCGCTGTGATCCGGTTCTGCGCGCTGACCGGGCGCGGGTTAGCGTCCATGGCGAGCGCCACGCTTTCTTCTTCGCTGGCCGGCAAGCCACCCCATAGCGGGATCTCGCCGACCGTGCCCGGGCGCTGGCCGGTGACGCGCTGATAGGCTGCTTCGTCGATGCGCAACTGCGCTTCGGCCTGCACCAGGTCGGCCTTGGCCCCTTCCAGGCGCGCCTCGGCCTGCGAGACGTCGGTGATCGTGAGCTCGCCGACGCGGAAGCGTTCGCGCGTGGCATCGAGCTGCTGCACCAGCACACGGACATTGTTCTTGCGCGCATCGACGATGCCGGCGTCGCGGACCAGGTCGGCATAGGTGGTGATCGTGTTCAGAAGCACCTGCTGCTCGGTGTCCGCCAGCACCGCGCGCTGCGCCTGGATGTTGGCTTGGGCCGTCTTCGTGGCCGCCACCGTCGCGCCGCCGCGAAAGATCGGCTGGATCGCCTGCAACAGCGTCGTGCGGCCGTTCAAGATGAGATACCGGTTGGCCGAGACGATGCGGCAGCGAGTCGGCCTCGATCTTGTTGTATTCGGCGTTCAGCAAGATTTTGGGCCGCCAGTTGGCGACCGCCTGAGCCAGCGACTCGTCGGTCTGACGCAACACCGCGCGGGCGGCCAGCAGGTCAGGGTTGCTGTTGTAGGTCGCGGACAAGGCCTCGACCAGGCTTTGCGCCTGCGCGCCCGGCGAGGCGCCCAGCCCGACAGCAAGCGCGCATACCATCGCTGCGCAAGCGTGCCGCGAAGCGGGCCGGATACGCATTGAACTACCCCATACCCTCGTCGTCATATGTAAGTCCGACACTATCATTGGTACGACGGCCCTGGGTAGCCCCAACAACTGACCCGAGCCGGCTGATGCAAATGCTTGGCCTAGAAGGTGAATCGCGGCGGTGGCGCGAGACCCGGGAGAGCGGGCGTACCGGCATCGAACAACGGCCGGCCGGAGGTCGTGCCGCCCTCCTTCATGACGAGCTGAGCCACGCCCAAGACACCCGCCGATGCGGCGATGACGGTGGTCAGCCGGCCGCCTTCGGCCAGTTGATCGAGAATGGCCCGCGGGATCTCTTGCACCGCGCCTTCGATCAGGATGGCGTCATAAGGCGCTTCGCTGGGGGCGCCCGCCTCCAATTTGGCCACTGTCTGGTGAATGTTGTCGATGCCTAGATCCTTAATGGTCTGCTCGGCCGAACTGACCAGGGCGGCGTCGCTTTCCACAGCCACCACCGACTTCGCCAGCCGTGACAGAAGTGCTGCGCCATAGCCGCGACCCGACGCCACAACCAGCGCCTTGTCGTCCGGTTGCAGTTGCAGGGCCTGGATCAGGCGCGCCAGCACCATGGGTTCCATCAGGAACCGGCCGTTACCCAGCGGCACGTCATCGTCGGCATAGGCGACCGAGCGCAGCCCCTCGGGCAGGAAGCGCTCGCGCGGCAGCTCGCCAATTGCCGCCAGCAAGGAGGCGTTGGTCACCCGGTTGGGCCGGAGCTGGCCGTCGACCATGTTGCGGCGCGCGAGCGCGAAATCCGTCATAGGCTGACCCCAAAATGTTGCGGTGTTTATAGGCGGCAGGCGCCAATAGCGTCAAAGGACGCCTTGGCGCGGGTCGTCCCGAGCCTTGCTCCGGCTCAGCTTGACCCTGTGCGCAGCCCATGCGTATAGCACCGCGCTCGACGCCGGCCTGGTGGCAGAGTGGCTATGCAGCGGACTGCAAATCCGCGTATGCCGGTTCGATTCCGGCCCAGGCCTCCACGCTTCCTTGGGGCGTTACTGGGTAATCGGCCCCTTGCCTGCAGGGTGGCGCTCTGCCAAAAACCGCCCCTCCGCAGGCCTTTACCGCCGGCCGCGACGAATTCATTCCGGAGTAGCTCAGCGGTAGAGCAGGCGACTGTTAATCGCCGGGTCGCAGGTTCGAACCCTGCCTCCGGAGCCACCTACACTACGGCGCGTTCTCTTCGGACGCGCCGTAGCTGTTTTGGGAGGAGATGATGACCTCGACCGATCGGTCCAAGTGCGGCCGCGTCATGAATGCCCTGCTCAAGATGAAGAAGCTCGACCTCGCGACCCTTCAGAAAGCCTACGATGCCTAACCCTCCCAATGAGACGGCCGAACTGGTGCGCCATGAGGTGGTGTACCAGGGTTACTTCAAGGTCGGCCGCTATTTCTTCCGCCACAGCCTGCATCGCGGCGGCTTGAGCTCCGTGATCAGCCGCGAAGTCTTCGAGCGCGGGCAAGCGGGCGCCGTGCTGCCCTACGATCCCGTGCGCGACGAAGTCGTCTTGATCCGCCAGTTCCGTGCCGGCTCCTACGTCGCGGGCCACCACTCCTTCACCTGGGAGGCGGTGGCTGGAATCATCGAGGCCAACGAGACGGCCGAGGCGATGATCCGGCGCGAAGCGATCGAGGAAGCAGGCTTGCAGATCGCCGAGGTGATGCCGATCGCCACCATCATGCTGACGCCTGGCGCCTGTTCGGAGTCCTGTCAGGTCTTTCTCGGCCGCATCGACGCGACGCGCGCCGGCGGCGTGTTCGGCCTGGAGTCGGAGGGCGAGGACATCCTGGTGAAGGTGGTGCCCTTCGCCGAGGCCTACGCCATGGTCGAGCGCAACGAGGTCGACAACGCCGTCGGCGTGATCGCCCTGCAGTGGCTCGCGCTGCATCGCGACGAGGTGCGCAAGCGCTGGCGCTAGAGCGTATTCCGTCCGGCTGGAATCAGCCGGACGGAATATGCCTTTGGTCGAGGCACCTGGACTAGCGCGTTTCCGATCGAGTGGAACCGCGAGCGGTTCCACTCGATCGGAAGCCGCGCTGGCGCTAGCGCTCCGCCGCCTGCTACGGTCCTGCCCGGGAGCGAGCGCAGGGCGAGAGAGCGAGCAAAGCATGGACGTCCGGTCGGGTTTCATCGACAGCATCGGCAACACGCCGCTGATCAAGTTGAAGGCGGCGTCAGCTGCGACGGGTTGCGACATCTACGGCAAGGCTGAGTTTCTCAATCCCGGCGGCTCGGTGAAGGATCGTGCTGCGCTTGCGATGATCCAGGACGCCGAGAAGCGCGGCGCCTTGCGCAAGGGCGGCGTCGTCGTCGAGGGCACAGCCGGCAATACCGGCATCGGGATCGCGCTGGTGGCAAACGCGCTGGGATACCGCTCGGTGATCGTGATGCCCGAGACGCAGAGCCAGGAGAAGAAGGACATGCTGCGTCTTTGCGGCGCCGACCTTCGCCTGGTGCCGGCGCTGCCCTACGCCAATCCCGGCAACTACGTGCGCTACTCCGAGACGCTGGCGAAGGAGATCGCTGCGAAGGAACCGAATGGCGCGATCTGGGCCAACCAGTTCGACAACGTCGCCAACCGCGACGGCCACTACCGCACGACCGGCCCGGAGATATACGAACAGACCAATGGCAAGGTCGCTGGTTTCACCTGTTCGGTCGGCAGCGGCGGCACACTGGCCGGCGTCGGAATGGCGCTCAAGGAGCGCAATCCCGGCATCAAGATCGCGCTCAGCGATCCCATGGGATCGGCGATGTACAATTGGGCGATCAAGGGCGAGCTCAAATCCGAGGGCAACTCGGTCACCGAGGGCATCGGCCAAGGCCGCGTCACCAAGAACCTCGAAGGCGCGCCGATCGATGCCGCCTACCAGATCACCGACGAAGAGGCCCTTCCGGTTCTGTTCGACCTGATCGAACATGAAGGCCTCGTCCTCGGCGGCTCGACGGCAATCAACATCGTCGGCGCCATGCGGCTCGCCAAGGACCTCGGCCCAGGCAAGACCGTCGTCACCATCCTGGCCGACGGCGGGCAGCGCTATCAGTCCAAGCTCTTCAACCCGGCGTTCCTGCGCGAGAAGAAGCTGCCCATCCCGCCCTGGATGAAATGAGCCGCCCCTGATGAACAGGGTTGTCGTCTGCGGCAGCCTCAACATGGACGTCGTCGTGCAAAGCGCACGGCGCCCTGCCTCGGGCGAGACGCTGCTTGGCGCCACGGTGTCGTTGCTGCCCGGCGGCAAAGGCCTCAACCAGGCCGTCGCGGCGGCGCGGCTCGGTGTGCCGACCGCCATGCTGGGCGCCGTCGGCGGCGATGGCTTCGGCACCACCTTGCGCACGTTCCTCGCCAACGAAGACGTCAACAGCCTCGGCGTCAGCGTGGTCGAAGGGCAAACCACCGGCGTCGCCGTCATCCAGCTCGTCAAGGGTGACAACGCCATCACCGCAGCCGGCGGCGCCAACGACCACTTCACCAAGCCAATGATCAGCGACGTTCCGCGGCGCGACGAGGTCTGGGTGGCGCAGTTCGAAACTCCGGTCGCCACGACGCAGGCCATGCTGGCCGCGGCGCGCGACGTGGGCGCGCGCACCGTGCTCAACCTGGCGCCGATGGTTCCCCACCCGGCGCGCCTCCTGAAGCTGGTCGATGTCGCGGTGCTGAACGAGATCGAGTTGGCGCAAGCCACAGGCGCACGCATCAAGGCGTCGAGCACCGTCCGCGCGATCGTCGCCGCCTGCGAAAAGCTTCGGAGCAAGGGCGCCCGCACGGTGATCGCCACCCTGGGCGGGCGCGGCGCGGTCGTCGTCACGGCGGACGGCGCCACCGCCCTACCCGCACTGAAGGCCAAGGTCGTCGACACGACCGGCGCCGGCGATTGTTTCGTCGGGGCCCTGGCCGCTCGGCTGGCCGCCGGTGTCGATATCCTCGATGCCGCCCGCTACGCCACTGCGGCGGCGGCCTGTTCCGTCGAGCGGCTGGGGGCGGCCCCTTCCATGCCGACCCCCAAGGAAGTTGCGGCCCGGCTGGTGAGAGCCTAAATCCGGTGCATGGTCGAAGAACTCTTCCGTCAAGACGCCTATCTCAAGGAAACCGACGCCACCGTTACCGCGGTTGAGGAACGCGGCGTGCGACTCGATCGCTCGATCTTCTATCCCACCGGCGGTGGCCAGCCCGGCGACACCGGCCGGCTGCGCTGGGACGGCGGCGAAGCGAAGATCGTCGACTCAGTGAAGGCCGACGGCAGCGACGTCCTCCATATTCTGGCGCCCAACTCGGCCAAGCCTCCGATCGGCACCAAGGTCCATGCCGTCCTCGACTGGGACCGCCGCTATCGCCACATGCGCATGCACACGGCGCTGCATGTCATGTCGGCCGTCATCAAAGGCAATGTCACCGGCGGCCAGGTCGGCGCCGACAAGAGCCGCCTCGATTTCAACCTCGAGGGCGAGGTACCAACCAAGGAGTGGGTGACGGCGGAGATCAACAAGCTGCTCGCCGACGACCGGCCGGTGGTGCCGCAATGGGTCACCGATGAGGAACTCAATTCGCGTCCGGAGCTGGTGAAGACCATGAGCGTCCGCCCGCCGATGGGTGTCGGCCGCGTGCGGCTGCTGGCGATCGAAGGTGTCGACCTGCAGGCCTGCGGCGGCACGCATGTGGCGCGTACGGCCGAAATCGGCCGCGTCGAATGCACCAAGATCGAGAACAAGGGAAAAATGAACCGGCGCTTCATCATCGCGCTGCCATAGGGAACATCATGGAATACGCCAGACCCGACGCCCTCGTCAGCACCGAGTGGCTCGCCAAGCGCCTCGATGCGCCGGACATTCGCATCGTCGATGGATCGTTCTATCTGCCGGCGCAGAAGCGCGATCCCAAGGCCGAGTTCGCCAATCAGCACATTCCGGGCTCGGTGTACTTCGATATCGACGAGATCGCCGACACCTCGAACCCGCTGCCCCACATGATGCCGCCGGTCGAGAAGTTCTCCTCTCGTGTGCGCAAGCTGGGGCTGGGTGACGGCAACAAGATCATCGTCTACGACACCACGCCGATGACCGGGGCCTGCCGCGTCTGGTGGATGTTCCGGGCCATGGGCCACAAGGACGTCGCCGTGCTCGACGGCGGCCTGCCCAAATGGATGGCCGAAGGCCATCCGGTCACGGACGATCCGACCCCGCCGCGCGAACGGCACTTCACCGCCCGCCTGGACAATACGCTGGTGCGCTCGCTTGACGACGTGAAGGGCCTGCTCGACAGCAAGCGCGAGCAGGTGATCGATGCACGCGCCGCCGCCCGCTTCCGCGGCGAAGCGCCTGAGCCGCGCGCCGGCCTGCGCTCGGGCCACATGCCGGGCGCCTTCAACCTCCCCTACAACGACCTCCTCGATCCCAAGACCAACACCATGCTGCCGGCCGACAAGCTTGCTGCCCGCATCAAGGCGTCGGGTATCGATCCGGCAAAGAAGGTCACAGCGAGCTGCGGCTCGGGCGTCACCGCCTGCGTCGTCGGTCTCGCCCTCTACCTCACCGGCGCACCGGAGGCGGCGATCTATGACGGCTCGTGGACTGAGTGGGGCGGGCGCGCCGACACGCCCATCGTTACCGGAGCCTAGGTGATGGCTGCCCGGCGGTCCGTCGTCGTCACTGGCGCTTCGACCGGCATCGGGTGGGCCTGCGTCAAGGTGCTGTCCGCGAACGACTTCCATGTCTTCGGCAGCGTGCGCAAGCAGGCCGATGCCGAGCGGCTGTCCAAGGAGTTCGGCAACAGCTTCACGCCGCTCGTCTTCGACGTGACCGACAAGGCGGCAGTTGCGGCCGGCGCCAAGCAGGTGGCGGCGGCACTCGGTGACTCGACCCTGTTCGGGCTGGTCAACAATGCCGGCATGGCGGTGCCGGGACCGCTGCTCCATCTCAAGATCGCCGACTTCGAGCACCAGCTCGCCGTCAACCTGACCGGCCAGCTGATCGTGACCCAGGCCATGGCGCCTCTGCTCGGCGCCGACAGGACGCGCAAGGGCGCGCCGGGACGCATCGTCATGATTTCCTCGGTCGGCGGCAAGAATGCGCTGCCCTTCGCGGGTCCCTACGCTGCGTCGAAGTTCGCGCTCGAAGGCTTGTCGGAGTCGCTGCGTCGCGAGCTCATGCTGTTCGGCATCGACGTGATCGTTGTCGCGCCCGGTTCGGTGGCGACGCCGATTTGGGACAAGGCCGAAGCGATCGACATCGCACAATTTGAATCGACACCCTATGCCGCTGCCCTGAAGACGATGCGGAGCTTCATGCTGTCGCACGGCCGCAAGGGCCTTCCGGCCGAGCGGATCGGCGAGGCGGTCAGGACCGCCCTCACTACGGCCAAGCCGAAGGTCCGTTACACGGTCGCGCCCAATCCGCTCCAGCAGCTCATGGTCGCGACATTGCCCAAGCGCACCATGGACAGGCTCTTCGCCCGCCGCCTCGGATTGACGCCGCCGACGTCATGATCGAGCGCGCGCTGTTCGCGCATCAGCCTCAGCCGCGCAGCGACGGCAGGCTCGCCGTCACCATCACCCACCTGGAGCTCGCGCCCGCCGACTGGACGCGGCGCGGCCGGCCGCCCGATCTACGGATTGCGATCGAGCGCATCGCAGAGCCGACTGCCGCGCTCTATCTCGATCTCTACGACCGCGTGGGACGCGCGTGGCTGTGGTACGAGCGGCGGATGATGGGCGACGAGGCGCTCGCGGCCCTGATCAACCGTCCGGCGCACGAGCTGCACGTCGCACGCCACGACGCAGCACTCGTTGGCTACTACGAACTCTACGAGGACGAGATCGTCTTCTTCGGTCTCACGCCGACCTATATTGGCCGGCGCATCGGGCCGTGGCTGCTCGATCGCACCATCGAGCGCGGCTTTGCCCGCGGCTCGTCGCGACTGATCCTCAACACCAACAGCGTCGACCATCCGCGCGCGCTCGACACCTATCGCAAGGCAGGCTTTCGCGTGGTGCGTAGCGAAACCAAGGAATTGCAGGACCCGCGCGTGCTGTGGCCGGACATCTATCGGTGGCCGCCGAAGTGAGGCCTGTGCCATAGTGCAGTTCATGACCGCGAAGAAAACTTATACCCGTCCCGACACCATTTTGGCCGTCGCCGGCCGCGATCCCGACAACAACTTCGGCATCGTCAATCCGCCCGTCTACCACGCCTCGACGATCCTCTCGCCGACCATGGCGAAGTTCGAGAACCGCATCCCGTTCGAGGGCTTCGGCTACGGCCGCAACGGCACGCCGACCCAGAAGGCGCTCGAGGATGCGGTCGCCGCCATCGAGGGCGCGCATCGCTCTATCGCGGTGCAGTCGGGCCTTGCCGCCGTCACCGGTGCGATCGTAGGCTTCTTCAAGACCGGCGATCACCTCCTGCTGACCGACAACGCCTACGGCCCGGCGCGGCGCTTCGCCAACACCACGCTGAAGAATTTCGGAGTCGAGACGACGTTCTTCGATCCCATGATCGGCGCCGGAATCGAAAAGCTGATCCGGCCCAACACCAAGGTGGTCTATCTCGAGGCCCCCGGCTCGCAGACCTTCGAGGTGCAGGACATCGATGCCATCGCCGCGGTCGCCAAGAAGCATGGCTGTGCGGTCCTGATCGACAACACCTGGGCGACGCCGCTCTACTTCAAGCCGTTCGAACATGGCTGCGACGTCTCGATCCACGCCGGCACCAAGTACATCGTCGGCCACTCGGATGCCATGCTGGGCATCATCTCGTGTGCCAACCGGCAGATGTTCGAGCTGGTCAAGACAGCCTGCATGAATTTCGGCACCCACGCAGCCCCCGACGACAGTTACCTCGCGCTGCGCGGCCTGCGGACCATGGCGGTGCGCCTGCGCCACCACGAGAAGAGCGGCCTGCACATCGCGCACTGGCTGAAGGAGCGGCCCGAGGTCGATAAGGTGCTGCACCCCGCCCTGCCCGACTGCCCGGGCCATGACAACTGGAAGCGCATGTTCAAAGGCTCGTCGGGGCTGTTCTCCTTCACCCTGCGCGACGGCTACAGCAAGGGCGCGCTCGCCGCCATGCTCGATGGCATGGACATCTTCGGCATGGGCGCCTCGTGGGGCGGCTACGAAAGCCTGATGATCCCCGCCCATCCCGGCAACTATCGCTCCGCGGTGCCGTGGCCGGAGAGCAAGCACATCCTGCGCGTCCATATCGGACTGGAGGATGTCGAGGACCTGAAGACGGATCTGGCCGAGGGCTTCGACCGGCTGAACCGGGCGCATAACGCCTGATCTGTCGTCCTGAGCGCAGCGAAGGACCTAGCGAAACGACCAACGATTCTCTTGCCGGCGCTAGATCCTTCTATGCGCATTCACATGCGCGCCATGCGCTCAGGATGACATTATTTGCGGCACTCCGCGCAGGTACCTGTCACTTCCAGCGTCATGTCGCGCGCGGCAAAGCCGCGGCGGCTCGCGGACGCCGCGATCGTGTCGGCGACGGTGGCGCTTTCCAGTTCCTCGGCATTGCCGCATTGCCCACAGATCAGGAAGAAGCCGCGATGGGCCTCGCCCGGATGGCTGCAGCCGATGAAGGCGTTCATGCGCTCGATGCGGTGGATCAGGCCGTGCTCGATCAGGAAATCGAGCGCGCGATAGATGGTGGGCGGCGCCGAGCCCAGGTCCTCGTCGCGCAACTGGTCGAGCAACGCATAGGCGCCGACCGGCTTGTGGCCCGACCACACCAGCTCCAACACGCGCCGGCGCAGGGGCGTGAAGCGAAGCCCCTTGGCCGCGCAGAGCTTCTCCGCCGCTGACACGGCATCCTCGATGCAGTGCTCGTGGTCGTGGCCCCGCTTGGCCTTGGTGGGAGCAGCCTTGGTGGACTTTCTCACGGCTCGCGACTATACGCCCCGTTCCCCGATGAGGCCAAGCCGATGCCCAACGCTGCCGCCACGACGTACTCCAAGGCCGCGATCGATACCATGCTCACGGCCATCCAGTTCGACGCCCAGGGCCTGGTGCCCGCCATCGCCCAGCAGCACGGCACCGGCGAAGTGCTGATGATGGCGTATATGGACCGCGACGCCGTGACCGAGACCATGCGCACGGGCCGTGTGTGTTACTGGTCGCGCTCACGCAAGGCGCCGTGGCGCAAGGGAGACACGTCGGGCCACATCCAGCGCCTGGTCGATCTGCGCGTCGATTGCGACGGCGACACCCTGCTGGTCGAGGTCGAACAGACCGGCGTGGCCTGCCACACCGGACGGCACAATTGTTTCTTCCGCGCGATCCGCGACGGCAAACTCGAGACCATCGCGCCCGTGCTCGTCGACATGGACAAGTTGGAGAAGGATTGAGTTTTGATCCAGCGTAGCTTTCGCCGGCGTGCTTTTCTCGGCGCCGCGCTCGTCCTGCCGCCCGCCCTCACACTCGGCGGCTGCCTCGACATGGCGGAGATGTTCGGCCAGAAACCGAAATACACGCTCACGCCGCGCGGCGACCGCATGGTGCGTTGGCTCCAGCATGAGGGCCATGACGTCATGATGGCGCCTGATGCGCTCACCGTGATGGGCATCACCAATGGTGGCCGAGACATTCCGGTGAAGCAACTCGCCGAGGGCGACCCGGACGACGCCCGCTACGTCATCAGCCTGGTGAACATCCGCAAGATCCATGAGTTCGTGCTGCACCGCCGCAAGGGCGACGTGCTGATCTTCCACAACTGCGACACCAAGTTCGCGCGGCTTTCGAGCGTGCGCTACGCGCGCAACGGCAAGCCGACCTTCATCACCGACACGGCGTTCGCCGAAAAGGACTTCCAGGAACAGCTGGCCTTCTGGTTTGAGCGCATGCCCGGCCGGTAGTAATGTGACAGTGCCATGACAGTCGCCGCCGACCGCCCCCGATCCGCCCGCAAGACGCTGGCGGTGTGTGGTGGGGCCCACGCGCTGCATGACGGCTTCACCGACCTTCTCAATGTCCTCTACCCGCTGCTGCAGACCCAGTTCGGCCTGAGCTATGCCGCGATCGGCGCGCTGAAGGCGGTGTACTCAGGCGCCATGGCGAGCGGGCAAATCCCGTCGGGCTGGCTCGCCGGCCGCTTCGGCGGCGTGAAGGTGTTGGCGAGCGGGACCGCGCTGATCGCGGCTGGCTATTGCCTCGCCGGCTTCACCGGCTCGCTCTATGGCGTGGTCGCTGGACTGTTGCTTGCGGGGTTGGGCGGCAGCACGCAGCATCCGATCGCCTCGACCCTGGTTTCCTCGGCCTTCCCCGGCCTCAGCTCACGCACCGCGCTCGGCACCTACAATTTTACCGGCGACCTCGGCAAGGTGGCGCTGCCCGCCCTGTTTGCCCTGATCGCCGCCGCGCTCGGCTGGCGGGAGGCCATGATGATCACCGGAGCCATCGCGATCGCGGGCGCGGGCGTGATCCTGGCCACGTTGCAGCCGGCCGAGACGCACGCCAAGACCGCGGCATCGGAAGGCAAGGCCGTCGCCGGACAGGACCGGCCATGGGCGTTCTGGCTGCTGTTCTTCATCCACGTCGCCGACAGCGGCGTGCGCAGCGGCTTCCTGATCTTCTTGCCCTTCCTGCTGCGCGCCAAAGGCGCCGACCTGCCGACCATCGGCCTCGCCCTGTCGCTGCTGTTCGCTGGCGGCGCGGCGGGCAAGCTGGCGATGGGCTGGATCGGATCTCGGCTCGGCGTCGTCCCCTCGGTGGTGCTGACCGAGGTGGCAACGACGGCGCTGATCCTCGGCCTGCTGCCGCTCGCGCTGACGCCGTCACTGGCTCTGTTGCCGCTGGTCGGCCTGATGCTGAACGGCACCTCGTCCGTGCTCTACGGAACCATCCCCGAGTTCGTGAAGCCCGAGCGCCGCACGCACGCCTTCGCCGTCTTCTACACCGGTGGCTCGATCGCCGGCGCGGCCAGCCCCTTCCTGTTCGGCGTTTTAGGCGACGCGATCGGCCTCTCGCCCGCGCTGGCCTGCGTCAGCGCGGTGGCGCTGCTGACGGTGCCGATGGTGGTAGCGCTTCGACCCGCTTTCCACACGCACTAAGCGTACGGATTGTCATCTCGGGCGGGATCGCCCCAGATATAGTCCACGAAGCGTATGCAACGCTGCATTCTCGGGATGACGTCGGTTCCGTCCAAGTCGTGTCGCAACACAAGCTCGCGCATCACGAATCTGACGTTGCCGCTCACTTCGAGACTCGAGACGCCGCCGTCCGTCAGAGTTTGGTGGAGCAGCTTCCCGAGTTCCTGATAGCCACGCTCCCGCAGCCAACGCGAGATCGCCCTGACTTCAGAATAGAGCGTCTCAACGTCGGCGATTGGGTCCAGTGGTTCAGGGGCCATTCCATACCGGGCCCATCGGTCTGAGCCTGATGCCCTTGCGCAGGTGCTTGTAGGGCATCTCGACCGGGTCGGTGATGTGCGCGCCGGGCGACTGCACGACCAGGATCGTCTCGGCGATCGGCTGGAAGTCGGCGCGGAAATGCACCGTCGATTTCAGACCGAGGATCGGCACCTTCGCAGGCTCGACGCCGACATGGCGGAACATCTCCTGGTCGGCGGCCTGGATGCGCTTGCTGGCGAGCACCGCCGAGACGCCGCTCGCCTCGTCGGTGACCAGCGCCATCGGCCCGATCTGGAATTTTGCGCCGCCGTAGAACGGGCCGGTGCCCATGAACTTGCCGTCGCCGATCTTGACCACGCGCCAGTCGGCCTCGACCGGTGTCTCGCCGGCATAGCCGACGACGGCGCCGATGCCCCGGCGCATGATGTTGCCCTCGCCGGTCTCGACGGCCTGTTGCGCGGCGCCCTCGTCGACGATCATGCCGATCACCGCGCCTTTGGCCTTGTGGCGCATCAAGGCCGCCAGCAAGCCGATCGTGTCGGACGTGCCGCCGGCGCCGGGATTGTCCTGCACGTCGGCCAGCACGATTGGCTTCTTCGCCTTCTTCGCGAGCTCGATGGCGCGTAGCGCAGCCGCATCGGGATCGAGCAGCTCGCCGTTGAAGGCTTTCTCCTGCGCCTTGACGGTTTGCGCGAGCTTGTCGGCGGCCGCTTCGACCGCTTCCTTGTCGTGGCCGTACACCACGAGCGCCGGCCCACACTGCGCGATATCGGCGGGCGGGAAGCCCGGCGTGTGGGTCACGCTCACGATGCCCTGGTTGTGGCTCTTCTCGCCGGCCTCGAGCTCGCCCACCAGGTCGAAGATCGCCTTGGCCGGCTCGATGAAGGTGCACTGCCAGACCAGAGGGATCAGGAAATCGAGCTGGCGGTAGGCGCGATAGACCGGCCGCTTCTCCTTCAAGAGCCGGTCGAGCAGCTCGACGGCGCGCTTGCCGGTCACCGCCATGTCGATGTGCGGATAGGTGCGGTAGCCGACCAGCGCCGTCGCCAGATTCGCCATCTCCGGCGTCAAATTCGCGTGATAGTCGAGGCTCGCCACGATCGGCAGGTCGTTGCCGACGATCGAGCGGATGCGGCGCAGCAACTCACCCTCGCCGTCCTCGGTGTTCTCCGCGACCATGGCGCCGTGCAGGTCGAGATAGATGGCATCGAACGGCCCGAGCTTACGGATATCCTCGTCGAACATCGCCCACATGCGCTCGTAGGCGTCCTCGGTGACGTAGGAGGCCGGCGGCGCCGCTGCCCAGCTGAGCGGCACGATCTCGTGGCCGAGCTCGCCCAGCCGCTTCACCGCGCCCGCGATCGGGATGTTGAAGCCCTCGACCGCGCCGATCATCTCCGGCCCGCGCAAAAGCCCCGGCCAGGCGTCCGCCCGCACGAACTCCTCCCAGGTCGCCTGCTGCGGCGCAAAGGTGTTGGTCTCGTGCTGGAACCCACCGACGGCGATACGCGCCATAACGCTCTCTCCCCTTCCCAAATCTGTCCGCGAGGGCGACCATATCACCGCCATGCGCAAAGTCGTGCCCACAACGTTTCTTGGCGCGCTGCTCCTCGCCGTCGCCGCCTGCGGCGCGCCTTCACGCTGGGAGAAGCCCGGCGCCTCGGCAGAGATGACGTCGACCGATGCCGTCGACTGCCGCAGGGCGGCGTCGCAGGAGGCGTTCCTTTACAACCCGTCCGGACTGCCGCCGCTCTGGCCATATCGCCGTACTTGGCAGCAATACCAGGACTCCGAACGCTTTTATGCCGAGAACCGGCTGACCGCCTTCTGTATGCGGAACAAAGGCTACGAACTCATGCCGATCCCCAAGACATCGAGCTAAGATGGCGACCATGCGCACCATCCTGCCGTTCGTCTTCCTGCTCGCCCTCGCCGCCTGTGCCACGCCCACCCGCTGGGAAAAGGCGGGCATCTCCGACGAGACGAAAGAGTCCGATCTCACCGTTTGCCGCCACGCGGCGGCACGGCAGGGGCTCGCTTATTATCCGTCGGCCGTGAATGCGCCGCCGGGATGGGCCAATCAGCGGAGCTGGGCGATCATGGACACCTACTCCGATGACTTTCGCTATCATGCGGAGTTCCGGCTGACCGACGCCTGCATGCGCTACAAGGGCTACGAGAAAGTGCCGGTCTCGAACTCGACTCCCCTCCCCATTCTTACGGGGGGAAGCTTCTACTTCCTCGTGCCGTCCTCGATCGCCTTGATCAGGACGGGCCAGTATTCCTTGTCGAAGCCCAGCTCCTTCGCGCGCTCCATCACCTCGCGCGCCACGTCGGCGCCAAGCGCCGGCACGCCCGCGTCCTCCGCCATCTGGATCGCGTAAGAGAGATCCTTTAGCGCATAGGTCGTCGAGAAGGCGCGCTCGGGGAACACGCCGGGCAGCATCGCCTTCATGCCGTGGTTGCGCAGTGCGAAGGAATTGGCCGAGCCCTTGGTCAGGGTCTCGTACAGCACCTTGCCATCGATACCGTGCGCGCGGGCGATGGTGAGCGCCTCGGCGAGCGCCACGCCGGTCTGGAAGATGATCATGTTGTTCAGGATCTTCACCGCCTGGCCCGCGCCCGCCTCGCCGCAATGCGTGACCTCGCTCGCCATGTGGCGCAGCAGCGGCTCGATGCGGGTGAAGGTCGCGCCGGTGGCGCCGACCATGATCGACAAGGTGCCGTCGATCGCCGCCTGGCGCGTGCGCGCGACCGGCGCATCGGCGAAGGCGCACGCCTTGCCCTCGAACTCGGCATAGAGCTGGCGGGCGAGCGACACCGGCGCGGTGCTGCAGTCGACGATGGTCCAGCCCATCTGGACCTTCGAGAGAATGCCGCCCTCGCCCAGGCACACCTGCTCTACTTCCTTGCCGCCCGGCAGGGAGAGAAAGATCGTGCGGCAGTTGGCGACGATCTCGTCAAGCGAGGCTGCCGTCACGCCGTCCGCCGCCAGCCGCTGCAACGGCGCCTTGTCGCGGTCGGCCGCCAGCACTTTTAGGCCGCTCTTCTTGGCGAGGTTGCGGCACATCGGCTCGCCCATGGTGCCGACGCCGATGAAACCGATTTTGTCTGCCATGTCAGTTCCTTCGAATATTCCCTCCCCCGTCTTTGGGGGAGGTGGCGCGGTAATCCGCGACAGAGGGGTCATACATCAAGCGACTGAGCCTTGACCCCCTCCGTCGGCGTATGACGCCGACACCTCCCCCGAAGACGGGGGAGGTGAAGAGTGAGACTAGTCCACGATGAATAACTTCGCGCCCACTGCCGTCTTGGAGCGATGAGCGAGGTCGCCGTCGGCCACCTGGTAGCTCTGGCCGGGCTTCAGCACCACGGTGCGGCCGTCGGCCAGTTCGGTGTGCAGCTCGCCTTCCAGCACCAGCAGGACATGGCCCTTCTGGCACCAGTGGTCGGCCAGGTAGCCCGGCGTGTACTCGACCATGCGCACGCGGATGTTGTTGAAATTCTTGGTGCGCCAGAACGCCTTGCCGGTCTCGCCGGGATGCTCAGTGCGCTCCACGCCGTTCCAGTCGGTCGTGCCGAAGGGTATGTCGAACATCAGCATGACCGGTCTTTAGCACAGTTTGAGCCTGCCGATAGGCGGCCTCCCGCAGGTCACGCGCCAACGCCGTATCGGCCACGCTGCGCGCCGCCACCATGCCGCCGACGCAGAGGGCCGCCAGCGCCAAGGCGCGCTCGCGCGCGTCGGGTCCCTCGAGATCGGCCTGCAGGATCTCGAGCAGCTTCTCCAGCACGTCCTGGTAAGCGCCCTGCACGTTGGCGGGCCCCGCCGAAACGCCGGACGCCAGCCCGATCATCGGGCAGCAGGTCTCGCAATCGTTGAAATGGTCGCGCGAGAAATAGGCATCGACCAGCCGCTGCGCCCGCGTCTTGGATGCCGCGTCGCGCCGCGGCCGCTGCCATGGCTTGGGCGCTTCCTGGCACAGGAACCAGCGCACGGCCTCGGCATAGAGCTCGGCCTTGTCGGCGAAATGCCGATAGAAGCCGCCATGGGTGAGGCCCGCGCCGTCCATGATCTCGCCGATCGAGACCTCGGCGAAGCCCTTGCTGTTGAACAGCCGGCGGGCGCTTTCGAGGATCTTCTGGCGGGTGTCGAGCTTGTGCTGGGCCGTATAGGGCATTGGAGCCTCCCGGCAAAAGATGATGTTGAACATCTTTAGACGCACCACACCTTAGTGCGCAACAGCCCAAGGAGAACACCTTGCTCGACTTCATCGATACCGTCGTCACAACCGCCCTGATCGTCTTCATCGTGAGCAGCCTGCTGGTCTTCATGGACGCGAGCCGCGGCATGAAGCTCGCCCTCGGCGCCGTGCTCGGCCTGTGGACCGGCGTCGCTGCCGCCGCCTCGGCTGCGGGTTGGCTCACCATCGGGCAGCCCCCCGTCATCGGCGTCTTCGTCGCGCTGCCGTTGATCGCCGCCGCGCTCTTCGCCAGTTCCGCCAGCGGCCGCCGGGCGCTCATGAGCCTGCCCGTTTCCCTGATCGTTGGCCTCAACATCTGCCGCGTCTTCGCCGTGATGTTCCTGGTGCTGGTGATGCAAGGCCGCTTGTCAGGGCCGTTCCCCTATTCCGCGGGCCTGGGAGACATCATCACCGGCCTCGCCGCGATTCCCCTGCTGCGCCTGATGCAGCGCCAGGAGGCCAGTGCCGGGGCGATCCGCGCCTGGAACGCCTTCGGCATGGCCGACCTCGTCGCCGCCATCAGCCTCGGCATGATGTCGGCCCAGGGTTCGGCGCTGCAAGTCTTCGAGGCACCCGGCTCGGCTGCCATGCAGCATCTGCCGTGGTCGTTCGTGCCGACCGTCCTGGTTCCGATCTACATGATCATGCACGCTGTCGTGTGGGCGAAGCTGCGCCAGCCTACTTCCACTCGGCTAGCGCCCGGCTGAGGCTCTCCGGCCCGCGATAGAGCATCGCCCGCCAGCCCGCCATGCGGGCGCCGTCGACATTGGCGGCGCGATCGTCGACGAACAGGATCGATTGCGCGGCGGTCACGCCCATGCGCGTCTGGGCACTGGTGAAGAACACGCGGTCAGGCTTGCAGACGCCGAGCGCCGCCGAATAGACGATCTCGTCGAAATGCGCGCCCAGCCCCGCCTGGTCGCGCAGGTAGGCCACGCGATAATGCTCCTGGTTGGAAGCGGCGAAGCAGCGCCCGCCGGTGCGCCGGCGCCAGGCATCGGCCTGGTCGAGCACGGCGCGGTCGATCACGGCATCCTTGGCGAACCAGTAGGCGACGAACTCCTCCATGCGGTCGGCGATGCCCCTCGAGTCGAAGTAGCCATGCAGGGCGACATAGAGGTCGAGCCGGCCGCGCAGCACTTCCAGGAACTCGCGCTGGAAGAAATCGCGCTCGATCTCCTCGTAGTCGAGCCCGAGATCCTGCTTCAGCGTGGCGTACCACGGCTCAGCCGAGCCCGGCTGGGCGAGCGACACGACGCCGTCGATGTCGAGGACGAGAACGGGGGCAGAGCTCATGGGCTCATGCTATCCTTCCGGCCATGTCCCTGTCCCGCCGCTCGATGGTCATCGGAGCCGCGATCGCGACTTCGGCGCCGCGCCTCGCACGCGCTGCCGGTGAACAGAAGGTCCTTCGCCTGCAGACGCGCCAGATCGAGGTCGGCGGCAAGGCGGCGACACGCTACGGTGTTGCCCAGTCTTCCGGCGCCTTCGGCCTCACCTTGAATGAAGGCGAGGACCTCGACGTGCGTCTCGAGAACGCGCTCGCCGAGCCGTCGGGCCTGCATTGGCACGGCCTGACGCCGCCCTGGCGGCAGGACGGCGTGCCGTTCATCTCCGGTCCGCCGGTCGCGCCCGGCAAGGCCGCCGACTTCAAATTCCCGGCACGGCCCACCGGCACGCGCTGGATGCATTCGCACTTCGGGCTGCAGGAGCAGGATCTTTTGGCCGCCCCGCTGATCGTGCGCGAGGCCGCCGCGATCAAGAGCGGCACGCAGGAAGTGGTCATGCTGCTGCAGGATTTCTCCTGGACCACGCCGGAGGAACTGTTTGCCGGCCTGCGCAAGCCCAAGCCGGAAATGGCGATGGGCAGCGGCATGAACATGTCCGGAATGAACATGCCCGGCATGACCATGTCGAAGGCCGATCTCAACGACATCACTTATGACGCCTTCCTCGCCAACGACCGCACGCTGGCCGATCCGCAGGTGATCGACGTCGGCAAAGGCGCCGATGTGCGGCTTCGGATCATCAACGGCGCGTCGTCGACCAACTTCATGATCGATCTCGGCGCGCTCGGCGGCACGCTGATCGCGGTCGACGGCAATCCGGTGGCGCCCCTGCAAGCCGGCACCTTCCCGCTGGCGATCGCGTCGCGCGCCGACATCCTGCTGCGCGTCGCCGACCAGGCCGTGCCGGTGCTGGCGCGCGGCGAGGGCCGCACCTTGCAGACCGGCGTCATCCTGCGGCCGCCGGGCGCTGCGATCACCAAGATCGCGGGCGACGGCATGATGGCGGCACCCGCCGTCGGTCTCGAGCAGGAGCTGCAGTTGCGCGCCAGTGAACCGTTGCCGTCGCGGCCGGTCGGCCGCTCGGTGCCGGTCGATCTCACCGGCACGATGGCAAGCTACGTCTGGGGCATGCAGGTCCACGGCATGGGCGGCGCGCCGGTGACGGTGAAGCGCGGCGAGCGGGTCGAGCTCGTCATGCGCAACACCACGATGATGGCCCATCCCATGCACCTGCACGGGCATAATTTCCAGGTGACGGAGATCAACGGCCAGCGCTTCGCGGGTGCGGTGCGCGACAGCGTGCTGGTGACGCCCATGGCCACGGTGAAGGTGGTTTTCGACGCCGATAATCCCGGCCTGTGGGCCTACCACTGCCACAACCTCTATCACATGGAAGCCGGCATGTTCACGACGGTGGTCTACGAGGGGTTCTCCTGAGCGCGCTGAAACTTCTCGCCCCCACGCTCGACCGCCTCGACGCCTATGCCGATGCGCTCCGCCGCGGCTGGTCGCCCGACAACATCCGCCTGGAAGAGGCGGCGCGCGAGCATCTCGCGCAGATCGCCGAGGATGCGGCGGCCTTCATCGCACGGGCAGAAGATCGCAAGGCGCTGGGCGGCCCGATCTCCCTGCCCGACGGCAGCCAGGTCCCGCGCCTGCCGAGCTTCGTGCGCTGGCTGTGGGATGGCGAGTTCTGCGGTCAGATCGGCTTTCGCTGGCAGCCCGGCACCGAGGCGTTGCCGCCGCATTGCCTCGGCCATATCGGTTACGCCGTGGTGCCGTGGAAGCGCGGCAAGGGTTACGCCACGCGCGCGCTCGCCATGCTGCTGCCGGACGTGCGCAAGGAAGGCCTGGCCTATGTCGAGCTCACGACCGACCCGGACAATTTCCCGTCGCAGAAGGTGATCACCAACAACGGCGGCGTGCTGGTCGAGCGCTTCAAGGCCGAGGCCGCCTACGGCGACCGCGACGAGCTGCGCTGGCGGATCATGCTCAGCCCCACCTCATCCTGAGGAGCGACCCGGAGGGTCGCGTCTCGAAGGATGGGCCGCAGGCGGGATGCCGGTTGCCCATCCTTCGAGACGCATCGCTTCGCGATGCTCCTCAGGATGAGGTGATTTTGTTGAAGAGGGCCCCCTCTCACCCACCACCCGTGCGCACGACCGTCTCCACCATTGCCGCCAGCGTCGCCATGCTGCGCGCCTTGAGCGCGCGCGAGGACTCGTTCGCGCCGATCTGGCCTTCGAGGACCAGGGTGATGAAGCCGTGGAAGGTCGCCCAGGCGAAGTCCGACATCCGCACCTTCACCTCGGCCGGCGCCTGCGGGATCGCCGCCTCGATGGCAGCGAAATGCATCTCGCGCGCCGCCTTGGAAGCGGCGGCGAGCGCCGGCGTCTCGAAATCGTCAGTCTCGCGGTTGAACATCAGCCGGAACAACGTGGGATTGGCCGCCGCGAAGGCCATGTAGCCCACGCCCTGCCCGACCAGGCGCACCGCCGGGTCGGCGCCGGCGCGCTTGGCCTCGGCGGCCATCGCGCCGGCGAGCTCACCGAAGCCGCGGGTGGCGATCTCGGCCAAAAGGTCGTTGATCGAATCGAAGTGATGGGCGGGCGCCGCATGCGAGACCTCCGCCCGTCGCGCGCACTCGCGGAGCGTGAAGCCGCGCAGCCCCTTCTCCTCGAGGAGCTTGCGGCCTGACGCCACCAGCGCCTCGCGCAGGCCGCGGTGATGGTAGGGAGCCTGTTTTTTGGTCGTTGCCATGCCAAACTGTCCAATGTGTCAGCGCCAAGATTACGACGGTCCGATCTTGCTGCTGTCAGATTGAGCAAAACAAGCTGACCGCTGCGTGTTTTCTGTGGCTGGATTGCCCGAATGACCCTTGGCGGCGCCTAGCCGCCGACAGCCGCATGACCACGCCGACGACGGCGCCGACGAACAGGACCAGGCATGCCGACACCTGGATGAAGAAGCCGGGCAGACGCTTCTCGGCAGCCTGGCGATAGCCCAGGAAATACACAACCCGGCCCACGACCCAGACGAGGCCGACGGCGGCCGCGCCGGCGTCGCTCAGCGTGAGAGCGAAGAGCCACAGCGGCACCAGGAAGGTCGGCAGCCACTCGAGTGTGTTGATGTGCACGCGGAATGTCCGTTCGAAGTCGGGATGGCCGGTCGTCGCCGGATGTTTTACGCCGAACTTGACGCGCGCCCTGGCGACCTGGGTGGCCAGGAAGAAATAGAAGGCGATGGCGAGCAGCGTGACCAGTGCAGTGTATGGCGGCATGCGGGCAGTCTATGCCAGGAGCACCCGCATCGTCACCGTCGCGACGCGGCGTGCTAGCATTCGCGGCGAATGACCACCGACAGCCTTTCCGCCCCCGAGCTCCGCGCCCTCGGCACCATCGCCGGGCTCATGATCTCCGCCGACGCCGCGCTCGGCATGCCCGGCGCCGACGATCCGCTGATCCTGGACGACATTGCGCGATCGGTCGGCCGCGATCTGCCTGTCGTGCGCGAGGCCCTGAAGAGTTTTAGCGCCGGACAAGACATCAACGAGTGGTACCGCAGCGGCGGCGCACCGGCCGCTGCCCTCGGGCGCCTGATCCTCGGCGCCTACTACCGCGACGACCGCGTGCTGCTGGCGCTGGGCCACGAGGCGCGCGCGCCCTTCCCCAAAGGCTACGAGGTCGAGCAAGGCGACTGGTCGCTGCTCGAGGCGGTGAAGCATCGCCCGGCCTTGTGGCGGGATGATCGGAAATCAAAATGACAAAACCGCCGCAGGGCCACCACCACCTCACCCTGAGGAGGCGCGAAGCGCCGTCTCGAAGGGTGGGGAGCAGAACTCGGTGCTCGTGCCCATCCTTCGAGACGCGCCTGCGGCGCTCCTCAGGATGAGGTGGGGGGTGCGGTCCTGGTGGTAGAGGCGGTGGTGGTCGTCGTGGGGGCGGCGTAGCGATGCCCGATAACGAAAAGGTCGACGTCCTGATCATCGGGTCCGGCGCCTCGGGGGCGGCGGTGGCGTGGAGTCTGGCCGACACCCGCATGCGCATCCTCTGCCTGGAGCAAGGCGACTGGATCAAATCGACAGAGTTCCCGAGCAACGGGCGCGACTGGGAGGCCCGCCGCTTCGGCGACTTCGACATCAGCCCCAACCGGCGCGGCCGCGACACCGACTATCCGGTGAATGACGACAACTCACCGATGAAGGTCGCCAACTTCAACGGCGTCGGCGGCGGCACGGTGATCTACACCGCGCACTGGCCGCGCATGCACCCGTCGGACTTCCGGGTGAAGTCGCTCGACGGCGTGGCCGACGACTGGCCGGTCGACTATTGGGCGCTCGAACGCTTCTACGAAGAGAACGACCGCATGATGGGCGTCTCGGGCCTCGCCGGCGATCCCGGCGTGCCGCCGCGCCACCCGCCCATGCCGCCGATCCCGCTCGGCAAGACCGGCACGCTCTACGGCAAGGCGATGAACAAGCTCGGCTGGCACTGGTGGCCGTCCGACACCACCATCGCCACCACCGACTACGACGGCCGCGCCAGGTGCATCAATCTCGGCCACTGCACGCCGGGCTGCGCGCAAGGCGCCAAGGCCAGCACCGACCTCACCTACTGGCCGCTCGCCATCCGCGCCGGCGTCGAGCTGCGCACGCGCTGCCGGGTGCGCGAGATCACCACCGACTCCAACGGCATGGCGTCCGGCGCGATCTACTACGACAAGGACGGCCAGGAGCGCTTCCAGCCGGCCGAGCTGGTGATCGTGGCCTGCAACGGCGTCGGCACGCCGCGCCTGCTGCTCAATTCGGCCTCAGCGAAGTTCCCCAACGGCCTCGCCAACTCCTCCGGCCTGGTCGGCAAGAACCTGATGCTGCATCCCTGGCCGGTCATCTACGGCTATGTCGGCGACAAGGTCGATGGCGGGCGCGGGCCGATCACCTGCATCTGGAGCAAGCAGTTCTACGAGACCGACCCGAAGCGCGATTTCGTGCGCGGCTACACGCTCCAGTTCGGCCGTGGCGGCGGCCCGGCCACCCAGGCGATGGCCGGAACCGCGTCGGGCCACCTGCCCTGGGGCCGCGATCATCATCGCACCTACAGCGAGCTTCTGGACCACCGCGTCAATATCGGCGTGGCCTGCGACGACCTGCCGGAGGAGCACAACCGCGTCACGCTCGATCCCGTGCTGAAGGACACCAATGGCATCCCCGCGCCCAGGATCGACTACACGATCGGCGACAACACGCGCCGCATGATGGAGCACGGCATCGCCCGCGCCGAGGAGATCCTGGCCGCCGCCGGCGCCAAGCAGATCTACTGCTCGCGCACCGTGCTCAACTATCCCGGCCACCTTTTAGGCACGGCGCGCATGGGAGCCGACCCCGAGCGCTCGGTGGTCAACGAATGGGGCCGCAGCCACGACGTGAAGAACCTGTTCATCGTCGACGGCAGCGTGTTCGTGACCGGCGGCGGCGTGAACCCGACCTCGACCATCCAGGCCGTGGCGCTCTACATTGCCGACCAGATGAAGCAGCGGTTGGCGAACTTGTTTGATTGAGCGGAGATCGATATGAAGCCGACCGGCCGCGCCTCGGACGAAGCCCTGAAATCCCTGCCCAAGGTGGTTTCGATCCTCGAGGCCTTCTCGACGTCGCGCCGGTCGATGTCGCTGGCGGAAATCTCCGCCGCGACCGGCTTGCCGCGCAGCACGGCGCATCGGCTCGCGGCATCGATGCGCGAACTTGGCCTGCTCGACCAGGACTGGCATCGCGATCGCTATCGACTGGGCATCAAGCTGTTCGAGCTCGGCAGCACGGCGCTCGCCAACATGGATTTGCACCGCGAGGCGCACCCCGTCGTCGACGCGCTGAGCCAGATCAGCGGCCATCCCGTCAACCTGGCGGTGTTCGACGGCCAGCAGGCCGTCGTCACCCATCGCGTATCGGCGCAAGGCGGCACGCCGCTAACCCTGATCGAGGCCGCGCCCCTCCATTGCACCAGCACCGGCAAGGCCATCCTCGCGTTCCAGCCGCCGGCGAAGATCGACGCGATCGTCGCCGGCGGCCTGAAGCGCTTCACCGACGTCACGATCACCAGCGGACCAAAGCTCAGGAGCGAGCTGAGACTGATCCGCGCGCGCGGCCATTCCGTCGACGAAGGCGAGCACCAGCCCGGCGTGCGCTGCATCGGAGCGCCGATCCGCGACCGCGCAGGCCGCGTCGCCGCCGCGCTAAGCGTGAGCAGTCCCGCGCGCCACCTTCCGAAAAGGCAGGTCCCGGCGCTGGCCAAGATCGTCGTTCATCACGCGAACCTGATTTCAGCCAAGCTCTAGCGCGGAAACGGGTTGCTCCGGGTGCCTCGACCAATATGCTCTAACGCGTTCCGGGATACGGGATACGATTCTGTTTGACGGGATAGTAACGCGTGCGAAAAATCTTCCCGCCAGGGAGGACAACATGAATTCACGACGCCAGTGGCTCACCGGCCTGCTCTTTGCGCCTTTGTTCACGATGGCGCGGTTCCCGAGCGCATTGGCACAGGACGACGAAGCGCTGGCCTACTACCGCCAAGCAAAAATCAACTGGCGCCAGGCCGAGGGCCAGTCGCTCACCATCGGCCTCAACAAGCACCCCTTCACCGAATCGCTGCTGCCGCTCATCCCCGAGTTCCGCAAGCTCACGGGCATCAATGTCGAGTACCTGATCCTGCCGGAGGCGGAATACTTCACCAAGTTGGTGGCCGACCTGTCGCAGCAGCGCGGCGAATTCTCGGTCATCATGACCGGCCCGGTCCGCAACTGGCAGTACGTGCCGCCCGGCTGGATCCTGCCGCTCGACGACTTCCTCAACAATCCCAAGCTGACCGATTCAGCGTGGTTCAAGCTCGACGACTTCTATGCGCCGCTGATCGCCGCCAACCGCTGGAACGGCAAGACCGGCGGCGGCGTCGGCGAGGGCCCGCTGTGGTCGATCCCGGTGCTCGAGGAGAGCTACATCCTCTCCTATCGCAAGGACATCTTCGACCAGTACAACATCAAGGTGCCGACGACCTTGGAGGAGATGGCCGAGGCGGCGCGGCTGGTGAAGAAGAACGCCGGCATCCCCGGCCTCGTCGCCCGCGGCACGCCAAGCGTGGCGAGCATGGGCACCGGCTTCATGAGCGGGCTGAAGGCCTACACCGACGGCCAGTGGAGCGAGTTCGACGACAAGCTCAACGCCCGCTTCCACGATCCGCGCTCGGTGAAGTTCACCGAGGCGTGGATCGACATGGTGCGCGAGAGCGGCCCGCCGAACTGGGCCAACATGCAATGGTACGACGCCATGGAGGCCTTCACCGCCGGCCAGGCCGGCATGATCGTCGATGCCGACTTCTTCGCCGCTAACTACGAGGACCCCAAGAAGTCGAAGGTCGCCGGCAAGGTCGGCTATGCGCTGATCCCGTCGGGCCCGAGCGGCAAGCCGTATGCCGGCCTGTGGACCTGGGCGCTCGGCATCAGCAAGGCAACCAAGAACAAGGAAGCGGCCTGGCTGTTCGTGCAATGGGCGACCGCGCAGCGCACGCTCCTCACCGCGACCATCGACTATCGCAACTACAATCCGTCGCGGGCGTCGATCATGAACGACCCGCGCGTCCAGGAGATCATGGGGTCGTGGGGCGGCGGCAGCTACCTCAAGGTCGTCGCCAAGAACCTCGAATCGGCCCGGGTGGCGTGGACGCCCCAGCCCGAGCGCACACGGCTCGGCGACATCTGGGCACGCTCCCTGCACGAGATCTACTTCAAGCGCATGTCGGCGGCCGACGCGCTCAAGAAGGCCAGCCTCGAGGTCGACAAGGTGCTGAAGGAGGCCGGGATCAAGTAGTGAGCGACAGCGCAGCAGGGCGGCGGCGCCGACGGCAGGACAGGTTCCTGCCGTACCTCCTGCTGTCGCCCGCGCTGGTCCTGCTGGCGGGCATGATCTACCCGTTCGGGCTCGGGCTTTACTACAGCTTCACCAGCTACTGGCTGCAGTATCCCAACCGCTTCCGCTTCGTCTGGCTCGACAACTACCTGAACCTGGTCGAGGAGCCGCTGTTCGCCCGAGCGTTCGAATTCACCCTGGGCTTCACCCTGGTCGCGGTGACCATCCAGGTCGGGCTGGGGCTCGCGGTGGCGCTGCTCCTGCATGCGCGTATTCCCGGGCGCGGCGCGATCCGCGCGCTGATGCTGCTGCCGCTGATGATGCCGCCGGTCATCACCGCGCTGATGTGGAAGATCATGATGGCCTCGACCACCGCCGGCATCCTCAACTACCTGCTGTCGTTCGTTGGCGTCGACCCGGTCAACTGGTTCGGCTCGACCGAGGGAGCGGTCGTCTCGGTGCTGATCATCGACACCTGGGGCAACCTGCCCTTCGTCGCCCTGATCCTGCTCGGCGGCCTGCAGGCGCTGCCGACCGAACCCTTCGAGGCGGCGCGCGTCGATGGGGCGGGCCCCCTCACCACCCTGCGCTACGTCACGCTGCCGCTGCTCAGCCCGTTCGTCGTGCTCGTCGTGCTGTTCCGGGCGATGGATTCGCTGCGCATCTTCGACGTGATCTACGCCACCACGCTGGGCGGGCCGAACGATGCCACGACCAACCTGCACATCATGGCCTACCAGTACTCTTTCCAGTGGTACCAGATGGGCAAGGGCATGGCGCAGGCGGTCGTGCTGCTGCTGCTGGTCGTCGTGGTGAGCTACCTGCTGATGCGGCTGTGGAACCGGACCGCCGAGAGCACCGTGTGATGACCGCTGAGGCCGTGCCCTATCCGGCGATCAAGGCCGTGCCCTACCAGCGCACCGTGGTCCGCGTCGTGGTGGCGCTGGCCGCGGTTCTGCTGCTCGCCTGGACCGTGTTTCCGTTCGTCTGGATCCTGCTCACCTCGCTCAAGACCCCGGGCGACATCCTCTCGGTGCCGCCCAAGTTCGTCTTCGCGCCGACGATCGACAACTACGCCGCTCTGGTGATGGGCGAGCAGCGCGGGCAGTACTCCTCGACCCGCCCCGATTTTCCGCTGTTCTTCCTCAACAGCATGATCATCTCGCTCGGTGCGGTGGCGCTGTCGGTGGTGGCCGGCATCCCCGCCGCCTACGCGCTGGCGCGCTTCAACTTCCCGTTCAAGAACGGGCTCGCTTTCGTACTGATGAGCTTCCGCTTCGTGCCGTTCATCGCCTTCGTGATCCCGCTCTATCTGCTCTACCAGCGGCTCGGCCTTTACAACACGCATGCCGGTCTGATCTTCGCCTACCAGCTCATCACCTTGCCCTTCACCATCTGGATGCTTCGCAGCTTCTTCATGGAGATTCCGCTGGAGATCCAGGAAGCGGCGAAGATCGACGGCTGTTCCTGGTTCGGCGTCCTCACCCGGGTGATCCTGCCGCTCAGCCTGCCCGGCATCGCCGTCACGGTGATCCTGGGTTTCATGTTCTGCTGGAACGCCTTCAACTACCCGCTGATGCTGGCCGGCCGCCAGACCTTCCCGGTGACCGTCGGCGCCATCCAGTTCATCTCCTACGAACAGGTGCTGTGGGGGCAGATGGCGGCGGCCACCATCGTCGCCGCCCTGCCGCAGCTGCTCCTCAGCCTGATGGTGCAGAAATACATCGTCCGCGGCCTCACCATGGGCGCGGTCCGGTGAGGGCGCGCCGCGCGGCATCGCGCGCGCCGAGGAGATCCTGACCGCAGCCGGCGCCACGCGGCTCTACTGCTCACGCACCGGGCTCAACTACCCCGGCCACCTCTTGGGCACGGCGCACATGGGAAGCGACCCCGAGCGACTTTGATTTCTCGCCTCAGTTCCTTTGCGCTCTCGATCCGATTCTCGTCATGCCCAAGCCTGCCTTGCGCAAGCCGTCGAGGAAGTGCTTTCGGTCGCCAGCATTTCTGTACCTCTCGGCCCGGATCCTGGCCAAATCGAGATCGTTGACGGGCGCGGGCTCGCCATTCTGACGCAGCTCGAGATGGCGCTCCTCGACGAACCTGTTCAGTTCAAACCGGGCCTCGTCGACCCTCCCGATTTCAGCATAGCAAGCTGCGAGAAGCCCGTGCGACCAGCAATGGAGAGAACGGGCCTCCTTCAGTGTCTCAATTGCGTCCTGGTACTGGCGCCCCGAGTAGAGGGCGAGCGCGTGATACCAATGATAGATGTTGGGCGCGAATGGATTCAGCCGTTTGGCCATCTCGATCCATCCAAGCGCTTCTCGCCACCGCCCCCAGTACACCAGAATATTTGCAAATACCGCCGCGACGTCAGCGTCGTTGGGATTGAGCGCAAGCGCCCGCTTGAAGTGCATCTCGGCCCGGTCGTCCTCCTTTCGCAGAAAGAGGACTTGGGCGAAGACGCCGTGAGACCAAGCGTCGTCGTCATCGATGTCGAGAGCTGCCTCGATCTCCCGGAGCGCATCGCCCAAGGTCATGCCGGTTGGCGCTTCAAGAAAGGCCTCACACACAATCGTCCATGCGATATTGGCATGGGCGCGCGCATAGTTTGGGTCGAGCGCGGCGGCGGCGCGAAATCGTTCCCGCGCATCAGCCAAAGCGTCCCGATTGAGGCGCCGCCACTGTTCATTCCCCAAGAGAACAAGATCATAGGCGGTAATATTCGAAGTTTGTTTTCGAATGGCGATGTCTCGACCTGCGTGTTCCAGGCGCCCCGGCAAGGTCGCGACGATCGCCCTCACGATCTCGTCTTGCACGGCAAAAACGTCTTCAAGCCGGCGCTCGTAGCGCTCACTCCAGAGCTGATAGCCGCTTTCGGCATCGATCAGTTGGACGGCGACCCGCAGCTTGTTGCCGGTCTTGCGTACGCTGCCTTCGACGACGTAGCGAACACCAAGCTCCCGTCCAACCAGCTTGATGTCGACCGTCTTGCCTTTGTAGACGAAGCTCGAATTGCGCGCGATCACGAACAGCGATTTGAACCTGGACAGCGCCGCGATGATGTCTTCGACCACGCCGTCGGCGAAGTACGCGTGCTTGTGGCTGACGCCTGGGCCTGAAAACGGAAGCACAGCCAGCGACGGTTTCTCGGGTAGCGCCGGCGCCGAAGCCGCATGCGGCGGTGTTCTGCGGCTGTTGACGATCGGAATCGGGGGGCCGACATAGCGGTAACCGCGGCGCGGCAAGGTTTCAATCCAACTTGCGCCGTTCGCTTCTTCACCGAGCACTCGACGCAAGGCTGCGATCTGAACGGTGAGATTGCCATCCTCAACCGTAAGCCCGGGCCACGCCGCCTCGATCAGTGCCTCCTTGGACACCGGTTCTCCTGCCCGTTCGAGAAGCAGCCGAAGAAGGGCCACCGCACGCCGGCCCAGCGCGGTCGGTTCGGCACCGCGAAAGAGCGATTCCGAACCAGCATCGACACGGAATGGATCGGCCTGGTGCGCCTTCGCCATCTGTCGAGTGAGGACCATTCGATGAAATTTTGCAACTTTTTCAGAATCGCTTCAGGACGTCCGACAGGCGCTTGAGCATGCTGCAGCCCGCCGTACGGCAAAGCTTCACTCGAAGAGCCAAGGGGGCGCGACCATGACCCAACTTGATCTGGCGGCCGAGCGCAACTCAATGATGGAAGACATGGCTCCGAACCGAGCCTTGGGCCTATTGGACGCCATCAAGCGAATGGCTCCGCTTGTTTGTGAGCGGCAGGACGAGTTCGACAAGCTAAGGCGCCTGCCGGACGACATATTCGAGACGTTGGCTGATGCCGGGTTGTTCCGTTTGTGGTTGCCCCAGGCGGTTGGCGGGCCCGAGCTCACTCCGTTCGAATTCATGAGCATTGTTGAAGCTGCTTCGGCGCTTGACGGCTCGGTCGGTTGGCTCGTCGGCAATGGCGGTGGCATGAGCCGCGTCGGCGGCTATATCAGCAAGGCCGTCGCGCGCGATTGGTTTTCCGATCGGCGAGCCTTCGTTGCCGCAGCCACCGGTGCTGTCGGCACCGCGACGCGCGTCGAGGGAGGCTATCGCGTCGCCGGGCGCTGGCCATTCGGAAGCGGCGCGCATCACGCATCGCTGTTCATGATGCTGGCGGCAGAAAAGCCCGACGCCCCTCGGCTCTGCTGCTATGTCGGTCGCGACGACGTCACGATCCTGGACAACTGGCACGTATCGGGGCTGCGCGGCACCGGCAGTTGCGATTTCGAGGTGCGCGACGTGTTCGTGCCCGCGGCGCACGTGCATCCTTTCCTTGGATTGAGGCCGAGCGATCCAGGGCTGGTTTATCGGATGCCGCCCGTATCTGTATTCGCGTGGACAATTTCCGCAGTTCCGCTGGGAATCGCACGCGGCTCGATTGCCGCGTTTGTCGAACTGGCCGGCCGAAAGGGCCGCTCCGGCAGTTCCACGTTATTGCGTGATCGCGAACTCGTTCAAGCCACGGTCGGGCGTGCAGAAGCAATGTATCGCGCAGCCCGGGCTTTTCTGGTCGATGCCATGACGGAATTGATGGCAGCGACCGATATTGGCGGCGAGCGACTGGAGAACGCACGCGCGGTGTCTCGGATGGCGGGAACTTGTGCGGCCGAGACAGCCCTAAGCATCGTCGACATGCTCGCCGCCGGTGCGGGCGCAGTTTCCATCTTCGAAACATGCAAGCTTGAACGCGCAGGCCGCGACGCGCGCGCCGCGGCGCGGCATGTCGCGCTCAGTCCCAACAATTATGTCGTCGGCGGAAAAGTCGCCCTCGGACTAGACCCGGGCACGGCCATATTTTGACGCCCGTCGGCAAGCGAGGCATGGCGTCGAGCCGCTCTGCTACCGCAGGAGGCCGATAACTGCGGGTTCGAAGCCGGCATGTCGGCCTTCCGCCGGAGATCATCTCCACGGCAACTGCCCGTTTCTCCAGCGATGCCGGCGCTTCTCCGGGTGCAGCCGTCATGGGATCGATCTCCCCTCACTCGGCAAAGGGCGATTGATGTAGAAAATCGACCGCTGACGGACGCGTATATCCCGGGATGTATTTCAGGCCGAAGTCGGCGATGAAATTGTCCCTTGTCGTGTTCGGATGGTTCTTGGCGATGCCGCAAAGACATGTCGTCAACATGTTCTTCATGTCGAGACGGGGATAAGCGGACAGGATGACTTTCTTGTCATCATCGCCGAGTTCCTGATAACCCAGCCCGCCGTAGTCGCACGCGATGCCGTGCTGGCAGCAGGCCACGTCGGCTCCCTTGTGCTGCGCGATCGACGCCGTGGTGTGAAGCGCGATCGCGTCCCAGACGGACTCGGCACGGCGCTCCCCCATGTTGTGCGACAGCGCAAAGGCGCGACCGAGGTCCGCGCCGACGACCTCGAAGCGCCGATCCGGAGAGCCGCTGCGCGCAAGGCCCAGGTCATGGAGGAGCACCGCCACGGCAACCAGCTCGGCATCCGGCGCAAGCGCGCGACATTGGACCAGCTTGGCGCCGTAGATCCACGAGCGCATCACATGGTTGAAAAGCCAGGGCGGCGATTCAGCCTGTGCCTGGTCGTGGGCGTCGCGGACGGCGCCGCTGTCGGGCAATTTGAGATCCAGCGTCCGGCCCAGGGTCAGCGCCGCGCTGAAGTCGGGCTTGTCGCTTGTGCTCATTTCCCGCTCCATGACATCAGGCAGCCTGGACGACACGATGGGCGGCCGCCCAGGCGTCGAAACGCACACGTCGTTCAGCCCGGCCCACTGCCTGGCGTGCGTTCACCGCTTCAAGCACCTCCGCCGGCGCGGTGTCCGGCCGGCCTGAATCGAAGGGCGGTTGCGGCGCATACTCGAGCCCGAGTTGGACCATCTCCGCCACGCGCGGTCCGCGCAGCTCGGCGATCAGGGCGAGCACGAAATCGATGCCTGCCGTGACGCCGCCGCCGGACAGGATATTGCCGTCGCGCACGACGCGACCCTCGTCGACGATGGCGCCGAAGAGAGGAAGCAGTTCCCGCCAGGCCCAGTGGCAGGCCGCGCGGCGGCCTCGCAGGAACCCGGCGGCGCCCAGGATGAGCGACCCGGTGCAGACCGACGTCAGGTAGCGCGCGGTCGCGCCGAGCCTGGCAATCTCTTCGAGAAAGCGGTCATTCTCGATCGCGTTGAGGCAGCCGCCCCCGCCCGGCACCAGCAGCACGTCGCACGCGGCGATGGCGCCGAGGTCCTCCAGATTGGAAAAGGTGAGGCGGTCCGCCGTGACCGGCCGGCCGTTGAGCGAGGCCACCCGGACCTGCACGTCCGGCGTGCGCGAGAGAAACTGGTGCGGGCCGGTGAAGTCGAGCTGGGTGACCCCGTCATACACCGGCACCACCACGCTGATTGTCTGTGCCATCGTTCTGTCCTCCTGTGTGGACAAGGCTACGGCCGAGGCTGTATGACCGAAAGGTCATACTTCCCTAGGATTCGGACATGAAGATGATCGGTTTCTATGTCTCGCCCGGGTTCCAGATGCTCGATCTCGCCGGGCCGGCGGGGGCGTTCGAAGCGGCAAACCGCGAGCTCGGACGTCCCGCCTATCGGATCACCGTCCTGGCGGCCGAAGCGGGCGCGGTGACCAACAGCCTCGGCATGACCATCGCCGCCGCGTCGGTCGATGAGGCCGTGCCTGATACGCTCATGGTCGTCGGCGGACGGCTCGATCCACCGCTCCCCGCCGACACGCTCGGCCGTCTTGCCGAGACGGCGAGCCGAACCAGGCGGGTGGCGAGCGTGTGCGTCGGCGCGTTCACGCTCGCGGCAGCCGGGCTGCTGGACGGGCGTCGGGCCACGACGCACTGGCGCTACGCCGCGCGGCTTCAGCGCGAGTATCCGTCCGTCCGCGTCGAGGCCGATCGCATCTTCTGTCACGACGGCAACGTCTGGACCTCGGCCGGCATCACCGCCGGCATCGATCTCGCGTTGGCCCTGGTCGAGGAGGACCACGGATTTGCGATCGCCAAGGGCGTGGCCCAGCACCTCGTCGTCTACCATCGTCGCCACGGCGGGCAATCGCAGTTCGCAGCGTCCATTGATCTGGCGCCGAAGAACGACCGGATCGCCGCGGCTCTAGGCTATGCGCGCGACCACATCGCCGAAGCGCTCACCGTCGAACGTCTCGCCGGCTCGGCCGGCATGAGCCTGCGCCAGTTCACCCGGGCCTTCCGGGCGCAGACCGGCACCACGCCGGCGCGTGTGGTGGAACGCCTGCGCACCGATCTCGCCCGCGGGCGGATCGAGACGACGGGCGAACCCGTCGAACGCATCGCCGAGGCAGTGGGATTCGGCGACGCAGAAAACATGAGACGGGCCTTTATCCGCCTCTACGGACAGCCGCCTCAATCGATCAGACGCGCAACTCGAAGTCAGTTCGAAGACGAGCGAAGAGCGATTTGAACCTACGAGCTAAAGAGGTGAGTATCGGATAGCGCAAGCCAACAAGGTGCTTCAAATGCCTCTCGATGATGATTTCCTCACCTTTGGCTTCATCCCCCCATGACCCTCTCCCTCTGGGCCGCCTTCGTCGCGGCATCGTCCATCCTGCTCGTCATCCCCGGCCCGACCGTGCTGCTGGTCGTGTCCTATGCGCTGGGCCAGGGCTGGCGCACGGCGCTGCCCATGGCGATCGGCGTGGCGCTGGGCGACTTCACCGCCATGACGCTGTCGATGCTGGGGTTGGGCGCCCTCCTTGCCGCTTCGGCAACTCTCTTCACGGTCCTGAAATGGATCGGCGCCGCCTATCTCGTGTGGCTGGGCGTAAAGCTGTGGCGCGCCGGCGGCGCTGTGCAGGTCCCTCGCAACGGCTCGGGACGACCGCCTTGGGCGGTCGCCTGGCTGGTGACGGCCCTCAATCCCAAGAGCATCACCTTCTTCGTGGCCTTCCTGCCGGCCTTCCTCGACCCGCACGCCGACTTCCTGACCCAGATGCTGGTGTTCGAGACGACGTTCCTGGTGCTGGCCTTCGCCAACGCCTTCACCTACGCGCTGGTGGCGTCGCGGGCGCGCGGCCTGGTCGCCAATCCACAGGCGATCCGGATCATCAACCGGACCGGCGGCGGGCTGCTGATCGGCGCCGGCGTGGCAACGGTCACGCTGAGCGGCACGCGCTCGTAGCCGAATCCTCATCCTGAGGAGCCGCGCGTAGCGCGGCGTCTCGAAGGATGGCCCCAGTCTTGTCGTTGCCCATCCTTCGAGACGGCGCTCCGCGCCTCCTCAGGATGAGGTGATTCTGCAGATCCCTCGCAAAGGCTCGGGATGCCGGCCACGGGCCGGCACTTCTAATGACCAAAATAGGTCGCAGCGGCGGCTGCGGTTATAATCCCGGCGCGATGGTTGAGTGGTCAGTTTCTGCGGTTGGGTGTTCAGTTTCTACGTGCGTACCCCCGGACGGGCCCGCGTTGTTTTTCCTGAGGCGAGTCCCGGATCAGTTGACTGAATCGCGTAAAACACAGACGGGCGTGCATTTTAGATGTCTACAAGGAGTAGACTGTTGTAGACTCCCCGGGACGCCGCTACTTCACCGGCTCGCTGACGAAGGCGACCTTGCTCAGGCCCGCCTTGGAGGCGTCGGCCAGCATCTCGGCGACGTAGCGGTAGGCCACGTTCTGGTCGGCGCGCAGGTAGACTTCGGGCTGCGGCCGCTTCTGGCCGGCTTCCATGAACTTCGCCAGCGCGTCCTCGCGCGTCAGCCGCTCGCCGTTCCAGAACAGCGCGCCCGAGGGGTCGATGGCGAACTCGATCTTCTCCGGCTTCTGGATGTCGGCGGTCGAGCTGGCCTTGGGCAGGTCGAGCTTGACGGCGTTGGTGAGGAGCGGCGCGGTGACGATGAAGATCACCAGCAGCACCAGCACGACGTCGATCAACGGCACCATGTTGATCTCAGCCATCGGCTGGTTGGACGATTTGCGGTCGAAGCTTGCGAAAGCCATGGCGGTTCTCCCCTAGGTCTTCGGCACGGCCGACAGCGCGACCGTGCTGGGCCGGAGGTTGCGGCCCTGGCCCTGCGTCGCCTGCAGGGCGCGGCCCATCGACAGGAAGGTCAGGAGCTCGAAGGCGAAGCCATCGAGCTTGGCGGTCAGCACGCGGTTGGAGCGGGTCAGCCAGTTGTAGCCCATCACCGCCGGCAGCGCGACGGCAAGGCCGATGCCGGTCATGATCAGCGCCTCGCCGACCGGGCCCGCCACCTTGTCGAGCATGCCGGAGCCGGTCATGCCGATCGCGACCAGGGCGTGATAGACGCCCCACACCGTGCCGAACAGGCCGACGAACGGCGCGGTGGCGCCGACGGTCGCCAGGATGGTGAGGCCGTTCTCGAGCGACGTCGTCTCCTCGTCGAGCACCTTCTTGATGGTGCGGGTCAGGAACTCCTGCTCGCTGCCCGCCTCCTCGAGCTTGCCGGCGCCGAACTTCTCGTGATGCGCCTGGGCATGCAGCGAATGCGCGGTGAGATGGCCGAACGGCTCGTGCACGCCATGCACGTTCAGCTCGTTCTGCACCGCCTCGAGCGAGGTGGCGCTCCAGAAGAAGTTCAGGAACTTGGCGCTGCGGTGCTGGCGGATGACCACGCTGATGCCCTTGTAGACGATCAGGTACCACGAGATCGCCGACATCAGCGCCAGCACGACGAGCAGCACCTTGGCCACGATGTCGGCGTTGACGAGGAAATGGCCGAAGCCCAGGGAGTTGGTGTCACCCATGCGTCACCTTACAACGTTATACTATTGCAAAACAAAGTTGATGGGAACCAGTACCCACACCGCCTGCGGCGTTCCGCCCTCGCTGTAGGGCCTGAACCGCGCGGCGCGCACCGCGCTCACCGCCGATTCGTCGAGCGCCGCGAAACCGGACGAGCCCTGCAAGGCGACCTGCGCCGGCCGGCCGGTGGCGTCGATCAGCACCTTGACCGTCACCGTCCCCTTCTCGCCGGCGCGGCGCGAGCGCGCCGGATAGATCGGGCTGGGCGGCGTGAGATAGGCGACCTGCGAGGCCGACACGGTCTTGGGCGCGCTCGATGTCGCCGCGGGTGCGGCCGATGCCTGGGATGGCGCGGCCTGGGTCGGCGGTGCCACCGGCGCGGGCTTTGGTTTTGGCGGTGGCGGCTTGGGTTTCGGCGGCGGGGCCCGGACGGGGAAGGTCGGCGGCGGCAGATCCGGCAGTGGCGGCTGGATCATCGATTCCAGTTCGGGCGTGGGCGGCGGCGTGTCCTCGGGCGGCGGCGTCGCGAGCTGGGGCAGCGGCGGCACGGGCTGGGCCTCAGCCGGCTGCTCGGACGGGACCAGGCGGACTTCCATCGAGGCGACGTCGCCGACCTCGAGCTTGGTCGGCTCGATGCTGATCAGCGCCCAGGCGCCGCCGATATGAAAGAAGATCACCAGCGCCAGCAGGCCAAGCCGCATCGACCTCGACATGGGCTCGCGATACGCCGCGTCCTCGTCGTCATGCCGCGACGGCGCGAAGTCGGCAGGAGAGGCCGGCGCGTTCATGACTGGAGCGGCCAGATCGCCAGGCCCACGGTCACGGCGACCGCGGTGCCGAAGATCGCCATACCGAGCCGGCGGCGGCGGTTGGTCTCCCACCACAGGATGGCGCCGCTCAGCGACAGGAAGATCAGGCTGCCGGCCAGGCTGTCGATCAGCAGGATCCACGGCACCGGCATGCCGACGCCCTTGTGGAAGTTGGTCATCGTGGCGATCAAGCCATTGTCGGTGGTGCGCACGCTCGCCGATCTGTTGCCGACCCAGTACTCGACCTGGACGACCTTGTTGGGGCCGCCGAGATTGAACGACCAGCGTTCGGGCTGCATCGCGGGCTTGGCTCCCTCGCCTCCCCGTTCAGCCCCCTTCTCCGCGCCTTTTTCTGCCCAGGGCACCGGACGCGCGCGCTCGATGCGGATGTTGTTGGCCGGCCGGTCGAGCTTCAGCGCCTGCTGCAGCCACGCCGCCATCTCCTCGGCGGTCTGCGGCCGTGGATCGGGCAGCGCGACAGCCGCGTTCGCCTGCTGCTGGTCGGGCAACGGCAGCTTCATGACCGCACGATGATTGAGCCACACGCCGCTCACGCCGGTCATCAGGCCGAGCAGCGCGCCCCACAGGCCGAACCAGCCGTGCGTCTTGCGCACCCAGCGCACGAACGCGAGCCGGCGATTGATCGCCAGGCCGGTCAGTTCCGTGGCGGCCGCGTCGGCCATTCAGGTCTCGCTCCATTCGCGCACGAGGTTGTGGTAGCAGCCGATCAGCGATCGCCGCGCGACCTCGTCGGCATTGGTCTGGTTGAGGCGCTGGATAGCGCCGTCCATCTCGTAGAGCAAGGCGCGCTGCGAATCGTCGCGGATCAGGCTCTGGACCCAGAAAAAACACGATGTGCGCGTGCCCCGCGTGATCGGCGCCACCTGGTGCAGGCTGGTCGCGGGATAGACCACCATGTCGCCGGCCGCCAGCTTGATGTTGTGACGGCCGTAGGTGTCCTCGATCTGCAACTCGCCGCCGTCATAGTCGCCGGGGTTGGTGAGGAACAGCGTCGCCGACACGTCGGTGCGCAGCTTCCGCCCGTCATGCGGATGGATGCGCACGCTGCCGTCGACATGCGCGCCGAACCTCATGTCCTTGGCATAACGATTGAACATCGGCGGATAGACGGTGTTGGGCAGCACGGCGCTGATGAAAGTCGGGTTGCGCTCGAGCGCACCCAGCACGATGCGCTGGCAGGCCGCTGCCACCTCCGATCGCTCGTCGACCTGGAGGTTGAACTTGACCGGCGCGCCCTGGTAGCCCGCGGTGACGCGGCCGTCGACCCAGGCCTCGTTGGCGCGGTCGAGCCGCTCGCGCAGGCTGACGATCTGCGCGGCGTCGAGGACGTTGGGGATGCAGACCAGCATGGTTGGCTACATCCGGTAGTTCAGGGTGAGCATCGCGGTCAGTCCCGAGCCCGGCACGACGCGGCCGCCGTCGGAGGAGATGATCTGGTCGTAGTAGGTCGTGTTGAGCAGGTTGAAGATGTTCAGCCGCACGTCGTACTTCGGCTGCTTGTAGGCGGCCGTCATGTCGAAGCGCGTGAACGGAGGCACCACGACGGTGTTCTGGTTGTTGGCATAGCGCCAGCCGAGATAGGTCGCGCCGCCGCCGATCTCGTAGGTCTCGTGGAAGGTGTAGGTCGTCCAGAGGGTGGCCGAATTGCGCGGCGTGTTGAGCGGCACGTTGCCGGTCGTGCCGGTAGCAACGCCGCTGATGATCCGCCCATCGAGGTAGCTATAGCCGCCGAACACCTGCCATTCCGGCGTGATGCGGCCGACCACACCGGTGCGCACGCCTTTTACCTGGATGTTGCCGGTGGCAGTGAAGGTGTTGTCGGGATTCTGGCTACGGGCATTGTTCTTGGTGATCTGGAACACCGCGCCGGTGACCGCCAGGTTCTCCTTGAACAGCTCGTACTTGACGCCGGCTTCCCAGGATTGGTTGTTCTCCGGCGGCAGGTCCTGGCTGGTGCCGGTGGTCTGGACCAACTGCTCGAGCGACGGATTGAACGAGGTGCTGTACGAGACGTAGTACGACTGCTCGTGCGTCGGCTCGAAGATCACGCCGCCGCGCACGCTGGTGAAGTAGACCGTCTGCTCGGCATAGCCGAGCGGCATGTTGGCGCCCGTCGTGTTGCCGGAGTTGATGGTGTTCCAGGCCTGCGAATAGTAGATGTCCTGGCGCACGCCGCCGACCAGCTTGAGCTGCGGGATCACCGTGATGTTGTCGTTGACGTAGAAGCCGGCCCACTTGGCGAGACCGGTCGCGAGGTTGCCGACCTGCTCCGGCACGTTGGCCGGCGAATTGGCGCCGCTGCCCGGGAAGGCCAGCGACGTGCAGTTGACGAAGCCCGTGGTCGCCGTGGTCTGAGCAAGCGGCTGACCGTTGCACGAGCCGTTCCGGAAGTAGTTCTGGTTGTAGTAGTTCTCGTAGCCGAGCTCGATGCCCCAGAGCGTGTCGTGTTTGATGGGCCCGGTGTCGAACTTCCAGGTCAGCTCGCTCTGGTTGTCGATGGAGGTGTCGAAGATGTTGCGGTCGTGGGACTGCTGGCGGACGAACAGGTTGGTCTGCGGTTGCGTCGTAAAGGTCGCCGGCGCGCCATTGAAAGTCGGCACCGGGGTAAAGGCGCCGCTGGCCGACACGGTACCGATCGTGTTCGGCGCTGTCTCGATCGCGTAGGTATTGACGTAGTTGAACTGGGTCTGGTTGCGCAGCTTCAGGTCTTTGTCGAACTTATGCTCGATCGTCGACCCGAGCATGATGACGTCCTGGTTGGTAAAGTCGGTGTTGAAGCCGTAAGCGTTGTTGCGGTTGACCTGGGCCGGGTAGCCGTTGAGCGGCGGCAGGCCGTAGTCGACCTTGTCGTGGTTGTGCTGCAGCAGCGCGTAGAGCGTCACTTCGGTCGGTTTGCCGATGCCGAGCTTGTAGGTCGGCGCCATGCCGAAATCGAGCACGTCGGTCTGGTTGCGGGTCGAGACCTTGCCCTCCTGGAACATGGCGTTCATGCGGAAGGCCTCGGACTCGCCCGTCCGCTTGTTGACATCGGCCGTGGTGCGCACGAGGCCGTTGGTGGTGCCCGCGACGGTGAGCTCGATCGCGTCTTTCAACGACGGCTTTTTCAGCACCTGGTTGATCACGCCGCCAGTCGAGCCGCGGCCGAACAGCATCGACGACGGGCCCATCAGGATCTCGATCTGCTCGAGGTCGAAGGTGTCGCGATAGTACTGGCCGGGATCGCGCATGCCGTCGATGTAGAGGTCGGTGCGCGCCGAGAAACCGTTGAGGTTGATGTTGTTGCCGATCTGGCCGCCTTCGGCCGCGCCGATCGTGACGCCGGGGATGTTGCGCACCGCGCTGGTCAGCGAGGTGGCGCCCTGGCTCTGCATCAGCGCCTTGTTGATGACGATCACCGACTGCGGCACGTCCATGATGTCGCTGCCGACGCGCTGCAGCGACGGCGCCACCGGCGGCGCGAAATCGTCACTCGGCCGCGAGCCTGTGACGGTCACGGTCTGCATCGTTGCCGGCGCCCCGCTCGGTTGGGCGGGCGTGCTGCCGGTCGGCGGCTGAGGATTGGGATCGGGTTTGGGCGGGTCGGCCGGCTGCTGCTGCGGGCCTTGCTGTGCCAGCGCTGCCGGCGCGACGAGCAGACCAATCAGCGCGGTTCTTACAGGCAGGCGACGCTTCACAAAACGCTCCCCAAGGTTATCCACCGAACCCGACCGAGGTTCGGCAACTGCGAATTATTAGCATCTGGTTACGTCAGATGCGAATCATTCGCATTACCTATTTGGAGCCTTGTTTCGCATCACAATTCCCGCCGAGACCAGGCAGCCGGCGCCGACCACCAGCATGGCGAGGCCGCCGAGCAAGGCAGCGCGGACCTGCCAATGCTCTTCGGGGGCATCGTCGACCAAGACCGGCCGCGCGGCCGGGTCGTCGTCGCGCACGCGGATCGGCGTCTGGCGCACGCTGAGTTGGCCGTTCTGGGTGATCTTGTTCCAGAACGCCTCGCTGACGCGGGTCGGCCCGAAATGATGGACGCTGCCCTGCCCGTCCTTCCACGACAGCCGCACGGCGTACGACGGCGTCGACGAGGCATCGGTGATCTCCGCCACGATGTCCTTGCCGCCGACCGAAAGCGGGTCGTTCGCGCCCTCTTCCGACCAGGCCTGGAACGCAATGAACCCGCCGACCACGAGCAGCACCAGGCCGAGCAAGGTGCGCCGCGGCGGGATGTCGATCGACTTGGCGGCCGCCGAGATGCCAGCGGCCTGTCGCCGGCCGAACAGGCTCGACGCAGCGAAGCCCGCCCAGGCCGCAAGGGCGATGTAGCCCGCGATACTGAGCCAGCATTGCAGCGAGGCAAGGCGGGCGGTCGTGTCGGCGGTGATGACCGGAACGGCGGTATCGTCGTCCAGCACCTTGACCGGCAGCGTGACCAGCCGCACCTGATCGCCCGAGACGATGGTGCGTGCAAAACCGTCGGTCACCGGCACCTTCTTGTGCTCGTGGGCCTTGCCGTCCTTGCCCTTCCAGCCGAGATCGACCGAGAGATCCTGCTCGACGAAGCGCGGCCGCCAGCCGTCGGCGGCGAACGGCATGGTGCGCTGGAATTGCGCGCCGGTGACCTGCGCCGTCGTGGCGTAACCCTGATCGAGCACGCGCTGCATGGCGGCCCGGTTGTCCCAGCAGCCGAGCACGACCAGCGTCGCCAGCAAGGCGATCAACAGGAGCAGATTGCGCCCGCGCGCGCCTCCGAACTTCACGACGCTTCCCTCACCAAAGTGTTGGCGCGAATGGCGCGCCCGGCTGGAGGAGAACCATAGCAATCGGGAAAGCCATACATAGCGGTGTTTCCTGTCCTTCTGAGGCCTTGCCTTCCCCCATTGTCTTCCCCCATTATGCCGCGAAAATCTTCCCCCACGAAGGGCACCCATCAGCATGCCGAACAACCTTGTCCGCCGCCATCGTCGCTACTGGGCTCGCCTTCGTGTCCCGCTTGATGTGAGAGACGCCTTCGGTGGGAAGAGCGAACAATGGACCAACCTCGTGACGGACGACCTCAAGCTTGCCGAAGCACGGGCTCAGCGTGCCACCAGCGACTTCCGAGCCCGTGTCCTGGAGGCTCGTGGTCGCGTCGGCACCGTGGACGCCGATGCCTTGGCGTGGAAAAGCACCATCGAGCAGCACTCGGGCGACGGTCCCGATGACGACTTGAGCGACGTAGCACGTGACGCCGCAATCCGAGCAGCCGCCGAGAAGTACGTCAAGAGAGGCGGCTACAAGGCAGTCCAACGGTCAGCAGAACTATTCCACGAGGGGAGCGAGGCAGCCGCGCTGGTAGAGCTAGGTGGCCCCAAGGCTAAGGCGTTCGTTGACATTGCCCTAGTCGGGCTCATCCCCCTACGCGCCTTCGTGGGCCCTTGGTTCGCCACTAGAGAGCAGGAGGTGGAGCAGACGACAGCCTTCATGGATCGTCGTGCCGTCGCCTCGTTCGTCGACGCGTGCCCGCTCTTGACTGATGCGACCAAGGCGAACGTCGCGAAGTGGATCGAGTGGCGACGTCGCGACGTGACAGCCGCCACAGTCCAACGGGAGGTCACTGGCCTCCGGTCGTTCTGGCAGTGGCTGCGCTCCCATGGCCAGATACGCGACGATGCCCCCGACCCGCTCCAGGGCCACAAGTTTCAGGACCGAAGGAAGCGCGTAGAGGAAGCCAGACGCGAGGCCTTCACCCCCGAGGAGGCAGCGAGGCTCTACAAGGCCGCCATGCAGCGCCCTCGTGATGGCTCCACTATCGGGGCCTTGGTGGCCCTCGGTGCATGGACAGGTTCCCGCCGCGAGGAGCTTGTCGCCCTCAAGGTCGATGATGTGGCCCTCGGTGGCGGCAAGGCTGGCAACTGGCTGACCATTCGTGGCGCTAGACTTCCTCAGGCAACCGGACCATCCCCGTGCATCCTGCCATCGTGCCCTTGCTCAAGCGGCTGGTTGGGAAGCGGACCTCCGGCTTCCTGTTCGCTGACCTTGAGGCGGACCGCTTTGGACGCAGAGGCGACCTCATCGGGAAGAAGTTCACGGCCATGAAGCAGCGGCTTGGCTTCGGTCCTGAGAAGACGTTCCACAGCCTTCGCCACATGTTCGTCCAACAGGTCCGAGCCCAAGGTGTACCGGAGGACCTCGTGGCTGACTTGGTTGGACACAAGCTCGCGTCGATCACCGGGGCACGATACGGCACGGCAGAAGCGCGGCGGAAGTTGCTACCCGAAGCCGTGGCGAAGCTCACCTATCCAGGGGCGCTCAAGGGACCGAAGTGATCGCAGCAGATGCGTTCGCGCGTTGTAGGAAGCACGTCAACGTGCTTTGTGGTCCTCTACTTCAGCATGTCCCCGCCCGCCACCGCCGTTCGTCTCGTGCAAGCACTCGTAGCGTTCCCAGCCAAGCGCGGTCAGGCCGAAGTGGTCGCCGCGATCTTCGATCAATGAGAGGTTGAGCAGCCGCAGCACATCGCGTGCCGGGAGGTCCTTGGCCAGCGCGATGCCAAGCGCCACGCGGCGCAGCGTAAGTTGCTCGTTCGGACTGAGCGGTGCAAGCAGTCCACGTGCCATGGCGACCCCCCACCGGGCTTCCGCCGATAGTTTGGATCTGGCCATTGGCGAGATCAAGAACGCAGCCCGCATTGGTACGTTTTCGTACTGGTTTGCTTACCAGTTACTTACTTTGCGCCGGCCGGTCCGCTCGTTCCACCATGGTCCTACAGTCGTGCGCCTCTAGGTCACCCAGCCGCGCCTTGCGGCGCTGAGGTGGCGCGATGGTTGGACAGCGGTGCAACGAAGGGGAACCGCTGAGAAAACCTTCGACCTTTTGGTGCCGCACTTCGTTTGGGGTCCCGAATGTGGCCGCCTGCGGACTACCCCCCGGTGCCCCTCGGCCAGCCCACGTATCACCGCGCGTGCCTTCTCGTCCCGGCATCGTCTTGCCTCCCTGGCCGCCGCCGCTCACCGTTGGTCGCCAGTGCATAGCGAAGGGCCCCGGCAGTTGCCCACCGGGGCCCTTTGGTTCTCCAGCGCCGCTAGGCGCGGCTGTCTCGTGGCCTTCCTAGGCCACCGGCCGCTGCCTCTGGTCCTGTAGGGACATACGGTCCGAAGGAGATGATAAGCTCGTAGCCGCCGATCACGATTTCTAAATCGTTACCACGGCGTACCCACTCCACGAAGGAGGTAGGTACGCGGATGGTGGGACGCTTTTCCAGAACGATATCGAGCCTCCTAGCCTCATTGTCGTGATGACCATGTATTGTCTCCTCGTTGCTCTCGTTGTTGAAGCGAGGCGACCCTATAGCCCAAGCCTGAGTCGCGCTGTACGAACCTCTCCACCCTTGTCGATTAATTCTGCCCATGGCGCGGACGAGTGCGGACTGCTTGGATGACCGTTCGGTGGGTGTCGTAGTTCCCCAGAAAATATCCTGTGAGGACCAACAGCGAGCCCCATCGAAGGGGCTGTTCCAAAAACCCCACCACCGAGGCAACAGCGAACACCAGCAATACCGCCACTCCCACACCCCGCCTTTATCTGTTCCACAATCAGTTGTCATTGGAACGAGATAGGCGCATGGTGCTGGCGACCTCACAAGGAGCAGCCTCGATGCCCGCGCAAAGCCAACCGCCGTGTCGCCCTCTATCTCCGTGTGTCCACCGATGGGCAATCCACGGCCCTGCAGCGGCGCGAGCTAGTCCAGGCGTGCAAGCATCGTGGCTGGATAGTCTCCGAGGTCTACGAGGACGCGGGGGTTATCCGGTGCCAAGGGCCGCGAGGGGCGGCCGCCTCAACCGGCTATGCCAAGATGCCACCCGCCGGCGCTTCGATGTGATCGCAGCGTGGTCCGTGGATCGCCTTGGAGGAGCCTACAGGACCTCGTAGGCTTCCTAGGCGAGGTACACGGGGCTGGCGTCAACCTCTACCTGCACCAGCAGGCCATCGATACCACCACGCCAGCAGGCAAGGCGCTGTTCCAGATGCTGGGCGTGTTCGCAGAGTTTGAGCGGACGATGATACGGGACAGGGTGAAGGCTGGGCTGGCAGCGGCACGGGCCAAGGGTGTTCGCCTAGGTGCACCTCGCACGGCATCGAAGGTGATCAGGGGTATCGAGAAGGCAAGGGCAGCAGGCCTGTCAGTGCGGGCCATCGCCACCAAGCTGGGCGTAGGGGTGGGCACGGTGCATCGGGTCGTGTCGGGAGAGCATGTGTCGCAAGAGTAGCCCGCGCGCAAAATCGGCGGACCACTGAACCAGCAGCGTCAACCAGAAGGAAGCAGCGGCCCGCCGAGGGCGCAAGTTGGGGGGCCGGAGCGCCCTCATAGGAGAACGCTTGCGGTCGCCTTGTGGCTAGGCGTCTGTACGATGGCGTACACACTGGCAGCGATTTAGAGCCCTCACTCCGGCCCCTCCGAAGGGCCGCCGGTAGTTAAGTGGTCCCCTCGCCTAATCCAGAACTGTAAACCCAGGGGCTACCCATGATCACCATCCGCTACGGCGGGATGCCGTTTGCTGGTGTACGGTAGAGGCAAAAGTCGACCTTCGTGCTCCTAGGCGGCCCGGTGGGCCTCCTCCAGCGAAGCCCCTCCACGGGGCGCCGGCGCCGCTTGATCCTGTGTCTCACCATTGGCTTGATCCTGTGTCTCATCGCGTCAGTAAGGCCCGCCGCCTCCTCCTCCGGGTGGAGGCAGGTATGGTTTTAAATCCTGTGACTCGGAAAGCACATGCCTCTGGGGAGTAACTTCGGACTCGCACAGAGGGTTGGCGCGAAGGGGCTCGCGGCATTGTCCGAGGGCCAAGAACAAGTCACAGCAAGTCGCCCTGCCAATCCTCAGCGGTCCTGCCTCGGGTACGCCGGGTGCGGGGCGAGTTGGCTCTGTCCGCCTGTTGGTTCTGCCCGCCTAGGTTCAACACCCATCCTAGCACCACCCAGAGACGGCATTACCTTGCATCCTCAGCAAGTCCGGCACCAGCGAGCGGCTACGGTTAACATAGGGTAATTGACCCGCACCTTAGCAGCACCCAGAGGACGGCCATTTGGGTTGGCATCCTAGCACCACCTCCAAGCCATTCCGCCGTCCCCCCCCCCCCGCCGTTCACGCAAGGCCCCACCATCATGCCTCTGCGGTGCACCCCGACGCGCTGGGAAGCTCCACGGTGGTGAAACGAAGGCACAGCCCCGCCCAATCGATGACGCGTCCCCGGTCCTGGTCGACCGCGTCGCCGCCACTGCGGGGCTGTTGTCTGGAGTACCCGTCTCCCGCATCTCCCCATCATCTCTCCCTCTTTGAAAGAACACACCACAACATGAACAACATCCCCACTCCCCAGGCGGAGCTTGACGCTCTGAAAGCTGGCCTCGTGGAAGCTCGGCGCCTCGGCCCGCGTCGTCTGTCCGCCCGGAAGGC